>CAWCQR010000001.1:0-34345 GCA_963797725.1 Terriglobia bacterium
ACGGCTCTTCCCAGTCAAGGGCGTAAACATCCTGGGTCCCGGCGTTACGAAGCATAATAGGCGAATCGTCGGGGGCGACCGCAAACCAAAGTCCGTAATAGCCCACGGTGGCAAAATTCTTGAGGTCCACAACCCGTTCCGTCTTATGGTCGCTCAGCCGAATCCTGATAATGGCGCCCGTTCCGCTGCCATCGTCTGCCTGAAGGTACTGGCCGTCTTTTGACCATTCCAGCCAGCCCATGCTGCCCTCGGCAAGTTCCGTCCACTCCCGGGTCTGTAAATCAAATAGGAGAAGCTCTTTGAGTAAGTCGAGAGTGGGAATATACGACCGTCCGGCGACCAACGGGCAAGGACATCCCTTGCGAGCCGGGCAGCGTGGAGACTTGACGGGTTGCCAAATCAAAGATCCGGATCGAGGATGCAGGGTCGGCGGTACGGCCAGCGAAGACAATCTTGCTTCCATCTGGCGACCAGTTCGGGTCGATTTGGGGGCCAGGGTTGTCGGGCATCAGTGGCCGCGGGCTTTCCCCCTCCCGTGAAACCTCATAGATTTTGGAAGGCTTGTTGGTACCCGACGCCTCAAAGAACAAGATGGTCTTGCCGTCAGGGGACCAGCGAGGCATCAGGACTTGCGAGGGCGCATACGTCAGTTGCAAACGCTCACTCCCGTCCATTTTGCTTCGCCACAGAGTGCCTTCCGGATAAGAGACGTAGGCCATCCACTGGCCGTCCTTCGAGAAGGAGACGTATTCGGCGGAGATACCTCCGAGGTAGGACTGAAGCGGCCAGACTTCAAGTCATAGCGCGTCAATTCGCCACGGAAGGTGCGTCCCACCACGAACAGCTTCTTACCATCTGTACTTTGAACTGGTGGAGACAATGGCATCGGGCTGGAAGTCAACTGAATAGGTTTTGGTTCCGAGTGAAGAAAACCTGCCTTTCGCGGTAAGACCCAAATCTGGCCGCCCGTCATTAACACGAAGTACTTCCCATCGACAGTCCACGCGCCGTTGCCGGACACGGCATCGGGCGTGTTGCTCCACCCTGGCAGGAGGCGATGCGAGCCCGTGCCGTCCAGCGAAACTTCAATGAAATAATACGGGCCGCTAAACGTCGCACCATAAAGGAATCGCAAAGCCCGTCGGGTGACCAACTGGGTTAAAGACAAAACCTGAGTCCCCCACCGTGATTACCTTTCTTGCATCGATCCCGTCAGCATTGGCCGTGAACAAGCTGTTACCGTTACTGTAGGCGATGAATTTACCGTCAGCCGACCATGCGCCGTCCTGCCCGGCGATGTCTCCCGACTTGCGCGGGAACCGCCAACGATGGGGACGCACCAGAGTGGTCCCGAAGGTGGCACACCATGCCCGTCCATCACCAGAAGTTCTGATCCGTCCTTCGACAGGGACAAAAACTGAGGCGAGTTGAAACTCAACGGAGGAAGTTGCATTTTTCTGGGCTCGCCGCCTGAGGTGGACATCTCGGCCATACCTTGGTTATCAGCGGATGGCACGTACAGGAAGAGCCTCGAACCTTCCGTTCCCACCAAGAATTTCGGTTGGCCGTCGTGCGTAAGTTGAACGTAATTGGAAACCTTGGGCACTGCTGCGGGTCTAATCCAGAAATACGCTAGCGCGCCAGCGCCAAGTAGCACGGCCAGAGCCGTTGCGGCGATCACAATTCCCCGACGACTCGCGGGATCACCCAAATGCGCATGACTGCCGGTGGAAGGCGTCATGCCCGTATCCGACAGCGCCTCCAGCGCAAACGCCATATCGGAGGCCGATTGAAAGCGTTGCTCCGGGCTTCTCCAGGCAACGGTGCGCTACCCGCTGCAAACCTGGGGGCGTAGCTGCCGTGACTTGCGAAATGGACGGCGGATCCTCATTCAGAATTGCCGTCATGGTCTCCGCCGAGGTGGGCTTGCGGAACGTCTGCTTCCCCGTCACCATCTCGTAAAGAATCGTACCAAGGCGAAGATGTCGGAACGGTGGTCGGCCATCTTTTCCGCGAACCTGCTCGGGAGACATGTAGCCCACGGTTCCCATCACCAAGCCAGGCTCAGTTCCGTAGGGCATTTGGCTCCATCAGCGTGTTCTCACCCGGAGGCGTCCCTCGGTTGGGCCAGCTTGGCCAGGCCGAAGTCGAGAATCTTGACCCGTCCGTCTTTGGTGACGAACAGGTTGTCGGGCTTCAGGTCGCGATGGACAATGCCTTTATCGTGCGCTGCGGCCAGGCCGTGCGCGATCTGCACGCCATAATCGATTGCTTTGCGTAGCGGTATCGGTCCGCGACTCAGTCGCTCGCGCAGGGTCTCGCCTTCCAGCAACTCCGACACCATGTAGGACAGGCCTTGGTGCGTCGCCATCTGGTAAACCGCAAGAATGTTGGGATGATTCAGCGCCGCGGCGGCACGTGCTTCCTGCTCGAAGCGTCGCAGGCGATCGGGATCGGCAGTCAGAGACTCCGGCAGGACCTTGATCGCGACTTCGCGGTCCAGACGGGTGTCGTGCGCGCGATAGACCTCGCCCATGCCGCCAGCCCCAAGCGGTGAGCGAATTTCATACTGCCCGAGGATCGTTCCGGGAGTCAGGGGCATGGAATGTAGCAGGATTATAGCGTGCGTACCGATTCCAAGCATTGTGAGTCCCAGGGCTCACATGCAAATCACCGTTCAGCCCCTGGATAAACTGCAGAATAGTGCTCGCCTTGGTTTCGATGATGGATTCCATCACCAGCTTTCCATCGCTGTTCATCACTGCGATCGAAATCGTTTCTTTGTGAACGTCCATGCCGATATACTTAATGCTCATAGGCTGCTCCTCTCGCTAGAGCTCTGCATCACACTCAAACGCTACTCAAAAGGGGCGGCCTTTTATAATGCGTCGGCTTCGAGGAGATTGCCATTGATCTCCTCGAAGCCCATTTCTGGATAACTTCCGGTTGGCCGACCATACGGAAGTTGTTAGGTGTTGGCTCGAATCTAATACTGGCGTTGGCTCCTCCACGGAAAGCGCGCCGTGTTGACTTGCTTTATTCAGGACGAAATCGATACGGACCCAGGCGGGTCATCAAGACAGCAGCCAACGAAGTAGCCAACAAGAAGCCCACCAGGACTGAGCCATAAGAACCGGAGCGATCGAACCCTAGCCCCATGAGCCACGGACCTAGTGCACCTGCCACAGTATATGAGGCAAAGGCGTACCCATAAATCTCGCCAAACGCACGGAGACCGAAGTAGCGACTGGTCAAATAAGCAATGATGTCCACCTCGGCACCCATTCCCAGCCCGATCAGAAACACAGCGAGAAAAACCAGCCGAGTTCCAGCCGCTGTTCGGAACAGAGTGATCCCAAAGGCCACCGCGCCGAATATCCACATCGCCACGCGCGGGGCAAAGACGCGATCGAGCAAGTACCCGGACGCCACTCTGCCGATCATAAGGGCGGTTCCCAGAACAGTGATGGCCAGTGCGACTCGCTGTGGCGATAGGCCCTGGTCGCTGAGCAGAGGGGCAAGGTGCAACACGCACCCGTGGACGCTGGCGCCGACGAGAAACAATGCGCTGACCATAAGCCAAAACGTTGCGCTACGCCTCGCCTCCCACCAACTGAGCCCTTCCTCGCTGTTTTGTTTTTGTCCAATGTTTCTTGCGACGGACGCGCCGTCGGGTAGCAAACCCCTCTCTTCGGGAGATTCTTTCAGAAAAAATGCGACGATAGGTAGGGAAACCACCAGGACAAGTATCCCAATGACCATGTATGTTGAGCGCCAACCGAGCATCGCAATGAGTCTCTGAGCGAAAGCGGGCATTAGGATAGCGCCAGTACCGATTCCAAGCATTGTGAGTCCCAGGGCTAAGCCTCGATGCCGGTCGAACCAGCGGGAAATGACTTTGACGTAGGGTATCGGCGCAGGCCCACTCCCCACAAAACCGAGCAAGCCATAAAACAAGTAAAAGCCCCAGAGTTTGTTTGAAAGGAGAGGGGCGGAAATCAGGAGCGACGCAAAAATGGCGGTCGCTGTGAGGATGACCCTTCGAGCGCCAAACCGATCGGCCAGTCGCCCCACCAGCGGCGAGCTAATACTCGTCATTAGGTTAGCAAGCGTGAATGCCAGAGAAATGCTGGCGCGGTTCGAATGCAAGTCGTGCGTGAGGGGTTTAATGAAAACGCTAAACGAATAGACGATGATGGGAGCATAGCCAAGACCAAGACCGATTGCAGACACTACTACAATCCACCAGCCGTAGAAAAACTTCGGATGCTTCACTTCGGATGACTCACGGAGATGCGCATGCGATTTTCGTGCGAAGGATCAAACTCGTAAGCCCCGTTCCGGGACGCTGGTTTCTTCTGGTTTTTTCCCCCAGACCTGAACGAACAAATGTGAAATCACAAGCGTATCCGTGTCGTCCAAATGGCGCTTCAGTTCAGTCAACCGCTCGTGGAATTCGGCCTCCGTCATTAGCCTTTCCGCGAGTATGCGGTCTTTTACGTTCTCAAGAAAATCGCACAAAATGTTGCGTCGATTGTTACCCGGCGGGTAGACATGAATCACCGGATTGACCTGAATGTCGGTGAGCCCGCCCGCCCGAAACATTTGGTGGGTCTTTCTTCCCACGAACAAGTCGATCCCGTTGTTGCGGGAGTACGCCAGGAAGACTTCCAACAGCCGATCCCAGGCGGGCGAGGGAGGATTACAGAGGAAAGCTCCCCAGTCAGCCTCATGGCTGGCGACCACGCCTCCGGGCCGTGCCAGCGCGATCATCTCTTCCACCACGCGCTGAGGCTCGGGCACATTGACCAGAACAAGGCGGGCGTGAACCACATCAAACGACGCTCTTGGCAGACAAGTTGATTTTGCATCTGCCTCGAGCACTTCCACGTTCCGTAGCTGACGTTCGGCGACGAACTTCCGTGCCAACCGAGCGGTAGATTCATTCCGTTCGAGTCCTACAACCTTTCCCTTCGGTCCGACCCGTTCCGAAAGCAGATCGAGAATCCCTTGCGGTCCGCAGCCGATGTCAATTGCCTGGTCGCCGGGCCGGATGTCGAGTTGATCGAGAAGCCGCTTGGAATCCAGCGCGAGTTCCTGGGGCTGCCTTCGGAGACGTTCCTCCTCATTCGCGCTGTGTCCCAGGAGATACTCGTCAGGTTGCGGCTTTCGATTTGACATAGCGTCCCCTTCAATGAGCAACGCGTTGGTGCAGGAGTCCGAGTCAGTCTATAACATTGAGGAAAGGAGCCGGCCGCGCGCAGGGGAGTACATCCAACTAGGCTCGGAGGTGACTTCCATCGCAGCCGAATCGGTGCCGCTCGTGAGATTGTGCCCGGATCACGGGCAAACCGGAAGTTATTCCGGGCCAGAAGTCACCTTCCAGGAGATCGCTAATTGATCTCCTCGAAGCGCGTTTCTGGATAACTTCCGGTTTGCCGACCATCCGTCCGGAACCGCCCGAAAAATCCATAGCTATCCCGGCCCTCCCAGGCCGGATTCCACCCTAGCGTGTTGTAAAAGTCCTGTCTGCAGGAGAGAATCACGCCTCTCATGGCAACCTCCACGCCACCGGAGCGCAAGGGACTCACGGGCAAGCTGTCGGTGGTTCTCGTCTTGCTGGGCATCTCCGTCTTCATAAACTATGTGGATCGCGGCAATCTCTCAATTGCAGCTCCTATGTTGAAGGAGGAGCTTGGCATTTCCGCGTCACAGCTGGGCGTTCTTCTCTCCGCGTTCTTCTGGACCTATGCGTGTCTGCAACCCGTATCCGGATGGCTCGTAGATCGCTTGAACGTCAACTGGGTCATTGCGGGAGGATTCTTTCTCTGGTCCGCTGCGACAGCCGGGACGGGGATCCTACACACATTCGCGATGCTGTTCGTGTTGCGTTTGATACTCGGCATGGGGGAGTCAGTCGCATATCCCTCCTATTCGAAGATCATCGCTCTGCACTTCCCGGAAGAGCATCGAGGGCTTGCCAATTCGGTAATCTCCGCGGGACTGGTGCTGGGGCCCGGATTCGGCATGCTGATGGGCGGCATGCTGATGGCAAGATTCGGCTGGCGCCCGTTCTTCATCGTGCTCGGACCGGCCAGCCTGCTTTGGCTTGTCCCTTGGATCAAGTGGATGCCGGTGGCGCGAGACGCAATTCATCTGGACACGACAGGCGTCCCGAGTCTTTCGGAGTTTCTCCGGATGCGATCGGCTTGGGGGACATGCGTTGGGCTGTTCTGCGCAATTACGTGAACTATTTCCTGATCACGTGGCTGCCTTTCTACCTGGTGCGCGAGCGACACTTCTCAATGGACAAGATGGCGAAGATCGGAGGGACCGCGTACCTGCTGGGGGCCTGCTTCTCTATGCTGTCCGGTTGGCTTTCCGACCGCTGGATCATGTCCGGAGAAACTCCCACTCGAGTGCGCAAGACATTTACTGGTGCAGGGATAGCACTTGCCGGGATTTTCCTCGCGCTGTCTGCCGTCAGCGGGCCAATCGTTTGCGTAGCGATGCTCGTGTTGGGTGTGATCTTTTTCGGCGTTTGCAGTTCTAATATCTGGGCAATCACACAGACGCTTGCGGGTCCCCAAGCCGCGGGGCGATGGACAGGTTTCCAGAATTTCGTCGGCAATCTGGCAGGGGTTGTGGCTCCCGCAATCACCGGACTCGTCCTGGACCGGACCGGGCACTTTTACTGGGCTTTCGCGATCCTGACAGCCGTCGCTCTGACAGGCACAACGTCCTGGGTTTTCCTGGTCGGACCGGTAGAGCAGGCGGCCTGGCACAAGCGGCTCCGAACCACAGCAGTTTCCCCGTAGAAGTTGATAACAGACCTTATCCCCTCCGGCCCCCAATCCATCGTGCGGAGCCCGCGCTGACCCAGTCGTACGGTCGGCTTAGGGGAGAAGTGGTCCGCTCCGTCAAATTGGCGGATTGTGCCCGAGTCACGGACAACCCTTCGATAATCCAATCCGGTAAGGTAAGGGTTGCCGACAACCCGGGCGCTGGCCGGATTGCAAACACTTGCGCGTTCTTGTTACTGAATACGTGCCACGGGACAGGGGAAGACAATCTGACGTGAACTAGTAAGGCAGTGTTAGCGAACGCCCCGGGCGACGTATATGGTGGAGTAGATGCGTGGAACGCAATAGCCGAAATGAGCGCCGTCGGGAGTAATTGTGACATACGTCATGTTAATGGCAGCTGCTTTGTCCTTAGGTGAGAAGTGAGTGAAAAGCTTGCGTTGACCGGTGACGGTATCGAGGTCATAGATCTCGGTCTCTGTACCAGCTTGCCGATCAACGAAGAGGTGGCCGGAGTCGTTATGCCATTCCAGCACGTAATCGCCTTCGAGCACTCCTTGCAGAGGGCGGGCGCTTGCGGCATCCACGTGCTGAATCCAATAATGCCCCTCTCCGTCGGTGGTCACACAATACTTGCCATCCGGTGACACACCCACTGCGACACTGATGCGGTTGGGGGAGTATTGACCCTCGGGTGAGATCTGGCGGACTGCGCCGGTAGCGATGTCCTGGATGTAGTCGGCGGGGGCGTGGCCGGCGGACGCTGCGACGATCAAAAGATGGTTGCCGTCCGGCATCCAAGCCGCGGCCATGTATTCCAAATCCTGCAAATGCACTGTGCGCGCCTCGCCCACGCTGATCGGGATGATGTGAATCAAGTCCAATTTAGCCGGATCCAGCGCGGCAGCCCACTTCCCGTCATAGGAAAAGCCGGCACCGGCTCCTTCCCCGATCATCACGGGAGATGATTCGCTGCTCCGTCGAATGAAAAGGGAGTAATTGTTATCGGGACCGATATCGAACGCATTGAACAGAAGCATTCGTCCATCGCGCGAAATTCCCTGCGAATTCTGCCATTGAAACGACGTCATATCGTGCAATTCCCCGGCCGTATCGCCGAGGAAGGTCTGCCAACGAAAGTCTTCAACGGTCAGCAGCACGGATCGATCTTTTGCAACGTCCTGGAGGTGGAGACGGACGGGGGCCGTAAGCAGCACCCGCTGGCGACCGCCGAGGTCCACTGCGCGAAGCGAGGAGCGCTCCGTGGTCATGGTTCCGGTGAACCAGACTTCATCACCTTCTGGTGACCACGCTAGCCCTTGTGCGCTGCTGTATTCCGGAGTGAGAACCCGCCGCTGGCCCTTTCGATCGACGACATCAACGAACCCGCGGTCATCGCCCAGCACAGCATGATCTAGGAATGCGAGTTTATCCCCGGCAGGAGAAATACGTACATCGCTGATGTACCCATTCGTTTCATACAGCGTGCTTCCAAGTGGGTACTCGAGGCGCCAACGGTTCCCAACTTTACGGCTGACGGCGAGAGCGGCGCCGTCAGCTGACCAATCAGGCACCGGGGATACCGGGTGCAGAAGAACCGGGGGCAGTGATCCGCCCCGACGGGTATCCCTTCCCGGTTGTACAGGCTGACAATTTTGGTGATGTCGATAGAGTCATACGACCTCTCTGCGACCAAACACACCAATTGTTCGGGCGTGCCTCTTCGCCATATTTCACCGCTGACGGTGTTTTGGAATCGCTGAAGGAGTCTCGAATTATGAGGGCATATCAGATACATGAAGACGAGAACTATTGGAGTGGGTTTATTTACGACAAAGATTCGTGTTCAGACATAGTGAAGAGCTTTTTTGCCGGCGTCCTGACTAGCGAGATGCATGATCGGGACACCATCAACGAGGCTCGGGATGAAGCTAAAACCGTCATCACCTCGAATGAGAAGCACTTCGTTCGATTCACACTTGAGGCCCAGAGCAAAAGCATCTTCCCGCGATGCGATGATTGTTGGGGGCTAGTCATCATCCCGAACGTTGACCTCCAGCGGAAGTACGCTTTCGCAAAAGCTAAAGTCAGAAACGGAGTAGTAATCCGTGGCAAGAGGCTGACATGGAAGGCAGCGATGTGGGCAAACCTCTGTGTCAAAATTACGAGCGATGGCAAAGTACACGTCAAGAAATTTGAGCGATGCGTCGATTGCCAGCGAGACCTTCCCATTGACGATGAGTGGTACAAAACCTTGCCGACGCTGGGGTGATGATGGAATTGAACCGTCTCATCAAAGCGGTGGTCAATCTTTTCCATAATTCTTTCATCCCATTCAATGCTTGCAGCGGCCAGTCCGCTAAGCATACCCTTGACGTATTTCATCCCTTTTGATCGAACCAGAAATTATAGGACCTCTAGCCGCCGCTCCGTCCGATTCACTGTTTTGACGGTAGTGTCCTAAACTTGCGTTGATGAGCTAACAGGAAGCGTTGCACTGGGTTACGATGGTGCTAGTTTCTGCTCATGCCACGCACGGAAGACGATCTCAGATCACTCTGAAACATCATGAGGAAGCGGGCATCACCAATCACGTATGGACGCTGAGAGAACTGTTGGCATGAATCGCTTTCTCAAGTACTTCTTCATCGTCTGGGCCACCAATCTATTGCTATTTTTCATTCTCTCTGCTTACCTTGGTGGAGACGCCCTCAACGGGAAGATAATTGATGGACGCTACTTTCTCGCGAGCCACGGTCGCCTAACGGAGGTCAGCCGTCGCGTTTTTATTTACAGCGAAGTGCATGCCGTGTTCGTTGTTGTCCTCGGAGTTCTTGCCATGCCTCTCGCTATAATCGCGAATCGGCACAATCGGAAGAAGAGAAGCCTGAACGGCTAACTTCCATCAACGCAAGTTTAGGACACTACGTTGTGACATCGCCATTTCCTTGTTACTCGTGATTGGTGTAGTCAAGGGTGAGTCTGTGGTCCAAGCGATGCTCCCCAGTGTTGTAGAATGTGCTCGACGTGAGGCTGATATGTTCTTGCATTGCCTCTTTTTTCTGGTCTGTCTGATTTCCGCTCATTTATCTCTGAGCCAAGAATCAGGCAAAAAACCACGCGTGCCAGATACGAAGCCACCAGTGGTGGTCTCCAAAACTATCGTTTACGTCATGGGCGACGTACACAATCCCATGGGTGTCGTATGGAGGATACCGGCCCGATCACGGTACTGAAGATACTGGAGATGGCGGAAGGACCGAACCCGACCGCCAGCTTGCACAAGGCCAAGATCATCCGGAAAGGCGAAAATGGCCGCATTGAGATTCCCGTAGACCTTAAGGATATTTTGTCGGGGAAAGCTCCGGACATGACGCTGCAAGCCGGTGACATCCTGTTCGTTCCCCGCAGTTCCAGCAAGAGTGCCGCCCGCAAACCCCTGAACGAGATCTTCTACGACGTCCCCCCATATGACCCGCTGCAGGGTCCGACTCCGATCTATATCCGATAAAATGCTCTGGGATGTGGAGAACTCCATGAACCTATATCAACTGCTCTGTGTACTTGATATATAGGAAAATCAAAAACTCGTTTCGCGCTGGAGATGAGATGAGTGGGGCGACTGGTCACTGTTGTAGGACTTGCCTGGGTGGGGAGATACGTCAGGGAAGGCTACATCGCAAGTCGCGAGCGCTGCATCTGATGACCATCACCAACAACAGTGTTCCATAACCAAACGCATTCCTGCTCCCACAAGAATTGGTATATATCCGCGGTTTTGGAAACCTTATATCTGCGCCCGGAAACCAGAAACTTCCTTCTCCGGCCAGCGTTTCTTCGCAGAAAAACGATCGTCATCCGTAATAATTCCGTTTACAAGCCATTTGGAACAGTCATATCTTCCTCCGACCCAAAGACCGTTGTTTTGCATATTCTGGGCAATAGCCTCAACGAAGTTGCGTGTGCAACCTGTGAAATCGCTAAGGTGGCGGACCGCAACCTTCTGAAGGACAGCGGCCGACAAAACGACGACCTGTATCGCAAAGAACGGACAGTCGGTACCCATATCGGGGTAAATGTCGTCTAAATACCCAACTATTTTTCTAAGAGCATATTTCGATTTGCCATCTTTCATTTGGCGACCTCCTAATCTAATTAGTACAAAGGATAGGAACTCTGAGGAGAGGAACTATGCGTTAGCTGGGACGGGGCCAAGCCGGCCTACCCAGCGCATGGTTTGATTGACACTACCCAGTCTTCTTCGTCGCTCCCGAGGGCGCCAACATCGTTCCCGTCAGCTTCCAAGTTAACAAGAAATTCCGTGTCCGCTATCGAGGTGAGAACCTCTGTGTTCGAGACCAGTTTTTCCCCTTCAGTCTTCAAAGAATGTGATGGTAATGTTCAGCTTTACCTTCGAATCGTTGGCCTTTCTCGTCTGACCCAGTGCATCAACTGACCATTCGTGTCGATAAGAGGATCTATGCCAAAATGTTTTTGCAGTGAGGCTCTCCAACTCATCCGTTGTGGACGAGGACGTTTTTCTTTGCCAATGAGAACAAAGAGCGCGGCGAATGTCCGATTTTTCGTTCGTGGTGCCAACAGTCCGAAGTAACGCATGGCGTGTCTGTATCGATCCGGCACATGCTCAGCTAAGAGGGCAACGAACTCCTGAAATGAATGCCGTGTTGTCACCCTCCGTCCCAGTTTCTTGTCTTTTGTCCAGAACTCGACTACTCCATCCGTGACTACTAAAAGCCGGCTCTGCGCAATTGGCGGACGCCGAGCGTATCGTGCTGCATATAGCAAGAAATGGTTTTTTGTCATCGAGGCGTGAATGTGGATGATCCAACGAGGACGCTCGTCCTCTACCATGAGAATGTTCCTGAGATTTTCACTATCCCATTCCGACTTGAGGACTCCTGCCTTCAGCGCCTCCCGCAAATAGGTGATGACGGCATTCCGCCAAATCTTCATAATCTCGTTTTTGTCGAAGCGAAGAGGTGATATCCAGCGGCCTTCTGACTCCTTCAACCCGCCGGCCGATATTAGAATGTGGAGATGACAATTGAAATTTAGGTATCCGCCGAAAGTGTGTGGCACCACCATGATCAGAACGCGAACGCCATATTTGTCTTTTAGCCACTGCTCAACGACCGCCGCTCCCAGAGCAGGAAGGTCATGCAGCAGATGTCGGTTCTGCTGAAAGATAGTCCAGAGGATACGAGGCATCGTAAAAACAAAGCCGGAATATGGAATATCGGGAAGTGCAGCCCACTGTTCACGAAGCCACAAAAGCGTGGCCCGATACCCGCATATGGGACAAGCTCGTGACTTGCACGTGTGGTAGACAAATTTCACCTCGTCTTTTGAGACATAGACTTCCGCTCCCAGAGCCGAGGTCCGACAAAGCGTCACTTTCTCGAAGTTGTCGCGGACCACTGCTCGGATCGTGGGATTGTCCCAATCGGGTCGAGTGGCAGCCAGTATCTGCTTTATTGGCTCTCTGTTTCGCATACGAATAACTCCTTTTGGAAGGACAAGCTTCGTAGCAGTTCTTCGGTCACATAGACCGATTTCCCGCGAATCTTTAAAACCAACACGTTGAGCGACCTAAGCTCTTTTGGGTCGCATGAAGACAAGCGTTTGAACAAGCTAGATGGGTCGAACGGAGTTTGGAACTCCGATGATTTGTGACGCGAAATCAGATGCCGTATGGATTTCTTAAGACCCTTGCTGCTTCGATACAGACGAAGCGCCGCCGACTGTTCTTCTGCGGATTGCTTGCTTAATTTCCAGGCCCTATGGATCCGTATTTCTCCGGCACGTAATGCCTGAAGTAGTTCAAACTGTGCGGTTGTTATCAATTGTTTGACCTTAGTCACATTGCCTGGTGAGACTCCAGCTTCGCTTGCAAGTTCCGCCCGGACGTCGATCTTTTCAGCTTCTGTCAATTTTGACGAACGCTTGTTTTGGCCGCCGAGTATCTGGTTCGCGCGAGCCTGTTGTTTCAGCCACGGTTCAAGGTCGAGGGCCAAGATGATGCGGTTGAAGCTATTCAGACACCCTGAACCACGTTGCATTCGAAGTATCAGTTGAAGGGCTTGCTCATCGGTCATTTCATATTCAAGGCATGTGAGCGTGGATCTGCCCTGCAGTTTCGCTAACTCCAGCCGAGTGTTTCCGTCAATAATCGCTCCACTGTGAGTGACAATGAGCGGATTATGGAAAGCGAGATCTCCAAGCTTCGCAAGGGCGTCCAATTTCCAAGTGGGCACCGTCAGTTCATTCTTTGCATAGCTCGGATGCGGATGGAGTTTATTTAATTCCCGGTTTGTGAGTAGACCTCGGACGCGATCTGGGTCCGGTCCGGCTTGCGGCTGCTCTGGCTGGGGATTTTCGCAGACAGTTGGCGCGTTCGTTGATGTGATCACCACATCCCTTAGGGCGAAAAATCGCCAAGGGTGGAGACCTGTGGGACGAAATGTCCTCTTAAATCCTTTTAAATAGAGTTCTTTAAAAAAATAAGAATTTTTTCTTGGTCCCAAGAGAAAATTCGGCTACGTGTTGAATGAGGGCCTACAACCGATTCTGAAACAGGCTTGATATCCGACCCCCTTGACGAATGGGATCGGATCATCGGATATCCCAAAGTGTTGGCATAGCGCTTTGCGTATTTCTTGTATGGCCTTCTCCACACTTGGCCAAGGCATACTAACGCTCGTACCGTCAGGGATAGTGCCCCTGTTCTCCGCCATCGCGCGTAAGACTTTCCAGGCCCGATTTGGTTTACCGTCTCTTCCATCTTCAAACCCAAATTCCGCGTAGTTCAGGGTCGCTCTCTTTTTACCGATCAAGATCTGAAGTCGTTCATCGCTGAGGAATGAGATTTCAACGCTCTGCCAAGTCACCGGCTCGACGCGGTTTAAAATTGATGTCTCGCTGCTTGTAGTTTTTTGTGATTTTGTTCCAGAACCGCCTTCTGGTACAGCCGATCTTAGCGGAGCGTGCCTTAGGATGGACTCCCAATCGGGGGCACGCAGCGGCGCAAGAGGAGCTTGAGACCCAGTGCTCGCAGTCCCCGCCATGTTAGATTCGATTTCACCGAAGTTAGCCGAGGCCGTGCCTGGTTTATTAGTCTTTGGCAGAACCGAGTGAAGTCTGTCGCGCCATTTTTCCCAGAGCTTTGCGCGGATGCTGAGGCAGCAATTCTTTTGGCTTACTTTTAGCAACTTACGCCGCTCGGGTGGCGACCCTACCGCGCAGAGCAGTAATTGTAGAAGGCCCGAGCTCTCGTAGCTCAGGATTCTTTCTGGATCTCCATCCATGACGAAGGGTTCTATGCAAAACGCCCAGACTGCCCGATTGAAATCCTCCGATGGCATCTTCCCTTTGCTTTGATAAGCATTGCGACATATCTCGTACAAACGCTGCAACCAGGCTTCGCCACGCTGTTCTATTATTTGCGCGAGTTGCCAAGGAACAGGCTCTGCGGTTTGGAATTCTGCAAGAGAACGATCCTTTGAGATCTCGGTTTTCACCACCAGAACTAGCACATCAAGATGTGGCCGGACAATAGTTCTGATCTCTTCCCAGATACTGATGTCGTAAACCGGTTGGGCAGACAAAATACTCTTCTCTCCAAGTATTCTTGCGGAACTTAAACCTTCCTTTAGTTTACCGGACAAATAATGGGCCACAGCGTCGAGTTTTCCCCAGACGATAGAACATTTCTTGAAAATTATTTGGAGCTAATTTTCAACGGTTTGGCGGAGTTTTCGCCGAAAACTCGGTTGGCTTGGAGATTTTTCGCCCATAGCAGAGTACATCGCTGTACGCCGAGTGGCTCAACCCAGCTGAACGTCCGAAGGGATAGAAAGATGAGACTTGCTGATACCGGGTCCACAGGGCCGCCCCCACGGGAAGAGTTCTTCGTCGATCCGGACATCGCTGCCAAATACCTCCAGACAACCCGTCGCCACCTGCTCGAAATGGCGCGCGAAGGATTGATCCCAGGCCACCCTCTGGATCCCAACGCTAAGAAAAAAGACTGGAGATTCCTGTTGTCGGAGTTGCATGCCTACATGCTAAGCTGCGACCAGCGGCCACCTGGAGCACAGAAACCACTAGGAGGGTTTGATGCCCAGGTATCAGGAAGGAAGTATTCGCTCTGATAAACCGCGCAGCGGGAATGACGTGGGTCCTTCGCTATTACACGACGCGAGCGGACGGGAAACGAGTCGAACACACGACCACCATCGGTCTTGTGAAGGACATCGGTCCCAAAAAAGCCGACGCGTCCCGGGAAACCGATCGTCAGAAGCTGCGCGAAACCATCAACCAGTTACAGCCCTTCCAGGGAAGACCGAGAACGTATGGTCAGCTCTGTCAGCACTACATCGAGAACGAACTGAGAATCGATCAATCGAATTCAGCCCGCCCCAAGGAGTTTCCCACTATCGAGACCTACGAGCGACACCTCCTCAAGCGCATCATTCCCCGTTGGGGACATCTGGCGCCCTTAGCGGTGAAGTCGACGGAGGTCGAGAAGTGGTTTCACGAATTGAGAATCGGGGAATGTGAAGAAGAAGATGAAACCGCTTGCCGATCCGACTATCGACAAAATCCGGCGCATCATGACGTTAGTCTACAAGCACGGGCAACGGCACGAGTTTGTGCCACGACAGCAAGAGGGCAATCCCATGAATTGGGTGAGCCAGCGAACGACCAGCGGTTACATGGCGGTCCCGATGACGCCTAAGCAGGCGTTCGAGATTCTCGCTCAACATTCCAGAGCCGAGGCGCACGCTCACCCTGAGCGATGCGGCTACGGCGCTGCGAGTGTCAGAGCTGCTCGCATTGATGTGGATCGGATCTCGATTTTGAGGGTTTGGTGATTTATGTGAGGCGGGCATATGTGTGGGGTAGGTTTAAGGTGCCGAAATCCAAAGCATCGAAGGCCCCGGTTCCCATGCACCCCCTGCTGGCCGGGTTTCTTCTCGCCTGGCGCGACAGGACGCCTTTTGCCAAGGACACTGACTTCGTGTTCCCAAGTGTAAGGCTTAAGGGAAGGAAGCCTCTATCCGCATCCATCATGGTGCAGAAGTACCTAAGACCGGCGGCGGTGAAAGCCGACGTCATTAAGGAAGGAGAGAATGTTCGGTTTGGCTTTCATAACTTTCGGCACGCGCTGGCGACTGCGATGGTGAAGCTGAAGGTGGATGCGAAGACGGTGCAGGGGATCTTGCGTCACGAGGACTTCGGAACGACCATGCAACTTTACGCAAAGTCCGATATGGAATTGATGCGCGACGCGCAGGGGAAGTTCTTGGAGCAACTACTCGGCGACAGGATTCACCTCCTTACAGAGAAGGTTCAGTGAGAATTCGCGGGTCCGATCTCCGAACCGTGGGCTGGATCGTGGGTTGATAATTTCAGATCTGTGCCACTAAGTCTTTTAGAATGATGGTGGCCAGGGACGGAGTTGAACCGCCGACGCCAGCCTTTTCAGGGCTGCGCTCTACCACCTGAGCTACCTGGCCACGTTTTGACTCACAACTTCTTTGCCGGCGCTGGGCGCGCTGTGGGGCACGCGAGACTTGGGCGGATTGCCAGTCACTGCAGGCAGTCAAGACGCTGGAAGCGTTTGGAACAGGCACGATTATAGCAACGGAGTTACATTCGCTCAAATCGCAACTGCCTGAAATGCAGTTCGCCGCCGGAAGTTTTGCCGTGAACGCTTCGGCTTATCCTCGATTCCTTCGAACTTTATTGCGGCCTCGATCTTGCCAATGCGCCGCCAAGAACCGTAAACGCACATCGGTTCGACGCTACCCAGTAGGCGATTTCCCGATAATCTGAGACATCGAAGACCGCTAGGTCCGCGTCCTTTCCTGGCTCGATCGAGCCCTTCCGCTCCTGAACCTGCAGCGACCATGCGCCGTTAATCGTGGCGGCAGAAATTGCTTCCGCCGGTGACATCTTGAGATGCGTGCACGCCAGCGACAGGACGAAAGGCATACTGGCTGTCGGAGACGAACCCGGGTTGTAATCGGTAGCCAGTGCGACGGCCACGCCGGCGTCGATCAACCTGCGCGCCGGCGGAAATTCTTGCAGTCCCAAAAAATAGTTCGCTCCCGGCACCAACGTGGCCACGGTATCGAGCTTCGCCAACCGTCTGATATCGGCGTCATTGACGTGGTCCAGGTGGTCGAATGACGCGACATTGAAATGCAATAGCGACTGCAATTCCGTCGCGGTCAGTTGGCAGACGTGTGCACGCAACCCCAGCCCATGTCTTGCAGCAGCGTCAAAGATTCTTTCTGTGTCTTCCGCTGTGAATGCACCGCGGTCGGTGAACACGTCAACAAACTGCGCCAACTTTCGATTGGCCACAGCCGGGATCATCTCGTTGCAGACAAGGTCGACATATTCCCGTGATCTGCCGCGATACTCACCGGGAACAACATGAGCGCCAAGCAGAGTTGGAACAACGGTCCCGGGCCATTTGCGAGATGCTCGCTGGATTGCGGTCAGCGACTTGATTTCAGCCTCCACCGTCAAACCGTATCCTGATTTGGCTTCAACCGTAGTCGTTCCCTGCTCTGCCATCTCCTGCAGTGTCTTCAAGACGTGATCGACCAACAGTTTCATTCCGGCGTTGCGAACTCCCTCGAGGCTGGAACGGATTCCACCGCCGGCTTCCGCAATCTGCTCGTAGGTCGCGCCGCTAATGCGCTTCTCAAAGTCGACCAGCCGCGGAGCTACGAAAACGGGGTGCGTATGAGCATCCACAAACCCCGGCAGGACAATCTGCCCGGCGCAATCAATCTCGACAATCTTTTTGCGATTCTTCTTGATCCAGGGATCGCGCAAGGCGTCTTTCACCTGGCAGGCTGAAACGATTTTCTTGCCCACGCACAGCACCGCGCCGTCTTTGATAACGCCTAAATTCTGGAGCTCGGGACCGCGGCGGGGGTGGAAGTTTCCTGCAGAAGACCGCAGCGTAAGCAACTGGCGGATATTGGTGAGCAACAGCGGTTGGTCAGAAGTTGGTCCGTCTTTCGCTCTGGAAGTCACGAGGAGTTAGTTTAGCAGCCAGAGCGTAAGGGGTGGACTAGTAGTCAGCATCTACTCCATTGGCACCTTCACGCGCTTGTTCTTGGCAAACTCTTTGGCTTCTTCGTAACCTGCGTCCACGTGCCGAATCACGCCCATCCCCGGATCGGTGGTAAGGACGCGTTCAATACGTTTGGCCATCATCTCCGAACCATCTGCGACAGTCACCTGCCCGGCATGAAGCGAATAGCCGATGCCCACGCCGCCGCCATTGTGAATCGATACCCAGGATGCACCCGCCGCCGTATTCAACAAGGCATTAAGCAATGGCCAGTCGGCCACCGCATCACTGCCATCTTTCATGCTCTCGGTTTCGCGAAAGGGCGATGCCACTGATCCGCAATCAAGATGATCGCGGCCGATCACTATCGGTGCCTTGATTTTGCCTTTCTTCACCAGGTCGTTGATTGCCAACCCGAATTGCGCCCTTTCGCCATAACCCAACCAGCAGATACGCGCCGGCAAACCCTGGAATTTTATTCGCTTTTTTGCCAAATCGATCCAGCGGCGAAGAATGCGATTGTCTGGAAACAATTCGAGAACCAGATCGTCCGTCACTGCAATGTCCGATGGTTCGCCTGACAACGCCACCCAGCGGAACGGACCGCGCCCTTCACAGAATAGGGGTCGGATATACGCCGGTACAAACCCGGGAAAGTCATACGCGTTCTTGACTCCGCGCTGGAACGCAAACGTTCGGATATTGTTTCCGTAGTCAAAAGTCACAGCGCCCATTTTCTGTAAACGCAACATGCCTTCGACATGGCGAGCCATGGCGTCGAGCGAGCGCTCCTGGTAGGCCTTCGGATCGCGCTCGCGAAGCTCCAATGCTTCCGCTAAAGTCATCCCATTCGGCACGTAGCCATTCAGCGGGTCATGGGCGGACGTCTGGTCCGTCAGGATATCCGGCAGCACGCCGCGTTCGGCCAGTTCGGGAATGACGTCGGCGCAATTTCCCACCAGCCCAACGGAAACATTCTCTTTTTTGCGCAGCGCATCCTTCAGAATGCGTAGCGCCTCATCGAGCGTCGTTGCCATGAAGTCGCAATAGCCAGTCTTCAGGCGCTTCTTGATGCGCTCGGCGTCAACATCGATCCCGAGAAACGCCGCCCCGGTCATGGTGGCCGCCAGAGGCTGCGCTCCACCCATGCCGCCCATTCCTCCGCTTACGATCAGCTTCCCTGCCAGATCGCCGCCGAAATGTTTTTCGCCAGCCGCCGAGAAAGTTTCGAAAGTGCCTTGAACGATTCCTTGTGAACCGATATAGATCCACGAACCTGCCGTCATCTGGCCATACATCATCAGGCCAGCACGTTCCAGTTCGTTGAATTTCTCCCAGTTGGACCAGTGGCCCACCAGATTGGAATTCGCGATCAGAACTCGCGGCGCATATTCGTGGGTCCGAAATATTCCAACCGGCTTGCCCGATTGAACCAGCAACGTCTCATCGTTTTCGAGATCCTTGAGCGATGCCACGATTGCGTGGTATGCCTCCCAGCTTCGCGCTGCCCGCCCCGTGCCGCCATAGACGACCAAATCTTTTGGACGCTCCCCGACTTCCTCGTCGAGGTTGTTCATCAACATACGCATGGCGGCTTCCTGTTGCCAGCCTTTGCACGTGAGAGAAGTTCCCCGGGGCGCGCGAACGGGCCTATAGGTTGAGGAGTTGATTTCAGTTTCAACAGGCATGTTGTGATGTTAGTGCTTTTGGCTTGAGGTGTTCAAATTGACGTTAATTGGGGCGATTCTGGTGTATGCAGTCTACCAGGCACTATAGGCGGTGCCGTCACTGGAAGTCCCGCTGGATCCGCTGTGTACATCGCTGATCCCGGGATCCTGCTGATCGACCGACATTAGCGAGTCTTCCTGGTCCACTGTCCAGGTGCTGTTGCTCCCTGTCATGGGATCGTTCGGAATCTGCTTGAGATATCCCGCTTGCACCAGATCGTCAAGCGCCTGCGGCGCCTTCTGCTTGTCCAAAGTGTATTGTGAGATCAGTGAACGCAACTGAAATAGATCCTGTCGTAACACCGACTCTTTGGCGCGCAGGATGGATTGGTTGTAGACGGGAATCGAGATTGAGACCAGGATCAGTATCAGGCTGATGACAATCATCAGCTCGATCAAAGTAAATCCCCGATCCCGCTTGTTCCCTATTCTCGTCATCCACCAATCCTGAATCGCAACACTCCGATTACCAATCCTTGTATTCCGTGCCGTCGAGGCCTGTACCTCGCGACTTGGTGAAGACATCAAATACGTTTTGCCCGCCCCAGGAATCGGAGGTTGGGTCGTCCTGCATGGAACGCAATCCCCAATCCGTGTCGTTGGTCATGGGATCGGTCGGAATCTTGCGCAGAAACCGTACCTTTTTGCCGCCCACATCCACGCCTTTCACCAGCGTTTCGAGGTCCGGCGGAAATCCTTCGCTACCCACTTTAATCTGGAAAGCTCCACGGTCGGCCCCGTCTTTGTAGCGGTCGATAGCATCCCGCAATTCCCACAAGTCGTGGCGCAACTCCCGCTCTTTTGCCCGCTTGATCGCCACCCGCGCCATCGGCACAGCCAGACCAGTCAAGATGACCAGAATGGCAGTGGCCACGATCAATTCAATGAGCGTGAATCCCCTGACGGAGGATACGGACCTGGGTTTCAGACAGACAGACTTCATAGAATATTATCGCCGAAAACAATGTGGACTTTAGGCTCTCGGAACTGAAGTGGCGGTTTTTTCAGCGTCCTTTGCGAGCTTTGCGGTTAAGAGCCTTCAATCATGCAAGACGACACGTAATCGAGTCTTTCCTACTGCACCGTCACCGTAGCCACGGTGCCCGCAACCGCGATCGCCTGCATGGACGGATCACGTGCGCCGCCTTTCGAGATTGTCAATGCAGACTGGCCACTACCCTTCGCGAGGAAGGTCAGGGTCACTACGGCTCCTTGTCCGGAAACCCCATTCGCGCCCGGTGGCCGCGTTGCCGTGATTTGCAAAGCCCCGGAGGAGTCGTCATCACGATGCACCAGGGCGACCGGCTGGCCGTCCTGCGAAAGGAGGCCTCCGTTCGAAACATTTACCACCTGCAGAACTTTGGGATCGTAGCTCACCTGCAAGGGTACGGAATAGACGTTCTGCGCTCCTTTCAACATCACGTTCACCGCGAACGTCGAGCCAGTGGCTTGAGTGATGTTGCCTGGATCGAATGCAAAACTCGCCGTGCCAGCTCCTGCCTGTGGCGCAGCTTGACCTGCCGGCTGAGCCATCGGCGGTTGCGACGGAGTCTGGGAAACGGGAGCTTGACCTTGCGTCGGCGCCGCCTGGCCTCCTTCGCTTCCGGGAGCCGCCGGAGGCGCCTGGCTGGCACGCCGTAACTCGATCGCTGCCGCCGTCCCGACCTCCAACGCTTTTTCATTCAAGTCGGTCACGTCGCGCGCCCGAATAATGTGCGGAACCAAAGCAAATACAATCTCGTTCGTGGAGTGATCGGTGTTGGTCTGCCCGAAGAGGTATTTAATGATCGGAATCTGTGACAACCCCGGTATACCGGTCAGAGATCTGGTCTCACTATCCTCCAGCATTCCACCCAGAAGATTCACTTCGCCTTCCTGAAGGCGGATTTCGTGCTCGATCTTTCTCTGACCAATGATCGGCTGGCTGATACCGCCGATATTGGACTGACCGGTCACCGACGAAATGTCCATCGAGACTTTTAACGTCACTTCACGCCCGGCATGGACCTTGGGTGTGATGTCAATATTCACGCCGACATCCAGGTACTGGAATTGAGTATTCACGAGTGGATTGATTCCGACGCCGCCGATACCCGGCTGAAACGACCCCGTAGCCACCGGTACGCGTTCGCCAATCTTGAGCGACGCCTTCTGTCCATCGACGGCGCGGATCTGCGGGTTCTGGATCAGTTTCGTGTTGCTGTCACTGAATAGCGCCGTGGCTGTCGCTGGAGGAATTGTGACCGTAAAGTCGGTCGCATTCAGGTTCCCAAGCCGGTTCAGGTTCACCTGATTTGCTGTCCCCGAGGTGGAAGTCCCTGTACCCGTGTCGGTCCCGGTTCCATTGTTGGTGGTCGTCGTGTTTATGTTGTTCTGCAGGGCCACCGTTGCGCTAGTCGGCGGACTGATTCCCAGGTTGCGTGTCTTGTCGCGGCTTACCTGCATGATTGCTACATCGACGATCACTTCCGGACGCGACTTATCCAGATCGCCGACCAGCTTCTCCGCCAGCGCGATCTGGTCTGGAGTGCCCCGCACTACCAAAGCTCCCTGTGATGGCAGCGGCTGGATGCGGGAAATTTCCAGAATCTGGCGCAATGCATTGACTACATCCTGCAATTCGGTCGGCTGGGACAGGTTCGCGAGATAGAAGGTTTTGATGACGCTCTGTTCAACTTCTTTACGCTTGGACGGGTTATCCGAAGCGACAAAAATTGTATTGGGCGTCACCGGCCGCCAGAATGTCTTGGACTCGAGCGCGATGATCTCCAGCGCTTCCTGCAGCGTGACCCCGTTGAGCTCGATCTTCACCCGGCGCGACGTGTAATCGGGGTCAAACAACACATTGATACCCGCCAGCTTCCCGACGGTTTCGTAAATAACTTTAGTGTCTTCAGTGAGTTTGAGGGTGATTGGAATATTCGAAATGGCGGCCAGATCGACCGGCCCTTGCGCTTCCTGCACACGTTTTTGCAGACCCGTGGGAGGGCCAGCCGCTCGCGGCGGCGGAGCGTTCGCCGAATCGATCATCTTCTGCGTGCGTCGGAGTTCCTGTTGGGCGATAAAGCTCGAGGAATCGATCTCAATTGCTTTCTGGAATTCGGCCTGCGCCTCTTGCAGTTTTCCCGCGTCCCGCAATAATTGCCCACGATGCACGTGAGAGGCGCCGGCCAGGAAGCGCGTCCGTTCATAAGAAGCGCGGTAGGCCAAATCCCGGGGTTTCAGTTCATAAGCCTGACGGTACAAATCGTAGGCAGCTTCGTAATTCTGGCGGGCCTCGGCGTCTTTGGCTTTGTTATAGAGGGACTTGGCGTTATCGGCGGCACCAATCGGTAGGGTTACGGCCACGACCAGCAAGGCGATAGCTGCCGGGCGAATCAGGCGTGTCTTCACTGGTCCCTCGCAGGCAGTCTTCCCTCGGGATCGGCCAATCACCCCGGGCAGGCCGCTGAATATGCTCTGATGGAGAGTTTACTGGTCGATTATAGCATCGCGATTCTGCAGCGGAAGTGACTGCTATGGTTGCAGTTTGACTCGTAGGTCTTAGTCCCTAAGGAGTTACTCACAAGGACCGTTGGCGCGACGCTGCTGTTCGAAAAAAACAGCTCGAGACCAGCGCGAAGGAGATGTCCGTGCCGGCATGACTCGACGCCTTTCCTTGTCGTGTGAGATAACCTATTTACCATCATGGCGCGCCAATCCGCCCACCAGACCAAGCCGAAGCCGGAAAAAAATCCCCGCCGCGATCCCACCGCCGCAGGCGAACGCGACGCTGCGGTCAATCGCGTCGCCTCCCATAATTATTTCCTCTTAGAGAAATTTGAAACCGGCGTGGCCCTTACTGGGACAGAGGTCAAATCGGTCCGAGCAGGACGCGCCAACCTCAAAGATGCCTATGGACTACTCAAGGACGGGGAACTCTGGCTGTTGAACTGCCATATCGGCCCTTACGACCATGGCAACATCTTCAACCACGCTCCGTTGCGTACCCGTAAACTGCTCGTCCATAAAGAAGAGATCCGCAAGCTCATCGGCAAGACCCAGCAGAAAGGGCTCACGCTTATCCCCACGCGCCTGTACTTCAAGAACGGGCGGGTAAAAGTTGAGCTGGCCCTGGCCAAAGGCAAACAACTTTGGGACAAGCGTGAAACCGAACGGCGCCGAACCGCAGACAGCGAAGCCCGAGAAGCCATCGCACGTTCCAGTAAAGGGCGGTAGCTTTGCTGGATTTCTCGGACATTTTTTCTCATGGTTTGTGTAGATCGGCATTCATAACCACAATCGATTGAGTGTTCGACTAAGGACAGGACACCAAGCACATGAAGATTGAATACCCTCGCAGGTTAATCCTAAGCGTTCAACGGCTGCACATTACGCTGGCCCTGACTGTCCTGTGTCTTGGAGCATCGGGCTTCTCGCAGAACGACGCTCCCACAATGCCAATGACGGCGAAATATGAAGACGGCGCAGAATTCCGTTGGCTGAATAAAAAAGTTCTTGATTCGCGTCTCTTGGACAGTATGGAAAATCTTTCCGCCTGGTCGTTTGCAGGCGCGGGCGAAATGACTCTGACTGGAGACCGCGCCAAAGAAGGCAGCCATGCGCTGAGGATCCGTTCCATTACAAATATTGCCCAGGTTGATGGCAGCGGAGAGTGGGAGGACTTGGTGGCGACCAGGAAGTTCGCCAGCGAAGACTGGCGGCGATACAACCGCATCTCCCTCTGGGTCTATCCTGACGTCATCGGAGCGCCCGCGATTTCTTGTTCCTTGACGCTGCACAATGATGGTGCCCACAAGTTGCCCGACCGGTACAACGAAGGTCGACACGAATCCATCATCCTGAAGAACAAATCATGGAATCACGTCGTGTGGGAAATCGCTCCACTCGACCGCGATCAAGTGACCGCGCTCGACTTTGCGTACAGCCTCCCCAAAAAATTCCCCGAACCTGGTGACCAGACGATTCTGGACATCGATCAACTCGAATTACAAAGCGTGGTCGCCGATCACGTCGAGGGTTGGGATGTGGCACCCGGGGAGATTGCTTTCAGCCATAGCGGATACACCACCGGATCTTCGAAGTCCGCTATCGCCAGCGATCTGGCAGCGCCTGCGTTTGACGTGATCGACCAACAGAACGGCCAGACCATACTCAGCAAACCGGTCACGCAGATCACTACTCCTCTGGGCAAGTATCAGGTACTGGACTTTTCCGAGGTCCGCGAACCCGGTACCTACGTAATTAAGGCAGGAGAGACGCTGACGCGTTCATTCGAAGTTAGAGACGATCCGTGGCGCAGCAGTATCTGGAAGGCGATCAACTTCATGTACAGCGAACGCTGCGGAACCGAAATCCGAGACATTCACGGCCGCTGTCATCAGGACATTTACACGAATCATAACGACAAGCGAATTGTCGTCAATGGCGGATATCACGATGCAGGAGATTTGAGCGCGACCGGGAACACGCCTGGAATGGTCTACGCGCTTCTGTCGCTGGCTGACAAGTTGAAGCAACAGGGCGACGATCCCGTCCTCTCCAGTCGCCTGCTGGAAGAAGCGCGATGGGGGTTGAACTGGGTGCTTAAAACGCGCTTTGGTGATGGCTATCGCAGCACCGGCCAGCTCGTCAGCTATTGGACTGACGGGATTATGGGCACCGCCGACGATCGCTTCGGCCAGGCGGTTAACGATCCGGAATGGAACTTTCGGGTCAGCGGGACCGAAGCTCTGGCCGCACGCGTGCTAAAAAATAGCGAACCGGAATTGGCAAACCGTAGCCTGATGATCGCGGAAGAAGACTGGAAGTATGCGGTGGAGGGTCTGAAGACTGCGCCTCCCAAACCTGAAGTCTATGGTGCACAGGACGAACTCGAACGCATCTCGTTCGGAGTTGTCGCGTCAGTCGAGCTCTACCAGGCGACTAGAGATGAACAATACGCTCAGGAAGCGATCGCTTTGGGCGACCTGGTGCTGGCTTCCCAGGAGCGCACTTTACAGCCCTGGACAATTCCCTTGACCGGTTATTTCTACACTGGCCCGAAACGCGAGAATCTATTTCACCGATTTCACATTGGTCAGGAACAGGAACCGGTGATCGCCCTGATACGTTTGTGCGAGACATTTCCGGACCATGACAAATGGATGAAGTGGTACTCAGCCGTCGTCTTGCACTCAGAGTACTTTCTCAAGCCAGCCGCCACAGTCAACGAGCCTTACTCGGTCTTGCCGGCTGCGGTCTATCGCGAGAGCGAAGCAAAGCTGCTTCCTGATTCAAAGAACTGGACTCCTTTGCGGGCTGCCGACCGCGATGCCTACCTCGAAGAAGTCCGCCAGGGAATTCCGCTGGGCGGAGAATTTTATCTGCGCAGATTTCCGGTCTGGTTCGATTTTCGAGGCAATTCCAGCGTGCTGCTGTCGCAAGCCAAGGCGCTTTCGGCGGCGGGCCAGTTGCGAGGCGATCTGCAAGCCGAAGACCTGGCTCAGAAGCAGGCGCAATGGCTGGTGGGACGCAATCCTTTCGCCGCCAGCGTGATGTATGGCGAAGGCTACGACTGGACTCCGCTATACAGCGTGCGGTCCGGTCAGATTGTTGGCGCCCTTCCCGTGGGAATTGAAACCAGAGGCTATGCCGATGCGCCCTACTGGCCCACTCAAATTTGCTGGACGTATAAGGAAGTATGGACCCAACCGGTTGGCCAGTGGGTATGGCTGATGCAGGACATCAACGTTCCCGCGACGGTCTCGGGAGCGAGTGACCCAGCGAGCCACGAAGCGATCGAATTCCGAGAGCAAAAGACCGGACATGTCACGACCACTACTCCTAGCGCCCTTGATGGCGGCTTCAGCGTCAAATTGCCTGAGGGTCGATACGATGCGCGACAAGGGTCAACTCACTCCACCGTAACGGTACTGCCCGGAGGTCGCTACCACCTCGACCTACGCCGCGACCACATCTTTGACTTCAAAGTCACTTTTCAGGATCTTGGTCACGACGACGTGCTTTTGCGAGTATCCGCCGAAGGCTCGGGCAATCACTCATTTGCGATTCGTAGCGACAACCTCGTCCTGAAAGAAAAAGGCACGAAGGAAATAACCTTGGCTTCCGGAAGTATGCAGGAGGTGGTGTGGCACGCCCATGTAGCGTCGCCGAAAACGCCATGGGTGGCGGTAGTGGTTCCCGATGGCACGCTAAGTGAACGGCGCGAAGTCACAGGAGCCGAAATTTCGCACACTGTCGCAGGACAGCAATCAGATGCATTGCAAGTCTCCTCGAAGGCGCGCTAATTATGGAAAGCGGTACCCGGGCTTGAGTTCACAGCGATACACTTTTGTCTGGTCTTTGTTGACGCGGGCATTGCAGTCTGCCCAACTCAGGTAGAGATTGGGTCCCAGCGGATAAATGATCGCCTCGCCATTGACCTCCGCCTGAATTGTGATCCCCTCCGCAGCGGCTGGCATCGTAAAGTTCAGCGCCTGGCCGAAAGTCACGGGATAAGACGTTCTTACCAGATCGCTGACCATGGGGTGGACCACCTCCGCCTCAACCAGGAATGTTGCAGTATCCGACCAGTTCCGCGCCGACACCGTAAGCATCCGGCTGTTTTGCGAAAGGTCCTCGTCTTCGATCTTGGTGAACGGACAGGGCCCCGCAATACATGAGGTTCGGGCATTGCGGAATTCGTTGTTCTCGCCGGCATCGAGCGTCTTCGAGCCCATGGCAGCTTTCCATTTTCCGTCGGGCGAGCATGGAGGCTGCTTCGCGCAGGCCCTGTTGCCAACATTTGGCACTTCGAAGGCCTGAGCCGCGCTGCCCACATTCGCCGTGGTTGTCGTCTTGATGGAATATCTCACCTGGATATTGGAGACGACGTAATCGGGACGTTTGGCCGCACTGGTTTCATGTGGTATCGGCATCATCTTGGCCACGTACACCTTGTCGCCGATAAAGTCCTTCTGATCGAGCGGCTGGTAATCCGCATGGCGGAATTGGAGCATCACAGGACGGCCGATCCAGAGCCTGGTCCGCAACACGATGGTGAAAAAACCGGACGCATCCGACTTCCCGTTGCCGATCACAGTTCCATTGGAGACTGCCGCAACCTGAACGTCGGCGAGTGGCAGCTCCTTTCTGGGATCAGCGTCCTGCCGCATCACCGCCCCGGTCAACGACAGGGGCCGCGTACGGGGACGGCCTACGAAGATCGCCGCAGCAATGGCCGCCACTGCGAGGCATGCTACCAACCAAAGCACGGCTTTCCGCCCACCGCTCATCGCTTCACCCTCACCCCTGTACCTCACGGATATTCTACGACGCCAGCTTGCAGACAGATTTTTAGTCTCTCTCTATTTTTCGTCAAGGCCTTTAGGCTCAGCCGGTGTAACCATCCCTGTTACCCTGGTTTCCTCTCGATATTCCTTCCACGGTGCAGGATCGTTTAAATTTGCTAGGTGGATGTTCATTGGATGGACAGGTGGTCAGGCCCTGTAAGTCATTCCCGCCGGAAGCTGCTAAGACAACTCGCAGGCATGGGTATTTCCTTGCCGCTGGCAAAATCCGGTATCGCTTCGTTCATGGCTCCAGGCCCGCTGTCCCCTGTCCCGGAACAACACACCCGGCCGGCGCCGCCCCCCGCCAAGACTTTTCTGTCTCCGGACGATGACGAGTTTCTGGAAGAGCTGGAGAGAACCACGGTTTGCTATTTCTGGGAGCAGACGAATCCGCTTACCGGCCTGGTCAAAGACCGCTGCAACGCCCGCCGCGCTTCCACCGACAGCGCGGTAGTGGCAAGCATTGCGGCCACCGGCTTTGGTCTCACGGCGCTTTGCATCGGAGAGCGGCGCGGTTTCATTTCGTTGACTGAAGCGCGGAACCGGGTATTGAATACTTTGCGCTTCCTTTGGAAAACCCTGCCAAACCATCGAGGGTTCTTCTATCACTTCGCTAACGTCAATACCGGCGAACGAATCTGGGATTCGGAAATTTCCTCGGTGGATACGGCGCTCCTGCTGTGCGGAATCCTTTGCTGCCGGCAGCATTTCGAAAACTCTGAAATTCGCCAGTTGTGCCGCGATATTTTCGACCGCGTGGACTGGACTTGGCTGTCCGAAGACACTACCCTGCTGCCCCATGGCTGGCTGCCCGAGGCAGGTTTCCTTCCCTATCGCTGGGACTACTACAGCGAGTTGATGATGATGTACCTGCTGGGCATGGGCTCTTCCGCTCACCCTCTCAAGACCGAAGCGTGGGATGCGTGGAAGCGAAATATTTTCGAATATGACGGGCTGCGCTACATTGGATCATTCGCCCCGCTGTTCGTGCACCAATATTCCCAGGCATTTTTTGACTTCCGCGGAAAACGCGATCGCTACACTGACTACTTTCAGAACTCTGCCATCGCCACCGACGTCCATCGACGTTTTTGTCTTGAACTGGCAAAACAGTTCCCTGACTACAGTGACGATCTTTGGGGCATCACAGCTTCCGATTCAGACCGGGGCTACGTCGTGTGGGGAGGCCCACCCGCCATGGGCCCAATCGACGGGACGGTCGTTCCCAGTGCCGCCGGGGGTTCGCTGCCGTTCTTGCCGCAACCTGTGATGCGCGTCATGCGCAATATCCGCAATCACTACCCCGACGCCTGGTGTACCTACGGGTTCGTCAACGCGTTCAATCCGCTGAAGGGCTGGTATGACAGCGACGTGGTCGCCATTGATACTGGCATCACTCTGGTGATGGCGGAAAATGCGCGAACTAGTTTTATCTGGGACACGTTCATGAAGAATCGGGAAGCGATACAGGGCATGCAGCGGGCGGGATTCAAAACCTACCAATCTCCGGATCCTGCCATCCTCCAAAAATAATCGGGACAAAATGAGATCCGGACTACCGTCGTCGGGTAGTCCGGATGATTCAGATTCAGCAGACCGCGAAGCCACTACTTGTGGTCAATCGCGCTCTGCTCTTGAGTATTAGTAGCGCCATCAGGCTGATGGTCCGTGGCTGACGGAACTGGCGCCGTTTCGGGTGCGACACCTGGCCGAAACTTCACAGTAGCAAGGATCTTCTCCAGTTTTCCGAACACTGCTTTCCGGTCCAGCTCTTTTCCCTCCGTACTTCCATCGCTTTCGGTGCCGAGACCAAGAGCAAATTCGTAGCAAGCCCCGTTGTTAAAGGCGTGGTAGTACCTGGCATCGGCCTGCTTCATCATGGCAGCCATCGAACTCTCAACTTTATTGAATTCGATTGTGCCTATCTTTACTTTTGCCGGCGCGGCTTCTTCTGTTGATGATGCATCACCCTCGCCCTGGGTGTTCGGATAGGCGAATTGAGTGCACGCTTCTGACGTCATACCCGGATTCACGCTCAAGTTGACGAACGCAGACTTGAAATCCGATTCCAGGATAGGAATTCTTCGGCAATTCCACTGTCGCCAGCGTCACTCCGCCCGGATGAACAAAGTCCATTTCAACCGGCCCCAGATATCCCCAGCTCGCCTCAGCTTTGTCACCAGACTTCAGGCTATATTGCCGGGGGAAACTAAACCCAACGCCGTACTCCCGGTTTACGTAGCTGAGCGTCGCGGCGCGCCGCTTGGCTGCTGGTGCTTTCTTCGTCCCCGGCGCAGGTGTTGCCGACGCCATTGCCGGGACCACGGGACTTGGGGTCGGCACCGCAGCTTGGACCGTTGGTGCTGCCGCCACCGCGGGCTTGTTGTTGCTGCTGCTGCAACTGCTAATCCCGATTACCGCCGCGAACAACACGAGCGCGCCTAACGCGCCCAACGTCTGATTACTGATGGACGACCCGTTGTCGTCTGGAAGAGATGGCCCTTGTTTGCTGGTTGAGTTTCTGCCGGACAAATTGAGTTGTGTCATATATTCCTCCTGGGTCGCTGCCCACCAGAAGAGATCGCACGCTGGGAGCCACCGCAATCGGGTATGAATCGGAAAGGGTTACGGGAAGTGCGAGATCGTGCACTGTGGGTCGCACAACACGGTGTAGCTGCGTAGACACGCGGTTTTCGGTTCAAACGGCGTGGCCACAATTTGCCAACAGCTTCAAAGAAGATTGTTTCGGCCTGGAATACATCTGGGAGAAGATCGACGTGGATGCGCCGTACCGATTCCCAAACCATCGACAACGTATGCGCTTGGCTTCCGATATTGGTCTTGCCCCTGACTGCGGTGGCCTGCCGCAATCTGCTGCGGCCATGGGCATTCATGTGGATCCTTTCCTTCTCAATCTACATCAGCCTGAAGTGGCTGACGTGGTGGCAGTCGGGATCGCGAATTCCTCATCCGGCGTGGCGCTCGGTAGCCTATCTTCTGGCCTGGCCGGGAATGGATGCGGATGCTTTCCTGGATGTGGGGCTTCACTCAACACCGCCGACAACGACGGCATGGTTCTCGGCGACCTTCGAAACAACTCTCGGTGCAACTCTGCTCTGGGTTGTGGCGCGATCCGTTCCACCGGAGCTACCGCTTCTACGAGGGTGGACCGGTATGTTGGGTCTCATCCTGTTGCTTCACTTCGGCACTTTCCAATTGGTCGCTCTAATGTGGCAGAGCCTTGGGGTCAAGGCAGAATCCATCATGTCTTCGCCTCTGCGTTCCACCTCCCTCGGAGAGTTCTGGGGAAAGCGATGGAATCTCGGTTTTCGTCAACTTGCCCATGAGTTGATTTTTCGTCCGCTGTACCGGAAGTTAGGGCCGGACTCGGCCGGTTTCCTGGTCTTCATGGTTTCCGGGCTGATCCACGATCTGGTGATCTCACTGCCTGCTCGCGCAGGCTATGGCCTACCCACGCTTTATTTCCTGCTGCAAGGCGCGGGCGTGATCGTCGAGCATTCGCGCTTCGGCAAGAGAATCGGACTGGGGCAAGGAGTGCAAGGCTGGTGCTTCATGATGGTGTCCTTGGTACTACCGGTCTTTGGGCTCTTTCACCCGTGGTTTGTGACGCGTGTAATACTTCCGTTTATGCAGGCAATTCACGCCCTATGACCAATTCAGTGGTGCTGCGGCTGTTTGACATCGACCTTTGGCTTGTCGGCGCAGCGCATTTTGTAATTCTGTTCGCCAGCTTTCAAGTGCCCTATCGATTGCGCTGGAAACAGGACTTACAGCAATTAATCCCATTCAACCGGAAACTGCTATGGGTACAGAGTGGATTCACAGTGTTGACGATCGTCGCCTTCGGCACGCTAACGTTAGCACTTCATACCGAACTCCTTCGTGGCGATCGTGCAGCCCTTGGACTTGCATCTTTCATCGGGATTTACTGGACCAGCCGGATTCTTGTGGACGCAATTTACTTTTCGCACGCCGACTGGCCCAAAGGAAAGGTGTTTGTCGCGGGGCACGCTCTCCTGACCTTGCTGTTTTCATTCCTTGCGGCGAGCTATCTTGGGCTCTTCATCTGGCAAGTGTGGCTGAGGCCAAACGGCTAAGCGAAAGGTACAGATCTGATGGCAACGCTTCCATTCGCTTTCGAAGGGTCGATGCGCAAACACAAGGCGAGAGGTACTTGAATGTTCAGCTTGACGAGACCTTCCGAAAATGAGGTTCGGCGCTTCATTTCGAGGCAGAAGGACTCGGGCCTCTCGTACCCGGAGATTGGATCGTCCGCCACCGCCGCGCCATCGGGATACAACGTAGACCACAATCGTGTTGAGCTAGGCGGAGGAGAACTTACCTGGCGGCGCGCAATAGGCGCGATTCGAGCATGGCGAATGTTCGAGATGTCATGGGTAGCGCTCTACTGGCCGAGTGCCCCAATACGGGTCGGAGTCGACGTCGCGGTTTCAGTGCGACACTTCGGTTTCTACTCACTGAATGCGTGTCGCATTGTTTATGTCATCGAAGAAGAGGGCCCCTTGACTCGATTTGGTTTCGCTTACGGCACGCTGGCCGACCATACAGAGACCGGTGAGGAGCGATTTACGGTTGAATGGAACCGCGACCAGGACAGAGTCTGGTACGACATTCTCGCGTTCTCTCGCCCGCGGAAGACTCTTGCCAGATTGGGTTATCCGCTGTCTCGGTCGCTTCAAAGGAAATTTGCCATGGCTTCGAAGCTGGCGATGCTAAAAGCTGCAATGGAGCATAAGTGACAGGACTGTTATAGCTATGACGCTCGTCGCCTCGGTTATCTCGTTAATCGCAATCCTGCTGGTTCCCATCCTTCTAGTTCGGTTTTGCAAGAGGCAGTTAGCGGCCTTCCATCGAGTTGTCACAAATCGAATCGCACAGCCGTTCGCTGCCTGGTTGCCCGGGTTCGGCGTTGTTACAAACGCAGGTCGAAAGTCAGGCAAGCTCTACCGGACGCCGGTAAATGTTTTCCGGAAGCACGACGGATTCCGGATCGCGCTCACCTACGGACGAGACAGCGGATGGGTCAGGAATGTGCTGGCCTCAGGCGACTGCCGGCTTGAGACCCGTGGCGTGTCATATCAACTGAGGACACCAGTCATCGTGCACGACCCTTCACGACGGCGATTCCCGTTTATCGTCCGCCTAATCCTCGGCCTGATTGATGCAAACGATTTTCTGGAGCTTACAATTGCTCCAGCGAGTGGAATTGCGTCCCGATCGTAAGTCGGTAGGAGCGCCCAGATAATTAAACCCGTCAATCTCAAGAGTGGGATGCCGACCGTCGCCGAAGCCTTGCAGCACCTTGAGCGTGAACTTGCTTGCTCCCGGCAGGCGGGATGCAAGGTCTTGAAGCTGATTCACGGCTACGGATCGAGCGGAGCCGGCGGAGAAATCAGAATCGTCGTACAGAAACGGTTGAGTGAGATGGCGACTCGGGGCGAAATTCGGGCCTGCATTTTTGGCGAGGATTGGTCCAAATCCGACGAACGGGCATGGGCCCTGATAAACACCCATTCTGAACTGAAACAGGACGCCGATTTGGGCCGGCGTAATCTGGGAATCACGATCGTAGTGCTGTGATCGCAGGAGTTTAGACAGCCACGAACTCGGGCGCCCCTTGCCTAATTCCCTTCCCGCCGACGATACTGGAACTACCCAATCATGAAAACCAATCTTTCCTTGTCCGCTCCCGCAGAAGTTGAAACCGAATGCCTGGTCGTGATCGCACTCGACCGCGGCGACAAAAATAAGCCACAAGTTTCGATCGAAACCGCTGATGCAGCCATTAAAGATGCGGCCTCCGAAGTCATTGCCAGCGGCGAAACAACCGCAAAGTCTTTCGAAACTACGCTGTTGCACCGTCCGGCAAAATTGAAAGCCAAGCGGCTGTTACTTCTTGGTGGAGGCAAAGCCAAGGGCTTTTCTGCGTTCGACCTGCGCCGGGTCGCCGGGGCTGCTGTCCGGACGTTGAAATCACGCGGCTTGAGGAGCTTCGCCATCCTTGTGCCCGAGGCCGGATTGAAAACCGAAGACGCGGTTAGGGCCATCGTGGAAGGGTCCTTTGTCGGCAACTTCGATCCCGACTACTACAAGAGCGATCGCAAGGACCAAAAGATTGACACCCTCACCGTCGTCGCTCGCGGCGATCAGGCCAAACTCCAGCAGGCACTGGAAGAATCCCGCATCGTCGGTGAGTCACAGAATTTTACTCGCGACCTAGTGAACGAACCGTCGAATCGCATGACACCTACGATCCTCGCCGACCGCGCGAAGAAGATGGCTGCGGAAGTTGGATTGAAGTGCGAAGTTTACGGCGCGGACAAA
>CAWCQR010000002.1:0-10065 GCA_963797725.1 Terriglobia bacterium
GGCGGTTTTCAGTCTTCAGGAAAGTCGAACCCGTGGCTTAACGACTAAAACTGCTAACCGACGACACTGGCGACTAAAGACCGACGACTGAAGACTGAAGTCAGGAGTTCGAACCTATGTCCCGCATGATTGATCTCATTCGCGCGTCGGCTGTGCCTTCGAATCTGATGCAGTCAGCCTCCAAGGGCTCACTGGCTTTGCCCGCCCAGGAGATGATTGAAGTCCTGGTCCATCTGGCCGTTCACAACAAGATTTTCGGTCAACAGGCACAGCTCACACTGGCCGGTTGGGATGAAGAGGCATCGCGGACTGCCGCGAGCAATCCATCTACTCCGAAAGAGGTCCTGAATTATCTGGCTTCGCCGGCAAATCTTCGGCCGGTGCTGCTGCCGGCGCTGTTAGCGAATCCATCAGTATCGGCGGAATCGCTGCTCGAATTGGCACCGAGCGCGAGCCGGGACGCTGTCGAACTGATGTTGAAGAGCCCGAGAATTACGAGTTCGCCGGTGATCCTGCATGGGCTTTTGTCGAATAACAATCTCACTGGGATTCAGAGTGAGACCATACGAAACCTGATCGACCCGGTTGCCGCGGGTGCGAGCGAGCCTGAACCAGTATCCGCGAATGAAACAGTGTCAGTGGGTGCAGGACCCGGCGAAGCGCCGGCCTCTGGGCTGGATGAGGTCTTCCACCTTTCGACCGGGGAAGATACGCAGGAAGGCGATGCGGTTCTGGACGATGGGGTCCTCGCATATCTTTCCCAACATGCAAACGAGATTGCCGCGGAAGCTAACCACACGTTTCAACCAATTGGCGGCATCTACGAAGAATTTATGCCGGTGGCTGAAGCTCCCGCTGCCGAAGCTCAGGAGACTGAGGCGGCGACGGCCAATACGACGGTTGCTACAGGGGCTGCGGCCAAAAAGGCTCCGAATAAAAAGACCAGCCTGACCCCAAGCGAGCAAAGGGGCAGTGCCTTGCAGAAAATTTCCAAGCTTGATATCAAGGGCCGCATTCAACTGGCGATGAAAGGCAGCAAAGAAGAACGATCGCTTTTGATCCGGGATGGTACCAAGATTGTGGCACTGGCAGTTTTGGAATCGCCCAAAGTTAGTGACGGCGAGGTAGAAAGATTTGCCGGGCAGAAAAACGTGCTCGAGGCGGTGCTGCGCGGCATCCCGATGAAGCGGAAGTTTGCTAAAAACTATTCCATAATCCGCGCGCTGGTTTTCAATCCGCGTACCCCGTTAGACCTTTCGCTCGGGCTGATGAAGAACATTCTGGTTGGCGATCTCCGCAACCTCTCGAACAACAAGGAAGTTTCGGATACGGTCCGCAAGCTGGCTACGAAAATGTATAAACAAAAAGTGAATACGACAGGTAAGAGCTAAGAGCGACTTTACGGACCGGATATTCGGGCAAGAGTTACAATTCGTCCATGGCCTCCCTGCCGCATTCGGATCCCATCGCGGACCTGCTCAAACGATCCCAAACCATCGCCGTAGTCGGGCTTTCGAACAGCCCGATGCGCCCCAGCCATGGAGTGTCTGCCTACATGCAGTCGCAGGGCTATCGCATCATTCCGGTAAACCCGACCATTCACGGATCCCTGGGCGAGAAGTCGTACGCGTCTTTGCTTGATGTGCCGGAGAAGATCGATATCGTGAATATTTTTCGGCGGCCGGAGTATGTGGAGGAAATTGTGGATCAGGCGATCCAGTTGAAAGTGCCTGCCATCTGGATGCAGGAGTCAGTGGTCCACAACGTAGCGGCGGAGAAGGCGCGCAAAGCTGGGATTCTTGTGATTATGGACCGGTGCATTTTGAAAGAGCATCGGGCACGTTTCCGGTGATCTCAGAAAAAAGCAATAAACCACCAAGGACACCGAGTATCACTAAGGAATCCTTCTTGCTGAATTCCCTTCGTGTTACTTCGTGTCCTTTGTGGTTAATGCCTCAGGCTTTTACGAAAATTACGGTGGCGTCGTCGTGGAGGCCTTCGCCGTTGGCAAAGTTGCGGACGTCGGCCAGGATAGTTTCTGCGCTAGCATCCGGCTGCAAGACGTGATCTCTCATGCGTTCTGCGCCATACTCTTCATCCGACCCGTCCGTAGCCTCGGTGATGCCATCGCTGTAGAACACCAGCTGTGAGCCTTCGGAGAGGTGGACCTGGCTCTCCGAGAATTCTCCCGTTCCCAAGCCGAGCGGCATTCCGCGCTCGCTGTCCAGGAAGCGCGCGCCCTGCTCGTCTACCAGTAGCGGCCGCAGGTGACCGGCACTGGAGAATGTTAAGGTGCGCGCGGAGGGATTCAACACGGCCAGGAGCATGGTCACGAACCTGCCAGAAGGAAAATCTTCGACAAGCAAGCGATTTAGTTTGGTCAGCACTTCTCCCGGACCGGTGCAGGTTTGCGCCAGCGAGCGCAACATCCCGCGTGTCGCGGACATCAGCAGAGCCGCTGCGGTACCTTTTCCTGAGACATCCGCCAGAACTAGCCCCCAACAGCCATCGTCGAAGGGGATGAAATCGTACCAGTCTCCACCCACCGCGCCCGCGGGGATGGACAAGCCGGAGATAGCAAACCCGGGTATGTAAGGGGAACACTTGGGCAACAGAGCTTGCTGGATGATGCGTGCCTCACGCTCTTCCTGACTCATGCGCTCGCGCTCATGCCGTTCGTGCTGGAATCGGCGGGCATTGTGCACCGCAACCGCCAGGTGATCGCACAGCCCTTGCAGCATGCGTAACTGCTCGCGCGGGAAGGCGTCCAATTCGTGATGCGAGGCCGAAAACACTCCCACCAGCTTTCCATCCACCAGCAGCGGGATGGCTACTTCAGAAAGAGTGGATTCCTCGCAACCGATGTAATACGGGTCTTTACGCACGTCGGGTGCATAACGCATCTGCAAGGTGGAGGCGACGTATCCGACCATGCCTTCCGTGCCAATCTTGTAACGCTCTCCTTTGCCGTGACTGGTGCAGCCATGCACGCCGGCCGCCTCAAGTTCGCCGCGCTCTGCGTCGTGCAGGTAAAGGTTGGTCTCGACACATCCAAAGGCGCAGGAGACGTCGTTCACGACGTGATCGATCAACTCATCGAGATCGAGGATGGACGTAATTTTGCGCGACCACTTTTGCAGCTTTTGGAGGTGTTCGACCTGCTCGATCTGTACGGGGCGGACGCTGACAGGATCAGTAGCAGTAATGGCAGGTCCAGGGAACGAGGCCATAGAAACTCCTTTGCAATGTCAGCGAAAACGGGGGAAGAACTTGCTCTTTATCAGATGCCGGGAGCTACGTCCCGGATTCTGTTTTAGGCGCTGGGGAAGCGCCTTTCGCAGCCTGGGAACGCCGCCGTTTTATCTCTTCCAGGCGTTCTTTTATGCGCTTTTCAACACCCTCGCTGGTGGGATGGTAGTAGACACGATCGCGAAGATTGTCGGGTAGACATTGCATGTCAGCCACTTTGTCTTCCAGATTGTGCGCGTATTGATAGCCCTGCCCGTAACCAAGGCCCTTCATTAGTCCAGTGGGGGCATTTCTCAGGTGTAGCGGGACCGGTTCGGCTGCCGTGCGTTCCACGTCGCCCTGAATATCGCTATAGGCGGTGTAGAGTGCGTTCGATTTGGGAGCAATCGACAAATACACCACGGCCTGAGCCAATGCCAGATTGCCTTCCGGCATGCCGAGAAAATCCACGGCATCGCGCGCGGACATGCATTGCGCGAGCGCGTTGGGGTCGGCCAGGCCGATGTCCTCGACTGCCATCCGTACGACGCGCCGGGCGATATACAGGGGATCCTCGCCGGCTTCGAGCATTCTTCCCAGCCAGTAGAGCGCGGCGTCGGGGTCGCTGTTTCGGACTGACTTGTGAAGAGCAGAAATCAGGTTGTAGTGTTCTTCTCCGGCTTTGTCGTAACGCAACACGCGCTTCTGCAGAGCATCCTGGATAATCTCGTCGGTAATTTCAGCGCCAACTTCTTTGGCGTCTCGCCCGCGGGCCAGAGTGGCAGCGACTTCCAGCACGTTGTAAGCGCTACGCGCGTCGCCACTTGAATAGGCTGCGATCTTTTTCAGTACGTCATCACTCGCTTTCAACTTCATGCTTCCCAGGCCGCGAGTTTCGTCGGCGAGAGCGCGCTTGAGCAGTTCAACCACCTGGTCTTGGGTGAGCGGTTTGAGCACGTAAACCCGGCTGCGGGAAAGCAGCGCGGAAATAATTTCGAAGGAGGGATTCTCCGTGGTGGCGCCAATCAGTCGGATGTTGCCTTTCTCCACGTGGGGAAGAAATGCATCCTGCTGGGCTTTATTAAAGCGGTGAATTTCGTCGATGAAAACGATGGTGCGCGTCCCATATTGTTTCGCGCGTTCGGCATCAGCCATGACCTGCTTGATTTCCTTGATGCCGGTCAGCACGGCGGAGAACTCAATGAACTCGGCCTTGGTCATGTGGGCGATGATTTGCGCCAGCGTGGTCTTGCCGGTGCCCGGGGGTCCCCAAAAAATGAGAGAACCGATGTCATCCCGTTCGATCTGAGTGCGCAGCGGCTTGCCTGGCCCGACTAGGTGTTCCTGGCCGATGAATTCGTCAAGGGTGCGCGGGCGCATGCGATCGGCAAGGGGACGCGTGCGGTCTCCGGGGTTGCCGTCACTGCCCGGGATGGTTTGGAAGAGGCTCATATACCACTGAAAAATCATTGACCACTAAGGACACGAAGTTTCACGAAGGAAGCACAGAAGGGAAGTCTTATATTTGTTTTTCTTCGTGTGACTTCGTGTCCTTCGTGGTTGATGCCTTTTGCCTTGCTACTTCATACAACACGATACTCGCGGCCACGCCCACATTTAGCGAATCCACCTGGGGCGCCTGTGGGATGGCGACAACTTCGTCCATTGCTTTGATGATGTCGCGAGATACACCGGCGCCTTCGCTGCCCACAAAAATTGCCACGGGGAGAGAGAGATCGGCTTGATCCAGCGGCCTGCCTATGTGCGATGCGGTGGCCACCAGGCGCAGACCGAGGGTCTTCATCCGCTCCATCGCCTCAGACAGCTTTGGACGGACAAGAGGCAGGCGGAATACCGAACCTGCCGAGGCACGCACAACTTTCGGATTAAAGGGATTGACCGTGCCTTCGCCCAACACGACGCCACTGGCGCCGAAAGCCTCCGCGGAACGGAGGATCGTTCCCAGGTTCCCGGGATCTTGTACTCCGGCGACCACCAGCACCGGTCCTGCCTGGGACTTGGCAAAGACGTCTTCGAGGGAGAATTCCTTCCATCGCGCCAGAGCAGCCACTCCCTGAGGGGCCTCGCTGGGAACGATGCTTGCGAACAATTTGTCCGGCAATAAGAGCGTTTCGACCTGGGCGCCCAGCTGGGAGAGCAGGCGGTCGGCCCTGGGGGCTGCGGACTCGTTGAAGAAGACAGCGCGAAAGCGCGAGCCGCTGCGAATGGCTTCTTCCATAATTCGGAGACCTTCAATGGCGCAGTAACCGTCCGGCGTGAGCTCGCCGGTAAAGGCTCGCCGCAACTCTTTGACCAAGGCGTTGTGTTTGCCTTCAACCCGGCGTAGGCGGGAATTCTGGGTTCGATCTTTGGTTGTGGTTTCTTCCATGTCAAAAGCTTTTAACCGCAAAGGACGCAAAGATGGCGCAAAGGGCGCAGAGAAGGGCTTCGCGCATCGAACTGTACCACCATCCCTCATCTGGCCCGCTGACTCGAACCTGTCGGAAGCGTGAGAACATTTAATCGCAAAGAACGCTAAGATGCCGTCGAGGACGCAAAGAAGGGCTGTCCGCACCAAACTGTACCACCACTCTTTGTTCCTTTCGGTTCCTCTCGGTTTTCAGCGCGTCCCCATGTTATGTTAGCTTTCTTGATTTTAAGACCTGGGCCTGGAAGGGACCTGCAGTGCGCGTAGAAATCCTCAAGATTAATTGCGATAACCCGGAAGCGTCGCTCATCCGGTATGCGGCGGATCAGATTCGCGCGGGTGAGGTTTTGGGCATGCCAACCGACACCTTCTACGGGCTGGCGGCCGATCCCTTCAACTTGCGGGCGGTGGACCGCGTGTATGACATCAAATCGCGATCGCGCCACAAACCTTTGTCACTGCTGATCGCCGACGTCGACCAGGCGGAGCAACTGGCTGAGCCTTTAACCGAGGAATTCTATGCATTGGCGCGGCGCTTCTGGCCTGGACCTCTCACGATCATCGTAAAGGCCTCGTCGCGACTTCCGCTCAAAGTAACTGCCAATACCGGCAACGTAGCGCTGCGGGTGCCAAAGGCCACGATTCCGTTGGCGGTAGTGCAGGCGGCGCAGATTCCGATTACCGCGACTTCCGCGAACCTCAGCGGCGAGACCGAATGTACGACAGCGTTAGCGGTCCGCGATCAATTGCAGGATCGAATCTCAATCATTGTCGATGGGGGCACTTCGCCCCGGGAAGTGGCTTCGACCATCGTTGACCTTACCGACGAAGAAGCCCGCTGGCGCATCATGCGGGAAGGCGCCATTCCTGCTCAGGAGATTTCGGAGTTTTTTGCGCAAGGATGAAAGACCAACCAAACCGGCGCCGGCAAAGTCCCTGGCCTTTATGGGTGGTGGCGCTGGCTGCGGTGGGTTTGGCAGTTGTCCTTGGAATCAGCAGCATTCTCATCGTGCATGAAGCTGGTTTGCAGGAAGTTTATCCGGCGGACGCGATTGTCGTCTTCGGTGCGGCTGAATATGCGGGGCGACCGTCTCCTGTGTTACGCGCCCGGTTGGATCATGCCTACGATCTTTTCGAGCAAGGTACGGCGCCGGTGGTCATTACCACCGGAGGGTCAGCTGCGGATCCCACGTTCAGTGAAGGCGGAGTCGGCCACGACTACCTGATGCATCGCGGCATCCCTGAAGCCAAACTCATTGCTGAGACCCAGGGCTCGGATACGGCTTCCTCGGCCGAGCGAGTCGCGGTAATCATGCGGACCAACCACATGCGCAGTTGCGTGGCGGTGAGTGACGCCTATCACGTATTTCGCATTCGCAAATTGCTGGAGCATGAAGGAGTGCAGGTGTATGTCGCTCCTCGTCCTGACTCGCGTCCGCATTCGCGATGGCAGCGAATGATAGCCGTGCTGAGAGAAGCGGCCAGTTACGTGGTTTGGCGGCTTCATATTCCCGCTTAACCACTACCATCCCATCTTCTTCCGCAACTCCGTAATATGAGCGGTGTGGTGCCGGCCATGCCAGGAATAAAGAGCAAGAGTTTTCTCCAGCGGCACCGGTCCCATCTCGGGGTGATTGAAGGTCCGCTTCCAGTCTTGTGGTTGAATCGAGCGCAACAGGTATATCCAGCGATCATGTAACGAGTCGAGCAGGGTCAGCGAAGTTTCCAGCGGCGTCGACTGTACGTCGGGAAGCTTAGCCCACCGGTCTTCCATGTAAGGCTTGATGGTTGGAACGTCTTCGGTCAAAGCCAATTTGAAGCGGACATAGGCATTCATGTGGCTTTCCGGCACGTGATGAACAACTTGCCTCACCGTCCACCCGCCATCGCGATATGGAGTTTCGATCTGCGCAGGGTTGAGGCCTTTGACTGCGGCGCGCAGGGCATCGGGAGTCTGTGCGATGTCGTCGATGAGTTTCTTTCTCTGCTCCGGATCCGGCGGGCCGTCGAAATGAAATTTTCCTATGGGATAGCGCGGGTCGCTCATGTGTCCTCCGTCCTCTATCAGACACTCAATCGAAACTCTTCGTGATAGAAAACGCGAAAAGCTGGGGAAATGCAATGGAGAAGGACGAGTGAGAAGAAATTCCTAGACATAACAACCCACCGAAAAGCTGCCTGGAGCCTCCAACGATGCTCATCGTTGGTGTAATCGCCTGATTCGACAGTTCAGGATTTTTGCAGCCTCCTCGTGCGGTTCGCCGTCGCTTCCAGGTTCTGCGATGGTCAAATGTCGCGAACGTTTATCAATTCTTGATCGTCCAATAGGCCCCGCCTGCGCCGTCCTCTTTGAAATCGATATCGACTGAATATTGTTTGCTGCAACCCTTGACCAGCCACTTCTCCTGCCACTGTCTGGCGCGGGGCGCGCCCGAGAAAGGCGTCACGACGTAAGGCGCAACGTCCTCAACTTTGCTGCATCCCAGCGCGGCCACTTTGCCAGTAACCCCTTGCATCGTGTCGTGCATGAGCTGAGGACTCGTCAGCGAGCCTTTTTTAATCGTGCCGGCAGGCAGATCTGTGCTGGGAGGAGGAAGGGATGGGCTGGTGGAGACCTTCACGGACGACACCATGGGTGAGGCATCGAACTTCAGAAGCTGCTGTTCAACGTCTGCAGCGTTCTTCGTTACCCATTCATTCGTCGTGCCGGCAGCTGATGTGCCGTAGGACCGGTGGGTATAAAACACCCCGACAGCTTGTTTGTCGACGAGGACGAAGTGTATCGCATCGAAATCCACACCATGGGGGGTTGGCATCACTGCGGCCAAGAAATGCTCGCCCGGTTGTTGCCCTGAAGCGGAAACTGAAATCGTTCGCAGGACTGTGGCGTTCTGGCCTTTGGCGATCGCCAGCACCCGGTTGGTGATCGTGGCCAGAGCTTCTTGGTCATGGGCCGTTGGATATAGATCGAGTGATAGCTGGTCCGTAAAGGTATGAAGGTCCTCCTGGCCCCTGGGCGTGAAATCGTATTCGTGGCCCTCCGACGAGCGCAGAAAGTATTCGGTGCCCCGGAACGTGATCTTGGCCTGCGCCGGTGACTGAGCGGGCGGGGTGGCGGCCAAACCTGTTGGCCCGTGCGGCGTTGCTGCGGCAGCAAGTGCGGTCACGGTTGCGGCCACGGCGAATGCAAAGAAGATGGATCGGCGTTTCATGATTTCGTCTCCCTGTTTGGTGCGACGAGGCGTCATAGGGTCTCTCAAGTCCTTGTGACGAGTTTTGACAGTGGTTCTGCTACTGGCGAGAGACGATGTTGCAAGTCGGGAGCGGAGTCAACAAAACAGTTCTTTAAATCTGTATTAACCGCGAAGTGGCTGTTAGGCAGTCTTTTAGAGAGACATCTTAACTCCGAATTCCAGTTCGATGGACTTACTATGCGCAAGTCAACAAGACGGCATGTGCCACCGCTGATGAGAAATCGGCATTACACCCACTTGTGTCACTTTGGACTTTCATATGTGGCCGTCCTGCTCGGCGCTGTAGCATCGTTTTTGCTGATCGCAGTGTATCCGGCCACAGGCCGGCAATCGACGCTACCAGGTCGTTTGGCTGGAGAACCATTTTGGCTTCCCGAAATCTTGGCTGGCCTGCTCTTGAGTCGAATATAGCGACTCTCGTTTTCGTCTACGCGTCTTGAGAGCGGCCGAGAACCTCTCCGCTGCATAGCACAGGAAATACCACCAGAGCGTACCTGCTACGCATAGCCAAGTGATGGCAAGTGCTCCGTGCTTCCCGACTGCGATTGCGATGTAGATCCCGGATATTGGAAAGTCAGCGATGACGAGGATGCTGAACAAAATGCCCAGCCATTGCAGTTGAGGCACGATATATCCGCTCAGAGCGATGAGACAGACAAGTACGTGGATGAGCGGAACGGTATGAACCCAGCGAATCTTCATCCTTGTAGCTCAGGGTCGTTCAGGGCTGTATGTTCAACAAGAAATTCGCGAACGAACGAGCGGCAATTGGACCCAAGAAGAGGGCTTACTACCTGACTAGTGCGAGAATTCGCACAGGTGCGGCCGATCCGCCGGTTAGTTTCATCGGGGCGACCAAGGCAACCGCGCCGTTCGCGGGCATGCGGTCGAGATTTGCTACGTTGGTCAGAACGTACAATCCACGACCCAGCGTGTATTGATTTACTGCAGGATTTCTTGACGAACCGGGTTGCAGGTTCGGCGTGTCTGTGCCGAGGCCGAGAGCTGTACGTCCCTCAGCGAGAAAACGGGCGGCGTCCTCGGAATATCCAGGGAAGTGCATGACACCCCTGGCATCCGCGTTCCGATAATTTTTGGCAGAGACCCATCGCGGTCCCCATCCGGTACGAGCCATCACAACTGCGCCGAGCGGGA
>CAWCQR010000003.1:0-26859 GCA_963797725.1 Terriglobia bacterium
GAAGTCTTAAATGCGGGAGCACTTCTGGCCAAGGAATTGCGGATTAGCCGCGGACTGTGGGTGACGTTCGATTCGACCTAATCGCTGCCAACGGTTGGAAGGAGCTAAGGCGTGGCGAACGGCCGCCGATGAAATCGCCCCCACAATTGTAGGTGGCTCTTTAAAGCATGGGGGGCCCGACCTCGGTCCAACAAGGGCAAGGCTCGCATGGGCCAGCTTAGGGGTAGACGGGAAGGGGATTGCAGATAATGCGCCAGCGAGGGACTTTGTAGGCATTCCTAGACTTACTGTGCGTATGGTCGCTCGTCTAGGGCTTCCCCGACGATTGGCAATTTTACGGAGGGAAAGGCATACCGTCAAGTAGGTAATGCCTTCCCACCACCATTTGCCAAAGCCGTTGCCGGAAGCATAAGGGCTTGTCTCGAAGCTGGTCGGCGGCCAGTGGTAGTTGCGGGTTAGCGTCGCGTGGATACGATCTCGTCGGTACGGCGCAGCGAAAACATGCGCCAAATAAGAAGTAAGGGAACGAAGCCGGAGTTGATCGTACGCAGCATGGTTCACGGGATGGGCTATCGATATCGTCTTCATCTGCAAGACCTTCCCGGTCAGCCAAGACTTGGTTTTCCGGAGCCGCAAGAAAATTATCGAAAAAGAGGCTGCTTCTGGCATCAACATCGGGGATGTGCGGAGGCTCACCTGCCGAAATCACGGATTGACTACTGGCTTCCCAAGCTTGCCCTGCAACCGACAGTGTGACAAGGAAAACTTCAAATGCCTGCTGAGACTCGGCTGGCGCGTATGCGTGGTATGGGAATGCGAGACTAGAAATACTAAACGCCTTTCGACGACATTGCGGAAGTTCCTTGGCCGCAGCCGCTAACGCCCTTCCGGCGAATTTCTTTTTTTCGGTCACCTTCGAATCGTCTGATTGCTCCGCTGGGATCATCGGGCCAAGGCTTGAAACCTCGCAGTATGTAGTCGCACTGCTTCTTCCCCGGAAGCCGCTCGGTATAACTTTGTTTCGATTTTCCATCCAATCACGGGATACCGCAATTCCCGCAAACGCTTCTGCCAGTCGTCTTGGTCAGCAACCACGTCAATGAGTTGTGAAGACGTTCTCTTACCTACGCCGACAGCTTTGAGTAATTCACCAATCCGAACGTGGACACTCTTGTACGCTTCTCATTAGTTCAAGGTCTCGACGCGCAGGGAGGAGAAGTAGGCTTTCTTTCCCGCATTGCAGTCTTCACAGATCGCCCAGAGATTATCTCGGTCATTTAGTCCTCCCCAATCTCGTGGTTTCTTGTGATCGACAACAAGCGTGATCTCATGCTGCTCGACAGTTTTGCCGCACATCTCGACAACGGCCGTGGGCGCCGTGGATGACTTCGGCGCGTTCCTTCGTTCCTTTAAGCTGACGTGCCCTTCATCAACGACATTGCGTCTTACACCAGTGCGTACTTGTAGAGAGCGACCTTCCTGTTATGACCATTAACCACTACGTTCGCAACGTCTTCTCGATGACGAACCATCCATTAAGATCCCTTTTGCGCCGGTCCAAATGGGTTTGTTCACCGGGATCCAGGCCTTGCTTCTCAAGCTCTTGCCTTATTTGGCCACCAGAGATACCGCCAGGGAATCTTTTCATCACCTCGATTATGCGCACGTGGATTTACCGGGCTTGCTTCTGCGAGTCATAGAGGTTTAGGCCACGCCCAGCTACGATACCAAAATTAACGCGGAATCGCCTCCGCCGCTGGCAGCCCCGAATCTCGGGGAAATCTGTGAATAGAAATGCGGGGCCAGATGGAAAGTTCCCAGCGTAAGACTGCAAATACTTTATCTGTCTTTCTCGTCGCGCGGCCTCCGAAACCCCGGGGCTAAAGCCCCAGGGTTTGGGCTCTCCACGGCACGACTGAAGTCGTGCCCTCCCACATCCGCCACACCCCACCGACGCGAAATCAGTCTCACATCCTCGGGGCCTTGGTCATCACACTGACAAATGCAATCGCCACGCTGACTGCGTTCGCCAGAGCGAGCACTGCGAATCGGCGGCGGCCCATTGCGATTTTGAAGATCCACATCACCACTCCGGCCTCGATCGACGTGGTTAGGAAAATGGCGACAATCAAGGTAATCGGCCACTGCCAGTTGCCGGCCGGACTGAAGACAACAATCACGTCCCGCGAGCGGGGACTCCCACTCAGGCCAAAAGCGGCCCCACCGCGGCCCGTACCGCGTTCATCGCCAGATCTACCTGAACAGCTTCTTCCAACTCAGAGCGAACCCAAAGCGCAATGCCAGGAATTCGACAATTAGTCCAGCCGCAATCGGCAGGATGCAAGCAGACGGGCTTCCAGCACCAGCGCGGGCCAGACAACGTCGGCATGGAGATAGAGTAACGGCAAGGAAACGGTTATACCACTACAGCAATGGACTCCCATGAAGCCAAAGCGGGTCTGAGTGGGCCACCCGAGCTGTCCCGTCGGTTTATTGGCGGGTGGCCCATTCAAGCCCGGTTTTGGCTTGAGTGGGGCAGTTCGACCGCTGGACAAAGTCTTCCCGCGCTCTGTTCGCGTTTTCGTGCCGTCCACTCCGACTCGATCTCTACGCGTCCCTCAAAGCCGGTTGCGTAGTGGCAAAAACTGCTCCACTCCCAATCTTCCGGACGCTCGCACAGTCCCGCCTTAACCGGATTGCGATGGATGTAGCGCAGCTTCTCCACGAACTGCCGGTAGTCTCGAATATTGAAATCGTAGTACCTCTTTTGCCAAAAATGCTCGGCATCGCCAATCAAGCGCCGCGATACTCCCTGCTTCAACGACTTCAGCGCGATCGGCCAGCGTATCCCCGCTTGCAGGTTCGCTGAGCAGGCAGATGAACATGCTCGGGCATGACTACGTATCCATAAACCTGAAGTCGGAAACTGCGACGCACACGCTCCAAGGCGGACTCGAAGATCTGTCGGCTGGCATCGCTGAGCAAACCGGCCGGCGGTGGTAGCAGCAGAAAGTGACAAAATGACTTTGCTCGCTGTGATGAAAGCGCGTAAGTCCCCGTGGCATGCGGAGAATCTAGTTCGTTCGATGGGCTAAGTCTGTGACGTGTGGACATTGTGGACTCCCACTCAAGCCAAAAGCGGGCTTGAGTGGGCCACCCATTCCTGTTCATAGAGCGCCCGCCCTCATGCGCCTAGCGGCGGGTCAGGCGGGTGAAGCATCCGGCTAGGCGGTTGCGGAGGAAGTCGGGATCGAATCCGGTGGAGGGTGGGGTTTCTACCGCGCCGCGCATGTCGGCGATGTCGGCGGGTTCTCCCGTCATTTCTCCGGTTGGGGTCTCGTCTGGCTGGTTGTTCTGTGGTTTTGAATGCTTGGGTTTTGTCTTCGATTTCGCCCGGCGAGCATCTTTTGCCTGCTGCGCCAGGGCTTCTTTCATCAGGTGCCAGGCTTCGCGGTAGGAGGCGTACTTCTCGTTCTCGCGCGCCGGTGTCAGTACAATCGTCCCCCTCAGACGGAGAGCGATATCAGCCGGCACTACATACCAGACATTTTCCGGAACGACATAAATGGCGAAGAAATCGACCTGCTCCGCGGTATAGAGTTTGCCTTGAGCGCCGTGCAAGGCGCACGCGTAACTGCGCTGGTGGCGGCAAATTGTAGACTTCACTTGCACCTGCAGAAACTGGCCGCCTAGTTCGACTGCGAAATCGTAACGCGCGGATTCGCCCCACGGCTTGGTCACACGGAATCCTTCTTCTTTGGCGCGCGCCATGAAATGCAACTCGGCCCATTCGCCACGGTCTTTGGGATTTTCAATCCAGGTTTTAGTTTTAGGCATAAATAGTTCCAATAAAAAACGCGGCCCGGGTGGGGCCGCGTCGCTTTCTTTTATATTATGATTCCATTATATCATGCAGCAATGGGAGAATCGGCCATGTTAGCTGACTTTATTTTCCCAATAGCTTCATGCATATAGGTGCGATCGTGTAATTTCTGCCTATTGACAAAGTTTTCCACAGATTTGGCTACGGCGGTGGCTAGTAGTCAGTGGTCAGTGACTAAGAATGCTGAAGCCTCTTTATATGTACCCCTGCGGCCTGCTAACCCCAGACTACTAACACTTGACCGCTGTTTCTGATCAGTCGTCAGTGGCTCGTATTTCGTGACTAGAGTACTGAAACAGTTTTAGCCTCGGCCACAATCCACTGCCCCCTGACCACCGATCCCTGGCCACTGGTCCTTGGCCACTGCAATCGGTGTGCAAATTCATGCATCTTGACTTCGCTGCGGTTGGCACCTAGCATCCTCGCCATCTTGTGGGGACCCGCCCGCCATGCCAGCTGCGCTCGCATCGTTTCTAAATTCGTTCTTGACTTGGGTTTCCACGGACAAAGCAATCTCGGAGAAGAATTCATGAAAATGTTGCAAACTTTGGGAATCGCGCTCGTAGGCCTGGTGCTCGGGGCCGGCGCGGCCCAGTCGCAAACCTGGACACCGCTTACCCATCAACCAACTTTCCAGACCGACACCGCTCTGCAGCTCACCGATGGCACCGTGATCGTCCACGAATACCAGAAGCCCAACTGGTGGCGGCTGACGCCGGACAGCAGCGGCAGCTACGTGAATGGAACCTGGTCGCAGATTGCCTCCATGGCGTCCAACTACCTGCCTCTTTATTTCGCTTCCGCAGTGCTGGCCGATGGCCGCGTGATTGTGGAAGGCGGAGAATACGACGGCAATCATAGCCAGACCAACGATGGAGCGATTTACGATCCCGTACTCAACACCTGGACGCGAATAGCGCCTCCAGCGGGATGGACCGAGATTGGCGACTCCAACGGAATCGTTCTGGCCAATGGAACGTTCATGCTGGGCCAAAACATGTCCACGCGGTCGGCGCTGTTTAACGCCACCAACCTCACCTGGACCACGACCGGCGCCGGCAAGGCGGATCCCTTCGAGGAAGAAGGCTGGATCCTGCTGCCGGATCGCACCGTGCTGACGACCGACGCCGTGAACACTCCGCATGCCGAGAAATATGTGCAGAGCACGGGCACATGGATCAGCGCCGGCAGCACCATCGTCCGCCTGGAAGATCCCGGCTCCGAAGAAATCGGACCGATGATACTTCGCTATGACGGCACGGTGTTCGCTATGGGCGGCAACGGAAGCGGCGCAGGCCACACTGCTACCTATCATCCGCCGGCTAATCCTATGGCGCCGGGCACATGGACGGTTGGTCCTGACATGCCTGGAAGGAACGATATGGCGGATGCTCCGGCATCCATTCTTCCCAACGGCGACGTACTTTGCGACATGAGTCCTGGAATTTTCGGGCCTCCGGTGAGTTTTTACGAATACGACGGTACACAATTCACGCAGGTTCCAAACCCGGCGAACCCGGGATCTACCTCTTATCAAGGACGGATGCTGGTGTTGCCGACCGGGCAGGTGTTGTTCCTGGTTTCGGACGGCATGACGATCGATGTTGAGGTGTTCAACGCCAGCGGCAATCCTGACCCGTCGTGGGCGCCCACCATCAGCTCGTTCCCGTCGAGTGTTACCCGCGGCAATTCGTACATGATTAGGGGGACGCAGTTCAACGGCCTGAGCACCGGCGCCAACTACGGCGACGACGCTGGAATGGCGACCAACTATCCGTTAGTGCGTATTACTAACGACGCCAGCGGACATGTGTTCTATGCCCGCACTCACGACCACAGCACCATGGCTGTAGCCACACGAACCAAGATCGTCGGCACACGCTTCGATGTAGGATCCGGAATCGAAACCGGAGCGAGCCATCTCGAAGTGGTAGCGAACGGCATCGCGTCCACGCCGGTCGCGGTCACGGTGCACTAGAAGAAACTGGAAGTAGAACGCCCCGTCCAGGCAATGCTTGGGCGGGGTTTTTGTTTGTGGGCAAGCATATAATTGCGCTCGCATGACGCTTCCCCAAGGTACGAAGCTCGGGCCTTATGAAATCCAGTCGCCGCTCGGCGCCGGTGGTATGGGCGAGGTTTATCGCGCCCGCGATACGCGCTTAGGGCGCGACGTTGCCATCAAAGTGCTGCCCGAAGCTTTCGCCGCTAACGCTGACCGCCTGCAGCGTTTCGAGCACGAGGCGCGGCTGCTGAGCACAGTAAATCATCCCAACATACTCGCCATTCACGATGTCGGGTTCCAAGGTGACCTTCACTACCTTGTGTCCGAGTTGCTGGAGGGGCAGACGCTGCGCGAGAAGCTGAACGGCGGACCTCTCTCGCAGCGGCGCACCGTCGAATATGCCGCCGACATGGCCCGGGGGTTGGCGGCCGCGCACGAGAAAGGGGTCGTGCACCGCGACTTGAAGCCGGACAATGTTTTCATCACGAAAGACAACCGGGTAAAGATCCTCGACTTCGGACTGGCCAAGCAGGCTATCGGCGAAGACAGTCTGTCTGGTGAAAATCCCACGATGACCGGCCCCAGTCCTACGCAGCCGGGCACCGTCATGGGCACTGTCGGATACATGAGCCCGGAGCAGGTTCGCGGCCACGCGCTCGATCACCGTTCGGATATTTTCAGCTTTGGGGCGATCCTCTACGAAATGGTTTCGGGGAAACGCGCGTTCAAGGGCGACACCGGCGTCGAAACCATGAATGCGATCCTGAAGGAAGATCCGCCAGAGTTGAGCGACAGCGGGATGAATGTCATGCCCGGACTCGAGCGCATTGTCAGACATTGCCTGGAGAAAGAGCCTGGGTTGCGCTTCCAATCGGCGCGCGATTTGACCTTTGACCTTGAGAGCCTGTCGACTCTGAGCAGCACCAGCAAGACGGTAGGAGCGCCGAGTCCGGTTCAGTCAAAGCTTCGCATGCCATTGTTGATTGCGATTCCGGTGTTGTTGCTTGTGGCGGCAGCAGCATTCTGGGCGGGACACACCACTCAAACAAACCAAACCCCGCTGTTTACGCGGCTCACCTTTCGGGGAGGTCATGTCAGTTCGGCGCGGTTTTCTCCGGATGGGCGAACCATTGTTTATAGCGCGTCGTTTGGCGATGAGCCGTTGCAGATTTACACTACCCGCCCGGACGCGCCGCAGTCGCGGGAACTTGGATTGAAGAACAGCAGCATCCTCGCAATCTCAAAGCAGGATGAGCTTGCCATCACCTTGAACCACCAACAACCGTCGGCGAATGCGGGTGGTGGCACGTTGGCCCGGGTACCGCTGACCGGCGGTTCGCCGCGCGAGTTGAATGAAGCCGTGGGCAGCGCCGATTGGGCTCCCGACGGCCAGGCGATGGCCATTGCTTCATTGAACGACAGCGCCGCCACCCTGGAATACCCACAGGGCACGCGCCTCTACCAGACACAAGGTTGGGTCGGCCAACTGCGCATTTCACCGGATGGCAATCAGGTGGCATTCATCGACCATCCGATTCGTTGGGATAGCCTGGGAAGCGTAGTGATCGTGGACCGTCAGGGCAAGGTCCGCACGCTTGCGGGCCCGTTTTCCGACATCCGCGGCCTGGCTTGGGCGCCATCGGGGAAAGAAATCTGGTTCACTGCCGCTATCGCACACTTCTCCGGCAATTTGTTTGCGGTCGATCTGGCGGGACATCAGCGGCTGGTTTGGGCTACTTCCGGCGGGATCGTGCTGCAAGATATTTCTCCAGATGGACGCGTGCTTTTTATTCGCGAGAACCGGCGCCGGGGTATTGCGGGGCTGTTCCCTGGCCACGACACCGAGACCGATATGAGTTGGCAAGACTGGTCCTTCCTCACTCGAATATCCCCAGACGGAAAGTGGATATTCTTTTCCGAGGAAGGCGACGGTGGCGGTCAGAAGTACTCGGCCTACATGCGCGCGACTGACGGCTCGCCGGCGATTCGGTTGGGCGACGGCGGTCCTTACGGTGTGTCTCCTGATCTCAAGTGGGTGGCTTCCATCATTCCCGGACAGCCGCAGCAACTTTGGTTGCTTCCGGTTCACGCGGGGGAACCCAGGAATTTGACTCAACCGGGGTTCGACTACGACGTCGCTGTCTGGTTTCCCGATGGGAAACACATGCTGATTACCGGACGGGAGCATGGGAAACAAACTCGGTCTTATGTGACCACCATGGATAGCGGAGTGCTCGCACCGATCACACCGGAAGGCGAACAGGGGTTTCCGGCTGAGGATGGCAAAGACGTGATAACCCGCCAGGGGGATGAACTGAAATTCTATCCCGTCACTGGCGGACCGCCGCGAATCGTCAAAGCCAAGCTTCCCAATCTGATTCTGCCGGTGAGCGGCCCGCAGGGACGCTACCTGATTGCTGCCGAGCAGCAGGGCGTCCCCCTGAAGTTATTCCGCTATGACACTGTTACCGGCGAAAAGACGGCATGGCGAGAGCTGGTGCCATCGGACCGCTCCGGCGTGTTCATCGCCAACCAGTTCGATGTTACGCCGGACGCGCGATGGTATGCATACACCTATGTGCGGGACTTGTCGGATGTCTACCTGGTGGAAGGTCTGAAGTGACGAGGTAGACAGCCTTAGCGCTCGTAGACTGGTTCCCCCAAGCTTCCTTTCGGCGGCAAGTGGCGAAGATAAACCACGATCTTCCAGATTTCTTCATCGCTCAGAGTGCCTTTATTTGCGGGCATGCCAGAGGGGAACACTCCATTGTCAATGACCCACTTCAGCTGGCCGTCGGTGTAGCGCTGAACGGCGGGGGAATTCAGCATGGGGACCGGTGGCGACATTCTGTCAGCGAAGGGCACACCGGTGTTTTGCGCGTCCAGACCGTGACAAACCTGGCAATAGTGTGAGAAGGCTTCGCGGCCAGCAGCGATATTTTCATCGGTGGCGGTGAATGGATTCTTGTCGTGTGTGCCGCCCACGGTGATCTTTTGTTTTACCTGCTGCGCCAGCGAGGTTTCGAGGTGGCCCGGCGCGTGTACTGCGCAGGCGGTGAGGAAAAGTGAGGCCGCCAGAGTGATGCCGGTGGCGGCCCATTTGGGAGAGTTCGTATTCACGATGCTTACTCCACCACGATCGTCATCTTCATGTTGCCGTGGTTGGCGCCGCAGAAGTGATCGCAGATCGTGGTAAAGCTGCCGGTGGTTTGCGGGGTGACCGTGACCTGGGTGACTTTGCCGGGTTCGATGACCTCGTCGATTTTGAGCGGATGCAAGAAGAAGCCATGACTGACGTCTTCGGTCTTCAGGCGAAGGGTGACGGTTTCTCCTTTCTTGAGCGTGATCTGATCGGGCGCAAAGGCGAAGCGTTTAGCGGTGATATCGACGATGCGCGGGCTGCTTTTCGCCGGTACGGGACCGGGTGCGCCGAGCACGCCACCGGTTCCGAGCAACAAAAGCAATGCCACTGCGAGTATGTGTGATTGAGGTTTCATCTTTCTTCAACACTCCTTATAGATTTGCGTTTTTTAGAAATTGCTGGATTCCGTTGATGCCGGAAAACTGTCGCGAGGAAAGCTCAATGTCTTCCAGGCTGACGGATGTAAGCGCGGGCTTATCGCCGGGTGCTTCGTGCACCAGGCGAATTCCCAGGTTCTTAAAGGGCTGATCCTTGTCGAACGGGATGCGGCTTTTTGTCCGCCGTCTTGTCGCGGATCCGGAAAGGCGAAGATCAACGATCGCGCCGCATAGATGGTGGATGTGTGCCTGGTCGTGCACATTGTCGCGATGGATATGTCCATAGAGCACGGTCACGTTTTCATACGGCGCTAGCAGGTTCATGACGTCGTCGCCGTCGCTGGTGAACCACTCCCATTCCGGCTTGAGGTCGAACAGCGGGCGATGGGTGAAGACGACGATGGGCGCGGATTTCGGAAAGCGCGCAAGATCGGTCTTCATCCACGCGCAATTGCTCGGCGCCGACCTCGGGCTTCGCGCGCGAAACGTTGTCGAGCGCGATGAAGTGGACGCCGCGATGGTCGAAGGAATAATGCGTGGGCCCCAAGAACTCGCGGAACATGGCGCCGCCGTCGAGGCCGGCATCATGCTCGCCCGGCACGCGCCTAGATTGAGGAACATTGATACGGCTGCGAGATTTCCTGGAACTGCTTCATGCGTTGCGCGTGGACGTCTTTTTCTTCGGCGTCGTGTGTCAGGTCCCCGGTAAACAGCAGCAGGTCGGGCCGCTGGGGCAACTGCGTTGATCATTCCACTGCCCGCTCGAAGGCTTTGGTCCCAAGGGATCGGGGGGCCGTTGAAGCCCACATGGGTGTCGCTGAGTTGAAGGAAGCTGAAGGGCGTTACCCGCTCGCCGCTCTTTTTCCCCAGAGCGCTAAAGAACTCGCCAACCTCGCCACCGGCTGCTGCCGCCGGCATGGCTGAATACAGCACGCCGATGCCAAGGGTAGTCCCGGTAATCTTGAGAAACGATCTACGGTCTTTTGAAGGCTGCATCTTGATCTCCTGATTTTAGGTTGCGCATTGGATAACCGCGCACCGGGCAATTTATTCCCGACAATATTTCTGCGCGGGCGTGGAATAAATTGGCAGCTCGCTGGTTTAACCTATAAGAGGTGTCACGGAACAACTGGCGGCGACGTTCGAACAGCTGGCGATGCCGCTGTTTGACCAGCTTTACAACTTTGCGCACTGGCTCACTCAGAACCAGGCCGAGGCTGAGGACCTGGTCCAGGAAACATATGTCAAAAGCGCTGCGTGGATTCTGGTCATTCCGGCAAGGAACAAACTTCCGCGCCTGGATGTACCGTATCCTGCGCAACACGTTCCTGACGTCTCGTAAGCGGTTTGCAGGCGGCCACGATTCCTCTGGAAGAAGATGATGGCCAAGAATTTGCCGGCGGGAGGACCGACGCCCGAAATTGCGTTGATCGAGCGCTCGCAACATGCGCTCCTCCAGACCGCGCTGGAAGAGTTGCCGGTCCACTTCCGCGAAATCATCTTTGCTATGCGAAGTGGAAGAGCTGTCGTATCAGGAAATCGCAGAAACACTCACCGTCCCCGTCGGAACGGTAATGTCGCGATTGTCGCGGCGCGGAAGGCGCTGCGGGAGGCGTTGCAGCGGAGAGTTGGAATTAAACATGGCTGATACCTGGACAGCAAAACTCGACGCGTACCTGGATGGAGAATCGGGTCGCGGCTGACATGCAGGCTCTGGACGTGCATGTGCGGCAATGTTCAGAGTGCGCAGCGGATGTTCTGAACCGCGTCCAGTTGCGGCGGCAACGCAGTTGCGGCGCAGCGATATCGTCCCAGTGCTGAATTCCGCCAGCGTGTGCAGGGCGCAATTCGGCCTCGCCGATCCTTTTGGCTGGCTTGGCCGGGAGTGGCGAGCGCAGTAGCCATCGCGTTAGTCGCAATTGTGGCTGTCGTCTTCGGGTCGGCCGGACGCGCCTGCAAGGTGAGCAAGCGTTCAGCGAGGTGGCGGACCTTCATGTTGCGATTCTCGCCAGCGCTTCCCCCGTGGAAGTGGTCTCCACCGACCGGCACACGGTGAAACCTTGGTTTCAAGGCAAGATTCCCTTCACATTCAACCTTCCGGAGTTGCAGAACTCTGAATTCTCCCTGCTCGGTGGACGAATGACTTATCTGGAGCATGAGCCGGGAGCGCACCTGATCTACCAGGTGCGAAAGCATGAACTATCTGTATTCATATTTCAGGAGCGGCCTTTCGGTCATCGCCTAAGTCTGAATTCCGGGCTGCAAAAAGAACAATCGTTCAACCTGCAAACATGGAATCAGAATGATTTGCGTTATTTTGTGATCGGAGACGCAGGGGCTGAGGACATCGAGAACTGGCGGAACTGCTGAAGAATGCTGCCCGGCAGTGACCGCTACTTCTGACCGCGGTACAGGCGGCGATTCCGAACGTGTACGGAGTCCACGAAACCTCGCGAACCCGACAGCGGCGCATGCGCTCCAGCATTTCCTCCGGCGGCGGAAAGCGCTCCACCGAAGCCGGTAGATAGGCATAGGGTCCGCGAACTCCCGAGATGAACGTGCCCGACGGTTGGCAGAACGTGCTTGAAATAGACTGGATAAAAGTTCCCTACCATCCCGCGTGGTTCGCCAAAATCCAGAATCCCGCATTCGCCTCCCGGGCGGAGCAGGCGGAAAATCTCCCAAAGTCCCTGCGTCGTAGTCGGCAAGGTTGCGGAAGCCAAAGAGCAGAGGTGATCAGGTCGAACTGGTTATCAGCGAACGGGAGAGTCGAGCGCATCCGCTTCTATCCACTGCAACCGGGCACCCTGTGATTTAAGGCTGGCACGCTGAAGCATCGCGTGGGAAAAGTCGGCGCCCAGGATGTTGGCTGAAGAGGACGCCTGCCGGCGTAGGGCAAAAGACATGTCTCCGGTACCACAACACAGGTCAAGCACGCGCACCTCCGGCCGCGACAGAATTTTCGAAAAAGCTCGCGCCGTCCGCCGCCACCATAGGCGATCCACGTTGAAAGAAAGCACGTGGTTGAGCAGGTCATAGCGGGGCGCAATCGCGGTAAACATCTGTTCGACCGCGCGGGCGGCGGATTGTCGATCGCGGGTGCCTTCTGGCGCAGCGCCGGTTACGAGTTTTATTTGTTCTGGCAAATCTTAAAATCTTTCAACACAGAGGACACGGAGGACGCAGAGCTATTTTTTTATTGTCAATTGTCGATTGTCGATTTATAAAACCACGTATTTCAGTTGGAAATTGACAATTGACAATCCAAAAAGTCTCATTTTCTTCCTGACAGCCTTCGTAGTTCAGTCACCGCTTCGAGGACTATCTTCTCTGGCACGTCGTCGGTGACTTCTACTTTGCCGATTTCTGTCGGCAACACAAACAGGACGCGGCCATTTTGCGTCTTCTTGTCTGCTTGCAGCCGCCGCAGGATGTTACGCGGATTTACTTCAATCTTCGGCAGTGCGCCTAATCCAAAGATGGCGTCGACGATCTGTCCGGCGGTGACGCTGCTGACCTTGCCAATGAGCAGGGCGATGTTGGTGGCGGCAATCATTCCCCACGCGACTGCTTCGCCATGCAAGAACTTGCGGTAGCCGGTTTCGGCTTCAAGTGCGTGGCCGATCGTATGGCCGAAATTCAGAATCCGGCGCAAACCACTCTCTCTTTCATCCGCGGAAACGATTTGTGCCTTCAGCTTTACCGATTCGGTTATGACCCGCTGCAGAATTTCTGGATCGCGCCCAAGGATGCGGTCCTTGTAGTCTTCAAAGACACGAAACAATTCAGGATTGGCGATTACGCCGCCCTTTAGCGATTCGTACAGGCCAGCGCGAAACTCGCGATCCGGGAGCGTAGCGAGTAGGGCCGGATCGATAATCACCATGCGTGGCTGATGAAAGGTCCCAATCAGATTTTTTCCGGCACGAAGGTTAACGCCAGTCTTGCCGCCGATCGAGGCGTCCACTTGCGCCAGAACCGTGGTGGGAACTGCACCAGGTCGATGCCGCGCATGTAGAGCGACGCCAGCAGGCCGGTCACATCGCCTACGACGCCGCCGCCGAAGGCGAGCACGGCAGAAGTGCGATCGGCGCCGAGGCTGGCCAGCTTTTCCGCCAAGCTTTCGACGGTCGACAAGTTTCTTTTGAGTCTCGCCGTCAGGCATTTCGACGACTTTCGCCGAAAATCCCGCCTGCGGCGAGCGCGTCATCAACTTCTTGCCCCATTTGCGGCGCACCGGAGCACGGTGATGACGAAGATGCGATCTCGCCCACCCAACACCTGGCGCAGAAGTCCGTGCGGATTGCGAGCGAGACCGCTTTCGATCACAGCTTCATAGGGTCGGGGAGGAACCGCAACCGGCACTACGAATCATGCGCATTCATCATAACGTAGTGCTTGCGCGACGCTCCGACGCCGTGAAGCTGCGTGATACCATTTTTCTCAGATGAAGCATCGACCTGCCAGAAACGGATTTTCTGGTCATCGGCGCGGGAGTCGCGGGACTGCGCGCCGCCATCGAACTGGCCGCAGCCGGGACGCGTGATGGTGCTGGCCAAGCGTGAAGTCGACCGACTCGGCTACACAATACGCGCAAGGCGGAATCGCGGCGGCGCTGAGCGACGAAGATGAAATCAGCCTGCACCTTCAGGACACGCTGAGTCGCGGGCGATGGGCTCTGCAATCCAGAAGCGGCCAAAGTGTCTGGTGGAAGAGGGCCCGGAGCGCATTGAAGAACTGATCCAATGGGGAACGGAGTTCGACCGCGAGGGCACCAAGCTGGCATTTGCGCGCGAAGGCGCGCACAGCCGCAATCGCATCCTGCACGCGCACGGCGATTCCACCGGCCGCGAAATTCTGCGCGCGCTCTACGCCAAGGCCAAGACTCTCCCGAATATTTCCGTCCGTGAATTCGAATTCTCCACCGATCTGCGAGCTGGCAGACGGCCGCGTCTGCGGCGTTCAATTGCATCGACGATAAAGGCGTTCACGAAGCACTATGCGCGCGTCGGCGGTGCTGCTGGCGACCGGCGGCATGGGGCAGCTCTACGCAACACGACCAATCCCGGCGTCGCTACCGGCGACGGCGTCGCCATGGCGTATCGCGCCGGCGCCGAAGTCAGCGACATGGAGTTCATTCAGTTCCATCCCACAGCGCTCTATTTGAAGAAGGCGCCGCGATTCCTGCTTTCTGAAGCGCTGCGCGGCGAAGGCGCGTACCTGCGCAATATGGAACTGCATGCGCTTCATGCCCAAGTATCATCCGATGGGGGAACTGGCTCCGCGCGACGTGGTGGCGCGCGCCATCGTGCACGAACTGGAAGTGAGCCGGGCGAAAGATCCGGTGGTTTATCTGGACCTGACGCATCTGGATGGCGAGCATGTGAAGAAGCGCTTCCCGCGAATTTACGCCACCTGCATGCAGTACAACATCGACATCACGACGGAGTTGATCCCCATTCGGCCGGCCGCGCACTATGCCATGGGCGGCGTGCGCACCGATCTCGAGGGGCGAACCACTGTGGCCGGCCTGTATGCCGCGGGCGAGGCTGCGGCGACCGGAGTCCACGGCGCGAATCGCCTGGCCAGCAATTCCCTGCTCGAAGGCCTGGTCTTCGGAGCACGCGCGGGAAAAAGAATGCGCGATGAGTTGCAGCGATCGGGCGAAAGCCAAACACCGCTCGCCGGCAGCATAGTCGAACGGCCCGGTGGAGCGGCGTGGAGCAAGTCAATCGGCGAAATTCAGGATCTGATGTGGCAGGACGTGGGCATCGTCCGCGACGGGACACGGGCTGAAGCGGGCGATCGAACGCCTGGAAAAGCTAGCCGCGGGCCGCACATCCGCACACCCGGCGCGGCTCAGAGGCACAGAATCTTCAGACTGTCGGATTGCTGGTCGCCCGTTCCGCGCTGGCCCGCGAGGAGAGCCGCGGCGCGCACTACCGCACCGACTTCCCTGCCCACAACGACGCCAAGTTTCTGAAACACTCGCGGGTCGAACGGGAAGATCGAGTTCGCGTAAACAGTTGCCAGTGGCCAGTTCTCAGTTCTCAGTAACACCTTGCCACTAAACACTCGCTTTTTTCGGATGCAATACCGACGCGAGCACTGAGATCAGCAGGACTCCCGCTACCACTCCCAGAGCATATGCGTGGGAATCTGAATAGTAGTCGGAGGCGAGCATCTTCGCGCCGACGAACATCAGCACAATCGACAACCCATAGTGCAGATAATGAAACACCTCCATCATTCCCGCCAGGCAAAATACATGGAACGCAGTCCCAGGATGGCGAACACGTTCGAGGTGTAGACGATGAACGCGTTCAGCGTGATGGCCAGCACTGCGGGAATTGAATCCACGGCGAAAAAGAAGATCGGTTGTCTCCACCACCAGCAGGACAATCAATAATGGCGTTGCATAGAGGCCGGGGCGGCGAACGAAGAATTTTCCGCCTTCATAATCATTGGTGACTGGAATCCAGCGGCGGAACACGCGAAGCACGGGATTATTCTCCGGATGGATTTCCATTTCTTCCTGACGCAAGAGCTTGACGCCGCTATACAGAAGAAGAGCGCCGAAGATGTAGACGATCCAGTGAAACTGCTGATCAGCCCTACGCCGAGCAGGATGAAGACTCCGCGCATGATCAGCGCGCCCAATAATCCCCCAGAAGAGGACTTTGTGCTGGTGCGCGAGGGGACTTGAAGATAGCGGAAGATCAGGAGAAAGACAAACAGATTGTCGACGCTCAAGGAGAGTTCGATCACATATCCGGTGACAAACTCCAGCGCCACTGTACGCCCGTGCCAGAAAAAGACAATCACGGCAAAAATGCCGGCGAGCGCAATCCACATCACGCTGAAGGCAACCGCTTCCCGGAACTTTATGGCGTGCGTGCTGCGGTGAAAGACGCCGAGGTCGAGTACCAGCATCGCGACCACAAACAGGTTGAACAGTATCCAGAACGCGAGTTGGTTCAATGGCGGCCCCAGAAGTTCGACTACAGTGAGTTAGATGCAGCCTGAAGTATTCCCATGCAATATTAGCGTGCTGTCGCTTCCGTTGATGTCAATCGACTCTACCGCGAATGTGGGTCTCCCAGTCCTTCCACATGTTCAGGCCTTTCATTTCGTCGTCAAAATGAGTTTCGTGCATAGTTTTCTCGATCTGGGCGCGGGTCAGACGTGGGCCAATACGCGTGGGAGCATCAGCCATGGCGAAGGTTAAGGCCGTCATTTCGGCGACGTCGGTTTTTAGTTGTTGCAGGTCAACCTTATCGAACGTGTCCGAGCTGGCGTGATAGTTGAGCAGGTAATTGGATTCCTTCTGGTTAGCGACAAACGAAGGAACGCCTTGCAGCAAGAAATCCAGATGGTCCGTGCCCGATTCGATGTCGGTGGTTAGCTTGAGTTCACCGAAGCGCTTCAGGGGCGCGAGCAGTTCGGCGGCGGGCTTGACTAGATCTTTCCGTCCCCCCAGGGAGAATCCAAGTATGGGACCGGTTCCGGTATCGATGATCGCAACTCCGGCGGCATTGTCCAGTTCGCTCTTGTGTGCATTGGCATAGGCCCATGAACCGAGCAGGCCCTCCTCTTCACCAGAGAACAGGATGAAACGGATACTGCGCCGCGGGCGCAGGCCTGCTTCTTTTATGGCGCGGAGTGCGTCGATTACCAGGGCCGCATTGCACCCGTTATCGAGCGCGCCGGTGCCTAGTTCCCAGGAATCAAGGTGAGCGCCCAGCACCACAAACTCGTCCGGCTTTTCCCGGCCCCTGAGTTCTGCCACTACGTTAGCTGCGGTTATCGGTCCACCGACGGTGTTGGGAATGGCGAGGTCTGCATATAACGTTTGTCCGGACGCCAGCAAACGCGCCATGCGAGCAGCATCTTCGCGGGCGACGATTACCATCGGCAGACGGTCAATCTCGCCCTGATCGGAATTGGCATGGCGATACAACAGGTCATGTGGGCGGGTAGATTGAAAGGCGATTGCCAACGCCTTCGCTGTGACGGCCCGGTCGATGATGCCGGTGGCTTTGTCATATTCCGCATCCAGGTCGTTCCAGGTATGCATTTCGCCCTGATGGATGAGCAGAATCGCACCCGACAAATCGCCTGCACGGCTGTAATCCTGCGCGGTGCCCTGGCCAACATCCACGATGCGGACGTGACGCCGCGCTTCCAGCGCAGGCGCCCAAGCCATGGAGACGGCACGAACACTAAACGCAACCGGAGCCACTACGCTCATGCGGGTGTCGCCTTCGGCCCAAGAGAATGGAATGGTGAAATCCTCGGTATGGACGCTATCTGCCTCTGCCGCTTTGAAGGCATCAACGCCCCACTGCACCGCCTTTTGCATGGCTGGCGTGCCGGGAACGCGTCCGCCGATCTCGTCGGTGAGTTTCTGCAAGTTCTCCGCGAGATTAGATGGCTTGAGGGATTGGGAAATCACCCGTTCAGTGGGATTCTGCGCGACTGCGACAGATCCAAGGAGAAGGAGTGTACAGAGCCCGATTTTTCGCATCAGGCGGCATTAGAAATGAAAATCGGGAAAAGCGCAAAAGTGCGTACGCAAGCAACCAAGCGATTTGGATGGCGGGTTCCGGACAGACTAGTTCGTTGTTGACGTCCGCCCTTAGTCAGGCGTAGCCTCGCCTGCGAATTCCCAAACCAAATCATAAGGAGAATGCGCATGGTTCCCATGGCCTCGCTTTGGCTCCCGATTGTTTTGTCGGCGGTGATCGTGTTTATTGCCAGTTCGATCATGCACGTGTTGCTGAAATACCATCAGAGCGAGTGCAAACAACTGCCGGAGGAAGAGAAGCTGCTCGCAACCATACGCGCGGCCGGTCCGAAGCCGGGTTTCTATATTTTTCCTTATTGCACGCATGAAACTATGAAGACACCGGCAGCGATGGAGAAGTACAAGCAAGGACCGGTGGGGTTCATGACAGTGATTCCCAATGGCCCTCCGGCCATGCCGAAATATCTCATACAGTGGTTTCTTTATTGTCTCCTTATTGGATTCTTTGTCGCTTATCTGACCGCGCATACGGTTGCCCCCGGAACGGATTACCTGGAAGTGTTCCGTGTAGCGGGCACGGCGGCGTTCATGGCTTATGGGTTGGGCATGATCAGCAACGGCATTTGGAAGGGGCAACTTTGGTCGGCAACGATCAAGGAAGTAATTGATGGCCTTGTCTATGGGTTGTTGACGGCTGGTGTGTTCGGCTGGCTGTGGCCGAGGTAGTCTGCGCAGTTGAAGGGTGCGAGACCAGATTCCGCGGAGAGAGGAAGGGTCGTACAATGTAGTTTCTGACCTCCAGTTAGGCGAACAAATCATGATTCTGGGCATGACCGTTGAGACTTTCACCCGGCTTCACGTCGTACTCAGTCTGGTTGCGATCGGCGCGGGATTTGTGGTGCTGTTCGGAATGCTAACCGGCAGGGTGATGGACCGCTGGACGCTATTTTTTTTGATCACGACAACCTTGACGAGCTTGACCGGTTTTGCCTTTCCTTTCCGCGGCGTTCAGCCGGGGCACGTGATTGGAATTCTGTCTTTGATCGCGCTAACGATTGCTATCGTAGCGCGCTATAGCTTTCGCCTGGCGGGGGCATGGCGGTCGATTTACGTGGTTGGTGCGGTGGCGTCGCTCTATCTGAACGTGTTTGTAGCGGTATTCCATGCCTTCCTGGACATCCCTGCGTTGCAGCCTTTCGCGCCAACAAAGATGGTGCCGCCGTTCATGATTTCGGAACTTGTCGTTTTGGTGGCTTTTGTGATGTTGACGGTTATGGCCTCGAGAAGATTCCAAGTGCAAAACATCCGGGCAACGTAGTTTTACACGGATAGCCCACCGGGTATCATCACGTCCGGGATTGTCGTGCGACCGATTCGAAGGACAACGTCCTACATCTTTTAATTACCTATCCCGCGGTTAACCTCAGCTTTCAGCTCAGTGCAGTGACATCTAGAGGTTCTATACGTCCAACCGTCGAGTGAAGCCCCGTGCACCGGGCGGATCGCCGATTTCGATAGCGTCGAGGTGATTGATGAAACGCACTATCCTGTTGTTAGTGCTGCTGCTGGCTTGCGCGTCCATGGCGTACAGCCAAATTCTCTCCGAAGTAACGCTTCCGCCCAACGGCGATAACGAGCGCGCCGAGGTCTCGCAATGGATTGGCTTGGTGAAAGTCAGCATTGAATATCACAGTCCCAACGTGCATGGCGGTGGGGGCTCGGATCGTACAGGGCACATCTGGGGAGAACTGGTGAAGTACGGATTATTTGACGATGGCTATGGCCCGTCGAAGGCAACGCCCTGGCGAGTGGGAGCGAACGAAACCACAACAATCACGTTCTCGCACGATGTGAAGGTCGAAGGAAAAGACTTGAAGGCCGGCACCTACGGCCTGTTTCTCGAACTGGAGCCCAGCGGCCCGTGGACGTGGATATTTTCCAGCAACTCTACCGGTTGGGGAAGTTTCCAATACGACCCGAAGCAGGACGTTTTGCGCGTGCCGGTCACTCCGCTGGAAGCACAATATACCGAGTTCATGACATTCGGATTCGACGAGCGGCGGCCCACCTCGGCGCTGGCGTACCTTCAATGGGAGAAGAAGCGCATTCCGTTTCATATTGAAGTTCCAAACGTTAACCAGCTTTATGTGGAGCAGATCAGAAAAGATCTGAACAGCTGGCCGGGGTTCAACTATCAGAACTGGATGACCGCCGCGCAATTCTGCGCGGCCAACAAAATAAACCTGGAAGAAGCGTTGACGTGGGCGGACAAGGCGATGACTGAACCGTTTCGCGGGGTAGACTTGCTGGGCCGAGTGGACTTCGACACCTTGCGCACCAAGGCGGCCATACTACGCGGACTGGGACGCGTTCCTGAAGCAGATGCGCTCATGGAAAAAGCGGTGGCCCTTCCCGATACCAACGTGCTGTCTCTTTATTTATACGATTCGGCGCTGCTAGCAGCCGGGAAGACCGACAGAGCGCTAACGATTGCCAAGCTCAACCAGCAACGGCATCCCGAGGAAAAGTATTGGACCTATCTCGGGCTGGCGCGCGCTTACACGGCGATGAGCGACAAGGCGAATGCGATCAAGAACTGGGAGATTGCGCTGGCAAATGTTCCCGTCAATGAGAAGGGCCAGGTACCCGGGTACGAGACCACCTTGAATCGATTGAAGCAGGGTACGTAGTTGTAATTGGCAGGGAGCGCTTAGCAGCGCTCCTTGCATTTAGAGCTAGTCTTTTTCCATTTGAGTAGAGAGATAGTTGTCGACGCCCATGTCTCCGATGCTGTGCAGCTGGGCTTCCAGATAGTCGACATGGCCCTCTTCGTCCTTAATCATGCGTTCGAACAGTTCCCTGCTGCCGTTGTCGCCCTCGTCCTTGCAAAGCGCGACCGACGCGTTGTAATCCTTGACCGCTTTGATCTCATCTTCGAGGTCCACCTCGAGATGGGCTTTAACGTTCTTGCCGATACGCGGAGTCAATGCGATATCGACGCCGGGATCGCCATCGAGAAATAGTATGCGTTCGATAAGTCCCTCGGCGTGATGCATCTCCTGGAACGCGCGTCTCTTTGTAACTTCACTCAAACCCTTGTAGCCCCAGTTGGCATGCATTTCGGCCTGGACCATGTACTGTACGATGGCGGTCAGCTCGTCGCTCAATGCGGCGTTCAGCTGCTTGAGGACTTTCGCACTACCCTTCATGAGACCTCCTGATTGCTCGTCGGGGACAGGCTACTGAAAACAGGGGCGGGGATCAAGGATGCAGGTCACTTGACGCAAGAACAAAGGCAGCCGTTTTCACGGCTGCCTGAATAGTTCGATCGCTGACCGCAGCCTACGCTGCGGGCTTCTTTCTGACCGGCGGCTTCTTTGCCGGGGTGGCAGGGCCCTTGGTGACGAGGGCGCCGTTATCCATGTTCATCACAAACGGATTTGGCTCGTAAGAGGTTGGCGTTCCCTGAAAGTCAACGGTGCCGCTTTCTTTCGGCATGAGGCGAGCTGGGATGGTGCCGCTCATCTCCAGTACAACATCGGCGCGCTTGGCATCGATATCGTCAGAACTGGCAGCAATTTCCAGCTTGGTGGGCGACCCGGTGATCAACTGGCCTTCCATGACTAGCGGAGTCCCCTTAATCGCACTCCAAACTTTCTCCGCGTCTTCCGGCTTGCCAGCGGAGAGACAGAGTTCCCACTCGGCAAAGGCCAGCTTGGCTGGAGCACTCTTCGCGAGCAAATCGGTGCATTGTTCAGCTGGAGTAGGCGGAACGTACTTGGCAATAGTGAATCCGTCCGGCGGAAGGGTTGTGGTCTTGGTAGTCGCGAGCAGGTCAGTCCAGCCCTGATCGGTGCCGTGGTACTTCTTATATTGGCTCAAGCCATACGCTTCAATCTGTGCCTGGCCGGACGAACCGGCTGCCAGATTCGCTGCCCGCGCGATAAAGAAAAGACCGTTAACAAGGTCGGGCGTCGGCGCGGTGATATAAGCCAAGGCGAGGGGATAGACATTGCGCAGATCGGCAGGATCGGCCTGCACGGCGGCACGCAGATGACTTTGCGCGCCATCAAAATTCTTGTTTTGCAGGGCCGCGATACCGGCCACGCCGTTGAAGATATCGGACATCTGCGTCTTCATTTTTTCGAAGTCGGCGTCGGACGTACCGTCGGGCTTGGGAGCGGTTTTTAATGCCGTCAATCCGCGGTCCGCGCAGCTTGCGCCATCGGTCAGGCTCTGCTGCGGATTCACATTGCGCTCGGCATCGGCGCGCTTGGTGAATGCGCACAACGCGAGGGCGCGAAGATTGTTGGGATCGGCGGTGAGAAGACGCTGGGCCGCATCCGTCATCTTGGCCTGGTTGTTGGTCTGCTGATACGCACCCATTAGCAACTCAAGGGCATCGACTTTCATCACGCTGTTTGGATATTGTGCGATGAAAGCTTCCAAGCCACTGATCTTGGCAGCGGGGTCAGTCTGCTGGACGGCGCCAACGTACGCGTTGTACTCGGCCGGATCCTTGATTTCCTTTTTTTGCTGGGCCGGTTGCGCGGGCTGGGCAGTTTGGGCGGCGGGTTGCGATGTCTGAGCGGGCTGGGTTGGCTGTTGCGTAGCCGCAGGTTGTGCAGGGGACTGCGGGGCGGTCGTGGTCTGGGCGGCGGCGAGCGCAGCAAGCGCAACCACAATCGCGACTAAGATCTTCTTCATTCGACTAGCTCCTTGGAAACTATCGGGAATCGGCGGCAACATCCTACCTGGGTCAATGCTCATCTTCGCCCAGGCTCCTTGTGAAACCATGGGCATGCCGCCCATGTGGAGGACCCGGAAAAACCCTGCGTCTTCGCCAACGTCATGGCATCCAATGCGTTATTCCGGTGAGCCGGATTATAAGTATGTAGTTCGCCCAAGGCAAGTTTGCGTTTTAGGCAAGCCTCCCGATCTCCTTTTTTAAGATGCCGAAATGGGTCGGGGCGGATGGCTTCTCGACAGCAGGAAAGGACTGACTGATGCAGCAATCGGACAATTTGGCGGGACAAGTCGCGGTCGTCACGGGATCCGGTACCGGAATCGGTGCGGCAATTGCGCTCAAACTGGCGGACCTAGGCGCGGTGGCGATACTGTGCGGCAGAACGCGGGCCACATTGGAGACAACCGCGGCCGCCATCTCGAAGGGCGGAGGGCAGGCAGAGGTCATCGAGTGCGATGTCTCGAACCTGGCGTCGGTCGAGCTCCTGGCAGAGCAGGTTTTCAAGAAGCACCAAGGCGTTAACATCTTGGTTAACAATGCGGCGCTAGGTAATTTCGGCGGTCCGCTGCATGAGATGAAACCGGACGCATGGGATGCCCTGATGAATACCAACCTGCGGGGCGTCTTTTATACGATACGGAGTTTTGCGCCGCAGATGGTGCGGTCGGGCGGGGGCCATATCGTGAACATCTCGTCTCTCGCGGGCAAGAACGCGCTGGCCAATGGAGCTGCTTATGCCGCTTCAAAATGGGGGCTGAATGGCCTGAGTTATTCGGTCGCCGAGGAACTGCGCGCGCACAATATCCGGGTGTCAGTGGTTTGCCCGGGCTCAGTGGATACGGATTTGAGTCCGCACACGGGAAAGAGTGCAGCAAAGATGTTGCGGCCGGAAGACGTGGCTCACGTGGTCGCTATGCTGGTAACGCAGAAGCCGCAGTCATTTGTGAGTGAAGTGTTGATACGTCCGACGCAGAAGCCTTAGGCGGGTGGCAGGTTGCAGGTCAAAGCGTTGCGAAAATAATGCAGCGAATCGCGCGATTGTGAAGAGTCCTAGAAGTCTGCTGCGACTCTCACCCGGGAGCTGCCGCCTGCTACTGTTCTATTTCTTGAAGAGATTCTCGAATGCCTGGCGCGCGTCGTTGGGACGGAGCGCGGCGGGGGTGGAGGTCTCTTTCTCGCGCACTACGCGGATCGAATAAAAGCTGCAATCGTTGCGGACGTCTTTGCGTGGTATACGCTCAGGAATGGGTTGTGTGCATTCGAAACGACTCGAGGGGTCGAAGTAGGTGCACTGTTTACAGGAGTGCAATTCAAACGCGCACTTGGGACATTGTGCCGGAGGCTCGCCTAGCGACGGAAGTACCGTTCCGCACTGCGAGCAGCGCGAGATGTCGCGAGTGCCTGGCATTTGAATGGGGCGCGGTCCGAAAGTATTGTCGCGCTTCGCCGGCGATGGCCTGTCGGAGGACTCGCGTTTCTGTTTTTCGCCACCATCCTGATAGCCGTGCTGGCGATATTTTGCCAAAAGATCCTCCTGGAAATGTGATTGCCATTGTCTCGCTTGAGCGCGTTCGCTACAAGCCCCAGTTCAGGGACGGACATCACAAAAACATTCAACTAGTGAGTGTGGCCAAGCGTTCGAATCGAACGGGAGCCGCATCATAGGGACGGCGGTCAGGTGTTACCCGGGTTACTGGCGGCAGCGCTTGCGGAACCCGCCGAATTGTATTTCATAATTTCGGGTGCTACCATCCGAAGAGTACTAAATGCTGGTGGAGGTGTGGTTTATGTCTGACAGAGATGGCAATAATTTCATCTGGTTTTTGGCTGGTTTAGGCATCGGCGCCATTGCTGGAGTGCTGTATGCCCCGCGTCCTGGTGACGAAACACGCGAAGCGCTGCGTTCGCGAGCTGAAGGCAGCAAAGAGTTCGTACGCGACCGCGCTCGCCAGGCCCGTGAACAGGCTTCTGGATGGGTCGATCGCGGCAAGGACGCTTTGAATCAGCAAAAAGAACAATTTCGCTCGGCGTACGAGGCTGGCCGGCAGGCATATCGCGAAACCACCACCCCGGAGACCGGTGGTGGATCACAAAACCTCTAAGGGGCGCGCAGGCGCCTGCCAGAGGAAACGGACAAGACGCTATGGACAACTCGCAACTCCAACTCGCATTCATCGTCGTCGCCGCAGTAGCGATCGTAATTCAGGCCTGCATCCTGATCGCCATGTACCTGGCCATGCGGCAAACCAGCGCGCGCATGGAAGCCCTGGCGGTTGAGGTCAAGGACAAGGTGCTTCCAACGGCTGAACTGGCGCAATCGCTACTCACGGAATTGAAGCCAAAGATTGAAACCGCGGTGTCAAACGTCAGCGAAGCAACTACCACGATGCGCGGGCAGATAGAGCGTTTAGATGCGACGCTGAACGACGTTGTGGACCGCGCGCGGCTGCAGGTTATTCGGGCTGACGAGTTGCTAAGTCGCACCATGGATAAAGTTGAAGAGACCACCGACATCGTGCACAAGACGGTGATCTCTCCGGTCCGGCAAATTAATGGCTTGATGAACGGCGTGACGGCGGGCTTGGAATTCCTCATCAATGGAAAACGTAAACGGCGCAACGGCGTCAGCGTGCCGCAGGATGAAATGTTCATCTAAGCTTTGAACGAGGGGAAAAAATAAAAGGCAGCGCCAGCGCGCTGCCTTTTTATTTGTTGGCAGGATGGCCTAGCTGATCCAGCCGCCGCCGATTACCACATCGCCGTTATAGAAAACGGCGGCCTGTCCGGGGGTTACGGCTCGCTGTGGTTGATCGAAAGTGACGGAAATTTCATCTGGTCCGGATTGCTCGATGGTGGCGGGCACGGCTTCATGGCGATGACGGATTTTCACGGTCGCTCGCATGGGCTCGCGCAATTCCGGCACAGAAATCAAATTAATCTTCCGCGCGCGGAAGGCAGGGGTATACAGCTCTTCCGAGCTACCAACCACCACCTGGTGCGCGTTCCCCTTGATTTGCAGGACGTATAGGGGCGAACCCGTAGCCACGCCCAAGCCCTTGCGCTGGCCAACGGTGAAGTTGTGAATGCCGGTGTGCTCGCCGACTAGTCGCCATCGGTCGTAACCAACTCGCCCGCAGTGTCGGGTAACTGCTCCCCGCGTTCGGACAGGTATGCGTCGATGAAATTCTTGTAGTCGCCACCAGGTACGAAGCAGATTTCCTGTGAGTCGGGCTTTTCGGCAAGGGCAAGCCCATACTGGCGCGCCAGTTCGCGTACCTCAGGCTTGGTCATGCCTCCGAGCGGAAACAGCGTGCGGCTCAGTTGCTCCTGAGTGAGTCCAAAAAGAAAATAGGTTTGATCCTTAGTAGGATCGGCGGCGCGGCGAAGCAGCCAGCGACCGCTGGCTTCGTCAAAATTCACGCGTGCGTAGTGCCCTGTAGCCAGCGCTTCCGCACCAATCTGCTTGGCGACGATCAGCAACTGGTCAAACTTGAGATGGTTGTTGCAAAGACTGCATGGGATAGGCGTTCGGCCGGACAAATATTCGTCCACGAATGGGCGGACCACATCGCGCTCGAAACGCTCCTCATGGTTGACGACGTAATACGGAATGCCGATGGTCTCGGCGACGCGGCGCGCATCGTAGACGTCGTCGAGTGAGCAGCAACGACCCGTGGACGTTTCAGGCATGCCGGGATGACCGGCTAGCCGTCGCTGGTTCCACAGCTGCATTGTGAGGCCGATGACCTCGTGCCCTTGAGCACGCAGCATGGCCGCGACGGCCGACGAATCGACTCCGCCCGACATGGCCACGGCGATGGTTGTGGACGTCAGCTTCCAGCTCCTTGTTACTTATTAGCTTGTAGATCAATTGCTCTGCGTTTTTCCTGGCCCCCTATTTATTGAGGAACCAGGGAACCGCGTGTGTAGCAGCTAGAAGCTAGGAGCTAATAGCTGCTTTTCTATTGTAAATGGGAGAGAGCTCGCGCAAGCGGTTGACGCTCGCGGGAACCAGGGCGAGAGCAAAATCCACGTCTTCCTGGGTATTTTCTTTGCCCAGACTGAAGCGGAGGCTGGCGCGGGCACGATCTGGGGTCAAACCCATAGCAGTCAGAACATGCGACGGTTCGATGGCTCCGGAAGAACAAGCGGCCCCGGTCGAAACAGCGAGTCCCTTCAGG
>CAWCQR010000004.1:0-28047 GCA_963797725.1 Terriglobia bacterium
TGTCCGCGAATCTTGCAGCTTTGATGGTGACCTTGCGTCCATCATCGCGAGAGTAAGCAGCGGACTCTAAATAGGTTGTGAAGCCGTATTGATACGAGCATTTCGAAGGACTCGGCGGCGGTCGTTGTCATTGCGTGTACCTTCACCTGCACATTCCACTCAATTGCCGGGGCAATGGCTGGGTTGAGGAAGAGTTGTCCGCCGTAAAGGCAGTGGTGGCCGATAAAACGCATACTATGGCGAAAATGTACCTGGGGATTCTCATGAAGACGAGTGTGCGCACTGGTTCCTGCGGCACACCTAGTTAGACTACAGACCGGGGATGAAAGTTTCCAGAGAAGCCCCGCATGGCCTGCGAAAAGGCGAAAAGGCTACGTCAGTTCGTCTGGAACACGAAATTCATTGCGACGGATGTTCGCTCTGTTAGTCCAAGGACTTGGCCGAGGCCGGGTCCAGCAGCACAAATGAACAACCGGTGAATTGGTAGCAGCCGAGGATGCCGCGTCGCACAAAGCGAGTATGCGCATTACCCGGCACCGGGAAATTGAATTGAATGGCCTTCAGTTGTTTTCCCTGAAGCTTCATTTTGTCGGAGCCGCTGATGAATTTTATGTCTTCGACTTTGAATGTATCAGCGGTTCCATCCGATTGCATTAACAGGAAAAACTCTGCACTCGCGCTCCCTTGGAGAAAACGGGACAATTTAAAGGTGCGTTCTTGAACGACAATTCCCGGGGCGTCGACCGTGCTCTTTGACTTCTCCATGCTCTCGGTCAAATGCTTGAGCTCTAATTTCGTTTCCTTCATTTCCGCGTCGGCAGTACTCAGACTCAGTCCCTGCGACATCGGTAAACGATCCAAGGCGAGGCTGCACATCTGAATAGCGAGTGCTACCTTGTGGCCGCGCTCGTAGACATTACAAAGATGACTAGCGACTGTCCCGTCCTGGGTTAATTTCCACGAGGCGCGCAAGTAGTCTTCTGCGGCACCCAGATTCGACATCCGTTCATTTACCCACCCAAGCGTGTCCCAGTAGGCCGCCAAAGTGTTGATTCTGGCGAGGTCCTCCACCGTTAGATCAGGGAGTGTGATCTTCTGCGACTCCTCTTCAGCGGTACGGACCGCTTTTTGGGCATATTCTAAGGCCAAGGGGAGCCGCAAGTCGGACTGAGCCATTTCGTAGGCGACATCATTCAGAGTAAGGGCCTGAGGATCGAGGTCAGCCAGTCTGCCAAACGCCACTCCGGCCTTGTCGCGGTCACCTGCCAGAAGATAGGTCGAACCAACTTTGGCCTGCAGGGCGGGTTTGTTTTCACCAATCTTTAGCGCGTCCTCGTATGCTGCGGCTGCCTCGGAATATCGCTGCAGTCGAGAGAGGCAGTTCCCCAGATTCGCCGGCCCATCAGGATCGTTTGGATGAGTTTTAACGAATTGTTGCCACACCGAAACCGCTTGCTGAACTTGAAGCTGCCATCAAACTCCAGCCTAGAGCTTTGGGAATGGCGGGCTCATCAGGATCGGCGATCATGCCTTTTTGAAACGCATCTATTCCCGCATCTATTTGTTTCCGGCCCAAAAGCAGAGTGCCGAGTACAAGCCAAGCTCGGGTAAACTTCGGGTCGGCTGAGACTGCGCGATACAGCGAAGACGTGGCGGTCTGCGCATCGTTCTTCCTGAGTGCCTCCCTTGCCTCATTTTCCAGACGCGCCGCCTCAGTATTTGGACTATCCGGCAGGTCCTGCAAAGCCCGCATCGTGGGGAGCTGTCGAACCTCATTGCTCTCTGAAATTCGCGGAGCGTCCCCAGACGACAGCGGGATGAAGGACACATAATCCTCCAATACCTTCTTCATGAATTGCTTATATTGCTCGCGCTCACTCTCTGGCACCTCCCGGGGATAAGTCTCGGAGCGTCGTTCGCTTATCAATTTACCGTCGTTGAAGTCGTAGGTGGCATCGAATTGCGCGAAGTCTTGCTTCAGGTGGATCGCCGCAGGAAGAGTCGGACGATAACCGCGCGGCAACTCCATTTCACTCAGGCAGTCGACATCCAAAGGTGGTCCCAGCCATAGCGGTCCTGGAGGCAGGAATTCATCGTCGACAGGCGCGAGCATGCTGATAATTGGTAGTGGCGCCACGATCTGGCGGTTAGGCCAATCCCCCAATTCTTTACGGGTGTACTTATATGAAAAGTGAAATGGTTCGTCGGTTTTTTCCGGCGATCCAGCCACAACTTCCGTTACTTCACCGCTGAACCCAAAACTTTGCGCGATCCGCTGTCCTAAATCTTTCCATTGCGGCAGAGGCACGGATCTGAACCCATTCCGCAAGATGAATTCAATGTCGCCGCGCGAGGTGAAATTGACGCGTCCTTCCAGGGTGCCCGCATCGTTCAACTTGCCGACCAGGTTGCAAGCTCTGGTTCGAACCGTAAGGCACGGTAGCTGGCGTAATTTCCAGTGCAGGCGATTTGTTTCCCCACGCCACCAGCGCATGTTTATCTCGCAGGCTTGAGACCAGGAACTGGTAGGACCGACCTCGGCGGTGGTATCTAGCCAAACAAGTTTGCCATCTCGCGGTACAACGGTGATGACGTGGTCGAATTGCCCCGGCGAGGGTACTTCGCATCTCGACTTCCTGGCCGTTGCTGATCAATGCCGGATAAGCTGGAATCCCACAGCGGCGAGCAGGGAAGCCAGCAGGGTATGTTCGTCCTTGCAGTCGCCGTACTGGTTCGCCAGGACCTCGGCAGCGCCATGCGGCTGATACCGGCCAATGCCGAAAGACACGCCGATGTACCGGAACTGCGTGCTTACGTAGCTGTATAACGCCTTCATCTTGGCCTCATCCGTGGAGGCGCTCTTGGTCAATTCGGCGGCTTTAGCGGTAATCTCAGCCGTCGGTTTTACCCGGTCATCCTGAAATCCGCCGTACCAGCGTCCAACTTCCTCCCAACTGGCAAAGCTGCTGAGCAGGACATTGGGATGCGGCACCTCGCCCGCGCCCGCTGCCAAAACCGTTCAGTTTGAAGCCGCTTGTCATTGCTCTCATCTTTGGCTCCAGGTTCGAACTGTGCCAGGTGTAGACGCGATACTCGCCGCTTTCGCTTACTGCTGGCTGAGTGGGACCGCTTTTGAATTTCACCCCGCGCCCGCTGGGTACCTTGATCTCCAGCTGCTCGTCGAGAATGATGCCGTCTTTGGTGAACTGGTAGGCGGTCCAGAACTGCCCCGGTGCCAAAGGCTTGGTAGTGTGCTCGCGGGTCTGGTACTCGAGCACGTCCCCGACACCGAAACCCTTCACCGCCACGTGTTTCTCATGCAGATCGCTGTAGAAAGGAGCTTCCCGCGTGTATCTCGGCGGTCATGTCCTGCACGTTCTCCGCCGGAGTCTCCACCACCGATCCGTCAGGCTTGACCCTTACATAGTTGACTTCGAAGTTCCCGGTGCCGCTGGCATACGAGAAAGTCAGGAAGCCGTAGCTGCAGCCCCGCCTCCGACTGGATGCGAACTCACCCGTTTCCTCGGGTGAGGTCCCATCGTTCTCGAATTGCTGCTTGGAAGAGGTCTGCTCGAAGACAAACGCCTCCTGAGAGTAATCCGCCTTGGCAGCCGGTTGGGCGGAGGACTGCGCGACCGAGGTGCCTATCAAACTTATAGAGATGAGGGAGAAGACGAGGAACTGGATGTTAGTGGCAACAGAATACTTTGCATTAGTGATGCTCATAAGTAATTAACAGCGGGAGCATTGTAGCGGATTTTGGTGAAGCGACCAGGGAATTTGCGCAGGGCAGCAAGTCGCGAAAATAGGTAGGGTGTCTGAGTGCCCGAAAGGTTCTGCTCAAACGCGAGAAGTTGCTAAAGCAACAGTCCAGAGAAGCGGACGGACAAAAATGTCCGCCCCATACGATTAACGGCGAATACGGTAGAAGCATGCGGCGAGGCGGTTTCGCAGGAGATTGGAGTCGAACCCTGATGGCGGGCGGGTTGGATGGCGCCTCTCATTTCGGCAATCTCTCCGGGTTGTTGCGGGTTGGACGTTGGCGGGTTTGGAGTGTCCGTTGGATTAGTGATGCAGTTTCCAGTTGTCAGTTCCCGGTTCTCAGTTGGGTTCATCGCCTGATCTGGCTGGCTCGGTGTCCGGCTGTTGTGGGTGACGCTGGGCCGGGTCCCTGGGGTGCGGGCTCGGGGCACGGGGGTTGCAGATTCTTTCGCAGCAGATGCCAGGCTTCCTTGTAGTCCTCATACTTTTGTCCTTTGCGGCCAAGGAGCGAGGAGGAAGTGTGACTTGGTCTGCGTAGCTACTTCGGTGGGAAGGACGTACCAGACGTCTTCGGGAATGACGTAGACCGCGAAGAAATCTACTTGACTGGCGGTGTAGCGCTGGCCGCCGCTGGGGTTGAGGGTGCAAACGTATCCGCCGCCGCAACGGGAGATGGTGGATTTGACCTGCACACGCAAGAAACGGTTGTCGACTTCGAGGGCAAAGTCGTAGCGGGCGGAATCGCCCCAGGGTTTGGAAAGACGAAATCCCAATTCGGAGACGCGGGCCATGAATCGGAGTTCGGCCCACTCGCCGCGTTCCTTGTGATTCTGAATTAAAGCTCCTGCGGTATTCATATATGAGTCCAATAAAAAACGCGGCCCCGAGAGGCCGCGTTACCTTTCTGATCTTGATAATTCTATTATATCACAGAGTAAATGGTAGATCGGCCATGTTAGCTGACTTTATATTTCCCGTGGATGCAAGGAGATAAGCCCGATCGTGTAAGTTTTGCCTATTGACAAACTTTCGCCCGAAATGGGAATCGGGTGGCCGGCGAGGACGCCGGCGCTACGCTCTAAGAACAGTTGCCAGTTGCCAGTTGCCAGTTGTCGGTTCCCGGTTCTCGGTGGTTTCGTTCTCGGGTCGGGGCTTGGCGGAATTCGGCAGGCCTGATTCCAAGTGCAAACACTGTAACGATTACTTGGATGCGGGCGACTTTCACCCCGCTCAATCCACTTACATACTTTGAGATTCCGCGATAGAGGGATTCGGCGATCTGCTGGCGGTAGTCGGGTCTGCCATCTTGTGCTCGTCGCTGGGATTGCAGACGAAGGAAATTTCCGCCAGGATGCAGGGCATGTTGGCGCCGATCAGCACCACGAACGGCGCCTTCTTCACGCCGCGGTCGCGTATCGCGGGACTCTTGGCGGCCAAGCCCGCTGTACAGCGACTGCTGAACGTCGGCGGCAAACTCGCGCGACTCGTCGATTTTTTCCTTCAGCGCGATCTTCTTCACCAGATCCTGAAGCTCGAAAATCGACTTCTCCGAGACCGCGTTTTCGCGCGCTGCCACTTCCAGCGCGTCGGCGAGGAGGTGAAGTTCAGATAATAGGTTTCCACGCCGCGCGCTCGGGTCGCTGCTGGAGTTCGCGTGAATGGAGATGAACAGGTCGGCCTGCTGCTCGTTGGCGATGGCGGTGCGGGTTTCCAGCGGAATAAATGTATCGTCGTCGCGCGTGTAGATGACGTCGGCGCCCAAGCGCGTCTTCGAGCAGCTTGCCCAGGCGCAGCGCGACATCCAGCACCAGATCTTTTTCTTCGCAGGCCGTTGGGGCCGATGGTGCCGGTGTCGTGGCCGCCGTGTCCGGCGTCGATGACGATCTTGCCGATCTTCAGTCCCAGGGCGCGAATCAGGGAGCGATCGCCGTTGGCGGTCGGTTGGGCCTCGTGAATATCGATTCGGGTGCGGCGGCGCGCTGCTTGGTTTTGGCGGTGCGGCTCTTCGCATCCGAGGGGCGCCAGGGTGGTCCTATTTTCGTGGCTGCAGCGGGTTTGATCTCGGGGTGGATCCAGCTCGGCGACGGTGTCGTCGTCGTTATCTGGCTGCACCACGCGCTTACTCTGGGCGGTCGGCGCCTGCCGATTTCCTGGAGGGCTTTACTGGAGCCGTTGCGGCCGCGACATCCGAATCGACTGAATTGTCGGACGCCGTCCGTCATCACGGTCTTTGTCGGCCCCGGCGGCAGACTTTCCTGACCACCACTTCCGGTTCCGGGCTGCAGCCTTCTTTCCTGGTCGCACGGCATCCTTACCGTGGATATCGATGATGAGGCGGTCGGATTCGGCAGGAGAAAAGCGTCGTAGTCGGAAAGGTCATCGACCTCGAGGACCACGCGGGTCTTCCTGGCTGGAAACTGTGGCGACGCGAATCTTCTTCAGCAAGCCGTCATCGACATCGAAACTTTTTCCCACCAGGGTCGAAGCCAGTTTCGTACCAATAAGATCGAAGAAGATACGGTCGGGATGGTCGATGCGCTGCGACGTCGAACTTGACGTCCTGCTCGAGATCGATGGCAACGCGGGTGTAGTCGGGGGTCGACCAGTGGCGGATGCCGGTGATCTCGCGCCGGGCCTGTTGCGGCTGTCCGTCGAGGCACTGAGTCTGGTGGCGGGTTCTGAGCGGTGTCGGTGCTGTCCGCATCGTTGTCGTTGGCGGCAGGCTCAGTGTTTCTTCGAGTTCTTCGCTCGACCCATGTCGGAAGCGGATTTCTGGGCGGCCTGGGCCTGATTCGGCGAGCGCGCTGCGGGCCTCGTCGGCGAGATGGTTTCTCGGGTAGCGATGGGAGAAATTCCTGGAACGTGGACTTCGCCCGCTCCGAATCATTCAGATCGTCTTTGTAAATTTCGCCAATGGTAAATAGGGCTTCGAAACGATATTGCTGCCGGGATACTCGCGGCGCAGGAACTGGTACTGCCGATGGCCGACGGGAATCTTGTCGTCGTCGAAGCGGCGGCCCATCTCCACCATGAGTTCGGCACCGCCACAACGCTGGGGTCAGCTTTGGTCGCGGCCTGGCGCGCCGTAATACACACGACGGTAAGCATCGATTACGTGTCTGGTATTCGCGGCGGGAACGTCTCTTTCGCGGGGCGTCCATTCAGCTTCGCGCATGCGCTCGGCGGAAGCAAATTGGGCGCGCGCCCAGGTCAGGTTGACGGGCGTAAGCGCCGGCACTGCGAACAGGCAGAGACATAACCGGCTCCCAAACGCAGAAAGCGTTGACGTCAATCTGACTGCTTCAATTGCCTGCCCGTAATCGCGTGACCCTTTATTAACATGCTTTCCGATTCAATCCGCGTTCGCTGAAGTGCAGCACGCCGCGTTCGTCGCGCACGACCCGTACCGGTGCATAACCAGAGCCGGTCACCGGGTAGTAACCAGATCAGTTCCCCCGTAATAGAGACCGGTGATTCTTCTTCACGTAGTTACGGTCTCACCTAGCGCGGAACGCCGCCGCTGCGCGCCACCGCGCCCTGACCGGCGTTGTAGGCGGCGAGGCTCAGCTTCACGTCCCCACCATAGCTCTCGATTAAATTCTTGAGATGGCGGACTCCGCGTCCACGTTCTGTCGCGGATCAAACGGATTGCAACATTCAGCTGCCGGTGCGGTTTGTGGCATCAGCTGCATCACCCCATCGCGCCCTTGCGGGACACGGCGTTGGGATTGAAGTTGGATCTCCACCTTGACGACGGCTCGAACCAGGTTCGGGATCCACGTTGTGCGCGTCCGCCGCTTGGTCGATGGCAGCGTCAATGTCCTGCTGGAAAAACAGCTTTCCGCGAGTGAAGTTAGTTGCGGGAAGTTCCGGATTCCGCTTGCGGCGAGCCCAGGTAATGGTTCACTTCCGCCGCCGCCGAGCGCGCCGCGCGCAGGTTGGACGAAGGCACCGGCTTCCAGCGCCGTTCGGTCACACTCCAGAACACCAGCGAACTTTGCCGGCCGGAGCCTGTAGACCGTTTGCCGCGCTGGGGACCGATTCTTCGTTTACGTAAATCTTGCGGCCGTCTCGTCAGTGGTAGAGGTGATCATTGCAGAGGAGTATTTACTTCAGCCTGCACGTATGGCGTTGGGGTGGGAAAGGGAGGTCGCGATTACGGTTGCCATCAGGAAATGGCAGGTTTCGCATACCGGGATTTCGGCGTAACTACGACGGCAGGCAAAACACACTAACCCCACCATCACCTAACCCGGAACCTGACGGAGAATCTACTACCAGAGTAGAGCGATTATAGGTCTGCGGGAAGGGTAGCGGCGACCTATCGGAAGGCCATAGAACCACCGTATAATCCTAGTAAGATAATGATCCTAAATAACTTAGGTCTGGTCCATGGCGACGTCCCCCACGATCGGGTCATGGTTGCTCTTGTCTGCGTCTGCTATATTGCTGCGCGACAAGTCTGAGGGGGCGATCCCGGCAGGCACATCCCAAAGAGCGGGAGCGACTTGGGAGAAGTGCGCTTGAAACCCATATCGTTTTGCCGCACCCTGTTGCTAGGCACCGCGTTACTTTTCAGCAGTCCTGCGTTCGCCCAACAAGACGCTCCACCCCAAAGAATTACTAAGTTTGAGCACGATCGCGCTACCGCCATGCTGCAGATGATCTCAAACGACATCCGCAAGCATTACTACGATCCGAAGTTTCACGGGGTTGATTGGGATGCCCGGGTGGCGGAGGCGAAGGTCAATCGACAGCTCGCCGACCATGAATGCGGCTCTCTCGATATTGCCGGCGCTCTGATTGCGCTGAACGACTCACACACGTTTTTTCTTCCTCCCGCTCGACCTTACAAGCACGACTATGGCTTTCAGATGCAGATGGTCGGGATCACTGCTATGTGCTTCGCGTGCGTCCGAAAAGCGACGCCGAAGCTAAGGGGTTGAAGGGCGGAGACGAGGTATTGGCGGTCAATGGGTTCCACCCCACGCGCGCCGATTTCTGGCGTATGGAATATGTTTTCAACGCTCTTCGACCGCAGCCATCGTTACATCTTGACCTTCGCGGTCCTTCGGGGAGCAACGTCAATAGAAGTTGTTGCCAAGATGAAGCAACTCCCACCGGTCACTAACCTCACCGAGGCAAACGGCATCTTTGACCTGATTCGTGAAATGGAAAATCAGGAGCGCCTGATGCGGTGGCGCTGGGAGGACGTTGGTGATGATCTGGAAATTCTTAAGATGCCGGAATTCTTCTTCAACGAGAACGAAGCAGAAGACATGGTCAACCGCGCCCGCAAACACAAGGCTCTGATTATTGATTTGAGATCGAATCCGGGCGGCGCGGTAATTAGCCTGAAGGCTTTGCTTGGTCGAATGTTTGAGAACGATATCAAAATCGGCGATCGAGTCGAGCGCAACAAGACTGAGAAGATGGATGCGAAGTCCCACCACAACCCGTTCACGGGGAAACTGGTGGTGTTGGTCGATAGCCGTTCAGCGTCGTGTTCGGAACTATTTGCTCGCATGGTGCAGATCGAGAAACGGGGAGTCGTCATTGGCGACCACAGTTCCGGCAGCGTCATGGAGTCGCTGCACTATAACTATCAGACTGGCCTGGATATCGTCGCGTTCTTTGGTGCTTCGATCACCGACGCGGATGTCGTAATGACGGATGGTAAGAGCCTGGAACATGTCGGCGTAACCCCTGACGAAGTGATGGTTCCAACTGCGGCCGACCTGGCAAATGGGCGCGATCCAGTACTAGCCCATGCTGCTGAGACTCTGGGCTTCAAGATTAGTCCAGAAGATGCGGGAAAGTTTTTCCCCTATGAGTGGCCCAAGGAGTAGAAACTGGTCAAATTCAGTTGAGGAAGACACCGTCCAGTGAACTGAAATCAGACCTGTTCCCGGACCTGCTAGAGTGCTGCGGGATAAGTCTGAGGGGCGGCCCCGGCCGCGTCGGGAGGCGAAGGGAAAGGTTCGTGAAATCGGCTTATTCCTGCTGGGGAAAGATTTGGTTGCTACTAATCATTTCAGCGCCTTGCGTCTACGGTCTCAATAACTCCGGCGAGGGCTTCCAGCTTCCCTGGTGTCTGAGGAACTGCAGATGACCAAAGAGCCGCTTGCTCCCGGGGCGCCGGCGATTGTGTTATATCGCCAGGTGGATCGCGACGACAATGGCCAAACCTCTCACGAATACGACTATTTCAGGATCAAGAACTCCACCGAAGAAGGCCGCAAGTATGCGGACATTCGAGATTCCGTTCTTCAAAAAACAGTGGAAAAGTGGTGAACCTAAGAGCTCGCACGATTCGCCCTGATGGGACGATCGCAAATTTTGACGGCAAGATCTTTGATAAATCCATCGCAAAAGCCAAGGGTCTCAAATACCTGGCAAAGACACTTACTTTGCCCGATGTTCAGGTGGGAAGCGTCATTGTATATTTTTATACGCTCGACTTGAGCGAACACTACGTTTATGACTCGCATTGGATTCTCAGCAACGAATTGTTTACCAAAGAACGCCAGTTTCTCATTGAAGCCATACAAGAGCCAATACAGCAATCTGCACCTGCGCTGGACCTGGCAGGAATTGCCTGCAGGAACTCTGCTGCCTAAGTCAGAACAGGATGGCATCATCCTGGCTCAAGGCCAGTAACATTCCAGCCTTTCAGACGGAGGACTTCATGCCGCCGGAAAATGAAGTGAAGGCACGTGTCGACTTCATTTGCGGGGATGAGCCATTTGAGAACGATCCCAATGTTTTCTGGAAGAAAGTGGGAAAAGAGAGAAACGATGGGTTGGAAGCCTTCCTCAACAAGCGGAAGGCTATGGAGCAGGCGGTCAACCAGATCGTTTCGCCAAACGATCCACCGGAGGTAAAGCTCCAGAAGATTTATGCGCGAGTGCAAGAGCTACGGAATACCTCATACGAGATCCAGAAGAGTGAGCAAGAAGCGAAACGCGCCAAGGACAAGGATCCCGACAACGTCGAGGACACCTGGAAACCAGGCTATGGTTCGGGAGCGGCTCTAACCTGGTTATATCTTGCGCTGGTGCGGGCGGCCGGTATGGAGGCCTATGGGGTCTGGAATCTGATTGGTACAACTATTTCTTCTCGGCGGTAAGATATGGATACTCCAAGTTGGATGCCAACTTGTGGTAGTGAAGTGAACGGGAGGGAATTTTCTGTGAGCCGGGCGCGAAGTTTACGCCGTACGGACTGCTTCCCTTGACCGAGACCGCAGTACCCGGCTTGCGTTTGGACAAGGATGGTGGCACCTGGTTGCAAACTCCTTTGCCGCAGAGCGCGCAATCGCAAATCAAACGCAAGGCCGATCTCAAACTCTCCGAGACGGGCGACCTGGAGGGGGAAGATCACGGTGACCTACACCGGACTGGAAGCATCAAGAAGGCGAGTGGAAGAGCGAAACGTCGACGAAGCCGAACGAAAAAAGTTTCTGGAAGATGAAGTCAGGGAGTCAGTTCCGGCCGCCATAGAGACAGAGCTGGTGAGAAAACCGGATTGGAATAATTCGGCTCAATCTCTGGAGGCGGAGTTCAGCCTGAAGGTACCCGGTTGGGCCGCTGGTGCGGGGCGCCGCGCGATTCTCACGGTTGGACTATTCGCCGCGCCCGAGAAACATCTGTTCGACCATGCTAATCGTGTTCATCCGATCTACATGGAGTTCCCTTTCCAACGCTTGGATGATGTGACAATCCAACTGCCTGAGGGATGGAAGGTAAGCAGTCTGCCAACGATCGCTGGCCAGCCCGGCAACGTGGTGAACTACAGCTTCAAAGTGGAAGGCGATAAGGAGAAATTACACTTGTCTCGCTTCCTTGACATCGATTTTCTGTTTGTGCCCAGCGAGAACTATTCGTCACTTCGACGTTTTTTCCAAGCAGTGAGGACCGGCGATGAGTCACAGATCGTTTTGCAACCAGCAGCCGTGGTCAGCAGTAACTAAACTGAAAGTAAGTGGCGGTTTTCTATTCCTAGGTCTGTGCCTGGTCGCTTGTGCGTCTCGCGCTTCTGCCGGGGACGCACCACCTTGGATGCACACTCTTTCCAGTGCAGCACTGCCGGCGCACGATGAAAAAACTGACGCAATCCTCATGTATTCCGAAACGGACATGGTTGTACTTTCGGTTGATAAGGTTAGAACCCACGTGCGGCAGGCGTACAAAATTCTGCGACCCGGAGGAAGGGACTATGGAACAGTGGTTGTGTACTTTGGAGCCCGCGAAAAGGTAAACAGCTATGGCTGGTGCATTCCCGAACAGGGTAAAGATTATGAAGTGAAAGGACAAAAAGACTCGACGGAAGTCGCGATTCCCAAAGTCGACGGTAGCGAACTGATTTCAGACCTGAGGGCGAAGGTGTTGGCCATTCCCGCCGCCTATCCTGGAAACATAGTCGGATATGAATATGATGTGGAGGAACAGCCTCTGATTCTCGGGGATATCTGGCGCTTCCAACATAAAGTCCCGGTCCGCGAAAGCCATTACTCACTACAGGTCCCTCCTGGATGGCAATACAAAGCGACCTGGCGAAACCATCCTGAATTAAAGCCAACTGCGTCGGGTGCTCAACAGCAATGGGTGGTGAACGACATAAAGCCAATTCGGATCGAAGAAGATATGCCACCTTTCAAAGGCTTGGCCGGACAAATGATTGTTTCATTCTTTCCGCCCAGCGGTCCGGCGGCCAACGGATTTACCAACTGGCAGGAAATGGGTACCTGGTACCAGCACTTAACGACCGGCCGCGAGAATGCCTCGCCCGAAATCAAACTGAAGGTTGCTGCCCTAACCGCCTCGGTACCAAGACCTGTCGACAAAATGCGCGCCCTGGCGCTTTTCGTCCAGCATGATGTGCGCTACGTCGCTATCGAGTTAGGGATCGGAGGATATCAGCCTCATCCGGCGGGCGACATATTTCAGCATCGTTACGGCGACTGAAAGACAAAGTCACGTTGATGGGCTCGATGTTGCACGAAATCGGAATAGAGTCTTACTACGTCGTAATTAACAGCGAGCGTGGTTCGATTACGCCAGAAATGCCGGCACATGCTGGGTTTAACGACACCATCCTTCGCTATCAAATGCCGATAGTGTCAGCGATTCTCTGTGATTGCGACCTTGCAGCATCCTAAGGCCGGGCGGCTCCGGATTTTTTGATCCAACCAATGAGTTGATTCCGCTAGGAACAGATTGGCGGATACCTGCAGGCGAATTACGGATTGCTGGTGTTGCCCGAGGGTGGCGAGCTGGTGCAACTGCCTAAACAGCCGTCGATTATGAATAGCATCGAAAGGGTCGGCAAGTTGTCATTAGACGCAAACGGGAGCTTGCGCGGCGAGGTGGAAGAGACCCGCTTGGGAGATCGTGCATTGACCGAACGCTGGGCCTTACGGACGGTTACCAAGGATATCGACAGGATCAAGCCAATCGAAGTCTCTTACTCGCCGGGTCGCTGTCGAGTTTTCGTATCGAAAAGGCTAGCGTAATAAATTTGCATGATACTGATCAGCCTTTTGGTTTCCGCTGTTTTGATGCCGAGGGCTATGCGAAAAACGCTGGAAACTGCTCCTGCGCCCGCGGTTGTCGGATCCAAGGCCAGCGCGATCCTTGAGTACGAAGGAAGCCAGGGAATCTCCCATCGAATTTGATAGCCCGCGCTCGGACACCGCAGCTTTTGAGATCTCACTGCCGGCCGGATACGTGGTTGACGACCTTCCGCCCGAAGTGGATGCTGAATACGGCTTCGCCAGCTATCACTCGAAAACCGAGGTCAACGGAAACACAATACGCTATACGCGCAGATTTGAGGTCAAGGAACTGAGCGGTGAGCCAAGCTGAGCAATTGAAGAAGTTCTATCGCATCATCGCCAGCGATGAGCGCAACACTGCGGTTCTCAAGCGGGCGAAATGATCGTGTGTTGAGGTGAATCAAAAGATTCCGCCCCACCCACTGGTCACTAGTTATTTTTCTGTCAGGCGGTATTCGCCTATTTTCTCGTGGCTGTCCGGATTTGCCGTCTCTGGATAGACATCCGCGTTCTTCCAGTCGTACATGCCATGTTTTTCGCCAGCACTACCATGATGTACTTGCCGCTCTTGAGTGGCACGCAGCTGGGCGAGTTCTGGTTGCACTGCAGTTCAACCGACTGTGCCCCCATGACGCCAGTCACGATTACTACCCCGGTCGCGGTTGAACTGTCTTTCACTACTAACGATGTTTTTTCCTGAGCCAACGCTACCATTGCTGTGATCAGGATGACGGATAAAATGATTCTCCGCATGGCGAACTCCTGGCCCGCGCCTTCTGAACTGGGGTCAAAGTTAGACTCCGGCGGACCTTGCTAAGCAAATAATGGGGCTGGCGGGTACACCGTCTGTGACGTAAAGCACGCCATCGATGTGCAAACCGCACGTTTCACGGGCGCTAGCGGAGGTTTGGGAATAGTTTGACAAATGTCATTTGTATCATAAAGTACTTCTCATCGTGGAGGGCCGCGATATGGTTAAGCGCATTGCCGCCATTTCTTTCATCTTCATGTGCACAACCGTGCCTGGATGATCCTGGGCGGGACAATCTTTTCCCGTACCTACTCGGCCGGGGATCGCCTGGAAAACAAAGTCGCCGCAAGCTGGGGAAGCCCGCAGGTACAGGCGCCTCCAGCGGCCAACTACTGGGTGAAACGCACTCACACAGAGGTGTCATCGGAACAGGGACACAAAGTATCCCGCGAGGTGACGGAATCGGTGCCGGTTGATCTACCGGTGGAGAGCAGTCGAGTCAATGTTGCGATCCGGCTCGATCCCCGGCAGAAAGGCCTGCTTTGGTACAGCACATACGCGGTGGAGTTTTCGGGGGCGTACGTTTTTCAGAATCCCACTGCGCAAAGTCAATACGCTTCATTTCAATTGAAGTTTCCCGCATCGCAGGCGGTGTATGACGACCTTGCGATCACGGCCAATGGACAGGCGCTGCCCATCAGAACCGACAGCAACGGAGCCACGGTTTCCGCGACCATCCCAGCGTCGGGCGGTTTGCCCCTGAAATTTTCCTACCGGTCGCAGGGCATGAGCAGTTGGGTTTACAAATTCGGCGACCAGGTTTCTCAGGTGCACGATTTCGCGCTGAGCATGCACACCAACTTCAAAGACATCGATTTTCCAGCGGACAGCCTTCGCCGACCGAGAAGCAGGAAGAGCCGGACGGTTGGACATGACGTGGAAGTACAATAATTTGCTCTCCGGTCTGCAGATTGGCGCAACTATGCCCGAGAAGTTGCAACCCGGTCCGCTTGCCGGACAGATCAGTTTCTTCGCTCCCGTCTCGTTGTTCTTTTTCTTTTTCCTGATGTTCATCATTACGACCATGCGCGGTATTGACCTGCATCCGATGAATTACTTTTTCCTGGCTACCGCGTTCTTTGCGTTTCATCTACTGATGGCGTACCTGGTGGACCATATTTCGATCCACGCGGCTTTTGTGATCTGCTCGCTGGTGTCGGTATTCCTGGTGGTGAGTTATCTGCGCCTGGTAGTGGGAATCCGATTTGCGGCGGTGGAGGCGGGGATTGCACAGCTGGTTTACCTGGTGCTCTTTTCGTACGCGTTCTTCTTCAAGGGATTCACCGGCCTTGCCATTACCATTGGCTCGATCGTCACGCTATTCGGAGTGATGCAAATGACGGGGCGAATCAAGTGGGCGGAGAAATTCGCGGTGAAGCCTGCGCCGCGGCCGGCATTTGAGTCTGGAGGTTTGCACGACTAGGCGTTTTCGGTCCTACGATCCACTACGACAGCGGCCGGGGCTGCCAGTGCCAATGAAAATGTAGTACCCTCCTCTGTTCCCCCGACCGCGAAATATGACTGACGAAACACCTCAGCGGCAGGCGCCCGACTCGCTCATGTTGCCCGGCTTCTGGTACCGGGCGGTGCCGGCGCGACCAGCTCGACCGCAATCGCACTACGACAAGGCCATGCTGCTGGAAATTCCGCTGGTCCTCGGGCGCGACCCCAGGGCAAACCTTTCGCCCTGCGCGACGCCTGCCCCCATCGCGGCATGCCGCTTTCCTGCGGACACTTCGACGGCGAGCAGGTCGAGTGCAGTTATCACGGATGGAGATTCGACGCACACAGCGGCCAGTGCCAGCTGATCCCTTCGCTCACCGCCGATCAGAAACTGAAAGTGGATCGCATTTACGCGGGCAGCTATCGCCTGCGAAGAGCGCGACGGATTCATCTGGGTGTTCATTCCCGAACCAGGTCCTGCCGGCGCAGGATTCGCGCGCCGCGATGAGCCGACCTGCCCTGTCCCCGAGTGCCGAATTTCAGCGACAAGTACAAGACCGCCTATCTCACCGCTGAGCATGCCCTGTCAGCGTCGACCACGGAATCATCGGCCTGATGGATCCCGCACACGGACCGTTTGTCCACCAGGCATGGTGGTGGCGCAGCCGCGAGCAGCATTCACGAAAAGCAGAAGACATTTCGAGCCGATTCCCAACGGCTTCCGCATGAGCGCGCACACGCCCAGCTCAAACAGCGCGCCCTACAAGTTGCTGCGCCTGTATGCCGACGCCGATTCGATCACGACGACCATCGATTTCGTCTTGCCCAATCTGCGGCTCGAAACCATTCGGGCAGGGAAGTACTGGTTCTCGTCCCTGACCACGGTGACGCCGATCACCCGCAACCACTGCCGCATTGACGTGGTTGCGTGCTGGAATATTTTTCGCTGGGTGCCGTTCGGCGCCGGAGCTGCTGAAATTTGTCTTTGCAAAGTTCGTCGAGCAGGACCGCCACACCATGGAAATGCAAGCCGAAGGCCTGAAGCACAACCCGCACCTGATGCTGATCGACGACGCCGACCGTCCCGCGAAATGGTATTTCCGGTTGAAGGCAGCGTACTGGAAGTCAAGACGAACCGGCGAAGAAATGAAGCACCCGATGGCGGGCCGGTTACGTTGAAGTGGAGAAGTTAATATCAGTTCCGAGTAGCTAGTACCGAGAACCTTGCAAACCTGTACCTTGCGAAAACTAGAGTGGAGTTGTTGCGTTACGGCGATGGCTTTTTGGCTACTGGCCAGTCGTTACTCGGAACTGACTAGCCATTCCATGGCTTCTTCCCGCGACGCGAATTTTGGTAGTTCCCGTTGCGAGAAGCTCTTGAACTTTTCGTAGAAGGCTTTAGGCAGGTTTTCCGCTCCGACCCAAGCGGAGCGCTTTACGTGGGGGCGGTCAAAAACCAAAGCTTCCTGGATTCGCGTCGCGACCGCTTTGTCCAGGTGGGCTCCCGTGTAGTCCGCCATAGTCAGGAGGGAGTTGGGCGGATGCTTCTTGATCTCGGCCTGAACCTGATCTACCACCTGCAGCATCTGCTGCGGCGTGCAATTGGTGAAGTCGGCGAACAAGATAGGCTGCCGCTTGTGAAGGACAAAATGCACGCGCCCAACGGGCTCAGTTTCGGCAGGCTTCATTCTTTCACTAACCATTCCATGGCTTCTTCCCGCGTCTTGAAGGCTGGCAAGTCGCGCTGTGAAAAACTCTTTATGTTTTCATAGAAAACTTTTGGGATCGACTCGGTTCCCACCCATGCCGAACGCTTGATGAAAGGCCGGTCGAACACGGTGCCTTCCTTAAGCACGGTGACCGCTTCGCGGCTAAGTTCTGCTCCGGTAAAGTCCGCCAGCAGCAGGACTGAGCCTTTCGGCTCGGCGGTGACGAACTTGGGAACCAAGCGGCAAATTTTTTCCACGTCTGCGGCACTGCAGTGAGAGAGATCAATCAGAAGAATGCGCTGGCCGTTGCGACTGGTGAAGTGGATGCGGTCTTCCATAGTGAGCTCCCGCAATGCGGGCAAACAATTTCCTGTGGACCTATTGAGCAGTTCCCACAACGACTAATTGGCTAACGATTATTTTCCCAACAGCGAATCCACCACACTATAAACATCCGCCAAAGCGGAATCCAGGGCGGCGGGATCTTTTCCTCCGGCTTCCGCCAGATCGGGACGCCCGCCGCCTTTGCCGCCAACTTTCTGCGCGACCGCGCCCACGACTTTTCCGGCCTGAACCCGGCTGGTGAGATCTTTGGTGACGCCGACGATCAGCGAAACGTTGCCATTGGTCGCCGAGCCAAGCACCACCACGCCCGAGCCAATTTTGTCGCGCAGTTGATCGACCAGCGTGCGCATCTGCGCGCGCTCCAGATTGTCCACCCGATGCGCCAGCACTTTCACGCCCTCGCACTTCTTTAATCTTGCTCGCCCGCCGATGCCACCGAAGACGACGCCGACTTCATGCGCGCCTGATCGAGTTCGCGTGCCAGCCGCTTGATCTCCGCGTCTTTCTTCTCGAGCTCGAGCTTCAGCGCTTCCGCCGGAGATAGCGGACTGCTTCGTCCGTCGCGGGTGCCCCATCCTTTCGCGTTTTTTGCGAAAGGGTGGGCCCGACGAAACTGGCCACCACGTTTTCCAGTTGATGATCTTTGCGGAAATGTTGCAGCGATCCTTCGCCCGTGACCGCCTCCACCCGCCGCACTCCCGACGACACACTGCCTTCTTTCAGAATCTTGATCAGCCCGATCTCGCCGGTCGCGCCGGTGTGCGTGCCGCCGCAAAGTTCGGTCGAGAAGTCGCCGATCTTGATCACGCGCACCCGGTCGCCATACTTCTCGCCGAACAGCGCCATCGCTTGATATTCGTTGACGGCGACATCGATCGGCACATCCTCGATGACCTCGACCTTCTCGTTGCGCAGAACTTCTTTATTAATGATGTCTTCGATGTCCTGCAGCTCTTCGTCTTCCACGCCGGTGAAATGCGAGAAATCGAAGCGCAGATGATTGGGCGCAACCAGCGATCCCGCCTGCTTCACATGCTTGCCCAGAACTTCGCGCAGTCCGGCCTGCAGCAGATGCGTGGCGGTGTGGTTGCGCATGGTGGACTTCGCGAATGTCGGTGTCCACCACGGCATCGACTTTGTCGCCAACCGCGAAGGGTGCCCCACCCAACGCGGTTTTCGTTGGGTGGGGATTTCATGACACCTGGTGCGCGCGCACACCCTGAACCGGGTAGTAGCATCCCTTCACTTCGGCAACGATGGTGTTGTGATCGTCGCGAGTAAAGCCATCCGCGATCGCCAACCTGTCCGCCGGACTCGGCATAGAACGGCGTGTGATCGAGAATGACTTCGCCTTCCTCGCCCGGCTTGAGTTCCTGCGCGCCCTGACCGTTCTTAATGATGGCCAGAACTTCGCAACCTTCGGAGCGCGTCTGCCGATAGCCTTCGAACTCCGATTTCGGAAGTTGCTGATAAGCGGGATTCGCGGTCTGCTTGGCAGCGCCTTTCCATGAAGCGCGAGCGCGTGTCGCGCTGCTCCGCCATGGCGCTGTCGAAACCGGCTTGATCGAAAGCGATGCCCTGATCGCGCGCAGCATCCTGCATGAAGTCGAGCGGCATGCCGAAGGTGTCGTAGAGCTTGAAAGCTTTCTCGCCGGCGTAAGTCGTCAGTCCCTTGTCTCGAATTCGCCAGTGGCATGCAGATCGTCTTCCAGCTTCTTCAATGCCCACGTCCAGCGTGTGCGCAAACCGCGTTTCTTCGGCAAGCACCGCCTTCGAAACCCGCTCCGCCGTCTCCTTCAACTCCGGATACGCATCCTGCATCAGGTCGCGCACCGCGAACACCATCTCGTGCAGAAACGGTTTCGTCTGTCCCAGCAATCGTCCATGCGTAATTGCGCGGCGGATGATTTTCCGCAGCACATATCCGCGGCCTTCGTTCGAAGGCAGCACGCCATCGGAAATGAGAAACGTTGCGGCACGCGAGTGGTCGGCGATGACGCGCAAGGAAGCCGCAGATTTGTGGGCGGACTGTGGGCGCCGAGCTTTGCTCGGCCTGGACGGGGCGAAGCCCCGTCCCCACATGGCCGTGTCGCCTGTCAACTCCGCCGCTCGCTTAATCAGCGGCGTGAACAAATCCGTGTCGTAATTCGAAATCTACGTCCTGCAGCACCGCCGTAATCCGCTCCAGCCCCATGCCCGTATCGATCGACGGCTTGGGCAGCGGATTCAGCTTGCCCGCTGGCATCGCGGTCAAACTGCATGAACACCAGATTCCAGATCTCGACATAGCGTCCGCAGTCGCAGCCAAAAGCGCAATCCGTGTGTCCCTGATCCGAAGCCGCCAGGCCCATGTCGTAATGAATCTCGCTGCACGGACCGCAGGGGCCGGTGTCGCCCATCTGCCAGAAATTGTCTTTCGCGCCAAACTCGAAGATGCGATCTTTCGTCACGCCCTGCGCGACCCACAAGTCGTAAGCTTCAGCGTCGCGCGGCAACGCCGCCTTCGCCCTTGAAGATGGTCACGTAAAATTTTTCTTTCGGAATTCCGAACCACTCGGGCGAAGTGATCAGCTCCCACGCATAGGCGATGGCATCTTTCTTGAAGTAGTCGCCGAAAGAAAAATTTCCCAGCATCTCGAAAAACGTGTGATGGCGGTTGGTGAAGCCGACGTTTTCCAGATCGTTGTGCTTGCCGCCGGCGCGCACGCATTTCTGCGAAGTAGTGGCGCGGTTGTAGTCGCGCTTTTCCAGTCCGAGAAAAACATCTTTGAACTGGTTCATGCCCGCGTTGGTGAACAGCAGCGTGGGATCGTTTGCCGGGACGAGCGACGACGAATGCACCTCGCGGTGTCCCTTCTGGACAAAGAAATCCAGAAACTTGCGGCGAATTTCGGAGCCAGTCAGCATGCGGTTTTGGGGTGATTGCAAGCTTCGATTTTAGCATCCGGTCGCGGTTCGCCCGGGACTACGCACCGGTGAAGGGAATGCGATCGGTATAACCTGAGACACACTCAGGACAGGGGACGCGAAGAACCAGGGTTGCGGGAAGCCAACATCAGTTCTTCGCGATTTGAAGAATAAGCCTGGCTGCACGCCGGTGCCACGGGATATCCTACTTCACCGCATCGTCAGTTTTTTCCGCACCTTTTTTCACGCCGTGGCCGACACTCTTTACGCCCTTCTCACTCCGTGGCCGGTTTTCTTGGCGGCGTCGGTGGTGGTGTCGGCGGTTTTGTCTGCGGCTTTGGAGGTGGCGTCGGCGGTCTTTTTAGCGCCGGTCTTGGTGGCATGGCCTGTTTTCTTTGCCGCATCGGTAGTGGTGTCCGCAGTCTTATCGGCCGCCTTGGTGGTCGCGTGCGCCGTTTTCTTGGCGGCTTTCTTGGTGGCGTGTCCGGTGTCTTTGGCAGCATTGTCGACGTCGGTTGCTGCGCCTTGAGCGTACGCCAGTGACGCCACACTAAGTAACGCGGCCGCAGAGTATGGTTGCAAGCTTCGATCTCATAGTTGTTTCTCCTCAATTTTCCGTGGGGTGGCTGGAAGTATGGAGCATTTCGTTCGCAAACGCAATGCTACTCGCCACCGGGCATTTCTGTTTCCAGCGCCGTCAACATTTCTTCTTCCACATCCCACTTCTTCAAGATCGTGAAAATCGTTTTTGAGCCGAAGCCTGCGCGCATTAGTTGACGAAAAATCCGCGCGGCTTGCTTCTGATCCTTAGGCTTCTGCAATCGTTTGCGATGCAGATAGTCGCGGGCTTGCTTCTCTTCATTTACTTCTTCATAGGCGACGTCGATAGCCTTGTCAATTACCTCTCCGTGAATACCCTTAACTTTCAGATCAGTGATGACCCGCCTGCGTCCAAATTTCTCGATTGTCACGGCGGAGGGAGGAATAGGATGCCGCATATTGGCGTCATTCAAATAGCCGCGGTCTTTCAAGCGCCGGATCACGAGTTCCACAAGCGTTTGACCGATTTCGGTTTCGGCTTCCACCCGCGGCGCAGCAGGCGTTTAAGCTCCGCTACAGAGCGCATGTGCCGGCCCAGCGCGCCAACTGCGTATGGTATAAAGCTCGTCTTCTCGGTAAAAAACTTCTTGGAACTGAGAACGACATTTTCCGTAACATAGCATTGTAATGGGAAGCGATCTCACAGGAAAGGATTTACAAGTTTTTGAAATTGTGTGACAACTTGGCGTTCTTCTACTTGGTGACGTCCAACAAGTCACATCGTCTAAGTTGGTAGAGAGCAAGGAACCCATCATGTTACCATCGATGTAGAAAAAATCGAAGATGTAGCCGTAGTACGGTGCTTCGGACGCATAGTTCGCGGCGGAAGCGGTTTGCAGCTTAGAGAAGCAGTGGTGTCGCGAGCACGACACGCGAATTGTCGTGCTCGATCTTACCGATGTGGAGACGATTGATGCCGGTGGCCTTGACTGCATTGGTGTCATTGCATCACTGGACGTGTTACGCGGCATCCAACTGAAGCTCGTCAATCCCTCGCACTTTGTGAATGGAGACCTTGGAGCGACTGCGCCTGGACCACGTGTTCGATATTTCGTCGCTGCACGACGCGCTAATGGTCCTGGGCGCACGCCACACTGCAGCAAGAACTACGCCAGCACGTTTGGTGCTAGCCGATCTCGTCAGCCAATAACGAACTGAAAACCACTGTGCTGAGTGCTGCGAACAAAAAAGGGCGCGCTCGCGAAGGCGCGCCCGTAAAGTGCCTCAGGAGGACACACTTTTTAATGTCCGCCGAAGCCAGCAGCTCTGCATCGCGTTGCGCGACAGATCGCTGGTCGACGAAATACCCTGCATGCGCAGCTTGAAGTCGTCGGCGTTCGACGCGTTTTCCAGCGCGGTTTCGTAATTGATCAGCCCGGCCTGGAACAGATCCCACAGCGACTGATCGAAGGTCTGCATGCCGTACTGCGAAGTGCCGGCGGAAATGGCGTCGCGAACGGCGCGCGTTTTTTCCGGCACCAGGATACATTCGCGAATGTAGGCGGTATTGATCATGACTTCGACGGCTGGCACGCGGCCATCGCCGTCGCAGCGCTTCACCAGGCGCTGGCTGATGACCGCGCGCAGAACTGCCGCAAGCTGCAAGCGAATCTGTTTCTGCTCCGGCGGCGGGAAGACCGCGATGATACGGTTGATGGTTTCGACCGCGTCCAAGCGTGTGCAGGGTGGAGAAAACCATGTGACCGGTTTCGGCGGCGTGCAGCGCGGTGCCGATGGTTTCCAGATCGCGCATTTCGCCGACCAGGATGACGTCGGGATCCTGACGCAAAGAAGCTCGCAACGCCGCCGAGAACGAGGGCGTATCCACTTCCACTTCGCGCTGGTTGACATAGCCTTTTTTATCGCGATGCAGAAATTCGATAGGGTCTTCAATGGTGATAATGTGTTCGGCGCGGGTGGAATTGATGCGGTCGACCATGGCGGCCAGCGTGGTTGATTTACCGGAGCCGGTGACGCCCGTGACCAGCACCAGCCCGCGCGGCATGTCGCAAATCTGCTCGACGACTTTCGGCAGATACAGTTCGTCCAGGGCGCGAATCTTGGTGGGAATGACGCGCAGCACCAGTCCTACGTTGCCGCGCTGCTGGAAGACGTTCACACGGAAGCGGCCCAGTCCGGCCACGCCGTAGGCCATATCGATTTCGGTGGTCTCTTTGAATTTTTGCTTTTGCCGGGCGGACATCATGCTGAACGCCATGGTCAGCATGTCTTCGGCGCTGACGCGCGGCTGGTCGGTCAGCGGGATCAGTTCGCCATCGATGCGCAGGTGGGGATAGTTGCCAACTTTCAAGTGCAAGTCGGAGCCGCGGCGCTCCATGGCAATTCGAAGCAGATCATCAATATTCATTCGACACGTCCCCTCGAAGAGTGGTCAGTGGGCAGTGTCCGGTGAGAACCAGCGCTGACGCACTTAACCATGATGAACCGAAACGTCACCGGGCCCAAGATGACCTAAGTAATGGCCGAAAGTGCTAGGGATCGCGGCATCCAAGTCTTGTTTCGACCAATCCAGAGGGTGAAATCGGCTTTACTGGGCGAAAGACTGCGTCCACAATAAAAATAATGGAAATCAACATCGGAGAAGCGAAAGCCCAGTTTACGGCTTGCTGCGGCGTGTGGCTGCCGGAGGAGAAGTTACTATTTGCCGCGCAGGAAAGCCGGTTGCGCGTCTAGCTCCAGTGACGGGGAAGAAAGCAACTCGTCCCATGGGCTTCGATAAGGGCAAGGTGTGGATGGCAGATGACTTCGATGAACCCGATCCGAAATTGGAAGCGCTGTTCCATGCGCCTGTAACGAGTCCTCTCGTTCGAAAGGGCAAGAGAAGGAAGTGAATTATCTGCTATGGCAACTCGAAAAGCCGCCCCGCAGGGCGGCTTCAGATTGATGACAGGCCCCAACGATGCGTGCAGGGCCTAAAGGCCAAGTTGATTTTTGCATCCTTTGCGCTATCGCTGAAGCGATAGCCTGATACGAACCGGCGGCTGTTGAGCAGCGTGAAGCTCGCCCGTCAGGGCGGCTCGCTCAGATCTTTTTGAACTACGCAGCCGATCCCGCTGCGGCCGGTGGCTGGAACGGTTCGTCGTAGCTGCCTCCGTAAATCGATGGCACCTTCGCTCCCATCGGACGCAGGTAGGTCGAAAGCTGTCCACGATGATGGATGCAGTGGTTGTTCAAAAATCCCAGGTAAAACACCGCCGGGAAGTTGAACACTCCGAAGAAGCTGACTGGCGTGGCTAGTTGTTCGGGCTTCATCGCGCCCACCCGCTCCATGCCGCGCTTGAAATTCGTGTCATACCAATCCACTAGTTCGGCGATGGTCTTCGGTTTGTTTTCCGGATTGGCCATGTTGAAATTCAGGTCGGCGATGCCATCCAGAAATTGCACATCAGTATTGGCCAGATGCCAGGCCAGTTCCCAAGCGGTGCGGCCATGCGGATCAGGGCGATAGTTCGCCTTGGCGTCGGGGATCGCGGCCAGAACTTTCTTAGTGGTTTCGATTTCGCGCGATAAGCCATCCAGCATGATCGGCTCGATAGCCTGCTGCAAATTCCGGAGTAAGACCTTGCTCGGGCGGTGGACATGCGGTGCTTCTCCTTGCTTGAGCTAAGAATCTTCCCAAAAGCGAAACAGGGCGCGGATGCGCCCTGACGCGTACGAGAGAATCTTCTAGACGCTGACCGGTTGCTTTACGCTTACCGCAACGGGCGTCAGCCACTCGAAGCGATCATCTTTTTCGCCACCCACGATGGCGTAAAATTCTTTCTGGATAGCGCGGGTGATCGGTCCCATGACGCCATTGCCCACGCTGATCTTGTCGACCGAGCGAATCGGTGTGATCTCGGCCGCGGTGCCGCTGAAGAAAACTTCGTCGGCAATGTACAGCAGTTCGCGCGGGATACCTTGCTCCACCACCGGGATACCCAGATTCGCGGGCGATACGCAACACGGAGTCGCGAGTAATTCCGGGAGCACAGAGTTGCCGAGCGGCGCTGTTTGAAGCGTGCCGTTGCGCACCAGGAAAATGTTTTCGCCCGAACCTTCGCTCACGTAGCCATTGGCGTCGAGCGCGATGCCTTCGACGTAGCCGTTGAGATGGCTTCCATCTTGATGAGCTGCGAGTTCATGTAGTTCGCGCCCGACTTGGCCATGGCGGGCAGGGTGTTCGGTGCAATGCGCGTCCATGAAGAGACACACACGTCGACGCCCTGTTCGGCGTCGGTGCCGAGATATTTTCCCCAGGGATAATTGCAGATATAAACTTCGGTCGGCGAATTAAACGGGTTCACGCCAGCTTCGCCGTAGCCGCGCAGCACGATGGGGCGGATGTAGCACGGCGCTACGCCGTTGCCTTGACCAGTTCGAGCATCCCGGCAACCAGGTCGTCGCGGGTAAAGTCCACATCGATGCGGTAAATCTTGGCTGAATCCAGCAGACGCTGCATATGATCCTTGGCACGAAAAATGGCTGGCCCGGCTGGGTGGTCGTAGCAGCGGATGCCTTCAAATACCGAGGATCCGTAGTTCACCACGTGCGACATCACATGGATCTGCGCCGTCGTCCCAGGGGATGAGTTTGCCGTTGTGCCAGATTTTTTCCGTCTTCTGAATGGCCATGAATGGCTCCCTTAGAGTAGAAGTGATTCACCGGTAGTGCAGGGGGATGCGTTTTTTCGCGTCGAACCTGTTGTGCGACCACGTAGCGACAACCGCCTGGGCTGTCTGCCCCACAGACAGCAAAATCAGGCGCAATTATACCCGACGCCGTGCGGTGGCAAGAGGCCCGTTTGGGCTATTACTGTGACAAAACTTTTCACTCCGCTGGCTGGGCAAAAGGTCGGGTGAACACACGCGGAATGCATGTTTCGGTCTTGACCACTGCGCCTGCTTAGAGCACAATTCTCAGCGTTCGGTTGTCCCCCCTGCCCGGCCCCGTTAAATGGAAACTTCTTTTGAGGTGACGCAATGAATGCCTTTGCGAAAGTGCTTCGGCCACTGATTCTGTTACTGGCCGCTGTTCCGCTGACCCAGGCCGCTACCACCTGGACGACGATCGATGTGCCGAGTGCGGTTTCGACGGAAGCATTAAAAATCAACAATGCTGGTGAAGTTGTTGGGGACTACAGCGACGGGATAACTCTACACGGATTTCTGCTCTCCGCAGGTGTGTTCACGACCGTCGATTTCCCCGGCGCGGCACGCAGCATAGCCTATGGCATTAACGATTCAGGTCAAATTGTGGGTTCTTACATATTGAGTGACGGCGTTTATCACGGTTTTTTGTTTAGATCCCAGATCTTCACTACGCTTGACTTCCCGAGTTCGATTTACACCGAGGTGCTAAACATTAACAATCGCGGGGAGATGGTGGGGCGTTATATGGATCGCGGACGGCAAATGCACGGCTTTGAGTGGAGGTCCGGACGTTTCCTAGTTATCGATGTCCCGGGGTCTGACTATACCGATGTGTGGGGGCTGAATGAGCTTGGTGATGTCGTTGGAACATTTCATAGTCAAGGCTCACTGTCGTCTGGCGGCTTCGCATACCATTCAGGGAAATTTACGATCTTTGCATTTCCTGGGGCTTACTCCACTTTTTGCTTTGGGCTCAATGACCGCCGACAGGTCATCGGATACACGCAAGATATATCAGGATTCGACGACGGGTTTACGTCATTTCGTGGGGAATATCTTCGTATTCATTTTCCGGGATCCGGCTACACAAATCCAATCGGCATAAATGCAGCAGGAGAGGTGGTCGGCTACTACCGTGCCCTAGATGACACCAGGCATGGTTTCGTGCGTTTGCCGTGAACAGCTGCGGTTGGAGCTAAACGGACAGCGTTCAAGACTACAGCTGAGGCGGAAGCGGCCACTTTCCAGCGAGGCATTCTCGGGCCAGCTACCGGGCAGCCGCCCCCGCATCCGCGATGGCAGCTTTCCCGTTCACTTCGTCTCCGCGAAAATACTTGTCCTTCGCCGCTTTCATTTCCGGCATCGCGGTGTATGGTTTGCTGTAATCGTTGTTGGCGTTCCAGAACAAGAAGCCTATGCCGCCTTTGTTTTTGGCGGTGAGCACTTGCGTCTCGATGTATTGCGGGGAATACGTCTTGGTGCGCCAGGCGAAGGCCTGGAGCCAGGGGCGGATCACTACTTCACTGCCCTTGGTGATTTTTTCGAAGCGGTCCATGGATTCACCGATAAAGTGCTCCGGCGCGTCACCCGGACGCGCGACCCCATCCATGCCGAAGAAGTGGGACGGATAGATCATCGGTGAAAGCACGTCACACGACTTTGCCATGCGAACAATATCCTGCCCGGTGTGAGCCAGATCTACCGGGCGCTGCCATGCCATGATTCCGAATACGTCCAACGAGAGCAGCACGCCTGTCGGGTGAACTCGGCGTAGGCATGCTTCAGGAAATCTGCGATCACGTCGGAGCGATGCCAGTCGGGATGCGCCGCCTGAAATGCAAAGCTCGCGTCTTTCTGGTCGCCCTCGGCAGGGAAGCGGACGTAGTCAAACTGGATCTCGTCGGCTCCGGCTTCGGCGGCCTTCTTGGCTAGGGCAATGTCAAAGTCTTGCACTTTGGGCTGCGACGGATCGGTCCAGACCAGCTTGTCGTTCTCGCGCCACGCCTGTCCGGTCTTGTGGGATTGCACCGCCAGTTCCGGATGCGCCACTACCAGCCGCTCGTCGCGGAAAATCGCTACCCGCGCGATGGCGTGCATGCCTTGTGAGTGCAGAAAGCGAGTCAGCTTCGGCAGGTCGCGAATAACCGGTTTGTGTCCTCCGGCCAGGGGATGATCAAACGCAATATTTATGACTCCGTCGCTATCTTTCACATCAAAGACTACGGCGTTTCCCCCAAGTTCGCGCCAGCGGCGGATGATTCT
>CAWCQR010000005.1:0-7885 GCA_963797725.1 Terriglobia bacterium
CGAAACTGGGGTTAGGCACAGCGCGTTGCTGAAGCACGCGCCATTAGACCGTATTTTGGCTTTTGGCTCAAGCGCAGGTCTGCACTGAATCCTGAGGCAATGCTCTATTGGGAGGTAGTTCGGAGGACTTGATCCATCGGAATCCGGTACAAGTTTCCAAGTCCGTTGAATATGCCGCGCGCTTTCGAGCTGATTTTGGCGCTACTCATGGGTTGGTCCCGTTTGTCGGTCTGCATACCTCGTTCGCTGGTGAATATCAGCCATTTGCCATCAAGAGTAATCCTTGGACTATATTCGCGGGCCGCTGTGTTGATTTCGGGTCCAAGATTGACCGGTTTGGTCCAGGCGCCACTGCGGTTGTAGCTGATAAACAGATCGGAATTGCCCAAGCTAGGCTGGCGGCCGAAGCTTCCAATCAGAAGATAACTCTCGTCCGGCGCAATCTAGAGCCTCGAGGTTCAAAATCCCATCGCCATTAATATTCGGACCCAGGTCCTCCGCCGGTTGGTATTTTCCATTGACCGACCGCGCAACGATAGAAATCAAACCTGCCCGTGTTCCGATCAGAAGTGAAGTAAATTTTTCCGTTGTTAGCCATGGACGCAAACACTTGGCTGCCATCGCTGTTCACCGGCCCATCAAGCGCACGTGGTTCCTTCCAGCCATCAACGGTTTTGTCCGCTGCCCAGATGAAGAAGTCATGACTCTTAACCCCATTGCGTGGCCGGTCCGAAGCGAACAGAAGAGTCTTACCATCGGGAGTAAGCACTGGATCGGAGTCTCGATACAGACCGGAAAAGGGGAGCACCTCAGGCTTCTGCCATTTTCCGTCCCGTAAATGCGACTCGCACATCACGTACAAATAGTGGGCCGGGACAGTGATGTCATAATAGAGAACCGTCCCGTCCGGGGAGAGCGCTCCCCCGAATTCGTCGTCAGGCGTTGGAGACGCACGCCTTCGCCGATGAACTCAGCCTTGGGAGCATCCGTCACCGTTTGCGTTACTTCCGATGCCCTGGCATGGTGAAATAAAAGAGTGCAGCCTATTGCGGCCAGGCAAAACAATCGCGAGTAACCCGTTTTTCATTTCGATTGTCACTTGGGCAGTTCCAAAGCATCCACTTCGACGAAGAACACGTTCCCGTGACCGTTAAAAATCGAGTGCAGATCGTGCTCGAGTTGGTCGTAGCTGAGACGCCGCGCAGTAGGTACCGTGAACGGGCTGCGCTCACTGCTGAAGAAGAGATAGCGGCCGTCCGGTGTCAGGAAAGGGAACTCTTCTTCGGCAAAGGTATTGATGTGGTGTTCGAGATGCTGTGCGGGGGTCCAATGTCCATTCTGGTTGAAACTGATGTAAAGATCGGCGCGGGGATAGGGCTTGCCACCCGTGTTCAAGTCTTGCGCCCGGTGGGGATAGGGCGGGCCACCAATCCCGGACGAGGCGAAGATGAGAAGTTTCTCGTCGGGTGAAACGTATGGCTGGTAATCGTTGAAATCAGAATTGATTTCCTGTCCGAGTTTTTCCGGCTCCAAGTATTTGCCGTCAACCAACCGTGACCGATAAATGTGCAGCGTGCCAGGACCGCCGCGGTCCGAACTAAAGTAAAGCGTGCCGTCGCTGGTTACAGACGGGTCCGCATTCCATGAACTGCCGGGCGGATTCACTGGTGCGGGCAACAGCTCAGGCTCGCCCCATCCATCCGCTTTGCGGCTCACTTCCCAGATTCGTATGCTTCCTCGCTTGCCATCGCTCAGCGGTCGGGACGAGGCAAAGAGCATTCGCTTGCCGCTGGAATCAAATTTGGGTGGATAGTCCAGAAATTTGCCCGAAAAGGGCAGCGCTTCGGGATCGCTCCAGCTTCCACCGCGATAGCGCGAAACACACATTATTCCTATACGAGGGAAAGTCGTGTAGGGGACAAAGCGGGAGAAGTAGAACTCCGTACCGTCAGGACTAAACGCCCCACCAATCTCGTCGTCAACGGTAGAGATAATTCCCTCGCCGAACAGTCGTGGCTCGTCGACCTTTCCCTTAACTGCGTAAGGAGAAGCCTGCTCATCGGCGGCTTGAAGATTTGCGCGAGGTCCAGCGTGCAGCAGCGTTGTGAGCGCAATTGCGCAAACGAATATGAATCTCGAGTTGGGTGTGCGCAAGTCTGTGTCTCCGAAAAGCGGCCGCGTAGTGCCCGTTGTCGTAGACGAACAACCTGCAATTTTGTCACTAGTCTTTTATCCACGTGGCGGGGCGACCTTGTGGTCGCAGTTCGTAGCGCCGCCGTCCCGGCGGGTGTCCGGTGGGCGTCCCGCCCACCGTAGGGGTTGCCCACCTCCGAAGCCAGCGGGCAAGATACCGGTGCTACAAAGAATCCTCGATCTGCCGGCATCGATCGCCGTTTGCCAAATTGATTCGGGGTAGCCGGTTTGCTAAGGTCGTCGTCATGTCCGAGCGTGTCATCTCCGCGCGTTCCACCGACCAGATACGCGAATTGCTCGACTCACTTTATCGCGTGGATTCGGGACGAATCCTGGCCACTCTGATCCGCTTGCTCGGTGATTTTGATCTTGCCGAAGAGGCGATGCACGAAGCCTTTGCGGCTGCGCTGAGCCTGTGGCCGAAAAATGGCGTACCCGGCAACCCACGACCATGGCTGATTTCGACGGCCCGATTCAAAGCCCTTGATACTCTGCGTCGCCGGGCAAGATTTGATGCGTCTCAAGACGAGCTTGCGCGTTATCTCGAAGCGCAATGGAATTCGGCGGAACGCTCCAATCCAGAGAACAGCCTTGAGGATGATCGTTTTGAAGACGATCGGCTGCGCCTGATCTTTACCTGCTGTCATCCATCTCTGGCGCCGGAAGCGCGCGTTGCGCTCACCTTGCGTGAGGTGTGCGGGCTGACCACCGAGGAGATAGCAAAAGCCTTCCTCACCACTCCGCGAACACTGGCGCAGCGGATTGTGCGCGCGAAGGCAAAGATTCGAGAGACGCCGATTCCGTACGAGGTCCCGTCACCGCAAGAATTGCTGGAGCGGCTGGGCGCGGTGCTTCACGTCATCTACCTCGTCTTTAACGAGGGCTATTCGGCCGCGGCGGGAGCGGAGGTAACGCGGGCCGAGCTAACCGGCGAGGCGATTCGACTGGGCCGCTTGCTGATCGACCTCAAGCTGACTGAACTCCGGCCAGAGCCGGAAGTCATGGGCTCGGAAAACATTGGCTCGGAAGTCATGGGGCTGCTTTCCCTGATGTTGCTACACGAATCCCGTCGCGCCGCGAGAACCTCGCCGACCGGAGAGGTGATTTTGCTGGAAAATCAAGACCGCGCGTTGTGGAACAAGGAGCAGATCGCGGAGGGATTGGCATTACTGGAGAAAGCCATGAAGTCCCGCCGCTTCGGCTCCTACACACTGCAGGCTGCGATTGCCGCCGTTCACGCAGAGGCGGAATCGATCGCTGTGACTGACTGGCAGCAGATTGTTGCGCTTTACAACCATTTGTTGCGAATTCAGCCTGCGCCGGTTGCTGAACTGAACCGCGCAGTGGCCATTGCCATGTGCGATGGTCCAGAGGCCGGTCTGACGCATATCGACGCGTTGTTGGAACATGGCGAATTGGCGAATTATTACCTGGCGCATTCCGCCCGTGCAGATATGTACCGCAGGCTCGGCAGGACAGCCGAGGCACGTTCTTCTTATGAGAAAGCTCTGGCGCTGACTCAACAGGAACCAGAGCGGCAATTCCTGCAAGAGCGTATTCGGCAGTTGAAATAAAAAAAATGGAGTGGCTGTCGAATTCCGGCCCGGCGGTTCGACTATATCGTGAAGGCAGGGCAACCGGCCCGCCCCAGACCGCATAGAAAGAAGACTGTTACCGAAAAAGGAGAAATCATGCCGCAATTTTTAGTTGCTGTTCACCACCCGGACGACTTCGAGTCGTCCAAAGAGCCCGAATCGACAGTCCGCGATATCCAGGCGCTCAACCGCGAGATGATGGCCGCCGGTGTCAGGGTTTTCGTTGGCGGCCTCGCCCCGGCTCGCCGCGCAAAGTCGCTGCGGGCTCAGACCGATGGCAAGGTGCTCATCACCGACGGCCCCTACATAGAGACCAAGGAGCACATAGGCGGTTTTTGGGTGCTGGAAGCCGCTGACCTCGACGAGGCACTGGAGTGGGGGCGAAAGGCTGCCGTCGCGTGTCGGGCGCCGATCGAGGTGCGCGCGGTCTTTCAAAAACCGGCGACACCCGGAAATGAAACAAAATCATAAACGACTAGAAGGAACTCACTCATGAGAAAACTCAATGTGCTTGAATTTGTCTCGCTTGATGGAGTCATAGAACCCCCAGGCGGGCCAGGGGAAGATACCAGTGGACCGCCGTGGTGGATACGTCCATATCGCGACTCTGTTTCTGGAGCGGGCGTAAAAAAGCAGATGGACATGCCGTTTGAATTGTTGCTGGGGCGCAAAACCTTTGAACTTTGGGCAAAATTCTGGCCGCAACACAATGACATTTGGCCAGCCGTCAACACAGCGACCAAGTATGTCGCCTCGAACACCATGACTTCTCACCAATGGCAGCCGTCGGTGTTTCTAAATGGAGATATTGCGGAAAAAATCACCAAACTCAAGCAACAGGACGGGCCGGATTTGCACGTGTCTGGAAGCGCAAATCTCGTGCAGACGCTCATGAAGCACGATTTGGTCGATGCGTTCTGGCTGATGATGATTCCGGTAACGTTGGGCGGCGACAAACGCCTGTTTGCCGAGGGCACGACCACGGCGGCATTCAAGGTGACGGAAAGCACGGTCACCTCGAAAGGCATCATGATCGTGCACTACGAGCGTGCAGGCGCGATCCCAACTTGAGGCGCATTGCAGGCGTGAGCGAAGCCGGGGTCCCCGGCACCCGCGCTTTTCGCGTGACGGGGTGGAGGAGCGGTAGCCCCGCAGCCGGAATCCTGAGTGTTCTTGGCGAAGGATCCCGACCGGAGCTTTTAATCTCACATAAAACTCGAAAGGAATTCAGTAAGGAACCCAGTCATGAGAAAACTCATCGTGCTCGAATTTATGTCCCTTGATGGAGTCATACAAGGTCCAGGTGGGCCAGAGGAAGATACCAGTGGCGGCTTCGTCTATGGCGGGTGGACAGTTCCACATGCCGACCCTGTTTCTGGAGCGGCCATAAGAAAGCAGATGAGCATGCCGTTTGACTTGCTGCTAGGGCGCACAACCTTCGACATCTGGGCACAATTCTGGCCGCAACATGGCGCCATGTGGCCAACCGTTAACACCGCGACCAAGTACGTCGCCTCGAACACCATGACTTCTCACGAATGGGGGCCGTCCGTGTTTCTAAACGGAAATATTGCGGAAAAAATCACCAAAATCAAGCAACAGGCAGGGCCGGATTTGCACGTTTACGGAAGCGCAAATCTCATTCAGACGCTGATCAAGCATGATCTGGTCGATGCGTTCTGGCTGAAGATATTTCCAGTAACGTTGGGCAGCGGAAAACGATTGTTCGGCGATGGCACGATCCCAGCGGCATTCAAGGTGACGGAAAGCGGAGTCAGCCCGAAAGGCGTCATTATTGTGAATTACGAGCGTGCAGGCGCAGTCCAAACCGGAACTGTACAACCTTGAGGCGCATTGCGGGCGGCGTGAGCGAAGTGGGAGCCCTGCAGCCGAAATCCTGAGCGTTCCAAGCGAAGGGATCTCGGGCGGGGTGGCCGACCTTTGATCTTGCGGGGTATTATCAACACACTGGGTGCCCCATTTCTCGCGTTTTTTGCGAGAAGTGGGGTTTTTCGGCGGATGGCCCAGGCTTTAGATCTCCCTGGCATCACCAACCCGGCAGGATTCCTTTCCTACTTTCCGCTCGCCGGCGGAATCACCGTTGGCTCGACGTTGCCACAATTTGACGAAACAAACTTAGCGCTGAATGTCTTATCGATCGTCATGTTCATCGGAGTTCCATTCATGCTGCCGGTCAGAGTGGTGTGGCTGGTTCCGTTGAAGTGATCCTGATCGGGCAACTTGAAATCGGCGTGCCCTTTGGAAGTCATCATTGCCGCCGTACAAGTGCTGTCAAACGAAATGCCGTGCGCAGTCTGGACTTTATTGCTGACCGTGCACCTTCCTCCTCGTGCAGCCGACCGGTTCAGCGCAGTCATATAGTCCGCAAGCGTGAGGCCCGCAGTGAAACAGTCCTGAGTCGTGACGGGCATTTCATGATTGCCCTGGCTTGAGATGATCTTGGTATTGGATTGCGCGTCCCAAAGGCCTGCCTTGATAGGAAGGTCTGCGACCTGCGCGAACAGTGTAGAGGAGCCAGCCAGAAAGACGGACAGAGCACACACCGCCAACAAGTTCGAACATTTGCATCGCATCAGAAATCGCCCCCAGGAAGAGTGGTGGATTTCGAAAGAATACCATCCCGCCGGATTTGGAATCTTGCCGAAGACCTGGGGACCTCTTTGTCGAGGCTCTGATGCGTCAGTTCCATCACGGTCACCTCCGCAAGAGTTGATATCAGATCGCCCGCGACATGGTGCTCGATGCAGAACCGGTACGCTGTCTGTCTATTTGAGGATAGCTTCTTTGGATATTTTTCGTAGATCAGAGTCATCAAGTCCGCAAGGTACGTCAGGAAGGTGTTGACGCCCCGGCAGAATAGCATTTCTCCGAGAACCGCCGAGTGAGCGTCCATCTGGGCGACAGCGCTCTCCGCTGGAGGCAAATCACCCGGTATCTGAAGCTTCGAGGGGTCGCCGCGGTTGTAATCGGCCTTCACGATCGTGCGCCACAAGTACGCCTCAAATCCAAGCATGGAACGAAGGTCGTCCAGATATCGGGCGAGGGCGAGCGTCGCTGATTGACGCAGAAGTTCCAGCCCCAATACCTCCTTGTCAGCCTTATCAGCCATTGACCCCACCATATGTGAGCAGAAATGCCTTCGTCCATTCCTATGTCAGGGTGGTCGGCCATCCGGAAGTAGTTCGAATAATCGTCGGCCGACTGGGCGCTGCGAGGACCCGTGAGGTCGCTCGAGGAATTCAAATAATAATAGTTTGCATCTGCTGTCGATTTTCTCCGTGCGCAACGACTATAAAATGACGATCCAGCGCGCAAGGCTATGCTGCTGGTTCCCACCGAGGGGAGAGGAACGAGAAAACGAACAATGAAATACATCTGTTTGGGATACATCGAGCCGGGAAAAATCGAAGGAATGACCGAGGACGAGCGACACGGAGTGCTCGACGATTGCTTTGAGTATAACGACCATCTGCGCGCCCACGGACATCTTGTCGCCGAAGTACATCTTCAGCCTCCGGACACGGCATTGACCCTGTACTGGAAAAACGGCAAAGTCGCGACAACCGATGGCCCCTATGCGGAAACCAAGGAACAGCTCGGCGGGATGCAGATCCTTGAGGCGCGGGATCTCAATCATGCGGTTCAGCTTATTTCAAAGCTTCCAGCCTTTAAGTATCGACTTGGACCGGTTGAAATAAGGCCGGTTTGGATATAACCAAAATGATGAAGGAGAGCGATCGGCGCCGGGGAAAGGCTACCTCGCGATGACTGCGCCCAGAGCAAGCTTCTGAAGAAATCCGATTGGGTCAGGCTCTGGCAAGAGTAGCTTTGCGAAGGGCAGCTTAGCGAACGCCACGACTTTGGGAAGGGCACGCTTCGGGAAGGGCAGCCTTGGGAACGGCGGCTTCGGGAAGGGCAGACTTCGAGAAGGGTAGCCCTGGGAAGGGCACGACTTGAGTCGTGCCGTTAAGTTCTTCAACACCAACCCGCGCTTCAGCGCCTGCCGCTTTCGGCATCAGCAGCGAGTTTTGCCTGCCAGAGAAAAGATGATCAGCACCACGGTCCCGGCGCCGGTG
>CAWCQR010000006.1:0-41132 GCA_963797725.1 Terriglobia bacterium
TTCGTCGGGACTCTGGAATGTCAATGCCGGGGAAAGCGTGGATGTTGTGATTCACGGGTCAGTGTATGGATCCAAGTCGAATCTTAACTGGCCGCACTTCACGAATCTGTTTGGTCAGACCGGAGATGGAACCGAAGAAACAATCACCAGCGTCGATTGCGCTGCCACCAACAACTGCCTCCATATGCAGGGCGTCAGCGATATTCTGTGCGATAGCGCCGCTCCCATTGAGTATTGCGTGGACCAGGACACGGTCATCCCCTATCTCTCGCAAAAAGGAAGATTCAATCCAGCCGGGCCGGCTGCGCCGTACCCATTCACCATCGAGATCAAGTTGAATGGCGGGATCTCAGGAACGGCCACGCTGCATTCCTTGGGGCTTCATCTATCCTAGGCCCCAATTCTGAAGTGAGCCTCTTCGAGAAAACTCATTTTCACAAGGTTGCCAGGAATATTCCAGTACTTGGTCTACAGCGATCACAACTCAGCTTGGGGTCCTCCAGCTACGGTGTAACAACGAATTTCTTATCGCTCTTTAGGGTCCCAGTTGAAGTCGTAACTGTGATGTAGCCGCTGGTTGCCCCGGCAGGGACGGTGACGGTCAAAAAACTGTCGTAGATCACGGAGAACGTCGAGGACACTCCGTTGAAGGAAACGTTTGTAGCACCGAAGAAACCTTGACCCAAGAGATCCACCGTTGAGCCCACTAGGCCGCTCGCAGGTAGAAATTTCACGAACGGTGCGAACCGGAGATCGAGACTGTAAAACGTGCCGCCGCCAGCGCTTCCCCCCACCGCAGTCGTTCCATAGAGAATTCCGTTGGTATGTTGTACGAGCGCGGCTTGCGGGCTGGCTCCCGTAGAGTAATCAAAAGCATGTAGGACCTTGAACGCTCCCGTGGGGCTCATGCGGAACAAAACTCCCCATCCATTTGTTCCCCCCAGGTCATTGGTCCCATAAAAATTCCGATCTGTCGCCTGCATGAGTCCACCAACCTGATTGTTGCCATCGGATCCGCCGGTGAAGTTATGCAATACGATGACATTCCCGTGAGGCTTAAGTTTGAACGCGACTCCAACTCCCGAGGAACCGCCGGTTGTAGTGACGCCATAGAAGTAGCCGTCGGCGCCTTGCACCAGGGGAGCATAGGGATTCGCTCCGTGATTGAAGTCAAAATCGTAAACCTTGGTGAAATCACCGTAGCGAGTGATGCGGAAAATAGTCCCGTAGCCGTAAGCGCCGCCTGCAAATGTGGTCCCATAAAAATCGCCGTCAGCCGCCTGCACCAGTGGCGCGTATGGCGCAGAACCATCGGAACCGGTGAAAACATGCAGCAAGGTAAACACTCCGCTCGCAGTGACCTTGTAGATGGAACCGTGAGTGTTGTTGGTCCCGACGGCAGTACCAAAGAAATCTCCGCCGATGCTTTGTACCGGCGCCGCAGCCGGATAGGCGCCGTCATCACCACCAGTGAAGGTGTATAAGGTCCCGATGCCTCCGTTATCCGCTCTCATATTGAAAACTGTTCCAAAGCCGACAGTCCCCCCAAACATTGTGGTGCCGTAGTAATAGCCGTCGGTCCCAAGAGTCGTTCCACCTACCGGCGCTTCGCCATCGGTGATGTTGAACTTGTGCAATACAGTCAGTTGTCCGGCAGTAGTCACATAGAACCCGCTCCCGATAGCGTCCGTCCACATGTCGTCGGTTGCTGTGTACAAGTAGCCGTGGCGGCCTTGGCTTATGGCGCCGGAGTAGCGCGGATCGCTTGGATCTCCAGCGTTAGAGCCAAAATTGTAGAGGACGTTGTAAGTTTGCGCGGGCAGCAATCCGGTGCTCATCAGGAGCACGAGACCGAGCCAACAAGTGAATGGGATTTTCATAGCGACTCCTTATGCAGAACCTGGGCGGGGTCAATGTCTGATCGCAAGAAGAGCCCTTTAACAACAGTTGCGGGGTCTGGATGCAACGTGGCTCGCAGGCGTTGTTTAGGCTGAGCGCAAATTTTTCTACTGGCAACTCGTTTGAGTTGTGTCTCGACTGCCCAGGAGAGCAACCGTAACCTGATTCGAGTGGCAGCCATGACAAGAGTGGAGGTCGTCGTTGGACCCAATGGACCCAACTGAAGCCGGGAGATTTTCTTGGGAAGTACCTGAGAAATATGGTGCGCCCTGAGAGATTCGAACTCCCGACCTTCTGGTTCGTAGCCAGACGCTCTATCCAGCTGAGCTAAGGGCGCCTTCGGTGTGATAGCGAGCGGTGAAACCGATTATAGCGGAAACTTGAAAATCGGTGTATTTTCCTGCTGATCAAAATATGTGCACGGCAATTCTTCATCGGCCGTCACCAACCTTCGGAGTTTTTATGGCTGCTGCCTCAAAGAAATCAAATTCGTCATCGCCCTACTCGGTGCACCCTGGTATTCCCATGGTTCAGAAATGGATTGCGGACTTGCCGCAGAAATCCGGACGATCGCTCGACGAGTGGATAGCCCTGGCGCGCAAGTCCGGCCCGGCAACGGAAAAGGAATGCCGCGAGTGGCTCAAGCAAAATCACGGCTTCGGCACCAATAACGCCAGTTGGATTGCCGCGCGTGTTCATGGCACCGCTGATGGCAGCGATTCCGATCCGGACATCTACTTGCGAGTAGCACCAAAATATGTTGCGGAAATGTTTGCCGGAAAAAAAGCTGCACTGCTTCCGCTTTACTGCCAGCTTCTGGATCTCGGGTTGGGGGTGGCGGAAGATGTGAAAGCCTGCCCCGGAAAAACTGCCGTGCCACTTTATCGAAACCACGTGTTTGCGCAGATCAAGCCGGCTACAAACGCCCGCATCGATTTAGGATTCGCCTTGGGAAACCGAAAAGTTCCGAAGCGCCTGATCGATACCGGCGGCTTCGCCAAGAAAGACCGTATCACTCATCGAATTGAGATCACCAAGGCGGCAGACGTAGACGATGAAGTGAAACGCTGGCTGAATACAGCTTACGAGCTCGATGCTTAAGTCGGGAAAATACCCACAAATAAGAAGCGCCCCAGACTCTCGCGAGTCACGGGACGCCCGAACAGCCCTCCCCCAGAACTGCTCAAGCACAAGGTACTTCTGGGACGAAAACTGTAAATCCCACGTTCGTGCTATCGGCGTGGCACGAATCGGCTAAAGCTAATTTTCGGCGGTTGCACTATTATGGCTGTCGTCCAAGCGAGCAGCGTCTGGCAGCGGAGTTGTCAAACTAGGTTCGCTACGATTTTATAGGCATTGACGGCCGACGGACGGCGGAGTTTACTTCGGACGGCATCTTTTGGCCGGGTTGAACCAAGGCCAACACGCAACAAAGTCTTGGGCTTTGGGTTAAGTGAAAAAGTTAGGTTGTTCGCTATTTAGGCATCGAAGTGACGCTTTTCGGATAGTCGCACTGTGAATTAGTTTGCACACGATTTGCAATCTGGCCATCCTTCTTCGATGTAAACTATTGATTACCCTAGTTCTTGTGTCACTTTTGCTTTGGCAGTTTGGATGCAATTGCGCTGTTAGGGCGAAGGTTCGTTTAGCGGGAGGAGTTTTATGAAGTGGTTGTTGTTACTACTGGCCTTAGCGCTGCCCATAACGGCATCCGCTAATAGTATCGATTTCACTAACTCAGGCGGAACGTTGACCGGAACAAACAGCGGGCTGACGTTGGGAAATTCAACCCTCATCGCGGTTAACGGTCTAAACGGCGGTGGCCTGATTACCGGCCCCAACCTCGGCTCCGTGACCTTTTCCACTGGCGCACTGACCAGCGGATCGTTGCAAATGGGCGGGACGTTTGCAGCAGGTGGCACGTTCACCATCACGGGCAACGGCACCAACGGCGTTCCTAATGGAGTGATTTTCAACGGAACGTTCAGCGGGCCTGTAACGTGGACGCTTGTAACCTTGGCCAATGGAACCCACAATTACACCTTGACCGGCGTACTGACTGGAAATATTGGAAACGGTGTTACCGTCCAGTTGACCGTGAATACCGGCAAAGGTTTCTTCAATGGTTCAACCCAGATATCGAGTGGCGATACCAACATCGTCGTCCCCGAACCGGGCACGTTGGGCTTACTCGGTACCGGACTGGTCGGCTTTGCTGGCTTGATTCGTCGCAAGCTGAAAGTTGGGTAGAAGATATTTCTCCCGGCTCATTGTTGTTTTCAAACCCCGCCACACGGCGGGGTTTTTCATTGGACCTCGCTTTTGGCCCCGAGCGGTAACCGCCAGCTCCCGCCCATTCGGGGTTTGCCATTGGAGTAAGCCAACTTCCGCGAAGTCCTTCACTCTACTGGTCTTATATTGGAGAATCCATGCGAGGGCATCCCCTCTGCCGATTACCCCGGTAATTACTTCATCCGGGATTGCAATTGACCTCCCTCGCCAGCATCCTTAGATTCACCTGAGGGGGAAGTATGAAGGATATCCATGAGGTTTTGCGCATTAAGCAGGCTAAGTACGCGCAACTAGGTAAGCAAATCGAAGCCCTTCAACAAGCGGCAGAGAAGTTGCGTGAAGTCGCACCCTTGCTGGCGGAAAACGATGAAGACGACAGCGCCGTTCTGACCGAAGTTGACGAGCCAAATAACCTGGCCACGGCCGCGTCCGCCAATTCGTCATCCGCTGCTCCCGCCAAACGCAGTATGACCCCGCGGTGGCCGTAAGGAAGCCATTTTCACGGAGTGTAGTCGGTCACCTTCATGACCTTTCAAGCCTTGCTGGTTTCTAGAGACGAAGAAGCGATTGCGGTGCTCAATCCGGTACTCACGGGTTTCGGCATTGGTGTCGAGGGTTGCGGTTATCCGGACGGCCTTTGTCGCGTGACGGAGCAGAAGTTCGATGCTGTAGTGGTCGATTACGACGATCCCTATAGCGCCGCACTGGTTCTGCAAAAGGCCTTGGAAGCGTCCTCAGGAAACCATGCAGTCACGGTCGCGCTGCTCAGGGACAAAACCAAGCTCCGCAATGTGTTGGGCACGGGCGCTAATTTTGTACTCTACAAGCCTGTTACTGAACAGCAGGCGCGAGCGGGCTTGCGCGCTGCGATCGCGCTTATTAAGCGTGAGCGCCGCCGCTCCTTCCGGGTTCCGGTCCAAGTACCGGTGCAACTGAAGACCGAGAACAGCTCCGACATGGAAGGCATCCTGTTAGATCTCAGCGAAGACGGCATGGACGTTCTAGCCGCCCAGCCACTCGCTCCGTCAGCCACTCTTTATGCCAGTTTCACCTTGCCCGATGGATCCGCCGATCTTCAGGTGCGCGGTGAAGTGGCGTGGGCAAATCCTAATGGGCAGTCTGGCGTGCGCTTGTTGACATGACCGAGCCCTTGCGGGAGACGCTCAAGACATGGGTTGCGAACAACGCTCCTGAGTTGCCTCCGGAAGATCCGGAACCAGTTTCGCATTGCAAGCTGACCGATCTCAGCCTGGGCGGTTGTTACGTCGAGACGGAATCTCCCTTCCCCGGAAAAATCCGGGATCGTCCTCTCTTTGAAAGCCGAGGATTTGGAAGTACAAGCCGAGGGCATGGTACAGGTGATGCACCCGGGAAGCGGTATGGGCGTTGAGTTCGCGTCACGCACCCCGGAACAGCGGGCACAAGTGGGAAGTTTCATAGAATTCCTGATGGACCGCCCCGGAACCGTACCCGAGCTCTCAGTGACTCCGCGAGCGCTGACAGCATGCCAACCACGGCGATCGCCGGGAATCTTCTTCCGAAGTGTCGGAAGACTCGCTGCTACAGCTCCTCCGGCAACACGAATCCATGAGCCAGGACGAGTTCATCCAGGCGTTACGCCAGCAGCGAAACTCCGAAGAAGTCCCTTCGTAAGAGCCAGTCTCCAATAACAGCAGACATACGGCATATCTGCGTCTGAAGCAAGCGTTATAGCCGGAACCATTCGCCGGCAAGCGCACGATGTAAAAACTAAAAGACCCGCACGCCGTCTCTCGTGCGAGCCTTCCAGTGCCCTTGCGGGCGGTTCCACCTCGTTATGACGGCAGTGTAGGCTCATGGGTGTCCCCAAGGTTTCAGCCAAATGAATTCTGTGTAAATAATGTCTTTCGTTTTCCACACACCCTGTCAACCTTAAATTCCCCTCACAAGAACACGTGACGTCCATCACCGCCGAAAGTGTAAAAAGAGCGCGATTATGGAAGCGCTGGGTCTCCGTTCTGCAGGCCTGTGAGGAGGCTTCCCATGCCGTTACTTAAAGCCAACTTACGCCTCTCCCTCAAAAACATCCTGTTCACCACTGATTTCACCGCCGCTTCTGACTCGGCATTGCCTTATGCCATGGCCCTTGCCAAATGGTATGGCTCGAAGATTTTGGTGGCCCACTGCGTACCGCCAGAACCAACTCTTAGCATGCCTATGGAACCGATGCCCCAGACTATGGACTTCAACTGGCAGAGTGCCGGACGGAAGATGAAAGAGTTCACTCGCACCTCTCCTTTAGCGGACATGCGGTACGAAACCTTTCTGCTGCAAGGTGAGCTTTGGCATGCTTTATCGGATCTTAGCCGGCGCCAACAAGTAGACCTGATGGTGCTAGGAACGCATGGGCGCGAGGGTATCAAGAAACTAGTCATGGGCTCGTCGGCAGAACTGATTTTCCGGCGCGCGCGATGCCCGGTCTTGACCGTGGGACCCAAGGCGAGCAATCCCTCGGTGAAGTTTGAGAACTGGAAGCATATTCTCTTCGCCACGGATTTTTCCGCTGGATCCCTGAATGCTCTTCCCTACGCACTCTCCCTGGCGGAAGAGAACAAAGCTTCCCTCACGCTGTTGCACCTGATTCCGTTGATACCAATGCAGGAAGAAAAGGGCGTACTGGAAGCCGCACGCATGCGCTTGGAACTGCTGGTCCCGATTGAAGCTACCCACTGGTGCACTCCGCAATTCCTGGTTGAGTACGGATTTCCGTCGGACGGGATCTTGCGCGTAGCCGAAGATCAAAGAGCTGATCTGCTGGTGATGGGCGTGCATCCGGTCAGATCGCCGCGAGCCTCTGCGCACCTGCCCTGGGCGACAGCGTCCGAAGTCGTTAGCCACGCGCACTGCCCGGTGCTAACAGTACGAGGCTAGGCTGCGAGAGGTGATGTAGATAGCTTCAGGGCGCGACCGGTTTCCACTTGTTCAGAAACACCGCGAGATCCTCCGGCGCGAGCGATCGTGCCTTTTCAAACTCGCCGTTTTTCTGGCTGTAGAGCAGCTTGCCGTCGCTGTCCACCACAGCCACCCCGGGATTCCTCTTGCCATCGCGAACTCCATAAAGTGACATCAGATCCTGGTTCTTGTCGCCTTTGCCCACATCCACGTGCACGACTTCGAAATTCTTTTGCAGCACGCAAGGTCTGGCCGTTGAAAGGCCAGGTCGAGAACGTGGCAGTTGTAGCACCAGTTCGCTCCGAACACCAGGAGAACGCGTTTGTGGGCGCCATGTGCCCGGTGAAGGGCAGTTTGAATTTCCGCCTTGGCATCTACCCCTGATTCGTAGATGTCCTTGCTATCGGTAGGCTGCTGCAGGCGAGTAGCATCGCTGCGCTTCACCACTACGATGCGCCACTGTCCTGCTTGCTGCTGCCAGATCTGAGCTTCCTGCACGTACAGCGTTTTCGCGCCCGCGCCGGGTTTGGTTTTGACGGTCGCTTCAAACACTACTTGCCGGAGACCGGGCTGCGGTTCCTCGGATTGAATAACATCGAGGGCTATGCTGCGAGCTTTCAATCCCGTCCAGAAGGTAATGTCTACCCCCGCGTCGGCATCGCCTGCGGCAGTAGAGACCTTTGCCGCGGGAGCGGCAGAGTAAAACTGCTTGAGCGCGGCGGCGTCCCCTGCCGATATTGCGTTCTTCCATTGATCCAGAGGAGCGAAGCTTGTCCGCGAGGAGGAATCTTGCGCGAGAACACAATTCGCTGTGAGAATCAGAGTTAAGAACAGAAGCTGCCGAAAATATAGATTCACTATGGTCATCTCCAAGGAGTTCCGCGCGCTTACGTAGGGGATACTCAGCAATCAGTATATCGAAGCGGACGAATGTTTCGGACTCTCGCAATTGGGAGTAAGCGCATCCATGCCACTTTTGCTCTATCCTGTTTGATCACACTTGAAGCCAGCTCTACACACCCGACCCGAGACTGCAGCGAGACTATTCCCTGTCCCTGCGCTGATCTTTGCTGTCACCGCGTTCATGGTTATGGCGCCTACTTTCTGGCTGGGCATTCCATCTGGGCATGATTTCGAGTTTCACATGAATTCATGGATGGAGGTCGCCCAACAGTGGCACGCCGGCATACTCTATCCGCGATGGGCAGCCGGAGCGCACTCCGCCTATGGCGAGGCCAGGTTCATCTTCTACCCGCCGGCGTCATGGACTCTTGGCGCCGCGCTAGGCTCTTTGCTTCCATGGCCAGCAGTTCCCGGCACCCTTAACTGGCTGGCTCTTACCCTCTCCGGGTGCTCGATGTTTCTACTCGCGACGGAATGGCTTCCGCGAAGGGACGCTATTTTTGCGGCAGCGCTGTATGCGGCGAATCCCTACTACGTTGTGGTCGTCTACTGGCGAAGCGCTTTCGCTGAACTGCTTGCCGGCGCGCTGCTGCCGCTTCTATTATTGTTCGTCCTACGAATCGACGACGATCGCGGTAAAGTCTTGTCCCTCTGAGCCTGATCGTGGCCGCCGCGTGGCTCACCAATGCTCCTGCAGCGGTTCTGGTGAATTACTCTCTGGCCCTCTTGCTGGTGACAGTGGCCGTCCTACGGCGTTCTCCGCGGGTTGTTCTATTGGGTGCATTGGCGGTGGTGCTGGGCGCGGCGCTGGCGGCCTTCTATGTCTTCCCTGCTGCATATGAAGAAATGGGTAAAACATCGCGCAGGTTCTTTCTCCTGGTGTTCGCCCGCAGGATAATTTTCTTTTCACCATCATCGACGATGGGGATCACAATCGATTCAACTTCCTGGTTTCGCTCGTCGCCTTCGCCGAGATCGCGTCACTGGTCGGTGGCGGCATGGCTCGCCCGGATTCGAAGCAAAGTGGCCCAGCAAGACCAATCTTCTTCATGTAGCTCTGATTGTGTGGTGCGCTGCCGCCATCTCGCTTATGCTGCCTATCACTTTTCCAGCCTGGACCTATCTTCCAAAGCTGCGCTTCATACAACTGCCCTGGCGGTGGCTGCTGGTGATAAATGTGGGCTTCGCTTTGATGATCTCCATGGCTTGGCGCAGATGGCGCACCCGAATTGCAATCTCCCTGGTTATGCTTGCCGTCGTGTATTCTGCCTGGCAGCGCCTTCAGGCTCCGTGGTGGGACACCTCCGCCGATATCGAAGAGATGCACGGGAACTTCGCCCAAGGGGTCGGGTACGAGGGCACCGATGAATACGTCCCCTCGGGAGCAGATTCTTACGAAATTAAGCGGATGCGCCTCGCGCCGTTTTCGTGGGCGATGGTGCATCTTCGATCAATATCCTCGATTGGAGTCCGGAGCGAAGAGCTCTGGTGGCGAGAGTCTTGCAGGAGGGAAATGTCGTCCTCCGGCTTTTCAACTATCCGGCATGGACCGCCGAGGTAAACGGTAAGCCAGTGGCTACCGAAACCACCGAGGTGACGGGACAGATGTCGATTCCGGTAAAGCCCGGCGACAATCACATAGAGGTAAGGTTCATGCGTACCTGGGATCGCACCGCCGGCGGAGTGATTTCGATCGTTACTGCGCTGGGTATTTTCGGTTTCGTGATGATTCGCCGAGGGACCAGAGCGCCGCAACTCCAGCGTCTGGCAGAGAGACGCACCATCTACCCTCACCGGGACCGCAGGAATGCACTCCAGCCACTCAGAAGCCTATAGCCCGCAAGCGAGTGTTGATCGCTACTTCAAATCCCGGCAAACTTCGCGACTTCGCAGGTGCAGCCAAGTCCCATAACGTCGAAATTGCGGCAATCGCAGGTTTTTCGCGCATTCCAACGGTAGTTGAAGATGGCGAGACCTTCGAAGCTAACGCTCGCAAGAAAGCGGAAGCCTACAGCCGTTACGCGCCGGGGGAAATCGTCCTCGCAGACGACTCCGGCCTGGAGGTGGATGCGCTGGGCGGCGCTCCCGGCGTTCATTCCGCCCGCTACGCTGCCGACGAGCCGCACAAGGCCGAAGCCAATACTGATGACGAAGCCAACAACGCCAGGCTAATCCGGGAGATCAAGAACATTCCAAGCGACAAGAGAAGCGGCAGATTTGTGTGCGTCATTGCCGCGGCGCGTGATGGGCAGACCCTCGGCATGTTCCACGGTAAAGCTGAGGGAATGATCCTTGATTCCCCGCGCGGGGCGAACGGGTTCGGATATGATCCGCTGTTTTATTTTCCCGCCATTCACAAGACGTTCGCCGAGCTGACCGTTGAGGAGAAGGCGCAATATAGTCACCGGGGACAGGCATTCAGAAATTTTTTGTCGTGGCATGACAAGCTCTAGACTGCAAAGTTAACTGGGGTTCTACCCGAGTCCGACGACTATCACCCGTGATCGTGCCTTGACTTCGTCCGCTCCGCAGTCAAATAATGAAAGGTTATTCTTCAACGCCTGAACTCATAAGGAGCAATCTGTGGCTTCCACCGCTCGCCCAGCAACTTCGGCTCAGCTCCGAGGTGGAGTGGCCCCGTTGCGCGCCGGAGAAGGCACGTCCTTTTTCTGGCGCCGCCTGCACTCGCTCACCGGCATCATTCCAATTGGCGCATTCCTGATCGAACATTTCTTCTCTAACTTTGTCGCGATTGAGGGACCCGCTGCCTATACCAAGCAGGTCGCATTTCTGGCAGGATTTCCCTTCGTCTTCGTGCTGGAACTTGTAGGCATCTGGATCCCGATCTCCTTTCATGCTCTATATGGGTTTTACATTTGGTATCGCGGCGAGATGAATGTTGGGGATTATCCCTGGACCAACAATTGGCTTTACGCCGCGCAACGCTGGACTGGCGCGATCGCGTTCTTTTACATGGCCTACCACGTCTGGCACCTGCGCTTTGCCGGCGAACACATTCTGAGCAACCCTGCGGCGGCGTTCCCCAAGGTTCAGATGGAGTTTCAGAATCCGCTCTTGATCGCGTTTTACGCGATCGGAATCGTCGCCGCATCATGGCACTTCGCTTATGGAATCTGGCTGTTCTCAGCAAAGTGGGGTCTCGTAAGTGGCGATCGCGCGCAACGCCGGTTTGGTTACGTTTGCCTGGCAATAGCGATCTTATTTGTGGCCGTTGGGGGCGCCAGCATGTACGCATTCCTCTCCACTCCCATGCAGCCGATTTCGCCGGAGGGAATGCAATCAATCGTAATGCGTTAATACTCGGGCACGCCCGGCAGAACGGACTTTAATCTCACATGGCATCCAATCCAAAAATCATTGTTATCGGTGGCGGGCTCGCAGGGTTGTCGGCGGTCATCAAAATCGCTGAAACGGGCGGGCACGTTGATCTGTTTTCGATTGTCCCGGTGAAGCGGTCTCATTCCGTATGCGCGCAGGGTGGTATCAACGCTGCCAAGAACCTGAAAGGCGAAGGCGATTCTACCTGGCAGCATTTTGATGACACCATTTACGGCGGCGATTTTCTTGCCAACCAGCCTCCCGTGAAAGCCATGTGCGACGCGGCTCCCGGAATCATCGACTTGCTCGACCGCATGGGAGTTACCTTCAACCGAACGCCTGAAGGCCTGCTTGATTTTCGCCGCTTTGGCGGCACGCTGTACAACCGCACTGCTTTTGCCGGCGCGACTACCGGCCAGCAATTGCTGTACGCTCTCGACGAACAAGTGCGCCGTTACGAATCCGAAGGAAAGGTCACCAAGTACGAACACTGGGAGTTCCTGTCCGCAGTTCTCGATACCAACCGTGTGTGCCGCGGCATCTGCGCGATGGATCTGCGTTCAGATGGAAGTACGACCTTCCCGGCCGATGCCATGATCATGGCTACTGGCGGCATCGGCGCGATTTTTGGCAAGTCGACGAATTCCGTGGTGTGCACCGGATCGGCGCAGTCCGCGCTATATCAGCAGGGCTGCTACTATGCGAATGGCGAATTTATCCAGGTCCATCCAACGTCCATCCCCGGCGAAGACAAGCTGCGGTTGATGTCTGAGTCAGCCCGTGGCGAAGGCGGACGCGTCTGGGTTCCGAAGAACAAGGGCGACAAGCGCGATCCGAAGAGCATTCCCGCAAAATGAGCGCTGGTATTTCCTGGAAGAGTGGTATCCGAAATACGGAAATCTGGTGCCGCGTGACGTCGCGACCCGCGCCATTCACAAAGTGGTGTACGAGCACGACCTCGGCATCGACGGCCAGCCGATGGTTTATCTGGACCTGACGCACATTGATCGCGAGACGCTGAACCGCAAGCTCGAAGGCATCCTGGAAATTTACGAAAAGTTTGTCGGCGACGATCCGCGTGACAGTCCCCGATGAAGATCTTTCCCGGGCATGCATTACACCATGGGCGGCCTCTGGGTGGATTACAACCAGGCCACCAACATCCGGGCATTTACGCGGCGGGCGAATGCGAATACAGCTATCACGGCGCCAACCGGCTGGGCGCAAATTCGCTGGTCTCATGCATCTATGGCGGATTTATCGCCGGCCCGCAAGCCATGCAATACGCGAAGCAACCTGCAAAGCGACGGATGGCAGTGAGCAGCACGGTTTTGAAGCCGAGCGCAAACGCCAGGAAGAAGATTAACGCCGGCATTGATGAAAACTGAAGGCACGGAAAATCCGTTCCGGCTCTGGCGCGAACTGGGCGAATTGATGACCCGCAACTGCACCGTCATCCGCTACAACAAAAACCTGCAAGCAGACAGACACCAAGATTGTTGAATTCCTGGAACGATTCCATCACATCAACCTGAGCGATAGATCGCAGTGGGCCAACACGATCTGTCATTTTCGCGCGGCAGCTTTACAACATGCTGCAACTGGCACGGGTGATTGCGCAGGGAGCGGCGCTATGCGGGATGAATCGCGCGGCGCGCATTACAAGCCGGACTTCCCGGAGCGCGATGACAAAAACTGCCTGAAGACAACGAAGGCTTACTTTGCCCCGGACGCGGACGAACCCAGGTTCGAATTCGAACCGGTGGATATTTCGCTGGTTCCGCCGCGACCACGGACGATACGACGCAGTGAAGTAAATGGAAACTAGCGCGTCCCGGAACTTAACCAGGAATATGTCGAGCTAGCCACCATGACAAACAAGGCAATGACGAACAACGCGACCAAAATGGTGACAGCTTGCTCCATCGTGTTCTTTGTGCTCTGGTTCAGTGGACAGGCGATTCGCGCTAGGGCCAGACTGGGCATAATTCGCTCCTCGCAATTTCCTTATTTCTATTTTCGTAGACCGCTGTCAAGCATTAAGCGGCATTGACTTAATCAAGCCAATAGCTTGCCGCTCACTTATAAAGCGAAAGATGAGCATTTAAATACTCATGGCCAATCAGAAGACCGTCATCTTCAAGATCAATCGCCAGGATACTCCCGACAGCAAGGCGCACTGGGAAGAATTTGCACTTCCCTGGAAGCCGGGCATGAACATAATTTCTTCCCTGATGGAAATTGCCGCGAACCCCGTGACTCGCGACGGCAAGCGCACCACTCCCATCACCTACGACTCCAACTGTCTGGAAGAGGTCTGCGGCTCCTGCGCCATGCTCATCAATGGCGAAGCACGCATGGCCTGTTCGGCGCTGGTCGATAAACTGGAGCAACCGATCCGGCTGGAGCCGTTTTCGCAAGTTCCCTGTCGTCCGCGATCTGGCCGTGGATCGCAGCGTATCTTTCGAAAACTTGAAAGCAGTAAAAGCATGGGTTCCGATCGATGGCACCTATGATCTTGGGTCCCGGTCCGCGCATGACGCCCGAACGACCAGGAAGAGGCCTATCCGATGTCGCGCTGCATTTCCTGCTGCTGCTGCATGGAAGCATGCCCGCAATTCAACGAAGATACCGGATTCGTTGGCGCGGCGACGATTTCCCAGGTCCGCTTGTTTAATACCGCACCCCACCGGAGCAGCGCTAAAGCACGAGCGCCTGGCGGCGCTGATGGGCGATGGCGGTATCCAGGAATGCGGCTATGCGCAGAACTGTGTGGAGGTCTGTCCCAAGGACATTCCTCTGACCCGATCGATCTCCCAGGTTGGTGGCGAGGTGATGAAGCAGGCGGTCGGCGATTTCTTCCGCAAATAGGTAATTATTGGGAAAGGGCTGACGAAACTTGCCCTGAAGTGCCAGGATTTGTCACTTTCAGAGGTCTATAAAACCGGCGAAAGCCGCTACCAGCCTGCAACTGCGTCGTTACGTCGACCCGCCAGTCGGCATCTTAGTTGCTGCCACTTTTGGGAGATCCAGTTCGCTGCACAGAGGGGTAATCATTAGTAACCTGCGAGGGGTCTTGATGGTAACCTCGCAAACCTGAATTTGAACTTGGCATCCCCTTGGGCTGAATTACAATGTTCGCCTGCCGATGCGTTTTTCGGCCTCTTTAAGGAGCTCAGTCACTTCGTGAAGAAGATGTTACAAAGCATAGCGCTGCTGGTCCTCTTGGCAGGGACGTTATGCAATCAGGCGTTCGCACTGCACTCGTATGTGCCTCAGCCTGTCCACCACGCGCGAACAAAACACGCGCACTTGAGGCGTCTGCGCTGGAACCCGATGTTTCGCCCATCGCGCGATTCCCTTCTCCGCCAAAACCAGGAGATTGATCGTCTGGAATTGCCGCGCATTCAGGATGACAACGAACTCGAACAATTGAAGGCCAGCGAGGATCTGGTACCCATCGTAGCGGGTACGACTTTACGCTTCGATCCGCGACTTTCCCCTGATCGCCGCTTCTGTCGCCCCTGGACCCGCGACTTCGTGCAGGACTTGAGCGCTGCCTATTACAAACAGTTTCACAGCCAGATTCAGGTAAACTCCGCGGTGCGGACGGTGCTGGTGCAGAAAAAACTGCGGCGCCACAATCGTAATGCCGCCCCGGAAACAGGCGAGACTTGCATCTTCACATTTGGCCGGTATCACCGTTGACCTGCAACGCCGCGGAATGACTCGTCAGCAGGTCCAATGGGTTGAGCAGTACATGCTCCCGCTGAAGAACCTTGGCATTATTGAGCCTGAGGAGGAGCGCCACCAGTGGGTGTTCCATGTGGCTGTGTCCGGCCGCTACAGCGATTGGCGCGAGGCCAAAATGCTGGCCGGCGAACAAGCTGTGCAGGAAGACGACTCAGACGCTTCGGATGTACTCTCGCGCGAGCAATAGTTGAGTTCGCTTCTTTTCCATGATCATCCTTATGGCAGGGTTGCCGGGTACCGGCAAAACGACATTGGCTCGCGAACTGGCCGCGCGCACGTCCGGGGCGGTTCTGAACAAGGATGAAATTCGAGCCGCGATCTTCTCTGCGGACGACATCGAATATTCCACAGAACAGGACGACTTCTGCGTGGCCGTCATGCTCGATGCCGCCGCTTATCTTTTGCGCCGGTCTCCGCAACGCCGGGTTTTTCTGGATGGTCGCCCGTTCTCGCGCAAATCCCAGATCGATCAAGTGAAGACAGCGGCCGCCAATCTCAATCAATCATGGCATGTCATTGAATGCATCTGCGCGGATCAGACGGCCAGGCGCCGGATATTTGAAGCGACCACTCACCCCGCCGCCAATCGTGACTGGGCCTTGTATTTACATATTAAAGAACGTTTCGAGGAAATTCATTCGCCCAAAACCGTGATTGACACGGATCAGCCGCTCGAAGAATGTCTGCAGCAGGCTATGCAGGCTTTAAAGATTGTCTAAATTGGGCACTTTGCCCTGCCCCGAGCGAATCCCGCTTCGGTATACAATCTTTCCCTAGCTTCCACCGACAATCTATGAATCGAATCCAAAGAGTTCTTGCTGTTTCTTTGTTATTTGCACCCACTGCTCTTGCCCAAAACCCTGTCTCAGCCAAAGCTCGCGCCATTCACGATTCGGCTTTAATCGTCGATACGCATGCGGATACTCCGCAGCGTTTTCTGGATGAAGACTTTGACATCGGCAACACGCGATCCTAACGACATTGGGCACATCAGCCTCGACAAAGCCAAGGCCGGCAATCTGGGCGCTGAGTTCTTTTCCATCTGGGTGGATCCGGAAACCAATCAGGGCCACTTCGCGCAGCACACCCTGGACTTGATCGATTCGGTCTACCAGCAGGCCGCGCGCCATCCTGATCGCATGATGATGGCGTTTAGCGTCGCCGACATCGAGCGCGCCCACAAGGAAAAGAAACTGGCCGCGTTGCTAGGGATTGAGGGCGGGCACTCGATTGAGAACGACATGCATTTGCTGCGCGATTATTACCGCCTCGGCGTGCGCTACATGACGCTGAGCTGGTCGAACACCAACGAATGGGCTGACTCTTCCGGCGATATCGATGACCCCAAGATCGCAGCATCACAATGGTCTAACCGATTTCGGCAAGCAAGTGGTGCTCGAGATGAACCGGCTGGGCATGATGGTCGATATCTCCCACGTGGCCGACAAGACTTTCTGGGACACGATCGCCACAACGAAGGCGCCGGTGATTGCGTCGCACTCTTCAGCTCGCGCTTTGACCAACGCTCCGCGCAATATGACTGACGACATGCTGCGCGCGGTTGCCAAGAACGGCGGCGTGGTGCAGGTGAATTTTTTCAACGGCTTCGATGACCAGGACGTATCTGGAACGCCGCTAAAGCCCAGGCGAAAGACCGCGAAGCGGCGGTAGCCGCGTATGTCGCCCAACTGAAGGCTGCAGGCAAAGCGGTGACCTACATCGACGAGGATCGCATCGAGCGGGAATGGGCAGGCCAAGATTCCCCGCCCGCCGCTGAAGTCCCTGATCGATAACATCGACCACATCGCCAAAGTCGCAGGCATTGATCATGTTGGATTGGGCTCTGATTTCGACGGTGTGAGCGGAGCCACTCCCCAGGGCATCGACTCCGCCGCTGACTTGCCGAAGATCACCCAGGCCTTGCTTGACCGGGGCTACAGCGCCGGAGACATTCACAAAATTCTGGGTCGGAATATTCTCCGGGTATTCCGCGAAGTCGAGAAGGTGAGCCACGACATGCAGGGCACCGCGGTACAAACCGCATCGGCGCACTGACTGGGTTAGAATTATTTCCTCGAGCAATTCAAATCACGTAGGGACAGCCGCGTCGGCAGTTCCGCCGAAAGCAACTCAGACTCTTAAGGAGCTATTCATGCGTAGATTTCTTGCCGCCATCACTCTCGTCGGACTATTTTGCCTTGGAGCCTGGTCTCAGGCTGCCAAGTCCTCCAGCCAACCAACAGCCGTAATCGACACAACCGCCGGCAAGCTGACCTGCAAGTTGTTTCCTGACAAGGCTCCGATCGGCGTAGCCAACTTTATCGGGCTCGCGGACGGCACTAAAGACTGGGTCAGCCCCGTCTCCCACGCAAAAAAGCACGGCGTCCCGCTTTACGACGGCACGATCTGTCATCGCGTGATTCCCGAATTCATGATTCAGTGTGGCGATCCTGCAGGCACCGGAGCCGGGGATCCTGGCTACCAGTTCAAGAATGAAACCTCCCCAGACCTGAAGTTTGACCGTCCGGGACGACTCGCCTATGCAAACGCCGGTCCGGATACAAATGGTTCCCAGTTCTTCATCACCGAGGTTGCCTACCCCAGTCTTAATGGCAGCTACACGATTTTTGGCCAATGCGACGACGCCAGCGTAACTTTGGTAAAGCAGATCGCCCGCATGGGACGCGATCCGAACGATCGCCCTTACAAACCCGTCAAGATTAATCACATCTCAGTGCAGCAATCCATAACCGCCGCCAAGCCGATGGAGAAGAAGCCGCAGTAGATGATTGCTGACCACGGATAACCGACGAGCGAAGACTCAAGAAAGGATTCTCATGCCCCGTCAACCCGGCACTTATGCCACGTTCAATACCACTGAAGGCAAGTTTGTTTGTCGTCTGTTCGAGAGCGATGCGCCAAAAACGGTAGCCAACTTCATCGAACTCGCCGAAGGCAAGCGTGACTGGACTCACCCGGTCAGCCGCAAGAAGAGCAAAGATCGTTTGTACGACGGCACCGTATTTCACCGCGTCATTCCCGACTTTATGATTCAAGGCGGCGACCCTGCCGGCACCGGAATGGGCGGTCCCGGCTATCAATTCGAAGACGAAACCAAGGGTTCTCCCCACAAGTTCGATAAGCCCGGCAAACTGGCCATGGCCAATGCGGGACCCAACACCAACGGCTCGCAGATCTTTGTGACGGTGGCTCCAACGACATGGCTTACCGGGAAACACACAATTTTTGGAGAAGTGGTGGAAGGCCAGGACGTGGTTAACAAAATTGCGAATGTCCCACGCAAAGCCCAGGACAAGCCAGTAAAAGACGTAGTCTTGCAATCGGTAGAAATAGAGCGGGCCTGAGTTTCACCGTGCAGAAAGAATCCCCATCGAAGATCGATGGGGATTCAATTCAGAACTGGCAACTGGTTCTTAAACGCCGATGACTGCGACCAATTCTTTCACTGCTGCCGCGCTCTTATCAAGCGCGGCTTTTTCTTCTGCCGTCAGCTTGATCTCGATGATCTGTTCTATACCTTTCGCGCCGAGTTTGCAGGGCACACCAACGTACAAGCCGCTGATCCCATATTCCCCGTCAAGGTAGGCCGCGCAAGGCAGGATTTTCTTCTTGTCCTTCAAAATTGCCTCAACCATTTCCGTCGCCGCCGCAGACGGTGCATAGTAGGCGCTGCCGGTCTTCAGGTACTTCACGATTTCGGCTCCGCCGTCGCGGGTACGTTGAACCAGGCGTTCCACTGTAGCTCCATCCATCAACTCGGTAATCGGGATGCCGGCCACCGTGGAATAACGCGGCAACGGAACCATTGTGTCGCCGTGTCCTCCCAGAACGAATGCGGTCACGTTCTCGACGCTTACTTTCAGTTCTTCAGCGATAAACGCGCGGAAGCGCGCGGAGTCGAGCACGCCGGCCATGCCGATGACTCGCTCGCGCGGGAAACTTGCTCATTTTGTAAGCCGCTTGCGCCATCGCATCCAGGGGATTCGAAACGATGATCAGAATGCAATTGGGCGAATGCTGGGTCACCTTGCTGACAACATCCTTCATGATGTTGTGGTTGGTATTGAGGAGGTCGTCGCGGCTCATGCCGGGTTTGCGCGGAATTCCTGCAGTAATCACCACGATGTCGGAATTCGCGGTATCCGCATAGTTGTTTGTCCCCAGTACATACGAATCGCGCTTTTCGATCGGCATTGCTTCCAACAGGTCAAGTCCCTTCCCCTGCGGCACACCATCGATAATGTCAATGAGCACCACATCGGCGAGTTCTTTAGAAGCGATCCAATGGGCGGCCGTTGCACCCACATTCCCGGAGCCTACAATCGTCACTTTCTTCCGCATGAATGAGCCCTCTCCTAAAAAGAACCTGAAATTCTAAACCACGAAGGACACTAGTTTTCAGGAAGGAACCCACAATACTGGCAATTCCCTCGTGAGATTTAGTGTCCTTCGCTTCAGAACGCTACACGCTTGCCAGCACGGCTGCGCCCATATTTTCGATAATGCAGTTCCCGAACTCGCTGGTCTTCACCTTGGTCGCACCCTCCATCAGGCGCTCGAAGTCATAGGTGACCTTCTTTTGCTCGATGGTGCGTTCCAGGCCCTGCTCGATGAGGTCAGCAGCTTCATTCCATCCCATAAAGCGGAACATCATCACGCCCGAAAGGATCACCGAACCGGGATTAATGACGTCTTTATCTGCATATTTCGGCGCGGTTCCATGGGTCGCTTCAAAGCATGCGTACCCGTCGCCGATATTCGCCCCCGGGGCGATGCCCAGCCCGCCCACCTGCGCTGCGCAAGCGTCAGATATGTAATCGCCGTTCAGATTGGGTGTCGCCAGCACGGAGTATTCATCGGCGCGCGTCACCACCTGTTGGAAGATGGAGTCGGCAATGCGATCGTTGACCATCAGCTTCTTCTTCCACGCGCCTTTGCCATGCGTAGCATAAATCGCCGCCAATACTTCCTTCACTTCCTGGTAGACGGACTTCCGAAAATCTTCGGTGGCGAACTCCAGCCCGGGCTCGACCAGGTTGGCATTCTCTTCGACCGTTAGATTCGGGTTCCGGTCCTTGTTATCCACGATCCAGCTCTCGCGTTCGGTGACGACTTTATCGCGGAACTCCTCGGTGGCAAGTTCGTATCCCCATTTGCGGAATGCGCCTTCGGTAAACTTCTGGATGTTTCCCTTGTGCACCAGCGTGACGCTCTTGCGCCCGCTCTGCAATGCAAACTGGATTGCCATCCGCACGAGGCGTTTAGTGCCGGTAACCGAGATCGGCTTGATCCCGATACCAGAATCGAGGCGCACCTGCTTCTTGCCGCCTTTTAGCATATCTTTGTTCAGAAAGTCGATTAGCTTCGCCACTTCCGGCGTTCCCTGTTCCCATTCGATTCCGGCATACACGTCTTCGGTGTTCTCGCGATAGATGACAATGTCCATGCGCTCAGGGTGCTTAACCGGCGATGGTGTTCCTTTGTAGTACTTCACCGGACGCACACAGGCATACAGGTCGAGCAATTGCCGCAGCGCCACGTTTAATGAACGAATGCCTCCGCCAACAGGAGTGGTCAGCGGCCCTTTAATGGCTACGCGAAATTCGCGGATAGCATCAACGGAATCGTCCGGCAGCCAGTTCTTAAACTTGGCCATGGCCTTCTCGCCGGCAAAGACTTCATACCATGCCACGCGGCGCTTGCCCTTGTAGGCCTTTTCAACTGCGGCATCGAATACCCGCACCGAAGCCTTCCATATGTCACGGCCCGTACCGTCGCCTTCGATAAAAGGAATAATCGGGTTATCGGGCACCTGGTACTGTCCATTGCTGTAGGAAATACGGGCGCCATTCGAGGGCACCGGCAGTCCGTTATAGGAAGCCGCCATCAGAAACCTCCGCTTATGAGAATAAAGTCTGACAATTATACGGGCTGGCAATGACCATCGAGAAATGATGAAAATCACCAACGCCTGTGATCCTTGAACAGCCAGTACAATCGACGGATGCCGCTCCGGCTTGTATCGAGGTTTGCCCGCATTACAGTTCTCATTTCTTTCATCGCCGTCATCGCTCCTGTCCTGCCAGCCATGGCGCAGCAAAGCCCTCCGGAGCCGTCTCTGCCACGAGATCCCGCGACGATCAAGCCGCCGGTCCATCGTTTCTGGGATCGCACGAATATTGCGCTCTTTTCCGGCGTTGGCCTTCTTCGGGGATTGGACTATGCTTCGACGCGAAATTTCCAGGCGCGCGGCCGCGAAGAGGTCCTGCTTCCCGATGACGTCGTCAACAATTCCGCAGGATTTGCTTCCTTAGAAGCAGCCGCCACTGCTACGTCCATCGGGCTGTCCTACTGGATGCACCGCACCAACCACCATCGCATCGAACGCTGGGTTTCGATCGTCCACATCGGCACAACTGGCTTCGGGGTGGTAAGGAATTATTCGTTGACGTCGAAGCATCCCGCCAGCATGGGGCCCTGAGTTGTGCCATTCGCTGGCGTATACTGTCCGCCAGCGCCGTTACTGTTGTGGAGAGACTTATGACGCGAAAGTATCTTAACTGCCTGTTTTGCCTGGTGGCCGTGCTGGCATTTGCGACTTGGGCATCGGCTAAAACACACGAGCGCACCCAGTTTAATAATGACTTACGCGTAAGCGAGGGAGAATCCGTCGGCGAGGTCACTTGCGTCAATTGCTCCATCTTTGTTAGAGGCGAAGTTAACGGAGATGCCACTGCCGTCCATGGCCGCATTATTCTGGAAGGCGCGGGAACGATTTCAGGGGATGCCACCACCGTCCTTGGTGACATTCGACTTGGCGGTGGAACGAAGATTTCCGGCGACGCGACAGCGGTTGCCGGGGCCGTTTTGCGAGATGAAGAGGCAACTGTGGGTGGCGATGTGACCGCCTTGGCTGGTGGCGGCTGGATATTGCTTATTATCCTGATACCCCTGTTCGTAGTCGGCGCGATAATCGCGCTTATCGCATGGCTCATTCAGCGCAGCCACAAGCCTGACCCGCTGCCCGTTCGCTCCTGACTAATTCATAACCCGGTCAAAGATACTTCGCACCAGTTCCATCGTCTGCACCAACTCTTGCTCCAAGCCATGCGAAAATTCCCGCCGCAAGATCCCCGCGGTTAATCGCTCTGTAGACTCGCGCGCGTGTTCCGTCGCAGGCAGCCATTTACGGGCGCGTCCTAAGGCTAAACGCACGGCATGCTCGGCGGTGCGCATCAGCTCTGCCGCATGGTCCAGTGCGGCAGCGTCGCTTTTTCCAAGTAAACCGGCTGCGGACAGTCGCCACAGCCGATCACGAAGCGTGCCCAGCTTGTCGGGAACCCGATGCCTCACCAACAGGTAGCTGGATAGGAAATCGATGTCGTAAATGCCGCCCGCAGCAGACTTGAAGTTTTTCTCCGCTCCACCCGCTGCCTGCTGGCGCACTCGCATTTCTCGCACCCTATCCGGAAAAGTGGTATCGCCTGCAAACCGTTCAAAGAGCCGACTGGTAGCGGCCACCGCTTCAGCGCCTACCATGCGGTCGCCCGTCAGGAATCGCAGCTTCGTGAAGGTTAGCGCTTCCCAAGGCAGGGCTTCCTGTGCAAAGTAGTTTTCGAGTTGCTGGACAGTCACTACCAAATCGCCCTGGTCACCGCGCGGTCTGAGCCGCGTATCCACTGGTAACACCATTCCATCGCGAGTATAGGCAGCCAACGCGTGAACCAGCCGTTCGGCATTCCGCATCAACTGTTTGCGATCAATGTCTTTATCACCGACAAACAGCAAGTCAGCGTCGGAAAGCACATCAAACTCGCCGCTTCCGAGGCGGCCGAGTGCCATTACTGCCAGCCCGGAAGGTTGACCCACGATGCCGAACGCCGCGGCAATCGCATCTTCTGCCGCAGCACTGTTCGTACCCATGGACTCGTAAACCTGCCTGAATTCCTTCAGGTCGCGCGCGCTCGAAGCAAAAACGCGATGTCGATAGTGCTGCCGCAAAAGGCTGAGCCGCTCTCCATAGGATGTGGAAGAGTTAGCCAGGTACGCGAAAACCGGATCGCCGACCGCATCCGCACGGCCCAGAGGGCTATCGAATAAGTACCCGCTGCCGATGCGGGCATTCACTTCCTCGATTCCGTCAAGCGTCGCAATTTCTTCCGGATGTCGTACCAGGATCTCGGCCAGAAACTCGCTCATGTCGAATAGGCCAAGCGCCTGCTCGACCGTCGCCGCGTATCTCAGCAATGTCGAATATCGCTCCGAGCTTGTAAATGTGGCCGAAAGGAATCGGAACAGGTTTTTTCGCGCCGGGCTGCTTAATTCTTCACGCCCTGCAATTTCGCGCAGCAGCGGCGAATCGACGGCTAGCCTCCGAAGTATTTGCTGGTTGGTTTGTTCGAGGCTACCGCGTTCGTCGCCGCTGGACAGCCGGAACTCGACTGCCGGCGCCTCTTGCAAACGCTGGGCTTGCTGATGATGGATAATGCGCTGGTAGATCTCCAGAACAGCCGCCATTTTCAGGCGCACGAACTCCACGAAGTCTCCGGCCTTAATTCCCTCGGGAACAAGTGTGGCCATGGAACGGCGGAGAATATCCAGTTCCACCTCCGACTCCGGCAGGCGATGTGTCTGCTGTCCTTCCCGCAATTGCAGGCGGTGCTCCAGGTGCCGCAGGAATTCGTAAGCTTCCGTTAGATCGTGGAATTCCTTACTGGTAAGGTGTCCCTTATCGTGCAGCTTCTGCAAGGAAAACAAACTGCCGCCGGAACGTAGCCAGCGTTCCCGGCCGCCATATACGCGCTGCAGGCATTGCACCAGGAATTCGATATCCCGTATACCGCCTCGATCCATTTTCACGTCGATGCGGCGGCCGTCCGGATGCGCGCGATCTCTCATGCCCGGGAGCATTTTCTGTCGCGACTCGAGTGCCGTTTCAATTGCGGCAAAGTTAAGGCGAGTCGCGGGAACCGAGGAGGGGCTCTCGTATGGAAGCCCTGATGGCGACAAAGGACCTTGCGTCGCGCGGTCTTCGGATAATTCCGCGACTTCATCCACATACACGTGCCCCTGCACACCTCGAATAAACTCTCGCGCCAAGGTGGGGTCACCGGCCGTGTACCTGACTTTTATCAGCGCCTGGCATTCCCAATCCTCGGCAGAGGATGTGTAGTAACGCAACGCGTGCGCCAAGCTGATAGCGAGTTCACCTTCATTTCCCTGGGGACGCAGCCGCATGTCGATACGAAATACTGCGCCTTCCCGGGTCACCCTCGAAAGGATCTCCGTCGTTCTCTGTGCTAGTCGAACGAAGTATTCACGATTGCAGATCGGGGAACCAGGCGGCTCGTTGCCATCGCCAAAGACGTACATCAAATCGACATCAGAGCTATAGTTCAATTCGTTTCCGCCTAACTTGCCAAACGACAAAACAGAAAATGGGGTGGGCACCACCCGGTCTTCGCCGTCCAAATGCTGAGGAAAGCCGTAACGGCCCTGCAAGTCGCTCTCTGCTTCGCGCAGCGCCTCCCCAATCAATACATCGGCGAGCGCGGAGATTTCGGCCGTGGTTTCCGCCAAGGTTCCGATCTTCAGGACATCCCTCAGCACAATGCGGATGTACTCCCGCTTCTTGAACCTTGCCAGCAGCAGCGCCAGATCCGTTTCGAAAGACCGGGAGCGAAACCGGGCCAGCGCCTCATGAAAATCCTCGCGGGAAAAGCTGCGGTCCAGAGTGTTCTCGCGGACCAGAGAATTCAGCAAATCGGTGTTCTGAATCAGGGTCTCACCGAGAAACCTGCTGTAACCGAAAATGAGAATCGCGTAGTGGGCCAGGAACCGGTGGCGCTCGATGAGCCGAACCACTTCGGGTGAGGACTCGTTCACCAATCGTTCGAATAGAATGAGCGCCGCATCCGGATCTGGAGCTTCGCTGATAAGTCCCGGAAGAGAGGTTGCCAACTCCGGCGACAGCATCGCCTTCAGACGCGCCAGTGCATCCATGGCGTACCTAACATCCAGAAAGTTGGCTACAGGCTGGGGAGACTCGGCGCTCTTATCTGACGCATTGCGCGCAGCGGGCGCGTTTCGTTCAGTTGGTAGCTTTCGCAAAGACACAAAGGGATAGCTCGACGGCTCAGCATAGCACGACACGTTACACGCCTATGTCTACCTTCGGCTACTCCCTCATGTAGTATCCTTGTTCATCTCTCCTTCTGAGGTCCACCATGAAACTGACAACGCAAGCGATGGTTCGTACCTATCTTATTCTGGGGATGGTGATGCTTATGGCCGGTTCCGCGTACGCAGCTTCCAGCGTCTACGACTTTACTCTGCCTTCCATCGACGGCAAGCCGATGCCCATTTCGGATTTTAAAGGGAAAGTTGTATTGATGGTCAACGTGGCCAGCAAGTGCGGATACACTCCGCAATACACCGCCCTGGAAGCGCTCTACGAAAAATACAAAGATCAGGGCTTCGTGATTCTTGGATTTCCGGCCAACAATTTCGGCGCGCAGGAACCCGGCACCAACGAGGAAATCAAGACTTTTTGCTCGCGCAAATATAACGTGACATTCCCGATGTACGGCAAGGTTTCCGTAAAGGGCGACGACCAGACGCCACTGTATTCCTACCTGACCAAAGACGCCGACCCGACGCGTACGGGCGACATCAAGTGGAACTTCACCAAGTTCCTGGTCGATCGCAACGGCAAAGTAGTCCAGCGCTTCGAGTCAGCAGTTACACCCGACGATCCGCAAGTCGTCAGCGCAGTTGAGAAGTTGTTGAAGCAGCAATAAGTGAAAGAGTAGCGCCGGCGTCCTCGCCGGCTGTCGGGCGGGCGCCTGCCCGCCCGATGCAAGCTTGCAGCAATCCTAGATGTCGTAATACAGCATGAACTCGTACGGATGCGGCCGCAAGCGCATGGCATTCACTTCCTTCTTCCGTTTGTAATCGATATAGGTGATCAACAACTCTTCGGTGAACACGTCGCCTTTCAGCAGGAACTCGTGGTCTCTCGCCAAGGCATCCAGAGCATTCTCCAGCGAGCCCGGCATCGACGGAACTTTCGCCAACTCCTCCGGCCCCAGATCGTAGATGTCCTTGTCTAGCGGCTGACCGGGATCGATCTTGTTCTCGATGCCGTCCAAGCCCGCCATCAGCATGGCCGAAAACGCCAGATACGGATTGCAACTCGGATCTGGCGGCCGGAACTCCACCCGCTTGGCTTTTGGCGATGCCGAATACATCGGAATTCGGCAAGCCGCCGAGCGATTGCGCCGCGAATATGCCAGATTCACCGGCGCCTCAAATCCCGGCACCAGCCGCTTATAGGAATTCGTTGTCGGCGCAATGATCGCAGACAGCGCCGGCCCATGCTTGATCAGCCCGCCGATGTACCACAACGCCATCTGCGACATGCCGGCATAGCCGTCGCCCGCAAACAGCGGCTTGCCCCCCTTCCACAGCGACTGGTGCGTGTGCATGCCGCTGCCATTGTCCTGAAAAATCGGCTTGGGCATGAAGGTCACGGTCTTGCCATAGTGGTTGGCGACGTTCTTCACGATGTACTTGTAAAGCATCATGTGGTCGGCCGACTTTATCAGCGAATCGAATTTCAGATCGATTTCGGTTTGCCCGCCGGTGGCAACTTCGTGATGATGACACTCCACGTCCAGGCCGCATCTCTGCATGGTCATCGCCATCTCGGTGCGCAGGTCCTGATAGTGATCGGTGGGAGGAACCGGGAAATATCCTTCTTTGTAGCGCGGCCGATAGCCGAGATTGTTTTCTTCGCGACCCGAATTCCAGCGGCCTTCTTCGGCGTCGATAAAGTAAAAGCCTTCCTGCTCGTTCTGATCGAAGCGCACGTTGTCGAAGATGAAGAATTCGGCTTCGGCTCCAAAGTACGCAGTGTCGGCAAGCCCGGTCGAAGCCAGATACATCTCCGCTTTCTTGGCGATGTATCGCGGGTCGCGATCGTAGCGCTGCTTGGTGACCGGGTCGATCACATCGCAAACCATCACCAGCGTAGGAACCTCGGTGAAGGGATCAAGCATGTAGGGTCGAAGCATCGGGGATCAGCAGCATGTCGCTTTCGTGGATCGCTGCCCAACCACGGATGGAGGAACCGTCCATGCCAAAACCTTCTTCAAACGAAGACTCCGACAGCTGAGCGATGGGATAAGAAACGTGGTGCCACAGACCCGGAAGATCGGTGAAGCGCAAGTCCAGCATCTTTCACGTCGTTCTTCTTCACAAACTCCAGCACTGTCTTTGGATCGGACATGAAGCACTCCTGAATAATTTTGGGATTAAAGACATCGGCTCCCTCCCCTCGACGAGGAGGCTCTTTCGCGCCTGAAGCGCCACAACCAACCATCTACTGACTGACCGATGAATGAAGTCTATGGGGAAGCGCGGCGGCTGCAGAAATTGATTGTTTCTATGGGAGTGATAAACCGCGCTTATAGCCTGGCCAACTAAACTGCTTTCATGCCTTTAGACTGTGAATCGTCGACACTTCCGTAATCTCAATGGCAACTCCTTCAGGAGCCAGTCATGGAACAGACGGTTTATGATGGAGAGCGCAGAATGCCAAGCATCCTCTTTGTTTGCGGGTGCAGCGAATCGCGAAGAGCTAAATGCTAATGGCAGTTGCTAGCAGCGGCTTATGGACTTCGATCAACTAGAAACCTTCCTTGAAGTCGCGCGTCTCGCGAGCTTCTCTCGCGCGGCGGAGAAGCGTTTCCGCACCCAGCCGGCCATCTCGTCGCAAATCCGCGGTATCGAAGAAGAGGTCGGCGCCCGTTTGCTCGACCGTTCCGGCGGCAAGGTGTCGCTCACCGCCGCGGGTAAGATCTTCCAGAAATATGCCGAGGATACGGTCGAGTCCCGCAAAGCAATGATCACGGCCGTGGCTGAAACTGAGCGCGTTCCTCGTGGCGAAATTGTCGTGGGCGCAAATGAGGGAACATGTCTCCACATCTTGCCGGAAGTATTCGCCGAGTTTAAGCGGCAATATCTGCGACGTCGCCGTAAATATCAAGCGCGCGGACTATTCCAAGATTCTGGAGTCGGTAATCGATAACTCCGTCGATTTTGGTTTTGTCTCCTTACCGGTTACCGACAACCGTCTGCAAGTTGTGTTGATTCATCGCGACGAACTGATCATCATTGCGCCGCCGCATCATCCCCTGGCGAAGATGAAGAGCGCGAGTGTTGCGGAGGCTGCCAAATTTCCCCTGGTGATGCCCAAGGCTGGGCATACCAGGGACGCACTGGAGAATCTTTTTTACGAACACAAGCTTAAGCCGCGCTATGCCATGGAACTTGATTCCAGCGAACTGCTGAAACGCTTCGTAGCGGCGGACGTTGGCGTAGGTTTCATCGCTCGCTCCAACGTCATGGAAGATGTGCGAGCCAACGCGCTCGCGGTAATACCCCTTTCCGACGCCCAGATTCGTCGCGACTTAGCCCTGGTCTTCCGCAAAGATAAAGCACTCAGCCGCGCCGCTCTGGCCTTCATCGACACAACGGTGAAGATCAAGACAGCTCAAGCCGCCGTTCCAGGCAAGTGAATGTTAAAATCCGGCACGTGCGATCTAACTTTATCTTTGCACTTCTACTTTTAGCGCCGCTCTCCCTGTCGGCCCAGACTCGCAAGCTCACCATGAAGGATCTGCCGCCAACCGCATTCAAGTTGGCTTCGATCAAAGCAACTGGGTCGGCGCACTACACCTCGGAGCAGATTGTTGCGGCCACCGGCCTGGAGGTTGGCCAGACCGCCGCCGACCCGGAATTCAAGAAGGCTGCTCAGGAGCTGGGCGAGAGCGGCGTATTCAGCGATGTTCTATATACTTTTCAGTCCTCTGCGCAGGGCACAAAAGTTGAATTCCAAGTCACCGACAGCGACAAACTGCTGCCGGTGCGATTCGACAACTTTGTGTGGTTTACCGACGAGGAATTGCAGAGTAAGCTCCGGGCTCGTGTTCCACTGTTTCAAGGACTGCTGCCGCTGTCTGGTGATCTGCCGAATCAAGTCTCCGATGCCCTGCAGGTATTGCTCATCGAAAAAAATATTCCCGCCCAGGCCGACTACCTCCGCGCCGCGGGAACCGATGGTTCGATCGAAGCATACGTCTACAGCGTCACTGGACCCACCATTCGAGTGCGCTCCATCGCCTTCACTGGCGCGAAACCTGACCAACTTCCCGAACTTGAGTTGGCCGCCAAGAAATTGGTAGGAAGCACCTACCTGCGATCGATGCTGCGCGTGCAGGAGGACAAAATATTCTTGCCCGTGTTCTTGCAACAGGGCTATCTGAAGGCCAGATTCGCCGAGGCGCAACCGAAAGTGGCCAGTACCGAATCCCAGGAAACTCTGGTCGATGTCACCATTTCTATCAGTCCTGGAGACCCGTACAAATTGTCGGGTATTGAGTGGTCGGGCGTCACCGCCTTCCCTGCAGACCGACTCCAATCCTTGATGCATCTTCGCCCAGGCGAATTTGCTAATACCGTTTTGCTCGAAAAAGATCTGGACGCGGTCAAGCAGCTCTACGGAACCCTTGGCTATTTAGCAGCGTCCGTTAAACCAATGGCTCAGATCGATGACGGCCAACATACGGTCGCCTACCAACTCCAGGTGGAGGAAGGAAGCGTCTACAAGATGGGCGACTTGGAGATTCAAGGCCTGGACAATCGAACCACGTCGCGGCTGGAATACGAATGGAAGCTTCGTGGCGGTGTACCGTACGATTCCAGTTATCCCGAGCGCTTCCAGCACGATGTCCGAAACCTGCTGCCAACGGGCGAGTGGGATGTTTCCCTGCATTTGACACTGAACGAATCTGACAAAACGGTTGACGTAACCATGAAGTTTGACCCCAAAGACCATTAAATCTGCATTCAGCAGCCAAATACATGCAGTCGTCTCGCCGACTGCTGCATCTAAAGGCCCAAGCAGCGGCCAAATGCAGCAATGAACCTAACTCACCTGAAAAGGAGATCGTTTTCATGAGCAGTCGTTTGCAGAAAGTCGGATTCAGCCTGGCAACATTGGTTCTGGGAGCCGGACTGACCGTTTCCTCAGCTTTTGCCGAAGGAAAATCGCAAAGCTTTACTGGACAGGTCAGCGACGCCATGTGCGGCGCAAAGCACGCTATGCCAGGAAGCGCAGCAGATTGTACTCGCGCCTGCGTCGGCAAGGGATCCAAATATGCCCTGGTTTCCGGCGACAAGGTTTACACCTTGGAGACGTCCGATAAAACCGCGCTGGCTCAACTCGACAAATTGGCTGGTGATCAGGCCACAGTCACAGGCACGGCGGACGGCGACACCATCACTGTTAGCTCCGTTTCCCCGGGAAAATAGTTTTCAGAGCCATCGTTCCAAACGGGAACCCGCCTTCCGGGTTCCCTACTTTTTTCCTGTATAACCTGAAATTTCATATTCCTGTCATCTTTCGCTATGTTAGATTTGACGATTCTCAATCGCACATCAGCGCAAGCGGAGGAACAACGAATTGGGCAAGGACATGGTCCCCAAGCGGATTTTTTTCACCAAGGGGGTCGGAAAACATAGAGAACGACTTACATCGTTTGAGCTGGCGCTGCGGGATGCAGGTATCGCGGCGCAAAATTTGGTGCGCGTTTCGTCTATTTTCCCACCACAGTGCAAACTGATCCCACGCTCGCAGGGATTGAAGTATCTCTGCATCCGGGTGAAGTCGTGTTTGCCGTGGTGGCGGAGAATTCCACCCATGAACCGCATCGCCTGCTGGCCGCCAGTATCGGAGTGGCTATTCCGGCGGACCGCAACACCTACGGCTACCTGAGCGAACATCACTCTTTCGGCGAAACCGAAGACTCGGCCGGCGAATACGCTGAAGAACTGGCGGCGGAAATGCTCGCCACCACGCTGAACGTGGAATTCGATCCTGATCGGTCGTGGGACGAGAAGAAAGAAATCTACCGCATCTCGAACAAGATCGTGCGCACGGCGAATGTGACGCAGTCGGCGTGGGCGACAAGCGCGGCCTGTGGACGACAGTGATCGCGGCGGCAGTTTTGATCTTCGACTAGAACTTCGTAGCTTATGTGGCGCGGGCGTCTCGCCCGCGGACCGTCCGGTTTTATGAACTGAGGCGCGAGCTGTGCTGGTCACGAACGCTCCGCGTCTTGCCGTTTGCTCGCCACTTTCTTCTTCTTTCCTTTGCTTGTCTGTCTTTTCCAGACGCTCCAAAACAGCAGCAACAATCAGCGGCAGGCCGACGGTCGCGTCGACGAACACTTCGCCAAATTTTCCGCCTTCAGCCGGAGGCACAAACTTTCCCCACGAAATCGCTTCGCTGTAAGGACTGCCCGAAAGCCCTCCCCAATACACCGGCTCTGGGCAGATTCGCACGCCATAGTGATAGCGCTTCAGCGGCACGTTTCTCTCCCAGGCGCCGATGCCGCAGTTCGATAAATGGACCAAACTGCTGCGACCAGTTGCGCGGCACGCCGCCCCCGATGGTCAAAATTCCCAGCCTCTGTTTGCCGCAGCAACGTCGCGGCAAAATGCTCCAGATCTTCAAACGGATCGAAGCGTAGCTTGTGCCGTCCCGGTCGATTCCCGCAGCCGGTTGTTCAGCGCCACATCGAGGCCCAGCTCGGAATCGGTAAATGCGGGCACGAATACCGGCACGCCTTTCTCATACGCGGACTTCAGAATGCCCGCGCTGTCCCTTGGCGTGTTTCGCCAGATGCTGCGCCAATCGCGTGATTCAACTTGTAGGAGCACATGATCTCGTTGTGATCCCAGTTCTCCAGGATCTGCCGACATCACTTCTTCGACATCATCCAGATTTTGTTCCGGTTCCAGCGTGTCGTACACGCGGTTGTAGCCCTGCTCGTAGAGCTCGTATCAGGAACATCGGGGTTGTAGCGGAAGTGCGCCGCCCGGTGGCCTCCACCAGCCCATGCGCCATCAGCGCGCCCGTGGAAACAATGGCATTCACGATGCCGCGATCGATCAGTTCGGAGATGATCAGCCCTGCTTGGCCACGGTCATGGCGCCTGCCAGAGTCATCACGACGAAGCAATCTTTGTCGCGGGCCATGGCCTCAAGCACGTCGGCAGCCTCGCCGATCTGGCGTCCGGTAAACGCGGTATTGGCCATGGCGCGCACCAGGTCGTCGATCGAGCGCACCTTCTCCAGATCGAGCGGCTCCAGAGGAATCAGCCGGTCCTCGATCGGATTGTGCAGTTTGCGGTCGATGCCCGAGCCGTCTTGGTTCCCTTGCTTCAAGGTAGTACCTCCAAAGTCGTGTCCGAAGTCGAAGCAATACTGTACTAGATGCCGCGAATGTCGGTAGCGAGCAGTCGAACAAAGTCAGGCCAGCAATCTTGCTACTGGCGCTTTGAGATGTGATCACCGAGTATTTTGTCGATACTGCAAGAACGATTCTTCTGCGCTGACTGGAGACGCATTGGAGATGCCATTGCCGCCAGAGAAATTTCGCGTCGGCCTGGTCCAGATGTCGGCTGCGGCCCGATCCCGACAGAATCTGCAGACGCGCCATGGACGAAGTCAGGGAAGCCGCGGCCGCGCGGGCGCGCAAGTCGTCTGCCTGCCCGAACTGTTTCAGACGCAGTATTTCTGCCAGCGGGAAGACCAGCTCTGTTCGATCTAGCCGAGCCGATTCCCGGGCCGACCACGGCAAAGCTCGCAGCGGTCGCCAAGAAGCTTAAGATCGTGCTGATCGCATCTCTTGTTCGAGAAGCGCGCGGCCGGCGTCTATCACAACACCGCCGTTATCTTCGACACCGACGGCACCTGCGCGGCATCTATCGCAAGATGCACATCCCCGACGATCCGCTCTACTACGAAAAGTTCTATTTCACGCCCGGCGACCTCGGCTTCGGCCTTCGACACCACTCGGCAGGGTCGGCACGCTGGTCTGCTGGGACCAGTGGTATCCCGAAGGCGCGCGGCTCACCGCCTTGCAGGGCGCACAATTGCTTTTCTATCCCACGGCGATCGGCTGGCATCCGGCTGAAAAGGCAGAATTCGGCGTAGCCCAGCACGATGCCTGGCGAACCATCCAGCGCGCGCACGCCATCGCCAACGGAGTGTATGTCGCAGTGGTGAACCGCGTCGGTTTCGAAGCACGGCGACATTCGCGGCAACTCGGCGCCCGGCGCAGGGCTCGAGTTCTGGGGAGGTTCTTTCCTGTGCGATCCGTTCGGCCGCGTGCATGGCAGAAGGCATCCCACGACAAAGAAGAAATCCTGATCGGAGAAGTCGATCTGAAAGCTCTCGAAGATATCCGCCGCAACTGGCCTTTCCTGCGCGATCGCCGCATCGACAGCTACGGCCCCATCACCAGCCGGCTGATCGACTAGCCTCGATTGAACAGATGCCTAAGCACAATACCTCAACTGCAACATTAACTACCACCTCGCTTGGCTGTCGCATGCCCGCGGAGTGGGAGCCGCACGCTGCGACCTGGCTAGCTTGGCCACACTTTCAGGGAGACTGGCCCGGAAAGTTCGAGCCCATCCCGTGGGTCTATGCCGAAATCATTCGCAATCTGGCGCGACGCGAGCGCGTAGAGTTGATCGTCAACGATGCCGGTGCGGAAGAAGAAAGTCCGCAAGATACTGAGCAGGGCAAACGCTCTGACCTCAACGTCCGCTTCCACCGCTGGCCCACGAATCGCGTCTGGCTGCGGGATGCGGGATGCATTTTCGTCAACGTGAGCAAGCCCGGTGTCTCGCAAATCGGACGGACGTCGCAGTGAAATGGCGCTTCAACGCCTGGGCGAAATACTCCAACTGGCGACACGATGAGAAAATTGGCGGGTTCATGGCGGGGGTGGCCGGAGTTCCGGAAGTCCGACCACGCCAGCCGCGAAAAGCGCATCGTTCTCGAAGGCGGATCGATCGATGTGAATGGAGCCGGAACGCTGCTCACCACCGAAGAGTGTCTGCTCAGCAAAATCCAGGAACGCAACCCTGGGATGACGCGAGTCCACTATGAAAAGGCGTTCGCTGACTATCTCGGGGCCAGCAATGTGATCTGGCTGGGTCGGGGAATATTTGGCGACGACACTCACGGCCACGTCGACGATCTAGCGCGCTTCGTCAATCCCGACACTGTCGTCACGATGGTCGAAACCAATCCCAAAGACGTGAACCACGCCCCTCTGCGCTCGAACCTGCGGCGTTTGCAGGCGGCGCGGGATCAGAATGGCAAACAACTCACGGTCGCAGAACTCCCCATGCCATCCCCGGTGGTATTCGAAGGCCGGCGATTACCTGCAAGCTATGCGAATTTTTACATCGCGAACGGGACCGTACTGGTTCCGGTGTTTAATGATCCCAATGATCGTGTGGCGCTGAATTCTGTCGCAGCTGTTCTCGAAGCGCGACATCGTTCCCATCTACGCCGGAGATTTGGTCTGGGGCCTGGGAACGCTGCACTGCATGACGCAGCAACAACCTAAATTATGATCTTCGCCAGTAATCCTCAGGCGCAGACATTTCTGACTTCACCGCGTGCCCAATGTTTCAAAGCTTCACCGGTTCCAAGTAACCAATCATCCACTCACTCATCGGATATGACTTCCCGCAATCCAAACACCGGGTCAGCCCAAACTGAGCCGCACAATTCGGACAGGTTGCGTGTGATTGGAACGCGTCGAATGCAGTCTCACATTTCCCGCACTTCCAAAACTCTCCGACTGGCGGCGCCGCTTTGCACCATGGACAAGTGAAGCCATCCCGCCGTGGAAGCTTTGCCATCTGCGACAGAGCACGCGAATGCTTCCATCCTCCCCAGCAGTTGGTCAGGATGTATACGGAAATGACGGCAACCCAAACTGATTGCCATACGATGGCGAGCAGAAGAAGTCCAGCCACTCCGACGAAGCCGATGATCGTCGTCACCATCAGGCTGCGCGCCCGCCCTAGCCAGAACCAGAGCAACGAGCGAAGCATCTGGCCGCCATCCAGGGGATAGATTGGCAGCAGGTTGAAGGCCAGCAACCCCAAGTCGATCCCGAAGACCGCTTGTAGCAAAGCGTAAGCGTCTGGCAGTGCGGCCGGCCATCCTGCTGCGTTGGCGGCAAGCAAAGCAACCCACAACAGCGGAGCCAGAGCCACGTTTACCAGGGGACCTGCGGCCAAGCTCCACAGGGTTGCCCCGGGGCGTGGGGGCGGATCGACGTATGGCAATTCCGCCCAGCGGCCAGAGGACTATCTGATTTGCGAAGCCTCCCACTTGCCGGCAGGCGAGCGCGTGCCCAAACTCATGCAGCAGCACCATCACAAACAGCGAAAGGTACTCCAGGATGTTCCAGACATTTGAAGAATAGCTGCCCGATCGGGCGCCGATCTCGATGGTTGCAATTAGAAACCAGGACCAGTGTAAGAAGACATCGATGCCGGCTACTTCGAAACAGGTGGATGGCGCCCTGGCGAGATCTCATGCGCGAGACTTATAACATGCCGGTGCGCTCAAAGCTAGCAACGGGATAATCAACGCTGGTTGGAGAGCGCGTCTGTGCCTGGAAATGTTTGGGATGGGAAATCTCAATTCCGGGTTTGATTCCTCTAAATCGAAAGTGCGCCGGCTGATCACGCGACCGGCGCACTTTCAGGTCACACCAGTATGAGTTACTGGTTCTCCAAGAGGATCGGTTTGGCACCGATCGGGATTGAACTCCCAACGATTGTTTGTGAGTCCCCTTCCAAATCCACCATAGTTTTGTACTTGGTAGCAACTTGATAATTGGAGGTCGTGCACCGGCCGTTGCTGCAGCTCTGCGACGCATCCCAGACAACCAATACCCTGAAATCCTCCCGAGCGTGTTAACGAGCAAGTCCAGACGCTACCTTTAGAGGAACAGGCTGAGCTGTACGTTGCACCCGACAACCAGTCGGCCACTGTGCCATAAGCAACGCCTGATGGACACAGAAAGCCACCCGATCCGGCAGTATTGCAGCCATCTGCTTTCTTGGCTTCCCACAGTGTGCCGGAGTTCAGATAGTCCCAACCGAACCAGTAAAAGTGAGAGACGCCCAGCGGCCACTGCAACAGATACATGCGGGATACAAACGCAGCGCGCTGGTCCGGATCTGGGAAGTCCGCTTTCGCACCCCAACTGGCTTCGGTGTCCCATAGCGGCTTGCCGCTCTGCCCGTATTTAGCCATCACGTCGGTCATGCCAGTCACAATCGGCACCACCGCTTCGGGGACGATTCCACAATAACCGTGGAACGTGATAATGTCCGCCCACTTGCCGCCACCGGCTGCAAGATAACCATCCATCCAGCCAGATGCGCCGTTGCCGTTACCCGGATTCGGCGAGGGCGTCAGGAACTTCGCCTTCGAGTTGTACTTTAAAACAATCGTGCGGGCGTCCTGTGCCATGCGGACGAGCTGTGCCTGAGTTCCGTTCCAACTTCCGAAGGAGGAGTTGCCACTGCCGCCAGAGGGAATATTGGGCTCGTTCCAAATTTCCCAGTGCGTAATCTTCGTGCCCGCGTGTTTCGCCAACGCAGTGACGTAATCTTTAAAGATCTGATCCGTGCCGGTTCCGTCATCGTTCAAGTCTTTTGGCGGAGAGCACGCGCCGCCCCAGTGATTACAGGGCAAGTGCGAGTCCGTCGCTGCCCAGGCTGGCGTGGCAGTGAAGGTATAGATCACATCGACATGGTGGGGTTGGGCGTAATCTAGCCACTGATCCAAAACCGTCCAGTCGTAGACTCCTTGTGAAGGATTAAGATCGCCCCACTTGGTATTGGTGCCTAACAGACGCAGCCCTCCTACAGTAACGCTGGGCCAAGGTGTGGAATGCAGGGCTACGGTCATGCCAAAGTAGCTGTCGGGGATTGCACCGCTAGTTCCAGCGGAGCTTGAAAATTGGTGATTTGAGGTTTGGGACTCACAGAAACCGCTGAAGGTTAATAAGAGGCCGAGGGACACGAATAGTACAAACTTGCTTTTCTTCAAGGGGGAACTCCAAATTTTTTAGGCTTTTGGTTTGAAGAAACCAAGGTGAGCGTACTGCGTGTTTATCTGGAGTTCTAGGTCACAGAAGTACACTTTGTTACGGAGGGCGCGCCGCCTAAGTCATACATCGCGCGATACTTTAAGGTTAATCTCCTAACGTCGCTTTAAGGCTTCTAGTTCATCGAGAGACGCGGCCAATCCGACCCCTAACAGTCGAGAAAGACTGCGATCCGCCAACACTCTTCCCACCAGTTTGGCACCGCGCGCAGTAGTTCGTTTCATTGTCGGCATAGCGTATGCGCTGAACCTTTTCGCCACAGCGCGGACATGGTTCTCCATGGCGGCCATGCACGGCCATCTCCTTTGCGAAATGCCGTGACCTTTTCGGGAAACTGCTCTGTTGGGATTCCTCGCTCCAATCGCTTGGTCCATTGCGCTGTAGCGTGTCTCGTGTCGCATGAAAAAGACGCTGCCATCCCTCCGTCTTTGAGCTTCCGCGTCTGCGTGATCGGAGAGAGCTGCGCGGCGTGCAGAATCTCATCCGAATACGCGTGCTCAATTCCGCTAAGAACACGCGGATCTGTAAGCGCGCCCTTGAGTGTCCGATTCTCGGCCGTGAGAGCCTCGCGAAAGGACTCCCAGGTCACTGGCAAAACACGTCGATTCCGCCAGGATCAATTTCTTCCAATGCCTGTCTCGCCACGGCAGCACATGTAACGATGCTCGGCGCCTGCTGCCTGCTTCGGTCAGGACTAACGTTCCGGCGGGAAAATCGAAAGCGGCGAGATTATTGCGACCCCCAAGTTTTGCGTGTTTGCCGCGCCAATGAAGCCGGCCGGCAATCATCAAATGGAGGACGATCCATAATTCATCTCCCAATCCAATTGCGATACGTTTGCCAATTCGGCGCAGTTCACGAACGACTCGGCCCTCAGCGGCCGTAAGGGGAGGATCCACGGTGCGCAACAGAAACGGGGTGGCAATGCGACTCGTTCGAGTGGTTGTCCGACGATTCGAGGTTCTAGAGCATGAATATAGGCAGCGATATCGGGAAGTTCCGGCATACTACTCGAAGACTAGCGAGGCGCAGGCCACCGCGGCCGCCATGAAAAATCGACTCCGGTACATCCGGCTGCACGTTTTTCGAACCGGGGTTGCAGAGCGCGTCCCATGCTGAAGACATCGCTTCCCCGCCGCTAAGCGGGTAAACAGATCGGTCATGAAGAGATCAAGTAGGGGCCCATGCGGTCGAGATTTAGAGCCAGGTTGATTTTCTGGCCTCGGCCAAATCCCTTGTTGTAATTCTCAGCCTTGTTGTCGCTGGCGATCCACAGCAATTTGACATCAGCAGTAACACAGCTTTGAAGTAGATCTTTGCCCGCCAGTTTCTGCCCTTGCGCATCCGTCACCGCGCCGTCTGGCGAAACATCCGCAAGAAGATGGACTACGTCGTAACCCTGCGAGATCGACGACGTGAGATCGGCCACACCAGTAAGACTCTTGCTCGTCGTAGCTGGATAGAAACGCTTGTAAACGCGTGCATCCGCGTCCATGACTGGATTAAAGCGCGGATCCAAACTGCACACCAGCACTTTGGCGCCCGTGACCTCATCCTTGCGGAATAGATCGAACAATCCCATATGAGTGACTCTCGCTGGTACTGGAAGTTAAAAACAGAATGATTCAATAGCAACGACTCTGCTGACGACGGACGACTATTTGCGGTACTGCGTTGGCTGCGGACCCTTTTCCAGCGTCTCGCGGTTCCAGATCATGCCCTCGCGGTTATAGTTTGCCAGTTCAAAATCCTGGGTTAATTCCAACGCATCCGTCGGGCAGGCGTCCTCACACAGGCCGCAAAACATGCAGCGGCTCAAGTCGTAAGTGAAATTGGTCAGTTCCTTGCGACGCGTCTTTTCATTTCGTTCGCTGGAGACGACGATCAGATGCTCCGGACAGGCCAGCGCGCAAAATCGCAGGCAATGCACAGGGTCTCATTGGTATCCGCATTGACATTCAACCGTGGTGCGCCGCGATAGCGTTCCGCTACTTGCGGACGTTGCAGCGGGTATTGCTCGGTATAAATCTCTTTGGGATCCTGATAGCGGAAGGTGACCTTCAGCCCTTGCATCAGGTCGACGAAGAACGCTTTGCGCAGCAGGCTCGGAATTCCCATACGTGGCTAGAATACCATTATCTGAATGCGCGCAGAAGGCCGGGGCTTTCCAGACAACTACGGCCTGGCGCACTCGCGATCCCGCGGCCACGCCAGGTTTAACGCAAACATGCCCCCACACCTATGGGATCGCCATGAACCCGGATTGCGCCCCGTTCGACGTAAACCATGTTCCCATTATTTCTCCCTGAGCATTGATCCCCTCTGGATATGTGGTACTCGCGCCCGGATAGCGCACCGGGAAGTAGGCGCCGCCGCTCAGCAGAAACCCCTCATTTTTTAGGAGCACGTTATCGGTATACTCGCCAGCAATTTGAGCACCGTCGTTGATCCCGGCCAGATAAGTAAAGCTTCCCGCTGGATTATCGATGACCTGAAACGCTCCTCCGCTGATTTGCTCAAACCCACGCCGCCCACCCGGTGAATCGACAAACAGTCCCACCACATCTCCGGCATCATTGATTCCGTAGGACTGCGTATCCATTGACTGGGGCGCATCGAAACTGGTAAACACGCCACCGCTCATCGTGAAACCGTGCGTCGTGGTCCGGTCCGAATTGTAGTATCCAACGATATCCCCGTTGTTGTTGATACCGTAAACGAAGGTCCGGCGCGCTCCAGGGAAATCGATGGCCGTAAATGTTCCTGACTGGTCGAGGAAGCCGTGCGAGTTTCCGCCTGCATCGTAATAATTCCCGACAATGTCGCCGGCATCATCAATGCCAGTTGCGATATCGTTCTTGGCACCCGGATAATGAACATTCGAGAACTTTCCGTTGACCAACAGGAAACCTCGGATGGAAGGCGAGAGCGCGAACCATCCGACAATTTGACCACTGCTGTTGACGCTCATGGCGCTAGTGGTGGAAGAGTTGGGGACTTTAATTTCCTTGTAGGTGACGGCCATTGCAGGAAGCGTGGCGCTGATTCCCGCGGCGCAAAGAAGCACTACATTAAGAAATTGACTGCACTTCAGTTTCACAAAACCTCCGGGTGCCTCGATAAGGCAAAGTGGGCCTAAGATGCGGTCGTCATCATATGAGCTGTCTTTTGGCGCAAGTCGACATGAACGAACTCTCTAAACATCCACACAACACAGGTAAACAAACGTGCTGAGCGATGAGATCTGGATGGAAGAGGCTTTACGCGAGGCCCAGCGCGCGCTTGAAGCAGGAGAAGTGCCGATCGGCGCCGTCGTGGTTCTCGGGATGCAGAAGATCATTGGCCGGGGCTCGAACCGCAACATCACCGGCGCGGACCCGACAGCGCATGCCGAAATCGTCGCGTTGCGCGAGGCTGGCGCGCACGTAGCCAATCATCGCCTGGAAGGCTGCGAACTGTTTGCTACAATTGAACCGTGTCCGATGTGCGCCGGAGCCATGGTGCACGCGCGGCTCAAACGTCTGGTCTACGGGGCGGACGATCCGAAAGCCGGCGCGGTGCGTTCGGCGGTGGGAGGTGCTGAATCGTGCAGACTGCAATCGTCGGATGGAAGTCCGCGGCGGAGTCCTGGCCGGCCGTTGCGCAGAATTGTTGCAAAAGTTCTTCAAAAGTCGTCGTTAGCCGTCGGTCTTCCTCAGCATTAGGTAGCGGAACTTGAATCTAGTTTAAATAGCTGAACTAGGTGCAGCTAACAGCTGATTTCGGCGGAGAGGTGCGTGAGTGGTTGAAACGATCCGCCTCGAAAGCGGACATACCTTAACGGGTATCGGGGGTTCGAATCCCTCCCTCTCCGCCAGATATTCCCTCACCCGGGCCTACCAGAATCGCTGGTAAGGACGGCCTAGCACGACATCAATGCTCCCCTCCCTGTAAG
>CAWCQR010000007.1:0-36044 GCA_963797725.1 Terriglobia bacterium
TGCCCGGCTCTGCGACGATCATCGCCAGGTCGCATCCATGATCGAAGGCGCAGCGCATACGCTCATGCAGGAGCGCTGCTTGTAGCCCACGCCGCCGCAGTTCGGGAACCGTAGCCGAGCCGCCAAACAAAGCAACTCCATCATGGATGCACAACACGCCAGCGGCACCAGATTGTCCCATCATGCTCGGCGAGGAAGCACAGACTGTCCTTCGCGTGCTGCGGCTATGGCACCGAGATCCAGAAGAAAATCGCCAAGTTCGGGATGTTCGTGCGACCAGCCCCTTGCGCTTATATTGGCCCACAGTTGCGCTTCTTCCTGCCCGACGACCCGCACACTGATGACACTCTTCTCGTCTGCCATGGGCCGCTCGACAGCCCGGCAAAGAACATTGCTGATCTCGATAGGTCTGTAGTTGCGCTCACAGAGCAATTGCAGCGGCAGCAACTCCTGCGAAAGGACTCACTTCGTGAACCGCTGGCGCTCCGCAGGTCGAGAAAGAACCGCTCAATCACGTCCAGCGAGGCCGGACTCAGTTCCTCGAAGATACCGAGTCCAAAAGTCTGCGTGATCGGAGACTCGACGCCATCGAAAACCGCATAGGCGCCAGCGCATTCAATCCACTCGGCGCCGCTATCAGGGAATAGACGCCTACGCGCTTCGGCGTACTGAACGCACGCGTACCCTTCCGCGCGTTCCAGACGTCTCGAAAGTGCAAGGTCGGAAAAGAGCATTCGCCGTCGATTATGCACCCAGTCGCCATTGCCACAAAAGCCTCCCAGCCGCTCTTTCTCGCTGGGCAGCGGGTACGCGTGCGGAACGAGTTTCTGCAACCACTTTCCCTCAACCTGATTTACACTCTGCGGTCTATGGACAAACTGTCGCGGCGCACGATATTGAAAGGTGCACTCTCGGGAGCGGCCATGGCCTCAGTTCCGTCAGTGGCATGGCCGGAGCAGACTCCCCCGGTACAGCGCAAAGGACGGATCAAACAATCGGTCTCCCGTTGGTGCTACAAGGAGATCCCTCTTGACCAGCTTTGCGCCTACTCGGCGCAGATCGGTTTGAAGGCCGTCGATCTGCTCAATCCGCATGAATATGAAGTGCCGCGCCGCTACGGACTGATCTGCAGTATGGGCTATGGCGGAGGAGGCGAAATCCCCAACGCCCTGAACCGGGTCGAAAACCACGCGAAGATTGAAGATACTCTTCGCAAAACTATCCCGCTGGCGGCAAAGGCGGGCGTGCCCAACGTGATCACTTTTTCCGGCAACCGCGCGGGCATGTCAGATGAAGAAGGCGCCAAGAACACGATCACGGGACTCAATCGTCTGAAAAAGATTGCGGAGGACAACGGCGTCGTGATCTGTCTCGAGCTACTGAACAGCAAAGTGAATCACAAAGACTACATGTGCGATCACACTGCCTGGGGCGTTCAGGTGATGGAAGGGGTGAACTCACCGCACGTCAAACTGCTCTACGACATTTACCACATGCAAATTATGGAAGGGGATTTGATCGCGACCATTCAGCAGAACATACAGTGGCTCGCCCACTTCCATACCGGAGGCGTTCCCGGCCGTCACGAGCTGGATAACACGCAGGAAGTCCAATGGGATGGGGTCATGCGTGGGATCGCTGCCACCAATTTTCAGGGCTACGTGGCGCATGAGTTTGTGCCCACGCGCGATCCGCTTACTTCGCTGCGCCAGGCAGTTGATTTGTGCGATGTGTAAGGTTGGTCGTCAGTCTCGGTTTTAAAGCCGGCGGCAAGTCATTCAGCTTGTCGCTTGATAAAAAACCAATCGCTGCGGACTGTGACGTTCCGTCTAACCACTGACCACTAACCACTGACCACGCCCGCCCCCCGACCAGCTCTCTTCCTTTGTGAGATAATTTTATTTCGCTGATTCCTGCGAATTTGGATTGCGAGGCACTTCATGGCAGAGCATAAGGTCTTCTGCGTCAAGCTGAAAAAAGAGCTCCCCGGACTGGATGAGCCACCCTTCGACAGCGAACTGGGCCAGAAGGTTTATGACAACGTCTCCCAGGAAGCGTGGAAGGGCTGGACCGAATTCTGCAAGATGCTGCTCAATGAATATCGCCTCAACCCTGCCCGCCGTGAGGATCAGGAAGTAATCGTCAAGCAGATGGAACAATACTTCTTCGGTGAAGGCGCGGCCCCGCCCAAAGAGTACGTCCCGCAGAAGTGAGAGGCAGGGGTCAGTTGCCAGTGAAAACCCAAGGGCTGTTGCCAGTTGTCGGTGGTCAGTTAGCAGTGACAACCCCTGCAGGCACCGAGGACTGAAGTGACTCACTGCGTACACCAACCACTGGCAGCCGAGCACTAGCCACCGAGCACCAGCCACTGACCATTGAACCACCCCTGCCCAACTTTTGGTGCAATTTTAATCAGCCCGTAACATTGCTTTGTTACAACAAGATTGATGAGTTCCGCCGTCTATGACACGCTCATCCTCTCCGACCTGCACCTGGGATCGGAGATCAGCCGCGCCGAGCAAGCTACGCGGATGCTGCGGGAGAACCGCTTCCGGCGCCTCATCCTCCTGGGCGACATCTTTTCCGACCTTAATTTCGGCCGCCTCACCAAGCCCCACTGGAAGTTTCTCGGCTACATCCGCAAACTCTCAAACCCGAAACGCGGTATAGAGGTCGTATGGGTGGAAGGTAATCATGACCGCGGACTGAGCCAGGTGATGTCCCATCTCGTGGGGGTGAAGGTCTATGAAGAATATGAGTGGGAATTTGAAGGCCGTCGCCACCTGGCGATTCACGGGCATCAGTTTGACCGCTTTGCAGTCAACAATCTTTTACTGAGTTCGCTGGGAACCTTTCTGCATCTGCAACTGCAAAAGCTCGACTTCAAAGGCAAAGCGTTTTCCCGTTTTCTGGATCGTCAGGGCGCCCGCTGGTTGCGGCTTTCCTCCAAGGTGGCTTCGGGTGCGATTCTCCATGCCCAAATGCGTCAGGCTGACCGCGTCTTCTGCGGACACACTCACAAAGCTGAGTCCATCGAGCGCGACGGAGTAGATTACTTCAACTCCGGCAACTGGGCGGATTCTCCGCCGACCTACCTGACCATCGACTCCGAAGGAGTGCGTATCCACGAGTACCACGAGTCGGCGAACGACTTTGACACCGCCAGTGCAGAGGCCGCCGACGAATTCGGTTTTCCTGACGAAGACGCTGAGTTAGTGGCCAGTGATCAGTGGTCAGTGGCCGGCGGTGGTTTTCACTAATCACTGGCAACTGACCACTGACCCTCGAATCTTTCTGGTAATTGCCCTCGGAAACGCCAAAAAACCCCATTTTCCGTCCAATTTACGACCACTCGAAGAGACATGTCCTTCTTTTTGACCCAAAGGTCACTTTCCGTACATCCTTTGCTGGGATAACCTGAATCCATAATTTGAATGGCGACGCCGGTCGCAACCACCGGCCTAAGGCGGCAAACTAGACATCGGCAAATCATTCTGCAGTAAATCAACAGGAGAGCCTGGTAATGCTAAGGATCCGGGTGTGTGCGCTTCCCAAGCTGGTTGTGGTCGCTGTCCTTCTTGCCGTCGCTGCTTCGGCGCAAACCCGAAACCGGATCGTGCAGAATATCGGAGACACTGAATCCGTCGTGGTTTCAGGTGCCCATCCCCTGGCCCGTGCGGAGTTTGATCGGGGCCGGGTGGAAGGCAGCATGAAAATCACTCGGGCTTCACTGGTGTTCAAGCTTGCGCCAGATCAGCAATCCGCTTTGGACAAACTGCTGGCCGAGCAGCGGGACCCTCACTCCCCGAACTATCGCAAATGGCTCACTCCGGAGCAATACGCCACGCGCTTTGGCATGAGCAGTGGGGATCTCGCCAAAGTTTCCTCCTGGCTGAAATCGCAGGGCCTAACCGTGGACGGCTACTCCCGCGCCCGCACCCGGGTGTTCTTCAGCGGAACCGCCGCTCAGGTCGAGAGTGCTTTCCGCACCGAGTTGCACCGCTATCAGGTGGATGACGAGACCAGGTACGCAAATTCCGTCGAAGTGTCCCTGCCGGCTGCGCTTTCCAGCGTGGTATTGAGCGTTCGAGGCTTGGACAGCTTTCGTCCGCGGCCCCGGGCAGTCGTTGCCAGGCCGAATTTCACCTCCCACCAGACTGGGAACCATTTCATTGCACCGGGTGATTTTGCCACGATCTACAACCTCAAACCTCTTTACAACGCCGGGCTCGATGGCACCGGCCAGACTATCGCGGTGGTCGGTCAAACGCAGATATCGACGGCGGATGTCGATGCTTTCCGGAGCGCCGCCGGCCTCCCGGCTACGAATCTCCAGCTGGTTTCCGTGGATGGAAGCACCGGATTTTCCTCTGGTGACGAAGTGGAAGCCGATCTTGATGTGGAGTGGTCGGGCGCAGTTGCCAAGAGTGCGGCCATCCTCTTTGTCTACGTAGGCAGCAATTCCAATCTGAACGTCTTTAATTCGTTGGAATTCGCCATCGACAATAACCTGGCGCCAGTAATCAGCACCAGCTACGGCAACTGCGAGGCAAACTTGCCAGGCTTTGTTCCAACTCTCCGGCAGGATGTGCAGCAGGCCAACTCGCAAGGCCAGACAGTGACAGCCGCGTCGGGTGATGCCGGAGCCGCGACTGCGAATCACAAGGCGCTACCACGGCCGTGAAAGGTCTGGCAGTGGATGCCCCCGCCAGCGTTCCGGAAGTCACCGGAATCGGAGGCAGCGAGTTCAACGGTGACGCTGCAGGTACTCTTGTCAGCGGAACTCCGCCGAACACCAGCGATTTCGGTCCAACGACCTTTTGGGGCGGTACTACAGGCGCGACCGATAACCTTTCTTCGGCGCTGTCTTATATCCCGGAAATGGGATGGAATGACACGGCTTTGTCCATTGCGAACGGTGGCAGCCTTTCCGCCGGAGGCGGTGGCGTGAGCACGGTGTTCACGAAACCAACCTGGCAGACCGCACTCACTCCCGCTGATGGTCATCGCGACGTTCCCGATGTTGCCCTGAGTGCTTCGCCGGACCACGACGCTTCTCTGATCTGTTCGCAGGCCTTTTTTGCTCCCGCCACCACTCCGACAAGTTGTACCAGCGGGTTTCGAGCCAGTGACGGAAGCCTGGCAGCGGTCGGTGGGACTTCGGTGGGCGCGCCAGCCTTTGCCGGCATTGTCGCGATCCTTAATCAGGCCACCCAGTCGAGCGGGTTACAGAACATCAACCCGATTCTTTACACCATGGCGGTATCGACGCCTACGGCCTTCCACGACATCACCACCGGAAACAACATTGTCCCTTGCACTTCGGGAATGCCGACCTCCGGAGCCGCCACCCTGCGCTGCCCGACAACTGCTCCCTTCCAGATCGGCTACAGCGCCGGTGCTGGTTACGATCTTGTTACAGGATTGGGCTCGATCGACGCCAACGTGCTCGTGACCTCGTGGCCTACTTTTGTCGCATCTCCGGATTTCTCGGTGGGAGGCAGCCCTGCCACCGTCGTAGGCCCAGGACAGTCGGGAACTTCGACCATCACCGTTTCTCCGACCAATGGATTTACCGGAGCGGTAGCCCTTACTTGTAGCGGCTTGCCGGCGGGTGCGAGCTGCGCGTTTAGCCCAGCTTCGCTGACGTCGGGGACATCAACGCTGACAATCGCAACAACCGCGGCTACGCCAATCGCGACCTCGCACTTCTCCGTGATAGGTACTTCCGGATCTACGAGCCACACGACCTCAGTGACACTTACGGTCACCGCGGCGGCGACGCCCGATTTCAGCGTTAGCGCAGGCGCGCTCTCATCGGCAAGCGTTGTGCGAGGCGCATCCTCGACTTCGATCATTACTGTCGCTCCGGCGGCTGGTTTTAGCGGCGCCGTGGCTCTGACTTGTGCCGTTACCGGGGGCGGAACGCCGGCGCCCACATGCACTTTGGCTCCGGGGTCAGTTGCGAACGCCTCTGGCACGTCCACGCTGACCATCAACACCACGGCGTCCCACTCTCTTTCGAGCGGATTAGTCTCTCCACACCGTGGTCATGGTTTTGGGTGGCTGACTGCGAGTGGCGGTGCACTCTTCGCAGGGATCGTGTTGCTCGGCGTGCCATCGCGTCGTCGCCGAACCGCTGGGCTTGGGCTGATGCTGCTGGTGTTTTTCGCGGCTGGCCTGGGCTGCGGCGGTGGCAGCAGTAACAGCAGTGGCGGCTCCACAAGCGGCGGAGGAACTCCTTCCGGCAGCTATACAGTTACAGTCACCGGCACCAGCGGCTCTCTGACTCATACCGCTACCGTCGTCCTGACAGTGCAGTAGTCAAATTTTGTGGAGGACGGGCGTCTCGCCCGTCCCGCTTGAGTCGGCGAGCGAAGCCAGCAAAAACTCCTGTCATCCCGACCGGAGCGAAGCGCAGCGAGCGTAGTGGAGGGACCTGCTTTAGTCCGCCACGCTGCACTACATCTTGAAATCCACCGCCGTCGTATTCGCACCGCAAATCACCACGCCGACCCGTTCTCCTGGCTGCGGCTGGTAGCGCCGGGACAGCAGCGCCGCCACGGCCGCTGCTCCGCCCGGCTCCGCAACTACGCGCAGCACACTCCACAACGTTTTTTGCGCTTCCACAATAGCGTCGTCCGAAACCAGAACAACACTTTGGACGTGGTCCTGAGCAATGACAAACATCATCTCGCCCACCCGCTTCGGAGCCAGCGAGTCCGCCGCGATTCCACCTGCCTCTGCGTCCACGGGACGCCCCGCCTCTCGGGCCCGGGTGAGTGTGGGCGCGGCTTCCGGCTCGACTCCGACGATCTTGATTCGTGATCCGTACCAGGCAGCGATGCCGCCGATAAGTCCGCCGCCGCCTACCGCCACGAGCAAGGTGTCGAGTTCAGGGTTCTGACTTTCAAATTCCAGTCCGACAGTTCCCTGACCAAGCAGCGTTTCAACCTGCTCATAGGCATGAATCAAAAGCGCGCCCGACGTCGCAGCCCACTCTTCGCTTGCCGCCAGTGCGTCGGAATAACGTTGGCCGGTCACCACCAGGTCCGCGCCATAACTTCGGATCCGTTCCAGCTTGGCTGGAGACGCTACCTCGGGAACAAAAATTCTGGCGGGACGCTTCGCCTTCATGGCCGCGAAAGCGACAGCGGCTCCGTGATTTCCACCAGAGGCCGCAGCGACTCCGGCCGAGGGAATGTCACGCGTCAGCATATTGGTGAATGCACCGCGGGCTTTGAACGATCCGGAGTGTTGCAGCAACTCCAGTTTGAGGAACAGGCGAACGCCGTCGACTCCAAAATCTGCGCCCTCGACTTCAACCACAGGGGTTCGCCGTATGTAGGGATGGATCACTTCATAAGTGGCAGTAATACTCTCGCGGTCGATCTTCGGCTGAGGCATGGCACCATGATAAAGGCTTCGCCCATGGCAAGTTGTCTGCCAACTTATCAGCGCTGGCAGGGTCGGTTCGGTTGAAGTTTTATGCCTGACCTACCGATAAGATTCGACGTGACCACTCCAGCCCAAGCAAAAGTTCTCCCTTCGCCGAATGCGCGTTTTGTTGCTCGTCAGCCGATCCTCACCCAGGACGAAAAGGTGTTTGGGTACGAGATTCTGTTTCGCGACGGAGTCGAGGATTACTTTCGTTCCAATGATCCTGAAGCCGCCTCACGCAGCACTCTCGATACTTCGCTGCTTATGGGGTTGGACATCCTCAGCGATGGCCGTCGTGCTTTCATCAACTGCACCCGCGATATGTTGCTGAAGGACTACATGACACTGCTGCCTTCCAGCCTGGCCGTCGTCGAAATTCTGGAGACGGTGGAACCGGATGAACTTGTCATGGCAGCCTGCCAACGCCTGAAGGCAGGCGGATACATGATCGCGCTCGATGATTTTACGGAGAACGATCCGCGCCACACCTTGACCGACTTCGCTGACATTCTCAAGGTGGACGTACGCAACACAACTCCTGAACAACGCGCCGCCATGGTGAAACGCTACGGCCCGTGGAAATGCCGCATGCTGGCGGAGAAAGTCGAAACTCGCGAAGAATTTCTCGCTGCCAAGAAGGCCGGATTTCTTTACTACCAGGGCTACTTCTTCCGCCGCCCGGAAACCATGAAGGCCCATGAAATCGCGGGCAACCGTCTGAACTACGTGCGCATGTTGCAAGTGGTCTCCAAGCCTGAACTGGAGCCGCGTGAGATTGAAAACGCGATCAAGGGCGAGGCTTCGCTTTGCTACCGCCTTCTGCGTTACATGAACTCCGCCGCTTTTGGCTTTGCCAACGAGATTCATTCGGTCCGCCACGCGCTCGCGATCCTGGGAGAACGGGAGGTCCGGCGCTGGGTTCGGTTGGTCGTCACTCTCGCAGCGGGTCAGAACCGGTCGAGCGAAATAGTTTTGTCCGCCCTGGTTCGCGCGCGCTTCTGCGAATTGCTCTCCTCGAAAGTTAAGCACGGGGATTCCGATCTGTTCCTGCTGGGATTGCTATCCCTGATGGACTCGATCCTCGAAATTCCCATGAACGAAGTTCTGGACAGCGTTCCCATCGATCAGGAGACGAAAGAAGTTCTACTGGGCCGCGGAACCCGCTTGCGCCCGCTCTATCAACTCATGCTGGCGCAGGAGTCCGGTGACTGGCAGGGTGCCGCGGAACTGGCGAAGTCTCTCAATATTCGTGAAAGCGAAGTCGCCGAAGTTTACTGGCAGGCGATGCAGTGGGCTCGTCAGGTGAGCGGCAGCTGATGGATTTCCACCCCAGGAAAATCGCTTTCTGATGCGGCTCTGTGCGCGGCTTTCAACCGCCCTACTGGCTCTCGAAAGTTACCATTGTGCAAAACTAAGTCTTTTGGGACTTGCGCTTTATCCCGCGTGAGCGGTACCATCATACTGTTTCCAGCGGCCATGCTCTCTAGCTGGCCCTCCGCGCCCCCTGGCTCCAGACGCCATACGGAAAAGCGATCTTACGGAAAAAGATCCTAAGGGTCTTGCAGATTTTCGGATAAAGATCATTCACGCGTGAGTTCCAGCCGCACTGGGTTTCCGCACAGCTCTAGGTATGTGTGCGAAAGGGAATACTAGAGAAGTTGAATATCCAGCTACAAAATCGAGTCGCCCTTCGGGCGGACTGAATGCAGCGTTAAAAAACGAGAACAATATGAATGCAGGACCCGGACACCCCTCTGGTGGTGGTGGAGGAGGGAGAAGCAAGCGTCGGCGCGGACGTCGTCCGCCCAATCGTGGTGGAGCCCCCGGCCGTGACCGTCAACAACAGGGCGGTGGCATCTACTCGGCTCCCATGGACCATAGCTATCGAGCCGCAATGAATGGCAACAACGGGTCGAGACCAGGACGAATGCGTCCCGGATTCGCTCCCGCGTATGCCCCGCTCGAGCCCGAACCCTTGCCTCAAGGCGACAATGGCAATTCCCGCATCTTCGCCTTTGTCGATGACCTGTTTTTCCAGGCCAAGATCCAGGAGACGGCGCGCAAGTTGAATGTGAAGGTTGAGTTCGTCAAAACCGAAAAAGATCTGCTCGATCACATGAAGCAGAACGGTGAAGAGAAGCCTTCCCTGATCATTTTTGACATGAACAACGCCAACGCCAAACCCCTGACCCTGATTCCCAAACTCAAGACCAAGCTGAAAAAGGGGACGTCAATCATCGGGTTCCTGTCACACGTGCAGGGCGACCTCAAGATGAAGGCGCACGAAGTGGGATGTGACATGGTGCTGCCGCGCTCGGCGTTCTCGCAGAACCTGCCGCAGTTGTTGCGCCGTCACGGTGCTCCCGAACCGGCGGAAGAAGCCAGGCCGATTTAAGAAAGGTCGGCGCCAGAGAGGGACATCGAACGCAGACCCAGCCAGATGCTGCGTTCACTAACCCCTATCCAGGCGGCCAACTCATGCCTCGCCCTCCGAGCAAATGCACATGCATGTGGAACACTGACTGTCCCGCGCCCGGGCCTACATTGAGCACGGTTCGATAACCATTCTCAATGCCTCGCTCCCGCGCAATCTGCGCCGCGGTGAGATGGCAACGCCCAACGATCTCCGCGTCTTCAACCGACGCTTCCTTCAGTCCACGAATGTGCTTCTTGGGGACGACAAGCACGTGCGTTGGAGCCTTCGGATCGATGTCCTCGAACGCAAACGTGTGTTCGTCTTCAAAGACCTTCTTCGCAGGAATCTCACCGGCAATAATCCGGCAGAACAAGCAGTCAGTCATGGACAAATCCTCACGGTGGCTCCGATTTTCGACCAGGAATTTCAGACTGAAGATTCTAACTCCCCCAGGGCCAAGCCGAATTGAGACGTGGAGACCTTGCCTTTCGGAAGCCTTCGAATTTTAGAACTGGTAACATCCTCAAAGTCTTTAATCGCAAAGGGCGCGAAGAATTCAGCAGAGCACGCTAAGAAGATCATTATTCAGCCGTCAACCATGTGACGGCGTCCGCCGGAATGTCGGCAGTCCCGGCCGCAAAAATCCTGGCAAAAAAGAGAAAAAGTTTTCCTTGCAGGAGTTTGAAGGGTAAATGCTTTCCTATTACGAAAGGGCGGTAATCAAAGGCTAAAACCGAATTAAGCCATTCACTTTCATTGGGTTACACACTTGATTCGCTGTTAGTAACAAACTGATTTTTTAATGTACGACAAGCCCTAAGTCCCTTAATATCGAAGGATTACCGGTACAGGCAAAGGTCTGCATGGACTGGCAAGCCTCGTGCATCAAATCTGGTATTGACGCTGGGTTATCCGAGTCTGGGATGGGGAAAGAATCAGTGAATTTTAGCAAACGCTCTTCGCTATTGGGATTGCTACTCGCCTTCGTCATGTCGGTGCTGCCTCCGTTTGGAATGGCGGCCACCGTCAGCACCCGTTCTCTGACCACACGTAAAAAATCTCAAAAGGTAAGTGAAACTCCGCGCACGCGCAAACGACTGACCACGCTTTCGCGCAGCCGTGCCCGCACTCGGGTGGTAAGGACCAGCCGTAACCGACGGCATCGCTACTACGAACGCTTTACCGCCAGTTCGTTTGTGGACGACAAGTTTGAAACCGACGTCACTGCTGGCGAGGACCCAGTTGTTCGCCAGGCCGCTATCGATGCTTTGGGCAATATGAACGGTACTGTGCTCGCGATCGAGCCTACCAGTGGCCGGGTTTTGGCCATGGTGAACCAGAAGTTGGCTCTCTCGAGCGGCGCGCAGCCTTGCTCCACCATCAAGCTGTCGGTGGCGCTGGCGGCCCTGAGCGAAGACCTGATCACAAAAGATACGCAAGTCAGCCTGGGCAGCCGCAGCCGCATGAACCTGACCACCGCTCTGGCCCATTCCAACAATGCCTACTTCGAGGCTCTGGGACGCCGCCTGGGGTTCGAAAAGGTCAGCTTCTATGCTCACCAGTTCGGATTAGGCGAACTCGCTGGGTATAAGATTCCGGGCGAACAGCTGGGCTCCTATCCGCAGGAGGAGATTTCATCCAAGCTCGGCGGTGTAGGCAAAATGTGCTCGTTCGGAGAAGGCATCTCGATGACGCCGATGCAATTGGGCGCCATGGTTTCAGCCATCGCCAACGGCGGCACGCTCTATTATCTCCAGCACCCGACTTCGTCCGAAGACATCACAAACTTTGAGCCGCGCGTGAAGCGCCACCTCGACATCGCCCCGTTGATTCCTGAAATCTCGGATGGCATGGCTGGAGCGGTCAGCTACGGCACCGCACGCAGTCTCCGAGTCAATTTCAACGAAGAAGAAATCTTGGGTAAGACCGGAACCTGCTCCAAAGCTGGCACTCGCTACGGATGGTTCGCTTCATACGCCAAGACAGATATCGGGCGCATTGTCGTCGTAGTCTTCCTGCAGGGCGGACGTCCAACCTTCGGACCGAAGGCAGCGGAGATTTCCGGCCGCATGTATCGCAGCCTCTACGATCACTCTTTCTTTCTGGCTCACCCCACGCTTCCAGCCGATGCCGCGGACGTGAAGCCAGTCAGCCAGTAGAAGTTTTCAGTCGCAACAGGCAAAAGGCCCCTTTCGGGGCCTTTGCTATTTCCGGTCACGTTATTTACGGGTGTCATCCTGAGGGCCGCGTCTTTTGCGGCCAGAAGGATCTCTGTTACGCGTCACTATCCCTGGCAAAACGCACCCATCCCGTGTATCCGAGCAGCAAGGGAGACTTCGCTTATGCTCACGCCAGATCCTTCGCTTCGCTCAGGATGACGCACGTTCAGGATGACGACTCAATTGAAAAGGCTATGCGTCATCCTGAGGGACTTCAGTCCCGAAGGATCTGGCGTGCACACTGACACTGCCTGAGGAGCTCCAAAACGCTGTGCTGCCAGATCCCTTGCATGCTCCGGTTGACGCGGTAAAGAAATCGTGCGGAGTGGCGCATTTCACCAATGAGCCGCTCCGCCTTGACCCTACCTCAAACCCCTACGGGTTCGAAGGTGTCTGCGGGTCCCCAGCCGACGGAGCATTGGGTGCCAGCACAAAGTTCTTCACGATGGGCGTTCCATTCCCCAGTACCTGGTCGTATCCCCGGTTCGTGGAAAAGACGCCGTTAAATCCGTCAATGTTTTGGCGGTAGATCTTAAACGCGGAACCCAGCAGTTGCTGGGCCGCCGCCAGTGCGTAAATATCGAAGTTCTCGTTACCCAGCCTTATGCCGCCGAGGTTCTCTTCCTTCAGTGCCAGGATTCCGGCAAAGTCCGGAGAAGCCGCACTGGTGCCGATCACGCCAACGAAGTCTCCGTCGAATGCCTCGATGACAAAGCTGCGATGCGGCCCGCAGGGTTGAATGGCATCGTTAGGGCATCCTCCCATGTGTCCGGAGATATCAGGGATAGTGCGTTTTTTGGAACCTGTTTTGACCAGCAATTGATACGCCGGCCTCGAGAAGAAGAGGCTCGGCCCACCGCCGCCCGCCCAGACTCCGCCCGTAACTAGGTTCCCCGTCCCGAAGGGGTCTTCGTCAATGAGAGGATCGTCGTCTGCATTCTCGCTAACGTAGTTGGATTCAAGGCTGGGAGGGTTGAAGGTGGTGACCAGATTCGTCCCGCCAACCGCGGTCACACTCGGACTGGATGCAGGATTTTCGATTGTCTGTACATACGTGCCTGCTACATGAGGCGGGTCCGTCGGCGGGTCTGTGAAATACGAGAGCGCGGGCGCGTCAAGAGCTCCATTGTCTCCAGAGCTCGCCACAAACGTGATTCCCTGAGAATTGCCTTGCTTGAAGATGTCTTCGTAAACCTGGAGAATTCCAGTGAAGTCGGTCCCGTCGTTGTATTCGGCGGTGAAGAAAACCTCGGATTCGCCGAACGAGGAGTTCACGATATCGGCCACATTGTCTTCGACGATCTGCGTGTACCCGCCGATGATGGAGTCGTCGGAAAAGTCAGCGAGGTTGTAGACAATGATCGTCGCATTCGGAGCCATGCCGCCGACCTGTTCGATATCGAGCTCGGCTTCCAGAGAGGCACCGCTGTTAGGGTCAAACTTCGATCCTCCCTGTAATGGCCGTCGAATCACGTTGGGAGGTGCCAGCTTCTCGTGCTTGAAGTATGCCTTGATATCTTTGTCCTTGAAGTCCGACGGAATGACGATGGCAACCGTGCGTCCCTTGCCGCTCAGTTTTTTGAATGAAGGGAACTCGTAAGCTTGCTTGAGATCGTCGAACCAGTAACCTCCATCAGGCGACAGCCGGTTGTCGGGAACCGCGCCAGGCATGCGCCGGGAGTGAACGCGGGCACGGATAGCTGGGGCGAATCCCGTTACCTGCGCGCCGACTTCTCTGAGTGCGGCCGGCAAAGTCAGCGTTCCACTAGCCATGATCCGCGAATGGCCGCCCGCTGTTGTGGTGTTTGACAGCGCCACTCCGAAGGCGTTCTCCGCAGCCTTTACGGGTCCCTGCACGTGGAGGCCGTGGCTGTGAACGCCGGTTACTGACAGTCCATACGATTTGAGAACATCAGTCAGCCGCGCCACATCTTCCGGCTTGGGTCCAAAGCGCGCCTTAAATTCCTGTGGCGTGATCCACTTCCGGTAGAGTGCGTTTCCTGGTGTGTGTTGCGCTGTCAGCAACTGATCGAGTTCGGTTTGATTTCGGGTTCGTAAGTACACTTCGAAGTTGATCGTCTGAGTCGCGGATGCGCGGCTCTTTGCATGCAACATTTCAGCCGCGGAAAGATTTTGATTCACTAACAGGGTGAGTAAGCCGGTAGCGATAGCACAGGTTAGGAACCTGAATCGTCTCATGAAGAGATCTCCTGATTAAGTTATGAACTGGGAGGTATGGACGCGCCATTTGTGGGGAACAGGCATGGCGAAAATTTCTGCGTGGCGCAGACCATACAATTCACACGAAGCGACAGTCAAGACAGAAACACACCTGAAAAAAATGTTCTGTGCAAATCTCGTTACTAATAAAGATCGCGACGAACGAGAGTGCGAATAACGAAGATCGCGGCGAATTGCGTCATCCTGAGCGAAGCGAAGGATCTGGCGCTTGGCGTTCGCGATCCCGCAGGCAGTGTCGGTGTGCACGCCAGATCCTTCGGGACTGAAGTCCCTCAGGATGACGCAGAGGAGGGAGAAACGAGGACCATGTGCTCGCTCGCACATGACGTAAGTCGAACGCACATACGCTCTGATTTCAGGTAGGATTTGGAAGTTTCCCCAAGTGCCATGAGGCTCTGACATGTCCTTGCAACGTCGCAATTTCCTGAAATCCATCGCTGGTGCGAGTGTGCTGGGCCTTGTCCCGCGTAGCCTGCAAGCGCAGGAACAGGCCACCCGCGCCGTTCATGGAATGACGGCGCCGCGTATTAAAGACATCAGCGTCATCGAATGCCAGCCGGCTGGTGTGCGGCTGACTGCGGTCAAAATCACCACCGACCAGGACGGCCTCTATGGCTACGGCTGCGCCACTTTCACGCAGCGCGCCGACCTCGTTAAACCGGCCGTAGAGAAATACCTCAAGCCGTTCCTTCTGAATAAAACCACCGACCGGATCGAAGACATCTGGCAGTCTTGCTATGACAGCTCTTACTGGAAGAATGGGCCTGTGCTGAACAATGCGCTCAGCGGGATCGATCAGGCTCTGTGGGATATCAAGGGCCGCCAGGCCGGCATGCCGGTGTATCAGCTTGCTGGTGGCAAGTGCCGCGAAGCCGTCGACACATACGTGCACGCTGAGGGAGCGGAGTTTCAGGAAGTGGTCGACAACGCAAAACGCTTCATGGAGCAGGGATTCCGCACCGTGCGCGTGCAAGTGGGAGTTCCAGGAATGGCCGGCTATGGTGCGCGGCGAAGCGGGCCCGCCCTGAAAGCGCTGCACGATAAACCTGTTTTTGAACCGGCCTATTACATGCGGCGAGCACTGAAGCTCCTGGAAGTATGCCGTCAGGATCTGGGCGAAGAAGTTGAGTTGCTGCATGACATGCACGAACGTCTGTTGCCGAACCAGGCGGTCCAGTTCTGCAAAGACGCTGAAAAATTCAATATGTTTTTTCTCGAAGACCCACTCTCACCCGAAGACCTTGGATACTTCCGGCAGATTCGTCAGAATTGCGCGACTCCCATTGCCATGGGCGAACTTTTCAATAGTCCGCACGAATGGCAACCGCTCATCGAAGAACGACTGATTGATTACATCCGGGTGCATGTTTCGCAAGCGGGCGGGTTCACTCCAGCGCGGAAAATCGCGATCCTTGCCGAGCAGTATGGCGTCAGAACCGCGTGGCATGGTCCAGGCGATGTTTCTCCCGTCGGCCACATGGCCAACGTTACGCTGGACATTGTCAGCTCCAACTTCGGCATTCAGGAATATTCACCTTTCAATGCGCAGACCCAGGAAATCTTCCACGGCTGTCCTGAAATGAAAGACGGATATCTGTGGGTCAGCGAGAAACCTGGGTGGGGAATTGAAATCGATGAAAAGGCCGCCGCCAAGGCTCCATTCGTCTCCGCGCCGGACAACCTGAACGGTGGATGGGGAGAGATACGCAAGCGCGACGGCACGGTGATCAAGCAGTAAGCATCTGGCGCGTTTGTACTTTCAATATCAATCGCACGCAGGGCACCAATCTCGACTGGCCTGAGTGTGCAACTTGGTTTGCGCTATCACTTGTTGATGACCGCCGCCGCAAGCCTCAGCTAGCCTTCGATACACCTCAAACACCGAAAGTTATCCGCGTACTTCGTTTCTGGCATCACAGTCAGGTCATCGTCGGGGTGACAGCAGCGCCTGCGCTGCCGCAGCTTTGCTTTTTGGATGATATTGGGCGTGCGTTTCCAGATTACTGGTTTCATATCTTGCAAAAAGGAGATTTATGCTCATCGATCGAACACGGATTTCCGTACTCGTATTGGGCCTTATTACGTTGATGGCAACAGGCTGCAACCAGGGACAAAACAACGACCTCAACTACAAGACTGCGATCAACGATCACTACAAGGCGTTTCCAGTTTGCATCTGGTCTGAGTCGAAAAAGTTTCCGGTCCAGGCAGCGACTTCAGATGACGCGAAAACCGAGGGCTACGATGCACTCACGCAGGCGGGTCTTCTGAACCGCACCACGGCGGAAAAGAAAGTACTCATCATCGCGTCGAAGCAGGTGAATAATTACGATCTTTCGGACACCGGCCGCACCTCGTGGACTCCTGATTCTTCGCAGCCTGGTTATGGAAATTTCTGTTATGGAAACAGGGAAGTAACGTCGATCGACAATTCAACGGTTGGAACAAATGGCTCGGGTGCCAAAACTGTCGACGTTGCCTATCACTACAAGATCGCCAACGTCGCCAACTGGGCCAATTCTCCAGGGATGAAGACCGCATATCCAAGCATCGACACAGCCCTCAGCGCAAATCCATCCGACAGGGCAACCCTGGTAATGACAGGCGATCGGTGGGAGTTTTCAAAGTAGCTGATGGCTCGGATAGCCGCTTCCCCATCTCTCGGAGGCCCGCGCTTCTTGCGGGCCAAAGAGTCTCCATTTTGCAGGCAGACGACGCTGCTGCCTATCGGCGGCCAGCGGAACGGAAAATCAGAAATAACTCAGCCACGCATCGCTCCGTCGCTGTTTCAGACCTGCAAACCAGCGGCAAAGCGGATAGAGCGCGATCACGACGGATGCCCAGATCAGATAGACAACTGGCAAAGAGAATCCCCATCCAGGTGGCGGGGTGATCGGGAACTGGGCGAGGGTTGGCGACTCGAACATCCAGTGAATTTGGCCGTAGCGCGCGTAACACACGGCGATCGCAATCAGATGGATCAGCGGCATGTGCAGCAAGTAGTAAAACATCGGCACTTTTCCGAGCACCAAAGCAGGCCGCAAAAACCGAGGCGTCCCGCCATCGACCGCCCAAAGAAAAAGCAGCGCCGGACCGAGCGTCATCAGAAGAAACAAAAGTGATGGCGGATATTTGTTGGTATTCAGAAACGACAATACGGTGAAGGCGGCGGATTTCTGCGTGCTCCAGCCAACCGGGTCGCCATAAATATTGACGCCGCGCAGAATCAGGAAGGCTGCCGAAGTTCCAAGTCCCGCACGCAACAGGAATGTCCTGCGCCGGTCGGATGCCCACGTATAGACCTGTCCCAGCGCATATCCAACCGCGGTGACTCCGACCCAGGGGATCAGCGGGTACGCGACAAAGATGGAATGCTGCGGGTTTGCCACGATGAAATTGGGAGAGTGCAAGATCGACCACAGCGGATTGGCCGACTGGATGGGGTCGAGCAAGTTGTGAGTCGCGATCATCACCAGCCCGAAAGCGGCCACCAATGGCGTGGACAAATGAACCAGCACGGAAAGAACGATCATCGCCCATCCCAGCGCCCACAAAACATTGACGACGGTCACGTGATAGTCGAAGTTGAATTGGAGCCCAAGACAGCGGAACAGCGTCAGCTCCAGGAAAATTAACCACAGTCCCCGGGTGAACAGAAATCGTGACAACTCGTTTTTGGACTTTTTGCGCAGCGAGAGATATGCGCCCGTGCCGGTGAGCAGAAAGAAAACCGGCGCGCAAAAATGCGTCACCCATCGCGTAAAAAATATTGGAATCGTGGTCTCGGTCGGATCAGTGGGACTGAAAGGGGTCTGACCAAAGAAATCGCGAGTATGATCGATCGCCATCAGAATCATGATGACGCCGCGAACCACGTCAACCGATTCGAGGCGAACTCGCTTGGGAGCGACAGCCTCGGCTGCTATCGGGCGACGACTCTGTGAAACGGTGAATTGCTGACCAGGCGCCACTTGTTTCCCCCGCCAATGTTAGACGACTTCCGTAAGAGAAGGGTAGATGAATGGGTCGGCCAGTTCCCACAGAAAATTAAAGGGTGCCCCGTCCAAGCTCCGCTTGGGCGGGAGGTTGAACGTTGCGTTACGGAACCGGAATGGTTTTGTCGGCGACGCCGAGCTTAGGAGACGCTTGGAATATTAATTTTTTTCGGAGCGAGGCTGCTCAGCCTCATTAGTCTGCGGCTTCCTGACAAAGACGTGGTAAGTAACTGCGTCCCAGGCGTTGTGAATCCCGATGAAGAGCAGCAGTAACATTGCCGTTGCGACGCCAAACATAGCGCCGGTCGAATGGGCGCGTGCCGCGTATGCCGACACAACAAGGATTGCGTAAGCCGCGAAAGGAAGCGCAGCATGACAAAGCCAATCCTCGAACTCGGGCTGGTATGAGGTTTGTATCCGCATGCGTCGAGTGACGATGATTGCGTACGTAACTCCACCTGCACCCATCATGCCCCAAAGAACTGCGGCGGCGCCGATGCGGTGCCACGGGGCACTCAGGGCGGCTGACAGCAGCAGCACAGTTCCGAAGTGAACAATCGTGGGCGTTGCAAAGGCGTGGCCGGTCTGTGCCTGAACCGCGGTGCGAGGCATGTCGGCGACCAGCGCCATGACCACGAACTGCAGTCCGATCAGGGCCCCGGCGGACGACCCGACGATCACGTAGAAATTTTCCCATCCGCCGAGTTCTGTCACGTGTCACCTCGAATTGAATTCAGGACATAGCCGACACGCTGGCTGGCAGCACCGCGTCCGTCATCTTTGGCAACAAAAGACGGCTGGCCTCGTGGAGGCACGGCACCTTTTGCGAATCATTATGACGCTTTTTGCATCGGGGCCAGAACGGCGACGTCGAGCTTTGAATAGTACTTCTTCACATCCTTCGCACCGTACTTTTCACGGAATTTCTCGACGATGGATGAGACTCGATCGGCTTCCGTGATTGGAACACCCTGAAGCTCGCCTTTTGCGCCATCCGCATTGATGCGAATCGACGGGTTCTTCAGCACGTTCTTATACCACTGCGTGTCCGACCCCTGAACCGGCACGAGGTAGAGCTTATCTTCGTCCAATACGAACCATACCGGGTTTGAAATGTCGCGCCCTGACTTTCTGCCGGTCACAGTGATGTCGATTTCGCGAGCTTTGGAAAGATGGTCTCTTAGCGGATCTTTTGGCGTTGGCATATTGCACTCCTTCCTCTGATTATGTTTCGTCTGTTTGCGCGATCGTTTCGGATTTACTTACGATACTGCTCCTCAGTGACCTGCTCCATCCAGTCGACTGCCTTCGCTAGCGTCTTCTGTGCAGCAATCCTATGCACAATATCTCTTGCGGCTAAGCTCTCCTCTATGTAAACACCCAGGCGGGTTTTCCCCGATCCATTTGCCCGACAATAACAATCGAGCTGCCGAATTCGAACTCGAGGTTGAGGGTCCCTGTTGGGGTTGGTACGCAAGTTGGATGGTCTGCTGTTTGTTGGGCGCTGTCACAAGTTCAGTCTAGTCGTTCTTTCTATCCTCAACGTGGGGAAGGCATCTAGAAATAGCTTAGCGGGCCAGAATGTTGGGCGCGCGTTCCCTAACCCCGACAGATTCTTTATAGGAAAGTGCGTCTTACCCTCGGAACTTGATCGGCCAAAAACAAAAACGCCCAGCCTCCCGGCTGGGCGCCGACGACGAACGACCAACGACGAACGACCGCCTTACCTTCCTATTTTCTTCTCATCCTTCTCCACCACACCGTCCTTGATGTAAATCACGCGATGGGCGAACTCGGCGATGTCGTGTTCGTGGGTTACGAGGACGATGGTGTTGCCTTCGGCTTGCAGACGATCGAATAGCGCCATGATTTCGTTTCCCGTCTGTGAGTCGAGGTTGCCGGTGGGTTCGTCGGCGAGGATGATTGAGGGGCGATTCACCAGCGCGCGGGCGATGGCGACTCTTTGCCGCTGACCTCCGGAAAGTTCATTCGGTTTGTGCATCATGCGCTGTTCCATGCCGACCGCGGCCAGCGCGGCTTTCGCGCGTTCCACACGCTCTTCGCCCGGAACACCGGCGTAGATCAACGGCAGCTCAACATTGTGCAGAGCAGTAGCGCGGGCAAGCAGGTTGAAGGTCTGGAAAACGAATCCGATTTCTTTGTTTCGAATGCGCGCCAGTTCGTCATCGTCCAGTTCGCTCACCAGTTGACTGTTCAGCCAGTACTGGCCCTTGCTGGGAGTGTCGAGGCAACCGATCAGATTCATCAGTGTCGATTTACCCGAACCGGAAGGTCCCATGATGGCGACATACTCGCTGCGCTGGATGCGTATGTTCACTCCGCGCAAGGCGTGCACCTGCTGCTCCGACCCCATGTCGTAGGTCTTCCACAGATCCACGGTGCTGATCATGCATGATTCGGGAGGCGCCGACACGACGGGTTGATTAAAGTTGATCACTTCTGCGGTTGCCATTTTTCTCTCCTCGTCCCCTACGGACACTCGCCCGCTCCGATCTTCCCCTACCTCTACATCGAGTCTGCCGGCTGCCTGTTGGACGCTTAACTCAGGCACTTGTTAGTGAGCCGCCGTCAGTCAGTCTTAGCTCTCGTCTTCTTTTTTCTCTGGCGCTGCGTTGTCTATTTTTATGCTGACACCCGGCCGCATGGTGCGCAGCACTTTGTAACTACCGGTGACGATCTCGTCACCCGGTTTCAGTCCACTCAACACTTCGATGTCGGTGGTGCCGGTGATTCCTGTCTCCACCGGAATGAATTCGGCCTTGTCATGGCGTATGACGAAGACACCTTGCACTTCATCCTTGTCCAGGTCTGTACGTTTGGATGCTTCCTTCTGTGGAGCAGCGGCCTGTACCGAATCTTTGTCGTTATTGGCAGCTTTCAAATCTGCGCGCGTGCGAACCGTGAGCGCCTGGATGGGAATAGTCAGAACATGAGTTCGCCTGTCCGTCGTGATCTTCGCAGTCGCGGAAAGCCCGGGCCGCAGGTTCTCCGGCTTGTCCTGCAGCGTCACCACTACTTTGAAATCCTTCGCTTCCTGGCTCGCCGAAGTTTGCTGCGAAGTAGAGACGCCGGTGGAACGAACAATGGCGTTGTCACCAATCTCACTCACAATCGCTTTGAAGATCTTCTTGGGAATCGCGTCAATCGATACTTCCGCAGGCTGGCCCAGACGAACGTTGACGATATCGGTTTCGTCGACTCTCACTTCGGCGGTGATGACTGACATATCCGCTAACGTCATCAGAGTGCTGCCGGGCGAATTCTGGATTCCGATGACAACAGTCTCGCCTTCGCGTACCGGTAGATTTGTGATCATGCCGTCATAAGGCGCGGCGTAGGTGGTCTTTTGCAGCACATCGGCGGCGTGGGTTACGTTCGCGGCATTCTGCGCAATGTGGCGCTCCGCGGAATCTTTTTGTGCCTTTGCCTGTGCGACACGCGCCTCCGCTTGTGCCAGCCCGGCCTTAGCTGTTTGAAACGCGGCTTTCTGGCTGTCGTATTCCGATTTCGCAACCAGCGCGTCTTTGTACAGACCCTGGGCACGTGTCCAGTCGAGTTGGGCGCGTTCGTAGTCGGATTGCGCGCGATTCAAATCGGCAGAGGACGTATTCAGCGCGGCGTCGGCGGCAATGGCATCCGTCCGAGCGGCCTCCAGGCCCGCCTGCATGGCGTTCACGTCAGCCGAAGATTGGACGTTCTCCAGTTGTGCCAGCAATTGCCCCTTCTTGACCCGGTCGCCTTCTTTCACATAAAGCCGGGTGATCTTTCCGAAAGCATTCGCCCCGATGTTGACGTAGGTTTTCGGCTTGATTTCGCCGGATGCACTGACAATCGAAGCCAGGTCCATCGGCTCCGCTTTGCCGGTCTGCACCGTGACCACACCTTTGCGGCTCTGATGCACCGCGATGCCGGCAATCGCCAGCACCAGCACGGCGATACCGCCGCCAATCGCTATTTTCTTTCCAGTGCTCATTGCTCCCTTGTTACGCCCTTGGTTCGTATCTCGATGACTGGATCCTTCGCCTGCCCCGGGTTTTGAACAGGGCAGTCACGACTTCTGGATCCCGGCGCAACTGGGGGCACGTCATGAGATACGACATTGCGGATACAAAAGTTCCAGTGGGGCCAACCGCCATGCGGGCAACGTTTACGAGCCCCGATTATAGCGTGTACCGCCTCAGTGAGGGTGTGTGATTGTGATGCTGGTGCCAGCGGAGTGGGGTCTGGCATCTTAAGGTGCACGGCTTACATCTCACGTCAGGGATAGAGTTGCAGGGGCCATCACACAACCGGCTGGATCGACCTTAACCTGCCGTTCGGGGCGACCTTCCGGGCGAAGAAAATGCAAGCCCCAAATCGTAGATTTTACAATCTTTACAATTGCTTAAAGGTCAATAGTTGGTCTTGCCTTAGGGGTACTAAAGTCATAGAATAGCGTTCCAAGGGTTGTCCGTCGTCAGGAGTGCCACCTTATGTCCCGGGTAAGCTTTCTCAGTCGTTTTGTTCAGGTTCTGGTTCTTCCGTCACTGATTCTGGCCTCGGTGTCGTTTGTTGCCGCTCAGGATGGAAAAGGGGATGGCTCCGCCGCGATTCCAGCGCCTGCGTCCGCTACGCAAGACGTCTCTGCGCCGGCCACGCAAGGCACTACAGAAAAGGCTACTCCGGACAAACCACCCTCTGACGCCGATCCGCTTAAACGCCCACTCACCGATAAGCAGAAGAAACAGAACTCCAAATCCCTGAAAATTGAGTTGAGCAAGACGTATAAGAAGTGGCTCGACGAAGATGTGCGCTGGATCATCACGGACGAAGAACAGAAAGCCTTCAAGCTGCTCTCGAACGACGAAGAACGCGACCAGTTCATCGAAGCATTCTGGCAACGCCGCGATCCCACCCCGGACACCATCGAAAACGAATTCAAGGAAGAACACTACCGGCGCATGGCCTACGCCAACGAACACTTCGCCGCCGGCATCCCTGGCTGGAAAGCCGACCGCGGCCGAATTTATATTATGTATGGGCCGGCGGATGAGATTGAGTCGCATCCTTCGGGCGGTAGTTACGAGCGGCCGATGGATGAAGGCGGTGGCGAGACTTCCACTTATCCTTTTGAAGACTGGCGCTATCGCTATCTGGAAGGTGTTGGACAGGAAGTCATCATCGAGTTTGTGGATACCTGCATGTGCGGCGACTATCACATGACCATGGACCGGTCAGAAAAAGACGCACTGCTATACACGCCCAATGCTGGTCTGACTTTGTATGAACAGATGGGCATGGCTAGCAAAGCTGACCGCTTTACCGGCGGCGGGCTGGAACGGTTGGGTACAGGTCCTTTCAGCAATAACCAACAGACCAAGCAATTTGACCGGCTGGAACAGTTCTACAAGCTGCAAAAACCACCAGAGGTCAAGTTCAAAGACCTCGAGGAAGTTGTCAGCCACAAGATCAGCGTCAATCTGATGCCGTTCGACGTGCGTACTGATTTTGTGAGGGTCACGGGCGATACGGTTCTGGTTCCGATCACGATTCAAGTCAAGAACCGTGACGTTACGTTTGTGAACAAGGACGGCGTACAACGCGGGACGGTCAATATTTTCGGGCGCGTCACTACGCTGACCGGCAAGATTGTGCAGACGTTTGAAGACACGGTGCAGGTGGATGTTCCAGCGGAACTGCTGCCCAAGGTAACGGAGAACTCATCGGTCTACTGGAAGGCTCTGCCGTTGCGGCCGAACCTGTATCGCATTGACGTCGCAGTGAAGGATGTAAACGGGGATCGGTCGGGTTCGTGGAGCAGCCGGCTGCCCGTACCCAGCTACGATGATGATCGTCTGGCGTCCTCGTCACTGATTGTCGCGGACACCATGCAGCCGGTTTCCACCAAGGAAATCGGTACCGGCATGTTTGTGATCGGCAACACGAAGATACGTCCGCGTGTGGCCTCCTCGAACGGCAAGCCGGTATCATTCAAGCGCAACCAGAAAGTCTACTTCTGGATGCAGATCTACAACCTGGGCACGGACGACAAGACGCACAAGCCCTCGGCAACTGTTGAATACGATGTGATTAACGCGGCAACGAACAAGGCAGTGATTCATACCGTGGAATCTACTGACCAGATGGGCAATATCGGAGACCAAGTGACCCTTGAAAAACCTCTCTCGGCCTCCAGTCTTGATCCCGGGGTCTATCGCATTCAAATCAAGGTGAACGACAACATCTCCAAGCAGACGGTCGATCCTTCGGCGACTTTCGCCGTGGAATAACCGCAGGCTTGGTCTCCTGAGGTGTTTAGTAGTGAAACTGGGGAAGCTCGGGTTGAAACTCGGGTTATTGGGGATCGCATTGGCGCTTCCGGCGCTGGCTGCTGACCGCCCTGACTACGCGTCGATCTCAGGATATGTGCGCAATGCCGCCGGCGTGCCTCAGATGGGCGCCATGGTGGAAATTCTGGGTTCCGCTGCCCATTCCCTCAAAATATTCACTGACGAAAACGGTTTCTATTCCGCTAACGGAATTCTGCCGGGTGTTTACAACATAAAGGCATATTCGCCGTCGTTTCTGCCTGCGCTTCGCGAGCGAGTTGGCTTGCGCCCAGGTAGCACGGTACTGGTTGACCTTAAGCTCAGCGGGTTGTTCGAAGCGATCCAGTTTCCCGCCATGCGTGGCTCCGCAGCGAGCGAGGATGATGACTGGAAGTGGGTTCTGCGTTCGGCCTCCAACCGTCCCATCCTGCGCATGCTTGAGGATGGTTCCGTCGCTCCCGCGGAATCCAGCGATCCAAACCACGAATTGAAGGGAAGCCTTTCATTCGTTGCCGGTTCGGCTTCTGAAGGTTTCGGCAGTGCATCCGACATGAGCACCGTTTTCTCGGTGGAGAAATCGGTTTTCGCTTCCGGCACGATGGCGCTGCAAGGCGACGTCGGTTATGGCAACGGTTCGCCGAATGCCGTGTTGCGCGCTTCGTTCAGCCATATGGCAGCCAACGGTTCCAAGCCAGAAATGGCGATTACCATGCGCCGGCTGGCTGCTCCCGGGATTGATTCCCATACCACGGCGTTGCAGGCGCTGGCACTTTCTGCTTCCGACGAGGTCAGTTTCGGCAACGTGCTTGAGCTTCGTTTTGGGAGTGAATTGCAGACGATCCAATTCATGGGACGGGTTACAGCGTTCCGTCCGTTTGGATCGGCGGATGTGCACCTTTCACCCAACACGGTCGTAGAGTATCGCTACGCAACTTCGCAACCGGACAACCGGGTGGAAAAAGGTTTTGATTCGGCGCCAGCAGACTTGAGTGAGTCCGGTCCGAGGGTTAGCCTGGCGGCATTTCGGTCTACCGTGGAGCGCGCTCATCACCATGAGGTTTCGCTCTCGCACCGCATGGGAGACACCAAGGTGCAGGTGGCGATGTATTCGGACAGCGTAGCCGACCCGGCGCTGACCGGCGTGGGCGATGCTTCAGCCGATGGCGGGGAAGTGCTGCCCGACCTGTTTTCCGAGAGCTTCACATATCGCGGGAAAAAACTGGACGCGAATGGAATGCGAGTCGTAGTGCAGCGCAAGCTCACGTCCGACCTGACGGTGACCGGGGATTACGGTTACGGCGGGGTGCTCGATCTCAACCGGGCAGATTCCAGCCAAGCGGAGATCGCATTGCAAGACGCGCGGCGCGACAGCCTGGTACGAAACCGTCATACTGCCGCGGCGAAATTCAGCGGGACACTGCCGGGCACCAGGACCAAGTTCATCACATCGTATCGCTGGATAAGCGGACAGGCGCTTACGCCGGTCGACATGTACAACGCGTCGGCGGGCCAATCTGATCCTTACCTGAACATTTACCTGCGCCAGCCAATTCCCGGAACCGGCTTCCTGCCCGGCCACATGGATGCAGTGATTGACGTTCGCAACCTGCTTGCACAAGGCTACGTGCCTTTGCTTGGCCAGGACGGGCACACCGTCTATCTGGTGCAATCAGCGCGGTCGATTCGCGGCGGCGTGGCGTTCTCCTTCTAGCGGTATCTGTTTCAATCCTTCATCGGTTTCCCTGTAGCTTCTGGCTCCTAGCCTCTAGCTCCTGGCTGCTCGCCCGCAGACCCCCCAGTAAAAATAAGAGCGGCTGCTTTCCCAATCGATTTGCTTTTCGATCTCTGCGCGCTGACCGCAATACGAAACCCGAAAGTTATCGTTTATCAGAAAGACTTACGGCAGAATACGAATGCGTTGCGGCCACGACTGAGAATGCGAGTGTCACAACGTTGCGGCAGAAGCAATCTACTTCAGATTGATGAAACAAATCCCCGATAGTTCACTCATAGGAGAATGAAGCGTGACGAAAAGAAATCTGGCTACCAGCGTCCTACTTTGCACGGCTTTGTCGTTTGTTGGAACGGTCTTTGCCCAGGCGCCCGTCGTCAATATTGACCGTCGCCGACATGGCAATCTGGCGGCTGCCCAAAGCTTCATCGTCGAGGCATATCAGAAGCTCGACATGGCACAGCAAGCAAACGAAGACCAGTTGGGCGGACACGCACAGAGAGCGAAGCAGCTTCTGACGCAGGCGGACCAGGAAATCAGATTGGCTGCAAATGTCTCGAATGAACACGGGCGGTAGAAGACAGGCTTCTTGCTTCTAGCTTCTAGCCAAGCGGCGTTTCTTTTAGCATCGGCCAGTTCTCGAGGGTTAGCTGTTGTGGACTGCTACCGCCGCATCTTCTGCGGCATAGTCGATCTGCGCTAGAGGCACGGCTTCCGGCGGGTTTTCCTGTTCCCAGCTTATCGTCCGCCGGATCGCCTCCTCTATCGCTACCGGCTCCTGGTATCCCAGTTCCTGGCGGATACGCGCCGAACTTGCCGTCCAATGCTGTGCAGTGTTGCCGGGCTTTTGCAAATGTTGCGGAGTCTGCTCAACCGGCAAGACGACGAAGTCCCCATCCCATTGCATCGCCGCGGCGATCTTTTGTGCCCACTCGAGTTCGCTGAACGACGGTTCCTCGCACACATTGTAGATTCGTCCCGCTGCACGTTCATCTGTGGCCGCCAGGGCGATGGCCGCGGCAACGTTCTCGACGTAGCCCCGCGGTGAGCGCCAGTCAGCCAGCGTCTCGGGAAAAATGATGTGGCGCCGCCCGTCTGCGATGCGCCTCACCACGGGATAAAAACGATGCAGCGGATCGCGGGGTCCGTAGACCATGGGCAGCCGTAGGACCGTGCCGGGGAGTTCGCAGTCGTTCATCACAATGCGCTCAGCCGGAATCTTGTCGTAATCGTCCGTGACCCAGGGGAAGATCTTGCGCATGAGTTGCAGTTGCTCCAATGGGTATAAATGAAGACTGCGTCGCAGCTCCGACTCTTCCGTAAGCGGCACCTCCTGCAGCGGGCCACTCTCCGTGCCGTGCGAAATGCCAACCGCGCGGTACACGTCCATGCTGCTCAACATGAGGACGCGTCGCGGAGCGCCGCGGAAGATGTTCATCAGCTCTTCCGTTTGGGAGGCCGAACTCATGACCAGGTCGATGACGACGTCGGGAGCAAAGCGCTTCAGTTCTGGGGCGCTATGGTTCAGTTGGTTGCGGTCGCCGCGAATTTCGTCAACGCCAGCGGGAGGGGCCGTCGTGCCCCGGTGAAACACAGCCACGGCATGTCCTTGCTGCTTTAGAGCGGCCGCGACGAACCGCCCGATGAAGCCATTTCCGCCGATTAAAAGGATGCGCATACGAGGATCGAATAGTCACAAGAAAACGCGCCGCTCTCGGTTTTCAGTGAGGTAGGTCATACCGCCCGTAGTCCAGTCCGACGTACTCCGCTTGACCGGTCTTCTTCAAAAGCTCATCGACTTCAGCAGCCGTCAAGCGGCGCCCTAGGCGCTGATCGGCATTCGCGAGGGTGTAAGACGCGACTGCGAGCACGGCGGTGTCCATGGCGAGGGCGCGCGGATCAATTTTGTCTACCGTGTCAGTGATCGCGTGATGGCGTATGTCGCTGTCTTCCGGCACGACTAGAAGATCCAGGCTGGGAATTCCTGCCACGATGAAGGTTTCGTCATCGTTGTCGAGGCTGCCACTAAGGTCGACGGCTCCTGCACCCAGAGGTTTCAGACGCGTGAGCAAATGCCTGGCTGGCTGTTGAAGATCCGTTCGCCCATTCAGCGCAAAGCCGAGCGGCATTTGCGCTCCGCTATCCATGGTCAGCGCCGTCCAATGATGATCGAGTTCGTTCTTGTGATTTTCGATATACGCGCGCGAACCGAGGCAAGCCTGTTCTTCGCCGGAAAAGAATGCGAAACGGATCGTAGCTTTGGTCTTCAGGTCGAGAGACTTCAGGATGCGTGCAACTTCCAAAATCGCGGCAATCCCGGAACCGTCATCATTCGCGCCTGTGCCTGTGTCCCAGGAATCAAAGTGGGCGCCTAGCAAAACGATTTCCTGGGGGCTGGTCCCCGGCAGGTCGGCAATCACGTTGCGTTCTTTCCCGGGATTCTTGTCGAAGGAATTCTGAACATCAAGCTCGATCGTCACTTCGCTCTTTGCCAGGAGGCGGCGCAGGAGCAAAGTGTCTTCTTTTGCAATCGACAGCATGGGCAAGGGAGCGCCGGGATAGATGCCGGCGGCTGAAGTGTAGAGCATGCGATCCGGCTTATCAGACTCAATCATCATTGCGACAGCACCTGCATTCGCAAGTTCCTGGGCAATTGCGGAACGCCTCACAACATAATTAGGATCCACGGAAAGATCGTTGCCGGCTTTCAGATTCATCAGGACTGCGGCGCCGTGCATCTTCGATAAATCTTCCGACAACTTTCCGTTGGCCGCAAAAGTGGCCGCTACGACCGGGACCTGCACTTGCCCCTTGGTTCCAGGCGCCCACCCGTAGGACTGGACAAATATTTTCTGTTTCACAGGAGCCACCACTCGACCCGTCGCCGGACCACGCTGCCAGCCCACGGCCAGCGGATAATCTTCGTAGTGGGCGTTATCAAATCCGGCGTCCTTCAATGCCTTCAAGATCAACTCGGCTGCGGCGTGGGACTGCGGACTGCCGGTTACGCGGCCACCGATTGTATCCGTGAGCGTTTCGAGGAAAGTCATCGCGCCGCCCCTGGCCAGAGCTGCGCCAACGATTCGTTCATTGGTTGTGTCAGTCTCGCCATTGACACGCTGCGAAAGGCCGCAGCCTCCAAGAAGCAGAAGAATAAAAGTTGCGCGAAGCAAAAATGAACAAGTTGTCGCTTTAGATTTCACTTGCACCCCCGGGCGCATGAAAAACAGGGGAATTGTACAATGCCCACAGCTGACGGCAGACGGGTAAACGAGTTTGATCGACGATAGTCATTCTCACGAAAGGAAGTCCCGGGCCCATGATCTCGCGCAGAATGTTTCTTGCATTGACCGGTGCGGCGGTGGTTGCGCCGCCGGCTGCACTTTCGTGGGGCGCTGACATGTTTCCTTCCTTGCTTGACCACATTATTCTCGGCTGCAACAATCTGGAACGTGGCATCGCTTTTGTCGAAGAACATACCGGAGTTCGAGCGGTGTTGGGTGGAGTGCATCCAGGCCGGGGTACGGAGAATGCGCTTCTTTCCCTTGGCGACCGTCACTATCTTGAGATCATGGCGCCTGATCCCAAGGCGACAAACATCCTGCCATCATCCCTCGATGAGGTCGAATATCTGAAGGGGTTAGAAACGCCGCGCCTCATCACGTGGGCGGTGCATCCGCCGGGCATTGAAGCGTTGGCGAAAAAACTTCGCGACTCGGGAATAGCAATCGTCGGGCCCGCTCCCGGCTCGCGCACCCGTCCCGACGGTCGCGTCCTCAATTGGAAGACCTTCAGTCTGGCTGACGACGACCACGGGTTGCTGCCGTTCTTCATTGAGTGGGGCCCGGGTTCCGTCCATCCTTCGATGGATGCTCCCGTCGGTTGTCACATAGAACGATTCGCCGCAGCGGATAAGCAAACCGGAGAACTATCCAACAGATTTAAACAGATAGGAATCGACGTGATTGTGGAAGCCGGCGAGAAATCTGAATTCCGGGTGCGGATCTCAGGGCTGAATGGCGCGCTCGACCTGCATTCCTGAGATCAGTCACACCTTGGCAGCGAGACTGTCGCGTCAACTACCCGAGATTTCCTTACAACGCCTGAGGTTCGCTCAACTGCCTTTCGCGCAACTTGCCGCCCAGCCACGCGCATGGAAGTGCGGTTGCGATGAGTGCAAGCGGGTACCAGTGAGGCCCCAGAGAGGGCTCCCGGTTCCACGTCGCGATCGCGCCCACAAGACACAGGACAATGCCTACGACTCCGCCTGCCAGGGCGTGGCGCATGGGCCGATCAGGCGCGAGCCGGGCGATGAGATAGCTTCCGATCACGCTGTACACCGTGCGATAGGCCGTGGCGAGTATGAATAGCCGGTCTGACATCGTCTGACCCAGTTGCGGGAAGATACCGATCACGTGAAGCAGTGCGTCCGTTCCGAGCGAGAGAATGATGCCCACGAAGATGCCGGCCACAACGGCGCCGATGCTGCGACCGGTGTGCCGCGGATGAGTTTCATTCATGATGTCGTATCCCCCTTTGCCCCGTCTTACTTAGTGCGCAGAGATCGTAACATTGCGACGGAAGAGAATGGCGCGTAACTACTCTATTGTTCAACGGGCTTCGTGGAGAGTTTGGTTTCGCATAGGCTTAAATTCATTGATCCAATTGATCGGTGGAAACTGGTTTTTTCTTTGTATAGACGCGGCTCTGGTAAGACAAACGACAGGGGAGCGGGTTATAATCGGCGGCAATCTCACTAGACACCACTAACATGTGTTTCGCGGCGGCGACCTGTCTTCGTCAGCCGGTAAAAGGAGAATTTCCATGAGAGTGAGGATGATCCTCGCTTTTGTCATTTTGGCGGCTACTTCGCTGCTTGCCCAGACCTTTCGCGGAACCGTTCTGGGAACCGTTACAGATGCCTCGGGAGCGGTCGTGGCGGCCGCCAAAGTGGCGGTGCGCAATGTGAACACAGGGCAGGAGCGTACAACCGAAACCAGCGCCGACGGCAGCTACAGCGTTCCGGAATTGCCGATCGGCAACTATACGGTGACGATTACGCAGACCGGCTTCCAAACCTCGGTCACGAGCGGGGTCGTGGTTGATGTTGCCGTGGAGCGCCGCGTGGATGCAGAACTCAAGGCGGGGCAAGTCTCTCAGACGGTGGAAGTGTCGGGCGAAGAGCTTTCGCAAGTCGAGACTACCTCGGCGCAGCTGGGCGGCACTCTCACCTCCGACGAAATCGCCAATGTGCCGGTGAATGGCCGGGACTATACCAAACTGATCTACCTGAATCCTGGAGTAGCAGGATCGCCGGACCAGATCAGCGATTCTCCTGGATCGTTTGGCACCTTTTCCATGAATGGATCGCGCGGAAGAGCCAACAACTTCCTGCTCGATGGCACGGACATGAATGACGGTTATCGTAACGATCCTGCGATTAACGAGGCGGGGGTGTTTGGCGATCCGGCGACGATTCTGCCGATTGACGCAGTGGCGGAGTTGCGGGTGCTTTCGAACTACGAAGCCGAATATGGACGCAACAGCGGGGCTGTGGTCAACATCGTAACCAAGAGCGGCACGAACTCGTTGCACGGTTCGGCATTGGAGTACAACCGCACCAGTTCGGTGGGCGGCGCGCGAAACTTCTTCAACACCGCGGGAGCGCAGGATCCTTTCCACAACAACCAGTTCGGCGGTTCGCTGGGCGGTCCGATCATCAAGGACCATACTTTCTTTTACGTGGATTATGAAGGACAGCGTGAGTCGGGAGCGCAAGCGGGTCAAAGCTGTGTCCCTTTTCCACAGCAGATTGCGCACGATGTGGCGGTGAACGGGCCGGCAAATCCCGTGATCACCGCATTGCTGGCGCGCAATCCTTATCCGAGGCCTAATATCCCTGGGGCAGCCTACAACCCGGTTACACCGGACGATTTCACTGCCTTCGATACCGGATGCCCTACAGGAAACAACCTGGCGGTTTCTACGCTCTTCAACAACCGAGTGGACAGTTTTATCGGGAAGATCGATCACAACTTTAACGCCAGCAACATGCTGACCGGGCGGTACTACTTTGGCGACAGCGACCAGAGCTTTCCTTTTGCGCAGCTGGCTGGCGGAGTTCTGCCAGGCTTCAACACCACCACTCCAACCCGGGTGCAACTGGTGTCACTTTCATTCGTAAAGGTGCTGAACGGCAACCAGGTGAATGAAGCACGCCTGGGGTGGAACCGGTTCAAGGAAGGATTTTTCCCGGAGGACAGCAGCTTCGATCCCTCGTCGATTGGATTGAATACGGGTGTCACTTCGCCGTTTGACTTCGGTTTGCCGAAAATCTCCTTGGGAGGTTTTTCGCCAATCGGCGCGACTAACTCAGTCCCGCGCTCGCGAGTTGATTCCAACTGGCACTTCATTGACAACTTTTCGTGGAAGTCGGGCCGTCATGACGTGAAGTTTGGGTATGAGTTCCGGCGCACGACCATCCAGCTGATCCAGGACAATACCTTCCGCGGAAAGCTCGATTTCACCGATCTCAGTTCGTTCCTGGAAGGCGTGCCTGACAGCGGTAAGCAGGTGGAAGGCGACACGCTGCGGCATTCGTTCGAAAACAGTCACGGACTTTATGTTCAGGACAGTTTCCGCGTGACATCGCGCCTCACTTTCAACCTTGGGCTTCGATGGGACTACTTCGGAGTTGTAGGCGAGAAGGACAACCTTTTTTATCAGCTGGAATCGGCGGGAGGTGGAACGACTGTTCCCACCAACCAGCTTTACGACAAGGACCTCAACAATTTTGCTCCCCGGCTGGCGTTCGCATATGACGTTACCGGGAAGGGAAAGACTGTCATCCGGGCCGGCTGGGGCATTTTCTATGATGCCTTCGCACAGGACATTTTCCTGGGACACATTCCGTACAACTGCGCGTTTTGTCCGGGACCTGCCTATGCGGGAGTTGGACCGGCGGCGATCGGCGCCGCGGGCCTTACCGGCGGCGCGATCGATGCCACAACGCCTGTATTCACCGGCTTCTCAGGGTTGAGTGATTTTTTCGCCACCGACCCGCATATTCGCACTCCCTACACGCAGAATTTCAATTTTAATGTTCAACAGCAACTGGGTAAGGCTGTGTTCGAGATCGGGTACGTGGGAGCGAAGGGCACGAAGCTGTTCCGCTTCCGCGATGTTAACCAGCCAAGCCAGGCGCAGATCACCGCTTTTGATACGTCCACGGCGCCGGGAGGGCAGTGCGCCGGGTTAGTCGCGCCCAACTGTCCGATTGCGGGGTTCGATGGTCCTGACGGAGTGAACTTCAATGTTCCGCGGACGGCATTTCCGAACCTGTTCTATGTGAACCAGGAAGAGTCGACAGCGGGATCTAATTACAACGCGCTGCAAACCAGTTTGCGGATGAACAGCTGGCGCGGGCTGACAGCATCGGCGAATTTCGCCTGGTCGCACTCGATTGACAACGCGAGCGACAGCGAAGACTTTGTTCCCAACGCCGCGCAGCCGAACGACAGCCTGAATCCGAATCTGGAACGAGGCAATTCAAACTTCGATATCCGGCGGCGCTTCAGCGTTAACTTCGGTTATGAATTTCCCAAGATGAACGGAAGCTGGACACGCCTGAAAAATGGATGGGGATTTGACGGAGTGGTGAACCTGCAGGATGGCCAGCCATTCCAGCTTAATTACAATTTTGAGGGCGACTACTCCGGGTCGGGAGAGGGCTTCGATCGTCCGGATGTGGTTGGACCCGTCCGGTACGGTACCGGCGCTTCCAGCGTGGATCTTTCTTCGTTCAAGGTGCCTTGCACTTTCGGCAACACTACGGGCCTTGGCGACGGCGGGGACAGCGACTGCGGCGCTGGCACTCGCCACTTCGGAGATCTGGGACGCAACTCGTTTCGCGCGCCCGATTTCAAGGAATTCAACTTTTCGGTGTTCAAGAACACGGCGATCACCGAGCGGGTAAATCTGCAGATCCGAGCCGAGTTCTTCAACCTGCTGAATCATCCCAACTTTGCCAATCCGAACCTGCCGAATTTCATTACCGATCCGGCAAACAACGGCTTGAACGCAACGGGGCGGGGCATCGGTTTCCTGCCGCTTACGGCAACGGGCGATGTGGGCATCGGCAATCCTTTTCTCGGCGGCGGCGGCCCGCGCGGGATGCAGTTTGCGGCCAAGATCACGTTCTAGATTTGGCTGAAACTCTGGCGGCTCCTCATCAATCCAGGCGAGGAGCCGTTTTTTGTTTTGTGCGAGGGTTGCGGATCGCCGCCAATTCCCTGGTTTGTGATACGCTCCCATCTTCCATGACGGATGGCAAACGCGAACGTCGATCAGGGAAGCGCCTTCCGGTGCGGGTCCCGGTTTCCATCACGCCCTCGAGCGGAAATGCCGCCGCCACTGGCATGACGCGAGACTTGAGTACCAGCGGAATTTTTCTTTATACCGACTCGCGGATTGTTGCCGGCAGCGAACTGGAAATGGTTTTGATATTGCCTCCCGAAATTACCAAGAGCGAACAACAGTGGGTCTGCTGCCGTGCTTCGGTGGTGCGCGTGGAAGATGGCGACACCAAGGGGAGTTTTGGGGTAGCGGCGAGTGTCCGCAGCATGGAAATCATGCCTGAAATACCGAGCTAAACCGCTTATTGTCAGTCGGTTAACAGCCTTTATATTCCCGTAGGCTAAAGTTCCACTGCGGAAATGCCCGCTTCCTGCAGATCGAAAAAAATCTGAATTTCCTGGTTGCACTGCACTATTTTTAGTGCATAATGCTGGCGCTTGAACTTGCCCAGGTTCAAGAATCCTAAAATTCAAGACTTGATTTCCGGTCCGAACAGAAGGACCGGGAAGATTCGAGTGTGCGGCTATGTCGATCGAAACGATTGTTGCCGGCGTTTTGCGCGTGGTGACCCCGTTGGGGCCACGTTACATCAGGCCTTCATTGGCGCAACGAATCTATCTGTTCTGGATATTCCGCCACTTTCAACGTGTTGCCACTGGCAGGTGTTGACTCCGGGACAACGCAAATTCATGGACGCACTGTGCGTCGAGCCCCGCTTCGTCTCCCTGACTCAGGGGAATGGAGTGGATGCGCCTATTCTCGGAACTCTGGGAGCGCCGGCCGCCGCTGGAATGCTGAAAGATAAAGATGGATAGCGCAGCGTCGCCCCTCCAACGGAATAGTGGACGGCAGTAAGCAGGATTTACTCCCGCCGCCTACAATGCGCAGCGCCGGTCTTAATGTCGCCAGCATCAGCTGTCTGCATATTTTTTGCAACTGGGCCTGCGCGGGATGTTCTCTGGTGCTCAGGAAATCTCTTACCGTGTCAGCAGCGGTGGCAGAGGGCATTCACCGTGCTGCGTCGTTGGTGCCTCCACAATCGCCTGTGATAATATCTTCGATGTATTCGCAGGGCGCTGATCGAGCGGTTCCGGCAAGCCGCTTCCGGCCGCCGCTTGAGACCACCCGCCCACAGCCCGCGAGGCAATCGGCGGGTCCAGGGCCTGAAACTCCATCCACAGATGGGCGCGTAGCTCAATTGGCAGAGCAACTGACTCTTAATCAGTAGGTTGAAGGTTCGATTCCTTCCGCGCTCACCATTCTTTTCAACGATTTACCTCAACTAAGCCCGCACGGAAGCATTCTTGACGCGGTATT
>CAWCQR010000008.1:0-61278 GCA_963797725.1 Terriglobia bacterium
ACGCCGATTGGAGTGTGGTAACGGGCAATGACAAGGTTATGACGGCACCACCCCCCATGCGCTCCGAAACACTAGCCGAGCCGCCATGGGCCTGCGCAACTACATCCACAAAGGCTAGCCCGAGGCCGTGACCAGGAGAGTGTGAGCCCTTTACGAAGCGCTCGAAAGCGTGGCTACCAATGTCAGGTGGAAAACCAGGGCCGTCGTCTTCGATCACCAGTTCGACAGAACCTCGATGCGAATGCAACCGAACGCTCACCCGGCATCCCTCGGGCAAGTGAGTCAACTCGTTTTCCAGCAGATTACTTACCACTCGATTTAGCAGCGAAGGATCAGCATCTACGATCACATTGTTTTCGAGGTCAACCGCCAATTCGTGATGACGCTCAGCCATCGCGGGCTGATAAATATCCGCTAGCTGTCTCACCACATCGGAGAAATCGACTGGGGTGTGATTCATATGAAGCGCACCGGCTTCCGCTTCGGCAAGGTCCAACGTCGTGTCTAACAATTGCAAGAGTCGATCCAGTTCTTCGATGGCTTCGCCGACCGAATTGCGCCACTTCTCGTTACCTTCCTTGCACAACGCGGACTCGAGCGTTCCGCGAATCAAAGTGATCGGGCTCTTCAGATCGTGCGCGACGGTTCCTGTAACCGTGCGAAGTTGATTCACCGAAGACTGAAGCCTATCCAGCATATGATTAAAAGTCTTAGCCAGCCGGGAGATCTCATCCGAATTCGCGGTTTCCGGCAGCCTCTCATTCAGGTCCTTGGTGCCGATCCGCGCAACGGTCTCCGTGATGCGCTCAACGCGAAGCAGAGTACGGCGGGCGCTCCAGTACGAGATCAGGAAGCCAAGGATGAACATACCTCCCCATACCACAATAAAACGATCGGCCAGCCGGTGCAGCAAATGGTTCGCGCCGCGATCCGAGAGTCCTACATAGACCGTCTTTCCGTCTTGCGCCTTAAACACGACGCGAAATGTTTCGTCCCACCCTGCGACTCGGATTGACTTCGGAATTCCCCGAACGAGTTTTGCCTGTTGAACCGCCTCGAAGAAGTCTTTCTGAGAGCCGGGGCCTACCCACAACGGTGGCTCGCTGCCGGTGGAATCGATTGCCAGGAAAAAAACGGAATTCAGCCTTTCGCCACGGGAGTTGCGCTCGTCCGGAACTTCCTGCGTAGCAAGCTCTGCTACCTCTCCTACAACCCGTTTGTACAAGTGGTCTTTGGGAGTGTCCGCCGACACATGCGCAAGAACTTCCGCTTCGCCGCTGAGCCACGTATCCCCGCGCTCCCGGATACCCTGAGCGACAACAAAATAAACCAGAGCGAAGGCCAGCGCGGTCCCCACAGCGAACGCCAGAGTTGTCCAGATCGAGATCCGCCAAGCTGCGGTGGCGCGCAATTGTTTAGACATGTTTGAGGACGTATCCAACCCCGCGAATCGTGTGAATGAGCGGTCGCGGAGTGTCGTGATCTACCTTACTGCGCAGACGATAAATATGAACGTCTACAACGTTAGTCGCGGGATCAATTTGCATTCGCCATACGTGGTCCAAAATCATCGTACGAGTTACCACCCGGCCTTCGTTCCGGCAAAGATATTCCAGTAGAGAAAATTCCTGGGGAGTCAACTGCAGTAACTGATCGCCACGGCGCGCTTCACGACGCACAAGGTCGAGCCTCAAGTCGTCCGTCTGCAGTCGCACTGATTCATTTTGTGGAACCGCGGACCGGCGCAAAAGATTTCTGAGTCTGGCCAGAAGCTCTGGAAGAGCGAACGGCTTGGTGAGGTAGTCGTCGCCGCCGCGCTCCAGACCGCGGACGCGCTCATCGACGGACCGCCGGGCGGATACGATCAAAACTGGTGCCGAACTGCCTTGGGCGCGGCAACGGGCAATCAAGTCCAATCCATCCATATCGGGAAGACCAAGGTCGATGATAAGTGCATCGTGAACACCTTCCAGTGCTGCCGCTTCCGCAGCTTTTGCATCATTGGCCGCATCCACCTGATATCCCGCCTCCCCCAAGGCCCGCTTCAGAAACCGTTGGATGGATAAATCATCTTCTACCAGCAGCAGTCGCATACGCGGTCCCGCCCGATCCAAGACTCTACACCTAAAGAGGGATGCTGGAAACTCCCCCAAGGTTAGTTCAGGCCATGAGATCGTCAGTTTGCCGCTGGATGCCTAACGTAGATATCTACCGATATTTAGAGGAAGGAAGGCTACTTACGACGAGTCTGGCCAGCGTGGACGCGCTACTGGCCGCACTCTTCCGGTCCTGCCGCAGAACTGCGGGCCGCATAAAACCGAACATGAATCCGAACACAGAAATAAGTTGGATCAGAGCATCAAGGTCCGCAGGCGGCAGGGCTCGGCACTCTTTGAATTTCTTGAGTCGCTTGGCGATCACCCGAGCCTTCCGCTGCAGGCTTATCCGGCTCAACGCTCGCCCGAAGTTGGGATCGAGCACAGCCCGCGGCACGGCAACCCGCAGAAATTCACGATCTTCCCACATGTGCTCCACGGCCCAATCGACCAACTGAAGGTATTCCTCCTCGAGAGACTGGGCAGGGCGGATATGGTGGGTTAGGTCCGCAACTTCTTTGGAGATGCGGTGGCGAATCAGCGCCGAGAGCAAGCCCGCCTTTCCCCTGAAATATCGATGTATCAAACCTTCCGCACAACCGGCGCAGGTGGCGATTTCCCGGGTCGTGGTGGTTTCGTAACCCTTACTGGCGAATAGCTTCAGTGCGGCCATGATGAGAGCCTGCTGCTTTGCATCACGGTCTCGCATGCGCGCGGGAGGGTGCGGAGATTCGTGTCTAGCAACGTTTGCTAAGGCGACTTTCCGTGAACGTGATTCGCGATTGGATGATTTAGCCGCCAACATTTTCTTACGTGAGGCAACGAGTCGAAAAAGATTAGCACTCATCTTAGGTAGGCTTTTGTAAAAGATTTGTCTCCAAATTCAACTCGCGATATGCAACCCCGGAAGAGAATCCGGTAATCGATTACGACAGGATGAACTCGGTACGATGTCGCAGGTCAGGACAGAAACGCGCCATGTTCCATCTGGCGACCAGTTGACAGCATCCTGTGCTGGAGAGTAAGGATTCAGGAAATGGAAGTAGTTGCTGTTCCGGAAAGTCGGAGCCCTGAGCCTATAAGCCAAGACGGTACCCGGAAACCGTTGAGTGGCTTCACGAAATCGCTCGGGCAAACACTCCCAGTCGCTAACCGTTTGTCGCGACGCAACTTATTTACTCTGGTCGTCCTGTCATGCGTGTGGTGGCCGTCGGTCGTCCCTTTTCTTCACGGCAAGGAACACAAAAAGAAGGTTGCAGCGCAAGATTACGGTCTGGGTTTCTCTACCGAAATAGCGGCGCCCGAAAGTGAAGTCCTGCAGGCTGTGGAGGACGTAGTAAACGATGGAATCATCCAGGGCAGCAAGGAATTCAACAAGGATAAATACATCGAAAATGCAATTCCGGCAACTTCTTCGTCATTGTTTCCCGAGTGGAAAGAGGCCGGACACGTCTACTTCAAGGTCCGCGCCAGCGTGCTGGCTCCGCTGAATTTCAAGGAAAGCCGCGACGAGGGAACGATTGCAGTGCGCTACGTGGTGCAGACCAAAGGTGATTCAAAGACCATCGTGCGCATTGACGCGGTCTTCGCGGAAGAGTTTCTTCGCACAGTACATCCCTCGGACGGAAGCGTGGAGAACGCTGAATCCCAGGACATACAAGATCGTATCGACGCAGTTGAGACGGAGAAAAAACAGGTTACGCAACGCGAAAAGCAACTTCAGGAAAAACTGGCTCAACAGATCGATAAGCGTAAGAAAGAAAAGGACGAAGCTACCGCTCTCGCGGGCGCGCAGTCTTCAGCGCAGACACTAGACCAGCGTGTCGAGTCCCTCCGTCGCCAGGCGGAGCGTGTGGTCAAAGCTCCTGGCGGTACGCTGAAATCCGCACCTTTCCAAAGTGCCTCGAATGTGAACTCTCTGGAAGCCGGTGAGGAAGTCGTCATCGTGATCGTGACTCCATATTGGTACGGTGTGGAAACCACCGAAGGGCAACACGGTTGGATGAACCGTCGCCAACTGGAGCCACTGCCATGAGTCGAATAAATCGCTGTGGGAGGCATACCTCGTGGCCGCTCTGCTTCCTCCTTTGCGCAATTCCGATGTTAGTCTCGGCGCAAGGCGAAAGTGGTGGCGGCATCCCCTACCAGCGCTCGTTTCCACAATCCAAAGCCATCATCGAAAAATGTATCAAGGAATTACAATCGTGCGCCGGCCGCCTCCCCGTTCTTGATGGATTCACAGTCCCCGGTGACCGCCCGCTAAATCGCTTTCAGCGTGGATACTATCAATGTGCGACACAGGTAAGGGCAAGAATATCGGGCGGGTCGACGATAAGAGTCAGAGCAACTATTACCGCTTGGTATAACGATCCCGTTGCCGGTAAATCTGACTATCAGGTACTGCCTTCCAATGGCCGTCTGGAAACTGATTTTCTCGACCAGTTGCAGGAACGATTAGGCCTCGAAGCGTCTTCCGTTGTTCCAAATTCCCGGACAAGTTCGACACCAGCCCAAACGAGCAAGAGTAAGCCCGGCACGCCTGAACCCACCATTTCCGCGCCCACACCCGGCGATCCTACGCCGATCGCAAAATCTGGAACGGTTGCCGGCGGTTCGAATTTCAATCTGGGTGACCCGCTGGGAACTTCTCACATGGCGTCACTTGCCACACGAAAGGCGATCGTCGATAAGCACACCGAAGAGCAGGAAAAAGAAGCGAAGGCCCTGGAAGAAATCCTCCAGAACCAGAGCCATCCCAACAACTTGGCAGCGGTAACAGCCGCGAAGACTCCTGTCTTCGCGAGCCCAAGCCAGGGTGCGAAGGTTCTATTTCTGGCTGCCTTGGAAGACGAGTTTGAAATTCTCGACTCGAATCCGAATTGGGTCCACGTTCGAATTTCCGGCCTTTCCCGAGGTTGGATCCGACGCTCGAGTCTGGATATGCCGGCAGATGAGTCCCATGCTCAACCGATGGATAATGGCAAGGAAGTTGAGACTGAGAAGGGAACAGGGGATCGCAGCGTGGCCGTCGTTGATCAGCAGCCGTTTCAAGTACAAAGCGAACAGATCACCTTTTTCCCTGGGAGTTGGGAACCCCTCCGCGGGAAAACGGTGAACGTCATTATGGTGCAGAAGGCCGGGGACAACGGAATGGACACTGGATCAGCGGCAAAACTCGCGTTCACCAAGTCCGTATTCGATAAGGCGTATCTGGAGATTGCGAAGGGTTCGACGAGTATCGATGGAGTCATCGTCATTTTCGATTCAGACGACGGCGGAATGATAGCCTCAACCGTCCCGGTGCTGCGTCAGTGGAAGACTGGCACTTTGTCAGAGGAAGCATTTTGGCGTCGCTGCTTCTTCGATCCTCCCGAAGCATTCCACGCAACACCCAACCCTTAGCCTGAAAGAACTGTCCTCCCCTTGGTAGCCGAGATACACAATAGATGAACAAAACGTCATCTTCCGGAAATGTTGCCGTAATGTCTGCGACATATGTTAGCTGCCGTGGGTTCGTCAACACAGTGCCTTCTCGGGCCAGTTCAACAGGTGTTGAGGAATATCCTACCCAACCGATTCGGTAACCGCGTTCTCGTTCGTCCATCCGGCATGTTCGCTTCGTTCTTGATATACGAGACCGCATTACCTGAGGGCGCTAGTCGCGAAGCGCGGTTGCATCGTGTTTCGAAAGCTGGAATACCCGCAATTGTCAGTAAGGGTTTTATTAAGCACTTGCTATTGAGTGCGCGTGCACGCACGTTGTCGTATGTTCGCCAATGGCGGCGACAACATTGTCCGGAGGATCGTCAGTCCCGCGGTCCTTGGGTCTGGCTTGGGCAAATATCGAATCGGGTTGCATTGCTGTTTTGCAGTTGATGCCGTCGCATCATGTTCGTGTCGTTCGGGAGGACTGCATGAGCGCTGTTCGCAAGACAATCGTAAGCAGCTTGCTGTTGGTTCTCGTCTCCGCCGGTTTTGTTGACCGTGCGCATGCCATTCCTGCCTTTGCTCGAAAATATGGTTTGCGCTGTTCGGCCTGTCACGAGGCGTGGCCGATGCTCAACTACTTCGGCCAGAAGTTCAAGGACAACGGCTATCAGCTGATGAACGATCGGGACGCGCCGATCTGGCAGAACAATGGCTATTGGCCGGTGACCATGCGCATCACTCCGAACTGGCACCGTGAGAGTACCGACAAGGTAGCTGTCGACCAGGCCCCAACCGGACAGCAGCAGATTACCGCCCACGGTTTCGACGTTGGCGGTCTTGACATACTTTCAGGCGGCACGCTCGACAAGAACATTTCCTTCCTGTTCGTTTTGTCCTCGGATGAAAACGCCGCCTTCCACTTTGAGTCCGTGAATGCCAGGCTGGACAATTTGTTTGGCAGCCCCTGGCTCAACTTCAAAATGGGCAAATTCGAACTCGACAATATCGTTTCCGAAAAACGCGGGTTAACCCTGACGGCGAACGGCGGCGGATTCCAGCTCTATCATTTCGTCCCCGTGGGAGACAGCAATTTCCTTGGTCAGATCGGCGACAACCAGTTTGGACTGGAATGGATGGGGCACTCGGCGAATGATCGCACCCGTCTCTCGGCCTCAGTCCTCAGTACCACCGACGGAAATCCGGATCTGCCCGGAAGCAATACCTACACCGGATTTTTCGCGGGTAGTCAGGCCTTCGAAGTAGGCAGTCTGGGAACCCAGCGTGTCGGCTTCTATGCAATGGTGGGCCAGGCGCCGACGAATACTTTGACTTCCGGAGGAGTACCGATTGCGGGCGGAGGGTTTGGCAACAAGAGCTTTAGCCGCGAGGGCTTTAGCGGAATTTTTTACCTGAAAAAGCTCGATTTCCAGGTCGTTACCCAGCACGGTTCAGATGACGCCTACTTCGCCACCGCCACCCAAGTCGGTGGCCCGACACCGCTGCCTGCCGGCGCCCGCTCGGCGGTCTGGAACGGCGCTTTCGTCGAGACCCATTACGTTTACAACCCGCAGCTGATCTTCATTCAGCGATCGGAGTGGATACGTATGTCTCAGCAAGCGATTCCGGGTACGCCTTCCAATCTTGGCAACATCGACAACTATGTGATTGGGTATCGCTACATGCCCTTCATGAACAGTCGAGCCGGTTTTGCCTGGCACAATGAATATTCCTGGATTCGTCAACGCGGAACCGCGCCAGATGGAACCGACCTTACAAGCAGCAGTCTGATGTTGGGATTCGACTTCGACTTCTAAAAGGGGAAACGCCGATGCGAAGAATGACACGGAATGGTTCGCTTGTTTTGACGGCGGTGGCTGTGGTGGTCCTTTGCAGCCTCTCCTTGGGGCAAGCGACGAAGGCGGAAGAAGATTCGCGTTTGGGGATGGAGAGCCACATTGGCAAACTGACCGGTCATGCTGCGGCCGCTCAAGGCACTTATCGGAGGTACTGCGTTGGTTGCCACGGCCCGTTGGGTGATGGCGAGGGAGAGAACGCGCAATGGATCGATCCCAAACCGCGCAACTTTACCCTGGGAATTTTCAAGTGCCGCTCGACGACGACCGGGACTCTGCCCTTGGACTCTGATATTTACAGCAGCCTCGGCCGAGGTTTGGACAGCTCGAACATGCCGTCGTGGAACCCCCTTTCGGCGCAGGAGCGAGCGGACCTTGTGGCCTACGTGAAGCACTTTTCGGCACGTTTCGTCACGGAAAAGCCGGGTGCTCCGATAGAAGTTCCGCCAAAGCCCGAGGTCACTGCGGACAGACTCAAGACAGGTCAGGCCGTCTTTCAGAAGGTGGAGTGCTGGAAGTGTCACGGACCAACGGGAAGCGGGAATGGTCCGTCTGCCGCGACTCTGACGGACGATCAGAACCGTCCGATTGCAGCCTACAACTTTCATGATGGAACCCGCTTCAAATGCGGCACCAGCGATGAGGACCTTTATAAAATTTTCATGACCGGACTGGATGGAACGCCGATGCCCTCTTGGTCTGACAACATCAAGCCCGATGAGGCCTGGGACTTGGTGTTCTACCTGCGTTCGCTGCAACCGATGAAGAGCAAAGAGAAAGAGATTGCCCGGCAAATTGGATTAAAGCCGGGTGCTCCAAGTGCCGCTCCAGCGCCAGCTGCACAGCAATAAGAGTCGCGCCTGAAAACAAAACTGGAAAGGGAGAAACAAATGAAAGCGTTCTGCAAAGTGGCAGGCATGACTTCAATTTTGCTATTGCTCGGGTTCGGCATGTTGTACTCGACCCGGACGGTCAGCGCGGCGGCCGACGGCAAAATCACAGGAACGGTAAAACTTGATGGCGCCGCCCCGCACATGAAGGGCATCGACATGTCCAAAGATCCGTTCTGCGTCAAGCAGCACGAGAACAGTCCCGCCCATCTCGAGAACGTGATCGTTGGCCCGGGCGGCGGCTTGCAGAACGTGGTGCTTTATATCTCCGAGGGGCTAAGTGGTGCTGAGGCCAGCGCGACACCCTCGCAGGAACCGGTGTTTGATCAGAAGAACTGCATGTACACACCGCACGTACTGGCGATGGACGTGAACCAGAAGTTCAAGGTGACCACCAGCGATCAGACTACCCACAATATCCATCCCCTTCCCAACGCGCTGGCAGGAAATATTCCGTGGAACAAATCGCAGCCACCCGGAGCTCCTTCGATTGAGATGAGCTGGAAGACAGAAGAGGTCGCAATACCTGTGAAGTGCAACATTCATCCCTGGATGCATGGATACTTCGTCGTTGTAAAAGGGCCGTATGCGGTCACGGACGAAAAGGGCTCGTACACCATTGAGGGCGTGCCCCCGGGGAATTACACAGTGACTGCGTGGCAGGAAGAATACGGAACGCAGACGGCAAAGGTAACGGTTGCGGCTGGCAAGGCCGGAGCAGCGGATTTCACTTTCAAGGCTAAATAAGAGAGTTCGAGTTCGACTGACCAATTCACTCCGTAATCGCTCACTGCTCTGAGTCAGCCGCCCACCCGGTAGATCTGTGGCTTGGGGCGCTTCGAGTCAGAGCGAAGACCGCGGATACCGGCGGGAACGAGACATCATGGGTAAGTTCTTTGCAGTGACGATCATCGTAATCGCAATTGCTTCGGCAATCCCTATCCTTCGACATTCATGGCCGGCGCCGCAGGATATCTCTCTCCACGGGCATTTGATCGACGAGCAGATGTCGGAGACTATGGCGGAGGCGGGAATCTCGTTCCTGGCCGCGCAGTTCATTCTTGCAATTTTTATCTGGAAGTACTCTAACCGTCCCAAAGACGCGAAGATCGGGAAGTTCCCCGGCGGTGCCAAAGGGCTGGTCATCGCGGCTTTTCTATTGGTAGGCACCGAAGTTCTGGCTTTGGGAATCTTTGGAACCAAAGCTTGGGCGAGTGTGTATTTCACTCCCCCGGCTGCGGATGCCATTCCGATTCAGGTGCAGGCCGGGCAATTTGCGTTTTACTTCCGCTATCCCGGCGCGGATGGAAAGTTCGGTCCGCTTCATCCCGCGATGATTAACGAGTCCAACGAAAACTTTTTTGGTCTTGATCAAACCAACGATCAGGATTCCAAAGATGACATTGTGACCGCTGAAATGGCGATCCCAGTGAACCGGGATATTCACCTGCTGATGCATGCGAAGGATGTCGGACATTCGTTTTACGTTCCGGAGTTGCGAGTGCAACAGGACTTCGTTCCGGGGTTGGATCTCTCAATTCATTTCACTGCTACCAAGATCGGGAGGTACGAAATCGTTTGTACTCAGCTTTGCGGACTGGGGCACTACAACATGAAGGCCTATCTTTCCGTGTATTCGCAGGAAGATTTTGACAACTGGATGAAGAAGCAGGCGGCGCTGCAATAAGACGGATCGTACGTGGTCGAAATTGTGAGACAGGTCTACTCTGGGTCGAGGTAAATTCTATGCACGACGTAGCGGCAGATGCTGTACACCACACCCCGCCGCAGGGTTTTATCCGAAAGCACGTGTTCAGTCTCGACCACAAAGTAATCGGCAAGCAGTACTACGCGCTAGCCCTCGTGGCCGTGTTTGTAGGGATGGTGCTCTCCTGGATCATGCGACTCCACCTGGGCTGGACGAATCTCGCGATTCCAGGGCTTCACCTGCTTTCCAAAACCGGAGCCCCCGGCGACATCATGACGCCGGAATATTACCTGCAGCTGATGACCATGCACGGAACCATCATGGTCTTTTTTGTACTTACCACGGCGCCATTCGCGGCTTTCGGCAATTTCTTTCTGCCTATTCAGGTAGGCGCCGAGGACATGCCCTTTCCCCGCTTTAACATGATGTCGTTCTGGGTCACCTTTGTAGCCTTTCTGGTTCTGATTTCGTCATTCTTCGTGGGTGACGGACCCACGCTCGGCGGCTGGACGCAGTATGCGCCGCTGAATGCCGTAGGGCCGGTTGGAGGTCCAGGACAAGGCATGGGTGTTGTTCTTTGGGCAGCTTCGATCGCCATTTTCTGCGTGGGCCAGTTGCTGGGGTCGTTGAATTTCATAACCACGACGCTGGATATGCGCGTGAAGGGGATGAGCCTGATGCGGCTGCCGCTCACCGCGTGGGCATGGTTCATCACATCCTGCATGGGCCTGACGGCGTTTGCTGTGTTGATGCCCGCCTGCATCCTGGTGATCCTCGACCACGTCGCCGGCACTAGTTTCTTCGTCCCATCGGGTCTGGTCATCAATGATCAATTGCAGCCGCACTCGGGTGGATCGACTTTGCTTTGGCAGCACCTGTTCTGGTTCTTTGGACATCCCGAGGTCTATATCGCAATTGTTCCTGGTATGGGTATCGTCTCTCATGTCCTGATCACCAACATGCGTCGACCGTTGCTCAGCCACAGGGTAATGATCGGTTGTATGGGAGCGATTGCCGTTCTCAGTTACATGGTTTATGGACACCACATGTTTGTCAGCGGAATGAATCCGTTCTCATCCCTGGCCTTCTCCTTCCCGACGCTGATCATTACCATTCCCGCGACCATTATTGTCCTGATGTGGATTGGCAGCCTGTTTGGCTCGAGGTTACGCATCAACTCTGCTTCGCTGTTCGCTTTAGGCTTCATTTCGATGTTTGTTGCTGGCGGCGTAAGCGGCTTTTTCCTGGCGCAGCCGTCGATCGACATTATGCTGCACGCAACTTACTTCGTGGTGGGCCATTTCCACATGGTGATGGCGGTGGCGGCAATTTTCGGGATCTTCTCCGGAACCTATTTCTGGTTTCCAAAGATGGCCGGACGCATGATGAATGAGACTCTGGGCAAGGTCCATTTCTGGCTGAGCTTTGTGGGCGCGTACTGCATCTTCATGCCCTTCCACTATCTCGGAATTGCAGCCAATGTGCGCCGCTACCAGGCATTTGTCGATGAATACCTTCAGCCGCTGATCCCCGTGCACAAGTTCATTACGATTGCCGCCATCGTGACGGGCATCGCTCAGTTCATCTTTTTGTACAACTTCCTGCATAGCTATTTCCGAGGCGAGCTGGCTCCGCAGAATCCCTGGGAAGCGACTTCACTGGAGTGGAGCACGCCGACGCCGGTGCCTTTCGACAATTTTGCCGGCAAGCATCCGGTGGTTTACCACGATCCGTACCAGTATGGCGTCCAGGGTTCCTCTGGCGATTACGTGATGCAGACGTCTCCAGAACAGGTTGTGACGGAGCACGACGAGAACTGACGCTCGATACTGAAATATTATGGCGACTACAGTCCATGAACCGCCGAAAATTGAATCGCACCGTCCGCGCGAGTCAGGCAATGGCGGCTGGGGGAATCTGGTTCCCGCGGATGGAGAGCGGCGTGTAGTGCAGGAGTACTCTCCGCCTCCGGCGAGCACGGGCATGTGGGTGATCGTCTACGCGATCACGATGACCTTCGCCGCCCTTACCAGCGCCATGATTGTTCGTAAGGGAGCCTCACTCGACTGGCGTAGTTTCACGCTGCCCTCGATACTCTACCTGGACACCGCGTTGCTTCTAGGCAGCAGCGTCACGCTCGAAATAGCGCGGCGGCGCGTGGCCAGGTTCATGGGTGGCATTGTGATCCCGGGCGAAAGTCCGGCGCGCTGGCTCTACATCACGCTGGGACTCGGTTTGCTCTTCGTGACGGGCCAGTACGTGGCCTGGGCCCAGTTACGGCAAGAAGGCCTTTATCTTGCAACCAACCCCAGCAGTTCTTTCTTCTACCTGCTTACCGTCGCTCATGCGTTGCACATACTTGGAGGAATTATCGGGTTGGGCTATGTGATCCGCAAACTCGATAAATCTGAACTGCGCCGGAGCACCCTGGATGCGGCGTCGCGGTACTGGCATTTTGTGGACGTGCTCTGGGTGTACTTGCTGTTGCTTCTTTGGATGAAACTTTAGCGCGGTCACGAACAGGAGACGCCGTGAGTCAAGCCGATTTGGCGATGCAAGGACACCCCGCGGGCATGATGACAGACCGCCCGTTCGCCATTCCCACCAAGAAACTGGCGATGTGGCTCTTCATCATTGCGGATACGATGACGTTTGCCGCATGCCTGGTCGCATACGGATTCCTGCGCAACGCCACCCCTGACTGGCCAAGACCTTTTCACAGCATAACCAATGTCGCAGTGATGACTTTCATCCTTCTAACCAGCAGCCTGACCATGTTTCTAGGGGCCCAAACGGCGAAGGCGGGAGACAAAGCAGGCGCATTTCGCTGGACCATGATCACCGCGGTGGGTGGAATCGTGTTTGCGGTTCTGCATATCCGAGAGTGGCTGGGATTGATTGGCGAAGGCATGACGCTGTTCAAGAATCCCTGGGGCACTGGTTTATTCGGCGCGTCGTTTTTCAGCGTCACCGGTTTGCATATCACCCACGTTCTCGGAGGAGTGATTGCTCTGCTGGTTGTGGGCTTGCGCTACAAGGGCGACCGCTACAATAGCGACGACATTGAGATCGTGGGTTTGTACTGGCACTTTGTAGACCTGGTCTGGATGTTCGTCGTGCCATTCGTCTATCTGATGAATCTTGCCCACTAGACGACAGCGGGGAGCAGAATTCTATGGCAACACTCGCAGAACGCAAAAGCGAAGGCATCGGAAAGTATCTAGTCGTCTATCTCTGCATAGTGGCGCTGGCTGGACTGCAATTCGTGATCGCCTATCAGAATATCCACGCCTCGCAAATGTTCCGGCGAATGTTGTCGGTGGCTCTTATTGAAGCTGGGCTGGCCGTAATGTTTTTTATGCATCTGTGGTCGGAGAAGCGAGGATTCCTGGTGTTCGTCGTCGCCTTTACAATTTTTGTGCTGCTCTCGATGCAGTTTGGCTGGACTGACAGCTTCCGCCTCGACCATTGCTTAGGGTACTGTTCGTGAGATTAGCCAGACACATGCTGACAGCCCTGGCAGGTCTAGCGGCATTTGTGGCTCCTGTTCTGGCGGCGGCCCAGAGTTGTGCGCTGTGCTACACGCAGGCTGCATCTGCGGGCTCTCGCATGGTTCAGGCCCTGCAGAGCGGAATTCTGATCCTCATCGCTCCCCCTACGCTGGCATCGATTGGCATGATTTTCGTTATCTACCGTAAGCGCAACCAGATCCGCAAACCAGCGGAAGCGGCAGAGGCAAACGCGATCTTGAAGAACTCCGGTCTCTCGACTTCCGCAACGATCCCATGGCTGCCACCCGCACGATAATGGATTCTCACTCTGGAAGCGCTGTCTCCAAGCTCTGGGACCACTACACTCTTACCTAGCCCGAGGTTAACCTGCTGATTCTGATGGCCACTTCGGCGGGCTATTATCTCGGCTCTCGGGGACCTTTAGGGGTCGGGCAGGCTTGTCATTACGCTGGCAGGCACGTTGCTGGTTGCCAGTGGGACTGCAACTCTCAATCAGTGGATGGAGGGGGCCAATGATGGCCGGATGCGGCGCACTGCGAACCGGCCTCTTGTCTCGGGCGACTCAGTAACGGTGAAGCCTTAAGGTTTGGGGTTTTATTGAGCGTCGGGGGCGGCGCGCTTCTAGCTGTGTTCGTAAATATTCTGTCGGCCCTGCTGGCTATCGGGACTCTGCTGGGATATCTGCTAGTCTACACGCCTTTGAAGAGAAAGACGCCCCATGCACCTTGCTGGGAGCGGTGCCTGGAGCGATGCCTACTCTGATTGGATGGGCGGCAGCGTCGGGCAGCATTCAGCAATAGTCATGGTTGCTCTTCGGAATCCTCTTCCTGTGGCAGTTCCCGCATTTTCTCGCTATCGCATTAATGTACCGGGACGATTACACGGGTGCAGGCTTTCGGATGTTGCCTGAATTGGACGCGGATGGCCGTTTTACCAAAGCCGAGATCGTGGTGGTCACGATTGTCCTGCTGATTCTGACCATGCTGCCCGTGGCAGGCCGGAGTAGCGCGATCTATTCACTGATCATGGGTGCCGCAGGCGGATTTTTCTTGTATCACACGGTCAAGCTAGCCAACTCCGGCTCGCGAGTTCTGGCCAGCCGCGTTGTCCACGCGTCAGTGATTTATTTGCCCGTAGTTCTGGGAACCATGATGGCCAGTAAGGCCTGAAGAAGTTCTGGTGGTTGCTAATTAAGCCGTGCGGCTACTTTTCGCTTAAGACAAAATTGACGACTGCCAGGGCGTCTGGACTCACCGTAACCTGTTTTTCCCAAGTTTTCGGATCCGAGAATATGGGTCGCCGAACTTTCCGCTCAGTGAGGACGTCAAAGGCTGCTTCCTCCCGATCCAGCTTCCAGCCCTCGTGCCAGGCTACGATTTCGTATTGGCCCGGTGGTACGTCCGTCAATTCGAATCTTCCACTTTCGTCGGTTACCGTGTAGTAGGGGTGCGATACCACTAGAATCTCCGCATTCATCCAGGAATGTCCGCCATTGCATCTCACGTTGACCAAACCTGCCGTGGGCATGTTGCGAGTGACAGGCCGGTCGGTAAAGGGAAATGGCAGATTGTAGGTGGCCGCACCATCCATGTGGACCGTGTGCAAGACCGCGTCTGAACTCTTCAACTCAAGCAGGCCTTTCTCGGGTACTAACAAAATGTGGGGTTCGTAGCGGCAGCGCTTCTGGTCCATGGAGCGTCTCGCCTCTGGAATCTCCAACGGTTTTCCACGAGAAATGTCCTTGAGAAATACGACGGTGTTTGCCACGCCGTTCTGCGGACCCACGATTAACCGCTCTAGGTCGCGAGTCTTTTGTGAGTCGGGATCGCAGATTTGGGGATCCTTATCAATGGGGAACGTAGCCGTATGCGGTAATGGTCCGGACCACTTCACGGTGCCGGTTATGGTTCCGGCCTGGGTCAGGGAAATTACTTGGTAGCTACTCTGAGCCGCAGCCCCGAGGGCAAACGTGAGAGCTAATGGTCCTAATAATAAAGATGTGGCGATTTTGGCGGTACGAAACATGCGCTAGCACTTTCTACGACCTCCTAATCGTACCCCTGCATTGCTTTGTCACAAGTCACGAAGGTAATGATGGCGGTATCACGAAGACTTACGACACAGGGGAAGCAGTAGGAATTGCTGGTCCAGCTTGTGGGCTACGTCTGAGGCGCGCGCTTGATCGCCCGTTTCAGGGTCCTCTCCAGCCTGGCGCGGGCTCGTTCGTACTCCGACTGGGCAATGTGGCCCTGTTTGCGCTCCACTTCGAGCTGAAATAGCTGGTTCTTCAGTTGTTCAAGCAGAACATCAGATCGGCTCGAGAATGGGGGTGCGGGTGACGCCCGGTTCGGTAGCCGCTTTTTAGAAGAGCTTGCGACTCCTCGAGAGCGGGTGTTGGTGTAAATGACTCCCGCAGCGAGCAGCAGGGCGAATCCGCCAGCGATGTATCCGCCATATCTTTTCAGCGAACCTGGAGCGCCATTGGGATTGGGATCCAGCACCGCCGAATTCGCACTGCCGTCGGCGGTGGTCTGATCCAGAGTGGGATGAGGCGCTCCCTGACTATCGTCTCCGGGTTCGTCCAGGGTTCCGGTTCCGGAGATCCTGAAATTCAGCGGCTGACCGGCCCGCATATCCGACACGACCCGGACAAGGGCGTCGGACTGGCGCGGGTCCTCCATCCACTGAAACGTTACGCCCGGCGCTGCCGTGAACTGCATGGACCTCGGCACCATCACGACGAAATGCTGGGCCCCGTGGAGCGCCTTGGGATCGATCGCGAGTTCTCCGCTGTACTTCATATGAAAGACGACTTGAAAGTCGGTTTCGCCGGGACGAATGGGGAAGGCGAATCCGTAACGGTCTTTGTCTTTTTCGAGGACCGGCGGAGAGTTGACGGGCGGGCCGCCGTTCGACTTGACCATGCCCTGATCGATCTCTGCGCCATCGGGGAGAAAGAACTCGAAGTCTTTCCCGTGCATCAGGGTGCGCGGCGGATTCGAGGCGTTGCTCACTGCAAATAAACGGATGCCCTGCAGTTCATCGCCCTTGGCCTGAAAGCGCATTACGTCCGCAGTGACACTGACGTTTGCGGCGCTCGAGGAAACATCGAACACCTGCACTTCAATTGAATTGGTCCCGGCAGGCGCCATGCTGGAATAGGTTTCGCGCTGGTGAATGGTGCGAACCAGATGCGGGCCGGCATCGGGCAGACGAAAGCTGAAGAGGCCACTGGCGTTGGTCCGGCTATGAGCGACTTCTTCCATCTCTTGGCCCGGGTTGATCAGCACTACGCGGTCTCCGGCAGCCGGCTTACCCGTGGTGCCGTTGTTGACCCGACCAGTGAGGGTTTGAGCGGAGAGTGACGTGGACAAGGACAGAAGAAGGCAAATAAAAAGGATGCGCGAAATACCTGCCACGAGAGACGCGCGGCCCTTCAAATCAACGTCTGGAAAGGTGTTCAGATTCTCCGCCTCACTTTACCGCACGATTCGGCGCCGAAATCGGGGGTACCACGAGTGCCGGCGTCGGCGGAGTCACGTCCGACACAAGCACGCTTTTCACTGAGTCGGGAATTTCATTCGCGTGCGCTAGAAGTTGACTGACCTGCCACATCTGCGTGTCTGTCAGCTTCGTCTTGAATGCCGGCATTCCAGTGAGACGAATCCCGTTGGCTGTCTTCCAGTAGGTCTCTGAAACTGGGTCATCGGTTACCCCCTTGCCGCGAAACAACTGCGGCGGATTGGGGAACATGGTGGTCTCATAGTCGGTAGGGGGCTCGGCTGGCAGCCCATGACACATCGCACAGTGCTGCTTGTACACCTGCGCACCACCGAGATAGGCGGTTTCGTCAGCTGCGACGGGGGATTGCTTCGTGGCTTGTTTCTCGATATGCGCGTCGAGCGCCATGTGCGACAACATTCGCTCGAACGGTATGGGAGGATCCGCTGTGGCCACGGGCGCCATGCCTGTAGCGAAGTAGTAGTAGAGCCCGCCGCCGAAAATTATTATGGATATGACAAATCCAATCACCACACCTTTACGCATCGCATTAGCTCTTTCTTCTCAGGAATTCGTTCTCAGAAATTGAACCGGTATCCCAAAATCATTTTCGCGATCAAGTGATCCGTTGATCCGGTGACGCCGACGCCCAATCCGAAATTGAGCTCCCACTGCGGAGCGATGTTCAAATCAATTGCGGGAAAAATCTGGTGCTCTTGTTGCGATAGTGGATCGAATCCTGTTACTGGGCCAACCGATCCGTAATATTCGAGACCAGCTGCGATCTTGCGCGTCAGGTCGTAGCTGAATTTTGCATTGGGAGAAAAAACGACACCCTGATGCACACTCTCGCCGTGGAAAGAGCGGTCGAGCGTAGGATTCAAGGACCAATACCATCGACCGATTTGTTGGTCCACGATCGGACGGATCTCCCAGGTCCATGTGTCAGGAGAATATTGCCGCCGCTGGTAGCCGATTTCATTCGAGATGCTGACACCTACAGGCCAGTGCCATTTTTTCGGAACGGCCACCCGTGGACGGATGTGATCGCCCACCCACTGCCAACCCTGGCCCCCGGTGATCGAAGTGAAAATGTAAAAGCCGCACTCGAACCAGTCATTGAAGCCGTGAGTGATCTCGACGGTCTCGTGCTGTGCATGATTCGTGGGATAAAGGCCGTCAGCAGTGGTCTTGGTGCCGTCGATGGTGAAGTTACTGTGGAGCTCAAGCATGGTATGTTTCGGTTCCACCAGATCGGATCCGTACACCTGGATTTCGTAGTTCTCCTGTGCGCGCGCGAGGACCGCGGACAGATCAGTACCACATCGCAAAAACGAGAAGGTGTCGGCGCACCGAAAATCCTTGAAACAGACAATCAAAGACCAGCTCCCCCTCCGAGCAGAGAAAACGACTGAAGCGTGACCGAACGAGGTGAGAATTTTAACAGGTGCAGGGGTGTGCCAGCTCGTTGCCATGCGAGGTTTAGATTTTACAACGACACACGCTATATGCCGCTGGCGATGCGATGAATTCGAAGTGTCGGAGAAATGACAAATTGTTCATGTTGCCTCGCCAAGCAGCTCCACGCGCATCCATTCAAGCATGCTCGGGGCGAATCTGATTTCTCTTTCGTCGTGAGTCATTGTCTCGCGCAACCGGACGATCTGGGCGTCGTCTAGCCGATTGCTGAACTACCAGACGGCGTTTTTCAAAACCACAACGCACCGGTCTTTCCGGTTCGTAACTTGGCATGAGCCGATTGGAAGCTGGTAGGCGACGTTCGCAATCCTACGGAATGTCCAATCTTTCAGCTTGCGCGGTTCGTAGACAAAATGCATCTTGCAGAACACATCGCGACCGACTCCTCTCTACTCCCAGCACGTGAACCCACAGTGGGTGAAGTTGCTGAACGTGCTGGATCTTGCTGTCAGCTATGAACGATGCGCGGGAGCTGAGCTACTCACGACCGATGGCCGTCGCATTCTGGACTTTCTTTCCGGATACTGTGTTCACAATGTGGGCCACAACCATCCTGACGTAGTGTCGGCCGTCGTTGATGAACTGCAGAAGTCGTGGCCCAGTGATGCTACAGAGTCACGTATCCCGAACTGGCGGGTGAACTAGCGGAATGTCTTTGTAACCGCGCCGGGGGACGGCTCTCGAAAGTATTTTTCGCCAGTTCGGGAGCGAAGGGATCGAAGCTGCCATCAAGTTCTCCCGTGCCCATACTGGGCGAAACTGGCTTGCTCTACGCCGACCGCGCTTTTCACGGTCTGACCTGTGGCGCATTGTCGTCTGATGAACGGCGAGTACTGGCGCGGGGGATTTGGCCCGCTCCTTCCCGAGACCGATCCTGTGCCGTTCGGTGACCTTCAAGGCTCTGGAACAGAAGCTTGCCACCCGTCGCTATGCTGCATTCTTCGTTGAGCCCGTGCAGTCGGAAGGTGGAATACGGATTCCGGATTCCGACTATCTTCCCGCGGCGCAGGCGTTATGCCGGGATTTTGGATCACTCTTGTTCTGGACGAAGTGCAGACCGGCATGTACAGGACAGGGCCGTTTCTGGCGGCGCACCACTTCGGTCTCGATCCGGACATCGTCGTGCTGGCCAAAGCGCTGAGTGGCGGGCTGATTCCGGTCAGTGCAACATTGATGTCTGATGCCGTATATCGCTCGGTTTACAGTTCATGAAACGGGCCATCGTTCACGCCTCCACGTTCAGCGAAAACAGCTTTGCCATGCGCGCCGGCCTGGCCACCCTGGATGTGCTGGAGCATGAGCAATTGGGAACGCGCACCACTCATATGGGAGACGAGTTGCAGCGTCGTTTGATGGAACGAGCTGTCTTCTTTCGAAATGGTGAAAGCCGTTCGCGGTATGGGACTGCCAGCCACGACGCACTGGATCAAGATGTGAGTGCTCAAGACAATGGGCCAGGATATTAATGCAACCGGGTAGGTCTCCCAAAATAGCCGCTTTCCTTCGGGTACGGCTATTAACTGTCAGAGTTGTTTGCGATAAGCGAAAAGTTCCATGCCGAAGAACTGGGAGATTTGCCCGGTAGCGCGAAACCCGTTTCTTTCATAAAAACGGATGGCCCGTTGCAAAGGTTCAGTCGTGTCGAGGGTCATTGCGGAGCATTGCAGATCACGGAGATTAGATTCCAGTTGGCGCAAGAGAACAGACGCAACTCCAGATCCCTGGTGTCCCGGCAGAACAGCCATGCCACGCACGTGCCCTTCGTCGCCTTCAACCTTATACGCTACCGTTCCAATCACCCGGCCAGAATCATCAGCAGCGACGAGTATTTCCATCTGCGTAAATCGCAGGCGTAGTGTTTCCTCCGTGAGGACAGTATGGGTAAACGCGAGGGGAGTGTAACTGTCGTGATAGGGTGCAAAAGCTTGTTGAAGGCATCGCAGAATTCCTCCCGCGTCTGCGAGAGTCGCTTTGCGGGCTGAAAGCTTTTTATTGGATCGCATATGCGTGGGGCATTGCGAGGTTGCGACACTTGAATGTCCTAATTTGGTGGTCTCTTACCAGATTCACCCAAGACCATGGTTCGGTACATTCTCTGGACCATATCCTTCTGTGCCGGTGTCATCGGGCCATCTTCTTTCAGACCCATCTGCTTGAGGGACCGCCTGTACACTTCTTCGCGCTCCTTAAGCGTCAGATCCTTGGCCTCGTCCAAGTCCAACATCTTAAGAGCGTTTCGCTGGATGCGGGCATCTTCGGCCACGTTATCCTTCGCTTCCTGCTCCGACCGTCTCTGCTCTGTCTCACCCAGCGAATGAATCTCGGAGCGCATCGCAGACGACCTTTGTTGTGTCTCCCGCGTGCAGACATCGAAGTCCTCGATCAAACTCAGGACATCCTCGGCGTCCAGGAAAGGCACTCTGTGTTGTCTTACGGCTTCCCGAACAGGAATGAGCGCCGCCTGGCATTGTGAGGCCAAGGCAAACTGGACCCCGACATGGAGATCCTGGTCAGCCGTCAGGCCAATCAAAACCGGAACATCGGTCGGAGTGAGCTTCTGAGAAAGCACTTTTAGTGATTGGCTGCTGTAGCCCATTCCGTGCGCGCCTAGAGTTCGGCTGTGGAGAATAATCTGTCGAACCCGCTTGGTCGACTTCGGGCCTCCCGCCGGCGATTGAGCGTTTGTGACTAGACAGAGGCTGCCCTGGAGAAAAATTAGTAAGGCTAACTTCACAGGCACAATCTAGCATGACAGGCGGCGCATCTTTAGGTAGGAACGGGAACCGAAAGTATAACTATTCTAACTAGGCGTTTACACTCATCGCCCCAACCGGTGTTTCCCGCCCTCGGCTCGTGAAGCGAGGTCGATCACAGCTCAGAATCGGAACACAATACCACTCGAATAACGGAAGCTGTTCTGGCGATTGCCCAGGCTGCTGGAAAGTCCGGTGGTTAACGCATCGGTCGCGTTGAACTGGGTGCGCAGGTAGTCCACCTGGACGGCTCGGATGGCTAGATGTCGAGTCAGCCCGATATCAATACCGCCGCCAAACGCCATGGCGAAGGCATTCGCGCTGGTTATACCCGTGGAGATCCCTCCAATGATTGGGATGCCTACTCCTGCTCCTAAGCTTGAGTGTGCTTCCCCGAACAATGCATGTGCGAAGACAGCGGACCTGCCCAGGTTAGCGGTTATAGTCGGCCCGAACAAATAGTTGTTCAGGCGCTGATAGGTACCCGCCGAAAAACCCAACGCCGAAAAACCAAATGGAGTGACGCTAGTTCCACTTACATCGGCGGTTACACCGACGTAATGGTTGAGATTGAAAGTACCTTGTCCTTCCCACCCGCCAAACCCATTGCTGCTGTTGCGAAGATAGGAATAGCCACCGAAGATTGTCGCGCGTGTTTCGATCTCGCCGCCGGCTGGCCTCGCGCCGCTACCAATTTGGGCAATGAGCGTTGAGGACAAGACGGAAATAATGAACGCCAAAATCACACTTTTTCGCATTGCCATCTCTCCGGACGAAGGGCGAAAAGTTAATAAGTGTGATGCGCAAACGGACTACGAAAGAAATCAAAAATGCCGACATTATTATGAAAACAAGCATGTTAGCTTAAGCGAACCTTAAGGAGGCTGATCTGAGCGTGTGCCGTCGTTCAACGTGGTCCCTATAGCGCTATCCAGACACAATCTCGGGGCTCAGTTGTCCAGCTTGTTCTAACAGTTGCGGGGAAAGATCCAGGCCGAATACTTTGGCGCCAAGATCGTGTAGGTAGCGGGCGATGTATCCATGGCCACATCCCATGTCGCAGGCTTCGCCATGTCCCTTGATTTGAGAGTCGCAAAACGATCGAGCAGTTCTCGGTCCAACGCTTTGTGCTCCGGCTCGGGGACCCGATATTGTGTCCAACTCTCCTGATCACGTTCTCACTCGATGAATAACGGCCAAGCCAGAGTTATCGGGTCGTCCGTCGACTCAATTGGCGGCAAACGGTCCTTTCTTTATTTTGAATCAGAAAGATACTTATATACCTTCGGTTTTGCCAGAGTCGTTTCGCTCAATTCCACTACTGACAAAATAATCGCCGCCAAGGACTGTTTCGATTGCAGTAAAGAGTTCACGCGCGGCATCAGTCTTCAGCAGATACCCTTGTGCTCCGGCGCTCAGAGCTGCCCGTACTACGTCGGTGTCGCTGTGAAGAGTTACAAAGATACTCTTTACAGCAGGAGCGACTTGGTGGATGCACTTCGCGACTTCCAATCCATTTAGCGCGGGCAGGCCGATATCCTTCAGGATCAAGTCTGGTTTCAGTCTCTGGGCTTTCTGTACTGCATCCAGTCCATCCGCTAGTTCTGCGATGATACGAAACTCCGCCTTTGTATGCATTAGGAGCAAATGAAGTCCGGCCACGATCGGTAATCGTCTGCTACCGGAACGCGGATGGAACGGGGAGGCATGAAATCTCCTTGGAATCTCTCCGATGCACGAATCTGCGGTTACCTTTCTTGGAATTGTGGTGCAAGCATGCCACAACAGAGTTCTCGATTCGTAGCTCAAGAGCACGCCCGAAGAGCGTTCGATGACGTGGACTTCCATGCCTTCGAGGTCTTCCCGAAGCTGTTCAGGTTCGATCTCGCTAGTTTGAATCCCGTTATCGCTGACTGACCAGCCTCCACCACCTGTCCGATATCCGAGCTACTTGCGCACTTCTTTGCGCAACCATTTTCTCGAGAACATCTCTGCATGGATCGGAGAATATACCCAGGCTGTAAGACTTTCGAGGCAATCGGGGCATAATGGCGGAGAAACCTTCAAGTACGAATTGATCAATCGGTTCCTCATCCTCACATATCTCGTCTGATTATTCTTGGAGTTGCGGGTCTTGCTAAGTTCACCACTCCCCCCGCAGCGGACACAGTCGTACGTCATGCCCAGGCTCTGCCTCCTGATGTATTGAGGTGAAAAGGACCATGAGGTCGCTCAAGGCGCTTCAAACCCGTTCGTTCGCTGTTTGAGGTTGCTTTCGGGATTCGATTGTGCCGCTGAATCTCGCGAAGATGCCATCCATCTTTTGCTCCTCTGTTATTTATGCGTCGAACGTCAAAATGCTTTTTTCCTCCGACGCGCGCCCGGGCCGAATTTCATAAACTCATCTCTCATGCTTGGACCTTGTCCCCAACCTTTGGCCTAGCCGTTCTCTGGTTGGGCGCCTTGTGCTGGACAGTGTAGTCTTATAGTAATAAGACTTCAAGCTAGTTCGACAAGACCTCGCACAAAAATTACGCAAATTCCATCGATAATTGTGTTCGTGACTGCTTGCGTTGCGCGCTAGAAGTACCAGCACCAGATGTCGCTACAACCGACCGCATCCGTTTGCGAACTTGGCGAATTGCGAGCAGCGGACGAGATAGTCAACGGAACCAAGTTTCGGGAACGTCCACATAAGACCGATCTAGCGCACTAACGGATTGGCAGCCAAGCAACTTAAGCGTCCTAACCAAGTCTTCCCGGAGTATTTCAAGGGCCCGGGCCACACCTGGTCCGCCAGCAGCGGCGAGCCCGTAGGCATAAGCCCGGCCGCACAGAACTGCTTTCGCACCAAGGCAGAGGGCCTTGATCACGTCACTCCCACGACGGATGCCACTATCCATGAGTACTTCCGCATCGCCATTGACGGCAGCGACAATTTCCGGCAGTACACGCAAGGATGCAGGAGTGCCGTCGAGCTGCCGTCCGCCATGATTGGACACGACGATTGCCGTTGCGCCTTCGTCGATCGATCGCCGTGCATCGGCGCCGGAAAGTACGCCCTTTATGACAATCGGGCCGCGCCACAGGTCGCGAATCCAACGCATGTCCTCCCAGGAGATTGAAGTTCGAGATAGTGCGGAGTGTGCATTGCGAACCTGCAGCGCTCCCCCGACGGGCATGACAATATTCGGCATTGCGGGAAGGCCGCCGTCAAGCAAGAACCTGGCGAGCCAGAGCGGACGTGCCAGAAATTGGGGCAGATAGGGCAGCTGCGACCATATGGTACCGCGAAGCAGTTGTTCCATACCGCCGCGCGTTTCGCGTTCGCGCGACCCGAGCACGGTAGTATCGATGGTGATTACTAAAGCTGAGTAGCCGACGGCCTGAGCCCGACGGATGGCTTGCTCTGCAGCCTCGCGCCCGCCAGTTAAGTAGAGCTGGTACCACGCGGGTCCAGTTGTCGCTGCCTTTACGTCTTCGAGTCGGTGCCCAGAAACGGTCGATAGAATATAAGCGGTCCCCGCTGCCCCAGCGGCGCCCGCGGCCGCTACCTCACCTCCTGGGTGCATAACCCGGCAATAACCCACTGGAGCCAGAAGCACAGGCATGGAAAGATCGAGACCCAATATTCGCGTGTGCAAGTCGCAATCAGGAATTGCGACTGCCTGCCGCGGACGAAACGTCACTTCGTCAAATGCGCGAAGGTTTTCGCGCAGCGTTACCTCAGCCTCGGCTCCGCCATCGATGTAATCGAAAACTACTTTCGGAACTCGGCGTTGAGCTAGAGAACGCAAATCTTCGACATTGATGGCGCGCAGACTGCGAGGTTTCGTCATCCTTGAGTGCGCTCAAATACGGGTTGCGCGTTGAATACCATCTTCGGGTTAAGTGATCGACACTTCGGATCGAGCCAAGCGTCTACGGAGCGTCTCGCTCTCCAATTCGCCTTCCCAACGAGCCAGAACTAACGTCGCTACTCCATTTCCGATCATGTTGACCAAGGCCCTGAACATGCTTAAGAAACGGTCAATCCCGAGGATCAGCGCCATGCCTGCAACCGGAATGGTCGGGATCACAGAGAGAGTCGCGACTAGCGCGATGAAGGATGCGCCTTGGACGCCGCTCGCACCTTTGGAGGTGAGGACAGCTACGGCGAGAATGGTGAGTTGTTGTATGAGAGTCAGATGGGTATTCGTTGCCTGCGCCACGAACAGTGCCGCCATTGTCATGTAGAGGCTGGTCCCATCAGTGTTGAATGTAAACCCGGTCGGAACCACCAATCCCACCAGTGATTTCGAGCAACCAAGGTTTTCGAGCTTGACCATCAAAGTCGGAATTGCGATTTCCGACGAGCTTACAGCTAGTACCAACAAGATCTCTTCCTTTATGTAGATCAGAAAGCGAAAGATGCTAAAGCTCGCTGCCCAAGCGATAATTCCGAGCACGACCACCACAAAGAACATCGAGGTGAGCCAGAACGTTGTGATGAGTTTGACCAGCGGTCCGAGGGAAGCAAGGCCGAACTTGCCAACCGTGTATGCCATTGCTCCAAAGGCGCCAACCGGCGCGAACTTCATCAAAACCTTCGTGACATCGAACACAACATGAGTGAGGGAGTTAACCAGTACAACCAGCGGTTTGGCGCGTTGCCCGGTTGTCGACAATGCAAAACCGAACAGCAGAGCCACGAACACGACCTCGAGGATGTCTCCTTTGGCAAAGGCGTCAACGACCGTCGTTGGAATGATGTGCATCAGAAACTCTGTGACGCTTTGTGTTTTGGCCAGCCCCGCATAATCGGTAACCGCTTTGGCGTCCAACGTGGCGACGTTCACGTTAAAACCAGTGCCCGGATGCACAACATTGCCCACTCCCAGCCCGATCAGGAGGGCAATCGTGGACACAACTTCGAAGTAAAGCAATGCCAAGCCACCGACGCGGCCGACTTTCTTCAGGCTCTCCATCCCCGCAATGCCAGTGACCACAGTGCAGAAGATGATCAGAGTGATGATCATCGTGATCAGCCGGATGAACCCGTCGCCGAGTGGCTTCATGGCTATTGCCCGCGCAGGATCCACGTATCCCAGTACTATGGCAAGCGCGATCGCTACTAGAACCTGTACCCACAGCACTCGGTAGAAGGGCAATTTGCCGGAGGTGGTTGCGGGATCGACAGGGTCAGATTGAACCGGTGTGAGGGTCTCCATACTGGGCTGCTTTTCCTAAAGGTCTTCTGTCGTTAATTCCCGGTCGTTGGTCGGCGACGGTCAATTCGTGTTAGCAAATTCGGAGTCATAGTGGGCATCGAGGATAAACTTCTAGTGGATCTCCTTCGAGGGTTCAAGCGTGCGCACCAGCCACGGAATGATCACCTCCTTGAAGATGCGGGGATCTGGCCATACACCTACTTGCCGTCCGAGATGGCCACCCTGCGGGTTGACCCATGCAGTTTTCGGCACATCGCCTTTGTCGAGGAGCAGATCGATGTCAGAAATCGGAACCTGCGTATCGAGCACTCCGGCAAGGATGAGCATGGGAGCCATAGGCTTGCCGAGAAGTCCTTGTTTCACCAGCGACATTTTCGGCAACACTTCGGCCATTTGATCGATAGTCGTGACGTTGTCAAAAATGGCCATTAACGCCGGAACCTGATCGAAGAGGTATTCGCGATTGCCGATCAGAGAATTCATCAGAAAATCTTTTTGAAAGAAAGTATCGACCGGCGGAGACTGGGCACTTGCACCCTTCAGTCGGGCACGTTCGACAATGGCCATCTTGGTCGCCCAATATGCGCCCCAACTCACACCGTGCATGGCAACACGGTTTTTGTCTATCTCTGGCCTGGTTGCGATGTAATCGAGCACTCGCGAAAGCATGCGGTCCGCGTTTTCGCTGACCTTGATTGGGTTCTGTCCGGTTCCGGGACCATCCACGGCGAGATAGCCGATGCCGAACGGCAAGATCGCGCTGAAGCTCTCGGTCAAATCCTCCTTGCGGCTGTCCAGACCATTTACTGCCAGAACGAGCGGCACAGGCCCACTAACACTCTTCGGCAACCGCAGGTAGGCGATAATCTCTTTTCCTTCGAACGGAATTTTCACGATCTCAAGTGGTGGATCCCAGAATCGCGCATGCGCCAGAAAAGCCTCAATTGCCTTTTCGTACGAGCGTTGCTTGCCGGAAGACTCGGGGATGGGCCAACGTCCGAATGAATAAAGCCGCCACGCGCGAATGTAATCGGCGTTCGCTTTCGCCGGATCGGTTTTTTCTAGCGACTTGGCTTCATTCATGTAGCGGTCAGCCACGCCCATAAACCCAGCCGCCCACTCGTCCTTATCGCGAGTATGAATGGACTTGAAAGCCTCGCGAATGTCTTCGGGGTCGAGCCCGATCAGCGGGTATTGTCCCACCTCGGCACGGTGGATGGCCTCGACTCTGATTTCGTCGATAGTGCGTTCAGGGTGTTGCTGCGACAGGCACGAGATGCTCAACGGTGTAATCGGCGCCAGAGACAAGGCTAGCGTCATGATCGGCCGCGTGACTTTAAGAAGATGACGTAACGGTGTTGACACGAAATGAATTCCTTTCAAGTCGAAAAAGAATGGGGGCCGGAGAAAAAATCCAGCCCCGTGCGGGGGGAGGAGCGCCTTGCTAAAAAATGAGTTTCAGTCCCAACTGAACCGCTCTGCTGCCACCAGATCCTACGACAGGGTTGGCGGCGGCAACGTCCGGGGTGGCACAACCGCAGCCAAAGCTACCAGCAGAAGGATCGTTGAGACCGAAACCATTCTGTCCGCCGTAGGGATTGGCTAGATTGGGATGGTTGAAAATGTTGAAGAACTCGGCCCGGAACTGAGCGCGGAAACGCTCGGTGAAATGCCAGTTCTTCGCCACCGAGAAATCCACGTTGATGAAGGCGGAATCCGGGAAGATGTTCCGACCCATATTGCCGAACTGCCCGAGAGCCGGCGGAATCATTACGGAGTTGCCTTTGGCGTAGCAGCCGAACAGGTTGAGTGCGGCTGTCGCCGCACCGGGAGTTCCGCCGTCTAACGCCAATGCCTTATTAAGACAGGCTGGGGGCAATCCGTTGGTCCCTACGCTGAACTGTGGGATTCCGGTTGACCCCGATTTGAAATCATTGGGATCTCCAAAGAAATTCCAACGGATGGGACTGTTAGCTGGCGGACTAACGGGTAGTGCGCCGACGCCGGCGGCGTCAGTCCCTTCATCGATCGGGCCCCAGTATTGTGGGCTCTGTACCGTGATGATCGAATTGAGTTCCCAGCCCTCCAAGCTTTGGGCATAGCCTTTCTTCCCAGGAACGGCGTAAGTCAACGAAAGAGTAAAGCGCTGATGGACATCGAAGTCGCTGTTCCCGTATTCGGCTCCTACGTTATGAGCGTTCTGCGGGAGCCCTGATCCGTAGCCGAAATCCCAGTTCGCACCCACGTCGTCGAGAGCATGCGACCAGGTATAACCGGCCACGGCGTTCAGTCCGTGGAAATTTCTCGAGTTCAAGGTTGCTTGCAGCCCGTTGTAGTTCGACCGATAAACATTCGCCATCTGGAAAATATTGCTCAAGTAGGGGAACTTCGCCGCGAATGGTCGATTGGCCTCCTCGGTTCCATTCAAGTCGACCGTGCAGTTGTTATAGAGCGGCGCGCTCTGGAGACAAAGGGTAAGGGCACCACCCGGGCCGCTGTCCCAGCCCGATCCAACCGGCGGTTGGTTAATGTCGCGAATGCCGATCAGATTCCCGCCGTGATTGCCGACATAAGCCACCTCTAGCGTGAGGTTTGGCGTAAACGCGTGCTGCATGCTGAATGTCCAGTTCCAGACGCGGGGAGTCGTCAGGTTGTGATCCACGCTCATGACCGGACAAGGACTATTGAAGCAGTTGATGGTGGATGTGTTGCCGTAGATCGGCCCATTGTCCCACGGGAAGTTCGGGAACACCGTGATGTTACCTGCCGTGATGTTCCCGCCGGCGGTGCCGCCAGAGGAGTCAATGATCGCGCCAGTCGGAACGCTGCCAGGTCCAAAGGCATTGTTAAACGCAATGAACGACTGCCAATTTACCGTTTCGTAGGTCAATCCCAAACCACCACGAAACACCGTGTTCCCCTTGCCATTCGTGTCCCAGGCAAAGCCCAAGCGCGGAGCGAAGTTTTTGTGATCCGGCTTGTAGAGGCTGCTAATCCGGTTGGTGCCGGTGTTCACCTGTACCAATCCCACGTTCGGATCAAAGTTTCCCAAAAGGTTGTGATCTTCGCCTGGTACGGAACTGTATTCATAACGCACGCCCAGATTGACGGTCAGGTTTCGCGCTATCCGCCAGTCATCCTGGAGAAATAACCCATAAGCCCAGTTGTGCAGATTAAGGGTCGGATCCCCCACTTCCAACGTGGCCTTGAATGGCGCGCCAGATAAGAAATCCTCCAGCGTCGTTGTGTTCAGCACTCCTCCCGGGTTGGCGGGATCGGGCGTGTTGCCGCCCAGAAATGTAAGACTCCCGCGGGAATTGCCGTAGGCCGCGTTGGTAACATTATTGCGATGAAACTCCCCGCCAAATTTCAACGCGTGCTTTCCAGCCGTGTAGGAAATGTGGTCGTTAAATTGAATGACAGCGTCAGGCCCCTGAAACTTCGGCCACTTGAAACCCCCTAGTCCGGGGAAAAAGTAGCCACCAAAACCGATGCGGGGCAACCCGCCGGTAAATGCACCGCTAACTCCTGTGTCCAAACCATACGCTGAAGCTGGTGTATTCAGATCGCCCGGCAGCGTAGGCTGATACAGACGGCTGTAGCCGACCCGCGCTTCGTTTACCCAGTGCGCGTTAGGTGCCCATAACCAATTCCCTCCTACGACTTGAGCTCGGGTATGGATGACGGAAAGCCAGTTCGGCTGCAACTCTGGAAAGTCTTCTACCGTTCCCGAGTTGTTCCCGAAGAAATACGTACCGCTGATGTTTTGGCGCTCATTGACTTTGAAATCTACCTTGGCAACCACGTTCTTGACGCCAACGTCATTATTGAATCCGTTCGGAATGTTGATGGTCGGATTGTTGTTCGTGGGGAACCCTTTGCCGTTACAGCTCACGGTGGAACCGGAAAGTGAGCAGCCCGCAACTTGCAAACTAGCGGGGCTCACAGTAACGCCTCCTGCCTGTAGATCGGTGACTGCATCGGGGATGCTATCGGCGCAATCGCCTGTGGCAGCGAAGAGACACGTGCCATTGGAAGGCATTGTCACCATCGAGGGACTGGTGATTCCCCCAAAAGAGTTGCCGACGTTGTACATCTGGCCTTCATAGGCTCCGAAGAAAAATGCTTTACTCCTGATGATTGGTCCGCCTACACTCCCGCCATATTGCTCCAGTGTCCGTGGTAATTTTGCATTGGGGACGGTGTTGAAAAAATTGCGCGCGTCAAATATGCTGCCGTCGCGTCCGAATGCAAACGCAGTCCCATGGACGCTATTGGTTCCGGATTTGAGACCGACGTTGACCACAGATCCCGGCTTCCAGCCATATTCCGCCCGGGGATTCTCCTGAATATTAAATTCCTGAATGGAATCGATCGGTAGAATCGTGGCTGAGTCGCCAGCGATACCGGCGCCGTTGATGATGGCTTGACCGGAGTAGGGCTCACTGTTAAACAAGCCTTCGATGAAATAGGCATTATCTTCGGCGCGCAATCCATTGCTGCTCGTGGTTGAGAAACCACCCCCTGGATACCGAATGACACCAGGACGCAACTGTAAGAGGTTTTCGTAGTTGCGGCCGTTCAACGGCAGATCGTTGATCTCTTTATTGCTGAGCGTGCCGCCCAGGGTGGAGGAAGTGCTGTCGAGCAGCGGAATCTCGGCGGTAACCTCTACCATCTCGGAAATCTGACCCGCGGGCAACGAGACATCGGCCCGTATGTCCTGGGCGACCTCAAGGACGATATTTACGCGCTCGACAGTCTTGAAGCCCTTGGCTTCCGCTCGGACTTTGTATACACCGGGCGGGAGTTCTGGAGCGACATAGTCTCCGGAGGAATCAGTGACCGCAGTCCGGGTAGTTCCGCGCTGAGTGTCGCTGATTATCACGGTGGCGCCGGCCACGGCCGCTCCGGATTGGTCGCTAACCGTGCCCAGGATTCGACCGGTGGTGGTTTGGGAATTTGCGGGGACATAGACGGCGAGCATAAGGCAAACAGCGCCTAAGATCTGAATGCCATTCAACGGAGAACGCATTACGACCTCCAAATTCTCGACCAAGGATTGGAAAAAAGTCTTGTGCCGGACATCGAGGTCGGACACGATTGGCCCTTCCAATCCGAAAATGGAAAACCGGGCGATTTGAAGATATAGTATTGACGTGGCCTAGCAGTCAAGCTGTATTGTGGTCTTACCAGACGACAGCCTTTTGGGGGTGTTCGGATTGCTAGACTGTTGGGAGTCTCAAATAGCCAGAGAAATTGGCAAGACTTACAATTCGATGTGCCCAGCCGACTAAATTTTACGCGGTATGGTACATTGGTTGGACCACTATACCTTAGTTCTTCGAGCGAGTAATCGAGGTTCCAGATGGCAAATCAAATTTCAGAGTCCCCTGTAACCCAGCCAATATACCGGGCAGTAAAGACATCTCGCCTGTACGAGCAGATCGTGCAGCAGGTGGAGGACTCCATCCTTAAAGGACAGCTCAAGACCGGCGACCAGTTGCCGGCAGAGCGTGATCTCGCCCAGCGATTCGGCGTAAGCCGCACGGCGGTGCGCGAGGCAGTCAAGACCTTGCAAGAAAAAGGACTTGTAGAGGCCTACTCGGGTCGGGGCACGTTCGTGACGAATGGGACTTCACAAGCGATTCGGCAGTCGCTGGACCTGATGATTCGTATCAATCAGCAGGAAGGCCCCGCGAACCTGGCCGAACTGCGGTTCGTGCTGGAGCCGGATATTGCATTCCTTGCTGCTCCTCGCATCGAGGAGCAACTATTGGCCACCATGCGCGAAGCGGTTGCCGTCATGGATCGCAACCTTCATGATCCTGATGCCTACGTAGAAGCGGATCTCGATTTTCACTTGGCACTGGCGGAAGCAGTCGGCAATCCGCTGATTCTCTCCCTCCTTGATTCGATTGTCGGTCTTTTGCGCGAGCAGCGCACCCGCACCTTCGATGTGGACGGAGGACCGGAACGTGGTCAATTCCATCACAAGCGAATCCTCTCAGCGGTTGAGCGGCGCGATTCCGAGGAGGCGCGAGAAGCGATGCGCGCCCATCTTAATCAGGTGCTTGCGGACTCGTCTTCGATTAACGCAACGACGGCCACAACGACAAGCGGCACGGCGAGCGCTCAGGCAAGCAAGAAGTAGTTCGCGGTTATCAGCACACGTTATCAAAGAAACGGAAGCGCGCATGGCAAAACTCGGATTCGTCGGTCTTGGTGTCATGGGCGGCAATATGGTCGCCCGGCTGCTTGAGAAAGGGCACACGGTAACTGGCTACAACAGGACGCGGTCCAAGGCGCAGTGGCTGATCGACAAGGGCATGAAGTTTGCCGAGTCTCCGAAGGCGGTGGCAGAAGCCTCGGATGTGATCTTCACGATGGTCACGAACGCCACGGCGCTCGCCGCCGTAACGGATGGAGCGGAAGGGTTGGTGGCTGGCATCGGTACCGGAAAATTCCTGGTCGACATGAGCACGGTGAGCCCTGAAGCCAGCCGGGCGGTCGCTGCGAAAGTTCGCGACAAGGGCGCCGACATGGTGGACGCGCCGGTCTCGGGGAGCTTGATCACGCTGCAGCAAGGCAAACTCTCCGTGATGGTCGGCGGCCGCAAAGAGACTTTCGAGCGCCTAAAGCCTCTGCTGCTGGATATTGGTCCAAGAGTCACCTATGTCGGCGATAACGGCGTCGCGCTGGCCATGAAAATCGCCGTGAATCTCAGTCTAGCAGTGCAGATGCTGGCCTTTTCCGAAGGTGTGCTGCTGGCGGAAAAGAGTGGAATCCCACGCGATGTCGCGGTTGACGTTTTGATTCACAGCGCAGTGGCCTCGCCAATGATTCAATATCGCGGCCCTTTCGTCTTGCAGCAACCAGAAGAAGCATGGTTCGACGTCAACATGATGCAGAAGGATTTACTGCTTGCGATGGAGTTGGGACGCAAGCTGAATGTTCCCGTTCTGACGACAGCGATCAGCAATGAGTTTTTGACCGCCGCACGAGGCATGGGTTGGGAAACCTTGGACTTTGCCGTTATATTCGATGTCTTGGCACGTATGGCGGGGGTCACAACTGGGGTCACAAAATGACCACCACAACAGAGTCAAGAGGGACATTAGAAAAAGTAGAGTTGTTGCTCCGCGTCTACTGCAGATGGGAGCCATCCGCGAGTTTGAAACACAGGTCAACGAACGACAGCAGCAGACATCTTGATGCGAGAGACTGCCTTCGGCCTAGAAGCCGCGAGTGTGGACGGCCAAGACGTGCGTGCTGTCTAACCTCCGCCTCTTAAAGGAGAATTTATGGCTCTGCCCACGTATGGGTCCATGGCGGTTGATTGGGAAAATCGGGTTGATTTTGACCGCTTGCGCCGTGATCGCCTGGCTCGCGCTAAAGACCTACTGAAGAAGTCAGAAATGGGCGCGCTTCTGTGCTTCGACATGAATAATGTCCGATACCTTACAGCCACACACATCGGGACATGGGCTCAGGACAAGGCGAATCGGTTCACGCTGCTCCCGCAGAATGACGAACCAATCTTGTGGGATTTCGGATCGGCCGCCAAGCATCATCAGTTGCATTGCCCATGGCTCGGCGAGCGATCGCGCGCCGGAATCTCAGTGTTACGCGGCGCTATGACGCCGGAGATGGGACGCTCAGAAGATGTAGCGAAGAAAATTCGCATCGAGCTCGAAATGCGCGGCTTGCATCAGGAGCCCGTGGGCATCGACATCATCGAGTTGCCGGTTTTGTTCGCTCTCCAAAAAGAGGGAATCAAAGTCGTCGATGGGCAAGCGCTGATGTCGGAAGCGCGCCTCATCAAAACGCGCGATGAGATCAGTTTGCTAAACCACTCCGCCATGATGGTCGATGCTGCGTACGACGAACTCTATCGCGCGATGAAGCCCGGCATGAGCGAGAATCAGGCGGTCGGCTTGGTCAGCAAAGTTCTCTATGACATGGGGTCTGAATATGTGGAAGCCGTAAATGCAATTTCGGGCGAGCGCTGCAATCCGCATCCCCACGTTTTCTCAGACCGCGTCCTCCGCCCGGGCGATCCTGTGTACTACGACATTCTCCACTCCTATATGGGATACCGCACTTGCTATTACCGCTGTTTCACCGTCGGATACGCTTCGCACGCGATGAATGATGCATATAAGCGGTGCCGAGAATACCTCGACGCGGCCATTGAACTGGTACGTCCTGGTCGTACTACTGCCGAGATTGCCTCGGTTTGGCCGAAGGCACAGGACTTCGGCTTTCCGAATGAAGAAGCAGCTTTCGCTCTGCAGTACGGACACGGGGTTGGTCTCGCAATCTGGGAAAAGCCAGTGATCAGCCGCCTGGTATCGCTCGAGCACTCCTGCGAAATCAAGCCGGGTATGGTTTTCGCTCTCGAAACTTTCTGGCCGTCGAGCGATGGTTGGAGCGCTGCTCGCATCGAAGAGGAAATTGTCGTCACCGAAACCGGACACGAAATCATCACCCGGTTCCCCGCCGAACAACTTCTGGTTGCTGGACGGCACTACTTCACGGTAGATGGTCCGCTGCCCGCGATACGGGAAACCGAATCGAAACCAAGTAAGCGTGTGAGCGAGATGATCGAAGCAAGCGCCAAACAGGAGAAGGTAAGCGTACAAAATTAAGGTTACTCAATTACAGACGCGGCTTGCGTTTTCAAGGGCAACAAAGACTCAAGTGCCAAAGGCAGAAGAGCTATTTTGATTCGAGCCGTTGTTGCCGCCTAACTTCGTCGCTGCCAAATGCACGCTCAGATCGTTCCGGCGGCAGAGATCTTCATTTCCGCTGTAACAGCGCCTCAGCCAACAATTTCCGGGTCTGCTCATCCATTTCAAATGATCCAATTTTGATGTCGGCCTGGCTTGTTAAATGCTTATTTTTAATCCCTATATAAACAGCGTTGTAAGGAGTGTCCCCGAGGTTTTCCACTTTGTGTTTGAAGGGCGGAAACCATCGTGGATCACCCGGCTTGGCATACACCTCCTGGGTCTTGCCGTTTTCGTCGGTGAACCGGAGATGCCCAGTGGTAAGAACGACCACCACCCCACCCATATGAGCGTGCAGATTGGATTTTTCATGTGGCCCATAGTGAACGTTGACCACCTGCACATACTCATTCTCAAATGCGAGCTTGTAATGTCCGGGCTCGACCTTGGTGGGGTCTTGTGCGAGGCTAATGTTGCGGAAAGACAAGCCCAGTAATACGGCGCACAACAGCCTGAAGAATGCAGCTTGCCGCATAAGAGAGCACCTCGGAGATTGCCTATATTATCTGCAAGCTTATCCGGCCCCAACCATCTGTCAATCATAGAAACGACGCTCGGACCAAAGTGATAAGAATGTTCTCTCCAGGAAAGTCTTACTTTGAAAATCGCCGTTAAGATCGCAGCCTAGCATGACGTTGCCTAACTTTCTTTTTCGGGAGCGAAACTTTCTAGCGAGGACTCTGTGGGACGGCCAACTCGGCGAGCCAATAGCCGGATATAGCAGCGGCACGGTCAGCGTGCTGGCGTCCCGCATCATCCATAGCCTTCAGGGCGGCTTCGCGCCGCTGCTGAAATACTTTCTCCAGATGCTCGCCGTAGTAGGTCCCTTCCTGACGCATGGCATAGCGTCTCACGGACTCGGGGCCGCCAATCTTCAACTTCTCCTCCAATTCCAAACCAGCACCGAGGAAGAACTCCCGGTCCTTTCCATCGGGCACGCCGAACACAAATGGCTCTCCCCAATCGAGAGCAATCTTGATCATCCCCATGGGATATTTCGTTAGAAAATCGAGTCCACCCTGATTGAAATACTCCAGCAACAGTAGGCTACCCGGGGCGGATTCCGTGGCGATTGCGCGCAGGGTTTCCTTCATTCCTTCTTCCGGGACGTACATGCTAACGCCTTCGCAAATGTAATAGGTTTTGCTTCCGGGATCGAAACCGGCACGGCGTAGCACTTCGCCGAGGCTTTGCCGAGCGAAATCGATCTGGGCATATACGACATTGGAGGGGGCGCCGCCCAAAGCCGCTTCGACACGACGCTTTTTGTACTCCTGGGTGGCGCCATGATCGATCTCGATGACCAATGCGTCCTTCAACAGTTCGGTGAAGCGCTGGGCCCGCGTATCGAATCCGGCGCCGAGGATCACCAACTGCGTCGCCCCGCTGCGCACGGCACGGGTCATCCGCTCGTCAATGAAGCGCGTCCGCACCAGCATCAGCCATGTGACCATGAAGACATCGGGATCGTAAATGGCTTCCTGATAATCCTGGTCGAGAGCCTTGCTGATAGGATGGTCGGCGATCAAAGCCAACTCAGCGGGGCCGATCAGACGGTCGGCGACCCAGTCGGGATTCCGCACGCTGGCATCTGGCTCGCGCGACCCAAAGGCGCGGGCCGCAGCGGTCACAATCGAGGTGCGGGACGGTAGTCCGTTAGCTTCCATTCAGAAATTATCTAATTTCGGATGGCGGTTCATGGTGAACGAACATGCCAGAAGCGTACGGGACCCACATCGCGACCGAAGATTAATCGCTAAGGACTAATGCTCAGTGCGTAGCGAAGTATGTCCCCGTCACATACCCCAGAGCTCCGCCCACCAAAATGTCCGAAGCAAAATGTTTCTTGCCTCCAACGCGCGCTAGGCTGACCCCAGTCGCCAACCCGTAAACGCTCCATTTGAGCCATGGATTATGTGGATAGCGGTGGGCAATCACGCTCGCAAATGCAAAACTTGTAGCCGCGTGCCCAGAAGGGAACGATTTGCCACCCTCCCAAAACTCACCGTGAGAGTTTGTATGGTAGGCGTATTGGCGGTTGGTCGCCACCTTAAGGCCATAGGCGATAACGTTCGCTGCACCCATAGCTTCGAGCGCGGTAAAGCCACTATTCGCGGCATAAGAACGATGTCGTGAGCATCCAACCAGGTACAGTAGGCTGGCCGCACCCAATTCGATCCCCAGTCCGACGTTCGATCCCCGGACCGCCGCCTGCGTAAATGACGGAGACTGAATGTGGCTGTTTATGTGATCGTCAGCGGTGGCGATAAGCAGTCCAGCGGCGGTAGCAATCGGCAACTCCCATCTCACGTTGACCGGCCGAATGGCCTCTCGGGGTGTTTGGGCCAGCGCACGCGTAAACATGAATGCGCTGTGGGGCACGCGGCTCGCAGTCTGCCAGCAACCGTCATTATCGGCAGCGCCCTGTGCATCTAGCGCCGCCGATATTTGGGCGGTTCCACACAGCAGAAACAGCAGCAGGCAGAATTTCATGCTTGCCCATCACTTGAGTTTCCCGTTTTACCAACGGACATGGACCGGATCACTTTGAGAAAGCATCTCGGGCAACAATGACCTTTCTCTGCGTCATCGATAATTTCATACAAGAAAACGGCCGGAAAAGTGCGGCAAACTTCGCAAGTGATCGGTGATGTGATGCGCAAATAGTCCGGATCGGATAAAGAGAGTGTCTGATCCATAATTTTCGATGGTCGCTGAAGGCAGCCATGACCTTTCTGACGGTGCCGCCTGATCCTCATTTTAAGTCTTATTTAGATAAGACTACAGGATTCAATGCCTAAACCCAAGCTTTTTTGTCACAGCAAATCCAAATTGCTTGGCGTTCGGCTTATGCATGCTGCTTTGTTGATTGCCGACGTGCCTGAATATCAGACGAATCCTGCGGAGCGGCGGTTGATGACGTTTCCTGAAGCTGCTACTCTTTGGACGCGACCATCGTTCCTCCAACAGAGGATGCCTTCTGTATGTATTCAATCTCTCCAACAGGTTCTGGCCGATCCCAGACGATCAGCATCCCGACAGCGGCCGAGTTCCGACTACTTGAAATTCTTTGGCGGATTGGCGAGGGAACTATTGAGGATTTGTTACAAGCTTCCGGTAAAAACAATCCTCTGAATTACAAGACGGTGCAGACCGTCCTCCGCGTAATGGAGACTAAGAAGTTCGTCAGCCACTCAGTACGTGGGCGGGCATTTGTCTATCAAACTCGCGTAAAGCCCCACGAAATTCGCCGGATTTCCTTACGATCCTTGCTTGAAAAGTACTTTCGTGGGTCTCGCTCTGAACTATTAGTGAATCTGCTGGAGGATGAGCGGATCGAGGCTGATGAGTTGCGGGAACTGGAGAACCTGGTTCGCAGCCATCGCAAGGCAAGGGCTTCAGTCCGCAAGAACCATCGTTAGGGGAATGCACTTATGTGGTTCAACGGCTCTTTAGCGAATTTGGGCGGTGGGATCACGTATGTCTTGCAGGTGATCTGCTGTTATCTCGCGACTCGATCGATTTGTGCTTTGGTTCAAAATGCTCGCGTCCGGGTTCGCCTCTGGGGCTGTTTTCTATTTCTGACTGTCGCGGCGTGGGTCTTGTTGTTGAGATCTACCCAAGCAAATAGCGTCATTCATGATTCGTTTCGTTCTTTACCTCTGCTGTCTCAGGGTGCGCTGCATGTGGCTTTACCGGTTACGAATGTTCTTGCATCGGACGTGGCCAAGTTCGCTTCCACCGCTGCGGATCTGTACATTCTGTTGCTGCTGATCTCAGTCGTTTATTTGATATTCCAGTCAGGAAGACTGAAGGCTGTGCTTCGACGAACTCAGCCACCCTCCCCGCAACTGACCCTGCGCTTCCAACGCTTGTGCCTGGGGCTAGGTATTGCCCGCTGTGAATTGGACGTTTCCCAGGAAGTCAGTTCTCCCGCCACCTGCTACTGGTGGCGTCCTCATGTCTTGCTGCCTGCCGAAATCGTGTCCCGGCTGGACGATGATCAGCTCGATGACGTTCTACGCCACGAACTGTTTCACGTGAAAGGAAAAGATTATCTGTGGGATCGGATTGCTGCTTTGGGATGCCGACTCGTCTTTTTCCATCCTTTAGTATGGCTTGGTTATCGACATCTGAGATGGGAACGGGAACTGGCCTGCGACCATGCAGTTGTGCGGGGATCTGCAGAGGCGCGCCTGCGGTATGCGGAGTGCCTTACCATGCTTGCCCGGTGGCTTTTGGAGAGAAAGAGGTTCTCTCCAGGTATCAGCTTGTTCTCCTCGGAATCCTTGCTTGCTGTCAGAGTGCGCTCTCTTTTGAGGGAACCACGCGCTTACTCTCTTCCGCATGCAGTCGCCCGAACAGGGCTCGCCACAATCGTCGCTATTATCACTCTGGTGTTGACGCCAGCCGTCGGGTTGTCTCTTTATTATTCGCCGGTTCGCCTCGCAAGGTTTCTGACTGATCGAAGTCTCAATTCCGCACAGGCGCACAAAAAAGTTGTTGGAACCAGACACGGCTTAGCGTTGAGAGCTGCCAATCGTGGCACTTCGACGCCGGTTCTTAATGAAACACCGACGCCACCCACAATACTTTCGGATCCTCTTCCCAAAGCTTTGCCAGTGCTGATTACTTCTCCCGCGACCGACGCGAGTACAGGGACAAATTCTCCCTACCGTAAAGGTGATATTAAGTTACCTGGCTCTCGAAGCGTATGGGACGAGTCTTCCGCGCCTCTCGCGACCGCTCCGAAATGGCGAACCCTTGCAGTCCGAGCAATAGCCGGCACCTTGGGTGTGGCTGCTGGCCGAATTGGCGTCGAGGATGATGATGACGGACCACGAAGAAGGACTCGCTAGCATCGGCAAGTCGAGAAAATCCTTCCGCAAGATCTTCTGTCCGGAACCAAAAGGGTCGACCATGGAGAACGGTTCCACCCGGCAGAGCAGTCCTGCTCCTTTGGTCGTCCCGAAGCCTTATGAGATTCCGCCGATTCGGTCCTTCTCAGAGGGCATTCTGCAGCCCTGAAGAGAATTGGCCGGTAGTGGCGATGCATGCAGACATGGCATCTCACAGTTCGAAGGAGAAATAAAGTTGGAACTCTTCTCCACAGTGTTCTTGGATTTGAAGCATAGACTTTACCGCTGCCGCAGTATGGGCAATTCGTCAGACCAATTCTGCGCCTACCACCCCTGAGATCTCCGGAACCATTGGCTCGCTAACTTGACTCCGCGCTGGCGGCGGGTTTCTAAAACAAATGTTATGCGTAGCGCCCCTCGCCCAACGGCTCATCTAACAAGTCGTTAGTGGAAAAATCCAAGTCGTCCTCGGGCCAGTATGCAACCCGGGCTCCTAAACTCCTACCAGTCGGATCCTTGAGAACCGACACCATGTGCATCGCTACTCCGTCCTCTTGGTAAGCTTCGATTACTTTGCCGTCTTCGTTCGTCTTGAGGTTCTGCACCAGATCACCCGGGGCAAATTTCATAACGACTGTCCTGTGCATTGGATCCTCCCAGCTTTTTCATCGCTCCGTTGTGCTCTGCTACTTGACAGTTTAGTCTTACACTAGTAAGACTTCAATGATAAGACTTGCTACGGAACTGAGCGTGAGAAGGGCGGCTACGTGGTTTCGGGGCACACCCAACCGGTCGGCTTCTCGTTCTTCGACACCTCTAGTGAGGTAACAATACGAAAAGTTTATGGATGAAGCCGTTCGCTAAGGTCGTTGTGGCTGGATGCCTGTGCAATTATTCCGGGTTCTCCCAAGATCGATCCGTGAAAGAAGCGCCAAAGGCAGCATCTTTGGCGGGATGCCTGGTCAAGGGAGACGAGCCTAATGAAGTTTGGCTGGCGCAAGAGAAGGGGACAATTTATGGGCTGGAGAGCTCCAAAATCGAGCTAAAAGTACATCTTGGCCAAAAAGTAATTGTGAAGGGGTTCGTCCTGCCAGAGGATAAAAACGAGGCCGGCCAAAAAACTCATGAGCCAAACGGAAACGCCAAGAACGAAACCGCCGATTTTCGTGTGCTGGCCCTCAAGGTGATCAGCACTACCTGTTCGCGGTAATGCCGGGATTCACTTCCGCGTCATGGGAGGGTTCTAGATGTTTTCGGGAGAGACTCCGTGACGATCAGTCGAGTGGTTTGTGCCATTTTGTGCGGAGTTGGTTATTTGGGTTCGATGAGAGCTCAAGAGGCTCCTGTTCCTAGGCTTTCCCCGGGTTCCCTGCGAAAGCCCGCGCCGGCGACCAGCTTTTCGCCTGTACCCTCCTTTCCGCAGACCGTCAAGCTCTCGGTCCTCCGCGGTACTCCACTGCAAGTAGCTCTAGATCAGGAGATCCGGGTGAAAAGGGTGGGTCAACCTGTTCACGCGGTTTTGGTTGACCCGGTATATGCGTTTGATCGCCTTGTAGTCCCGGCAGGATCTCAAGTGACCGGCCAGGTCACAAAGATCGACACCGTCTCCGGCGGCAAGCGCGCGATGGCAACACTCAATGCAGACTTCACCCCGGAACGAAAAGTCGAATTGAGTTTCGACGACCTTGTTCTGCCAGATGGAAAGCATTTTCAGTTGAACACTAACGTCAGTCCAGGGTCGGGCCAAGTAATCCGCTTCATAGCGGCTGAGGAAGGTAAGCAGAAGAAAGGCCTCAAGGATGTGGCCTCCGAGAGAACCAGGCAAGCCAAGGAACAAGCTAGGCAGGATTGGGACAATGCGATGAAGCAACTTAAGGCTCCAGGCCGCATTCATCGCCTGGAACGATACATTGAAGCACAACTACCGGTGCACGCCCAATACATTCCAGTGGGGACAATTTATTTCGCGGAACTTAATGCGACCTTGGATTTTGGCACCGAAGTGATGACACAGCAGATGGCTTCGTCGATCGGCGGTCCACTGCCTCCAGGCAGCGTGGTACATGCGCGATTAGTGACACCTTTGACATCTGCAACCTCGCAACAGGGCGAAGTAGTGGAGGCTGTGATCTCCCAGCCGCTCCTGGGCGTCGACAATAAACTGTTACTACCACAAGGCAGCCGGCTCTCGGGCACCGTCAGCCAGGTGCAACCAGCTCGTCGCATGAAGAAGAACGGACAATTGCGCATCAATTTTCAGGAACTGACGCCGCCGGATGGAGTTCAGGAGAAGGTCGACGCGACTCTGGAAGCTGTGCAGACAGGCAAGGATGCCAATGTGAAGCTTGATTCCGAAGGTGGTGCTGAGGCTACTACTCCAAAGACGCGCTATTTGGCTACGGCCCTATCGCTAACCTTGGCCGCGGCCTCCATGGGCGGAGATGACGACGTGGATCACGGAGTCGCACATGCCGGAGGCGATACGGGGCCGCGGATCGCAGGTGGCTGGAACGGATTCAAGCTGGTTGGCATAGCGCTCGGTCTGGCCGTGCACTCGCGCGCATTCGGCTACACCATGGGCGCCTATGGTGGCGGAGTGTCAGTGTATTCAAACTTCGTCGCTAGGGGACACGAAGTCACGTTCCCTAAGAATACGGCGATGGAGATCGGCATCAGCCGGCGACAGGAAAATACATCGCGCGGTACTCCAGAACACTGACCTCGTTTTCGAAGTCACGTCCGAATTGATGGCCTTCATGTAGTCTTCATGTTCAACCTTTAACTTTATCCAGAAATCGCTGCTTATGCCTAGCGGAGGATGTCATGTACCGTCGGAATATATTTGCCGGCCTTCTTATCGCAGTCATCTCGTTCACGCTTAGCAGCCGCGTAGCCGCGCAAAACACATGGGCGCTCGAAAAAACATTTCGCATTGGGGGTGAAGGCGGTTGGGACTACGTCACGATGGATACAAAGAATCACCGTCTCTACATTCCCAGAAGTACTCACACAATGGTGATCGATGCCGATTCGGGGAAAACACTCGCGGACATTCCCGGACAGAAGCACAACCATGGGGTTGCGCTGGTCCCAGAGGCCGGAAGAGGATTCATCAGCGACGGTAGCGGCGCCGTCGTAATCTTCGATCTCAAGACGAATGCTGTCTTGGGAACAGTGGCAGCGCAGACCGATGCCGACGGCATCATTTTCGACAAAGCTAGCGGGCTCGTGCTGGTTGTTTCAGGCGATAACGGAGTTTTAATGACGCTCAAGCCTGACGCCGATCCCAAGACAGCATCGATCGACCCGCCCATCGACTTGGGCGGCAAGCCCGAGTTTCTTGCCTCAGACGGTGCCGGTAAGGTTTATGTGAATTTGGAGGATAAGAATCAAGTCGCAGTCGTCGACATCAAAGCGAGGAAAGTTTTAGCGCACTGGCCTGTCGCTCCCGGCGGCTCACCCGTGGGGCTATCGATCGACTCAGAGAAGCGGCGATTGTTTATTGGGTGTCGAAATCCGCAGAAGCTGATTGTGATGAGTACTGACGATGGCAAGGTGCTCGCGGACTTGCCGATCGGTACTGGCGTGGATGCCACGAAGTTCGACGGTGATCAGGCGTTCGCAAGCTGCCGCGACGGCAAGTTTGAAGTAGCAGGCGAGAGTACATCCGGCAAGTTCGAAATCCTACAAACAGTGACTACTCCTCTCGGGGCCAGAACAATGGACATCGACCCTGAGAGGCATAAGGTGTATTTGGCAACGGCCGAATTTGAAGAACCTAAATCGGGAGCGACAGGTCGTCCGGTCGTCAGGCCTGGTACCTTTATGATCGTAGTGATCACGCGACATTAAAAGCTGTGGCCGTTCCCTAAACAAGAGTGCTTCGATAGAGGTTCTTATCTGCCGCGATGGCATTGGATCACCACCGCAAACGCGAATTGAGTCCACGCTGTAACCAAGATGGCGAGGGCACTCTTGTATCACGGTTCCCCCCGCTGCCCCCATCTTCGAAAGCATTAGTCTTTGTCTTTATCAGTGTCCGAGAATAAGAATGGAAGGACCCTGATATGCTCTCGCTGGACTGCCTGTAACTGACTGGGATCGAAGCCAAGTGCCTTAATGATGCTCGGAGCGACCTGCTGGTTCGTGACTGCGGTCTTTACTACCTGATGTTTCATACTCGGGAGAGAAATTAGCAGGGCAACGTGCATATCGTCCTCGTTGAATCCCCCGTGTTCGGCAATCTTCGAGCCGCCAGTGAAGATCACACCAGTATTCACTTTCAAGATGATGTCCGGAGTGCGCGGGTCTCTCCGGGGATCGTTGAACTTGTTGCGCAGCGACTGCAAAGCGAATATTTCTTGAATCCCCAATGCCTGTTGATTTGAAGGATCGCTAAGTGTCGCGACGACGCTCGGAGTAAGAGACGGATCGGTAAGCCAGATGAGCGAACCGTCGTCGGAAATATCGAAGGCGTCGGCCGCGCCAATAGTAGCCGCGGGTTGGCCGCCGCCGATCCCCACTCTCTTGTTGATGTCGATGGGCGATTGTCCGTGTTTGGCTCCGACAATGATGAGTGTGGAATCGAGTAAGCCTTGCTTCTCAAGTTCCTCTACGAACTGTCCCAGCGATTGATCTACGAAGTCTAGTTCGCTTGTTAGACCGTCGGATGGCGTTCCTAGAACATCCGCGTAGCCATTACCCTTTAACTTCTCCCCCACGCTGACTGCCTGGAAGTTCGTCCCGAATACAGTCGGTACGCCTACATGGCGGGAGCGATCATGGTTGTAGCCATCAATCTGATTGAGAACCGCCTGTACGTGAATGGAGTCATAGCACTGGATATTATGGAGATCTGTAGTCCAGCCGTCGTCTGGCGTTGTGTCCGGGAAAGGTACCGGAGAACAACCGGCGAACTGAGGAAGTGGCACCGGAATCGAGTTGATCTCTGGTCCGTAGAAATCGTCCACTCCTCTGCCGCTCGGCCCATTCGTCCATTCATATGAGGGATGCTTGTCCGTCCAGGCGGTGGTGCCGCCATTTGCCTTCACCACTTCGAAAATAGTATTCACACGCAAATACTGATGCGGCATGACGATCGCGCAATTGTTACTCGGATCACGCGTCAGGAAGTTGGGATTGATTCCCCCGCCGCCGTCCAATTTGGTTAGGTCGACGTCAATGGCTTCATCCAACGCCACGTTGGTACCGATCTTGCCCGGACACGCTCCGCCCGGATTTCCTAGCCCGTCGGTCTGCTTCGGTGGCGACAATGCCCGATTGTAGGTGTCGTCATACCAGAAGCCCGTCGTAATGGGCGACCCGCCAGTCACCAGAGCCGCTAGTCCTGGAAACGAATCTGAAGGCTGAGAAGTGGATGCATTTGTATATGTAATTCCATGGTGGCTGAGTCGCGCCAGAGCAGACTCCTGATGATTTTCAATGTACGTCGAAAGATCGAGACCGTGCAGACCGTCCACACTAATAAGAAGAACATGCTTCACCTTGACGGGCGTGTCTTTCGCCTGGGTAGCGGGCGAAATCGCAAATAACAATGACGTCAGTAATACGAATGGCAGGTACTGGGCAGAACGCATTGGACAGTCCTCCTAGTCGGCATACTAGGGGGCGCATCCGCGCTGACAGATGAAAATATAGTTAAAAGTCTGTTAAAGGAACCTGAATTTCCACATTTTCAGCCGGGGTAGTGGGTTCTTGGCGCTTGGCGTTTGCGAACAAGCACCGAGTTCTTCTCAGAAGTAATTGCTTTGTTCCCGGGGAAGTTGTTCGTTCATTGGCAGCTCAGCCTCGTTGCCGTCATAGATTTAGATTCATAAACCAGCGGCACGGGTGAGCGCTCCTCATATTGCATACTCCTTCTAAGGAGAATCCCGCAAAGATGACGTTTGATGAAAGTTCCTCCCACATGGCCAGCTGCAGTCTGAAGAAATTTTAATAGCCAATTCACAATCGATTCACACTGTGTCATTACAGTCGCCGCACAGACTTAGTTTTCCGTTCAACTACAAATCCCAGGAAGTGGGGCTGGCAATGCTCACCAGCAAGGACGGCTTATGCGGCTAAATCACTCAAATCGGCTAGCTTATCTTTCCGATCTCCAATGGGTTTTGCCTGTACTGATCCTGTTGATGATCACAGCTCTTTCGTCAGTCGCGCAGGTTGACCGCGCTGTACTTGAAGGGACCGTAGTCGATCCGTCAGGCGCATCCATCGGAGGAGCCCAGATTAAAGCGCGAGCGGTTGACACGGGTATCGAGCAGGAACAGCGCACGAATGCAAACGGTTACTACCGCATCTCGGGTCTTGCCCCTGGGCAGTATTCCGTTAGCGTAGTGAAGGTTGGATTCAAGACTGCAGTCATCGAGCAGTTGGTGTTGGAAGTCGGCCAGACTCGAACCCTGGATACTCGACTTGAAGTCGGTGTTGTCACCGAAAAAGTTGAGGTAGAAGTGTCCATGGACGCTTCCGATCGAAGCACGGCAGAAGCGGCCACGGTTATCGACGACGATCAAATTGCCAACCTCCCTAACAACGGTCGAGACTGGGCCAGTTTTACGCTTTTGGCTCCTTTCGCGCAGGACGACGGCGGTGGCGATCAACGTACGATCCGTTTTGCCGGCCGGGCCCGTGACGACAACAATTTCAGTTTCGATGGTGTCGACGCTGGGGGCATCCAGGAGCAGGCCCAAAAATCACAGACCCGTCTGCAGATTTCTCAGGACGCAATTCAGGAATACCGTGTTAACAGCGCCCTCTACGATGCGGAGTACGGCACTCAGTCAGGGGGACAGATTGACGTAGTTACCAAGTCGGGCACGAACGACTTTCACGGGTCCGTTTTCGGCTATCTCCGGAATTCCGTATTCGATGCCCGAAACTTCAATGACTTCGACCTTAACGGAAAACCGGCTGTTCCCCCGTTTCGCATGGGCCAATACGGACTAACCGTTGGCGGACCCATAAAGAAAAACAAGACATTCTTCTTTCTTAGTTATGAAGGCCTTCGCCAGTTGCAATCTATCACTCAGCAATTCACGGTGCCCTCAGGTTTGTGTTGTGGAGACTTAGGATCGGGACCTCTGGCGTCTGGATTCCAACAGCAAGTGTTAAATACTTCTCCGCAGATGTGCACGATCATGCAGGCTTATCCCTGGCGTGCATCGGTAGGTACCATCAACGGCTGCAAACCCCGGTTTGTTTATCCCGATTCCGCTTTCCAAAGCACATCCGATCCCAACGCGGACCTTGTCACGGCCGCCACGCCAACCACGATCCATGAGGACACGTGGCTCGCACGCATTGATCACAAGTTCAACGAGAACACGCTTTTATACGGACGTGCGCAGCGGGACATCAGCCTGGTGAACGCTCCGAACGGAAGCAGTTTACCGCCCGATAAGCTCCAGACCATCAACCACCCGGCCAACTATCTGGTGGCACTGCAACATACGTTCACTCCGAATCTGCTGAATGAGACGAAGGTCTATATCAATCGCTCGCCCTTTCACAATCCTCAATCCAGCGCGCTTCCATTTGCGGTAAGCACGGCTGACTTTGTCGGGCTTAATGACGATACTGCCGACATCGAAATCGGCACGACTTACGGAGTGGTCGATAACTTGACCTGGACCCACGGTCGCCACGCCTTCAAAGCCGGGATGGAGATTCGCCGGGTACGGCTCAATCAGGGGCAGACTGAGGACAACGTTCTCAGCTTCGCCGATGAAACTGACATGACAACCGCCACCCTCTCGAATATCACTTTCATTGCTCCATGGTGCTGTCACGGGCTGCGCCGCACATTTTATATGCCCTACTTTCAGGACGAATGGAAGGTCACCCCAACGTTCACAGTGACCGCAGGACTTCGCTGGGAATACTACGGCGTCGCTCATGAGGCAACCAATCGGACCACGGTGTTCGACGAGAATGAGTTTCACGGAGTCTGCCTTGGCTCCGGCTCACTCAACACATTGCCGGTACCGCCAAGCTCCGGTCCGGTAAACACCGCACCCTGTCCGAAGGATCCGTCCTTGTACGAGCCCAATTACAAAAATATCGATCCTCGGATTAGTTTTGCTTGGGCGCCGTCCATGATGCATGAGAAGACCGTAGTTCGCGCGGGCTTTGGCATCTACCACGGGGCTGCTCAGAACGATGATTTGAACGCCGGCCTCGAGAGCGACACTTTCCGGGTCAAGGTGGACCAATCTATTCCTCTGAGTCCTGACTTTGAACAGAGCACGCCTGACCTTTCCGGCGTGACAGTTCAGAAACAGGCATCGCACCCTCGGGCATTGCAACGCCAGGGTCGCCGGGACCTCTATGTTGAGACGTGGGGTCTGACAGTCGATCACGAGTTACCTGCCGGATTTCTATTCTCGGCGCAGTACCTGGGCAGCCGCGGAGTGCGGTTATTCTCCCGGGGTGGAGAAAATCTATGTACGATCCCGGTCACATTCAATTCGGCTGACGGAGACTGCGTGCGGCCGCTCGATAAATTCTATCCAGACCCGAACAATCCCGATCCTTTTGGTTCCATCGACAATAAACGAGACATAGGGTCGAGCACTTATCACGCTCTTGGCCTTGCACTGGAGCGTCGTTTCAGCAAAGGTCTATCCTTCCAATCGCGCTACACGTGGTCACATTCGATCAATGACGGATCGGTCGGTGGTGGCGAATCCAACGGACCGGAGAACGTAAACTGCCTGGAATGCGATAAGGGACCGAGCGTTTTTGATGTTCGCCACAATATTGCCGTCAATGCCGTTTATGAACTTCCGTTCGGGCCCGGTAAATCTTTCCTCAATGATTCTGGGCCGCTGGGTAAGGTTGTAGGGGGCTGGACCTTGAGTAGTGTCGGCTTGTGGCACACAGGGCATCCCTTGACCGTCAAAATGGACCTCGGAGGAAACATCTCCGGAGGGAACTTCGACGGCCTACCCTTTACGTATCTGCTGCCCGACGGCAATGATCAGACCGATCAGCGTCCGGATGTTGTCCCCGGCGTGCCACTCACTCTGCCGGGAAGCGGTCGCAATAGCATGCCGCTGATCAATGCCGCAGCGTTTCAGGCGCCACCAGTGGATGCAAATGGAAATTTCACTCGCTTTGGCGATGCCAGCAACGGACTTATACGAGCCGTTAACTCCTGGCAGGTAGATTTCGCACTTTCCAAAGAAACGAAACTTACCGAACGGGTCTCGATGGAGATTGCCGTGCAAGCCTTCAACATATTCAACCATGTGCAGCTTGGCGACCCTGGCAACCTGACTCTAGTCTACGATCCTACCGTCGCCAGGACGAACTTGCAGGTGCCGGGAAGCTTCGGCATCATCAGTTCAACCGTAAACTTCAACAACAACAACGACAACGATGCGTCTCCGAATACAGGCACCGGCCTGCCTCGGCAGATTCAGTTCATGCTTCGCTTCCGTTTCTAATCTGCGCCAAGACAGTTGGTGATTCACGAAACTTTCAGGTTCGTTCGCTACAGTCGAATCTGACAAGCGACTATGACTACATATGCATTTGTTTTGGTCTTTGCATTTCTAGGGTTTAGTCGGCGCTCCGGTTGTCAATGCTCAGAATTCGCAATCTACGGCAATCGTTACAAAATCGGATGACCCAGTCCTGGTTGGAGCCGGAGACGTTGCCAGTTGCGATGACCTTTCGGGCGCATATGCCACCGCCAAATTAATTGAGAAAATTCCGGGTACAGTCTTTGTTGTCGGCGACCTCGCTTATCCCAACGGCTCGGACGAAGACTTCTCCAAGTGTTACGAGCCTACATGGGGTCGGTTCAAAGACCGAACTCGTCCTGCTCCAGGAAATCACGAGTACCACAGCGACGGCGCCTCGGGATACAACCGCTACTTTGGAGGAGCGGCAGGAGATCCGACCAAAGGCTATTACAGCTATGATCTCGGGACTTGGCACATCCTGGCTCTGAACAGCGAGTGCAGTAATGTCGGCGGTTGCGATGCTGCATCACCCCAGGGGAAATGGCTCGCGCAGGACTTAGCTCATCGCCCTGCCGGCTGTACGCTTGCATATTTTCATAAGCCTTTGTTCAGCTCGGGCGGTGCTCACGGAGACTCCCCACAAATGAAACCTCTGTGGGACATTCTCTTTCATGCCGGGGCCGACGTCGTCATTAACGGGCATGACCACAATTACGAGCGGTTCGCGCCTCAAGATCCCGATGGAAAACTGGATACCGTCCACGGCATTCGCGAGTTTGTAGTCGGGAGTGGAGGAAAAAATTCTCACCGGACCGTAGGTTCGGCCAAGCCCAATAGCGAAGTACGAAATGGCGATACGTTTGGAGTGTTGAAAGTCACGCTTCATGCGAAGAGCTACGACTGGGCGTTCGTGCCCGAAGAGGGCAAGACCTTTACAGACTCTGGAAGTGGAGTTTGCCACTAAAAGCGCTTATCGACCAGCGAGAGGACACATGACACTTAACCACAAACACAGCCTCCCCAAAGTGAATCTCAGTTTTCTGCCTTGCTTGGTTCTACTGTTCTCGGTCTTTGCCTTTGGTGAAGGGGCCTATCACATCATCAAGAAAATTCCCGTCGCAGGACAAGGTGGATGGGATTACCTCATAGTAGATGAAGCAGCCCGTCGACTCTATGTCTCTCATGGAACTCAAGTCGAGGTGCTAGATGTGGATTCCGGCGCGATTGTGGGAAAAATACCCAATACCCTTGGCGTCCACGGTATTGCGATTGCGCCAGATCTTGGTCACGGCTTCGTCAGCAATGGGCAGACATCGACGGTAACGGTTTTTGACTTGAAGACACTCAAGACCATCGGTGAGGTGCCGACAGGCAAGAAGCCCGATGGAATCATCTATGACCCGACTACATCCCAAGTTTTTGCCTTCAACGGCGGAAGCGACAGTGTGACCGTTATCTCCGCGGCGGATGGCAAAGTGGCCGGCACGATTGATTTGGGCGGCGGACCTGAGTTCGCAGTGGCCGATGGCAAGGGATACGTCTTTAATAATCTGGAAGACAAGAGCCAGGTTGTGAAGATTAATTCTCGGACGCTTGCAGTTGAGCAACGTTGGCCACTGGCCCCCTGCAACGCCCCCTCCAGTATCGCGATGGATCGTCCCAACCGTCGGCTTTTTATCGGTTGTCGGAGCAAGGTGATGGCCGTGGTAGATGCAGACTCAGGAAAAGTCATCACCACGGTTCCGATTGGCGACCATGTGGACGCCACCGCATTCGATCCTGCCTCGGGTCTCGTTTTCAATTCAAACGGCGAGGGTACGATCACAGTTGTTCATCAGGACGCATTGGACAAGTATTCTGTTATTGAAACCGTCAAGACCGTGCCTAAGGCGAAGACCATGGCGTTCGACTCCAAAACACATCAGCTGTTTCTGTCTACCGCCGAAAACGGGCAATTCGAAATTCTAGTTGTTGGAAAATAGGAGGCGAGAAGAGTTAATTTCGCCTCTCCGATACAGACAAATTACGATCTGGACCTAAAGGACGCGGCCAGAGATCCACCGGGCGCCTGGTCACCGCTTCGCAACTGCTACTTATTTTTCCGGCCGTTCTCTTCATGGGATCATTGGTCGTGCGGACCTTATCGCCGGTTTCAAATGAACCGGCACGCATGGCACAGCAGATCGTCACCTGGTACGCGGGACGGATGTGGACTCTGTGGATACTTCTCATCGCTTTACCTTTGGGCGTACTTGCTGCGGGCTGCGTTACGTTCCGGCGCAACCGTAACAAGGAGGTTCGCTCGCCGCAGGCTTTGCGGCAGATGCTAGACGTAATTCATGCAGACTGCGCCATGCTAATCGTCGCCGCAATGACATTGACGTCGGGAGTTATCCTCACGATTGTCGTCTTGCACATGCTGGCAAACTGAGTCCTCGAACCTTTTTCTTTCACCTATCGAGCATCGCCATTGCGCTCACAATCCCGCGGCCGCTAAATCGAGAGATTGCGTCTGCGAAAATCAGTTGTTTTAAACAAATGCAACGCGCTAAGCTGCCGGAGGTTATTTTCGGCCATTTTGCATTTGGAGCTTAATGAGAGTTGTTTCAGCGATCTTCATATAAACCCAAGATTCCTGGCAATCCCGTAACCCTCAGCGCTGATCTCGGCAGCCCCAACGCCCAGCGCGCAAAAGCCTTCGCTCAACAGGATGCGCTCGCTGTTGAATACGGTGCTTAATGGTTACTGGCTGCCGACAATTTTCGCCGCCGTCGAACTGAACCGCGACCACGCTGGAAAAAGACCACCGGAATCGTGCAGAATTTTGTACTCAGCGCACTGGATATTTGCAACTGGGTCGACCCAAGGTCATAAGTGGAGACAGAGAAAACGCGCGAAAGGCCTACCAGGATTTCTTCACCCTCTGGAAGGACGCCGACTCCGACATTCCCATCCTGAAGGAAGCCAAGAAGGAGTACGCGAAGCTACAGTAGTTGCGATGTTCCTTGGGAAAGCTGAGAACAGGTCCATGGAGACTCTTTCCAAGACAAGATTCGAACAGGGGAACATCGTAACAGCTACACGCTCACGGCGGGATGCACCAAATAAGCCGCCGCTTGCGTTCGTTGTGCAGACGCTCCGGCAGTCTGCTGCGTGAGAATGATACCAGTGATACACACTTCAGCGTTTGACCTGTCCGCGAGGGTGCCTAAGAGGCCCTTTCAGTACTCTCTAGCCTAAGACATTTCCGGCTGCATCTCGCTGTGAAGTCATCCATTTAAGCGCTATGCCAGCGTTTATGCTGGTTGGGGTGAAAAGAAGCGAGTTGAATCCCTCCCTCTCCGCCATAGTTCCTAATATCAAGCACTTGCATGCCGCATTACTTCCAATGACCTTCTAAATTGCCACTGTATCGCGCAGTGTAGATGTCCCCGAGGTGTCCTGAGTCTCGGCGGGCTCCGAAACCTGAGTTTAGGGAAAGCCTACCGCCTTGCGGCGACTGCTCTGGCATCGACACCGGCTGGTGCAGATGCGAGGGTGCATCATGAATCAAGCTTAATGTGGGCGCTCCCAATGAAGGAGTGCTGCGGAAAAAGCGTGGTGTCGGTGTAGTGGACGTGTGACGAATGTGCGAGCCTCACGCTGTTGCCACCATGAATTAAGCAAGCTCGTCCAGTTTATGTGATGCGTCCTCTGTCTCAGTCGAAGCTTCGGGCATCGCCGGAGTTTGCGCCTTCACTTTCTTTCGACGAATCTGACGCTGCTGGGCTAAGCGATCTTCCGGCTGCGCATCGCCAATGGGACTGCTCGGATCTAGGCGTTCCGGAATGGAAATGCGGTCCATAACCAGCTCGACGAATTAATCGGCCAGTCGCAACAGAAACTTCAACGATTCCCAGTGCATACGTGACCAAGTGTCCCAGGAGTGGTAGTCGCCCGTCAAGTCACTTCCACAGCATCGGCGGGCGCAGAGGTATCCGCGATCGCAGAACCCTAGCGACAGAATAGAAATTTCTTCTGGCGTCCATCGAATCTTTGAGGGGCACTTTACGCCGATTTTATGCGGCTTTCATGCGCTTTTCATGGCTCGCCTTCTAACGTGGGCCTGGTTCGCAGGTGACTGGTCCACTTGCCGGGTTGAAGACGACAAGCGATGACACTCCACCCGTACCGGGTACAAGGAGACTTCATGTCGGTCCGTACGCTGGCACTACTTCTGGCTCTCGCAATCACTGCCCAATCCGCATTCGCTCAGTCAACCTTCGGAAGTGTCGTGGGGGTGATAAAGGATCCTGGCGAGTTGGTCGTGGCCGGTGCCCAGATCATGCTTTCCAATCTCGAGGACAAGTCCACCCGAACCGCGGTGACCGACGCGAGTGGATCTTTCGAGTTTCTGAATGTGAAATCTGGCCGCTACGAAATCGCAGTGCAAGCGCCTGGATTCGCGGCATACAAAATGTTCTCAATCCAACTCGATGCTCGCCAGACGCTCCGAATCAATATTTCGCTGAAAATTGCAACTACAGCCGAAACCATCGAAGTCGGCGATACCGCGGCGGCTATCAACACGGAGAATGCCACACTCGGTGATAGCAAAGATTTTATGCAGATTTCAGAATTGCCAGTCAATTATCGCGGCGCGACTACCAGTCCACTGGCGGCGCTCAGTTCGGTGCCGGGCACGCAGCAGGATGCCAACGGCAACGTTTCGATCGGAGGAGGAATTCCGTCGCAGGTCCAATACTCAGTGGACGGGTCCTCGACCGTGAACATCCGGCAAAATGGCGCTCTAGGAAACATGAATCCATCTTCGGAGCTGATCAGCGAATTCAAGGTCGCACAGTTTAACAACAATGCGGAATTCAGCCAGCTCGGAGACATCACCATCACTACCAAGAGCGGCTCCCAGCAATTTCATGGCAGCGCCTTCGAGTACCTTCAGAACAGTGCGTTGGACGCGACGACCCTGGGGTTCGACGGTAAGCCCCACAAAGCGTTCAACACTTTCGGCGGCAGCTTCAGCGGACCGGTGCGAATTCCTCGATTGATGAAGGGTACGCCGCGCACTTTTTTCTTTGTGGATTTCGAAGCGAACCGCCGGCGTTATACGACCCCGGAGCAGTGGTCGGTGCCAACGTCAGCGATGCGGGCCGGTGACCTGAGTGGCATCTGCCCGCCGTCCACCTGCCAGATTCTTAACCCGCTAACCGGTCAGGCGCTTCCCGACAACCAGGTTGCGAGCATAAATTCCGTGGCGGCAAACCTGTTGCAAAGTTATTTGCCGTCCCCCAACTTTGGAAATGGGCTCGATACCAACGCAAACTACAGGGTACAGGTCCCTACTCCGAGCAACACAAACGGTTACGACGTGCGAGTTGATCGCACGTTGACGGACAAACAGTCTGTATATCTGCGATGGAGCTCAAAAAATGTTGATAGCACGCTACCCAATGTTCTCTTGCCCAGCGATCGCGACACTGAAACTGATCGCAATCTCATCTTCTCTCACAACTATGCAATTACAAATAAGTTGGTGAATGAGGCGCGCTTCGGCCTTTCATTCTTCAAACTCGCGGTCCAGTTTCCTATAGAGGGCGCAACTGCGATACAGCAGTTAGGCCTGACAGGGCTTGATGTGAGCGACCACCCAACCGCGGAGGCGTTTCCCACCTTCAACTTCAATGACGGAACCGGATTCACTCCGGTAGGCCGCGACAAAGCCGGAACAACGAAGTCACAAACCATTCAGTTCACCGACAATCTGAGCTGGGTCAAAGGCAAACACAGCCTGAAGTTTGGAGTGGATGTTCGACGTGTGGCCTACGCCGATATTGAGAGTTTCGGTGGCTCGGACGATTTCGGTTCATTCACGTTTTCGTCCGGTGCGCTCACCGGAGCGCCGGCTTGCGATCCCTCGAACCCCGCTCCTTGCGAGTCCGCGTTTGCGGATTTTCTGATGGGCCTTCCGGCAAAAACGTATGTGGCGCAGTCCGGCCTTGACGTTCGGGCCCATGCCATCCAGACGGGCGTGTATGGACAAGACGAATGGCGTTTACACAATCGCCTGACATTGACATTCGGGCTTCGCTGGCAAGCGCTACCTCCATTCGTGAGTCCATTCGGCAATTTGACTGCGTTCGACGAGCGAAATGGCGGATTCTTTTTCCCGGATCAAGCTTGCCCCGCGCCGGATTTCTGGAATCCATCAATGCCTGCACCGGCCCCTACAATTCCGCTCCGGTCCCCAACCCGGCCCTCCCTTGCGGGCCAGCGGAACTTGCCAGTTCGGCTGGGCTTGGACCCGGGGTGCGGCAGTTTTACGGAAGAAACTTTCAGCCCCGCATTGGTTTTGCGTACCGCCCCTTCGGAGACGAGAGAACGGTAGTTCGCGGCGGTTTTGGAATTTTCACCATGACCAACCTGGGACAACTCTCCTTCAATACGACCAACATTCATATTTCGGTCGTGCGTACCACCGCCAACTCCGTGCAGAATGGTCAACCGGCTTACCAGTTTCCAGCCGTCAGGACCACCGACAATCCCTTGACCATCGCGGGTACCGGTGACTTTTATCAAGATACCCCGATTAACTATCGCGATCCGCAGTCCGCGCAGTGGAATCTGACTGTCGAGCGCGAACTGGTTCGCAATACCACCCTACGGTTGAGCTATGTGGGTACGAATTCCTATCGCATGAGCCAGACCGTAGACCTGAACCAGGTCCAACCAAGCACTGTATCTCCCAACCCGAACCCCAAACCTTATCCCAACTGGGGCCGGATTCTTTCCTCAGAGAATCAGGGATCGGTCAACTATGAAGCCTTGCAATCCGAGATCAACCAGCGGGTTCGCGGTGGCCTCACATTACAAGCCAGTCATGTCTGGGCGAAGAGCTTGGGAAACGTCGGTGGCGATGCTCCGGCTGCCTTCTCACCAGAAGTCATCTACGGAACTCCGGTCGCTGACCGCTTCGACCTGGGAGGCAACCGGGGTAATGTTGCCGCAGTTCGCAGAAATCGCGTCCTGGTCTCAGCAATCTATGAACTCCCGTTAGGAAACGGTCGCAGATTTTTGAGCCATATGGGTGGAATTCCCCAAGCGATACTTGGCGGATGGTCGGTAAGCACCATCAGCATGTGGCAAACGGGACCGTATCTCACTCCAATTACTAGCTCAAGTTACGATCCGGGAAATCTAAACCTGGTATACCGTGGTGCTTTTCAGAGACCGGATTGTGTAGGCAATGGAAATCTGTCAAACCCAACGCCAGGAGATTACTTCAACCTTGGAGCTTTTAACCCGATACCAAGTGGGCCGGTAGGGAACTGCTCAGTTGGCAGTCTTGTCGGCCCTGGGACGGTCGCCATTGCGGGCGGGGTGTCAAAGACGTTCGCGATCGGAGAGAGAGTCCACGCGAAGTTGGAAAGCACGTTCACCAACCTCCCAAACCACTTTAACTACGCGCCGCCGGCGGTTGACGTTTCGTCTCCGGCCACGTTCGGAAAAACCACGAGCGTGCAGACCGCGGAGAATGCCGGGAATCGCACTGGCCAGGTCGCCTTGCGAATAGAGTTCTAAATCGATGATTTCGGATAAATAACAAGGAGAGATCGTGGCACTAGGAAGGCCAATTCCACCTCTGACCTTGAGTCTTCATGAACGAGGGACACTATCGAAGTGGGCCCATGTCGTTTCGGGTCCTCAGAGTCAGGCGCCCCGCGCCCGGATGATTCTGGCTTGTGCAGAGGGAAAAACGAACACCCAGGTGGCGCAAGAAATTTGCACGACAAAGCAAACCGTCGGAAAATGGCGCCGCCGGTTTCTTGTCCGGCGGATCGCCGGCCTGTTCGACGAGCCCCGTCCCGGAGCCCCCCGGCGCGGTACAACGGTCGATGTTTGTCGTCAGGACGGGCTTGCGACGTGTGTGAGATCGGCATCGATAACGACTTGTGGTGACGACGTCTATCATCTCTTTCGTGGATGAATCAGCATGATGCCGGTATTGACGACTTAGTCCGGGTCGCAGGAGAACGTGAGAGTATCATGCGGTAACCAATGAAGCCGATGAAAATAGAGTGCAACAATGCCTGAGTCCATGGACTGGCCGCGTCTGCAGCTTCCGGCAGGTCGTCATCACCGCCGCCGCTTCTTCGTTATTGTTGCCGTCTTTGCCGTCATTTTCTTCGGCGGACGCGGTGTGCTGTCGTATTACGTGGATCTTCTCTGGTTCGAGTCGCTCGGCTATGGGGCCGTGTTCTGGAAAACGCTAGGTCTTCAGTGCGGAATCTTCGCGGCATTCGCTGCCGCCACGTTTGTCGTTTTGTTCGGATCGTTTCTCGCTCTCAAGCGAGCGCACCTCCCTGATTTGCCGCCCGGTCACACCATTCTCATCGGCGGGCAGCCGGTGAAGTTGCCGGTTGAGCCGGTTCTGCGGCTCATCGCGCTCGGCGTTTCGGTTGTCATTGCCGCTGCAACCGCCGGCGCCATGACAGGGGAGTGGGCTACGCTCGCGCTTTTTTGGTTCGCGCCACGCACCAGTGGTGGCATTGTGGACCCAATTTTTGGCAAGCCGTTAGACTTCTTCCTGTTCACCTTGCCTGCATGGCAGCTCATCGCCGGGTGGCTGCTCACGCTAAGCGTGATTACCTGCGCCCTCGCGGTTTTCTTCATTTTGATAACGGGCGGAGCTCGGGTGCTCGCTGGGCGTCTCAGCCGCTCCGTCACATTACCTTGGCGGGGACTCTCCATTACATTTGCATTTCTGTTGCTGATCCTCGCGATGCGTGCCTACCTGGGAAGGTTCGAGCGACTGCTAGATGATCATACGATTTTCGGGGGCGTGACCTATACGGACGCGCATGTCACCCTTGCCGGGATGCTTGTCGTCTGTGCGGCACTTGTTCTGGGCGCGGTGATCGCATCCGTCAACGGCGTGCGGGTGCCACGCGGACGGTGGCTGTTGGCGGCGATCCTTCCAGCCGCGGTCTGTTATGTTGCCGTTCAAGGGATCGCTTGGTATGTCGACAGTTTTATTGTCAAACCGAACGAACTAGTTCGCGAGAAGCCGTACATTGCCTACAACACCGAACTGACTCGGCGAGGCTACGGATTGAACCAGGTGGTGCAACAGGAGTTTCCCGCGGAGACCACCGTCGAGGCGGCTGACCCGAAGAACAATCAGGCTACTCTGCAAAACATCCGGTTGTGGGACTGGCATGCGCTTCAGGACACACTACGTCAAATTCAGGAGATTCGTACCTATTACGACTTTCCCGACATCGACATTGACCGTTATGAAATCGACGGCACGACTCGCGAGGTGATGCTCGCTGCGCGCGAACTGAACTTCGACAAGCTTCCGGAGAGCAGTCACAATTGGATAAACGAGAAGCTGATATATACGCACGGCTATGGCATCACGATGAACCCGGTCAATGGATTCACGTCTGAGGGCCTACCCACGCTGATGCTGAGCAACATGCCGGTCCAGAGCACTGTGGGTAGTCTGAAGGTGACGCGTCCGGAGGTTTATTTCGGCGAACTGACAAACACCGATGTCTACGTGAAGACGCGGCAGAAGGAATTCAACTACCCGCAAGGCCAGACAAATAACCTTACGTCTTACGAGGGCAATGGCGGCATCCTTCTCGGCGGTTTCCTGCGACGCATGATCATTGCATTCGACCGCGATGACCTCGCAAAACTACCGTTCAGCGATGACGTTAATAAGGAGAGCCGTCTGCTGATGCGGCGCAATGTGCGCGATCGTGTGTCCGCATTGGCGCCCTTCCTGACTTACGATCCTGATCCGTACATCGTTCTTGGGGACGATGGGCGGTTGTCGTGGGTCATGGATGCGTTCACCATGTCAGACAGTTATCCGTACTCAACGCATTATCGGCTGGGGAACGACCTCATTAACTACATGCGGAACAGCGTGAAGGTCGTGATTGACGCCTACGATGGCACGACCACGTTTTATGTCTTTGATACAGATGATCCGATCATAGCTGCCTACCGCCGCATCTTTCCGGCGCTGTTCAAGGATGCGTCGACGATGCCCGCCGGGCTGCAGAAACACATGCGTTATCCCGAGATGCTGCTCAAACTGCAGGCGGAAGTTTACAGCTTGTATCACATGACGGACCCGGAAGCGTTTTATAACCGTGAGGATCTGTGGACAGTGGCCACCGAAGTCGGTCTGAGTGAAGGGAGTCAGCAAACGACTCAAGCGATGCAGCCGAATTTTGTCTTGATGAAACTCCCGGGGGAAACCGGCGAAGAGTTCGTGGAGATTCTGCCGTTCACGCCGGCGAATCGCAATAACTTGATCGGCTGGATTGCAGGCCGCAGCGACGGCGCACATTACGGTACATCCGTGGTTTACAACTTTCCCAAGACAAAGCTAGTCGACGGGCCGCTGCAGATCGAGGCGAGAATCGATCAGAATGCGCAGCTTTCCGGACAATTGACGTTGTGGAATCAACAAGGCTCACATGTGCGGCGCGGGGCTCTGCTTGTGATCCCGATCGGGCGGGCGCTACTCTATGCGGAGCCGATCTATTTGCAGGCCGAGCGGAGTCCGATGCCCGAATTGCGTCTGGTCGTACTCGCGGTGCAGGATCGGCTGGCGTATGGACCAACCTTCGAGTCCGCACTGGCGTCCCTTTTTGGCGGCGCGGCTTCGTCGATGAGCGCTGCGCCGGTCTCCGCGGAGTCGGAGCGTAAGACATCGGTATCCACCTCGAAACTGCAGCCCGAAGCCGATTTCAACGCGCTTATCGCGGAAGCCGCCAAAGACCTTGCCGACTATCAGCGCCTGACGGCGGAGGGCAAGCTCGGCGAGGCCGGGCAGAAGCTTGAAGAGTTGAAGCGAGCACTCGACAAACTAAACACGCGTCCAAAATAATCTCGTTGATGGTCCTATGGTCGTCTCGACACAAACAGTTCCCTACCCGCGTGATTGGAGACACCACGCCGCCACTTCATTAAACGGGGTAGGACGCCTTTTCGGCGATTCCGGTGCCGCGGGGCCATAGCGGGATCGGCGGTTCATAATCCGAGGCATTTTAATTACATGACGCAAGCTACTGTCCGGTGCGGTACTGGTGTCTCCCAGTTCAGCTCCCAGCGAAACTAGCTCTTTTCCGTCACGTAGTTTCGATTTACGGATCAATGCAGATCGTCGTCTGCAGCAAAGCCTCGAAGAGCTCAGCTTCTACGGGCGGCACCTGCGACAGAGTCCCGGGGGATCGCCGTTTTTTAGCCATCCGCGCCGTGGTTCATGGGTACTTCCTCGATTTTCTCAACAGCCCCCACCGTCGTCAGCCCCTCGCTAACCGCGACGCAGCAGCGCTTAGCACGTCGTTTACGTGTACGATTGATGAGCATGCCACCAAGCCTGAAACCGAGCACCGCTCCGAGTAGTGCTGCGGTGAGCATGGTGCCGGGCGAAGAACCAGGGGCCCGCAGGAAAAGAGTGCCGATGACTGTTTCAGGTCCCCCATCGCATGCTGAGAATTGGCTCAAGTGGCCACATTGACCAACCCGCCCAGGAAAGGTTCCAAACTCGCCGGGTTACAAATGGTTCAGTGCGATCTTCAGAGCGTGCAAGTACTGCTCTACATCCCTTCCGTCGTTATACACATGTATCGAAGCTCGCACCCTTCCATCCCCCGCCCAGACAATCACACCAATATCCACAGCGG
>CAWCQR010000009.1:0-399926 GCA_963797725.1 Terriglobia bacterium
CTGCCAATATTTTTGTCACCGATCGTGCCCACGCAAAATTCTGATTTCGGCTGGCAAAGGTCGCTCCCCCCGCCAGTTCTTCCAGCCAGGCTGCATCGGCGAACACGATGACGGCGACCCGATGGTCAGCATCTGACCAGTCCTGGCTCTACGCTCGGGACCATCGCGTATATGTCGCCGGAACAAGTCCGCGCCAAAGAATTGGACGCCCGAAGCGACCTGTTTTCATTCGGAGCTGGCGCTAGGACTGCAACTGGGGCGCTGCCCTTCCATGGGGAAAGCTGGAGAATCTCCAAAGCCATTCTGGACGCGGCTCCGACGTCCGCGATAAGGCTGAATGCCGATGTGCCGCCCAAGCTAGAAGACATCATCAACAAGGCTCTGGAGAAAGACCGCAACTTGCGCTATCAGTCCGCCGCGCAAATCCACCGATTTGAAACGCCTCAAGCGCGAATGGAATGGGGAAATCAGTTACACATTGCCGGCCGCAACCTAAAAAGCGTCAGTTCGCAAGTATTGGGTCACGGTGGTGGTTGTCTTGTTCATCGCGATGGCGGCGGCTGGGATTTGGTATTCGCACGGCAAGGCGAGCGCTTCGCAAATCGAGTCCATTGCAGTTATTCCATTCGCCAAAGTTGTCGGTAACGCGGACACCGATTACCTCAGTGACGGCCTCACGGAATCATTGATCCCAGCCTCACCCATCTGCCCCAGTTGAAAGTGAAATCACGCAACTCCGTTTCCGCTACAAGGGCGAAGATGCGCTCTATCGTAATGATTCGGAATTCGTCAATCACCGACAAGGTGACTCCTCCATCAAAGTGAAAGCATCTTTACGTCGATTTCGCCCGCTGTCCACAGGCACAAACAACAGACGCCATCGTGTCGTCATACTTTCCATTAGATGCTTACGCCAGCCGGGTCGACGATTCAGAAAAGTGTGGCATATGACATGTATATCGTAGTACGATAGATATTGTGCGGAAGGGCCCGTTAGATGAACTTTCAACCACACGCATGGGCCGACGATCAAGATAGGGCGACGCGGATTTCGTTCTATCTGATTGGGGGTCTGTGCATTGCGTTGTGCCTGGCATTCCTAATATACCTGCTATCAATCTGAGACCAACCCTGGTGGCGATTGGGCAGATCCCCCTCAGTGCGGCAGGCGATGGGCAAAGAATGTCGTAAACCATTTTGCGACACGTTCACAATCGCTTCATTTGTCTGACCAAGACGAAAACGACTCGGTAGAAATGACGTCCAGCGTTATGATATTGTCATTACACTAGTCTATCGTGCCACGATATCATGCCCACTATTTAAGGGATGTCAGTCTTAAGGAAAATTTGGGCTATTCGCATTCTGTTTAGCCGGAGCAAGGAGGCCTCAAATGGTGGCACTAAAGCTAGTGCGCCTGATTGAGAAGCATTCGGAGAGCTTGGTCCAGGGACTCGTTGAACAGATCCGTACTTCGGAACGGTTGTGTGACTTTCGCGGCATCCCGCCAACAGATCTGGAACTTGCGGCTGCCGAGGTTTATCGCAACCTGGGCGAATGGTTACTGCAAAAGACAGAAGAAGATATCGAGAGACGGTTTGGCACAATCGCCGCACGCCGAGCGGCCGAGCAAATCAGCCTCCATCAGTTTGTCTGGGCCTTGATCGTAAGCCGTGACTATTTATGGCGATTCCTTCAACGGGAGGCTTTCGCCTGCAGCGTAGTGGAACTGTATGGAGAACTTGAGTTACATCAGATGCTCACTCAGTTTTTCGATCGTGCGATGTACTACGGGATCCTGGCGTATGGCAAGGCAGAACGGGAGTACAGCGAAAATGCCGTTCTGTCTAGCGTAGCCATCGCGAGGGAGGCAAGGTCAGATAGAAGTCGTCCTTCTGCAAGGCGTGCAAGGAACATTCGATGAGTAATTCCAATGGTGTTGATCATCTTCATCTCCGCCAATTTCGAGCCATGGCAGAGAATCTCTGTTCGTTAGCGAATTGGCATCGTGAACATCACAATTATGTAGTGGCCGATGCGCTTTATACTCAGTCGTTATCCATCACAGAACGGATCAATATTGCTGGGAATGATGGAAATAATCTCGGTGCCCGAATTCGGACAGAGCAGCAAGTTGCCCACGACATGCTGCATGCCGCAAAATCTCTGGAGTCGACGGAGCGGCGGCGACTCCAATGCTAGGATCTTTCGCCTACGACGACACAAGCCCCCATCGCTCATTTGGCACACCGGCGGCCAGGACACTCCCCTGTAGAATTAAAGACGTGACATCTCACCGCACCCCGGTCTCTTCTAGCCGCACTAGCCCCGTCACACGGTGCGCCCGTAACCTCTCAATGGAGCAATCCTCGCGCACCGTGCTCCTAGACTCCAACATCGCACTGGTGGAGGATTGGGGGACTCAGGAAGGGCCCTTGACCAGGAGCGCCGAAAACTATTCCCCAAAAACCCAAATCTGTTTTCCCTATCGGGGTGCATTCATTTGGCACGTCGGTGGCCAGGACATCGTAGGTGATGCGAACCAAATCTTGTTTGTTCCGCCGGGTGAGCCATTTCGGTTGTCTCAGTTGCACAAAGACGGTTGCGGAGAGTTGATCATTACTCCACGCCCGGAGGTCGTTGCCGAAATCGTCGGAAATGTCGAACGGCCTTGCTCGCACCCTCTTTTTCGCCGACGGTGTCGGCGTGCGGATCCGGTGGACCAGCGGGCGAGCATGCGTTTTCGCCAACTGGTCCGCCCCGGCGAGCTGGATGAACTCGCCGCCGATGAAATGCTCCTTGACCTTGTCGTCTCAGCCCTGCAGGGATGCGACTGCAATGAGGGACTGCATCCGGGAACCCGGAGGCTCGTAGATCGTGCCAAGGCTTTCCTCGGCTCCAACTCAAACAGCGCCATCCGCCTCAAGGACATAGCCTCCGCAGTCGGAGCGTCCGCGGCCTACTTAACAAATGCATTCCGGCGCGTCGAAGGCATCCCGCTTCATGGCTACCTAGTCCAGTTGCGGCTTGCCCACGCGTTGGTCGAGATTCCACATTCGGCCGATCTGACGCAGCTCGCGTTCCGCCTGGGATTCTCCAGTCACAGCCATTTCACCGCAGCCTTTCGGAAATCGTTCGGTTGCACGCCCTCTGATTTTCGACAGTCGAGTCGCCAAACAACCGCGCACAGCAAGGTCTTCGCAGCATCGCACATCGAAAGTTTTTGATAGCGGTGGTATTTCTCCCCGAAGCATAATCAGCGTGCTCGCGCTCGAATGTGAAAGGACTGTTGCTCGATGTGCCCCGTATGTCTCAGTACCATCGCATGGCTGATCGCTGGTGGCGTTTCTGCGCTGGTGCCACCGGCAGTGATCGCAATCGCCAGGAATAGGAAAATACCCTCCCCAAATATCGAAGGTTTGGAAACTGGTTCGCCGGCCGCTTTCGTAAAGCCTTATGTCCAAGAAACCTGAGAACTGTAGTACAGACGCGGTGCTCACTTTCGAGTTCCGCTATGCTGAGTCCAAAATCCGAAGTCCAGAAAAGAGTTCAGAACGAATCGTCTTGGTCCGTTTCAGAAAGCAAAGGAGAAATAAATGGCAATAGGCAAGGAGAGGAACAAGGAGCACGGAAAAGGGCAGCCCAACATCGGCGCGCCCCCAATCGTGTCGCCGGAGGCTTGGGAAGCTGTGCGCCAGCAGATGCTCGTCAAGGAAAAAGCCCATATGCGGGCCGGCGACTCTCTGGCGGCCGAGCGCCGGCGGATGCCGTGGATGGCCGTCGAGAAGACATACAAGTTCGAGGGTCCTCAGGGCGAGGTCAGTCTGCTCGACTTGTTCGAGGGTCGTCCACAATTGATCGTCTACCGCGCCTTCTTCGAGCCCGGGGTCTTCGGGTGGCCTGAGCATGCCTGCCGCGGCTGCTCCCTGGTAGCGGATCAGGTCTCCCACCTGGCCCATCTGAACGCTCGCGATACCACCCTCATCTACGTATCTCCCTCTCCCCAGGCGGACATCGTCCGCCTGAAGGCCCGCATGGGCTGGAGCATGCCCTGGTATACCTTCGGCCCCGGCTTCGATTCGGACTTTGGCGTCCATGAATACCACGGCCACAACGTCTTCTTTCGCAAAGACGACAAAGTATTCCGCACCTACTTCACCAACTGGCGCGGCGATGAGGCTTTGGGCACAATCTGGAGCTACCTCGACATCACGCCGCTCGGCCGGCAGGAGACGTGGGAGGACTCGCCGGAAGGCTACCCGCAGTCCAAGCCTTACCAATGGTGGAACTGGCACGACAACTACGGTGGCGAGGCCTTGCCTGACCCGAAATGGGTCGACTCGTCCGAAGCCGGTATCGCCGCCTTTCAAAAACGGGGCGTAGACGCGAAAGCAGGCTAGCAAATGGCGGCCAACTCGCCACCGGTCCCCGAATCGGAGAGAAACGATGTCAGACTTCCTGAAAGCTGATTTTGACGTCCCTAACGTTGCCGATCGCCACACCTTCCAGTCCGAACTGGACGCATTGCGGCTACGGGAAAAGGCCCACACAAAAGAAGGCGACGCCATTGCAGCACGACGCCGGCGGCTACCCATGGTGAAGGTTGACGGCACAACACCGCTCATGGGCGAAGGCGAAGAGGTGACACTCTGCGATGCGTTCGAGGGACGCCGCCTCCTCATCGCCTACTACTTCATGTGGCACACCGGCCAGCCTGCGCCGGAACAATGCGAGGGGTGCACATGGGTTGCCTCGCAGGTCCGTGAGCTCTCCTATATTCATTCTCGCGACGTGACCTTTGCAGTGTTTTGCCAAGGCCCGTACCAGGAAAGCGCCCGCTATCGCAACTTCATGGGCTGGGACATGCCCTGGTACTCAGTCAAGGACTCGCTCGACACCCTGTTGGGGGAACGACCGGCCGGCACGATGTACATCGTTTGTTATCTGCGGCAAGATTTCAATGTCTTCGAGACTTACTGGACCACGATGCGCGGCGTCGAGGCGATGGATAATAGCTACCGGTTGTTAGATTTAAGCGTCTACGGGCGTCAGGAAACTTGGGAGGACTCGCCGGCCGGCTGACCTCAGCGGTTCGAAGGCATACAAAATATGCGTACGAATGGACGCCCCACTCCGCAGTGGTCCCGCCTGAACGCTGGGTATTCGGACGACCTCGGAAACGGCAAGGGCTGAGCCTCGCCCGCCGAACGGACTTCCCAGCAGCGGGCAATCCTCAAGCCGGTCAGGGCGGTTTCGCCTCCCTGAATTCCGCAGCTGCGCGCACTGTTCGTCAGAACCTGTTTACAGAAGTCGAGCCACGCGCCCTCGCGACTTGAGGGGGGAACATAGTGACATGAATAACAATGAAAAATGTTTTCAAGTAGCAATTCTTCTTTACCCCGGCGTAACTGCACTTGATGCTGTGGGGCCGTTTGAAGTGTTGTCGCGAATGCCCAACACAGAAGTACGGTTTGTCGGCAAAGACGTAGGACCGTTAATGACAGAGGGTGGTGTACTCCTTCTTGGCGTCACGCATACGCTAGCCGAAACACCCTCCCCCGATTTAGTGCTCGTACCAGGAGGCACGACCACACCGGGGCAAATGGTGGACGATGAAGTACTTGATTGGCTGCACAAGGCCCATGAGACGACTACTTGGACCGCATCGGATTGTAGCGGTTCATTGATTTTGGCAGCTGCGGGCATCCTGAAGGGTCTGCCGGCCACGACGCACTGGATCAAGATGGGAGTGCTTAAGACAATGGGCGCAAAACCTCAACCCAACGAGCGCATAGTGCGTTCTGGAAAGATTGTCACCGCCGCTGGCGTGTCGGCAGGTATCGACCTCGGGCTTTGGCTGGCAGGCGAGATCACTGGCCGCGATCGGGCAGAAGCGATCCAGTTGTACATTGAATACGATCCCCGGCCACCGTTCGACTCTGGTCACATGACCAAAGCGTCCAAGGAGACGCAAAAGCTTGCTAAGGAAATGATGGACAAAGCCATGCCTCCCGACCAGCGTCGCCTCGTCCCCAAGATTGCTTGGAGGCGCTTCATCGATTTGATCCGTACAGGAAAATAGTCTCCAGATTGCTATTCTCCGGAATGGCGGATCACTTCTGCATTTGGCAAGTAATTATTGGAAAATTGTGCGATTACACTCATAAGAATGACAGCAGTTTGAATAGGGCGAAAAAAAAGAACCGAGATGGGGCGGTCCGCCGAGCGACGCGGAGGTTTGTCGTACTGTGTGACAAAATTGCGTGCTGCTTGGGTGCCTCATGGTTACGCTCGGTTCCACTGCTCTGACCGCCGTGGCAAGAACTGCAGGCGAGAACCGGCGAATCGCTTCTCAGGAAATAGAAAACGGGCCGTCACGCCTTCACGACCGGACACGCCACCTGAGAGTAGTACTGTGTTCTACCAAAGTCAGGGACACTCAACATGAAATGCACCGTCACTCCACTCTTCGGGAGCGACATCGGTGATGGTTTCGGTGAAGTCCCAGCGGTGGCCGTAAAAGTCCTGAACGTTGTATTGGCGCTCGCCATAGGGTTGATCTTGAGGTTCAGTCAGAACTATGGCTCCGTTCTGCCGCGCGCGTTCGCAGTGACCGTTGGCATCTTGGATACGAACCTGAACGATGTGCGAATTGTTGGGGGACACATTTCCTTCGGCGATGGTGAAGCAGCCCTCGCCGGCTTTCATCTGGATGCGGTGATTGGCGATCCGGAGCCGGATGTTGAAGCCGAAAGCCTTTTCCAGCCAATCTGCGGCAGCGCTGGGATCGGGGTAAATGAGCACAGGTATCACGGCGCAAGGCGGTACAGATCGGTTGAATCGCATCGTGAAACTCTATCACTCGTGCCCTGGTGCGGTGCTGCTTCTTGCTCAATCGCTGTGGTCAAGTTGGCAATCCTGGGTTCTAGGTAGTCCAGCAAAGCCAGCAAGTCTTCCCGACGTCGTGTTGCCCACGGGGCCAGAGCAAGCGACCCGAGCTGAACCCGGCCCGCCTTGCTCCATAACCCCTTCCGCCGTCGAACCCCCTCGTTCAGAGCTACCGCCTGCAACTGAGGAAGGAGTTCCATCACGAAAAGATTTATGCTTCTTCTTGTCGGCAGCATTCTCCTGGTAGGCACACTTTCAAGTGTACTGGCTGACGGAGGCCCCGGCCCGCAATGTCCTCCGCATAAAATATGTAAACCTTGAAACCCCGAAACCCGGCTCTCTTCGCGAATGGCGCACCCGGTCGCGCGGGGGCGACGGCAGCCGCCTATTAGGAACGGAACCTATTTCCTAGTTCCTTCTTTTATTGCTCGACAGCGAACCCCCATAACGCGGACCGAGTCCGATCCCGTCCCAGACCCAGCACCATGCCCGGACGCAGGTTGGGGTTGCGACCCCGCCGCAGTATCATCGCGATATTACGTCAACCATGGCAGTTTCTGGTTGTCTGGGCTACGACACCAGGCCTATTCTGTCGGTTGAAACCTAGAGGCTAAAGTGCGCTTACTATTCTGGCTGAACGCAATCTTCAGGTTGGCCCTTCTTGTTACGGCTACCACCTCGTCGGCTCAAGACATTTTCGTCACGCCCATCCCCGGCGTGCCGTTCAGCGGTACAGTCAATGTAGAACGCTCGCTGACTCAGCCTGATGGGGCCATTGTCAATCTCAAGACGATCCGCGATATTGGCCGGGACAGTGTGGGGCGCATCCACAACGAGTCACGGGCACTCGTCCCCATTTTGGACCCAAGAAAACCGCCGATTGAAAGCATCCATCTGTACGACCCGCAGACCCGCATCTCCACTATGCTTAATCCCCAAAAGCGAACCTTCTGGACACAGACCGTGAATCGCCCACCCGCAACGGTGCCGCCTGCTTTTCTCGCGTCGCCGACGGGCGACAGCCTTCCTCAGAACGAGTTCACGAAAAAAGAAGACCTGGGCGTTCGTGATATTGAAGGGGTAGCCGCGCACGGGATTCTCCAGGTTCAGACTGGCCAAGCCGAGACTAACGGAAGCGATAAGGAAATCGTCATAACGGATGAATACTGGTACTCGGATGATCTACGCATTAACCTGATGATCAAACACATCGACCCCCGCACGGGAACAGTAACGCTTACAGTTTCTCAAATTACTCGCGCAGAGCCAGATCCTGCCCTATTTGAGATTCCACAAGGCTATCGCAGAATCGGAACGAATCATTAGGTGAGGCGATTACACTCAAGACCCGTTCAATGAGTGAAATCGCGATGCTACGACAGTTTAGCGTCGTGCTTCTTGCGGGGAAAAATCGCTACCGCACCGCACTTTCTTCACACGTCTAGTATTCAGGTAAACCGAATAACAACGATTCTTCTCATCTCGGACGAGCAGAAAGTTCTCACCGAGTTCCAGGTCGCTAATAAACAACCACGGATTGCCCTCTTCTCCTCGCCAGAAGTTTATTCGGGTGTGAAACACGTTTACCGTCCACAATGTTTTCCCACTTGCCTCATCGGTTGCGATCACGAAGCTGTCTTTGCCGTCGCCGTGGGCAGATCCACAAGCGGCTGAATGCCTCGCTGCCAGAGGCAACAAAGTGGTGCTCTCTCCTCGGCTACGAAAGCTATAATCCTCCCGGAGAATCATATGGTAACCGGAGCTCTTCAAGAGGCGTTCAATCGATCGTTGAAAGATCCTGCCGGTTTCTGGGGCGAAGCAGCGGATTCCGTCCACTGGTACAAGAAGTGGGACAAGGTTCTGGACGACAGCCGGCGACCGTTTTATCACTGGTTTGTCGGTGCAGAGGTGAACACCTGTTACAACGCCCTGGATCGGCACGTCGAAGAGGGCCGTGGTAACCAATCGGCACTGATCTACGATAGCCCCGTCACCAACACGATCACGACGTTCACCTACCGCGAGTTGCGCGACAAGGTAGCCGTTTTTGCCGGAGCGCTCATGCGCTTAGGTGTCGACAAAGGCGATCGTGTAATCATTTACATGCCAATGGTCCCCGAGGCGGCCATAGCCATGCTCGCCTGCGCCCGCCTGGGGGCAGTGCACTCTGTGGTATTCGGCGGCTTCGCTGCAAGCGAACTGGCCACCCGCATCGACGATGCCAAGCCCAAAGTGGTCGTTTCCGCCTCGTGCGGCGTTGAGGGGACGAGAATAATTCCTTACAAACCACTCCTCGACGAAGCGCTTCGAATCGCCGGTCACAAACCAGAGAGGTGTGTAATTTTTCAGCGCGAGATGGAGTGCGCCGACCTCGTGGCAGGCCGTGATTGCGAGTGGGATGAAGTCGTGGCTGCGGCAAAGCCACACGACTGCGTTCCGGTGGCCGCAACGGATCCCCTGTACATTCTCTATACCTCCGGCACCACCGGGCAGCCAAAAGGCGTGGTTCGCGACAACGGCGGTCACCTTGTGGCCTTGAAGTGGACGATGAAGAACATCTATGGTATCAGCCCCGGTGATGTCTACTGGGCGGCTTCAGATGTTGGGTGGGTTGTGGGCCACTCGTATATCGTTTACGGACCTCTATTCCAGGGGAATACGACGGTTCTGTACGAAGGCAAACCGGTAGGTACGCCCGACGCGGGCGCATTCTGGCGCGTAATCTCGCAGCACGAAGTGAAAGTTATGTTCACTGCGCCTACTGCATTCCGTGCCATTAAGAAGGAGGACCCAGCCGGCGCTCTGATCAAGAACTACGATCTCTCAAATTTCAAAGCGCTGTTCTTGGCAGGCGAGCGATGCGATCCAGATACGTTGCACTGGGCAGAAAACCATCTTCAGGTCCCTGTGATCGACCACTGGTGGCAAACCGAAACTGGATGGCCGATCTGTGCCAATTGTCTGGGTATTGAACCTTTGCCGGTAAAAGCTGGCTCGCCGAGCAAAGCGGTCCCTGGCATGGACGTGCGCGTTGTGGACCCCCACAACCGGGAGATGAAGCCGGGCGAGACTGGTGCCTTGGTGGTCAAGCTGCCACTGCCGCCCGGAACGTTCCTGACCCTGTGGAACGCCGACGAACGCTTCGTTGCTTCCTACTTTTCACAATTCCCCGGCTACTACACGACAGCAGACGCGGGTTATGTGGACGAGGACGGTTATGTATATGTCATGTCGAGAACGGATGACATAATCAACGTGGCAGGGCACCGTTTATCCACTGGGGGCATGGAGGAAGTTCTTGCCTCTCATCCTGATGTCGCCGAGTGCGCAGTGGTAGGCGTACATGACGAACTGAAGGGACAGATTCCCGTGGGTTTCCTGGTGCTGAAAAAAGAGGTTGATCGCAATCCACAAGAGATCGTCACAGAGGTCGTGCAGATGGTGCGGCAGAAGATCGGCCCGGTGGCGGCGTTCAGGACCGCGATGGTTGTGCCGGCTCTTCCCAAGACGCGTTCCGGGAAGGTTCTGCGTGGCACGATGCAGAAGATTGCCGACGGGAACGATTACAAAATGCCAGCCACGATCGACGATTCGAGTGCCCTGACCGAGATCGCGAAGGCATTGAGCCAGGTGGGGTACGCCAAAAAGAAGGGTGCCAGTTCTGTCTCTTCAGGTTCTTGATAAAGCTGCAGCGGCGTGATGAAGCGGTCGAATTGAATGGTTGCCGCCCGCGTGCTTTGCCTGGATCACGGGCAAGCCGGAAGTAACTGTTGTCAACACGTTATCGCCAACTATGCATCATGTGCGGTGAATCCAGGCCGCTTGTTGAGGAGGGCTCGTCTGGCTTTGGCATAGTCTCCGGTCTGGCTCCTCCAGTTACTCGATAACGTTCCGATTGCCCAGAACACCGCGAAGATCAGAAATAGCTTGCTGCCGGGAATGCCTGCTCTCCAGGCGTAGACGGCGCTGAGGGTCGGAACTACTGCCGAGGACGTCACTCCTGCGGACCACATGGAGGCCTTGGACTTCGGACTGGCTTTCGCCATCGAGACCCTGTCTGTCTGCACGCCGAAGAATGGGAGATGCTCGAACACCCAACGCATGCCGCCGGGGTACCCTTCAGGATTGCCAGTTCCTCCGATGGTGTAGAAGGCGAAGCGAATGCCGAGAAGGCGCCCGACTGTCCAGTGCGCGATACCATGGCAGAAGAAATAGAGGAGAAGCCACGCGGCGACCAACATCGCTGCGGCGAACGCGGGAAGTCTTGGTCGCGTCAGAGCGAGAGCGGCACAGGCGACTGCGATTCCCGCAATCTGCAAGATGTTTCCTACAACGATCGAAAGCTGGCCGAAGATCTTTCGTTGCTGAAGCGAACTTGAGGCGTTCATATTGCCGTCGCGTTTCGAGGCGAAATTCCAGCGAAATCAGTGTCTCACAATTACCATTGCCGCCCGCAATGCTCCTGTCCTGGCGCTCTAGTTGCGTAGCATTGCGATTACACTTCACATCTTCTGTAGATCCGGTCGCATAATTATCTTGATTCCAGTCGTTTCATATTTGCGTCCGAAGGCACCAGAGACTAGGATTCCTCGGTTAAGAGATTACATTCCGATATTCGAACGAAAAATCCGTCAGAGGAGATCAACATGGCAAAAACAATTAGCTGTAGAGATGTGGGTATGGATTGCGACTTTGTAGCGAAGGGCGAAACAACCGAGGACATTATGCAGCAGGCCGCAGAACATGCGCGTACAGCCCACAACATGACCGAAATTCCACCAGAGGTCGCAGATAAAGTTCGAGGTGCCATCCGCGACGAGGCCGCCTAGCCTCTGCCTGGCAAGCAAACCCGTTCCCAGCTATCCGCCTAAACCAACAGCCGCACGAGAGTGCGGCTTTTTGACCTCAGCGCAGCGCGCCTGTACTGCGAGTCAATGGCGCAGTATTTTGGGAACTATAATGGATTGATTGGTGAAAAATTGCCATCTCTAACAATGTCGGCGGTGTCAAGCATGATGTGCGCACACGACTGCATGCACTCGTTGAAGAGTGCCATTTCGCTCTCCTAGATGGTTTGCGCGTTCCAACCGTGGCTCGCTTCTAATCGTTGGGGTCAGGAACTCAGTCCGACCCATCCATCTCTTCGATTACAACCGCGATCATGATTACTACTTCCGCCTTTTGTAAGGGACGGAACTGGCATTTGGTCCCTTGACAGCGGCTGATAACCATCTGACACTCGCATAGTCTAACTATGTCACGAGGTGATCATTTGCACGGAGACGAGATTCCTCCCGGAACACTCTATTTGCTGATCTTGAGAACTTTGGCGCGATGCGGCAAGATGCATGGATATGAGATCGCCAATTCTATTCAGCGGATATCGGATGAAATTCTCCAAGTAGAAGAAGGATCGTTGTACCCCGCGCTACAGCGGATGCTCATCAAGGGATGGGTGACCGCGAAGTGGGGCTCGACTGCCGGCAACCGCCGCGCTCGTTACTACCAGCTGACCTCAGCGGGCCGCAAACAATTGGCCGTCGAGATGTCGCAGTTCGAACGCGTCATTGGCGCGATCACACGTGTGATTGAAGCGGTCTGAAAGGAGTTCTTTCATGAACTGGCTGCGCGAAGTCGCAAGGCGACTCCGGATGCTCGTGCATCGGCGCCAATTCGATGCGGACCTCGCAGAAGAGATGCAGCTGCATTTGGAGTTGCGACAGCAGGAACTTCTCGAGTCGGGAATGACCGCAGACTCTGCGCGGGCCGCCGCGCGGCGCCGGTTTGGCAACGTAACTGCACTCAGGGAGAAGAGTCTCACGGCTTGGGGCTGGGAATGGTTCGAGAACCTCGTGCAGGACATGGGGTACGGCCTGCGCATGCTGTGCAAGAATCCCGGCTTCACCTCCGTCGCCGTCCTTACCCTCGCTCTTGGCATCGGCGCAAACACGGCGATATTCAGTGTCATCAATGGAGTGCTGCTCAGTCCGCTTCCCTATAAGAATCCGACGCAACTCGTCGTCATCAAGGAAAACGATTCGCTCCCGAACGTGATCGATATCCAGAGACAGACGCGCGCATTCTCACAGGGCGGCGGAATCAACGTCGAGAAGATGGATTACATCGCCGCAACCGAACCTGTGCAAGTCCGTGTCGGGCTCATCAATGCGGGGTTTCTCGAAACGCTAGGCGTGCAGCCGATGCTGGGCCGGATCATTTCGCCTGGGGAAGATGTACAAGGCGGGCCGCATCTCGCCATGGTAAGCAACCACTTCTGGCAAAACTACCTCAGCAGCGATTCACAAGCTGTGGGCAACACGATTCAACTGGGCGGAAACTTTTATTCGGTATCCGGCCGAAGAAAAAGAAACGGTGATCGGCGTGATGCCCGCGAGTTTTGCTCTGCCAGCTGAGCATGCCGACGTTTTCGGCATTCTCTGTCCTTGCACTAGTGCTGGCGGGTGTGGGCCTGTACAGCGTCGTCTCCTATAGCGTAGTGCAGCGCACCAGTGAGTTTGGCATCCGCATGGCTTTAGGTGCGCAACGCGCGGATGTGCTGCGCATCGTAGTCTGGTCCGCACTCGCGAGTGTGGGCATCGGTCTCGTTGCCGGACTAGGGCTGAGCTTCGGGTTGGGCGGGATGATCACGCGCTGGGTGCATAGCGGGGTGCACGATCCGTTGATCATGCTGGGAGTTTCTTTGCTGGTCATTGTAGTGGCTGCACTGGCCTGTCTGGTGCCAGCACTAAGGGCACTGGCGGTCGATCCCATGACCGCGCTGCGTTGCGAGTAAAGATTTCGGACATTAACTTAGATAGATATTTGTCCTCTGATGAATTCTCCGGTTCTAGCTTTTAATCTTTAGGAGCGGCGCGAAACACAAGGTCCCTCCACTGCGCTTCGAGTGCTTCGCTTCGGCGGGGATGATACGTTGAGACTAAGTTCGGTTCTAATTGCTGTCCCGTGAAGCAGGTTTTTCGACCTTGCTTACGAATGACCTACGACGGCGTCCAAACTCCGGGCCTGGCTGGTAAGTTCGCTGCGCACGTGCCTGAGCGGGAACAACGAGAAAGCAGCATCCGTATAGAGGATACAGAGGCGCCATGCAATTTATAGACGATGTCCGCTACGCGATAAGGCAATTTGCTCACGCTCCCGGTTTCACTGCGACCGCGGTGTTGACCCTTGCACTCGGCATTGGCGCGACCACGGCAATTTTCACGCTGGTGCATGCGGTTTTGTTGAAGTCGTTGCCGGTAACCAAGCCTAGTGAACTGATCCGGGTCGGCGACAACGAGAACTGCTGCGTGAACGGCGGGCTTCAGGACAATTGGTCGCTCTTCTCTTACGACAAGTACAAGACTTTCCGCGATGGGACGAAGGGATTTACCGAACTCGCTGCTTTTCAGGCCGGGCGCAGTCTGATGGGTGTTCGGCGCAATGGTAGCAACCAGCCCGCCCAATCCCTGCCCGCCCAGTACGTCTCGGGAAACTACTTCTCGACGTTCGGCGTCAGCGCATACGCCGGGCGGATGTTCACGCAGGAGGACGATCGGAAGGGAGCGGAGCCGGTTGTGATCATGAGCTATGCGACCTGGCAGCAAAAATTCGGGCAGGATCCGTCGGTGATCGGAGCCAGCTTCAATTTTAACGGTTTGCCTTTTACCGTAATCGGAGTTGCGCCTCCGAAATTCTACGGGGACCGGATGGAGAGCGCACCAGCATTCTGGATTCCGCTGAACGCCGAAGCGATGATCGATGGCCCCCGCAATCTGCTGCAATTTGGAGAGCAGGATTGGCTTGACCTCACCGGGCGTCTCGCCCCTGGAGCAAACCCCAAAAACATCGAAAGCCAGATGCAGGTCGAGCTCAAAGAGTGGCTCTTGGGTCCGAATGCCAAGTTGCAACCGGGGGAACGGGAGTTGGTGCCGAAGCAAACTCTTCATCTGTCTCCTGGTGGGGCAGGGGTGCAGATGATGCGTGACGAGTACCAGTCGGGCCTGCACCTGCTGATGTGGGTTTCAGGCTTCGTGCTGTTGATCGCTTGCGCCAACGTGGCTAACCTCATGCTCGTGCGAGCCGCAAGCCGCCGCCAGCACACTTCGGTACGAACCGCTCTGGGCGCACCGCGGTCACGGCAGATCGTACAGGTACTAACCGAGAGCGCTGTTCTCGCGCTCTTCGGCGGAATTGTGGGCGTGGGGTTTGCGTTCTGGTGCACCCACCTCATTCTTAGGCTCGCATTTCAAAACCAGCATGTGGCCATCACTGCTACACCTTCGTTGCCGGTGCTTGGCTTTACTTGCGGGGTCTCGCTGCTGACCGGAATCCTGTTCGGAGTCGCGCCCGCCTGGATGACGGCGCGTGCCGATCCCGCCGACGCTTTGCGGGGAGCCCACCGCTCGACAACCCAGGGAGGTGGATGGACACAAAAATCCCTGGTGGTGGCCCAGGCTGCGCTCTCGCTGGTACTGCTCTGCGCCGCGGGCTTACTAACGCAAAGCCTGCGCAACATGCAGCATCAGAGTTTCGGGTTCGATATCGCAAACCGCTACATCCTTCACATCGATCCTGAGATGGCCGGATTTACCCCGGAGCGTCTTCTCGCATTCTTCCGCCAGTTGCACGACAATCTGGCAGCGATTCCAGGTGTGAGCCGGGTCAGTTTCGCTCTCTACACTCCCATGGAAGGCGATAACTGGGGCGAAACCGTTTTCATCGAAGGGCAGCCGCCGCCTCCGGCAGGAAGCAATCAAAATAGCACGTCCTGGCTGCGCGTCACTGACGGCTACTTTGAGAGTGTCGGCACCAGGGTAGTACAGGGTCGCACTATTTCGGAGCAGGACACCGCTACCACGCGGAATATTGCCGTGGTCAACCAGACGTTCGTCAAAAAGTTCTTTAAGGACGAAGACCCCATCGGAAAACACTTCGGCGATCTGGACCAGAAGTACGCGGGAGCCTTCGAAATCGTCGGGGTGACCGAAGATACACAATACCGCGCCCCAACCAGCAAAATTCCTCCCATGTTCTTTTTGCCCGAGACCCAGCATGTGGTTTACGACGATCCCCACTTCAAGGCTTTCGAAGATCGTAGTCACTTTCTGAACGCAGCGGTGCTCCAGACCCAAGGCCCAGTTCCGGGCCTCGAACCTCAGGTTCGGCGCGCCCTCGCTCAGGTGAACCCTGACCTGGCACTGATTGACTTCATGAGTTTCGGCGCTCAAGTGGATGGCAATTTCTCGCAGAACCAAATGCTCGCGAAGCTCACTTCCTTGTTTGGACTCTTGGCGCTGATCCTGGCGTCGGTCGGGCTTTACGGTGTTACCGCATACTCGGTTGAGCGGCGTACCAGCGAGATCGGAATCCGCATGGCGCTTGGCGCCGACCGGTTGAATGTTCTGAGGCTGGTGCTGCTGGGTGCGTTTGTACAGATTGGAATCGGGCTGGCAATTGGCATCCCGGCAACCATTCTGGCGGGATACGCGATGGCGACCCAACTGTTTGGAGTGAAGCCCTACGCTCCAGGCATTTTGCTTGTAACTACACTCGTACTGAGCCTGGCAGCGCTGTTGGCTACGGTGCTCCCGGCTCGCAAGGCGGCGACCTTGGAGCCGATTCGCGCGCTGCGGACTGAGTAAGTGCCCCGCTGCAGTGTTCGCAAATGGACACTCGAGTTCGCGAGCGGACAGATCAGCGTTGTTCTGTGCCGCGATACCTACGCTCTTTCACTGCTCTCGCAGACACTTACCGTCTGGCGTCAAATGGATTGAAAGTTGCGAGGAGGTTTAATGATGGATATTGCACGCCCAGACATCAAGCGCCAGAAGAGACGCCGGCAAATTGTCGGAGCGGTGATCGGCGTTTTTATTCTCGCGCTTGTCACAATCGCCGTTTCTCGACTGAAACCGGCAGCCCAGGAAGTTGAGCGGAGCACGGTCTGGACAGACACCGTAAAACGGGGCCCTATGCTGCGCCAGGTCAGAGGACTTGGATCGCTGATTCCCAGCCAGGAGTTCACCCGTCAAATTCCCGCTGAGACAGAAGCCACCGTGGTGAGAATTCGTATGTTGCCTGGTTCCCAGGTGAAAGCTGACAGCATTCTGCTCGAGATGAGCAATCCGCAGGTCGAGCAGGCGGCGCTCGATGCCAGACTGCAATTAAGAGCTGCAGAGGCCGAGTATCAGAGCCTGCGGGTCAAGCTCCAGAGCGATCTGATGAACCAGAAAGCCGGCGCGGCGACGGTGACTGCGGATTACAGTCAGGCCAGGTTGCAGTCGGAGACTGACAAAGCGCTTTACGACCTCGGAGTGATTTCGGGCCTGGCGTACAAAGCATCGAAGGGGAAGGCAGACGAACTTACTACACGAAACAATATTGAGGATGAACGGCTGGACATCAATCAGAAGGCCATCGAATCACAGATGGCGGAGCAACAGGCCAAAGTAGATCAGATCCGCGCGCTCGCGGAATTGAAGCAGAAACAGCAGGACGCACTCAAAGTCCGTGCCGGAATTGACGGGGTTCTGGTTGATCTGCCCTTGCAAGTGGGGCAACACGTTCTTCCAGGGGCGATGGTGGCAAAAGTGATTCAGCCAAACCATCTGATTGCGGAGTTGAAGATTGCTGAGACCCAGGCGCGGGACATTCAGATGGGTCAACCGTCGCTGGTGGACACGCACAACGGTACGGTCGCTGGAACGGTCATGAGAGTCGATCCGGCAGTGCAGAACGGCACAGTCACGGTTGATGTTCAACTTACCGGCGATCTCCCCAAGGGTGCGCGCCCCGATCTAAGTGTCGACGGAACCATTGACCTGGAGAGGCTGGAGAATGTTCTGTACGTCGGCCGCCCGGCCTTTGGACAAGAGAACAGCACCATCAGCCTGTTCAAACTGGATAGTGGTGGCAACGGCGCAGTTCGCGTTCCCGTAAAGGTCGGACGGGCATCAGTGAATTCGATTCAGGTTATGGAAGGGTTGCATGAAGGCGACACAGTGATTCTTTCCGACATGTCGCGCTCGGATAACACCGACCGTATCAGACTTGACTAAGACCGGCCGGGCTACGCTCGATTGAGACAACCGATTGAGGCACACCCCATGACTGATGCACAAGCGCTGATTCAGATCGAAGATCTCACCAAAGTGTTTTACACCGACGAGGTTGAAACGCACGCGCTCTCTGGAGTTCACCTGGACATCCGCAAAGGCGAGTACGTAGCCATGTCGGGTCCGTCGGGGTGCGGCAAGTCAACATTGCTGTCGATCATTGGCCTGCTCGACACGCCAACCGGCGGACACTACCAACTGAACAATCAGCCGGTGGAAAACCTAGGCTTTGCGGAACGCTCGCGCATTCGCAATCAGGAGATCGGGTTCATCTTCCAGAGCTTCAATCTGATTGGGGACCTCACGGTCTATGAAAATGTCGAGCTGCCCCTGACCTACCGACAGAAGATGCCCTCGGTCGAGCGCAAGAGGCGCGTGATGGAGGCGCTGGAGCGTGTGGGCATGGCACATCGCGTTCGGCACTATCCGTCACAACTTTCCGGCGGCCAGCAGCAACGTGTCGCCGTGGCTAGGGCTCTCGGAGGGAAGCCCTCGATTCTGCTCGCCGACGAACCCACCGGAAATCTGGATTCCCGCAATGGCGAGGCTGTCATGGAACTCCTCCAGAACCTGCACCGCGAAGGCGCGACAATCTGCATGGTCACGCACGATCCACGGTTTGCCAAGCATGCCGAGCGTGAGGTGCATTTGTTCGACGGTAAAGTTGTGGCGGAAGAAGAACTAAAAAAACTGATGGCAGATGTGCATGCATGAGTGAACTGATCCAAGACCTCCGATATGCTCTCCGGCAGCTCCGGAAGAACCTTGGGTTTACCGCCGTTGCTGTTTTGACGTTGGCCTTGGGAATTGGCGCGAATACAGCAATTTTCAGCGTCGTGGAAGGCGTGGTACTCGCGCCGCTGCGCTATTTCGAGCCGGATCGCCTGGTTATGGTTTGGGAAAACAATCCGCGTTTTCCACGCGTTTGGGATTCATATCCGAATTTCCAAGACTGGCAACGAAGCGCTCACTCATTTCAGCAGATGGCAGCGTTTAGGGAGCAGGGAATTGACCTCACATTTCCTGGCGCGCCTTCGCACCTTAAGGTCAGTCAAATCTCCACCGGTTTTTTCAGCACCCTAGGGGCGAAACTGGCGCTGGGGCGAGAGTTTACTTTGCAGGAAAATCAACCCGGCGGCACGCCTGCGGTTGTTATTAGCAATCATCTGTGGCGGGAGCGTTTCGGCAGCAGACCCGAAGCGTTGGGCAAGAACGTAACACTGGATGGCGTGAGTTATTCGATTGTAGGAGTTGCTCCGCCTGGATTTCGTTTCAATGATGATATCTCTGTTTATACGCCGCTCGGCCAGCTCGACCCCTTGATATTGAGCAATCGAGGAAGTCACGATGGCCTCTTTTCCTTCGCGCGCCTGAAACCGGGAGTGAACATATCTCAAAGTCAGGCGGAGATGAGCGCGATCCAGGACGATCTCGATCGTTCGTATCCCAATGACAACCGAGACCTGGGAGTTTATGTTGAGCCCCTAAAGCAAGCAATCGTTGGCAACGCCAGTCAAACACTTGCCTTACTATCGGGTGCAGTTGGACTGGTGTTGTTAATCACCTGTACGAATATGGCCAATCTGCTGCTGGTCCGTTCAGCGGCACGCAGCAAAGAGTTCGCCATTCGTTCGGCGCTCGGGGGGAATCGTGCGCGCCTGGTACGGCAGCTATTGACTGAAAGCGTGACTCTTTCGCTCGGCGGGGCTTGCTTCGGGAGCTTGATTGCTTTCTTCGGAATCAAGTTCGTCTTGGCCGCGATGCCTGGAATCTTGCCACGCAGCGAAAACGCCAGCGTGAACGCTCCCGTCCTGCTTTATACATTGATCGTCTCGCTCGTGATCGGAATTCTGTTTGGCCTCGCGCCGGCCCTCAAGACTTGGAGCGCCGATCCGCAAATTTCGCTCAAGGGTGGCCGCGGTTCGACCGTCTTCCATCGTCGTACTCAGGGCAGTTTCGTAGTTGTACAAATAGCGTCAACGCTCGTGCTGCTGGTGGGCGCCGGCCTGCTGTTGCGTACAATCCTTCACTTATGGAATGTTAATCCCGGCTTCGATACGAAGAACGTAATCACCCTCAAGGTCGGCGTTTCACATACCCTGACAAAAACGCCTTCGAGTACGCGCGTCGCTTACGAACAGTTAGTTGAACGAATTCGTCAGATTCCCGGGGTAGAATCGGCGGACTTTACTACTGCCATTCCATTGAGCGGACAGGGCGGGTACCTGCCATTTTGGCTGGACTCGCATCAACCCGAATCGCTGCAGGGGGCGCCACGACTGCAGCCGTTTCTCACTGGGCCAGATTACCTCCGCACCATGGGAATGCGATTGCTTCAAGGGCGATTTGTCGGCAAGGATGACACCACACAAACATCCTGTGTCGCTGTGATCGATAGGGATTTCGCGCGTAAGTTTTTCGCTGATGGGAAACCTATAGGGCATACGATCACTGCTGGATTCGCAGCCTTCGGCCCTTGCGCAATCGTGGGCGTCGTAAATCACGTTAAGGATGCTGGCCTGAATGATGCCGGTCTAGGCAATCAATATCAGACGTACTATTCGCTTTATCAAGTTCCGGATCAATGGGTGCCTATCAACTATCCGGACGCAAGCATAGTCGTGCGCACTCCTCTCGATTCTAGGACGGTAGTCCCCGCAATCAGGGCAGCGGTATATCAAGCCAGCAGTGACCAGCCGATTTACAACTTACAAACGATGCAGCAGATCGTTTCGGATTCCATGTCTGAGCAGCGCTTTCCGATGATCCTGCTCAGTGCGTTTGCAGGCCTGGCCTTGCTGCTGGCGTCGGTGGGAATCTATGGCATGATTTCCTATTCCGTTACACAACGGGTACAGGAAATCGGCATTCGTATGGCGCTCGGGGCGGACAAAGGAAAAGTTGTTCGCGTGTTTATTGGGCAGGAGTTGAGATTAGTGCTCAGTGGCATTGTGGTTGGGGTCGCCGGCGCACTGTTACTCACCCGAACTCTGACAAGTCTGTCGTACCTGCTCTACGGAGTTGGATCGGGGGATCCGCTGACCTTTGCTACCGCTTCGATCGTACTGATTGCCGTAGCTGCTTTGGCTGGCTACGTACCTGCACGGCGTGCTGCCAAGGTGGATCCCATGGTGGCATTGCGATACGAATGAGAAATAAAGAATGATTGGACTGCTTCAGGATATTCGCTACGGACTCCGCATGTTATCCAAGCGGCCCGTCTTCACCGGGGTTGCGGTAATTACGCTGGCTCTGGGCATAGGGGCCAATACCACTACCTTCAGCACGGTCAATGCCATGCTGCTGCGTCCGTTTCCATTCCCGAAGCTTGATCGCATGGTCACGGTTTGGGAAACGGCGCCCAAGCAGGGTGACGACCACCTCAGTCCGGCGCCTGCCAATTTTCGCGACTGGATCGAGCAAAGCAAGCAAATCGACCAGCTCTCGGCCGCCCGCAGCTGGGACGCCAATTTGACCGGTGGCAGCGTGGCGGAGCACGTCGAAGGTTCGCAGGTAACCGCAAACTTCTTTTCGTTGCTCGGACTGCCTCCGCAAGTCGGCCGCTACATCGGCAGCGCAGATTTCCAGAACGGGATTGCGCCGGTGGTGGTCATCAGCTATGGATTCTGGCAGCAGCACCTGGGCGCGGATCCTGTCATAGTCGGTCGGCGGCTGCTCTTAAATGGTCAGAAGTTCACCGTAATCGGCATTGCATCTGCGGATCTCGATTTCCCCTCTGGGTCAAAAGTTTGGACTCCGCTCGATCTGAATGGCGCCGCCGGTGAAGACCGCGACAATCATTCCTTGACCGTGTTCGGACGACTGAAAGATGGCGTTTCCATGCATCAGGCGCAGGCGAACTTGGAGACAATCGCCGCGAGCCTTGCCCAACAGTATCCTCGGACTAACGCCGGTCACGGAATCGATGTCAAAAATACCGTGGAAGATCTCACTGTCGGTTCCCGGCAGTTTGTCCTGATGCTCATGGGCGCGGCGGTTTTCGTTCTGCTTCTGGCCTGTGCCAATGTTGCCAACCTCCAGCTGGCTCGTGCTTCCGGTCGACAAAAAGAGATTGCGCTGCGTGCCGCTCTGGGAGCCAGCCGCTGGCAGGTCGGACGGCAGTTGCTGGTGGAAAGTGTATTGCTCGCACTACTAGGAAGCGGGCTGGCGATCATCTTGTCTGGTTGGTGGCTCAAGATCATGTGCCGCACGATTCCTCCTTTTATTGTCGAGCACGTTGCAGGGTTGAAGCATTTGCAGGTTGACTCACGAGTGTTCGCGTTTACGGTTCTCGTCGCTGTGCTTACCGGAATTCTCGCAGGTCTTGCGCCCGCGTGGCATTTTTCACGCCCCAACGTGGGTAACACTTTGAAGGAAGGCTCTCGCGGCGCCAGCCCCACGGCCAGCCGCCGGCGTTTTCGCACTTTGCTGGTCATCTCCGAAATCGCACTCTCCTTGGTTTTAGTTGTAGGCGCGGGCTTGATGGTGAAGGGATTCCGCACTCTGATAAGTACTGACATGGGCTTTGATCGGAGCAATGTCCTTACGTTTCATGTCGTGTTGCCGGAAGCCAAGTATCGCGATAAAGACCGCATTCGCGGTTACTACGAAAAAGTTTTGCGAGGTATTCAGGCCCTCCCGGGCGTCGAATCTGCCGCGTGCGCGACCAGCCTGCCTTCTGGATGGACCTGGAACTGGATCTCATATACAGCGGAGGGCAAACCGCCGGTTGCTCCCGCAGACATGCCGTCAGCAATTTCGCAAGTCGTGAGTCCAGAATTCTTCCGGACCTTGCGAGTTCGCCTGCGACAGGGACGGCTGCTTTCCGATCAGGACGGAGCGGATGCTCCTCCGGTCGTCGTCATCAGCGAGACCATGGCACATCAAATCTGGCCTGACCTGAACCCATTGGGAAAGCACATCCAGCTGGGACACTCCGAAGCTGCCCAGCCCTTTCGAACGGTTGTGGGAGTTGTGGGTGAGATACAACCGGTTCCGTTAGATCACAGCCCCGCTCCAACTGCATATGTGCCGTTCGCGCAACAGCCCGAAGCGGTCTCTGCGTTTGTGGTGCGAACGTTGGGAGATCCTCTCACCCTTGCCGGGCCGATCAACGCGCAATTGCGCGCGGTAGATGCGGACCAACCCGCGTATGACGTTCGCAGCTTGGAGCAGGTGGTGGCCGACGGGCTCAGCGGCATCGAGTCGTCTGCCCGGATGATGATGACCTTCGCTGTCTGTGCGCTCATCCTGGCTGCGGCGGGAATCTTCGCGGTCATGGCATACTCCGTCACCCAACGCACCCATGAAATTGGAGTACGCGTGGCCCTCGGAGCGCGTCGTTTCGACATGCTCCGGCTCGTCGTCGGCGGGGCGATGAAAATGGCCGCCATTGGGCTGGGGATCGGCCTCGTGCTCGCGTTGCTATTGACCCGGGCACTTTCGAGTCTGCTTTTCGGAGTGGTGCAGATCGACATTGTGACATTCGTTCTGCTGACCTCATTATTGGCTTTAGTAGCGGCCCTGGCGGCCTACATACCCGCGCGCTGGGCGATGAAAGTTGATCCCATGGTGGCGCTGCGTTACGAGTAGGGAGGAGATCAACAAGATGGCTGGAGTTCTTCAAGACGTCCGCTACGCCTCGCGGCAAATGCGCGCGAATCCTGGATTCGCGCTGGTGGCAGTGCTCACTTTGGCGTTGGGAATCGGGGCCAACACCGGCATCTTTACCTTGGTCGATGCTGTTCTCTTAAAATCTTTGCCGGTGCCGGATCCTGAGCAACTCTTTCTGGTCAAGACGAGTGACAGGCCGGTCGAGAACTCCCGATTTTCCTATCCATTCTTCCTGAACATCCGTGCCGCTCTTCCGCCGTCGGTGAGAGTTGCGGCAATGGCGTGGCCATCTGACTTCTACGCCAGCTTCGGAAATGAGCAGCCCGAGATGGTCCGAGGGCAGCTCGTTTCAGGAAATTATTTCCAGACTCTCGATACCTATCCAGTCTTGGGACGCCTGCTGACCGCGGATGACGATAGGACAGTAGGTGGTAGTCCAGTCGCTGTGATCAGTTTTAGCTGTTGGCAGCGCCGTTTCGCGCAGGATCGCAACCTAATTGGACGCAAGATTGTCGTGAACGAAATGCCCCTGGACATAGTGGGAGTCGCCCCTCCAGGCTTCTTCGGAACCAGGGCGGGAACAGCGCCGGAGTTTTGGCTTCCAACAACGATGCAGTCGGTCGTCCGCTATGCCCAACACTACAGTCAGACCGAAGCCTCTGAGTTTGACAAGCCTTGGGTTCCTCAGACGGATATCAGATGGTTACAGTTCGTTATACGAGTGAAGAGTCCGCAGGCCCTTACCCAAGCGGACGCTATCCTCAACCAAGTTTATCGGCAGGACCTGGAACGCTCGGGTCTGAGCGTGACTGATCCTCAGGAGCGTCAGACTCTCCTCCGAAGCCGGCTTGAACTAGAGCACGGAGGTCGCGGATTGCCTTCGTTGCAGCGAACCTTCTCGCGATCCCTGATGGTTTTGATGGGCACGGTCGTACTTGTGCTGATCATCGTGTGCGCCAATCTCGCGAATCTCCTGCTGGCACGGGCGGCAGCGCGCGAACGTGAAATTGCGGTGCGCTTTTCGTTGGGAGCAACCCGGGCAAGGCTGGCGCGTCAGCTTCTGACGGAGTGCGTGTCGTTGTCTGGTTTCGGTGCGATGCTTGGTATCGCGGTTGCTTATTGGTGCGGCGCTATCCTACCCAAATGGGCGTCAGGGGGAGACACGCCGATTCCCCTAAATCTCGCGCCGGACGCTCGTGTTCTCTTTTTCACCACGGTTGTGGGTTTGCTGACTGGAATTTTATTTGGATTGGCTCCGGCGATGCAGGGCGCAGGAGTTGAGCCACATCGCGCTCTCAAGGCCAGTGCGCGAGGGTTTTCAGGCAGCGACCGTGTCGGCTGCGGTTGGTCCTTGAAGCAGATTCTCGTGGCCTCACAGGTCGCGCTATCCCTCGTCCTTCTCGCGGGGGCAGGCCTCTTTCTTCGGACTCTTCGGAATTTCTCCGAACTGGATCCGGGTTTTGACCGGGACCATATTCTGACGGTATGGCTGGACACGCACATGGGGGGATACAAGCAGGAGCAACTATCTTCTTTATATCGGCGCTTAATCGAGCAGATTGAAGCGGTCCCAGGAGTTCGCTCAGCATCAATGGCCAGTTGCGGCCTCGCGGCGGGATGTGTTGACTCCAGCGGTATCGATTTTCCCGGAGTCCCCGTCCCAATGGTGAACCGGTTGTCCAACAGTTCCGCGTGAGTCAGCGCTACTTCGATACGGTCGGAATCCCCCTAGTCGAAGGCCGGGTTTTCGCAACTACAGACAGTGAAAAAACTCCCGCCGTCACAATTGTTAACCAGGCTTTTGTCCGCGAATTCCTGAAAGACAAGAATCCTATTGGCCAGTACTTCGGCTATGACGCTGCAAACGAGCACCGCTTCCAGATTGTCGGTGTGGTTAAAGATGCGCGCGTGAATGACATCCGCGAAAGCGCACCGCCCATGATCTATCACTCCATCGCGCAGGATGTCGTCGATGCAGAGAGTCTCGACGTGCGTACCGTCGCTGATCCGACCCAGTTAATTTCACAAGTCAGACAAGCCGTCCGCAGTGTTGATCCGAATCTGCCGATTGGTGGTGTAACCACGTTGGCCGAACAGGTAAGCAGCAACCTGGCACAGCAACGACTGATTGCTCGCCTCACCACAATATTTGGCACCTTGGCTCTGGGTCTTGCTTGCCTTGGCCTGTATGGCGTGATGTCTTATACCGTTGCGCGTCGTACCAGCGAATTGGGAATTCGATTGGCCTTGGGATCGACGCGCTCGAAAGTGCTGTGGGTCGTGCTGCGTGAAAGTTTGATTGTGATCGGGGTGGGGATATTTGTTGGAGCCTGTTTGTCCCTGGCCGGAACGCGTCTTGTCAGCAGCATGCTCTATGGCTTGAGTGCTCACGACCCTTTTACCTTGGCGGCTGCTGCGTTGCTGCTGTTGTTGGTGTCGGTTGCATCGGGCCTGGTGCCGGCGTGGCGAGCCGCGCATGTGGATCCAACAGAAGCGTTGCGCGCCGAGTAATTCAGTAACTGTCAGCTAACTCTAAAGCGAGAGTGAAATGATTCGATTGGAGAATGTTGAACGCAGCTACAAAACCCCAGCCGGTCAAACCTGGGTCTTACGCCGCGTCAATCTGGAAATTCGCGAAGGCGAGTTTGTCACCTTCATGGGGCCATCCGGGGCAGGGAAGTCATCCTTGTTGAACGTTCTTGCCTTGCTCGACGATCAGTGGCAGGGCGAGTACTGGTTTCGCGAACAAGCTGTCCATGAGATGAAACGCAAACAGCGTGGTGAACTGGCCAAGCGCAATATCGGTATGGTTTTTCAGAGCTATCACTTGATTGACGATCTTAATGTTCGCGAGAACATCGACCTCCCACTCTCTTATAAGGACGTCCCCAACAGTCAACGGCAGAGCATGGTGGCGGACACGCTGGACCGCTTCCAGATCGTTGCCAAGAAAGACTTGTTTCCCAGCCAGCTTTCCGGAGGACAGCAACAGTTGGTAGGAGTTGCCCGCGCCGTCATTCACAAGCCCGCGCTGTTGCTTGCCGACGAACCCACGGGAAACCTGCACTCCTCACAGGCCAGAGAAATCATGGAACTCTTTCGTGAACTGAACCAGCATGGGACGACGATTGTTCAAGTGACTCACTCGGAGGTCAATGCGGCTTACGGTAGTCGCACGATTCAGCTGCGTGATGGCTGGGTGGTTGGCGACACGGCAAACCCGGATCTGCAGCCGTACGAGGCGGTGAAGCAATGAAGGATATGGCTCGCCGGCCGAATTGTCGGATTGTGGCATGGTTCCTGGTCGCGGTAACTGCGACCGCATCGGGACAGACAAACGCGTCGGTCCGCTTCGATCTGCCTGCGTCGCACAATCCCCTCAGTGCATATACAGCGGACCAGGTGCCTCGACCAGATCTCACAAATTCTCCACTGCTCGGGCAATTGATCCGTGACGGCAAGCTGTACTTGTCTCTCAAGGATGCCATCCAGTTGGCACTGGAGAACAATCTCGACTTGGCCATCGCCCGATACAACCTGCCCATTGCCAACATGGATATATTGCGCACCCGCGCCGGAGGGATTTTTCGTGGCGTCAATACCGGCGTAGTGCAAGGAACGCCGGGTGGCGGAGTTGGTGGTTTCGGGACTGGAGCTCCTGGGGCGGGTGCGGGTGGAACGACCGGCGGCGCAGGTGGTGCCGGAGCCGGCGCGTCCGGATTGGTGCAATCGACTCTGGGCGCAGGCACGCCAGTTGCTTCCTACGATCCCGCGATCATTGGGTCGATCGGTGCCGAACACCAGACTACGCCCTTAGCCAATCAACAGATTTACGGTGTACCATCTCTGCAATCGAATACCGGACAGACAAGCGTTGCCTACTCTCAGGCTTTTCCGACAGGAACCAGCTTTACTGTCGAATTCAATAACAGCAGACAGACGACAAATAGTCCATTTTTCAATCTCTCTCCCGTGTTGAATTCGATGTATCGCTTTTCTTTCCAGCAACAGCTGCTGGCGGGATTCGGTTTTGGCCCCAACCTGCGCTATCTGACAATCGCGAAGAACAACAAGAAGATCTCCGACATCGCCTTTAAAGATCAGGTGATCGCAACCGTAACTCAGATCAAGAACATTTACTGGGACCTGGTAAACGCCTATGAACAGGCGCGGGTCAACGAGCAGTCGCTGGCCTTCGCTCAACAGTCGCTCGACAATGCCAGAAAACAGCTTCACCTTGAAAGTGTTCCGGCCATGGATGTAATGCGCGCCGAGGCCGAAGTGTCAAAGCGCGACCAGGATTTGACGATGGCGCGTACCAGCCTGCAACTTCAGGAGTTGCTCGTCAAGAATGCACTGACCAAGAGTCTCGACGATCCGGTACTTGAAGCTGTGTCGGTTGTTCCAGCGGACCGCTTCAAGACCGTAGATACCGCAGACCACGGAAGCAGTTCAGGATCTCATTGCTCAAGCGCTGCGTGACCGTCCTGAACTTGCCGAGTCTGACGTTGATCTGGCGAACCGGCAGATCAGCGGCAAGGCCGCGCGAAATGCGCTCCTACCGTCCCTTGCATTAGTCGGCTTCTATGGCGGATCGGGGTTGGCCGGGCCGCTGAATCCAATCTACAACCTTCCAACTCCGAATACCTCGAACGTGCCTGTTGACTACTCCGGAGCCCTGGCAAATGCTTTCAATAACTCTTCTCCCGACTACTACATCGGGCTGAATCTCAATATCCCGCTACGAAATCGGGTGGCGAAGGCAGATCAATATCGCTCAGAGCTCGAATACCGGCAAGCCGAATTGCGTCGGGAGCAATTGAGAAAGCAAATCCGTATCGAGGTTCGGAACGCACAGTATGCGCTCGAGCAGACCGGGGCGCGGGTGGGGGCGGCTCGGAAAGCGCGAGACCTAGCGCAGCGTACGTTTGAGATCATGCAGAAGGAGCAGACACTTGGGGCGGGATCGACTTATCAGACCATGACCGCACAACGCGATCTTTCCATTGCCGAACTGGATATGGTTACCGCCATGACGACTTATGAGAAGGCAAAAATTGAACTCGATCGTGCAACCGGTAGCACTTTGGAACATAATGGAATCAGCGTCCAGGACGCTGAAAACAGCGGCGTCGCGACTCAGAACCCTTAGCTCATGCCAAGCTCAACCAAGACCGGGGAGATTGGGCTTTCCGCCGGGTTGGCGCAAAGTCTGCCAAGATCTCCGCGCATTCTGGCAGCCGACGATCAGCAACATATTCTTGAAGCCATCGAACTACTCCTGAAACCGCAGGGCTACGAGGTTGACGTCGTGCGATCTCCCGCACTCGCCCGCGAGGTCCTCGGGAGTTCTTCCTACGACGCGGTATTGATCGATCTGAACTACGCGCGGGACACCACGTCTGGACAGGAAGGGCTGGGACTGCTTTCAGATATCGTCGCCATAGACAGCACCTTGCCGGTAATCGTCATGACCGCATGGGGAAACGTGGACCTGGCAGTTGAGGCAATGCGTCGCGGAGCGCGCGATTTCATTCAGAAGCCATGGGAAAACGAACGGCTGCTGGCCATTCTGCGAACCCAGGTCGAACTGCATCGCGCGCTGCAGCGAGCGGAACGCCTGGCGGCCGAGAACCGTCTACTTAGTGTCCAGGGCCGCCCCGAGTTCATTGCGACGGCGCCGTCGATGATTGCGGTGTTGGAGGCCATCGCCCGTTTCGCTCCGTCAGATGCGAATGTGCTGATCACCGGCGAGCATGGTACCGGGAAAGAAGTAGTCGCCCGGACGATCCATGTTCTGTCGCTCCGGGCTTCGCGTCAGATGATTGCGGTGAATACTGGCGGCCTGGCAGAAGGTGTTTTTGAAAGTGAACTCTTCGGCCACGTGAAGGGCGCATTTACGGATGCTCGCACGGACCGCATCGGCCGCTTCGAGCTGGCTGACGGCGGCACGATTTTTCTGGACGAGATTGGGAATGTCCCTTTGCGCCAGCAATCGAAGTTGCTACGCGTACTGGAATCGGGAGAAGTCGAACGGGTGGGATCGTCGCGTTGCAAGCGGATTGATGTGCGCTTCATCTCGGCCACGAATTCCGATCTCCAGGCAGCGTGTCAGGCCGGTCACTTTCGCGAAGACTTGCTGTTCCGACTGAATACGGTCGAAATACATTTGCCGCCGTTGCGTGAGCGCCGCGAGGATATTCCGGTTCTAGCCCTGCATTTCCTGGCGCATTATGCTTCGCGGTATCGTCGCACGATTCGAGGGTTCGAACCTTCCGCCCTGCAATCGTTGATGCAGTACGCGTGGCCCGGCAACGTTCGTGAGCTAGAGCACACGCTGGAGCGCGCCGTGCTCATGTGCCGTAGCGAACAAATCCAGCCCGGTGATCTGGGGCTGGGCCTGCAGCGGTCACAGGCGCAGAACTTGGAGGAGTTAAGCCTCGAATCGGTGGAGACAATTTTGATCCGTAAGGCGCTCCAGCGCTTTCAGGGCAATGTGAGCCAGGCCGCCGAGGCGCTCGGTCTGAGCCGTGGAGCCCTTTATCGTCGAATGGAAAAGTATGGGCTTTAGCCCGCGCGAGAATGAAAGGCCAAAACCAAAGAAACCGCGTCGAGCTCCCTTCGAGCGCCGAATTATTCGTTCTTCGTTATGGCTCGCGATCCCCGGACTCTTGACCAGCGCGGTCCTCATCTGGATGCAGGACTGGGCCATCGAGTCAAAGCTGGCGCTCCTCTTAGCCGAATTGGTCGTCTGCGGACTGATCCTTGCTGCTCTTCACGAACAAATTATTCGTCCCCTGCAGACGCTGGCCAATGTGGTCGGGGCTTTGCGGGAAGAGGACTATTCCTTTCGCGCGCGGATGGCCATTCCCGAAGACGCGCTGGGCGAGCTCTCCCTAGAAGTCAACATGCTGGCCGACCTGCTGTCAGCACATCGGATTGGCGCGATTGAAGCGACTGCTCTCCTCCAGCGAGTTGTCGAGGAGGTGGACATTCCGCTGTTTGCTTTCGATCCGGCCGAAATCCTGCGCTTGGTGAACTCTGCCGGCGAAAGACTCCTTCAACAGGCCTCACCAAGGCTGCTGGGCAGGAATGCTACGCAGCTCGGTTTGAAATCATGCCTTTCCGCCGAGAATGCATCAGTGATCCCGTTGCGCTTTAACAGCGATGCGCGCTGGTTTGTACGGCGAAGCTCGTTTCGGCAGCGAGGAGTGCCGCACACCCTAGTTGTTCTTTCCGATGTGAGCCGGGCTTTGCGGGAAGAAGAGCGCCTGGCCTGGCAGCGCCTAATCCGTGTGATGGGTCACGAGCTGAATAATTCGTTGGCGCCCATTAAGTCGATTGCCGGCAGTCTGCATGCTCGGCTCCCCGGAACTACCATGACGACGGATGACCGTGAGGATTTCGAGCGCGGGCTGGGCATCATCGAAGCTCGTGCGGCTTCACTTAACCGATTCCTGCAAGCTTACCGGCAGCTGGCACAGATGCCTCCGCCCGTCCTCAAAGAATCAACCCTATTGCCATTGGTGACGCGCGTAGTTGGATTAGAGACCCGTATCAATGTCAAAGTGACCCCTGGGCCAGATGTGACCGTACTGGCCGACGCGGATCAACTCGAACAGATGCTGATCAATCTGGTGCGAAACGCGGCGGAAGCGGTTCTGGAAGGCCCGCCCTCCACAAAGAAACCAAATGAACCCAACTCCGTTTCGAAGAACGGGTTTCAGCCGACAGTGGTCATTGGCTGGACGCTGCTGGAAAACGTTGTGGACCTGACCATAGAAGACAACGGCCCTGGCTTGCTGAATCCAAGCAACGCGTTTGTTCCGTTCTATACAACAAAACCCTCCGGTAGTGGTATCGGTCTTGTTCTTTCCCGTCAAATCGCGGAAGCACACGGCGGATCCATTGAACTCACGAACCGGCTCAGGGAGCGGGGTTGCAGAGTTAGAGTCGTTCTGCCTCGATCAAAGTTGTAACGGAGCGAATGCCTGTACTAAATCTAGATGGGTCGGTCGATTCGAGCGCTCTTCAGTTCTAGCGCAGCCTTGCTGACATGTCAGAGTAGCCTGTTAAGCACTACAACATCTGTGGGCATGGGTCGCCCTACTCGTAACGAAGCGCGACCATGGGATCGACAGTGCATAGCCCGACGTGCTGGCAACATAGTAGCGGACAAGCCTGCAATTAGAAGTAACACCGAGACACCAGCCAGCGTCATCGGGTCATTCGATTTAACGCCATAAAGCAGCCCGGCCAGAAACCGGCTGAGAGACAACGCTACGAATGCGCCTGATGATGAGAGGACGATGGGGTTGACGATCCTCCAGTGCTTCCCGGTGCTGCATGCATCGTTTATTTAGGTTCAGGAACTGGTCGCCACCGGAGGTAATGTGTCCAGCTTAGTGTTACAGCTTCGTTCGCTGACGGCGACGGTGTAAAAACCTATTCAGGAATCGATCCTCGGCCTCCCTCAGGCTTCGGCCATCGGTCGCTTGTCGGCCGCTCACTCGATCCATGGAGATCAACAGCACGACGAAGATGACCACGATCACAACAATTACCAGCATTGCTTCCTTTTATTCGTCTGACAAAATCCTGCGATGGGTCTTGGAGCAAGTAGTACAACGTAGCGGTGCATTAAGCAGAGTGCAATACCGTTAATCCGGTAGGGAAGACCCTTGGATCACAGGAAAGTAGTGATCACGGTAAGCCAGCCCTCTGCCCATGTACCGTATGCAGTTCTGCAGATGCCCACAAACCCTACCTTACGAGTCAACGTTGTATTGCTTCGCCGTTCAGCATTCCCGCCGCTTGCACCCTTTTTCGGTAATTGACCTCGGACTCAAGCGAGCTTAGCTTTGTCTGGACCCGGAAAAGCTCTGGAAGGGGAAATGCTATGTTCAGTCGAGTCGTCGCGGTCAGAACCAAAGAGGGAAAGGCAAGACAGCTCGCCAAGACTATTCAGGACAAGATCTTGCCGATTTTGCAAAGTCAGTCCGGGTTTGTAGACGAAATTGTTCTCATTTCCGATACAGAGCCCGATCAGATCCTTGCGCTGAGTTTTTGGAAAAGCCAGGAAGATGCCGAGCGTTACACGCACGAACAATTTCCTCGAATCAACGAGTTGATCTCGCACTTGGTAGAGAGCGCCCCGGTGTCGAGAACGTTCAAAGTTGATGCCTTTTCGAGCCACAACGTCATAGCAGGTAAAAAAGCTGCCTAGCTCCGGATATAAATAGGCTAACCAGCTAGCAGCGACCGGCTCCAGGAGGTGAATGGATGGGTGCACGTGAGAAAAAGGATAAGCCGAATGCAACCCTACCTGGAACCGTTGAGAAGATCATAAAGCCATTTGTTCCAAGTGATCCTGAGAAGGCGGAGATTCACCTCGAAGGAGGGGAGGACTTCTATCGTGAGATTCGTGTCAAGAACGCCTTGAAGGATGAGAAAGGCGAAGAGGTCGCCATTAAAAAGGGGGCGCCCGTCAATGTGACTATCGAAGCTGACAAGAAAGACACAACCAAAAACGAAGAGTAGTCAGTAGTCCACAGTTTGGACTCTCACGAACAGTCGAAGATTTCAACCCGAGCGTTTGCAGCCGGGAGCTGGTGTATAAGCGGCGCAGTGAATCCCGAATAGAGTTTATTAACCGCTACTTCTACTTCGATTTCGCTCTTGGCGGTTTGATCGTCGGCTTCATCATCAAATGTGGCAATTCTCCAAATACAGACCAGGCTCAGGAAAACTAGGCAAATAACCCGAGGAGACTGGTTGCCTCGCGCTGTCGTAAACTCTCCCTCGCGCCCCAGAAACGAACATCGTTCACTTTGATAGTCCCTGCGACGTATCGATCGTAAACAGACCAGGTCGTTGACGAATCTAATCGCTCAGAACTCGCCAATGACTGTAGTGCGATTTTCCAACAATTGCTCGGTACCCTTAACGTTCCATTTTTGCCATCTCGCCTTTCATTCTCCGCGAAGGACACTTATCGGATCTATCGAAGTGGCGTTTCTGGCCGGAAGAAGCGAGGCGAGTACAGCAGCACCGATCAAAATCGTCACGCTCAACCCGATTGCCCATGGATCGGCCGGACTAGTTTCATAGAGTAAGCTGCGCACCCAACGTGTAGCGAGAGCTAGTCCCAACAAACCCAGTGCGATGCCTCCTGCCATGGGCTGGGATGCGTCCAGCAAAACGAGGCGTGTGAGCGCCTGCCTGCTGGAACCAAGCGCGATGCGTATGCCGAATTCTTGCGTTCGCAGCGAAACGGAATAGGCAAGCACTCCGTAGATGCCCAGTACGGCGAGCAGCAACGCGGCGCATCCAAAGCTGGAAAGCATTACGGTTTGAAACCTCTCTGTGGCCACGGATTCATCGACTTGTTCATCCATCGAAATCACCGTCGGAACTGATATTTCCGGGTCAATACCCCAGATGGACTCACGCATCTCTAGACCAAGGCTCCGTATCGGCTGGGAACTCCGCGCCAGGAATACCGGACCCGTGGGGGGGAAATCCCAGTGAGGCAGGTAAAAGACGGCCACTTCTCGCTTCAAGTCGTTAATGCGCGCATCGGCGGCGATGCCGACGACGGTATAGATACGTCCCCAATGCCTGATCGTACGGCCAAGCGGATTCTCGTCTGGCCATACTGAGTTGGCAGCCTTTTCGGACAGGATGACGACCCTCGGATTTCCGTGATCCGCGTCATCAAAGTCACGACCCGCAAGGAGCGGAATTCCCATGACGGCGAAGTAACCAGGGCTGATGAACCGTCGGTTTGCCACCGGTACTTGCCCTTGCGGTACGGGGCGATCTGTTCTTACCAAGCCATCCACGTTCGTATCTCCGGTCAGCGGTATGACACTGGTAACCGCAGCGGACTGTACGCCTGGCAAGGATCGCAGCTTGTCAAGGGTGCGATCGATCATAGCGTCGCGTGCAGCGCTCCCTTTGTCAGCTCCTGGATCGGTGGGCATACCCACCCCGCTTGAGTATCTGGGGTTACTCAAGTCCGCCCGTGCTATGGCCACATGTTGCGAACTGAAGTCTCGATCCTGTGTAAGCAAATGCGAAAAGCTGCGCGTGATCAGCCCGGTCACGGCAAGCAGAGTGACGCTGCAAGCAACTTCAACGGCGACAAGCATCCTACGGGTGCGCACTGCTTGCTTATTGATCGAAAGCCGAGTGGAATTCGACTGGAGGGCAGTGTGCGGCGTAACGCGCAGGGACCGGAGCGCCGGAAGAATCCCAAATCCGAGTGAAGTCAAAACCGAGAGCCCGAGAGCGAAGGCAAGCATCGGCAGGCTCAGATGGATTTCGTTCAAACGCGGCAGAACCGCCGCTAGATGCACGAACAATTTTTCTCCGAGAAGTGCAAAGACAATTCCTCCCAGACCACCGCCCAAGCCCAGAAGCATGTTTTCCGCCAGCACACTCTGGAAAAGCCGTCCTCGTCCTGCACCAAGAGCAGACCGGATAGCCGTCTCGTGATCGCGGGCTACGCCCCGCGCAAGCTGCAGGTTTGCGAGATTTACGCATGCCATGAGCAATACGCTTGCGACAGCAGCTAGCAGAAGCCAGAGAGGCTTGCTGACGCCTCCAACAATCTCGTGCGAAAATGGCGCGACAATAACGCTGAGATGAATGGCGAGGTGATCGGCGGCAGCCGCGGCCTTCTCGATTCCATCCAGTTCGCTTTGCGCCTGCCGAATTGAAACTCCGGTCTTCAGACGCCCGACGACAAGGTAGTTAAATTCGGCGTCATTCGCAGTCAATTCATACGGTTGTGGCACGAGAGGTTTGAAGATTTCATAGCGTTCCGTAGATCCATGAGTTGCCTGTCCGGGCATGATTGATATGACCGGGAAGCGGAACGACTTCGGCATTACACCCACTACACTCTGGGGTTCGCCTCCAACGAGCAGAGTGCTGCCAACGACGGATGGGCTGCCATGAAACAGACGCTGCCATGCGCCCCAGCTGAGGATGATCACTCGGTCTTTTCCGCTCTGTGCTTCCTCCTCGGCAAAAGGCCGGCCTAAAAACGGCGAGACTCCAAGCACCGAGAAGAAATTCGGAGACACAGCCAGACCCTCCGTCATTTGCGGATGATCAATGCCAGTGGAGACGCTGAAGGGTGGGTTTTGAATGATGGCTGCGTCCTGAATTGAACTGGCGTGCATTCTGAGATTCTGATAGTGCCGGTAATTGTCGGGCAGGAGCGGAGCGGTATTTTGGATTTCCCGAATACTCTCGCGCCAGACAACAATCCGACCCGGATCACGGAATGGGTAAGGGCGCAAAAGGACAGTATTGACCACGCTGAAGACAGCAGTCACCGCTCCAACTGCCAACGAAGTCGTGAGGAACGCCGTCAGTGCGAAGCCCCGCGACTTGCGCAGTTGGCGAAGGGCATATTGAAGATCCTGGATCATAGATCCCATTGGAGATCGCATCGAGAATGCCCAACGGAGGATTGCATTTGGGTTACCAATTGGGCTTTCGCCGAAGCCTCATCGCTTCAAATAGATGGCGCAGGCGATCTGGTTGATTTCGGTCAAAAACTGGCCGGAACCGGAGGCGAATGTCCAGAATCGAACAAGAGACCATTGCGCGGGATTGTTGTCGCTGCGCTCAGACTTTGTGGAGGCGATCGAGCACTTTGCTGCCCGCCCACAGCACTACAGCGCACAACGCGAGGATCAGTAAGGTGGTCATCTCTTAATTTCCTCCTAGTGGTCCGAAGCTATGCAGCTGCTTCTTGGTCGTCAATGACTTCGGCCCAGAGCTGACCGTCGCACCTGCCTTCGTATTCGCAGAGTTCTGCTCATGTTACTGCACCGAACGATTTCCATTTCCAGGGTATTCAATTGCGATTCAGCGAGGTCGAGCACGTGCTCCGGAGTCGGGAGACGGCATGACAGACTGCTTGGCAAAAGTCTAGCAATCGAAGTGCTGGTGTCCAGACCCACTATTCCCTAGGGAACCCAGGATAACGCCACCAGCCAGGCCCCGATTGACGAAAACCGGTGATTTCAGTCATGAACGGGCCAGACGGTCGGCGCAAGGAGTTGTGAATGTAATGACTCCATAACAATCTCGGCTCCGAGGCGCGAGTAAATTTTGGAGGCGCCAACCAACAAAAGAGCCCGGAGGACAAGAAGCCGAACATGCTGACATAGGTTGTGACTATCATTCGGACTTCCAGCAAATTGCGTTTGTGGATGCTGGAACAGGTGAGTGCGGGGGGACGGCGACTGACTCACCGGGAAAAGCTGGAGGAGTTTCAAGAGGCGCTGAAAGAGCGATCCATGGAGTCGCGAATCGCGACGATGACGCGTCTTTAATCAATGTTCTTGAATCCGCTCCTCGAAACGAACCCTTCAACTAGTTACGTGCCAACGTTGATGCATTGCTGAAGTTCAGTGAAGCAATCGGCAACTTGGTGACTGTTGCTGGTCGAGTGGTCTTGTCGCCTGAGTCTGTTCCGCAGTGTTCGCAAATGGACACTCAATTTGGATTCTGGACAAAACGGAATGTTTTTTGATCTCCAACCCGGTCTATCTCACTGTGCATGAAGAGACTTACAGCATCTTCGGAATGGATCGTTAGTTGCCACGAGATTGAATGATGGATATCGCACGCCCAGATATGAAGCGCCAGAAACGCCGCCGACAAATTGTAGGAAGGGTGATCAATCCCATGGTGGCGTTGAGTTACGACTGAAGGAAATATGGAAACCTTGCTGAATGATTTTCGCTTCGGCTTCCGGATGTTGCGGAAGAACCCGGGATTCACGATGGTGGCGGTGGTTGTATTGGCGCTCGGTATAGGAGCAAATACTGCGATCTTTAGCGTTGTGAACGCAATATTGCTACGGCCGCTTCCGTTTCAGGACTCAGCCCGTTTGGTCCAAGTTTGGCATGTACCGCCGCCGAAGAGCTTCCCTGGAATGACCCGGTTCACTGTTTCGCCCGCGAACTATCTGGACTGGGAGAAACAAAGCCACGTGTTCGAAAGCATGGCAATCTACGGTTACTCTAACTACGGCCTGGCCGGCACCGGCGATCCGGAGTCGGTGACCGGGATAAGAGTGTCGCCTGAGTTCTTCTCTATACTTCGAATCCGACCTATTTTGGGTCGGGTTTTCTTGCCTGAGGAGAATCAAAGTGGCCACGGGCGTGTCGCGATCCTCAGTCAATCGTTTTGGCAAACTCACTTTGCCTCGGATCCCAACATCATCGGCCGCGCCGTTTTATTAGACAGGCTGAGCTATATCGTGGTTGGCGTTATACCCACGAGATCGGTTTTCCCGACGTCTTCCGATCCAAAAACTCAGCCCCAATTATGGACTCCGCTGGCGTGGACCGATGCGGAGCGCGCGGTTCGCGGAAACCACAATTATCTCGTGATTGCACGCTTGAGCCGGGGAGCAGATGTGAAACAGGCCGGGGCAGAGATGGGCACAATATCCTCCCGACTGGAGCAGCAGTATCCCGAGGATGACAAAGGTTGGGGTGCGACGGTTGTGCCGCTGCGTGAGCAGTTGGTAGGCGATGTCCGTCCGGCGTTGCTGGTCTTGCTCGGAGCAGTGGGATTTGTGCTGCTGATCGCGTGCGCCAACGTTGCCAATCTGGTTTTGGTCAAAACCCTCGCCCGGCAGAAAGAGATAGCAATCAGAACGGCTTTGGGCGCGAGTTCAGTTCGCGTGGCGCGGCAAATTCTCTCTGAAACTTTGTCGCTGGCGCTGACGGGAGCAGTGCTAGGGCTCGTCTTCGCACATTTCGGAGTAAAGCTGATTGTCGCTTTCCTGGCGCAAAGCCTCCCGCGTACGGACATCACAGTGGACAGCTGGGTGCTGGCTTTCACTCTTGTGATCTCTCTCCTGACCGGTCTGGCTGCGGGTTTGGTGCCAGCGTTACGCGCGAGCAAAACGAACCTAAACGACTCATTGAAGCAAGGTTTGGGCCGAACAGACGCAGATTCATTGGGCAGCAGGACGCGCAATGTGCTGGTCGTGTCTGAAGTTGCCCTGTCGCTAGTGCTGCTGATTGGCGCGGGGTTGATGATTCGCAGCCTTTGGCGACTGCGTAACGTGGATCCAGGCATTGACTCCCATAACGTCCTTACTATGTCATTCGCGCTCTCGTCAACGAGGTACGACAAACCGATACTACAGATTGGGTTCTACGATCAGCTTTTGCAGCGAGTTCGTGCATTGCCCGGGGTTGCCTCGGCGGGAGCCATTGATAGCTTACCGCTGGGGGGCGGAGGTTCCATCCAGCCGATTGCAATCGTTGGACGGCCTCCAATTCCGATGTCAGAACAACCAGAAGTGGCGGTCCGCGTCGTCGAACCTGGATTCATTACAACTATGCGAATCCCAATCTTGCAAGGCCGTGACTTGAGTAGTTCAGATGTTGCGGACCGTCCGGCGGTAATTGTAGTCAGCGAGTCGATGGCCAAACGTTTCTGGCCCGGGGAGTCTCCAATTGGCAAACGTCTAACAATGTCCTTCTTTCCGGAAAAGTCACGAGAAGTAGTTGGAGTGGTCGGCGATGTAAAAGGCGACGGTTTGGACGTGCTAGATCCAGTTGCTACGTTGTACACGCCACTCGCTCAGCAGCCTAGCCCTTATATGTCACTCGTGGTACGCACGTCTTCGCCCCCGAACACGATAATTTCTGGAATTTCAAATGCAGTGCACAAAGTAGATCGGGAGCAGCCGGTGGTGGGCGTTATCACGATGGATGAGATTTTGGCTGACTCTCTTTCCCATCAGCGCTTCAACATGTTGCTGCTGTCGGCATTCTCCGGTCTTGCCTTACTTTTGGCGGCCATCGGGATTTACAGCGTACTGGCGTACTCGGTAAGGCAGCGCATGCGGGAGATTGGCGTTCGCATGGCAATGGGGGCGCAGCGTGCAGACATTTTGCGCATGATCCTGGGGCAGGGAACCAGGCTTGCGGTCATCGGTACAGCAATCGGGATTGCTGCCGCTTTGGGGCTCACGCGGTTGATGTCCAGCCAGTTGTTTGGGGTGACTGCGACGGACCCGATTACATTTCTTAGCGTTGCTAGCCTGATTGTGCTGGTGGCGCTGGCTGCCTGTTACATTCCGGCGCGTCGGGCCACGAAAGTAGATCCCGTAATAGCGCTGCGGTACGAATAGGAAAATGATGATGACGGGGGTTCTCCGAAACATTCGCTACGCGTTACGGCAGATGGGAAGAGCCCAGAATTCACTCTGGTTGCAGTTGAATTAAGTGGTTCGGAACGATGAGCGAGTTAGGATCAGATGCTCAAAGTTAGTACCGCTCGATGGACGCGGTGTGGCCCGAAGCAGAAGCGAGTCGTCCGTCCCGCGTAACCAATGGAGCTCCGAGTTTCTCGGCAAGGACGATGTAGGCAGCATCATAGGCAGAGAAATTGTGACGGAGTTGCCAGATGCGGGGCAGGAGCACGAGATGGGGATATCGAGTAATACGAAGGTCGAGCAGATCACGGACTGCCTCGTCAGCACGATGCTGCGAAATCACCCCTTGCAATCCTAAACGCCGCAATACCTGCGTGACCTCGAGATCTATTAGGTGAGGCGAATGTAGGCTTTCGTTACGCGAATAGATACGCTTCTCGATGTTCTTCCCAGCAGATGTTTGAAGAAGCCAGTCAACTGCGGCAGACGCATCCAGGACAATCACCGCGACCTCGCGCTCTTCTCGAACCAACTGAGCCGTATCGATCCGCGCCGAAACCGGCTCCCGTGTGTGCAAGCGCTCCCGCAACTCCGCAAGCGTTGGCCGCTCTGCGATTTCCTTGATCTCGGCCAAGAGATAGTCCGAAAGCGACATACCTGCCATCGCAGCGCGAGCTTTAAGCCCGCGGTGCAGAGCGTCGGGTACATTACGTAGCTGAATCATCTTTGCCATGCTACAAGCATACTTTCATGTTCATCACATGTCAACCCCGGAACCTAAAGTTTTGGGTGGAATAGCGTGCCACTCGTGTGCGAGAACCGACCAATCGGCAAGTCCGATGCAAACTGACGGCCCATCGGCCCTCTTTTCTATTCCTCAATCAATTTAATGAATGCCTACTCTTTCGAAGACGCAGTGTGCGAGGAGTGTGTCTCTCCGGCGAATCAAGGACGGTAATCTGTAGAGGAACCCAGAAAGAATTTAGGGTTACACGGGCGTTTCCCGTCACTTACTTGCGAAACTTCGTACGAGCCACCTTCCGTCGGCGGAAGCGGTTTCTCGTCCATGGACCTGTCCGGTTCCGAACACAGTCTTCCACCCGCGGACATCGGTGTTCGCTGGCACTTCCCAGATTCGTGTCCAACCGCCTTCACGATCTATAGTTTGTCAGACCTCCGCTGGTGGTAGGAGAATTGCTATCTCTACCGGGAATGTTTGTGTTTGCGCTTGCTTGAATCGCAGGCGGAGGTAGCGATGATTGGGCTAGGTCAAGATCTGCGGTATGCGCTTCGGCAGTTGCGCAAGTCTCCGGGATTCACCATCACCGCTGTTTTGACGCTAGCAATGGCCATCGGCGCAAACGCCATGGTCTTCAGCGTCATGAACGGTCTAATCCTGCGGCCCCTAAATGTGCCTCAGGCGGAAAGCCTCTACGCGCTCGAGCGTACAAGTGAGAAGGAAACAAACCATTCGTATCCCGACTATGTGGATTTGCGTGAGCGCAACCGCAGTTTCGAAGACCTGGTGGCCTACAGCATCCCTCAGATCGCGCTAGACGCGGGTGGGAATCCAACGTCTGTCTGGGGCGTGGAGACGAGCGGGAACTACTTTGACGCATTGCGCGTTAGGCCGTATCTCGGCCATTTTTTTCATGCCTCCGACGAGCATGGGCTGAACAGCACCCCTTATATCGTCCTGAGTTATGCATATTGGCACAGCCATTTCCGCGATGATCCTGGTGTGGTGGGCCGAATAGTCCAGGTAAACAAACATCCCTTCACCATTGTCGGTGTCGCACCGCCGGAATTTCGCGGGACGCTAGTATTTTTCTCGCCCAATTTCTTTGTTCCTCTGGTTAATTGCGAGCAGGTGGATGGGGACAATTACCTGAACGATCGCCGAAAGCGTTCGATTCTCATGGTTATGGGGCACCTCAAGGAGGGAGTTACCCCGGCACAGGCCACCGCAGACCTGAACTCAATTGGCTCGTATCTGGAAAAAAGTTATCCCCAAGACGAACGCCAAATGAGCTTTGCATTAGCACGCCCAAATCTCTTGGGCGATCAGTTTACCGGTCCATTTCAGGCATTCTTTGCCGGATTGATGTTGCTGGCGGGACTAATCCTGCTGGCGGCCTGCGCCAACCTGGGCAGCCTGTTTGCTGCGCGCGCTGCCGACCGCTCCCGTGAAGTTGCTCTGCGCCTGGCTCTGGGGTCAAGCCGTAACCGCATTCTGCGCAGTTTGTTTAGCGAAGCGGTTCTGATTTCGCTCGCCGGCGGAGCAGTCGGATTATGGGCGAGCGTGGCGTTGTTGCGCTGGCTGAGTGAATGGCAGCCATTTGGCAATTTTCCCATGCACGCACCGGTAACCCCGGACAGAACTGTCTATGGAATCGCTATCCTTCTCAGCGTTCTCAGTGGATTCCTTTTTGGCGCAGTTCCAGTCACTCAGGTACTGCGCACAAACCCATATGAGGTCGTGAAGTCGGGATCGACCGGCAGAGTCGGGCGGCGGATTACTGTCCGAGACGTATTGCTGGCAATGCAAATTGCGATCTGTGCGGTACTGGTTACTTCGTCGATAGTTGCGCTCCGTGGCTTGGAGCGCGCTCTGCACGGCCATTTCGGTTTTGAACCGAAGAACGCCATCCTGGTAAGCGCCGATCTGCGCATGGCAGGTTACACCGGCGATCGAGTGCCTCCAATGCAAAAGCGCATGATCGATGCGGTCGCGACGATCCCTGGCGTGGAATCGGTGGGATTAAGCGATCCGCTGCTCTTAAGTGATACGAGCAGTTTGAATGTCTTCACCGCTGGAACAACAGACTTGCGGGCATCGAATGCCGCAGCTAACGCTTATGTCTTCCACACCTCTCCCGATTACTTTCATGCGGAGGGCGCTACGCTCCTGTCCGGCCGGGCATTCACCTGGCATGACGACAAAAATTCGCCATCGGTTGCAGTAGTGAATCGGGAGTTTGCGCGCAAACTCTTTGGCTCAGTAGAAGGTTCAATCGGCAGTTATTACAAAATGCCGGATGGGACTCGAGTGCAGGTGACAGGTATTGTCGAGGACGGAAAATACAGCACCTTAACTGAAGATCCACACGCGGCGATGTTTCTCCCAATCCTGCAGTGGCCCTCCGGCGCAGCATGGTTGGTAGTGCGCACGAGCCGTGATTCGCCGCAAGTGGGACCGGCCATAAGGAGCGCGTTACACCAATTAGACGCGGGGTTGCCAGTTGAAATTGAACTTCGGTACGACGAAATGGCTGCGGTTCTGTTTCCCTCTCAAATGGCGACCATCGTGTTGGGGGTGATGGGTGGAATTGGTTCAATGCTGGCCATAACCGGCGTCTTTGGACTGGCAGCGTATTCGGTCAGCAAGCGGCTTCGGGAGTTAGGAATACGTACTGCCCTCGGCGCGCAACGTAAAGAAGTGTTGCAAGCAGCATTAGGTCGTGTTTTCAAGTTGCTGGCGGTTGGATCGGCGGCAGGGCTGCTTTTGGGAGTTCTGGCGAGCCGTGTATTGGCCGTCATCGTGTATCAGGCGACGCCTGGCGATCCGCTCGTGTTAGCTGGTGTCGTTCTGGCGATGGCTCTCTTGGGCCTGCTGGCGACGTGGATTCCAGCGCGGCGCGCTCTGTCGGTCGATCCAATGATACTGTTGCGGGAGGAGTGAGCTATTGCAATGCGGGCAGAATCAGGCCGCTCGCTCCTCACCCATTCCGCACGAAGTCTGTAGATGGTTGGAACACCGTTCTAATCCAATCCCCCCTACTCGCAGTGCGGGACCTAGGTTCCGTTGCAGACAGGTCCAAGCTGTCGCATAGGATTCCGGAAGCGCTGCTAACTCGGCCCAGCACAGAGGAGAATGGATCGCCACTACGTTGGTCGCAGGAACGCAGGCAAACTCCGCATACGTCCCGTTAATCGTCCTTCCCATACCCCCCATGAGTGCGACCACTTTCTGGCCTTTTAGGAAACGTCCAGTTGGATCGTCCTTCACAAGTCCAACGCATTCGATTCCACTTATTCTTGCAACACTTCCCCAAATGCCTTTGCGAAAATAGATCTCGGCTTGATTCAGGCCAAATGCCTTCACCTGGATCAGGATCTGGCCCGCCGTCGGCGTTGGTTCGGGAAGTTCTTCCAAGACGAGTTGTTCGGGTCCACCATGGGCCTTGATTACGATTGCACGCATTTTAAGTCAAATCTCCGCCTGGAGTATTGTGTATCACTTGCTACAGAACTAAATACGCGGAGCTCGGGCTGTCAAGCAAAATTCTGTATGGGTCGCTACAGATATGTTAGCCTTGCGCATGGCCCGCAAGTCTGAGTTCGACTACGAGACCGCGATTCAACAAGCCACGCTCCTGTTTTGGAAAAAGGGTTATTTGAATACTTCTCTTCGAGAGTTGCTCCAGGTGATGGGGATTGGAGAGAGCTCCTTCTACAACATGGTGAAGAGTAAGAAGGCTTTGTACCTTCAATGCCTTAAGCACTACAACGAAACTGTAAGCCGCAGGCGGCTCTTGGCGCTACGTTCCCGCACTTCGGTCCAAAGAGCACTCCGTGCTTTCTTCACGATCGTTTTGAATGATCTCGATCAACGGAATACGCCACGAGTCTGCCTGATGGCCGGAAGTCTCTCGAATGATGTCCTTTGCGAACGCGACTTGAACCGATATGTCTTGCGGGAAATGATGACTTTTGAAAGCGCCTTTATTGACAGACTCACCGAAGCAAAAAACGCGGGTGAATTACCCAAGACTTTTAAGGTTGATGCAGCGGCACAGATCATCGTGACGTATCTACAAGGCCTGTTTCGGATGATTGGCGTACTTCATAATCGGACAGAAGTTGAAGGGCAGATTGAGACACTCCTCACAGGCTTGAAACTCTGATCCACTGCATGTCCAGAATCGGCCCGGTTCAGCGGCTACCGAGTGAGATAATCTATTCCGTGGAATCCGGGCGTCCTCGCACCATTGGACGGGCGAGACGCCTGTCCTCCATACTCACATCTTTCAGATTTTCACGGAGGGATCTTGAGGCATCTGCCCGGTACGTTCTTTGTGTTCGGCATTTTTCTCTCCGCGCTCTTCGGCCAGGAATCAGACCAACCACGGAAGATACCGCTCCCGAGCAGTAAGGTTTTGACTGTGCCTTTGCCGGGCCGGATTGGCGCGGTCAACAGCTTTCCGGCAAAGATTGCGCTGAGCCCGGACGGCCGCTACGCGGCACTGCTGAACAATGGTTACGGCACACAGCAGGCGCAGGCGCATCAGTCGATCACCATCCTTGATCTCGGCACGGACCAATTGAATGATTTCGCCGATGCCCGCCTTTCGGACACCGCCCACCAAACCTACTTCCTCGGCCTGGCCTTCGGCTCCGACGGCAAACATCTTTACGCCTCGATCGGGTCCATTACCGATGCCACGGGTGCGCGAGCCGGGAACACCGGCAACGGAATCGCGATCTACAAATTTGAAAATGGCAAGGTGACCCCGGAAAGCTTCCTGAAAATCGCACCCCAGAACATTGCTGCCGGCAAGAAGGTCGCCTTCGGAGTTCGGAAGACAGCAGCGGGAACCGCGATTCCATATCCCGCCGGGCTAGCCGTGATTTCCGGTAAGAAAGGTGACAGGTTGTTGGTCGCCAACAATCTTTCCGACAATGTCGTGCTGCTCGATTCAAGCAATGGGCGCGAGCTGCAGCACTTTGACTTAAGCACGCGCGAAATGATTCCGTCGTCGTTTCCCTATACCGTGGTTGCCACCCGCGACGGCCGCCGCGCCTGGTGCAGTCTGTGGAACTCTTCTCGCGTGGCGGAACTCGATCTGGAGACGGGCAGGGTGACCCGCTGGATTCCACTGCTGGAGCCGAAAGATCCCATTGCGCCCGGGTCTCACCCCAGCGACCTTCTGCTCAGTCCGGACGAGAGATTTCTCTACGTGGCTTTGTCCAACGCGGATGCGGTGGCAGTGGTCGACAGCGCGTCAGGACAGGTGATCCATCTTTCTTCCACAAACCTCGCAGGCCAGGAGCACGCGGGGACTTATCCCAGCGCACTGGCCCAGTCATCCGACGGAACGCGGTTGTTCGTGGCGGATGCTTCGTTGAATGCGGTTGCAGTGTTTGACACTACGACCCTCACAAAACCAGGGATCACTCTCCCTATAGCACAAGAGGCTCTGGGGTTCATTCCTACCGACTGGTATCCCAGTGCGCTTGCGGCGCAAGGGGACGATTTGCTGATCGCCACGGCCAAGGGGGAAAGCAGCGGCCCAAATAGCGGCATCAGCCGGCTCAAGAGCGAGAGCCGGCATCGCAAGCATCCATACATTCCCACACTGATGTACGGATCGCTCTTTCGCCTGAACTTTCGCAGCGCGGAGAAACACTTGTCGGAATTGACGCTGCGAGTCAAGGAGAGCAACCTCTTTAATTCCGATCCCGGCAAGATCACTTTCAAGAGCGGCTCAAACCCGATTCGTCATGTGATCTACATCCTGAAGGAGAATCGCACCTACGACCAGGTCTTCGGCGACCTGAAGGTTGGCGATCGGAAAATAGGTAACGGAGATCCCGCTCTTACCCTCTACGGCGAAGATGTCACGCCGAATCAGCACAAGCTGGCCTTGCAGTTCGGAGTGCTGGATAATTTTTATGACAGCGGCGAGGTTTCCGGTGATGGGCACGATTGGTCGAACGCAGCCATCACCAGCGACTACAACGAGAAAACTTGGCAAATAACTTATCGCGGTAATGAACACATTTACGACTACGGCGGCACGGTTGCCGATGAGTTTCCGCTGGAGCAAGGAGAACCTGATATCGATGATCCCGGTACCGGCTACCTTTGGGACAATCTCGCCAGCCACGGTTTGACCTACCGCGATTATGGTGAGTACATCGCCGGTGTGTGGTGCAAGGCAGCCAAGCAATCCGTCGGCTCACCGAAAGAAGGTACGCCGTCTCCGTACAGTGCGGAGTGCGAGCGCGCGGCGGTCCGCAAAGGCGACGCTTTGCCGCCGGATGTCGGGCAGCCTCACGGGTCGCCCAGTCCGTGGCCCTGGGCGGTTCCGTTGTTGAAGCGCATGAAGCCGACCAAGGCGGCGCTGCGCGATCATTACCATCCGCTCTATCCTGATTTCAACACTTCCTACCCCGATCAACTGCGCGCTGATATCTTCCTCAATGAGTTTGACGATTTCGTTCGAGCCCGCAAGGAAGGTAAGGGCACCGAGCTCCCCGCATTCGTGCTTCTCTATCTGCCGGACGATCACACTAACGGGACCGCCCCCGGCAAACCGCGCCCGGCGGCGTCGGTCGCGGACAACGATCTGGCAGTCGGCCGCGTGGTTGAGGCCGTCTCGCATAGTCCGTACTGGGATGACACGTCCATTTTCGTGATCGAAGACGATGCCCAGGATGGCGCCGACCATGTGGACGCGCACCGTTCGACCGCGCTCGAAATCAGCAAGTATTCGCCGAGTTCACCGCAACAGCCCTTCGTGGACAGCCGCTTCTACACCACGGTCAACATGATGCACACCATGGAGACGATGCTCGGCCTGCCTCCGATGAATCAGAACGATGCGTACGCGCCGGTGATGGCACCGTTGTTTTCAGGGCCGGGCGACCAGCCTCCGTTTAACGCCGACTGGAGCAATCGGGACAGTGGACTGATCTATCAGACCAACCCGGTCAAGGGACAAGGCGCGGCTGAGTCGGCAAGGATGAATTTCTCCCGGCCGGATGCGATCAATACGGCGCAGCTTAACCTCGTTCTCTGGAAGGATCGCAAGGGAGATACGCCGATGCCGGCACCGAAGCATACGGTGTTTCGGCAGAAGAGGAATGCCGACAGAGACTGAGATGCTTGTGTGGGGACCGGTTGCAGCAGGTTCGAGGGTGGGCGGGGATTTTGTAGGATCGGTCGGCTCAAATAACGGACGCCACCGACGCCTCATTCATGTCTTCGGACAGTAATGCCAACGCGATTCCCGGATCCGGAGGAGAAATAGCACAAGGGGCCATGAGCAGTTCAACCTAGCGACTACTAGAACGCTGTCCGTGTCGCATTAAGTCCTTTGCATCACTTATTCCACGTGCGAAGGGTTTTCAATCGTTAAACGATGAGTTTTACGTATATCCAGACGATCTTGCTGGTTTTCTCGCCAACTATAGGTCCCGCTAACGGCTTATGAACCAAGGCTCCAAGGTACACGCAATGTGATCGTCTACGACGGCCACAGCAACGTCCTCTTCCTCACCGGCACGGCGACGAAGTATCTGATGGACACGGTCAATCCCACCGGATACGCGTAGGTGATCGACGTGCTGGTCAGCGGCGCGGTCACCCGCACCTACGCCTATGGTCTACAACGCATCCGCGAGAACCAGCTTGTCGGCAGCACATGGACGCCAACCTTCTACTGTGCCGCCCGAACCTGGCAGCACTAGGCTGCGCAACCGATTCTCGTGGTTCCAGGTATAGGTTGACTGTTTTCTTAAAGATTTCTGTGTGGCCGCACCTCCCGCAGACAAACTAACCATTCGTTCAATTGGTCCTACATTCGCTCACCGAACCGTAAAATCTGTTCGTGATCTAACGCCGGTTGGTCTCGTCGGGGACCCGGAACAACCGGACGAGCATCCATGCGTACAAATAGCTACCGAAGAATATGAGCAGAAAAAGATACGCGATCCAACGGGGCTCGTCGTTTCGCAAGTGCCGCATAACGAAGAGCTCGGGCAATATGAGTGCTGACGTAAAAAAGCCAGGCACCTGGCGCCAATCACCATAGCGAAATCCAATCACCTGCGACCATAGTGCGACGAGTCTGACGGCCGCAAACCAAGACCCGAATTTCCACACTGCCGGGTTGACTTTCACAGTGCCTCTTCCACAATGATCCCTAATCTTGACAAACTGGATGGAGCAGCCAACATCTGTCTAACTTTTAGCTTCCGGGACCATGTTGCATCCGAAGTAGCTATGTCAGTTTCAGATAGCGTCGTCACAGTCGTCAACCTTGTAGTTCCTGGAGATTCACATCGCATGAATTGATTCTGGTCGCGAAAAAAGAAACATTATCGAGCCCAAGTATTGGCATTTTCCCGATGATCCTGATCCCGCCGCCTTTCTGCCAGGGGATGAATTGTACATGCGACGAGTCGTTGAACTGCAAATGTGGGTGATTGATCTACTGCGGAAGTTGAAAGGCGGAGCGGATGAGGCGGGTGCGGCGTGCGACTCAGTATTCGCTGCAGTGGCGAACCGATCAACGAGGAATACTTGGCAAAAAGCATTTCAAACCGCTCTTGCGAGAAGCTGGTTTGCCGAACATTCGACTGTACGACCAGCGCCACACATCGGCCATCTTGCATTAACGGTTGGCGTCTCGCCGAAGGTTGTATCAGAACAACTCGGACACACCAGCGTAGCGTTCACACTCGATGTCTATTCGCACGTGCTTCCCCACATGCAGGATGACGCAGCGGCAAAGATGGAAGCCGCATTGATGGGCGTGACAAAGCGCAGTCAACTGACTGGAAAGCGATGACATTAGTGGCGCACTATTTCCGGTAAATTCCCGCGACTCAAGCTCTTCAATCAACTGCGCGGCGCGAATCGAGAATGTATCTGCAAATGCGAAGAAGAGTAGTAACCGTAATGGGACGACCCGCCTCATGCTGCTTGCCAATGGCGAGCAGAGAAACTTTCAATCCAATCATCGATTTCCTGGGTAAATCCCTTTGTGACCAGCGGAGACTTTTTCACATCGTTACTCCAAGGGCACCGAAGAGTTGTCATCTCGTCGAACCAAGCTTGACTTTTCGGCGCCGATTTGCGACTTCGACCACCACGAGCAGATTAGCTGAGGCCGGTAGCTAACAGGGCAATTGTCCTGCATTAATGTCAGATTAGCGAGCCTTGTTTCTCGTTGTTCAGCATTGTGGAAGACCTCGGACGAGCTTTGAAAGGCACATCTGAGCGACTGCGATCGAGAAATCTCCAACGTGATTCCACCCTTTCTCTATTTGCCGAACTGGCTTACGCCAGAGCCGAGCTGATCTGCGAAGTCTTGATGCATAACTTCCTGCGCGGCGCAGTTCGGTGTAGTTCGGTACCAACTCTCTCCGAACGGATCGGACCCGCTTACCTAGCAGCGCCGAAGAATTTGCGCACAGCCCATATTCATTAGCGACACTTAAAAACATCAGAGAGAATAGTCTGGACAACCAAGAACGACTGAAGCTTATGCACGTGGGATTGCCAGCAAATCGGGACGGAAGCGACGCGTCTGCTGAATGAAAAATGAGAGTTGCAAAGGTAAGACTGAGTCCGCCAGCGTAACTGTATTTAGTAAATGATTGAAATGAAGACGTTTATTTGTGTGGAGACATGTGCGGAAATTCCCGGGTTCTGACCTTTGCCCACAATCTGTAAGCCAAGACCCGAACGGCGATTGCTGGCAGGAGGGAAGTGTTCCCTCTGAAAAAGGACTTCTTGAACCCGAATCTTGGCTCTGGGTTCCATGAATCCTTCCATCACAATTCGGTTGCCCGGGTTTGCGACGTCCGCGGGAAGCGCCAAATCGGCAGATTCGATCTCCTCCTCAGATCCAACGTCCGAAATCTCTGATGAAGCCCTCATGCTTCAGGTCTGCGGGGGTAGCAGGGAAGCGCTGGCAATGCTTTTTCGCCGCTATGCCCGGGTGGTGCGGGGCGTATCTTACCGGGTTCTCCGTGATACCTCTGAAGCAGACGATCTCGTCCAAGACGTTTTCTTGCTGGTCCACCGCGACTGCAAGACATACGACAGTTCTAAATCACCAGTACGGTTTTGGATCCTTCAAATGGCTTACCGCCGCGCCATCTCTCGGCGGCGATACCTAACCTCTCGTCACTTCTATACCCGGCTCGACCTTGACGATGCAACAGTGGAATCGACAATCCCACAGAATCGTCTTTGCACCATTAACGACTTGATGGACGAAAATGTTGAAAACAAGGATTTAAACAGGATTTTTGATCAACTTTCGGAGAACCAGCGCCAGACCCTACGCCTCTCCTTTATATACGGGTATACGCTCGATGAAATTGCTGCCAAGCTGGGGCAGTCACGAGGGAACGTAAAGCACCATTATTTCCGAGGACTAGAACGACTGCGAAAAGAGCTTTTCGGTAGCAAATTGCCGGGTGGACGAGCAGTATGATAAAAGGTCTTGTCCAAACTAGGGGTGGGGGAGTTGTCGCTAACCGAACCCCATAACGAGTTCCTAGAGCTTTGTGCCGTTTCAACCTCAGGCCAGTTGACCGAGGAGGAACAGAAGAAGCTACAGGAACATCTTGCCGTTTGTGCGTCCTGCCGGAAAGCGCTAAAACAGTTCGAATCGGTTGTTGACCACGCCATCCCCGCCATCGCGGCTGGCGAACGGTCGGAGGATTTAGAGGCAGGCCCAGATTGGTCGGAAGGACAGGAACAGCAAGCCGAGCAAGCCTTTTTCAGACGTCTGGAGCGAGACCGCGGAGACCAGCAAAAGAAGTCCACAGTCACCAGTGAAGTTCCGACGATCCCCCGTAGACTTCCTCTATTTTCCAGCGAAGCAGCTTGGCGTCACGTATGGATGCTGTATGCCGCTGGAATTCTGCTTTTTGTTTCCCTCAGCTTTTACGCGTACCGAATGGGCGTACATCGCGGAGTCAATACTGCCAACCTCGTCCCCCCTCAACCGATTACGCTGACCAAAACTTCTCTCGAAGCCCAACTAAGCGATGCTGGGCATGAGCGCCAAATGGCGCGTGACCAGATCAACCAACGCGACAAGGTCATCGCTGAACTGCGCCATCAATCGACTCAACAGCTAGCCGAGATCAATACCCTGAAAGCAGCAAAGGACCGCTTGGAGAAAGAGCAGCGCGCAGGCGATACGACAAAACAAGACCTAGCTCTGCAAAGTAGCGAACTGGCACAAGAACTCGACGCGGCGGTCTCCAATTCCCAGGCCCTCCGGCAAAAACTCGATGCTCTCGCAGAGCAGTCTACGCAAGATGCTGCTCGCGGCAGGGCTCTGGAGGGCAAAGTCAACGAACTCAACCGGCTGCTTCACGAACGCGAAGTAGCTCTCGACCAAAAGGATGAACTCCTCGCACATGATCGCGACATCCGGGAATTGATGGGCGCGAGGGATCTCTATATTGCCGAGGTGCACGATGTCGCCCGCGACGGTCAGACACAGATTCCCTACGGCCGAGTTTTTTACACGAAGGGAAAGTCGCTGATCTTTTATGCCTACGACTTGGATCGGCAGATAGCACTAAAGCGCGCTCGGACATTTCAAGCCTGGGGCCGGCGAGGACCTGATCGGGAACAAGCGGTTAACCTCGGAGTCTTCTACGAAGATAGTGCCGCGAAGAAACGCTGGATCCTGAAGTGCGATGATCCAAAGACCCTTGCCCAGATTGATGCGGTATTTGTCACTGTGGAGCCGAATGGAGGCAGTCACAAGCCGAGTAGCAAGTCGCTTCTTTTCGCCTACCTGAGAGTCGAACCGAATCATCCGTAGTCCGCAGAATGCAGCTTTTGTTCGCCTTCCTGATTCCTTTTGGTTCTAAAATATCCGTAACGTGGTACCAGCGCGCATTGTCCTGCGAACAACAGAAGAGGGGGCTGGAACCCCGTTGATCGCTGGAGAGTCTAAATGCGCTTCCCCCACGTTGTGCTTCTTTCCGCTTGCGTTTTGACGTTGGCTTTGCCGCTCGCGGCGCAGTCACCCAACGGGGTTCTCAATGGCCTCGTAGTCGATCCTTCCAACCAAGTAATTGTCGGTGCCGACATTGTTGGTGTTAACGATGCGACTGGTGTGCAATACGCGACGAAAACCAACAATGAAGGTATCTATGTTCTGCCAAGCCTTCCACCAGGGCCATACCGGCTTCAGGTTTCAAAAGTTGGGTTCAAGACGCTCATCAAACCCGACATCACGCTTAAAGTTCAGGACGCGTTGGCGATTAATTTCACGCTCCCAATCGGCGCGTTGTCCGAGACGGTAACCGTCGAGGGCGGGGCGACCTTAGTGAACACGGAGTCCGCCGCCGTGAGCACTGTGGTCGACCGACAATTTGCAGAGAATCTGCCAATGAATGGCCGCAGCTTTCAAACGCTAATTCAGTTAACGCCAGGAGTGGTTCTGACCGCGAGCAATACAAGTGATAACGGTCAGTTCAGCGTAAACGGGCAGCGTGGTTCGTCTAACTATTGGATGGTCGACGGCGTCAGTGCCAATATCGGTATCGGAGCGGCAAATACTGCTGCCGCAGGCAATGGGCTCTCCGGGTCTGCTGCGTCCTTCAGCGTTCTGGGCGGGACGAACAGTCTAGTTTCGGTAGATGCTCTGCAGGAATTTCGAATCCAAACGTCGACTTATGCCCCAGAATTTGGCCGCACTCCAGGGGCACAAATTTCCATTGTCACAAGATCAGGGACAAATCAACTTCATGGCACTGCATTTAACTATTTCCGGAATGACATTTTGGATGCCAGTGACTGGTTCAATGGGTATATCAATGATCCGCCCCTCCGCAAAGCGGAGGAACGCCAGAATGATTTCGGTGGAACTCTGGGCGGTGCGATTCTCAAGGATCGAACATTCTTTTTCTTCTCCTACGAGGGACTTAGGCTCAGGCTTCCAAAGACCGAACTCAGCACGGTTCCTGACGAAGCCTCGAGAGCCGTGGCTACCGCGACAGTTCAACCATACTTAAATGCCTTTCCACTACCGAACGGCCCAGAAGTCCTGGACGCACAAGGTAACCCAACCGGCGCCGCTCAGTTCAACGCCTCGTTTTCAGACAGGGCCTCCCTCGATGCATATAGTCTTCGCATCGATCACAAGCTGAAAAACAGTGTGGCGATATTCGGTCGGTACGACTACTCTCCTTCAACCTTGATCCAGCGGGGAATCCTGAACGGTACGTTGAGTTCGGTTTTCCCGACGGAAATCACAACTCAGACAGCGACCGTGGGAGCTACCCTAAATATCGGTCCATTGGTGGCCAACGATATCCGCTTCAACTACAGTAAAACTCATAGCTCCGTTTACAGCTTCCTAGACAAGCTTGGCGGAGCGGTTCCCCTACAAAGCCTGCCGTTTCCTGGAAGTTTTACTACGAAGAATGCGGCCTTCCAACTCTTTGACCTTTCACTGTCGCCGCTTGGACTGAACGTAGGGCTGCAGGGTGACAATACTCAGCGACAAGTAAATTTGGTAGATAATTTGGCTACCCAGCGAGGTTCGCACAGCCTTAAGGCTGGCGTCGACTACCGCCGGATGTCGCCGGTGTACGGCAATCCAACATATGATCAAGAAGCACTTTTCCGGAATGTCCAGTCCTTATCGGCCGGGCAAGTATTTCTGAGATTCCTAACCTCCAGCCGCACCGGCGATCTGTTGTTCCATAATCTTGGGATATTCGCTCAAGACACTTGGCGTGTCGTCCCACGGTTGACATTGACGTATGGAGCCCGTTGGGACATAGACTTTGCGCCATCCTCGACGCCGAACTTACTGGCAGTGACAGGTTTTGATCTTAACGATCTCTCGAAACTCGCTTTAGCGCCAGACGGTACTGAACCATTTGAGACACGGTTCGGCAATATTGCGCCGCGAGTTGGTCTAGCCTACGAACTACGCCAGAACCCGAAATGGCAAACCGTGGTGCGTAGTGGATTCGGAGTTTTTTACGATTTGGCGACCTCTGAGGCGGGAAACAACATTTCTTCTTCTGCGTACCCTTTTGGGGCACTGGGATTTGGAGTGGGTGGGGTTTTTCCGCTGACGCCTGCCAATGCCGCTCCACCAGCGATCGATATTTCGACTCTGGCCTCTAATACTTTGTATGCCTACGATCCGCATCTCCGCTTGCCCTACACGCTTCAATGGAATGTCGCGTTGGAACAGGCCCTAGGAGCACAACAGAGCTTGTCCGTTTCTTATGTCGGTTCTTCCGGCAGGCGCCTACTGCAGACGGCACGTATAACCTCGCCGAATTCGAACTTCGACCAGGCCCAGTTGGTTACGAACGCCGCAACATCGGACTACGACGCACTGCAGGTTCAATTCCAGCGTCGAGTATCGCAAGGTTTGGAGTTGCTTTCTTCTTACACATGGTCACACTCGATTGACTCCGCTTCTGCCGGTTCGGTATTCGGGAATGAAGCGAATGCGCTCACTCCCGGGATAAATCCAAACCAAAACCGTGGGCCATCAGACTTCGACATTCGACAATCCGCTTCCTTGGGGCTTACATACGAGATCCCAGTCTTCACAGAGAAGCGTTTGACGAAGTCAATCGTGCGCGGATGGTCCGTTCAAAATGTCATCCAAGCAAGGTCTTCCTTGCCGGTTAACATCTACGACTCAGGGCTTTTCAATCTCTCGAGCGGCGCAGCGACATTCATACGCCCGGACATTGTTGCTGGTCAGGCGTTTTACATCTATGGACCACAATACCCCGGCGGCAAGGGGTTCGACCCCGCAGCTTTCGTAGATCCGCCTCTGGATTCGAATGGCAGCCCCCTTCGGCAGGGAAATTTGGGACGGAACGCGTTGCGCGGCTTCCCGGCCGCACAGTGGGATTTCGCCGTTCATCGCGACTTTCCTATTCACGAGAACTTGAGACTTCAATTCCGAGCGGAATTGTTCAATGTCTTAAATCATCCCAACTTTGCTCCGCCCACTGCCGACATTAGCAATCAGGCACAGTTCGGTCGTTCGACCCAGATGCTTGGCCAGTTCCTCGCCGGCCAAAACGTTGGAAGTGGCGGTTTCAGTCCTCTGTACCAGATCGGTGGTCCGCGCTCGATCCAACTGGCTCTTAAACTACGTTTCTAAGACCGAGGCTCGAAGCACTGCTCTGCGAGTCCTGGATGACCCGAAGCAACTGATTCTTCACTGCGCTCAAAACCAATGGGGGTTGGCACGCACAATGAACCGTCGAACCGTGCGCCTTGTATGCGCTGTATTTTCCGCCTTAGTCTTTGTCATCGAGTGCAACGGTACCTCCCTCTTAATCAGTGACCGGAAGCACGCTGATCAGCCCGTGTTTCGAGTCAAAGACTCGATTGAAATCGCCTACATCGAAAATCCAATTGCCTATTCATCAGCTGTCGAGCTCCGTGAGAGGCAAGCGACAGGTGCACCCATTACTTCTCCCGACGGGAAGCGTTTCCTCTTGATTACGCAGCGCGGGATCGTCACCACGAACAAGATCGAAGCTACAGTGTGGGTTTTCGACCGCAACTTGACGTTGGCTTACGCACGTGACCCGTCCAGGTTAAAGCCCACACCTAGTGCGCTGGTGGTCATGAGCGCGACAAGCAACAATCCGGTCATTTCAGACGTTCGTTGGCTAGACGATTCAAATCGAGTCTCATTTCTAGGGAGAAACGGCGGTCCGAACTCACAGTTGTTTATCGTCGACACTAGCAATAGTTCGCTTACCGAAGTTACTGAGAAGAGCTTAAGCGTGGTTGCATATGATATCCAAAAAGACACGATTGCTTACTCAACACTAGTTCCGCGGCCGACTCTCTCTGATTCTGAGCAGACGTCCGAAGATCTCATCGATGTAACGGGTAAAAACATTTACTCGTTGTTAGACACCAGCTCCCATAGCGGACTCGCTGACTATGTCGACGAATGGTCCTTACGCAGATTTCCCACTGTGTTACATGTTCAAAAGCGCGGCCAAGAGCTGGCTTGTTCGTTCAGCAGGCAAGGGAATCCCTTGCGGCTCTTTGCACCGGTTTTCCGTCTTTCGCCGGACGGCCGATCACTGATTGCGCTTGGTCCCGTTACTGAAATCCCTAGTGGTTGGATCGCATACCGGCCAAGGCTGCCTGGGGAGACGTATCAGCTCAGACCTGGCGACAGATGGGCAGTTGCCGAACCGAATCCAAACAAAGCCGAACAATTCGTGTCTGTAGATCTCGAAAACTGCCAAGCGACTGCGCTCATCGACGCACCCGCAGGGCGAGGATTGGGCTATTCTGCTCCCACAGGCGTGATCTGGTCTGCTGATGGCCGACGTGCACTTCTACTTAACACGTTTCTTCCGATCGACGCTGCGGCTGATGAAAAAGACAAAGGAAATAGATCGCGGGCGCCCGCCCTGGTGATAGTTGATATTTCCTCACGCACGGTTCAGCCGATCACCTACATGGCCCAGTCGCGGCTCGAAAAGGATGATGGGCAAAAAATCACGAATATTTCGTGGAAGGAAGCCAGTGGAGAAGTAGACGTCGAGTATTCCGGACCCGTCAATTCTAGGGTTTCTTCTTCAAGAGCGTATGTCTTGAAGTCAGGTGCATGGGTGCAGGTTGCAACCGACGTTAATACGGACAGTACTCGTTCGGATGAGGTGGAGTTAGCTGTCGAGGAAGATTTGAACCATCCCCCGACCCTGACGATCCATCGAAACAGGCGCCCAACCGGAATTACGGTTTGGGACCCGAACCCCCAATTGAACGGTATGGCCTTAGGGTTTGCTCGGCCATACCAATGGAAGGACGCCAACGGCTATTCATGGAAGGGCATACTGATGCTGCCCCCAGACCACTATCCCTCGGACCATCGTTATCCCTTGGTGATACAGACACACGGCTACAATGCAAGCCGATTCTTCGCGGACGGTGAGTACACAACTGGAAGCGGCGGTAGAGCACTTGCCGGCCGCGGCATTGCGGTCCTTCAAATTGATATGCCGATGATATTTTTCCGAACCCCAAAGGACGGCCCGTTTCAACTTGGTGGTCTAGCTTCGGCCATCAGCGACCTGGCAAAGAAAAAATTGGTTGACCCTAAGCGCGTGGGAGTTATCGGCTTCAGCTATACCTGTTTTCATGTGCTCTATGCTCTCACTCACAGGCCGGACCTTTTTGTTGCAGCCAGCACGACCGATGGCAACCAGGCGGCCTATCTTCAATATCTGATGGCGACCGACTATGTAAATGGTTCAGCACGTGGGTTTCAAGACGTGCTGGAGAAAACGAACGGCGGATCACCGTTCGGCCCGGGCCTGCTCGCCTGGTTCCGGCATGCTCCCAGTTTCAATCTGGATAGGGTGAAGACGCCACTGTTGATGTCTGCCTTTGCGAGAGAGGAGCGGCTCGGTCAGTGGGAGGTCTACGCCGCACTGCGCATGCTACACAAACCGGTCAATATGATCTGGCTGAAAAACCCGAACATACCCCACATTTTAGTTAAACCCTCCGAACGTTACGCTTCGCAACAGATGGCGGTTGACTGGTTCGATTTTTGGCTCAATAAGCACGAAAATCCCGACCCAGGCAGAGCATGGCAGTATGTTGGCTGGCGTAATCTGCGGAGAATGGAAACCCAAAGACTGGAATCTGCTATTCAGCCACGAAATTAGTCACGATAGCATTTGGCAGTTTTTAATCCGTAAAAAGCTGCATCATAGAATCTTGTGAATGTGGCCTCGCTTGGCCACTGATACGGTCAAGCGAGGCTACGGCTCGAGTGGCAATGAGCCCACCGTTGCCAGTTTCAAGTTGATCGACTGTCAATCCTGGAGTTCGTAGTCCACTCCGAGTGGATCGTTAGGATCGATGGTGTCCGAATGGCTGCTCTTGGAACCTTCGATCAAACGAACCGCGTCGCCAAGAATTGCAATTTCTGGCTTGCTGTACGTCATCGTCGTGTACCTCCTTTCTTTAAACTGAGCCCACCCGCTAGCAGGGTAGCCCATTAACATCTACGGTCAGCCGGTGCACCGATTTCGAATGAAGATCAAATTCTCGACTCAGCCAAATCTGCAGCCACGATGAGGGGCAACGGTCCCGGAATAGAAACTACATGCCGTGCGACGACATCCCGCAACCATAGTTCCAGCGAAAGAGCCTTCAGTAATCGGAGGAAGTAAGTGGGAACCTGTCCGTTTTTCATGGCGAGTAAGGCCACATGCGCCTCGTCCCTGTAGACGTAACCGAGACTTGCACTCAGTGAAGAACGAAACGCGCTATCGATTATTTCCCAGTGTTTGTCGAAAACAAGGAAATAGCATCGCATCGCTGGTGCTTTAGTCCTTCGGGTCGCTATTTCCGGAGGAAGGAAATCCTTAAGTGCCCGTCGCATTAAAGAGCGCCGCTGGCCCGGGCGCAAGAGTTGGTCGATCGGGATACTCGTAAGGAATTCGACCAGATTTTGATCCAAGTACGGATACCGCTTTTCTATGAGTGCCGGCGAGGCATAAGTCATTCGACGAGCCAAGGTAAGAGTCGTTTGCAGCGCGTCCCGAACAGCAGGACTTAGAAACCATGAACTTGGTGTCGCCTCAATCTGACGAGCTCCGAGTCGATAGGAAGACGCGAATCTGCGGTGGACCCAGGGCTCGATCTTTGCTACGCCGGTAAATTTGATCCGAAGTGCTTGCGGCAAGAGGTGGACCACGGCTTGAAAAAGCAACTGGATCCATGGAATTCTCATGCGTCGACTCCACTCGGTGAGCTCTTTCGCAACGCATGCAAGGCGAAGATGCCGGAGTTGCTCTGCCACCAGAATCGTCGGATCCAATGGCTGGCCATTCATTTCGTCTCCCCCGACGCCAGATAGGATGATCCGATACTTGGAGTGGCTCACAACCTCAGAAAGCGTACTTTTTACCTCGGTTCTGCCCGCGAAACCAGGAGTCGGAAGAAACACGGGGTAGTCGAGGCGAAGTGAATCGCCTGATGCCATCAGGTCGAAGCAAAACCCTTTTCTTCCCCGTTTTTCCTGAATCTTAGTGAAATAAGGGAGGTCATTTTCGCCTGGTTCTGTCGAATCGTAGTACGAGATCGTGTCTACACGCGGCCCCTGCGCCGTTTTCTTGGCGCCAATGTCATCGGCCATACAGACTATCGAGGATGAATCGAGACCCCCGCTGAGTTCCGCCAATACTGGCGAATCGGTACGTAGCCTGCGGCGAATCGCTTGACGAAAGAGATAGCGATAATGTTCCTCATATTCCTCGTCTGTAATGTGGCGAGTCTTGAGGTTTGTATTGAATTCCCAGTAGGTGTGGGTTGTGATTTTGCCTGTTCGGATGCGCACGAACTTTCCCGGTGGAACCGAGTGGATCTCTCGATACGGAGTGAGATGCGCGTCGGGGTGAAATGCCAAGTATCCTGCGATGTAATCATTACAGAGAGAGAATGAATCCCCACAAAGCGCCAGGGGCCCCAAATGACTGCACCACATGATTGCTCTAGCGTTTGGATAGTAAAAAAGGTGTCTGATCCCCATGTAGTCCCTCGCGAGAATTAACTCTCTGTCACGTGGACTCCAGATAGAAATTGCCCAATCGCCGATTAGCTTGGCAAAGCATCCTGTGCCCCATTGGTCGAAGGCGGCGTTGACAATGGCGACATCAGTCCTGTCCTTAAGGGTGGTATGAAGTCGCAAGTTAAGCTCGTCACGGTTGTCCAACCGACCATCCCATGTAATCACCGTTCCACTGTCCGAGAGATGCGGCTGATGTTCGAATCGTGATTCTGCTGTTGTGTGGAAAGGGCGGTACAGCATTCCGATCGAGCGATCAAAGTGAAAGGATTCACCATCAGGACCGTAGTCACTAAGCATTTGACTAATTCGAGTCAGGGATTCGCGAGTCACTGGCGATCCGCCCAGATTCCAAATGCCAGCTTGCACACTCATCAGCCTCCTCCTTAGCAGCACTCCAAGATCGCGTAGATCTTCTGTACGTCGTTTCGCTCATTGATGGGTTGATCATTGACTTCAGCCCAAGCGTGGGCTTTGAAGGGGAGAGACTGAGCCCCCATCACCATCTTGGCTGGGATACCACAATTCCTAAGTAAACAGGTTGTAATTGCGGAACGTTGCAGACATAAGACTCGTTTCGGATACCAGATACAAGCGTCGTTGATGGCGCAACAGACGCGATCGACTTCGTTTCCCTGCATCACTTGTGTCGCGATAGGCCATTTACTCACGCAGAGATGCATTCTCGCGAAATTTCGACCCAAGCCCAGAAGGTCAAATGCCAGCAGTCCAAGCAAGGCTTGCCAGACCAGGAAGTTCATTGCTCGTTCTCCTTGCTGCGCTCCAGCTCCGCGAGGCATCGATAGCGATGGAAACCGAGAGAATAGGCGGCTATTTGTTTGTTGCGTCACGGGAGCATCTCTGTAGCGTCGTTGTGAACCAAGCCCACTTGCTCCATGGATATGAGGCACTCGCCAATGTCCGCCTGAGCGACCTCACGAGAGATGCAGAAACATTCGCAAAACTCCTCGATGATTTGTAGCTCGGGTTCGCCTCGTTGCAGATGTTCGAGAATGAACGATGCTGTCGCGTTGAGACGAAGCACCCGTCCACGCTGAATGTCAAGCACTACTGCCCCATCCTGTCCATGAGTTGTTCGCACGGCTTTAGAAACTGTGTACATTTTGTTCGTCCTTGTGTGCTGTTCTATTGGAATGCACTTTGTCATCTCTGGTCCTCGAAGGCCAGAAAAACTTGGAAATTTTCGGGAAAGCAACAAGTCGAAGCGAATCTTGTGGAATATCAATCGGATCTACTGAGAGCACCCTTCACGGAAAATCCGCTTTCACGTCGAAGTCAGCTGTTTGTTTGCTCGGCCTACAGTTTAAAAGCGCGGGTAGCCTTTTTCTTCAGCCAACCGTGCTCGTCTTTGCGCGAGTTGGAACGCTGTCTCATCAATCCCACGCTCCGTAGTGTCATCGAACTTGCTCACGGCCTTGGAATTATACCGGTGGAGCTTGTGAGCGAGACCACCAACAGATTCGGGAAATGGTGACGGATTCGTGATTGCTCGTCATCGGAGGCGATGGTGTTGATTCATGGTGCCTGGTTATTGCGCACTCCGCAACGTTCGCTGGGCACATGCCAAAAAAGTGCATAATTAATCGGAGGCATGGAGGCCGCACCAACCGCGGGACAAGGCGGAATGTCCGATGGACTGGAGATGGAGGTCCTAAGGCTCGGAATGGGTGCTTCTATCGAATGGCAAAGAGCTAGGATTTTGGTCGGTGACGATCCTTCCGTTGCGGAAAACCAGAACCCGTCCGAAGCCTGCCAGAGTAGAAAGTCGGTGAGAGATCAGGACAAGGGTTACTCCGGGAAGACAATGCTGAATATTTCCGAGTATGAGTTGTTCGGAATGAGCATCAAGGCAAGAAGTCGCTTCATCCAGGATTAAGATTCGAGGCTGCTGCAAGACAGCGCGTGCCAAGGCGAGTCGCTGACGTTGACCGCCGGAGAGTTGGCAGCCTCCAGGCCCAGTCCGTTGGCAGAGTAGGTTGGGCAAACTTGCGACAAGGGTAGACAAGCCGACAGAATCAATGGCGTCGTGCAATTCACACGCGGAAGCTGCCGGCTTCACGAAGAGCAGGTTGGAGGCTAAAGTTCCATCGAACAAGACTGGTTCTCGCGCCAAGTAGCAAATATGCCTGCGCAGACTCTCCAACTGGATGCCGCGGATGTCCTCGCCTCCAACGCAGATGCGGCCCGAATCCACGTCATAAATCCTGGTAAGGAGTTTCGCCAACGTGCTCTTTCCTGCACCATTGTCCCCGACGATGGCGATCTTTTCGCCGGCGAGGATCCGGAGTGACGGAATGTGGAGCATGTCTTTCTGACGCCTATAGCCGAACTCGACTCCGCAAAAGTCAATCTGAGCCGAATGCTGCTGCGACAGACGAACGGTCGCAGGGGCGTCCGCGATAGCCGGCCTCAAAGCCAGGGTTGCTTGCACTTGCCGGATGCTGGCGAAGGTTTTGTGTGCCCTTGCGTACAGTTCGGCGGCTCCGCTGAGCGGTTCAAAAAGCTGGGTTGTAAAACTGTAGAAAGCCACCAGGCTTCCCACGCTTAAGGCACCCGCGAGCACCTTCATACCACCGAATCCAATCACGGCACACATGGACAGGACGACTGCCGCCGAACTGGCCACGGTGAACCAAACGCTGCTTCTAAACAAATTTTGTTGTGATCGGACCGACCGAGCCAAACGCCGAAAGGCCATTCGCTCTTGCCGCTTTTGCTGACCCAAAAGTTGTATCGGAATCACAGAACAGAGATGCTCTTCGAGGAATTGACTCCATGCGCGCCGGTCGCCTTGCGCGAAGTCGGAGTCCGCTATGAGCTTTCGCCGAAAGTGCCCGCGAACCATCAAGAACGTTGGGACGAGGGGCAAGATCGCCCATGTGAGCGCCGGACTGACCGTGAACATGGTCGCAACTGTGAAACACGTCGTTAGCAACACCCGTAAAATTGCGGGCAGAAGGTCGGATCCGAAGTAAGAGATCTCGTCAATCGGTTCTTTAAGCGGATACATCACCTTGCCCACAGGTGTGTCTTCGTAGTAGTCCGCCGAGAGCGTGTCAAGATGCCGAAGCAGATGCATTCTCAATGAGAGTCCTGTGGTCTGCGCGGCGCTCAACATCAAGTAGTTGCCGAGGCTGGAAAGAGCCATTCTGCCTTGGTACCCGACAAGGAGTAGGACCACGGACAATACGAGCAGCCCAACCTGCTTGTGAGGGAGGATCTGATCAATGAGCCACTTGAGTACGAGCGGCGTGAGCAGGCCCAGAAGGCTTCCGGCGGTGATGCAGAGGAAACTTCCCAGGTGGAGGTGCAGGAGTGGTCGAATCTGTTTGGAGAGCCAACGAAGTTCGTTCGGCAGCCACGACGGCTTAGGGCTTTGCTCATCCAACAAGAGAAGACAAGACCTCACGCCCGAGGAACGACGATAAGGTGTCCCGATGAGAGTGTCGAGAAAATGAGTGAACTATTCGCTTTTCCATCAATGCGAAGGGATTACTCTGCGAGTTTGCGAGTTCTTATGAAATGGCATAACTCGGTTTGTCCGGAAAGCGAACGGGTTAAAGCATTTTTCTCGCAACCGCGACAATTTGTCCGATGACTTCGGCATCATGATGATATCGAAGCTGTATCGGGCGATAGAACTGATGTGAATATGGATGAACTACGAGCGTCCCATTTTCGATGCCGCAGCATGCGCACAAATATGTTCCGTCACGCTTCTGAAGGACATAGATCGGTTGTTGCCAAAGCGGCTTTGATCGGAAATATGTCGGCCTCTTCTTGCGACGATTCACCAGGACGAGCAATCCGTTGGTCAGATATGGGTGAAGCGGGTTCTGTTCTCCGCCGATCCAAACAAAGTCGTCCAGGGAAACGCCGGACAAACCCGAAATTCCTTCTATGGAGTTTCGTAGAAAGAAGGGGACGCCACCGCATTCCTTGAGCAACTTCTCCAGAAATCCCTCGGTGAAAACGTCGTCGTCATCGCGTGCGATGTTATGGGCGCCTTGGGGAGAGGCCCGGGAAACAAAGTAGTCAGGCATGGATTCAATACCAGACTCTTCCAGCAGGATGCCGATCGCTTTCAGGAACACGGTAAATAGGAGACCGCAGACGACGCAAAGACTCATTGCCTTGTGGAAGTGACGAGGCGGCATGTCGAGTACCTCATAATCGCTTAGAGAGCTCTGGGATATGGCGTAGCGATCGTCACCGAGCAACTCTGCGATTCGGCGGGTCATGGCTGAAGCCTCTCTGAGAGACAGGTTTAATCGGGTACGTGCGCTGCGCAAGAGATGACTTAACTTCAGTCCAGGAGTGAGAACCCCAGGCGTCCAATGCTTCGACAAGTCCTTCGGAACCTCGGGCTGTTCCACACCTTGCGCGGGGCGAATCTCCAGATCTACGGTGCCCAGCAGGTTTGCTGCGCCCGGAACCGGTAGTTCGATTTGAGCATACGGGAGTTGAGTAGTGACTGGCACAATCAGGCCACCTTCGAAGACGCGCAAGCGACAGCAGAAAAGTCCCTTAGAGTGTTGAAGTAGGAAAATACGACTGGATGTCACACCGCCCTTCGCGGTAATCAAGCCATCGGCAATCGAGGGATCGACTCGTACGATGCTACCCGGAAGCAGATCTGGGAAAGCCAAAACGTCGTCTTGGCCAATCTTTGCGTAAATAAAACTGCGACCGGCGATTTCCGACAGCGAACGGAGCCGTCGGAGATGTGTGAATTTCAACAGATGCGCCAAGGGAGCAATCGCGGGGGCGGGTGTGGTATGTGGTCTGTTGTCGAACCATGGAATCCAGCCATTCGAATCGTCGAGTGAGGAATTCAAGAGGACGGTGCGGCGTGAGGGCAGCAGAATCTGCAGTCGGGAAAGGTCTTCCAGATGAAACCCAAATACGCGCAGCCAGTCGGCAAATAGATAGCCCGAAATGCGACTCAGGGCGAAAAGCTGATGGATGCTTGGGCTAAACGTTCCGGAGCGGAGATCAAAATACAGGTTATGAGGAAGGAAGTAGGGCGACGAACGCCCGTAAATCGTTTCCGACTGGCGCGATACTCGATGAAGAGTGAGATCCTTGCTGGCCAAAATCGACTGAACTCGTTCGATGAGGCTGTTAGCAGTTCGCGAACGACGCTGGGAACGCACGGAAGCCCTCTCTCTATTTCCGCGAGGAGTTACTGCGTGACCCGCTGTACCTGGTGGTTTCCATGAAAAGTAAGACGTTCCCGCCTTTAAGGCACAGTGATCAGACCCCGGTTTCACATGGGTGCTTGCGGAGTCTCGGTCGATATAACCGTGAGCCGCGGAAGCCGTGACGAATATTGCTGGCGTGTCCGCAATCGCGGCCAGTTGCTTGAAACGGCCGCACGCAGGGGCGGTCTCAGGCATCGGGATGAATGAATGGCCAGGCCCGATGGGTGGTCGGAATTCCGGTCAGACCTTTCTCTCCCCCGACGGGCAGCCGTCGGGGTGACTTAGATCCATCTAGTTCGAGTTCCTATTTTCAGAAATCTTTCCACTATCGCTATAGACAAGGGTCTAATTTGCGATAAGATACGCGCCAACCTCCGAGGTTTGCAGTCGATGTTGGCCACGACATCGTGCCCGGATGCTGGTCGGCGGCTCAGAGCCGAACGAGAACGTCTCCGTCTGTCCACACGGGATGTAGAGCGCATGAGTCAAGCGATTGCGCTGAAGAGGAATGACTCGGATTACTACATCTCGCACACCTGGGTAGCGGACGTCGAAGCCGGAAAATTCAAGCCTAAGCTCTACAAGCTTCACAGTCTTAGCCTGATCTATCAACGCAGTCTGGATGAAATTTTGGGCTTCTTTGGGTTGGACGTCCGTCAAATCGGCCAAGAGCAAGGGCTCGTGGACTTGCCGCGCACGTGTCTAGTTCCCTCTCCGGCGATTAATGCCAATGGAACAATCACCGCGCCGCTCGGACTTCGTGACAATGTGGGGCTTGAACAAACCAATCTGGTCTCGCGCATGTTTGAACGCTGGGGTGAAGTTCCAATCGGGCTGCTCCAGAAAACGGATTGGCGGACTTCTCTGTACGGATACATTGGGTTGGAAGACTACACCCTGTATCCGATCATTCGCCCCGGATCATTGGTGCAGATCGACTCGCGTCAGACGAAGATTAAGAAGGATTGGCAAAACGAATTTGATCGCCCGATTTACTTCGTCGATCTGCGTGACACGTATATGTGCAGCTGGTGCGAAGTCGATGGTAATCAGCTTGTTCTTATTCCCTCTCCTCAATCGCGAAGGCCGTCGAAACACGTGCGCTATCCAGGAGATGCCGATGTGGTTGGACGGGTAACAGTTGTAACCATGCCCCTGGCCGAGGTCAGGTGAGCGCCTCAAGCCAGGTATTCGTCAGGCGGCGGCCACCATCGGAGCCTCGGGGTGATGCCCCCGAGGATCACGGCCGCGGTCTGCCGGACGACCTCCAAGCTTTCGCGCAAGAGATCGGCATCTCCCTGCCAGAGTTGAATGTAGTAGAAGCAAAAGTTCCGTTTTCAAGTCCAATAACTTGGCAGACGACGAACGCCACCGCTTCGGCCTCGGTCTCGCGGAGAGTCTTAGAGGTGAGGGCGCGGCGATCGCCTCGGTGTAGCATTTCGTGTCCGATCTCGTGCACCAGAGTCGAGAATTCCTCAACAGGCTGCATCCCGGAAAGCAGGGTGATCTTCCCGCCATGCGACAAGCCTTTGGCGGGACCGATCTTTTCTGAGTAGCTCAAATCGATGCCTTGAGCTTCAACGAATTTCACCCGTCCGGTTCATCCGATGCGCATGATCTCTACGTGGTCTTCAGATCTTCGGCGCCGTCGACCAGGCACAAGTCGAGACTGCCTCTCGCGCCGTAGACTCTGAGAGTGGATTCGTCTTCCTTAGTGCGTGGCAGATCGGTCAGCAGGTCGAGCTGCACGACATTGCCGTCAGCTGTTTTCTCGTAGCGGAATGAGGCGGTTGGAGTTGGTTTGGCGCGCAAATCGGCGCGGTCCGAACCGCCCGTCCGAGCCGCAGCTGAGCGGCGTCCATCCCGAGGATGGCGCGATAGGAGAGAAGAAGGTTAGAACGGCCGAGGTGTGCGCGGGATAGCAATGCGTTCATCTTTGAGGAATGTTCACGATCCGTGAACAATAGTAATGCTGGTATCCGATTGATGGTATATGGCGTAGATTGCCAGTGTGTTCATCATGTGATGATGTTCACGTTTCGTGCACAATATAAATATATGAACACGCGCGGGAGGTCTTACGGGTGAAACTACTAGAGAACGCACCATACTCGAAAAAGTGCTCGAGGCATTGGGTCGAGAAACCGGCCTGACCGCACGGGTGTTGCAGTGGCAGCCCGTGTTTGACTGGCACACCGTAATCCACCCTGACGCACTGGTGGGAATTGATGGCCCAAAACACACCGCCCAGTACGCTGTGGAAGTGAAGAATGTCGATCGATTCGAGACCCTGCAACAAATGCGAGCGCTTTGGCCGCGACGAGCCAAGCCTCCCTTGATGATTGCTGCACCTCATGTGACGGTGCAGGCAGCGCAACGATGCCGGGAGATGGACCTCTATTTTGCTGACACTGCCGGCAATGTTTTTCTCCAGGGTGAGGGGCTCCATCTCTATGTCACCGGGAGGCGCAGAACGGCGGAGTTTGAAGCCGAGGAAGAAGGCAGGACTACAAACCCAGCCGGACTCAAATTTGTTTTTACGTTGCTGTGCAAGCCGGATTTGCTGAATGGGACGTATCGAGAGATCGCGGCGGCGGCGCGAGTGGCTTTGGGTACAGTCGGGCCGGTGATGAAGGAACTGGGAACTCGCGGCCATGTTGGAACAGTCCCAGAAGGCGCGCGCGCGCGGCGCAAATTACTGGATGCTCCACGACTGGTCCAGGAATGGGTGGCGGTGTATCCAACGATCCTGCGACCGAAGCTCAATCGACGGAGATTTCGAGCGCCGCGGACGGGATGGACAAAGGGATTGGATCTGCGAGCGTACCATGCACTGTGGGGCGGGGAAGTGGCAGCCAACCGTCTATTACACTACCTTGAACCGCAAACGGCGACCATCTATGCGCACGACACAGCGAAGAGCCTTATTGCGGACCAACGGCTGCGGGCTGACACGGCAGGAGATGTCGAGATCTTCGATGCATTCTGGAACACAGATGAGGTACCGGCGGTCGATGATCTCGTACCGCCACTTCTCGCTTATGCCGATCTCACCGCGACCACTGACGGAAGAAACCTCGAGGCAGCAAAGATGATTTATGAGCGACTCATTGAGCCTGCCCTTAGAAATTAGCCATGACCAGATCGATCCGCTGACCCTCGAAGCCATTCGGAAGATCGACGAGGTCGCTCGCAGGCATGGAACCAACTACTTTCTGGCGGGCGCAACCGCACGGGAAGTGATTCTCCGGCACGTTTTCGGCAGGCCCGCCGGGCGCCGCACTCTGGACATTGACTTTTGCTGAGTTGTTAGGATCTGCTTAGTTTCGGAAGGAGTTGCCGATGCCAGAACCTCTTTACTACATCCCATGTCCAACTTGCGAGCACACCACTGCTCTGCTAGAAACTACCCTGTCAAGAATAGTTCGATGTCTCCGCAAGGATTTCCCACAATTGGAGGAGGGAATTAATCTGCTTTCATCGCCACTGACATTCCCGCTAGCGATGTCCCGCGTTTCCGGCATCTCGGGTCAACGCGGGACTGTGGGGGTGCGCTTCAACGAGATTGTCACAAGGAAAAGGACGAGCTCCGGCAAAAAAGATCTAAAGTCGGGGTTCCGACGCTTGCGACCGCTGACGGAAATATTCTGAACTCTTCTAACACTCTTCTAACCCCAGGTCGATCGACGCTTCGCTCGTGAATCGCTCGGTCCTCAAGAGTCGGCTCAACAAAGCGTCATAAGACTCAAAACGTCGTAAGACTCAAAACAATGGATTTTTCTGTCCATGGATTCAGCGTGAGAGAACGTAGAAGAGTACCACGACGACTGCGGCAGAGAGCACAGCGAACACAACTATTGTCTCCATCCTGGGATTGCGAGGGACTTTCGTATTTTTCATCCCGCTGAAAATCATGCGGCGGCTAGGGCAAATGGATGAAGAAATGATAGGGGAGTCGCTTTTCCGACAGGGCTAGCGTTCGCTTGAAGGATTCCGAGGGTGCGGATGTTGTCGTGGTGATCCCCTCTAATATAGGCGCCGCCGCACACCAAAAATTCACAATATCTGACACCTTAACACTCGCACGAGACTCAATATGATGTCCCAGAGGGCCTAGTCTCGGGCATCTGTGCAGGGAACCGTGCAGGGCGTGAGGCGGTGTCTGCTAGCTGGTTGTGCAACTGTGGAATTGCCAGGATGAGGTTAAACAGGCAGTACGCGTCTAAACCAAACCGGGGCGGGGATCAGCCGGCGATCCGAGACTCATCTGGCATGCCGGTATTGTCTTCTAAGCCATTCTGAGGGGCGTTTGCGGTACAGTCAACCAGAGGTGCAAAGCGTATGAATCGGGCTCGCATGGTGATTGTGCTAGTCCTGCTGATTGTGTTGGCCGGCACGCTGGCAGGTGCGTTTCTGACTCGCGGGGTGATGGCATATCTTCCGTTTCTGCAGGCCAGGAAGGGGGACTGGACGGGAGCCTACGTACCGCACGGAGTTGTGGATCAACGGCCCTGGCAGACAGCCTCAACCCTGGCGGCCCTGGCACAGTCGACAGAGGAGAAGGAGCTCGCCCGGGAGGCCGAGCGCGTTGCGGATCACGAGGTTGACCAGGCGTTCTCCCAGTCACTGAGGCAGGCGAGCCTTGAAAAACCAAATCTAACCGGTAAAGCACTGGTGTTGCAGCAAAGGGTCAACGAGCTTCAGGAGACGGTCAAGAACGACCAGGCTCGGATCGCTGCACTCAGTGCAGGTACGGCCACGAGACCAACGGGTACAGTTTCCAATGGCAGCGACTTGGAGATTGCGAAAGCGCAACTTGGCCTCGACCAAAACGAGCTTACCGATTCAATCGACGACCTCGCGCGCGAAAGCGGAGATCAGCGAGTCAAGCTTCAGCAGGAACTAGCGGCAAGGCAAGCTGCCGTGAAGCAGTACAGGGATACCGCCTCCAAGGACGACGGGCAAACTGCGGTCGCCTCAGCCGAACAGTACCGGACGTTGTCGCGGCAGCTATCAACGTGGCGATCCCTCCGCGACAGGAAACAACTGATTGCCCAGGCTGAGCAGTTGGCCAAGGCCGACGTGGCTGCACTGACAGGTGATCAGACAGGGCTGAAGTCAGAAGCCGCTCGCCTGGGCGATAAGGCCTTAGCAGAATCAAATTCCGAACGAATCGACCGGCTCCAACACTTGAGCGCTCTGCAAAATATCCAGAGCATCCTCAACGATCGCCTGGGAGCGCACGAGCAGCTTGTATCACTCTACGGGCGATGGGGAGAGCAAGTCGAAATACAGCGGAAGATCGTAGTTCACCTGATATTGCGGTCTCTGGCTTTCATTGCAGCGATCTGCATGTTGGTGATCCTGGCCAGCTGGGCTCTCCAACTGGCATTGGAGAAGATGGTTCGCGATGCTCGCCAAAAGCAGACGTTGAAAACAGTTCTAAATCTGGGAACGCAACTTGTCGGCCTCTTACTTATTTTGCTGGCCATTTTCGGTGTACCACAGCAGATGCCAACGATCCTCGGTTTAGCAACCGCAGGACTGACCGTGGTCTTTCAGGATTTCATCCTGGCATTCTGCGGTTGGTTCGTTCTGATGGGTCCAAACGGAGTCAGGGTTAGAGACTGGGTAGAGATCGATGGTGTCGGCGGTGAGGTTGTGAAGCTCGGTCTGTTCCGCACGTGGTTACTGGAGACGGGAAACTGGACTGCCAACGGCCATCCTACGGGAAGAAGAGTCTCGTTTTTAAACGGCTACGCCATAAAGGGCAAGTATTTCAACTTCTCTACCGTAGGACAGTGGATGTGGGATGAGATTAAGGTTAGTGTTCCTCCCGGTACGGGTATCCCTCCTCTCATCAAGGGGATTTATGAAGCGACAGTAAAGACAACGGAAGCGGATGCGAAGATGGCGGAGGCGGAGTGGAAGAGAGTGACGCACGAAGAAGGGTCGCCACAGTTCAGTGCCATGCCGTCGGTCAATCTCAGGCCGGCGGGAGCTGGTGTCGTTGACATTGTGATTCGCTATATCACTCGTGCCGGAGTGAGAGTTGAGTCCCGGAATCATCTCTTTGCAATGATCGTTGAGCTGATGCAGGGCGGGTCGAAAGAAGATAGGAATCTTGCCTCACTTCCTCCGCAAGGGAGTCTGAAAGCGTGAAGACCAACGTGTGACGAGCCGAAAAGTGGCCAATGCCTAAAGGCCGACAGTGGATCAGATCTCAACCAGAATGCCTGGCTGCCGAATGGGGCTTCAACGTAAGCGCGAGCAGGGGGATCGACCCAGTCGTTCCAAACGGAGTTGTGATCGTCAAAATCTTCCATATCTGGCAGCCAGCTTTCGTTGCGGGCGCATGAAAGTGGGAAACTGTTTCTATGCCGCGAAGGAGGAACAATGCAAAAACGCAAGCTTGGAAAGAGGAACTTGGAGTCTCCACTCTCTGGCTTGGCTGTATGGGGCTAAGCTCTGGCTACGGTCAACCGGTAGGTAAGCAGGAGGGGATTTCGCTGATCCGATCCGGCTTCGAATGGGGCGTAACATTCTTCGACACCGCCGAAGCATACGGCCTGTTCATCAATGAAGAACTCGTGGGCGAAGCTCTCGCTCCTTTCCGGAACAAGGTGGTGATCGCCACCAAGGTCGGCTTCAAATTCGACGCCAACGTAAAGCAGGCTGGCTTGGATAAAGACCGATGTCATCGACCTGTTCTACTGATACCGTGTTGATCCGGACGTTCCGATCGAAGACGTCGCAGAAGCGGCGAAAGAACTGATTCAACAAGGCAAGGTGAAGCACTTCGGACTTTCGGAAGCGGGAGTGCGGACCATTCGTCGAGCACACGCAATTCAGCCCGTTATGGCGCTCCAGAGTGAGAACGCTCCGTTTTGCCGAACACAGATTTATTGCCTTTCTTTATGATCCGTTTTCAGAAGCGGCATAACGACTGCGGAATCGGCTTGAGCTGTGTGGAAGATGCGCTGTCTCGCTTTAATGAAATCGGTAGCCTTAACGTTGGGAATCCCTTCGAATATTTGCGGATTCATATCAACCAATGGGAACCAGGAACTTTGTATCTGAATGATGATTTGGTGTCCGCGCAAAAAGGTGTGGTTTACGTCAGGCATAGTGAAAGTAATCTGGGTAACCTTATCGGGCTGCAACGCTTCTGGATTCGAGAATGACTTGCGAAACCGTGCCCGCATTGGCTCGCCGCGAAGCAGTAGCTGATACCCCGGTGAAGGACCGCTATCTGGGTATTCATCAATGAGCTTGACGTCGAAGTCCGAATCCGACGCACTGCTGGAAACGTGGAGGCGAACGGTGATAGAACCCGCAACTGTGACATTCTCGTCCACAGGATCCGTTCTGTAGGTGAGTACATCCGCGCGCCCAGTCGCGAATCGCTGGTCGGCATACATGTACTCGGGGGCAAGTTCAGTCGGGGGATGCTCGACATACGGCACCGGCTTTGCCGGATCGCTCACGAACTCATCATAGGAATTCTCATGCTCCGAAGGAGGATTGAAGGAGAGTTTTCCATTCGCGTGTAGATAGAGGTTTCTGGGATATGTCCCGGGTGGGGGCCAACTCGCGTAGCGTCGCCACTGATTACTTCCCGTCTCAAAGGCGAATGCGCCGGGCAAATCCGGAACCGGCGCGTCTTTCAGATAGTGTTCAAAGAAGGGGAAAGAGAACCCCGTCTCGAAAGAACACACTTGTGTTCGAACCGAATTCGAGTCGGCCCAAGCTTATTGCCGGATGCGCGTAACCAGTCTCCATGTCCCCAAGGTCCGATGATCAGGACCTTTGTTACGCTGGGATTTTGTTCGGCGATTGCACTGTAGGTGCGAAATGTACCGGCGAGGTCTTCGGCATCGAACCATCCGCCGGCGATCAGCACAGCGCAATGTACATTGTGAAGGTGCTCCGAAATATCCCGAGCTTTCCAGTAGTCGTCGAAGCGGTCGTGCCGAACATTTTCGTCTAGGAGTGGATTCTTGACTAGGCCTCCAATTTTGTCCACGCTCGATCCGTGGGCGAGGAAGAATCTGGTACCCATCCGACGTTCGATAATCGAAGTAGTGACCAATCTGGGATGAGGCAAACTCCGGGCCGTCGGTGCGAGGCTTGAAGTAGTTCGCATAGATCTGAAACTGCTGCGCCAACATGAATGCGCCATTGTGATAGGCATCGTCGCCCAGAAACAGATTTGTCATGGGCGCTTCGGGTGATGCAGCTTTGATCGCCGGGTGCGAGTCGATGATGGATGCCGAGGTGTAGAAGCCAGGATAGGATATGCCCCAGATACCGACCCTGCCATTGTTGGGCGGCACATTCTTTAGCAGCCACTCTACCGTGTCGTACATATCGGTGCTTTCGTCGGTTTGATCCGGCGCGGGCTGGTCGATGTGCGGACGCATGTCCACAAAGCTTCCCTCCGATTGAAACCTGCCGCGAACATCCTGGAACACAAAGATGTAGCCTGTCCGATCGAACTTGGCTCCCGGCCCCAGTTGAGCGCGATAGCGATTGTCGCCATACGGCTCAACGCTGAACGGGGTCCGCTGAATCAGGAATGGGTAAGTTTTCGAAGTGTCTCGAGGAATGTAGACCTGAGTGAATAGGGTCACGCCGTCCCGCATGGGAATGCGATACTCGCGCTTGATGTACCTTGCTCTGGTTTGTCGGGCACCGTCTCTGAGGAAATACCAAGCTGCCACTGCGCCGATCGCGACACAGAGCGCCATTGCAAGCCGAACTCGAGTGATTCTCATCGGGCGCCTTCGCCTCGATTGTCTCACCCCAGTTCGCGATTATGAAAACCTGCTATAGCGCAGCCGCAACCGGGATACATAAGTTGGGTCGCCCGTGATGGCGATCCGCCTCTTCGGGCATGGATCGGCGATTGCTTATGATGAAATCATAGAGCTTCCAGGTGCACCGTCTGAATCTAATTCTCCTTGAACGGAACAAACTTCGAATCTCATGGTTGCGCCGGGAGGATTGTGACGAAATCTCGGCGATCAAAGAGTGACCTATTTTCTCGGTGCGGGTGTCGTTGAGTGGCAGAGCTGATGTAACCACCCTCAAATGGTTACGCTCTGCTAGAATCCTTAGCCGAGGGGAAACTCATTTGAACAACTTGTCTGGCATTGTGGAGCAGTTAAGGAACGAACGAGATCGCGTGCAAAAGCAGTTATCTGGATTGAACGCTGCACTTAAGGCTTTTGCCGGGGTCTACGAAGATAACAGCGGAACCAAACCTCGGCGCAAGATATCTGTCCAAGGTCGCGCTCGGATTGCAGCCGCACAGAAAGCACGATGGGCGAAAGTTAAAGGACAGAAAGTAGTCCCTATTTCTAAACCTAGCAAACGAACCATGTCGGCATCAGCTCGTCGCAAAATCGCGGCGGCTCAGCGAGCGCGATGGGCCAAGCTCAAGCGGGGGAAGATAGCAGCATAACGCAGCGGCTACCCAAGTGCTACGCAATGCCCGTCATTCGAGAGGATTTCGGGCATTCTTAATTTTCGCGGTCTCATTCAGCTAAGTTAGAATCAGCGTCCTTCAACTCCACGTCCTCATCGCGGTGACCTAATTGTCCCTGCATACTAGTATTGCCGCCTCGATTTTCCTGATCCTGTTCCATCGCGCTCTTGCCTGATCTTGATCCTTCAATTTTTTCATAGGAAAGTCTCCCGCCCGGACTGTACAACTCGGCGAATCATGGTAGGACTGCGAAAAACGGCAGAAGCGACCGGTGCTCCATCAATAATTTGGGTTCTTTAGCCTTCGCAGTGATTTCTAACCAGTTGTTTACTTGGTCAAGTGTTTGCTAATGGCCTTCGTCATCTGGAACATATCCAATCGGGCCTTTCCAAAGACTGGTTTCAGCTTTTCATCGGCCACAATTTCCCGCCGCTTCTTTGGGTCTTGCAGCTTGTGCTTTTTGATGTAGGCCCACACTTTTTTTGCGACCTGTGGGCGGGATATGGGAGCGGTTGATCCCAGTACCTCAGCCAGTTGTGGGGAGGGCTTCAACGGCGCTTGAGCCATTTTTAAAAAGGCGGTGTTTGTCTTTTTCTTCGTAGGCATTCCCTAATCTCCTTAATGTTTTACAAATGTGGCGAATTCTACCGTCATCAGGCCAAGCGTAAACTCTTGAGCGATGCGAGAGCCATTCCTCGGCTCTTGTCGGGCACAATGACCAATTCGAGAACGGTGACTTCCGAGAGTTCGACCCGATAGTCCTCCGTCTCGCGTGTTGTGTCTGGCGGGCTGAAGTTCCATTGCTGGCGCACAATTTCTCGAAATGAGTGTCCTCTAGAGGAAAACCAGCGCAACACAAACTCTTGGGTGCGCTCTGCCTCAGTTTCCTCAAACACGAGCCAGATGCGTCTGATCCGTTGTGGCACGTCGAAAACCAGCCGAATAGTCTGGGCGCCAGAATCGGCGGCACGCCAGCCCTGCATTTCCCCTGAGACCAGTGCGGATTCGACGGGGTATTCCTTTTCCTCTGAGGTCACTTCGACTACGGCCGCAGACTCAAGGTCTAGCCAGTCTTCATTCCGAGACGAGGAATCCTGCGGCCTCGGTGTTATCAGACGTTTGCGCATAGATGCTAGTTTAACGGTCCAGCCTATAATATAAGGGGATCGACCCTGGCTCTGCTTTAATCGTGATGTTCACTTTCTTGCCCGCGCCTAAGCCCGCTTCTTCGCGACCCAGCGAACCAGTTCGATGTTTTCCGCCCTCACCCACCGGATCATCTTGAAATTGATGTACGGGTTCAACGCCTGGATCACCGAGTTGTCTTCGGTCTGGTCGACATACGAAAAAACCTCCTCGCCCCAATCGTCCACGGGGAAAACCATCGCTGCCGCTGCGCTGAACGGGCTCCAAGTGTCCAGATCCACTACCGGAATCGTATGCCCATTCGAAGTCTTGACGCTCTTGAGAGACACTTTCAGACTCTTCGTCCCCGCGTTCAGAGTCAACCAGCGGATTTCGTCCGGTGGGTCAAGAATTGCGAAATTGACATTAGCGCCGCTCTCGATTTCGAGATTCCGTTCCACACGGTCATCGAAGCCCTGCACAAGGTCGAACGTGACGAGTTGAAACGTGACTTTCTTCTTTGTGTTCATCAGGAAACGGCCTAATGCCAGCGGCGGGAACGGCGCCCGTGCCTGTGTCAACGTCGTCTTTCGCAGAGGAGGAATCCACATCTCCTGGTCAAATTCCCGCTCCCTCGTGCCGTGCCCTGGAAGTAGCAGCGGACCGGCGAAGATGTCCTCGACCGCCTCGTCGCGCGTAACGCCCTTGCCCCACAGAAAGTAGTTGAAGATAGCCCCGGGTTTGATGAGGCTGTCAGACTGGGCTTCCACCTGTCTGTAATAGAAGAGCAGAAGGATTCCCAACTGCGGATTGTCGGCCCGGGCTTGCGAAATTGCCGGCCGTACTTTGTCCAAAGCCTGGTTTACCGCCCTCTTCTGAATCTCGTCGTTGACCAGGTTCAGTACGACGTTCACGCCCTCGAGCAGTAGCAGAATCCCGTTACCGATCGCTTCGCCGCGAGCCGACGGCCCACCCGTTTCAGGCAGGTCGATGTCCGGCACACCTACTGTGGCACTATACCCCGAAGGGCTGTACGCTCCACTGGTCCCGCCCGTTGGCCCGGGCCGTCTGACCTGTCCCATCAGACTGACTTCAATGGGCGCGAGGTTCATCAGAGCACGCCCCACCCGGTAGTCCTTTTGCGCTCCGGTCGCCACGAGCGGAACCTGGCACTCCGGCGCCAAGCGAATGCCCATCTTCTGAACCGCTGCCGAATTGTTCCGATAGGCACGATCGAAGCTCCACATCTCGGCATTGATGGCTTTGGCCTGCGCCGCAACGAGAGCGTCTTCCGTCGACAACACCGATCCGGTGGGGGTGGTGTTATTCGCGTAGACATCCACCCGCGCCGCCATCGCTCCCGCCGGCGCGACCTGAATGCCTAGGTCGCGCAAAAACTCCCGGTTAGCGGCTGCGGTCCTCGGGATGTCTGGCTTGTTGACCATTTCCTCGTAAGCCTGCTGGCTCGCGTAAACGGTGTCTCCATTGCGACGCATTGCCTGTAACGCGTCAGCGGCGGCCTTATTCCCCCGATTAACCTGGTCCAGAACGTTGGCGTCGATCAGAACCTTGCGGGCCATAGAAGTTCTCCTGCGACGAAGCGTAAAGGCTGGCGGCGTACAACGCTCTGCCGGCGAGTTCAAGCAATTTGTCGAGGAAGCTGGCGCGGAAAATGGTCGCACGTCACTGTCAGATTGTTGGGGCAAATCTGTAGCGCAGGAAAAGGATTTGACGCACGTAAGAATGACATCAGGTCTGTCAGCGGATACTGCATCTAACTGTTGAAGCATCGCAATTACACTCATTGCCTCCGTCGTGAAGTCTAATCACCCGGTTACGCAAACTATTACTGGCCGACCACTGTGAAAATCCCGATTGTGGTTAACAGGTGATCGCGGGCTTGCGCGGCCAAAAAACCAGCGTAGACAGCACGAAGGCGCTCAGAAGAATCACTGGCAAAGGACCAAGTTTGAAAACCGTGCCCTTCGAAGTAAATATAAAGAACAACTATAGGCAGCCCTATACAATGCGGCGAAGCACAGCGGGGGCGGCGGTTGAATGTGCAATTGAAGGAAACGGCGAATGAGATTCATCTCACGGTCAGTGATTGCGGCGTGGGCTTTAAACTCGAAGAGCCAAGGAAGGCCAAGGGACTTGGTCTCAACCACATGCAGGAGCGAACATCGTCGTCTGGCAAAGAGGAGATCCAGGGGTATCCCGCCGTTAAGCGTTCGTGCAAGGTTCTAAACACCTCTGGGACCTCGCCCTCTGCCTGATGAAACTGTCTAGTGCAGCCCACGCCGACTTACCGAGGAAAGATTATACAAAGCGCAAACGGCCAGTTGAGGTAACATCGCGATTTCACTCACTACAACGGGACACCACCCCTTTGATGAACGTCCAGCCCAATATACTTTTCACTGTTCATTAAGGGTGCTCCTTTTCGTAGGTGATGATGTGAACAATCACAACCTACTCCAAAAGGGGCGCCCTTTTATAATGCGATTACAACGGTTACGCGTCGCAAATGGAAACTCGTACAATGATGGCAGGTAGGACTAGCCCCATGAAATGGCGAATTGTGCTGGCTTTCTGGTTGCGGGCTATTGGGCAGTTTATTTCTTCGCAACCGAACCAGCGATCCTCTTCGGCGAACCCGAAATTATTCATTCTCGTCCGGTTGACTTGCCCAATTGCGCTCCTTAGTCACTATCCGCTACGGTAGTCGTAATGGCGGCGTTGTAACGCGGCCGCAACGGAGAAGCCCGAAGGCGACGTCGAATCTATAACCATGAAGGAAAAGACGCCATAGCTTATGACAGACTGGTTCGCGCGACCCGTCCTACACGTGACCGACGTTGAGGACTCGCTCCGCTTTTACGTTAACCGGCTCGGCTTCACGAGTTCCTGGCGGTACGGCGAGGACGGCAGAGCGCACGTCGCACAGGTCGATCGGCAGGGGTGCGCGCTTATCCTTGCCGACACGTGGCCGGAGAAGATTGGCAATGGGCTGATGTTCATCTCTTTGAACGTCGAGGCGGAGACGCGGGAGGCGGCGGTCGCCGCGTTGGACGCGCTGCGCAAGGAACTCGAGGCCAACGGCGTTCTAGTCAACGAGGGTTTGTGGGGCTACCGACTTCTGGTGGTCGATGATCCCGACGGCAATCAGCTCTTCTTCAACTATCCGAACGAAACTGGATCTGGCCTTGCTGGAGATGAAGCCTAGACGGTTGGCGTAACATCGCTATCACACTCATCCTATGAGAGAGGATGTCAAGCGAAAACACTTCTCGACTCCTCTCGGTGAGACCTCGATCGGTGCTTGCATCCAGGCCCCTTCTTCTTCGTGGAGAGGATTTTGGTTTAACGCCTGGAGCGCCACAGAGTACGACAGGGATACGGATCGCAGTCGCTGGTTTCCCTTGAGTGGTTTCATGCAGCGGTCCCGACACCATTCGTTGCGAAGCTGCGCAAGCCAACCGTTGGCTTTAAGTGCCAACCATCATCCTATGTGAGGCTCGAGGCCTATGGCTTTTTTGGGTTATCCGAGGGGGCATAGGATTGACCGGAGACTCGGTGCTGCCTGCAGCAGCACACGAAGCGCCTAATGAGTGCATGGATACTCTCCCTCGAACCCGAGCATCGCAGAACCGATGGGTCACCACCGAGGCATGAGACCTGGGAGACCACCTGAGTTCTGTGCGACGCTCAAGCTGCTTGTGGCTTCAGTTGTTCGGCGTCGAAACGTTCCTCCTTCTTCCAAAGTGTTAAAGCAATGGCTGCAATCTTTCGGGCTAGCGTCAGCCGCGCCATCTCGGGCTTCATTCCCTTGGCCAGCAAACTCAGATAGAAGTCGTGTAACGGACCCACTCCACAGCTGGCCCGGGTGGCGGCTCCCTTGAAGATCTCTTTCATCTCGTGGTTGTGATTCTGATTCAGACCCGAATCTGCTGCGGTTTTTTCGCATGTTGCAGTTGTCCGCGGACAAAGCGATATTGCGCGCTGTCGCGTGTTTCAATGCCTAGCCCACTGTAGGTCCAGAGTTGCCGTTTGCTACGGAAGCGGTGCGGGGTTTGCATCAGTGCGATCAGGCGGGCGGCTCGGATCGGACCAATGCAGGGAATCTGGCGCAGCAGTTTCGCAGGCTTTGTGTTTCCGGCTCTCCGCCAATAACTCAGGACGCAGGGTTCGTCGTAACGTCTGCAATCCATCTAACTGCTGATACAGCAGCTCGGCGCGCCGGCGCACCCCGGCATGCGGGATCTTGTTCAACCACTGTTCCCGATAACGCGGAGCATACACCTGGGTCCCTGCACAAGGGATGCTCCAACCGCGGTAGAGAGCTTTGATCCGATTCATCACCCGGTTCAGATCCTGGCTGATGGTCTGATAACTGCGCCCCAGCTCGCGCAGCGTCCGTAGTCCGTGTTCCCCGTGATAGACCGGGCGCAGCATGCCCGTGCGCAACAAGTCGGCCAGCTTGCGCGCATCGATCTTGTCGCTCTTGTTGCCTTCCTTTAATAAGGCATTCCGCCGCGGATCGCAGACCAGCACTTGGTGTACGTGTGGCTTGCAGCAGATCGTACAGCCAGGCTGCCCAGGTCCCTTCTTCCCAGCTTACCTGCAACTCGCCCCGCAGACCGTGGATGAACTGCAGTATGCTGCTGGCTTCGGTTTCCACGATCGACTCCATCACCAGCTTGCCGCTGCCGTTCAGCACCGCGATTACGGTCGCTTCCTTGTGCACGTCCATACCGATATACTTAATGTCGCGACTCATTGAGTTGCCTCCTTGGGGGAAAGATCATCGCGTTCAACGGAGTCTTTCCCTCAAGGTACAGTGCCATTCTTGAGTGGCTTTTTCCAGCTTCCTTCTGCACCCAACCGTCCTCGACCAGATATTTACGAGGCGTTGTCTCATAATGCATTGACCGGGGTTGTGAGTGTCCCGCGTAATCGGATCACGGTATAACGACTACTGAACGGAGTTGTTCAATTTGACTGGGATTAAGTCCGGCCCTTTGGGGAACCACTCTCCTGCTACCACTATGGAATTGTGGGTGTCCACCACGCCATCCGGCAGCGGCATGTTCCGATGGATAAGCGAAGTTAGCGCTATACGCGACGCTGAATGATTCCCCTACAACAGACAGCACGGTGGATCGCTCGAACTCTCGAGCCGGACCGTTGCCGAGTGAGAGTCATTCTGCCACGACAAGCGGTCTCGGGATGCACGATTAGTAGCTTCGGCAAGCAGCGCGTCCCGCTCGCTTAGGAATGCTTTCAGGTTGGGGGTAGTTGCTCCCGTGACAGCTGAACTTGCAACTGCTCGGTTGTAGGTGTTTATCATGCCCTCGTAAGCGGTCGTAAATTTGACTAGGACTGGGATAGCCGCTTGATATCACCGAGTTTTATGGCCCACTGACACGGGTGTTTCCAGATGGAAGCACTGCTTCTCCCAGACTACCGTGATCATTTCCCTGATCGTCAAGAAGATGAATCGAAACCCGGGCTGGGCGCTTCGACGGCCTCATCTCCTGGCGGAGCTCGACGCGCGTCTGGGGTTCGACTGATGTCAGATCGAGAGTCTGTAGTTTCAGTCCTTGAGAATCGAAAAGATGGGCCTGCAGTTTGCCGGGAAAGAAAACGCCGAACGATCCAGAAAGCAGGATTGAGGCGTTGGAAGCCACCGCAGTAAGCGGCGAAAGAATAACTCCTGAGTCGACAACATTGCGAAGCTGGCCATCGGCGCGGGTCGGCCACCAGTTTGTATCCATGCTGTAGGTTTCTCCAGGTTGCAGTTCCACGAGCGGACTGTTGATTTCCGCCTCCATGTAATAAGGAGCGCTTTCGACCTCCGAAGAACGAAGCACCGGCCTGCCATTCTCGTTCAGTTCCAGCGACGCACCATTCTTATAAAAAATTAACGACGCTTTGCCGGGATAGTCCGCGCCCTTTACCGGGTGAAATCGCTCTACCATCGCAAACTGGCTGTCGGCATCCACCACGGCCAGCCAGCCGGCGACGGAATCGAGCCAAACTTCATTTTCCAGATACGCCCAGTGCAACTTGAAGAGTCCGCTGTCCACCGCAAAGGAAGGATCATCGGCGAGGCCGGATCGGACCTGATATCCGTTGAAATATCCGCTGAGTGGATTAATCCACGTAAAGGCCCAGAAATTCCGATTGGATTCGGCGGGATTGCGAACATCGGAAGTGTCGTATTGGGTGACCGACTGCATTGACCATCGAATGGGATGTCCCGTGGCGTTAGTCATGACAGCGTGGAATGAAATGTGTGGAGAGTCGGCACTTAGACTGATTTCACGAGAGTACTGCAAACCGGTAACCGGGTCGGCGGGGCCCTCCAGACGCACCGCGCAGACCGGAGCTTGCGAGATCACCTTCAGATCGTAGTCGCCGTCATCCAGCACATCGGACGTGGGTCCTGCCCAGTGCCGCTCATCGCCCCGCCCCTCGGGGAGTGGCCAGAGCTTGTCTCCTCCGTAGTTGATCCATTTGCCGTTGGCCTGTGCGGGAGAGATGTACTTGCCCTTGTATCCGGGATTAACAAATAGGTATGGGTGACCGGCAAAATTGACCTGCATCAGCCGGCCACCAAGTTGCTTGACGATGCTCAGTTGCAACCAGTCATTGGAGATTTCTTCCGCATCCCAGCCTTGAAAGGATGTGCTTCGAATCTGACAGGTCCGGTGAACATTCTCGCGCCCCCACAGGAGTGGCGTCAGAAGGAAGGTGCACACAAGCACGCATGGAGCAGCTATGCATCGTTGAATTAATAATCGGCGAATTGGGGATCGCTCCATAGGATCAGACAGGCCAAGGATAGGGCAAGCCAACGTGCATTGTATCTGGAAGCATGGATCGGGGTGAGAGCCGACGGACCGCCCCGTTCAAGCCAGGATGTCTGACCGGCTTAGCTTCTCGGCTCTTCTACATCGACAATTGCTTTAATCAATGTCGGCCGGCTGGAGAGCTCCTCGAATTCCGCGGGGACTTGCGCCAAGGTCATGCGGTCTGTAATCCAGGGTATGGTTTTGATCTGTCTTTCTTCGAGCATGCGGATAATTCGGCGGAATTGCCCATGGCTGTTGCGGCTGGCATAGATTGTCACTTCGCGCGTGTGCAACAGCGAATCGTCCAGCATCACGGGTTCCTTAGTCAGACCAACAAACACCAGGGAACCGCCAGGGGCGACATAGGACAAGCTTCGCGACATTGAGGCGGCGCTTCCGGTCGCGTCGAAGACTACGTCGCAAAGGAGTTCATCAGGTTCAGCCAGTGCCTTTATTCCGAGACTGTATGCGAAGTCCCTTCGCCATTGATTCTTTTCTACAACACAGACATCCGCTCCCGCAGCCCGACCGAACTCGGCCACGGCGAGGCCAATCGGACCAACTCCTACCACCAGAGCGGATTGCCCCTGCCCAATTTTGCTGCGGCTTACTGCATGCGCGCCAATCCCGAGAGTTTCGACCAGGGCAAGCTCTTCCAGCGAGAGTTTTTCCGACTTGTACAAAAGCGCCAGAGGAACCGGCAAGAACTCCTGCATCCCGCCATCCAAATGAATACCGATCACGCGAAGGCTTTCGCAGCAGTTGTTGCGGCCAGCCTTGCAAGGTTTGCAATGTCCGCAACTAATGTACGGTTCTATGGCACAGCAGTCGCCGGTGCGGATATCGAAATCATTAGCGCTGACCTCGACAATTTCTCCAGCAAGTTCGTGCCCCAATACTCTGGGGTAGGTATAGATGGGATGGCTTCCGGTGAAGGCATGAAAATCGCTTCCACAGACGCCTACCTTGCGGATACGCACGAGCGCTTCTCCCGGGGAAATCGCGGGGACCGGCACCTCCCTTTTGACGAACTCACCCGGGTTGCGAAGGATGATCTGCCTCATGCGCGGGTCCAACTATATAATAGTGCTGCCGCATCAAAAGACAGCCACCGTGGCGGGACTCCGCCACGGAAGTCGTGCCCTACGGATTTCCGCTTGCAGGCGCTTGTTAAGCTGAGCATCGGATTCATTGAATTATGAAAGCCCTCGTTAAGTACGCGTCGGGAAAAGGAAATGTTGACCTCCTGGATGTGGAGGAGCCTGCATGCGGGCCGGACCAGGTTAAAGTGGAAGTTGCGTTCTGCGGCGTGTGCGGCACCGACATTCACGTCCTGAACGATACGTTTCGCAACTACCCGCCGGTCATTCTGGGGCACGAGATTGCCGGAAAGGTTGTGGAAGCGGGTGGCAACGTCACGAGCGTCGCACGCGATGAAACTGTTGCGTGTCTCGGAGCGACCGCCGTTACCTGTGGTCGCTGCCGCTATTGCCTCTCGGGAAAATTTATTTTCTGTCCAAACCGGCGAGGTATGGGACACGGCGTGAACGGCGGCTTCGCGCGTTACGTGGTGATGCGTCCCGACCAACTCTATCGCGTTCCCCGCGACCTTCCGCTGGAAGAGGCCGCAATCAGCGAACCATTTGCCGCCGCGATACAGGCGGTGACCGAGCTGACCGAGGTACGAATCGGCGACACGGCTCTGATTTCTGGCCCGGGTCCAATGGGCCTTCTATGTCTCAAGTTGCTGGTGGCGGAGGGAGTGAAGACGATTGTTGCAGGGGCCGCGGGCGACGAGTCTCGACTGGATGCGGCGCTCCGCTTTGGCGCGGCGGCAATCGTAAATGTGAGCAAGGTGAATCTGCTCAGTGCAGTTCGCGAGGAGACTGGCGGCCTTGGCGCGGATGTTGCGTTTGAGTGTGCCGGGCATGAGAGTTCCGTGCGCGGTTGTATCGAAGCTCTGAGGCCCATGGGACATTACACCCAGGTCGGAATTTGCGGGCGAGAAATTCAGTTCGCGATAGATCAGGTGTTTTTCAAAGAGCTCAAACTGACCGGCTCGGTCTGCTACACAGCGCAGACCTGGGAACGTATGATGAGAATTTTCCAGCAGGGAAAAGTGAAATTGAAAGACCTGGTTTCCACCAAGCTGCCAATCTCGGAGTGGCGTACAGCTTTTGATTTGTGCACGCAGAAGCAGGCATTGAAGGTGTTGATGTATCCCGAGGCCTAGAGGCCTCACGCCACCGGGCTTCGGACACGGGCAACGAAGTTCAACCTCTTCGCTGGGGAGGTGCCGGCACCCTTGTTCCTTTTCCTTCGGCAATCGTTACATAGTGGTCAATTGGCAGGTTATAGAATCGCTCCACCAGTCCGCTAGGCAAGGGCCACTTCACTTCCAGCCAATCGACTTTCGTCCGCGGGCCGATGCCAAGCACCATTCGCGGATCGTGAGATGCGAGGTAACTACCTCCGCCGACTTTAGTTCTGTGACGCTCAAATTCGCCGGAACGCCAGGTAACGCTGGCGCCGATCGCATCCCTATTCGCCTTGTTTCCTACCAACTGAATCCCCACCCAGTGAGTGCCGGCAGTCGCAGTATTCCGTAACAACACCGGAACGTCATTGTTGACCGCAACCACGACGTCAACCGCGCCGTCGTTGTCGAAGTCGCCTATCGCCATGCCGCGTGCCGCGAATCTCTGATTGAAAACCGCTCCAGCGGCGGCGCTGACGTTCACGAAACCCGGGCGAGTGCCGGGGCCGGTGTTGCGAAACAACAGCATGGGCTCCGAATATTGCACCTCGCGGTCCCGGGTTTCAACTTTGTCGTCGGGATGGCCGTTGGCCAGAAACAGGTCCAGATTGCCGTCGTTGTCAAAGTCAAAAAATTTGAGACCCCAGCCACTCATCAGAGCTGTAGTTTTTCCGATTCCCGTGGCCAACGCATCATCGTCGAAGGTGCCGTCTCGATTGTTGCGATAAAGGGAATACATTTCGCGATCCACGTTGGCGACAAATAGATCCATCCAGCCGTCGCCGTTGTAGTCGGCGGCATCAACTCCCATGCCTGATCGAGCGCTGCCTTCGGCGTTATAGGCAACTCCCGCTTCGGTCCCGATATCAGTAAATTGCCCGTTGCCTTTGTTCAGCAGAAGAAAGTTTGCCATCGTGTCATTGGCCACAAAAAGATCCATGCGTCCGTCATTGTTAACATCGCAGGCAACCACTCCCCAGGCTTTCCCCAGATACTGAGAGATGCCAGACTCTTTGCTGACGTCGGTGAAAGTGCCGTCGCCGTTGTTGTGAAAGAGCCAGCTCGGCACGGGATCGTAAACCCGGGGAACGCAGTAATAGCGCTCGCCGGTTGCAGGGTTGCCGCAAAATTTATTCTTGTCTTTGTTGAAATCCACAAAACGGCAAACGAAAAGATCGAGGCGGCCATCGTTGTCATAATCGAACCAGACGGCGCTGGAGGCCCATCCCGGAGCCGATAGCCCGGCCTTCTTGGTGACATCGGTGAAAGTTCCATCGCCGTTATTGCGGTAGAGAATGCTGCTTCCGTACTGTGTCAGATAAAGGTCGGGGAAGCCGTCGCCATCGTAGTCACCGACAGCAACGCCCATCCCGTAGCCTCCGCCGGCGACGCCCGCCTTTGCGGTTACGTCGGTGAAGGTTCCGTCGCGATTGTTGTGATAAAGAGCGTTGCTCAGCGGAGGATTTGGATCGAAAAAATCGCAGCGGCCGCTGTTGACCAGATAAATGTCCATCCAGCCGTCGTTGTCGTAGTCGATGAAGGCGCAGCCCGCGCCGGTAGTTTCCGGAAGATAGTAGTTCGCCGAGCGTCCGTTGGAATGTTTCCAGGTAATTCCGCTGGCGGAGGGTGGTACCGGAGCGAAAAAGGGTTTGGAATTCGGCTTGGGCTGGGCCGAAGAGCCCATGGGTAACGCCGGGCCGGAAGAAAAAACAGCCGCACCTTCAAGGCCGAACAAGGCCAGCGCTTTCAGAAAGTGACGCCGGGAGAGGAAAGGGTTCAGAGAATGCAGTTCGCGCAATCGCGCTACCTCAGAAATGTTTTCTTTCTGATTCTCGCACACCCATTCTGAGCCGGGAATCGATAGGTCCAGATTTCTCCAAATTCAAGCCGACGCCTGAGTCCCAACCCATATTGCTATAGAAAATATCTCTCTTTTTTCTTGGCTTCGGAGTAGTTGCCGTAGGCTGCACTGACTGATTCGACTTCTGAAACTTCCGCAACGGGAACGTCCCACCATGACTCGTAGCCGCTGACTCGCTCGTTGTAGTCAGTCTCAATCACCACCACCGAAGTCCGGGGCTGCTTGCGGGCCTCGACCAACGCGCGTTCCAGATCGTCGACCGTCTTGGCCCGAACAGCGTACGCCCCCAGGCTGGCCGCGTTGGCAACAAAATCGATTTCAACGTTATTTCCGGACAGCTTGCCGTTCTTCCGATAGCGGTATTCAGTTCCCATCCCCTGGTTTCCGCAAGCACGACTCAGGCCACCAATGCTGGCGAAACCGTGGTTGTCGAGAAGTACGATGTTCAGCTTGTACCCTTCCTGTAACGAGGTGGCGATTTCCTGCGCCATCATGAGATAAGAGCCGTCTCCGACCATCACGTAAATCTCGCGTTCGGGGTCGGCCATCTTCGCACCCAAACCACCTGCGATTTCGTAGCCCATGCAGGAAAAGCCGTACTCCATGTGATAGCCCTTGGGATCGCGCGTGCGCCAAAGTTTGTGAAGATCACCGGGAAGGCTGCCGGCAGCGCAAAGCACAACATCTTTGGGCCCAGAAACGCGATTCACAACTCCGATCACTGAACCTTGGCTGATCGGCGGACCATGTTTCAGGCTGTAGATACGATCAACCTCTTTTTCCCATTTCGCCTGCAAAGCCGACGCTGTCGCTTGATAAGAATCTTCGACGCGATAACCCTTGGTCGCTGCTTCCAACTCTTCCAGAACCGCGCGAGCGTCGCCGACCAGCGGCAGAGCCGAATGTTTGTAGGCGTCGAACTCGGTGACGTTGATATTGATAAATCGCACATCGGGATTCTGAAACGCGGTCTTCGAGGCGGTCGTAAAATCGCTATATCGAGTGCCAATGCCGATCACGAGATCGGCCTCCCGAGCGAAGATGTTCGCGCCCGGAGTTCCGGTCACACCGATTGCGCCCAGATTCTGGGGGTGGTCGAAAGACAGGGAACCTTTTCCGGCCTGAGTTTCGCCAACCGGAATACGAGTTTGCGCGGCAAAGCGTGCCAGTTGCTCCGTAGCTTCCGAATAGATCACGCCGCCGCCAGCGACGATCAGCGGTTTTTTCGAAGCACGAATCCATTGAGCGGCCAAGGCCAGCAACTCACGGTCACAACGCTGGCGGGGAATCGTCCATACTCGCTTTTCAAAAAACCGGGAAGGATACTCGAAAGCTTCTGCCTGAACGTCCTGGGGCAACGATATGACTACAGCGCCGGTATCGGCCTGAGAGGTCAGCACCCGTACGGCTTCGGGAAAAGAGGTAAGAATTTGCTCCGGCCGCTCGATCCGATCCCAGTAACGGGAGACCGGTTTGAAACAATCGTTTACCGAAATATCCTGCGTCGTGGGTGACTCCAACTGCTGCAGCACAGGAGCCACGTTGCGGCGCGCGAATATGTCGCCGGGCAATAGCAGCACCGGCAGGCGATTCACGGTGGCCAGCGCCGCCCCGGTTAGCATGTTGGTGGCTCCAGGGCCGATGGAAGTGGTGCATGCCAGAGTTCGCATGCGGTTAGTCATTTTGGCGAAGGCCGCGGCCGTGTGCACCATGGCCTGTTCATTGCGGCAAAGATAGTATGGGAAGGAAGGAGTTTGCTCCAGGGCCTGGCCCATTCCCGCCACGTTGCCATGGCCAAAAATTCCGAAGCATCCTTCAAAGAACTGGTGTTCTTTACCGTCGCGTGAAACGTATTGATTTTCCAAAAACCTGACAATGGCCTGGGCCGTGGTTAGTCGTCGCTTCATGGCGATCTGCCTCGCTGCAGTCTGAAGGTGAGAGTTGATCCTTCCGGTCAAAGTATTCGATCAAGACGCCTTTAGCACACGTCTGGTCTGCAACTCACACGAGAGGAAGGCGCGTGTCCGGTTGCTTCCAGTCTGAGCGAATCCATGTGTGTGACGGATCTTCCGTGACCGCCATGGTCCTCGAAGTCCCAGCCAGGAAGTTCAAATAGTAGATGTTGTATCCGGGCCCGGCCACTACAGGATGGTATCCGTCTCGCACCAGCACCGCATCTCCATCATGAAGTTTCAAGGTCAGGTCCCGGGATGTTCGCGGATTATAAAGATTCTGCAAGGCAAAACCTCGCGGATCAGCAATCCGGTAGTAATAAATCTCGTCGAGATCAACTTCGGTGGGAGGGTTGTGGACGTCGTGTTTGTGCGGGGGGTAGCTCGACCAGTTTCCTCCGGGAGTGTAAACCTCTACGACAATCAACCGGTCCGCGGGAAAATCGGGACGAATGATGTCGACAATCTGGCGCGAGGCGTTTTCGCCGCCGCGCAAGCTGCTAGAAACATCTTTGGGAGAAATCAGCCTGGGTTCCAGACGAGCCTTGGACGGAACGCGACATTCTGCAATCTCGCATACGGTCTCGGCACGGATGCTGGCGTGGCCCCCCGCAGGAAGATAGAGAGTATAAGGAAGGCCGTCGAAAACATTTTGCCTTTGCCCGATCAATTGCTGGCCGTGGCCCCAATCTGCGGTGCATTTGCCTGCCAGCAGCACCAGAGCTACTTCCTCCTCGTGGCTGAAGCACTCCCATGCCATTCCCGGGGTCAGGCGCCTTACGAAAAAACTCATCCATTCCCAACCCGCTGCTTCGCGTGAGAGCTGGATAAGTTCACCAGGTCGATCCGCGGGCAGCGCATGGGAGTGGACGACGTGCTCAGTTTGGGTCATGCCATGCTCCGTCCGGTACTGCACAAAGGGCGTATGTGATTGCAGGACGGATGGCCGATGGCCTCCAAACCCCGCTTGATGTTTTCCCAGATCGCAATATTTGCCACATATAACCGCTTAGAACATAGCCTTGCGTCAAACGTCTGTCAACCTAAACGCTGCGGTCGACGTTAGTGCGCGGTGGCGAGAAGCAAGGGCGATATCAGCATCAGGAACGCCGAGGCGACAGGAACGAGAACGCCCCGAGCCACTCCTTTGCGATTCGCCACAAATCCCACCGCGGGAGGAATCGCGATCGCACCCAGCCATCCGCCGGTAATTACCAGGCTGATTGCAGTTCCGACCAGGGTTGGGAAATACGTTCCGGCTAATCCCAAAGCTGTGGGAAAGATGGCGGCCATGAACCAGCCCGCGGCCATAGTCGAAATGGCAACCAGAACGCGTTTGCGCAGGGTGAACATCCCAGCCAGACAAAGGACGGATCCCGCGGCACTGATCAGCAGCACCCGCACCGGTCCGAAGGCGACAAGAGTCCATTGACCTGCCCAGCGCCCCGCGATCATGGCCAGGGCAAACGCGGCGATAAATCTCGAGGCTTGCTTCTGGGTATAGCCGCGCTCAGTAGTGAAGAATGTGACCGTCCAACTCCACACCGAGAACTCGGTGCCCACATAAAGAAAAACCAGGAACATCAGAAGCCACAATCTGGGTTGCGCCAGTAGCACGCCAGTTTGCGCCAGTGGGAAGCCCTGGGCGACCAGTGGTTTGGGAAACGAAAGCGTAAGGTGCAAAGCCAGAATTAACAGAGTCAGCAAACTCGAAACTTTCAGTACACCAGTAAAGCCCCGACGCTTAAGCACTGGCATTACAAGGAACGGAGCCACGAACGCCCCCACGCCGAAGAAGAGGTTCAGCAGGTTGGCCGCAATCTCACGCTGCGTGGAGTTGACCAGAGAAATTGCGGTGTTTTCCCCGGCAACCACCATGGAGCCTCCGAGGCCCAAAACGAATGCCATCGAATACAGGGCTTTGGCATTGTTGACAATTCCGAGTCCCCAGAAAGCGATGGCGACGAGAAATAGTCCGAGGCAGACGACCAGCTTGGTACCCAAGGCGTCCATTGTCAGGCCTGACGGCACCGAAGCTGCGATCAGGCCGATCGAACTAGTCATGAAGAAAACGCCGGCCTGTGATTTGCTGAGTTTGAGTTTCTCCATCAGGTTCGGCAATACGATCCCCAACATGGCGTTGAGATAGCCGTAAACAAAAATGCCAAGCCAGGCTGCAACAATGAGTGGTCTGCCGCCGGTCATGCAGTTCCTCCTGTGAGTTGCAGCCAATTCTCAGAGCAAAGATTCAGCCTTGTTTTCCGTTTTTCCAAGCTCCTCCTTGCCACTGCTTCTTGATGTAGTCCGACGACCAGTAAGCGACAGCCTGAATGGTAAGCGAAGGATTGAAACCGGCATCGGTGACCAGGACGCTTCCGTCGGCAACAAACAGGTTGTCGACGTCATGGCTCTGACAATATTTGCTCACCACCGAAGTTTTCGGATCGTCACCCATGCGGCAAGTGCCATTCTGATGATCACCCACGCCACCTTTACCGTTTCCGCCACGCCAGGTCTTGATAGCGCCGGCTTCCTTCAACAGAATTTCACCTTTGTCCATTACATAGTCGGCGATCTGATAATCGACTTTCATCCACGAGTGGGTGACGCGGGCGACAGGCATGCCCCAGGCATCGCGAACGTTGGGATCGAGGTCGACGCAGTTCGCTTCTTGCGGCAGTCCCTGGCAATTGCTGCCCAGATGGAGATAGCGACGGAAGTATTTGCGCTGGAAATCCTTGTGAGCCTTGCCCCAGAGTGCCTCGCCCGGCGGCCGGGTTCCGGCAAACTCGATGGGCAGTGTGCAGTAATAGTTATAAATGTAGCCTCCGCCAGGTATTTCGCGGCTGCGCGGATGATTCCAGTCGTTGAATGCGATCGACGGTCCCGGCCCCTTATCGTGCGGAATTTCGCGTTCGAAGATCCCGAATGTATCTGCTCCGGTGTGATCGTTCAGGTTCCGGCCAACCTGCCCGGAAGAATTTCCCAGCCCTTTGGGATGGAATTTGTTGGCGGAATTCAGAAGCAGCCGCGCGGACTCTGTGGCCGAGCAAGCCACCACAATTAAATCCGCGAACTGTTCGTGGCCCTGATGTTTGGCGTCGAAGTATTCCACGCGATTAGGACGGCCCTTGGCGTCAGTCAGAATACGGGTCACAAAAGAATTGTTCCGCAGCTCGCACTTTCCACTCTGCATCGCGCGGGGAAGAAGCGTGACCTGTGTGCCGGATTTCGCCTGAACTTCGCAATCGTGAGCCAGACACCAGACGCATTGCACACATGGATTACGCCCCATGTAGGGCTGGGTCAAAATGGCGAAGGGCGGCGGGAAGGGATGCCAGCCGATGCGCCGTCCGACATCGCGAATGATTTCTCCCTGCGGGTTGATGGGCAACGGAGGAACGGGGTAAGGCTTTTTTCTGGGCTCCGCGAAGGGATCGGCCCCGGCAAGTCCCGAAACACCCAACTCATACTCCGCCTTTTCGTAAAACGGTTCGAGATCGTCGTAACCGATTGGCCAATCTTCGACGGAAGTCCCGGGTATGCTTCCATACGTGGACTTCATTCGAAAATCTTCCTTTTTGAATCGCCACGCGGCAGCGCCATAAGCGACCGTTCCTCCTCCTACCGCGGCCGCGGTTTTTCCATAGCCGTCACTTATGCCGGGATAAACGCGCTGCGCGGTTTCGCGGTCGGTATACCGAAACGTTCTTGGATTGGGGAACACCGAAGGTCCGTAAGCGGGCGGAACGGAATACTGGCTGCCCAATTCGCTATGATTAAAATCCGCCGGCGAATAACTTTTTCCCCGTTCGAAAACAACCACCGACAGCCCGGCTTGGGCAAGTTCGTTGGCGACCACACCTCCACCAGCGCCGGACCCGATGACGACCACGTCTACTTTCTTAGGATTTGGCATGCGCTTAGCCCTCGAACCCGAGCATTTTCCAACTTGCTCCATCGCGGTTACCGCCGTGATCCGGATCGCCGTAATAGCCTTCCATCACGTGGCGCCACAGCAGGCCGAAAAACTCGTGCCGGGATTCTCTTCGCGAATGTCCCGATTGAAGGTCTTGAAGAATCGCAGCCTGATGAGCAGAGCTCAGGGATGCGAAGTTGCCCTCGAATTGTTTCTGGCTGGCCGCGTCAATCATAGTCAGACCCTCCTCGTAGTTCGTTCTATAAAACTTTCCGTAGGGTCCGGCAAGAACTCCGTCAATGTAAAGAACGACTCCTGCAGATTTTCCGCCGGGGTCCTGATCTGGGGGAATCATCTGTTCGGCGATACTTTCAACCATCGCTGCTTGAGGGACGGTGAAGAATTTGCAGCCGGGAGCGAGCGAGCCCTGAACTGCGGTGCTCATGACAGGAAGGGAAGCGATGGCAACGGTACCGCCCGCTGCCTTGAGGAAATCTCTTCGGTCCATTGAGTTCGACATTCAAGCCTCCGAAATCTGAACGGGAGTTGCCGCGCTTCCAAGCGTGAACTTGCGTCTTGAGCTTCACGACGACTCAAGCATGCATAACACAGGGTCAATTAATACAAACTGGACCGCGCTCTCAGCGCGACTGAAATCCGCTTTGCGGCCAGCAGATTGGCGGCTGCCTTTGAGCATTGCCCGAACCAGTTTGCAATCGCGCCGTGACGACTTGTGACTAACCGCTTAGAGTGGGACGTATTCAGCCCTGTGGTTCACGGGAACTTTAACGCATCTCAGGGCCCGAATATAAATGAATTTCTTCGAGAATATTCAAATTTATTATCTTGACAATGCATCTGGGTTAAGTATAAAAGCGCTCTGATTGTATAAGCGGTTAGATAAAAAACACACCGGCCAAATACAGGCTGGCGCAAAAGGAAACCTCAAAATTCATTTCAGATTGCGCGAGGGGGCCGTATGCAAGGTTTAAATGGTCGGCGAGTACGTGGATGTCTGATTGCCTTAACGTTGATCGTGGCTTCCGCGGCCCTTGCGGCCGCGCAGATTGATACGGCCAGCATCGTCGGCACAGTCAAGGACCCTTCGGGGGCGGTAGTTCCGGGCGCGAGAGTGACCGTGGTCAACTCCAATACCGGTGAGTCGCTGACCGCGACCACCTCGGGAAGCGGAGACTACGTGTTCCCTTATCTCCGCGTAGGCGCGTACAGCGTTACCGTTGAGGCGCCAAATTTCAAACAAGCGGTTCGCAACGGGGTCACGCTGGACGTGCAGGATCGTAAAGAAGTAGATTTCCAGATGACGCTGGGCGGCTCGACGGAAAAAGTCGAAGTCACCGTGGAAGCTCCCTTGATCGATACCCAGACCGCCGATGTTGGCCACGTAGTCAGCGGCCAGCAGGCAACCGACCTTCCCTTGAACGGCCGTCGCTATGACTCGCTGGCGCAATTGACGGCAGGGGTCAACACGGCGAGTTCTTCCTTTCAGCAAAGAGCAGAGGGAGTTTTCAGCGTCAACGGCAACAGTTCGACCCAGAACAACTTCGTTCTGGATGGGGCCGACAATAACTCCTACACCACAAACCTGCAGGACCAAAGCGCTCAGGCTGTGCAGCCCGCAGTGGATTCGCTGGCCGAATTCAAGCTGCAAACACGGGACTACGACGTCGAGTACGGTCGTAGCGCCGGCGGCGTGATCAATGCCGCAATCAAGTCAGGTACAAACCAGCTTCACGGTGATGTTTACGAATACTTCCGGAACAGCAAGCTCGATGCCAAGGATTATTTCGCGGGACAGAACTCGATCAAGCCGATCTTTCAGCAAAATCAGTTCGGCGCTACACTGGGCGGTCCCATCAGAAAGAACAAGACATTCTTTTTCCTGAACTACGAAGGCAGGCGGGTGCGTGAGGGTTTGACCCTTACCGGTCTGGTCCCGACTCCGAACATGCGGAATCTGGACTTCAACGAACTAACCACGGTGCCGACCTCTCCCTCCATCGCAACCCTCCCCCAGTTTTCAAACTGCATCAATAATGGAGTTGTCGATCCCACTTGCGTCGATCCAGTCGCGGCGAAACTCATCGCTCTGTATCCGTTGCCGAATGCGAATCGAAGTCTGGAAGGCCAGCCGGGAAGTTTTGGCAATGGCGGCTTCAACTACATTGCCAGCCCAAAAGAATCGGTCGATTCCGATCAGGGTGGACTTCGCATCGATCACAAATTTAACGATTCCAACAATATCTACGGACACTTCATCGTTTATGACCTGCGCCAATTCCGGCCGGGCATCTTCAATGACAGTTCGCCCCTGGCCGATGGAACCAACGACTCGACGTCGGGAAAAAATCTGGATCGTGGAACCAGCATCACCACCGCGTGGGTCCACGTCTTCAGACCCAACCTCATCAACGATGCACATTTCAGTTTTAATCGTGCGGCGTCACACAACATCCAATCAACGCTTGGCGTCGACGGCAACAGTCAGGTAGGTCTCACGGGAATACCCAACTTTCCCGGCTTGTCCGGTGGTCTTCCTGAGATCGATATCTCGGGCATGCAATTGCTGGGAAGCCCAATGTGGCTACCGCAGAATCAGTTTGCCCAGATCTGGCAACTTAAGGATGCCGTCACATACATCAAGGGCACGCACAACCTGAAGATGGGTATCGAGTGGCGTCGGGACGCGGACAACTTCAGTGACCTTTGCTGTATTCGCGGCAACTTCGGCTTCAACGGCCAATACACCGGGGACGGAATCACCGATTTGCTTCTGGGAATTCCCAGCCACGCTGAATTGGAAAATCTCGACATCGCGCGCATCTATCGCAATGGCTGGAACTGGTTTGTCGGAGATTCATGGAGAGCGACTTCGCGGCTGACCCTCAACTACGGCGTGCGCTACGAATACTCAAGCCCGTTGTTCGAGCGCGATAACCGTGAGACGAACTTCAATCCGAACCTAAATGGCGGTACTGGCGGGCTATTCAGCATTCCTTCGAATGCCAGCGGAACATTTAACCGCACCACCGTTCACCCCGTGAAAGACAATTTCGCCCCGCGTTTGGGCTTTGCCTTCGGAATTACTCCTAGGCTGGTGATGCGCGGCGGTGCGGGTATCTACTATCAAAATACTTATCGGTACGGAAGCGAAAGCCAGCTGGCGCTGAATCCTCCATTCCTGGTGGACGCGCAAAACAATCCACAGCCCACTGAAAGCCCGGCTTTTCTGTTGCAGAACGGATATCCGTCAAACTTCCTGGCGCCGGTCGATATTAACAATACAGCCCAGGTCAGCCAGCTTTTCATTCGCGCGATCGACTCTAACCTGGTACCGTCCACAATCTATGAGGGCAGTTTCGGCTTCCAGTATTCGGTCACCAGCACTTTCGTGATCGAGACCAATTACGCCTTCAACCAAGCGCGCCACCTCTGGGATCTGAGCAACGAGAATCAACCGGACCTGATCCACCCTGGATCACCTCCGGTAATTCCATTCCCGAACTTCGTGCAGGGAACTTCGCCCACGCACCTTGAGTGGCTGTCGAGTGCTTCGAACTCGAATTACAACGCGCTGCAAATCTCGGGTGACAAGAAGACGTCCCACGGCGTCACTTTCCACGCGGCCTATACCTGGAGCAAGGCCCTGTCTCAGGTCAGTGACTTCGAGGCTGGACTACGCGGGGTTCAAGACCGGTACAACCGGCAGAGGGAATGGGGCTACTGGGACAATGACACGCCACAGCGACTGGTTGTGAGTGGCACTTATGAATTGCCGGTGGGTAAAGGGCATTCCCTCGCAAGTTCGGGGGCTATGGAGAAGGTGTTCGGTGATTGGCAACTGAATGCCATCGCTACCTTCGCCAGCGGACAACCGCTCACGATCGGGATTAGCCAGGACAACAGCGGCACCCAATCGGGAAATCGTCCGAATTGCACGACTCCCGCGTCCGGTTTCCACCGCACCATTCAAGACTGGGTGAGCCCGTCCGGCTATTCGGCTCCGGCTCAGTTTTTCTTTGGCGACTGCCGTCCGACCCCGGGACCGCGGGGCCCGGGAATTTCTCTGGTCGATGCGTCACTGTTCAAGAATCTTCCCATTACTGAATCAAAATTCCTGCAGTTCCGGGTCGAGGCGTTTAACTTCCTGAACAAGCCGCAATTCGGCACGCCTTCAAACTTGAGTTGGAATACAAGCAATCCGGGCACGGTGGGCGCTCCGGTTTCAGGCTTTGGAGCGATCACCAGCACTGTACCGTTTACTTTCCGTCAAATCCAGTTTGCCTTGAAGTTTTACTTCTAACGCAATATGCCAAGTGGTAGCGCTTTTAGGGGGATGATGGCCAACAGAATGGAGCGACGCCAATTTCTGAAGGCCAGTGTGGCAAGCACACTGGCTTTGGCCATCAATCCGTCACACGCATTTGCTGCTGATCCGGAGCAAAAGTTCAAGATTGGCATGGCGGCCACGACCTGGCTGTCCGCCGACCCTTCGATTACGACCTATTGGAAAGCGGCTAAGGGAATCGCAGCATTGGATATCGGCGCCACGGAAGCGGACAACAGTAAAGCGGATTTCGATACGGCCTACGGCAATAAGATAGAAGAGTTTCAGAAGCAGTCCCGTCAGATCGGAGTGCAGCTCGAAGGCGTCTACCAGGCGCTTCTGTTGCACGAGAGTCAGCAGTTGCCGGTGATACGAACCAAGATTAATTCGGTAGCGGCGTTTTTGAAAGCCGCGGGTGCTGAGTATATTGCGCTCGGCTGGGACGTTCCCTGGGGATCGGGAAGGAAGCCTTACGTAAGAACGCCGGCCGACGTCCGTCAGGCGATTCGTACGGCCGACGAAATCGGACGCGTCGCGCTGGAACAGCACGGCATTTTTGTGGCTCTTCACGCCGAACGGGATATTCCCAAAGAAATCACCTTGCAAATTCTCGACGAGACCAACCCGAAGTATGTACGGTTTTGCGCGGATGTCGGACATCTTACCGCTATGGGCCTGGATGCCGTGGAGACGGTCAAGAAATATGCGTCGAGACTGGCGGTGAGTCACTGGAAGGACTTTGATCCCAAGTTGGGAGGGCCGAGTTATCTGGCAGGCTCCACCGGGGATTTCGTTGAGCTGGGTAGAGGCGTGGTCGACTTTCGCGGGCTTGCTAACCTCTATCGCCAAATAGGATTCAACGGTTGGGTGCAGCTAGAGCTTGACCACACCCGTGAGGCTACCATTGCCATCAGCGCGCAAAAGATGAAGGCATTCGTGACGGACCAGTTGAAACTTCAGATGGTTCCCCGCTCTCACTAGACTTCAGTCCGAGACCGGGTTAACACGGTCCACAAGCACCCCTGCTATGATTTTCACATTCTGCCACACCCGCTGAGCTGAACCGCAGACTCAATGACCCGGAGCCTTCCTAAAATTCGTACTGGCTTGGGATGGGGACCGGCGATGGCCGTCTTTTTTTTTCTGGCGACTATATTAGCGGCCCAAAAAGACCCCGCCTTGGAGCAAGCCCGTCAGGCTCTGGCCCGTGGCGACACGGCACAGGCCATTCCGTTGCTGGAGAATTATCGCCGGACGCACGCGACCATTGCGGAAATTTATGAGCTGCTTGGCATCGCATATGGCCGGGCCGGGGACAACGACCAGTCTCTAACAATGTTCAAGGAATTTGCCCGCCTGGCACCACATTCGCCGGCGGCCTACAACAATCTCGGCGCGGCCTACCTTAGACAGGGTGATTCGGAGCAGGCCGAGACCGCTTTTCGGCATGCACTTCAAATCAATGCGCAAGACGTCAATACGCTTTATAACCTAGGAGCGCTGCTGAACGCGCGGCATAAATATGCGGAGTCCCGCCCGCTTCTCGATCGTGCATTTCGTCGCGAGCACTCCTCGGCTGTTGGTTACGAGGCCGCTGTGGCGGCGGCAGGCGCGGGAGATAGAAAAGCCGCTCTTCGGACTCTCAATTCCGTTGCGCCGCCTCGGGATCAGAGTGTGGTGCCGTGGCTGAAGCTGAGCGGGACACTTAATTTTGATGAAGGCAATTTTTCGGACGCGGCAAAGGCCCTGGAATCGGCCAGCCGGCAGGCGCCGGATGACAAGGAAGTTCTTTACGCGCTGGCTTTAGTCCGGCTGAAAACAAACCAAGCAGACTCGGCGCTTCCTCTTCTCGACCAGGTGCTTAGCGGACTTCCCACCAGCGAGCGGGCCTTGCGTGAAGCCGAGCTCCTGGCATCCTCCGGAGCATATGCGCGGGCGAAGGCGAAGTTCGAGGAAGCCATCGTCGCGGACCCCCAATCCTATGACGCCTACTACAATCTGGCTGTCCTCCGACTCGAGCACTTCAAAGATTTGGATGGCTCGCTCGATGCCGCGCAGCACGCTCTCGCGATCCGCAATACCGGGGATGTGCAGGACCTTCTCGGTGACATCTGCGAATCGCAAAACCATTTTGGCGATGCGCTGAACCATTACCAGGAGGCGGTGCGGATAGATCCAGCGAATGACAAGGTTGTCTTCGACCTGGGGGCGGAGCTACTGCTGCATGAAAATTTTGATGCCGCGGAAGCAGTCTTCCAGGCTGCTTTACAGCGTTTTCCCAAAACGTCCAGAATCTACCTGGGCCTGGGTACTGCGGAATTCATGCGCGGAAAGACCGCTGATTCGGTGGCCTCATATTTGAAAGCGGTCGATCTGGATCCGGGATTTGAACCGGCGTACCTTTTCCTTGGAGAAGCGTTTACGTTCGCCGATACTCGCTCGGCTGAAGTGGTCGCCAAACTAGCGTATCTGGCGGCACAGAAGCCTGAAATCTTCGGCGCACAGTACTACTACGGCGCGGCTCTGGTGAAGGAAATAGATCAGGAAGGCAATTTGAAAAACGTCGCCGTGGCACAGGCCGCCTTACAGCGAGCGGCGGTCTTGCGTTCCGCCGACGCTCGCGTACCTTACCAGTTGGGAGAGCTTTGTCGGGTACAAAAAAGATTTGGGGACGCGGTTACGTACTATCAGAAGGCGGTTGTCCTCGATCCAGAGTTCCCGGAACCGCTGTACAAACTCGGGCAAGTTTATACTCGCATGGGAAAACCAGACGAAGCGAAGAAGGCATTTGCACGTCATCGAGAAGTCATGAACCGGGCGGAGGCGGCAGTCTATCGTCGAGCCAGCGAAATACAGAGCTTTGTGCTGAAGATGAGAACTCCCCAGTAGTCCGTTGCCGCTTGACCTGAGAAATGTGGTTTGTATCCCCAGATTTAACAACGGGGGAAGTACCATCATCGAGGGAAAGTGCATGCCGCGCTCACCAAGGAACTCCAAGACGCCCGGCCGTAAGGCGCCGAACATCTACGATGTAGCTCGCGAGGCGCAGGTCTCGGTCTTTACTGTATCTGCGGTAATCAACAAGAAAGAGCATGTGGGCGCGGCGCGCAAACGACGCGTGGAAGCTGCAATCAAGAAGCTGGACTATCGCCTCAATTCCCTCGCGCAAAGCCTAGCCAGCGAGCGGACGCACACGATCGGGGTAGTTGTGCCCGATATTTCCAACCCATTTTTCCCTATGGTGGTTCGAGGCGCCGAAGACACGGCTCAAAAACAGGGATACAGCACTCTCCTCTGTAATAGCGACGGCAATGCCGAAAAAGAAGAACTCTATCTGGAGCTTCTTCTTTCCAAACGGGTCGACGGAGTTCTGCTTACCAAGGCTCCGGGTCAACTGAGTTCGCGGATCGAGCGCATGTTTTCCGACATGAAAGTACCGGTGGTGCTGATGATGCGTACTTATCCCGGGCTGACCAAAGATGCGATCACCACCGACGACTTTAAAGGAAGCTTCGATGCGGTATCGCACTTAGCCAGGATCGGCCACAAAAGAATCGCTCTGGTAGGCGGGCCGCTGAGCGTGAGCAATGGAAAAGCTCGCTGGCAGGGATACCGCAAGGCCCTGAGTGAGAACGGTCTCAAGTACGATCCGGAGCTGGTGTACGAAGGTGATTATCGTATCGACTCGGGATACAGCGCAGGTCTTTCTCTGCTGACTCATCGTCCCGATGCAGTCTTTGTTGCCAATTATCTGATGACGGTTGGCTTTCTCGAGGCCGCCCAGGAAATGGGGATGCGTTGTCCCGACGATTTCGGCCTCGTGACACTGGACGACTATCCGTGGCTGAAGCTGTTCAGCCCGCCTATTACAGCCGTTGAACTTCCGAAGTACGAAGTGGGCAGCGCCGCGACTGAGTTGTTACTGGAGCGCATCAGGGGTAAAACCGGGCGAGCCGAGACTCGCAAGATCATGCCTCAGCTGCGGGTGCGCGAGTCATGCGGGTTTCGGTTGCGGACCCGCAGCCTGGCGGCAAGCACTCTACTCGCTCCCGATGAAGTTCCGCGACCCAGCTAGCGCGGCTGATTTTCCTGATGACAAACTTGTGCCGAAATGGCATAGGTGGACGCAATTACCCCCCCATAATTCAAAGCGCTTAGAATATTACGACCCCCCAATTGTTCCTAGCCCGCTTGACTCAAATATAACCTGATTCTTGTGGTTTTAAATGGATTGTTTTGATAACGGCCATTGCCGGTGAGGGGAATCGTCAACTTCGGAATACATTGCAGTTATCTAAGCGGTTTGACAAATGCGATACCAAAAGCAGATAATCTCAGACGCAATTTGCGCGATGCAATTTTGGGTCTGTGCGCGTGCCGGCATTTCATCTGTCGGGGGGATTTTGATGACGCAAGCATCCAGTTCCGTGACCTACAAGAGCCCGTTGCATGAAATGACGCAAACAACTCCTACCTGCCTATGGAACGACTCTGCCGCGATCGATGAATTGACCTATTCGATCGAGCACGGAGCAGTGGGTGCGACCTGCAATCCGGTAATCGTTGTGGCTGCCCTCAAGAAAGAAATGAGCCTGTGGGTCGGCCGAATACGTGCCTTGATCGACGAGCTTCCCAACGCAACCGAAGATCAGATTGGCTGGCAACTAGTCCGGGAGATTTCCATCAAAAGTGCGGCCTTGTTGCGGCCCACCTTCGATTTGTACAAGGGAAGGAACGGAAGACTTTCTATCCAGACTGATCCCCGCCTCTACCGCGACGCCCGAGCGATTGTCGACCAAGCCGAGGAATTCAGCCTGCTGGCGCCCAACATGATCGTAAAAATTCCGGTCACGAGCGCCGGCATCCCGGCGATCGAGGAAGCTACTTACCGGGGTATCAGTATAAACGCGACGGTTTGCTTTTCCTTGCCGCAATGCGTCGCGGTAGCGGAAGCGGTGGAGAGAGGCCTGCGCAGACGTGAGAGTGAAGGCAGCGAAGTTGCTTCTATGGGGCCGGTTTGCACGATCATGGTTGGCCGCCTCGATGACTGGCTCAAGGTTGCGGTCGAGAAAGAGCGCATTACTATCGATCCCGGATACCTGGAGTGGGCTGGGGTAGCGGTTTTCAAGAAGACCTATCAGCTTTTTCGCCAGCGCGGGTACCGTATTCGGTTGCTCTCGGCGGCCTTCCGGAACCATATGCACTGGAGCGAATTTATCGGCGGCGACGTGGTCATTTCTCCGCCCTACTCGTGGCAGGTTCGTTTCAATGCCAGCGACGTTCAAATCAAGCCTCGCATCGACAATCCGGTTGATCCGGTTATCGTGGCTGAGCTGTCGAAGAAGCTAGCGGATTTCAGGCGTGCCTACATGGAAGGTGGCATCTCCGTGGATGAATTCAATTCCTTTGCTCCAACTCGCCGCACCCTACGTCAGTTCATTGCCGCCTGCGCCGACCTCAACACTATCGTGCGCGACGTCATGCTTCAGAATCCTGATGTAGCGTAAGCAGGGCACATACTACATCGCTTGTTGTAGTGATCAGTAATATACAAATCAGGGAAATGCAGAAATTGCCGTCACAACATGCCGGCGAATACGCTGTAAGGGTCGTCGCTTTTCCGTAGACCCAACCCCGCTCTTATTCTTCTAAGAAGCTCTTCTGCCGAGTGATCAATCTTTATTTCCTGGCCAATCGCCTGACTCCCAGGGCGCGCGTACTAGAGAGTTATGATCACTCCCGAACCGAGTCCCGGACAAGTCGGCAGGGTTACCTACGGCATGTTACCTACGACATGACGACACGGGTGGGTTGGTTGGCGGTAACATTGTTCGAGCTTCGCCATGCCCAACTGGGACAAGATCATCGTCGGGGATGCTTTCAAGTTGCCCAGTCGTGTTCCCCGCTTCTATCTCGACCTGATGCTGTGGTTCCCAACATTTCTCACCGGTATTTGGTTTGTGGGATGTTTCCACGGCTGGCGGATGAACGAGTGGGACGTCACAGAAGCGGCACTGAGCGGGACCGTGCTCTGCTTTTTGCTTATCCTCATTAAAGAACGTACGGTTCTCATCGCATCGATCCTGGGGTTCGTGGCGTACTCAGAAAGGCTGCATTTCGTTTTTCATGGCGACTTTAGAGCTCTCACGTATTCGTATCTCTTCTATGGAGGCGCAGTCTCGGCGGTGATCATCGGTGTGTCTTTCCGCTTCATATTCATGAAGAGCCCCGATTTCGACACGACCTATCGCAGGCCCGACCGCGAGAACACATGGCTGGGAGTAGTCCTGGTATTGGGTCTCTTATCTGGCCTGGGTTTTGTCGGGATCTATCTCGCTTGGCGATAAAGTCTCAGTGCTGCGGTTTACCTCCTCCGCTGCCACCTTAGAGTTTGATCGAGGGTGGCGACAGAGACAGATACCGGGAAGTCCGCTTGGAAGGTTCCTTGTGCGATTCATGAGGCGAGTCTCCCGAATGACGAGCAAACTCTCCAAATCCGGTTATGGTAAGTGGTCGACAATTGGCTCAGAATCCATCCACACGGAGGGTCGCACGACCATATCGAGTGCCCGACAATAAACAAAACCCTGAATGTCTAGTCGTCCGTCGAGGCTTCGCGAAAAAGCCCGGCCCGGCCCCTAGATCCGGAAAATAAGCGCCGAAACGCGCCGTCTTTCTTGTCAGGGAGTCGGGCTCGGGTGCCTAAGCAGACGCGACCTTGGCGTTTGGCCGATTATGCCGGGTGCCGGCTTTCTTGCATTGCGGGTGCTGACTGATGTTGCAGAAGAATTCGGAAACCGAGTCCGTGCGTAATTAGGAGAAGAGGCACGATCAGAGTTGGAAGAAAGAATGTGGCTCCCAACTGCCCGGCCAAAAGTCCGGACTGATTGCCCTGGTAGAAAACGTTTAGAAGTTCGGCTGCGCCCCAGACGTTGAAAATCCATGCGGAGACAACCCCGGCTGCGCTGGGCAGTAATAGCAGCGAAAACAACGCAAGTATCGCCGCAATCAGGTCCCCAAAGGCCACGAAATGCGCGAAAGTAGGCGGCAGATCGGGTGACACGACGCCTGGAACCAGCACTGCCAACCCGATGAAGCGGAAGCTATGGAGGACGAGCAGGGGGCGCAACGCTTCGACCCGTGACCGGAGACGGAGTTCCGGCCAGATATATCGAGCGGTAACGATCCCCCACGTAATGAAGCTGAATGCGATGCTCACGAAAAACCAGATCATTTGTTGTGGCATGATGAATCTCTCCTTTTCGAATTCCAGCGATTAACCGCGGCTGATGGCCGCGACAGAGGCCTTCCCGTGGCCGAGGGCCGCGGGACTAAAGTTGTTGGCGATGGCATGCTCGCGCCGCCACACCTTCGAGTCGGTCGCGAACTGAGGCACCGACGGGAACGGACGCCGCAGTTCGCGGTCATAGCGGTCCAGATCGAACCCGGGCCCGAGTGGGGCGAGCATGAACTGCACAAACTCGCGAAACCAATTGCCGAAGGTGCGCTGGTTGCGGGGCTGCGCCGTATAACGACGTGCGATCGTCTCGAAGTCTTCAGCGGGGCGGCCAGTCACATCGAAGACGTCCGCCGTTGGCGCCCCGACCTCGAACGCGCCGCGCTTGTGATCTTCGATGTAGTAGCGAATGCCACTGAACACATCGATCGGGTAGCCGCTCATCCGTGCGGCTTTCATGAACAGCCAGGCAGGGGTTGGCACAACCTTAACTGATCGTCCGACGGCTCGGCCAATGGCCTTAGCCATGTCCTCCGCGCCGAGAAGCTCCGGTCCGGTGGGGCGGTAGCTTTTTCCTGCGTGCCCCGCAGGATCCATTAGCGCCGCGACGGCAACTCGCGCGATATCTTCGTTGGAAGGTGGCGCATTGCGGCTATTGCCGAACATCCAGGGAAAGATGCCGAGCTGCGCGGATGCCCCAATCGTCACCAGGTAGTCGTCAGCGAAGAAGCCTGGTTTGATGATCGTATGCGCGACTCCGGGAATCGCCGAAAACAGCCGATCGACGAGCCAGTGCTGACGGGTCATAAGCGAGGGATGCGAAGGGCTCGCCAGCCATTGCGTCATGCCGACGATGTGCTCGAGCCGAGCTTCCTTGGCGGCGACTGCGAACGCGGCCGCGCCCTGAATCATGTATGGATCGATAGGCGGACAATAATAGGCGCGCTGAACATCTTTTAGCGCGTTGGCCACGCGTTCAACATCGCTCATGTCGGCGACTGCGATCTCGGCCCCCTGCGCCTTCAGTCTCGCGCTGCGGCCATCTTCTCCGTGCACGAGAGCGCGAACGGGATAGCCCGCCTTCAGCAGCTCCGTAACAACGACGCTCCCTGTCTTTCCGGTCGCACCGGTCACGATAATTCTTGGCTTGATCATGTTCATCTCCTTCTAACAGGTCACTTCGTACAGCACCGCTGTCAAGATGTGCCTCACTGAAACGCCCCCGGGTTCAGTGCCCTCAGCGGCATCAACGGTCCAACCGGAATGTATTGGTGATCCATCAAATGTTCCTTTGCGAGCGGCAGTGTTTCCACAATCGCGCGCGCCTCGTCCTCGGTCTTAGCATCGATCACGAAAACAACGCCTTTGCCATCGCCGCGCGAATACCACTGGCGGATTTTCCCGTCGAGGTAAAGCTTTACCGTCGCCTTAATCTCTTCCGGTATAACCGCCATGACTTGTTGGGGGGTTACGCCCTGTCGGGGAGTCTCGATGACGATGACTTCTGTAGTTTTCGGTATAGCGATGCTGGGCACGCCTGAGCCGCCCGCGGACTGGGATTGCGCGAGACCCGCCGCGGGAAGCACTGCTGCCATAAGAAACGGGATCATGAATTTCATCTCCTTATCCTTTCGATTTAGTCAGTCTGTCTATTTGGCCTATTCCCATGAAGAGTACTGTCGTACTCTTTACGTGCAAAAAATTTAGTCTTCAACGAAAAGCTTTATGAAAAAAGTCCTCGCCTCCATCAATATTTGGTCACGCTTTTTAGGCGACAGAGTCATGCGTACACCCGTCAACACACCGGCCATGCAGGGGAATAACAATTGAAACTTCGTCAGCTTTTCTTCTCGCGTCCGGCCGGGCACAAACGGCAGTAGACGCTCACGATACGCCTCCCGCACTGCCTCGATCCGTTTTCGCACGGACAACGACTTTCGCGTGAGCTCTGGCCCGAGGGCCGCCAGTACACAACCCATTCCCGGCGAATTCGCGTGGCCGGGGCTCAGATAACGTTCGATGATCGCTCGCAGAGCCTGGCGTTCGGGTACTGACTTTGCAGCCTCCAGCATGCCCGTTCCCATCTCATCGAACGCTCGCGCTACCGCTTCAACGAAAAGATCATCCTTGCTTGCAAAATGCCGATAGAAGCCCCCTTTTGTCAGGCCTACCTTCTTCATCACCGTACCGATGCCACTCGTGTCCCCGCCGTGCTCCCGGATCGAGCGGGCAGCCATGGCAAGAATCTTCTCGTGGTTCCGCGCTTTGTGTTCTAGCGAATATCGCATGCCGAAAGAGTACGCTAGTACTCTATTGCCCGTCAAGCCCAAAATTATTTCTCTAACACCGGCCGAGGCAGGTCAATACCGTTTCTCGCTGCGGATGCTAGTGACCACCGACGTGAGTTCATCACCTCGCTTTGCGCCGTGCTGGGCGAATCCGGCAACATCGTGGTCTACAATGCTGCATTTGAGTCGCACCGATTTTCAGACCGTGCACGACTGCTGACAGCGCACGTGCCAGATCGCTACAGACATGCGATTCGGTATTCGGGCTTTGGCACCTCGTGCGAAAGGGCAAACTCATGCTGCTCTGTTCATGTTGCTGGGAGAGAGGAGGCGTACCCGACCGCAACGATTGAGTTGGCGCAGCGCACTGCTGAAATACTTTGGGCGCGACCCCCTTGATCGATAGTCAAGATCAAGAAATGCATTTGGTCCGAGGTGAACTGCCGACCACCGAATGGTCGAACGGCTAATCCCCCTCTTCCTGTTGTTCTCAATTCGTCGCTGAGCTCCAATCGCTCTTAAGTTGTGCACCTTTATCCTAGCGTCTTGCCCATCTGCGGAACTCGCTGTGATTGACGGACCAATAAGACGAAACACAAAGCACCCTTAGGACTAAAAGCCTTTGATCGATATTTTGTGCGAGTCCGCACTAGCTTCGCCTCGTCATTTACCTGTTATCGCGCCGAAACCGATTTTTGTGTTTTTATATTTATGTTTCTAGTCTTAGGTTTCTTCATTGTCCCTCCAATTTGCAGCCATGCTGCCCTGACAACCTGTCGGCTGCGTTTACTTGCGGTGCCCTCCGGATGTTTGTTGACGGGATAAAACCTGTCTAGCTTCGCTAGACAGGGCAGAAAGAGACATCTGCCCCTACGTGGTTCGTGGTGGACTACCTGGTTCGTTTTGCTGGTGCTATCTTTCCGCGTATTACTGTCAGAGACGCTTTGGGCAGCTTGAATTCCGTGTTTGCTGCAGCCGCAATTATCGAACGCACGGCGGGGCCATCCGGTTCAGCTCTGCCGCCCTTGTCATCAGGATGCCACTGGTATTGTTCGCTGCCGAAGCTGATGACACTGACCGGGCCAGTAAGGAAGCTGTCAGCGCCAGCTTTGTCGTCGTGAAACGCAATTTGGATGGATTGCGAATTCTCCTGGTCTTTGTTGATCAGCATCACCGACCACTGGCCGTCGGGACGCAGCAGGGGATAGGCCGTCACCAGAATGTGGCCGGCGGGATCGGTGATGTCGCTGGCGGCGGGAAAAATCTGTTGCTCTCCCGTGCCGGGTTGCACCCACTCGAGGTTGATCAGCTGGCTGGCAAAAAGCTGTGAGGTGGGCTGCTGGATCTGATAGTTCGAATCCACCGTGAACAGGGCGAACGTCCCCATGGAGCCATTGCAGCCGTGGTAGAGTCCGACCGGCAAGTAGTGGAAGTAGTAGAGGCCGTCTCCTCCGGCGGAAAGAAAAGACCCAACGTAATCTGCCAGCCAAAGCCCGCCAAAGATGTCGACGAATGACTCGCCGGTGTTCCATGCGACGTTTAGCTCAGAAATAAATATGGGAACATTTGGCGGCAGGCCGTCATCCCGCCAGACTTGGAGAATGTGGCTGATCAGCGTGGGCTCGTCGTACAAACTGCTCCACTGAATCTTGCACGGCTCGAGAGGGTAGTGCTCGAACGATGCGAAAGCGAGATCGCCGAGTCGGCCATGAGCCTTTAAATAATCAACGAAACGTCCCAGCCATGAAGTCTTGCCCTGCGCGTCCGGCCAGACTTGAATGTCTTCGTTCACGCCCTGGAATATGGGTCCGCCAAGTTTCAGCGTTGGGTCTAAACGGTGCAGCGCAGTTGCCCATCGCAGATACAGTGCTCCATATTGTTCGGGAAGCATGAACTGGCCGTCTGGTTCCTCTCCCATCTCGATGTAGGAAATCGGATAGCCTCTGGCTTTCAGGTAAGCGATTTGCGCGGCCGAGTCTTCTGGTGTTCCGTAAAGCATGGCGACCGGGATCATCGCCGGAAGTCCGCGCGTGTAGCCGCTGGTGTAGAAAAGGTCGAGGCCGACTTGGTCGCGTCTTTCGCTGACGTTGGAAGGTTCGTGCCAGGGATCCACCGAAGAGCATACCGTCGCAGTCTGGTCAGGATCGGCGGTGTGACGGACTAGGTCGTGGAACTTTCCGTCCGTGGAAACAGTTCCGAAATAAAGCTCGCGAATGGCATAGCCGACACAGTTGCGGCGGTCCGCTGAGCCGTGCGTGTCGCAAGTGTTGGAAGACTCGGTCATCCAGATGCGAATGAAACGCACCGGCATCGGAGCGCCGGAAAGCTTGAGTACTGCAGATCCTCCAGCACCGCTTTCGACACTCCCGCCCGGGAACGCGACCCATGTGCCTTTGGTTGCCTGTTTGATCGGATCTTCGCCGGTCCAATACTGCACCACATAGCGGCGAGCGTAAGGCTCGGCCCAGGCTATGCGGATGGCATTGATCTGGTGATTGTTGGCCAGGTCCATGATCACCCACTGGGGATAGACCGAGTCGTCCTCGCCGGTGAATGTTTTGGTCAGGTACGGGTTGCTTTTCCAGTAACTGTTCAGGTCGCCGTCCGTCATGCGGGAATAGCCGTTGTCCACGCCGTCGTTGCGCGTGAAGCCGCGATGGGGCAGCAGATAACCGAAGGAGTGGCGGATCGGGTCTCCCGGCGTTGTGCTGCCAGTGAAATAGCCCTTTCCCGCGGGATCGCTCCAATTGCCCTGCGGATTCCAGTGCCAGGCTTCGACGTAGAGCTCGGTGTTCTGTCGATAGCTGACCGTTTGCCATCCCGCAGAGAGCACTTGCTGCATTACCGCCTCGGTGAAGAGCTTGTCGGTAGCTGCTGTGGAGATTCGGTCGATGCCCGCGCCTAGCGTGGTCGTCGGGACAAACGTCTTGGTGGCGTGGCCGGGCGTGGAGTCGACACGGATGCTTTGCGGGAATGCTGTGGTGGCGAGGAATGTGACCGCAACGACGAGCGCCTTGAGCGGAAATTTCCAGATGTCGCATGTGAAGCGCATACCACTGCCTCCTGCCAGAATGACTGGCTAAAAAATGACAGGATTGTGCCACTTCCTCACGAGCGTGGCGCTCGCGCCCACATTTCTAGAAATAGAATTTTAATGCCAGCTGCAATTCACGCGAATTGATGCAGGTGTCGGTGATGGCGGCGAAATCTGAGGTGTTGTCTATCTTCCCGCTGCCATCAAAGCTCACACTGGTATTGCCACCGTTCGGCCCGCAAAACTGGGGATGGTTGAAGGCGTTGAACGCTTCGGCACGAAATTCGAAGCGCATTCCTTCTCGAACGATGAACTGTTTGAACAGCGACATGGTGGTATTGTTCGTGCCCGGCTGACGGGCGCTGGTAATGGATCGGGGAGCATCGCCAATCGTAAAGTCGTCCGGTTGACTCAGAACGTCCTGCGCGTTGGCAAAATAATTGTCGACGAAATCCGGGCCGTTATTCCGCTTCAAGAGTCCATTCAGGTTGGGACGGCGCTGGTCCGACGAGTACGTCGGTATCTCCTGGCCTCCGTTCAGCGTAATGTGCATAGGCCGGCCGCTGGTATAGCGATAAGTTCCGTTGATCTGCCAGCCTCCGAGGACGGCGTTCGTCGCTCGATTCATTCCGCCGCCAAACTTTTTGCCCCGGCCAAAAGGCAGATCGTAGACGTAGCTGAACTGCAAAATGTGAGGTGTATCCCAGGTCGAAACCGATCTCTCCAAGTCGGGACGGTTGGGATCTTGCAGGCTCGTTGTGCCTCCCAGCCAGGTGACGCTGTCGTCAGTGGAGGAGGCATCATCGATGGACTTCGACCAAGTATAGCTCGCCAGGAATTGCAGACCGTTGGCGTATGACTTCTCCATACGGACCTGCAAGGCGTGGTAGATGGAGCTGGCAAAGGGCGGAGTATCGCCGCTCAGCGATTCGAATTGAGGGAAGGGCCGCAATACTTGATAACGCGGAATGGTGTCTCCGGAGAGGGTGCTGTTGGGATCTGTAATCACCCCGAAGAAGGGGTTGGCCAGATCGGGAGTGCCCAAGGCGCCTCTTTCCGCGGGGGTGAGTTTGTCCACGAAAGGTCCCAGGTGATTTACCTCACCGGCGCCGCTGAAGTAGAGATGAGTTCCTTTCTTGCCGATGTAGCTGGTATCCAGAATCATCTTCCACGGCAGTTCCTTCTCAATGCCAAAGCTCCAACTCTGCTCGTACGGAGTGTTGGTGAGGCTTTTTATGGCGCCGCCTCCACTAAAGCCGACGTCGTTCAAGGCTCCAAGCGTGTTGCCGGGAGGAAGAATCGGACCACCATTGGGAAAAGGATTGCTGAATCTTCCGACGGGAGTAAATCCGTCGGTGGGATCGACGGGGACCCAGCCCGTGAACTGGTCGTAGCCTTTGTACATGTTGACCGGACCTGTTCCCGCGGCACCGGAGCGCGGAGTGGAATAGAAAATGCCGTATCCGCCGCGAACTACGGTGCTGTGCGCCATTTGATAGGCGAATCCAAAACGCGGCTGAATGTCTTTCCAGTCGGTTCCGAAGTTGGCGCGGCTTTTGGGTGTGGCGAAAACTTCCGCTCCTAGCAAAGCTCGGGTCACGTCCTGACCGGTCAACGGATCGGTGTAGGTTATGCTGCCGCCGTTTATTGGATTCTTCAGGGTCAGGTCCAGTGAGTTCTGTCGATCAAAGCGTTCCGTTCGGGGAAGGGTGACGTCGTAGCGCACCCCGAGATTAAGGGTCAGTTTCGGCGTGACTCGATAGTTATCCTGCACGAATCCGCCAAACTGAAAATTCTGAGTGCTGACGAAGTTGGGTACCTCGTACTGGCAGGCGCCGTTCTGGCAGCCCGTCGCGGGCCCTACTCCCATCAGGAAGCTGGCCATCGAGTCGCCCCCCGATTCCGGGTCGGGTCCGGATGAACCGGTATTGTCGAACTCAAATTGTCCTGCGGGATAGCCGGGCTGACCGAAGTTCACCCGATGCATACGCCCTTCGCCGCCGAATTTGAATTCGTGGGAGCCGCGCACCAAACTCAGCGTTCCCAATAAATGATAGGAATCGCTGCCTTGGTTCCAAAAGCTGAAAGTCTGAGTGCCGATGTTGGCATCTCCCGAGGTTTGATAGTTGTCGAGGATGACGTTGGGAAGCTGCTTGAAGCCGGAAACAGTCATGTACGAAGGCACTCCCAACAGCGTCACCGGATCCAGATCGGGGAAGTTTCCCAGAATTCCGTGATTGATTTCGTGCCCGCGCGTCACACCGAACGAGACATTCAGAACCATGGTTGGACTGAAAGAATAGGTCTCGTTGAGTGCGAACAGATGGGCTGTGTCTTCTCGGGGACCGGATGTGGCGTTGTCGGCTACGTTTCCGAAGGCATTGAAGCTCTGGAAGTGTCCCCAGAGCTGCGAATACTTGGCGCTCAGGAGGCTGTGATCATTGAAACGGTGATCAATCTTGATATCGAACTGATTGTTGCTCTGCTGGTTGGTTCCGGAACGAAAGAAGTTGTTGAGCAGATCGTCGCTGGTAGCAATGGCCTTGGTGGGCTTAGGGAACAAGGCGATTAGTTTCTGAGCGACCGGATCAATGAGGTTCAGATCCGCAGAGCCGTCACTCAGCGCGCCTACACTCAGGTTGTTGTTCTTAATGAAAATAGTGCGCGTCGGGACGCCGTTGGTGTCATCAAAAGAGGCGCCCTTGAATGGGTCCCACAGCTGGCCGGCAGGATCACTACAGAGCCCGTTCGCATCGAAGTTGGCCCCTCTGAGAGTACATAACTCGCTGAAGTCTCCCTGCTTCTCGAGATCGGTGGCAACGCCGTAGCTCGCGGAGGTAAAGGTTCTGCTTCGAGTGCCATCGTAATCGAAAAAGAAAAAAGTTTTGTTCTTTCGGATGGGTCCGCCGAAGGTAACGCCAAAATTATTTTGCCGCAGAGGCGCCCGGGCTTCGCCGTTGTGGTTGCTGAACCAGTTGTTGGCATCCAGTTTGTCGTTGCGAAAGAACTCGTAGAGCCCGCCATGGAAATTGTTCGTCCCCGAGCGGGTCACGAGGTTCACAATGGTCGAACCGGAAAACCCGTATTCCGCGCTGAAATTCGATTGCTGAATACTAAATTCTTCCACCGCATCCACCGATGGGACGTAGGCCTGTGACAGAATTCCGCTGTTCTGCTCGAAGTTAGAGGTACTCACACCGTCCATTAGGACATCAGCTGTTGAGTTGCGGCTGCCGTTCGAAACGAAGTTCGTCGCCGTACAGCCCTCGCACTGATGGTCCGGCACAGCTGTACCCGGGGCGAGGAAGGCCAAGTCGAAAACCGAGCGGTTGATGAGGGGGAGATTGTTAATCAGATTTCTGTCCACTACCTGGCCAGTAACGGCATCCTGTGTCTGTAACTCGGCGCCACCGGCCTGCACATCAACCACCTGACTCGCGGCGCCTACTTTCAGGGCGAAGTCAACGGTGACGTTCTGATTGACGTCCACCTTGATCGCTTCGTTACGCAGACGCTGGAAATTGGACGCTTCAACCTCCACGTTGTACGTGCCAGGGGGAATTGGCCGCAGCAGGTACCTTCCGGACGTATCGCTGGTCGCGGTAAACGCATAGCCTTTGTTCTGATCGGTTGCGTTCACACGGGCGGAGGGAATTACCGCGCCCGACGGATCGGTCACAGTCCCTGAAATGGAGCCGGTGTAAAGCTGGGCAGCGGTAACGGGCAGGAGCAGCAGGAAAAAGACCAGCGCGACGCCGACGGGAAGCAACTTCAAGCAGCGGGCTGCCGTTGGCGTGCAACTTGAAGACCGTGTGACCTGATGAAAACTTGCAGCTTTCCTCATGGCTCCTCCGTGTTTTCAAGAAAGACCGGGCTTAGGCGGGGATGTTCATCGGACTTCGGTAGATGGAAACACGCCCCCAAGACACTATTGAAACGATTTATTGCCCAGTTCCGCGGTTTCTGTCAAGACAAATGTTCTGATTCGCATGATTCGCCGGGTTCATGTCGCGGGAGATCTTCAATATTGGGTGGCGGAAGCCCGGTTGGAAAGATGAATCGGCGACCGGCCCAACACCGCGGGCCGTTCGTTCGGACCTATTGTCTGACTTTGTCGGGGGCGGGTTCGGCGATCTTGTGATACTGATTCGCTTTTAGCTTTGATAGCCGTTGCACGATTCCATTGGGCCATCGGATCTCAACGTTGGTCTCGGCTGTACCCCGTCCGCTCGCGAGTCCCACAATTACGCGCTTATCGTGCGCTGACAGATAACTCGATCCACCGGTAATCCACCGCGACAGTTTTCGGTTGGAGGAGACGACCGTGATCTTTGCTCCAATCGCATCACGATTGCTGACGGTTCCCTGGAGTTCGAAGCCGATCCAGCGATTGTGCTGACCCACGTTGTTGTGTAACAACACGGGGGCGCTGTTCAGGCAGGTGAAAACAACATCGAGCCCGCCGTCATTGTCGAAGTCGCCCGTGGCTAGTCCGCGGGCACTGTAGGCTGAGATGAATGCTGGCCCGGCGCTATCTCGCATGTTCTGGAAGGTCCCCTGCGAAAGATTACGCAGCAAGAGCGGAGGTTCTTTGTACTTCACGTCGGTGCGCGTGTTTTCGATTACGGAGTTGATGTGTCCGTTGGCGAACATCAGATCGAGATTGCCGTCATTGTCAAAGTCGAGAAACTTGACGCCCCATCCGACGTACGATTTGCTCAGTGCTGCAATATGGGACGCGACGGTTCGATCCTGGTAAGGGCCGGTCCCAGGTCCGTTAGGAGATCCGATCAGAAGGGAATGGTATTGGTCATTGAAGTTGGTCACGGCCAGGTCGGGCACGCCGTCGCCGTTGGCATCGCCGGTATCTACGCCCATACCGGCTTTGGCAAGGCCGTCCTGACTATAGGCGACCTCGGCGTCGACGGCGATGTCTGCGAACGTGCCATTGTGCTGGTTGATGAGCAGTAGATTAGGCGAAGCGTCGCGCGCGATAAACAGATCAGTCCAGCCATCGTCGTTCAAGTCGATGGCAACCACACCCAGAGCCCTGCCCACCAGTTTGTCGAAGCCGGATGCGTCGCTGACGTCGGTGAACGTTCCATCGCGGTTGTTGTGGTACAAGGTAAGCGGCATGCCCTGATACGCTAACTGCTCGCAATAGCTGCGCACGCCGGTCACTTCGCATTTCTTAGCATCATCAAATGAAAAACGCACGTAGTTGGTGACCACCAGGTCGAGATAGCCATCGCGGTCATAGTCGAACCAGGCCGCGCTGGCTGCCCACCTCCCCGGATTCTTTACCCCAGCCTTGTCTGTGACCTCGGTGAACGTGCCGTTGCCGTTGTTGCGAAACAGGGCGCTGGAAGGGAATCCGGTAATGAACAGGTCGGAGTGGCCGTCGTTGTCGTAATCTCCGATTGCGACGCCCATTCCGTAAAACGGAGGACGGTCCAGTCCCGCTTTCACCGTCACGTCCTCGAACTTTCCGTTTCCTAGGTTGCGGTAAAGCGCGTTGCGCACGGGTTCCGGGCTCTTGCCACGTGGCGTTTCACCGCCATTTACGAAAAAAATATCTTGCCATCCGTCGCCGTCGAAATCAAAAAACGCGACGCCCCCACCCATGGTCTCAATGAGAAAACGGTCAGGCGATTCTCCGCTGAATTGACGCCATGTGATACCAGCCTCGCGAGTAACGTCGGTGAAGATCGGAGTAGCAGCGGAAGAAACCTGTCCCGCCAGTGGGGTTGGGCACAAAGCCAGAATGGAAGCAAAGAACGTTACTCCAAAACGACCTGCACGATTGGCGTTCACGGATGAGGTTGCTCGGGCGACGCTGCATTCGCCGGTGTCGATGCGTCGCCTCCTGGCTCTTGCTTGAGGCTTTCGTAAAGCTCCATTTCGTGCGTCGCAGCTGGCAGACGGCCGAGACGCCGGTAGACGCGAGATAGGGCAAAATGTGTGGCTGCGTTTTGGCCGTCGAGTTTCAGCGCTTGCTCCAGTTGTTCTTGGGCTTCCGCCATGCGGCCTTTGTTTAGCGCCAGTGTTCCCAGTTGGTAATGCGCCTCCGAAAGCGACGGATCAATCGTCAGAGCCGACCGCAGCAGTTGCTCGGCTTTCACTTCCGAGGCGATATCACCGGTCTCGGACTGCTTCAGCAGCGCGGCGGCATATTGAGACTTGAAGCGTGCGTCGCGGGGAAACTTCCGAATTCCCGTTTCGAAGTTGGCAACAGCGTCTTTGCTCATTCCGGCTGTGAATTGTGCTTGGGCGAGTCCAAGAATCAGATCAGGACGGGAACCATCGAGTTCCACGGCATGGGCGTAGGAGTGAACCGCGTCGGTGAACTGTCCCATTCTCGTCTCGACCTGCCCTCGCAATTCGATAGAAGCGGCGGAGTTGGGGAAAACGTCCACCGCGCGATTCGCGGCGCGCAAGGCAGAGGGGAGTGCGCGTTGAGCCATGAGAATTCTCGTCAGGTCGAGATAGTTCGCCTCCTCTGCCGGGGCCAAAGAAATAGACTCTTCGACCGCTTGCAGCGCCTGTTGTGGATGTCCGCGCTTCTGATGACACCAACCCAGCAAATTCAAGATTGGCGAATTCATTTTTCCGGAAGCAATCAGGTCTTCGAGAATGCTTTCGCTCCGGTCAAAGTGCCCAGTGTGATATTCGACCAGCGCCATCGTGTACTGGGACTTGGGCTGGTTAAGAAATTCCGGTGGAATGGACGCAAGCATTTTTTCAGCAGTCGGATAATCCTGCATCTGGTCGGCAATCTGCGCGCCCAGCAACGCCGCCGGGTGGCCCTCTAGTTTGGCCAGCGTCGCTTGTGCTTTTTCGTTCTGGTGCAGATGGTAATAGGAGCGGGCCAACGCAGCGATGGCTTCCGGTTGCTCGCGGACCTGGTCCGGTACCAGGGCCAGCATTCGAGCTGCAGTGGCGTAATCACCCATGTTTTCTGACACCATGCCAAGCAACAGTTGGGCGGCTTTGTCGTCAGGCTTCTGCTGCAGGATGATCAGCAGGTTTTCTTTAGCCTTAGCAAAGCGGTGAAGCTGCCACAAATTCGCCGCCTCGTAGCGACGGACGGTCAAGTTAGCGGAGTCAATCCGCAATGCCCGGCTGAAAAGGTCAGTAGACTCCTCCAGTTTGCGTTCCTGAGCTAGGACGGTCCCCAGAGCAGCCAGCACCTCGGAATCAGTTGGATCCAATGCCTCTGCCTGACGGAGTTCTGCTTCTGCTTTGTCCAGTTGTCCGGCGCGAGCGAAATCCAATCCTCGCCCCGCGTGCGCGGTGGCTTGGCTTCGTTGACCGCGAGGCACGGCTAACTGCGACGAAGCTCGCAGCCAACTCCCCACGGACAGGAATAGAACGCAACCCAGCACAACAATTTTGCGGAGCGATGACATTCGAGATTCACGATGCGCGTGATATAGCACGAACCCATGGATCCTGATACGCAAGCGATACACGGAGGTCGTCGCCGGGGTGTAGAGCGTCCGGTTGTCACCGTCGCCCCAGTTCTCGCCGTGGACCCGATCCTTGAATCGGTTTCTTATAAGGAAGTCAGTGAGCAGGTAACAAAACGCGGGTTGACCAGACAAGATGGGGTACACAATTTCAAGCTGCGGTATGTTGGCGGGCTTCAAATCGAGGTGTAATAATCCGCAATCGTGTGCAGATGCCAGACCGGCGCAGATTTGGTGCGCGGTTTCCAAGGCCTTGTCTGCGGATAAGCGGCTGATACGGCGCAACAATGCCGCCAGATCCTCGCCGTCGACGTACTCCATGGTAAGGAAGTGGCGGCCCTCCATTTCTCCGGTGTCGTAAACCCGGCAGACATTCGGATGCGAAACCTGGCGAGCATTCCGCACCTCGGCATGAAACGCGGCCAGTGCCGCTTCGTCCCTCTGAAGGGAGTTGGGAAGGAACTTCAGGGCTACTACATTGCCTAGCTTAAGATCTTTGGCGCGGTAAACTTCTCCCATCCCCCCGCGCCCCAAAATGGCGACAATCCGATACCGCTCGATGACAAGAGTGCCAGGAGAGGATCCTCTTCCCTGAACTGGGTGCGAGTTCGGAGGAGCTGGCGTGGGCACAACAGGCGCTCGATCCGGCTCCAGAGTAGGCGTGTCAGGAATGGCGATGGCGCGCCCACAAGAAGAACAGAAACGAACGCTCTCAGAAGTTGCAGCCCCGCAGCCAGGGCAGGTTACCATGAGCACGGATTGTACCGCACCCCGCGTGCCAATCAGCCTGACGTCTTTCAGCCCCTGTGCATGATCGTGGAGCCCCGGGAAGTCCTCCTCCGGAGGATCATCCGCCTTCTGTTAGTGAGGGGTGGCATAGTCGAGTTCTGCACAAAGGTTGCTTAGCGAATCGGTTTCGTCCAAAAGTGACGGCGAACACTAACGGCGATATATTGATGCCCATGTCGAACGAGCGGTTCTCCGTGCAATTGCAAGTTCAGGAAAGCAAACCAACGAAGCCCGGCACGTCACGACTGATGTGCCTCGACATTTTCCGCGGACTCGCTGTTGCCAGTATGATCTTGGTCGACAACCCAGGCAGCGATGACAAGGCGTACTGGGCTATTCAGCACACTCCATGGAATGGCTGGTCGCCAGCAGACCTAATTTTTCCATCATTCCTGTTTCTGGTCGGAGTTTCCCTTGTGTTCTCGTTTGGAGCTCGGCGTCGCCGAGGCGAGTCTCGGAAACAAATCATGCTTCATGCGTTCAAGAGAAGCCTGCTTCTTATTGCCATAGGGCTTCTGGTGAATGCTTCCCCCATAGTCGGCCTCGATCTGCATACCTGGAGACTGTTGGGCGTGACCCAACGCATCGCGCTCTGTTACCTCGCTGCGGCAATCCTTGTGCTGTGGTCAGACTGGCGCGGACAACTGATCGCCATGGCAGTGTGCCTGGTGGGATATTGGGCACTTCTTCGCTTCGGGCCCGTGCCTGGCCTTGGAACACCAGGTCACGACATTCCCTTCATGGATCAAGATCGAAACATTGTGGCATGGCTGGACCGTGCACTCTTCCCGGGGCGTCTGTTCAACGGAACGCGAGACCCGGAGGGAATCATCAGCACTATCCCGTGCTTCGCCACAACCCTGATGGGGGTTCTGACGGGACACTGGCTGCGCTCGGAGAAAGCCCAGACCACGAAAGCATTGGGAATGCTGTGCGCTGGCATCCTTGGCATGATGGCGGGGTATGCTTGGAACCCGTGGTTTCCCATCAATAAGAATCTCTGGACCAGTTCGTTCGCGCTATTCACCGGCGGCTTCGCAGTTGGCTTCCTGGCCCTGCTTTATTGGGCTCTGGAAATAAAGCAGTGGCGAGGCTCCTGGACGATGCCAATCCTAGTATTCGGGACGAATGCGATCGCAGCTTTCGTCGCCGACTCTCTAGTATACGGCCCGGGCTACAGCTTCAACACCAGTGGCCCGAACGGAACCTCGGTAAGTTGGCATGAAGCTGCACAGTCGCGACTTGAATTAATTATCCCGAACGCGGCGAACGCTTCACTCGTTTATTCCCTATGTGCGGTGATGTTGTGCTGGATTCTGCTTTGGTTCCTGTGGCGGAAGCGGATTTTCATTAAGGTCTAGAAGTCTGTGCTAGATCTCGAAAAGAGTAGGGCGAAATATCTCCATTACACACGTTGACTGGTTCTGAGTGTAATCGCCGAATCGCCGGCGAATAGTGTCTGGATTGGGCCCTTAGACACTGCGCCCGTACTTCACGAATCTTCGAGGTGCCCAACCGAGGTTCGAAGCCTCAACAATTCTGTGGTTGACACCTACCATCCTTTAGATTTACTAAAGTAACCCTGCGCGCACTAAAACGATAGGCAGTGGTCTGAACGCTGTCAAATTGGAAAAGCTAAAGAACCATTTCAGCAAGACTGACTAAAGAGAGTGCCGTTTTTCAGGCTGTCGTTCTTGGATGGGAAGCGCTCGGTTCCGGGAGGTGGTCCGGACTGGAGCAGGGATCATGGATATTCATCAACTTGAATTGTTCCTGGCCGTGATGGAGTCTCCGAGCATGACTCGCGCCGCGGAGAAAGTTTTCCTTTCTCCGGGAGCGGTCAGCCTTCAACTGCACAATCTCGCGGACGAGCTTCATGCCGAGTTATTCGTGCGCAGCGGGAAGCGACTGATCCCAACCCCCGCCGCCCTGCGCCTCGCGGAACATGCGAAAGATCTGATCAAGCGGATGGGGCAGATCAAGCGGGAATTTGAAAATGATCTAGCGACGGACACCCGGCCGTTCCACTTTGCGACCGGCGTAACCACGTTGATTTACCAGCTTGGTAAACCCTTGCGACAGTTGCGGAAGCAGTATCCGAATGCGGAGATTCGCGTTTCCGTGAATGTGACCGAGGAAACCGTTGCCGGACTGCACGATCGCCGCTTTGATCTCGGCCTCATTTCCCTCCCGGTTCCGGAAGAGAATCTGAAGATTATTCCGCTCTTTGACGAAGAGCTGATGATTGTGCGGCCCTCGAGCAATAAAGTCCGCGGTCATCACACGGGATCAGTGCGGGTTGCCGAGTTGACTCGGGTCCCGTTCCTTCTCTATCCCCGAGGAACGGTGCTGCGAGTGCTCATCGATAACTTCTTCAAGGATATCGGCGTAAGCCCAAGAGTCGTGATGGAGGCTGAAGATACCGAAGCCATCAAGCGTCTGGTGGAATCGGGTTTTGGGTATTCGATTCTTCCCGAACATGCGCTTCGGAAACGAACGGGATTCTTCCAAACCTTCCGGGTCGATGGACATCCCATAACCCGGAGTCTGGCGCTGGCGATGGTGCAGACCGACTATCCCCGCAAACTTGCCGTGTCGATTGCGGAATCGCTCCGGGCGATGTTGACTGCCTGATCTCAAAGTGTATTGGCCGGTTGACCGGACCACAGTTTAAAATTGGAACAGAACATGCGCTCGACATCGCATTGAATGTTCTGCCTGGTGACCTTGCGGCCGCTTTGTGAGAGCAGTCGATAGGTGTTGCTAAGAATGGGGGCGAGCGTGTTGCGCGTGTTGCGCCATTTGTAAATCACTTGTTCGAGGACCCGAGCGTCGGAATGCTGTGGGATGAAACTGGTTCCGAGCATTTCGATCCGTTCGCGGGTAACCTCCTCCACGATCGAGGGATTGTTCAGGAACCACCAGCAGCCGAAGGGCATAAGATTACTAAATTTTCTGGCGCACACGCAGAGTTCGTGCTGATTCTCGCGACTCAGCAGGCTTGCCAGGAACCGGTTGTCGGGGTAATCCCGGCAGAGAGTCTCGAGTGCCCCGAGATCCGCTCTGCCTGTCCCGTCGCCGGCCAATCGAAGTTGTGGGTTCACCTGACGCCGGACTCCAATCATCAGAGATAGGGGCAAGTCTAGTTCGCGGCAAGAAGGCAGGACTGCCTCTCTCAGGATTTTGCTGCGCACCGTGTTTTCGGGAAACTGAAAAGTGTCGGGCAGCGAAACCGCCATGTACACGGGCCGCATGCGTTCGTACCAGTCCGCCAAAAACCGGCGGATTTCGACGATGGATTTTCCCGAAGCGCGGTTGTCGACCTCATATCCAAGACTAGCCAGCGGGTCCCACGGCTCCGACCACTCGCGCAGGATGCGGTCCAACCGGAGGACGGCCTGAAATTGACGGTGGGGTCGGGCGCCATTCATCCACAAGGGCATCTCATCGGGATCGAGTGGATCATTGGTCATCACGACTGAACTTACGCCCGAAATCTTAAGAACTTTGCGCGCGTGTTCCTCCGCATTTTGTTTTCGAAAGAACGAACGCGCTTCCGAGAGGTTGAGGCTGTCAGTAGGCAGGCCAAAGGCTTTGAGGACAATGATAATTCCGCGAGCAGCTTCCGATATAGGGGTGTTTTCGACGAAGAGGACTTTCCAGATCGCGTCTGCCCGGTCGGGTTTGGAGAGGGACCAGTATTGCTTGGGGGTTGTCCGCGAGAACCGGAAGAATTCCGCCTCTAGATAGTGATAGGTCAGCAGTTCGTCGATGCCCCAGAGCCCCAGTTTGGCGAATGAGGGAGGGAACAGGTGAGTATGCATGTCGATGAAGCGGGTTGTGGCTAAGACATCTTTGACGACCGAAGGAATTTGGTTAATCTTGAGCGCGTTTGAACTGCTGATGTTCTTACGAGGAAGGGATTTGAGAGACGTAGCTTTCACCTTTGTTTATTGCTTAGCCTAGGAAGCCGGGCTAGAGAGCGCAATGACGGGCGAATATAGGAGTCGCATCTCGGGAGTGTCAAAACAAAAAAACTGCTGTTGGCGTTAAGAGAGATTAAACGAACAGGAGTGCTTCTTCTAGCACTCACTTAAGGAAGGCGAGTCTCGTTCAGCGACCCAACCAGCCGCCGTCGATTGCCAGGACGTGGCCGTGGATGTAGTCACTGGCGGACGAGCAGAGGAATACCGCAGCGCCGGCAATATCGTCAGGTTTCCCCAACGGCCGGCGGGAATTCGCTCCATGATCTGGCGGCTGCGCTCCGGGTCTTGCCGCAGGGCGGTGGTATTGTCAGTTGCCATGTAACCCGGAGCAATCGCATTCACATTGATTCCCTTCGATGCCCACTCGTTGGCGAGTGCTTTGGTGAGTTGCGCCACGCCGCCCTTGGCCGCGGCGTATGCCGGAACCAGAATCCCTCCCTGAAATGAAAGAAGGGACGCGATATTGAGGATCTTGCCCCGGGTGCCTCGCTCCAGCATGTCTTGGGCGGCAAGTTGCGAGAGCCGGAATACCGCGGTTAGGTTCACCGCAATCAATTCGTCCCAATCAGCTTGTGAATATTCCGCCGCTGGCGCTCTCCGTATCATGCCGGCATTGTTGACCAGAATGTCGATGGACCCAAATTCCTCAACTGTCTTTCCGATCAACGCGGGATAGACCTTCGTATCGGACATATCGCCAACCAGATAGAAAGACTTCCTGCCCATTTTCATTATCACTTCGCTGGTGGTTTTGCCCTCGGCGCTTCGCCCGTGACTGCCGACGTTGGCCCCGGCTTGGGCAAGCGCTATGGCAATTGCCGCGCCGAGACCACGGCTCGAACCGGTTACAAGTGCGTTTTTACCTTTCAGTTCGAAACTTTCAAGAGTCATTGCTTCTCCCAATGGATGTCAGCGGGTTCCAGTCGGGGCACCAGCAACTGAATCGAAACTAAGGCCAGCACGTACACGGAACCGGCCATCAGGAACGGGATCATGTAACTACCTGTCCACTGCAGCGTGTGGCCGACGATGGTGGCGATCAGCATGCCTCCGATCGCCCCTGCCATTCCGCCCATTCCTACTACCGAGCCCACGGCCTGGGCGGGAAACGTGTCTGAGGTCAGGGTAAACAGATTTGCGGAGAATCCCTGATGAGCCGCGGCGGCGAGACTGATCAACAGGACCGCTCCCCATAGGCTCTTCATGTTGTAGGCGAAGACGACGGGAACGACGCAGAGCGCGCAAACCAGAAGCGCGCTCTTTCGCGCAAGGTTCACACTTTTACCGCGATGGATCAGCCAAGATGAGAGCCAGCCACCCGTGACACTGCCAACATCGGCGATCACATAGATCACCACGATGGGCAGCCGAATACTCATCAGCGCCAATCCGTGCTTTCGTTGCAGAAAATCCGGTATCCAAAAAAGATAAAACCACCAGATCGGGTCGGTCATGAACTTGCCCACTACGAACGCCCAGGTCTGACGGTGGGGTATGAGGCGTGCCCACCCGATTTTGGTCATCGGGGGTTGAGGATCGCTGCGAATGTAGTCCAGTTCCGCTCTGGAAACACGGGGATGTTCCTCGGGCCGACGATAGAGCAGTAGCCAAAACACGAGCCAGACAAAGCCCGAGGCGCCGGTGATTAAGAATGCCCAGCGCCATCCCCACTAACCGTGATCCAAGCCACAACGAAAGGTGTGATGATGGCGCCGACATTTGCTCCGGCATTGAAAATTCCCGTCGCCAGCGCCCGCTCTTTTTTCGGAAACCATTCTGCGACAGTTTTAATGCTGGCCGGAAAAACGCCTGACTCCCCAAAACCCAATGCCGACCTTGCAACAATAAAGCTAGTGAAGGAACTGCCCAGCGCGTGCCCCATAGAGGCCAGACTCCAAAAGACCATGGACAACGCGTATCCCAGCCGCGTACCCACTCGATCGATTATCCGGCCGACCACCAGCATGCCGATGGCATAGAAAGCCTGGAAGGCGAGAACCAGATTGCCGAAGTCGATGTCGTTCCATCCCAGGTCGTGTTGCAGTGTGCTCTTGAGGATTCCCAGGACCTGGCGGTCCATGTAGTTTTTCGTGGTTCCGAACAGCAGCAGGGCACATATGATCCAGCGGAAATGGCCCGCCCGTGACGGTGTCTCAGGCTTTTCTGCTGCCGCGTCCGCAGCAGGCGCATGGGTCGCGGAACTGGCGACTCGGTCCATGGTCGGGATTGTGCGTTTATTTTTTACGTCCGGCTTCCAATCCGGAAGATCCCTGATCGAATCCGCGTTGAACGTTGACCACGCCAAACTGCCGGTCTTCGCCTTCACGGTGGGCTGCCATCGCCCAGAGAAAGCAAATGCGATGACCCGGAACCGAGACGTTTGGATGATATCCGCTGGGCATCAACACGGCGTCACCATCGCGCACAACGGTGACGATTTCCGGATAGTCGGTACGGTTATAGACAAGTTGTATGCCGAATGCCGGATCGGGCATATCGAAATACACGTACATCTCTTCCAGCATCTTGGCGTGCTCATGGGGAGGCCAGCTAGTCCAGTTGCCGGGTTCGGAAATGGTGAAACCGGCGACCAGTCTTCCCGCTTCTATATTTTTAGCCAAGAGCATGTGCAGCTTCCGGAATGATCCTGATCCGCCGGTGGTGAATTTTAGCCCGGGGTCGGTTTCGACCTGGGAGAAACGCACGACCTGAAACGGATAGTGGTTGGAAACCTCAGCCGAGAACTCAGCGATATCCACACTGGAGGTAGTAGAAATCTCCACGGAAGAATCGCGCGGAATATAGATCGCATCGTACTGTCCCAGGGATACTTCTTTGGCCTCCGTCGTCACAACGGCATTCGCCGGAAAGGACAATCAAACCGGTCTCACGTTCACCGGTTGAAAAAGATTCCTCGGGCTTCGCGGCGTCAGAATGATACGCCCGTAGGCCAGATGTTTCATGGAGCTATTGCCAGGAGTGATGGAAAGGTATCGCCCGGTATGCGCGTGGGTCTTGCGAAAAATTATCTGATCGCTTCCGTCTTCGCCCTGCGTCTTCATTCAGAAACTCCGTGCAAAAAGTATCGAGAATGGAGCGCATTCATACTCGCAACTACAGCTGATACTTGTGAGATTGCGATTCGAACCGCTTCAGTTGTTACACCGGCAGAGCAGCACCGCTGCCAATCGAGCAGTAAAAGCGATCAATTTTGGCCGTCCAATGCAATAATCGATCCAAGTATAGAAATCGGTTTGTAGCTGTCAAACCATAAAAATTGAAGTTTGATTTCAGCCGGACTCAACGGAAAGACACTCACCCAGCGGCATCCAATTGCTGCCAGACGGAAAGTTCGACAGGAATGCCGTAGGCCAAGTTGTCCCTTCGGGTGGTGAGGACGTTGTAGCCAGGATAACGAATCTGTTCTTGGTAGAATTCCTCGGGAGTTGAAAATGCTCAATGACTTGGTCCGCGATCCGGGCGGCGCTGTTTGTTCGGTCGAGTGACGAAACATTGAATGCGAGGAAGACCTGTGACTGGCCGTTTTCGCGATTCGGGTCGGCGGCAATCTCGTGGGTGGCCTTTCCTCCCGAGAGCATCGCGGCCAGAAGATCCAGCATTAATGCCAGGCCTGAACCTTTCCAAAACCCGACGGCCAACGGGCGATTGGATTCCTCGATCTCCGCCGGAACTCGAGTAAGGCGGCCTTCCCGATCATACCCGCCATCAACGGGGAGTAGTTCACCGCGCCTCCGATAGGACGCCAGAGCGCCATAGGAGAATTGGGACATCGCCATGTCGAGCACAACGTGTCCATCCGCTCGGGGAACTGCAATCACTAGAGGATTGTTGCCGACGCGCGGATCCGAAGCGCCCCAGGGTGGAAGATTGGGAAGAGTGTTAGTCCAGCAGATTCCGATGACACCAGCCTCGGCGGCCTGCCAACCATAACTGCCTCCGCGCATCCAGTGATTCGTGTTTGCCAGCGCTACGCAGCCCACCCCATGTTCGCGTGCAAGCGTAATGGCGCGCTCCATGCTGTACCAAGCGTTTAGATTGCCTGGTCCGAGGTTTCCGTCCCAACGCTCCAGCGGCCCCGAAGCGGTCACTAATGCGGGCACGGCGTGATGGTTAATGTACCCGTTGTGGATCATGGAGATGAATCGCGGAAAGCGGTTCAGTCCGTGCGAATAGACGCCATCACGTGTCGTATCGGCAAAGAGCCGAGCGCAGAGATGTGCACGCTCAGGTGTGAATTCCAGCTTCAGCAATACTCGCAGGACGGCATCGAAGAGATCCTGATATGGGATGCGAAGCATCGACTCTGTCCCCGATTCGTTGAGCATGCGATTTAGTGTCGATGGCCAGCATAGCAGCCACCTGTGCCCTGCATTCCTCCTCTGCCTACGCACTTTTCTTCAGTTCTACTTAATGGTGCCTTCAGTTTTTCGACGTTGACCTTTGAGTTGCGCCTTTTGTAGTCTGCGGCGCTGGCTTCTCTGGGCAAAGTTTCGCGCATGAGTGTGCGATCAAATGGCGCAAGCGTGAAGAACAAGAAATCTAAAGGGATAACGAACTCATGATCAACCGATACCGAAGCGTCGGCCTACTACTTGCAGTGGGAATGTTGCTGCTGGCCTTGCCGCTGCAGGCGCAGAAGAATCTGAAAGAATTCACCAAGTGGCCGGCGGGCAGTTCACCGCAGGAAATTGGCAAGCGGGTTGCGGAACGGTTCCTCGAGGTTCCGCACTCGAACTTCGGGCGTCCTGGTCCGCCGCCATTTATAACCTATCCCGAAGTGGCCACCTGGTACGGCGCCCTCACCTTTGCTCAACTGAGCAGCGACAAGGACCTCGAGGCCCGCTTGATAAAGCGTTTTCAGCCCATCTTTGCTGAAGAGTCCAACCTGATTCCCGTACCAGACCATGTAGACAGGAGCGTGTTCGGCGCTGTCCCGCTAGAAATTTACATTCAGACCAAAGAGCAAAAGTATCTCGATCTCGGCAAGAACTCAGCGGACAAACAGTGGGAAGATCCGACCCCAGACGGGTTGTCTTCGCAGACTCGATACTGGATCGACGATATGTACATGATCATCATCCTGCAACTGCAGGGTTATCGGGCGACCGGCGACTCGAAGTATCTGGATCGCGCGGCGCTGGAGATGACCACATATCTAGAGAAGCTGCAACAGCCAAACGGGCTCTTCTATCACGCACCCGATGTGCCGTTTTATTGGGGACGGGGAGATGGGTGGGTGGCGGCCGGCATGGCGGAGATGTTACGCTCGCTGCCCGAGAATCATCCCCGGCGCGCGCGAATTATGGAGTCGTATCGCAAGATGATGAAATCATTGCTGCAGTATCAGGGTAAGGATGGAGCTCTGGCGGCAGCTGATTGACCATCCCGACTCTTGGCCGGAGACTTCTTCGACCGGTATGTTCACGTTCGCCATGATCACCGGAGTCAAGAACGGATGGCTGGACAAGAAAACATACGCGAAGGCCGCGCGCAAGGGATGGTTGGGGTTAATCAGTTATCTGGAGCCGAACGGCGATCTTCGCAACGTGTGCCAGGGTACGGGCAAGCAGAACGACTTGCAGTACTATCTCGATCGGCAGCGGCTCACGGGCGACCTGCATGGTCAGGCGCCAATATTGTGGTGCGCTTCGGCGTTCCTGCGATAGCTCTAATGAACTACAAGGACACAGCGAATGCGATCGAATCGTCAATCAGCAACTTGTCGTACTGTGCTCGTGCTAGCGGTCTGCCTGCTGGGAGCAGGGTTCAGCGGGCAGGGGCAACAGGCAACCGAGAACCCGAATCGGCCACGAGGGTGATCAGCTCCGCTTGAGAGATATTGGCAATCCTGCAATTCATGGTCGACGAAAGTTGTTCCAGGGGGATTTGAAGTCGTCGCAGGCGGGAAGGATATATGGGGAGTTTCGGACGAATTCCGTTTTGTGTTTCAAAAGCAGGAGGGCGACTTCGATGTCACGGCGCGCGTCGAGAGTCTGACTGCTCCGCAACTCTATTCGCGAGCCGGCCTGATGGCGAGGCAGGATCTTTCCGCGGACAGTCGGCATGTTTTCTTTTTGGTCTTTCCCGATAATCGGCCGCGGCACGCGAACACCAGCGCCTACGAGTTTCAATACCGCGAGGCGAAGGGTGGCATCAGCAAGGGAATTTATCCTCCGCAAGCCACATGCCCGCCGGCGTTTCCAGTTGATTTTCCTAATGCGTGGTTACGTTTGAAACGCGTAGGCAACGAATTTACTGGTTACGTGAGTACAGACGGAAAAAACTGGAAGGCCTGTGGCTCGCACCTGCTTGATCTACCCCAAACGGTGTTTCTTGGTCTGGCGGCAACGTCACACGACGCGGAGGCTTCGCCAACCGCTAAATTCACGGACCTCGCTTCGAGTGGGCACCCGCCCATCACTAGTAGCCCTTCACCTTGACCACGAAATACGTGAACTCAGGTGAACCATCGAGCAGTATCTGGTGGGGCACCTGCGGAGGAATGCGCACAATATCACCCGGCGAAAGCTTGCGTTTAACGCCGCCTTGAATGGTTCCATTGCGCTTTTCATGCGGCTCGGTGATTTCACCGCCCACCAATGTTCCACCCACCAGAAGCGTTGCCGAGCCCGATTGCACAAAGAACACATCAGCCTGATTCTCATGCCATTCCACGATGCCATCCGCCTGTCGCCGGGAAAGCATGAACGTATCCTGAGGAAAATCGCCCAGCCGACGCACCGCCATATGGTGAGAACTGGCGTCGGCTTCAGTTTTCAGCACCTGCTCAAGATCCTTAAGGGACGCGCCTGTCCACTGTTGGAATCCATCCGGCAACTTTTCCTCCGCACTGACCACAAAAGTGATCACGAGCAAGCCCAACAGCCCAAACACTTTCATCTAGTCACCTCGACGCTTGTTGGACGGCGGTTCACGTCCGCAACGCCCGCAAACTATATGAATCACGCTTCCGCGGTGTCAATTCGTAAAAACTGATTCTGACTTTAAGTCGAACTAAACAAAATCTGGTTCCGTGTCAGCCTATACTCCTTTGTCGGCTGAACGAAATGGCCAATGCTGACATCAGGCGTCCGCTCCTGGCCCGACTGCTACGACGAAATAGCTAGCGGCGGCGAGCCGACATTCTTGATCCCATGCTCATCGTTGGAGTGGACAAAGCCCACGCCGCCCGGACCGAGCTTATAGGTAGCTCCGCTGACCGTGAGCTCGACAGTGCCTTCACGAATGAGCCACATCTCGGAGTGCACATGACGGTGCGGAGGGTGAGGAGCCGCGCCGGCCGGCAACGTGGTCTCGTGCACCTCGATCGCCTCACCTGTTGCCAACTTGCCCTTGAGGACGCGGCGCATTTCAGCGTGGTCGAGAATTTGCACGGCCAGCTTGTCAAAGGGATAGTCGGCCGAAGGCAGGGAATTGCCGGCTTCGGCAAGAGCGTCGAGCGCGACCGCTGCAGGCAGAAGGCTGGGGAGCAGAAGACACATTTCGCGTCGTGTGATCGTCATATGCGGTCCCTCGTGAGTAAGATGGTGAAATCCGCTCGGCATCATAGCAGAGGTTTTCTCACTGGATAATGTGTGTAGGGCAGACTTAGCGATCCTCGAGGAGCAGGGTGAACGAACCGAAGCAGTTGCTTGAAGACCGTGAGGGGGTCCAGTTGGACCTTAGCCCAAGCGGTGCAAACTGGAAATCAGAACTTCAGCCAGGAGGGCTTCAAGTTGCGGCAACCGCTTTTGTCGTCTTGTTCTGCGTTGTAGGTCTTGCGCTGTGGGGGCTGCCTTTCTATTACGACTTCATGGTGCAGCAGTTCGGTTGGACTCGCGCACAAGTCACATCGGGAAATGCGCTGAGCAAGTTGGTGGTAGGGCCGGTCTTTGGATTTATCGCGGGCTGGATCATCGATCGCTTTGGCCCGCGTCGCGTCATGATGGCTGGCATCCTGATGGCTGGTGGAGCGCTGGTAGGACTGGGTTGGGTCTCGACCCTCAGCATGTTTTATTTGTTTTACTTCTTCAATGCTCTCGGATACGTGTGCGGTGGGCCACTGCCAAACCAGGTTCTGTTGTCGCGCTGGTTCGAGAAGTCTCGCGGCAAAGCCATGGGCTTTGCTTACCTGGGGATTGGGATTGGAGGCGCGACCGTACCCTGGATCTCGCATGCGCTGATACAGCATCTTGGCTGGCAATCAGCATTACGATTGCTTGGAGTCTTGATCATTCTGATCTCCTTTCCGTTGGCGTTCTTGGTTAAGGAGTCGCCCTCCCAATTTATTTCGGATCCTAAAACGAGCGGACCGGCGGAAGTCATGGGAGCCTTCAAAACAATTCCGTTCTATTTGCTCACGTTCGCCAGCATGTGTTCGATTGCGGCGGTGAGTGGGACACAGCAGAACCTCAAACTTTTCCTTAGTCTCGATCGTCACTTCAGTCAGGGAGACGCGGTGCGTGTGTTGTCACTCGTGCTGTCGTTCAGCATCGTGGGGCGCCTGCTCATGGGGTGGCTGGCCGATCGCTTTTCCAAGAAGTATGTGATGCTGCTGACCTACTTGCTGGTGGCGGCCGGCATTCCTTTTCTGTTCCTCACGCACTCGCGAGGAGTGATGTATGCGGCGGCCGCCGTGTTTGGGGTCGGACTCGGTGGCGACTACATGATCATTCCGCTGATGACCGCTGAAATTTTCGGCATGCAGGTTCTGGGGCGGCTGCTGGGAGTAATCCTGACCGCCGGCGGCATCGCTGAAGCCGTGTCACCATGGCTGACCGGGCGCTTGCGCGACGCGACCGGAAGTTACTCCGAAAGTTGTTTCGTTCTGGTGGGTATTGCGTTACTCGGGGCTGCGGTCGTTCTAGGACTACCTCAGCGGGGGAAGGAAGCATGACTCAGAAACCCATTCTGCGTCTTGGAACCGTGAAGAACGTAGCAAGTTTTAAAGAACACCTGCATTCGCTGGGTTTGATGATCCCCTGTGATGACGAACTCTTGAAAGACCAGGCATCTCCCCTGCGCCAACCCATGGTCAACGGTGATGTCAAAATCGGCAATCGGATCGTCGTGCATCCGATGGAAGGATGGGACGGCTCTCCCGACGGCAACCCGTCTGAAAACACGATCCGGCGCTGGCGGCGCTTCGGCCGCAGCGGAGCGAAATTGATATGGGGAGGGGAAGCGGTCGCAGTTTCGCACGCAGGCGCGGGCGAATCCCAATCAACTCGTGGCCGCGGCGCATACGCAAGGAGGTTTGTCCAGGCTGCGAGCCACATTGCTCGAGGAACACCGGCTTACGTGTGGCAGCGACGATGGCTTGTTGATCGGTTTGCAGCTGACGGATTCTGGTCGCTACAGTCGCCCCAATGCGCACGGTCGGCCTGAGCCGCGTATTCTTTATCACCACCCGTTCCTGGATCGTCGGCTGGGGTTGCCTGCTGACTTTCCCGTCCTGACGGACGAGCAAATTGAAGCCATCATTGAAGACTTTCATCGTGCCGCTCTGATGGCGTGGAAGTTGGGCTTCGACTTCGTGGATATCAAACATTGCCACGGCTACCTCGGTCACGAATTTCTCAGCGCCCACACTCGCCCCGGCCGTTACGGTGGAAGTTTCGAGAACCGAACTCGATTCCTGCGCGAGGTGGTGCAAGGTATTCGGGCTATCGCTCCCGGACTGAAGATTGCTGTCCGCCTTTCAGCCATCGACAGCGTTCCGTTCCATCCCGATCCCGCGAAATCATCCAAGGGAAAGCCGGGGCAAGGTATTCCCGAGCCCTACGAAAACGAGATCCCGTACCGCTGGGGGTTCGGCGTGAACCCGCTCGCGCCAACCGAATCGGACTTAAAGGAACCCGTTCGCTTTCTGGCTCTGCTTGAGCAGCTCGGAATTCGGCTGGCAAATATCACCGCCGGCAGTCCCTACTACAACCCGCACCTCCAGCGACCCGCGCTCTATCCCCCTTCGGATGGATACTTGCCCCCTGAAGATCCGCTGATAAGCGTGGCGCGGCAGATGGAAGCAACGCAGCGCCTGAAGAAGCAATTTCCGAACTTGATATTCGTCGGGACTGGTTACAGCTACCTGCAGGATTTCCTGCCGCACGTCGCGGGGGCCGCTCTGCGCGAAGGCTGGGTCGACATGGTGGGACTGGGGCGAATGGTGCTGACTTATCCCGAGCTGCTATGGGACGCATCCGAAGGACGCACCATTGAGCGCAAACGGATTTGCAGAACATTCAGCGATTGCACGACTGCTCCGCGAAAAGGATTGCCTTCGGGATGTTATCCGCTGGACAGTTTCTACAAAGATTCTGAACTGATGACGCAACTAACCCTTGCGAAGAAACACTAAGGCTGTTCCAAAGCCAGAGATCCGGATCTAGAGAAAAGGGAATGAACATAGCAGCCCTCCTAGAACGTCGGCAACTTCGCCGAAAAGTACACGGAATCGCCGCGGCTCTGTTGCCTTACGAGATGGATGGAAATATCGCTGTGGATGCATTCCAACAGCACTTGACTGCCACTCATCAGGCCGGATTGATGAATGCCGTTAACATGGACACGGGCTATGTTAACTATTTGAGCGAGCCAGAAAAGCGGGATGTGTTGCGCTGGACGGTTGAAGCCCTGGGCAAGAATGTGCCATTTGTGGGCGGAGCGTATATCGAAAATCAAACCGGGGACATTGTTGCTCTTTATCGGCGGCAGATGGATTCGATCATGCAGGCCGGCGGTATTCCGATCATGTTTCAGTCCTCACGGCTGCATGGTCTGTCGTCTAAAGAGAAGGTAGCAGTCTACGAGGCTGTGTGTCAGGGATATCCCCATGTGCTGGCTTTTGAGCTAGGCACCATGTTCGCGCCCAATGGAGAAATCTTTGATGAGGACACGGTCCGCCGCCTGATGGATATTCCTGAGCTTAAGGGCATGAAGCATTCGTCCCTCGACCGCCTCGTCGAACTCAAGCGTCTGGCTTTGCGCGACGAACAACGGCCAGAGTTCCGCATCTACACGGGAAACGATCTGGGCATCAACATGATCGAGTACGGCTCGGACTATCTTTTAGGCCTAGCCAGTTTCGCTCCGGAAAAGTTCTCAGAACGTGACCGATTATGGGAGGCCGGCGATCCGGCGTACTACGCGCTTTCCGACGCACTGCAGTATTTGGGCAACGTTGCCTTTCGCCCCCCGGTTCCAGCTTACAAACACTCTGCTGCGGTGTTTCTGCATATGGCCGGACGAATTCCGACCGACCGGGTGCATCCCAGGAATTCAAAACGTCCTGCCTGGGAAGCTGAAATATTGCGAGACTGTGCGAACCGGTTGGGTTGCGGCTGATTTTGGGTTTTCTCAGCTATATAGAAGTGGCGCCGCCAGTGCGCGCAGCACGATAGACCGCTTCTACCAGAGCGATGCTTCGTCGGCCTTCGCGCCCGTCACAGACTGGAGTTGTATTCAGCTCAATGGCGCTCAAAAAATCCTCAAACAACGATTGATGTCCGCGCACATCGCTGACCAAAGCCGATGATGCGCTCTGGTTTTCATCCGACGCTCCCGCGCTGATGCCGGGCGGTGGATCCCGTAGGTTCGCCGCCACAACACGGTCTTGCTCGAGAATCACCGTGCCTTCGGTGCCGGTAATCTCCACGCGTCTCGGGTATCCAGGATAGGCGGCAGTCGTGGCCTCGATAATGCCCAGCGCACCGTTGGCAAATTCAAGAATCGCGAGCACGGTATCTTCCGCCTCAATAGCATGGAGCGTGGTCGCCGTACACGCCTGCACTCGAACCACATCCCCGAGTAGCCATAGCAGCAGATCCAGGGTGTGTACCGCCTGGTTGATCAGGACCCCACCACCATCGAGCGCGAGCGTCCCGCGCCATCGCGAATTGCTGTAGTACTCCGGAGGCCGGTGCCACTTAACTCGAGCATCAACCAGTAGAGGTTTGCCAATAACACCCGTGCTGATCCACTCGCGCAGCTCACGAATTCCAGGCTTCACGCGGTCCTGAAACATGACGCCCAGTTTTACATCCGCGCGGTCCGTGGCCTCGATAAGTTCGTCGGCTCGCCTGGTGCTAATGTCCATCGGCTTCTCGGTCAGGACGTGAAGACCGCGCCGGGCTGCAGCAATGCCCTGGGCAGCGTGTAGCCCGGAAGGGCTTCCGATAGCAACAAGATCCATCGGACGATGCGCCAGGAACGCATCGAAGTCCTGGTACGGCTTCCCGCCATGCTCGCGGCAAAGACCAGCGATTTTGTCGACGTTAGTACCGTATATCGCGGTGATTTCAACTCCCGAAATCGCGCGAGCTGCGCGGACGTGCGTACCCGTAATGTTTCCTCCGCCGATCAGACCGATGTAAATCGTCATCGGTGCGGAGATCTACTCTTGCAACTCTGCGCCGGGTCCGACCGCGACGACGAAATATTGGGCCGGCGTCGTGCCTACGTTTCTGATCCCATGCTCTTCGTTTGAGGCGACAAACCCGACCGAGCCAGGCTCCAAACGGAAGTTCTTGCCGTTGACCGTCAGTTCAATCGTGCCTTCACGAATGAGCCACATCTCGGAGTGGGGATGATGATGAGTTGTGGCCGTTGGCGCGCCGCCTGGAGGCAGCGTGGTCTGGTGCACTTCAATTCCTTCGCCGGTAACCAATTTTCCACGCAACATCATCCGGACCTGGGCATTGTTGTTGGCAACGTGCAGCGGCGCCTTGTCGAACGAAAATGCTCCCGAGGCAAGGGACTTGTCTTGCGCGAGAGTTTGCACTTCGGCGGCGACTGGTAAGAGCCCGGATAGCAGCAAACACATCTCACGTCGAGTGATGGTCACCGTGCATCTCCTGGGGAAGATCGGTGAAGTCCGATTTCGGTCGGCATCATAGCAGAGACTCTTGTGTGCCTTACCATGATGAAATTGTGAAGATAGACTTCACAAAATCTAAACGGACGTTTGCTAGCGACCGCACGCTCCATTGGTGTAGGTTGCTGTCCGACCGCGGGTTGGAGGGACTATTGAAAGATATTCTGAGAAGACATTTTCTTCGCGTATCAGGCAGTGTCCTGATCGTCGCTTTCGTTATATGCCCGTCGGCATCAGTTGCAAGCGCCCAATCGACTGACCTGATGGGCATCGCCCATGTGGCTCTGCGAGTGAACGACCTTCAGAAATCGCGTGAGTTTTACAGCACGCTGGGCTTCGAAGAAGCGTTTTCATTCACCGACGCCGGCAAAGTGTCCGTCTCCTACGTCAAAGTCAACGATCGCCAGTTTATCGAGTTGATCCCCCGCACCGGCGATTCACAACCCGGCGGCATACTGCACACATGTTTTGAGGTTGCCGACATCCAATCCCTCCACAATGCCTACGTAGCCGGGGGATTGCAACCTAGCGAGCCGAAAAAAGCCCGTGCTGGCAATCTGTTGTTTGTCATGCATGGCCCGGACAATCAGTTGCTCGAGTACACACAATACTTGCCTGAGTCATTGCATTCACAGGATCGGGGCAAACATCTGTCACCGCGCCGGATTTCAACCCACATGTTGGCGACGACGACGGCGGCCAAAGATCTGGCAGTCGAGCGTTCGTACTACACCGTTAAACTCGCATTCAAGAGCGCGGGCGACGATGGAAGGCGGATTTACATCGCAGGGAAGTCGGGTGACCAGGTAGAACTGCAGGCTGACACGCCTGATGCGAAGCCTCGCGTGACTTTCGCGGTAAGCAATCTCCAGCAGACGGCGCACGATCTACGTGGCCGTGGACTAAAATACGAAAGAGCCGTCACAATGTTTCCATCATCGATCCCAACGGCACGGTCATAGTATTTGTCAACCCTCGTGGCGTTTACCGCGATTAATGATCTGTCAGTATCTTTTCGGCAGATGGTGATTGATGCACCCCTCGATCCCAACGCGCCGTCGGCAACAAACCGCGGCTACCAATCACCGGGAACCAGGCAATGGCCCCGGGCGCACCCTGGGCGATATGCATCACGCATCCATCAGGTCCGGTCCTATTCAGCTCGTACGGATATCCGACGAATCTACAAGAGTGCGGTCAACGGAAAAACGTCGCGTATTCGGACAGTGAAATTTTCGTGGGTGAGTTGTGGAATTGGCGCGTGAAACAAATAATTCTTTGGCGGTTCATTAGACGTCGGTCAAAAGCGGCGGACCCCATCACGGCCGTGAAGCCGCTGGCTTCGCCGCCGCAACCGGAGAGCCGGTCCCTTCGGTCAAAACAACGATCTGGTTGGCCTTGCCGCCGGGAAAGACTTCGTTGCCCGCCGGGCCACTGCACCTCAACTCGCTGAAAGCTGGTGTCGTCGGCAAGTCCGACATGTACTCGAGAATCGTTTGTGAAAGAAAGCTGGCTCCAGTCTGAATCTCGCCAGAGATCCTGCGATCGCCGACGTAGACGTACACTCGCGCTCCCACAGCATCACGGTTGCTCTTGGTCCCAACGCATCGGACAGTCAGCCAATGTTTCTTGGTGCCAAAATTCTTGAGCAGGCTGGGCCGCGAGTCGAGGTTGTTGATGACCACCTCGATCGATCCGTCGTTAGCCAGATCTGCTACCGCCAATCCTCTTGACGCCCACGGCTCACTGATTCCGGGCCCAGCGCTATTCGAGAGATCTTTAAACTTTCCACCGCCCGCATTCCAGTACAGCATTCTTGGTTGCCAATACTTATAGTTCAAAGGGCTGCGGTCGACCTCGGGGTACACATGCCCATTGACCATGACGATGTCTTTGCGGCCATCATTGTCAACGTCGAGGAACTGGATGCCCCAGCCCAGATATTGGTGTGCGTTCCAAACCCAGATTCGTACACCCGGTCGTAAACGTGCCGTCACCGTTTTATGGTAAGGATTCGGTACATCGCACTGAAGTTGGTTTTTGCAATGTCGACGATCCGTCTTCGTCATAGTCTGAGGTCACGCCCATGCCGGCCGTTCCTGTCCCGCATCACTCAGCGCTCACCAGAAGCGACTCCCATTTCTCGAAGTACGATTCTTTCGGTTGTGATAAAGCAGGCTGGGCCGGGAGCGAAGACATATACAAATCAGGATAGCCATCGTTATCGAAGTCCGATGCGAGCACCGTGAACCCGTAGCAACCTGTAGGTTTGCCAATTCCGCTCGCCATCGAAACGCGCTGAATTTCCCATGGCCGTCGTTGTGAACAGAAAGCTGCGTCCCCAGGGCAAGCCCCGGGGGCCGCACATCACCGGCATGCCCTTCCACTGACAGTATCCGCCGGACCCGGGCTGGGAATCTTTTCTCGATCAAACTCGACATACCCGTGATCGCCAGATCGAGTTTGCCGTCGAGGTCATAGTGAAGAACCAACAGCCCGTGTCCCAGCGGACCCGTCGGACTTCAAGCCCGCCGATTCAGTAACATCTTTGAAGGTTCCGTCTGCCTCGTTGTGATAATAAACGCTGTGGCCGTAGTAAGTGACGAAAAGATCTTCGTAGCCATCTTGTCGTAGTCACCTGCGCAGACTCCCTGACCCCATCCTACTTCTCCCAAGCCCGCTTTCTGAGTGATGTCGACAAATGCATGTTCCCCGTATTGCGATAGAGATCGTGGTTGATTCTCGCCGCGCCCTTTACCGTCCATTGTGGTCGCGTTGATTAGCAGGATGTCCATGAGACCGTCGTTGTCGAGGTCGATATTGCTACAGTAACCGGTAGTTTCGAGGATGTAGCGCTTGTTGTCTGCATCTCCTGAAACATTCTGGCAGTCGGTCCGGCCTCGGGCCAACGTCCCTGAAGTCAACGGTGGGTGGCGGGGGAGTGGCTTGGCTCGGCCTGCCGGATAGCGTGGTCTGGGAGAATTGGGGCACGCCAATAAGAGAAACAAGCAGGCCGATTTGCAGCATTCGCAGCGGGATCGAACAGACTTCTTTCATTTCGGCGCTTTGATGGTTCCGCCTCAAAACCGAGGTCGTTCAGTCAGGAGCGTCTCTGCTTTCAACAAACTATCACAGGCTCGGGCAAGCAACAGCGTGAGCATGCCCGTCCTGGATTGCACCAGCGCGCCGCATGCCCAAGGTGTTGCGTGGTGCCGGGTCGAGGTTTTGCAAGAGAACGTTTGCTGAGGAAAGCCGGGGCTTAGCTCGCGCCCGGCGGAGGCGGCACGGTGCGCTCAAAAACATCTACAACACTAGCTGTGCACCAACTTTCGTAGCAATTGCGTCAGACATGATGTGAGTCATCGCGATATCTTTCAGTTTTATCAAAGAGACAATTCAGAAGAACTCCGTTGACACCTATTTCTCGTGATGTTACCTACCTAAGCAATTAAGGAAACTGCTGGCGATAGTATTTTTCCGTTAGCGGCCGATTCGAATCCTCATCGTGGAGGTGGGCTCATGATCCCTGAAGGGGCATGCTTAGGGTGCTATTGCTGATTCTTGTGATGAGTGCCTCAAACGCCTGGGCTCAATTCACCAGCGGCATCGAGGGTAGGTGACGATTGACAGGCGCCGTCGTATCGGGAGCAACGGTTACGATTAAGAACGACGAGACCGGGCGTCGCAGAAGTACAAACCCAGGGGTCCGCGCTTTCCGTTTTTCCACATTGCCCTCGTCAACCTTCACCGTCAGCTCTGCGGCCCAGGCATCATCACCACGGTGCAGGGACATGTGCAGCTTCAGGTCGCCGAGACTAAAACGGTGAACATGCACATGGTGATCGGCGGAACCGACTCGACAGTAACTGTCACCGAAAATGTACCGCGGTCGAAACCTCCGAAGCGCGTGTGTCAGGCCAGGTCTCGGAGAAGGCAGTATGATCTCCCACTTTCGGGCAGAGATTTCTACGACCTCGTGGTGCTCACGCCGGGAGTGAGCGGCATCGCCAGCAGCGGCGGACAGGCCTATGCTCAAGCAACCGGAGAATATTCAATCCTGAGTTCGAAATCAACCTGAATGCTAATGGTTCTCGCGCTGAGTCCAACAGCTTTCTCATCGATTCCGCTTCCATCGATTCCACCCAGCGCAGTGGTGTGACCAACATCAACCCGAATGCTGAAGACGTCCAGGAGTACGGGTTCAACAACTTCTCGGCTGAGTACGGCCGCAATGGCGCGGCCCTGGTGAACGTCATCAGGAACAGGGACAAACAACTAACGGACCCTGTGGGTTTCTATCACACCGACAACAAATTTCAGGCCCGTAACGAGTTTCAGACGAAAGTGCCGGTCTTCCGCCGCAATGAAGGCGCATGGAGCCTGGGCCGGCCTCTCTGGAAGAATCACACTTTCGTGTTCCTCTCCATGGACATCTTGAAGTCGGGCGTGGCGTTTTCCGAAGCTGCGACCGTCCTGACCCGGATTTCATCGGCTACGTTAACAACAACTTTCCCAATAATGTTTCGAACCAAGTGTTGCAAACCTACATCCTGCCGGCCTATGGCCCTGGCGGATTGAATCCGAATAGTGGATTTGTGACAGCCGGCACATTGGCTGGCTCAAACTGCACAGGTTCGACGGTCATAGCGACCGAAGTTGGCAATATCCCATGCAATTTCCCGGTCACCGGGGTAGCGAATTACTCGGCGACCAACCCGCGCAACGGTTTTCAGTACACGGGGCGCGTTGACCACTCGTTCAGTGACAGGGACAAGATCTTTCTGACTTTCAACAAGACCGATCTGCATCAGGTTGCGTTTGGGGAGCCTTCCTTTTATCCCGCGTTCAACACCATAGAGCCTACTTACAGCGAACACTTTGCCGCTGATTGGGTTCATGCGTCGGCGTCCGGACGATGGGTCAACGAAGCTGGCTTTTCCACGCAGCGGGTTTATGGAGATTTGTCAGTGAACGTTCCTCAGGTGCCAGGTATTGCAATCAACGGTCTTTCGCCGGGTGGCAATAATGCGGAGACGTTTCAGCAAGGTTGGGGCCCCAACGCGTTTGTACAAAACAATTTCGAATGGCGCGACGTGGCATCGCTAACGCGAGGCTCACACAGCTTGAAGATGGGCGGCAATGTCACCCGTGGACGGATGATCACGAATCCTCACGCGTGTTTGACCGTCCGGATTTCAGCTTCAACAGCATTTTCGATTTCGCTCCGACGTGGCCACGTCAGAAACCGGAATCGGCTTCAATCCGGTGAGTGGGGCGGTCGGCAGTCCATTATTCAGTTTGATGAGGACGGGCTCACTGTCCGCCTTCATCCAAGACGATTGGAAGGTGAAACCGAACTTTACCCTGAGCCTGGGTTTCCGTTACGAAGACTTCTTCAATCCTTCGGACGCGACCGGAAAAGTCTGCGAAATGGCTTTCCCGGTGAAGGGTACCCTACCCACCCAGATTGCCAACGGGGTGATGACCTGTCGCAAGAACATGTTCAACGGTACGATGAACACATGGAGTCCACGCATCGGATTTGCCTGGGATCCCACCAAGGAAGGCAAGATGTCGATTCGCGGCGGTATCGGCATCTTCTATGACCGGCCGTCCGACCAGCTCGATAACAACTACTACACCAACACGCCGCAGTTCGCCGTAGGCGGCGCATTTAGTAACACTCCGAATAACCTCCCCCTGTTTGCGCTCGGAACCACTCCCGTTCCGCCCTACAACTATCCGCTTCCCCGGCTTGGTGCCGTCCGTATTGCCAGACCTTACCGCACAGGGCGGATTGCTCGCTGGATCGGCCAGTGTTCAAGTCATCGATCCCAACCTGCCGGTGTCGTACATGCAGAACTGGTTCTTTGGGGTGCAACGCTCCCTAGGGAAGTCATGGGTTGCGGAAGTCGATTACGTTGGTTCAGTGGGCCGGCATCTCTATGCCACCTACAACGTCAACCGTTTCGACGGAGACTTGATCGAACACGGGGGCAACTTCACCGGGCTTGTGCCGGCACCTGCAGGGAACACTAATGGCTCCGGTTTCAGTGGCATCAATTACGGACAGGCCAACGAAAACAGCAGCTACAACGGCCTTACGGCTGCGTTGAAAAAAAATGTGGGCTCTGGCCTAACCTTCAACGCCGCTTACACCTATTCGAAAGCGATCGACGATTCCAGCCGGCTCGATGGACCGGAACATGTCGAAGCATTTAACGATCCCAGAGAGCGCGGACTCGCCGATTTCGATGTTCGAAACCGGCTGGCGTTCACTACTCTGTGGAATGTCCCCAGTCCGCACGTTAACGGTTTCCTCAGTAAGGTAATAGGTGGTTGGGAGCTGACTAACGTAACCATTTTGCAGAGCGGGCCACCCTTCTCCGCGATCTGCACCGCGTCATTCGCTCCGGTCTTCAACGGAACGGGGCAGGTGGTCGGGAACACGGGCTGCGACTACAACGCAGACGGCACGAATTCCGACTATCCAAACACGCCTGGGTTCGGCAACACGTTGACCGGGCTCTCCCGTTCGGACTACCAGGCTGGGATATTTAACTGTGGTGGCTCGGTGAACTGTTCCAGTATCTTTCCCGCTCCCGGTCTGGGCCAGCAGGGGAACCTGGGCAGGAATACGTTCCACGGCCCGGGATATGCGAACACCGATTTCTCGGTGATCAAGAACATACGCATTCCCTGGTTCCTCGGTCACGAAGGCGCTAATATTCAGTTCCGGACAGAATTCTTTAACGTCTTCAATCGCGTGAATCTAACCAACGTTAACAACCAGATTAATGGTGCAGCGTTCGGGAAGTCCACGTCAACGTATCCGGCTAGAGACATCCAGTTTGCCTTGAGACTCGCGTTCTAGGCGAACTGTCAACCGAGTCCCGGAGCAAAACCACCCCACGGCCTTGCTCCGGGAGACTCGCAATAGTGATAATGGGCCTATGCGCCACTGGGTGATGTGGCGGATTGCAGTTGCGTTAAGCTTCTGCTTCCCCCTTTGCTTAACGACTCACGCCGCTGAGTGCGCCCAGCCGCCCTACGACTGTGCCGTCTCTTATATTCAACACGGAAACCCTCGTGCCGCGATTCAGGCCTTGACCGCCGAGCTGCAAAAATCGCCTCAGGATCTTAAAGCATTGAATCTGCTTGGCATCGCTCTAACCGAGTCCGGCCAACTAAAGAATGCCAATAGCAGGTTCCGGGAGGTCCTGACGGTCGATCCTAATTTTTATCCTGCACGAAAAAACCTCGCCATCAATAAGTTCTCCGAGAAGCAATGGACGGAGGCAGAAGCACAGTTCAAGCAGGTCTTGCAGGCGGAGCCTGACGATCCGATCGTTCATGTCTATTTAGGAGAGATCAGTTTCGAAAGAAAGGACTGCAGGAACGCGCTGAAACATTACGAACAGGGCCGCAGCCACATCGCCCAGAAGAGTGTCTGGTTGGTGCACGATGCGCAATGCGAGCTAATGCTGAATGATCCTTCCAGTGCTGCTGCTGTGTTGAAGCTGCTTCCCCCGAACGACGCTGAACATCGCTTCCAGGCTGGATTACTTCTGGGGCGTGCCGGAAACTACCCGGCGGCGGCCGACCTGTTTGGATCGGCGAGGAAGGGATACAGCGATCCTTATGTTGCGGGTTACAACCAGTTGCTGATGCTCACTCGCGCTGCTAGTTACCCGCAGGCCATCCAGGTCTTCAACGAGCTGGTGGCGCAGGGTATCACCCGCGCAGAAGTTTACAATCTGGTCTCTGAATCCTATGTGAAAACTGGACGGCTCGCAAGAGGCCTACGACGTGCTGCGCACCGCTACACGCCTGGAGCCTGCGACGGCGGACAACTACGTCGATCTTGCGATGCTTTGCCTGCAATATGAAAACTATGATTTAGGGCTGGAGATTCTCGATATAGGCATCCGCTATGTTCCCAATTCCTATCGCATTTACGTTCAGCGTGGTGTCATGCTGGTGATGCGCGGGCAGATGGTGGAAGCTGAAAAAGATTTTCGGATCGCCAGCTCTCTTGCACCCGACAAGCCGCTACCTTACGTCGCCCTGAGTGAGGCTTGGATGCAAAAACTGGTTAGACGGAGAAGGCAGTCGATCTGTTGCGTCAAAAAAGCAACGTGCCGGACACGGACTTCATTGTTCCACTTATTTTCGCCCTAGCTTTGATCCGATCGGGGCGCGGAGGCGGGCACGCCTGAGGGCGCGGAAGCGATTCGGGCGCTTGAAACATCCATTCGCCTGAAGGCAGATTTTCCGCGTGCCCACGCCGAGCTCGGCAGGCTGTACCTGAAAGCCGGACAGGTAGACCGCGCCATCCCCGAGCTGAAGATTGCGACTGAGCTTTACCTGCAAGAGAGACTGGCTCACTTTATCAGTTGGGCCAGGCATACCGCCGAAACGGCCAGAAAGCTGAGGCGGATGCGCTGCTGGCCCGCGTTGCCCAGCTACACTCTCCCGAGCATGATTTGGATATCAATAAGGAGCTTAAGAGGTTAGTAAGACTCGACTCGACGCAATCCGAAGCGCAGACGAAACCGTGACCATGGTTACCGGATGCGAACGGCGATCCAGCAACACGGCTAACTTTTTGACGAACATCCTGTTTGATTGTCGGTGTGTGTGCTGTTTTTTTCGTCGCAAGTCGGAGCTCGGGACAGAATCGAAAGGCGAGCGGAACTCCATCCGTTTCGGCCTTTCGAAAGACAACGCCAGGGGTGCGGTATAGCGGTACGAAAGATGTGCTCGATGCCACTCGGCCAATATGCAGAAGCTTCTCCCGGATAGTATGGCGCGCTCGACATCCTTGCCGAACAAAGTCGCTGAGCTGGGCTGGTTGACCAAGCCGGTAGACATCTACAACGAAAAGCATGACCGGCATTATCAGATCTTTGGAATGGGACTCAAAGGTCTATCAGAGTGAATACGGGTTGGATAAGCTGGAAAAAGAAGTTTTTGGGCACACCGAGGAAATCTGTACCTCGTCGGCTCGGGTGTGAACGGCGTCACTCCGGTGGTTCGTCGAGGCGAATTCCTGTTTGAAGCACCACTTTCATACTACACCGCCACGAAAACCTGGGGCTCTCTCGCCTAACTTCGAAGTGCGAGATATGGCCTTCAATCTTCCCATCAAGACAGACTGCATGGGTTGCCATGTAGGCAGAACGCAATCTGAGTTGGGCAGAGACACGATCTACAAGGATCCCCCAGTGCCCGAGTTGGCCATTGGTTGTGAAAATTGCCACGGGCCCGGCGAGTTGCACGTAAATCAACGTCTCGCCGGAGCGCCCCTGCCGCGGGCCGGTGGACCGGTCAATGGTGAACCCGGCCAAATCCATCCTGGCTGGCGGACAACATTTGGATGCATTGCCATGAGGGTGACATCAGAGCCTTGCAACCCGGCAAATTCGATTCTGATTTCCGTCCGGAACGCCTTCGACAAACCGTGCCATCTGAAGGCTTATATTAATCCGCTGGCGAAATCACCCTTACTGAGCATTACTACTCGATGATTCTCAGTAAGTGTTATCGGGCGAGGGGTGGAAAATTCGGTTGCCAGAATTGCCACGATCCGCATTTCCGACCTTCCCAGGTGAATTCCCTGAATACTTCCGCGGCAGGTCTGCAATGCCATACCGAGAATAGCTGCACCTTGATCTGCAGACTCGCCTAGCACAAAAGCCTGCCGATGCCTGCTCGAACTGTCACATGCCGAAGCGAGCGGCACTTAAGGTCTCGCACTCGGTCTACTGAACACCGCATCCTGCGGACCGCAGAAGAACCCTATCCCGACGTTGCATTCAAGCCATCGCTTCCCGGAACCGGATTCATCCATATCAATGCAATTCCCGGTAAGCCGGACAATGTTCGTCCGGTCTTGCTGCTCAAGGCCTATCGCCAGGAACTGGTCCGCTCGCATCTGGAGCTCAAGGATGATATTTGTTCTTCTTGATGGCTATCGAAATCGGGCAACAAAGACCCGTTCGTAATGTCGGCGATAGCTCAAAAAGCTGGGAGTGAAGGCGATCTTCCCAAAGCGATTCGCATGCGAGGCAGGTGATTGAGCAGGGCTCGGCGTCGGATTCAGATTACTTACTGCTGACGGTTTTCTGGCGCGCGCCGGAGATCTGCAAGCAAGCATCGATGTGCTCAAGCAGGCTGTTTCGATAACGCCTTACAGTAACGCACTTCATGAGAACAGCAGCCCGCCAGCTGGCAAGTGGAAACATGAGTGCCGGGATCTGAACCCTCCAGCGCGGGCTGAACTGTTTCCCGAAGACGCCGCGCTGCGGGGCTTGGCACGGCAGAAGTCTGTTGATGGACCCACACAACAGGGGATGATTCAATTCAAGCAAGGCAATACGCAGGCTGGCTAACCCAGTTTCAAGCCGCAGTGCAAGCGAATCCCAACGATACTGTGGCCCACGATTACGTAGGAGTCATCCTGGGGGAGTCGGGAAGTTGACCGAGGCGATTGTGAAATTTGACCATGCGATTCGCCTCGATCCCGGGTCGCCGGATCCCCATTTCCATCTTGGGCTGGCTTATCAACAGACCGGGCGGATCAGTCATGCGATCTCCGGATATCAGGAGGCGCTGCGGCTCAATCCAGCGATGCAGGAGGCGCAATATAGCCTGAGCGCCATCTGCGTAAAATTGGGGTACTCGATGGGGCAATTCGCCTTCTTCGCCAGGTGCTCAAAGCCGCTCCCGACTTCGGCGAAGCCCACTAAAACCTCGGACTGAATCTTGGAACAGGTACAAGACAACCACCGGTCTGCGACAGAAGGCCGACCTCGACGGTGCACAGCGAGAACTCAAGACCGCCGCCGAGCTCCAACCCCGGCAAACGGGTGTGTATTCGCGCTCGGCCAGATTGCATCAGACCGGGGCGATTTGGTCTCTGCCGTGGAGAATCTGCAAAAGGCGGTGGATCTGGATCCCGCGAATTCGAGCATCACTACAATCTCGGCCTCGCGTTTCGACTCAAGGGTGACATGGAGCCGGCTGGCGCCCAATTGCGGGAGGCCATCCGGATCAACCCGAATCACGCTTTAGCCCACCGCGCGCTTGGCCTGGTATTTCGCGAGAGCGGAGACCTCGCGGCCGCGGCTGCGGAGCTTCGCTGGCTGTAGCCCAGCTGCCTGATGATTCCGAGGGTCATCACATCCTGGGAACGGTGCTTCTGAAATCGAACGATCTAAATAGTGCTATCGAAGAGTTCCGTCGAGCCATCGCGCTCAATGCCGACCTGGCGCAAGCCCGCGCCAGTATGGCGCAGGCGCTGCAAAGAGCCGGTCAGAAAGCAGAGGCCCAGAAAGAATTGGCGGAGTTGGAAAGGATCAACCTGGAAGTCGCCAATGCAGGGCGCGCCATGATTCTGGTAGAGACCGCGGAAGGCCATATAAATAAAGGAGAACAATCTGCCGCGGTCCAAGAGTTGCAAAACGCGGTTACGCTGAGCCCTGGCTTCACAGAAGCCCACTACCAACTGGGCCTAGCACTTCGACAGTCGGCGAATGGTTCCACAAAAGCCGAATCTGCTTTTCGCCAGGTTTTGCAGTTGAATCCCAATCATGCTCTGGCGCACCTGCAGTTGGGACTGCTGCTTGCCACTAAAGGGGCGAGAACGGAGGCTGCGGCGGAACTGAAAGTGCCGCGAAACTGGCTCCCGGCCTGGACGAAGCACATCGCGGGCTAGGCCGGCTGGCCTCAGCCGCCCGAGATTGGGAGACGGCGGTTCGTGAATTCGAGGCTGCGGTTGCGTGGAATCCGGAGGATGCAACTGCTCACTATGACCTGGCTGCGTCCTTGAAGGCCAGTGGCAAGGTTAATGAAGCGGCCCACGAACTGGAGATTGCGCAAAAACTGGACCATAAGCCTGCGGCCCCGCGCTGAGGACTCTCAATTTTCGCTAAATGTAGCCAGATTCCGGAAATTTCACCAGGAGATCAGCCATGCGATCAGAATTTTCACGTCGTGAGTTTATTGCGGGACTGGGGATGCTGGCCGCAGCCAACAGCAGTCTCTCGGCCGCTTCTTTTCAATCATCATCCCCATTCGGAGGTGCGCGCTTGAGCAAGTCCCCGTTTAAGATCGCCGTAATTAATGATGAGATTTCGCAGGATTTTGGCCACGCCTGTGAGGTGGCGTCCCAACAATTCGGTATGGAATGGATGGAACTGCGCAGCATGTGGAACAAGAACGTGGCCAGTCTGGATTCCAACGAAATCGCGGAAGCACAACGTCTGCTGAAAAAGAACAACTTGCGCGTCACCGATATCGCCAGCCCGCTTTTCAAAGTGGATTGGCCGGGCGCCCCGAAATCCAAGTTCAGTCCGGAACACGACCAGTTCAACGCCAACTTTACGTATGACCAGCAGGGAGATGTTCTCGATCGCGCGATTGAGCTGGCCAAAAAATTCTCCACTGATCGGATCCGTTGCTTCGATTTCTGGCGGCTCGATGATCGGGGTACCTATCGCCAAGCCATGAACGGCCAACTGCAACAGGCAGCAGAAAAACTACGCAGGATTGGCATGATGCTTATTCTCGAGAATGAATTTGCCTGCAATACCGCCACCGGAGCTGAAGCCGCCAAGGTTCTCGAGGGCGTACCCTCTCCGGCTTTCATGCTGAATTGGGACCCGGGAAACGCCGCCATGTTTGGCGAAACACCTTATCCGGACGGCTATGAACTTTTGCCGAAAGGACGCATCGGCCATTGCCACTGCAAAGACGCGACCAAAACAGCGAAGGGAATAGAATGGGCCCCGATGGGGAAGGGCATGATTGACTGGGTGGGCCAGTTCAAAGCTCTAAAGCGAGACGGCTATCATCACGTCGTGAGCCTCGAAACTCACTGGCGCGGTGCAGGTACGCCGGAAGCTTCAACCGTACAAAGCTGGGCAGGAATGAAAGATGCCTTGGAGAAGGCGGGCGCGCTCTAGCGGAAGCGACTCCACGTGAATTTGGGAGACGGACGCCTAATCGCCACTCGTTATCGCTTGCTCCGGCTGGTGCCGATCGGAGCCTGGGATGGAGGTTTCGCACCCGGGTTAGACCCCGCGCGCGCAGACTATGCCAGCTTCGCCAACTTCTCCGATCCGGATGGTAACAGCTGGGTGCTACAGGAAAGGGGTTACCGCTACGTGTAACGTGCTTCAGGGCGGAAACACGGGGTGGCACTACTCCACCAGAATCCGACGAAAACCTTGCTTCGCCGCACGCCCTCGGGGACCTTTGTTTGGCAATCCACTTTTACCACCGTAGCCCCCTAAATTAAGGCTCCGGGGAAGTGGACCCCGGAATGGCGCGAAAGGCACAGACCAACGTGGTACGAATCACGAGGGCAACATAAGGGCAAATACGATTCCACTCGGTTCTTCTCAAGAACTCTTTGCGGCGCGCATTGTCTTTAAATTCCGTTGTTGGTTGCACTTATCACCCAACAAGTTACCGCAGGTTTACCTGCAGTCGGTCCTGCGTGTACTAATGATCAGTGACTTACAGCGCCGGGAGCCACCTCTAAGTCGTTGCAGACATTGGAAATCTTCACTCTGAAAAGGCTGGCGTCGGCGGTTCAACTCCGTCCATGGCCACCATATCTCTCAGTGACTTAGCAATCCGGTCCGAAATTTCTCACCTGTCCCTCTAGTTCACCACGTCTGACGGCGGTTTCATCATCGCGGCTAGCATGTCGCCCTGCGTGCTCAACCTGTTCGCGCTCATGCTGTGAGCGTAGAGTTGAAGCGTCGGCTAACTCTTTTGAGTCGTTTTCCGGCAGCACGCATCAAAACACCATCAGCTAAGTTTGATTGACCCGCAGTTGAAAGACGGTCCCGCCAACCAGCGACACCCCTTCTCACCCGCAAGGATTCTCTCTCAGCCGAAATTGAAAATAGAAATAGGAACAACAATGGAACAAGGAACAGTAAAGTGGTTTAACGACGCCAAGGGCTATGGCTTCATCAGCCGTCAAAATGGGGAGGATGTATTCGTACATTTCTCCGCTATTCAGGCTGGTGGATTTCGCAGCCTGCAAGAGGGGCAAGCCGTGCAGTTCGATGTGACCAAAGGCCCGAAGGGCTGGCAGGCGGAGAACGTTCAGGCTGTCTAACTAATTTCCAAGAGTGCCCGTCATCCGAGAGGATTTCGGGCATTTCTTTGTTTGGTGCGATGCCGGATTAGGCGGTGACCTGAACTGACACCAACTCCGGGCTGCACCGCGTAGTTTGGATAGATTTGACAGCGTCCTCTGCCGTTAATCTTCCCATCAACAGTGCCAGCTTACGGTTGGATGTCATCTGAATAGGGGTTCGATCAATCCGCTGCACATACTCAGGTTTGAGGGTACTTCCGCGGTTCACCTTCACTACAAATTTTGTATTTGTCATAGTTGTTTTGCCTCTTTGATTATACGCCGATGAGCGGCCCTCGATTTCGCGAATGAGCGGGCCCAATGGAGTGAATAATTGGCGGTCTGTTCAGAGTGGGCGCAGCACACATCAGGTAAACTTGAGTGGACCCGTTGGGTTCTAGTGGGGAGGTGATGAGATTGGCAGAGGTTCGACTGCAAGAGGGCGAGTCATTGGAGAATGCCCTTCGCCGCTTCAAACGCAAGGTACAGCAGGAAGACATCATCAAGGAGGTCAAGCGTCACTCCTTTTACCTGAAGCCGGGTGAGAAGAAGCGCGTGAAGGAAGCTTTAGCGCGAAAGCGCGCCCGAAAGAAAAGCCGGAAAGAATCGGACTAGGTTGCGATCTAAGGCCGCTGCCGCAAAGCAGCGGCCTTCCGCTTGCGAGCATCTGTGACGTGAATTGCGGGGAGTTAGAACTTAACCTCCAGGGATGGCGAACATGTCGCGTCCCGAACTCTCGAAAGTGGATAGGCTCACATCCCACGTTCACGTATAGTTAGCGACACGCTACCGTTTTTCTCGACGTTAAGCTTGCGTTGACCTTGCCCTCGCTCCCACCTAACATGTCTAGCCAGTGTCCAAGTCCTCCCAGCCCATAGGTCAGACTCTTTCTCATTACCGCATCCTCAGCAAGATCGGGGGCGGGGGCATGGGTGTCGTGTACGAAGCGGAGGACCTCAAGCTCGGTCGCCACGTGGCCCTAAAGTTTCTTCCCGACGAGTTTGCCAACGATCCGCAAGCCCTCAGTCGTTTTCAGCGGGAGGCCAAGGCTGCGTCCTCCTTGAACCATTCGAACATCTGCACGATTTACGAAATCGACGAGGCCGATGGTCGAATTTTCATCGCCATGGAACTGTTGGAGGGGCAGACGCTCCGGCACGCGATAAATGACAAGCCGCTGGAGATCGAAGCGGTGCTCGATCTAGGCACCCAAATTGCGGACGCGCTCGACGCGGCACATTCGAAGGGTATCGTCCATCGCGACATCAAGCCCGCGAACATTTTTGTCACGAATCGAGGCCAGGCAAAAATACTGGACTTCGGGCTTGCGAAAGTCACGCTGAAGCGGGCGGGCGCTGCGATGAGCGCCCCTACTATTGAAGCAGAGGGCTATCTTACTAGCCCCGGCTCTACGCTCGGCACCGTCGCCTATATGTCGCCGGAGCAGGTCAGAGGAAAGGTACTCGATGCTCGTACTGACTTGTTCTCGTTCGGAGCGGTGCTTTACGAAATGTGCACCGGAAAGCTGCCGTTCCGAGGTGAGACCTCGGCTATCATCTTCAACGCAATTCTGGAACACGCGCCAGTGCCATCGGTCCGGATCAACCCGGATATCCCACCAAAGCTGGAAGAGATCATTAATAAGGCGTTGGAGAAAGACCGGGATATTCGCTGCCAGTCGGCTGCGGAGCTTAGGGCCGATCTGAAACGTATCAAGCGGATGATCGAATCTGGTCGTGCAGACGCATACAGAACTTCATCTTCGAGCAGTCTCGTTGAAGACAAGTCGATCTCGGTGGCGGTGCTACCGTTCGAAAATGTCGGTGCGCAACCGGAACTCGAATATCTCAGCGATGGAATCACCGAAGTTCTGATCTCTAGCCTCTCTCGCAAGCCGGGCCTGAAGGTCATTGCGCGAAGTACTGTGTTTCATTACAAGGGGCGAATCGGAGATGCTGTCAGTATCGGCAAACAATTAGGGGTGAGTTCGGTCGTTACCGGCAGGGTGCTTCAGCGCGGGAATGTGATTCGGATTGGAGTGGAACTGGTCGATGTTGGAGATGGTTGGCAGCTGTGGGGTGAACAGTATAGGCGCAGCGTGGATGAGATCCTTTTTGTAGAAGACGAGATTCCAAAGGAAATTGTTGCTCACCTGCAACGGGAATTGGGCAGTGATGGTCAGGAATCTAGCCATCAGGCACAGACCAAGAGTCTGGAAGCGTTCCATCTGTACCTCAAAGGCCGCCACTATTGGAACAAGAGAACTGGAGAGGCTCTACGCAAGGCGATATCCTATTTTAACCAGGCCATCGAGGCTGACCCCGGCTACGCGCTGGCACACGCCGGACTTGCGGATTGTTATTCATAGGATGTGGTGTCGATAGCTGGGAGCCTTGTTTCCGCCGCCATGGACGATCAAGCCAAACCGAAGCCACATTACCTCTTCTTCCGGAGACCACCTTCTCAATCAATACGGGATTTACATTAATTTCGTTTGTGCTGATGGGCCGCACATCGAATCGCTTACACAAAGAGACCGCGGTGATAGGGACAAAAGCGCCGCAAATTACCACGGTCACGTCCTTTAGGCCTCGAACACTGCATCTTTTGACCGTTCGGTCCGACAATAGTACTTATGAAATCAGATTTGTTTTTGCTCGTGTTGCGGCTTGATTGTCTGTCTTGTGTGCTCACAGTTTGTTCCACGATTCTGGTTGGCAGAAGATGTTGGGAGGGTTGGATTCTGGCAGCGGTAAACAGCCTCATCATTTGTGTCATAGCCCTACGAACGGCTCAGCTTGGCCTCATTCCAGCGAATCTGTTTTGTATCGCGCTCTACACTGTCAATCTCAGGGCATGGCGTAATGCGGAGGTGTCTAGGCGCTTGATGCCACCCGCTGGCTCTCGCGTCGGGATTGAGGAACCGCGCAAGAGTGCCTAGAGTCGCTACCACGATGTTCGAGTCCTACCTGAGAAGCCATTCTATGTTGCCAAGCCGGAGTGCTCCAGCTACTTCCAATGGCTTGTCGTCTGCTGCTATGAACGGCAGCGTTGCAGCGTCCTAGGTCAACACCATCCTCTATCCATTGACAATCTTCATCATCGCTGGTGCGTAGCGCTCGCCTTCTACGGAGCCCTTGGGCAATGAATCTTCGATTCGGTCGAGATCCTGTTCGCTCAAGTGGAGGTCGGCAGCGCCGATATTCTCCTCCAGACGAGCAAGACTACTCGTGCCAGGAATGGGGACCACGTCCTGTTGGCGGCGGAGAATCCATGCCAGCGCAAGCTGCGCCGGCGTGCAGCCCTTCTCTTCAGCGAGCTTCTTCAATTCGTCGGCAATGGCAAGATTTTTCGCGAATTGTTTGTCTTGGAAGCGCGGATTTCCGCGGCGCCAGTCGTTGGGTGCGAGATCAGCGATGCTGCGAAACCGGCCGCCTAGAAACCCGCGACCCAGCGGGCTGTAAGCCACCAGCGCGATCCCGAGTTCGCGCAAGGTCGGCAACAGATCGTCTTCGGGCTCACGACTGAACAATGAGTATTCCGTTTGAACCGCCGTGATGGGATGAACTTTGTGGGCCCGGCGCACCGTCTCCGGGGAGGCTTCGGAGAGTCCGAGATAGCACACTTTCCCGGCACGGACGAGCTCCGCCATCGCTCCGACTGTTTCTTCGATCGGCACCTTCGGATCGACGCGATGCAGATAATAAAGATCGATCTGTTCGACTCCAAGCCTTTGCAGGGACTTGTCGCACTCGCGCAACGCATTCTCGCGGCTACCGTCGACTTGCCGGTCTTGAACCGTCGAATCGGTGACGATACCGAACTTGGTGGCAAGAACGACACGATCCCGCCGGCCGGCCAGGGCCTTGCCTACCTTGATTTCAGAGTCGCCGTAGATATTTGCGGTATCAAGAAAGTTGATTCCCAAATCGATCGCGCGACGAATCAATTCAATTGCCTTGCCATCGTCCTGCACGCTGCTGGTGTAGACATCGGCAATGCCGATGCTCATGCAGCCCAACCCGATCGCCGATACCTGCGGCCCATCGTGTCCCAGTGTTCTCGATTCCATCTCAATCTCCTCAATATCTAGATCTAGTGTGGAAATCTTCTTCTTTGATGCGCTACGCTGGCATTAGGTCTGCCATCCGAAGGTAATTACGGCCAGAACGTAGTGCACAAAGAGAAAGGGGCCAAACATTGTGTAAACAAGCGATTCACTCACAACCCCTTAGCCTTCATTGGGTGGGGCAAATCCTCTGGGGAGTCAAGTGATTGTGTGCGCGTAGTAATATCTCTTCTCTTCGCCCCAGCCTAGGACTCTTGCCTGATGCAGCAGCCTTCGCTGTTCCGCTTCTGATGAGTAGACTTTTTTCCACTCGGGAATGGCTGGCTGTCTGGTCCTGTCGCCGCCCCCGCACCGCGCAAGCCGATCCTGCAGAACTCTTGCCGGGTGCTTGAATAGCCGCTCATAGTCTACGCGCTCGGCGCGACTGTCGAAGCGTATTTGCGACTCATGGAATGTCCAATCCATCATCTGTTATCTTTTTTATGTTTTGCCTGTACTGGGGATATTTCGCGATTTTTGAGGTGTTCTGGAACGGGCAGACGCTGGGAAAGCGCCAGGTCCATATTCGAGTCATCACCAGCAGTGGGCGGCCTATCAATGCATTCGAGGCCATTGCCCGGAATTTCCTGCGCGCGGTGGATTCGCAACTTGGACGTCGTTGGCGCCGTAGCGATCGCGGTGGATAAGAGGAATCGCCGCCTCGGCGACATGGTGGCCGGCACCGTGGTGGTGCACGAACTGCAGGAGCTGGGCGACTCTTACTGGTACGGCCAGCACAGTACGGCGGCAACGGCACCATCGGTTGAAGCCATTGCCGCGATGACCGCGCAGGAGTTCCAGTTGATTGAAACGTTCTTAAATCGCCGTCTCGACTTGCCCTACGACCAGCGACAGAAGACCGCCGTCAATATTGTGACCGCATTGGGGCACGGCTTAATGTGCCGCCAGCTGACCGCTCATCTCCCGAGAGTTTTCTTGAGGATCTGTCCCGGCGCTACCGAGATGCCGCTCGTTTCCGGTGAGCCTGAAAGCGGCTCACCGGCCTCCCTAAGCAGGTTAGCAGTTGCTCCCGGCGGCCAAGGAGACAGCCAGCGTGAAATGAAAACTTGCGCCCCGCGGGACGTTTCATGGGGTCACCTCGAATTAAATTCGTTGCGGAAAATCGTTTTATCGCTCCCTAAATCGTCGGGGAACGATCTATCTCAAGCTTTGTCTGCATGGAGAGAACTAAGAAACGGCGAGTCAGACGAATTCTTCCATTGTGGGGTTGTGCGGCTACGGCCGGACGGAAGCAAAAACTTAGTAGCTATTGGCGTTTTCTAAGAATTAGCTTGCTCAGGTCGCCAAGGACGTCCGGAGAGGCATTGCCAGTTCACAAATCCAGGGCCTAACGGCTCCCCCAGGGAATCACTGTGCCTGCAGTGCCCGCGAAATGATTCTCATACGAATGGCGCACCAAAAAACTTGACCCCGGCGATAGCAGTGAAGCATCTTAAGTGTTGAACAGCGACCCGCGAGTCTCCGGAGGTCAAATGATTAAGGAATTTGCGCTCCAATGGCCAGTACTCCGCCAGATTCTGCACGGCGGAGATGGCACGGGCCCGGAAGCGATGAGCCACCGCACGCAAACGCTTCGTCCCAAAAACGAAGGTGCAGAGATAGCCCGGTCGGTATGCCCGTACTGTGCTGTGGGTTGCGGTCAGCTTGTTTTTCACAAGGATGGCAAGCTGGTTTCAATCGAAGGCGATCCGGAATCACCTATTTCCCGCGGGAGGCTCTGTCCCAAGGGTGCGGACAGCTTCGAGCTACTGACCCACTCGAAGCGAGTAACGAAAGTAAAGTATCGCCGTCCATTCGCCAAAGAATGGGAAGAACTTGACCTGGATAAGGCGATGGAGATGATTGCGGATCGAATTTGGGAGAGCCGCGAGCGAACGTTTGTTGAATCGCAAGATGGACAAAGCCTGATGCAAACCAAGGCCATCGCCCACCTGGGCGGAGCGACGCTCGATAACGAAGAGAACTATCTAATTAAGAAATTGTTCACCGGGGGCCTGGGGATGGTGTGCATCTCCAATCAGGCCCGTATATGACATAGCTCCACTGTGCCCGGTCTGGGCACAACCTACGGACGCGGCGGAGCAACATCATCGCCCAAGGACTTGCTGAACTCCGATGCGATTCTCATCATGGGATCGAACATGGCGGAGAACCATCCCGTGGGATTTCAATGGGTGATGGAGGCGAAGGAGCAGCACGGAACGAAAGTCATTCACGTGGATCCGCGCTTCAGCCGGACTTCCGCTGTGGCCAATATCTGGGTGCCTTTGCGAGCGGGATCTGACATTCTTTTCCTGGGAGCGTTGATAAATTACGTCCTCGAAAATGAGTTATTTTTCCGTGAATACGTTGTGCACTACACGAACGCAAGCGTGATCATCGCCGATGACTTTAAAGATACCGAGGACCTGGGTGGAATTTTCTCGGGTTGGAATGCAGAAAAGAAATTCTACGATCCGAACAGTTGGTCGTATGAAGGCGTGGAACGAGGAAAAATGCAAGCAACGGCCCCTGGAGGAGGCCATGGCGGTCACGCGCAACACGGTGCAAGCGTGGCCCCCGATTTAGAAGGGTATACGCAGGACGCCACGTTGCAACATCCGCGCTGCGTTTTCCAGTTATTGCGGAAACATTTTGCGCGTTACACGCCCGAAATGGTCGAGCAATATTGCGGCGTTGCTAAAGACGCCTTTCTGCATGCCGCCAAGACGTTTTGCGAAGCATCTGGACCGGACAAAACCGGCGCCATTTGTTACGCACTTGGGTGGACGCAGCATTCGAATGGTGTGCAAATGATCCGGTGCGCGGCGATCCTGCAATTGCTGTTGGGAAATATGGGCCGTCCCGGCGGGGGCATTCTGGCTTTGCGTGGCCATGCCTCGATTCAGGGATCGACGGATGTCCCGACACTTTATGACATCCTTCCCGGTTACCTGAGCATGCCGAAATTTGGAGAGGAGTCGAAAACCCTCGCCAACTACATTGCAAAATACGGGCCACGCACGGGTTGGTGGAACAATACAGACAAATATATTGTGAGCTTCTTGAAGGCATACTACGGCGAAGCCGCACAGCCCGAAAACGACTTCGGTTTCCATTGGTTGCCCCGTGTCACCGGGGACCATTCGCACCAGGGCTATTGGCTGGACATGTTGGATGGAAAGATGGACGGGTTGTTTGTTATGGGCCAGAACCCCGCGGTCGCTGGTCCGAACTCGGGAATGGAGCGCCGCGGGCTCTCGAAATTGAAATGGCTGGTCGTACGGGAGATGGTCGAAACCGAAACCGCCTCTTTCTGGTACGCATCGCCCGAAGTGACGCGGGGCGAACTAAGGACTGAGGAAATTCCGACAGAGGTTTTTTTATTGCCAGCCGCGGGGCATGCGGAAAAAGATGGAACGTTCACCAACACGCAGAGATTACTCCAGTGGCGCGAGAAAGCGGTCGATCCACCGGGCGATTGCCGAAGTGAAAACTGGTTCATGTATCACCTCGGCGTGATTCTCAAGGAGAAAGCGAAACGCGATCCGCGTCCGCGTAATGCTGGACTGCTCGCGCTTACATGGGATTACACGATCGAAGGCAAACACCGTGAAGTTGTCGCCGAGGAAATTCTGCAGGAAATCAACGGACGCACCATCGCGACGGGCGAACTGGTACCGGGATTCACTTCACTGAAGGCAGACGGTTCTACGGCGTGCGGCTGCTGGATTTATTCGGGCGTTTTTCCCAAGCCAGGTGAGAATCGGGCGAACGAGCGCGCCTCCAGAGATTTTCACGGGCACGGATGGGGATTTGCCTGGCCGTCCGATCGTAGAGTTCTCTACAACCGAGCCTCGGCTCGTCCGGACGGAAAGCCGTGGAGCGAACGAAAGAAATTGGTTTGGTGGGACGCGGATAGCAAACAATGGACGGGCAACGACGTTCCCGATTTTGCGGCGACCAAGCCTCCCGACTATCAACCTCCGGAAGGTGCAGTTGGGGATGCAGCTTTAGCGGGAGACAAGCCGTTCATCCTGCATGCCGATGGTTTTGGATGGATATGGGTGCCGGTGGGACTGAATGATGGACCACTGCCTTCTCACTACGAGCCCCTTGAATCCCCGGTTCGGAATCCGATCTATCCAGAGCGGCAGTCGAATCCTGTGTCACAAAGAAAGACACGCCCTGGGAATGAGTATGCAACGTCGCCGGACCAGAGTTTTCCATACGTTTTGACCACCTATCGGCTCACGGAGCATCATACCGCCGGCGGGATGTCGCGCACTCTGTCGCACCTCGCCGAACTTCAGCCGGAGATGTTCTGCGAGATTTCTGTTGAGTTGGCAGAGAAGCTTGCGATCACACCGGGCGAATGGGTAACCATCGTGACTGCGCGCGGAGCCATTGAAGCGCATGCGCTGGTTACGCCCAGAATGCAGATGCTCACTATTGAAGGCAAACCCGTACACCAGGTCGGACTTCCATTTCATTGGGGGTATTCCGGACTGGTGAAGGGCGATATCGGCAACGATTTGATCGCGATCTCGGAGGAGCCGAATGTCCGGATCATGGAAACCAAGGGTCTTCTCTGCAATGTGATTCGCGGAAAGCGCGACTCGAACCTGCAAGCAATTCATGAGCTCTGGGACGACCTGCAGCCGGAGAAGGGATAAGCTCTGATGGCTCGTACTGGTTTTCTCACGGATGCGACGGTGTGTATCGGGTGCAAAGCCTGCGAAGTCGCATGCAAGGAATGGAATGAAGTTCCCGAGGATGGGCTGGTTTGGAGCGGGCTTTCCTACGACAACACGAAAGAGCCTGGGAGCCTCGACCTGGCGGCACGTACTTTTTCTGGAGCAACCCTCGGTTGCCGGACCTCAGATCGCTGACACGAAAGATCCCTTCCGATGGATTTTTCTCTCCGACGTTTGCAAGCATTGCGCGAATGCAGGATGCCTTGAGGCGTGTCCAACAGGCTCGATTGTGCGTACCGAGGTCGGTTCGGTGTTTGTGCAGCCGGATGTGTGCAACGGCTGCGGATACTGTGTCGTGTCCTGCCCCTTCGGAGTGATCGATAAGCGCCCGGTTGATGGGCGCGCATTCAAATGTACATTCTGTTATGACCGGCAGAAGGCGGGACTCATCCCGGCCTGCGCGAAGGCATGTCCTACGCAATCTATTCAATTCGGAGATCTGGACGAACTTAAGGAGCGCGGAAAGAATCGTGTACAGGAACTCCACGAACGCGGATATGAAGATGCGCGTATTTACGATCCACAGGAAACCAGTGTCGGCGGGATTCATGCCTCCTTTGTGATTTTGGGAGAACCAGAAGCCTACAATCTTCCACCGGCCCCTGAGGTGCCCACGGCGTATCTCAAAAGCGCCTGGACTTCGGCACTGTGCTCTGCTGCCATTCTTTTTGCAATCGTATGTGCTGCGTTTGCATTTTGATTTGTATCGGGTCTTTCAAACCGCTGGCGCATTTCGCGATCAACGCAGCAATATGAAAACGTCCGCAAAACCGAAGGCCACCGAAGAGCGTCTCGATGAAATCCGCGAGGCCGCGTTACAGGCTGAGCCGACGCAGGGGGTTCAGGCCGGAGCAAGCTACTACGGTCTGCCTGTCCTCAAGGCTCCTGTCTGGGCCTGGCAGATACCGCTCTATTTTTTTCTTGGTGGCATCGCGGGCGTATCTGGCTGCATTGGATTCGTCGCGCAACTATTTCATAGCGATCCCGCGCTCGTTCGGGTTTCCCTCTGGATTGGGCTCATCGGAGCTGCCATTTGCCCGATGCTATTGATCGCCGATCTTGGCAGACCTTCCCGTTTCCTGAACATGTTGCGCGTGTTCAAACTGCAGTCCCCCATGTCGATGGGGGCCTGGATCCTGGTGGCCTTTTCAAACTTTGCTTTTCTCTCGGTAGTTTGCTTCGAGCTGATTCTGCGAGGTTTTACCAATCCTTTCCTGGTTTCACTACTTTGGTTGTTAGAGGGAACTGCGGCAATCACTGGGTTGCTTCTTGCCAGCTACACGGGTGTATTGATCGGAGCCACCGCCATCCCGGTGTGGTCTCAGAATCGTGAGCTGCTTCCCGCACATTTTCTGGCGTCCGGCCTCGGAGGCTCAGCGGCAATTCTCGAGCTGACGGGCTTCCTGATACCGGCGACCCAGATCCAAGGTTTCGTCGCGTCAGCGATAGAAACGTTGCTTGATATTTTTTTGGAAGTGCGCAAGCGGCCTGTTGATGCACCCCTGCATCATGGCCGATCGGGAAACACTCTGCGCATCGCAGGACTTCTGGAAGGTCCTGCGGCGCTCTTGCTGCGTGTGTTCTTGGGCTCTTCTCATACAGGTCGTTATGCGGCAGCCATTTGTTTCCTACTCGGGTCCCTGCTTAGCCGATACGCATGGATCTGGGCGGGCCGCGCCTCGGCGCATGATCCTCACGCACTATTCAACCTCCAGCGTAAAAGCTAACGCTATATCCCGCACTCTATCCACTGAAGGTGCCTGCCGTCTTACTCAAGCGAGGAAACAACTGGTTCGATCCTCTTCAGGCTTTAATCGGGAACTCGATCGCGTTTCAACTGGATAGCTAGAAAGTGGTTGTGAGGCGCGCGGCGACGTTCCGCGACGGGCCGATGGCGTTTCCGGAGAAGAGGCCACCGAAGTCGATGACGTTCAGGACATTGTTAAGGTTCTGTCCGTCAACCTGAAGCTGCATGATCATACGATCCGATCTGTAGACAACTGCGCCCGCTGAGGCGTTGATCTGGAACGCTGGATAGATGCGTCCCCGCGCAAAATTGACTCGGTCCAGCACTTGCTGGCCGTATTGAGCCAGGGCGTCGGCGGGGTCGCCATCGAACTCGAAAGGTAGTCCCGCATCGTATTGAATTCCGCCCGCGATCCAGAACCGCGGCTTGATCTGGTAGCGAAGGCGGCCGCGAACAGTATGGCGCTGGTCCTGGGAACCGGGAAAATGGCCGGTAAGCTGAGATTCGGCGCCCGATGCGTCATCCCCGAGAAATAGACCGCCTGTGACCGGAAACCACGCGTTGCCGACTTCGTAGGAGTAGCTCAAGAAGCCGGAAAAGTGTTGCCAGTCGGGCAGTTCAAGTTTTCCCTCCGCGCCGTAAATGATGGACTTCCGAAATGCGATCGGAAAACTGATAGTCGTATTTTGGATTTGGTCGTCGTCGGCATAGTTATTTACCAGCCGCCGGAAATAGTTTGCGTCCAACCTGAGCTTGCCATTGAAAACTTTCGTCAAGCCGCCTTCGTAGTAATTCCCCTGCGAGGGTTCGACCGGCAACCGGAAGAAATTGGCGGGATCGAGGGACTCAACCGCGGTTGAACTCGAGAGCAGAATATTCTCGAACGATGGGGTCTGGAAAATCCTGTCATAGGAGAAATGCAGGAGAAGCCCGGCAGACGGAAAATACCGCGAAACCGATATCCGGGGATCCAGCGCCTGACGGTTCAGTAGAAGTTGATAGTGGTCCCACCGCATCCCGGCGCTGATGGTCCAGTTGTTCAGGTGGATCTGGTCCTGAACGAATAAGGATTGCTCGAGGTCGGGACGGTTTCCCAAAAAGTGAAAGTCGATCGGAGTGTCATCGTCAAATTGACTGGGATCCGTGATGTGGTAGCGCGTGTTTTCGTTAAGAAATGTGTTGTCCGACTCGAAACCAAATTTCCATTCATTCCGGCCGTGAACAATTGTGGAGGTTCCTTTGAAGTAAGCCTCCTGAAAAGAGTTCTGCTGGAAGACCTCGACAGGAGTCGATTCCGGATTGGAATTAAATTCGTTGGTATTGTTCCGCCCCATGGCGCGAAAATCCGCGGAGGCATTGGACGAAAAGGTGTGCTGGTAGGAAGCGATGCCCATCGTTTCCACGTTCTCGGCAGTCTGGCGCTGGCCTGCGGCTTGCTGTATCAGTTCGTTCGGAATATCGTAGCGCGCCAACTCGTGGAGAACGATAAATCGCAAACGGTCCTTGGGCGTAAGGTCGCGCTCGTAATTGGCGGAAAAAACTCCGATCGTTCCAGTATTCGAAAAGTTCTCCGGGACCACTGGATTCAAATAGTGGTCGGTCATGGCTCCGCTTGCGCTGGCGCCAAAAACGTTCTTGCCCCACCCATATTGTCCGCGTGCACTGGCCGATGCGGAATCGAAGCTGCCGCCGCCGAGCACTACCTGGCCATGCAGACCGGGCTGCGCGTCCTGTAGCGTGTTCACCTCGACTACGCCACCCATTTTGCGGCCATATTCCGCTGGAATGCCGGCGGTGTAGATGCTCACCGATTGCACATCATCCACGTCCATCGGAGGTCCGAAGCTGGGCGAACGATCGTCTGTCAGCGGAATGCCATCCACTACAAACTGGGTCTGATACTCCGATCCGCGCGGATGCAGGACGGCGTTTCCCTCGTACAGCCAGCCAGGCTGCGAATTCACCAGGTCCTGAATAGCACGGCCCGGAACCGAGCTTGGGCGGTTTTGAATCTCGTCACTGCCTATCTGACTGACTACGCCAGCCTGATCAGGATCGACCAATGTGTTGGTTTCTCTGACCGTCACCGATTGCTTCACGGAAGGCAGAACAAGCCGGATGGTGTAGTCGGTAGGAATCGAGGAATGAATTTCAACATTTTCGGATGCCGCGGCAAACCCAGGCTGGGTGATCTTCAAATGATAGATGCCGTAAGGCAGCCGCTGCACGTCCAGAAAACCCTGATCGCTGGTGGTCAGATTATTGCGATATTCATTTGCTTCGCTGACGATTTGAACGCTTGTTTTTATTCCAAGTCCATCAGGATCAGTTACTTTGAGGCGCAACTCACCATTGTGGCTTTGGCCAAAGAGCGGCAACACCCAAAACAAGAAAATAACTGCGAATCTCTTCATAAACAGTGGGCCTTTGTACCTTATTTTGTCCGGGAAGGACTCGACAGTATTCCCGCCAGGAAGGGCACGTTTGAAGGATAGGCAGTTCTCTTCCGCTCCCTAACTGAAGATTCTGTTTACTGCCGTCTTGTTCAGCCTTTCTTTTTCAATGCCGAAAGGACGTTCAAAAACGTAATTCGGAAGCCGCTCGAATAGCGAAATCAACGGGACAATTCAGAGCTGCAATGACAACGTGGACGGGTTCATCGATTCTCTTCGACCCGTCGTCATTAAAGAATGTTCACAGCTCTGGCGGCGAGCAATGCTAGTACGGTCAGTGAGATGGTCGCCTGCAGCATCATTAGAACTTTCGCCCACCGGGAGAGGGCTGGCGTATCCGCCGGCGACAGCGCTGTGCTGGTGTTGAAGGCCAAAAACAAGTAATCAACAAAATTGGGCGACCAATCGGAATCGAAGCCCGACTCTAAATTCATCTGTGGAAACAGGAAAGCTCCCGTCTTGTGCCCCAAGGTCTTCTCCCGTTCGTGCGGACCGCCCGCGTCCAGGCGCCAGTACCAAAGTGCAAACACCAGAATGTTCGTCACCCAAAGCGCAACCGCAGAACGAAGCAAGATGCCCGGCTCGATTCGATGCTTTGGAATGGCGGCAACCAGCAGACCTAGAGACCAGACCATTGCCAGCGTCAGAACTCCACTGGAGGTGTATCCAATTGCTTTGTCCGCCCGGTGGTGGCCCACCTTGTGCGAGATGACTGTGGAGAGAGCCAACGCGCTCAGGACTACCAGAAGCAGCCAATCCGGACCAACTGACAGACTGCTGGGCAATGCCGCGTACAGCAGTCCGCTCGCGAGGATCGCTGTGACGGCGAGCCAGCGAGGCTCTTTAGTACTGCGCGGGGGCTTGGTTTTAATCACCACCGTCGAGGGCATAACGTAATACGCACGAGATCCATTTTACTTACTCTCCGGCAGACTCCACGCAAACAGCACGCCGCCGCCGCTGGTCAGAACGTATTGACGGTGGTCCAATTCATAGGTGATCGGAGAACTCGCGATCTGGCCGCCGGTGCCGGCGTGCCAGAGAGTCTTGCCATCGCTGCTATCGAGCGCAAGAATATTGCCGCTGGAATCGCCAGTGAACGTGATACCTGAATCCGTAGTCAGCACGCCGGCGGATGCTCCTTCCCCAATATCGTGGCTCCAGCGAATTTTTCCTGTCTGGTAGTCGATGGCCTTGATGATGCCTTTGCCCCAGAGTCCGTAGTCCGCACCAGCCCAGCCATAGGTGCCATCGGCGGGCTTAGCAAAATAGAGCGAATAACTTTCGCGCGCGGAAACGATAAACAGTCCATTCTTGGGATCGAAACTCGGGGATCGGAAGTTGGTCATGCCGTCTTCATCGGGAGCGATCAGGCGTCCATCAGGCGCCGGTTCTTTGGCCGGATTCGGAATCGGGCGGCCCTCTTTATCGACGCCCAACGTCCAGTTCACCGGGCCAAACGGCACCGTGAGAAGGCTTTTGCCGTTGGTGCGATCGAGCACGAAGAAGTATCCGTTGCGAGAGGCCTGCATCAGCAGCTTGCGAGGCTCTCCGTGAAAGTCGGCGTCGACCATCACCGGAACTTCAACGGCATCCCAATCGTGGGTGTCATGCGGAGAAGGCTGGAACGCCCAGACAAGCTTTCCGGTGTCCGGGTTCAGGGCCGCGATGGTGCAGGTATAGAGGTTGTCCCCGGGACGCACTTTGCCGTTCAACACCGGCGTCGGATTGCCTGTGCCGGTGTACAGCAGATTCAGATCGGGATCATAGGTCCCGGTTATCCAGATCGTTCCACCCGTCGTCGGAGTTCGGGGTGCCGGCAGGAGGCGTCGTGTTCCATTGCCATTGCGTCTTGCCAGTATCAGGATCAATAGACCGTACGTAAGCGCTTATGTTGTCCATGTCGCCGCCCACGCCCAGGATCACGTGATCGCGCACCACCAGCGGCGCCATGGTTGTCCAATATCCCTTTTTGATATCGCCGACTTCCACATCCCAACGGACTTTGCCATTCTTTGCTTCGAGTGAAACCAGGTGTGCATCGGGAGTGGAGAAGTAGAGCCACTGTTTGTACATGGCGACGCCACGATGCCCAAGGTGCATACCTGCGTTTGGCTTGTACGTGTAGTGCCAGATCTGGTGGCCCGTACGGGCGTCGACAGCCCACACGTTGTCCGGCATGGTGAAATACAGCACGCCGTCGACCATCAGCGGAGAGGACTTGATGACTGCATCCTGGCCGGTTTGAAACGCCCACGCCAGCCCGATAGATGCAACGTTCTGGGGAGTGATCTGGGTCAGCGGGCTGTGCCGTCGGCCGGAATAGTCGCCGTGATAGCTCGGCCAGGAATCGGCCGGCGGGTTTGCAATGGTGGCGGGATCAAGCCCTTGCGACAGAAGCCGGCCTGGGAAAACGAACAGCAGGCCGGCCGCACACAATATCTTTTTCTTTAAAAGAGATTTCATATTTCCTATCGCAGCGTTTGCAGGTAGGCCATCAGGTTATGGATGTCGTCATCGGTGTATTTTTCGAATTGCTCGATATGAGCGTCCGAGGGTGAGTCGATTTTGTATTCAACTGCGTGGATCGGCCAGGACCGGTACCATCCCTCGGAATCAGTCATTGCTATGTGAAACTCATCTTTATAGGTGAGCGTGCCGGTGAAAGTCTGGCCGGATGCGGTGGTGACTGTAAGCTTGGCCTTCGCATTCTGGGGATAGAGCATTTGCATTTCGAGCTCCAACCCCTCGCGCCGTGTGGCAATTCCCGCCAGATCGCCGGTGGGAGAATGACACGAGGAACATTTCCCGGGACCATTGAAATACGCTTTGCCTTGCTCCACATTGCCGGTTTGCAGGTCGGCAACATCGACGCCGCGGCGCCCGCCGGGCTTTGAATTCAATTGCTTGGTTTGATCTCGGATGAAGGCGATTAGATCGTTGACCTGAGGAACCGTGAGGCTGGCGAACGCCGGCATGCCCTTCTCGATCCGCCCGTCGTGCACCACCGCGCGAATCTTGTCTCCCCTGACGTCGCGCGTTACCAGATGAGAACGCGTCAGGTCGGGACCGGATTCGCCGCCGGCGGCATCGCGCCCGTGACAGAAAGCGCAATTGCGCGCAAAAAGCGTTTTGCCGCGCGACGGCGCAGACAGAGATGTTGGTTTGGCTGTTTGCGATGACGCAGCAGACACACCTACCAGCAGCAGCGCAGAAATCAGCAACATCGTTCTTCGACCGGACGGACACATACCCACCATCGATGAACCTCCGGGCAGGAATGTTCATGCCCGAGCGCCAACTTTAAGTTGGCAGTACATGGTAACAAAGAGGGCAAGAAGACAGAGAGCAAGGAGGAGGGTGTGGGGTGCGCGGTCGGCGCTCTGAGGACCGGTCGTCCCCTTGTCATACAGTTCGCCGCATTAATACCATCGATGGATTTGGCGGCCTCACTGTGGTTGATGAAGTTCATGATAGCGAACCAGTGCATCATCCAGATGGAACTTGAGCGGGCCCAACCAGGGCTCGTAATTCTGCCAATGCAAGAGACCCTCGCGGAAAACCGGCTGCCGGACTTGTTCTGAGCTTGCTGTGGCAATACTGCGGCCTAGTTTGTAGAACTCGAGGCAGGCCGATTCAAATTTCAGGCCGCAGAAGTCCAGTATGCGCCGCACACTTCGGTCCAGGTCTTCTACTACATCCTCATAACAAACCCTAAGTATTCGCCCGGGAAGCACTGCATCCCAGTGTTGCATCAGCTCAATATAGGTTCGATAGTAGCGCGCGATATTCTCCATACTGTATGAAAACTCCTGCCCGCTGGCGAACAGCTGCTTCAGGTTGCTGAAGCAACACGCCATTGGCTCACGTCGGACGTCGATGATTTTGGCGTTCGGCAGGATCACGTGGATGAGCCCAATGTGGCGGAAATTGTTCGGCATTTTATCGATGAAGAACGGCTTGTCCCCACGATAGGCACGCATATCGCTTATGTAGCGTTTCCCGAGAGTACAGAATTCGTCATGGCCAAGATCGGCCAGCACGCCTGGATAGCGCGGGCTATAAGGATCCGATCGAGGTCCGTCCAGCTCTCGTACGATCCGAGGGATGTGGGGCAGTTCCTGCGTGCCTTGGACCTGTGAATGTGAGGCGAGGATCTGCTCGATCAGAGTTGACCCCGAGCGTGGCAATCCGACAATAAAAATCGGATCTGAATCGGGTGCACCGAACCCGCCTTGTGCCGCGAAGAACTCCGCGGTGCACACTTCGATTTGCTTTCGCGTATTGATTTCGATGATTTCCGGACGGTAGCGGGTTTCGGCCCGTTTGAGTTCGTTACCGCGCTCATAGAATTGCCACGATTCCGCGTATTCGTTTTGGTCTTCGTACGCTCTGCCCAGAGCGAAGCAGAGATGATAGCGATCAACCCGGCGATTGTACGGCGAAGACTCCTGGGCGAGCATGCTTGCAATCTCGTCCTCGGAAAAACGATACGTCTTGAGATTAGCCAAACTCCAATAAGCATCACCGAAACTGGGCTTGATAGCCGCCGCCGCGTGATAGCAGGCGATTGCTTCTTTCTGCTGGCCCATACTCTTAAGAGAGTGGCCGAGCGCCACATGCAGTTCGGCGGAGCGGGAAGAGTCTGCGAGCAGCCGTCGATAGACTTCGATTGCAGACAGATGTCGTCCAAGGCCGACGCACGCGAGCGCGTAAAGCGAAAGAAGATCCCTGTTGCCCGGCTCGCGTGCTAATAAGGAACCGACTACTTCGTATGCCTGCAAATATTTTTGCCGGTCAATCAGTATCCGGACATGGTCCACACGTGTAGCCCGATAGTTCGGTGCGATTTGCAGAGCGGCTTCGAAGTACCGTTCTGCATCATCGATGGCGTTGCATTGCTGTTTGATTCTCGCTAGCAGCCGGAATGCCTCCGCATGGTTGCCGCCATGGTTCAAATACCCGGTAAGAATGTCTTCTGCCACCGCGAGTTCGCCATCCGAAAACAGACTTCCCGCACGGACAACTTCGGCGGGCAGCCGTTGCAGCATCGAGACCTGCTCACGCGCGGCAAGCGCGCCTTTTGCCTGTCCAGTTGTGCGATACAAACGTTCGAGCATGATCCAACTTCGTGTCAGTGCAGGGTTGAGGTTCACCGCCCGCAAGAAGGCATCGATCGCGCGCGGTGCATCACGCAGGGTCAGGTAGCAGGAACCGCGTTCCTGGAACAATAGACTGAATCTTGGATGCTGCTGCTCCAACCGCTCTAAGGTCGTTAGTGCTTCGGTTATCTGATTCAGACATCGCTGGTTGACTGCGACCAGGTAGAGAGCGTCGCGATTCCGGGGTTCTTTCAAGGCAAGCGTTTCGGCAGCGGTGAGGGCTTCGCTATGACGGCGAAGCGTGCTCAGTGTACGGATGCCTTCCAGTTGATTCAGTGGGGATGCGTGCGGGCTGGCCACGACAACGGATTATAATCTGCGACTCCGCAATTGATTCCCAGCTTTCCACAAGTTGAGCTCAAATTCATACATGTTTCATCTCAAATTCATCGCACATTAATCTGCAGCCGATAAAACTTGCCCAATTCCGGGGACGTGCTAAATGCTTCCGTTAACCAAACGGGTTAGCAATTTTCTCAATTTCGCATTTTCTGAAACGAGGGCAACCCATGTCTATCGATCGACGTAAATTCCTGCAGTTGACGGGCGCCGCATTCGCCTCTGTCGCAACGCTGAAAACAGATATTGCCAAGGCGATGAACATTGCCGCAAATAACCGCACCGGCACAATTAAGGATGTTGAGCACATCGTCATCCTGATGCAGGAAAACCGTCCTTTTGATCATCATTTCGGCACACTTCAGGGAGTGCGCGGATTCAACGACCCGCGGGTAGCAAACATCCATCTTCCGCTTAAGAGCGGGAACGGAAGCAAACAGGTACCGGTCTTCTTGCAACCGGCGGGCGCAGACAATGAAGCCAATGGGTTCGCGGTCCCGCCGAACTCTGCCAATTTAGGTGGCCCGGCAGATGGAGTCGACGTCATCCCGCCATTCCGCATAAAGCCCGATAGCGTCAGCCCGGGTCTGAAGAGTTTGGGTGGCTTATACATGCCGGGAACCGATCACTCGTGGGCGGGAATCCATGCCGCCTGGAACGATGGTCAGTATGACCAGTGGGCAATCAAAAAAGGTCCTATGGCGATGTCATATATGAATCGCGATGATCTTCCGGTCCACTTCGCTCTGGCGGACGCATTCACCGTCGGGGACAACTATTTCTGCTCGGTGATGGGACCAACCAATCCGAATCGCATGTACATGTGGTCGGGCTGCATCGGCAATCTGAGCAACCTGGGCCCGGGCGGGGCTGACGGTCACGGCGCTGGACCGATGACCTACAACGGCGTCAGCATCAACAATGCGTTTTGGACCTACCGGACATTCCCCGAAGTGTTGCAGGACGCCGGGGTGAGCTGGAAGATCTACCAGGACCTCGCCGGCCCGCCCAACGCGCCGTTTTTTGGAGACGGCGAGGGGTTCGGCAATCCCTTCACAGGCAACTTCGCGGACTGCACGGTGCTTTACTTCAATCAGTACGCGACGTCAACGCCGGGATCACCGCTCTTCGATCATGCCGCTACGGGTACCGATCTCCTAAGCATCATCCCACCGAGTGGAGCACCCCAGCAGGATTGGGTAACCTGGGCCGAACACCAGTTCGATGACTTCCGAAACGATGTGCAAAACGGTAAGCTGCCACAAGTCTCCTGGATCGCCGCACCCGCCGGCTATACCGAACATTCGGACTGGCCGATCAACTACGGCGCGTGGTACATCGCGCACATTTTCAACATCCTGGTGTCGAACCCCGACGTGTTCAGCAAAACTGTGTTCCTTATCAACTACGATGAGGGCGACGGGAGCTGGGATCACCTCGTTTCACCTACTCCGCCTCGGACACCGGACTTCGGGGCGTCGACCGTCAGCATCGAAAACGAGATCGTGAATGAGGACGGCGAACCTGCAGGTTTTCCACCCGGTCCAGTCGGCCTGAGTACGCGGGTGCCGTTCCTTGCGATTTCGCCTTGGAGCAAGGGAGGCTTTGTCAATTCCCAGTTGTTCGATCACACCTCGCTGATCAAGTTCATCGAAAAGCGTTTCGGAGTGTTTGAGCCTAATATTTCTCCCTGGCGCCGTGCCGCGGTTGGTGATCTGACTTCGGTCTTTAACTTTGCCAACCCGAATCACGATCACGTCAAACTGCAAAATCCCGTTAGGTTTTTGCCGTCGATTCCCGAGCTCGAGGGGGGAAGTGTCGCAGACTTCATCCCCACTCTGGATACGGTGACGGTTGGGATTCCGGCGCAAGAAAAAGGCGTGCGACCTGCGCGTGCCTTACCTTATGAGTTCAATGTTCATGCGAACGTCCAGGTGTCGAATCATAGTGTGGTTCTGAAGTTTACTAACACGGGGAATGTGACCGTGGTCTTTCAAGTGCGTTCTGGCAACCCAGCAAATGCAGTGCGCACTTTTACCGTCGAACCTAACAAGCACCTTTCGGGTACCTGGGCGGCTGGTTCATCTTACGATCTCTCGGTTTACGGCCCGAATGGCTTCCTGCGTTCCTTCAAAGGAGCCATCGGTTCCAGTGCCGCAGCTCTCGATATTGTTTCCAGGTATGGGACACATGGTCGCGGATCAATAGCATTGGACATCACGAATGTGACGGGCGTTCAAACTGAAGTTACCCTGCTGGATGCCTACACAGGCAAGAAGGTCTCGCAGCACCTGAAGCCCCAGCAGACACTTGAGCAGAATTTGTCGCTGGATCAATTTGGTGGCTGGTATGACCTTATTGTGACGGTTTCCAAAGACGCCAGTTTCAAATACCAACTAGCGGGCCACGTTGAAACTGGAAAAGACAGCATCTCAGATCCGGCCCTAGGAGGTCTCGTCAGGCTCAGAGACTGAGACAAATTCGTTGTTGAACTAAGGAGGGGAGTTCAAATCGGAATTAGCCCGCGCCGGATTCCCTGGGTAACCGCTTCGGTGCGGGTGGATGCTCCCAGTTTGTCGAGAATCGAGCTGATGTGGAACTTGACCGTGTGCTCGGAAATACCGAGACGCGCCGCGATATCTTTGTTAACGAGTCCCTGCGCCAACATTCTAAGTACATCGGTTTCGCGGGAGGTTATCTCTTCGGAAAATTCTGCTTCAACCTCCAGCGACTGATCGCTGTAGACGGCAGCCAGGCTCTCTGCGGCCGGTGTGCTCAGCAACACCAGTCCATCATAAGAGGAATAAATGGCAGAGAGAACGTCGTCCGGGTCGCTCTCTCGGGGAAGAATCGCGCGCACACCGCTCTTCAATAAGCGCGCTATCGACCGCGCCTCGGTGACCTCTGTGAGGAGAACTATCGCGGCGTCCAATGTTGGCTCTAGTAATAGATCGCGGATCGAATCGGTGTCTATGACGATTACATCCAGGTCGCTACTACTGGCAAATGACACCAGGCTCGCCACCGCGCCAAAACTTCCTGCTAGATAGAACTCAGCGTGGCTGCGAATGATGCTTTCGAGCCTAGCCCGACGAACGGCGGAGGTCGCCGCCACTGCAATTCGTATCGCGCCTCCGCCGCTTCGCTTTGACATTCGTTATCGAGCTCTCTCGCCCAGCATGATTGAAACCGGCTTGATCTCTCCGGCACGAATCACCCGGACCTCCAGAACATTACCGACCTTCGCAGTGGCAAGCGAATCCTGGATCGCATCCACGTGTTCGACTGTCTTACCGCCCAGTTCGAAAAGAACATCTCCCAGCAGAACTCCGGCTTTTTCTGCGGGCCCTTCGTTTTCGACGTGGACGACAAGCAGCCCGACGCGCGGTTGAGTAGGCAGTTTCGAGCGCATGTTTTCCGGCACTTTCACCGGTTGCATCGCGATACCCAGATAGGGCCGGGCGATATGCCCTTTTTCCAGGATTTCTTCGACAACGCGATTGACAGTCGCGACCGGTACAGTCACGGCTCGTCCACGGGCCAGGCCGCGCGTATTGATTCCCACAACCTCGCCCCTGGCATTGAGCAGCGGCCCGCCGGAAAACCCTGGATACAGGGCTAGATCGAGCCGGATGTGCTGATCGAGCTGTCCCCTACGCCAGTTTTTCCACTCGCCGCTGATGCCGCCAATGATCCCGCTACTTGCCACCAGATCCCCGCGCCGCGTGCGGCCGAGCGCGAGAACAAGATGTCCGAGCCTCAGGCTTGTCGAATCGCCAAGTTTCGGGGCACTCGAAGTTCCCTCGTCGATCCTCAGGACAGCTATGTCAGTATGCGGATCTCGTCCAACTAGTTTCGCAGAAATTGCGCGATCACCATCGAGCAGCACTTTGATATCTTCGTCACGCTGTACGCCGTGATGAGCGGTTACGATCACGCCCTTCTTCCATTCGATGCCACTGGTCGGCATCCAGCGTCGAGCATGAACGGCAACCACGCTACTTCCTGCCTTTTCCGCCGCAGACGCAAATTCGTTTGAAATTGTTTCCAGTATTGAATCGGACATGTTTAGTAACACCCCTTTCCTGAATTCTGACACCAGAATCGAGGATAAGAACGAAAGGCGCATCCGCCAGATGGCTAGGTGTCAGCCAGAAGATTGATTAGAAAAGCCTCTTGCGACATTTGAAAGTCTCTCTTGCTCTGACCTAGACACGAGCCGCCCTAATCTGGATAAGGAACGATTTGCCGACCATCCACCCCGGGTAGTGTGCTGTTGCAGTTGACCCACATTGCGACGTATCCGCTAGATGGCCCAGAACTTGTTCGAACGCCTTGTCTTCACGTCGAGACACATGAATCGCGTTGCCGCGGAGGTACATCAAACCAGACGATTGTGAATACCGTCTGAGAGCTAGGCCACTCAAAACACGACGGCATGGAGCAAAAACTATGAGAGTTGAACTCGTTCCCCCAGACTCTGACACAGAGCCGCGTCATTGGGTACGGCGTGATCAAGCCTTCGCAATGATGTTGCGGCCCGGGTCAATTGAGTGGGGATCGAAGCGTTCCGCGCTGGAAAAGTTCGACTACGGGGCGGGCGACTTAGCACTTTGCCATCGCCATGTGGGTGAATGGGTTGGCCTCATGAACGTATCGCATCTGCAACTCGGTATTTCCGATGCGGCCCTGATGGCCGGCTCCGACGGAGCTTACGGCGAGGTAGAACTGCATCCTTCACGCAAGTTTGCTGACTCTCGCCTGAGTGCGCTGGTCGCGGCCGCTCGTGCGGAGATGGTCGCTGGCTTTCCGAGCGGGCGGCTGTTTCTGGATTCTGTCGAACAGGCGATGGCCATAACGTTAGTGAATGGTCATGCAGTAAGGCACCGTCCTGTACAGATATACCGAGGCGGGCTAGGCTCAGCGCGTTTGCGAAGGATTAAAGAATTGGTGCACGCGAAGATGGAAGACGACTTGAGTCTCGACGAGATGGCGCAATCAGTAGGATTGAGCACAGCTCATTTCGCGCGGATGTTTCGCAAGTCAACGGGCGAGACACCGCATCAATTTGTTCTGCGCCAAAGGGTCGAGCGTGCTAAAGCGATGTTGCGCGCTCCGCGTGCGCGAGTATTGGACGTGGCCGTGGCGTGTGGTTTCAAAACTCAGCAGCACTTCGCGCAGGTCTTTTTTGATGTCTGTGGAGTTAGTCCGACTCGGTATCGCCAGGATTTCCTGGACTCCGAAGTGATCGGCGCTTCGGAAACCCATTCCGAAGATATGGTACGTCTGTGATTTGTGGTCCGCATCCAGGTCGCTCTCGCAATCCCCGTCACTTCCTTGTTGACGTTTAACGTTAACGTCTGACCCTGTCCAGGATTTGTAACTCAGCGCTCACCTCTCATCGCCCCTCCCTCATTGCACCCGCCTCAGCACTATGACTCCCGTCAACAATTCTGACTCGGTCTCGCAATAGGTCATTCGAACTCTCGTCGTCTTTCTCTCAAGACAAACCCAACACTCAGGTGTAAGTCCTTGAAGTTCTCCCGGAGAACATGAAATTAGCAGGATTCCGACCATCCGAGCAGAAACCCGAACAACTCCGTATGCAACGTGCCGTCTACTCACACTTGTGAGCAAGAGGTCGGTTCCAATCGGTGGGAACTGACTAAACACAGGAGGATATCTCAATGGAAGCAATTGGATTGTTAGTCACACTTGAAGCACGCGCAGGCAAAGAGGCTGATGCCGAGGCATTTCTAAAGTCTGCTCAGCCACTCGCGCTGAATGAGAAAGCGACCTTGAAATGGTATGCGATCAAGATCGGGCCGGGAAAGTTCGGCATCTTCGACACCTTTGCAAATGAAGCGGGCCGCAATGCCCACTTGACTGGCGAGATTGCGAAAGCATTGGGGGCTCGCGCCAACGAATTGTTTGCGACTCCTCCGCAGGTCGAAAAAGTAGAGATCCTTGCGAACACACCCTTAAAAGGCTGAGTGCGAGCCTGAGGCTATGCGGAAAGCGTTGAAAAGGAGAAGCACATGAGTCAAATAGCCAGCAGCATTAAACAACAGAAGAATAGCGTCGCCGTAGCGAGAGTCGACATGAAGTTTGAGGTCGCGCTCATCCCTGTCTCGGATGTCGACCGTGCGAAGGAGTTCTACACGAAGTTGGGGTGGCGGCTCGACGACGACATTGTTATGGGAGATGACTTTCGCGTCGTCCAGTTCACACCGCCGGGTTCGGGATCATCGATCTCATTCGGCAAGGGAGTCACGGCGGCGACGCCCGGCTCGTTCCAGGGTGGACTGATCGTCTCCGACATTGAGGCGGCCCGCAAGGAGTTCGTGACCAGGGCCATCGATGCGAGTGAGGTGTTCCACGGATCGCCGTTCTCCCCAGCGGGACGCATCAGCGGCCCGGACCCTGAGCGCCAGAGCTACCGCTCATACGTCTCCTTCCAAGATCCCGATGGCAATGCGTGGATCTTACAGGAGGTCACGCATCGGTTGCCCGGTCGCATCGATCCCGCGACGACGACCTTTGCGTCAGCAAACGATCTGGCAAGCGCGATACGGCGCGCGGCGGCTGCCCACGGCGAGCAAGAGAAGCACAACGGGAAGCGCGACGAGAACTGGCCAGAGCGGTACGCAGCGTACATTGCGGCGGAGCAGGCAGGGACCGAGCTGCCGATGTGATGACTATCTGCTTGTACCTAGTCAGGAGAAAGAAACAACGATTAGCAACGAGTCTCGCTGCTTTTGAACGAACACAACTTTGTGTTGTGGGACGATGTGCGCGAAAAGACGCACTCAGAAGTCAAACGAGACTCGTACGGGTCCGCGCGAACTGGATGTCAAAGGGAGCTTACAGATGGCAAATACTGCGAAAACAGCAATTATTACCGGTGCCTCGCGAGGGATCGGTGCGGGACTCGTCGAAGCGTTTCTGAAACGAGGTTACAGCGTAGTCGCAAACTCGCGACACATTACCAAAGCAAATCCATTCGCAGCGGCCGCGAATGTTGCACTGGTCGACGGAGACATCGGCGATCCGCGCACAGCCGCAAAGATCGTGGATACTGCCGTTTCGCGATTCGGCCGGATCGATGTACTGATAAACAATGCGGGCGTTTTTATTCCGAAGCCCTTCACCGAATACACGACCGAAGACTTCAACACTTTAGTCTCCACGACGCTTGCAGGCTTTCTTTACGTGTCACAGCTTGCCGTAAGGCAAATGGTGCGGCAGAAATCGGGCAGCATCATCAACGTGTCAACTACCCTGGTTGACCAACCGGTCGCAGGTGTCGGCGCGGCCGTTCAAATCATGCTGAAGGGCGCCTTGAATGCGGTGACACGCGCCCTCGCCATTGAATACGCGAAGGAAGGCATTCGCGTAAATACCATAGCGCCGGGAGTGATCAATACTCCCATGCATAAACCGGAAACTCATGACTTTCTCAAAGGGTTGCACCCGGTGGGCAGGATCGGTGAGATCAAAGAAGTCGTCGACGCAGCTTTGTTTCTGACCGACGCCACGTTCACCTCGGGTGAAATCCTGCACGTGGATGGCGGCGCGCACGCGGGGAAATGGTGACTGGCAGCGACGCGCGACCTGACGGCGCCGAGCAGGGAACACATGTGTGCAGGAAATTGATTTTCAAGAAGGGATTTTCATGACAAATTTCAGTCGTATTACAAAGATCGGCTTTCGTAATTTTCGGGTTTCTGGTTCTAGTTTCGGCCTCCTGGTCGCAGAACTGTCCCGCCAGCCGCTGAAAAAATTGCTCAGGCTTATGGCATCGACTCGTTCGGACAAATCGATGCGGTCCGCTCCACCTTCAACATAGATTTTCCCGGACTCAAAGTCGCTCAGAGCTGGATCTGGGAGCCCAAAACTGACCGGGTCACCTACGAGGGAAAAGACAAGGATGGCAATCCGGTAAAGATTTCCTACGTGCGCGCTCAACTCAGCAATCAGCCTGACAACGTGAAGAATGAAATCGATCCGAGTTTCAACAACAATCAATATTGGCTGTTCCTTCCTTTCCATGCGTGTTGGGACACCAGCGCCAAGGTCGAAGATACTGGCCTGCACAAACTGCCAATAGGCGTGGGTTCCGCCAGGCGGGTCGTCATGACATACCCGGCCGAGGGCGGCGGCTACACTCCCGGCGACACCTGGGAAATGTATGTCGGCCCGGACAACCTGATCAAGCAACTTCTCTGGCGCCGGGGTCCCGGAAAGCCGATTATCGTCAACCTCGTTAACGCGAAGTGGCTGGATTACAAGAACGTCGGCCCGCTGCTTGTTTCCTTGGACCATCGCGGGACGGGCGATGGCAAGCCGTTGCGGATTTTCTTTACGGATGTGGCGGTCAAGCTGGCAGGTTCGGATACGTGGGTGAACCCCCAGTAAACATCGGGCGCGAATCCTTCAACGCAAGAAACTTCATTCACTACACCTTGTCGGTTGTGACCGGCGCACGGAGAGAAATAAGGATGACCACGTATCAACAGAATAACGGAACTGCTGGCTCAATCCAGGAAGACGTAAAGGTGCGATACACCGCCAAGACTCATACTTCGGGCGGCCGGCGCGGCGGTGTCTCCCGCAGTGATGATGGCCGCTTGGAAGTTAAGTTCTCGGCTCCCGGAGTTCCAGGCACTGGTACCAATCCGGAGCAGTTGTTCGCCGCTGGTTGGTCTGCCTGTTTCATTAGTGCGATGGGGCTCGTAGCCAACAAGATGAAGGTCAAAATTCCGGCTGACGCAACCATCGATACCGAAATAGATCTGTGCAATTCCGGCGATGTTTACTTCCTCCGCGCACGGCTCAACGTCAGCCTGCCGGGCTTGGATCGCGAGGTCGCCCAAGCCATTGTGGACGCTACGCACGGCGAGACATGTGCATATTCCAACGCTACACGGGGCAACGTCGAGTCGCTTACCGGTGTACCCGACGTGAGTCGGCTTTGAGTGGCAAGCAGGTTGCCGAACCATGACTTCAATCTAGTTCAACGAAGGGAACAAATATGAAACTCTCGCAAATATACCGAACTGTTCTGATTGCAATTGCAGGACTCCTACTGACAGCAATGTTTCACACCGGAGCGGCTGCTCAGACGAACGCGGCTCAAAGGGCTAGAAACATCGTCATTGTTCACGGTGCGTGGGCCGATGGATCAAGCTGGTCCAAAGTGATTCCACTGCTTCAAGCCGCGGGGTTGCATGTGGTCGCCGTGCAGAACCCGTTGTCCTCCCTGGCTGACGACGTTGCCGCCACCAAGCGCGCCATCGCATTGCAGGATGGCCCTGTACTGCTAGTGGGCCATTCCTATGGCGGAGTGGTTATCACGGAAGCAGGAAACGATCCCAAGGTAGTCGGGTTAGTGTATGTCGCTGCGCTGGCGCCGTCGGATGGTGAGTCGGTTGCTTCGATCACCAAACCGTTTCCGCCTGCTCCGCTAGGGAGCGAAGTCCGGCCGGATGCTGAAGGTTTTCTGACGGTGACCCCAAAGGGAATCGCAGAAGACTTCGCCCAGGATCTTGCCAGACAACGAGAAGCAACTGTTGACGGCGACACAGGGTCCCACAGCAGGAGCTGTTTTCGGGGCCACAATCACGACGGCCGCGTGGAAGACCAAGCCATCCTGGTGCGTGATTGCCAGCAACGATCGTGCTGTTTCTCCGGAGCTTGAGAAGGCTGAAGCGGCGGCAATGAAGGCTACATCGATCACAGTTCCCTCCAGTCATGTGCCCATGCTTTCTCATCCGAAAGAAGTAGCAGACTTGATCGAGCAAGCTGCGGCGAAAGCCGGGAGCCAATGATCCGCTCATTCGAAAGGAGAACCCATGACTGCAGTGAAATTAGAAGATGCCCGCCGCGTAATCAGCGCGGCGGAGAAGAAAGCCAGGGAAATTGGCCAGCCCATGAACATCGCAGTGGCTGATGAAGGCGGAAACATCGTAGCGCACGTTCGTATGGACGACGCATGGATTGGCAGCATTGATATCGCGCTGAAGAAGGCTTTCACGTCGCGCGCATTTGACATCGAAACGAAGGAATTGGCAAAGCATTCTCAATCGGGCGGCGAGTTCTTCGGCATTCAGGTTTCGAACAACGGCAAAATCATGATTTTTGCTGGCGGTATCCCGCTGAAGCAGGACAGCAAGGTAGTTGGGGCGATTGGTGTCAGCGGTGGCTCCGGCGATCAGGATCATACCGTCGCCGCGGCCGGTGCCGCCGCGTTCTAATCCGCAGGACAGAGCAAACCCAGCACCAAGAGGACGAATTCATGTCGCATCATTATTCTGGCCCGGACTTTGGCTTTCCCGACGGCGACGCCCGACTGGACTTCACTGATCTGTATGCGTTTCCGAAACCGGGAGACGCCAGTAAATCCATTCTGATTATGAACGTGCATCCGTCCGCCGGCGAAAACCCTCCGGGGCCTACTACGACCGAGCCTTTTGCACCCGAAGCACTATACGAGCTCAAGATTGACACTGATGGTGATGCGATTGCCGATATCGCCTACCGGGTGCGCTTCTCAGCCTTCGAGCACGGCACCCAGACCGCGATTGTCCGCCGCATTGATGGCCCGCAAGCCGCCGGTACAGGCGAGGGCGGGCGGGTGATCGTTGATGGGGCGCCGGTTTCAATGGAGCGCGAAACGAAGGTTACTCAGGCAGGCGATGTTCGCTTCTTTGCCGGCTGGCGCAGCGACCCTTTCTTCTGCGACGTGGAAGGCGCGAAGAACAACTTACAGTTCACGGGCGACGATTTCTTTGCCGACAAAGATGTCTGCAGCATCGTTCTTGAAATACCCAACTCAGCCCTGGGGACGAAAGAGCTGCGCCTGTGGGCGCGCACGCTTAGGGCAGATGATGGCGGCGACTGGATCCAGGTGGAGCGCGGAGCCCGGCCTGCGCAGGCGGTCATACTTGTCGAAGAAAGAGATGCCTACCTCGCGGGTGAACCGGCGGACGATGAGCGTTTCATTGCCGCCTTCGCGCACGCTTTGGAGCATACAGGAGGATATTCGCCGGCAGTGGCGACGCGCGTGGCATGGACATTGCTCCCGGATGTTCTGCCTTACGACCCTACGCGCCCGGCGTCTTTTCCCCGTAACGGCCGGAGACTCACCGACGATGCGTTCGATCATTTTATTCGCATCCTGACCAATGGAAAGGTGACGGAAGACAAAGTAGGACCTCACGGCGATCTGTTGCTGGCATTTCCCTATGTCGGACCACCTCACCAAAGCCGCGTGACGAAAGCGCTGCAAGAGGCGACCGCAATGCAAAATCAAACATGAGGCCCGATGATGAGGAGCCAACAAAGATGAAAGATCAGAGTTACGCAGCCATCACCGAGCATGCCCACGTAGATGGGGTTTATCCCTTCCCGGCTGCGATGCAGACGCGGACGATCGAAACCAACGGTACATCCATCCATGTGCGGGTCGGCGGTCATGGTCCAGCGGTCGTCATGCTGCACGGCTTTGGCACAACCGGCGACATGTGGGGTCATCTGGCGAGCGCACTCATCGAAGACCACATGATTGTCGCGCTCGACCTGCGTGGGTTGGGCCTCTCGTCGAAGCCTGATGGCGGCTATGACAAGAAGAACCAGGCGGCGGACGTGGTGGGCGTCCTGGACGCCCTGGGTGTGCGTACGGCCGAATTGGTGACGCACGACATCGGCATCATGGTCGGCTTCGCGGTTGCCGCCACCCACCCCGAGCGCGTGAGCCGATGGGTGGCGATCGATGCGCCGCTGCCCGGCGTCGGACCGTGGGATCAGATCACACAGGATCCGGCCATGTGGCACTTTGGCTTCGGTGGTCAGGACATGGAGCGCCTGGTCGCCGGCCGCGAGCGCATCTATCTCGACCGCTTCTGGAACGAACTTTCCCGGGACCAGAAGCGGTTTGATGAAGCGAAGCGCCAGCATTATGCGGCGCTCTATGCGCAACCCGGCGCAATGCGAGCGGGCTTTGCCCAGTTCCTGGCGTTCAGCCAGGATGCGGCCGACAACAGGGCGTTCCTTGCGCAGGGCAAGCTTCAGATGCCGGTCCTGGCCTTGGGTGGCGAAGCTACATTCGGCCCTATGATGGGCGCGGTGATGCGGTGTGTCGCCGATAACGTCGAAGATGTGATCATCCCGGATTGCGGGCACTGGATCACGGAAGAACAGCCGGCCGCGACGACAAAACTTGTCGTCGACTTCCTGCATCGCCGTTCGTGATTAGCTGGCTATACGCTGTGAAACCACGCCGTGAAACCAGATGATGAGGAGATAACAGCCATGAAAGATCAGAATTACGCAGCAACAAAGAATACTGAGATACGTCTGACCCGGCGCTCGCCCGAGTATTGGCGAGTCACGATTGACCACCCGCCGCTCAACATCTTCGGTCCGGAGATGCTTCCGCAAGTGAACGAGATCATCAGGGCAATCGAAACTGACGAGCAGGTTAAGGTGGTGGTCTTTGACAGTGCAGTCGAAGGTTTCTTTCTGATTCATTTAGATTTTCTTGCAAAACTTGACGATTTGGCGCATCTCCCTCCTGGACCTACAGGCTTGCATCCATGGCCCGAGATGCTGGTGCGCCTGAGTCGGGCTTCTGTCGTTTCAATAGCCTCAATTCGAGGGCGGGCGACTGGTATGGGAAGTGAGCTCGCACTTGCCTGCGACATGCGTTTTGCGAGTCGCGAAAAAGCCATCTTGTCGCAGTTTGAAGTTGGCGCCGGCCTGGTGCCTGGCGGTGGCCCCATGGCGCGACTGTCGCGCCTCATGGGAAGAGGACGCGCCCTGGAAGTGATCTTAAGCGCAAATGACATCCCAGGCGACCTGGCCGAACGCTACGGCTATGTTAATCGGTCGTTGCCGGATGCTGACCTTGACGGATTTGTCGATGCACTTGCCATTCGGATCGCCTCGTTCGACAAACAGATACTCATGGATACCAAGCGCCTGATCAACGTCGCTAGTTTGCCGCCTGATATCGAAATCGAATCCGGGTGGAATGCTTGCGTTGCGTCGATGGCACGACCGGCCACGCAGCAGAGAATCAAAATGCTGATCGAGCGAGGCTTTTGCAAACCCGGCGATGCAGAAAATCGCTTGGGAGATTTCGTGGGACGCTGAGCATCTATAACGTCGCAGCTTCCAAAGGGGATGTGGACGATCAAACCGAAGCTACTGGAGCGAGATCAATGAATGCAAAGTCGAAAGACAAAATCTTAAACGAGGATAGCGCTCGTCTTTTCACTGTCGAGCAGCGGTTAAAACACCGTGGCATCGAGCTTCCTGCGCCGCCTGAGCCGTTCGGCATCTACGCGGAAGCGGTGCAGACGGGCAACCTGCTCTTTCTCACTGGAATGCTTCCCACTGCAGGCCGCGAAGCGAAATTTATCGGGCGCCTGGGTGCAGAGCTCGACGTCGAAGCGTGCCACGAGGCGGCTCGCCTGGCGGCACTCAACGCCCTCGCTGTCGCGCGGCAGCATTTGGGATCGCTCGACAAGGTGACGCGGATTGTCCGGCTTGGCGTGTCGGTAGCCACATCGGGCGATATCCGCAATCAGCCGAAAGTTGCTGACGGCGCATCGGAGCTGCTGCAGGAAGTTTTTGGAAAAGACAAAAACCCTAGCCGGCTGGTGTACGGCGTAGCCAGCCTTCCGCTCGGCGTGCCGGTCGAGCTGGAGTTGATTTTTGAGGTATCCGCGTAATGCCACTCCGCTCGAATGAGAACCGGCTGACAGAAATTCGGGATCGACTATCCCGTCATTCAGCGGAGCGCAGCCAGCCGTGAAAAGCGAATTCTAAAATGAGGAGAAGAAGGGAATGGGAATGTCGAATATCACCAACAAAGTTGTAGTAATCACCGGGGCCAGTAGCGGCATTGGGGAGAGCACCGCGAAGTTTCTCGCAGAACAAGGAGCAAAAGTTGTACTGGGAGCGCGGCGTTCGAACCGGATCGACGCAGTGGTGCAAGAGATTTCGGCTAGCGGCGGCAAGGCAATCGGATTTGCCACCGATGTGACGACGCGCGCAGAAGTGGAGGCGCTCATCCACGGCGCAGTCGACCGTTTCGGCCGTGTCGATGTGCTGCTCAACAACGCCGGTATTATGCCCATCGCACCGATTGAGGCCCTGAAGGTAGATGAATGGGACCGGCAGATTGACGTCAACATCAAAGGACTTCTATATGGAGTTGCCGCTGCCCTTCCTCAGATGCAGAAACAGAAGAGCGGCCACATCATCAACATGGCTTCGGTTTTCGGGATCAAAATGTTCGCCCCCGGTGGAACGGTCTACTGCGCCACCAAAGCGGCTGTGCGAGCGTTGACTGAAGGGCTGAGGATGGAACTGCACTCCCAAAATATCCGCTGCACGATGATCTCACCTGGCGCGATTGCCACAGAATTGTCGGAGAGCAGTTCGGACGAAGCGACCAGAAAGAATTTGCGCGAGTTTATGAAAATGGCCATCCCAGCCAGCGCAATCGCGAGAGCGATCGCTTACTCAATCGAGCAGCCAGTAGAGGTGGAAGTCGATGAGATGGTCATCCGCCCAACCGTACAGGATTTCTAACCAGGGGTAAACGCGAAGCATTGGCTCGTTCGAGGCGGTCAAGGGGGTACGGTTTATGGGAAAAAAACTCGCATTACTGTCAATTCGCCTGTTGGTCTCGGTGAACCTTCTGTATGCCGCTATCTTTCTCAAGTTTGCAGGAGTGCCAGGATCGGTGACCCTATTCACGCAGATGTCGCAAGCGGTCCATGGGTTGGTATCTCAGCCGGAATTCCGATTAGGATCAGGGGCGTTCGAGTCTGTAGTCGCGGTTCTGCTCCTGATCCCAAAGACAGCGAGATTGGGAGCGGGATTGATTGTTGTGTGGATGACTACCGTAATTCTCTGCCACATTTTGGTGTTGGGATATGGCTGGTTCTTTGTCGATGCTCTTATGGTGATGGTGCTGGCTGCCACTTATCTCTTGCTGACACGCAGGCAATCCCCCCGCTTGGCTGTGCAAATGACAGCCTAGTTACTTACTTTCTCCGAAGAGATCGAGCCAATTAGTTGAGCCTACTTCAATTCCTCTCCCGCGGGACGCGGCGCCTCAGGTCTTCGAACCAGTTCTGCACGATGTTGATCTGCCGCAGGGTCGCTGCAGCATCACTCTTGATCATCAGGAAACGCCGGCCATCCGGCGAGACATCGAATGCCGGCTCTTGGCTCTCGCCACGGTAGGGACCAGCAAACAGGCGATGGGGCTTTCCTGCCCGGAAATTAGCGCCCGTATCGACGGATACTGCCATCACCGTGTCCCCTTGGCGATAGAACAGTTCTCGCCCATCGCGTGACCACTTCGGAGAATGGCCGCCGTCGGTTGAGACGGCAACCTTCTCCACGAGATTGGGGTAGCTCTGAACGTAAACCTCGGCGCGTCCGGACTCGCTTGAAACGTACACTACCCATTTCCCGTTTGCTGAAAGCATCCCACACTCGCCGACAGTCGCGCGAAGCAGGAGCACAGGCGATGTGCTAGGTGAACCACGATTGGAACGCCAAAGACTGTACCCTGAGGGCTCGCCCTCCTGAAACAACAGATCCAGACCATTTGGAGACCAGGAGCACGGATTTCTATATTTGCCATCAACAAAAGGTAGCAATACTTCCTTAGTTCCACCGCCGCCCACCGGCGTTTCCACAACGCTGGCGTTCATGCTGAACGCAAGGCCTGTCCCGTCTGGTGTCCACAGCGGCGCGAGATTGTGTCCTTCAGTGGTCAAACGGCGCTTTGCACCTCCTTCCGCGTTGTAGATCCAGATGTCAGACCGTCGGGTTTCGTCGCTCACCGCGACAGCGATCAACTTCCCATTCGGCGAGAGCTGGGGAACGCGAAACGCGGCTCGATCGGAGCTGATCGGCGTTTCTCCCCCATTTCGGTCAACCCAGACCATCTGATGGTGTTGTCCCGTAGGCGCGTACAGCAACAAGCCTGTTTCCGAAAGCGCAAAGTAAATTGCGCCAGCATCCGAGGCCCTTTCGACGGAGTCAATCATCGAAATTGGGGGGCCCTTCAGAGTTAGGGATGCGAGATCAAACGGAATCGCCCGCACCACTCCGGGCGACTGGCCATATACCAGATAACCAGTTGGCGCGAATCGAGGCTGCAGAACGTATCCGGCCCCCAGAACGGCGGGACTGTCTGAGGAAGAATCGGAGAAAGAGTCGTTGGTTCGCGCCAAAACGCGCGCCTTACCGCCGTTGAGGGAAATGGTTGCGATGGCAACTCCGGTACTGAACAACACCGTCTTATTATCAGGAAGAATTTCTGGCCAGGTTCCAAGATTGGATCCCGCCAACGGTTGCGGCACACCCCCAGCCGAACTGACCTTATAGAGACCAGTGCCCCTTGCCGCGAACACAATAGTGCCGTCGGAACCCCAGCTCCCGCCCATGCTTAACCCCGATACATTGCAAATCCGAAGGGGCGCCCCGCCTGCGACCGACACCCGCTGTAATGCTCCATCCGCGAAGAACCCGACCCACCGGCCATCCGGCGAGAAGAACGGATGTCTGGCCCCCGAAGTTCCCGCAATTGCTTTTGGTTCGAGATCACTTAACTCGCGAACATGGATTTGCGTGCCCGCTTCCTCTTCGGCCACATAGGCGATACGGCTGCCGTCAGGCGATACGGCCATTGGATAATCGCCGCCGTCCGAGGTTAGCCTCTGGCCGGCTGGCAGCACGATCGATGTCCGCGTGACAGATGCAGTTGAAGGTTCTTCGCCGGTACGCTTTCTAAAGAAAATAAATACGAACGCGACCAAGAGGATTGCGGCGGCAGTCCATCCTAGATACATGAGCGAGCGATTGCCGAACCCACGCTGGGTGGGCGCTTTCCCGACGCTGCTTGCCGATTGCGCGTCTCCTTGACCGATCCACCTCAACTCGCGTGCCAAATCGGCCGCGTTTTGCCATCGCTCATCCGGATCTTTCGCAAGACACGACTTGACGACGCGTTCCAGCGCCGGAGGTGTCATTGGCCGAAGCGACGATATTGGCGGGGGATCAGTTTCCAGTATTTTGACAATTAGGCTGGCCTGATTCTTGCCCTCGAACGCTTTCTTTCCTGTTGCCATCTCATAGACCACGACACCGAACGCAAATATGTCGGTACGGGCGTCCACTTCTTTCCCTTCCAGTTGCTCCGGCGCCATATATTGCAATGTTCCAATGATGTTTCCTTCGCCCGTGATGGAGGTTGGCAACGAGGTGAGAGTGGCATCTGAAACAACAGCTGGCCGCTTCACCTTCGCCAAGCCAAAATCCAGCAGTTTGGCACCGCTCTTGGTCAGCATGATGTTGCCTGGTTTCAAATCGCGATGGGTAATACCTTTGCGGTGTGCCTTATCGAGCGCGTCAGCGATCTGAATGGCATATTGCAAAACCGGTTCGAGCGCTAGCGGACTTCCCAGCAACCGTTGCGCCAGGGTCTCGCCTTCCAGGTACTCCATGACCAGGTAGTCGACCCCATCCTGATGGCCGACATCATGAACGGTGCAGATATGTGGATGATTCAGGCTCGCTATGCTGCGTGCTTCACGCTCGAATCGCTCGCGCAGTTCGGCGCGGTCCGCCAGATGGTCTGGCAAAATCTTGATCGCGACAACGCGGTTGAGACGGGTATCCCGAGCACGGTAAACCTCGCCCATGCCACCCGCACCCAACGGGGCGACGATCTCATACGGCCCTAGTCTGGCGCCATTGGTCAGTGCCATCTATGCGCGCCATTATAGCCATAGTCCGGCGGAGACGTTGAAGAGGATCGCTTGATTCCGGCGGCGATCGTTCGTGAGTGAATCAATCGCAACTCCAACTTGATACGATGAGTCCTTATGCTGCCTGATTTGCTTACGCTGCGGGATTTCGCAGCGCGCTACACTGCCGCATGGTGTAGCCAGAATCCCGCAAATGTGGCTGCGTTCTTCGCGAAGGACGGGGCGCTGCGTGTTAACGATGCTGCTCCTGCTGTCGGACGGGACGCGATCACCCAGGTGGCACAGTCATTCATGACCGCGTTTCCGGATCTTTCGATCGTGATGGATGATCTCCTGCTGCGCGGCGATGAGGCGGAGTACCACTGGACTCTTACCGGTGTGAATACTGGGCCAGGAGGGACGGGCCGCACAATTCGCATCAGCGGTTTTGAGAAGTGGCGTATCGGGCGCGACGGCCTGATTGCCTCCTCGCAAGGACATTTCGACGCCAGCGAGTATCGGCGGCAGTTGGAACAAGGTGTGAACATAAAGAGCACGCCGGCCCCTGAAAAGCCGATCCGATTCATCGACCGCGATGAAGTCGCTCGCCGCCTGACTTACGACCTCTGCATACCCATCGTGCGCGATGCGATGATCGCGCTCTCGCGGGGACAAACCAGGCAGCTTCTGCGGTCAATTCTGCCGCTATCCGAACGGCGCATGTTCGGAGTGATGCCAGGCGCACTGGGCCCGCATGCGCCATTCGGCGCGAAAGTTATTTCGGTTTTCCAGGAGAATTCGGCGCAAGGTAAACAATCCCACCAGGGCCTTGTCGTTCTGTTCGATCCCCAAACCGGAGCGCCCGTCTGCATCGTCCACGCCGGTGAGATCACAGCCATCCGGACGGCCGCTGCCAGCGCGGTGGCCACCGCGGCTCTGGCGCGGCCCGACGCTCACCGTCTTGCACTTATCGGATGCGGTGAACAAGCTGCCACTCACATGCAAGCCATCGCCCAGGTGCGAAAGTTGGAAGCCATCGTGGTTTGGGGCCGCTCGCCGGAGCGAGCCCGAGCCTTCGTCGAAGGTAGTCAAACTCAACTCAGCATCCCGATCTCCGCTGCCACGAGTGTGAAAGAAGCTGTCGCCGAGGCAGATATCATCTGCACCGTCACTTCGGCGAGCGAGCCAGTCCTGCGCGGCGCCTGGGTTCGGCCGGGTACGCACGTGAACCTGGTCGGCTCCAGTTATGCCGGCCCGACTGAAGTCGATAACGAGTTGGTCGTTCAATCGCGCTTCATTGCGGATAGCCGTGAAGGTATCCTCCGGCAAGGAGCGGAATTCCTTCTCGCCAAGGAAGCCGGGCTGATCGGCGATGACCACATCGTGGCCGAGATTGGACAGGTGCTCGCGGGGGACATCGAAGGCCGACGTTCGCCCGAGGAGATCACAATGTACAAATCCATTGGCCACATCGTTCAGGATCTAGCCAGCGCGTGGGCCCTCTACTCGCAACCCGACTAGGAGATTTAGTCATTTCGATTCGGGAAGCCCGTGCATGCGAAATCCAATTCGTTCTGCCGGGAATGTGAGGGTAGTTGCAAACAGGCGATATAAAAGGAAAAGGGACGACGCCCCTTCGGGTGCCATCCCGGATCCTATGAAGTGGAATGCTTGTACAAAAGTAACAACCCACTCCCAGAGTGTCTATCAGGTAAAAACCTTAGATGGTGGCTTGCACCGAAGCCGGGTCAGGCATTGAAGTTAGTTGCTTTGGCGCAACATCTTATTAGCTCTCTGGTTGCCACAACCCCTTTGAATTCTGCATCGTGTCCTGTTACCCGATCGGCACGCGTAGTAAATTCCAAAATTGGCTTTTGCCTTTCAACGTCACTCGTATGGCGCGACTGTTGCGAATGGGAACGATCCACTTGAGTTCCTGAAAACGTTTGAACATGGCGCAACCGAGCGTCCCAGCCAGATGATGCCGACGTTCCGTCCAATCCAGACAGCGCCGAGCGAGCTTTCCCGGTGGAAGATCGAAAGATGAGACTTGAACGCCGAGCGATTGAAACCATGCTCGTCCAGATGGCGTGACACAGTAAGTCTTGGCATCCAAAGATAAAATGAACGCACGTTGTTGCAGAGCTTCAGTGATTTGAACTCCGAGCCAGCCAGCAAGATGTGCATAACAAGTACGCGCATGGGCGAGGCTGCCAGTCGTGGGCTTGCGTTTTGTCGGAGCTCTCGCGTGAGCGCGAGGACGCGCCGAGAGAACCAGCAATGCTTCGATCGCATCGGCTACATCCGGGCTCGAGAGTCGATAGTATCGATGCCGGCCTTGGCGCTCGACGCTCAGCAAACCTCCGTCGACCAATCGTGCAAGATGACCACTAGCCGTCTGGGGCGCGACGTTTGCGATATCGGCGAGTTCTCCCGCAGGCAGTGCGATTCCACCCATCAGGCTCAGCAGAATTGCGGACCTCCCAGGGTCGCCCAATAAGCTTGCGGTTACCGACAGATCTCTGTTCATGGAATTATTATGCGCCTCAAAAAAGGTAAACACTTCGGTCCAGACCGAAATGTTACGTCAGCCCATATTCTAGGATGAGGTTGGAGAAAAATTCATGATCACACTTTACCTTCGTTACACTTTCGATCCGAACAAGATCTCTGACGTGAAAGCCTACGCCGAGGCTGAGCTACGTCCTATTACCGAGAGCGGAGGCAAGATTCTGGGCTACTTTTTGCCGACTGACTTCGCCGGGGCTACCAATCACGCGTACGGTCTCATCGACTTTCCTTCTCTCGCGGAGTACGAGGTCTACCGGGCAAAACTTGCGGAGCATCCGCTACACAAAAAATACGCCGAGGCCTTGCAACGCTCCGGTGCTTTGATGTCCATCGAGCGCTCGATTATCCAGCGAGTGGAGGAACCGAACAGAGGGCGGGGCCAGTCATGAACCAGGCGGACAAATCTCTCAAACCCGACATTCCCGGCTACGGCTTCGGCTCCACCGACTCCGCGCGATCTCCGTTGTCCATGGAAGATCTATCGCATCTCGAACAGACGCTTGGGTGGACAGCCATTGATGGGCATCTGCTGCTGAAGCACGCAGATCTGTTTCGGCAGCAGGCAGAAGAGATGGTCGCGGCGTGGCGAACGGTCATCGGTGCCCAACCACACCTTTCTATGTGGTTTGCCTCCCCAGACGGCAAGCCGGATGACGAGTACAAAGCTCGGGTGAAGCGCAGATTCGTCCAGTGGGTCATCGATGTAGCGACTCGTCCGCACGACCAGGCGTGGCTGAACTATCAAGAGGAGATCGGCTTGCGCCACACGCCGGAAAAGAAGAACAAGACCGACCGCAGGAATACGCCGCCCCTCGTACCGCTACGTTATCTGCTTGCCTTTATTCCCGTTGTCGCTGATGTGAGGAAGTTCTTCAGTCCGGCCATCGCCGATCCCGAAGAACTTGCAGCGGTGGAGAAGGCGTGGGTCAAGGCGGTACATCTGCACATAACTCTTTGGTCGAGGCCTTACACACGTGACGAGCTCTGGTAGGCCCTTGTCGCTCATGCGAACTGCTAGTGCGTAGACCGGGGACCCCGGTCAATGTTTAGTGCGATCCAGCCCGCTCAGCGCCCAGCCCGGTGTTGGATCGCACCAGTAGTTCGTTGAACTTGTGCTCGGAACTTGGCTCGTGACTGAGAAGTGTTCCCAGGATCGCACCGAGAAATCCGAGCGGGATGCTCAGAATGCCCGGGTTCTCGAGAGGGAACCACGCTTTGGCTTGAATCAGATGGCGCGCGGCGCCGGTTACGGTTGGAGGATCGATAGCCATCAGGCTGGGACCAACCAGGATGAGGCCAATCGAAGCGAGCAATCCGACAGCAAGGCCCGCGACCGCGCCCGTGGTATTGAATCGGCGCCAGAAGATAGAGAGAACAATCACCGGCAAGTTCGCCGAGGCGGCGACTGCAAATGCCAAAGCCACCAGGAAGGCGACGTTCGCCGTAGGACCCAACAAGATCGCAATAATGATCGCAACCGCGCCCACGACGAAAGCCGAGACACGTGCGACCAGAACTTCCTCACCCGGTTTCCGCTCAACCCCTCTGTGGATGACATTCGTCCAGAGGTCGTGCGCAAAGGATGTCGAAGCACTGATCGTAAGTCCGGCGACAACGGCCAAAATAGTGGCGAATGCGATGGCCGAAATGAATGCGAAGAAAATGTTTCCCGCAAGCGCCTGCGCCAGCAGGGGAGCGCTCATGTTCGTTCCACCATGGGTCGAGATGAAGTCGCGCCCGACGATGGTAGCGGCGCCGAAACCAAGGAAAGTGGTCATGATGTAGAAACTGCCAATCAGGACCATAGCCCACACGACGCTCTGCCGTGCAGTCTTGGCGTCGGGAACGGTGTAGAACCGGACCAGTATGTGCGGAAGGCCGGCGGTGCCAAAAATCAACGCGAGTCCCAGGGAGATGAGTTCGAGGGCTCCATAAGGCGGCTTGTAGCGGAGGCCCGGTTGCAAGAAGTCTTTGACGACCTCTTGTCCCTTCTCGTGATATGTGACGTGGCCAATAGCGTTGAAGAAGTCGGCAAGACTGAAATGGAAGTGGGCGAGGACAAGGATACTAAGAAGAATTGTGCCGCCCATCAGCAGGATGGCCTTGATGATCTGCACCCAAGTGGTGGCCAGCATTCCCCCGAACACAACATAGCCGATCATCAAAATGCCGACACCAATCACAGCCGTGTGATAGCTGATGCCAGAATCTTTCAGCAAGAGCGTAACCAGAGCGCCGGCGCCTACCATCTGCGCAATCATGTAGAAGGTGCTGACGGTCAGAGTGCTGATGGAAGCCATGGCGCGAACAGGCCGTGGATTAAGCCGGTAGGCGAGAACATCCGCCATGGTATAGCGGCCGGCGTTGCGCAATGGTTCAGCGACAACGAGCAGAACAGTGAGATACGCCACCAACCATCCGACTGAGAACATGAATCCGTCGTATCCCTGAAAAGCGATGATGCCCGCAATCCCCAGGAAGGATGCGGCACTCATGTAATCTCCGGCAACCGCGACACCGTTCTGCCAGGCAGTAACGCGGCGGCTGGCGGCAAAGTAGGCGCTGCTGCCGGCCGAGCGTTTTGATGCCCAGTAAGTGATGCCGACTGTAATGGCGATGAAGATCAGAAACATCACCAATGGGGTAGACATCTACCGGGCCTCCTGTCCATTGTGGACATGATCCTCGGCAGCCTTGACGATGTCCCTCGCGAGGTTGTCGAAGTTATTTGCAGCTCTGACGTACAGCCAGGCAATGATCCATGCCATGAAGAATTGGGAAAGTGCGAACAGGTAAGCCAGGTTTACTTCGCCAATGACCTTGGTTGCCATGAAATTGGGTGCGTATCCGACGAGGACCGGCAACAGAAAGTAATAAACAAGGAAAAATACGAAGGCCGGAATGATGAAGGTCTTCTTGGTGGCTATCAGGTCTTTGAATTCGCGCGTTTCGGCGATGCGGTCCCATTCGGTTTTGTCGGCCTCATAACGCCTGGCAGATAAACTCATTCAGTTTTCCTCTCTGAGGGCGCGTGGCAACTGCGCGGGCTGGGCACGTCACTTGGCCGAATTCAACTGTCCCGATGAGTTGGAACTGAGTTTGTCCCCGAGCACCGCAGTCAAACGCTTTCGAACTCCAGTCAACGCGGGGATAGCGTACAGAACAAACTGTCACAAATCAATTGATGGAATCTCGGAACGTTCTGGCCTGAGACACACAGCCCAGCAGATTGAGGCCGTGCTGCCAAAAGAAGCGGTAACGCTTTATTGCAAATCGCTGGGATGCCCTGGGGATGGCTAACTTTGACGCTTTGCTGGATCAGTTCCAGACCAACAGTCTCCGGGGCGGCATTTACGCCACCCCGGGGACCATTGCATCTACGGCAAGTAGTAGCGGAATGAGGTTAAGAACATGTTCTCAGTCCCAGACGGTTGGCCCAGATTGTTCGTCCCAGCCGCTCCAGCCCAGGTATTGCGAACAAGGTAGGAATATTGGGGTCCGAATTGCAACGTTCCCTTTGGACCCTTGTAGAAGCGATACCAGAAACCCGCGGTACCTTCGATGATGTTGCGGGTATTGGCTGCGCAATTTGCCAACGCACCGGGCAGGAATCCGCTCGAAGAAGTCGGGAACTGTCCGCCCACCGGGGTTCCCGGTACCGTCTCGATGCCGCAACCGGCATTGTTGGCAAGTCCGGATCCGTAACCGACCGCACCACCCGCCGCATTCAGCAGGAAATGCCGGCCAACAAACTCACCGCCTCCGTTGAAGTAAATGTCCCATTTCGTCGTGTGGAATTCCAGGGTGCCGAGACCCTGATAGCTCCTCAGCGTAGCTAGAGTTCCGTCGGGGTTTACGGTGACATCTGGAAGAGTGGACGTTCCGTATCGTCCCATTCCGTCTCCTCCGAGGAAGTGTCCGCCCAGGTCCATATGCTTCTTAAACAGTGAGACGCGGGCGTTAGCTCCGATACCTCCGGCAGTCGTCGAGAAGTTTGTCGCACCGGCGGCGGTAGCTGGAGTGGAAGTCGCGCCGGGATAGATTCGGTCACGGAAGCGCCTGACCACGCCGAAGATTTCGAAGTGTCCGAAACCAGGTTCAGCCGCCGCTTTGAAAATGAAATCAGGAGTGGGGTTGAAACTGTACGTCGCGGACGGGTTATAGAGACCACCACTCGTTCCCGCTGAGCCAATCAAGAAATTCTGGGCTTGTCCGCTGGCAGTCAACAGAGTTTGCGCGTTTTCAACCGCGGCTCCGAGCCAGAATTTGTTGCCAAAATTCTTCGTAACCCGAAAGCCATACTGTCTTGCCCAGCTGAAACCGACGTGGTATTGCGGATCGATCGTCATGGGCAACGCCTCGGTCCGGTTGTCGAGTCCCTTTCTGGTTTCGGTGACTAGACTCCACATCTGGCCGCCGGTGAAGGTGAAGCCGTCATTGAGGGCTGCTTGTCCCCACACCTGCCGCTGACGAAGGGTGTAGCTGTTGCTCTCATTGTTATTGGAGGTTACGCCGGCAGAAAGAAAGTCCGCTTCCAGGTAGCCCGTAAGCTTTGCCCTGCTCAGCTTTCCCTCTCCCAGTAACGAGATGCGGGACTGCCGACCGGAGCCAAAGAACTCGCTCATGTTGTCGGCTGCTGCGCCCGGCATGGTGATCGAATTGAACGGAGTGTTGATATCGGAACCTAACGCATGTTGCCGCCAAACTGTTTCCGCCGCCAAGAAGCCGCCTGGCGTAAGGGTGATGCCCTTGAACCGGATAGCGAGCGGGCTTTCGGAGACGGTCTTCTGCGTCTCTTGCAGCGCAAGTGCGGTGTTGGTCAGGTTGTCCTTCAAGTCCGTGACTTCACTGTGCGTCGTCGAGACAAGCTGCTGCTGGGCCGCAGTTTGCGAAAGCGCGGTGTCGGCCTTTTGGTCAGCCTGGCTGGCTGCAGTCTGCGTTTGAGTAGACTGCTGCTGCAGTTGCTGGATCACGGCATCCCGGGTCTGGACTTCATCCTTGAGCTGCTGGATCTGCTGTTGCTGAGCTCCAATCGACTGTTGCATTTCTTCCAGACGACGCAAGATCTCCGCATTGGATGCGCTGGGAGCTTTCTTCTTCGTACTTTTCGTGGTCGCCGCAGGAGCGTCTTGTGGGGCCGGGGCCGCAAACGCGCCGGTGGCGATAGCAAGAGACAAGGCCAAAGCCATGCCTTTCTTCATTTTTCCTCCAAGGGAGATCAATATGCACTCTTTTCGAGAGACCCAACGGGGACTAGTCCCGAACGAGAATGTAGACAGGAGCGCACACTAATACATGTTTATTAATATCTGATGAATAATGCGTGAATATCGAGTGAATTGGGATTGAGTAGCTTTCCAACGCATTGAAAATACAGACGATACGCCGCCTCGGCGAAATTTGAGTCAATCAAAGGGAGATGCAACCAGGGTATGTTAATCCGCTTCTTAAAACGTCCGTGCGAGTACTTTGCTGAATGGCGAGTTAAATAAAGGTGGATATCCTAGCGACAGTACATTCTGAATTGCGACTAACAATTCTCTTCTAGTCGGTTTGTCGAGCACCATCCGCCTAAGATGAGAAACGATCAGGTGCTAAGTGGGTCACCAATAGATCTCTCCGCGCGGGGTTTCGCTTCCGGGTAAGTAGTCTTCGTTACGAGAAGGACTTTGTTCGCGATGTATAATTGAACGTAGTCATGATTTCTGGACAGATTTTGGAGCGGCCGTGTTGAAAGATTTGCAGGCTCGTAGAGGTCTGAATTCTTCATTCCGGATTGCTCTTGTCTGCCTGGCCATTTCCTTTCTCACAGTAGGTCTTGCCACCCGCTTCGCTGTAGGCGGTTCAGAAATCTCTGCTGTAAGAACCGTGCAGGCTCATACACCGGATGCTCAGAGACAACACCTTCTGAGCGACGGCTTGAAGTGGACTGCCCCGACCTTTAGTTTCACGTTGTTTGAACCTCCTTACGCCTTTGTCTATGCGGTTTCTGCAATCTTTCCCTGCACGAATCTTTGTTCCGAGAGCTGGCTTTACAATCGACCTCCTCCCAACTCCTGACCTCTTTCTCATTCGCAGCTAATCATTACCTTTTGAACTCAACCCAAGCGATTTACTGGGACGACTCCGGCTCGGCGCGGTGATGCGCACGACTGGACTCGAGTTCAAACCTGATGCGGCTAAGACCCGGGTTTGCAGGCCGTCGTTTGTTTTTCCGTCCGGTCCGTTGAACGCACCCGCGGTTCCTTGGCTGCTCTCCGGGAGGAGATCATGAGAACGGGTTTAGCGCTACTGGTTCTGATATTTGGCATTAGTTTGACGGGAGTGTGCGCACGCATCAGGCAGCCATACCAGTCCGCGACTGTAGTTAGCGTCGCAAATCACGAAACTCGATCCAACTATGTCGGCGATCCCAGCGATGCCCCATTGCAGCCGCAAGTCTACTCGTACGACATAGGGATCCAGCTGAACTGCACGATGTACGTGGTGAGATACGACACTGGGTTCGATTACTTGCCGTCCGTCTTCTCTCCCCATCAGACAGTGCAAGTAAGTGTCGAAAAGCACGTTATGAACGTGAATGTTCCCGGCGCGCGTGAGGTGAAGCTGAGTATTGGCAGCCGCAGCCCTGTTAAAGACACGTCGTGCATGGTCAACAACTAACTTTCCGGGGCGTGGTCGGTGAGCATGTCGGGTCACGCCCAGTAAGTTCAATAACGTCGTAATGGTGATTGAAAATATGCGTCAACGATTTTCTCCGACTCTGATCGGAATCATAGTTTCCGCAGTGATAGTGGTATTGCTGGCGGCGGTCACCGGGTGCGGACATTCAGGCGGCACCTCCACAACTGTGTCAGCCGATGCGGCCCCGCGCGCGGCGGTGGTAAAGGTCCGACGTACGCCACTTTCCAACTCCTTTTCGATTGCGGGCGAGTTCCTGCCCTACCAGGAAGTAGAACTCCACGCGAAAGTCGCGGGCTACATCCGTAATATCAACGTCGATATCGGTGATCGCGTTCGCACCGGGCAGGTACTCGCCGTCCTGGAGATTCCGGAACTGTCCGCAGAGTTACAGGGTGCGGGTGCCGGGGTACGGCACAGTCAGGAGGAGATCACTCGCGCTCAGAATGAAGTGAGCCGGGCGGAGGCGGACCATGATGCGTTACACGCTGCCGCCAGCCGACTAAGAGAAGCTTCCGCGACGCGTCCGGGCTTGATCGCCGAACAGGAACTCGACGATGCCACCGCTAAGGACCGCTCGGCGGAGGCGCAAGTGGAAGCGGCGAAGTCGGCGTTATCAGCATCCCGGCAGCAATTGGAGGTTTCTCAGGCTGACCAGCAGCACTATGCCGCGCTATCAGAGTATTCACGAATTACAGCACCGTTCGATGGTGTCGTGACTTGGCGATACGCGGACACGGGATCACTGATACAGGCCGGCACGTCCAATGTCAGCTCCATGCCCGTGGTGAAGCTTTCGCAGGTAAATGTACTGCGGCTCCGAATTTCGGTGCCCGAATCCCTGGCGGCCAGCGTACAAGACGGCGAACCCGCCGATATCCGCGTGAAGGCAACCGATGAGCACTTGTCTGGAAAAGTAATCCGGTCGACCGATTCTCTCGACCGCTCCACCCGCACCATGCAAGTAGAGGTGGATGTACCTAACCGGGACTACAAATTGACCCCAGGAATGTACGCCGACGTGTCCTTGCGGATTCAAAATGATCCGAACGCTCTGACTCTTCCACTGCAGGCGATCAACCGAAGCGCGGACAAGACTACCGCGCTTTTCGTCAACTCTGAAAACCATGTGGAGGAGCGCGAGATCCATACCGGAATCGAAGGCTCCGATCGGATCCAGATATTGTCCGGGCTGAATGAGGGGGATCGGGTCATTGTGGGCAACCTGGGGCAGTATCGAGCAGGTCAGCATGTCGATCCCCAGATAAGCACCATGGCGGATCAAAAATTCGTGGCGGAACAGGGAGCGCAATAGATATGTCAGGTTTCGCTATTCGCTACCCATTTTTCATCATCATGATGTGTCTGATCATCATGGTGGTGGGCGTAACCACGATGGCACGAATGCCGGTGGATCTCTTTCCCGAGATCAATATCCCAGTGGTTGTCGTGGCAACGTTTTATTCAGGAATGCCACCGGAACAGATTGAAGCCAACATCACCAACCCATTCGAAAGATTTTTCACTCTGGGAAGTGGGATCGACCATATCGAGTCGCGGTCGTTAACTGGAGTAAGTCTCATCAAGATCTATTTTCAGCCGGGAACCAATCCCGACGCGGCCGTCAGCGGCATCTCGAATTTGGCCATGGCACAATTGCGCCGATTGCCTCCGGGCACGCTTCCCCCCGTAGTCCTGAAATTCGATGCCTCCAGCCTGCCGGTCTGTCTGATTACGTTGAAGGGTCTGGGCCTGAACGAGACGGAGTTGCATGACCTGGGGCAGTTTACAGTCCGCAACCAGATTGCAAACGTTCCGGGAGCCTCCGTCCCACAGCCTTTCGGCGGCAAGTACCGCCAGATTCAGGTGTACGTTGATCCGGTAAAGTTGCAAGCCCACCAGTTGAGTCTGATGGATGTGGTTCGTACGGTCAACGATGCCAACACGATCCTTCCGTCCGGGGACGTGCGAATTGGTCCAAAAGACTACAACATCTACACCAACAGCCAACTTCCAACGACCGAAGAGATCAACCGGCTACCGTTGAAGTCCGAGGGCAACGCTGAATTGATGGTGGCTGATGTGGGTCACGCCCAGGATGCGGCGGCGATACAGACCAACATCGTTCGCGTAGATGGGCAAAGGTCGGTCTATCTTCCGATCCTCAAACAGGGCGGTAACAGCAACACTATCGCGATCGTCAACGGAATAAAGAAGTCGGTAGGCGATTTGGTTGACGTCCCGAAATCACTGGCGACGAATGTCGTCTTCGACCAATCCATTTTTGTGAAGACGGCGATAGCGAACCTGGGTAGTGAAGGTGGCATTGGGCTTGTGCTGACCGCCTTAATGATCCTGATCTTCCTGGGGAATTTTCGCGCGACTCTGGCGGTGATGCTTTCAATTCCACTCTCTGCCGTCGCCGCATTCCTCGCGATTAACGCCAGCGGAGGCTCGATCAACACAATGGTTTTGGGAGGCCTTGCGCTGGCATTTTCCCGGTTGATCGACAACTCGGTGGTGGTTCTCGAAAACATTTTTCGACATCTGGAGATGGGAGAAGCGCCCGAGGTGGCAGCTGAAAAGGGAGGCCAGGAAGTGGGTATGCCAGTGCTGGCGGCCACTTTCACCACCGCAATTGTCTTCTTTCCGGTTGTCTTTCTATACGGGGTGAGCAGATTCCTGTTTACCGCGCTTGCCGCTGCAGTTGTCTTTTCGCTGTTCGCTTCGTACGCAGTCGCAATGACGGTAGTCCCGCTGTTTTGCGCTCGTTTTATCAAGTCGGCTCACGGCGAGACGGCACACCACCCAGGAAACAATCTATTTGAGCGCTTTGTACGCGCATTCAATCGCCGTTATGACCAGATGCTCATGAGATATGACATCTCCGTGAGAAAGAGCTTGCTTCGTCCGCTCGCAACAGTTGTCTCGATTCTTGGAATCTGTTTGTTCAGTTTCGCGCTGTTCCCTGCAATGGGTCTCGGCTTTTTTCCACGGACTGACCCTGGCCAGTTCGTGATCAACATCAAAGCGCCTACCGGTACACGTCTGGAATTGACCAACCAGTACATCAAACGTGTCGAAGCGGACATTCGCCAAACGGTCCGGGCAGAAGACCTGGACATGATCGTTTCGAACATTGGGATTACTCCGGACTTTTCAGCAATCTACACCAGCAATTCCGCTCAGCACACCGCGTTCGTTCAAGTGAGCCTCAAAAAAGATCACTCCGTGGGGAGCTATGAATACATGCGCCGCGTGCGAACGAAGCTAGCGGATGATTTGCCGGAACTGTCGAACTATTTTCAATCCGGTGGACTGGTAGATGCGGTTGTCAATCTTGGATTGCCAGCTCCGATCGATATTCAGGTCAGCGGGAACGATCAGAAACAGGCTTACCAGACCGCGGCCGAAATTGCCGCGAAGATACGTCAGCTTCGTGGAGTGAGCGACGTGCTCATCCCGCAGGACCTCGATTATCCGGGGATCCAACTCAATATCGACCGCGAAATGGCTGGCAGGATGGGGGTGTCGTCCAAGGAAGCCGTAGACAACGTCATCACTGCGTTGAGCTCGGACAGCATGATCGCTCCCAGTTATTGGGTGGATCCGAAGAACGGGAATAACTACATGCTCACCGTTCAGTATCCGGATACCCAGGTCAAATCCATAACTGACCTGAAACAGATTCCGTTGCATGCAGTCAGCAATGTGAACCCAACCAACCTGGACGCAGTGTCAGATGTGAGGATGATCAACACTCCCACTGAAGTCGACCATTACCAACTTCGCCGTGTCATCGACGTGTATGTCTCGCCGGCCGGCGAAGACCTGGGAGGTCTGGCCAGCAAAGTTGATAAGGTGATCGCCAATACGAAGACCCCAGAGAACGTGCGCGTCACCATGCGCGGTTCGGTAGAGGGTATGCGCCAGTCGTTCAAGAGCTTCGGCATCGGTTTGATCCTCTCGATCGTTCTTGTTTATTTGATACTGATGGCGCAGTTCTCATCATTCATCGATCCGCTCATCATCCTGCTCGCCATACCACCCGGAATCACGGGCGTCATTCTGTTTTTGTTGGCGACGCATACGACTGTGAATGTCATGTCTCTGATGGGCGTCATCATGATGACCGGGATTGTGGTCTCGAACAGCATTCTTATTGTGGAGTTCACGCGATCATTGAGGAAAGAAGGCATGCCGATCGAACAAGCGGTGGCGACTGCGTGCCGGGTGCGCTTGCGGCCAGTGTTGATGACGTCTTTGGCAACCATTCTCGGCATGATTCCAATGGCCTTGGCGCTTGAAGCTGGGAGCGAACAGTACGCTCCCCTGGCGCGCGCCATTATCGGGGGGCTCTCGATGTCGGTGGTGGTGACCGTCTTTATTGTTCCCGCCGCTTATCTGTTGATACATCGTCGGGAAGAGCAGCCCGCGCCGGCGTTGCCGAACGCGCAAGGCTGAGGAAATTACTCTTCGATGTTGCGTCGGCGTCCAGTCGACCAGGAGTGCGGGAGATTCCAGCGAGATGAAACTTTTACTGATTGCTGTCGCGTTGTCTCAACCTGTTTGGCTGTTTGCCCAAACCTCTTTGAATATGCAAGAGGCTAATCCGCAAACTGCACAGAGTCTGCCTGCCGCCCCAATGCCACAGCCGCCTGCCGACCAGGAGGCGCCCGGTTTAGTTCCGGATGTGCCTCAAGCTTCCGACCCCCAAGCCAATCCTGCGACGGCAACTTCTCTGTCATTGAAGCAAGCCGAGGTGCTGGCGCTGAAGAACAACCCTCAGATTTCCGTGGCTAGGTTGACCGCCCTGGCTTCGGAACAAGTCACGCGGGAAGTGCGTTCAAACTTGTGGCCCACCGCGACTGCGAACGTGACAGGCGTGGATTCCCGCGAGAACAGCCGCATTACAGCCGGCGGACTCAACAATCCCATCATTTATGAGCGGGCCGCGGCTGGGGTGGTGGTCAATCAGTTGATTACAGATTTTGGGCGCACCACGAATCTTGCCGCTAGCGCCAATTACGCAGCGAAGGCTGAAAACCAGAACGCGATCGCCACAAAAGAGCAGATTCTGCTGGCGGTTGATCAGGCTTTCTACAGTGCATTACAGGCAAACGCAGTGCTGACCGTAGCTCAACATACCGTAAGTGCGCGGCAGACGGTTTCTGACCAGATAGAAGCCCTGTTCAAGAGCAAGTTGCGGTCTCAATTGGACTTCAGCTTTGCCAGCGTGAACCTGGCGCAGGCCAAGCTTCTTCTGTTGGACGCGACCAACAATCTGGACGCCACTTTAGCGGCTCTTTCGGCTGTGTTGGGGTATCCCACGGTGCATAATTTCCAGCTGATCGAGGACACGACGCAGGTCACGTCCCCTCCGGGCAATGTGAACGATCTGATTTCCTCGGCGTTTTCCATGCGGCCGGAAATATTGGCACTCGATTTTCAGTACAGGTCTGCTGAGAAATTCCAATCCGCTGAACACGACTTGTTTTATCCGACGATCCAAGCCGTCGGGGTGGTGGGAGATACGCCAGTGCGCAACCCCGCTTTGTCCAACTGGTACGGCGCGGTGGGGGTCAACGTGGGAATTCCGTTATTCAACGGCTTTCTCTATTCGGCAAAGTCACGTGAGGCGCACTTAAAAACGCAGGCGGCGCAAGATCGCATGCGCAATCTCCAAAATCGGATTTCTCGCGACGTGCGCACCAGTTGGCTTAACGCAAATACGGCGTACCAGCGGGTCACCGTGACCCAACAACTGTTGGATCAAGCCAACCTGGGGCTCGATCTCGCGCAAACACGCTACAAGCTGGGTTTGAGTTCCATCGTTGAGTTAAGCCAGGCGCAACTCCAGCAGACCCAGGCGCAAATCGGCAGTGCTCAGGCTGGTTACGATTACCGGCTCGCTTTAGCCATGTTGCGTTATCAGACAACCGGTATTTAGTTATGCAAGAGGCTTCGGCGGATTAGAAATGGAGTCCAGTCGAGCGCTTCCAGTGTTCGTGCTACTTCAGGGCGGAACTATTCGGGCATCACGGGGATCTCTCTCTTTGGGATGGCGTCGAGCGTAGCCTTACCAATGCCAAGGTGGGCGATAACCAGCTCGGGCGGTGTGTGAGTAAGCCATTCGGAAAGTGCCAGGTCCTGGTAGACGTTGCTCTTAAACATTTCCAGAAATTTCAGGTCGGTGCTTCCCGTGTTCTGCACATAGTGGGGGAGCGTCTTCTGAACATAACCGACGTCTCCAGCCTGGAAGTCCATGGTGCGCGCCCGTCCACCGGTGGCGAACACGGTCATTTTTCCTGAACCGGCAATGAAGTACTGCCATTCATCGGCGTTGGGATGCCAGTGCAACTCGCGTATTCCTCCGGGATGAACCGTGACCAATGCCGCCGCGATTGTCGTCGACACTTTGAAGCTGCTCGAATCGATGATCCGTACTTCTCCTCCTTTGGTGCGCTTCGAAGCCGGCTGCTGTGACGTGCGAAAAGCGAAATCTAGTGACGTTGCGCCCAATGATCCAGCGGCAGTCTTTTGGTCCGCACTCAGTGGGCCAGGAACGGCGGCCTGAAAAATAAACTTTTCCCGCTTGGGCATTTTCTCCAAGGCCTGCTCGCTTACTCCAAAATTATTCGCCAACACGTCGTGAGGAGTGTGCGCCATCCAGTCGGTAAGCAGCACCGTTTCGTATTCCGAAAAGTTGCCGTCGTCGAACACCAGCAGAAACTCAGCGCCGTCAGGATTCAAACCTTGAATCGAATGCGGGATTCCGGTGGGAAAGTACCAGAGGTCGCCTTCGGTTACGTCGGCAACAAAGCTCTTCCCATCCAAGTCAATCGCCGTGATGCGAGCGTTTCCGTAAAGCATCAACGCCCACTCTGCGGCGGTATGCCAGTGCAGTTCTCTGATTCCTCCAGCAGTGAGTCGCATGTCCACGCCGGCGATTGACTTGGAGACCGCCAACTCCCTTACCGTGACCTCACGGGACCAGCCACCTTCCTGCATCCGTTTATGGGACAGCGCGAAAGGATACTTAAAAGTCTGCACGCCCCCCGCGTCGGTCGACGGAGGCAGGTTTGAGTCGGGATTCTGGCCGTCCAGCGACGGGTTCGCGGGACCAGGCGCGCTCGTGCTTCGATCCGATTTGGTTGGATAGGGGTGCTGTTCCTGGGCTGCTGCATCTATGGCCGATACAATTCCGGCAGCCGCGAGAGCCGCAGAACCGATTCCAAGAAATCCACGCCGTGACATGTCTTTGTTCAGGTCGTCGCTCATGAGGCCTTCTTTTCAACAGAGTCGAAGGAAGTCTTCCGCCTAGCAGCAGAATTGAAGGGCAAAATTTAACTGGATATTATTACACGCGGAATCGTCACACGCGGAGAATCATGACCTCGGTTGATTTGATGAGAGCGGCTGCAGTCTGGCCCGGCTTGAGTTTCATTTCGCGGGCCGAACTTGCCGTGATGATCGAAGTAATCTGCTGATCGCCGATTGAGATCTTCACTTCCGCCATAAGACCGCTTATCCGGACTCCATCGATTCGTCCGACCAATTGATTCCTCCCACTGACACGACGCTTGGCGAGAGTGCGCTCGACGTCAGTCTTACCACTGCTTCGGTAGAGGAAGCGGTCAACCTCACTCTGCGGAATTCGGTGGTGCCCGCCCGCAGTTTTCACGCTGCGAATCTTATTTTTGTAGATCCACTGTTTAATTGTGGGAAAGCTCACTCGGAGATCCAGCGCTGCCTCGCGAAGCCCGAGTAACTTCTCAGTCTTATCGGTTGAACTCATCGATTTGGGCTTGGCAGCCACTTTGAGAAAAATCGTACAGGCCTACCATGCGTACGTCAATGATCGCCGTCAAAACGAAATCGTTACGGGAAATGCTGTCACCAAACGAGTGAAAACCGCATCGAAACGTACGTAACCGCACACAATTAGACATTGGAATTGGCGTAACTATACACTTTCAATTCTCGACATTATGCGAATGGAGAATGATGTTATGCGAATAGATGGTCTAAATCTGCGCCTGCTGGACACCACACTACCGCGACGATGGACTCTCGGGAAGGTTTCCTCGCACCGGATTTCGCGAGCGGGTCGGTCTTGGATTCTACTCTGCCTGCTGTTTTGCTTCCGTCACTCAATCAGCTACGCGCAGGTGTCGGCAATTCTGTCCGGCGTCGTAATCGACCAGTCTGGCGCGGCCATATCGGGTGCAAGTGTCGAGGCGCGAAGCGTGGATACCGGTCTTCTGCGGGATACGGTCACAGACCCAGGGGGAAGATATCAGTTGTTTGCCCTGCCGCTCGGGCAGTACGAAGTTCGAGTAAAGAAAGACGGTTTTGCGGAAGCGGTCCGAACGGGAGTCCGCCTTCTGGTTGGACAGGATGCGCGGGTCGATGTGACTCTTCGCCTCGGTGCGGTGACAGAAGAAATGAAAGTAACCGGGGACGCGGCAATTGTAAGTGTCACTACGCAGGACATTTCGGGTCTCGTCGGGGAGCAACAGGTGAAAGACCTCCCTCTCAACGGCCGGAGCTACGATTTGTTGCTCACGTTGAACCCGGGCATCGTCAACTTCACGGCGGAGAAGACCGGAGGCATTGGAGTATCAAATTCCACGACGGGAAATAACTTTTCGGTTTCTGGAAATCGGCCGCAGCAAAATCTGTTTCTTCTGAATGGTGTCGAATACACGGGCGCCGCAGAAAACAACATGCAGCCGGGAGGAACCAGCCAGCAGTTGCTGGGTGTTGATGCGGTGCGTGAATTCAATGTGTTGCGCGACTCCTACGGAGCTGAATACGGCAAGCGGCCGGGTGGTCAAGTAAGCATCGTGACCCAGTCGGGTACGAACCAAATCCACGGTTCCGCATATGACTTCCTGCGTAACAACGCGCTTGATGCGCCTAATTTCTTTGACCAGGGATCTGCACCTCCTTTCCAGCGTAACCAGTTCGGCACCTCTCTCGGAGGGCCGCTCCGAAGTGGCAAGACCTTCCTGTTTGCCAACTATGAGGGGTTGCGGCAACACTTGCATCAGACCTCGGCGGCGTTCGTCCCGGACGCGGCATCAAGAGCATCTGCCGTACCAAGCGTCCAGCCTCTGCTCAATTTATGGCCGATCGCTCCGGCTGGCGCTCCGGATTTCAACGGTATCGCTCAGGTTTTTAGTAGCCCGTTGCAGGTCATTCGCGAAGATTTTGGAACTGTTCGGCTGGACCATATTATTTCTTCACGAGATACACTGGCTGGGGTTTACACCATTGACGATGGCGATGATCTCACGGCTACCACCGCCGATCCTTACAGCAGTGATGTCGTCAACTTGCGAGAGCAAGTCTTCAGCCTCGAAGAAACGCACAGCTTTTCGGCTGCAACGTTGAACGTTGCCCGGGTCGGGTATTCACGTGCGGGCTACTTTTTTACCGGGGAACCGACTCCTGGCACACCAGCGGCTGATGTTCCCGGTTTTCTGCTGGGACATCCGGTGGGGGCGGTTGTCGTGGGCGGAAGCGCTGCGTCCAATCCGCAAGCTCAAATCGGTCTGGCGGGCAGCAACAATGGAAGCAACCTGAGTATCGCACGCAACCTATACACCTTCGAAGACCGTGTGACGCTCACCCGTGGCCGGCACCAACTCAGTTTTGGCGCGTGGTTCCAGCCCTTCCAATCGAACGAGACGATTGCGCTTAGCCAGTTCGGGCAGGCAACATTCACCAGCCTGCAAACCTTCCTGCAAGGAACTACATCAAGTTTCCTTTACGATCCTGCGCCCACGGAGATGAACTGGCGGTCTTTGTTTGGCGCGTGGTACGCCCAGGATGTGATTCGTTTAACTCCGAAGCTGACGTTATCGCTGGGCTTTCGCGACGAGTTCTCTACCGGTTGGAATGAAGCTCACGGCCGCGCCGCCAACTACACCTTCAACAATCACGTGATTTCGGATCAGCCGAGGATTGCAGATTCGCTTTTCACCGTGAACAATGCAAAGTTCCTGCCCCAGCCACGGATTGGAATTGCGTGGAGTCCGATCAGTCCAAGAACGGTATTTCGCGGGGGCTTCGGAATGTACAACGATCTCCAGGATGCCCTGGGATATCGAACGGATCAAAATGCGCCGTTCAATCCGACATACAGCATCGCGAACCTGCCCGTCTCGCAGCTTCCCATCGACCCGGTTGCCCCGTTGAACAGTAAGGCGCTTTTGGTGCCAGGAGGTGTTCAGCCGGACATGAAGACGCCAACCCTGATCTCCTGGTCCTTCAGGGTTCAGCAGGAACTCTCGCCGAACACATCTTTGAGCGTGGGCTACGTCGGGTCTCATGGTTATCACGAAATTATCGGAGCCGATGGCAATGAACCATTCCCGACAATTTGTCCCGCAGCGCCATGCCCCGCCACCTACCCGGCGACCTTCCCAGGGGCGTTGGCGAATGCCCCAGTTCCCGCCGGCAGCTACTTCATTCCAGCAGGGACACCAAAAGCGAACCCTACGATCGCGAACACCTGGACCTGGTTTTCGCTCGGGAACAGCAACTACAACGCTCTGCAGGTGGACGCAAACCATCGCTTCAGCCATGGCATGTCGGTGCGGGGAGTTTATACCTGGTCAAAAACTCTGGACAATGGCGATTCGTTGAATGCCACAACTTCGGCGAACGCACCCGCACTGACTTCGAATCCGTTCAACCTGCACGCAGACTACGGTCTTGGCGGCTTTGACGTCAGAAATGTTGCGGTGATCAGCGCCATCTACGAGTTACCGTTGGGGCGCGGAAGAGCGCTGGGGAACGGGCTGTCTGGCTGGAGCAACGCGCTAGTTGGCGGTTGGTCGGTGAACAGCATCGTCACGCTTCAGGATGGGTTTCCGTTTACACCACAACTAAGCTATAACCCGTCGAATAATGGGGACACGCGAAATCCCGTGCGGCCATTCAGAAATCCAGACTTCACCGGACCGGTGATTCTGGGCAATCCCAATCAATGGTTCAACCCGAACGCGTTCCTGCAGCCGCCGGCGAACAGCGGATTTTATGGCAATCTTGGAAGAGACACGCTGATCGGTCCGGGACTCGCAACCTGGGACTTCTCGGCCTTGAAAGAGACAGCCATTCGCGAACGATTGAACCTGCAGTTTCGCGCCGAGATTTTCAATCTGCTGAATCGAGCCAATTTCAATACTCCGAACCTGATCGTGTTTACGCCTTCAGGCGTTTCGGGTACAGCCGGGGCCATAACCAGCACATCAACCACGTCGCGACAGATTCAATTCGGGTTGAAACTGCTTTGGTAGGAAGCATGGCGTGGACTACGTCCGTGAATTAAGCAAGGGCGAGCGTCACTCGGAATGTGAGATGCAAAAGGCACTTGCATCTCACTTCATCGTTAGCTCGCTCTCTTGAGAGTCTTTTCCTTGTCTTCCAGTCCAAGCAGGAATGCTTTGGCTTCCAAACCCCCAGCAAACCCGGTCAACTTGCCGGACGTGCCGATCACGCGATGACAGGGAACAACGATGGAAACGGGATTCCTTCCATTGGCGGCTCCGACGGCCCGCATTGCCTGGGGATTTCCAAGTTGCCGCGCAATTTGACCGTAGCTTCGCGTCTCTCCAAACGGAATGGCCAGTAATGCCCGCCATACGTCATTCTGGAATTTGGTGCCGGCCAGGTCCAGATCGAGTGAAAACGATTTTCTCTTTCCGTCGAAGTATTCTTTCAACTGACGTTCGGTCTCATGTAATACCGGATGGTCGCGGTCTTCGGTTGTGGTCCCCAATCTGACGCGACGCGGATTATCGTTTTCCCAGAGGATGGCGGCGAGACCCTTGTCGCTCGCGACGAGCTTCAGTTTTCCGATTGGCGATGGGATGATCTTATGAACGTAGTTCTTCATTCTGAGTATCCTTTCTTTCTGTAACACTTCGCCTTCCCGAAGTGAAAGGGATTTTGTCAACCCGTGGGGCGGAAGCGCGAATGACAACTTCGATCGGTGAAAAATGTGTCGGCCATGGCAATGTCCGACAGAGATATTTGGATTCGGGTGACGCGTTTGTCTTCAGTCGTGAGCGTGGCTGAGAAGTATGTGTTGAGATTTAGGTCTCCTCGGGAGGCGTTGACCTCAATGACCAGGACTATGTCGCTCACGCCGTAGAGAACGTGTTTCAAGACGAATGTTGGCCCGTAGCCGATGAGGTCTTTGCATGCAAGGGTCACTGCATTTACGCCCTTCGCCTGCCCGGACATCAGGTTGGAACCGGGGAAGGACCAGACGACTCCTGGAGACACGATATTTCTTAAGAGTTCCCAATCCTGTTTTTGCAGGCTCGACAGGAACGACTCGCCCAACTCTTTCTTATCTTGCCAAGTGGATTCCGTGACCTAATCTCCCAATCACATTTGTGCGGATAAAGCCCGGTTCGATTCAGCGCTTCACCGCAAAGAGACCTTGAAGGTTATCGTGGGCCATATAGTCCTGCGCCATTGGCTCCGAGGCACCAGTCTCCAGAAAGGCCTTTGCCAACCGCGCGACGTGGTTCCAGATGACCTGCGGGATTCCCGAGCCCGAACTGAGACGATGGACTCCAAGCTTCTTCAATTCGGCGGCGTCCGGTAACCCTGGCCACGCCATCAGATTGAGCGGCATATTGACCGCCGGCACGATTTCGGCAATCGGTTTAGGGTCAGAGAGTGCGGGAACGAAAATTCCGTCCGCGCCAGCGGAACGGTAGACCTGCGCTCGCGCGATTGTCTCTTTAATGCGCTGACCTTCAGGCGCCAGCGATTGGAGATATACATCTGTACGAGCATTCACGAAGACATCCACTCCCAGGGAAGCGATCGTCTTTTTGACATTTTCGATCTTTGCTGCCAGGACGTCGGTCGGATCTGTGCCGTCTTCGATGTTGATGCCGGCAATTCCGGATCCGAGAATGCCTTTCAACTTCTCACCGACTGCTTTCGGATCGTGGGTGTATCCGGCTTCCACATCGACAGACAGCGGAATGCGTACGATCCTCAAGATGTTGGAGATCAGGTTTTCAAGTTGTTTAACGGGCAACGCATTGCCATCGGGGTATCCAAGCGCCCATCCAACACCTGCGCTTGTTGTGGCAACCGCTTTCGCGCCGAGGCTCTCAACCAACCGCGCGCTGCCCGCATCCCATACGTTTGGAAGCAGCAACGGCCCCGAGGGATCTGAATGCAGTTTGCGAAATACGATGGTCGCGTCGTTCATGTCTGCTCCATTGTCGGATGTTTAATTGATCCATCTGATGGCCCATTTCCGTGCCAATGTCAGTCCGGGCACGAAATGCCATCCTTATAGTTTCAGCTTGTCTTGGGCTGGCACCGCGCCGCCGACCGCCCAAAGGTGCTGCGCCGCGTACGCCCGCCATGGACGCCACAGTTCAGCGCGGCCAAGCAACTGCGTCGCACTCATGGTAGTCCCGTCGAGGCTCACAGCACCGCGAAGAATCCCGATGTCGGTTACTGGAAAGGCATCGGTTTGATGGAAGGCCCGAAGCGCAATGTATTGCGCCGTCCAATCGCCAACGCCCGGGATCGCGCGGAGCCGGGCGATAACTTCTTCACAAGACCCGGGTGATTCAAAAAAGCGAGGGTTGGCCGCCACTGTTTTGGCCAGAAGCCGGATGGTTTCCTTGCGGGAACGCGGCATACCCAACGCGCTCAAGTCCGACGACGCCACGCGCTCTGCAGAGGGAAAAACATAGCTGAGGCTTTCATCGGAAAGAGCCTTTGATGGCCGATTGCATATCCTCACGAGCTTGCCGGCAAGCTGTCGTGCAGCTTCGACCGTGATTTGTTGGCCTAATATCGCGCGCATTGCCAGTTCAAATCCGTCCCAACCGCCCGGTGCACGCAGCCCGGGACGCTGCGCGACCAGCCGGGCCAGCGCCGGGTCTCCCGACAGATGCACTCCGATACTGTTCACGTCCGCATAGACGTCAAACATGCGCCGTACCCGCAAAGCGATCGCTGACAACGCGCGCACGGAAGGGAGTTGGAGTTTTACCGCGAGGCCGTGATGACCAGGGTTGTCGGCAACCTCGACAATGCCATCCGTGCCTTCAAACGAAACCGTCCTTCGGTAGCGACCGTCCCTCACTTCTTCCACACCGTCGATCGCACGCGTTCCGAGGAAAGTCAGGAATGAGTTCCAGTCGTAAGGAGGCTGGTAGGCGACGTGCAAAGTAACGGCTCCATCCAAAGAGAATGCCGATTTCTTGTTCCGGCGTCGAAGCTCGGATGGAGGTCTGCGGTAGAGCTTCTGAAATGTATCGTTGAAGCGTCTTACGCTGCCGAAGCCGGAAGCCATCGCGACGTTGCTCATCGACAGTTCGGTCTCATGGAGCAGTTGTTTAGCGAACAGTATGCGACGGGTCTGCGCCACCGTGGTTGGAGAGGCGCCCACATGCTCCTCAAACAGTCGCCGAAGATGTCTTTCGCCGATACCCAACCGATCTGCCAGTTGCTCAACACTTGCCTGATCTTTATCCAGAAAACCTTCGGCGATGAGTGCCAGTGCGCGCGAGACTGTGTTCGATGTTCCACGCCAGCCGGCTACCTCAGGCGAGATTTCCGGGCGGCAACGCAGGCAAGCTCTGAAACCTGCCTCTTGCGCGGCAGCTGCGGTCCGAAAGAATCGGCAGTTTTCAAATTTGGCGGTCTTGGCAGGGCAAATCGGACGGCAATAAATTCCAGTCGACGTCACGCCTACGAACAAATGTCCGTCGAACCGCCGGTCGCGGGTTTGAAGAGCGCGATAACAGTTCGTTGGTTCCAGTAATTCCATACCATTTACTATGCCCGATTCGGTGCCCCGGGTCTGGCCAGTTTCGGACATGGTCATTTTCGAGGACATCTCACGTATTAGACCCTAAAAAGGTCTTTGGGATTCGCGCAATCGTCATCTCTACCTCTGCTCTGCCAATCACGGTGCAGAGGCACTCCGCGGCCGGAAAAATCGCTGCGACGCTAGGGATACCCTATAATGACGCGCACGCATGACCCTCACTTCTGGCGCAAAACTTGGGCCGTATGAAATCCAATCCGCCCTCGGAGCCGGCGGAATGGGCGAGGTTTATCGCGCCCGCGACACTCGCCTCGGCCGGGATGTTGCGATCAAAGTCCTGCCCCAGCACCTTTCCTCCAATCCCGAACTGAAAGAACGTTTCGAGCGCGAAGCCCGGGCCATTTCGTCACTGAATCATCCACGGATCTGCACGCTGTACGATGTCGGTCACCAGGACGGGGTTGATTTTCTGGTGATGGAATACCTGGAAGGAGAGTCGCTCGCGGAGCGGTTAAAAAAGGGTGCGCTGCCGCTGAAAGACTCGATGAAAATTGCACGGGATGTCTGTGAGGCGCTGGAGACAGCCCACAGAGCGGGAATTATCCACCGTGATCTGAAGCCGGCGAACATCATGATGACCAAAGCCGGTGCCAAGTTGATGGATTTTGGATTGGCGAAAGCAATGGTCGCGGGTGCCGGGACGGGTGCCTCGCAGGCACCGCTTCTCTCAGCGGCAAGGACCATGACCGAAGTCAGTCCTTTATCGCCGCTGACAACCGCGGGCGCAATCATTGGCACCATCCAGTACATGTCTCCGGAGCAGATTGAAGGCAAGGAAGCGGACGCGCGATCCGATCTGTTTGCATTGGGAGCGGTACTGTACGAAATGGCGACCGGAACTCGTCCCTTCGAGGGCAAGAGCCAGATCAGCGTGGCCAGCGCGATTCTGGATAAAAATCCTGAACCCATCTCCGCAATCCAGCCGCTTACGCCGTTGCCGTTTGAGCGCGTCGTTAATGCCTGCCTGGCCAAGAATCCCGACGAACGCATTCAGACAGCCCACGACGTGAAGCTGCAGTTGGACTGGATCGCCGAAGCTGGGACGCAAGTTTCGAGCCTGCCCGAAACAAAAAGAAAAAGCCGGTCGCTCCTGGGCTCGCTCGTCGCCGCCGGACTCGCTGTTTTGCTGATCGCGGTTGCGATATGGTGGCGCAGTTCCAGAGCTCCCGATCAGACGACATATTTCTCCGCCCCGCTTCCGTTCGCTGCGCGAGATGTGACGGTATCACCAAACGGCCACACAGTCGCACTGGTTGGATACCGGGAATCGGAACGAAAAAACATTCTCTGGATCTACGAACCGGGGTCACAGGAAGCAACCAGCCTTCCCAATACCGAGGGCGCCAACTACCCATTCTGGTCGCCAGATGGACGATCCGTCGGTTTTTTTGCGGACGGGAAACTCAAGAAATTGGACATCTCGGGGGGCCCGGTACAGACACTTTGCGACGCGCCGACTGGACGCGGCGGCGCCTGGAACAAAGATGGCGTAATCCTCTTCACCCCAAGTGGAATGCTGGGAACGGGACTGTATCGAATTCCGGCGACGGGCGGAACTCCTACACAAGTCACTACTCCGGATCGAGGCCAAGGAGAAGATAGCCACCGCTGGCCCGTATTCCTACCGGATGGAATCCATTATCTTTTCTTGGCAGTGAATCTCTCAGGGCAGAAGCAGCTCTACACAATTTTTGTGGGTTCGCTGAATTCAAACGAAAAGAAGTTCGTTACCAGGGCGAGAGCGAACGCGGCCTACGCCGCGCCCGGATACCTGCTTTTTTACCGGGACCAAACGCTCTTTGCGCAACATTTCGATTCCAAAAAGTTTGAGCTGACGGGAGAACCCACACCACTCCTAAATGACGTCCAATACTTGCCTCGAATTGCGAAGGCGGTGTTCGCGGCTACCGAAGCGGGTTTGCTGGTAGCCCAGAAGAGCGGAGAGACAGGCGTTTCCCAGCTGTTCTGGTTTGACAGAAAAGGACAACAGATCGGAACGGCTACAAAGCAGGGTACGTCCGCTCTGTACGGCAATATATTCCTGGCTCCAAATGGAAAGTCGATCGCCGCAGACACCACGGACCCCACAAGCCAGAACACGGATATTTGGACCTACGACCTCGAGAACGGCAGCGCCAAGCGCCTCACATTCGATCCATCGATAGATACCATGTCGATCTGGAATCCGGAGTCCACCCAGTTAGTCTTCGCCTCAAACCGGAACCTTAAATTCGACTTGTACCTCAAGGATGCCAACGGAGGCCAGGATGAAAAACCTATGGCACCGGGCGGGGCGGACAGGTTTCCGACGGACTGGTCGCATGACGGCAAATACATTCTCTTTGAGCAAGGGGCTGACTTATGGTTTTTGACTATGCCCGAGCAAAAGAGCAGCCTGTTTTTGAAGGCGCCTTCCTCGTTGAAGATTGGCCGCTTCTCGCCCGATGGAAGATGGGTAGCGTATGCCTCGAATGAAAGCGGACGATGGGAAATTTACGTGACGTCCTTCCCGCAGGCACACGGAAAGTGGCAAATTTCCAACGGAGGAGGAGATCAGCCGAAATGGCGGGGTGACGGTAAAGAACTCTTCTACTTATCGCCGGAAGGCAGGATCATGGCGGCATCTGTGACTACTGGAGCAAATTTCGATGTGGGAGCGCCAACAACTCTTTTTCAGGCAAACGCCCGCGAAGGCGTCGCTACCTCGGAGCAGGTCAGCTATGACATCGATAAAGACGGACAAAAATTTCTGATCAACACGCAGCTGAAGCAGGGAGAGACAATGCCGATGTCCGTCGTTTTAAATTGGCCTGCGAAGCTGAACGGGTCACGTTGACTTAGACCTAAATCTGCAGCCTAACGTCCAGTTCCGCTTTTTATTTCGATCTCCGCTACCCGTGCCTTCACCAGTTTCTTAATCAGTGCCGCCGGCAATGGCTTGTCAACAGGGAAGTGGATGGTTCCTTTGGATGTGGAGAAGCCCTTGAGTTCCTTCTTGAACGACTCGATCACAGAGGCAGTAGGAAACAAACTGCAATGGTTGGAAAACGCGGCGAACCACACCAAATACCGTTTGTACTTGAATGTGGGCATCCCATAGCTGATGGCTTCGGTAGCCTCGCGCGGCGCGGCATCTCGAACTGCCGCACGGATTTTAGTGAGGGTAGAGCGGGCGGGTTCCGGGACACCGGCCAAATATTCGTCGACGGTTTGTGGAGAGGCCTTGCTCTTTGCGGAGGAACTGCGATTTCCAGATTTTACTTTCTTCATGCAGCGCCCCTGGTACAGAAGATTTCAACACCAAGTCTATCGTTTCTTACAGCGCAGCGCGGACTCTGGGTGTCATCCCACGCGTGCGAGCCTATCGCGAAGTACCCAGAATTTCGGCGGCAGCGCGGAGGCCGCTCGCGATCGCTGCATGTACGGTCCCATTGTTTCCCGTAACGTCGGTGGCTTCGCCGGCAAAATAAAGCGTGTTCTCCACCTGACTCCCCAGCGCCTTTTGAAGGCCGTCTGAGCCGACCGTGCCATAGCTGTAGGCGCCTCGTGAATAAGGATCGTTCTGCCAATCGTGGAAATAGGCTGCTTCCAGCTGGTCCTCGAGCTCGGATGTGCTCGTGCTCAGGGCACGGCTGAGTGCTTTCAGTGCCTGGCCGATCACAAACTCAGAGTTCTTTCCGGACAGTTTCTCGGCGCAACGAAAGGGCGCCCAGCCCGTGATGACAGGCGAGCGATCAGGCATGGACGTCCACCATGTCGGAAACCAATCATCTTGTGTGAACAGGAAACCCAGGTTCGAGAGCGTCTTCGAGTTTCCGTCGGGCGCAATGTTTTCCCAGAAGCGGTTTCGAAACCGCAGGGTAATTCTTATCACTTCGCCCATGGCCAGCTTTTTAATTGCGTCGATCTTGTGCGTTGGCAATGAGGGGATAAACTGCACGGCTCCTGCCGTGCCGGGCGCCGTTCGCAGCACACCAAGCGGTAATGTAACGAGTGCGCGTTGAGCTGCGAGCTTGAACGACCCGATAGCGTTCGTGCCAGTTATCTCGACGTTCCTCTTCGTCCAGCGTATGGTATCGACGACCGCGCCCGTCCGCACCGACACGCCTGCATCTGAAATCTGCCGTCGAAAGATGTTGATCAAATCTTCGTAACCATTTCTCGACCGGAAGGCTCGATCCCCGTCGATCTGCTCTTCAGCGTGCATGCTTTTGACCAGCCAGTGAACGCTTACCAGATCGGGGTCAGCGGCGTTGAAGCCAGTCACGTAATCCAGGGCTCGCTGTTTCGCCTCCGCAGTGACCTTTGGGTCCGCGCAGCATCTGTTCAAGAAACTTAAAAAAGATTCGTCGGGCCTTTGATCATCCATTTTCTGCAGGATGTCCTCGACTTCAGAGAAGAAGTCGCATGGCAAAAGCGAGCCATCGCGGTTACACCAGCTATCGCCCTCAACCTCGGAAATTTCGGCATGGTTGTTCTCAAGAACTTCCCAGATCTCAGGCGGGCGCCCGTGGATAAATTCCGCTCCAAGTTCGACCGGAATCTGAGAGGCGGAATCCCTTTGGGTGAACATTCTCCCACCAATTCGTTCTCGCGCTTCAACGACCAGAGTGGAAACGCCGGCAGCGCCGAGGCGAATCGCGGCTGTTAAACCTGCAGCGCCGGCGCCGATTACGATCATGTCAAAGGTTTCCATGGCGAAGTCGTCTTGTGTGGTTTTTGTGAGAGCCCCGAAGTCTATTCTTCCGAAATCCCCAAGTCTTCAATATGCAACAGCATGTCGGCAGGATCAGCATACACACGGAAAGCACCGCTGCCCTCCAGTTCTTCCCGGCTGTAACCGCCAGAAAGAAGTCCCACACCAAGAGCGCGTCTTCGCCCTGCCGCGAGGATGTCCCACACACTGTCTCCGACCACGATGCAGTCTTCAATCGGCACATTCACGCGAGCGGCGGCCAAGACGAAGATGTCCGGAGATGGTTTTGCCTTGGCAACATCGTCACCGGTAACGACCGGGACGCCCGGTGGAATTTCGAGGCGCTTCAGAAAACGATTCGTCTGTTTGCGGCTTCCCGTCGTAGCGATCGCCCATCGAATACCGCGCCGACTGAGAAATGCCAACAGGTCATTCGTTCCGGGTAGCAATGCGATTTGCGGACTTAGTTTTACAAATTCAGAGTCGTGCTTCTCTTCAAGACGGGCATGGTCGATTTGTCGACCAGGGGATTTCACCTCGCGCAAAAGTTGCCGCACGAGAGATTTTCCGCTCATGCCGATGCGCCGGTGAATCTTCCAGGTCGGCAGAATAATGCGTTGGTTCCGTAAAGACGCAGACCATGCGGCCACGTGCTCGTAGACGGTATCGACGAGCGTGCCGTCCAGATCGAACAGAATTGCCGGATCGCTCTTGGAGCGTCGCTTCATAGAAGGTGAAGATGCCGATTCTGAGAGTGGGGCTGCACGGTGCTAATGCGCTTCCGCCCTGCGTCCGGAGAAGCATTTACAAAGCTGACAGGCGTTTCCGCAGCGTTGTGGCATCAAAGGGCGCTCGAACCTTCTGATCGTTGTCAAAATATACGTAGATGTCGCGACTACTTCGCCTCGGCGCGTCCCGCGGGCTGGCTCTGCGTCCGTCTCTTACTTCACAGCCTTTGGCCCATGTTGCTATCCGTTGGGCCCAAACGTCCAGCGCCTTATTGCCGTAACCACTGGCATACAACTCCTTGTCACCGTGCAGCCGGCAGTAGACAAAATCAGCGGTTACGTCCATTAGGAGAGGCCACTCAACCGTGTCAGCCACTACGAGGGCGATTCGATGGCGGCGCAGTAAATCGACGAATGTCTCCGAAACAAAGCTCTCGTGCCTTATTTCGACGGCATATCGCATACGCGCATCTCGCCCGGATGGCAGCCAAGTCCGGTCTTGAAGACGTTCGTCGTGCCGTCGAGCTAGCTTGGCGGCCGCATGCCGGGTCTTGGGCAGCAGCGAAAAAAACTGTTCCAACCGATCAGCATCGAACTTAAACGTTGGCGGGAATTGCCACAGGATCGGTCCCAACTTGTTTTCCAACCCAAGCAAACCTTGCGCGAAGAAATTCGCCAGGGGGGTTTCAACGTTTTGCAGGCGAAGCATGTGGGTGATATACCGGGAGCCCTTTACTGCGAACTCAAAATTCTTTGGGGTATCAGCCGCCCACTGAGCGAAGTTTTGCGGACGTTGGAGGGAGTAGAAAGACCCGTTCAATTCGATCGAATTAAACTGCCGTGACGCGTATTCCAGTTCACGGCGATGCGCCAGCTTCTTGGGATAAAAGACGCCGCGCCATCCTTTATATCTCCATCCCGAGATTCCAATTCGCACGTCACCGAGCGATTTCATGCGGGGACTTCAAGCTAACGGGACAATAGGTGATTCTTGCGGAAGCCAGTGCGGGCAGGTATCCGGTTTTGGGTAGTCTGAGATCAGTGACAGGCCTGTGCGTTATGCGGAGAATCGAGGGAGCGTTTCGGTCCTTCAGGCAGCCTTGTCGTCCGAATGGCCGGTTGGCTCTTCCCCAACACACGCCCACAATAACTTCTGCCAGCCCAGGCTCCGCTCCAACCAGCGAGCGACCTCGGTATTGCGCTTTACGTGGCTGCTTAGCTGCGCGGGCGAGAGCTGCCACCAGGTATGTTCCGGTTCAAACCCGTCGCTCAAGACCCGGGCTTCAACCCGTCCATCGTTAATCCGATATTCCTGTGCCAAAGAGCGGCTAGTGGATTCAAGAAGACGCGTGTCTGCCGACACCATAAAACACCTCCTAAGCCATCCTTAGGATTGCGCAAAGGCGGGCGTCCTGGCCATACCGCTAAATCCGGAGAGCACTTACGAAAATCGTGTATTCAGGGACAGGAAACCATCAAACAGGGCAGAATTCCAAGCGGGAACGGACGGTGGATGGGCGAATCAGGCATAATTTGGACGCCGTTCGTTTCTGAACGGCGTCTCCTCAAATGGCAATCGACCGATTTCGAGAACTGATCGTTGCGAGGGAGAATCCCTCAACGCTTAAGCATTCAGCACGGACCGCAGTGGCCGCCGCGATTTCGCTGTTGGTAGCGCGTTTATTTCGCCTTCCGGAAGCCTACTGGTCTGCCATTACCACTCTGATTGTCATGCAATCGAGTTTAGGAGCGGCGCTGCCGATTTCAGCACAACGACTCGCTGGAACAGCACTGGGTGCGGCGGTTGCGGCATTGGTGGGCGCTTATTTCCCGGGGAATGTTCTGGCTTTCGGGGTATCTGTTTTCGTGATTGGAATTATTTGTGCTGCATTGCGAGTGGAACGCAATGCTTACCGGTATGCTAGCATTACTCTTGCGATTGTGATGCTCGTACCCCGCACGACGAGCGAATGGATAATCGCGGTGCACCGTTTCCTTGAGGTGTCGATAGGGATTGCCGTCGGTTTGGCTCTTACGGCGGTTTGGCCCGAGAATCTGAACAACACGATCGTCATTAATCAAGCGTCGCAAACTAAAACGGAAGAGTAAAGAAGGAATGCTGACCTCGATCCATCAGGGCATCACATCGTTTCGTTAAACCACCACTTTCAGTCTGGACTCAACTTCCTTTCGACGATCAACCGTACCCAGATTTCCACACCCGCGCAATCTATTCAACAAACATTCATAAACATTTCACGCCGGTGTAACGGAGCGGCCTCAAGCTCAAAGGTAATCGGAGCCTCCAGTTTCAATTCCGTCACATTGGAGAACGCCGCATGACGTTTGTAGATTTCACTCGCTCGTCCTTCCGCAATTTCGGCCTGGGGGTCTCGTTATTTTCCACCGTGTTGAACCTGGTGGGACCGCCTAGCCTCGCTGCCCAAACCGCGCCCGCGGCTGCGACACCAATTCAGCACGTAATCATCATCATTGGTGAAAATCGCAGCTTCGACCACGTCTACGCCACCTACAAGCCCAAGCACGGAGAGAAAGTGTCCAATCTGCTCTCCCGACACATCATCAATGCCGACGGTACGCCCGGCGTCAATTATCTGGAGTCAGCGCAATACAGTGCGGTTGACACATCCGAGTTTGATCTCGCCGCTCAGGGCAAAGCTATTTACGGAGATATTCCGGCGCCACTGGCTGGCGGCGCAACAACGGCAAGCGATACGGCTCCAGCACCCTTCGCTACTCTGAGGGTTGCGAAAATCGCGGAACCCGATTTGTTTCACACCTACAACAAGTTCCTGACCACCGGTGCGACCGGTTTGGCCTTTGGTGTGGTCGACACGCGGATCAACAATGTAAACAACCTTGGGCAGGGAGCTTTCCAGCTTACTCCTGGGGTCAAATACGACGATTATGCGAACAGCCCGGTCCACCGCTTTTATCAGATGTGGCAGCAAATAGATTGCCACGTGGACTATGCCACCCCAAACAATCCCAGTGGGTGCTTGAGCGACCTTTTTCCGTGGGTCGAAACCACGATCGGGGCAGGCAGCAATGGCAAGCCTCAGCCGTCGCCCTTTACTAACCTGACCACCGGTGAGGGTTCGACCGCGATGGCGTTCTATAACGTTCAGCAGGGCGATGCTCCTTACATGAAGGAGCTTGCTGACCAGTTCACGCTTAGCGACAACTTCCATCAATCATTTCAGGGTGGCACCGGTGCGAACCACATCATGTTCGGATACGGCGATGCGATGTGGTACAGCGACGGGAAGGGAAACGCCCTGACCCCAGCCACTAACCAGGTCGAAGATCCGAATCCACAGGCTGGAACCAACAACTACTACGCTGAAGATGGATACGGCGATGCGGATGGAACCGGCGGCGGAAGCTACAGCGCTTGCGCCGACATCAGTCAACCCGGCGTAGCGCCGGTAGTGAATTACCTTCAATCGCTGGCGACACCTGTCGATCCCCGCTGCGAAACCGGAAAATACTACCTGCTGAACAACTACAATCCCGGTTTCAACGGCGACGGAACCCTGACCAGCCAGTTCTCGCCATTCACTATTCCACCTACGTCACAAAAACACATTGGTGATTCGTTGTCCGCCGCTGGCCTTTCCTACACATACTTCGGCGAAGGCTGGGACCTCTACCAAACAGACCCAACCGGAGCGAACCCCTACAACGCGTATTGCAACATTTGCAATCCGTTCCAGTACGCGACTGACGTCATGACCGATCCGACCCAGCGCGAAGCCCACATCCAAGACACAAACACCTTGTATGAGGACATCGATCTGGGAAGTTTGCCGGCGGTTTCAATCGTTAAGCCGAGCGGATTCGTGGATGGCCATCCGGCATCCTCGAAACTTGACTTGTTCGAAGGGTTCGTTAAGAAAATCGTGAAGAGCGTTCAGGCCAACCAGAAATTGTGGCAGAGCACTGCGATCTTCGTCACGTTTGACGAAGGTGGCGGCTACTACGATTCCGGTTACATCCAGCCAGTGGACTTTTTTGGCGACGGCACCCGCATTCCGCTGCTCGTCATCTCTCCTTATTCCACGGGCGGCCACATGAATCACGGCTATGCCGATCACGTTTCTCTGATCAAGTTCATTAACAGGAACTGGAACCTGAAACCGATCACCAGCCGGACGCGTGATAATTTCCCCAACCCGATCACAACCAAGAAAAATCCCTACGTGCCTACGAATAGTCCAGCACTGGACGATTTGTTTGACGCGTTCACCTTTCCACAAGCCACCGCAGCAGTAACGAAGCCGTAACGAGGTAACTGCCGTTTCAATCGCGAGCAGTGACTCTGCCGGCCGGGGTAATCCACCCTGGCCGGCGAGTTTTGAATAGTGATTTTTATCATCTTTAAGTTTGGGAGTTATCTGTGATCAAACGCTTTTTATCTCTCGCTCTTCTCTTAACTGTTTCAGTAGCGACCCTATCGGCGAGTGGCGCGCATTCTTCTGCCGATGACCATGTTTCGAGCGTAGCCGGAAAATGGACGTTATCGTGGCAGGCTCGTTTGGGGACCGAAGATGCAATCGTGGAGTTAGAACAGGACGGCTCCAAATTGCGCGGAAGGTTCCACGATCTGCATCACTCCTGCCCGGTGTCTGGCACAATCGAGGGCATTAACATTTCATTCGACGTGTTGTTTGAAGAAGCTCGGCCATTCACGATCGCCTTCAAAGGCACCGTAAATGGCGATAGCATTAGCGGCACATCGCAGGCGCAAAATATCGGTGGCACCAAAGCGTACCTCGGGCATGGAGGAGAAATCGTCCAACCAGAACACCCTTGGACCGCGACGCGCCCCGGAGATCCACCAAGCCTAAGAACTCAAGAGACAAAAGCAGGCACCCCCGGAGCTTCGAACTGACCCCGGCGACAAGGTTCGCTGTAACGGGCAGCCTGCGCGCAAATCTTTGGGCAAACTTTCCCGAAATGTTTCCCAATATCGGCCAATCAGAAGCATGACAGTGAACAGGCGCGACTTGTTGCGAATGGGTCTGTGCGCAGGCACAGGTCTTCTCCTACCTAAGCCGAAGGCTTTTCAAGCTTTTGCGAGAGCAGTTGATCAACCGCAAGGAGCAGCGAAGCTCGCGAGTTACGTCGATCCGCTGCCGGTCCCGCCGATTATCCGGCCATCCTCTGCCCCAGGACAAGTGGTCCAGGTGCGCATGGGCGAATTCCGCCACAAAGTGCACCGTGATCTACCTCCGACCAGCCTTTGGGGTTACAACGGAATGTGGCCTGGACCCACCTTCGAAGTCCGTCGAGGCCAAGGCTTGTCCGTCAAGTGGACGAACCAATTGCCCACGAAACACTTCCTCCCGATCGACACCACAATTCACGGATCTGAGGAGACGGTTCCACAAGTGCGTACTGTCGTCCACGTGCACGGAGCGAGGGTATTGCCTGAGAGTGACGGCTACCCCGACGCCTGGGTCACTTCCGATGGCAAAAGCGGACCCGTAAGCGGCGCTAGTCCTGCTCACTATCCCAACGATCAACGAGCCGCCACGCTCTGGTATCACGACCATGCGTTGGGAATTACGCGATTGAATGTCTATGCAGGTTTGGCGGGCATGTACCTGATCCGCGATGAAGAAGAAGACGCATTAAACTTGCCCAGCGGCGCGTACGAAATTCCCTTGCTTCTGCAGGACCGCAAATTTAACCCCGACGGATCACTGCTTTATCCTGCGGCGCAAAATGGCACTCATCCTATCTGGATCCAGGAATTCTTCGGGGACACGATCTGTATCAATGGCAAGGCCACGCCATTTCTTGAAGTCGAGCCGAGGAAGTATCGATTTCGCCTAGTTAACGGTTCCAACTCCCGGTTTTATCATTTGACACTGGTCCCTGCCGACAGCAACGGTAAACCCACCGGGAAACCAGCCGAGGCGCCGCCATTTCATCAGATCGGAACCGATGGTGGCCTGCTACCAGCTCCCGTGAGCCTGCACTATCTGATTGCCTCCCCTGGCGAGCGTTTCGACCTGATCTTGGATTTTACGGACCATAAGGGCGCTCACTTTGCTCTGATTAACGATGCTCCAGCTCCATATCCGCGCGGCGGAGAAATTGTTCCATCTGACTGCATGTTGTTCAAAGTGACGAAACCACTCTCGGGAACAGATACAAGTTTGCTTCCAGACACACTCACACCGGTATCGCCGCTGAGTCCGTCTCTTGCGGCTAAAGAAAGAACACTGGCGCTGACTGAAATGGATCGCCCGTCCGACGGCTACACCATGATCGGTTTGCTCGGTCAGAAACACTGGGATGATCCGATTACAGAAGACCCAAGAGCAGGCTCAATTGAGGTTTGGTCTTTTGTGAATGCTACAGGCGATGTTCACCCCATTCATCTTCACCTCGTTCAATTTCAGGTGCTGAATCGCCAGCCGTTTGATGTGAAGACCTATGTGCAAACGGGGAAGCTGGTTTTCACTGGCATTCCGATGCCCCCGGAATCCAACGAGCGTCCGGGTTGGAAAGATACGGTCAAAACTTACGCGGGATACGTGACCCGTATCATTCAGAAATTCGACCTGCCAGAGGGAACGCCGACAACACCAGGCCAGGAATTCCGTTACGTCTGGCATTGCCACATTCTGGAGCATGAAGACAATGAAATGATGAGGCCTTACAAGATCGTGTCCTAATGACTGACTGTGGTGATATGTCGTTGCGGGTGATGAAGACCTAGGTTGATTTGCCAGTCTCAGTTTCGACTTCTGACTTTTCCGGGGGATTGGCGGAGTCAACGAAGAGCGGTTTTTCGGTGTGGAAATATTTTTTGTACGCGGAAATCCAATTTCCAGCCATTTCGCGTTGCGCCGTGGTCAGGTCGATCTGTCCTCCACAGACCATCTGGTGAAGGCGGTCCTCGAGAGTGTCTTTCACGTGAGCTCCCCAGTCAGTGGACGAATAAGGTTCGGGCCACAAGTTGCGAATGTCGTCTGTTCCACCCAGCTCGGGAGTGATTAGATAGTCGACCTCGTAATCTTTCGCGCGCACTTCAGATATGCCGTACTCCTCGAACACTTTGTGCCGTACCGCGGGTGAGACAGCGCGGTTCATATCCCGGCGGCCAGCTGTGCAGATTTCGCTCTGAGTGACAGGTCGTGTCGCTCCCGGTGTGAGCTCGACGTTGGGAACCGGGTTACCTTTAAGCAATGCAAATTGGGATGCGGAGGATGTTTCTTCGCGATGCACAATTAATATGCCCGCCAGCATCACGAGCACCAAAAAAGCGTAAATCCAAACTGGTTTTGATGCTGCAAAGCGAAACCATCGAATTCCGGTCGCCTGTGGCGAAGCGTAAACCGCCTCGGCGATCCGCGCTTTTAGCAATGCAAGAGGCCCGGCAACAGGGGGTATCTGAGGATCAAGATCGGCGTGATGAAGGTGAACGAAATCGGCGATCGTTCCCTCAATTTCTTTGACGCGCGTCCGGCAACTCCAGCAAGCCGCCAGATGCCTCATTACCTCCGCGGAACGGCTGGATTCCAGTTCGCCATCACCGAGAAGAAGCAGCTCCTGATCGGATATGTGAAGTTCCTGGTTTCGCATTTGGTCACCTTCGCTCCGCCCGTTCCAGGCGGGCCAATGATCGGGTCAGTGAAATGGATACGGCGCCAAGCGACATGTTCAGCACTTCGGCGATCTCGCGGTATCTGAGGCCTTCCGCCCGCAATCGGAGGCAATGCTGGTCCTGTTCTGGAAGCGCGCGCAGAACCGCGCAGAGGCGCGCTCTCTTCTCGTTCTCTACCAGTTGTTCTTCTACGCTTGGGCCTGGATCCAGCGCTGCATCTGCAACCACAGAGCAGGTGTTTTCCGTCTGTTGAAGTCTCTGGTTGGCAAACCGTCGTTTCAATGAGAGATTGTGCGCAACGCGAAATACCCAGCCCCGCAGGTTGGTCCGTGACCGTCCCAGCTGCAAATGTTTGAACAGTGAAAGGAAAACGTCTTGAATAATGTCCTCTCCATCGTGCGTGGACAAACCGAAGGAAAGAACATATCGGAACAATGGGTCATGAAGCTGATCGAACAGACTGATGACTTCTCGCTCGGCACCGGAGACATGAGAAGGCCTGACCCTCGTCGCCGCGGGAAGATGTAAAGCGATAGTGGAATCTGTAGGGAGATGAGCCATGGGCCGGAAGACTTGCCAACTACATACTACATTCCATTTCGATCACCCTTGTTCATGGTTTTTCAGAATCGTTTTAGCCATCCCGGTTCACGCAGGTGCTCATCATCCAGGCCGCGAAGGCGTGCGGCCATGATTCCGGGGCGTCCGATATACCCCACGACCCGTTGCTGATCCTGCCGGTCAACGACGGGCAAACGTCCAATGCCATTGCGAAGCATTTTAGCGGATGCCTCATGCAATACTTCGTCGGGATAGGTGACGACAACTTTGCGGGATCCAGCGTCGAGCACAGTCATCGAACCAGACGGGTCGTTGTCCAAAGCGCGCATCACATCGCCGCGTGTAATGACTCCCTGCAACCTGCCATCGCGATCCAAAACAAGCATGCCCTGGTGCTGGCTAACCTCCGGATCGCGGCGCGCAATTCGATCCGCCAATTCCGCGACTTTTACATCGGCCTGTACTTTGGGTATGTTACCGTCCCGATCCATCGTTTCAGAAACCATGACCTGATGCATTGCATCCGCTTCGTACTCCTGGTGAATGTGCAAGCCGCGCCGTCTCAACTTCTCGGTCATGATGGAAGCCTTCGGCATCAGTAGCATGGCCAAGCCGTCCGCAATCACACTGACCAGCATCAACGGCAAGACCGAGTTGTAATCGCGGGTAATCTCGAACGCGAAAATAATGAACGTGAAAGTAGCGCGGGACGCCGCCCCAAACACTGCCCCCATTGCCACTAGCGCAAACGCTCCCGCTGACAGATTCGCCGCCGGGAAAACGCGGTCGATCCCAAGAGCGAAGGCTCCGCCCAATGCTGCGCTTGACATGAACATGGGTGCGAGCAATCCTCCGGATGTACCCGATCCCAATGACACAACCAGAGCGATGGCTTTGGCCACCATGACTATCAACAACAGTCTCCACGCCAGGTTCGCATTTAGAATGTCGCTGATCGTGTCATATCCCACACCCAGCACTCGCGGAACAAAATATCCGATGATGCCAAGGCCGAGGGCTCCGATCGCCGGCCACCACAATTCATCAATCGGGAGCTTTTCGAACTGGTCCTCTGTCCAGTAAAGCAGCTTGCTGAAGCCGACTGCGGCGAGTCCGCAAACCAGCCCCAATAGAATGTAGAACGGCAAGGCGTGTGGAACGCCAAAGTCCATCGGGGCAACGTTAAACATTGGACCCGCACCCAGAAGTTGCATGTGAACCGCAGTAGCGAGAGTACTGGCAATGACTAAAGGAATAAACGATCGTGCTTTGAATTCGAACAAGAGCAGTTCGATAGCAAGAATCACGCCGGCAATCGGAGTGTTGAAAGTGGCTGACATGCCCGCTGCAGCGCCGCAGGCTAGTAAGACCTTGCGTTCCGATGCCGTGGTATGCAGAACTTGTCCAACCAGCGAGCCGACTGCGCCTCCAGTTTGAATGATTGGACCTTCCGCCCCGAATGGACCGCCAGTTCCAATCGCAATCGCCGCCGACAACGGCTTCAGAATCGCGACTCTCGGCTGGATGCGGCTTCGGTTCATCAGCACGGCTTCCATGGCTTCCGGTATTCCGTGTCCTTTGATTTTCGGGGTCCCGTACTTCGCCATGAAGCCAACAATTATTCCTCCAATCACCGGCATCAAAATGACCCAGGGACCGAGCTGATTGTGCCGTGCACTGGTGAAGTCCGCCACGAAGCGGTGATAGAAAACAATATTGGTAACCAGGCCAATAAGTTTGTACAACACAAACGCAATCAGTCCCGCAATCAGGCCGATGCCCCCGGCCAGGAATGAAATCAGAACCATGCGGAAGTGTGCTGGCTCTCCAAGCCTCACATCTGATGACTGTGCGCCCGTTACCGCGATCGTGGCGGGAGCCGAATTGTCGCCGTCGTTGTTCATTTGTGGGATGACTTGCTTATTTTTTTCGTTCTCGATACCGTCTTGCCCGTACTTCCAACATTCTTATTGGTTCGAATTGCTCGTCTTAAGGCAGCGATAAGCGCGGGACCCTGAATCCGAAGCTCGTCGCGATGATGAATCGAGAGCTTCTCCAGCACTTTCTCCCCGCTTGGTGTCAGCGACAGAAGGACCTCCCGGCGGTCCTCGTGCCTCTGGTGCCGGCGCACAAATCCCAAAGCCGACAACCGGTTTACGAGTTCGACAGCGCTGTGATGTCGAATCAGGAGCCGTTCCGCCAATTCGCCGATTCGTGGGCGAATGTTTTTGGGGAGCCCCTTCAGAGCCAGCATCAATTGGTGTTGCCGCGGTTCCAGTCCCACGCTTTGGGCCGCTTGTTCGCTGAAGTATAGAAATCGGCGGATTTGATAGCGCAACTGCGCTAGCGCTTCGAAATCGGTCGACGTGATCGAGTGTTCCATAAAATATTATATCGTTGGACGATATGATTCTATCGTAATATTGGGTTTTTGATCCAGAGCAGGAGCGCTGACCGAGGAAATGCGTAGTTCCTCAAGTTCGCTGTGTTACCTTAACAACCGACCATATGCGAACCCTATTGCTCGTCTGTTGGATTGCGTGTTTTTCGGCACTTCCATTATTTGCCCAGGATTATCCGAAGGCCGACATCACGAATGGGCTCATTCACGCCGAGTTGATGCTTCCTGACGCCCAGAATGGCTCCTATCGCGGCACACGGTTCGACTGGTCCGGGATCATTTCCAGCCTGCAATTCGATGGGCATGAATATTTTGGACGCTGGTATGAACATCACGATCCCAAGATTCATGATGCAATCACCGGGCCGGTCGAGGAGTTTCGCACCAACGATAAAGGTCTCGGCTACGACGAGGCCAAGACCGGTGGGACTTTCGTTCGCATTGGCATCGGTACCGTTCGCAAACCGGACGAGACGGAATATCATCCGTTCCAGACTTACGAGATTGTCGATCCCGGGAAATGGACAGTCCACAAACACAAGGACAGGATTGAGTTCACGCAGCGGCTGACATCAGAACTGGGGTACGCCTATAGCTATCGCAAGACGGTGAGGCTGGCTAAAGGCAAACCCGAACTGCTGGTGGAACATTCGCTGAAAAACACGGGCCGCAAGGTGATTGAGTCCACGCAGTACAACCATAATTTCTTCGTAATCGATCACGAGGTTGTGGGTCCAGACATCGTGGTCAAATTTGCGTTCGCTCCGGTAGCGGAGCGCGGATTTAAGGATCGGGCCGAGATCCACGGACAGCAAATTATTTTCCCGCGTGAACTGGAAGGCAAGAACGGAGTTTTCTCGGAACTGACAGGCTCAACAAAGGATGTCAAAGACTACGATTTCCGCGTCGAGAACGTGAAAAGTGGCGCTGGCGTTCATTTCACCAGTGATCAGCCATTGGACAAAGTCAATTTCTGGGCGATTAACACTGTTGCAGCAGCAGAGCCCTATATTCAGTTGCGGGTCGAACCAGGTAAAGAGATGCACTGGACCATTCGTTACGAGTTTTACTCATTGCCGAAAGCGGCGAAGAACTAGATCACCGCGAGCCTACTGTTGCTTGCCAGGCGCGCGAACTCCCTCAATCCAGACTGAGTCGATCGCGCGAGTGTTCTTGATGTCGTCGAGGGGATTCGCAGACAGCACAAGAAAGTCAGCGGCCTTGCCTTTTTCCAGTGTGCCCACCTGCTCACTTATGTTTAGCGCTTGGGCTGCGCCGCTGGTTGCTGACATCAATGCCTGCATTGGAGTGAGGCCCGCCTTGGTCTCGTATTCCAGTTCAAGGTGCTCGAAGTAACCCTGAAACCGGCCCGGTCCACCTCCGCTGTCGGTGCCCATGGCGATCACGATGCCCGCGTCGGAAAGCTTCTTGAGATTGCGCATAGCGACCGGAAGATGATCCTTGTACCAGAGCGCCCCGGAATCCTGGCGAATGGTGTCCTGACGCTTAGGATCTTTCATCTTCGCGATTTCGGCGGGATCGGCCTCTTTCAGGAAGAAAGGGTCGCTGAAGAAACCCGGCGTTTCTGAATAGGTGAAGACCGCCAACTCCCGAGTGAGAGTTGGCGAGTAAAACGCGTGCCGATTCTTCATGAGGCCGATAAATTCTTCATCTACTTCCCGGTCACGGACGCTGTGGGCAATATAATCCACGCCGGCGCGAAGCAGACCTTTTGCGTCGTCGAGAAGAACCACGTGTGCCGCGGTCCGATAACCATTCTTGTTCGCTTCCTTTATGACCGCCCGGTAAACCTCGGGACTCATCTTCAGGCGCGCGCCAAGAAAATCATCAACACGAACTTTGACGATGTCAGGCTTGTTGAGAATTAATTCATCAACGCTCTTTCGCGCTTCCTCCGGAGTCTTGACGGCGACTGCTCCAGGAATCACGGTCGAGTCTTGTATCAGTCCCGCGACATACAAGCGTGGCGCCGTTCCCGGAGGAGCATTTCGGCTCTGTTCCCGCAACGCAAATTCCTTGTCGCCTCCCAAGCTGAGGATGGTAGTGATGCCGTCGCGCAGATAAACTCCGAACTGCGCCGCATCGCTGACATGGCAGTGCGCACAGATCAAACCAGGAATGATGGTCTTTCCCGTCGCGTCGATCCGTTCCGCACCGGACGGTATCTTTACCCGTTTGCCGGCAGCGACGATCCGCCCATTGCGAACTACCAGCGTCGCATTTTCCAATGGAGGCTTGCCTGTGCCGTCGATGATGCGTGCACCAATCCACGCCTGGACGGTGTGATTAGCGGGAGTTTCACTCTGTTTCGCATCGGTTGCTGAAGCTTGCAATGTAATAAGAAGGAGAGCAACTGCAACCACGAGCTCGCGGACTGGTCTGTTCTTAGCAGGAGTCATGTTCCCTCGGCGATAGTATTATAAGATGATTCGCGCGTCGAACCCTACTCCCGGAGATGATCTGATGAAAATAGTTCCCGTGGTTGTTTTACTGCTCGCATCCGCGATGTGGCTGCACGCGGCCGACCCCGATGGTTTCGGTCTCTGGAAGGGGGAAACCATCCAAAATTCCGGAAAACAGTTGGCCAGCAAGATTGACGATCAGAAGTTCGCGTTTCTGTCGCTTGGCACCTATCAAAACCACTTGATGGGAGTTGCTCATCGTGAAGGCGACGGTAGCGCTGAACTTCACGAGACTCAAGCGGATGTCATGGTCGTAGAAACAGGCGAAGCGACGCTGGTCGTCGGAGGGACGATAGTCGATCCCAAGACAGTGAAACCTCACGAGGTGAGAGGTTCGTCAATTCAGGGTGGAGAGATCAAACAGCTTGCGGTCGGTGACGTCGTGCACATACCCGCCAAAGTACCCCATCAGTTGAAAATTGAAAGCGGCAAGACGTTCACCTATCTTGTCATTAAGGTAGATACGAACTAGATGTCGCGCGGAGCGTAAGGTTTATGCCTCAGGAGCCTGACACAGGAAAAGCTCAGGCCGTCTCTTCGCTTTTTTCAGGAGCGGTCGCTGCAGTTGCGGGTAGCGTTGCGGCGGCTTCTCCCGCGGTCTGGAGGATGTGAGCATTGCGCTCCGCAGCTTGCAAGTGCCCCCGCATCGCGTGGCGCGCTTTTTCCGGATTGTTTTCGCGGATGGCCCGGTAAATTGCCCAATGCTGGCGGAGTCCGGCTTCTGGCACTCCTGGCATTTCGTTCGTGCGCCGGCTGACTTCAATCAGGGGCTCGGAGATCGCCTGCAGAACCATAATCGCGAGAGGATTTCTCGTGGCCTCCGCCACCGCTTTGTGAAATCGGATGTTCGCCTTCCCGATGGCCTCGTGGAAAAGCAAGTCAGCATGCGGAGTGCTGCGGTCCATTCGAAGCGCGGCTTCTTGTTCTGCCAGAACTTCCCGCATCGCCGCCCAATCGGCTTCCGTTGATTTTTCTGCGGCCAGGGCTACCAGACCCAGCTCCAGAACTTTACGAAACTCAATCAAAGAGTCCGCCTGTTGCATGAAGGCAGAAGTGGATAGATATTCAGCATTGATCAAAGCAACAGGCGAAGGCTCGAGGACGACAGCGCCAATCTTTGGCCGGACACTGATCAGTTGAAGAGATTCAAGAGACTTGATTGCTTCGCGAACGCATGTCCTGCTAACGGAGAGTTCTTCGGTAAGCTGTTTCTCTGTCGGCAACCGCTCGCCCGGCTTGACTTGCCCTTTTCTTATCAAATCAAGAATGTAGGTGATTACCTGGGCAGTAATCGTCTGTCTGCGGATCAGGCTGTACCTCCAGCACTACTTACAACGCAAGGAATAGGCGACTTGCTCATACTATAGCACTATTGGATTGGAGCAGTTTTGACTGGAGAAGCGACCTTAGAGACCGGCTGGAAGCGTGATCCGCGAGAACTAAAACTGTCCCCTTCATGGAGTTACGGCTTGAATGCAAGAACGGCGTCGAGTGGCGCTCCGGTTATGCGACCTTGTATGTTTCGAAAGCCGGCATCTTCAAGGAGTCGGCGATATTCGCCGAGTGTGTGTTCCTTACCCTCAGTGCACACGAGCATATTCAAGGACTGAAGTTGGGCCGAGATCGGGCCCGTTCTATCCTCCAGGAGCAGTTTTTCGGCGATCAAAATGCCGCCGCCAGAAGGTAAATGTTTAAAAATATTAATGAGGAGTTTCACGATCTTGTGCTCGGCCCAATCGTGGAGAATACGCGATATAACGAATAGATCTGCCTCGGGAAGTTCGTCACGGAAGAAATCGCCCGCCATTACTTCGATGCGATTCGAGGCTGTCGATTGTCGTGCCTCCTTGAGCGCGCTCTCAATCACCTGCGGCAAATCGAACACTACCGCCTTAAGTTCGAGATAGTGTTCGCAGGCTGCAATTGCCAGATGACCGGTGGCGCCGCCAAGGTCAACCAGTCGCCTGAATCGCGAGAGGTCGAACGCTCCTACCACTTTCGGTGAACTCAGCAATCCCAACCCGTGCATGCCCTGGATGAATGTTTGCTTGGCCTCTTCGGTGCGAAAGAAATGATCGAAAATTCCACCCTCAATGCCGAAAGATTGTTGCCAGCGGGGAGTTCCTTCGCGAACTGCGTCGTCGAGGTGGCTCCAAAGGGGAAACAGGACATCGTTGGAATAGAGAATATATCCCGTCAGCGCGTGCTTGCTGTTCCGGCACAGATAAGTACTTGCTACTTGTTCATTTTCGTACGCAGCCGCGTGTCGCCGTAAGAGCTTGAGACCTACGCAGGCGTCCAGCAACCTTTCAACCGCATCGGTTTCGGTGTGCAATTCCGCGGCGATCGCCTTGAGGTCGCGCGGCTTGTCTTCCAACAAGTCGAACACGCCAAGCGACACCGCCGTGAACATTGTCTTCGAACGGCGAAAAGCTTCAATCAGATTAATGATCGGTGAAGGATCGGCGGGCAGGGAGGAATCGGAAAAGTCCATGTGTGCTTTGCACCGCGCACGCAACGCGTGCTTTAGCTACTCCATTTTATTGCGGGCAGCTTCAAGGATACGTTTGGCACGAGATGGATTGAAAACTCCGCAGGAACAGAATCGCGCCATGTAGGTGACCGCCTGCTCAGGTGTGCGGCGCCCTTCTTTCACCCAGTCAATCATCTTTTTACCCATGCTGCTCGAAATCATGCCATGGCCGCACATGGTCGTCAGTTCCAGTATTTGGGTATTTGGCAGCTTTTCAAGCTTGCCTTCAAATCCGAGTGAGTAGCCGATGCTGTGAGGAGCGATACCTGCAAACTTGCAGCACTTTTGAGCGCCTTCGATGGACGCTGAAATATTTACCGAGAGACCGAGGTCGGCTTCCTTCACGACCTTCAAAAAGTTCTCCGCCGCTGCCAGGTTGTCAAACACCGCGGCGACCGACGCGGGTTCGTCGATCCCGTCGATGACCGCTCGAAGGTGAGGTTCGACGTCGCGATGCCAATGCGACGCGATAGTCTCCTTTCGCGAGGGTCTGAGCGCGCCGCCATGTGGAGGATCCCCGATGTTTACGGGTTTGAAGGGCAAAGCCATCTCCAGAAATTTCTTCAGCTTGGGAATGCTGCCCTGGTCGTTCTTGCCCTTGCTGGGGCTCGCGAAGACGATGTAATCATCCTCAAAGCTTTGCGCATTCCCATAACGATGGAGAGTGTTGGTCATAGGACCGCCACGCCAACTTTCGAAAGCTCTTCCACCTCGTTGGTCACCCTGCCCATGCCAGTATTTGTTTTGGCCCTTTCGAGCCGGTATCCCAGACCTCGCAGAATTGGTGCCACAACGTGTTCCTCGCCGTTTTCGTCGCAGCGTGTGCCGACGCCGAGAGAGACGACACTATCAATGTCCTTCTCGAGCTCATGGACAAGCTGAACGATTTCCTCGGTGCGATGGACCGGAACTTTGATTTCTACGATCGCAGAAAGGATTTTCTCGTCGAGTATGTCCTCTCGCAAATCGCCCGTGACGACATCACTCATCAGCAGAGTCAGGGGATTATTTTTTTCGAAAGGGACATGCGCCATCGCCAACGCTCGAGTCATTTTCTGAATGTCGCGAAAGCGTACGCCGACCCCGGGCCTCCCGAATTCGATGGTAAAGCCAACTTCTCCTTGCTTTACTCGCTGGGTCACGTCGTTGGTCTTGACCTCCTCCGTCCCGCGGCCTTGCACTCCGGTAGATTCGTGGGTCGCGCGTGGATCGGAAAATGCGCGCCGGACCACGCGCGGCCACTGCAATTCTTCTGGCTCAAAGGCAGCCGTTGGGCAGATGTCCGGCTCCGGGTCGAATCGCAGGCGTACCAACTGAAATAGCTTGCGAACGGTACGTACGAGGACAGGGTTCAGGCGCTCTGAGCTCAACCCGTAATAGCAGGCGTAACACTCGACACACTCGTTCCGGTCCACCGTGGCGCGGTTGATGCCGGGGTCAACATAAATGGCGCCCACTGGACATACATAGACGCAGTTTCCGCATGCCACACACTTATCGGGGTTGATCTTCATGACTTAGGCTTTGGCAGACAAACCCGGCGGGAGGGCTGGTCTAGCTATAGTCATATAATAGCATAACAGTTAAGTATGCTTGCTTGGCTCATGAGACGGCCGGGTCCCAGGCAATCTTTCTATCCGCGTTGATTCCCAGGCTCAATGCTGCGCCGCCCAGACAAAGAAACGAGCACACCAGAAAAGGCACGTTCCAGCCGTACAGTCCGACCAAATACGCCAATAGGACGGGAGACACGGCACTTCCCAGATTGCCGAACGTGTTCATGACCGAGGCGACTGAACCGGCATAGTCTCCTCCGATATCAAGCGGGATTGCCCATGACACTCCGACCGTCACCTCCAGACCAAAAACAGCCACGCAGGAATATAAAACCGAAGCCGTGGAGTGCTGCGTGAACGTGGCCGGGAGGATGAAGACCGCAGCCAGAAGAAAGCCCGCCAGCGCGACCGCGCGGCGCGCGAGCTTCAGATTTCCGAAACGCTTCGCGCAACGATCCGACACGGTACCGCCCAATAAATCTCCGGCGGCGCCCGCCAGCAAAGGCAGGCTGGCATAAATGCCCATCTGCGTCAGGTTGAAACCACGGTGTTCGTTCAGATATTTCGGGAACCAGTCCAGATAAATATCGATGCTATAGCCGTAGCAAAAATACATCAGTGAAAGCGTCCACAGCGAGGGGCTTCGAAGAATGCGACGCCACGGCACTGCTCGCACGCTTGTATCGCGGATGCCGATCGAATCTTCAATCAGCTGGCGTTCGGTTGGGTTGATATGGGAGTGTTCTGAGGGCGTATCGCGGTAGTACCAGTACCATGCCGCCGACCAGCCCAGCCCAATGAGTCCGAATACGAAAAATGGGGTGCGCCATCCAAACCTGATCATCATCATGACGACGAGCGCCGGGGTTAGTGCCGCACCCAAACGTGAAGCTGCGTGGGTGATCCCTTGGGCGAAGCCGCGCTCGGTCGGCAGCATCCATCGTGAAAGTGATCGGGTCGCAATGGGAAATGCTCCAGCCTCGCCCACTCCGAAAAAAAATCGGAACACTCCCATCGATGTTGCGTTCCAAGAAAATGCGGTCAGAGAGGTAAACACCGACCACCAAACGACGACCAGGGCGAGTGCGCGCCGTCCGCCGATTCGGTCTCCCAGCCAGCCGCCAGGAATCTGAAAAAAAGCATAGCCCCAACGGAAGGACGCGAAAATCCAACCAATTGTGATCATCGAAAACCCCATGTCTTTTTGGATCACAGGCACCGCGGACGCAATATTCACGCGGTCCATATACGTGATCATGTAGGCGGCGACGATCAGGGCAAGTACGATGTGGCGAGTATGCGACGGGCGGGCAGTAGTCGCGGGTTCAGTCATTTAAGATGGCGATCTTTTCAGGTCAACTGATTGGCGATCTAGAAAACTATCCGATTTTTTTGACGCTCGATCTTTTCCATTTCGAGGCCTGGGACTTTGGTTAAGTCCTGCCATTCCTTAAAAGCCCCATTTTGTTCGCGGTAGGAAACGATCGCGGCAGACTCTTTTGAAGACAGGCCAAGGGCATCAGCCAATTGGACAGCGGTTGCCTTGTTCACATTGACGGATTGGCTGCGGTGCTGACTCTCACTGTGCGCTGCCAGAACCTTGTCGGTGCCGAAATTTTTTGCCAGGTAGTCCACGACGGTTTCGATGTCCTCGTCGGGCACGTCGGCCCCTCGCGAGACCATCTGGTCGACCAGTGCGGCCCATTGTTCCTTGGTCGCCCTCTTTGACGTGACTACCTTCAGCTCGTGACATCCCGCACACTCGCGCTGGACGATATCGCTGCCTTTGCCGGGAGGAAGGCTTGGAGCGTTAGCGGCAAGCGCGAGATAAACCAGAGTCGTCCATACCATGTCAGTCTGCCTGTCCTAGCTGCAGAGAATATTTCAAGTGCCCGTCATTCTGCCGCGAGAAAATTCATTCTACGAGAAAATTCATTCTAGATGATGCGCACGAGATTCGTTGATTCCGAACTCATATTTAGTACTGACTTGGTTGGCTGCGAAGCCCAAGAATGGCGCGAGCTTGAGCTGGAGTCGCGACTGGCCGGTTCAGTTCTTGCGCGATACGAACGGATCGCTGCACGAGTTCGGCATTGCTTTTCGCTTTTCGGCCGCGCGAATAGTAGACGTTGTCCTCGAGTCCGACTCGGACGTGCCCACCCATCAAAGTCGCGAGAGTTGTCAGTGGAAGTTGAAACGGGCCAATCGCTGAGCACAACCACAATGCTCCCTCGGGGAACTCCTTGAGAAGCTGCAGAATATTTTCAACCGTCGGGAAACTGCCGGTTTGATAACCCATCACGGTCTGCATCCAATAGGGCTTTTCGATCAGATTATTTTCGACCAGATAATTTACAACCCACGCGCAGCCGGGATGATAGAGCTCCAATTCTGGTTTGATTTCGCGTTGTTTCATCTCGGCGGCGAATTGATGAATCTGTCCGTAGGTAAATGGAATGCATTCGTCGATTTCCACGGCAGGATGGGGAAAAGGCAAGGGCGGGCGCCGTTCCTTGAGCTTGAACTTACTCATATCCGGTGCCAGATTGAGCGAAGCAACTTCCGGCCCCGCTGCAAGACAAGCAGCGCGTTCTTCCATACTCATCCCCGGACCCGCGCCGGTGGTCGCATTGATGATAATTTCAGGGCATCGCAAGCGAACCTTCCGCAGCACCTCGCGCCACGTTTCAGTTTCGCGCGCGCCCTGGGTGAGTTGTTGCGGGTCGCGAGCGTGAATGTGGACCATCGCAGCTCCCGCGTCGTAGGCGCCCTGCACGGAGACCGCAATCTCTTCTGCTGTTTCCGGGATGGCTTCGTTCGCTTCCTTGCCCTGGATCCCGCCATTACAGGCGACACAAATGATCAGCGGAGGCATTCCCCCGCGAACTCTTTCCATGAATTCATGGCTGTCGGTGTAGTGAAAGCCGGCCGGCTGCTGGGGCGGATCTGGGCGCTCTTTTTCGGACACAGGACTCCTTTTTTCAGGTCACACTCTTTTAATCGATTGTTTTCGCTCTTGCATCAGCGATGGTGTTGAGTCCAAGTCCAGCAGATGATGCTCCAGAACGATGGATACTCATCGCGCCAAGCCTCTATGAATAAACGAGACTGTCTCAAGCCAACAAGCGAAATAGTACGAAACAGTTATTCGAACGGGATAGTTATTCGCGCCGAATGATCAGCGGCTCGTAGTTCAGGTTCGCACATTCTGCCAACCCACGGCATGGTGCGGTTCGCTTGAAAGAACCATGACAGTCATTAGAAAACACGCGAATTGATCGATCGCCGCTAAATGTGAAGCTTGCGCGATAGTTGTAAGGCGGTGTAGTCTCCCCGGAAGAGAGCAAGTACTCGCCGGCCAGTTGAGCTTCTGCCAACGACCATGATCAAAAATTTTGTGTCCGCAACCGCGAACCCTCCCCAATCCCTAGCATTGGGAGCGGCCACGGACCGTTTGGATTCCTGGAAGGAAATTGCATGCTATCTGCGGCGAGAGGTTCGCACGGTCCAGCTTTGGGAGAAGAGGGAAGGGCTGCCGGTTCATCGTCATTTTCACAAAAGCCTGGGCAGCGTCTTTGCTCTGCGTTCCGAAATCGATCGGTGGAAGCGAAAGGTTTCACGGGAAATTTCCGACCCTGACGCCGACTTAGCGGCGCTCGCCAGGTCCTCGAAGGGTGTGGGAGACCGTGTAACGATTTACGTGCTGCCATTGAAAAATGTAACTGTCAGCAGTGAGCGCCGGCATCTTTGCGACAGCATCGTTGCGAAGACGGTTGCTGCCCTGGAGGAGGTCAACCCCGGGAAACTTGGAATTGTGAGTCCGAAGTTTCCTGTACAGCCAGAATCTGGGGAAGTCCCTCCCGCGATTTCGAATGACGCCAAGGTTGATTACTTATTGCGATGGAGCATTCAGGATGATGGAGCCGGCCTGCGGGTGAATGTCGCGCTCTTGTTTGCCGGGACGGATGCGGTTGCCTGGTCTCACACATACAGTTGCCGCCCCAGCGATTTTGGCGATCTGCCCGGTTATATAGCTGACCAGATTGTTCAGTGCCTTTGGCTGAAAGTATTTTCGTCTTTGGCGTCCGCTCCCGGCGCGGCTTGCCGTGAAAAGCCCGGTTCGCGTGAGGCGTATTTAAAGGGCCGCTACTTCTGGAACCAGCGCAACGAGGGAGGGCTGCGGAAAGCCATTCATTGTTTCGAGTCAGCGATCCGCGAAGATCCAGAGTTCGCACTGCCTTATTCGGGTCTCGCAGATTCCCTGACGCTGCTCTCATTTTATGAGATCGTCTCGCCTTCAGAAGCGATGCCATCAGCGCGGCGCGCCGCGCTGAAAGCGATCGAACTGGATCCGAATCTGGCCGAAGCACACGCCTCCCTGGCGGATGTTCTTCTGCACTTCGATCGGGATTGGCCGGCAGCCGATCATGAATACCGCCGCTCCATTCAATGCAATCCAGACTACGCGCTTGGCTACCACTGGTATGCGAACCTGCTTGCAGCAAGAGGACAGCATGAGGCTGCGCACATCGCGATCATGCACGCTCTCGAGATCGATCCGGTTTCAATCATCACACTGGTCTGGGCCGGCGTGACATCTCACCTGGCACACCAGTTCGATGAAGCGATCAAGCACTATCAAAGTGCTCTGGAACTCGATCCTCAATTTATCTGGGCGCACATGTACATGGCCCAGGCACTTGAGCAGAAGGGCAACTTCAAAGAAGCGCTCAGAGAATTCGAAACGACGACCCGCCTGGCCGGCGGCAATAATTGCGTGAAGGCCATGACCGCTCACGCGCATGCGGTAGCGGGCGACAAATCTTGTGCGCGGGAAATTTTAGACGAACTGCAGGGAGTGCCTTCCCAGTGCATGCCGTCGTATGACATTGCTGCGACCTATGCCGCACTTGGCGATTCGAATCAAACTGTCGCGTGGCTTAACCGGGCTTGTGATGAGCGGAACATGAAATTGTTCACACTGACACAAGATCCGCGCTTTGATGCCCTCCGCCACCGTTCCGAGTTCAAGGAAGTTATCGAACAGATGGGACTCAAGCAATATAGCCCGTCGCGCGGACGCAGGCGCCAATAACCCCGCAGGGTGAGACTCGTGCGGAACAATTGCTTCACATTTTTCTGCCGCAATTAACTTCCCGCCACACCGCGCAACAACCACTCGAGTGATGAGCTGAAATTTGAATTCGCATAATCCCGGCAGAACTTTCATCAAGGTTGTGGTATCTCTTTAGCTCCAATGAGGGAAATATTGTGACGCAAACAGTGGATGCCTCTCCGGTTATTGTGCCGCACCGTGAGCTGAATCGCAGTCTTGGTCTATTCGACTCGACCATGATTGTCGCTGGATCGATGATCGGATCGGGAATATTCATCGTCGCCGGTGAAATGGCGCGCGAAGTTGGGAGTACTGGCTGGCTGTTGCTGGCTTGGGTTATCGCGGGTGTGCTGACATTGGCGGCTGCACTGTCTTATGGGGAGCTGGCGGCAATGATGCCGCGTGCCGGGGGGCAGTATGTTTACCTTCGCGAAGCGTACTCGCCGCTCTGGGGATTTTTATACGGCTGGACGTTGTTTCTTGTAATTCAAACCGGGACGATCGCTGCTTCGTCGGTTGGATTCTCCCGTTATCTCGGAGTGTTGTGGCCTCAGATCTCGGAGACAAACTACATCATTCGCCCCATTCTTATTTTGCCAACTTACGCGCTCTCGCTTTCCACCGCTCAACTGGTAGCGATCATGGTCATAAGTTTCCTTACCTGGGCCAACATGAAAGGCCTCAAGTATGGAAAGGGAGTTCAGAACATATTCACAACGATGAAAATTGGCTCGTTGTTGGGAGTGATTGTGATCGGCGTATTCATCGGTTGGAGGGCGTCCGTAGTCAAGGCGAACTTCGCTCAGGCTTGGACGCCGCAAGGATTCACGCTCGCGGGTCATGGGCTCTCTCCAGCTACGTGGTTCGGAATGCTGGTCGCGCTTTGCACAGCGCAAATTGGAGCCCTCTATGCCGCGGACGCCTGGAACAACATTACGTTCACCGCCGGCGAGGTAAGGAATCCGACTCGCAATGTTCCGCTCTCTCTGGCCTTCGGAACGATTATTGTGATCGGCCTGTATTGTTTTGCGAATTTCGCGTACGTCGTTGTCCTGCCGTTTAGCGAAATCCAGCACGCACCCTCGGATCGGGTCGCGGCCACGATGTTACAAGCGATCTTTCCCTCTATCGGTCCCACGCTGGTCGCGGTCGCAATCATGATTGCTGCATTCGGATGCATGAACGCGTTGATCTTGTCGGGGGCGCGCGCGTACTACGCGATGTCGCTGGATGGTCTTTTTTTCAAGCGTGCCTCGGTTCTGAACCGTGCGAACGTTCCCGGTGCGGCCTTGATCATGCAAGGACTGTGGTCGGTATTTCTGCTCATGATCCGGACCTACCAGCCTGCGACCGGAACCTACGGGAATCTTTACAGCAATCTGCTCGATTACATCATCTCTGCGGCACTGATCTTTTACATCCTCACCATCGCAGGAGTTTTTCGGCTGCGAAAGCTCAGACCAGAAGCTGACCGCCCTTATCGTGCCTTCGGCTACCCTCTGATTCCCGCGCTCTATCTGGTTTGTGCGGGAATTATCCTGGCAGTCTTGTTCGTCTTTCGTACTGCCACGACGATCCCGGGAGTTGTGATCGTCCTGATCGGCGTGCCGGTGTACTTCCTTTTCAAGCGTCGGATGGTTCGGGAATAGAGAAGGCAGGAAGGGAAGTCGTCCCTCGCAGCTATTGATCACCATCGCCCTGCTCTGCGGCGACGCGGCGTTATCGATTAAGTCGAAGAATTCTTATCTTGACAACCAGCATAAGGTTCTATTATATGACAAATGCTCGCGATCTCGCGCTGGGGGCGAATAGCAAAATGAGCTCGCCGCTGCCTGAGTTTCAGATTCCCGGAATGGCCTTAAATCATGCAAACCGCCGAAATCCGACCGATTTCGGCACTATGCCTCACTTAGTGCACAAAGCTCGTTTCGCACTATTTCGCTTGTTGGCCAGATAAAAAATGATATTGTCGCACAAATCTCGCGGTTCTTTGGGGGGTAGTACATATGCAACATCGTGTCGGCCGTTGCCTTTGCTTGTGTTTGTTGGTTCTGCTAGGTAGCGCCCAACTCTGGGCCGATGTCACCGGGTCGATTCAGGGATATGTTCGCGACAGCTCGGGCGCTGTGATTTCCGGGGCCCACCTGGTGGTGACCCAAATTGCCACGAATGTCAGCCGCGAAACCAACACGGATTCTCAAGGTGCATATACATTCCTGGCGTTGCCTCCGGGCAGGTACAGAATTATTTGCACTATGACCGGATTCCAGCAGTCAACGGTCAACGACATCGACCTGAATGTGAATGACAAGCTGGCGTTTGATTTGACCCTGCCCGTGGGTAGTGTGCAGCAAAACGTTTCTGTCGAGGCGAACGCGCTGCAGGTGCAAACTTCGGTCACGTCGACGGGCACCACAATCGAATCTCCCCAGATTCTCGCCATGCCGCTCAACGGCCGGTCTTACATCGATCTCCTTACGCTTCAGGCTGGCGTTTCGCCTGTAAACTCGAACGGCAACTACAACGATCGTGGTCCCGCTTCAGGCCTATACAGTTCGTCAGGGAATGTGTCGACGGACGGCCAACCCGAGTATGCCAACGCTTTCCTGGTAAACGGTGCCGAGGTGAACGAGACCAGAAACATGGGCGCCGGTCTTATTCCCAATGCCGACTCTGTCGCCGAGTTTCGCCTGCTCACCAACAGTTTCAGCGCTGAATATGGGAAGTTTACCGGCTCAGTGATGAATACGGTTACGAAGTCCGGAACCAACCGCTTCCATGGAACTCTCTTCGAGTTCTACCGGAACCAGGGGCTGGACGCGACCAGCTATTTCGACAGTACCAAAGCTGAACTCAAGCAACATCAGTTTGGCGGCGTTTTTGGCGGTCCAATCGTGAAGGACAAACTATTTTTCTTCACCGACATTCAACAAACCCGACGCGTTGCCGGAGTCAGCACCGGGGTTTTGGACGTTCTGAGCGCCGATGAGCGGAACGGTATTTTCCCGGATAGCCTGCTCGCGAATGCCGTCCAGGGTGACGCATGGGCTTCCACCCTTTCAGCGCGCGGCGGCGTACCGGTTACGGCGGGGGTCACTACCTACAACCAACTGGGCACCGCCGTGACGACTACCGATAGTACGGGCGCCAGCGTGCCAGGCCATGACCTCTCCGCTTTCATCGACCCTGTCGCGGCCAAGACGCTTTCGCAAATTCCAGCCGCGAATCTGGGCGTAAACCAATATTCCGACTCAAGCCACGGCGGATCCCTCATCGATACCAACATGGCCCAGCGCGTAGACTTCGTTAATCACATGACGGGCGACTGGTCGTTTTACTATCACTACGACGATGCGACCGCGGTCCAACCTGTCTACCAGCAGGCCTACCAAGGCGTCACCAACGTTCCCGGCTATCCGGCGACCGTGCCGTCGCGCAATCAGCTGTTCACGATGAGCAATACAAAAACCTTCGGTTCCTCCGCGGTCAATGTGGTGCGTCTGCAATTTTTCCGCACCGCAGTGCGAACAGCCCAACCAGCAGCCAGTTCGACAATTTCAGGCTACGATACATACGGCTTCAATACGGATCCGACGACTGGTGGTCTAATCAACACCGGAACGCCCGGATACGCATCTTCGCTGCCGATGTTGTTGTTCAACAGCTTTGCGGTCGGAAACAACTGGTTGAACCTCTACCAGCCCAACAGCACCTACGGTATTGGCGACACGTTCAGCAAGATCATCGGCAGCCACTCGCTGAGCTTTGGCGCTGATTACCGTTACTACCAGTTGAATGCTCGAAACGAATGCGGACCCAACGGATATTTCCAATTCACCGGGAATGAGACGGGTTCAGATGTCGCCGACTACTTTGTAGGCGCTCCAACGGCCTTCGTTCAATGCTCCGTCCAGTTGCTCGATAACCGCACCCGCTATGGCGCGCTGTTCGTTGCAGACACCTGGAAGGTCCGCCAAAACCTGACATTGAACCTCGGCCTACGCTGGGATGTGGCCCGGCCATGGAGCGACAACTTCGGGCGGCTCACCACGCCGGTTCCGGGAGTGCAATCCACCAAATTCCCCGACTCTCCAATGGGTAACCTGGTTCCGGGCGATCCGGGAGTTCCCAGCACGATCTCTCCCACTCAGTACAACAATTTCGGACCGCGCATTGGTATCGCCTATGCGCCTTCCGGCGGAATTTGGGGTGAGAACAAGACCAGCATTCGCGCGGCGTACGGTGTCTATTACCTGGGAGCTGCGGACAGAGGGAACTTCGGAATTATCGGCGACGCTCCCTGGGGCTTGTATTGGGCATCGCCACAACCGACTGAGTTTGCCAGCCCCTACATCACTCGCGCCACCGGAGTGGCGCAGGGACAGCACTTCCCCTTCACCTTCCCCTCGGGGCCCGGACCGTTTCCAGACTTCAAGTTCGGGTCACTCATGCCTCTCTACGTGCCCGGTTACTACAACAAGAACAAGACGCAGATGGCCGAGCACTACAACCTCTCGATCCAGCGGCAACTCGACAAGTCGACTGTACTGACTGTGTCGTACGTTGGAACGCAGGGCCACCACATTGAACGCGGCGTAGACATTCTCTACGGCAACGCGGCTCTGTGCCAGTCGCTTGCCGGCTGCGGCCCAGGCGGCGAAGGCGGAGTCTATACGCAGGGTGGACAGAATTTCTACGGTACCTTTGCCGGTCTGATCAATAACCAGGCCATCAGCCAGGGCTACACCAACTCCGCGGGTGGTCCGGTTGTGGCCTTCGCTCAAGCGACGTGGCTGCAGAACTCAGGTAACTCGAACTACAACTCGTTACAGGTTTCCGCGGAACGCCGCGCTCGCGACCTGACCTTCCTGGCCAGCTATACTTACTCCCATTCCCTTGACGATGTGTCCGCCAAGTTTGATCCACGTGATCCGAGGCGTGCCTACGGACCTTCAAGCTTCGATCTGCGGCATAACCTTGCATTGAGCTACAACTGGGATCTTCCGTTTGCGCACTACTTTGGTGCGCGCCGGATAACCACGGGATGGCACATCACCGGCATCAGTCGCTTCTACACCGGCCTACCGGTTAGCGTGAAGAGCAATGGCGACTACGCCCTCACCAACATCGGCCTCGACTATCCCACTCAAATCGGTTCCATCCAGAAACTGGATCCACGCAATCCGGAACATACCTTCTTTAATGCGTCAGCCTTTGCCGGCGGCCTTAGCTGCGTCTACGAAGTCTGCGGCGTAACTGGCAGCGCCAAACAGTTTCTATTCGCTGGACCGGGATGGGTTAGCACGGATTTAGGCGTGGAAAAAGATACGAAAATCACGGAGAGCATGGCCTTGAATTTCCGCTTCGAGATGTTCAACATCTTCAATCACACCAACTTCCTGACGAGCGGTGTAATCGGCAATGCCAACAGCAGCCAATTCGGTCAGGCAACCACGGCTGCACCAGGCCGCATTGGCCAGGTAAGCGCCAAGTTCATCTTCTAATTAACCCCGTGGTGCGTCATGCCATGGTTAACCTTTAAGGGGAGGGGATGCGAGTGATCGCATCCCCTCTCTGCTGTTAAGCTCTCTGAGGAGTTGAAGTGAAACAACGACATGGCCATTCTCGTAAGCCGCGGTGACGTGCGTTTCAACAACCTGAAGAGAGCCAGAAATGCCCGCTGGCCTGCAGACCCGGCGGATGGAATCAGCAGCGTTGCACTGTGTCAGACTTCTGAAGACGCGGCAGAGATACTGCAGCGCGTGGTCAGCGCGGGACAGCGGCCAACGATTCGTTCTGGCGGACATTGCTACGAAGATTTCTTCGCGAACAATCCCAATGGCACGCTGATCGATATGTCGATGATGAATCACGTAGGCACCGCGCTGCGCGATAACGCGAGTTATCGGGTGGGAGTCGGCGCGACGCTGGGTAAGGCGTATCAAGATCTCTACAAGCTTTACAACGTGACCCTGCCGGGTGGTACGTGCGATTCCGTTGGTGCGGGCGGGCACATCACGGGCGGCGGCTATGGTTTTCTTTCACGGCTGTACGGGACAACAGCCGATTGGGTGACTGGGATCGATATCCTCACGGTTGACTCGAAGGGGAAGGTTGATCTTCGTACCTGTAGAGAGAAGCAGGATGTCGATCTTCAGCGCGCCTGCCGAGGCGCCGGTGGAGGAAACTTCGGCGTTATCGTCGACTATGTTTTCGACAAGTTGCCACCGGCGCCGCAAGAGGTGATGGTGTCGACCCTGATCTTTCCCTGGGCTGAGATGACCGAGGACAGGTTTACGAAGATCCTCGACACCTTCGGCAACTACTTCGCCGGGCGCGGGCAGGACCCTGAGACATGGGGCCTGTTTGCCATCATCGATGGAAGCCACCAGTCCAGCGGGTTTATGACAGTGTCGGTGCAGTTTTGCAATCCGGACGGCACCTGCAAGGACACGAAAGTGCTCGATGAGTTCCTCGCGCTGTTCGATGCCTATAAGCCTTCGGCGATATTCCCGACGCCGCCGGTCAGCAACCGCCCGCCTGAAGGTTTCGGGCCGCATTCCATGACACGTGTCTTATGGGCCGATACCGAAGCCGCGGGAGGAGTGCGCCACGGTTTCTCGCGATCCAAGTACAAGTCCGCATACATGAAGAAAAATTTCACGGCGTATGAGGCCAAGATGTTTTACAAGCACCTGACGCGCATGATACCGGGCGTCGACCTTTCGCGTTCGGTGGTGGAGATTGACTCCTACGGTGGCGCGATCAACCGCAAAGAGATGCTCAAGAAGACTGTGGCCTTCCAGCGCTCCAGCATCATCAAGCTGCAATTCATGAGCTTCTGGACGAATCCCGGGGAAGACGAAGGGCATAACACCTGGATACGCGACTTTTATAAAGATCTCTACTCCAGCCCTGAGGTCGATGCCGCACATCAGGGCACGCCTTTTCCAAACGAAAATTATGAGGGATGCTACATCAACTATCCCGACAAGGACATGCTCGACTACGCGTACTGGCCCGAGCTCTACTACGGACCAAATTACGAATTCCTGCAACAGATAAAGAGGAAATACGACCCCAACAACGTCTTCCACCATGCGATGTCGATTCGGGGTTAATTTGTTTTAGTTAAAGAGAGACGCGGATGAAGAAGCCAATCCGATTGGATCGCAGGCGTTTTGTGCAGATGGTGGGCGGCACATTGCTGCCTGGGGCTATCGGCAGCCGGTTCGGCTGGGCGTCTGTGGGCGCTCCAACGCGCCGGGCGAAATTTGCCTACATCGGCGCGGAGCACGCGATCCATGTCTATTCGATCGCGGCAGATGGAATATTCACGAAGCGGCAGACTATTGCGAGCGCGCACCCGGTGGCAATGGCAATCCGCAACGGGAATTTATATGTAACTAACAGATTGTTTGAGTACGGCAATTTGCCACGCGGGAGTGCGGAGGCATTCGCCATTGACCGGAGTGCTGGTTTGCTCGAATTTAAGAACCGCGTTCCGTTATCGCTTTCAGGTATCTTGCCGCAAGACCTGGCACTCGCGCCTGATGGTCGGACTCTCGTGGTGGCGGTGCACGGCGGTGGCGCCTTCAACGTTCTGTCCGTCGGTGAGGATGGATTGCTTGGCCGCGTGTCGGGAATTCTGAAAGAGACTGGTTCGGGACCCCATGCACAGCAGACGCGGGCGCATCCTTCGGCGCTGGTATTCGACCGAATGGGCCGCGTATTGACGGCGGACCAGGGCAGCGATCGGCTCAGTGTACTTTCCATCCACGAGGGCAGGCTTGCGGTAGTTCGCCGGAACGAAGTCACGGCCGGCAGCGGGCCGAGTAGCCTGGTGTTGGCTCCAAATGGCAAACGTCTGTTTGTGGCCCACTCACTGAACGGGTCGGTGTCGAGCTTTGGCTATGACTCGATCTTGGGCAAGATTCTGAAGTGTGAGCAGACCGTTTGGACCGTTCGCGCGCGCGGGACGGCTGCGCTGGCGATGCATCCTTCGGGCGAGAGTCTGTACAGTTCGCACGGAAATGAGCTTCAAAGCTGGAAGATTGCGGAGAACGGCTCTCTCACATCGTTGCCCGGACCGGATAACGTTCAAGCGACGAAGCTGCACGTAACGGCGGACGGCGAGAGTTTACTGGCGTTGACCAGCGATGCGGTGTTGAGGATGAAGATTGATTTAAGCACGCGCGTGCTCTCCACACCCGTCAGGGTAGCCTCTGTTTCTCAGCCGACGAGCATCGCGATCTTGTAACGCTCGGAGCAGTTGATCGCCAGGATTAAGTAAGAAGGAAGTGGGCCGACGATGAAGCTGATAGGTTTGATCCTCGTTGTGCAATTGTGTGTGGCGACGTTTGTATTCGGTCAGATGCCGGGTATGACAAATCATCCAAGCCAGCCACCAGACGATTCGAATCCGCCGATCGGGGCAACCAGCACCTCCGGCATTACGTTTACGAAAGATGTTGCGCCCATCGTGCAAGAGCATTGCCAGAGCTGCCACCGTCCCGGTGAAGGGACGCCGTTCTCGTTGACGACCTACGAAGACGCAAGGCCATGGGCAAAGGCCATGAAGCAGATGGTGACGCAGCGTCAGATGCCGCCCTGGTTCGAGGATGGACATACCGAAAAGTTTGAAAATAACCGGTCACTGACCCAGGCGCAGATTGATACGATTGTTGCCTGGGTGAACGCCGGTGCGCCGAAGGGCGATGCAAAAGATCTTCCTCCTGAGCGGCAATTCGTTCAAGGATGGTCGATTCCAAAACCGGACGTCATATTCCAACTGCCCAAGCCGTTTTCTATCCCCGACAGCGGCGTTCTCGAATATCAATACGTCATTCTGCCCACTGGTTTCACGAAAGACAGGTGGGTTCAGTTTGTAGAAGCGGCGCCGTCGGATCGCTCCGTGGTGCATCATATTGTCGCGTATGTCCGCCGGCCCGGGTCGAATTATTTCAAGGACCAACCCAAGAATGTGTTCTTCGAAGCGCCACCCTCCAAGACGAACGCAAGTGCCGATCCGGATGACGTGCCAAGTGACTGGTTAGTCGGATACGCGCCGGGTCAACCTCCCGACATTTTCAAAGAGGGACAGGCAAAACTCGTCCCGGCTGGATCAGATATTGTTCTGGAAGTGCACTACATGCCGGAAGGAAAAGCGACGACGGACCAGGCGAGCGTTGGACTGGTTTTCGCCAAAGAGCCTCCAAAAGAGCGGGTCATGACTTTGTCGGCGGTGAATGAAAGCTTCAAGATTCCTCCGGGCGATCCAGACTACCGGGTGGATTCCTCTTTCATCGTGCGCCACGAAGTGACATTGCTGGGCTTACATCCGCACATGCACACGCGGGGCAAAGATATGGCATACCGACTCGTGTTTCCTGACGGAGAAACACGAACCATCCTGAATGTGCCGCATTACAACTGGCACTGGCAGCTTTGGTACAACCTGGAAAAACCGATTACGCTGCCGAAGGGAACCAGGATTGAATGCACGGCGCATTTCGACAATTCAGCGAACAACCCTGAAAATCCCGACCCGACGAAAACGGTGATTTGGGGGCAACAGAGTTTCGACGAAATGATGGTTTGCTTTTTCAACCTGGCATTCCCAGCAGAGTTGTCGGCCAGCGAAATTCTCCCGCTTCCGAAAAAGGACGCACCGCTTGCTCAAAAGGGACAGAAATGAATAGTCTGCCGCCTGGCCCGGCATCCATCACGCTTGAATTTTATTGGTTCACTCTGACCTGGTAGCGAAGTCGCGTCTTGTAGCCGAGAATGCGTTGAATGTCGAGAGCGAGACTGTCGAGTCCTGCTTTCGGTGAGGTCTTGCCGCGAACAATTTCAGAGAGATGAACCTCCATCGCTTCGGTCATCAAGGCAGCTTCCGGTATTGTCGGCTTCAGCTTCGCTACGGGGATGGCGGATAAAAAAGTTGAAGTGTATGGGATGTCTTTTACTTTGGGGTCGTCGTACGTCGATTTCTTTAGCGACCCGCTTCCTTGCAATGTTTGTTGGACCTGTACCTGGTTGGACATTGCCCACTCGATGAATCGATAGGCTTCGCGAGGATGTTTCGATTCCGCAGGGATGAGATAGGTTAGACCTTCCATTTGGCTGAAAGATTCAAAGGAATCCGAAGGCACCAGACCGTAACCAATTTTCCCTGCAACCTTGGAGATCTTGGGATCTTCCAGGAATGCGGCCTGATCGTTCCACAGCAAACCCATGAATACCTGTCCCTGCTGCATTGCGGTTTGCGCTTCATTCCAGCCATAGTTCAGCGTTTCGGGAGGGCTGAAGGGGATCAGCTTGACGTACTGCTCAGTGGCCGTAACGTTTTGGGGAGAGTTCACCACGACATCGCCATATTTCCAACCGTGCCGAATATCGAGGATGTTCCCGCCAAACGAATAGGCGAAGTTCAGCCACTCGTACCAAAGCGCGAGTCCTTGCTTTCCCTGAATGTAAGTGCCGTAGAAATGCTCGTCGGGTCGCGTGAAGAACTCTGCTACCTGCATATACTCCGCCCAAGTGGCAGGCGGTTTCAGTTCGCGACGATAGCGAGCTTTGAAACTTGGTTTGGTTTAACGGGTCATCCAGAAGATCCTTGCGATAGCACAGGAACGTCGTCAGCCCGGTGAACGGATAACCATAAGTGGCGGTCCCGTAAGAACTGAGTTCGCGCCACCAGTCGGGAAATAATTGTTGATCGGGCACGAAGGTGGCGTCATGCAGAGTGGTGTCGGCGAGAAAGGCATCAATCGGTAAGAGCTGATTTTTCTGAACCATAGCGCCAAGCCACCGGTGCCGCATCACAACTACGTCCAACGCGCCCTCGCGGAAGGTTGGCCCTCGATCGAGATCGCTCATGATCGTTTGATCGTTTTTGTGCAGCACTTCCACGTGCATGCCGGTCTGCTTTTCGAAGTTGCCGATCATTCCTGTTTTCGTCAGGGAATTGAGAAACCATTCGTCTCCCGCCAAACGGATGGTAAGTGGTTTTCGCAGGCAACTGAGATGTAAGAAGAGGACAACGAGCAGCGGAATCAGGACGAACAGTTTCTTCCTGGCGAACGACTGTTGCATGGCTGGAATCCTAAATCATCGACCACGATGGAAATGAAGTATTCACGCGGAAGGATTTCCCCAGTCCCGTTTGAGTAACTTCTTGGCCTTTGGTGATAACCAAGGCTGGGGCCGCAGGTCAGTCGGTTCTACCTCTTGAGAGAATTGCCCGAGAACCACAGGAATTTGACCGGAGCGTCGCTGGAATTAATGTTCGAATGAGTCATGGATTGGTCCGGACGAATCATATAGGCCATTCCCGGACGCTGAACGCGCAACTCGGTGCCGATGAATGCCAGGCTGTTGCCATCAATCGCTGCCCAGATTTCTTCCTGGCCTGGATTGTGCGGATGCGGTTCACCCATGGTCATCGGATCGATCGTGACTGTAATCAGATCGCCGATGGTGGCCAAGCCGTCTGTTTTGGAGAAGAGATCTCTTACTACGTGGGCCCAATGTCCGGAGGCGCCAGGAAGCGTGTACGGCGATGCAGCCATCGGGGTCCTGACCGGAACTTGGCGCTCGTTCGTAACCAGCATTTGTTTGGCGGGAACAAAGTTCGGGGGAGTCGGTTCGCTGACCACATATGTTGTTAGCTCTCCGTCACCTGTGTTCTTCATGACGAATTCCATGTCCGCCGGAACGAACACCGCAATGTCTTTGTGGAGCGTCGCGGTTTTCCCGCCAGCAGTAATTTCTCCAGTTCCACTCGCCACGTAAAAGACAATTTGCTCATGGTCCAGACGTGAGGGTGTTGTGGAATTACCCGGGGCAAGACGTCCGAGCGCAAGGAAATTGGCGGCTTGCAATACCGCTCCGGGCTGTGGTGGATTGAAGTTGTCGCCGCGAGTGAGAATATCGCGCAGGACCAAAGAGCCAAAGGCGTGACGTGGCATCGAATCGTGCCAGTCACCGATGAACATATCAATTCTTCGGTCCAGCGAATCCCTGGATGGCTGATACCGCACCGCTCCCGGTCCGTCGAAACTATTGCCTCCAGCGGAGGGCGTCGTTACGGGCGGCTTGGCGACGACTTGCGCCGCTACAGGCGCCAATGAGATGACAAGCAACGACAATGCCATGCCAACAAAATTTCTGCCGGACAACCAGCTTCTGCTTCTCTGGATTTCGTTCATTGGTCTCCCCCCGACTCCTCGATGTCAGTTGTCTGTCACGTGTTCGTTGAGATTGATCTGGTTAGCGTGCCATCGCGTAAGCGAGACCGTCGGCACCTGCGCCTGCGTCAATGATGTGCTGAACCTTCCAATCCGAAAGACTAATGACAGCTACCTTTCCACTCTGGTCGCACGAGACGTACGCGAACTTGCCATCGGGAGAAATGATCACCTCCTGAGGTCTGGCAGGAAGATCAATCGTATGGGCTACCTTCATGGTGTTGAGATCCACCACACCCACCTGATGCACCAGTGGCAGCGCGATGACGAGCCAGTGTCCGTCAGCGGTCGGCGCGCTTCCGTAGCCGAGACCGGGTAACTGTACCCAGGTCTTAATTTTATTGGTGGCGGTATCGATGACGGCAAGTTGAGGCTTGGTTACATCGGAAGTGAAAACCAGCTTGTCGTCAACCGAAAGCGAGATGCGTTGAATCTGAGGAGAAACCGGAATGATGGCGAGAGTTCGTCGCGCGTCAAGATCGAGAACGGAGACGGTTCCCGGCCCCACGTTTGCGGTGTAACCGCGGTGACCGTCGCGGGTGATCGCCAGCATGTGCGACTGCTCCTGCCCGGTTGGAACGGAGCCGATGATTTTCAGCGTGGCCGGATCAATGATGCTGACTGATTTTTCCAGTTCGGTTGTAACGTACAACAGGCCGTCCTTCGGATTGAACACCGGACAGTGCGGCCGCACACCTTTGCCAAAATCAACATTGCCAGTAACTTTTCGGGTGGCCAGATCGACGACCACCATGTTGGTGCCGTCAGTGCCGGGTTGGCCCACGCCCGAGTTCCCGTAGATCGGGACGTAGACAAGTTTGCCGTCCGGGGATGTCGTGATCTCGTGTCCAGTCACTCCGCCTTCCGGAACCTCGGCCACCTGCCGTCCGGCGGCGGGATCGATGATGCCTACACTATTGGTTCCTTTATTCGCCACGAGAAGCGTTCCGCTTTGTGAAGACTTCGGAGAAGTTTGGGCAGACATAAGAAAGGAGAGTAATGGTACGACCGCCAGCATGAATATCGGTTGCAATCGTCGCATTTAAAACCTCGTTCGTGACAAGCTAACTGAACGCGCGCAATCCGGGAGGGAAAATTTCAGCTAATCATAATATCATAATGCTTGAAATTCCGAGTCTTTCAACGTCTGCGCAGCACTTCACTTGCGCAGATCCGAATCTCCTACTTCCCGCGCAATGAAATCGATGGCGGATGACAAAAAAGATGACTACGCCATATTTGTCAGCGCTTCGTTAGTATTCCCCGGTTACCACATTCACCAAGGGCTCACCCTTTGCAAAACGCTCCACCTGAGCGCTGGCCAAGACAAAAAGCCGCTTCATGAACTTTGCGCTGTCCCCAGCAACGTGCGGAGTGATGAGGAGATTGGGAGCGTTCCATAAGGGATGTCCCGGCGGGAGCGGCTCCGGGTCGGTCACATCGATGGCGGCGCGAAGTCTTTTTTCATTGAGCGCTTGCAGCAACGCGTCACTGTCGACGATCCCGCCGCGTGCGGCATTCACCAGCAGAGCCCCGGACCTCATCATCGCGAGACGTTTGGCATCCATCAAGTGCCGCGTTTCGGAAGTTAACGGCACGATCAAAATCACGATGTCAGACTGGCCCAGAAACTCGTCCAGCTTGCTCTCTGGTTCAACCCCCACTCGCGGGGTTCGCGCGATACGCAAAAACTTTGGACCGAACGGCGCGAGCCGCGTTTCTATGGCCTTTCCGATGGATCCATACCCGACGATCAGAATTGTGGAGTCCGCCACTTCGTCCAGCAGCGCGGGGGGATTTGTGTCTGCACCATGCGATAGACGGTAGATCTCCCGTGCTTCCAGGCGCCGGCTCCAGTCACCCTGCTTCTGGAGATCAACATAGAACGGAAGGTATTTCTGCATCGCCAGGACTGCAGTCACTGCCCATTCGGCGGTCGGAATGTCATGAACTCCGCGGGCATCGCAAAAGATGATCTCGGGAGGAAAGATTCGCCGGACCAAATCCACCCCCGCCCAGGGAGCCTGAACCACGCGTACACCTTTTAAGTGCGACCACTGACTCTGCACTACTTTTGGAGACGGCGACAATGGGATCCAGAACTCTATTTCAGTTGCGGTCTGCGCATCTCTGGCGATTCTGACTACCTGGGCCTGCTTTGTGAAGTCTTTCAACAGCGCGTCGTCCACGGCCGCATCCACTCCGACTCGAACCATTATTTCCTCCACTTCCACAATATAAGCGGGAAGAGTCAAAGGCCAAATGCGAAGGACGAGCTTCCGTGGGCAGCAAATTGATTGACGCCCAAGCTAATGGTGGTATCATATCACCATGAAAATGCGCTTGGTGGTTTTAGCTCTCTCCCTGGTCGTTATCTCGCTGACCGTCAAAGCTGCAGACATGCCTGCAGGCGGCTTTGCCGGCACATGGAAAGCAAATTTCGCGAAGTCCAAATTTCCCGGGCCGCCTCCACAGGTGGACATGGCGACCGTCGATCCTGATGGCACGGTCACCATCAACGAAACTACTTCCGAGGGCAAGAGTATTTCCTGGCACTACAAGCCGATTGAAGGGCAAGCCGTACCCATTATTGGCCGGGACAATACGACCGTACTGGTAAAAAAAGTGAACGATCACACCAACGAGCAGATCTGGAATTCCAACGGTAAGACGAATAAGAGCAAAGCGGTCCTGTCGAAAGACGGCAAGACGACGACTTTCACAATGGATGGGACTGACAAAGACGGCAAGCCCTTCCACGAACTGGTTGTGTACGACAAACAGTGAAGATTAACCTCACAAGTTTTGCCTGCGGCCGGGATCTACCGGCCGCAGTCTCAACCCTTCCCGCGGAAGAATACTCTTAACGCTTCTCCCCGTTACGTTGTGAGCAAATTGTTGTTTTGCGGATAATCATAGGCGTCTGACGCACAGTGGCGAAGATGCCAGCGGTGGCGACAGAAAGCTCTGCCCAACAAAACTTACGGTAAGGCGAATGCGATTACAGAATCGCCCGCCGTCGTGTCGTAGAAACTGCCGCCGCTCGCGATGGTGACTACATATTGCTTGCCGCCTTTACCCTGATAGGTCATGGGAGTGACGTAAGATCCCGTGTCGAGCTTGGTCTCCCACAACACTTTCCCTGTCGCAGCCTCGAACGCGCGGAATCGCTGATCGTTCGTTGCCCCGATGAACAAGAGTCCTCCTGCTGTACTAATCGAACCTCCAAAGTTCAACGTCCCCGTTCCGTGAACGCCTTTGGCTTCCAGTTCCTCGATGATCCCGAACGGCACCTTCCATGCGACTTCGCCCGTATTCACGTTGATGGCCCAAAGCTGTCCCCAGGGTGGTTGCTGGCACGGCCAGAATTTGTCGTTGTTCCAGAATCGTGCATAGAAACCCCAGGGGCTGGTTCGCTCATAGAAGGGATCTGAACCGTCTGCGGTTTTAGTGACCTTGCCAACGTCGGCAATATCCACGGTATTTATGAAGAGATATCCCAAGGTCGGGTTGAACGACATGCCGGGCCAGTTCGTCGTCCCAAGCGTGCCCGGAAAAACTACAGTCAGCTTGGGGCCATAGTGGGTATAGGGACCGCCGCTTTGCATGCCGCCTTCGGTGGCGAAAAGATCGGTGCAGAATTTCTTTTGTTCGGGGGTCACCGAAGCGATTTCGTCAGGGCCGAAAGTGTTGCGCCCCAATGGTGGCGGCTTCAGAGGAAACGGTTGTGTGGGCCAGCTGGCTTCGCCAGGTATTTCGCTCGCGGGTACTGGGCGTTCCTCCACTCCGTAGATCGACTTACCATCGCGCCGATCGAGGATAAACATCAGGCCGTTCTTCCCAATGATCGCTACCGCAGGAATCTTTGTTCCGCCTTGAACTACATCCATGAGCACGGGAGAAGATTCGAGGTCGTAGTCCCAGGTGTCATGATGAACGACCTGGAAATACCACGCGAGTTTCCCGGTGTCGGCATGGAGCGCGACTAACGAGTTGCCAAAGAGATTCTTGCCCTTTCGATCGGAGCCATAAAAGTCGTACGCGGGCGATCCGAAGGGAAGAAATATCAAACCTCTCTCGAGGTCGAGACTCATAAAGCCCCAGACGTTGGTACCGGAGCGGTTCTTCCAGCTATTACCCTCCCAGGTGTCATTGCCGGTTTCACCGGGGTGAGGCACAGAATGAAAACGCCACACCAACTTCCCGGTGTGTACGTCCCACGCTCGCGGATCGCCCGCAGCGCCCGTGCCCGGCGACTCTTGAATCTGGCCGCCGACGATAGCGAGATCCTTATAGATAGTGACTGGCGAGGTGACGTCAAATTGGGCGTTCGGGAAACCATTCAAAATGTCCGTCTTTATGTCTACGGCGCCGTTCTCTCCGAAGCCTGCGGTGGGCTTTCCGGTTTCTGCATTCAGGGAGATCAAGCGCCCGTCGCTCGTTCCGAAAAGAATCGATGCAGGCGTTCTGGAATCTCCATGCCAGAAAGCCACGCCACGGCCTGCTGGCCGGCCATGATCCAGTTTGTAAGACCATAATTCCTGACCTGTCTCTGGGTCGAGGGCGATGACAGTTCCGTACGGCGTCGGCATGTACAGCTTGCCATTTACGACGATAGGAGTGGCCTGGGAGGAACGTCTCCCGCCGCCTCTGCCAGCCGCTCCTGCTGCCAAAGGCCGAGGCCCATCCTTCTTCATGTGATAGGTCCACGCTCGCGTGAGGTTCTGAACATTCTGAGTATTGATCTGGTTGAGAGGAGAGAATCTGGTGCTTGATTCATCATGACCGTACATCGGCCAATCGGATTGGCACCACGCGAGTGAGCCCGGCAATGCGATCAAGCAGAAAGCGGCAAAAATCCCGAGCTTCGCGTTTGACTGGCTGATCATTTGTCCAAATTTTGACGTGCAATATTTTTTCAAGGTCATTTTCCCGTGTACACAACGCGCCAAATCGAACCTGAGCCATCATCGCTTACCAGCAGGGAGCCATCCGGTGCTACCGCAACTCCAACTGGCCGGCCCCAGACACTGTCGTCATCCACAACGAAGCCGCTGAGAAAATCCTCATATTCCCCGGTCGCAAGCCCGGTCTGATGAAGAGGCACGCGGATGACTTCGTATCCAGCACGGGGCAGCCGGTTCCACGAGCCATGCTCGGCGGCAAAAATATCTCCCTGATATTCCGCGGGAAATTGTTTGCCATCGTAGAACGTCATCTGCAATGACGCATTATGCGGCTGCAATATCACGTCGGGCGTGATGACTTTGTCCTTCAGTTCGGGGTGTTTCCCCGCGAGACGCGGTTCCTCGTGGCCTCCCACGTACCACCATGGCCAGCCATAGAAGCCGCCCTCCTTGACATGAGTGATGTAGTCGGGCACGAGATTATTTCCCAGCCCGTCGCGTTCATTCACGGAACACCACAACTCGCCGGTCTTCGGATTGATCGCCAGCCCGACAGCATTGCGAATCCCCGAGGCGTATACGCGTAAACCTGACCCGTCGGGGTTGTATTCGAGAATCGCAGCCCGATTCTTTTCTTCGGGTGCGTCGTCAACATTTTCGTGCGACCCGACCGAGACAAACATTTTCTTGTCGTCCGGAGAAAACTGGACGTCCCTCGAACGGTGATGCCCGCCGCTGGGAAGATCGGCCAGATGTTGCGGTGGCCCAGCGCTGGTCAGATCGCCGCTGTGATAGGGGAAGCGAACGACCGAGTCCATGTTGGCGATATACACCCACTGCGGATCGGGTCCGGAAGGATAGAAGGCAATGCCAAAAGGCGTGTTCAACCCCGTTGCGAAAATCTGTACCTGCTCAGGCTTGCCATCCGCGGCGATTCCGCGGAATACCTTGATGTCGCCGGCACTGGTTTCAGCCAGGAAAATGTCGCCGTTGGGGGCTCTGCGCATCAGGCGGGGATTGTTGAGACCCGAAGCATAAAGTTCAACTTTGAAACCTTTGGGGGCCTTCGGCCAGGCATTTTCAGGACGCGCAACAATCTTCGGGCCCGCCGCCGCCGACGAAGTCGCAAATGGCGCAGGAAGGTCCTGCACCCTGATGTGTCGAATCGTGCCGGGTTCTTCGAACCTGTAATCGGTGAACGGCGGAGCTGGTGGCGGCGCGTTTGATTTTGCAGATGGAACCGGCGCCGCAGAATGATTGGCTGGCGCGAGCTCCAATTGTGCTCCGGTCAGCGATTTTAGAAACGTGACCACTTGCCAGCGTTGTTCTTTCGACAACGCTGCCCAGGAAGGCATTCCACTACTGGCGTCGCCGCGAGTGATGTACCAGAAGATTGCTCCGTCAGAAGCTTTTTGAACATTTCCCCCGGCTAACGGAGGGACATTGCCCGAACCTTCACCCGATGTTCCATGGCAACCGGCGCAATTGATGGTGTAGACGCCTCGGCCGCCCAATATCGCTTCCGATTTTCCCCCGTACGGATTCTTTGTCTGCTGAGCGGATGCAGGCGCACCGTGGAACGAAGTGGTTTGATCCTGGGAAGTCGCCAGCCTGGAAAGCTCCAACGAAACTAGTACGAGAAGGGAAGGCACCAAAGCCCTGTCGAGGAAGCAGCTGAGGGATTTATGGCGTCGTCTCATGTTTTCTCGACTACGGTTATATTATATGACAATTATCTGTGCAGCCTCGTAAACGAGTCCAGAGTCTGATCACGGGCGAACGGGAACGAACTGTATACATACCGGCGTGTCCACCTTCACCTCCGTGCCGGTTTTCAAGAGTTTGCCGGAAGCGCCATCAATTTTGAAGAGCACTACGTTATTGGACAGTTCGTTGGCGGCCAGCAAGTAGGCACCCGTCGGATCGATCTTGAAACTGCGCGGCATGACGCCCCCTGTAAGCGACTGTTCAACCGCGGTTAGCATTCCGTTCTGCGGATCAATGGAGAACACGCCAATGGTGTCCGGCGCCCTCTCCGTTTCGCTCTTCGTCCGCCGGTTGGACTCGTAAAGGAACTTTCCGCTGGGGTGAACCTCAATCTCAGCGCTGTGATTACCGCCGAAAAAATCGTGGGGCACGGTGTGGGCGCGTTGTACCCCAGTCAGAGTGCCTTTCGAAGGATCCCAGGCGTATACGTCCACAATCCCACTCATTTCGCTCAACTGGTACCCGAACTTTCCGGCGGGATCAAAGGCAAAGTGGCGCGGACCGCCGCCAGGATAAACGGTGGCGAATGGAGGATCGGGCGGCGAAAGTTTTCCGGTCTCCGCGTCGAAACGAAAGATGAGTACCTTGTCCAGCCCGAGGTCAGAGACAATGGCGTAACGGTTATCGGGAGAAACCAGGATCGAATGGGTGTGCGGCTCGTTTTGAATCGAGCGATCCACGCTATGCCCGACATCCTGAATGAAGGCGGTAAGCTCTCCAAGCGAGCCGTCATCCTTTACGCGGACAACCGAGACGCTCCCGCTGCCGAAGTTGGCCATCATCACGAATTTTCCGGTTTTGTCGATGGAGATGTAGCAGGTACTGGTACCACTGGCCGGAACGGTGTTCAGGAGACGCAACTTTCCCGTCGCATGATCAATTGCAAACGCGCTCACGTAAGACGAGTGATCGAGCGGCGGCCCGACGGAAAGTGGATCTTCGCTGACCGCATAAAGGAATCGATGATCGGGAGAGATCGTCAGGAATGAAGGATTGATTATCTCGGCGGCCAGCTCGGGCTCGCTGATTTCGCCCGTCGCTGGGTGAAAGAGGCTGACGTAAATTCCCTTGCTCTTGCTCTCGCCAAGTCCATACGGCTTGCTGTGATGCACGTACTTGAACCCGGTATAGGTGCCGACATACATGAAGTAGTCGCTGTCCTGGGACGGCGTGGTCTGGCCCGCCAGAACGGCAAGTCCGAATGTGACAACGAAAAAGAACACGTATTGAATACGTCTCATGAAGGTTCCTGATCTCCCTGCCGCGAGTCCGAAGTCGTGGAAAACGGTCGCCGCCCCTACTTTCCCGAGGGAACAAATACGATCGATACTGGCACATCAATTTTCAAATTGGTATTCGTCGGAGTGAGTCGACCGGTCTGACTGTCTATTCGAAAAAGCCGGACGTTCCCGGTCAGTTCATTAGCAGAAAACAAGTACGATCCGCTGGGATCGATCGCAAAATTGCGTGGCATGGTGCCTCCCGGCGGCACCTGCTCAATCTCTGTCAAGGTGCCTTTCAACGGGTCGATCGCGAATACACCGATCGTGTCCGGTCCCCACAAGTTGGGTCCGCGGAAGCGGCGATTGGACTCGTAAAGGAATTTCCCGTTTGGATGAATGGCGATTTCAGCGCTGTCGCTTGATCCAATGAAATCGGGGGGAAGCGTCCTCGCGTCCTGCACACTGGTGAAAGTACCTTGCCTAGGATCCCAAGCCAGGACAGTGACAAAGCCGCTCATTTCTTTAAGCGAATATCCAAATTTGCCGGCGGCATCGAAAACAAAATGACGCGGACCTCCGCCGGGTTCCATGGCAACGAACGGCGCCTCGTCTGGCGAAAGCGCGCCGGTGGCGGCGTCGAAGCGATAGATGAACAGCTTGTCCACGCCAAGATCGGAAACGATGGCATAGCGATTGTCCGGTGAAACGTCGATGGAGTGGGGGTGAGCCTGCGACTGGAAGGAAGGGTCCTTGCCTCTCCCGATGTGCTTCATGAAGGCAGTTTGTTCACCGAGCGACCCGTCGTCCTTGATTCTCAAAACCGTGACGCTGCTGCTGCCAAAGTTTGCCATCAGTACGTAGTGGCCGGTCTTATCGATGGAGAGGTAGCACGTGCTTGTTCCTCCAGTAGGCAGCGTGTTCAGCAAGTGCAGCTTGCCGGTTTTGGAATCGATTGCGAAGGCGCTCACGTACGATGCGTGATCGAAATCCGGTCCCAGCGATAAGGGGTCCTCGGTCGCGACATAGAGGAACCGTTGATTGGGATGAACCGCAAGAAACGCGGGATTAACAATCTCGGCGGCAAGTTCAGGCTTGCTCACAGCACCCGTCGCAGGTTGGAAGCGGCTTACGTAGATCCCCTTGCTATTGCTTCCGCCGTCCGGAAGCCCTTCCTTCATGTAAGTGAAGCCGGTATACGTGCCGAAATAAACAAAGTACTCGGCCGCGGGCGCGCTCCAGGCACGAGGGACGGAAAGGACGATTAAAAAAGCGAGTAAGGCAAGACGCAGGGTCGGCTTCATGGATTGTTCTTCTGCATGTAACTGTTCGTGGTCGCGGGAGCGCGGATCACTCGCGCGAAATATCGAAACTTTACTGATGCGCGGGAACAACAGCATGGGTGTAGTTGTCACCTTCAGGGAATTTTGCGAAATATAAAAACTTCACCGGCTTGTCGCTGATGTTGATGTTGGAGTGTATGGTTGCCGAATCGGGCGGCAACATGTAGGCCATCCCCGGTTTTTGTATCCGCAATTCGGTTCCCATCATGATCAGACTCGTCCCATCGATTGCGGCCCAGACTTCTTCCTGACCCGGACGATGCGGGTGCGGTTCCCCCAGTGTCAGCGGATTGACGGTGACGGTGATCACGCTCTGTTCCGTAGCCAGCCCATCAGCCGGCGAAAACAGTTCTCTGACAATGTGCGCCCAATGACCGGACGCTCCGCCAACAATGTAAGGATCGCCGCCCGCGGGCGTCCTCTGACGCGCCAGTCCCTCATCTTTGACCAACATCTTTTCCTTCGGATGAAACCCGCCTGGCGTGGGCTCGTTGATGACATACATGGTGAGTGGTTCGTCGCCGATGGACTTCATCACGAATTCAATCCCAGCAGGCATCAGAACAGCGACGTCTTTATGTAGTTTTGCAGTGTCGCTACCCGCTGTGATTTCACCCTCACCGCCGAGAACATAATAGACTTCCTGCTGGCCGTCGAGCCGCGAGGGAGTTGTCCATGCGCCAGGAGCGAGCCGTCCGTAGGCGAGAAAGTTGGCGGCGCGCAGCACAGCGCTTTTCTGCGGTGGCGCGAAGTTATCTCCGCGTACGAGAATGTCGCGCAGAACCAGTGAGCCATGCTCCGATCGCGGCATCGATCCCTGCCAGTCGCTGATAAACAGGTCGATTCGGCGGTCGTTCGGTTCCCGCTCCTTTGCATATTTCACGAACTCCGGGCCCGGATACGAATTGATTCCGTTGATAGCGTTTTTCGTTCCACTCGATGGCGGTGCTGCTTGCGCCAATACCAGCGCGGGCAGTATCAGGGCCAGTGCGGATGCGGTCAAAAACGCAAGCGTTGCGCGGGGCATAGCGCCTCCTCGGATGTTAGGCCTTCTGGTCTACGGTCTGGGTTCGTGCGGATGGTATCGGCCAAAATAGAGAAACTTAACCTGCGAATCTTCATTCTGGTTGATGTTGGTGTGCGGTGTCTTGTTATCAGGAATGTGGTAAAACGCCATCCCCGGAGTTTGGCGCCGCAACTGGTTGCTCACGAATGCGAGGCTTGTGCCATCCAGAGCGGTCCAGACTTCTTCAATGTCATCGTGATCTACGATGTGAGGCTGACCCATGGTTAGCGGGTCAATGGTCACAGTCAATACGCTCTGCAATGTGCCCAGGCCGTCTGCAGTTACGAAAATAGTCTTCACGATGTGAGCCCAGTGCCCGTCGCTGGAACTGATAGGAAGCTTGTTCTCATCCTTGACGAGAATGATTGCGTTCGGCCGGAAACCTGGAGGCGTAGGTTCGTTGATCACGTACATTGCGAGGGGTTCATCTCCTGTGTTCTTCAGGGTGAACTCCAGATTTGCCGGCACTAGGATCGCGATATTGCGATAGAGATCTGCGGTCTGTCCCGCTGCCGTTGCGGTACCGTGACCAGATTGGATGAAGTAGATCTCTTGTTGTCCGTCAAGGCGGGTTGCCTTTGTCGAGGCGTGGGGCGCCAATGTTGCGTAGGTGTGGGAGTTGACGAAGCGAAGGACGGCGCCTTTTTGAGTGGGATTATGCGGGTCACCGCGTGTAAAAATATCTCTTTCAGCGAGAGATCCGTGTGTCATCCGCTCGGTAGAGTTATGCCAGTCGCCAAAATAAAAATCGATGCGATCGCCGGTGGTTTGGCCCAGTGCCAGGGACGGCACGACAACGCATGAAGCCAGGATCAGTGATGCAAGAATTCTCCTCATCATCAAACCGGTCTCCTTTGTAACAGGAACTTTGGCTGCGACGGACTGATCATGCGATCAAGAAATTGTCACTATATATGATAATTGGAAAGAGCGATAGAAATTTATAGTATCATAATGCAATCATGACGATCTGCCCAGGTGGGATCAGCGTCAACGCCCTGTTAACATCGACGTCCTGTCTGCCATTCACATTGCTGCGGTAAGGGAAGCTGGGTCGCTTCAGTGTTTTGCTGCATCGCAACTTTTAAGGAGAATCCATAAGATGAAATTGATTCGATTTGGCGAGCGTGGTCAGGAAAAGCCAGGCGTCCTTTTGAAAGATGGGAGCCGCATTGATGCTTCCGGGTTCGGTTCCGACTATGACGAAGCTTTCCTGGGCACCGGCGGATTGGGGAAGCTCGAGTCCTGGCTTGGCAAAAATTCCGCTTCCGCCCCTCGTGTTTCGCCATCGACGCGCCTGGGCTCGCCGGTTTGCCGGCCCAGCAAAATCGTGTGCATCGGACTCAACTACCGCGATCATGCGGCGGAAACCAAAGCCGAAGCACCGAAGGAGCCAGTTCTCTTCTTTAAGGCGACTACTTCGCTGGTAGGCCCGAACGATGACCTGGTAAGGCCGAGGAACTCGACCAAGGTGGACTGGGAGGTTGAGTTGGCGCTCGTTATCGGGAAGAAGGCCTCGTACATTTCGCAGGAGCAGGCCCTCGATCATGTCGCCGGATACGCGCTGCACAACGACTACTCCGAGCGAAACTTCCAGTTGGAACGGGGAGGCCAGTGGGTAAAGGGAAAGAGCGCGGACACTTTTGCCCCGCTGGGGCCATTCCTCGCGACTCGCGACGAGATTCCTGACGCCGGCAATCTTCCGATGTGGCTGAAGGTAAATGGGCAGTTTCGCCAAAAAAGCTCAACCGCAAACATGATCTTTGATGTCGCCACGCTGGTTTCATACGTCAGCCAGTTCATGACGCTTCTTCCCGGGGACATGATCAGCACTGGAACTCCGGCGGGAGTTGGCATGGGCATGAATCCGCCTGTGTTTCTGAAGGCGGGGGACGTGGTTGAACTCGGCATTGACAGTCTGGGAGAATCGCGGCAGCTGGTTACGGACTACAAATAGCATGCACACGGATGGTTCAGGAGCGCCCGGACGCGCGATAACCGGTTTCGGCGGCAGCAATGTTCGCTGGTACCTTATCTCCTGGCTCTTCGTTTTGAGTGCTGTCGCTTTCCTGGACCGGGTGAACATTTCAATTGCCGGAAGTTCTCTCGCCGCCGCCTACCATCTGAGTAATGTTCAACTAGGTTGGGTTTTCAGCGCCTTCCTGGCCGGCTACGCTCTTTTCCAGACGCCAGGCGGAAGGCTGGCCGACCGTCTCGGTCCGCGCCGAGTCCTGGCGGGCGGAGTGATTTGGTGGGGTGTCTTCACCGCGCTGACGGCCGTGGTTCCCTCCGGCATACGAGGCGCCTTGTTTCTTTTTGTTGCCATCCGATTCTTATTGGGCGCCGGCGAAGCGGTTATTTATCCAGCATCGAACCAATTCGTAGCGCGCTGGATTCCTAGCCAGGAACGAGGAATTGCAAATGGCTGGATTTTCGCCGGCGTGGGAGCGGGCGCCGGGCTCTCGCCGCCGCTGATCACATTCGTGATGCTGCACTACGGATGGAGATCGTCGTTCTGGGTTTGTGCGGTGATAGGACTGTTTGCCGGATTGGTATGGTTCATCGCGGCACGGGACACTCCAGCTGAGCACTCCCGCGTTTCGGCTTCGGAGTTGGCATACATCCGTTCTGGTCTCTCGTCCGACACCACGCAAGGACGAGAGCGAAAGTTAATTCCGTGGGGAACGGTTTTTAAAAGCAGGGAAGTACTGGCAATCACCATTAGTTATTTTTCTTTTGGTTACGTGGCCTGGATATTTTTTAGCTGGTTTTATATCTATCTTGCAAATGTTCGCGGTTTGAATCTGAAAGCCAGCGCGTTTTACGCGATGCTGCCATTTCTTGCCATGGCGGCGTGCTGTCCGCTGGGTGGAACGATCAGCGACCGGCTTACCCGCTCGCACGGTCCCCGGATCGGGCGTTGCTACCTGGCCGCCGTAGTCATCGCACTCGCGGCTGTGTTCCTGGTGCTCGGCGCCGAAGTTCAAAGTGCGCGCCTCGCCAGCGTGGTTTTGGCGGGAGGAGCCGGGGCTTTGTACCTGGCGCAGAGCTCATTCTGGTCAGTGACGGCCGACATCGCCGGCTCGTCTTCGGGATCCGTGTCAGGCTTTATGAATATGGGCGCCCAAATCGGGGGCGCAGTCACCGCTTCACTCACTCCCGCGATTGCGAGCCGCTTCGGTTGGACAGCCTCATTTCTGGTAGCGGCGGCCTTGTGTCTGACGGGTGCGGCCGCATGGCTGTTCGTTGATCCCAGTCGAACTCTCGAGACGGCGCAAGGTCTTGCCACGGCGGATGCTCAAATAACGAGGGGCGATCTGAATCCACCGATTCCGGTTTCTAAGACGCTTTAAGTCGGCGACTTTCTCTTACCTTCCGAGCAGCGCAGACTGATCTGGTTGCAACCAGTTCTGACACCGCTTACATTTGATTGCCCTGAAAACCCTTTAGTGGAGGATTTGCCTCATGGCTTGTCTGAAGTCTGCGTTGTGGACGGTTGCCGTGGCTTTGGTTTTGACTGCCGGGCTGGCTCAGGGTGCGGAAATCCAGGAGGCCACCCTCGAGCGTAGCGTTGCCGTGAAGATGCGAGACGGAGTCATTCTTCATGCGGACATCTACCGGCCAAAAGCCGACGGCAAGTTTCCGGTGCTACTGCAGCGCACGCCGTATGACAAACGCAGCAGCGCGGAGTTCGCCTTCAGGGCGGCCGCGCATGGATTCGTCGCCATCGTTCAAGATGTGCGGGGACGATACACCTCCGAGGGAGAGTGGTACACATTCATACACGAATCCAATGATGGATACGACACGATTGAATGGGCCGCGGCTCTTCCATACTCGAACGGCAAGGTGGGCATGTGGGGTGGTTCTTATGTTGGAGCGACTCAAATGCTCGCGGCGATCGCGCACCCACCGCATCTTGCAGGGATTTGCCCGGTAGTGACCGCGAGCAATTATCACGACGGATGGACGTACCAGGGAGGAGCATTCGAGCAATGGTTCAACCAGTCGTGGACTTCAGGTTTGGCGGAGGACACTTTCAACCGAACGGTGATGAATAATACCAACGCGGTGCTGGGTGCATGGAAGCTTCCACTTGCCAGCTATCCACTATTCAATTTTCCTGACCCATCAGCGGCGCCTATCTCCACAGCAGCACTGGCTCCGTACTTCCTTGACTGGCTGGCTCACCCCAGTTACGACGATTATTGGAAGCCCTTAGCTATCGAAGAACATTACGCCGAAATCACGGTTCCTATCCTGCACATCGCCGCCTGGTATGACATTTTCCAGGGTGGCTCGCTGCGAAACTACATCGGGATCAAGGCACGCGGCGGAAGTGAAGCCGCCCGTCGTGGCCAGCACCTGCTGGTGACGATTGGAGGCCATGCCGGAAGCGGGCGCAAAATTGGCGATGTCGACTTCGGTCCTGCCGCCGCTGAAAACGATGAAAATGACATCACCCTGAAGTGGTACCAGTATCTTTTTCAGGGCGCGCAAAATGAGTTTGCGGGCAAACCGGTGAAGATTTTTGTAATGGGCGCCAATCAGTGGCGGGAAGAGGATGACTGGCCACTGGCTCGCGCGCAGGGTACCAAGTATTTCCTGCATGCTGCCAAGAGTGCGAACTCGCTTCGAGGGGACGGTAGTCTTTCCACGGTTATGCCGCGATCGGAGCCTTTGGATCACTTTGTTTATGATCCTGCAAATCCCACACCGACGATTGGCGGCCCTCTATGCTGCGACATTCAACATCTGGCGCCGGGCCCCCGCGATCAACGTCCGGTTGAGGCTCGCGACGATGTCCTCATCTACACCGCGCCAGCTTTCGCACAGGACACCGAAATCACCGGACCGGTCAGTCTTGAACTCTTTGCCCAGTCTTCGGCGGTGGACACTGACTTCGAAGCCAAGCTGGTGGACGTCGCTCCGGACGGCTTTGCCCAGAATCTGACAGAAGGGATCATCCGCGCCCGGTATCGCAATTCGCAAGAAAAACCTGAGCTGATGAATCCCGGACAAATCTACAAGTTCGTCATCGATTTGTGGGCGACCAGCAACGTTTTCCTGAAAGGACATTCGTTGCGACTGGAAGTTTCCAGCAGCAACTTCCCACGCTTCGACCGGAATATGAATACTGGCGAAACGCAGGCCTCAGCGCAGAAGTACGTCTCAGCAACGAATGCTGTGTATCACGATGCCGAGCATCCGTCGGCGCTAATCTTGCCTGTTGTTAAGACGCGCTGAGACTCCAAGACCGGCGATGACCTGTCTGTGAGATTCCAAGTCCGAAAATTCTCACACGCGGGTTCGACACGGTTCGAACTATTCGATCACTTCGAAGTTCTCCAGTGCCGATTCGTTGATAGTCAGACCCAGGCCTGGAGTTTTTTCGTCGAGATCGATGAAGCCATCTTTTGCCTTGGGCTCGCCGTCGAAAATGTACCAGAACAACTCATTGCCAACTTCTACGTCAACCACCGGAAAATACTCGGCCATAGGTGAATTCAGACTGGCCATGACGATGTGATAGTTGTGCATCTGTCCGGCGTGAGGAATCACCGGGACGGAATGTGCTTCAGCCATCGCAGCAATCTTGTGGGCCTGAGTAATGCCGCCGACACGATTCGTATCAAACTGGATGTAGTCGAGCGCACGGGCTTCCAACAGATCGCGAAACCCATACGCCGTAAACTCGTGTTCGCCACCGGCTATCGGAATGCGTCCATAGGACTTCAGTTCAGCGTAACCGCACACGTCGTCAGGGATGACGGGCTCTTCCAGCCATCTGAGATTAAATTGCTCGAGTAATGGCAGCATTCGCTTTGCATAGTCGAGAGTCCAGCCCATGTAAGCATCGGCCATCACATCGACGCCATCACCAACGGCTTCGCGCACAGTGCGGACCAGCGCGAGATTGCGTTGCATACCCGCGGCTCCGTCTGCTGGCCCCCAGCCAAAACGCAGCTTCATCGCCTTATAGCCTTCCTTCTTGTAACGTTTGGCTTCGGCTTCCAGTTCTCTGAGTTCGACGCTATAAAGCCGGCTGGCATAAACGGGAATGCGTTGTTTCGTCCTGCCTCCGAGCAACCGGTAAACCGGTTGCTTGGCCGACTTTCCCAAAATATCCCACAACGCGATATCGATGGCGCTGATGGCGACCATCCCGATTCCCTTACGGCCAAACGCCATGGTTTTTCGGTACATGTTTTGCCACAAGAATTCTGTGTCCCAAGGGTCGCGGCCGATTAGCAGAGGTTTCAGATAAAGATCAATCATCTGTTTCGTAACCTGGGGGGCAAGCGCGGCATTGCCGATCCCGACCAGGCCATCGTCAGTGAAGATTTCGACAACCAGCCACCCATGGAAAGTAAAGGTCTGCATCGACCCCTCAGGCAGTTCGAGCAAGTCCATGGGATTGGTGCAAAAGTGAGGCGGCAACGGAACGGTTTTTCCTCGCCAGCGGACCAGCCGGGTACGAATCTCTTTAATTTTCATCGCGAATGATCACCGTGCTCCGAGATAGCTGAACTTTCGTGATTTTCAGAGTCCTCAAATCGCCCAGCCGCCATCGATGATGTGGGTTTGGCCCGTAGTGAAGGCGGATTCATCCGAGGCCAGATGCACAGCCAGGGCTGCTACCTCTTCGGGGCGTCCCAATCGTCCAATGGGTTGTCGGGCAACGAAATCGGTATAGGCTTTTTCTGCATCTCCCTGAGCGGCCATGCGCTGATCCAGCGATGGAGTGTGGATCGTTCCCGGGCAGATGGCATTACAACGAATTCCCCGGCGGACAAAGTCAGCGGCGATCGATTTAGTCAGGCCGATCACGGCTGCCTTGGTGGTTCCGTAAACGAAGCGGTTGGGCGTGCCCCTGATGCTGGAAGCGACCGAGGACATATTGATGATATTCCCCTTGCCCGCCTGCAACATGGCCGGCAGAAATGCGCGGCAGGTCCGGTACATGGATTTGACATTCAAGTCGAAGGCAAAATCCCAGTCATATTCGGAGCAGTCAAGAATGCTTCCATGATGCACGAAACCAGCGCAGTTGAATAACACGTCGATTGCACCCAGCTCGGCCGCAGCTTTGTCGACGTCATGCGAGTCACGGACATCCAGTTTGCGAACACGAATGCCTGGAGACTCGGAACTCAATGTTTTAAGCGCGGGTTCGTTGATGTCGGTAGCCCATACCATGGCTCCCTCATTGGCGAATGCGACCGCGGTCGCGCGCCCAATGCCCTGCGCGCCTGCCGTCACCAACGCAATTTTCCCAGTCAGTCTCCCACCCATTTTTCACCCTTAAGAATCAGCTTTCATCAAAAACGATTATCCTCGCACCGATGCCAGCGTTGCCGAGTTGTCTAATTTAGCCCACGCAGAGCCCGGGCTGGATGAATTCTACAATTGATCAGGAAGGAAAGAATCCAGGGAGGTTGCGGAATGGCTCCGAATATTCGGAGCCACTCCAGTTCACTTGTATTGGAACCCGGCAGAATCACTCAAGTGATGGTAAATTCTTTTCCTGGCGCGATCGCCGAGCTATTTTCGGGTTGCAGATTTGGCGCGTCCGAGCAAGATGGTCAGCATTGCCTGCTGGGTTTCTTTCTTGACTTCAGGTTCTCTGGGGGACAGATCTACGCCCCAGAAGCTGTTTTGCGGCTGCACCGATTCAATGCCTGCCTGGAGTTCATTGGGGGCCAGTTGACGGACCCATGCGATCTGAAACTTCGCTCGCTGCGATCCACGCTGCAGGCTGACAATCATTCCGGGCTTCAACTCTGTGCGTAAAGCGCCAAGTCGAGCACCGCTATCGGTGATGTCCATCGTATGTGCGAGGTGAGTGGCCTGATCGATAAAGACCTTGACCGGGAGTACCATTTTCCTGCGTTGCGATTTTCTCTTATCCAACATGGCAAGACCATTATGATGCGCCCGTGGTGAAGCGGTGAAGTTACGTGAGTAATCGCGCGCCAGTTTTTTTATGAAGCGGGACAACGGGCTTGGAAAAAACCGAACGGCGTCTGATTAGAGCGTTCTGCGAGAGTTATGGTGAAGATGTTCCTCGAAAGCGCGTTCCAGCGTTCCACTCCGTTGATCGGTTGCCTGCGCGACCGGCTCCTGAACGACGATCACCTCATGACAGAGAGAACACTCGCCGGAAACGGTTGCGCCCACCCGAAGTTTTGCGATCAGCTCCGCTTTATCGGACACCAAGGCCATGGTGCCACAGCTCGCTGTGCTGAATGTTGCACGGTGCGGTACTCCTTCTCTTGAGGTCCAAAGCCTCTGTGTTCCTTGGATTGGTCTTTTAATCTTCGATGGTCGATGTCGTGGTACAACCGCCTATAGGTTATTTGAACCGGGAGAGATGCAAGATGCCTTCATTGTTAAGAAAACACGCAACGGGTGCCAGTGATCAGCCCAAGGTTCCGGAGCCGTCATACGCGGAGCGAGCTCGTACCTTGTCATACCTCGGCCGGATCGGAAGTCTCTCTACGCTTTCCCGCAAACAGTCGGGCTTTCCATTCGGATCGGTCATGCCCTACGGGTTGGATGATCGCGGACGCCCCGTTCTATTGATCAGCACCATGGCTATGCACACGCAAAACCTGCAAGCTGATCCGCGCGCCAGTCTCCTGGTTACGCAGCCGGACGCGAGCGGCGATCCGCTCGGTGCTTCCCGAGTGACACTGGTGGGCAATGTCTTACCCATTGCGAAACCCGAAGTAGCCGGCGCGCGCGAGCTTTATCTGGCCCGATATGAAAACAGCAAATACTGGGTCGACTTCGAAGACTTTTCCTTCTATCGCATGGATGTGGTGGATGTTTACTACGTGGGAGGCTTTGGAGTGATGGGCTGGGTCTCGATGGAAGAATACGCCACCGCCCAAGCTGATCCGCTAGCTGATCTCGCAGCCGGGATACTGCAGCATATGAATGCCGATCATAAAGATGCGCTCATCCTGTTGGCACGCGTATTCGCCGGCATCGAGGCTGAGGAAGCTTCTATGACCGCGGTCGACCGCCTGGGATTTCATGTGCGCCTGAAAACTCCAGAGGGGATGAAGGGAGTGCGCATAGCGTTTTTGCGCGAAGTGAACGATTCTTCACAAGCTCGAAAGATTTTGGTCGAAATGGTGCAGCAGGCACGTCAAGCTTAATGGCGAATCGCGGCGGCAAGAATTCGTCTCAAGCTATTACGGGGACGTTGCTGACTCCGGCGGTGCCAAACACACGCCGGTAGCGTTCGATTTCCGAAGCTGGTCCCAGCGCCTTCGCGTAGTTGTCGGAAAGCTTCACCGCCGCCCGGCCGTCAACATCGGAAACTTTGCAAATCAGACTGACCGGGTCGAACCCGCGACCCCCGGTGGGATCGCAACCGCGAAAATCGTTAGTCAGCAATGTACCCCAACCGGCGCTGAATCGAATTCGCCTGCCTGGAATCCATTTCCGCCGATCCTGGAAATCGGCAGGGCCGCGGAAATCACTTGCCGTTGCGCCACCGGCAATCGTCCCTCCAAAGTGGGCATGGAGACCAAGTATCTGATCGACGTCCAACGCGTCCGATGCGATCATCAGCTTATTACGCGGCTCGCGACCACGAGCTTTCAGCCATTCGATGTATTCATCACCCGCAACATACGGATTCTTGCTGTCAATGCGCTGGCCGGTCCAGTCTGCCGCCCACTCGGGCGCGTCCTGCAAGAACTGGGTAGTGCCAAAAGTGTCCGGCAGCATGATCAGTAGCGCGCCTTCGTAGGTGTTCTGCCAAAGCTCGAGCACCCGGTACTGAGAAGCTTTCAAGGCTTGATCGTCCGGCGCGAGCGCAGCCAGCACCATGGGAATCTCGTGTGCGTTGGTTCCGATGGCTTCAAGATCGTGTTTGTGGGCGAGGAACGCATTCGACGTTCCGGTGAAGCTGTTGCCCAGGTTTCCCGCCATCGCCTCGACGACATATTCCTGCCACAGAAAACTATGACGCCGCCGGGTGCCAAAGTCTGCCACCTTAAGTTCCGGAACACCACGCAGTTGTTCGATCTTTCCCCACAGCTTTGTTTTTGCCCTGGCGTACAAGACGTCCAGTCCGAATTCGCCGAGCCGTTTCAGATTGGCGCGGGTCTTCAGTTCATCCAGAATCGAGAGGGCATAGAGTTCCCACATCGTGGTATCGGTCCATAGGCCGTCAAAAGAAAGATGGAACTGTCCCTCTTTCACCGACAACTCATAATCCGACAATCGGAAGTCTCGTTCCAACCATGCCAGGAACGCGGGTTCAAAGATTCCGCGCTGACCGTAGAAAGTATTACCGGCCAGCCAAACCAGTTCAGACCTTCGAAACCGAAGCCCGCGCACGTGCTCCATTTGTGCGGCCAGTTCCTCCACCGCGAACATGTCCGCAAGCCGGACCGATGAGGTCCGATTGAACAATGAGAATGACACGTGGGTCTTGGGATAATGCTTCCAGATAAATTGCAGCATCAGAAGCTTGTAGAAATCGGTATCGAGCAGGGACCTCGTAACCGGGTCCAATTCCCAGTTGTGGTTATGCGCCCGCTCGGCGAAGTTCACGATCATTGGATACGATCCTCTAGCTCGATCCTCACAAATCCACTCTAACAGGCTGAGGAATAACTCAGAATAGCCACTGGTAACAAGGCCGGAAAAAGAAGGATCACCTATGTCGTGCTGTCAAAAGAAGAAGGATGCCGGGAGCCAGTGGCAACCAATTTTTCCACACTCGCAATTGGCTGAATTCCGCCGCGCGCTCCAAGTGCTGTACAGTTTAGGGCGGCTGCGGCGCACGCGAAATCAAGCTGCCTCGGCAACTCCCAGCCTTGCAGCAGTCCGAAGATAAATCCGGCGTGAAAAATATCGCCGGCTCCGGTAGTGTCCACAGGCTTTACTTGAAATGCGGCCGCAAAATGGAACTGCAATCCGTCCCAGGCGAGTACGCCTTCATCTCCCAGGGTTGCAGCCGCGAGGCGACAGCCAAAACGATTTCGAACATGGGGTAGTGCGCGACGCAAATCGGTCTCGTTCACCAGTCGCCCGGGTATGTCCCGGCTCGTAATCAGGTAATCCACCTTGCTCAAAAGATCTTCGACACCGGGATAAACGTCGTCGACGTCCGCGACCACGGGAACGCCGGCTTCACGGGCCCAAGACGCTGCTGTAACTGCTGCCGAGGTATCGTGGCCGTCGACGTGAAGAGCGCGGGCATTTGTGATCCATTCGCGCTGAAGGTCCGCCGGCTGCAGGGTCAAACGGTTGTCGCGCTTCCAGAGAACGGTACGTTCGCCTGTGTCGTCGATCAAAATAACGGCTTGTTGGCTGGCACATCCGGTTGCAATTGTCAGATGGGCTTCGACACCGAGTCGTTGAAATTCGGTTCGATGAATCATGGCAGCCCCGTCGTCACCCACTTTTCCGACATACCGGGTTCGTAAACCCCATTGTTGGCATGCGGCGATTGCGGTAGCGACCTGTCCGCCGGGCAGCACATCTGCGGATCGAAATTCGACCTTCGATCCCCGCGTAGGGTGATGCGGGAGAAGAATCATCGTGTCGGTAGCGTTGAGCCCGACGCCGACAACGTCAACCTGTGAGGATGTCGTCACGATTCAGTTAAAGCGCGTGGTTCGCCAAAGCGTTAGGCCGCAGACCAAGAGCAGAGCAAATGTCGCCGCCATCAGGCACACTGCGGGCACCCAACGGAACGGCATTACAGGCGCGCGGGCCATGGCTGCGAAGGTCACGAAAATACCGGTAGCTACTGCGACCAGTAGCCAGTCCCACAGGCTGCGCGAAGGCTTGATTTCTCCCGTCATCTGCATACCTTGCATGCGCGCTTCGACATAATCGGCCGCAATGCCATATCGCTGCGATTCGCGCAGTGAGGCTTCTTTCCATTGCGTCTGTTCTTTGCCGGTAGCTGAAGAAAAAGCTATCGCGCCCACACCCAGCATCATGAGGATGGAACCTCCCACGACCTGCATGTGAGTTGCGGCGCCGCTACCGCGCAACTCGCCGAAGACGAAAAGTCCCCAAAGCAATCCCCAGAGCTGATTTGTGTTCGAGAGCGGGATACCCCGGCTGATCCCGGAATACTTTGCGGCATATTGTTGGAAAACATCTCCGATAACCCAGATAAAACCACCAAACATCAGCCAGAAGAGAACGTCGCGTGCCCGCGTCAGTTCCTGCCAAAGCGGAGCCAGACCAAGATAAGCGATTGCGAGGGCGCTCATCATGCCAAGCTCACCGAAGGTGAAGAACGTTACGAACGAAAGCGGATTCATTCCCGAGAGATAGGCTTTGCGGTAAGGGACATACATCGTGCCCCACAAAACGCCCGCGCCCAGCGCAGCCCATACGCCTCGCATGGAATGTCCCACTGGCGCCTGGCTCGAGGACGCGAAAGCCAGCAGGGCCGCTCCGAAACACATAATGAGGGCGCCGCCCAGCACGCCTGCCCAGCGGCGCATACCTGCCTGGCGCAATTCACCAAAGAAAATAAATCCCCACAATATGCCGAGAAGACTATTCGAATTCCATAGGGGAAAGGCAATGCTCAAGCCGATATCGCGAATAGCGAAAATTGTCATCGTGTTTGCCACCGCCCACATACATCCGGCCAAGAGAGCCCAGATGATGAGATGAGGAGCACGGCGGAGATCGGCACGGATCGATGAGGTCCCCAGAATGAGAGCGGGCAAACTCCAGCGAGCCAGAAACACGCCCAGCACCATGACCAGCGAGATGACGACCGGCGATAAGCCCACTGAGACCAGCTTGGTCGGGGCCTCGGCGGCACCGAGCCATGCCCCAGCAGTGAGACCGCAAAGGATCCCCAACAGCTGCAATTTTCGTGGACGGGAATTCTGTTGTGAGAGAGTGTCGTTTCTCGGGGCCGCGACAGATTGCATGTTCCGCCAATCCTGCTCAGTGAATGGATTTCAAGAGAAGCAGCCCGCCAATCAAGACCGCAAAGGGTACCCAAAAATGCATATCGGTCAATACGCGCACGATCCATTCGCGAGAGCGACCGGAATTGGTGGTGTCTGGCATCTTGTCGCACTAATGCAACTAGAGAGACTAAGCGAGATAGGTAGATTTCACAAATGTTCCCATAGCAAGAGAGCTGATCCTTGTATTCCAGCGCAAATGTATTTCTACATTTCTTCAAGACTGGTTGCAAAAAGAAAGCCCGAGGTTCCGGTTGTTGAAGAAAACTCCGAGGATTAGCCTGCTCGGCTTGTTTATCGTTTTAGTTCTGATTGTGGGATTGACTGGATTCCGTCATGCCGGTCGCTGGCTCGTGCTGGACGACCCGATGTCGCGGGCAGATGTAATCCTCGTTTTGAGCGGCGGGTTGCCGTATCGCGCAGAAGAAGCGGCGAAAATCTACGCCATGGGTTATGCCCCTGAAGTCTGGATCAGCCGGCCCGATAGCCCTGCGGAGAAGATGGAAAAAATCGGCATTCACTTTGTCGGTGAGCAGGATTACAACCGCGAAATTCTGACCGTGAAGGCGTACCGGACGCGGTGATCCATGTCCTTCCTGATTTTGTCGTCAACACGGAGCAGGAAGTGGAAGAAGCAGCTCTGGAAATGCGCGGCGCACGGGAAAAACCAGGCTCATTATCGTTACTTCGCCGCAACACACGCGCCGGGTCAAAGCGCTTTGGGGCAAGCTGGCAGGGAAAAATTTGACGATGCTGGTTCGTGCGGCCTACGACGATCCGTTCGATGCCGACCACTGGTGGCGAAATACCCGAGACGTCCTGACCTTAGTGCGCGAAACCCTGGGCCTGGTCAATGCATGGGCAGGCCTTCCAGTTCCACCGCAAGGAAACCGAATCACAACGCAGCTGTTGTCTACAACTGCGCGAGAGTGCCCGTAATCTTGCTACGGCGTAAAGCCCAGGAAAAGATCAAGCTGGAAAGCGGCAGAAGGATAATCGCGAACAGAAGCAACGCGCGCACGGAAGGCCAGAGTTGGCCAAAACTCGCGCCGGACAATAGGGCCTGGCGCATTCCCTCGAGCGAGTAGGTTACGGGGACAAGCCTCGCGATCCACTGCAACGGAACAGGCAAAATTGACACTGGGTACATGATTCCGCCCAACAGGCTGGAAACGCCGACGATCAGCCAGCGTGCAGGGTTCCCGCGTTTGAACAGAAGCAGGTAGCTGGTGGAAATAATTCCCAAGCCAGCAAATGCCAGGATCGAAGTAAGAAGAATGATCAACGCACCCAGCCAATTCGCCTCGTAGATAGGGAAATGAAACAGCAGCACTCCCCATGCCAGATAGATCACGGTTCGCATGGCGAGCAGGACGAACGGATAAACCGCTGAGGCTGCAAGGATCATAGTCAACGGCGTTTCCGTGACAAGCATTGCCTCCAGGGTGCCGTTCTGCTGGGCTTCCACGATACTGTTGTCGAATGCGCTCAAGGAAACGGTCAGATAGTCGAAGAAGGCGAAACCCACCAGAGCGAAAGCGAAGTAGTCGCTCCCTGCCGGAAGAGCATGGGATAGCTCGCCGCTGGAAACAAATCGTGACAGATAGTAAAAGGTGGCGACACCAAAAAAGGCTTCGATAATTTCGAGTGCAAAGGCTATCCGGTAACTGCGCGCGATCGCCAGATCTCTTCTAAAAAATGCCACGACCTTGCGCAGACTATTGGAAGCCGGGGACTGTGTAGAAGGGAACGATTGGCTCGGATTCACGATGTGACCTCGGCGTGAAGGTCGGGTGGCGTCAGACGTTCGAGTGCTTCTTCAAGAGAACTGGAGCCGGTTACATCGCGCAGCCGTTGTGGAGAATCGCAGGCAGTCAGCCGACCTTTGTCGAGCAGGATAACCAGATCGGCGAGTTGTTCCACCTCTGCGAGGGTGTGGGAGGCGAAGAGCACTGTCGTCCCAAGTCGGTCCACCAATTGAGATTTCAGAAAGCGCCTGAATTCCGCCGCGGCCATGGGGTCTAGACTGCGTGTTGGTTCATCCAGCAGCAATACGCTGGGACGGTGAATCATGGCGCGCGCCAATCCCATGCGATGGACTTGGCCGGTGGAGAGGGTCCGGACCTGGCTCGCGAGAAAATCGCCCATACCCATCAGGACGGTCAGTTCGTCAATCCGCTGGCTGGCTTCGCTGTCGAACAGGTTGTTCATGGCGGCGAAGAACTTCAGGTTCTCGTATGCGGTGAGACGGTTGTAGAATCCGCCGTCGGTTGCGGAATGGAAACCGAGCTTTGCGCGTACCTGGGAAGGTCGCCGTTCCACGTCGTAACCAGCCACGCTGGCATGACCGCTCGTCGGCACCAGTAACGTTGCCAATATTCGCAATAAGGTTGACTTGCCTGAGCCGTTGGCACCTATTAGCCCGACGATCTGGCCAGCTCCAACCTGAAAGGAAACGTTCAGTAAGGCAGGATGGGTGTGAGGAGAGAAAGGATTGAGAAACGCTCGTGCTCCGGTCTGAGGAACCGGAAAATACTTCACTATCTGGTCAACTGCCAGAGCGCTTCCTGCCATGCTTCATCGTATACCTTGAAGCACGGCCGCGCGGACGCCCCCAACAGTGAAATGCATACCGGTTGAACTGCTTCTTACCCTGCTAAATCAAGCGCAGTGAAGGGTTTGGCTCTTGTAGAGCTCGTAACCGCGCCAGGTCAGGCGAACTACGCCCCTGGTCTGTTCCTCCACGTGCTTGTCATTCCGCAGCTCAGCCACTACCTCGCGAGCAACCGGCGAGTCCATGGTCTGTCTTGGTAGAGTCACAAACTGAGTTTGGTCAGATTCGTAGCGCTCGGCCAGAGTTAGCAGGATCGTATCCCGAATTATTTCCCCGCGATCCATAGTGTTTTTCTCCTGCGCCCATAGTAGGTGCCCCTGCCTGGATCAGGAATGGCCCTTGTGTGCCAGAGCGGCAGTTACTTTAGTCACGCGTCCAGAGATGGCCGAAGGTCCGTGGGGTAACTTGATTTGATTGGTGACCCATGGCCTTCGCCGCGGAGTAGAATCCGGTCCATGGGAAGACAGGGTTCATGGCTCATCATCCTGCTGCTAGGTATGAATTCATATCTGATCAGTCAGAACAAAGGGTACTGCCCGCCTGCCTCTCGAGCCACTCGACCGGTTCCGGAAACATCCGAACTACAGCTCTACCCGCCAACTCCAGGGATGGAGTTTGCGGGAACGGTTTCGATTTTCGCGGTAATCAGCGACCAGGGGTACACCTGCGGTGTGCAATTAATTCGCGGGTTCGACAAACAGACAGACAAGGCGGAAATGCGCACTGTCCGGAACTGGCATTTACCACCGACGAGACAGGGCGATCACACTATTCCGATGCTCATGACGCAAGAGACAGATTTCTGGCGTGATGCAAAAGGAGAACTGGTTCGAGGATCTGATCGTTTCAGTACCACCGGCCTTATGGTTGCTCCGGCGTGCTCTCCGCACGCAGCGAATTGAACGAGATCAAACCCGGCACAACACTGGATCCCAGTTGCGGTGTTCTCTGGCCAATCACTATGAACGAATATTCGCGACTATTCGTGGCGCAAAGCCTCAATTGGGTCGAGGCTTGAAGCTCTGATGGCGGGCACCATGCCGCTGACGAGACCGACGGCGCCAAGAATAATTGTGGCGGCAATGAGCGTGACCGGGGCGATGATCAACTTTACATCGCCAGCCTCCCCGTTTTTAGCCAGCGCACTGTATAAAGTGAGCCTCCCAACCGAAATTGCGACCACGTAGGCCAGCACAATTCCAAGCAATCCCCCGATGAAGGTGATGGTTAAAGCTTCGGCCAGGAATTGCACCAGGATGTGCCGCTTGCGGGCGCCCAACGCTTTCTGCATGCCGATTTCTCGAGTTCGTTGTGAAACCGAAACCAGCATGATGTTCATCAACCCGACGCCACCAATTCCAAGTGTGAGAGTGCCAATAAAGCCCAGCAATATCTTCAGTCCCAGCGTGATGATTTCGAACTGGTGTACCTGGACCATGAGGTTAAAGATTCGAACGGCCTGGGTGTCGGTCTGGTTGAACTTGTGTTGCATGGCCAGAATGGCGCGCGCCGATTGTTCGAGCCGGAGATAGTCCGGAGTTTCGTAGTTAAACCAGATCGAGTCCAGATAGTGGGTATCTTTCAAATCGCCCATCGTGGTGAAGGGGATGTAGATGACCCGGTTAATGTCATCGTCTCCCTCCTGCATTTTCGCGCTGAGAACGCCGATCACCTCGAAGCTCAGGCCGTCGATGCGTATTCGCTCACCGACCGCATTGCGTCCTGAGAAGAGCTTGTCCTTCGCTTCGGAACCGATGACCGCGACGCGCGCGCGTTGTATCTGGTCTTCGAGATTGTAAAAGCGTCCCTGTTCGACCTGAAGGGCGCGGATGGAAATGTTGTTGGGATAAGCACCGCTGACCGAGAAATTAAAATTCCGCGTCTCGTACTGGATACTGGGCGTCTTGCTGGCTTCGGGAGTGATGTGTGTGATCTGGGGAAGATTCGTGGTAAGCGCTTCAACGTCGTCCAAGGTAAAGCGTATGGGGGCGCCCGCTTTCTGCCCGCCAGCCTGCATAGAGGTGCGGCCAGGGATAATAATCATCAACTTGGTGCCGAAGTTCGCGAAGATGGCTGCGCAGGCTTGTCCGAAGCCGTCTCCGTAAGCGAGCAGCATGACGACTGTCGCGATTCCCCAGGCCATGCCGAGCATGGTGAGCGCAGTGCGACGGCGGTTGTGCCGCATAGCGCCGTAGGATTCCTGAAGCAAGTCGCGAAACATCCAACCAACTCCTGACTTCTATTCCTGACGGAGCGCTTCCACTGGTTGCAGTGTAGCGGCTTTGCGCGCGGGATAAAGGCCCGCGACTACCCCGGCCAGCGTCAGGCAGCCGATTGCCAGGACGGCCGAGCTGGGCACAATCTTTGGAGGATCAAATCCACCCGGTCCTTGCACGGTTCCCATCAATGCCATTAATCCACCGGCAAGGCCCATGCCGATCAGACCGCTTCCGAGGGTGAGAAGAAGTCCTTCCAGAAAAAATTGGAACAAGATGCTGCGGTTGGTCGCGCCCAGCGCTTTGCGCAAACCGATCTCGCGAGTGCGTTCGCTGACAGTGATCAGCATGATATTAATGACGCCGATCGCGCCCAGCGCAAGCGTGACCAGTCCCACTGCCCCCAGGAACATGTTCATGGCATCAAAGATCGCTCCTATGGCTTTTGAAGACTGAATCGTGTCCCAGCCTTCGAAGGCGTTGTCATCGCTGGCATCGAGACCATGATTGCGGGCGACGATCTTTTGAACTTCACTTCGCGCAAGCAAGTGCTCATTCACCACGCGAGGCTGGTATTCAATATAGGAAATAGCGTTGGCATGATTTTCTTCCTTGATAGGAAAATAAGTGGCCATGACCTGGAAGGGAATGTAACCGCGCATGTTGATGTTGTTGTTGTCACCGCGGCCTACCCGTTTCACAGTGCCGACGACTTCGAAACGCAAACCGTTCATCAGGACTGCCGCGCCTAATGCGGGTCGCCCAAGAAACAGCGTCTTGGTCAGTTCCGAGCCAAGGACGATCACATTTCGCCTCCCAGTCTCGTCCATTTCATTCAGCCAGCGTCCTTCCCGTAACGGGAGGTAGCTGATCTGGTTGAGTTGTGGCTCGCCACCGATGATTTCGCCGCCCGCGTTTGCGAATTCGCTCACCTGATGAATATCTGTGCGGGAAAGAATGGGGGCCCCATTGCGAACGTGTGGCGCTTCTTTTCGAATGTCGAGATAGTCCTGATAGGTGAGCAAATACGTTCGCGCCGAGTTCATGCTCCCCTTCACCACAGGAGCGCGACCCGGAAATATGAACATGATGTCTTTGCCGAACTGGGCCATCTCGCGCTTGTTGCCCGAGCGAAAACCTTCGCCCAGGCCGACCAGCAGCAGCAAAGATCCCACGCCCCAGGCGATGCCGAACATGGTCAGGAATGAGCGCAGCTTGTGCGCCCAGAGGTTGCGGAAGATTTGCGCGAAGGTATCTAAAATCGTCCGCATAGCGATGAACATTGTACCTTTTCAGACGCCGTATGACGGACACACTTCCGCGATAGACTAAACAGGACGCGGCTGTTCAGGCTTGTAGTTTTTCTGCATGAGCGAAGAAAGACCTAGAGGCATCGACTGGTTGGATGTTTTGTGGCTGCTCTTTCTGCTCGGGCTGGCCCTCGTGCCGCCCCTGAGAGAACTTCACAAGCAACTGACATTACTCGCCATCGGTGTTGTGCAGCTTGTCGAGAACAGACTGATTGCGAGATGGCCGTTGTACGGGCCCTCAGGCGTTGTTTTGGTTAAAATCCTCCTGGCGACGCTGCTTATCAATCACACCGGTGAAATTGGTATTAACAGCAGCTATTACCCCATTTATTACGTTCCCATCGTGACGGCAGCGCTGCACTTTGGCGCGTGGGGCACGCTTCTATGGACCTTTCTGGCTTCGGCGGCATACTGCGCGTATCTCTATCCTGCGTTGCAGGAGTACGAACTTACTCCTCAGGGAGCGGCTCAACTTGCAATCCGTATATTGTTCTTCTTTCTCGCGGCAATGTTGGTCAACCGCTTCACCCTCGAAAATCGCCGGCAGACTGCGAAAATCCAGCAGGTTGCCGAGCAGCTGACTAATACGAATCGCGAGCTCGAACGCGCGCAGGCAGAAGCGCGCCGTTCCGAACGGTTGGCTGCCCTGGGACATCTTTCCGCCGGCCTGGCGCACGAAATTCGCAACCCTTTGGGCGTAATCAAGGGTTCAGCGGAAATGCTGCATCAAAAGCTCGAGGGCAACAATCCGCTGGCCAGCGAGTTGGCGGGATACATATCCAGCGAGGTAAATCGGGCCAGCGCATTGGTAAGCCGCTTCCTGGATTTTGCCCGGCCACTGCGCACCGAGACACGTCCGGTGCAGGTTACCGTGTTGCTCGATCAGGCACTGCATGCGGTTGCCGCGCAATGGCAAGGCGGGGAAGTGACTGTCGTACGCGAATACCAGAAAGACTTACCTTTGGTTGCTCTGGACGAAAAGCTTTGTGAACAGGCGTTTCTGAATCTTGTGCAAAATGCATACGAAGCAATGGATGACAAAGGGGGAAGACTTCGCGTGCAAGTTTCGGCGGCGCACTCCAACGGGCGGGCGGGAGTTGAAATCCGGTTGCGAGACTCCGGGCCTGGCGTGCCGGCCGAAATGCGTGATCAGATTTTCAATCCTTTTGTGACTACCAAGAAAACCGGTGTTGGCTTAGGCTTGTCGATCGTTTCGAAAATTGTTGATGAGCATCATGGCACGATTCGCCTGGAGAATGCAGACGGTAACGGGGCCGGTTTTGTAATTTTCTTCCCGACGAAAGAAGAGGCGAAGTAGACCGCGCGAGTTAAGTTGAGCGTCTGCGGAAATTAGAATACGAAGTCAATTCATGATGACACCTTCAAACGCCACGATTCTGATTGTCGAAGACGAAGCCAAGATGCGCCGGCTGCTGGAGCTGAATCTTGCGGACGATGGTTTCCAAACTTTGTCGGCGGGAGATGCCGAAACTGGTCTGAAGCTTCTGCAGGATGGCTCAGTTGATCTGGTGCTTACGGATCTGAAGCTGCCGGGCATGAGCGGCCTCGAATTCCTGGCCGCCGTGAAATTGCATGCAAGCCAGTTTGCCTGTCGTGGTGATGACTGCGTTCGGAACCGTCGAAACGGCTGTCGAAGCCATGAAAGCCGGCGCGAGCGATTACGTGCTAAAGCCATTTTCGCTCGACGAAATGCGCATGGTGGTGCACAAGGAACTCGATGTGCACCGCCTGCGGGCAGAGAACCGGTCATTGCGCGAGGCGCTGCAGCAGCGCTATTCCGATCCTAATGTGGTTGCGCGCAGTGTGAAGATGCAGGAAGTTCTTGCCACCGTTGAGCGGGTCGCGCCAACAAATTCCACCGTGCTGCTAGGCGGAGAGAGCGGCGTGGGCAAAGACCTGATTGCCCGGGCAATTCACGAGAAATCACGCAGGGCCTCAGGGCCGTTTATCAAGATCAACAGCACCGCGATCCCAGAAAGCCTGTTGGAAAGCGAACTGTTTGGCTACGAGAAGGGCGCTTTCACGGGCGCTACGAACAGCAAGCCGGGAAAATTTGAACTGGCGGACAAAGGAACTTTGTTCCTGGATGAAATCGGCGATGTCCCCCCGGTCACCCAGGTGAAGTTGTTGCGCGTTTTACAGGAGCGCGAATTCGAGCGACTTGGCGGCACTCGTACGATCAAGGTGGATGTGCGCCTGGTGGCCGCGACCAACCGAGACCTTCGCGCCGCACTCGAGGAAGGCACATTCCGCGAGGACCTCTATTATCGCCTTAACGTCGTCCCCATCGATATTCCGCCACTGCGTGAACATAAGGAAGACATTCCTGATCTGGTGAATCTTTTTCTTTCCCGCCAAGCCGCGGAATCGGGCACCAAGATCACCGGCGTTTCACCGGACGCAATGAAAATTCTGATGGAGCACCACTGGCCGGGAAACGTTCGCGAACTGCAGAATGTTATGGAGCGCGCTGCAGCACTTGCTCCCGGGTCTGTCCTCCAAGTTTCAGATATTCACATCGACTCGTCGCGCCGTAAGCCGGCCGATTCTCAAGAAAGTTTTCTGCCTGAGGGCATGACTCTCGAGCACTGGGAAGACGAAATGATTCGCGAAGCTTTACGCCGCGCCAATGGAAACAAGAGTCAGGCGGCGCGGTTACTCGGGCTCTCACGTAACGCATTGCGCTACCGCCTTTCGAAAATTGGCATCGCCGATGAGCCCGAGAAGGGCAATGAGACATAAATTGTCTGGTGGTTGAAATCCACCAGTTTCGGTTGAACTCGGCCACCAATCATCAAACCTCCACTGTGACGCCTTTTGTAACTACTTGAAAACAGGCTATTTGCATCAACATTTTTGCCCGGCTTTTGGCACGGAAACTGCATTGTCCTATGCGTCCGAGCCATCGTTGTCGGGGGCTCGAACAAGAGGTGGGCCATGAAAAGCCGATTGGCAATTATTTTTGAAATCCTTTTATTGACGCTGTTCGCATTTGCGACTGGGAACGCCCAGGAACCTGTGGATCTTCAGGGCTCGGCGAATACCCAGGAGGGCCCGAACGCGCAAAACGCGGAGCCTTCATCCAGTGTTGCCCGCATCAGCTTGATGCACGGGGATGTTTCGACGCAACGCGGAGATTCCAGCGACTGGACAGCTGCGGTTCTGAATCAGCCGGTCTTGAGCAGCGATAAAGTTTCCACGGGTGTTGGGTCCCGCGCTGAAGTGCAACTGGACGGGGCGAACGTCCTGCGACTCGGGGACAATACCCTGACCACAGTTGCCACGCTTTCGCAAAAGCAAATCCAAATACAAGTCTCGCGCGGTATCGTCGACTACACCGTCTTCAACGGCACGGAAGCAGATGTCGAAATTGACACCGGGAACGTGGCTATTCACCCCTCGCAGAAGGACGGAGTTTATCGCGTTGAAGTAAATCCGGATGGCGAGACCCAGGTGATCGTGCGCAAGGGCGAGGCAGAAATCTCTACTCCCGAGGGCAGCACTCGTCTGGAAAATGGCCGCATGATCGTCGTGCGTGGCACGGCGGACCAAGCTCAGTACAAGGAAGACCCAGCGCCGTCGAGGGACAGTTGGGACACCTGGAACAATGATCGCGACCACGCGATCCGGGATGCCGCCTCGTGGAGCCGCACCAACCGAAACTATGTAGGCTCGGAAGATCTCGATACCAACGGACGATGGGAGACGGTACCCGACTACGGTCCGGTATGGACCCCGACAGTTGCGCCGGGCTGGGCGCCTTACCGCGCTGGCCGTTGGGTATGGGAGCCGGGATGGGGCTGGACCTGGGTTTCGTACGAACCCTGGGGTTGGGCGCCGTATCACTATGGACGCTGGTTTATGTACAACAGCTCGTGGGTTTGGTGGCCTGGTCCGGTTGTAGGTTATCCGGCATACCGTCCGATCTGGGCGCCCGCTTATGTTTCGTTCTTTGGTTTTGGCGGCGGCTTCGGAGTGGGCGTGGGATTCGGATCCTTCGGATGGTTGCCATGCGGACCGGGCGACCGGTTCTACCCGTGGTACGGGCGTTACGGGTCACGTTTCAACTCGATTAACGTGGTCAATATCACGAACATTCACAACGGCCCGGGACGAGGCTTTGGTGGCTTCGCGCCGCTTCGCGCCGGAGGCGGTTTTTCGAACGTGCGCCTGGCTGGCACGGATGAGAGAGTCCGCATGGGAGTTTCGACAGTTGCAGCGGACCGCTTCGGTACCGGACGCCAAGCTCCGGGCGGAGTCACCCGTGAACAATTTAACGGCGGCCGCATGATGGCCGGAAATCTTCCGGTAGTTCCATCTCGCGAATCGTTATCGGCAAGCAATCGTCCTGCCGCATTCTCTTCGCTGCAGCGCGGAGCTCAGTCGCAACGCTTTTTTAGCAAGACCCAGCCGAGCCGGGCACCGCAATCTTTCGACCGGCAGGCGGCACAAGTGCAACAGTCTATTCAACGCAATGGTCAGTTCAAGGCCATTAACACCGATGCAGGGCGGGGAACAGCAAGTGCCGGTAGGTTCGGGCAGAATTCTTCCGGTGCGGCGGGAGCTTCGTCGTTCCCAAGACCGAGCGCCGGTGTGCGCCCGAGCCTGAATGGCGAGACGCGTGGAGGCTCGATTGCCGGTGGTCAAGCATCGGAAAGAGGCGCGGGCAGTGCGGACAGTCAGGGGTGGCGGCACTTCGGTGGCAGCAACGGTCAGAGTCAGGGTGGCGTCCAGAACCAACGATCGTCAGGTGGTTTCGCGGCAGGGTCCAGGGGACCACAATCCGGGAATTCTGTTCGCTCACAATCATCCGGGAATGACGGAAGCTGGCGACATTTCACGCCGCAGTCCGGCGGAGGCATGCAGAATTCTCGCGGCCCCGGCGCTCAATCGGAAGGCTTACGCGGAGCTCCCGAAGGCATGCGCGGAGCTTCCCAGAATTCATCGGGAGGCTACTCAAGACCTCCGTTGGAGATGAGGCAGCCGATTGTGACACCGCGTTCGTCCCAGGGAATGGAAGGACCGCGAGGTGGCTACGGAGGTGGTGGCGCCCACACTCAGCCTGCGGGTGGCGGTGGTAACCGCGGTGGGAGCGGCGGCGGAGGCGGGCCTCATTCGGGAGGTTCGGGACATCGTCGTTAGAGCGTCAGCGTAATTGGGGAGGGATCCGGGAATGGCGCGGTTAGAAGCCGCGCCGCCCGGATTGTTGTTTTTGGATTTGGTTGCGGCTTTGTGCCTTCAATCGGAGCTTTAAGAAAACGCGTAAGCCACTACTGCACGACCACTTTGTCATTCAAATCCTGTGCTGCCTGCCTTACATTCTCCGGCTTGCCCAGATCGCGCCAGTAATATTCGTCGGCGCGGAAGGCGAGGATTTTTTCGCGCTGAGCGGCGAGACGCAGGTAAGCAGTAATGATTGAGAAGACGCCTTCTTCAGTCATCATTCCCAACAGACGCGGCGAGATAACGTGGATGCCGGCGAACGCCATCGCCAGTGTGTCTGAGGAAGGCCGAACGAGCTCGGGGTCCCCGTCGTTTCCCGATCGCCGGCCACAAAGCTGAAGCTGCTGGTCGAAGAGGAGGTATCGGGATGTTTTGCGATCCTGTACGGCCAGCGTGGCGAGGCTTTGATTTTCGGTGTGAAATTGAACCATGCGCCCGAGATCAATCGTGCTCATGACGTCGACGTTGTGCAAAAGAAACGGCTCGGCTGACTCGCCGGAATCGCCCCCAAAAAAATACGAAGCGTTTTTCAAACCGCCCCCGGTGTCGAGCAACACCTGCTCTCGCGATACGGCGATGTTCATACCGAAGTTGTTGTTTGCTTTGAGATACTGCAGAACCAGGTCGGCAAAGTGATGAACGTTGATGATTACATCGTGGACCCCAAAGCTCCGTAATCGCGAAAGCGTCATCTCCAACATGGTACGGCCCGCGACCTCAACCAACGCCTTAGGGTGATCGTCGGTCAACGGCCGCAGGCGAGTTCCGAGGCCGGCCGCGAGAATCATGGCTTTCATCGGCCCTGTTTCTCCATCTCGACGTGCCGAACCACTACCTCGAGGCCGCTCCTCCCGCGCAAACGCTTCGCCAGCTGCTCGGCGAAATAAACCGAGCGGTGTTGCCCTCCGGTACAGCCGAAAGAGACCATCAGGTTCTTGAACCCGCGACGCTGGTATTCCAGGATGCTGGCGTCCACCAGCGACATGACGCTGGCGAGAAATTGATGCACGCTTTCCTCCCGGTTGAGGTAATCAATCACTGGCGCATCTTTCCCAGTGAGATTCTTGTATTGCTCCTCGCGACCAGGGTTCGGGATGCTCCGGGCATCGAAAACGAACCCTCCGCCGTTTCCGCTCTCATCCTTTGGCATGTCGTGGTGGAAGGAAAAACTGAAAACCCGCACAGTCAGGGTGTCGGCCTGAGCAGAGACGCCTTGCAATTTCTCCGAGCCCAGCATGCTTGTGAAAGCGCCCAACAAAGTCGGCAATTCGATCGGGAGCTTGACATGGTGGAGCAACCAACGCAGGTTGTTCAGCGCGAAGGGCACGCTTTGCAGGAAATGGGCCTTGCGCTCGTAAAAACCGCGGAAACCGTACGCCCCGAGCGCCTGCATGATGCGGATGTAGACGTAGGCATAGTAATGATGCATGAAAGCATCGCGGTCCAACTCAATGAAGCCGGCGAGGCTGTCCAGATAGTGATCCAGCAAGTTCTGTCGTAACTCCGGCGGCAGAGCGGCTTTGGCGTCATACAAGAGGGAAGCGATGTCGTACTGGAGCGCGCCCTTCCTTCCTCCCTGATAGTCCACAAAAAAAGGACGGCCATCGCGCCACATAACGTTGCGAGACTGGAAATCGCGGTACAGGAAATACTCTCGCGGGGCGCTCAGCAGAAACTTCGTCAAGCGGCTGAAATCGTCTTCCAACGCCTGTTCGTTGAATGGGATGCCGGCAAGCCGGAGAAAGTAGTACTTGAAGTAGTTCAAATCCCAGGCGATTGACTGGCGGTCGAAGCTGGCACGTGGATAGCACTTTTTGTAATTCAAGTCGCGTCCTGCTTCGACCTGAAAGCGGGGCAGGGTCTCGACGACTTTGCGATACGCGTCCATGACAGGGGCGGCAATGTCGTCTCCGTCACGATTGCCGGAGAGAAATTCAAACAACGTCGTATCGCCGAGATCCTCCTCTAAATAACCTCCTTGATTCAAATCTTCAGCATAAATTTCCGGCACAGGCAGGCCGTGGTGGCGAAAGTGCCGGGAAAATTCAATGAAGGCGGCATTTTCTTCGCGCACGCCATGCAGAATCCCGATCGCACTGATTTTGTCATTCGACAGGCGGATGATACTGCGGCCCGAACCTCCGAGTTCGCCCTGCAAGGGCTGTATCCGCTCAACCTGCGAATGGAAATGCTGCTCGAAAAGTTCTTTGAGAATGTCCATGAGTAGAATTTCGGCGAATCAGGTTTGACTGACGAGTTGCCATCCAGCATACAACCCTCACTGCTTGGGCGCGGGTTTGGGAGGAATCTCAGCGTAGCCCGGCGCTGCCTGCGCGAGATTTCCCTCCACCGAGGCCTTCACGTCCCGGATGGACCATCGGATTCCTCCGGTCAGAAGGTTCAGGAAGAAGGGACTTGACCAGTTTTCCGGACGATCGCCGATTGCGGTATAAAACACTCTTCCTTTGCCATGCATCCGTGCCCATGTCGATGGAAAGGGAGCGCGCTGATAAGGTGCTCCCTTCATTCCCGCGGTGTCGAGCGTGAGAATCACGTGCAGGTCCGGCATGAAGTCCTTGAGCGAGTACCACTCTTCGGTGAAGTTCACTGGCGAGGTGACCCCTTCGAGTCCGGGGAATGTGGGGTCTTTCACTACCAGATTTGCGGCCTGCAAACGTGGGGTACTTCCGTGGACGATGAACTCTCCTCCCAACATTCGAAGGTATGGATCAGATTTGTCGCCGTGCGCGGTGTAGCGATTGGAGTTATCGGCGGGATCAGGCTCGGTATGGAACGTGTCCGCAGCGGCATGGACTCCAACAAAACCAAGTCCGCCACGCACCGCATTCAGCAATGCCTGTTTGCCCTGGGGCGACATGGGAGGATTATGGTCGGTGCCAGTCTTGGTCAAATCCCCGGTAGTAAAAAAGAGCACCGCCGCGTGTTTCCGGAGGTCCTTGGAATCGAAAATCTGCCCGTCCTTCGAAGTGGTCACGTCGAAGCCGTGCTGCTCTCCCAGGGTAGTGACCGCGACTTCCAGGATGCTGGGCCGTCCGTCGATCCTTTTGACGACTTCGTGCTCGAATCCTGAAGACTTGGTGAAAACGAGAAGAGACTTCTTTTTGGCGGCAAGCAATCGAGCCGGCAAGGCGAGTCCCGCGGTAGCCATAGCGCTGGCGCTCAGGAACTGACGGCGAGTCACGAAGTCTTTCATGCGAGTTCCTTTCTTATAGCTCTTATAGCTTCTTAGTTCTCTTCCACGTTTCGACCAATCGTCCCTGGTTGCTGCAGTGGTTGATCCTAAACCACTGAGGGAATGATGTGCCACATTTAAGGTTGGCTTCAGGAACGGTAAGTTGTCAGGAAATGTGCTATGGATCGCGTTGATCGGGTTGCAATCCGAGTCAAGCCTGCATCCAACTTAGCGGGTGGAGGGCAATCCCTATGTTGCGATGGCGTGCTATCGGGACCAGATCGTTGGGATGGTTCGGCCTACTTTTTCTGTTGGCGTTTGGGGCCGCGAGCTGTTCCCGCAGTCACGATAATGCCGCAGTCACCTCAGACGTGCAGAATCGCCTCCGTAGCGATGTCCGGATGCAAATGGCCAGGGTGCAGGTAGTCGCCACGAATGGTGCCGTCACTCTCTCGGGTTATGTTGTCAGTCCGGAGCAGCGGCTCGAGACCGTAAAAGACGCTTCGGAGGCTCGCGGCGTGAGGGTTGTGATCGACAACCTCCGAGTCATAGGCGCCACTTCCCCGGATTCCAACCACCTGGATACCACTGTCCAAAGGGCGGTGCCAGAGACCCGAAAACCGTCAGCTTTGATTCCCCGATTCTCAACACCTTCGACCAGCTCTCAATCACGTGTTATTCCTGAAGCCGGCGATTCTCGTCCATCTCCCGCTTCCGTGCCGGACCGACCGATGGCGACGCAAACGACCGGCGCGCGTTCCGAGCCGGTGATGGCAACCCCTCCTGCGAGTTCGCCGACAACTCCGGTTGTATCCGCTGCAAATGTTGTCGACCACAAAACCGTTCCAAACAGGAACAGCTTACCCGGGACCGTCTCGCCAGTTTCTTTTCCCGTGGCATCGACTCCCGCAGCATCGATTCCCGAACCTGAGCAAGTCACTGTGCCAAACGGTACCGAACTCGTGGTGCGGCTTACTGAATCGTTGAGTTCCGACGTTAACGAAAAGGGAGATACTTTTCTGGCGAGCCTGTCGTCTCCCATCATGATCGAGGACCGAGTCGTAGTGCCCGCCGAGGCTGGTGTGGAGGGGAAAGTGATCGAGGTGCAAAGCGCCGGGCGTTTCAGCGGAAGACCTAAGCTGGCAATCGAGATGACTCGTCTCACTTACAACGGAAAGACCTACGAGTTGCGCAGCACCCAATATGCGAAACAAGGTGCATCGCGCGACACCCGATCTTTGGCGGCCATTGGCGGGGGGGCAGGCGCTGGCGCCATTATCGGTGCGGTTCTGGGTGGCGGAAGAGGGGCAGCGATCGGATCGATCATTGGCGCGGGCGTTGGAACCGGGGCACAGGCGACCAGCAAACCATCACAGATCAAGCTTCCAGCCGAAACTGTCTTGAGTGTCCGCCTGCAGGGCCCACTGACTGTGGAACCTGCGTCGAGCTTGCGAAATACGCATCCGGCTGGATCGGGCTCTGCCCAGGATCCCTTCTCAACGGATGCGGATCGCCCTGTCCTGAAGCGGCGACCAGGGAGTCCGCCGCCGGAAACGGACGAGCCTGCAGCGGCTGCACACTTTGGCAACCAGTAGGGTCGTTCGTTACAAGCTTGACGGACAGCTTTGTATTGAGTACTGGCCAGATCCTTCGCAAGCTCAGGATGACACCACGCATTTGGATGAGGCTCTTCCAAATTGACTGCACGCGAGAGCTAGTTCCCAAAGACAACTGAAGTCACGGCACTGTATATTGCCAGCTTATGTGGAGATTCTTGTTGCTGGCGACGTGCCTGGTCGCGTCTGCATTTGCCGCGGAAAAAAGTTCTGCGCCCCAGTTGATCGAACTGGCGAAATCCAACAACGCCGGTTTGCGCGAAGCGATCACCGCTACCTTCGATGCCAAGAGTCTAGCGGAGGGAACCGCCTGGGCCGGCCACGGTCCGGACTTCTTCTTTGCGATCCAGTCGGAATCTCAGCCGTCGCTGTTGATCGATGGCGTTTCCGCTCCGGCGATGCAGCGTTTGACCGATTCGGATATCTGGTTCTCCACGGCGCACATCGAGCCGGTAAGCCGATTGCACTCGTTTCACTATTTGATCAATGGCCAAAAATTCGGAGGCCGCCTCGACCTTCCTGCCCTGGGACCGCTCTCTTACCTGCAGCCCGGAGTTCCGTCTGGCACACTCTCTGCGAAGATCATCCACAGCAGCAAAATTTATGACGGAATGAAGAGTGAGTATTGGATTTACGTTCCGGCACAGTACGATCCGAGAGTCCCCGCCGCTCTTATGGTCTTTCAGGACGGCAGCGGGTACACAGATCGAGACGGCAACAATCCGGCCCTGAACGTGATTGACAATCTGATTGCGCAGAAGAAGATCCCCGTGACCATCTGCGTGTTCATCAACCCTGGCGACATTAGTGGCTCTCCGGGCACTCACACTTACAACTTCGTGAAGGCGTATTCAGACAAGTGGAGTCGCACCCTCAAGGACTCGATGCGAAGCACGTTGTACGACACCGTCAGCGACCGCTATGCCCGTTTCTTGCGGGATGAACTTCTGGCCGAGGTTGCGGCCAAATACAACATTCGCAAGGATGCCTACAGCCGGGCTATCACTGGGCTTTCGTCGGGCGGCATCTGCTCTTTCAACGCCGCGTGGCAAATACCTGATCAATTCAGCCGCGTCATTTCCTGGATTGGCAGCTTCGCCAGTATTCAGTGGAAGGAAGACCCGAATCTTCCGGATGGCGGCCAGGATTATCCAGAGAAAATTTTGCGGGAGCCGAAACACAATCTTCGGGTGTGGCTGCAGGACGGTGCGGAAGATGTGGAAAACGAACGCTATGGAAGCTGGCCCCTGGCTAATCTACGCATGGCGAATGCGCTGAAGATAAAAGGCTATGATTTTCATTTTAGTTTCGGCAAAGGCACCCACAATCCCGGTCATGGCGCAGCCGAATTTCCAGAAGAGATGGTTTGGCTGTGGAGAGATTACGATCCGAATAAAACATCACAAGTATATGAGATGGAGCCGTCCGAGAAATCAAAGCCTTTGTTCAGAGTGTCAGTGAGCAATCGCGACACCGAGTGAGAAAAGACACGCCCTCGGCGACGACTCAGTCCCAGGCTTTTTCATGGGCCCAGAGGTCATCGAGCGGCACCTTCAATCCCTGGATGTAATAAATGTCGAAGTTTTCCAGTGCAAAAGGATACTCAAAGTGCCCGACTTTTTCCGAGTGCGATGTAAACTGCGACAGATGCTCAGGATTGTCCTCATCCAATAGGATCATGCTCTCGCCCGTGTAGCCGTGGGTTCCCCAAAACCAGTAGTTCTGGTGTTCGCAAATCGCTTTCGGCAGTCCGTACTTCGCGCCGAAATAATCGATAGCGCCGGCCTGCCCATAATTTCTCGCTTTGATCGCTGTCTTCTCTCGTCCTTGCAACGGCAGATTGTGATACACGCGTGCGACCTCGGCAACCATGGCTTCCCACCCTAGTTCGTCTGAATAGTACTGCGGCAGAGGAGATCGCGCGTGGCTGTGCTCGTTGATCGGGGGAGAGAAGTGGATCGCTTTTTGAAAAGCTGTGTAGTGTTCTGTGCTGAGGACTGGAGCAAATATCGGCAGAAATGCCAGAAAGGGCACAATAAGCAGCAGAACGAATGCCGGCTTGAGCCATCTGCGGGTCGGGATGCTCTCGATCCACGATTCGCAAAACACGCTTCCCGCGGCGAACAGCATCGGATAAACCGGGGCGAGGTAGTAGTCCTTGCCGTGCAAGAAGGCAATTACGGAGTAGGTCACGATGCAAGCCCATCCCAACACCCGATACCTGCGTCCCTCGCGGCCGAAGAATAGCCACACCAGCCCTGCGACCCAGAGAGGAAACGCAAAGACGTTGACCATCAAGACTTGTTGCAGAAGAAATTTGACGGGAGTCAGTTCGACGTCCCGGCCGTTTTGATGGATGTTGTGCATGAGTTGCACGAACGGCCAGTCGTGACGAACGTTCCATAGGAAGTTCGGCAAAAAGATGAGAAATGCTATGACGCCGCCGATCCACATCCATTTGTGCGCTAGCGCTCTCCGTTCAGAGCTCAGGACCAGTCCGACCACAATGCCCAATCCAAAAATGGAGATCGAGTACTTGTTCTGCAGGCCGGCTCCCGCGAGAACGCCGAACCAGATCCACAACTTCTGATTCCCAGTCTGAACGATTCGAATCACGATTGCGGCGCAGCCCATCCAGAGCAACGGCTCAAAGTCATTCGTGCCGAGCAGATGGCCGTTGATGACGAACACCGGGGAAACCGCGATCGCTAATGTCGCTAACACCACCGCATAGCGCTTGCCTCCGAACTGAAACGCAAGGTATCCAGTCAGCGCCACCGTGGCAGTCGCCGAGAGCGCGGGGATCAGACGCAGAACAAACAAGGACGACCCCAAGATCTTCGTAAACAACCAGGTTGCCGCGGGAATCAAGGGAGGCATGTCCACGTAGCCCCAGTCCATGTGCTGGCTGCACGCGTAGTAGTAGAGCTCATCCCGAAAAATGCCATACCGATTTGCCGTAAGCAGATGTAGAAGCAAGCGAAGCGCTACTATCAGAAGTACGGCCGCCAAGGTTTTGGCATACCAGCGGCCGGAACTTTGTTGGTGCGAAGAGTGTTCTCCTGTTGTTGCTGTGACAGTCATTTAATCTTTCTGAACGCAAGTGACACGAGGTATAGAGGTAGAACCGATCCTCGATCCAGTTCCGGACTCGTTTGCATCCACGTTACATGCATAGTACCTTTTCCCCCAATCAACCCGGGTGTAGCAAGAGTTCCAGATGCGCCCGGCGCATTCTTGATCGAGGTTGACATGTCCGCGACCCACGAGTGGATTCTTCTGCTGATTCTTTTGGTGATGATGTCGGCCTTACTCTGGCTGCTTCATCGCACGCGCGTGGGTGTGATTGTGCGCGAGAAGATCGCCGACCGTCCACGGCGCAGGCTTTTTGTATCTTCAATAAGCTTCTTTCTGACTTTTGCCACGGTGCGTGGCATGGTCTTCGCAATCACGCACAATATTCCACCGTTTCATTACGTCATCGTGGAGGGCCGTCATATCCATCACCTAGTGTTTGGTATTTTTACGCTTTTGCTGGTCGGTTATGGATGGCTTTGTGAGGTTGGCAATGGCGGCGACTCGTCTTCGATCCTCGCAAGCCGTGCCATGTCGATTCTTTACGGAATGGGAGCAGCCCTGACACTGGACGAATTCGCGCTCTGGCTGAACCTGAAAGATGTTTACTTTGTGCGCGAGGGAAGATCGAGCATTGACGCGGTCGTGCTGTTTGGTTCGCTGCTCGCCATCAGCGCTTGGGGAGCACCGCTCCTCTCGGATCGAACGACCGGCAAGCCGGCAAAGCGCTGACATCGGTATTTTCGCGATGCTGTTAAGCTGTGGGAAATCGTTTAAGAGTGGAAACGGAGGGAAGCGTGCAAGTCATCGCCGGAGTGGATCTGGGCGGAACCGCTATTAACTATACACTTGTCGACACCCAGGAGAAGTTTCTGATTGAAGGGCTTTGCGAACATCCTGCGCTTTCTAAGCAGGGTCCCGATGTTTGCCTGCAGCAGATTGAAGACGGTCTCAGGTTTGCCGCCGAGAGGGCGAACGTTGCTTTTTCCGACATCGTGGCAGTCGGTTTGGACACTCCCGGCCCGGCGAGTGCGACGGGATTGCTTAGCGCGAAGGGTTCCACGAACTTCGTGCATCCGCGTTGGAGCGGATTTGATGTCCGCGAAGCCCTGGCAAAACGACTCGCAAAACCAGTGGCGTATTTGAATGACGGTAACGCGGGCGCGCTTTGGGGACACTTCGCGATCTTTGGCGCAAACAGCCGCGAGACATCCATTTCGGTGGTAATCGGGACCGGCTTGGGAGGAGGCATCATTATTGATGGCAATGTGGTAAAGGGAAGAAAGGGATTTGGCGGGGAAATGGGACATGTCCTGATCCCGTACCAAAGCATTGCCGGGACGAATGGGATAATACCGGAATGCAATTGTGGGCGAACCGGAGATCTGGAGTCAGTCTGCTCACTCACCGCCATTGAGAAATCTCTTCTTCCATTTTTCCTGCCGCGCTATCCTGGGCACGAGCTGGCAGCCGTTACCGATCTCCATCATGCTGCCAAGCTGGTGCGTGGACTCGCGGACAAAGGCGACGCACTCTCTCGCGAGATCTTTCGAGTACAGGCCCACGGACTGGGCCTCTTTTTTGACGAGATGATCAATACTTTCGATCCCGATGCCCTGATCGTAGGTGGCGGTGCGCTTGAAGCCAGTCCTGAGTTCCAGCGTTGGTTTATCGAACAGATCCGGGCAGGCATGCCAACCCAGCGGGAGGAGCAAGCCGATATTCCTATTTTTGTGATGCCCCACGGTGACACGGCAGGGGCACGAGGCGCAGCGATCGAAGCACTGAAGATCGCCCGCCAAAATGGCCTGGCATAAGGCCGAGAGCGTTACTTTTCCGCTGAGGGTACGGTGAGATGTCCGCGCTTGCGAACGGCAAGTCCGGCCAGCCAGCTCAGAAGCGGCGAAGCCACAAATCCAGCGTAGAACCAGACGACATTCAATGAGATCGCGAAGCCGATGATTCCAAGCGCGAAAGAAATGAAGAATGCCTCTGCCGCGAGGCCACTAATCCAATCGGGCTTAGCGCCGCCGGGCGGGATGCGGGAGCGCAAGGAAGGCCAAAGGCGGGGAACTGCGATCTTAAAAGCGCGGTATCTATCTCCTTGTTCCGCTTCGAGAGCGGCCTCCTCACGGCCGATCAGCCGGTAGCAGAATACGAGTATGCCAATCACAATCAGCAGAGCTCCTATCACCGACGCACATAGAGCAAATGCCCACGACATCAGCACATTTCCAAAGTAAAGAGGATTGCGGACGTGGCGATAAGGCCCGTCAGCCTTCAGAGCTTCGCTATGTACCGCGTGGTCGTGGACGACGTCACGACCGAGGTACGCTGACCCCCACGCTCGTACCAACGCAGCCAGCATCATGATTAACGCCGACACCCCAAACACGACGTGCGGCGCCAGCGCCTCGGACCACTGCATACGTGCGATAAGATAGTCGGCAATTCTCGCGCCGACTGGGACGTGGTCGACCAGGAAAAAGAAAAAACCTGCTCCGAAAATAGCGCCAAAGATCCACCACCGGTTGCTAAATTCGAAGTCAGTCGCTTTCGTCATGAGAATCGCCTCGAATTCTATCGCGATGTGTCCAGGTCGGAAAGTCAGCGGCATTCGGTGAGGGACAGGCCACGGACCCAAATCCTTTGGCGTACATGCGTTTTTCTTAGTGTCCTCAGCGTTCAAAGCTTTTAACCGCAAAGCTCGCAAACAAAGTCGCGAAGCACGCAAAGATAACATCAGCGTACTCTTCCCCTTGCCCCGATTTTCTTTGCGTACTTTGCGGTTTCTTAGCCATCTCAGAACCCCCGGAACCGCGGTTTCGAAAACTGATATAGTGTGCGGCGCGGTACTGCGGGCCCTCGACCTATGAGTTTTAATCGGGAAACTGAGTGGACAGAAATTATCGGGTGGTCCAGGCCACCGGGCGGGTTCAGCGAGCCAGAGCAGCTGTTGTCCGCGTTTTTTGCCGCCTCCAGCGTCGGCCTTTCCATCGTCGATACCCATCTGAACTATCAAGCGATCAACCAGTCTCTCGCCGATATGAACGGCTTCCCCATCGAAGCCCATCTCGGTAAGTCGATGCGCGATATTCTCGGGAGCGCGGCAGAGCCGCTGGAACCGATTCTGCGACATGTCCTGCTCACTGGTAAACCAGTAACCAACGTCCCGCTCACGTTGAAATTGCCTACCAGGACGGAAGTAGGGCACTGGGTTGTTCACTATTTCCCGATGAACGACGCGTCAGGGAATGTGACGCGAATTGGGGTGGTTGTAGTCGAGGTGACCGAACAAAAGAAACTGGAAGAGAAGCTGGCCACCCTCACGAGCGAACTGGAAAGGGAGAAAGCGTGGCCGCACGTCCTCCTGGAAATAACGACGACTCTGAATACCAGTCCGGATCTGCGGGGTTCTTTTCCTTCGGTTTCCGCAAGTATTCGCAGGGTGATGAAACAAGATTGGGCCAGCCTGTCGACTATTGAGAAATCCTCTTCTCTTGTACACACATGTGTCACCGACTGCACTGTCAATCCCGAACTTATCAACCTGCAAGCTGTACCTTGGCAGGCTGACAGTCTTTGGGAAAAGCTGGTGGAGGAAAAGCGGCCCAGGATTTATAGCCGCGCGGACCTGGCATCGGTCGATTCCATTTTCTTCCGGTCGTTGCTGCAAGCGGGGATGCAATCAGCGTGCTGTTTGCCTTTCGTCACTCCGAAAGGCTTCATCGGCAGTTTCAACCTGGCGAGCATGAAGAAAGAGGCCTTCCAGTCCGAGGACCTGTACTTCCTGAAACTGATTGGGTTGCAGCTGGCTGATGAGCTCGATCGCACCCCGGTGCATCAAGAACTAACTAAGAGCCGTGATGTCGCGGGAACGCAGTCCGTTCAACCGCAGCCGGAAGCCCACAACGAACCTGAATTCAAGGAAATCGTCGGAACGAGTCCAGCGGTGAGGCGGGTGCTCGATCAGTCGAAAACCGTTGCTCGCAGTGACGCCGCGGTATTGATCCTTGGCGAAACCGGCACCGGCAAGGAATTGATTGCTCGCGCTATCCATGCGATGAGCTTGCGGAAAAATGGACCCTTTATCAAGCTGAATTGTGCCGCGATTCCCCACGGCCTGGTTGAGAGCGAATTATTCGGCCACGAAAAAGGCGCCTTTACCGGCGCTGTCAGCAAGAAAGCCGGACGTCTCGAACTGGCAAATCATGGCACTTTGTTTCTTGACGAGATTGGAGATCTTCCTCTTGAACTGCAGCCGAAGCTTCTACGCATCTTGCAGGACCAGGAGTTCGAAAGACTCGGTGGCAACCGAACGATCCGCGTGGATGTCCGTTTGTTAGCAGCAACCAATCGAGACTTATCGACCGGAGTTGTTCAACGAACGTTTCGTCCCGACTTGTATTACCGGCTGAATGTATTTCCCATACTTATGCCACCGCTGAGTGCGCGGCGCGCAGACATTCCGTTGCTGGTGCGCCACTTTACCCGGCACCACGCTCTTCGGATGAACAAGACAATAGAAACGATACCGGTGGAAACAATGAGCGCCCTGGAGACATGGGACTGGCCGGGAAATATCAGGGAACTGGAAAATCTTATTGAGAGATCGGTAATACTAAGTGATGGTCCCGTTTTGAACGTTCCTCTAGCCGAACTGCGCAACCGTGACACGACTCCGACGTTGACGCTGGAAGGCATGGGACGCGAATACATCCTTCGTGCGCTCCGTGAGTGTGATGGAGAGATTGATGGGCGTCACGGAGCCGCCGCGAGGCTCGGCATGACCTCATCAACGTTGCATTCGATGATCCAGAGAATGAAAATTCCGAGCAAGGATTACCGGGAATAAAATTGAGTTCGCGATCATGATTCTGGCAGGAGACATTGGCGGCACCAAATGCAACCTGACGATTTTCCAGGAGGCAGACGGCGCGATCTTGCGGCCAGTTTTTCGCCGGCGCTACGCAACCCGGGACTTCTCGCGATTCGAAGATCTGGTTGGCCGCTTCCGAACGGAGGCCACAGAGAGTGACCCCGGGTTCCTTGAGGAACCGATTAGCGGCGCGGGTTTCGGTGTGGCGGGTGCAGTAGTCGAAGGCCGGCTGCACGCCAACAATTTGCCGTGGGACCTGAGTTTGCAGGGAATGGCTCACACCCTCGAACTGAAGGCGGAGACTGTCGTTCTGCTGAACGATGTGGTCGCGACGGCCTGGAGCCTGGACAAACTGCCACCGGAAGACCTGGCGATTTTGAACCAAGGGGTTGTCCAGCCCAACGCAACTCGTGCCCTTATGGCTGTAGGCACTGGGCTGGGAGAGGCGTTTCTGTTCTGGGATGGGCAGAAGTATCGCGTGCTTCCCTCGGAGGGTGGCATCGCGGACTTTTCGCCACGAACCGACCGCGAGATCCAGCTCCTTATCTATTTAAAGAAGCGCATGCCCCACGTCTGTTGCGAGGACATTCTTTCGGGGCGGGGAATTCTCTCGATCCACGAGTTTCTGAATTCTGCCTTGCGCCATCCAACGTTCGACGATTCTGAAGGCGATCCCGCGCGTGAGATCAGCCAGCGGGCAAGCGCAAATACTTGCCCGGTCTGTGTCGAAACTGTGGACCTCTGGACCGAGGCCTATGGTTCGGAAGCCGGAAATATCGCGATGCGTGCGCTTTCTTTCGGCGGCATCTACATTGCAGGCGGGATTGCCCCAAAAATCCTATCCAAGCTGCAGGACGGCGCGTTCTTTCGAGCTTTCTGCGACAAGACGCTGCTTTCAGATGTCCTGGCGCGGGTTCCGATCTATGTCGTCCTGAATGAAGATGCGCCGGTTTGGGGAGCCGCATACCAGGCGCTGGCTGCCGCGCGCGCTCATTCACTTTCGCACTCACAACGGAAGGTAGGATAATACAGTTTCGCCAGCGATTGTAACCACTTCAGTCCTTACTTCTTCCGGCGTTCATAACATCACAATGTAACTCGCGCGATCCCGCCAACTACTTCGCTTTCCCGACCTTCGTGCGTTATATTGAGCCAGGGAATTCATGGCGCAAAACGGTCGAAACGGAACTCCGGCTTACAAGAGGATCCAGGGGATCATCTCGAAGCGCATCGAGACTGGACAGCTGAAGCCCGGAGACGTGGTGGACTCCGAGCGGGAGCTTGCCAAGATCCACCGAGTAAGCCTCATGACCGCACGTCACGCGTTGACCTCGCTGGAACGTGAAGGCGTGGTCGAGCGACGGCGCGGCGCCGGAACCTTCGTGGCGCCTCCTAAAATCCATTTCAACAAGCTGATGAGTTACTCGGAGCAGATGGCGAGCCGTGGTTTGGTCGCCGCTTCGCAGCTTTTGAGCAACAAGATCATTGATTATGAGCCGGAGATCGCGGCTCGAATTTCTGTGAACCCCAATTCCCGGCTGATCAAGATTGAGCGCCTGCGACATGCCGCGAACGAGCCATTTGCGCTGGAGGCCTGTTACCTCTCCGCGGAAGAATTTGGCGGCTTGACGTCCGCGCCATTGGCGCGGAGTTCGTTGTTTTCGACACTGGAACGCGATTTCGGAGTCGAATTGGCGCACGCAGATGAAGAAGTTGATGCGACCGCGGCGGACACAAGAATTGCAGAGCTGCTCGGAGTTCCGAGAGGAGCTCCCTTACTTCGTATTCGCCAGGTTATCTATTCGACCAAGGGCAAGGCCACTATCTACGTTTTGGGATTTTATCGATCAGATCGCCACACGCTGCTCATCCGCAGGTTTCGTTAAAGCTGCTACGTCCATTCAAACTGCGAATTCCTCGCGCAATAAGACAGATAAGTTCCGGAATGAAAGTTTGTAGAATTTTACCCATCAGATTCCGTTGCGGAATCTGCGGATCAGAAGGGTATGACGATCGGAGCGGTACAGACCGAGCATGTAGACGGTCGGCCTGCCATTGGTGGCATAGATGACCTGGCGGATTCTCAATAGCGGAGCTCCCCGCTGCAGCGCGAGCAGTTCTCCAGTTCGGGAGTCGGCAGCGGTGGCATCAACTTCTTCATCCGCGTGAGCTACTTCCAAACCATAGTCGCGCGCCAATATCGAGAACAGGGAACTGCGTTCGAGAGGGGTTTGGGTCAAACCGGCGAAGTCGCTTGCGGAGAGATAGCACGTCTCCAAAGCGAACGGCTCACTGGCCGCATGACGGAGACGTTCCACTTTGATCATGGAGCTGTTGAGCGGCAAGGCAAGCCTGGCGGCGATGTCGGGTGCATCATCGACTACCCGGTTGCACAGTAGACGTGAACCAGCAGCCAGTCCACGGCTGGCCATCTGTTCGGTGTAGCTCATCAGCTTATTGAAATGGATTTTAGGCTGGGCAACGAAAGTGCCAGCGCCACGACGACGTTCAACCGATCCTTCTTTTTCAAGCGTGGCCAGTGCATGGCGGGCGGTCATCAGACTCACCTTGTGAATTCTCGCCAGCTCGCGTTCGGAGTCGACCGGATCGCCCGCTTTCAGCTGTCCAGCCTCAATGCGCTTCAGGATCGCAGCCCGAATTTGCTTGTACGCGGGAGTTCCGTTTCTGAGTGTTTGTGGCATCAAGGTGGCTGCGTCCTCAAAGCAGCAAGCGCGAAATACTGCTATAGAGCGTGGCTAACCTAAAGAAAAATATTGGTTCCCGTCGCGTTCAATCGTCCGAGCAGGGAACGCCTGCTTAACAGCTATATAGCTGCAGTATGCCATCGACTGGGACCTGCGTCCAGTAGCGGACACAGTATTTTTCTAAAAAGCCTTCGCCGGACGTCGGGAGGCGCAACCAGGCCGTCTTATCGCTGATAGTGTGGATATCCAAATTTGCGGAGCGTTCAATTTTCAGCTTCCATTTTTCATAATTCCAACATGCCTTGCCAGGGGCCTGTTGCTATAGAGTGTCGATGCAGGCTAGAAAATAAATTAATAGAAGGCTTTGTATTTTCTTCTTGACTTGTCTTATTTGCCTGCTATATAGCATCTGCATCGGTGCTTTCGTGATTCAGCCCGCTGTGGGGTGGAGATTGGACCGAAGCGCCTTCCAGGAGGTTTGGTAATGCGAAATTCAGTCAGGATCGGATTCGGTTGTTTGCTGCTGGCCATAGTGGTGGCTCTAATGACGGGACCTGCCTGGAGCCAGGAGGTAACCGCCGCGATTGTAGGAACCGTGACGGATCCTAGCGGAGCGCCAATCAACGGCGCGAGTATTACGGTCACTGACAACGACCGGGGAACAGTCGTGAGTTCGAAAACCAACGACGCCGGAGCGTACACCGTATTGCGCATTCCGGTTGGAACCTATTCTCTGAAAGTCTCAGCGCCGGGATTTCAGACATCAGTCTATCCTCCTTTCACTCTTCAACTGAACCAGACGGCACGGGTCAATATCTCGATGAAAGTCGGTCAGGTCTCGGAGACAGTCGAAGTGACGGGTTCTGCTCCTGTCCTCCAGAGCCAGTCCGCCGAGGTCGGCACCATTATTGATGCCAGAACCAGCGACAACCTGCCCCTGGCAACCCGAAACTACGTGCAGCTGACCCTGCTCACTCCGGGTGCGATCACGGTCGATGCGCACAGCATGAACCTTGGATCGAATACCGCGGAAGAAGGCGGACGTCCTTACATCAACGGCAACCGGGAACAGGCGAACAACTTCCTCCTGGATGGTGTTGACAACAACCAGGCCTCCGACAATCTTCTAGGTTTCACACCCTCCCCCGACGCCATCTCCGAGGTCAACATCATTACCCAGAACGCCTCCGCGGAATTCGGCAACTACAACGGTGGAATCGTCAATGCGACGATTAAATCGGGTACGAACCAGTATCACGGCAACGTATTTGAATTCTTCCGCAACGACGTTTTCAACGCCAATAAGTGGGAGAACGGTCTGAAGGCCGACACCTCGACGCGGAGTCTTGCCGACTCCTAAGTTGCGCTGGAACATGTTCGGAGGGACGTTCGGCGGCCCGATCATCAAGAACAAACTATTTTTCTTCGGCGACTATCAAGGTGGAAGACTCGATTTTCCAGCCTCGGCTAGTTTCATTAACGTGCTGACTCCCGCCGAAATCGGAGGCAGACTTCAGCGCTTTATCGACCCAGCTATACAACCCCTGCGCTGCTGGAACGGGCGGTACTTCAGGTGTTGCCTGCTCAATCCTTGCCCCAGGAGCCAGGACGCCATTTGCGGGCAACATTATCCCGGCAAACATGTTGGACCCCGTCTTTACAGCCCTGGTCACGAATTCACTTTACCCACACTCCGTTGCTCAGGGTTCTACGGGCTTTGGACAAGCTGTAAATACCAAGGCTCAGCAATTTAACTCTGATCAGGGAGATATCAAGGTCGATTACAACGCTTCCAACAACGATCATATTTTTGCCCGTTACTCAAAGGGCAAACAGAACGATCCGACGAGCAACGCGGTACTTCTGTTAGGCAATACGGTAAATGAAGCTTACCTGCAGAACGGTGCTCTGAACTGGGCGCATTCGTTCACGCCCAACCTCACCAACGAGGCGCGATTTGGAAAGAATTACGTCAAACTGCCTACTGGTTTGACGACATTCGATAGTTCGGTGGGAGCGTTAGCCGACACGATCGGCATCGCTGGCGGCAATCCGACCGGGCTTGACGGACTTCCGCTTTTGGGTTTTTCAGGCGGATCGATCACGAACATTCCGAGCGGAACACTGCAAAACCTGGGTGCGGCTTCCGTCGTGCAGAAATTCTCATCGACGGTAACCCAGTTTGATGACGTGCTTATTTACACCCATGGCCGGCACGTAATTAAGGCGGGGTTCCAGACGAACCGCTACAACATCAACGCGTTCTACAGCGGCAACGCTGGCGAACTTGGTGTCATGCTGTTCGGGAACGGTCCTGGAGGAAATTACAGCGGTAATGGCGTAGGCGGCGGCGCCGGGGCCGCAGACTGGGCGCTCGGTCTTCCTGAAGATGTAGGACGCGGCACAAGCTCAGGTGGATGGCGTCAACGCGACTGGCTCTATGCCGGCTTTGCTCAGGATGACTGGCGCATCACCGATACCCTGACGTTGAACCTTGGACTACGTTACGAAGCGCGTACTCCCTGGACCGAAACCAACAATCGGCAAGTCGGAGTAAATATCCTGACCGGTGCCTTGGAATTTCCGGGAAACACTCCGGTGCCGGCGGGTGTCGTAGGAAGCAATGGATTCAGCAATGGACTGTACAAGGCGGAATACGGACTGCCAGACTTCCAGCCCCGGTTCGGCTTCGCATGGAGCCCGACGGCGTTGGGAGGCAAAACGGTGATTCGTGGCGCCTTCACAATCTCCTCTTATCTGGAAGGGACGGGAACCAACCTGCGCCTGACCCAGAATCCACCATTCACGCCTCCGCAAGTTGAGGCAAATAACGTAGCGACCGGTACCGGCTACAGCACGGCGAGCGGATTCGCCTCGGCGGCGCCACCGGCTGGTAATCCATTCATCGGAGCCACAATGTTGGCCTGGAGCGGTACCGTCCAGCCGGCAGTCGCGGACCAGTGGAACCTGTCAGTCCAGAAGGAAATCGCCAACAACACCACGATTCAAGTCGGCTACGTAGGCCAGCGCACAACTCACTTGATGGTGCCTGAATGGCTGTCGCAGGGTGACCTGCAACCTGATGGCACGGTCACCTATCCGTTCATCGGAGGAAAAAATCCGGTGGGAGTCAATGGCGCTACCGCGACCTGAGCACTTTTGGTCCGAACGGATTCGGCAACGTGAAAAATACCGCTTCCGTCGGCAACATGAATTACAACGCCATGCAGGTGGTCTTGCAGAAGCGGTACGGCAATGGACTGCAGGGCCAAGTCTCCTACACCTTCCAGAAGTGCATGACTAACGATGACGGGTATTACGGTACGTGGGGTGGAACCACTCAAGCCGGACCGTCGGGCAACTACTGGCAAAATCTCTATAACCCCAACGGCGACTATGCACGATGCTATTGGGACACTACCCACGTCCTGAGCGCATACGCTGTATATGAGCTGCCCATTGGCCGTGGTAAACAGTTTGGCCACGATATGCCGACGGCGCTGAACGCGGTAGTCGGCAACTGGTCGATCAATCCTATTGTTTCCTGGCACACCGGGTTCCCGCTCTCGCTCTACGGTGCGTCCAACTCGGGCACAGGCAGTCCGGAAAACCGGCCTGATTGTGTTGGCCCGGTAAGCTATCCCAAGACGGTCACCGATCAGGGCATTCAGTGGTTCAGTCCTGGTTCGTTCGTGAATGCAGCGCCAGGGACTTTTGGCAACTGCCCGGCTCAGGGACCGGTGATTGGGCCCGGATACGTCGATGCGGACATCAGCTTGCAGAAGAACTTCCCCATCAACGAACGGATGAGGATTCAATTCCGCGCTGACTTCCTCAACACGTTTAACCACCCGAACTTCGCCGTGCCGAACGACAGCGTCGGTACCGGATTCGGGATCAGCAGTGCAACTCAGGACGCAAGGCAATTGCAGTTCGACCTGAAGTTTTACTTCTGACACGCCCTACACAGAAAATGGCAGGCGGTGCTGTTGGCCGCCTGCCATTTTCATTTATCATCAAGGCATACATGCTGCGGTCCGGGGTTTGCGGGTTTCTCATACTCATGATGGCTTGGGTTTGCGCTGCTCAGTCAGCGCAGCATCCGGGTCCGGCGACCCCGCCGTTACAAAATGCCATCAAGCTGGCGGCAACCGGGCATTGTGCGGAAGCGCTTCCCTCATTGAAGAAGGGTCTCGCCCAGGTGACCGACAAAGAGTTGAAGCGCAATGTAGGCCTCAGTGGCGTGCACTGTGCGATGAGCCTGAATCAGCCGGACACGGCGTTAACCTTCCTGCAAGTACTCACTCGAGATTTCCCACGCGATCCGGATGTCCTGTATCTGGCCGTGCATGCGTTTTCGGACCTTTCTACGCGGGCGGCGCAGCAGCTGGCACAGAACGCGCGATCGTCGTACCAGGCACATGAACTGAACGCCGAGGCGTTGGAAATACAAGGAAAGTGGGATGAGGCGGCCAAGGAGTACCGCTTGGTGTTACAGCAGAACCCGCGGTTGCCAGGCATACATTTTCGTCTTGGGCGACTGTTACTCTCCAGGCCCAACCCGGGCCCGACGGTAGCCGAAGACGCCAAGAAGGAAATGGAACAGGAACTCGAAATCGATCCCTCGAACGCGGGCGCAGAGTATGTGCTGGGGGAATTGGCGCGGCAAGCGGGGCAATGGCCGGATGCAGTTGAACACTTTTCGAGCGCTTCCAAACTGGATTCAGGATTTGGAGATGCATTCCTGGGACTGGGGAGTTCGCTGCTGTCGGAAAAGAAGTTTCCTGACGCGATTACGCCTCTCGAAACCGCGGTCAAGCTGGAACCTGCAAATCCGGCTGCACACTACAGTCTGGCGGTCGCTTATAGCCGCTCCGGTCGCAAGGAGGAGGGTGACAAGGAATTTGCCATCCACCGTCAGATGATGCAAAACAGCCAGCCAGCAGGCACCGCCGATCAGGAGCAGCAGCCCGGAGCGCAGCCGCCTCCAAACTCTCCGCAATAGGAGTCGCCGGATACGACGTTGCCACGGCGAATATTGTGATAAAACCCAATCGAGGCACTCCGAGCTGGTGCCGGCCTTCCCGCCGGGATTTTCTGCGAGTCCTCGCCGGCAATTTGTTGTACGCAGGATTCTCGGGCATGGCAGCAGCCATGCCGCAGACCGGCAATTCTTCGCCTTATCCGTATCCCTTCGTCGAAATTCCATCCGCCGCCAGCGGCATCACGTGGGTTCACACAGCTGGAAAATCTATCGAACATTACTTGCCGGAAACTACTGGCGCCGGTTGCGCCTTCCTCGATTACGACAATGACGGGTGGATGGATATTTACCTTGTGAATAGCGGGAAATGCGACTTCTTCGATCCCAATCCTCCATTACGGAACGCGCTTTATCGCAACAATCGCGACGGGACATTCACCGACGTTACCGCCAAGGCGGGTGTGAGCGGAGGCGGTTACGGGCAGGGCGTGGCGGTGGGAGACTACGACGGAGACGGGTTTCCCGACATCTACGTCACTCAGTACGGCAAGAGCGTTCTCTATCACAATAACGGCGACGGAACTTTCACCGACGTCACGGAAAAAGCTGGAGTGGGCGCGCCAGGGTGGTCCTCCAGTGCAGTTTGGTTTGATTACGACAACGACGGGAGACTTGATCTTTTTGTCTGCCAATTCGTGGAATTCTCCAAGGCACAGAGCAAAGACTGCCGTGCCGGCGAGGACGCGAAGCGCGGATACTGCATTCCCCACCTTTATAAGCCGACCTCCAGTTGGCTCTTTCACAACAACGGGGACGGAACATTCTCGGACGTCAGCAAAGCCTCAGGCTTAGCCGGTCATAAAGGCAAAGCCTGGGGAGTGGTTGCCACCGACATCAATAACGACGGGGATATGGATTTGTTCGTAGCCAACGACACGGTGGCCAACTTTCTATTTGTCAACAAGTCGGGAAAGTTCGAGGAGATCGGCGAGCAGGCGGGAGTCGCCTACAGCGCCGAGGGCCGGCCACGCTCCGGGATGGGCGTGGATTCCGTGGATTTTGATCAGGACGGCTGGATGGACCTCCTGGTAGCCAACATCGATCATGAAATCTTTTCCCTGTATCGGAATAACAAAGATGAAACTTTCGACGATGAGGCGATGCCGTCCGGGGTAGGCGCAGCTACACGCATGATGAGCGGCTGGGGATTGAAATTCTTCGACTACGACAATGATGGAAACCTGGACTTACTCCTTGCAAATGGAAACCCGGATGATCTCATCGAGTCTTTGCATCCCGGCGTGACTTACCGCGAGCCGCTCATTCTCTTTCATCACAACGGCAAGGAATTTCAGAATGTCAGCCAACAAAGTGGCCCGATATTCGCCAGACAGCTTTCTGCTCGCGGCATGGCTATGGGCGATTTTGACAACGACGGCGCGCTGGACGTCCTGGTCGCGGTGAATGATGGAGCTCCTTTGCTGCTTCGTAACAAAGTTGGAAGTCAGAATCACTGGCTGGGTCTAACTCTTCGGGGAAAGAAATCAAATCCGGACGGCATCGGCGCACGAGTTGCCTATCAGGCCGGAGATCTCAAGCGTACCTGCGCAAAAGTTGGTGGGGGAAGCTACCTCTCATCGCACGATCCACGCATGGTGTTGGGAGTGGGTAAGAGATCCAAAATTGACTGGCTCGAAGTAACCTGGCCGCAGCCGGGCGGCTCGAAGGAACGCTTCACCGATTTGCCGATTGACCGCTATATCACGATTGTCGAAGGTCAAGGATCGTGGAAATAATCAGAACGCCTTCGTTGGTTGCGCGCAGGCGAGACTTCTACGCCGATGCCGCTTGCGGTTTCAACTCCCCTACGATCAACCAGTAGGCGAGCAATCCTACAAGAAGAACAATTGAGGCGACCTCAAAACCGGGGACATAAGAACCGCTCCGCTTGATTAATAACCCGACCACCAGCGGCGCGATGATGCCAGCAAGATTCCCGGCAAAGTTCTCCGCTCCAGTCCATATCCCGATTTTTTCAAAGGGCGCGCAGCATTGCAGGATTACCAGCAGATTTCCGGTTGCGAGGCCTACTAAAGAAGCTCCGATCAAGAGTCCAATCGCCATCGGGGTGTTAGTAGAGCGCATGGCTGCAATGAGCAGCAATCCCATGAAGAAGGCCCCGGTTGCGATCCCTTTCCGCGTCCGGGTTTCGTTCCAGCCTTTGCGGATCAAGGTGTCGGCGATCCATCCTCCGATCGGCTCAGCGATCCCGAAGGTGAAAAACGCAAGTGACGCGTAGAAGCCGGCCTGAACAATCGTGAGATGACGGACGGTCACAAGATAATCAGGCAGCCACGTGACCAGCACATACCAGTAATAGTCAAAACAGAAGAACCCGAGGCAGATGCCCAGCAGATTGCGGTTAAGCAAACCGCTCCATTGCACCCGGGACACGATTGGGGAGGGAGGGGCAGTCACTCCAGGTCTGACATGCTGCATGCGGCGGGGAAAAATCCAAAGCCAGGGGACTATCCAGAGCAGACCGGCAAACCCCAAAAGAAGAAAAGTGTGCCGCCACCCGTGGCGCACCAGGAGCCATGGCACCAGGACCCCTTCAAGGACCAATCCAGTTCGTGTGCCGAAGTCAAATAGCCCAGAGGGAAGACCGCGGTCTTTGGCGTCGAATAAAAGACTGACAATCTTCGTTCCACCGGGCAAGTAAATTGACTCTCCGATGCCGAGAAGAATGCGGAACCCAATCAAAACTGCGAGACTGTCCGCCAGGCCCGTAAGACCCTGGGCGAGTGACCACAGTGCGAAAGCCCCGGCATAGAGCCAGCGCAAATTGAAGCGGTCGGCGGACCAGCCGATGGGAATTTGCATCAGGGAATAGGACCAGAAGAAAGAAGAGAGCAGCAGGCCCTTGGTTGCCGGCGTCAGATGAAAGTCTTTGGAAATCAGGGGAAGGGCAAACGAAATCGCGGCCCGGTCAAGATAGTTGATTACCGATGCGGTAAAAAGCAGCCCTACGATGGTCCAGCGACGCCGGTTGGATACTGTCGCCAGATTCATCGAGAATTCCTCGTCGCTTCACAGGCCGAGTCTATTGTCGTGAATTTCACCGGAGCAGTCATCTGGCGGCAGGATACGCGAATTTGATAACTCTTCGCGCGACAATCTCGCGCGCATTGAATGGTATAACGTCTACCTGAAAAACCTGCGATGTTTCGCAAGTTGGAGTCTTTGCCGAAGCGTTCGAAATCGGAGGAGCCGTGAAGGATCTGTTATTGGAAACAGCGGTTCGTTCAGCGCGATATGTGGCCGATGCCAATAACCGGCGAGTCGCGCCGCTGCCAGAAGCCGTCGCACGCCTTGAGGAACTTGGCGGGACCTTGCCACAGAAGGGTTCTGACCCGGCTGAAGTACTTGCCCTGCTCGATGACATCGGATCGCCGGCCACTGTTGCGTCCACGGGCGGGCGTTATTTTGGATTCGTGATTGGCGGAACGTTGCCGGCCGCATTGGCGGCAAACTGGCTGGCTGGTGTGTGGGACCAAAACGCCGGCCTCTACGTTATGTCCCCCGTAGCGGCGAAGATTGAAGAGATCGTGCTGGCCTGGACCGTCGACTTGTTCGGTCTGCCTTCAACGTGCGGTGCCGGTTTTGTCACCGGGACGACGATGGCGAACTTTACCGGCTTGGCTGCGGCGAGAACAGCGCTACTGGAACGCGCGGGCTGGGATGTCGAAGAGGATGGATTGTTTGAGGCCCCGCCATTGAACGTGGTGGTAGGCGAGGAGGTCCATGTTTCCCTTCTAAAGGCACTATCGTTGCTGGGGCTTGGCCGGTCGCGGGTGACCCGGGTACCGGCAGACGATCAGGGCCGAATCAAGCCGGGCTTACTTCCCAAACTCGACAAGCGGACGATTGTTTGCGTTCAGGCGGGGAATGTAAATACCGGAGCCTTCGACCCGGCGAAGGAAATATGCTCGCGCGCACAGGACGCCGGGGCTTGGGTACATGTGGACGGCGCCTTTGGGCTCTGGGCCGCCGCATCGCCGCAGTATTCGCATCTGTTGCAAGGCGCGGCGGCAGCGGATTCGTGGGCCATCGATTGTCACAAATGGCTCAACGTGCCATACGATTCGGGGATGGCCGTCGTCCGGGAAGCAGAGTATCTGCGGAAGGCGATGAATTTGAGCGCAGCCTACCTTCAAACCAGCGGCTTGCGAGAGCCGTGTCATTACACACCGGAGGCGTCGCGACGGGCGCGAGGGGTTGAACTTTGGGCTGCTTTGCGGTCACTCGGGCGAGATGGCCTCAGTGAGTTAATCGAGCGAAACTGCCGTTTGGCTAAGCTGTTCGCGGATCGATTGCACCAGGCTGGCTTCGAAGTGTTGAATGAGGTTGTTCTGAACCAGGTACTTGTATCCTTTGGCAGCGCCGAGGAGACACAACGTGTCATTACTGAAGTGCAAAATGAAGGAACCTGCTGGTGCGGTGGGACTCAATGGCACGGTCACACGGCGATGCGAATCAGCGTATCGAGCTGGGCAACAACTGACGAAGATGTTGAACGCAGCCTGACCGCGATCCTGAAAATCGCGAACTCACGCGCTTCTGGAAAATGAGCCGGCACTGAAGGCGCACCACTGATCGCGATCCGCTCTCCGCTCACTGTTTCTTTGGAGAATCAGGCTCCGCCAGGCCCCGATATTTCAGCATGGGCTCGATACGAGGCTCTCCTCCGAGCCATGCGGCGTACATTTTGCCCAGCTCCTCGGTATTGCCGCGGGACAGGACCATGCTTCGGAGCCGATCGCCATTCGCCCGCGTCGATCCGCCGTGCTCTTCGAACCACTGGAAGGCATCATGATCAAGCATTTCGCTCCATAGATAGGCATAGTAGCCGGCGCCATAATCTCCACCCCAGATGTGCGAAAAATAAGTGGAGCGGTAACGAGGCGGCACGTAACGGAGGGAGAGTTGGGTCTTCCGCAGTGCCTCTGTTTCAAACGTGTCGGGCTTCTGCAGTGGTGCACTGGCGGGGAGCGTATGCCATTGTAAATCGAGCTCCGCGGCCGCCAGCAGCTCGGTCAGAGCGTATCCCTGGTTGAAGGTTTCCGATTGCCTGATGTTGGCGGCGAGTTCTGCCGGCATTGCCGCCCCGGTTTTGTAATGCTTCGCGTAATTATTAAAGACGGACGGATAACTCGCCCAATGTTCGTTGAATTGCGAAGGAAACTCGACGAAGTCCCGGGGTACTGCCGTACCGGAAAGACTGGGATATTCGGTATTGGCGAACATTCCATGCAGCGCGTGTCCGAATTCGTGGAACATCGTTGTTACATCGCGAAAAGTGAGGAGGGCCGGCTGGCCCGGAGCAGGCTTGCTAAAATTGGCGACGTTATAGACGACAGGTATCGTGCCCAACAGCTTTGACTGCTCAACAAAGTTACTCATCCAGGCGCCGCCGTTCTTGTTATCGCGCTTGAAGAAGTCGCAGTAGAAAAGCGCTAGGGTCTTACCGTCTGCCTCGAATACCTCGAACACGCGGACATCCGGGTTGTACACCGGGATGTCCGTTCGCTCCTTGAAGGTAATCCCGTAGAGTTGTCCGGCGGCGTAAAACACGCCATTTTGCAGCACATTATTCAATTCAAAGTACGGCTTTATCTGAGCCTCGTCGATGTCGTATTTCGCCTTGCGGACCTGATCGGCGTAGTAATTCCAGTCCCAGGGCTGCAGCTGAAAGTTACCTTTTTGGGCGTCGATTACGGTTTGGATATTCTTCGCTTCGCTGGTAGCTTTTGCGGTTGCTCCCGGCACCAGGGCGTCCATGAATTTCAGCGCAGCGGCTGGTGCTTTGGCCATCTGATCTTCCATTTTCCAGGTGGCGTAGTTGGGGTACCCAAGCAACTGTGCCTTCTGAGCGCGCAGCTGTGCCAATCGCGCGATGGTGTCGCGAGTATCGTTCGGACCGCCACGATCTGCGCGATTCCAGGAATGTTCGTAGAGCGCTTCGCGGGTCGGGCGACTATTGAGCGTTACCAGGTCGGGCTGCTGAGTGGTATTTTGCAGTGGGATCAGAAAACCATCCAGCTTGCGATCCTTGGCAGCTAGCGCCGCGGCGTCAATTTGCGTCTCGCTCAAGCCGCCTAACTCTTGCTTGTTGGTTGTGACATATGCGGCATCCTTGGTCGCGGCAAGTAACTTGGTGGTAAATGCATTGGAAAGCGTCGATTCCTCTTCGTTGAGCCTCTTGAGGGCAGTCTTGTCAGCATTGGATAGATTGGCGCCGGAGTGCACAAATTTCTTGTAGTAGAAATCAACCAACCGCAACGCTTCCGGGTTAAGGTTCAGCGAATTCCGTTCCTTATAAATAGCCGCGACACGTTGAAACAGCTTCGAGTCGAGAAAAATGGCATCGTGATGGGCAGCTAGCTTGGGAGCCTCAATGTCCTGTACCCTCTGCAATTCAGGATTCAGGTTCGCCCCGGCGACGCCGTTGAAAGCAGCGGTCGCGCGATTGAACAAATCGCCGGTCCGTTCCATTGCCACGAGCGTGTTTTCAAACGTCGGTGCGGCAGGATTGTCGGCGATGGCCTGTATCTCCTGCCGCTGTTGCGCCATGCCCGCTTCGATAGCAGGTTGATAGTCGGCGTCCTTAATCTTGTCGAAAGGAGGCGCGTGAAACGCCAGAGTACTCGGCTTATAGAACGGGTTGCCAGGTCCAAAGTTCATAGGGATGTCCAGAGGAGCAGCGCCGGAAGCTAACATGATGGCGCTAGCTGTAAATAAAATGCCGAATCCTGACAGAATCATCGACCCTGATTTGTGCGGTCGGATCAGGCCCATAGTCCGTCGATTACCTCTTTTAAGAATTGTAAATGAGGCATTGTGCTCGATGTGCCCGACGCTCGAAGATACTTGCGCATGGTGAACGCCTGCCAAGATCAAGGTTCGGGGACTCGTCTCTTACGAAACGTCTGTTACAATCCCCACCCGAGGGGGAATTACATTGGCCAATTTTTCGGGGATTGTGAAACAGCTAAAGCAAGAGCGGGACAGAGTTCAACATCAGTTATCCGGATTAAATGCAGCACTCGAGGCTTTTGCCCGGGTATATCGCGGTGACGCAGAACCAAAGCAACGCCGCAAAATGTCAGCCAAGGGACGCGCGCGGATTGTAGCGGCTCAGAAGGCGCGCTGGGCCAAGGTGAAAGGTAAGCAGGCAAATCCGGCGGCTGGCAAGCGTACGATGTCACCTTCAGCTCGTCGCAAGATTGCGGCAGCGCAAAGAGCGCGGTGGGCGAAGGTAAAAGGGAGGAAGAAAGCCTGAAGTGACGAAGTCCTCGTCGACGATTCAGTTCCACAAAAAACAACAGACAATCTTTATTTGTTGCGGCTAAAAAAAGGGCCTGCCTTTGGAATCATTATCCTGATCCTGAGGCAGGCCTTTAAGTTATCTCTCACCAACCTAGAAACTCAGCTTCAAGGCCACCTGCATCTGGCGGGCGGACGTAGTTGCGTCCGGTCGCTGTACAGTCGAGGTGATGAGTCCAAAGATGGGCGACCCTTGCAGATTGCCCAGACTGCTGCTCAGATCGCCAGGATTGTTGAAGTGCGGATGGTTGAAAATGTTATAGCACTCCGCACGAAGCTCAGCCTCGAAGCGTTCGCCAAACTTCATTTTCTTCGCGAAAGTCATATCGAAGTTAACGAAGCCTGGACCGTAGAAGTGGTTACGCCCGGTGCTGCCGGGCGCCACAAAGAGCGGCCCGCCGTTTGCGTCCGCACGAGCCGAGAATGCAGCTGGATTGGAGAAAAAGACTTTGTTGCCTCCGGCGCTCGCATCGGTATTTGCCCCCGGCGCGAAGGGATCGCCTACAAGATCAGCTCGGCCGCTGACTCCAGTGCGTTCCATGTCCGTGTTCGTGAAAACGTCGAAGGGATGACCAGTCTGCAGGGTGGTAATTCCGGAAAATTCGATTCCCTCGAAAACCCTCCCGGCGAAACCGGTATTCAGAAAGTTCTTGCCTTTGCCTATCGGCGCTTCCCATATGTAGCTGATTACTCCGATATGGCGAACATCATTGTCGGAATTACCACGATCCTCGCCTATGTTGCGCGAATTTCTCGGAAACCCGCGGTTGCCCTGGGCAGGGTTCAAGGGATCATTTGAATCGTCAATGCCATGCGCGAAGGTGTAGGCGCCCTGCAATTGCAGCCCGTGGCTCAGGCGATGACTGATTTTCGCCTGCAACGAGTGGTAAATGGAGTTGCCGATGGAGCGTTGAAAGAACGGCTGCTCCAGAGCATTCGACGCAACCGCGTTGAAAGGCAATCTTCCATCGTCGGCGCCTTCGATCAGATTCAACTTCGTGACCGTGGCGGGAGTGCAGTTGAATGCGTTTGGCGTGCTGCAGAAAGTAACCAACTGATTGACCAGATTGGGATCAGGAGGGTTTCCGTCCACTTCACGGTAGATGTGAGTGCCCTTTGAACCTACATAGGCCAAATCGAGGGTATTATTTCCGCCCAACTCGCGCTGGACTCCGAAGCTCCAGTTGTTGCTGACACTGTTGCGGAAGTGAGGGTCAAGTACTACAGGCGCCAGAAGCGAACCATCCGGGATGACGGCCGATGGAGTAGTATCCGGCGGATTGGGAAGAACATACGGACCGTTGATATTTCCACCGTAAAAGTTGTTTAACGTGTCGAAGGGTTGCGCCAGATAGTCTTGTTCAAAAGGCGGGTTACCACGGGCGTTGCCGAACAGGTTTCCAAAGACGCGATCGTGGAAAATACCAAAACCTCCTCGAATCGCAGTCTTGCCATCCTTAAAGGGATCCCATGAGAACCCCACGCGGGGTTCGATGTTCGAGTAGTCGCTGGCATAAACCTGATTTCCCGTTCCCGGTCCTACGATCGACATAACCAGCGGGGCAGGACCAGCCGGATTAGTGAGCAGGTTCGAGAAATTGGCATTTTGTTCATACGGAACACCATCCAGCTGGTAGCGAAGACCCAGTGTCAAAGTCAGGTTTTGTCTCACCTTCCAGGTGTCCTGGCCGAACCAGTCATACTCGTGCTGGTGGAATGTCTTGTTGTCGGTAGCCTGGCGCTCGCCTGCTTTGTTGAAGAATTCCGCATTGAAGTCCCGGTAAACGAGACCGTAATAGGCATCCGCAGCGTCCTCAAGTTGGGTAGAGGCGTTGGGAACACCCTGAAGGACGCTCAGTCCGGTGTTGAAGTTGGTTGCTAATCCGGCCTGGCGCCGGGCGAAGAAGTTGTTGGGCCCGGTTTCATGAATGTTGCGGAAATCACCGCCAAACTTAAAGGTGTGAGCGCCGTGTACCCAGCTTATCGTATCGGTGTAGCTGTCGGTACCAGTTTTGCGATCCTGCCCGTCTGCCGCCAGACTAATGCAACCGAAACTAGCGAATGGATCGACGAGGAAATCGGTGCCGTTCCCGAAGCGGTCGACCCCGTTGATGCTATCAAGCACGTTCGTGCCGGAGCATTTGAACCCGGCGAAAATGCGGTTGAACCCAAAGGTGAAACTGTTGAGCACATTCGGCGTCAGGGTTGAAACCAGGTTTGCAGCCAATGCCTGAGCCAGAGACTTTTCTGCCGAAGCTCCAATTCCGCCCGGAAGAATATCGTCATGAACCGGATCCGGATCGCTTGCGGCATCGTAACCGTAGCGCGCGCTCAAGGTGTGTTTAGCGTTAAAGTGGTGATCGATCTTCAAGACCGTCTGATAGCTGCGGGTGCGGGACGCACTGGGATACAAGAGCGTTCCAGAAAAGCCGTCGCCGTTATCAAACGTCGGGTTGGGATACTGGGCAAAGATCTTCGCTGTAGTCGGATCCAGCGGAGCCGGGGGCAATACCGTCGCGTAACCAAATTGCTGCAGAATCGTGGGAGTACCGTTGTTAGCGCCCGTCTGGGTTATGTCAAGCGGAGTCGTGTTGCCCAGGTTGTCCGTGTAATTGAATTTTCCCGTCTTGAAGGCGGCCGTCGGCACCGTCGCTGCGTTGGTAAGCGTGGTTACGAAGCGGTCGATTTCGTGATTGAAGAAGAAGAAAGTCTTGTCCTTACGGATGGGCCCACCGATCGAATAACCGAACTGATTTCGTACGTAGGGGTCCTGCACACCTGCATCCTTGCGGTTGAACCAATCGCGAGCTCCGCCAAAACCGTTCCAGCGTCCAAACTCGTAGGCATTGCCATGAAACGAGTTGGTTCCGCTCTTGGTCACGACATCGATGATGGCTCCGGTGTTGCGTCCATATTCGGCGGCGAAATTATTGGTGATGACCCGAAATTCCTGAGTCGATTCGGGATCGGCGCCCAATACGGTTACAAGGCCGCCAGGCACTGAGGTGTCATTGTTATCGACGCCATCAAGTAGAAAATTATTGTTGCGTTCACGCGATCCGTTCACGGTGATTCCACCGAGAGAGTTGGTTTGCGATGTACCCGGAGACAGAAGAACGAGCTCGTAAGGATTTCTTGTGATCAGGGGAAGGTCTTTGATGGCTCGCTCGTCAACCAGGTTACTGATCTGTGACGTTTCCAGATCGACAGCAGGGATCTGATCGGCGCTCACCTGGACCTCTTCGGTGACCGCACCAGGTTCCAGCTGGACATTCAGAGAGAGTGCCTGTCCGACAGTCAGTTGAACCTCGGCCGCGTGGAAGGTCTTGAAACTCGCCATCTTGACCGTGATCTCGTAGGCACCCACAGGCAAGGTGGGGACGCTGTAGGCTCCGGTGCCGGTGCTGGTCACGGTCCGTAGGGCGTTCGATCCTATGTTTCGGACGGTAATTTCAGCCCCCTGCACGACCGCTCCGGCTGAATCGGTCACCGTTCCCTGAATGGATCCAGTCTGCGCCAATGCGAATGATGCGATGAGCGTCAGCAGGACGCTTCCAACGATTACTCTCAGCCTGTGCATACTCTCTCCTCTTGTACAGTCGTCGCTAAATTAGTCCGCCATCCACTAACATCAATCTAAGTGCTACGAATACAAAAGCTACACCGTAGTTAGTGACAACTTACTTAGACGTAGCTCGTGCGCAACGGTCTTAGCTATAGCTGTGTGTCATTGACGTTGTCAAGAAAATGTAAATCGTAAGTGAAGGTAACTACTACTACATACGCGTACAGCTTCGTGTGTGAATTAAGTGTGATTACTTATTGTGCTAACTGTTATGTAGTAGAAATGAAGCCATTGACGCCAGCGGACCGGCTTCAGTAGTTACATAACGCATGTTGACAAATGTTATGGATGGAAAGTGTGAACGTCAGCCGAGGTCGATAAAGCCTAATGGAGCGAAATCGCGGAATCAATCGAGTGACGGTACCGACGTAATGATTCGTTGTGAGCCATTGGTTTGCAACAGGACCCTAAGGGGAAAACCTCAGAAGGGGAAAGCTCTGGTAAAAGGGGGAAGGCTGTTCAACCAATGACGTCAGTTGTTTGTTTTTGCGGTTCGTCCAGTTGCGGCGGGCCATTTTGGACTTGTGAGCTCAATCCGCCATATCGGACCTTCCGCATACATTGGCCCTTCGAATTTGACGAACGCCGGGGTCTCCCCACCCAGAATCCAAACATGGGTATCGGGTGGTTTCTTCCCAACCAGAGGAGCTACTAATCCGGCGACACCGCCAATCTCCATCTTAACCACATAATGCGTGGCTTTGCGTTTGGAGCTTCCAATCGACAGTGAATCCTCGCCTTGCGGCGTCACCAGGAGCTTTACCAGCCTCGGCTTCGGAGTTGCGACGACCATTGACAGGTTTGTCTCAGACACGTCGGGTCTGATGTTCTTCAGTAAGGTAAAGGTCAGTCCATTCGCCAAAGTTCGAGGCAAATCGAGGTGCTCTGACTCGACCTTCTCGTTGCCATCTTTATCGTGATAGCGAACCGTGGTTTCTCCGGTAGAAACGTCAATAGACGTTTCTGCCGGATTTTTAAATGCAGGGCCCTTTTCTACCACATGATCACTAATAAGGAGAAAGTTATGGCTCTGCGAAAAAACCGCGACTTCGCTTCGGAATGAGCCGTCCTTAAAGTGAAATACCAATTTGCTCGTCACGCGATCGCCGTCGGCGGTCTGCATGAGATCGCCAACGGCCAAGGTTTTGCCTTCCAGCGTGCTCAGCGTCAGGAACCCGTGAACTAATCCTTCTGAATAGCGGACTGCCACCGGTTCGCCGCCAGGGTCTGCGGCGAACGCCAAGGGTGTCCATGCTGGCAGTGTGAAATATGCCGCAACTAACGAGAGTTGCAAGATCCAGGAATGAAAAAATCTAGAAAAATGGAACGCTGAGCAGGAGTCAGGCATGGCAGCAGGACTGTCCGGAGCCTTGCATTTTGGTCTCAATGAGAAGACTGTTTGCTCTCTTGAGCAGATCTGTCCGTTTGCTTTCGTCTTCCTCTGCCAAAGCTTCCCAAATCACTTGTAGCCATTCCGTAAGTTGTGCATGCATACCCGGCCCCTTTTGCCTGACTAAGACACATTACTGAGACCTGGAGCTTCAGGCGATCAGGTGTATGCCTGAATTCATTGAAAAGGGAAGGGTAGGTTGAAATGGGACGGGATCGGGACGTGTACCTACACGGAGGAGCGCCCAGGTTGCAACGTATGGAATACAAAGGAGTAAGCCTCCGAGCCGCGAAATCACTAAGCCTCGCCAGTTGCTTTCTCGACATCCGCGTCGGCAAGAAGAGATCTAACAGATTTCGCTTTTCAGGGAGCGCCGCAGCGAATGCAGAGCGCACATCGCATAGTCCAAGCTGTCCCTTTCCTCGGTGCTATCTTCGGAGGCGTAGAACAACTCACGGGTGCGGGTGACCACAGCTGACTCTGCGTCAGCTATGCGTTCCGGCAGTTTCTTGAGATCTGATTCAAAAAGTGCTGCTTGATAGAGGTCTTTCCACGACCAGAGGTTTACAGTCTTGCAGGGGATGGCGCTCATAACCTTGCTCTCCAAGCTAGATTGCTCTTTGATAAATTACTGCGCTGGAGTCAGCCACGTTTCCCTATGTTGCCCCTAGTTTCGCGGTAAATCGATAGGGTATTTACTGTATTGTGGATGGTTCCTATTCCTTTCAATTCCTTTCATCATTTCTCAAAATCCGCCCGAGGCGCAATTGTCGCTGCCCCGATGAATCAGGCTAGAGCAGTTCCCCCGCTGCTATAATCGCTGGCAATTCGCTCGCACAACTTCGTTTTCGCCGGGAGATGCAATGCGACAGAAGCCTGTTTTCACGACAGTCCTGTTGTTGATCACGCTGGTAATTTCCCAGGAGATCGGCCCGTTTCTCTCGGCACAGAGCACGGTTCCCACACCTCAGGAACTGGATCAATTGCTCGCTCCGGTAGCCCTTTATCCCGACTCTCTCCTCGCCCAGATCACGACCGCGTGCACGAATCCGCAGGAAATTCTGGATGTCGATAACTGGCTGCAACAAAACCAGGGGCTTACGGGCACTGCGCTGACCGATGCCGCACAGCAGCAGGGTTTCGACCCGGCCTTTATTGCGTTGGTAACTTTTCCACAAGTGCTGGAGATGATGGCGCAACACATTGACGATTACGCCGCCATCGGACAAGCATTCTCCGCTGATCAGGCAGCAGTCACCACCTCGATACAGCGACTGCGGGCCCAAGCCTATGCTTCCGGTGCATTGCGCTCGACTCCCCAACAACAGGTAGTGGTGCAGCAGCCGTCGGGTCAGACGGTCTACGTAATCCAGCCGGCGAGCCCGCAGGTGGTTTATGTGCCGCAATACGATCCCGCGGTGGTTTACGTCCGGCCCAGTTCAAACGCCATCGTGGCTGCCTCGCTGGTCAGCTTTGGCGTAGGAATCGGCATTGGAGCATTGCTGGTGGACAATCGCCCGTGGGGGTGGGGCGGATGGGGATGGAACTGGGGATCACGCCGCGTTTACTACAACCGCGGCTATTGGGGTGGCTGGTCGAATCCTTATCGCCCGCCGCGGCCATGGTATCGTCCACGACCGATTGTCTGGGCAAACCGTCCGGGCTACCGCGGCGATTGGCGTTACCGCCCGCCGAATTATCGTCCGCCGTACCGTCCCGGGAACCGGCCTGGCTACAGTCGTCCACCCTACGGACCAAATAACCGCCCGGGCTACAATCGGCCTGGAAGTCGTCCAAGTGGATACCGTCCGCCCGTGCAGCCCAATCGGCCGGGAGTTCAACCAGTAAGACCTGGTACGCCGAACCGACCTGGAGTTCAGCCTCAGAGGCCTGGAACACCGAACCGTCCGAGCAGGCCGACGTCCCCCGGCAATACCAGACCGGCATCACCGAATCGTCCTGGGACGGAGCGTCCGGCCCCTCGTCCTCAAGGGAGGCCGTCAGGTCAAAACCGGTCCCAGGGGCAGCAAAGGCCCACGTCGCCAGCAAGACCGGAGGCAAGACCTAAAGGGGAGCCGAGGCACTAGCAGATTAAAGATTGGATTTGGACAAATTGTGATTTTTTAGGTGGTCGCCGGCTATGAATCCGGATAGTTGAGGAGCATGAAGATTTAAAGCATGCCGTTCGTTTCCAATTCGAGCAAGGCGAGAGCCCGCTCGAGTTTGTCGATGGCCTGTCCAATCTCCGGGTGCTCGCTGATTTTGCCCTGAAGCGATTTCAGCAACTTATGAGCGCCCGTCACTTGCTCAGTCGCTTCTCGTGAGTTCGGTTCGCTCTTGGATCCGCTTTGTGCTTGCATAATTGATACCTCGCTGCTTTCTGGCCGAACGTCAAGCCTCTTTACCCAGCTGAACCTCGGCCGGCTGAACCTGGCATTTGTGTTCGGTGAAACTGACTCTCAGGCTCTCTTGCGCGTCTGGCGCACTTCTTAAAGAAGCTAACGGGACTTTGAACTCCCTGTTGCAGCCCGTGCAGACTGCGACGGCCGGAACCATGCCAATCCATTGGGCTACGCGAAGATTGCGCTTTGCCATGACGACAGTTTCTCACATGCGTAACGAGCATCGCCCGAGAAGCTCGCCATGGATTCGCCTCTCCCGGCATACTGTCAGCGCAGAATGAGATCCGAGTATTCCGGATGCTTCGCAATATAGGCGTGAACCGAGGGACAAATCACATCGACCTTCATGTTGTTTTCGCGAGCCCATTGGAGCGCCTTTTCTGCAAGCGAAGACGCCAAGCCCATGCCGCGTAATTTATCGGGAACATCTGTGTGGATTAAGCCGAGAACATTGCCGGCCAGGCTGTATTCCAGGGAGGCGATTTGGCCATCCTGTTCAATCTCGAACCGGCCAATGGTCACTTTCTGCTGTGCTTGCGGCTTAGGGCTGGCAATTTTCCAGGCGGACATTAGGATGCTCTCTCTTCTCCTTCTTATCTTCCATGATGTTACTCAAGCGTTCAAGGGGGCAAATTTTCAAGCGCCTGTGCCGGGATCGACGTCGCGGATCCGGCTCGTGTGCAACGCTTCCCCGGAGTTGATTGACGGGGCGTGGTTCTATAAGGTTGTTCAGGGGTTACGGCTTGGAAATCTATTTAGTCGACGGCACCTACGAGTTGTTCAGGCACTACTATGCGGTGCCGTCCGCGCGCACTCCCGACGGTCGCGAAGTCGCTGCGGTGCGGGCCGTTCTCTCGTCGGTTCTTGGCATGATCAAGGCCGGGGCCACGCATATTGCGGTTGCGACCGATCACGTTATCGAATCCTTTCGTAACCACCTTTGGGCCGATTATAAAACTAGCGAAGGCGTCGAGCCCGATCTGCTCGCGCAATTTTCGCTGCTCGAAGAGGTGCTCGCGGCGGCCGGTGTGGTTGTCTGGCCGATGGTGGAATTCGAAGCGGATGATGCTCTTGCTGCCGCTGCGGTTGCAGCCAATGCGGACCCGCGGGTTGAACGGGTGATCATTTGCACGCCCGATAAGGATCTTGCTCAATGCGTACGGGGTACGCGCATCGTACAACTGAATCGCCGGACTCGCGTCACCCTTGATGAGGCCGACATAGTTCAGAAATTCGGAGTGTCCCCAGAATCGATACCTGATTACCTGGCGCTGGTAGGCGATTCGGCAGACGGATACCCTGGACTCAAAGGATGGGGTGCGAAGTCATCGGCTGCCGTCCTTGCGAAGTTTATTCATCTCGAATCCATCCCTGAGGACAGTCGTTTGTGGAAAGTGAACGCCGCCAATGCCAGCGCCCTCGCGGATACTCTCGTGCGCGAGCGGGACCGTGCACTGCTATTTCGAACACTCGCCACGCTTCGTACTGACATCCCGTTATTCGAGAATGTAGAACAGTTACGCTGGAATGGGCCCACGGCGCCATTCGCCGCTCTGGCCGCGCGCCTGGATGGAGCAGTTACCGAAACACGACGACCTGTAACGAGCCGCCGGCCCGCTACCCGGGCATAACGGCACATCAGGTCAAAGAGGCAAGAACGATTCGAGGTACTGGAGGCATATTTGAGCGGCTTTCCGACATTGGATCTTACCGGTCAGGTAGCGCTTGTAACTGGCGCCGCGCGCGGTCTGGGCAATGCGATCTCATTGGCACTGGGGAATGCCGGTGCAGACGTAGCGCTTGGTCTACGCGATGTGAATGCTCAGGGAGATCTGGCTGCGCAGATCAAGGCAATGGGGCGGCGCGCCTTTCCAGTGCAGATGGACATGACGCGCCTCGATCAGATATTTATGGCCGTCGACGACACCGTAAAACACTTCGGCCGGATCGACATCCTCGTCAACAACGCAGGACTTGCGCCAGAGAATCTCGCGGAGAACGTTCGCGAGGAGGACTTTGATCTGACGCTTGCGGTGAACCTGAAGGGAACATTCTTTGCGAGTCAGGCTGCGGGTCGGATCATGATTCAACAGAAAAGCGGGCGAATTATAAATCTGAGTTCCCAGGCGGGATTTGTCGCATTACCCACGGAGTCGATTTATTGCATGACGAAGGCTGCGATTGCACATCTCACTAAATGCCTCGCTGTCGAGTGGGGAAAATACAACATCACTGTGAATGCGGTTGCACCAACGTTCATCAGAACTCCGGGTACGGAGAGTTATCTCTCCAATCCCGAATTGCGCGCGGATGTAGTAGAACGCATCGCCGCGCTGCATCGCATTGGCGAGCCGATGGATGTCGCGGGCGTCGTCGTATTTCTCGCTTCCAACGGGGCGTCACTGATCACCGGAGAGACGATACTGATCGACGGCGGATGGACCGCCAGGTAGCGCCGGCACTCACCGCTTCCAACCACAAACGACTACAGGCGACACCTTCCTTCAATGAGAAGAAAAGCATCGCCTGTTTTAAATCAATCGCGCCGGCAACAAGTTGCCGAAGTTTTCAGATCTGCGGCTGGGAAACCAAAACCGGCTGCGACTGCTGCGCTGGAGCCGGGCTATTTGGAGATGCTTCCGGCCGCGTTGTCTCTCCGTTCTGCGCATGTGCGCGACTGTCCTGAGCCGGCCCGTTGTTGATATTGAAGTGGAGTGAATCGAAACCCGAACTCGGCGTCGTCAGGTAACTTGTCGGCGAGTTGTAGTCGGGCGTCGAATCAGGGGCATAGGACGACGGATTGTCATACACGCCATAGTTGCCGTAATCCGGATAGTAGCCATACCTCGGCCACGGGGCATACCAATATGGGTTGTACCACCATGGCCAGGCGCCCGCCCACCCGGGTCCCCAATAGCTGCTCCAGTATGGCCATCCGAAACCCCAACCGCCCCAGCCCCAACCCCAACCAAAGCCCGAGGCAAATCCGTAGCCGAACCCCCGCCCGAAGCCGAAGCCGCGATTGAAGCCAAAGCCCCGGCCGAAACCGAAACCACGCCCGAAGCCGGTAGCTCCGAAAAAGTTTCCGCGTGCTCCGAATCCGCTGGCAAATGCTCTGTTGCCAAAACCAGAGAATCCGTTGAAGCCGCGTGAGGAGTTGAACCGCGAGCCACTAAACAGCGATGTATTTGATCCGAATCCGCGATTTCCAAATGAAGATCCCCACCCGAACCGTGACCCAGCGAAAGATGAATTGCCGAATCCACCAGAGCGCGAACTTGCGAAACCAGATGCACCGTTAGATCGGCCGAACGAATGCCAGCCTCCATCCGATCTTCCCGCACTGCGAGAAAAGCTTGAGTTCGACGAACCTCCAAAACCTCGCCCGCCACTGAAACGGGAAGAGCTCCCGGAATTACCGAAGGAGTGCCAGCGGCCATCACTGATCGCCGCCTGGGAATTTGAGGAACGATTTCCCGATGACGAAAAACCGCGGCCAGCCCCAAATCCGGTACCGTTTCGACCGCTCATGCCTCGCGATCCACTGAACCCGCCGGACGAACGGTTGTTCATTCCGAAATGACCTGCTCCTGATTCACCACGAAACCCACCGCTGCCGCGGAAACTTCCCGCGCCACTACTGCCATGAAAACCACCACCAGAGCTCCCACGGAAGCCGCCTCCGCCGGAAAAACCACCGCCATGAAATCCGCCACCGCCACCACCGCCGTGGAAACTGCCACCACCACCGCCATGGAACCCGCCACCGCCGCCCCCGTGAAATCCGCCGCCACCGCCTCCGTGGGAACCGCCACCTCCACCGCCGTGGCCACCACCATGCTGGGCGAACGCGGAACTGGGCGTGAGAGCAAGGCCGACGAATACAGCAAACGCTATGAATGATCTGCTAATAAGAAGATTGAATCTGCTCATATCGCTACCTCCCCTTGAGCCTGGGATTGTTGCTTGCTGACCTGATTCATTAGATTCTGGGGCGGTCTAACCGGTCGCGGGAATCGCCAGTCAGCGGTGGACCGCTTTGGTAGGGCCGGGTGTTTTGCCTTCGTTCTCTGATTCAAATTCATTTCGAGATTCAGTTTGATCACGCCTGGGACAATACCCCGCTCCTACTGAAGCAGTCCAAGTGCCAATTTCGGGAGATGACGGCAAAATCGGTAAATGGTTTGCTTGCCGAGAGTCAGGCTCGGCGCGCTGGCGCAAGGATGTTCCCGCGCCCTACGCTCCGGTGGCCGAATTCCACCAAAGTGGTTGTTTTCGGCCAGGACGAGGTGAGCGTGTGTTTTCCCCAAATGAAGGTCTCGTATTCACCAATGCTTTGAGCGGGAGGAACGTGGGTGCAATGACTCAGGGTGCACCTCAGTCATACAACTCTTATTCGCTTTTCGGGTTCAATATCACTAAATGCATTTGTTTGGAGGAGACCTTGAAAGCATCGCAATTTCTTAGTGGAGAAAATCGTCGAACTTGGGCGATGAAGGCCTTCTTTTCGGGCTTGATATTAGTATGCGCAGCGGCACTGTCGGCTGGCGCCCAGCGCATCGCAATGAGCCCTAACCAGGGCGAAAGCGACGGCGTGAGTGCTGGCGGACAGTGGGTGGAGTTTCATTCCGAAGACAAGATGACTGCTGCCAAAAATGTGAGATTTGAACTTCTCTCGAATAATTATCTGAGAGAAGATCCGGATTACAAGCCCAGAGTTGAACTCACCTGTACAAACGGCAAATACACGTCAGCCGAGTTCAATCCTGGCATCAGGCTGGGACCGCCCAACCGCCCGGGCTTTTGGGGACAACCGCAGATGGAAGTCATGGTGCGCATCGACGATACGCACAGCAATCACGGCTGGAACTGGATTCGTGACCGGTTTCTCTCCATGGATAAAGGCACAACCCGCGGGCTGATCGGAGCTCGTCTCTTCAATGTGCAGATCCGAGGCCGATATGGCCCCGAGATCGCAGAATTTTCACCAGCCGGTCTTGATCTCGGTCGCGTGAAACATGTTTGCGATCTGACTCCAAAAAAGCTCAGCAACTAAGACTCGCATTCGTCGCCCGCCGGTACGGAGCGCAAGCCACTGCGCTCCGCATCAACTTACGTGAACGATGGGCCGATGCGCCGGGTCTTTGATGGCGCGGCGAAGCACCTCATGGGTGAGAGGTGCGACGTCTCCTTCTCCAAAAAACAGGAATGCGAAGAGGTTCGCGATAGGGTGGCCCTCGCCCCAATTGAAATAGACATGCGGAACGTTGCCGGTGATACGTTCCAGGTCTATCAAAAGTGCGGCAAAGGCATTGGCAACCACAGGGCTCTTCGCACGCAGGATGCGATGTTTACCGACGCGTTCGCCAGTAACGAGCAGCGATTTTTCGAAGTCGGAGGCATCCGCTCGTTCGACTTCGAAGAAATATAAACACTCACCTGGATTGAGCGAGTGGACAGACCGTATTTGACGGTCAACGAGATCGAGTTCTTCCTCGCATTCAATCTTCGGCTTCCGCGCGATGATGCGAATGACGCGGTCATCATCGTCTCCCAGCAACTCGTGAGCTTTTTCATCGAGGTGGATACCTGAAATACGCAGCTCGGTCGAGCGAAGAGCGCGTGAGATAAGAGACGTACCTACCATTGCGACGATAAAGAAGGATGCGATCTTGATTCCCTCAGGCCGCTCGGCGATATTAAGGACAGTGGTGTAAACAAACACCAGCGACATGATAAGAAATGGCCAGCGGAGATGGCGATGCCAGAGAGAGATGGTCACCGCAATCGCCGCGGACGTTATGAGCACCAACACTCCTGTGGCATACGCGCCGCCCTGCGCGTCGACGTCGGCGTGAAAAAGATACGTGACCGCGAAGGCGACCGCCATGAAAACCAAGACCAAAGGACGCGACGCGCGCGCCCATTCCGGCGCCATTCCATAACGAGGCAGATAGCGCGGAATGAGGTTGAGCAGCCCCGCCATCGCGGACGCTCCCGCGAAAGCGAGGATCAGGATGGTGCTTACGTCGTAGATCGATCCGAACACATTGCCGAGATATTCGTGTGCCAGATAAGCCATGGCGCGCCCATTCGCGGGCCCGTGCTCTTCAAATGCCGCCGGCGGAATGAGAAGAGTGGTAGCTACGCTGGTAGCCATCAGAAAGATGCTCATGATGATGGCTGCGGAGGTGAGTAATTTACGCGTGTTACTCACCCGCTCCTTGAGATCGCCCCCCTTTATCAAGGGCATGACCACGACGCCAGTTTCAAAACCAGACAATCCGAGAGCCAACTTGGGAAATAAGATCAGGGAGACACCCGCCATTGCGAGTACGCTTCCGTGGTGCGCGAAAAGTGCCTGCTTCCAGTTCACAAAAAGATGCGGATGTTCCGCGACATGAACAAGCGCATCGGCAGTGATTACAGCGTTGAGCGCAAGATAAATGACGACAAGGACCACGGCGACGTCAATTGCCTCTTTGAAGCCTTTGAGGAAGATTGCCCCGAGGATCGATAGCAGAATGAGGGTGACAGCCATCTGGCTGGTCATCCATTGGGGCGTAAATGGATTATGTGTAAAGTGCGCCGCGGCATCGGCCGCGGACAGAGTCATGGTGATGACGAAATCTGTGGTCGCAAATCCCAGGAGAATCAGGACAAGGATCTTTCCCGTCCATTCCGGGAAGAGCTTTTCCAGCATAGCAATGCTGCCCTGGCCATTCGGACTGGTCTCGGCAACACGGCGATACACGGGTAACGCGGCGAAAAGCGTCACTGCGACGAGGATGAGAGTGGCGATTGGCGACAACGCTCCAGCGGCAAGGAATGCTATCCCCGGCTGATAGCCCAAGGTGGAAAAGTAATCGACACCGGTCAGGCACATTACGCGCCACCACGGATGCTCCCCTTCAGCTTTGCCCCGAAGGCTTTTGGGCAACCGAAGATCAGCCAATAACCAGTCTTGAAGGCTCATGGCGCGAACTTGCTTTCTCAAACAAAAGCGTGAACACGTTCGAGACTATACCGTGTGACCTCGATTGAAGATACATCTACCGAGGAAGTGCGAAGGACGGAGGAAATGAAGAACGTTGCGGGGACGATTATCCACGGCGAGCTGCACGAATTCCGTCGTCAATTCGTTTTCGAGCCTGTCCCGGGCCCTTCACGTCGATCACCCGAAATTGTTCGCCACTCAACTTGTGATAGTTCACGAAGAACTCTTCCAGCTCCTGTAAAAATTGTTTGCCGAGTTCGTCGATGTGTTTGATATCCGCGAAACTGTGGTTCTCTTTCTCGACTGCCACGACGCGATCATTCCGCACTTTCTTTTTCTTGTCACCCTGCTCGCCCTGAATGATCCCAATGAGGCGGCATTTCAGAAGGCAGCCGGGAAATGCGGGCTCATCCATCAGCGCAAGGACGTCAACCGGATCTCCGTCCTCTGCCAGGGTTCGTGGAATGAAACCGAAATCGTAAGGGAACGTCATACCTGCGGGAAGGACCTTCTTCAATTCGAAAACTTTTTGTTCTTGATCAAACGCATATTTATTTCGGCTGCCCTTGGGAGTTTCGATCACGACCTGGACAATTTTCTTGTCGTCTTGATCCAGGGACTTGAGGCGGGACGGGTCTGCGAGTGTACCGGAGGCTTTACTCATCTGTAACTCTCCCTGAATCAGTCGTTGGCTTTTGGTTGTTGGTCGTTGGCCAAGGCCGAACAAGTCTGTGATCGGAGGCACCGAAATCCCAAACATCCACTTGTGCCTGGCTGCAAGCTTAGTTGCTGAAAGAGGCGGTGCGGATGGCTGCGCTTAGAGCAAGGCGTCCTGCGTTCCTGTGGCTGAGACAGACGAAGAGGGCGACTCAACCCCGCGACAAGCGAGCCGCAAGCGGGACTCGAAGCGTGCCCGAGCTTTTCTAGGCGTCCGGTGTTGTTTATTTCGGGTACCAGTCGAGCAAACGAACCTCTATACCGCTTCCTTCCAATGCTTTTTGAAATACGGTCAGGTCAGACCCGCGGTAGTGATAAGGGATGACGACCTTGGGATGAAACGCTCGGACAGCATCGGCTGCCTCCTCAGGAGGCATGGTGTAGGGCAGGTTCATGCAGACAAACGCGACATCAATGTTCTTGAGCGCTCTCATCTCGGGTACACCTTCGGTGTCGCCAGAAAAGTAGAAGCGTTTGCCGCCGTAGGTGAGGACATACCCGTTGCCTCGGCCTTTATCGTGAAAAAGTTTCCCTGCCGAAGGGCCCCGCTTCAGGTTGTAGGCAGGAATAGCCTCGATCGTCCAGCCCTGCCAGGTTTTAGTTTCTCCATTGGCAATGGGCTTGGCGCTGGTGACAGTTTTGACGACGGCCGGCGGCGCCAGGATCTCGGTCTCCGGCTTGCTGACTTCTTTTATCGAAGCGGGGTCCATGTGGTCCCCGTGAATATCGGTAATCAGAATCAGATCAGCCTTTGGTTGTCCTGAAAAGTTCGTCGGGTTGGCGGGATCTAGATAAATGATCTTTCCACCCGCTTCGATCAATGTGCTCGCATGCGTTAGAGGCGTGATCTTGACCGGCCCGGCCGAGGTGGAAAACGATTGAGTGTCGGCGCCGTGTGCTAAGGAGGACAGGGCAAGAAGAGAGCTGACAAGAATTGGGATTAGTTTCATTTGACCTCGCCTCGGTTTAATCCAGATTCAAATTGGGTCGCGATGTGAGTGGGGCGACTTCCAACAAGTATAAGGTGACGAAACCTGAAGTGACCAAGTCTAACCATAGGCGCATAGCCAATCCCTAGTCCTTGCAATCCGTTGTTCGCGTGGTACTATACATAGCCGTTAACGTACACGGTTTTTAACGACAGGCTTTGAGAATCCATCATGCGGCCTACCGGTGATCTGTTGATTTCCTTTTTCGGATGTTCCCTCATAGCCTTTGCCGCCCTGAAAAACTGGTTGTTCCTCAACCCGTTTTGTAACCTCATCAGTGACGCAATTCCAATACATCGCCCGGGTCAAGAGGTTTCACCCGCGCAGCGGGATTGAGCCGGATGCAAATGCATGTTATCGGAATAGACGTCGGGACTGGCGGCACTCGTGCCGTGGTTGTCGATGAGAGTGGACGCGTTTGCGCATCGGCCACTGAAGAGCACGAGCCTTTTGCGTCGCCTCAAATTGGTTGGGCTGAACAGAATCCGCAAGACTGGTGGCGAGCATGTGGGATTGCGGTACGAAAAGCCCTGGCCGATGCCGGCTTGCGTAGCGAGCAGATCGGTTGCGTCGGGTTTTCCGGACAAATGCACGGCGCAGTTATGCTGGACGCGTCAGGCGAGGTTATACGTCCCGCGCTGATCTGGTGCGATGTCCGTACCGAGAAGCAGTGTCAGGAGCTTACCGAGAAAATCGGCGCAGAAGCGCTGATTCGGCTCACATGCAATCCTGCGCTTCCCAACTTCACTCTAACCAAGCTGCTGTGGGTTCGCGAAAATGAGCCGGAGAATTGGAAGCGTGTGCGATCAGTCATGCTTCCTAAAGACTACGTTCGCTTTCGCCTTACCGGCGAACGTGCCACCGACATGGCGGACGCATCGGGGACTTTGATGCTCGATGTCGCGCATCGCAGGTGGTCCGATGAAGTGTTGGAAGCTTCCGGAATAGAAAAGTCCCTGCTGCCGAAGCTATTTGAGTCGCCCGAGATCTGCGGAAAGGTTTCAGCATCCGGGTCGAAGGCCACAGGTCTGCCAGAGGGCACGCCCGTAGTGGTTGGTGCCGGGGACCAGGCTGCCGGGGCGGTCGGTATGGGAATCGCAACGCCGGGAGCGGTGAGTGTAACCATCGGCACATCGGGCGTGGTATTTGCCGCCACCGACTGTCCAGCTCTCGATGCGAAGGGCAGGTTGCACACTTTTTGTCATGCCGTGCCTGGCCGATGGCACGTTATGGGTGTGACGCAAGCGGCAGGCCTGTCCTTGCGCTGGTTCCGTGACAGTTTCGGTGTGAGTTCGAGTGAGAACGGTCGAGAGCCGTACGAGCGTCTCACGGCGGAAGCCTCCGCTGTTCCACCTGGTTCCGATGGCTTGTTATGGGCACCGTATCTGATGGGTGAGCGTACTCCGCATCTTGACCCAAACGCGCGGGCTGCCCTGATCGGGCTGACGGCGTCCCACACTCGCGGACATGTTGTGCGCGCGATCCTTGAGGGTGTGGCATTCAGTTTGAAGGATTCATTTACGCTTTTTGCAGGGATGCGCGTTCCTGTGCGGAATGTTCGTCTGGGCGGAGGCGGAGCGCGCTCTGCGTTGTGGCAGCAGATCCAGGCGGATGTTTATGGACGCGAAGTTGAAATCCTGGAAGCAGAAGAAGGAGCGGCCTACGGAGCGGCGATGCTCGCGGGCGTGGGTGCCGGGTTGTGGTCTTCGGTTGACGCCGCCTGCGACAGCGTTGTGAAGGTCGCTCATCGCGTGGCTCCGCAACCTGCTGTTGCGGAACAAATGAATATGAATTACGCGGCATACCGCCGGATGTACCCGGCGATCCTGTCAGTTTTCGGTCGAACCGGATCAGAGCAATAGGGGGACTTGATGAAAGGCAGCGACGGTTTGTATCAACCACGTCCTGAACATAAGTTCACGTTTGGATTGTGGACAGTCGGAAATCGCGGGCGCGATCCCTTTGGAGATACGGTGCGTCCACTGATGTCGCCTGTGGACCTGGTATCGCTGCTGGCGGAGGTGGGCGCATGGGGAGTCAATTTGCACGACAACGACCTCGTGCCTATCGATGCTACTCCCTCCGAGCGAAACCAAATCGTGTGCGAGTTCAAGAAGGCCTGCAAGCAAAGCGGCCTTGCGGTGCCAATGGCTACGGTCTCGTTGTTCTTTCATCCTGTTTTTCGCGACGGTGCTTTCACTGCGAACGATCCTGAAGTCCGGGCCTACGCTCTGCAAAAGACAATGCGCGCAATGGACCTGGGCGCGGAACTCGGGGCAAAGATTTTCGTGTTGTGGGGCGGTCGTGAAGGGGTGGAGACGGACGCTTGCCGCCGTCCGGATGAAGCAGTGAGGCGCTTGCGTGAGGCGATCAACTACCTGTGCGAGTACAACATTGACCGCGGATACGATTTCAAATTTGCGTTGGAAGCGAAACCGAACGAACCTCGTGGCGACATCTACATGGCGACAACGGGACACTATCTGGGTTTCATTCCTACGCTCGATCATCCGGAAATGGTTGGCGTCAACCCAGAACTTGCGCATGAGCACATGGCAGGTTTGAACTTCACTCACGCCGTAGCCCAGGCATGGGACGCGGGCAAGCTTTTCCATATCGATCTCAACGACCAAGTGCCCGGACGCTATGACCAGGATCTGCGATTTGGCTCAGCCAATCTAAAATCTGCATTCTGGCTGGTGAAGTTTCTTGAGGACGTCGGATATCAAGGCTCGCGTCATTTCGACGCCCATGCGTACCGCACCGAGGACTATGAAGGGGTAAAAGATTTTGCGCGGGGCTGTATGCGGACCTACCTGATTCTGAAAGAAAAGGCAGCTCGCTGGAATGCCGATGTGGACATTCAATCGGTTCTCAAGGAGCTCTCCGCCAACGGCAACGGCCTTCCCGAAACGAGCCGGTACACCAAGGCGGGTTCGACGGCCCTGCTGGCCCACGTTTTTGACAAGGATGCCATCACCCGGAAGCGCTTGCCCTATGAATATCTGGACCAGCTCACCGTCGACATTCTCGCGGGAGTGCGCTGAGGAGGTCCATCGGACCCAGTCTGAGTCGTGCACCACCAGAATCTGCGCATGAATTTCCCGCCGCGTTCACTGCTGAGCTTCGTGTTACGTGCACTCCATATTGGAATTGCGGGAACACTACTGATCGGAGCTTTGGGCTTCGAAAACTCGTATGCCGAATCAACTCACGACGCATGGCTGCGGTATGCTCCGCTGGAAAATGGTCTGAGGACAAAATACGAATCGCTTCCCACAGGCCTGCTCGTCCTCGGAGATTCGGTTGTTCTCAACTCAGCGCAAGCTGAACTCATTCGCGGCATCAGGGGAATGCTTGGTGGAACCTTGCGCCCAGGAAAGAATGTTCAGGAGCGGGCGATCTTTTTAGGAACACTGGCGCAGCTCCATGCTGTCGCCCCCCGATTAGCGCCGCCCGAGAATCTCCAGACGGACGGTTTTTGGCTTGTCACTTCGCGAATCGATGGATTTGACTGCCTCATAGTAGTGTCCCCGACAGAACGCGGTGTTCTTTACGGCGTGTTTGCGCTTCTGAGCAGGCTGGCGCGCGGCGAAAGCGTGGCTTCGCTCAACATCGTGCAACAACCTTACGTGGCACTACGCTGGGTGGATCAGTGGGACAATCTGGACGGAACTATCGAGCGCGGCTATGCCGGCCCTTCGATCTTTTTCGCGAAGGGAAGCGTGCGGTCTGATTTAACGCGTGTCGGTGAATACGCACGTTTGCTGGCCTCGATTGGGATCACGGGCTGCACCATCAACAACGTCAATTCCGATCCGCGGATACTTGACGATAACTTTCTTCCGCAGCTCGTCCGCATCGCGGATATTTTTCGTGCCTGGGGCGTGCAATTGGGCCTCTCAGTCGACCTGAGCAGTCCGAAGACTCTGGGAAGGCTGGGCAGTTTCGACCCGTTGGACCCCCGGGTCGTCGAATGGTGGCAGAGCAGGGTCGACAGGATCTACCAGCAGATCCCGGACTTCGGAGGTTTCGTAGTTAAGGCGGATTCGGAGGGGCGTCCAGGCCCATCCTCCTACGGACGCACTCCAGCGGATGCCGCCAACGTGATCGCTCGCGCCCTCAAGCCGCACAACGGCATTCTTTTCTACCGCGCGTTTGTCTATGACCATCACTTGGACTGGCGAAATCCAAAAAATGATCGGGCGCGAGCTGCCTACGATATCTTCCATCCGCTCGACGGAATGTTTGACGATAACGTCATCGTGCAGATCAAGTACGGTCCGATCGACTTTCAGGCCCGCGAACCGGTGTCGCCGCTCTTTGGCGGATTGGAAAAAACAAACCTGGGCATCGAGTTGCAAATCACGCAAGAGTACACAGGGCAGCAACGGCATTTGTGTTTCCTTCCGGCCATGTGGAAGGAAGTCCTGGATTTCGACCTGCGTGTAAACCGGGATAAAACCCCGGTTAAAAATCTTGTCGCCGGGAAAGTATTTGGCCGGACCGGCGCATTTGTTGGAGTGGCCAATGTCGGTATGGATGACTGGCTCGGACATCCTCTGGCGCTAGCCAATCTCTACGGTTTCGGACGGCTGGCATGGAGCCCCAACCTGAGCGCAGAAACGATCGCCGAGGAATGGACACGCCTCACATTCGGCAACGATCCACTTGTAGTGAAGACGGTCATGAGCATGCAGCTCACATCCTGGCACGCCTACGAGAGCTACACCGGGCCATTGGGCGCGCAAACTTTGACCGACATAGTCGGCAGCCACTACGGGCCGGGAATTGAGTCCTCCGAAGGCAATGGGTGGGGACAGTGGCACCGGGCTGATCACGAAGGAATTGGTATGGACCGAACGGTCGCTACCGGAACCGGTTTCGCCGGTCAGTATCCGATGACGATCGCAAAGTTGTATGAGTCGCTCACCACGACTCCAGATGACCTTCTATTGTTTTTTCATCACGTTCCATATACCTACCGGCTGCATTCGGGCAAGACGGTGATCCAGCAAATTTATGATTCGCACTACGAGGGGGCAAAACAAGCAGCGGACTTTGTGCTGCAATGGAAGTCACTTGAAAATCACGTACCGGCTGACTCGTATGCAGACGCGCTGAAACGCCTTGAATACCAGGCTGGGCATGCGATTGTCTGGCGCGATGCGATCTCCGACTGGTTCTTTAAGACCTCCGGAATTTCCGACGCGAAGGGACGGGTCGGGAACCATCCCGGCCGCATCGAGGCGGAAGCGATGCAGCTCAAGAATTACACACCAATGAACATAACTCCCTGGGAGGATGCTTCGGGTGGGGAGGGAATCGAGTGCGCGGGCATCTCGGCGTGCGAGGCTTCATTCGTCTTCAATGGCTCCGCTGGAGCGTATGAGATGGATGTGCAGTATTTCGATCAGAACAATGGGGAATCAAAGTACCGAATATTCGTCGGCAATCGTCAAGTCGACGAATGGGTCGCTAACGACCATCTTCCGGCGACGAAACCGGACGGCGACTCTTCTACTCGCCACAGAATTTACGGACTAACGTTACGCCCAGGGGATCAGTTTCGCATTGAGGGCATACCAGACGGCGAAGAGCGCGCGCCTCTCGATTATGTGGAGTTGCACGCGGCAACAAATTGAATTGATAAGTATCGCCACAGTCCGAACCAATGGAGACTGAATGTCAATCAAGTTGAGACCAAAATTGTTTTTCTTGCTGGTCGCATTGGTTGTCTGCGATTTAGCTGGTGGTCAGACACGATCCACAAATTACGACGAATCAAAAGTTGGTTCCTACACCCTTCCTGACCCGTTGACATTTAGCAATGGCAAGCCTGTCCGTAACGCGCGCGACTGGAAACGCCGCAGAGCAGAACTTATAGAGCTCTTTGCAAAGAATGTGTATGGCCACAGTCCCAAGCCGCCCAAACGCCTGAGTTTTGAGGTCTTCGAAACCAGCAAGACAGCTCTGGGTGGAAAGGCGATTCGCAAGCAGGTGACCATCTACTTCTCCGACAAAAAGGATGGGCCGAAAGAGGATATGCTCATCTACCTTCCGGCCGGTGCGAAGAAGCCGGTTCCAATGATCCTTGCGCTGAATTTTTTCGGCAACCAGTCGGTGATCAATGATCCCGGGGTCAAGTTGCCCACAATCTGGGACTGGAAGACGCACGAAAAGCAACAGGCGACGGAGGAATCGCGGGGCCATGACAAGGAGTTCGAGTTGGAAAAGATCCTGGCTCGCGGATACGGCTTTGCGACCATCTACTACCAGAGCATCGATCGGGATTTTAAAGGCGGATACGTTGAGGGCATTCGCCCGCTGTTTTTCAAAGCAGAGCAGACTGAGCCTCAGCCCGATGACTGGGGAGCCATTGGAGCATGGGCCTACGGCTTAAGCCGAGGCATGGATTATCTGGAAAAAGACAAGGACGTTGATGCGAAACGTGTGGCAATCATGGGCCACTCGCGTTTGGGTAAAGCGGTGTTGTGGGCTGGGGCGTTGGATACGCGTTTTGCCATGGTGCTATCCAGTTGTCCGGGGGAGGGCGGCGCTTCAGTCGCACGGCGCGATTACGGCGAGACGGTTACTAACCTGATCGACGCATTTCCGTACTGGTTCAACGGCAACTTTCAGAAATATCGCGACCATACCGACCAACTTCCCGTCGATGCCCACGAATTGATTGCGCTGATCGCACCACGCCCGGTCTACGTTACAGGCGCAGAAGACGACCGCTGGGCGGATCCAAAAGGGGAGTTTCTTGCCTGTGTCGCTGCCGGTCCGGTTTACCGCCTGCTAGGCGCTGAAGACCTTGGAACGAACGAGATGCCTGCTCTCAACCAACCGATCATGCACACCATCGGATATCACATCCGCACCGGAAAGCACGCAGTGACAGACTTCGATTGGGATCAGTTTCTTGCGTTCGCCGACATGCATCTTCGCAAGAAGCCTTGAACGCGGGCTAACTGCGACTCATTTCGCGACCACGTTCAAGGTAGTGTCGATCAGGTCCTGTGAGTTCCCGCCGACCATGATCTTAAAGGAGCCGGGTTCCACCACCTTGTGCATTTCCCGGTTGAGGAATGACAATTCGTCAAAGCCGAGAGACAGTTCTACCGTTTTGGTTTCTCCCGGAGCGAGCGCGATGCGACGGAAGCCACGCAACTCTTTCACCGGACGCGTGACTGAGCTGACCTCATCGCGAATGTAAAGCTGGACAACTTCTTCACCAGCGATTTTGCCGGTATTGGTCACGTCGACAGAAACCTTGGTCGCACCTTCGGGTCCGATCGATGCCGGCGCAGTCCGAACATTTTGATATTTGAAAGTTGAATAGCTCAAGCCCCAACCGAAAGGGAAGAGTGGCTGAGTCGTGCTGCCAAGGTATTCACGTTTTGCGGTAGGTTTCTGGTAGTAGTAGTCGGGCAACTGGCCGACGGACCGCGGCACGGTGATTGGAAGCTTGCCACCGGGATTGTAGTCGCCGAAAATCACGTCTGCCGCCGCCGTTCCGCCTTCCTGTCCCAGATACCAGCCATCGAGAATAGCCGGGACATTTTCTGCAATATAGTTAATCGAGTTTGGCCGACCGTGAATCAGGAACACAATCACGGGTTTTCCAGTAGCCAGGACCGCTTTCACCAGATCGTCCTGGTTCCCCAAAAGATCGAGATTGTCACGATCACCGGGATGTTCGGGAGCCCATGCCTCGCGTGAGGTTTGTTCGTTTCCGCCAAGCACGAGAATTGCGATATCGGATTTCTGCGCGACTTTGACTGCGTCCCGGATGCGCTGCGCATTGAGCGCGGGATCCCCAAGCACCACCTTGTCGGCATTCCAGTCAGGAAGGCTCTCGGTGATCTTGCAGCCGAGTGAATAAAGCACTTCGGTGTTTGATCCGACTTTATTCTTGATTCCCTGAAGCACGCTCACCCCGCGCCCTGGATCATTGCTGTAGCCGCCCAGATGAAGCTCGGCGGCGTTCGGACCGATGACCGCGATGCGCTTGTATTTGGTTTTATCCAGAGGCAGAAGATTGCCCTGGTTCTTCAGCAAGATGATGGATTCGTGCGCCGCTTTGAGGGCGAGTTGCTGGTGCTCTAGGCTGTTGGTGATCTTCTCTGCGTAGGCCGGGTCGACATATGGATCGTCGAACAGTCCGGTCAGAAATTTTTCCCTTAACATGTGGGCGGCTGCACGATCCACGGTGGTTTCGGTGATTCGTCCCTGTTTCACCTGTTCGACGAGGTTGCGAAAGGTGTCCGCGCCTGGAAGTTCGATATCAACGCCGGCATCCAACGCCATCTTTGCCGCTTCGTCATCGGTGGCCGCAACATGATGCAGCGTACGGAGGTCGGAAATCGCGAAATAGTCGCTCACCAGCACGCCATCAAATCCCCACTCATGACGTAGAACGTCGGTCAGGAGGTGCCGGTTGCTGTGAGAAGGAATGCCATCAATTTCGTTGTAAGACGCCATCACGCTCTGCGCGTGCCCCTCCTTTACGCCGGCTTCAAACGGCTTCAGGAAGTATTCGCGAATGACTCTTTCGGAATAGTTGCCGGGGCCGACATTTGTGCCGCCTTCCGGCTGGCCGTGAACCGCGAAATGCTTGAGGGTTGCGATCACATGCGCCTTATCAATCGAAGGTCCAACCCCCTGGAAACCTTCGACGGCAGCCACGCCAATGCGCGAAACAAGGTACGGGTCTTCACCGTAGGTTTCTTCAGTGCGTCCCCACCTTGGGTCTCGAGCCAGATCGACAACCGGGGTCAGGCACTGTTGGGCGCCGCGGGCACGAACTTCACCGGCGGTCGCCGAGAAGACGTCCTGAACCAGTCCTGGATCCCAACTGGAAGCCAGTGCAATTGGTTGCGGATAGGAAGTTCCCTTCGGGGCGGCATGGCCGTGCAGGCATTCGTCGTGGAAGAGAATTGGAATTCCGAGCCGAGTATTTTCTTTCATCCACTTCTGCAGCGTGTTGGTGAACTCCGCCATCTCGCGAGGGCTACGGTTTTCGCTAGGACGCGACATTTCGCCTAGGCCCAATTTCAAAACAGCGGTGGCACGATCAGGTAGAAAAACACCTTTCTCGCCCACGAACATTGAACTTGGTTCTTGCCTCGAACTAGGGTTCTGCCAGGTCCCTTGCAGCTGCGCGACTTTTTCCTCCAGGGTCATGCGGGAAAGCAAGTCTGCGAGACGCTGTTCCAGGGGAAGAGCAGGATTGCGATACGGCAAATTTTGGCCCGCAGCGATGGATGAGGTGAGAAGACAGAATGCAAGATGAAGAGTGATTCTTCGCCAATCAACGCGGATTGCCGCAAATTGTCCCATTAGAATCTCCGTGGAGCGAATCATCGCGGATGGAAGGCAAGTCACTATACCACCAACGTTAACGTACACGGTGACGGTTTCGGGTGATAACCAGCCATGCAATAGCCGTCGTACATTTCCTCAATTGCCAATCAATGAGGAATGGGGAAGGCTTATTTCTGCGCTGCTGGGGCTTTTTCCTCTTCGACGGTAATGATCTGATCGACGTGTTTTACATCGACCTGTTGTTTCAGTCCGCTCGGCCACTGAATCTCAAGTTTGTCTATCTGAGTTACAGAGCCAAGGCCGAAGTGGGCACGCTGATCAGAACTCGAACCGTAACTTCCGCCGCTGAATATATCGGCGCGTTGCCGGACGCTACCCGCGGTGAGAAAAATCTTTGCGCCCACCGCGTCGCGCGGGCTTTTCGGCCCGCCCACAAGCTTCAGCGTTAACCAATGGTTGTTGTTCTTGACCACATTGCGGAGAAGCGAAGGTGTGGAATCAATATTGTTGATGACCACATCAATGTGGCCATCATTGAAAAGATCTCCGAACGCGGCGCCCCGGCCGGTGATCACATCGGCAAGCCCGCTGCCGGTGGCGGGTGGAACTTCCTGAAACTTGATTCCATCGAGATTGCGAAACAACTGAGGTCGTTCCGCCCAGGTGGTGCCCCAGTCCTGCCTGTCCACCTCCGGATAGACGTGCCCGTTGGCGATAAAAATGTCCAGCAAGCCATCATTGTCAAAATCGAGAAAGCCGGCGCCCCAGGCGAGAAATGGCACAGTTGCTTCGCCTAGCCCGGATCGATAAGTGACGTCTGAAAAATTGCCGCCTCCGTCATTGCGGTAGAGAGTTTTGTAATCATCCGAAAAAGTTGTGGTGAACAGATCAACTTTGCCATCGCGGTTGTAGTCGCCCACGCCGATTGCCATGGAAGCCTGCTCACGTCCGTCCTCGCTCAACGCAAATCCAGACGCATAACCTGTGTCTTCAAACGTTCCGTTGTGCCGATTGCGATAGAGATAGTTCGGTGTGGAATCGTTGGCGACAGCCAGGTCGACCCAGCCGTCATCATCAACATCCACGAAAACCGCGGCAAGACCGTAGTAGCCATCTGCGTCGGATAATCCGGCTTTCACACTGACGTCGGTAAACGTCCCGTCACCATTATTGTGAAACAAGTGATCGTGTTCACCCGGCAAGCCCCGTGGCCCGCACATCACGGCGATTCCGCGAAATTGACAGAAGTTTGGCGGAATCGAACCTTGTCCCGCGATGGGGGGATGGTCGGCGTCGAACTTTACGTAACCGGGAACGAATAAGTCGAGGAATCCGTCATGGTCGTAGTCGCCCCATGTCGGCCCGGTCGACCAGCCTCCAAGAGTTACGCCAGCTTTTTCGGCGACGTCGGTGAAAGTTCCGTCGTGATTGTTGTGATACAGGCGGTTCTTGCCGAAGTTGGCGACGTAAATATCGGGCCAGCCGTCGTTGTCGTAGTCACCAACGGCCACACCGAAACCCCACCGTTCGTTAGCGACGCCCGCTTTTTCAGTGACGTCGGTAAAAGTGCCGTCGTGATTATTGTGGAAGAGCATGGCCCGAGGTGACGGTTCACTGCCTTTAAGCGCCTCGAGGGTTGATCCATTCACCAGATAGATATCCAGCCAACCGTCGTTGTCGTAGTCAAGCAACGCAACGCCTGACCCCGGAGTCTCAATGATTGATTCTTTTTTGGAAGTTCCGGAGCGATGGTGAAATTTATCGAGGCCGGCCTGTTTGGTGACGTCCTCGAATACAACGGGAGCGTTGTCCACGAAGCCGCCGGCTGTAATCGGGCGAGACTGGGAATCTTTGACAGCAGCGTGTGCGGCACCGGTGGAAACGCCGCCACCGGCGGGCGGTGGTGTTTTCTGGTTGGGCTCCTGCGAGTGGCCAGCTGTGGCGATAAACAGAATCGACAGCATGGCCACCGAACGCAAGAGGGGGAAGATCAGGGCATACAAAGCCGCCGATGACATAACTGTATTGTGAGCTACTCCGGCAGTCTTTGCTCGCCGTTGATTGCAAACTCCGCTTCAGTCTGGGAGGCCGCGGTTCCGGGTTGTCCGCCTCCGACACTGATGCGATAGGATCCGGCAGCGACAACCCTGTCCCCGTTGCTGTCGACACCACTGAGGTCGCGGGCATCGAGCGTGAAGTGGACATGGTGAGTCCCGCCGCCCGCCAGATTAATGCGCGTGGTTGCGCGGAGGGCATGCAGCGGTGCGCCAGGAACCTTCGGGAAACTCAAGTACAACTGCACCACTTCCTCGCCGCCGCGTTCGCTTGCATTTTTCACATCAGCGTCCACGTCAAGAGGATCGCCTGCATTTACTGTAGCCGCGGACAACTTCAGATTGCTGTACTCGAACTTCGAATAGCTCAACCCATAACCAAAGGGATACAAAGGTTGGCCTTCAAAGTAGCGGTACGTCCGGTTTTTCATTGAGTAGTCTTCGAATGGCGGTAACTGATCGACACTCTTATAGAAGGTGACCGGCAAACGGCCAGCCGGATTATTCAGTCCCGCCAGCGTTTGTGCGATCGCGGTTCCACCTTCCTCGCCTGCATACCAGGCGTCGATAATTGCGTTCGCATTTTCATTCGCCCAATTCACGGAGAGAGCGCTGCCGTTCATTAGCACCACCACCAACGGCTTGCCGCTAGTCTTAACAGCTTCCAAAAGATCTTCTTCTTGCTGCGGCAAGTCGAGGTTGGTACGGTCTCCGCCCTTGAATCCGGGCACCGCTACTTCCATCTCTTCTCCCTCGAGATTTGACGTGATGCCGACGACGGCGACAACTACATCTGCTTGCTTGGCTGCCGCCACAGCTTCAGCTTTCGGATCGGGGGTCACACGCGTCCAGACGAGCTTCACACCGCGCGCCCGCCCCTGAAAATATTCGATCTTAAGTTCGTAGCGGTGGCCCTTTTCCAACGTTACTTCTGCAACTGCAGGCCTGGAGTCGTGGCTTTTGGGATCGTCAACGATCATTTTTCCATCGAGCCAAAGCCGGTCGAGACTACCGTCCAAGCCAAGGCGGTAGGTGCCAGACTCTGACGGCGTGAGGAAGCCAGTCCAGCGCACCGAATAGATTTTTGTTTTTGTAGTTGTGCCGGGAGCAAACTCATAATTCACGTCCTTTTCTACCCGGACTGACTCAGGCGAGCCCTTGAATAGTGGGTCCGAAAAATACTCAGCCTTGAGACCCGGTTTTCCGTCGGGTGTTAGAAGAGCGGAAGATGGCACAGGGACATCTTCGAGAAGAAAGCTTGTCCCAGGTGAGTAGGAAATTTGGACTCCGGCGAATTGCTTGCGAATACCGTCGAGCGCGGTTGTGGCGCGTGACGGTGTGCCACTGTAATTGCCTTCCAGGACATGAAAGGATGAGGCGAGTGGTCCCACAACCGCTATTTTTCTGATTCCCGAACCAAGCGGCAACACACCGTCGTTCTTTAACAACACCATCGACTCGCGTGCTGTTTTCAGCGCAAGCTGGCGGTGTATGTCGCTATCAATTTCGGAAGTTGGGATCTGCGCGTATTTGACTGTCTCGCTCGGATCGAACAATCCCAACCGGAACCGCGCCGTGAAGAGACGCTTCAGGGTTACATCGATCTCTTTTTCCGTCAGGAACCCTTGTTTCACAGCATCCAGGTACTTCACATAGTCTGAATTGTCGACCGCCTTCTGCCCGAAATCGGCGCAGTCGTTGTCGGTGCCGCGCTTTAGCGAAATCGCTGCGGCTTCCGCCATCGTGGGCGTGAAATGATGGCCGCGGTAGATGTCGGCGACCGCATCGCAATCTGACACCACATAGCCGTCAAACTTCCAGGCGCCGCGCAGCATGTCTTCGAGCAGAAACGCATTCGCGCACGCAGGCTCACCGTTGACGCGGTTGTAGGCACACATCACCGATCCTGCTTTGCCCTCGGTTACAGCGGCCCGGAAGGCAGGCAGGTAAGTATCTTCCATGTCATGCTTCGAAACGTCGACGTTCACTGAATGCCGCGACGGCTCCGGACCGCTGTGAACCGCAAAGTGTTTCGGTGTAGAGATGACTTGGAAATATTTCGGATCATCGCCTTGCAAACCGGTGACGAAAGCGACACCCATTCGACCTGTGAGGAACGGATCTTCACCGTAGGTTTCCTGCCCGCGTCCCCACCGCGGGTCGCGGAAGATGTTGATGTTAGGCGACCAGAAATCCAGGCCTTCATAAATGTCGCGCCTTCCTGCCTGGATCGCTTGGTTATGCTTGGCTCTGGCCTCGCGTCCAATCGCGGTAGCCATTTCATGAATCAACGAAGGATCGAAGGTCGCGGCCAGGCCGATTGGTTCGGGAAAAACCGTGGCCGTTCCTGCGCGGGCGACACCATGCAGCGCCTCACTCCACCAGTCATATTCAGGTACTTGCAGGCGTGGAATGGCTCGCGATTGGTTGGCCAGCTGCGACACCTTCTCCTCTAGTGTCATGCGGGAAATCAGATCGTCCACGCGGACGTTGATTGGCCTTGACGGATCCATATAGGGCATAGCAGTCGCGGAGGTGGCGGTTTGGGCTGTTGATTTTGGCAGTATTGAACTTAGCGCTGCTACCAATAGAAAGGTGAGAACCCGGAGTTCTACAGTCAGCTTGGCGTGAGGACGCATCCGAAAGTGCTCCTTAGAAACCGTTTTGCAAAGCTCCAGTCGACGCAAATCGCGTTGGAGTATAGCATCGTGAACGTACACGGATAGGGTAAAATCGACTTTGCCGTTGGCGGGCCGTTCCCTCAAGTAAGATGATGGCGGCCGGAACTCACTACGCTGGCGTCGACAAGCTGAGGTTGACTGCGCGTGACTACTCCTGGTGACCTGCGGATGAAGAAGGAAAGACGCGGTATCCATCTGATTGCGGAGTTGGCCAACGTTTCGATTGGAACGGTGGATCGCGCACTGCATGGACGCGGAGGCATCAAAGAAGCCACGCGGCATAGAATTTTGCAGGTCGCACGACAGATTGGATATACGCCAAACCTTGCGGCACGCGCGTTGTCCGTCGCGCGAGCCAGCGCCTCCATCGGAGTTTGCGTTCCACGCGAGATTCATTTCTTCTACGACCAACTTTGGAGCGGAGTCCTCGACGAGTCACGGCGCGTAGCTCAACTCGGAATTAATTTCATCAATCGGCCGGTTCAGGTCTTGGGCGAGCGCGATACGGAAGCGTTCAGGGAACTCGCTGAGAGCGGTGTCAACGGGATCGTTCTGACAGCAGGAAATCCAGAAGGACTTAAGCCGCTGATTGATGAGGCCGAGGAAAAGGGAATTCGTGTAGTCTGCGTTTCCACTGATGCCCCGGAGAGCAGGCGATCGAGCATCGTGTGCGTGGAACCAAGGCTCAACGGTTGTCTTGCGGGCGAATTGATGGGAAAGTTCGTTCCACCGGGCTCACAAGTGGCGGTGGTAGCGGGCATGTTGAATACGGAAGATCATCGCAAGAAGACTGACGGCTTCTCGGAAGCTTTCCCGCAGCATTGTGCAGGGGGGAAAATCTTCACCGTAATCGAAGGTCATGAAGACGAGGACGAAAGTTTTCAAAAAACATTCGAACTGCTTCGCCGCGCGCCAACCCTCGCCGGACTTTATGTGAACACGGTGAACTGTCTCCCTGTATGCCGGGCGCTGGGAGCGCATGGCCTGGCGGGAAAAGTGAAGCTAATCACTACTGATTTATTTGCGGAAATGGCTCCATATTTTCACAAGGGCATTATTACGGCCTCGATTTATCAACAACCCCATCGTCAAGGCCAGATGGCTGTGCGGTTGATGGCTGATCATCTGACCAACAAATCCCCATTCCCGCCGACGGTTCACTTGAGTCCAGGGGTAGTCATGTCATCGAATTTGAATCTGTTCCGCGAGATGAGATTGGCGGATGTCAGGTTCGACGACTCGGTTCTCAGGGAACGCGCGGTTCTGTAGTTCTACTGGAGAACGCCGGTTCCCAACCCCAATGTTTGGCATCTTTTGGGTGCCGCGAACCACGTCATCAACCCCCTTTGACCGCTCACGAGAAGCCGCTTGTGGCTGGCCAAACGCCGCGCCGATTCCCCAAAACAACCCGCCGACTCAAAAATTTTCTTGACAGTGATCCACGAATACAGGTACAAGCCTGACTGCAGCGTTAACGTTACCGGAGCCATGTTAGCTCGGGAAATCGCCTGGTAACCGCGAAGGGATGGAGACTATGAGGTCTTTTTCGTCTAGGTGTGCCGGAAGTCTAGCTTTTGCAGCGAAACACGGGCGGGTACGCCCCTTGTTGATTCTCTGCATGTTGATGGTTGGCCTGCCGTTTTACGCATACGGTCAAACTGCCACCATTGTCGGAACCGTTACCGATCCATCCGGATCTGTAGTCCCGAACGTAGCGATTACAGCCACCCACGTAGAAACTGGCCGGGTACAAAGCGCCAAGGCTAATGAGTCCGGGCAATACCTACTTCCCGATCTTGCGATCGGTCACTACAACCTCAAGGCCGAAGCCTCGGGCTTCAGCGTCAGCCAGAAAAATGACGTGGTGTTGAACGTTGGCGATCGCACCCGTATTGACTTCGATATGAAGGTCGGCGCGACCAGCGAGAATGTCACAGTCGAGGCCAATGCCATTCGAGTGCAATCCGAATCTGGCGAGGTCAGCGACGTCATCACAGGACAGCAGGTTACGCAGCTCGCGACCAACGGTCGCAGTATGTACACCCTGTCCGCGTTAACGCCTGGCGCTTCCAGCCTGCAGGGAGATTTTCAAACCCCAACCTCGGCTGGTGGAGACGCCAATGTGAGCTTCAACGGCTTGCGTGAAGGTCACAACATCTATCTGATTGATGGCGGCGAAGACGATGATCGCGGTGGTGGCGGCGGTTCCAGCGTCATGCCTTCGATCGACGCCATCGCCGAATTCCGGGCACTCACTTCCAATTACAGCGCCGAATACGGGCTCTCGTCAGCGGCCACGATTACATCGGTAATCCGATCCGGTGGCAAACAGTTCCATGCCGGTGCGTGGTGGTTCGGACGCAACGACGCCCTCGACGCACGTAATTACTTCAACCAGTCTCCTGCGCCGGTCGCTGAACTCCGTTTCAATACGTACGGCTTTAATGCCAGCGGCCAAGTTCCACTGTGGAAGAGCCATCCCACATTCTTCTTTTACAACATGGAATGGCGGAGCCTAATTGCGGGTCAGACCCTCAACCGGACCGTTCCCTTGCTGAGTACCTACGGCGGAAATTTTGCCGCCAGCGCCACAACCCCGCACACCCCCTGCGCCAGCCAGCTTTCAGCCAACTTGGCCGCGCAATTTACCGCCGCTGGTCAGGTACTCAGTACCTGCGACGCCACCGGTGCGGTCACCACTGCTGTTCCGTTTACGGGCAACGCGATTCCGGCAAGCCTGCTTGATCCCAACGCGCAGGCGCTTCTTAATGCCGGCATCTTCCCGGCTCCCACCAGCGGCGCGCAGTTCCAGGGTGGAAATAATTCACCGACGAATGTGCGTGAGGAAATTGCTCGCGTGGATCATCAGTTTACCGATAAGTTTTCAATTTTCGGACACTGGATCTCAGAGCAGGTTTCGCAGGGTTACGGAACGACGCAGTGGAGCGGCGATAACGTGCCCACGGTTGGCAACACTTTCGGCAACCCATCGTACAGCGCTGTGGTTCACACAACGTATGCCATCAGCCCGAGGCTTCTGAACGAAGCTTCGTTCAACTACAACGGCAACCGCATCAACATTATTCCGAACGGTTTGGTCGCGGCACCGTCAGATTTCAACTTTAACCGGGTATTTTCGGGGCCAAATGCTCTGAGCCGTATTCCCACGATCAATCTAAGCCAGGCGACAGGAGCTCAATACAGTTCCAACTGGACGCCCTGGGTCAACGTAGCGGACGATTACCAGTTCCGGGATGATGTTTCGTGGACCAAGGGAGCGCACCAGTTTAAATTTGGCGGCAGCTGGGCGCTGTACAAGAAGGTCCAGGACTTGTTTGCCAGCACTCAGGGCAACTTCGGCTTCAATGGCTTCTACACCGGTAATGACTTTTCCGATTTCCTTCTGGGCTACGCTAACTCGTATTCCGAGGACGCGGTCAAAGACAACGGTCATTGGAATAACGTTTCCTACGCGTTCTATTTCCAGGACAACTGGCGCGTAAACAATCGCCTCACTTTGAATCTTGGGCTACGCTGGGATGGCGTTCCGCACACCTACGAAGCCAATCACCGCACATCGAACTTCTATCCAAACCTGTATGACCCAGCGCTCGCGGCCACCTTCAATCCAGATGGGACCATTAGCGGTCCTGCCGGCGCTCTGGGCACCAGCCCCAACCCAATCCTGGCCGGTGTTCAGTTCTATCTGAACGGTATCGGCGTAGACGGCCTGAACGGCATTCCAAAAGGTCTGGTGGACAACCACTGGGGAGCTTTCGGTCCACGCGTGGGATTTGCCTACGACCTGACGGGAGCCGGCAAAACTGTACTTCGTGGCGGATTCGGCACGATGTACGAACGCATACAGGGCAACGATATGTACAACGCCGGAACGAACGTCCCATTCAGTGCCAGCGCCGGTTTCAGCAACGTTCTGTTGTCGAATCCGAAAACCAATGTGCAGTCCGGACAGACGCTCTCGGTGCCGATCGTGGCCTCGAGTCTTACCGGTATCGCCAGCAACAATTACAACTTGCCGGTGAGCTACCAGTACAGTTTGGGAGTGCAGCAAGCATTCGGAGCCAACTCCATTCTGTCGGTCGCTTACGTAGGAAATCAGAACCGGCATCAGAATGATTGGCGCGAGATCAATCTTCCTGCGCAAAGTGCTCTTCCAGGGCTGGTCGCAAATGGCGGCGCGGGCTACAACCAGGCAGTTCCATTCCTAGGTTTCCGCTCCCTCAGATTGGCCCAGAATGAAGCGAATTCGCATTACAACTCGCTTCAGGTCGAGCTGCATGCGAGGGTCAGACACGATCTGACCTTGCAAACTGCTTATACCTATGCGAAGGCCATCGATCCAACGGTAGGCGGCGGTAATAGCTTTGACCTCGACAACGTCTCCAACCCATACGTCGGATGGAAGTTTGACAATGGACCGTCGATCTTCGACCGGACCCACGTCGCCTTCGTCAACTTCATCTATGATCTCCCGATTTTCAGGAATACTTCGAACGGATTCCTGAAGTCCACTCTCGGTGGATGGCAGGTTTCGGGAATCGTCAGCATGCAATCAGGAGCGCCGATCAACATCACTTACGGTGGCAACAGCGTCACCAGTATTATTCCCAACTTGTCGGGCGGGAATTCGGGTGTCCGGCCCAACCTGACCGGACCGATCAAATACACCAAGCAGTATGTCCAACAATCGGATGGAACTTTCGCGTATCAATGGTTCGATCCGTCGTCGTTTACCGCTCCGGCAGCTGGAACATGGGGCAATCTCGGACATGACGCACTACGCGGGCCTGGCCGGGACAACTGGAACCTGTCATTGTTCAAGAGCTTCGTCTTGAGTGAAAGCCGCGGCAGCCGTCTTGAACTGCGTGCAGAAAGCTTCAATACCTGGAACCACACGCAATTCAAGGGTGACGTCCAGAACGGTGGTATCAGCACCTCTCTGGGGTCCGGCAACTTCGGCATTGTCACCAATGCTTACGATCCGAGAGTCTTCCAGCTCGGTGTAAAGCTGTTCTACTAGGCCGCTTTCAGAGGGTCACGTTAGACCGCTCACCCAACCACCCCGGGTGAGCGGTTTTTTTTTCACTCGCTCAGTTTGTCCAGCCGCGGAATGCGGCTAAAGTGAGGCGGGCTTGGACAGGGAACTTGCGAGGTTGCCCCGTCAAACGGGACTGGCTATTCTGGATCGTCGGATGAAGCAAAATGCTGATCATCGAATTGTCTTCATGAAAAGTTCGACGTATGTTCTCGTTTTGTCGGCGTTCTGCTTTTTGCCCTTTTCCAGCGCTCAGACGGCCACTCCGGCCCAGGCAATGGCCCTGGAGCAACAGGGAAGGCTGCCGGAGGCCATACAGGCGTGGCACGCTGTCACAGAACGCAATCCTCGGGACGCGAGGGCGTTCGCGAGCCTTGGTGTGGTTCTGGCCAGAGAAACGCAATACAAGGATGCAGCGGCTGCATACACGAGGGCGATCACGCTTAACCCCAGGCTGCCGGGTATTCAGCTCAATCTTGGGTTGGCGGAATACAAGCAGGGAGACTTTCAGGCAGCCATCCCCCCACTGAAATCAGCGTTGCAGCAAGCGCCTCAGAACATGCAGGCGCGGATCTTGCTCGGCTTAAGCTGTTACGGTGCAAATCGATTCGCGGAAGCTGCGAAGTATCTTGAACCGGCTGTGAGAGCGGACCCTGAAAATACAGAACTCCATCAGGTCCTGGCCCAGAGCTGCCTGGGGGCAAAGCAATATTCCTGTGCTCAGCAACAATTCGAACAAATATTGAAATTGAATCCAGATTCGGCGGCCGCCCACATGTTATTGGGCCAGGCGTTGGATGGCATGCAACGAACGCCCGAGGCGATTGCCGAATTCGAGGTTGCTGCAAAAGTGGCTCCGCAAGAACCGAGCGTGCATTTTGGCTTGGGCTACCTGCACTGGAAGGTGCGGCGATACGACGAGGCAAAGGTCGAGTTCGAACGCGAGCTCGCTAACGACCCGAACCATGCGCAGGCGCTGGCTTATCTTGGTGATGTAGAGATGAAGAAGGACAACCCCGAGGGCGCTCTGGATTTACTCCGCAAGGCGGTACAGATCAGAGACGATCTGCGCATCGCGTACCTGGACATGGGTGTGATCCTGGCGCAACAAAATCGTCACCCGGAGGCGATCGCAGCCTTCAAACGTGCGGAGAGTCTCGATCCCACGCAACCCGACGCTCACCTTCGCCTGGGGCGCTTATACAAGGCGACAGGTGACGATGTCGCGGCGCAGAAGGAGTTTTCCAAACTTCGCGAGCTTCATCAGAAAGCGGATGACGACATTGCCTCCAAGATGTCGGGTTCTGCGGCGCGCACGCCTCCAGCGCAGCCGTAGGACTTGTGAAGCCTCTTCAAAACTGTTCTTCCCGGTCAACTTCCATTCAGCACCTGGTGTCAGATTGATCTGGTGTCCAGGTGCGAGAAAGAGAAGTCCCCACGTTAAGATCAAGCACACCTGTCACTTAGCAAGCGCTCAAAAAAACATAGTGAATTTGTCGATCTTACGATCTGTGGTTCGACGTCTAAGCAGAGAGCGAGGATTTCAGCCGGTCGAGCCCGTTCGGAATTCAGCTCCAAATCCGAAATAGAGGAGATAGCGCAATGAAATTCATGGTGATTGTTAAGGCTAGCAAAGAGTCGGAAGCCGGCGTCATGCCCAGCCGGGAAATTCTAACTGCAATGGGGAAGTACAACGAAGAGCTGGTGAAAGCCGGAGTGATGCTTGCGGGGGAGGGTCTTCGCCCTACTTCGAAGGGCAAACGCGTGAAGTTTTCTGGCGGAAAGCACACTGTGACTGACGGTCCGTTCACCGAGACCAAAGAACTGATCGCCGGTTTCTGGCTGTGGCAGGTAAGGTCGATGGAGGAGGCAGTCGAGTGGCTCAAGCGCGCTCCCTTCGACGGCGGAACTGAAATAGAACTCCGCCAGATCTTCGAGGCAGAGGACTTCGGCGCCGAACTCACACCTGAGCTCAGAGAGCGGGAAGAACGGCTTCGCAAACAGGTCGCCGCTAGAAAATAACAGCCGTCCTCAACCTGGCCGTTCCTATCGTGGAACGGCCAGGGAGGAGAAGTTGCATCAGGAAGAACACAACATCGATTTTCCGGTTCAGAGTCGTGAGGAGAAAAAATCATGCAGTCGCAAATTCAAAGTGCTCCCGTATCGAAGGGTAGGTTATGGGCGGGGCGTATCATCAGCGCGATTCCAGTCCTGATGCTGCTCTTCAGCGGAGTCATGAAACTGATGAAGCCGCCGTCCGTCATGCAGGGATTTGCCAGTTACGGTTATCCAGAAAACCTGATTGCCCTGATCGCACTTCTGGAGTTGGGTTGCACTATTGTCTATGCGATTCCGCGCACGTCTTTTCTTGGGGCGATCCTGCTGGCCGGGTATCTCGGCGGTGCAACCGCGAGCAATGTTCGTATTGGCAATCCGTCGTACATTGTGACGATTACTCTCGGCGTGCTCGCCTGGGTTGGTCTCTACCTACGCGATGAGCGGCTGCGTGCCCTTGTTCCCTGGCGAACATAGATCCTGCTATCCAGTTCTATGCGGCTACGATGAAGAACCAGTGGAAGGTAGTCTTTTCTCACCAGCGTCCTCCGCGGCCAATTGCGCGAAGGCTGACCAGTCCAACTTCTCGCCACCCTTGGCCAGCAACGTAAGATAACGGTTGTAAATCAAGCTTGCCAGTGGCAGAGGTACGCGCAGAGTTTCTGCTGCAGCAAGCGCCAGCCGGTTGTCTTTAAATCCCAGTGACGCGGCGAACCCCGCCGGCTCGAACTTCTTGTCGGCGATCAGACCGCCATAAGTCTTATAAACCGGTGCGTTGAATAGGGTGGAAGTCAGGAAATCGATATATTGATGTTGATCCAGTCCTGCTTTCCCCACGAGCGCCATCGCTTCTCCCAGCGCCTCGATCACCGATGAGATCAGAAAATTACCGCTGATCTTTACCAGATTCGCATCGGAGGGTTTTTCGCCGAAGTTGAAGGTTTTTTGCCCGATGGCCTCAAATAGTGGCTTGCATTCTTCCACCGCATTGGGAGCACCGGCTACAGCAACGAAGAGTTTGGCTGCAGCCGCAGCTTCCGGCCGGCCAAATACCGGAGCCGAGACAAAACGCTGGCCGTTTGCGACGTGCGCCGCCGCAAGCTTTTCCGACAGCGCGACACTGATGGTGCTCGAGGAAATGTGAATCGCGTCTTTTCTTAGACTACCCAGGATTCCACTGCCGATGGCCTGGTTGCCGGTCCCTTGACGCCCAACCGTACCCGCGTCACCGAAGACGATGTTTTCAACGGCGCCGTCGTCCGCCAGCATCGTGATCACAGCGTCGCCTTGGCAGACACCCGCCACGTTTTCCGCGTAGCGCGCTCCCTGCGCGACAAGAGCTTGCGCTTTGCTGTGCGTCCGGTTGTATACAGTAACCGCATGTCCGCCTTTGAGCAGACATGCGGCCATGCCCGAACCCATGTTTCCCAATCCAATCAAGCCGACATTCATTTTTGCCTCGTCGTCATTCTTCAGAAGTTGGACGCGGCACCGAAGGCAAAGGATTCAGGCTAATTAAACGCTCGCCGAGCCACTAGGTGGCTAGCTGTTGTACCGGCTGTCCGGATGTGCCGGTCGGGTGCGCAACAACTCTCCATGCATTGGCTTGAAAGATGCAAATCACGTGCAGAATCAGAAACAACGGCACAAAGAAGGTCGGAATCAGACTCAACGGCAGTATCGTCATGGCGACCATCGAGGTGCTATGGGGACTTATCAGTCGGGCGGTTGTGCCCAAGCCAACGGCGGTGACCAAATCTGCGATTCCGAGCAGTTGCCAAATGATAAACCCATTGCGATGCATGGGATTGGCGAGTTTCCATGCAACAATCGCAGCGGTTGCACCGATGAACATATCGCCATATCCCGCCGGGAGGGCAAAAATCGCCGGGAGGAGGTCCCGAGCTTCCAGCAGAAGGAAGCTGAAACCGATGATCCTCCAAAACTGCACAATCGTGAGAGTTTGCGGGTTCAACGACAAAGTGAATTGGCGGAATTGTTCCGATACCGCGAACCAAGTTGTAAATACCAGAAGCGGTGCCGTGGCAGCGGCGGCGACGGCAAGACCGACACGCTGCGCGTCATTCCGAAACCAATAAAGAGCAGAGGCGATCAGGGCGGAGAGAAACCAGGCGGCGATAAGCAGCGTGATAAGTCTTCCGTAGTTCTTGTTGGCGAGGTCGTTCATAGCTAGTCTCCTTGTGTGGTTACCAGTTCTGTGACTTGATGTGTCAGTTCCTGAAGGTTGTTCCAGGTTTGCTCTCCCAGCTGGCGGCGCAAGCGCGATTGCACCTCTTCCCAGGCTGGAAGCGCGCGGTTGAATTGGGCTTTGCCTTCTTTGGCCAGACGCAATCGGCGTTCCCGCCGATCGTCGCCGGGACGTTCCGCGATCCATCCCTCTCTCGTCATGATTCGGAGAGTGCGGGTGAGGGTCGTACTGTCCATTGCGAGCATTTTGCCCAACTGGTTCTGAGTTACTTCTCCCGCCAGGGTGAGTGCCTGCAAGATTGTGAACTGCGTGGCCCGCAATCCGGCCGGGCGCATGGCCGTTTCGTAGAGGTGGGTCAGGGCCCTTGAGGTTCGGCGGAAGCTGCTACACAAGCAAGGCAGAACCGGTAGCGAAGAACGTTCCATGGCTAATAGATGTATATACATGTAAAATGGATACTAAGAATCTACCCGGAAACCTTTGAAAGGGCCGGAATTCTGAGATCTCAGATTTTCAACAATATTTCGCGGAATTTTGGCTCTGTTTGTCCATTTCGCCGTCTCTCATTCGACATATATGTAGAAGCAAGAGATGGAGGCGCGACATGGCAAAACAACACAAATCTTATGGGAACCTGATATCGATCATGGGAGGAATTCTTGTTGCGCTCGGTCTCCATATCCTCCTGGGTCATATGAGCTTGGAGGCCGCCCAGTTGAGGCATCTGCTCGGAATTCCGGCTGGAGAAACGCTCGGTCTGCTGCCCTCGGTTCTCGCGGCGTCTCAAGCTGCGCAGGCTTACGGCCTTGATCGTCCGGGCTTCCTGGAAGGCCTCTTTGAATTGTTAATATCATTGTGGCCGCTGTTCATCGTGATCGCCGGGACGGCATTGTTGCGGGATTTTTTCACCGACAATGGGAAAGCACGGACGGCGTCCAACAAATATTTTCAGGAAAAGAATAATGGATGTCGATTTCCTTGTCCTTCGTTCGACGTATAAGTAGAACCGGGAAGGCGGGCTGGCGACAGTCCGGAGGCCCAGTTCCCAAACCAGCAGTAATAAGGAGACTTAAAAATGAAATTCATGATGATCGTCAAACACCCCGAGAAACAGGGCCCTCCGCCTAAGGAACTTATGGACGCTATCGCAATCCTCGCGCAAGACGCGGCCAAGGACGGCACGATGGTCGGGAACGGAGGCCTTGCGCCAACCGCCCTGGGAGCCAGTGTCCGGATCGCTGGCGGAAAGTTGACCGTCACCGACGGGCCCTTTACCGAGGCCAAAGAAGTCGTGGGCGGCTATGCCCAGTTCGAATTGAAATCCAAGGAAGAAGCGGTCAAATCAGCGGTCCAATTCATGGAACTTCACAAGAAATACTGGCCGGGGTGGGAAGGGGAGACCGAGGTTCGACAGATGTACGGGCCGGACGAATACCCTCACTAGGCGTGACAGCGATTGCAGCGGCGGGCGGGAGCCGTCAAATAACGGCACAGCCGCGAGCCCGCGGCTTGGCTCAGATTTCGACATGGTCTCCCGTTCCGCTGACGCCATCCGAACGCCCTAACTTGCGCGGACGGATCAAAAATGGTGTGATCGGTAACAGTGGCTTCTGCCGATACACATCGCGCAATTGACGCAGTCTGGCGGATCGAGTCGCCACGGCTCATCGCCGGGCTGGCACGGATCGTTCGCGACATTGGCGTCGCCGAAGACCTGGCACAGGACGCGCTCGTTGCTGCTTTAGAGCAGTGGCCTGAGGCGGGAGTCCCCGACAATCCAGGCGCGTGGCTGATGGCTACCGCCAAACACCGTGCGATCGATTTTTTCCGCCGTAATACGCGGCTCGAACGCAAGCATGAGGAACTGGGTCGCGAACTCGACGCCCGCCAGTTGAGTACAGGCAAGGTCCAGATGGAAGATCTCGAGGCTGCTCTCGATGATGATGTTGGCGACGACCTGCTGAGACTTGTATTTATCTCCTGTCATCCTGTCCTATCGACGGAAGCGCGGGTTGCACTCACTCTCCGGTTGCTCGGCGGACTGACGACCGACGAGATTGCCCGGGCATTCCTCGTTCCGGAACCAACGATCGCTCAGCGTATTGTTCGTGCCAAACGGACTCTTTCGGAAAAGCGTGTTCCGTTCGAAGTGCCGCGCGGGACCGAACTTGCAACGCGTCTGTCATCGGTGCTCGAGGTCATCTATCTCATTTTCAACGAGGGCTATTCGGCCACTGGTGGAGAAGACTGGATGCGCCCCGCGCTTTGCGAAGATGCGTTGCGACTCGGGCGCATCCTGGCCGAACTAGCTCCCAAGGAGCCAGAGGTCCACGGTTTGGTTGCTCTGATGGAAATCCAGGCGTCGCGCTCAAAAGCGCGCGTAGGCCCCTCAGGAGAGCCCATCCTTCTGATGGACCAAAACCGCGCCCGCTGGGATCAACTGTTAATCCACCGCGGGCTGGCGGCGCTTGATCGAGCTGAAAGAGTTCGTGGTGTACCCCGTGGCCCCTACACGATCCAGGCGGGAATCGCCGCCTGTCACGCTCGAGCGCGTGTCCCGGAAGAAACCGATTGGCCGCGCATTGTCGTGCTTTACGGGGCGCTGGCCCAGGTTGCACCTTCACCTGTCGTGGAGTTGAACCGCGCGGTGGCCGTTGGCATGGCGTCTGGTCCCGCAACGGCGCTGAAATTGGTCGATACCTTGGTGGATGAGAGGGCATTGGCGAACTATCATCTGCTGCCCAGCGTGCGGGGCGACCTTCTGATCAAGCTTGGACGCTTTGAAGAGGCGCGGGTTGATCTTGAACGTGCGGCCTCGCTTACACGCAATGCCCGCGAACGAGAGTTGCTGCTGGAGCGGGCAAGAGTGTGCGCGGCAAAGTTACAGAGTTAGGCGCGGGGAATCTGGTCCGTCCGAGACTCATCGAACTTCTAGCCGCCGGCGATCGCACCTAAAACAATAAGCGGCTCCGTACCCGAGGCAACTGCGTCCGGTAACGGAGTATCTGGCGGTTGGTGTGAGAGATCCTCTTCGCAAGCGAAGAAACGCAAAAAGGGACGTCGCTGTTGTGTGACGTGGTCGCGGATCGTACCTCGAAGCATGGGGTAACGAGCCTCGAGCGCATCAAGGACTGAGCGTAGTGAGACATTGCCCGCGACCTCGAGTTCGACATCGCCGGGAACCTGAGCAAGATTCCGGAGATGGGGCGGAAGAATAATGCGAATCATATGGGTCTCTCTTCAATGCCTAGGACCTTGATGCGCAAATAAAGTGATGGTTTTGAGCGGAGCGGAACGACGACCCGTTCGCTCCTACTAGCGGTTCCAACTGACGCCTCGACCTATCACGAATATAAAGATGAGGGCAGTCAATGCAGCTCCCGCAACCAGAGGGATACTGCGTGAGACAAGCAAATTCAAGCCGCCATTTCTTCTGAGGCGCCTTGTCCATTTAGGAACGATTATGAGAGCCGCGTTCGCTCCAGCGGTGGCCGGAATAGCCGAAACCAGAAGATATTTGATTCCCAGCGGGTTGAACGCGACAGCGGCGCAGTTTACGACGAGAACCGTCCAATAGGGAACGAAGCATAAATCGTCCAACCGTTCAGAAAATGGTGTGAGTGATCGCGCGCAGACGTAGGTGGAAAGAATGTAGCTAGCGCCACCGATCAGGCCCATGACGAAACGCATTTCCGAGAGACCGCCAAGGCCCTTCACGATTTCAGCCCAATCCCCCGAATTGGAAACTGCGGAAAACAGAAAGTAACCGGTCGCGTCGAGAAAATTGAACGCGACCAGAAGCCACAGGAAATAGCGCCAATGAACGCTGCCACGGCCGCGCCGCATTACAAGCCATGCCAGGGCGCCTTCAAGCAAATTGGCGATGGTCCCGGCAGCGTCAAGCAGCTTGCTGTTGATATCTGAGCTCAGATAAGTAGACGACAGAAGAAAATGGTGCGCGCCGAGAAGGTACGCCACCACGCCATGGCCAAGCACTTCGTGGGACAGATCGGCGATGATGAACGCAAGACAAGCGATCGCCGCGACGGTCAATGCATCGTGGCGGTCTGCTTCCATCATTAAGATCGTCTCCTGTCGAGGCCCGGCGCCTCACTTCCCGCCGATTCGTCTGATCTCAAAATCCAGCTTTTACGATCCCAGCGTTTGCACTTCGACAGAAAGCACGGCGGGCAGATCGCGAACGATGGGGGTCCAGCTATCTCCGGCATTAGGGGAAACGTAAACCTGTCCACCAGTAGTGCCGAAATAGACGCCACATTTGTCGAGAGAGTCAACGGACATCGCGTCGCGCAACACGTTAACATAGCAATCTTTCTGCGGCAGGCCTTTGGTCAGCGGTTCCCATTCATTCCCTCCAGCTCGACTCCGAAAAACGCGCAACTTTCCCTCATGCACGTAATGTTCCGAGTCACTCTTGATGGGGACGACATAAATGGTTTCGGGCTCGTGGGCATGAACGTCAATTACAAACCCGAAATCAGTGGGCAGATTTCCACTCACTTCCTTCCACGAATCGCCGGCGTTGTCGCTGCGCATTACATCCCAGTGCTTCTGCATGAACAGGACGCCAGGACGCGACGGATGTATTGCGACATGATGAACGCAGTGACCGACTTCCGCATCCTGGTCCGGAATGTACTGCGATCTAAGGCCGCGATTGATCGGCGTCCAGGTCGCGCCACCATCTTCGGTCCGAAACGCGCCAGCCGCCGAAATCGCAATGTAGATCCGCTGAGGATTGCTGGGGTCGAGAATAATGGTGTGCAAGCACATCCCTCCTGCACCCGGTTGCCACTTCGGGCCGGTACCGTGGCCCCGCAGCCCGGATAGCTCCTGCCAGTTTTGTGCGCCATCGGTCGAGCGGAAAATGGCGGCGTCTTCAACGCCTGCATAAACGGTATTTGGATCTGTGAGTGATGGCTCAAGGTGCCAGACTCGTTTGAATTCCCACGGATGTTGCGTCCCGTCATACCACTGATGCGTGGTTAGTGCCTTGCCAGTCTCGGGAGACGCGTCGTAAACAAACTTGTTGCTTTCACTTTTCGGCGGGCCGTCCGGTGCCGCGTCTGGCTGACGAATAGGCATTCCGGGTTGATGCCAGGTCTTGCCGCCGTCGTCCGAGCACTGGATCAATTGCCCGAACCAGCCACTCGACTGCGATGCGTAGATCCGGTTCGGATCAGCGGGCGATCCCTTGATATGGTAAATTTCCCACCCCGCAAAATGCGGTCCGCTGACGTCCCATTTCTCGCGCTTGCCGTCCGACGTGAGGATAAATGCGCCTTTGCGTGTGCCAACCAAAACTCGAACACTGCTCATCGGAAGCTCCTCTCGTTAATTATGAGTTGTTATTTATCTTCGTGAACCGCCGGCTACTTTCGTAATGGGATTAATGCTCGAAGTCGGTCATCGCGTAAGAATAGTCCGATCCAGGCCAGCATGCCCAGGCCAACCGGAAGCAGGAACCACGGATCCTGAACCCGAACCTGAGTGGCGGTTGCACCACCAAAATAGCCCGTCAGCAAGATGGCGCCAAGAATCGAAGTGTGAGGAATAGCGTAGAGAACAACACAAACAAGGCAAACCGCGCCGATAGGGAAAACAAGACTTGCAGGGTAGCCAAGTCGGGTGGTTCCCTCAATCGCGGGAGGCAGCTTCATCACCTTGATTGCGCCATCCAAAAACGTGAGCGCGACCAGCAGGGCGCTGATCACGCGCCCAATCCAGAGGCTTGTTTTCGAAACCGAGATCGTCTCAACATTGGAGTGCATGGAATCTCTCGAATGTGCTGATTTACATAAAGTGACTAACCCTAAGAAGTTACCCAGCTTTCTCGCAATTTACCATCCACGGTATCCCAAAACGGTCGACCAGCATTCCGAAACGTAAGGCCCAAAATGTCTCTGCGATCGGCATTGTTACCTTCCCCTTTTCCGCTAAGGCATGGAATATACGCTCCGCCTGGTGCGCGTCGCTAACTCCGATGTTCACGGAAAAGCCTTGCGGTGCCTGAAAGTGACCCGGAGGAGCGTCGGAAGCCATCAATACCTGGTCGCCTACAACCATCCGCGCGTGCAAGATCTTGCTCCGCCATTCGGCGGGTACATGGTCCGCCGCGGGCGAGCCTTCGTGGGGAAGCATAGCCTCGATTTTGCCGCCCAGGCATCGCTCATAGAATTTGAAAGCTTCCTCGCATTGGCCGTTGAAGAAGAGGTAGGAATTTAATTGCATGTCGACTCCCGTCGTGTTGAAAGATTGAGAAAAATCATTTCGTGTGCGATTATTAAACAAGTAACTTGCGATATGCAAGTAATAATCCGTGAAAATATGTCGACGAAGAAGGGCCTTGAACGCCGGTCGGGATGCCCACTGAACGCTTCAGTGGAAATGCTGGGCGATCGCTGGTCCCTGTTGATTATTCGCGACATGATGCTGCGCGGATCGAAAACATATAAAGAATTTCTCGCATGTGATGAAGGAATCGCGACGAACATTTTGGCTGACCGCCTGCGGAGGTTGGTCGCCTATGGAATTATCACCACCAGGGCAGATCAGTCCGATGGACGGAAGGTGATTTATTCATTAACGCCCAAGGGAATCGATCTTGCGCCCGTGCTCACGGAGATGGTCCTTTGGGCGTCTGCACATGAAGACACCGGCAATCAGGCACTGGTCCGGCTCATGCAGAAGGACAGAAAGCAATTTTTGGCAGCGATACGGCAACGCTGGAAAGAAAGCATTCGCTGACAAGGGACGTTACACCCGTGAGAAAATATGATGGTTTGATGTTCGAAAGCCGGCCTAAAAACGTAGGCCGATGACGAGAGATGGGAAATCATTATTCGCTGAGGTAAAACTGAATGTGCAGAAACATCAAAACGCTTTTCAACTTCGATCCGCCCGTCACTGACGAAGAAGTTCGAGCTGCTTCGCTCCAGTTTGTGAGAAAAATTACCGGCTTCAACAAGCCATCCAAAGCCAACGAAGATTCGTTCCAGGCTGCGGTGGGGGAAATCGCTGGCATTTCGATCCAGCTTCTTCGTTCGCTAGAAACTACAGCGCCGCCAAAAAACAGGGAAGAAGAGGCTGCCAAAGCCAAGGCGCGTGCTGCCGAGAGATATGGTGTTTAAGCTGGCGAGCATTATCCGCGCCTAAGCTGGTGGGATCATTCAAATGCTTTCCGGAAGCGCTCCATCTGTTGTTTCAGGTCAGCAACCTCTTTCCGAAGTTCCTGAACCTCACCTTCCAGTCGGGCAAGAGCCTTATTTTCCCCAGAGCCATCCGAACTCGGGGAAGAGGGCGTTCGAGGCATGGTGAAATCTGGCACGTCTCCAGACAGGAGGTGCGCATAGCGCGCTTCTTTGGTGCCTGGCTGGCGAGGCAAAACTCGAACGATCGGTGGTTCGCGCTGCATCAGGCGCTGCAACGTAGACTGCACTTCGTCGAGGGCCTCAAAGCGGTGCATACGTTCGGTCCGTCCACGGAGTTCACCCGGCGTTTGCGGACCACGCAGCAAAAGCACGCAAACTATTGCTGTTTCACCACGGTTGAAGTTAAACACCTCTTGCAAGCGGTGCTCATACTTGGTCACACGGCTATCGGCGCCTCCGGCCGGGCCTGCGAGGTTTTGACCATGCAAGGTGTCGATCGCCTCTCGCACCGCGGCTTCATCCAGATTCATCACAGGCTCGCGGTTATTCTTCTGATTGCACGCATTCACCAGCGCGTTCAATGAAAGGGGATAGTAATCCGGAGTCGTAATGTCTTTCTCAAGGAGCGCGCCGAGTACGCGAGCTTCGACTTCAGTCACTGGATTCACGGTCAAATTGTACAGAACAATCCGCTACCTTCGATTGAGTCTTACAGATCCGTCTACTTGGATTGAAAAAGCAGAGGCGCGAAGTTTGTCAGATTGTCTCGCCAGACCATCCAGGCATGCATCCCCGGGGTTTGAATCGGAGTGGGATGAAGGCCTTTCTCTTTTAACCATGCGATAAATTTCTGGTTCGCGGGGAAGAGACCGTCCTCTGTTCCGCAGGCGATCCAAAGCAATCGCAGGTTGCTGTTGATTTCCGGAGCCGATGCGTCGGTGACACCGGGAAAGGACGGACCATAGTCGCCTTGTCCGAGCCCTCCTGCGCTAAAGGCACCGATATAGGCAAAGTCTTTGGAATGATTGAGGCCGACCAGCAGACTCTCCGCTCCGCCCATCGATAAGCCCGCAACTGCGTGATCCTCGTGTTTATCGGAGATCGGATACTCCCTTTTCACCAAAGGCATGACCTCTTGAAAGAGCGCATCTGAAAACTTTGCGAAGTTTCGTTTCACCAACTCTGGTTCCCGCCATGCGCTCCATCCGTGCGCGATCATGTCCATATCTCCATAGCCAAGCGGCATGACCACGATCATTGGCTTGGCCTTGGACTGGGCGATCAGGTTGTCGAGAATTACGTTGGCCTTTCCCATACTCGTCCACGCGCTGGGATCGTCGCTGTATCCGTGAAGCAAATAGAGCACAGGATATTTTCTTTTCGGTTCGAAGTTGGGTGGCGTGTACACGTAATACTCGCTGTTCAGGTTCGACGATGTTTGAATGGTAGTAATGGTGATGCAGCGTCCCATGGGCAACGTCCGCCGGTTCCCAGGCCATCGGCGGGTGACCGGGCACCAGGAAAACATTCTGGGTACTAAAGAAGCTGGGTTTGATCGTCACATTGTGCTGGTCAAGGACCGACGTGCCCTCAACATCAAACGTGTAACTGTAATATTGCGGGGAGAGTCCGGGTACGGACACACTCCATACGCCGTCCGCCCCTTTGGTCATGGGAAAAGGTTGCGCGGCGCCTTCGAGGTGCAGTTCTACTTTCGCGGCGTTCGGCATCGCCAAATTGAACCTGACCGTTCCATCTGGCTGTATTTCCGGGGTCTTGGGAGGTGCGGGCGCGAGGGGAACTGGAGCTTCCGGGCGGTCGGGTTTCGCGCTCAGCTGTGCATTGGCGACAAGAGATTCCGTGAAGAAGCAAAGCGCTGTCACTACCGTCAAAAAAGAGAAAATGGATCGGAAAATAAGGCAACAAGATCGTGACATCAGACAGTCTCCGTGTGCCTGGAGCGGCGCACTGCACAGTTTACATCCCTGGCGTTCGATGATCGCGCGGCCGCACTGCGATGCAGTTGACTCGGGATATCCGCCCACCTAGTATCCATAGCCTACGGTGTCAGGCCGATTGAAGATCGCTTTGTCGCTCCTAATTGAGACCTTGCCGTTCGAACCGATTCTGCTGGAGACTGGTCCTCATGGAACTGAGAATTGAAGGTTTATCGAAGTCGTATCCCAACGGAGTGCGTGCGCTGGACAATGTTTCTCTTACCATCCCACCCGGAATGTATGGACTGTTGGGCCCAAACGGCGCTGGGAAATCCACATTGATGCGTACCATAGCAACCCTCCAGGAACCGGATACGGGACAGATTCGTCTCGGCCACATTGATGTTCTACGGCAGAAGCAGGAACTGCGGAAAACTCTCGGGTATTTGCCGCAGGAGTTCGGAGTGTATCCGCGGACTTCCGCCCAGGACATGCTGAATCAACTGGCATTGCTGAAAGGGATCGTCGACGCGAAGCAGCGGAAGACGGCCGTGGAAGCTCTGTTACAGCGTACCAATTTGTGGGAGCACCGAAAGAAAGCGCTGACCGGATTCTCAGGCGGCATGCGGCAACGCTTCGGGATTGCGCAAGCTCTGCTGGGAAACCCTCAGCTCCTCATCGTAGACGAACCAACAGCAGGCCTCGATCCTGGTGAACGAAACCGTTTTTATGGCCTTCTTTCCGATATCGGGGAGAACGTGATTGTGATTCTTTCCACCCACATCGTCGAGGACGTGATGGAGCTTTGTACGAACATGGCGATTATTCACCAGGGCAAAGTGCTATTTGCAGGTGCACCGGCCGATGCCGTCAAAGGTCTCGAGGGCCGTATCTGGCAAAAGTCGATCGCGAAAGCCGAGATGAAAGACTACGAGCAACGCTACAAGGTCATATCGAACAAACTGATAGCGGGAAAACCCCTCATTCACGTGCATGCCGAGCAGAATCCGGGAGATGGATTTCAGCCGGTGAGTGCAGATCTCGAAGATGTCTTCTTCACCCGCATCGGCGGAATTCAATAACGGAGCCATCCATGTTTTGGCACTTCTTTACATTTGAAGTCAAGTTCTGGCTCCGCGGCTGGATGGTGTGGATTTTCTTTCTGATCGTCGGACTGCTGTTCTTCGGGGCGGTCAGTTCTGATCAGATCACTGTTGGCAACGCGCTGGGGAACACCTACAAGAATGCGCCGTGGGTGATTGAGAATTTCTACGCGGTCTGTTCGATTCTTACCTTGTTGATGACTACGGCATTCGTGAACGCCGCCGCTTCTCGCGAATTTGCCTACAACATGAACCAGATTGTATTCGCCACTCCGATAGAGAAATTCGACTACCTGGCAGGGCGTTTTTTGGGATCGGCGCTGGTGGCGGTGATTCCGTTGCTGGGAGTTTCAGCGGGAATCCTGGCGGGCAAATACATGCCCTGGATCGATCAGGAGCGGTGGGGAGCCGTCGTGTGGATGGCACACCTGAAGGCCATCCTGGTTTTCGCGATTCCGAACACATTGTTCATCGCGGCAATCATTTTTGCGATTGCGGTGCTGACCAGAAGCACGGTTCTGTCATTTATCGGAGGGCTGGTTCTACTTGTCGGATATGGAATTTCTCAGGCGCTGACCACCGACCTTCAGAACCAGACATTAGCGGCACTGATAGATCCGTTTGGCACGAACACTTTCCGTATCGCAACCAAATACTGGACTGTCGCCGACAAGAACACTTTGACCCTCGGATACAGCGGTCTCATGGTCTGGAACCGGCTTATCTGGCTGTGCGTGGGTGCATTGGTATTTGCGTTCGCTTACTGGCGTTTCAGCTTTGCCGAGAGAAGTACCAAGCCTAAGAAAAAGCGCGAGGAAGCGATGGCGTCTCCGCTCACAATTGCCACGATACCTACTGCGGACCGGCAATTCGGAGCTAGTGCACAGTGGGCACAATTCTGGGGAACCGCCAAGCTGGAGTTCAAGCGGTTGATCAAGACAATTCCATTCGTTGTGATCACGGCGGCGGCCCTGCTCAATTGCCTTAGTGCGTTGATCTTCAATTCCACCGAGGCTTTTGGAAACACTTCGTTTCCGGTTACATACCAGATGCTGGAGTTGATTGCGGGAACGCTGTACCTGTTTTTGATTGCATTGATCACCTATCACGCCGGCGTACTGATCTGGGAGGAGCGGGACAACAACAACGATGAAGTGCAGGACGCTCTGCCTGTGCCTGAGTGGCCCGCTTTCGCGGCAAAGTTTGTAGCGCTGCTGAGCAGCATCGCGATCATCCTCGCCGTTGCCATGACCACGGCAGTGCTGGTGCAGTTCTTTCATCATTACTACCGGCACCAGTTGGGATTGTTCATCATTACACTTTTTGGGATCGACTTCAGCACGTTCATCTTTCTGGCGGTACTGGCGTTTTTCATCCATGTGCTCTCGCCGAATAAATACGTTGGCTACTTTGCTTTCATCGCCTTCGCTATTGTCAACGTATTTGTCTGGCGGCCGCTACATGTCGCAACTTATCTGGTCCAATTTGCCCAAACCCCAACGATGGTCTATTCCGATTTCTTTGGATACGCACCATTCATCGCGGGCTGGGCGTGGTTCACTCTCTACTGGGCAGCATTCTGCCTGCTACTGGTCGTGGCAACCCTGCTGTTGTGGCCTCGTGGACGCGATCGTCGGTGGAGCAGCCGGCTTCGGAACGCGCGGTTCCGATTCAACGGAACACTGCGTTTTCTGACTGCCCTTGGACTGATTCTGTTTGTCGGGAGCGGCGTGTGGATCTACTACAACACCAAGGTGTTGAACCAGCTTCGCAGTGAAAACGATCAGGATACCTTGCTAGCGGATTACGAGAAAACTTACAAGAAGTTCGAGAAACAGCCGGAGCCGCGCATTACCGACGTGAAGTACGCCATTGATATTTATCCCGCGACGCGCGGCATGGAGATGCGCGGAGAACAGACCATCGTCAACAAGACATCCCAGCCGTTGACCGAAGTACTCTTCACTTTGACACCCAATTACGACACGCATGTCGATCTGCCTGGCGGGAAACTGGCGAAGGACGATACCCGGCTTCTGTTCCAAACCTATTCTCTGAATCCGCCTATGCAGCCGGGCGAAGCAAGAGTAATGCGCTTCAACGTCAAGGCGCGCAATATTGGATTTGAAAACTCTGTGACGAACCGCGAAATTGTACAGAATGGAACTTTCTTCAATAGCACTGTGGCGCCTGCGATTGGTTACCAGCCGTCCAACGAGCTGACGGATCGCAACAAACGCAAGAGGTTCGGGCTCAAAGAAAAAGATCTCATGCCCAGGCTTGAGCAGAACTGCACCACTGACTGCACCGACAACTACCTTAGCAACAACGCGGACTGGGTGAATGTCGAGACGGTAATCAGCACTTCGCCCGATCAGATCGCGATTGCTCCGGGCTCGCTGCAGCGCGAGTGGAGCGAGAATGGCCGGCATTATTTTCAATACAAGCTTGACCATTACTCACTCAATTTCTATTCGTTCATATCCGCCGGTTATGAAGTGGCGCGCAGCGACTGGAATGGAATCGGCATAGAGGTTTACTACCTGAAGGAACATCCCTGGAATGTTCCCAAGATGCTGAATTCGGTGAAAAAATCGTTTGCGTATTACACGCAGAATTTCGGTCCTTACGCGCACAAGCAAGCGAGGATCATCGAATTTCCGCGGATCGCGAGTTTTGCGCAGGCGTTTCCCGGGACCATGCCGTATTCCGAATCCATAGGCTTCATCGCCAACCTGGAGCATCCCGACGACATTGATTTTGTTTTTTACGTCGTCGGCCACGAGATGGCGCACCAATGGTGGGCCCATCAGGTGGTTGGGGCGAATATGCAGGGAGCCACTCTGCTCTCGGAGACTCTGGCGCAATACTCGGCCCTGATGACGATGGAAAAAGAATACGGCCGCGACGCCATGCGCAAATTCATGCAATATGAAATGGATAATTACTTGCGCTCACGCGGAACCGAGCTATTGAAGGAACGCCCATTGCTTCGGGTGGAAGCCAGCCAGGGGTACATCCATTACAGGAAGGGAAGCGTAGTGTTGTACTACCTGAAAGAGATGATCGGAGAAGAGGCCGTCAACCGTGCGCTGCGCAAGGTTCTGGGGGAATACGGATACAAGCAACCGCCCTACCCCACATCGTACGCACTAATGGACGCTTTGCGGGAGCAAACGCCACCGGAGTTGCAGTATTTACTGCAGGATCTTTTCTACGACATTACGCTGTTTTCTAATCGCGCAATCAGTGCTACGGCTCACAAGCGGAGCGACGGCAAATACGATGTCGCCATCGAGGTCGAAGCACGCAAATACAAAGCCGATGAAAAGGGAAATGAAACAGAAGTTTCGGTGAATGACTGGATCGAGATCGGAGCCTTGGCGAAGCCAGAAAAAGGTAAGAAGTACGGCAACGTCTTACACCGGGAAAGAGTTCACATGACCGCCGCCCGGAATCGCTACGAGTTCGTCACCGATAGCATTCCCGACAAAGCCGGCATCGATCCACTCCTGCTTCTGGTGGATCGAGTTCCCGACGATAATTTGGCAAACGTCACCCTTCAATAGTCGAACTTCGACGATCAGGTGGCGTGTCCGTCATCGCGCCGGGCAGCTAGTCTTCTTTTCCGTTTCTTTCGGCCAGCCCGTCCATCCGAAATTGGCCACCGAGGATCTTGGCCACGGAATCGAGATCTTTCGCGAGAGCGACTCGCCACCGCCCGACGGAGTCCTGTGCTAGTGCGTCCATGGTTTCACCGAAAGAAAGCAGCGTGGCGGCAATCTGAGTTCTTACCAACTCGGATACCGAAGTTTCGATGTTCTTCTGAACAGTCTTCAATTTTCCACAGGCATCATCCAACTGGTTGCCGAGTTCCTTTGCATTCCGCGAACCCAGTTCCTTGAGAACCACATCGACCTGCGTTTCCAGTTGAATGCGGGCGCCCGATATTGCGTCGTTGGCCATCTGGCTCAGGCGCGCATCCATGCCGGACTCAAGCCGGCACGCACAATCATCAAGTTCTGCGATGCGAGCGCCCAGCCCGGTGATCTGGGTCTGCAGCCGCGAGGATTCTGAGGCCGCGGCGGCCTGCGCTTTCTGCATCTCGCGGCGATAGGAAGCATGCTCTTCGCCCAGCCGCTGTTGCAGGGATCGCAAGTGCTCTTCGCCCTGTTGTTCGAAATGATTTCCGGCGTCGGATGCCTGTTGCTGGAATCGCTCCGTTCCAACCCGAAGATGCTCGCTCACCGTGCCAGCAATCTCTTCCGACAGCGCATGCGCCTGTTGCTCGACTGTTTGTAATTGTTCGGTAGCGTGTTCGCGAAACTCATTTTGCGCTTCACGAATCTTCTTTCCGATGACCTCTTTGGTAGTCTCGAACACCTGCTCCGACTGTTGCCGGGTTTGTTGGAGAACCTGCGCACCAAGGTCCTGGCGCAAGCGAACCCACAACTTTTCTTCGACCTCGGGCGGGATGTGAGTTAGCGATATGTCGAACTGACTGCGCTTTGACCCGCCTTGAGCTAACCTTTCCCTGAGTTCGGCTATCTCATCCTGCAATGGTTGCACTATGTCGGCAAGCAGCGCTTTTAAGTCTTGGTCCGTCGATTGTGACTGGTTCTTGTCGCGTACAATTCTGAGCGAAGGGACAATTTGGTTTGGTTCTCTGGTGCCCGGCGGCAATTTTCGCGAGATCTCCGACTCCAGCAGGTGCGCCCAGTCCTCTGGACATGCTTCCAAGCCCCAGAAGTTTCCTGGCCGGTCAAGCCTCACGCCTAACTGCCAGCCCTGTTGCCCAGATCCCATTGGCTGGCAATCAACGACATAGGCCATGGTGGCGCGTCCTTCTTTTCTCTTGAACTGCACTGGAAGGCCGGCTTCCGCTTTTACCGGAGAATACATCGCGCAACCATGCGCGTTCACCATCAGCGTTTCGCAAATCTGAGAGAAGGGTTTATCTGGCTCCAGGCTGGTGACGACCAGGGGAAGGGTGACTGGCACTCGTGAGCTTCGCCGTACTGAAGTGAACGCATTCGCACTCATGGTTTCCCTCTTCCGAAGTGCGCGCGCCCCTCGGCACGCGGACCGACTCGGCCTTTCACTATTCAAGGTAGCGCAACCTTGAGCAGAAGGTTCATTCCTGTGGTGCTTATCGGGACGCGCGAGAGGCCAGTCACGTTACACCCTCCCACGGTAACTAGGTAATGGGACCAGATACTGACCGTAATTCCGTCCGCTGTGTCCAAAAAACTCGAACAAAAAAAGCGCTTTACAGAGTAGTTTGGAGAAACCTTAGGTGAGATCAAAACATTATGGCGAGCATGACAAGCCCAATCTTCAAGCGACTTATCGAAATGTGCTGCCGGCATCGTTTTTCCTGGCCGCATAACGGACTACACGGCAGAGCCTACCAGTCTTATCAGGTGTGTCTTATCTGTGGCGTCACTTACGCGTACGACTGTTCCACAATGCGTCGGACAGGAAGGCTGGTTGCGCCGATGGATGGCAACCCAGGCAACGGCGAAGCTTTTGCTTCCGGGAATGACTTGGCAGGCGGCTAGAACCGGATTTCGCCCCGGGGGACGTGAGCTCCCGGTCCCGATTGCTCTTCGAGCTACTGACCCGCTCGTGCCAGCGAATAGCACGCCAGTGCCATTCACCGATTTGCCCCTTACCCTTACATTGTCCTTGAGCGGTTCTGGGGGAGGGCTACTCAGTTAACGTCCCACGACTCTAACCGGGGTCTGGGGCGTTTTCTTTTGTGCGCATCGCTTCTGCCTGGATATAAAGGGCCGGGTTAGAGTCGGCTCCGGCTGCCTGCCGCTGCTTTTTGCGCAATCAGACCGAATCCCTTGGTATTGGCGACACGTTCCAGAGAAGCGTATTGCGCTTGTGCTGCGCTGGTTTGTCCAGTCTTCGCTTCCAGTTCGGCCAAAGTCAGTCGTGCTTGCAGTGCGAGACCCAGAAATCCGTAATGTTGTGCCTCTGCCAAAACCCGGCTCACTACGGGTTGCGACGACCGGGCTTGACCGGAAGCGAGTAAGAATCGTGCAGAAGCCAGCGCAAACTGAAGACGGACGAGCCGATTTTGACTATTTTTTGCCAGCGCTTCATTTTTCTCAACCGTCTGCTTCGCCTCTGCGTATTTTCCTTCCGCAAGCAGCGATTCGATCAGGACCACGCTCGCAGATAATTCGTCGTCGACCTGCTGTTCGCGATGAAACTGCTCCGTGCATTTGCGCATTGCTGCTTCGGCTTCGGCCGGGTGATTTTCCTCGATAGAGATTTGCGCAAGGGCCACCTCAGTTTCGGCGACGGTTTGTTTCTCGCCGACCTGATTCCGTAAAGCCAACGACTCTTCGTAGGATTTTCGAGCCGAGACCAGATCGCCACGGTCGCTAAGAACATCGCCGAGTCCGACCAACACGTAACCGACTGCCGTCTTGTCGTCGATTTCCTGGGCAGTTGCCTTCGCCTGCTCATAGGTCGTTTCCGCGACTTTCAGATTGCCTCTCTGCCGCGATAAATCTCCTAGATCATTTAGAGCCAGCGCCACGCCGTCTTTGTCCTCAATGGCCTGATAGCTCGGAATTGACTGCTCCAGCAATTTCTTAGCTTCCTCTAGATTCCCTTGGAGGAGAAGTGCAGCGCCCAAATTGTTCAGTGTGGCCGCCACTCCCTGGTTGTCACCCACCTCGCGAAACTCCTTGATGGCTTCACGCCACATCGCTTCCGCCTGCGCAAGGTCGCCCTGTTGGGAATGGAGGCCTGCGAGGTCGGTGACCATCATCGCCTCTCCATTGCGGTCACCGGCAGCGATGGCACTCTGGCGCGCGTTCTCGCAGTCACGGATTGACTCCGCTACGGCAGCGCCAATGCCGGGACCTTGCTGACACAAAATTCCATACGTCCGCGCGACCACAGCGTGTGACCCTTGAGTGCTGCCCTTGGCGATAGCGCGTCTCGCTGCGGCCTGCGCCTTAGTTAGATCCTGGCTGATCCAGGCTGAAGCCTCCATCATGTCGATACGCGCATCATCACCCCCTGGAGCAGGGAGACGACGGAGAGTTGCCAGGGTCTGCAATGAGTCCACGGGCTTGACGTGAATCTGAGCGGAGGCCAATAAGAGGCCGTAGTCGAGGTTGTCCGGGAAAAGATGAAAGAGCGTTTGATACGCTTCCACGGTTTTCGGCCAGTCTGCAATCGTTCGCTGGTATTGTCCTTCGACCTGCAGGCGATCTTCCTGGGGAAGATTTCCGGAGAGTTCCAGAGCCCTCCGAGCCTCCGCACGGGCTTTGACCTCGTAGCCTATATGCCACCATGCTTCGGACAGGGCCGAATGAGATAAGGGATAGTTTGGGTCCGCAGCCACCGCCCGGATCAACAGATCTCGAGCGTTCAGAAAATCGAACGCCCACAGTTTCGCGCGGCCTTCCGTATAGAGCCGGACTGCCTGCTGGTTTGAGGGCAGCGAAGCTCGCACTGAACCCGGACCTTCCGCGGCAACGGGACTTACGCCCAAGCTCTGGCGGAGCCGTGTCCCTGCCTGCGACGCCAATTCGAAAAGCTGTTGTTCGTTGCCGGTAAAGGCCTCCTCGGCAATCGTTTCGCCTGCAGCGGTATCTTGCGCCCGAATATCCAAGCGGATGCGATTCTCTCCCTTTTCAGTCAGAGCCGTATAGGAACCGACAATGACGACGTCAGCGCCTGGGTTTTGCCGTAGCCGATCCAGAGTTGCTTTGGCCAAGGTGTCTTCATCAGCCAGAGGCAATTCACGCTTCGCGCGAGCCACGTCTTCTCCTGAGATCAGGCGTAGCCCGCCTCCGGCTGCCAGTTCGGTGCTTAGCATTTCGGAAAAGGCTGCCGACAGCCAGTTTTCCTCAGAACGGCCGGGCAGGTTGCGAAAGCCCAATACGGCGACGGAGCGCCGGATTCGGGGTTGCGGCATGGAACCACCAGCTGAGGCTGTGGACGACGATTGTTGGGGAAGCGAGCGGAACTCGTAGACTACCGCTCCAACCAGCAAGATGACCATTGCCGCGACTAACCAATAGCGGCTGCTTCGACTTGGAGCGCGTTGGGGCAGGGCCGGCGCTTGTCCCACCGTGGGTTGGAAAGGCTCTTTCGGGGTCTCTCTCACATCCTCCGAGTCAGCCGGGCTCTGAACTGTAACGGGAGCTAGGAATCGATAACCCTTGCGGGGAACGGTCTCCACGAACCGCGGTGTATCGGCGTCGTCATGCAACGCCTCTCGCAGCTTGCGAACGGCAACGCCCAGGCTGTTGTCGAATTCGACGAAGGTGTCTTCCGGCCACAGTCTCCGACGGACGTCTTCCCTTGTAACGATCTCGCCCTGACGTTCCACAAGCAGAACCAGCAAACGGAACGGCAAGTCCTGCAGCTTCACGCGCGTACCATTACGCGAAAGCGTGCCTTTGGCCGGGTCCAATTCGAAGGGACCAATGCGGTAGATAATTGGGTTTTGAGCGGAACTGCCCATGGTCCTTACCCGCGAGCCGGGTTGCCGCAAATCTTATCACGGGAAATCGTGCTCTACCGCAGTTAAGAAGCCCTCCCAAACCCTTGCCTGACAGCCAGTTCGCCGTTAATGCAGGCTTAAAGACCTGTTTAGTTGACTCCGGACTCATTCTGCCTCACTTTCTGCTTGTTCCAAGGAGGGCCAGGCGTGGATGTGGAGCTCGTTCGGGGGAATTCGCATTTGCGTCTGGCTACATCCTCTCGGCAGTGATTTGTCTGTTTTTCCGGCTGCTTTCCCCAACGGTCGTGGGGTGTCTCCCATTGCGGCCGAGAACGACGAGAAGTCGTTCTAGGAGGGTATTGGTATGGCGAAATTTTGTAACAAGTGTGGTTCGCCCGTGACCGGGGTGTTCTGTGGGAAATGCGGAGCGGATACTCGCGCCGCGGCCAGCCCCGCATCTCAACCGGCTGCCCCGCCGGTGCCGTCTGCGCCTCCGGCCCCAGAAGTCTCCCCAATGCCCGCGCCAGTTTTTTCGGCCCCTCCACCGGCGGCACGACCAGTGACCAGGTTTTGCAACAAGTGTGGAGCACCGGTCGCAGGGAGATTTTGCGGGAAGTGCGGCGCTGACGCGCTCGCGTCGCCAGCTTCAGTAGCAAACTCGGCGCCACAATCCGTTAATTCGCCAACACCTCAGCCAATTTCCGGGTCGGCGACGGCTTCACCCGCAAGCACCAAGGGCAGCCCCCTTACGAAGATTCTTATCGGCTTCGCCGTGGTTGTGATAACGGTCGGTGCGCTCGCGATCGGCGGCGTGTACTACGTCGTTCATCGGGTGAAAGAAAAGGTGCATGAGGTAGCCCAGGAGTCCGGCCTCAGCTCGGACGGACGGTCAAGTTCCAGCGGGGATTCCGTTTTAGGTTCGATATCCAAGGCGGTTTCCGGGTCTGGCAGCAGGACAGATTCGAGCGGAAGCGGAAACAACGGTGGCATCAGTGGAGATCCTTGTCGCCTGTTGTCTAAGGAAGAAGTCGGTCGCTCGATTGGGGTCCAGATTGTGGCCACGCAAAGCGCGGACGTCGGCTGCTCTTATCTCGCTCAGGGCGATTCGGGTGACATGACCTCCAAACATATGGCGGCCATGATCGCTGCCCGAGGCGCCGACGCAAAGACGCAACAGACAATCCAGAGCTTAACCGGCGGGATGGCCAAGATGTTCCAGAGTGAAGATCATCAAGAGACATCCGACAGCAACGGGAATGTTCCGGTTTTTACTTTTAGCGTCGACAACAATGCGGCCGAAGCCCAAATGAGGTTGAACGCCAAGACTCTCGCTGTCGTTAGCCAACAGCAGGGCATTCCGGGTATCGGAGATGAGGCATTCGACGAGTCTGGCGCGATGATGTTGGTCCGCAAAGGCGACAAACTGATTCGCATCATGTATTCCACCTGTCCGTGTTCGTTGGAGGCGATAAAGCCATTAGCCAAAAAGCTCGCGGATCGCGTGTAGTCGCGACTCATGTTTATTCAGGGTTTCGAAACGCAGGAAAGGAAATCAGATGCTAACTTTCATCCCGAAATTATTCGCTATCGCATCGATCGCAGCAGTGTTTACGTTCGCGACCACGGCCTTTGCTGCCGACGCGGCGACGGATCCCGTAAGCGGCCTGCCGCTGTATCCCAACCTGCATCCAAGCAACGATCCCATCGCTCTGACTATCTGTAACAAGGCAGGTCAGGGAATTCAATATTTCCCCAGAAACACCGTCGCCGAAAGCATCGCCTGGTACAAGGCTCATCTTCCAGGATTTCACCTGTATCACGCTGCCTGGGACGATCGCTCGCAGGACACATTCTGGAATCCCGATGGCACGAAGGGGCTCAACATCACTGGAACGCCCCAGAGTGACAGAACTTTCTCTGTAATGTATCTGCAAATGAAGACCGGACTCACGGATCACGAAAGAGCCGTCTTCAGTCCTTCAAACCCGTCCTGCAAGTGAAAATGCAGGCACACGTTCGTGGCTTCGAAAGGACACTGATGAAACTCCTCCATACTCTTTTCGTTATCCTCGGTTTGAGTCTTGCCGTTTCCGCAGGAACCGCATCGCTGACATCCGATCCGTTGACTGGACTGCCACTGTTTCCCGCCACCGATCCCGGACTTCACCTCGGCAACGAACCTGGAAACGCGCCAACAAAAATACCCGACACCCAGGTCTGCAAAAGCAAAATGGAAGCCAATTTCTATTCGGTGTTTGGCCCGAAAATCGATGCGACGGCCGCCTGGTATGCCGAGCACCTTCAGGGCTTCCATAAGATCCACGGTTACGGCAATCAGCGCCCAAAAGAGTTGTTTTATAACGACGCAGGCACGATGGTTGTGTCTGTTCTTGGGATTCGTGGCAAAGATGGCGAGAACACCGAAGTCCATTCCGTAACCTACTACCGTTTTCAGCCGGGATTGGCGGCGAAGACGATCATCGGAATCAGCCAGGACAAGTTCGTGTGCCAGTGACGGTGGTAAAAATTGTTAACCGAAGCAGGGCTCGATTCGAAGCGAACATAAAGGAGGAATTATGTTGCGTTCTAAATGGATGTTGTTCGTCGTCGCTGCGGGTTTACTCGCGATGTTATCCCCTGCTGCCCCAGCCTTCGCCGCCGCTGACGCTGCCTGTCAGCCAGTGTTCGATTCGGCGGTCAAAGTTCACGCAGCGTCCGCGCACGTCTACAACACGAGAAACTTGCCGGCGGCAGGACCAGAGTCGGCGAACTGATCTACGCCAACGGCATTATTTACATTCTCGTTGAGGGCAAGTGGATACGCAGCAAGATGACCCCGGAAGACATGCTCAAACAGCAACAGGAAAACATCCGCAACTCGAAGACAACCTGCCGCCATGTCCGCGACGAATTGGTGAACGGGGAAGCGGCGGCATGTACTCAATCCAAACTGAAAACGAGGACATAAAGTCAGAGGGTCAGACTTGGATTTCCAAGAGCAAAGGCCTCCCTTTACGTACTGAGGAAGATATCGATCCGGGCCCGGACCAGCAGCACATGTCAATCCGTTATGAGTATTCCAATGTGCACGCGCCGGCGGGGGTGCAGTGATGCCCGGCATCCCTGATGGCGAAATACGAGCCAAGGGCAGCGATGCTGGAACGGGATAGAAAAACGGGTACCTTGTTTACTGCGCTTTCTCCAGTTCCTGGGCTACCGAATCTACCAGAGCGGCTTCATTCTGCAGCGCATTGGCGGCGCGCACAATCTGTTCGTCGGCTTCTTTCCAGTTTTTCTGTTCGATGGCCTCGCGAACACCCGGAATGGTCTTAACCCCGTATCCGGTGTAGGCGCCGGGAGCGTATATCAAGTGCTGGAACCAGGGACGGCGGGGCAGTCCCTCCGGAGAGGTGAGCTTGCGCTCGCTCTGCATGAGTTGTGAATTGATTGCCTGAAGCGTAGCAGGGCTTATCGCCATTTCGCCGTTTTTCGTGACTTTTTCCAGCGCCTTCTGATATCGCTCCGCGCTGTGCGTGAGGGTATCGGACGCATTTTGCAGCGGCGCGAAATTCAAATGTGGCGGTACTTCCTCGACCGGCGGCGGAACTGAAGTTTTCTTAGGATCGGCGGTTGCCGTGAAAACTCCTTCTTCGATTTCCTTGTTGCGTTCGCTCAACTTCGTCCTGCTTGGTTTTCAAAAGCTTCTGCAATTCGTCCACATAGCGATGGATGGTATCGGCCAGCCCGGTAAAATCATATGGCAGCAGATCGGAGTCGGCCAGTCGCATCACTGTAGTGCCGGCGGTCTGCGAAAGAGCGCGCCCGTAGCTGAAGTCGGTATCGGAAAAATGGGTGTACCAGTAAAAGTCATCGTAGATCGAATGGTAGATTCCGCCGCCATCTTCGTCGCCATAACTCAGGTCCAGTGAAGCAATGCCCAGATGATCGAGAAAGACGGTCCAGTCCGATCCTGAGCCCAGAGCGTCGATGCGAAGGTCTGCGCGATCGCGCACTTCTTTCCGGTCTTCGGGCGTCTTGGCATCGGCGATCGCTTTGAGCTGGTCGCGCTTCCAGACGGTAATTTTCTTTTCAGGATCCTCCACATCCCTGGCCACGCCGTTGATGAATTTCTCCAGCGTGTGCGATCCGCCCATGGACAAATAGCCGCGCGCGTTGCCGTCGCTGTTGATGTAGGCCACCGCGTGCTGGCGAAGTTCGTCGGCGTGCGTTTCGCCCCACTCGGTGGAGCCGAGCAGAGCTGGTTCTTCGCCATCCCACACGCAATAAATGATCGTGCGCTTGGGCTTCCATCCCTGCTTGAGCAGCAACGGCGAAAGCACGCGCTTCTTCCATCAACGCGACCGCGCCTGAAACCGGATCTTCGGCGCCATTCACCCAGGCATCATGATGATTGCCGCGCACGATCCACTCGTCGGGATTGGTCGAGCCAGGAATCTTCACGATGACGTCGTAAAGCGGTTTGATGTCCCAGTTGGATTGCATCTTGAGATGAACTTTGGCCGGGCCCAGGTCCGACGTGATAAGTCTGGGGCAGGGAACCGCGCCAGGCTTCCGGAACGACTTCACCCTTCAACGCCGCAAGCAAAGGTTGGGCGTCGGCATAGGAGATCGGCAGCACGGGAATCTTGGTGATGGTCTTTGCGTCTTTCAGGTCGAGGCGTTTGGCATCCTTGGTTGCGCCGACTCCGGGCGTGAGCGGATCGCCGGGATAGACCGGCATATCCATCACGCTGCCGCGCTGCACGCCGTCGCGTGGGCCGCCACGCGCCATTCGGAAACGCGTCGCCCTGAACGTAGCCATCATCGGCTGGATCGGAATAGATCAGGCATCCGACCGCACCATGCTCCGCCGCCACTTTGGGCTTGATCCCGCGCCATGAATTTCCGTAGCGCACGATCACGATCGCGCCCTTCACCGAAACTCCCATCCGTTCCAGTTTTTCGTAATCATCCGGAATGCCGTAGTTGACATAGACCAGCGGCGCGGTCACGTCGCCGTCGCCGGAATAGGCGTTGTACGTGGGAAGTTGCTCGGCTTGCTGGTTCGACGTGGGATCAATCGCCAGCGCGGGCTCCTGCAATTTGGCGGTGAATTTCGTGGGTTCGACCAGTTCCACGAACCGCGCCTTTGGAGTTGGAAACAGAACATCGAAGCTCTCGATGTGCGCGTCGAGGCCCCACTCTTTGAACTTGGCGAGCATCCACTCGGCATTGTCCTTGTCGTAGGGCGAGCCAACATGGTGCGGGCGGGCGGCAAGCCGCTGCATGTAGTCGCGTTGGTTTTGCGGTTCGGGGATGTCGCGGAATTTTGCTTCCCAATCTCGCTCGGTGCGCGAAGAGGCCGCGGAATATCCGCCCAACGGTTGTTCAGTGTCGGGAGTTGTGGCCAGGAGCAGAAGACAGGAAAGAACCAGCAGACAACAGCCGGGCACCAGCGCGCATGCATTTCCTCCATTAGGAAAGATCGACAGGGAAACAATTACATCGGTGGACTGAGCATTATAGAGCGTGATGGGATTCTGCGCGCTAAAAGCCACTTCCCCGGAAGAGATTGAAATGATTTTCGAGACGATCGATTTGCCGTGTTCCCCGATGTATTTGTATGGGTGATGTTCCTCAGCAAAGACTTCAGCCAACACTCGGAGAGGCTTGGCAGATTGCAAACCACAGAGTAGGCTACTTCTCCTATGCCGAAACTTCGAGTGCGGAATTTTTCACGACAGTTGTTCGTCGCATGCCTGCTGGTTCTTCTCGCGTGTTTCTTTTCCTGCGTTGCGGCAGCCGCGAATTTCACACTCGAACAGGTCATGAGTTCACCCTTCCCCTCGAACCTGGTCGCGGCATCTCACAGCGGAAGAGTCGCTTGGGTATTCGACGTCAAAGGCGTTCGCAACATTTGGGTGGCGGATGCTCCTGATTTCTCTGCTCGGCAGGTAACGCATCAGGAGAGCGACGAAGGTTTGCCGATCGCCAGCCTTCGCATTACCGGGGACGGCCGAACTCTGGTGTACGTCCTCGGAAGCGAGACCAATGAAAACGGTCGCGTGGCCGATCCCACGAGCGATGTGGCCGCGCGGAAGCAGCAGGTTTGGGCGGTCGACGTCGATGCGGGCATTCCTCGAATGCTGGGGGAGATGGGCTGCGGCGAGGAAGACTGCGAAGATGTCGAGCTGTCGCCCGACGGACAATTCGCGGTTTGGGCGGCGCGAAAGCAATTATGGATTGCTCCGGTCACTGGAGCGACTTCGGCCCATCAACTCACCGATCTTCGCGGAGACAATTCGAGTCCAAGGTGGTCTCCCGATGGACGCCAGATCGCGCTGGTCAGCAATCGGGGCGATCACAGCTTTATCGCGGTCTATGATTTCGGCCGCGGAAGTGTTCGCTATCTGGCTCCAAGCGCGGATCGCGACGGCATGCCGCGCTGGTCGCCGGACGGGCGCCACATCGCTTTCATCCGGATGGCTGGAATTCAGCAGAAGCTTCCGTTGATTCCGGTGCGCCCGGTTCCGTGGGCGATCTGGATGGCGGATGCTGCAACGGGAGAGGCAAAAGAAATTTGGCACAGCGGGAAGGAAGCGAATGATTCCTTTCCCGCCGAAACCGGCGACAAATCTTTCTACTTTGCCAGTAACGACAGATTGGTCTTCGCGTCCGAGCAGGATGGCTGGAACCACCTTTACTCTATCTCCGTGGCGGGCAGCTGCGCCGTCGCTGCTTACCCCGGGATCCTTTGAGGTAGAAGACGTCACGCTCGCTGCGGACCGCCGTTCCGTAATCTTCTCTTCGAATCAGGACGACGTTGACCGCCGGCATCTATGGCGCGTCAAGTCTGGAAGGAGGCAAACCGCAGCCCTTGACCAGCGGGCGAAACTATGGAGTGGACTCCGGTGGAAACAGGTCTGGGCGGTCAGGTGGTGTGCCTTGGCTCAAGTGCGACCGTCCCCGCGATGCCCGTGCATGTGACGGCACAGGGAAGGGAATTGATAGCGCAAGCAGGCACTGCCCGCCGACTTTCCTTCAAAACAGTTAGTCACGCCAAAGCAGGTGATCTTCAAGAGTGAAGACGGCCTGGAAATTCATGGCCAGTTGTTTGTCCCCGCCGGACGAATCCAGCCCGGGCCTGCTTTGATATTCACTCATGGCGGGCCCGTGCGGCAGATGATGCTCGGCTTCCACTACATGGACTACTACCACAACGCTTACGCCATGAATCAATATCTGGCGAGCCTGGGCTATGTTGTGCTCTCGGTGAATTATCGTCTTGGAATTATGTATGGCCGCGCTTTCCGGGAGGCCGACAACGCCAGCTGGCGGGGAGCTGCGGAATATAAGGACGTCGTCGCGGGAGCGAAATTCTTGCAAGGCCTGCCGACGGTGGATCCCAAGAAGAATTGGGCTCTGGGGCGGATCTTACGGTGGATATTTAACGGCTCTTGGGTTGGCCCGCAATTCCGACATCTTTGCTGCTGGAGTTGATTTCCATGGCGTGCATGACTGGTCTGTGTTCCTGCCTCACTGGGAGAATCGACCGGGGGCGCCGGACGCGAAGGAAGCCGAGAAGTTGGCGTTCGACTCGTCGCCGGACTCGGCTGTGTCCACCTGGAAGTCGCCGGTGTTATTGATTCATGGTGATGACGATCGCAACGTTCCGTTCGAGCAGACCGTGGATCTGGCGCAACGCTTGCGAGAGCACCACGTGGTGTTCGAGGAATTGATCTTTCCCGACGAAATCCACGGTTTCCTGATGTGGAAGGACTGGATTACAGCCTACAAGGCGACCGCCGACTTCTTTGACCGAAATCTCAAATCTCCGAACACGAAGCCGTAACCTACGGTGGATTAGAACTGGTAACGGGTTGGGCTTGCTCTTCTTAGTCTCCAGCCAATAAGATCGTGGCATCGACTTGTGAGTCGTATGCGATTGCCATTCCAAGCACTGCGACATCGGTTTCTGTGGCGGCAAAGGGCTCCCATCGGTCCCGGCGAAATACGCCGCATCGAACGATGGTTGGCGACGGCCCGCGTCTTTCTTTCTGTTTCTGCCCTGGTCGCCATCCTGATGGATCCGGCCGAAATCGGTTATTCCTTCTGGGCTTACGGCCTGCTGGCGTTCTATATCGCACAGGGCGTGATCGTCATATGCTGCTGCGCCGGCATGAGGAGTCCACCGTTTCATTTCGCCGCCTGGTGCATGCCGGCAGACATTATTTGGCCGGCGTTGATCTCAATCTTCGCCACTGGTCAGGCCAATCCATTTTTTCTCTTCTTCGTATTTGTGCTGGCGGCCGCCGCCTATCGCTGGGGCGTGTGGGAGACGGTTGCCACCGCAGCATCAGCAGTTTCCCTGCTGTGGGTTGAAAGCCTCGCATTCAAGCTCGGTTTCTTTGGATGGGTGGATGGCCAACTTTCGCGTTTCCACTTGCCGTTGTTGCGCGTACAACCCGAAGAGTTCGAACCCAAACACCTTTTCATGCTCTCGATCTATCTCCTGGTGATGGGGCTTCTGCTGGGATATTTGGCCGAGCAGCAGAAGCAGCTGCGCTCGGAAAAAGCGGTGATTGCCCGCATACTGGGGAAAGTCAGGGTCGAGGCGGGGCTTGGGCGGAACGCTGCAGGAGATCGTCGGCGAGTCTGCTGGTCATGTACGGCGCGGGGAAAGCCATGATCGCGTCGCAGGAGGCCGGCGGCCAGCGAGCTTATGTTGGTGAAATGCAACTCCGAAATGGCGAGGCGACCTTCTTTCGCTGGCTCGAGCCCCTACCTTCCGACCGTGAGATGTATCTGTTCAACAGCCCGGCGGAAACTTCGTATGCCCGGCGGAATGGCCACAAAGGAAATCCGAATTACGTTCTCCTGGGCCTGGATCCGGCCGGAGTTAAAGATTCCGGACGCATCTTCGGAATCCTTCAACCAGCTTGCCGGCCAGCTACACCTTCGAACATCTCATCACGGTTTCGTTTATTTTCGGCCAGGAATGGCGAGGCCGGATTTTCCTGTTCGACCCCACGCTGACCGGGAGAGATAACGGAAGAGCTGCGGTTCCTGCAGGAACTCGTTCGCCAGATTGGTCCAGCGGTCTACAACGTGTATCTGTTGCGCCGCCTGCGACTGCGGGCCGGCGCACTGGAACGTGCCCGCTTTGCCCGCGAACTGCACGATGGCGCTGTCCAGTCGCTGATCGCAGTGGAAATGCAGGTGGACGTGCTGCGCCGCCAGTCAACAACCCGCGCCGAGATTGTGCCGGACGAACTGGGCCGGATTCAGGGGCTGCTGCGCGAAGAAGTGCTCAAGCTGCGAGAGCTTGATGCAGCAGATGAAATCACTCGACGTAGACTCCCGAAGGCTGATTGGATTTCTGGCCGACACTGTGGAACGATTTCAGCGTGAAACCGGAATCACCGCGCGCTTTTCTTCCGATCTGGAAGAGCCCGACATGCCCCAGCCGGTTTGCCGGGAGCTAACTCGTATCGTGCAGGAAGGTCTGGTCAATGTTCGCAAACATAGCCGCGCGCACGCCGTGTTGGTGAGGCTGAGCGCGTCAAACGGCCGCTGGACGCTGGTGATCGAAGATGACGGTCGTGGCTTTCCCTTCAGCGGACGGCTTTCTCAAACCGAACTGGACTGCGCTCGGCCGCGGACCACTGGTGATTAAGGAACGGGTGCGTGTTATTGCGGGCGAACTCGCGATAGAATCAAATCCGGGACAAGGCTCTCGTCTCGAGATCAGCGTCCCGCAAAAGCAGGAAGCGGCTTATGGATAACCGAAGATCCCAGCCCGTGCGCATTCATGCTCGCCGATGATCATCCGATCTTTCGCGATGGCCTGCGCCGCCTTCTGGAAGCTGAGCCCGATCTCAAAGTGATTGGAGAGGCATGCGACGGCGCCGAAGCCGTGAAGATGGCCCGCCAGTTGAAGCCCGACATATTGCTTCTGGATCTGGCCATGCCCCGGATGCCGGGATTGGAAGCGTTGCGTGAAATGAGTTCGGGGCCGGTCTCAAGTTCGGTAAGAGTAATACTGCTGACTGCTGCAGCCGAGAAGAAGCAGATCGTCGAAGCGTCTGCAGCTGGGCGCCCGCGGTGTCGTTTTAAAGGATTCCGCCACGCAACTACTGCTGAAGAGCATCCACACGGTCATGTCGGGAGAGTACTGGGTGGGACGGGAAAGCGTCTCCAACCTCGTGCAGTACTTGAGGAACCTGGTGCAATCCTCCGGTGAAGAAGCAAAGCAGAAGAAATTTGGTCTTACTCCGCGGGAGTTGGAGATCGTATCCGCCGTGGTTGCGGGCTATTCCAACAAGGAAATTGCCGAGTATTTCAAGATCAGTGAAGACACGGTAAAACACCATCTTAGCAATATTTTCGACAAATTGGGAGTTTCGACGCGCCTGGAATTGGCCCTTTTCGCGGTAAACCAGGCTTTACCCATCAAAACCATCGCCTAAGGGACTAGCACTTTGGTGCCATGGCTTGCCACCAATTGGGCTATTGGCAGTTTGGTACGACCGCATTTACCCTAGTAAAAGATTTGCACAGTGGGTTCGGCACCTGCGCGCGAACAAGACGCGCGGACAAAGGACTCAGGTGGCTCGAACGTTAGTTCAGTTTCAAGGAGGGCGGCGATGGTGAAGTGGCTCGGAAGTATCTGGAATGACGATCAAGGGCAGGACGTTGCTGAGTATGCGGTGATGCTGGCGGTGATTCTGGTGATCGTGGTTGGCACGATCCGGTTGATCGGCTCCAATGCGAATAACGTGTTCTCTTCAGTTGGAAGCGCGATCCAGTAAGCTCGACTGAGTTGGTATCCAGCCTCCAACCCATTTTTACGTCTGGAATCCCTCCATCTTTTCAGGGACAGCGCAACGGCTCAGTGGTCGATCGCTGGTCTGTTTGTGTGCCGAAGCAAGACTCCTGCGTCAAAGATGCGAACGCCAGTTCGCAGTTCAAGTATCTGCTGATCTCAATTTGAACTCTTGGCGTTAGTTCTCAGGCAAGCTGGAAGACGATGTGCACCAGCGCGGTGTAATCGGACGGTTGTCCGTCCCGCTTGGCTGGCTTGAAGCGAATCTGCTCGGCGGCGTGAACTGCGGATTCATCGAGACCGTGGCCGAGACCCTGCACCACACGAACAATGCGAAGTTTCCCCGAGGCTTCGAAGACAACCTCGAGAACCACTTCACCTTCAATCCGCAGATTTCTGGCTTCCGCCGTGTAGGTAGGAGTCGGTTTGGAAATCACTTCCGCCGGAACCAGTTTCCCCGCCGTATCGTTGGCAGGTTTTGCCCGAAGCTGTTCTGGCGAAACGGCAGCGGTGTCGCCAAAACCACTTTTCTGTACCGTACCTCGCGAAGTATTCACCTTGCCGCTGCCGTCTCCAGTCGCGGTGCCATTGCCGAAGCCTGTGCTGGCTACTACACCACGCGCACCCTTATCTCCGCCCGTGCCGTTGCCATAGCCGGGGCCAGTGGGCAAATCAAACGACCCTGACTTGAGCGATGTTCACCGGGCGTCCGTTGGTTTGACTGGCGGGTACTCCATTCGGATCGCCAAAGCCGCCTGTCTGTACATTTTTCGGTGCAGCGGCGATGGTTGGAACTGCTGAACTGCCGGTAGAGAAAGTGTTCGTCTTTACCAGTTGGCGCGGAATGACAGCAGCGGTCGGCGGGAGCGGGACTGCTTTGGGAGCAGCGATTGCGATGTTCGGAACTACTGGCGCATCCTCGGCGCGAGGCTTCGGTTGCGCTACCGGCGGCGGCACTCGAAGCACTTCCGGGGCTGGGGTCTCCACGCTGTGCGACCTGGGTAACCGGAATCTGTTTTACTGGCGCTGGCTCCACGTTGACTGGAGGCGGGGTATCAACCAAACGAATAAAGTGATAGTCCCGGACTTGAGCGGGCAATTCACCCAGATTCAGCACTCCAGCCCAGGTCAACAAAAATAACGCCCAGACACTGCAGGGCTATGATGACGGCGAACTCCCTCCAGGGCGGCCGCCGGTAGGGCAACATGGAGAACGGGCCGTTTTCGTATACCTGCGGCATAGATTCAATCCGGGGGCGTACTAGTCTTGATGTCTTACGATTCTAGACGGCTGCCTAATCGTACTTTTTATTTACCTTGATTCAACCTGGCGAAACTATTGGTCTCCGTTTTCGTCCACCTGGGCCGTCAGACGCCTGTTTCCCAGGATCGTGAGTGCAAGAATATGGCCACCTCCGGCGGAGGCAAAACATGAAGTGATTGTTTAAGAGCCGCTTGGCTTTATGAGAGATAGGTTATCAAAATCCAATGCGGGCAGGAGGACAAATTTTGCATACTTGTGGGCAGGTAAGGCCTTGCGTGGCGGCCTGACCTGAGGAAAAACCGGCAACGATTTTTCCTCAGCAGGATTTTTTTAGCCCCTAGCAGCGCACAATCTTGGGGCTTTTGATGCCTTTGGTGGCGTTGCGGGTGTCGACAACCAGCTTGGAATCCTTCACGATGCGCTGATAGTCGTAGTCGGAGTGGTCGGTCACGATCAGCACGCAGTCGTACTGTCCCAGGTTATCCAGCGGAGTGCATTTCATCTGCAGGTCGTACTTGCGCCCCTTTCCCACCGTGGGAAAGTAGGGATCGTTGTAGCTGACATCGGCTCCCTGGTCCTGCAGCAACTCGATGATGGTCAGTGATGGCGATTCGCGCAGATCGTCGATGTCCTTTTTGTAAGCCAGTCCCAGTACCAGCACCTTGGCCCCGTTCAGCGCCTTTTTCTGCTGGTTCAACGCCTTGGCTACATAATCCAGCACGTGATACGGCATGCCGATGTTGATCTCGCCCGCCAGTTCGATGAAGCGGGTGCGGAAGTCCCATTCCTTCGCCTTCCACGACAGATAAAACGGATCGACCGGAATGCAGTGTCCGCCCAGTCCCGGGCCGGGATAGAACGGCTGAAACCCGAACGGCTTCGTCGACGCCGCCTCGATCACTTCCCAGATATCCAGTCCCATGCGCAGCGACAGCAGCTTCAACTCATTCACCAACGCGATATTCACGCATCGATAGATGTTTTCCAGCAGCTTGGTCATCTCCGCCGCAGCCGGCGAAGACACCCGCACCACGCGGTTGAAGATCGCTCCGTATAACGAAGCCGCGGCTTCCGTGGCCTGCGAGTCCAGCCCGCCCACTACTTTCGGAATGTCCCGTCGCGCCACCGTCGTATTGCCGGGATCTTCCCGCTCTGGCGAAAACGCTACGTAGATTTCGTTTCCGTTCGACGACCCTTCCCGCGCCGCCTTCAATCCCTGTTTGTTTCCCTTTTCCAGAATCGGCACCATCACCTCTTCGGTGGTGCCAGGGTAGGTCGTGCTTTCGAGCACCACCAACTGACCGGCGCGCAGATGCGGCGCAATCGAGGCCGCCGTGTCCGTGATGTAGCTCAAGTCGGGCTCGTGATACTCATTCAGCGGCGTGGGCACGCAGATGATGATCGCGTCCATCTCCGTCAGCCGCGCATAATCCGAAGTCGCCTCGAAGCCCTTGGCCCGGGCCTGCTTAATCTCTTCCGGCAGGATGCGGACGATGTAGGAGCCGCCCTGCATCAGCGTCGTCACCTTGCGCTGGTCGATGTCAAAGCCTGTCACCCGGAACTTCTGCTCGGTGTAGAGCAGGGCCAGCGGCAAACCCACATAGCCCAGTCCGATGATGGCCACCCGCGCCTGGCGTTGTTCGACTTTGCTTTTCAACTCGGAAACAGGATTTGTCGTCACTGATGAAGTCGTCATGATTTCGAAAGATACTCGCTTTCCAGATTTTCAGAATCTTACTTCGCTCGCCATCCCGGCCTTCGCCGTGACGACATACTAGATTTCCAGATTTCTCGCCCGTTTTTGAGGATTTTCGGTGGATTGTGGTTACGGCAGTAACCTATTCTGGGATATTGCATTCCAGCGGTTCGAAACTTCACTCATGCTCGGGTCTCTTTCAATCAAAGAAATGTGAACCAACGGACGCAATGGTTGTTTTTTTTGGCCACCCCACGAGAGGAGCGGTGCGGCTTCGGTTCCGCTCGAGTCTCGGTCAACAGACTTGCCCCTCTGGCTACGGTAACAATTGTGATTCTATCTTGGAGGCCAAGGCTCAGATGGGAGAAGATTTATTCTTGGCCGATCTTCGCCCCAATAATCTTACCTTGAAGATCTCACGTTTGTTATCGAAATGAGGCACGCAAACCCAAAGAACCCTGCCGGTTACGACCTTGACGGGAGAGGCTCATCGGATTACCATTCAGCGTATCGATTCCGGTTTTTGCAGGAGTTTCGCCAGTGCGGAAATGGTTCTCGTACAAGACCTTGACTTGCATCATGGCGGTAGTCCTGCCGGCCTCGATGTTTGCCGCCGATTCAGGTGCGGCAATGCTGTACAGTAATGGAAACACATGGCTGAACGGCAGCAGCCTTCCGAAATCGTCGGCCGTTTTTTTGGGCGATCTCATTCAAACCGCCCCAGGATCAGTAGCCAAGATCAACGCTTCCGGCTCAAGTCTCATGGTTCTTTCCGACTCTCTAGTCGAATTTGAAGGCAGTGGAGTGAGCGTTGAGCACGGCGGAGTAACTGTGTCGACGTCGAAAGCAATGGCAACTCACGCCGGAGATATCACTGTCATTCCCAAGGCGGCTGTTTGGACGCAGTTTGAGGTTTCGAGTGTCGACGGCAAAGTTCAGATCGTTGCGAAAAAAGGCGATCTTATGCTAGACGACGGGCAGGAGACCACCACCTTGGCGCAGGGTCAACAGACAACACGAGAGGAATCGGAACAGCAAAAAAAGAAGAAGAAAAAGAGATCTGGTGCGGCGGTTCCGGCCGGACAAGGCGGTATTTTAGATTCTACGGTAGCGGTCGGGTTCGGCGCCGCCGCAATCGCCGCAATAGGCACGTGGGTACTTCTCCAAGGCGGAACTCCTGTGCCTGTGAGCGCGTCCGCTCCCTGATGGTTGACGTTCGGCCTCTATCCCTTTGCCTTCTCTCACACCAAACATTTAGCGGATTCGCTGACCGAATCCGTTACCAGCCATTCTGGTCACTGCGCAAGACCCGCTCGAAAGAAATCTCGAGATCGATTTCAAGCGTTCTTTGACCTACCATTAACGGCCGGCGCTTGTCCACGGATAGGAAGTGATTTCCCGTTAATGATGGCTTGAGGATTGTCCTGAACAAGAGAACGGGCGACCTGTGCGCCAAAGAGCTGAGAGACGTGCTGACGGGCTTCGGACAGAATTGGCCTGCGGTGTCTGTCGTCGTGAGCATCGGAAGCCAGAACGTGCACCGCATCCTGTTCGATGAGCCACATCGCGATACGCTGAGGAGTTTCCCCCCACGAGCCAGTCACTGCGGATCCAGTCACCTGAACAAGACATCCCGCGTCGACCCAGTCCAGAACACGTTCGGGGCGTCGCTGAAGGATGCTGTTCCGCTCCGGATGGGTGAGGATAGGGATCATACCGGCGTCACGCAGCCTTACTAGAACGTCGCCTACCTGGGGAGGTATGCCGTAGTCACTGAGTTCGACCAGCAAGTATTGCCCAAAACCAATCGTGTAGCGCCTGGGATGAGCGATTGCGTCCTCAATATTTTCGAATGATAGATGAAAATCGCAACCTACACTAAAGGCAAGTTGGCCCGGGACCTTCGTTTCCAATTCTGCGACGAGCTTCTGAATTCGGTCGCGGTTATACGCGTAGGCGTCGTCGGCGTGAGGAGTCGCGACGATGTGCGTGATGCCATCCTCCATGGCTAAGCGACACATCTCAACGGTCATGTCCCAGGATTTCGAACCGTCATCGAGACCTGGAAGGATATGGGAGTGGATGTCAATCATATGAGGACCTAGTCAAAAGCTTTCCTTTTGTAAACCGGCGCTGCTGGGCTTCAGCGTCTCCGATGTTTTGGGCCAGCCCGCCACGAGCCCACAGAAGACGTAGAACAACGCCGCATTCGCTGGAATTTGCAGATTGAAGTCATACAAGCTGTGCACAAGTATCCCAGTGCAACCTACTAGTGCCGCTACTCTGAGTACACCTCGCCAGTTCTGCTCGCGGCGGCCGAACCGCGTCAAGCCGCGGGCATACAGGGTAAAAATGAACCAAACAACGCATGAGAAACCCGCCAATCCGGTTTCTACCAAGGCTTGTATGTAGTCGTTGTGAGCGGCATTTATAAAAAATTGAGTATAAAAGCTTCGGAAGCCGGGATAAACCGTAGGAAAGGTCCCCAGGCCCCAACCCAAAAGGGGTTTGCGAGCAAACATTCTCAGAGAATCTTTCAAGATGTCCAACCGCAGCACATCCTGAAGATTACCAAGGTGGCGCCACATTGCAGGGGATCCTACGAGCGCCAAAAATGCCAGAATTGCCAGTATCAACAAGAACATTTTTGTCCTCGCCGAGGTGTTTTTTTGAACTCTAAGGAACATCCAGAATAGTAGTGAAAATTCGGCTACTAGCGAAACCGCCCCCCCGCGAGATAGAGAAAGCACCAGACTTCCGGCCATGAGGACGGCAGCAAAGGCTGCGAGGATTCGTTGCCCTCCTTGTACGATTGTGCTCAAACTCAGCACGACTGCAAGTGGCGTTAGCATCTCCATCAGACCTGCGTAGTGATTATGGTTAACATATGGCCCAAAGATGGACGCCTCTGTGCGGGGCATTCGCAACCAATAGATGCGTAGAGTAGAACTCAGGTTTTGACAGATTGCGAACAAGGAAACCGCCGAACCGAAGATGATGAACGTGAGGGCAAGAATACGGGAGGATCGCTCGTCACCTATGATCTGGGTGATTGCGAATACAAGCATGCCGTAAGCCACATATTGCAGACAGACCAGTAAAGTCTCATAGCGATAGGCAGTGAGATTTAGAATAAGTTGAATACCGGCTACGCCTGCGAACCCCGCCATTGGAAGATAAAGAGGATTCCACCTCAACTGAACGCCAGAGAAACCGACATGGTGCACCACAATGGCGGCGAAAACGAACGCTGCACCGATCTCCAAGATCGAAGTGGCCCAGATCTCAACCGCTCCGAAGGCGAGAACACCGTAGATCAGCAGCGTGCAAAGAGCGGCCAAATATGCCAGAGAGTCGTCTCGGTCGCCGAGGCGAGAGCTACTTCGCAGACGAGCGTCCATCGTGCCAATCTTCTTAACGCTCATGGGTTCGCAGCCTCGGCGGATGACACGCGAGTTACTTCGATGTCATCAACCCAAAGATTCCCCTTGATCAATAAATCGCCAGGTACGCGCAATATGCGAAGCGTCACGAGGTGAGTATCAGGTCCGGTCACGAACTCGGCCGGGTGCGGCGTCCAACCGCTGGTGTCCAGAAATTCGTCGGTGGTTATAAGGACATTTTTGCTGGAGGATTCCTCGATCGCCAGCCGCGGTCCGCTCGCTGTAGTGAGCTCTTCCGTCTTCGCAAACGCGACTAACCGGTATCTCATGTTGGGTTGCACGGGGACGTATTCGTATACCCCTACGTCCGAGATTGCGGGGCCAGTGAACTCGATTCGTAACGAGCGATTGCCGCTGTGAAACTCCTTCGTGTCCAGTGCGACGTTGATTTGCCCAACAGGTTGGCTTCGCCAGTCGAACCCTCCATTGAGAAACTCAGTTTCAAACCCACCGTTACGAACAATGTTCAATCCAATGTCAGCCCGCACTTCAGGATGGACCTTACTCAAATCGGTCCATACCTGCCTCGCTTGATCGATTTGCTGGGTCTGGAGCAAATAGTCAAAATACGGAAATGCTCCTTCTAGAGGGAAGGTGAACTTTTGCGCGCTCAAATCCTGCCAAAGCTCGCTCGCTGCTGAAGACTGATTTTGAGCAATTAGTATCTTCAAGAAATCAAGATACGGCCCCGGTTGCGCCGGAAGCACTTTGTTCACAATCTGACTGACACTTTTCGTGGCGCGCCATGTGAGATCGATCGCGGCTCCAGTGTTGTTAGGGTTGTACTCAATGGCCTGTCGAAACAGGGGCAGAGCTTTCCTAGTATCGTTTTGGACAAGATAGAAGTTGGCCGCTTCCCAGGCAATTTCGGTCGAAGTCGGCTCGGCCCGCAGCGCTCGTTCCAAGGCTGTCTGGCTTTCATTATCTTCGCCCCTGATTTGGTGTAATTCAGCTAGGTCCAGCCAACAATGCCCAGCGTACGGATTTAGTTCAATGGCGCGTTGCAGAAACATCTGTGCTGCCGCGTAGTCCTGAGCAACATTGAGGTAATATCCTCCCAGTCGCCATTGTGTCTGAGCGTTCCAAGGCTGAAGGCGCGCCGACGTTTCCAAGCTTCGTTGATCTATCTGATTTCGTAGCCAATCTGCGCGCCAAACGCTGCATACCGTGTAAACATAAAAACCGCTTGCAACAATAACTAAGCAAGTGATTGCCAATCGCAGGGGCCGAAAACTGACTGATTGATCCATCAAAACTCCTTGCCAATCAGACGCGCAACGCCTCTTCTGGTGCAGCGAGGCTATAACGGGTTGAGGTAAGACCTTTGTGTGATGCTAAGCCCCCAGCAGCACTGAGACCGCAATCGATCTCCGGCCGGATTGTCCTCACATAACGAATCGTACTGCGCATAACCCCCGATTTCCATGGGCCTATCCAAAGGCAAATTTGGCCCATGGGCAGGTTGGGGAGAGCGGACCATTGGATCACGCGGTTTTTTTTAATGCGTTGGAATGGGCAGCTTGACCTGCCGAGCCCAATAACTGCATGTAGAGGTCTTCGATGTCATTTTGAAGACGGGCGTCCGAGTAGTTGGACAGCGCAAATGATCTACCCGCACCGCCCATCTCCCGAGCCATAACAGGCTCCGCAGCGAGAAGCTCCAAGCAATCCAACATCGCCCCTGCGTCAAGCGGAGTTAAGAACCCATTAGCGGCCCGAATCACGTTGGAGCGGCTATCCACTTTTATGGGCGGGGCTGCGAGGTCGATCACGCCACCCACATTCGTCGACACGAATGGTTTATACGACGCCATCGCTTCGACAAGTGCGCTGGGGGTTCCTTCGTTTCGCGAGGTGACCAAACCGACATCCGCGGCCGCCCATAGCGCAGGGAGGTCCGTGCGCCAACCCGCAAGCTGTATGTTTGAGTATCCGGCAATCAATCTTTCAAGTTTTCCACGATCAGTTCCGTCTCCGACAACCAGGAAACGTAATCTTGGCGATCCTTTGCCCTCACGGACGATTTTGGCTAGGAGTTCTACATTTTTTATTGGAACGAGCCGACCAGCCCAGAGCACAACAAAATGTGAGTCGTCAAATCCAAACGCCCGACGCAAGTCACGGGCCTGTTTTAGGTTTTCTCCAGAACCAAACTGAGATAGATCGTAGCCATTGCGAATTATAGACGCCGTCTTTCGAGAGACTACGTTGTATTTATTGACCAGTTCATCCGCTTGAGATTCCGAGATAAGTACTGTGCGGGTTGTAATCTTGTTGAGCGCACGCTCGATAACAATCCAGATTTTGCTTTGAAGTGCGCCGAAATATCCTTGGAACACATTTCCATGATACGTATGGACACGTACGGGCACACGCAGGAGGGCGGCCGCCGCACGACCCAGCACGCCAGCTTTCGCGGCATGAGTGTGGACAAGATCCGGTCTTTCCGCGCGAAGAATGCGGACAATTTGGACAAACGCTAGAAAGTCTGCCCAGAGGTGCACCGGACGTGACATCGAGCGGATCCGACGAACGCCTTCTTCCGACGCCAGCAAATAGCTCATGTCGCCTTCCTGTTTGTCTAAATGCCCGGCTATCAAAACGGTGTCGAATGTGCCCCGTAGGGCCTGATGTAAAAAGCATGCCTGGAGTGCTATTCCTCCGACATTAAGCCGCCCGGTGATTCGAACCACCTTAGGTTTTTTATCGGAGTGGCCCGGCGGTATCAGGGAGGTAGTCATCATGCTGCAAGTCAGCTGGCTATCGCGGTTCGAGCAATTCCCTCGTGTTTCAGTGTTTCCACGCTCAGTTGCAATGAGCGCACTGGAATATTCCGGGAACCGCATAACTGCATTACTGTGCTCCGTGCCTGCTCGGGGCAGTCAGGCAACAAATAAACCGCGGTCACCTTTGACAAAAAGGTTGTTATTCGCGACAGCGGCACGATGGGCACGCCGTAGAGAAACGCGTTTCCATTCTTGAGCGGCGCAACGAAAGCGAGGATGTTGCCATGCAAACGCTGCCACTCGAAATACCGATAAAAAAATTCAGCGCTGGTCCCGCCTACCACCAAATAGGCTTCACTGGTCTGTTTGGGCAGTACGTCATCGAAAAATCGCGAAATAGTACGCACAAAACCCATTAGGCAAACGGTGAGAATCATTTCAGTGGCAAACACAGCCCTCGAAAAGTCCTTGAATCCAGTCAAATATGTTAGCCCGGTCACGACCAGCATCGATCCAAGTATGCTGCCTTTTAGAATGGGGTAAATATCACGCAATACGCGGAGTGTCCAATCGCGACGGTAGACCGAAAAGATAGCAAACAGAGGAATTTTGACCACAATGAGAAACAAGGCAGCCCAAATAAAAGAGGCTGCATACTGTCGCGGCACGCCGTCGAATCGCAACAGGTAACCGAGGAAGGCTGCCAAGGCAATTAGACAAGCATCGGTAAAAACCATGGCGGCGCGCTTACCTACCGAATTGAGGAACTCCGGAAGCAAGAACGTAAGCGCATTGGTCCGTGAAAGCCACTCCTCAGGCAGTTGGATCTTGGCGAGGTAAAACCAGAAGGCGGTCGCCGTGAGCAGAAAAAGCGCCAAAATGCCGGGGCCAACGTCCGACCAGACTCGTTTGCATAACACCGCCACTAGCGCACTAAGGGCTGCCAAAAGGTACAACGTTAGTACAGCATTCCGCTCGCTCAGACCCAGCATTACAAGGCGGTGCGAAGTGTGGTCCTTCGCGCCGGCCGAGATGGCTCGGCCATTTAAGCGCCGTGTGATACTCACTAGGACCGTGTCAAAAATGGGCAGGAAGAGCACGAGACCTGGCACGAATACGATTGAAAACATGGCACTTACATGGCCCGCTTCAGAAACCGCCGAGCACGCCAAAAAAAATCCGACGGCAAGGCTTCCAGTGTCGCCCATGAAAATCTTCGCCGGATGAAAATTGAAAACCAAGAATCCGAGCAATGATGCCGCCATCGCAACGAGCCCAATGGCCATGGGCCCCGAACTGTGCCCGATCAGCAATAAGCTTGCCGCGGCTATGACACTTACGCCTGCGGCGAGCCCGTCCATGTTATCCAGCAAATTCAGAGCGTTGGTGACCCCGAGAATCCAAAGGAATGTGAAGGCGTAATTCAGGGATGCGCCCTGAAACAGCTGGTAAACAATGCCGGACCAAACCGCGACGGCGGCTATGGCAAACTGGGCCGCGAATTTGTAACTAGGGCGCAGCTGGAAAACATCATCGACAAGTCCAACCAATCCCATCGCTATGGTCAGAAGCGCAAGCGTCATCAGCGGTCTGGGGCCGCGAAATGCGAAGACAGCGACCGAGAAGGCCAGAAGGATTGAAACCCCGCCGAATTTGGCAACTGGTGCTTGACTCCAACGGTCGGGACGAGGATGTACAAGCCAACCCATTCGACGTGCAATCCGAATGGTGACGGCGGTCGTCAGCAGCGAAGCGGGTAGAGTAATAACGAACGGTAGAACGCTATGCCACATTGGAAAGAACTGGGCCCTTCTCGGCCTTTTTTTGCCGAACTTGCTGAATCACGGCGCTGATGATCTCGTCCAAAGAGCGCTTGGGAGCGTATCCAAAACAAGTCTGGGCCTTTCTCAGATCCGGGATTCGATGCTCCATGTCTTCAAAGCCCTCGCCATAAGCCTCAGAGTAAGGGATGTGCCGAATGGAACTCTTTGATCCGGTCGCAGCTATGATTTTTGCTGCAAGCGCCGAAATCGTAATCTGTTCGGTGTTTCCCAGATTGAAAATCTCCCCAACTGTTTTCGCGGAGTTCACGCACGCAACGATACCCTCGACAACGTCGTCGACATGTCCGAAGCAGCGGGTTTGGTCGCCCGTTCCGAATACCGTTACCGCTTCTCCGGAAAGAGCTTGGCGCACGAACGTGGGCAGCACCATGCCGTACCGTCCGGTCTGGCGCGGACCCGCGGTATTGAATAGCCGAACAATCGTGACCGGCAGTTTCTTCTCGCGGTAATAGGCCAAGGCCAGGAACTCGTCAATCGCTTTGGAGCAGGCATAGCTCCACCGGCTGTTGTACGTGCACCCGAAAACTAGATCATCCCTTTCAGAAAACGGGAGTTTGGTGGACTTTCCATAAACCTCGGAGGTAGAGGTAATCAAGACACGTTTTTGTTTCTTGGCCGCTAGCTCCAGGACGAGCTCTGATCCCCCTACATTGGTCTTAATCGTGCGAACGGGCTGCTCAACGATTCGACGCACACCTACTGCTGCCGCCAAGTGAAAGACTACGTCGGCGAGATCTATCAATTCCGCCAAGAGTTGGCGATTAAAAATTGTGTCCAGGTGATATTCGAAGGCGTTGTGATGCTTGAGGTGCGCGATGTTTTCAGCGCTGCCCGTGGAAAGATCATCTACAACCGTTACGTCGTGGTCCAATGCCAGAAGCTTTTCCGCTAAATGAGAACCAACAAAGCCCGCTCCGCCAGTTATTAGAGCTCGCATTTGCTTCCCCCGGTTTCCGTGCCCGTCTGAATTTTGTTGGCAAAAAATAAAACCTTAATAAAAATGCCTCATGAAACGGGAATACATGATCGACCCCGACCACTATGTTAGGTCTGATTCGCTGATGACCGAAAGTGTTGGCTCGTGTTGGGATTATGCCTGAGTCATGAGGCTTCTGCATAGCAAACGACTTATTTTTGGAACCGTTAAAATGGGCGTCTTCAGGCGCTGGACAAGGAAATGCTGGGTTCCTTCCAGTTCTTGGCCAGTTCTGGGCTCAGTAGCTCCCCGCCCACGTTCCTGCTAGGGTATTGGAATGAAGGGTAGTGCACCCGTCTTTGATAGGGAATTCAAATTACTACTGGCCTGCTCAAAGGTGCCTGCGGACGGGGTCTTGATCCGCAGTCTCGCCGGCCAAGTTGAAGATTGGCAAAAGTTTCTGAAGTTTGCCGAGTGGCACGAACTCACTCCGGTGATTAGTCATGGTTTGATAGATTCAGCATGTTCACTCCCGTCTGCTACGTCCGAACGCCTTGCTAGCAAGGCTCGTGAGAACACCAAAAAGAATTTGCTATTGACCGCTGAATTGTTGCGCGTCGTGCAAGCTTTGCTAGGGGAGGAAATCCGCGCCATACCATATAAAGGGCCGGTCGCGGCGGCATGTGCATACGGCAGTCTGGCCATGCGCGGCTTTTGTGACCTGGATATTCTGGTTGCCGAGCAGGATGTGCAACGTTGCCTGACCGTGATGCATGAGTTGGGCTACGAAGGGGAGTACAAACTGACGCCGGCGCAGGAAAGCAAATATTTGCGCAGGGCGTGTGAGTATAATTTTGTTCACCAACGCAATCAGGTTCAGGTAGAGATCCACTGGCAAGTGGCGCCCGTTCAACTTGGCCTCGCAGTCGAATTTGATCGACTCTGGTCCCGCACCCAGCTGTTTCCGATTTGCGGTGCGCAACTTCGGGTGTTCTCCCCCGAAGACGCGATACTTGTACACAGCATTCATGGATTCAAACATCTGTGGTGTTATTTGAAGTGGGTCTGTGATATCGCGGCCCTGCTATCGTCTGCAGGCGAACTCGATTGGTCTTATGTTTTGGATGAGGCCGATCGAATCGGCGCAGGCCGGGTCGTTCTTGTTGCGTTGCTTTTGGCAAATGAAATGTTCCAGAGCCGCGTCCCTGATTCAATTCCGCTTAGATTAATTCGGGATCCGGTCGCGGTGGCGATCGCAAGGGAAATTATTGGCAGCTATTCAACGGGCGCTTCCATGCGGCGTTTGAAAGCGCGCCTGTTGACAGCAAGAGCTTATTCCAGCTTCCGCCGTCGTGCAACCTACGTCGCGCGAACACTGCTTGATCCCGCGACGGAAGTGGAGCTTCGGACACCCGAAAGACCCATGAGCCTGATGCGCACACAACGAGTTTTCCATATCGCCCGGGAGACGGTTTCGGATTTAGCAAACCGCAAAGAAACTGAAGGGTGAAACTTCCCCGACAAGGATCGCAGCACTAGGTAATGCCTCTGATTGGGTGCTTCTCGGAAGCACCGACGCCAGATAGCCTAACCATTGCGAACTGGGCGATGGATCAGCTCCTCAAATTCTTCGGCCGGTCCGGGTCAGAACGGTTTCTTCCGTTCTTGCCTTCGCCCTCTTGGCTGCGGTTCCGAATTGCCCTTTGACTACTTCCGTTTTAGGCATTGCGATGGATTTTTCAAATTGGCCCGGGCTTACGGCCATCGGCACCGATGACGACCACTCTCCTTGGGAGACCGGAGTGCGGGTTTTCGAGGCTGCCAATCGCTAGGGTCGAGCTTACGCAAGCGAGGCCGGTCAACTTCTCTTTGGGTTAAAGGGAACTCCGGCATCACTCCGAATCGGGGTTGCGAAACAGGGGGCCAGGAACTTCGAGGCGCATGCTTGGTTGGAGAGTAATGGCAAGATTTTAATCGGCGGAGCAGATGCAGATCAGAGATACGCGTGTCTGATAGCCTTCAACCCATGGGAGCAGTAGCTTTTCAATGAGTTCACAAACCCTAACGTATTGGTTGTACGGACTGCGGGTAAAGTCTGAGGTCCCTTTGCCTTGTCCCTGGGCGGACCAGAACGATTCGGCAGAGGACGTCGAACTCATGGAAGACTTGGGGAGAGAATCATGGGGGGCTTGCAATCAGGTTCGGACTTCCTTCGAGGACGATGGATTCTGGGAATGCAGCCTGTTCCGGGATGACTCCGCTCACATTTGCTGCAAAGGGCACTTCGAGTTCCTGGTTTCGGGGGATGGCAAAAGAGTACGCTGGCGAAAGCTTAAAGACGTGCCGGACGAAGTTCTACTAACCTACCTCGTAGGGCAGGTGTTGTCGTTCTGCTTGTTGACACGCGGAATCGAACCCTTGCACGCGACGGCTGTGGTTGTGGATGGCGAGGCGATTGCGTTCCTGGGCAGCTCGGGTGCCGGTAAGTCAACCCTGGCGGCCGCTTTTGTGCAGAGAGGTTATTCGCTGCTTACGGACGACGTTCTTGTGCTTCGGCGCGAAGGAAACAAGCTGCTGGCCCACCCTAGCCTTCCCCGGCTTAAGCTGACTCCTGAAAGTGCTGACGCTTTCTTCAGCGGTCGTCGATCCATTCCGATGAACAGCCTAACCTCAAAGATGATTTTTTCGCTCGCCCCGACGGGCCATGCCGGCTGCATCGTTCCTTTGCGAGCGTTGTATGTGCTCCCCAAAAAGAACAGTAAGAGCAAGATAGGAGTGAAAACGCTGTCGGGGCGGGCTGCATTTTTGCCGTTGATTGCGAACACCTTCAACGACTCAGTCCTGACGCCGTCCCGGCTCAAACAGCAGTTTGCATTCGCTGGTGCAGTCACAGCCACGGTTCCGCTCAGGCAACTGTCTTATCCCAATGGTCTTGAGCTGTTGCCTGCTGTTGCTGACGCGATCCTTTCCGATCTGTCTCGGGAGCGAACTCATCAGTGAGTGGACTGGTCGCCTTATTTCAGCTTGACGGACGCGCGGCGGAACGCGCTGTTCTCGAGCAACTCTCCGCCCCGCTAATCCATAGGGCAGTTGATGGCCAAAGATTGTGGATCTCCGGGCCAGCAGGGCTAGCCTTTCAGTACTTTCGCACGACCCCGGAATCTACTTGCGAAGTTCAGCCGCCGGGATGTCCGTCCCGACTGGCGATCTGCTTTGACGGCCGACTGGACAATCGGGACGAACTCCGCCAGAAGTTGCCACCCGAAATGATACTTGACGGTGTCAATGCGTCTGACGCTGCGATCACGCTGGCTGCCTATCGGCAATTCGGAGATTCTTTCCCCCGGGAGCTGAAGGGGGACTTCGCTATTGCCATCTTCGACGGAACCCAGCAGAAACTCATCCTGGCACGCGACGTCATGGGGGTCCGGCCTCTGCATTACTGCAAGACAGGCGAGACATTTCTGGCGGCGTCCGAGATCAAGGCCATTCTGGCGTATCCCGGGTTCGAAGCTCGCCCCGACGACGACGGCCTGGCCGATTTTCTTCTCGAGGGCGACTGGTACGAGAGGCGCCTGACCTGCTTCAAGGATGTTTTCCGCCTCGTGCCCGGCCATATTCTTGTCGTGAGCGCTGAGGAGCACAGACTAGTGCAGTATTTCGACTTCAATCCAAGCAAACAATTGCGTCTTGGCTCGATCGATGAATACTCCGAGGCTTTGCGTGCACTTTTCCAGCAGGCAGTGCGACGACGGCTGCGCTCGTCACATCGAGTGGGCGTGCTGGTGAGTGGGGGCCTGGATTCCTCGGCCATTCTCTGCCAGGCCAGCGCGCTCAAAAAAGCTGGGGCTGCCGTGCAGGATTGCATTGGTGTGGCCATGACGTTTCCCCCCGGAACTTCAGCAGATGAAGAACACTATTTGGGTGAGATCGAACGATCGTATGATCTCGAGATTAAAAGAATGCAGGTCGACTCGCTTCGCTTTCCCGAGCACTTGTTGCGCCACACGGAGGCTCCCAGACTTCACTGGGATTCGGTATTTGACTGCATGAACCTAGCCGGAACGGTTGGGTGCCGGGTTATGTTGAATGGTGATTACGGCGACCAAATGATGCACAGCGGTGCGCATTTGGTCGAGCTCGCGCGCCGGCTTCGCTTTTTACAGTTCCATCGGGAGTTTGATCGACTGGCAGCCTCGATGACCGACGTCGACGCATCTACCTGGGGGCCATATTTCCGCCAGATGATACTTCGTGATATGACGCCCGCTTTCTTGAAGCCCTTGGCCCGGCGCCTTGATGCCATTTTGAATTCGGACCAGCGCCCACCCTGGTATAGCCGGCAGTTTCGCCGCAGGGCCCTTCGCCGACGCGTGAGCCAGCGTAGCCTTAAAGGACATTTTTTCAGCAACCATACAGCTTCCTGCTACGCACTTGCTAATTCGGTTCACTACTTGAACTTGAACGAGGAAGGTAACAAGATCTCTGCAGCACTGGGATTCGAAAACGCGTATCCATTTCTGGACCGGGATCTCGTCGAATTTGTGATGACAATCCCCGGCGAAATCGTGAACTGGCAAGGACGTTCAAAGGGGCTGTTCCGAGAGGCTATGCGAGTCGTCCTTCCAGAATCCATTCGGGAAAGAAATTGGAAGGCGGATTTTACTTCTCTGCTAAATGCGGCAGTAAGAGATGACTATAGGAAATTTCATGCGTACCTACAGGCTGGCGTGGGAGTCGAACTTGGATACCTGGATCCAATTGGCCTAAAAAGAGAGTTCTCAGAATACGAAGCAAAGGTGACGTCAAGAGAAACCACATCAGCGGACCGTGTGAGAGCTACAGTGAGTTTGGAAATGTGGCTCAGGACCTTCTTTCCCAAAAAGCATTCGGGGTGCTGTCATCGAGTGGCTTAAACCCGCAGAAAAGGATCCTAGAAGGGTTCAGGCGACTCTGCGCCATACTAGCCACAGAACGATTTCAGTTTTACATTCTGCTCATGTTGGTCCCGCCATCGCCCTTCATACCTCCTGCCCCCTTCGTTATGTCGAGGACATGGCCGTAGTCGGTCACATGCGGAGCCGTATACTTCTTTTTCGTTAAAATAACCTGCTTTTCCATAACGCCTCTATCGTCCAAAGTCTAGCATAATAACGTCGAAAAACAGCCGTCCTCATAAGCCTTTCTTCAGCTAGCCCGAGATGTATTCGGTGATCCAACGCTTGGAAGGTCGTCAACAGCTCATCCCTATCCTAGCGCGGCCCCGTCGGAAGGATTTGTGCCATTACTACTGGGCAGGGGACAAATTCAGGTGGGCCTTAGGGTTAGGGCGGTGAACGGGAGAAGCAAACATACCATCGGCTGTCGGGCTAGATTTTCTCGGCGTAAGTCACTCTGCCGACGCAACACTGCGAACCTCAATCAGGCCTCGTTCTCTAAGTTCTCCCACTAGATTGATTAGGTCACGCTCACATAGGTCGAAGTCGACTTGATATTCTTGCTGAATAGCATCTCGGAGTTCGCCCACGCTGCGAGGCTGCTGGATCAGGTTCCACACCAGGGTGCCTACATCGTTGAGTCCGAAATAGTTGCCACTGCCGAAGTGGAGGATCACGGTCTCGCCATTCACTTCACAGAAGACCTGGAGCTGGGTTACAGTCACGATGGAATCGATGGAAACTCTCTTGTGCTCGATCGCCATTTCGGTATTTTACGTCCGGAACACGATCGTGCAAAGCGAAGAAGGGCAGACGCATGTATTCACCTCAGGATCACGGCTGGATGATCGCTGATCGAGTGCGGCTAAGTGCATACCGACGGGCTCTGGAAAATGTCGTGAAGCCGGGGGCGGTAGTGGTAGATATCGGAACAGGCACGGGAATACTCGCCGTGTTTGCATGCCAATTTGGCGCGAGTAAGGTGTTCGCTATCGATGGCTCAGAAATTATTGAATTGGCGCGCCAAATCGCGAAGGACAACGGGTACTCGGACCGCATAGAATTTATTCGAGACGATTCGAGACACGTCGAACTGCCCTCACGAGTGAACGTGATTGTTGCCGACCTTCATGGGGCCCTTCCAATCTACAGTGGCAGCCTCAGTTCCCTCATCGACGCACGGCAAAGATTCCTAGCACCGGATGGAATCATGGTACCGCGAAAGGATCGCATTTGGACCACGGTGGTTAGCCTGCCAAGATTGGATTACATGCGAAAGGTCTCAGTTTGGAAGAACAAGCCATGTGGTGTAAATATTTCAGCAGGAATCCGCTTTGGCACTGATTCTGAATTCAGGGCGAATTTAAAGCCTAGGCAGGTAGTTACGGAACCGGTTTGTGTAGCGCTCCTCGACTATTCGACCTTAGAATCGCCATCGATTTTTAGTGAATTGACATTGAGTCCAACCCGCCGAGCACGGGCCAACGGCTACGGGTTTTGGTTCGATTCCGAACTTGCCGAGGGCGTTTTCATGACTAGCGCTCCGGTACATGTCGAAGATCAATACACCGGCCATATCTATCCCAATGTCTTCGCACCATGGCCTGAAGCGGTGACAATTCAGGCTGGAGACGAGCTCAAGGCGAGCCTAAAATTTACGGCAGTGAAAGATGACTATGTTTGGCAGTGGAATACTAGGATCGAGGCGGCAGATTCACACCAGCTCAAGGCCGAATTCCGACAGTCGAACTTTAACAGCAAGTTCATCTCAGCTGTAGATCTCCACAAGCGCCTCCCCACGCACCGCCCGCTGCTCAACAAGAATGGCATAATCGCGCGTGCGATCCTAGGCCTGATGGGCGACGGGCGTACGAATGCCGAACTGGCGCAAGTCATCATGCAGCAATTTCCCAAGGAATTTAGAGACGAGAAGGAAGCACTGCAGGCGGCGGCAGACCTCGCGGAACGATTTTGTGAATAGACAGGCGTCAGAGTGGCGTCAGTTCGGGGTTAGGGCTCCGGCGATGGTTCGACTTCTCGCAAAGCCGGTCCTGCACACTGGTCGAGCGAA
>CAWCQR010000010.1:0-434991 GCA_963797725.1 Terriglobia bacterium
GACGCATTGCTCACTGTGAACAATGGACGATCCGTGGACGATGTGATGGCCGCGGCAGGCGCGCCTCAGTATGTGCCCGATGACGGGAATGGACTGCCACCCACACCGGACGACACCGCGAGATGACTTTGAGGAGTCGATGATCGGCGGGCCAGAGATGGAGGATCTCCTGGCGGCCGCTGCGACTCGCCGCCAAGATGGCGGAGGTCATGGAGACGACGCGCGTCGTGGGAGTGGTCTCGGCAGCGACCGACCAATGGGAGCAGCAGCAGACGCGACAGCGGCGCTGCAGCAGGCGCAGCAGCAGGCGCAGCAGGCCCGTGCAGCCGAAGCGGCTCGAGTGATTGACGAGGTGTCGCGCCGCGTGCTGGGCGTGCCCTACGAACAATTGACCAATCGGGGAGACGCCAGCGCGGGCAGAAAATACAGGACGGTGACAATTTATTGCCCCGAAACATGGAGAACAATTTATCAAACGGCAGAGACGCTCAGCCGCCGCAACCGGCGAGCATGGGAACAGGAGCGATTAATATGGACGACAACTTCGCGTTCGTGGGGCACAGACTTTCTGCTCGCAGCAGCAGCCGAACTGGAGAGACGTGCCGACACTCGTCCAGCAAGGGGGAGGCACACCGGTGCAGGGTGGGCGCACACCGCAGAGGTCTCGCGCGGGCTCTGTCGCCGACCAGGTGGAGGACGAGAACTATGAACTCGCACGGTCAAGGGTCCGCTGCGCTGAGACCTGAACACGCCCAACCGCCACCACCTGGAAGCGCGCACCCAGGCAGGCGCGCCGCAGCTTGCCACTGGACCTACCTGCACTGGAGGCAGGCACAGAGACATTAGTTGAGGCCTCATGGACGAGATTGAATCTCGTCCAGATTGTCGATGATAAAAAGGGGGTCCGCGGCGACCGCAGCCTTGAAGGCGTCTTCTCTTGAAATGGTCTCAGCCTTGCCTGCTGGGCCTGCGATGGTGGCCTTCACGCATTCGAGATTGCTTGTCTTTCCGGCCTGAGACGGGCCTACGAGAGCCAGCAGGGGTTTGTTGCTGGGATCAAGAAAAAGCCCTCTAATCCACATTTCGTACAAAAGCGCTTGATCCTCTTTCGTCAGGATGGAAGTGTTTGCAAAATCTACGCTGTCTACCAGTAATTCCTTGGCGACACCCTCTTCGTGTTTATCGAGAAGTGACCACGCTTTCCAGTTTGGCGGGTCTAGGAAGAACACACCGTCTGTCCCGTTACTCACTTGGCTGATGCCAGTGTCGTCAATCTTCAGCATCGACGCTTCATCCAGAAGCGATACATAAAGAGTTTTGGTATCTATATCGGCATGACTGAACTGATGGACGACTACTTCCTTTCCGTATTGAAATGCTTCGATTTGGAATCCTGTCAGAAGAGCCGAATATATGTCTTTGCTGGCCGCGTTGACGTTGAAACGCCTCATGACCAGCGTGTGTAGTTCAATGCTGTTATTGGCGAGAGGGACCACGGCACCCGTCGGTTGTTCCAAAATATAGAACAACTCGCCACCGTTGGTTTTGCGAAAATTCCCTATATGCTTCAAATCGGCGACTGCGGCCTTAGTAATCCTGCTCATGAAGGTGCTCTTCGGTTCGTCTTTTCGAGGCTTGCCGTTTCCAAGTTCCTTTTCAAATCCCGTCATCTCCATATTGAACCTTTCCTAACCGAGGTCTCGGTACGTAGAATGCCAACGCTGGCTTATGCCTTCCCGGCTTGAGGCGCTCGTAGAAACTCCAGATCGTGGGGGACGGCAACCACGATGGCCAGAATCCCCGGCGTACTAGTTAGACGAGATGACTTGCACTAGTGATGCAATTACTTTCTTAGCTCTCTAGAGGCGGTCTGCCATTAAACGCTTACAACTAGGGCTTAATCGCGACGTACGGGGTCGCAGAAAACCGCTTCTCCGCCGCCGACTTTTCGACATTACACCCAGCAACCATAGTATATTGCATCTTCTGCCATAGGAGAGCGTCTATATAGCAGGTGGCCAATGCTGACTCTCAAAGAGGTGCTCGATAAGTTGGGCGACATGGGCGTCGACTTCGCGCCACGAACTTTCTGGAAATACGTGGACATGGGCCTCCTTCCAAAAGGGCGGAAACTTCCGGGGCAGGGAAATCTGTTTTTCTTTCCCGAGGACACCCCCCAACGGATCGCACAGCTGTACACGCTGAACAAAGACCTTGGTTTTCCTCTTCATCTCCTGCAGCGAACTCTGCTTTATCTGCTTGCGGACAAACCGTGGGAGAAGACAGCCGTCCCCCAGCCACCGTCGGGGGCTGAGTTCATCGTGTGGCTGGCCGGGTTTATGGCTAATCAGAAGCTATTGAGCAAGGCAAGTCTGGACCGAGAAGACCTCGCCTCGATAAGTGGAAGGCTGGGAGAATTGTTCGCGCAATTTGGAATTGAGAGGCGGACACAGAGTGAGCGTTGATAACGGGCTGAAGCAACAATCTAGAGGGCTAATTCGGTTGTGCCCGCGTTAAGGACAAAAGATGACTGAACTACTCAATGCAGAAGCACTGGCAGCGAAACTCGGGGTTAGTGTGGGATGGGTGAAGCGCCATACTCGTGAGAGCGTGGCAGGGGAGGAGCGAATCCCGAGCATCAGACTGGGGAAGGTGTTCCGGTATGACCCTAACGATGTTGAACGGTGGATCGCCAAAAGAGCCGGGCAATGAAAGTGTTGGGTGACCAGACAGCAGGTCCAGCCGTTGTGTCTCGGGATTTGGGCGCGACGGTTGGCGAACGCACAATTGAACCGTAAAAGGAGACTCTGTGGCACTGAAATATCTGAAAACAAATGGCAACATATGGTACGTTCGGCCCACTGTCCCAGCTGGACAACCGCGCCCCGCATACAACCTCGGAACCGTCAAGGATTACCCAAGAGAAAAGGACATCGAAGAAAAATATCACCTCTGGATGATCGAGCACTCGAAGCAGAAGCAAGAACCGACCAAAGCCAACCTCACGGTAGCCGACTTGTGGAGAAAATTCGAGAAATCGGCAGAAGTTAACCTCAAGCCATCAACGTTGAAGGGATATAGACAGTTTTGGAATAGGCACTTCGAAGATTCCCTCAGTAACAAGAAGGTGCGGGAATTTCAGCGGGCTGATGCGAGAGAATTGTTAGAAACCTTGGAACGCAAGGGGCATGCTCCCAACTTCGTCATCAATGCTCGTAGCGCCCTGAGCAGTCTTTTTCAGTATGCAATCGACAAAGACTTCCTCACGACTGGTAATCCCATTCACGGGCTAAAGCTGGACTCGGACAAGAAGAGAAAGAAGAGAGACGATGCTGGGGAAATCGGCCCCCACTATACACTCGACGAGATCGAAGCGGGTCTCGCGATTTTGACGGGTCAGCAGAAGGCCATTGTGGCCGTCTTCGCTTTTGCGGCCCTTCGCCCTGGGGAAGTGGCAGCTTTAAAGTGGGAGGACTATGACGGCAAGACCTTGAGCATCGACCGCGCTGTGTGGGAGGGAGAAGTCGGCACTCCCAAAGACTCGAAGCAGTCGGGCCAGTGTCCCGGTAGTGGCCCCGCTTCGTCTGGTTCTCGATGCGTACAAGGCAACCACTGCTGCCGTTGGCTGGATGTTTCCGGGTGCAACTGGTCTACCGATTCGCCTCTCTGCTCTCGCGGCACGGACAGTCCGGCCCGCCTTCAAGAAAGCAGGGGTTAAATGGAAAACATGGTACGGCTTTCGAAGGGGAGCGGGGAGTTATCTACTGCGCCTTGGTCTCAGTCGTGCCGAAGTGCGATCCATCTTGCGACATGACCTGAACTCTAAAGTCTTAGAACGACACTATGCGAATTTGGAAGCGAAACAGGCCGAGCAGAAACGGGCGGTGATCACCGTCGGCAACAAAATCGACTCATTGTTCGTGGATCGTGCAACCGAGCAGGAAGCACGGTTATTTGAGCAATTGGGAGAAGACTCCGAGTTCGTTAAATTAGCTGCGTGTGACGGTTCATTTCTAAATCGGACAACGGCGGACGACAGGAAGCCGGATATATCAACCAAAAACGAGAGGGAGGCGCGAGATTAAATGAAGCCGAATCAAAAACATGGCGGAGAGGGAGGGATTCGAACCCTCGGTACCGGTATTAGCCAGTACAACGGTTTAGCAAACCGCCGCATTCGGCCACTCTGCCACCTCTCCGGCGTGCGGAGATACAGTTTACCACGCGTGTGGAGGGTGGCGTTACCGCTTCAATCGTAAGCATTTACGCTGTCTTCCTCCTCATTGCAGCCACTTCAGCGTCACTTGGGTGTGCCTCTTTTTGTTCCTCGGTTCCCAACATCAATGGCGAGTTCGGCGGAGCTGTCGTTGCTCCGTCGCCGGGGGTGTCGGCTTGTTTCTCTGACGGCGGAAAGAACTGGGATTGGAGCAGTCCATATGAGGGTGAGGTCATGGCTTCTCTCTAAAGCGCGGGGAATTTCCGGACTTTTCTCTTTTCCTCGCAGCAACCCTTCTCCACGTTTTGTGGTCTACAATTGGTTCCGGTTTGGACCGACGGCAGTTCCTTCACTATCGAGAAGAGGCAGTCGTGAGCAGTCCATTTAAAATTCTGAATGATCGCCAGACGGTCTTCGACAACACCAACAGACTGTCGCGCATATCACGCCGACGCTATTACTATCTCCGATTGGTCCTGAGTGCCCTCTTTCGCGTTCGATGTGTCGACATGCTTCGCTCTCACTTCGCCTTCTTGCTACCCGACATGCAGCGCCCCGCGTACATCACCATCGAATTTACGAATATCTGTAATCTCAGATGTCCTTATTGCACCAGCCCGTTGCGCCTGCGCAAGCAAGGCATTATGAATGAAGATGTCTTCACTGCTCTCGTTCAACAAATCAAAACCCTCGGAGTCGGCCGAGTCAGAATCGTAGGCAACGGCGAGGCCACTCTCCACCCGCGGTTCAATGAGATGATCCGAAGGTTAGCTCAAGCCTGCGAATATCTCACCATAGTTACTAACGGCCAACGACTGGATCTTGAAACAATTACGAACATGTTGTCGGCGCCAGTCCGCCTCATTGAGGTTTCCGTTGACTCTAATTGCAAGGATCAGTATGAAAGGATGCGAGTCGGAGGGAGTTTCGATAAGTTGCTGACTAATCTGGTCTTGCTTAAGCAGACAAGAAACAAAATGAATGCTCCAGCCCTGATAAACGTGAGAGCTATGATCCACCCATCGGAACGAGTAAATGAATCGAATATTTTGGAGTTCTGGAGGCCATTCGGCGACACAGTTATTCCTCAATATTTGGAGGACGAGGGGCTGGCCGGAGAAGTGCCTACTGACGATCTTTTTCTGCACTCTCTCCCGGAGCGCTACCCACGTTGCGCATTGCCCCTGAAGACCATGGGTGTTATGTGGAATGGGGACGTCCCGTTGTGTGACTTCTCGGAGAAACAAACGCACAATCCCAATGGCTTGTCGCTCGGAAATATCACCGAAGATTCGTTACAAAACCTCTGGAATCACAAGATCATAAGGCAGTATCGCCAAGGACACAGAGATAGAGATGTCAGCAAAATTCCAATTTGCCAAGGCTGTGTAGGTGGGTAGCAATCCGAGTTGCAGAGTCTGCTCATACTCATTTCTACAATCTTTGGTGGTATCGGGTAACGTAAGAGGGCTGCAAACGGGCCGATGGCCAGAGGCCGGGTTCCGGGACTTCAGCTACTCTTAGCAGGAGGACATCATGCACCGAGAACGGACGCTAAAAGTTGTATTGGTCGTTGTGGGTGTGATCTTTTTAGCCTTGGCTTATCCCTTGGTGATGTTTGTACGAGAAGAGCCGTCGTTATCGATGATGTTCAGCCTTTACGTCACACTCGGAATTTTCCTGCTGCTCGCAGCCAGTAATCCTTCCGCGAACCGCAGCCTGATTGCTTTCACGGCATGGTCGAGCATCGCCCACGCTGCCTTGATGGGAACGCAGGCATTCCGCAACCTGATTTCGCGCGGAGAACTGTGGGGCGTTGGTGTGCTCATCATCATTGGCGCAGTTCTGATTGCCTTGGCTCCGGCTAAGGAGGTAGAGCGCGAATCGCCGGCCCTTGGAGCCAGAGCTACGAAATTCTCGTCGTAAGGATTCCGGTTTCCTGATCGTGTTTGAGATGCTTGTCGACCACTCATAACCTGTCCTCCTAAGCAGCGGATGTCACCCCTCCTCGTCAATCCCTGAGAATTCCACCTATTATTCCCCCTCCGTGACCCGCAACAGGTCCCCCGATGTGGTGACTTTAGTCATCAAGGACTGTTACACCGGGGCCGGCTCGGCACACGAATGTGCCATTGTCGCAATGCTGCAAAGGGCTCAATCTGGAACAGTTAGTTGCGTAGATTCCAGCGGGTTCTGACGAGGGGTGGTATGAAGGACTTTGTACGCGGTCTGTGGCACCAGGATGACGGACAGGATGTCGCGGAGTACGCGATCATGTTCGCTGTCATTCTGACAATCGCGATTGCCACAATTCGCTTGATTGGTTCTCAGGCTGGCAATGTGTTTGCCAGCGTAGGTAGCAAGATTCAGTAACAACGATGCGGTCCTCTTTACTGATTTACTGACGGGCGATGGTAGGAATTTGTCTTACAGATGTCGACGATGGGAGTCGCTAGTGGCAAAGTTACGTCTTAAGTTCCAAGAGCGCGTGTTGCGAGAGGTTACGGTGACGTCCGGTGTGGTCACAATCGGGCGCCAGTCGGATAATCTCTTGCCCATCGACAATCCAGCCGTGTCCGGACACCACGCCAAGATTTACCGCCAAGATGATAATTATGTTGTCGAAGATATGGAAAGCTTCAATGGTACCTACCTGAACGATCGCCATGTTGAACGGGCGATTCTCAAGGATGGTGATGTCGTCCTGGTCGGCAAGCATTCAATCGAATTCCAGGCGGACTCCGCGGGAAGTGGCAGCGCCCAGAGTAAGAGCCAGGACCGCAGCATGGCTTCGCAAACTCATCCAGGCAGACACCAGGCGTCTCAACTCGACCACACGATGGTCCTGGATACCAAAAGGATCCGAGAATTACTGGCGAAAGAAAAAACATCCCAGTTGGGGATGGCCGCCGCAGGGACGCCCGGCACGAACGCAACCGAATCGAGCCACGTTGCGAAAGTACGCAGGCACCGGAAAATGGGCACCCTGACCGTGACTGCAGGCAGAACCAATCGTCCTCATTACGTACTGGTCAGCAAGCTCACCGTAATCGGAAGATCAGAATTGGCCAGCATACGCTTGAGACGGTGGTTCGCGCCCCGAACCGCTGCTTCGATTCACCTCAGAGAAGACGGGTATTTCCTGGTTCCGGCGGCAAAGAACATCAAGATCAGCGTGAACAAGATCAGAGTTAGAGAGGGTCAAACGGAGTTGAAAGCTGGCGACATTGTTGAACTTGCTGGCATTACCGCGGTATTCGACTTTGAGGGATGACCTTCCGAGACTGCGCTCATCACAGTGCCGGCTCAAAGAGATTCTTTCACTGAGGATGAACCTTCCAGGCGGCGGGGAGCATGGTTCAGCATTTGCAGTGACATGGTTTTGGGCCTTTGATCTCACTGCATCTTGGCCAGTCACGATGGATCGTAATTTTCGTCGCCATAACGCTTCCATCTTTCATTGAAACTCCTTCCACCGTGATCAGATCCTGAGCATCCAGGTCGGCAAGCGACAAGGGTTGCTTCTTGCACCGGACCTTGGTATCAAGCGTGGTATGGATCGCGATGCGGTAATACCTGGTCTCCAGCGAGAAGCCGTCGGATCGCACCTCGACAATGTGGCCATTGAGCCAGGCCCTGGCGTCGAGATTGGATGGGCAGCAAAGCACCAAGAATATGATCGCGAGTGAACCGATCAGTTCGAGAGGTCCGGATTTCATACGCAAAGAGCTCCGACAGGATCCTGTCGTATTCGTTGTCGTCATGATCCACCCTTCACCATGACTGCGCTCGAAGGGCGAGGACCGGAATCTCGGACGCCAATTAATCAACGTGTTCACCTTCCTCCAGGAAACTGATCTCAGGCGGTGGCAACTTGTCGGTTGGGCGGGCCCAAAACACGTAGAGCGTGGGGAGCAACATGAGGCTGACGAAGAGTTCCACGACAAGGCCGCCAACAATCACGATGGCAAATGGACGTTGTGAATCGGAACCGATGTCATGCGACATGGCTGCGGGCAGCAGGCCCAGGGTCGCTACCAACATCGTCATCATGATGGGCCGAAGTCGAAGGGAGGCTCCTTCTTTGGCAGCTTCGCGCGGGTTGATACCGCGGGTGCGGAGCTGATTGATGTACTCCACCATGATCACGCCGATCTCAACGGAAACGCCGATCAATGCAAGAAAACCCAGTCCCGACGAGACAGAAAAGGGCGTTCCAGTTATCAGGAGGCTCAGAAATCCGCCTAACGGTGCAAGCGCGACGACCGCGAGAATCAGTCCGACCCACTTCCACGAGTCAAAGGCGGAATAGAGAATGAAGGACATGAGCAGAATGGTGATCGGCACGATGATTGCCAGGCGGCGGTTGGCGCGCTGCTGGCTTTCGTATTCGCCCGTCCAATCGAGGTGATAGCCTTCGGGTAGCTTGACCTTCTGGCGCACCTCGTCAATCGCTTGACGAACCGTGCTTCCGAGGTCGCGCCCGCGCACGCTGTATTTGATTGCGATGTAGCGAGAATTTCCCTCGCGGTAGATTGAGGAAGCACCATCTTCCAGTTTGATCTGGCAGAGTTGACCGAGAGAAACGCGTTCTCCTGACGGCGCCAGGATTCGGACTGCAGAAATATCCTCGACTGTTTTGCGGAAGGGCAGTTGATAACGCACTGTCAGGTCGTAACGCTGTTCGCCCACCAGGACCTGGCTCACGGCTTTACCGCCGACGGCAGTTTCTACTGTATCCTGAACATCGCTGACATTGATCCCGAAGCGGCCCGCCGCAGCGCGGTCTACGAGCAGATTCACGTTTGGCTGACCACGAACTTGAAATGTGCCGAGGTCAGCTACACCTGGGATCTTGAGCATTACGTCCTGAATTTCATTGGCCTTGGCTTCAAGGACCTTCAAATCAGCGCCAAAGAGTTTGACTGCCAGTTCGCCTTTGACTCCACTGACTGCTTCTTCAACGTTGTCCGATATCGGCTGGGAGAAATTCCAATCCACACCTGGAAATTGGTTTAACTCCACGTTCATGGCGGCAATGAGGTTGTCCTTCGCTTTGAACTCAGCGCGCCATTTCACGCGTGGCAGCAAGTCAACGAAAAACTCCGTGTTGTAGAACCCGCTGGCATCACTGCCATCATCGGGACGTCCTGCCTGACTCACCACCTGCCTGGCTTCGGGAAAACTCGCGAGCACGCGGCGGGCCCGGTTTGCGAGATCAATTCCCGCTGAAGGACCAGTGCTGGGAGCCAATGTTCCGCGTACCCAAATAGCGCCTTCATCAAGGTGAGGTAGAAATTCAGAACCAACGACGCCGCTGAAACCGATGAACACCATGAAGGCGAATGCCGCGAGACCCAGTCCAAGCGTCAACTTCATGTGATCAAAACACCAGTACAGTTGCTGACCGTATTGTTTTTGCAGGAATTGAAGCACCGGATTGCGCCACTCTTTGATTTCATTCTTGAACAGGACACTGCAGAGCACGGGCGCAATCAGCAGTGCGAACAAAAGAGCTCCCAGCAGTGCAAACGCCACGGTCCATGCCATCGGCCGGAACAGGCGGCCTTCGACTCGTTGCAGCGTGAAGATCGGCAGATAGGAAACGATGATGATGATGCGAGCGAAGAAAACGGGCTTCTGCACTTCGTGCGCTGCTGCCGCGATCATCTCCAGCAGTGTCTTTTTGCCACGCCCGTACTCCGCGTGACGCAGGATGTTCTCAACCATCACCACCGAGCCATCAACGACCATGCCAAAATCTAGTGCGCCCAACGAGAGCAGGTTTGCGGGTATATGGCTCAGATCGAGGAGGATCGCGGCGAACAACAAGGAAAAGGGAATGGTGAAGGTCACAATGAGCGCGCTTCGAACATTGCCCAGGAACAAAAATAAGATGAGGGTAACGAGCAGAACTCCGTCCGTCAGATTCCGCAACACGGTATGGGTGGTGTAGTGGACGAGGTCGCTGCGGTCGAGATGAGGAACAACCTTCACTCCTTTTGGCAGGATGCTTTCGTTCAGTTCCCTGATCTTTCGGTGAAGAGCGTCAAGGGTTGCATCTGCCTCGGCACCCTTTCGGAGGAGGACGATCCCTTCGACGACATCGTCATCGCTGACAACTGTGCCGTCGTCGTGGCGGATCGTTCTCCCAAGTTGCCCTAATCGAATCTTGGGCGCCTGCACAACCGCGCCGAGATCACGAACTCGCACCGGAGTGCCGTTCGCAACCTTAACCACCGTAGTTGCAATGTCGTCCGTGTTCGTCATCAGGCCAACCGCGCGGACGTTCAAAGCCTGCTCTCCCCGCTCGATGAAACCCCCGCCGGCATTGATGTTGTTGTTGCTTAACGCCTGTTCCACCTGACCGAGTGAGAGTCCGTAAGAAACAATCTTCCCCGGATCAAGCTGGACCTGATACTCCCGTGTCGGCCCGCCAAAGATGTTTACCTCGACGACATTCGGCAGGGACTTCAGTTGGTTGCGAATCAACCAGTCCTGAAGGGTCTTGAGTTCCATCACGTCATATTTTGGGTTGCTGCTGGCCAGCGTGAAGAACATGATCTGCCCGGTTGGGCTGTAGTCCGGTCCCAAACCTGGATTCACACCTTGGGGCAGAGTGACCTGTTGCAGCCGGTCGATCACTTCCTGACGAGCATTCAGGGTCGTAACCTCATCGTCGTAAATGATCGTTATTACTGAAAGACCCGCCAGCGACACCGAGCGCAGATGGGTCATGTGCGCTACTCCATTCAACTCGACTTCGAGCGGGACGGTAATTTGCTGTTCCACCTCCTCTGCCGCGTGGCCCGGCCATTGAGTAATGATCTGTGTGTAGGTATCGGCAACGTCGGGGTAAGCTTGGACGGGTAAGTTGTGAAACGAGAAGCCTCCCCAAATAAAAAGCACGACCGCTACGCTCAGCACCAGAATCCGGTTGCGGAGAGCAAAGTCGATCAGATACCGGATCACTTGCCCTGCTCCGCGACGCTCGACGAAAACTCTAGTGCGTTAGCGATCAGTTCATCGCCAGCTTTCACCCCAGCCTGGATCTGCTGCAGTCCATCCGCGCTTTCGCCCAGTGTCTGTATCTCGACGCGCCGAAACTTGCTGGGCCCTTCTTTGCGAAACACCCAATCCTTGTCCTGAAGCCGCATGACCGAAGTGGACGGGACAACAACCCGCGATTGCGATTTGCGGGAGCGGAAGCTGGCGACGGCAAACATGCCGGGGCGCAGCAATCCGTCGCGATTGGGCAACACGATCCGGACCTTCGCCGAACGGGTGGTTGGATCAAGCACGCGCGAGATGTCTGAGACCTTCCCCTGGTAGACAGTGTCGGGATACGCATTCAATCGAAGGTCAGTGCTGTCTCCCAGGTGTACTGCGCCGAGATCATTCTCATAGACATCACAAAGCACCCACACCTGCGAGAGATCGGCAATGGTGAAGAGGTTCGGGGTATTGTCCAGACTCTTGATTCCCTCGAATCCGGAAACGTTCTGTTCGACGATGGTTCCAGAGACCGGAGCGCGAATCTCGACCAGAGAACCGGGCTGAGCTGGATCGCCACCCAAAACGTGGAGATGTTGTTCGGCATTTTGTACATCTGAACGAGCTTTCTCTTCCGTATCCTCTGCTTGTTGCAGGTCTTTTTCCGCGAGCGCACCGTGCGAGTAGAGCAACTGTGCCCGGTCCAGGGCGTTCTTGGCTAAGCGTTCGTCCGCTTCCGCCTTCTGATGGTCAGAGAATGCTGTGGCGAGGTCAGTGCTACGGATTGAAAGCAAAACTTGGCCTTTCTTCACGTGGTCCCCGATCTGGACCTCAAGATCGGTGACGCGCCCGGAAGCTTGCGAGGTGACGTGAATGGTGCGATTCACATCCGGGGTGACGCTTCCATTGGCAGTCAGCACCGTTGGCACAGCGCGGCTCTCTGCGGTGGCCAGCTTGAACAACTCGGGGTGTTCCACTGTGTACACATTTGGATCAACCGTCACTTCACTCCTTGTGGGGGCCGCCTTCGACTCGTTGAAGCAAGAGCTCGCGGTCATTCCGAGAACCAGGACTCCGCAAACAGCGGTAAAGCGTCTCCGCATGGTGTTTCTCATACCACCTCGCAACCGAATGCCAGTTCTTTGCGCAACGGGCAGAACTCTCCCACGACCTCGTTCTAGGGCTGAGGTTTTATGTATCCTGAAAGTCCGGTCCAAGGAAGACACTCAAAAGGATTTGGCCGACAATATTTTGATTGCCTGAATCTGCGAATGCTTTGCCGCGTGGGTTCAGTGGACTGGCAACCAGGGGCGCCTCTAGCTATGCGAGGGATTAATCTTTAGATTCCGACGCTCGAACCCGACGAAACCGTTTGATTGGGTTTGGTAACGGCTGCAGATGATGGATAATCACGATTCACCACAAGATCTATGCTGAACTTGGAATGGATCTGGGAACCGCGGCACAGGACGACGCTTCTGCTCACCAGCGGCGGGATCATTCTGGCCATTGCAGCCCTGGACTGGTGCACCAAGCCCTACATCTCGCTGGGTTTCTTCTATTTGTTTCCCATCATGCTGGCTGCGGGGTTTTTGCCACGGTGGGCAATCGCATTGATGGGGATCGGATGTGCGTTGCTCAGTGAGCGGTTCAGCAACCTGGCCCCTGAGGATGCGCCGATCCGTTCCAGTTTCGAAGCGCTCGCACTCATCGGCTCCGGATTGTTCATCTCTGAAGTCCTGCGCAACCGCCGGTTGAGATTGGCCTCCCAGGAACGAATACGCGTGCTGGTGGAGACGAGTCCCGCGGCGATTGTCACAGTCAACGAACATGGCATTATCGAACTCGCGAACGACGCGGCAGCCGTCCTCATGGCGCCGCGCGACCGAAATCTGATCGGCCAGCCGATCGCCGCTTTTCTCCCGGAACTCCACCACGCATTGCGCTGGGAAGAAGGACCACAATTCAAGGCATCGATGCAATGCCGTGGCCATCGAGGCAACGGGGAGTCGTTTCTGGCCGACGTGTGGTTCTCCAGTTACAAAGAAGGAGGCGTTCCGAAGGTGGCTGCGATCATCGCCGACGTCACCGAAGAACGGAACGGCGTAACGGAGTCGACTGCCGCGGCGCCCAGCAACCAAGCTAGCCGCGCCTTAAACAATCGCGAATCGGACGTACTACGACTGCTTGTGCAGGGTCTGACGAACAAGGAAATAGCATCCCGACTGGACGTGTCAGAGAGCGTTGTCAAGAACACCCTGCAGCAACTGTTCGCGAAGACCGAGGTGCGCACACGGAGCCAACTTGTCCGTATCGCACTGGAACAGTACAGAAATCAGCTTTGATCAGGGCATTGCTGGAGAGCACTCTTCGCTTCGCTGCCAGAGCAACCTGTACAAGCCGGCGAAAAGGGTTCTGGTTGATTCACGCGAGATCGCTGGGCACACTGATCTTCATCACAAACAAGCCGGCGCGTTCAGCCCCAACTTCCCAACGGAAAGCCCGCGACTTGACGTCAGGCGATGCTACGCCGCGACTTGACCAGTCTGGGAGCGTTGCTGGCCTCGACCCGGTTCCGGCCGGATTGCTTGGCGCGGTATAACGCTTTGTCGGCGGCTTGCACGACCTGCTCAGGCGCACGAGTTTTGGCGTCCGGTTGGGCTACTCCGATGCTGACGGTTACCGACAACGGTTGATTCGCGATCTCCGAGAGAGCGATTCGAGAAGTTCGGACCTTCCCTCCCGCAGCCAAAGCTCGCCGATTCTCGGCGCGGCGGTCCGCGCTTCGTCGTTCGCGGGCGGCGAAATTCTCACTGGCATTGTCCTGTTTCGGGGCGTCCTGACCTGCGCCCTCCTGGGTCCGGTTGGCTCGGTCCGCCGCGCGCCGGGGCGGCGCTCCCGCCAAACTACGACGTTCCTGCCCGCCACGCACATGAAATTGGGAGGCTTCGATGACTGACCGCAACAGTTGCAGATGCGGCAAAACCTCTTTGACTGATTTCCCGGGGAAGAGAATAAAGAACTCTTCTCCTCCTACGCGATAAGCCCGGCCGCCACCAGTGACGTCGGCGAGTTTTGCGGCCACCAGACGCAGAACCTGGTCGCCGGTTTCGTGACCGTACGTGTCGTTAAACTTTTTAAAGTGGTCGATGTCCACGACTGCCACCGCGTATGAACCCTCCAAACCCAGCATTGCGGCGTTAAAAGCACGCCGCGCGGGCAGGGTCGTGAGTTCGTCATGGTAGGCGAGAAAGTAGGAATTCTCGATGATGGAACTGACCAGGATCAGGCCGGCAGTCGCCATATACGCGGTGGGTATTGTGCCAACACCTCCTGCCTGTAAGGAGAGGAATGCGGCCGCGAGTGTCCACAGCATGCCACTTTCCGTAGGTTTGGCATGACTCAGAAAACGAATCGCCAGAATTATGGCGGCTGCGAAGAACGCCAACAGGGCCAAAGTCGGGATCCGCGTCCACGGAAGAGTACCGAGGAATCCAGGATGCAGGAGCGACGGTGCGGTGGTTTCTCCGGGACGGCAAATGATGGCGACAAACACCGACTCCAGGAATAAAAGACCCATCCGGGGAATGAGTGCCGGAATGACCAAGCCCCACTCCCGCAGAACCGAAAAGACTATGAAGTTCAGCGGAAGGAACAAGGCAACAGCTTCCAGTGCAATTCGACCTGGTCCAGCTGCGCCGATGCGGCTGCCGGCAAAGAACTCCAAGGCACGATGGGCAAGGAGCAGGGTAAGAAAAATGAACAGAATGCGGCTGGATTGAAAGCGCCAGGCCAGGAGAAGCCCGGCGGCGAAAACGGCATAGTAGTAGAAGTTGAACGCGGCGGCGGGAATAGGCCCGAACGCTTCCCGAAAGATCACGCTGGCGGCAAGAAGAACTATCCCTCCGGGTACTACCAGGGACTTCAGCGTTTTGGGGCTCCAGAGATCCAAGCTCCCGCCACTTCCTTTCACCAACCCCTGATTTTGACCAGTATCCGCACAATCCGCAAGCACTGAGATGCAGGTGAGTGACCGCGCAGGTTCCGCTTGGGCAGAACCGAGATGGCTCCCTTTTCGGTCCACGCTCCCATTTCCGGAAGACGAAACGATTGATTATCACTGTATCTCTTGTCCCGGACAGGTTTCCTGGCTAAGAATCGAGAAGGTTCTAATTAGAGCGAACTTATGAGAATTCTGGTTGCGGAAGACGATACTGCGTTGGCAAGCTTTGTAAAAAAAGGTCTGGAAGCGGAGCTCTACACCGTTGACGTTTCTGCCGAGGGCGAACAAGCACGCGCCATGGCGGGAGAGCTCGACTTTGATCTGGTGGTTCTCGATCTTAATTTGCCGCGAATGGATGGAGTCGCAATCCTGGGTTTCCTGCGCACCCGAAAGCCAAGTATGCCGATCCTGGTTTCTGACGCCGCCCGGCAACAGGCCCGCACCAACACAAGTGGTATCCGAAGTCATTCCAAATTCGGTTTTTTCAAGCTCGATCGCCCCGAATCCCGTCGGCGCAGATCCGGTCGCGTTGCGCTGCTTCATTCCAAATACCAAATCAGATCGATTCACACTCACCTCACGATTCTCAGGTGAATGCCATGCATTTCTGTCTCCATCCTTGACCACATGCGCGCAATGGAATGGATGCCGTGGTTTCGCGCAGATCTGCGTGAAATACAATGCAGGATTCGCAAAAATGACGTGGCCGGAAGAGCCCGGAAAAGGAACAAGGAATCGGCTTCGGGAAAAACTGTTTATTTTTTCGGGAAGAGAAAATTGTGGCGAATCATCGAGGCCGCGTCAGCAATGTCTGATTCGGATCGAGTACGATCTTCCGTGTGCCTGCTGGCGCTGACAAGTGGAAAGTAGTTTCGGGCCCGTCCGCGAATACCTGGCCCAGCAGCACCGTTTTCCCCGCAACCACCGCGTAAACCGGGACGGGAGTTACAAGATCCTGGGGCGAGTTATTCTGCGCAATGGTTCCAGCAACGGTCGTACCGCCAGGCTTCTGTGTATATTTCACGCTTTGCAATTCGAAGTGAGGAAGGGCCGTACCGTTCACCCACCCCTGATCAAACCACTCCAGCGATTGTTTTCCCTCGAACCATAGAGAAGGCGGTAATTCCTCTTCGAACGCCTCCAGCAGATCGCGGGTACTCATGGACTTTTCCTGAAAGCGTTGTCTGATTTTATTGAGAGCGCGCAAAAATGGCGCGTCGGCCTGAGCATCGGAAACGTTTCCGGAATGCGGTTTACTCTCACGCACGGCTTCGCGCATCATGTAGCGCAACATGTGGAAGAGCCAGGTGCCGCGTCCGTAGCTGATGGCCTCATAGCCTAAGGGGAAATGCGAGCAGGTGAGCCGGGTACCGAACGTCACCGGACCGGCATCCGCCAGCGGAGAGCCTTCCTTGTTTTTCTCCAACAGGTTCTCCCGGTAGCTTTCCATGACTATCCGGAACTTGGAAGGAGATTCAGTCTCCAGCATCATTAGCGCGCTGTAGTTCGCCAGAGCCTCAAACATCCACTGATCGCGATAACCCTTCCAGGAAATCAGATCGCCCCACCATTGATGGGCGGTTTCATGGGCAATAACGTTGTCACTGAGAATTCTCATCACCTGGCCCATGTGCAGCTCGGATTTTTCCTCGGGCGTAAGAAAAGAAAAGCTCGACAGGAAGATCAGTGACGGCCAACCCTGGCTGACATTGCCGGGCATTTGAGTCAGCGCCAGATCCGCGTATGGATAGGGGCCGAAGCGATTCGCAAAGAACTCAACTGCATGGGCGGACAAATCCACGACCGCTTGCGCGTTTTTCGCGGGAGACGGCCGGGGTGAAGTAATCGTCACGGAGTCGGGTACGCGACCGAGGTGGAAAGGGGTGATTGGCTGCGGAACGCTAGCTACTGTCGTACCTTTCGGAAAGTCACGCTCCACGCCGCTGGTTGCATAGGCTTCCACTTGCACTTCGCCGGCGCGAGCCGCCACCCGCGAATACTTGCCGAGATTGAATCCAGCCACGGGCATGGGCCGGTCGGATATCCAATGACTGCCTTCTTCTCCGGGAGACAGTCCCGCAAGAGCACCGTCCGTTCGCTTCCCTGTCGCGACCAGCGTCCAGCCGACCGGGTAGCGGAACTTCAAATCAAATCCCGACATTTCCATCCCACGATTGGGATACCAGGTGCCGCGGGCGCCGACATACAGCAGACCTGTTCCCGCTTCGGAGAGTACTTCCCCCCCGTAAACGAAGTGCAGAGTAATTTTCTGGCCGGGGCGCAGGGGCTGGGGAAAGACAACCGCGACCAGATCGTTGCCTTTTCTCGCCAGTTGGGTACCTTCCACCGCCTGGTTATGAATGAACTCTATTGGTTTACCGTCCGCCTCCACCTGCTTGATCTGGAGAAAGCGGGACAATTCAAAAAGCACCGCGCGGTCGCCGCCCTGCAGCACTTCACACTCCAGCAGCGCATCGGCGTCGAGCTTGGTAGGTGGCTCGACTTTGGCCTGGATCCGGTACTGCGAAACCTTAAGCGTGTTGGGCGTGCCTTCTTCACTCATCACGCTGCTCGAAGTGCCGGCGTGCCGGGACTGTGGTTCTACCGAGAATGACGTCCACACGTCATAGTGGGTGTCTCCTTCAACTGTTTTCAATTGCCCGGCCCAGACTTGCTCCGGAGTCATCGAATCGAAATAGAGATCGAAAATTCCCAGCCTGGAACCCTGTACTCGCGCGTGCAGCATGCGATCGTCGTTCCTGGCGCTCTGAGATTTCGTGGCAGTTTCTCCCACTCCGGATGTAGGCAGAAATTTGCTAAAGCTGAGAAGCAATCGCAGGGCATCGGTTTCCGCCAGATTGCGCGCGGTTGCATTCCACTGCGTAACAAATTCCTGGGAATGCTCGGCAGGCCGCAGCGAAGGCTTTAGGTCCGCGAAGGTTTCGTCATCAAAGCGAAAATACGCGGTAAGGAATCTTTCTTCGAGAATTGCGGCACCGGTGAAAAGTGTCATCGAGGCCCGTTCTGACTGGTCCGGCGGTGACAGCAGGACTTCACCTTCACCTTCGAAAAACGCTCCGGTGATCCGTCCGGCCACATCTTCGGTAAAAGCGATGGTTCCATCCTCAAAGCTAATATGGAACGCGGATCGATCCAGGGTCACGTCGCGGATGTTGTACACCCGCGTTTTGTCCAGCCCGACACTTCGCAACTGCGCGTACAAAGACTCGGCCGAGTGTTCCGACGGCCCAGCCGGTTCTTGCGCCCAAGCCAGTGGCGCGGCGGTCAATGCCATTGCTGCCGCTGCCGCGAACAATGCCAGCAATCCAGCCTGAATATTCTTGATTACCATGGTCACGTGGGCCGACGTCGCTCCTGTTGCTAGAATGCGCCCTAGTGCGGGCACCTGTCATCTTTCTATTATCTTCCGGCCTAATCCTGGGTGCAGTCTGCGCTCCCGCCGAAGTCATTCATCTAAAGAACGGCCGCACGATCTATGCCGACCAGGTTCGGGAGAACGGAGCTCATCTCGAGTATGAAGTAGGAGAGGACTCCTATGCGATTCCGAAGGCGGTTGTTCTCCGTGTCGAAGCTGGAGGCGTTCGCCCGGAACGCAGTCCTTCGTCAGACAGCCAGAACTCTCACGAAGTACCTGTCATTCACCCCCGCAGACAACTTGAAAGGCGAGTTTGGTCTAAGCGACAGACTCATCCGCAATGGCCAGGTGGATACTGAGGCGCTCGCCGCTCTGGAGCAGGAAGGCAACGCTCATACATCCGCCGCCGGATATTTCATTTCCGGCAAGCACGAGATGGATCATGGAAATTTTAGCAAGGCCCGCACTTTCTTCGAAACCGCACTCCGCTTCGAGAGTCAGAATCCCACGATCCTGAACTACTACGTTTCACTGCTCCTTCGCATGGGAAATACGGTTGAAGCGCTTCCCTTCGCGGAACGAGCGGTGCGGGTCGCTCCGGATTCCCCCGACACCCTGGCCATTCTGGGCTATGCGCAGTTTGCCTCCGACAGGAATCGCGACGCCATCCGCAGCTGGAAACGGTCCCTGGCGCTGCGTCCCGATGCGCAAGTGCAGAAATACCTGGAAAAAGCCGAGCGAGACGCGAGCGCCGAATCAGACTTTACCCAAAAAGAGACCAACCACTTTACCCTGAAATACGAAGGCACCCAGACCCCTGAAGGCCTACGCCGCGATCTCGTGTCTACCCTGGAATCTCACTACGACGAACTTGTGCGCGACCTGGGGGTGGCCCCTCGGGGCAGTATTTCGGTGATCCTGTATACCAATCAGGGATTTTTCGACGTGACCCAGTCACCCTCATGGGCCGGTGCAGTGAACGACGGCAAGTTGCGCGTACCGGTGAATGGCATGAACTCCGTCACTCCTGAACTATCGCGTGTCCTGAAGCACGAGCTCGCGCATTCTTTCATCAACCAGCTATCTGGCGGTCGATGCCCGCAGTGGCTGAATGAAGGTATTGCGCAAGCCTTGGAGCCGAAATCATTGTCATCGCGTGGCCGCCGCCTGGCGGAACTCTTCAAAGCGCAGCAGGAGATTCCGTTCAACACCCTCGAAGGCAGTTTCATGCGCTTTTCGCCCATGGAAGCCGTATTGGCCTACGACGAATCTTTGGCTGCGGTCCAATTTATCGGGGACACCTACGGTATGAGCGACCTGCAGCGCATTCTACAAAGACTGGCCGAGGGAAATTCTACCGAAGTGGCTTTGCGGGCTACCATTCATGACGACTACGGGCAGTTGCAAGGCGAAGTCAGGAAGTATCTGATCGGCAAGTACGGCGAATAGCCGCCGGTGGCTCCAACTTCCCTACTCAATCTGCACTAAAGAACTTGCGGTTGATGAGATAGACGCTGGCACGGGAAATTGCGGAGCACGCCAGGAATCAAAGACCGAGACCTGATGGACGCACGAAACTGTGCAATTGGGGGCGCAGGTTTTTTCCGACAAATATTCGCGGCGAATATCTTCGATTGTGTACTTCTCCAACGGAATTCCCGGGTAGCCGCGTTGCTGGGAGCAATAGTGCACCAGGCCATCTTCACAGATGTACAGGTAACGGGCGCCGGCACGGCAGCGCCACTGATTGGGGCGGCCGTCGGCGATGTTGTCCTGAAACCCATTGATGCGAGTGAAGCTGCTCTTCTCCATCGACTTCATCTCTTGATAGATCTGCCGCTCTTCTTCGTTCAGCGGCTGCAGCTGGCCGGTGCCATCGTGAATGATGCCGATGGTCGAGGTGAAACCTAATCCCAGAGCGCGTTTGCCGATGGTCAGCGCATCCTGGGGATTGCTGACGCCACCGCCCACGACGGAATTAATGTTCACATGAAAGTCCGCGTACTCGGCGAGCAGCTCAAGTTTTCTATCTAGGACTTTCAGGCTTTTTTTCGAGACATCATCCGGTGTGACGTTGTCGATCGAAATCTGCAGCCATTCCAACCCCGCGCGATTCAGACGCTCAATGCGATCCGCGACCAGAAGATAGCCGTTCGTAATCATGCCGGCAATCATGCCGCGCTTGCGAATACGGGCAATGATCTGATCAAGTTCGGGATGCAGTAAAGGCTCTCCGCCGCTGATGGTAATGACAGATGTCCCCAGCGCCGCCAGCTTGTCTACCCGCCGAAACATGGCGTCAGTGGGAACGGGCTTGGAAAAATCGTCGTATTCGTTGCAGTATTCGCAGGCCAGATTGCATCGCCGGATCGGGATAATGTGCGCCAACAATGGATGGTCGGTCGAGGTAAATGCGCCCGCGACCATCCGCGCTCCCCGTAGGTTGCGATGAAGGGCCTTAAGACGGCGGCGCACGATCGTTCGGGTCGATGCCATAGCGATAAGTACTGTATTTATTAAAGCATAGCCACCGTCAAAGTGCACCGTTCGCGCAGCAGTCTGCGCGTTTTACGGCTTGAATGGAGAATGGCGAGGGGGAATCTGCTGGTTCAGCGTACGAATTCAGACTACGAATTCATGCCCCGCGGTTTGCAGGATCCGCAGGGCGGCGGCGCCGTGCACTTCCTTAACCAAAACGTAGTCCGTATCGAAGGTTGAAATGGCAAAGATCGGCACCTGGTTCGCGGCCAACGGATCGATGAAAGACGCAACAATTCCCGTCAGCCCAAAGGGAAATGGGCCCTCAAGTTTAAAGCAGGTCCAGGCATCTTCATATTTCGCGTTGACCGGAACCTGGTCCGAAGGACAAACAATTGAGAGCTCATCACCGGTTCGCGTGACAGAAGCAAAAGACGCGATCGCGGTCAAGGTGGGAGACGGAGCATCGTGGGGCAGGCGGCAAACTGCGAAGCTTCCGGAAAGCTGTCGGAATTTCAGGCGCATCTAAATTCTTCCCCTTCTTAATTTGCTGTTTTGACTTCGGTTTCTACGGCCTTGCCAACTGCTCTTCTGACCGCAGCCCGCGCCAGCAAACGCGTCGAATCAAGCGTCGGAAGTTCAGACGACTCTGGCGTGACCAATAACGGAATCTCAGTGCAGCCCAGCACCACCGCGTCGCAACCCTCTTGCGCCAACGTGCGAATGACATCCTGAAAATAACCCAGCGAAGCCGGGGTAGACTTTGCGTTCACCAACTCGTCCATGATGATCTGATTGATTTTCTCTCGCTGCGGAGCGTCCGGGATACGATATTCAAGCGCTGCTGCGTTCAGCTTCTCCGGATACACCGGCCCTTCCATCAAATATCGCGTGCCCAGCACCCCCAGCCGCCTGAAATGATTTCGGCGGGCTTCATTCCCGACCTCTTCTGCAATATGTAACCACGGTCTCGGAGAGCGGCTCTGAAACAGAGGAAAAGCCTGATGGATGGTGTTGTCGGGACAGATAAGGAAGTCGGCTCCCATTCCTGCCAGCTTTTCGGCCGACGACAACATCAGATCCGCCACTCCCTGCCAATCGTTGGCGTAGATGCAACCCATGTAACGCGCCAGAGGATGCGTATGCATCGAGACCTCGGGGTGATCGTGCGGCCCGAGTGCCTTGGCTCCTTCGAGAGCGACGGTGCGATAGCAGAGCGCGGCTCCTTCCGCGCTGCATGCGACGATGCCGATGTGCTGAGTCATAAGATGTCCAACCCTTTGCGACTACCGCGGCTCAAGGCTGCGCGGCGAGTGTCGCGACTTGTGCAAGCATTTTGTCCAGAGCTCCACGGGAGTAATACTTGCCGCCCACCACAACCCCGAAAATCTTGCGAGTGTTGTGAATGTCCTGTAGTGGATTTGCGTCCAGCAGCACCAGATCGGCCACATGTCCAGTCTCCGCCACTCCGTATTTGTCCACTTTGGCAAGAAAGAGAGCAGGATTGTAGGTGGCCGTCTGCAACGCTTGCAATGGCGTAAACCCGCATTTCACCAGCCATTCCAGTTCATCGTGCAAACTGAACCCGGGGAACACGTACGGATCCGGTCCGTCGCTGCCTGCCATGAATTTGACTCCCGTGTCCCGCATCGCTTTCACCAGGTCCATGTCGCGGGCGGCTTCTGCCTTTAACCCCGTCAATTCCTCCGGTGAGGTATTTTTTAGAAGTTTGGCCGGGTTCCATTGTTCACGTATTGGAGCGGGAATGTACTTCAGGCGCGTGTCGTTCTCGAGATCGGGGTTGTCAATCCGGCTATTCGCCTGCGTCCAAACCATGGTTGGGACCTGCCAGGTATTGCTCTGCGCAATTTGGAGGAATAGCGCACGCGCTTTGGCGGGATCGTAGGTGGCGATGATCTGGGGCCCAAGTTTCTGGTAAGTGGCGTAATCCCGGCTCGCCAGCGCGGTCAGTCCCTGGGCGCGAAAGTCCTCTTCTCTGGATGAGCAGGCTAGCAGGATTCCGCTCAGGTGCTCAATGCTTTTCTGTCGCGCCGCCACCGCTTCGCGCGCGCTGACGGAATAAGGCACGTGACCGACAAAGGAAATTTTCTGTTTTGCCGCCTCGTCCGCAATGGCAAAATACGCATCGCGCGGAACATTGAGTATCTTGACGAAATCTTCGCCTCGGGTTTTCACGGTGTCCACGGCAGCGCGCGCTTCTTCCGGCGTACTCACGGCAATGGTTTGTTTGTCACTCTTTCCCTGCGCGAGAAATGGACCCGCCAGAATCAAATGAGGACCCAACAATTCTCCGCTCTCGATGCGGGTTCTCCTGCGGTCGAGCACGTCGGGATCTCCGCCCATATCGCGAACGCCAGTCACGCCATTGGCGATGTATAGCGGATAAATCACATTTTCATCCCACGCTGGCGAGATGAAGGCGCTGTGCACATGCATGTCCCACAGCCCGGGGATCAAATATTTACCGTTGGCATTGATGATCACGAGGCTCCGCCGCTCGGGGACAAAACCCACCTTTCCCACTCCGGTGATGAGGTCCTTGCTGATAACCACGGTCACTCCCTCATCGACCCCGCCGTCTCGTGTATTCACTACGTTCACGTTGGTCAAAATGAGAGTTTCAGGTCCAGATGGTTTTTGGCTCGCCGCCGCATTCAGCAAAGCAACCAGACACACACAAGCGGTCAACACTGCCTTCATGCATACGCTCCAGGGAAGAAACGGTCAGGAAAGGCTAAGTGTGGGCTGCCGCCGCGTCAAACAAATTCAGGAATGTCAGTTTCTTTTCTGCCGGAAGGAAGGATGCCTCGAAGGAATTCCGGGCCAGCTCCCGCAGATGTTCATCGGTAAAGCCGAACGCCTGCTGGGCAAGCTGATATTCCCGTGCGAGGGACGTACGAAACATTGCAGGGTCGTCAGTGTTGAGAGTGATCATCACCCCCTGATCGAAATATTGGCGTGCGGGATGCGCGCTTAGCGAGGAACAAGCACCCGTGCGCAGATTGCTGGTGAGGCAAATCTCCACGGGCACCTGCCGGGTGGCCAATACCTCAACCAGTTCAGGATCCTGCGCTGCACCCAATCCATGCCCAATCCGCTCCGCGCGAAGGTTCAACGCGCCCCATACGGATTCTGATCCGGCGTTCTCTCCCGCGTGGGCTGTAAGACGGAGGCCGCGGTCCGAAGCATAGGCGTAGGCTTCACGGAACAACTCGGGAGGCCCTTTCTGCTCGTCGCCTCCGATGCCGATACCCACCACCCCTCGATCCATGTGTCGAACTGCCGTACCAAACACCTCGCGGGCCGCCCCGGGACCGAACTGGCGCACAGCATCGAAGATCCACAGCAGCGAGACGCCAAAATCGCGTTCACCCTTCCGGCACCCCCGATCCAGGCCCTCGAAAATCGCATCAAAATCCTGCTTGCGCCACAGGCAAACTCCGACGGAAACGTACACTTCGGCGTGAAGCACGTTTTCCGCTTTGAGCCTTTCCATCATCCGATAGGTAATCAGCTCGTAGTCGTCCGGAGTCTGAAGGTCCTCGGTGACAGCCTTGAAGGCCATCAGAAAACCGTTGAAGTCGTCGTAGCGGTATAACTGTTCGATCTCCGCCAGCGTACTTGTTTTTCCGTGACGCCTTCTCAGTTCGACCAGCGTCGTGGGATCGATGGAACCCTCCAGATGGAGGTGCAGCTCCGCCTTGGGAAGAGTAACGAGGAATGAGCTGGGACGATCCATCCTTCAGATTGTAGATGGAAGAGGGCTGATTTGCAGGACAAACTTGGGTCGTGAACTAGTCAAAATCCTATTGCGGAGAGGAGTCATCCTGAGCTTGCGAAGGATTTGGCGAGTGGAGCTTCTAAACTCTTCACGTCGCGTCGGCGTGCACGCCAGATCCTTCCTGACTAAAGCCGTCAGGATGACGCCCGCGCGTCTTATTCGCCCTTGGCTCTCGCGAACTCGCTGTGATGCCGACTGTAAAAAACATAGATCAGCATTCCCAGTCCGAGCCAGATGAAGAAGCGCAACCAGGTGATGACAGTGAGTCCTGTCATCAGGCCGCCGCACAACAGCACGGAAATCAGCGGAAACCAGGGCACAAAAGGAACCCGGAAAGCGCGCGGACGATCAGGTTGCCGGCGCCGCAAAAAGATCACACCCAGTGAAACCAGCACAAAAGCGAACAGCGTTCCGATGTTGGAAAGATCGGCCGCGTCGCCAATATCTACCAGCCCGGCAGGAATTCCCACCGCAAAGCAGGCAATCCAAGTCGACCAGTGCGGAGTCTTGTACTTCGGATGTACCGCGGAAAACAGTTTTGGGAGAAGGCCGTCGCGCGACATGGCGTACCAGATACGCGCCTGGCCGTATTGAAATACCAGCAGCGACGAAATCATGCCCGTCAGCGCGCCAACCACGATGATCGAACGAAAAACGGGGTGTGCACCCAGTTGTTTAAGCGCATAAGCCACCGGCGCTTCCGCCGCTTCCCCGGAGACGAAAGTGGTGTACTTCATCATGCCGAGCAAAACTATTGCGACGCCCACGTAGAGAATTGTGCAGATGATGAGTGACGCGATAATTCCGAAAGGCAGGTCACGTTGCGGCGTTTTACATTCCTCAGCCGCGGTGGATACCGAATCGAAACCTATATAAGTGAAGAACACGATGGCGCCGCCGGTCACGATGCCGGCAAAGCCCGATGGGGCAAAGGGAGTCCAGTTGGCTGGGTTGATGAGCATGCCACCCACAACCAGAAAGGTCAGAATCGCGCCGATTTTGACCAACACCATCACGTTGTTGGCCCCGGCCGATTCCTTTACTCCGCGCACAAGCAGCAACGTCAGGATAAAAACTATGAGAAAGCCGGGCAGATTGAAATATGCGCCCGTCCACTTCCCCGAAGCCCAGACAGGGCTTGCCCATTGACTGGGCAGATCTATCCCAAAGGCGGCTAGTTGGGCCTTGGCGTATCCGCTGAAGCCCACTGCAACCGCAACATTGCTTACGACATATTCGAGAATCAGATCCCATCCGATGATCCAGGCAAAAATCTCACCCAAGGTCGCGTAAGAATATGTATAGGCACTGCCAGCGATGGGAATCATCGAAGCCAGTTCGGCATAGCACAAGCCGGCAAAGCTGCAGGCGACCGCTACCAGCAAAAATGAAATCGCGATAGAAGGCCCGGCCGGCGGACGCCCATGCATCAGCGCGCCTGCCGTGCTTCCCGTTCGCAGGAAGTTTCCGATCAGGTCCAGCACTTGGGCGTGCAGGATAGAAGGCGCTTCGAAGTGCTCTCCCGCCGCCGCGGTGCCGGTCAGGACGAAGATCCCTGACCCGATGATCGCGCCGATACCCAACGCCGTAAGCGACCACGGACCAAGCGTCTTTTTCAGACGATGCCCGGGCTCGTCGGCCTCGGCAATCAGTTTGTCAATGGACTTGCAGCAGAGAAGCTGGTGATCGGAAGTACGTGCCGACGGTGGTTGTGCCAAAGGGTTGTTGTCTCCTGAAGGCTTCTAGCAATCCGACTCGGCAATCGGCAATTCGTCAGCGGACGTCCAACAAAGGTCGAACGTCCGCACGAATCGCCGAAACTAATTGCCGCTCTTACCTCTTCGCCGTACCGCGCGCCAGCTTTTTCACCTTGCGCTTCGCCGAGCCTCGGGCATACTCGCGTGGCTTCAACGGAGTCTCCGTCTTTTTCTTCTTGCGAACCGCTCGCTTCGCTTTCTTGCGTTCTTCCTTAGTCAGGCTGCTTGTGTTTGCCATGAGTGCTGTTTATTTCTCCTTAAAAATTGGCTGCTTGCTTCTAGCCAAACAGATCGAATTGGACCATATCGAGAACCATGCGACGCTCGGATTGGCCAGGAGCTAGAAGCTAAGAAGCCGCATTAACCCCGTTCCAGCTGTGCATACTTCTCTACCAGCTTCTTCAAACCGAAGCGAGGGAATTGTACCGTAATCTTGGCATCTTCACCGTCTCCTTCTCGCTGGTAGACGGTGCCTTCGCCATATTTCGGATGGCGGACTTTCTGTCCCGGGCGAAAACCTTTCCGGCCCTTGGGCTCTTCGACCGGCACCCTCGGAAGGCTGAACTTCTTGCCTCGAGAGGCAAAGAACTCGGCAATGTTGTCGATTGAATTATAGGACTTGCCCAAATAGGCGCGGCTTTTCCTGCTTCGTATTGCCAGACCACGCTGCACTCTGGTCCTCATCTTCATAGGCATAGTGTGAAGATTCTGGTTCGTGCGATTGCGTGCGACCGGCCCGCGCATAGCCACCATACGAATCGGCGGCGACCCTTCGGGCCTTACGGGAAGTTCCCAACTCTTCGACCAGTCCCGCCGGAACCTCTTCAAGAAACCGCGACGGGATGCTGGCCTCGGGCAGATCTGTACCGTAACGGCGGCGGTAAACCGCCCGGGTCAGGACCAAAGTGTCCATCGCGCGCGTCATGCCCACATAGCACAGCCGTCGCTCTTCTTCGATGTCATCAGGCTGCAGAAACGTCCGTGAGTGTGGAAACAGACCTTCTTCCAGACCACCCAGAAACACCAGTGGGAATTCCAGACCTTTGGCCGCATGCAGCGTCATCAGCGTGATCTGGGCAGCCTCGTCGTAGGCGTCGGCGTCGCTTACCAGGGCGGCATGGTCGAGAAACTGGTCGAGGGTTTCTCCGCGGTCACGCGAATCCATGGCCGCGTTCACCAGTTCGCGCAAGTTTTCGATGCGTGAATAGGCCTCTGGAGTATCTTCCTGCTCAAGCAGCTTGATGTAACCAGTGCGATCAATAAGAAATTTTAGAATGTCAGCGGTACTGGGAGTCGGAGTGTCGGCAGTAGCGACGGCATCCTGCCGGCTGTCGTCGAGGCGTCCCGCCTCCACATCGTCAGGCTGAGCGCTCGCCAGCTCGGGCAATCCTACTTCCGGTAATTCAGGCTCGGCCACTTCTTCCTCGGCAGGCCCGAAATCAAACGAAAAGTTGTCTGGACTGAAATCCGTGTCATCCGCTTCGGCCGGTGCATCGCTCTCTGCATCCTCTGTTTCGCGCAGGCGAGTTGCCTGCGGCAAAGCGGACTCTCCCGCCTCTGCTTCAGCCCTCGCCGTCTCCTCCAGTCGCTCCGCGTAGGTTCCGCCCAGAATGGCGCGTCCGTCTTCGATCAGGTTCGCAAAAGATTTAAGCGCCGCCACCGCTCGCTGCGGCAGAAGCTGACGTTTAATCACCTCACCGATCGCTCCCCATAGAGACAGTCCGGTCTCGAGCGCCACCCGTTCCAATGTCTCAATGCTGGTCTTGCCAATTCCGCGCACCGGCGTATTGATCACCCGCAGCAATGAGATCGTGTCGTCCGGGTTGTGGATGACCTTGAGATACGAAATCATGTCCTTGATCTCAGCGCGCTCGTAGAACGAAAAGCCGCCGACTACGTGGTACTTCAACTGGTAGCGCCGCATGGCTTCTTCAAATAATCGCGACTGCGAATTAGTGCGATAGAGCACGGCGGCCCGAGTGTTCTCGCCCTGCTCGACCGCCTCACGCAGATATTTCGCGATATAGTCGGCGGCAAAGAGAGCTTCGTTTTCGCCGTCCGGCGCTTCGTAGTAGCCGATCTTCGTGCCACCCTGGCGCGACGTCCAAAGATTCTTGCCTTTACGCTTGAGATTGTTGGAGACCACGGACGAGGCAGCCTGCAAAATATTCTGGGTGGAGCGGTAGTTCTGCTCCAGGCGAATGATCTTCGCCTCAGGAAAGTCTTTTTCAAACTCCAGAATGTTGCGAATATCCGCTCCGCGCCAGGAATAAATGGACTGGTCTTCATCGCCCACGGCGCAGATATTGTGGTGACTTCCGGCCAGCAGCAGCATGAGCTGGTATTGCGGCCGGTTCGTGTCCTGATACTCGTCGATCATCACGTACTGGAAGCGACGGTTGTAGTAGTCGCGAACCGCAGGCACCGCCTTCAACAGGCGCACGGTTTCGAGCAGCAGGTCATCGAAATCGAGGGCATTGGCTTTCCGCAGCTCCTTGCGATACTCCTCGTAAATATGAGCAACTTTTTCCGTCTTGGGATCACCCGATTGCAGATAAATTTCCTGCGGATCGAGCATATGGTTCTTCGCCCATGAAATTTGGGAGAGCACCGACCGCGGCGTAGTCTGCTTGTCGTCAATGCCGAGCCGCCGCATGACCGATTTGACCAGTTGCTGCTGGTCAGACTCGTCATAGATAACAAAACTCTTGGTCAATCCGATGGGCGGCACCCCAGGCACAGATGATGGAATGCGAAGCTGTTCGATATCGCGCCGCAGTACGCGTACACAGAAAGAGTGGAAGGTTGAGATCACAGGCTTGGCGACCGAGAGCCCGCCAACCAGCTTCTCCACCCTCTCCACCATCTCTTGTGCGGCTTTGTTGGTGAAAGTCATGGCCAGAATGGAGTCGGCCATGATGCCGCGATTCTCGATCAGATAGGCGATGCGGTAGGTGATCACCCGCGTCTTGCCGCTACCCGCGCCGGCGAGGATCAGCACCGGTCCGTCCGTGGTTTCGACGGCTTCGCGCTGTTGCGGGTTGAGTTTATCGAGGAAAGACAATTCAAAATTCCTAAGAAGGCTGCGATTCGCGTCGAGCCGATTTCTGCGACTCTTTTCGGGCGAAGATCTTCCCGACATACCAACATATCCAGAAAAATACCGGCAACAAAAGCAGTCGAACCCAGTCCGGCAGGTGCAAACCAAACCTGAAAGGCTGGAAAACTACGATCGCCCCCACAACGAGCAGCCCAATTTCGACCGCTGCAAAAGGCAGCATCCCTAGCAAGAACTTCCAAGACTCTGAATTTCCCGTAAGAGCTTCATTTGCCCTCGGGATCTTCGCCTGGTCAACCATCACCAGACCATAGAAGTCTTCTTTACTAAGAGCTTTGAATGCCTCGCTCCATAAGGCTTTGCCGTGTTCGTTCTTCTTGTCGCGCTCGTACGATCTGGCAAGTAGTTTCGCGACTTTGGACTCATATTCGCTAGAGCATAATCCGTCTCGAATTTCTCTTTCGCGTCGAAGTCAGGTCTGCCAGATTCCGAGAACAGAAACATCCTCCGCTCGATGTCATCCAGAGCAAGGCCGTCATGGCTGGCTTGTTCGGCTAACTTGGACAGGAGAAACTGTTTGGCGGAATCGCAGGAAAATTCCATTGCTCGCTAGAAACTACCCCGCATGTCCCTGATTGAATTTTACAGGGGATTCAGGATCGACGTGTCTCAAACCCATGCGCCCATTAATTTTCCCAAATCGCCGCCAACGCGCAGGCCGTCGCCTCGATTATTAAAGTACCGCTCGTTGATTTCTCGTACTCCGAGTATCTCAGTGTTTCTAAATCCCGATTGCTTGAGTTCCTTGACAAGTTCCTCCGGACGAAAGAAGAGCTGGAACGGTTCGCCAGCCGCGGCAACGCGTCGGGACAGCACAAATAGCGCCAGCCGTTGCTTTAACCCAAGCAACTTTGGATCGACCGCGAAGTCGAAGGCTACGCCACTGCCTGAAGGCATCTTCCCGATAAAGCCCAGGGTCGCCATGCACGATTCTCGCGTGAGATACGGCGTCACACCCAACCAGGAGAAGAATGCGGGCTGCTCGTGATCAAGACCACCACGTTGAAGTTCCGTGGCCAACGTCTGCTGTTCGAAATCAACGGGCACGAAGATCAAGGACTGGGGGATCGCAATGCCGGCATCCTGCAATCGACCGCGTTTCCAGGCTTGTGTTGCCGGATGGTCCACCTCAAACACACGCAGGTCCGAGTACGGGTTGCGATAAGCGAAGGTGTCCAGTCCGGCGCCAAGAACGACAAATTGCTTAACTCCCTGGGCGACAGCTTTCGCAAGCTGGTCCTCGGCATACCGGCTGCGCGCCGCCATGAACGCTCGAAAGGCGCGGGCGGTTGAGCTTTGAACTCTCGGGCTGGTACGCAGCTTTTCGGTTGCTTCTCGACCGATAATCGGCAAAGCCAGCGGGTCGTCGAGAACCCTGGGCTGGTCAAAAAGCTGGTGTGCGGCACGTCGAACCGCAACCCCGTGGGCCGTTCTGCTGAATCTTCCGTCCTGCAACGTCGCTATCCTGCCTTCACCGCCGTCCGGGCCGCTTTGCACTCCTCGCACGGGCAAACGTCGCGCAGAAACTGCCAGGAATAGATGCCCAGCTCGTGGCCATCATTCCAGTGAAATTTGATGGCATACTTGCCCACTCCCTCAGCCGTCAGAGGCTTAACCGCCGCTTTGAACATAGGTAGTGAACCGGGTACTGGCTTGGGCTGCTCGCCGGGCTCGCGGTGGGACTTGCCACGCTCGTCGTCACATAGAGCGCATGGGCAGGCATCGCGCAGAAACGAGAAAGGGTAGTGGGAGTGGTGTCCGTCCTTCCACTCAATGTCCATCCCCGAGCCCGTAGTCAGGTTCACTTTGACCGATTTTGGATCGGGAGACGTCACTTTTTCAGTATCGCACAGTCTTCCTGGCAGCTAAGTCAGTGTAGGAGCGCGCGAAAGTATGAGGCTGACACACGGCTGGTCAAAGATGGAAAATTTCGATAAAATAGGTGTTTCGAACCTAAAGTTTCTACTTACCTGGAGTAGTCAATGGCACATGTCTGTGATCTCTGCGGCAAGGGGCCGCAATTCGGGAACAATATCAGCCACGCTCACAACGTGACCAAGCGGCGCTGGAACGTCAACCTGCGTCCAGTTCACGCCAAAGTGGGAGCTGCTACCAAACGCATCCGCGTCTGCACGTCCTGCCTGCGCAGCGGTAAAGTCGTCAAAGCGTAACGAGGTTCCCGCCAACTCACGCCAGATCTTCACCGGCTGAAGCCGGGTTCAGGATGACGCCTGTTGTAAATAGCCCGGCGCCTTGCGCTGTCCTCAATCCTTACTCTCTTTTTGCGTCATCCTGAGCGGCCTTCAGGCCGTGAAGGATCTGGCGTGGACAACCAACGGTTTAATGTTTCTGAGCCGCTATGATCAGCGGACGCAAGGCCTGCACTGACACGCCCAGGGTGCCGCCGGAGAAGCCGTCAATATAAGCTTCGTTGATGCCGATGACCTCACCCTGCGAGTTGAATACTGGGCCGCCGCTACCGCCGTGCGCGGTGGGGGCGTCGTAAATCAGCTTGTCGCCGACCACGTCTCCCAAGTGTCCGCAGGTCGCGGAGGGCCGGATAAGAGACAATGCGGCCAGTTCGTTCGCAGCCCCGATATCGTCAGGACGGAACGCAAGGCGGTCATAAACCGCGGGAGGCGACTTTGCCACCATCCCTAAAACACCCATCGGATATCCGACTACAGCGACCAGTTCTCCGGGATTCGAGACTTGCTCGGCCAACGGCAAGGGCCGAAGCCGGCTGATCGCCTCAGAATTCTCTACTCTCAGTACCGCCAGGTCGCCGTGCGCCGAAAGTACCAGCGGCGTGATATCGACGGGCAAAGGGAATCCAGGGAAGAATGCCACCAGCTTTTCCAGTAGCGGTTTGGCGCCCTTCCGGATCAGCGCATCAGACTCGGCATCTCCATACCACGGTTGCGCAACGTGACGATTCGTGGCCAGCAGGCCTTCCGCCACCACAAATCCGGTCCCGGAAATCCGGGCGCGCAGCGCAGGCCGCTTTCCCGGCATCGCCACCTGGTAAACACCGAAGATGTAACAAATGGAATTGCGATAGCGGTTCAGCACCAACGCGGGCATGGCCTGTTCCTGCTTGAGTTCGTCTACGTCCCGGGTAAGCTGCCGCAGTTCATTCTGCTGCAACTCACTCTGCTTGAGTTGGCTCTGCTGAAAAGCGTCCCGCTGGTGCTCAGTCTTGCGCTCCTCAGCAGTCGTCGGATTGGCCGGAAGCGGCATCGCGAGAGGCGGAGGGAGGGGCGAATAGTAGTGCACCATGAATCCCGGTTCCCACCACCAGGAACAGGCCCAGCACAACTTCAACCATCCGGGACCACGTCTTGCAGACCGGTTCTTCTTCCAATGGATTGTGATTTTCGGCCATGAGGCAAGCTGTCTGCCGGGGGATAAAAGGGGGAGGGAAATCCGTGTCCGCCGGGCAGACCTCATCTACTATCTTGGGGGCTGAACGCTGGGTGTACTAGGGTACGGAAGGTGATGTACGGGTGGCCTAAATCTCTTTAATACCCAGACGTTCGGACATCTCTTCGTACAGGAAGCCTTCGCCGACCCGGTAGGGTTGAACCCATTCCCCATCAATGACGAATTGCGGAATGGCACGCTTACCGGTGCGGGCAACCACTTCGTCGGCGGCTCCCGGCGTGTTTTCGATATCCACTTCCGAAAAAGGGACGTTGTGCTCCTGCAGGAAACGCTTGGCGACACGGCAATCGGGGCACCAGTACGCGGAATAGACGACGACTTTCATACGGTTGAGAATTTCTTAGCAAAGCCTTTAACCGCAAAGTACGCAATAAAGAAAACAGAGACTTAGCGTGCTTTGCGTCCTTCGCGGTTAAACGCTTTTGACCTTTAAAGTTCGCCCAGAAAACAAAGCCGCCAGCGTGAGCTGACGGCTGAATGCTGATTGCTGAGCGCTAATTTTCGTACAACAACACACCCTCGGTCTTTTCCGAATCCACCGGACGGTAGTAAAGCTTCTCCCCATCGAGGAAGACCTCGATGAAGGCCGGCCGCGTGGTGATCGTGCCCTGGATCAGCGCCTCTGACAGCGGGTCTTCGATGTACTTCTGTAAAGCCCGCCGCAGGGGACGCGCACCATAGCTGCGATCGCCGAGTGTCTGGTTCAGGATCCACTTCTTCGCTTCGTCGGTCACCGTGACAGTGATCGATTTTTGCGACAGGTTCTGGTTCAGCAAGTTCACCATCAGTTCGAGAATCTGGATCAGGTCCTGCTCGCCCAGTGCGGTGAACAGAATGATCTCGTCCAGACGGTTAAGGAATTCCGGATTGAAGGTGCGCTTCACTTCGCCCTTCACCAGGTCTTCGACCTTGCCCGAAATCATGTCCTCATTGCTCGACTGGAAGCCGAGGCCTTCACGTTTCTGAAGGTGCCGGGCGCCGATGTTCGAGGTCATGATGATGATCGTGTTCTTGAAATCGACCGTGTTGCCCAGACCGTCAGTCAACTGGCCGTCTTCGAATACCTGCAACAGGATGTTGAACACGTCCGGATGCGCCTTCTCGACTTCATCCAGCAGGACGACCGAATACGGCGCCCGCTTTACGCGTTCCGTAAGCTGTCCGCCTTCTTCGTAGCCCACATATCCCGGAGGCGAACCGATCAGCTTCGAGACCGAGTGTTTTTCCATGAACTCGGACATATCGAAGCGGACCAGCGACTTCTCGCTGCCGAACATGAACTGCGCCAGGGTACGGGCTACTTCCGTCTTGCCGACGCCCGTGGGTCCAAGGAAGAGGAACGAACCGATCGGCCGATTCGGACTCTTCAGACCAGCCCGGCTGCGGCGGATAGCGCGGGCCAAAGCGATAATGGCTTTGTCCTGCGAGATGATCCGCTTGTGCAGCTCTTCTTCGATGCGCAACAGCTTCTGCGACTCTTCCTCTTTAATCGAGGTGATGGGTACGCCGGTCCAGCGCGATACCACGTCCTCGATGTCCTCCCGGCCGACAACGCCGGTGGAGGACTCATCGAGGTGATATTTTTCGCGAAGAGCGCGCAGGTTCTCGCGCTCCTTGCGTTCCTCATCCGAGTAGAAGCGCGCCTTCTCGAACTCGTGGTTCGCGATAGCGTTCTCCATACGGTGGACGATGAACTTGATCCGCTTCTGAACTTCCGTGATCTCCTCGGGCAACGAAGTCTGGCGCAGCTTTACGCGCGCTCCGGCTTCGTCGATGAGATCGATCGCCTTGTCCGGCAGGAAGCGGTCCGGAATATATCGATTCGAATGCGATACGGCAAAGTTGATGGACTCGTCCGTGTAAGTGACGGCGTGGAACTTCTCGTACCGGTCTTTGATCCCGAACAGAATTTTGGTGGCGTTGACTTCATCCGGCGGAGGTACTTTTACCGCCTGGAAACGACGTTCCAGCGAACGATCTTTTTCGATCGACTTGCGATACTCGCCCGGCGTGGTGGCTCCGATGCACTGAATTTCGCCCCGCGACAGTGCCGGTTTCAAGATGTTCGCGGCGTCAAGCGATCCTTCCGCTGATCCTGCTCCCACCAGAGTGTGAAGCTCATCGATGAAAATGATGGAATTCTGCGACTCCATCAATTCCTTCATGATGGTCTTCAACCGCTCTTCAAACTGTCCGCGATACTTGGTGCCGGCCACAATCAGTGACAGATCCAGGCCGAGGATGCGTTTGTCAGCCAGGAACGAAGGGACTTCTCCGTCCGCGATACGCTGAGCTAATCCTTCCACGATGGCGGTCTTACCGACGCCCGGCTCGCCGATCAGCACCGGATTATTCTTGGTGCGACGGCACAGAATCTGGATTACGCGCTCCAACTCGCCTTCGCGACCTACAAGAGGATCGAGCTGGTTGTCCATGGCGGCCTGAGTCAGGTCGCGGGAAAACTCGCTCAACAAAGAAGATTCGCGCTGACGTTGCGGCTGCGATTTCTCCTGGCTGCTTCGTGCCAGTTCCTCACGGATGGTCGAAAGCCGGAGTCCGCGCTCGTGCAGGATCTCGGCGGCAAAGCACTTCTCTTCTCTCAATAAACCCAAAAGCAAGTGCTCGGTCCCGATGTGCTTGTGCGAAAGCCGTTCCGCTTCTTCCGCTGCATAGGCCAAAACCCTTTTGCATTCATTGCTTAACGGCAGGTCAACCGATGTTGAAACCTTCTCCCGGATGGTTGTGTGCCCTTCGATCTGCTTGCGGATGGATTCAACCGAAGCATGAGAACGAAGGAACCGGTTCGTCAGGGCTTTGTCTTCGCGCAGAAGCCCCAGCAGCAGGTGTTCGGTCTCAATATAAGGAGACCCGAACTGGCTGGCTTCATAACGCGCAAAAAAGATGACGCGCCTTGCTTTTTCCGTATAACGCTCAAACATAAAGCCCTACCCCCTTGGCTCCCCCAGGACCGACGATGACTCGCTTGTGGCCGCCCTGGGAAACCACTGGCCCCAAGATCATTATGCAATCAACTTACCACTGCGTCTATGGCCCAGAAGCGCCGTTTGTACTCTCGGGTTTGTTACCTGGTTCATTACCAAAGAAACCCGAATATTGTTTCCTCCGTTGCACTTGCAACTGGTTACAAATGTTTCGCCCTTTTCCCATTTCGGCACGTTTGCCGGTAAGTATGTCAATTCCCGTCACGATTCTTAGCCGGAAAGTGTCTCCGGCGAAATTTCCTCCATTCGCCCACGCTGCAATCGCAGCACCCGGTGGCAACGCCGGGCAAAGGCAAAATTGTGGGTGGCAATGAGAGAGGTGAGCTGGTAATCGCGATGTAACCGGGCAATCAATTCAAAAACTGAGTCCGCTGTGCGGCCATCAAGGTCTCCGGTTGGCTCATCCGCCAGCAAAAGCTTGGGCTGGGTGATGAGTGCCCGTGCCAGAGCTACTCGTTGCTGTTCACCGCCTGATAGTTCACCCGCGCGGTGATGCGAACGTTGCTCCAAGCCTACCTCGTGCAGCCATCGCGAAGCTTCTCCCTCCGCTTTCTGCTGGGAGACACCCCGCAGCAGAAGCGGCATGGCCACATTTTCCAGTGCCGTAAATTCCGGCAGCAGGTAATGGAATTGCCAGACGAAACCAAGTTCGTGATTGCGGAACCCGGCCGCGTCATCTTCTGATAGCGAACTCAATCGCAAGTGGGCGCAGTATACGTCACCCGCAGAAGCCCTATCAAGAGCGCCCAGGATGTGTAACAAGGTACTCTTACCCGATCCCGATTCGCCCACGATCGCCAGCAATTCGCCCCTAGCCACCTGGAATGACAAGTTTTCAAAGAGCACCAGGTCTGATTCACCTGAACGGAAGACCTTCTTGAGGCCTTCCACACGAAGAATCATTTCCCGTTCCGTTAGATGCAAAAGACCGGCTCCTCGGCTCAAGGGCGCTGCTGGCCGCTAGCTTCTAGCCTTGCTAAAAGCCTGAATTCTACGGGGCGCAATCCTCATTAAAACATGAATGCCGGAGCCAAAACATTGCGCCGAGCCAAATACGCCGGGTTCAGAATTCCTTTGCGCACTTTGCGGCATTTCTTTGCGACCTTTGCGGTAAAGCTTTTGATCTTGTCGTAAGGACCAGAAACCATTCACCGCAAAGTGCGAGAACCCTCTATGAAGGGAACCTTAAGCCCACTTTTTGAGAAATACGACATGACCATGGTCACAAACCTGGGCAAAGGTCATTCGTAGCGCAAGGCTTCCGCAGGAAGAATCCGGGCCGCCGACCAGGATGGATACAACGTTGCAATCAGGGAAATCCCGATAGCCACCAACGCGACCAGAAAACCGTCACTCGCGCGGGGAGCAAAAGGCACGTAATCAATTGAATAGACTTCGGGAGCGAGCGACAGCAAATGATAATGTCCGCCTGCCCACGAAAGCGCGTACCCGAGTGCCAACCCGATGGCGGTGCCGACCAGCCCGATCAGAAGCCCTTGCGTGATAAACAGGCGGCGTATCTGTGATTTACGGGTTCCCATCGACATAAGGACAGCGATGTCGCGGGTCTTCTCCATCACCATCATGGTGAGTGAAATCAGAATATTCAGGGCCGCGACAAAGACGATGAGGCCGATAGTAATGAAAGTGACCAGCCTTTCCAGCCGCAGCGCCCGGAACAGGGCCTTGTTTTGTTCCATCCAGTTCGTCGCCATGAAGCCGTTGCCAGCGGCCTGTTCCAGCTGTTGCGAAATCTGGCCCGCCTGGTAAATGTCATCCACCTTGAACTCGAGCACCGTAATCTGATCGCCCAGACCTTCGAGTTGTTGCGTGTCCACCAACCGAGTAAATGCCCAGGAGCTGTCATAATCAAAGAAACCGGAGTTGAAAATACCGACTACGCGGAAGCGAATGTATTTCGGCACCAATCCAAACGGCGTTAATTCGCCCTGCGGACTGGTGACCAGCACAATCGAGTTCAGGGTTGCGCCCAGGTCTTCGGCAATGTCTTTGCCGAGAACGATAGGCGGCATCGAAGCCACGCGGTCATGCACTGAATTCATTGCGTCGGGCGAATTTCCAGAATTGGAGGTCGTGCCTGATCCCGAAGTACCAACGGATGAACCCGCCTTCCCATCACTGCCGGTTCGAAGACCCGGCTGCACGGCGCCCTCAGCGAGGGGATCCATCGAACCAATCTTTACCGTGCCCAGCAAATCGCTGACTTTGCTTTCGTAGGCCGGGATCATTCCCTTCAAAACCGCCCCGCGCGCCCGCGGACCTCGCGAAATCAGTACCTGCTCGTAAATCGCCGGCGCTGCAGCCACTATGTGAGGCTGCTTCGCCAACTTGTCCATCAGAGGACGCCAGTCTTTTATGCCATCGCTTTCAAGGCGCAAGATATTGATATGCGAGGTCGAGCCCAGCAGCCGGTTCTGCAGATCCTCGCGAAATCCATTATTGATGGCGAGCGCTACGACCAGCGAAGCGACTCCGGCGGCGACTCCGGCGATCGAAATGCCGGTAATGACGCCAATTACCGCCTGTCGTCGTTTCGCCCGCAGGTAGCGGGTCGCGATGAAGAGTTCGAAGCGCATGAGGAAAGCTATCAGCTATCAGTCGTCAGCTTGCAGCTTAATTATAGCGATGGCACTCGCGGCAGCTTTTAGGTTAGCGCGCTTGGGACTCTGCCTCGGCAAGACGTCTGGTTAGAAATCGTCGCTCCGTTTCGTTGCTGACCAGGGCAAGCGCCTGACGGTACGCTTCGGCGGCTGCGGTCCAGTCACCTAGCCGTCGAGAAAGGTCTCCACGTGCCGCGGGCAGAAGGTAGTAACCGCGCAGCTCTCTCCTTTGTTCGAGCTCATTGAGCAAACGAAGTCCTTCCAGAGGACCTTCCGCCATCGCGATGGCAGCAGCGCGATTCAATTCCACGACTGGCGACGGCTGCAGGCGAAGCAGCACATCGTAAAGTGCGACGATCTGCGACCAATCCGTTTGCTCGGCGCGTTCGGCTTTGGCGTGAATCGCGGCAATCGCAGCCTGGACAGAGTAGGGGCCGGGCGGTGCGCTTCGCAGAGCTGACTCCACCAACGCAAGCCCCTCTTGAATCTGTTCTCGCTTCCATCGGCTCCTGTCTTGTTCTTCCAGCAGCAGTATCTCTCCGTTCGTGCCCATACGTGCCTCACGTCGCGAATCGTGAAGCAACATGAGAGCGAGCAGCCCGCGCGCCTCCGTATCTCGAGGAAGCAGCGCACAGATGAGCCGACCCAGGCGAATCGCTTCAGCACACAGTTCGCGGCGTACCAACGCGTCCCCGGACGCGGCGTTGTAGCCCTCATTGAATACCAGATAGACGACCAACATGACGGCTGCGAGCCGCTCCCCCAGTTCGTCGCGCGGCGGAACGCGATAAGGGATGCGGGCATTTCGTATCTTCCCTTTTGCCCGGACCAGACGTTGGGCCATCGTCGGAAGCGGCACCAGGAATGCTTTCGCGATCTCCTCCGTGCCAAGCCCGCACAAGGTTTGTAGTGTGAGTGCAACTTGGGCTTCGATACCGAGAGCCGGATGGCAGCAGGTGCAGATCAGTCGTAAGCGGTCATCGCTTAACATGTCATCTCCCGCACCATCTTGCGGACTGTCTTCGAAAGGAAGAGCGGCAAGTTCCGCCTGCGCCGCCCCAAGCCTCTGTAGTTCCTCCTGCTTTCGTTCGAACCGGATTTTCCTTCGCAACCGATCTACGGCTTTGTTTCGACCAGTAGAAACCAACCAGGCACGCGGATTTGCCGGCACGCCCTGCTTGGGCCATTGCTCCACGGCCACGGCAAAAGCCTCCTGGGTGGCCTCCTCGGCAAGATCAAAATCGCCGAGGAGACCAATCAGGGTGGCTAGAACCCTTGCGGATTCCGCACGGTAAAGTTGCTCGATAAAGGCTTGCTCTGGATTGATCATCCGCCACACCAGCTACACAGAGGGTAGCTGGCGCGGCCTCAACTCGGCTAGGGCATGGCTATGGCATAGGATGTTCAATGATGGGCCTGACTTCAATCGAACCCCATCGCACCGAGGGAATTCGGGCGGCAACGGCGATAGCATCGTCCAGATCCTTCGCTTCGATCAGGTAATAGCCGCCCAACTGCTCCTTGGTCTCCGCGAACGGGCCGTCCGTGACCAGCCGCTTGCCGTCGCGCAAACGCACGGTCGTGGCCGTGGACGTCCGATCCAGTTCATTGCCGCCCTTGAGGTGTCCGCTACCGCCAATGCTCTTGGTGAAATCCATATATTCCTGGCTGATCTTGTTGTGTTCCGCCTCGGTCATTTTGTCCCACTGAGCTTCGTTTCCATAGATAAGCAGCAGATATTGCATTTGGGTCAGGCCTCCTTGCCTGTACACCGGTTAATCGAACAGAAAGCAGAATATCGACAGGTCCTTTAAAAAAATTCGGGTCGTCCCTTAAATCACGCCCGGCTTTGAAATCTCAAGGGTTAGATCCTGGGAAGGACGGCTGGCACTCGCTGCCGGTATGCCCGGTAGTCTTCGCCGAACCGCTGTTCGAGTTCCCTGTCTTCTAGCCGGACCATGATCGCACCCGAGATCACCGCAAAAACCGTTAGCACATAACAGACCAACAACCCAGTGCCGACGCTCCAGGCCAGCATCTCGCACAAGTGTCCAAGATAAACAGGATGGCGTACGTGAGCGCGGATGCCCGAAGTGGCCAGCCGCTGCTCATGATGCCCAGACATCAATTCGGGAAGGCCGCCGAGTTGCGCGGGACTGAAGCCCGCGCCGGACCGCCGGTAGATCCACAAGCCCCCGCCGAAAAGGAATACCGCCGGCAACCAGCTCCACGGGGTCCGGTAAAGCAACAAGTTGCGCCACGGCGAGCTAATGACGCCAAGTGCGAACCACGTCCCAACCCAGAACGGTACCAAAACCCGAAAGGGCGAATGAGGTTGCGATCGCCAATATGCTGCGCGCGGATGAATGGCCAGCCAGAACGCCGGAATGGTGGCGTACACCACGCAAACCAGCCATCCGATGCGATTCACCAACACTGATGATCCTCCGCGCCTCAGTGTAGCGGGAAAAGACGATGTTTCGGTCGTCGGTTGTCACTGACCAGTCGTCAGCCAGTCATCAGGATGATTGGTAAATTGTGCTAACAGCTGGTGACCGGCAACTGACGTCCCCACAGTTTTGTGGCACATTAGATCAGGATGGCAGAATCAATCGAGGCGAGGATTCCCGGTGGTATTGCCTTCACTTATCCAGATTTCACCATTTACCAGGTAGCGCGATTTTTTATTGTGGCCGCGCTGGAAATGCAGTCAGTCGCGGTGGGATGGCAGGTCTACGAGATCACCAGGAAGCCGTTGGATCTCGGCCTGATCGGTCTCGCGCAGTTTCTGCCGGGAGTGCTGTTGTTCCTGGTCTCGGGACACGTGGCGGACCGCTTCGACCGGCGCAAACTGGTCACGCTATGCTATGCGGGATTCGCTGTTAGTTCAGGATTGCTTTGGCTCATCGCGTGGAAGGCAAGCCATTCGGTTCATTTGATTTACGCGGTAGTTGTACTAGTTGGAGTGGTGCGCGCCTTCAATAACCCGGTGAGCCGCGCCCTTCTGCCGCAACTGGTTCCGGGGGAACATTTTCCCAATGCCGTAGCGTGGAACGCCAGCATCTTTCAGGCTGCGACCATTCTTGGTCCATCCGTCGGAGGATTTCTGTACGCCTTCTCGCGCGGGCCTTCGGTCGTTTACGTGACGGCGACAGTCACCGCATTGGCGGCCGTCATTTCTACTCTCAAGATCACTCTGCAGACCCAGGTGCGGGCGCGCGAACCCGTAAATTGGACTACCGTGCTGGCCGGTTTCAGCTATATCTGGAAAAACAAACTGGTGCTGGGTTCGATCTCGCTGGATATGTTCGCGGTATTGCTGGGAGGCGCGGTCGCGCTGTTACCCGTTTACGCGAGCGAAATTCTAAAAACTGGGCCCTGGGGTCTCGGCTTGCTCCGCAGCGCTCCCGGAGTGGGAGCGGCTGCCATGGCTATTCTTGTCGCCCACCGTCCACTGCGGAAACGCGCCGGGCTCACGATGTTGTGGTGTGTGGCCGGGTTCGGCGTGTGCACAATTATTTTCGGGCTCTCGCGCAGCCTGGCACTGTCGCTGGTCTCATTGCTTCTTCTGGGCGCTACCGACATGGTCAGCGTCATTGTGCGGGCCATCCTTGTTCAGTTGGGCACACCGGACGAGATGCGCGGCAGGGTCAATGCGGTAGACATGATCTTCATCGGGGTCTCCAACGAACTGGGACAGTTCGAATCGGGCCTCACCGCTCACTGGTTTGGGACAGTGCCCGCGGTAGTGCTGGGCGGAGTCGGAACGCTCGTGGTCATTGGAATATGGGCGTGGATTTTCCCGGAGTTACGGAACGCCGATCAGATCAGCTAGCCGAATTCCTATTTTCCTCGAATCACCGTCTTCGCCGAACTCATGTTGTCAAACCAATCGTAGACTCGCACCACGACGACGTGTTCAGAGGACATTTTTTTCGCATCCTGCATATGTTCTGAATTCACGGCTGCCGGCGGTGCGACCTGAAAGTCGTAATTCGCAGTTTTCGAGTCAGCCAGCTGACCCACCGGCTCGACGTATTGCCAATCGCCCGCGTCCACAGAATATTCAGCCCGCTTGATGTTGGAAAATCCGTCGACAGCGCGGAAGGCCGCATGGATGTGCTCACCTTCGAGCGACGCTTTGAGATCCTCGATTCGCAGGCGGCGTGGTATCGACCTCGAATCGCGCACTGTCCCGTACCGACGTGAGCGCCTGTCCTGGTGAATGCGAAGGCGCGTCTGACGCCTGGACCTCGATTGTGTATCCACCGTCCGGCAACAGCGATGCGTCGAACGAATAAAACTTGTCGGACAAATTGTCTTTCAGCAACAGCCAGCGGGTTTCGCCGTCGCCGCGATAGTAAACCGAGTAAACCATCTGGTCGTCGTTATCGTCGCGCACCGTCCACTTCACGCCGATGAAGTCACGGTCGCGCGTGCTGGGAGGCGGAGCATCAAAACGGATGCCGCTCCCGCCCGCTCCGGTCGCGTCCGGAACGCCAGCCGGCTTGGGCAGAGCCTGGTAACGAACCCCGACCTGCACGCTAACGTCGTCGAAATCCGGGGCTACATTTTTGGGAAGATAGTTCAGTAGAACGCTATCTACGCTCGGAGCGGGAGTTCCGGCATGAAGTACCGCCTTCCATTGCACGAACCTCGCCGGAGGGACATTCAGTAGAGGGTCCTTTTGCAAATCAACCGTCTTCCACTGGCTCCAGTTGCGGTCGGGATTGTCCACGTTGCCGCTGCGAGCGAAGAGCGCAACATTGCCGGCGCCGCGGAACTGGGCGCGCCCCCAGCGGGAAAAGACTTTGGCGTCGAACACATCGCTTTCGTAGGTGCCCTCGGACTCCGGCGACCCGCCCAGCAGAAATAATTTTCCCAGATTGCTGGTGGAGACGAACAGCCCGCCGCCCGGCGCTTCGGCAAACGCTGTAACTTGCGACGCACTGGCCTTCAGCAGATCGACAAACTGATCTTCTCCGGTAACGGCAAAAATATGACCACGATTCCCGGTGCCCGCCAGCAGCCGTCCAGCCCGGTCGAATGCCAGGGCGTACACCAGGTCTTGAGGAGAACTCCAAATTCGGCTGGGGGATCCGTCCGGTGCAATGCGATAAATTTCCGAGCCTCCGGTTGAGCCTGCCCCGGGGAACGGGATGCCGCCAGTCAATCCGGAAACGGAGGAGCCCGCATTCAAGATCACCATTCCGGATTGCGGAGGTCCGGTTGTGGGCGAGGCTGTGGGAACTGGAACCGTGGAAGATGGGAAGATTGCCGGCGCGCTCCCCGCCCGCTTTTCTCCGCCACCCGCGGCATAAATATTTCCCGCGGTATCGATGGCCAGTGCGGTGATTTCTTTTTTCGGCGCGCTGTAAAGTACGAACCCCTGCCCATCGGGTTTGATCTGGTAGACCAATCCGCTGCCATCCGAGCCGGCGATCAGGTTGCTTTTGGCATCCAGCGCCAACACCCGAATGTGCGCTTCGTCGCTCTTGAAGAAAACTGAGTGCTCACCCTTGGGAGTGACCCTGAAGATCTCTCCATGATCGCCGGTAGCCACAAACAAGTTGCCGGAGCTGTCGAACACCAGGTCCCATATGTACTTGGTGCCAGGATCGAAAAATACCGATGCCGAAAATTCGCTGGCCGATTTGGTTTTGTCCGAATCGCTTTTTTCCTTGCCCGCAGCATTGGCGGCGGCTGCGCTGGCCAGATGTTCTATGCGGTAAACCTTTCCGTCCGGGTTGGTGGCCGCATAGAGAACGCCATTCTTGTCCACGGCAAGCGCCTGCACTTGCAATTCCTTGGGCTCAAAAATGGTGGTGGATTGGCCCTGGGGTGTTATGCGATAGACGCGTGCGGGCGCCCCGGTGGCGGCATAGAGATTTCCGCTCTGGTCCGCGGCGATCGACCAGATGTATGTAGACGGAGTCGTGGAAAGCGCCTTCACCGACGGAGCCAGCTCAAGACCGCCAACGCTGCGAATTGCCACGCCCGTCGCAGTTCCCTTGCTGAGGTCGTCAAATTTGGATTGTTCCCAGGTGCGAGTGCCTTCGCCGAATCCCAGAGACACCGCTGCAAGTAAGAAAAAAACAGAAAGAAAAGAAGATCGTTCACGGAAACGAATCGCCAATTTCATACCTCATCGCCAGTATTTGAGCGGGGAATTCAGATTATCACGGTGTGGAGGAACGGACTGATGCCAGCCGCACTTAGGGGTATTGGCTCTCGCTTGGCACGAAGTTCCGGAATCCAAAAGCAAACAAATCTTTGCACGCAAAAACCATCTCGAGCGTAGTTGGATATAAGCGAAGGGGCCGCGTCACATTACTTGATGGTAATGGTCAGTACCTGCGCCCCTGCCACCACATAATCCAGCGGTCCGGTTGCCGCTTCATTCACAGAAGATTCGTTTTGTACCACCATCTCCTGGGTACCGCGCATGCCATCCATTACGTTCATGATGGAGAGTGGCAACGTCGGCATAACCTTGTCTGCAACCGTCGCTTCAGGATCGGCCTCGAGCAAAGACACAAAGACCCGGTTGTTGACGTGCTGTTTGTTCAACAGCGAAATGGTGGAAGCCAGATCCAGTTTGCGGCCGAGCGTAGTCGCGCCACGCCGGACCCGGTCAAGAGTTTCTCCGTCACTGACCAGGATCCGCAGCGACCCTTTGGATGTTGAAGTCGGAATATGAATCGGAATCTGTTGCAGAATCAACTCGCCGCGATACGGACGCAGCAGAGTTTCAATCGTGATCTCATCGCCGGGGCGCGCTTCAATCACGTCAGTTCGTGCGCCTTCCAGCCGGGCCCACCGGCGCTCGCGGACCAGGTCGAAATCAAGCTGTACCCCACGGACACTGGGCGCGTTGTAAGGATTGTCATAAATGCGACTGAACCGGTCGCCCAAAGACAGCGCGGCCATGACCGCGGCAGGTTGTCCGCCGTCTGACGGGGCAAACATGTTCTGCACGGTGACGTCCGGGTATCCGTTTACGCTGATCCGGCCATCCATGCGATAGGTCGTGTCCTCGCCGTACTCGTTTACCCCGTGCAGAGCGTTGAACACGGTTGCCATCATGGCAAGCGGACTCAGGTTCGCGTTGTTCAGCACTTCATAATGAAATTGCTTGTTGCCGGAGGCACTGTGGATGTTCAACGTGACCGGAATCATCTCCGGTTGCTTGCCAAACTCTCCCATGATGCCGGTGTGACGGTCCTGAACGAATGCGCCCACGGGCTCGGTCGCGTTCACGATTTTGAATGCGTTGAGCGGCGAAGCTAGCGTGGCTAAAACTTCCGCCTTCGTCATCGGCAGGTCCACCATGCCGAACTGCAGCAGCGGATGTCCGCACGCCAGCAGATGCTGCGCATCCATGTAGGTAACACTGCAGGTTGCAGCAATATCCATGTCGCCCCGGACCAGGATTGCGCTGATGGCGGAGCCGGGTTCCAGGATCTCAGGTTGCTTCTTGTCGCTGACCGAACCCACGCCCATGACGGGAACGATTCCGGCTTTCGCAAATTGCGAGCCGAAGCGATCCATCGTTTCCTGCGAGAAGCCGCTGAAAACCAAAGGAGTCTCGATCGGCTTCAGGTAGTTTGCATAATCCTTGGAGACGCCGTCGGAAGGAAGTTCGCTCATACCGGGCGATGATGTCTTAAGAGGAACGCTCGCACCGGCCCTCGCGCTCGCCGGGCTATTGCCCGGACTCTGATCCATGGCGTTGATCTCAAGCATCTCGGCGATAGGGGTTACGCCGCCAATGGGTTCTTTTGAAAATTCGCCGATGCGGAAAGCCAAGGCCCCCGCCAGTTTCCCATCGAGATATACAGGGCTGCCGCTCATGCCGGCGACTACGCCGGTGTACTCGGCCTTTTCACCAGACAGGCGCACCAGAATGATGTCGCCCTTGGGACCATTTGCATTCCGCAAAATCCCCAGGACTTCCACTCCCATGGATTCCGGCTTGGTTCCCTGGAACACGGTGTAGGCGACACCATGCATGCCAGCATGGATAGCGCTCACCGGAATGGTTTCTACGGGCTTGGGAACCTGAGCCTGAACGGCGAGAGATAAGAAGAGAAGGAAAGCGATGACACTGGAGAGAAGCGCACGTCTCATGAATTTGACCTGAAGCTCGAAACTCCCAAGCTTCCTAAAGATATAAAGATATACAGATAAACCTCGAAAAATGGAGCCGGCAAAATCTCGGCGAACCAAAATCGTCCCTTCGCTTTTGGATGCGAGTTACCGGATGGGAGAGGAACAACGCTAATGCCAGGGCCGGGTAAACATCCCAATCGCGAAGCCTTGCGTCTATACTAGCATAAGGGTTTTTAGAGGGATTCCATGCCTTCCATGCATTTGAATAGTGATTTGACGCAGGCGCGCCGCCGATTTGTGACTATCTCGTTGATGACATTGGTTTTGGTGTTCCTGGTGATCACGGGGCCTCAACGCGATCGCGCAAGACCAGTCCCAGCCCGGAACCAACGGGCAAAAGCAGGATGCTCCGCCCGAAGCCGGTGGGCCCCAAACTGATGTAGGCCCGTACGCCATCCCGAAGAAAAAAGAGGAGCCGCCTCCGCCTCCGCCGCCAAGCAAGCCGAAAAAGGTCGAGGGAATGCCGGACTATTCCATCAAGGTGGACGTGCCCGTGGTGAACGTGGATGTTCTGGTCACCACAAAAGATGGGCAATTTATCCCCGGCCTGAAGAAGGACAACTTCCGCGTAATGGAGGATGGCGTCGCGCAATCGGTCACCAACTTTGAGATCTCGCAAGCGCCGATCACAGCCGCGCTGCTGGTTGAATTTGCCTCCACTAACTACTACTTCATGGTGGACGCGCTGAACGCCAGCTACGCATTCGCCAACTCGCTCAAGAAAAATGACTGGGTCGCGGTGATTTCTTATGACATGAAGCCGCACATCCTGGCGGACTTCACCCAGGATAAGCAGGAGGTCTACGGAGCTTTGAACCAGCTACGCATGCCGGGCTTCGCCGAGACCAACCTGTTTGACGCCTTGTACGACACGCTTGACCGCGTGGACCAGATCGAAGGACGGAAGTACATCATCCTCGTGACCACCGGCGTGGACACGTTCAGCAAACTCAATCTCGACCAGATCACCAAGAAGATCAAGGCAACGCACGATGTGACGATCTTCCCCATCAGCGTCGGCTTCGCGGTGCGCAATTACTGCGAAACCCATTCCTGTGGCTACACCCACGGCATGGGCATCCCGGTGGGCGAGATGGACTACTTGCAGGGTGACAATGAGATGAACACATTCGCGCGCCTGACCGGCGGCCGCGCCTACTTCCCCCGGTTCCAGCAGGAAATGCCGGAGATCTTTCACAGCATTACTGGTGACATCCGGAACCAGTACAACCTGTCATACCATCCGACCAACCCCAAACTCGATGGCACATACCGGAAACTTAAGGTTGAAGTGGTCGCTCCCGACGGGGGTCCGCTGAAGGTCAAAGACCAAAAGGGCAAAGAGGTGAAGTACCAGGTGGTGGCCCGGGAGGGTTACACCGCCAAACATACGGTGGAATAATCGCCGGCTAGTGAACGTGAGCCAGCGTGTCGAGCAGGAACAAGATTCCTACTCCCAGAAAGACCACTAAAGCCATTCCGACGCCCGGCTCGCGATTGACCTCGGGCATTAAATCGGACGCTGCCACATAAATTGTCACTCCTGCAGAAAGTGGCAGCCCGAAACTCACCTGGTGACGGAATACCGCCATGGTGAGGACTCCGGCCAGCGTTGACGCCCCCAACAGAATCGATGCGCCCCACGCAATGCCACGGCTTTGCCCGCTGGCTAACATGACTGAGGCGATGGTGAAGCCTTCGGGAATCTTGTGCAGAAAGATCGCCAGAAAAATTACCCATCCCAACCAGCTCGACACGATAAATCCGGAAGCGATGGCGATGCCGTCAAAGAACGTATGAATGATCAACCCCATAAGAACTGAGTAGCTGCGATGGCCGTGGACAAACGCATCGCCATGGGTTTCCTCTCCGAAGTGAAAATGGGGAGTGACGGTGTGCTCAAACAAATGCACGATGAGATACCCGGCCAAAACCAGTAAGGGAGCACTCTTGCCGCGAAGTTCAAGGCTGGCCGGAAAAATCTCGACAATCGCTGTGGCCAGCATGAATCCCGCACCCAGGGCCACAAAATATTTGAGATAAGACCGGTCCCAATTCTTTTGCACGATGATGGCGCCACCGAAGACATTAGCTGCGGCCGCGGTGAGACCCAGCAGAATACTAAGGAGAATCGGGTGCATGCGAGGGAGGATGATATCAGTTCCCTGCAGCCACCTCCGTTCTCCGTCATGCGGCGGGCCTGATGGCGCCAATCAGGCCGTCCAGCATTTCCTCTAACTCGGCAGCTCTTTCGAGTAGGTGCTTGCCCTGCTGCCGAGTGAAGTAGGCCAGATCCTGGGCGTTCTTCAGTTGCGTTTCAACCTCGACCAATGCTTCTCGTGCCCGTGCCAGCCTGGTCCTCGGCGATGTTTGTTGTCACCATCACTGCCGCGCTTCGCAACTGACCGGCAAGCGCGTAGGTTTCGTCACGAGGATCATGCCCTAACTCAAATCCGAAAGCTGTGACGGATGAACATTGGGAGTGCTGAGGAGAAACGACGATACAGCATGAACAGAACTGGGAGTTCATGCACGCCAGATCCGCCACCGGCTAAAGCCGGGTTCAGGATGACGCCTATTGTAAGAAGGCGAGTGCTAATCGCTACTCTGTCCGCGACCGTGCCCTCTCCCGGACGTCATCCTGAGCGGCCTTCAGGCCGTGACGGATCTGACGCATCCCCGAATTAGATTTCAGCCGCTGTGTCGAATATGCATTACGTCGCCATCCTGCACGATATAGTCCTTGCCTTCCAGGCGCAGAATGCCCTTGGCGCGAGCATTGGCTTCCGAACCGGCTTCCAGTAACTGGTCCCAGCGGATGGTTTCAGCTCGAATGAAATGCTTCTCCAGATCGGAGTGAATTGCGCCCGCTCCTTGTGCTGCGCGGGTGTTAGCGGGAATCGTCCAGGCACGGCATTCGTCTTCGCCGGCGGTAAAGAATGAAATCAGACCCAGCAACTTATAGGTGGTGCGAATCAGGCGGACGAGGCCGCTCTCTCTCAAGCCATAGCTGGAAAGGAACTCCGCCGCATCGGCGTCGCTCATCTCCGCAAGCTCGGCCTCGACCTTTCCGCAGATCGCGGACGCACCCGCGTTAGGTAGCGACGCGACTTCGGTCAGGTTGTACTTGGCGATCGCCTTCTCGAGATCATCGCCCAATTGGGAACTCTCGCCGACGTTGAGAACGTAGAGAATCGGCTTTTCACTCAGGAACATGAAACCACGCAGGCGCTTCTTGTCTTCGGGAGTCATCTCCATTTCGCGCAGCGGACGCTCGGTTCCCAGATGCGCATTGGCCCGCTTCAGCAAGTCAAATTCTTTCTCGAGCTCGGGCGTGCGCATCTTCTTCAGATCTTTTTCCAACCGCTCCAGCCGCTTTTCAATCTGCCCCAGGTCGCTGACCATCAAATCGAAGTCGACGTTCTTGATGTCTCGAAGCGGGTCCACCGGCCCGACGTGAGGGATCGAGGGATCATCAAATGCCCGCACCACGTGCGCCAGGGCGTCAACATTGCGCAGGTGGCCAACGTAGGCACTCTCTTTGAGTGCTTCCTGTCCAATCGCACCCACGTCCACGTATTCGACGGAGGCGTGGGTCAGCTTCTTCGGCTTGTACATCGCAGCCAGCCGATCGAGACGATCGTCCGGGACCTTGGCAACGCCAATATGCGCCTCACGCGGGTTGGCATACGCCTGGTCGGAAAGGTGCGCCTTGGTGAGAATGCGAAAAAGAGATGTCTTGCCAACCTGGGGCAGGCCAATGATGCCAGTTTTCATAAGTATGGACTTAAAACTTGAAAGTCTAAGACTTGAACATTAAAGAGCGAAAAAGAAATGATAGCAGCCCGGTCAGGCCAGTGACCGCGAGGTCAGATATGCGACTACAAGCCCGAGCAACAAGACTCCACTCTCTACTCGCGTGGACCAATGATGAAAAGTGTCAAACTGCACGCGCGCAGGATCGTCGGCGGACACCGAATCGATCTCGCCGGGGATCGACGCCCTGAGCGTTTCCATATGCGGGATGATGCCGAACTGTGAGATCAGTGTCAGCGCCAGCATCAGGCAGACCAGAACATTGCGCGCCGCGAATCCGTGCACTGCGCCCTCTCCCAACCGGCTGTAAACCATCGAGCTGACCAGGAAGACGATGCCGGAAACAATCCCCATCCAATGCAGAATTCCCAAAGCTCGCCCCACCACCAACCCTGCCAGATGCCGCGTAGGCAACACCGAGAAGGAAGTTTGTGCCACCACCGGGAAAAATATCAGGCCGCCCAGCCACACGATAAGTGACAGCAGCATCAGGAAGCGAAGGAATGACATGGATGACTATTATGAACGTTGAAAGAAGTGAAAGCCAGACGAGGAAGAGAGACCCTGGACTCAAATCTGTTTCTATTAGACGGGCACCCGCACGCTTTCGACGATCTCCTGAATTAACTGTTCCGCTTGTTCCGATTTCTTCAGCGAAGAAGCATACCGCCCGTTCACGGCAACGCGATGGGCAAACACAGACACTACAAGAGGTTTGAAATCTTCGGGGACGCAGAAGTTGCGGCCGTCCAGAAAGGCCATTGCCTGCCCGGCGCGATAAAGCATCTGCGAACCACGCGGCGAAACGCCCAGTGAGAACAGCGCAGAGTCCCGGGTCTCGCGGACGATAGCGAGCACATAGCTGACCAGGCTTTCGTCCACTCTTACCTGGGTGACGGCGTTCTGCATTTCCAGAACATCGGCGCCGGTCAACACCGGCTCCATCACTTCCAACTGCGCCGCCCCGGCCTCCGAACGCAGAATTTCGCGTTCTGAATCGCCATCCGGGTATCCCATGCGCAACCGCATTAGAAAACGGTCGAGTTGCGACTCCGGCAAAGGATAGGTGCCATGGTGCTCCACCGGATTTTGGGTGGCGATAACGATAAAGGGTTGTGGCAACGAGTAGGAATGCGAATCTACCGTGACCTGTCCCTCGTTCATGGCTTCGAGGAGCGCCGATTGGGTCTTGGGAGTGGTGCGGTTGATTTCGTCGGCCAGCAAAACGTTGGTGAAAATCGGTCCACGCTTGAACTCGAACTGCTGCTCGATGGCAGAGTAAATCGAGATGCCAAGAACGTCCGACGGCAGCATGTCGCTGGTGAACTGCACCCGCTGAAAGCCGCAATCGATGGCCCGCGCCAGCGCCTGGCCGAGCGTCGTCTTGCCTACTCCCGGGACGCCTTCGATCAGCAAATGTCCGCGAGCCAGCACCGACACCAGGGCAAGGCGAATCACGTCGTCCTTACCGCGGATTACCTTGCGAAGTGCCTTTTCCAGTTGCGCCGCACGGTGGGACGCGGCAATTGCAGTTTCAGGCGACATCAGGAGAAATTCTACTATGCGATCACGACGGTCGAGGTACGGCTGAGCAGTTACGAACGTCATGTGTCAGCTGTCAGCTCTCAGCCCCGGTCGCTGCGGTTTTTCGCTGAAAGCTGAGAGCTGACAGCTTACCGAACAAACTCCGCCGGCCGGCCCGTCAACCGCTCAATGCGCTTGGCGATCGGCGGATGGGTCGAGAACAAATTCCCGAAGTTCATACCCAACAGCGGCTGAATGATGAACAGGTGCGCCGTCGAAGGCGTTCCCATCATGGGAACACGCCGTGAGTAGGCGTCGAGTTTCGACAATGCACTTGCCAACGCATAAGGATTGCCGGTAAAGTGCGCACCGGTTTCGTCGGCTGCGTATTCACGAGAGCGGGAGACCGCCATTTGGATCAACATAGCGGCGATCGGGGCCAGAACTAGCATCAATAGCTCACCCATGCCGCCTCCGCGACGGTCGTCACGGCCGCCCATCCCTCCGAAGAACGCCCCATATCTCAACCACGTGATGGCGCCGGCAATGGTTGCAGCGACTGAACTGATCAGGATGTCTCGGTTATTGACGTGGCCGAGTTCGTGCGCCAGCACTCCTTCGAGTTCCTCGTCATTCAGGAGAGCAAGAATTCCCTGCGTAACCGCGACCGAAGCGTGCTTCGGATTTCGTCCGGTAGCGAAAGCATTCGGGGAATCTGTGGGGATTACATAAATCTTCGGCATCGGCAAGCCGATCTTCTGGGTAAGCCTCTCGACCACGTTGTAAACCCGCGGCAACTGGTCTCGAGTCACCGCTTGAGCACGATAGGTCCGCAACGCAATCTTGTCCGAGAAGAAATACGCGACGAAATTGGTCACCACAGCGATACCCAACGCGAGCAGCATTCCGTTCGGGCCACCCAACGCGCGCCCTGCCGCCATGAGCAGCAACGTCATAGCGGTAAGAAGAAATGCGGTCTTGAATGTGTTTCCCATAACTTACACCTACAACATTAGATGGTCCGCCCGGTAAAGAGATGCAAACCGGGTCTCGGGCAGGAAGATCGCGGTTTCCACGGACTACTCAAGACAAAACGACTCGAACTCGATTTCCCGTTCCGAGTCGGGAGAAACTACCTTGCCGGATTGAGATCACGTTATCTCGGAGACCATACAACGTGTGATGCTTCACCAGTGGTTAGTTCGAGACCGTCCCATGCGATTTTTTCTCTGTGCGATTTATCGTCTTCAATGTAAGCGATTACCGAAACGGATAAGCCCGAACAGATATTTTCTTGATTGTTCTCTTACGCATCCACACTCATACGGTTTATGATTGAAGAGCAACTTCGCCACAATCCATGCGGGCCCGCTGCGCAAGAATCCATACGCGCATGTGGCCCATTTCATCAATTCGGTTCATAGCTGTGCGTTTCGAAGCTGAACCTTGGCCTATATAAGGAGTGTTTGTCATGGCACGAGTAAAGACCCCTGGGAATGGCACCACAGCAAGCCGTAAGCAGGTTGCAACCATGCCTGCCCCGAAACCCTTTGAAGTTAAGAAAGCGGCACCGGCCACCAATCTGGAGGAGCAAATCCGCATTCGCGCCTATCAACTGTACGAAGAGCGAGGATACACACCGGGTCACGAGAACGAAGACTGGTTGGTGGCGGAGCGGGAGATTCTAACCCGTCGCGACGATCAGCAGAGCGCCTAGATTTTCGGACTGAATCGCGAGGAGGCTCTTGCCGGCATACTTTGAGCATGTACGGCTGAGGAAATTCCCGGGCAGTCCAATTGTCATGTAGAACTCGGCAGGGTAACGTGAAACGCGCGTTACTCTGCCCTTCTGATTTCCGCTCCCTTCTTCGACGGTTGCCTCAACCCTCTCTTTCTGAAAAAATACTGTTTCGGGTTATCCATGTCCCAAATTGGCAGTTTTGCGCTTCTGCTCGCGCTGGCGCTGAGTGCGTATTCGTTCCTTGCGGGAGCATTAGCTTTGGCTCTTCCGGGTCCGGGATCGGAACGGTTGGGCGAAACCGCGCGCCGGGCGGGCATTGCCACTTTTGCGCTGGTATTTTTGGCGGCGGTCGTCCTGGTGACATCCGCTTTTCAGGACGATTTCTCGATCGCGTACATCTACCATCACAGCAATCGCGATCTCCCCGCACCCTACAAATTTGCAACCCTGTGGTCGGGCCAGGAAGGATCTCTTCTCTTCTGGTCGCTGTTGCTCGCGGCGTACGGACTAGTGCTCCGGCTTCGCCACAAGACTGACACGCGGCTCTTTGCTTATGCGTCTGTCATCATCGCTGCGGTTCAGATTTTCTTTCTATTGCTGCTGAACTTCGCCGCCCATCCTTTTGCCTCAATGACGGGCTCGCTACCGGCAGACGGCGCCGGGCTGAATCCCCTGCTGCAATATCCCGAGATGGTGATCCACCCGCCCATGCTCTACCTGGGCTACGTTGGTTTCACTGTGCCCTTTGCCTTTGCGCTAGGCGCGCTGATCATGCGCTATCCCGGCGAGAAGTGGATCCGCATCACGCGCCGCTGGACGATGGTGACATGGGCTTTTCTCACGTGCGGTGTTTTCCTGGGCGCACACTGGGCATACTCGGTCCTGGGCTGGGGCGGCTACTGGGGTTGGGACCCCGTAGAGAACGCTTCGCTGATGCCATGGCTGACCGGCACCGCTTTTTTGCATTCGGTAATGATGCAGGAAAAGCGCGGCATGTTGAAAATGTGGAACATGTGGCTGATCTTCGCCACGTTCTGGCTGGCGATTCTCGGGACCTTCCTGACCCGAAGCGGGATCATCAGTTCGGTACACGCGTTCGCACAATCTTCAATCGGCGGATGGTTCAAATGGTTTCTGCTGATCACGCTGGTTACGTTTACGTTTTTCTTTTTCAAGAACAAATCACATCTGCGCAGCGAGCACAAACTCGAATCCCTGATTTCGCGGGAGTCGAGTTTTTTGTTCAACAATTTGCTCTTGCTGCTCGCGTGCTTCACCGTTTTGTGGGGCACGTGGTTTCCGCTGATTTCGGAGTATGTGCAAGGCAACAAGGTCACGGTCGGACCTCCGTTCTACAACAAGGTAGCGATACCGGTGGCGTTGTTCCTCCTGTTGCTCACAGCCGTCGGCCCGCTGCTTGCCTGGCGTAAGACTTCGCTGGAAAGTCTGAAGCGCAATTTCAAGTGGCCGGCGTTGGGTGCCTTGGCGGTCGGAATTTTGATGATTGTGTTCGGAGTTCGCCCGTGGACCGACATCTCTTACTTTTACGCGCTCATGGCCGCGATGCTCGCCGCGTTGGTATCGCTGACGGTGATGTCCGAGTTCATACGTGGCGGCCGCGTGATCTCGCGACATACCCGGCAGAACATCCTGGCTTCGATGGTGCACTTGTGGCATCGCAATACACGCCGGTACGGGGGATACATCGTCCACTTCGGCATGGCTGTGGTCATCATCGGAATCCTGGGAACGCCTTTCAATCAGGATAAAGAGAAAGAAATGGGCTTCGGTGACAAGATGACCATCGGCCCCTACACGCTGGTTTGCGAGTCGTACACACAGGACGATAATCCGAATTACAGCAATGAGTGGGCCATCATCAGCGTTTTCAAAGGTGATAAGCAGATCACCACGATGTATCCGGAGCGGCGCTTTTATAAGGCCAGCCAGCAGCCGCAGACCCTGCCTCGAATTCGCTCGACCGTCAAAGAAGATCTTTACCTGACTTATGAAGGGTTGAATGAAACGACTGGCAGGCCGATCATCAAGGCCCATCTGAATCCATTGGTCATGTGGATCTGGGTAGGGGTTCTCATCATGATCGGCGGGACTGTGCTCGGACTGATTCCTAACGCGCCGCCGCTGCGGGTCGCGGCACCGGCGCGGGTCGAAACTGCTCCGGTTGGGGCTGGAGATTGATGTCGAGCAGTTCCTTCAACGGCCTCGCCATCCGCCGACCGGGCGAATCCAGATTGACGATGAGGATAGCGAAGCCGAATCTGATCCTGCGCCGGGGCTTGCAGACAGCATTGCTCTGCCTGTCGATCTTTGTGTTCCTCGGCGCTGGAGATGAGCCGGCCCGCTTCAACACTTTGGGCCACCGGTTGATGTGCGTTTGTGGGTGCAGCCAGATTCTGCTGGAATGCAATCACGTCGGCTGCACTTACTCAGACCGCATGCGCGGCGAACTCGTCGCGAGCCTGGACCGGGGAGAGAACGATGAGTTGGCCCTGCAGGACTTCGTGCAGAAATACGGCCCTACGGTGCTGGCTGCACCAACCGCTACGGGCTTCAACCGGGTCGCGTGGGTCATGCCTTTTCTGGCGCTGGGCCTCGGCTTGGTGACCACCATATTTATCGTGGTCGCGTGGCGGGGAGGCGGCCCGGGAAGTAGTAGCGGAGGCGGCGCTGCGACGTCCGGCGGGTCACCTGAACTTGACCGCTTTCGCGAACAGGCAAGAAGGGACACCGAACTATGACGGTCGCATTTCTCGCTTGCGCGATGGTGACTCTGGGTACGCTGTTTTATGTGTTTTACCTTCCCGGAAGATTCCAGATGGGACCGGATAAGACGCGGCTGGCATATCTTCAAGAGCGTAAGGACGCGGTATATGAGAACCTGCGCGATCTGAATTTTGAACATCAGGCCGGCAAGCTTCCTGATCAGGACTTCCATTCATTGAAAACTTCCCTCGAAGACGAGGCGGCCGGCATTCTGGCGGAGATGGCTGGGCTGGAACGAACAGCCGCTTCCGCGACAAGTACAAAAGGAGCCAGAGTTTGAAGCTTTTCCCGAAATTCGTTGCGGCCTTTTTCCTGTTTTCTTTGGGGGTCGCTTCCGCGCAAACTCTTGCCGGCACGCTGAAGAATGGAACCACCGGAAAGCCCGCCGCTGGGGACGACGTGGTGCTTATCAAACTGGCGCAAGGGATGGAAGAAGCTGCCCGCACCAAGGCTGATGCCAGCGGTCATTTCAGTTTCACGCTGCCCGACCCCGGCCCGCACCTGGTTCGCGCTATTCACCAGGACGTGACCTATCACCGGATGGCGCCGCCGGGAGTGACGTCCGTCGAGCTGGAAGTTTTTGATGTGGCAAAGAAGGTTGAAGGCGTGACCGTCACTGCGGATGTGATGCGCTTTCAAGCCCAGGGCAATGAGTTGCAGGGCATCCGGCTATTCGCGGTCAGCAACGCTTCCCAGCCGCCGCGCACCCAGATGAGCGATCAGAACTTTGAGTTTTATCTGCCAGAAGGCGCTCAGGTGGACCAAGGAATGGCCATGACCTCTGGCGGCCAGCCGATTAACTCCGCCCCGGTTCCGGAAAAGGAGAAGAATCGCTACAAGTTTGTATTTCCATTACGGCCCGGGGAAACACAGTTTCAGATCGTGTTTCATTTGCCTTATACCGGCGAAGCCAATGTCGATCCCAAGCCACTCTATGGTGCACAGCATTTTGTGGTGATGCTGCCGAAGACCATGCAGTTCATGCCTGCGACGGGTGCGGATTTCAAGTCCATGAAAGACCCGCGCCAGTCCGATGCCGTGGTTCAGGTTGCTTCGAACACCCAGGCAGGGCAGCTTCTCGCGTTCAAGATTTCGGGTACGGGCGCTTTAGGTGAAGCCGGCGACGAAAGCCAGGGAGGTTCGCCTCCAGCAGAAGGTGGTGCGCCCACCGTGGGACGCGATTCACGTCCCGGTGGAGGCTTGGGCCCGCCGATTGACGCCCCTGACCCTCTTGAGAAATATCGATGGTATATCCTCGGTGGCTTCGCGGTGGTGTTGGCCTGTGGCGCGGTATACATAACCAGCCGTTCCAAAGCGGGGTCTGTTCCCGATTTTGGCGTTCCCGATGTTCGGTTGCCTGAGGCGCCCGCACGGCCGCCTTCCTCGGATCGCTCTGGTTTGCTGCTCGAAGCATTGAAGGATGAATTGTTCCAACTCGAGGTTGAGCACAAACAGGGCGGCATCTCGCAGGAGGAGTATGAACGCGCTCGAGCCGCGCTGGATCAGACCCTGGAACGGGCTCTCAAGCGGGCCGCCACGAAGTAGCTTTGTCCCGTGAACCTGGCCGTGGCCTTCTTTGCACCATTTCTGAGGCACTTGACCAAAGCTTGCGAACCAACATACTGTTACGTTTTCGCATCCTACGCCTTCCGTAGTTCCCACCCACGAGAGGCAGAGTTTTTCGATGGCCACCCCGGGCGCTGAATTCGTAACCACACGCCGCAAAGCCTCCGAAGCTTCGGGCCAAACCGGGAGTGCGGACGCTGACCTGCAAGCACTTGAAGTTGAGATTGCAAGTCATCACGACCAGCCGCAATCAGTCCTTCTGAAACAAGTGGTTGATCGAATCAGCCTGATTATGCTGGCGGAGGGCGCTGCAATTGCGATCTGCGACCAGTGGGGAGTCGTCTGCCGCGCCAGCGTGGGAGATGCCCCGGAGGTGGGGTCGCGATTGCGGCCCGACTCGGCACTAACCAGGGAGTGCTTTGAAACCGGACAGGTCGTAGTCTGCGAAGACACCGAGACCGACTACCGGGTGCGTCGTTCAACCGTCAAGAACCTGCGCCTCCGCTCCGCGGTAGTGGTACCCCTACAAACCGAGAGTTCGATTTTGGGTGTGATCGAGGTACTTTCGTCGCGGCCTTCTGCCTTCAGCGCGGCGCATGTGGCTGGATTGGAGCGCATCGCGGAACTGCTTGCGCAGATAGTTGGTCCGGCACAGGTAGAGCCGCTGCCCGTAGTTCCAATCAACTCCCCAGTCAATGACCCGGGCAACGAGCCGGTCGATGAACCAGTCAATCGAAATGTCCTGGCGGTTGTGCCGGTACCGGAGCCACAGCCTGAGGAGCGCGTTGCCCCTCCGCTTCTGACGGTCGTGCCGCCCGCGCAACCCACGTCAAAACGAAGCGTTTCCTCAACAGCGGTAGTAATAGCAATTCTTTTATTGCTGCTGCTGTCGCTACCCTATTTTCTAAGGAAGCCCAACCGCCAGATAAGTTCGCCTTCTGCTCCGGTCGCCCCCGCCCCGGTACCACCGGCAACGGGAGCGCCGGCGTCGCAAGAGCAAAGCATCCCGCCTCAATCCACTCAGGGTCAACACCCTGAGTCGGAGAATTCGGCGCAGCCTCAACTTTCGGCACCGCTCTCGGCACCTCCTGCGTCCGCGTCGAGTTCCTCTTCGTCTTCTCCGGCGAAAGTTGAGTCAACCACTCCGTCGACGTCGAAGCCTCCCGCCGCGGAAAACCAGGTTGCGGGAAACGTCATTGTTCCAAGCCCGGCTGCCCCGGTGATTCGTCCGGCGATGCCTGCTCTCGTAGTTCAGCGCCTCCCCACAGGAATCCAGTTGTTTGTAGACGACCAGTTGCTTGCCACCACAGATGCATCCGGTCAGGCCAGCATTCCCGCGCTGGTTGCTGGTCAACATCATCTGCGTCTTACAGGCAGCGGATACCGGGACTACGATCAGACGATCGCTGTTCAGGCAGGCAAGACTCTCGCAATCGCTCCGAAACTTGAGCCGCGCGACGCTCCGGTCTTGAACGCGCCAGTCTTGAGCGGACCGTCGACCCCAGCCCCGGTTCCGGCAGTCGTAGCGGCTATCCCCGAACCTGTAACCTCCAACCGCTCCTCACCTCCGAATTTCGCACTGGATCGCACTCTCAAAGCCCACAGCGGATGGGTGACAGCCGTCGCATTCAGCCCTGATGGGCGGCGTCTTGTCTCCGGAAGTTGGGACCGGACGGTCAAGTTTTGGGAAGTTTCTACCGGAGAACAGGTCGGCACCGTCGCCAACAAGATGAAAGAGATCCAGGCGCTCGCTTTCAGCCGTGACGGACACTTCATGGCGACGGAAAACTCCTCGAACATTACCGCTCTGCGCGACTCAGGCACCGGACAGGAAATCCGGTCGCTCGCGACCGACAAGCCCTTGGGCACACTGGGCAGCAACTGGGTTTATTCGATCGCGTTCAGTCCCGATGGCCGCTGGCTCGCTTCCGGTATAGACGACAGAACCGTGCGTCTGTGGGACGTAAAGACCGGCCAAAAGGTTCGAGACCTAACCGGACTCCGCCGTCCCGTCATCTATATCGCCTTCAGTCCGGACGGTAAATACCTCGCCACTGGGGACGATGAAAAAAACGTCCGGATCTGGGACCCATCCAACGGGGAGCAGATATACAAGCTCAGCGGTCACAAGAAGCCGGTTTATGCCGTGGCATTCAGTTCAAACAGCCGCTGGCTCGCCTCCGCCAGCGCGGATAAGACCGTCAAGATCTGGGACCTCAGCACCGGACGTGAAATTCATACCTTGGCCGGCCATGGAAATGTTGTCACCAGCCTCGCATTCAGTCCCGACGGCCGTTGGCTCGTTTCCGGCAGTTGGGACAAGACCGTCAAGGTCTGGGACATAGAAACGGGCCGGGAAATACAAACTCTTACCGGCCATGACCATCCTATCTACTCCGTCGCATTCGATACTCGTGGCCGCTGGTTGGCTACCGGTAGCGAGGACGGCACAATCAAGCTCTGGCGTCTGTCCGATACGCCCAATCAAGTTGGATTACAGCGATAAAGGTTCCCCAAAATTCTGAGTGCCGTAGGAGTAGAAGTCATGGTTATCCAAAAATATTTCGAGACCTTTGCTTCGGACGCAAGAAAACTGGGAAGCGTTCTGGCCGTGGCGCTGGCGATTGTTGTGCTGACCTTGTGCAGCAGCAGTGCTTTCGCTCAAAGCCTCAACTGGGAAGGACAGACTGGCGTCTTCGTGACGCCGTTGGCTTACTCGGTTTCCACCGGGAACGCATCTTTCAGCGTACCCGTGGTTTCTTATCACTACCTGAATGCTGGCCCGGTGCTGGGTGGATTTCACCAGTTGTCGATCACAATGGGAGCGTTTAACCGGATCGAGTTCGGATACACGGGGACACTTCATCAGGATGGCAGCACTCCGGGCTTAAGTCCTCTGTGGAGTGGCGGCTTCAACACTTTTCACGCCAAAGCCAACCTGTTGAGAGAACGACGGGGAGGCTTGCCTGCTTTGTCGGTGGGATTTATTGCCCGTACTCAGGTTCGAAATGTCGGCGGCGTCATACTAGGCAAGGACACGAACAATCAGGACTTCTACGCGGTAGCGACCAAGACGATCACCTACTTTCACAAGCTCCCGCTGGTGTTCAATGCTGGCTTTAAAGCCACCAATGCTTCCCTGCTTGGACTGGCGGGCAATGCCCCCGGCTACTACGGCCGCGGTTTCGGGGCAGCGGGATTCGCATTCAAAGGTCCCGGTCGAAGTACGATCCTGCTGGGTTCGGAAGTCATGCAGGAGCCGCGAAGCATTGAAGGCCTACCCGGAGCAGTCATGCCAACCACGCTGACTTATGCGGTTCGTATCATCCCTTCGGGAGCTCTTCCGGTTCACGGTTGGGGCGTGGAAACCCCTAAGCTGACCATCGACTTAGGCCTGGCGCAAGCCGCGGGCAATATTATGCCGGGCGTGGATCTTCAGGCACGTCACCAATTCGCTTTCGGCATTTCTTACGGCTTCTAGCGGACGAATATAAACGCTTACTGGACTTTTGAGGGATCGCCGGTCAGCTCGCCAATTCGCGCGAGAACGTTGTGCACAACGCGATCACAACGGACACCCATAAACGGAAATGCATTCTTTGCTTTTGCACCAACCCGTTCGACAATCCATCCACGCGCCATGGCGCGGCCACGATGCAGGCGAATCTTCACATTGTCCTCGGTGAGATCAAGCGCGGTGGCTGTTTCTTCCGTGCTCATTCCTTCAACATCCCGCAACATGACCACAGTCCGATATTGTTCCGGAAGATCAAGCAATGCCTCTTCCAGCAACTGAGACAGTTCCGCTCTGGATGCACTCTGCTCCGGATCGGGTGAAGTCTCGACAATATTCATAGAAATTTCTCCATCCAAGCCGGTGTCGTCCAGTTGCTGATTGCGGTTGCGCAAGCGCAGACGGCTCAATGCCTCATGCACAGCAATCCGCGTCAACCACGTCGAGAACAGCGCGCGTCCGGCAAACTGGTCGAGATGCTGGTAGGCGCGCACGTAAGCATCCTGCATCACGTCCTCGGCTTCGGCGTCATCGCGCAAGATCGCGCGCGCGACACGATAAAGCCGCTGGTTATAGCGGCGCATGATGATCTCGTATAGCGCAGTATCGCCGCCCCTCACCCGGCTGACGACCTCTTCGTCGGTCCACGCTTCGGACTTCGCCTTTTCCAGAACTCCGATGATTTCCATCTCTCTACTCATAATAGAGGCCGTAAGAGCCAAAAGGTTACAAGGGTCGTCTTTTGGGGCATAACGGCCGATTCCAATGGGGATGTATCCAATCCCGGATTCGCGACTCTGTTCAGCAGAGGGCAACAATGACAAATTTTGACGACCGACTCAACACCAGCTGGTGGGTCTTGAGAATCGGTCTGGGAGTCGGGCCGATCATCACTGGCATCGACAAATACTTCAACAAACTGGCCGATTGGGGAATGTATCTGAGCCCGATGGCGACAAAAGTAGTACCAGTAAGCCCCGCAACGTTCATGCACATCGTCGGCGCGGTGGAAATTATTGCCGGACTGATCGTCTTAAGCCGCTGGACCAAGTTTGGCAGCTATCTCGTGACTTTCTGGCTGCTCGGGATTGCAGTGAATTTGCTGACCACCGGCATGTTCTACGACCTCGCCATGCGGGACGTAGAGATTGCTCTTGGAGGATTCGCGCTATCGCAACTGACAACGGTGCGAGAACAGCAGGGAGTGCAAACGCGGGCTGCAACACAAATGTCGAGTTCGAAGTTTGCAATGAACCGTTAACACGATCAACAAATAAAACCTTAACTGGAGGATACTGTGCGGAAATTCGCTTCGTTCTTCGTACTTCTGGGGCTGTGCGCGATGCCAGCCCTGGCCGCTGCTGAAACTTACAACAACGTGCCCGTGGTGGACGTCAACTGTTCCAAGAAGGCGGCTGCGGATCCCGATTCCCACACCCGCGCCTGCGCGCTGAAGTGTGAAGGCAGTGGTTTCGGCATCGTGACAAAAGACAGCCAGTTTCTGAAGTTCGATGCGGCGGGAAACAAATCAATCACGGAAGCTCTGAAAGCTTCCGACAAGAAAGATCATCTTCGCGTAGATGTCAGCGGAGACGTTCGAGGCGATACGTTGAAAGTTACTTCCGTCAAGCTGTTGTAATTCGTAGCGCCGGCATCTTGCCGACTGTCCCGAGGGCGTCTCGCCCTCGGCGCGGCGGGCGAGACGCCCGCCGCCACAGCCGCCGGGACGGCGGCGCTACGAGGATCAACTATGCGGGGACTTTGGTTCGCTTGCTGGTCTGCTTTATCGTAACGGGGTCGAGGAAAGGCATCATCGCCCGCAACTCCTCGCCCACTTTCTCGATTTTCTGATGCTGCTCTTTCTCCCTCGTAGCTTCAAACCACTCGCGGCCAGTCTGATTTTCTGCAATCCATTTCTTGGCGAAGCTGCCGTCCTGGATTTCGCGCAGCATCTGTCGCATGGTCTCGCGCGTTTGCTCGGAGACGATGCGCGGGCCGCCGGTATAGTCGCCGTACTCGGCGGTGTCGCTGACCGAATAGCGCATGTAATTGAGCCCACCGCGATAGATCAGGTCCACGATCAGCTTCAGCTCGTGCAGGCATTCGAAATACGCGATTTCGGGCTGGTAACCGGCTTCGACCAAAGTCTCGAATCCCGCTTTCACCAACGCGCTGACACCGCCGCACAACACGGTCTGTTCGCCGAAGAGATCGGTCTCGGTTTCTTCCTTAAATGTAGTCTCGATTACGCCGGCGCGTGTCGCCCCGATCGCTTTGCCATAAGAAAGTGCCAACTGCTTCGCGTTGCCGGTGGCATCCTGATGGACCGCCAGGAGAGCTGGAGTACCGCCGCCTTCCACAAATACTTCACGTACCCTGTGTCCCGGGGCCTTTGGCGCGATCATCGTGACATCGACATTTGCCGGAGGTGTAATGGTCCCGAAACGAATGTTGAAACCGTGCGCGAACATCAGCATCTTTCCAGCGGTCAGATGCGGAGCCACATCTTTTTTGTAGACTTCCGGCTGCACCGTGTCCGGCACCAGGATCATGATGACATCGGCCCAGGCTGCGACTTCTGGGACCGTTCCTACCGTCAGCCCGCTGGCTTTGGCTTTGGCCCGTGATTCGCTTGTCGTCGGCAAGCCAACTCTCACATCGACTCCGCTGTCCTTGAGGCTAAGAGCGTGAGCGTGACCCTGGGAGCCGTAACCGACAATCCCAACTTTCTTTTTCTGGATGAGTGCGATGTCAGCGTCCTTCTCGTGATACATCTTCGGCATTATGTGTCCTTTCGATGAAGACAGAGTGGTTGAGATTATACGGAAACTTCGCTGAAGCAAGTCTTTACCACCAACCTAAAATCGAGGTCATCCTGAGGGACTCTAGTCTCAGGGAGATTCCAGCCCTTTGCGGGATTCTGGTCAGGATCTCTCGCCTCGAAGGACTCTGGCATCGAGAGCCACTTAATCCTCGCCAATGGGAAGGGCACGAGTTCACTCGTGCCACCAACCCTGCTAGGCAGTCTGCGCTTTAGCGCCTGAGGTTTCGCTTCTTGTCGACGAAGCGAACCTCAGAGGCTGAAGCCTCCGAGCCTGACTTCCTGCGGCACGGCTAAAGCTGTGTGCCCCTCCCGAACATCGATCTCGCTCAGACCGAATACGAAACGCCTTCATCGGCTGCGGCAACCGGCGTCTCCGACGCCTTGACTGGATTCAGCGAAGCCGAAGCTGTTCCCCGCCGCATGGCGACAATGCCAGTGCGCACCATCTCCACTACGCCATAGGGGCGCAGCACTTCCAACAACCCATCGATCTTGTCTTCTCCGCCCGTGATTTCAATGGTTAGCGATTCCGGCGCGACATCGACAACGCGGGCACGGAACACACTGGCCAACTCCAGCACATGTGAACGGGCCTCATGGGTCGCGGCCACCTTGATCATCGCCAGATCGCGCGCGATCGCCGGTTCGTTGGTTATGTTCTCCACCAGCAGCACGTTTACCAGGTTGTAGAGATTGGCTTCGATCCGACGTGCCTGGTCCGGATTGGTGTCAACCGTAATGGTCATCCGCGAGACTTCGGGCTTCTCGGTGCGGCCAACGGTCAGCGAATCGATGTTGAAGGCGCGGCGGCGAAACAGCGATGCCACACGGGTCAGCACGCCCGGTTTATTTTCCACGTAAACCACAAATATGTTCAGCATTTTTCCCTTTATTCGTCCGCTGCGGTTTCAACGATAGGACTGGGCCGCCGGATCATGTCATTCAGAGACGCGCCTGCCGCAACCATCGGATATACCGTGTCTTCCTGTTCGACCTTGAAGTCGATCAGTACGGGCCCATCGTGATCGCGCGCCGCTCGCACCGCTGGCAATACTTGTGAGCGCTCGCTTACCGCAATGCTGCGAATTCCGTACGCTTCCGCCAGCTTTACGAAATTGGGATTCAGCAGCGGCGTGGCTTCATAATTCCGTTCGTAGAAAAATTCCTGCCACTGTCGGACCATCCCCAAAAATCCGTTGTTGATGATCGCGATGTTGATCTTCAACTTCTCCTGCACGATGGTGGCAAGTTCGGACATGGTCATCTGAAAGCCCCCATCACCAACGATCACCCAAACTTCGGCGTCGGGACACGCCACCTTGGCGCCGATCGCCGCGGGGAGGGCGAAGCCCATGGTTCCCAAGCCACCCGAGGTGATGAGAGAACGCGGCTTTCTCGTGCTTGTAGTACTGCGCTTCCCACATCTGGTGCTGGCCTACGTCGGTGACAACGACGGCGTTGCCACTGCGAGTTTCGCGCCACAGGTCATTGATGACGTGCGCCGCGTAGAGGTGTCCGTTGTCGGGGAGCTTCTGAATATCACGCACCGCGGAATCACCTTTTAGCCGGTCGATAGAGTCCAGCCAGTCGGTATGGTCCACGGTCTTCACACGCGGCAGCAGCTCCTGTAACACTTCCTTCATATCTCCGACCAGCGCGACGTCCACCTTCACGTTCTTGTTGATTTCTGCCGGATCGATTTCGATGTGGATCTTCTTGGCATCCTGCGCGTAGGTCTTTAAGTTGCCGGTAACCCGGTCGTCAAAGCGCATTCCGAGAGCGATCAGCAGGTCGGCTTCCTGGATCGTATGGTTGACCCAGGCTTCTCCGTGCATGCCCATCATGCCTAAATTCAGCGGGTGCGAAGCTGGAAGAGCTCCCAACCCGAGCAGGGTCAGCGCCACCGGAATGCCGGCCTTTTCCGCCAAAGTCAAAACTTCCTTCATCGCGCCGGAGATGATGATGCCGTGCCCGGCAAGAATTACCGGACGCTTGGCATTGTGAATCAGCTCCAACGCCTGCGCGTACTCAGATTCAGCCGGAGACAAGTCAGGACGATAGCCCGGAAGCTGTGGCTTCGCTGCCTCCCAGTCGAACTCGCAGGAAGACTGTTGCGCGTCTTTGGTGATATCAACCAGAACCGGTCCTGGGCGTCCGGACCTCGCGACATAAAATGCCTCGCGCAGGGTTCGAGCCAGTTCATCGGCACGGGTGACAAGATAGTTGTGCTTGGTGATGGGAAGAGTGATGCCGGTGATGTCGGTTTCCTGAAAGGCGTCCGAGCCGATCAGCTTGCTGCCCACTTGCCCGGTAATGCAGACGATCGGAGAAGAATCCAGCATTGCCGTAGCAATGCCCGTCACCATGTTGGTGGCGCCCGGCCCCGAGGTCGCGACCGCTACTCCGACCTCGCCGCTGGCGCGAGCGTATCCATCCGCCATGTGGGTGGCGCCCTGCTCGTGCCGCACCAGGATGTGATGAATATCGCTGTGCTTCAGGGCATCGTACGCCGGCAGAATTGCGCCTCCCGGATAGCCGAAGACGTGCTTTACGCCTTCACGCTCCAGGCATTCCCAAAGAATCTGCGCTCCCGTTTTTGTCATGGGCCCTATCCTCTTCTGAAATCACGTCAGTAACGGCTTGGCGGAGACTTCTCCACCGGTTGACATCATACCTTAAAATCCGACCGGTCGGTCGGTTTTTGTATTGGTATCATACTCCCCACAAGTAGTCTTCTTGTTCGCCATCGTGGGCATGCGCGGCGTGAGTCTTTTCCTTGGTCCCCACTGGCTCGGCCGCCGGTTGGACGTCTTCACGACTGACAGGCGCCATCCATCTACCTGCGGTTTTTGCGGCGCTGTCCGGGATGGTCGAGGTCCGGCTGGGAACATCGCGAACCAGCTCAAGGAGACTTCCGTCCTCAACCGTCTTGATCTTGTCGGCCAAAGTCACAAAACGCCTGTAGATGTCGTCCAACTGAGCCCGATCGAAGGTAAAGCCAAGCTTTTCATAGCGGACTCGCAAGGCATTCCGCCCGGAATGTTTGCCCAGGACCAGTTCATTGCGGGGAGCGCCAACGGAGTGGGGAGCAATGATCTCGTAAGTGGACGCGTTCTTGATCATCCCGTCCTGGTGAATTCCGGCCTCATGGGCGAAGGCGTTCCGGCCGACGATGGCCTTGTGCGGCTGTACGTACACGCCGGTAATTTCGGACAAAAGCTGGCTGGAAGGGAACAGGTGTTCGGGAATGACCGCGGTGTGATACGGATAGTGCTCCGCGCGCACCCGCATCACCATCACTAACTCTTCCAATGAGGTATTGCCGGCGCGTTCCCCGATGCCGTTGACGGTGCACTCCACCTGCCGCGCGCCTGCACCGATCGCTGCCAGCGAGTTGGCCACGGACAATCCCAGGTCGTCGTGGCAGTGAACCGAAATCGCCACTCTATCGATACCTTTCACCCGCTGCCGCAGGGTCTGAATCAGCTCCGCAAATTCGTGGGGAACACTGAACCCGACCGTATCCGGAATGTTTAAAGTGCTTGCTCCCGCCTCAATGACTGCCTCCAGCACTTCGCAAAGAAAGGTGATGTCAGTCCGGCTGGCGTCTTCGGCGGAGAACTGCACGTCGTTGCAAAACGTCCGGGCAAGCTTCACACCGTCGCGGGCCTGTTCCAGGCATTGCCGGCGGGACATCTTGAGCTTGTGTTGCAAGGTGGATATCCGAAGTGGCCAGAAAGGTATGGATCCGCGCCCGGGCCGCTCCTTCCAGCGAGCGTCCGGCCCGCTCAATGTCGCCACGACAACTTCGCGCCAGCGCGGCGATAACCGGGCGGCGAATCTCTCGCGCCAATGCCCGCACCCCCTCGAAGTCCCCCTCCGAGGCAATAGGAAACCCGGCTTCTATAATGTCGACACCGAGAAGGTCGAGCTGGTGCGCCATGCGCACCTTCTCTTTGACATTCATGCTGCAGCCTGGAGACTGCTCTCCGTCGCGCAAAGTGGTATCGAAAATCGTCACATGTTCTGGTTGAGGCAAATTGTCCTCCCGGCCTGATCACCAGGCCCATACTTAAAGTCATGAAAACTGAAGGTAAAAACTAAAAAGGCCATCATCCGATGCGGTGGATGATGGCCTCCGGCTAATCGCTCTTATGCTTAATTCATCCGCCGCCGTCTTGAGGTGCAAGCACCAGGCCAGGAATGGCCACGCTAAGGGCGAGAAGAAGCAGTCGCACCTCCCGGGCAATTCGGCTCACGATGATTGCAGTATCGGTCATTTTCGGTGAAATTCGGCCTAAAACGTATGTGGTGAGAGTATCGGCTGTGGTACCGGGGTGTCAATCCAAAGTAAGAGTTTGGCCTATCGGTTTTTTCGATTCGCGGGCAAAAGATATCCGTCGCGCGAAGTGATTGCAGCTTCCGAATTGGTCCGGACTCATGCAATGAGTCCCAAAAAGTTGGTAACCGCCCCTCATTAGGTCCTTCCGTAATCTCCTACTATATGGGGCGCGGGAGCATACTCGGTTTTGTGGACGCCCTCCCCCAACTCAACCCCGATGGCCGTGCCCCAAGATTTAATTTGGCCGACATCACTCCGGCTGTACTTCGATTCGAAGACGGCCGCCGAACTCAAGCCCAGTTAGAAACCATCTCGCTAACCGGCGGCATGCTCTACGTACCTACGACCGTGTTGCCGGACTCACAAGTGAAATTGATGTTTGTGACGCCGACCGGCCCGGTGCTGGCCACGGCGGAAATGCTGAAGCCAATCTCTCTTAGCCAACAGCCCTTTCGCTTCGTGGCGCTCGATCAGGACGACCGGCGGAGACTCCATAACTCCATCCAGTCGTCTTTCGTTCAACCCGTGAATGAGCAGGAATGGATCGAGAAATACCGTGCCGCCGTGGATCAATGCAAACCCGAGAAGCGGTGGTTCAGCACATCTGTTGCTGTATTCACCATTGCCTTACTGTCCCTGGGCAGTGCGATCTACCTCTTTGGCATGTTCAATCTGCATTTGAAATAGCCAGTCGGCAGTTCCTCAGCACTACTTCTGATGACAAAACTTCGTATTACTGGAAGGATTGAACTGCGGCATTTTCGTCCTCAAAGACCTCGAAGAGGTTGAGCACACCGATCAGCTTCAAAGTTTGCACCACGAATTTGGATGGGCTAACCAGCTTCACTCCGCCTCCGCGCTGTTTTGCCGAAGCCATCGTCTTCACCAGAATTCCAATACCGCTGGAATCGATCATCGGTACTTCCGAAAAGTTGACGACCAGGCGCGTATCTCCAGCAGCCAGCGCATCTTCCATGGCTTGGCGAAAACTGTCGACTCCTATGCCGAGCCGCACCGCACCACGAATCTGGATGATCTGAACCTCCGACAGCCTGCGAACGCTGATCTCCATCTTTCTCCTTTGGGCCGATTTCCCGCACTTTTGCGGGCTAAGACGTCTCCCCGAGCACATTGACAGTCAGGGAGCGATTTGTTAGATTGCCCGCTCAAGTTACGGGAGCCGCCGGGAATTTGCAAGTTCGGCGGCACCCCCTCCCCCGCAATCCCCGTCGTCTTGCGAAATCGGCAAAAGGGGCGACCCGAAACCATCAAAGATGCCCAAATCGACTTCCGTCGAGTTGCAGGCCCGGTTCCTGAGTGCTTTGCTTCAGGAGCGCGAAGTGCAACCGCGCGCGTTTCTTCTCGCCCAACAGATCATCGAAATATTCCCCGGCGCGGCTGCAGTGGTCTATCTGATCGAGCAAGACGAGCGCGAAGCAACCAAGCATTGGTCCCCCAAAGCCGTGGCCGGGGACATTCACCTGGACGACGCGGTCATCGCGGCCGGCTCCGGCACTCTTGGTCTTCTCGCCAAAGAAAGCCAGCCCTTGCTCATGTTCGGGGCAACACTTGTCCGCGAAGACTACGCCCATCTGCATGCGCGACGTACGCTTTTGTCGCTGGCCTACGTTCCCATGATCTTCAACGAAACTCTCATCGGAGCCCTGGAAGTTGCCACCTTCGATGAAGGTCTGGACGAAACCGATCTGGCAGGCCTCACCGAGCTGGTTGACTACGCGGCGCCGGCATTTTCCAGCGCGGCCCACTACGAAGCTGAGCGCAATTCCCACCTGGAATCCATCACCCGCTTGACCCAGCTCTACGACGTAGAAAAGGTGTTCAATTCGACCCTGGAAATGGACGAGTTGAATCCGATCATTACCGCCAAGGTGCGCGAACTTCTGGAAGCGCAGGCCGTCAACCTTTGGCTGGTGAAAGATGAGCATGAATTGTTGCTGATGGACCGGTCCGGCGACGACTCTACCCGCGAAGTCGGGACGACCGAGAAAAGCGGGGAGGGTTACATCGCCGAGGCTTCCGATTCAGGCGAGCCCCTGCTGATCGATGATCCAAATGACGAACGCCTGCAGAGGCGAAATAGCGGACATGATGGTCACATCTTCTCGGTTGTGGTCGCACCTGTCGTCGCCAAGGAATTTCAGGTCGGCCTGATCGAAGCCATTAACAAGCGGGATGGAACGCCGTTTACCGAAGACGACCTCTTTCTCCTCAACTCAATCGCCGAAACCGCGGCGTCGGCGTTGAACAATGCCGGAATGCTGCAGGCCGAGCGAAAGGTTGAGATCCTCGAAACCCTGGTTAAAGTAAGCGCCGAGATCACTTCAACCCTCGATCTGGATCGGGTCCTGGACGCGATCGTTACCGGGCCGGGAGCGGTGATTCCGTATGAAAGAGCGGCGATCGCCCTTGAGGAGCGCGGGCGGTTGAAGATCCGAGCCATCACCGGAATGCCGCGGATCAATCCGCAAGATCCGAATGTAGTTCGTCTGCAGGACATCCTGGAATGGGCTTCGCTATCGAATGAAGAGGTTTCCTTCTCCCAACATGGAGAAGCGTTTGACGATCCCCGCCAGGAGACACAAGCCAAGTTCGGCAAATATTTCGCTGATTCTGGCATGCGCGGCTTTTATGCGGTGCCGCTTGCCGACGACGACGGCCGCGTGGGCACACTGTCGTTGGAGAGCAGCGATCCTGATTTTCTCGGTCCAGCGCATCTGGAGATGATCAAGATTCTCTCGGCCCAGGCGACGGTCGCGCTGCGCAATGCTTCGCTCTACCGCGAAGTCCCTTTCATTGATCTGTTGAAGCCGGTCCTGGACAGGAAACGAAAATTCCTCGCCCTCGAGAAGCGCCGGAGGGCGGCCCTGGTGCTGGGCGCAGCGGCGGCGCTACTCTTCTTACTCATCTTTCCCCTGCCCCTTCGCGTGGTAGGCGATGCCACTGTGAGCCCATCGCAAAGCGTCCTCATACAGCCAGAAGTCGAGGGCATCGTCCAGAGCGTTCAGGTTCGCGAAGGCGACACGGTGAGTGCGGGAACCATGCTTGCCGCTCTTTCGGACTGGCAATACCGCGCTCAGCTGGCGGCGGCTCAGGCCAGATATGAGACGGCCGTGTCCCAAATGAACCGGGCGCTGAACGGCAATGACGGAGGCGAAGCCGGCATTCAGCGTAATCAGGCCGATTTTTGGGCCTCCGAACTGGCGCGCTCGCGCGAGCGTCTCGACCGGACTCAATTGCGTTCCCCCATTAACGGCATCGTGGCAACACCACATGTGGAGGACCTCGTAGGACGGAAGCTTCTGCCAGGCGATACTTTTGCCGAAATCGTCGACACGTCGCGCGCTGTCGTGGATGTGGCCATCGACGCTGACGACGTATTGCTTCTCCATCCCGGCGAGAAAGCTTCCATCAAGCTGGAGGGCTTTCCCACGCGTACATTTCATGGAGTAGTCACCGTAGTTAGTCCGCGAAGCCAGGTAATCGGGCCGGACCGCTTTTTCTTCGCGCGCGTACTCGTTCCAAATGAAGACGGCTCGATACGAGACGGCATGCAGGGACGAGGAAAAGTTCTGACCGGATGGAGTCCGGCTGGAAAAGTAATCTTCCGCCGTCCAGCAATCTGGATCTGGTCAAAACTCTGGTCCTGGGTGGGATGGTAGGTATTTTGAACGCCGGACAAGCTAAGAAAGCCGGAGGCACTATGAAACGGATTCTCGCGCCAGCTCTGCTGACCATCCTTTCGCTCATATTAAGCAGTTGCAGCGACTCGAGCGACACATCCAGAGTAGCTGCCGCACCGCCAGTAGCACGTCCGGCTCCTTCGGTTCCGTCCGCGCCGGATGAGAGCTTGTTCGTAGCGTCCGGTCCCGTGGTGGTCGAAAACCAGGTGGATGTGGCGGCCTTGCGCGAAGGCGTCATCGTTTCGATTCTGGCCGAACCCAACACGCATGTGCGCAAAGGCCAGCTGCTCGCGCGTCTAGACGACCGCCAGATTTCGGCTGATCTCGACGCTGCGTCCGCCAAAACCCGCTCGATTCAGGCCAACCTGAAAAACTGGCAGGCTGAAACAAAAGTGCTCGAATCTGACCTGACCCGCGCGCAAAAGCTTTGGGAGGCAGGCGTTTTTACCAAGGAAACCCTGGAGCACGCTCAGTACAAAGTTGAGGCGGACAAGTTTGAAATCAGCCGCGAGACTGAGATGCTAACCAACGCCCAAGCCACGGAGCGGTCGCTTGAACTAGAGAAGGAGAAAACCCGCATCACGGCGCCGTTTGACGGGATCGTCGCGCGCCGCTACGTCCGCGTAGGCCAGAAGATCGGGATCAGTGACCGTCTTTTCTGGGTCACCGCAATTTCACCTCTGGAAGTGAAGTTCACCCTTCCGGAACGCTTCGTCGGCAAACTCAAGAACGGACAGGTCGTCTCCGTCGAATTGGCCGACGGATCGCCGGCAATTCATCACACCGCGGTTATCACACAGATCAGCCCGGTGGTAGATCCGTCGAGCGGGACTATCGAAATCGTCGCCCGGCTGCAAGGCCAGGTCCCGGATTTGAGACCTGGAATGCTCGCCAGCATCCGCCTGACAAACCTGAAATGAATATTCTCGAAGCTCTTGAGGTAGCGCTGCCGGATCTTCCTGCCTCGACAGCCCAGCGCCGCTATCCCAAGCTCGATCCCCGGGTCATCTCCAAGGAACACATAGAGCAAGGCGCCCGCGTTGTCCTGGCGAAAATGCCCGGGAGCGAAGTCTATCTTCGCTTCACCCTGGAACACTGGCGGATGCTCCAGCTATTTAATGGGGAGAGGTCCTACAAACAGATTGCCGACCAGATCCTCACCGAAGCCAACGTCACATTTTCCGAGGATGACGTAAAGGAGTTCGCCTCGCACCTGGAGGCAAACGGCGATCTTTTCTATAAGACACCCCTGGAAAAGAACATCACCCTCCGGCAAAAATTAGGCACTGAGCGTCAAAAAAGATTTCATGTCGCCGACATAACCGACTTCCCGCTGCACATCTGGCCTCATGCGGATGACTACCTCACCACGATCAAACCGTATCTCGAGTTCATCTACACCACCTGGTTCACCCTGCTCACTCTCGCGATGTTCGGCGTCATGGTGTGGATGTGGGCCGACAAGTTTGGTGAAATCTTTAACGACAGTTTCGCCTTCTACAACTTCACCGCGAAAAGTAGCTGGGACCTGGTGGAGTTCTGGTTCTTGTTCGGCGCCATGGCCTTTTTCCACGAGACCGCGCACGGCCTGACCTGCAAACACTTCGGTGCCCAGGTGGAAAGCATGCAGTTCATGCTGATGTATTTCGCTCCCACCTTTATGTGTGATTGCACCCAGGTCTGGATTGTCGGCGACAAAAAAGCGCGAATCGCCACCATCATTGCCGGGATCTGGGGCGACCTCATGATCTGCGTGGTCGCGACTTTTATCTGGTGGGGAACCGCCACCGGAATGTTCATCCACGACCTAGCCTACAAAGTCATGATGGTGACGGGTATCGGCGTAACCATCCTGAATCTCAACCCGCTCATCAAGCTGGACGGTTATTACCTTTTGGCGGAACTGATCGACGAGACCTCATTGAAGGAACAGTCCACGGTCTACGTTTCGAGCTGGGTACGAAAACATATCTTCCGGCTGCCGGTTGAAGTTGAGTACGTTCCGCGGCACCGCCGGATCTTTTACATCGTTTATTCCATATTGTCGGGCGTTTACAGCTACCTGCTGATTTCCGTGGTGGTGATTTTCGTTTATCACATCCTTCGCGCGTACACCCCTGAATGGGCCTGGCTACCGGCTCTGTTGCTCGGCTTCCGGATTTTCAAGTCGCGGATCGTCATGCTGGAGCGTTTTATGAAAACTGTTTACCTGGACAAAAAGGAACGTCTATTGGCCTGGTTCACGCCAGTCCGTGCCGTCCTGGTGGGCGTAGTCACTCTTGCTTTGCTGTTCGTTCCATTGTGGCCGGATTTCGTGGATGGCCGCTTTGCGCTTGAGCCGGTGCGAAGAACTCTGGTCCATACCGAAGTTCCAGGAACAGTGGCGGAAATATTCGCCGATGAGGGACAGCCCGTCGCCGCCGGCGCACCGCTGCTTCGACTCCGCAATGTGGACTTGGAGTCTGCCACGGCTCAAGCTGGCGCCGAAATGCGCAACGCATCGTCCAGGGCCACGCAGGCCAGCCTGAATTACACAAACTTCGGGCCAGCAGAGTACGACCGGCAACAATCCACGGCGCGCCATCACAGCTTGACCGAGGAGACGAAACATCTTGACGTCACCAGCCCGATCAACGGCACCGTCGTCACCCCTCGACTGCATGATCTTTTGGGAACCTACCTGAAGCCGGGAAGCAACGTGGCTGAGGTAGCGGACTTGTCCGCCATGACGGCACGTATTTACGTTCCCGAGTTCAGCATGCACGACGTACGCCTCGGATCTTCCGTCCGGCTTCATGGCGCATCACAGTTCGCGGGATGGTCTGGAACTTTGGGCTCACTCGCGCCGGCATCCTCTTCGATTGAAAGTGGTTTGCTGGAAAAAGCCCAGTTGGAAGGAATTCGGGTGCCAAAGTTCTACATCGGAAACGTCGAACTGCAAAACCGGGGCGACTTGATGGAAGGGATGAGCGGCGACGCCAAAATTCTGGTCGGCAGGCGCAGTCTGGCTGGATTTGCCTGGCGATTTACCAGCGATCTGGTAGGCAGGCGCATGTGGTGATCGAACAGACTAGTCGAGAAACAATGGAGTTTGGGACAATAAAAAGGGGCCGCATTTTCGTGCGGCCCCGCTTTGCACCTCGGCCAGTTAGAAACTATGCAACTTGGCAGCTACGCGGGCAGAAACCTTGGGCGCAACGCGAGCCGCGACTTTCGGTGCGACTCTGGCCGCCACTTTCGGAGCCACTCTCGCGGCTACCTTCGGTGCGACTCGGGGCGCTACCTTAGCATGAACGGCGGGACGGGTTGCCGGGCGGGTGGCGGGCAATGAGTTTGAAGTCTGGGGTGTGGCCAGAATGGCGCTCTTTACCGCGGACCGCTGGCTGATCAAAGATTTCTTTTGCACTGACATTTGCGTCCTCCGTTGGACTTTTCTTAAATTCTTGACCGCGCGTCAATTGCTTGACCCTGTCCGGTGTGTTTTTGTTATAAGCAATGACCGTGCCAAACCCAGAACCCAATTCACTTTCTACATATGCCAGTGATTTCAATAAGTTAGCTGGCGAGCATGTGGGAATGCTGGCTCTGAGAAATGCGTCTAAAACGTAGAGGTTAAAAATTAACCTCTCGTGGGGCAATAATTAACCCTGCAGGCCATATTTTCGGCATAAATATTTCATTTTCTGCGCGTTGATCTGGAGCAAGGCTGCAGCCGCGACTTTCTTCCCTCCGGTCCTCCGCAATGCCGCCTGCAAATATGCCAGCTCTATCCGGGCGATCTCTTCGTCAAACGAAATTCCCTCTTCCGGAATAAGCAACGCCTCCTGCTTGGCGGTGCTGCTGTAGAGAATCTGTTGCGGCAGATGTTTGGCGTTGATTACACCGCCCGATCCCATGATCACCAGGCGCTGCACCAGATTTTCCAGCTCCCGGACATTGCCGGGCCAGTGATACTCCTCCAGGATTTCCAGCGCATCAGCATCCAGGCGCTTGAGGGGAAGACTACTGGCGGCGCAATACATTCGCAGGAAATGATCCAGCAGGATGGCTACGTCGCCCGGGCGCTCTCTCAACGGCGGCAGAAATATAGGGACCACGTTAAGCCGATAATAGAGATCTTCCCGAAAGCGGCCCGCCCGCACCGCTAGCTCAAGATCTTCGTTGGTCGCCGCGACCAGCCGAAAGTCGATCTTCTTTGTGGTCCTGCTGCCGATACGTTGGATGACGTGCTGCTCCAGGACCCGCAAAAGCTTGCTTTGCAATCCCAGTCCGAGAGTTCCAATTTCGTCCAGAAACAGGGTGCCCCCGTGAGCCGCCTCGATATGGCCGGGCCGGGCTTCATGCGCATCCGTAAATGCGCCCTTTTCATGGCCAAACAGCTCGGCTTCAATTAGGCTTTCCGGAAGCGCGGCGCAGTTCACGCTGACAAACGGCTTCTCCCGCCGGGGTCCGCTGGCGACGATGGCTTGCGCGACCAATTCTTTCCCTGTCCCGCTCTCCCCGCGAACCAGCACATTGACGTTGCTCTCGGCCACGCGACTGATCGCGTCATAAACCAGACGCATCGAGTCGCTGCCCCCGATGAGCCGGCAAAACGAGTTTCGTCCGCGGGCTTCTGTCCGCAACCTTTGGTTCTCGATCTCCGCGGCCCGTTCTTCCAGCGCCGCGTGCAGAACGCTTTGAACTTCCTCAAAATCCACCGGAGCGACGAAGCAATGCCCGATTCCGGCGTGCTCAAATTGACTGCGGGTAGCCTTATTGTGCAATCGGGTAAACCCCAGCAGTACCAGATTCGCATCCCGCTCGCGCAGCTTGCGCACTAGCTTGAGCGTCTTTTCGTCGGAAGCGAGCGCGGTTTCCAGATCGAGAATCAGGGCCTCCAGCGAAACCTCGTCGAGCAATGGCAGAATCTGTTCGCCGGAGCCTAAAAGAGTGGTGTGAAAAGCGGAAGCCAACACTTCCTGCGCCGCCAGTTGCACCGATTCGTCGGTGGTCACTACTGCGATGCGTGGGGCTGCGCCTGTAGGTATAGTATCCATCGCGATAAAGGCCCTCGGAGAACGCTTAAGAGGCGGGAATCAAGCGACGGAATTATAGGTCAATTTTTGACCTATGTTAGGGAAATTATCCACCCTTACATAAATACTCGAGGGCAGCGCACTACTCAGGAGGCAAAATGCTGGCGGCAAGCAAGATTATTGGCTTCGTTCCAACCAAAGATTCCCAGAAGGCCCGTGGCTTCTACGAAGGGAAGCTGGGATTCCAGTTTGTCAGTGACGACCCGTTTGCGTTGGTCGTAAAGGCGGGCGAGACCATGATTCGAGTCGCCAAGGCGCAGGACTTCACCCCGGCACCCTACACCGTCATGGGCTGGGAGGTATCCGATATCGAAGCCGTAATCGACTGGCTCCAGGCGCGGGGCGTAGCCATGGAAAAATATCCGTTCGTCGAGGATCGCGATCGGGGGATCTGGACGGCACCAACCGGCGACAAAGTTGCATGGTTCAAGGATCCCGATGGAAACGTGCTTTCCGTCAGCCAGCACGTTTAGTTCTCTCTCCTTGAGCCGTCATTTCCTTGTGTCGTCATCCCGAGCTTGCGAGGGATCTGGCGTGTAGGGTTTCGGAACTCTCCAGGCAGTGGCGGCGTGCACGCCAGATCCTTCGGGACTGAAGTCCCTCAGGTTGACGCACGGCGGGGAGGGACGCAGGATTCGCGGGAGGTTGGTCACGGTAGCCGATTTGGGAAATCTTCCCACACAGAAAAAATGGGAGACGAGAAGAATCCCCGCCTCCCAGGTGGGGAGGACTGCCTTTTGTGACTACTTACATACCGCTGTCACTACCGTTCGCTTCCGCCGAGTGCAGTACGCGGAAGGTATTGCCGCCGTTCGACCACACCAGCACCAGCGCGTCTTGTCCTTTGGGCACGCTTCCGAGTGCTTTCTGAACATCAGCCGCGCTCTGTACCGGCTTGCGGTCCACTTCGACGATCACGTCACCGGACTGCAATCCCGCGTTGTCTGCCGGGCTGCCCGGTTGCACTTGCTGAACTACCGCGCCATGAAGTTCACGCGGCGCTTGCAGCTGTTCACGCAGGTCCGGGGTCATGTCAGCCAGGCCAACTCCCCAGCGCGGCTTGTCGTGTCCGGCTTCGCTCACTTCTTTGCCTGACTTGTCACGGCTTCCCATCGCTTCGAGGGTTACCGGAACCGACACGTTCTTGCCATCACGCAAGACCTCAAGATGGATCGTGGTGCCTGGGTCTTTCTGTCCCACGACTACCTGGAGTGCACCCGCGTCACTTACTTCCTGGCCGTCCAGCCGGGCGATTACATCGCCCACCTTCAGGCCGCCTTTGGCTCCGGGCGAGTCAGGTTCAACTTGGGTGACAACCGCTCCGACCGCATTGCTCATGTTGAAGAACTTCGAGTTGTCAGGCGTTACGTCTGAGATTCCGACCCCCATGTAGCCGTGAATAACCTTGCCGTACTTGATCAGCTTTTCCACCGTGGGGCGGACGATCTGTGTCGGAATGGCAAATCCCATCCCCGAGAACGAGCCTGACGGAGAAATTAGGAAGGTGTTGATCCCGATCACTTCGCCGCGCGCTGTCACCAGGGGACCGCCCGAGTTTCCAGGATTAATGGCTGCATCGGTCTGAATGAACTGTCCCGGCTTGCGGGCGTCATCGGTGGCCGGGTTGGGACGGTTCAGCGCGCTGACAATGCCGCGCGTAACCGTGAAGCGGAATCCGAATGGATTACCGAATGCCAGCACAGTCTGACCTGCGTGCAGTTTCGTGGAATCGCCCCACGGTGCGTTAGGCAGATCGTGGCCTTCAACTTTGATCACCGCCAGATCAGTCAGCGAGTCGGTGCCGACCACCTTGGCCGCCATAATCCGTCGATCGCTCATGGTGACGCGAACGTCAGTTGCGCCATCGACCACGTGGTTGTTGGTGACGATGTATCCGTCGGGCGAGATGATGACGCCGCTGCCCAGTCCATGCTCAACCCGTGGCTGCTGGCGTGGCTGCATCTGTTGTCCGAACATGCGGCCGAACGGACCAAACTGTTGGCCGAACTGCTCCATGTCGTCAGCGTCGCCGCCGGCCATGTTGGGTTTCGTTCTTGACGTCACTGTAACGTTCACGATTGCGGGAGTCACGCGCGCGGCCAGGGTTTCCATGGCCCGGTCAAGTTCAAGAAGCGCCCCTACGCTGTTGTTGTCAAGCGGGGTCGTGGTGGGGCTTGCCATCGCTGGCGCCGCTTTTGCCGGCATTGCCTTCACGAAATCATAAGTTACAAACGCGCCCACCATCGCGAGCGCCACGACTGGCACGATCAAACGACGGCTCAGTCTTCCTTTCAGGTCTGCTATCCAGCTCTTCATTTCTCTCTCCTGTTTTATCTGAACAACTAATTATTTAGTTGATGATCACAAAAAAACTCATATGGACTTCGAAACGGCTCCCGCTTGCCCTTGATTTCCCGCCGGCCCCATCACCGTTACCTGCCACACACACAGATTCCACACCACAGAGCCGGAAGCGTCGTACTGCGCGCTTTGCATTACCAGAATCACAGTCTGTGGGGCAATCGCGCCTTCAGCAAAACCGGCACGGACAAACGGCAGCTTCGTCTGCCGCTGAATTGATTTTGCGGTGACCGCGAGGTGGGCCGGTTCTGTCTTTCTCCTTGCCGGCACGTTCATCAAACTCTTCGTCTCAGGACCAAGCACAAACTTCGCAGGCACAACGGACGAAGCCATCATTGAGATTGCATCCGCCCGATTGGAAGCTGCCGCGGCCACAGGAGTCGGCGCGGATGAAATTGTCGCGCCGTTCTCGAACGAAACCAGTTGGGGAGCGTTCGAAAACATTAGCAAGCCGGCGAGAGACATTGCGGTCAACAACAACGGTGCTGGACTCCACACCCGCGTGGCCTCCGGCCGTTTTTCGTCAAGAATCTGCGCGACCCGCAGCGACATATGGCGTACGCGGCCAACCGCCGCCTGCGCCAGAGCGAGGCCTCGGCGAAACAGGCTCTTCTCGGCCAGCGCAACCAGGCATTCTGCATACGCGTGCGGATTTGCCGCTTGCACCAGCACCAGATCGTCGCAGGCCATCTCGCGTTCGAGCGCCAGCTTTTTCTCGATCCACCAGATTGCGGGATGGAAAAACAACAACGCGCCCAGAATTTTCTGAACCAGGTTGGTCCAATCATCCCATCGTCGCAGGTGCGCCAGCTCATGCAGCAGAATCGAATTCAATTCAGCCGCGGAGAGCTCCTGCACGGTCCACGATGGAATCACCACCATGGGCTTCATGAATCCAAGAGCGGTCGGTACACCCAAGCGATCTGAAACGCATACGACCACGCTACGGGATGATTTGAATTCCTGAAGAGTCTTGCGCAGCAACGGATCAAGAGCTTCGGGATCAATCGGCGTGCAACTTTTCCGCAGCTGTCTCAGGCGCCAGAATCCCACGCCGATCCTGACCAGTCCCGCGGTGGCGATCAGTAGCCAGCCGGAAAATATGTAAAGTGCCCACGACGCCGGCATCGTGAACTCTGATTGTGTCGCGATCTCGGCGCCCGAAGTGAAATGGCCCAGCAGCGGAAGGACTGCAATTCCCAGCAGCGCGGAAAACCAGACGGCAAACCGCGTGCCCGAGTTCTGACGTCCAACCGTCCGCAAAAGAACCCACGCCAGCAGCGCAATGAGAAGCCCTTCCACTGTGCAGTTCAAGATCCGCGTCGCCGATAGCGTCGCGAACGATTGCAGATCGAACCATCCGAGGGCGGAAGCGAAAAACGTAGACGGGAGAAGAGTGGCAGCGATCATCGTTCTTCTCCGGTTTCTCGTGCCTGCAGAAGCTGCCTCAGGCGCTTCAGTTCGTTAGCCTCGACGCCCTGGTCCTCGAGAATGTTCAAGACGAGCAGTTCGTGAGAATCCTTGAAGAACCGGGTGACCAGATGCCGGATTTCGGATCGAGTAGCTTCCTTGCGCTCGATCAATGGAATGTAAATATGCGCCCGGCCGTCTTTCACGTGCTTTACGTAACCCTTGTTTTCCAGGACGCGAATCGTAGTCAGGACGGAGTTGTAGGCGAGGGACGGCTTTTCCGGCAGCTCGTCGAGGACCTGCTGCACTGTAGCCGAGCCCTTGAGCCACAGGACATCCATGAGCCTCAGTTCAGCTTCCGTCAATGTTTCAGACTTCCTCGGGGGCACCGGGCAAATCTCCTTGTTTCCTTCGCGGACACATGCTCTGCCTGACTTGCTTATTAGACGCGGCCAGAGGTCTAACGGTCAACTAATTGTTTAGTTGCTGAGGCCAGGTGATTTGGTTGCCTTCGTTTCACCAGGGCGGTCTTTCGACCAGAATTTGTTGGAACCGAGGGCCTCTCATTCGCTAATACTATGCATCTAGCTATTTAAGGTTGAATTCAGGTAATGTTCGCCGGGGCCGCGTATGAAAAGTCACAGAAATGTAGCTGAAGTCCCTTTCGTCCTCGCCATTACCGTTTCCCTCCTTGCATTGGCCAGCACGGCGCAAGAAACCCCGGAAAAGAAAGACTTTAGCTATGCAGTCGGGCCGGGAGCTGTAATCTCGATTACGAACAATTATGGCCCCATTACGGTCAAACCTTCGGGGTCCAGTCAGGTTCAGGTCGAAACCGTGTCACATTCCGACTCCGTCAGCATGATGAACGAGCAACACGGCGACCGTATTGAGTTTCGCTCGATTTCCAGTCGCCCGGGAACCAACCTGGTTGAGTACACGGTGCTCGTACCGGCCGCCGCCTTCGTAAGCCTGCGATCGTCCGATGGAACAATTCGCGCCGAGGGATTGCATGGCGATGTCGTTCTCGAAGCCGCTTCCGGCTCAGTGGAAGTGACCGACATCAGCGGCGCCCACCTGCATGTGAAGACGCTCACCGGACCGATAAGCCTGATGGATATCAGCAACACTCACCTGGATGTCCATTCTGTGAGTGGCGATGTGAGCCTGCATAATGTCACCGGACCATCGGTCGAGGTCCATTCTGGTGCCGGTCGAATCGCCTACGACGGCGATCCGGGCAGGCTTGGCGAATACCTGCTTACTACTCACACCGGCAATCTGGAAATCTCGATTCCGGCCAGTGCCTGGGTTCAGATCAAGGCACGTTCCATGAAGAATCAATCCGATCCGGAATTTCCAATCCCGGCGAACAAGTCCGCCCCGGGCCGGAACAGTCTCTTGGGAAAACCAGGAAAGATTTTGGGATCGCGCTTTGAGCTGCGCTCTTTCAGCGGACAGATCCACCTGAAACGTCCGTAACGGATTCGATAATGCAATTTGAGTTGTTTCTTCTGCCGTAGTAGATTTGGGAATATTCCAAGTGGTATAGCCGTGATGCAGTCGATCTCAAAGAAAATAGCGTGGCTGTGCCTGCTGCTGACGTTCTTTTCAGCGGGCGCGGTGGTTGTGCATCATCACACCGGCGCAACCGACGCGGTGAAGTGCACGGTCTGCGTCACCGCCCACGCGGCCGCTCCTAAAGCAGTTTCCACCCTACCGAACCGGGCATTCATTCGTGCAACAGCCGTCCGGCTCGACCCAGTTTCCGCCAAGCAACGCCTGGTAGCGTTCGCCCTCAGCGTTCGTCCTCCTCCCACAGTCTAGAAATTCAAAAATTCAAAATTTGAATTGAAAGGGTGCTCCTCGCGGGCACTCCATTTCCTATTTCTTTGACTTCCTCGGAGGAATCATGCTGGCCTTCATAAAGAAGCCGCTATTTGCGGCTATTCTGTTCACTCTTTCCCTGTCTCTAGTGCCCGGCGCGAGCGCGCAATCGGGCGGAAGCTCGACCTCACTTACCGGTACGGTAGTCGATCCAACGGGCGCGGTAGTCACCAATGCAGCCGTGGTAATTCGCAATCCGGTCAGCGGATTTAATCGGACTGCAATGACGGACAATGCCGGAAAATTCAGTATCCCCAACATTCCGTTCAACCCCTACCACCTCGAGATCAACGGGACAGGTTTTGCTCCCTACGCTCAGGACGTCGACGTCCGGTCGGTCGTGCCGGTGAATCTCAACATTACTTTGCAGGTGAAGGGTTCATCGGAAACCGTGACGGTTGAAGGTTCCGGCGAAGATTTGCTGGAAAAGACCTCCACATTTCACACCGACGTGGATCGCGATCTGTTCGACAAGATGCCGCTGGAAAGCAGATCCTCCTCGGTGAGCTCGCTGGTGACTCTATCTTCGCCGGGAATCGCCGCGGATTCGAATGGTCTCTTCCATGGCCTCGGCGATCACGCGGAAAATTCCTTCTCCGTGGACGGCCAGCCGATTACGGACCAGCAAAGCAAAGTTTTCTCCAACCAGATTCCTCTCGATTCTATTGAGTCGATGGAAGTGATATCGGGCGCGCCGCCGGCTGAATTCGGAGAGAAGACGAGCGTCGTAATCAACGTGACGACCCGCTCGGGTCAGGGTATGACTACACCGAAAGGCAGCGTCACCGCTTCCTACGGAAGTTTCGGCACCGCCGATCTCGGGATCAACTTTGGATATGGAGGACAGAAGTGGGGCAACTTCATTTCTGCCAGCGGCCTGAACAGCGGACGTTTTCTCGATCCTCCTGAATTCGTTGTCATGCACGACAAGGGTAACGAAGAAAACATCTTCGACCGTGTCGACTTTCAACTCTCACAAGCCGATTCGATTCACGTGAACCTGGGCTTTACGCGCTCCTGGTTTCAGACCCCGAACGCCTTCGACAACCTCAACGTTGTCGACCAGAATGGCAATTCCGTGGGTTCGACCGACCAGCGCTCGCAAATCAAGACGTTCAACATCGCGCCGTCCTGGACCCGTGCGCTCAATCCCAACACGGTATTCACCCTCGGGGGCTTTGTCCGGCGCGACCAATACAACTATTACCCAAGCGACAATCCGTTTGCTGACCTCGGTCCGATTCAGCAGGAGACCGTCGACCAGAACCGCACGCTGACCAACGCAGGTTTGCGGTCGGACCTCTCCTATGTAAAGGGCATTCACAACGTGAAGATAGGAGCCACCTACCAGCAGACGCTTCTGGACGAGAACACCCACTTCGGGATCGTTGATCCGATCCTTAACGCGCCCTGCCTGGACGCCACCGGAGTCCCGGTTGCGGGCTTCAACAATCCTTCGGATTGTGTCGGTGCGAATCAACCCAACGTGGCATCCAATCCGAACGCAACAACACCGTTCTTGCCGATTTTGGGATGCTTCGACCTCACTCGTCCGACTCCAGCATCGACGGACGGCTGCGCAGGTTCTACCAGCACCCTGTTTCCATTTCTCGGGCACACCGACGTCAAACAGCTCGCGTTGTTTGCCCAGGACACAATTACCAAGGGACCATGGTCCCTCAATCTCGGCTTGCGAGGCGACTTCTACAACGGGCTGACTACCCATCGCGAAGCCGAGCCGCGCCTGGGCGTTGCCTACAACGTGAAAAAGACCAACACCGTACTTCGGGTGTCCTACGCGCGAGTGATGGAAACGCCATTCAACGAAAATCTCGTATTGGCGAATAATGGATGCAATTCCGTGGTTTTGTCCTCGTTGCTCGGCTGCGCCGCTTCAGGACAGGTCACTCCGTTCAGTCCCGGATGGCGAAACGAATTCCATGCCGGCCTGCAACAGGCTTTCGGAAAGTATGTTGTCTTCTCCGGAGAATATATCTGGAAGTACACGCACAACGCCTATGACTTCAGCGTGCTGGGAAGCACTCCCATTACCTTCCCGATCGAATGGCACAACTCCAAGATTCCGGGGTTTGCTGGACGGGTGAGCGTTCCAGACTTCCACGGATTTTCCGCGCTCATGGTTTTCTCCAGCGTTGCTGCGCGCTTCTTTACCCCACAAATCGGTGGCGCCGGTGCCGTTCCCTCGGGAACAGTGGGAAATGCATTCACCGCTTTCCGCATCGATCACGACGAGCGCTTCAACCAGACCACGCACTTCCAGTATCAGCCCTGGCAGCGAGGTCCATGGCTAGGATTTAACTGGCGCTATGACAGTGGACTCGTCGCCGGCGAAGTACCAGTGGCGGATGCCTCAGGTACCGTTGATCTGTCCGGTTTGACCGGCGATCAGCAACTTCAGGCCGGACTCTTCTGCGGAAGCTTACGTCCAACTTTGACCCAACCGCTGGGCGTTTGCACTGCCGGCTATGGATCAACGCTGATCAACTTGCCTGCGCCCGGCAAGGAGAATGACGATACCAATCCACCTCGAGTCGCCGCACGCAATCTTTTTGATCTTGCCGTGGGAGACGACAACCTTTTCCATGGAGAACGTTACAAATGGAGTTTGCGCCTCTCGGCGATCAATGTAACAAACAAGGTCGCGCTGTATAACTTCCTTTCAACCTTCAGCGGCACGCATTACGTTACGCCACGCGCTCTCACGGCAGAGCTTGGATTTCACTTCTAAACGTCAATGCGTGTGCGGGGCGGACCGGTTTCTAGAATTGATCCGCCCCGGTTCACAAAGTAAGCATTGCCAGCCGTTTATAATCCCCGGAATGCTTGCTCGGCTTGGGGCCGTCGTTCGCTTGTTCTCTATGATTGCCGCTTTGTTGGCGGCTCCTGCGGCAAATGCCCTCGTCGCGGCATCATGGAATGGCGTCCTGCGCGACAGCGCAGGTAGGCCGGTTGCCGAAGGCACGATAAAACTGCACGCCAAGGCAGGAGATCAAGACTACACAGCTACCACTTCAGCAACCGGCAATTTTGCATTCACCGGAATGATCGCAGGCGTCTACGAACTTTCCATCGAAGCCGCGGGAAACGTTTGGCACGCAGTCACTCCACTCACCGTCAAAGACGGATCTGCGCTCACCATGAGCCTGCAAGTCTTGTCTCAACCGGCCGAGCTGCGTCTTCTTCCTTCAAGCGAAGAGGCTTCCCCTCAAGCCAGCGGCGGCGAACGTCTTTCCAGCGGAGAGGTTTCCAGCCTGCCTCTGAACGCACGCGACTTCAGCAAATTGCTGCTGCTGGCGGCAGGGACGATGACCGACGCCAACGGCGCCGCCAACTTTACCCAGCAATTTGCAGTCAATGGACAACGCGGCTCAGCCACCGTGTTTGCCCTCGATGGATTCGATACAACCGATCCGGAGATGGGCGGCGCGACTTTCTCCAACTTCAACGTGGACGCCATCCAGGAAGTGCAGGCCAATTCGGGAGTGATGCCGCCGGAGTTCGGGCACGGCTCCGCCAGTTTCACTAACGTCATCACCAAGTCTGGCGTCAACCAGGTGCATGGAAGCTTCTTTGAATTCGCGCGCAACGCTGCCTTCGATGCGCGCAATTATTTTGATCACAAGAGCGTCGCCGATGAACGCCGCATCCCGCCGTTTGTACGGAACGAATTCGGATTTACCAACGGCGGCCCGATTGTAATTCCTCATCTTTACGACGGCCGTAATCGCACTTTTTATTTCGGTCAGTATCAGGGTTTCCGGCAGGTTCTGGGGACGACCCAGGTGTTTCCCGTACCCACGGCGGCGGAGCGCCAGGGAATTGACACGCTGACTTTTCCCGGGCGATACACTGACTGTTCCCGTAAGCCCCGCGATCGTTCCGGTTCTAAATCACTATCCGTTGCCGAACGATCCATCCGGAGCCTACGGTGACCGCACCTACGCGGCGTCTTCGAAAATCTATACCCGCACCGACCAGTTTTCGATACGGGTCGATCATCGCATTTCCGATAAGGCCACTCTGCTGACGCGATTCAGCCTGAACCAGGTCACGGGTCCACTCACCAATCCTGATCAGACCGCGATTGATCCCAGTTTCGGAGTCCAGTTCTTCGATCACCAGCGCAATGCAGGAGTGAAATATTCGCGCACCATTACCCCTCATTTTATTTCTGACACTTCGTTTGGATACATTCGCAGTACGCCGTTTTTCCCCACCACGAATAACACCCAGCCCGCCTTGGCGTTCGGGGATGGACTTTTTCAAGGATTCAACTCGGCCGGCGGCTCGATCTTTGGATCGTTCGGCAACCTCTACCAGCTAAAGCAGGACATGAGTTACGTGCGCTCCTCCCACGCTTTCAAATGGGGAGTTGAAATCCGGTTCAACCGCGATGCCACAATCTTTGGCACCAATCCTAATGGGATATACAGCTTCGGCGGAGGCACCGCCTTTTCGCCGGTGTTGATAACCTCGGCCAGCGGAACCCACGATATCCTGCCCGGAGATCCGCTTCCTGATTCGCTCACCGGACTGCTCACTGCCACGCCCTATTCTTACGGAGTAATCGCGGCCGCAAGCGTAACGCCCCAGGGCGACCGGTTTGACGAAGCTGCTGTCCGTCGCGAGGCCTACAATTTTTATTTTCAGGACACATGGAAAGCGAGTCCGCGGCTGACCTTGAATTACGGCCTGCGTTACGAAGTAAACAGCCGTATCCACGAGGCCCACAACCGCACGTCGCTGCCAAAGTTCATCGACGCCAACGGAAACGATGCTCTTTACTCAGATCATTCTGCAAAACAGATTTTCCTTTACAACCCCCAGCCTCCCTACGACCAGGACTGGAATGGCTGGGGACCCCGTGTTGCCGTGGACTACGCTCTGACTACCCATACTGTGCTGCACGCCGGTGGCTCAATCACAACACTCGTTCCCAACCTGTGGCAGGATAACTTCATAACTGGCGCGCTCCCTCTCGCTACAAGTCTTTTTGTCAGCGCTCTGCCCGGTGTTCCCATTCCGTTCCAGAACACCGCGGTGCCGGTAAATCTTCCGCCCCCATTCACCACTTCAGGCCAGCTTCTTTTTCCCGGCGGAGATGCGAGCCATGTCGCCCCGAACACAGAGGTGGATCTGGAACGCTACCAGAACGATCTGAAAGCTTTGACCCCGGGCAATCAGGTTCAGTTGCTCTCGATGACGGGATTCGCCAAGAATTTTCGCAGTGGATACATCGGAAGTTACACCGCCGGAATTGATCATGACTTTCATGATTTCAAATTCAGCGCTGCGTATGTTGCGACGTCGGGCATACACCTGGCCAGCGTTTATTCACCAAACAGTTATGGTGGCGCCGATCCTGCATTTGCTCCATTCACCCAGTTCGATTCCACCGGCAAAGCAATCGGGGGATTCGGACCAGAATCCATCATGAGCAGTGAATCGCACTCGAGTTATCACTCGCTGCAAACCAGTCTTAGCAAGAACTCCGCGCGCGCGGGCTTGGGCCTTCAGGCGAGTTATACATACTCGAAATCTATCGACGACACTAGTTCAGTTCTTGGCGGATTTGTTGCAGGCGCTGGTGTAGTACTGCAGACCTTTCCCCAGAATCCCTGGGATCCGGGCGCAGAGAAAGGCCCATCCACATTCGACGCAACGCACTCTTTCACCTTGAGCCTGATTCAGGTGCTGCCCTTGGACCACATAGGCTTTCTTCGCCCGTTGGGACGAACTCTCACGCGAGGCTGGCAATTGCTGAATATCACGACGCTCACCAGTGGCCCGCCGTTTACCGTTTACTCCGGAGTGCAGCAGACTGGTGTTGGCGCGGGCGGGACGGACCGGCCTGATCTCGTGAAGCAGCCGCATTTCTCCACCAGCGGCCCGGTACGAGAGGATTATTTCGGACAAGGTGCGAGCAACGATTCCTTCTTCAACATTCCAATCAACGTACCCGGTGGAACGGGACCCAATCATGGCCAGTTCGGCACCCTGGGACGCGACACTTTCCGTGGCCCTGGCTTTCAGGACTATGACGTAGCCCTGATCAAAGACACTCCATTCGGCCGCCGAGGGAACGCGGAACTGGGCACGCTGGAATTTCGCGCTGAGTTTTTCAATGTCTTCAACCTGGTGAATTTCGGACTACCGTCGAATATTCTGCGCGGCAGCGGCTTCGGGATCATCAGCAAGACTGCCGGGCCATCGCGCCAGATCCAGTTTTCGTTGAAGTTGATCTATTAGACAGCCACAAACTCAGAGCCGGCGCTCGGGAGCCGGACCGGGAGGAAGAATCTCGATCTCTCCGGAATGGCTGCTTTGAAGAGACACGTACAAGACTGCCGCGGTCCACGTCGGGAACAGATCGAATCCGGGAGTCAGTTCCGCAACTAACGTTGGCAGGAAAGCCCAATGCCATCCCATCATCCCGATAAGTACGACCGCCATAATCGCATCGAGCAGCGTGTCTGCCGGAGACATGCCGCCTTCGGCAAATAGCGGCAAGGCGAAAATCTGAATGGCGTCTCCGACCATGGCAATCAGCAGAGCCATCCGGTGCTCAGGAGATTTGATCGTTTTGAGGAAATTAGAAATTCGCATAAACACCTTATCAACTAGCATACAACGCTCGTAGCCAATGTCTAGATACCGTTTTCTTCGCGCACTTTGCGGTTTAAAGCCTTAGCCGGGACCGGTTCTTGCGTTCTTCAAAAGTCGCACTCACCTAGTACTTAGCCACTATTGCCCCTGCGCCGGCCTGTCAATTAAAGTGATGCCGCCATGCGATGGAACGATGCCAGGCGTTACCTCAAATTGAGCCCGATCGTCCGCAAGCGTCTGAGCGTAATCGCGATCGTTCTGGTCGTTGCATACGTGGCTTTCGGAAGCCTGGTCTGGTGGGCGATGAACCAGCCCCCGGAAACATTCGGCCGGGTGATGAAGAGGATGCCCGGCCCCATTCCGTTTCTCCTCTTTCCGTTTGAGACGGCATGGCTGCACGCTCGTGCGGGAAGCCTCCACGTCGGAGATGCGGCCCCCGATTTCACACTCCTCAAGCTCGACAAATCCGAGCGGGTTCAACTTTCCGCTTTGAACAAACAGCAACCGGTCGTATTGGTCTTTGGCAGCTACACTTGACCACCATTCCGGCGGGAGGTTCCTGCCCTCAACAAGCTCTATGAGAAGTACCAGGATCGTGTCGCTTTTCTGGTGGTCTACATCACGGAAGCCCATCCCAGCGACGTCTGGCAAATGCAGAGCAATATAAAAGATCAGGTAGTATTCGCCAGTCCAAAGAACGAAGAAGAGCGCGCCTATGTCGCCGGTGCATGCGTGCGAAAGCTGGGGATAAAGATTCCCAGCGTTCTCGACGAATTCGGCAATGGCACGGAACGGGCCTACACCGGCTGGCCCGACCGGCTCTATCTAATCGACGCGAACGGACGCATTGCCTACAAGAGCGCCCCGGGCCCGTTCGGCTTCGAACCGGATCAGTTAAGCGCTGCGTTGGCCAAAACGGTGGGAACGTCCAAGGCAAGCAAATAAAAAAATAAAGCCACGGATCGACACGGAAAGTTAAAGACCAATCCGTGCAGATCCGTGGCCATTCATTAGAAGCGATTGCGACTATTCGTTGGCCGCGCGTTCCCGCTGCCGGACTTCCATTTCTTCTTCTTCTGTTTCCGTGGTCTCACTGGGTGGCTTCTTTACCGCGTCTTTCGCCTTGCCCCAGGCGTTCTGGACTTTGCCTTCGACCTGTTTGGCTGCGCCTTCGGCCTGGTTTTTAGTATCACCAGTCCACTCGCCTACCTGGCGCTGCACACGTCCGGCGATGTCTTTTGCTTTCCCTTCAACTCTGTCCTTGTCCATTATGAGTCCTCCATCACGCAGGATTGAACGCTGCAGTGAGCCTAGTCGTTGTCGGGAAAATGGGACATCCGCGAAACACTGTATCAGCACTAAAAACGTCGTGTAGGGTTTGTCGCCGGTTCAAGGTGAGACTCTTATCATTACTGCGGCATGGGGCGCGACCGTAGCGGAGAATTTCTCTTTGTGCTGCCCTGAGTCTTTGGCCCGCCATAAATCACGAACCCCAGCACTCAAGTGAGCGGGGTAGCCAATATTTTCCCAGGAGAAACCGATCTCCCTTTCCACATTGTCGCGATTCAGCAAGACCACGGCGCGGCTTCCATCCTGCATTTGCTTGCACCAGACTTCCAGATCGCCGTCTTTTCGAACTCGCCGTCCCTGGCGTCCCAATGCATCCTGATCTACCGCGATCACTTCCTTGTTAGTGAGGATGTCATGGACCTCAGGCTTCATATTCCGCAGATCATTTCCCGCAAGAAGAGGAGCCGCGAGAATGGACCACAGACTGAAATGGGCCCGGTATTCGTCGGTAGTCATTCCGCCGTTGCCGACCTCAAGCATGTCGGGATCGTTCCAGTGTCCTGGTCCCGCGTAACTCTCGAGGCTATCCTGCAAGTCCAGGATGTCGAGCATACCCAACTGTCGCTTATCTTTGGTCTCCCACTTGTCGCTGATGTCCCCGGTGGTGCGCCAAAGGTTTCCGCCTACCGCCTTGCCCCAAAGCCAGGGCTTGGCTGTACCCCACTCGCAAATGCTCAACACAATAGGCCGGCCGGTGGCATCGAGCGCACTTCGTATCAAAGCGTACGCGGCCTGCGCATCTTGGGTTGTGGTGTTGCACCAGTCGTACTTGAGATAGTCGACGCCCCACGCGGCATACTGCAGCGCATCCTGATATTCATGCCCGAGGCTGCCGGGCCGCTTGGCGCAAGTCTTGCTGCCGGCATCGGAATAGATACCGAACTTCAATCCCACGGAGTGAACATAGTCGGCGAGAGCCTTGATTCCTCCTGGAAATGTTTTGGTGTCGGCAATGATATTGCCGCTCGGATCCCGCTCCACTTGCCAGCAATCGTCGATCACGACGTATTGATACCCGGCATCCTTCATTCCCGACTTGACCATTCCATCGGCCATTTGCCGGATTATGTCTTCGCTCACCTTGCAGCCAAATTTGTTCCAGCTGTTCCAGCCCATGGGAGGAGTACTGGCCAGAGCTTTATCTTGCGCAGACAGCATCGAAGGCGCGATCAGTGAAGGAATAATCAGTGCGGCCAGCACGACCGTCAGGATTCTCGCTCTCACCGACATAACTATGTGGACGTCCTTATTCTTGGATTTTCTTGGATAAGAGACTAGTCTTTGCCCCTGTCAGAAATCGCGCCATCCCCGGAGTTCCGGACGCAACCCGCGGTCGATTGCCTGATCACCAGTTTGGGTTCGATCAATATTTTCTTCGCGGGCAGCTTGCGCTTCGAACCGATTCGTTCCAGCAGGAGATCGGCGGCTCGTTTTCCTATCTCGAAAGTCCCTTGATCGACCGTCGTCAGCGGTACCGCGAGAAAATCCGAATAGTGAACATTGCCCGCTCCAGCAACCGCGATATCTTCCGGAACTCGAAGCCCGGCTTCGGCGATTGCGCGCATCGCGCCGATCGCAACCGGATCGTTGTAGCAGAAGACGCCGTCCGGCATCGGCGATGTCTGCAATAGACTGCGCATCGCTTCGTGACCAGATTCGTCCTGATAGCCGGCATCCACGATATAGCCGGCAGGTACCGACAACCCCGATTTCGCCAATGCGCGGCGAAAACCTTCCATGCGCCCTTTCGCAATACCCAGTCCAGGTCCGCGCAGATGTGCGATCCGACGACAGCCCCGTTCGATCAGATGGCTGGTTGCCAATAGTCCAATGGCTTGATTGTCCACGCCAACAAAACACGCCTGCATTCCCGCGATTGGGCGATCAATCAGCACGAACGGAGTTTCCCGCTCCTTGATGTTTTCGAAGGCGCCTGCCCCGGACTGTGCCGAGGCCATGATCAATCCGTCCACTTGTCGCGCGAGCAAGGACTCCGCTTCAATTTTTTCCAGTTGGGGATTTTCTTCGAAATACGAAATGATGACGTGGTAACCGTGCGGCCGCACCGTCTCCGCAATTGCTTTGGCGATCTCCGCGAAAAATGGGTGGGTGAAATCCGGCAGCAGCAATCCGATGGTAAAGGTTCGCCGCGTAACCAGGCTGCGGGCAATCCAATTGGTCTGATAATTGAGCTTTTTTGCCCGAGCCAGAACCTTCTGGCGGGTCGCTTGGCTGATTTTTCCCTTGTTACGAAGGACCTTGGAGACCGTGACCACGGAGACGTTCAAACCCCGGGCGATGTCCTGCATGGTAACAGCCATGGTCGGGAAGGATACCACTTACCAAACATCGGCGGAAAGAACTTCAGGCTCACGCGCGATTGTCGCCATGAGCATTAACCTGTCTGAACCGCCCGCCAGCAGGTAGCGCTCGCTAGGTAACAGGTACCGGCCGCGACCCCTTAAATGCGTAATAAGCGATATAGAGATAGCAGATAACCGGCAGTATGAAGGCATGATGGATGCCGATTCTGTCCGCCAGGGCGCCTTGCGCCAGCGGAATGATTGCGCCCCCCACGATTGCCATTACCAGCAAGCCGGATCCGTCGCCCGTCAGCGGGCCCAGTTCGGCGATGCCCAGCGTGAAGATGCTGGGAAACATGACCGAGTTGAACAGGCCCACCAGGATGATGGTCCACATCGCCACATGCCCAAGCGTAAGCATGGAGATCACCACCAGCGCGCACGCTGCCAGTGCCGCAATTCCCAGAACCACATTCGTGCGTATTTTCTGAAGAATTGCCGACCCGATAAACCGGCCCACCATTGCCCCGCCCCAGTAGTAGGAAACGAAGCCCGCAGCCACCACCTCGGTTACATTCCCGATGTTCGTCTGGGTGAAGTAGTTGATCAAAAAGCTCCCGATAGAAACCTCGGCGCCTACGTAGACAAAAATTCCAATCGCAGCCAGTACCAGATGGCGATGCTTCCAGACGCTCACTTTCGGACCTTCGGTCCCAGTTCCATGCTTCTCAGCTTCCGGCATGGCCGGCAGCTTGAACATCGCAATGGCCACTCCCAATGCAATCAGCGTCAGCCCGATCACCAGGTAAGGCAACTTGACCGAAGACGCTTCCTGTATGCGATATGCCTGCAATGTGGCGGGAGACATTTGCCGCACAGCATCCATGTTCTGACGTGCAGAATTCAGAATGAGCATGCCGCCAAGATAAGGTCCGATGGTCGTCCCCAGCGAATTGAATGCCTGCGCCAGATTCAGACGACTGGAGGCTGTTTCAGGAGGCCCGAGGACGGCCACGTATGGATTTGCCGCCACCTGTAACGCAGTAATGCCCGCGGCCAGAACCATCAATGCCCCAAGAAACAGAGGATAGGAAGGGACGCTCGCCGCCGGAATGAACAGAATTGACCCCAGACCCATGGTGCAGAGGCCCACAACCATCGTCTTCTTGTAGCCAATCCAATCAATCAGCTTGGCCGAAGGAATGGAGAACAGGAAGTACGCTGAAAAAAATGAAAACTGGATCAGCATGACCTTGGTGTAATTCAGGTCAAAGATCGACTTCAGATGAGGCACCAGCACGTCGTTCAGAACCGTGAGGAAGCCCCACATGAAAAACAACGTCGTGACCACCGACAGCGCAACCTTGTTGCTGGATGCTGCCGACCCCACCGCATTAGTCCGGCTTGGAACGTTTGCGATTGCCATAGGTATTTTTTGACTTCCTTATAAAATCGCCGCCCACTCATACTCGGTGGCCGATTCCAGGCGAGAATCATATCACCGCAAAAGTTGCGCTCAGACAGATCAAGCTTGGGCAGTCCGGCCAGGGTCCGATTTCGAAGAGCTCGGGACGCCGCGCGCGTATAGTGGGAGTACTTTTCGAATTGACCCACAAACAACCTGATCTTCTGTAAGTCCTGCTTATCGCGATCATCGGGGATTGGCATTGGCAGGATTCCCCTTCACCGGCTCAAAAGATCTACGGGATTCAAAACCGTTCCGTACTGGCAATGCTGTACGGCGAATATCCGTTATTACGTGATCTAACAGGGCAACAGAAATGCTTGGAGGCAAAACGTATGAAATCACTCAGTGCTGTGGTGGTGGCATTTTTGTTATTGGTCGCGGGGGCTGGGGTTAAGGTCAACGCGCAACAGGAACAGCAGGAACAAAAAGACACGAAACCGGATAAGCAAGCCAAGCCCGAGAAACAAAATAGGCCCGAGCCACAGCAGGAACGAAATCCTAACCAAAATCAACAGCAGCAAGAGCGCGTCCAGCAGGAGCGGCAGCGCGAACAAAACCAGCAGCAACAGCAGCAGCAACAACAGCAGCGGCTGCAACAACAGAACCAGCAGCAACAGGAACGCATGCAGCAGGAACGGCAGCGCGAGCAGCAACAACAGCAGCAGAAATTGCAACAGCAGAATCAACAGCAACAGGAGCGATTGCAGCAGCAAAACCAGCAACAGGAACGGCAACGCGAACTGAATCAACAGCAGGAGCGGCAGCGCGAACTGAACCAGCAACAACAGCAGCAGAAGTTACAACAACAGAATCAACAGAATCAACAGCAGGAACGCCAGCGCGAACTAAATCAACAGCAGGAGCGGCAACGCGAACAGAACCAACAGCAACAGCAGCAAAAGCTGCAACAGCAGAATCAGCAACAACAGGAGCGTCTCCAGCAGGAAAGGCAACAGCAGAATGATCAGCAGAGGCTACAGCAGCAACAACAGATCAACCGTCAGCAACAAGAACGGATGCAGCAGCAGAATCAGCAACAGGTGCGCACCCAACAAAATCAGCGCAACCTGGCGGAACAGCAACGCCAGCAGGAGCTGAACCGTCAGCAACAGGAACGCGCCCAGCAGCAATGGCAGCAGCAACAGCAGCAACACGCTCAGCAACAACGTCTCTCACAGCAGCGGCAACAGCAGTTGATTCAGGAACAGCAACAGCGCGTTAACCAGTACCGCCAGCGTCTGGACGAGCAACAGGAACGACTGCAGCGCCAGAACGCGATGCTGCAACAGCAGAGACGGAACGCGCAGTATCGCTTTCAGGAAGAGTACCTGGCACGACTGCGCGACCAGGATCGGCGTTTGCGCGAAGAACGCCACGACTACAATAATGATCCATATTTTTATACTGCCCCGGTTTATCGCTACCACCGCGGCGGCTCGTACTATGAAATCAATCAGTACGGTGCCGATCTATTACGGCAAGCCGTGAATAACGGCTACCAGGAAGGTTTCCGTGCGGGAATGGCCGATCGCGAAGATAACTGGCGCGGAAATTACCGCGACAGTTACGCCTATCAGGACGCGAACTACGGCTACAACGGCTACTACGTGGATCCGGAAGACTACCGGTACTATTTCCGCGAAGGCTTCCAGCGTGGATATGAAGATGGATACAACGATCAGTACCAGTACGGATACGTTTCGAATGGCTCATACGGCGTGATTGGCACAGTCCTGTCGGCCATTTTGAACCTGCAGGCGATTCGTTAGCGAGATGTTGAACGCCCGGTTGGAGTTACTTTTTCCGATTGGAAAAGCCTCCAGCCGGGCATTTTTCGTCCCGTCCCGTCAACCGACGTCGAACTCACCCCTGCGCTGTGACAATTTTCGCCATCGTAATAGCCTGCCCAACGTGCCGTTGCGTGTGATCGGCGACGTGAACTAGTAAGCCGGCTACAGTCGTGGGCAACTTTCGGGTGCCCACCACTCTCGACTCTTCAAATTCGCTGACGTCGAATCCCCGAACCCGCAATTCGCTTTCCCTGACGGCCTGATCGAACTCGAGGAACAAACTATCTCGGCTTGCTCCGGGATCCAATTCCCTCTTCAACGCCGTTACTTGCTCTGCCGTCAATGGCTTGTTTTCGGCATAAGTCAGCAAGCGATCAAGGCTGCGTGCGATGTGGCGTAAATGAAACGCTACCGGCGCCAGCCCATGCGGGCGGGCATTCATCTGCTCATCCGTTAGACCGCCGCACCACTTCGCAACATCTTCTTTTGCCAACTCGAGAGCGTGTAGGACTGCCCTTTGTACTGCCGGAACTTCTTCCAACGATCCCCGCAACCAGGGCTCGGGCAATTTGTTCTCCGCCATGTTTTTCCCTCTACCAGCCAAAAAAGCCGCTCCGCTGCCTTCCACTCTTTACGAACTCACACCGCGGGTTTTCGGAGCTACAATGTAGACGTCTCAGCCGTTTGTTAAAAGCCGGACCCGTAGCTCAACTGGATAGAGCACTGCGCTTCGAACGCAGGGGTTGGGAGTTCAAGTCTCTCCGGGTCCACCACTGTCTGCTCCAGATTCCACGTACCTGTTTGATTCATCTTTTCGTAAGAAGGAATCCAAATCACACATGCCGCGCTTCGACGTTACCCTCGCAGGAGAACTGAACCTCGACCTCATCTTCTACGGGCTTCCCGATGAACTCCCTCCCGAACGGGAACTGCTCGCCGATCGCATGATGCTCACCTTGGGCAGTTCGTCCGGGATCGTCGCCCATAATCTGGCTGCACTCGGTAGCCGAGTCGGCTTTCAATCGCTGATTGGCGACGATCCGCTCGGTCAGATTGCTCTGGATCGTTTGTCGGCTAGCGGCGTCGATGTCTCCGAGGTGCGCCGTAGACCGGGCTCGATCACGACCGGCCTCACCATCATCCTGCCACGTACGGGATGGCGCAATATTTTGACCTACTCCGGAACCATCGCTGAGCTATCGTTGAAAGATCTCGACTTTAATTCCCTGCTGGATTCTCGACACTTTCATCTTTCGTCGCTCTACTTGCAGCGCGCCCTGTTGCCCGACGTCGCCGAACTGTTCCGCCGGGTAAAGGCCGCCGGTCTCACGATTTCACTGGACACCAACGACGATCCGCAGGACGTGTGGGATGGCTGTCTGAAAGACCTGCTGAAATATGTGGATGTATTCTTACCCAACACCCGCGAGGCCACGAGGATTACCGGAACCAATGACATGGAGGCTGCCGTCAAACGCCTGGCAGAAATGGTTCCACTAGTAGTGGCAAAACTCGGCAAGGCGGGAGCATTGGCACAGCGAGGTAGCGAACGATTTGCCAGCCCCGCTCTGAACGTCACAGCGATCGATGCAGTCGGCGCCGGTGACAGCTTCGATGCCGGCTTTCTGCACGAATATCTCCGGGGGTCCGACCTCGTGACTTGCCTCGCCAGCGGCAACCGCGCAGGCGCGCTCTCTGTCACCCGCCCCGGCGGAACCGAAGCCTTCCGCGACAAACAGTATCGCGAGAGTTTCCTAGGTCAACACCCGCTGTAGACAGAAGTGAGCCACCCTCGCCAAACGCATTTCTTCGCAGCCTCTCTTCGCGATCTTTGCGGTTAAAAGCTTTCGTCCTCACTATCCCGGGAAAAAAGCGATTAACCGCCAGGAACGCAAAGAGCGCGAAGAACCAAAACCCACACGACAGCCCTATCTGCTGACCTCCAGTAGCAAATGATCTTTGAACTCGGTATTGAGCCGGGGAGCCGAGTCGGCTGCCGCATTCACCGTCCCGAGATCCTTGCCTTGGTCATAATCCATGACGTGATACGTTCCCGGCGCCAGCCCGCGCAGTTCGAGTTCGCCCTTCCAAGCTCCCGCGGATGGCGCAAAAAACGCGTAGTACATCTTTCCGTCTTTTTCGATCGCGTACGCCTCGGGCGAGTCGTACCCGTACACGTAGAGATTTAGGAAGGTGCCTTTCGATAACATCTTCTGGTTGTAAATATCGATCCATTTTTTCCAGCGTTCCTCTTTCTCCTGGGTGAGCACCACCTCTTTGAATTTCGGTCCGGGATCGGGCCACACGAACTTTGTGCCTACCACTCCGCCTGCACCAATAGTCGAAGCGAAATCCTCGCCATGCTCGCGCCAGTTGTTGCCGATGCGATCCATGGTGGAAAGTTCCACGTGGTCGCCATACACCGCGGACTCCGGCCCCATCAACGCCTTATACATCTTGATGCGGCGCCGCACCTGCACTGCGCCCACCGGATCGGCTGTCACTGCCTGGTCGATGAATGGCAGCCACGCCAGCGATGGCGGCGTGCCGCAAGGACAGCTCTGAGTCACGCTCTCCGGCTTGATGGCACGGCTGGTCTGGAAGATCGTCTTGTACACCTCGCCCATGGCATTCACAGAATCCTGCGGAGACTTGTGATGGTGCGCCGGGTTGTAGCACATGGGCACGCTGTAAATATTGTCCAGCTTCGATCCATCAAAGCCCCACTCGCCAATAAACTTCTCGGTCAGCTTCTTGTAGAACGCCTGCACCTCGGGCACGGCGGGACACAGCGTCGCCAGGCCGCGCGTCATACGCGCAGGTTTACCGTCCTTATCGAGAATCAGCCACTCCGGATGTTCCTTCGCCACATTCGACATTCCATACTTATGCGACTCGTATCCGCCTTTGCCATCTTCCACGCCCAACGGCAGCCACCACAGTTGCACCAGGATTCCTTGTTTGTGGAAGTCGTCATTCATCTTCTTGATGGAGTCGCCAGGAAAAGTGTCGGTGCGCGGCTCCCAGTCACCGTAGTTGTTGAACCAGCGATCGTCGAGCGTCGCCCACTTGATGTTAAATTCCTTCAGCTTGGGAATGGTACCCAGCATCTGCGCCGGAGTGACATTGGCTTCGTAACCCCAGCCGCACCAGCTCACGTTGTAAGCTTCGCCGGAAGGTTTGGGAATCTCCCATCCTTCTTTCTGCAGCACGCTTGACCACAAGTGCAGCGGCTCGTAGAAATCACCTGAGTAAACCGAAACAAAACTCCTTGGAGTCGAATACTGGTCTCCGGGTCTGAGCTTGGCGTCTGCGGAGATATCCACGCTGGCTTTGACGCCATCCGCTTCCACCTTCACAGGCAATGAAAGCGTCAGCGGCAATGTCTCAACATGGCCAACGGCTTCACCCACCGCTCCAGTCCAGAACGCAACCACCGGGATTCCACCGCCGAAGCCGCCTTTCACGGTCGCACCCATCACGTTAGGCTGGGCGAATTTGCGATCGAGCTTGATCACATCATCTTTGCCCCAGTCATAACTTGCTCCGTGAAAACTCCACATGTCGTAAGGCTGCGCCTTCTTTTCCGCCAGGCTAGCGTTGAATTTGTGCTGCTGTTCCAGCACGCGATCGATGTGAATATCCTGCGTCCCGGTATTTTTGTAGGACGAACTGGAGAGCAGTAAGTTGGGAAAGCCGTCGTAAACCTCAACCAGTAGCGTGCGCTGCAGATTCGAAGACGGATCGACGGGGTGCGCGAGTATCTCCACCGTCTTGCCTGTGCCCAGCTTGCTGTTGCTCTCCTGAATTTTGACCGTTCCGAAATCCAGCGTGAACTGGAGCGGTTTGCCGTCCTGCACCAGAACGTCGCTACCGGTGTCGCCGGGCTGGTCCAGCGTGAGCTTCTGGTCGCCCTTGAGCAACGAGGCCTGCAGGTATCCCGACGGCAGAATCTGGAACTCTGCCGAACTCGTGGAGAGGACGACCGGCCCGCCAGGCTTGACTTCCACATTGATTTTCGACGGCGCGGCAGGCTGCGCTGTCTCAGTCTTCGCCGGAGGACGGCTGCAACTTGTACTAAAGAAAAACGCGCCGCAGAGCGCCAGAAGCGTAACCCGCAACCCAACCTGACGGAACGAAACCTTCTTTGTGTGTTTCGCGCTCATTACTTTCCTCCCTCAGACAAGCCCTTGAACTGGCTGAACAGTTTCTCCGCATTCAGGTGATAGATTTTCTCCAGCACAGGATCCGGCAACGCGAGACCGTAAACCTCCCACCGTCCCTGCCCCGGGTATCCCCACGGATCGAAGGACTCGTCCGCAGTCTCCAGCCAGCGGAAGTGATTGCGATACATCTCTTCGCTCATTCCGTTGTCGGTGCCGAACATGATGCGGTCCTGGTACTTCAAAAACAGATCGCGGGTTTGCTTGGGCTGCCGTCCCAGTTCCGCCTCGCGCGCTCCGAATTCAGCCATAACATTGGCATGCTCATCGAGCATGCGCGATACCCATCCCAGATTTTCCGGCCATCCCATGTGCAGTGAAACAAACTGCGTCTTCGGATGTTTGGCAAAAACCCGATTACGCGCCTCAAGCAATTCCTGCAGTTTTGGATACTGCGAACCGTAAAAACTCCAGTCGGGATGCTCGGTCAACTCTTCGTAACGTTCATTGCGTGCGTCGGTAGGCAGGAAGAAGGCTTCAGGGTCGCCGGTGTGTATTGAGACCGGAATGCCCAATACGCCGCACTCATGCCATATCGGATCGATCCGTGGATCGTCGATCGTGATCAGTTTTCCTGCCTTATCGCGTGCGCCCAGGCCCAGGTCTTTCAGCACCTTCAGCCCGCGAGCCCCGCGCGCCACAGCATCGTCCAGTTGGCGCACCATCTCCTGGCTGAAATCGGGGTCGTCAATTTTGCTCCAATCGACTTGCGTGAACACGATGAAGCGTCCTGGATACGGCTTCACCATCTCGTCGATCACATGCTGCAGCTTCTCTCCCCACATGCCGGTCAGGATCACCACCGTTTTCACGTTGGTCTTATCCATGACCTCAACCACGCGCGCCGGATCCATGTGTTCGTCGATACCCGCTGCGTCGTTGACGTGATTGTGTACGTCGATGACGTAGTACTTGGCCTTGGGAACCTCGTGGGCAGGGACGTGAAGCATGGAAACAGGATGAAAATCCCGCAACAGGAGCGTCTTCTTCTGCTCAGCATCGGCGGCCGCTTTATATCCGATCTGGTCAGAAGGTGTAGATTGGTTCGCGGATTGAGCCCATGCGAGTGAGCTGCCGAGAAGAAACATCGCTACCAGTTTCAGCTGCGAGCCCATAACCAGCCTCCGAGCGATCTAGTTGTGCCAGCTCATGGTCTTTTTGAAATGAAAGTAAAGGCAAGCAATCGTAACTATACAACAATCCTTCGCAACGGGAACCGGAAACTCAGGAGCAGTTATCTCCCGCCCTTTTCGGGAATGCTCGCGAGAGGACTCGGCTTGGAACCGTGGGATTGGCCGTTCATTCGCCTTGACCATCGTCGGAGATTTTTCGCCGGCGACTTGGTTCTGTGCAAAAGCCGCGCCAACCGTTAGTCTGTATTTGGCATCTTGATAACAGCAAATGTCGATTTGATTTTTGATTTGAACTTCATGAGAGGTGGCAAATGAAATCACGTAGAGAAAAAGTTCTTCTTAACCTGCTGCTCGGCACCGGAGTCTATCTGCTCGAATCTATGCGTGGACGCATGGGTGGCACTGTCGATGATCTGCGATCCAAGGCGGACGATCTACGTTCCAGGGCGCAGGATACCTACGAGACGGCATCCGACCGTGTGAGCCGCGCCGCTGACGTGATTCGCGGCGAAGACGGCAGCAACCTTCTGGGAACGGCTGGCGCGGCTCTTCTGGGATTGGGTATCGGAGTAGGAATCGGCCTGTTGCTGGCTCCGGCAAGTGGAGAAGAAACCCGGAACAACCTCGCCGACAAAGCCCGTGACATTCGTGACCGAGTCTCGTCACGCGTCGGCGCTACCGGCACCTACGGAATGTAATCGGCACCGATAATGAATTGCTAGTGTGGTCGCGGGGGACTCGCCCGCGAAGCGAAGAACCCGGAGGACGGGCAAAGGCCCGTCCAGCGCTTCAGACATGCTTCTGAATCCTGCTGCCAGACCTACAGCCGGCGTTTGTAATGAATCGGCCAGACTACCTTCCATGTCTTGCCGCCATCTTTCGATCCTTCCCAACTCCAGTCAAATTCGTCGTGAGTAATGTTCTTGAACACCATGCGTGACAGGCTCTTGGTGCCGTTGGGCCCGGTGGCCTCACGGGCAAGAATCATCTGTCCATCCTTAGATTCGCCCACAAAATCGAGATAGCCGCCTTCGTTGTCCACCCAGGTCTGCTTCCACTTCCCCGCGGTCACGTCGAAGATCGAAACACTCTTGCCGCGAAGGTGCGCGTCCCCTCCGTAGAAATTCTCTTCAACAATGCACCCATCCAGAATGCGCCGGATGGTATTGGTCCCGTGCGCCGTTTCGCCGGGATTGTTCCCAGGCCAGGTCAGGTCCCACTCGCCCACCCAGAAATCCAGTTGCTTCTGCTCGGGCTCGGAACACTGTTTAGGCTGTGTTGTGACCGTGTTGCTCTGGCGGGCGTTAGCAGCACAAGTAATCACCAGCACGACCAGCGCCAGCCCCAAACTCTTTGCACGCATGATTTTTCTCCACATCCCGCTTGAGCACGGATGTCCTTGCCATCAGACGGGACAGAGCCTCAAACGGTAGCAAGCGGCGGAGGCCACGACTTCACGGACGCTCCGTCCCATCGTGTGGTACACCTTTAACCTTGAATCTCGTTTCCATGAACCTGGCGTCGTTGAATCCGCAATCAGCCATCTTCCTTTTCGTGGCCGGCGTCCTCGGTGGAACATTGAACGCGGTCGCCGGCGGCGGCAGCTTTATCGCTTTTCCGGCGTTGTTGCTGGTAGGAGTACCACCAATTCCGGCCAACGCCACGAACACGCTAGCCCTGTGGACGGGAGTGACCGCCAGCGGCGGAGCATACCGAAACCGCCTCGATGTGCCCCAGCGGGTGTTGCTCCCGCTGCTGGTGACAAGTTTCATCGGCGGAATCGCCGGGGCATTTCTCCTGCTCAAGACTCCCGCACACACGTTCATGCGAGTACTGCCCTGGCTGATGCTGGGTGCGACTCTGCTGTTCGTATTCGGCAAACGGTTGGCGGGAAAACGCGGGTCCAGTGTTGGACAAGACGCCACTACGGCAGCAATCGTCGCAGCCTCTGTCTTCGAACTCGTAGTCTCCGTGTATGGCGGCTATTTTGGGGGTGGCGTGGGCATCGTGAATTTAGCGATGCTCGCCGCGGTCGGCATGACCGACATTCACGCCATGAACGCCCTCAAAAGTATTCTGGGAGTCGCGATCAACGGAGTAGCCGCCGTCGTATTCATCGCGAAGGGCGCGATCTACTGGCCTCAGGGCACAGTAATGATCGTGGGAGCGCTGATCGGCGGATACTTCGGAGCGCACTACGCCCAAAAGCTGCCCCAGGTGTGGATCCGCAATTTCGTCATCCTGGTGGGGGCGGGGATGACGGTGTACTTCTTCTTCAAAGCTTATGCCTGAGCGCCGGGTCTTCAGGCTTTTACATCGTCGCATCTTCCAATCGGGTCGCCACGCGAGATCCTTCACCGGCTGAAGCCGGGTTCAGGATGACGCCTGTTGGCAAAGGTAAGCGCCACCGGTACCTGTCCTCAATCCTTACTCGCTCTCGACGTCATCCTGAGCGGTCTTCAGGCCGTGAAGGATCTAGGGTGGATCAACTGGAAGCTATTAATCGCCGATCCCCGTCCCTGTCATTCCGGAAATCTGCACTCCCTCCGCCTTATTGACGCGGTTCGGACATGTGCTCGTGGACGATCATCCATTTTCCGGCCTGCTTCTCGAAGATCAAGGTCCAGCGCAGCGTAGCTAGTTCGTGCTTTCCGGCTGTGGTAACGGCGTCTTCTTTTACGGTTGCGGTTGTCCAGGTCAGATTGCCGTCGGTGTGAATCTGCGCGTCGTCGTTCAGCGTCAGCTTCAGGCTTTTATAACCCTTGAGGAGCTCGGTCACTCCTTTTTGGTACTCCGCCCAATTGTTGTATTTCAGAGGAGCGATGTCGAAGAAGTTGTAGTCACCCTGATCGTAATAATGGGCCATTTTCTCTGGATCGCCTGCACCCCAGTCGGTCAAGATCTTTTGCAGGTAGACCTTGTCCGGAGCGCCGGGCGCTGCCGCCTTTTTCTTGGCCTTGGGCGCGGCAAGTCCGGAAATGCTGAGTGCCAGCACGCACATTGCGATGGTCAAAAGACGCTTGCGCATTTGATCTCTCCTCAGAATCGATTGCTTCCAATTCGGCGACAGATTGTCGCACAAAGGCCGGAAGAGCGGCAAACCATCCGGCCCAAAATGCGGGTCGGCCAGATCAAGGTTTGACGCTTTTCCGCGACACACGCTAAAATGGATGGGTTTGCCTGTAGTTGCGGTTCCGTTCTGGAGCCGTCCCCGAATCGTTGCCCCAAAGCGCCGACGCGGAAAGCAGCAAGCACAGCATCATGTATCCCGGAATCGCGCCAGGCCGCGACGGGCAGGATTGGATGGAGGCATAAGTATGTACGCGGTCATCCGCGCCGGAGGTAAGCAGTACCGGGTGGCGCCCGGCGATGTGATTCGACTGGAAAATCAGGGCGACGGCACCGACGGCAAGATTGAGTTCAACGACGTGCTCGCGGTTTCAGGCGAGCCCGGCCAGATCGGCGTACCCAAGGCGGCAGCCTTGGTTACCGGAGAAGTGGTAGAGCAGGGCCGCGGCGCAAAAATCCTGGTCTTCCACTACAAGCGCAAAAAGCAGTACAAAAAGCTCCGCGGACATCGCCAGGGCTACACAGCGGTGCGCATTACCGAAATCGCGGTAGATGGCCAGAAATTCAGCGCTCCTGAGCTCCCGAAAAAAGAGCCGAAAGTTAAGAAAGCTAAACCCGCCGAAGTTGAAGAAGCACCCAAAGCAGAGGCAAAATCAGCCAAAGGCAAGACGAAGAAATCGGCAACCAAAAAGGCTGCGCCCAAGAAGTCGTCGCCTAAGAAGAAAAAGTAGCGCCGTCCCTTCGACTACGCTCAGGGCAGGTCCGGCTGGAATATCAGCCGAATTTGAAACAAGAAACCGCAGAACTGGAAACTGAAAATCAATGGCACATAAAAAAGGTTTAGGCAGTTCACGAAACGGGCGCGACTCAAACGCCCAGCGTTTAGGCTTCAAGGCTTTCGGCGGACAAGTGGTCCCCGGCGGGACCATCATCGTGCGCCAGCGTGGAACGCGAGTGAAGCCGGGCCTGAACGTCGGCCGCGGCAAAGATGACACCCTTTTCGCCAAGATCAGCGGGCGCATCAAGTTCCTGGACAAGGGTTCGATGGGCAAGTTCGTCATGGTCGAACCCCTGGAAGCGAAGTAGCAGCACAGCCGTCGCGGACCGAGGTCCCACCACAAAGCCTCGCCTTCGGGCCGGGGCTTTTCTTTTAGCTTTCAGTCGGTCAGCTTTCAGTAAATTCCTATTCCTTCAAGAGTAGGGATAGTAGACGGCTGAGAGCTGACGGACTGAAAGCTCACAGATGTTTTCATTGATTAAGCTCTCATCTTTCAGTGAAAGCAATTTCTGCCGAGCTTTGGTTGGCCTGGAAAGCAGAGGTGGCTATCCCCACCTGGTTCGTGATGGGCCAACGACCGACGACTGAAGACCGAAGACCGATGTTCATCGATGAAGCTAAAATTCGCGTCAAAGCCGGCGACGGCGGCAACGGATGCATGGCCTTCCGCAGGGAGAAGTTCGTTCCTCGCGGCGGCCCCTCAGGAGGAGACGGAGGCAAAGGCGGCGACGTGATTATGGAATCCAGCGAACGTCACAATACGCTGGTCCACTTCCGCTTCAATCCGGAATATAAGGCGCAACGCGGGCGCCACGGTGAAGGCTCCAACAAGACCGGCCGCGAGGGGGTCGACGTTCTTCTGAAGGTCCCTGTCGGCACCATCCTGTATGACGACGAAACCGGAGAGAAAATTCATGACTTCTCCAGTCCCGACGATCGGATCGTCGTCGCCTGCGGTGGCCGCGGCGGCCGCGGAAACGCCAGGTTCGCTACTTCTACCCACCAGGCGCCCCGCGAACACGAAGATGGGCGTCCGGGAGAAGACCGCGTTTTCCGTCTTGAATTAAAGCTGCTCGCCGACGTGGGCCTTGTCGGATTTCCAAACGTGGGCAAGTCGACCCTGATATCGCGCATCTCGGCTGCCCGCCCCAAGATCGCGGATTACCCCTTCACGACGCTGCAGCCCAACCTGGGCGTTGCGGTGGTAGGCGAACCTCCAGACGAAAAGAGTTTCGTAGTCGCCGACATCCCCGGCCTCATCGAAGGCGCACACAGCGGCGCCGGGCTGGGCATTCAGTTCCTGCGGCATATTGAACGCAATCGCCTGCTGGTTCACCTGGTTGATGTTTCCGACGCCAGCGGCCGTACCGATCCAGTCAAGGATGTCGAGGTTATCAATCAGGAGCTTGCGAGCTTTGGCGCCGGTCTCGACCAGAAACCAGTAATCATGGTGGCGTCAAAAATCGACGTCGCGAACAAAGAAAAGCTGGCCAAACTCAAGCGCTATTGCAAAAAGAAAAATCTGGAGTTGTATCCCATCTCCGCCGTCACCGGCAAAGGGATCGATGACCTGAAGTACGCCATCGCAGAGAAGCTGGAAGAAATTCGGGAGAAATCGGTGGACAGTGATCAGTTGCCGGTTGCCAGTGAACCTCCTGAGAGAACCGGGAACTGACCATTAACCATTGCTTACCGACCACTGCTACTGACCACTGCACACTAACCCCTGCACCGCCTCATGCACCTTGTCCGAAAGCTCATCCATATTCCTGAGCGTGTAGCCCGCCGTTGAGATCGGCTCACCGACACGCATTTCCAGTGGACGGCTTTTGATGTGGTACGTATTCATCGGCAGCAATTCGTAGGTTCCAACTAACGCCACCGGCACAATATCCACTTGTGCTTTGATTGCCAGAAAAAATGCTCCCGGAAGAAATGGTTTGACCTCGCCATCAGGGGTGCGACCGCCCTCGGGAAAAATAACCAGCGGCATGCCACTTTTCAAACCCTTCAAGGCAGAACGAATGCTGCCAATCGATTTTGCCGGATTTTGCTGGTCAACGCAGATTTGTCCCGATCGCCTCAAGTGCCATCCTACGATCGGGTAAGCCAGCAGTTCTTTCTTGAACGCGATGCGAAACTGAAAGGGTAAGTAAACGTACAGCACCGGAATATCCAGCGCCGAGGCATGGTTCACCGCGTAGACAAGCGGTTTGGAAGTATCAATCCTGTCGAGTCCAGTCACCTTCGTAGGTGAGCAGATGATCTTCATGATTAACTGCGACCAGAACCGGGCAAAGCCGTGAAGGATGCGGCCTTTCTCACCCAGCAACGAAACAGGGATGGAAATGATTCCCAGGACAACCGTGATGAGCCATATCAGCGGATCAAAGATGAAGTAAGAACGCAGGTGACTAAGCAATCCGTAATGTCCGGCAGCGGATGGCCGTCCCGGCGAGGCCGGGCGCAAACTGGCTGGTTCCACAGGTTCAGACGTGTTGTCTAGTTCCGGAGTCGGAGTCTTCACAGACGGCACTACTTATAAGATGCGCACGCCAAGCAATCGCATCGCCTCTCCTACAATGTATATCGAGCCTGTTATAACCACCACCGCATCCCGGCGCGCAGACGTCTTTGCTATGGCAAGAGCTGCAGCCATGTCCGGAGCGCCTTCTATCTCGCCCGAGACTCTTGACGCAGCTTGGCGAATCTCGTCGATCGTGGCCGAGCGTGGGTTAACGGCATGGGTGACAATCACCCGATCCGCCATGGGAAACAGGATCTCCGCCATCTCGCCTATTGCCTTGTCCCGCATCGCTCCAAAGACAAAGGTGAGCGGCCGCTCCCCGTAAGCCGCCGAAAGCGTCGATCGCAGGGCCCACGCCCCTGCCGGGTTATGTGCCACGTCCAAAACATATCCGGGCTCACCGGCGATACCCGGCAGCACCTGGAATCGCCCCGGCCACTGCGTTTCCCGAATGCCGTGCTCAATCGAATCCGCAGTCACCGGAAAGCCTTGCCGCCTGAGCTCCTCCGCCGCCGCAATTGCCAGAGCGACGTTTCGCAACTGATGGCGTCCGATCAGCGGCGTTTCAACCAGAATCTGTTTGCCCATCACTTGGAGCGGATAGCGCGACACTGGAACGGTGAACTCAGAGCGACTTGTCTGCACACCAGAGACCAGGTACTCGCCGCTGGCAGGACTTACCGGGGGGACATAGGGAACCGCAGTCACCCCCCGTGCCCCTGAATCCATGATGGTGCGCCCGATCACGTCATTGGCCTGCGGTTGCTGTGGCAGCGTGACCACCACGCCGTGGGCCCGGATGATCCCGGCCTTCTCACCTGCGATCTCAGCCACCGTCTCGCCCAGATATTTCTGGTGATCCAGCGAAATATCCGCGATGACGCTCACCCGCGGTTCAACGACATTGGTGGCATCCAGCCTGCCGCCCATACCCACTTCGAGAACAGCTATGTCCACCTTGCGCCTGGCGAAATACTCGAATGCCATGGCAGTCAGCATCTCGAAAAAACTCGGGTGCCAGGGCAATTCACCCTCGCCCACCAGCCGTTCAGCGGTCCGGTCCACCAGGTCGTGAACCAGGGCAAAATCGTCATCGCTGATCTGCTGAAATCCACTTTCCCCATCACCAATCAGGATGCGTTCATTGATCCGCATCAGATGAGGCGACGTATAGAGTGCCGTGCGTAATCCCGAAGCCCGCAGGATGGAAGCCAAAGTGGCCGCGGTTGAGCCCTTGCCGTTCGTCCCGGCAATCAGTACCGCCGGGAAACGACGCTCTGGATTATCAAGCGCGCCCAGCAAGACCCGCATGTGTGCCAGATCGAACTTATGCGACGGCGTCTGGGCCAGCTCGTGGCCAAGAGCGTGCATACGCGCGATGGCGGTTTCGTATGACATTGGACAGTCGTCGGTCGTCAGTCGTTGGTCGTTGGCCAAATCCTAGGGTAGCAGCTTCGCCTTGGGGCTTTCGAGGCTCTGCCATTGAAGCGCACAGTTGGAGGGCTAAATAGAGGAAGGGGTCAGCTCGACGGCAGAAACTGACAACCGGCAACTGGACACTGGTCTTAAGCTGAGGCCTGGCCGCCGGCGACCAACGATTGATCTCCAGCCATAAACTCCAGCGCCCGCGAAATGTACGACTTCAGATGTTTGCGATGTACCACCGCGTCAAGCATGCCATGCTCCAGCAGAAATTCGCTTCGCTGAAAGCCCTGCGGAAGCTTCTGCCGTATGGTCTGTTCAATCACTCGAGGGCCGGCGAATCCGATCAGCGCTCCGGGTTCGGCGATATTCAGGTCGCCGAGCATGGCAAATGACGCGGTCACGCCGCCGGTCGTCGGATCGGTCAGTACCGAAATGAAGGGAACCTTGGCTTCATCCAGCCGAGCCAGGGCCGCGGAAATCTTGGCCAGCTGCATCAGGCTAACTACGCCCTCCATCATTCGCGCCCCGCCTGAAGCAGAAACGATAACTATCGGCGCCTCGGTTTCGGTGGCGTGTTCAATGGCCCGCGTAATACCCTCCCCGACAACCGCTCCCATGCTCCCGCCGATAAATCCATACTCCATGGCGCTGACGATCACGGTACGGCCGTTCAACTTGCCGCGAGCGTTGATCAAAGCATCCTTCAGTCCTGTATCGGCTTGGGCCTGCTTCAGGCGGGCCGAATAGGCCTTCAGGTCCACAAATTTTAAGGGGTCGGTCGAAACCAGGTTGGCGTCCGAAACTTCATACTCGTTGTCGTCAAGCAATTGGGCCAGGCGGCCGCGCGCATCAATTCTGAAATGCCTGTCGCACTTGGGACAAACATTGAAATTCTCTTCCAGATCCTTCTTCCAGATGACCTGCCGGCAGGTGTCACACTTCACCCACAAACCTTCGGTGCGCACCTTGCGCTCCCCCGAAGTGTCCAGCTCACCGGCTTGTCGCTTGAACCAGGCCATAAAGTCAGTCGTTGGTCGTTCGTCGTTCGTCAATGCTCTCTAGGCCCGCCCCCGCCCTTTCACGGCCAACGACCAAAGACCAACAGCCAACGACGATTTAGCAGTTCGCCAATTGTCGGACGCACATTCCGTCCGGTCAAGACAATGTGGACCATTTCGGGTTTGCTTTTAAGAGTCTCCGCCCCTTCGCGGGATCGAGCATCCTGGCAGGCATCCTGCATGGTCACGAACTTTTTATTGTACCTGTTTCAATCGATGCGGACATCCCGCCAGAACCTAACCTACTGATTCTGAATAAGAAAGGGGACGGGAAGAGCATGCCAGGAGAGAAAGCACACAGGCGCGGAGGTCAGCGCCTGTGCAGATATTAGGGTTGCTAATTAATAGGATAAAAGAAGACTTCAGCCTAGGGCATTTCTATGACGGACCGCAGGTCCACTTTGGAATCGGCCGCAGGCGCGCCACCATTCTCGTCGCCGATCAGCCGGATCGTAACCCGGAGAGCATCAACCTCTTTTTTGACCTTTACCATTTCCTGCTCTTTGCTCTTAAGCACTTCGAACGGATTCTTCATCTTAGGGGCCTCAATTGGGGAAGGGCTGAACCACGCAGCACTAGTCCGCTGTTATCACAACTCTATGCTTCACATGAGGCTAACGGAACGTCACGAAAGTACACGCCTGAATTCCTGAATATTCTCAGTGTCCCAAGTGATATGGATGTCCTTTTAGAATAGTGAACGCGCGATAAAGTTGTTCCAGCAAGACCACCCGGGCTAACTCATGCGCCAGCGTCATCCTGCCGAGAGACAGTACCAGCGTGGCCGCTTTTCGCGCTTCCTCTGAAAACCCGTCCGCTGCACCCACCGCAAACAACAGCGGCAGCGGGTTCCGGTCCTGATAATCATCCAGAAATTTCGCCAGTTCGTCGGAAGAAAACTGCTTGCCTCGCTGGTCCAGCAACACCAGGGCATACCTTGTCGGACGCGCCTCGCGCGCGCAAAGTTTTATGACCGTTGCTTCGTCCCTGACTGCGAATCCTTCGACCTCCGCGTAGCGCGTCAGTCTCTTTAAATACTCATCCGTCAGCGACTGGACGGCCGGCTCCTTAGTTTTGCCAATCCACGCAACCTTAAGCTTCACAGGCCGAATTTAACCACAAAATGGACATAAACGAGCACAACGGTGGCTCCTAGCTTTCACAAAACCCTGTCATCCTGAACCCGGCTTCAGCCGGTGAACGATCTGGCGTGGGTTGGCAGGAAACCCAGTTGGTTTGAAGGCAGGGTCTGAATCTCTCCCGGATCTGATGTCCGGAAGATTTATGCCCGTTTCTTTTTCAAAGCACGCGCCGGAGCTCGCTTTCGCACACGGCTCGCCGCCACCGCCACCAACTCGGAGGGCTCCATGCGGCGGGACGACTTCCACAACCGTTCGAGATCATAGAACTTGCGCGCTTTATCCGAAAAGACATGGACCACGAAATCAAAGTAGTCCAGCAACACCCACTCCGCCTGCTTGTAGCCCTCGACCTGGTTGGGCCAGAGACCGGTCTTCTTCAAACGAAGCTCTACCTCGTCGGCAATCGCCTGAACCTGCCGCGGATTGCTCCCGCTGCACACCACGAAGTAATCGGTGAATGCTCCCGACCCGGGTTCCAGTTCCAATATGGTGACTTCTTCTGCCTTCTTTTCAAGGCAGGCCTTTATTGCCTCAGAAACCTGTGCTTTAGATTCATTCTTCATTAGTTAGTCGGTCGTTGGTCGTTGGTCGATGGTCGTTCGTCGTGGCCCTGTCTCGAGTAGCGTATCTAATTGTAGCCGATGCGGGTCGTCGACAATGGAAGCGGCAAACGGCCCTGGCCAACGACCAACGACGATATGCCGACCACCGACCACGAAACTAGTGCCCCGAATACAACGCCTCTTTCTTGATGTACTCCTCAACCCCGGCATCCACAAATTTGCGCAAGGGCTTCTTCGCCGCAACCGCTTCGCGTATCGCCGTGGCCGAAACCGGCTGATGCACGCTTTCCAGTAAATGCACCGTCGCTCCGCGTAACACCAGATCTCCCTTGGCTGCCTGCTTGGCAAAGGGCTGGCTGACAGCAGGCGCCGGACGAAGTTTTTCCGGAAGAGCATTCGCAACATCCGCCAGCGAATATCCCGGACGGCTGGCCACGATAAATTCACATTCTCGTAACAGTGCTTCTGGCTCGCGCCACTTGGCGATGTCGGCGAATGCATCAATACCAATCAGGAAAAACAGACGGTCGATCTTCTTCAGCGACTCCTTCAATCGCCGCACCGTATCAATCGTGTAGTTCGCAACCGGAGTTTGTTCTTTTGGCCGCGACTTGCCACCTGCCGTGTTCCCGTCAACCGCTCCCGGGGCCTCCAGCAACGAGGGCACGAAAGCCTTCTCCCCCATCGTCGCCAGCACCACCATGGCGTAACGGTGGAAGTAATGAGACAGCGGCTGTTTCTGTTTGTGTGGCGGAACATTCGCCGGGACAAAGTAAATGCGCCCAAGTTCAAATCGTTCCTTCGCCGCACGCGCCAGAGCTAAATGTCCGTGATGAATCGGATCGAAGCTCCCTCCAAAAAGGCCAACATTCATAGTGTGATCTCAAAGTTATCGACGTAGCTATCAGCCATCAGCGGTCAGCTGTCAGGCGCCACTTCTCATTTCTTCCTTCTCATGTAGCAGAACATCTGTAGCTGAATATTGATTGCTGACGGCTGAGTGCTGAGTGCTAACCGCCTACCGGGTTGCCCCGATGCCTTAATTCTTTCGGGACTTGGAGAGTGGCCAGCTTCCAATTGGACTCCCGTAACTCGCGCCATCCCAATTCAGGAATTAAATTCTTCTTATGCGAACGAACCTCCCCCTCTTTCGCAAGCGGTATATTCCTCCGGCTCGGGCTCCCATCCTCCGATACGGCGTCGCAGTACTCAGCATTATTCTTGCTCTTATCCCAGCTCTCTTGCTTGCCGACGTGGTGGAAAGCCGGCTGGTGGTCTTCGCTGTCGCGATCATGGTCAGCGCCTGGTACGGAGGCTGGAAGCCTGGGCTGGTGGCCACTTCTTTCGCCTTGACGGTGAGCGGCTACTTCTCTCTCGCCGGAGCGCGCACGGCTTCCGATTATCACAAAGCCATCATACATCTCACTCTGTTCGTGTTCGTCGCCGGGCTGATCTGCTTTTTCAACGCGGCGTTGCGCTCGGCCCAGGAGGGATTGCGCCGCTCCGAGATCAACTTCCGCTCCCTGGTCACACACGCTCCCTATGGAGTATGCCGTTGCGATGCCAACGGCATCCTGCTCGACGTCAACCCCGCCCTGGTAGCCATGTTGGGACAGCGCACGGGGGCAGAACTTGTCGGCCAGAATCTCGCCAACTTATATTCCGATTCGCAACAGTGGTTCAGCCTGGCGGACTTCCTCCGCACTTTGCAGAAATTCCATGGCCTCGCCGCCGACTGGGTACGCAAGGACGGCGCCGTAATCAATATCCGACTGTCGGGTCGTGCCTTCCGCGACGACGGCAACTCAATCTTCTTCGAACTGTTCGCTGAAGACGTCACTGAGCGCCGTGCACTTGAGCAGCAGCTCCGCCAGGCCCAAAAAATGGAAGCCATCGGCCGTCTCGCCGGCGGAGTCGCCCACGACTTCAACAATCTGCTGATGGTGATCTCGGGATACTCCGAATTCCTGCTGGAGCGCCTTGGTCCCGATCCCGCGTTACGGGGACCTGCCCAGGAAATTGCCAAAGCCTCGGAACGCGCCACCGCCCTCACCCGTCAACTGCTGGCCTTCAGCCGCAAACAGATGTTGGCGCCAAAAGTCGTGGACCTGAATAGCGTGGTCACGGAAAACCTGAAAATGCTGACCAGGCTCATCGGAGAGGACGTCGATCTCGTTATGGTCCCGGGCTCGGGTATCGGAGCGGTCAAAGCGGACCCCGGTCAAATCGAGCAGGTCGTGATGAATTTGGCGGTCAATGCCCGTGACGCCATGCCTCACGGTGGAAAGCTGACAATCGAAACCGCCAACGTCAAGCTGGATGCCAACTATGCCCGCTTCCATTCTCCGGTAAAGCCCGGCGATTACGTGATGCTCGCCATCAGCGACACCGGCATGGGCATGGACGCCGAAACCCAGACCCACATCTTCGAGCCCTTCTACACCACCAAGGGGCTGAAAGGCACCGGCCTCGGACTTTCGACCGTCTACGGCATTGTCAAACAGAGCGAGGGCTACATCTGGGTCTACAGCGAAACCGGCAAAGGCACTACCTTCAAGATCTACTTGCCGCGAGTCGATGCGGCTTTGCAATCTGAAACTCAGCAACCGGCCGCCGTTACTGCCCAACCCAGGCCAAAGCCGCGAAACCATTTTGCTGGTAGAGGACGAAGACAACCTGCGCCAGCTAGCACGCCAGTCCCTGGAGAACCAGGGATACAGCGTGCTCGACGCCGCCGACGGCGGCGCTGCGATCCGAATTTCCCAGACACACCAAGGCCCCATTCACCTGCTGCTGACGGACGTCATCATGCCGGGAATGAACGGGCGTCAACTAGCCAATGAGATTTCGCCAACCCGACCCGAAGTGAAGGTGCTCTATATGTCGGGCTACACCGAAAATCACATTGGCCACAACGGCACGCTGGACCGGGGAATCACCCTGCTTCAGAAGCCCTTTACCCTCCCCGCGCTCCAGGCAAAAGTGCGGGAGGTCCTTGATACCCCACCCCCAAAGGAGATTCAGATGTCTGCTCGCTTAGCTCAAGCTGCTCCAATCGCTCGCACTCGCAATAAAATATCCTCCCCCTTCCGCGCTACCCGCTTCGACCTCCACCTTCCGCTGAAATACCGGCAAGTCGGAGAAAGTGGCTGGCGCGAAGGTACCACCGAAAACATCAGCCGTTCGGGAATGCTCTTCCAGGCGGAAGAAAGCATCGCCCCCAACGCACAACTCGAAATCAATCTCGTATTGCCCGCTGAAATCGCCGGCTTGGCCGCGGCAGAAGTAGTTTGCCGGGGCGAGGTCGTACGCACTATCGATTCGCAATCCGGAAAGGTCACGCCAACACTGGCAGCGAAGATCCTGCAATACCATTTTCAGCACGGATCGCGGCTTTCAGAGGCATGATCAAATTGCGGAACCAAGAACGGGGCTGGGCTGCGTGCAGGTTTGTAACTGCAAGAGCACGTAGACCCAGACGTCCCGTCTGGGCAGGCGCGGGTCCGGTTTATATTCCGCGTTCCTCTTTGGTCCTTTATCTCGAAATATTTCTGGCTTAGTTGCGCCAGAGCAAAGAAGACAACTCAAGTTCGGTTTCCCTTCAGTCCTGCCCTCCCCTGGGCTTGTTGTAACGGACGCGCTTCCCCCAACAAAAACAGCGTGATCCCCATTCCCTCCCTCATGCGTCATCCTGAGGGACGTCAGTCCCTCAGGAAATGGCGTCCCCAGGGTACGGCCCGAATAGTTCCGAAAACGCCCCGCGCCAGATCCTTCGCAAGCTCAGGACGACTCCCAAAATGGCGGAGCCTCCCATGTGCTTCGGGGATTTGCCAAGGTAGGTAGTTACAGACAGACAAATGACCCGGCGACTCCGCCAGCATTCTCAGGAAATAAGACTCACGCTCTCGCGGACGAGAACGCTCGAGCCGGACACATCTAGCCGCTTTTCGAAGAATTCTTCGACGCTCGTCAGAATCTCCGCCCTGCTCTTCGACTCGTAGATCGCCTTTCGCAGCGCCGCTCCGCCCGCCACTCCATGCGTGAACCAGGAAGCGAATTGCTTCATCTTGCCCTCAGCCCCGGGCATCTCTTCCTCGATCAGCATCTGGAAGTAGGTGCGAATCATCTGGTAGCGATCAGCTTCGCTCGGCTCGCTGTAGAACGAGCCAGACGGTGTGGAACCGGGTCTCCGACCCGGTTGGGCCGAGCCCAGCTCGGCAGGGTGTTCGACGGAAACCGCGGAGCCATACTCGGCTAGACCGGATCGAAGACCCGGCGCCACGGAGCCATTTTCGATCCCGTTCGTGTATTCCTCGATCTGCCGGAAGATCCACGGATTTGCCGGCGCCATCCGCCCAATCATCACCGCATCGCACCCGGTCTTTGCCACCATGGCGCAGGCACCTTCGGGTGTACGGATATCGCCGTTGCCAATCACCGGAATCTTCACCGCATCCTTGACCGCCGCAATCCATTCCCAGCGTGCCTGGCCGCTATAGCCCTGCTCGCGAGTGCGGGCATGCAGCGCAACCGCGCAGAGTCCGCAGTCCTCCGCCATCTTGGCCAGTTCCACGCAGACAATGTTGTCATCATTCCACCCGGCGCGAAACTTCACTGTGAAGGGAATTGTGACAGCGGAACGCACCGCCTCAAAAATCTTCCCAATCGCCGGCAAGTCTTTCAGCAACCCTGACCCGCCATTGCACTTGACCACCTTCTTCGCCGGACACCCCAGGTTGAGGTCGACAAGGTCGAACCCAAGATCTTCCACAATCCGGGCCGCATCCGCCATCACCTTGGGATCGCTGCCAAAAAGCTGCGCCGAAATGGGGTGCTCATCTTCGTAGAAATGAAGATAAAGTTTCGCCTTCTTGTCCTTGCCACGCAGGATACCGTCAGCCGAGGTGAACTCGGTCATGATCAGCCCACAGCCGCCCAGGTTGCGAATGAACCGTCGAAAGACAGTGTCTGTCACCCCCGCCATGGGAGCGAGCACGGTCGCCGGAGCAATGCGCACCCCTCCAATCATCACAGCTGAAGGCACAGGTGTGCCTGCCTTGGCCGCCGTGGTTGCCAATGTGGTCGCGGGCGACTCGCCCGCGCCTGGCATCGAAGTATCCCAATACTTACGCACGGCTCTATTCTACCTTTCCCTCCAAAAACAAAGCCCCCGCCGCAGCGAGGGCTTGAAAATCGGTAAAAATCCGTGGCCAGCCTTACTTCTTGGCTGGTTCTGCTTTCGCCGGTTCCGCCTTGGCGTACTTGCGACGGAATCGCTCTACCCGGCCAGCCGTATCCAGAAGCTTCTGCTTGCCGGTAAAGAACGGATGGCAAGACGAGCAGATTTCTACGTGGATATCGCCCTTATGGGTCGAACGGGTCGTAAAGCTGCTGCCACACGCGCACATGACGCGGATTTCATTGTAAGCGGGATGAATAGCTGCCTTCATGGGGTCTCCAAACTTGTTCGAGACATTAGATTCTAAAGGATTCCCGCAGGATTCAGCAACCGTAGCACCCGGAAGCGGCGGCAAAATCCATATCCCGGGTAACGATCCGGGCCAACATCTTACCCAACAAGACCTTATGACCCAACTCTCAAAAACAAAAAACGGCAGGACCGACCTCCTGCCGTTCACAATTCTCGTACGTGAATTTGGCCTTTACTTGCCGCGGTTGACGGCCTTCTTGAGTTCAGCTCCGGATGAAAACTTGGCGACTTTCCGGGCAGCAATCTTGATCGTGGCACCCGTTTGCGGGTTACGCCCATTGCGGGCTTTTCTCTGCGAGACGGAGAACGTGCCGAAACCAATCAACGCGACCCGGTCTCCCTTCTTCAGAGCCGAAGTGATGCTGTCGACGGTTGTGTCGATAGCCGTGGCTGCCTGGGTCTTGCTGATATGGCAACTGGCTGCGATTCGGTCAATGAGATCAGCTTTATTCATCTTCTCTCCTGGCAGGTTCCGTGTTCCCCCAGCGCGCACAGGGGAGCAAATCACGAGCACTCGCTGAGTGGGAAACCCGACGGCCTTATTTAGCTACCGTCCTAAGAGAATGTCAACTGTGGAAATCCGCGCCAGATGCCGCTTTTGAGTCATCCCTTCTTGCTCCCCGGCCATGGGCAAGAAAAAAGGCCACTCTCTCGCCAGGACGCAGGAAAAGTGGCTCTTCGGCCGAACAAACATCAGACCCTGATCTGCTTTGTCGGCGGGGTCTCCGACATCAAAATCGGTGTGGTCATCTGCTCGCTCGACTCAAACTGCTCCGCCTCGGTTGAGCCCGCTAGCGCCGTGGTGGAAGAGTTTCCGCTCGCAATCACTTGCGTCACCATGTCGAAATAGCCAGTCCCCACGAAACGCTGATGCTTCGCCGCCTCGTAACCCAGCGCTTCGCTGCTGAATTCCATCTCCTGCAACCGCGAGTAGGCGGTCATGCCCGCGGACTTGTATCCTCGAGCCAGGTCGAACATGCTGAGGTTCAGAGCGTGGAACCCCGCCAGCGTGATGAACTGAAATTTGTAGCCCATCGCAGCGAGTTCGGTCTGGAAACGCGCAATGGTCGCGTCATCCAGCTTCTTTTTCCAGTTGAAGGATGGGGAACAGTTGTAAGCCAGCAGTTTCCCCGGATGCTTCGCGTGGATAGCTTCAGCGAAGCGCCGCGCTTCTTCGAGATTAGGTTCTGAAGTTTCGCACCATATCAGGTCAGCATAAGGCGCATAGGCAATGCCCCGCGCGATGGCCGAATCCAACCCTCCCCGGATACAGAAAAACCCTTCAGCGGTCCGGTTGCCAGTAAGGAACTCGTGATCGCGTGGATCGGTATCGCTGGTGAGCAGGTACGCGCTGTGCGCATCAGTTCGCGCCATGATCAGGGTCGGCACACCCAGACAATCCGCCGCCAGCCGCGCTGCCACCAGCTTCTGAATGGCTTCGGCCGTCGGCACCAGTACTTTGCCGCCCAGATGTCCGCACTTCTTGGCTGAGGAAAGTTGGTCTTCAAAGTGAACGCAAGCTGCGCCTGCCTCGATCATCGCCTTCATCAACTCAAACGCATTGAGGTTGCCGCCAAATCCGGCTTCCGCGTCGGCGATCAGCGGAGCGAACCACTGCATCCCGTTCTTCCCTTCGGCATGATGAATCTGGTCTGCCCGGGTTAACGCCTGGTTGATGCGTCGCACCAGGTTAGGAACGCTATCGGCGGGATACAAACTTTGATCGGGATACATTTGCCCCGCGTCGTTGGCATCCGCGGCTACCTGCCATCCACTGACATAGATCGCCTGCAGCCCCGCCTTAACCTGCTGGATCGCCTGATTTCCCGTCATGGCGCCAAGAGCAGGCACATATGATTCGCTATGCAAAAGACTCCATAGCCGTTCTGCCCCGTGCCTCGCCAACGTGCACTCAATGTGTAGCGAACCGCGCAACCGCTCGACATCCTGAACGCTGTAGGGTCGCGTGACTCCAGCCCACCGGCCATCCGAAGCCCAATCCATTTCCAGGTTAGAAGCCTTGCCATTGATTCCCATAAAGTGTCCTTGTGTAGCGCCCAGATTTCGTAGCCGGCGTCCCGCCGGCTGTCAGGAGGTGCGTTCCCGCCCTCCTTCGTTCCGAACAAACCTCAGATCGGATCAAACTCACCGTTCAACACCATCGCCTCGCTGATCCGCCGCGCCTCGCGAAACGTTTCCGGCGTCCCCAAATCTCGCCCCGGGTTCGCCGTCAACTTCTCCAGTTCCTCCGCGAACAAACGGCTGACGAGTTCTCGCGTGTGCACGACTGTCTTTCCGTCCTCGTCGGTCACTGGAACGTATCCGTTGTGCCGCAGGCGTTGCGCGATCATCAACCGGTAAATGCGGTCGGTCGCCAGGTCTTCCATGTACCCGTCCAGCAAACTCGCGCCCTTGCCGTTCAATACGCCATTGCGATAGCGAATGACAGTTCTCACCGCCGCCCTTGTCCCCGCCAGAGTGCGCTGCCCCACATGCAACGGTACCGGCCGCAGATTGGGATACCGCTCCGCTTGCGCCCGCCTCGCCCGCAACTGATTGGGACAGGGAAACTGGTCCAGTGCGATCTGGTTCTGGTCCGGATGTCCGGTCCAGGCTCCATCCATCAGGCAATCCGCTTCATTCTTCTTGTCCTTCTCCAGCCCTGTCAGAGCGCGCTCATTCAACTCTTTATCTTCCCGGCTGGGAAAGAGCGCCGTCATTCCTCCAATTGCCAGCATTCCCCGTTTGTGGCAAATTTCCGGCATCAATTCGCGCAGGTTCTGAAAGAAAGGGACGTTGGAAGGAATCGTGTTGCGGTCCGGCAAAACCCACTCCGGGTCGTCCAGGTTGAAGTGGATCAGGCTGGCCATGTAATCCCATCGCCCCAGATTCAGTCCAAGAATGTGATCGCGCAGGTTGTAGAGAAACTCCTCCATCTGAAACGCCAGCGGATGTGATTCCACCAGGGCCATGCATTTGATGTAGTCGCGCGGCCAGCCGCGCGCCTCAGCCAGCGCCTGAAACACATCGCGCCACCACAGCGCTTCTTCGGCGGATTCAGACTTGGGAATGTAGAAACAAAGTGGATGCTTCAACTCTGCCGGATTCACCCGGTACACGATGCTCGCGACATCGAACAGCGACGCGGACGTCAGTTCCTCACCGAAGATTCCCGCCTGCTGAATATGCAATCCCCGCGGCCGGGTCCAGATCACCGTCGCTTTCGGCTCGATGCCGACCAGTTTGTCCCGCTTCTTGTCGAAATAGGTCAGAGTCCCGCGCAATGCCTGCAGGATGTTTTCCACGCCAATCCGTTGGTGCTCCCATTCGTTGACCATGGAGTCTTCCAGGTCGAGCATCACGCCAGGCGCGCCGGAGTTAAGCATTTTGACAACAAGATCGGCGTCGTCCGCCGGACCCGTCATCTGGTTGCGCTGGTCCAGGCACCACTCAGGCAACTCGATTCGCCAGTTGCGCCGCACCGCGTCCCCGGGGAAACGGTGTACCGGCTTTTCTCCCTGATGGGACTCTGCCAGGATTTCCTTCCGCTCTGCGATCAGCGTCCGTTGGCGCGGCGCAAAGCGTCGATGCAGGGGTTCCAGAAACTCCAGAAATCCCTGGGGCAGGTCGTGGGCGGAATCAAACGTCGTAGGTGGGCGATTTACCTGAAAACCTTCCATAGGCACAGTGTTCACGGGAATTGTAGCCATATCGAGTTCTCTCCTGAAACCCAGATCGGCGGGGGAAGAAAGTTTCCTCTCTAAACAACAATTTTGCGGGCTTCGCAGCTTCAGCCGGCCTGCTCGAAAGGCGGTTTGCAGCCAGCCATGGAAGGTGATTCTGGGCAGTTATAGTCATCTGGTCAAACGGAATGTTTGAATCGTGCTGATAGATATTGATTATCAGTAGACTGAGTTGTGATAATAAACTGTTGTCAGCGAAGAATGGATTACGCCCCAAACGAGAGCTGATGGCTGAAAGCTGATGGCTTCCTCATGGAAATCGACCAGATTAAGACTTTTCTCGCCGTCGCCACCTTCGGCGGCTTTCATCGTGCGGCGGACGCGCTGCGCATCAGCCAGCCCGCAGTAAGTGCCCGCATCAAGGCGCTTGAGGAATCGTTAGGAACTTCCCTCTTTGCCCGCTCTCGCAGCGGCCTCACTCTGTCGGATGCCGGCAGAATTCTCCGCCCTTTTGCGGAAGAGTTATTGCACACCGCTTCGCTCGCCGCGCAGGCTGTGCATGAGCTCAAACCGGCCGGCGCCGGTCCGCTGCAAATCGCGGCAGCGCATTCGATCTCGGTTTATTTGCTGCCAGACTTTATGAAGCGCTTTCAGCGCGCCTATCCCAGGGTGGTCATTTCCATTCGCGCCGGGCATTCCAAGGAAGTTCTGGACATGGTGCTTGCGGAAGAAGCAGAAATTGGACTGGCCCGTTCTCTGAATCATCCGGAAATTGAAACTCTGACCCTTCGCGACGATCCTTTATTACTTGTCGGACCGCCGAAGCATAGCCCGATACGAGCTCGGCGCGCGACTCTGCAGCAAGTCGCAGGCTGGCCGCTGATTTTCTACGAGCGCGGATCGAGCGACTGGACACTCACCCACGGTCTTTTTCGCCGCGCTGGTCTGGTTCCAAACGTGGCTCTCGAGGTTGACACCATCGAAACCGCCAAACGCATGGTCGATCGCGGCCTGGGAATGGCTTTCTTGCCCCAGCTGGCCGTCGGCCAGGAACTCCGCTCAAGAAAGCTCGTCACAATCAGACTTCTGGACGCCGAACCACTAGGCCGGAGTCTCGACGTCATTCACTCTCGTCACCGTCCGCTGCGCAAGGAAGCGCAGGCGTTTCTCCAGGTCATCAAGGAAGCGGTGAAGGCGTCCTTAGCAGTTACGAAAAGCTCTCAGCGCAATCGTGGACGATCGTGATTGCGCGCAACAGTCGGTACTCTATTTCCTCAGCTCTCCACAGAGAGGTCTACTACTTCACAGGATGTACACAGGCAGGTCGTCTTTGCCACTTGCGCAAAATTATCGCCGAGTGCAAAGTTTAAACAAAGGCAACAGTTGATATTATGGGATCCAGGTCATGAAGGTTTTGTCTGAAGTCTGTTCTCTGTGTGACGGCACTGGCTGGAAATCAGTCTCCATCGGTTCCGAGCGTCGGGTCACGCGTTGCGATTGCCGCTTGCAGGCCCGCGCCCAGGTTTTACTCACCGCAGCCCGAATCCCAAAACGCTACGAGCACTGCGAGCTCTCGAACTTTGATTCTGACGGTCCTCACCAGCAACTGGCCTCAAGCCGTCTCGCCGCTGGAAAATTTGTGGAAGAATATCCGGTCGATAGCACCGGGCTTCTGCTCATCGGCAGCATCGGCGTCGGCAAAACCCACCTGGCCGTAGGCATCATTAAGCAACTGATTCTCGGCAAGGGCATCTCCTGCCTCTTCTACGACTATCGCGAATTGCTCAAACAGATTCAAAACTCCTACAACGATTCGGTGAAGGCGACTGAACTCCAGGTGCTCCGTCCCGTGTTCGACACCGAGGTGCTGGTGCTCGACGAACTGGGCGCCGTCAAGCCTACCGAATGGGTTTGGGATACGGTGAGTTTGATCTTGAACACCCGCTACAACGATAAACGCACGACGATCATCACCACCAACTTTGCCGACGATGTTGGCCAGGATCCCTACGCAAACCCTTCTTCAGAGTTCGCGCGGGCCCAGAGATCCACGCGCCGCGAAACTCTCGGCGACCGCATCGGCGAGCGTATGCGCTCGCGCCTTCACGAGATGTGCCGCATCATAAAAATGGAAGGCGCCGACTTCCGCCAGACCCACCGCAGCGCCAGCTTCCGCTAACATCTCGGCCACGGAATCACGGACAGCATGGATTAAGCTCCAGCTGCCTACATCCGTGTTATCCGTCTTAATCCGTCGCTGCCTTTCCTTCCGCCCGTCGGCTCAACACAAACTAGAATGACTCAGTGCTAGCCGAGCGCCTCGAGTTCGTCCCCGATCGCGACGCCGAAGCCTTCGCCTTCGCCCCGGCAGCCCCGGCAGTCTTCCTCCTTCGAGGAGACGATCCCCAAGCCGAACCCTACATCAGCAAGACCGCCAACTTGCGCCGCCGTTTACAGCGACTCCTCGGCCCTCCGGAGCACAGCCGCAGGCTCAACCTCCGTGACCGGGTGCGTTGGATTGAATTCACCGCCACCGGTTCCGATTTCGAGTCCGGATTTATTCTGTATCGCGCCCTACGCTCCGCTTTCCCTAAAACCTACAGCGACCGCCTCCGTTTGCGCTTTGCCCCGCTGCTTAAACTGCACATGGAAAATGAATACCCGCGAGCGTCCATCACCACCCGTCTCGGACGCCTTGGCGGCAAATCCCTTTATTACGGTCCTTTTCCATCACGCACCGCGGCGGAAAAATGCGCCAACGATTCGCTGGATTTCTTCAAAATGCGTCGCTGCGTAGACGACCTTCACCCAGACCCGGCATTTCCCGGCTGCATTTACTCGGAAATGAAAATGTGTCTCGCCCCTTGCTTCAAAGGTTGCACGGACGACGACTACCACGCCGAAGTCGCACGTGTGCAGACATACTTCGACAGCGCCGGGGACTCGCTGGAGAGGGAAATAAGTCAGCAACGCGATCAGGCCTCCGCCAGTCTCGAATTCGAAAAGGCAGCTGCGCTGCACGCCGCGGTAGAGAAGTTGAAACCCATGCTCAGTCAATTCCCGGAAATTGTCCGCCGGATCGACCAGCTCATCGCGGTGATGGTACAGCCATCCACCGTTCCCGAATCAGTTACGTTTTTTTCCATCGACGCCGGCTTCATCACTGGACCAATCTCGTTTCCGATCCAGACCACGGAGCACACCAAGTCACAGTCCATGGAATCACGCGTTCAAGCCATGCTCGCGCGGCTCCCGCCGGCCCCTGCGAAAAGCTCGCTGGAAACCATGGAACATCTGGCACTGTTGAAGCGTTGGTTCTATCGCGGGACCAGGAAGGGAGAGATTTTTCTGGCCGACAACAAGAATGGCCTGCCCCTGCGCCGCCTGGTAAGAGGCATCGCCCGCGTCTACCGCAACGAAAAACCTGATGAAGGAACTACAATATAGACGCGAGCGCTCTCGTGAAAGCGATGGCCGGAAACGGGTGTCGCCAGGACAGTTTATCCCGGAGAAATATGAAAACCGATCAGGATCGTTCTCTACGTCAACATCTTGTTGATCTGCTCAAAGGTGGAAATGCCCACGCCAAATTTGACGAAGTGATTGCCGGGCTCCCCGCTAAATTGCGCGGACAAAAGCCGCCAGGATTTCCTCACACTCCGTGGATGCTGCTGGAACACCTTCGCATCGCCCAGCATGACATCCTGGAATTCAGCCGCAACAAAAAGCATGTCTCCCCCAGTTGGCCGGAAGGTTATTGGCCAAGCGCGGATGAGTCGCCCAGCCCTACCGCATGGACCAAGAGCATCGAAGCGTTTCGCAAGGACGCAAAGGCCATGGAGAAACTGGTCGCTAATCCTAAAACTGATTTGTACGCCCGCATTCCATGGGGGGAAGGCCAGACCATCCTGCGCCAGGCCCTGCTGGCAGCCGACCACAACGCGTATCACCTCGCCCAGTTGGTCGACGCCCGCCGTTTGCTGGGAGCCTGGCCCGACAAATAGCACGCCTGGCGCTTGAAGAGCGTAGGGATTGACGACAGTAGTAGCGGTAGCGTTTCCCTTTTTACAAAAGGGGTCATCCTGAATCCGGCTTCAGCCGGTGAAGGATCCGGCGTGCACGACTCAGAGTTCTGATCATGCTGTTATTGTCGTCATCCAACTTCTAACCCGCCCGTTGAAGCGACTCGTTCCGATATACAGCAGGACGTTTACGAAACACCACCTTCACACCGTCCCTCCATCTCTCGTCAATCCCGGTGACCATCCACTCAATTTCCGGCGAGACATACCGCAACAAGGCATCCGTCGCAGGGTGCAAATGCAGTGCCGGCTCCACCAAAAATAGTAATGGCGGTTCGGCAGTCAACTCGCGCCCGGGAAAATATCCGAAGCGTTTGAACTCGCCTCGCACATGGTGCCACGTTACCCTCGACCAGTAATCCAACCCTTGCAGCGGCAGGTGGATGTCTTCATCCGCCTTCAACTCAACCACTGCTAATCTTCCCTCCCGCGTCACCGTCAGTACGTCGATCATGGCGCGATCCGCGGCAGAAAATGCCGGCACCTGCGAATACAATCGCTTGCGCCAGATCAAACAGGACCGCTCCCTCATCGGTCACCACAGCGTCCCGCGCCCCGGCCAGAGAGTCCTCCACGGTTCGCGTTAGCGTCTCAGGGGTCATAGATGAAAATGCTCTCATCGGCCAGACCGTCTGTCTGTGATGCGTGACCATCTTCTTCGGCCACCAAAAAGCCACACATTGAGCCGTTGGAGAGCAACCCGGCACAACTCGGCCAACCCATGCAGGACCCCCAACAGCCACCCCGACCGCCTTCCCGCCTATGGGATAATGAATTGATCCGGGAGTCTTTCCCGCCCCAAGGACATCTAACTAACGTGGATAAGAATCGGTTTTTCTTTCAGCATTACGGCCTGTCGGAACACGATCTCGAACGCTACCTTGCAGCAGCCCTTTCAGCCGGCGGGGAATACGCCGACCTGTACTTCGAATATCTTTCTTCGACCTCTCTGATGGTCGACGAGTCCATGGTGAAGTCCGCTTCCCAGGGAATTTCGGCGGGATGCGGCGTGCGCGTGGTTGTCGGTGAACGCACCGGCTATGCCTACACGGACGATCTTTCTTCCGAACGCATCCTGCACGCAGCCCGGACGGCGGCGCTGATCGCCAGTGGCCCGGCCAAGACCCCTTCCGTAGGTTTCCAGGAGAAGCCTGCGCGAAGTCTTTACCCGATCACTCTTCCCTCGGTTGACGCAGAAATCAGCGCCAAGGTTGAGCTTGTAATGCGTGCCGATAGTTCGGCCCGCGGCTATGACCCGCGCATTCAGGAAGTTCGTGCCAGCTACGTAGACGAGTTGCGTAACATCCTCGTGGTGGGCTCCGATGGTACCTTCGCTGAAGACTCCCAGCCCCTAGCCCGGATGAATGTCTCATGCATCGCAAAAACAGAAGGCAACTCCGCCCGCGGAAGCTCCGGCGGCGGCGGTCGCGTCGCTCTCGACTTTTTCTTCGGCGAGAAGACTCCTGAATATTTTGCGAAAGAAGCCGCGCGTCAGGCCATCCTGCAACTGGACGCTCGTGAAGCTCCGGCTGGTGAGATGGAAGTCGTACTCGGACCCGGCTGGCCCGGCGTACTTCTGCACGAAGCCGTTGGTCACGGCCTGGAAGCCGACTTCAATCGCAAGCAGACCTCCGCTTTCGCCGGGCTCATCGGCAAGCGCGTCGCCAGTGAAAAATGCACGGTGGTTGACAACGGCACCATGCCCTGGCGTCGCGGCTCACTCAACGTGGACGACGAAGGTCAGCCCACCCAGAACACAGTTCTCATCGAGAAAGGCATCCTCAAGGGATACCTCAGCGACAAACTCTCCGCCCGCCTGATGGGTATGGCCGACACCGGCAACGGTCGTCGCGAAAGTTACGAACACATCCCCATGCCGCGTATGACCAACACCTACATGCTGGCAGGGCAGGACGATCCGGAAGACATCATCCGCTCCGTCAAACACGGGGTTTACGCGGTTAATTTCGGTGGCGGCCAGGTCGACATCACCAGCGGAAAATTTGTTTTCTCCGCGTCCGAGGCTTATCTCATTGAAGACGGCCACGTGACCGCGCCCATTAAAGGCGCGACTCTGATCGGCAATGGCCCGGACGTCCTAACCCGCGTCTCCATGGTGGGTCACGATCTGAAACTGGACGAGGGCGTCGGCACCTGCGGTAAAGATGGACAAGCCGTCCCCGTCGGCGTCGGAATACCAACACTGAAAGTGGATCGCCTGACCGTCGGCGGCACCGCCAAGAAAGATCCCGGCGGCTTCATGCAGTGACTCGGGACACGTCGCCGATGTCGCGCAGCTATCTCCGCCTTCGCTTTCAGGACGATCACGATGGAACTGGCAAGCTCTTGGCACGTGCTGAGACTGTGGGTTTCGCCGGCGAATCTGCCGCCTACTTTAACATCAGCGAGATCGAGGAATTTGCTGCGGCGATCGGCGGATTCCCGATTCCTGAGAACGAGAGCTACTCAATAGCCAGCGGCTTCGGCAAAAAAGACGAAAGCGGCGAACTGGAGCAAGAACATTTGGGCATCGAAGCCTATCTGCTCGACACTCAAAGGGGCTATGTCGGAGTGCAGGTTCGGATGGCAACAGAGTTGTGGAGCCCGGCGAGGCCGGAATCGCAGAAGGCCGCCAGGATCGAAATCGTTACAACATATGAGCCGCTTTCGAAATTCAGTAAGGACTTGATCGGACTCGTTCACGGAACCCTCAGCGAGGCTCTGCTGGTTGGCGAGCTTTAAGCGATTCGAGAAAACAAAACTATGTCTTCTAGCATGCTGGAAACTGGAACTCAAAAAATTGGAACTGATCTTCGCGATCTGGCCCAGGACGTCGTACGCCGGGCCATGGCCGGAGGCGCCACGGCTGCGGAATGCGTAGTCCGCGATGGCGATGAATTCTCCACCCTGGTCCGCCTCGGCCAGGTAGAAACGCTCAAAGAAGCTGGCTCCCGCTCCATCGGCGTGCGCATATTTCATGGCCAGCGCTCCGCCAGCACATACTCCACTGATTTCTCGCGCGAAGCTCTCGACCGCATGCTCAAGTCTGCGCTGGAACTGGCGCGGATCACCTCCGAAGATCCATTCAGCGGCATTCCGGAAGCCTCCCAGCTAGGTTCGCTGAAAGGCGATCTCGATCTCTATTCTGCCGATGTTTATTCGCTTCCTGGCGCAGAGCGCATCGACTACGCCCGTCGCGCCGAAAAAGCGGCGATGGACTACGATCCCCGTATCAAAAATTCTGAAGGCGGTTCTTTTGACGCCGCAACCGGCCACAAGGTTTTGGCGAATTCGCACGGTTTCGTCGGCGAATACCGCCGGTCTTATTGCTCGGTCGCTGCCGTTCCCATTGCCCAAGCCGAAACCGGGGGGATGCAACGCGACTACTGGTTTTCCGTGGCCCGCAATCTGGGACGCCTCGACCCGCCGGAAGAAGTCGGAAAGGTCGCCGCCCAGCGCACCCTGCGGCGGCTCGGCGGACGAAAAGTAAAGACGGCGCGAGTGCCTGTTGTCCTCGATCCCATGGTCGCCACGTCGATCCTGGGCCACATCTTCGAAGGCATCAACGGAGATTCGGTCTATCGCGGCGCATCTTTTCTCGCTGGCAAACTGGGTCAGAAGATCGCTGGAGATAACGTTACGATCATTGACGACGGCACCATAGTCGGTGGATTCGGCACCGCGCCTTTCGACGGTGAAGGCATTCCAACCCGGCGCACCGTGGTGGTCGAAAATGGCGTGCTCAAATCGTATCTCTTGAACACGTACACTGCGAAGAAACTCGGCCTCCAGACCACTGCCAATGCCTCTCGCGGGCTCGCTGGTACCCCCGGTATCGGCCCTGGAAACTATTTCCTGCAGCCGGGGAAAAAAACGCCGAAAGAAATCATTGCCGGCATCCCCGATGGCCTTTACGTCACCGAATTTCTCGGTCACGGCGCGAACCTCGTCACTGGTGACTACTCTCGCGGCGCTTCTGGTCTATGGATATCCGGCGGCGAACTGGCCTATCCCGTCGAAGAAATTACGGTGGCGGGAAACCTGAAAGAACTTTTCGTCAACATCTCCGAAATCGGAACCGATCTGGAATTTCGCGGCGCAATGGCGTGCCCAACTATCCGCATCGACGGCTTGATAGTCGGCGGGGAATAGTTGTGTGGTCGGTGGGCAGTGGCCAGCGGTGAGTTGTAAGCGTCATCCTGAGTGGCCTTCAGGCCGCGAAGGATCTGGCGTGCAGCAGATCTAACCTCGCCAGACGCGCATTCGAAATCTCCAACCAGAATCCCCAATCTCGAATTCCCGTACAATCTCACCATGGGAGGTCTGCTCCAGTCGTCTCCGGCAACTGAAGAGCCCAAGTCCAACTTGCTCCCCATCCTGCTCGGACTGGCCCTGGTCGTCGTCGTCGTTGGCATCTCAGCCTTCCTCTTGCGCACCGACCCCAAAATTGCCAATCCGCCTCATCCCTACGCGGCGAGTCTCAAGTTTTCCGATTTGAAAATGAGCGCAGCAGAAAACTTCATCGGCACGACCGTCACCTACCTCGATGGCACCGTCACCAACGCCGGAGATAAAACTGTGTCTCACGCCGTCGTCCATGTCAGTTTCAAGGACTCGCTCGGCCAGGTTGCACAAGCCGAGGACGTCCCACTGCACGTCCTCCAGCCCACCGGCCCCTACACCGACGCAATCGACCTGACCATTTCGCCGCTGGCACCCGGCCAGAGTCAACAGTTTCGCCTCACCTTCGAACACGTCACCGCCGACTGGAACCATGAATATCCGGGGCTGCAGGTGACAGATGTGTCAGTGAAGTAATTTAAGAATTGCGGAATTTGCAGATTTTGGAATTTACAAATTGGCGAACTGAAAAACTGAGCCGCTATTCCGCGATTCCCCAATTCGTAAATCCGTAAATTCGACAATTCGTAAATTCTTCTACAATGTCTCCATGCCTGCCATAAAAACCCGGCTCACCGAAACGGTCAAAGCCGGAGGCTGCGCCTCCAAGTTAAGCCCTGCGGTTCTCGACAAAGTTCTGGGAAAACTGCCTCGACAGCACGACCCGAACGTTCTGGTCGGCTTCGATCATGCCGATGACGCCGGTGTCTACCAGCTCGCACCCGGTATCGCAATCGTGCAGACCGTAGACTTCTTCACCCCGATCGTGGATGACCCTTACACCTTTGGCCAGATTGCGGCCACCAACGCCTTGAGCGACGTTTACGCCATGGGCGGACGCCCCATCACAGCGCTGGCCCACGTGTGCTTTCCTGCCAGCGGCGATCTCGAAGTGCTCGAGCAAATCCTCGCCGGCGGCCTCTCGAAAATGATTGAGGCCAGCTGCACCATAATCGGCGGACACAGTATCCGCGACGAAGAGACCAAGTTCGGATATTCCGTCACCGGTGTCATCGACCCCGGCCGCATCCTCACCAACGGCAGCGCTAAACCCGGTGACCGCCTGCTCTTCACCAAATCCATCGGCACAGGTGTGATCTCCACAGCAATCAAGCAGGGCACTGCAAAACAATCATGGATCGATGCGGCCACCCGCTCTATGACTACCTTGAACAAAGCTGCCGCGGAGGTAATCGCCGCCACTGACTGTGTGGGACCGGGTCTCCGACCCGGTCAAGCCGAGCAAAGCTCGGCAACTGCCGGCCAACGTGCTATCCACTCGCTGACCGACGTGACCGGTTTCGGACTCATCGGCCACGCGCGCGAGATGGCGCTCGCGTCGAATGTCTCGCTCCGTTTTTGCATCGAAGCGATTCCGGTACTCGAAGGCGCGCTGGATTGCATTCGCGCCGGAAACATCCCCGGTGGATTGAAAAACAATCGTGAGTTTGCCGAGTGCGTAGTGGACTACGAAGAAGGCATTCCTGAAGAACTCAGAACCATCCTCTTCGACCCGCAAACCGCTGGAGGCCTGCTAATCGCCGTCGCATCAGAACAGGCCGCAGCCCTCACCCGCGATCTTCAGACCGCAGGCGTCCCGGCAGTAGAAATCGGCGAGGTAACGGAAAGAACCAAACCGCTGATCTCAATCACATCCTGAATGTTCTTACATCCCTCAAGAAGGGAAGGGCACGACTTCAGTCGTGCCGCAAAAAGCGCTAAGAACCTCGGCTTCAGCCGCTGAGGTTTGCTTCCACGCATGGCTCCAATAGAACAAACCTCAGCGACCTGAAGAATCCGGATCCGGACCAGAGCGTCACGAGTAAACTCGTGCCCTTCCCATCCATAGCCGCCAAAATCTCCCGCCCGAACTCTGAACTTCCGGGAATCGTCAGCGCGAAATCGGCATCTATCGTCCTAGTAGCGCAATCCTAATCCGGAGCATCCCTAATGAATACCCGCAAACTCGCCGGACTCACCGTTTCCGCCATGGGCCTGGGCTGTATGGGCATGTCTGAATTCTACGGCCCCGGCGACGACAACGAATCAACGGCCACCATCCACCACGCGTTGGAACTGGGGATCAATTTTCTGGACACCTCCGACGTTTACGGCCCCCACACCAACGAGGAACTCGTCGGACGCGCCATCAAGGGCAAACGTGATCAGGTCGTTCTCGCGACAAAATTCGGCATCGTTCGCGATCCTAACAATCCCGCGGCTCGCGGCTTCAATGGCAAACCGGAATATGTCCGCCAGTCCTGCGAAGCCAGCCTCCGCCGCCTCAACGTGGACACGATCGACCTCTACTATCAGCACCGCGTCGACCCCAACACTCCCATCGAGGACACGGTTCGCGCCATGGCTGAACTGGTGAAGGAAGGCAAGGTCCGCTACCTCGGCCTCTCCGAAGCCAGCGTCTCCACTCTGCGCCGTGCGGCGAAAGTTCATCCCATCGCAGCGTTACAAACCGAATATTCTCTCTGGACGCGCGATCCGGAAAACGAAATTCTCCCCACCTGCCGCGAACTAGGCATCGGCTTCGTCGCCTATAGTCCCCTCGGCCGCGGATTTCTTACGGGCCAGTTCAAGCGCATAGAAGACTTGCCCGCCGACGATTACCGCCGCTCATCGCCGCGTTTTCAAGGCGAAAACTTTCAGAAGAATCTCGACCTGGTAGCACGTGTGGAGGAAATTGCAAAACAGAAAGGCTGCAAGCCGTCTCAATTGGCACTGGCATGGGTATTGGCCCAGGGCGACGACATCGTCCCCATCCCCGGAACCAAGCGGCGCAAATATCTCGAAGAAAACGCCGCTGCCTTGAATGTACAGCTAACTCCCGACGAACTACGCAGCCTGACAGAAGTCTTCCCGCAGGGCGCTGCCTCCGGCCAACGCTACACCGAGCAAATGATGAAGGCAGTGAACCGGTAGGAAGGTGGGTATTGCGCCGGCGCTCGATGAGGGTGACGGCGAATTTCGACAAGTACGAGCCAGTCCGGCCACGAAGGTCAAGGCACAACTGAGCTCCGCATCAACTGTTCGCGCAGGTGTTTGGAAAGTTTTTCAAGGCGTTTCAGCTTCTCCACTACATCTTTCGACAACAGGCCTTGCTTAATTCTGGCCATGTCATCCGGTACGGAAGCACACAGTTCAGCCAGTTCCTTTGCATCCTTCTGAAGCTGGACATTCGCCATACGGTCCCTCATATCATCGGGCGACGGGTGTTTCTGAGCCTGGATTTCTACCGGATGCATCGGATTGACGTTCTGGCCTGAAAGAAGAAGAAAGGGTTGAACTAGCAATAGGCAAAGTGCTGCGGCGCATCGCATCGCGACCTCCTCGGGTGCGAATTCGCGGAAATTGTACTACCGCTTCGCAGGAGTAAATTGTTTGATGTCGTCATGATTACACCAACTACCGGGTTTGAGAGTGTAAGAGCGATTTTTCGTCAGCGATCCGTGGTATTGCTCCCAGCCACGCTTCGCGTCTTAGCGAGGCGGCCAATGCCATGAAGGAGCACCAAGGGCCTTAGCTCCCACGATCTCAGTCTCACCAAATTTCTTTTCAAGAATGATGGAATGACACCCTACTTGCTCCGCAAGTGCTGAGACGATCGGTTTTGCATGGGTGACAACGATAATTTGTGTCCGCTCGGCTGCTCTGGCGATCAGGCGTGCAAGGGCAGCGAGGAGGTCTGGATGCAGACTCGTCTCCGGCTCATTCAGGACCATGAGCGCGGGAGGCCTCGGCGTTAACAGCGCGGCAATCCAAAGCAGGTAGCGAAGTGTGCCATCCGACAATTCCGCTGTGCCAAGCGGTCGCAACAACCCAAGCTGGGCCATGGTCAAAGCGAATCTACCCTCGATGTTCTCTACGGAAAGATGGCTGCCCGGAAAAGCATCTTCGACCGCCACGTCGAGCAGGTCACCGGTTCCGGTTTCGCGGATGGTCTGGATTGCCGCGGCGAGGTCCGCCCCGTCATTCCCGAGTATCGGTGTCCAAGTGCCGACATGGGGTGAGCGTACCGGTGCATCCGCATCGGTTCTGAAATGATCGTAGAATCGCCAGTCGCGAATTGACTCTCGCAAGGCCAGCATTTCCGGGGCGCCTCTCGGATCGGAAACATTCGTCATCATGCTGTCAAAAGCGGAGAGGCGATCTGTGACTAGATCCGACTTTCCATTTTCAGTGAGAATGCGAACCAGAGGGCCGTGACGATCCACCAGCATTGTGCTCGGACGAAGTGTGGGGCCGTGCCAAATACATTCACGCTTGATCTGAGGATCGAGGCTGAAAGCTGAAGAGGCGGGGGTCGGCAGCCCCAGGTCGATGAGATAACCAAATTCGTCGCCCGCAAACCCCAACCGAAGGTTCACCGGCTTAGTTCTCCGGGTTCCTTGGACCGGGTGATCCCCTCTTCGCATCGAGGGCGAAATCGATTCGGGGCCCGCCCACAGCGTCGATTGCAGACCCCCTTCACGAGCGATGGATGAAACTACTCGGCCTTGGGCGGTATCAGCGAGAAGTCGGAGCGCACGATAGAGACTGGATTTCCCGCTGCCATTCGGGCCAGTAACAACATTGAGTCTTTGCAGAGGGATAACCAGATCGCGTAGCGACCGATAGTTGGAAATGGCTAGGGCGGTAAGCATAGCTTAATGATGTCTTCGCACGGCGAGTACCAAGTGCACTCACAACAGCGTCAATGAACTAAGCGGTGATATTAATAGCGATTTTGCAAGAGTTAAAGACCGGAGCGCTCAAAAGCACTTTCTTGCAATTATCAGCGAACCGATTGAGAACAGGCTTAGGCGCACTCCTTGGTAATAGTCAATCGGGCTCGAACCCCTTAAAGAAGATGCCGTCTGTCGACAAGAATTACATTTGGTGATTCTTCTTTGCACTCCTTTACTCACTATTTACCCATCCTCTGCTGACTGGTGCATCCAAATTAGCAGTAATAATAAAGCGCCTCAGGTTGAGGCAAAAGTAGGAGGAAGTATGAATCACCGAAAGCTTTTTGCATTTGCATTATTTCTCATAACGGCATTTTCGATCAGCGTTCTTTCGGCTCGTGCCAGCGAATCAAACCAGCAGACCAAACTAACGTTCACCGAGTCGGTGGAGGTTCCGGGCCGAACACTCCCGGCGGGAACGTATTGGTTCGTTCTTCTCAACGATGATTCCGACCGCAACATCGTGCAGGTATTCAACGCGGACCAGTCGGTGCTTTATGCCACGTTGTTTACCGTTCCCAAAGAACGCTCGCGAGTAAGCTACGAGACCACTCTGACGTTTGCAGAGCGACCGTCCAGCAAGCCGGAGGCAATCCTGACCTGGTTTTATCCGGGCCTCACAACAGGACACGAGTTCGTCTATCCGAAAAACGAAGAGAACGAACTGGCGCATGACGCCCTGCAGAATGTCGTAACAGAGTCTTCAGGGTTTGCTGGTGGGCACTAGGCGGCCCATCAGGGAGCATGATGCGCAACGAACTGGGTGGCGTTTATTGGCGACATTCTTAAGCGACGCCCGTGGACTCAAACGAGAAAAGTGACCAGTATTTGCCATCTTTCTCGACGCGGGTGGACTTTATATCCTTGCCAGTCAGCATCGAGATGGCATGCGCCCAAAAGTCCCGTGCCGGAACATTGGATTGCATTACCCGAACCTCCCAAATCCCGGGGAATCGCCTCCACACTTCATGCGCAATGTGGGTTCCGATTCCCCGCCTCCGGTAACCGCGAAGAACAAAAAATTCAGCCACATCCCAGACCGCCTCGTCGCCAGAGATTTCCGACCCTCTCTTTACTAAAACCACGCCCGCCAATTTGTCATCCACCCTTACAAGAAACGGATGTCGGCCAGGTTCACTCCAATAATGTTGAAGGCTACGGTAGCCGAACCTGCCGTCCGCCCCAATTTCCAAATCCTTGAACTCGCTGAAATCATGTATGTACAACTCAAGTAAGTTAGCCACGATCGACTCTTCATCCTTCCGGGCAGGCACAACCTCGATCTGCCAGTAAGGCACCTCTGTAAGTGTTGTCATAGCAGCGTGGGTTTGGACGAAGAGGATTCTAGAACAATTGCAGCGGGTAGCCGAGGTCAAACCGGCGATTCACTGAAACGGGGTCAATGAGCGTAATGGCGAGGTTTCAACAGTACGAATTCATTAAGTTTTCTAGGGAGGAACGTGGCTCGGCCTGTCGGCAACAGTTGACTGCACCTTACTCTCCGTGCAACTGTACCCTTCGTGCGGATCGCTGACCTTATCCTCCCTGTATTCGCAGTAATCCTGACTGGCTGGATCGTTGGCTACACGGGCTATGTGTCGCGGGCGTTGTCTGACGCACTGATTCACTTCGCCTATAACATCGCGATGCCGGCATTGCTGATCGTCACAATTGCACAAGAACCAAGTCGTTCGCTGATCAATTGGCGTTTTCTTGTTGCCTTTGGAGGTGGTTCCCTCCTCTGCTTCATCCTCGTGTTCGGCGTCATGAGCATTCGTGCTTCCCGAAAACTGGCAAGCCGAACGATGCATGGCATGGCGGCATCAATGACCAATACCGGCTTCGTCGCCTTACCCGTTCTGCAGGCGATCTACGGTCCGCACGCCGTGTTGCCGGCGGCGATCGCCACGGTATTCGTGGCCGTTGTGATGTTTCCAGTAGCCGTGATCTTGCTCGAACTTGATCAGCGGGATGGTCATGGCTCACGCACGGCCCCAATGGTCACAGTTAAGCATGTCGTGCTTAACCCAATGGTCCTATCAACCCTGATCGGCATGCTCTTGTCGGTCCTCGATCTCCGCATGCCTGGGCCGGTCACCGCCTATTTTGGCATCTTGGCCAATGCGCTAACGCCATGTGCTCTGTTCGCCATCGGACTGGGACTGTCGATCGAAGGATTGCGCGCCAATATTGGGCGTGCTTCGGTGCTCTCGGCCATCAAACTCGTGATCATGCCTTTGATCGTGTATGGGTTGAGCGTGTGGGTGGGGCTCGATCCCCTGTACACCATTGCGGCCGTAATCTGCGCCGCAGTACCCACCGCCAAGACAGCCTACATTCTTGCGGGAGAGTATCACTGCGAGGAAATGATGGTAGCGTCGACGGTTTCGCTGACAACTCTAGCTTCCGTCATCTCGCTCGTGGTCTGGCTTTATGCGCTATCCGGGCTAGCAGCACGCATCGCAGTCGTGCCGGCGTATTCCCCGCGATGAGGATTACGCCTACCGATAATCTGCTCACGGCCTCAATTGCTTATCCGATCACAAGCCTCCCGGATATTTACCGAGAAAAATCAGCAACACATCAATCGTGTCCTGAACCCCATGGGCCACGACCGGAACCGCCAATTTCCGCCCGCAGGCCAGATAAAATAGGCCGAGCAGACACCCGCCTATCACATTCTCGATCTGTCCAATCACACCCTGATCGAAGTGGCCGAAGCCGAACAAGATGCTTATCAGGACAAGGCTCAGCGTCCAAGCGGCTCGGGTTCGGCCGAAGAGATTGGCTACACGATTCATCAGATACCCACGGTAGACAAGTTCTTCGCCGAAAGCGGCAAGAGTCCAGGTGAGAAACAACGCCAAAGCAAGCAGGCTGCGATTACCTACTAGTGGACGAAGGTCAGAAAGATCAGGCCATCTGTGAAACAGTCGAACTAGTAAGGGCTGCGTTACGTATAGCTCCAGCAATTCATTTCCGATTCCCAGCAACACTCCAAGCCCAAGCGTCCATCCCCAAGACCGATACAAGGCCAAGCCGACCGACCTCCAAGTCTGACCCCCTAAGCGCAACGAGAGCCAAGCCAACACAAACAGATAAAGCGTCTTGCTGATGACGATCACGTGATGCCAGTGGTAATAGTCGGCGGCGAAGATCATTCCGACTACTACCAATTCAGCAATTATCGCGACTCTTGAGCTAGCCCAATGTGAATTGGGGACGGAGGCGGATTGACCGGAATCCGACATGGAGGAGGATATTTTAACGCCTTCGAGGAGATGGTTGACGTAACAGGCGATTCCACTAACTACGATCCGGAAAGCCTTCCTAAGGGCACCTTCCGTGTAATCTGCCGCTAGAATTTCGGTGTCTATTCGTTTATGAGAACAATCGCTGTGACCGCCTGTCTCGTTTCGATGTTGCTTCTGCCTCAGGCCCAAACTCGAATGCCCTGGACCTTCCCCGGCGACTTCCGTGACCGCTTGCGTACTTCTGATCTCGTTGTGTCAGGCACTATCGAGCATACATCTGCGACTGGAGTTCAAACCGTCGATCACGTCGAGCTTGTCGGCAATGTTGCTCGTGTTCGAGTAGACCGTGTGTTTCAGGGCAGTGCCAGCGGAGATGTACCGTTTGTGTGGTACAGACTTTACGTCCCTCCGGCAGGTGGGGGGTCGTCAGTTCCCTCCCGCCCACTGCAAATTTTCGACCTCACGAGCGCTATCTGATATTCCTCAAGCAAAGGACAACCGGATGGGTTGTTGCGATGCCACTGTACGCAATTGAGGTGAAGTTGGCGCCGACGCCGCCGTCGAGGGCAATTGGCGATCTTTCACAAGCCCCGACTGATAGAAAATACGAAGCGCTGGCCCAAGAGCTGGAGACAGCCGCGCTGCTCGTACCCGCTCCACAACCCGGTGTTACCGGCGAGGCAGCAACCTATTTCCCCGCGGTCTTTGATCTACTCGGTGGATGTGCCGAGCCGTTTTACCGGCGATTCCTTTCTTCGTCCAGCCCCGAGCTTCGCCGTGCCGCCCTCAACTGGCTACAACTTATCCAGTCGCGCCACATGCTGTGCAAGAGCAGCGCAGGCAAGATCAACTGACGCAATCGCATTATAAAAGGGCGCCCCTGTTGGAGTAGGTTGCGATTGTCACACCACACCTACGAAAAGGAGCAGCACCCTTGTGAACAGTGAAAAGTATATTGGGCTCGACGTTCATCAAGCAACGATCTGCGTAGCGGTGATGGATCCTAAGGGCAAGCTAGTCCTGGAATCCATCCTGGAAACGAAGGCGGCAACTATTCTGGAGTTCTTGGCAGGACTGCGTGGAACTTTGTCGGTGACCTTCGAAGAAGGCACCTGGGCGGCCTGGCTCTACGATCTGCTCAAGCCGCATGTTGCCAACTTAGTAGTGTGCAACCCGCGCAAGAACGCACTGCTCAAACATGGCAACAAAAGCGACAAGATCGATCCCAGCAAACGTGTCGACTTCAACTACAGGCATGTTGACCCCCTGCAAAACCGGATTAGACTGAGCCTCGGCTCCCCGACCCTGTGCCACCTCTCTCGCCGACCTTGTATGCAGGCTCTCGCGGCCTGAGATTCTCCACGGCGTTGAGAAAGGAGGGCGGGGGGCCTATCTATAATCCAGGCTACTGAACAACAGCGCCTCAGGAGTGAACGGCCTCCCGCCGAAACCCGATCCAGTTCCCCACTAACACAGAGCGACCGAATCGGGCAGACGCAAACAAGATACAAGGTTGCGACTTACACGCAAGACAACAAACAATAGCCATGGTGGACACCGAGACCGGCGAGATCACCGAGAAGACACTGAGCCACGAAGGAAATGCCATGCGAGAGTTCTACGCGGCTCTGGAACCTCCGGTGGTGGTGGGCATCGAAGCCACCGGGGCTATGCAGTGGTTCCTGGAATTTCTGGAAGGGCTGGGGGGTGGAATGTCGGGTAGGTCATCCCGCCAAGATCCGTGCGGCCGAGACCCGGAAACAGAAACACGATCGACGGGATGCCCGCTTGTTGCTGGACCTGCTGCTGATGAAGGATCGCTTTCCGGAAATTTGGATGCCATCGACGGAGCAGCGGGACTTGCGAACCTTGCTGCGGGACCGACACCAGTGGGTGAGGATGCGAGCACGCTTGCAGCACACCTTGCAGGCGATGGCGCTCAATCACGCCCTGCGTCGAGGTCCTGCCCTGTGGAGTGTCGCGGGGCAGAATGCTGTACGGAGGTTGCCCTTCGAAGGGATTGTTGTTGTTAGCAAGCGTACGTCCCGTCAATGAGTTTTGCCTCAATCTGGAATTCCACGCTAAGATTGCCAAATGATCGACTCTTCACGCGACGCGCTGGAGCCGGACGAGCCTGGACTTGGGGATGCACTTGCCATGTCTCACGGAAAGTTAGCGCTGGCTCTGGCAGTGATCGCAGTCGCGCTCAGCCTGGTTCTTGGGTTTCTTTATCTAACCTCGGTCCGTCGCCTGGAGCGCGAGGTGGAGCAGCTCACCCAGCAGACGGAAGATTTCAGCCGGATAATCGTGCGCGCACAAGAGCAATCGCAGACGTTGGCTCAGCAGGCTTCGCAGGCGGCTGCGAACGCGCAGGCAGCCGCCCAACAGCGCGACGTGGCGAAGCAGGACCAATCGAACTCGGAGGCGCAAGCGCAAGTTGCCCGGCAGCAGGCCGCCGCCGAACAGCAAAAGGCAGAACAAGCCACGCAGCAGGCTGAGCAATATCGGCAAGAGCGAGAGGCGCAGCTTACACAGCTGCAAGACGCTCTGGGCCAAATCGCCGAGACGCGTCGCACCGCCATGGGCCTGGTGATGACGCTGGACAGCAAGTCGATTCGCTTCGACTTCGATAAGGCAAACATTAAACCGGAATATCGCGACATCCTCAATCGCATCGCCGGAGTCATGTTGGCGCTCAAGGGCTACACGATTGCTGTTTACGGATACACGGACGACGTCGGCACGCCGGCGTACAACCTGCAACTCTCCCAGCGTCGCGCCGAAGCTGTCCGCGACTTTTTCGTGCAGGCTGGAATTCCCACAACAATCATGAGCACCAAGGGCTTTGGCAAAGCCGATCCGCGCGTTCCGGGCGACAGCGAACAGGCACGTGCTGCCAACCGCCGGGTCGAGATAGGGATAGTGGATTCGAGACTTATCACGAACGGCCCTCTCGTCATGCCAAAGTGAATTAAGCGGTACAGGTTCGGCATGGTCATCGACAGCGAACTTCTCCCAGGATCTGCCGGCCTCGTACTGAGAGGTGTCATATGCGTTGGCCATTTGCTGCCAGGAGCGAGCCTCCATCGAACCGTGCTGAGAAGAGTGCGTCGCCGAGCAGGCGATTTGCTTTTAGACTTTTCCGGCAACTTGTTGCGGAACCGAAAGCCCGGAACGTCTTTTTTTCGCCCGCGAGCGTGATGCTCTGCTTGGGGCCGCTCTATGACGGCGCTACCGGGGAGACACGAGAGGCTATGGCCAAGGCTCTCGAAGTTGCCGGCCTGGAATCCAAAGATTTGCGATCGGTAGTCGTCGCCCTGCAGTCTGCTCTGCAAGTCGAAAGTCCAGGCCTGAAACTCGAGGCTGCCAATTCGCTCTGGTGCGGTCAGCGGCTCAAGCCTCGTTCCGAGTACATCGCCGGCGTCAGCAAAGATTACGGAGCGGAAGTCTTTGCGCTCGACTTTGCTGGAGATCGAGCGGTGGAAAGAATCAATGCTTGGGTGGCAGAGAAAACTCACGACAAGATCGATAGCATTCTAAGCTCGCTTGATCCCCTCACTTTTCTTGTCGCCGTTAATGCCATCTACTTCAAGGATTCCTGGCGTGATCCGTTCATTCCAGGGTTCACTCGCGAGGAATTGTTTTATACGAGCGAAGGTCAAAAACTGAAAGTTCCCCTCATGAGCCAATTCGGCTCTTTTTCCTACTACGAGGACTCCAAATTTCAGGCCGTGTGTCTCCCATACGAGACGTCACGTCTGGCGATGTATGTCTTTCTGCCGGCGAAGAAATCGAACCTTCGCGAGTTCCTTCTGGATCTGAATTCCTCGGCTTGGGACAAGTGGATGCGGCGGTTCGACGCAATGGAAGGCCACCTTCGACTCCCCCGCTTCAAGCTGACTTATCAGGCGATGCTGAAGAGTCCCCTGTCACAGCTTGGGATGGCTTTGGCATTCGACCCGCAACGTGCCCGATTCGACGCCATCTCCCCGCCACCTCCGGCGATCTGGATCGAATCGGTCCTTCATCGTGCGTTCATTGAGGTCAACGAAGAGGGTACCGAGGCTGCCGCAACAACAGCTGCGATGCCCGCATTCGCCAGTCCCAACGGGCCACGAGCACGTAAGTTCCAGATGATCGTCGACCGCCCCTTCTTTTTTGCGATCAGCGATACCTTCACCAACACAATCCTCTTTATGGGCACGATCGAAGAACCATTTTCGGAGATGAAGCTACCGGAAAGAGGGTGATTGATAACTGTTGGAAACAGATTGCCAACCACCCGCTCAATCCAAAGCGGAAAATTAACTGAATAACGATCCTCTGGCTTCAAAGCTGAGACTAATGTAGCTGCACCTGCAGAATCTCCCCATCACCTGGCCCAAAAGCGAAGCCCTTGTTAGATACGTACAGGTTCCCGTCGCTCCCAAATGTAATGCCAGTTGGGAAATCCAGTCCGCTGACTACAGTCTTCTTGTTTCCGAATAGGTCGATGCTCACAATGTCCCCGGTCCCGGGTGCAGGCCCGTTCAACACATTTGACATCTCCAGAACGTATAACTTTCCGTTGTGCGCCGCCAGTCCCAAAACAGTTGTAAAGCCTGACGTCAGCTTCGCGAAAGCGCCGTGCTTGCTGGCGGCAAACAGCGACGACGATCCGGGAACGACCGGAAAAGTATTCAGAGTGGATATCAAAAAGACACCGTCGAACAATTCAGTTAAGGCTGTGGGTACGATGTGTCCCTGAGACGCAGAAATATCTACCACGCGCGAAATCTTTCCTTGTCTGTCAATCTTGTCGAGTTCGCCATGGTTGGGTTCGAGCGCGTATAACGTGTCCCCGACAGAAACCATGCTGTACCAGGTTCCGTCCGGTTCGAAGTCGCCTGGGTTAGGATTTTTTACAGGATGATCTTTTACAAAATCGCTAAGGTCGGCGATGAAAGTTGAAGAGCCATCTCTGTGGACGCGAATTACTCCATTATTGGTGCCCTTCAGTCCGTGGGAGCACCCAGCACCCGCGAGCACCGCATAAAGTTTGTGCCCGATGAAGGCAACATCGGCAACACCGCTTACGAAAGAAGCCGAAGCTTCCGAGGTCTGGCTTGAAGGTAGACCGTCGATTACGACTTCGCGTTTTCCATGCCGGACCCGCGAAATCGACGCCGTAAATCCGCCACTGTAGGGTCCGACCGCTGGGACCTGAGGACAGTCCTCCTCAGTGGTCGTCTGCGTGCCTCCCGTACCTCCTTCGGCGACATATAAATATCCATCGGGGCCAAACTTCAGGCCTCGCGGATTGTTGAACCCGCTTGCGAATTGGGTTACCTTCGCTGAACTCTGACCTTCAGGCTGTGAAAGATCTGGCGCGGATCAACCGGAAACCTATTGATCAGCTCGCACGTTCCACATTCCAGGCCGCCAGATGAACCAATAACTGCAACCAGACAACGTTTTCAGGAGAAGTCGGATGACGACGATAACAGCATCATGAGAAATCTGAGTTCATCCACGCCAGATCTTCACCGGCTGAAGCCGGGTTCAGGATGACGCCTTTCGAAAAAAGGTAGGTGCCACCATGTCCAGGGTTCCACTCTCTCCGGCTCTCCTTAAGTAAACTCGCCACCGGGAGTATCTGGGCACTCCCGGCGGCGTAGGTTATTGGTTGATTAGCGATTTAGATGGCCCGGTCTTAGGCCGCCTTTTTCCTCTGCATGCGCATTTGTTGGTCCATCTGGCGCATTGCGGCGACTAGACCAGGGGAGCGATTTTCAGCCCAGGTTTCGAAGCGGTTTGCTGCTTTTTCGATGTGGGCGGCAAAGAGTTTGTTCGAGAACCGTTTCCTGCCCTCCTCAATGGTGGGCTTGATGCGATTCCACACACCGAAAAACTCGCCGCTGGTTTCGAAGAACAGATCCTCGTGAAGGAGTCCGTAGTTGAGTAGCGCGCACGCCTGCTCCCAGTAGCTGATCACCATCATGAAATTGGTTCCCGCTTCTGTTCCCGGCGGGGCGATGCGCATGGCCTCATCCATAGTATCGGCGAAGCTATTGGCGAAGAACCAGTCACGCGCCTGCCGAAGTCGCGGCTCTCTGCGCTCTTCGTAGACTTGCAAGTGGAGTTGCGCTTGTTCGTGGGTAGGCTTGGTTGCCATAGTTTTCTCTCCTTTCTATTGTTTCGATGCCTCAACCAGAACGACTGTTTCCAACAAAATTTGAATTTCGTCGAACGCCCTGTGGATATCAAGGGACGTAAAAAATGCCATTTACCCGTCAGTGAGATCCGGAACGCACGGAATTCCCGGGCAAGAAAAAAGGGCGGCCTTTGGGCCGCCCTTACTGAGTCAAAATCTGAAGCTCGTCCTACGCTGGTGCCGGTCTTTCCGGACTCTTCGCACGTCCCGGCTGCAGGTCCGGCTTGATCACCTGCTGCACTCCGTCATCCGCCTTGGGTGGCGGAACGATCTTCGGCAGCTCCTGACCTTCGATAATCATCTTGATCTGCGCCGCATCCAGCACTTCGCGTTCGATCAGCGCGTGCGCAATCCTCTCCAGCACGTCCCGATTGGCGGACAAAAGTTCCTTCGCGGCGCTATACCCTCGGCCTACGAGCTTCTGAACTTCCGCGTCAATCTTGACCGCCGTTGCCTCGCTGTAATCACGATGCTGTGCAATCTCGCGTCCCAGGAAAATCTGCTCCTCTTTCTTGCCGAAGGTCAACGGACCCAGGTCGCTCATGCCCCACTCGCAAACCATCTTGCGCGCCATTTCGGTTGCGCGCTCGATGTCATTGCCAGCCCCGGTACTCATCGAGTTCAGAAAAAGCTCTTCCGCGATTCGTCCACCCATGAGGATCGCAATCGAGGTCTCGAGATAATTCTTGTAATAGTTATGCCGGTCGTCGATCGGCAACTGCATCGTGACGCCCAGCGCCATTCCGCGGGGAATGATCGTCACCTTGTGCAATGGATCCGAATGCGGCAGCATCGCGGCCACCAGTGCGTGCCCGGCTTCGTGATACGCCGTATTCTTCTTCTCGTCGTCTGAGAGCAGCATGGACTTGCGCTCCACGCCCATCAGAACTTTGTCCTTCGCCAGTTCGAAGTCGTACATCAGCACTGCTTTGCGATTCTGCCGCGCCGCCGCCAATGCCGCTTCGTTAACCATGTTTGCCAGGTCAGCCCCGGAGAAACCCGGTGTGCCGCGTCCCAGAACGAAAAGATCTACATCGTCAGCCAGAGGAATCTTGCGCGTATGCACCCGCAAAATCTCCTCGCGTCCACGCACATCCGGACGGCTTACCACCACTCGCCGGTCAAAACGTCCCGGCCGCAGCAATGCCGGATCGAGCACGTCAGGCCGGTTGGTAGCGGCCATCAGAATCACGCCTTCGTTGGACTCGAATCCATCCATCTCCACCAGCAACTGGTTCAGCGTCTGTTCGCGTTCATCGTGACCGCCGCCCAACCCCGCTCCACGGTGACGTCCCACCGCATCAATCTCGTCAATAAAGATGATGCAGGGAGCATTCTTCTTGCCCTGCTCGAACAGGTCGCGGACCCGGCTCGCTCCAACGCCCACAAACATTTCCACGAAGTCCGAACCTGAGATCGAGAAGAACGGGACGTTCGCTTCTCCGGCAACAGCCCGGGCAAGCAAAGTCTTGCCTGTTCCCGGAGGTCCAACCAGCAAAACCCCCTTGGGAATGCGACCACCCAGCTTCTGGAACTTCTGCGCCTCGCGCAGAAATTCAATAATCTCTTTCAGCTCTTCCTTGGCCTCATCGACCCCGGCCACGTCCTTGAACGTGACCTTCTTCTGCTGCATTGATAGCAGGCGGGCCCGGCTCTTGCCGAACGACAAAGCCTTGTTTCCGCCCGTCTGCATCTGCCGGATCATGAAGAACCACAGCGCCGCCAGCAGGATCAAAGGTGCCCACGTCCCCAGCAACTGGAGCGGCCAACTTCCGCTGCTCATGTCGCGGATATTCATGGTAACACCCTTATCCTTCAACATCTTGTAGATGTCTGGATAGTTCACCGGGGCAGTGGTATGAAACGGGGAGTTATCGTTGCGGTAGTGGCCCCGCACTTCCATGCCAGTGATGGTGACATCCTTCACATTCCCCTGATCGACATCCGAGAGGAACTGCGAAAAATTGGGTTCCTTTTCCTTCGGACCCGCGCTTCCAGCCTTCATTACCTGCCACAGCAGGAAGGCGGAAAGCACAATCACCAGCCAGAAAACCACTGTCTTAACTGTAGAATTCACCTAGGGCTCCTGAGACGTGAACGGCACGCTCTAACGAATGCCAGACGGCCCGTCACACCTATATCTTAGATGCCCGGCCGAGGGGTTTGGATCGGACAAGTTGCCAAACTTGTATTCTAACCGTTCTGAAGAAAAAAAGATCGGCGTTCTGCCAGTGACTTAAGTCACAACTTCACACTAACTTGCGGCACCCACGTAAGGCAGATTGCGATTCGTCTGTTCCGGAGATCCGAGCCCATAACCCACCAGAAAGGCTTCATCCACCAGAAAACCGAAATAATCCGGCTGCAGCTGAACTCGGCGCGCCGATTGCCGGTCGAGCAGCGTCGCCAGTTTCACCGACGCCGCTCCCCGGGATTTGAGATCAGTCATCAGGAATTCCGTTGTGATGCCCGAGTGCACCAGGCCCTCGATCACCAGAACATGCTGGTCGCGGATGTCGGATTGATGGCTGAAGAAAATCTCCAGAATCCCGCCCACGCCGTCCGCTTTGTCTTCATGATACCTGGGCTTGATGAACTGGCAGATGACCGGAACATCCAGCGCCCGCGCCAGATCGGCCATGAAGATAAATCCATTTTCCAGCAATGCCAGCAAGTGGACCGTCCGTCCGCGATAGTCATCGGAAATCTGCCGGCCCATCTCTCGAATCCGCTTCTGAATCTGTTCCGCGGGAATTACAGTGCGGGGCTGCTCTGGTTTCACCGTCTGATTCATGCTTTGGAGTACTCCTGAATGACCAGGGCCTGTTTCGCACCCTCCGGCGGCCGCATCTGCGCGGGCGCGGGAAAGCCGCGAATCCACACAATCTCCTCACCGCTCACCACTACCGGCCAGAGCTTACGTTCACCGTCCGCCAGCTTCCGCTCCTGTAGCAGCTCTTTGACCTTCTTGGGCGCCTTACGATGCGCGGGCCAAAACCGGTCGCCGGGGCGCCAATTCCGCACCGTCAACTCTGTCCTGAGCAATGCCGGATCGAATACGTGGTCGGGATTATAACCCGCCATCGCGTCCCTCGGAACCATTGTTACCTCAAACATCGACCCAGCCTCCGGGACCCGAACCACACCAGGTACCGTCAAAACGTACTCATAGTCGGAAATCGAACCCGCTGCGGTTCTCTGGGTAAACCGAACCCCGGTTTTGTCCTTGATTCCTGAAACCGCCCATCCTCCCGGCAACATCGTCGATGAGGCAGCCGCCAAGCCAAGAATCTCCTCGACATGACTAAACTCCAGCCGCAACCCGAGCGATTCCGCCGCCGCCCTGACTATTCGCCTCCGCAAAGCCAAGGGTAGCCGATCAAGTTCGGTCAGTTTCCCGGTTCGGGAATCCCACACTTCCGGAAGCACTCGTGCGACCTCCTTTTGCCAATACTCTTCCTCCGATCGCGCGATTTCAGCCGTCTCCGCCAGCGCCTCTGTCACCTTTGGATTAAGGGTGCGCTCCAGCCGCGGCACGATCCCGTGCCGTACGCGATTGCGCGCATGTCGAAGGTCCCGGTTGCTCGAATCCTCGCGCCATCTCTGCCCAATCGCCGCCAGATAACTCTCCAAATCCGCCCTCCTGGTGCCAAGCAAAGGCCGAACGATGGAGAACTGAGAACGGTCATCTTCCACCCAGGAATCATTTAAAGTGGGATCAGCAGGTTTGGAGGAAAGAGGTTTGGAGGAAACAGGTTTGGGATAGCTGACCTTAGGATAAATTCCAGCCAGACCGCGCGTACCCGCCCCGCGGACAATTCTCAGCAGGACCGTCTCGGCCTGGTCATCCAATGTATGACCAGTAGCGACGCAATTTAGTCTTTCCTCGGCAATCATCCGAAGAAAATATTGGTAGCGCAACTGCCGGGCAGCGGCCTCTGTGCCCAGGTGCTCAGTTGCACCGTGCTTCGCCACATCTCCGCGGCCGCAATGAAACTCCAGGTGGTGTTGCTCTGCCAGCTGCGCGACGAATCGCTCATCCGTGTCGGATTCCGTCCCCCGCAGACCGTGGTTGAAGTGAACGACCGAGAGCACAACTCCGATTTCCTGCCGCAACTCCAGGAGCAATCGCAGCAGCGCTACCGAATCGGCTCCTCCCGAAACCGCAACTCCCGCCCGATCACCGGCCTTGAGAAGCCCCTGCCCGCGGACGTACTCAAGCACGCTCTCAACCAGTTTGCCCACGCCCAATGTTACATCGACGAGGAGCAAGTAGCGCCGGAAGCCATCGCGTAGCGCCGGCGTCCCGCCGGCTGTCCGGAGGGCATCTTGTCCTCCGCCGGTAAAAGAACGGTCCACCGGGAAACTATTTCCCATCTCACGGTAGCCGAACCAATCACCCCATCATCCGATTCAAATCCGCAAACGAAATCGCCCCTGCAAGAGTCTCGTACGTACCCGAGTTCTTCAATTCCTTCGCTAAACGCTGCACCAGCCCAACTGTCGCCCTCATAGCGGCCGACCCCACGCTGACCCGCGCGACACCGAGCGTTTCAAGCTCCGGCACCGGAGACGATCCCGGTCCCACCAGAATATTGACCGGGAACTGCAGGTCTTTCACCAGCCGTCCGATGGTTTCCGCGTCCTGCAACCCAGGCACAAACAGGCAATCCGCCCCTGCGTCGCGAAATGCCATCAACCTTCGCAAAGCGGCGTCATAACGTTTCTCGGGCGTTTCAAGCTGCAGCAAATAAACATCGGTCCGTGCGTTCAAAACCATTTCGCCCACGGTCTCTCGGACCGCTTTGATTCGTTCTACCTGCTGGAAGAGCTCGAAAAGTGGTTGTTGCGGATCGCCGGTTGCGTCCTCTAAATTCATCCCGACCGCGCCGGCCTCGGCAACGGAGCGTGCAGTCAGGGCCGCATCTTCCGGACCATTGCCATATCCAGCCTCGACGTCCGCCGTTACCGGGACGTTAACCCCCGACGCAATGCGTCGAACCACGCCAAGCATTTCCTCCCGCGAAATTCGTTGGCCGTCGGCGTATCCCAAACTGAAAGCAATGCCGGCACTGGTCGTGGCCATTGCTGCGAAGCCAGCCTCTTCGAAAACCCTCGCGCTGGCGACGTCCCAGGCATTCGGCAGCACCAGGATTCGCCCGCCCCGATGCATGGCGCGAAATGCCTCAGCCTTGATTTTCCACTCGTCCTTATTCATACGGGGATTAAGCCTCTGTTCTTCATTTTAGAGACCTGTTGCTAGAATAGAAAACAGCAGCCATGCAGCGCTTCACGGAACAATTCGATGTAGTGGTAGTCGGCGCCGGGCACGCCGGATGTGAGGCCGCCATGGCGGCCGCGCGCATGGGGCTGAAGACCGCCCTCTTCACTCTGAACGTCGATCTCATCGCCCAGATGTCGTGTAACCCCGCGATTGGGGGCATTGCGAAGGGACATCTGGTCCGCGAAGTGGACGCTCTGGGTGGCATCATGGGCGAAATCACCGACGCGGTCGGCATCCAGTTCCGACTGCTCAACACTTCCCGTGGCCCAGCCGTTTGGTCTCCCCGCGCTCAGTGCGACAAGCAAGGCCTACCGCCTGAAAATGCGCGAGGTCCTGGAATCTCAGCCCAACCTGAAAATCAAGCAAGCCGAGGTTGCCGATCTGATTTTGGAGCCGTCGTCGGCTGGAACAGCGGGGCCGTTGGCCGGTGGTCGTTGGTCGTTGGCAAATTCCACTTCCGCTTTCCATCTCGAGGGGAGTCAGCCTCAATCCGCATGTCATCCCGAGCAAAGTGAGGCGCAGCCGAACGTAGTCGAGGGCCCCGATGTTTTGGCCAACGACCAACGACCAACGGCCAACGACGGCTCTGTTCCGGCCAACGCCAGCTCGCGCAAGCGAGCCATCGGCGTCCGGTTGCGCGACGGCCGAACCGTCGGCGCCCAGGCAGTCATCATCACCACTGGCACATTTTTGAACGGCCTGATTCACTGCGGCGAGCAGCAGTATACTGCAGGACGCTCCGGTGAACCCGCCGCCATCCTGCTCGGCGAATCTCTCAAGCAGCTTGGCCTGCGCGGCTGCCGCCTCAAGACCGGCACTCCGCCGCGATTGGATGGTCGCACCATCGACTGGTCTCGTTTCGAAGTTCAACCCGGCGACGTTGACCCTACGCCCTTCAGTTTCCGCACCCGCCGGGTTGCTCATCACGACTCCCAGGTGCCCTGTTACATCGCCTGGACTACTCCCGAGACTCAACGCATCATTCGCGAAAACGTTCATCGCTCGCCCATGTACAGCGGGCAGATTCACTCCATCGGTCCGCGTTACTGTCCGTCGATTGAAGACAAGATCGTCAAGTTTCCGGACAAGATCACGCACCAGCTTTTCCTCGAACCCGAAGGACTGAACACACACGAGATTTACGTCAACGGCATGAGCACGTCGTTGCCTGTCGAGGTCCAGCTGGAGATTTTGAAGTCGATTCCGGGTTTGGAAAATGCCGACATGCTGCGTCCGGGCTATGCCATCGAGTACGATTCCATAGACCCAACCGAACTCGAACGCACGTTGGAGACGAAGAAAATCGCGGGCCTCTTCCTGGCTGGACAGATCAACGGCACCAGCGGGTACGAAGAGGCGGCCTGTCAGGGATTGATGGCGGGCATCAACGCCGGATTGAAAGTAAAGAACGCTCCCCCGCTCATTCTCGATCGCACTGAAGCCTATACCGCCATCCTCATTGACGATCTGATCTCCAAAGGTACCAATGAGCCCTATCGCATGTTCACCTCGCGGGCCGAGTTCCGCCTGCACTTGCGCATCGACAATGCAGACCGCCGCCTGACTCCACGCGGCCGCGAAGTCGGCTTGATTTCCGACGCGGCATGGGCCGACTTTCAGGCCAAGCAAGAACGGCACGCATCGATGAAGTTGTTGTTGGAGCGAACTAAGCTGACCACCGCAATGCTGGAAAAGATAAGTGCCCACGTAGGGACAGCCGCCTCCGCCCGTCCGGCCGAGCAAAGCTCGGCAAAAACTAATGACCGACGACCGAAGATTGACGACTGTCTTTCAGCCGTAGGCCAAAGCCTCGCCCAACTGCTCAAGCGCCCGGAATTTCAGATCGAGCACCTTCTGCCAATCCTTCGCGAATCCGCTCCTGATTTTTTCGAGCAGGAAGAACTCCGAGCAGGCCCACCCGAATCCGTGGCCTGCCATTCCTTCGTCGATTTCTTCCTCAACTCGCAACGCTCTGAAGTCCATCGAAACCGAGATCAAATACGAAGGCTATCTGCTGCAACAGCAGCGCGCTATGGAGCGCCTGAAAAAGGCCGAGCAACACACCATCCCGCAATGGTTTGACTATTCGTCGATCAGCGGCCTCTCCCGCGAAATGCAGGAAATACTGATCAAGATTCGCCCCCGCACCCTCGGCCACGCATCGCGCATTCCCGGCGTAACCGCAGCCGCAGTGTCACTAGTACACGTCTTCATCGAAATCCAAACCAAACGCCGCAACCAGGCCGCCGCCGCGGTCTAGTCTGACATGCCCTTGTGGGACCGGGTCTCCGACCCGGTCAGGCCGAGCAAAGCTCGGCAGGGATTCAAAACCATGCCCAACACCCTTGTCATCCCGACCGGAGCGAAGCGCAGCGAGCGCAGTGGAGGGACCTGCTTTACTTAAGTGCAGGACGCGCTGGATCTCCCACGCCCAGCGCCCCGAGTTAAAATCTTGATGGCATGATTTCCTTCGCCCAAATCGAAAGCCCACTCGGTCCGCTCTTGTTAGCCGCCGACGAAACAGGCCTGCGCTCAATTGATTTTGTGAATGGAAGACGCCCCGTCTCTGCCGACCCTTCGTGGAAAGAAGATCCCGCAAGTCTGAAGGAACCCATCCGTCAACTCCAGGCCTACTTCGCCGGAGACCTCGAAACTTTCGATCTTGCGCTCGCTCCCACCGGGACAACGTTTCAGCTCGAAGTATGGCGCAGGCTCTGCGAAATCCCTTATGGAGAAACCACTTCCTACGGCGAGATTGCCCGTCGCCTAGGCAATCCCAACGCTTGCCGCGCAGTCGGCCTGGCCAACGGCTCCAATCCCATCCCGATCGTAATCCCCTGTCATCGCGTAATCGGCAGCAATGGCAAGCTCACGGGCTATGGCGGGGGCCTGCCGATCAAGGAAAAGTTGCTCGCTCTCGAGCGCCGTCAACTCCGCCTGCTGTAAGGTCTTCTTTGTGAACCTTAGTGTCCTCCGTGGTTTAAGCTTTTCACGTGTCCCTAAACTCCGCTTCGGTTACCATATCTGGTACAGAAGTGCAGCAGGAAAAACCTGCATCCAATCAAATTATGAGCAACCACCACCTGATTTTTGCCCTGGCTTTCCTCCTCGTCGCTTCCATGGTCTCCGCTCAAAACGTCGACGCCGCGCTGAGACCGCCGAAAGGCGCCCAGGTCGCCATCGTCGTGTTCGAGGACCTGCAATGCCCTGACTGTCGCCGCGCCGCGCCCCTCGTCGAGGAAGCCGCCAAAACGTACAAAATTCCGGTCGTGCGCCACGACTTCCCGCTGCCCATGCACAACTGGTCTTACGACGCCGCTCTCATCGCGCGCTACTTCGACACTCACTCCAAGCAACTCGGCAACGACTTCCGCGACTACATCTTCCAGCACCAGCCCGAGATCACGCCGCCCACTCTCCGAACCTTCGCTGAAAAGTTCGCCACCGACCACAAAGTTGATCTGCCCTTTGCGGTCGATCCGCAAGGCAAGCTCGCCGAAGGCATCACTCAGGACAAAAATCTGGGCCAGCGTGTCGGCATCAATCACACTCCGACGATCTATGTGGTCAGCAACAAGACCCAGGGCAAGCCCTTCGTCGAAGTAGTAGACCGCTCCCAACTTTTTCAGCTGATTGACGCCATGAAAAATGAGTAACCAGGAATAGGTAGCAAGGGGAAGAGTAACTAGAAAAAGAGGAAACAAAAAAGCAAGCGGCGAAAAACCAAGTAGTTTAAATAATAAAATAATAAGAAGAGGCCAACGACCAACGGCCAAGGACCAACGACCGATCCTGAACGGACCAACGACAGCCTTTAACCCACCTGCCAAACCGTATCCAACACAGTCCCATCCACCCACTTCACGACCGCAACCGGATTATCCCCCAGTTTCGGACGCGCCGGCTTCCCTCCACAAATCCGCTCCACTTCTGCCTTGATGTCCTGAATCGGACGGATCGGTAGCGACGACCCTTTCACCGCATCCAACAAATCCTGACGCCGCGGATTGATCGCAATTCCGCGTTCCGTCACCACCACATCGATCAACTCTCCCGGCCCGGTCATCGTTGTCACTTCATCCACGATCACCGGAATGCGATCGCGGAACGCCGGCACCGCTAGAATCGTGCATCCCGCATCCAGACAATTCTGCCAACCGCCAATTCCATGCAGCAGCCGCCCATCGGAATGTGTCACCACGTTGCCGTTAAAATTCACGTCGACTTCCGTCGCGCCCAAAACCACCGCATCGATCATCGAAGCGAACGATCCCTTGCCGTGATAGTTGTAGGAAGTAAACGGTGACGTCGCCACGTGCCGCGGATCGCTCGCAATACTCTTCACCGCATCCAGATCAAACGTCTGCCCATCCAGAATGTAGTCGGTCATTCCTTCCTGCAACATCTCTACCAGATACCGAGACGACCCTCCGCGCACGAACCGCGCCTTCACTCCATCTTCTTTCATCATGCGCCGCAGATAATCGACAAATGCCAGCGCGATCCCGCCGGCGCCTGCCTGAAATGAAAATCCGTTGCGCATGATCCCGGCATCGCGCAGAAACCGCGCCACATATTCGGCTACTTTCAACCGATCCGGAGAGCGCGTGATCTGCGTCGTCCCCGAAACAATCTTCGCCGGATCTCCAATACTTTCCACTTCCACGACATAGTCCACGTTGTTGCCCTGGATCTGCCACGGCACACACGGAAACGGAACCAGATTGTCCGTCACGACAATCACTTGATCCGCGTACAAAGTATCTGCGAGGGCGAAGCCTAGTGAGCCGCATGCTGACTTCCCATGCGAGCCGTCGGCATTGCCGAAAGCGTCCGCCGTGGGGGCAGCGATAACCGCAATGTCTATATGGACTTCGCCATCCTGGATCGCCTGCCAACGCCCGCCATGCGAGCGCAACACGCCCATGCCGCGCATCTTTCCCTGCGTGCAGTAATCCCCCAATGGACCGTTCATCGACCCTTCAATGTGATGAATAACTGACGACTGCATCAGGTCAATCGCGCCCTTCTGTGACGGAAATGACGCGCTGGGAAACCACATCAAGTCCTTGACGCCCATCCGTCCCGCCGTTTCCAGCATCATCAGCGCGACCCGATCACCGTCCCGCAAGTGATGATGGTTCGAAAGAACCATGCCATCGCGCAGTCCGCACTTGCGCAGCGCCGTCTCCAGATCCGGAACGCGCTTGTCGCCACCCTCGGGGTAGTCCTTGCTCGACCGCACCGGCGGCGCCGCCTTCCGTCCGCGCGGCTGAAACTTCCCCACCCCGAGGTACGGGATGGACGGCTTCCCGTTCACCATCCCGGGCACCATGCGTCCCGCCGCGTTCTGCACCATCTCCAGTCATCGTCATCTTTTGTGAACCTGTCATGGCGACATTACCACAAGAGATCGAAAACAAACCGCACGGCCTGCCCAGGGTACGCGAGTGATAAACTAACCGGCACAAACACAAACAACTGGAGAAAAGAAAATATGGCGGACGCCAAAGTTCTGTCCAATCAGAAGACGATCCTGAACAACCAGTCCACGATCGTAAAAAATCAGAAACGCATCCTCGCAAACCAGCAGACCATCGTGAAAAATCAAAAGATGATTTACGCCAACCAGGGCGTAATCAAGAAGAACCAATCCGCCCTGTCAGAAATCCTGAGCAACCAAAAAGAAATCCTGGCCGCCATAAGGAAGTAGTTCGTGTGGCGCGGGCGCTCCCGCCCGCGTCGGTCCCACCTCAAAGATCCGGCAATCCAATCCTCATTCAGAAAAGGGTTCAGCCTGGGGCTTCCCCCTTGGAAACCGCACTCTCTTCGGCCGCCCCCTCAGCAAGTTCCACGCTTCCATATATTGCGAGAACTTGTGGCCACTCCGTGGGATGAGAGTTAATGTCCTGATGTCTTTCACCATATCGAACGGGATGATGTACCACAAATCGATCGGCACCAGGTATACGGCAAAGAAATCCAGCATGCCCGGGCTATAGCGCTCCTGTTGGGAGGCGCGCACGATGTTGCAGATGAACGATCCCGCCTTCTGGTACCTCGTCGACTTCACCTGAATCCGCAGGAATCTGCCGTTCTGTTCGACTCCCACGTCGTAGCTGGCCGAATCCCCGGGAGGCTTGGAGACGTTCAGCCCGCGGTCCGCCGCCCGCGCCATAAAGCAAAGTCCCGCCCACTCCCCGAGTTGTTTGTAAGTTTTTTTAATGTCTATACCAGACTTTTTCACGCTATTCTCCCCATCACCGATTCGGAAGCAAGTGACCGTTGCCAATAAAAAAGGCGCCGCCCCGTGGGCCGCGCCTGTCGCCAATCTCAAATTTCGATCCCTAATTCAATGATGTCACTCAGATATAGAGAAATGGGACACTACAGCTGGGAATATATCTTCCATCACTGCACCAGATAGGTTGGTTTCGGTAATTTTTGCCTATTGACACGGGCAGCGGTCGTTGGTCGGTGGCCCAGGGCCCATGGCCGAAGCGACTGGAACAAAATCCAGAGTGCTGGTCACTCGCTGGCGGCCCGCCCTTCAGGAGTTGTAGTTCGCTACCACTTGTGCCATTTTTCCGCTTGCGGACAGTTCCATGAATTCTGCGGTGCGTCTTCCTTTTTGATTTGTATAGTAGAGAACGACGCTGTTGATGCCCCAGAGCACATCCTCAAGATGAAAGTGGAGATCCGGATAGGCTTCCAGGCCTCGTTGAAAGTAGGCTCGCAAGTTTGCCTTGCCTGAGACCTTGCCGTCCGGCGTTCCCAAAAGATGGGCGGCGACGGGAGAGGTCAACTCGATCGTGTCTTCATAGTGCGTCATGATCAAGTCCAGATCATGGGCGTTCCACGCCGCAATCCAATGATTGGCCAGACTCCAGGCTTCGTCTTTCGTCACGACCGTTTTCCTCCACTTGAACTTTTAGGTCAAAATCCCCACCCGCTAGCCATGAGCAACATCGGCACGACTAAAGTCGTGCCCTTCCCGTTCTTGATCCCGAGCGAGCTATCGTTCGTTATTTGGCTGTCAGGCCGTCGCGCCACGCCATTACTTCGAGTTCGGCCCGGACTGCGTCCTGGACAGCAATTACCGGCCGCGCCTCCATTTGAAATGCCGGAAGCATCGAGCAAAACTTGTGAACCGCCAGCGGATCGTCACAGTCCACCAGCAAATGTCCGCCCCAGTCGCCCACCCGTATCACGAAGAACTCGACCTTGAAATTCGCCGGCGCATTCCACTGCCCAAACACCTCAAGGATTCGCTTTTGGGCATTCTCATACTCCGCAGGCGAACCTTGCGGCCGTTCGTTCCAGCTGATCACATATTTCATCTCATCTCCTTTTTTGATGCAGATGGGTCTGACTGATCAGAACCGCTAGAGTCTACTCCTCGGGATTGGGGATCGGGAAAGCTGTGGAGAGGCTCGCGGGTGATCTCGGGGCCAGCATAGGGCAGGAATTCTTCAAGTCAAAATCCCCACCCTAATTTCGCAAAAAGCGCGAAATTAGAATGGGGCACCCTGCCGCGCGCGGAACAATCTCTCGGGTTCACTCGTAACACCCACACGAAAGGGGATCCCTGAAATGAAAAGGTCAGCTACTCTCGTACAAGCCGTGGTCGTTGCAACTCTGCTTGCACTATTAGTCCCGGCCCAGGCTCAGACCCCCGCCACCGATCCGCTCTTCAAAACCATCCAGTCGCTGGACACCCAGCTTTTCGATGCCTACAACCATTGCGATCTGGAGAAATTCGGGTCATTCCTGGCCGACGACCTGGAGTTCTATCACGACAAGACTGGATTGAGTCGAGGACGCGCGACTCTCGTCGAAGGGATCAAGAACAATATCTGCGGCAAAGTCACCAGAGAACTTGTTCCCGGGACACTCGAGGTCTACCCCATCGCCAACTACGGTGCGGTCGAGATTGGCGTTCACCGCTTCCATCATCCAGGACACGAGGAAGCCGGCTCTGTCGGCGAGGCCAAGTTCATCCACCTCTGGCAAAACAAGGACGGAGTATGGAAGATCACCCGCGTCATCAGCTTCGACCACCAGAGTTTGGCGAAGTGACGGGCGTCAACATCCCTGCTCTAATTTCGCGTTTTTGCGAAATTAGAGTGGGCCACCCTCGGACTTGGCGGGGATGCCGCTTAATGTTTCGCCCAGGCCCATCCCGTGATTCGCCAACCCGTTGGGCTCTTGTGCAGAGATAGTGTAATGATCGACCCGGCTTCGCTGACCTTCTTCCCCTTCTGCTTGAACGTGTAGTTCGCAGGAATGACGACATAGGCATAGTCGGAGGTGATGTCCACGTGCAACAGCTCGCCCAGCGTCACCACTCCATCAGTAATGCCGTTCTTTTTAGCGTCGGCGTCAAAGTCGCGCAGCCACTTCGCGCAGGCTCCGGCACCATGCCACTCGTGCGGAGGAAATTCATCGAGGATGGATGTTTCATCCGCACAAGCCGCCACGGCCGTCTTCGTATCGCCCTTGTTGAAGCCATCCACAAACTGATTGATCGAGGCGAGTACCGCGGTCTGTGCAGATCCGGAAGTCTGTGCCATTGAAAACGTGGCCAACACGGTCAGAGAAAGTGCAATGAGCAATCTGTGCATAGGCCGGAAGTATAACGGGACTGAGGGTGGACTTCGACCGGTGTTTTCCATATAGATTTGATACTGCAAACATGAAACGCATCAGCCTGGGCCGAATCTTTATGCATTCGTACGGCATGGATAGCGCTTCTGAGCTCCTCCTTATCGAGGCTCCAAAAAAAGGGCCACGGCTCACGCCGTGACCCCTTCAGAGTCGTGAACTTTGTACTATCCCTGGTAGATTTGCCTAGGCACCTTCGTGCCACTGTTCCACTTTACGAACAACCGCTCGTACTGCCGCAGCTTCCGCACCGGTAGCAGCTTCCGTTGCGGGTCATGATGGATCCGCAGAAGCTGCAGGTGGGGGCGTCGCCCAGGTCGATGAGTCCGGCGAGAGCGTCGGCGGCGTGGACTGAACCGGGCGTTGGAGGCCGGACTTCGGACCTCTGGTCGGCAACCACGGAGCCGTTTGCTTCTCCGGAGCTTTCGGTGTGCGATACGGCGCCGGGTGTCCGCAGGCGGAGGTTTTCGAACAGCATCCCCTGCTGGCCGGTGAGGAAGCGCAACTGGAGCCAGCGGAAGATGTAGTCCATGATCGACTTGGCGAAGCCGATGTCGGGATTGCCGGTCCAGCCGCTGGGTTCGAAGCGGGTGTGGGCAAACTTTTCGCAGAACAGTTTCAGCGGCACGCCGTGTTGCAGCGCGATGGAGACAGCCAGAGCGAAGCTGTCCATCAGGCCGCTGACCGTGGAACCTTCCTTGGCCATGGTGATGAAGAGCTCGCCGGGACTGCCGTCGGGATAGAGGCCGACGGTGATGTAGCCTTCGTGGTCTCCCACTTTGAATTTGTGAGTGATGGAGGCGCGCTCTTCCTGCAGCTTGTGGCGGACGGCGCGCGGCGGAGCGTTGAGATTTTCTTCTTCGACGTGCGCAGCGGTGGCTGCGGCGTCACCCTTCTTGGAGAGCGCCGTGGTGGTGCCGGACGCGCTCAGAGGTTGCGACTTCTTGCATCCATCACGGTAAACGGCCACAGCCTTCAACCCCAGCTTCCATGCCTGGAGATAAGACTCCATGATGTCTTCCACGGAGGCATTCTCCGGCAGGTTCACCGTTTTAGAGATGGCGCCGGAGATGAAAGGTTGCGCCGCCGCCATCATTTTCAGATGGCCCATGTAGTGGATGGAGCGTGTCCCCTTGGCCGGCTTGAACGAGCAGTCAAAGACGGCAAGATGCTCGTCCTTGATATCGGGCGCGCCTTCGATGGTGCCGGTCGCGTCGATGTAAGAGACGATCTTGTCGGTCTCGTCGTGATCGTATCCAAGCTTGAAGAGAGCTGTGGGGACAGTGTTGTTCACGATCTTGATCATCCCGCCACCAACCAGCTTCTTGTACTTGACGAGTGCGAGATCCGGCTCGATGCCAGTAGTGTCGCAATCCATCATGAAGCCAATTGTGCCGGTCGGGGCCAGAACCGTGACTTGGGAGTTGCGGTAGCCGTGCTTTTCGCCGTGGGCGAGAGCTTCGTCCCAGCAGGCTTTGCTGGATTCGTAGAGCGGCGTGGGGACGTTGGTTTTGTTGATGTTGTTTACCGATGCGCGGTGCATGCGAATTACGTCGAGGAACGGCTCGCGGTTGATGTACCAGCCGGGGCAGGCTCCTCCGGGCATGACGTTTGCGCCCAGGTTGGTTTCGGCCAGGCCTTTTTGTGTGGGCTCGGTTGCCGGAACCAGCGCGGGGCACTGCTCGGCGATGCGTGAGGATTGCAGATAAGCTTCGCCGCACATGATGGCAGTGACGCAGGCGGCGTAGTCGCGTCCGGCGTCGGAGTCGTAGGGGAGACCGGCGGCCATGAGCAGAGCGCCGAGGTTCGCATAGCCCAAACCGAGCGGGCGATAGTCATGCGAATTCTTGGCGATCGTTTCTGTCGGATAGCCGGCGTTGTCGACCAGAATTTCCTGAGCGGTAATGAGCACATCGACGGAGTGGCGATAGGCTTCCACGTCAAACGTACCGTTGGGCGCGAACTTCAGCAGATTCAGGCTAGCCAGGTTGCAGGCGGAGTCGTCGAGGAACATGTACTCCGAGCAGGGATTACTGGCGTTGATGCGAGCCGTGTTCTTCGATGTGTGCCAGCGATTGATGGTGGTGTCGTACTGCATGCCAGGATCGCCGCAGCGCCAGGTGGCGTCGGAGACCTTGTAGAGCAAATCCTTGGCTTTGAAGTTCTGCATCGGGCGTCCGTCGCGGACGGCGCGCGTGGTAAAGCCGTTGTCACGGAGGACCGAGTACATGAAGTCGTCAGTGACGCGGACAGAGTTGTTGGCGTTCTGAAAGAAGATGGACGAGTAGGCATCGGAGTCGGGCGAAGATCCGTCGTATCCGGAAGAGATCAGAGCGTGCGCCTTGGCTTCTTCTTTCGACTTGCACTCGATGAAGTCGACGATGTCGGGATGGTCGATGTTGAGGATGACCATCTTGGCAGCACGGCGAGTCTTGCCGCCCGACTTGATGACGCCGGCAAAGGCGTCAAAGCCCTTCATGAAGCTCAGAGGACCGCTGGCGGTTCCGCCACCGCTGAGGCCTTCCGTGGAAGAACGCAGCGAGGAAAGATTGGTGCCGGTACCCGATCCCCACTTGAAGAGCATGCCTTCGGTCTTGGCGAGGGTCAGGATGGAATCGAGCGAGTCTTTCACCGAGTTGATGAAGCAAGCCGAACATTGCGGCGTGCTGTAACCGGTGACTCCGAATTCCACGCGTGCGCTGGCGGGATTCCAGTGCCAGTTCTGGGCGTCAGAGTTGGGCTCGATGCGGTCGCAGCCTACGTTGAACCAGACCGGCGAATTGAAAGCGGCGTACTGACGGAGAAGGATGTGTGACAACTCGTCGTGAAAAGTTGCGCCGTCTTCCTGCGTCTTGAAATAGCCCTGCGACATACCCCAGTCGCGAATGGTCTCGGCCACACGTGTGACCAGGGCGCGCACTCCGCTCTCGCGCTCAGGTGTTCCCAATGTTCCGTGCAGATATTTGCTGGCCACGATGTTGGTGGCGGTCACCGACCAGTCTTTGGGGACTTCGACATCTTTCTGCTCGAAGATCGCATTCCCTTTGGCGTCGGTGATGAGAGCTGTGCGCCTCTCCCATTCGATCTCGTCATAGGGCGAAATGCCTGGCTTGGTAAAGAAGCGGTTAAAGGAGAGGCCGGGGGCCTTCTTGGTGTTTGTGACGGGGTTTACCGGGGTCACGCTGGGGACGGCGGCAGTCTCTGGGGCGGGGGCTCCTTTTTCTTTCACTTCAGCCATTTCGATTGTTCTCTCCTGTAGATTGTGCTCTGGCACGACCCTTTCCGTATGGAATCTTGCGTTTTTCAAGCTCTTAATAAAACCCAAATTCTTAGCTCACAGTTCCTGGTTCGTAGTTTTCATGTCCGGCAAGGAAAAGGATTGCCACCCTCTTCCTAGAGGTATTTTTCCACAGTTTTATTTGTCAACTGTCGTCGCTCCTCGGGAGGAGTTCAGCTAACTACGTTCAACGCGTGTACGAGGAAGCGGCCACCGCACCACCAAACTGCTCAGGAACGAGTACCTGATCACCCCGGCCAGAGTACCCTGCCTGTGTTTTCTTGCACTTGCCCGGCTTGATAGCGTCTTCGGTTTGGAGGCGCTAAAAGCTCTATGGGATGCAAACAGTACGCCCGTATGTTGGGGCTGTCAAGAGGGTATCCCCATATATTGTACCCCATACTTAACAAGTGGGATGCTGCCCCACTGCGGGCTTAATGCACGCAGACGGTCTCACTTTTTTGAGACCCGATCGCGCCGATCCCTTTCGATTTGTTCCCACCGAGAAATTCATGGCAACGTAAATATCTTCAAAAATTTCCCGCGGCGCAATTCTTTGAGTACCGTCTGAAGATTCGATCAAATAGTCTCCGGATTGACCGTGATGTTCGCGGCCGAGTAAATCCCGGAACGCAAGCGGTGCGGTGAGCTGCCTGGCCCGAATCAGAAATCGCGTGCGATAAACATGCCATTCGCTTTCTGCTCTCTGCACTGTACGCCGCCTTTTTAGGAGGAGGACCGGAAATTCGGTAACTCGCCTGAAAATCTTTTTGCCGGCTGGGTTTTTTCTTGAAGGTGAAAAGAATTTACGCGTGATATGCCGCGAGGTCAATCCCCAAACTTTGGTGCAACTGTGCAATTCCTAAAAATAAAAAATTGTTTTGTGTAAACACAGGATTGGTACGGCAGCGCACGCTTGTTCAGTCGCGGAGTGACGTCGTACACTCCTTCGCTTGATAGACGACACGAGTCCCGGGAAGCAGGGTAACTTTCCGCTTACGCGTTGGTCGGTGATTGTGGCCGCGCGCAGCCCGGAACCTGAACAGCGCCGCCGCGCACTCGACTTACTGATCGGCGCGTACTGGAAACCCGTCTACAAGTACATTCGTTTGCGCTGGGGAAAAGACATTGAAGAAGCCAAAGACCTCACGCAGATTTTTTTCTTCCGGCTCCTGGAGAAAGATTTTCTCGCCAGCTATGAACCTCGGCGTTCGCGTTTGCGAACGTTTTTACGGATGTGCGTGGATCGCATGATCGCCAATGAAGACAAGGCTGCGCGCCGGTTGAAGCGAGGGGGTGAGATAGAGTTTCAACCGCTGGATTTTGAATCCGCAGAAGGCGAACTGCGCCACATCGACATTCCTTCTCCAGATCGGGTCGACGAATTCTTCGAACGCGAGTGGACGCGCAGCGTTTTCAGCCGGTCGCTGGAGCGCTTGAAGGCGGAATGTGAAGAACGCGGCAAGCAACTGCACTTCCGACTGCTCGAGTTCTACGACATCGAAGACGCGGGCAAAGAACTGACGTATGAACAAGTGGCACAGCAGTTCGAGTTGAAGACCACCGATGTCACAAACTATCTGGCTTATGCGCGACGCGAGCTTCGACGAATTGTGCTGGAGCAACTGCGGGAGATGACGGGAAGCGATGAAGAATTCCAGCGGGAATCCCAGACGCTGCTCGGAATGAAACGAGAGACGCGGGCATGAAATGGCTTTCCGACACCGCCCTCGACCGCTTGCGGTCGGCCGCTGATGCGCCTGACCTCAGAGGTACGCGATACGTGTTGATGGAAAAACTCGGCGAGGGTGGCATGGGAGTGGTATATCGAGTAGAAGATACAGTACTCGACCGGCACGTCGCCCTCAAAGTGATTCGAGTTGTGGATACCACTGGCGAGTTTGCCGCCCGATTGTCGAGAGAAGCAAAAATCATCGCTCAGCTTGAGCATCCTGGCATCGTGCCGGTTCATGACGTGGGCGCGTTGGCTGACGGACGTGTCTTTTACACGATGAAGCTTGTACAAGGTCAAGGCCTGGATCAGCAAGCGGAGGAAGCGACTGGCGTACGGGAGAGCCTACGTATTTTCCAGAAAATCTGTGAGACGGTTTCGTTTGCGCACGCCCACCATGTGCTGCATCGCGACCTGAAACCACAGAACATTATGGTAGGGCCTTTTGGCGAAGTTCTGGTCATGGACTGGGGTTTGGCGAAGGTCTTTCGTTTAAGCGCACCTGAAGAGGCGGGTAAAGGACAAAAAGTCGATGCGCGCGAGGAACTGCCTCCGGATAGCTCTACCGCTCATGGGGCAATCCTCGGCACGCCCGGCTATATGGCTCCCGAGCAGGCCAGAGGCGAGGGCGAGCCGGCGGATCCGCGTGCCGACGTTTATTCCCTGGGAGCAATCCTGAAATTTCTGCTTCCGAATTCTGCCGGGCAGCCAAAGGTGTTGAAGGCGATTGTTAACAAAGCGATGGCTGACGACGCCGAGCAGCGGTATCACTCGGTTGAGGACCTCGCCAAAGACGTAGCGCACTACCTGGATGGCCTCCCTGTCAGCGCCTACCCGGAAGGGATCATGGCGCGGCTGTGGCGATGGCTGAACCGGAATCGGGCGTGGCTCCTGTTGATCGTGGCGTACCTGGTGATGCGAGCTCTTTTTATCTTGTGGCGGTAGATCTGCGATCTAAATTGGCGCCGGTTAAAGGATTTCGCGTCGCTGTTTAATAGTTACTCTAGCGGGCCATGCCTGCTGCGAGGAGACGATATGAATAAAGTCGTGCTGGGGTTGCTGGTAGGGGGACTGCTGGGAATTTTCGATGGGTTGACGGCATGGTTCACACCCGAAGTTCGGGCTCAACTGCTGGGTATTGTGATCGGGTCGACGGTTAAGGGCTTGATCGCGGGCGTGCTCATCGGATATTTCGCGAAGAAGGTCAATTCCTTACCGCTGGGAATTCTCTTTGGGCTGGGAATCGGATTGTTGCTGGCATTTGGGATTGCGGCAATACCCAATCCCGGTGGCAAGCACTACTACTTCGCAATCATGATTCCGGGTGGGATCGTGGGCATGATCGTCGGCTACGCTACTCAGCGATTCGGCCAGGGAACTGAGCTGGTCAGCCGGTAAACCAAATCCACGGACGCCCGTATCCGTGGATTTGGTAGAGTGACTGGCATGGCCAACGAGCGAGAGAAAGAGGCGGCGGGACGAGCCAGTGTGAAGCTGGTTCGCGATGGCGATATTGTCGGACTGGGCACGGGCTCGACGGCAGCTTTTGCGGTCCAGTTTCTCGGGGAACGGGTGCGGAACGGGCTGAAGATCCGCGGTATACCGACTTCCATTCACACCCAGGAAGCAGCCGCAAAACTGGGGATCCCTTTGACGACGCTGGAAGAGTTTCAGGAGATCGATATCACAATCGACGGAGCGGATGAAGTCGATCCTGAGTTGCGGCTAATCAAGGGCGGAGGCGGAGCGCTGTTGCGAGAAAAGATCGTCGCTTCGGCCACCAAGAAACTTGTCATCATCGCGGATTCCAGCAAACGAGTCGCGACGCTGGGTAAATTTCCCGTGCCGGTGGAAGTCATCAAGTTCGCCCAGGCGCTAGTGGTGAAGAAGATCACCGCGCTCGGGGCTGCCGTGACTGTACGGGGAGCATCATCCGGCAAGCCTTTTATTACGGACGAGGGTAATCACATTCTGGATTGTAATTTTGGAAAGATTTCCGATCCCCCGACGCTGGCGCGGGAACTGGAAGACATTCCCGGCGTGGTAGAGCATGGATTGTTTATCGGAATGGCTGGGTTGGTGTTGGTAGGCGAAAGCGATAAAGTCGTCGAGCTTCGGGCGGCTGGAGCATAGTGCGGGCAAGTGGACAGTTGTCAGTGGTCGGTGGTCAGTAAATGCGATTCAGTGCTGACCACTGACACTGACACTGATCACTGATCACTGACCACTTTCTTGATCACTGACCGCTGATCTCCCGCAGCGCACTCAGCAGACGAGTGACTTCCTCGGCGGTGTTGTAGTGGGCAAGTCCGATGCGGAGGAAGCCGCCGTCTTTTTCCACGTCGAGGCGTTCGGTGAGGTTTAACGCGTAGTAATTTCCGTCCCAGGTGAAAATGCCGCGTTCTCCAAGGCTGGTGGCGAGCTCCAGCGGAGTGTGGTTCGCGATGCGCACGGCGAAAGTAGGACAGCGACTCTCAAGCTTTGCAGGATCGGCGATGCCGTAAAGCTTGAGTCCGGGAATCTCCAGCAATCCCTCGAGCATGGTTTGCGCCAGACGTCCTTCATGCTGCTGAATCGCGCCATACGCGGCCAGCACCGCGGTGCGGCGAGTTGTGACTGAGGAATCGACGCGGCGGCCCAGGTCGGCAAGGTACTCGACACAAGCAGCGATCCCGGCGATGCATTCGTGATTGAGCGTGCCCCATTCCCATCGATTGGGAACTGCGTTCGTATTGGCACGCACTTTGTAAGGCTGCAGCCGCTGCAAGTGCTCGCGCTTGCCGTACAAGACTCCCATGTGCGGACCGAAAAACTTGTATGTGGAGCAGGCAAGGAAATCACAATCGAGAGCGCGGACATCGATCGGCCCGTGCGGGGCGTAGTGAACCGCGTCGATGTATGTAAGCGCGCCTTTCTTGTGAGCGAGACGAATAATTTCCTGCACGTTATTGATCGTGCCGACTGCATTGGAGGCGTATCCGACTGCGACTACCCGGGTTCGGGTGCTGATTTTTTGCTCAAGGTCGGCGAGATTGAGGGTGCAGTCGTATTCGTTGATGTCCACGAATCGAATGGTTACGCCTCGTTCCTCGAGAGCGCGCCAGGGTGAGACGTTCGCGTCGTGATCGAGATGGGTGAGAAGGATTTCGTCACCAGGACCGAGTTCGCGGCCGAGAGACCGGCTGATAGCGAAGGTCAAGGTGGTCATGTTGGGGCCGAAAACAACTTCGTCTTTGTCGCAGCCCAGGAAATCAGCCATGGCTGCACGAGCATCGGCGATGACTGCATCGGTGCGACGGCTGGTGGCATACGCTCCGCAAGTGTTGGCGTTGAAACTCGCCAGGTAGTCGGCGATTGCGGTGATCACGCGCTGGGGGACCTGAGTGCCGCCTGGACCGTCCATGAAAACGGCCGGTTGACCGTTGACGGCCTGAGACAACGAAGGGAATTGAGAGCGAACCCAGGTGAGATCGAGGGCGGTGGTTTCGGCTTGCGCGGTTGGCATGAAGTTCCTGGGTGTCGTGGATTCTGTGGTCCAACAGCAGACGTCCAAGCAACGTCTCTTCAATAATCGTCAGCCAAATCTTCAGCCCATCATGGTGGTGTGGTCGGGCTGAATCTTGTAGATCACGCGAGTTTCGGAGGCTTGGCGATAAGGATATTTGTCCACGCCAAGATATTTTTTGGCCAGCTTGTCAATGTGATCGTCGGCGCCTTCCTCGGTGATTTCCACGACGCGGCCGCGGATTTCGAGATAGCGATAGGGATTGTCGGGATCGACGATGGCGAGAGCGACATGCGGGTCACGACGCACGTTCTTATCTTTTTGGCGTCCCTTGGCGGAGTTGAAAACGACGCGGTCGCCTTCCAGATCGACCCATACAGGCGTGACTTGGGGGGTTCCGTCGGGCATCAGGGTGCCGAGATTAGCGAACGCACGTTTACTGAACAGATCTTTATATTTTTCGGGAATGGCTGATGACATTTGTCCCTCCGGGATGGTTGAACTTTTGCGCCTGGAAGATTATAGACGGTCCCGGGCAGTTGGAAATGGGCCGACGGCTGCATCGTTTACAATTTCGGCTTATTCCGATCCTTGAGTTCGGTCCGGGGTGCGAATTCTGATGAGCATGTTTACGCGTAAGTCTTACGTGCTGAAACTGGATGGGTTGATCCGCGCCGTGGCGATGATGCTGGCGACGGTGCTGTTTGCCGGCATGTTGATGCAGGGCGCCGTGGCGCAAGAGGACAAGGCTCCTCCGACGGTAGTGTTCATGACCGACTTCGGAGTGGTTGACGATTCGGTGGCGCTTTGCAAAGGCGTGATGTACTCCATTGCACCGGACTTGCGAATCGTCGATCTCACTCACCAGGTCACACCGTTTTCAATACTGGATGGAGCGCGGTTTCTTTACGGGTCGACGCCTTACTTTCCAGCAGGGACGGTGTTTGTGGTGGTTATCGACCCGGGGGTGGGGAGCCTGCGGAAAGCGGTAGTGGTGAAATCGAAGCGGGGGCAATATTTTGTGCTGCCCGATAACGGCCTGATGACACTTGTGCAGGATCGCGACGGGATCGAGGCGGCACGGGAGATTACGAACCGGGAGTGGATGATTGGGGCGGCGTTGTCGTCTACTTTTCACGGGCGGGACATTTTTTCCCCAGTCGGAGCGCATGTGGCCCGGGGCGAGGATTGGACTAAGGTGGGGCCGGAAGTGGATGTCAATTCATTGGTCCGGCTAAACGTTACCGCTTCGCGGCTTGACGATCACGGGCTTAGCGGCGAAGTGATCGCGACCGATGGTCCGTTCGGAAACCTGGTGACCAATATCAGCGGCGAAGATTTTCTCAAGCTGGGCTATGGACGAGGGCAGAACGTTCACGTCACGATTGGCAAGAGCGAGATGAATATTCCGTTTGTCCGGACATTCAGCGATGTGCCTTTGAAAAAGCCGCTGCTGTATATCGATTCGCGGGGACACATGGCTTTGGCGGTGAACCAGGGAAGCTTTGCGGCGGCGTATGGGGTTACGCCGCCGGTGAAGATTTTCATGTCGCGCCCGCAGAAGTAAACCCGAATCCCAAGCGCGGTTTCGGGACATCTCTAGTGCATCTCGCTGGTTTCATTCCCTAACATTCGGCAGGAGTCAATGCGCATGAGCAGACAGCAGGTATTTTCGTTCAAGGTGTATGCGGACTTCAGGTTAGTGATCGCGGTGGTTGCGCTGCTGCTTGTGCCGTGTTTTGTTTTTGGACAAAGCTATCGGGGATCGATTCGCGGGCACGTGGTTGATCCCAGCGGCAGCGTTATGGCTGGGGCGAAGGTCACGGCGAAAAACAGCGCTACCGGCGTGGTCCGCGAAATACTCACTGGAACCGACGGCGCCTATGTGATGGCGGAATTGCCTGCCGGCAGGTATGTGGTCATGGCGCAGGCTGCGAACCTGAACCCGGTAGCGCAGAATGTCGTGGTGAACGTCGGCCTGGATACCACCGCGGACTTCGATCTTACGCAGGTGGAAAGGCGGCAGGAACAGGTCACGGTCACAGAGGAAAGTCCGCTTATCGACAGCACACGCGATGTGCTGGGCGAGGTTGTGAACCAGCAACTGGTGGGGGATTTGCCACTCAACGGACGCGATTTCGGAAAGCTGGTAGCACTGGTGCCCGGCGCGACAGTGGAGCCTTCCGGCGTGGCTGCAATCCAGAGCGGATTTGGACAGTTCTCGATCAACGGCAGCCGCGACCGTTCGAACAATTACGCCCTGGATGGAACCGACAACAACGATCCGTTTTTCAACAACTCAGCTTTTAACCAGGCAGGAATCGGCGGAGCTCCGGCTTCAATTCTGCCGATTGATGCAATTCAGGAATTCAACCTGCAATCGCAGTTCGGCGCGGAATACGGGCGTAACAGCGGATCGGTGGTCAACATCATCACCAGGTCGGGGACGAATCACCTTCACGGTTCGGCTTTCGAATTCCTGCGGAACGATGCCATGGACGCGCGGAATTTTTTTAACCGCGAACCCGACCCTAAGAGCGCTTTCCGCAACAATCAGTTCGGTGCTTCGCTGGGCGGGCCAATCATCGAGGACAAGACTTTCTTCTTTGGTGCGTATGAAGGACAGCGGGAGCGAGTCACCTCGGACTTCAGCCTTCTGGTGCCCACTGCGGCGCAGATCACTCAGGCCCAGCAACTGGTCACCGGCGATGGCTTAGTTCCGAGCCAGGCTCTTACCAACATGCTTGCGCTGTTTCCAGGATCGGCGACGGGCACTGTGGCGGGCAGCGTTGAGGACAAGAACGATGTCGACAGCTTCATCGCGAAGCTCGACCATCAGATCAGCTCGAATGAATCGCTCACGGGCCGGTACGCATTCGCTCGAAGCCAGCAGGTTTTCCCGTTGGGAGGGCTAGGTTTTGGCGCGGGCTCGCGGCTGCCTCAGTTTGCCCAAACCTCACCGACACGGGTGCAGTTGGTGTCGGCCAGCCTGCTTTCCACGCTCGGGTACGGCAAAGTCAATGAGGTGCGCTTTGGGTACAGCCGTTACCGCACATCTTTCAACTCGCTCGATTCCGGCTTCGATCCAGCGAGCCTGGGGACGCCGGGATCGACATTCGAGCTCGGCACTGGGAAGCTGGGCCTGCCGGAGATCGACTTCGGCGGCGTGTTCGAAAATCTTGGCGCGAGCGCTTTCAGCATCCCGCGCGGGCGGACCAGCCAAAGTTTTCAGATTCTCGACAACTTCACCTGGAACAAAGGGCGCCACACCATCAAGTTCGGCGGAGAGTACCGCAGAGCAGTGATCGACAGCTTCAACGACAACCTGGAGCGTGGACTTTTTTCATTCGGAACAGCGGATCCGGGTGGACTCGCACTTTGCCCGGCTGCGCCGGGATGCGCTGACCCGGGCGTGCTGACGCTGGTCAGTTTCTATGAGGGCGACACCTTTCCTTCGGCCAACGCGGGCAACACGCGGCGCAACACATTTAACAATGGCATCAGCTTCTTCGGGCAGGATGACTTCCGCATTCGTCCGAAATTTACAGTTAACTTCGGCCTGCGCTGGGAGTATTTTGGCCCGCTGGGCGAGAGCAATAATCTGCTTTCCAATCTGGGAAGAGATGGCAATCTCGCGCTGTTGGGAACCGATGGGGTCGATGGCGCTTACAAGCGCGATCTCAATAATTTTGGTCCACGGGTAGGATTCGCGTGGAGCGCATTGCCGAAGACCGTCGTGCGTGGCGGCTACGGCGTCTACTACGACTACGTGCCACAGGATTTGCTGATCGCGAACTTCACCAACTCTGCCGGGCTCGCAACAAATCCGATTGGAGCACAAGCGGTGGTTTCGCTGGCCAACAACTACGATCCCACAGCGTTTAACGGAAGCAGTCCTGGCGCTCCGATCTTTACCGCGCCGGCTCCTCCGTTTCCTTCCCCGGGTGCCGATATTTTCTTCACTCCCCGCAATCTCGTTACCCCGTATGTGCAGAACTGGAATTTGAATATTCAACAGGACCTGAGTGAGGGCATTGCATTTCAACTTGGCTACGTAGGCAGCAAAGGGACGAAACTGGTCCGGTTGCGTGACGCCAACCAGCCTGACATAAACGGCGACCGCCCGAATCCGAACTACGGGTTCATGGACGAGTTCGCGACGATCAGCGGCTCGACTTATCACGCACTGCAGGCCACACTGCGGACCCGGGACTGGCATGGACTGTCAGGATTTACGGGCTACACATGGTCGAAATCACTGGATGATGCTTCCGACGGCATCGACTTCAATTTTGCCACGGTCGCGCTGCCGCAGGATTCGAATAACTTGCGCGCGGAGCACGGGCCGTCAAATTTCGACACCCGTAGCCGATTCACCGCAGCCTTCAGTTATAGTCTGCCGAATTTCCACGGACCAAGACGGCTGACGCAGGGATGGCAACTCAATACCATCGTCACTGCGCAGAGCGGGCGGCCAGTTCCAATCGTTAATTCCGACGACACCAGCGGAGCCAACTCGGATGTCTTCCCCACACCTTCCAACTTTCACCAGCGGCCGAACGTGGTGCCGGGCGTCAATCCTATTAATTCAAACTGGGAGTCAGGGCCGGACACGATCGGGTATCTGAATGCGAATGCGTTCGCGGATCCGCCGTTTGGAAAGTTCGGCAATCTCGGACGAAACGAAATCTATGGGCCGAAATTCTGGAATGTAGATTTTGCGATCAGCAAGGACACGCAGATCTTCGAGCGAGTGAATCTACAATTGCGGGCGGAACTGTTCAACATCTTCAACCATCCCAATTTTGCGCTGCCGAATTTCTTCGTAGTTCCGGGATTTGGGCCGGCTGGTCAGATCACGCAGACGCCGGACCAGGCGCAGACCAATCCAGGGCTAGGCGGCGGCGGACCGAGGGTAGTGCAGCTGGCGGCGAAGTTTTCGTTCTGACCTTTCTGACGAGATGAGATGACACGGGCAAACAGCAGGTCTTTCGACTCCGCGCAAGATGACAGCGTGGAAGGCTGGAGGTAGAGCTGGGGCGAAGCGCCGGTCGTAGTATGCGGGTCGTCGTATGAGGACCTGATCAGACGCCACTCTTCATTTCCTCTTTTTCTACTTCTTTCTCAATTTCCGGGAGCACTGCACGCACCAGCGCAGTGAAATCACCCTTTACCCGCTGTCCGGTTTCCAGAACCTCTTCGTGGCTAATGGGCTGGTCGATAATTCCGGCGGCCATATTGGTCACGCAGGAGATTGCCAGAACCTGCAAACCCAAGTGCCGGGCGGTGATCACCTCGGGAACGGTGGACATTCCAACCAGATCCGCGCCGATTGTTCGCAGGTAGCGGATTTCCGCGGGAGTTTCATAGCTTGGTCCGAGCATGGCGGCGTACACACCCTGATAAAGAGTTTTGCCCAGCCGAGCGGCGGCTTTCAAAGCAATGTCGCGATAGGAGGGTGAATAGGCGTGGGTCATGTCGGGAAAACGCGGCCCCAGGCGCTCGTCGTTGGGGCCGACAAGGGGATTTTGTCCCTGCAAATTAATGTGGTCAGTGAGGACGACCAGCGCGCCCTGCTTGTATTCGAGATTTACGCCGCCCGCGGCGTTGGTGAAGATAACGGCGCGGATGTTCATGTGACCGAAAACACGCATGGGAAAAGTCACAGCGCGAGCGGAGAGCCCTTCGTAGAGATGGACACGTCCCTGCATCGCGGCCAGCGGAATTCCATCCACCGTGCCGATCACCATTTGTCCTGCGTGGCCTACCGCAGTGGAGCGTGGGAAAAATGGAATGTTGGCAAAGGGTATGCGAGTCGCATTGGCGAAGTCATCGGCGAATCCGCCGAGGCCGGAGCCCAACACCAGGCCGATTTTCGGCCGAAGAGGGCTCTGCGAAAGCAGGAACTTCGAAGCTGCTTCGGAATTGGCGAAATCGTTTGGTTCGGCCATGTTCGTAGGGTGAGTTTTGAAAACAGTTCCAGTTGTTGGATAACCGTTCTCAGAAGCTGGTTTCAAATTCCTTGAAAGATTGTTCCAGTTTACGCTGGGCTTGAGCCCGGTCGCTAAGATTGAGAAAGCTGTGTTCAAGACTCTGCCGGGCCAATCCCTTTAAAGCGGAATAACCCAAGCCGTAAGTCTCAGCAGCCCGCAGGTATTCATGGGTCATGTCGGAGCGCGCGACGCCCTGGTCGTCGGTAGCCAACGCCACCGGTACTCCGTAACGCATGTATGCCGGCAGAGGATGCTGCGGTCCGCGCACGCCCAGGATCAGGTCGTTTGAAGTCAGGCAGATTTCCACCAGGACCTTACGCCGGGCCATTTCGCGAAGCAGGCCGACAGCATCCCGTTCGTTCATGACGCTGGTTCCGTGTCCGATGCGTTCGGCGTGGCCCTGTTCGATGGACTGGCGGATATGGAAGGCCAATCCTTCGGGCGGGACCAAGCCCATGGCCAGCTCGCCGGCATGCAGGCTGATATGCACCTTGGGATAGACCCCGTGAAGATAGTCGAGCATCTTCATGTGGAGATCGAAGTCGTGCATGGGAACGTACCAGTCTTCCGGCATCACGAGGTTCAGGCCGACAAAGCGCGGATCGGTTTGAGCCAGTTCGAAACCGAGCACAATTTGCGCAAATACTTCTTCTTTGGGAAGCCCGCGCAGGACCTGATAGAGGTAGCGGACCTGGACCGCGCAACCTGGGTCGGGAGCGGATGAGGCGCAACGCAGGACGTGGCGCATGGTGTCTTCGTCGCGATCCAATTTCTGGCGAGTGGTGGCGATGACGTTCTTGAGGCCTGAGGTCAGGAGCTTTTCCCTGAGCTTGGCGAAGTCGTCGTCCCAACCCACTTTAGCGCCCAGACCGGCGGACTGCATGCCGTCGGCGGTGTGCATCAGTTCGAGGTATTGCAGATGGTCGGAGGCGGCGCGTGAGGCAGATTCGGCGAGGGCATCGCCAGTGTGGTTGAACAGCGCCAGCTGAAATTTATTGAAACTCGCAAAAAAGTGATCGTGGCCGGGTTCTTCGCCGGCCCAGTTGCGCATGGACCAAGCATCGACGATGGAATTGTAAAGAACCTGGTCCTGATAGGCGCAGGCGATGGGAGGCTTGCTGCCGTAGCGGTCGCATGCGTCGTCGCAGGGTGGAGCGATCAGGATGGAGGTCGTGCGATCGACGCAAAAATTGTCCCGGGCGGCAAAGTTGATGAGGTTTTCCGCATAAATTGCGCCGAAGAGATGATTGTGCAGGTCGCCGCCTTTGGGCATGCCGTGCAAGAAGGCCAGAAGGAGCGTGGGCTGCTGACGGATGGAATCGAAGTGGCGGGCGGTTCGCTGCTCGGGGCTTTGTCCGCGGGCGCTGGTTATTGCGAAAAGCGCCAGCGCAAGGATCAGCGATTTGGCCCCTTGGGACAAAGACTCCTCCTTTGAGAACGGCATTCTAATCGATTGTTCGATGGCATGCCTCAATAGCGCTTCACCTGCGTTCAGTCAAAAGCTTTTAACCGCAAAGATCGCTAAGGGAATCGCAAAGAGCGCAAAGAAGAACAACATCGAAAGCCCGCTTCCAGCTTGGTTTTTACTGCTATTTACACAATTGAAATATTTACTGCGACCGCTTTGCCGCCGGGACGAGACGGCGGCAGAACCAAGTTAAACGCAATTTCTTGCCGAGGATTTGACGCGGCTGATTCTTGGTTGCACCATTCGCGTGGCACGGGGCTGTGGAGGCCGTGCACTCGATTGATTTTGCGGTAGATAGAAGATCAGGTTTTTTATTGACTCTAAAAATGAAAGGAGTAAAAACAAACTCGTTCTTTGACAGCTTCTGAAGTTTTCCCGGTTGGTGCGGCGTCCGGGGCTCAAGCGAAGTCACTCTCTGCATTGCAAAATGACGGAGAGAGGGCAAGCAAGGGTCTATAGCAAAGCGCTGGTCGAGGCGAACAGGAAGATTTGTTGGAGGCAAGATAGAGTCCCGAGGCGTCAAGCAGGTTTGTCCGGTTGGCGGTGAGCCCGGAGCCCGAGCATGATCGCGCGAAGCGGCCCGCAAGGGTAGCTACGAGAGCAGGTCGGCGAGGGTCTAACGCGAGCTACTGGCCGAGATGAATGGGTTTGACACCACCTCGGGATTCTTATTTTTTAGCTGCAAGGCGTTTCCAAAAAGCGCTGCCGAGCTTTGCTCGGCTTGGACGGGTCAGAGACCCGTCCCTACATGGTCCTCGGTTGTACACCCTTCTGCCGTTTCCCAATATCCTTAGGGGCCTTGCTGGACTTGGAGCTTTTCTGCTGACGCGAGGTGGACGCGGTAGATGGCGTTCGTAGCCGCTACTTCCGCTACAGCGTCGGCGTACAGATCATAGGCTCCGAAGGGAAGGTTCTCTCCGAACGGAATTTCAAACTCGTCCGTACTTTTCTTGAGAATAAAATGTTGGTATCCGACCGCAGTGGCGCGGCCGTTGGGATCGACGGCCAAGGCGACGAAAGTGAAATCGAAATCCTGATCGGTCTGGTTGGATACCTTGATTGAGCCTTCCACTCTACGGCCATTCACTTTGGGCTTTTTGCTCCATTCGACGACTAATGGTGCAACGACGTCAAAAGTGAATTCCTTCTTCTGGGAACGGGCAGGTTTTCCGCTGTCGGTTATTGTCACGACGAAATGGAAGGTGTCGACTTCGGTGGGCGCACCGGTCAAGTTGCCGTCAGGTGACAGGTCGATTCCCGGTGGCTGCGTGCCGGCAGTGACCTCCCATTTGAGAGGCAGAATGCCGCCCTGCGCCTCCAGTTTGAAATGATAGGGCTGTCGCAGAAATCCTTTTGGAAGGTATGTGGTCTGGAGGACGATGGGCTCCCCGAGAGCGCCGGCCTGCTGGGCCCTGGACATTGAAGCCCCAAGCAGAACGAGAACAAGAAGCGCCGATCGGGTTAGTTTCCAGGTCATATCGCGTTAGTCAGATGACGGTGGCTGAAGCCATGGCCACTGTAGCACTGGAGCAGGCATTGCGATTGTCCGAAAGGACATGGGGTGCGTGTCAACGGCCACGTCGTACCAGCAAGCATCCGCCGATGAAGGCAAAGACATCCACGATCACTCCGGCGGTCATACCCGCCAAAAAGGCCGGGTCATGAATAACCTCGGGAGGGGCATCCCTGAAATATCGATGCAGCAGATGTCCAAATGCCAGGGTCGTGAGTAGAACAGCCAATCCGCTCAGGATGTTGAGGAGACGCATGATGTTTGCCGTTAGTTCCTTCTTATTTTCTTACTTCGCCAGGAAGTCTTCGATGGCCTTTTCGAATATGGCCGGTTGATCCACAAAGGTCATGTGGCCGGATTCGGGAAGGATGACGAGTTTTGAGCCGGCGATCTTTTCGTGCATTACCTGTGACATGGACGGATCGGACTCATCGTGATCTCCCACCAGGATCAGCGTGGGCACCTTGATTGTGGACAGGCGGTCGGTGTATTCGACTGACTTCAAATTGCCGTCGATGACGAATTCTCCGTGCGAACCCCACATCTCGCGGTAGAGATCCCATGACATTTTGCCGTTGTCGACCGGGTCATAGTTGGGATCGGGATGCTTGCGGTAGATATAGGGAAAATATCCGTCTCCCCAAGCGGCGTTCATGTACTCGGTGGTGTAGCGGTTCTTCTCGTAGTCCTTGCCATGGCCGTATAGGCCGGCGGATTCCATCTTGTCGATACGCTCGCGCACGTCGGCGGGCATCTTTTCCTTCATGCGCACGAAGACTTCGTTGATCGCCTTTGTACTGGAGAATGCGCTGCCGAGAATCAGGTGGGAGAGGTTTTTCTGATACTTCAGGGCATAGGCCTGGGCCAGGACGCCGCCGTAGGAGTGACCGAGGAGGCTGATTTGGCCGAGGCCCAGAGCCTGGCGCACGGCCTCCACGTCCTCGACCATATTTTCGACGGTGTAGCCGGAGGCGTCCTCGAGCGACTGGGAGCGGCCAGAACCTCTCTCGTCAATGAAGATGAGTTCGTTGTGGCGCGCCAGCGGGGTGAGATAAGGCAGGAAATAATCGTGGGATGCACCCGGGCCGCCGTGAACGATGAGAAGAGGCTTGCCGTGTCCGAAAATCTTGTAGTAGATCATGACGCCGTTGGCGTCCACGTAACCTTCGCGGATAGCGTAGACATTGGTGGCGGAGGAGTTGGTGGGCGCTGCCATGCCAAATGGAGACGGAGACATCAGTGCAAGGAGAGCTAAGAGGAAGAGTTTTTTCATGGCGGCCCATCGTACGCTTTCGCTTTATCTTGAGGCAATTGGACGGGTTGTTCAGAACTGCTCACGGTCGAATCTCGTGCCTGACATTCCCTGTTGGGTACTCGACGCGTGCTCTATTGCCACGGTAAGCTAATTTGTTTGGGTGGGGGTGGGTGCGATGCACGACGCTGTGGCCAAATTATGGCCGGAAATCGAGTGGATCGAAGATAAGAAGCTGCGCGCCCAGGTGGCCTTGACCTGGGTCAAGGCGTTGGAGCGCAGTCCGCTGAAGCCGGACGATCTGAACCGCATTCCTTTTACGTTAGTGATTCCGAATTGCCCGATTACGTTTATGGAGCATAAGCGTTGCGTAGTGCATATTGCGCGCAAGAGTGCTGAGTCGATGCACGAGTTCATGGGGCGGGCGTTGCCGATCGACAAGGACACGGTAATTGCGGGAGCGATTCTTGCCGACGTGGGAAAGCTGCTGGAGTATGAACTAGGCACAGACGGCAAGAGCCGCCAGAGCGAACGGGGAGAAGCGCTAAGACATCCGTTCACTGGAGTGGCGCTGGCGCTGGAGTGCGGCGTCCCCGATGCGGTGTGCCACATCATCGCCGCTCATGCGGCTGAGGGCGACCTGGTGAAGCGCACCACCGAGGCTTACATCGTGCATCACGCAGACTTCATGGCTTATTTGCCATTCAAAAATCCGAAAAACATCGTTGTCAGTTCGAATCCAGCGAAATAGGAGAGTTCGTGTCGGCCACGCTCGAATCTAAAAAAGAACCCGCCAAGGAAACCATTACCGCCAAGATGTCGCGTTGGGCGGCCGGGCTTACCTACCAGCAGCTTTCAAAGGAAGCTGTGTATCAAGCCAAGCGCTTTTTGCTCGATTCCATCGGGTGCGCGCTGGGAGGCTACCAGCAGCATGATGTGAAGATCGCGCTGGAGGTGCTGGATGAGATCGCCGGACGCGGAACGGCCACGGTGATCGGCACCGGCAAAAGGATTGATCCAGTCTCGGCTTCGCTGGCTAATGGGTTGATGATCCGGTGCATGGATTACAACGACATTTACTGGAAGCAGGACCCGTCGCATCCGTCGGATATTTTTCCCGCAGCGCTGGCTTGCTGTGAACGGTCGAAGAGTAATGGGAAGGAACTGATCGTTGGGCTGGTTCTAGGTCACGAGTTCGAAATGCGATTTTGCGAAGCGGCGTTTCCCGGAATCCGCGAACGCGGATGGCATCACGCGACACTGACAGCGTTTGTCTCGCCGATTGTTGCCGGGCGGGCACTACATCTTGGGTGGGAGCAAATCCAGCATGCGGTGGGCATTTCGGCCAGCCGCCACGCCACGTTGGGCGCCGTCACCGCCGGCAAGCTGACCATGATGAAAAATACGGTCGATCCCATGGCGACGCAAAGTGGCGTGTTAGCGGCGTTGATGGCGGAGAAAGGTTACACGGGACCGGAGCACGTGGTGGATGGCAAGGAAGGGCTGACGCACTGCTTTGGTCCGTCATGGAAGTTGGACTTCCTGACGGATGGTTTGGGAGAATCGTGGCGGATCACGCAATGCGGGATGAAAGCGTTTCCCACGGAGGCTCTTACCCACACGCCGATTTCGGCCGTGCTGGATATCGTGAAATCTAACGACCTGAAGCCTGAGCAGGTGGAGAAGGTACAAATTCGATCGCTGGCGCGGGCCGCGGATATTCTTTCCGATCCGAGTAAGTACGATCCGCAGTCGAAGGAGACAGCGGACCATTCTCTGCCGTACGTGATCGCGGCCGCGATCGCCGAGCGGCAGGTCACGCCGGTGCAGTTCGAGATGAAGAAGATCATGGACCCGACGATCCGGGCGCAGTTGAAGAAAGTGGAAGTGGTGGCCGACCCTGAGATCGAGAAAGTCTTCCCTGCTCTGCAGCGCGTGATCGTGAACCTCACAACCACTGACGGACGCACGTTCAGCAAGCAACTGGATTATCCCAAGGGCGATCCGCGAAATCCTTTGAGCGATGCCGAGGTTGAGGAGAAATTTTCGGCGTTGGCGGAAGGAGTCCTGTCGGATGGAGCACAGAAGAAATTGAAGAATGCGATCTGGAACCTGGAGAAGGCCGGGTCGGTGAGCACTCTGATGGCGCTGATGAAAGCGGATGTGAGGAAGAAGGCCGCGAAGGGGCGGAGGAAGGGGCAGTGAGATTGGGGATTGCCCGGGGTGAGTTCGCAGTGGGGGAGATCCTTCGACTTCACATTGCATTTCGCGAGCGAAATGCAATGCCCGCTCAGGATGACAGGATTCAGCGGGCAGGGACGCCGACGGACTGAGGCTTCCTGAGGAATCTAGCTGCGGCCGCACAGGAAGATCGCGTCGGAGATGGCGAAGGCGTTAAAGAGACTAGCCCGTATATTGCTGGCCGCTAGGGTGGATATAGGGGTCCTTCGACTTCGTATCTGCTTCGCGAAGCGAAGCAGATACTCCGCTGAGGATGACAGGGGCGGTGCGGTCATAGTGGAGTCGAGAGAGTAGGAGTGTCGTAATGGGTCAGACGGTTGTTGAAAAAATCGCGCAGGCACATCTTGCCGAGGGGCCGAAGCGGCCTTTGCGGACCGGGGATTTTGTTGCCATTCGTCCGCACCGTGTCATGACACATGACAACACCTCGGCGGTGATGAAGAAGTTTCAGACTATTGGCGCGAAGAAGATTCACAATTCAAAACAACTTGTGTTTGCGCTGGACCATGACATCCAGAATAAAGAAGACTCGAATCTTCACAAGTATCAGGCGATTGAAGGCTTCGCCAAATATCACGGCGTGGATTTCTATCCCGCAGGTTCGGGTATTGGACACCAGATCATGGTGGAACGCGGGTATGTTGTGCCGGGATCGTTTGTCGTCGCATCCGATTCGCACTCCAACATGTATGGTGCGCTTGGGGCAGTGGGAACACCGATCGTCCGCACGGATGCGGCCGCGGCGTGGGCGACCGGCGATTTCTGGTGGCAGATTCCACGATCCGTACAGGTAGTACTGCAGGGGACGCTGCCGGCAGGAGCAACCGGAAAAGACGTCATCATCACGCTGTGCGGCCTCTACAACCACGATGAAGTGTTGAATGCGGCCGTGGAATTCAGCGGGCCGGGTGTAGCCAGTCTTTCCATGGACGCGCGGTTCTCCATCTCGAATATGTCCACTGAGTGGGGGCCGCTGGTGGGCTGGTTCCCTGTGGATGCGATTACGCTCAAGTATCTCGCGGGAGTGCAGGAACGGCTGAAGGCCCAGGGCATCGTGCGTTTTACTGATAAGGATCTGGCGAACTGGACTACGAAGCCTCCGCAGCCTGATCCAGATGCGGTGTACGCGGCGCGCATCGTGCTTGATCTCGCGCAAGTCACGCCGCATGTTTCCGGACCGGACACGGTGCAGGTAATGTCCTCGGTGGCGGAGATGGAGACGCAGAAGGTTGCAATCCAGAAGGCGTACCTGCTTTCGTGCGTGAACTCCCGGATCGAGGATCTGGCAGCGGCGGCTGATGTGCTCCAAGGCAAGAAAGTCGCGAACGGCGTGAAGTTGTACCTGGGCGCGGCCAGCAAATGGGTGCAGGACGAAGCGGAAAGACGCGGCATCTGGAAAATACTGCTGGATGCAGGGGCACACCCTCTGCCTGCCGGATGTGGACCGTGCATTGGCCTGGGAGTGGGACTGCTGGAACCGGGCGAGGTGGGGATTTCCGCCACCAACCGCAATTTCAAGGGACGCATGGGATCGCGCGACGCGAAATGCTATCTTGCCAGCCCCGAGGTTGTCGCGGCCTCCGCTCTGGCGGGATATATTCGCGGACCCTACAAGATGGAAGACCGAACAGCAGCGCGAACATACGAGGACTTCCCCACAACGACGGAGAGTGAGAAAGTCGAAATTCTTCCCGGGTTTCCGGAACGGGTGCAAGGGCGGCTGGTATTTTTGCCCGTGGACAACGTGAATACCGACGCAATTTACGGGAAGGAGTATACCTACCGCGACGATGTCCCGCTGGAAACGATGGCCAAGGTCGCGATGGCGAATTATGATCCGCAGTTTTCTGCGCGAACCCGCGCCGGTGACGTGATCGTCAGCGGCTTCAATTTTGGAACCGGATCGAGCCGGGAGCAGGCGGTTACCTGTCTGAAGGCCAAAGGCATTCCCTTGGTGATTGCGGCGAGTTTCTCGCAGACTTATCTGCGCAATGCATACAACAACGGCTTCTTGTGCATTGAGGTGCCAGAACTGGTGAAGGAGTTGCGCCAGCAGTTTGCAAAGGAAGTGGCCGCCAAGGAAAAGACAATTATTCCCGGAGGCGAGATTGATATTGATTTCACTTCCGGAGTGATTGGGTGGGGCGGAGAGTTGTTCACCTTCCCGCCGCTGGGAAGCGTGCCGCAGTCACTGGTGATTGCGCAGGGCGTCGAGAATCTGGTCGCCAAGCGGCTGGGATTAGGCTAGGAATATAGATCCTTCGCTTCGCTCACGATGACAAAAGTCTAATAACTTAAGATCTTAAATAAAACATATAGAGGAGAATTTGGCGGATGGCGAAGCATACGGTTGTGACAATGCCCGGGGATGGAATCGGTAACCAGGTTCTGCCCGAGGCTTTGCGGGTTTTGAAAGCAGTTGGGTTTGACGCGGAATACGTTCATGCCGATATCGGGTGGGAGATCTGGTGCAAAGAGGGCAATGCCCTGCCAGACCGAACACTTGATCTTCTGACCAAGCACAAACTCGGATTGTTTGGAGCTATCACTTCGAAACCTAACAAGGAAGCGCAGGCGGAGCTTAAACCTGAGCTTCGTGGCAAGGGACTGGTGTACTACAGCCCGATTGTGACCATGCGGCAGAGGTTCAATCTCGACATCTGCATGCGTCCATGTATCGGCTTCACCGGGAACCCGCTGAATTTTATTCGCAAAAAAGTTGACGGTGGCTTCGATGAACCGAAGATTGACACTACGGTTTTCCGGCAGGGCACGGAGGGCATGTATGTGGGCGTAGAGTGGACGAACCCGCCGGAGAATGTGCGTGCCGCGCTAAATACTCATCCGCGATTCAAGTCATTCAACAGCGTGCCGGGACCAGACCTGGCGGTGAGCGTGCGAATCATCACGCGGGCGGCTGCGAAACGCATTGTTACGGCGGCATTCGAATACGCCAAGAAACGCGGCTTCAAGGGCGTGACGATCTGCGAGAAACCCAACGTGGTTCGCGAGACGTCCGGCATGATGGAAGAGACGGCCAAGGAGGTAGCGAAGAATTATCCGGGGATCTCCCTTTGGTCTACCAACATCGACGCCCAGTTGATGTGGCTGAACAAGAATCCGGAAGAATATAACGTGATTGTTGCCTCAAACCTGTTCGGCGATATCCTGTCGGACGCTTTTGCCGGGCTGGTGGGCGGGCTGGGATTCGCCGCGTCGGGAAATATCGGGGACGAGGTTGCGGTGTTTGAGCCTACGCACGGGTCGGCGCCGAAGTATGCGGAACTGGATCCTCCGATTGTGAATCCGATCGCCATGATTCTTTCCGCGGCGATGATGCTGGACCACATCGGTGAAAGAGCGAAGGCCGATCGTATTCGCAAAGCGATCGCTGACGTGGTGCAGGAGGGCAAAATACGCACCTATGACATGATGCGGATTGCCGGCGGGGCGAAGGCGATTGCGCAGGGCGCGGCGAGTACGGTGAAGATGGGCGACGCAATTCTGGATAAGTTGAAGTAGGACGAGAAGGATGTTCGCCTCGCGCTCATTGTTGGAGTCGCGGAGCGACTCGAACGCGCGGGGGCTCACCTGGGTCAGGTATTGCGAGGGCAGGATGGCCTCGCGACAGCCGGCGGGACGCCGGCGCTACTTAACACCGGCGCTACTCTGCGGAGCTTCGCTCCGCCGGACAGCCGAGGGCGGCTGTCTCCACGTGTTTTCGGGTAGAAACTATGGCGGAATCTGTGGAAGAGAAAACGGCAGGTTCGGGAAGCGCCGGGCACTTCGGCAAAGATGTGCGCTCGGATATGCACGTCGCCATCGCGGCCCGGGACAGTGGCGGCCTCGAGATCACGATGGAATCGCGGGTTGCGCCGTACTACGGAAACTCCATCCTGGCGCAAGCCAGGCAGGTCCTGGAAGTGCTTGGGGTCAAGCACGCACGGGTGGAAATTCACGACGAAGGCGCGCTGCCCTTCGCAATTTCGGCGCGGATCGAGGCTGCGGCCAAGCGCGCGGGACTCGGCCTGGGACGCAAGGCCTCGCCAGAGCAAATCAAGCTACCCGAGCCGTCGCCGCGAGACCGCTTACGCCGGTCACGGCTGTATCTTCCAGGCTCCGAACCTAAATATTTTATCAATGCGGCGCTGCATGGACCGGATGCCATCATTCTCGATCTCGAGGACTCGGTTCATCCGACTGAGAAGGACTCGGCGCGCTTTCTGGTACGGAATGCCTTGCGGGCTGTAGATTTCGGCAAATGCGAGCGCATGGTACGAATCAACCAGTTGCCGATGGGTCTGGAAGACCTGGCGGAGATTGTCCCCGAGTCTCCGGATCTGGTGCTGGTCCCCAAGGTCGAACATCCGGAACAGATCGGCGAGACTGACCGGATGATTGGCGAACTGAAGAGCCGCTATGGGATTACCCGTCCGATCTGGTTGATGCCGATTCTGGAGTCGGCGCTTGGAATTGAAAACGCTTCTGCGATTGCGAGCGCCAGCAAGCACGTTGTCGCATTGACAATTGGGCTCGAAGATTACACATCTGACCTTGGAGTAGCGAAGACTACAGAGGGCCGGGAAACGCTTTACGCGCGGACGCGTCTGGTGAATGCGGCGAAGGCATTGGGCGTACAAGCGATCGACTCGGTTTTTGGTGACGTTGGCGATTTGGGAAATCTAAGAACCTGGGCGGAAAACTCCCGAGCCATGGGGTACGAGGGGATGGGCTGCGTTCATCCCTCGCAGATTCCGGTAGTGCATGAAGCGTTTGCGCCATCCGCGGCAGAGATTGAGAAAGCAGCAAAGATCGTGGCGGCTTTCGATGAAGCGCAGCAGCGCGGGGTCGGCGTGGTAAGTCTGGGATCGAAGATGATCGATTTGCCGGTGGTCGAGCGAGCACAGAAGCTAATGGAAAGAGCAAAAAAGATTGGGAAAGCCTAGCGTTATCCGGCGAATTCCGCTTTTATCGAAACCCTCGGGGACGCGACCATCGGCGCGTCCCCATACCCATTTCGGCCGTGTTATTCACTCGCAGATCGTTAATCTCAGGCAGTGCCGGTGTGCACGCCAGATCTTTCGGGACTGAAGTCCCTCAGGATGACGCACAGGCGGAGGAGGTCGATCCGCGAATCTTGTGATCATCGATCTATGCCTATTCGAGCTACGATGCCAGCGCGTAGCGGCTATCTGCACGGCCCAGCAAAGCCATCATTTCATCCAGGCCCGCGATTTCGAATGCGGACAATGAACTGACGCGCTCGAGTTTCTCCCGCACGGAACGAATCGGATTGAAAAGCTTGAAGCGAATGTCGTGGTCGTAGGCCCAGCGCTGCAGGAAGACGAGCATGCCAATGACTCCGCCTCCGATGACCTCCATTTCAGTGAGGTCGACAACTACCACGCGGGCGCCTACCTGGGACGTAACCGCATCACGCAATTTGAAAGCAGCATCGTCGCGAACAAAGCGGCCTTCACATTCAACGACTACCATGTCTCCTACATTATCAATGTGTACGTTCGGCATGATTTCCTCCCGCGTAGGGTCTTTTATCTTGGAATCACTTATGACTACCTTAAAAGCACGACCCTTGCCATTAGAGGCTTCTTTAGTTTGTGCGAGATGGCGAACCGCGGGGTTGGCAGAGTAGGAAATTCTGGCGACTGAGAGAGAATATCCGCGCTACAGATAATGCTGTAGACGCCGTATCGCTAAAAGCATCGCAACTTTGATTTCCACGAACTAGTGAATAGAATCCCGCAATTGCATGAGCGCTCGGTCCGCCGAGTTCAGCCGGATGACGCCGAATCGCGGATAGTCGAGATCGAGAAAGGTAAAGACAGTGACCGCGATCACCACAGCATAGAGCACGGCGTGAAGCAAGCTGCGTCGTTTGCGCTTGGCCATTTCGTAGCCTGCGAGTAGGCCGCTTAAGAGCGCGACGATGATCGACAAGCCAAAAATCAGCGGGGGCAGGTGGGTGTGCAGGGCGATGGTTCGCGAAGTCGTGACATCGAACATGTCATTCAATGCGGGCAGAAGGAGCCTGGTTACGTTCTGGCTTGGATCGGCATCGCCGGCGGCGACTGCTTTTGACCAGATCTCCTGCTGCAACTGGCCGGCACGAGTGAGGTCGCGATCGGCAGCATTCATGTCCGGGAAGCTTTTCGTATACATCGAGGCGGGCATCGAGATATTCGCGAAACAAGGGACGCATTTCGAGTTGCTGACCCGGAGATAGCAAGTCCAGGCGGAGATAGGCTGTGCCGATGGCGTTGGCTTCGCGAACGATCAGTTCGCGGCGCTGGTCAAGATGGGAGATCCCGTTGGAAAAAGTGAAGCCGAGAAGCAGCCCGAGTAATGCGAACACGGCGGCGCCGATGGTTCCGATCCCTTCGTGGGCGGTTGCAGTTTTGCGATAGGCACGGCAGCCGATGCGATAACCCGCCTCAAGGCATCCCAACATGCCAAGAAACAGAAGCACCGATACAACGGCTGCCAGGGTTGCCGGATTCATCGACGTGTCGTCCACCTTCAGCGCGACCGCAGTTTAGCGGATTTGATCGCACAGCATGGTAACGCAAAGTTTAGGATCTCAGGGCTTTTCACCCGAACGCCGGTTAGGCTGCGGCAAGATAGACGTAGCGCAGGATGAATAAGACGGTGAGTATCCAGACCAGCGGCTTGATCTCGCGGAACTTTCCTGCGGCAATCTTTACAACCGTGTAGGAGATCAGTCCCAAGCTCAGACCGGTCGCGATGCTGAAGGTCAGGGGCGTTGCCAGCATCGTAATGAAGGCCGGCACGGCTTCACTGAAATCCGCCCAGTCGATCTGAGAGATGGACTGGGTCATCAATGCACCCACCAGAATGAGGGCTGGAGCGGTCGCGTATCCGGGGATCGCGGTAGCCAGCGGCGAGCAGAACATGGCGAGCACGAAGAGTGCGGCGACGAATACATTGCTGAGTCCAGTGCGAGCGCCCGCGGCGATCCCGGCAACGCTTTCGATGTAGCTGGTTACCGTGGACGTGCCGGCGAGCGATCCGAAGATGGTTCCGGTTGCGTCGGCGATAAGCGCGCGTCCTACGCGAGGGATTTTTCCGTCCTTTATGAATCCGCCCTGTTCGCATACACCGACCAGCGTACCTACATTGTCGAAGAGGTCGACGAACAGGAAGGCAAACAGGATTTCCAGAAATCCGAGACGCAGGGCGCCGTGAAGATCAAGTTGCAGGAAGGTAGACGACGGGTGCGGCATGGACACGAGCGCGGCGGGCCAGCTCGAGATGCCGCGAAGCATTCCAACAAGCGCAGTGCCAACTATGCCGAAGAGGATGCCGCCGTTGACTTTGCGCGCCATGAGAACAAGAGTAAGGACGAGTCCGAAGCAGGCGGTCTGCACTTCCCTGTCTGCAAAGCTACCCAATCCCACGAAGGTCGCGGGATTCGCGACCACAAGTTTTGCATTCCGCAATCCGACAAATGCGATAAAAAATCCTATTCCGGTGGCGGTCGAATGCTTGAGGCAATCGGGCATGCCGTTGACGATCTGTTCCCGAACTCGGGTTACCGTCAGCAGCAGGAAAAGAACACCGGACAAAAACACGACACCCAGCGCCGTACGCCAGGGAATGTGCATGCTGAGGCAAACCGAATAGGTGAAATAGGCATTGAGCGACATGCCGGGGGCGAGCGCGATGGGGTAGTTGGCATAGACTCCCATCACCAGGGTCGCAACCGCGGCCGAAAGGCAGGTCGCAAAAACCACACCCTCGACGGGCATCCCAGCCTGAGCCAGGATTTGTGGATTCACCACGACGATGTAGGCCATCGTCAGGAAGGTGGTAAGGCCACCGAGAAATTCCTGCCGCACCGTAGTGTGATTTTCAGTGAGCTTGAAGTAGCGATCGAGCAAATCGTTCTTCCCCGACGAGTTTTACTTTGGTTCGAAGTATTCGTGCAGCTGGGCAGCGTCAGTACGGAATCTTGTTGGGTTTTTCTTTCCAGGCACGGAACGCAGCCAGTGCTTCATCACGCATCATCTGGATCATGGGAATGCCGCGTTGCGCATATGGGAACGCGATCTCCCGGTAGATAAATGAGTCGTCAAACCCGACTGCGGAAGCATCCGTCGCCAAACTGCCGAAGTAGACATGGGAAATGCGCGCCCAGTAGATCGCCCCGAGGCACATGGGGCAAGGTTCGCAAGAGGTGTAAAGATCGCAGGTTTTCAGCTCGAAAAGGCCGAGCTTCTGGCAGGCCTGACGAACCGCGAGCACCTCGGCGTGTGCGGTGGGATCGTTGGTTGAGGTTACCTGGTTTACGCCTTCGGCGATGATTCCGCCATCCTTCACAATCACCGCGCCAAATGGTCCGCCCTGTCCGGAGTGGACATTCTCAATGGACAACTCGATAGCCCGCGCCATGAAAGGACTGGTCATTTTGTTCGACGGGCAGTGTACTCGTCGTTTCCTAACGTCAGAACAATTCTGATGGCCTCACCAAGGCAAGCAAGTATAAGCCACGTCGGAAGTGCGTGGAACTCTAGTAGCGCGCAAATCCGGATGGGCCTCAGTTGAAAAACTGAAGCGGTCGCGATAGGCTCGGCTCTTGATCTCCTTGTTTGCTCCCCGCAGCACCGCGACGGTATGAGTCCGCTGGCCTTTATCTCCCGCCGGGTGGTTACTCCGGACGGAATTCGACCCGCAGCAATAGTCGTGGAGGGAGAAACAATTCGCGAAATTGTGCCCGTTGAGCATCTGCCGCCCGATTGCGAGGTCCGTAATTTTGGCGATGCCGCGATTCTTCCCGGCCTGGTCGACTCCCATGTACACATCAATGAGCCCGGACGGACCGAATGGGAGGGGTTCGCCACCGCGACGCAAGCCGCCGCCGCGGGCGGCTACACGTTTTTGGTAGACATGCCTCTGAACTGCCTTCCAGCCACGACCACTGTCGCAGCACTTAGGGCGAAGCGTGACGCAGCACGCGGCAAGTGCACTGTTGATTGGGCTGCATGGGGTGGGGTAGTTGAAAACAATCAGGATGATATCGAGCCGCTCGCGTCCGCTGGGGTCCTGGGTTTCAAATGCTTTCTGATTCATCCAGGGATCGATGGCTTCACCATGGTTGGCGAGAAAGACCTGCGCCTGGCGTTACCGCATGTCGCGAAGACAGGTTTGCCATTGCTGGTACACGCGGAGCTTGCCGGTCCGGTTGATGCGGCCGTGGAAAGACTGGCCAACGCGGACTGGAGGAGTTACGGAACCTACCTGCAATCCCGGCCTGACGAAGCGGAACTGCTGGCGATTCGACTGATGTTGTCGCTATGCCGGCAATATCGTTCCCGTCTTCACATTGTTCATCTCTCAAGCACCCGGGCACTGCCGGAACTGCGAAGTGCGCGCGCCGAAGGGCTTCCAGTCAGCGTGGAAACCTGCCCGCACTATCTTCATCTTGCCGCGGAAGACGTAGCGGATGGAGCGACACTGTTCAAGTGCGCGCCACCGATTCGAAGCCGCAACAATTGTGACGCATTGTGGCAGGGTCTTAGGGAAGGCATCATCGATCTTGTGGCCACCGACCACTCTCCGTGTCCTCCGGCCATGAAACGGCTCGAAGACGGAAATTTCAAGACTGCATGGGGTGGGATATCCGGGATCTCCGTGGCCCTTGCGGTGATGTGGACAGAGGCGAAGCGGCGGGGATTTGCGTTGACGGACATCGCACGCTGGATGGCGGAAGGACCGGCGCGACTCGCGGGATGCGATCAACGCAAAGGTCGGATTGCTCCGGGTTACGATGCCGACCTGGTGGTGTTCGATGCCGAAGCAGAGTTTCTGGTGACGAAGGAGCGGCTTCACTACCGGTATCCAGTGTCGCCATATCTGGGGGAGAGATTGCGCGGAGTGGTGAAGGCAACATATTTGCGGGGACGGCTGGTGTTCGATGAAGGCAAATTCCCGAACGGGCAAAACGGTCGGGAATGGCGACGGCAAGGGCTAAACCTCGCGTGTGATAATCAACTCCTATGACCAGCGATCGCGTCGTCGGCGTGTCAGTTCCCCGCAAAGAAGGCCGGGACAAGGTCACCGGGCAAGCACAGTACGTTGACGACATGACGTTGCCGGGCATGCTCTACGGCGCAACCGTTCGCAGCACAATCCCGCGGGGCAAAATCAAGAAGATCATTTTTGGGCCGGGAATCAAGTGGGACGAGTTCGTGGTCGTGTCGGCAAAAGATATTCCGGGAAAGAATTGCATCGCTCTGATTGTGGACGACCAGCCCTGCCTGGCTGATGAAGCCATCAATCATCCTGAGGAACCGATTCTACTGCTAGCGCACCCCGACCAGCATCTTCTTCCCGAAGCGGTGGCGGCGGTGTCGATCGAATACGATCCTCTCCATCCGGTCTTCACCATCGAAGAAAGCGAAGCTCACTCTGAAATCATTTGGGGAACGAACAATACCTTCAAAACCTACCTGATGGAAAAAGGCGATGTGGATGAAGTTTGGAAGAAAGCCGACTTCATCGTTGAAGGTGAATACACGACAGGGGCGCAGGAGCAGCTCTATATCGAAAATAACGGGATGATCGCGACCTTTGATCCGCAGCAAGGAGTCACGGTCTGGGGCTCGCTGCAGTGTCCCTACTACGTGCACAAGGCATTGATGCAGCTTTGCAATCTCCCAGCGGACAAGATTCGCGTGGTGCAAATGGAGACGGGAGGGGCCTTCGGGGGCAAGGAGGAATATCCCTCCATGATCGCGGCCCACGCTGTGCTGCTGGCGATGAAAAGCGGACATCCGGTGAAAATCATTTACGACCGCATGGAGGACATGGCGGCCACCACCAAGCGGCATCCTTCGCGAACTCGACATCGCACCGCTGTAACCAAAGACGGAAAGATACTCGGTGGAGAGATTCAATTTGCGATTGACGGCGGTGCGTACACAACGCTCTCGCCGGTAGTGCTCTCGCGCGGCACCATTCATGCGGGCGGTGCCTACTATTGGCCCGCGGTTCGAATATCCGCCAAGGCAGTGGCCACGAATGCTCCTCCGCATGGAGCCTTCCGCGGTTTTGGAGCACCGCAGAGCTTGTTTGCTCTGGAACGGCATATGGACCGTATTGCGCAGGTCGTGGGTGTTTCGCCGATTGAAATTCGCCGCCGGAATTTTCTCAAGCCAGGCCAGACGACAACCACAGAACAAATTGTCCGTGATCCGATCGATCTGGAGAAGCTTCTCGACCGGGCGCTGGAGCTTTCCGCCTATGGGGCCAAGCGAGAGCGCTTCGCTGACGAAAATAAAACCGGTACGATCAGGAAAGGAATGGGCTTTGCAGCTTTTCTGCATGGCGCAGGGTTCACCGGATCGGGCGAACGTTATTTGAGTTCCGTGGTTGGAGTGGAGGGATGCGCTGACGGCAAGGTTCGCGTGCTGGTTTCCAGCACGGAATTTGGGCAAGGCACGAAAACGGTGCTCTGCCAGATTGCCGCGGAAGCACTGGGGCTGCCTTACGATGACGTGGACATTGCGCAGGCGGATACAAGCGAAGTACCGAACAGCGGCCCCACCGTCGCATCGCGCACAATCATGGTGGTGGGGAAACTGGTGCAGTCGGCCGCGTTGGGAATCCAGCAGACACTCGCGGGCAACGGCCTGATCGGCAAGTCGTATTCTCCGGAAGAATTCCGCACTGCATGTCAAAAACAGGTCACGACGCACGGACCGTTTCGGTCGTGGGCAAGGTACGAAGCGCCGGATAATGTTTTCTGGGACGATGAAAAATATCGCGGTGAGGCTTACGCGGCGTTTGCCTGGGCAGTTTATGTCGCGGAAGTCGCGGTTGATCTGACGACGTTCAGTGCATCAGTAAAAGACTTTGTAGCACTGCAGGAAGTGGGGCGGGTCCTGCATCCGGTGCTGGCCCGGGGCCAAATTGCGGGTGGCATCGCCCAAGGAATTGGATATACGCTGTACGAGAAAGTCGTCTGGCAACAGGGACGTATGCAAAATGCGCAGATGACGAACTACATCATGCCGACCTCCGCTGACTTGCCGCCGATTCGGGTCTTCTTTGAGGAACTGGGAAACGTGCATGGGGCGTACGGCGCAAAAGGCATTGGCGAACTTCCCATGGATGGTCCGGCGCCCGCGATCGTCAACGCCGTCGAAGACGCGCTTAAAGTGCGATTCGATTCGATCCCTCTATTGCCGGAGGATATTTTTGAAGCGCTCATGTCTCACAACGATCGACCTGCCGATGACGTACCTCAATTCTCCGGCGAGGCCCGATGACTGAGTTGGTTGAACACGATCCCACAAAAGCGCCTCTGCCGATAGAAATCTCATTTACGGTCAACGGTGAGCGCAGAAGTGTGCGGGTTCATCCCATGGAGAGATTGCTTGATACCCTACGTCAAAAACTGGGGCTTACCGGAGCAAAAGAAGGCTGCGGCGAAGGCGAATGCGGTTCGTGCTCGGTGCTAATGGATGGCGCGCTGGTGAATAGCTGCCTGGTGCCAGTTCTGCAGGCAAAAGACACGAACATCACGACTATTGAGGGGCTGGCAGCGGGCGGCAAGCTGAACGCCGTGCAGGAGGCTTTTCTGGAATGCGGAGGAGCGCAGTGCGGCATCTGCACTCCGGGAATGATTCTTGCAACCTTCCATCTTCTGAACAAAAACTCAACGCCGACGATGGAACAGATTCGCGAAGGGCTTTCGGGAAATCTTTGCCGATGTACCGGCTACATTCAGATCTTTGAAGCGGTGGCAGACGCGGCGCGGCGAAGGAGCGCAGTCGCGCTATGAGATCCGATCCCACCGATTACCAACTGGTTGCACCGGGGACACTGGAGGCGGTTGTGTCGCTTCTGGCTGCTGAGCCCGGAAGATGGCTGCCCATCGCAGGAGGCACGGATGTGATGGTGCAGTATGCGGCCGGAAAGTTACCTGCGCGAAAACTTGTCAGCATCTGGAACCTGCCAGAACTTCGCCGCATTGACGTTTTGTCCAACGAAATTCGCATCGGCGCCGGATCAACCTACACCAATCTGCGAGAGCACGGAATTATCGGGCGCGAATTTCCAATGCTGGCTAATGCAGCGAGCTGGACAGGAGGAATCGCGAACCAAAACCGGGGAACGCTTGGAGGCAACATCGTCAACGCATCTCCGGCGGCGGACTCCCTGCCTGCGTTGCTGGCCTACGATGCCGAGCTGATTCTTGTGTCGGCCAGGGGAGAGCGTCGACTTCCTTACCGCGACTTTCACACTGGCTACAAGAAAACGAGGCTTGCTGCCGACGAACTGATACAAGCGATCTGTCTTCGGCGAAACTTCGCCGGGTATCTTTCTTATACACGCAAGGTTGGAGCACGCAACGCGCAGGCAATATCCAAAGTATGCATTGCAGCGCTGGGCCGGGTCGCGGGCGGAGTCATCGAAGAAGTGCGCATCGCCATCGGCAGCGTGGCGCCATTCCCATTGCGTCTGGCCGAGACCGAGCGGTTGGTCGAGGGAAAGCGGATCGAACCTTCGCTGCTGGCGTTGGCCATGAAGACTGCGATTGCGGAAATCAGTCCGATTGACGATATTCGATCCACAGCGAAATACCGGATGGTTGTCGCGGGAAATCTTGTCGGGGAATTCCTCACGCGGTTGAGTGCGGACGAGCACACGGCATGAGCGGAATGCTCGCGCGCTGGAACCTGCTTTCCCCGGCAGAAGCATGGAGAACGATTCTGCCTTGTTGTGGCTCGACCGCATGGGCTGACAAAATGACGGCGCGCAGGCCGTTTGGGGATGAAGCTACTCTGCTAGCGGCGTCGGACGAAACATGGCGTAATCTGACGGAAGCGGATTGGATGGAAGCATTCTGCAGTCATCCAAGAATTGGAGAGTCAGGAACAGGCGAATCGCGGTTAGGTCAGAACGCGGCGGGGCAAGCTTCTTCCTGGTCCGTGCAAGAACAAGAGAACGTTGCTGCGGCGGGTGGGGATATCAAAGTCGAACTGGCGCGGGCCAATGACGAATACGAACGCCGGTTCCAGCATATCTTTATCGTGTGTGCCACGGGGAAGAGCGCGCCGGAGATTCTGGGAATTCTGCGGCGGCGGTTGCGTAACGATAGTAAAACCGAACTTCACGAGGCAGCAGAGCAGCAGCGGCAGATCACTCATATTCGAATGAAGAAATGGCTCTCGCAATGAACCGCATTTCCACCCACGTCCTGGACACCGCACGGGGCAAGCCTGTGAAGGATTTGCCCGTGCGTCTGGAAATGCAGACGACGCCGGACGATTGGGTGGCGATAACCTCGGGGCGCACGGACCGGGATGGCCGCTGTGGTCAACTGCTTTCGGATGAGAGCATCCTTCGCGCCGGAATCTACCGTTTGCGGTTCGATACGGCAGGTTATTTTTCTGGAGAGAAGATTGCCGGGCTGTATCCCGTGGTTGAAATTACGTTCGAAGTGCGCGACGGTGAATCGCATTTCCACATTCCACTGCTCTTGAGCCCAAACGGATATACAACTTATCGAGGAAGCTGATCAGCGTGACTTCATCGATCCGAGAGTGGATTCAACTTGGCGTGCGATGGTTCCACGTTTTTGCGGGAATCATGTGGGTCGGCCAGACCTACTATTTCACATGGCTGGATGGCCAATTCGGCAAACTTGAAGCTGCACAAAAGGCTGGCAATACTGGCGCCGCGCCCACCTTGTGGATGGTGCACAGCGGCGGATTTTATACCGTCGAAAAACAGAAGTCCCTGAGGGTCGCACCAGGACAGGTCCACTGGTTCCGTTGGGAAGCGGCCATGACCTGGCTCAGCGGAATGGTGCTGTTGTTTCTTCTTTATTACTTCGGCGGCGGGTTGATCGATACGGACGTTGCAGACATTTCACTGGCTAAGGGGATCGCAATCGGTCTGGGCGTGCTCGCCTTCGGATGGGTTGTTTATGATCTGGCGCTGCGGTCGCCGCTGAGCAAGTCGCCTGTAGGGTTCGCGATATTTTCGCTCATTGTGATTGCCGCGATGGCATGGGGACTGGTGCATGTCTTCAGCGGGCGGGCCGCCTACATTCACGCAGGAGCGGTGTTTGGGACGATCATGACGCTCAACGTGTGGATGCGAATTCTTCCCGCGCAACGCAAGATGATCGCTGCCGCGGCAGCCGGTCAGACATTTGATCCGGCGCTGGGAGCGCAGGCGAAGTTACGTTCCAAGCACAACACGTTCATGGCAGTCCCGGTGGTGTTTATCATGATCAGCAATCACTTTCCGGTGGCCACGTATGGGAACCGTTACAGTTGGGAGATCCTGGTGACACTCGTCGTCGTGGGATGGGGCGCCGCAGCCGCAATACGCCGGGCCTAAGGTCCGGATCCAGTGCAAATAATCGGAGAGACTACAAAGCGCGCGGAAGAAGTCATCGCACGATGCCGCAAGCTTGCCGGCTTCAGCGAAGATGTGGGCTGCACCCGGCGAACATTTCTCTCCGCACCCATGCATGATTGCCACAGGGAACTCACGAAGTGGGCCGAGCCTCTTGGAGCGACGGTAAGAATTGATGCGGCGGGAAACTGGCGGGCACGGTATCCCGCGACAACGTCAAACGCGCCGCGGTTACTCGTGGGCTCGCACCTCGATACCGTTCCCAATGCCGGCGCTTTTGACGGTATTCTCGGAGTAATTCTTCCGATTGGCCTGCTCGAAGCTTTGGATGGACACCGGTTGCCCTTCGAAGTTGAGCTGGTGGGTTTCTCCGAGGAAGAAGGGGTTCGTTTCGGTGCACCCTTCATCGGGAGCCGCGCATTGATCGGTAGGCTCGATGACGAGCTTTTGACCCGCAAGGATCGTCATGGGATATCGGCCCGCAAAGCGATTGAGGACTTTGGGTTGAATCCAGCTCAGATTCCTGAGGCCGCTTTGAAAAACGATGTTCTGGCTTACTTGGAGTTTCACATCGAGCAGGGACCGGTTCTTGAGAAACTGGGGTTGCCGCTCGGAGTTGTAGAAGCTATCGCGGGACAGAGCCGTGTCGAAATTATGTTTGTGGGGCGCGCCAATCACGCGGGTACAACGCCAATGACTCTTCGCCATGATGCGCTGGCGGCCGCGGCGGAATGGATTACTGACGTGGAGCATCAAGCGCAGGAAGTTCCAGGGCTGGTGGCGACAGTGGGGAAGATTGAGGCAAAGCCGGGTGCGGCCAATGTTATCGCCGGCGAGGTCCGGATGACGCTTGATGTTCGTCATGGCACGGATGAAGTTCGCGGGCAGGCGCTGGATCGTATGATTCGTGACGCAAAAGATATTGGGCAACGTCGGGGATTGGCCGTGAGCCATGAAATTTTGTTGAGCCAGAAGGCAGTCGCAATGGATCCATTCCTGGTGAATGAAATTGACCGGGCAATCCAGCAGACCGGATGCGATCCTCACCGTATGGTCAGCGGCGCCGGGCACGATGCCATGATCCTGGCCGAGAGAGTTCCTGCCGCCATGATTTTTTTGCGAAGCCCTGGGGGAATCAGCCACGATCCCGCGGAATCGGTCGAAGTGGAAGATGTGGCGCGCGCGATCGAATGCGGACTGCATCTGTTCGATCAACTTGCTTCGTCATCCGAATTTCAGAAAAGGATGTGCCGTGCATAAACTTGGCGAGACGCGAAGTTCCCGACAATCCAATCATTTGTTGCAGACCGCGGACACTTTTGTGCGCGCTCCACTGCCCGGCATGACGAATTGCGTGGCGATTGTGCATGCCGGCCCCGCCATCAGCGCAAGGTTTGCTCAGTACACCGCGGAGTTCGAGCCCGGGGGCGAACTGGGTGGCACGACGGCGCAACGTTTTCTTTTTGTCATCGAGGGCGGACTCAAGCTGGAAACTGAAGGCAAGCCGAGCGAACTGGTGACGGGCGGATACGCTTATTTGCCGGAAGGACTGCAACATCGTCTCACGGCCGCTGAGACAAGCCACGTCATGGTGATTGAAAAACCCTACCAAGCGCTGCCTTCGGTGGAGCGCCCGCGAGCCATTGTGTCCAGTGAGGATGCGGTTACTTCCCATGCACTTGGCGACGACCCGGATCTACAGGTGAAATGCCTGCTGCCGGACTCGATGAGTTTTGATTTCGCAGTGAACACGATGACGTTCCAGCCGGGCGCGGCTCTCAGCCTGGTCGAAATGCACGTGATGGAACATGGCTTGGTGATGCTCGAAGGCGGCGGAATTTATCGGCTGGGCGATGCCTGGTATCCGGTCACGGCTGGAGATTTTATCTGGATGGGTCCATGGTGTCCGCAGTGGTTTGGGGCGATCGGCAAAGTGCCGGCGAAATATCTTATCTATAAGGACTGGAATCGCCATCCCTTGGCCGGGTAAGCGATGGCTGGACCATGAAACTTGAGATTGATCGCGACCGCCTGGTCTCTGAGATCGAAGCTCTTGCGGCTATTTCCGACGCGGAAACTCCGGCAGTAACCCGAATTGTTTTTACTCCTACCGATCTAAAGGCTCGTGCCTGGCTCAACGCACGATGCGAGGAAGCCGGACTTGAGATTCGGCAGGACGCCATTGGGAATACGTTCGCGCGCTGGGCGGGATCGGATGCGCAGGCACCCGCCGTTGGAACCGGCTCGCACATCGATGCAATCCCCAATGCGGGGAAATACGATGGCATTGTTGGAGTGCTGGGGGGACTGGAAGCCGTCCGAGCTTTGCAGCGCAGCAATTTCCGTCCTAAGCACTCCATCGAGCTGCTGATCTTTACTTCGGAGGAACCGACGCGGTTCGGGATCGGATGCCTGGGGAGCCGCTTACTTTCGGGAAGCCTTCCAGCGGAAGCAGCCAAACGCTTGATCGACAGCAATGGAGAATCGATTGACGCCGTTCGGGGCAAGGCTGGAATGCAGGGACACCTCGAAGAGGTGCAATTGCCAGCCGACTATTACAAGGCCTTCGTGGAATTGCACATTGAACAAGGTCCGCTGCTGGAACGTCAGAACGTCCCATTGGGGGTGGTTACAAACATCGCAGCCCCGGCAAGTTTGAGGATTTCCATTGAAGGAGCGGGCGGGCATGCGGGCGGAGTTTTGATGCCGGATCGGCGGGACGCGCTATGCGCCGCCTCGGAGTTGATTCTGGCAATTGAAAATGCAGCACGAAGCAGCGGTGCGGTAGATACGGTTGCCACGGTAGGTATTTGCGAGGTTTTTCCGGGCGCCGTGAACAGCATTCCCAGCAGGGTTCGTCTCAGCGCTGATATCCGAGACACCGACTTGCAGCGACGCGATGCGGTGATGAAGGCAACGGAACATGCGAGTCGCGAGATATCTGAGAAGCGCGGAGTCACGATTCACACCGACCTGCTGAACGCGGACCCACCGGCGAGCTGCGCACCCGAAGTGGTAGACGCTCTTTCCCAGTCCTGCAAAACGCATGAGCAGAACTTTTTGCCAATGGTCAGCCGGGCCTATCATGATTCGCTCTTCATGTCGCGGATCGCACCGACTGCTATGCTCTTCATTCCCTGCCGCAACGGATACAGCCATCGACCAGACGAGTACGCGTCTCCGGAGGACATCGCGCGGGGAACCCTAGTACTGGCGGAAACGCTGGCGGCGCTTTCACGCTGAACGAAACACTGTCGTTAAGGGTAGTGGGGAATGACAGACTCGCGTTCCGTCCAATGCGTGACGATATCCCGCACCACCGTGTCGCCAACTCGCTGTGCCGCTTCCAGAGCAGGCATGTAAGCGGAGTAATTTCCGGAAACCATTTCCTGCAAGCTGTCAGCCGGTGACCCACCGATGGGCTCCCGATCGTAGTTGCTCACGGTGCGCAGCACGAGGACTCGTTGCAGGTCTGCGCGTCCGGCCTGACTCAGAAATGACAGCGCCTGCAAGGTGCCCGAATCCTCCATGCCCGCAATCATGTAGTTGCCCTTCCCGGCAGTGAAGTAGCGAGTCCAGGCGTTGGCCCATTCGTCCATTTTTGAACCATGCCAGAACGTGCTGGCCGACATCGTGTCGCCTCGGGCGACAAACGGTGGCTTTACAGCGTTGGGGAATCCGGTGAAACGCATTCGAAACTTGCGCAGAGTTTCGGAATCGGCGAGAGGAACATTTTGAGTGACATGAAACGCCCAGCCCACCAAGCCAGGATTCAGTATGTAGACCTCACCAAAAGACTCGGCATTGATGGGTTCCTCGTAGGGCGTTCCCTTGCGAAGAGGCAGATAGCCGGTTGGCCAGTCCGCTGGAATCTGGCGCGCGTCAATTTCATATGACAAGTCGCCGTCGACCACGTGGTCAGCCCAGACGGCTGAACCGAGAGAAACGTCCGCTGGATCTCCACCTCCAATTCCCGCGACGATCCAGTACGCCCTGGTCAGATCGAACCGTGGATCCAGGCCGAGCGCCATTACAGAGGCGGCGGCTTTCGCGGTTCCAACTCCGGTGACCAACCCGAGGACGCCATCCTGATTCAGCCGGAGGTGGTGATAGCCGGACGGAAGCGGAACTATCTGGTCCAGATGCTCGCGCTCGACCCAGAGTTGGAATTCACCGGGTGTGTCGCCAGTGTCTTCCCCACGTTCGAACATGGTGACGATCACGACCTTGACGCGAATCGGCGGTGCGGTTTGGGAGCGAAGAATGCTTGAGTACGCTGCCAGAAGGATCAGACATGAAGCTAACTTTCGGAAGAAGCCGTTCATGAACACTCCCGTATCGCAATCGGGGCTTTCGAGCTACGGGTAGCATTCTTACTCCTGAGAATGTGAATTGCATACGAAAGTTTGAATAACGGTCAATCGGAAATTCACCTGCTTCCCTCTTGATATAGTCACAAATGAAAAAATGCCTGGAAATTTGAAAACCGCTCCGGTCTTCGTGATGCGCACGGACTTCCTGCTCACACTTCGTCTCGCGCTTCCGCTCATCGTTGCCGAGGTTGGCTGGATGAGCATGGGGATCGTCGACACGATCATGGTGGGGCGACTGCCCGATAGCGCGGTTGCGATCGGGGCTACCGGCCTGGGGCAGAGTCTTTATAACAGCGTCGCGATCTTTGGCGGCGGATTGCTGCTTGGACTGGACACATTCGTATCACAGGCTTATGGCCGCGAAGATCTGAACGACGCGCGGCACTCGCTGGCGAATGGAGTGTTTCTGGCCTTCGCGATGACTCCGATTCTGATGTTTGCCGTGTCATTCTGGCCCGGGATGATGCAGCGGTTCGGCATCGGTGTGGAACTCGTTGGGCCGATGCGTCCTTTTCTTCTGGCGCTCAACTGGGGCACTCTGCCGCTGCTCGCCTACTTTGCACTTCGCCGCTACTTACAAGCGGTGAATGTGGCGATCCCGATCATGTTCGCCCTGATCTCGGCGAACATCGTGAATGCCATTGGGGATTGGGCGCTCATTTACGGGCATCTCGGATTTCGCGCGATGGGCATCACGGGTTCAGGGTGGTCAACCTGCTTTGCCCGGGTTTACATGGCTGGCGTGCTGGCCATCACACTGGTGTGGGTGGAGTTAAAACGGGCGCGCGGCCAGCGGGAGTGGATTACGGCCATCCGAATTGACCTGCATCGGATGTGGGCTCTGCTCAAACTAGGGGCTCCGGCCGCCACTCAAATTCTTTTGGAGATCGGCGCATTCGGGGCAGCCACGGCATTGATAGCAAAACTCGGAGCGGTGCCTTTGTCGGGCCATGAGATCGCCTTGAACTGTGCCGCGCTCACATTCATGGTGCCGTTGGGGATCAGTGCAGCGGCAGCGGTGCGAGTCGGACAACAACTCGGAAGGAAAGATCCCGCGGGGGCACGGAGGGCAGGATGGTCAGCCATCATGCTCGGGGCCGCATTCATGTCGTGCTCTGGCCTGGTATTTGTTTCCTTTCCGACTCTGATCGCTCGGCTATTTTCGCCGGACCCGATTGTCATTCAAACCGGAGCGAAACTCTTGCTGGTCGCGGCGGCGTTCCAACTCTTCGACGGGCTACAGACGGTGGCCACGGGAGCATTACGCGGCGCGGGTGATACCAAAACCCCCATGCTGGCAAACTTCGTCGCTTACTGGCTAATCGGGCTCCCGGCGGGCTACATCTTGTGCTTCAGATTTGGGTGGGGAGCGCTGGGAATCTGGTTTGGGCTGTGCGGCGGATTGATGATCATTGGCTCGGCGCTGCTGCTCGCCTGGCATCGCAGGAGGCTGTGATCAGTTGTCAGTGATGGATGGTCAGTGGTCAGTCTTGCTTTTTATTTTTCGACGGATTTGGGCGTAGCCGGGCTTGATCACTGAATAGATGAAGCGGATGCGCTGGTCATAGGGCAGGAATGCGCTCTTCATTGCATTAATGGTGATTTTCTCAAAGTCATCGACGGTAAGACCGAAGGTGTTTGCCGCCGCTTCAAATTCCCGGGTCATGGTGGTATCGCTCATCAGCCGGTTGTCGGTGTTGAGGGTGACGCGAAATTTCTCCTGGTAAAGAATTTTGAACGGGTGCTCAGCCAGGCTGGGAGTAGCGCCGGTGTGAACATTGCTGATGAGACAGATTTCAAGCGGGATTCGCTTGTCGAGGACATACTGGGCAAGGTCTCCCAGTTTGACGGCCTTGCCTTCGGCGATAGCGATGTCATCGATCAACCGCGTTCCGTGGCCGATGCGATGCGCCCCGCAATACTGAATGGCTTGCCAGATTGATTCCTTGCCGAAACCTTCGCCGGCGTGAATGGTGATATTGAAATTCTGCCGCTGAATGTAATGAAAAGCCTCCACGTGTTTCTTCGGGGGATAGCCGCCTTCCTCGCCAGCGAGGTCGAACCCGACCACGCCCCGTTCACGGAAATCGACGGCGAGTTCCGCCATCTCCAGTGATACGTCCATATTGCGCATGGCGCAGATGATCAGCCCTGAAGCGATGCCAAAGGTTTTGCGGCCGCGCTCCAACCCCTTCAGCACTGCCGAGACCACTTGTTGGTGAGTCAATCCCTTGCGGGTATGAAAAACCGGCGCGAAGCGGGTTTCAAAATAAACCACGCCGTCCCGGCTAAGATCTTCGGCCTGTTCGAATGCCACACGTTCAATCGCTTCTTCGGTCTGCATCACGGCGATGGTGTGAGCGAAGCCCTCAAGGTATTTGGCCAGGCTGCCCTTGTTCGCGCCTTGATGAAACCACTCCGCCAGCGCTACCGGATCGCTGGTTGGAAGGTCCAGATATTTTTCATCCTTTGCGAGATCGATTACGGTTTGCGGCCGAAGTACTCCGTCCAGATGTTCGTGCAATAAAACTTTGGGCAAACTTCCAAGGAGATTCTTATCGAGCATTTTTATGACCAGCACTTCTTCGGTAGACAATCAGGAGAAAATCGCGCGGCACAAGCTTAGTCCTCTCCGATATCCTCATTCCATATTTCGGGGTTCACCTCAATATAGCGGCTGAGCATCGTCGCGCACTCGTCAGAATTCAGGTCGATCACCTGCACGCCAAGCGATTTTAGCCAATCCGTTCCCCCCTGAAAATTGCGACTCTCTCCGACGACGACCGTACCGAAGGCAAACTGCCGTACCAGTCCGCTGCAATACCAGCAAGGTGCGAGTGTAGTGACCATGATGAGATTGCGATAGCTGCGCTGGCGGCCGGCGTTACGAAAGGCGTCCGTTTCTCCGTGCATGGAGGGATCGCCATTCTGCACGCGCCGGTTATGTCCAGCACCGATGAGATGGCCAGTGGCATCGAAGATGGCCGCTCCGATGGGGATACCGCCTTCGGCCAGTCCCTTCCGGGCCTCGGCAAGGGCTACTTCCAGCATGGCAGGGTAATCAAGATTCATAGCTTCTCAGAACATTATAGGGGCGGTAACAATGCTGCGGAGACTCAGGTCACGGAGATCACTGAATAATGTTTTCTGTACGGTTGGGAACGTACGCGGATGTTGCCAAATAAAAGCCTTCAATACGGCTTATAAGCATTTTTAATGAGACGCACAGGGGGCTTCGCGATATCCTACCGATTGCGAACCAGCCGTCACATCCCCACTTTATGTCTGAGCGGTAGTCACATTTAAGGAGATTCATGTCGAACGAACTTCGCAACTTCCTGGCCCTGTCGTATGACGAATTGGAACAGCTGAATCTCAAGGCAAAAGAGCAGCGCCAGAACCGCGTTGCCCTGCACAAGGTTCAAGAGGATCGGATCAAATATCTGACCGACGAGAAGCGCATCAAGGCGGTAACCGTGCTTTTCAGCGATCTCGAAGGCCGGTTGCACATGCTGGACTATGACAAGAAGTTTCTGATCAAGAGCTGGGACAACCTCACTTTTGACGGATCTTCGATTCGCGGGTTCACGGCGCAGCGGGAGAGCGATCTGCGTTTGGGGATTGACTGGGCCGCATTCTATTGGGCTCCAGCAGATTATTTCGGGTCCGGGAAAGTGCTGGTCTTCGGCGATGTTATCGACAAGGGAGGCACACCCTACGGCGCCGACATTCGCGGCAACCTGAAGCTGTATGCCGACAAACTCTTCAAGAGCAATGGCTACACATTGAATGCCGCCAATGAAATAGAGGGATTCCTCTTTAAAGGCGTAGATGCGGAGCGGCGTTACAACGAGACCGGGAAGTTCGAGTACGTCAACACCGGCGGGTACTATCACTCGCTCCCTGGCGACCTGCTACGAACTTTTATCGATACCACAGCTGAAGTGCAGCGAGCGATGGGCTTCCAGAACGAAAAGGACCATCCGGAGGTCGCGCCCTCGCAGTTTGAAATCAACTATGGGTACGGCGAAGTGGTGGCTGCAGCCGACCAGATTCAGCTCTACAAACTGGTGTGCCGCCAGGTTGCCACCAACATGGGTCTGACCGCGAGCTTCCTGCCAAAGCCGGTAGTCGGCGTAAACGGCAACGGCATGCATACCAATGTGTCCATCAGTAAGGGCGGAAAGAATTTGTTCTGGGATCCGAAGGGAGAAGAAAAGCTCAGCAAACTGGGCTGGTCGTTCGTGGACCGCATTCTCACCCACGGCAACGACATTTGCCTTCTGCTGAACGCGAGCGTGAATGCTTACAGGCGTCTGGATCCGCACTTTGAAGCTCCGAACCAGATCAAGGCGTCGGCGGTGGATCGAGGGTCAATGATTCGTATTCCGATCGGCAACGAGAAGAGCATGAGAGTGGAAGTACGCTCGGTCGCTCCGGATGCGAACCCGTACATGGTCATGCACTCGATCTTCAAGACCGGCATCGACGGGGACACCTCGAAGATCAAGAACCTTCGCCAAGCTGAGCGATATCTGCCAGATAACATTTATGACGCGCTGGCGAATTTCAAGAAGGCGGACTGGACAACCGAACTTCTGGGTGAGGACGTGAAAGCCCGCTATGCGGACTTGAAAGAGGCGTCGGCGGACCGTTGTCCGCGGCTGCTCGGGACGTTCGTGAAGGCGCCGGAAGTGCAATATCACCATGATGTCTACAACCAGTTCCTTTGGAACCTTTTTTAGATCTAAGGTTTGCATGTGGAACAAAAAGGCCACGCTCATTCCCGAACGTGGCCTTTTGCTTTACAAACCTTTGCCGGAGTTGACGGTGTCTTTACACTCTCGCTGAGATCGTCTTCATAAAATATAATGGCTAGAATTTTAGCTGGAGGTTACTCTCCAGTACGTCGAAGGAGAATGCCTTTGAACAGATTTGCGATGTTCGCCTTGGGCACCGTTCTACTGTTTTGCTCGTACGACGCACTCGGCCAGCATGGGGGACACGGTGGATCCGGCGGTCATGGAAGTGGGCCGAAAGGCAGCGGAGCGGCGCCGGACACGAGTCTGCAAGATTTCAACCATGCGATGGCGGTCCAGGCTACGCCCGATCAGGTCTCGCAATTCCAGACCATGGCAAAGAGCACGGAAGCGGCCAAGAAGCAGGCGCAGGAACTTCTCCAATTGGCGTCCAAAGCGGACAGGTCGGCTGATTTTACTCGTCAAACTACGGCATTGAAGGATGCGCTGGAAGATGCGCAGGGCGGCAATAAATATTTTATGAAGAGCTTCTCCAAATCTCAGAAGGCAGGTCTGAAGGATCTGACGAAAAAGCTGGAGAAGGCGGACTCCGATGTCGCAAAACAAAGAAAAGTGCTGGATCAGCAAGTAGGTCAATCAAAGACGGACAGCGCAGGAATTGCCGGCACGGCGGACAAACTGGAGAAGGCGCTGGAAGAATTCCAATCACAACAGTTGGGCTTAGCCAAAGAGATGGGGATTCAGACTCCGGCTATGTGATCGGCGACGACCTGCCTTGGTTTCGACACGACTTCAACTATACCAGCAGTTGCGCGGGCGAGGGCGCCCGCGCAACCTGATCCTGTCGCTCTAGAAAAGCGCTGTTGGGCGGCGCTTCCAACTCTTACCTTTTTCCTTCGCGATATTTTCCATGTCGCCAACGTAGGCGCCAGCCTGCGTCAGAACATGGTGAAGGTCGTTGCCTACGCTGATGAAGGTAAATCCTTTTTCCAGGAACTCGCCGACCCTGGCGGTGCCGAACAGAAAAACTCCCAGGATCAGCTTGTTTTTGACAGCGTGATCGGCCAGCTTTTTGGTCGCGGCATCGAGTTCGGGGGACGTGTACATATGGGGAAATTCATACTTCTCGTAAAGTCCCATCGACATACAAAGATCATTTTGGCCAAGGAACAGAATGTCGACGCCGGGTACAGCGGCGATTTCCGCGATGTTATCGATGCAGGAAGCGGTCTCTACCTGCAGTGCCACGATTCCGTTGTTATTAAAATTTCCGGCATATCCGAGCAATCCGGCCTTGTTCATACTTCGCTGCGGAAAATATACCGAGCGTGTGCCCACAGTGGGGTACTTGGTGCAACTCACGGCCTGGCGCGCTTCTTCCGCGGTGTTGATGTAAGGCACGAGAACGCCGTCGGCGCCCATGTCGAGGGCCTGCTGAATTCCGGGACGATCGTCGTATCCTCCTACACGCACCAGGGACTTCGCTCCGCCGTTGGAGATTCCTGAGAGCATGGCAGAAAGCTTTTCGTAGCCCATGGGACCGTGTTGCGTGTCCACGAGCAACCAGTCATAACCGCTGTGAGCCAGTTGCTCGGCGACAGTCGGGCTGTGCGAGTTCACGAACAAACCCATCTTGGGCGCACCTTCGCGCATCTGCTTCTTAAAATCGGCGCCACTGACGGTGGCTTCGGGCATAACGCATACCTCCTGAGAATTGGGAAAGGCCCTTAGTGTAACCCAACCAACGTGGACGCAGAGCTAACGAGCGCGCGGTTTACAGTGACCCGCGGACATGGAAGATTTTGGGGGGAGGAGGGGAGGGGATTGCGCGGGCGAGAGCCCGCGCCACAGGCGAACCGTTCATGCCGTCGCGAGATTAGTCGTGATGACTGTGCCGCCAGGTCCAGTACTGTTTCTGATCTTCGTTACTCAGCTTGCGGAAGTCACGATGATCGCGGTGATTTTCGACTGTCCACCGGTTGTAGTAAACGGTTTCGTGACGGTCCCAGCGGTGATAATCGTTGTAGTACGGATCGTGATAGTTGCGCGTGCCACATCCAGTCATCACGGCCGGTGCGAGGAAAGCGACGGCCAGCAATAACGAACTGAGGTGTCGATATTTACTGGGCATTGATGTTCGCTCCTTAAGCGTTGATTACATCCGGGACTTGGTTGCTGGATAGGGGTTTAGGGTTGCCCGTGGGTCCTGCGTAGTGAAGCCGGCAGTGCTTCTGAAGCACTCTATTGTTCCGGTACGGGCTCGCCCGGAGGGCCATTTTCAGCAGGGGCGAGCGGCAGGCGGGACACGTTGCCGAGAAGATCGCGTTCCTGAGGCGAGAATTCACTCTTGAAGCGGTCAGACTCAATCACCTGTTGACGCTGCTCCGGAGGCATGGCGCGCAGGTCGCGAATAGCGACACGCACTTTTTTGCGGCGCTCGGCAGGGAGTTCCTGAAGCTGCGAAAACAGGTGCCGCGCCTGTTGTTTCTGATCGGGGGTCAGATGCTCCCAAGTCTCCATCCGCTGCAGAATGCGGTCCTGCTGCCGAGGCGGAAGACTACTGAAGCGCTGCAGCCGTTCGCGAAGCAACTGCTGGCGCGCAGGCGGAAGACTCTGGAACTGGGGATCATTGCTCAAAGCTTTCTGCTGCTGATCCGGAGGAAGGTCTTTGTAGCGGCGCAACCATTGTCCGGCGTGATTGCCCTTCGCCTCCTGACGGGCGGCTTGGCGCTCTTCGCGCCTCGCGACGCGTTCGACGTGAGTCTGGGCCATAGACGGCGAGACCGCGAGCGTGAGCACGAGGATGAGGCCCGCTAGCGCGGACGGAGTTGTCGCCGTGATGGACTTAAGTTTTGGCACTTTGTTTTTTGGCTTCCGGCTTCCTGCCGGTTTCCGCCAGATCATTTGAGCGAAAGGATCGCCACTGTTCGCGAAGAAACGTTACGGATTCGCGGTCACATCCTGCTGAACTTCGAGATCATCGAGCACCTCGAAATCGGAGTACAGGTTTTGGTTCTTTTCCAACGCCTGCAAATCTCCTACGGCGGTCCCTGGCTCTGCCTGAGCCTGTAAAGCAGCGGCGATCGGCGGCGCCGGAGTGTTGGCGGCGGAATCGCTTCGACTGCCACTATTCATGCGAACCAGAGTCACGCTCACCACCATCAACAGCGCAAACGATGCAGCCAGAGCAGGCTTCCGCAACCAGCGCAGCCAGCCCACCGACTGAGTCGCGTTTTGCACTTCCTCTCGCAGACGGGCATTCAGGCGGACATCGAAATAGGGCGAGGGCTCCGGAGCCTGCCACTCATCAAGCAGTGACATGGTCTGGCGGAACGCTTCGAGCTTGCCCGCGCATTCCGAGCATGCATCCAGATGAGCCTTGACCTCCGGCGTGAGCGTAGTCAGCCCGGCGGCCAGATCAGGCATCAGTTCACGAGTATCGTCGCAATTGCACTTCATAACATCTTCCTTTACCCACGCCCAACCTAGACAAATTCCCGCAGCTGTTCGCGCAGCGTTTCATAAGCCCGGAACAGCAAAGACTTGGTGGCGGATTCGCTCAGCTTCAGTACTTCGGCGATCTGGCGATAATCCATCTGCTGATATTTGTGCATCATCACCGCGATGCGTTGCCGCTCCGGCAGTGCCTGGACACGCTGGCGAATCGCCGCCACTCTTTCCTTTTGCACCAGGTTCTGTTCGACACTCGGTGTCGCGTCCGGCAAATCCAGCGTATGACCGCTTTCCTCGTCCGGTTCATCCAGACTGACCTGGTTCTCGGGACGCTCGTGCCGCGTGTCGCGCGCATGATTCACCGCGAGATTGGTCGCGATACGATAAAGCCAGGTGGTGAACTTCGCGCTGGCCTCATAACTCTCCCGCGAGCGGTAGACGCGGAGGAAAACTTCCTGCGCCAGATCTTCCGCTCCGGCGGAATTGTGAGCCATGCGGTACATGAAGTTCACAATCGGACGCCGGTATTTTTGAACCAGATAATCGAATGCGGAGTCATCGCCGGCCTTCACGCGAAGCATGACGTCGGCATCGGTCTGGCCTTCGCCAGTCAGGGCTGCATTCGCCGCAGCAGCGGTCTGCTGAGGTCCGCCCGCCATTGCGAGCAACCCGCGATCCATGGCAATGGTGCTCACATCTGATTGAACCCCTTCGGACGGCGAAAGTTGCGTCCCGGCCGTGTCGGCGTCCGACCCAGAAGTGCCTTCGGTACTATGGGCTACGGGTACTTTGGCGGGTCTGGGTTCGGTCGGCATCTCTGAGTCTGATGGCGCGGCTGCAGACCCGGAAAACCGGCTTCAGGGTGAGCAGTTCGATTAGCGTATCACGGCAGGTGGGTACGGGGAACTGGTTCGTTTGCTACAATATAGCGACGGCTCGAGTGGGCGCTTAACTCAGCGGTAGAGTGCCATCCTCACACGGTGGAAGTCGTAGGTTCAAATCCTACAGCGCCCACCACTCGTTCAAGGGTTTAGCCGTTTCCCACAACACAATTCCTGGCAAGAGAGAGGGCTTCGGAGCTGGGGAAGGGCACGACTTTAGTCGTACCGACAACGCTCTCGACATGACTTGGCTTCAGTCGCTGCGGGGTGCTTCTCGGCTCGGCGGGGAAGGTTCGCGTGCTGTCGAAGCCGGTAGAACAGCAAACCTCAGGCGCTGAAGCGCGGCAGGATTTCAGCATTTGCCGGCACGACTGAAGTCGTGCCCTTCCCGCGTCGTGATTTCCCGCATGCTGCTCTCCCGAGTGCTGCTCTTCCCGCGTCGCGCTTTTCCCGCGTAGTGCTCTTCTGCTTGTGTCTATGGACTGGTTCAAGGCCCGTTCGTGGCTTATCCTCGAAACGACGAAAAACAGACGAATGGTCCCAGTTGGGTCGAGCCTTCTATTGCGATTCGCGCACCCGGCGCAAAAAATCATCGAAATCATACGGCAAGCCATGCCGCACCTTGCTGACGCCGATCCACTCCATAGGAATTTCCGCGGCTGCTCTGAACACGGCCTCGGGCTTGTCCTGGAGCAAAGGGTCCATGATATCGGGCTGCATCTTCTGACGCATACGGATGAGCTGCATGCGGTAGATGACTGCGGAAACATTCGTACCCGCCTTGCAAGCTCGCCTGAAAATCTCAAGACCAATCGCAACGTTTCCCTGGGGGTGCCTCTTGACGGTTTCCTGCCCGACTTCCCAAACAGCCTTTAGATCCTCGGGGTCAACGACAGCAACCGCCTCGCCGTCGCGGCCAAGTCCGAACATTACTCTTATTCGTTCGTGTTCATGTTCTATGTCCTGGTCCATAGATCCTCCTTGGTGCGAACAATACGCGCCGGTGACATTCAAGAATTCGAGCTAGTTGGATTTCGCAGGGATTTCCCCCGCAATCTTTTCCGTCTTTCCTCCTGATGATGGCCAGCGTGAAACCGACAGCACAGATGGTTATGGACACTCCCAGCGAAAAATCGAGTTTGTTTCGCTCTGCGAGCGTTTGATACACCGTAATTCCATGGATCCCTCTCGGATAAATCCTCCCCTCTGCCGGAATCGGATGCTTCGGAAAATAAGTGTAGAGCGACCATAGTGCCTAGGTGTAAAACCACGCGATAATTCCGGGAATCAAGATGGACAGCGCAACCGAGTCTCCATGTCCTTCTCATAGGTCCCCCATGATTAGCTCGCGCGTCGCAAAAATATTTTCCGGAGTTTAGAGGCTACTGACATATTTGCCTTCGAGGCCAGAGGATCACCGGTCCACTTCATGCACGCGGGACATGGCAAATCAGGCCGGTCGACGCATTCGTGTAGCGGCTGCAATCCATCGGGTGGTTGTGGCAACGGCTCATGCGGGAACAACGCTAATGCAGGAACGCTCCAGGCCAGATGAAAGAACGAGCGGCGCTTCATGATCCACTCCGTGTCACATTGAGACTGCTCAAGTCCATTGAGCCCGAACTTCGTGAACACAATCTAATGGGATTATCCGGATGCGTGGATCACAATGAGCCGATTGAGGTAACCAAGGTAACTTGGTCGTCTCACAGTGAGATAGAGTGCGAATCAGGCACTCGGAAAAACGCAAAGTGAAGCAGCGTGGCGCCGCTAGTGTTTCTTCAACTCGTGGTCCACTCTGTTCGCTTCATGATCCATCGCTGGCAAAAGCGTTTCCAACGCATTGGCGGACGGCCTTTCCAGGACATAGGTTTCCAGAACGGGTTTGAATCGTCCGACTCGAAATAGGGCGAAAGCTACCTGCAAGTTGTCGCGGTAAACGGGATGCGAGTCGCTTGCGTCCACACTGGGAACGCGGCCACCGATCGAAATCTGTGGCGCTTGAGGTTCGAGTGGATGCTGTCGCGGGTCGCGGATTTGGGAGAGGAGGATATAGTCGCAGTCCTTCTCCTTCGCCTCCTCGCCGTTGTCGTTGCCCAGTTCCAAGGGAAATTTATCTGTCGTCCGCGAGTCCATCGCCTCAGCAGTGATCTTGTCCTGTTTCAGGCTCCCGGTCAGCCGCTCCGTAAGGTGTTCGACAAAGGCGCGGGTTGTACTCGCATTTGCAACTGTGGCAACGCAGATCTTGGCGTCACTTTTCGGTTGTGGCGGAAGGTCCTGCGCGATCATAGCGGTGGCAACTGTGAGAACTATGAGGTTGCACAAAACTTCGAGGCGGGGAAGGCGCATGGATACCTACCTGCAGGAGCCTAGTATATCGGTTCGCCCGATATCCATTGGGTGGATATTTTCACGATAATGGTCTACGAGGACTGCCACCGTTGGCGCTGGGAGTGCCGCGGGAGGCGCCGTCGATGACTGTCCTCGTAGAACTGAGCCGCGTTACGCGGCTGTCTTTGCGGGAAGCTTGCCTCGGTTGTTATCCGTTTTCCCGCCGATTGAAGTTTTGATTCCTGTTACGTTCTTCTCGGACTACGCTTGCGCTTCTATTCCCTGTAGCAGCCGAGCATCTTAGCATTGAGGTCAAGGTAGAGAAATCGCAAAGTAGTTCAATCTTGATCTCGGTCTAAGCGCATGAGTGCGAGTCGGGAAGGGCACGACTTCAGTCGTGCCGAAGGGCCGCTCAACAAGAGCTTGGCTTCAGCCGCTGCGGTGGGCTTGTCGGCCGGAGGTTCGCGTTGCGATCGATGAAAACCAGCGAACCCCAGGCGCTGAAGCGCTACAAAGTCAGCACGTGGCGGCACGACTGAAGTCGTGCCCTTCCCGAGTCAGTGCTGTTCCATGGAGGCTAGATGGCGGCGCCAGTAGTACGTTCCCACGCTCGGGCTCTCGAACCCGCGTAGAAATTCGGGGCATTTCTGGCTACTTTACGCAGAAAACAACGGATTTGAAAGAAAACGTAAAACCCCGGGTGTCCGCGCGCATCAAAGGTCTTCGACGACGTGAAAGAATATGTCGAAGAAGAGGGTGATGGTTGTAGATGACAACGAGGCGATCCGGAGAAGCGTCCGTCCCTTGTTTGACTCCCATCCCCGTTTTGAGGTCTGTGGAGAGGCGGGACACGGCCGCGAGGCCGTGGAGAAGTCTCCGAGCCTGCGACCTGACCTGATCATTTTGGACCTCTCGATGCCGGTGATGAACGGACTGGAAGCGGCACCGTTGCTGATTAGAATCCTGCCCAACGTCTGCATCATTCTATTTTCGGCGCACGACGGCCCCGAAGTGCAACGTCTGTCACGAAAGGCCGGGATCCACGCTGTCGTTCCGAAAAGCAGGGCAGCGACACACCTGGTCGCACAGGCTGAAGCTCTGATGGCGTGACTAAAACCTGCAGTTATTTCACTACTTCACTCTCTGCGTGAGCAGCGCCGAACTGTGGCGGTCGGTAGGGCTGCCGCCATAGGTTGCGCGGATGAGGTGCAATCCCCTGTGCAGCCGGGACGTGGTGAAGGTCGCCTCGCCACCACTCAACTGGGCGGTCCCGATTACGGCGGAGAAATCTCTAAACGTGATGGTTCCAGTGGGAGTGTCCCCCGAATTCGCAGAGACTGCGGCGGTGAAGGTCACGGGCTGATGATGCCGGGATGGATTGTGCGATGAAGTCAGCCCGGTGCGAGTGTCTGCCTTGATGGCCTGTTTGAGCTCAGGCGAAGTGCTGGGCAGAAATGTTTGGTCGCCGCTGTAGCTGGCGGTTATGACGTGGATGCCCGCGTCGAACGCGGAGGTGGAAAACTGCGCATTGCCATTGGCGATTGGCGTAGTGCCCAGGGCGTGGCCGCTGTCGCTAAAGGTGACTGTTCCCGTGGGAGTTTGAGTGGACGAAGTGACAGTCGCGGTAAAGGTAACGCGGCGGCCAACCTCTGCGGGATTCCGCGAAGAAGTCAGCGCGGTCGACGCTGCCTGCCGGAAAGCAGACGAATCGTTGAGCAATACTGTGAGATAGGCAGGATCAGCAGCGACCAAGTCGGGAATACCGTCCCCGTTGAAGTCGGCCACCAGGTCCGTGACGGCTGGTATCGCCGAGGGATTGTAGCTTTGAGCCGGCTGAAAACTGCCGTCGCCGTTTCCTAACAGGACATTCTTGTTGGACACTACCAGGTCAAGCTTGCCGTCTCCGTTGAGATCGGTGGCTGCCACGGAGTTGGACGAGGCGTGATTGAACGCGGGCCATGAGTCGCCCGAGGGATAGGTTACGGCCGTCTTGAACGTCCCATCGCCGCCGCCTAAAAGCACTGCAATAGTGCCTGGTTCACAGAGCGTTGGAATCGCACAGTTGGCGTTGCCGACTGCAAGATCGAGTTTGCCGTCACCATTGAAATCGCCGGTGGTTATGGTGAATGCAAAAGTGTCGATCGTCGAATAAAGTACCGCGGGTTTAAAGCTTCCGTCACCGTTCCCCAGCAGGAGACCGACCGAACCGGTGCCGCACTGCAACTCACCCTCTTCATTATTATTATTCATACAGTTGCCATTCGCAATTGCGAGGTCGAGGTTGCCGTCACCGTTGAAGTCCGCCACGGCTACGGCGTGAGCATAAGGAGCGCCGGAAGAGAAAGCCACAGCAGAAGCGAAAGTTCCGTTCCCGTTCCCCAGGAGAATATTGACAGAGCCATTCGATCCACTTGCACTGCCGGTGGGTGAGGAAGTTATTGCCAAGTCAAGCCTGCCGTCCCCATTGAAGTCTCCGACAGCGAGAGTTCCCGGAGGAACACCGCTGACCACGGCCGTTTGAAAGGTCCCGTCGCTTTTTCCGAGCAGCACGCCCATAGTTCCACTGGAGCAATCCTCTGGACTCGCGCAGGAATTGGAAACCGCAATGTCAGGCTGGCCATCGCCATTGAAGTCACCAACGGCCACCGAGATTGGGGAAGAGCCACCGGAGCCATAACTGGCGGCCGGTTCGAAGTTCCCGTTGCCGGCATTCAGCAAGACATCCACCGAGCCAACGGAACAGTCGGCATTTCCGCACCCGCCGGTCAGGACCAGGTCAGAGCGGCTGTCGTGATTGAAGTCTCCTGCGGTAGAAGCGAGGAAAGTGGATCCGTTGGTAAGGAATTTTGCCGGGGCATGGAAGCTGCCGTTGCCATTTCCGATCAGCGCAACTACCGAGCCAGTTGAGCAGTCCGAGGCACAATCGTTCGACATGACAATGTCAGCTTTGCCATCGCCGTTAATGTCCGCGACCACGGCAAAGAAGGAATCCATCCCTCCGGAGTCATAAGTGGGTCCAAGCTGAAATGTGCCATCACCGGCTCCTACCAGCACGGTGAGTCCAGTGGTCTCATCGGAAACAGCGAGATCCAGCTTGCCATCGCCGTTGAAGTCGGCGGCTGCAACAGAATAAGAATCCTGCCCGCCGGGTGCGTAGGTGACAGCGGGTTGGAACGTCCCGTCTCCCTTGCCGAGCAGGACACCCACCACGCCGGCCGTGCAGGCGTTAGGGTCATTGCAGAGGTTGGCCACGGCGAGATCAGGTTTGTTGTCGTGGTTGAAGTCCGCTACTACGACGGCGTTGACCAAGGAGCCTCCGCTGAGATAGCTCACCGCGGATTGGAAAGTTCCGTTTCCATTTCCCAACAGAATCGAGACATTGCCGCTAAGGAAATTGGTTACCGCCAGATCGAGATGTCCATCTCCGTTCAGGTCCGCGAGGGCCAAAGAGGAAGCCTGCGTTCCGCCTGACGCATACTCGACTACCGGCTGAAACGTTCCGTTCCCATTTCCCAGCAAGACGCCGACGTTATTGGTCTCGTTGTTGGCGACAACCAGATCCAGTTTGCCGTCTCCGTTCAAATCTCCGGCGGCCACGAACATGGCATCTCCTCCAGAGGGATAGCTCACAGCGGCGCGAAAAGTCCCGTCTCCATTCCCCAGCAGAACTGTTACGGAGCCGTTGGTGCAATTCGCGTCATTGCACTGGTTGGCCAACGCGAGATCCAGTTTGCCGTCAGCATTGAAGTCTCCTGCGGCCACGGTCTGGGTGAAATATCCTCCGGAGTTGTAGGTAACAGCAGGTTGGTAGGTGCCGTCGCCGTTCCCCAACAAAATACCTACCGCACCAGAAGTGCAATTGGTGTCAAAACAGTGATTGGTGACTGCCAAATCCGGCTTGCCGTCGCCATTAAAGTCTTCGACGACGACCGATCGTGCGCCTGCAGCGCCTGAGGGATAAGCGGGCGGGATGAAGAAAATCGGATCATCGATGCTGGAGTTCGCTGCACGAGTTGCCGGGCCGGACACGCGAGCACGGCTTTCGCCGCGAAAGCCTGGAGGGGGAATCGTGGCCGCACCCGGTCCACGCCGAAAACCTCGCGGTGTTCCCCATGCGCTCTCGTTCCAGGTGGAGGCAGGAGCTTTCGCCGCATTTAAAGGTGCGACTAACGTCAGCAGCGAAACTGCAAGGACAAGCGGGAAAAGACACGCGATCGAGAGAATTCTTAACAGCTTCACAGTTCCTCCGACCCGGCGGGACAAGCGAAACGAGGTGGGCGTCACGATGAATACCTGGGTCCGAAAAAGGGCCTATGTGAAAGGCGGTAGGGCTGCCTAATGGAAGAGAGACCGGATTCTCACTCGCGCACGGAAAGCTTGTCAAGGAATAACCTTGATTTTGACTCTATGAGATCAACATCGAGTGTGGATCTTCGCAATGCTTCTTCGAGTTCGGAAAGCAGCGCGAAGTAACGCCAGCACAATATTTTTTCTAGCGTTCGTTCTGGAAGCGATACGAGCCACGGCGGTTGATCGAGACCGCTTCCGCCACCTTAAGAAACGCGCGAGCCGCATGCGAAATGCTGGCGGCCTTTCGGTAGACCAGCCGCAGTTTTCGATGCAAGCGAAGCTCGCGCACCGGAATACGCACCAGTTCTCCGCGCGCGAGTTCGGTTTCCACGCTGATTGCAGGAAGCAGCGCCACACCGTTCCCCATGGCTACGAAAAGTTTGATGGCCTGCAGGGTGGGCAGTTCGATGTCCATGTGCAGGGGCGTCTTGTGGCGCTTGAATGCCTGGATCACTTTTTCGCGATAGGGAGACGAGACGATATGGGCAACAAATGACTCGGCTCCCAGTTGCCTGATACTCACCTCTGGTTCATTAGCGAGTGGATGGGTGGGCGGGACCACGAAAATCAGTTCGTCGAGATAAACGACGATGGAATGGAGCTGCGGCTCGTCAGGATCGTACGTGAGGACACCCAACTCGGAGTTGTGCCGGAGCACATCTCCAGGGATATGGCTGCCAAGGGAACGCTGCACCATGATCCGGATCATGGGGTGTAGGCGTCGAAACTCGGCCAGCACCGGCAGGAGATAAAGCGCAGTAAATTCATTGGCAGCGATGGCCAGTTTTCCCCGTTGCAACTCGCGCAGTTCCGCCAGGGCTCCGCTGGCATCGTCGCGGAGGTTTAGCAGGCGCTCGGCGTATTCCTGCAAAACGTGGCCCGCGTCGGTCAGCTGGCCGTCGCGAGAAGAGCGGTCAAACAAGGGCTCACCGACGTCCTCCTCGAGCTTGTGAATCGACTGGCTCACAGCGGATTGAGTGCGGTGAAGTTTTTCGGCAGCGCGGGAAAACTTCCCTTCCCGCGCTGCCGTGAGGAACACTTCGAGCTGTCCCAGGTCCATACCGAAACCCCTTACAAAAGTGAAATTACTATTAGTTTATCTTACTAAATAATATTTACTAATACTAATACAAAGATTATAAGCTTTGCTTTAGAGCGTGCCGCTCGTAGCATGAATGTTGGCAGGAGGATTTCGGACCATGGAACGAGCCCGCATCACGATCTTTGACACTACGCTTCGCGACGGTGAACAGTCTCCCGGCTGCAGCCTCAATGTGCAGGAAAAACTGCGCCTGGCGCACCAGATTGACCGGCTTGGCGTAGACATCATCGAAGCAGGCTTCCCCATCGCCTCGGACGGCGATTTTGCGGCAGTGCAGGCGATCGCGGCCACGATTCGACGGCCCATCATCGCAGCGCTGGCTCGCGCTTCCAGCCAGGACATCGAGAGAGCGTGGCAGGCGGTCAAAGGAGCTGCCCACCCGCGGATCCATATCTTCCTTGCGACTTCCGACATTCATCTCCAGTACAAGCTCAAGATTTCGCGTCAGCAGTGCCTGGAACAGGCCCGCGATTCAGTTCGTCTGGCCAAGTCTTTGTGTGCGGACGTGGAGTTTTCTCCCGAGGACGCTACCCGTACCGACCATGAATTCCTCTACCAGGTTCTTGACGCGGTGGTGGAAGCGGGCGCAACGACACTGAACATTCCAGACACCGTCGGTTACAGCATGCCGGAGGAGTATGGCGAACTGCTGCGGAATATCCGGCAGCGCGTACCGGACCACATCGTGATTTCGGCGCATTGCCACAATGATCTGGGACTGGCGGTGGCAAATTCCCTGGCTGCGGTCGCCGCAGGCGCTCGCCAGGTGGAGTGCACCATCAACGGCATTGGCGAGCGGGCAGGCAACGCTTCACTGGAAGAGATTGTGATGGCCATGCGGGTGCGGCCTGACAGATATCCGTACGAAACCGGTGTGGTTGCCGAAGAGCTTTTTCCATCAAGCCATCTGCTGAGCGATTTGACCGGTGCGACTGTACAGGCAAACAAGGCAATCACCGGGAGGAATGCCTTTGCACACGAGGCCGGCATTCATCAGGATGGCATGCTGAAGAACCCGCTGACTTACGAGATCATGACGCCGCAATCCGTGGGCGTACCGGATTCAAGGCTGGTGCTTGGCAAGCACTCCGGAAGACATGCGCTCGGGCTGCGGTGCGAACAACTGGGATTCCAGTTTGACCGCCGCGAACTCGACGACATCTATCGCCGGTTTGTAGTCCTGGCGGACAAGATCAAGCATGTGGAGGAACACCATCTGCTGGACCTGATCCAGGAGACACGCAACTCCGCGCTGCGCATTTCGTCGGTGAAAGTGGCGACTCCGGTTGCCGCCGGGTTGAGCTTCTACCAGAAGGCATCCCCAACTTCTCTCGCGACGGAGTGCAATCTGCCTTTGCATTCTGTGGCAGATCATCACGGTGAGCAGGAAGATTACTTGTGGGGAGTGTAGAGCCTGGCGGGTAGCGCGCGACAGACCTCCTAAGCAACATACCCACAAGTGCCTTGCCTTGTTCTATCGGGCGCTTGTTTCCGCACAGCCCTGTTCGGCAATACAATAAATCCGCATGATCCTCAACCTAACGATTCTTCCTGGCGACGGGGTCGGTCCGGAAGTTACCGACGAAGCGATTCGTGTTCTGGAAACAATCGCTGAAGCCTACAGCCATCAGCTCAATTTGACGCGCAAGCCAGTCGGGGGAGCAGCCCTTGTCGCTGCTAAAGACCCTCTCCCGGCCGACACCTTGCAGGCTTGCTTGAGTTCAGGTGCAGTGCTGCTGGGGGCGGTGGGGGGACCAGCGTTCGATGCCTATCCCAGCCATCTTCGACCTGAGGCGGGGCTATTGCGGTTGCGGCGCGAGTTGGGAGTGTTTGCCAATCTGCGGCCGGCGATCTGCTTCACCGCACTGGAAGATTGTTCGCCGCTGCGGGCAGACGTAGTGCGCGGAACCGATGTCATGATTGTTCGGGAGTTGCTGGGCGGCATTTATTTTGGCCAACCTCGAACGACGATGGGGACGGCCGGTCATCGCTCCGCGATTGACACGATGACCTATGGCGAATCGGAGATTGAACGCATCGCCCACGTTGCTTTTGGCCTGGCGCGGCCGAGGCGGCGCAAGGTGACCTCGGTGGACAAGGCCAATGTTCTGGATTGCTCGCGCCTGTGGCGTGAGGTTGTGACGCGGGTGGGCCAGCAATATTCCGAAGTGAAGTTGAACCACATGTATGTGGATTCGGCAGCGATGGCTCTGGTAGCCCGGCCAGCGGAATTCGATGTGGTACTGACGGAAAACATGTTTGGCGACATTCTCTCCGACCAGGCGGGCGCAGTGGTGGGCTCGCTGGGGATGCTGGGTTCAGCCAGCATTGGTGGAAAGGTGGGCTTGTATGAACCAGTCCATGGGTCCGCACCCGACATCGCCGGTCAGGGTATCGCGAATCCCCTGGGCGCGATCCTTTCCGCCGCGATGTTGTTGCGGTACTCGTTCAAACTGGAAGCCGAGGCGACGTGCATTGAGTCGGCAGTAGCTGACGTGCTGACATCGGGGGCCCGCACGAAGGATTTGGTCAAGAGCGGCCAGAGTGCAGTCACTACGTCAGAGATGGGACGGAGGGTTGCTGAAACGGTGCGGAATCGATCGAAAGCCGTAGCGTAACGCCCCCTGAGATTCGATTCATTTCGCAATATAGGCGAACCTGCCCTGTTTGCATTTGAAATTCATGTGGGATCCCGCAAAACTTTTTCTGGTGCTCCATTCAACCTCTGGGGAGTAGCATTCATCAAACGCTCCGAGGCGAGATATGCTCTCCAAATGTGCCAATCCCGTGTGCCCGAATCTTTTTCTGTATTTACACGAGGGCAAACTATTTCGCATAGATGTAAGCACCGAAGACTCTGAGGGCCAACAGACGCAAAAAACTGCTCAGAGTCTGGAGTTCTTCTGGTTGTGCGGTGATTGTTCGGCGAAGCTGACGGTGCGGTACAAGCGGGGTGTAGGAATTACTACCGTTCCGTTGCCAGACACGCAAGCAAAAGCAGCGTCAACTTCATAGCTTGCATGTGTTCTTTTTGAGTGGGGCCTACGCGACTATGGCTTAGGCGACGTGGCTTGCAACCTGCCTTCGATTTTCCAGCAGTGACAAGAATTCCCCCACCAGCTCTTCGTCCCAATATCCTGAGCGAGCTTCCTGGCGCATGGTTTGCGCCGCCTGTTCGTGAATCAGAGCGGGCTTGTAAGGTCGGGCGGTGCGCAGAGCGTCGTAGACATCAACCACCTGCAGGATTCGAGGCAGCAGGGGGATTTCATTCCGGCGCAAACCATCGGGATAGCCGCTGCCATCGCAATGCTCGTGATGGTTGCGAATGATCGGCAATACCAGGCGTAGCGACTTGAGCGGACGGCAAATGGTTTCGCCCGTGATGGGATGCAATTTCATCACTGTCCACTCATCAGCGGTGAGATTGGTTCCCTTTTTCAGGATTTCATCCGGCACTGCAATCTTCCCCAGATCATGCAGATACCCACCGCGCCGCAAAGCCACAATCGATTCCTGGCCAAGCCCGAGATGGCGGCCGAGATCGCTGGCATTCAGGGCCAGCCGTTCGCAATGACCCTCGGTGTAGGGATCGCGGCTTTCGACACTCAGCGCCAGAGTGCACAGAACTGATTCCGCGGTTTCCAATTCGTCGGTGAATTCCTTGAGCTTGAGCAGCGACTTGACCCGCGCGAACAGCTCTTCGGGGAAGATCGGCTTGTGCAGAAAATCGTCAGCGCCAGATTCAATTCCGAGCAGGCGGTCCTGACGATCGGTGAGGCCGGTGATCAGCACGAACGGGATCAGCCGGGTGGCAGGATTGGCTTTGAGTTCGCGGCACAATTCGTATCCTGATTTGCCCGGCATGATCACGTCCGAAAGAATCAAGTCGGGAGGGCGGCGAAGCACTTCGATTTCGGCGCGAGCTGCGTCGGGGACCGCTATCACGTCGTAGCCGCGGGTGGCGAGCAGTTCCTGCATGAGCACCATGATGTCTTCATTGTCATCCACAACAAGAATGCGGAAGGCGTGGCGTCGAGCGTCGCCTCCGTCGGGGTGTGACTGGGATGGGGAAGCAATGGATGTCGGTGGTTTAGGACGGGGGCTCATCATCAACGGGAGTTAACTTCGCTTATTGTACCGGATTTGAGAGTGCGCGAAATTCTCCGGGATGATTGTATTCCCAATATGGGAATCGAGTTGGGCGATGTGACGCATGTCCTTGTGCCGAGGTCCTGACATGCATAGCGTCGCAGCATGAATCGATTGCAGTCTGTACGTTTTCGTCGGCATTTTTGGCTTCTGTCTTTCCTTTCACCCGCACGGGGCGCAAGCAAGCCGCACGTCGTCAGCTTCGGCAAATGGACCCCGATCAAATGGTGCGTGGGACCGAACGATGGCAAGTGCCTCGATCTGAAGGTGCGTGGCCTGTATGTCGACAGTCGGACGAAAGAATTCACGCTGGGGACGCCACATGAGATCACCGAGCGTCTGTTTGTAGTCCGACGCGCATTCCGGGTCAATGACAACTTGCCAGTTGAGAATGCTCTGCGTTGGGTGTGGCAACGCGGCGGATGGCTACTCGTCGACCGTATCACCGGCCATGTTTCAGCGATTGCGTTACCCGAGTTCGGTTCTTACTACTCGGTGGCCAGCTGGTACCGGGACTATGTCGCTTATTGCGGCGTCTCTGATGGCGGCAAGAAATTTTTTGCTGTCGTTTATACAAGTGGGACGGCGCAAGCCAGTATTGAAGAAGTCTCTTGGTGAACCGGGCGAAGACGACATGCCCGATTCCGAGTGTCCGGCGCCGGCGTGGGACGCCGGCCTGCGCGAGTTACTTTCGAACCGGACGAAGGCCAAAAATCGACGTACACGGTAGGCCGGCATGCGGCCGATCTGGTGACTGGAGATGGCGACGAGGAAGAGGAAAATGCGTCGTAGTAACCGTGAACTGCTGGCGACCGACAGGAAAAACGCATTTCCGGCCACTACGCTCGTCGGGATTTCATGCGGGACCACAAAGATGTCGCCGGATTACTGGTGTGCCCTCTGCTTGAGGTAGGTGTAAACCGCGAAGAGCAGTAGCGCTGTGCCCACCAGCACATAGTTTCGCCAGCGTGCACGGTCGTCCTGGGATTCTGTAAAGCTCCTGGCGAGAATGGCACCGATCCCTAGCCCGGTAGCGAGACCTCCAAGATGGGCCGAATTGTCGATACCCGGCACCAGCCCGAAGAACAAATTGTAGGCGGCGAAAGTTATCAGACTCTTTAAAGTAGGCTTCAGCGCTTCCTTCGCGATGGGAAGCTTTCCGAGATAAAGGATGGCAATCAGTCCGCCTGCAAGTCCAAAGATCGCTCCGGATGCTCCTGCGCCGATGCCTTGCGGATGCCACCAAAGGCTGGCCAGGCTGCCACCAATTCCGCTTGCGGTGTAGATGAGAAGGTATGTCCAGCGATCCAAGATGCGCTCGGCCAGCCCACCCAGGTTCCACAAGCACCACATGTTAAAGAAAATGTGAATGATCCCAATGTGGACGTAGTTGGAAGCGAGAATTCTCCAGGGCTCCAGTCCAAGAGATAATGGCGCGTAGTTCGCGTTCCAGTTGATAAGCTGCTGGACCGTCGGCGCAAGGGGGGACACTCCCGAAAACACCATGGCGACGAATACCAGAACATTGATGCCGACAATGACCTGAGTCAGGAGGAATGGTTGACGCACGCGGAAACGGGCAGTCGAAGATACGACCTCGACCGGAGGAGCGGCCATGGCTGTACTGGCGCGGCAATCACGGCAGAGGGATGAAGACTCTCCCACCGAGAAGGACGGCAACTCGCGACCGCAACGCACACATGTTGACATATGAAATAAACCGACAGATTGCAGCGCCGACCCGGTTGCGCCGGCTCGCCTGTGAAAACTCAGGACACAGCTTCTACCGCGGGCATCTCTTCTGTGACTGTCGTGGCCGTCACCTGCGCACTGGTCACCAGAACAACCGAGGCTACCACGACGGCGGTGCCGGCAAGGATGTAAGCGTCCACTCGCTCATGCAAGACGAGCCATCCCAGAAATACCGCCACTACCGGATTCACGTACGCGTAAGTGGAAACTTTCGAAGTAGGCACGTGGTTCAGAAGCCAGATGTAGGCGGTGTATCCCACCCACGATCCGAAAACCACCAGGTAGAGCATGGCACCGACTCCCCGACGAGTCCAAATCGCTCTAGAGAGATCGCCAAGAACGAATGCAACAAGAGAATTTGCAATACCAGCTGCGATCATCTGCCACGCAGTGGCTGAAAAAGCATCCACGTCGGGCGACTTCCATTTTTTCGAAAGCACCGAGCCCAAGGCCCAACTGAACGATCCACCTAACAAGCTGATCGAAGCCCAGAGCTGGACTCGTCCTAAGTGACTCGTGGCGACGAGATCGGGCCATAACAAAACCGCCAGGCCCGCAACGCCCAGCCCGAGGCCGATTTTTCCTCTTGCCGCGATGCGATGATGGCCCAGCAGCAGCGAATCGAGGACCAGAAACCAAAGTGGGGTCACGGCGATGATCAAGGCTGCCAAGCCCGAGGCCACATGCATCTCCGCATAGGAAAGGGTGAGGTTGCCACCCATGAGGAGCAAAATGCCAACGACGGCCATCCGCCCGAGTTGTGACCAAGGGTAGTAAATCCTGCGTCCGCGCATTGCGCAAAACACCAGCATGAAAACACCGGCAATGGTGAAGCGGATGCCGCACATCAGGGCCGGAGGAATCTGCTCAACGGCGATGTCGATTCCCAGGTACGTAGATCCCCAGAAGAAATAGACCAGGGCGAAGGCGAGGATCACGGCGAAGCGTTGTTGGCCCGGAGGTTGAGTCATGAAAGAGATTCAGGGAACTAGATTCAGGGAACTAAAAGATATCAGACGGGATACTTGCGGCTAAGGATTCGATTTGTCGCTGGCCGGTGAGAGTCGCCACGCCTTGGGGATCTGCTTTAGCAGCGAAGGGTTGGACTCCAATGAAAGGTAAACATCCACGGTGCGAGCTCTTTGGTCGATTTGCCATCTTGCGTAATCGGCGGGAGTGACCCCGCGACGCAACGGCCGGAAATACCTGGTAAAGAACGTGTCGAGCACGTGGTTGGGGCTGCTCCCGTAAACCTGTCCACGTAAGGCTTCCCATCCCCGCAAAAGCTGTCGTTTGTCAGGTTCACTCATTCCTTCAACATGCAAATCGCCCCAATGAAAGGCGCCTCCCTCATCCACTTCGATCTCAAGCGCAATGCCGTGCTGGGCTTCGTCGAATTCCATGTTAGGAACGAAAGTGAAGTTTATGTAGCCATGCGATTGGTAGAGTTTGCGCACCCCATCCAAACCCTTTGTTATCTTTGACCGGCTAAAAATTTCTCCCGGATGGACCGGCATCAGGTCGAGAAGTTGTTGTTCTGAAAATCTCGTCGTGTTTTTCCAGCGGAGATCGAGAAGCCGATACTGGTGTCCTTCATGCACGGAGACGAACAGATCGACCTGAGGCGAACCCAAGTTGCTTTTCACTGGTATGACTTCAGACGTAGCCTTGGCCAGGAAATATCCGTGATCCTGGTAGGCCAGTTGTACCAGGGCGTCCGCATGGTCTGCGAACTTTTCGCTCTCCGTAGCCAGCGAAAATTGATGGCTCCGGCTTTGCAAGGTCGTTGTCAGGTCTCGTATTTCTCCCGGTGACAGAACGATTGGTTGGGAGAAAATTATGCCGCGCAGCGATACAGTCGTAGGACCCTCCCGGCTTGACGTCCCGGCAAGCGCGTAATGCGGGAATAGCGTCAACACCAGCAGAGCGACCACGGCAAATAGGTGTTTAGGCACAGGCCACGCCTCAAATCGCACATTATAAGCAGCAAAGCAAGTGACAATGTGTTCGGAAGAGGTCGGATGACGCCCGAATCGCAGCATGACCAGAGCTCTGAGTTCTCCACGCCAGATCCTTCACCGGCTGAAGCCGGGTTCAGGATGACGCATTTTTGCGCGAGAAAGGGCGGCGGGGATTGCGTTACCAGCGCGCAAAATGACGCATTAAGGGGGTTACGCCATTTGCGTCCGCAGGCTATAATCAGTGAGGAATGTCAGCCGATGCGCCAACAGAACTCCAATTCGCACCTGCCCGTGTGCTGGCTCGACTTTCTCGTGTGCCCGCGCCGTCATCTGGCAGTGTTGCCTTCGCAGGCGCGTCCCAGCTTATTCGGTAGCGATTAGTTACTTCCATCCTCCCAATTCTGTGTGGTTTAAGGGCTGAATTCGCCTTTTTCGGCGCGACCGCCTGCTGGCCGACCACCAGCGACAAATAAATGAAGACCGCTTTCCGGAGGATTCCATGACTACCAAGACTCTCGCAGGACCAAAAATCAAGACTGCCATACCTGGACCGAACGCCAAGCGGGTTCTTTCAGGAGACGACAAGTACATCTCACCGTCTTACACACGCTCCTACCCCCTGGTGGCCAAGAGCGGCCGGGGCATTGTGGTCACGGACGTGGACGGCAACGAATTTTTCGATTTTTCCGCCGGCATCGCAGTGACATCGACCGGGCACTGCCATCCTGATGTTGTCGCCGCCATTCAGAAGCAGGCGGGCGAACTGATCCACATGTCGGGCACGGATTTTTACTACGAAAGCATGATTACTCTGGCGGAGCGACTCTCGAAGATCGCGCCCATGCCAGGACCGCACCGGATTTACTACGGCAACTCCGGCGCAGAGGCGGTTGAAGCCGCGTTGAAGCTGGCCCGTTATCACACCAAGCGGCAGAACGTGATTGCATTCTTCGGCGCTTTCCACGGGCGCACCATGGGCGCGCTCTCATTGACCGCGTCCAAGCCCCAGCAGAAGCGCCGGTTCGGTACCGGCGTGCCGGGCGTCACTCACATTCGCTATCCGGATGTGTATCGCGGCTGCGAAGGCGGTCCACAGGATGCCGAGGCTTTCGCGCTAGGCTGCGCGCGTTTCATAGAGGACAAGCTATTCAAAACAACGATGGCGCCCGAAGAAGTAGCGGCTATCTTCGTCGAGCCGGTGCAGGGCGAGGGCGGTTATGTAGTCGCGCCGACGGTCTTCATGAAGGAATTACGCCGCATTTGCGACAAATACGGAATTCTGCTGGTCGCCGACGAAGTCCAGAGTGGTGCCGGTCGTACCGGCAAGTGGTGGGCGATCGAGCATACCGGCGTACATCCCGATATCGTCTGCATGGCGAAGGGCATTGCTTCCGGAATGCCGCTCGGAGTCACCATGAGCCGCGCCGACATCATGGATTGGGTGCCGGGCTCGCACGCCTCCACCTTTGGCGGCAACCCGGTCTGCATCGCGGCCGCGTTGGCCACGCTCGATGTGATCGAGAAGGAAGGTCTGCTGAGGAACTCCAGCGAAATTGGCGGCCACATGCTGAAACGCATGGCGGACTGGCCACGAAAGCACAAGATAGTGGGTGATGTCCGCGGCCGCGGGCTGATGGTTGGCATCGAAATCGTGAAAGACCAGAAGACCAAAGAATACGGTCCTGAGTTGCGTGACCGCATCATCGAATTGGCCTTCGAACGCGGGATCCTTTTCCTGGGATGCGGGCCAAGCACAATCCGCATCGCCCCGGCGCTGGTTGTCACCAAAGACGAAGCCGACGTTGCCGTTGACGTGCTCGACGAGTGCATCTCGCTTGCGGGAAAGAACGTGTAGTTTTCCTGGCTAGTGGGTTTCGTGACGAGAACCTAAAAAAACGTGGGTCACAGGGATCCCTTGTGACCCATTTATACGCGGTGCCTAATCGGTAAATTGCCAGCCCGTTCAGCCGGGAATACTGCTACTTCGCAGGTATCAGATCGAATTTCCCTGACCCTTCCTCATAAAACAACGCGCCTTCAGTTTTGTCCCCACCGCTCCAATGTTTGTGGCCACCCGGGACCCGGATAAAGTCTCCTGGCCCGACGCGCTTTTCGCCATCGTCGTCCTTATAAAGATAAGCACCTTTGATAACGGCGATCCACACGTCATTGGTGTGGGTGTGCATCCCTGCGTCGTATCCGGGCTCGAACTTCGTGAATGTTGCGTGAGGACCTTTATTCGGGTCGCCCCAGAGGATGGCCATGGAGGCACCTGGGGAATTCGGGGCTTTAGTATATGTCGCGCTGTCTGCGGAGACGTAGACCACGCTCTTCTTGCTCTTGGTCTGGGCCTGCACAACACCAAGGGATGCCACGACAATGATCAATGACGTCACACCGAACAAGATCATTTTCTTCATTCGTTTCCTCCGTAAGTTGTTGAACGTGCGGTTCCACCCGGTTGCTATTTGGCCGACGGGCACCCTTATACACCACGGTCTGCCGCGCATGGTACGGAATTCCTGTCCACGGGTTCCAAATCGGGTTCGGAATTTATCCCCTGCGGTGCGGAAGATTGCTGGCGAGGGTTGGCTTTACTTTTCATTAAGCCTTCTCGCGGGCGGGTCGCCCGCGCCCACACATGCCGGCTCCTAAATACACGCTGCAGCAGTAACTTAGGGGCATGAACCTGCGGGTTTACGCTTGACACCATATCTTCACCGGGCGAAACTCGATGAGAGATTTCACTAAATTTTTGAATGGATACCTACCCTAACCTGGAGAAGAACCCGGCCCAGGCGCCGGTGATTGCCTCGGTGGGTGCTCATCGCTCGAGCTCTGCCGGCGCTGCGGCCGCTCCCGCGATGGCGCGCGAAACATTCCGCTTCCCCGGGGAGGACGGCGGCAAGTCGCTTGGTGAAATGGCACAGCGCGACCTGGATGCCACGCTGCAACTGCTCGCCGAGCGCGCACAGTACATTTCCGGCGCCTCCGGCGCAGCGATCGCATTGCGCGACGGCGAGAACATGGTTTGCTGCGCCAGTGCAGGAGATTCGGCGCCTGCGTTAGGTGCACACCTGCAAATCGATTCAGGGCTTTCGGCCGAAAGCGTTCGTACCCGAAAGGTTTTGCACTGTGAGGATGCCGACACCGACCCGCGGGTGAACCGGGAGAGCTGCAAGGCCCTGGGAATCGCGTCGGTGGTAGTGCTCCCGCTGGTCCGGGGAGAGGAAGTATACGGTGTGTTCGAATTACTGGCGGGACGGCCCCGGGCGTTCGAAGAACGGGATTTCACGGCGCTGCAACGCTTGTCAGAGATGATCCAAACAGCCGTGGAGCACGCGGACGCCGCGAGACGTGCGGAAAAGGAATTTGGCCCAAAAACTTCGGCGACCAGCCCAGCTGTTAAGGCCGACATCGCAGGTGCAACTCCAGTACCTCAGCCAGGGGCAAGTGTAGTTGCGCCGCCGTCAGCAAAGCAGGGCTCCACCAAGATCAAAGCAACGATTGAAAAGGCGCCGGATCCGGGTTCCCTACAGGCGGTATCTATTCTGAAGGACGCGCAAACTGAGATGCCTCAAAGGACGGTCGTTCAGGCGAAGACCGCTCAGGCAACAATTGGGCAGGAGAAAGGGGTTACATCGAAAATTGCCGAAGCGGAGATCGCTGAAACAGTTCTGGAAGAGACCGCTACTCCAGTTCAGATTGCCCCGTCCGCATTCGGAAAAGTCCGGAACTGCCAGAGCTGCGGGTTTCCGATATCAGAGGGACGTAGACTGTGCCTGGATTGCGAAGCCGCCACACCCAATCTGGACCCCGGAAATCAAGATTTGCAGACTGTTGCGCTGCTCGAATCCAGTCCGAGTTGGCTGCGGTCGAATTTGTATCTGGTCGGCGCTGCCGTGCTTGTGGTCGCTACCATTGCGATTGTAGTTTGGCATTTCTAGACTTTTCTTTCGGTCTCTCATCGAAATCCACTTTCACACCCAACAAATTAGGTCTCTACGAAACAAATCTTCACGTAACCTCGTATCTTCCCTAGTCTAAGTGTGTCTCCGGCAGGTAGAGAGCAGAAAAATGTACAGCCTTGCGGCCTAACTCCGGCGCTGACATTGACTTGCCGGGGCACGCAGCCTACCATCGGATAACATTTTGGAGTTTACTGTTGATCACGGGCGAGACCATTTCCCATTACCGCATGCTCCATCAGCTGGGCGGTGGCGGCATGGGGGTCGTGTACGAAGCTGAGGACGTCAACCTCGGCCGGCACGTCGCCCTGAAGTTCCTTCCGTGCGAGCTGGAAAAAGACCCCTCGGCGCTGGAGCGCTTTCAGCGCGAGGCCCGAGCGGCGTCGGCTCTGAATCATCCGAATATTTGCACCATCTACGAAATCGGCCAATCCGAGGGCCGCTACTTCATCGCGATGGAGCTGCTGGAGGGCAAGACGCTCAAACAGCGGATTGGCAAGCAGGCTCTCGAGATGGATGTGCTTGTCGAGTTGGCCATCCAGATTGCCGACGCTCTGGAAGCAGCGCATGCCAAGGGCATTATTCACCGCGATATCAAACCTGCGAATGTCTTCATCACCAACCGGAACCAGGCCAAGGTCCTTGATTTCGGTCTGGCCAAGCAGGCACTCAAGGCCGACGCTGTACTCGGCGGCGTGACCGCGGGGGCGGCGCCCACAGTTGACGAGCAAATGCTGACCAGTCCCGGATCGACTGTGGGGACGGTCGCCTACATGTCGCCCGAACAGGCGCGCGGAAAAGAATTGGATACGCGCACCGACCTGTTTTCCTTCGGCTCCGTTCTTTATGAGATGGCGACCGGAGCGCTGCCTTTTCGTGGAGACACTTCTCCGGTAGTTTTCGAGGCGATCCTTAATCGTCCACCGGTCGCACCCGTGCGACTGAATCCCGACGTACCGCTGCAACTTGAAGAGATCATCCTGAAACTTCTGGAGAAAGACCGGGATTTGCGCTACCAGGGCGCAGCCGAAGTACGCGCCGACCTGAAACGACTGAAGCGCGATACCGACTCGGGACTGATTTCGGCGGCCGTAAGTTCAGGCACCCTGCGACTGCAGCGCCCGAAAAAACCGGGCAAGGCTTGGAACCTGGCCGTCATCGCGATCGTCGTACTGGCGCTGCTGGGGATGGCGATGACCGTATTCATGCGCCGCACGCGGGCGGTGATGACGGAAAAGGACGCGATCCTGGTAGCCGATTTCGTGAATACGACGGCCGATCCAATGTTTGACGGCACGCTGAAAAAGGCGCTGGCGGTGGATCTGGAACAGTCTCCGTATTTGAATGTCTTTCCCGAGCAAAAGGTGCGCCAGACGCTGCAGCTTATGGGGCGAGCGCCGGATGAACGCATCACCGGCGATGTGGGGCGCGAGATATGTCAGCGCGTGGGCATTAAAGCGATGCTCAACGGATCGATCGCCAATCTCGGCAGCCAGTATGTGATCACGCTGGATGCGGTGAATGCGGGGTCGGGAGAGTCGCTGGCGCGGGAAGAAGTACAGGCCGAAAGCAAGGAGTCAGTACTGAATTCCTTGCATCAGGCCGGATCGAGTTTGCGTAAGAAGCTTGGGGAATCGTTGCTTTCGGTCCAGAAGTACGACAAGCCGTTATCCGAAGCAACTACTTCATCGCTCGAAGCGCTGAAGGCATTCAGCCTCGCGGATATGAAGCACATGATATCTGACGAACTGGCAGCTCTGCCGTTGTACCAGCGCGCGGTCGACCTGGATCCCAATTTTGCCATGGCCTATGCCCGCCTGGGCACGGTCTACAACAACCTGGGCCAAACCGAGCTTGGAGAAAAGAACCGGGAAAAAGCATTTGAGTTGCGGGACAGGGCAAGCGAGCACGAGAAGTTGTACATCATGTCGCATTACTACGTGGATTCGGGACAGCTTGAAAAGGGCATCACGGCATTGGAACTCTACAAGCAGACGTATCCGAGGAATTCGATTCCGTACAACAATCTGGCTGTGGTTTACAACCAGATGGGGCAATACGAAAACGCGCTCGACAATGCCAGGCAGGCCGTGCAACTTGAACCCGACAGTACGAGTGGGTATACGAATGTGGGTTTTGCATACGCAGGCCTGAATCGACTGGATGAAGCCAAGGCCACGTTCAATCAGGCTTTGCAACATAAAGCCGGGGCTGCGGTCGCTCATTTCGACCTGGCGATCATTGCGTGGATACAGGGTGACAACGTCGCCCTAGAACGAGAGATGGATGCATTGAAGAACGATCCCCAGGGCGAGCTGCAGATAGCGGGCTTACGATCGGGGATGGCCGCCTACGCGGGCCAGCTGAAGGCCGGTCGGGCCTTCGGACAAAAGCAGAGAGAGGCAGCACTACGGCTGGGATTCAAAGAAGCTGTGGCCAATGAATATGCGCAGGAAGCTTTTACCGAGGCGACTTTCCTGAATAAACCACGCGCTCTCGAGGATGTCGCCGAGGCGTTGAAGTTGTCGCAGTCTCGCGATGTGGTGCTCAACTGTGCGATCACGCTGGCGATAGTCGGCGAGGATGCCCGCGCGACGAAACTTGCGGACGAGGTTGCGCAAAAGCGGCCCTTCGATACTTCCGTTCAATTTGTCACCGTGCCTTTGGTCAAGGCGCAGATTGAACTGAATCACGGCAATCCGGGCAAGGCGATTGATTTACTCGACAGCGCCCTGGTGTATGAGCGGGCAAACTCCGGAGTGCTGTATGTCCGCGGCAATGCGTTCTACAAAGCGGGCCGCGGCAACGACGCAGTCCAGGCCTTCCAGCGGCTGCTTGATATGAAGACCGTGATCACTGTGGATCCGCTGATGCCGCTCGGCAAAGTCGGCTTGGCGCGCGCCTACGTGATGGCGGGCGACAAAGCCCACGCTCGCGTCGCCTATCAGGATTTTCTGGCCTTGTGGAAGGATGCAGATCCAGATGTTCCGCTGCTGCGCCAGGTCAAAGCGGAGTACACGAAAGTTCAGTAGTCGGATAGCGCGACCCCGAACCTAAATAACTTCGATCCTATTTGTCCGGATGGCGCCGAGCAGAGACTTCTCCGGGAAGAGGACAATAACCGGAAATTCGGTATCGATTCCTATTGAACCAACGATAGCCTGCCCAAAGCATCAGCTAAAAACCGGGCAACCGGAGGATCGAATAGAACGGCCATGCCCACCATCGGACCACATATAGGTATGCGTTGGCTCCCGATTCCAGTCTTCCGTTACGAGTCAAGACTCGATCGTCGTCGAGTAGACTGTCTCGCGGGATTTGCAAGTCGCCGTCGGCGAAGGCTGACTGCAAGTCTTTGAGTCCAAAACCACGGCGTCCGACGATTTCCTTCCAGAAGTGAACCCAACGAAAGCAGAAGCCGCATCCACCGTCGTATAGAATCCAGCCCTCACGAGGGAGAACAGTTTCCGATTTGTGATCTGACAATGTCATTGCAACGTCTGGCCCGTAAAAACAACGACCGGCGACCCGTCTGCCACAAATGCACAATCAGGACGTCGCTTAAGAACTGTTGAGAGTTCGGCGCCATAAAGACTGCTGGCTTCCCCTTCAAATCCAGCTTTCGCCGTCGCCCAAACTTGCCAGGGAACGTGCGATACGTGATATTCGAGGGCGCCGCGACTTCCCTGAGCCGAATAACCCCAGTAGTGTTCGGTGATGAACTGTTCCAAGCTCCCTTCTTGAGAATGTGTTGGGGAGCCAGCGGTCTGGGCTGAGATGCGGCACCACTGATGGCCGACTTGCCATCGATACTCTGCCATTTTAGTCGGCCCTTCCGTTTCGAGGCGGTGCCTCATCCGACAGTACCTGTAGTTCTCCCCATAAAGGAGACGGGCGGTCATAGCAATTGCACGTCGGGGCACGACCTCTGCGATGAAAACAACTCCTCTTCTCGTGTCGCCCCCTTCATTGCGACGCACATAGAAGCGTAGATTCACCTCATCAAAATTAGCGTGAAAAGGTACCGGGAAATGACCGAGTATCTTCGTACGATTGAATCGAAAGCCCACAAGGCTAACGTACGTTTTTCCTTCGAAAGAATCGAGCGTCGTACCGGCCGGAACGTAACGATTCAAGAGCCCGGGTTCGACTTCGTAATTCAGCATTACGAGATCTCGCCATTCGGCGGAAAGAAACACTCGCCCTGACTGAGACATTTGATTCTTCAACGCCGACTCTTCACTAATTCAACACGATCACCAGGATTCTTCCGTCCGAACGGTATCCGCCGCCGGTAGCATTCTTGGCTCCCTGGCACTGGATCGGGCGGCAGGTAGTAGGACAGGCTTTTCACTTTGCCCGATTGCTGAAGGGTCTGGCCGATATTGTCGCGCTCGCCGTCAACTGCGGGATCGATCTTGTGGGTCACGCTTCCGTTGCGCTGATCTTTTTCAAATCCAATATCGTGCGTGCCGGCGCCTGCCCATAACGTTTGGCCGTTCCAGGCGGTGGGCGCTTTCCAGATACGGAAGTGGTGACGGCTGGCCACAACTGAGTAGGCAGCGGCCAGTTCGTATCCGAAATCCTGCTTGCGACCGAAAAGGTAAAGCTGGCTCATCGGCATCTGCAGATAGTCCTGCTTCTGGTAGGTTTCCAGCACCGCCTTCATGATTGCTGCCTTGTTGTCGATGTCGGCGACGCGCCAGTTCGCCGCCTCCAGTGCGGTTTGTACCTGTTCTTGTGAACCGATCAGGACGAAGTTCACCATGTCACCCTGGTTGTTGAACTGATCGTTCACCCGCCGGGGCAGGCCATCGATGTCTTTCTTCAAATTTGGATCCAGCGCGGCCGTGGACAGACTTAAGCGCTGGAGCGGCGGCGGCCGCTGTGCCCGCAGTGGTGGCAGCGCCATTCGATAACGGTTCGGAAGAAGAGCTTGCGGGCGTGGCGGCAGTGCCGAATTGTCCAGCCAGAAATAATTGGGCAGCGCTGGTCAGCTTCGACTTGATGTCCTGCGCCGGAGTGGTCTTGGTCTGGTCCGCCGGTTGCCCGCCAGCCGTAGATGCGGCGGAGGGTGCAGTCGATGAAGTGGTCAGCGCGTTACCCGCAGCTGGTCGCGTTTGCCGGGTGTGTAAGGTGAACTTTGACTGCGAAGGCGCCGTTGCAAGCTGATGCCGCGCCGTTCGATCCAAAGAAAAGATGGCCAGGCTGAGTTACCTTGAGCTGATGGCTGTTACCGACGAGAACCGCCTCGCCCTGTTCCTGGAGTTTTGCGATCAGGGCGCCAGCCGGAGCGGTCGAGATGGGGCGAGTGGTTGCCCCTTCCGCCGAGGTACTCGCTCCGCTGGGATCGCAACCGTTGGTAGGACGCGCCGAGGCAGTGACGTCGAGAAGGGCTCCCGATTCCAGATCTACGCCAGTGTCTGTCCACGGCTGTGTCGCGGGAATCGTAAAAGAATAATCTCGAGGAGCTGTTGCACTTGGCGGCGTCAGACTCGGGCCGGTGCACTCAGCGCACGAAAACATTGCGATGGAAAGTGCGGCCCCTTTTATCACCACGGCAGAAGAATCTCATGGCGCCCTCCAGGATGAGCGGCAACCGTGCGGATCAGCAAGCCGTGCGAATGGCAGGCCGAAGCATGCGATATTATCGCCCACCAGACACAATCAGTCACCGGTCAACATTGCCAGTGCCGAGGGATTGTGCACGAGCCCGTGCGCGAAAGCCGCACCCTATTTTGGAGGCAAAAAAGCCCCGCCACGGATCACGTGGCAGGGCTTTGTTGTCATCACAACATTCAGTTAACGGGCGAGTGCCGGCTCGAGTTGGCCGGATTTCAGACTCTCGTAGCGCTTGTTAATCTCATCCCAGTTCACAACATTCCACCAGGCCGCCAGGTACTCGGGACGGCGATTGTTGTACTTGAGGTAGTAGGCGTGTTCCCACACGTCGTTACCAAATATCGGGAACAGTCCCTGGGAGATGGGGTTGTCCTGGTTGGCGGTGCTCAGGATCTGCACGTCGCCACCCTTTTTTCCGGCCAGCCAAACCCAGCCGCTGCCGAACTGCTTTACGCCGGCATCGTTGAATTTGGTCTGAAAATCCTTGAAGCTGCCGAAAGCTTTTTTGATTGCGTCGCCCACGGCGCCACTGGGATCTCCGCCGCCTTTGGGCTTCATGATCTTCCAGAACATGCTGTGGTTCACGTGACCGCCGCCGTTATTGCGAACGGCGCCGCGAATGTCCTCAGGGATCGCATTCAGGTCGCGAATCAGATCCTCGGCGCTTTTGGATTGCAGTTCGGGATGTTTCTCAAGAGCAGCGTTCAAATTCTTTACGTAAGCCGCGTGATGCATGTCGTGGTGCAACTTCATGGTTGCGGCATCAATGGTGGGTTCAAGAGCGGAATAGTCGTACGGCAATGGGGGTAGTTCAAAAGCCATATTTTTTCTCCTCTTATAGAGTCTCAGATGATGGTATCGCGGCTGGCGATTCAGCGGGAAACTCTGTTCGATTTCTCCAAGCTTAGACTCCGGAACGGATGGGCACTGGCCGGGCTGGGTTGCTTGTGGAAAACACGGGTTTTCAAGACTCCGACCGCAGCGGAAAAGCGAAAGGAGAGTACCCGACTCCTTGCCACTTCCAGTGTATCGCGCACCCGGGGGCTTGCGGCAAGACCGGAGTCGCGCCGCATAATCGCCACTTCGAGCCAGAACCTAAGGGAAATGGGAGGCACGAAATGCGTGCGGTGTTGTCGACGCGCGGGTACGTCCAACCACAGGACTCGCGGTGGAGGTGCGCCCAGTTCGACACCGTCCCCGCGGTGGCGAAGGAATGTGATGCGCCGGTCGCGACCGGCGTGATAACGACAGGAGGGTGGCGATGACCGAACATGCGGTCGTGATCGCCGGGGGTGGTCCGACGGGGCTGATGTTGGCGGGCGAGCTGGCGTTGGCGGGTGTCGACGTCGCCATTGTCGAGCGGCGCGCCAGCCAGGACCTCACAGGCTCGCGCGCGGGCGGCCTGCACTCGCGGACCATCGAGGTCCTGGACCAGCGCGGAATCGCCGATCGGTTCCTTTCACAGGGAAAGGTGGCCCAGATCGCAGGGTTCGCCTGGATCCGTCTGGACATGAGCGACTTTCCCACGCGGCACAACTACGGGCTCGCCCTGTGGCAGAATCACATCGAGCGCATTCTCGCCGGCTGGGTCGACGAGCTGGCGGTGCCGATCTATCGCGGACGTGAGGTGACGGGTTTCGCGCAGGACGAGACGCGCGTCGAAGTAGAGCTGTCCGACGGCCCGTCGCTGCGGGCGGATTATCTTGTCGGGTGCGATGGCGGACGAAGTCTGATCCGGAAAGCCGCCGGCATCGAGTTCCCCGGATGGGATCCGACAACCAGCAACCTGATCGCCGAGGTCCAGATGGCCGAGGAGCCGGAATGGGGATTACGCCGCGATGCTCTCGGTATCCGTTCCTTGGGCAGGTTGGAGGATGGCAGGTCGGTGCGTGTCCTCGTGACCGAACAGCGCCTCGGCGAGACCGGCGAACCGACCCTGCGCGATCTCAGCGAGGCGCTCACCGCCGCATACGGGACCGATTTCGGAATCCATAGTCCCGCCTGGATTTCGCGATTCACCGATGTGGCTCGGCAGGCTGCTTCTTACCGCAAGGGGCGGGTGCTGCTGGCAGGCGACGCCGCGCACATCCATTACCCGACGGGCGGACAGGGCCTAAACATCGGGGTGCAGGATGCGGTGAATCTGGGGTGGAAGCTGGCCCAGGTCGTCAAGAAGACGTCGCCAGAAAGCCTCCTCGATACCTACCATGCCGAGCGGCACCCGGTCGCTGCCATCGTGTTACGCAACACGATGGCGCAAGTCGCGCTGCTCCGCGCAGATGACCGCACCAACGCCTTGCGCGATATCACTTCCGAGCTCCTCAGCATGGACGAGCCTCGCAGGCGGATCGCCGCGATGATGTCCGGTCTGGACGTTCATTACGATCTCGGTGAGGGACACCCGCTGCTCGGACGCCGCATGCCCGATCTCGACCTGGTCACCGCCAACGGGCCGCTGCGTGTCTTCACTCTGCTGCACGATGCCCGGCCGGTGCTTCTCAACTTCGGTGAGCCCGGCGGCTTCGACATCTCGCCATGGGCAGATCGCGTTCAGATGATCGACGCCAAGTACGTGGTCCGTGGGAGCTTCCGGCAATCGGGGCGGTCACGGCTCCGACGGCCGTTTTGGTTCGGCCCGACGGATATGTCGCCTGGGTGGGAGACCTAGCTCAGGTGGGGCTCGCCGACGCGCTAACCACCTGGTTCGGACCGCCTACGGCGGCGTAGCGCACCGGGCTGGAGCACTGTTCGGAACCAACGGCATCAGATTCGCCTCGCTGAAAGCCATGCGGCCGCAATCAAACACACGGTAATCACGACTGAGAAAACGATAGGCAAGGATAAAGAGGTATCTCCAGCTCACGACCGAGATCGCGGCAAAGCAAAGTGCGAACGACCAGGCGATGGTGCGCATGAGCGCCAGAGTCTCTGCCGGAAGACCACCTAGTTGCCAAGCCAATACCGCCGCGAAAAAGTAAAACACGCCGACAGAGAATCCCGCCGCAACAAAAAGATCCCAATATGTACGGCTAAATCCCTGCATGTCAAAGTGAATTGACCGCATTGAGCCAAGGAGGGCATCAACTCCCCAACTGGGATCGGACTCGCGAAAGCCAAGTGTATGTCCAAGGGCAAAAAACACCAGAAGAACGGCGGCGATTCGATAGAACAGAGAGGCATTCATGTCTCGCGTCCAGAGATAACGGCGGAAAGTGTAACACCGTGCCCGGCCGTACTTGGGAAGTCGGGATCAGTTCCAGGCACTATGCATCACGAAGAGGGGCTCGCCCACGCGTCGAGCACCTGTTTCTCTTTGTCCGCTGAAAGATAGTCAGTCCAGTCAAGAGTTTCATTTCGCGCGCGGAATGAGCTCAAACAATCAAAAGCTGTCTCTTCAAACGCTCGGGCTCGCCACCCTGCCCGAAGGGCTTTTTCACTGCTGATTTGGAATAAGCCCGGATTTGCTCCGGCCGGACGCCAGAAGGGAAAATTTCCAGCGAATAGGCCCAGGGCGAAGTCTGTTTCAAGCTGATGTTGATGCAAGAAGTCCTGCGGGATCCACACGAATTCGGCGTCAGACCGCGTCGCTGTTTTACAGTCATTCAGGAACTCGCGGAAGGTCATGGCTCTTCCCGTCAAATTGAAGGTGCCATACAAGGAGCGATCAATCGCAAGTGTGAGGAATCGCGCCACGTCCTTCACATCCACCAGTTCAACCGGATCGCCACCATCTCCCGGCGCGATGTGGCGGCCTCCGTTTTGGGCACGGACGAGCCAGGCGAGTAAGTCCGGTGTATCGTCGCGATCTCCCTTGATCGGACCGGGACGCACGATGGTGAGTCTCTCGCTGAGAATTGAGTGTAGCCGCCTTTCACTTTCCGCTTTGCCTCGGTTGTATTGCCGTCCCGCACCACCCCAGGCTTCCAGGGGAGCATTTTCTTCGATACCAGGTTTGGTGAACTCCTTTGAGTCGTAGGCAGCGACCGAGGAGACATACAGGTAGTGCGGAGCGTGGTCCTTAAGGAGTTCTGCCGCAGATGCCACCACAGCAGGATCATTCGGCCACACGTCCACAATTACGTCGAAGTGTCTCCGCGCCAAAGAAGACAAATCCTGATCTCCAGGATCTTTACTGCGGTAGCCTCTGAGCTTTTCAAGATGCGGGAACAAATCTGGATTGGTAATGCCACGATTGAACAACGTGACGCTGTGTCCTTCGGCAACCGCAGCCTCAACCAGAGCAGGGCCCAGGAAAAAGGTGCCCCCGAGAACCAATATGCGCTTGGGAGTGACATTCGCCAGGGAGGGTATCGAAAACAAGGACGAACATGCAGAAGCAGCCGTCGCCATGAGTGAACGCTTTATGAAGTTCCTGCGGTTCATGGACCTCCTCTTTATGTTTATGAGAAGAGACGTAACTGAGCTCGAAAGGTTTCACGATCGTAAATACCTTTGCTTTCATTGACAAACTCATCACCCAGTTTGGATATGATTCTGGCCCCATCCTGGCTTCGGGAGGATTGCCCATGAACCTGACACGCATTGCTCTTGCCTCTGTCGGAGCATTCTTCGCGTACTTTGCGGTTGGCGGCCTCGTTTTCGGGCTATTGCCATGGATGAAGAATGAGTTCCTCAAATACCCGAACATCTATAGGCCCAAAGAAGGGATCAAGAACACCATGCCCATAGGAATGGCATTCATGTTCCTGGCCATGGTGGTTCTAGCCGTGCTTTACGCGATGCTGTATCAGGGTGGTTCCGGCATCACGGAAGGTGCGCGATTCGGCGCACTGATTGGAGTCTTCTCTATTGGCACTTTTGTGGTGCACAACTATGTCAACCTTCAGATCGGGATCAAGCTGACCGTTCAGCAGGGGATCGCTTACTTCGCGGAATGGGTGATCGTTGGCGTGGTAATTGGTCTCATTTATCGCCCCGCGCATTGAAATCATACTCCTGCGTCTCTGGATGGTGCGAGTGAAAGCAATGTGGGTCGTCGACAATTGAGGAGAGAGGCCGCCGAGTGAGCGGCGGCCCCGTCGAAGAATGGAAGAGACTTGCCGTCTTAGGCTGCTGCCGTCACTCCCAGAGCGGCTTTTACCGCTTTTCGGATCACATCGATTACGACTTGGGGCTGCGACAGCAAAGCACATCAGCAAGGAAGGCGATCCCTATCTGCGAACCCTGTTGGTGCAGGGAGCGCACCACATCCTGGGGCCATTTGGAGACGACAGCGATCTGCGCCGCTGGGGTTTGAAGCTGGCCGAGCGCGGCGGCAAGAGCGGGAAGAAACGAGCCATTATTGCCGTGGCGCGAAAGCTGGCCGTCTTGTTGCACCGACTGTGGGTGAGCGGAGAAGTGTACGAACCGTTGCGCAACCGCCAGCAAGCAGCGATGCCGACGGCTGCATAAAACGAAAAACGTACTTCGAAAAGGAAAAGCCAAAGCCTAAAGCCGAGTTCCGGTGACTGCGTTAATCGCCTGGCCCACTTCCATCGAGCGGTGGAAGAAAGGTCGATAAACAGATGGCAGCACCGGCTGAAACGAGAACACCCAACTGGCACCGAGCGCATAAAAACCGCTCATCGAAGAGTGCGGATGGAAGGGTGGCGACAGTGGCGACTCGGCCGGAAAGAAATAGCGTGACCAACCGATACCAAAACCAATCCCCTTGACTCCGACCGGCCTTCTCATGGAAGGCGATTACGCCAACTACGACGGGAGAGCTTTGCGGAGGGCACTTCCCGGTTTTATGAAGTGTCTTACTGGTTCAGGGAACGTTGCAGTTGTTGCGGATCGGTAGCGTAGTTGATGGCGGTTTCGAGGTCGACGATCTCGGCGCGGACAAGCTTCTCCAGCTCAGCGTCGAAGTGCTGCATGCCGTCCGAGGCGCCATTCTTGAGGGCTTCCAGCACGGTACCTCCCGAAGAGTCCTCGGCTTCCAAATGGCTGGCGGTGGCGGCAGTGTTTTTGAAGACTTCCACGATGGCGACTCTGCCCCCGCTTTTGCGGGGAACGAGACGCTGGGAGATTACGTGACGCAGCGTCCGGGCTAGACGGCTGCGCACCGAAGACTGTTCGACCGAAGGGAACGCGGCCACAATCCGCTCCAGAGTTTTGCCCGCGTTCGGGGCGTTCACGCTGGAGAGAACGAGGTGACCGGTTTCGGCGGCCTCCAGAACCATTTCCATGGTTTCCCGATCGCGCAACTCTCCCACCAGGATCACCTTTGGCGCCTGCCTTAGCGCCGCGCGCAGGGCCAACGCGAAGCTCGGAGTATCGCTGTGCAATTCCCGCTGATGAATCGTCGCTTTCTTGTGATTGTGAAGAAACTCAATCGGGTCTTCGATGGTAATGATGTGGCAGGTCTGCTCCTCGTTGATGCGATCCAGCAGTGCCGCCAGCGTGGAGGATTTCCCCGCGCCGCGCGCTCCCGTCACAAGGACAATGCCATCGCGCAGTCCGGCGATTTCTCCCAGTTGCGGCGGCAAACCCAATGCCTCAAATGCCGGAATCGTGGTGGGGATCACGCGCATGACCACGGCGCAACTTCCACGCTGGATGAAAATGTTGACGCGAAAGCGGGCCAGTCCCGGCAATCCGAAGGAAATATCGCAGGACCCCTGCTCACGCAAGATATTGATGGCCTGCTTGTTGCTGCCGATCAGATCAGACGCGATGCGGCGGGTGTCGTCCGCTGTAAGCAAGCGCAGACCGGGACCTTGCACGGAAATTAGTTGTCCGTAGACCTCGACTTGCGGAGGGCGTCCTGGGGAAAAAATCAGGTCGCTGACCTTATCCGTGGCACGCAACATGCCGGCCAACAGCGAATGAGTGGCCGCCGCACCGGAATTCGATGCCGGGTCGAGCGTGACTTGAAGCGGCGCTGTACCGGGTGATGCCATTTTTGTGTATTTGGGAAAGAGGTCTGCGAAGGACAGTTCCCGAGCAGCCCTTGCAATCCAACTTTTAACTCTAGCCAAGACGATGTCGTGGTTCTATGAAGAACGTCTCGCGCAGGCACCGTTGGTAACCTGGGGGGCACCTTGCGGAATTAAGCGGGGGTCTTTGTGCTTTCTTTGCGTTAAAGAATTTGACGCAAAGGGCGCAGAGACAAAAAACCGCAAAGGACGCTGAGAAAACCAAAAGACTCTTAGCCGGGCTGGAGAACCGGAATCGAACCCTTACCTGAATTGCGCTGCGCCCCTGAAGCGGCTAGCATCTAGTTCCAGTCGACAAATCACGGCATCTAAACTGAGAACGAATGGCTACTGCTACTACAACCGTTCCCGATCGCCAGCCTCCCAGACTGGTCTATAGCGAAATTCTGAGTTTTGCTTACGAGACTTTCTGCAGCAACAAAGTGCGGTTCGCGCTGACGGCGCTTGGTATGGTTATCGGAACCGCCTCTCTCATTCTGGTGGTCACCATTGGAATGACCGGCAAGCAATATGTCCTCAACCAGATTCAGGCGATTGGCACAAATCAGATTGAAGCTGAATATCAAAGCTCAAGCCAGCGCATTGCGAACGTCACCCCCGACCCGCTAACGATTGATGACATGAGGGCCGCATTGGAGGAAGTGCCAGGCATCATCGCGGCGTCTCCCGTGGTGTCTTTAAGTGATCGGGTTCCCGTGGGGGGAGGAAAAGAGCGCGACATCTCCGTGCTCGGGGTGTTTCCCGACTACCGCGTGGTGCGCAATCTGGTGATCGTTACCGGCAGGTTTTTCGACGAGCAGGACGAGCAGCAGCACAACAAAGTCGGCGTGATCACCCAGAAGATGGCGGCAGAACTGTTCGGCTCGCAAGAGGAAGCCGTGGGCAAGGTCATCAAGCTGAGCGGGCTGCCTTTTACGATCGTCGGGACGTTTCGGGAGCGGGTAGACACCTTCGGACAAACCGAAGTGGTTGACTACACCATGCTGATTCCCTACACCGTCAGCCGGTACTTTACCGATACGCCTACGGTGAAGCAGATTTATTTCTCTGCGTCAGATCCGGCGATGGTGGCGCCCGCCACGGACCAGATCCGGAGAGTGATCCAGGGCCGGCACCGGACCGAGTCGGTTTACAACGTGATGAATCTGACCCAACTGGTGGTCCTGGCGGAGAAGACGGCGAACGCGTTGACCCTGGTATTGCTGCTGGTGGCGGCGGTGGTCCTGCTGGTCAGCGGCATTGGGATCATGAACATCATGCTGGCGACAGTCAGCTCTCGCATTCGCGAGATTGGCATTCGCAAAGCTTTGGGAGCGACCAACCGGGAAATTCGCTTTCAGTTCCTGGCAGAAGCCATGACGATTTCGCTGGTCGGGGGATTTATTGGAGTAGTGATTGGTCTGGCGATTCCCTACTCGGTCCGTTTTCTCACGGAGTATCGCATCCCGATTTCGGGGCTGTCTGCGATCGTCGCCATCCTGGTTTCGTCTTTAGTCGGAGTAATTTTCGGAACGGTGCCAGCCACGCGAGCGGCGAAGCTGGATCCGGTGGAGAGTTTGAGGTATGAGTAAGCTGTCAGCTATCAGCCGTCAGCTATCAGCTTGAACCTGTTTGCAGTGGTCACAGAAATCGGATCGCGTCCAAGCTGCAGCCGGTTTCACACTTTACCGAAATACACGTCTAGATTTTTAGGTTCACTGAAAGCTGACGGCTGATAGCTGACAGCTTAAAAAACAAACGCCGGGCTGGTTAGCCCGGCTCTTTCGTTTTTACCACCTGCGGGACACGGCTTGGTTCTGAGGTCCCCGTAGATTTCTTACATACTGCTGGTCACCGCTGACCTGTCGCGCTTACATCACCAGCGCCAGACCCTCCAGCTCTTTTTGCAATACCGGCATGGAGCAGCCTGACATTTCAACCCGGCCCACGGCGTCCATGGCTGCTTGAGGCGATACTCCGTAGCCACGTCCCATGAGGAAGACCTGCAGGAGTTCGGCGGCTTCTCGCGAATCGATCAGGCCTCCCTGCAACAGATCGTTTCGCAAGGCCGTAAGTTCGGTACTGGAGAATCTATCTTTCATGGTCGTTATCACCTCCGACCTTAACTGCCTATCTATTAGACTCAATGGTTGCTGGTAACGTTGCATGCAATTTTGGTGCCGCGTCCAGCGCCTGCTCTATATACGTTCGGAGCATGGGTCCGGTTTTATTAAACCCCTTAGGATGCGTTAAGTTGCAGGCAGGCAAAATTTCCGCGGTAAAAATGGCGTAGCACGAACGGGCCATACTGGCGCGTCTCGCTCAATCGCTGGATTGACACGTTGTGTCGTTCTGGGACGACACAATATGGCTTTCAGGAAGCTTCAATGACGGCTTCGTCCACAAGCAAGATCGGTATGCCGTCCCGAATCGGGTAAGCACGCCGGCAGGCGCCGCATTTCAGGGTCAATCCTTCGTCCTTCAGAACGAGCGGTTTCTTGCATGCGGGACAGACCAGGATATCGAGCAGATCTTGCGGGATCATGGAAATGGATTTTACGCTGAAAGCTATCAGCCGTCAGCTTTCAGCTCTCAGGCTACTACCTCCCGACCTTTGCTGAGGGCTGATAGCTGAAAGCTGAGAGCTGCGATACGATAAGTTTTCTGACTTGACTCATCCCGGGGGCTGGAATTCATGGCTGCAATCATTCTCGACGGTAACAAGATTGCCGCCGAAATCAGGGCGGAAGTCGCTTCCGAAGTGAAGAGTCTGGCTGCGGCGGGGATGCGCCCGGGACTGGCGGTCATTCTCGTCGGAAATAACCCGGCTTCTGAAATCTATGTTCGCGGCAAAGTGAAGAGCTGTGAAGAAGTTGGCATCTACAGCGAACAGCTCACCCCGCCGGACACAATTTCCACAGAGGAATTGCTGGAGCTTGTCCGGCAATTGAACAAGCGCGACGAGATTGACGGCATCCTGGTCCAACTCCCTCTGCCTGAACAGGTGGATTCCAAGAAGATATTGATGGAAGTGGATCCGGGTAAAGATGTGGACGGCTTCCACCCGGTCAATGTCGGTTTTCTATCCACGCAGCGGCCGGGGCTTGTGCCGTGCACTCCGGCGGGAATCATGGAAATTCTCAAGCGCAGCAATATTCCTGTTGCGGGCCAGGAAGCGGTGGTGGTGGGGCGCAGCGATATTGTCGGCAAGCCGGCGGCAATGTTGCTGATCAACGCGAATGCCACGGTGACGGTCTGTCACTCGAAAACGCGCGACCTTCCTGGCGTCTGCCGGCGCGCCGATATTCTGGTGGCCGCAATCGGCAGGGCTGGAATGATCACACGGAATTTCGTAAAACCCGGCGCGACCTTGATCGATGTGGGAATGAACAAAGTGACAGACCCCGCCGAATTCCAGCGGTTGTTTGCCGGCAATGCGAAGCGGGAGGAGAGCTTTCGAACCAGGGGTTCGACACTGGTAGGCGACGTTCATCCACAGGCGGCGGAAGTTGCGGGAGCGATCACTCCCGTCCCCGGCGGCGTGGGGCCGCTGACGATTGCGATGCTCATGGCGAATACGGTCAAGGCGGCAAAGATGCGGCGAGGCTCACGTCTGCCCGCGTTGGCTGCGGAGCACGCCCGCAGTGCTTAAGGCCGGTTTGACCGGCGGCATCGCGGTGGGCAAATCGGTCGTGGGCAAGATGTTTGTGGACCTGGGAGCCCAGGTTATCCAAGCCGACGAGATTTCTCATCAACTCATGCGACCCGGGGAAGCGGTTTATGACGAAGTGGTACGAACCTTCGGCGCCGGGATTCTCGACCCGGATGGCAGGGTAAACCGGGCCAGGTTGGCGGAAGTGGCGTTCGGGAGTCCAGGTGCGACCGGTGCGGAACAAGACCGTCTCGCGTTCAGGAATTGAATCGGATTGTTCATCCGGCGGTGATCCGGCGGCAAGAGGAATGGATGGAGCAGGTCGCCAAGAGCGATCCCCATGCGATTGCGATCGTGGAGGCGGCACTCATCGTGGAGGCTGGAATGTCCGAGCAATCTCGATCAGGTTATTGTGGTGACGTGCCGTCCGGAGCAAAGGGTTGAACGATTGGCTCGCCGCTTGAATATCGATGAGAAAACGGCGCGAAACGAAGTAGCGCGCCGGATGGCGGCGCAGCTTCCGGACGAAGAAAAGATCAAAGCCGCCGATTACGTAATCGATAATTCGGGGTCGCTTGAGGAGACCAGGCGCCAGGTAGAAGAGGTCTACACCAAGTTGAAAGAAGAAGCAGGATCATAAGCTCGCGGCTTGCCGTGTGTCTGCCGGAATCGTTATTAGAACGGCACTTTACGAAATCGAATCAAAGGCAACTGCCGCGGGCGAGGGTGCCCGCGCCACACGTGCGCAGGATTTAGAATCTAATGTGGATAGGGTGACGGAAGGTCCTTATTTATGAAGTTGCTGCGCCCAGTTTTTCTGGCCGTGATTTTCGCCGGCGCGTTCTATTACTTCACTACGTACCGCTCCGGCAGCCAGATGCACCCGGCAAACTGGTTTGGCCAGCCCGATAACAAGAAAGTGGACATCATCGAGGCGGCGACGCCTGAGCCCTTCGATAGCGAAGAGCAAAATAATATCGGCGTTTACCGCAAGAACATCGATTCAGTTGTGAACATCACCTCGCGGGCGGTGACATTCGATTTCTTTTATGGCCTGGTACCGCAGGAGGGACAGGGCTCAGGGTTCATCATCGACAAAGAAGGCCACGTGCTCACTAATTATCACGTGATCGCCGACGCCCGGCAGGTAGAAGTGACGCTGCACAACCGCAAGAAATACCGCGCCACCGTGGTCGGCACCGACCGCTCCCACGATCTGGCGGTGATCCAGATCAAGGGCTCAGAGTTCACTCCGATGGTGCTGGGCGACTCGCGCAACTTGCAGGTGGGACAGAAGGTGTATGCCATCGGCAATCCGTTCGGCCTCTCCGGAACCATGACCCGAGGCATCATCAGTTCGATACGGCCAGTGCAGGAACCCGATGGCATGCAGATTGATGAGGCCATTCAGACGGATGCGGCGATCAATCCTGGCAACTCGGGTGGGCCGCTGCTCAATTGGCATGGTGAAGTTATCGGCATCAATACCATGATCGCCTCTAGCGTGGGGCAAAGCGCCGGAATTGGGTTCGCAATTCCGGTGAACACGGCCAAGGCGGTCTTGAACGATCTGGTGACCTTGGGTCGGGTGCGCCGTCCCGCGCTGGGAGTGAGGACTATTCCGATCACGCCCGAACTGGCCGATCAGATGGGACTAGCTGCCGACAGCGGCTTGCTGATCGTGCAAGTGGTTCCAGGCGGAGCGGCCGACCGGGCTGGCCTGAAGGGCGGCACCGAGCACGCCTATGTGGGGAATATTCCCATCTTGCTGGGCGGCGATTTGATCGTCGCCATTGATGGCCAGGCGGTCCAGGACCAGCAGGCCTTGAGCCAGGTGATGAATAGTCACCGGGCGGGCGACACGGTGCGCCTGACGATCTATCGCGGCAAGAAGAAGATGGATGTCAACGTGTCCCTCGGCGAGGCGCGGGAGCAAGTCTGATATCGCGAGAAAGCTTAGTTTCCTGTGCAGCGACACCTAGGCCGCTGATTCGTCGAAAAACTCTTCGATTTCGTTTACTTCTTTGTCAGTAAGGACCAATTCACCGGCGCGCATAACGCCGGTAGCCTGACTTGCACTGCGGGCGCCAACGATGGCGGCGGTAACAGCCGGGTTCCGCAGCGTCCACGCTATCGCAACTTCGCCTGGAGCGCGGCCATGGCGTTTCCCGATTTCCCGGAGCCGCTCCACCAACGCCAGAGTTTTGCGAAAGCTCTGGCTCATTGAAATTCGGATTGCCGTGGCGCCAATCGTCCTTGGGCAGTTTCGCGGCGCGTTCCCGGGTCATGGCCCCGGTCAAAAGGCCCGATGCCATGGGCGAATAGACGATGACGCCAATGCCTTCGCGCAGGCAGTAGGGCAAGATGTCCTCCTCGATCTCACGATGAACAAGCGAGTACGGCGGCTGTAACGAAGTGATGGGCGCGATGGCCTTGGCTCGGCGCAGTTGTTTCACGTCGAAATTGGAGACGCCAATCCACCGAACCTTACCCTGTTTCTTGAGATCAGCGAGAGTCGACCAGCCTTCTTCGAGATCGCGCGAGTCGGGTACTGGCGGCCAATGAATCTGGTAGAGATCGATCACGTCGACTGCCAGGCGGCGCAAACTGTCCTCGACTTCGCGGCGTATGGAATCGGCGCGAAGAACTTTTTGTGTGTTGCCGCGCTCGTCCCAGCGCAGGCCGCACTTGGTAAACACATAGGGCTTGGCGCCGGACCAGGTTTTCAAGGCCCGCGCCACAACTTCCTCGGAGTGACCGAGGCCATAAACGGCGGCGGTATCGATCCAGTTCACCCCGAGTTCGAGTGAGCGATGAATTGCGGCGATGGAGTCATCGTCGTCCTGTGATCCCCAGGCGAACTGCCAGCCTGAGCCTCCGATGGCCCAAGCTCCGTATCCAACGGGCGTGATCTGCAAGTCGGAGTTGCCAAGTTGCCTGGTTTGCATTTCAATCTCCTCAGGGCACTTTGATTCAGAAATCTTAATCCCAGATTCATACCGGCAAGAAAATGACCGTCGAATTCATTCAGCGCTTTTGTCTTTCTTTTCCACACGCGACCGAAAACCTGCAATGGGGTGACGCTCTCTGTTTCAAAATTGCGGGGAAACTTTTTGCGGTCATGGACCTGGGTTCGGTCCCACATCGTTTGTCTTTTAAATGTGATCCGGAAGAATTTGCGGAACTGGTGGAGCGAGAGGGAGTCGCACCCGCGCCATACCTGGGACGTTACAAGTGGGTTGCCGTGGAGGGGTTGGGAGTTTTGCCAATGTCCGAGTTAAAGGATTTGCTACGGAAATCGTACGAGATGGTGGCGGCCAAGGCCAAGGTTGGGAAGGCCGCTACGAAGAAGGTGCGGAAATCTCGAGGAAAAGCTTTTAACCGCAAAGGCCGCAAGGAAAGCCGCTGAGAACGCGACGAAAACTTCTGAGGGTCTGTGGGATCATTTGACTCTCACTTACCCGCTGGGCTAGCCTCTGACAGTCCTATCCGCCATCTTTGCTCTATGCAATCTCAATGCAAGTTATTCATTCTGCTGCTCTTGATTTCTTGCGCCGCAGAATCCCGCAGCCTTTGCTGCGGCCGTGATTCCGGTGCAGGCACCTCGAGGGATGGCGGTCAGCGTACATAAACTGGCCTCGCGCGCCGGGGTGCAGATGATGAAGTCGGGAGGGAATGCGGTGGATGCGGCGGTAGCCATCGGATTCGTGCTGGCGGTTGTGCATCCGCAGGCGGGGAATCTGGGTGGCGGCGGCTTCATGCTGGTGCGGATGGCGGACGGCAAGACGCACTTTGTTGACTATCGCGAGAAAGCTCCGGCAGCAGCCACGGCCAACATGTATCTGGATGCTCAAGGCAATGTGATTGAGGACGCCAGCATTGTCGGCTACAAGGCCATCGGAGTGCCCGGTTCGGTGGCGGGCATGGTGTATGCGGAAAAGAAATATGGAAAGCTGACACTCGAGCAAGTGATGGCGCCGGCGATCAAGTTGGCGGAGGAAGGCTTTGCCCTGGCTGCCGAAGACGCGAGAGACCTGCAAGAGGACAAACCGCTCAGCCAATTTCCGGAGTCGCGGCGCATTTTCCAGCGCGACGGGAATTTCTACAAGGCCGGCGAGGTGTTGAAGCAGCCTGACCTGGCGCGCACTCTGAAGCGCATTGCGAGCAATCCTGACGATTTTTACCACGGGTCCATGGCGCGAGAGTTGGCGGCGGCCATGCAGAAGGGCGGCGGGTTAATCACCGCTGAAGACCTCGGCGAATACGAAGTAAAAGAGCGCGAAGCGGTGCGGGGAACTTACCGGGGATACGAGATCATCAGCGCGCCGCCGCCATCGTCCGGCGGGATTACGATGATCGAAGCCCTGAATATTCTGGAAGGGTACAATCTGGCGAAACCGGGGGGCCGTTCGGCAGCGGCAATGCATTTGACGGTGGAAGCTTACCGGCGCGCGTTCTTTGATCGAGCGGAGTTCCTGGGGGATCCGGATTTTTCCAAAATTCCAGTGGCCCAGTTGATCGACAAACGTTATGGCGCGGCCTGGCGGGAATCGATCGATCCGGCGCATGCCAGTGTCAGCAAGGATTTGCGGCGGCCGGCGATTTTCAGCCAACTTGAGCAATACGCGGAACTGCATCCTCAGCCCGGCGCTCTCAGGGAACCGGACCACACGACTCATTATTCGGTGGTCGATCCGGAGGGGAACGCGGTCGCGGTGACGACGACTTTGAACGACAGTTTTGGCTCGCGGGTAACGGCGGAGGGTCTTGGGTTTCTGCTGAACGACGAGATGGACGATTTCGCCTCCAAGCAGGGCGTGCCCAATATGTTCGGGCTGATTCAGGGACCTGCGAATTCGATCGCGCCGGGCAAGCGTCCACTTTCCGCCATGGCCCCAACCATCGTATTGAAAGACGGCAAGCTGTTTCTGGTACTGGGCTCCCCGGGCGGACCGAGGATCATTACGACGGTCGCAAACATCTTCATGGGAGTAGTGGATTACGGGATGAATATTCAGGAGGCGGTGAATGCTCCGCGCTTCCACAATCAATGGCTGCCGGATGAAGTCTATGCGGAACAGGATTTTCCTGCTGCCGCCATCAAGTCGCTCGAGGGAATGGGTCAAAAGGTAACAGTGGGAGATTCGTGGAGTGATGGCGAGTGCATCATGATCGACCCAAAGAGCGGAGAGCGGCTGGGAGCCAGCGACAAGCGTAATAATGGACGGGCGGTAGGGTTTTAGGCTGGCTTGACGTGGGGCGGGGCACAATCATGCTTAAGGCGATATCCACTTACGTGTATGTGAAAGAGCGGCTGCATCCCGGTCTGCTCGATGGATTGGTGCGAGGCGGAGCACAGGCGATCGAGATTTTTGCCGCGCGCCAGCACCTTGACTATGCCAATCGCAAACAGCACGTACGGGAAATCGCCGACTGGTTTCACGCCAGCGGCATTCCGCTTCATTCCGTGCATTCGCCCATGTACTCCGATTACGAGGGCGGCCGTGCAGGTTCGCCTCCGGTGAACGTTGCCGCAACGGACCGGGCTCAGCGCATCGAGGCGATGGACGAGATCAAGCGCGCGATCGAGGTGGCTGAGCAGATTCCGTTTCGATTTCTGGTGCAGCATATCGGCGTTAGCGGCGAATCGTTTGACGACCGCAAGTTCGAAGCGGCCATGACTTCCATCGAACATTTGCGTGCGTTCGCAAAGCCGTTGGGAGTTCGCATTTTGCTGGAAAATATTCCGAATGAGTTATGCACGCCCGACAAACTTGTGGAATTTATCCAGATCACCCACTTCGACGATGTCGGCATATGTTTTGATTTTGGCCACGCCCATATCATGAGCAATGTGGCCGAGGCCTTTGCGATCCTAAAAAACCATATCCACTCGACGCACGTCCACGACAACACCGGGGATAAGGATTCGCATCTGTGGCCGGGAGCCGGTTCCATCGACTGGAAGGAAGCGATGGAGTTGCTGCGGTCGGCGCCGCAGACGCCGCCGTTAATGCTGGAAGTCGAGGCCGACGAGAAAGTAAATCCAGTGGAGAAAATGAGCGAGGCGTTTCGAAAGCTGGAAGCGGAATAGTTGCAGTTTGCGGCGAGTGCAAGATGCCCTCGCGACAGCCGGCGAGACGCCGGCGCTACACAAACCTATGTCCTCACCTGTCAGCACTATTTCGGAAATCGGAAAACACGAAGGCCAGACCGTCACGATTCGTGGCTGGCTCTACAACCTGCGGGAGAGTGGAAAGCTACTTTTTCCGCAATTTCGCGACGGCTCCGGAGTGATTCAGGGAGTTGTGCCCAAGAGCGCCGTCCCGCCGGAAGTCTTCGATGCGATCAAGGGCCTGACACAGGAATCGAGCGTGATCGTCGAAGGCAAAGTTCGCGCCGACAAGCGCGCGCATGGCGGCTATGAGCTCGATGTATCCGGCATTCAGGTATTACAACGTGTTTCCGAAAGCGATCCTTATCCGATTTCACTGAAAGAGCATGGCGTTGAATTTCTGATGGAGCACCGGCATCTTTGGGTGCGAACTCCGCGGCAGGCTGCGATTCTGCGAGTGCGGGCGGAGATCATAAAAGCGGCCCGTGATTTTTTTGACGAGAACGGATTCACGCTGACCGACCCGCCGATTCTTACCCCGGCCGCTTGCGAGGGCACAAGCACTCTGTTTCCGGTCGACTATTTCGAAGAGCAGGCTTACCTGACCCAGTCGGGACAGCTCTACATCGAAGCCACGGCCATGGCTCTCGGCAAGGTTTATTCGTTTGGGCCGACGTTTCGCGCGGAGAAATCCAAGACTCGCCGTCACCTCACCGAGTTCTGGATGGTTGAGCCGGAAGTTGCTTACGCTGAACTCGACGATCTGATGGATCTGGCGGAAGGCCTGATCAGTTTCATCGTGAAGCGTTGCCTGGAGAAGCGGCGTGGAGACCTGCAAACCATCGGACGTGACGTCACAAGACTGGAGAAGATCGAAGTTCCATTTCCGCGAATCGCATACGACGAAGCGGTCAGGATGTTGCAGGAAGGTCATTCCAAGGGCGTGCTTGAAAATAAATTCGAATGGGGCGGGGATCTGGGGTCGCCGGATGAGACTTATGTTTCCTCGCAGTTCGACAAGCCGGTCATGGTGCATCGTTACCCGGCGCAGGTAAAAGCCTTTTACATGGAGCCTGATCCGCAGCGTCCAGAACTGGCTCTGTGTGTGGACGTGCTCGCCCCCGAAGGGTATGGGGAAATTATCGGTGGCTCGCAACGCATGGCTTCTTACGATCTGCTGGTGAAGCGCATTCACGAAAACGGCCTTCCGGAAGAAGCATTCAAGTGGTACCTTGACCTGCGCAAATTTGGCAGCGTGCCGCACGGCGGTTTCGGCATGGGAATCGAGCGCGTCGTGGCGTGGATCTGCGGCCTGGAGCACGTGCGCGAGACGATTCCTTTTCCGCGCATGTTGAACAGGTTGTATCCGTAAGGCGGTGGTTGGCGCTTGGTCGTTGGTCGTTGGCCAGGATCAAAGGCCGAAGACCAAGGCCAACGACCAACGGCGGTTCAGCGTTTTATCTAGGAGGCGGATGAAGAGAAAGAGAACGATGTTTGCGTGCGTGGCGGTATTACTTCCATATGCTGGCGTTTCGCCCAGCGAGTTCAGCCGAAGCCTGATGTTCCGGTCGATAAGTGGACCGGAAAAACTATCATGCTCATTGGCGCCCATGCCGACGATGACTCGCTCTCGCATGGCACGCTCGCAATGCTGCAGGCGCACGGCAATCAGGTTTATGTTGTGACGTTGACGACGGGGAATGTCGGGACCCAGGATCCCAATCTGTCGCGGACCCAGCTTGCCTTGATCCGGCGCCAGGAAGAACTGGACGCGCTCGCCGAGCTTGGCATTCCGGGAGATCACTACATCAATCTCGGGTATGACGATGGACTCCTCGAATTTGAAGATCGTAAAGGCGTGGTGGAAAATCTGGTTCGCCTGATTCGAAAGCTGCGTCCGGACGTGTTAATGGCGTGGGACCCGGGAACAAATTACCAGCGCTGGCATAAGTCCGACCACCGGGCTGCGGCCTACCTGGCCGCGGATGCAGCCCGTGCCGCCATGTGGCGACTGCTTTTCGAGGGTCAAGTTACACAGGAAGGACTTGAAGGAGTACATGGTTCCGGAGTATCTCTTTTACAACGACTACGATTACGGCGACGAGAATACCTGGGTTGATATCAGCGGCTTCGTCGAAAAGAAAGTGAATGCCGGCGCGAAATACGTCAGCCAGAATGGGCCGGGCTGGAAGAATTACAAAGCCAATCTTTCCGCGGAAGAACTGAAGCAAATGAAGGATGAAGTGCGAGCAAACATTCGGATGAAGGACGGCAAACCGATCGAGGGATTTCGTTATTACAAGGGTTTGCCGGATGCGGTCGGAAAATAACGCGGGATGATTTGAACGATTTACCAGCGACCGGTTCGCACCGGGATAGCTCACCAATAAGAGATCCAGATCGTTCGCTCTTATGATGACGAATATTTCAACCTCCAGCATTGTTGGCAAAAAGATTCGCGTGATCGGGGTTCCGCTCGATCTTGGGCAATCACGCCGCGGCGTGGACATGGGGCCGTCGGCAGTGCGCGTGGCTGGGCTTGAGGCTCGCCTCGAAGGATTGGGGCATGTGGTAGAGGACGCCGGAAATGTTGCGGTTGCGATCGCAGAACAGAAGAAGGTAGGCGACCAATCAGCCAAATATTTGAAGGAGATTACCGAGACATGCACCAAGGCCGCCGAGTTGGTGATCAAAACCCTCGATTCCCAAATGGTTCCGCTGGTGCTGGGCGGCGACCATTCGGTTGCGGCGGGCACTGTGGCCGGGGTCGCTGAATTTTATCGTCGTCAGAACCAGAAAATTGGGTTGATCTGGATTGACGCCCACACCGACATCAATACTCCGGAAAGTTCTCCCAGCGGAAATGTTCACGGAATGCCGTTGGCCGCGACGATGGGGATGGGTCCAGCCGAACTGGCAAACATTTTTAATTTTTCGCCGAAAGTGCGACCCGAGAATTGCGTGCTGGTAGGCGTGCGCGACATCGACGCGGTGGAGAAGGAAAATGTTCGCCGCGCCGGCATCGGCGTCTTCACCATGCGCGACATTGACGAACGCGGGATGCGCACGGTCATGGAAGAGGCGCTGCGCATGGCCGGACGGGGTACCGCCGGCTACCACGTGTCGCTGGATATGGACTGGATCGATCCCGAAGACGCGCCAGGCGTGGGCACGCCGGTTCGCGGTGGCGCGACATACCGGGAGGCGCATCTCGCCATGGAGATCATCGCCGACCACGGCCGCATGTTGAGTTTTGAAATCGTAGAAGTGAATCCCGTGATCGACGAGCACAACCGGACAGCAGATCTCGCGGTTGAACTGGCGCTGTCTGCGTTTGGAAAGAAAATTCTCTGAATTCGTTTTCCCGCGATTCATAACTATGGATCGGTCTGCACGAGCGAGGGTGCTCGCGCGACATTGCTTGACCTATGAACTCCCCACAAAAACTGATCGGACTGATTGGCATCGCCTACGACGAGAAATCTTCGTTCATGCGAGGGCCAGCGGAGGCTCCGGCGGCGATTCGCCGCGCGTACGCGAGCGAAAGCTCGAACCAGTGCGCGGAGGATGGATTATCTATTCCTTCGGTGCTTGGCGATGGGGGCGATCTCACTGATTTCACGCCAGATTTTGTGCAGCGAATCGAGGGGTTCGTCGCGCAGAAGATGACCGAATTTCCGCATCTGCTGATTCTTGGAGGCGATCACTCGGTTACGTTTCCGGTGGTGCGGGCGGTGGCCAGGAAGCATGGACAACTGAACATTCTTCATTTCGACGCTCACCCCGATCTTTACGACGAATTCGAAGGCGACCGCTTTTCGCATGCGTGTCCGTTTGCAAGAATCATGGAGGCAGGATTGGCGCGCCGTCTCGTGCAAGTCGGAATCCGGACTGCGAACGCACACCAAAGAGAGCAAGCGGCTCGCTATGGAGTTGAGACGGTCGAAGCCCGCAACTGGACTGGGCAGCTCCCGCAGTTGGATGGGCCGCTTTACATCTCGGTAGACATGGATGTGCTGGATCCAGCGTTCGCCCCTGGGATTTCGCACCACGAGCCCGGAGGTTTGACCACGCGCGAGTTGATCAATGCCATTCAGTCAATCAATGCGCCTGTTGTTGCGGCCGATGTGGTGGAATTGAACCCGCGTCGCGACCGCGATGATGTGACCGCAGTTTGTGCCGCGAAAATAATGCGGGAACTGGCGGCTGCAATCGTGCGATCGAATTGATATTTTGGTGGAACCCGCCGTTCTGCGCTCATTCCCCGTTGACTGATTCCTGCGCGAGCGAGTCGCTCGCGTCCACACCGGCTTCCGGTCCAACAATCTGAACAACTGGGGATAAAAACGGAACGGGCCTGTTTGGGCCCGTTCCCTGATCAAATTCAACATCAAAAGCCGCGGGCGAGGGCGCCCGCGTCCACACACTTTCGTCCTTGCTACTGAGTTACGGTTTTTACTGCGTCGCCGGTCTTGAACCCTGCACCTGAGACCGTAGTCGCAACCGAGGAAATATCGTCAACGTCGGTGACTTTTACCACGCCGACGGTCGTGCTCATGCGACGAATCACTTTGCCCGACGACGGATCCTTGATCTCGCGGCTTACGCGCTCGACGTTCAGCTGATCGCCAACCTTCACTCCGGCTTTCGATCCGACGTTCAGGATGATTTGCCCGCCGTCAACAGCGGCGATCAGTCCTTCCACCACGATGGTCCGGGTTACCAGCTTGTCTTTGCCGGCAATCACTTCGGTACTGGTTTGCTCCACCGCGGCTTTAACGGCTTCGCCGATGATGGTCTGCTGGAAATCGCTGCTGCCGAAGTCGGCATTGCCTCCGCCGAATCCGTGCCAGTTGCCGCCGCCACCCAGCAATGAGTGCTTTCTCGCTGCGACTCGCCTTTGCCTTCGGCTACCGCGAGGATTTCGCCGGTGTCGATATCGACCATGCGCGCGGTGACAGCCACGATGGCTTTCGACTTCTTGTGCCCGAAGCCACCCAGCCCAAAGCCACCCAGCCGCCGCCCGCACCGCCCAGGTTCATGTTTTTGGTTTCGTTGCCAAATTGCGTGATGCTGCCGACGATGATCGCGTCCACTCCTAGAAGCTTTCCAATTTTGGCAGCCGAGGTGGGATTTGCCCGGTCGCTGTTGGAGAAATTCTGCTCGGCCATGATCTTGTCCAGGGCCTTACGCTCAATCACCGAATAGCTGCCGTCTTTCACCAGGTAGGTGACCAGCAGATCGGAGATGCCCTTGCCTACGTCAACGTCCTGGCCAAAGAGAGCTGCTGTGCTGCTGTGAACCGTGGCGTAATCGAAATCCATGATTGCCACCCGCTTCTTGCGTCCTTGCGTCGGCGATGGAGCCCCAGGCGCCGCCGGTGCTTGCGCGAATAGAGGAAGTGCAAGAAAAAGACAAAATAGCGCGACTAGAGATGTTGCTCTTCGCATGGCAGAATCTTCCCTTTGAATAGAAAATCAGGACCAAAAGACTTACCGGTCCCGGACCGGGCGAGGCTAGTCGGGGGTGCAGCCCTCGTCAACCCGGACGGTATGACATTGTGCAAGAATGGAGAGGTCTAATCAAGTCCATATATCATGAAGAAACTCCGCGTCGGCATCCTGTTTGGCGGGCGCAGCGGAGAGCACGAAGTGTCGCTGCTCTCGGCCGCGTCGGTCTTCAACGCCATTGATAAAGCCAAGTATGAGGTAGTCCCCATCGGCATTACCAAGGAAGGGCGCTGGTTAACCGCGTCCGATGCCGAACGTTTGTTGCAGGGCAAGGGGGTTGGCGAGTCTGGCTCACAGGCTCATCTTCGGGCCGGCGACCCTGAAGCTACGCCGGGCGCCGCCGTGTTGGCTCGGGGGGAGGCGGTCATCGTCCCACCGGAGCCGCAGAGGCAGTCAAATTCTTTGACCCCGTTCCAAACCGAAGCAGGACTGACTCGCCGTGTTTCCGACCGCGCCATCAACGTTGACATCATCTTTCCGGTGCTTGCATGGGACCTTCGGCGAGGATGGGACCATCCAGGGACTGCTCGAACTGGCGGACATTCCATACGTAGGGGCGGGCGTGCTGGGTTCGGCAGCGGGCATGGATAAGGATGTCATGAAGTCGCTCTTCAGGGCTTCCGGTTTGCCGATCGTGAAGCACGTCACGATCTTGCGCAGTGCCTGGGAAGAGGCGCCGAAGAAGGTTCAGAAGCTGGTGGAGAGCAAGCTGAAGTATCCGGTATTTGTGAAGCCGGCCAATCTGGGATCGTCGGTAGGAATTTCCAAGGCGCACGATCGCAAGGAACTTGGCCCAGCGATTGAGGAAGCGGCCAAATTCGATCGCAAGATCGTGATCGAGCAAGGCGTGGGCGGCAATAAGCAAAAAGCGCGCGAGATCGAAGTCTCGGTACTGGGAAACGACAAGCCCGCGGCGTCCGTTCCTGGAGAGATCGTTCCGGGAAAAGAGTTCTACGATTACACCGCCAAGTACGTCGACGAAGGCTCCCAGTTGATCATTCCGGCGAAACTCAGCAAAGCCGAAACAAAAAAGATTCAGCAGCTCGCGATCAGCGCATTTCAAGCTGTGGATTGTTCCGGGCTGGCGCGAGTGGATTTTCTGATGGACCCGAAGAGCCGCAAGATATATCTCAACGAGATCAATACCATGCCGGGATTCACCGCAATCAGCATGTATCCCAAGCTGTGGGCGGCGTCAGGATTGGCGTATCCAGATCTGATCGAGCGGCTGATCGGGTTAGGGCAAGAACGGCACGAAGAGAAGAAGAGAAATCAGTACAGCAAATGAATGCTGGCTGACGTTGTTGTGGTTTCAGACCCGGGATCTGAAAACCTATCTGCCGTGATTCGCTCAGTCGCCGCCCCTTACCGCTCCGCCGAAGGGGCGCTTGGCTTTCCGTCCGCATTCCAGGCAGTTATCCGGTATTTGGCGCCGGAGAAGAGACCTGCACCAGGCTTAGGGTCGATCCACGGAGTGTCACTGTCAGTGGCGCACTTGTCGCAGACGACCTGCCAAGGAGCAGAGTCTGAGTCTTTGCGTTCGATGGTGTACTTGACGGCTCCGGCCGAGCCGCGCCAGCCAAGAGCTCCAAAGCCGACGGTGGTAATGACGGGGGCAGGCGGGATGTCGTGGGGTGGAACGGCCACGCCGGCCATTCTGTAAGCGTGGCTGCGTAGCAGTTCGGCCCGAGCGGCCATGTCCTCCTTTGAATTGATGAGGGTGTTGATGCCGCCGTAATAAAGAGCCCACCATTGACCGCTTTCACCCACTTTGTCGTGGGCGGCATCAAGGATATTGTCTGGAATGGGCTGCCAGCCGTAGTCAATGTTGTGGGCCTGCAGCGCCCAGTAGAGATCGCCGGAGATTTTTGGATCGGATTCGAAGGTCCTGAGCACGGTTTCCAGGTCGTCCTGGGCTGCCCAGTTTGTGTTGTCCCAGCCGTACTCGTCCACGAGGTAGACCTTACCTTTAGCGGTGATGGTGGCCGCGTGCTGCGGAAAGGTTTGAGGGGTCGTTTTGTATCCCAAATTGAAGACGGCCTCCCAGTGAGGATAGTACTCGGCGGTAACGATGTCGGAGGTCTTGGCATCAAGGGCTGCGCCGCTTTTGTCGAGGAGGAAGAGGCCGCTGTTGTCCTGGTAGAGGTGTTTCTTGTCGACGGACTTTATGTAGGTTCCGATGGTGTCGACCCACTTGGAGAAGGGCACAGGGTCCGCACCATGCCCGGCCATCATGCCGATGAGACCACACATGTTGCAATTTTCCCAGGCCATGATGGTAGGGTCGTCCTTAAGCGCAATGCCGGTGAGCGTGTTCTTGTGGTTCAGAAGCGCGGCGATGTGTTTCTCGAACATAGCGATGATCTTGGGGTCGGTAAAGAAGTCATTCATCTTCTTGCTGCCGCCCCACTCGATGTACTGACCGATGCCGCCGCCGTTGTTGCATTTGGTGCAGTCGCCAATCAGGGTCAGAATGAGCCGGAGACCGCGGTCGTGAGCAGCCTTAATGGCATAGTCGACATGGGCGAAGGCCTCGGGATTGAACTCGCCAAGTCTGGGCTCGATGCAAAGCTCGCAACCGACGCTGTCGCCCATAGTTTGCGAGCGGATGACGCGGGCGCCCATCATTTTGGCGGTGTCAAGCGCGTCATCGACCTCAAAGTGGCTGGGATAGTGGGTGCCCGCAGGATCGAAGACACCATAACTCACAAGGCCGAGCCACTCGATGTTGGCGCCACCGAAACGGAAGGTCTCGCCGCCAACGGCGAGGCGGCCTGCGTCGCGTTGCACAAATTCGTCATTGTGAGGGATCTGGGCACTCCTCGCAGGTGTCGTGAAGAATGCGAACAGCAGAGGGACCACAAAGGCGATTAAGAACTGAATAGTCTTGTTCTGATTCATAGGGTTATCCCAATATTAGGCCCGATCCACTTCGGGATCATGATTGTTATTTCTGGGGCTTTCCCAACGATTCGTTGGTGCAATCGCTCGGTTACAACAGTTAAGAATCACTATATGCAAGCGAACGAGCAATGAATGGGAATAATCCAGCCTGCTATTGCAGCTTCGCGTACTCCACCTCGACACCCTTAAGTGGGAATGTCGGGCGGGATCCGGTGCAGAGTGTGAAGAGCCGTTACTGTGGCAATCCAACCCGGCGCAGCAGGTCGATGTAGCGCGCGTCGGCGTGGAGAAAGTCATACTCTGGATCGGTTGCGATATCCACCATGTTGGCATCTCGCGCCTGATATCCTTTCTCCATCCACTCCAAGGCATGCTCTTTCTCTCCGAGACGGGCGTAGAGAGTTGCGATATCCAGCGGTGCAACATAGTGATGGGTCGACTGTCTGATCAGGTCGTCAAGCCAGGTCTGCATAGCGCCTTTATAGCCCGAGCTCGAGTAACCTTTCCTAATCAACTCCGCGGTCCGGGGATCTCCGTCGTTGATGTATGCCTTTTGCCACTCCGCGACGGCTTCCTTGTACATGCCTTTGCGACCGTAAGCGCTTGCCAGGCCGAATTGGGCCAGGCTGAAGTTCGCGTCCAGCTCCAGGGTTTTCTGATACTGCTCAATTGCCTGATCGTATCGGCGCGCGTAGTAAAGTCCATCCGCTACATTGGTATTCAAGATCAGATTCAGCGGGTCCGCCGCAATCGCTTGCTTGTGCTCGGCCATGCCCTCATCGAATCGCTTCATCGAATACAGAAATAGGGGGTACATTCCGTGGCCGTTCGAATCGGAGTTCAGGTCAATCCCACGTCGAAATTCTTTCTCCGCTTCGACGAAATTCCAGTCGTATCTCCATAAAACCCACCCTAACGAGGCATGAGCGTCGCTAACGGAATCGTCCAATTGCAGGGCCTTCATCGATGCCGCTTTTGACCTCGGCATCATCTCCGACGGAGGGCTGGTATATGCGAGTTCATGATAGGCGTCAGCTAGTCCGGCATAGGCCAGCGCATAGCTCGGATCTTTTGCGATGGCTTGCTGGAAATAGTCGACAGCCTTCCGCATGTCGTCTTCTGTGAATTTTTCCCAGTAATACCGTCCCTTCAAGTACAGGTTGTAGGCTTCCCAATTTTCCGTTTTACGGGTAGTCAGTTTTTTCTGGTCTTCAGGACTAAGCCGCAACTTCAATTTCTCTGAAATGTCGCGGACAATTTCCTGTTGCACAGCGGAAGTATCGGAAATCGGGCGATCGTATTGTGTCCCCCAGATCTCAGAACCGTCGCGCACATCAACCAGCTCCGACTGCAGGTGGATGCTGTCGCCGTGGTGGACCAGAGTCCCGACCAGGACGGCGCCCACTTTCAGATCGCGGCCCACGGTTTGCGGATCGGGATTCCGCCCCTTATAGCGAAATACCGTGCTGCGCGACATCACCCGCAGCTGCGGAAGCTGGGAGAGGGCGTGGATGAGGCCTTCCGTGATGCCGTCACAGAGATACTCCTCGTCGGGATTGCCGTTGGTGTTCACGAATGGCAACACGGCCACAGAATTGACCAACTTGCCCGAGGCGAGCCAGTAATACTTACCTGCTACGATCAGCGCTGCGCCGAGCAGAACAATGGCGACGACAATCGCCGCGATGTTAGCGGTCGACCACCGGTTGGCCGGTGGAACCAGCGCTGCTGAACTTCCTCCTGACACTTTTCCCGACTCCGAATCACGCTTCAGACGCTTTAGATCAGCCTTCAGCTCAGCGGCGGATTGACAGCGAATGTCGCGGTCTTTCTCCAGCGCTTTGCTGACGATCTCTTCCAGCCGGGGCGGTGCGTCCGGATTCAGTTTGATCAGCGATGTGGGTTCGCGGTTTAGAATCGACTCGAAGATCACTCCTGAAGTATTGCCTCGAAAAGGAAGCTGCCCGGTTGCCATCTCGTATAACACTGTTCCAAACGAGAACAAGTCGGTCCGGGTGTCCAGCTCTTTGCCTCGGACCTGCTCCGGGGACATGTAGGAGACGGTGCCCATGGCAGTTCCAGAACTGGTGAGATTTTCTTCCACGTCGATGGTGGCGGCGCTCTCACTCGAGGTTGTCGGCCTCGAGGAAAGTTTGGCTAATCCGAAATCAAGAATCTTGGTCTGGCCGCGAGTCGTCACGAAGATGTTCGCGGGTTTGATATCGCGATGAATGATGCCCTTGGAATGGGCGGCATCCAGTCCGTCGGCGATCTGAATGCCAAGATCCAGCAGGGTTTCAATTTCTAGCGGTTTGCTGCCAATCAACCTTCGGAGAGTCTGGCCCTCGAGCAGCTCCATGGCGATGAAAGCTCGACCGTCAACCTCGTCAATTTCGTAAATGGTGGAGATGTTCGGGTGGTTCAAGGCAGATGCCGCCTTGGCTTCACGGCGAAAACGCTCTAGAGCCTGGGCATCATTGGCGAATTCCTCAGGCAGGAACTTCAGGGCTACGAAACGGCCAAGGCGGGTGTCTTCGGCCTTGTAAACAACTCCCATCCCTCCGCCGCCTAACTTCTGCAGAATGCGGTAGTGCGAGATAGTTTGGCCGATCACTGGCGCAGAATGTTACTTTGGCGAATTGGGCAAGTCAATGAAACGCCTGGAGGTTGGCGCAGTGTCAAACGATGGCTGGCGTTACGTCGCGATGACACCAAAATTTCAAGTGTGGCCGTAATCGCCGGTTCGCAAGATAAGAATTCTTATTGTGAGGGCGAACCGGGCTGTGGTCCGAATAGTGCACTCTGCTATTGCAACTTCGCATACTCCGCTTTGGCTTCCTTCAGGATGGGGATTTCAGGGTCAGCATCTTTCCATAGCGCCAGGAAATCTTTATAGGCTGGCTTTCGCTTTCACCGCGTCTCCGCTGATCACATACGCGCGCCCCATTCCCAGGCGTGCGAGAGCGCCGATCGGCTGATTTCCGATCACTCCGGGATGGTCCAGAATTTTCTGGAACTCAGTCGCGGCGGCAGCGCCCTGTCTGACGGCCAAATATGCCTGGCCGCGCAAGTAGGCGGGATAAAGTGCAAACGTGAAGGCGCTGTTCGTCTGTCCCATTTCGTAAGGCAGGGATGCGGCCAGCGCCGCCAGAGCCTCTGTGGCCTTACCGTTTTGCAGCGCGATCGCGGCGCGAATCAGAGGCAAGTAATCGAACTGCACAACCGTGTCTTGCGGGAAGCGCTTCGCCAGATCCCCCACAAGGCGTTCCGCTTGCCCGGAGTCGCCTGCCAACCCGAGCGCGATTGCCGAGAACGCTTCAGAGTGCCTCCCGTCCGACTCCGCAATTGCAGACTGCGCCTCTTGCTTTGCCAAAGCCTTATTGCCCGCTAATGCTTCCCGGACCGCATTGTGTGCCTGGTATTCCGCCGATGTTTCTTTTTCCTGGGCTCTCAGCGCAGAATCGGCGGCGCGCCGCGTCAGTTCCCGGGCCTTGGTGAACTCTCCGCCGTAGGTTGCGGTTTCGGATTGGAGGAAGAGAATCTGATCCTCGATCCCCGGTTTGCCCATCGCCCGAGGGGCCTCCTGCTTCATTCCGGCGGCATCGCCGGAAACGAAATCCACGACGTAAAGAATCAAGGGAATCCAGGGAGACTCAAGATTGCGCGCACGGGCGTCTTGTGCCGCCGCTTTCGCTTTGTCCAGCTGGTTCAACCACTGGTCCGCGTAAACCACACTCACGATGTTATTCGCGCTTCCGGGATTGAGCTTCGTTGCCTCAACTGCTGCCGAATGAGATTTCTCGTATTCGCCAAAAGCGGCGTTAATAAGCCAAAGCATATTTTGTGGCTCGTCATCTTCACGAGGGAAGGTCCGCGCCCACAGCTCGTACGAACTGCGTGCTGCCTCAAGGTTTCCGGTGACCACATACTCATAAAACGAGGAGATAGCGAGCTTTTCCTGTTCGCTCGTCCGATCCCGCAATTGATAAGCCTTGCGGGCATTTTCGGCGGACCGGCCGAGCTCGCCCTGGGGTTGGTAATCTTCCGCCAACCGCAGATAGGCCATGGCGAAATTCGGATCCATGGCAATCGCCCTTTCAAAGAAGGGGGTCGCGGCCACGTAATCATTGGCGACCTCCACAGTGCGAACACCGAGGCCATACGCTTGCAATGCCTCCAGTGACGATGTGGTCACGTTCTGCGGCATGGCGTCATACTTCTGCACAGAGGCCATGGATTCTCCCAGCTTGCCCCGCAGGCTGGCCGCCGCCTTACCGAGAGCTTCGAGGACCTGTTCCTTGCCGTTGGCTGTCACCTGTTCTTCCGAGAGCAGATCGCCGGTGCGGCAGTTCACCGCCTTCAAACCCAAAACATACTGGCTGCCCAAGCTGGAGATGGAACCCTCGATGGTGGCGGCGCTGGCCGTGCGCTGGCAAACTTCACGCGCGAGTTCCGGCGTGAGCCGCGCCTGTCTGGGCTTGTTCATCAGCTGCAGAGTGTGGGCGATGTGCTCGTCCGACACCAGGCTTAGGAAAGGTGACTGCTCCAACTGCGCTGAGAGGCCTTGCCGGAGTGCGCCGTCGAAGACGGGTTCGCCGGTGGTGTTGGCGAAGTCGGCGAGAATAATGGTGTCTTTATCCGTCAAAGGCTTTGCCTGATTCGAGCGGTAGTAAAGCCCCGCGCCAATCATTGCAATCACCACGAGCCCGACGGGAACAGCGATCTTCCAGAGCTTTGTTGACCAGATCTTTGTTGAACGGCTGGCGGGAGAATCTGGGACAGCAATCGGCCGGGAGTCCGGTACCGACGTGCGGCCGCTATCACTGTCCCGTTTCAGGCGCTGCAAATCCGCTCGCATTTCTGCTGCGCTTTGGTATCGCAGAGTGCGGTCTTTCTCCAGCGCTTTGTTGATGATCTCTTCCAGCTTGGCCGGAACATCGGGATTCAAGCGCACCACGGATGTTGAAGTCCCGTCCAAAATGGCTTTGAAGATCACTCCTGAGCTTTCGCCACGGAAGGGCAACGTGCCAGTTGTCATCTCGTAGAGCACTGCACCAAAGGAGAACAAATCCGTGCGCGAGTCCAATTCCTTGGCTCGCACTTGCTCCGGCGACATATACGCAACCGTGCCTAACGTTGTTCCCGGGCTGGTCAGGTGCTCCTCGACCGTCAGCGTCTGCGTGTTCGAGGACGCGTTCAGGTTGGACGAGATGCCTCCCGGCGTGACCTTGGCCAGACCGAAGTCCAGAATCTTGGCGTGACCGCGTGCGGTGACAAAAATGTTAGCGGGCTTGATGTCGCGATGGACGATCCCTTTGGCGTGCGCTGCGTCGAGAGCGTCAGCAATTTCGATGGCCAACGAGAGAATCTCCTCGGTTTCCATCGGTCGCCCATCGATCTTGTGCTTCAAAGTCACGCCTTCCAGAAACTCCATGGCGAGGAATGACTGTTCGCCGCTTTTGCCGATGTCGTAAATCGTGCAGATGTTGGGATGGTTGAGGGCGGAGGCGGCACGAGCTTCACGCCGGAAACGTTCTAGCGCTTGGGGATCACGTGCAACGTCTTCAGGCAGAAACTTGAGCGCCACGAAACGGCCGAGCTCAGTGTCCTCGGCCTTGTAAACGACGCCCATACCGCCGCCACCGATCTTTTCGACGATGCGGTAACGCGAGATTGTCTGGCCGATCACCTGCCGCGAATATTACGGTCAAGAAAAGATCAAGTCAACGAAAGCAGAGGAGATGGAGAAAACCCAGGCGGATTGTTGGCGTAACATCGCGAGCGCGCTCATGACGGGGTTATTGCGTAATTGCCTGTCTCCAACAATTGCTAAAAACAGCCCACCATCGCGAGTCATTGATCCACGATAGGGCGCCTTTCAATCCCTGACCTTTGCCGCCGAGGTCATCGGCGTAAGGTTCGTACTTGATGCTGTCCATTCGCTGTGGACCGAATAACCATCGCGACTTGTGCCCGTTGCGGACGACTAGGTCTTCGCCTCTCACCGAAAGTCTCGTGTTCCATCCGATTGCGTTCCCTTCCGAGTCTCGGTAGATTTGCTCTGTAAAGCCTCCCCTAAACACTGCCAGGCATATGTAACGGAAATCTTCTTTCCAAGTGGAGCCTCGCACGACTTGTCCACCTCTGGAAAATCCAACAAACTCCCGCCACGAAACCTCTCCAATTGTGAGATACAGGTCCGTTATAACGGCGTGCCCACTAAAACGAGCAGCTCTGGGGTTGGTGGGCACCACCTCGAAATACGGCTCGGTGTATTCCGTAAGGCCTGGAATTCGGCTTATCGACAGGCAAGCCGTGTTCTCTGGTAGGTCGCCCACCATGCCTGTTAGTTCGTGAATCAGTTCAGTTTCAAAACCTGGACGCGGATTTGGGCTGATCATCGTTAGTCGTTAACACGCATTGGGATTTGAATAACCCATCATACTTTGGTGCGTACTGATGATCGGAATCACCGACGAGCAGGGCTGGCGCACGAAGGACCATAATGCCATTGGCGTAGCATTGCCATTACGCTCAAGACTGGATTGTTGCGCGGGCGAACCGGGCGATGGACGGGATGGCCCAACCGGCTATTGCATCTTTGCGTACTCTGCTTTGGCTTCCTTCAGGATGGGGATTTCAGGATCGGCATCTTTCCACAGGGCAAAGAAATCCTGATAGGCGGCTTTCGCTTTCGCAGCGTCTCCGCCGATCACATACGCGCGGCCAAGTCCGAGTTTGGCCAGCGAATGCTCGACGCCCGTGGGATCGATTCCGCGATGATCCACCATCTTTTGAAATTCCACTACTGCCTCTGTCCCACGCTTCGCCTGCAAGCAAGCCAGACCTCGAACGTAGATGGGAAACATCCCTTGGCTGTTGCCAAGTTCGTAAGGGGTCGCTGTGCGAAGCGCTTCTATCGCCTGTTCCGGGGCTTTGCGGTTCAATGCCATCAACGCTACCACCGAGGGGATACCGACGTTGTGCAGAAGCGTGTCGTCCGGGAAACGTCGCCCGAGTTCTTCCGTGATGCTCTGCGGACGGCTGTTGTCTCCCGATATCGCCAAAGCTTCGGCCACAGCCACCATATTGCTGCGGCCTTGCGCGAGGCTCGAACTGGCTGTGGCCAGTTCACGCGCCTTGGAAACGTTCCCAACTAAGGCTTGTACGAGAGCCCAGCTTGCTTTGGTGTCGGCTGTGGTTCCCTTGAATCCCAGGCGGTCGCTCACCTGCACCGAACGCTGTACCAGTTCCTCAGCCCTCTGCATCTGCCCGCGTGCTGCGACCGCGCTCGCCGCTTCGATGAGCAGCAGATATTCGCTGGGCTTACCCTCAGCCCATTTCATTTCGCGCTGCATTCCGTCGGCATCGTTCGTCAAATAGGCGAGTTGATAGAGCTGTTGGTGGATAAACAGGTTGTCGGCCTTGGCATCTACGGCCCGTTGCAGTGTAGACCGCGCTTCCTCCAGGCGGTTAAGAGCCACATAGGATGCCGCGGTGTGCGCATAGCCAAAGGGAGAGGCGGGATCGAGGCGAGTAAATTCGTTTCCAAACTGAATGGCCTTGTCAAACTGCCCGTAAAAAAGGTTGTACTCCAGTGCGAGATTGGTGTAGGCGCCGCTGTCATTCGGATAGGTACGGATGGCCAACTCCAAATTTTCCTTTTCTTTTTCAATGTCGCCAGTTGCCGTATAGAAGTGGTCGTCAATATAGAAGCGCTCGCGCTCACTCACGCGTCCACGCAAGTCGAAGGCCTTCCTGGCTGCCTCTACAGCTCGATTCTCTTCGCCGAGGTTGCTATAGATAGCCGATAGTCGCGCATAAGCCATCGCAAAATTCGGGTCCAACTCGAGAGCGCGCTGAAAAAGAGGAATCGACTCTGCCTCACCTACGCCATTGCGCATCGCGTCGGCGGCAGCGTAAGCCTTGAGCGCTTCCAGTGACGAAGTTGTCGCTTCCGTTACCGGCGTGTCGAATTTCTGGATCGACGCCAGCGACTCGCCCAACTTTCCACGCAGGCTTGAGGCCGCCTTACCGACCGCCGGCAGGACCGCTTCTTTCGTTGCTGCCGTCACCTGCTCACGCGCCAGTGAAGCGCCAGTTCCGCAGTTGGTGGCGTCGAGAGCAATAACGTACTGACTCCCGAGAGCCGCAATCGAGCCACTCAACATCGCCTTGATGTTTTCGCGCTCACAGATTTCGCGGGCGACGCCCCCGGTGACTCGCTCATCGACGGGTCGCCCCATGAACTGTAGGGTTTGGCGGACCGTCTGATCAGGCACGATATTGAGATAAGGTGATTGCTCCAGCTGCACGGCAAGCGCCTGCTTGAGTGTGCCGTCAAAAACCGGGTCACCGGTAGTGTTGACGAAATCGGCTAAAAGGATGGAATCCTTCTCGGTAAGACTACGGGTGGAACGGGACCGCCAGTACAGCCCTCCGGCCAGCAAACCGGCGATCACGACCACGGCGCCTATCAACGCAAACCGCTTCGGCGAAGACGGCTTGGTCTGTTCGGGCGAGCGCAGTTCATTGGGCTCATGTGGCCCGGACGGGCTCTGAGCGGCAATCGAAGACGCCCCCGCTCGCGAAACAGCCGATCGCGAAGCCGACGATGAAGAGGAAACTGCGGCAGCAGGTCCCTGAGAAGATCCGCGAGCAGGATCGAGAACCGCGGCCTCTGGTTCTTCCGCCGCGACCCTCTTCCCCGATCCGGAATCCCGCTTCAGGCGCTGCAACTCCGCGCGCATCTCCGAGGCGTGTTGGTAGCGCAGCTCGCGGTCTTTCTCCAGCGCACGATTGATGATGCGTTCCAACTCGGGTGGAATGTCGGGGTGAAGACGGATCGGCGAGGTCGGCGTCTTCTCCAGAATGGCGTGAAAAATAACCGCTGAAGTTTCTCCCCGGAACGGTAACGCTCCGGTCGCCATCTCGTAGAGTACGGCTCCAAAAGAAAAGAGGTCGCTGCGCGGATCGAGTTCCTTGCCACGCGCCTGCTCCGGCGACATGTAGGACATCGTGCCCAGCGCCGTCCCCGGGCTGGTCAGATGCTGCTCGTCCATCGTCGGCATCGAAGACCCGGCCTCATTCTCACTGCGTTTTTGCTGGGTGGTCACCTTGGCCAGGCCAAAGTCCAGAATCTTGGCGTGACCTCGCCGGGTAACGAAAATGTTGGCCGGCTTGATGTCGCGATGCACGATGCCTTCCGCATGTGCCGCGTCGAGCGCATCCGCCATCTCAATGCCCAGCGCCAGCAACGTTTCCAGTTCCATGGGCCGGCCAGAGATCGCATGCTTCAGCGTCGCTCCCTCCAGATACTCCATGGCGATGAAGGCTTGTCCGCTCTGCTCATCAATCTCGTATATGGTGCAGATGTTCGGATGGTTCAACGCAGACGCCGCCTGCGCCTCGCGCTGGAAGCGGCTCAGCGCTTGCGGGTCCTGGGCCACTTCGTCGGGCAGGAACTTCAAAGCGACGAAGCGGCGAAGCTTGATGTCCTCGGCTTTGTAGACCACGCCCATGCCGCCACCGCCAAGCTTCTCCACAATGCGGTAGTGTGAGATGGTCTGGCCAATCATTGGCAAGCATCCTATGGCGGAAGCGCAGGCAAGTCAATGACAGGCAGCGAGTTGACGGAATCTCAAAAGAGTTGCTGGCGTAGCATCCCCGTTACGCCAATGACCAGGTGATGGTGTAAACGGCTGTTTACGACAGTTAGATTACGACAGTTAGACGTGGGTTCCGTTCGGAGTGTAGTCAAGCAGCAACCACGGCTCCCAGATGGCTGGTTCGGCTCCAGTTTTTAAGAGGTAGTCATTTACTTGGCGAGCATCATCGAATTTGTCCATCAGTCCAAATTGATTTATTCGAGCGCAGAAACGCTGGTACGCCTCGTTGGAGGCGTAGTGACATAGCCATGAATGGAACTGAGTTCCTGAGAACCCAAGCGACTCATAGCCTAAAAAGATACCGCTTTCTTGCAGGGGTCGCTTCTCTTCCACCAGTTCGACCAGGCCCAAACCCTTATTCACATCCTTGAACAGTTGAGACGCGAACGACTCAAAACAAACTTGTGTGCAAACCAATACCGACCACATGTGTCGAAGCATCGGTGATAAATCGATTTCGCAGTTCAAGAGCTGGTTCGACTTCGGTGAACACAAGATAATTCGCATTGTGCTGGGCCTTTGCCCAGCGCACCAACTCGGGAATATCAGACTGCGGGATCCCGAACGCACGTGCTTCTTCTGCTATCGATTCTTTAACGTTCTCATAGTTGTCCCATTGAAGTTGGATTGCATCCCGAACCACTGGGGTGAAGCACCGCGACATTGTGAGCAGATTGCTGGGCAGAACTTCCGAGAAGTCGCGAGGCCGCGGAATCGCTTTTACGATGTAATAGCCGCCACTGACGTAGTCGTCCATGCCCGGTTTAGCCAGTCTACCTTTAACGACTGTTGAAACAGATCCATTACCCCACTAACCCCGGCGAAACGGCGAAGGCATTCTAACGTCTAACTCCCCGGTGGTCCGCAAACCGAAGTGACCCGGCAGGTCCGAACTAATACGCCAAATCCGGCTTGCCTGTTGCCCTGCACTGCGATCATCGTGTCGAAGGGAGAAACATTCAATGAAAAGCAGCAAACTCCTGTACCCGCTACTCCTTCTCATCGCGATACTTCCGGGGGCGCTCCACGCTCAGACCACCTCGGATCCTGCGAATCTTCCTCAACGTGATGGCTCTCACGACTTTGATTTCGTAATCGGCAACTGGAAAGCGCACGTCCGACGTCTGCCGGATCGCCTCAACAACTCCACAACCTGGGTCGAGTACGACGGTATCTCGAATCACAAGAAATTGCTCGACAGCAATTCAAACTTCGAAGAGTTCGATGTCTCCAGCACCGACAAAAAACTTCGCATCAAGGCGCAGACGATTCGTCTCTACAACCCGACATCACGGCAGTGGAGTATCTATCTGGTCGACGTGAATAATGGGACCCTCGGCTTGCCGCCTGTCGTAGGCCAGTTTAGCGGCAATCGCGGCGAGTTTTTCGATCAGGAGGACTACAAAGGCCGAGCCATTCTGGTGCGCTACGTCTGGCTCAATATCTCTCCCAACTCAGCGCGCATGGAGCAATCATTCTCGCCCGATGGTGGAAAGACCTGGGAAGTAAATTGGATTTGCGAGCTTTCGCGATAGCAAACGCCGCTCGAATGCGCCTTTGCTGCGAGGGCTGTTTATGCCAACCAAATCCTAGCGGCACATACTTGCCGCTAGCTCAAGAGCGTCACATGACCAGTTGCGAGGTCATAGTAGGCGGCGGCAACTTTCAGCTTCCCTTCTTTGATCAGTCCCTTGATCACCGTGGACGATTCGGCCAACAGTCTCACCTGAATTTTGGCGTTTGCCTTGGTTGCCGCTTCCAGGTTGTCTCCTGCCTGATCGACCGCCGGCTGAATGTGGGGATAGAGCGCGCTGATCTGCCCGGGAACCTCTTTACCCTGGATCGTAGCTTTGACCGCACCGCAATTGGCGTGTCCCATAACCAGCAGCACCTTCGCGCCCAAAACCACCGCGCCGTATTCGAGGCTGGCGATAATCTCCGAGGTGACAATATTGCCTGCAATGCGGGTTACGAAGATGTGTCCGATGGTTTGATCGAAAACCAACTCTACGGGCACACGAGAGTCGGCACAAGAAAGCACTGCGGCAAATGGCTCCTGCTTTTCAGCGGTGTTCTGTTTCAGGATGGCAAGATCCTGGGCGTCAGACGTCATTCGCCTCGAGGTGAAGCGCTCATTGCCCGCCATCAGTTCGGCCAGAGCCGCATCCGGGCTGAGCGTGCTCTGCGCGAAGACCGGTTCGGGATAGCTAAACTCTTTTCCCACCGCCGCCATCAACCCCATCGAGGCGCCGCCGGCGACCAGTTGCAAGAATCGTCGCCTGGCGGCCTCGCGGCCGGAGCCGGTGGGATCGTGAGGTTCGAGGACGTCCTGACCGGAAACGAAACCCTGGTGCGGAGGTTGTGGTTTAGGCGGTTGGTTCATGGGAGTGGCGCTCCTTCTTACTTAAAACGAATTTTGGCTTTGAAAACGCCCACATTGTATCGCGCTTTGACCTTGCGCAACTTTCATCGGCACTTTCGGCAATTGCTCTCACGTGGCCTCGCTCCCGCAGACCAGAAGGGGGGGTGTTCCGCCAGTTGGCGTAACGTCGCTACTTCATCAGTTACCAAGTGATGAGTGTGAACGCCCAATTACAACGATCATGAAGAGACGCGATTTCATATTCGGCTCCGCGGGCGCATTGGCGTTCTCGGCGATTTCCCGCGCCGAGGCGCAAACTCCTGCCGTCGCGCGAGAGGGCGAAAAGCTCAACGCCATATTCGACGGCATCATGAAGGAGAATCTGGATCGCTCGCCCATCTTCGTCACCACCCTCGGCCTCGACAAGGGCGAGCGAGCGCATCAGAAGTTCGAACTCGACGACAGCTCGATTGCCGCCTGGGAAGGCGACAAGCGCCGCACGGCCAGACGACAGTTCCATCAGCTAGAGAGTTCTGCTCGAGATGACAGTTTTGGCAGAAATCTAGTGGCCCAGGAATTTCTCCAGGACGTCGGCGTCGGCGCCGGCCATATCTGCGTACTTCCTCGCTCGCGCCATATCTCTGTTTTGAAGAGCGTCTTCCGCTTTCGCCAGGTTTGTTTTCAAGCTTGCCTGCCTGGCGGCCATATCGCCGCGCAAGCCGTAGCCAGCGGCGCTCTGCTGCTGTTGCAGACGGTCCAAACTGCTATTTACTGCGGCAGCGCGATTGGAAAGCTGATCGACGGTCTTCTCCATTTCATCAAGTTGTGCGGAATCGCCAGACCCGGAGGCGGCTGAGTCGTCGCCACCCTGGCTGGAGGAAGACGCTTCCCCCGGCATTCCGTTGTTCTGAGCCATGGCTTTCTTGGCGTGATGATTTGATTTTGTGGCGGTCGAATCGCCGGCCGGCGGAGTTGGTTTCATGGCGGCGGCCGCAGGCGGCATTTCGTGCGGTTCCATCGCATTCGAACTGTCCTTGGACGCGGGAGCGGTTGAGGTCTGTGCGGAATTCGAGTTCGCACCGGACTTCGAATCCCCAGAATTCGGCTGCGAACCGTTTGACGAAGCCTTGTCCGAACTTGGATTGGATTGATTCTGGTCGGATTGGTTTTGGCCGGACGAGTTCTGATCGGACGGGCCCTGACTGGACGAGCCCTGGTTCGCCGTGTTGTCGGAAGTTGAGTTCTCGGATCCGGCGGCACCGGCATCGGGCGACTTTGCGTGTATCCAATTGCTGCGGGGTATATAGATTCCACCGAGAACCAGTCCGACGAGCACGATCAGGCCTCCCAGCGTCATGTACAGACCACGATGGCCGCTTGATGAAGGAGGCGGCATCGGCACGGGCGTCGCCATCGGAGTGGGCGCATTGGTGTCCCTGAAAGCTGGCACCGGCGCTGAGACCGGGGTGCTCGACACCGGACCGGTCGGCGAAGTTAGAGGCTGCGCCATGGAGGTAACGGTACGGGCGTCCAACACGTTTTGTGAGATCACTGGCGAAGGTCTTACTGGCACAGCGCTCAGCGCGTTGCGGAAGGCTTCCGCGGTCTGGAAACGCTGGGTCGGGTCTTTGGCAATCGCCATCAGGATGATTTCATTCAACTCCGAAGGCAGGCCGGGATGTAGATCCGCGGGCGGTTTCGGCGCCTCCTTCACGTGGGCTGCCATGATGGAATAGTCGCTGGTGGCAACGAACGGGCGTTGCCCCGTCACCATTTCGTACAGCGAGACTCCGACGGAATAGAGATCCGAACGCACATCGGTGGGCTCGCCCTTTACCTGTTCGGGCGACATATAGCTCAGCGATCCCATCGTGGTGCCGGTCATGGTCAAGCTGCGATCTTCGCCTGCGCGGGCAATACCAAAATCCATGAGCTTGACCACGCCTTGGGGAGTCAGCATCATGTTGGCGGGCTTGATGTCGCGGTGAATCACGCCCTGACTGTGGGCATAACTGACAGCGCTAAGCACCTGGCCGATATAGTTCAGCGCATCGGGCACGGGGATGGCGCCATGTTCCAACTTTTCGGCCACAGTGGTGCCTTCGACGTACTCCATCACCATGTAGAGCTGGTTGTCAGCGGTGAAAGCGGTCCGGAGAGCCGCGATGTTGGGGTGATTCAAGCTCGCCATGAGCTTGATTTCACGCTGGAAGCGCGCCGCCAGCTCCTGCCGTCCCGCAAGATCAGGAAGCAGAACCTTAATGGCTTCGATGCGATCGGTAATGACGTTCCGAACCCGCCATACCCTGCCCATTCCGCCGCTGCCCAACTCATCAAGAATCTGATAATCGCCGATACGCTTGGTTTCGTCGGTCATGTGAAGAACTCCTTGAGATTATGCTTCGGGAATCAAGTTCTCGCCCATCAGCTGACATGCAGCTGCGGACGGGTAGCCAGGTATTTTCGTCGGGGGACAGAACTGCGGGCCTTCGTTCGGGAAAGCCAGTTACCTACAGGCCGACAATTATGCGCCGCCACCATCGCGGGGTCAAGACGGTTGCTCGGTCGTTGCCTCCCACCGCATCCGGGCGGTAGACAGCTTGTAGCGGGCATTGGTCAAGCTTTTGGTAGCTTTTTGCTGGTGATCTCTCCAGGCTTCGGGTTCTTCCAGGTTGCGGTGGCGCATGAGACGGATGCTGTTTTCTGCCTCTGCCACATAAAGCGAAGCCGCTCCCATGTTCTCGGCGACGATGTGATCGATTGAGTTGGCTCGCTGGGTCGCGACGCTGAAATCGGCGGGCAGGATGGCTATCTCATCCGGCAACTGCGGCTGCCTGTCCGAACCTATTCGCTTGAGCCAGTCCTCGATGACATGAACCGCGACTTTGAGTTGCAATGCCACAGCTGCGATGTCGGTGCGATGTTGCTGGTCCATCTGCTTGCGCAAGAGCGAGAGCGTCTCCGCCGCAATTTCGGATTGCCGGTTGGAAGATGCCACCTGTTCGCGGGCAGCATCCGCCTGCCGCTTGGCATGGCCTGCATAGTAGATGTTGATCGCAGTCAGCAGCACCACCAGCAGCACATTGGCGATGGCGGTGTACGCCATTACTTGATTAACCCCGAGGCCAAAAACTTGCTCTGACATCAGAAGCACCGTCCGGCAGAGAGTATAGAACGAGCACACTTCGAAGAGTTGCTCCACCAATCCAGAGTCCGGAAGCTACGTCCTCTTGACGAACCCCCGGCTTCCCCGCTACCATTCATCAAGTTTGCTCTTCGGAGCAGACCTTGGATTTCATGCAGAGTGGCTGAGGGACGAGCCCTACGAAGCCACGACAACCGGATCAGAATTCATTTTCTGGTCGCCCGGTGTCAACTCTCGCCCTGCAAAGGGGGAACATGAGATTCGGGGTGCCGACTTTTTAGCATCTCGTTCCTCTTTCCTCAATTCCAGGGAAAGAGGATTTCGCGTTTCTGGGCGTTTTCTAAGCGGCTCGTCCCGCAGGCTACTCAAAAGCGAGTGGCCAATGATCTCGGAATCAACGAACTACGAATTACGCTGTCGGGAATGCGGCAAGAGCTGGGGAAATCAGCCCCGTTCCATCTGCGACGATTGTTTCTCTCCCCTGGAAGTTTTCTACGACTACGAAGCCGTGCGCTCCACATTTACCCGGGAGCGAATTGCCCAGGGTCCTGCCAGCATGTGGCGCTATTCTGCGTTACTGCCGCTGCCGCAGGACTATCGGCCTACAGTTCCCGCCGGATTTACACCACTGCTGGAGGCGCCGCGTCTTGCTCGGAAGCTGGGCGCGAAACACCTCTATTTGAAGAACGACGCGGTTTGTCAGCCCTCCCTAAGCTTTAAGGACCGCGTCGTCGCAGTGGCTTTGTCGCAGGCACGCAATTTCGGGTTTGACACAGTCTCCTGCTCTTCCACCGGAAATCTCGCCAACGCGGTCGCAGCGCAAGCCGCGCGCAACGGATTCAAGGCCGTGATTTTCATTCCCGCCGATCTTGAGGCGGCGAAAGTTGTTGGCACCCAGGTTTTTGGCGCGCGTCTGGTGCGCATCGCAGGGAGTTACGATCAGGTCAACCGGTTGTGCTCGCAGATCGCCGACGAGCGTAACTGGGGATTCGTCAATGTGAACCTGCGTCCTTATTACGCCGAGGGTTCGAAGACTGTCGGCTACGAAATCGCCGAACAGCTCGGCTGGCGTCTGCCCGATAACGTTGTTTGTCCGATGGCCGGCGGATCGCTCATCATCAAGATCAAGAAAGCATTCGACGAACTGGTTCAGCTTGGACTGGTGGAAGCCAAGCCGGTGAAGTATTTCGGCGCACAAGCGACTGGATGCTCCCCGATTTCAACCGCCGTGAAGGCTGGCAACGCCGATATCGAACCGCAGAAGCCTACGACTATCGCGCGGTCGCTTGCCATCGGAAATCCGGCGGACGGCCACTACGCGATCAAGGTGATCACCAAGAGTGGCGGCTGGTCGGAAGACGTTTCCGATCCTGAACTGGTGGAGTGCATTCAGTTGCTGGCGGAATCCGAAGGCCTCTTCACGGAAACTGCGGGCGGCGTAACTGTGGGCACGGCGCGCAAACTCTATAGCCAGGGGCGGATCTCTCCCGATGAAACGACCGTGCTATGCATCACAGGCAATGGCTTGAAGACCACCGATGTTCTTGCCGGTAAATACGAACTGGAAGAGCCGATCGCGCCAAAGATTGCAGAGTTCGAAAAATATATGGCAAGAACCCTGGACGCTCCAGAGAGGCGTGTTTCCGAGAAAGATGTTCCAGAGACCGTTGGAGCCTAGATGAACATTACCGTTCAAATTCCAACGGCCTTGCGCCGGCTCACGGCGGGCAACGCGCGGGTGACGTGTTCAGCGGCGAATCTCGGAGAACTGTTCAACACTCTTGATGAGCAGTTCCCGGAGCTCAAGACTCATCTACGCGACGAAGCAGGCGAGATTCGACGCTTTCTCAATGTGTATGTGAACGAGGAGGACATCCGCTTTCTGGGCGGTAAAACGTACGCCTTCCAGGAAGGGGATGAAGTGCTGCTGGTGCCGTCGATTGCTGGTGGCTTGCGGTAGTTCCTGTCATCCTGAGCGTTGTTTCTTTGTCATCCTGAGCGCAGCAACACGTTTCGCTTGCGAAACGCAATGCGGAGTCGCAGGACCCCTATCGCGGCACTTCTGTTTGATGACATAGTGTCTGTTACCCGCCTGAAAGGCCAACCCTCTGCGCATTAGGAAATAGAGATCCTTCGACTACTCAGCTCAAGATGACAGGGAGATGAGGGATAAGGTGGATCAACACAATATCAATCTGCCCAGGGTTCCGGTTTTCGGTCCCAGCGATGGGCTTTCAGTTTGCGCAACAACTCCGCATCCAGCGGACCCGCATCGCTCACCGCGATGTTCTGGCGGACGTGGTCCGGTTTTCTCATACCGACGATGATCGTGCTCACTACCGGATTTGAGAGGATGAACCGCAGCGCCATCTGCGGTAACGTCATTGAAGATGGGAGCACCGCCTTCAACTTCTCCACTCGCTCCAGCGTCGGTCCAAGATTCTTGGGCCCGAAGTACATGGCTCGCCAATCTCCCTTGGGAAATCGCGTTTCAGCCGTCATCTTTCCGCCCAGGCTGCCTTCGTCGAGTGGCACGCGCGCGATAACGCCAACGTTCAGTTCCTGGCAAAGGGGAAAAAGTTTGTCCTCGGGCGACTGATCGAAGATGTTGTAGATCACTTGCACCGCGTCCACCAGACCGGTGCGCAATGCTTTGAGACCGTTGTTCGGCTCCCAGCGGTTGAGGCTCAATCCGAAAGATCGAATGGTTCCGTCACTTTTGAGCTTTTCGACAGTACTGCGAAATTCGGGTTCGTCCACCCAACTGTCGTCCCACACATGAAATTGCAGCAAGTCGATGGAACTCACCCGCAGCTTTTGCCGGATCATGTCGGCATGTTTGAAAACATGAGCTGCGGGGAAGACGTCCTGATATTTGTATGCCGAGGTTGCCGGCCATTTGCCATTAAGCGGTGGGATTTTTGAAGCTGCGAACAGACGGCTAGCCGGGTTGGGGGGCGAAGGGTTGCGCGACAATATTTCTCCCAGCAACCCATCGCTCTTACCTTCACCATAGGCCCAGGCAGTGTCGAAAAAGTTGCATCCGAGATCTGTTGCCAGTTGCAAAGCTTCAAGCGACTCCCGATCGTCCGAGCCACTCCATCCGCTCATACCCCAAAGGCCGTGCGCCATTTCGCTGATTTCAAAAACTACGCGTCCCAGTTTCCGGTATTTCATGGCTCTCCCTGATCAAGCGAATTTCGTTAGAAGTGATGTGCCAATCTTAAGACCAAATCACCGAGCGGTCGATGCTGGCAATCGTCGTTCTGCCGGTAAGCGCCATCGCCATGGCGAACTCACGCTGCAGAATATTGATCACTTTGGTGACGCCGGCCTCGCCTTCCGCGCCCAATCCATAGAGATAAGGGCGCCCGATCAACACGGCATTCGCTCCCAGCGCCAGAGCCTTTAATACGTCAGTCCCACGGCGGATTCCGCCGTCCACAAACACGGGTACGCGACCTGCGACTTTGTCCGCCACCTGGGGCAGAGCATCGATGGTTGCCGGCACGGTATCCAGATTTCTTCCACCATGATTAGAAACCATGATTCCGGCAACTCCCGCTTGCACCGCGCGGTCTGCATCGTCGGGATTAAGCACACCCTTCACCAGCAATGGAACTTTCGCAAAAGAACGCAGCCACTCTACGTCCTTCCAACTGAGGGCGGCATCCAGCACGCTGCTGAAAATGTCCAGTGAACCGGTCTGCACCGTGCTTTCGTTGCCGAAGCCTTTCAGACCTTTCATGTTGGGTAATGATTGCAGTTTCACGTTGGCCCGGGTCTCGCGGTTACGCGCGCCGGTGATTGGAGTATCGACGGTGAGGCAAAGGGCTCGATATCCGCCGGCTTCGGCGCGTTGCACCAGTTCGCGAGTAAAGCCATGATCGGTCTGCGCATAAAGCTGAAACCACAGCGGCTTTTTTGTCACCGCCGCTACATCTTCCAGACTGGTGTTGGAAAACGAACTAAGCACCATCGCCGTGTTCGCGGCGCTTGCGCCTCGCGCAGTCGCCAGTTCTCCTTCGGGATGGGTCAATTTTTGAGCAGCTGTCGGCGCAAGAATGATCGGGAAGGCATGTTCCTGTCCAAACAAGGTGATGCGAGTGTCCAGTCGAGAAACGTCCACCAGAACGCGGGGCTTCAGCCGTATGCGTTGGAATGCCTCTTTGTTCCACTTCATCGTCAGCTCGTCGGCAGCGCCTCCGCTGACGTACTCCCACCCCATGACGGGCATTTTGGCCTTCGCTAATGGTTCAAAGTCGGCGAGGCAAACGGGTTCAGATGCTGCAGCCGGGCTGGCTTGCGTGGGCGGTGATGCTTCCCGGGCCATCGCACGAGCGAGTGGAACGGAACCGGCGGCTACCAATGCTCCGACTGACAGCAAGGCCTCTCTTCGGGTGAAGGGCACGCAAAGCCTCCGCAATATGTAAAGCTTGCGTATTGTATGGGATGCAGACACCAAAAAGAATTTGTGCCCCCTATGGACTGGGCGTATAATCTAACTAACTGGTTAATTAACATGAGAGCAGCCATCAAATCCGTACCGAAACCCCGCTTAGGATCCCGGGGACGCCCCGAGGAAAGCCGGGCTGCCATCCTGCAGGCGGCGGTGGTTGAATTTTCCCGTGAAGGTGTGGCCGGTGCGCGTACCGATGCCATTGCGCGTGCAGCGGGAGTCAACAAAGCGCTCTTGTATTACTACTTCAAAGACAAGGAAAGGCTCTACGCCGCTGTGCTGGACCAGGTTTTTGGGGGACTGAAACGAACCATCGACGAAGCGCTATCCAACCAGCTGCCCCCGCGGGAAAAATTGCTTGCTTATGTGCGGGCGCATTTTGATTACATAGCTAGCCATGCGCTTTATCCCCGTATCGCGCAGGGTGAAATGATGCGTGCGGCTCGCGGCAGCGCACCGCAACTAGCGCGCATTGCAAAACAGTACTTCGTTCCTCTATTCCACAAGGTTGCAGCTGTAATTAAGGAAGGTCAAGCCTCGGGAGACTTTCGCCCGGTGGATCCCCTGCACTTCGTTCCCTCGATGATCGCCGTGATCACCTTTCATTTCACCAATGCACCGGTCCTTCGTATGGTCGCCGGCATCGACCCCTTTTCCCCGGAGCGCATTGCCGCCCGCAGGGCCGCGGTGCTCGACTTCATTTCTGCAGCGTTGTTCCAGCCTGAAGACCGAAACTCCAAAGGAGCAAGAGCGTGAACGCGCGCAATAGATTTCTGATTATTCTCGCGGTCATTCTGATCGCGTCAACGATCTACTATCTGGCCTCGACACCCCGCGCCAATGATCTGGTACTGATCGGCACCGTGGACTCCAACCAGATCATCGTGAGCCCGCAAATGCAGGGCCGCATGGAAAAGCTTTTGGTGGATGAGGGAACACAAGTCAAACAAGGAGATTTGATCGCAGTCATCGATCCTTCGGAACTGGAAGCAGAAGCGCGGGCCGCAGCCGCCATGATTGATAGCTTGCGGTCGCAGGTGTCGGCCACGCAGTCCACGCGGGAAGCCACGCAGGGTTCGACGTCCAGCAACGTGGTCAATGCGCAGGCACGATTGCAATCGACTCGCGCCCAACTGCTGCAGGCGGAAGCTACCTTGCAGCGCACCGAGAGCGACAGCCGCCGCATGATTGAACTTGCCAAACAGGGAGTCGCATCGGACCAGGATCGGGTGCAGGCAGAGAGCAACCTTAAAGCGCAGCAGGCGACGGTGCAGTCGCTGAAAGACCAGGTAAATGCGGCACAGGCGGATTTGAACACCGCGCTGGCCAACATTAATCAGGCACACGCGGCAGCCAGCACCGTGCAATCCACCCGCGGACAACTGGCCAATGCAGAAGCCCAACTCAAGGAAGCTGAAGTCCGGCTGGGATACACGAAGATCTATGCCCCGGTAAACGGGACTGTCTCTGTGCGTGCGGCGCGCGAAGGCGAAGTTCTTACCGCGGGACAGCCGATTGTCACCGTCATGGATTTGGGCGACACCTGGGTGCGGGCGGCGGTTCCCGAAACTCAGTCTGACCACATCGGTCTGGGGGATACGCTCCGTATTCGCATGCCCGGCGGCACTGAAACTTCGGGAAAGGTTTTCTTCAAGTCCCCTGAAGCCGATTTCGCAACCCAGCGCGATGTGAGCCGGCGCAAGCGTGACATCAGGACGATCGTGCTTAAGGTTCGACTGGACAATCCCAAAGGGGCCTATGTCCCCGGCATGACCGCAGAGGTACTGGTGTCGCCGGAACAATTGAAAGGCTCCACCGCGAACGAGGCGGCCTCCGCAGGTAAGCAGCGGTGACTTTTTATTTCAGATTTGATTTCCGATCGATGATTCACGGCAGACATGGTTGCTGATTTCAAACCGAATGGCGCGTCCGAAACGCTACCTCCCGCGAACGGGCGAGATTCATCTGCGGCGGTGGGGAACGCCATTGAAGTGGATCACATCATAAAAAAATATGGTGAATTCACCGCCGTGGATGACATTTCCTTCCATGTGAAGGAAGAAGAGATCTTTGGATTGCTGGGTCCGAACGGCGCCGGGAAGTCCACGCTGATCCGCATGATGACTACGCTCATCCCGATTACGGCGGGCGCTGCCCGCATTGCCGGACATGACGTATCAAAAGATCCCGACGCGGTTCGTCGCACCATCGGAGTCATCCCGCAGGCGCTGACCAGTGACCTCGATCTGACTGTCGAAGAAAATCTCAGCATCTACGCCAAACTCTACGATGTTCCCGCGAGCAAACGTAAATCCACGATCGACGAGTTGCTGGGACTGGTGGACCTGACGAAGTGGCGCGGCGCACAGACCAAGACGCTTTCCGGAGGGATGAGGCGCAGGCTGGAAATTGCGCGGGGCCTGGTTCATAGCCCCCGGATATTTTTCCTCGACGAACCGACCACGGGGCTCGACCCCGTCTCTCGAGTCGCGGTGTGGGAGATGCTGATGAACATCAAATCACACCGGCAACTCACCATCCTGATCACGACTCATTACATGGATGAAGCAGACCGGTTGTGTGACCGCATTGCGATTGTCGATCACGGCAAACTGGTGGCACTGGACACTCCTCCGGCGCTTAAGGCGAGCGTGCCGGGATCAAACGTCATCGAAGCACAGTTTGACAAGGCACCTGCCAACTGGGAACAAAGCCTGCACAATCTGAGCGGCGTCACCTCGGTGCAGCATGAGGGCGCCGGGATGTACCGCATACTGACCGGCGACGGATCGCGAACCACCACCGAACTGGTGGAAGCTGCGGTACACGCCGGGGCCGTGGTGAAGTCGCTCTCGGTGCAGAACACCAGCCTGGACGACGTATTCGTCCATTACACGGGACGGCAATTGCGCGACGAACTCGTGAAAGCGCAGGGCTATACGATGCCGCCCAGACCAGGAATGCAGCCATGAACCGGATGTTGGCAATTGTCGAACGCGAGATGCGGAAATTCTTCCGGTCACCGGCACTGATGATGGTGTCGATGATCTTCCCGCTGGTACAACTCATCGTGTTGGGAAATGCGTTTGGCGGAAAAATACGCGATGCACGCCTGGGCCTGGTCGATCAGGACGGAGGAACGCAAGCGCTAAGGATTCGCGAGGCTTTTGATTCTGTCCGCGCCAACATGCGGACGTTCGAACCGATTTATTACACCGATCAAAAACAGGCGATGGAAGACGTACGCAACGGGAAGATCGAGGGCGCGGTTATCATTCCGCCCCAGTATTCCCGCAAAGTGTATGAACACGACCAGCCGCAGATCGCCCTCGTCGTGGACAACAGCGACAACTTCATGAGTGGCGCCCTTGAAGATGAACTCACACAGATCACCAACGCGCTCAACAATCCGGTCGTCGAACCGCGGATTCTGCAGCAAAGCGTCTTGCAGATCGTCGAACTCTATCCTTACATCGAATACATGAAATTTCTGCTGCCGGGGTCGATCACGCTCGCGATCTTTATGTCCGTCATGATTGGCGGTGGCATGCTCTACATTGACGATAAAGCCCGCGGAGTGCATGAAGGCTATCTGGTCACTCCCATAACCAAAGCTGAGCTTGTTTTTGGACTTAATGCGGCCAGCGCCGTAAAGGCTGTGATGGTGGGTGTTGTCATCACCGTGATCGGGTCACTGCTGGCAGGTGTGGGCACTTTGTTCAGCTTTTCCACGGCGGTGGGCTTGCTGATCATGATCGTGCTGACAGCCGTGGCTTTGAACACGATGATGTTTTTGCTGGTGGTCCGGGTTGACGACCCGCTGGTTCCTCGAGCGATTTTTGGAATCCTGAATACACTGCTGTTCTTTCCCAGCGGCGCGGTTTATCCGATCCAGGCATTTCCCTGGTGGCTGCGCGGCATTGCCAAAGTCGATCCTTTCACCTTCGCCGTTCATGGTTTCAAGACTCTGCTGCTGAAAGAAGCGGGGCTATCGGCGATCGTTCCTGACATGATTTATTTGTCGATCTTTGCCGTGGTGGCGCTGAGCGTGGCTACTCCATTGTTTAAGAGAACACTGTAGTCGGCGGGCGGTGGCCAGTGGGCGGTGGTCATCTCGACAGCGTCATCTTGAACGCGATTTCTTTGTCCATCTTGAGCTTGTTTCTTTGTCATCCTGAGCGCAGCATTGCAATTTTCCGGCGACGCCGGCTGGACTCGGAAACAAGAAGCCGCTCCTCCACCGCCGGTGCCACTCAAAGGGGTCCTCCGACTCCGTAGTAGCTTCGCAAAGCGAAGCAGCCACTCCGCTCAGGATGACTCAAGAGGCGAAATCCCGATGGGAACTTTTACCTCCGTCGCGCAATCTATTATGCTTAGAGGACTATGACTCTGCTGGATGCTACGCCGTACGACCCTGGTCCGGCGCGCCGGCGCAGGATAAGAATTCTTACTGCGCTGATGGTTTTAATTGTCGTAGCGATCGTTGTCTGGACGAATCGCTACTGGTCGGAAGAGCACGTGGTCGGCAAGTTCTTCGCGGCGCTTAAAAGCAAAGACTACGACACAGCCTATGGCATCTATTTTGCCGATCCGCAATGGAAACAACATCCGGATAAGTATTCCAGATATCCGTTGACCCAGTTCACCCAGGATTGGGGATCAGGCGGACCGTGGGGTGCAATCAACACCTATAAAGTAAATGGCGCGAGCGGTTGCAGCGGCGGGGGAAGCGGGATTGTGGTGGATGTGATCGTCAATGATCGCGCTGAGCACGCTCAACTGTGGGTGGAGAAGTCGGATAAGACCCTGAGCCTGCCGCCCTGCGAGCTTTTGTTTCGTTGATCTCGACTAGGCTTGCTTCGCGCTCAGCTGTTCCAGCGTCTTTTGCAAAGACCCTTCATCAGCGACGTTGAGACTGGTCTTTGAGCGGTCGATCTGTCGCATGAGTCCGGACAGCACTTTGCCGGAACCCACTTCCACAAATATCTGTACACCTTTTTCGATGAGCAAACGCACCGACTGATCCCATTTCACAGAACCGGTCACTTGCCGAATCAGAGCGTCACGGGCGGAAGCGGCATCCGAAACCACAGCCGCATCAATGTTGCAGACCACCGGGACTCCCGGGTCGTGCAAACTGAGTGAGCCAAGATCCGATGCCAGCCGATCCTGGGCCGGCTTCATCAGCGAGCAGTGAAATGGCGCGCTTACCGATAGCATGATTGCCCGTTTGGCGCCACGCTCGCTCGCCAGCTTCGCAGCACGCTCGACCGCTGCTGTATTTCCGGAGATAACAATTTGTTCAGCGGAATTTATATTGGCTGGCGCGCAGACTTCGCCCTGAGCCGCATCCGTGCAGACTGTCGTGACCTGCTGAAGGTCCATCCCCAAAATGGCCGCCATCGCGCCTACACCCACCGGCACAGCTTCCTGCATATATTTGCCGCGATTGCGTACGGTTCGTACAGCCTCCGAAAAGCTCATCGTGCCGGCTGCCACGTGCGCGGAATATTCGCCCAGGCTATGTCCCGCGACAAAATCAGAACTCACACCTTTTTCGTGCAAGACACGCCACGCGGCCACTGATGCGGTGAGAATCGCGGGCTGCGTAATTTCCGTCATACGCAGTTGCTCTTCCGGACCCTCAAAGCACAATTGCGACAGCTTGTGCCCAAGAGCCTCGTCGGCCTCGTCGAAGGTTTGCCTTGCGATGGGATATTTTTCCGCCAGCTCTTTGCCCATGCAAACGGCCTGGGATCCTTGGCCAGGAAAGAGGAATGCAATTTTAGAAGTCGTCATTTTTGATTTTTGTGCTTTGTAGCGAATCCACTGGCGAGCCTTGCTCGCCTGCCCGGACGAGGACGTCTGGGCCTACGTGCTTACTGTCGCAGCCGGGCGTAGACCCGCCACTTCCTTGGCGATCTTGTCATTGATATTGCGCTCGGCAAACTCGGCGGCTACCCGCAACGCATTCTTGATCGCATTGACGTTCGACGATCCGTGAGTAATGAAACAGACGCCTTTAACGCCAAGCAAAGGAGCGCCGCCGTACTCGGTGTGGTCAAGCCGTTTTTTGAAGTCGTGGAAGGCACTCCGCGAAAGCAGATACCCCACCTGGCGAGTAATGGTGGCTTTCAAAGTTTCCTTGAGAGTGGCCCGCACCAGGTTGGCTACACCTTCCGAAGTCTTCAACGCCACGTTGCCGACGAATCCATCGGCGACGATCACGTCCACCTTGCCGCTGTAAATGTCGCGGCCTTCCACGTTGCCGATGAAATTCAACGGCAGGCGCTTCAGAAGCTGGAAGGATTCACGCGTTAATTCGTTGCCTTTGGTTTCCTCTTCTCCGATGGAAAGCAAGCCGACTCGCGGCCTCCGGGTACCGAACATGCTGCGAAAATAAATTTCGCCCATGACGGCAAACTGTTCGAGGTTTTCAGGCTTGCAGTCAACGTTTGCGCCAACGTCAAGGAGGATGGCGACCGTACTGACCGCGGTAGGAAAAACAGCCGCTAACGCTGGACGATCCACTCCGGGGATTCCGCCGAGCACCATTTTCGCCGTAGCCATGGCGGCACCGGTGTTGCCAGCGGTGACAAAGCCCGCGGCGCGGCCCTCGCGCACCAGCCTCACACCGACATGGATCGAGGAATCGCGCTTGGAGCGAACTGCCTGGACGGCCTTGTCGTCCATGGTGATGACTTCACTGGCGTGAACGATCTCGATGGGAAGTCCGGCGACGGAAGGATAACGGTCAAGCTCCGCCCGCAACTCCGATTCGTTTCCGACCAACAGAGTGCGAACACCGTGGTGGCGCGCGGCCTGAATCGCACCTTCGATTTCAGGTTTTGGCGCCCGGTCTGAGCCCATCGCGTCCAAGGCTATGGCGCTTGGCATGGAAAGGTCAGGCTAACTGGCTTCCTTGACGTCCAGAACTTCTCGGCCCTTGTAGAAACCGCATTTCGGACAGGCACGATGCGGCATCTTTCGCTCATGGCAGTTGGGACACTCGGAGAGCGAGTGGGTTTTCAGTGCGTCGTGCGCGCGACGGGTGCTGGTGCGCGCTTTGGAGTGTCGCCGTTTTGGATTAGGCATGATTCCTCTAATTTCCTTCGAGCTTTAGGCGTCTCAAACTTAACTGTCCGAGACGGTTTCCTCTGAGAACAAAATTCTGAAGATCAACGATTCGGGAGATCAGCAGTGTTGGAAATCAATGATCAAGCTTGTCGCGAATATCCTTGAGCGCCTGCCAGCGCGGATCTTCCACTGGCTCAGTACAGGCACATTGTTCCACATTCAAATTCTTGCCGCAGTGCGGACAAAGCCCCTTGCAGTCATCGCGACAAATCGCTTTCAAGGGCAGAGCAAGCAATACCTGCTCTTGCAAGACATCTTCCAGTAGCAGCCCTTCACCTTGATAATAACTGACTTCAGCCTCCGCCGACGTGACTGAAAGCTCTTCGCGTCCGGCATCAGCTCCTTGAGGCCGGTACAGCAGATCGAAGCTGTGTTTTACGTCCTGGACGATCGGCTCCAGGCAGCGAGCACATGCCAGCTGAACCCTGGTGCTGAGATTGCCGTCAACACGTATGTCCTTTATTGTCTTATGCTTGCCGTGCTGCTCTTCGACAAGTTGGGCTCTCCCGGCAGTGTGGAGCGCTTCCACTTGCTGAAGATCTTCCCCTAGATCAAGGACATCGGGGGCTACTTCTTCTTCGAAATCAATGGGATGCTGTTCCAGTTCGTGAATTTCGATGAACACTAGGCACCCCCCGCGCCACCCAACCCCGTACCGCGAAAACCGCGGAAGCATACTCTGAACAGCAAGTCTCCGGAAAGCAGAAACTTAAGGATAAAGGGCGTAGAAAAGGGTGTCAAGGAAGGTAGCGGCTTCCGTACGAGCGGGAGGCTGCGACTTCATGGAAAGCATCCGCGTATCATGATCGCTCCTGACTTGAGTTTGAATTAGGTATGAGAGAGACGCCTGCGCCAGCCAACGGGCTGCAATTCTTCGGACGCAGTTCCAGTTTCGCTACCGGATCGATCCTGTTGCTGGGATTTCTGCTCAGGTTGTGGAGAGCCTCGGGAACATTCCTCAATCTCGACGAGGCCATGCACTTTCTGGCAGCGAACAAACCCTCACTCGGGGAAGCCTATCGCGCCAGCCTGGGGTTGGCCCATCCTCCCCTGATGATTCTGATCCTGAATGTATGGCGCAACCTGGGTACATCGGAAGTCGTCATGCGGCTGCCATCGGTGATCGCGGGCACGATTTTCTGCTGGATATTCTTCCGATGGATCACTCGGCTCTTTGGTCTGGTCGCGGCGTGGACTGGCTTTCTGCTGGTGAGTTTTCTGCCTCCCTTTGTTGAGCTTTCATCCGAAATTCGCCAGTACTCGCTGCTGTTGTGCTTCATGATCGGAGCCGCAAACGTTCTTGAGGTGGCGCTGGCGGAAGAGTCTGCGGCCAAAATGTCAGTGTTCTTCGTATTTCTCTACCTCGGCATGCTCACTCACTTTTCAGCAATCCTCTTCGCCGCCGCGATTGGAATCTATTCGCTGTGGAGGTTATTTGGGGCTGAACTTCCGCGTCGCATCGTCGCCGTGTGGGTGGCGGGACAGGCTGGAGCGCTGGGACTGTTTGTATACCTTTACCGGACACACATCGCGAGTCTGAAAGACAGCTCGGCGGCGCAACACATGCAAGCGTTGTTAGCGAATTCCTATTTTCACTCGGGACGCGATCATCTGCTTTCATTCATATTCGCAAGAACGTTTGGAGTTCTCCAGTACACGTTCGGGCAACTTGTCGTCGGGGACATCGCCGGCGGGCTGTTCGTGGCTGCGATTGTATTTCTACTGAATGGAAATGGGACTCAAGGTTCTGGAATTTTGAGTCAGGGCGGAATTGGCGGAGAAATTCCGAGACGAGAAGTTCGAACCGCGGCAAGTCCGACTGCCCGGCAGATCGGAGTCTTGCTGGCCTTGCCGTTCGTGATCAACTGCTTCGCGGCGTTAGCGGATCTTTATCCTTACGGAGGAACGCGCCACTCTGCGTTCCTCGCGCCATTCGCAGTAGCTGGGGTCAGCTTTATGATCGCGAAGTTAACGCGGCAGAGATTGGTGCCTTCCCTGGCCGTCATACTTTTGATTGCCGCCGTCTGTCAAATATTTGGTACGCCTCATCGTCCTTACATGCGACGTGAAGACCAGCGGCTTGCCAACATGACACAGGCGGTCGATGCAATCCAACGGCAGGTCTCGACTGCGGACACGCTCTTCGTGGATTTCCAGACTAACTTTCTGCTCAGAGTCTATCTTTGTCCGGAAGCCGGCCCGGGCGTGTTCTCTGCGTCCGGATTCAGAGAGTATTCATGCAGAGGCCGTCGAGTGATTTCAACCAGCTCCGAAACCAGCATTTTGACGGCCGATATTTTTTCGCGTCGATGGAACGATATGGTCAGTACCTACAATTTGAAACCCAGTCAGACAATCTGGATATTTCAAGCGGGATGGGATATCGAACTGGCCACAGATTTGCAAGATAAGGTCCCGGAGTTTCGCGACCTAAAGTCCGAGTCTTTCGGCCGGAATATCTCTTTATTCAGGCTGACTACAAGATAGCGGCTCAATGACTGAGTATCTGACTGATGCGTTGTGCACGCCAGATTCTTCGGGACTGAAGTCCCTCAGGATGACTTATCGAGCGGAAGCGGGGATCACGGTGGCGGATCGCATGAGATCAGCACGAGGAATGAGCACGACCATCAGCACGATGCATTGGATAGAGAATGCATTCCCCAATTTTATGGCGCTGGGGAACAGCCTGAGCTACTTCAATTCCTGGAGTTTCTGGGTAGCGAATTGGGCGATTTCGGTGGCGGGATTTTCTTTTTGCATCTGCTCGTAGATTCGTTTCGCTTCGGCTGGCTGTTGGCTGGCCTTGTAGGTTTCAGCCAGCTCCATCTGAGCAGTGGCTTTGCCAACGCTCCTCGTGGGCTTCGCAATTAACGAGTTGTAAAGGTCGATCGCGTCCTTGGTGCGATTTGTGTTGCGATAGACCGTTGCCAAGGCCATTTTTGCGAGAGCGGCGAGATCCTCGTTGTGGGAGGACGCCACATCCTTCAAGTCTTTTTCCGCAGCTGCATTGTCGCCAAGTTGGGAAGAGGTCAACCCGAGAAAATACCGGGAAAATTCAGCCGTTCTGGTATGGGGATAACTGTCGACGATTGTCTGGAACTGCTGATGAGCGCGAGTCGCGCGCTCCTTGGCCGATGCGAAGCTAGGTATGTCGGCCTCTGCGGGCGAGCCCGCAGGGCGGACTGACGTATCCAAAGTACGCACCGCCTGATTCAGCTGAATGCTGGCTTTCTGGTCCTGCTGGTTCAGGTAGTACCAGCCACCAAAAGCCGCGGCCAATACCACTACCAAAGCGGCTCCGCCAACGAGGAGCTTTGACTTATGCTCGACTGTCCAATGGGCAGTGGCTTCGGCGGCACCGAACGTGGCCTGGCTGAAGCGGTCCTGCTTAAGTAGATGGCGGGTTTCTGCGCGCACGAACTTCCCTTCCGACTATTCGGTCCTAATCTTTAGGCTCTGACATTCAGGATGACAATACTGAGTCTAACGGCAAAGACTGGCAGCGTCAAAATCAGGGGATCAGATCAGGCAGCATCGCGAGGCTTTAAAGCGTGCACTCATACCCATTCAAGCGCAAGGGCCGCCAGCATGCCGGCGGCCTTCGAGCGAAACCTCAAAATCTAACGCGACGTCTCTTCCAGGATTCCCTGTTCGAGCTTTTCCTGGCATTCGATGCAATGCCGTGTCCATGGCACAGCTTCCAGACGTTTGGCATTGATCTCTTTGCCGCACGCGATGCACTCGCCAAACTCGCCCTCGCGAAGCCGTTCCAGTGCGCCATCCACCATCTGCAGCAGTTGGCGGTCATTATTGCTTTGATGAAATAGGAATTCCTTAGTGTAGGAACTTGCGGCGCGGTCCGCTATATCCTGAGCCGAGCCCTCGTCTACGGTTCGTCCGTCCTGTTCAGTACGGGTCACCATCCGGCGAAGTTCCACCTGACGGGATTCCAGTCGCTTCTTGAAGTACTCCAGTTTCTTTTTATCCATGATAATAAACTCTCGTTAACAACTTCGCGGCCCGAAGGCCGCGTTCTTAATAATGCGCCGTCTATGACTGAGCGAAAATGATATGCGCTCAAAATGAGATGCGTCAACTGGCCCAGAGGATTCTTCGTAGGCTTTCATTGAGGCAGCCGCTTTGAGCCAAAGCGGGATCTTTCGGCGGTGTCGAAGCTACCGCGGCAAGGGTTCAGGCATCGCCGCAAGGGCATAGCCCATTACGGCCATCGCGGTCGCATTCTCCTGCAATTCGCGGGGAATAATCTTGTCCAGGGTATCGGCAGCGGTGTGATGGTAATTGAAGTAGACGCGCCCATCCTGTAACAGGCCGAAGGCTGGCACACCCTGGTTGGCCAGGGGCTCAATATCAGCTTCGGGACTTTCGCTGGTCAGCTGAATCAGGTTCGCCCCAGAAACCTTCAGAATATCCTGTACCGGCTGCAGCTTCGCCAGAGCTTCGGTCGTAATCTTGGCATGGAATCCCATCGGGTGAGACGCTCCGAGGTCACTTTCGAGGGCAGCAACATGATTGCTGATTTCCGAGGCGTGGGTTTTGGCGTAATCAATGTGGCCGCGACCCAGGTTTTCTTCATCGATCCAGGCAATCACTCTTAGAGTTCGCTTGGGGTGAAGATGAAGTTGCTGGATGAGTTGTGCGGTTTCCATCGCGACGGCTACGCCGGCTGCGTCGTCGATAGCTCCGGTTCCCAGATCCCAGGAATCCAGGTGTCCCGAAACAATAACGATTTGCTCCGGATGTTCTGAGCCCTTTAGGTCCGCCACAACATTAAATGTGTTTACCTCTTCGGCGGTTTCCGAGGTCAATACCATGTGCATCCGTACTTTGCCTTGTGAAGCAAGATGCGAGATCAAATCGGCATCTTCGCTGGTCACTGCTCCAGCCGGAATGCCGGCAGGACTGCTCCCGCCAGTGTGCGGCAGGCGATAGTCGGCACCACCCACCGACCTGACCAGCGAAGCGACAGCTCCCAGCGCGGCAGCTTCTTTCGCTCCTCGTCCCCGGTACAGCACCGCTTCGTCGTAAGCTTCCCCGGCGAAGCCCCCAGCCGCCTTCAGTTTGTCGAATGCAACATTGAACAGGACAATCTTTCCAGCGACATTTTGGCGGCCCATGCGGGCAAGATCGGCAAAGCCGTTTGCCACGACGACTTCGGCTGTGATTCCTTGAGGCGGGGTAGGATGATTTCCGCCCAGAGCGGTGAGCACAATCTTCTGCGTGGTTCCGGGAGCCTGTCCTGCGTATTCCACCAGCTCGGCGGTTTCCGCCCCGCGAATCCAGTGACGCGCCTGCACCGGTTCCAGGCGAACTTCAAGGCCAAGCTTGCGTAGCTCTCCCGCAACATATTCGATGGCGGCTTGCGCCTGCGGTGATCCCACGGGACGCGGCCCAATGTTTTCCGTGATGTGGGCAACTTGCTGCCAAGCGTAGTCGTCGGTCAACGCTGCGTCGCGAATCGCGGTGAGTTCCTGGGTTAGCCCCGGCGGGAGAGAAGTTGCGACCACCGCCTTCCGGCGCTCATAACTGGAGGAGAGAGGCGGATTCGGTGTTTGCGCCAGGAGTGTTGCGGGAATTAAAGCGATGAGGACAAGCAAGCAGCTTACGGTTCGCATGCGGAAGAAAGAATACCTCAATACGAAATCGTGTGTTTCGCTTCGAAGGTGCAGCCCGCGGGTGCGCCATTTCAAAGCAGGTCCCTCCACTGCGCTCGCTGAGCTTCGCTTCGGTCGGGATGACAGCGGGTTGGCGCCGAGCCAAAAAATCTAGGGCCAAAAAAATGGCCCCATTGCTGGGGCCACTATAAAGAGGCTAGATGGAGGGTTAAATCAGGAATGGCGACGCAGTGAGCCGGTCCGCCAGGCGGAACGGCAAAAAGAGAGATTTTCGACAGCGAGTGAAGGTCATTCTTGTTCAGCGGCCTCTTTTGTTGCTTTCATAAGGAGCATTTGCGCAACCAAAGCCGTCAATGTAAAGGAGGCAAGCTCGCACGCGTCTGTAAACATTTGTAAACAATGCGTTTATTAGGGAAGCAGGGAGCAAACCGGAGAGCCATAATCCGCTCGACTAAATCATTGAAATGCAGAATCCTGCACATTCGCTGCAACCCCAGCGTCGGAACACCGACGGCAAGCGAATCTGGGACGACTTTCGATTTTCGGGCTCCAAGGCGTAAAGAGGGAGGAAATGAAAATGGACCTTCGACAAGGTCAGTCGAAGGTCCGAGGTCTGTCCAGCCAGCTTAGGAGTTGCCGGCTACCATGCGCAGCTTGCCTGGCAGGAAATGATACGGCGGCCATGGACCGCTAATCGCGAGCTCACAGTTTTTCAACTGTTTGGCCGCGCTGCTATAGCGGTTCTGATACTTTTCCACAGATTTGGAGTCAATCAGGTGGGCGATGTCGATCAGCATGCCGTTCGAGTCGACCCGCTTGCAGCTGATCTCTTCTTCCAGTGGATTGAATAGCTTATGGACTTGTACGGAGAGCGCCCGCGCCTTGGTCCGGCGTTCGCGGTCCTGGGAGGCCTTTTCCCGAAGTTTAATGAGGTAGTCGCCGCCGACCGTGTCAGGCAGGATCACATCCGCCATCGCTTCACGCAAGGAGCCATCCCTGACGCGCAGCTTCAGATGCATCTCAGCCTTGCCACGCAGCCGTTCGACGCTTTGACCAAAGGTCCGACGATTGGTTCGCACGGCCTGGCGCAAAGCCTCGTCGGAATCGAAGATGGTTCCAAACCGGAACGGCAAGACCGTCCCTGTACGGAAGCACATGCTTACGACCCGCGCGTGCTCTAGCACGTTTTTCTCACCGAACTGCGCGTCGTCACGCGCATATTCGCTGACAACTATGTTGAATTCTCCGCTGGGATAGGCCAGTACAGTGGCACCGTTCACTCCTTGTACGCCTTCCAATAAGGAAGGACGTCGAGAACGCGTACCGTTGGCTAGGGTCTGTTGCTCGGTGATGCAATAAGCGTACCACGCCATAAGGTCTCTCCGAACCTGTTGCGAGGCGAGATTAGGGTCACCCCACGCATACTTTTGACCACATTTTTAACCGTTTGGAAGAAAGGGCGTACAGCGACGAGATAGGACGCTTACTGCTGCGTCCTATGTGCATATTACCTTGGATACCTACAAAAATGCAACCTTTTCGTGGCACAGAGCATCTTTGGCGCTCCGCTGGGTGGTATGGGCGTCAAATACGCCCGAGAAGCAGGAGAATAACTACGATTACCAGGACTAGGCCGAGGCCGCCAGTCGGTGCATAACCCCAACTCCGGCTATGCGACCAGCGGGGTAGCGCTCCCACGAGTGCCAAAATCAAAATGACGATCAGGATCGTTCCAAGCATGTGCTTGCTCCTTTACCCTAAGTTTTACCTTCGAACGCTTTGCCCTTACCGGTGCAGCCTCGTCCGAAGCTGCACCGGCGAAACTGCTATAGCGAGATATTGATCGCGATTCCCGTGCCGGGATACCTGCGGTTGTACAGGTAATAGCCGTTGTCGACGTAGTCCACATAGACGTCGTCATTGTCGTACCAGTTATCGCCCCAAGCTATCCGGCCAGGGGTCTACGGCGCTCATCCAATAGCCCTGGTACTGAAAGCGTGGATATCCTCCGACCACCAGAAAGGGAAGTCCCTGGATTCGGAAGCCGTGGCTCGGCCCAAAATAGCTCCGATACCGGTCGTCAGGGATGCGGTATCCGCGATAGCCCCCGCGTTGTTGCCAGGTGCGATGGTCTGACTGCCAGTTTCGTGAGCGATGCTGCTGCCATGCACTCTGCTGGACACGCTGCTGTTGTGGTGTGCGATGCGGCTTGTTGATTGTGCTGTTGCTGCCGAGCACGGTCTTGCTGTTGTGCGTTCTGCCGCTGTTGCTGTTGCTGAGCCTGTTGCTGTTGTGACTGCTGCTGCTGAACGTGTTGTTGCTGCTGCTGGGCGCGTTCCTGCTGGTTATTGTGGTCTTGCCGCTGCTGTTGCTGCGCCCGCTCCTGCTTTTGCCAGACTGCTGTTGTTGCTGGGCTGCTGTTGCTCGGCGTGGGGTGTTGCGTGTGCTGCTGTTGTTGAGCATGCTGCTGCTCGCCTGACTGTCTTTGTTCTGGCTGCCGCTGCTGAGAGTGTTGCTGATCGGGCCTGCCCTGCTCGTGCCCTCCCTGTTGCTGCGGATGGTCCTGCTTTTCGCCATGCTGCTCCTGCTGCGAATACGCAGGAGCGGCGATCCCGAGGAGCAAAGACGAGAACTGCGGTGCTGATAATACGAAACATTTTCATAAGTCATGCCTCCATTGCTCTGATTCGTTTGCCGCTCTACCGCAACTTCCCGTCGTGGCGTTTACTGGGTTTCCGATGGCCTCGCCGGAGACGAGGAGCTCCACTCTGCGGTTTTGCTGTCGTCCGGAGGAGTTATCGTTGGAGGCCACGGGCAGTGTGTTGCCGAAGCCTTTGGCACTGACTGAGGTCGCCGCCACACCTTGCTGAACCAGGTAGTCCCGCACCGAGGCGGCGCGGTTCTCCGACAGGGTTTGGTTCATTCCATCGCCGCCCACGTTGTCGGTGTAGCCGCCGACTTCTATGTTGAGCCCAGGGTAAGCGAGCAGGATACCGGCGACTTTCGCCAGTTTCTCCCGAGCGCCGGACTTCAGTGAGTATTTGCCGGTGTCGAACAGAACATCGGACATACTGACGATGAGGCCACGTGCGCTGTCACGAGTCTGAAGGATCTTGTTCAACTGCTCGGACAACCTCGCCCGCATGGCCAATTTGTCTGCTTCCGCCTGCTGCGAGTTCAGCTGCGCCTGCTGGGCAGCCAGCCGGGATTGGTCCGCGTCAGCCTGCGCCGCAGAGAGTGCATTCGCGCTGTTCGCCATATCGGACTTGGCCTTGTCGGAGTCCGACTGGGCCCTGGCAGCATCTGACTGGGCTCTGGCCGCATCGGCTTGGGCTCTTGCAGTATCCGACTCTGCCTGATCTCTGGCGTGTTCGGCTCGGGCCTGATCAGCCTGGGCTCGTTCTTTCTGCCGGGTTGCGTCGTCCGCCTGTGCCTGGGTGTTAGCCTGTGCGTCGGCGGCGGCTTGACGTTCGTGGTCAAGGCGTTCCTGCTCCATCTTCTTGACCGTGATGGCGCGAGCGTCTTCCGCGGTCTGTACTGCTTCACGCGCGACCCCGATCATGGCTTTTCGGTCGGTGTGCTTGCTGGTGGCGTCTTCATCCACCTGGTTCATCAGCCGGACCGCGTGCTGATAGGTGTCGCTGGCGTAGGTCTCGGCTCCCTCGGATTGCGCGATGCGCAGGGCATTGCGCGCTTCAAAGAATTCCAAGGGCAACCTGGTATTCAGGACCACGGGATCGAATTTGTAGCCTGTAGGAATGTACCCGCCGCGTTCCAGGAGTTCGTACTTGGCATGCATCGCCTCGGTAGTCCCCTTGGTGTCGTCGCGGACGATGTTTTCGAGCACGACCACGTTGCTGGGTTGCCGGACCGCGTAATAAGGTTCTGCGGTGACGATCAAAGCAAAAGCCTGAAGGTCAGTGGTCACATCGACTTTGCTGCGGTGGTTATCGCCTACCAGGATCTCGCCCAGGTTCACGGCCCGGCCCTCCGGCGAGATAGCCCAGAGGATATAAGTCAGATACTCATTGCCGAAGGTGGTTGGCTTTTGCAGATTGCCAAACTCTACTTCGATTTCGATATACCCTTTCTTGCTTTCTACTTTGGCCTGACCATTGGCCTGAGGCATCAAGTCGGTGCCGGCAAAATCTAGTTTGGTGGCTCCGCCGCGATGCTTGTAGTTGACCGCCTGAATGCTGCGGCTGACTACCGTGACGCGGAACGTTGGCGTATGAGCCATAGGCTCGATCACGGTGGGTTGAGAATTGCTTTGGGCGAACGCGGTCAAGCCGAGAGTGATTCCGGCTGCCAGCAATAGCTTTGTCTTCACAGTGTTCTCCTTGAGGCAGCAATCTGCCATCCTAGCGATTAGTCTCGACCTTGAGTTCGTGATCCGTGATTAGGAAGCGCTCAGCATCGACTTATCCTCTTCCAACGTGAATCCGGGAAAGGAATGAAAGAGTCCAAAAACATTGAGCAGCCACAGAACCACAGCAATCACCACAACGCCGTTCAGAATGGACTTGATGGACGACTGCATGGGAATGAATCGATTCACAAGCCACAGAAGAACGCCCACCACGACGAGAACTTCCAGGAGTTGAATTAACGGCATGAGCTTTGACCTTTCATCTTGCGCGGGCCAATGCCTCGCATCCGCCTGGAGGTATTGCCAGCCTCAACGTGTCGAGAGCCTTCGGGTCGATTCGCGTATGCCGTGAGGGTCGTCCGGCGTAAGCGCGGATATGGAATGCCAATCGGCTGGATGTGGTCGCTCTATTACTCTCGCGGGCGTTCTCCCGGCAGCGACCTAAAAATGAGAACCACGAATTGGCGGTCGTAGTCCCCAACACACACTCAGGAGAATAGAGAATGACAGGTGCAGGTCTGGATGTCTGAGCAAGATAGCTCACTAGCAAAAAACCATAACCACAATTGGGTCGCTGCGCCTAGAGCACGGCCATCAAGACTATTTCTTCGCGATCTTTGCGGTTAAGAGCTTTTTTTTGTAGCGACTATCCCGAAAAAACAAAGACTTTAAGCGCAAAGATCGCGAAGAACGCAAAGAACACGCAAAGTTCTGGAGGCCTACAATCGATGAGCGCATGAAAGAAATATCCGGCCGGGACTCGCCAACCAGAGCGAACGATACCGTATTAGAGGCGCCTGTTCGGATTGGGTGCGCGGGGTGGAGTATTCCACGAGATGCGGCCGGGCATTTTACCTCGGAAGGCTCTCACTTGATTCGGTACGCGCGAGTCCTCAACTGCTGCGAGATCAATTCATCGTTCTACCGTCCGCACAAAAAAGAAACATGGGAGCGATGGGCTGATTCTGTGCCTGATGGATTCCGGTTCTCAGTGAAGGCACCAAGAGCGATTACGCACGATGCCTGCCTGGATTGCACCAGTCAGATACTGCTGGCGTTTCTCCAGCAGATCATTCTGCTGCGCAATAAGCTCGGCCCAGTACTCTTCCAGTTGCCGCCGAGCCTCGAGTTCGACTTGGCTATTGCGAAGAGATTTCTATCCTTGCTGAGAGAAAGCTATTCGGGAGATGTTGTCTGGGAGCCTCGGCATGGCACCTGGTTTGATGACAGCGTCGACAACTTACTTAGCGAGTTCAAGATCGCCAGGGTAGCTGCGGATCCGGCTTGTGTCCCTGCCGCTGCTCTGCCCGGTGGGCTGGCTGACCTGGTTTATTTCCGGCTTCATGGTTCACCCCGCCGTTATTATTCCGCTTACACAGCGGAGGTTTTAAGTGCGTTGGCCGGGCAGCTGGCTACTTTGGCTTCAACCGCGCAGGTCTGGTGCATTTTTGATAACACCGCCTCGGGTTCTGCGATCCAAAACGCAATGGAGCTGGTTGCTGCGTTACAAAAGGCGAAATCGGCGTCGGATTGATACTTCAGCGCGACCAGAACTCTGAGTTTGTCCACGCCAGATCCTTCACCGGCTGAAGCCGGGTTCAGGATGACGCCTTTTTGTAGAAGCTACGCGCCAGCACTGTTCTGTCCAAATCCCTACTCTCTCCAGACGTTATCCTGAGCGGCCCTCAGGCCGTGAAGGATCTGGCGTGGATCACAGGAATCGATCGTTTTAAAAGTCTCCCGCGCGCTGCCGGCGCTCAAAAGTTCCATTGACATCCAGCCATTCCAGCAACGACCGGACGCTGGCCCGGGCCAGGGCAATCGAGCAATCCGCCGCTCCGTAGTAGACATTAATTGTGTCGCCGTCCGGATCCATGGTGTATCCGCACGGAAAGACGACATTGTTCACATCACCGTTGCGCTCGTAGTCCGCTTCCGGCCCAAAAATCCATGAGTCTCCGCGTAACAGGCATTTTTCCGGATTCTCCAGATTCGAAGAGGGCCAAGCCCAAGCGGTACAAACAGCCCGAAGGTGTGTGCCGTACGCCGTGGTAGAGCACCAGCCATCCTCTTGGAGTTTCGATGGGCGGCGGCGACAGGCCGATCTTGTTGGCGTCCCACCAGGCTCCGCGACGAGCTTCCAGCATCAGCCGGTGCCTGCCCCAGTGGTGCAGATCAGGAGAGTAGGAGATCCACATGTGCGCGCCGAGCGGCGTCATTGGCCGGTGAATGAGGGCCCAGTATCCGTTGATTCTGCGAGGCAAGAGCGCCGTATCTTTGTCGTCCGGCGGCATGATGACGCCGTAGCGCTCGAAAGTCCGGAAGTCTTTGGTGACGGCCAGCGAGACGCCGGGACCTCCTCGCGAATAGGAAGTGTAAGTGATGACGTACTGCGCGAGTTCAGGGACGAAGGTGATGCGGGGATCTTCAATACCCCAGATCTCCTCGGGGTAATCCTTCGGGCTGGGCATCAAAGTGGGTTCGCGATCGATTTCCCATCCATCCACGCCATTTTTGGAGCGCGCGGCGGAAAGATGAGACAAGCCGCGGCGATCTTCGACACGGCACAGCAGCAGAGTGGTTCCATCCTGCAGCAAAGTCGCGCCCGCATTGAAAACGCTGTTGATGGAATATGGCCAATTCTTACGAGTCAGGATTGGGTTTGATGGATGCCTCAGCAACAGTGGCGGATAGTGAGTGCTTTCAACGTTAATCAGCGATCTTTCCGGAGCGTTCATGAAGAGCCTTCCGCCTTCTCAGGTTTTTGCAAAGAGTGCATTTCTAAAAGCGCCATCAGGAACGACAGCGTGGATTCCGCTCCCTGGTTCTGATTCGCGCGATCGGGATGCAAGCCGTCGCGGCACCCGCCGGTTTCGGAATCGTAGAGAGCAAGTTCAAGATCGTTGTCGCCCAGGAACCAGTTGAAAGCCGACCAGGCTTCTTTGCGCCACCGGATGTCACCGGTCAAGCGATAAGCCTGCAGGCAAGCCGAAACTGCACCGGCAGCTTCAATCGGCTGTTGATCGAATCGGGCCGGCTCACCGCCCCGGCGATAAAACCCTTGCGAACCGATTGGGACGAAGTGGCCGGTTGTCGGGCAACGTTGCACGTGCATGAGCCAATCCAGTGATTCGAGTCCCGCGGAAATCATGCGTTCATCTCCGCAAGCCGAACCTACCAGAAGCATTGCCTGGGGCAGCCTGGCATTTCCGTAGGCGACGACATCTTCGAACCACTTCCAGTCCGGACGACGGACCGATTCATACATCGCGAGCAGTCTCTGAGCCAGCGCGAGGCGTACCCGTTGAGCATCCCGATCTCCGGAGTACGAATGGAGATACTCCTGCATCCCGAGGAGCGTGTAAGCGCAGGCACGCGGGCTGTGGAACTCGACAACTGCGGGCACAGACGTTTCGAACAACCGCCCGGCAGCACCTCGTAAGCCCTGATTCGTGGATCGCGCTAACACAGTGCCAAGAGCCCATAACGCACGTCCGTGGGAATCTTCGGAACCCTGCTCTTCCATCCAGCGATGGTCGTAACCCATGAAGTTTCGAAACCGCTTCTTCTTCGAGTTGAATGCATGCTCGAGAAAAGCCAAGTAACGGAACGGCCAGTCGGGGTTGGCCGATGCGGAGTTCCGGAGCTGCGCATCCCTCGACCGGTCAGCACCGGGTTGTTTTGCGCTCGCTTGATCGAGTTTCACCGAATCCAGCATCACAGAAAAGATCAATGCGCGCGCGTTGTCGTCGGTGGTATATCCTTCGGCGCGATTGGGGATGGTGAAGATCGCATGCTGCAACATTCCGATGTCATCGGTGAGCGCATTCACGTGATTGAGTTTTATTTCAGGTAACTCGTCAAGCGATTTTCGAGTGTTGTGAGCCGAGAACTGAACCCGGGGAGTTTCCAGACGATCGCTGCGAACCTGGGCAAAACTTCCCATATAGCCCTGCGCGGCTTTCTTCCAAACCATATCGCGCGCGAACAGGTAGGCGCGCTTGCGCATTGCATGGCGAAGGGCGGGCGTCGTCAGAAGTTCGATGGTTTTCTCGGCGATCGCGTCGGGATTCTGGAAGGGGACCAGAGCACCACGGCCACCATCCAGCAATTCAATCGCGTGCCAATAGGGAGTCGAAATGATCGCCTTGCCTGCGCCGAGAGCATAGGCAAGCGTTCCCGAAACGACCTGCGCCTCGTGGCGATATGGAGTGATGTAAATGTCAGCGGCGCCGATGAACTCCGCCATCTCCTCGGGACTAACGAAGCGGTCGTGGAAGATCACCTTTGACTCCACTCCGACTTCCTTCGCCAGCGCCTGGAGACTGGCCCGATACTTATCGCCCTCGCGACGAAGGATATGCGGATGTGTCGCTCCTGCTACCAGATAAACGGCGTTTTCATGCTTGGACAGAATCTGCGGCATGGCCTGAATTACATTTTCGATCCCCTTGTTCGGTGAAAGCAGTCCGAAGGTGAGGAGCACGGCTTTGCCTTCGACGCCGAAGCGGTCCTTGTAGAAATTGGGATCAAGGAATGGGAGATCAGGAACGCCGTGCGGCACCATATCGATCTTGTTGCCCGGAACCTTGAAGATTTCCTGCAGAAACTGAGACGAAAGGTGACTCATGACAATGAGCCGGTCTGAAAGTTCAGCAATCTCTTTCATGACCATCAGTTGGTCTGGATTTGGCTCCCGCAGCACGGTGTGCAACGTCGTAACCACTGGCATCTTGAGGTTGCGGAGCAGATGAAGAATATGGCTTCCGGCAGCTCCGCCGAAGATTCCATATTCATGCTGCAGGCATACCATGTCGATGTTGTTGAAGTTCAGGAATTCGGCGGCTTCGTGGTAAGAAGCAATGTCATCCTGGGCAAGCGACAATCTCACACGCGCGGGATAGTCATAGCCTTGTTCTGTGTCGTTTACAGGCAGGGCAAGCAATCGAGCTGTTCCATATTCCGCTGATATCGCTTCGCAAAGATCGGTGGTGAATGTCGCGATTCCACAATGGCGCGGAAGATAATTTCCAATTACCGCTATTCGACTTGGTAGAGACGGCTTTGATTGCGATTGCGCGCGAGCGACTGACATCCTGTCCCGAACTGGAGGCCGTGGGCCGACAACTTCGAGGACATTTTTGGGAAAGAGAATATTTGGCAAAGACATCTGTTCCTGACTTGACGAGTGCGAGTATTGAAAGGCCGGCAGGCCTTCGGCGATTTAGTGGCGCTGGTGTGGAACTTCCTCTTGTCAGTATTCAACGAAAGGGGCTTGTGGACTGGTCACAATTGACCAGACGTCAGGTCGAATGTAGGACGGAACAATGGTCAGCCGTTTGGCTGTTTACTTCCGGAAGGTCGATCGTATCTTCGTTAACTTCGTCTTCGTTAACTTTGAGCCGTTCTAGTCATTAACAGCCTAACATAGTATTGACTTCGAGACGGGCGAGCAGAGCAAACCGCACCACACTTGCTTCGCCGACTCTGTTCACAATTGAACATCCCGCGGGCGTTCAGCGGCGCATTGTGTAGACATGAAAGCCAAGTATGAAAGAGCCCTGGCGATTCGGTGTCCCACTTGTGGCGCCAAGCCGGGAGAGAAGTGTGAACTCAGCACCGGACTGCCACGCACCGCTCCGCATCGGGACCGGCGTCTCGTGGCTAAGGACAAGTAAGGCGAACACCGGACGAAGCCAGCTCCGTTCTTTAAGCAATTCCCCCTGAATACTGCCTAAACAGCCCTTTTCAGCGTACCCGTATACGAACGTTGTTTGTGCGCTAGCGTACGCTATAATCTGGGGGCATGAAGCCGGTTGCGCCCAAGAAGAAACGCGAGTTCAGCCCCAGGACGTTTCTGGCGACGATTGGCGTGGGCAGAAAAGTTGTTCCCGTTCCGAAGAAACAGATCGTCTTCTCCCAGGGAGACGAGGCTAACGCTGTTTTCTACATCCAAAAGGGTTCGGTGCGCCTCACGGTTGTATCCCAGACTGGCAAGGAAGCGACGATTGGAATATTGGGCGAGGGTAATTTCTTTGGGGAGGGCGCTCTGGCAGGGCAGGTCCTCCGCATGGGTTCAGCAGTTGCGATTGCAGACTGCGAGCTTCTCCGAGTGGAAAAGAAGGCGATGATGGAAGCGCTCCACCGCGAACACGCGTTTTCGGACATGTTCGTGGCTTACCTGCTCGCGCGGAATATCCGCTACGAAGAGGATCTGGTTGACCAGCTTTTCAACTCCAGCGAAAAGCGATTGGCCCGGGTTCTTCTGTTGCTGGCACATTTTGGCAAGGAGGGTATCCCGGAAGCAGTTGTACCCAAAATCAGTCAGGAAACTCTGGCGGAGATGGTCGGCACCACTCGATCTCGAGTCAGTTTCTTTATGAACCGCTTCAGAAAATTGGGGTTCATCCATTACGCCGGAGGCGTACAAGGCGGTTTGCAGGTTCATAGCTCACTGCTGAATGTAGTTCTCCACGATTAGATCTCCGCTCATCCTATTGATATGGCTTGGCTCGAATCGTCAAGGATGCGCGTCTCCGATCAATGCCTTTTGGGTTGACCACGCCAGATCCTTCACGGCCTGAAGGCCGCTCAGGATGACGTCCGGAGACTGAAGAAACGATGAAGTCGGCAACGGTGACGCTTAACCTTTTACAAAACGCTTCATCCTGAACCCGGCTTCAGCCGGTGAAGGATCTGGCGTGACGAATTCAGAGTTTGGTCATGCTGTACCGTCGTAGCCGGACCTGATGGCCGAACCTCCCACGTTGCTTTACTGCCCTTTCTGTCCCAGTCGTACCTAAGAGCAATTCTGCTCAGACGCCATCGCATTCGGCCTGCTAAGTTTCCCTCACGTTAATGGAGGTCTATGAATACATTTCGAATTTTGGTGGCGGACGATCATCCGGTGTTCCGATTCGGTGTATGCGCTCTGCTCGGAACTCATGAAGGGTGGGAGATCTGCGGAGAAGCGACCGATGGACGAGAGGCCGTGGATCAATGCCACAAGATGAAACCCGATCTTGTGATTCTCGATATTTGTATGCCCAAGCTGAACGGTGTCGACGCAGCACGCCTGATCCTGAAAAAGAACCCGGCGCAGAGAATACTGATCCTGACGGACGTGACCTCAGACCAGGTGATCCGCGATTGCCTGGAGGCCGGCGTTCGAGGATGGGTAGTTAAGTCGGATGGAGTACAAGGTTTGACCTCGGCCGTAGAGGCACTGCAACGACATTCCTCAGTATTCAGTCCGAGAGTGTCAGACCTCATGATGGATGGTTACCGGCAACAACGCAGTGCGACTCCAACCACGCCCAAGGTACGGCAATTATCACCTCGGGAGCGCGAGGTCGTGCAGCTCCTGGGCGAGGGCAAAACTACCAAGGAAGTTGCTATGGCCCTGAACGTAACGGTGAAGACGGCAGAAACGCACCGCAGCAACATCATGCTCAAACTCAACCTGCATTCAATTGCCCAGTTGGTGTTGTATGCAGTGAGGAATGAGATTGTTCACGTGCCACTTCCCACTGTTCTGCACTTTCCCGCTTCTGAAAATAGCCGGCCGCGGGTAGCTCTTGCGGGAATTCACTGATCCAAATGGGAACGTTCGGAACGGACTGTGCGATCCTGAGTCCGAGTGGGAACTCTGTGCACAAGAGCTCACTTTAGCTGGATCACTTTCACCCTAAGGTTGCGCACCTGTTGTTCCAAACTTCCCCGGGTAGAAGGACTACAATTAAAGACGTGAGATACTACACAACCAAACCGCTGAACGGCGGCACCACCTTCAAATGTACATTCTGCGAGCATACCGTCACCACGCTCGACTTCAATAGTCTGAACGGTAATCGGCGCACACAAGCCGCGGCCACGATTAATCAACACGCCGCGCTGTTGCACGTGCGGTTGTCGGTTCCCGCCAAAGTGGGCGGCCGGGGCGCGCTTTAAGTTTTCGTTTTAACTGTGGGTGCCCGACGTTATGGCTGGGGAAACGCGCCGATCCTTAAAAGTACCAGGACGAATTCCCTTTTGATCTAATTTCCCGTTCCGATGCGTTCGAAATCTCAACCGAGCTAGATTGACCATTCTCTGAAATTGACAATGCTGAATAATGTTGGGGTGAAGCCCGGAAAACTGACGCTGGGACAGATACTGTCCGTTCGTTGCCCCATGTGCGGCGCGAAGCCGAAAGAGAAATGCAAGCTGAGCACTGGGCATCCCTCCAAAAAGACTCATGTTGACCGGGAAGTAGCCGCTGCCAAGGTTTCTCGCCCCGAGAATTCAGGCCTGGCGGCCCTGCGAGTCGTGAAGGCGTTTGTGAACCGCGGATTTCGCCTTTTATTTCAGCACAAGTAATTCACGTCGCCTGAACAATTGAGGCTTTGGCCCCGACAACTTTTGCGAAAAGCGACCTCTACACGGCGCTGCGGCCGCTCACCAGGTTAATCACCAACATGACGAGTGCCACCACAAGCAACAAGTGAATCAACCCGCCACCAACGTGGAAGCTGAAACCTAAAAGCCACAGAATCAAGAGCACGACGAAAATAGTCCAAAGCATGTTTATCTCCTTCGCTCTAAATTGCTCACTCCTGTTTTACGGGTTCGACGCCTCTCAGCAACTTGCCACATTCCAGACAGTAAGGCTTGGACCGTGAAGTGATCAGTCCACAGAAAGGACACATTCTCTGCGATCCAAATTCCTTCCGGTACGATTTCTTGGCGAGGAAGTTGCTTAACGGTTCGATGATGAAGGCTAACAGCGCACGAACACGGATAAGGAAAGAATGCATGGCGTCTACAGCTTACTTCCACGCTACCCAAGACACTCTAGGCAATCATCGACTGTCACACAATGACACAGGAAGAGGACTGATAGTGTGCAAGATTGCTCAACTTGCCCGGGAGGCCGAAAGCGGAACGGATCACAACCCGGGTGACGCCATCGGCTGTAAAGGGTATATGAGCAATAGAGATCAGCTATTAGCAAGCACCTAAGCCATCATAGTACTGGAGACGAGAACTCTTCTCACTCTTTCAGGTCTGCTGAGCTAAGTCAGTCCATCTGGAGTTCTCTCTTCTTAGTTCCGCAGTTCCGAAAGGAAAATTCATGAAAAAAACAATATCACTGCTCGCGATCGGTCTCATCTGCCTGGTTGGACCATCTGCTTTGGCGGGCACGGCCCACCAGGACACAGAAAAACGTCTGCAATCGTCCATCGACGTTCTGCACTCGATTATGGCGACTCCAGATAAAGGCATCCCGGAAGAAGTGTTGAGCAATGCAAAGTGCATTCTCGTGGTACCGGACCTGATCAAGGGTGGCTTCATTTTTGGTGGTAAACACGGGCGTGGAATTGCTTCATGCCGCACCGCTACGGGCTGGAGCGCGCCAGCGTTCGTTTCAATCGGTGGTGGAAGTTGGGGACTGCAAATCGGAGTTGAAGGCGTGGACCTGGTTATGCTGGTCATGAATGACCAGGGATTCCAACACCTCCTCTCCAGCAAGTTCGCGTTGAGCGGTGAAGGCTCGGTCGCCGCGGGTCCCGTGGGCCGTCATGCATCCGCCGGCACTGACTGGAAGATGAATACCGAAATGCTGACCTATTCGCGCTCGAAGGGTGTGTTCGCGGGTTTGACCCTGGAAGGCGCGGTCATCGAACAGGATGACGACTCTACACGTGCGATTTACGGCAAGCACATGAGGTTCAGCAACATTCTGTCGGGCAAGGCTGCGACTCCCAAGAGCGCGGATGCCTTTGTCAGCGCTGTGGCAGAAGCCGGACATCAGGCCAAAATAGCTGAGGCAGCTGACGACAAAAAATAAGATGCGTTAGAAACACTGCCATAGAGTGCAGAGTTGATGCCGACCGAAACCCACTTGGGCGCCGGTCGGCATTTGTCGTTCTATCAGCAAACACCTGGCTCGATGCTAGCGGGAGAAGAGATTGGTTTTTGCCAAGTCAACTACTTCGTCTCCTTTTCCGCTAAGGACCGCCCGGAGCATGTAGAGACTGAAACCGGCTGCCTGCTCCGCAGTAATAGTGGGAGGCATCGAAAGCTCCTGCCGGTTCACGATTACTTCCACCAGAGCTGGACCATCATGCGCCAGCGCCTTCTGCAATGCAGGTCGAACATCTTCCGGAGCTTCGACGCGAACGCCAGGGATTTCGGCAGACTCCGCCAGTTTGGCAAAGTTCGGATTAACCAGGTCCGTGCCGTAAGTCAGCCATCCCGCCGCCTTCATCTCTAATTCCACAAAGCCCAGCGCCCCATTGTTGAACACAACTATTTTGACCGGAAGTTTGAGCTGCCTTAGCGTCAACAAGTCGCCCAGCAACATGGCCAGGCCACCATCCCCAGAGAGGCTGATGACCTGCCGGCCCGGGAATGCGGATTGGGCGCCGATGGCTTGCGGCATGGCGCACGCCATTGAGCCATGGATGAATGAACCCAAGAGTCGACGCTTTCCATTCATCCGCAAATAACGCGCTGCCCAAATTGTTGGAGTGCCTACATCGCATGTGAAGATGGCGTCGTTCGCCGCCAGTTCATCCACAACCTTGGTCACAAACTGGGGATGGATGGGAGTGTGTCCCGGCTCCCCGACCGCCAGATCATCGAGTTCCTTCCGGCTCTGCTGGTAGTGTTTGAGGGATTCTTCGAGATGCCCTCGGTCAGATTTATATTTCAACATCAGCGTTAGCGCCTGCAGAGTTTCCTTCACATTGCCGACAAGACCCAGATCAACCGGCGTGCGGCGGCCGATCTGCTCGCCTCGGAGATCTACCTGGATCACCGTTGCGTCTTTCGGGTAGAACTGTTGATAGGGGAAGTCGGTTCCAAGCATCAACAGCGTGTCGCACTTCATCATGGCTTGATAACCGGAAGCGAAGCCCAGAAGTCCAGTCATCCCGACGTCATAAGGATTGTCGTACTCGATGAATTCTTTCCCGCGTAACGCATGAACGACCGGAGCCTTCAAGCGTTCCGCGATCTCAAGGAGTTCAGCGTGCGAATTCTCGCAGCCCGCGCCACCAAGGATTGTGACCTTCCGCGCGGCGTTCAGCATTTCCGCCGCCTTTTGAAGCGTGGCCGCCGGGGGCAGCGTGGTGGAAGGATCGCGGTCGAATCCAAGCGACAACGGCTCAGACGTACACGGCCGCAATGCGATATCACCCGGAATAATCACGACCGCCACGCCTCGCCTGGAGATCGCTGTACGCATCGCGATGCCGAGTACACGCGGCATCTGCTCCGGCTGCGAAACCACTTCGCAGTAATGGCTGCAATCCTTGAACAAGTGTTCAGGATGAGTTTCCTGAAAATACCCGCTTCCCACTTCGCCGCTGGGTATCTGGGCCGCGATCGCCAGCACCGGGACCCTGGTGCGATGACAGTCGTAAAGGCCATTAATAAGGTGGAGATTCCCTGGACCACAACTGCCGGCGCAAACCGCAATTTGGCCGGTGAGCTGGGCATCGGCACCGGCGGCGAAGGCCGCCCCCTCTTCATGACGCACGTGCAGCCACTCGATTTTTTTGCTCTTGCGGATTGCGTCCGTCAGGCCATTGAGCGAATCGCCTACCAGGCCATAAACCCGTTTCACACCTGCGGCAATCAATGTCTCAATAAACACTTCGCTGACATTTCTCGACATGTCTTCCTCTTAATGTTCGGCTCTTAACTTTCAGTGGCGCTGTTGTGTCGGGGACCGGATCAAACTGAGGCGGATGAAGGCGGTGAGATGCAATATCCGGGGGCAGAGTTTTCCTTTTCTCAGTCCGTCAGGCCTTCCTGGAATGGTCCGGAAATGGTATCCCGGGGGTCTTATGGATGAGCGACGCCTCGGGACTGTAACGCATGAAGCTTCCTGGCACCCTGCGATGCTTCCGCCGAGTGGGGATACCGTGTCTTCAGGTCTTGCAATTCCAAGATGGCCTCGTCTTCACGGTCGACCTCGATCAGGCACAGCGCTTTTCGGTATTGCGCATGAGCTGATTTTGCAGGGTCTGAAAGCTTTGGACCAACAGCGGTGTAGTCGTCCAGCGCACCTTCGAAGTCCTTATCCGCATATTCAATCTCGGCCAACAAGTATCGAGCATTCGTGGCATTGTCGGACTGGTGATCCAATTTCAGAAATTTCGCAAATTCTGTCGCAGCGATCTCAAAGTCCTTGGAGGCGTAATGGTCCATGGCACTGCGATATAAATCCGCATTGGTAGTTTCGGCAGGTTGCGGAGGTGCCGGCGAAACAGGCGTTACCGGCGGCGCGGACGCGACAGGCACCCGACTTGCTGCGGGCTGGGACGCAACCTCCTGCGAAACGGCCGCGTGCTGGGTTTGGGTTTGAGTTTGAGGCATGGCAGGAGTTACAGGGGGGCGGGTCGCCGCTTCCATTCGTGACTGCAGGTCTTTTAATTCTGCTTGCCAGACCCTGACTTGTGCACTGATTTTTTCAATCTGAGAGTCTATCGATGTTTTGTTTTGTTGCTGCACCTGGCTTTGCAGGTGGTCCGCGTTGGTTTCGATGGTGCGACTGCTCTCGACATTACGGTTCGCGAGATCCGTCATGACGCCGATATGTTCGTCGACCGACCGCTGCAGCCGCGACACCTGATCAGTAAGCCCCTGGACCTGGGTGTGCAATTGGACCATTTCGTCGCCGGCGAACAGGAGTGGTACCAGGACGATTGCCGATCCAGCAAGCTTTGCGAAAAAACCGACAAACTCTCGCATGGGTTTGAGTGCAACTATTTGCAGTCCCGGCTGCGTCAATGCCAAGGACTTGAAAGCCCAGCCCGACAGGCCACGATGAACATTCTACGCAACGATCCAGTGGGACAACAATCAGCAGCAGGAAACGCCACTTTCGGGCTGAATTTCACTGTGACGTCTGCATGGGCGCCAGTGTTGCAATGTTGGCTTTTTCTGGTTACGCTAGGGCGGATTCTTCGGATACTGGTTCACCTCAAGGTGTACGTACAGAAAGTGCACTAGCGGTTCGGCCTTCCTTCATTCGCGCAACCGTCCGCATTACTCTTTATGGGATCGCCTCTACCCAAACCCGCTCGCATCGGAAAGTACGAGGTCACCGAAGTCATCGGGCGGGGCGGCATGGGCATCGTCTACCGGGCTACTGACCCCCGTATCGGACGACCGGTCGCGATCAAGGTGCTGACCGGGATCTTCAGCGAGGACTCTGAGTTGCTGGCCAGGTTTTACCGGGAAGCAAAATCCACCGGTAGCCTCCAACATCAGAATATCGTCACGGTCTATGAACTAGGAGACCAGGATGGATTCCCCTACCTGGTCATGGAATACCTCGAGGGGGAGAGCCTCGACAGCATCATCTCGTCTCACCGGCCGCTCTCGATATCGGAAAAGTTGGGAATCATGATCCGCGTTCTCGACGGCCTAAGCTTCGCACACGAACGCGGCATCATCCATCGAGATATAAAGCCTGCCAACATAGTAGTGCTTAAAAACGGCACGGTGAAGATCGTCGATTTCGGGATTGCGCACGTCGGCGGGAACCGGCTAACCCGAACGGGAGAAATAGTGGGCAGCATTTATTACATGTCTCCGGAACAACTCAACGATAGCGGCGAGTTAGACGCGAGAACGGATGTTTACTCCGCTGGAGTCGTGCTCTTTCAGTTGCTCACCGGCGTCCTGCCTTTCGAAGGCCGCGATACGAGCTCCACTCTTCTAAAGATTGTGCGCGACCCCGCGCCACCACTGAACAAGTTTATAAGCTTGTATCCGCCAGAACTGGAGGCGATCAGCCAAAAAGCTTTGATGAAAGATCGCGACCGCCGGTACACGTCCGCCGAGGACCTGGCTTTCGATCTCACCCGTCTGCAGCAGCAGCTAAACCAGGAAGTCCTGGCTGATCATTTGCGCAAGGCGCTCTTCGCAATGGAGCACAAAGATTTTTTCAGTGCCCGGCAGGAGGCCATGCAACTGCTCCGTGTCGATCCGCAACATGCCGAAGGAAAGCGGCTTCTGCGGGAAAGCGTGCAGGCACTCGAAAGCCAGAAACGAAAACAACAGGCGATACTCTTGACCTCTCAGGCCGAAGAGGCACTTAGTGGCAAGAATTTAGATGCCGCTCTGCAATATGCCGAGCAAGCAGTTCAGCAGGATCCGGACAACCCTGATATACGAAGCCTCTTGAACAAGGTGGCGCATGTCCGCGAACAGACTGCGAAGTACAGCGAGGCTTTGGCTCGCGCCAAACGGTCCCAGCAAAGAGGCGATCTGGAGAATGCCAGTCAGGCACTCGCGGAAGCCATATCGATTCTGCCGGCGGAGTCTGAAGCGCGAACGCTGAAGGCCAGGATTGACTCGGCCATTGGAGAGCGATCGCGAAAAAGTAATGACAGCCAATCCGCGAAGCGACAGATCGCCCTGGCGATCAATAGCGTGGAACGGGCGATGGCTGATGCCCGCTTGCAGATGTATTTGAACCAGCCGCGTGAAGCCTGGGCCATCCTGGAAAAGGCCGGGCAGGACGCTTCGAACGTTCCAGCTGAACTGCGTTCCCAGCTGGAAGCGCTTGCACGCCAGGTGATCAAGGAATTGAGTGTTCAAAGCCAGGGCGGCAGCGCGCCTACGCAAGTTCTCGACGAAATGGGCAGGCAACACGATTCAGCCACAGCGGCGGAATTTGACGCCTTCCACAGCCCGCCCTCCCAATCGCGGTCTATGCCGCCTCCCTCATCGCGCTCCATGCCGCGGGAAACGATGCTGTTCCCGAATCCCCCCTCCCCGGAAGACACGCTCCATTCGCATCCCAATGCCCCTACCGGGATTGGCGAGCACCATGACGCTGGCAGAATGTATGGCGATACAGTGGTTCCCGAGGACCTCAAGGAATTTCTTCCGCCGCCATCCGAGCGCAGTTGGGGATGGCCTGTTGTCGGAATCGTTGTTGTCGCGATCGCTCTGGCTGGCGGTTTTTATTGGATGAACGTCAACCACAAACCGCAAACTCATTCGCAGACTGATGTGCCCCAGACAACTGCTCCTTCCGTGGTTGCCGCGGATACAACCTATGCCGAAGTAAATGCTGGACCTTGGGGAACAGTAAAAGAAGTCCGTTCGATGACCGGCCAGACCGTGCGTCTACTGAATGACCAAACACCGACGCGAGTAGAACTTCCTGCCGGCCGGTATCAGGTGAGTGTCGAGGGGCCGAATGGGGAAAAGAAGACGGTTCAGGTGGAAGTACCCGAGCACGGAGGGAGTTCTTATTTCGTTCTCTTTCACAAGCCGGACATTCAGCGCATCATCGGTGCGAAGTAATTCTTACAGGTCGTCGTAGGCCTTCATGATCTTTGGCGAGACCTCTAGATTTTTGGGATGGAACCCCGCTTCCTTTGCTTTGCGAAAATCGCTCAAAGCCTGCTCGCGAAGACTTCCATCCTGACTTCCGCCCAGGAAGAATCTAGCCAGCACACATGCTCCCATATAGAAGTGGGCTACATCGGCCTTCTGGGTATTGTCCTGCACATAGGCAGCGAGAGCATCGCTGGCCTGGGTGTAGTTTCCTCCATAGAATTCGCTGATGCCCAGCTGTAACGTCATCAAACCGGTTTGATCCTGTGGATTGCCGGGGCCGTCGGGCTTGATCTTGGCCGCATCCTGATAGGACGCGCGAGCCTCTTCGTATTTACCGTCCTGCGACAACTTGGCGCCTTGTTTCATTGAATTCTGATACTGTCCGATTCTTTGCAAATATTCCTGAGCGGCTGCTTTCTCGTCCCCGACGACTCGTTGAAACGCAATGCGGGCGCCGTCGAAGTCATTCGCGTCGAAAGCCGCCTTTGCCTTCTCGAAAGTGTCTTTCTGCTTGCCGTCACTCAGGCTTTGTGTCGGTAAAGCCTCCGGCAACTTGGGCCCGTTTCCGGAGGGACGCGGGCCCATCTTTGCCAATTCCTCCATTTGCTTACATAGATAGACGGCCTCATAACCGCCGCATGAATATCCTGGTTCGTCATTGGCGAGGGCGCAAGCCATGTATTTGGCCTGGTCGTACGTCCGGGCAGCGGAGGCCTTCAGCATCTTGTCACAAAGATTCCGCTTTCTTGCTTCGGTACTTGGACCGCTTTGTTGTACTAATCTGGCTCGCTGACTAGTCGCCTTTTCTAACTTTCCTTTCGGGTCCCAAGGCCCATCGCTCTTGATGGCGATCGCTTCCTGATATTTTCCAATGGCGAAATCCAGATTTCCCACGTCGAGTTCATCCGGGCTCCGCTGCATATCCTTGTCGGCCAACTCCATCGCTTCTTTGTACGACTTGATCTTCCCTAAATACGCTTTCGCCTCTTCGCTATGGCTGCCTCGCACCCCTTCGAACAAAGTGCGGGCGTCAGTGAAGTTGTTTTTGGTGAACGCCTGTACCGCCGTGTTGAAGCGCTCTTGCTGCTCGGCATCCGAAGAGGCCTGGTAAGCTGCAAAGCCCATGCGTGGGATGCCGAGCGCATACACAATGATGAGAACAGCGATCAGCAGGCGTCCGAATGTCGCCCGCTTGATTGCTTGCCGGTTATGGAAAGCTGATTCAGTCATGTTGGACTAACTATCGTGCTATCACAGCAACCACATGGGCTCGCCGGTTCTGCTTCCAGCAGTCCTCGTTTGTCTCGGTGCAAAATTGGCGTTCCTTACCGTAGCTGATGGTTTCGATTCGTTTGCCCTCAACTCCGGCGTGGACCAGTTCGGTCTTAACCTGGTTGGCGCGACTTTCGCCCAATGCCAAATTGTATTCGGTTGAACCAAGTTCGTCGCAGTGGCCTTCAATGGCGATGGTGAGATCAGGATGCTGCTTCAGAAAGTCGGCGTCGTCACGAATCGTGGCCTCCTGATCCGGACGAACCGAGAACTCGTCGCTATCGAAAAATACGTCTTGCCGTCCGCCACGTGCAGTTAGCAGATCTTCCTCCCCGGACACGGGAGCCGCGGCAGCGGTGGTCACAGTAACGCGAACCATTGCGTCCTGAGTCCCACCGGGGCCTTTGGCGACCAGGCGATAAGAGGTTGAATCCGTCGGACTCACCTCTTTCGAGCCATTTGGTTCGACCGTGCCCAGAGGTTCAAGGTGCACTTCGGTCGCGTTTTGCGTCTCCCAGGTAATGAGTGTCGTCTGCCCGGCTTGCACAGTGGAGGGACTGGCATTCAATGTCGCCACCGGCACTGGAGGCGGCGGTGCAGGCGGCGCCGTGCTGACCACTTTCTTCGGGCCGCAACTATTCAGCCCGCACACCAACAATACAACCGTCAATATGCGGCCAGCTTTCGTGCTTGGATTGATTTTATTGAAAGTGGCTTTGATCTGAGTCAGTGAAAGGTGCTTATGGAGGCCCATGGAACTCTCCTACTGCTGCCTCGAGGGCCAGCGACAATCTTGAAGGACGTCTTGGGGGAGAAATAGTACAACTGACGGGTTCTCGTGTCCAGCCTGCGAAAGCGGAAACTATGGGGCGATTTCCTCATTGTTATAAACTACAAAGCCAATGACCACCGGCAGACAAACTGGGGTGGCTCCTCTTCTAACCATTAGCGTGGAGCTAACGCCTGGAGACCGGAGGACCTTCCAATTTCGACGGACCTTTCGGATCGGCCGTATGGAAGATTGCGAAGTCTATCTCGACAATGACTTCGTAAGCCGCTATCACGTTGAAATAGCGTGCGAAAGCGGTCATTGGTGGGTCCGGGACCTGGGGAGCAGCAACGGGATTTATATCGGCGCGAAACGCGTCGAATCCGTTCCGGTTGACCACGCTACAACCATAAGGCTGGGCATCTACGGCCCTGAGGTTTTGCTGGAAGTCGAGCGTGCGGGAACAGAGTCGCTTCAGGGTGGCAGCGAGACTGTAGTGGCACGGTACGTCGACCACTACTTCGGCAAGACCGCAAGCGACGAACCTGTCGGCCAACACACTTTGTACGTTCGGCAGGCCTTTGCCCACGTTCAGACCAAACAGAAACGCAAGTACGGCAAGATCATCGCGGCGCTTGTGGTGGCCATGATTGTCGCTGGGAGTTACGCACTCTATGAAGGTCAGCAGAACCGCAAGCAGAAAGCGATGGCGAAAGAGCTGTTCTACTCCATGAAAGCGCTGGATTTGGAACTGGCTACCCTGGAAGGAATCGTTTCGGACACTCATAACCAGGCGGCGGTGGAAAAGATCCAGAAGTTTCGAGACCGCCGCAATGATATAGCAAAGAACTACGACCACTTTCTGGCCACGCTCCATGTCTACGATCCCAAGTTGACCGAGCAGCAGCGCCTGGTCCTGCGCGTGGCGCGTATTTTTGGAGAATGCGAACTGGATATGCCGCCAGACTTCGAGAATGAAGTCAATAAATACATCAAGAAATGGCAAAGTTCTCCCAGGTTCGCCAAGGCAATCCAGACCGCCAAACAAAACGGATACAACACCACGATTTCACAGGAATTGCTCGCACAAGGCCTGCCACCGCAATATTTCTATCTGGCAATGCAGGAAAGCAATTTCGACGCCTACACTACTGGCCCATTAACCAGGAAAGGCTATGCCAAGGGAATGTGGCAGTTCATTCCGGAGACAGGGTTGAAGTATGGGCTGCACCTGGGGCCACTGGTTGACCTGAGCCGTCCTGATCCCGGCGATGAGCGCGATCATTACGACAAAGCAACCAAGGCAGCGGCCCGGTATCTTAAAGACCTGTACACGACCGATGCACAGGCTTCGGGATTGCTGGTTATTGCCTGCTACAACTGGGGCGAAGATCAGATGCTGCCTCTGGTGCGCAGCATGCCGGAAAATCCGCGAGAGCGGAACTTCTGGCGTTTGCTTTCTCTCCACCGAAACAAGATTCCGCAGGAGACTTACGATTACGTCTTCTACATCATCTCTGCCGCAGTGATCGGGGAGAATCCGCGGTTGTTTGGGTTCGATTTTGATAATCCGCTGGCGGGGCTGGACAGCAAGTGATGTGGTTTTTTTAGCCCTTTCCGGGCGACGGCGTTCTGAAAGAAGCCCGCGAAAGTTTCCACGCTTCTGCTTCAACTCGTCTGTTCATCCGCCGATCATGACTGTGAACTCTCCCATCACGATCACCCCGCCGTGGACGGTCATGTCACCGATGCGGGCGGCGGGCAAGAAACCAATCATTACAGACGTAGAGCCCATGGCGATCATATCGGGCGGACCTACGCAGACTGCCATGTCGGTAACGCGGGCAGCTGGCAAGAATCCGATAAGCACTGTGGGACAGCCGGGAGCCACGATCGGGCCGCCAACATGAGGCACGAGCACGGTGACCATAGGGCACACGTGCATGTCAGTGAGTCGCGCTGCTGGGGGCATCGGCTGCTTTCTCCTCTCGTGAGTTCAGAATTTGCCCGCTTTACTTCTCCAGCTTTACTTCGGCTTCCAAACCGATTGGTCCAGGTTCGGGAACGTGACCTTGCAGGTGCCGGGATCGATCCCGTCGACGCGGGCAAAGCCCTTTCCGTCAAGCGTGCCTTCCGCCACAGTCGATCCGTCGGGCAATGTGATCTTGTATTTCTCGCCCGGGACGGGATTGCCTTCCGTATCCACCAACTTGATTTCGATCCAGTGCGGCTTCTTCGGTTCACCACTTTCCGGCGGTTTGTTCGGATTGAACGGCGTGAACTTCGTAGAACCGTACTTCCCTTGTTGCTTCTGAATTTGGTCCGCTTTGAGCTCGGCCATCTCGCCGGGGTCGGCTTTGTCGGCCTCCTCCGCAGCTTTGGGACTTGTGGGCGGGATCAAAGAACAGGCCATGCCGGTTCCGGCCGGTGAGCCGGGTCCAGAGTTGATATTCACCAGCGTACCCATAATCGTGATCAGAGCGCTGGAAGTAAGCGTCACCCCGGACGGATCGACCACCACGCTGTTGCCACCGCACTTTAGCGTTATTCCGATGGGAGCTTCGATCACGATCGTCATGCCCGCTTTCAGGTAGAGAGCCTGACTGACCTGCTCGGAATGGTTTCCGTTGAATTGCTCGGCAACATCGCCTCCAACCTTTAGGGACTGGCTGCCGTCCACGGCGATGGCTCGCTTGCCGCTGACTTTCAGATAATGGTCGCGGCCGATTGACTGGGCCTGATCGCGATCGACTGTCTCATGGTGATCATTCTTGACATGCTCAAACCGGTCCTGTTCGACAACCAGGTGAAGATCTTTCGACACGGTTTCGTACTCGTTGTTCTTGACGCGCACGTCGAGATTCTTTTCGGCGTGGATGAAGACCTGTTCGTCGCCCTTTTTATCTTCAAATCGAAGTTCATTGAATCCGCTGCCACCCTTGGAAGAGTAGGACTTGAATGTGCTCTTCGTCTGTTCTCCCGGGAGATCATATGGAGGCATGTTATCGGCGTTGTAAACACGTCCGGTAATGATGGGGCGATCCGGATCACCTTCGAGGAAACTTACTATCACTTCCTGACTGATCCGTGGAATCCACATGGCGCCCCAGTTCTTGCCGGCCCAGGGTTGTGAAACACGAATCCAGCAGGAACTGTTGTCATCTTTCTTCCCAATCCGGTCCCAATAGAACTGCACTTTGACGCGCCCGTATTTGTCAGTCCAGATTTCCTCACCGGATTTCCCAACAATGACGGCAGTTTGCGGACCCTGAACCAGGGGCTTCGGCGTGACCCGTGGAGGCCGAAACGGCGTGGAAAGCGGAATGCAGACGAACTGATTGGAATAGTGCGAGTCCCCGCCATCACCTTCGAAGGCATATTCTCCCACCGAAGCCGTGTGCCGAACCTGCGTCAACACGTAGCCTGTATTTAGATCGTCCCTATAATGTTCTTCCAGATCGAAGGTGTATCCAGGAATAAAGCCCCGGCATGTACCTGCCCCGCTGATGACTTTATGACTCGCTTCTTCCTCCTGCATATAGATCTTGGTCAAAGCTCCAGCCTGTGTCTGGTTCACATATTGACCGGGATAGTCATAAATCTCGTAAGCACTGTTGGGTCCGACGTTCACAACCGTCGGTTCGCCGGCTAAAAGATTCGTACTGGGAGTTTCAAAATTGTAATCGGACAGGGAGTACTTGCCGGTGCGTAACTCCTGCCCGATTTCGAAACTGGTAATTACATCTTCCGACTCGAGTACGCCGACACTTGCATTGAAGTGAGCCTTCGCCTGGTCCGGACAGGCCTGGTGGGCAGTGTGCGAGTCCGCCATAACGAGAGTATGTTTCCCATTCTCGTGCTGGAAGAAATAGAAAATTCCGTGTTGCTCCATCAGGCGTGAAATGAAGTTGAAATCTGTTTCACGGTATTGAACACAGTATTCGCGCGGATCGTAGGTGCCGGTCACGGAAGATTTGAAGTCCCTGAATCCCAGATCTTTGAAGACTTTCTGAATGATGTCGGGGATCGACATATTCTGGAAAATGCGGCAATCGGCGTTGCGGGTGAGAAACCAGAGCCAGGGCACAACTTCCATGTGATAGTGCGTGAAGCGGACATCCGAACTGGTCTGCACGAAGCGGCTGACAAAACCGTTGAAGTAGCGTTCCTTGTCGTCGTGCAGAGCGATTCTCAGGGTAACGTTCTGTCCGATGATGTCATTGAACGCAATGGAACTGTTTTCCGAAAGCAGTTCCAGATCGAATTGAAACAAGCGCGAAATTCCTTCGCTTCCGGTAAAGCCCTTGAGCAGCAATACGTCTTCACCCAAAGGCGTATCCAGTGCGATCAGCCGATTCTGCTGCGTGTAAGCCATGTTTTCGCGCTAACGCTCAGTATCCGAACTTCTCAAATAGGACTCCAAAAAACGTACGGCGACCTCTCCCAATGGAGGAAGCAACACGCCAGGTTGCCGGCGGCGGCTAATTATAGACAAACTGACCACTGTCTCCGATGCTCACATGAATCGAATTAAGTTTTTCTCCCTCAGCCATGCGCCCGAGCAATTGCCGGGAAATATCGGGCAATAGCGAGTTGCTCAGAATGTTGTCCACATTTCGGGCGCCACTTTCAACCTCAGTGCAACGGCGCGCGACCTCATCGATGAGCTTGTCATCGCAAGTCAGGCTGATCTTGTGGTTCTCCTGAATCCGGCGCTGAATCTTGGCCAGCTTGAGATTGATGATCTTTTTCAACGCTTCGTCCCTTACAGGGAAATAAGGTACGACAGCCATCCGTCCCAGAAAGGCGGGCTTGAATATCTTGTTCAGTTCAGGTTTCAACGTCTGAATCAACGCCGTAGCGCTGGGCATGGTCTCCGGATCGGCACACAGCTTGGTCAACTGGTCAGTGCACGCGTTTGTGGTCAAGATAATAATGTTGTTCTTGAAATCAATCAGCCGTCCCTCGCCATCTTCCATCATGCCGCGATCGAATACCTGGTAGAACAATTCGAGGACGTCAGGGTGCGCCTTCTCCACTTCATCCAGGAGTACGACCGAGTACGGACGCCGCCGCACCGCTTCGGTGAGCACCCCGCCTTCTCCATATCCCACATATCCAGGAGGGGAGCCCTTCAACGTCGACACCGTGTGAGCTTCCTGAAACTCCGACATATTAATGGTGATCAAGTTGTGCTCGCCACCGTATAGAAGGTCTGACAAGGCGAGCGCAGTCTCGGTTTTACCCACGCCGCTCGGACCTACCAGCATGAAGACACCGACCGGTTTGTTGGGATCGTCCAAGCTCGCTCGCGATGTCTGAATCCGCTGGCTAATGACTTCGAGAGCGTAACTCTGTCCAATCACCCGGTTGCCCAGCATGCGTTGGAGAGACAGAATGGTATCGATCTCGTCTTTCATCATCTTGCCAACCGGAATTCCGGTCCAGGCCGAGATTACTTCCCCGACGATTTTGGCGTCCACGCAGACACGTATGAGTCCTGCTTCCCCTTGTAATTGCGAGAGCTCACTTTCAAGACGTGACAATTGGGCGCGCAACTCCGCCGGTTTGAGTTCGGCGACGGCTGTCGTCGGGGGAGCCAGGGTAGCCACCGGCGCGCTCTGCGTCGCACTCTTGGACGCAGTCGCAGCTTGATTCATCGGCACGCCGTTACCGGAAGATGACGCTGGGCCGGCGCCGTTTCCCGGTTGATCGCCTTCCAACTTGCCGCGAATTTCGCGAATCTGAACCACAAGCTCGCGCTCTTTGTCCCATCGTTCGCGCAACTTTCCCATTCGCGCTTCGACTTCTGCTTTCGCCTTGCGGATTTCTTCCAACCTTTCATCGTGGTCGACTCCCACGGCGGCTTCCCGGCTCAAAATTCTGTGCTGTACCTCGTAATCATCGACCTGGCGAACAGCGTCTTCGATGGCAGGCGGAGTGGTATTTTGTCCGAGGGCCAATCGTGCGCATGCGGTATCGAGCACACTGACGGCTTTGTCCGGCAGTTGGCGTCCAGCGAGATAGCGGTTGGAAAGTCTTACTCCCGCCGCTACGGCCTCGTCGAGAATGCGAACTCCATGGTGTTTTTCCAGCGAGGCGACAATGCCCCGCATCATCACCATGCACTGAACCTCGGTGGGTTCCTCCACTTTCACCACTTGAAAGCGACGGGCCAGAGCGGCGTCTTTCTCAAAATATTTCTTGTACTCTGACCAGGTAGTGGCCGCGATGGTACGTAGCTCACCTCGCGCCAGCGCGGGCTTGAGCAAGTTGGCTGCGTCACCCTGCCCAGCTTGTCCACCGGCGCCGATCATGGTGTGAGCTTCGTCAATGAAAAGTACAATCGGAGTGGGTGACGCTTTTACTTCTTCGATCAACCCCTTCAGCCGGTTTTCAAATTCTCCCTTCACCCCAGCGCCAGCCTGTAACAGAGCGAGATCAAGGGTGCGAATGGTTACGTTCTTCAACACCGGCGGAACATCTCCCTGGGCAACGCGGATTGCAAACCCCTCCACCACGGCCGTTTTGCCGACTCCTGCCTCGCCGGTCAGGATTGGATTGTTTTGGCGCCGCCGGGTCAAGATGTCCACAATCTGGCGAATTTCAAGGTCCCGACCCAGAACAGGGTCGATTTTCCCGCGACGCGCATTCTCCGTGAGATTGACCGTGTACTGATCGAGGTTAGGAGTTTTGCCGCCGGCCTTTCTTGGAGTCTCTTCCGTTCCAGGCTCTGCCGCCTCGATGTCGTTAGCTTCCTCATGCGATTCAGCCACAATGGCGGTGAAGTCCTTGCGCAATGATTCAGCCTCGATTTTCTGAAACTCGCGGCTGACGTCGCGCATGATTCGCGAGAGTTCAGGTTCCGAGACCAGGGCCAACACGGTGTAGCCAGTCCGAATTTCTCCGGCATTGAAATCAATAGAGCCGATGGTCCATGCGGCCTTCATCATTTCCAGTACGCTCGGACTGAGGGCTGGGGTGCGCGCATTTCCCGTTTTCAGCTTGTCCAGGCTACGCATCAATTCGGTGGTAAGGCGCGACTTGTCGACGCCGAAATGCTGGGTGATACGGGCGAAGTCGCCGTCGGCCTGATCGAGAAGTTTGGTGACATAGTGTTCAATCTCGATGTCGTAGTGAGTGCGCGAGACACAAAGCCCTGCTGCTGCTTCCAGAGCTGAGCGCGACTCATGGTTCAACTTGCCGATTAGTGCTTTCAGATTTATTGCCATAATTCCTCCGATCAAAGCCGCAGGATAGTGTCTTCCGGATCGCGGGAGAGTGGTTGGGATTTCAGCCATGAAACCCAGCCCAGCCTGGGGCCCTCGCCCTCGGAACCGACTTCACATTGCGGTACTTCGTCACGTTTCATGATTAACTGAACTTCAAAATCCAACTCATCGTTGGAAAAAAACTTGGTGAGCGCCTTCAACGGCTCAAAAGCATCTCCGCCCGGAAGAAAATCCTGATATCGCGAAAGCGTCAACGGCCCGAGCTTGATGCAGACTCGAGACTGCTGGTCCCAGACCTCATCCCCCACAATGGCTCCGGTTCCTAATTGTTCGGGAATGCTCTCGCCTTCATTCATTCGAGAAAGGGTGGAAGCGTCGAGGCGGTACCATGCTCCCGCAAATTGTTCGACCTCGACCGGAACATTGAAGTAATCACCGAGAATCTGTTCCAGCGCGACCGCCGACCGCGATTGCTGGCCCAGCATTCCGACGTAGTGGAGCAGCGCAAGGTCAGGCACGGCCTGGCGATGAAGAAGTCCCGGGGTGCCCATCCCGATCAGATCGAAAAGGTGGTGGGTGAATCGGTCTTCTTCGCCCAGATAGTAGGTGACCGGAAAGCGATACTTCTCCCAGGCCCGGTAGAACAGCGAAACCATCCGGTGGTTAAAAATATTCAAAAACGAGGCGAAACTGGTGTCCTTCTCGCGAAGGCGTTCCAGGATCATCTCGGTATAGGAATAGGGAAGAACGCCCATGTGCCCGGTGAGGCCCATGAAGTTCACAGTCATCTGGGCAGGAGAGTTTTCGTGGTACTCGAGATTCTGAATCTGACTCGCCGGAAAAACCAGCCGGTTATTCGCGCGGAAATGTACTGCTTCATCTTCCGGATTGGAGAATCGGCCCACCGGAAGGCCCTTGCGCAACCAATGCAGCAAGGTTACGGCTTGAAAAAATTCAAACGAACAGGGATCCTCGCGCAAGGTCCGCTCAATCGGACTCTCCTCTAGACCAGGACCCTCCGTCCCGCTCGGGGTGGCCATTCGTGCACCACATCCTTTCTTTGGGAAGTCGTGACTGCCAGCTGGGTGAAACTGTTCAGCGATGCGCTCAAACCGAGAAACCGTTCGATAATGCTTGCGAAGAGATAGACCCCGCTGCCGACAAACTGGTCTTCATCCAATTGCAATTCGACCCGCAGTCCGCGGGCAAACGAAATTCCGTCCCACGACGAAACGCGAGCGAAGTGGCGGCGGCTGCGCACACGAAGAATGCTGTCGATAACATTTTGCGAATACGCCGTTCTGCCAAAATCGTATAACCGTAAAATTTGTTGCAGCGCATCCTTGCCTTGTTGTGGACTATCGCCCGCAGCTGATTCCTCCTCTGATTCAGGGCCGTTCTTGTCGCTCTCGACAAGCGAAAGGTAGTTGAGCGAAAGATGAGAGATCAGCCGCCAGAAAGCGCTCTTACCGACAGGTGGCCGGATGGGTTGCGTGGGTTTACGCCGCGCCACGATCCTCTTTAGTGAAGAGACACCTTCCATTTCGAAATCGCCATCCTCATTCCCGAACGGCAGCCGCGACGGCAGATCACGATTGGTGCACGTTGTTCGAATGGACAAAATGTTGGCATCCGGACTGAAGGGCTGCGAAGACAAATCCACCAGTGAAAGGAACATGTCCGTTCCTTCATCGTTAGGACGAGTCGAGACGCGACGGCGAGCCAGCCAATAACATTGCTCCTGCCCACCCCGGGCGGAATGTTTCAACGAGTAAAAGGGCTGGAATCTCGTGGTTTGTTGCGTGGCCGTATTGAGACCGTCGACGTCATCCACGGAAAAGATCTCTGTGGCATAGGGTCGGCGGACATCAGGGACGACCTGATATTCATATCTTCGCTGGCTGAGTTGGATGGGCTCAGCAACCTGGGTAAACAGGTTCACCACAGGAGTACAACCCAGCCGGAAAGTTTTCTTGGATAGCTCGAGTTCCAGTCGCTCCCGCCGGTTATCTCCCTCGGCCTCAGAAATCAGAAAGACCAGTTCAACGGCATCCTTGAATCCGTTCGCCCAAATCGATTCAAGCCCCGTAATGTCCACGAAGAAGAACTTCTCCGGAAAACTGAAGTACTCCATCAAAAGACGATGGCCGGCAAAGGAGCGGGGTGCATACGGCACCATCCCTTCCTTGTCGGAGAAGCCGACAGCCTGCACCACTGAAGCCGGCAAGGTCAGGGGCCGTACCTTGGAGCCCGGAGTGGGGTCGCGAACCAACACTCGATTAAGCTTGCCCAGCAAACATTCGTAAAGCGTATTGATCAATCCGCTCTCGCCATCGAGAAAGAAACGCAGACGATCAATTTTCAGCTGCTTAAAAGTCACATCAGGAGCGCAACGGAGTTCAATTCGCACCGCGCCCGGTGAATCACTGGCCTTTACCGGGGGCTGCAGGCGGCTGGGAGTCTTCCATTCCGCAGCGGTTACGGAAATCGGCCACAACACATTGTCGTAGCAGGTCCGAAACGTACAGGGAACGCCACCCACTGGCCGCGAATGCAGGTTCGAGTTTCGCGGGATCAAGAGGCTGGTGGTCATCTTCCCTTTTTCCGGGTCAGGCTCAAACTCGACGATCGACATCGAGGGAATGGGACGGATGAGCTGAGGATAGATTACCGTCAGCAGCGCTTCAGTGATCTCGGGGAAGTCATCGTCAATCTTGAGATGTACTCGGGCTGCCAGGAAGGCGAACGCTTCCAGCAACCGCTCTACGTGCGGGTCTTCGCATTTTGTAGGTTCGAGAACCAGGCGGGCCGCGACCTTGGGATTTTTTTCCGCAAACTGGGCGGACATCTTCCGCAGGTAATCCAGTTCGCGCTCGTAATAGAGCAGAAGGTCATCCCGCATTGGGACCTCCTGCCAAGCGGCAGATACCACTTTTCAATTCAATGAATGTGTCGAAAGAAATGGGCTCGGGAGCTGGGTCCATGAGCAACAAGCCTTCTATCCGCACCCGCAATTCCTGAATCCCCGATTCAGACGACTCAAGCGGAACAATCCGAACATTCGCCAGGCGAGGCTCGAAGAGTTTCACGGTCGCCAGGAGATGGCGGAGGATTCTGGCCTGATCGCCCGCACTCGCGATGGCGTAGGACGATAGATCCGGCAATCCGAAGATATAGAGGGAACGGTTCAGTTCTTTGAGAGATTCGTGCGGCTCGGGAGAAATACGCCGCGTGTTGAGCAACCACTCCAGATCGCGGCGAACCGCCGCTTTCATTTGGCGTATGGATTGAGATCGGGTCAGAGGAGCCTCGACCTGAGAGCCCGGCTCTCTGTCGATCAGCCGATCCAACACCGAAAGCGTGACGCTGATGTCCCCCTGCATTCGCGCCATGGTCTACCCCGATGATCCCAGCGCCCGGACAGGATCGAGGCGGCAGATGCGTTCGAAAAGTTTTTGCCGGTCAGCGGCATTCGCCTGCACCTTCTTGCTTACCGTCATCACGGTGGCCAACGCGGCGGCGACAAGCTCTTTCTCCTCCCAGTCATCGAGCTTGTGAGATTCGATTGAGGACATCAGATCCTCAAGAAGAGGCTGCGCAATCGTGTCTTTACCTGCAGTGACGCAGAGTTGCACAAGTTGAAGCGTTCGCTGGAACCGTCCTCTGCCGGATCGCTGGCCTGCAATCTCAAGGCGCATGATCTGGAAAGCCCTCTCGGCTTCACCTGCCTTAAGGGCGTCCTGAGCCGCGGAATAACTGTCGCGAGCCTTTGCAGGCCAGGACGCCGCGGCGGGTTGACCGTTGGTTGCGCCGGGGTTTTCTCCAGATTCATGAGCTGTGGCGTCCGGTGCGGGGCCCTGAGCAAGTTGCTTGAGCCAGGCGCGAGTCTCGGGATTGGCAGCCGCAGTGTCGTCAAGCAAGCTGGCATCGAGAAGCTCAGGCAAATCCGTGAGCAACACTCTGAGTTCCGACCGGATCGCGTCGGCAATCGAGCTGTATTCGCTTCCCAATCCAGTCAAAGCTTCCACCACCAACCGCTGCAGGTCGAGCCATGCGCGGCTGCACGGCAACGCCATTGAATTTTCGCCAAGCTCCAGCAGTTCAGTCCACTTTTGCGTCAGCGCGAGCCGCTTGAGCTGTTGGCGTAACTCGGTAGGCGGAGCTTCCAGCAGCGTGGCATCGCCAAGTTTCGCGGCAGCGCGCAGTTCTCCCCAACGCAGACCTCGCATCATCAGATACGGTGCTGGACTGTGCGGTTCCTGCTTGCGCAGAAAAGCAGCGGCGCGGGCCACGTTGTTCACGGCATCACGGCGATCCACTGGCTCAGCGTTAACCATCGCCACCGCAACAGGCGCCGGGATCGGAGATCCTTCACTTCCTTGCCCGATTATCGTCTGGGGTTGGGTAGCTTCTGCGGGAGCCGCCGGCGGCTCCGGGCTCGCGACCACTGGATCCGGTTCGGACTCGCGCTTCTTTTGTAACAGCTGGTGAACTATCAGCCGAACTTCCTCAAGCGCGGCCTTCAGCTTTCCAAAGGATGGAGCGATCGCTCCGAACTTGGCTTCGCACAGTTGGTCAAGTTGTTGCAGGGCCGCTAGGCTGGCATCGATATTCTTTTCAGCCTGAACATAAAACGCTTTCGGCGTATCCGCGAAGGATTTGTCGAACGCCTCGGGAGCTAACTTCCCTTCAGCGATCTTCTTGGCGCGCGCCTTCTTGTCTTTATCGTTCTGCGCCTGCTCTTCGTAGCCGACGAGCTTCGAATCCTTGTATTTAAGGAAGTCATAGCCGTCGCGAACCAGAGGCACTAATTTAAGAGGAAGCTCCAGAGTTGTGCCAAGCCAATCCAACGGACCCGCGCGCAATTCGAGGTCGCCATCTTCAATCGGCGGGTAAATGCCTTCCCAGAACGCGCCGAGCAAGCCGTGGCATAACGTCAGACCCTGCTGGAGGCCGCCAAAACCCTCAACCCGGAGGAGCGCATCGGTGAGCCAGGCTGCAAGCTGAAGGTCCTTGGTGCGAGTGGCCAGCGCCTCCTGAGTGAGCCGCATCACTTCGCGGTAGTCTCCGACCTTGCGCTCGTGTTGCCACGCACCCTGATTCAGATCATCGTCCTGGCGCCGGGCTTCCTTGATTTTGTCGTAAAGAAGGAGCTTGTTGTCGTAGCGGAGGTCAGCTCCACTGGGGTTATCGCCGGCAATAGGGGTTAGCAGGTCTTCACGCAGGGGCATGAGGCTATTACCAGAGGTCAGTCTAGCTCGCTGCGGGAGTAGCTACCTGGGCCACGGAAAACTCCAGCGAGCGTATTTCGAGGAACGGAATTTCTTCACCATCCAGTTGCAGGATTTTTTGTCCCGACGGGTATTCCTTCCCATCCTCATCGGCCGCCCAATCGGTCACTCGACCCAACCAAACCGATTCGTTCGAATTCTTCCAGGAGAACGGATAAATAGCCGGGATCAACACTTCTCCGAGTTCCGTGCCCTTAAACGCAGGACCGGTGCGAACGAACGCAGGCGTCCATAGGGTGTCGCGCAGTCTGCGCGGCGGCTCGATTTCTACCGAAGCAATATGCTCAAAGGGAATCCAGAGATAAGCACCTGCCGCGAACACTTCGAGACGCGCACCCATGTCGGGATCAGCATCCCTCAAAGACTGGAACGGCCGGCCATTCAGCTTCCCGGAAGGAGAGGCCGAGGGATCCTTCGAGAATTCCTGCTTTTCGAAAACCTGATTACGGGTTCTCTCTGCATGCAACGCAGCATAGTAGAGAACCGCACCCATCTGGGTCTGGTCATCTCCTTGCGCCAAAACCCCCAACTGTTTTTCAGCCCGATCGTAATCTCCGGAAAAGCAAAGCAGTTCGAACAGGAAGGTACGCTGGGCAACGTCAGAAGGGTGCTCACGGAGATATTCCGTGAGCACCTTCTGCGCTTCCTTTACCCGGCCTTCATCGAACAGTTGCTTCGCGTTCACGTGATTACGCTGCCAGTGCATCCGGCGCTGCGAACCCTGGTTTGAGCGTCTCCAGGTCGTAGCCCTTGGAACAGAGCGCCATCCAGCGTTCCGTCGTCCTTTTCCGGCCGGTATGCAACTTCAACCGCCTGGAAGGCAAAGCTCACCGACTCGGTTGGGTTTTCGTTGCTGCCCGACAACTGCAGCGACGTGATCAGCGCATCCTGAAGAAAAATGCGGAAGTAGTCCTGTTGACCATCCCCAACGGGCTTGTCATAGAGGATGTAAACCTTTTTCAGAATGTCGCCCGAAGCGCAATGGTCTGCGAGGAAAGGGGTGGTCTTATCAAGAACCTTCATGATGGTCAGGTTGCTGAAATCGGCCCGGCCCGCTTTGGCTTCCTTGCCCGAGGCGCCAGCACCATAGGTTGAGGTTTGGCTCACGCCCCAGCTAAACGAAAGAACATCGATGTGATTCGGTTTGCTGGTGCTGGGCCCGTCTACACCTTCGACAAAGAGATATGCGTTTACTGCCACAGTTAGCTCCTTTGCTCCATCAAGGATGGAGTCTCTCGTTTGAAAAAATGGAACAGCTACTTGACCGCAGCCGGCAAATCGGCGACGAGTCGCAAAGAAACCGTCAACTCTTCCAGCTGGAAGTGCGGACGCAAGAACGCTACCGCCCGATAGCAACCGGGCTTCCCAGGAATCTCCGAAACATCCACACGGGCTTCCCGCAGAGGCGCTCTCGCCTTGGCTTCGATCGAGGCCGTGTCATCGGGAACCACGTAGTGCGTGATCCAGCGGTTCAGGAACGCTTCCGCTTCGGTGCGAGACATGAAGCTGCCAATCTTGTCCCGCATCATCGCCTTGAGGTAGTGCGCAAAGCGGGAAACCGCCATGATGATAGGGCAATTGGGTCGACAGGCGCGCGTTGGCATTGGCCGAATCTGTGTCGTACATCTTCGGCTTTTGTGCGGATCTGAACGCTGAAGAAAGCTGCGTAGTCGGTACCTTTGCAGTGCACCAGCGGCACAAAACCCAGATCGGCAAGTTCCTTTTCCCGGCGATCGGTGATGGGGACTTCAGTCGGGCACTTCATAGCCACATCGCCTTCGTCGGTGTAGAAATTGTGGGCCGGCAAGCCTTCGACCAGACCGCCGCCTTCGACTCCGCGCATGGCCACGCACATGCCGTACATGGCGAGAACGAATTGGTCATCCGCGTTCCGAGCGAGTAGGCGGCGTTCATCCACAGGTACTTGGAGTGATCGGTGCCGTCCACATGCTCTTCATAGTTGAATTCATCAACCGGCTTCGTATCCTTGCCGTATGGCAGTCGTGACAAGGTCCGGGGCAGACACAACGCCACATAGCGTGAATCTTCGCTTTGACGGAAGGATTTCCACTTCGCGTATTCCGTGGTATCGAAAATTTTCGCCAGATCGCGAGGAGCATCAAGCTGAGTAAAGCTTTCGAGATTGAGAAGAGCCGGATCCGCCGCGCTGATAAAGGGAGCGTGCGCCTGCGCCGCCACGTGAGAGATGCCTTCGAGCAGCGCCAGATCTTCGGGATGCTTTCCGAATTCGTAATCGCCAATCAAGGCACCGAAAGGCGCGCCGCCGAAAACGCCGTACTCTTCTTCGTACACTTTCTTGAAGAGCGCACTCTGATCGAACTCAGGGGCTTTCTCGATGTCTCTGAGCAAGTCCTTTTTGGTGACGTTCAGCACCTCGAATTTTGAGTTGAGTGCCGGTTTCGCTGTGATCGATCAGATGCTTCAGACCTCGCCAGGACCCTTCCAGTTTCTGGAAGGCGGCGTTATGCATAATTTCGTTCAACTGGATGGAGAGCAGGTGGTCAATCTGCGCGATGCGGGCATTGATCATCATCTCCGCATCCTTCGCCACGGTCATGGAACCATCCAGAACCTGGGCGACGAACTCTTTCACCAGGTTCTTTCCGCGTTCCTTGGCCGTGTTGTCTTTGCCGAACCGGCCTTGCTCGACAATCTGATCGAGCAAACCTGATTCCTTGGTCTCTACGGTTGCCGCCGGTGGCGCCTGTTGAGCCTGGGTAGGATTAGCCATTGGACCCTCCCTCTTTCGGTCCGATCTCGCCCTTCAGCTTGTCCAGCTTCTCGGTATTCCCCACTGCCTCGAGCAAGATCTCTTCCAGTTTGTCATTGCCTTGCAGCGTGCCGCGCAAATCGGACAGCCGGGTGCGTAGGTCAAGCAACTCTTTTAAGGGCTTCACTTGCTTGGCGACATTGGCGGGCTCAAAGTCTTCCATCTTCCTGAAGTTGAGGTTGACCTTGAGTTGAGGTGCGTTGGCATCATCACTAAGCTTGTTTTCCACGGCGAAAGACAAGTGCGGCTTCATTCCTTCGAGCACCGAATCGAAATTGTCCGGATTGACCTCGACGAATTTTCGGTCCTTCATCCTGGGTAGTGGTTGCTCCGGCTGGCCAGAGAAATCGCCAAGCACACCGACGACAAAAGGCAGCTCCTTGATTTCGATTGCGCCACCAATCTCCACGTCGTAAGTGATTTGAACCCGAGGAGGACGAACGCGATCCAATTTGTGTTGAGCGCTTTGTCGACCCATTTGAACTCCCTTCTTCGGCTCGAAATGATTAGTGCGGTTTTAGTGTCACGCCTTATTACGCGATTATGGATCTCCCCGGGGGTGGGAAAATCGAAGGAACACACAGGGCCGGGGCGTCCCAGGAAAATAGGAAAGGGTTTTCCTTGCCCAACTCCGTGTGGTCGTTGTGTATATCACCAGCATCCGCCACAGTCAAGGCCAGCCGCGAGTTTTCACAAAATTGTCACGTCCTGGAGACTCTTTACCGGACAAGAAGCGCCCGCTTGCGGATCGTTTGTAACACGGGAGCGCTATCCCGTATGTTTGCTCTCGGACGGGCCGGGGCGAGACCAGGCGTTTGTGAGGGCACTGCTATGACTAGGGGCTGGCTTTCGCAGAACTGGACAAAACATCTGCACAAAGGCATTCGGCCCGGGGGACTCGCTGGCATTACCTGTCCACCCTGCATAAACAAGGCATGTTCTTGACTTCTATAGAGACCGATCTGATAATCGCCGGGGAAATCATTGCAGATGTGCACCGCGAGTGGCGATGACGGGATAAGACGCGGTGGTTCAGGTCGTGGAGCCTCCGAATGGGAAAATTGACCGGCACGATCCGCATCACCACCAAGCTCGGCTCCGATAAAACTCCGGCCCACTTTGAAGTTGCCTTCGTGCCCTATTCCGGCCGAATAAGCGCGCAACCGGTGCATGTTTCGACCAACGACGACCTGGTCCAGTTCTTGATAGGCATCCGGCTAAGCGAGGACGATGCCGCACGGTGGGCCGGAAGAGCCCGTTCGGAAGGGGTCGTCCTGATTCCCAGCATTGAAAGAACCGAAGATCAGCTAAAGGAAAGCGGACTACTGACCTAGAGAAGCCACCGCCCCGCCAATGCCCTGAGCGGCTTGGCCACAGACTGGAATCTCAGCAGTCGCACAATATCCTGATTTTTCAGCCAGACCAGCGGCATGAGGCCAGCCTCCAGAATTTTCTCCGCTGCGCGTTCGGTGAGCAAAGCTTCCGCGCAGGACTTCAGTTCGGAACCACCATCCTGTGTGTAAACGTGAAGCGGAAGCCTGTCGATCTCCGAGTGCTCCCCCGGACGCATTTCCCATCCCGAATCGCTAAACGATTGCGCCAGCAGTAATGCACACGCGAAAGCGGGATTTCCCCAAAGATAGTCTTCGTGCGCAGGACTATCCGGCATTTCTTCGAAGGCGAATGATTCTACAGGGTCAGTAGTCGCTCCATAGGGCAGCCGCAGGGCGAACCGGGGGAGGGCAAGTCCGAGGTACACGGCTTCCGGCTGCACCCGCAAGGCGGCCCAAGCTTCGCGGTCGTCCGCCTTAGCGTCCCACGTCCAATCCTCGGGATAGGGGGTCTCGGCGAAAGACTCGCAACCCACAGCAAGCGGACTCGCGGCCGCGATGAACGGGTGCCTGCTCGCGGCTCGCGATCTTGGCCAACCGGGTGAGGATCTTTGCGTCCTCCTGTGTCGGGCCGAAGCTATAGTTGCCGACGATCAGGGTCCATGGGTCGCCTCCCGGCGTACCAGCACTTTCATCGACTAGCAGGCGAGAGAGGCCGCTCGAACCGGAATCTTCAGCGCTATCCAGGTCTGCCGCCAATTCCGCCTTTGAGATGTCGATGAGATAGAGCTTCAGCTGGGTTCCGGTTTCCAGGCGACGGACCAGCAGGAACACAGCCCGCCAAGCTGCTTCCATAGCCTGGAAATCGGGGGCATGCAACAAGGCTCGCATTTGCGAACCAAGAGCGCGATCAATGAGAGCTACCGCATCCGCCTGACGTGGATCGGCAGCGGGTGCGAGGCTCGGCTCGGTCACTCGTCTTACAAACCGTCTCAGGTCGTTGGGTATCTGCCGGGTTGAGTTCCTCCGCGAACCCCGGTTTTGACTCAGTCGTACCCGCATTTTCAACGATCGCATCGAGTAGGCTTCCCGATGCCGGACGCGGACTGGGCAAAGCGGCTGCCGTCGGAGAGGATTCGGGCCTGGAGGTTGTAGGCTGTGCGGAGAGCAATCCCAGATCCTCCGCCGCCTGGACAAAAGTGGCAGGGTTACTTAGCCGCGAACTCTCGTCTCCCATAAGCGGCGAAAAATCTCAGCGTGTTCGACCAGTCGGTCCGGGTGAAAATCGTCAAGTTCAGAGAATTTCAAGCTCGACGAACCTGCGCCGCTTGCCGTAGGGAGTTTTATTTCAGGATGAAATTGCGCAAGAACTTCTTCAAAGTTATCTCTGTCGACCAGTACTGCACGCATTCCTGTCCCGGTACCGCTCTCGAACACTCCTCGACTTTCACGCCCACTGAAGTCGCCCAGCAAAGCGATGCGGAATGGCGTCTCCGGATCGGGGACTTCCCGGACGGGCGCAGTGTCGGCATCCACTTCAAGCAATACCGTGTTCACATTGGAATGTGAGCGCAAGAAAATTCCTTTCAGGATGCGACGTTTTGGCAGTTGGGCATTGTGGTCCCGGGATGACGGTAAGTCAAGCGCCGCGCCGGGAATCATGCGGAGGCGAGTGGATCTGCAGATCCATCGCCACCTCCCCAGACACAGCTTGCATGGCCGGATACGAGCGTTGGGAATTAACCTTCCGGAGTTTGCTTCCGCGCAATGGAATTGTTATTGTGGGCACCCGGCCGGGAGTTCTATGAAGCAACTGCAGCCCGTCATCTGGAGCAAGGGTACCTTCCTCACTCCCCAACACCTGCAAGTGCAGGACAGATTTATTGAGGACTCGCTCAACTTCCGCCTGCAATCCTTGAAATATTGCGCATGGGGGTTCAGTGAACTCACCATCGACCAGGAAAGGCTGGCTGAAGGACAGTTTCTGGTTTCCCGGGCTGCCGGGATTTTCCCCGATGGACTGCTTTTTGACGTGCCAAACGCCGATCCACTGCCACCTTCCAAGTCAATCGCAGAGTTCTTTGAACCCGGGGTGAAGAATGTTGACGTTTATCTGACGATCCCCGACTACCGCGAACGCGGGTTGAACGTTTCTCTCGCGCAGCGTGACGGCAATGCGCGATATTCCGCCGAGGTGACCCAGTTTCGTGATGAGAACAACGGAGTCAGCGAAAAACCGATTCAGATTGCTCGCAAGAATCTGCGTTTTCTCGTCGAAGGCGACAGCCGGCAGGGATATTCCACTCTGCGAATCGCAAATGTCGAGAAGACAGACGCTGGGGTTTTCAGTCTTAACCCGCATTTCGTTCCTCCTCTGTTGGACGTGAACGCCAGCGAATATCTGGTGGGAATTTTGCGGGGAATGATCGAGCTTCTTTCGTCCAAGAGCAGCCAGCTTGCGAGCACGCGCCGGCAGAAGAATCTGAGTCTGGCGGAATTTACCGCTGCGGATATTGCCGACTTCTGGCTCTTGTATACGGTCAATGCCCACTTTCCAGTTTTCAATCACATGTTTTCGACGAAGAACGGACATCCTGAGGAGCTTTATGCTGCAATGATTTCACTGGGTGGTTCGTTGACGACCTTTTCGTTAAAAATGCACCCGCGGGATTTGCCACTCTACGATCACGATAATTTAGGAAAAGTTTTTTCGGAACTGGATGACAAACTTCGCGGACTCCTCGATACCGTAGTGCCGACGAATGTAGTGTCGCTACCCCTGAAGCGTGTGAAGAATTTCGTCTATGCGACCGCGCTCAGCGACGAAAAATACTTTGACGGCGCACGGATGTTCCTTGCGATGTCCGCGGATACCAAAGAAGAAGAACTCATCAAGAAAGCCCCGCAACTGCTCAAGATGGGCTCAGCAACCCAGGTAGATCACCTGATTAACCAGGCGCTTCCAGGTCTGAAGCTTGCCCACGTGCCCAATCCTCCGGCGGCTATTCCGGTGAAGCTGAAGTTTCAATATTTCAGTATTAACCAGGGCGGGGATGCCTGGGAGGCCGTCCGCCGAGCCCGTAACCTGGCCGCGTTCGTGCCAGGCGACCTGCCAAATCCTGAGTTGGAACTCCTCATTCTTCTGCCCCAGAAGAAGTAAATCGATCATTCCACGGTTCTCGCAGAAACAATCTCGCTCGCCTTTTTGGTTGGGCTGTCTTAAGAGGAATTGCGGATCGTTCCCGCCGTAGGCTGGGATGTGTCTTAGTGCGGTTTCAGCGTGAAATAGAGCACTAGCGCAATTGCCAGCACCAGGACCACGTTCAACACAATGATCAGCGGTATGTAGGATGCGGGGCTCTTCGGTGCGGCCGGAGGCTTGGGCGCGGCAATCTTCGGAGCCGCGAGACTCGGCGCAGAGACTGCGGGCATCTGCATGCCCGGGATCACGGGAGCCGGAGGGACTTGCATCGCGGGCAGTTTGAAGTCACGGCGAGCGCCTTTGGGTGCTTGCCCTGCCGGCGCTTCCGGTGGAGGCTGGTTGCCACGGCTCAATATTTGCGTGAATTCGCTGGGACCTTCCTGGACGGGAAATGACCCGGGGCTCGGCGCTGCTCCTGGGGGAGCAAATACCCTGGTTGCATCAGATGGTCCAGCCTCTCGATCCCAGACTGGTTCTGGGACTGAACTCGGAGCACTCTGTTGGAAATTAGGAACAAGATTGGGCGTAAGAGTCTGTTCCGGAGGCGCGTAGTTACGGCTCTTTCCAGCGCCACCAAATTCGCCCGGCGAATCAAATCTTTGACCTGGAGATCTCTGGTTGCCACCCAGATCGGGAGCCGGGAAAGGTTCAGTACCCCTCGAGTTCCCGGCGAATGTGCCGGGTGCCGGTTTGGAAGAATTTGCGAAGAAGTCGTCGCCGAAAGCGTCCTTCGCGGGCTGGCTCTGGTCATCGCGGAAACTACGATCGACGTCCGCGCGTCTGTTTTCCGGCGCCCCTGAGAATCCGGCGTTCTGACTCTCTTCCCTTTTTCCCCCAGCTCCCCGAAAAAACTCGGTGAATTCGCCCGTCTTCGCCTTGGCATTAGAACCTGCCCCCGTATCGCTGGCCCTCGAGCGGGTCGAGTTCCCAGACTTAGGGGAAGGAATATTCAAGTCCGAGAAAATGCTGGGCTTCTCCTTCTTCGGCGACTCTTGAGTGAAGCCGGGTGGAAATGGGTCTTGCGGTTTGGGCGGCGGAGCCTTCACAGGCGGCTTGTCAGGTACCGCGAAAAATTCACGTGTGAAGGTTCCAGGCGGGCGGGTATCTAACTTTGGATCGGGAGATTTCGATGGAAGCTCTGCGCTCCCAGCTCTCGCACCGCCCAAAACTCCAAGGAACTCTTTGGTGAAGTCTCCGGTCTCGGAACGAATTCCAGGGTTCGTATCATTTGGGTTCGCACGCGGGGCGTCCGCATTGCGCAATCCAGGAAGGCTCTGCACGTCGGAATGCGCCACCTTCGGCACCGCAGCATTCGCCGCCGGAATCTGGTCTCGAGGCACTGCCGGTGGCGGAGGGCTAGCCTGGCGGAAAGCCCGAGTAAAGTCACCTGTCCCTGAGCGCGGCGGCTCTAAGCCAGGCGTCTCTGAACCAGACTTTGGGCATCCCGAAATCGGGGGGTTAAAAGCTGGCATGGATGCAGTTTCGCTTTCATGAAATCCGGGAGGCTCAACCGACGGAACTGGTTCCGCTTTCACGGCACTAGCGGTGGCGCGTTCGTAGGCCTGTACCCAGCCTTGAACTGCCAGCGGATCCGCCGGAAGGGTGGTCACCAGATAAGCGCGCGACGTGGTTTCATCTCTTCCAACCTCGAGAATGATCCCTGGCGGCTCAGGCGCCCAGCGGCAGATCAGTTTGAGAATTTCCTGACTAGTGGCCTCACCAGTGCCCTTATCCCAATCCACAAGGTGCACCAACCGGCTTAATCCGGTGCGCAACTCTTGCGCCAGAAACACTTCGACTGGAAGGCCGGTGATTCGTTCCCTGAGTTCGTACTTACCGAGGAGTTTCATGGTTTCGCAACCGGCCGCGGGACCAGAAAAAGCACCGGTTTCGTCGTCATGATGGGGAGCTTACACTGCACCAGCTTGACAGTAAAGAGTGGAGACCCTAGCATCTACGCGTCTGATCATTGTCTGCGCCTCGCCCCCGGGACCGCGCCGGGCAAGCTCTCTACGCGAGAGCAAATGCTTGAAACAATCGCCTGCAAGGACTTTCCGCTTCTGAATTGATGGGATTCAGGAGAGAATAACCCGGACTCGACGGCATACTTATAGATGAAGCTGCTCTCCAAAATAATCTGGTCGGAGGGAATGTATCTGGCGCCGCACCATTTCCAGGCCCAAAACAGATACTTCGAAGACTCCATCCACTTTGCTACCGAGAACCTTTGGAATGAGTCCTATGGATTCGCCGCCGTCGAGATGAATGTCGACGCGCTGCGGAATGGGACGGTCGTGTTGTTACACGCCAGGGGCTTGTTCGAGGACGGGCTCGCCTTCGACATGCCGGAGAGCGATGCGGTTCCCGAACCTCGAAATATTGTCAACGCGTTCTCTCCGACTGCCGATCACCTCACAATCCAGTTAGCCATCCGGCGGTGGCTTGCTGACGGTCAAAATTGCGAACTGGGGCCTGCCGCCCAATCCGACACGCGCTATGTCGGAGAAAGCCATGAACTGAACGATGAAAACACTGGTCGTTACGAAAAACCGGTTCAACTCGGGCGCAAGAATATTCGGCTGATGGTCGGAAATGCGGAAGACATTGGCGACGAATTCCTCTGCCTCCCGATCGCTCGCGTCATCCGAGACAGCTCCGGCCACTTTGTCTACGACCCGGCGTTCATTCCACCCAGTCTGAAAATCAGCGCCAGCGAACCATTGTTTGGCATGCTCCAGCGGCTGGTAGAAATTCTAGAGGAGAAAAGTACAGCCGTTTCGCAGGATCAACATCTGGAGGGTGGAAGATTCAAGGCCGGCCTGTCAGCCCGGCACATCGCACAGTTCTGGTTTCTGCACGCGGTTAATTCCAGCCTCAGCCCTCTGCGCCACCTGTTGCTTACGAAACACGGGCATCCTGAAGAGTTGTTTCGCGAGATGTTGAGACTTGGAGGAGCTCTTTGCACTTTCAGTCTCGACACTCATCCCAATTCGCTGCCGGCATACGATCACAAGAACCTCGACCGTTGTTTTCACCTGCTGGACGATCACATCCGGCGGCTGCTGGAAATTGTGGTGCCTTCGCAGGCGATCGTAATCCCGCTCAAGCAGGGCAACCGCTACTTCTATGAAGGTTTGGTCAATGATCCGCGCTGTTTTGATCGATCGCGCTGGCTGCTTGGTATTCACGCGGCGATCGGGGAAGCCGACCTCATTACCCGCACCCTGCAGTTGGTAAAAGTATGCTCTTCCAAGTTTGTGCCTGAATTGGTCAAACGCGCTGTACCTGGATTGGCGCTCACGCATGTGCCAATACCGCCATCCGCGATTGCGGCAAAGGTGGAGTATCAGTATTTTTCCATCAACCGTTCGGGACCGTGCTGGGAACATCTGATGCAAACGAAATCGGCGGGAGTTTACGTTCCGGGAGAGCTGCCGTCTCCGGAACTGGAGTTGATCGTAATTCTCGACTCCTAAGGCATTTTATGTCTACGCAAGTTTCTCCTTTAAGCAGTTATCGTGGGTCGAGTACAGCGCTGGATCGGCGCGGCTGGAATCTCGCGCTTTGTTTTCAGGAAATATTCACGGCGACGGTTCGTCTGAAGTACCGCCAGCAAAATGTTCCGAGCGCTGATTCATTTCGAGCCCAGATGAAACAGGCTTTGCACGCCGCGGAACAGGATGCGCTGGCACGAGGTTACAAGATCGATGACATCCGCCGGGTGATTTTTGCGGTGGTTGCTTTTCTCGACGAATCCGTTCTTAGTTGCCGGCATCCCGCGTTTGCTGATTGGCCGCGCCTTCCCTTGCAAGCCGAACTTTACGGCAATCAACTCGCCGGCGAAACATTTTTCGAAGAACTGCAGAAAGTCCTCACACGAGGAGACTCTCCTGAGGTAGCGGACGTGCTCGAGGTTTTCTACCTGTGTCTTCTGCTGGGCTTTCAGGGCCGGTATGCCGCGGGCGGACGAGGAGACTTGCACTCCATCAAGGGTTCCATCCGGGAGAAGATGCGCCGCATTCGCGGTCCGGGCACCGCCCTTTCTCCGCGGGGCGGCATTCCGGCGGATGCCGTGCGCGTCGCTCAGTCGGACAAGCTGGTTCGCAAGTTAATGATCGGCAGCTGGATCTTAATATTCCTGACAGCGGCCCTGTTTCTCGTCTTCAAATTTGTCCTCATGAACAACGTAGCGCAGATTTCAAATTAGCAAGTCTGGACCGGCCAATGCGGACTGACCAAGTGGAGGAGCCGTGCTCGGTTACTGGATAAACGCCGCGTTGTTGCTGGTCTGGTTGGTCCTGAGCTGGTTTCTCGGCAGTTGGCTTGGCCTGAAAGGATCTGACCTCTGGTATCTGCGCGCCGGCCTGATGGCTCTCGGCTTGATCGCTTCGGGATTTGTTTTTGTCTGGATCTATCGCCGCCGCAAGGCCGCCGCCGAGGACGGAACAGAGGCAGCAAGTGGGGGAGGGGGCGCGACGGATGACATCGATCTGCTGGTTCACGACGCGGAGCGTCGGCTGCGCAGTTCGAAACTGGGTGCCAACGCCACTCTTGGCAAGCTGCCAGTCATCTTCCTCGCGGGCGAACCCGGTTCCATCAAGACGACCACCGTTGTGCACTCGGGGTTGGATCCGGAACTTCTCGCTGGACACGCCTATCAGGACAACAACATCCTCCCCACGCAAACCGCGAACATCTGGTACACACGCCAGGCAGTGTTCGTAGATTGCGCGGGAGATTTGCTGGATGATCCAAAACGCTGGGCGCGTTTGGTCCGTCTCTTGCAGCCCAGCCGCCTTTCGAGCGCCATGAGCCGAAATCAACAGGCTCCACGCGCCGTGATGGTGTGCTTTCCCTGCGAGAATTTTTTCAAACAGGGCGCCAGCGCTTCAGCTCCAGCCGCCGCAAAAAAACTCAATGCCAGGCTGCATGAGCTCTCCCGCCTGCTCAGCATCAGCTTCCCGATCTATGTGTTGTTCACCAAGATCGACCGTGTTTCGTTCTTCAGTGAGTATGTACAGAACCTGACGCCGGAAGAAGTATCCGAAGTGTTGGGTGCGACTCTGCCGGTTCGCCAGGGACAGGTAGGAGTTTATGCCGACGAAGAAACCAAGCGCCTGAACAAGATTTTTGACGAACTTTTTTATTCGCTTGCTGACCGTCGTCTCTCGTTGTTGGGCCGGGAAAATCAGGCCGACCATCTTCCGGGAATCTATGAGTTTCCGCGCGAGATTCGCAAGATGCGCAGCCTGATCGTGGACTTCCTGGTCAACCTGGCTCGTCCCAGCCAGCTCCAGGCAAACCCGTTTCTTCGCGGTTTCTATTTCTCCGGGGTACGTGCAGTGATGGTCGATGACGTGGCTGCGCCAGCCTCGCGCGAGGCCGTAATGAGCGACGAGGGAGGCGAATCCGGCGCGACACAGATGTTCAACCCCGGACAGTTGCGTCGTGGGCAAATCGAAGCTCCGGCGGTCGTTGCCCGGTCGCGCAAGGTTCCGCAGTGGGTATTTCTCTCGCGCCTTTTCAATGACGTCATCCTGAAGGACCGAGTCGCGCTGAGCGCCAGTGGTTTCAGTTCCAGAGTCAATCTGGTGCGACGGATCGCCTTGGCAGCAGTGATTGCCGTGTGCCTGGTTTGCATGACCGGGTTCGCGGTTTCGTTTATGGGGAACCGCGCGTTACAGGCGGAACTCGCCGATGCGATGAGCGAGGCTTCTGCGACGACCCTTGCCACCGGACAACTTGCTTCACTTAGCGATCTGCAACACCTCGACCGGCTGCGGGAGTCGGTTGCGACGCTTTCCCAGTTCCAGACAGACGGAGTTCCCTGGCGCTTACGCTGGGGACTTTACATCGGCGACCGTCTTTACGCACCGGCCCGTCAGGCATATTTCGTGGCGTTCCGGCAGTTGCTGTTCCGGACTACTCAGGACCGACTGCTTGCAGCGCTTCGCAGCGTTCCGAACGCTCCCGGAGCAAACGACCACTATGAAGACACCTACAATCCGCTGAAGGCATACCTCATTACTACGTCGAACCACGAGAAAAGCACGCAGCAATTTCTTTCTCCGGTTCTCCTCAGCTATTGGCAGGCAGGCCGTGAGGTTGATCCACCACGCCTGTCACTCGCCAAACAACAGTTCGATTTCTACAGCACCGAGCTGATCGCCGAAAATCCGTATTCACCCGACAATGACAAGGCTGCGGTCGCTCGAGCGCGCCTGTTCCTCGCAAAGTTTGCCGGAATCGATCGCTATTACCTGAAAATGATCAATGACGCTGACCATGCCAACCCGGCCGTGAACTTCAGCCGGGAATTCAAAGATGCAGGCGATGTAGTTCTGAATTCCTACGAAGTACGTGGCGCTTTCACCAAGAACGGATTCGCCTTTTTCCAAAATGCCCTGGGGCAGCCGGATCGCTACATAAGCGGCGAAGAATGGGTGGTCGGAAAAAACGTAAACGAAACCTTCGATCCCGCCAAGCTGCAACCCGCGCTCGCCAGTCGCTATTACAGCGAATTCATCTCAGCCTGGTTCAACGTCCTGAAGAGCACCCGGTTCATTCCCTACAAGGATTGGAAAGATGCCGGCGACAAGCTCCGCAGACTGGCTGAGCCGAACACACCTCTGCTGGAACTGTTCTGGTTTGTGTCGCACAACACCGACGTGGATCAAGCTCAGATCAAAGAAACATTCCAGCCGGTGCAGGCGGTAGTACAACCGGGCGCGGCCGGTACTTATATTCAACCCGGCAATGATCCCTATGTGTCAGCGCTCGGAAAGCTTCAGCTAGCGATCACGAACCTGGTGAACAATCCAGCGCAGCCATCGGATATGGCGGCAATCGCCCCGATCCAGAATGCCGCATCGGACGCGCACCAGACCGTGAATCAGGTCGCGCATAACTTTCATGTGAATTCCAACATTCCTGTTTATAACGTCGCGGGCGATCTGCTCACCCAGCCCATCGACAACATTCAGGAATTGATCAGCCGCGGTCCCGAGGATGCGTTGAAGCAGGAAGGGCAGAAGTTGTGCGCAGAATTCGCCGGGCTCTTGCGATACTACCCGTTCAACACGGCCCCGAACGCTCCCGATCTTCCCTTGGCACAACTCAACCAGCTTTTGGCTCCGGGAAGCGGCGATCTCTGGACATTTTATGAGAAGACTCTCAAGCAATTTGTGACCAAGGAAGGCACGCAGTATGTGCAGAATCCTACGTCCACAGTTCACCTCTCTCCTGGATTTCTGGCATTCTTCGCCCGCGCGGCCGCGCTCAGCGAAGCTCTATATCCGGCCGGAGCAACTGCTCCCCATTTTGCCTATAGCCTGAAACAGGTGAACAGCAACGTGGATGGCCTGGAAGTGAAGATCGGCAGCGAAGCATTATCAGGCACGGGCCCCGCAAAGTCCTTGGTTTGGACAGGGGCTGAAAACGTGCTGACGACGGAGAAGGGATCAGCGGTACTGGGAACTTACAACGGGCCCTGGGCGGTGTTCCGTTTTGTTTCGGACGCGCGCATATCCGGCGCGGGGTCGACACTGGAACTCCTGTGGGTGCAGCGGAACAACAACACCGACATCATTCTTCCCAATGGCAAACTCAAATCCTACACATACGAGTTGCAAGTGAACGGACTGAACCCGTTCCGCGCATCGGAATGGGCGAATATGCGCTGCGTGCCCCCGATCAGTGCTCCCAAGAAATAGGCGGTCGCTAAAAGCGGCGAGACGTCACAGCTGCGGAATTTAATTCAAATGGAGTTTTGCGACTGGCGGCGGATCCTGCCGAATAGTTTGTCACGCCACGAAGAAGCGACCGCCTGAACCAACAGACAGGTTATGTTGTCGTCACTTCCCGCAGTCTTGGCAGCCTCAATGAGTTGAACCGAAGCGTCGTTCAGTTCTGGATGATGGGTAACGATATCCAGGATGGCCTCGTCTTTCATTTTCCGGGTCAGGCCGTCACTGCACAGCAAGATCACATCGCCGGGCAGGAGCTCATGGTCCGCGAGATCGGACTCGATAATGTCTTCCGAGCCCAGCGCCCTGACGATCACATTCTGCAAAGCAGACTGCTCTGCCTGTTCCGCGGTCATGAGACCTCTTCGCACCTGCTCACCAAGCAGAGAGTGATCATTGGTCAGTTGCTGGATAGTTCCGCCGCGGATGAGGTAAACCCGGCTGTCCCCGACGTGTGCGACAGAAAACAAATTACCCTCTACCAGGACTGCGACAATGGTCGAACCCATGCCGGTCTGCGCCGGATTCAAGGCGGCCTCTTCGCAGATCGACTGATTGGCTAATTGAATCGCGCGGGCCAGAGAGTTGGCACGCTCTGATACTCCGTCAAAAGTCGCACCGACCACCCGATCGTCGCTGTCTTTCGAAGCTTCGCTGAAATAGGCCAGCACAGTATCCACGGCGATCTTGCTTGCGCGCTCTCCAGCCGCTTGTCCGCCCATGCCGTCACAGACGACAAAAATTCCGGTAAGCGTGTCGTATCCAAAATTATCTTCGTTGTTGGTACGCACTACTCCGATGTCAGTCTTGCCCGCAGCTTGGAGGACGAGGGTCATGGCGTAAGGAGAACGGTTACGACTGGCCTTTTTCCGGTGTGCAATGGTAGTTTTCTACCGGCGGCGGGGTCAACTCCGTGGCAGGCCGGCGGAAATCAAAAATACAGGGGTCCACGTCCAACCGAAAGATTGTTACACCCGTTTTGCTGGCAGTAAGCTACCACGAAATTTGTAATGCGGCCAGTTTTGAGATCGCGAGGTTAACGCTTCTTACTGTTCCTTCGACTGAGCATCGCCCAGAAAAACCGGACGCGACAATACGGGAAAGGCAGGCGCGAATTTATCCGGCTCGTCCTCGGAAATATAAAACAACATCGCCAAGCTCGGAGTTGTTTCATGACTGTCATTTACTGAAGGTCTGCGGACTTTCCGACTTCTCTCTTGACAACGGTTCGCCTTCATTGCATAGTTTCGCCCTCAGTTTTTCCGGAGCGGTGCCCCCCTAACCGTTTCCCAGGCTCAGCAGAAAATCATCCGCTGTATTACCGATCTTGGCATCGTGGAACCAGCGACAGCACTTTATCGCGGATGAATTTTTTCGCGGCCTTTTCCGGATTGCTCAGTCCCGGGAGAGAGCGGTAGCCCATTCCCGCGGAAACAGTCGACCAACAAATATGAGGAGCTTCTATGTATTCCTGCCAGAAAACCAGATCAGAATTTCGTCAGGCGATTAGCCACTCATTGAATTGGTTAGCTCTTCAGCTTTCTTGGCGCAATCTCGCAATATCTCTGCTGATGTTGAGCGCATGCGCTTATGTCAGTGCTCAAACAGGCGCACCCATCGTCGGGTACGTAACCAATGCTCAAGACGGGACTGTCTCCTTGCTGGCGATCAATACGAGTGCCGATTTCAGCGGACCTGTTGGTCCGCCATTTTTTGCTACGGCATTAAACGGCGGGTCGCCGTTACTGATCGATGTAGGAAAGAACTCTCCCGTGCGCATTGCGGCCAGCCCGGCCGGAGATCTGGTCTTTGTGACCAATCAGGCCAATAACACAATCTCTGTCATCGACACCACAACAAATCTTCTACTCACGGCCGTCATCCAGGTAAAGCCGATCGGCAGCGGGCCGGCTCCACAGCCGAGAGGAATCGCAGTACTGCAACAAGGAAATACGACTCTGCTCTACGTGGCGAACCAGGGGGACAACAGCGTTTCGGTAATCGATGTCACGAATATCAAGAGCGCAGGCACGTCGGTTGAAACGGCGCGCATTACAACGAAAGTTGGTCCGGCCCCTATTGAAGTAGCCATTTCTCCCGATGGCCTGCACGCGTACGTTCTCAACAACGGTACTGGCGCTGCCGGTAGTGTCACCGTATTGAATACAGCGGCAGACCCTCCGGTCGCCGTCGCTCCTTCGCCGATAGCCGTAGGGAATAATCCCTCCACGATCGCGGCCTCCCCCGATGGTGTCGCTGTTTATGTGGCGAACCGGAGCAGTAATTCCATTTCGGTGATTTTTACCAACAACTTCAACACGCCACCCACAACAATTGCCGGTATCACCGACCCAGCCGGTATCGCTTTCTTGCCCCCTCCTCCTGAAAATCTGGGAGTTCGTCCCACTGGCGTCGCACGGCCGCATGCGGTGGCGGGAACACGCGCCGCATTCGTCACGAATTTTTCGGCGAGTACGGTCACTGAGATTGACGTCGAACAGGCCCAAACTCCTTTCGCACTTCCGGCGAATTCTCATCCTTCCCAGATAGCGATCAGTCCCGACGGCACTACGGCGTTTATTACCGACCCCGTCGGCAGCCAGGTGCTGACGCTGACCGGTCTGGAAGATGTTCTGGCGCTTGGAGCACCTCCTCGATTGGTGGTGGGGAATGGCGCAAGCGGAATTACGTTGGTTGCCTCGGCCCCGACTACGCCAGTTTGTGGGGTGTCTCTGACCGGTACACCCAGCGCTCCCAACGCCGGGGGCGTTTGTGTTCCCAACACGAAAGCCCTGACCATGGCCTTCCAGGTAAACACTCAGGGCGGCGCGGCTTCGTTCGGATGCACAGGTGCCGGTGGAGGTAGCGGCACTACCGGATCGGTCTGCGGTGATACCGGCGTAGTGGGAGGGAACGAGGACTATACAGCGCAGGGGGCTGCGGTCGGAATTTACACCGTCGTTATCTGCACGAATGGCGGGGCACCTCCGGACTGCGGCGGAGGCCCCAGTGCCCGCCAGGCGATCGCGATTCCCAGTCTCACCTCGCCTGCGATTGTCTGCACACAGCCAGCCATCGCGGCATCGCAAACCCTGAACGTCCAGGCCACTTCGTCGTGCACCGACAGCGCGGTTGGCCTGAACAACTTCACAATTCCTGCTACCCCACTCCAACTCTTCATGAAACTTGATTGGAATGACGGCACTCCTCCCGTAACGACTAATGGCGCGCCTCAACCTTCCCCGGGGAATTTAATCAGCGGGACTCACACTTACGGCACACCAGGAACTCAGACAGTCACCGTAACCGCGATAGACAATATCCTCGACTTCTCGACTCCCGCGTCCGCGTCGAGCCAGGTGCAGAACGCGGTTCCGGTTTGCGCCCCCACCGCCTCCATCAATGGATTCCAAGTCACTTTGAGCCCGAATTGCACGGACGACAACCCAGTGCCCCTGCCCGTGGCCAAAATCGTGATTGATTGGAACGTGGTCCCGACCCAGACCACAACTCTGACTGGAGCCGCAGTCAACGGTTCTGCTCCCTTCACCTATCCCACAACCACTGCTCAGACCACTTACTCGGTAAAAATTACGGCAACAGATTCTTTGGGCGCGTCCTCGGTAACGCCCTTTTCGGTTTTGGTCCCCAGTTTTGTGCCTCAAGGACCGAACTGCAGCTTCTCTTCACCACCGGTTCCTAGCGGACTATCGCTGAGTGCCGCAGTGACCTGCAATGTCACTGCTACCGGAGACGCAATCTCTACCGTAACTGTGTTCTGGGACAAGACAGGTACGGTCAGCAGCTCGGTAATTGTTCCCCCTAACACGACCACCTACACCAACACATTTACGCACACGTACCCTGTGGGCGGCACCTACAACTTGTCGGTCACAGCTACCGATCTGGCCGGGTTGGCCACGGCGACTCCGGGAACGGCCACAGTTACGGTATCGGCGCCTGTACCGCCAGTGTGCACGATCGTCGTGAATGGAACCGGCGGGCTATCGGTCTCCGCGCTGGGAACCTGCCAGGACCTCGACAGCCCCATCGTAAGTGTGAGCGTGAACTTTGACGATGACACGGTTGTTCAAGGAACCGCGGGTACTCCAAATTTCAGCCAGATTTTTCCCCACACCTATGCTGCGGCCAAGACATACACGGTAACCATAAGTGCGACTGATGCCGCTGGTTTGACATCCCAAATCGCTTCGCAGTCGGTAGCAGTACCGTCGATAACTGTTTCCGCTCCGCCTCAAACCACAGTGAGTCCTGGCGGAACTCTCACATTCACAATCACAGTACCGTCGGGTTTCTCGGTTGCAAACCCGCCTTTGACTTTGTCATGCGCCCCCAACCCACCGGACACCCAGCTACCCGTGGGAGTACAGTGCCTGTTCAGTCCCGTAACTATCACTCCCGGTCAAAGCTCGACCCTGACGATCGCAACGGATGCTCCACCACTTGCGAAAGCATTACGCATGCCCAATCTGTACGGGCTTTGGCTGTCGCTTTTGCCCGCGATGTTGTTATTGGGATCAACTGCGCACAAAGGAAAACCAAGTGGGTGGAGGCTTATGGGCTTATGCCTGGTGATCGCGCTGACGCTGATCCTGGTTGCTTGCGGTACTAATACGCCACCGGTTCCCTCTTCCGGCGCCACCCCTTCTCCCGGAACTTATTCCGTATTGGTGCAGGTGACTGACGCGAAGCTCAACCATGTGGGCTCGAATTTAGTGACGTTCACCGTTAAATAAATCGAGGTGACACTCGAAATGTTTCAGGCTGTGACCCTGAACGCCGGGGGCGGTTGCAAAGATACTTTATCGCAAGGAGACTTAGATGTTTCACCGAAGACTATTCTGGCCAGTGTTGCTGGTATTCGTCTGCCTTGTACAGTGCCGGCCTGCAAAGGCGCAAGCCACTGCTTGCAACGCGCATCCAAGCAGCTTGTACTGCCTGCCCAATTCAAATTCCTTGTTTGGAGTTCCTTTGGGGGCCACTCCTTTTGCGCCAATTTTCTCCGCACTGGGCAGTCAATTGAGTCTGCTGCCTACAGCCTCCCCAGCGTCAGGGATCACATTGCGATTCGATCCAGGGGCCGGAGTTTTGGTCCGTTCGACCGAAAGCCTGGGGCCAATCCTAAGCGAACGAGCTGAAACTATTGGCAAACATAAGCTTTTCCTGGGTTTCACTTTCCAGAGAATCGGCTTTAACAGCCTAGATGGTTCAGATCTGAAAAACTTGCCGCTGGAATTCAGGGTACGGGTTTGCCACGCAGGCGGAGTTTGCGATCCCACCGATACTGTAGTTGCAACTCAGAACCGAGTCGACCTCAAGGTCAATCAATATACCTCGATCGCCACTTACGGGCTTACGAATCGAATCGACGTCTCTGTTACCGTTCCCTTTGAAACCGTACTTCTCGGCATGAGCCGCAAGAGCAGCGATGTCTTGCAGGGCGATCCATCCATTTTTCCCGCTCCAGTCTTTGCAAGAGATCAGTCCAGCGGGATCGGGGACGTAATCGCTCGAGCCAAGGGAACGATCTTCTCCGGCGAGAGGTTTGGATTAGCCGCAGGAGTCGACGTCCGTTTTCCAACTGGAGATGCGCTTAACTTCCTTGGGTCTGGAGCCTGGGGAACAAAGCCATTTCTCGCTGCCTCGTACCGCGCGAGAGTATCGCCGCACGCGAACTTCGGGTACCAGTGGAATGGAGACTCCATCTTGGGCTCGAAAACCGGTGCAAGCACAGGATCCAAGGAGCAATTACCCACCAACATATTTTATTCGGCCGGGTTTGAAGTTCCTACCAAGAGATTTACATTCTCTGCCGACTTCCTCTCGTTTCACGTTTTTGATGCTCTCCGACTGTCTCCCACGAACAGTCTCGGTCATCCAACATTGGCAGTGACCAGCGGCTCCTTTACGACTTCCGATGGATCCATGGGCTTCAAATTCAATCCCGTGGGCGGTCTGCTGATCACCACAAATGTAGACATCAAGTTGGATCACAACGGACTTCGTCACCGGCTCATACCTTTGTTTGGAATCGCCTATACGTTCTGAAGGGGCGGTCACTGAATATGTAACGAATGAAAGTTCCTTGCAGGGCCGGCATCCTGCCGGCTGTCCGGCGGGCCGGCGAGACGGCGGTGCTACCAATGCCACTCCTCCGTCGCGTCAGTGACCCGCCACGTTCGCGACTACCCAGGTTCCATCGCGCTTATTCAGATGAATGCTCACCGGGTTCACCTGGTCCGGTTGTACCTTTCCTTTCAGCGTATAGCGCATCACTTGCTGGCAATCGACCTCAGCTCCGTTGGCGTTAATCCGGATATCTTTATCCTGATAATTCACGATCACCTTGATCGCGTTGAATGAGTTGAATGTGTCTTTCAGTTTCTTCTGCTGATCCTTAGAAATACTGGGCCACGCTTGCTTCATATCGTCCAAACTCTCGCTCTCGTATGCGCTCTTCCATCGATCGATAGCTTGCTTGATGTCCTGGCGATCCCTCTCAAAGAGACTTGGAGGTCCGCCCGATGCAGGCGCAGAGTGCGGCTGGCGCTGCGGATGGAGACGCTGCGGCGGCCGGCGGCGATGCCACGGTAATCGGCGGAAAAGAGTCGGTTGATTGTTCCGCCCGGGACCTTTGGCCGTCAGACGATATGTGGTCGATGACGACGGAGTTACCTATCGCGAGCCTGTGGGAGTCACCGATCCCGAGCCCATCGATACTGGCTTCAGTTGCGTTCTGAGTTTCCCACGAGAGGATGGCCGACTCTCCCTGGCGGATGTTCTGCGAACTGACTCGTAGCTTTGCCAATGGCGCCGGCGTTGCCGTATTGGCCGGTGACGTGGTGGGCTGAGCCGCTACGGGCGCGGCGTTCCCGGGAGAGGGCGCGGTTGCCTTTGACGAAGGCTCTGCGAGTATGTGCAGCGCCTGTCACAGGAAATTTCAAGTCTGCACCGGTCAGATTCAAGGTTTGCCCGGTGCGAAGATGCTTGCGAACAACAGCCGATTGCCGGCCGTCCTTGGTCACGCCGATCTCATAATCACCGATGTCCAGACTTCTTGAGAAATTTCCGTCACTCCCCACAATGCCTAGTGGCAAGCCATTCGCGACGACCTGCGCCCCGGGAGGAAGTCCAGTCATGGTCAAGAAGGCGCTTTTTGCCATAGGTCGCAAATCCAGGCTAATGGCCGTTTCCTGGCCTTTTGTAATCCTGACGCTCTGTTCGAAAGCGGAGACGAACCCGGATTTCTGCGCCAGGACGCTGTATTGCCTCGAATCGAGTGGCAATTGCAAAGTGCCGTCGGTGCCGGTCATACCCCGCCTCTTGCCATTGATCAGGATGTCGACGCTTGGCAGTCCAGTCTTAACCACCAGAGTTCCTTGACTCGGCGTTGCAACGGGGGGATTCGCATTCGACGAATCCACTCCCGGAACTCCCGGCGCCCCTGCCGTTTTCGGGCAGGTTCCAGCGTCAGAGAGATAGTGGATTCCTGCTGCCCGGCGTTCACCGTCAGTGACTGAGAAGCATCCTGATATCCGTCGAGTTGCGCCTGGACCTTATATGTACCGGGACTTAACTTCAGACTGCAGTTCGGGGTCACGCACGTACGCGTTCCGACCTGAACGGAAGCACCGACCGGCGTCGTCTGAACGTTAACGACAGAACCCGGAGCCGACCAAAAGCTGCGGATCAATATGGCAGCGACCAACACCGCTGCCAGCACTGAAAGAACAATCCACAATGTGTTGCGACGTGCCGGTGGATTGGGAGTATACAGCTCAGTTGGCTCGCCCCAGGGGGGTGGCGGACTGACCGATGTCGAGTGAATGGTCCGGCCAGGATCGGCTGGGCGAGCGGGCCGATCTAAAACGGTCGGAGCTCCGCCTTCCGAAAACAAACGCGTGCGCGCGGCGGGTCGGGGCGGCGAACTATGAGGAACTTCGCCTAGCGAGGTAATTGCATAATTCAGTACCTCTGAACCGCGCGACGCCAAAGCCTGTACTTCGGGGTCGCTGCCATATCTTCCTGCCAATTCCTGGACCCGCAGACTGCGGTTCGTCAGTTCGGCAAAATCCGTTTCGGCCTGGCTTGACGCTGCCAACGACCTCAGCTCGGCCAGGTCGCGAGCCCGGTCACGATTAAATTCTTCAAGTCTCTTCTGCTCCTCGGCCTTTCTGCGTTGGTCCGCCGCCTTGCGCTCAGCACTCGCCGGGTCGGTGCCTTCCCGCGCCAGTTGGTCTCTGGCCTTCGATAGCAGCGAGAGAAGTTCTTCGCTTTGCGGATAGCGACGGAGCGTCTCCTCCAGCATGGCTATCGCCTTGCCAGGATTTTTTGCACTGAGAAGTTGCTCTGCGACTTTCAGCTCGCCGATGATCTCCGCGCGATCGAGTCTGGCTTTTCGGTCGAGCTCGGCGCGCTCGGCTTCCTTCCCCATCAGTTCTTCGTGCGCGGTTGCCGCCAGCGTTCTCAATTCCGAGTGATCGGGATGGCGTATGAGCGCTTCTTCGACAGCTTTCGCCGCACTCTCTATTTGTCCGCCATCAAGCAAAGTCTTTACAGCCGTGACCTGCGTCTGGACATCACGCTCGGCTTCAATTCGTTTGCGTTCCGCTTCCGCATGCTGATTTTGTTCGCGGACGACGGCCTCGTTCACGATGGTTGAGAGGGAAAGCAGACTCGGGTCATCGGGATATTTCTGGAGCGCCTCCTGAAGAACTCCCGAAGCGTTACAGATTCTCGCCCTCGTCCAACAAACGATGAGCTACGTCCAGTTGCGACTCGATATAAAGCCGCTTCTTCCATGCCTCACGCTGCTTTTCGGCAAATGCGCGCAGCCTAAGCAAACCTGGATCTTTAGGAAATTTAAGAAGCGCCTCATCGGCTTTTGCGCTGGCCGCGCCATATTCGTCCCGATTCAAAAGCTCTTCAATTTCCGCAGAAGTCTGTTCCAATGCCTGCTTGCGTTTCTCCTGCTCCCGGGCGGTAGCTGCAAACGCAAGCATTTGCTGGACGTCAGGTGCGCCTGGATCGATTACTTCGGCTTTCTTCAGCAGGTCCAGAGCCGCGGTGAAACGCCTCGCGGAAACCTCCAGGCGGGCTTCATTGAGCAGGGCTTCTACAGCCTGCCGCTTCGAGCGGTCAGCCAGCTCTTTGCTGACGATTGCTTTCAAAGCCCGGGCGCGACTGTCGCTCGGATCGACTGCCAAGGCATCCTCGACCGCCTTCTTGGCGGCATCCAGTTCCCCTGCCTGATTCGCCGATTCGGCGCGGTGAAGCGCCTCGTTCAATGAATCTTTGGATTTTCGGACGGAATCACGCAGGGCAACCAGCGTCGGATCTGTCTTATCGATCTCGATCGCCTGCTCGATGTAGCCCAAAGCCTCGTCCCACTCGCGTTGGCCCAGGGCCTCTTCCGCGCGCGTGCGCAACTGGCGCAACTGGTCCTTCCTCTGCTGCTTCTGCAGTTGGGTTTGAATATGGCGTACGAGTTCGTTAGCGCGGGTGTGTTGCCGGTCCAGCTTTAGAACCTGCCTGAGGCTTTCCTTCGCCTTGTTCCAATCGGACTGAGCTACACAATCTTCCGCGGTACTCAGATAACCGGCGATGATCTGGCGTCGCGATTCCTCCTGTATCCGTTGCACATCAAATCCGAAATCTTCGATCGCGGAATAACGGTCATCCCGTTTCTTGGCTAATGCCCGCGCGATGACCTGATCGAGTTCCGCAGGGTAGGATTTTAGAAATACGGACAAGCTCGGAACTGGGTCATGCAAAATCTTCATCAGGGTTGATGAAGTGTCTTTGCCCCGAAAAGGAAGCTCTCCGGTCAAAAATTCAAAAAGCACAATTCCCGCGGAGTAGATGTCGGTGCGCGAATCGGTATCCTCTCCGTTGATCTGCTCCGGAGACATGTAGTTGATACTGCCCATGACTTGACCGGTCTTTGTGAAACGTTCGTTACCAAAGCGCGCGATTCCAAAATCGACGATTTTCACTCCGCCGTCTTTGGTGACGACGATGTTGGCGGGCTTAATGTCACGGTGGATCACATTGCGGCGATGCGCGTAATCAAGACCGTCGCAGACCTGGACAACGAAACTGAGTTTCTCGGCAATCGCCATGTCACGGCTCGACCGGATTAGAGCTTCCAGACTCTGGCCCTCAAGAAACTCCATCACCAGATAGGGGACACCTTGCTGGTCTCCCAGTTCATAGACCGTGACGATGTTGGGATGCTGCAGGCTTCCGGTGGATTTCGCTTCGCGGTAGAAACGTTTCAACAGCTCAGGATCGTCACCAAAGCCACCGGTCATCATCTTGATGGCGACCAGCCGCCCGATAGCCGGGTCGACCGCCTTATAGACCACTCCCATGCCACCCCGGCCAACGATTTCAATGACTTCGTACTTGCCGATTTTGGTGAGCCGAGGAGGTCCCATGAGTCTTAAAAGTTACCCAAGGTGTTGAAAAGGAAAGTCAATCTCACCTCGTTTTAGCGCGGGAGAGGTCCCGCACAACGCAGGCGCAATCGGGAACTGAGGAGTATAAGGCTGAACATTATCGCCGTCTATCGGCTGGAGGAAGCACCTTGGCTATCGGTTCGGCCAGAATTTCACCCACAACAGCGCCCGCTTTGCTGGCTGTAAGGTACCACGAAAAGAAGGACGCCAACACTTATGAGAATGGTTCGGCAGAGGGGAAGGATGCCTTCCAATTTCAACCTTCCGCATTGCCAAATCAAAGGCGTTACTGGAAGATCATGGTGCCTGAAATAGGTCCGGTCCCAGACATAGTGGTCCAATCCTGCCGGATTAACGTCAGTAAACCTATGCGCTCGGGGGAGCAAGATCCTGCACGCCAGGCACATCTCCACCAAGCCAGTCCGGATGCATCGCCGTCGAATCGAAGTGAGACGAGGTTTTGAACAGCTCGTACTTCCCCGCAACAGCAACCTCTTTCGTCTTCGCCAGCAATCGTGCGACTTGGTCCCGATTCATGGGTTCAAATGTTTTGGCAGCCTCGAACGCCTGATCCAAAATTGCGGGCTTATCAATTCCCGTAATCACGACCGAAGTAGGCAGGCTCAACGCATAGTGCAGACATTCCATCGGCGACACTACCTTGCTCTTCAGGATCACACCATCGCCCATCGACTTCATTCCCAATACGCCGATCCCCTGTTTAACCAGTTCAGGCAAGACCATCTGTCCAAAACTCCGAAAATGCGCATCCATCACATTCAAAGGCATCTGCACCGTGTCGAAGATGAAGTCGTGCTCTGCCGCAACTTTCAACGTATATAAATGAATGTGCGGATCTTTGTGACCGGTGAATCCGATGTAGCGAATCTTGCCCGCTTTCTTGGCCTCGAGAACCGCCTCCATGGCTCCTCCCTCCGCAAATATGCGGTCGGGATCATCGAAACGGATAATTTCGTGATGCTGGACCAGATCGATACGATCTGTTTGAAGGCGTTCCAGGCAAGTTTCGATCTGGCGCGCTGCGACCTCTTTTGTGCGGCCGTCAATTTTAGTCATGAGAAAAACCTTTTGACGGTATCCGTCTTTCAAGGCCTTACCCATCCTTATTTCGCTCTGACCCTCGTTATAGTCCCAACTGTTATCCATGAACGTAATGCCGCGATCAATGGCGGAGCGCACCAGGCGGATGCTGTCGTCTTCCGTGAGCCCATGTTGCGCAATATGAAAACCGCCCATCCCGACCGCAGAGACCGTCTCGCCAGTGCGTCCGAGAGTGCGGTAAAGCATGTCACCCTTTCTCGTTCCTGCGGATGAGGCAAGCGGAATCTGATTCATGGGATTGTTCTCCTCGGTCGAAGTAGTTTTTTGAGCCATAGCCGCCGGCAGTGTGCTTGCAACGAAGCCGCAGACTGCGCCAACTTTGAAAAATTCACGACGCTTCATAACTGATTCCTTGCATGAGGCTACAGAGGTTGCTGGCGTTAAGATGGCAATCCAGATCGCGACGTTGTCGTCTGGACATTAATATTCCACGCAAAGATCCTCCCTCGCCAGTTAGTCCAATCCCAGCATGGAAGCAGCCAAACTATTCCTAACCTTTTCCTTAAAAAAGCGAGTCGAGTGATGATTCTCGACTAAGAGTGAGGAAGCCAAATTGACTTGTCCACAGCGTCGGCCTAAGATTCACACGCTCTCAAGGGACCTTGGAAAATCCAATAGTTTCATGAGAGTCCGACACAAAATGACCATAGAAAAGTAGGAGAATGATTCGCTTTCCAAATTGTTATCTTTGCGGTCGCACCTGCATTTCGGTGCTGGTTCTCCTGGCGCTGTTTGTCGCACTGCCGTTACCCAATGAGGCAGCAGAGAAACCTGCAGATGCAGTGGTTGCCGTCGGTGACGTTCATGGCGATTTCGATGACTTTGCCGCCATTCTCCAGCGGATTGGGATAATCGATGCCCAGCATCATTGGATCGCCAACAGAGTCACCTTGGTGCAACTCGGTGATGTCCTGGATCGTGGCCCAAAACCACGCGAGGCGATGGACCTGCTGATTGCTTTAGAGAAAGAAGCGCCAAAGACCGGAGGACGAGTCATTTGCCTCCTTGGCAACCATGAGGTCATGAATCTCATGGGAGACCTTCGCTACGTTACCGCGGAGAATTATGCTAGTTTTGCGGACAGCAAATCGGAGGAACGTCGGAAGTCTGCTTACGAGCAGTACATGAAATGGCGGGGCAAACACCTGGAGCTTTTGACCGAACTTCCTCAGCCGATGGAAGTAACCGAAGCCGAATGGATGCCACGACACCCAATCGGATTTATCGAACATCAGCAGGCGTTCAGTCCGAGTGGAAGCTACGGCAAGTGGGTGCGTGAACACTCAGCCATCGGTAAAGTTGGCGATGTTATTTTCTTGCACGGTGGACTCCATCCGGATCTCACCGATCTAACGCTTGACACAATCAATTCGCGTATTCGAGACGAAATTAAAGCGTTCGATACTGCCAAACAATACTTGCAGGACGAAACTATAATTCTGCCGTTCTTCACTCTTCAGGAGATTACAGCCGTCGTCCAGGCAGAACTCACGGCCGAACGCAAGTCTCGAGTTCCATCGGACCCGCAAAAGCAGGCCGCCTTGATGCAATTCCTTGGGTACGGGGATTGGTTGAGCGTGCGCCCGGACGGTCCCCTCTGGTTTCGTGGCTACGACCAGTGGAGCGATGAGGAGGGCGCCGCGCAGGTGGACAAGGTTCTGCACGCTTTTAACGCCGCACATGTCGTGGTAGGGCATACAGTGCAGAAGGGTGGCCGGATCCGGCCGCGATTTAATAACAAAGTATTCCTGATAGATACCGGTATGCTGAGCAGCTACTTCCCTGGAGGGAGGGCATCGGCACTGGAAATTTGCCAGGATACCAAGTTCACAGCCCAGTATATGGATCAAGAATCGATACTTGTCGGTCCGGGCGCGTCTTCCCTCGCGAGCCCAAGCCCTCAAGCCGGGGCAGCGGTAGCCCCCTCCAACACGGCTCCGGAAAAACCAGCTGCCTTGCAGACACATAGTAGTATCTGCTCTGCGCCCCCGACTGCACCACAGTAAATCGATCACCAAAAAGGCTCATACGATGAAAAGGTGGATTGAGCGCGTCCTGAATGTACAGCCCGGAGATCTGGGGCGAGGCGCCTTGCTCTGCACCTGCTTGTTTCTGGTGATTAGCAGCTATGTAATTGGCAAAGTTGCCGGCGCCGCGCTATTCCTTTCGCGGTTCCAGGCGAAACAACTTGCATACGCTGATATTTCCAGTTCGATTCTCGTCGCCCTTGTAGTAGCCGGATATGTGCTGGTCGCTCGGCGAGTTTCTTTAGAAAGTCTGCTGTTCGGTAGCCTGCTATTTTTCTCCAGTAACTGTGCCGTGTTCTGGGTGCTTTCCCACTACCACTACCACCTGGTCTGGTTGTTTCCCGTGTTTTACGTTTGGGTAAAAATCTTTGGCGTGCTGGCGCCGACCCAGATCTGGACTCTGGCGAACTATGTTCTTACCACGCGAGAAGCCAAGCGAGTTTTTGGAATGGTGGGCGGAGGAGCCATCGCGGGTTGGATTTTCGCGGGGTATTTTTCGAAGGCTATTGCGAAGACCTTTGGCACCGAAAGCCTGCTGCTAGGCATGGCGCTGTTTCTCCTGATTTGCGCCGGCCTCATTGTTCTTGTCTGGCGCAGCGGACGACTGGCTGTCGGCGGAATCGACGGACCGAGGGAAGGGCACTCCGAAACTGGCCCGCGAAACATTATTACCAGCATGCAATTGGTGTTTTCCTCGCCATACTTGAGGGCTATCGCTGCAGTAATTTGTATCTCCTCTCTTGTGACTACGTTGACCGGCTGGCAATTTTTGGCCATCGCGCAACAAGTCCTCGTCAAAAAAGATGCGCTGGCAGCTTTTTTCGGTGACTTCAACTTTTATGCCGGCATTCTTTCGCTGGTGGTTCAAATACTTTTCACCACCAGATTTTTGCGCAGGTTCGGTATCGGCACATCACTATTTGTTCTTCCGGTTACCGTTTTCCTGGGCTCGGCGGGCTTGCTGGTTTTCGGCACATTGGGCGCTGCGCTCGCACTAAAAGGGTGCGACCAGGTCTTACGTTATTCTCTGGACAAATCCACCACCGAATTGCTGTATCTTCCGCTGTCCGCGCGGATTAAGTTACAGGTCAAATGGTTCATCGATACTGTGGTCTGGCGCCTGGGCGACGGTCTGGCAGGCGTGACGGTCCTGGTCTTTGCCACCACTCTGCATCTACCTGCCCGACAAATCAGTTGGATTGCCCTCGTCCTTGTGACCGGCTGGCTGGCCGCCGTTGCAGTTGCGCGACGACAGTATGTCGTCACTTTGAAAGAAAGCATTACGCAACATCGAGTTGACGTCGAACAAGCCTCCACATCTGTATTAGACCGTTCAACTGCTGATCTGTTGGCGACGAAGCTTTCGGCCGGAGATCCGAATGAAATCCTGTACGCCCTCAGCCTTTTTGAAGTTGAGCGACAAAGAGCCGCACACCCCGTAATCCGAGGTTTGTTGAGTCATCCTTCTGCCCAGGTTCGCCAGAAGGCGGTTACTATCCTTTCCCGATCGGGCGACAAGACGGTGCGACCGGACATCGAGGCCTTGCTAAGAGATCCGGATCTCAACGTGCGGACTGAGGCCTTGCTTTACCTTACCCATCATGCGCATGTTGACCCTCTGGAGCTGATGAAAGACGAGGGGGATTTTGCCGACTTTTCCGTTACCTCGGCTGTGGTGGCGTTTTTGGCACGCCCCGGAGAGACTCAGATTCTGGAGGCTGCGCAGCAGATTCTGGGCACAATGGTGGGGAACCCTGCACCAGAGAGACAGCGACACCGCGTAGAAGCCGCCCGGCTGCTAGGCGAGTTACCCGATTGCTTTGACCCGTTGCTCTCGAACCTGCTCGCTGATCCCGATCCTGTGATCGCGAGGGAAGCCGTCCACTCTGTTGGAAAGCTGCGCAAGAGACGATTGGTGCCTGACCTCTTGGATCGACTTGCGCATCACGAATTGCGAGATGAAGTCGCCAATGCTTTGGTGCAATTCGAGGACTCGATTATCGGCGCATTGCGTGACCATCTCGGAGACTCTTCGGTATCGATTGAGGCTCGCCGGGAAATTCCAGCGATCATGGTCGAGATCGGAACCCCGGCGGCGGCCAGCGTGCTGATGAATCACCTGCTGGAAAGTGACACCAATTTGCGTTTCCGAGTCATTAGCGCGCTGAACAAACTGCGTCACCTTCACCCTGAGATCGAGATCGACGCCCAGACTTTGGAAACGGTGCTTGCGGCCGAAATTCTGGGACACTACCGTTCGTACCAGATTCTCGACAAATTAGGAACCGGGGAGAACGGTGAAAATCCAGTAACGCCTGCACTTACGGAGTCGATCCACCAGGAATTGGAGCGTATCTTTCGTTTGCTTGGTCTGTTGTATCCTAACCTCGACATTCATAGCGCCTACCTAGGGCTGCAATCCAAGAATCTATCCCTGCACGACAACACACTGGAATTCCTGGACAACGTCTTAAAGTCCGAACTGCGGCAAATGCTGGTGCCTCTGCTCGACATTAAGGTCACCGTGCACGAGCGCGCTCACCTGGCCCAACGGATCATGCATACCAAGGTCGAGACACAGGAACAGGCAGTCGCTGCCCTAGTTGCCAGCAACGACCCGTGGCTGAAATCCTGCGGTGCACACGCCATCGGAACCTTCGGAATCAAATCTTTGGAAGGTGAATTGGATCGCTGTCTCGGTAATGCAGACCCGCTGCTGCGCGAAACTGCCAGACTCGCCAAAAAGCGTCTGGAAGCGCTGCCCACGAAGACGTAAGAGCAGGCGACGATAAGAGGTCCGTTCCGCTCGCGAGGGCTCTCCGCGAATTGCGGACACGTGGGAGACGCGCTTGCATGCGGCTTGGTTCGCAGTTGTCGATTTGTATTTATCTTGTACTCGTGGCGGCGCAGCCCTGAAGTTTTTAGGTTGCTGAATAGCGCCCAAGGGGGTAGATTTTGTGGGCGCAAGCAAGGGGGGAGATCATGAACCTACCTTATCGACACGGGCGAAAGCTCATCATTGCGGCAGTGGCATGTTTAGGTTGTCTATCCGTTGCGACAGCGACGGATCAGACTGCCTTAACCTCAGAACAGATCAAACAGTTTCTCACCACCGCCAAGATTGTTGGAAGTAAACAATCTTCCAAAGGTATTACTGGGACTCAACGACTTACGTTGAACGACGGTACGGTAACTCACGACGCTTCTTTCCAGACTATCGATGACCACAAACCCACAGCTACGCTCTCAAGTGGGCGCACAGAATTGAATTTCGTCGATTCATACAAATACAACATTGCCGCGTACGTCCTGGCCGAGATGATCGGTATGGATGACATGCTGCCGGTATACGTCGAACGTTCATGGGGAGGCAGGACAGGTTCCTTGAGTTGGTGGTTGCCGGTAAAAATGGATGAGGTGGAACGTCTCAAGCAGAAGATAGCGGTCCCCGACCCCGACGCCTGGGACAATCAAATGTATAAAATACGGGTCTTCGATGCGCTTGTGTACGATGCGGATCCAAACCTGACTAACGTCCTGATCGGACAGGATTTCAAAATTTGGAGAGTTGATTTTAGCCGATCATTCCGACTCAACAAGGATCTGAGAGACCCCAAGGATTTGGTACGCTGCGACCGTCATTTGTTCGAAAAATTGAAACTGCTGGATGGAAACGAACTCTCGGGAAAAACCAAACGCTACCTGACAAAGAATGAAGCGGCGGCTGTAATGGCCAGGCGAGACAAGATCATTGCACAGTTCCAAAAGCTAATCGCGGAAAAGGGTGAGAAGGAAGTTTTGTATTAACGAACCGGCAAACCTCTGGGGCGAATCTTGAATTAACGTTTGCTCGCGTTTTTGATCCCACAATCGATTTTCACTAGTTTCTGTCAAAGGAGGAAGTACTGTGAACATGAAGATGAAGGTTTTAACTCTGCTGTTACTTGTACTTGTTCTTCCATTGTCAACGCAGGCATTTGCGCAAGACGCTTCTGCCAACCAGAAGATGGCAAAGGAAGCGCGCTGGGAAGGCACGGTGGCCAGAAGTAGTTCGGATAAATCCACTCTCACAGTTCGCAAAATAGGATCGAACGTCGAGAAAACAGTCGCTTACGACAGCTCAACGAAGTGGGTCAGCCAGGAACATAACAGCAAAGAAGTTAACGCGATTGACGCGAGCCAGGTGAAAGACAACGATCGCGTGATCTGCAAGGGCACGTGGGACAAGGATGGAGTTCTCCACGCCACTTTGATCTCCAAACGGCTTACCAACTAATGCAATGACAGATCGATCCCGTAAGAGTAAATTGCTCTGACCAAAAGAACGCATTGAAGCGAGGACGCACAGGCCCAAAAAGTATTGTTTGAGGAAGGACTACAGTTTCGCAACCAAGAAACAGGCCGAAGGCGCGTCTCTTCTGCCTGTTTTTCTTTTGCCATTAGCACTCCAGAGGTCCCTAGCGGTTACGGTGATGGAAAGTCGTTCACGACAATTGGCGATTCCTAACCGCGCGGATAGTGGCATTAACCGGAAGGTTAGAAGAAATGATTTCGGCCAGGCCTTGCAATTTGCATTCTGCCAGGGTTTTGGGATACAAGTGGCCGCGATCCTGCGGGTTGCAAAAACTAGGTCACGAACTGGTCAGGGATTTCACTTTTGGCATTTCACCTGCAGGGATCCACGGTTGTGACCCACTCGACCCTTGGAGAGGATTCAGAAACCAGAGAAATCCAAATCGGTTCAAGCGAGGTAGGCTGGCGAAAGTTCCACCAGAGGTATTTCGATGCGCATACGTGCCCTGCAGTGTCGGAGACTCATTCTCGCCGTTACCCTGTTTCTGACTTGTACAAGCTTCGTCGCTGCTTCCGACGAGTCGACCCTCACCAAAGATCAAATCAAAACGTTCCTTCTCACAGCCAAGGTCGTAAAGAGTCAACGGTCGAAAAAAGGGATCACCAACCCGTGGCGACTTACCCTTACCGACGGGACTGTGACCCATGACGCATCGTTCCAGTCGATCGATGAGCATCGGACCTCCATGCAGTTTGCCGCTGGCAGGGAATTGGCCTTTGTCGATTCTTACAGATACAACCTTGCGGCCTATCGACTGGCTGAGTTGCTCGGTATGGATGACATGATGCCGGTATATGTGGAACGTAGTTGGGGAGGCAATCCTGGCTCTCTCAGTTGGTGGTTGCCCGTAAAGATGGACGACGCTGAACGCTACAAGCAAAAACTGGAAGCTCCAGATCCGAACGCCTGGAATAACCAGATGTATAAGATCCGGGTGTTTGACGAGTTGGTCTACGACACCGACGCCAACCTGACAAACGTATTAATTGGGAATGACTGGCAGATTTGGAGAGTCGACTTCACTCGCGCATTCCGATTGTCCAAAGAACTGAAAGACCCTGATGATTTGGTGCGTTGCGACCGGGCGCTGATGGACAAACTGAAGGCGTTGAACGGAAATGACCTAGCCGACAAAACAAAAGGTTATCTCACTAAAGATGAAGTCAAAGCTGTGATGGCACGACGGGACAAGATCGTGACTCAGTTTCAGAAGATGATCGCTGTAAAAGGGGAGGGCGAAGTTCTCTATTAAATTGCCGTGAATTGAGCGTCTCATGTACTAAAGATGGGTTTTGATCAAACGGATATCTCTCTCCCTCAGGCCCGGGCCTTTTGTTCCTTTCCACACATTACAAATTTGCCGACGAAGAAAAAGGAGGACACTTTGAAGAGCCTACTCACTCTGTTGTTCGCTTCGGTACTTGCTTTTCCGTTGTCATCGCCCGTGTTTTCTCAGGATGCCGCTTCCCCAGCGACGAGCGCGAAGGAGGCGCGATGGGAGGGTCACGTCATAAGAAGCAGTTCGGACAAATCCAGGCTGACGGTTCGTAAAGTCGGGTCGAGCGACGATAAGATGGTGGAGTACGACAGCTCAACTCGATGGGTCAGTCAGGAGCACGGAAAAAAGCCCACGGACATTGATGCGACCCAGGTTAAGGACGGTGATCGGGTAATCTGCACGGGTAGCTGGGACAAGAATGGCGTGTTGCACGCAACTCTGATCTCCAAACGGCTCACGGGTGTCTGAATCAGGCAACACGCCTCCCGTCTATTGACTGGTTATCAAGCGATCGCATAAATACCACTCACCGCCACCGTTAATGGTGGCGGTTTTTCCTTAGCTGTAATTCTGGTTTTGTAGACGCGGCCTTTAACAACGCAAGCATCGTCTCAGCTCGCGACAATGTTGCTTTCGCGAGGATATCCGGCCAGCCCATTGAATATCGATGTCCATGGATTTCGTGACATACGTCTTGGGTCTAGTCCTTTAGTAATCAAGCATCATCGGTATTGTCCTCGTGTTGGGCAACGATTACCGTTTGCTGGTAACAACCAACTTGACTGATCAGGAGAGCCCAGATGCTAAGTCCACGGAAATCGGAGCCCGAAATACAAAACGTTTTTGAGAAAATGCCGCACGGCGGCCTGCCTATAAAAGCGCAGTTGCATCCGGGAGAACGAGTCGAAGTTTTGGATATGTGCGGAAGACCCACGGGAATTTTCTGCACGGTTCAGAAGGCTGAAAAGCACTCGGCGGGAGTTGTTTGGGGTGGAGAACTCGTCACGGTAGGACGTTTGTGGTTGAGAAAAGTCAGCTAGACGCCAATGGTGTAGCCTGTTTTGGTGGGAAAAGAACAATCCACCGAGGTCTTGTCGATCGAGGGGCGCGAAGTCCGCGTTACGCACCCGGATAAGCCGTATTTTTCCAGGGAGACCAAACTCTCGAAACTCGACCTCGTTCGTTACTACCTTTCGGTTGCGCCGGGTGCTCTTGGCGGAATTCGGGATCGTCCGATCGTCCTCAAGCGATTCGTGAACGGCGCCGAAGGGGAAGCGTTTTACCAGAAGCGCGCGCCCACTGAACGGCCTCCCTGGTTGCGCACCATCACCTTGTCATTTCCGTCGGGCCGTACGGCGGAAGAACTGGTGGTCGATGACGCGGCAGGGCTCGCATGGATCGTCAACCTGGGCTGCATAGAGTTACATCCCGCATCCCGTACGCTCCGGCGATCTTGATCACCCGAACGAGTTGCGGGTCGATCTCGATCCCGGGCCCGGCGTCGGTTGGGCCGATGTGCGCAACGTTTGCGCTGGAAGTGAAATCGCTCCTCGAAGAGATGGGACTTCGCGGCTGGCCCAAAACCAGCGGCTCGCGAGGAATGCACGTGAATGTGCGGATCCATCCGCGCTGGACGTTCGCCGAAGTTCGCCGCGCAGCGCTGGCGCTATCGCGAGCAGTCGAGCGCCGTGCCCCGAATCTTGCCAGCTCGAAATGGTGGAAAGAGGAACGTCATGGCGTGTTCCTCGACTACAACCAGAACGCGAAGGATCGGACGACCTGTTCTGCGTATTCGGTACGCCCGTTGCCCGACGCCCGAGTGTCCACACCGCTCCACTGGGATGAGGTGCCCGACTGCGAACCTGCAGACTTTACTGTGCTCACGATTCCGAAGCGTTTCGCGGAGCATGGCGATCCGCACGCAGACATGGATGCCGCGGCGGGTTCGCTCGAACAATTGCTCGAACTCGCAGCGAAAGACGAAGCCGCCGGTCTTGGCGATGCGCCCTGGCCGCCGCACTTTCGCAAGATGGAAGGCGAAGCGCCGCGGGTTGCCCCATCGCGCGCGAAGTCCACCGAAAAGAAACCGCCGAAGACACCAAGAGCGAAGATGCCTCTCGTGGTGGTTGCGAATTCTCCCGACAAAGAAGCCGCACTGGCAGGCCTGGAGAGGTGGAAGAGCAAGCACGCGCAGGCGGCTGAGCTTCTCGCCGTGGACGATGTGCTGGTCGACTCCATGCGTGGCAGATCGTCGACATGGACTCGCATCCGAGTAAACCTTCGCCATGTGCCGGAAGAATTGCGGCCTCCGCAAGAAACTCCCGACCCTGATGATGATCCGACTCGCGAATGGCGTGCTTTAAGCGACTCAGCGCAGGGTGCTCCAAAGAAGAGCCGCGCAAGGAAGAAAGAATGAGCAAGCCCTGGGTACCTCAGCGGCCAGTGGCGAAAAATCGCCATCAATTCCTGCGGCGGAACTACTTCGAGCTGAGCGTAGGTGCAGTCGCTCGGTTTTTTGTCGGTGCGCCACCTTCGAAACTGGGCCATGTGACGGAAGCGGGCGCCCTGCATGTGTTCATAGGCAACTTCAACTACAAGTTCGGGGCGCAATGGCTCCCACGACAGATCCTTACCCTGACTCCAGCGGCTCTGCCCTCCCGGCATTCGCTGCCCGGCTTCACCGGCTGCAGGTTCATGTTCAGCCCAGCCTTTCCACGGATGGTTAGCAAGGGCGTCTTTCCGATAAGGTGCAAGGAACTCCACAAGTTGTTGGCGCTTCTCTTTCGTGAAGCTGCCACACACGCCTACGTGCTGTAAAGCACCCGAATCATCGAACAGTCCGAGCAACAATGAGCCGAGGAGCGTGCGCTCGCCTTTTTTGTACCACCGGAAACCCGCCACCACGCAGTCACAATCGCGTTCGTGCTTGACCTTCAGCATCACGCGCTTGTCAGATTCGTAGACGCCCGCAATCGGCTTGGCCATGACCCCATCGAGGCCCGCGCCCTCGAAACGGCTGAAACCAATCGGCTGCCACCCTCGATTCGGACGTCGCCGGTGTTAGATGGATCGGCGGCGTTGCGGACGAGAGTAGCGCTTCCAGTTGTCGGCGGCGGTTTTCGAATGGTTCGGCCCGCAGATCCCGATCGCCTTCGCAAATCAGGTCGAAGAACACGATGGATGCCGGAGTTTGCTGGGACAGAAGTTTCACCCGTGATGCGGCCGGATGAATGCGGAGCTGTAACGCCTCGAAGTCGAGCCCACCATCGTGTGCGATGACAATTTCTCCATCGAGAACACACCGTGCGGGCAACTGCGCCTGTAACGGCTCAATCAGCTCGGGAAAGTATCGGTTGAGCGATTTTCCATCGCGGCTCTGAATCAGGATTTCCGGTCCATCGCGGAAGATCAACGCACGAAACCCATCCCACTTAGGTTCGAAGATCCATGTTCCACCCGGCGGTAGTTCACCAATTCGCTTGGAGAGCATTGGTAAGATTGGCGGGTTCACTGGAAGGTTCACGTTTCCATGCTATACCGCGGCGAGAAACCCTGCGACCTGCAACCGGCGACAAGGTAACCCGCCCCCGCGGTTTTGGCGGTATTGATTGCTATTCCCCGGTTTCGTAAATCCGATCTTTACCTGCGAACACCAATGGCCGCGTATGTCTTCCCTCATTTCCCCTTATTACCATCTTCCGGAGCACTGCCATCTTTACTCGTAATCGCGCCAAAAAGGCCATCAGCTTCATCCGTGATCCCAGCCGTGAAAAAGAGCGTATTCGCCGGTCCAGCGCCACTGCCATTTCCGAAGCGAAGTGCCCACAGGCGCTGATTTTGGATTGCATGACCGTTTTGATCGCGCAGCATACCGTCGAATCGTCCACTGTCGGCGTCATAGACCGCAATCTGTCCGCTGCCAGCGTTGCCAATGAGGAGATGATTGCTAAAGAATCCGAAATTGGATGGCGCCAGCGCTATTCCCCAAGGTGCATCGAGCCAGGGTCCCGGTTCAAGCCTTTGCTCCAGCTTCCCGTCTGGTGAGAACTTATTCACAAAACCAAGGCCTGGAAAATCAAAGTCATCGTGCTTGCTCCCGTTCTGCCTGGCGTATGTGACGTACAAGTCGCCGTTGACTTCTTGCACGTTAAACGGAGCAAAGCCGTGCGGAAGTTTGTGATCCCTGAAGGCGTCGTCATTCATGTCGACCGGTTTAAATTGCGAGTCGTAAACCTCTATGCGCCCCGCTCGAAAGTTAGTTACGTATAAAAAGAACGCATTGCCGTTTTTTGCAATCGTCGCTCCTTTATATACGGCACCATGACTTGCGGTTGGGTTCGTCGAATTGTCGGCTAGCTGCACGGCGTCGCCCGAGCCAGGCCATGCGGAAATCGTGCCGTCTTCGGTTACGAAGGCGAAAATTGCGGCGGACTTGGTTCCGTTATTCTCAAATTGAAAACCGGACGATCCCACGAACACGACGCCTGTGGGAGTTCCCTGGCCCAAAGGTTTTCCCGTACCCGGATCGTTCGCGATTGGTGGAATGTTCACGACCAAGGGCACGATGGCGCCAGTGTTTCCGTTATACAACGTAGAAACTCCGCCATTATTATCCGCTACCCACCAGGGGCTCGTTGAGCTTGATATGAGGCCCCACGGGTTGAGAAGGTGGCTGTCATTGGTCGGGGCAAGTCCCTGAATGTCTGAAACCAAGTTGGTTTGTTGATACTGCTGTGCCATTCCAAAGTTACTGAATGCGAGTAGACAGAGAACGGCAAGGCTGGTTCTTACGATGGGGTTGATAACCACAATTCGGCGCATAGCTGCCTCCGCGATCCTTCTTTTGGATTGTGCAGCTAATACTGGTTGGTAGACGGCGTAGAGTTGTCACAGAACTGTCAGGGATCTGGCAAAATTTCGACTGTACGCTAACGTACAGTTTTTACCCGATTGAGTGAGGTCGGGATTCCCCTGAGAATGAAATTGTCCCACCCCAAATCTGGCTTGTGTGAAATCCATACTCATCGTCGATGATAGCCCGATAGTCCGACGCAGCTTGCGCACTGTATTCGAGCAGCAGCCCGACTGGACGGTTTGCGGAGAAGCTGAAGATGGCTACGAGGGCATCGAGAAAGCCAAGATTCTTCAACCTGACTTGATCGTAATAGACCTGGCAATGCCCCGTTTAAACGGTATCTCTGCAGGCCGAATGTTAAAAAAGGTTGTTCCCACAACTCAGATTGTGATGTTTACGGCCTTTACCAACCCTTGTTTCAGGAAAGCTGCATTCATTGCTGGTTTGGACGCGTTCGTCGACAAATCAGAAGGTATGACTTCTCTCGTCAGGAATATTCAGCGCTTGTTGTCGTCCGAATTGCCGACCTACCCAGTCAACGCAGCTTGATCAGTTTACCTCGCAGAACCGCCGTGAACTTTCGGACAGGCGAACCCCACACTGTGTTTCCAGACTTCCAAAAATTGCACAGATTGCATTTTTCCGTTGCTACGTCCAAAGAGCCTGAATACGGGAGGCGGTTGATCCAGAGATGAAAATCGGAGGCATTCTTACGTTGCCGGCTCTCACGAAGTTCCCTTCGATGCTGGGGATATCCTGAAACACGTCGCCTGGCGTGTGTTTCTCCAGCCCGCAGGCATGAATAAATTCGTGAACGAGAATAACCTCCATCACGTTTGTTCCGACAGGTTGCCAGCCGCCGGTAGGAGGAAGCGTCTTCGGCTGTTGCGGTAGAAAGATAAATGCCTTCTCGACCACCGTGACCGCAGTCTGACGCGTAACCGTTCTCGTCAGCCCGTGCAACCCGGTGCCGGTCAGGTTATCGGGATAGGACGTACCTTCATACGTGAGGGAGATCACGCCATTCGCAGTGGAAACACCGACATCTGCTCCACCGCCTCCATCCACGGGAGCGTGCTTGGATTCCTTCAGAACTACACCCAGCTTGAGATGAGCGGACAGGCGGTTGAACGCTGTAATCGATTGATGGAAGACTGTGCCCCACGTTCCGCCGATCTTACCGTCCCGAAAAACGGCCAACTCACCCTTTTCTCTAACGTTGTCGACCCATGGAATGTCCATACCTTCGGCTCCTGACTGTCCAAAAACGTCGGGTCGTTGCTAGAAACTATATGAAACGCCAACCAGCGGCACTGCCCGGGAGCGCAGGCCGCCATCGTCCAGTTTCAAGAGGACGTTTCCTGTGATCACGAGGTTGCTGAGAAGACGAAATTTCAGTCCCAGCGACGCGTTAGTGATATTGACGTCGGAAATTTTCTCGGCAACATCCGGATGAGTGGTCCCGGGTGTGTATACGGCGCAATTCACAGCGTCGGCATTGGTCGCACCAGAGCAATTCCCAAAGTCTGTATAGGGTTGGGAAATGAGCTGCGGGGCATTGAACAATCGTTGTCCGTAAATATCAAAAGCTCCGGTCAGGCGCTTGGTAACGACAACATCAGCTCCCACGATGTATACAAACCGGTTGGGAAGAGAGCCCTTGGCGACTGGCGCTGCTTCCGAGGGAACCAGATTGTTTCCAGCCAGAGTGGAATCTCCATTTATTTCATAGCCAACCTCGGCGTGCGGTGAAATGCGTGCCTTGTAAGAGACGACGGCAAAAGGCTTCACGCCAGCCGCACCGGAACCTAAAAAGTTCTTTTCGTCGCCGGTAGGAAGCCTGACGTCGACCCCGACGGCGAGTCCCGCGCGCTCCCATTGGTGGAGCGTGTACTTTCCGCGAAGAACCACGTCGCCGATGCCCATAGCGTTGCCAGAATCAGCGAAGGAAGCCTTCAGGCAGGCCTGCCCTGCTCCCGATGCCGAAGCGCATTGGGCAGCGATTGCGGGATTCGTGGGGTTGAACTGATGCCATCTATCACCCGGAGCCCCGACAGCAGTCGGCGAGACGGAATTCGGAACAATCGTCGCATTGGACGTCACGTTCATCTGCACATCCAGCAATGGGATGGCAGCTGAGAAATCGAGATGCCGCGTGATGCCGTAGGTCACGTAAATTGTGTACTGATGCACCCTTAGGTCAATATTATTCGCGGTTTGGATGTAATCGCGCACGAAACATGGGTCGCCATCGTATTTGGTCCCGGTCAGGTTGGTCTGGCCGTTCGGCGCCGGGCAGGTGGGGATTTGTGGAGGAATCGGAGTAAATGGTTGATGTTGCAGGACTGTCGGAATATTGTTGGTGTCCTGTCCGTCAATAGTGCTGAAATTGAAGTACTGGTAGCTGAATCCCAAAAACAATTTCTTGCGCCCGATGGTGCCGGCGCGCTCACCAATGATGGGACCAAGACTCTCTTCCGTGGAAGGGACCTCGAGTTTGGTCACCTTGTCGAATGAGAACGTGATTCCGGACGAAGGAGAGGCTATGGGCAACTGGGAGACTTGTATCCCGACAGCCTCATTGATGGGAGCGAAAGTGGCCAAAAAATCATTGTCGAAGTGAGCCGCGTGGTGGTCGCCGGTGAACAATACCGACTGTGCCGGGGTCTGCACGGTTGGATCGAAGCCGAAGCCAAAAGGACCATAGACCTGAGGAATCAGGCAGATCAGCTTGTTGCTCGAGTGGCCGTTCAGCGGACAGACATTCTGGGCGGAAGCCGCCGTCAATCCCAAAAACAACAGTGCCATGGAGACCAGGATTGCACGTAACATCACACCACCTCATTCGTTCCATTGACCTAGACGTTGGTACGGAAGTCTATATGATCCGGTTGTCGCCTTGTCAAGCTTTTGGCTTTTTACTGGTGCCTTGGTGGGTTACTGAACGTCGCTGATGACCCAAACTCCATTGCTCTTGCTCAATTGAAACACGGCCTTGTCCTGGCGGCTCTCGGGACCCTTGCCCGGCAGCGTATTTGTCTGCATTTGCTGGGCGCTGACCGTCGCATGTTGCCTGTCCTGGCTGATTTCCACTTTTTCGATTTGAAATTCAATCTGTGCCTGCATATGCAGGGACGTCGCGCTTTCGAAAGCACGCTTATATCGTTCGTACCGCTTTTTCCCCAGAGTCGGCCAAACCGACTGCATTGCATCCACGTTTCTTTGTTCCAACGCCAGCTCGTACTTCTTGATGAGACTCCGCAGGGCAAAGTCATCATCATTATTGCTGGTGCGTATTGCTGGTTGCCGCGGGAGGTATCTCTGTCTTCACGGGTGCCGGAGGCGCCTGATTCATCGCCGCCAGTTTTGCGTCAATTTCATTCAGATAGCCGCGAGCCTCCGCGACATGCGGACCACCACCCTGCGCAATTGCCTGGAGACCGGTGCGTGAGGATTCCAACCCCTTCTTGTCGTTTGAAGCCGCAGACTGCTGGTACTTCTGCAGAATCTGCTGATAGTTGACTTCGCCTTGTTGGCGCGCTTGTTCGAGCTTTGTCGGCTTGGGCAATTCCTGCGGCCAAGGCAGTCGTGTCGCCACCCGCCTGCTTGATCTGGTCGACTTTACGGCGAGCCGAAGATAAATCACCTTGCGCGACGTCCCGCTGCGCACTGGCCTCGAGATCGGCGATCTGCTGGGTTTGCAGTTTTTGCTGCTGCTGCGCATTCAGGCTCGCCAGTTTGTCGTGGACTTGCTGCCGCAATTGCTCAGCATCCGATTTTCTGGGACCGCCCATGCCCACCACCTGATCGAGGAGGGTAATGGCGCTGTTCAGGGTTTTCTGATCATTCTTCTGGGCCGCCTGCTTTGCCTGCGTCAGCAAGTCAAGTTCATGCATCCGCTGCGGAATGACTTCGCGCAGGTATTTCTGCGCATCATCTCTTCGAATTCCCCCTTCAGGCAACGCCAATACATTATTAAGATACTTTTCCGCCGCCCGGAACTGTCCTCGGTCAACATCGCTCGTGGCCTCTTGCCACAGTCGGGCTTCCTGCTGCCGAAGCTTGCGCAGCTGATCATTCGTCATCTCCGCCTGGATCGCGGTCTGCATCTTTTGGATCTCGCCGGTGAGAGGCCCGTTCAGCGCAACTGCATCCTGAAGCACGCGCGACGCTCCTGGAAGGTCGCCTGCCACGCGCTTCTTATCAGCGTCGTCCAGTGCCGCACGCTGTTGCAATTCCAGCGGATTTACCTGGGTCGCGACAGGTGAGGACTTCGACGCCGGAGTTTGAACAGTTCCCTCCTGCTTCCTTGTCGAAAGGTAATGCACTCCGCCCCATGTCATCAGCAGCGCAACCACGCCGATGGCTGCCAATACAGCGGGTCGTTTCCAAAGTTGGGGGTGTGGGCTTTGCTGTCTCTCCGACGCAACCCTCGCCTTTTTCGCCTGCCGCTCACGCTCCCGCAGTTTTTTCTCTTCCGCTTTTTTCTGAGCCTCCTCCTGCCGCTGCCTTGCACGCTCCAGGCGGAGTTTTTCTGCCGCTTCTTCGCGTTTTCTTTTTTCTTCTTCGCGGGCCGCTTTTTCTTCACGAAGCCGGCGTTGCTCTTCTTCTTGACGCTTTCGCTCCTGCTCCCGCCGTTTCTGTTCCTCCGCTTCACTAATGGATTTCTCAACAACACCTTTCATCTTTAGTAAGCGCGCTTCTCCCGGGAATTCAGCCAGCGCTTGCTTTACGAGATTGAGGGCGCCTGCCAGATCACCTCCGTCAAGCAACCGTTGACCAGAACTCTGATGCTCCGCAATCCGCTTTTCTTTCTGTGCGGCTTCTTCAGCGGCGCGTGCCTGGGCTTCCAGGCGGAGTTTTTCGGCTGCTTCTTCGCGTTTTCTTTTTTCTTCCTCGCGGGCTGCTTGTTCTTCACGGAGACGGCGTTGCTCTTCCTCTTGACGCTTTCGCTCCTGCTCCCGCCGTTTCTGTTCTTCCGCTTCACTAATGGATTTCTCAACGACGGCTTTCATCCTTAGTAAGCGTGCTTCTCCTGGAAATTCGGCCAGCGCTTGCTTTACGCGATTGAGCGCACCTGGCAGGTCACCTCCGTCAAGCAAGCGTTGACCAGAGTTCTGATGTTCTGCAATCTGCCTTTCTTTCTGTGCCGCTGCTTCGGCGGCGCGTACCTTGGCTTCCAGTTGCTGTTTGCGCTGTAGAAGTTGTGATTCATTTGGGTATGCGCGCAGTCCCGGTTCGAGCTCGCGAAGAGCCCCGGCCAGATCGCCTGCCGATTCGAGCTTTTGAGACGAGCCGAGGTATCCGGCCACCGCGGCCTTTTGTTTGCGGTCCTCAAGATCGGCACGGATTTTCTCAAGCTCCGCGGATGATGGAGCTAAACGAGCAGCCGCATTCGCCACATTTTCCGCAGATCGCAAGTCGAACGATGTCGCGGATCCAGCCGCCTGAAGCAGGGCAGAAACTGCCTGCTCCCGGATCGGCGGATCTGCATCGGCCACTTCCGCAGCCTTCTGGAGCAGTTCCGCACCCTGATCCCACTGCTTCTTGCCAACGGATTTCTGTCCTTCGGCAATCAGATTTAAAGCTTGGGTGCGAACATTGGCGCGCTCCTGGAGAGTTTGGGCCAACTTCAATAACTGCTGATCGTCAGGAAACTCTGTTCTGGCCTCCGCCAGTAATTTGGAGGCTGCTTCGAGATTGTGGGCTGCGATCAGGCTTTGCGTTTGTCCAATCAGAGCGACTCTTCGAGCTTCGAGTTCCTGGCGCTGCAGTCCATTGAGCCGGTCAATAGACTGCGCGGTCTCGGAGAAGTACGGATCCAGAACTTGAATTTGCTTCCAGGCTTCTATTGCCTGAACATATTGCTTCGACTCTTCCAGTTTCCTGGCTGCCACCGCAGACTTGGCGACCCGTTGCGTCAATTCACGCAAATCCGCGAGCTGCCGTTGGAGAGAAACTTCGTCGGGATATGTGCGAAGCACTTCCTCCAGGATGAGAATTCTGCCTTCGATGCGAGGTTCCTGATTCAGCTTCGTGGTGACGGTCTTAAGATGTTCGAGGCGCTGCGCTTTCTCCTGTTCGAGGCGCGCCTGCTCTTCCTGGTTACGCTGTATCTGTTGGATCTCGCTTTGCAACTGCTTGAGGCCTGGATCATCGGGGAACGAGACGAGATTTTTGTTGACCAGATCCAGCGCGCCAGGCAAATTTCTCCCTTGCAAGCCGCGTACTTCCGATATCGCAGCCTGAATGACTTGCTCACGTTTCTTTCCCGCAATGCGAGCCCGCAGGGAAGCGGGAACCGCGGTTCCGGCTCGAACCTCGGTCAGCCCGTGTACCAGAGTTTCGGCGGAGCGCCAATCCTTCTCCACAGCGGAATCGGCAGCACGCAAGGCTACCTCGATCGCCTGTTCACGCAACCAGGGATCCAGGGTTGCCAATGAAATGGCGCGAACGCAAGCTTCTCCCCCTCGCTGCCAGGATTGTTCCCCGAAAAGTTGACGGGCTGTGTTGAGCAGGTTTTGTATTTCCACCCTGCGTTCGACCGCGTCATCGAGCTTCTTCTTAAGATCAACTAAAGACCGGTTGTCGGGGAATTCGGTCTGCGAACCGCGGAGCAGATCGGCTGCCTCGACATGCTCACCCTTGCGCAACAGCTGCTCGATCTGAGTTCGGCGCTGTCGAACAAGCGCTGCCCCCGCCTGTGACTCGAGCGTTTCGAACTCGGTCCGCAACTTTGAAGACGCCACCTTGGACAGGTCTCTCGCGGGCTTGAGCCGGTCCAGAACCGCGCGGTATTCCTTGGCCATCATCAGCATGCGGCCGTCAGCCATAACCAGTTCGAGCTTCTTGGTGGCGTCGGTGGAACGATGCTCCTCAATTTCTTCAACCGCACTTTGCAGTTCCGGTGCATCTCCGCAAGTGCGCCTGCATTCCTCTACGACCCGAAACGCTTCGTCGAAATTGCGCTGGCCAGCCAGCTGCCGGGACCGATTGACCGCATTCTCGATGGTTTGCAGGCGTTCCGTATCGCGACGCGCTTGCTGCAGCAGCTCGTTGTAGGTGGAATGTTTTCGGAACGAGGCAGGTTGTGATTCCAAGAACCTCACTGCTTCCGCCGATTTGAGGTTCTGCAGGAGTTTCCTGGAAGTCGAGAGCGCAAGGTCAAGACGTTTCTGGTATTCGGCGGCAGCGCTGCGAGCCTGGGCGAGCGCAATGCGCAACTCCTCCTCGTGCTCGTGAGCATCGGGCAGACCACCTTCGAGGAGACGAACGGCTTCGTCGTATTCGTCTTGATCGATCAGTGCGCGGGCGTTCTCGACGACGACGTCCGTGGCCCTTTGCCTCTCGTCGACGGCAGCTTCCTCTTTCGCGAACTGAAGCAGATCTGCCAGGTCAGGATCGTGCTGGAACTCGGTGGTCGCAGCTTCCAGGGCGCTGATTGCCTCGGAAAATTCCTTCCTGCGGAGCGATTCCTTGGCGCGCTGGAGCAACTGGCTTTTTCGCTTTTCTGTTCGCTCCCGCTCCACCGTCTCGCGAACGATGACCTGAAGGGACTGCAGGTGCGGATCGTTTCCAACTTTTTGCAGTGCCGCTGCCAGCAACTCCAGAACTTCCTCGTTGCGTCCGGCTTGCATGAGCGCACGAGCTTCCTTCAGCTGCTCATCGATAAAATGCTTTCGTTCGCTGACTTGTCTTTGCTTTTCGGTCAGTGCTTTGAGCTTCAGCAACGCGCGGTCTTCAGGAAATCGCAGTAGACCCTGATCGATTTTTTGGCCAGCGGCCACAAAATCGTCGCGATCAAGCGCCTCTTCTATTTGCTGATTGATGGACTCAAGTTCCCTGCGATGACGTTCCTGTTCTCGTCCAGCGCTGGCCGATTCGATGAGAGACTTCACGTCGGGCGCGTTGGGATCGAGGGCTTCGGCTTCTTTCAGAACATTAAGCGCAGCGGTGAAGCGGCGGGACGCTATTTCCTTGCGCGCCGACTCAACCAGATTTCCTACCTGAGCGCGTTTGGATCTTTCTTCCCATTCACGGTGGATCACCCGGAACAAGGCCTTCGCCTGCAGATCATTGGGGGCGAGCTCCAGCGTTTCCTCCAACAGCTTTTTGGCGACGTCTAATTCGCCCTCCTGATGCGCCTCCTCCGCTAGATGGAGAAGCTCCTGCAACTCATCAGCCCGCGTTTTGGCCTCACTGATGCTGGCCTTCAGAGACTGCAATGCGAGGTCGGTCTGATGCAGACTGAGGGCTTTGTCCACATAGCCCAAGGCGGCCTCGAATTGCTCATTCGAAAACGCCTCTTCGGCCTGACTGCGGAGTTGCTTGATCTGAACTCCGATTTGCTCTTGTTCAATCTGCTGCTGCACGACACGAAAAAGTCGCATTCCGCCGGTGTGCTGGCGATCGATCTTAAGAATTTGCAGCACGAGCTCTTTCGCCTTGTGAGTAAGGCCCCGGGAAAGCAACGACTCAGCTTCCCGCAAGTGCCCTTCAACCATTCCTTCCTTCAAACGATCGCGAATCTGGGCCAAGTCAAAACCCAGGTCCTCCACGGTTCGATAGCGCTCTTCACGATCTTTCGCGAGGGAGCGACGAATCACATCTTCGAGTTCCGGAGGCACGTCGGTCAGGAATTTACTCAGCGGAGGCGGATCATCATGAATGATCTTTAGTAGAGTCGCCGCGGTGCTGTCTCCATCGAACGGCAGGGTGTAGGTCAGTAGCTGGTAAAGCACGACTCCGGCAGAGAAAATATCGGTTCGCGTATCAATGGGCTTGCCGTTCACCTGCTCGGGGGACATGTAGCCGAGGCTGCCAATGAGCTGTCCGGTGCGGGTTACGGTCTTATCGCCGATGTGGGCGATTCCAAAGTCTACGATTTTTACGCTGCCATTCTTCAGCACCATGACGTTGCCGGGTTTGATATCCCGATGAACGATTCCGTGATGGTGTGCGTAAGCTAATCCGTGACAGACGTCACAGATAAAATTGATCTTTGCCAGCAACGTAAGGGGACTGCGGGAATTAATGATGGCGTCGAGAGTTTCCCCTTCGAGGTATTCCATTACCAGGTAGGGGGTGCCTTCCAAATCTCCCAGGTCATACACCGTGACGATGTTGGGATGCTGCAGGTTGCCGGTCGACTGAGCTTCGCGATAGAAACGCTTTAGCAGATCAGGATTGTCGGAGAAGCCTCCCGTCATCATCTTTATTGCTACGAGCCGGTTCAGATGAGGATCGTTGGCCTTGTAGACCACACCCATACCACCGCGCCCGAGCACGTCGATGACATCGTACTTTCCGATTTTTGACGGTTTTCCGGCCACGGGCTTGCACTCAACTGAACTCGAACGCCGGGGGCGCTACGCGCGGGCCGGCGACAATGTTTCCAAAGTTCAGCCCTAACCCGTTTGCGGTAGTAATCCCGGCTCGCGGCTACGCGATGTCCGCGTAAAGAGACAGATTTAGGGATGTTAGCATTGCATCGGCCAGCGTTGGATAATTTTGCTACAAACCCGGCAATCCTGCAATTCCCCGGAATCCGGTGGGATGGAGAACGACACTCACTCGTCGTCCCCGTATCTTATAGACAACATTAACTTTAATGGTCGCGGGGCCCACTTTACTGCGCGAATCGGGAAGTGTAAGCTTCTGGGGCAGGCAGAACGATACCTCACCGCAAATCAGACTCAACTTCAAAGTCTTCTTCTTGGAGAAGGATTTGCGAATCCCATCAGCCGACGGACGCGTTGCATGAAGCTAACCGAGAAGTACGAACTGGTCGAGCCGGTCACGAGTGGAAGAATAAACTCTTTCATCGCTCGTAATCTGGCGACCTCTGAACAGGCGGTTGTACACCTGTTTGAATGCGCAAAAAGCAAGACTGGGCAACCGGCTGCTGTCTGGGTGTTACAGGCTTTCCGGTGCATCGCACCAAGCCCGCCCGGAGTTGTAAGCGAAGCCGGAACTTCCGAGACTGGTTCGCTCGCTTATGTGATTACGTCGATGCCCACGACCGCCGCGCTCCGAGCGTGGGTACAAGCCTATAAAATCTCCACCGAGACCACCCAGGAGTTTGACGAGGGAAAGGCCGGATCCACCGCATCCATCGGAGAGGTCATGCGCCAGGCCATCGAACTGAACATTCAACCCACTTCCGAGCCAAAGTCGGACTCAACTGTCGCTGACTAGGCCTAGCTCAATTCGAGCCGGGTACTTCTATGCCGTTGTGGGTGGAATGGTGTGGGCAGTCTTTAATCTCGCTCGGCGACGTGCATTGGGGTGCCACCTTCAATTGGAAGGCTTGGGTTGCTTGTGCAGAATGCCTGAGTCAATCGTGAGTCCGGTCCTGGTGATGGTCTGGAAGTAGAGTTCATCGCCTTCCACTTCTACCAACATGAAACCCCGATCGGTATCGAAGCCCACTTCCGTCTGATCCGAGTGCCGAATATTGTGAAATCTGAGCTGCCCCGAATTACCGAGAATGAAATAGTAAATGCCATTCTGCGGCTTTAGCCTTTCGTAGAAGTGTTCGTGCCCTGCGAAGACGACATTGACCTGGTATTTCTGGAATAGCGGAACCAGCACGGAGCGCAAATCCAGATCTGGTCCGTGAGCCTTGCCGTCGGAATAAAGAGGATGGTGGAAATAGCAGATTTTCCAGGTGGCGTTTGAGTCGCGCAATTGTTTTTCAAGCCAATCGACCTGGGCCGGGTCCATATACGAGCTGTCGAGAACGAAGAAGGCCACATCATCCTTCTTGAAACTGTAGTAGCGTTCACCCCCCATATTAAACGGGCCGTAGTGGCTCTCGCTCTCTTTGTCGTGATTGCCGAGAGCGGCATAAAACTTTACCCCGGCATCAAGTAGCGGTTTGTAGGGCAGTTCAAATTTCTGGGCATAGTCTTTGGGACTGTGGCCTCCGTAAATGTTGTCTCCCAGCATAATCACAAAACTGAAGTTCACTAGCCGACGGTAGGTCTCCATTTGCTGAGCGACTTCAAACTCTGGGCTTCGGCCGGTTCCGTTGTCTCCAATTACCGCAAAACGAACTGACTTTGGCTTTAACGGGAGTTTCAGAGGCAGTTCGGCGGTTCCTTGCGGGGGAGCAACTGACTGAGACGCGAAGGAAAGAAACGGAACCACGGGATGGTTGGCAGCCGAAGAGCCTAGCAGGGTCAGTTGGCCGTGTCCCGCCGCGAATGCGGCGAGGATCGAGAACGAGAGAAGGATAAAAGTACGGCTTCTCATGTGCTTCAATGCGTCACTCTGGTCGCCCGGCAAGGCATTAGGGAGGAGGTCGACAATCAGATTGGCTTTGGTATCCAGGAGGACAAGCTCGCGATCGACAATACGATATTCCAAATCCGCCGGCAGCTTTGGCAGGTTGGCCAAGAGTGTTGGGGGCGTGGACTGCATAGCCGACGTCTGCGGATACTCCTGGTTGATCTCAAGCGAAAGCCCGCGCACAGGTTCGGCGTGCCGCAAGCTGGCTTGAATCTTGCCGCTGGTATCGCTACGGATGGGGGTAGCAATCAATTCTCTAAAAAGCTGGCTGACAGGAGGAGTGAAAATGTCTCCAGCTTTGGCCTGCGAACGTTGGGTGCGTATATTTTGCGCAAGGGACTCTTGATATTGTTTGATGTTCGCAGCGGAACTATCAGACTTCGGATCCGGCAAGCCGGATTGCGCCCGCTTGCGCAGCTTCGCGTACTCATCCAGTTTCTTTTCGAAATCCTGAATCACGAGCGAATTCTGATTGACGGATTTTCCCTGCGGTGACGCAGATTGTGCCGACGCAAAACAGCTTACTGCCAAGAAACATGTGATTATCGCAGCTCCGCAGGGGATAGTCATTTGTGCCTTCACCAAACTTTCATCACGCTTAACTTAGATGCCTGCGGCGAGCCAGATAGCCAATGCGATGATCAGTGACGATCATTTCTGCCGCGGTTCCTTCCCGTTGGTGGCTTCTGTAATCACCTCTTGAACGGCTTCCTTGACCGAATCTCTGACAGCGTCCCTGACCGCACTTTGCAGCTCCTTATGATCGATCTCAATTTCCGAATCATCCCGCGTTATTTCCTTCACGACGTTCTCGATCACAGGCCCGACCGGAGGAAGGTCCCGGGCGATACTCTTGGCGACCTTCTTGGCAGTGTTGGCGACGGTGTTGTTCGTTCCCTCGGCAGCAGGTTCCTTCCTTGGGGCTGCCGCGAAACGCCAGTCCGCCTCGAACATCTTCGAGACGGAAGCTACGATTTTTCGATCCGGAAAGATGATTCCAATTTCGCGGCGAGCATCCAATTCGAGTTCCCGCAAGCTCTGGCTTCCGATAAACATCTGGCTCTGGTCACGGATAATGACGCGGGCGTGGAGGCGCATTCCGTTCAGCTTGCGCACGGTCAGGCCATTTGTCTTGCGCGTGACTTTACCGATAATGCGTACTTTAACCCCGGCCTCGGCGCGTGCCTCGAGCAGGCGAGTCATGGCCCGGTCCGCGATTTTCATGTCATAGATCAGCAATTCTTTTTTTGCGCCCTGGATGAAAGCGCCGAGCTGTTTTCGTGCGTTCAAAGGGCTGACCAGAAACCTTGCAGAACCTGGCTTGTAAGTCTGCCGCTTGGTGTCCTTTTCGAAGAGTTTTGTCGCCTCCTGAACCAACTGACGGTTAGAGGTGATGATTCCAAAACTTCGGCTGTGATCGATATCGAGGCGGGTGAGGTTGAATGCCAGAACGTACAGGTGCTTGCGGTCGATGATCATCATCTTGCCGTGATAACGCACCAGATCGTCCGAGGTACGGGCTACGGTTACGCCTGCGGCGAGGAACCGCATCTCAAGCCTCCGTAGATTCTTTTCGCCTCCCCGATTCGTGTACGCAATCAGGGCATGAACAGAGACACCCCGCTTTACTGCTTCCTCGAGAGCGTGTTCGATTTCCAGTCGATCCAAGCGAAAGATTACGATTTGGATTGTTTTCTTGGCCTTCGCAATGGCTTTTACCAGCGCCCCAACGCCGTCGTGCGGCTGTGTAATAAGCTTCAATGAGTCTCCTTTACTCGCCCGTTCATCAAGATTAACCCCATTTTCTCAGGCTGCAAGCCACCTCCGCCGCACAGGAAGCATCTAGACTCGGTCACGCTATGCGATGCCTTTCGCAATCCCGACTGGGCGTTAACCGGAACATTGGCGCCCATAACCGTGGCCCGGCGCACTCGCGCGAAAGACTCAGGATGCGCAGGGCGCTCAACGCGTTGTTTCTGGCCTGTACTTTACTCCTGGTGGCGTCGGACTGCCATTGCCGAAGAGGAAAATGCTGCCATCTGGAGTGAGCCGGGCGATATCGCACAACGCAATCTTTTTTACGGGGCTGGTGGAGAGCAGGATCAGCCTCACGGGGCGTTGTCCTTCGTTGAGGAAGACCACGAAGGCTCGAATCCCAAGTTTTACGTCCGTGACCAGGACGGTACGAAGTGGACGGTCAAGCTGGGGGTCGAGGCTAAACCTGAGACCGCAGCCGCGCATCTGCTATGGGCGGTCGGCTACTACACCGACGAGGACTATTTTGTATCCCAATTATCCGTCGAAGGCATTCCTTCCCATTTACAACGTGGCCAGAATCTAATCGAACCTCAGGGGAGAGTCGAGAACGTGCGCCTGGAGCGCCATATCGAAGGCCAGAAGAAAATTGGAAATTGGAAATGGAAAGATAATCCATTTTCCCGAACCCGACAATTCAATGGCCTCCGGGTCATGTTGGCACTGATGAACAGTTGGGACTTGAAGGACGAAAATAATGCGATTTACGAGCGGAAGCAGGCTGATCCCCGCGAAGTTTATGCAGTCAGCGACCTGGGAGCCAGCTTCGGCACAACCGGATATAGTTGGACCCAGGCCATGGCGAAAGGCAATCTCAAATCTTATCGCCACTCTAAATTCATAAAAAAGGCGGGTCCAGAGTTCGTTGATTTCAACGCGCCCAGCCGTCCCGCGCTGATCTATTTTTTTCACGTACCGGGTCTCATCCACCGGCTGCGTATGCGATGGGTCGGTCGACACATTCCCCGTGAGGACGCTAAATGGATCGGCGATCTTCTCTCTCACCTGTCATCGCAACAGATTCAGGACGCCTTCCGGTCGGCTGGCTATTCTCCGCAAGAGGTCGAGGGGTTTTCGAAGATTGTCCAAGAGCGCATTGATGAGCTGACCAAGCTCTGACTCAGCGGATCGTCGTCCTTTCCAGATCGTCTTCTTCCGCTCGATGCTGCAGCTCCTCCAGATCGGAATAGAGTCCCCCAGCCTTTAACAATTCATCGTGCGTGCCCTTCTCGACGATACCGCCATCCTTGATGACAAAAATCACATTTGCTCGACGTATGGTGGAGAGCCGATGCGCGATTACGATTGAGGTCTTACCTTCCATCAGATGATCCAAAGCCTCGAATACGAGCTTTTCAGAGGCGGCGTCGAGGCCCGATGTTGGTTCGTCCAGGATAAGAATGGGCGTGTCTCGAATGATCGCGCGGGCAATCGCAATGCGCTGTCGTTGACCACCCGAGAGGGTCATGCCGCGCTCCCCGAGAATCGTGTCGTATCCCGCCGGCAGCTTCTCGATAAATTCGTGGGCATTTGCCTGTTCGGCGGCTCGTAATATCTCGGCCTGGCTGGCTTCGGGCTTTCCGTATGCGATGTTTTGCCAGACTGGCGCATGGAACAGAACGGTTTCCTGCAGTACAAAGCTAATCTGCTGACGAAGAGATTTCTGCCGGAAGCGTTTCACGTCGATACCATCAATCTTGATCGATCCAGCGATCGGATCGTAGAAGCGAGGAATCAGACTGATGATTGTCGTCTTGCCGGCTCCGGTCGGTCCGACGAGGGCGGCCAATTGTCCGGCTTCGATGGTCAGACTTACATCCTTAAGAATCGGGCTGTCGGGCGTGTAGTGAAAGTCGACATGCTCGAATTCAATCCTCCCCTTGAATCGCGGGGCCTGGATTGCCCGGGGAAGATCCTTGACCTCCTTGTCAGTTTCCAGCACTTCCTGGATGCGCTCGTATCCCACCAGCGCTTTGGAATACGTATCCACCATCTTGGAGAGCTCCTGCATGGGCTTGTACATCTTGCCCAGATAAAGGACGAAGACGACCAGCGAACCAGGCGAAAGAGAGCCGCTGAAAACCATACGAGCGCCAAACCACAGCACCAGGCAGGTGCCTACCGCAACAATGATGTCAACGAGAGGGGAGAGCTTTGCCTTCAGTCCCCGTGCCCGCAACCCGATTTCCACGCTTTCCAGGCTCTCTTCTTCGAGTCGCCGCCGCTCGTAGTCCTCACGTGCAAAGGCCTTCACCACGCGAATGGAAGAAAGCACCTCCTCGATAACGGAAACAATTTCTCCTTCTTTCTTCCGGACTTCTCTGGAAGCCTTCTTGATCCGCCGTGTGTAGGTGTAAACCACCAGAAAAAGAACTGGCGCCACCGATAAGGCGATCAGCGTGAAACGCCAGTTCAGATAGAACATCACGCCGATCATCCCCACCAGTGTGATGAGATTGATCAGCACGCCCAGCAGAGCGGTGTTGATAAAACTCTGGATGGCGTCGATGTCGCTGGTGACCCGGCTGATCAGGTCGCCACTGCGCTTCTCATCGTGATAGGCAAGCGAGAGGCGCTGAATACGCGAATATAGCGTCCGCCGTAAATCGTGGGTGACCCATTGCCCAACACTCGTGGTGAGGTATTTTTCTGTGTAGGAGCTGACCGCGTCCAGAGCCGCAATTCCGAGGACCGCAGCGCAGGCAAACTTCAAGACGGCCAGTTTGTCATCGCCCACGGTGCTTTCAATGAAGTGATTCAGCCACCCGTTTAGCGGATGCGACCGCAACACACTGTCTAGAACGATCTTCAGCGGCCAAGGCTCGAGAAGGTTGGCGACCCCTTCACCAACCACAGCGACGAATCCGACGACGAGGGCAGTTACGTGCGGCCTCAACAGTTCGCGGATGCTTAGCTTTTTGATGGTCCTATTCCGATTCTCCATGGCGTTTTCGAAGCAATGCACTCTCGGTTTTCTTCGACTGCTTCTTACTTGAATACGCGCTTGCTAGGACGACATTCGGGCGTGCAAACCAACTTCAGATGCAAATTTAAAGGATGGCGATAAGCCCGGGGGCGTGCCGAAGCAGCTTTTTCTGAAGAAGGGCAAATAAACTCCACGGGGTCAGTACTTTACGGAGCCGAACTATTTGTGTGCGCGGACAGCGCCCCGCCTACAGAGAAACATGGAAGCGTCGGAGCATTTTTTTGCAGCCAAACTTATTCCTTAAATTCGCAACCAAACAACATGCTCCAGAGGATTCCGTGGTTTTTTCTAGTCATTCTCGTGTCGGGATCGGTCGCGGCGAGCGCTCAAGTCGAGCGAGAGTGCTTCATTTCTCTGGCCAGGGAAGAAGGTTCATGTCCAATCTCGGCGCAGCAACGACTCCACTGGGTCGTAAAAAGCACGGTGGGTCCCCAAAGTCTCACCGCCGGCCTGTTCCTGTCGGGCATTGCGACTGGAAGGAACACACCCGAGGAATATGGTCCGCACTGGGACGGATATGGGAAGCGCTATGGCATGAGACTGACCGGTATAGCCACAAGCAACGTGCTGGAAGCCGGTTTTGGCGCTCTGTGGAATGAAGATCCGAGGTATTTTCGCGCCACGGGTCGGCCCGTAAAAGATCGAATCCAGAACATTGTGGTGATGACATTCGCGGCGCGGCAGGCCAATGGGAGTTTGGCGCCGGCGTACGCCCGATATATTGGTAAAACCGGAGGCAACTTCGTTTCGAATACTTGGCGTGCCGACAGTGTCTCAAGCGTAAATGATGCGTGCGTGCGGACCATTCTCGGCTTCGTAGGACGGATGAGCAGCAACGCTTTTGCCGAGTTTTGGCCCGATGCCAAGAAGCATTTATTTCATCTCAAGCATTAACACTACAGGTGGCGAAAAACTTCGCGAGGTTTAATTCTCTAAATGGCGCAGGCATTTCGCAAAAAGCACGCAATCCTAAAATTCGATACGTTAGCCAAGAGCGACAAGATGGAAACCAAAACCAATAGGTTTCCATGCGGAGGAGTATAGCCAAGCCTTCGCAATGGCGCGACGAAACATAGAACGGTCAATGAACTGGGCCCCTGGATCGGGGGCGCGAGAATCCACTGTTTGAGCACTGTTACATAGCGGGCTCTAACTCTGTCACTTCGTAACTGTGTCTTCTCCGGTTCACTCGGAACAAATGGCTTGATGATCTTCTCAACGGTTCCAGGTAGGGTTGTATTCGGCTTATCCTTTTCGTCGGGTGAATCCATTCTACTCACCTCCCTTAGTCGGTTAGCCCAGCCAGTTAAGCCGGGATTCTGGAGCTAGGCCGTCTTTTTCCCGTCGAAGAAGTGACCCACAATGCAGGAAAGCGAAGCGGGGTGCCGGTACGTGAAATGACTTTCTCTTCGAATCAGCAAAAACACAATCAGCAAAATCACAACGATTACGACTGTTCGAATCTCGTTGTTCCTTGGGTCCGCCATGGTCTTGCCCTCCGACTGGACGGCATCAGGTTGGACGTTAGCCGTCCCTGACAATTGATTGATATCGCGATTGTCCGTCGAAATAGTGCCGCCGTCTATATGGTAGAACTTGTAGGCTGATCGTGGTCATCAACCAAATGCACGCCCTTTTCCTAGTGTCTTGAAGGTATTGCAGTATGGCAATACCCACATACAGAGAAGACTGTATTTAGCCAAAAAATATGGCGATCAGTGCAACTGGAATGCTATGTCCAAAAGAGTCAAGGACAGTGGCGGGGCCGCGCAGCGCCAAAGCTATTTGTAATTTTTTCGATTCAGACGAACTGTTTCAGTGCCGGGTTCTGGCATCTTCACGTCAATTGAGGGTACGACGCAGTCATACTTTTCGAGTCTCTCCTGCGCGTCGGCAATATTGATCGCATCGGAAGTCCGTCCACAACGCACGCAGAAGTGTTCGCTTGTTGCGGGATTCCATCTAACGACGGCGTGCTTCATTGCGATTCCGACTTCGTCTGAGCAAAACGGACCATAACAGCAAAAGCGTATCAACAGCTCTGGCGAAAGTTGGGCGAATACCTCCCTTGGCTACAGTTCAACCTGTATTCGGAATCGGCGGGCGCAACCGCTCACCTATCGCATACATCCGAGGGTCATGTTCCCCAAAATCCTGGTCGTCGATGACAGCCCTCACGTTCGACAAGCAGTCCGTCATTCAATAGAAGATCGGACTGACTGGGAAGTTTTTGAGGCTGAGCACGGCGAAGACGGCCCTCCTGATGGTTGGGACTCATAGGCCAGATATTGTGCTTCTGGATTTATCGATGCCTGTAATGAATGGCCTTGAGGCAGCAAAGGAAATATCCAAGATTGCCCCAGACCTGCCAATGATCATGTTTACGATCTATCAGAACGGCGACATTGTCGAAGCTGCGCTACAGGTCGGAATCAAACATGTCTTTACTAAATCAGACGGATTCGGTGACCACGTGATTCGACGCGATCAGGACTCTTCTCCCGCCTCTGCCAAACGAATCTAAAGCTGCTTCATAGTCCCTACATTGATATTCCGATTCAGAACGGGACGGCACCGAAAAAAGTTTGGAAGGATGAGTGGTAGGGATGCCGTCCCTTGATCCTCAGTATGATGGAATGAGAGTAGGACAGCTCCGGCAGCGCCGCCATAAGGCGATTACTTTATCTGTTCAGGAATCTTCCCTGACTAATACCTAGCGTGCTGCATCGAACGCTCTCTGTCTTTCACGGCTGCACTTTTCGATCACGCTGTTTGTCTAGCCAAGCCGTTACATCGGTTCGGAGAGTTTTAAGACCGTTCAGGGCATTAGCAAGGGCGTCCCTTTCCTCTTGTGTTCCTTGGGAAAGCTCAAGCCTCTTGTGTATTTCAGATTCTGCTGCCTGGATTCGCTCTTCGACCTTCGTCCAATCGCTTTCCAGCAGAGCTGCATTGTAAACATCGCGCCAGGTAGTCATTTTGATCAGTCGAATCAGTCTTTGTTCACGCCGACTCTGCAATGCTAAAAACAACCTCGATACCCAGTCCACCAACTTTCCTTCCGACAATCGCACATTACCTTTATTCGCGTTTAAACACGATAATCCATTCTGCACTTTGTGGCAAACAAAAAGCGAAACCTGCTAAACTCCTGTCGTGGACGAAGGGCGCAAGCGCGTAATTTTGATTGCCGCCGCAATTCTTGCCGCGACAAAACTGGCTGCTTTTCATCCTGAGAAACGGGTTCCGGCCACGATCTGCGCAATTTCCGATGCGATCCGCTGGGAGGAAGAGATCCTTAGTGAGATCGACCGGCGATGGCCTGACAAGTGATGGTGGGGCGAGGGCTTAGTGGATCCTGGAAATCTTCTGCTAATAAAAGCGGTCGTTGGAACGTCGTCGAGCAGCTCGTGGGAGGTTCAGGAGATCAAGGCAACTCACAACTACAGCATTCGTGGCCAACTGATGGCTCCGGTTAGTCCGCACGGGTCTCACTCGCTAATCGTTGCAGAACCAGCAAGCCGATGCGCTTTGATGTCGCGTATCGGGGGCAGGCCGAAGAACCGGCTGTATTCGCGATTGAATTGGCTGGCGCTTTCGTATCCGACCTCAAATGCCGCACTTGCGGCGTCCAAACCATCCATGAGAAGCCGTTCCCGCGCCGCCTGCAACCGAAGCTGCTTTTGATACTGAAGAGGACTCATCGCGGTCAGTGTCCGGAAATGGTGGTGCAGTGTGGAGACACCCATGCCCGCGATTTTTGCGAGCTCTTCCACTCGTAACGGCTTCGCATAGTTCGTCCTGACCCAGGCGATCGCCTTCGCCGTGCGGTGGCTCTGATCCCCGAGTGTGGCAATCGCCCGAAGGCGTGCTCCCTCAGGCCCGCGGAGGATTCGGTAAATAATCTCGCGTTGAATCAAGCCACTCAGGAACGGAATGTCCTGTGGCGTGTTCAGCAGGTCTATGAGGCGGCAGCAGGCATCAAGCAACTCGGCCGTCGTCTCACCGGTCGCCATGGCGGGAGTGTCAGGTGGCGCCTCAGCCGCCTGAATCTCCTCACGACTCAGAAGCTCCCGGACTACGGGGATCTCGAGCTTGAGCACGAAACAGAGATAGGGCACCGCCTCACTTGCCTCGATCACATTGCAGATGACTGGCAAATCGAGCGACGTCAGAAGATATCGCGACTCGTCGAAGATGAATGTCGTTCCACCGAGGTCTGCACGCTTTTGTCCCTGCGCGACCACGGCCAGGCTTGGCTCGTAGGTGGCGGAGGCCGGTGCAGTGGGGGCAGTGCGTCGGCTCAGCAGCAGGCCAGGAATGTCGGTTAACAGTTTCTCCTTTTGCCCAACGAAAGAGGCAATCTTACGAGCCAGCTTCGTCCGCAACGCACCGGTTTGATCTGGAGAAGAAATAACACTCTTACTGGCGTTTTTCATTGTTATGGTCTCGCGGTTCCTTGCCTAGAATAGCCACATGCCGGTGGAAGCACCAATGATTCATTCACTAGTAAGAGGAATAGGCAATAAATCGGAAGAATTGGGATACCGCTTCCACGGTGTTTGATCCTAATCTCGAGACAGGAGAAACAGTTCGCAAGGGAGAACATATGCAGAAGCGCAAACTTGGAAGAAGCAATCTGGAAGTATCAGCCATAGGGCTAGGGTGCATGGGACTGAGTTTCGGCTTAGGGCCCGCTGTGGACAAGAAAGAAGGTATCTCGCTGATTCGAGCGGCGGTCGAACGTGGCCTCACATTCTTCGATACAGCTGAAGTCTACGGTCCATTCACCAACGAAGAACTTGTGGGTGAAGCTCTGGCTCCATTCCGCGGTCAGGTGGTAATCGCAACGAAGTTCGGCTGGGCGCCGAATCCGCAAGAGGGAGGAAAGTGGACTGCCTTGGATAGTCGGCCCCAGCACATCAAGGAAGCGGCCGAGGGCTCGCTCAAGCGGCTCAAGACTGACGTCATCGATCTGTATTACCAGCATCGGGTTGACCCAAACGTGCCCATCGAAGACGTCGCCGGAGCGGTGAAGGAACTCATTAAACAAGGTAAGGTGAAGCACTTCGGCCTTTCTGAAGCAGGCGTGCAAACGATCCGCCGCGCACACGCAGTCCAGCCGGTCACGGCACTCCAAAGTGAATATTCATTTGGTGGAGAGAGCCCGAGAGGGAAATTTTGCCGGCGCTCGAGGAACTCGGGGTTGGATTCGTTCCATTTAGCCCCTTGGGAAAAGGGTTCCTCACAGGAAAGATCAACGAAGAAACCAAGTTCGATAAGACCGACTTCCGCAACGTCGTCCCGCGCTTCACGCCGGAGAATCGCAGAGCGAATCAGGGCTTGGTGGATTCGCTCAGTAAGATTGCCGAACGGAAGAAGGCGACACCCGCGCAGATCGCACTCGCCTGGATCCTCGCCCAGAAGCCTTGGATGGTACCTATCCCTGGGACAACGAAGTTGCACCGGCTGGAAGAAAACATCGGCTCCTCCGCCACCGAACTAACACCCGACGATCTCCGCCAAATCGACGGCGCCACTTCGAATATCCCGGTGCAAGGAGCGCGATACCCAGAGAACTTACAGAAATTGGTCAATCGCTAAGTCGATAAGTCTCGGGAGACTGCTATCTCCAAAATCAAAGTGCACGGTGGGGGATGAATGAAGAACAAATGAAGGTGGTTGACCAAACAGCCTGACCGGCCTGTTTGGAAGAGTTGTTTATTCTTGCTATCTTTTCAGCCCGACGAAATGGTTATACCTGGCGCGAAGGAGTGCTAAATATGGCTGCTCAAGATTGGCTCAACGCGAATTAAGTCAGTCTTCACAAAGCGGTGTTGTGTGCCGACTGCGAGGTCATCAGCGAGGGCTTAAATGGTCGCGCCAATTTGGCAGACAACCCAGAGTCTACTTGTAAATCTTGAAGCTCACCTCGACCGTGATTCGTGCCGGAACCGGTTTTCCATTTTCTGCTGCTGGTTCAAACTGCCATTCTTGGAGCGTGCGCACGGCTTGCTCATCGAACCCGTGCCCAAGAGGCTTTGTGACCGTGACATCATGGGCCAGTCCGTCAGTGCCAGCGGTAAGCGACACCATCACCGTGCCTGACACATTGGCGCGACGTCCTTCCTCCGGGTACTCGGGATCAAGTTGATAGAGTACGACTGGGACTAATGAGACTCTTCGAACCAAGGGAGTAGCATGCCAACAATCTGAACGATTCCAATTACCCCAAGCGCTATCGTTAGGTTGATGTATATTCCCGCCAACCGACTGCTCGTTGCATCCAGCCGCACGAGTGCTTCAACAAGAATTGCGATGGCTGCCGCAACCCGAACATCTGTATTGAGACCGCTGCCATCTGCTCCTGGTTTTGCTAGTTCACGCATCTGCTTTAGTAATTCGTCATCAGCCTTCTTTTCCGGTGAGTTGTATTTGGAGAGCTGCCACATCTTGACGGTGAAGGCGAAGAGCAAACAGCCAAGGGTCACAAAGTAGTACGGACCATCAAAGCTATGTCTCCTAGTGCCGTATACCAGGTCGCTCACGATCACGAATCCAAGGAAGCCAGCTACTATCGCATTCCATTTCATTTCAAGACTCCTTAGGGCTACTGATCCTCAGTTCTGACAATCCGGGCAGCGGCTTGGCTCGCGTGCTCTTTGAAGTGGAAAAGCGTGCTGCAAAAAATGCCTCCCATTACCGAGCCAATCAACATCTGTTGGATAAACTGAAAGGCTGAACGTCGGCAGTCTGGCCATCCGCTGAAACTTCAATGACCTTGGCATGAATTTTTCTATTTCTGGCATTTCAGGTCTCGCGCTTCTGCGTTTGCCGAGGCTTTGAAGTCTTCTTTCCGATTTGTCTGCGCGTGTTCGCAGGCTTGTTTGTCGTTTCACCCGCGGAGATTTTTTTGACCAACTTAGTTTTAAAAATCGCCTTAGGCTCTGCAGGTCGCCGTTTTCTTCTCCTAGACGAAGCAATGCCTGCAGCGGCAGATTCAATTTCGGAAATGTTTGAACCTGGCACAATTATGACTTCGCCCGAAGTGAGATGGACCTTAAAACGGCTCTCACGGAAACTTTCGGCGAAGTCTTTTCTGAGAATGACCGATTCAACCCGCTCGATCATCCCGCGGCGGTCACCCTCGCGAGAATCGACTACACACATGCAAGAGATAAGTTCGTGAAGCTTTGATGTGATCTCCACTTCGTACCTTTGCTCCGCACCTTTAGTTATCGCGGGCTCTTGCACAAATGTTTTGGACAGTTCTCTTTGGCCAGCCGCCGTGGAACCAATCGCCGACTCAGGCGGTTTGGCCGGAACCGGGCTTGCGGGCTTTCGCTTTGCGTTTCCGGGCTTTTGCCGCTGCTTTTGAGGCTTTCGTAACAAGATCTCGGCGCTCCTTTGCCGTCATTGATTTCGCGTGACAAAAAGCCTCTTCAGTTTATTCCGGCAATTCGATCCGATCGGGGTGTTTCTTATCGCGCTTGTGCTTATCCCGCGAGAATCGATCCACTTTGCTTGGCTTTCTGCAGCCCCCTGGGGATTGCCGTTCTTTAGCCATCCGCGCCGTGGTTAATAGGGTACTCCCTCGATTTTCTCAACAGCCCCCACCGTTTAGCCTCGTTTACGTGTACGTCGATTTAGGAGCATGCCACCAAGGCTGAAACCGAGGACCGCTCCGAGTAGTGCTGCGATGAGCATGGTGCCGGGTGAAGAACCAGGGGCACTGCGGGAAAAGAGTGCCGACGTGTAGGCCAGTGAAAGGGTCCAAAAGGTTAGCCGGATGTACATTGGAGCATACCTCTTTGAGAGATTGTGCCATGAACTCTACGCGTGTTGTACAAGTTTCCCTGGATAATCTGGGATTGACCTGAGAACCCAGTCAATGAGTGTAATATGCGACGTTACGCCAACTAACAGATGCGTGCTCGTTTCCGAGTCGCTGACCACAAGCTCGGCAAACCACTGCGGAAGGAAACAAAAATGCCCCCACGTTAGAACATGATCAAGGGCAAGCGTTAAGCCGCGATTATTTCTTCGGGAATTTCGGGTCGTTCTTGATTTCTCGAATCTGCTGGATGTGACGCTCGGCGTGAGTGGAGATTTCGAGCATCCACTGCCAGCAATCGATCACGTCTCCATAGTCACCAAAGCTGTGGGCACGCATGTCGTCTTTGGTGGTGTTGATGTATCCGATCATGGTCGCGCGCAGCGCCTGAAACTTCCCGAGAGCCTCGTCCAGGTCTTTGTAGGTGTCAACTTTTTCGTGCCCACCGCCGGTCTTGGTATGTACCACGCGATCGATGCCGTACCACATGATGTCGGCGTCAGTAGACGTCGATTTCTTGTCTTTCATATCCGGGGCCGCCTTCAGGGCTTTCTGGATCTGGCGCCAATAGTCAGGTTCGGCCACCGCCAGATGGGAAACGACTTGCCGGATGGTCCACCGATCCGGCGAAGCTTTGTACTCCAGTTGGGCCGGGGACAACCCACGCACCTGCTCGGCCACCATTTGCGTGGTCATCTCGAAATGCACAAGCAGGTGTTCGCGGTCCGTATCGGTCATGGGAGCGGCGAACACAGGCGTAGACAATAGACACGCCGTCAGTGTCAGAGCCGCCAGCGGCAAGCCTCGGGGCGTATTTCTTCGGGACGCATTCAAAGCGATGGACATGTCGCAACCACCTTTCCAGGACTCTATTCCTTGGACGGTGAGAGGAGAGTTCGGTCATCACGCGGGCGGGGGATGACATCCTATTCGTCGACGAAAACAGGCGATTACCTCATTGAGTCCAATGTCAATCATCAAAAGCAGAGGACCAGTGAGCCAGCCTCCGCTAAATTGCGGACGACTAGCGCCGAAGTTGCTGCTTTCCGGGTTTCTTCATCCAGAAGCCTCCGATATGCAGTGTCCATCTTTCCGCAGCCGGCTACAAAGTGATAACGACCTTTGCTGGTGCGTGCCCTTGCTCTACGTAAGCGATGGCATTGGCGGTTTCAGTCAACGGGTAGCGTCTGTCGATCACCGGGGTTACTTTTCCGGCCTGGATAAGTCCGCAGAGGATCGTTAGGTCGTCTCTATTCATTTTCGCAATGAAGAATGTGAATTTCTGCCTCAAGAATGGTGACCACGCGAATGCTTGGAACACTCGGGTAAGCACCGCCCAGAGTTCCTTAGGGGCTCCCGCCATGACACACCTACCATTCGGACTGAGAACGCGCCTCATGGCTGACAACGTGCGGTTGCCGACGTTATCGAGAATCAGGTCGTAGCGTTGGCTGTCCTGGGTGAAATCATCGCGGGTATAGTCGATGACCCGGTCTGCACCGAGCGAGCGTACCAATTCAACATTCTTTGTGCTGCAAACGCTGGTTACGTTAGCCCCAAATGACTTCGCGATCTGCACAGCAAAGGTGCCGATCCCTCCTGCCGCGCCGTTAATCAGGACCTTCTGCCCCGGCCGAAGGTGTCCTTTGTCGCGAAGCCCCTGCAAGGCGGTAAGACCTGCAATTGGGACAGCAGCCGCTAGGTCGAAGTTCAAGCTCTCTGGTTTCAAGACCAACCTGTCTTCGGGAGCACATGCATATTCGGCAAAGGCTCCTTTGCCAACGCCAAACACAGCATCTCCTGGTTTGAAATGCAAGACTGTTCTCCCGACCGCTACTACCACGCCGGCGACGTCGACGCCGGGCCGCGGGCTCTTCATGCGCCAATCCAGCGGATTGACGGAAGTGGCGCGAACCCGTAAGACGACTTCATTGTTCTTCGGAACTGGCTGGTCGAGGTCCTTTATTTCGAGGATCTTTCCCGACTGGCCCTTGGTGTATGCGGCGGCTTTCATGTGGAGTGAGATGGGCGTTGGTGCCAGAACGAGGAAGCGATACCGCGGTGTATGAGCAACCGTACGCGAATCGCGTCGACTGATTTTACGACGGATGCCAGAAGCATGGTTGATTGATGACGGGCAAACCGGAATGTATGGTCCGCCGCTTTGTCGCAAGCGAAAAATGAAGTTGACAGGTTGGTCTGCGCAAATGTATTCGGCCTTCGTTGGAGCACAAGCTCCTGGCCTTGATGGAATGCGCTGCGCGCTCGTCCTATTTAGTAATGCAGCCTTGGAAGGCTTTTCCGGTTTACAGGTTTCGAGAGCGCCGGGTTCGACCGTTGTGTCATCTCATAGTTCGCCAGCAGACCTGGCAGCAAGTCATTAACCCCGCAGTAGTCGCTGGTCTGTAGATGTGGGAATCGCGAATGCGATTTCCAAGCCTGGCCTCAGGCAGGCGTCATCTGCAGGCCAGTCCTGCTGTAGCTGCGCCGACCAACATAGGGGGCCGATAGTATTCATTCTTAGCGAGGACCGCCCAGGCCATGCGCGCTAGCTTATTGGCTAAGGCTACTGCGGCCACATTACTGTGGGTGCGAGCTGTGAGTTGGGCCAGCCACGCCCGCAGACCTCCGCAAACCGCGCTGTTGAAACAGGTGAAGGGTGTGGGCACACTGATCGCGATGACGTACATGCTGACGCTGGAAGTGGTAAAAGTCGCGACGTGGGCTGCTATCTGGGATTGCAGCCAGGACGGCGCAACTCGGGGCGGAGCGAGCCGCAATTGCATATCAGCAAAGAGGGAGACCCCTATCTGCGAACGCTGCTGGTGCAGGGAGCGCAGCACATCTTGGGGCCGTTCGGCATCGACTGTGACACTGCGACGCTGGGGACTGAAACTGGCCGAGCGTGGCGGAAAGAGCGGAAAGAAGCGAGCCATCGTCGCCACCGCAAGAAAGCTCGCGGTGCTGCTGCATCACCTGTGGGTGAGCGGAGAAGCGTACGAACCGTTGCACAACAGCAGCCGAACGACAGTGGCGGCAGTCGCGTAGAACAAAAATACAACAAAAGTCCAAAACCGTTCCAGGAAGAGAAAAGACAAAAGCCAAAGCCGAGTTCCGGTGACTGCGTTAATCGCCTGGCCCAGGTTCCACTCTGCAAGAGCAGAACCACAGGGCGACAAACAGATGGCAGCACCGGCTGAAACGAGAACGCCCAACATGCACCGAGCGAAATGAAATCGCTCCTCAAGAGTGCGGATGGAAGCATGGCGACAGTGGCCACTCGGCGGGAGAACAACGATGTTCCGCGAACCGCAAAAATCGACTTGACTCCGACCGGCCTTCTCATGGAAGGCGTTTAGACCAACCTCAGGTTTACCTCCACGTCGGGTGGCGCGATTGAAAGTGGCGGCTTCAATGGCAGAGTGACGTGAACTTTCGTGCCGGAACCGTTGGATTCAATAGTCAGATCCCCGCGAAAATGGCGCACGCGCTCTCGCATTCCTCTAATTCCCACTCCCGTGCCTTGGGACTGAATCTCGGCTAGTAGTTCCGGGGACATTCCCCGTCCTTGGTCTTCAACTTCCACATGGACGCTGCTTTCTCTGCGCTCTAGTCGAATCAGCGCGGTTTTGCTTTCGGAGTGACGATGGATGTTCGTCAAACATTCCTGCACTAGCCTGAATATGAGGAGTTCCATCTCGGATGGAAGTCTTCCGAAGTTGTCGGGAACCTTCAGGTCAATTGCTAGACTGCTGCGCTGCACAAGACCTTGCACGTACCAACTCAGTGCGTACGAAATACCGCTTTCATCCAACAGTGGTGGATGCAGAAGGTAGGAGGTCGTGCGTATTTCCTGAGACAAGTGCTGGACCAACTCTTCGGCGTCCTGGACGTCTTTGGCGAGTTCAGGATTTTTCTTTGCATCTGCACTGATTCGCGCAAGTTGCATGCCGAGCGCGGTCAATGTTTGTCCCGCGCTATCGTGCAGTTCCCGTGCGATATGCCGCCGCTCCTGATCCTGAAGCTCCAAAAGTCGCCCCGAAAGATCACGCAGGGCCGAGTTTGTACTCTCAAGTTCCTGAGTACGGAACTGCACTTGTGTATCGAGGGCATCCGCCAACATTCGATAACGTTCTTTGCTTTCGTGCAACTCTCGCTCAATTCGTTTACGTTGGGTGATGTCCCGAGCGATTTTCGACGCTCCGATGATCTTTCCGCTGGCATCCCGGACAGGCGAAATGGTGAGCGAAATATCGACAAGGGTTTCATCTTTACGCACCCGAACGGTGTCGAAGTGTTCGATTCGTTCCCCTTGCTTGATTTTGTCGATGATGACCGTTTCTTCGTTCCTGCGATTGACCGGGATGATTAACGAAATATGCTGGCCTACTGCTTCACTGGCGGTGTAGCCAAATAACCGCTCCGCACCCGCGTTCCAACTGGTTATGACGCCTTTGAGCGTCTTGCTGACAATGGCATCCTCACATGAGTCCACGATTGCGGCGAGCAAGCCAATAGCTTTGTCCGCTTTGAGGCGTAGGGCTGGCAACTCATCCAGAAGCGACTGACTGATGCTGTCTTTGGCCTCGGGGTCATTGAGGATGCAATTTGCCAGCGCTTCATGTGTCGCCAGCAGATTGTTGATGTCATCTTCAAAGGCAATCTCAAGATGTGTTTCAGTCCAATAATGCGCTGCCCTGACAAAGGCCAGGAACAACAGTAAGTATTGAAGGCGAGCAGGACCAAATAGGCGCGACAGTGCATCAAGAGACGACACATAGTCGGAGGTTTTCAAGAAGACATGACCTGCCAACACAAAGATGGCATCTTCCATCTGCGTGTCCGCTGCCGGCATCTCGGCAATCGGAGCAGGGCAGGCTTCGCACAGCGATAGACGGGCCTGAATTTCTTGTCCGCGTGGAAAAGGCCGTCGCAGGAGGTTAACAACGTCGGTCACACTTTGCCGGGGTGCCGTCCGATCGCCAGCGGGATGGCCAAGTCCCACCAAGAATCCTACATGTCGAGCAATGCAGTAGCGAACTGCGCAAAAGCGCGACAGGTGAACGAAAAGACGCTCCTTAAAAAGAGAGGGTAGCGGATTGTCGAGGTAGGCAGCCTGTGCGAATCCCCACAGTTTCTCTGTGATCTCGGGAGTCTCAGGGGCAAGGCGGAAAAAATTCGGAAGAACTCCAAATCGCTCCCCTACGTGATTGGCAAGATCCGATGCTTCATTCCCCAATGATTCACCACGTTTTGACGACATAAGAGAGTTCCGGACGACCCAGGGGAACGATTTGACTACATATGACTCGATTGATATCTGAGCCTTTTTCAAATCGTGAAGGCTCAGAGTTGAGCTTGAGGTAGTGGACGGTAGCTCTTCGTGTAGTTTCAAGTATACGCTTGTTTGTAGCGCCGATAACGGTTCGATTGGAAAGAAGGGCGAGGACAGGATGTTGAAAGTTGGTTGAATGAATTGGCTAGATGCCGCCAATGAGATGTCTTGGTGCGGCTCGGCGATAGGGCACTAGGCGGTCACATTTTCCGGCCGGAGGGCGAGAAGTCGCAAACGATTTCTCTTCTCCTGGCCCACCGTGGTCGTGCTTTCCTGTGAGCGAAGGGTTCCAGTATTGAATCCCGCTTAATGCACAGCTATGTTGTAATGCTGCCTCACGGCCCATCGCCAGAATTTCAGAGGCAGGTACAAGGAAGTAATGCTAGCAATTGCTGTGATCGTAATCATCTCCGTCGTCCTGTTGATCTCCATGGATCGAGTCAGCAGCCGACAAACGACCAATGGCCGAAGCCTGAGGGAGGCTGAGGATCGATTCCTGAATAGGTTTTTACACCGTCGCCGTCAGCGACCGAAGCCCTGACACCAAGAATCCATGGCGACGAACTCCTGAAGCCAAAGCTTTCCTGAACAACACATCTGGATTCACGCAGCCAATATCCCAAGAAAATGTAAGTGGATACGCCGAAAGGACTGAGCGCTTACGTGAACTTTGTTGGGAACTGATCAGGCAGACTTGCTTCCAGCTAACACGGGCTGCGATTCCCTGCTCGGCGGTAACTTCTTTCCGCAATGTTGAGTAGCCGTGCCTTCACTTCCGCAAATAACTTGCGTAGCTGAAAAAGGGCGCCACGCAGTAAGCAATTCCCTGTATTACAAATTTTCATATCCCTGGGCATTTTTTGCTCTTCGCTCTATTACCGATCAAGCGCGAAAATGCTCAAAATACAGCAATGGCACGGTTCGTGCTACATCTCTCGTGGATTTAGGAACAGGCGCATGCCGAGGAAGATAAATGGGCCATGCGAATAACAGAGAGACGTGGATGGAACTTTGCGCGCAAGCAGCCATCGAACAAGATCCACAGAAATTGATGGAGCTGGTTGAGCAGATCACTGCGCTCCTCGACGCCAAAGAAGAGCGGTTGATTGAAAGAGATTCACACCGCTTAAAGTCGGAACGAACTGACTAACCACCTTGTTGGGTACCAAGCCACGCGCCCTCGCCGGTAACAGGTCAATCCGGACGATCTTTGGAGACTAGAAACGCCTTCGACGTCGCCATCCTGGCATGCACTCGTTTGGACTCCGCGGGTGAGAACCTCAGGGTCCCCATGGCAATGCGGTGAAGTTCGAGGCCTTTTCATATTTGCGGTTGACTCCAGTCCCTTATCGGCTCAGACTTGCCAGAATCACCTTCCTAAAGAGGGCGCTCCTCTGAGGTGCCTATGCATCGCCCCCACCGCTTCGGACCATCTGGAAAAACAGTCAAGCAAGTCCTAGCGGCTGCCGGGCTTTTCTGTGGCCGCAACGGAGCATCCACTTGAACAAACCAGGCTGCGAATTGAACCGGAGCAGTTGAATGGCATTGACCCTACGGGCGGAGATATTCGAGGACGTGTTCATACTTTGCTGCGACGGTCGCATTGTGTTCGGGGATGAATGTTCTGTTTTGCGCGAGAGACTCGGAAGCATGTTATTAAATACCCCGAAAATCGTCGTAAACCTAAAAGGGGTGCATTACATCGATAGCGAGGGAGTGGGCTTGCTGGTTGGACTCCTCGTTTCAGCGAAAAACCGAGGCGGGGAACTCAAGCTGGCCTCTCCCTGCAAGCGGGTCAAGAAATTGCTTCGACGCACGAGTCTGGACACGATATTCAGAGTGTATGAGAGCAGTGACGAGGCAGTCGCAGCTTTCGGAAAACAAGTAGCCTGATGGGAAGAGTATGTGTGTCCGCCTCCACTAGGGGAGGTTTGGGGACACCCAACGGGGAGGGGCCCGTATGGATCGCGTGCGTTTCGTAACTCACAGGGGCAAACAGATCCTCCTTGCCGACCTGACCAACTGTAGCGCAGAGGAGACGATCGAACAGCTAGCGGAAGTACGGCGCGTTGTCACCGCACAACCCCGCAATTCGGTGCTCACTCTGGGTGACTTCGCGGGCGCGCAGTTCAACCGTGAAGCGGTGACCCGAATGAAGGAAGTCGCCGTATTCGATAGACCTTATGTGAAGCGGTCAGCGCTTGTGGGTACCGAGAGTCTGCCCAAAGTCTTCTACGAGGCGCTGAAGACATTCTCCCAGCGGAAATTTCGCAGCTTCACGACGCGGGAAGACGCGATGGACTGGTTGGTCACGGAAGAGGAAGGATAACGAGTATCATCCGTCGGATACTTTGAGAGAGATCGCCAGCAGGGCCGAAGCCTAGAGATCGATACCTTGTTGATCGATCATAGTTTGAGGGGTGAAGGTGACGTACACTTCGACCCTACTTCCGTGCTCGACAAACTCTACCCTTCGCGCATGGCTGGAAATCGTCGGTTCTCCAGTTGGCCCCCTTCTTGGGAAGTAAAACAAAATTCCTTTCATTTTCCCGTCTTGAGAGTGCGCAAGCACGACTTGAGTGGGACCCACGCGTTTGGATTCAACGGCTAGATAGCTCCCGGCCTTAAGAGTGGTTTCACGCGCATCCTGAAAAGGCGTCATGTCTGGCCCTTCGACCGCTATCTCGATTTCATCGGATCGGGGTGGCAAATGCTTTTCCAGTTCATTTTCAGGGATCTTTTTTTGCAGGACTAATCCCCGAGCCCACGCCTCTCGCAGAGTGCGCGATGAAACCCATTTGACCGCGAACTGCAGGCTGTGAGTGTCCTCCGCCTGTGCCTCCATCGATGGATAGTGCCATAAGTCGATACCAGTCGGAGCATCTCCAGGCAAGGAACCTTCAGGAACGCCCAATCTGGTCAAAGTGAAGCGCTTCACCCATGGGGACTCGTGAAGGATTCTGCTCAGATCCCCACGACTCCATTCCTTGTACGACTTGTTTGTCCACGGTCCGCTTGCCCATATGAAATGAGAAAATAGAACCACACAGATGAGCCTCAAAAGCGTCCTGCGCGTTCCGAAGTGTGGTTGACACGATAGCCTCATGTTTGCACTCCCAACTTAGCGACTGATCTGTCAATATTCGGAGACCTAAGGAAGTACCCTTGTAGACCTGATGTTGTAGACCTGATGTTACAACTCCGCTGATCAAAAGCGCAGACGTTGAAATTCCAGACAGCTTTTGACCCGAATCGTGATTGATGTAAAAAGGGAGGCACAAAGCCTCAATCCACTGTGATTACTTCCGATTTGTCGACCAACCGGAAACAACCGAGGCGGACATCGGCTGAGATCTGAAAGGAATATGCAGCAGTCCCTTACGGGGCTATGATTGGTCTCCACAGAACTCCCACTGGAGATTAGCCTTGATTATCAAGCTCCGGTATCCGCGCTGGATGGCCCTGCTGATACTCGGCCTCTTACTATGCATTGGCTGTACCGGGGCGGACACGCCGAGGGGTCAGGATGGGCCCGCGACACTTGAGTTGAGGCGTCTTGTGGCTGCCAATCCCGAACTGAAGCGCCTTCTGATCGCCTCTATCGAGAGGGCGAAGCAGATCAACCCTGACCCGCTTACGAATCCCGCACAGTCGCTCGAGCAATACTTCGAGTTCGTTGCATGGGCCGAGCGAGCCATCCCGGCTAGCCTGCTCAAGGCGAAACCGGATGCGACTCTGTATCAACGAATCGACCAGAGCCTCGCCTACCTCTACTTCATTGCCGATCTACCGCTTAACGAGCTCGAAGGGCGCGGGTACTTCAACAACACTTTACAATACGCGGAACCTTACAGTTCGTGGCTGAAAACCTTTGTCCGCTCGTGGGGCGGTTTCCTCGATACGCCAGAGTCGTGGAACAAAGATTACTTGCGCATGGCGCAGGCCGACGGCACCTTCGGACTGAACCGCGGCTGGTACGAAGATCCATCGCACTGGACAACCTTCAACCAGTTCTTCGCGCGCCACCTCAAGTCGGCCGAACAACGGCCGATCGCCGCATCCGCCGACCATTCAATCGTGGTGTCTCCTGTCGACTCGATCCCCGAAGGGACTTGGACCATTGACAATAGTTCCCGTGTTTTCGAGAAGTCGGGCATCGCGGTGAAAACCGGGACGGTGCAGTCCGTGGAGCAACTGATCGGAGGACAGAGTAGATACAAGGGCGCGTTCGCGGGGGGGACGTTCACCCACCTGTTTCTCGACGTTGGCGACTACCACCACTATCACTTTCCGCTGGGCGGTGTGGTAAAGGAAGTGGCCATCATTCCCGGAAAGGAGATGGCCGGTGGCAGGATCACCTGGGATTCCGCGAACAGAAGATATGCGTTCGATCCTTCATCGATCGGCTGGCAGTCGCTCGAAACGCGGGGTTGTGTGATTCTGGAAACTGAAGAGTTCGGCCTTGTCGCGCTGATGCCAATTGGGATGTCACCGGTGAGCTCAGTGACCTTCGAGCCCACGCTGAAGGAGGGTGTGCGGGTCCGCAAAGGAGACATGATGGGGCATTTTCTCTTTGGCGGCTCAGATTTCGTAATGGTGTTTCAAACTGGTTACGACTTCAAGCTGGATTCACCGCGTAACGATAACCACGGCTACTCGCGCCTGCTGATGGGAGAGCGGTTGGGCCGTTTGCAGCGCCTCTCGGCCGCACGCCGTTGAATATGTCCTAGCCAAGGTTGGCGAATAGATAAGCTCCTGTCCCCGGTGAAGGAATCGACCAGAACGTCGCGCGATAGGCATATAAGCGCCCGCCAACTACAGCATGCAGCTGACGCTAGGCCTTAGGCATCGTATCGCGCAGTTTTGATGATTCTCTCGCCCTCCGAACGCTAATCTTGACAAGGGACTTGTCGAGGAGTATTAGTCTCATGCTTCTCCCTTCGACCGCGATCGTACTCTATTCGCTGGTTTGATTTCTTGACCGCAAGCGTGTGGTTTCTGCGTCGGCGGCTCCCCTGGTAGACGATGACTTGCCCGTATTCGGTTCTTCGTTGAAAGGTGCAAAATCCTATGAGTTCAGCCTTCAACCACTACACAATTCTGCTCCTAGTGTCGCTAGTCGTCACGGCGATCGTGGCTATCGTTGCATATTGGAAGCGGCGCGCTCTGCAAGCCCAGATCGATCGCCTCGGCAGGTTCTTCTCCCCGGAGCTAAAGACCGGAGGAAACGAAATCCTGCATTTGTTCTGGGTCAGCTTTGCGGCCCTCTACATTGAGATCATGATGATTCGGTGGATTGGCACGGAACTAAGAGTGTTCGCATACTTCCAGAACCTATCACTGATCGCATGTTTTCTGGGATTCGGGCTTGGGTGCTATTGGTCCGGCCGTCATAAGAGCCTGTTCTTCAGCCTGTTCGGAATTGCGAGTCTGGTATTCCTGGCGGAAGCGCCCCAACGAACTTGGCAGGATTTTCTAACTACGCTTTCGAACCGGTTGTCGCTTTCTTCCGACGCCGCGCTGTGGGGTTACGGATGGCAAGAAATGTCTGGGCCCACAGTCTGGTTCCTGTTGTTGGTTGCGTCGGTGGTTACCGTTTCCATATTCCTGCTGTTATTAGTCATCACCATGATCCCTCTGGGTCAATGGGTGGGATTTTATCTGGACCGCGCATCCGATCCGATTCGAGCTTATTCGGCGAACCTCCTGGGGAGTGTGGCTGGAATTTGGATCTTTGCCGGCCTGGCGTTTCTCCACCTGCAACCCGTGCACTGGTTCGCCCTGGCTTTGATCCTCATGGTTTTGCTGCCGCCGTTTTCGTGGCGTCTCGGAGCAGCTGTGCTCATCGCCGCGATCGGCGTTCTCCTGGTTGTCCATCACTCGCGCTATCCGGACAGAACAACATACTGGTCGCCCTACGAGAAGCTCGAGCTGCAGCCGCTGAAGGACAAGCAGTTCGGAATACTGGTGAACAACACGGGTTATATGGGCATGGCCAATATGACTCCCGAATTTGTTGGCCGGAATCCGCAACTGACCACGGACTACAAGAACAAGAGTTCGTATGATGCTCCCTTCCGCTTCGCTCAAAGCCCGGACCGGGTATTGATCGTTGGCGCGGGCGCCGGCAATGATGCGGCGGCAGCTTTGCGTAACGGAGCCCAGCGGGTGGACGCGGTGGAAATCGATCCGGTCATCCTGCGTTTGGGCGAACGGCTGCATCCGGACCAGCCTTACAGCTCTCCGAAAGTAAACAAGATACTGAACGACGCTCGAGCATTCCTGCGTCAGAGCCGGGACAGGTATGACGTCATCGTGTTTGGCCTCCTGGATTCGCATGCGCAATTCTCCAATTACAGCAACATGCGGATCGACAACTACGTCTATACGGAAGAAGCTTTCCGCCAGGCGCGCAGCCTTCTAAGCCCGGGTGGAATCATGGTCGTGAAGTTTGAAGTGCGCGCGCCGTGGACGTGGATGGGCCAGCGGTTCTATGCCACGCTGGAACACATTTACGGCAGGGCGCCCGTTGTTTTCTCCGCAGAAGAGATTGGCGAACTGGCGGGAGCCACGATCTTTGTCGAATCGAACGATCCGAGTCTGTGGCAGCGCAGCGCCCAGCCGCCCCTCAGCGCGATTGTGTCCAAGAATCCACTGCCGTTTGACTTGAGCCTGGCAGGCGCACCTCCGGATGCCACGGATGATTGGCCATACGTTTATCACCGCGCCCACGCCATCCCGCGGACTTACTCGACGATTTCCCTGATCCTATTGGTAATGGCGATTTTTCTGGTAGGCGGGGTACTCGAACCCAAAAAGCCTTACACCTGGCATTTCTTTTTCCTGGGCGCGGGCTTTCTGCTCCTGGAAACCCAACTGGTTAGCCGGCTTGCTCTCTATTTCGGCACTACCTGGCTGGTCAACTGCGTGGCCCTGACCGCGATTCTGATGGTGCTGGTTCTGGCGAATCTTTACGTTTCATGGAGAAAACCTGAGCGTTTGGGGATCTACTACGTCCTGCTGGTGTTGTTTCTGTTGGGCAACTATTTCTTTCCCTGGCCTGCAATTCCCTATGCCGCACGAGTGGTTGGAGTATTACTTAGCATCGCTTACGCTATCCCGGTTTTCTTCGCGGGAATTATCTTTACAGAATCTTTTAGTCGACACCAGGAGAAATCCGCTGCTTTTGGGGCAAATATCGTAGGAGCGGTTGCAGGCGGGCTGACGCAGAACGTCTCCTTCATCTTCGGTATGAAGGCGTTGCTGATTTTCGCCGTCTTCTTTTATGTCGCATCTAGCTGCGCGGCCTACGTGATGGATCACCAAAGCTTGTTGGTAAGCCATCCCGGCAGCAAAGCAAGCCAGGCATAAGGTGGTTGTGCGGAAAGAAACTAGCGCCCGGCAAGGACCTGATCGTAACGGGCTGTTGTGGTGGACGCCCTAATGTTATTGGCCTGAGAATCCGCTGCGTACAGAAAATAACTTCCCGAGGACGTGGCTGCCCCATTGACGGGAGCACTGGAGCGCTCTCTCCCATTCCTGGCTCGCCATTCCCGGCAGGGACCGCGCCCATGCTGCTGACAGTCGCAAGAGTCCCCTGACATGACTCTCTGATTTGGACTTCTGAGCCCACCTGCGTGTGGTCCAACCCTGCCCATTCGGTGACTCTCGACCTCTGCGATTACATGGACGACGCAGGAGCACCGGCGCTTGCTATCCCCGACCGGCAAAAGACGCCTTCGCATGCCTTTTTTCGTGCCTTACGCCTTCAAGCCATATAAGCGGTTATTTACAGGAAAAAAGGTATCTATGTAGCCGTCATGCCTTATGGCTTCATGAGAATCATAGATCATCTTGGGCTTTCTCCAGTTTTGTGAGCCGAACATCCAGATCCGCAGTCTCGATTGCGCGTAACTGGAGGTTGAGCAGAGGGACAAGGGAAGGGATTCGGGAATTAAGATTGCCGGTGGAGACTTCCGTGATCAAACGCGACACCATCTCTTTCACCGCCAAGGCATTGTTCACATCGGCGAAGGGGATGCTGTGTTCTGATCCATTCCTCTTCCTTTTTGCTCCGCCGATGCGACCAAGTTCAGATGCCTTGTTCGGATTGGCATGAAAGAAGCAGAGTCCGCCCGCGGTCGGAGCCGCTTTACAAGGACGTCCCGCCTTTGTTCTACCTTGGCAACGATTTGATACGACTTTTTGCATGTGACCCTCCCTGTTCAAGTTCGTTGTGTCGGGCTTATGCCCTTCTGATTTTGCATCCGGATGAGAAGCTGCTTGCTATTTCGGCTTGATCACGATCGGGGCGCGCAGAACCTGTAGCAGTTGCCAAATTAAACCGCAGCCCTTAGCCGACACGGTGTTGAAAACAGCATCTAACAACGGCGTGGAACGTTTCTCGTAGATAGCTGTTATTCCTTCCACGTAGAAACTCAACGCTGGACCCGGGTGATAAAAGCATGTACCGTCACTCAATGTCAGAATGACGGGTAGAGGCAGCATGGCCTCTTCCAATCTCTCGATTCGCTGCTTTAGATTCCTCATATTTCGCTCGCTCCTAACCCTCGGTTTCGCCGTACTCCGACGCGACAGGGCACGGACTTTCCTAAACTTCTTGATATTTTCCGAGGAGTAAGCTTGGTTAATCGGATTTCAGTCCGAGCTACTCCTCGAGTTCAAACTGTGCGAGAAATTCTTGCTGTGGGCAAAATCTATGAGACTTGCTGAGATTCTCTGAGATCAAATTTTCTGTCTCAGAATATTGCGGTGCCCGGGAGAGTAATTGGCTCAACAGGATTGTAGCGCCAGGAAAACGAACTTGCAAATAAAAAAATGATTATGAACAACGACCAATCTCCGATGGGAAATAAAGCTGAACCGATTCAAGGTATCGCCCTGACCATAACCTCCAGCGCGGTACGCAGAGATTACACCCAGTGGTGGAACTCCAAGCGGGTCGAGCACCTCATCGAAGGCTTGCGTAAGGCGGGGCTGGAGATCCCAGATGAGCAATAATCAGCACTTGCCAAACCTGAGTCCGAGACGCGATTGCAAGCCAGCACCATACAGCAGATTCCAGCCTGCCCCACCCAAACTCCGTGCTGAACTTGGGTGGGAATCTCGTCACCAGCTACATGCTCCCTGCTTCGGTTTCCTGGTGGAATGCCTCGCAAGTCGCGTCCTGCGTCCCTGTGTAGGTCATGACGACCGTGTCTTTGTCGAGCCCCACGCGGCCGAGAAGATGGCTACGAAGAGGAAGACTGGTTCCGCGCAAAAGAGGAAATCGGAATCAAGAAATTCCGAACTGCCTCCGCCTAATTGCCGAGCTTGCTTGGCCGCAAGATCAATGAGCAGGATATCCGAATTTTCCCGTAACCGGTCGAATACAATCCGGCTGCCATCGGGAGCTAATATCAAAGGTCCGCATTGCGGCGGCAAGATTGCTCAGTCGGGTCAAACGTCGCGACTGCATCGTACTAAGGTCGAGCAGCCAGAAATCTTGTCCGGCCGTCGTACTTCCGAGCATGTAAACCAGGCCCGTACCATCAGGCTGGAACCGCACCCGCTCACCATCGCGTCTGCACGTTGATTTCGGGCAGCTTCGCGGGCCTACCATCCGGATGCACTGCCAGGAGTGGCATGACCGTGAACACCTGCGTGCCGCCATACACGATCAGGTCCCCGCGTGGAGACCACACCGGATCCTGAAACGGTCCTGTTGCTATCCGCACGGGTGAGCCGCCGCCGGTGGGGAACTTGAACAAGCCGGGTCCATCGCGGTCGCTCCCGGCCGCGACTATCCATTGGTCGTCGGGAGACCAGGAAGCCGTGCCCCGCACATCGACCTCGCTCGAAAGGGGGTGAAGTCGCGTTCCATCCGCGGCGATTACGTGCATCTGAAGCTTCCCGTCCCGCCTTAGCGCAAACGCAACACTGCTTCCGTCCGCTGAGACTGCTGGAGCCGACTGGAGAGCGCCTTCCGAACCGCTCCAGATCTCCAGCGCTTGCCCATCGCGATAGCACCACAGTCCGTCAGCCCCGTCCCGCGAGGACAAGTAGAACAACGATCCGCCTCCGAAGCGTGGCGCCTGGGCACGCGCGGTAGGCAATGGGAAGGCTGTAACGTCCTTTTCTTCGACAATGCGACTGGTAATCGGAACGCTCCACAAGTTGACCTGCGACTTCACGACACTCGCGGCCAGACGCCGGCCGTCCGCCGTCGTTGCCAGGGCAGTGTATTGTTCCAGACCCGAACTCACACGCTGTGAAGTTCGGGTCTCCACATCGAACGCCCACAACCACGGTCCGGCCCCGTTTTCACTGTGCGCAACGAACAGAACCGTCCGCTCGTCGATCGGAGCCGGGTACGTGACATCGGTATTAAGATGAGTGAGTTGTTCCGGTTCTCCCCCGTCCGGCGAAATACGCCACAGGTCCATCTCGCGCGTTGCTGGTCGACCCCGGACAAAGTAGATCCAGCGCCCATTTTTCGACCAGACCTGAAAGTGATTGTGCAATCCAGGCTGGCTTTTCAGTATCTGACGTTCATTGGCGCCGTTGTGATCCGCCACAAACGTGGGATCGCCCGGTTCCCACCTGTGATACACCAGCCGAGTGCCATCGGGTGACCAAGCAACTTCGGCGGCATGTTCACCCAAAAAATTGTGCGGTGCTCCACCCATCAGCGGCCAGAGCATGAGCCTCCGGCTTTCCGTTCCACCGCTCCACACCTCAGATCCGTCACTTGAAAATCCGATAGCACGAAGGGGTCCGCGCGCATCTCCGATCCGGCCCCGGGTAAGGTTCGCAAGGCTGCTCCCGTTGTCTTGAATCAGCCAGGCGTCAAACGTGCCGCTACGGTCGGAAATGAAGGCGATGAATTTCCCGTCTGGGGAGATGGCAGGGTTGGTTTCGGCTCCTTCGAAGTCAGTGAGGCGCGCGAACTGCGCAGTGGAAAGCGGATTCTGTAGAGTTCGGGGCCGACGGGCGAGAATCCACACACCTAGACCCGCCACCAGCGTCGCGAGCATCGCCCATGCCAACCAGGCGTAAAGCTTCGGCGCAACAGGTCCAGAAGGGGGCGCAGCTGACTGGGTCGAAACCGAATAACCGGAAGAGGACGTTTCCGTGGCTACTCTGCCTGATTCCGTCTCCCGCTCCAGACGCTTCAGATCGGCTCGCATCTCGGAGGCGTGCTGGTAACGCAAATCCCGGTCCTTCTCCAGAGCCTTCTGAATGATCCGTTCGAGGTCAACCGGAACTTCCGGATTCAGCCGAACCGGGGCGGTAGGGGCCTTGTGGAGGATCGAGTCAAAAATATCGCCCGAACCACTGCCCCGGAATGGCACCGTACCAGTCGCCATCTCATAGAGGACCGCACCAAATGAGAACAGATCCGTGCGCGCGTCCAATTCTTTGCCTCGCACTTGTTCCGGCGACATGTAGGCAATCGTGCCCAGCGTCGCGCCGGGGCTGGTCAGATGTTCCTCGTTCGGTAAGGTTTCTTCGCCAGCCACTCCGGCTTCGGCAATCCGCTTGCCACTCAGCGTAAGCTTGGCCAGCCCGAAATCCAGAATCTTGGCATGGCCACGCTTGGTCACGAAAAGGTTCGCCGGCTTTACGTCGCGGTGCACGATGCCTTGCCCGTGCGCCGCATCGAGCGCGTCCGCTATCTCGATAGCACAGCGACAACACCGTTTCAATCTCTACTGGGCGTGCTCCAATGCGATGCTTCAGCGTCACCCCGTCGAGAAATTCCATGGCGATGAAGGCATGACCAGCCTGTTCGCCAATGTCATAAATCGTGCAGATGTTGGGATGGTTCAGTGCGGATGCGGCTTGGGCTTCACGTTGAAAACGGGCCAGAGCTTGCGGGTCTTTAGCTACTTGTTCGGGCAGGAATTTAAGTGCGACAAAACGATGCAGCCTAGTGTCCTCGGCCTTGTAGACCACACCCATTCCGCCGCCGCCCAGCTTCTCGACAATGCGGTAGTGCGAGATGGTTTGGCCGATCATCCGAAAGCATGCTATGGCGGAAGCGTAGGCAAGTCAATGAAAGCTGTGGAGTCGGCGGTGTCTCGAAAGGTGATGTAGCGCAACGTCTCCCGCACGCCATCTTCAGAAAGAATGTTGAGTATGCGTTTCCGCTTGTGGTCCCGTTGGTGGCGCTGGCGTCGGGGTGGATTCCCCAATCGCACGTAAATATGTAAATGATTCCGGCCCTGGAGGCGAACCTTTGGGGAATCGACGGCACGACTCGAACCGGAGATAAACGTGAATCGCTCAGGAATAGGAACCGGATTCTACTCGGTGACGGCACCTAGGCAGATGGAATTCGGGCTGCGGGATGACGTTTTAGGACCCTCATGCCGGCCATTGACAGCACGGTTTACAAGAATCTGGTCGCTAAGGTACCCAATGGCACCCCCGCCTATGTCATCGCTCCTGAAGGTGCGAGTGGCGACAACATCAACGGAGTGAATTTTTCCTACAATGTGGCAAACTGCAACAATGCCAGCGCGTTTTATACTTCGCTTCGGCGGTTCGGGCGGTACCGGCGTCTGGGAAAACGTCAAGGTGTACAACAACACGCTGGCCTGCCCCTACGGGATCATGATCTCAACCAAGGGCCCGTCCGGCCCGGGGAATAACTTCGAGAACAACATTCTTGCCTCGACCAATTTCCAGACCTTCATCACGTCAAATACCGCGAACGCCAATTACACCATCGGCTATGAAGATGTGTTTAGTCCGACGACCGCATCGATCAAGTGGTCGAATGGAACCTCGTAGACGCTGGCCAATTTTATCGCCGTTTTTCCAGAGTTCTTTACGCATTCCGTACAAGCTGATCCCAAATTGAACAGGGACTTAACTCTGCAAGGAAATCGAGCTTGAAAAACAAGCCACGCCCAAACAACACGATCACAGGCCGAGGCGCACTCGTAAGGGCGCCCGGCTTTTCCTTGCCGACGAATAAGAGTGGCGGCTTCTAACTGGGAGGCTTTTTGTCCGGAGCCAATTGAAAGTGTGTTTTCGGATACGGCTACAAGTCAGTCGGTCCGAGGTTTGGTGATGAGTCTAGCAAGCGCTCGTTTTACAAATTTGCTGCCCTGTTTCTCGTAGGCTTCGGACCCCACGAGTTAAGAATGCCTCGCAAATTTGAGCAACACTGTGACCCTCGCGGTCAGCTATTCCTTCGACATCTTTCTTCAGACTGGAGCGGATGCGAAAGGTCAATCGTGCATCTTTTTTCATCTCTAAAATCTTAGCACTCGGCCTCAATTCAGATTCCTCAAATTTCAATTGACTCAAGAATGACATTATGTCATCCTTTTGTCATCCACATGTCAGCCATTTGCAAATGTCTCGGTGAACGCCCGCAATGGCGAGGATCAAGTGAAGACAAAACGATACCCTACTCAGAGAAAATCTGAGGTTTGCCAGGAAAAAGTGGCCGTCGCAGATCTGTGCTTTTCATTTACAGGCCTTGCGTGCCCTAACCCTTCGTCACAAATTCTCGATCATTTCGGGGGATTTGATCCTTTTCGAGAACGGTTGGTATGTGACGCACACGGGACTGATAAAGTTAGCCCGTCGCAGCCGATGCGTGGGAATTCATACCGAGCTTGCCCATACGTTATCGGAGCCCACCAATGGCCGTTGGGCCTTCAAAACTACCGTCTACCGATCGCATAGGATGTAAGGGTTTTGTCGGCTACGGCGATGCCGACCCTCCAATGTTTCGCCCCTCGTCCACGGAGCGGAAATGCGAGTGGCCGAGACACGGGCCGTCAACCGCGCTCTGCGTAAGGCCTACGGCATCGGAATCTGCTCGGTCGAGGAGATCGGTTCGTTTGCGGAACCGGTTCCGTCCTCGCGGGAATCGAAGAAGCTCCCACCCCAGCCGGTTAATGGAAAGAACGGAAACTACGGCGGACCCAAGGTCCGCGACCGCCTCTGCCAGTTGATCCGCCGGCATCAACTCGATGCCAGCCTCGTCAAGTCCTACGCCGTCGATTTCTGCGGTACCAAGACCCTCCGCGAAGCGACCCGTGAGCAGGTCGAAGCCTTTGTTGCCCACCTCGCCGACTGGGCCGAGAAAGACCGCAATGCGTTGCTCTGCCAGCTCAACAGCTACCCCACAAATACGGAAGGTGCCGCATGAGGCGCTATTTCGAGTCTCTCCGACCCGCTGACGTTTCAGCCCTTCACTCCGTGCCGGACGGGATCTTCCTGGTCCGGGTGGATCGGGCCCATTATCGCTGGCACAAGCAGAAGCCTTATTACGAGATCCGTTTTGCAGTTCTCAAGCCCAAACATTTGACCGGGTGTTTTATGACCGGGCGTCTCTATTGCACATCCAGGGCAATGTGGAAGCTGACCTGGTTTCTGCGCGACTTTGGTTACGACGCTGAATTGCTGGGAAAGCGTGAGATTGACGATAAGGCCCTGATCGATCTGTGGGGAGTGGTCAAAGTCAGTGAAGTTACCCTGCACGGCATGTCAGTCCTCAACTTTGATGGCTTTGCGCCGGCGGACCGATGGGATCAGCTCTCGGTCTTCACCGACAACGATCAGCTCGGTGCCGAGGCGGCATCATGACCTACAGCTATACCCAAATCAGCCAATACCTCTCCTGTCCCCGCCGCTACAAGTATCGCTACCTTGATGGCTGGAAGGAAAAAGACACTCGAGCTGCCATGTTGTTTGGCCGGGCATTTGAACAGGCCGTGGCTGCCTATTTTCAGCGTCAGGACGCTGGCGCAGTGCTCTACCGGGAGTGGGTTGCCTGCCGGGAAACCGGCCTGCACTATTCCGATCGCGACAGCTGGGATCGCATGCTGCAATCAGGCATTCAGCTGCTCGACCGCTTCGCCCAGGACGATCGGATTCGAATCCGTCAGCCTCGGCGTAACACGCAGATCAAGTTCACCAAATCCCTGAGTGGGCAGAACGATTTCGTGGCGTATGTCGATGCCATCGGGGAACTGGATGGGACTCGTTGCCTGCTGGAGTGGAAGACCACTGCCAGCCGGTATCCGGAAGAACCATCGGGGTTGTTGGCGTTGGATCCTCAACTGGTCTGTTACTCCTGGGTGACCGGGATCGCCGAGGTGGCTCAAGTTGTCTTCGTCCGCAAACGACTGGTCGAGATTCAGTATTTCCGGACGACCATCACTGACGAACAACGCGAAGAATTTGGCCATCTGGTGAAGGACTCAATTCAGCGGATCGAGGCCGCCGAGTTTCTGCCTCATAGTGGCATCCGCTTTCCCCAGAATCCCTGCACCAGCTGTTCCTGCATTGGGCTCTGTTTGGGACGGCCAGACCTGACCGAAGCAGCGCTGGTACGGCGCCCGGGAGCAGACGACTTTGGTTGGCTTGACGAACTTACGTTCTAGGATTCCGCCGATGCTGCCCAAGCTTAATCCGAAGCGGGCTCGGTTCGTTCTCGCCAAGATCGACGAAATTCTGGCCTGGGAGCGGCGATCGGAAGCCGAGCGCGATACTCGCTTCGTCGAGCTGGGAAGATATCTGTGCGAGGTGCGGGCCGGGCAATACTGGCGGCTGGAAAACCTGAAGTCATTCGACGAGTTTCTGGCCAGACGGTTTCCCGAATCCAGGCGGAAGGCCTACTACCTCATGTCGATTCATGAGCATCTGCCACCGCAGGCCAGAAAGGAACTGAAGGAAGTGGGATGGACGAAGGGATTGGAGCTCGCGAAAGTTGCCAGAAGGGATGGTCAGGAGTTCGATTGTGCAACCTGGCTGCACAAGGCGCGCTCCTTGCCAAAGGAGGAATTCAAGCGGGAGGTAGAGAGGGAGCTGACGGGGAAAGAATCGGAACCGTGGGAGATTGTCTACTTCAAGCTCTATAAGACCCAGATTCCGGTGGTCGAGCAGGCAATTGAAACTGCTGCCATGATGCTGGGCACAGACAAATCCCGGGGCTACTGCCTGGAAATGATCTGCGCGGATTTTCTGGCTGGAGCGAATCTGGAGAACGACGATCCAACCGTACTCCTGCAGTCCATTTCACGGTTCTTCAAGTTTCTGCCTGGCGAACAGCGGCAGGCTTTTCTGCACGAAGTGACCGAAAAGGCTTCGTGAACCGGATTCGACCCAAGCAACCGCGCCTCCGGCTTGATCGCAAACCTTACGATCGGCTCAGAAAACAGGTGTTGTTACGCGATGGCTGGCGATGCCAAGTCTGCGGTTCCAGACAAAATCTTCATGTACATCACAAGCTACTACGCAGCCAACAGGGCGACGATGACGACTCGAACCTGATCACTCTTTGCGCCGAGTGCCATCAAAAGCTGCACAGTGGCGAGCGATGTCCGGATTGAAAGACGAAGGCTGGATTTGCAGGTCACGAGGCGGATGGACAGAAGTTCGATTGTGCAACCTGGCTGCACAAAGCACGTTCACTGCCGAAGGATCAGTTCAATCGGGAGGGGGAAAGGAACTTAAAGGGCGGGAATCGGAACCGTGAATGATTTATCTACTTCAAGCTGTGGCGAGCAAGGACTAACGTTTCTCGCGAAGTGACAGAAGACTCGTGAATCGTCGGGGTAGGATGATACCTCCGTAATAGCCCTGCCGGTGGACACTACCGGCTGTGATAATTAGCCGGCCGAATCGTGCCCAAATATCGATTCTTTCGTGCCCTCACGTGACCTACCTTCGAATCTTCCATTACCCTAATCTTAGGGCTTGAACAACCAACTTCGGAACGCTCAGATGGGGAGCATGATGACTTAGGACAGCGAAAACTTTACCCTGCTTGTTTGTCACCTGTCTGGCATTCCTGCTCGCACTCACTTACACAGTTGCCCCTGCCTACGCTGGATCTCCGGCGGGAGTGACGGGACCAACGGCAAATCCGGCGGCCGTGCCAATTGGCATCAATATGAGTGAAGCGGAATATTCATGGGGCACATTCCCGAGTGGACGGGATTTAACCTATCTAAAGAGCAATAACATTAGCCTCATACGCTTGCCCATCGCATGGGAACGGGCGCAGCCGACACTTGGCGGACCCTTGGATGCGACTTACGTCTCGGGGCTAAAGGCATTCATTCAGGCCGCCGGTGCGCAAGGCATGCAGGTGATCGTAGATGTGCACAACTACGGTCGCTACAACAGCCATTGGGCGCAAGACGTTGCTAAAAACGGAAATGCCGCGCCAAATAGTGGAGATGTGATTGGATCACCCGCGGTGCCAATATCCGCATTTGTAGATTTATGGACGAAACTTGCGGGAGCCCTGAAAGGGACCTCGGGCCTCGGATATTACGATCTCATGAACGAACCCTACAACATGGGCAGCGCTGGAGTGTGGCCAACCTCAGCCCAGGCGGCGGTGAGCGCCATTCGCTCCGTGGACATGAATACTTCGATCCTGGTGGAAGGAACCCAATGGGCAAGTGCATTTTGGTGGCCTGGGGACAATGGCAATCTCCACATCGTCGATCCAGCCAACAAGCTTTTTTACGAAGCCCATCTGTATTTTGACGCGGATGGCAGCGGAACTTACTCGCAAACCTACGCCGCTCAAGCGGCAATCCCAAATTTCGGCGTCGATCGCCTTCAGCCCTTTCTCACTTGGCTACGCCAAAACAATGCCAAAGGCTTTATAGGCGAATTCGGCGTTCCAAATACCGATCCGCGGTGGCTGCCCATTCTCGACAATTTCTTGACCGCTATACAGGCGGCCGGCGTTTCGGGAACTTATTGGAATTACGCGTTCCACTCCCCCACGGACCCTTCCTGGTGGCCGGCCAGTGACCCTATGAGCATCATTAACAATGGCCAGGCAAATCCCCAGATGCCTATACTGTCGAAACACAATGTTCCGTCCTCAACTGATCCCGCCGCTCCCACCGGGCTTACTGCCGTTGTCCACTAACGAATCAATCATGGCGAATGGATGCTCTTTGCAACTCGAGCACGAAAATCCTCACGGCAGAAATGCACTTTGAAAAAACCTCATTTCACCCCTTTGACGATGCAAATACTTCCCAGCCAACCTAGCTTGTGGGAATCAAACAGCGAGGCTTCCAGCTTTAGATAGAGACGCCGTGAGGTGGTCGGAAAAAGGCGATTAAAGGGAAAGACATCAAAACCAGAATGTTGTACTTCCATATTTTTAAATCCGATCTTACTGAAAATCTTTTTGAAGGTGCTGTAAGAAAAACGGCAACGGCTCTGCTCTATATTTCAGCATGCAGTCCCGTAGGGACCTACCCTTCACGATCGAAATAAAAGGTAATAGAGGCCGATAAAACAAGCACATTACGAACCAATGGAGGGAAAAACGGTAGTAAAACGTAACGACCATTATTCCATTCGGTTTCAGCACACGGTAAATTTCTTCTAGACCTTTTTCTAGCGACTCTAAATAGCGCAAGACACCGACAGCCACCACTGCGTCGAAGTACCCGGTGTCGAACCTCAGGTTCTCCGCGTTGCCTACCTCGAATACGACTTCGCCGGCTGTTTCCTTTTCCCTCCAGCAAGCACGCGCGTGCTCAATCATGTCTGCAGAAATGTCCAGCCCCCAGACCTGCTGGCCCAAATCTGACAACTGCTTCGTCATTGTGCCCGGCCCGCATCCTATATCCAATAATGTCTCGACGTCTCCTTTTCGCTCAATGAACTTAAGAATTCGTCGTTGTTCGCTGATATTTTCCGGCGTCAAGTGCTTCGATAAATAGTCACCTGAATCGTTGTCAAATTGCTGCTCTACGGCCTGGGCTCTTCCGATGCCAGGGGGTTCGCTAGCTGATCCGAAGGCGTGCATCGAGAGAATCGTTCGCTCTCAGCATTCGAACCAGTCGCCTCCTCTCTGCATACTCGCCTGTCGGCTTTAGCCTTTTCATCGTATTCCAATTTGAGCCGAACAGTAACTTTGCTTTAATAGAACGAACGCTTTCTCTGTCTGATATCTGAACTCTGGGAATGCGCATCGGATTATTGTCTGGAGACCAATGCCCCGATTCTGTCGTGAACGCCAATCGCACACCACTCTTCCAAAGATAAGCCTCTTCCCGAGCCGAAAAATCCAGCGAAGGAATTCCGTTGGGGTAGGCGAAATATCTAACTTGTTGGCCCAGGAAAACCGACAATCGATTCACAGACTCACAGATTTCATATTCGGAGGTCGAATCATCCTCATTGTGGAGGATCGGATGACTCATAGTGTGCGCGCCGATTGTCACCAAACCATCCTTTGTCAGATAAATGAGCTGCTCAACCGTCATATTGCTGCCTTTCGTCGCAGCAGTGCCCGTCGTAATCTGGTATTCCATGATCGCTTTATCGATGTCACTCTTAGTCATCGTCTTCAATATGGAGTGAATGCTATAGGTTGCAACCGCATTGAACGGTAGACCCAACATCCTCGCGCAAATTTGGCGAAGGGTCTCGGGGTTGTATGCCTGTATCTCTTGAAACCAATAGTTGGTGGTCTGTTCGCAAACCAAAGGGGATACAAATACAGAAGCGGGAGCGTTATGCTTTTGCAATACCGGAAGGATTATGTCGCAAAACGAATTGTCGCCATCATCAACCGTGATGTGGCATACGTCGCTTCCACGATGCGGAGTTTTATAGAGGTCGTAAAGCGTATCGATGGAAACAAGATCATACCTGGACTTTAGGAAGCACAGGACCTCGTCACACCAGTTAGCATCGCTTACGTTATGAAAGGTGACGACACTATTCATATTGGTATAGATCGTTCAATTTCTGGATGTACAAGTCCGCTCCAAAATTGTCGAACATGCAGTGTCGCGCATTCTGACTAAGGGACTCCAGTAGCGCCCTGTCCTTCCCCAGTCGTTCGAGAGCCGCCACAATTCCCTCCGTCGATCGCTTAGGTATAATCAATCCATTGTTTCCATCCCGTACCACAGTTCCGATCGAGCCCACGTTTGTCGTTACAGGAACCACTCCATATGACATGCTTTCGAGCAGGGCCATCGGAAGACCCTCGAACAATGAAGGTAGAAGAAATATGTTGCATTGCTTTAAAAGATCCCGCTGGTGATCCCCCGTAACTACGCCCTTAAATTGAAACTGGGGTCCTAGCAGTTCCCGAAATCTGGGAATATAAGAGGTTTCGTCCGGTCCCCTCCCGGCCATTACGAATGTGAACCTCTTTCCTCGGTCTTGCATGTCTTTCAGTGCATCAAAAACAAACTCGAGGCCCTTGTGTCGGCAAATTCGCCCCATAAAGAGAATGACAAGTCCTTCGTTCGTCGGATGCGTACGCTGAAATGTCTTCGCAGACTCCAGGCTTATGCAATTCGGCAAAACCACCACATTGCCCGCGGTCAACCTCCGATTCAGCAATTCTTTCTCTTGACTGCTTAGCACGATCTTTGGATTTCGGCCTGATAACGTAAGTTGTAATAGGCACTTTAGCCAGAGTGGAAGCCTCGCACGGGTGAGCACTTCTCCCCCATGCAGGTGAATAATCATGCGTTTACCGCATAGTCGGCTTGCCACGATCATTGGCGAATCTCGAACGATGGACGGAGTATTTAATGCGAGGTTGAAATGTATAAACGTATCTCTGGAACCGAGCAACATTCGTGTCCATTTTATGTAAAGGCCGATTATCCGAATAAGCCACCAGGCGTTCCTTATTTCATTGTCTTTCCTGCCTACCTCAATATGCGTATAGCTATTGAACTTATTACAATCAATGATCAGTCTTGTCAGAGATGAGATTCCGCTGACATTTGTCATAGGATCGAGTGACGGCGCTGTAATGACGACTCGCATGTTAGGGAATGAAGAAATGGAATATTAGATGCAGGAGATCGCAGAAGTCAGCTAACTAGTGCTTTGGATCGCGCGACGAACATTTCGTAGTCTTGTCGGCTCCGTTGAAGTACCGACGAAATGTGATCGCGCCTGTCATTGAAAACCGCAATAGAGTCTTTGTATGTATCGACGAAATAGTCGGCGGAAAGGGTATTCTGGCTGCCCAGATAATGCGTTCGATCCAGATCGAACGATCGGAATAAGGAAAAAAGCTTCGAATTACCGACCGGGGTCACATCGGTGGCATACTCCGGGAATGCTATGACCGGAGTCAGGTTTTTGAGACAAAAGATGGAATCATGGAATCGGTGTGTGATTACGAGAGAGAAATACTTGTATATTCCCATCTGCTCGAATGGAGATAAATCCGTGAGCAATATGTCTGCGTAATGGGCAGGCCGCAACGATGCCACGAGGTAGCCAAATCGCTTGAAGTGGGCCGCCAGTGCCGAGCCCCACTTTGTTGTTCGTAGAAGGTGCAGACAAACGATTGGTCTGGTTGTATCCACCTGTCGCGTTCTGACATATCGCTCGGCATGACGGTAGTCAATATCGTAGGTAAATGTCGGGTCCGGCACAAGCTGCAATCGTCCTTCTCGGGGGCCGACAAAATGCGACATCAATTGAAACGTTGCGTCGTCTCGAACGCCGAGGAGCGAGAAACCGTTAACAGCCTCCTGCATAGATCGTCGTTGGCTGTCGGAGAGCATCTGGGCAGTAACATTATGCGAGGAAGCCGCGATCAGGACCTTGATGCCGTTCAGACGGCTGTCCAGCCAGTATGCCGTCAGGCCATCTTTGCCGTGTCCTCCTAGCTCTAATACGGTGTCAGCACCGACATATATTGCGTCATAGTTTTGTTTCTTTATAAACTCTAGTGCCTTGTCGGGATCCGAAGAAACGAGCGCATCCTGGCTTAATACGATTTCCTCGCGAAAGAACTTGTCATACTTTACGCTTCGGATGTAGTCATATTTAAGAGACTGCCAGGAAATGCTGGACAGATAGGGGCGTTTTACAGGAGCCCGCTTATAATATTGCACCACTTCGACCTGGGCGTCGGGATAAGCCTTTTGAAGAGCTTTCAGCGTGCAGTAGCACTGCATGTTGGTGCCCAGATTCGAATATTCTTTAACGTACGTAAGTATGCCGATTTTCATAGTGTGTTTCGCCGTCGCCAGCCAGCTTGATAGGCCATACATCAGACAACAGTCAGCGGCTTCCTATTGCCAGCGGTTGGGCATCGGGATTTCTTGATGACGCAAGGAGTCATTCAATAACTGTTTGTACTTGTCGATAGCATTGTCAGAGGAAGACGCCGCGGCGACGTGACGGGCTACATTGTCTACGAGCGTTTGATATTGAGAGTCGTGCTTTGCCAGTATTTCCCTCATCACCTCCGTCAAGCTGTCGACAGATCGATTAATAAAGTGAAACCCCGTGATCGCCCGCAATGACCGGCCCCTTGAACGCCTCAATGTCGGAGGTGATAACCGGTTTCTTGTATTTGTAAGCCAACATTAAGGACACCACTCTGAGCTCCGTCTTGATAAGGCAAGACCACGTAGTGGCATCCCGATATTAGATCTGGGATGTCCTTATTCGGGATGAAGTTAATTCTGGTCTGGATGCTTTCATTGCCGGCTATCATTGCCTCGTAACGACCCCATCATCGCAATCGCCCGCAATGAGCAATTCTGAACGTCGCGATGACGTTTGTTGCAGGTGTTGAAAAGCTTTTATCAGCAGGTCAACTCTTTTGTAATCTTTTATGCATCCGAAGAACAAAAAGCGGATCGTGTCTGACGGTGGCGTGACTTCGGATGGGCCGTAATCTTCCAATGGCAAGGGGATGAAATGGTGACGTTTGTCGGGTAGTAAGCGTTTGATAGTGTGGAATTGATACTCAGAGAATACCTGGAAGTGTTCTATTCGTTTTAAGACATAGCGACTGTATAGTCGCATGGCATGCTCGTGAGCTGCTCCTGCAGGAGTGGTGACGTTATGGACTCCGTAGATAATTCTATGGCGGTCCAACATTGAGAACAATGCGGGGAAAAAATAGGGAAGACCGTGAAATGAAACGTAGACTAGATCCGGCTTGGCTTTGCGCACCTCGAACAGGAGACGGTAATAGTCGATAATGACCCGCGGATCCCGTTGTCGATAGTTCAGCTGATACAGCCTTGGCTTACAGTCGCCAGGCGTCAGTCTGATCTAAGTCCCTCTTCGTGTTATGCGTATTTATGAGGACCCAGTCGATATTGTAGTCACGCGACAATGCAGGGACAACATGAGCATCAACACCCAGAAAATAGTCAGGAGTAATCCAAGATATGTTAGGTAATAAGGGATTTCGTGGCTTCATGGTATGGGTCGATATCGATGATCTAAGACAAAGTGACTCAGGTTAGGCAAACTGTCGGGCAATAGCGGATGCAGCTATAGAAAAGCGAGACCGCTGGACGCCGCCGATGTCAAGTCTGCAGCGGTACTGATAATCATAGGGCTTTCACCAGCCTGTGCACGATGGGGAAGATATGCAGTGACTCCAGCATCGATTTGACTCTGTGTTTGAATAGCACTTTCACTTCTGTCCATATATCGATTGCGTTGTCGTGATAGCCGCCGTCGAATAAGGGAATTGTGATGCCGAGACGTCGATACAAATATGAGCGGGACTTATGGCGATTCTTCTTGCTCGCCAGATTTTCGCGTTGAGACAGCTTTATCTCAGATGACGATATATAGCTACTGGTCAGAATCCGGCTGTCGATCATTTTAGCTATCAGGTCGTCCGCTTTCTTATTTCTGGTAATAATGATCGACCACGGGTTTGCGTCCTTCAGAAATCGCGGCAACCAAGCATCGCCACATGCGATATCCGCTAGCTCGGCTGTCGCGTCCACGCATAAATGACAACGTAGATGTTTTGAAAGGCCAGTTAGTCCTACATATTTAGGGTACGGGTGTTCGACGACTTTCCCTGAATCATCTTGGATCGACATGGTTCCCGGCTGGCCATTGCCACGGAAGCGAAAAGACGTAATGTGTCCGGGGTCGATCCCTTTGCGTTTTGCGAGTAACGAGATGTTAGTGAAGCTTTTAATGCCACCGCAGAAGTTGCCGATAGTGACTACGATCTTGTCGCTGAAGGATGGATCAGCCTTCTGAATATTTCGTATGCCTGCGATTTGGCACGGCGTTCCAATAATGGCCACCCGGTAGTCGTTTTGCTTTATTTCCCTGACCGCTTCCGAAAGATCGACCGGGCAATATTTTGATCCTTGCGAGCGGAGGATCTGGTTCCTTGAGTCGGCAAGAATACACATGGTGCGTGGTTCGGACTCATATGTGAAGTGCGTTGTTAGTACTCTATCGACAACGCCCATCTCCAGTAGAAATATGGCGATCTGACTCATGACGCCTCCAGATGAGGCGTTATCTAGCACTTCTTTATCATTAGAAAATGCCGCGTATTGGCCGTAAGAGTAGCCTAATTCCAGGTCGTATGTCGCCGAACCATATCGCTCGCTGGCGTCGCGGACAATGTTGTAGCCCTTGCCGGGACAAAGGTCGAAGGCCAACTTGTCATTTTTATTGGCTGCCGTAATGACGGGAACGCTCTGCGCGTATTTGGCGGAATAGCGTGTTTTGCCGATGGCATCTGAGTATGCGCAAACCCCACATCCAATACAAAGGCCCTTCCTTAACAACATCGTCGATGTTGTTCAGTGTTGCTTTATTGCCGGTGTGACTCACAGAAGTCTCTAGAATCTGCGTCATACAGTACCGTTGAGGCGCAACAACCTGGGCAAAAGCAGAGCCATAAACCTGAAGGTTTCCCACGGTGTAGCGCTTTCCGAGTCTGACGGGCTCACTGCACAGCCTGTGAAACCACTCCAGGCCGATCCTCTGTACCCATTGGGGCGCACGTTTTTTCGTTCCAGCTATGAAATCAAAAGCAGCACCAACGCAGAGTTGGACGGCCTTAATTTCGGACTGTTGCTCCCAAACAAAATTCTCCTGCTTGGGAGATCCTATGCCAACGAATACGAGACCAGCTCCGGAGTCATTGATGCGAGAAGCCACTGCGCGGCGTTCTTCGGGGCTCAGTAAAGTAAACGGTGGCGATTCCGCGCCCGCAATCTGCAATCTGGGAAAATGGGAAAGCAACCGTACCTGGAGTTGTCGCAATGTCTCAGACGTCGAACCGTAGAGATAAATACTAACGCCCTCGCGGGCGGCAGCCTCACAAAGGCGGAGAGTGGTTGTTGTACCGCATACGGTGTCTGGAAGTCCGAGGTTCTCAAAGTGATTGAGATACCAACGTACCGGTTGCCCGTCCGGACACACCAAATCAAATGAATTTAGTCTGGAACGAAAAACCGGATTGCGCGATGCTTCGACCAATATGGACACAGGCGCGAAATCCACGATGGCGGGACGACGAAATTTAGCGCATCGGATCAAAACATCGGTCACTTGCGCATAGGTAGTCCCAGCAACGTTGACGCCGAAAACGTCATATGTTTTAGGCCAACTAATTGTTCGGTCGTCAAAGAAGAATTCAGCGTGTCTGGCAGAAGACAATACGGCCTCGCATTCCCGATGCTGGATATTGACAAAGCTCATTCACTAACTCCCAAAATATTTACAGAATCACTGTCCACGATCGCGCACCACGTGTCTGATCCTCGGTCTCAATCCGTCAACGTAAGTCAGACGGCGCTTACGCGTATCGAGAGTTGCATCGTGCGTCACGAAGGGTGGTTATCGTAATTGGTTTGCCTGAACTAGATGATTCCGTGGGTTCGGCACCAATCCACTGATTGCCGAAGCCCATCCTCGAGCGGTATTGAAGGTTTCAAGCGAAGAACTTGGGCGGATTGATCAGCACAATAATGGACTTTGCGCTTAAGGAGACTTAACTCACTCGATGGTGGATAAAGATTGGTGACGGCCTTCGCGCTTGTGATCGCAGTTCTGACCGATCCATTCGAACGCCGATAGAACGAACGAATCGAACCGACCTTGCCGCCTATCCTCATGACTTCCGCGGTTGCAGACATCACGCGGAACCATGCCGAATTCGGTGTTGCACGATCGATGAGTTCCAATCGCGTTGCCCAGTCGCTCAATGTAATCGTTCCAGCTTATTCGATCGGGTCCATTCAGATTGAGAATATGCATTCCCGGAGCTACATCTTCAATTGCTGCCGCACCCACAGCTTTGGCAACATCATGGGCATGCACCAGATTGCAGGTGCCACTCCCGGCCCGCCCTAAGCTCTGCCATTTTCCTCTGACGATTCGCTCCACATAGCGCACTGTCCAACCATCGGAAAATGGACCATAGATAATGCTTGGGCGAAAAATAAAGAGCTGCGTATCCGAATTCACTGCCGCCTGGGCTAAAGTGTTCTCCATTTCTGTTTTACCGCGTGCGTAATCATTATCCGGAGCTGGTTTCGTGGTTTCGTTCACTTCACCGACGCGGTTTCCATAGATGGCAGCAGAACTGAACTGAATGAATCGCCGCGCACCGGCCTTGATCGAGGCAAGATAGAGGTCTTTGGCGAGTTTCGGTTCGACTGAAGCAGCGGGCATGGTTGCGTTAACAACAACACTCGCTCCGGCCAAGACGTGTGACAGATCGTCTCCACGTTCGAGATCAACCTGCCTGATATCAATTCCTCGCCGCGCAACCCGAACCGCCGACGCCCATTTCCGTACGCAGGCGACGACTTCGACGTCGTGTCGCTGAGAAAGTTCTTCGCAAATCCATCCGCCGACGCAACCCCCAGCTCCAAAAACGACGATACGCACGTTCGGTCTCTCCTTCATGCACTGCCAAGCTTTGCAGGATATCTCTGAGCTCGACGGTATATCTCGTCGAGAAGCCCGATCACGGGCAACGAAGACTCAGCATCACAGATTGCCGGTTCGCGCTTCTCGCCGGCGGCAAGAAAATTTAACAATAAAGACTCGGCAAAACTGCCGTAATCGGCCGAGGTACTTGGAACAACAAGCTGTATGACATTGCCTGAGTTCGATCGAATGGAGTAATTCGCACTGCCATAGACGTCGAAGGTGATTTCAGCGCGTTCGAACGTCAAACGTGCGAGGTTTTCCTGCGGATGGTAGCGGCTCAGGCGAATCGAAAGCGATGCATCATCGGCTTGGAGGTTGATCTCAGCCAAGCCTTCCGGGCCATAAAACCCGTCATGAATCGCCGAGAGGAAAGTCCATTTTGGTTCCAGCAGGTAGTGATAGAAGTCAATGACGTGAATCCCAAAGTCCATAATGACGCCCGTCCGCTGGGCTCCCGGAGCAAACGCCGCGCCGGATTCGAAAGGCCACGTAAGCTTGGTGCCTTCCCGATGCACGATTGACTTCAGCGAGCCAAACTCGCCTGTCTTTATTCGCCGGCGCAACTCCTGCGCGAGAGGATAAAAGCGACGCGTCTGATTGATCGCAACCACGCGAGTACCCGCCGTCGAAGCCGCAATAAGCTTTTTGCCTTCCTCCGGCGATATCACGAAGGGTTTTTCAATTAGAACGTGGGCCCCTCGTGACATTGCCTCCAGCGCAAGCGGGAAATGCAAATGATTCGGAGTTGCGACAATCACAAAGTGAATGTCGTCATGCACGTCTGCGAGTTTACGAGCAGTTTTTGCAGGTACGACAGCCGCGGCAGTCGACAGTGCATGATCGCCTGGGTCGACGAGCCAGATGCTGTCAAACTCCGCCCGATGTTTAGCGAGCACTGGCAGATAGAATGCCCTCGCAATCGCACCGCAACCTATTAATGCAATGTTCTTGGCCATTGTTTGAGGACGCGTTACACAAGAAATACCGCTTGCGACGAAAAATCCGTTTTCAGGAATGCTGGCGAACTTCGCGTGCGAATACACCAATCCGGATTGCTGTCGTTACGCTGCTGGTGAGGAATAACGTCGCTGCTGCTCCGATAGCTGCGTACCACTTCACCACCGGTATCCCGATCGTAAACAGAAGGACGACCCATACGACATTTACCAACGTGTCGGCTTTAGCGCGCTCCAAAGTAAATAGTCCTTGCGAGTAGGGATTCGCGAAAGCGTTAATCAGGAAGGTTGCTGCAAGAAGCAGTAATATTCCGGCGCCTCCAGCATATGCCTTCCCGTAGACGCCGGTCAGGACCCGTTCCCCAAAGACTCCAAGAAGAAGTACGATGGGCGCCAGGAGTGAAGCGAATACCAGGCCGGACCGGTGAACGTACTTGTTCATCGCTGCCATGCCCGAAGCAGCGTAAACGTTCGAAATCTTCGGCAAAATGTAATTCCCGAGGCCCAGAAGCACCGGGTTACCCATTGCAACAATCGAACTGCAGGCGCCCCACGTTCCCGTCACCGAGGTTCCGTGGAAAGCCACCAGCAGCCATGGATACATGTACCTGGCGACCTGCGACACGATGCCGCTGCCGAATACCCATTTGGCAAAGTGCCAGTTGCGCTTGAGATCCCGGACATAGAGCCGGGTGTCGGGGTGGAAAGCTCCCCGGTGAAATGCCAGCCAGCCGCCGGCGGCAACCGCGGACGAGATGCCGAGCAAAGCCAAAGTTCGGGATGCGGTTAGCGTGCCGGAGTAGAACAGGAGAATCATTCCCGTGGCCTGGATGAGACACGCAGCCACATCGATCGAGAGCGCCCAGCCAATTCTCAGTTCGGCAAAACTGACTCCGCGAATAAATTCCCGCATGCTGAAGAACACGATGATACAAGCCGTGGTCATCATCACGTGAAAGATGCTGTCGGAGGTCCAGCCCAGCCAGTGTCCCAAAAGCGTCCCGATGGCGATCGACACCGCGAACACTACCGAGAGCGTCGACTGATGCACGAGTATGCTGCCCAGGTAACGGCTTCGCCGCCGCCGGCTCAACTGGGGGCCGAATACGGTATAGGGAGTGGTGGTCAGAGTTGCAGAGATTCCGGTAGCCAGCGCCATGAGTGTCCAGGCCAGCGTGTACGCTCCCAGCTCCGCCTTGCCGCACACTCTCCCAACAACTACTCCTGTCGCGAAGTTGGTTGCGCTGACGCCTCCCTGATCGCATAAGGTCAAAAAACCCTGGTGCCGGTGCGCCAATATGGCGACCTTGTCCAATACCGATTGGATCGAAACCCTCGCCGGATTGCGCGGCGAGTCGAGCGGGGTAAGTTTCTCAAGAATGTCGGGAGCCGAACTCATTGCTTGGCCTTTGGATGGTCACTGAAAAATGGCATCTTGACGAAATAAAAGAGCTTGCGAACTTCATGGATCATTAAATGTGCTCTCTTAAGTTGTGTTCGGTTAGGTTTTGCCAGTTTGCGGCAGCTGTCGCACTGTTCACTGACGAGCAAACTGGAATGGGGGCCGTTCCCTCATCGTAATCGCGCTAGCGTTCGGAACGACGCTAACGCTCTTGCGACCCATCAGAGTGACCAAGCCCGCAAAAAGCCACAGCAAGTGGGTCGCAGCGCCACCACGATAAGGATCGAATAGCATCTGCACCATGAAACCTAAAACGGCGGCGGTGCAACCGAGCGCCAATGGCGCGAACAAGTTATCCCGAGATTGCCAACATCTCGACCCTTGCCTAATGACCGCTACTAAAAGCCACACGAAGGCGATCAAGCCGCCAATGCCTGTTTCCGTCCACACCAGGAGATAGGTGTTGTGCACGGTATAGAGAAACTCTCCAGAAAATCCATGTGTCAGATATGACTGCATGGCGACGGCGAAGTTGTTTGCTCCTACTCCCATTAAAGGATGATCCGCGATCATGTTACCGGCGAGGCGATTCAGAGGCATTCTAGCGGCTGCTGATCCGTTGTCGTCGTTTTGCAAGCGTTCTTTTATGGCACCGGCAAAAGGAATGATCAGGAGAATAAGCACGACAGTTACAATCCGTAAACTTTTCCAAGATACCTTTCGCCTACCGAAGACTAAAACGCTGGCCAAACCTACGGAGAAAGAGATCCACCCGCCTCTGGACTGCGTAAAAATCAACGGTATCGTAGCTGCGGCCAAGCCGAGCCCCGCCAGATACTTGTCCCGTCGGTCGGCATCCGTGAGCAGCACGCCCAGAGCTAGCGCCATCATCATCGCGAGATATGCTGCCGCCGGATTCGGCGACCCGATAGTGCCGGAAACCCGGTTGTCTCCAGCAAATTCCGCGCGCGCTTTGATTCCATAGAAATCGATATCTCCAACTAACCCACCAGCTTGGGCCAGCATGAGAAGGGATTGGACGATGAGACCAAGTAACAAAATCCGGACGATGAAAAGCACATCTTCGCGCGACGTTTCAGCCCAGGCAATGTAAAGGTACAAAAGAAATAATTCCAGAACACTCCACACTTCGAACAAACCAAGCGTGGTATCGCCCGCTACAAGAAGGGACAGAAGGTAGAACAGCACGAGTAGTGTTGCTGGGAGAGTTACTTTGCTTAGACTTTCACGTCGTGGCGCAGACGTGCGGGGCTGAATCACGGTTCTTATCAGCCACGCGACATACAGCCCTATTAGGGCAATGTTGGTTAATGAAATTCGCAGACCGCCCAGCGAACCGAGGCTGGCGATCTCTTCTCGTAGGAAGAAATGCTTCTCAATCCCAATCGATACGTTGAGAAGCACAATCGCCAGAAGAATTCTCTGCATTCTCCGGCTAGCCAAGATCGTAATCGGGACAGCAAGCGAAGCGAGGATAAAGGACATCCCCTCCGACACGCGCCCCCTCAAACGAAAGCGGCTCGACGGGAGTCTACCCATCACCGGGATGCTATTGGATCTGATATGTTCAGAGGCCATGACCAATACTTATTCCTGCAACAGCGACTCGTTACTCAGTAGCTCAGTTTGCCAAATCAACCCGTGTCGTAATTGGCGTGTCGGAGTTGTTGCAAGCTTCTTTGACGCTTGTACAGAGCGGTACAACCACTCGGGTTGGAATGGAGAGCCTCTGAGGCGCTCGCCGCCGCACTCTGGCCATCAAAAGCTTCTTTCCGAAAGCTTTCAATTCTCTTGAGCCCTAGTTCTGACAAAAGATACCGGCCCCCAACTCGGACAGCTTTCGTAGCACCGAAAAGCAAATTCAGGCTGAAGCCCCGCCAGGTCCGAGAGTACAAATGCAGTGTGCCTTCCTGGCGGAGTTGGCATCCGAGCCGTCGATGATGCTCCTGGCGGCCCTCGCCCAAGTCAACCTGTTCGACACCAGCAGTGGCCAGGTCTTCAAGCGCCCATGCTGTCAGCAACGATCCAACAGAGAAACGTGCGAACTCTGGACGGTACCCGGCGTGTTGAGAATAAAAACTCTTGTTGTGCAGCTGGCCGATCAAGTAAGCACAGGGGGAATCGTCAACATGGAGAACGTAAATACGAAGCCATCCCTTTTCGGCAAAGAATTCAAGACTGTTTCGGGTTTGTGCTGTATCGAAAAAACTGCAATAACCGAGAAAATATTGCCACGTCGTGCTTGCAACCGCCACGGCATCACGAATGCCGGTATCCAGTTCGCCCGGTCGGGAATAGCGTTCCAGCCGCACTTTGCCAGGAAATGCGTCTTGTAGAATCCGTGCTTTTCTTCTCGTCTCTCTCCCAGCTTTCCCGCCGAATGCAGCGGGAGCTTTTCCGTCAGGACCCGTCAGACTTAACACTAAATAATCAGACACATGCAAAACGCGCTTTCTTGCGGGGGACTTCGGCAACTCCTGAACGTGCTGAAAGAGTTCTGAATGTAAAGGCAAACGCGGAAAGCAAACCATGTCCACCTCTCCACTGTCGCTGACTTTGCGAAGCTCCAATGCGAGCAACTTGTCGATGGCGGACGATGCTTGTCCGATTCTCCCCCCATTTGTGATTTCGAGTACTTTGGAAGTTGGACCGGAAAGACGAACAAATGAGATCGTGGTTGAGACTTTGCGTCTTTTCACCTTCCCGACAAGCATCGCCTGGGCGATACCATCCTTCCAGACCGTAATCACATGGGGACGGATGGCTGTCGAATCACTCTCCAAGGTGTGGAGGTAATAGTCGATGTCGGTTTCCAGATTTTGAGGTAATCCTGTCCATGCCGAACGCAATTCCTCGACGCCTTGAATCGTTGTAGCAACCAGCACAGAAAATTCTTCGGTCGCGCTCGTCCGTTCCGGCACAGGTGAGGTCAACAAAGTTTCCTCTACCTCGCTGCCGCGGACTTCAGAGAATGTTTGAGAAACGGTTAGTTTTAGGTTCATAACCCTGGCGTTATCAGTTGTCTTTGAGTAGTGCCAAGACGACTTTGAAAACGTGCTAGGGCCGATTTGTATTGCTTCCCGCGTTAGGCTGCTCCGGTACCGCGCAAAACAGCGGGCAGTGTCTGGAGCAGAATTTTGACATCGAGCCATAGCGACCACTTGTCGATGTATTGCATATCGAGTTGCATCCACTCCTCAAATGGAATGGAGTTACGACCCTTGATCTGCCAAAGACAAGTGATGCCGGGTTTGACGCTGAAGCGGCGCCGCTGCCAGTCCTGATCAAACAGTTGATAATCCCGCAGGGACATTGGCCGTGGTCCGACAAGGCTCATGTCACCTTTCAGAACATTCAATAACTGTGGCAACTCATCAATGCTCGTTCTTCGCAATGCCCTTCCAAGAGGAGTAACGCGCGGATCATGTTTTATTTTAAAAACGGGACCACTCATCTCATTCATCGGAAGCAGGTCATCCTGGAGCTGTTCCGCGTTCGCGATCATGGTTCTGAACTTGAATATCTTGAATTGCCGTTTGTTCAAACCTACGCGTGTCTGACGGAAAAAGACCTGCCCCGGAGACGTCCACTTGATGAGAATCGCGACGACGACGAACAAAGGCGCGGAAAGAACAAGAAGTACTGATGAGACTACGCAATCTAAAATCCGTTTGGCCAGGCCGGGCCAGACGTCAGCGGAGTCCGTGGCGGATGCTTGGAAGCTTGCGTCCAGTCGTTCAACGCCTGGGGAGACTCTAAAGTTAAAGATCTGCGAATCAAGCCGGATTCCGATGCCATGCTGCTCGCAAAGCGAAATCAGTTGAGCCGCATGTTCGTAATACGATCGGAGAGGCAGGTAAATCGCCGCCTCGTCAACAACGTTATGCCGGAAGAAGTCGGCAAGATCCGAGAAGGTACAGCAACGGGAGTACCCTGTCGCTTCGAATTTGCTAATTCCGGACCAGTCATCATCCACGAAACCCACGATGTTATATCCAAACTCTGGATGGCTGGCGATCTGCCGGGCGAATTCTATTGCACGATCATTCGTCCCCACAATTAGCATGAATCTGCTGTTTTTTCCGCGGCGTCGTAAGAACAGCAGAAGTGAGTAAGTTGCCAAACGTCCGCAACACATGAAGCCGGCACAGAAAGCCCAAAAGACGAGGACGAACGTCGGGTTGATTATGTATGCGTGGAACAATTGGCCTACACAAAACAGGAAACCCACCGCCAATAATGTCGCCTTGACCACTTCGAAGACTTGAACGCGAAGCCGTGTCAACCTTTTTGATACATAGAGCCCGCAAACAATGAACAGGCAGTGCCAGGTGATCAGCAGCAATACGAACAGTAGACAATTCCCAAGCTTGATACGTAAATCCATCAAGCCGGCAAGAGTCAGCACCTTGGTCGGGGAATAGAGGACGACGGTGGCGAGGAAAAACGAAATGACCAATGCGCAAAGGTCAAACACCTTTGCAACATGCGTCACGAATTGCCGCCTACTGGGAGTCATGAACTTCCTATTTAGGGATGGGGTAAAAAATGAACTGGTAAGTATTGTCGAGAGGAAGGCGTATTGCTTGCCCTAAAGCATGCGATAAATCTTGTCAGGTATGGGAAAAGTACGATTGTTGAGTACGGTACCGAGAATCCGGACGTTAGCGCTCTCCAGGGCTTCCTTCGCCTTGCGCGCAGTTTGCCAATGCGTGGAATTCGCCTCCAGCACAAGGATGACGCCATCGGCAATCTGACCCAGAACGGTTGCGTCTGTATGCAAGCCGATTGGGGGAGCGCTGATGACCACGTGTCCGAACTCGCTGGAATGAGATGTGATCCAACTTCGCAGGTCATCCAACGTTAGAGCAGCTTTGTTAGCGCGCGAAGGATCGCCGGTGACAACCCAGAGGTTATTTGTGAGCTTTTGTGCGATCCCATCTGAATCTTGGTCCGGCGAATGCGGTGCGGTGTCGAGAGGAAGTAAATCCAGTAAGGAACTCGAGGACTGCGCATGGATGTTCGCATCTACAACGCATACCTGCGACTGGATTTGTTCGGCCAGAGTCAGTGCAACTCGAGCGCAAAGAAGGTTGCTACCGGCAGCCTCGTCGATACCGCAGAAAACAACTCGCCGCAGGCTTGAAGTGCCGGTACCGTCGGTCGCAAGAAACACACGCCGCACCAGCCCCAGCACTTCTTCTCGTATCAACGATTCCGATACAGGAGAGTTCCTTCCTGCAGTCGTGGCACCAGCGGCCGGTATCGGCTTTAGTAATTGGAGGGACGCGAAAGAGATCTCGATCCTGTTGCGCTCGCTCCAATATTTCGAAAGTCCGACTCATACCGCAACTCCTGTTCCGATTGCCAGTAACAAAACGAGCAACGAGGCCGTACTGCGTGCATATCGGCTCAGCCAACCTGGCCTTGATATCCGTTGCCAGAAACCGCTCCGCGGAGAGTTACCGGAAACTTCGAGTGGCGCAGAGGTCTCATTCGCCAAAGACTGGCCTGGAGCTGCGCCTAATCTTTTCCTAAGAGAGTTAAGATTTTGTTCACCCGCAATTTCTTCAACGATTTCGCTACTAATGGTCCTTAAACCCAGTGCAAACGCGGTGGACATCGCCCCAAAGCAGATATTGTTGATATTGCGTGGGATCCCTCCGCTCTGCCTCGCTATGGACTGAAGCGCATCAGCCGAAAATAAAGGCTTGCCCTCATATCCAGCTATCCCCAGGCGATGGCGGATATATTGCGCTACTTCTGGCACGTCGAGGGGGTCGAGGAATTGGGTTACAGAAATTCGTTGCGTGAGCTGCAGCATTTCGGGCTTCATCAGCGTGTTTACCAGCTGGCGTTGACCGGCAAGGATGATCTGTAAGAGCTTTCCTTGCGAAGTCTCGAAATCTGAAAGGAGGCGAATGCTTTCCAACACCGGTTCGCTCAGGTTCTGCGCTTCATCAATCACGAGTACGAATTGCCTGCCTGCCCTAGCCTCCCGAAGAAGCGCTTCGTTCAATTGATAGTGCATCGAAGCTACATCCTGGGCCGGACAAATACCCAGATCCTGCAATAAATATCGAATTAGATCGGAGGAATCGCAGCAAGTCTGAAACAAAAAGACCGTTCGCGCGGAGGTTGTGCGAAGGCGTTGCAACAATTGAAAGAGGAGGGTTGTTTTGCCCATCCCTGGCTCCGCCACCAGAGCCATAAAACCGCGCTCCTCTCTTAGCCCATACCACAGCGAAGCCAACGCCTCTCTGTACATATGGTTCAGATACAGGAAGCGCGTATCCGGACTCACCCCGAAAGGCTGTTCCAGCAGGTTGTAGTACTCAAGGAACATTAGCTTATTTGCCGTTCTTTCGGAATTGAAGCCAGTACCGGTAAATCCAGCAAGCGCGAGACGTCCTGCGGGGTACGGAGTGAAGGATCAAAGAAATCACCAGCGAAGGCCAGACCCATGCTCCCTCCGAGCGCGAGCAGAACACAGATCAATCCGTAATACGAGCGATGATCGTGCAGGAAGTGCCGGCGTCGTCGCTGGATCTACGATGGCGACGTTAAGGATCCCACGTTCATCGAGCGCATCATTAATCCGGGCTTCTTCTTCTTTCCGCAAATATAGAAGATAGTTGTCCTCTTGTGTTTTTGCGGTACGTAGCAGATCTTGCTGAACAATGGACGCTTGCTGTAAAGAACGCGAACTCTCACGGTAGCTGGCAAAGGCCGCCTGATTGGCGGCCTCTCGAGCTCTCAGACCGCTTAGTTCAGTTCTGGACTTCGTCAGTTCGGCTTTCGCCCATGCGTAGTTCGGATTCTGGTCGGTAATTTCATCCGAACCGGCGCGTTCTTTCTCCGGTAATCGTGGCTTGCGTTTCGCGAATCTGCTTTTCAACTTCAACAACCAACGGATAGGTCGGTTCGAATTTCGAGAGCAGCTCTGACCTCTTCAACTCCAAAGTCAAGAGTGTGGACTTCATTTGCTGCAGCAGTTGGGGATTGTCCGAAGTTCGGAGCTGGGTCGTCAAGCGTTGCGGAATCGACGTCATTTGCTGTTGTAACGATTCAATGCGGTGCTCGGTTTCCGCGATCGAGGCTTGAGTTTGTGCTATAGAAGCATCAAGATCGCTGACCTTTTGAAGAGTGAGATCGCGTTCATATTGAGCTGAGACGACGCCGTGCTCGCTAGTAAACGCATTCAGTTTCCCTCGGCAGTGTCGAGCCCGCGGCGAAGTTGCGCCGTCTCCTGGTCAAAAAAAGTAAATTCACCCCGTGGCCTATGGACCTGAAGATGCTTCTCCAAATAAAGTCCACCTAACGAATTCAGCACGCGCGCAGCTAAATCAGGGTCGGCGGACTCGTACGTTAGAGAAATAATATTGGTCTTGCGCAAAGGATCTACTTTCAAACGCCGGGCCAAGGTCGCGCATAGCCTTGGCAATTTCCACTTCCTCACTGGGCTTGCGAAACAGACTCAGCCATGAACGACGTTTGGTCTGTAGTCCATTGGCGAGGACCACCTTCCGCAACAGGTCACGACTGTTCAGGAGCTCGACTTCAGAATTAAGCTCTGAGTCAGTAATGTCTTCCTGCATTACTTGTTGCGGGACATTCGATTGCGACGTTACCACCGGGTCCACGCGTCCGTGCCGAACCAGTATTTTCATCTCGGCTTGATACGAAGGCGAGAGAGTACCGGACAGCACAACCGCAACGAGAAGAATAACCACAAAGGACCAAACTAGAAGTCTCCGCCGGCGGAAGAGGACTGCGGTTACGTCACGCAGGCTCACGCTGCCGTAGTGCTGCGCCGTAATTTTGTCAATGGACTCGAGTTGAATGGCCATGTTTGTCTTGTCCGTAGGTTGTGTCAAAATTGTGTGGGACTGAGAAATGCGCCCATGCTTGATGAAGGCAAGTACCGCTGGATTTTCGAAATCTTATTTTGTGGGACGAACACCATGTCTCCCGGCAACAGGTGAGGATCTTCCTCCAAATTGCGTGATGCCAACATCCGTTTCACATCAAACACTCTCGCCTCAACCATTTCATTGGAAACGTGCCGAAACAGGACCACTTGCGAGTGCTTGGCCGCAGAATTGGTATCCCCAGCGATGGCCAGCGCTTCGACCAGAGTGGTGTCGCTGCGAAGTTCAAATTTTCCTGGATGTCCAACCTGGCCTGCGACAATGAAGAATGGCTTGTCAAAATCCTTCAGGGAAATACTGATGATTGGGTCGTGCAGGATACCTTTGTAGGCGAGCCGAATAGCATCTGTTAGTTCCGGAATTGTTTTGTCCTCCACTTGAATATCGCCCACTCCTTCAAGCGAGGCATAACCATCCGGTTGGACGGTAACTGTTTGATCGAATTCCGGAGACAGCTTGAATTTCAAGTCGAAGACATCACTCTTGCGTAGCCGATAGCGCGGGAAGCGCTGTTGAAACGGCATTTCATTCGTAGCGTGTCGGGCGTCAGATTGAACAGCGACTGCCGAGCCGTCCCGTTGATTTGCCGGCGCATTCTTGAGCCACCGCAAGGCCGCATGCCAGCAAGAGTGCGGCAAAAGACATTCCGACTGAGATGCGATTCATATGTAAACCTCCGGGGATGCAGTCATTGAATTACCAAGCGATCGTTCTCCGCAGTAGTCCGCGGATCGAGTAGCAGTCGCAGTCTCGGCGAAAAGGTCTGACTGCACGCCGAGAAGACCTCGAAAAATAGACTCTAGTCAAGGAAAGGAGATGCGACGCTCTGGATCGAGAGGAGCAGCCGATCCGGAGGCCATCGATAGAATTTCCGTAAGACTTTGAGTGGCGACGTAGCTCTGCCCTCTCAATCCCAAGCAAGGCATATGGACGCGAGCGATACTTCAGAGGCCTACATCGGGTTAGTCGATCGCGGATCCGCACGTAACCGGCTCAGTTTGCAATTCGTTCACAAACTTTCCGGTGATTGCGAACCCCTTGAGCTGACAACACGTTTCGACTCGACTTACCCGTCCAACGCAGCGCAACCTGGTAGGGCGCGGTACCCTCCCGAAGGCCGGCAACACCAACTCAACTTCGATCTCGATCCCCACCGCAGGACATTTAGCCGCCAGAACAAACAACCCGCCCTCGCTTATGTTCACGCAATGGCCGGAACCATAATGATTGGGCCCGTCCCAGCGGAGCAAAAGCGGTAGCGCGATCTGAAATCGCAGTGAGTTCCTTCGCTCGATCGACTGAGCCAGAATCATGTCATTTTTGCGACGAGTGTTCACCCTATTGACGAAGCGCAAGCCGCACAAGCAGGCAATAGTCCCGCGCGGGAAAGGCCATGCAGCGCTCTTGTCAGGGTGTTCAGTTTGCGCACGCCTGCCCGGTGAGCCGGCTGGAAACGGGCGAACGACTAGGTATTGACTAGGGCCGTTTGGACCTAGCGTAGAGAAGAGAGGCATTTTCCACAGGAGGAAAAAACTCAAGGGTTCTCCTTAGATGAAAAAGTGTAGTATTGTACAGACAAGCTGAATGAGCGAACGGTAACATGTTACCGATGTTACCGGTCGCTGATAAAATCTGACTGATGGTTTTTTGGCTTTGAATGATTTGCGGGAATGAAACCATTTTAGGCTTGCCCGGAGTTTGCACACTGGGCGAAACTCCGCCATTCCAATTTAGCCCGTCCTTGTCGATCGGTATGAGGGTTGAGCCCTTCCTTGTTGATCGGTGTGCAGCTCACGAAAACAACTCTAGCCGAGGCAGGATGGGTCAATGATGGTTTCAAAGTCTTCTCCGATTTCGACGCCCAAGCGCAATATTCGCATTTTGATTGCTGATCGCAACCGGATGAGCAATCAGCTCCTCGCGGAATCCTTGAGACGTGACTCACGCTTTGAGGTAGTCGCGCTTTCCGCCCCTGGCGATATTTTGTCGCTTGTAACGAGCCACGAACCCCACTTGGTTTTGATCAGCGCAGACTTCGATGATGCGGCAAAGAAAGGGCTTCAAACCGCCAGGTCTCTTGTGCGCCGCAATCCGGCGGTCCGGATCGTAATCCTGCTGGAAACGGGCACCCGGGAATCGGTTATCGGCGCTTTTCGCTGCGGCGCTTCAGGCGTGTTTTGCCGGACAGAGTCGCTTTCCGAGCTCGCGGACTGTATCGAGCGCGTGAGCCGGGGCGAGATTTGGGCTAGCAGGGGCCATTCCGAGTTTTTGCTGGGCGCCCTCAGGAATACACCATCCTGCGAGGGTATTGAGGCTGGCAAGGTTGACCAGCTTTCGCCTCGGGAACTTCAGGTGGCTGAGTATGCGGCCCAAGGGGAGAGCAATAAGCAAATCGCGGAGCGACTCGGGTTAAGTGAGCATACCGTCAAGAATTATCTTTTCCACGTCTTCGAGAAGCTCGGCGTGTCGAACCGATTCGAACTGCTTTTCTTGCTTTTCAGGGAGTGTAACGGTCAAACCACCGGTCGCACGATGATGCCGCTATCGGCTGAACTAGGGCACCCCATCGAGAACTATCTTAGGGCGGCCGAAGAAGGCTCAGTAGCGGCTCAATTTATTGTTGGCCTGGCACATCTTGAAGGCTATTGCATTGAGAAAAACTATCTCTCTGCCTATTACTGGCTCCGGCTGGCGGAGGCGAATTCCTGCGAACTCGGACACAGGACTCGTGCTTTGATTGACCAACTTCAGAGCACCGTTAAAGCGAATGAGATCGAGGATGTGGAACGGAACGTCGCAGTCGCGGTGAGAAATAATAAACTTTTTGCCGGCAAACGACCTGTTGAACTCATCGAGGGTAACGCCTACCGGCTCCAACAAATCGCAGTATAATTCCGTTGTCACACGGAAGTGCTCATCCTTTTCTCGTGTTGGCGTGAATCGCCCGGAGCATCCGAACGGCCGATGAGCGGGTACGGATCGCCGCGGTAAACTGTCGTAGTCAGCACTCGTAGGTTCTCGCACGCCGTTGCAAATAACTTCCGGTTCGACCGTGATTCGGGAACAATTGGTGTCGTTTCGGGAATAGCCATTTTTATAGATGTCTCTGGCTTTCCAGACATGGGTCTTCCACTTCCCGACTTGCGAGCTGCCGGCAACTCGGAAGTTATTCTCCCGCATTATCGGGTGCTACGCCGGAAGCGCCCGCGCGGCATCAACAAAGGAATGCGCGATACACGTGATCTAACAGTGGAACAGCGGAAGATTTCCGATGCGCTGATACCGAAACCAACGAGACGAGAAGATGGTCGAGGGCGACCTTGGAAAAGCCGCCCGATCCGTCATAAACGGTGTTCTGCGGGTCTTACGAAAAACTGGTGCACCCTGGGCCGACCTCTCCGACCGATACCCCTCGTTCCAAACTTGTCACAAGCGTTTTCAACAATAGGTCCGCTCAGGCGTGACGACGAGGATTATGACTAATGCCGCGACCATCCCCGGCCAGACCATTGAACAATTGCATACGTTAAAGAGCCACCAGAGAGGATCCTGCTGGTTCTAGAACCGCTCAGAAAAGCCGGATATGTTGTCTGCTAATGGGGCGTGGAATATGGTTCGCGAAGAACCTGGCCAACTTGCCGGTTAGTTTCGTGCCCTGGGAAAGAGCAAGCTATCAACGCACAGGCCCATTAGAGCGAATCGCAGACTACCGCAACCGCATAACCACCCAATCCATCCCTCTGTGGATAATCCAAATGCGATGCGAACGCGCGGATCAACCTGATACGAGCGCCGCAAAGCGCTCGAAATCTATACTGTTCCAGGCCGGGCTGCCTACGGACCCACATTATCTAGCC
>CAWCQR010000011.1:0-17840 GCA_963797725.1 Terriglobia bacterium
GGGCCAGAAGTCGGCTTCGAGGACATCACCAGAGATTTCCGCGAAGTCCGTTTCTGGATAACCTTCGAGTGGCCGACAACACACCCGGAATCTTCGCATTCACGTGTAATGTGCGGCGCAGGCTATAATTGCGCGCACAAATGGCCCTTACCTCGGGCACGAAACTTGGTCCCTACGAAATCCTTTCCCCCCTCGGCGCGGGCGGCATGGGCGAAGTGTACCGTGCTCACGACACACGGCTCGGGCGCGATGTCGCGATCAAGGTGTTGCCAAACCATCTTTCCTCCAATCCCGATCTGAAGCAACGATTCGAGCGTGAGGCGCGGGCGATTTCGTCGTTGAATCATCCGCGGATTTGCACATTGCATGATGTCGGTCATCAGGATGGCGTGGACTTTCTGGTGATGGAGTGTCTCGAAGGTGAGTCGCTGGCCGACCGGCTGAAGAAGGCCCCTTTGGCTCTAAAGGAATCGCTAAGGATTGGGATAGAAGTTTGCGAGGCGCTGGAGGCGGCGCAGCGAGCCGGTATCGTTCACCGCGATTTGAAACCGGGGAACATAATGCTGACCAAGAACGGCGCAAAGTTGATGGACTTCGGGCTGGCAAAGGCGGCACTTTCGGGATTGGCCTCGGCTTCTAGCGCTCCGTTGTTGTCGGCTGCCAAGACTATGAGCGAGGCCACTCCGCTGTCCCCGCTGACCAGCGCCGGGATGGTGATTGGCACGATTCAATACATGTCGCCGGAGCAGATCGAGGGCAAAGAAGCAGATGCGCGATCGGATTTGTTTGCGCTGGGCGCGGTGCTCTACGAAATGGCGACCGGCAAGCGACCATTTGATGGGAAGAGCCAGCTCAGCCTCGCGTCATCGATTCTCGAAAGGGATCCTGCGCCCATCCGAACAATCAAGCCGCTAACCCCGGCGGCGTTCGAACGCGTGGTGAGTTCTTGCCTGGCAAAGAATCCGGACGATCGGTTTCAGACTGCACACGATGTCAGGCTTGAGCTGGAGTGGATCGCTGAGGACCTTCCTCAGCTTAGGGCTTCCAGTACGGAGAAAACCGGGAAATTTTCGGCGAAAGCATTGCCTTGGATGGTCGCTGCTGCCGTAGTGGTCGCTGGGGCAGCGCTTTCTCTGAGTCAGCGCGAAAGGCCGATCGCGCGCTTTACAAATATCAGCTTCCGTGACGGAACGCTTTTGGGCGCGCGCTTTTCACACGACGGACAAACTATCGTTTATAGCGGGAGGTGGGAAGGAGCCCAGCCACAGATCTCGGTCGCGCGAATAGGCAGCCCGGAGTCACGGCCACTGGGGATTCCCGGGGCAGAGGTCGCTGCCGTTTCATCTTCGGATGAATTGGCCGTTTTTCTGGGATGTGAAGAAATTTATTTTCTAACCTGCGGGGGGACGTTGGCGACGGTGAGCTTGGCCGGAGGATCGCCGCGCACCCTGGCAGAACACGTTGCACAAGCCGACTGGCATCCGGATGGCAAACGGATGGTGATTTCGGTCTTGACTCCCGAGGGCCCGCGGCTTGAATTTCCTGCAGGGCATGTGCTGTTTCAGCAGAGCGGGGGTTGGATTGGTCATCCTCGTTTTTCTCCGGACGGCAGCAGGATCGCGTTTGAAAATCACTCGATCGTCGGGAACGACGACGGATCCATCGATTTGGTGGATATGAATGGGAGGCACACGGTACTTTCGACAGACGCGAGCGTCGAAGGCTTAGCCTGGAGCCCGGACGGCAAGGAGGTGTGGTTTGCCGGGACCAAAACGTCGGGGTGGGCCGACACCATTTTTGCGGTGACTCCCGATGGCAAGGAAAGAGCTATCCTCAGCTTACCTTCGGTACGCTTGCACGATATCTCGAAAGATGGGCGCGTGCTGTTGTCGCGCGAGACCTGGCGACGGCAGATCAGGGGCCTGTTTCCAGGAGACAAGGCCGAACATCCTTATTCATGGCTCGACGACACCGAAGCGACGGCTATCTCCGCCGATGGACGATTCATCTCTATTTATGAGGCGGGAGAGATCTATTATCTCGAGAATAACAGTGTGGCTTACTACCGGGCCACTGACGGTTCGCCTGCGGTGCGATTGGGCGTGGGCACGCCGGCAATTTCGCCTGATGGGAAATGGATCGTTCTCGCGTCAAATCACGTAAGTCCCAAGCTGCCGCTTCAGCTTCAGCCTATCGGACCAGGTGACTCAAAAGACCTTCCTACTCCCGGGCTGATCGCCTTCGATCACTACGTCTGGTCGGACGACGGTCGCATGGTTGTTTACGAGGCTCAGACCGATCAGAACAAGTGGAACATCTATAAGCAAGCGGTGGCGGGAGGGGCTCCTGTTTTGGTGAAGACGGATGCCCGCGATACTTACCCTGTAGTCTCGCCGCGCGGGGATACCGTGGCACTGCGGGAGGGGCGCGGCGGGATTTCTCTTTATCACGAGAATGGGAGCCAGCCGGTCCCGGTGAAAACAGCGTCCGCGAACGAATACCCGATCCGGTTCGTCAAAAGCGGGAAAGCATTGTTAGTGGCGGAGCAGACCGGTGGCGAACTGGCGCTCACGGTGATTGACTTGTCGAGTGGGCATCGCGAAACGTGGAAACGTATTCCAGATGACTACAGCTCGCGCGCAAACCAGCTCTTGGTTGCGACGCCGGACTTAAAATATTACGCGTATCCCTTTCCCAGATATTCGTCGGTGCTTTATACCGTAGAAAACTTGCACTGAACGACGACTTGGCATGCCGAGCATGTCAAAGCTGATGGTGGGGTCTGGTCATGCCCCTTGGACGTTCGCGTGTCCGTTGGCCCACCTTGGGCGGTTAACGGGCTAACCGGAAATTATTCCAGGCCAGAAGTCGGCTTCCAGGAGATCGCCAATTGATCTCCTCTAAGTCCGTTTCTGGATAGTTTCCGAGTTTGCGAGCATTCTCGTCCACTCTACGAAAAAATTGCGCTGTTACGCCGACCATCCTAAATATCTATTCGCGATGATCACCTTGGAATCTGGACTGGTGTGATGAAGAATTCCGCGAACAAAGGCATTCGGCCGGTCTGCTACACTTCTGCGCTCATATCAGTGAGGTCAAAATGAAGTGCATCGCGCTCAATTTGAAAGCTATTCGGACCAGAAGCCGGCTTCGAGGGGATCGCCATTGATCTCCTCTAAGCCCATTTCTGGATAGCTCCGGGAGTTTCCCTCTGGTTGAGAAGCGCAGATGCCGGTGGGGGCACTGCGAAAGGAGCTTTTTACAACCACCGGCGTTCTTAGGCGCGACGTGTCGGACGCCATTCGTTGACTGGCCGCTAAGGCGTCCGTAAGATGAGGCGAACGTGGGGACATCTTAGTGATCGACCAGACCATCTCGCACTATCGCATCATCGAGAAGCTCGGTGGTGGCGGCATGGGTGTCGTCTATAAGGCTGAGGATACCGAGCTTGGCCGCTTCGTCGCCCTCAAGTTTCTGCCCGATGAACTGTCGCGAGACCCGCAGGCGCTGGAACGCTTTCGCCGCGAAGCGCGAGCAGCGTCCGCTCTCAATCATCCCAATATATGCACCATCCATGAAATCGGCAAACATGGTGACCAGACCTTCATTGCCATGGAGTTTCTGGACGGGGTGACGCTGAAGAATCTGATCGCGGGAAGGCCATTAGAGAACGAAACTCTGCTCGCTCTTGCCACTGAGATCGCCGATGGGTTGGACGCCGCGCATTCGCAGGGCATCGTCCATCGCGACATCAAGCCGGCCAACATCTTTGTCACCAAGCGCGGGCACGCCAAGGTACTGGATTTCGGACTGGCCAAGGTCGCACCTGCCAGTTCTTCCAGCCAAGCGACGTCGGCGAACACAATGACGGCCGTGATCGACGAACAGCACCTGACCAGTCCCGGCTCCACGCTCGGCACCATCGCCTACATGTCACCCGAGCAGGCTCGCGGCAAAGAACTGGACGCGCGCAGCGATTTGTTCTCCTTCGGTGCGGTGCTCTACGAGATGGCGACCGGCGCGCTCCCGTTTCAAGCGGGTAGTTCCGCGGAGATATTCAAAGCCATCCTGGATGCCGCGCCCGCACCCGCCGTGCGACTGAATCCTGCTGTGCCGGCCGAACTGGATCGCATCATCAGCAAGGCTTTGGAGAAAGACCGCAACCTGCGCTATCAGAGTGCGGCGGAAGATGCGCGCCGACCTGCAACGCCTGAAGCGGGATACGGACTCGGGACGATCCCCTGCCGCCATATCTCCGCCTGCAGTGAGCTCTGAATTTTCAGCAGTCAGCAGGACAGACCGTCTTTCCGTTCGAACGATCGTATCCCAGCCCGCGCGACCGTCATGGAAAAAGTGGGCCGCTCGCGATCGGCGGCTTTGCTTTGGTCGTCATCGCGTCGCTCATCTATCTTCAATCCCGTCCTCTTCCTCTGCCCAAAGTGTCAGGATACGTGCCTGTCACTCACGACGGCAATTCAAAGTATCTCGTCGGGACTGACGGTGCAAGTCTTTACTTTAACGAAACTACTTCCGAGGGCCCGGTCATCGCGCAAGTAGCCGCCTCCGGTGGGGAGGTGGCGCCACGTCCAAGTTCCTGCCCCCACTATCTGCTTGCTGGCTGTTTCCCCCGACGGAGCAAGCCTGCTCGTCGCGGACGAAGTGGGCCAGACGGCATTCCATGGACCGCTCTGGGCCGTGCCTGTGCTCGGTGGGTCCGCCTCGCAGACTGGGCGATACCGCGGGACAGGCCGGCGCCTGGTCTCCTGACGGTCGAATGATTGCTTACTCTGACGGCAAAGACCTATTCACGGCAAAAAGTGATGGCGCCGAATCTCACAAGCTGATCTCTTTGCCCGATTTAGTCTTTGGACCTGCCTGGTCGCCGGACGGGAAGGTGATTCGATTCAGAGTCGGGGGGTTCAACACTACACAAGGCTCGCTTTGGCAGGTTTCGGTGGACGGAACGAACCTGCATCCTCTGTTGCCCGGTTGGCGCACCCCTCCGGTCGAATGTTGCGGCAGATGGACCACAGACGGGCAATATTTCGTTTTCCGGATCGGGAGGCAATGTCTGGGCACTTGCCGAAAAGGGAAAGTGGTTTGGAAAATCCAGCGCTCAGCCCGTCCAGCTGACCTCGGGGCCAATGAGCTTCTTCTCGCCTCTGCCCAGCAAAGATGGAAAGAAACTGTTCGTGGTGGGGGCGCTGGCGCGCGGGGAGCTATCGCGCTACGACACTAAGTCCGCAGAGTTCCTTCCGTTTCTTTCCGGAATTTCCGCAGATAGCGTCAGCTTCTCCAAAGATGGGCAGTGGGTCGCCTATGTTAGTTTTCCGGAGGGAACACTCTGGAAGAGCAAGTTAGATGGCAGCCAGCGGATTCAGCTGAGCTACGCTCCACTCACTGCTGTGTTGCCGAGTTGGTCTCCCGACGGAAAGCAGCTCGTTTTCTATGGATTCTTGCCAGGCGGGGATGCAAAGCTGTATACCGTCTCGACCGATGGAGGAACGCCGAGCGAACAGATTCCAGAAGATGCCGAGAAGAAACTGGATCCTGACTGGTCAGCCGATGGAACGAAGATTGTCTTCGGGAACGGGCCAACGAACAGCAGCAGCAGCATACGGATTCTCGATATCAACACTCACCAACTTTCGACACTGCCAGGCTCTACGGGCCTTTACGCACCCCGCTGGTCGCCCGACGGACGCCATATCGCAGCTATGACTTTCGACTCTCGCAGCCTGATGCTTTTTGATTTTCAAACTCAAAGGTGGGAGGAGATCGCCAAGATCACCCTCGGATTCCCTAATTGGTCGAAAAGCGGCGAATATTTGTACTTTCTGCATGAAGAGAATCAGCCGTCGGTGATGCGAGTACGTGTTCGTGACCGCAAGTTGGAGCGCGTCGCCGATTTGAAAAATTTCCGGCAGGCGGGCTATTGGAGCGTCTGGCTCGGTATGGCTCCCGACGATTCGCCTCTTCTGCTCCGCGACACCGGCACCCAGGAAATCTACGCCCTCGACTGGCAAGACCGGTAACTCATAGCGCCCGCTCGACCCATCGACCGAAATCTCAGAACCGTGCAAACAGGCAGGTTACGCGAGTCCTTGATGGTGATTCTGGGCGGATGACGGGCAAACCGACTCCGGGCCAGAAGTCGGATTGTGGGAAGTTTCACCAGATCGGTACCGGGAAACGCGCTTCTGTTGACCAATCCGATCAACTCCCGACTTGTCGGCAAACAGGAAGTTATCCAGAAACGCGCTTGTTGGCACTAACCGAAACAGTTCCTCGATCGTCGGCTGTCCAGAAGCAATTGACCGAGCAATAATCACCCCCAGGTTGCCGTTGCCGGAGGTATGGGGATTCGTTGGGGAGTTTTGGCAAAGCTGAGCCCGCAACGGCAGCCACGTTTTTTGTGCATCATAGCCAGGACTCGTAATTTGCGTCGTCGGGTGGATGACCCAATGCGCCGAGTGAATCGTTGGATTCAATAACAGTGTGGGCCATCCTGTTTCAGCCCGGCAGTTTTCGGACGCGAGCTCGCTGGGCTGTCGATTGCCTTATCCCGAACGCATTTCGACAAGAGGGGTCTCTGAATTCGCGCAGTGGTCACTTTTGCCGAAATCCAGGCTTTCCATTGAGCGCCGCCCGGGCCGACGGGGTAACCAGAGCCGATTACCGTGGTTAGACCTAAGGATCTTCTTCGCTCTGTTAAGCCAAGCCTCTTTGAGAGTTGCCTCAATGGATAACCTCATTGCGTGCCCAAGCCCGCATCATGAACTTAGCCCGGCTATCCGCCTCGGCCGCAAAGACGGGCGTTAGTCATTTTGAATTGCGGCTGGGAGTAATGTGAATTGTTCCCATCATGCCGCCGTCTTCATGCTCGAGAAGATGGCAATGGTAGACGAACGTACCGACGATGCTGCGGATTCTGCCATGCGCTTCGGAACGGTGCGCGCTAAAGTGCGCTCTTTCAATACCGCGTCAAGAATGCTTCCGTGCGGGCTTAGTTGAGGTAAATCGTTGAAAAGAATGGTGAGCGCGGAAGGAATCGAACCTTCAACCTACTGATTAAGAGTCAGTTGCTCTGCCAATTGAGCTACGCGCCCATCTGTGGATGGAATTTCTGTCCCTGGGACCCGTCGATTGCGTTGCGCTTGTGGGATGGCCTCAGGTGGAGGCCGGAAGCGGCGTGCCGGTCCCACTCGATCAGCGGCCTGCCAATACCTCGAAGATATTATCACAGCGCATTGTGGAGGCACCAACGCCGCAGCGCGATAAACGCTTGCCACAGGCACTGTGGCGCGCCCTCAACGAAAGCTCTCCGCGGAGTCTAAGTGAACAAAAGTTACGAGCCGCGGATCGCAGCTTAAGACCGGTGCTGTGCGTTATACGAAGCAGGAGTGAACTGCGCAATCACATCCGAAATTTCTCTGGCCGGGCGCCGCGCCAGAATCTCTTTCGTCTCAGGAGATCCATCGGAAAGCTGACACTTCTCCAGAGTTCCCACGAGCGGTGCATCCAGCCCGTTCGCGCGGGTCAGCGGGACAGATCGCGACTGCATGCACAGAGCGTCCATGAATCTGCGCTGTCCAGGAGTCAATACCTCCCAGGGCAGGATTTGAAAGTGGCGGAATATCCAGAACAGATGGATCCGCTGCGCCATCGACGGCTTGATGTACCGTGGCCCCAATGGGGTCACCACGCGCAAAACGCCGGCAACAATCATTTCGAGCGACATAGCCGCACACTCGAATCTTCCCGGTCCTTGGTGTTCGGACCGGAAATCAAGTCTTGAATTTTAGGATTCTTGAACCTGGGCAAGTTCAAGCGCCAGCATTATGCACTAAAAATAGTGCAGTGCAACCAGGAAATTCAGGATTTTTTTCGATCTGCAGGAAGCGGGCATTTCCGCAGTGGAACTTTAGCCTACGGGAATATAAAGGCTGTTAACCGACTGACAATAAGCGGTTTAGCTCGGTATTTCAGGCATGATATCCATGCTGCGGACACTCGCCGCTACCCCAAAACTTCCCTTGGTGTCGCCATCTTCCACGCGCACCACCGAAGCACGGCAGCAGACCCACTGTTGTTCGCTCTTGGTAATTTCGGGAGGCAATATCAAAACCATTTCCAGTTCGCTGCCGGCAACAATCCGCGAGTCGGTATAAAGAAAAATTCCGCTGGTACTCAAGTCTCGCGTCATGCCAGTGGCGGCGGCATTTCCGCTCGAGGGCGTGATGGAAACCGGGACCCGCACCGGAAGGCGCTTCCCTGATCGACGTTCGCGTTTGCCATCCGTCATGGAAGATGGGAGCGTATCACAAACCAGGGAATTGGCGGCGATCCGCAACCCTCGCACAAAACAAAAAACGGCTCCTCGCCTGGATTGATGAGGAGCCGCCGGAGTTTCAGCCAAATCTAGAACGTGATCTTGGCCGCAAACTGCATCCCGCGCGGGCCGCCGCCGCCGAGAAAAGGATTGCCGATGCCCACATCGCCCGTTGCCGTAAGCGGCAGGAAACCGATGCCCCGCCCCGTTGCGTTCAAGCCGTTGTTTGCCGGATCGGTAATGAAATTCGGCAGGTTCGGATTGGCAAAGTTGGGATGATTCAGCAGGTTGAAGAACTCGGCCCGGATCTGCAGATTTACCCGCTCGGTGATCGCCGTGTTCTTGAACACCGAAAAGTTGAATTCCTTGAAATCGGGCGCGCGCAACGAGTTGCGTCCCAGATCTCCGAAGTGGCGAGTGCCAGCGCCGCAGTCGCTGTCCCCGCCGTCGCCAAGGCCCGTAGTGTTGCCGAAAGTGCAAGGCACCTTGAACGAAGAAAGATCCACGCTGGAAGCGCCGGTACCGTACCGGACGGGTCCAACCACATCCGGACGATCGAAGCCCTCTCCCGACCCGGAGTAGTCGCCCTCAAAATTGTAATTAAGCTGGAATGGCTGGCCATCCTGCAGGTTCACCACTCCGTCAAATCCCCATCCATTTTTCAGGCGTGTCCAGCTTCCGTTCATCTTGGGAAATTCATAACCGAAGTTAACGCTGAAGCGCCGCCGGATATCGAAGTTTGAATTGCCTCGTTCCAGATTCGGATTCAGGCTGTCGTTCGGCTGCGCGGCGTTGGGAACAAAGTCTTCGCTGTCGCTCGCGTTGTCAATCGAGTGCGACCAGGCGAAATTCGCCGATGCCGTCAGCCCGCGCCAGCTGTTCATCCGCAAACTGGTTTGCAGCGCGTTGTAATTAGATCCCGCTGTCGACTCTTCCTGGTTCACATAGAACAGGTTCGGAAATGCCGTCCGCGGAACATTGAAGTTCACTCCGTCAGGACCATCGAACCCCGCAATCGGACAGTTCGGCGCGACTAACCCGGCGCACTGCCCTCCCGGCGCCGTGGACGTATCAAAAGCGGTGATCTGCGCCTGGCTTGGCTGGTTAACATCGCGGAAGCGGAACAGCTTCGTGCCCTTCGCTCCCACGTACCCGATCTCGAACACAGCCTTACCCAGTTGCTGTTGAACATTGAAATTGAAATTCTGCGTGTAGGGAGTGCGAATATGCGGGTCGGTGGCGAAAAAATCACTCAACCCTGAGAAGCCGGTGAATACAGGCGTTGTGGCATCGATCGCGCCGCCGGTAAGGCCCGCGGCGCCGATCGCCGCCGGTCCAACTCCCGCATAGGCAGGTCCCGGACAAAACGCGCAGTTGTACGGAATGTGTCCCAGGAAAATGTCCTGTGCGAAGGCATCATAGAAAATGCCCCAGCCGGCCCGGATGACAGTCTTTCCCTTCCCGGTAACGTCATATGCGAACGCCAGCCGGGGAGCAAAATTGTTGAGGTCCTTGTCGTAAAGTTGGTTGGTGGGAATAGTCGTTCCACCTCCCGCCGATTCCAGCTGATAAAAAAGGTTGTCCTTCTCGCCTACAACTCCGAAGTAGTCCCATCGAAGCCCAAGGTTGAAAGTGAGGCGCGATGTCACGCGGAAACTGTCCTGAACATAAAGTCCGTGACTGTTTTCGAACGAATGCCGCAGCGTGTCGCCTTCCACCTGCTTACCGCTGTCAGGCACGCCTTCCAGGAACGAACTGAGATCGGTGAAATCGAGCTTTCCGCGGAAGGTATTGTCCTGGATCAGCTGGATGGTCGTGCGCCGGAACTCATACCCAAACTTCACGTCATGACGGCCCGACTTCCACGAAAAGTTGTCAATGAAGTGCCAGTTGGAATCAACTCGCGAGCGCGGGACTGAGTTAGTCGCGCCGATTGGCGAAAAACCTCCCAAGGAGATTTTCGGCAAACCGAAGTCAAACGGCGAAGTGACACCCGTATTCAATCCAATCGACGAGGGATCGAAGCTGCTGTCCTCCGGGAAAAATCCTTCCTTGAACCGGTTCCACCCCAGGCGTGCTTCATTCACCTGGTTGCCGTTCAGCACCTTTACGAATGAAAGTGACACCAGTTGCACCCGGGTTGGAGTGGTGGTGTTGAAGCCTGGCAGAACTCCGCCAGCCAGCTGCGCAAAAGGAAAGCTCTGGTCGCTGTCGCCAAAGTAGTACCGCCCGGTCAGCATGTTGCTGGCGTTAAAGTTGTGATCGATCTTCCCGATAAAACTGTCCACTCGGTTGTTGAAGAGCGTAGAAACCGCCAGGTTGTTTCCTGTAGGGCATCCGGTATCGAAGGCAGTGAAATCGTCCGGTGTAACCGGGTTGTAGGCTGCCCCAAGGATATTAGGCCTCGGATAAGGATTGCGCGCCAGCAATGCGGTGATCACGGGATTTGCCGGCCCGTTCACCGCCACATCGTGCGCAATCTGCTGTGGAAAAGGGACACAGCTTTGACCCGCTTGCGCTCCCGACTCACGCTGTCCTTCATAATCCACGTAAAAGAAAGTATGGTCCTTGATGATCGGACCGCCCAGCGAACCGCCGAACTGGTTGTTGTGGAAAGGATCCTGGGCTCCCGCGGTGTTGAAGAAGTTTCGCGCGCCGCCCACCGAACTGGTGCGGTTGTACTCCAATGCCGAACCGTGCAACGAGTTCGTGCCGCTCTTGGTTACGATGTTGACCACAGCCCCGCTGTTGCGTCCATATTCGGCTTCGTAGTTCGAAAGCACCCGCAACTCCGCCACTGCGTCAATCGGCAGAATCGTCGCCGGATCGCCAAACACCCCCGCCTCGTTAATCGCAGGATCGTTACGATAACCGTCATTCATGTCCGTGCCATCGAGCAGGAAGTTGTTGGCTCTTCCGCGCGATCCATTCATGGAAAAGGTGCCAAACGATCCAGGAGAATCGCTGATCTGGTCCGGCGATCCTGCTACTCCAGGATTCAGGTAGATCAGTTTGGTATAGTCCCGGCCATTCACCGGCACATTGGCGATTTCGTCGGAGGTGAGAGTGCCGCCCAGCTGCGCCGAGGTAGTCTCGACTTGCGAAAGCTCTTCGCCCGACACTTCCACCGTCTGAGAGACTTGCCCCGCCTTGAGTTCTGCATCCACGCGGCGCTCCACGGCAACATCAACCACGACCCCGCTCGTGACCGAGGTTTGGAAGCCGGTCTGCGTAATCGTCACCGTATAGTTGCCGATCGGCAATTCCGGAACGCTGTAGCTGCCGTCGGCGCTGGTTTCGGTTGTGCGCTCCTGCCCTGTGTTCACATTGCGCACCGCCACTTTGGCGGCCGCCACGACCGCTCCCGAGGCATCTGTAACGGTTCCCAGAACGGTTCCGCGAAAGGTCTGGGCAAGCAGCGAAGTAGCCGCCAAAATGACAAAAGCGAGGATCATCCTCACTCTCATGGAAATTCTCCTTTTACCGGCTGACGAAGACAGGTCGCCGCCGCGAAACACATGTTAGTGGTGTCTAGTGAGATTGCCGCCGATTATAACCCGCTCCCCTGTCGTTTGTCTTACCAGAGCCGCGTCTATACAAAGAAAAAACCAGTTTCCACCGATCAATTGGATCAATGAATTTAAGCCTATGCGAAACCAAACTCTCCACGAAGCCCGTTGAACAATAGAGTAGTTACGCGCCATTCTCTTCCGTCGCAATGTTACGATCTCTGCGCACTAAGTAAGACGGGGCAAAGGGGGATACGACATCATGAATGAAACTCATCCGCGGCACACCGGTCGCAGCATCGGCGCCGTTGTGGCCGGCATCTTCGTGGGCATCATTCTCTCGCTCGGAACGGACGCACTGCTTCACGTGATCGGTATCTTCCCGCAACTGGGTCAGACGATGTCAGACCGGCTATTCATACTCGCCACGGCCTATCGCACGGTGTACAGCGTGATCGGAAGCTATCTCATCGCCCGGCTCGCGCCTGATCGGCCCATGCGCCACGCCCTGGCAGGCGGAGTCGTAGGCATTGTCCTGTGTCTTGTGGGCGCGATCGCGACGTGGAACCGGGAGCCCTCTCTGGGGCCTCACTGGTACCCGCTTGCACTCATCGCAACCGCACTTCCATGCGCGTGGCTGGGCGGCAAGTTGCGCGAAAGGCAGTTGAGCGAACCTCAGGCGTTGTAAGGAAATCTCGGGTAGTTGACGCGACAGTCTCGCTGCCAAGGTGTGACTGATCTCAGGAATGCAGGTCGAGCGCGCCATTCAGCCCTGAGATCCGCACCCGGAATTCAGATTTCTCGCCGGCTTCCACAATCACGTCGATTCCTATCTGTTTAAATCTGTTGGATAGTTCTCCGGTTTGCTTATCCGCTGCGGCGAATCGTTCTATGTGACAACCGACGGGAGCATCCATCGAAGGATGGACGGAACCCGGGCCCCACTCAATGAAGAACGGCAGCAACCCGTGGTCGTCGTCAGCCAGACTGAAGGTCTTCCAATTGAGGACGCGACCGTCGGGACGGGTGCGCGAGCCGGGAGCGGGCCCGACGATTGCTATTCCCGAGTCGCGAAGTTTTTTCGCCAACGCTTCAATGCCCGGCGGATGCACCGCCCACGTGATGAGGCGCGGCGTTTCTAACCCCTTCAGATATTCGACCTCATCGAGGGATGATGGCAGGATGTTTGTCGCCTTGGGATCAGGCGCCATGATCTCAAGATAGTGACGGTGGCCAAGGGAAAGAAGCGCATTCTCCGTACCCCGGCCTGGATGCACTCCACCCAACACCGCTCGAACTCCGGTATGTTCTTCGACAAAAGCGATGCCACGTTCCAGATTGTTGCAGCCGAGAATAATGTGGTCAAGCAAGGAAGGAAACATGTCAGCGCCCCACGAAAGTGCAGCCGGCGGCGCAACCACCGCCGCACCGGTCAATGCAAGAAACATTCTGCGCGAGATCATGGGCCCGGGACTTCCTTTCGTGAGAATGACTATCGTCGATCAAACTCGTTTACCCGTCTGCCGTCAGCTGCGGGCATTGTACAATTCCCCTGTTTTTCATGCGCCCGGGGGTGCAAGTGAAATCTAAAGCGACAACTTGTTCATTTTTGCTCCGCGCAATTTTTATTCTTCTGCTTCTTGGAGGCTGCGGCCTTTCGCAGCGTGTCAATGGCGAGACTGACACAACCAATGAACGAATCGTTGGCGCAGCTCTGGCCAGGGGCGGCGCGATGACTTTCCTCGAAACGCTCACGGATACAATCGGTGGCCGCGTAACCGGCAGTCCGCAGTCCCACGCCGCAGCCGAGTTGATCTTGAAGGCATTGAAGGACGCTGGATTTGATAACGCCCACTACGAAGATTATCCGCTGGCCGTGGGCTGGCAGCGTGGTCCGGCGACGGGTCGAGTGGTGGCTCCTGTGAAACAGAAAATATTTGTCCAGTCCTACGGGTGGGCGCCTGGAACCAAGGGGCAAGTGCAGGTCCCGGTCGTAGCGGCCACTTTTGCGGCCAACGGAAAGTTGTCGGAAGATTTATCGAAGATGCACGGCGCCGCAGTCCTGATGAATCTGAAAGCCGGCAACGATCTTTCCGTGGATCCTAATTATGTTGTGAGGCGTTCCGCAATTGCCCAGGAACTTGCGAATGCAGGTGCTGTCGCAATGATGATTGAGTCCGATAAGCCGGATCGCATGCTCTACACTTCAGCCGCCGGCATCTATCCCGGCGCTCCCTTGCCGATGCTGTCGATTGCAAAAGAAGACACTTTGCTCCTGCGCCGCCTCCTGGCAAAGAGCGAAGTGACGATCGAGCTTGATGTTCAGAATTCCTTCGACAAGAATCCCGGGAAAGAACGCAACGTGATTGCCGACCTGCCGGGGACCAGCCCCCAGGAAATCGTTTTGCTAGGCGCCCACTTTGATTCCTGGGACACAGGCACAGGCGCGAATGATGACGGTTCCGGGATTGCCGCGATTTTGGAAGTTGCACGCATCCTGAAGTCTCTCGACCTGAAGACCAAAGCTACGATCCGTTTCGCATTCTTTTCCGGCGAAGAACAGGCTTGCCTCGGTTCGCGCGCGTATATCGAAAATCACAAGAACGAACTCGATCATCATTGGACGGCGCTGACCATGGATAGCGGAGCGCAAATGCCGCTCGGCTTTGCGCTGAATGGGCGAACGGATCTTCAACAGCCAGCCAGGCATTTGCTCACGCGTCTGAAACCTCTGGGTGCAGGAGCCGTCGACCTTAGTGGCAGCCTCGACAACGATGACGAAACCTTCATCGTGGCAGGAATTCCCAGCCTGGATCTTCTAGTCGTGCCGGAAGACAGCGACATACGCCATCACGCGATCACTGACACGGTAGACAAAATTGATCCGCGCGCCCTCGCCATGGACACCGCCGTGCTCGCAGTCGCGTCTTACACCCTCGCGAATGCCGATCAGCGCCTAGGGCGCCGCTTGACGGCTGCTGAAGTCGATGAGCTTTTGAAGAAGACCGGTCAAGCGGAGTACGTCGGACTGGACTACGGGCGGTATGACCTACCTCACTGAAAACCGAGAGCGGCGCGTTTTCTTGTGACTATTCGATCCTCGTATGCGCATCCTTTTAATCGGCGGAAATGGCTTCATCGGGCGGTTCGTCGCGGCCGCTCTAAAGCAGCAAGGACATGCGTGGCTGTGTTTCACCGGGGCACGACGGCCCCTCCCGCTGGCGTTGACCAAATTCGCGGCGACCGCAACCAACTGAGCCATAGCGCCCCAGAACTGAAGCGCTTTGCTCCCGACGTCGTCATCGACCTGGTCATGAGTTCGGCCTCCCAAACGGAAGAGCTGATGAACATCTTCCGCGGCGCTCCGCGACGCGTCCTCATGTTGAGCAGCATGGACGTGTACCGCGCGGTCGGCATTTCGCACGGCACGGAGAGTGGCCCGCTGCAGGAGGTGCCGCTTACGGAAGAGTCGGAGCTGCGACGCAGTCTTCATTTATACCCATCGGAGCAACTGCAACTCATGCGCAAGATCTTCCCCTGGGTCACGGACGATTACGACAAGATTCCGGCTGAGCGCATAGTGATGAACGACCGCGAACTTCCCGGCACGGTCCTACGCCTGCCCATGGTCTACGGACCCGGCGATCCGCTGCATCGTTTTTATCCCGTGGTGAGGCGCGTCGCAGACGGGCGGCGCCACATCATTTTTCCCGAGACGCTGGCTGACTGGCGCTCACCGCGGGGCTACGTCGAGAACGTTGCCGCGGCCATTGCGCTGGCCGCCACAGATGAACGTGCAGCGGGACGAATCTACAACGTGTGCGAGGAACCGTCGTTCAGCGAACTCGAGTGGGCACAAAAGATCGCCGCGGCGATGCAATGGGATGGGGACTTTGTCGTCTTGCCGGTTGAGCAGACTCCGCAACATTTGCAAAAGCCCGGCAACACTGCACAGCATTGGACGGCAAGTTCGGCGCGTATCCGCCAGGAACTGGGATACCAGGAGCCGGTAGCGATACAGGAGGCGATCCGGAGGACGATAAGCTGGGAACAGGAAAACCCGCCGGAAGCCGTGCCTCTAGCGCAGATCGACTATGCCGCAGAAGATGCGGCGGTAGCAGTCCACAACAGCTAACCCTCGAGAACTGGCCGATGCTAAAAGAAACGCCGCTTGGCTAGAAGCTAGAAGCAAGAAGCCTGTCTTCTACCGCCCGTGTTCATTCGAGACATTCGCAGCCAATCTGATTTCCTGGTCCGCCTGCGTCAGAAGCTGCTTCGCTCTCTGTGCGTGTCCGCCCAACTGGTCTTCGTTTGCTTGCTGTGCCATGTCGAGCTTCTGATATGCCTCGACGATGAAGCTTTGGGCAGCCGCCAGATTGCCATGTCGGCGACGGTCAATATTGACGACGGGCGCCTGGGCAAAGACCGTTCCAACAAACGACAAAGCCGTGCAAAGTAGGACGCTGGTAGCCAGATTTCTTTTCGTCACGCTTCATTCTCCTATGAGTGAACTATCGGGGATTTGTTTCATCAATCTGAAGTAGATTGCTTCTGCCGCAACGTTGTGACACTCGCATTCTCAGTCGTGGCCGCAACGCATTCGTATTCTGCCGTAAGTCTTTCTGATAAACGATAACTTTCGGGTTTCGTATTGTGGTCAGCGCGCAGAGATCGAAAAGCAAATCGATTGGGAAAGCAGCCGCTCTTATTTTTACTGGGGGGTCTGCGGGCGAGCGGCCAGGAGCTAGAGGCTAGGAGCCAGAAGCTACAGGGAAACCGATGAAGGATTGAAACAGATACCGCTAGAAGGAGAACGCCACGCCGCCGCGAATCGACCGCGCTGATTGCACCAGATAGACGGTGTGCCCGTCCTGGCCAAGCAAAGGCACGTAGCCTTGTGCAAGCAGGTTGCGAACGTCAATCACTGCATCCATGTGGCCCGGCAGGAAGCCGGTTCCGGGAATTGGCTGGCGCAGGTAAATGTTCAGGTAAGGATCAGATTGGCCCGCCGACGCGTTGTACATGTCGACCGGCGTAAGCGCCTGTCCGCTTATCCAGCGATACGATGTGATGAACTTGGTCCTGGTGCCCGGCAGTGTCCCGCTGAATTTCGCCGCGGCAGTATGGCGGTTTCGTACCAGGCTGTCGCGCCGCGCGTCTTGCAATGCGATCTCCGCTTGGCTGGAATCTGCCCGGTTGAGATCGAGCACCCCGCCGTAACCGTAATCCCCGGTCACCGTCAGGTCGGACGTGAGCTTGCGCTGCACTACGACTCGCATTCCATTCGCGTCCAGTTTTTTCCCGCGATATGTGAAGCTCTCGGAAAACAGGTCGGGCAGCACTTCCCCGCCATCGGCTGAAGCATCGCCCACGCCGGTCAGCGCCGGGTCGGCTACGCTGTCCGAATACATCGCCACCTGCACCTTGGTGTCTCCCATGCGGTGCGAGAGTGAAACCTCATGGTGATGAGCGCGCTCCACGGTAGACCGAAATGCCGCCAGGCTAACCCTCGGACCGGACTCACTCAAGTCTGCTGGCGCCGAATCAAAACCTTTTTTCCACCCGGTTGTCCGGTTGCGAAGTTGCGTAGCGATACTCTACGACCGTGTTGGGTGAAAGGTGCACATCCGCCGATCCAAACGGACGGAACGCTGTAACCCGTCCCATGAATTGGATCGTCTGCAATTCACTCCCAAAACGAAGCTCAAGCACGTTGCCGAAACTGACCTCGTCGGAAGCAGAAAGTGCCAGCGCCTGCAACGCCGTGGTATGGGAATCAATCCCGGGAGCAGCCAGCCGGCGCATGGTAATCGCCATTTCTGGCTTGGAACCGTTGGCTGCCATATGGCTGAACGAAGCGCGCAACACGGCATTCGGCGAACCGTTGCCATAACCGACGTCGCCTTGCAGCGCCATCGTGCCGGAAGCGAAAACCGATTTCTCCACCGAGAAAACGGTGCTCATGTCGGATGAACTGCCGAAACCTTCAGAAGCCGAAC
>CAWCQR010000012.1:0-443379 GCA_963797725.1 Terriglobia bacterium
ACGCCGGTTCGCCCTGCCGGTGACGCCGGAAGCGCCGATGATCGGCGTGAAGCCGTTGTTCTCCGGCGCTTCGCTCGGCGAGAAGGCGATGCCGACATTCGACGTCGTGGTGGTCGGCGCCGGACGGCACGGCGCTCACGCGCAGCGGCCTGCACTACGAGCTGCTGCGGGTCGATACCCGTTATCAGTGGTATCGGCAGGACGGCAGCTGGAGCTACGAGCCGATCAAGCAGACCAGGCGGGTCGCCGACGGCACCGTCGACGTCGCCGCCGACAAGCCGGGCCGCATCTCGGTGCCGGTGAGTTGGGGCCGCTACCGCCTCGAAGTCTCGAGCCCGACGGCGACCACGGCAGTGACGCGATCGGCTTCGATTCCGGCTTCTATGCGGCGCCGGCCGCCGACACGCCCGACCTGCTGGAGATCGCGCTCGACAAGCCGGAATACAGCCCGGCGACACCATGACGGTCGCCGTCACCGCGCGCACGGCCGGCAAGGTGACGCTCAACGTCATCGGCGACCGCCTGATCACGACCATCAGCCAGGAAGTGCAGCCCGGCGTCGACGCAGATCCGCGTGCCGGTCGGCCGCGACTGGGGCAATGGCGCCTACGTCGTCGCGACGCTGCGGCGCCCGCTCGACGCGGCCGGCGCAGCGCATGCCCGGCCGCGCCATCGGCGTGCAGTGGTTCTCGATCGACCGCAAGGCGAAGACGCTCGCGGTCGAGCATGACAGCTGCCGGCACTGATCGCGGCCCGACACGCACGCTGCGCGTGCCGGTCAAGGTCGACGGGCCTTGCGCCGGCGAGGAGGCGCGCGTCGTGGTCGCCGCCGTCGATGTCGGCATCCTCAACCTCACCAACTACAAGCCGCCGGCGCCCGACGACTATCTATCTCGGCCAGCGCCGGCTCGCCGCCGAAATCCGCGACCTCTACGGCCAACTGATCGACGGCATGCAGGGCACGCGCGGCCAGATCCGCAGCGGCGGCGACGCGCGCCGCGGCGAACTCAGGGCAGCCCGCCGACGCAGCCGCCGCTCGCGCTCTATTCCGGCGTGGTCACCGTCGGTCGCGACGGCAACGCCGAAGTCGCCTTCGACATCCCGGACTTCGCCGGACGGTGCGCGTCATGGCGGTGGCCTGGAGCAAGGACAAGGTCGGCCGCGCCACCGGCGACGTGATCGTGCGCGATCCGGTCGTGGTCACGGCGACGCTGCCGCGCTTCCTGCTGACCGGCGACCGCAGCACGATGCAGCTCGATCTCGACAATGTCGAAGGCGCAGGCCGGCGACTACCGCGGTCGGTGCGCAGCGACGGGCCCGGTGCGGCTCGGCGCCGGCGCCGCCGCAGACGATGCAGCTTGCCGCCAAGCAGCGCAGCGCGCGTCACGATGCCGCTCGACGCGCCGCGGCCGGGCAACGCGCACCATCAAGGTGCAGCATCACCGGGCCGGGCGGCTTCGCGCTCGAGCGCAGCTACGCGCTGACGGCGCAGTCCGGCGACCCAGATCCTGGCGCGCCGCACCGTCAAGCCGATCGCGAAGGGCGAGAGCCTGACGCTGTCGGGCGACTGTTCGCCGATCTCGTGCCGGGCACCGGCAGCGTCGCGGTGTCGGTCGGCCCGTCGACGGCGCTCGATGCGGCGACGCTGCTCAAGGCGCTCGACCGCTATCCGTTCGGCTGCTCCGAGCAGATCACGAGCCGCGCGATGCCGCTGCTCTATGTCAACGAACTCGCGGCGAAGCGCAGCTTGCGCTCGACGCCGCGGTCGACCAGCGCATCCGCGACGCGATCGAGCGGCTGCTGGCGCGGCAGGGCTCGAACGGCTCGTTCGGCCTGTGGTCGGTCGGGCGGCGACGACGTCTGGCTCGACGCCTACGTGACCGACTTCCTGACGCGGGCGCGCGAGCGCGAATTCGCGGTGCCGGATGCGGCGCTTCAAGCTCGCGCTCGACCGGCTGCGCAACTTCGTCGCCACCGCGCCCGATCCGGCCAAGAACGGCGGCCGCGACCTCGCCTATGCGCTCTATGTGCTGGCGCGCAACGGCGCGGCGCCGATCGGCGACCTGCGCTACATCGCCGACACCAAGCTCGGCGACATCCCGACGCCGATCGCCAAGGCGCAGATCGCCGCGGCGCTCGGCATGCTCGGCGACCGCGAGCGCGCCGAGCGCGTCTACGCCGCCGGCGCTGCGATGCATTCGCGCCGCCGCCGCAGCGCTCGATTCGGCCGCGCACGACTACGGCTCGACGCTGCGCGACGCCGCCGCGCTGGTGACGCTCGCCTCCGAAGGCGGCGCGCCGCGCGCCGACCATCGCCAGGCGCGGTCGAGCGCGTCGAAGCCGCGCGCGACCTGCGCGCTCGTACCTCGACGCAGGAAAATGCCTGGCTCGTGCTGGCGGCGCGCGCGATCGGCAAGCGAGGCGCCGGCTGTCGCTCGATATCGGCGGCGAGAAGCGGCAAGCGCCGCTCTACCGCAACTTCCGTGCCGGCGACCTCGCCGACGCGCCGCTCACGGATCACCAACACCGGCGATGACGCCGGTGCAGGCGGTGGTCTCGGTCACCGGCGCGCCGATCACGCCCGAGCCCGCGGCCGAGAAGGGCTTCAAGATCGAGCGGCTGTACTACACGCTCGACGGCAAGCCGGCCGATCGCCGCCAAGGCGCAGGCAGAACCAGCGTTTCGTCGGTGGTGCTGAAGATCACCGAGCCGCAGCCGCAATTCGGCCGCGTCTATCGTCGCCGACTATCTGCCGGCCGGGTTCGAGATCGACAATCCGCAGTCTGGTGTCGTCCGGCGATACCGGTACGCTGGCCTGGATCGAGGATGCCGCCGAGCCGGTGCAACACGGAGTTCCGCGACGACCGCTTCACCGCGGCTTTCGATCGCGAGCGCCAAGCAGCCGGCGGTGTTCACGGTCGCCTACGTGGTGCGCGCGGTGTCGCCCGGCAGCTACGTGCATGCCGCAGGCCAAGGTCGAGGACATGTACCGGCCCGACCGTTTCGGCCGCACCGCACCGGGACGATCGAAGTTTCGACCGCCGCTGATAGCCGATGAGCTGCGGCCGGATGCCTCCCCTGGGGGAGGCGGGCGCCTGAGGCGCCGGTGAGGGGCGGCGACGACTATCGACGGGGGGTCAGGTCGCCCCCTCACCAGTTCCTCGCACACGATTGTCCGCGCGACATCTCCGCAGGAGCCGGGCGATGACGGCGCTCTGCGCCGCTCAAGGCCGTGGCGGCCTCGCCGCCGGCGTCCTTCTGCGTGGTCGCCGGTCTCGGCATCTGGCGGTTCGGTCGCTCGGCCCGCCGCCGCTCGGCGAGCGGCTCGCGTTCTCGACCGTGGTGGTCGACCGCGACGGCCGCCTGCTGCGGCCTTACGCGACGGCGGAAGGCCGCTGGCGGCTGCCGCGACGGCCGAGATGTCGATCCGCGCTATCTCGCGACTGCTGATGGCCTATGAGGACAAGCGCTTCCACGCAGCATCACGGCGTCGATCCGCTGGCGCTGGTCGCGGGCGGCGGCGCAGCTCGTGCGCACGGCCGCATCGTCTCCGGCGGCTCGACGCTGACCATGCAGGTGGCGCGCCTGCTGGAGCCGCGCGCCGAGCGCACGCTTGTGGCCAAGCTGCGCCAGATCGTCCGCGCGGTGGAGCTGGAGCGCCGCTCGAGCAAGCGCGAGATGCTCGCGCTCTATCTCGAGCTCGCGCCCTATGGCGGCAATCTGGAAGGCGTGCGCGCGGCGTCGCTCGCCTATTTCGGCAAGGAGCCGAAGCGGCTGACGCTCGGCGAAGCGGCGCTGCTGGTGGCGCTGCCGCAATCGCCGGAGGCGCGCCGGCCGGACCGCTCGCCGCGACCGCGCGCGCGGCGCGCGCGACCGCGTGCTCGACCGCGTCGCCGCGCCGGCCTCATCGCCGGCGCGACCGAGATCGCGCAGGCGCAAGGCCGAGCCGGTGCCGGCGGCGCGCATGCCGATGCCGTGCTCGCGCCGCATGCCGCCGACGAGGCTGGCGCGCGCCGCGCCCGGCCCGCCACGCGTGCATCGCCTGACCATCGACGCGGGCCTGCAGGCAGCCTCGAGGAGCTCGCGGCGCGAACGCGGCCGCGAGCGCTCGGGCCGGACATGTCGGCCGCCATCCTGGTCGTCGACAACGCGACCGGCGAGGTGCTGCGCCCGGGTCGGCTCCGCCGATTATTTCGACGAGCGCCGCGCCGGCCAGGTCGACATGACGCCGGCGCTGCGCTCGCCCGGCTCGACCCTGAAGCCGTTCATCTACGGCCTGGCCTTCGAGGACGGCCTCATCCATCCCGGAGACCCTGATCGACGACCGGCCGGCGCGCTACGGCGGCTACGCGCCGGAGAATTTCGACCTCGACCTTCCAGGGCACGGTGACGGTCCGCCAGGCGCTGCAGATCTCGCTCAACGTGCCGGCGGTGGAGGTGCTGGACAAGGTCGGGGCCGAGCCGCTTCGTGGCGCGGCTGCGGCAGGCGCGGCGCCGACGCTGGTGCTGCCCAAGGCGAGAGCGCCCGGGCTGGCGATGGGGCTCGGCGGCGTCGGCATCACGCTTGCCGATCTGTCGAGGCTCTACGCCGGGCTTGCGCGGCTGGCGGCACGGCGCCGCTCGCTGAGCGCGCGGCGCGGCGATGCCGAGCGGCGCGCGCGAGCCAGCGGCGAGGCGCCGGCTCACCGATCCGGTGGCCGCCTGGTATGTCGGCAACATCCTGCTCGGCGCGCCGCCGCCCGAGAATGCCGCCGGCGGCCGCATCGCCTTCAAGACCGGCACCTCCTACGGCTACCGCGACGCCTGGGCGGTCGGGTTCGACGGCAAGCGCACGGTCGGCGTCTGGGTCGGGCGGCCGGACGGCGGCCGGTGCCCGGCCTGGTCGGCCGGCCGGCGGCGGCGCCGATCCTGTTCGACGCCTTCGCCCGCATCGGACCGTCCGGTCGCGCCGCTGCCGGCGGCGCCCAGAGGCGCCCTGATCGTCGCACGCCAAGCTTCCGCTGCCCTTGCAGCGCTTCCGGCCCGGCGTGCTGCCGTCGCAAGGCAGCGCACAACCCCCACGCATCATGTTTCCGCCCAATGGCGCACATCTCGAGCTCGCCGGCCCTGGTGGCGCGGGCCTGAGCTCGGTCGCACTTAAGATTGCGGGCGGGGTCGGGCCGCTGACCGTCATGGTGAACGGCGTGCCGGCCGCCGGCGCGACGCCGAAGCGGCGCAGGCGCGCAGACCATGGAGAGTGCAGCACCACCAGGCTCGGACATAAACGATGCTGGGTGTGCCCGTGTCGTTGAGCATCGCATGGCCAAAATCCCCAGTGGCAAATTGGTTCATCGAAAACTCGTTGAAGTAGACGTTCGACGCTGTCTCCAGATAGACGGGGTCGCCGGTCGCGCGGTAGAGGGAGAGGCTGAGGCGGAGCCAATCGCACTCGGCGCAGCCCTCGGTGCGTCTCTTCTTTGGCGTCCAGGCTTCGGGTACGCCGCCGGTTATGAGAGTGTTACCGGAATGCACCACACCATTCCACGCGGCAACGGCGCGATCGAGGTGCGCTTTGTCTCCGGTGGCATGATAGAGATCGATTGTCCCCCGCACGCTGCATAGATAGCCGTGGACGTGGTCACCGGGACGGCGCTCGATACGGTTTGATATTTCGGCGCACAGATCACGATATCGCGTGTCCCGGGTGACGGCGTAAAGCGCCGCGAGGCCTTCCGTCTGCTGTGTCCAGCAGATGTACGAGGACGCGAAGTGGGCTGCGCCGAACTCCTCGGCCATCTTCCGCGAATTGAAGCTGGTGGCAATGCGGAGCAGGAAATCTCCCAGCTTCTTCGCGCAAACCAGCACCGCTGGATTTGCCTTGAGCGCATAGTACTCCATCAGACCGACGAGCAGACGTCCGTTACCCCACAGGAGGGCTAGGTCGTCGTCATCAGGATGGTCGTAGTGGAATGTTTTTCCGAAGTAGCCGTCGGGATGTTGCAAAGCGATGGTGCGATCCACAACATCATCAAGCGCCGGAAAACTGCCACCGAAGGTAGCCGCGGATGCGGAGAGCGCTCCAATCCACCGCCCCGAGACGTCGCCGGAGAAGTTGGTAAAGCGACGTCCTGGCGTGGCCCGAATATCCTCAAGCAAAAAGTCGGGTGTGTATGCCGGTCCGGTTCCGTAAAGCACGCGACGGAGTGTGAGGTGATAACGATCCCGGTGCGGCTGCGTGGTCGGCGTTGTAAACGGCGCGCCGCCCGGAGCGGCGGCGGCACTGTTCGATGTGCCGTTTGACACGATGGGGGTGTCGGCACCCTCCATGGCTGCAGCTTGGGTGGCAAAAGGGAGAGCGGCAGCACCGACGAGAAAATTTCTGCGATTCATCTCATTGTTCCTCAACATTTGGGCTCATCTTGGACCCGAGTTCTAGTTTTTGCAGGTCGACTACACCAGACAACACTTATGACGATCTAGGGGGCAAACGAAGTGCTGTCACCGACACAATTGTTCCTACAGTTCACGCGAGTTACTCTCTTTTTAATAAATCAAGGTCCAAAGACTTCCACCATTCACATGTTCAGCGCTTGCATCTGAATTGTGGCGAACCAAAAGCTCACCCGCCGCTAGCTGATCCAGCTCGTAACAGCCATTGTTCCTTACCAATCAGTTTCATCACAATCAGCACAACTACACCAACCGCGAACCACCCCCCCACGATAGCCGGCGCATATGAGATTGGCGCGGCCGGTAGCGGCACAACCGACTTGTATGCCACCCAGAGGATCAGCACACTTGAGATAAGCGGGAGCAGCGCGTGCAATACTGGATGAAAATCCTGGGCCCGCTCTTTTCTGTAGAAGAGAAATACTCCCAGATTGCCGAGGCTATAAATCACAGCCAGTGCAAGCGTCAGTACGGTTCCCATCACAAAGAATTCCTGGTCAGGCCCGATCCATAGTCCCATTCCAATGCCGAATACCACCGTAACCAGGGTCTGAAAGGAAATGGCATTGAGCGGAGTCTTGTATTTGGCATGAAGTCCCGCGAACTGTCGAGGCAAGGAGCCGGAACGCGCCATGGCGTACCACATTCGCGTCGATACCAAAGTTGTCGCTACAGCAACGGCTACCATTGAGTTGATCAAGGCAAAAAGCACCAGGATCCAGCCTGCTCCCCAAAATCTTCGGGCCAGAACAAACGCTGGAACTTCCGGGCATGCGATAAAATCCGCTACTCGGTTCGTACCCCAGCCGACCAGAATCCCCCCACGAGGTAAAGATGAGATAAACCCCCATGAAGAGGATGGCGCCCAGAATCGCGCGTGGCACGATCCGTTTCGGATCTTTGGTTTCTTCGGCGAGCGGGGCTGCTCCTTCCCACCCGGTCAACGCGAAAATTGAGAAGACAATGGCAAGATACAGGCCGTTGCCATTGGGCGCATTCGCAAGCTTGAAAGAAGAAAAGTTAACTCCTCCCGGTCCGGGAGAAAAAAATCCCCAAGTGGCCAACAACACAACACAACCCACCTCGAGGATCCCCAGAATCACCAAAGCTGCTGCCGAGACTTCCACTCCGCGATAAGTCACGAAGGCGGTAAAGGCGGTACCCATCAGCAAAAACAGCCACCACGGAAAAACAACGCCGTACTGCGATTTGAGGGAATTTTCGAGAACCGAGCCCATCATAGCCAGGCTGAAGGCTGGAGTTAACGCGCTATAAAGGAAGAAGAGCCACGCGGTCAGAAATCCCGCACGAGGGTGAACTGTACGGCTCACATAGGTATAGTAGCCACCCGCCGAAGGCAGATGACGCGCGAGCTGAATGACCCCCAAGCCCAGCGTCAGCACAAGGAAAAATGCAAGCAGGTATGCCAAGGGTCCCACCACGCCCGTCTGTGCAACCGTGAACTGGATAGTGAGCAATATTGCTGTCGCCGGAGCTGTATGCGCAATCGCCTGCATCAGTACTGAGGGGAGGCCAAGCGCATCCGAACGGAGCCCAGTGCGCTGAGCACCTTCTTTTACGGCGGTATTTTCCATTGCAGGTTCTCGGGGAACGCTAATGTTCACCCTCTGGTTAGGAGAGCTGCGTTGAATCCGCCAAAAATCAGGGCGATCGATGTGGCACCTGGATCTGGATAGCCACGCGTTTTCTCACCCAGAAATTTGGACCGGCCGTATCGAGCAACCAAATCCTTTGTCGATTCCGCTCCCAACCGCGCCGCCCAAGCGGTCTCTTGTAAAGCTTCCGGTATGGTTTTGTTTGCAGAGTCGGCGGGGGGAGTGTAATGCGGCGACTGCCGGCACCAGAGCATCCATCATGGTTTTATCTCCGGGTTGAGCCTTGGTTCGCCTTGATACTGCATCCAGGCCAAATTGAAAGGCTTCAGCCAGTTCATGACAGTCCATTGAATCTTCACCCATTGCCGCATCTGCCATGCCTGCAAAAAAGGTGCCGAGAATTGCGCTGGAGGCACCTCCATCCACGCCCAGGACGTTCCACCCCGTTTCACGCAGAATCGATCGGAGATTTTTTGGGCTTGTCGGATTGATTGCGGACTCCAGTTGCTCAGCTACGCGAAGCATGGTTGTCCCGTGGTCTCCATCCCCGGCGACGGAGTCCAGCTCGGAAAGTCGTGCATGTTGACCCCGGAGATTTTTCGCCGCTTGGACAAACATTTGCGCAATCTCTTCTTTGCCGATTCTTTCATTCATCGCTTCACAAAGAACGGGGTGTTCGCCGGCGCATCCCACAGTTTGGTTAGCTCCGGATCCATGCGGGCGATCAGCAACTGAAAGCCAGCCTGCTCTTGCGTGGTGATGAATTCGCCGACCGCACTTCGTACCAGCTTGATCTTCCGAGAATGCAAAATATGCGCCAACCGGCGGAAGAGAATCAGCAACTCCATGAGAGTGGTGGCTCCGGCGCCATTCAGGATTACCAGCAGTTCCTCGCCGGTAGTGACGCGGAGGTCATCGAGAAGCATGTTGAGCATGATCCCCGCCGTTTCATTTGCGGTCTTCAGCTTGCTTCGCCCGGTGCCGGCCTCACCGTGTTGGCCCATCCCAATTTCCATCTCGTCGTCGCCCAGCTCAAAAATTGCCTGCCCAGTCGAGGGATGAGTCGCGGTGCGAACAGCCACAGCCAGCGTGCGCATATTGAGTTCCATGCGCAGTGCAATCTGCTGACATTCCTCGAGAGAGGCCCCCTGTTCCGCGGCGGCCCCTGCAACTTTGTAGACTGGTAAAAAGCCAACCAATCCGCGACGATCCTCCAGATTGGGTCCACTGGAGATGTCCTCGTGGGTCAATACCATCTTGACCTTGTGACCCTCTCGCAGCGCCGCCTCCATTGTTATGTTGCTCGAAAGAACGTCGCCCGCGTGATTTAGCACAATCAGCAACGCGCTGGAACCACCAGCGCAGGCGTTTCGGATGGCCTCGATACACCGGGGCGCTCCCGGTGCAGCAAAAATTCCCCCGGCCACGCTATAGTCCAGCATGCCTTCGCCAACAAATCCGCTGAGGCCAGGCTCGTGTCCGCTGCCGCCCAGAGTAACCAGCCGGACTTTATCTGAACTCTTCGGCACCGCCCGGGCCACAATATTGCTGCCAGCAAGCCGGACCTTTTCAGGAAAGGCCAGGACCATGCCGTCGAGGAGTTCCTCCACCAGGTGGCGCGGGTCGTTGATAAACTTTTTCATCCGCATCCAGCAACCTCTCCGTCCGTTCGCTGATTGCTCTGTGCGACCGACCATACAATGGCGGGATCCGGTATGTCCTTCCGGGTAAGAAGAACTTCCCGAGGACGTCAACCAACCTTACAACTACGCCACTACCGCCCAGGAATGATGTTCCCGGCAACCAAACCGTCGCGAGAGGACTGAGTCGCACCGAGTTTGGCAATGATCCTATGGAATCTCGTCTGGTGGATATAACAAATGGCCGAAGGTAATCTTGAAAAACTACGGTCGAATTGACCTGCTCTTGCGTGTACGAGCGCGAGGGGGGCAGGCCACGCCAAAAGCGCATGAGTTGTGCGTCCACCGTGACCGAAGACTGCCAAGTTCTCCACGAACGTTTCGCTAACAAGTTGCTCTCGTCCACGGTCACATCCCTTCGTCCCGTTCCGTCATAGTGACGGATGAAACCGAGCCGATGTGACGAGAATGCATAACAAAACTTCGCCTGGGCTGAGCCAAGGCGTGCCATCGCTGCTTGTGACCGAAACGCGGCTCAGCCAGGATCAGTTCCAATCGGCACTACATTCAAGGAGACCGTGATGCAAGCAAGAATGAAAAGCCCAGTGCAAACCGTTCCCGAGGCTCAGGACACATTTCTTCCTCCCATCGAAAAGCCCAAGGCGCTGATGATGAAACTGGCGTATTACTTCACGCGCCGGCAATTCGGCAAAGTGCTCACACCCCTGAAAGTGCATTCCGCGCGGTTGCCGTCTGCATTTGGTATGTTCTATTCGAAGGTCAGCGCCCTTGATAAGAAGCTACTGCTGCCAGCGGAGACCATTTTGCTCATCCGTGAACAGGTGGCGCGTATTAACGTCTGCCTTTTCTGCATGGACATCGCCCGCTCGGTCATGATCAAAGCGTCGATGAATGTACCCAAATTCGATGCCCTGGACCAATACCAGACCAGTTCACTGTTCACCGATGCAGAACGCTCCGTTCTCGAGTACGTGACGGAGCTGACAAGGGACAAGAAGGTGAACCCGAACACTTTTGCTCGCCTGTCCGGCTATTATTCGGAACGCATGATCTGCGAGATCGTGTGGCTTGTCGCCAGCGAGCATATTTACAATATGACCAATATCGGTCTAAACATCCACTCGGACATGCTCTGTGACATCAGCATTAAGAAGAAGCCGCAGCAACTGTAGTGAGCACATCCGCTAGACCATTTCAAATCTACGCCACACCGCCATCAACGAACACGCTGCTTTCATTGGAGGCAAGTAAGGCGACAGTATTGTTGAGTGCTGTTGCTTTTCACAAGTCACCGTGGAACGCGCGAATTTGAAAGCAAGAACCGGAGTGCCAGCAAATAGGACCGCTGCTAGATTTGGATTCGTGGTTTGATTGATGGATGGAAAACACAACCAAGTCAATGAACAAAGCGACCCTGGCGGAGGCAACGAAGAGCGATTCGCGTTGGGCGTCGGTTGTCGGTCGCGACTCCGAAGCGGACGGCACCTTCTGTTACTCGGTCGAGACCACGGGCGTGTACTGCCGCCCGTCGTGCGCGGCGCGCCTTGCCCGACCAGAGAATGTACGATTTCATGCGAACTGCAAAGACGCAGAAGATGCCGGATTCCGCCCATGCAAACGGTGCAGGCCCAATCAACCCTCGCTGGTAGAGCAACACGCGACGAAAGTGGCGGAAGCATGCCGGTTCATCGAGACATCAGAGGAACCGCCCATCTTCAGCGGCTGGCGAACCACATGCGAATCAGTACCTATCACTTCCACCGTGTATTTAAGGCGATCACGGGGGTGACACCAAAGGAATACGCAGTCGCGCATCGAGCGAAGCGTGTCCGGAGGAAACTGGGCAAGGGGGGGCACGGTAACACAAGCGATATACGATGCCGGGTACAACTCTAACGGACGATTCTACGCAACGTCGAATGAGCTGTTAGGTATGACACCTTCAAACTATCGCGCGGGTGGCACGAACGCTGAGATACGTTTTGCCATCGGTGAGTGCTCCCTGGGATCGATTCTTGTCGCCAGGAGCGAGCGGGGCATTTGCGCCATCCTGTTGGGCGATGACGCCGAAACACTCGCACGCGATTTGCAGGACAGGTTCCCACGAGCCAACCTGATCGGCGCGGATGCCGAGTTCGAGCGGCTCGTCGCGAGGGTGGTTGGCTTCGTGGAAACACCGTCACTGGGGCTTGACCTTCCCCTCGACGTTCGGGGCACGGCTTTTCAGCAGCGCGTGTGGAAGGCGCTGCGAAAAATTCCTGCGGGTTCGACGGCGAGCTATTCGGACATCGCCAAAAACATCGGCTCGCCGAATTCGGTCCGGGCAGTCGCCCAGGCTTGTGGCGCAAATCCTTTGGCCGTGGCGATTCCTTGTCATCGCGTCGTCCGCAATGATGGTTCATTGTCAGGTTATCGCTGGGGCGTTGAACGCAAGCGCTCCCTCCTGGGTCGCGAGGCAGGAGCATGAACATTGTTTCACTGGAACGTGCCCTCAAGAAGCTTCGACCATGGAATTCAAACGGTACTCCGGACCGCTGTGGCCCCCGAGGAAATGCGGATGTGCCGTGTTGGGCGCAATCTGAGTTGCTGGTGTACAAGCAGGCACCAAACCCGAAATGTCTGTGCGATTCGGAGTAGTCAGAAATGCCGTGCGGAATGGCGGGCGAAGGCGGACCGCGCTCCCAGATTCAGATGCATCGTGCTGCGCCACTTAGCGTTACGCTAAGAATGTAACGGGTAGCTGTCGCCAGCGATGGCGCAGACACGTGCCGTCAATCAAGGGTTTGGCCGAGGGAGTCTAAGTAATGTGCCTAAACTGGCGTTTACTTTACTCTCCTGCTTAGTCACGAGCATCACACGACGAGGATTCGAATTACTGACTGGCACATAATGGTTTAGTGGTGATGCATGTCTTCGTCGTGATGAGTCTTCCAAGGGCCCATGGCGGTGCCGATAATGATGGTGTCCACGTCCGCGCCCATGGTGTGCTCTACGTTCGCCGGCACCAAGAGGAAACTTCCAACTGGGTAAGCCTTCGCTCCTTCCTTGTCCAGTTTGGGTCCGATAGCAACCTTCATTGCGCCTGAGACGACGGCAACTCGGGCGTCTTGGTTATGGGAGTGGTGCTCCCAGTATCCAGCAGGAATGTAGAATGCGTAGGTGAATGCCTTGCCCGGTGCATCTTTGTCCCCTTCCAGTACCGACCACTTGGTTCCGTCCGGATAGGTGTTCTGCCAAATAATGTTGCTAGGATCCCAGGTTTTGACCGCTGCAGATTGCCCCATGGCAAGCGTTCCAAGTAACGCCATCATCACCGCAATGAGAGTTTTCACTTTTTCCTCCTACGTAGAGTGTGTCTCGAGCACCGAAACGCTTCCGACTCAATGATCGTAGGCTCGTACATCGCAATACTTCTATCCGTTTCTTGCTGCCGAATTATTGCAAGAACGAACTTGTATCTCGGACCTTCAGATGAACTCTCGTATTCGTCGACACGGAACTGCTGGTCGACTTAGAAGATCGCTCTACTACTCGTAGTTTAGATACAGACTGCTAACCGACCCTTGAGGAGTGTAGTGCGAGTTCACCCAGTATCGGCGCCTTCCCACGACTTCGTTCAACGCGGTCTTTTGTTAGGCGCCGCAGCCTCACCCCAGGACGGCCTATCGCGAAATTGCCAGCAGAACAAGCGCTACCCTAATCAGCGAAGTTCTAACGGCTCGTTCTTGAACGTCTGACGCGCCTCGCTTGCTCCCTCGTAACCGTTGAGAGCGGCGGGCGTGTGCTTGACCCGAGTAACGGGTTGTCAGACCGATCTAAAGCTATCGTTCAACCCTTCCCGTGTGGTTACGCAGTGGAAGCAGGTGTTGACGTCGGCCCGTGGGGAGTCGGATGGAGAAGTGGCGCGGCAGTCCCAACAAACGCCTTTGTGACCAGGGAACCAAACCAAGTTCGTGGATTGTCGTCTAACCGATTCCTGGGGTTAGCGGTTGTTTCAGTCACTTAGGGCTACCGAAGAATGAGACTCCAAATCGTGGCCCGCGATTTCCGCTACCCGATAAGCGGCATCGAGAGCACTGAAGATACCAACAACTCGAACGCTGCCATCGGCCGCGACTACCGGCATAATGTCCATATCGCTGCGGAGAAATTCTGCGCTTGCAGCAAGCACGGCGTCGGTCTCCCTCACGCTAGGCGGAGTTTGCCGCATGAAATCGCGAACCGGCGTACCAAGGGGTAACCCTCGGCCCAGCGCGCTAAAAAGCTCCCGCCGGCTACAGTAACCCTTCAAAATTTCACCTTCTGTGACTGGGAACGCTGCCTGCCCGCCCTGAAACTTCTCCACGGTCTCCGCCAAGGGGAGGTCAAGCGGCAAGGTTTGGACGGAACGAGTCATGACGTCGGAAATAGTGAGAGCCCCGACGGCAGGATTTTTGGCGGCCATCGTTATGAACCGTCCGTAAGCGCGGCGAGCGAACAATGCCTGTTCCAGATCTCTCTGCAGCGCTCCAAGGGATTCAGCAAGGCCCGTGAAATCCGCGCGCTCGAGAACAATTAAATCTAGGGGTGTTTCTGCCTTGACCGACTCTGAGTAAGTCGGATGGTCCGCCCCTTCAAGAAACGCCACCTCCCCAAAATGGTCGCCCTTAGTCCACGTGACAAGAGGAGTTCTTGCGGCTTCATCCATGTAGAGACCGGCACTGCCGGCCTTGATGACAAAGAAGGCAACGCCGCCCTCACCCTTGCGGTAAACAAAGTCGCCAGCAGCGTAGTGGACCTGCTTGAATCGCTGCTGTTGAGTTACCCGCACTTGCACGATGTTGGGCTTGAAGAAAATATCCCAGATCCAGTCTACAACCACATTGAGCTTGCGCCTGAAAGTGGGGATCTTCAGCAGGTACACGGCCCTCCAGAGGAACCACGCAAGAAGACCCGAGAATTTCAGCCCATAAATTTCAGCCACTCCATTATGGTGTCCGATAGTGGCTAGCAGTCCTTGCGGACGAAAGTCGAATGGCCTCGTTGCATCTCCTCGTTGGGCCCGAGCTAGATTGGCGGCTAGTTGCTTGGCTTGGCGCAGTGCAAACTGTGCGGTCGGGGGAGAGATCTGTGCATTCCAGGCATTCGGCACTGCTGCACAGTCGCCAAAGGCCCATACGTTGGACGCGCCCGTTACCCGCATGTCAGGCTCTGTCCTCAACCGATTCCGCTCCACCGGAAGGCCGATTTTCTTGATGAGGGCGACCGGCGCCGTCCCGACCGAACAGACCGTTAGACCGGTATCTATTCGTTCCCCTGTGCCCAAGCGGACGTAACGCGCTGTGACCTCTTTCACTTCCGTGTTCAGCCTAACCTCGAGGCCATTTTGGCGGAGTTTTTGCAGGGCAAACTCTGAAAGAGAATCGTGTTGAAATTCGGGGACAATTCGTGCGCCGCGTTGCAGAAGTACCATCCGCGGCCGATTGCCGCTCAACTGCGGATAGTAGGGCTTGACATTCTGCATCAAGTCGAACAGATGACCCGCGGCTTCCACTCCCGTGAAGCCGCCGCCAACCACTACCACTGTCAGCAGTCGTTGTCTCTCGGCGTCTTCGGGCTCCACAGCCGCTTGCTCAAAACGTCCAATAACTTCGTTGCCCAGGACCATGCCGTCACCCACTGTCCTGAGCGTGTAAGCATGAGCTTCCATGCCGGGAACAACAGCGAGGTTTACGTCTGAGCCACAGGCGAGGACTAGGTGAGCGTAGGAAAGCGTCGCCCTCTTCCCATCCGGCCGCGTGTATTCGACCTCGTTCTTCTTTAGATCGACGTCGGTTACTGTGGCGGTTAACCAGGTGGCCAAAGGGGCCATCTGCCGGCCTGGCATCACCACGTCGAGCCCCGAGAGAGAACGGCCCGCCACTTCCGCGAGCATTGGAGTAAAGACCATGTGGTTTTCACTGCTTATGACCACCACGTCCACGTCCCGCGCAAGACGGCTATTGAGGTGCTCAGCCAGGTTCGCGCCTGCGAAACCGCCACCCACGATGATGATTCTGGCTGCTTCCATTGTTTCAAACTCCTCTGGGAACCGCGAACCAGTCTGCTGGCCGCGGTATCCCGTTTACTGAAACCTGTGCTAGCGAGTTTCGTTAGTTATCGGGGTGCTGATCCCAGTTGTCCCGTCGAATAAGCGAGCGTAGCTGCGGCCGCTAGGGCCGAGGTATACGCATCGGCTTCGGCCAGCCCCGCCTCAAATAGATAAGTCTCCGCTTCGGCAGCCGCCGTTACTGTACCCACACCTTGCTTGTACGAATCCAGCGCCGCGTCGTAGGAGGTCTGCGCGGTAGCTCGTAATACAGATGCCGCATCGTTTGCCGCCAAACTGGTCCGCAATGAGATTTGCGCAGACACAACCTCTCGTACAGCATTCAGCCGAACCTGGTTGAGGGTCGCCGCTGCCTTGTCCTCATCATTCTTCGCTTGTTGAATTGCGTTAGCCCGGCGGTGAGCATCGAAGATCGGGATGGACATCCCGAGCAGGACCGTTCCATTCCATTGATTGCCGCTGATATTCAAGGTCGGCAACTGCTCTCCAACGGCAGGTACTGCTGTAAGCCCCAATTGACCGCTCACATAAGCACCGGTACCCGCCAGAAATATCTTCGGGCGGTTCTGAGCCTCGGCCGCTTTGACAGATGCTTGGCTTGCTTGCACCGTGTTGTAGGCTTCGAGCACGTCCGGGCGCCGGGACAGAGCATCTCGGACGATCTGATCGGCTGGCCCTAGATCCTCCTTGGAAAGAGGCTTGTGCTCCAGGGGTGCGATTCGGATGCTAGTCAGACGGCGATATGCCCATTGCTGCCAGCAGTGCTGCGTACGCCTGCTCTTCGGACCCTTGTGCGTTCACTACAGTCAGTTGCGCTCGTGCCGTCACATTCCTGGTCTGGGCCGTCTCAATGATCGTACCCTCACCGTGGTTGTAACGTGCCAGGGCTGCAGCTTCTACCTCTTTGGCGTTGGTAAACGCCTGTAACGCTGTACGGTGGCGTTGTATTGCCGCAACATGGGTGTAGTAAGCGATTGATACGGCATAGATAACTTGCTGGTGAGCGCCAGTAAAGCCGATGTTCGATACATGGGACAGCTTACGGACTGAATCAACAATGTTTCTTCTGCCGCCAAAGTCGAAAAGCAGCCAAACCAGCGAAACCGTCTCCGCGCTGCCAAGCAGGTTGCCGGAATTGTGGACGGTGAGCCCCGAGGCTGCTATTTGAACCCGTCGATCCCTGATACGCTCCAAGCACATTCGCGGTAATGACGGGCAGGTAAGTGCTTGCGGCGACGCCCGCGCTGATCGCTGCATTACGCGCTCTTTGCCACGCGACTCGGGTCTCTGGATTCTCCCGTTCGGCAATATCGATCAGCTCCATCAGTGTGTACTCGTGTTCAGTCGCCAGTTCTGTGCGTGGCTTGGGAATTACTCCGGCCTCGCGGTTCGGCGGTAATACGAAGACTCCGCTGGGCAGAAGGAGAGTCGGGGAGCGCCAGCGTCAGTCACGCGATCTGAAGTGCCTGTCGTCGCAGACGAAGAAGGCTGGTTGGTGTTCTGCGCTTGCATCGGAGATCCAAGCAGCGGAAGCAGGAGTGCAATCAAAGTAAAGGCAGTTTTATCCATCTTGATCCGCCCGTTTCAGATTCGACATAGCTTGCTGCACCGCGGCGATTCGCACACGAAGTACCGTATCCAGAGCGGCGAGTGATTTCGACTCTCCTGACCGATATAAAAAGGCTGGCGTCTCTGCCGTGGCCGCTACGACCCAAAGAGTCCTGAATGCTATTTCTCGCCTGTTCAGAAGCCAATTCTGCAAAGCCCAACAGCGGCGTTTGTAGTTTTTGGATTGCTTCCGCCGCATGCTGCTGAGCGGCAAGCCGAACGGGATCGGGCCGAATCCATACCGGCTCATATGCGGCCAGACGGATGTCGCTTGTGATTCCCTCCATCATCGATTGCGTCTCTGCGACAGAGACGTCGCCTCGACCATCCATCGGCCGCCTCAAAAACACTCTCCAGCTTCTTCTTTACTTTCTGCAGAGCACCATCAATACGCGGGCCAACGCTAACTGGCCAAACCCTGCGTTGCCGCGAAATAGGAAACGACATTTCCCAAAAGAATGCCGATTACTCGATCTCGCGCAACCACCATGTCGAATGATGGCGAAGGACCTTGGATGACACAAAGAAAATAGGCGAATGCAAGCTGAAAGCCGGCATAAGAAATGTGTTTATCGCCAGCCGCGATCCAGGCTGCAAGAAACGCGCCTGCGAAGACAATCGCTGCCAAGTCGCCTATATCAGTCGTATGGGGGATGATCCGCAGCATGACACAGAGCCCCAGACCAGCGCCTGCCAAGCAGCCGACAATGCGCAAGGTCAGCTTCTCGACGCTCTCCGCAGCCGTAGTCAACGATACAATAAAACACGTGATTAACGCGGTATGGATACCAGGCCAACTGAGGACCGAATAGATCAGATAGCACAACATAGCCGCCCCCGTGACCTTGAGGGCAAATTGCACGTGCACCGGATTTGTGAATGCGTCGGGCTGGAAAAATCCTGATTCACTCTCCTTCTTGGAATTCACCGTTGGCCTGACTTCTCCGAACTGGATCAGTCCAGAGTTGAGAAACGCCACGGCTGAAATGGCCAGGTCGCTACAATCCCCATCGATGTCGACTGGTTCGACCCTGGCTGGATAGCCGCCGGCATCGAAGATATCGGCCAGCTCAATGAGCCTGATCTCGATCGTTCGTTTGAGGTTTTGCGGAGGCATTGCCTGAGGCTCGTCTAGCATGAGCTGCACTGCGGAGAGCACAGTGATGACGCAGTCGGAGGCGCCTTTCAAGGCGGCAATGTCCTCTTCGCTGCTCGTCTTTTCGAGACCGGCGAGCTTGAGATGTTCCTGCGTTTCAGCGTCGCCCATCGGCATGACGCGCATTGAGTTGTGACCGCCCGCAACACTCTCTGTCGGCTAAAGCGGCCGCAGCAGTGCGAAGCCGTTCGGCGATCTCCTTCTGCACCAAGGCTGCGCGGAGAAGGGGCAAAGAGCAAATTGACAACGGACGATATGAGTGCGGGAATGCCGAAGAAGAGCCATAGATAGAGTAGACCTCGGGTCACCGCCTCTCCCAGAGGAGCCGAAGCCTAATACGTCGAGCGCATACGCAATAACCAGAGCTACGATCGATCCGACTGGCTTGAGCTTGCTCGCCGACGATAGAAACATCATCACGAACGAAATCAAGGCCATCGTTAAAACCCGCAAGCCAGGATTTCCCAATAGCGGTGGAGCAAGTAAGAAAAGGATTCCGACCACGAGGGTTATGATTAGTACGATCGCGACGGTCAGGAGCATGCTTGACGTGCGATCCGGTTTATTCAGGAAAAATACAACATAGACGGTCAGAGCGATTTCTGGAGTTTTATAGACTTCGGCGAACACTGCCACGAGCGTACAGATCAGCGCAAGCCGCGCAGCGAATGCCAATCGGCCAGGTGACGGCTCTGTAATCAGACGCCACACTGATAAATCTTTAATGCTGCTGTCTGCACGCAGTACCATGTGCAACCTCCACGATGGCGCTGGCGCCCAGCCTCACCAGACCTTCGGGCGGGGTCTCCAGATGGATGCGCACCGGAAATCGCTGCGCCACTCTGACCCAGTTCAACGATGGTTCCACGTAAGGAGCCGCTCTAGGAATGTCGATTTTGTCTGCGGCAAGGACTCCGTATCCGACACTGTCCACAATGCCTTTCATCGGCTGGCGGCGATCGACCATCGAGTACACGGTTACGCATTCGCCGGGAGCGATCTGATTCAGTCAGTCTCACGGAAATTCGCAGACACGAACCACTCTTCCGTATTAATGAGTGTGAAAAGCGATTGGGATGGGGCAACGACTTCCCCAGTCGAATATATGCAGCCCAACGATACGCCCGTCATGTGGAGCTCTGACTTCCGTGTCCGAGAGGGCGCGGCTGGCATTGGCAAGTGCAGAGGCTGCGGCTCGAACACTTGCAGACGCAGCGCTCGTCCGTATCGATTACCCCGTGGGCGGCATGTCTGCTGTTTCTCCGCCTGAGCCAGTGAGGTTGTCGCATCTTGGGCGGCAAGCTTTGCTTGGTCAAACTGCTGTTGGGGAACGTATCCCTTCTCCGCCAGGGGAGCAAGACGCTCTTGAGTTCGTTCTGAGAGGGCTAAGTTGTCTTTTGCCCGGATGGTTTGCTGAGTTGCAATTTCCGCATCCCATCGCTGCGTGGAGACAAGCCGCCGTTTTGAGCCCAAGGTCGCGCGAGCGAGATCCAGATTGGCTTCGGCAGCGGCAACATTGATTTGATAAGGAACAGGATCGATACGAAAAAGCAGGTCGCCCTTGTGTACAAGTTCGTTTTCATGGACCGGGAGTTCGATGATGCGCCCGCCGACGAGTGGCGCGATATGCACAACTTCGACGTCGATACTTGCATCGTCTGTGCTCGGCTTTGCCTTTAATAACGTCCAGATCCAGACTACGGCCGCAAGAAGGACGACGACGGCGGCGATAGCCGCACCCACAGGGTTACGCTTGCGAATTCCACGCATCTCAGTCATCAATGCACGACCCAGAGATGCCACAGGATCAACGCGAAAATAGCGCCGATCGAGCAACAGACCAGAAGCTGATATGGGATATGGTTTGCAAGACCTGTCGCGACCATAAAAGCGCGGATGAACGCCGCTACCACTACGCAATCACGGCGCACAAGAGCCAGGCTGGGAAATATGCGCCCGCTATCGTAACGGAGGGCGCTCCACCACAGCCGGTCAAATAGATTGCTTGTCCCAACAGCAACATTGCCGAGACCAGCCGAGCTGTACAATTCATTGCATGGCTGAACGCACCTCCCCAAATATTGGGGTCGGTCGTCGTGAGGACAACGCGGTTCATGGCCAGCACTTTACGCTGAATTTCGGACAAGTTCCACGAAATGATTGGTGTAAACAGATGGGATGAGAAGGCCGGTCTCCGGGCGGGATGCTGTACGCTCCCAAGTTATCGACGTGCTCAAGGCACAGATAAAAAGGAGACCGGCAATGAAGAAGGTTAGCACCATAGCGGCAAAGCAGAGCAGGAATATTTCGCAGCAGAAACTGACCATTGGATTGGATCTGGGAGATCGCAACAGCTGGTACTGCGTGGTGGATGAAGCCGGCCAGATACAACTGGAGCAGCGAGTCCGTACGAGTGCGAAAGCATTGCAGGAAGTCTTCGGCGCGATGCCGCGCAGCCGGATCGCACTGGAAATCGGGACGCATTCGCCCTGGATCAGTCGCTTGCTCAGCGAGTTGGGGCATGAAGTGATCGTGGCGAATGCGCGCAAGGTGCGGCTGATCGGGGAGAGCCGAAAGAAAGACGATCGGCTGGATGCGCAGACGCTGGCGCGGCTGGCCCGGATCGATCCGGAGTTGCTGTATCCGGTGAAGCATCGCAGCGCGCAGGCGCAAGCCGATCTGATGATGATTCGGGCGCGCGCTGGCCTGGTGCGAGCGCGCACGGGGCTGGTCAACACGGCTCGCGGACTGGCGAAGTCTTACGGCGAGCGATTGCGCGGCTGCAACGTGCGCAACATGAATCCGGAGAAAGCCGAAGGCTTGAGTCCGGAACTGCAAGCCGCACTGGAGCCGCTGTTGGCGCATCGAGTCGGTAAGCGAGCGCATCGTGGAATACAACGAGCGCATCGAGAAGCTGGCGCAGCAGAGTTATCCGCAGGTGGCGCTGCTGAAGCAGATCAAGGGTGTGGGCACGCTGATCGCGCTGACGTACATGCTGACGCTGGAAGATCCGCATCGCTTCCGCAAGAGTCGCGACGTGGGCTGCTATCTGGGATTGCAGCCGGGACGAAGAAACTCGGGGCAGAGCGAGCCGCAGCTGCACATCAGCAAAGAAGGAGATCCCTATCTGCGCACGCTGCTGGTGCAGGGAGCGCAACACATCTTGGGACCATTCGGCATCGACTGTGACCTGCGACGCTGGGGACTGAGGCTGGCTGAACGTGGCGGGAAGAGCGGGAAGAAGCGAGCCATCGTCGCCACCGCGAGAAAGCTGGCGGTGTTGCTGCATCACCTGTGGGTGAGCGGAGAAGCGTACGCACCATTGCACACCAGCAGCCGAACGACAGTGGCGGCGGCCGCATAACACAAAAAGCAAAACAAAAATCAAAACCGTTCCAGGAAGAGAAAAGACAAAAGCCCAAAGCCGAGTTCCGGTGACTGCGTTAATCGCCTGGCCCGGGTTCCACTCTGCAAGAGCAGAACCACAGGGCGCCAAACAGATGGCAGCACCGGCTGAACCGAGAACGCCCAACATGCACCGAGCGAAATGAATCGCTCCTCGAGAGTGCGGATGGAAGCATGGCGACAGTGGCCACTCGGCGGGAGAGACAACAATGTTCCACGAACCAGCGAAGAAATCGACTTGACTCCGACCGGCCTTCTCATGGAAGGCGATTAGGGTATTGAACCTGACGAAGCGAGACTGGAGAGGAATTCCCATTCCACAAACCGCTCCACACGACTCATCATCTTGGATGCCTTGCGGCCGCCCATTGGCAAATCGTTGTAAAACCTAAAGACGCGCCTCTGTCACAGGTCGTTCTGGACCGAACGGACTACTGACCGGCCGACTGACTGTCGGTCTGCCGCTCCGAGGTATTGTTTTGTTGTTTTTGGTGAATTATGTGCGAAATGTGTGGGGTCCACCGATCATCGGGTTAAAAACCCAACGATCCCTCCTTGAAACTTCGTTTGCATCTCAGTGCCGCTTGCGGCCGACTTTTCAGGAATTACTCTGCGGCCTTCGCTGCCAAGTTTCCCACAACAGCGATGTTCGGTAACAACTCCTGCGATACGCCATGCGGCTCTGCTAAATATGCCGGACTCTATTGTAGGAAACCCAGACTTTACCCTGACTATCTTCCCAGATCAGAATCTTGAGCGGGAGATCAATGGCGATGGAGGGAGCGTCTAGCATGACAGGGGTCCCGCCCTCTCGCGAACTGAAGCTGCGCTGCCCGATTATTCATCCCTTAAGTAAACCAAAATGGTTGATGATCTATTAGAGGACTGTCCTCGGGAGCAATTACCGCATGTGTCATTGGGAGTCGTCGGAACGGTAAGTACCCATGCATTCGCATCGCCAACTGCTTGCTGGATTGTCTTCCCTCCTACGAGGCCAGGATGTGCTCCGTCAACCCCACCCACGACACGAATCCAGAACTCTGCTCCTATCCCCAAATCTACGTCTCCGCAAGCGGGGTTGGGTACGGGCACAACAGGCGCGTGATTAGGGGTGTTGCTCACATTCCAAAACTTAATCTGCGGGCAACGGTCATTTTTCAGGCGGCAAATGTGCCGTCAGCGGCCGCTCCGTGGCGGTCCATGGCGGCCACGGGAATTGTTTTAGCGCTCGTCTACTGGCGAAGATTTCGGCACCGCCGGCAAGGGTTCGCCCGCCAGTCGTTTTTTCACCAGCCCGGCGAGGAAGTCCGCGAAGGGCGCGATATCCTCGCCGACACTCGCTTTTTCGAGAGCGTTCACGTAGGCGTTGCGGTCGGTTACCGGAATGACCGTCCATGGGTATCCGCCCGACGCCATCATGGTGTTCATCAGGAAGCGCCCGACGCGGCCGTTGCCATCCATATAAGGATGGATATAGACGAAGATAAAGTGCCCGAGCACCACTCGGACGGCCGGGTGCGGCTCTTCGCGGAGGAGGTCGAAGAACGCCGGCATGGCGTCCCTCACCGCGTCCCCGTTCAGCGGCACATGCATCGACTTGCGGATATAGACCTGGCCGTTGCGATAGCCCGCGAGATCGGCGGGCTTCAGTAGGCCGACAGTGACGCTGGGCGCGAACAGCTCTCGATACCACGTGCCGTGGTCCGCGTCCGCGACCTCTCCCGGATTTTCCCCATTCAGAATTTTGCCGAGACTCTTCTGCACGGCCTGAAACGCCTGCCAGTAGCCCCGCGCCGCCATGGCGTTCCGCTGTTCGCGGTCGCCAACGTCGGCTTCCGGATTCCATGTGCCGCTGCGGACGCGCTCGATGAGAGCTGGCGTGACCCGGTAGCCCTCGATCGACAGCGAATGATAGGCGTCTGTGACATAGGCGTCGTTGACGCGCTTCAGGTACACCTCGATATTGCGCGGCGGGCCTGGCGCTTTTGGGAAGCGTTCGATGACCGACTCACGCATCTTCTGCCAAAGCAGCCGCAGCCTGTTTACGTAAGGAGAGGTTTCGCGGGCCCCGATGACCAGGGACGGTTTGTCCGTGAACGGATCGTTCTCCCGCACGGCATAACCGGCCGCCGTCATCGTTTTCACGATATCGTCCGCGATGCGGTCGCGTCCGGTGTTGCGGAAGGCCCCGGCCAAACGTCCGGCGATCACCGTGTGACCGCCCTCAAGGAGTCGGGCGAGAAGACCGGAGGCGTCCCGTATGATCGGCAACACCGCGCGGACATCCGTCGCGTTATTCGAAAAATAGTTGGGGGAGCACGCAATCAGGGCAGATTCCACCGAGAACAGCCGCAGGCCGGCCTCTTCCTTCCGGTCCGCCACACCCGGCAACGCGATGCGAAGTTCCAGCAGAGACGTGCCATGCGGGAGTTTGGTGACCTTGTTGCCCGCTCGCGGCGACCGCGCCGCGAGCTGTCCGGGCACGGTCCAGTTGCCGGCATGTAATGAAAGCGATTGTTCCGGTGAAAGGCACCACCGCGCGCCGAAACGCGCTTCCAGATACACAGCGCAGAAACGCCAGAAAGATGCGTACCAGGCCGTGCTCTCGCCTTTCACTTCGTCCGGGCGGCTCGGGATATACCAGCCCTTGATGACTTCTTGCAGGAAGCCGTTGCGCAGGAGGCGCTCCCGGTGCGTGCGTGACAGGTCGCGCGCCCGGATCGCCCCAGCCCCTTCCGCGGTCTGGAGGTTGCGCAGGACCTCGAGGGACTGCGCGAGTTTTTCGGGGGGTCTGGCCATGGCCGGTTTCCTTCAGGCTTCGCGTTTCCATTATCCGATTGTGTTGCGCTGTATTTATACTATTGCGCCGCACCATTATTATCCCATCAAGTTGTACAATTTTTATCTTATTGTGTCAAGAAGGGGCTGATCCGCCTGCTTGGAATTGCGGCTCCGCACCCATTGCAGATAAGCAAATCTCGCCGTTTCTTCGTCAGATAGATTTAGCGGCGGCGAGGGAGTCTCTTTGCCGACTGAGTACTCGGAAGACGACCTTCCGCTAGATCCGGACTTCGCCACGCAACTGTTGCATTGGAATGCGACAATGCCCGCCCTCATCGGGAGAGTGGGTTTTTGCCAATCCTGCGACTGCCCTGCCCTACTACGCCAGCGAGATTCAGAAGGACTATCTGAAGCCAGCTGGCTGGAGAATCGGCATGGAAGGAGTGCAAGGGCTGCCACAAATGGGGCAACCGCAGTCGGAGAAGACTTCGCTGCCACTTGCAGCAATCTCACCGACTCTTCCTGGGTCAAAGCATCTGGTATGTCGCTCTTCTTTACCCGGAGAGGCTTGTACTGATGTTCGACCCTTTGCCACAGCTGCGCCAGCCGTAACAGACCCATGAATACCTGCAATTCATTGTTGATCGTTTTCGGCGTAGCCCCCGCCTTCAGTCTTGCTTGTTGGTACTTCCAGATGTGGCCGATGTTCGCTAGCGACTGCAGTTTTGCCCCATTTTCCCAGACTTTTGAAAAATGTTTGACTATGGATCGCTCCGAATTGTGCGTTCCCGGAGCTACCAGATTTCGACGATGATCAATATAGAACTCAATCGCTTGTCCCAATGTCGTGCCAGTCAGGTCATTAGGTTCAATACCTGACCGCACTTCCCGCACGAGTTGGTCATATTTCTCCGCGGCATCGTTGATGTCCTTGGTGTGGAGAGACTTCTCGTGGCGTTTCCCATTTTCATCCGATACGAAGCAGTAAAACGTCTCTCCACGCTGGTGAAGTTGTGGGAAGCGCCTAGCCATGACGCACCTCACCCGCTCTCCCGGTTACCCGGTCGGCAATGAATTCGTCCAATTGCGATTTCCGATAGAGGACTGACCGCCCGATCCGGATAAATTCCGGGCCGCTACCGTTCTTCCGGCCACGTCGAATGGAACTGATTGATCTTCTGAGGTAGGAGGCGGTTTCTTTTTCGGTGAAAAGCGGGGAGACAACTTCGGTCGAACCCTTCATCAGAATTGTCCTTGGGCAACCCGCGGCACCTGATTGGTGCCACTGAATTGCCTCGACCCAGACAAGATGAAAGAGATTCGGCCCAGGGAGGCTGGATTGAATATGCCATGGCGGGGCAATTTCTAGCAACCTGCCATAGCCGATTTTCTTAAGATTTGTGGAAGTTGTTGTGGAAGTGGAAAGGACAGCCCCGCTAGAGCACCTGCGGGTGATTGGAAAGGTTGGTTGCGGGGGGTGGATTTGAACCACCGACCTTTGGGTTATGAGCCCAACGAGCTACCAGACTGCTCCACCCCGCAGTTGAATCATAGCAATGTAGTTGCGGACGGTCAAACGTTGCGGCGTCTGATACATTCTGTTTTGCAATGAGTTTGCGGACACTTAACGACGTCTTCTTCGCTGTGGTTGAGCGGGGGAGTTCGAAAGTCGCTTTGTCGCGGCGGGATGACGTATGGGTTCCGTTATCTGCGGAGGCATTTAGCGCCCGAGTTAACGGTGTCGCGGCGGCGCTGCGGAAATGGGGGATCGGCAAGGGCGACCGGGTTGCCATTCTGAGTGAGAACCGGCAAGAGTGGATGATTGCTGACTTCGCTTCCCTTCTGCTGGGCGCGGTGACTGTCCCTATTTATGCCACGCTCACGCCCGAGCAGACTGCCTACATTCTGCGCGATTCCGGGGCGCGCGTCGTCTTTCTCTCCAGCGCTGCACAGTTGAAGAAAGTGATCTCGATTCGCGAGCATCCGTCACTGGAAAAAATCGTGGTCTTCGATCGAGTGCAAGATGCCGGCGCAGTATGCATGGAAGAGTTGTGGCCGGACGGGACTGCCAGCCGCGTCCACCAGATAGAAGCCGATGCTGGCGCGGTTACTCCTGACGATCTGGCTACCATTATCTATACGTCAGGTACGACAGGCACTCCCAAGGGAGTGATGCTGACGCATGGAAACATGGCTTCGAATCTTGGCTGCTCGCTGACGGAGTTTCCTGTCAGCGAAGGGGACGTCAGCATTTCATTTTTGCCGCTTTCGCATGTGACCGCGCGGCATGTGGATTTCGCTCTTCTTTATCGCGGAGTGACGCTGGCATACGTCTCCATTCTGGACCAGCTTCCGCGGGCATTGCAGGAGGTTCGACCTACATTTTTTGTTGCCGTGCCGAGGCTGTACGAAAAGATCCATTTTCAGACAGAACAGAAAGCAAGCGCGTTTCCTAACTCCGCGTTTTATCAATGGGCGCTTTCCGTGGGCCGAGAGAACCGATCGGAAGTGCTGTCCGGACGGACACCGACGAGTCGAACCTGGCGGGTGGCGAACAGGTTGCTTTACTCGAAGGTGCGTGCGGGGTTAGGAGGGCGGATCGGAATTTTTATTTCCGGCGGGGCTCCGTTGGGACGCGAGTTGGCCGAATGGTATGTCGCCATCGGTATCCGCATTCATGAGGGGTATGGGCTGACGGAAACTTCGCCGGTGATCGCGGTCAACACGCCGCGCGCACACAAGATCGGCACGGTGGGCAAGCCCCTCCCAAATATCGACGTTCGGATCGCCGACGACGGCGAAGTGCTCGTACGCGGGCCTTCCATTTTCAAGGAATACTGGAACAAGCCGATAGAGACGCAGGACGCGTTCGTGGACGGCTGGTTCAAGACCGGTGACATCGGAAATCTTGATGAGGACGGATTTCTTTCCATCACCGACCGCAAGAAAGATTTGATCAAGACTTCAGGCGGAAAGTTCATCGCCCCGCAGCCCATCGAGAGTTCGCTTAAGCACAATGCCTTGGTCGCGGAGGCGGTAGTGCTGGGCGAGAAGCACAAGTTCCCTGCCGTCCTGATTGCGCCTAACTTTCCGTTTCTTGAAGAATGGGCGCGCGAGCGTGAATTGGCTTTTGGTTCGAGGGCAAAGCTGGTGGCGTCTCCCGAAGTATGCGCATTGTATGAGGGGATTGTGGATGAGGTGAATCAGAACCTGGCTCGCTTCGAGAAGTTGAAGAAAGTGATCGTGGTGGGAGAAGAATTTTCCGCGGAGAATGGAATGCTGACCGCTAGCATGAAGCTGCGGCGCCGGGTGGTGGAGGAGAGGTACAGCCGTCAGATTGAAGAGATGTATACGCGCGCGGAGGAGTCTGGTCCGCCGGCTGAGTAGATGCGTCGAGAGAACCAGAGCTTTTAACCGCGACGGCCGCAAAGATTGCGCGGAGAGCGCTGAGAAAATCGTTGCCCAGGTATTCGGCAAAAGACTCGGCTACAGTCAAGATATAGGGTCGTATCTGTCTTTGTTTTACATTCCTTTACACTCATCTACACCATCTTTCTCATGCGCTCTCTCATCCAATAGTGACCTGTGTCACGGAGCAAGTTCCCATGACTTCGACTACTTCGTTTTCGTGCAGCCGAGCCGCCCGAGTGTTGCTGTTACTACTGCTGCCAATCGTTTCTGCTTCAAGCTTTGCCCAACAGGCATCACATCCTCCGGATAATCCAGACATCCTTCGCCAGATGAACCGTGCACTTGAAGATCTGGCGGCCAAGGTCTCTCCCGCGGTGGTGCAGATTCAGACGACGGGATATGGACCGTTGAATGACGGTGACAAGGGACAGACGGCGCTGATCGTTCGCCAGCATGCGGTGGGGTCGGGTGTAATCGTGGACCCGAACGGCTACATCATGACCAACGCGCATGTGGTGGAAGGAGCGCAGCGGATTCGCGTGGCGTTGCCGATGTTGCCGGGCGCGTCGCCGGCCAACACGCCCTCGGGAAGACGTCCGGTGCTGGATGCGAGGCTGGTTGGTATCCACAAAGAGAGCGACCTGGCGTTGCTAAAGGTCGAAGCGACCGGCCTGCCCACACTCTCACTGGAAGAGCCTCAAAGTCTGCACGTCGGACAATTGGTTTTAGCTGTGGGCAGCCCCGAGGGATTACAGAGTTCGGTCACGATGGGCGTGATCAGCGCGGTGGCCCGGCAAGCTGATCCGACGAAATCACTGAATTACGTGCAGACTGATGCGCCGATCAACCCCGGCAACAGCGGTGGACCGCTGGTGGACATGAATGGTTATGTCGTGGGGATCAACACTTTTATTCTGAGTCAGAGTGGCGGAAGTGAAGGCCTGGGTTTTGCGATTCCCGCACGCGTTGTCAATTTTGTATATCGAAGTCTTCGCAAGTATGGGCACGTGCACCACATTGAAATCGGCGCTGGAGCACAGGAGATTACGCCGACTCTCGCCGACGGCCTCGGATTGCCCCAAGCGTGGGGCGTGATTGTTGATGACGTCACCCCGGACGGCCCAGCTGCTTCCGCCGGCTTGCAGGTACAGGACATTGTGATCAGCGCCGATGACCGGCCGATTCAAACCATGTCGGCGCTTACCGCGGCCACTTATCTTCATGATCCCAACCGCCCTCTGAAACTCGAGGTTTTGCGCGGTGCGGAGAAGAATAAGGAGAAGAAGATTCTATACGTCGCGGCAGTCGAAAAACACGATCAGATGGATCTGCTCATGGACGCGACCGATCCCGACAAAAACCTTGTGCCACAACTGGGTGTGCTGGCCGTGGATATCACCGACCAGTTGCGAGCCGCGATCGGCACACAACGCATTTCGGGTGGGGTCGTGGTTGTCGGCCGCGCCGCTAACCTTATTGTGTCCGACAGCGGCCTGCAAACCGGTGACATTATTCACTCGCTCAATAGCAAACAGATCGATTCCGTGGAAACATTGCGCAGCGTTGTGCGCGATCTTAAGCCCGGGACGGCTGTGGCTTTACAGATCGAACGGGATGGTGGGCTGCAATATTTGGCGTTTGAGATGGAGTGATATCCGCGGGGCGGACGCGCAGAACTGGGAGACTTGAGGCACTAACGAACGCGCAAAGACGGATTTATTTCTTCAGGACGGTCTCTCTCGAAGAGCACGCTGAACAGTTGGTAGGCGGCGAAGGGAATGACTACAAGGCACCCGGCGATGCCAATCACAAAGGCCCAGCTCAGAAGGTGAGCGATAATATCAGCAAAGAAACCAAACATATCGAACGCCCCCTAATGATTTGAAGACATTCTATCACTGACACAAATGCAGGCGTGCCGGGATGGCGCCAGTTATGGTGTGTTGTCCTTTTTAAATAACATTCGGAAGTCTTCAATACTGGTAAGAATCACAACTACCGCAGAGCCAAGGACTCCGACCGCAAACATGGCCTCCACGATACGAACCGCGATAGTGATCAGCATTTAGGGCTGGAACCCTCCTTTTCCAGCTAACCACCTCGCGCATAAAAAAGTCGTAAAAATGCATGGTTTATTCGGTTGATGTGAGATTTGGCGAGAATTCGAGGGTTGCGCAGCTTTGTCTCACGCTCCCCGCCCAAGCGGAGCTTGGACGGGGAGCCCATGGCTTACGGGAAGCCCGTCGTTTGGGAAACCAGATTTGCGGTAAAGAAGGTACTTGCGCTTGCTGAATTTGGATATGATGCTTTACCGAAATGTCCCTCGTCTTTAAATATTTCGTGCTGGCATTCAGTGCGTTGTTGCCGGTGATCAATCCCCTGGGGTCGGCCCTGATCTTTCTAGGCGTTGTTGGCAGTGCGCCGACTGAGGTGTTCCGCAACCTGGCCCGCAAGGTCGCTATCGATACGGTCCTCTTTCTACTCACCATCGAGCTGGTGGGCGCGGCGATATTGGCATTTTTTGGGATTTCTCTGCCAGTAGTACAACTGGCCGGCGGATTTGTGCTTGCAGGGATGGGTTGGGGACTACTAAACGACAATGATCAAAACAAGGTGGCTAAACAGACCGCGGCGGACGCCAGCGAAGGTGGAAGCCTTGGGAGCAAGATTTTCTATCCGTTGACCTTTCCAATCACGGCTGGACCCGGCTGTATTGTGGTGATGCTGACGCTGAGCGCACACGCCTCCAAGGCCTCGGTGGTGCCAAATGTGCTGGCACATGTAGGCATCGCTATCGCTGTACTGGCGCTTAGTCTCAGCGTATATGTGAGTTATACGTACGCTCCGAAGATTACCCAGAAAATTGCGCCGCAAACGGCACAAGGGATTCTGCGTGTAATCGCATTTGTCCTGATGTGCATCGGAGTGCAGATCGCCTGGAACGGGCTGGAGGCCATGATCGCGGCGATTCATAAGTAAACGCCACCGACGGAATCAATCGTGTTATTTTTTGAGGGAACGGGGTCGCCCGCGATCGCGGCCACAGCGAGGCCCCGTGACATTTCCTGGCACGCATTGTGCTATTCTTCGCGTATTCGGGGCGGTTTGGGTTGACGAGTAACCGATGCTGTCCCGTTACGTCAATAGCTTTCAGCAGGCCGGCGCGCTTTCAGCGGCGCCCCTATAATCCGCGGCTCCGGCCGCCAAAAATCGAGGAGTTTTCAGCCATGAAGAAACTGTTAGCGATCTGCATGTTGCTCTCCGTAATGTTTCTGCTGGTAGCCGTGGTAGTAGCGGACGATATGGCCAAATCCGAAACGGTAAAGGGCTGGGTCAGCGATTCCAAGTGCGGCGCCAAGGGCGCAAATGCCGGCGCGGCCGCCTGCACCAAAAAGTGCATTGAAGGTGGAGCTTCGGCGGTTGTGGTCACGGATGGCGATAACAAAGTACTCGCCGTCGACAACGCAGATGCGCTCAAGGGGCACGAAGGACATCACGTCGCAGTTACCGGGCACGTGAAAGGCGATTCGATCCACGTGGAAAGCGTGAAGATGCTGTAATTTGAGCTTCAGTGGGCAGTTGTCTGTGATCAGTGGTTAGAGGCGGCCTTCGGGTCGCCTCTTTTATTTGAGCGTGAGTTAGCGGATTACGCCTTCCAGCGGAGAACTGGCCGTGGCATAGAGCTTTCTCGACATGCGCCCCGCAAGATACGCTTGCCGTCCAGCAAGAACTGCGTGCTTCATGGCCTCAGCCATCAGGACCGGGTCCTGAGCGGCGGCGATTCCCGTATTCATCAATACTGCGTCAGCGCCCAGTTCCAGGGCGATCGCAGCGTCAGAGGCAGTGCCTACGCCGGCATCGAGGATCAGCGGGACGCCGGTGATGACCTCACGCAGAATACGAATGTTGGCGGCGTTCTGAATGCCGAGTCCACTGCCGATAGGCGCTCCCAGGGGCATCACGGCAGCGGCACCGGCGTCGAGCAAGCGCTTGGCGAAGACCACGTCATCCGAGGTGTACGGGAGAACCGTGAAACCCTCCTTCACAAGTACGCGTGTTGCCTCAAGGGTGGCTTGCACATCGGGGTAGAGAGTCGCCTGGTCGCCGATGACTTCCAGCTTCACCCAATCTGACAATCCGACTTCCCTGCCCAGGCGCGCCGCGCGGATTGCTTCGTCGGCGGTGTAGCAGCCCGCGGTATTGGGCAGGAGAAAATATTTTTTTGGGTCGAGGTAATCCAACAGGCTTTCCTTGCTGCGATCGAGATTCACCCTCCGCACTGCGACCGTCACCATGTCGGCGCCACTAGCTTCAAGAGCGCGGGCGGTTTCCTGAAACGATTTGTACTTTCCTGTGCCCACGATGAGGCGGGAACGGAACTCGCGTCCGGCAATGATGAGGGGGTCGGCCATGGATCTATTGTAAAGCTTTGAGCCGGTGGTTTGGGGTAAGGTTAGGCCGGACGGAAGCAGGTCTCTCCACTTCGCTAGCTCGCTGCGTTCCGGTCGAGATGACAGAGCTTTGCCGGAAGACGCTTAGCGAACCGCTTTTCAGCAGATCGTTGGGAATTCGCTATTTCTGCGCGGCGTTTAGGCCTGGAATTTGAATTGGCGCCGGGGCGGGAGAGACATATACAACTTCTCCGGGCCGGGCGTAGTGCAATTGCTCGCGGGCTTCCTTTTCGATGGTCTCGGGGTCGGTTTGAAGCGCCTTGATCTGGCTGCTGTAATGGTCGTTTTCTTTTTGCAGGCGGTCAATTTCCTGGCTGAGGTTTTGGTATTCCGCACGCTTTTGGCGGTAAACAACCATGCCATTAGCGCCGAACATCACGTGAAGGAAGAGCCAGACAGTAACCGCAGCTACGCCCAATGTGGCCAAGCGGCGTTGAGAGCCGTACAACCAAGTAAATGTGGGCCGCAGCTTTTCTTTCAGGCGCTTGACCACGCGATTACCGAAATCCTCGGCTTGCGGAGCACGCTCCACCAGGGCGCTGAAACCTCTCTGGGCGTGAGGCAGTACTCGGATCGCGGGTCGTTTTATTCGAAAATCCATTGCTTGGGGTTCCAGTTCTCGTTTGTTTCCGGCTTCGGTATACACCCGGACCACCGGTTCCGTGCCTGACAGTCGCGATAACAGACCCAAGAGCCCACTAAAAGCAGCTTCAGGCCGTCGGTGCGAACCAGCTAGGAGACCTTGCGAACTATGAGTTCGCGGGATTCTTTCGCCAACACTCCAGTGAACTTCTCCATCGCATCCACGTCAAGTGGAAGTTTTCGCGAAGACTATAAAAGGAACCAACTTCGTCAAATAGCGCGGGAGAAATTGAATCCTCGGCAACGACGGATCGCTGCCAGAAGTTCCAAAATGAACCTGAGTCCTATCTACGCTTGCGACTCGGGTGCTAGCCTTAAATTAAACGGGCCAAACTCATCGCCACAAGCTGATTCCATATGACAGATAAGATCCTCGTTTTTACAACTGCGGCTTCAAAAGATGAGGCACACCAAATCGGGCACGCCCTGGTCGAGCGTTTTCTGGCGGCGTGCGTCAATGTCGTACCCCGAGTGCAGTCAATCTACCGCTGGGAAGGAAAGATTGAAGAGGCGGAGGAGTGGCTGCTGGTCATCAAGACGACGCGGGATGCCTTCAGCCACGTGCGGGCGGCGATTCTTGAATTGCACTCGTACCAAACGCCGGAGTGCGTGAGCATCTCGATTGATGACGGAAGCCCTGAGTATCTCGGCTGGATTGGCCAATCGATAAAGTAAAGGCCGAGATTTCGTAAACTTCCAGTATTCCCCTTGCCGGGCAAGGGCAGGATGCCCCTCGTGACAGCTGGCGGGACGCAGGCTCTACCAACAAATTACGGTCTTCGTGCGCTCAGGTTGAGACGCCAGTAGTCCAACATGAACGGAGGATCGTCGAGTTCGGCTTGGTCGGCCAGGGCCGAAACATAATGTTCCCGAAGACTGGTATTGGGGAGACGCTCGAGGTGAGTGCGCACAATGACGGTTTTCACGAACTCGGAGTAGTGCTGGCGGTCGTCGAAGAGCGTAGGGGCAGCCTCGAGACTGGTCTGGATATCAACGAATCCCGCGCGCAACAGAGTGGCAGCGGCGGCATCGGCATCCTGATAGAGCCAAGGCGATGGGAAGCTGGCCAGAAACGGGGCGAAGGCCGGAGTATTGGCAAGCGCATCCATGCGTCCGGCCAGGCGGGCAATGTTCTTGCCGCCGCCACATTGTGCCTGCAACCATCCTCCGGGGCGGAGCGAATTGAACAACTCACGGAACAGGCGGTCATGATCAAGCACCCAATGGAAGGCTGCGGTGCTGACGATACCGTCGAAAGCGTCGGTAAACGGTAAGTCCAGGAGTTCGGCGGTAACGACCTGGGCTTGCTCGCCGAATTGCGGGCTCAGGTATTCGCGTGCAGATCGTGACATGTTCTGCGAAGCGTCGAGCGCGACCACGCGTCCTTTAGGCAAAGCGTGAAGCAAGTCCGCCGTGAGGCGTCCGGTGCCGGCTCCGGCGTCAAGAACCAGTTCGTCGCCTCGAAGTTTCAAGCGGGAGAGAACCTTTTTCCCCCAACTGACCTGGGGTTGGGAGAGGCGATGGTATTCCGAAGAATTCCATTCACGCGTGGAATTCGGAGATTGCTTCGTCATATTGCGGACAGGGCGGAGGCGAGGTCGTCCTGAATGTCTTCCACGTTTTCGATTCCAACCGAGATGCGGACGAGGCCATCGGTAATTCCGATTTCCTTTCTTCCCTTCACTCCGAGCGCGGCGTGGGTCATGGTGGCGGGATGCGAGATCAGCGTTTCGACGCCGCCCAGGGACTCGGCGAGCGAGCACAAGCGAACTTTTTTCAACATCTTTTTGGCGTTAGCGAGGGACCCAGTTTCGAAGGTGATCATGGAGCCGAAACCGGTCATCTGGCGGTGAGCCAGCTCATGTTGCGAGTGGTCAACAAGTCCGGGATAGAAAACCTTTTTGATTTTTTTGTGACTGGCCAGGAACTCGGCAATGATGCGGCCGCTGCGATCGTGCAGTTCCATTCTCGCCGCTAGAGTTTTAACGCCGCGCAGGATCAACCAGCATTCGAACGGGGAAAGAATCGCTCCGGCTGCTTTTTGAATAAAAGCCAGCTTGTCGGCCTGCTGCTGAGTGGTGCAGACAACGACACCGCCCAGGCCATCGCTGTGTCCGTTGAGAAATTTTGTGGTCGAGTGCACAACCATGTCAGCTCCCCACCAGATTGGCTGTTGGAAGTATGGCGACATGAAAGTATTGTCCACCACTAACTCAACTTTTTTGCGCCGGCATATCTGACTGACCGCTCCTATGTCGGTGAGCGACATCAGGGGATTTGTCGGGGTCTCGACGTAGACCATTCGAGTATTTTTGCGGATCGCGCGCTCGACATTCCGGGCGTCGGACGTGTCGATATAAGTGAATTGCATCCCAAAATTCGCCATGACCTGATTAAAAAGGCGAGGCGTACCGCCATACAGATCATTGCCGCAGACTACATGGTCGCCTGACTTGTACATGGTGCAGATGGCATTAATGGCGGCCATGCCGCTCGCGAAGACGCGAGAGGCGATACCTCCCTCCAGCATCGCCAAGTTTTCTTCTAGGCGGGTGCGGGTGGGATTGGAGACGCGGGCGTACTCGTATCCCTTGTTCTTGCCTAGTTCCTGCTGGACGTAAGTGGAAGTGGGATAGATAGGGACCGATACCGCCCCGGTTTCAGGGTCGGGGTACTGCCCGGCGTGAATGGCCTTGGTGGCGAAACCTGGTTGCCTGGTTTTCATGTTGGCTCTCTGTTGTCAGTGGTCAGTGCTCAGTTGTCAGTGCCCAGTTCCCGATCTGAGTTGCTTTTACTGAGGGCTGATAGCTGACAGCTGACGGCTGCTTTTCCTATATTCCGCCTTCAAAAATCTTTTTTGACAGATAGCGTTCTGCGGAGTCGGGGATGATGGTGACCACGCGTTTTCCTGGACCCAAACGGCGAGCCACTTGCAATGACGCAAACACATTGGCACCGCCGCTGGAGCCGGACAGTACACCCTCGCGAGCCGCGAGTGTTTTCACCATGGCAAATGCGTCCGCGTCGGAGACCATGAGAATCTCGTCGCACACGGAAGGGTCGAAGTTGCCGGGAATGAAGCTGGCGCCAATGCCTTCCACTTTGTGCGGACCCGGCGGCCCACCACCGAGAACCGAACCCTGAGTTTCCACGGCGCAGGCCAAAACTTTGGGGAGGCGCTCCTTCATAAAGCGGGCCAAGCCAGTAAATGTCCCGGCGGTGCCAGAGCCAATCACCACGGCATCAATGCGGCCTTCCATCTGTTCGAAAATCTCAGGGGCTGTGGTTTGATAGTGGTAATCGGGATTGGCAGGATTGTCGAATTGGCCGGCCATGAACGCTCCGCCATCTTGCGCCACTAGTTCCTTAGCGCGGCGGATCGCGCCCAACATGCCTTCGGCATCGGGAGTGCGAGTTACGTCGGCACCGAGTGCCTTCATGATGGCCACTTTTTCTTCCGAGAAGCGTTCTGGAACAAAGAGCGCGACCTTATAGCCGCGTTGAACTCCTATGAGGGCAAGACCGATGCCGGTATTGCCAGCGGTGGCTTCAACGATTGTGCCGCCGGGCTTGAGGCGTCCACATTTTTCGGCGCTCAGAATGATTCCGCTGGCAGCCCGGTCTTTGACGCTGCCGCCGGGATTCAGATATTCCAGTTTGGCGAAGACACTCGCAGCGTCAGCGGTAGCCAGCTTTTTGAGTTGCAGGATGGGAGTCTCGCCGACCAGCGTGGAGATGTCATCAGTAACGCGCAAGCGGGAACTCTCGGTAGATTTTGTTGTCACACTACAGGGTACGGAAGCGGCGGCAGAGCGTCAATTGTGGAGTGAGGTTTCAGTGGGCGGTGGTCTGTGCCCGGTTGTCAGTGGTCAGTTGAGGGTGTGAGCTGTCAGTTTTCTTCAACAACTATCTTGGACAACTGACTTACTGAAAGCTGAAAGCTGAGAGCTAAGAATCAGTTTCCTCCGCCGGCTGACTGGTCCTGGCCAGCGTAATACCCGCTCCGGGTTCTCACGGTGAGCTTGCCGTACCCCCGGGCGCGAGCATCGACCTTGATGGCACGGTATCCACCAGCGGACTTGGGAGTGGTCGGCTTATAGCCAAGAGTGTATTGATTGCGGATATCGCGGGCCACATTACTGCTGATGGCGTCAACCTCGTCCAGAGTGCGGGGGAAGAAGGCAACTCCGCCCGTTCGTTCAGCCATGGTTTCGAGAGCGCGTTTGGCGCGCCGTTGGCGTTCCTCGCCCAAAACGCCGATGGCATAGACGGTTGGTCCATTTTCTTCCTGAAGACGACGGATCGCCTGCTCCAGAGATTCGCGACTGGCGTCATCTTCTCCGTCGGTCACGACGAACAGGATTTTTTTCTGAAGCTTGCCGTGCTTTTTCAATTCATCCGCTGATGCGACGACGGCATCGTAGAGAGCGGTGCCGCCACGCGTCTCGTATTTTTCGAGGGCATCCTGGAGCAGATTGATTTTGTTGGTGAAGGGCTGATCGAGGTAATACTCGTCACTAAAGTTGACCACGAAGACTTCATCCTGAGGGTTGCTGGCACGCACGAGATTAACCGCAGCTTTGGCAACCTTGGCGCGTTTTTCCCGCATTGAGCCGGAGTTGTCAATAACGATGCCGAGTGAGATGGGAATATCTTCGTGGCGAAAAGACTTTATGACCTGCGGCTTGCCGTCCTCGAAAATGGTGAAGGCATTCTGGTCGAGGTTGGTGACCATACGTTGCTTCTCATCGATCACCGTCGCATGGACCAACACTTCCTGTACATCGGCATGAAACACGAACGTACCGGAGTCGGAGCCTTGCTCCTGTCCCGCGGGCGGTGGAGTTTGAGGAGCTGATTGCGCGGGAGTGGCGGGCGCGAGTGGAGACGCCGGCTGAGAGCTGCGAGGCGGAGCTTCTGGAGCAGTGGTATTTTGGGCTCCGAGTGGAAGGCTTAACTGGCCGAAGCCAAATAATCCTAAGCCCGACAAAAGCACTACCAGCCGAAGCGCAATCCGACTATTCCGTGGGAGCATAATAACCCGTCTTGGCATACACACGCAGCGGCGGCAAACCTTTTGGCGGAACCAGTTTCACCTTTATTTTACGCCATTTGCCGTCATGTGCTGAATTCTTAGGACGGTATCCAAGCACATATTGGTTGCGTAGCTCGATGCCTATTTTTGTAGCGACATCGGCCAAGTCGTTCGGGTTATCGATGGTAAAAGCGCGTCCGCCGGTCAGTTCGGTCAGGTCACTGAGCAAAGCTGGACCCAACTGCTCTTCGGGCGTCGACATATAGCGGTCATAAATGCCAATGGCGTAAATGAGTAAGTCCGCTTCCTTCACCACGGACTTGATCTCGCCTTCGGTGTAGCGGCTGTGATTGTCTCCGCCATCGGAGATTACGAGAAGGGACTTCTTGGGGTACTTTGCCTGCCGCATTTTGCTGACGCCGAGATAGATGGCATCCAGCAATGCGGTGCGCCCCTTGGGAACGGTGTAAACCAGTTTGCCCTGAATATCTTCGATCGATTGGGTAAAGTCCGAAATCTCTTCGGGCTTGTCGGCGAACGTGATCATGAAGAATTCGTCCTGCGGATTCGCGGTCTTGAAAAACTCAATGACGGCTTCACGGGCACGCTCGATCTTGCTGCTCATGCTGCCGCTCATGTCAAAGATCACACCCAGCGAAACAGGCGCGTCTTCGCTTGAGAAATGCTTTATTTCCTGCTGATCTTTGCCTTCGTAAACGGCGAAATTTTCCTTGTCCAACCCGGTGACCAGACGATTCATGGGATCGGTGATGGTGACTGGAACCAGCACCAGGTCGACATTCGTTTGCAGCGGCTTGGTGTGGGTACGTAACGCAGGATCCACGATCTGCTTTTCAGGTGACGGGGGAGGCTGGATGCGAGGGCTGACATGCACATCATCCACCGGGCTTTGCGCTCCGGCGGAGGGCGCCAAGCCCACCACCATAATCAGGATTAAAAAAGCAAACAGGGAAAAAGAAACGGCGGAGGCCTGCTCTTCGGGCAGCATAAGGGCTCTCAGGGTCCAGGGTAGGGCCGAGGGGAACTCACGACCTTGGCTCGTTGGGCGGGAAGACCCGCGCCCAAGATGGCGGGCCATAATTACCTCATTGGCGGTGATCTTAACATAGCGCCCGAGTGGATTTGTCAACGTTCTGTCAACCTTTCTTGCGCCGTGTGCGATGAGGATGAATGTGCAAAGGTTTTCCTGAATTGCATAAAACGATAACTTGGATTTCCCGGTAACATTCCCAACATTCGGTCCCTGGTTACTCCCGGACGAAGTTTTTTTTCCGACTGCTCAAGCCCCAACCCGCCTCTTCGAAGTCGTCAATCCGGAAGGTGGAGCGGATTCCATCCACCGCGATTTTCGGGCTTCCGCCGTCCTTCACAAGGCAAAGCTTGTACAATTTCAGGTTCAATCTCTTTTTCAGGTCCAATTTCTTTCTTTTTTAACCACTATGGCCCATATTGAGCCGTTTCGCGCCCTCCGCTATGACCCCCGCAAGGTCTCGATCCCACAGGTTGTAACCCAGCCTTACGACAAGATCACGCCGGAAATGCGTGAGGACTACTACGCCGCCAGCCCATATAACCTCGTTCGCGTCATCCTCGGCAAGCAGCACGCAGCCGACCACCCTGCTGACAGTACGTATACGCGGGCATCGCAGTTTTTTGGGGACTGGCGGAAGCAGGGCATTTTTTTACAGGACGCTGAACCCTCGATCTACCTTTATGTGCAGGGCTTTACCGCGCCGGGAACTTCGTCCCAGCGGGAACGGCGAGGAATCATCGCGTTGGGCCGGGTGGAGGACTACTCAGCCGGCGTGGTATTCCGTCACGAACAGACTCTAGCCAAACCCAAGGCTGACCGACTGGACCTGTTGCGGGCCACACGCGCCCACTTTGGGCAGATCTTCATGCTTTACAGCGATCCGGAGGGTGAAATTGATGGATTGCTCAAGCCGGGCACTGCACCCGATCTCGAAACACAGGACGAATACGGGGTGTCGCATCAGATATGGAAAATTGCCGACGCGCGGTTAGTCAATCTGGTTTGCGAGAAGATGAAGGACAAGAAACTGGTGATCGCGGATGGCCATCATCGATACGAAACCGCCCTCAACTATAGAAACGAGCGACGCAGAGCCGATCCTGCCGGGCAGGCAGGCGGAACTGAGCCGTACGAACTGATGATGATGACGCTGGTGAACATGGACAGCCCGGGACTGGTGGTTTTGCCGACTCATCGCGTAGTCCACGGATTGGAATCCTTCTCTGCAGCGGCCTTCCGCGAAGGTGCCTGCCCTTATTTCAGTGTGGAGGAAGTGGACGCTTCGGTGGACGCTGCACGGGCGTCGGTCATACTCCGGGAGGCTGGGCGGATCGGGACAGCCATCCTGGCGGTAACTGCTGACAGGGTTTTTCTGCTGGATCGGGCAAAATTGGTACCTCCGAGCGTCTTTGCCGGCTTGTCGCTTCGCCAACAGGCGCTGGACGTGGTGCAGTTGCACAAATGTCTGCTGGAAGGCGTGCTCGGAATTTCTGAAGAGGCGATCCGCGACCAGAAGAATGTTCGTTACATACGGGACATCGGGGAATCGATGGATCTGGTACGGAGCGGAGCAGCCAATGTGGCATTTCTCATGAATCCGGCGCGCATGTCGCAAGTGCGTGACATTGCGTTTGCAGGCGAGGTTTTACCGCAGAAGTCGACCGATTTTTATCCCAAGCTGCTTACGGGACTGACGATTTATGCGCTGGAATAGATTCGCCCGAGAATCAAAGATTCCATCTTCATTCTTTGCGTCCTTCGCGTCCCTTGCGGTTAAGGGGTTTTGTCTTTGGAATAATGACTGCAAAAGCTTTTAACCGCAAAAGTCGCAAAGGACGCAAAGATAAGAACGGCGAAGAAAGCGCCGGCCGCAACGCTAGCAACATCGCTTCGACCGCGCTCCCATAGGTTAAAGATTTGTTGCATTCCTCAAACCACCGTGTCTTCCGATTCTGGCTGGTGGCTGCAATCCTGCTCGTTGGCGGCGTCCTGCTTTCCGGGGCTCCGGAGACGAAGCGCCTTTCGGTTTATTCCCCTGCCGCCAACTACGCGGTACAGGTTCTGGAACGCAACGGCGGAGACTATGTTGCGCTGGTGGAAATTCTTCAAACGCTGGGGTCGGTCAGCACGCGAGCAGACGGACGAACGTGGAAGGTTCGCTACAACTCTGTGGATGGAGAGTTCGCCGATGGTAAGACGCAAGCTCGGGTGCAGGGGCAGAACTTCGATCTTCCGGGCGGGTTTATTGTGGAGAACGGCCGGGGACTTGTACCGCTGAATTCACTACCGACGCTTCTGCCGCGCTTTCTGGGAACACCTGTAGAGTTTCACGAAACTTCGCGACGCCTGTTCATCGGCAATATTGCGGTTCATTTCACAGCGCAGGTGAGCAAAACAACTCCCCCGACCCTGGTGATGAATTTCAGCTCCCCGGTAAATCCCATGATCGCGACGGAGCCGGGAAAACTCCGCATGGTATTTACCCATGAGCCGCTGGTTCCTCCCGGCTCGCAGAACTTGACCTTCGATAGCGCAGTCATTCCCTCGGCTACGTTTCAGGAAAACAATGGAGCCGCTGAAATTGCGGTGGCCGGGTCCGGGCCGCTGTTTGCAAGCTTCAGCAACGACGGTCGCACCATCACGATTACTCCGGCGCCACAATCCAGTGCCAAGGCTGGCCAAAGTCCCACGCAAGCAACTTCGGCTGCCGGCACACCCCAATCCCAACCTGCGATCGCACCGCCTGGTGCGAATTTGACCCCGCCCTCTTCTCCAGTGCCTTCGTTGCAATATTTCGCGGTTGTGGACGCCGAGTCATGGCGGAGAGGAACGCGGCGCGGCTCTCAGTGATCGCCTGGCGGAGAAAGATGTGACGCTGGCGTTTGCGCGGCGTATTCGGCAGGAGTTGCAGGCGCACGGTATTACGACGTTGCTCGTGCGCGATGCAGACATCACATTAGGTCTGGACCGGCGGGCGACTCTGACAAATGAGGCACGCCCGGCCGTCTACATCTGCCTGCACGCCGGATCGCAGGGACCGGGAATGAGGATCTACACTGCCCTGCTTCCCGCGGGAGGAGTCAACCATGGTCCATTTCTGGACTGGGAGACGGCTCAAACTGGCTTCCGTGCTGTCAGTCAAACTCTAGCGGGAAGTCTGGCAGCCGAATTCGGCAGAAGGCAGGTGGCGGCTCGTTCACTTGATGCGCCGCTACGTCCGTTAAATAACGTTGCGGCGGCGGCGGTTGCGATTGAGATAGCGCCGTCGGCGGACAAGATTTCCGATTTGTATTCTCCGGCCTATCAACAAATGGTCGCCGAAGCCGTAGCTGCAGGGGTTGACGCGATCCGCGACAAACTCGCCGCAGCGCAAGGAACGGCAACGCCGGACGCTGGCAAATTGGGGGCTCCGAAATGATCCCGCGCCATCTGGTTATCGGCGTCACGCTTATGCTGCTGGTCGCCCTGGCGATGAGCGTTTACGTCTGGCGTGTGAGAGGCGGCGTCCAGCGGGCGGAAACCCCCGTCGAATATACCCACCCGGTGGCGGCGCCCGTGCAGGGACCTACAGAGCAAGTCACGCTCTACGCTGCCTACGACGATCCGGGCCTGTTGCGGGCGCAGGCGGCGAGTATTCCGCTGCCGGCAGGGCGGCAGGAACGAGCCCAGGAATTGCTGCGCGCGTTGCTGGGACTCTATCTGGACAAGTCGTCTTCACACCCTTTGGGACCGGGATCTGAATTGCGCGACGTGTATCTGGTCGATCCGGGACTGGCCGTGATTGATGTCAACGACGCCTTTGCCGATGGCCACCGGTCTGGCGTTCTGGTGGAAGAACTCACCGTGGCGTCGATGGTCCAAACTTTGGCGGCGAATATTCCGGGGATCAACCGGGTGAAGATTCTGGTCGGAGGCAAGGAGCGCGAAACGCTTGCGGGTCACGCGGATTTGTCCTGCACTTACGATGTGGGTGCGGTGGCACAGATGGTGACGGGGATGGGGCAGTAGGTCGGTGGCCGGTGGCCAGTGGCCAGTTTTCTCTCCTCTGTTCTTTGTTCAATTGTCGGATGCGGCATTTGGCCGTAAGTGTCCCTGCTAGAATCCTTTTCATGTTCTATCGTTCCGATAATCGCTCGCCTGATCAGATGCGTCCGGTCAATATCATCCCCAATTTCATTAACACTGCGGAAGGATCAGTCTTGATCGAAGTAGGTAATACGCGGGTGATTTGTACGGCCTCGGTGGAAGAGACTGTTCCTCAATTCATGCGCAACCGGGGTAAAGGCTGGATTTCTAGTGAGTACAGCATGCTACCCCGAGCCACGCTCACGCGCACGCCACGGGAAGTCAATAAGGGCCGTCCCAGCGGGCGTACGCATGAGATTCAACGGCTGATCGGACGATCATTGCGCGCGGTAGTGGATCTCGAACGCATGGGGGAGCGCACGATCTGGATCGACTGTGATGTGATCCAGGCGGATGGCGGCACGCGCACGGCATCGATCACCGGCGCGTTTGTGGCACTGGGCCTCGCGCTGGAAAAACTCGTGGAGGCGGGCACGTTGACGTCAGTTCCCTTCCGAGATTTTCTGGCCGCAGTGAGCGTTGGCATCGTGGATGGGGAAATACTCCTTGATTTGTGTTATGAGGAGGATTCGCGGGCCGATGTGGATATGAATTTCGTGATGACGGCGGGTAAAAAGTTTGTTGAAGTGCAGGCGACTGCCGAGCACCAGGTGTTCGACGAGGAACAACTCAAGAAGATGATCAGCCTGGCCGGTCAGGGGGTACAGGGGCTGATCGCCAAGCAACAGGCGGTTCTGAAGACGCTCATGCTGCGGCATTGAATCACGCGTTTAATCCCTGACCCGAGGAGGACGCAAATGTTCACGAAAACGAGGGTTGATCGACACATATTGCGGACAGCTGTCGCTGCTGTGGTTGTAGTGGCTGTAATCTGCTCTGGCGTCCTGGGGGGTCAGCAAACTCCTGCGGGACCGGGCTCGACCAGCGTGAAAGAGTTTCCGGTGAACCTCAAGCAAGAGGTGACGGCAGGCAAAACGCCTGTTGGAACTAAAGTTCAAGCCAAACTTACGGTTGCCACTCTGGTGGATGGTATGGTCTTCCCGAAGAACACTATCTTTTCGGGAGAAGTCACAGAGTCAACGGCGCAATCCGCGGATAGTCCATCCCGGGTCGGCATCCGCATGGATTCAGCGCAGTGGAAAAATGGATCGGCACCGATCAAAGTCTATTTGACCGCATGGTTTTATCCGATGATCGCTGCACGGGGGCAGGACCTCTCTTACGGACCGCCACAATCGCCCACGCGAACGTGGAACGGGGCCGGCACTTACCCTGATCCGAACTCCCCCGCATCGCAACCGTTTCCCAACGGCGATACGAGTGGGCGAGCGGACGCTGCACCAGAGGCTCAGGTCTATGCGCTTTCGAAGCAGCGCGTTTTGATGAGGGATGTGGAACCTGAGCGTAGCAACGATGGTGCCCTGGCCATTACTTCCCGCAGCTTCAACCTGAAGCTCGACAAGTTGACTACTTACGTGTTGGCAACGGGAGAGCTACCGGCGGCGACTTCGCGCAAAAACTGACTGGGGAAACATATTTCTTCGCGGCTTCTGCCTTTCTATCTTTGAATAGCGCGAAATATCGTCCGTCCCAGTGGCGTTCTCTGGGCTTTTTCTTGCCCGATCAACAATTAAGGTACTTTATTACGACGGAGGGGGTCATGGGGGACGGGAGCATTCAAGCGTTGGAGATTGTGTTTCTTCTACTGCTCCTTTTCGTTGTGGCCTTTGGAGCGCTCGCAAAGAAACTTCAAACCCCATATCCGATCGTCCTGGTACTCGCAGGATTGTTGCTGAGTCTCGTGCCGGGCATCCCCAAGATCACTCTTAATCCTGATGTCATCTTTTTTGCGGTGTTGCCGCCGCTACTTTATAGCGCCGCGTGGATCACCTCCTGGCGTGAGTTTTCCTACAACCTGGTGAGCATCACGCTTCTGGCATTCGGCGTGGTCCTCTCAACCGTGCTGGGCGTTGCATGGGTAGGCCCCTGGTTCTTGTCCGGGTTCGATTGGCGCATGGGATTGGTCCTGGGTGCGGTGGTGGCCCCGACGGACGCGATTGCAGCAACTTCAATTGCCAGGCGGGTGGGATTGCCAAAGCGCATCGTGGATATTCTCGAAGGGGAAAGCCTCGTCAATGATGCTACTGGGCTGCTGGCGCTGGAGTTCGGGGTAGCGATACTGGTCCGCGCCGAAACTCCAACGGTTTCCGGGGGCCTGGTGCGACTGATTTACCTCGTAACAGCAGGGCTGGCGGTCGGATTAGTCGTTGCGGCGATCGTCAACTGGGTAGAAAGACGCATTGATAATGGGCCCATTGAGATCGCACTCAGTCTCATGATCCCCTACGTGGCTTACCTTTCCGCAGACTCAATTCGTGCGTCCGGTGTGCTGGCCGTAGTATCGTGCGGACTTTATCTCAGCCGCAAAAGCGCTACCTTCTTCTCTCCCAGCGTGCGATTGCAGGCTTGGGCGGTCTGGGATTCCCTGACCTTCATTCTAAATGGGCTGGTGTTTGTCTTGATCGGGCTGCAATTGCCTACTGTGCTGCACGGAATTCAAAATTACAACCTAAGGGAACTGCTGCTGTATGGCATGGTCTTCAGCGCGACTCTCATCGTGTTCCGCCTGTTATGGACTTTTCCCGGGGCTTTGGTTTCGAACTTTGTCCGGCGGCGTGTCTTTCATCAAAAAGAACCATTGCCGCCACCGTGGCAGATCTTTGTCGTGGGATGGACCGGAATGCGGGGAGTAGTTTCACTCGCAGCTGCCATTGCGCTTCCCGCAACCTTGGCCAACGGAGCCCCCTTTACACAGCGCAATCTGATCATCTTTCTCACTTTCATTGTGATTCTGGTGACTTTGGTGTTGCAGGGACTGACCCTTCCGCCTTTGATCCGCGCGCTTGGGCTGGCTGGCGCCAGCGGCGGGAATACCGAGGAAGCGGAAGCACGACGCGTGATCATCGAAGCGGCGCTTGGTCACCTGGCAAGCGTTCGCGAAAAGAGCGAAAGTGAAGCGGATGAAGTCTATGACGACCTGGAACATCATTATCTGAACCGCTTGTCGGCCTTGACGGCTGATGCGGCTGACATCCATGCCGGTCATCACACGCGCTATGTCAGGGTTTCGCGCGACCTTCTAATGGTGGAGCGACAAACCGCGGTACGCCTTCGCAATGAAGGCAGGATCAACGATGAATTGTTGCGCGATCTGGAGCGGGAGATGGATTTGAGCGAGACCCGGTTCCTCACCAGCGAGATGTAGGGCGAGAATCGCGACTCTACGCGCAGCAATCGTCCCGTTAAAGCTATTGGATGCAACTGCCGATTAACCGTGTTGTTGCCACACCTGGTCGCCCTGCCCCAGTCAGCGTAATGCAGTTCGAGTACCGACGAGCTTCGCCTGCTCAATCACCTGGGCAGGGATGTTCATGCATAGAGTAATGGAGATTCACCATGACGGAACAGACTGAGATCATGCGGGTGTTGACCGCCTCGCCCGTGGCGCTTGTACGCTCGATGTTCAATAACGTCGAGAAAGTAGTTCCATGCGCCGAACCACGACATTCGGATGTGCCAGCATTGCGCGGCGCGGAAGTTGCCGCCGTCTATTACAACTTGCGGGTGGCAGGCGACTTTTACGAGTTCTTGAGGGTAGGTCCGTCACGCGTGGTGTTCGGCCTGCTCGACCTGGCCGGGCGGAGGGAGGACACCCGCGAGATCCTGGTTGCAGCGCAGAATACATTCCGAACCTGCGCGCCATTGCTCTTTGCGGGAGAGGATTTTAACGAGGCGGAGGCCATCATGACGCTCTGTCATGAGGTCAACCTCACCATTCTGCAAAGCGCCGGCGGGGTGCGGAGCTGTGCTGCATTCATGGGTTGTTACAACGAGGACCTGGGTACGGTTTGCTACACCAATGCGGGGCACACTCCCGGGCTGCATCGTGACGCAACAGGAATTACCCTGCTCGAGGCGACCGGCATGCCACTCGGCCTGTTTTCACATGCCACCCACAGCGCCACTACTTGCGCCCTGGTGCCGGGCGCGGCGTTGCTGATTGTTTCCCGCGGAATCGTGGAAGCGACCTTTGACGGCGAAGAATTCGGACTTGAGGGTGTGCAGGATACCTTTCAAGGCGCAACGCTTGAAAGCGCCCAAGAAGTTTGCATGAACATCCTTAAGAGGGCTCAGGAATTCATGCGGGTACCGCCCACACACAATGATGTAACAACCCTTGCCCTGCTGCGGAATGCATAGTGCGGCCCTCGATCACGATAGCGTCCGATCACAGCTCTAGTAGAAGGATCGATTCCGCCTGCTGCGGCTTCCCTCGCCTGTCTCTCTTTCCCAAACGTGGTTTACAATTGAATCGATTTCACGCACTCATTGGAGGAAGAGATATGAAGCTCTCACCGGGAAAATTGGCCGGGCTCAGGAAGGTTTCGAACGAACGCGGTGTCATTGCTGCCGCTGCCATGGACCAGCGCGGCTCACTGCAAAAGTCGCTGCAGAAAGAAAAGGGCGGTGAAGTAGGCGATGCCATGATGGAGGAGTTCAAAACACTGGTGACGGAGGTACTGACACCCCATGCCAGCGCCATCCTGCTGGATCCGGAGTGGGGCCTGCCTGCCTCGAAACGGCGCGCCAAGAACGCCGGGCTGCTTCTCGCCTATGAGAAAACCGGCTACGACAAGACTGGTCCCGGACGATTGGGCGACTTACTGGACCATTGGTCAGTGCGGCGATTGAAAGAAGCGGGGGCGGACTGCCTGAAAATTCTGCTTTATTACACGCCATTCGACCCGAAGGACGTGAACGACCAGAAACACGCCTGGGTAGAGCGTATTGGCGACGAGTGCCGGGCCAATGACATTCCGTTTTTCCTTGAGTTCGTCGGCTATGAAGAGGGTGCCGACGAAAAGGGACTCGATTACGCAAAGAAAAAGCCGGAGATCGTCGCAGAAAGCATGAAGGAATTCACCAAAGACCGTTATGGCGTGGATGTATTGAAGGTCGAAGTTCCGGTGAACATGAAGTATGTGGAAGGCGCAAAGGCATACGGCGGACAGAAAGCCTACAGCCAGACCGAAGCCAAGGGTTTATTCCTGCAGGCTGCGACAGCTACCACGAAACCGTTCATTTATCTTTCGGCGGGAGTAAGTAACGCCGAGTTCACAGAGGCTCTGGAACTGGCAGCGGAGTCCGGGGTGAAGTTTAACGGCGTATTGTGCGGGCGAGCGACCTGGAAGGAAGGCATTCCCATCTATGCCAAACAAGGCGCTAATGCTTTCCGCGACTGGCTCGAGTCGGAGGGCGTGACCAATATCAACAACGTGAACGAGCGCCTGAAGGCGGCCACATCCTGGTATTCGATCTACGGCGTGGAGCAGGCGGTCACGGTTTAGATTCGTTAAACACCAAGGGCACAAGCATCACGGAAAGACCTGATTCCCGTGACACTTGTGCCCATTTGATTAGGCGGCCCGGCGATCCCGCAAGGCTTTGACCTTATCGTGAGCTGCCATAATTGCCTGCGATTGTTCGCGGATGATCACGGCAACATTGTCTGGAAGAGCTGATGCCAGCGCCTTCTGATAACCTTCCTTGGCTGCGTCCTCTCCTTGTTCAACGGATTCAAGCAGGCTGTGGTCACCGCCTCCCAAACCCTGTTTGACGTCAATCCAGCCGCGGTGCAGCGCGGCGGTGACGTGTCCTGATTCCTTCTTGCTGGTTTGTTCCCCAAGCCGCGCCAGTTCTGCTTCGAGTTGACTGGCGAAACGAGCGCGCTCGCTGCCCTGCTGGCGGAAGAATGACTGCAAGTCCGAGGCCTTCGCGTGTTCGGCCGCGTCTTTGTATCCCTTTTCGCCATCGCGATTTATGTTGATCAGTTCGCGTACGACGTCGACAACATTATTTTCAGCCATGATGTTCAGACTCCTTTTTGAATTGCGTGTTTTTAATTTCGATTTCCGGATTGCGATGAGAAATTCCCGGCTTCTCGGGAGTTATTTCCAAGGCCTTCTTTGACTTTATTTTTTACGGCTCTCTATGGATGCCGACAGTCATCAGGAGGTGGCTTCGGAGGAGAAATCTTCCGCGCACTGCAACGAAAGTGAAGATGTTGAATCGTTGATAGCCCGGTTCGCGTCGGAATACCTAGGAAGGTCAAAATGAGCGCCACCACTTCGACCGCACTGATTACGGGAGCATCCGGAGGCATCGGGTACGAACTCGCGAAACTGTTCGCCAAAGACCGGCACAACCTCGTGCTGGCCGCCCGCAGCGGGGAGAAGCTGGAGCAGTTTGCCAACGAACTCCGGCGCAGGTTTGAGATTTCGGTAAAAACTGTGGCGCTCGATTTGACCACCGCAAACGCTGCCCAGCAGCTGTTCGACCAGTTGGTTACCGACGGCACCCGCGTGGACATTCTGATCAACAATGCCGGCTACGGAAAACTGGGAGCGTTCGCGGAGATCTCGATAGAGGAAAACCTTGGACAGATTCAGCTCAACGTGACGGCACTCACCTCTCTCAGCAAGCTGTTTCTTGGGCCAATGCTGGAACGCCGCTCGGGCAAAATTATGAATGTAGCGTCTACCGCGGGCTTTCAGCCCGGCCCGCTGATGGCGGTCTATTATGCGACCAAGGCTTATGTGATCTCATTCTCGGAGGCGCTGGCGAATGAACTGTCCGGCAAGGGTGTCACTGTCACCTGTCTCTGCCCAGGGGCTACCGCGACCGACTTTGCCAGCCGCGCCGGCAACGATAAATCCCGGTTGTTCAAACAGTTTCGTCCGATGGATGCCAAGCCTGTCGCACTGGCTGGGTATCGCGGGCTTATGTCAGGCGAAACTTTAGTCATTCCAGGATTCAGGAACCAGTTAGTGGCTGAGTCACTGCGGATCAGTCCGCGAAAGCTGGTGACCGCCATATCAAGAAGGTTGAATGAAGCGAAACAGGATTGATGTGACTGCAGGATGACGGTGACCAGTCAGCACTTTCGATCCGACCAATAAGTTTAAGTATTGGGCGTGGCCACCGGATTGACCCATCCTGCTGTTCCCACGAGGCTGTTGGCTTCAGCTGGGCCCCATGTTCCGGGTTGGTAGGGATGGACTGGCGTGGCGTTGTCCAGTATTGGGTCGACGATTCGCCAGGCTTCTTCGACATAGTCCTGGCGAGCAAAGTGCATTTGGTTGCCATGCATGGCATCACCTAACAGCTCTTCGTAAGCTTCCATTTCCTGCGGATCGACCGGGTCGTGCGCCATTAGCTCTGTCATCTGTCCAAGGAATTGGTCCCCCGACCGTTTCACCATGGCGGCAACGGCAATTTCGAGGTTAGGAGTTACGCGAAACCGGAAATAATTCGCTGGCGGCGGGGTAGCAGTGAAGATTGCCGGTGTGGGGCGCAGAACGACCATGACTTCTGTTGCCGTAACCGGCATGGATTTGCCCGCGCGAATATAAAACGGCACGCCCCGCCATCGCCACGAATCTATAGCCAAACGCAGAGCGACGTAGGTTTCGACCTCTGAGTTGGTTTGAACGCCAGGTTCATTGCGATAACCAGCGAACTGGCCTCGCACGACATTCTCGGCGGACAGAGTGCGAATGCTGCGAAGAACTTTCACCTTCTCGTCTCGTACCCTCTCGATTTCCATGTTGGGAGGGGGTTCCATGGCGATATTGCTGAGCAGTTGCAACAGATGGTTTTGCACCACGTCGCGGATGGCGCCTGCCTGCTCGTAGAATGCCCCTCTTCCCTGTACCCCGAAGTTTTCCGCCATGGTGATCTGGACGCATTCCACATGGTCACGGTTCCAGATGGGCTCAAGGAACGAGTTGGCAAAGCGAAAGAAGAGAACATTCTGAACGGCGTTCTTGCCGAGATAATGATCAATGCGAAAGATGTTGGTCTCTGGAAACTCACGGTGGAGTATCTGGTTTAACTTCTGGGCCGAGATCAGATCTCGCCCGAAGGGCTTCTCGACGACCACACGCGCGCCCGCGACGCATCCTGCCGCCTTCAACTGTTCTACTACTTTCCCAAACAGGCTGGGAGGAATCGCCAGATAGTGAATGGGGTGCTGGGCATTGCCGAGCAGTCCGCGCACCTGCTGAAAGGTCGCTGGATCGGCGTAGTCGCCATCCACGTATTGCAACACATTCATCAGTTTGGCAAAACCATCTGCATCGAGGCCGCCGTAGTGCTCTACGCTATCTTTGGCGCGCTGCTTCAACTGGTCAAGGTTCCAGCCGGACTTCGCTACTCCAATAACCGGGATATTGAGCTGCCCGCGCTTGGCCAACCTCTGGAGGGCGGGAAAGATCTTCTTGTAGGCAAGGTCGCCTGTGGCCCCGAAAAATACCAACGCATCGGATGCGATTTCACTCACGGTTCACCTCGGAACAGATTCAGCCAGTCTATCGTTGTAGAGATTTTCTTGCAGGTTTCAACCCGACCGCAGCTACTCCCACTCGATCGTTCCCGGCGGCTTCGAGGTTATGTCATAGACGATGCGGTTCACACCCTTCACTTCGTTCACAATCCGGCTGGAAATTGTTTTCAACACTTCGTGCGGTAAAGGGACCCAGTCGGCAGTCATGCCGTCCTCAGAGTGAACAGCGCGAACCGCGCACGTGTATGCGTAAGTTCGCTGGTCGCCCATCACGCCGACTGACATCACCGGCAACAAGACCGCGAACGACTGCCAGATTTTGTTGTAAAGGCCAGCCTTCTTGATCTCTGTGACCACAACGTCGTCGCATTCGCGTAGGATCGCCAGACGCTCCGGAGTGACCTCGCCGAGGATGCGAACCGCGAGGCCAGGTCCGGGGAAAGGCTGGCGTTGAAGAACCTCTTCCGGCATGCCCAGGTCGCGGCCAATTTTACGGACTTCATCCTTGAATAAATCCTTCAGTGGCTCGATCAGTTTGAGCTTCATCTTGTCCGGTAGGCCGCCGACGTTGTGGTGGGTCTTGATGGTTTGCGACGGGCCGCGCACAGATCGCGACTCGATCACATCGGGATAGAGTGTGCCCTGCACCAGCCAGTCTACGTTGCCCTCCTCGCGAGTAATGCGATTGGCCTCCTCGTCGAAGACGGCGATGAACTCGTTGCCAATAATCTTGCGTTTTGTTTCAGGATCGGTGACACCAGCCAGTTTGGAAAGGAATCGCTCGGTGGCATCAACCGCCACAAGATGCAAACCGAGGTTGTCACGCAGACCCTGCTGTACTTTTTCAAACTCGTTCTTGCGAAGAACGCCATTGTTAACGAACACGCAGGTCAGGCGGGAGCGGCCTTTTCCGTCGCGCATCGCACGATCGACCAGAGTCGCGGCCACGGCCGAATCCACGCCGCCTGACAACGCGCAGATGGCACGTCCTTCACCCACGGTCTGCCGGACACTGGCCACCGTGGCATCAATAAAGTGCTGCGCCGTCCAAGTGGGCTTGGCACCGCAAATGTTCAGGGCAAAGTTACGCAGAATGTCGGTGCCGGACTGGGTGTGGCGGACTTCTGGATGAAACTGGACGGCCCACATCTTGCGTTCGGGAGCTTCAATTGCGGCAACCGCGTTAGGCGAGCTGGCGACAAGGTGGAAGCCGGAAGGCAACTCTACCGCTTCGTCGCCGTGGGACATCCAGACGGAAAGCTTTCCGGGAAGGCCTTGAAACAAACGGGAGCCGTTCTGGATTTCAACGTCCGCGTGCCCATACTCGCGCTTGCTGGCGGCGCGTACTTTGCCTCCCAGCGTGTGCACCATGAACTGAAGTCCGTAACAGATCCCGAGCACTGGTAAACCAAGTTCGAGCACGCGTGGGTCAGCAGGCGGCGCGTCGGCGTCATAGACGGAGGAAGGGCCGCCGGAGAGGATGATGCCGACCGGAGAGTAGCTGTGAATTTCTTCGAGGCTAGCGGTACAAGGGAGAACTACCGAAAACACATTTTGTTCGCGGATGCGGCGCGCGATGAGTTGCGAATATTGCGCACCGAAGTCGAGGACTACGATGGATTGGGTTTCCACGGACGAGTCTCTCAGATTGGCCGGGGAAGTGTAAAGGGGCATTTGAACTTCGCGCTCGGCAGTCAGCACGTGGAATCACGCTCCCTTCAATGACACTACGTGTGTTGGCTCTGACTGAACATTTTGTTCCGACTGCAGTTCTCTGTTCCAAGTTCCAAGTTCTCAGGTACCGGGAACCAGGCCGGGAATATCACTGAGAATGTCGTCGTCTGAAACCGGCAGAGCTGAGTAACCGGTTGAATGGTTTCCGGGAATTCTGTCAGATACACGTAGGCTGCGAGGCGTCCGACGTAGAGAAAATCGACGACTGCGAAATAAAGCACAGCAACCAGGATCACTCCGCCCATCACCATGGCACCGGGAAGAACCTCGGCGAGACCCAAGGGGAATGCCACGGCGGACATGGCGATGGTGAACGCAACCGCGTGCGCGATACCGAACCAGGTGGCCGCGGCGGCCATGGAACCGGGACGGTTAAGACAGAAACCCGCGGCCGACGCCAGGGCCGAGAAAGTGGTTTGGTTGTCGCGAACTACGAAGATCGCGGCAAACGATAGACACCAGTTCAGCGTGGACCAGGCGAGGCCAATGAACATGGTGAGCATCCAAAAAATCAGCAGCCCAGCCCCGGGAAGAGAATCTGTTTTTGACGAGGCCCGGCCGGCCAGAACCACGGCGCCCACCACGCCTATCAGGGCAGCCAACAGCAAAGCCGCGCGTAGGAAATTGAGTCCCATGAGCGACGAGAACCGGCCAGTGTCTCTCGACGGAGTGTTCATGCCGAAGGATTCGAAAAGACTCTTGAGAGTGACGATCCGTCCTAGACGAGGCAAGCACAATCCATGCCAACGTCAAAGCCGGCGTCAGTACGATCACGCCCAGGATTGCCCGGGGACCACTTCCCTGCAGGATGCGGGCGACAGCCTGAAGGACCAAAGGCGGCTGGCGGCTTTGCAGCAAGAACATCTCCGCCGCTGTAACTGGCAAAGTGGACAGGTATTCGCGGAAAGAGAACGCCAACAACGCGACCACCGCAAACCCAAAGCTCCAGCGCCACGCGATTTCAGCCAGTCCGAGCGAAGGCGAGCGGAACAGGATCTTGAAGCCTTCCAGTGTGGGCGAACGCCTCGTCATCTGTGATTAGAATAACGCAACCAGCACTTCCGTAACTGACGCGCTCCCGGGAACTTAAGAGAAAGTACCATTTGGCCGATAAAGTATGCCGGACAGGTTTGCAACTGAACCGTCCGACAATCGTCAGGCGGAGGTCTCTCCTTGAAAATAACAGTGCTCCTGGTTGAAGACAGCAAGTTTCAAAAACTGGTGAACGAGAGACTCCTGCACAGGGCGGGATACACCGTACTCAACGCCTCAGATGGCGAAGAAGCCCTGCGGATCGCACGCGAAAACATTCCCGACATCATCCTTTTAGATATGTTGCTCCCCAAATTGGGCGGACGAGAAGTGATACGAGCTTTGCGCGACGATGCACCCACTGCCCGGATTCCAGTCCTGGTCTTCAGCGGTCTCTCGCAGGCCAATGAGGGCAAGCTTGCGGACGAAGGCGCGTCTGGCTACTTCTCGAAGTCGAGACTGGCGGACCATCCAGACACAGGCGAAAGGGAGCTGATCCAGTTAATTGAGAAGCTGGTGAAGAACTCGCGAGATCGAAGTGCGGCAGCAGCGGCAAAAACGGCCGCACTGAAAGCGTCTGCCGGGGCCATCTAGCTGATGAGCGGAAATCCCGGGACTGATAGCTTTATTTTCGTGACGCGATTGAGACTCTGATCAGAACTTTCTCAGCGAACGACAATATTCACCAGTTTGGTCGACACCACAATCACCTTCACAATCTGTTTGCCGTCGAGCATCGCTTTTATCTTTGCTTCGGATAAAGCCTGTTCACGGACTACATTTTCTGCCGCGCCGGCGGGCACGACGATGCGGCTGCGCAGTTTGCCGTTGATCTGCACGGGAATTTCAATCTCATCTTCTTTGGCCAATGCGGGGTCGTACTTCGGCCACGGCGTACGCAAGAGGCTTCCCTTTTCTCCCAACATTTCCCAGAGTTCGCAGGCGAGGTAAGGGGCGAAAGGCGCCAGCAAGAGAGCCAAAGCTTTCTGGACCTCGGACAACAAAGTTGCAGGAACAGGTTGGGCGGACGAGTCGCCCCCGGCCATGCGGGTTTCTGCCGCATACAACTCATTCGTCAACTCCATGATGGCGGCGATGCTGGTGTTGAAATGCCATCGTCCCTGAAAATCGTCGCTTACGCGCTTTATGGTCTGGTGCAGCTTGCGCTGAATCCGACGGGCTGCTGGCGGCAGGGCCGTTCCCGACATCGGTTCCTTGGTTGACCGAGACGCAGCCGCATTGCGGGCTACGAAACGGTACACGCGGCTCAGAAAGCGTTCAATCCCTTCGACACCTTCGTCCTGCCAGTCCAGTTCGCGGTCTGGAGAAGTGGCAAACAGGGTGTACATGCGAGTGGCGTCAGCGCCGTAGCGTTCGACCATGTCGTCGGGAGAAACGACGTTGCCCAAGCTTTTGGACATTTTGGCGCCGCCCTTGATGATCATGCCCTGGGTGAAGAGGCGCTCGGCGGGCTCGTCATTCTTGACCAGGCCCATGTCGCGCATGAATTTGGTCCAGAAGCGCGAGTAAATCAGGTGGAGGATCGCATGTTCTACTCCGCCGATGTACTGGTCGATGCCATGATCTCCGAACCAGTAGCCTGCTTTCTCGCGGTCGAACGGAGCCTGATCGTTACGGGCATCGGTGTAGCGATAGAAGTACCAGGACGAGTCGACAAACGTGTCCATCGTGTCGGTTTCGCGACGGGCTGGACCACCGCATTTCGGGCAGGTAGCGTTGACGAATTCCGGCAGGTGACTCAAGGGCGAGCCCCCGGTCAAGGTGATGTCCACGTTTTCCGGAAGAATGATGGGAAGATCTTTTTCCGGGACTGCGACGATGCCATCCTTCTCGCAATAAAGCATGGGGATGGGCGTGCCCCAGTAACGCTGCCGTGAAATGCCCCAGTCTTTCAGACGATAGGTAACCGTGGCTTTGCCGAAACCCTTTTCCTCGGCATATTCGGACATAGCCTTGATGGCAGCTTCGTATTTCAAGCCGCTGAACCGGCCAGAATTCACCAGCATCCCCGCGTCTGTTGTGAAAGGGAGCTTGGGTTCGACTGCGGTTTCTTCGGGATCACCATCGCTGGGCAGGATTACAAGACGAATTTCGAGTTTGTATTTCTTGGCAAACTCGTAGTCCCGTTCGTCATGGGCAGGCACGCTCATGATGGCGCCTGTGCCATAGTCGATGAGGATGTAGTTCGCGATCCAGATGGGAACCTTCTCGCCGTTGAATGGATTGATGGCGTAGCGGCCGGTATTGACGCCATGCTTTTCGATTTCGCCAATATCGCCGACTTCCCTGGCCTTGCGCTGCTCGGCAATCAATTGATCAACCGAGGCGCGGAGCACGTCGTTATTTTTGGTCAGCCGAGCCACCAGCGGATGTTGAGGAGCGAGCTGCAACGATGTCGCGCCGAAAATAGTGTCGATACGCGTGGTGAAGACCGTGATCGTCGAATGTTCCGGATCGGTCGAGCCATCGACCTTGAAATCCACCAGGGTGCCTTCGCTCCGGCCGATCCAGTTGCGCTGCATGGTACGGACTTTTTCCGGCCAGCCGGGAAGATGGTCCAGGTCGTTTAATAATTCGTCCGCGTAATTCGTGATGCGTAAAAACCACTGTTCGAGTTCACGCTGCTCAACCAGAGTGTCTTCATGGCGCCAGCACCGGCCATTGATGACCTGCTCATTCGCCAGCACGGTAGCGCATTTCGGACACCAGTTCACCCGGCTATTCTTGCGATAGGCAAGGTTCTTTTCAAAGAGCTTAATGAAAAACCATTGGTTCCATTTGTAGTAGTCCGGCAGGCAGGTCGTCACTTCGCGAGACCAGTCGTAGGCGAACCCGAGGCGGCCCATCTGCGCCTTCATGGCGGCAATGTTGCGCAGCGTCCATTCGCGAGGAGGGGTATTGTTCTGAATGGCGGCATTTTCTGCCGGCAACCCGAAGGAATCCCAACCCATGGGATGAAGAACGTTGTAACCGTTCATCCACATGTAACGCGCAAGGGCATCGCCGATAGAATAATTTCGCACGTGCCCCATGTGAAGCGCGCCCGAAGGATAGGGCAGCATTTCGAGGACGTAATACTTGGGCTTCGTGGAATGCTGCTCGGCCGCGTAAAGAGAGGGATCCTGCTGCCAGCGCTCGGACCATTTGGTCTCGATGCTGTGGGCGTCGTAGCGAATCTCGGCCTGCTCTTCGCGGCTAATGGCTGTCTTTTCTTCCGGCGGCATAGATTTTAGGACGATGACGGTACTTCTTAATTTTACAATGAGCGACGGTTTTGCGATGAAAGGCACGGGAAAGCGAGTTTTTGGGCTATGAAATGGCCGACACGCTGGCATTTGAGCAAGATCCCCGGATATTTCCGACGTCGGAAACTGTAGGCAGCGGAGTAGCTACAGGCTATCCTGTATGGCAGAGCCCGCACGCCAGTGATAAGTTCAGTTGTTTTTCGCATAACAAGGCTCTCGGGATAGCGAGCTGGAAGCAGCCCGTCTTGCCGGTTCCTTGTCATTCATGATGGGGTTATTGATCCCTAACCGAAGACGTCCTTTCGATTCCGTGGAACGTACGAGCGACTGAAAACGCCCTTATAGTAGAAGTGACCCTGAATCATGGGTCCCGATCACCCAAGAAGAACATAATGAAAACCGCGCAGAAGCAGAACTCCGAAAGCCGTAGTCTGCCTAAAGCCCTTACCGGAATTCAGGGTCTTGATGAGATTACCGGCGGTGGACTGCCGCGCGGCCGGCCGACCCTGGTTTGCGGCAGCGCGGGCTGCGGCAAGACCCTGCTGGCGATGGAATTTATCGTGCGTGGTGCCACGGAATACAACGAGCCCGGCGTTTTTATGGCGTTTGAAGAGACCGGGCCGGAGCTGGCGCAAAACGTCCGGTCGCTTGGATTCGATCTTGATCGGCTGGTGAAACAGAAAAAGCTGGTTCTCGATTTCGTCCGGGTGGAACGCAGCGAGATTGACGAAACCGGCGACTACGATCTCGAAGGGCTCTTCATCCGTCTCGGCGCCGCAATTGACTCTATCGGCGCAAAACGGGTGGTGCTGGATACCATTGAAACCCTTTTTTCAGGACTTCAGAATGAAGGCATCCTTCGAGCGGAGTTGCGTCGGCTATTTCGCTGGCTAAAAGATAGAGGAGTGACAGCGATCATCACCGGAGAGCGCGGTGACGGGACTCTGACCCGGCGAGGACTGGAAGAGTACGTTTCCGATTGCGTCATCCTGCTCGATCACCGGGCAACCGATCAGGTTTCCACCCGTCGCCTTCGCATCATTAAATACCGCGGCACAAGCCACGGCACCAACGAGTATCCGTTCCTGATCGACGAAGATGGTTTCAGCGTTCTACCGGTCACATCCCTGGCCCTGCAGCATGATGTGAGCATCGAGAGCATCTCCAGCGGTGTTCCGCGCCTGGACGCGATGTTGGACGGCAAAGGCTTCTTCCGCGGGACCACCATTTTAGTTTCAGGCACCGCGGGAACCGGCAAGACGAGCTTGGCCGCGCATTTCGTCGATGCAGCCTGCAGGCGAGGTGAGCGGTGTCTTTACTTCTCGTTCGAGGAATCACAGGGACAGCTTGTTCGCAATATGCGCTCGATTGGCTTGGACCTGGAGACGTGGACGAAGAAGAATCTCCTGAGCTTTCATTCCAGCCGTGCCACGTTCTATGGGTTGGAAATGCATCTTTCTACGATCCACAAATTAGTCCAGAGTTTTAAGCCGGATGTAGTCGTTCTCGATCCCGTCGGCAGTCTTATTCAGGCGGGTAGTCAGCGCGATGCAAATACGATGCTGATCCGGCTGATCGATTTTCTGAAAATGCGTGGCATCACTGCGTTCTTGACCAACCTGACCTCCGGCGGCGCAGCACTGGAACGCACCGACGTGGATATCTCGTCTATCATCGACACCTGGCTGTTTGTGCGGGACATTGAGCTGGGGGCAGAGCGGAACAGGGCTTTATACGTACTCAAGTCGCGCGGCATGTCACATTCCAATCAACTGCGGGAATTTCTGTTGACCGACAAAGGCGTCGACCTGGTGGACGTGTACCTGGGACCGGAGGGTGTTCTCACCGGATCTTCGCGTCTGTCACAAGAAGCGCGTGAGGCCGCCGCTGCACTAGCACGACAGCAGGAGGCCGCAGCAAAAGAACGCGATGTGAAACGAAAACGGGAAGCGCTGGAGGCTCGTATCCTGGCGCTTCGCAAAGAATTCGAATCGGAAGAAGAAGAGGCGGCAACTCTTGCAGCCGAAGATTTGAACCGGCAGGACGCCACCATTGAAGCGCGCGAGGTCATGAGCCGCAGCCGTCAGGCGGACGCAGGCGGACTGTCCGCCCGTTCCCAAAGAGAAACTAGGAGACGGAAGTGAAAAAAACAGTAAAGCCCCGCGAGCAGCGGCCCGTTAGTCTCGAAGAACTTGCCCGGAAGACCGGAGGCAAGAACAGTGAGAGCGATTTGTGGGAGCTCCGGCTCTACGTCGCGGGACAGACGCCCCGTTCGCTGGCCGCCTTCTCCAACCTGAAGAAGATCTGCGAGGAGCACTTATCCGGGCGCTACAACATTGAATTAGTTGACCTGGTGAAGCATCCCCAATTGGCCGCAGGGGATCAAATCGTAGCCATCCCTACGCTGGTTCGGAAGCTGCCTGCGCCGTTCCGCAAAATTGTAGGCGATCTTCGCGATACCGAGCGAGCGCTGGTCGGTTTGCAGTTGCGGCCGGGCAAGTCGGAGGGCTGAGGAATCTCGCTTGCGAGATTGACAAAGTTTTTTCCCTGGAGAGTTCCAAGTGACGCCCAACAGACCGAAAGCCATTACGAATCGTTTGCGCCTGGAAGAAGCCGAAGAGACTCTGCGCGCAATTCGCGACGGCAGTGTTGACGCTTTCGTGATTCAGGAACCCGAAGGCCACCGCGTGTATACGTTGGAGGGATCCGACCTTCCTTACAGTGCCTTGGTTGAACGTATGCAGCAGGGTGCTGCAATGATGAACGCCAACGGCGAGCTGGTTTATTGCAATCCGAGCCTGGCGAGCTTATTGGGAGTTCCATCGTCGGACGTCATTGGGGTTCCGCTGCACATGTTCATTCATCCCGAGGATCAATTTTCCTGCCAGAAGATGTTGAGCGAGGCGCAGCAGGGTTCGAGCGAGGGCGAAATGCGCCTGCGCCGGGCGGACGGCACTTCGCTCTCCGCCAGATTCAGTTTCAGGTTGCTGTCGCGTGATAAATCGGCGATCGGCGTGTTGATCACTGATTTAACTTCCCTGAAGCACATGGCGGAACTCGCTTCACGCATGCAGCGAACGCAGGACGAGGAACGCAGGCGTCTCGCCCGCGAACTACATGACAGCGTCGGACAGTTGCTGGCTGCGATTTCAATGAATATCGCCAAGGTCCAGATGGAAGTTCACAAGCTGAGTCCCGAAGTGGCCGCGATCGTCCAGGAGAATTCCGAAATGGTGGACGAGATTGGCAAGGAGATTCGCACCGTTTCGCATCTTCTTCATCCGCCGCTGCTCGATGAAGTTGGTCTTCCTTCAGCCCTCCGGTGGTATATCGATGGCTTCGCGGAAAGAAGCAACATCGAGGCAGCGCTCGACATACCGGACGATTTGCCGCGTTTGTCCCAGGATGCGGAGATCGCCATCTTCCGTGCGGTTCAGGAGTGCCTGACGAATGTTCACCGTCATTCAGGGAGTAAGTCTTGCGTCGTCAAGATCGTTCGGGACCATGACAATCTGTATGTCGAAGTCAGCGATTCGGGTCGAGGCATGCCGCGAGAAAAACAATTGAACATGGCATTCTCGGGAGGCGTCGGCTTGCGAGGTATGCAGGAGCGATTGCGGCAACTGGGAGGGACTCTGAAAATCGACTCCGCGGCGAGTGGCACAACAGTCAGAGCGACCTTGCCAATTCCGGGCCCTGAAAGCATCCCGGACCGCGAGCGCGTCAACTGACTGCTCGACTGGATTGCCTTGCCGGAGCCAGCACAATCAGCAGCGCTCCGATGACCGCAATAACTGCCACTCCCGAATAATCCTTGTGTTCGCTCAAATCGCGGAACTCCGTCACCCCCATGACCGCGGCGCGGGCGAAGCGCGACCACGTGGCGAAGGCGATCAGGCTGCCATGCGCAGACGGGTTTCGCACCGCGCCAAGCAGGAGAATCCCAGAGTGAAATAGAGACTGAGCATCATCGCGTCATTGTATTCAGACTGAGTTCGCTGCCACAAAATTATCGCCACTGGGTAGATGGCAGCCGTAAAAAGCAAACCCACCAGCACTAACGCGATTTTCAGAGCCCGTTCCCGCCACATGGTGCCTCCCCGCGAAATTATGTCACGGCCGCCGGTTCGGGGTGAGGGTAAAGCAAGTGATCTTGATGAGGACTCGCGTAATAGTTGGCAGAACTATCAGCGCCAATCGATATTCACTGATGAACTACGGATATATGAGTGCAATCGTCTTCATTCCAATCACGCACGGCGGACTGCCCGCTCGGCAGGTGACTTCGATCACTTGCCGACTATTTGTTCGCGTAGTGGTCGGCACCCACAAAATGCAGTGAGACGTACGGCTCGTCGCCGACCACCCAACTGTCGTGACCCGGAGGTCCGGGTGGAATGTAAAAGAGCATGCCGGCGCGCATCTCGTAGATCGTGCCATTTTCCATCGCAGCCGTGGCACAACCGGAGAGCACTAACCCGACGTGCTCAACGTTGCAGCGCTGCGCGCCCACGCCCGGCCCGACGTGAACAGACCACTTCCATCCTGGCTCGTAGGTGGCGCGGCCGATCGTCATGCCCCCAATGCGAACCAGTTCAAACTTCCCTTTTTCGAACGTTCGCACTTCGTCGGGCTCTTCAAAACACTTCAGCACAGTTTCGAGCATCGCAATTCCTTGGCGAACCGCTTAATTGGAAGATTCGGAGCCAGGGTTCATGGGTTAGTCGAACAATTGGCGGTATTGCCTTGTTCAACGGAACACCGCCAGCTTGGTGACGTCTACTGCGACCGTTGCAATCTTTGCAGTGCGTTTTCAAGCGACTCACGCACTACTTCATCGCTCTCGGCAGTTATCGCATTCTGCAAATACGGGATTGCACTTGAATCTCTCAACTCAGCAAGCGCGTTACCCGCACTCATTCGTACACTAGATTCCGCATTCTCCAAGTTCCTAAGAACAGCCGTCAGAAATTCTTGTGACTCACTTACAGTGACGTTCTTGAATTGAGGCACCAGCGATAAAGCCCCCATTAGGTCGCTTGAGATATCTGAGCTCTGAGTCTCTAATAAATCGAGCGTGTCACGCAGGCAGGCGTTGCTGCGCAGATCAAGCATGTACTGCGCCGCACGCACTCGGAATACCGGTTCCATCCCGGAATCGTGACACGACCTCTTTAGCGCATCCACACCCGATGCATTTCCGAGTTCGCCGAGTGCAAATGCAATATTCACTTTCGTACCTGAAACCTGCTCAACAGCGAGAGCCTGCTCGATAGCTGGAATTTCATCCTTAGCCTTGTCTTCCGCAAGCTGACCCGCGGCCAGCCCTCTCACTTCCGCGTCAGGGCTTCGCAAGGCAACCAGGAGGGACGGCCTCGTAACTGCAACGTGGTGCTTTTGGAGTGCTTCCGCGATTGTTGGCGGGGCACTGTTTTGTGCAATTGCCGGCACAAGAGCCGCAAGTAGCAGGCCGACAAGAAAGCTTGAACTGGGGAAATTCATCTAGATTCTCTCGATATCCTACCGCTTTGTGAGGGCAGTTGCCTCGGTACCGTCGATTTGCAGTCATCGGGGCGCGTGAGTGAGTCCGCCACCGTGGTTGGTATCAGGTCTGCGGCAGGTCCGATAAACAGACAGCATTTACCGCGAAGATCGCGATGTTAGCAAAATAAGTCAAAGGCAAGAAGAATCACTAGACAGTTGCTTTGCTGGCCTTGGGAGCGGGGTGGCGTTGTTGGCGCAATTCGGACTGGAAGGCCTCAGGAGTCAGGTCGGCCCTTCTTTGAAAGAGCGCCAGCAGAGGGTCCTTGTTGCCAGATCCACTGTTTTGGATTGGAGCCGATGTTACCGGATCTGACGTATCCAAACCTTCGGGCTCTACCAGGATCTCGGGGATGACACCGTTGTTGCTGGTGAGAGCGTGAATGAACTTCTCGACGTGCTGGCGCTGGGGATCGGTGTCCTGTGCGAATTGCACTCCCATGCCGAGATCCGGGTGCATCACTAACACCACCCCTTCGGCGCGTGACACCAAGCCGGCGATTTGCACGGAGAGAAGGATGCGCGTTCGGACCGGAAAGGGTGAGCCAGTTTCCAGGTAACAGCCTCCGAGGCTGAGATCGGTGAGTTTGCACGGAGCTGGTGGGTCGTCTTCCTCAAATTCGGGGGCATGGCTTTCGAGCCACGCGTTCAGGCGGTCGCGGATTTCGGGCGCAAGGTCTACAAAGCGGAGGCCGACCTGTCGGCCAGGATTTTCCCAAGCTACCTGACCCTTGCATTCGATGACGTCCTCGGCCGCCGAGGTAGATCCCGGCAACGAAAACTGAATTGTCACAGGACCGAGCTTTTTAGGGCGATGAGCTAGTTGGATGGCCATGCCACCTTCCCCAAGATCGGTGGTCACGGCACGCAACTGCCCTGCGCCATCGTTGACCTGAACGATTACGGGGGTTTCGACGGCGATGCGGGCATTCCGTCGCCGCTCCCGCTTCATAAGCGCGCGAACCGCCCGAAAGCTGGTTTTCGCACGTTCGGGGGAGAGCGGCTGATGTAGGACAAAGTGTGCGCCCAGGTCGACGCCAGCCACCGCGGTCTGGCCGGTGAGAATGGCCACAGCCACGGCGCGCTTGTTCACCGGCGCTGAGTGCGCGCTGCGAAGTACGCGCGAGGCGGTGCGCTGATCTGTGCAGTCCACGATGACTGCCTCAAATCGTTTGCGGGTCAGTTGGTGAATGGCGGACTCGGCATCGGCGGACACCTCCATGCCAATTTCCAATTCACTCAAAACTCTCCGCAGTACACGTACGACCTTGTCGTCGGCACTGAAAACGAGCGCTAATAGGCTCATAAGACGCCTTCAACTTAAAGAAAGCCGGAACGCTCCTTAACCGCGACCGGCGGCAGCGCTCTGCTCTTCCTGGTCGTCATCGAGCAGGTGTGCTACACCGCGGAGCTGTTCTGCAGCGGTCTGCAAAGCTTCGATCTGCTTGCCCAGCTGCGCCTGTTCCGCCTGTTTTTTATGAAGTACCTCGTAGATATCCCTCACGCTGTTTGCCTCCTTATCGCACTCTAGGTAGCTCCTCGGCGTCCGTCAATGATGGGCGTTCGGAGCGGGGTTACCGGGGTAATCAAAATGGCTGAAGACGAGGAGATAACATCCCTGGTTCCAGAGAGTTAACACATATGCCGGCTGTCTGACCGGGAATGACGAGGAACCTGAAATACCGCGTGAAGTTGGCGTTGAACCAAACGAGGAATACCCTGAGGTGTTATTCCCACTTGTGGACGTAGGTCCTTATTTTTGTTGAAGATCGCTCGCTTCGTTATGGTCGGTGCCCAGACAATCGCAATTGATTCGAGAATCCAAATGTCGTACAATTGCGCACTTCCGCAATCCTGGGATTGGTTTTTTGCGAGTGGGCGATTCGTTGCAGGTTCTTTTAGTATGAATCCCCGGCACGGTTAGCGGAATCTAAGTTTTGGCGTTCCATATACAAGCACCGCATTTACTTCTCCTTACGAGGCGTAACGTTCATGGCCAAGCGACGTGGAAATCCGAACTGGGGCAAACCCGAGCCGATCGGACCCATCACCCCGACAATTACCGAGTTTGAGCAGGTTGTGCGCGAGTACAAGCTTTCGCCGGATCAGTATCTGCGTTCGACCCGTTTGCGGGAATGGGCGCGGCGGAACAAGAACTCAAAGTACATCCCAGAGCCGTTGCTAGAGGCTTGGGGATTTGAGATCGAGTCCACTCTGTAGAATCGACCGGTACTAATTTGAAGGCCGCCCTTTGGGCGGCTTTTTACTTTTGGCTGAGCGGCGACTGAGGACGGATTGGCGCGTTCCTTCCGGGAGTCGTTCACGACCCTGATATCCTTAACCGGTAAGCGCCTTCAATGTAACCGCTTCGGATCTTTTCCCTGGACCGCCGCATTCGGCGAGGCAGTTGCGATGAAAATACCGGCAGAACATATCGTCGCTGCGGTAGTCGCGACCAGCTTCGCGGCCGGCCTGAACTTATACGCGACCGTGGCGACTCTGGGATTGCTGGAACACTACAACGTTCTGGCGTTGCCACCGGCATTGGAAGTGTTATCCAGCTGGTGGGTGATTGGACCCAGTTTGGCGCTATTCGCGGTAGAGTTTTTCGCCGACAAAATTCCTGCTTTCGACCTTATCTGGAACGCGTTGCATACTTTCATCCGGGTTCCGGTGGCCGCACTGCTGGCCTATCGCGCAACGACAACACTTTCACCCTGGGAGCAGCTTGCGGTCACGGCAGCGGGCGGAGCCATCGCTTTTGCGGCTCACGGCGGAAAAACGGCTGCGCGAACCGCGGTGACAGCCTCTCCGGAACCGTTTTCGAATGCCGCTTTGAGTTTGGGAGAGGATGGTCTGGCGATCTTTCTGACCTGGTTTGCCACGCAACATCCATACTCGGCGGCGGCGATTGTGGGCGTGCTTCTATTTATCATCGTGTTGCTGGCGCGGTGGGTCGTGCGGGCCCTGCGAGGGCTCTTCCGCGGCGCGGAACAGGCTGCCGCTGGCTAGCGACTGCAGGGCGTTTAACCGCGAAGAACGCAGAGTCCGGCGGGACTCTTTGAACTGTGTTTGCTAACATTAATCCGTTATGACTTCGCAATCCCCATTTACTGATGTGCCGACGGCGATCGAGGAAATCCGTGCCGGACGGATGGTGGTCGTTGTAGACGACGAAGACCGTGAAAACGAAGGCGACCTGACGCTGGCAGCGGAAAAGGTCACGCCGGAAGCGATCAATTTCATGGCCAAATACGGGCGTGGCTTAGTCTGCCTGGCCATGACCGAGGAACGCCTGGATCATTTGCGAGTCGGACCTATGACGGTCGAAAACACCTCAAACTATGGGACCGCCTTCTGTGAAGCGATTGACGCCCGAGATGGAGTGACAACCGGTATCTCCGCCTACGATCGGGCCCGCACCATCAAAGTCGCGATTGATCCGGCTACCCGACCGGCTGACCTGGCGCGGCCCGGGCATGTGTTTCCGCTGCGAGCGCGTAAGGGCGGAGTTCTGGTGCGAGCGGGACAGACTGAAGCTTCCGTGGATCTGGCACGGCTGGCTGGGCTTGTCCCGGCAGGAGTGATCTGCGAAATCATGCGGGACGACGGGACGATGGCCCGGGTTCCCGATCTGATCGAATTTTGTGCGACCCACGGATTGAAGCTGTTGACGGTGGCCGAATTGATCCGTTATCGCATGCAGCATGAGCGCCACGTGCATCGAGTCGGCGAAGCGTTGATCGATACCCAGTACGGCGAGTTTCGCCTGATCGCATACGAAAGCGAAGTGGATGGTGGCGAGTCACACATGGCTTTGGTGCGTGGTGATATTGAGCACGGCGACGAGCCTGTATTGGTCCGCATGCACTCCCATTGCCTGATGGGGGACGTCTTCGGATCCACGGGTTGCGATTGCCATGCCACGCTCGAGGGTTCCATGCAGAACATCGCGCGCGAAGGGCGCGGGGCAATCATCTATCTGCACCAGACTTCCAAAGGCTTCTCGATAGAACAACTGGCAGAACGAAAAGCGCTTACGTTTCATCGCGAAAAGCGGCTTCCGGTTTTGCCCGAGAGTGAACGCAGAACCCAGCGCGAAGTTGGCATCGGAGCGCAGATTCTTTCGGATTTGAATCTGCGGCGGATCCGGTTGCTGACCAACCATCCCCGGAAGGTCGCAGGGCTCGAAGGTTTCGATATCGAGATTGTGGAGCAGATTCCGGTAGCGTTGGAGCGAACAGGAATTCTGCGTAATTAGCGATCTGGTGTTCCTCGTGTCCTTAAGTTTTTGCGTTTCTTAGCGTCCTTAGCGGTTAAAAGCTTTGGACTAATCCCTATCGAATATTTGTATCCAGAATGGCGAAAACCTCTCACACCGCGGGTAAAGCGACGTATGTGGCATTGCTGCGCGGGATCAATTTAGGCGGTCACAAGATCGTCAAAATGGCCCAGCTTCGGAAAGAGTTCGAGGGTTTGGGTTTTGACGACGTAAAAACCTACATCCAGAGTGGGAACGTGGTTTTTAAGGCTCCGTCATGTGCCTGTGAGGATCTGGCCAAGCGAATTCAGGAACGCGTGTTGTGCCAGTTCGGGTTTCCGGTACCGGTGGTGGTAAAGACTGCAGACGAGATTGGCGAAGTAATAAAAAAGAATCCGCTGATGAAACAGAAGGACATCGATCTTTCCAAACTGCACGTGACATTTTTGTGGTCGGCGCCAGAGAAGAGCACGCTGAAAATGCTGCATGCAATCAGCGCCGCTCCGGACGAGTTTCACTGTTCTGCGCAGGCAGTTTATCTTCACTGCCCGAACGGATACGGCGTGACCAAGCTGGGCAACAATGTTTTGGAAAAGATGCTGAAGGTAGGCACCACAACGCGAAATTGGCGGACGGTAAATCAGCTATACCAGATGACGCTGGACGAGAAGGATTAGCTTTCCAAATTACGACGGCTTGCGAATCACAATGTCATTGTCATTGATGAAGAATTGCACGGAACACTGGTCGGAGCCGCAAATTACAGGCAGCAGGCCGGCAAGCTGTTTGCGCGTAATCAGGCCCAGGGTGCCGCAATCGGGACAGGACAACACAGCCCAATAAGGGTCTTCTTTTTCACCCACGCGGCCAGCATTTTCGAGCACGAAAATTGTGCCCGGCTGCATCTGCTCGGGGATCCATTCGTTCAGGACGTTCAGTTCTGCAACCATCTCTCCTCCCGCGGAGCCAAACTCTCCTGCTTATGAAACTTTTCTGCCATGGCGCGTCGGACGCGAAATCATCACTGCTGCATTAGCTTTTTTTTCGAGGTTGCGTATTTCGGCGCGTACCTGGCGCACGGTGTCACTGAGACAAATGGCGAGCATCGGCTGACGGGAATTCTTGAGAATATCCACAATCTGCCGGGTTGAAGTTTCAAGATAAAGAGTGCGGCCATCGGTCAGGAGATGGTAATCAGACGAGCCGCTTACGGTCTCCGACAGGCGCTTGCTGAATTCGCGCTGCAGGAAGCGCATCACCTTGCGTACTCGCTGCAGTGAAAAATTGCGGCGACGCAATTCGCAGATCACTGCGACCTCAGCCAGATCTTCCGTGGAATACAGCCGGCGATGACCTTCGCGCGCGGGCACGACGATTCGGCGCTCGTCCCACCATTGCAACTGGCGAAGCGTGATGCCGGTAAGTGCCACTACCTCACGAGATGTGAAGCGACATTGCATACTTAGATCATTCCCTGCGAAGGGATGTTTCAAACATTTGGAATAGAAAATGTTTGAGACATTCTAGGCGGCAAGCGGCTAGTGTCAATGGCGGATTCGTGGGGATGGGGTGACTAGAGGAGTTCCTGCTTCGTCGGAAGTGGACGGGACGCTACTAGAACTGCGCCCTGTACCACTTCGCTATGAAAAGCCTCCACCGACAAAGTGGACGATTTCCAGCTGATCGCCCTCGGCAAGATGAGTTTCGGTCCAGCGGTCGCGGGGCACGATGTCGCGATTCAGTTCGACGGCGACACGGTCCTGCTTCATGCCGAGCTGTTCGATCAGATTGGCCAGGGTAAGCGGGGAGTAGTCGTGCGCCTGACCATTGATTGTGAGTTTCATGCCATTTTGATTTTCGCAAGGAATGACTGCGGCAGCAAGGTCGGTCGTTTGGCCGTGTGATCTACTGGCCGCGCCTGAATCGCCAATCAAATAATCGCTAGTCAAATAGATGGGAAGGGCACGACGTCAGTCGTGCCGAGAGCGTGCGCAAACCAAGGCGGCTTAGCCGCTGGGCTGTCCTCATAAAATCGTTAACCGCAAAGAACGCAAAGGTCGCCAAGCAGGAGGTCTATCGAGTGCAAATGAGGGCCGTCTTCAGGCTTCGACTCTTTTTAGCTGGAATTTGCGGGTTGCAGTGCGGCCGGAATAACTGGCCTGGACCAGAACGGATGAATCCGGCAGCGACGACTCGTCCATTTCGATTTTCATTTCCGCATCACCGGCCTGGTCGGTAATGACCTGTGCATAAAGCGGAGGTGTCGCGTCTGGACGGGCGAAGCGGACGGTTAGGCGCGCTCCGGGAACGGCGGTACCGCTTTCGGTGACTCGCAATCGCATTGTGAGATTGCGGTCGACGTGGACCGAGTTCGCATTGATCCAGTGCAGGTCCAGTTGTTTGACGGCGGCCAGGGTTTCCGGGGTCTCGCGCTTGTCTAAAATGTCATCCAGGCGGCCGTCACGAATGGCGTCGAGCACCAGGCGGTGCTGATCACGCAAGCCGTGCTCCTTTTGCTGGTCGGTAAAGCCTCCCGCCAGCTTGTCTCCATAGGGAGTCGCATGCTTTCCGATGCAACGGCCGCGCACGAATACCTGGGTTTGCAGCAATAGCTCGCTTTCGCGGGCTTCGCTTTGTACGTGGTAGACGGTGTCGCCCTGTTTGATATCCGTGTTAAAGCCGAAAATCATGCGCTTCCCTTCACTGGCCCGGATGATTTCGTATATCGTTTTTATCGATCACAAAATTAACCTTAAAAATACCAACAATTGAGGGTGTGTGGCTTGACACTGCCATGCACGAAATCTAATCTAGAATGTTTACGTAACACTTGGCGCGAATTATATATAGCTCTCCCATGCCCGACAATTATTTCGCCAACTACCTGCCTCTACTGATCCACTTCCTGGTCGCAATCGCCCTGGCAGGGGCAATCGTGCTGCTCTCCTACTTTATCGGATACCGGCGGCCCACACGGGCCAAAATGTCGCCTTATGAGTGTGGCATGACTCCGGTGGGAGATGCCAGAGAACGTTTCTCGGTGAAATTCTACATGGTGGCGATGCTGTTTATTCTGTTCGACATTGAGGCTGTATTCCTTTATCCATGGGCTGTGATACTGCGCGACCTCAAGATGTTCGGCTTCTGGGAAATGATGGTTTATATCGGCATCATGCTTGTGGGCTTCTTCTACGTCTGGAAGAAGGGTGCACTCGATTGGGGCAAGCCGTCGGCCCGGCGAGGTGAGATCTAATGGCTTTCGAACCTGCCATTACCGACCTTGAGCAGCTGAAGAGCCATCCTGCTATTGCGAAATTGATGGCTTGGGACCCAGCTGCGGTTACAGGAGCAAAGTTCGATCGCAACGAGATCAGCATTCATGTGGAACGGTCGCTGATCCGGGACGCTTGTGTACTGTTGCGAGACGATGCGGATTGCCTTTTCAATTTCCTCGCCGACGTCACTTGCGTGGATTGGTACCCTTCCGAACCACGATTTGAAGTTGTCTACCACTTGCTGTCCATCACGAAAAAAGAGCGGGTTCGCTTAAAGGTTCAACTGGACGGCAGCAGCCCAGCGCTGGATTCGGTGACACCAGTCTGGCCCGCAGCCAATTATTTCGAGCGTGAAATTTACGACCTTTTTGGAGTGCGATTTGCCGGGCACCCCTATCTGCGCCGGCTTCTTATGCCGGAAGATTGGGAAGGCTATCCTTTGCGCAAGGATTATCCGGTGGAGGGCTACCGCTAGAATCCGCCATGGCACACCTCTCCCCCATGCCAGCGCTTGAACCCGGTCAGGATCGGACAATGATCCTGAACATGGGCCCGCATCATCCCTCGACTCATGGGGTTTTGCGGCTGATCCTGGAAATTGATGGTGAAAACATTGTGCGCATCATGCCCGACATCGGGTATCTGCACACTGGGATTGAGAAGACCTGCGAGGCCAAGTTTTATCAGCAGGTAGTACCGCTGACCGACCGCATTGATTATCTGTGTCCTCTGACCAACAATCTTTGTTACGTGCTGGCGGTCGAGAAGTTGCTTGGCCTGGAGATACCGCCCAAAGCGCAGTGGATGCGGGTGATGCTGAATGAGCTGACGCGCATCAACTCGCACCTGGTCTGGCTGGGAACCCATGCGCTCGATATCGGCGCGATGACAGTGTTTCTGTATTGCTTCCGCGAGCGCGAAGATATTTTGCGGCTGTTCGAAATGGTGAGCGGACAGCGCATGATGACGTCGTATTTCCGTATTGGCGGGCTGGCTCTCGAACCGCCGCTCGGTTTTTCAGAAAAGGTCAGGGATTTTGCCAAGCGGTTTCCTTCCAAAGTGGATGAATACGAAAACCTGCTGACCGGAAACCCCATCTGGGGGATGCGGACTAAAGGCGTGGCGCGGATCACTGCGGATGATGCCGTCGCTCTTGGATGCAGCGGGCCGACACTGCGAGGCAGTGGAGTCGACTTTGACCTGCGGCGCGACATGCCATACTCCAGCTACGAGAAATTCAACTTCAAGGTGCCGGTGTCGCAGGATGGCGATGTGTTCGCTCGCTACATGTGCCGGGTGGCGGAGATGCGGGAGTCCATTGCAATCGTGCAGCAGGCGGTCGATGGGATGCCCGAAGGTCCGATTAAAGCGGTTGCGCCAAAGGTGATTCTCCCGGACCGCGAGATGATGAAGACGCAGATGGAAGCGCTCATCTATCATTTCAAGATTATTACGGAAGGTTTTGCCGTTCCCGCGGGTGAGGTCTATCAGGCAGTGGAGTCGCCGCGCGGGGAAATGGGCTATTACGTTATCAGTGATGGCACCGCAAAACCCTACCGGGTACACATGCGTGCGGCGTGCCTAGCGAATTTACAGGCACTGCCAACGATGTGTGAGGGAAGATTGCTGGCGGATGTGGTGGCGGCGATCGGCAGCATCGACATTGTGCTGGGCGAGATTGACCGATAGAAAACAGGAAAACTTGAACCACGACGGACACAAAGGTCCACGAAGTATTTGAGCTTTGCTTTCCTTAGTGATACTTCAGTGATACTTCGTGTCCTTGGTTGAAAGTTTTTGTATGAGATTTTCCGACCAATTCGAACATCGCTTCTCGGAGATGCTGACGCATTATCCGACGAAGAGGTCGGTATTGGTCCCGACGTTGCTATATGCGCAGGATGAAGTTGGATTTCTGAGCGACGAAGTCATCGCTGAGCTTGCCGGCAGACTTGATCTGACCGACCTCGAGGTCCGCAACGTGATCAGCTACTACTCAATGCTGACCACCAAACCGCGAGGCAAGTTCAATGTGCAGGTTTGCACCAACATTGCATGCATGCTGCGGGGCGGCGAGGAACTGCTGGAGCACTGCGAGAAAAAACTCGGCATCGGACACAAAGGCACCACGCCCGATGGCGTTTTCACGCTGGAAGAAGTCGAATGCATCGGAGGGTGCAGTTGGGCGCCGGCGGTGCAGGTGAACTATGACTTCCATGAGAATCTGACGGTGGAGAAGATGGATAGAGTTCTCGAGGAGTATAGGAAGCGCGCGTAGCAGTAGGATTTCGTTTGACCGATTTTGGGATTTCGAATTGTCGAATCTGGACCATTCGATTCGGGGATTCGAAATTCGGCAATCATAAAATTCGTAAATTGAATTTCATTATGGCTGACCTGGTTTCCCATCCCGACGAGGTAAAGGTCGTCTCCCGGCGATTCGGCCTGGGTGCGACGAATCTTGATCGCTACCTGGAACTCGATGGCTACAAAGCCGTGCAGAAGGCTTTGAGCATGGGGCCGGACGCCGTGATCAATGAAGTAAAAAATTCCGGGTTGCGCGGACGCGGTGGCGCGGGATTCAGTACCGGACTGAAGTGGTCCTTCGTACCCAAACAGGCGCCGAAGCCGAAATATATTTTGTGCAATGGCGACGAGAGCGAGCCCGGCACGTGTAAAGACCGTCTGATTTTTGAGCATGACCCGCATGCGGTGATTGAAGGCGTGATGATCGCCGGGCTGGCGGTTGGTTCGAAGACCGGGTACATCTACGTTCGCGGCGAATACCGCTATCTTCTGGAAATTGTGCAGAAGGCGATTGCCGACGCCTACGCGCGCGGATTTCTGGGCAAGAACATCTTTGGCACCGGACAGGACTTCGACATTTACTGGCACGGAGGAGCGGGCGCCTACGAAGTGGGTGAAGAATCCGCTCTGATGGAATCGCTTGAAGGCAAGCGCGGCATTCCGCGCATCAAGCCTCCTTTCCCCGCCGTGATCGGGCTGTGGGGTGGGCCCACCGTAATTAACAATGCTGAAACACTCGCTAGCGTTCCTCACATTATTCTGGGGGGCGCGGAGTGGTATGCGAATCTCGGGCCGCCGAAGAATGGTGGAACGCGGTTGTTCTGTCTCAGCGGACATTTGAAGAAGCCCGGGGTTTACGAACTGCCGATGGGATACAACCTGCGAAAAATGATTTTCGAGGTTGGCGGCGGGATCCCCAACGGACGCGCACTCAAGGCAGTAGTGCCTGGTGGGTCAAGCACGCCCGTGTTGAAATCCGATGAAATCGATATCGGAATGGACTTCGACAGTGTGGCCAAGACCGGATCCATGCTGGGCTCAGGCGGAGTCGTGGTCCTGGATGACACAACCTGCATCGTGAAGTTTGCGTTGCGGACGATGAAGTTCTACCAACACGAGAGTTGCGGCTGGTGCATCCCTTGCCGTGAAGGTACGGACTGGCTGAAGAAGACGCTGATTCGGTTTCACTCCGGTGGCGGCGTAAAAAAAGACATCGACAATATGTATTACCTTTCGGAAAACATGCTGGGACGGACATTTTGTCCGCTAGGGGACGCCGCGGCGATGCCCACCATGGCATTCATCAAGAAATTCCGACAGGAATTTGAAGATCATCTGGATGGAAAGCCGTGCCCGTTTGAGAAAGCGGCAGCGGTTGAGCCGGTGATGGCGTAGAAAATCAGTCGTCGTTGGTCGTGGCCATTGGTCGTCGGCCAAGACCATCAAGGTTTCAAGGGTTTTGCCAACGACCGAAGACCGACGACCAACGACCAAAAGACTTATGGCTGACGTAAATATCACGGTAGATGGCAAGAAGGTCGCGGCTCCGGCCGGAACGCTACTCATTGAAGCGTGCAAGACCGTCGGCATCGAGGTGCCTTCGTTTTGCTATTACCCCAATCTTTCACTGCAGGGCGCATGCCGCATGTGTCTGGTGAAAGTGGAGAAGATGCCAAAGCTGCAGACTGCCTGCACAACCGTCATCGGCGAGGGCATGATCGTCACCACCGACAGCGACGAGATCCGGCAAGCCCGCAAGGGCATGGTGGAACTGCTTTTGGGCAACCATCCCCTGGATTGTCCGGTTTGCGATGCCGGCGGCGAGTGCGAACTTCAGGACATGACGTTTTCCTATGGGGCTGCGGAATCGAAGTACATGGAGCCCAAGAATCATAAGGATGAGCAGCAGTGGTCTCCGGTAGTGTATTTTGACCGGCCGCGCTGCATCCTTTGCTATCGCTGCGTGCGCGTGTGCGGCGAGGCTATGGACGTTTGGGCTCTGGGGGTACAAAACCGCGGAGTCACGTCGATCATCGCGCCGAATAAAGAAGACCACCTGGAGTGCGAAGAATGTGGCATGTGCATAGACATTTGCCCGGTGGGTGCTCTGACTTCTGGTGCGTATCGCTATAAGACCCGGCCATGGGAGATGACGCATGTGGGCACGACCTGCACTCACTGCGCGGATGGATGCAAGACCACGCTCGGCGTGCGCCGCTCTGAGACCGGAATGGAGATCGTGCGGGGAGACAATCGCGACAAGAGCGGCATCAACGGCGATTTCCTCTGCATCAAGGGCCGATATGCCTTTGACTTCGCTCACAATGAAGAACGTCTTACCCAGCCCCTGATTCGAAAAGACGGACAGCTGGTGCCATCCTCCTGGGAAGACGCTTTCGAATTGATCGGAAGGCGCTTCAAGGAAGTACGCGAGCAGCACGGCGGGCAGTCGATTGGAGTCTTCGGGTCAAACCGCACTACCAACGAAGAAAATTATTTGTTGCAGAAGTTCGCGCGGGTGGTTTTACAGACGAACAACGTCGATCACCACCGCACGGCGGACTTCCCTGCTTTCGCGGCTGCAGTGGCGGGAAAACCGGAAGCAACCGCTACCATGCGCGACGTGTTCAATGCACCGGCGATTCTGCTGATCGGAAATAATCCGACCGAGCAGCACCCGCTGCTGGCCTACCAGATTCGAAATAATGTGCGGTTACATCGCGCCAAGTTGTACGTGGTGAACTCGCAGGACATTAAACTGGTCCGGCAATCGGCCGGGTTCTTGCAGATTCCCGATGGCACCGAGGGTCTCTTCGCTGCGTTTTTAAGCGGAGATGATTCCGCCGCGGAAAGGCTTGGACAGGGTAGCGCGGCTGAGTTGCACGCAACCCCGCAAGCGCTGGCCGCATTTCGTGAGCAGCTTATTGGCGAGCAGAACCTGGTCATCGTATTCGGGTCTGAAATCCGGGGTGAGGCAATTGCATCGCTGGTGAAATTCGGATCCGGGATTTCTGGAGCGAAGTTCATTTGCCTGGGTGACTACTCCAACTCACGCGGCGCGGCGGATATGGGTTTGTATCCTGACCTCCTGCCTGGCTATCACGCGGTCGACGGCGGTGAGTCCGCGAAATTCCGCGACGAATGGGGCCACGTTCCGCAAACACCGGGTCTCACGCTGCCTGAAATGGTGGAGAGTGCGCGCTCGGGAAAATTGAAGGCGTTTTATGTGGTGGGCGCGAATCCAGTGGGGCGGTTCGAGATTGATCCATTTGCGTTCTCTCAGAGTTTCGTCGTGGTGCAGGACATGTTCCTGACGGAAACCGCGTCGCTGGCGGACGTAGTTCTGCCCGCCGCGAATGCCTACGAGAAGGCCGGAACGTTCACCAATACCTGCGGCGATCTGCAGATGGTGAAGAAGGCTGGAGAAGTCAGCGGTAGCAAGTCTGATTTTGAAATGATCGTGCGAATTGCCGACGCGATGGGTGCGGATGTCCGCAAGCTGGTGCCATTCGGGCGAGGGACGGCAGCCGATATGGGGCAATCGCGCGGTGCGCAGTCGGGCGAAGCCGATCGTCACTCGGTTTGGCTGGCCGCTCACGGGCTGGAACCCAAGATGAGCCCGTTTGATCCGATGGCGACTTTGGACGAAATTCAGCGGCTCGTGCCGGGATACGACGTTTCGCGGATGAATTTGCTGGCGGGAAATGATCAGCACACAACTCTGGTTGGCGTATCCCCCGGGGCGGCACAGAATCCAGCGCTGATTGCACCCGCGAATGACAATCTTTTCAGCTCCGGCACATTGGGGCGATATTCGCGCACCTTGAACTCTGTAATGGAAAACAGGAATCAGCCGGCGGAATCTGAAGTCGCCGCTGACTGAGATTTAACATCGTCGCGATTTGGGAATCAGCGCGACGCGAAGTTGTCACACTGCACGCGAGATCCTTCGGGATTAGAGTCCCTTTGGATGACCCAGAGTTTTGTTTTTCGAAAGATTCGATTGAATATCACTGACTTCATCATCGTTTCCGTGATCAAGACTGTGATCGCGCTCTTTATTCTGCTCACGGCGGTTGCTTACACCGTCTGGCTGGAGCGCAAAGTCGTCGGACACATGCAGAACCGGTGGGGTCCCACGCGGGTGGGGCCATTCGGCTTGCTGCAGCCGCTGGCCGATGGTGTGAAGTTTCTGTTCAAAGAAGACCTTACGCCGCCACATGTCTACAAGCCGCTGTATATTGCGGCGCCGATGATTGCGGTGGTATTCGCCTTGACCTCGATTGCCGTGGTTCCGGTGGGCAATTGGATCAAGATCGGCGGTTTGCATATTCCGCTGCAAATTACCGACGTCAACATTGGATTGCTGATCATTCTGGGCGTTACTTCCCTGGGCGTATATGGCGTGGCGCTGGCGGGCTGGTCTTCCAACAGCAAGTATTCCCTGCTGGGTGGGCTAAGGGCCAGCGCGCAAATGGTCAGCTACGAAATTTCGCTGGGGCTTTCGCTGGTGGGCGTACTGATACTGGCGGGCAGCCTCAGTCTGCGGGATATCGTCGATGCCCAGAGCGGCCTGTTCTGGGGATTTATACCCAAGTGGAACATTTTTTACGGAGGCCAGTTTATCGCCTTCTTCATTTATTTAATGTCGGCTTATGCGGAGACCAATCGCATCCCGTTTGATTTGCCCGAGGCGGAAACGGAACTGGTAGCCGGCTATCACACCGAATACAGCGCCATGAAATTTGCGATGTTTTTCATGGCCGAGTACGCGAACATGATCACGGTTGCAGCAGTCGCCTCCCTGCTTTTTCTGGGGGGATGGCATGGCCCGATATTCGGGCCGCCGCTGGTGCGCGCGCTTTTGCCGGTGTTTTGGTTTGTGCTTCGGATTTTCGGGTTCCTGTTCGTTTACATCTGGGTGCGGGGTACTTTGCCGCGGTTTCGTTATGACCAGCTAATGGCGTTTGGATGGAAATTTCTTTTGCCGCTGGCGATTGCGAACCTGGTGGTTACCGCATTCGTGGTGGCGATCCGGTCGTAGATCGGTTTCTGGTACCAGTTGTCGATTTCTAGTTTTCAGTACCTGGTCTTCGGTTCTTTATTCATTACTGGAATGCTTCATCTCATTTTATTTTTGGCGTTCGGTGCAATCTGCGTGGCGGGCGCAGTAAACCTGCTGGTGCAGAAACATCCCATTAACGGCGCGCTATCGCTCGTTGCGGTGATGGGATCGCTGGCAGTGGAGTATCTGCTGCTGGGGGCTGAGTTTGTGGCCGCCGTGCAAGTGATCGTGTATGCCGGCGCCGTCATGGTCCTGTTTGTTTTTGTCATTATGCTTTTGAATGCCGGCGAAGAACAAAGGAGCAAAGGAAGCCGCGTAGCTCTTTTGTTCGGAGTGCCTGGAATGCTGGTGGGCAGCACCCTGATCGGGTGGGTTCTGGTTGCGCACGGGAGCGAAACATCGGTGCCCGCGGGAGCCTTGCCGGGCGCGCCCAAGGTGATTGGCTGGCTTCTGTTTCATGAGTTTCTGCTGCCCTTTGAAGTGACGTCGATCCTGGTTCTGATTGCCATTATGGGCGCTGTGGTATTGGCCAGCCATCCTGACGCTGATCAGGGAAAGCGGGAGGGCTGATGGTACCGATTTCGTATTACCTGATTCTGAGCGGGATTCTCTTTGCCTGTGGCGTAACCGGATTTTTGATCAAGCGAAATATCATCAGTATCTTCATGTCGATCGAACTGATGTTGAATGGAGTGAATCTTTCATTCGTCGCTTTCGCGGCACAGTGGCATGCACTGAGTGGACAGGTGTTCGTGTTCTTCGTGATGGTGGTGGCCGCCGCCGAGGCAGCGGTTGGCCTGGCCATCATTATTTCTGTATACCGCACGCGTGACACCCTGAACGTTGACCAGGTGGACCTGCTCAAACTATGACGCCCGACATGCATCTCTGGTTGATTCCGGTGCTGCCGCTGGTGGGCGCCGCCATCAATGGATTTTTCGGCAAGAAGTTCTCGCGGCAAGCGGTCGCGGGCGTGGCGCTGTCGTTCAGCGCCGCCGCGTTTGTAAAAGTCCTCGTAGTGGCTTTCGGCTTCTCCTCGCTGGCGACGCCGCACATTGAGACCCTGGCGATATGGATTCGAGCCGGTAGTTTTCAGGCTGACTTCGCGTTTTATCTTGACCAGCTTTCGCTGGTGATGCTGCTGATAGTGACTGGCGTCGGCTTGCTCATTCACATTTACTCGGTCGGTTACATGTGGGAGGAGGCGGGCTTCTACCGCTTCTTCACCTATCTGAACCTGTTCATGTTCTTCATGCTTACGCTGGTGCTGGCCAGCAACTACCTGGTGATGTTTATCGGGTGGGAAGGCGTGGGACTGGCGTCCTATCTGCTTATCGGATTCTGGTTCACCAAGGATTCCGCGGCGTCGGCGGGCAAGAAGGCATTCATTGTCAATCGTATTGGTGATTTCGGGTTCCTGATTGCGCTATTTCTTTTGATCAAGCATTTCGGATCGCTGAACTTCACGCAGATCACGGAAAGCGTAAGACCTTTAGCTCCAGAGACGGGCGGCGCGGGACTGTTGACTGCGATCGGCCTGTTGTTGATGGTAGGCGCGGCCGGCAAGTCGGCACAGATTCCTTTGTACGTCTGGCTACCGGACGCGATGGAAGGCCCCACTCCGGTCTCCGCACTGATCCACGCCGCAACGATGGTCACAGCGGGCGTGTATATGGTTTCCCGGTCGCACGTGATTTTCGAGCGGGCACCGTCGGCTTTGATGGTGGTGGCAATCATTGGAACGCTGACGGCATTGTTTGCGGCCACTATCGGTGTAACGCAGACCGATATCAAGAAGGTGCTGGCATATTCAACGGTATCTCAGCTCGGCTATATGTTCATAGCCTGCGGAGTGGGAGCGTTCTCTGCGGCTATTTTCCACCTGATGACGCATGCGTTTTTTAAAGGGCTGCTGTTTCTGGCGGCCGGCTCGGTGATCCACGCAGTCAGCGGCGAGCAGGATATGCGCCAGATGGGCGGGTTGCGCACAAAAATTCCGTGGACATTCTGGACCATGACTGCCGGTACATTCGCCATTGCAGGTATTCCGCCGCTTGCCGGGTTCTTCAGCAAAGACGAGATTCTGTGGCGCGCTTATCAAGCCAGTTGGGTTTACTGGGCGATCGGTTTGTTCACTGCGCTGCTGACATCCTTTTATATGTTCCGGTTGTGGTTTCTTACATTCTTTGGGGAGTATCGCGGACCACTGGAAGATTCGCATCACGCCACATCTGATCATGGGCACGCTGACCCCGGGGCGCCTGCGGTCCACGGGCACGGCCATGGCGGGGATTCATGAAAGCCCCCGCGTCATGGTGATTCCGCTGGTGGTGCTTGCGCTGCTTTCCGTAGTGGGTGGGTGGATTGGCGTCCCTGGCTCACTGGGTGGAAGCAACCGGTTCGACAAATTCCTGGGGCCGGTGTTTCACTCCACGACTTCCGCGGTGGGCGCTGAAGGCGCGGCGACGGGTGAAGTTGCTCCTCCGGAAAAGGAAACAGAAGGGCCCGAACCACAGACCGGTCGTTCCATCGAGTTGCTCTTTACTGGTATTTCAGTTTTAGCGGCGTTGGTCGGGTTCGGCCTGGCCTGGCTTCTCTATTACCACGATCCGCAATTGCCGCACCACATCGCTTCGAGCCTGGGCGGCTTCTATCAGGCGGTCGTTCATAAATACTATATCGACGAGTTGTACGCGACCTTGTTCGTCAAGCCCTTGATCGCGGGTTCCGCGCTGATTCTGTGGCATGGGATCGACCAGGATGTGATTGACGCGACTGTCGACAACGGGGCGCATGGTGCGAATGAGGTTTCTGATTCCATCCGCCACATGCAATCGGGGAATTTGCGCTCCTACGCCGGATGGGTAGCGGCCGGAGCGGCCGTGGTGATCGCTTACATGGTTTGGATGGGTACGCGATGAATATGGACAAGTGGAGTCCGATCATTCTGTCGCTGGTGACGTTTATCCCATTGGCAGGGGCGCTGTTGCTGACCCTGCTGCCGAGGCGTGACCGTGACATTCGCGTATTTTCCCTGGTCCTCTCTCTCCTCACTTTTGTCTTGTCCCTGCATCTGCCGGTTCATTTGCACCGGGCGCGTGCCGGGTTCCAGTACGAGATTGACATTCCCTGGATCCCCACACCGAACATTCACTTCCACCTGGGAGTGGACGGCATCTCGACGTGGCTGGTGGTACTCACAACTTTTTTGACGCCGCTGTGCGTGCTGATTTCCTGGAAGTCGATTCGTGAGCGGGTCAAAGAGTTTTTCATCATCATGCTGGTGCTGGAAACCGCGATGATCGGCGTCTTCGTTGCGCTGGATCTCTTCCTTTTCTACTTCTTCTGGGAAGCCACGTTGATCCCGATGGCATTGTTGATCGGAATGTACGGGCACGGACGAAAGGTTTATGCCGCGGTTAAGTTTTTCATGTACACCATGATTGCTTCCGTCTTCATGTTGGCGGCGATCCTCTGGCTCTATGCCAAAGTCGGAACCTTTGATTTTGTCGTAATTCAGAATGCAATCCGTAGCGGGCAGGTGGCGAACTTTGCCGGGGCGGCGCAGTGGCTGTTCCTGGGATTCTTCATCGCTTTCGCAGTCAAAATTCCGTTGTTTCCATTTCATACGTGGTTGCCTGATGCTCACGTGGAAGCACCGACCGCGGGTTCCGTACTGCTGGCTGGGGTTCTACTGAAGATGGGCACCTACGGCCTGCTGCGCTTCAACCTCGGATTATTTCCTGAGCAGGCGCGCGCCAACGCGTGGTGGGTAATGATCCTGGCGCTGATCGGAATTATCTACGGTGCGCTGGTAGCGCTGGTTCAGCCCAACATGAAGAAGCTGATTGCTTATTCATCCATCAGCCACCTGGGCTTCGTCGTCCTCGGCATCTTCAGCTTCACCCAGGTGGGGTTGGACGGTGCGACATTTGTGATGTTGGCGCATGGTATTTCCACCGGCGGATTGTTCATGCTGGCGGGCATTCTCTACGAACGGCGGCATACTTACGAGATTTCCGAATTTGGCGGGCTGGCGAGTTCTATGCCGGTGTATGCCACGTTTTTCCTGTTCATCGTGCTGGCTTCGGTTGGCCTGCCCCTGCTGAATGGGTTTATCGGCGAATTCCTGGTACTGACGGGAGCGTTCCAGGCGCGTGCCGTGTATGGAATTCTTGGCGCTACCGGCGTCATTTGGAGCGCCGGTTATCTGCTGTGGATGTATCAACGGGTATTTTTTGGAAAGATCACGCACGCGATCAACGAAACCTTGCCCGACCTGGATCTACGGGAACGCATTGCCTTGGTGCCGGCGGCTGCGGTCGCTCTGGTGATGGGAGTCGCGCCGCTGCTGTGGCTGAATGCGATCGATCCGGCGTCGCGCGCTGCGCTGGCGCCGATTGAGCAACTCGCCAGCAAGGTGGTCGGCCAGTGAACGCTGTAACAGGAATGACCCAGATACTGCCGCAGGGGGTGGAATACGTCCGTATCCTGCCGGAAATCGTTCTCTCGCTCTTTGGCATGGCGGTTATGGTGCTCGATCCGCTCGTGGACGAACGCGCCAGCCAGAAACTGCTCGGCATCCTCGCACTGATCGGATCCGTGGCCGCAATTGGGGCAACTCTTTACCAGATGCAATTTCCTGGCACGGGTTTCTGGGGCATGGTGAGAGTCGACAGCTTCAGCATCTTCTTTCACTTCGTGGTTACCGTGATTACCGCGGTCGTCATTCTCACTTCCTACGAATACATGGAAGTACAGAAGATCCGGGCGGGTGAATATTACGGACTGATTTTGTTTGGGGCCGTGGGCATGTGTCTGATGTCTTCGGCCGTAGAGCTGGTGCTGATCTTCATCGCACTCGAGATTTCGTCGATTTCCACTTATGTGCTGGCGGGCTTCCGGCGGCGCGCGGCGATCAGCGGCGAAGCGTCGCTGAAATACTTCCTGCTGGGTTCATTCGCGACGGCGTTTTTCCTTTACGGCGTGGCTCTGATGTTCGGCGCCACGGGTTCCACCAGCATTGAAGTGATCGGGCAGGTGCTGCGGTCGAGTCCGATCCCCCTGCTGGCATATGCCGGCATCTCGTTGATGTTTGTGGGTCTGGGTTTCAAAGTTGCGGCGGCACCCTTTCACGTATGGACGCCCGATGTGTATGAAGGAGCACCTGCGCCGGTGGTCGGCTTTATGTCCACCGCGCCGAAGGCTGCTGCGTTTGCCGTGCTGCTACGTGTGATGTTTGAAGCCAACGCTCCCGGACGAGTCTGGCTAATCTGGGTGGCTGCAGCGCTGTCGATGACGCTCGGCAACGTGGGCGCACTGGTACAGCAGAATGTGAAACGGTTACTGGCCTACTCCTCCATCGCGCACGCTGGCTATACCCTGATGGCCTTTGCTGCGTTGCCTGCGAACGGGATTCCTGCCGCGATGTTCTATACAGCTTCTTACGCTGCGATGAACGTGGGAGCCTTTGCCGTCGTCAGCCACTTCGCGGGAGCAGGAGAACGGCGAGTTTCGCTCGACGATTATGCCGGGCTGGGACGCCGATCGCCGCTTCTGGCCGCGACGCTAACGATTTTTTTGCTTTCGCTGATCGGTATTCCGATGACCGGCGGCTTCTTTGCCAAGTTTTACGTCTTCAGTGCTGCGCTACAGGCCAATCTGGTCGGGCTCACGATCATCGGCGTGCTCAACAGTGCAGTCGGCTCGTACTACTATTTGAGAATTATCGTGATGATGTACATGCGGGAGCCACGGGACGAAGCTCCGGTGGCTCCGCCTTCCGCTTCTTTAAGCACTGCGCTGGCCGTCAGCGTCGCTGCTACGCTCTATCTCGGAATTCTTCCTGGCCGAGTTCTCGATTTTGCTTCGCGCTCGGCGGTTGAATTGATGCGCTGAACTTTTAGGTTGAATTCTGCCCGTGTCCGGCAACATACGTAACCAGTTACTGCCCTTCAGAACGCTTGCTGGACGGGGAAAATGCTCGAATCACGTCTTTGCAAAGCACTTGCACGATACGGGCCGTGAATCCACAGGCGAGGGCATTGACAATCCACCAGTCAGCGCTCATTATGAGTTCCTAACCGAGGATATTTCCAGCTGGAGGTCGGCTATGTACGCACTCATTGAGAAAATTTGGTCGGATGAGCAGGGACAAGACATTGCGGAGTATGCCGTGATGCTGGCGGTGATTCTAGTACTGGTTGTGGGCACGATCCGATTGGTTGGCTCCAATGCCAACAACGCTTTTTCCAGCGTGGCCAGCTCGATCAACTAGCTAAACACTCCAAGGGTGCAGCGTCCACCGGCGTTTTCACGTCGGAGGGATAAAGTGTCACTTGTTGAGTGCCTCCGTTTCGCTTGTGCGTCAACAGTTTTTAACCGCAAAGGACGCGAAGAACTTCGAAACCGTGCAATGCATTTTCTCTGTTTTCCCTCCGCTGCGTCATCTTGAGGGACTTCAGTTCCGAAGGATGTGGCGTGCACCCCCCCGCTGCCTGCATTTCCAAAACGTGCGCGCCAGATCTTCGCGAGTTTGTAGTGCCGCCGTCCCGGCCGCTGTCCGGTGGGCGTCCCGCCCGCCGTTCGGGGGCGAGACGCCCCCGAGCCAGCCGGCAAGATCCCGGCGCTACAAAAAACCTGCGCACCGGCACTAATCTGCAGAGTTCCGAATTACTACAATCAGATCCTTCGCAGGCTCTGGATGACGCCCGGGTTCAGCGGAGACATTTCCAAATAGACCCCATCCGCGCGTTGGGTCTCGCATTGGAGGTACAATCTTCGATTCCGTCAGGAGGAGAAGATGACCAGATTCTTCGGCGCGGGCTGGCTCCAGTGGACCCGTTCCCGGGTAGTTCTTTTACTGTTTTCTGCAGTCCTGCTCGCAGGCTTTGCTTCGCTGCGGGTCCCGCGCGCATTCTCAGCGCCGGCCGCGAACGACGAAACAGCTCTGCTGGATGGCTACCGGCACGTGGAAGTGGCTTCCGTGTCGGATGCGATCGAGAAACTCTCAGGACAGCGCATGTACATGTCTCATCACATGCGTCCTATTTTTTCTTCCAGGTTTGCCGGGATTGCGCTCACCGTGAAATTGAAGAAAGAAGAGAACCACGATCCCGGGGCACTGCAGGGCATGCTCGCGGCAATCGACGAAGGAGCTCCGAATTCTGTATACGTCATGGTCGTTGAGGACGGGGCAGATATCGCCGGCATGGGAGGATTGATGGGCACGGCGATGGCGGCGCGAAATTTTTCCGGCGCCGTGATCGATGGCGGAGTGCGCGATGTAGGCTATCTGCAGAAAATAGGGTTTCCGGTTTTCGCGCTGGGAGTGGTGCCTTCGACGTCGGTGAACCACTACCGTTTTGCCGGAACAAACATTCCCGTGGTATGTGACGGAGTGCCGGTAAGCGCGGGGGATATCGTCGTCGCCGACGGGGATGGGGTGGTTGTAGTACCTAGAGCCCGGGGCGCTGAAGTTCTGGCAATCGCACAAGATCTCGATTTCAAGGAACATTCAATGTATGGCTACATTGAGAAATTGAAATCGATCGAAGAAGCGGTGAAGAAGTTTGGGCGGTTGTAAGCGCACGTCGTCGGGAAATACCGATTCGCTCTTTGGATTTCTGCCACATGAATACCGCCGGAGGATAAACGAGGGCTGGGGATTTGCCCTCGGTTCACAAAAACCGTATCCAGTTTGCGCGACTACTTCCTGACATCAACGTCGGGATCCGCGCTCTGAGATGGGTCCGAGTCGCTTTGAATTGAATAGTGATAGGAGGCATACGGTGTCCCGGTTTTCAGAGGACCCGAATTTACCCCTTCCCCCCCGGCGCGAACGTGATAGTCCCCTACATCTTTAAAAGGCGAACTTTCGAAATGGATTGTGAATCCTGATTCACAGGCAGAGACCCATTGAATGGTGTCTCCTGCCTCCATAGACACGTTTGCGGTTCCATAGTCTACTTCGCACGCATCGAAGATGCGTACCTTTCGTACTTCACCTTGCCTCATATCCCCTCCCGGCTCAATTACGAATGTCCAAGTCCCCCCTGCTACTTAGCGCCGGGTAGTATAGCCTGAAATCGGGGATCAGCGCGCAAGTGGTCGAAGTCCGGCGTGTCGCTCAGCATGCTGCCGGGGAGGCCCGCGGCAGTCGCCTTGCGCAGGGCCTGCAGCGTGCGATCCGAATCTCCAAAGTGGTTGAAAACCAAAGCGGCGCGGAAGTGCACGCTCGAACCGACAGGTTCAACTGACATCGCTTGTTGCAGAGATGCCAGGGCCTCTGCCTTGTTGTCGGTCATTGCCTCGTAGGTGGCGCGCAGAGCCCACATGCGAGCATTGTGCGGGTCATCGCGTAGTTTCTCATCGACGAGGCGTATAGCTTCCCGGTAGGCATCCCCGGCTTGTGATCTCTTTCCCGGCGCCCAGTAATACGCGTCGCCCAGGTTGCCCCAGCCGAGCCAGTTGTTTTTCTCTATCTTCAGGCCTTCCTCAAAACTGTGGGCGGCTTCGTCGAATTTCCGCATGGCAAAGTAGGCGCCGCCCAGATTATTGTAGGCGGCTGAGTTGGGACGCCGGGCGACGGATTTCTCCAGTGTGGCGATGGCATCGGCATATTGCCCCTTGACCACATACATCGCACCCAGGTCAGAGTAGCCACGATAGTTGTCCGGTGCCAGCGAGATGACTTCTTTAAACACTTTAGCCGCGTCGTCGTACCGTCCCTGCTGCCAGAAGAAAACACCCAGCCAGCTATATCCGGCCCAGTATTGAGGCCGCAGATTGATCGCCTTCCGGTAGGTGGCTTCGGCTTCCGCAGGCTTGTTCAGTTTGCCGTAGGCTTCAGCCAGGCCGCGAAACGCGTCGTCACTGGTGGGATCAAGACTGGTAGCCGTTTGAAGCTGCGCGACCGCTTTGTCATATTCGCCTTTGACGGCATAAACACTGCCCAGACAGGCATAGCCTTCGGCTAGTTTGGGGGCATCGGCGACGGCCTGATTACAAGCGGAGCGCGCTTTTTCGATCCAATCGCTGCCGCCCTGGCCTTCTTCATAACCTACACGGTAGGCTTTGCCCAACCCGGCCCAGGCTTCCGCGTAGGTGGTATCTAGAGTTAGGGCACGGTTGAAGGCGGAAATCGCACTGTCGATATTTTCATGCTTGTGGTAATCGAGAAGATATCCGCGGCCACGCAGGAACTGATCGTAGGCCGAGGGGTCTGAGGTTCCGTGTGCGGCCAAAACCACGCGGTCATCGGTCTGGACCGACAAGCCCAACATGCGCAACGTACCGTCCACCACTCGGTCTTCGACCGCAAAGGCGTCACTGACGTCGGCGTCGAAAGTCTGGGCATCGACCTGGCGGTTGGCAGTCGCATCCACCAAGGTGTAGGTGACGCGCACCTGGTTGCCCGAGCCGTGTAGGCTCCCTTCCAGGACCAGGCCTACGCCAAACGTCTTTCGCGCCTGCTCTACGCTGGTCACGCCCTCGGTGCGAACTTCGCTTGTCGGAACCACCTGCAAGGGATAGCTGCCCGTCAACTGGGTAAGCTTGGCGGTAAGAGTTTCGGTGAGGCCATTACAAAATGCTTTGCTGCCGGGATCATCCGACATTGGGGTAAACGGCAAAACCGCCAACTGGACGGGCGTGGAAGAAGCGGTCGAATTCAACGCAGGCAGAGTTAAGCCCGCCCTCCTTAACTTCTGGTTAGACTCGATGTAGCGATAAGCCCCTGCGAGGGCCAACGCCAGCGCGACCACGGACCCCACCCAAATCAACGTGTTTGAGCGTTTAGCATTGTCCTTGGACCCGCTCGATGGAAGAGCGCGCGTGAGTCCGGTCGGGCTTAGGCCGTCGCGCACAAGCCGGAGATCGTCCAGGAGTTCCTGTGCCCCGGCATAACGGTGGCCGGGATCTTTCGCCATCGCCTTGTTGACCAGCGCTTCCAGATCTTCGGGAACGGAAGGATTGAAGATGCGGATGGAGGCTGGCGTTTCGCGACGGATGCGGTCTGTCGTGGCCACGAAACTGAGGGCCATGAATGGATGTTGCCCGGTTAGCACTTCGTAGGCGACAACACCCAGGGAGAACACGTCGGCGCGTCCGTCAGGCGCCTGCTCGAGAAGAACCTCGGGTGACATGTAAGCGGGGGTTCCGGCAAAAGTGCCGGCGCGGTCAACGGTAGAACTCTGATCTGAGCGAGGCAGATGTTTGGCAACGCCGAAGTCTAGGATCTTCACCTGACCCTGGCTGGTGAGCATGATATTTTCGGGCTTGATGTCGCAGTGAACGATGCCCCGCTTGTGAGCTGAAGCCAGCGCTTCCGCACACTGGATAGCAATGGTGAAGAATTCATCCAGTGAAAGTGGCTGGCGCAGGCGCTGCCGTAGGTTCTGACCCTCCACGTATTCAAGAATCAGAAATATCTCGCCCTGATCCTCGAGGACGTCATAAACCGCGGCCACGTGAGCGTCGCTGAAGCGGGAAGCGCGTTCGGCCTCTTCGAGAAAGCGATGACGGTAAAGGGAGTCGGCACGCAATGCTGGCGCGAGCCGCTTGAGAGCTACGGTGCGTTTGAGTTTGGTGTCCTCGGCACGGTAGACCTCTCCCATGCCGCCTTTGCCGAGGCGGTCGCTAATGCGGAACCTTCCCACGACCGAACCGGAGAGAGAGTCCTCCGGCTGCTTAAGGCTCGAGAGAAATGGCTGAAAATCCGCCATACGGGCTTTACGCGATTCAAACTCATAGAGCAGCGTCCCCAGCGCGCTTGAGATTAGGGACGACACGTGGGCCGCTTGCTGTCCGGCAATCTTACCCCTTGGGCTAAGTGGCGAGCAATCAAGGGCAAAACTTCGGGAGCACGGTGCCGACGCGTCGGCAGCTGTGACCTTGATTCGGCAGTGAATGAAGTGCCTCGAGAAATTTGCCTTGGACTTTCAGTTACTTAAGCAACCTTCCTCACCCGTTACTTGCGGCAACAATCGTGCATTGCGATGGCTTCCGCGAATGCTTGGGACGAATTACAAATCAAGGAATTGGGGAATCGAGGAGCCGATCTATGCTGCATAAGGGTGCCAATCCGTCGTGTCCGAGTGCTTTCCGCAGCCTTAGAAACGGCAAACTGTTTCTTCGCAAACAGACGATGCGACCGAAGTAATCTTCGGCGCTTCCCTGGTTCACCGAAGAGCGCGACCGGTTCCGAGGGTGGAGCGCTATTGGCTTTGCGCGCGTTGTTCTTTTCTCGTTACCCTGACCTTCGAGCGGGGACGAGGAATGGTTACCGTTCCGCTTCCCGTTAATCGCGCTCCTTCGCCTGCTTTGCATCTGAAGCACACGCGATCATCGACAAACAATCAGCTCGGAGCAGGGAGGATTGTATGAAGTACTTGAGGGTGAACACCTGCGCCGTTTGCGGAGAGGGAAACTCAGAAAACAAGACCCGCTTCCTGTTGGCGGAGAACCGATGGCAAGACAAGCTGACGATCCTGGAGTGGAACGAGCAGACTGCCTCCCGCACCAGCGTTCAGGTCGCCTGCTGTGTCAACCATGCGGAGGAGTTAGTAGTGCACTGGATCGCGACAGGAAGTTTGAATTATTCGCTCGCGAGAACTGTGCTGGGGGCGGGAGGGTGGCGGCGCTCAGCGGGTTCGGACTCTAGCAGTGATTTCGGCGGTGCACGCGCGTTGGGATCGCTTGCGGTTCTTCGCGAGAGCATAGAAGCTTTACTCGCGGAGAATCCTCGGTCGATCCAACTGATGGTGGATAAATTGATGGAGCCACCGCGGATCATGCCGAGCCAGCAAAGGTCAAATCGCGAGGAATATCAAGAAACCGACGAAGTGTGCATGGCTCTATGAAAGTAACAGAACCGATTTGTGCGCTGCGGTCGATCACCTCAGAGTTGAAGTCCTTCTTTACCCAGAAGGTCGAGCTTTATCCAGGATTCCCAATCTTCGCCCGATTTCCAATTCCTGGGCGAATGGGTCGCTGGCCTACATCGCCTTTTTCCAGTCGCGCCAGTCTTTGGTGACGGCAGCGGCCATGTCTGCGGCTGCAGAAGATAGCCAGTTTGGTTTAAGGCGATTGAGGAATTGCCGTATTGCCCTCGGCGCGGCAGCGCTGCCTAAATGGATGTTGGCAGTTTCCCATCCCATGGCAAAGAGGAGTCTAAGTTCGTCGCGGCCACGCGGCAGGACATTCAGCTCAATGCGGCAACAGTGAGGCGAGAGGCGGCGCACGATCCAGTGCCCGCGCAACTGGACGAAAGGGTCGGGAGAGCGCACCGCACGATTAATGATGGTCTGATACATGAGTTCCGACGGTCCCTCCGCGCCCTGTGCCCAATGCACGGAAGATGGCACCATTGCCTTTGCCTCGCGCGCCACTTTGCCCCCATTGCACTCCGCGATGGCCACAAGGCGCACGCGGCCGAGGCTTCCCAAACCGGCTACGCGGCGTACAACACGATACTTCAGGCCGGGCTTCGGAAGGAGATGCTCGAGCGCGTCCCGCGCACTCTCGGGGATCTCGGCCGTCATTCCCGGCAAACTCTGCATCTTCTGCCAGAAAATGACCGGATCGCGCAATTCACCGAGAGCGATCTGGCGCAGCCACTTGTGTTCTTCTTCGAGAACAAACGGGTGTCCGCGCTCTGAAAGCGACTTCCGGTAGCCCTCGAGGATCGTGGCGCAGGCATCCTGTACTTTTAGCGACAGTTGCCCTCCCTGAATAGCCAGGATCGCGCTGGCGGCAAGCCTTACCAAATCGTTGGCGAAGGGTAGTTCGGCGGCTTCATCAAAATCGTTGACTCCCCAGACCAGGCGGCCGTCAACGTCCCTCCACGTGCCGAAGTTCTCGACGTGCAGGTCGCCAACGCCGAGCACCCTCGGAGCCCTGGTCAGGCCGGGGCAGACTTGCGGCCACACCTGCATCCAGCGATAAAACGTGGCTCGCAAGAAGGGGAATGCCGCTTCCGCCATTCGCGCATGCTTCAAGCGCAGGTCGGGCAAAACCAGCTGGGTATGCGTCCCAAGCCAGAATTCATACTGGCGAGTTGACTTGACGATGTTCACGGGCAGTTGGTTGGTCACGATAGTGGGGCTGGTGTCGGATGTCAAACCGGGGGTCCGTCATTGGCCGTTTGTCGTTGGTCGTTGGCCGCTGTAGTCAGGGATTCTTCTCGGTTGCCTACCGTGTTTGGGTTTACACATTGTGCTTCCTGGCACACATAAGCAAGAAATTGGAGAGGGACTAACGCCCTAGTAATCAGTCACATACCATTGGCTGCTCACCTGTTAGGTACTGTCCGACCGGAAAATCCGGCGGCGATCTGGAGGTGGGCATATGGAACTCATATTTACGACGATAGCGGTGATTGGTGGGATGGCTCTTTCGTTGACCGTGGCACTGGCGGTGGAAGAACTGATCTTTGGAAAGGTGCTGGGCTTGTTTTTTGTTCCCAAAGCGTCCGAAAGCAAGGCGCAGCGCTAGGGGAACTTTTGGCAAGGGTCGCGAGTCGATATTCATAGTGGGATTGGCGGTTCGGTCAATCAGCGGCTCGCGATGGAGTTCAGCTTGACAACGAACGCGGAATGCTATGGCAAGACTCACTAAAATTGCGGTTTATAATTCGCGCATCGCAAGCATGTTCATATCCTCATCTCTTCGTTCGGTTTACGTTGTTCTGATTCTTCCTGTATTGCTGCTTAACGCTACGGCTTGGGGACAGAATTGGTCTGCCGCGGAAGAACGGCTTGCCAAAAAGATTGTAGAGGTTACCGGTCCGCGCACGATGGTGGTGGAGGTCACAGATCGGTCCGCTGGGATATCCGAAATTACATCTACAAACCTGGACGGCATCCGACGTGGGATTCTGACTCAGCTTACCGCGTTGGGCGCGCGCGTTGTCGACTCGGAACCGGCTGAGGCGACCATAACCGTTTCGCTGACCGAAAATCTGCAGAGTTACGTGTGGGTGGCGGAAATCCAGCTGGCCGGTAGTCAAGCCTCGAATCAAATATCGGCGACCGAACCTGCTGTTGTGATGGTTTCGTTTCCGCGAACCGGGACTGAAACCATTCGGGCTGACGCCGCTGCTTTAGTGCTGCACAAGACTTTGTTGTGGACGCAACCAGAACGGATCCTGGATGTCGCGGTCGTCGACCGTTCCGAACGCAAACCGGAAGGTGGTCCAGCGCAAATGCTTGTGCTCGACTCGCGAGGTGTAGTTTCCTATCGATTACAGAATGGACAGTGGCAAGCGGAGCAAACCCTGCCGGTCGCGCACTCGCGACCCTGGCCCCGAGATTTGCGCGGCAGGCTCGAGTTGCGCAAAGACCGTCTCTTTGATGTTTACCTGCCGGGGGTTTACTGCCGCAGCACAGCGGCCTTCCCTTTGTCGCTCACATGCAATCAGGGTGATGACAATTGGCCGATTGGAACAGGCCTTTTCAATTTGAATGCATCGTTTGTTTCGGCGAGAAATTATTTCGGCGGAGCACTATTGCCTGGCGTGGGCAAACAAATGACGACCGCTCCATTCTATTCGGCAGCGGCCTTCCCTCGTGGCCAATCAGTGTTCTGGTTGTTCCGGGCAGTTGATGGGACGCTCCACATGCTCGACGGTGCGACAGATCAAGTAATACAAAACCCGGGATGGGGCAGTGACATCGCGTCGGTGCGAAGCGGGTGCGGATCCGGCTCGCAGGTACTGGCAAGCGGAAAGGCAGACGGACCGCGCGATAGTGTAGGCGCCTCCGAAGTTCCCGGTCACGAGCCCGTTGCTGCGAGCACAGCCCTGGATCTGCCCGGCACAATTACCGGCATGTGGACCGAATCCGGCGAAACGGGTGCAGTGGCTGTTATCCGCAATTCAGGTACGGGAGGCTATGAGGCATACCGGCTTACTGTTACTTGTGACCGCTAGCATCTGCCTGTCCGGAGCGGCGATGGCCGCCACGAGACCGCAGTACGGCGGGACACTTCGCGTGGCCATTCGCGACGCGCCGGTCTCGCTTGATCCCGCGGATTCTAGCCGGCCCGATTCGCCTGCCGCGCGCAGCGTGTCACGGCTCATCTTCGATACGCTTGTCACTCTGGACGAACGTGGACAACCGGCTCCAGCGCTGGCATCTTCGTGGCGGGGTGAACCGGGGAACCGCCGCTGGCAATTTACCATCCGGAGCGGCGTTACGTTTCAGGATGGGACTTCGGTGAGTCCAGATGCAGTGGCAGCTTCGCTGCGCAATGGAAATCCGAACTGGAAAGTGTTTTCTGCCGGCGAGGCGGTGGTCATTGAGTGTGACGCCGCAACACCAAATCTTCCTGCGATCCTGACGCTGGCACGGTACGGCGTCGCCAGGCGAACCGGCGGGAAGTTGACCGGCAGCGGACCATTCACCATCAGCAGTTGGGAACCGGGCAAAAGGCTAGTGCTCAAGGCGCGGGAGGAGTATTGGGGCGGGCGGGCATTTCTCGACACCATCGAGGTTGAGATGGGGAAGAGCTTTCGGGAGCAGATGATGCTTCTGGATCTGGGCAAAGCGGACATGGTGGAGATCGCACCCGAGCAAGCACGCCGAGCCGCTTCAGAAGGACGCCGGGTCGAGAACTCCGAACCGGTGGAATTGATGGCTATGGTTTTTACCCGTCCCCGGCAAGGGTTGGAAGATGGAAAATTGCGCCAGGCGCTCAGCCTCAGCATTGACCGGGAGTCGATGAAAAATGTTTTGCTGCAGGGGGAAGGCGAACCTGCGGCTTCCCTCTTGCCCGAATGGATGACCGGGTATGCTTTCCTGTTCCCTACGGCGGTCGATATGCAACGGGCGCAACTGACGCGCGGTGAAGTGCCGCAGGCTCCGCTGTGGACCCTTACCTACGACGCATCCGATCCGCTGGCAGCAGTCATTGCAGAGAGAATCGCTCTGAATGCAAGCGAGGCTGGACTAAGACTGCAAGTCGCGAAATCCGACACCGCCGAGGTTCGCCTGGTGCGGATTCCTCTGAGTTCGCTGGATGCTCGGTTGGCGCTTGTTCATCTTGCGGCGAGGCTGGAGATGCCACAGCCGGCGTTCAATGACGACTCGGTTTCCAGTCTTTATCTTGCCGAAAAATCGCTTTTGCAAACGCAGCGCGTGGTTTCCTTGCTCTATTTGAGGAATGCCGTAGGCTTGAGCTCAGGAGTCGGCGGCTGGATGGAAGATCAGGACGGTAGCTGGCAATTGCGGAATGTCTGGTTGAGAACGGAGAAGCCTTGAGCTTTGGCCGCAAACTTCTGTTCGTGTCCGCGCTCACTGTTTTTCTGTCTGTGGGCGCAGTCACGTGGATCGTCTCGGTAGTGACGCGCCGAGCTTTCGCGCGGGCGGATGCAAACCAGACGGCTGCATCGATCGCACAATTCCAGGGCGAGTTCAGGCGACGAGGCGACGAGATTGCACATCGGGTAGAGACGATCGCAAGCAGTGACGCTGCCACGCGCATGGCATTGGCGGCGAACCGCGATACTCCTGACTACGGGGCTTTTGTAAATGAAGCCAAGACGCTGGCCGAAAATCAGCAACTGGATTTTCTGGAGTTTGTAGACACGCGCGGCACAATTCTCTCGTCGGCTCAATCGCCCGCCAAGTTCGGCTACAAGGAAACTCCCTTGCCAGCAATGGCAGCGTCGAAAGGCGCATTTCTGCGGCAAGAGGAACTTCCCGACGGAAATGTGCTCGGGCTTTCGGCGATCCGGGAAACAGTCGCCGGAGATCAGCGGTTGTGGGTCATCGGCGGACGACGGTTGGACCGGGAGTTCCTGGATAGTCTGGAACTTCCGAGTGGTATGCGCGTCATGCTCTACCGCAACGTCGCAAAGGGATTCTCTCCTCAACTTCTTGTCGCGCCCTCGGGCAGCGTGACACAACCAGAAAAATTGGCGCCACTGATCGAACTGGTGCAGCGGCAACGGAAGGAGGCTACTGCCCTGCTTCACTGGTCCGATGATGCAGCAGAGGATGAGAGCGTCCATGCGATCCCTCTCGATGGACAGGATGGCCGGCTACTGGGCATTTTGCTGGTGGGCAATACGCGTCGACCATACGTGGAGCTGCGGAACCGTATTCGTTCCGCGGCGCTTCTGGCAGCAAGCATCGGGATCGGACTGGCGATCCTGTTCAGTGGATGGGCGGCGGCACGTGTGACGCGACCCGTGGGACAACTAGCCGAAGCCGCGCGGAATGTGACAGCGGGAAACTGGGAAACGAGCGTGCCTGTGAATTCGGATGACGAACTGGGCGCACTGGCGGAGTCATTCAATCGCATGACTCATGAACTCGTGCAGCAGCGGGAGCAACTCGTGCAGTCGGAAAGAGTGGCCGCGTGGCGCGAGCTTGCGCGGCGTCTGGCGCATGAACTTAAGAATCCTCTTTTTCCTCTGCAGTTGACGGTAGAGAATCTGGTCCGTGCCCGCGAGCAGAGTCCAGAACAGTTCGATGAGGTTTTTCGCGAAAGTTCTTCGACTCTACTGGCGGAGATCGCGAATTTGAAAGGAATCATCTCCCGGTTCAGTGAATTTTCGAGGATGCCGCAACCGCAATTTCAGGAAATACAACTCAATGAGGTCGTGCAGAACGTAGTGCGCCTGTTGCAGGCGCAAGTGCAGTCCCCGGAAAGCGCGATCCAATGCAGGCTTGAGTTAGCGCCGGATTTGGAACCGATTGCTGCTGACCCTGAACTGCTGCATCGTGCATTCTCCAATCTTGCATTGAATGCGCTCGACGCCATGCCACGCGGCGGCACGCTCACGATGTGTACACGCCAGCAGGGCAATCGCGCTGTGGTCGAGATTGCGGATACTGGTACCGGACTGACAGCCGAAGAATGCAAACGGCTGTTTACGCCTTACTACACCAGCAAGGCGCATGGCACCGGGCTGGGACTGGCCATCGTTCAATCTGTGATCAGCGATCACGGAGGAACGATCGGCGTCCGAAGCGAACCGGGCCACGGAACAACATTTACCATCGAACTGCCAGGCAACCGGGACAAACTGGAGCCGGACAAGTCGGATGGACCGGCGGCTGCATTGAGCACGACGGGTTCACCACTGCGGTCCACTGAGTAGTTTGGCAAGGAGCGACTGGTGCCTCACAAAGCACATCTGCTGATCGTTGACGACGAAACCAACACGCTGGCTTCGCTTTCCCGCGCATTTCGTCTGGCTGGCCACGAGGCTACGGTTTGTGACAACGCCGCCAAGGCGCTGGAGCTGGCGCGCTCGCAACCTTTCGATCTGATTCTGTCAGACGTGGTGATGCCGGGCAAGGACGGCCTCGCTTTGCTCGGAGAGCTGAAATCGCAAGGCATTACCATACCGGTCGTGATGATGTCGGGACAGGCTCACATCGACATGGCGGTGCGAGCTACGAAGCTGGGTGCATTGGATTTTCTGGAAAAACCAATCTCCACCGACAAGCTCCTGCTGACGGTGGACAATGCGCTCAAATTGCAGCGTTTGGAGTCGGAAAATAAACAGCTCAAACAGCGACTCGGAAAACACGAGATGGTGTGGACCGGCGAAACCATGAAGAGATTGATGAGCCAGATCGAGCGCGTGGCGGCGAGCGAGACTCGCGTCTGTATTCTTGGAGAGACCGGAACCGGGAAAGAACTGGTTGCGCGCACGCTGCACGAACGCAGTCCGCGAGCTTCAGGCCCTTTCGTCACGCTGAATTGCGCGGCAGTCCCGTCGGAGCTGATTGAATCGGAGTTATTCGGCCACGAGAAGGGGTCTTTCACCGGCGCGGCCGGGCGCCATGTAGGCAAATTTGAACAAGCAGAAGGTGGAACCATCTTCCTCGACGAAATTGGGGACATGCCTCTGGCGATGCAAGCGAAATTGTTACGGGTTCTGGAAGAAGGAGAAGTAGAACGAATCGGGTCTGACAAACCAACTTCAGTGGATGTGAGGGTGGTGGTAGCGACGCACCGCAATCTGGAATCCCTGGTGAAAGAGGGAAAGTTTCGGCAGGACCTATTTCATCGGATCTACGTTTTTCCGGTTGTGCTGCCTTCATTACGCGACCGAAAAGAGGACATTCCAGCCCTGGTGCAACATTTTGCGGCACAGGTATGTGCCCAGAACAACTGGAAGCCCGTTCCATTCACGCCGGAGGCGATCGAAGAACTCAAAGCGTTCTGCTGGGCCGGTAATATTCGCGAACTGCGAAACGTGGTAGAACGCTTGATCCTGCTGGCCACCGAGGGAAGCGTGACCCTGGATACAGTCCAATCTGCTTTGCCCCAAACGCCAGCCGGGGCGTCTCCCGCCGTTTCCGGCACCCTCGCTGAACGAGTGCAGGGTTTTGAGCGCGAAGTCATTCTCTCCGAACTAAAGCGGAGCCATCATCACATCACGAATGCGGCAAAGGCGCTGGGTCTGGAGCGAAGCCACCTGTACAAGAAAGCCGAACAGCTCGGGATTGACCTGCAAGCCCTTCGTCATGAACCAGATAATGCACATGAGATGAAATAAATACAGTAGACACTGTATTGGTTCGATTCGCCGCAAGGTATAGGGTCGCCGCAGGAAGCGGGTATCTTCTGGTCCCGGAGGGGTTTCGGCGTGAAAAATGCGCTCCCTGCCTCGACTGGAACAGTAAGAATTACATGGCTTTAGTTTTCCACAAGCGGCTAAGACGTTGGGTTCAGTACAACATCGTGGTTTGGCAACGATGATGCTAAGTGTAATGGGTTAAGTTCTGTCCAGGCGGAATTGCATTGCTCCCGGAGGTAGGGAATGGCTGTTTTTCGAATTTTCATCGCTGATGATCACGAAGTGGTGCGCAAGGGCTTGTGTGCCCTGCTGCAAGCAGAAGCGGGCTGGGAGATTTGCGGAGAGGCGTCGGACGGGCGCACCGCAATGGAAAAAATCCGCGAACTAAAACCGGATGTAAGCATCCTCGACATCGGCATGCCTGAGCTAAACGGCCTTGAAGCGACGCGCCAGATTCTCAAGGAAGATCCGCGCGCCAAGATCCTGATTCTCACGCTGCATGATTCCGACCAGGTTGTACGAGAAGTTTTAAATGCAGGCGCGCGCGGATTTCTGTTGAAATCCGATGCGGCGCGCGACCTGGTTGTGGCAGTGGAAGCCTTGCGTCGCGACAAAACGTATTTCACTTCCAAAGTCGCGGCCATGGTGCTGGAAGGATATTTGAAAGGCGGAACGCATTCCGTCCCGGTTGCGGTGGGCCGAGACCGTCTTACTCCACGTGAGCGTGAGGTGGTGCAGCTGCTGGCCGAAGGGAAGAGTACAAAAGAAGTCGCTGTGTCTCTGGGGCTCAGCGTAAAGACCGCAGAAACTCATCGCTCAAACATCATGCGCAAACTGCAATTGCACTCGGTGAGCGATCTCGTCATGTATGCGGTGCGGAATAATATCGTTCACGTGGTTCAACCCACGCTGGAATAGTTCGTTTAGCCGAATCTGAATTCGATTTATATTCCAACTTTTGAGCGTCGCGCACAGGCGGGGCGCTTATTCTATTTGCGCTATTTTGCGCGCGCTTCTTCGTGCGAACAAGCACGCTCTGGCCACCCCGAGACGAAGAGTGGAATTCAGGTTATCCGGTACAGCAAGTTACCCAATCCCCTACAGGGTTGGCCGGATAGACCCTTACCCTGCATTCCCCTAGTCTTGGCTTCGTCAACAAGATGTCTTAAGGCCGTTCAGGCCAGGAGGAACGACGTGACGAACCAGAACATTTCCAGCAAAGCAGCAACCGTGAACAGTGGTCTGAACCCCGCTGTACCCAGCCGAAGCGATACCGACCTGGAACTGGTAAAGCGCGCGCAAGAAGGCGACGCGGAAGCCTTTGCAGCTTTATTTCATGCGCACAAGGCCCGGGTGTACTCCATTTGCGTTCGGATGACCAACAACACCGCGCAGGCGGAAGACCTGACCCAGGACGCATTTCTCCAGGTGTTTCGCAAGCTTTCGACATTCAAGGGGAACTCGGCGCTCTCCACGTGGCTTTATCGTATCGCGGTGAACACTGTGTTGATGCATTTTCGCAAAAAGGCACTGAAGCAGGTTTCGCTGGACGAACCTTCGAGCCATGATGCGAAGCAGGTGAGACGCGAGTACGGCAGCCGTGATGGACGCCTCTCAGGATCAGTGGACCGAATCGCCCTGACACGCGCCATTCGGGATCTGCCTGCAGGTTACAGAAAGATATTCCTGCTGCACGAGGTAGAAGGATACGAACATCAAGAGATTGCCAGACTGCTGGATTGTTCCGTGGGAAATTCGAAGTCGCAACTGCACAAGGCTAAGTTGCGAATTCGCGAATTTCTGAGCCAGCCTGCTACAGATATTCGTGTCGAAGTGCAGAGTCCAATGGTCGAAAACATTCCGACCCGCCGCATCCCACCTCCGACTATGGGATTTGGTGAAACGGCCTCAGCGCTCGGCTAGATTCTTTGAGTGGATATTGATTGGGGCCAGTGATTACCGCTGGCCCCATTTTAATTTTGTACGAAGGACGTCAAAAAACGTACCTTGAGTGTGCAGCAATTTCACCTGATACTGTGATTTGCGGCAGCACACGCGGTCGCCATCAAATACTGGCATTCCAATCTGACCGTCAATACTTAAATACGCCTCGTCCTCTGTTTTGACAATAATTTCAATTTTGGAAGTGTCCCGGACCACCAACGGGCGATGGGTCAGAGAATGCTCGGAAACTGGAGTGACGACAAACGCGTCCACCGAAGGCATCAGGATCGGGCCTCCGGCGGCCAAGGAGTAAGCGGTAGAACCGGTAGCAGTCGATACGATCAAACTGTCAGCCTGATAACTGGAAACGAATACACCGTCAATGGATACGTCGCAGTGATTCAGTCGCGCGATGTTGCCCTTCCCGACAACGACATCGTTGAGGCCATCGTAGGTGCCCACACAGGCGTCCTTGCGGATAACTTCGCAATGCACCATGGATCGGGCTTCAACATTGCAGCAACTCTGCTCGATACTCTCTAGCGTTGGATAGAGATCCTCAAGCGGGACCTCCGTGAGAAAACCAAGAGAACCTAGATTGACCCCGAGCACCGGGATGCCAGCCTTGGCAACGGCACGGGCGGCGGAAAGAAGTGTGCCATCTCCACCCAAAACGATTACAAAGTTCAAGTCGCGGGATGCCATCTGTTCGCGAGGCAGGACCTCCAGACCAGGCGCATGGGGCGCGGTCTCCCGGTCCACCACGATCTGGTATTGATGCTCACGAAACCATGCGAGCAAGACGGGGACGATTCCCGCAAGTTCCGCTTTGCCAGGTTTTGAAATTATTCCAGCAGACTTGATGGTGGCCATGTTGAAAGGGAATTGTACAGAAAATGGCCGCGGATCGTCGTGGGCGGCAAATGACCAACGACAGTTCACTGCGCAGAAGGTACCTAGAATTCACCGTAGAGCAGGAACTCGCGATTCCCTTCCCCGCCCAGAATTGGGGACTCTATTTCGTCAATGCGACCGCAGCCTTGAGCTATCAAGCATTGGCGAACCTTATCGACCGCGGCGCCTTGCACAACGGGATCCCGCACGATGCCGCGCTTGCCTACCTGTTCGCGTCCTGCTTCAAACTGCGGCTTGACGAGAACGATGATTTGCCGGACATTTGCGTCATCCGCAGAATCTGTAACCGACGCTGCGATCACCGCGGGGATGATCAGCGTCGCGGAAATAAAAGAAACGTCCATGACTACCAGATCAACTTCTTCTCCAACCTGTTCTCGCGTGAGATAGCGGGCATTGGTTTTTTCCAGAAGCCGAACTCTCGCGTCTTGGCGAAGACGGAAATCGATCTGCCCGTGTCCAGTATCCACAGCGACTACGCGAGCCGCGCCGCGCTGCAGAAGACAATCGGTAAAACCACCCGTTGACGCCCCGATGTCGAGACAGATCTTGCCGGTAACATTCACCTGCCAGTGATCAAGGGCTCGTTCCAGTTTCAGACCACCACGACCGACGTACTTGAGATCCTCACCGAGAAGACGAATGGTGGCGGAATCGTTGATAGAAGATCCAGCCTTCTCAATTTTTTGCCCGTCTACTAACACCTTGCCGGCGAGAATCAGCGCTTGTGCGCGCTCTCGCGACGTGGTGAGGCCGCGTTCGAGCAGAAGTTTGTCGAGCCGTACTTTCAACTAACACTCCTGAATAAACTTGCCGCGCGGATTTCTGAAACGAAACTCTCAAAATTAAAATTTCGATACGGAACCGTGTTGCGTATCCGCACCCCGCTCGGTGCAAGTTGTTAAATGCGTTCTGAACAAACAACTTACCAGCGTAGTTTCCCGGTTTCCCACAGAATTTTGCACCGTCGTGTTGAAAAGTATTTTGAATGGGTTTGGGGAATCGGAAACCGGTTCGAGGTCCACATCGAAAGTTCCTGAATTCAAAAATATTTTTGGATTGATTGATAGATGGGCGGCGAGACGCCGCCCAGACACCGGCGCTATATTAACCGGCTACTTCTTCGAGGAGCTTTTGATCGATGTCAAAGTTGGAGTGAACGTTTTGGACGTCGTCCTGGTCTTCGAGAGCTTCCATCAACCGAATCATCTGAGTTGCAGCGGGGCCTTCCAACTTGATGTAGTTTTGCGGAATCATCGCTACGCTGGAGGAACTGGGCTCGATACCGGCTTTCTTTATTGCTTCAAGAACAGCTTCGTAAACAGAAGGTTCGCATAGTATTTCCCAGTTGTCTCCGTCATCGCGCAAGTCTTCGGCGCCCGCCTCGAGGACAACACCCATCAGGTCATCTTCTTTTGCAGCGGCTTTGGGAACTACGATGTCGCCCTTCTTGTGAAACATCCACGAGACTGCGCCGGCTTCGGCCATGTTGCCGCCATTCTTACCAAAGGCGTGACGGATTTCGCTGACAGTGCGATTGCGATTGTCGGTATTGATGTCCAGCAGGACCGCAGCGCCACCGGGACCGTATCCCTCAAGGGAGAACTCTTCGTAGGTTGCGCCAGGCAATTCACCGGTGCCGCGCTGGATGGCCCGCTTGATATTGTCCGCGGGCATGTTCTCGGCCTTCGCTGCGACAATGGCGCCGCGCAGGCGCGGGTTGGTATCGGGATCTCCACCGTTCTTGGCGGCAATCGAAATTTCCTTGATCAGACGGGTGAAAATCTTGCCTCGTTTGGCATCGAGGGCACCCTTTTTATGCTTGATTGTGGCCCATTTTGAATGGCCGGACATGGAAATACCTCGTATTCAATAATTTTTAATGGCGCGGAACTTGACCGTCGAGGAGATCAACGGATTGCCTCAAATGAACGCCGGCGAACAAAAATTATAGCATGGGACCCTGAATGCGGGCCTGTCGCGCTTTATACGCATAAAGCACCGCCAGTAAAGGCGGGGCCAGCAGAACTCCCCAGAATGGAATCACCATTCCCAGCACAATCGGCGCCAGGATTGAGGCCCAGATGGGTATTTTGGCCGTACGCTTCATGATGAATGGCTGAAGCAGAAAACCATCGACCACCGCAATAATGGCGTAAAGAATGAGAACGTAGAGCGGATGCTCCCAGTCTCCAAACTTGAACATTGCGGTAAGGGCGGGTCCGATGACTCCGAGTACCGCGCCAATCTGGGGGACAAATTGAAATAGCGCGCCGAGCAGTGCCCACAACGGAGCTCCCGGCACCCGGATGATGTAGAGGCCTATCAGCCACAGAAGGCCAACCGCCAGCGAGTCCTGCAACTGGGCGATGAACCAGTTCTTCAGCGCGCCACCAGTCAGGCGAAAGTGTTCTCCAATGTTCACAGTCTTGAGATGCTCCCAGAGGTCACGATGATGGATGACGCGCCTGGCAGGTCACAACGAATCGCCTCGTCCTGTAAACCCTGCCGCATGATATTCGTCCATACTCATAGCACCGAATCTTCCAGAAGAGAAGACGTGTGGACACAATACTGACGACAGCCTTAAGCGCGACCGTGACCGAAAAGGCGGAAGAGATTTCGGCGGAGCGGTTCGACGAGATCATGCGCCAACATCAGAGGCGCGTCTACCGAGTTATCTTCCTGCTGGTGCGGGACAGGGACACGGCCGACACACTCACCCAGGAGTGTTTCCTGCGTGCTTATCTGAAACGGGCCAGCTTTCGAGGTGAGTGCAGGATTGAAACCTGGCTACTGCGAATCGCGATCAACCTGGTGCGCGATCACGCCAAAAACAGGAGAACGTCGTTCTGGAAGCGGTTGGTTGGGCTGGAAGATCAAAGAGACCAGGACGCCGAACCCCGGCAATTCCCCGGACCGGAGCCATCGGCGGAGCGTACGCTCCTGGCGCGCGAAGAACTGGAGTCGGTATGGAATGCGCTTTCTTCGGTTTCGCCACAACAACGAGCTATTTTCTTTCTCCGCTATGAGGAAGACATGTCACTGGCGCAAATCGCAGGCGTACTCGACGTCAAAGTTGGTTCGGTAAAGTCACAGCTGGCGCGTGTCACAAGCAAGCTCCGGGAGATGAAGGAGAGACAATGAAAGACATTCGTGATGAAAGCACGGAAGAGGTGGCCGACGTGATCTTCGAAAACGACGAGCGCTTCCTGCGGCGAACTCTCGACGACCTTCCCGCCTGGACCCAAGCCGCCACCCAGCACGATGAGGAGTATTGGGAAGATCAGCGCCGTGCGATCTGGTCGCGAATTTCTTCGGCTGAGAGCCGGTCTTCGCGTCCGATACCGGTTCTGGCCTGGGCACTGAGTGCAGCGATGATTGCGATATCCGGATGGCTGGTGCAGCGGCCTCTGGCCTTGCCCACACAGGACGTGCGCGTGGATCCCGACCATGAACTTTTAATGGAAGTCGAGCGTGTTGTGCAGACCGATGGCCCACTGGCGCTGGAACCGGCCGCTTTACTGGCCGAGGAAATGGTCCAGGAGTTGCCGGCTAACAATTCCCAGAATCATAAGAAGGAGCCGAGTCATGAAAATTAAATTATTTGGCGTATTTGCGTTGCTGCTTTCTTCGGTGTCGCTGCTGGCACAGGGCCGCCCGGCCACTTCGGTGACGACTTCAACAGGCCCTGGACCGAGAGTGAACGTCATGTACCACGGCGAATTGGGCAAATGGTGGAAAAACTCGGAGACCGTGAAGAAGTTGCAACTGAGCGACGGCCAGATTCACCAGCTTGACCAGACTTTCTATGATCATAAGCTCAAGCTGATTGACTACGGCGCAGATATGGAGAAACAGGACTTGAAGCTCCAGACCCTGCTCGATGCCGACGTTCCCAACGAAGCGCAGGTGGTAGGGCAAGTGGACCAAGTGCTTACGGCACGAGGAAAACTGGAACGTGAATATACGCTCATGAATCTGGACTTGCGCAAAGTGCTTTCGCTGGATCAGTGGCGGCAGTTGAAGTCTATTCGCGCGGAGAACGGGGGCTTTGGCGACAAGGTTTTCTTTCGCAAGGTGCTGCCCGCGGGTATGGAACCTTTGACGGTCCCTCTGCCCCCGGGCGCGCCACCGTTCCCTCCTCCTCCCCCAGGTCCGGACGAAATGGATTGAGCAGTTCAATCCGATTTCACCCGCCGCCCGCATGGTTCCTCCAAGTGCGGGCGGCTTTTTTTTCGTGTTAAACTCCGAGGTGCAGCCATATCCAAGGGGATCGCGATGAAATTCGGAGTCATCATCTTCCCAGGTTCCAACTGTGACCATGATGCATATTGGACGATTCAGAATGTGGCCAGGCAACCGGTCACCTTTCTGTGGCACGAGTCGCATGACCTGGAGAATTGCGACGCCATTATCGTTCCCGGCGGATTCGCTTTTGGGGACTATTTGCGGACAGGTGCAATCGCAAAATTCTCTCCGGTGATGGAATCGGTTCGGAAATTCGCGAGCACTGGAGGGTTGGTGTTGGGGATTTGCAACGGCTTCCAGATTCTGTGCGAATCGGGTCTGCTCCCGGGCGCGCTGATGAGAAATGTGGGATTGAAGTACGTTTGCAAGCCAGTGCAGGTGCGAGTAGAGAATACGGACACTCCCTTCACCAATGCGTGCCGTCCCGCTGAAGTCCTGACTATTCCCATCGGGCACATGGAAGGCAACTATTTCTGCGACGAAGCAACTCTCACCGAGTTACGCCGCAACCAACAGATAGTGTTCCGTTACTGTTCCCCGTCCGGCGAACCCACGCGTGAGGCCAATCCCAACGGGTCGCTGGATAACATTGCCGGCATATGCAGTCCGGGGAGGAATGTGCTGGGCATGATGCCTCATCCTGAGCGCTCGAGTGAAGCGGAGCTGGGGGGAACAGAGGGATTCAAGATCTTCGAGTCCCTGGTTGGAGCCATGGTGGTGAAATAGGCACACGCCTTTGTGTCCCTGGCTTAATTCTGCATCTGATCCATTGTGGGGTGGCGTGCTGACACGCGATTTGCGTTCGCAGTTGTGTTTTGGAGACTCCAGAAAGATCCCATGAAAGCTTCCCAACCTGCAGCCATTTCTCTGGTTCCGATGAAAGAACTCGTTCAAGTTCACAAGACCTCGGGGAAGGCAGCTTTGATTCTGGCTGCCCTGCTGATCTGTTTCTGGAATTTACCGGCAGGCGCGCAGGACATGCCGAAACTTCAAGTATTCGGCGGATATTCCTACACGCGGTTTGATAGCAAATCATTCGGTTTCAACGACGCATCGAACTTGAACGGATACACCTTTTCACCCTCATATAACCTGCTCTACGGATTCGGCGTAGCGGCTGAGTTGAGCGGACAGTATGGGTCGAAGCTCAATCTTCGCGACCTTGCAGTGGGACCGCAGTTCCTTTATCCCAAGTGGAATTCGATGTTGTTTGCGCACGTTCTTATTGGGGACTCCAGAACACTGGTCCAGGTCGGCAACACCGAGGGCGATACCGCGCGGGCGGTGATATTCGGTGGCGGATTAGATCACGATATCACTCCCCGCTTCTCGATCCGGGTATTTCAGTTCGACTACGTTCATACCACCCTGTTTAAAGACACGCAAAATAACCTGAGGTTCTCAACCGGTCTGGTGTATCGCTGGGGCACGATTAAACAGAAGGGGCACAGAGCGCCGACGCAAAATCCGTAGTGAGATGCGGAAATGACGCCGAAGATAGCGACGCTGAAGATACGGAAGGGACTTGATGAGATTGAATAGACGTGCGGGCTTGCTGGGGATTCTTGCTTTGGCCTGGGCGTCGGCCTGGCTGATGAGTTGCGGCGGGAGTAGCAGCGGCGGTGGCAGCGGTTCTGCCGGGCGAAACGCTTTTCTAGCCGTGCCGCAGTCCAACGCTGTCGCGGCCTATCGAGTCGATACCTCTTCCGGAAAATTCAAAGCGGTTCTGGGTTCGCCATTCATGGGAGGGACTTCACCGATTTCGATCGCGGTGCACCCTTCAGGGAAGTTTGTTTATGCCGCGAATCAGGGCGGCAATGACATTTCGTTGTTCAACGTCGACAGCAACACCGGAGAGTTAACAGAAGCAATGCCGCGAACACCGGCCGGCCTGAATCCCACATCGCTGGTGATGGACTCCGGGGGCGATCTCATTTTCGTGGCGAATCAAACCTCGAATAATATTTCCGTTTTTTCGGTGAGTGGGAGCGATGGAACCTTGACGGAAGTGCAAGGCTCACCCTTCCCGGCAGGCGCCAAACCAGTGGCATTGGCCCTATCGCCTTCCGGACAATTCCTGTATGCGGGGAGCGGAACTCTTGCGTTCGTCTTTGGCTTTTCGGTGGCTTCGGGTGGAATTTTGACGCCGGTCCCGGGTTCGCCGTTTGCAGTCCAGAGCCCACCCCTGTCCCTGGCAATTGATCCTTCCGGACACTTTATTTATGCAGCCAATTTCAGCCTGGACACGGTTTCGGGCATGACCATCGACAGCACCGGAGCACTGACCCTGACCTCAGGATCGCCGTTTGCAACAGGAAAGAGTCCGATCTCGGTAGTGGTTCATCCCTCGGGAAAATTTCTGTATGTCGCCAATTCAGGGGACAATACCGTCTCGGCTTACTCCATCGACACCACCACGGGCATTGTCACCGCGCTACTGAAGTCGCCGTTCACGGCTGGAACCTTGCCCGTATTTATAACGACCGATCCGGCAGGCAATTTCGTGTATGTCTGCAACCAGACAGCTAAAACCATCTCCCAGTTCGGCATCAACCCGGACACTGGCGGAATTCCCAGCAGTACCGTAGCCGCGAATACCATGCTGTCTCCTGGACAACTCGTGTTTGCGAAGTAGAACAAGGCCTTTTTAGGACAGATCAACTGAAACGCCAAAAGTTGTGGACGAACCCGTCCGCACCGCGCGTATCCTGAATATCTCTATGGTTCGGTTTGGAATTCTTGGTTTCGGACTGCACGCGGTCAAGCGACTGATGCCGGGGTTCGCGTTGGCGCAGAATTGCCGCGTCACTGCGTTGTCCCGTCGAAGCATGGACAAGGCCAGAGAGTCGGGGCAGAAGCACAACATTCCCCTGGTGTTCGATTCAGCCGAAGCGCTTTGCCGGTCGACCGAAGTTGACGCCGTTTTTGTTACCACACCCAATGCCTGCCATCTAGCCGACGTTCTGCTCGCCATCCGATGCGGCAAACACGTTTTGTGTGAGAAGCCGATGGGAGTCAACGCGGACGAGTGCAGGCAAATGGTGGAAGCTGCGCGGAAGGCGGGTGTCCTGCTCGGGGTCGCACAGGTTTTTCGCTTCGAGGAGAGCGCGGCGTGGCTGCGGCAGCATGTGGCGTCCGAAAAGATTGGCAGGATTATTTTCGCCCGTTCGGAATTCTCTTTTCCCGGTGGAACGGGACATCCGAGGGCCTGGATCAACGACCCGGCTGTAGCCGGCGGTGGGCCGATTGCTGACATCGGGGTGCACTGTATCGACAGCCTGCGTTACATCCTTCAGGATGAAGTCGTGCGTGCCAGTGCACGGGGATTTCAAGATAGTGTGTCGGGCGAACTGGAAGCCGCTGCTGCGTTGACCCTGGAGTTCTCACGTGGAACTTTGGGAACGGTGCTAGTTTCCTTCCGGGGCGGGTATCGCACACCGATTGAGCTTGTCGGTGAGACTGGCGAGCTTCGCGGGGAGGACGTCTTGAACGTTGAACGCCCCATCACGCTGGAATTGCGCCGCGCAGGCGCTGTTTTAGAAGCGGAAACCGTTTCCAACAAGTATGCGTATGCGAAACAGGTGGATGCGTTCGCGGCAGCGGTGGAAGGCACCGCTAAGTTTCCGGTACCAGGCGAAGAGGGTTGGCAGAATCAAATCATTCTTGATGCGGCGTATCGCGGTTTGAAGAGCGGGAGAGCGGAAGAGGTTCGTCGGGTAGTTAAGAGCTAGTGGTCGGTGGTCGGTGGTCAGTTTTCAGTTCGCGGGTTGCAGTTGTTTGTCATTTACCACTGGGGCTTCCGGTTTTGCGGCTTGAATACCTTTTGCCTGAACGATGGCCCAATGCCACTCCTGATCGTGGCTCGGAGCTGAGCTCAGAGTTTCATTGAAGAGGGTAGTTGATGCGGGCGCGGCCGAGCCTTTGAGGTGATAGAGGACAGTCACGTCAGGGCGTTTTTCCGAAAGCAATGTCGTCGTTTCGGATGCCGTGATCAATCTCGCCGAAGTGCCCCGGGAAGCATCCGTTCCTGAATCCCGCAGGATGGTTAGTCCAACCGTAATTTCTTTTATGTTCCAGTTTGTTCCGTTGTGTACGGAGAGTTGTAATGTGTCTCCACTGATTGTGGCGGGACCATCCAGTTTGGCTAACTCGGCTTCCGGCAGTTCCTGAGGCGCGTAGGGATCCGAAAGCAAGGCGGTCGCAGAAGCGCTGAACGACAGGTCGCAAGTTACATCCGGGGACGACACCTGGAACTTCTTTGCCGCTCCGTTGATTGTGAAAAGCTGACTGCCTTTGAGTTTAAGCTTCTGCACTTCGTCCATCACCTTGTGCAGGTTGTCATTGTCGATCACTGTGTGTTCGGGAGCGGGCTTGCCCTTGCGCAGGGATCGAGCCAGGTCGCCCAGCGAAGGCTCCGCGCCGTCGGATTGGGCCATCCCACAAATCGGGAGCAAGAGTCCCAGCAGGATCACAGCGAGCGACAGACAGAATTTACGAGTCATGAATTTTGATGGTGACCGCTTCCCTACCATTGTCTCAGCGAAGAGTCGCGGCAGACACCGCTGACCTCTCCTAGCATTCAACTGATTACTAGGTCGAGCACCCAGCTCAAATACCCAGATTGAATGGTTCACCGAAACCCGTTCTTAGAAAATTGTACTCAGGAGATAAGTCGGAAAGGCAAGCAGGGGTAGAACGTTAGTAGTAGACCCTTTGGGCGGGTGCGTCCCAGCGCTAAGAAACTGGGCGTGCGGAGCCGAAAACGGGCATGCACCGGGGCGTCCGCACGCCTGCAATCACACGCTCCTTAAAGCAGGCCAGAGGAACGGAAACGTGTAACCGGATCAACAATCTGTAGAGGCTCTCGCTGAAAGATCCAGCGCGCTACGGCATAGCCCAAGGCTGCGTAACAAACGTAGACCATTTTCATAACGTCCCCCAAATTCTTAGATGCTGGTTCGATCGAGGGAGTGCGAGAAGCTGCATCTAGTGGGGTGAAAATATCAAGCAGGCACCATTAGGTCAATGAACCACTGGTGCCATATGTATGGCCCAAAAGTAACCGGGGTAACCTCGGAGATTCAGTGGGCAGTGGCCTGTGGTCAGCGTTGTGACGCCGATTGGAATTTAGCCGGTTAACCCTAGCGGAGCTTTGGCTCCGCCGGACAGCTGAGGACAGCTGTCCCTCCGTGGGTAGTGGGGATGCGGCAGCCCGGTCAAACCTGAAGCAAGTCCCCTTCTCGGGCTACGAGTTCATATAGGACCGGGTTTACGAAGAAACCGATGAACAGCCTGGAGATCAAGCCCGCGACAATGACGATTGCAAAGGGTCTTTGGGTGTCCGAGCCGATTCCGGTCGACAGGGCGGCTGGCAGCAGTCCCAGGCAGGCTACCAGGGCCGTCATCATGATGGGGCGAAGGCGGAGGAGCGAGGCCTCCCGGGTGGCGGTTCGGATATTCATCCCTTCCTGCCGCAGTTTGTTGATGTAGGACACCAGGATGACCGCGGTTTCAACCGATACCCCTAGTAAGGCCAGAAGGCCCAGGACGGAGGAGACGCTAAAGGGCGTATGGGTAAGCTTAAGAGCCACCAGCGCTCCGACCGGCTCGGTCATGAGCACGCCCAGAGCGATACTTACCGGGAACTTGAAGTTTCCATAGAGGGCGAACAAGATCATGAAAATCAACACCAAAGCCAGTGGGCCGATGAAGGCAAGCTGCGATCTGGCTTCCAGAAACTGGCTGTATTCTCCGCCCCATGCCAACTGGTAACCCTGCGGGAGGGTCACGGCTTTGCTCACAGCGGCCTGGCCGTCCTGGACAGCGCGTGCCAGGTCACGACCTTCGATGCTGTACTGGACGCCGATGTATCGGGAATTGTTCTCGCGATAAATGAACGAGGCGCCATTCCCCTGGGTGATGCTAGCCAGTTGAGACAGCGGGATCTGCATGCCGTCCGGGGTTCCTACCAGCAGGTTGCCGATTTCCTGGGCACTGCTGCGGAATTGGGGCTGCATGCGCACCACGAGGTCGAAGAGCTTCTCGCCCTGGATGACCTGCGTGACCGCTTGACCACCTACCGCAGCTTCGATCACGGCTTCCACGTCGGCGACGTTGATTCCGTAACGGGCAATCTTGTCACGGTCTACGTCCAGGAGAAGGCTGGGCTGTCCTAACTCGCGAACCACCGTCAGATTGGCGAATCCGGGCACCTTGGTCAGGATGTTTTTGATCTGGACTGCCTTGTCCTGCAAGATGTTCAGATCGTCGCCATAGATTTTGACCGCCAGCGAACTTTTCAAACCAGTGAGGGCCTCATCCACCGCATCTTCCGCGGGCTGAGTGTAGTTAAAAATGATGCCGGGGAACGCGCCCAGTTTCTTGTCGATGGACGCGATTAGCGCTTCCTTGTCCCGAATTTCGCCGGTCCATGACTTGTCATTGTAGGGACGGAGGCCGACGTAGAACTCGCAATTGAAAAATCCAGTAGCGTCGGTGCCGTCATCAGGGCGTCCAAGCTCGGAGCCGACCAGCGTGACTTGAGGATAGGACATCAGAATCTTGCGAACTTCGGGAGAGATCTTGCTGGCTTCCTCGAATGAAATCGTATAAGGCATGGTCGCCCTGACCCAGAGCGCGCCTTCATCGAGATGCGGCATGAACTCTCCGCCGATAAAAGGCACCAGCAGAAGCGTTGCGCCAAAGATCAGCGTGGCGATCACCAGGACGGTTTTCGGACGATCAAGAGCCCAGTCCAACTGGCCGGCGTACTTGTCTTTCATCCATTCAAAAGCGCGGTTCCGTTTTTCCCGCACGCCGTTCTTGAACCAGAAAGACGCCAGCACCGGAATCAGGGTCAAGGTAAGGATCAGCGCTCCGACCAGAGCGAAGGACATCGTCTCCGCCATGGGATGAAACAGCTTCCCGGATGGCCCGCTCAGAGCGTAAATCGGCAGGTACCCGGCGAGAATGACGGCGACCGAATAGAAGATAGGGCGGTCAACATCCTTCGCCGCCGCGAGAATCACTTCATTGAGGTTGTAGTCCTGCCCTTCCCTCAATGCCAGTTCGCGGTAAATGTTCTCGATCATCACTACGGTGCCGTCGATGACGATGCCGAAGTCAATCGCGCCAATCGATAGCAGATTGGCGGCGACGTCGTGCGCGTGCAGCACGATGAACGCAAACAAGAGCGACAGCGGAATCGTGAGAGCAACGATGACAGCGGCGCGGAAGCTGACCAGAAAGAAGATCAGCACGATCAATACCAGGATCATGCCGCGAACCAGATTGGCTTCGACCGTATCGGTGGTCAGATGGACCAACTCGCTGCGGTCGTAAAACGGAACAATCTTCACGTCCGGCGGGAGAATATTGCGATTCAGTTCTTCGGTCTTGGCCTCGACCGCTTTCAGGACATTTTGCGTTTGCCCGCCGCGGAGCATGAGGATAACGCCTTCGACTGCGTCATCGTTCTTCTGAAAGCCGAATTCGCCCAGACGGGGCGCATGGCCGATCGTTACGTCTCCTATGTCGCGCACACGAATGGGAACGCCTTTGTTACTGCCAACAACAACGTTACCGATGTCGTCCGTGTTGCGCACCAGTCCGATGCCGCGAACGTAGTAAAACTGTCCTCCTTGCGAATAGAATCCGCCGCCCGCGTTTGCGTTGTTAGCGGAGAGCGCGGTAATGACCTGCGGAATGGTGAGGTGATATCCGTAAATTCGAGCCGGGTCGAGCAACACCTGGTACTGCATGGTGGTGCCGCCGAAACCCGAGTCGTCGGCCACACCCGGCACCGACCGGTAGGCGCGTTCCACCACCCAGTCTTCGATAGTCTTCAAGTCCTGCGGAGTTCGGTCAGGACTTTGCAACACATAGCGATAGACCAACCCACTGGGGCTAAATAGGGGCGCCAGGCCGGGCGTTACGCCAGTCGGAACCTGGGCATCCGCCAACCGCTCGAAAACAATCTGCCGGGCAAAATAGCTGTCGGTGTCCTCTTCGAATGTCAGGATGACGTCAGAAAGACCGTATAGCGAGATGGAACGCATCACCACCATGTGCGGGACGCCGTTCATCTCAAGTTCAAGAGGGAGCGTGACCAGACGCTCGACTTCTTCAGCGGCATGGCCGGGCCATTGGGTGGTGATCTCGACCTGCGGTGGCGCGAGATCTGGGTAGGCATCCACCGGCATGCGCTGGAATGACATGATGCCGCCGATGGTGATAAAAGCGGTCAGCATCAGCACGAGAAATCTTTGGCGAAGCGCGGCTTGTACGATTCTGTGAATCATTCGGAGGTTAGCGCTGCAAAGAGTTGGCGAACTGCAGGAACAAGCTGCCGTCGCCGATAACGCGATCGCCCGGTTTCAGCCCGCTGGTGATTTGCATTTGCCCTTTCAGGCTCTCGCCGAGAGTGACGGTACGCATTCCGAACTGGTTGGGTGATTCCTCGGCGTAGACGAAAGGTTGGTTCTCGCTGTCGCGCAAAACAGCGGCGTCGGGCACGGCGATTGCGTCCTTGATGGTTCCAGCCTGCACCGAGGCGGTCACGTACATATCTTTCTTCAGCTTTTCGCCGGGATTGTTGGTCTGTATTCGGGCTTGCAAAGTTCGGGTCGTCGGATCGAGGGAAGCTGCGACGTACGAGATGCGTCCCTGGAAAGTGTCGGGATACGCATCGGTCTGGATGGTGACGGGATCTCCGGCTCGCACGAAAGGTAGATCCTTTTGATAAACGTTGACCAGAACCCACACCGTACTCAGATTGGAGATCATGAAGCACTGCGTATTGCCGGGTTGAAGAAGCTGCCCTGCCGATACATCCTGTTCAACGACCTCGCCGGAAATTGGCGCCAGCACGGGAATCTCGAACGAAGGGGGAGCTTTCACCAGCGCCTCCGGATCTCTTACTCCCATCACTCTTAACGCGGCTTCTGCCGAGGCCAGATCTCCGGAGGCTTGCACCTCCGCGGATTCCGCCTGTTCCAGATCTTTCACCGCGATGGCATGGTGCTGGTAGAGGTCCTGGGCGCGCACATAACTCTTGTGGGCCAGCGCCGCGGCATCACGAGCTTTGAGATAGTTGGTGCGAAGCTGGGAGAAGTCAGGGCTGGCAACGTAAAGCATGGGCTGGCCGCGTTGAACCTTCTGTCCGGGAACAACTACCATTCTGCTGACCGGACCGCTGACCTGAGTGATCACCGGCGTCGTCTGAAAACTGTTGTAGGCCACCGCACCGGTAAGCCGGAGAGTGCGCGTCAGGGTAGACGGTTGCACCGTAATCACCTGCACGTGAGACATCTGCTCCTGGGGAATGGCAAAGAGCTCGGGATTGCCAGAATTCCCGGCCTTGTCGCCCTTTCCATTCGCGTCGGACTGCGCGGCACAGCCGGCAAGAACGGCGAGCAATATCAGCCCCAGACTGCACGTTCCAGCCGATGACAGTTGTCGATAGTTGGGTGTCTTCATTTCAAAATTCTCGTTTCACATTTCACATTTCTCACTGCAGATTCCTTGTGCCGACGGCTTGTCTCAATTGCTCTACCGCCGTCATATAAGAGGCCAGGGCCTGTCGATAGGCCAACTGCGTCGATCGGTAGCTGCGCTCCGCATCGAGAAAATCCAGGAGGCTGGCCGAGCCTGCCTTGTATGCGTATTCGCTGATATCGCGGGAGTCCTTCGCTTGCTTCAAGTATCCGGAAGTGTAGAGCTGGACTATCTCGTCGTTGCTTCTCACGGCCTCGTAAGCACTGGCGACGTCGCTCATCACCGTATCGCTGGCCGATAACTGCAACTCCTGCGCCTGGGTAAGAGCATGGCGCGTGCGCGCGATTTCGCCCTGGTTGCGGTTAAAGATCGGCAAGTCAAAACCCACAAAGATGGAGGCGGAATTCAGATCGCCGGTGTGGGTAAAGTCGTAGGTGCCGTTCACATCCACTTTGGAATTGGCTTTTGCTAGGGAAATCTGACTTTCAGCGGCCGTGACCCCGAGCACAGCCGCCTGGAGATCCGGGCGCTCCCGCAAGGCGGCGGCTTGCAAATCTTCCATCTTGGACTTCAGTGAAATGTAAGCGAGGTCCCCGGTGACATCGAAGTTGGCCGGAGCGGCGTCGTATCCGAGCAACTCACGCAAGCCGGCCAACGCCTGTACCTTAGCGAGGCGCGCGGAAGATACATCTGTCTGAAATTGCAGCAACTGCAGCTTGATCTTGAGAAGATCGGCTTCGCTGATGTCGCCAGCGTTGTACTGGGCATTGGCGATGTCAACGGTTTGCTGGAAGTCCTGCAGATCCTGCTGCGCAAATTGCAAGCTTGATTCGGCCAGCAGGACACTTACAAATTGCTGTCCCACGTTGAACGCTAGGCTACGCTCGGCATCCGCCACCTGGGCCCGTGTGACTGCCGTCTGGTCACGCGCCGCTTGCAGGCGGCGCTGCCGTTTATGGCCGCGCTCGAACAGGTACCCGACCCCAATGTCGAATTGCTGAGTCACATTGAGGGTTTCCAGGGAGAAATCCTGGGGAGAGAAGATCGGGATGAACTGGGAGTCGGCTCCGAAAGTTGGATTGGGGCGCAGGTTGGCGGTAATCTCCTGGTCCTGATTCTGAAGGATCATGGTTCTTGTTGCCTTCAGGGCATGATTGTGGGTAAGCGCCAGGTCGATTGCCTGATCGAGGCTGAGAAGCGTGGGGGCCTGACCGGTTGCATATCCCGCGAAGACGAGAACCGCCGCCACAGCACTCAGCGCCCGAAGGCATGAAAATCGCATAAGTCTGCAACGTGCACCCGAACGGGTACGGGCACCTCTGGAACCGGAGCGCGACGAGAAAATCAGTGCCTGCATCTTGAATCGAAAAGAGAACGTCAGCTGTTCATCAGGAAAAATCGAATCATGGATTCCCAGGTCGATTCGCGGAGGCCGAGCCTTACTGCGAAGAACGCGGGATCATGTGGTGGCCGGAGAGATTAAACGACCGGAGGGGGGCGTACGTACAACTGAAATGATTCGAGAAAGAGCCTGGGGCGAACCTGTGGAACCGAAACCCTCGCTCGCTTGCGAAAGGTCGGGGAAAAGACAATTACGAGGACGGCAGCAGCTGCGGAGTGAGCCATCACGCAAATCAGGCAAACCGCACTGTTCGGCGACGCGGGCTGCGACGACTGAAACACGCGCTCGCCGGAAAGGCTCAACTCGCAGAAATGAACCGCTTGTGCCGTGGTCGATAAGAGAAGCATGGCGATGCACAGAGCTGCCAACCACATCGGCATCCCCGTTTTTTTGTCGCTGAAATTCACGCTTCTCCTGCCATTGGATGCAACAAATCGCCCAAAACCTATGCTCAAGCTCTAAAGCATGACAATTCTAGCATCGGGGCGCAATATTACTGTTGGCGGCGTTAACTCCAAAGTAACTATTTGAGACTTTATGCTCCGGCGATAAGGGGCAACCTCGGTCCAGCAACTCGAATGTGCCAAACTGGCAGAATTCGGGCAGATCGCTCCTGCCCGCTCAACTCTTTTTCTGTAATAAGGTCTTCTTGGCGGCTTCCAGTTCCTTTTTCCTTGCCGGATCAACCTTAGGGTAGGACAGATCCAGGTCTTCGAGAGCGTCGACGATGGCTGCCGCCACTGCCAGACGCGTGAACCATTTGTTATCAGCCGGGATCACGAACCATGGAGCATGCGGGGCGGAGGTCCTGGCAATCATGTCCTCGTAGGCGTTCTGGTAGTCGTCCCAACGCTCGCGTTCGTGGAGATCGTTGGTAGAAAACTTCCAGTTCTTCTCCGGTTGATCCAGGCGGGCCAGAAAGCGTTTCTTCTGTTCTTTTTTGGATACGTTGAGGAAGAATTTCCGGATCAGAAATCCATTACGCGACAGGTAGCGCTCCCAGGCACAGATGTCCTCGAACCGTTCATCCCAGATATTCTTTGTGACCAGTTGCTGCGGAATTTTTTCATTCGCCAGCAACTCCGGATGGACCCGAACGATCAAAACCTCTTCGTAGTGCGAGCGGTTAAAAAGTCCGATTCGCCCGCGACCGGGCAGACATTGCACGTTGCGCCATAGATAGTCGTGATCCTGTTCCTGGGCGGAAGGAGCCTTGAACGAATATGCCTGGCACCCCTGCGGATTGACGCCAGTCATCACGTGTTTGATCACCCCGTCTTTGCCGGCAGCGTCCATAGCCTGGAAAATCAGCAGCACGCCCCAATGATTCTGGGCATAGAGCTTGTCCTGGAGTTCCGCCATGCGAGAAATGCCCTTCGCCAGCAATTCCTGCGCATGCTCTTCGGACTGGAGCTTCGCGGTGTCGGCGGGATCATAGTCTTTCAGTCGGAACTTCTTGCCGTGGTTTACCCGGTAAGGCTTGGAAAACTTGTTGGCCCAACTCATCGGAATACTCCTGAAGGAAGGTTTTTCCCAGCATGCGTGACTGAATTCTATTGCTTCACAAGGTTCTTCAAAGTCTCCACGTTCCTGACATCATCTCCCGGTTCGTCAATCGGTGTTTCGGCGATAAAGGCGGCATGAGCGAGGCGTTTGTCGTTGAGAAGCCAGCGAAATGGCTCCAATCCGATCTGGCCCTTGCCCACGTGCTGATGACGATCGAGTTTCGAACCACACGCGGCTTTGGCGTCATTGCAGTGCCAGACTCTCACATTTTTCAGGCCTATCGTCCGGTCCAAGTGCTTCAGTGTATCCCGCATTCCCTGTTCACTGACAATGTCATAGCCCGCGACGTGCGTGTGGCAAGTATCGATGCAGGCAGCGACCGGAATCAGGCTTCGCACATGTTCCAGTACCTCCGCGACCTGTTCGAAGCTGCCGCCAAGGGAGTACTCGGCGCCTGCAGCGTTTTCAATCAGGATGGTCAGGTTGTGTCCGGGCAGGTCGAGTCCGTGCGCCGCGGCGGCAATGGCGGCGGCAGTCTGCAGAAGCCCCTTCTCACGATCCGCTCCGCGAAACGATCCGGGATGCAGAACCAGGTAGTCCGCGCACAGAGCGAGGGCGCGTTCAATTTCGCCGCGGAATGCCTCAATCGATTTCTTCAGAAAAGACTCATTTATGCTGGCCAGGTTCACCAGATAATTGGTGTGAATCACGAGCGGCTTCAGGTCGTAGTTCTCGCGCAGTCGTTTCATTTCATCGCATTGCGGTAGGGTCAATTCGCGGGAAGCCCACTGCCGCGGACTGGAAGAAAACATCTGGAAGGTATTGCAGCCCAGACGGTAAGCTCTCTCGGCCGAGGTCTGGGCGCCACCCGCGCTGGAGGTATGGATCCCAATGCGCCGGGAGGTCAGGCGGGGCGGGGTCTTCGGCTGAGGCAAAGTCAGAATGTCTTGTTCGCGGGAGATAGAACGGGCCACCAGAAGAGTATAAACAGGCATTATGTCGAGTCACCACAGTTTGCCGCGAGCGGCGCGTAAACGGTAGACTTAGAGGTTTCGAGGTGGGTCATGTTAGTTGTGATGAAGGCGCAAGCCACGGAAGAGCAGATCAGCGCCGTCTGCCAGAAGATCGAGGAATTAGGATACCGCGCACACTCCATGCCAGGAGCGCAGCGTACGGCCATCGGGATCACGGGAAATCAGACCGAAGTCGAGCCAGGCACTCTGGACGAGATGCCAGGTGTCCAGGAGCTGATTCGCGTCAGCAAGCCCTACAAACTGGTGAGCCGCGACGTCAAACCTGAAAACACGGTCATCACCTTTCCCGGGACCAACGCCACCTTTGGCGGACCCGGGCTCGCTATCATCGCAGGGCCTTGCGCCATTGAAAGCCGCGAACAGACCATGGCGGTGGCGGAGCAGGTGTGCCGTGCAGGCGCACAATTTTTCCGCGGAGGCGCTTACAAGCCGCGAACCTCGCCGTATTCATTCCAGGGCATGGGCGAAGAAGGTTTGCAGATCATGGCTGAGGTCCGTGACAGGTTTGGTATGAAGATCGTCACGGAAGCGATTGACAATGAATCCTTGGGACTAGTGGAGAAGTATGCCGACGTGATTCAGATCGGCGCGCGCAACATGCAGAACTTTTCGCTGCTCAAGCACGCGGGCCGAACCCGCAAGCCTGTGCTCCTCAAACGCGGCATGTCGGCGACGCTCGAAGAATTCCTGATGGCAGCCGAGTACGTAATGAGCGAAGGCAATTACAGGGTGATCCTTTGTGAACGCGGAGTGCGGACGTTTGCCGATCACACCCGCAACACACTCGACCTCAGTATCGTGCCGGCGGTACAAAGACTCAGCCACTTGCCGATCGTTGTGGATCCCAGCCATGGCACGGGAAAACGCAACAAGGTCACACCTCTGTCGCGGGCTGCCGTTGCGGTCGGCGCGGATGGCTTGATCGTGGAAGTTCACCACGAGCCAGACCGGGCCATGTCAGACGGAATACAGTCGCTCTATCCGGAGCAGTTCGATGAATTGATGAGGCAGGTACGGCAGATCGCACCGGTGGTGGGAAGGACGGTGCCTGCTATCGGCACGCATGCGCCGGCCCTGACCTCGGTTCAAGCGGGCGTTGCACCTTCTGTCAGTCCATCAGTTTGAAAAAGGTTCTTCTCTTCGTTGTCATACTCCCGGTAGCAAGCGCGCTTGGGTGGTGGTATTTTCACGTGCGCCAGCTACCCGCGTATGGTCCTGCCTACCGCGAGTACGCCTACGTGACCAACGGCAAGAGTAATACTGTCTCCGTTATCGATCTGCGCACTTTCCAACCTGCGAAGACGATTCGGGTCGGCAGCGAACCTACCGGAATTGCGGCCAATAGCAAGAAGAATGAAATTTATGTGGTGAACACGCAGTCGAACAGCATCAGCGTGATCGACGCGGAACGCAATGAAGTCGTAGCCACCATCGGCGTCCACGGAGGTCCGTATTTCATCGATGTGTCTGGAGACGGCAAACGCGCTTACGTAGCGAATTCAAAATCCGCGAATGTCTCGGTCATCGATCTGGAAAAACGACTGCTGCTAGGCAATATCCGGGTCGGCGCTTCGCCAGGACTGGCGCGGGTTTCGCCCGACGGTTCGACGGTGGTGGTCAGCAATCGGGGAAGCAATACCGCGTCGCTGATCGATGCGCCGCAGTTGAAGGTGCGAGATACCATCCCCATCTGCCAGCAACCGGAAGACATCGCCATTCTTCCGAACAACAGCAAGGCGTTCATTGCATGTGGCGGGTCCGGCCAAGTGGCCTCCATTGACTTAAAAACCGATAAGCTACTGGCCCTGCTGGACGTGGGAAAAACGCCGGCAAGCCTGGCTCTCAAGCCTGATGGTGGCGAACTGGTCGTCACGAATTTTGATTCCAACGACATCTCGATCATCGAAACCGCAACCAATGAAGTCAGTGGCAGCTATCTGATCGGAACACGACCGGCCCGGGGCCTGGTGACATCCGATAATTCGCGGCTGTATGTCAGCAACTTCGATTCGAATTCGATCGCGGTGTATGACATTGATATCGGCAAGCTGATCGCGTCGTTGCCAGTGGGCAGTCATCCGGATGGGCTGGCGCTCTCGAGGAGTGAAAACTATTTATTGGTGCTGGATTCGCAATCGGGCGATGTAACCGTGATTCAAAAACGCCAGCCAACCAAGCTTGAACCCAGCGAATATTCCCTGCTGACGATGATTCCTGTCGGGGTGCAACCCAACAACATTGTGGTGAAGTCGTTCGTGCTCGCGAAGCCGGCGCCGTAGCACTGTGATCCGGACTTCCGAACACTGTCATCCTGAGCGGAGTTTTTCCATTCGCTTGCGAATAGAAAGACGAAGTCGACGGATCTCTAGCAACTGATCCGCGGCCGACAGCTTTCCCCGGCATTTTGAAAGTATCAAGGAATATTTCTTTGAGGGGTAGGGGTCCTTCGACTACGCGACTACTTCGCGAAGCTAAGTAGTCACTCCGCTCAGGATGACAAGACTAACCTTGAGCGCCGCAGCACTTCTTGTATTTCTTTCCCGAGCCACACGGACAGGGATCGTTACGGCCCACTTTTGCGGCGCCACGGACTACCTGCTGGACTGGCTGGGTGTCTCCGGATCCCGCCATGCGGGCCTGCTCCAACTCGCGGCGTTTCTTGCGCTGGAAAGATTCTTCCAGTTCGTCCATTGAGGTCGCAACATTTCGTGGCGGGCGGTTGCCATTGCCCTCTCCACCGGCATGAGGTCCGCTGGGAAGTTCTGGGGCTCCCGCTCCGCCGTCCTGCGGACGATCCGGAGGCCGCTCCAAAATTTGCATCAGGTAGAGATAGCGGGCGGTCTCTTCCTGAAAGCGCGTCATCATGGCTTCGAACATGTCGAAGGATTCGCGCTTGTACTCGACCAGGGGATCGTGCTGGCCGTAGCCGCGCAGACCGATGCCCTCCTTCAGGTGATCCATGTCACGAAGGTGGTCTTTCCACTGCGAATCGAGCACGCTAAGCATGATCATGCGCTCGTGGTAGCGCATGGCGTCGGGGCCGATGAGTTTTTCTTTGGCGTCGTACCGTTCTTTCAACTTGGCGAAGATGGCATCACCCAGCTCCTGCCGGCTCAGAGACTCGGGCTTGATCCCTTCCGCCAGAATATCCACGCCGAAGCGGGTGAAAATCGCGTCCTTGAGGCCTTTCACATCCCAGTCGTCGGGGTGGACTTTGACGCCGCAAAACTGGTCCATCACATCGCTCAGGATGCCGGAGACATAATCTTCGAGGATGAGTTCTTTCTGTTCGACGCCTTCGAGCAACTGGCGACGCAGGCCATATACGGCCTCGCGCTGCTTGTTCATCACGTCGTCGTACTCAAGCAGATGTTTGCGGGCTTCGAAGTTCTGAGCTTCGACAGCTTGCTGGGCAGTAGCGATCCGGCTGGTGATCAATCGTGACTCGATCGGAATGCCTTCTTCCATGCCCAGACGCTGCAGGAGCTTCGAAACCCACTCCTTGGCGAAGATGCGCATCAGGTCGTCTTCGAGAGACAGGTAGAAGCGGGAGGAGCCGGGATCGCCTTGACGGCCGGCGCGGCCGCGAAGCTGATTATCGATGCGGCGCGCTTCGTGACGCTCGGTGCCGAAAATGTGGAGACCGCCGACGGCGGTTACTTCGTCGTGCTCTTTATCCGTTTCAGCCTTGTGGCGATTGAAAATTTCCGTCCACTGATCGGTCGGGACAACGTATTCGCTGCCGGCGTAGTACCAAACCGTGCTCTTGGTTTCGTCGACATCAACCTGGATCTTGCCTTGGGCGGCACGGAGCGGTTGCGCGATTCCCTTCTTCACGCACTCCTGCTTGGCCATGAACTCGGGGTTGCCACCGAGCAGAATGTCAGTACCGCGGCCTGCCATGTTGGTCGCGATCGTGACCATGCCTTTGCGTCCGGCCTGGGCTACGATTTCGGCTTCGCGCTCGTGATACTTCGCATTGAGCACGACGTGCCTGATGTTCTTTTTCTTCAGCAGCTCGGATAGTCGCTCCGACTTTTCGATGGAAGTAGTGCCTACCAGCACTGGCCTGCCCGTCGCGTGAAGCGTCTGAATTTCGTCCGAGGCCGCGTAATACTTTTCCTTTTCGGTGCGGTAGACAACGTCAGGATTTTCCAGACGCAGCATGTTCTTGTTGGTCGGAATGACCATGACTTCCAGGCGATAGATCTTGTCGAATTCCGATGCTTCAGTTTCCGCCGTGCCGGTCATACCCGCCAGCTTTTTGTACATACGGAAATAGTTCTGGAAGGTGATGGTGGCAAGGGTTTGGTTCTCCCGCTCGATCTTGACGTTTTCCTTGGCTTCGACCGCCTGGTGCAAACCGTCGGACCAGCGTCGACCGGGCATCAGGCGTCCAGTGAACTCGTCGACGATAATGACTTCGCCATCTTTCACCACGTACTCGACGTCCCGCTTGTAGAGAGCGTGCGCTTTAATGGCGGTATCGACGTGGTGCTTCAGGTCCCAATTTTCCGGATCGGCGATGTTTCCGATGCCTAAAAGCTGTTCGACCTTTTCCCAACCAGCATCGGTGACGGTGATGCCACGATGCTTTTCGTCAACCACGAAATCGCCGGTAAGTTCTTTTGGTTCCCCCGGCGCGGTGTCGATTTCCTCGCCTTTTTCAAGCTTGGGGATAATGCGATTGACCCGGGCATACTTGTCGGTCGATTCCTCGCTCGCCCCTGAAATAATGAGAGGAGTGCGGGCTTCGTCGATCAGAATGGAGTCGACTTCATCGACGATGGCGAAGTTGTGCCCGCGCTGCACGCAATCGTGAACGTCAAACTTCATGTTGTCGCGCAGGTAATCAAAGCCGAATTCATTATTGGTGCCGTAGGTGACATCGGAGGCGTAGGCATCGCGGCGCTCTTCGTCGTCCAGATCGTGCACAATCACGCCGACGGTCAAACCGAGGAAGCGATAGAGCTTCCCCATCCATTCAGAATCGCGCTTGGCGAGGTAGTCGTTGACGGTAATGACGTGGACACCGCGGCCACTTAGCGCATTGAGATACACCGGGAGGGTGGCGACCAGAGTCTTTCCTTCGCCGGTCTTCATCTCGGCGATCTTGCCCTGGTGCAGCACCATGCCGCCGATCAACTGGACATCAAAGTGGCGCATCTGGAGAATGCGGCGCCCGGCTTCGCGAACCACGGCGAAAGCCTCCACCAGAATCTCGTCCAGTGCTTCTTTTATTATCTTGAGACGATCGTCTTCGAGCTGCTTAAGGCGGTCGGGGTCAGCATTTGGCTCGTCGGGGACGGCAGCCAAGAGCGACTGGATCCGGCTGCGAAATTCGTCGGTCTTGGCGCGCAGCTGATCGTCCGAGAGCTGCTTCATCTGCGGCTCAAGGGCATTGATAGCCTCGACCTGAGGCATCAAACGCTTTAGTTCGCGCTCGTTTTTGGTCCCGAAAACCTTGCCTAATAGAGTGTTGATCAAATCAAGATACCTTTGGAGTTAGCACTGCCCTTTCTTAAGAGCCTAGCATATTAGATGCGGCGGCAACGGGTAAGTCGCTAAGAGGAACCTCGCAGCGCAGACTTCCTGCAGAGTACGGGAAAAACGGCGCCATCCGTCTTTCCCCGGGTTAGACTGATTTGCCATGCACGCTCTGACGCGACCTCCGTTGGGATGGACCGTGCTCGCCTTGCGATTGCTGGCCATGATCGCCGTCTGTGCTTCAAACTCCATTCCCGCACTGGCCTGTTCCTGCGTGGATACCTCAAAGTCGGAAGCAGAGAGTATCAAGAGCAGTTTCAAATGGGCAGGCGCTGTATTTGTAGGTACGCCGGTCGAAGTCACGGTTCAGAAGCGCGAACTTCAGCTTGGCGCTCGTACGATCCCCTACGACAACTATCACGTCCGCTTCGCTGTGAAAGAGTCGCTCAAAGGGATAACAACCGACTATGCCGTGTCCGACACGGGCTCCGGCGGCGGCGATTGCTCATACGGCAAAATGGCAATAGGACGTGACTACCTCATATACGCAACAATGACCGGCGATTCCCAGGTGGAGTTTGGAGGATGCAACCGTACCCACGTACTTCCTCCTGATGATTGGAAACGCGAGCGGAAGCGCGCTGCCCAAGAATTGGCATTGCTCCGTAAGCTGAGTCACTCTCGGTAGCTGCGCGACGTTCGTTGGCCGGATCACGACTGCTTTTGATCCACCATCTCCCTCAAAAATACTCTCGTTTCATGTAGTATTTTCGCGAGCCCATGCCCACTTTCTACGATCGTTTTGTCGAGTGCGTCGAGCACTGGCCCAAAAACGTCGCCCTGGAGATTCAGCGCCGCGATCAGGTTGAGAGCTGTACCTACGCCGAATTGCGGCATTGGGCCGAATCGGTCGGCTCCTGGCTGGCTAAGAATGGATTTCAGTCGGGCGCGCGAGTCGTCATTCTGGCTGACAATCACCCCCGATGGGTAGCCGTGTTCCTGGGCATCGTTGCATCCGGTTGCACCGCGGTTCCACTCGACACGGCCTTGCATGCTAACCAGATCACGACTCTTTTGAAAGACAGCGGCAGCTCACTTTTATTTTGCGACGTCAAACATCTCACAACTGCACAGGAAGCGATCGGAACCTTGCCTCTCAAGATCGTGCTCATGAATCCAGTCGAGCTTAAAGCGGCGCCGGCGCAAACGACACTCAAGACAACCGGGACAGCCCCAACCGCCGATCTTGAAGGTATCTTCGCCGCAGGGCCAGGCAGTTTCGCACCCGCCGCCGTGGAAGCTGACGTTGTCGCTTCCCTCCTCTACACCTCCGGCACTACTTCCGATCCCAAGGGCGTGATGCTTACGCATGCCAATCTGCTAGGCGAAGTGGAATCGGTATTCCAATGGGCTCGTGTGGGCCCCGAGGACGCTGTGCTCGGGGTGTTACCCCTGTTTCACGTCCTATCGCAGATGGCGAATCTTCTGCTGCCGCTGGTGAAGGGGGCCAGGGTCGTCTACCTCGAAACTTTGAATACCACGGAACTGCTGCGGGCACTTAACGAACGCCAGATCACAATTTTCGCGGTAGTGCCGCAATTCTTCTACCTGATTCACGAGCGGATCTTTAAAGAGGTTGCCAAGCGGGGAAAGGTAGCGGGTTGGGCGCTTCGGTCGCTCATGGGATTGAACCGGGGCCTTCGGTCTGTCGGATTGAACGCGGGCCGCATCTTCTTTGGCAAGCTGCACAGCACCTTTGGCGACCGGATGCGCTACCTGATCACGGGTGGCTCGCGCTTCGATCCGCAGATCGGTTATGACTTTTACGCGCTTGGCATAGACGTATTACAGGCCTATGGCCTGACCGAAACTACCGGCGCGGCTTTCGCTGCATTGCCTCATCACAATGTGATCGGTTCTGTTGGGCCATCTCTGCCTGGCGTGGAAGGAAAGATTGTCGATCCGAAACCCGGCGAAGATGGTAGGCCCGCGATCGGCGAAATCGCGATCAAGGGCGCGATCGTCATGAAGGGATATTGGAACCGCTCGGACGCCACCGCTGCCGTCCTCAAAGATGGTTGGCTCCATACCGGTGATCTCGGATATTTCGATTCAGGCAACAATCTGTTTATCACCGGGCGGCAGAAAGATGTCATTGTGTTGAGCAATGGCAAGAATGTCTATCCCGAAGAGATTGAGTCGTACTATCTGAAATCTCCGCACATCAAGGAAATCGGGGTGATGGCGCTGGAGAGCGAACCCGGCAATCCGGCTTCCGACCGGTTATATGCCGTAGTCGTACCTGATTTCGATCTTCTGAAGGAACGCAAGATCGTCAACGCAAAGGAAGTCATTCGTTTCGATATCGAAGGCATTTCGGCGCACATCCCATCGACCAAACGCATCGGCAGTTACGAAATCTGGCAAGACCCGCTGCCGCGAACCACTACGCGGAAACTTAAGCGTTTTGAGATGGAAAAGCAGGTCCGCGCGAATCAAAAGAAAGGCCAAAGCGACGGCGGGGAAGCCACTTCCGCTCCCACTTTAACCGCCGAAGACAAGCAATGGCGGGAGCGACCTGAGATACAGCGGGCCGTCAAGATCATCCGCGAGGCGTCCAAAACAAAGCCGGAACAGATTCGTCCCAACGACAATCTTGAACTCGATCTCGGGCTCGATTCCATGCAGCGTATCGAATTGCTGGTCGCACTGGAGAAGGAACTCGGGGGCGACGTGGAAGAGTCGATCCTCGCCGAAATCTACACGGTGCGCGAACTGGTCGACGCAATTCTGGAGAGTGCCGCCTCGGGAAAGACGATCTCCAGTTCGCGGGAGCAAAAGGCGGGATGGAAATCGATTTTGCACGAGGAGTCCACCGACCCAGAGGTTCGTGCTCTGGCGCGCCCGGGACGATTCGCGGAACGGGTTCTGTACTCGCTTTTTCGACTGGTGCAGATTTTCGCCTCCGACCGCTTTCGGTTGCGAGTGACCGGACTGGAGAACCTTCCCACGCAGGGTTCATACATTATTTCGTCCAACCACCAAAGCTACCTTGATCCGGTATTGATGTCGGCATTTTTGCCGTGGCCGGTGTTTCGAAATCTCTTCGCGGTCGGTACCAGCGAAATTTTCGGGTCGGGCCTTATGCGGCGCCTCGCACGCTGGCTGCGTGTGATTGTGGTTGACCCTGATGCGAACCTGGTGCCTGCGATGCGAGCCGGCGCTTTCGGACTTCAGCACGGACGGATTCTCATCCTTTATCCCGAGGGCGAGCGCAGCATTGACGGCACACCAAGGACTTTCAAGAAAGGCGCCGCAATACTTTCGATTCACCTGCAGGTCCCGATTGTCCCTGTGGCGATTGACGGATTTTACGACTCGTGGCCGCGCGGCAAAGCGGTTTCAAAAGTTTGCACCGTTGAAGATCCAGATCGGCGATCCGATCTATCCTCCAGCGGAATCCGAGGAATCTGAAGCGGCATACGAAAATCTCACCACTGAATTGAAGTTGCAGGTCGTGGAAATGTGGGAGGGATTGCACACCGCGCAGCCGATTAGTACATCTACCGAGACGACACATCCCTAAGCGGATCTCATTGGCCACCCTCTACTAATTATTCCGAACAAAGGTCAAATCATCGAATCTTACTCGCTTCACTTGGCTCGTGGATGCGTCTGGTCGTAGACGTGAAGCACGTGTTTGATGGAGAGCTGAGTGTAGCGTTGCGTGGTTGAAAGACGCTCGTGGCCCAGCATTTCCTGAATGGCCCGCAGGTCGGCACCTTCCTCCAGCATGTGAGTTCCGAAAGCATGACGGAGAGTGTGGGGATGGACGTCGGGAGACAATCCTTTTGCGACAGCGATCTTCTTTATGATGCGGCCGACGCTGCGAGTAGTCAGACGCCCGCCGCGCCAGTTGAGCAGCAAGGCTGGGGCAGCCTTCTCTTGTTGCGCAAGCATTCGCTGTCGTACCGGAAGATAGGCTGCCAATGCGGCCTTTACCGAGTCCCCGAATGGTACGTAGCGCTCCTTCTTCCCCTTCCCGCGTATCAGAATCGCCTCCGAGCTCAATCGGATATCTTCGAGATTAATTCCCGTCAGCTCAGAGTTACGGATACCACACCCGTAGAGTAGTTCCAGCATCAGGGAGTCGCGCTCAGGAAACGCCGCAACCTCGGGCATTTTTCCGTCCAGCACTCCATTCATCTCTTCGATGGTTGGCACACGCGGAAGCTTCTTGGGAAGCTTTGGCGTCGAAACCAGGGAAGCCGGGTTCTGCTCGACCGTTCCTTCCTGTGCCAGCCAGCGATACAGCGACCGCACTGCCGCCAGCGCACGCGCTACCGAAGTTTTGCCCAGTCCTTTTTCGTACAAGATGGGATAGAAATCCACGGATGGTGACATGGTCGATCTGCTTCCAGCCTCGTGACCCGGCATAAGCCGAGAATTCAGCCAGGTCGCCGTTGTAGGCTTTGAGAGTATGGAGGGATGCATTGCGCTGACGCAGCGATTGCAGGAATTCAGCGATAGCTTTGTCGACAACAGTGAGTGTCATATTGTCTCATTCGGCAGCGCCCGCTTTTTGGTAGCGCCGGCGTCCCGCCGGCTGTCCGGAGGGCATCTTGCCCTCCGTCTTTCCCGCACCTTTCAAACTTTTCTCCTGCGAGGGCGGGACGCCCTCGCGACAGTCGGCAAGATGCCGGCTACCAAAACCGGCGTTACGAATTGGTTCTCACTTTCGCTCGGGGATGATGTTTCTGATAGACATTCTTCAGCCGATCCAAAGCCAGGTGCGTGTAGACCTGGGTCGTCGAAATATCTGCGTGACCGAGGATCGTCTGCACGGTGCGCAGGTCCGCGCCGTTTTCCACCATATGCGTGGCGCAGCTGTGGCGAAGCATGTGCGGGCTGGCATTGCGACCGGTACCCGCAGATGCGGCGCGAACCATCTGCCAGACCCGCTGGCGTGTCAGTTTCTTCGCACCCCGTCCCAGAAATAATAAGGGTGACGTTTTGCTCTTTGCGAGAACCGGGCGAAAGCGTTTGATATAGACGGTCAATGCATCCTGCGCGCCTTTGCCCAAGGGCACGATACGTTCCTTGTCGCCTTTGCCGCGGACCAGAATGCATCCCAGGTCGAGTTTCAGGTCTTCCAGTTTGACGCCCGTAATTTCGGAAACGCGAAGCGCCGAAGCATAGAAAACCTCGAGCATGGCATGATCACGCGCTCTGATGGCTTCGCCGTCCTTGCCACCGGCAGTTGAGTGCGACATGCCCAGGATCGATTCCATCTCATCGCGCGCCAGCGCTTTTGGGAGCACCTTCCATTGCTTCGGGGAATCAATGTTCAGGGTAGGGTCGTGCTCGACGATCTTATCGAGCAGGAGATATCGATAAAGATGGCGCAAGGCAGAAAGTTTGCGTCCGACAGACCGTCCGTCGACTGAGTTGGCGAACAACTGCTGGATGAAATCGCGCACATGCATCCGCTGGGCGTTGAGCAATGTCCGTTTTTGCTTTTCCAGAAACACAGAGAACTGGCCTATGTCCGTGGTGTAGGCCCTAACAGTGAGAGAGGCCAGTCCCTTTTCGATCTTGAGGTAATCAAGGAAGCCGGAGACTATGCGGGCATTGGCTTCACTGGGCACATGTCGAGTATGCGCGTTATCAGACACTGAGGGAAGTGATTAGGAGAGTGCGACATGGCTTTAACCACAGAGGACGCGGAGGATCACGGAGGTTTTGAAGTCTTAGTCGGGGATATTGTATTTCGATCTTGATCGAGATCACAGATTAATCGAAGGGTAAAGATCGTAGACCCGGGTTTTACATTACCTATTTTTCCTCGGTGATCCCCTGTGTACTCTGTGGTAAATGGTTCTCTTTTAAAATCTCCACCGCGTACAGCGCGCCCTCCGGCGTGTCTTCGTGTTTGAAATACGCGAATACGTTTCGGTTGTCGGCCAGATGTTCACGGATGCGAGTCATCATGGCAACGCGTTCTTCCGGGGTGTAACTGGGTTTCCGGTACCGGTAATAGCAAAAGTCGGCAGTCACAACATCGGGAGTGATCCGCTCTTCAGTTTCGGCTACGCATAGTGCCCGGTTCGCGCTTTTCAGCACATTGAAAATTTCGTCGCTAAACCATGTGGGGTTGCGGAACTCAAATGCTGCCTGGACCCCGCGCGGCACTTCAGCAAGAAAATCTTCCAGCAATTTGGCATCGGCTTTCAAATTAGGCGGAAGTTGAAACAGTACCGGCCCCAGTTTCCCAGCCTGAGCCAGCGGTTCGATCGTGCTCAGGAAGCGAGGCACAAAATCCGCGGTCCCTTTGAGTCTCTTGATGTGGGTGATGACCTGGTGCGCTTTAACGCCAAAACGAAAGCCGGGAGGCGTGTCTTCAATCCATTTCTTTGTGGTGGTTTCTTTCACCAGTTGGCGGAAGGTGAAGTTGACTTCTACCGTGTTGAGCTGGGTGGCGTAATGGGACAGGAATTTCTTCTGCGGAAGTTTGGCGGGATAGAAATCAGGCTTCCAGGTTGGATAAGCCCATCCCGATGTGCCGACGTAGAGTTGCGCCATGGCGGAATCTTAAACTGAGAAGTTGATCTATGTCTTGCGGACGCTTCTTGGGCGCGGCAGCTTTTGGTCGGCTTGCAGGCGCGGTCTTCTTGGCAACCGTCTTCGTACTCTTGCGGCTTGCTGCTTTGGGCTCGGCCTGCGCCGATATTTCCAATCCAGACTTGGCCGCCGCCGAGCTCCCCAATTCGGATCCCGGGAATTTCGGTAACTTCTGCTTGAGCTTGAGCGTGGGTTCGAACAGGTCTCCCAACTTTTCCACCCGCTTGATGACTTGCTCGGCCTCAAACACGAGCAGGCTTGCTTCTTTCTTCTTCAGCAACTGTTCGACTTCTTCCCAGGTCACCGGAGTCGACACTGTCGGATGCTCGCGTGCGCGCAGGGAATAAATCGCAATCGTCGTCTTGTGCTGGTCGTTCTGGCTCCAGTCCACAAGCACTTTCCCCTTGCGGAGTTCCTTCTTCATGTCGGAAACCACCAGATCGCGATGCTGGTCCTCCAGCAATCTGGCTAAGCGCATGCGCAAATGGCTTGGTAGTTTCGTAAGTGGTGGGAACATTCAGCGGGACGTAAATCTGTAGTCCTTTTGAGCCGGAGGTTTTGGGAAAACTCTGCAAACCGAAGTGCTCGAAAATTTCACGCAGCCACATACCCACCTGAGCACACTGCACAATGTTGGCAGGCGGGCCGGGATCGAGATCGAACACCATCATGGTGGGACACTCGATCTCTTTGGCCAGCGAGAGCGACGGATGCAGTTCGATCCCAGCCAGATTGGCGATCCAGACCACCGTCGGCAAATCATTGGCGAGTAGGTAATTCACATCGCGGCTGTTGCCTTCGCTCCAGATCGCCGCAGTCTTGATCCAGTCAGGGCGGTGCTTGGTGGCGTTTTTTTCAAAGAAGTATTGGCTGTCGACTCCGTTGGGATAACGCTTAAGCGTCAACGGGCGTCCGGCAAGATGAGGCACGAGGACGGGGGCGATGCGGGCGTAGTAGTCGATAACCTGTCCCTTGGTGAAGCCGGTCGCGGGATATAAAACCTTGTCCAGATTCGACAGCTTCAGTTGCCTGCCGCCAATTTCAATCACAGGTTCGTTGCTCACACTGCCTCGCTTGTTTGTCTGGCATCAACTGCTTCGGCCACAGCCGGGCGGAATCAATGATCGCCGTTCAGTATAGCGGCGCTCCCTGACCGCCAGGCGTTTCGTCTTTGATGCCTGTTCCGAGCTAGGATGGAGTAGCGGGATTTCTAAAGGGACCGGCGTCCCGTGGTTTGACAACTTCCCTTCCCTCCACTAGTTTCAAATTCTCCTCTCATGTATTCGATTCATGCGCGTCCAATCAGTTGTGGAGGTCCAATGAAATACCTCGTACTCAAACGCCCTCGCCACGATGGTGCTGCTCGCTGGCCTGGCTTCAGCGCAGGACGTGGCTTCTTTCGAGAAGCGCATTACGGTGAAGAAGCTGGATAACGGCTTAACAGTCATCATTTGTGAGCGTCCGGAAGCGCCGGTGTTTTCCTTCGATACCCACGTGGATGCCGGATCGGTGCAGGATCCCATGGGCCAAACTGGAATGGCCCACATGTTTGAGCACATGGCGTTCAAGGGCACAGACACGATCGGGACCACCGACTACGCCGCAGAGAAGGTTGCGCTGGCTCAGGTAGAAAAGGCGTATGCCGCTTACATCGAGGAGCGTGACAAGCCCGTCGGCCGCAGCGACGACAAACTTAAAGAGCTGCAAAAGGCCTGGCAGGACGCGATCACCGCAGCGCAGAAATACGTGATCCCCAACCAGTTTCCCCAGATTCTTGAGAGCAACGGGGCAGAAGGATTGAACGCCAACACCGATCTTGACGAGACTTCGTACCACTATTCATTGCCTGAGAACCGTCTGGAGCTTTGGGCTTATCTCGAATCCACCCGCTTTGTTCATCCGGTGATGCGGGAGTTTTATAAAGAGCGCAACGTCGTGATCGAAGAACGCCGCATGAGGACGGACAGTAATCCTATTGGTCGGCTGCTGGAACAGTTCGTTACCGCTGCTTATCAGGCTCATCCTTACCACCGGCCAACGATCGGCTGGATGGCCGACCTGAATTCTTTCTCTGCTACCGACGCGCAACACTTCTTCGACAGGTATTACATTCCCTCGAACATGGTGGTTGCAGTGGTGGGCGATGTGAAAGCAACCCAGGCCATGCCGATCATCGAAAAGTATTTTGGTCAGATTCCGTCGCACGAAAAGCCGGATGAGCGCACCACTACCGAACCTCCGCAGAACGCCGAGCGGCGGGTCGTGCTGTACGACCGGTCCCAGCCGCTTTATCTTGAGGGCTATCACCGACCGGACTACCGCAGCCCGGATGATGCTGTCTACGATGCCATCGCCGACCTGATGTCCAATGGACGCACCTCGCGACTCTACCGCTCGTTGGTGCGCGACAAGAAGATTGCGGCCGACTCAGCCGGATTTACCGGGCTACCCGGCAACAAATATCCGCACCTGTTCGCGTTCTATGCTTTCCCGCTGCCCGGCCATAAGCCGGATGAAATGGCAGAGGCGATTCATCACGAAATCGAGCGGCTGAAGACAGAAGACATCAGCGACGAAGAGTTAAAGATGATCCGAACCCGGGCGAAGGCCAATCTGCTGCGCGGACTCGACAGCAATGAAGGCCTGGCTACGCAACTTGCCCTGTTTCAGACTCGCTATGGCGATTGGCGCGAACTCTTTCGTCAGGTGGACAACCTAGAAAAGGTCAGCAAAGCAGACATCCGGCGCGTTGCCAACCAGACCTTTGTTCCAGTCAACCGCACTGTGGGAATTATCGAGACCGCAGTTCCCCCGGCCCAACCTGCCGGCCAAAACGGAGGTGGCCAATGAAGATCACGAGCTACGCGGTGCCAAGGCAAATGGTAAAGATTCCGCTGTTTCTCGCCATGACGCTGGCCGGCCTCTGCGCTTTTCAACCTGCGCCGCTTGCGGCTCAGACCTCCACATGGGAACAGATCAATATCCCACCGCTTCCAGACTTTCATCCGCAGGAACCGAAGCGAGTCGTGCTGCCGAACGGCATGGTGATCTTCCTGCAAGAGGACCACGAACTGCCGCTCATCGATGGCGTGGCTCGGATTCGCGGTGGCTCCCGTTCGGAGCCAGCCGGCCAAGACCGGTTTGGTAGACATCTACGGAGAGGTTTGGCGTACGGGAGGCACCAAGAGCCAAACTGGCGACCAACTCGATGATTATCTCGAGATCCGTGCGGCGAAGGTCGAGACCGGCGGCAATGCCGACTCTACCTCAATTTCGTGGTCCTGCCTGAAGGGTGATTTCGACGATGTGTTCAAGATCTTCGCGGAATTGCTGCGCGAACCAGAGTTCCGCAGTGACAAGCTCGACCTCACCCAGAAAGAATTCTTCGATGCCATCTCCCGCCGCAACGACGACGTGGACAGCATCGCTGGACGCGAATCAGCCAAGCTGGTTTATGGGGCGCAGAATCCCTATGCACGAGTCGCCGAGTATAAGACCGTCGCGGCTGTGACGCGGCAAGATCTGGTCGACTGGCACCACACCTACGTTCATCCAAATAACATTATCCTGGGCATCGTCGGGGATTTCGACGCGGCGGCGATGGAAGCCAAACTTCGCCAGGCATTTGGCACGTGGTCCAAAGGCCCGGCGGCGAAGGAAGAAAAAATCGAATTTCATCCGGCCAAGCCGGGCTACTACCTGGTCGAGAAAGAAGACGTAAACCAGAGTTCCATCAACATGCTCGGGCTCGGCATCCGGCGCGACAATCCTGACTACTATGCGCTTCGGGTTTTCAATGAGGCTTTCGGCGGAGGCTTCTCTTCCCGGCTGATGCAAAGTATCCGTACGGCCAAGGGTCTGGCTTACGCAGTCGGCGGTGGGGTTGGGAGCGCTTTCGACCATCCCGGCGTATTGCGCTTGTCCATGGGAACAAAGAGCGCCACCACGATCGAATCCATTACTGCGCTCGACGAGCAGATCGACGATGTAACCAAGCATCCCATTTCCGAGGCTGAGATCAAACGCGCCAAGGATTCCATCCTGAACGGTTTCGTCTTCAATCTCGATTCGCCGGAGAAGATCTTGCGGGAGCGCATGGCCTACGAATTTTATGGCTATCCCGCCGACTACCTTGATAAGTTCCGCGCCGGAGTGGACAAGGTCACGCCGGCAGACGTGGCGCGCGCGGTCGCCAAGTATCTGCACAAAGACCAACTGGCTGTGCTGGTAGTAGGGCACTCTTCAGAGTTCGACAAACCATTGTCGTCGCTTGGTCCGGTAACGAATATTGACATCAGTATTCCGCCACCTCCGGGAGAGCCTGAAACGCCAGCAAAGCCGACACAGTAAGGCGGCAGGCGCGATGCCAGATAGAGATCGGCTCGACGGTTCCGTTGATATAAATCCACGGGTGGTCTGATGAAGGGCACATCGGGCCATCCGTTTTTCATTTCCTCCTGAAGCCAAAAAGATGTAATCGGGGGCGCTGCCCGGCGCTCGATTTTGTTTATCTGGGGCGGCCCGACTGCTGCCTCGATAAGCCTTTGGCTTCTTCTCAAAACCCTGCTTGATTTCCGCAAAGTGCGGCTTTTTGCCTTGACTCGCAGCCTCTCGAGCGCTAACCTTAATAGCGAACAAAAAGCGAATATCGTATGGCTTCCTTACCTCTTCTCCCCGTTGTTTCCTCGCCCAAACTCATTGGTATCGCCCGCCTTGCGTCCGAGGGCGAATCCCTCCGCCAGGGCCACGAAGTCGAGTACTTCACGCTGCCCGCGAAGTCCCTGCTCAACCGCTGCACCGGCACGCGCATGCCGTTCGACTGGACGATCAATCCGTACCGCGGATGCGAGTTTGCCTGCAAATACTGCTACGCGCGATATACCCACGAGTTCATGGAGATGCGTGATGGCGCGGACTTCGAGCAGAAGATCTATGTCAAGCAACACGCCGCCAACCTGCTCCGACAGGAATTAAGGCATGTGAAGCCCGGTGAGGACATCGCCATCGGCACGGCGACGGACCCGTATCAGCCAGCCGAGCGGCGTTTCGAAGTGACGCGCACCATCCTGGAGGAATTGTCTCGGCATCAGGGATTGGAAATTGGTCTGATCACCAAGGGCAATTTAATTCTGCGTGATCTCGACCTGCTCAAGCAGATAAGCCAAAACAATCGACTATTCGTGAACCTTACTATCACGACTTTGAATGTGGAACTGGCGCGCATTCTTGAGCCGAGAGCTCCGCGCCCGGACTTGCGAATGGATACAGTCCGCAAATTGAACCAGGCCGGGATTGTGACGGGGGTGAGTTGTTCGCCGGTCATTCCGGGAATCACCGATGCCCCAAAGGACCTTGAAGCACTGGTGCGCGCCATTGCGGCGGCTGGCGGCAAACATGTCTTCGCCAACCCGCTGTTTCTGAAGCCCTGCTCGGCTGCGGTGTTCATGCCATTTCTGGAGAAGGAGTTTCCGCAACTGGCAGCGGGTTATCACCAGCGCTATAAGGACCGCGCGTTTCTGCCAAAGAGTTACGGGAAACGAATTTCGCAACTGATGACACGGCTGCGCGACAAGTACGGCATCGGGAGAGGCGGTGAACGCTATGGTCCGCGGCTGCCCGCGCCGCAGCCGGTGGGAACGCAGATGAAACTGTTCTGATTCGAGAAAAGCTTTTAACCGCAAAGGTCGCAAAGTGCGCGAGAAAAATTTACTTCTTTGCGTCTTTTGCGACCTTTGCGGTTAGAGGCTTTTTAGTGCTCCCGACTATAATCACTGCCTCAGCTGCCATGGCAACGACCCCACCACAACCCGCCGCACAACCAAGTTCCCACCGTCCGCAAATTCTTTTGCACCTTGAAAGATTCTGGCAACGGGTAACTGAGGGCATCGAGATCGGCCAACTATGGAAACAATTCCACGCCGACGCCCGGTCCAGCTATCGGCTCTACTCGCGAGACATCAAAGCACGCGCACCGGAAGAGACTCGTCGCCATGATTTTCTGCACACCGCTCAGGAACTTGCCTGGGCGATCCTGGAGAAGCTGACTCCGGCACGGCGAGTCCTGTTGTTAATAGGCGTCGTACTGCTGATCTTCCCGGCCGGAGGATTCAGCTTTCACGGCAAGGCGGGAGAAGTTGAGGTCGTCGAATTCGACTTTCGTTTTTATGGCGGCGTGGTTCTGTTCGTTTTGCTCGTGCTCGAAATCGCCGATCGCGTAGTCATGAAACGCGATCTGGAAATTGCCCGTGACATTCAGCGCTGGTTGCTCCCTGCCACTCCGCCGCCTGTTCCGGGAATGACGATCGCATTCGCGACCAGTCCCGCGAATACGGTGGCTGGAGATTATTACGATGTATTTGCCCGCCCGGCCTCAGCCGGAGGAGAAAGCAGGTTCCTTCTCGCGGTAGCAGACGTAGCCGGTAAAAGCATACCAGCGGCCTTACTCATGGCTACGTTCCAGGCCAGCCTTCGGACGATTTCCGCGACGCCGTCCTCGCTGGCCGAGATCGTTGCCGGGATGAACCGTTACGCCTGCACCAACAGCCAGGGAGGCCTGCGCTTTACGACCGCTTTCCTCGCGGAGTTTGATGCGGCGACGCGGATTCTGACGTACATCAACGCGGGGCACAACAATCCAATATTGCGGCGAAGCTCCGGCACAGTTGAACATCTTGTTGCCGGAGGATTGCCGCTGGGAATCCGGGCGGAAGCGGTTTACGAATCAGGCAGCGCGACCCTCCAGCCTGGCGACTGGCTGGTGATCTTCACCGACGGCCTGATCGAAGCAATGAACGAACGCAACGACGAGTATGGCGAGCCGAGGCTGCTGGAAATACTGCGTGCCGGGTCCGCTTCGGAGCCCGAGGAGTTGCTGCGCCGCATGCGCAGTGATGTAGATGCGTTCGTAGGCGCAACGCCGCAGCACGATGACATCACCTGCATGCTGATCAAAATTAGCGGTTAGATCTGCGCCGCCGGGCGAACAGCAGGCCGAGCGCGGCGCCGATCAATAATGTCCCCAGCAGTTTTTTCTTGTCGCCGATGGCGACAAAGTGAGTGCCGTTCGGCCCCACTTCGAACACACCGACGGGAAGCGCACCCACGCCACCGCCGCCACCGCCGCCTTCGCCACGCGCAGTCTTGATTTCCAGCCCGCCGCTGCCCGTGCCGCCGCCAAAACCATAGGCAATTTTGGCGACCGGAATAATGGTTTTGTCGCCTGCGGTTATGGGCTCTCCGAACACGCTCTTGACCTGTGCCCGGCTGGAAAGATTCTCGTGCAATGATTGCAACAAACTTAAACTGCTCATTATGACTCCTCAGTGGGCATTCATCACGTCCGCATACATGCGGTGAAACGCGTGCACACCCATCTCCTGCTTGATGCTATACCGCCCGCGCTGGTAGCTTCGCGAGTGCAGATTCTTCTGAACGATCTCGCAGATTCCTACATCCTCGATCTGAATCTGATCGCTGAATTCGACTGATGCTTTCGCCGCAGCGCTGCCCAGGTCCTTTTCCGGCAAATACCATTCGAAAATCGCCAGCGAGCGATCGGCGTCGATGGGCACCACGATATTCAGCGAAACATTATCCGGATAGCAGTTCAGCATCCAGTTGGGAAAGATCCAGAAGTAATCGGTAGTCAGATCTTCGCGGGCTTCTTGATAGCGTCGCGGCGTGGCGTCGCCCGGCTGCGCTCCACGAATAGGACTGAACTGACGCACGTGGCGGTCATAAGGTTCGACTGTGTAAGCGTTGTAATCGAGTTCGCGATTCAATCCCGGATGCACGCTCGGCAGGTGGTATCCCTCGAGATAATTATCGACGTAAGTTTTCCAGTTGCAGCGCATCTCGTATGTGCGCCGTTCGAACAATTTCATTCCATCGAACCCAAAGCGTTGGGCTTGCGCGGGAAGCTGGCGCAAACTCTTAACCAACGGTTCGGCGCCTGGATCGAGGTTAACGAAGATCAGGTTGAACCATTCTTCCGTGCGCACCGAAGCCAGGGTAAATTGTTTGGCGTCGAAACCTGCCTGGCCTTCAAATTCCGGTGCGCTGATCAACGAGCCGTCAAGCCCGTAGGTCCAGCCGTGATAGCCGCAGCGAAACAGTTTGCGCGAACCGCATCCTTCGGCAGGAGGACCGGCGCGATGGCGGCAGACGTTGTAGAAGCCGCGCAATTCGCCGTTCGCACCGCGCACCAGCAACAGGGGCTCGCCCGCCAGTTCCGTGGTAAAGAAGTCGCCAGTCTTGGCCAATTTCTCGCAATGTCCGACTACCTGCCAGGTACGGGCGAAGACTCGTTCTTTTTCCTGCGCGAACACATCCGGGTCGGTATAGAACGGGGCTGGAATTGACCAGGCGCGAGAAATGTCAGAATCGATTTGAATAGCAGGTTGTTCGGACATGCCCGAACATTCTACGTCAGGCTTTGGATGTCAGACGTCGGGCCTGGAACGTCAGCGCAAATCGTCATCCCGACCGGAGCGAAGCGAAGTGGAGAGACCTGCTTAGTGAGTTGATTCTCTCCGTCGCAATCTGACACAATTTGTCAGTTGGCGCGACAATATCTGACACAAGCCTAGCGACTGTAAAGAAATGTAAGCTGAAAATGCGGTGACCGAAGGAACATTACGCCATTAGAATGAACCACCTGCGAGGGGTGGCGACGGCTCCTTCGTAACCCTGATTCTGGCGAGAAAAATGCCATATGTTCGGTATCGGTCGTTGGAGACCAAACCTTTAATCGGAAAAGAGGGAAAATAACGAAATGCGGAAACAAAAGGGTTTTTCACTTATCGAGTTGTTGATCGTGGTCGCGATTATTCTGATCATCGCGGCGATCGCGATTCCCAACTTGCTGCGGGCTCGTATCGCGGCGAATGAGTCGGCTGCAGTCAGCGCGGTTCGTACCATCAACACCGCTGAAGTCACTTACTCCACCTCGTACCCGACGGTTGGCTACTCGGGGACCTTGGCTAACTTGGGTGGCACGCCTGCGGCTTGCGCAACGGGCGGAACCGGACCCACACAGGGCAGCGCCTGCCTGGTTGACAATGTTCTGGCTACTGCCATTGCAGCCCCTGGAAAGAGCGGCTACCTCTATGGGGTTACTCCTCTTGCAGGAGCGGGCGGGATCAACACTGGGTACACGGTTGGTGCTACACCGTTGACCTATAACCAGTCCGGCGTTCGGGACTTCTGCTCCAATGAAGACGGTGTAATCCGCTTCAACGCGGGTACGGTCGGTATCGTGACCAGCAACGGCGCTTGTGTGGCCTTCACCGTACTGCCGTAACAGTTGCCTAGTACCCGGGGGAGGGTACCAGACAGAGGAGCATCGGAATAACCTTCCGATGCTCCCTATTTTTTTTCTGGGTCCTGATGCCGAGTAAGGGAATGAAGATAACCAAATCAGTCCCGGGGACAGCAACGAACGAGGCAACTTGCCGCAGGTTGATCGAGTTGATGCGGGCAATACTCATTGGACCCAAACGATTGACTACAGTTGTGGCAAAGAGTGCGGAAATCTCCTGGGTAGACGTTCTTTCTCAGCCAACTGTAAAAATTGCTAGCGCAGCCTAACTTCTTTCGCTGCTTGTTGCCGCCTCCGTTGATGTGGTCAATGCAGAGAAACTCGTAACTGGACTCGCCGGAACAAGCGCACACCTTGCCATAGTGCTAAATAGCTCCGGCTCTTAGGCCTTGATGCCATCACGAGCGTCGGCATTGCGTTTTTCCTTATGGAGAGAGTACCACCGCCTTGCAGACGCTCTGTGCTCTTCTCTCCACTTAGAGTCATCCTTTATGCCTAGGGAAATACTGTCGAGCATATTCGCGGCCGCGCTCAGGGCTTTCTCTTCGACGCTTGCGCTGATATTCCATGTGATCGAACATTGTCGGCTTATCACCGCAAAACCCACGTCTCTTACGATCGAGGACGACAACGGCCATGAGCAGGAGTTGTCGCGTCGATCAGGGGGAAATGCGGGTCACCTGACCCATCGCCAATCTCCCAATGAGTGTAAACGTCGGTTTATCACAGTTCCGTTACTATCCTCGTTGTTTGGGTTCGGTTATCGATTCCGCCGGTTCATGGCGCAAGTGGTTTGGGCCCAGGGCCCTGGCGTGGTTCTTGAGATCTCTGAGGGCTAAATGGGCATTTTTCCATCCCGCAGGTTGGTGACGGCGGGCTTTAATGTGGATTTGCTTGGTGGATGGCTCAACTGGACGGCAAAAGTGGACAGGTCAGACAAAAGCGCATTCATCGTCTCAACCGGGGGCGTACGAATCTGACACAACTTGTCAGAAGTGGGACAAAATCTGACATTCGCCGGGGGGGCGGGAAGTCTGAGATGTGGCCTCAAAGGGGGCATCGAAGTCATCTTGGCGGATGAAAACAAAGCACCTTTGGATTTGAGGTCACCATTTCCGGTAACCTGAAAGCGATGGCCTCCAAAATGCGACTCTACCCGGCAACTGGTCTACTGAGATCATACTTTGAAAACGGAGAGGGAAAATAACGAAATGCGGAAACAAAAGGGTTTTTCACTTATCGAGTTGTTGATCGTGGTCGCGATTATTCTGATCATCGCGGCGATCGCGATTCCCAACTTGCTGCGGGCTCGTATCGCGGCGAATGAGTCGGCTGCAGTCAGCGCGGTTCGTACCATCAACACTGCTGAAGTCACTTACTCCACCTCGTACCCGACGGTTGGCTACTCGGGGACCTTGGCTAACTTGGGTGGCACGCCTGCGGCTTGCGCAACGGGCGGAACCGGACCCACACAGGGCAGCGCCTGCCTGGTTGACAACGTTCTGGCTACTGCCATTGCAGCCCCTGGAAAGAGCGGCTACCTCTATGGGGTTGCTCCTCTTGCAGGAGCGGGCGGGATCAACACTGGGTACACGGTTGGTGCTACACCGTTGACCTATAACCAGTCCGGCGTCCGGGACTTCTGCTCCAATGAAGACGGTGTAATCCGCTTCAACAAGGGTCAGGTCGGTATCGTGACCAGCAACGGCGCTTGTGCGGCCTTCACCGTACTGCCGTAACAGTTGCCTAGTACCCCTGGGGCGTACCAGACAGAGAGCACCGGATTCACTTCCGGTGCTCTTTTTTTTGCCCGCAACCTCTGTGTCAACAACCAGCATGCCGGTTCGTTATTCAGGAATCTCAAGGAGACCGTGTCAGAATCGCAGTACGTGCACGTACTGCATTCTCGAGTGTCAGAATCTGTCATTACGATTATCAGTGCCGACCACCCGTACTAGCACTTCTGCTGAACGCGGTGAAACCACTGTAGTTATAAGTAATGACCTCGGTGCCGCGGAGTTCAGCGGATGGCCAGCTAAATGCAACTGACTATGCGACGGTTTGTTTCACGGTCTGCCTAGAGAAGGAAACAGACATGCGTTCTAACAAAGGATTTTCGTTAATCGAACTTCTGATCGTGGTGGCGATCATTCTGATCATAGCCGCGATCGCCATACCGAATCTGCTGCGGGCTCGAATTGCCGCGAATGAAGGTTCAGCGGTGAGTTGCATGCGCACGATCAATACCGCGCAATTCGCCTACAACAGCAGCTATCCCACGGCTGGATATGCGAACGCGCTGGCCAACCTGGGACCATCGGCAGCGTCAGGTTGCGTAGCCGCTGGCCCGACTCAAGCCAATGCATGCCTCATCGATTGGGGCTTGGCGCAGGCGTTTGCCGGAGGGGCTACGGGCGGCAAGAGCGGATACCAATTCGGTTCGACGGGGATTGCGGCCAGCGGAATCAACAGTTCATTTGTCACCGGGGCTTCGCCTCAGACCTACAACGTCTCGGGTGTCCGCAATTTTTGTGCGACCGAAGATGGCGTCGTCCGCTTCAATGCCGGCGGCAGCGGAAGTGCTCCGGTAACGCTTCCTGCGACGTGCCTGGGATTTACGTTACTGCAATAACGTTCAAGTTTGGCGAAGTACCCTGGGGGAGGGTACCCAAGCCAGAGAGGAGCTGGGTGAATCATCCAGCTCCTCTATTTCTTTTTGGGATTCTTGCTGGTTTTCGATGACCTCGGTAATGGCGACCGTGGTCCCACGGAGCTCCAGAGCGAAATATAATACTCCCAACAAACGCATAGATCGACCTGTGGAGTCCCGTGGAAATGCCTGCCATTGAAATCCTGGGCCTGGAAAAAACTTACAGCGTAGGGTTCTGGCGAAAGAAGCCCAAGCATGCCTTGCGGCCGTTGCACCTCGCGGTTGAGGAAGGCGAGATTTTCGGATTTTTAGGCCCGAACGGCGCCGGCAAGACCACTACCCTGAAGTTGCTGATGGGCCTGATGTATGCCACAGCCGGCAGCGCCCGAATACTGGGTCGCGAAATCAACGACCCCGTCATGAAGGCACAGATCGGTTTCCTTCCTGAACAACCGTACTTTTACGACCACCTGACGGCGCACGAACTGCTGCACTATTACGGACAGCTTTCGGGAGTTGCTGCGAAAGATCTCAACCGCAAAGTGGACCAAATGCTTCAGCGGGTCGGGCTTCCAGACGCAGGAAAAGTCCAACTGCGCAAGTTTTCGAAGGGAATGCTGCAAAGGGTCGGAATCGCCCAAGCTATTCTGCATGATCCGAAAGTGGTTTTCTTTGACGAGCCGATGTCCGGCCTTGATCCCATGGGCCGGCGCGAAGTTCGCGATCTGATGGAACAACTCAAGCACGAGGGAAAGACCGTATTCTTTTCGACCCATATCCTTTCAGACGCGGAAGCGTTGTGCGATCGCGTGGCCATTATCAATAAGGGAGAACTACAGGGAGTAGGAGCGGTGGCCGACCTGACCTCAACCGTTCACAGCCAGATTGAACTGGTGTGGCAGGGACCGATCGTTCCGCAATCCTTGCGGGCACTCGGAGCGGAATGTCATGTCACTGGAGAGACCGTCCGCGCCGTGATCTCAGAGGCCAATCAGGACACCGCCATTGAGGCATTACGAAGGGAAAGACTGCGACTGGTTTCCGTAACTCCGGTGCGGACTTCGCTGGAAGATTATTTCATTCAAAAGTTACAACCGACTGAAGCAAGATCTGGAGCGAGGGCATGAGCACACCCATAGTGCATATCGCGTCCAATACCTTTCGCGAAGCCGTGCGCGACCGGGTGCTCTATAACCTCATTGTTTTCGCCCTGCTGATGTCGGGCGCTTCGATCCTGGTCGGCCAGATATCCATCGATATCGAACGCCTGGTGGTAATCAACCTTGGCCTGACGGCGGTTTCGTTATTCGGAATGGTGATTGCGATCTTTATCGGGATCGGATTGGTTTCCAAGGAAATCGAAAAACGCACGCTCTATACCGTGCTCTCGCGACCGGTTCGGCGTTGGCAATTCATTGTCGGAAAATTTTGCGGCTTGGCGGGAACTTTGGTGGTGAATACGTTCTTCATGGCCATTGGAGTGTTCGTATCGCTGCTCTATGTTTCACGTCACTTTCAGAAGCAGGATGGCTGGGTGCTGGTGGCGCTCTATTTCATCATTCTGCAATTTTTGATTATTACCGCGCTGACGCTTTTCTTTTCGTCATTCTCGTCGCCGCTGCTTTCGGCGGTCTTCGCTTTCTCGCTTTTCGTGATTGGCAGCTTTGCCGAAGATCTGCGCGGTTTTGCCGGTATTACCCATGGAATTACACGCTGGCTGGCTACGGGCGTAGCATACCTGGTCCCGAATTTCTCTGCCCTGAATGTGATCAGCTCGGTAGCACACGCGCAGCCTGTCTCAGGTCAACTCATCCTTTACAACAGCGCCTACGCTTTGGTTTACGCCTCCATGGCAGTATGCGGGGCCGTGCTGGTGTTTGAGCGCCGGAATCTGAAATGAAGGCATCGGCAAGAGTCACCGTTGTTTTCAGCCTCCTGCTGGCAGCATGCGTTGCCGGCTCCGTCTTACTGTTGCGCCGTCTGGATGAGATACGAACGGGATCCACGCTGGAAGAAGTTCTATATATTTCTTCGCCCAAGGCACTGAAAACGATGAGCCTTGGCTATAGCGGCCTTCTGGCCAACATTTACTGGACCCGGGCAGTACAGTACTTCGGCGGCAAGCATCACGATGGCAGCCACAATTACGATCTGCTGGCGCCGCTGCTGGAGATTACTACGACTCTCGATCCGCAATTGCTCGTGGCATACGATTACGGCGCCAGTTTTTTAGCGTCGAAAACGCCCAACGGAGCGGGCATGCCCGAGCGCGCGATCGAGCTGGAAGAATTCGGTATTCGCAACAACCCGGACGAGTGGCGCCTCTATTACAACGAGGGCTTTATCCGTTACATGGATTTGCAGGATTATGCGGGTGCAGCGGAAGTATTTGCCAGAGGCTCTCGAGTGCCCAACGCCCATCCCTTCCTGGCCGTTCTTGCGGGACAAATGGCGGAGCACGCGGGAGACGCACAGATGGCACGAATGATGTGGAGTACGACCTATCAAACTTCAAAGGACAAAGACGTCCATGCCAATGCGGCGGCACACTTACGGGCGCTGCAAGTCGATGAAGATGTAACCAACCTGGAAGCCCTGGCCAACCGGTACCAACAACAGACCGGTCGTTTCCCCGCCACTTTCTTCGAGCTGCAGGAAGCCGGCATGTTACGAGGCACACCGGTCGATCCGTTGGGTCAAACCTACAAACTTATGCCCGACGGCCGGGTGGAAGTCCGGGTACCCGAGAATTTCCCGTTCGTACAAAAGGGAACGCCTCCAGGATACGTTCAGACCGGTGTGCCCAAGTTTCTGCCAGCTGATTAGTGAGTGAATCCGGATTTAGTTTTCTCTTCAAATGGAAACTACAATATCGTTACATCATGAAAGCGTATTCCATCGCTCGGCGGTTCAGTCATCTTTCGCTCGCGCTTGCATTGTTGCCGGCTTTGGCTGCAAATTCCGCATCCGACGTTCACGCCATCGCTCAGGCTGTGGACGATCACTACAACCACCTGCAGACTTTGGAGACGGAATTCACTGAAACGTACCAGGGTGCTGGAGCCGACCGCGAGGAATCGGGATCGCTTTGGCTGAAAAAACCGGGCAAGATGCGATGGGAGTACCGTTCTCCTAAGGAGAAGCTGTTCTTGAGCGACGGCAAAGACGCCTGGTTTTACCTCCCCGACGACCGCCAGGTGCGGCGGACGGCGGTGAAGAAATTGGACGACTTGCGGTCGCCTCTCGGCTTTCTTCTGGGCAAGACTCGGCTGGAAAAGGAATTGGACGGGTTGGCTCTGGCCCCAGACGTAGCTCCCTTGACCCCAGGAAACACAGTTTTACGAGGTGTACCGAAGGATATGGCGGACCGCATTCGCGAAGTTATTCTCGAAATTACGCCTGACCACCGCATAGCCCGCATCCAATTTGAAGAGGCGGATGAATCGGTAACCGAGTACCGTTTCGGACAGCAGCGCGAGAACGGGGTCATAGCGGACCAGCGGTTCAAATTTTCGCCGCCGGCAGGGGTTGAGGTGATAGAGGGAGAATTCGGACCGTAGACGATGGTACGTCTGTAATTCCCAGATTCTAAATAGTTTACTTCTACCAAACCAATTCCCGGCTGGCTGGTTACTACCGGAACGTCCTCGCACTACTCATTAGGGCATATTCACCTCGGCTTAACACCTCTGAATGCTAGACTTGGGAGGATGACGGAGTAACCGGGCGAGAGTAATCAGAGCCGTTCATGGCCCAATTTCTGGTAAAAATCGCGGACGATCGCGGGCGCCTGGCTCAGCAGGTGGAACACGGTTACTCGGAGTCTGAGGTACGTGAGCGTTTTGTCCAGCAAGGTTACCTGGTTTACTGGGTCAAGCCGAGGGGGCTCTTTTCCGGCGGCAAGTTTCAGCTCGGCGGGCGGAAGGTCAAACAGAGTCAGTTTGTGATCTTCAACCAACAGTTTTTGACCCTGATCAAGGCGGGATTACCTATCCTGAACTCGCTGGATCTGCTGATCAAGCGGCAGAAGGATGGAAGCCTTAAGGGACTATTGCAGAACGTTCGGGAGCGGGTAAAGAGCGGCGAGTTGCTCTCCGATTCCTTTGCGGCGCAGGGAGTGTTTCCGCGAATTTATACCACTACCCTGATGGCGGGTGAAAAGAGCGGCAACATGGAAGAAGTGCTTGGCCGTTACATCGCCTTCCAGCGACTGGCCTTGACCTTCAAGAAGAAACTCGCTGTGTCTTTGGTTTACCCGGCACTGCTGGTGACGATGGTGATGGTCATGATCGTGTTTCTGGTGACCTACGTGGTGCCCGAGTTTGCAAAGCTCTTTGAGAATCTTAATGCCCAACTGCCCGCGATCACGGTATTGATGTTAGCGATAGGTACGCGCGCGCAGAGGTTCGCTCCTTTCCTGGCGATTGGGGTGGTTCTGATAGCGGCATTCTTTTGGCGCTGGAAGAACACGGATCGCGGCTCGGAGCAGATTGATTCGGTGATTTTGAAAATGCCGGTGCTGGGCGACATATGGTTGAAGTACCAGGTAGCGAGTTTCGCCCGCATGCTTTCGACCCTGCTGGCCGGCGGCCTGCCGCTGGTTCCGTCGCTCGAAACTGCGGGGGCTTCGATGAGCAGCCGTCGCATTCTCAATGGAATTGTAGAAACAGCCGCCCGGGTGCGCGAGGGTCAGACGCTCTCTGGCAGCCTGGAACAGCAGAAGATGTTTCCTGATCTTTCGGTGGAAATGATTGAAGTGGGCGAATCAACTGGAGCACTGCCGGCAATGTTGAATTCGGTCGCAGAATTTTACGAAGAGGATGTACAGACCGCGCTGGGCGCGACCATGGCACTGATCGAGCCCGTGATTCTGATCATCATGGCGGTGTTTGTAGGAGGAGTGTTGATTTCGCTTTATATGCCGATCTTCTCGTTGGGTTCAAATATTCACTGACGAAGAGCGGCGTTAGCTGTGAAGAATTGGAATTGTGAGCATGGCGGAAAATAAAACGACAACAGTAGTTGCGCACGGAGGAAATGGCGGAGCCCGGCTGGCTCCCGCGCCTCCTGTCGATGACGTGGCCAAGGCCCAGGACATAGCCCGACGGTACCGATGCGAGTTCGTGGACTTGCACAATTTTCAGCTCCACCACGATCTGTTCAAGAAGATCCCGGTTGACCTGATGTTCCGTTACAACTTCGTTCCCCTCGACGAGACTGAGGATGGACGTCTGGCCATTGCGATCGCTGACCCCAGCCAGCTGATGATGATCGACGAGATCAGCCTGCTTCTCAGCAAGCGCATCCTGACCAAGGTTTCGACGCTGGCGCAGATCAGCGAGATTCTCAAGAAGACGGAACAGTCGAAGCGCGTGCTGGAAGAAGCCAGCGAAGGCTTCACTTTGGCGGTTGTTTCCGAAGACGAAGCTGGCGGCGAAGACAGCATTTCCATCGACCGGCTGACCGCGCAGGGCGACATCAGCCCGATTATTCGCCTGGTCGATACCACAATTTTTACAGCGCTGCAGCGGCGAGCCAGTGACATTCACATCGAGACTCGTGACGACTCGGTGTGCATCAAGTTCCGCATTGACGGTGTTTTGACCCAGGCGATGCCGCCCATCGGCAAGGAGCACCATTCCACTATCATTTCGCGAATCAAGGTGATGAGCGAACTCGATATCTCCGAGCGCCGCGTCCCGCAGGATGGCCGCTTCCGGGTGAAGTACGGCAATCCCGAGCGTCCCATCGATTTCCGCGTGTCCATCATGCCTTCGATTCATGGCGAGGACGCGGTTTTGCGCGTACTCGACAAAGAATCGATGAGCGAGAAGTTTCACAAACTCGTACTCGACGTCGTGGGATTTGACGCCGACGATTTGAGAAAATTCCGCCGCTACATTGCGGAGCCATACGGGATGGTGCTGGTAACGGGCCCAACCGGCAGCGGCAAGACCACTACGCTGTATGCCGCGATGAGTGAGATCAAAACTGAAGAAGACAAGATCATCACGATTGAAGATCCGGTCGAGTATCAGATTCGCGGCATTACCCAGATTCCCGTCAATGAGAAGAAGGGACTAACTTTTGCCCGCGGATTGCGTTCTATTTTGCGGCACGATCCGGACAAGATCATGGTCGGCGAAATCCGCGACACCGAGACAGCGCAGATTGCGATTCAGTCGGCGCTTACCGGACACCTGGTGTTCACCACCGTGCACGCGAATAACGTCGTGGACGTGATTGGCCGCTTCCTGAACATGGGAGTCGAGCCCTACAACTTCGTTTCGGCGTTGAATTGCATTCTGGCGCAGCGACTGGTCAGGTTGATCTGCGAATCCTGCCGAACGGTGGTGCACTACTCGCCCGAAGTGCTGGAAGCCAGCGGCCTGGATCCGGCCGGGTGGTCCAAAGTGGCGTTCTACGAAGGACAGGGTTGCATTGAGTGCGCGGGAACCGGGTTCCATGGCCGAACCGCCATTCATGAATTGCTGGATCTCAGCGACCGCATCCGCGAAATGATTTTGGCCAAGAAGCCGACTTCAGAGATTCGCCGCGCTGCTCGCGATGAGGGCATGCGCTTCCTGCGTGAGTCCGCGCTCGATAAGGTAAGACTCGGAATGACCACGCTGAAGGAAATCAACAAGGTCACGTTCATCGAGAACATGCGGTAGAGCAGTCGTCAGTCTTCAGTCGGCAATGATCGTAGCTGAAGACTGAAGACTGGCCTCTGATGACTGATTGCCGTGCCCTTCCAGCTATTGCAATTGATCCCTCAACCGCGCTTTACTTGTAGGACAAGCGTCTATTTATGAGTCCTGTTTCTCAGTCCGGATCAAGGCCGAAACTGGCCTGCGAGATTGCTCCAGACCGCGTGCTTGCCGGCCGGGTTTCGGAGAATGGCGGGCGTTCGCTGGAAGCGTGCGCTTCCCACGAGCTCTCGCCGGGTAGCGTTGTGCCGGATCTTATCGAAACGAACTTGCGCCAGCCGGATGGAGTTTACGAGGCGCTGCGCGACACGCTGTCCAGTCTCGGAGGGCGATCCCGGGATGTGATCGCCGTGCTGCCTGACGCCGCGGTCCGGGTTGTGCTGCTCGATTTCGAGACTTTGCCGACTAAGCGTGATGAAGCCGAGAGCGTGGTGCGCTTCCGACTGAAAAAATCTCTGCCGTTCGATGTCGACAAGGCCAAGGTTTCCTACCACGTTCAGCCTTCCCGAACCGGGGTGCGGGTAATTGCGGCAGTGGCGCTGCGCAATGTGATTGAAGACTACGAAGCTGCGTTTCGCCAGGCCGGATACGAACCGGGCGTGGTGATGCCTTCCATGCTAGCGGCGCTGGGAGCCGCAAAGGCGCCGCAACCTTCGCTGGTAATCAAAGTGGACGCCCGAACCACCAGTATTGCGATCCTGGATAGCCAGCAGCTTTTGCTGTTCCGCACGCTGGAAAATACCCGCGGCGTGACCATTACCGGCGAACAGCTCGCGGAAGAGGTCTATCCCTCAGTGGTATTCTTTCAGGACACCTACCAGTTGAATATTGGACGGATTTTTGTAGCGGGACTGCCGGAATCCGGTGGCGCGGCACCTGCGCTGCGCGCCCAGACCGGGGCCGAGGTCAGCGATCTGGTGATCGCATCCCAACTGGGAGGCAGCGTGGGGACAACGCCGAAGTGGAGAATGGCTGGCGTGGTAGGAGCGCTGCTTTCCTGATTCTCAATATCTGAATGCGCGTCGACATCAATCTCGCGAGTCGTCCGTACGAAGACTCCAGCTCTTTATGGGTACGCTGGGGTGGAGCTTTGGCGGTGCTTGTACTGATCACCATCGTTCTGCTCTACAGCGCTTTGTCTGGCTGGCTCTCGGCACGGAAAGACCGGAATCTGATTGCGCAACGTCAACAGCAGATCGCGGACCGCGATCAGGAAAAGAGCAAAGCGGAGGCAATTCTCAATCTTCCGGAAAACCGAAGCACGCGCGACCGGTCACAGTTTCTCAATGATTTGTTTCGACGCAAGGCGTTTTCCTGGACCAGGGTGTTCGAGGATCTCGAGCGGGTGATGCCGGCGCGGCTGCATGTGGTCTCAATTCAGCCAGCCATGGCAGACAATGAACTGGAGATCAAGCTGGTGGTAGCGGGAGAATCGCGGGAGCGCGCGCTTGAGCTGGTGCGAAAGATGGAGAGCTCGCAGCGCTTTCATCAGACCCAGATTCAGCAGGAATCCAGCGGGGAGGGGCAAATTCCCGGTGACAATGTGCACTTCGATATCACCGCGGTCTATGTTCCAGAACTGCCGGGCGTGGAACCAAGGAGCACTCCATGACACTCGACGGTCGTGACGCCCGCAAAAAGATAAAGGTCGCGATCGCGGGCCCTGCTCGCCGTGGACGTCCTCGCGATTGCAATCTTGTTCTCGCCGTTAGTGGGTTCGGAACAGTCGCGCCGCGAACAACTCGATCAGTTATGGCGCGAGTTGCAACAGAAGACGCGCGCTGCCGAACCTCTGCGCGACTTTGACAAGAAGATCGCAACCGCGCGGAAGCAGATCGACGATTTTTACAAGACCAGAGTGCCGGCGCAGGACTCGGCGATTTACGAGGAACTGGGTAAGCTGGCGGCACAGAGCGGCGTGAAAATCGGACAAATCCGCTCCAAATCAAAGGACACCGAACCTGTAGGATTGCGGCCGGTAGAACTTGAAGCAGATTTTTCCGGAGGCTATCTCCAACTGGTGAAGTTCATCAACGCCCTTGAACGCGATCCACTGTTTTTCATCGTCGATAGCGTACAACTGGGCGGCGAGCAGGGTGGCGTGGTCAAGTTGCAACTGAAGCTGGAGACTTATCAGAAGGCGAGCGTCTGATGCAGTTGGGGGCGGAGAGCCGGAAAAAGACCATCGTCGCCATCAGCCTGATGGTGCTGGCGCTGATCTTTGTCGTGGTGCGCTTCTTCCCCGACTCCCCGGCAGCAGCGAAGTCTCCCAGTCCGGCCGCGGTTCTTCCTACTGCGGGACGGCGGAATGTTAGCAGCAGGAACACTGGCAAAAAAACACCAGTGACCACTGAGAGTTCGCTCGATCCCACGCTGCGTTACGACTGGCTGAAGGCCAGCGAGGACACCAAGTACGAGGGAGCGGGCCGGAACATCTTCCGGGCTCAAATCGATATTCCGAAGCCGGTCGTCCCGGTTCATGTGGCCGCGCCGGTGGTTCCACAGGGTCCGCCTCCGCCACCGCCCATCAACCTCAAGTTTTTCGGATTTGCCAACAAGCCGGGTGAAGCCAAGAAGATTTTCCTGTCTCAGGGAGAGGACGTTTTCATTGCCGGCGAGGGAGACATCGTCGACCGTCGCTACAAGATTCTCCATATCACTCCAGTCTCGGTGGAAGTGGAAGATGTGTTGAACAACAACCGGCAGAGTATTCCCTTGACCCAGGGTTGATCAGTGGTCAGTTGCCAGTCGTCAGTGGTTAGTTATTCGTTCTCAGTTATTGGCTAGCTCCCTAGATTTTATGTGCAGTTTCTTCGATGCCCGGCCTTCTCTTCCGCCTGCCCGGCGACCCGAGCGCGGCTACATTCTGATCATGCTTATGTTGTTCGTGGCTTTGCTGGCGATTGCCGCTGGCGCCGTTGCTCCTACCATCGCTTTTGAAGTCCGGCGTGACCGCGAAGAAGAGATGATCCACCGGGGAACGCAGTATTCGCGGGCGATACGGTGGTACGTCAAGAAGACTGGACGCTATCCTTCGCGCCTTGAAGACTTGGAAAACACCAATAACATCCGTTTTCTGCGAAAGCGCTACAAAGATCCCGTGACTAACAAGGATTTCAAGATCCTCCATGTGGGCGAAGTGCAACTCGCGGGCATAGCGGGCATCGCTGGAGCCGCTACCCTTGGAGGTGGCTCGATACCCGGTGCATCAGCGGTTGGGGCAATGGGCCAGAACGGATCGCCGATGGGAGGCGCCGGAGCCGGTTCGATGCTCGGAGGAAATACGAACCAGGCAGCGGCCGACAAGGACGCCCCCGGAACTGGGAGAGGTGACGGCTCCGGTCCCGACGCAGGCGTTGCAAAGGGAGATCCAGCCAATCCGGATCAGTCAACGCCGGGCCAGGGACAATCCGGCTCGGGTGATAAGTTATCCAGCCAGGTTTTTGGCGGAGGTCCGATCGTGGGCGTCGCCAGCGTCAGCAAGGCGCAGAGCATTCGCGAATTCAATCACAAGAATCATTATGACAAGTGGCAGTTTATTTATGACCCGACCATGGATCGCGGAGGATTGATCACTACGCCGGCACAACCTGCATTGCAGATGGCGGCTCCGCTTCAACCGAATGGATCAACCGGACAGAATCAGCCTGGGCAAAATCAGCCTGGGCAGAATCCGTCTTCTTTTGGGGGATCTGGGTTCGGGATGTCGGGATCCTCGTCATCCGGTTTCTCGAATGGACCTCAAAGTCCACCTCCAGCCCAGCCGACGCAACAACAACAATAAATATCACTGCAAAGCTGTCCCCAGTGAAAATGTAGGATGGCCTGCTTCCCCGCCGCGTTTGCCTCTTCTCCATCGACAATAAAAACCCAGAGGTTTCAAAGGCACAGATTGAGCGGATAACACTGACTATCGGCGAGCGTCGATGATCTGATTCATCTCGATTACGCCGATCCACTGTCCGTTGCGGGTTTCGGTGTAGACCAGGTTGCCGCCCAGAATCTGGGCCGCGGCCGTCGGCGGCAAATCGCGATGGTACCCGAAGAATCGGGTCTTCCAGGCTTGCCACAAATACCAGTTCTCGAGGAGAGGGTGCAGGGGCTCATATTTTGTGGAGAAGACCAGCGCCACCTCGTAACTCGAACGCAGATCGGCTGCGGCGATCAGTTGATCCATGGCGAAATGTTCAATGCGAACCACTCGCATCGGGCGAGTGACGTAGCCAAGGTAAGGATGGTTCAGCTCGTCGCTGGCCGGCCACGCGGTGAGCACCCGAGCCATGGGATTGCGTGCCTCCAGAAAAGCCTCGGCATTCTGGTGCAGACGGATGTAGTCGCGGTAGGCAAGATTGTCTTCCGGCGCGAATCCATACGGCGGATTGACGAACCATCCCGCCACGAACATGAGCGCGATGATTGCGATCACAACGCGCGACCAGCCTACTCTGCGCCATAAAGTGGAAACGCCCAGCAGGATAACCAGCGGCACGACAGGAAGCATGTAGCGAGCAAGTTCCGCTCCTCCGATCAGCGCCATCGCAACAACATAAGCAATGATCACGGAAAGCATGGCAAACTGCGCGTCGAGGGCGATCCGCGGGCGTTCTCCGTTTTCGTCACGCAGTGGAGGCAGCCACATCGCGAATAATGTGGCGAGAGTCAGGATCAGGAGATGAAAGTAACCGAAGGTTTGCCAGAGGCGGATAAGCAGAGCCAGCAGAACTCGCAACGGATGTAGCGTACCCGCGACGTTGTAGCGGAAAAATTCGGGATTGCCGAAAACTGTGCCCGTTCGTGAATAGTGGTAGGCATACCAGCCAGTCAGCGGCAAAAGCGGAGACAGAAGCCAAAGCGAATTCTGGAGTCTGCCTCGTGAGAGCAGACCATGCCATGCGGGTTTCCTGCCGTCGTCGCATGACAACAACCACGACAGCAATTCCCAGGTGAAGAGCGCCAGGGGAGCCAGGATTGCCGTTTCTTTGGCTAGCGTCGCGAGCGAGAACCAGAACGCCATCAGCCAGGCTCGCCTTTTGAAATACGCGAACAGGCCCCAGAAGGTCAGTCCGGCGGCGGCCAAATCGAGATGCACCAGAGAGCTCTGCGCGAAGAAAACGGGATAGAGCGCGGTGCAAACTCCCGCCCCGATTGCGACTTCCCTGCTGGCAAGCGTCTTTGCCAGACGGAACAACCCAACTAAAGAAAACGACGCAATCATCAGCATGGCGACGCGGGTCACCAGGGATGAGTATCCGAAGAACTTCCAGCATAGCGCCAGATATGCCATCACCAGCGGCGGGTGGGCGTTGGATGGAGTGGAGAGCGGAATCAGGCTCCCGCGCAAAAGCACATCTCGCGCGGCGGGTACATAGTAGCCGGCTTCGTCCCAGAAATACGGCAGCCGCAGCAGGGGAAAGTGCAACCCCAGTAGCACCACGAAAATGAGAGCAAATATCAACGCGGTGGGGGTGCCGCGCGAAAGGTGATGAGTATCTCTCAATGCGTTGGAAATTCGGATGACCGCCTAGTGGATCGGGCCGGGAGCCATCATACGTGGATCAAGCTTGATTTCGCCAAATGTGCTCTCATACCCGGCAACATTTTGCTGCAGGATCGCCGACAGGGCCTTGGCCTGCTGCGGGCTCAGGTAGATTCCCTCAAAATTATTGACTTCAACCTGGGTTTCGCTTTGTTGCTGCAAGGTCCCGAATACGAGAAAGAAATCCCAGACATTCACTCGTACCTGCACGCTGTTGGCATAGTGCTCGCGGTATTCGCTGGTATTGATGAGTTTGATATTTGGCTGTGTTGGGTTCGACATAGGAAATCAGTGTAGCGGCATTGCGGCGTGAAAAGAAAGACAGAAAGTTGCTGGGGGCTTGGCGTTCTCTGCGAGTTCGTCTATTGCGTTCGCCCTTCCAAGGCTCTTAACCGCAAAGGTCGGAAGGACGCAAAGAGGACGCGAAGAAGAGATTCTTAGAACAACTCAGTGTGGGCGAAGACGGAGGAACAAAATCCCGCTTACTGGATGGTCGCTATAGATTGGCTTCAGGTCGGCCGGGACACCGTACCAGGTAAATTGGCCGCCGACTGCCGTCGACAAGTGCGGGATGTGTCCTACTTCGCGCTCGTAGCCTGCTGTGTAGGCCTGCACGCGGGTGAAATAGTGTTCATTGAAACCAGCTGGTTCCGGGCTTTCGCCGAGAAGAAGCTCGTTGGTGCGATCCACGTTTTCGATTCGTGTCCACAGATAGTTGCGTTCGATGAATCGAAGAGTGGATTCCAGCAGATAGCTGTTGCCGACATTTCCACCATCAATGTCCTGGTTTCGTCCCCACAGCAGTAAGGAAGCCCAGTTCCCTCTTTTCAACGGACGGTTGTATTGAACGGATGCCGTCATCCTGCGGACGTCCTCAGCGGGAGCGAGCGATTCGGGGCTATGCAATTGCGCGATTGAAAACTGACCGCTCCAGTTCTGTGCTGGATTTACGGTGACGCGCGCCGACCAGGAGTCGATTTTTCCCGAGTTAATGTTCCAGCGGAATTCATCTGGCTCCCGTCCGTGAAAGCCTGAAGCTTCCAGCCGCAAACTACGGTGCGTAATCCCGAACGTAACCACGTCCGCCGCAATGTGGGTCGAGTCCTGAAGGTGATGACCGAGAGGCGCGATGGGATCTTCTGACGCCGAGGTCCGATGAGGATAAGCGGCCGGCCCCATTGCAGGATCTCCCATGGGCGCCGCGTAAACCGAAACAAGGGTACGATCGCCCACCTTGTAGTCGTACAAGGCAGCGAGTTCCATGAAAAAATCGTGTGGGTGTTGGCCGTCGACAATCGGCCGTCCGAAGGCGGTTTCGCCTTGTTGGAAAAGTTCGGGATAGCGACGGTCGGTAACCGTGGCTGGCTCGAAACTGAGCATGGTCCGGATGGTCAATGTGCCGTTGCCGAATTTACGTTGCGCCATCGGCATCCACCAGTTGGTGGAAAACAGCTTGTCGAAGCCGCGAGGCCCGGATTGCTGCGTTTCATTCAGGAACGCTTCGCCATGGAACATGAACGTCCAATTGCCTTTGGTCGTCATGAGCATCGAGATCGGGGTGGAGTTAGGCTCGGCATCGGTGCCTGACGTGGCGTGCTGAAGCAGAAATTCAATGAACGAGTGGGATTGCATCATCGAGTGGTCTTGTTCGGTGTCTCCCATCCCGGGCATGGATTGGGATTGCCCCGACATATTCATGTTCATGTCGTGACCGTCATCGGCTGCCAAGGCTGGCGTGGGTGATATCAGGGCTGACAAGCCCACGAGCGCAGCCGGAATCAACTGCAGAAGCGTCTTCCGCACCGGAATTCTCCTCACAATTTCGCTAGATACCTGAGAAATCGGGCACTACACGTTCAGAAGCGATTGTCGGATTAGACGCGGAGGCAAGTGATTTGAGGTGGGCCGGCAGAAGAGGAAGTCAGATTCCGGAAATTTGGATGAGTGCTGCTTGGGTGCAGGCTCTGGATCGGTTCCATTCGCGAAAGCAGACCAGAAAAATCGAAATGAGCGGGAAATGAAGTTGGTACGAAAGCGTTGTCATGCCCGGTCTGGCAGCAGCGACTGCTCACCGGTTGCGGGATTACAGGAGCACTCCGCTCATGACAGGCCGGCGCAGCATGACTGCTCGCCATCGGAGACACATCCTGCGCCTTCAGCGAGGTTGTGACGGCCAGAGTCAGCAGTACAATCGCACGCAAACCGCGCTTTGGCATCTGGATAGTTCGATGCGCCATGCTCTTCGAATGATACAGGCAAACCGTGTATTTTCTGCAAATCGCCAAGAGCCCATGATTTTCTTCGCGACCTCCGCCCTGGCGCTTTGCGATCTTTGCGGTCAAAGGCTTTTGAGACTGTCGGGCTCAGAAAGGTCCAAAGCATTTAACCGCAAAGTTCGCCAAAAAATCTGGAGGACGCCAAGAAAACCGAGGATACGCCGAAATAGGGGTTCGAACGCTAGCGTACATATCTCGAGCGGACTGAGCGGCCCGTATTTCCACAGTAGCCCATTAGTGCCATTTTCATTTGACCGCCAGACCGGTACTCTCTTTTTGAGCAGACTTCGGGGGAGGGCTGTTCGACGGGCGTTCCGTGACTCTTTGAGTCCGGAACGCTTTTGTTTTTAAGGGATCAGGGGTCACGTGGGTTTGTATCTTCGGTACTCTTCTCCATCCGTGGCGGGACCGATATTCTCGCTTCATGCCAAATTCCGGCGTGAAGCGCTCACGTAAAATGGTCACAATACACAATCTTCAAGAGATGAAAACCGCGGCGCACGCCAACGACCCTGAGACCAAGCTGTTAGTTCTGGGACTCGGAGAAGCCATTGTGACCACCTGCGGCCAGGCCAAAATGTTCCTGGGAAATGGCGTATTCGGAGACGAGTCCAAGAGCACCTGATTCCTGCCGACACCACCTGACGACATAGAGGCAACAGTCCCGGGGCTGGAGATCGGGCAATCAGCACCCCACACCTATGTAATCTGACCACCTCGGTCGCGAGGAGAATATTCTTGCCTCATGGCCGAAGCAAACTCCATCCCACACCGCAACGTCATCACCGCCCAGAATTTGGAAGAAGCCAAAATAGCAGGCTACACAAACGACCCACAGACAGAGTTGGTAATTTTTGGCCTGAGCGAGAACCCAACCGTCACCACCTGCCGATGGGCGAGGCAATTCTTCGAAAGCAAGCCGAGCGGATTCTGACCACTTTGTAGTGGCGTCACGTATTGCACTTTGGAGGGTGGGCGTCAACAGCCAAGTTGCAGCCGACCAACGCAGAGTTCATACTCCCACCATGACGCTCAAGAATGCTGCACTTTTGGCACTGGTCGGAACGATTCTGGCAACCGTTCTTCTGTTGTGGACCTTCGCCTCCACTGTCGTTAATGTGCTGCGGGGATTGGCTCCTGCGGTGATGTTATTCCCATGGTTTGTCTATACGTTTGCTTGCTTCAGCGTGGCGGTGTTCTTTTATGTGTACCAACGGACGCAATCGTAATTATTGTGTGCCGCCTATCGCTTCTCAGGCTGACAACAAGCCCCGAGTTCAAATGGATCGGCTCTGATTTCTAGGCTTCCAGGCTGATCGCGTCTCAGTCGATGAAGCGTCCTCGTTAATCCTGGCAGTTTCCGAACGGTGGCAAAGGGCGCGACCCACTTACTATCGTGTGGCGTCTGAAAACACAAAAATAAGCTCCGTTAGATACTTTGTTAATGCAAGGTTTCGAGATCAAAACCTGTAGGCGAAGAGCCGATTCTGAACATTAGCAATTTTCACGGGACCACGGAATGCGAATAGCAGACCGACCCAATCCAATCAATCCGCACCCCGGCAACCGAGATCGCCATGTCCAGGGTATTGGCCGATCAGTGGCTCCGCGAGGTTTCAGTTGCCTCAACGGCTTGCCGACAGGCGTGCGCGGCAGCCAGTAGCTCCCCGAATTCTGGTATCGGTCGCAACTTGGACAGAAGTGGATCTGATTGTAGTTGGGAGTACGAGCAATAGTTACGTTCTATTGCGGTCTTTAAAAGGTGTATCGCCGCATCCTTCTTACCGCAAAACGCTAGGATAGCCCCCTGGTAATAAATGATTTCTGGATCAGGGTCGTTAGGCATTGTTTGCGCTCGTGCGGCGATCGCGTCTAGTTCGGAGAGTGGTCCCTTGAGGCAGGCTTCAAGGAGATCGCGGTGATAATGGGGGGCAGTCGGCATGCGCTTCACGGCTTCGCGCGCTTCTGTCACTCTACCTTCTCTCAAAAGCAGTGAAGGAGTGGCGTAATTGGACCAATCCGAGCCAGCGTCGAACTGGATAAAGTCCTGTGCCCTATCAAAGCGGCCCAATTCCATGAAGGCCCAGGCGCAAGAACGAACTTGGAAGTTTCCCGGAGTCAACGCGACGGCGGTATCGCATTGTCGAGCAGACTCCTCGAGCATGCCCGCATAGCGCAGAACATAGCTGAGCGTGAAGTGGGCTTGGGCATTCTCCGGCCTGCTTTTCACCAGCAGCGTAGCCTCCTCGTACGCCTTGACCAACTCGCCTCGGTCCACTCGGTTGACAATCAGTTGTGAAGCCGCCGCGATCAGATTCGGATCAAGAGCCAGTGCGCGTTCCAATGCAGCCTTCGATTGCTGGAACATCGGCTCTCCCCCATTCGAGTAGGTCGCGTCGTAGTAATACCGCTGGCCCAACTCTGCCCAAGCGGGAGCGTATTTCGGATCAATTTCTATGGCTTTTTCGAGAGCCTTGATAGCTTCCCGATTAGGAGACGGATCGCGGGATGCGGAGACACCGTGCAGATAAAGATCGTAGGCTTCTTGATTGCTTGGCCGAGTGCTGGTCGCCAGAAAATCGCCAGTAGCACCCATAACTGGCAGCAGACCCTGGCGGACCTGCATAGCAAGTGTTTGCTGCACAGCAATCAAGTCTTGAGTGGAACCACTCAGGTTGGCTTGCCATATCATCCGGTCGTTATCCGTCCTTATCGCCTCAAGCGTAATCAGTAGATGGTTTTCCTGCTTCTGAAAGTGTCCGGTCAAAACCGTAGCAACATGGAGCTCCTGGCCCACTCGCTGAAAGTCCAGATCTGTATTCACGTACCTTCTGGTAAACGCTGAAGGGCGGACATCCAGAGTGGGAGAATAGGTCAGTACGTTGGCGATTTCGTCCGCCAGTGCATATCGTAAATAATCAGTACTGAGATCACCGTTGAGGTTCTGCAGGGGTAGCACCGCAATGGAGTGGAGATTTTCTTCGCCTAAACTTCTGAGATGATGCCTAGTCTGCCAGAGAAAAACTGCGATCACACATGCGACGACGATGCTGCCTAGCAAGGCGAGTTTCCTGTAACGTTGTTTGGTGAGAGTTCGCGCTGCATCTCGAACGTCTGCTTTGCTCGCGCGAGAACCCGTGTCCCGCTTTGTGCGGGACAGGTCTGCTTCGATGTCTGAAGCGTGCTGGTACCTCATTCCCCGGTCCTTCTCCAGGGCCTTCGCTATGATGTGATCCAACTCATTCGGTAATTCACAGTTCAAACGCAGAGGTGAGGCCTGTAGTTTGTGTAGGATCGCGTCAAAGATCGCTCCCGACGTGTCCCCCTTGAATGGCAGCGTCCCAGTCGCCATCTCATACAGCACAACTCCAAACGAAAACAAGTCGCTCCGAGCATCGAGCACCTTGCCCAGTACCTGTTCCGGAGACATGTAGACTGCCGTGCCCAGTGCAGTGCCGGGGCTGGTCAAATGCTCCGCGTTCACGCTTGCGGTTGCGCTCGCATCCGCTGCGTGCTTTTCCGTCGGAGTCGGCGCGACCTTAGCCAATCCAAAATCGAGGATTTTGGCGCGTCCGCGCTTTGTGACGAAGATGTTTGCCGGCTTAATGTCTCGGTGCACAATGCCTTGACTATGCGCGGCATCGAGCGCGTCGGAAACCTCGACGGCAAGAGAGAGCAGCATCTCGACATCCATGGGGCGATTTCCTATCAGGTGTTTCAGCGTCTGACCATCGAGAAACTCCATGGCGATGAACGCGTGGCCATCTTGCTCACCGATGTCATAAATAGTGCAGATATTAGGGTGGTTTAAGGCGGACGCGGCCTCGGCCTCACGTTGGAAACGGGCCAAGGCCTGTGGATCTCGGGCAACCTCGGGGGGTAAGAATTTCAAGGCAACAAAACGATGCAGTCGCCTGTCCTCGGCCTTGTAGACAACACCCATTCCGCCACCGCCGAGTTTCTCAACCACGCGGTAGTGCGAGATAGTCTGGCCGATCATTCGCGGCGCTCCTGCTCCGTATGGATGAGCATGCTAGGCCGGGACTTTAAGCAAGTCAACGCGCATCTCGGTGGAATGCTCAAGCTCGAAGACAGATCCTGGGTAGTGCACCAATCTTCGGCAATTGACTCTATGCATTCACCGGGCGTAGGTTCCCCTCAAGGAGTGTTCCCATGAATCCCAATCCCCCAAAGAAACTGCCAGCGAGCATGACAAGCGATCAACAAGAACTCGAACTCGAAGACCAGATCCGCCTTCGTGGGTATGAACTCTACGAGGAAAGAGGCCGCGAAGACGGCCACGCAGAAGAAGATTGGCTGCGTGCGAAAGAAGAAGTCATGCGGAAGAAGGCACGAACCGCCACCGCCTGATTCCGTGCAACTCAAACAGGAGAACTGCTCATGGCCGTTAACTGGGTGCAAACCACGACCTGGGGGCCGATCACAAACCCCGGCGAGTTGCAGAACAACTACGCGCGGATTCCGTTTCAGGGCCTGCCGCATATTCTGGCGTCCGCATACCTCAACGAAGTTTCAACTGCAGAACTAAACGGAGAGGCTGGCGTGGCGGTGGCAGCGTTCAAGCGCTTCGAGTTCATGGATGAGAGCGGGATAGTCCAGGAACAGGAGCTGGCCTCGATCGTCAGTTGGATTGAAGTGCCGCGCTGCGTCTCCATAACGATCGCGCTTGATATCGTGGCGGCCACCGCCTGTGGCGGCTGGGCTTACTATTACCTGTCGTAAAGGAGAGAACATGTTCAAGATCTCCAAAGCTCTCGGCGGCGTGGCGTTACATCAGACCGCGCTCGTCGCGTTTGATCCCGCGACAGGCCGCGTGTACGGCACCTTTGTGCACGCGTCTCTCCAGCCGGACGATCCCGACGGGATCTCGCGGAGCCGGGACCGCTTCCTGAAGGACGTAGCTTCCCATGTCCGACCTGAACGCGCCGAGATCGAGGTGCTACAGGTGCCGGTGCACGAGCTGCCTGCCGGTTCAATCGACCGGGTAGACCCCAAAACCCGCAAGCTCGTGACTAGCCCACCGCCGCGGCATCTGCCCGGGATCCCGCGGATATAGATCGTCTCTCTCAAGGTCGGTAGAGTATATTGGCGGGGCTAGGTCTAACCTTCATGCCTAACAAACGAGGCAATCCGAATTGGGGCCGTCTCATGATGCCCGCTTCAGTCCTCTGCACCGAATTCGAAATGCAGGCGAAGCATTTGCACCTGACCGCGGCAGAGTACGTCGCCTCGGCTCGCTTGCGCAATTGGTGCGAGAGGAACAAGAATCAATACTACATCCCAGAATGGCTGCTCAAAGCCTGGAACATGTCCGTAAATTCGGACCTCACCGGCGCCGCATAATCTGGCTTGGCACTACCGACCTACCCCTGACTCTCATCCGCATCGCCCTCTGATCCGCCGAAGAAGCTCATGGCTTCTTCGTCTTCAATATCCTTTGGGCGATCTACGACAGCAATAATTTCGCGCATGGTACAAATTGCCTCACCGACACCCATAGCCTGGGTGATGTCATCAAGGTCGCTTTCCGCCGGATTCCAATCACACCAGACCTCAATCCGAACTTTGTAGTAAGCCATCTCACACCCCCGCCATATGTGCTGGAGTCTACCAAGAAACAAAAACAGCCCGATAAGGGCTGTTTTGATGATGAAAGGGTCGCTTTTTGAATGCGAGGGCGATTCAGAAACTGGCGGAAGCGAGTGGGAGTCGAACGCCCGACCGGTACGGCGGATGTGCAACTTACAGGCAATACAATCGCGCGAATCGCTCAAAACCGTCAAAAACGACGGACCTAACCCGTGTTTTAACCCATGGGACCGCAAATCCCTCTATCCGGTCTGATCACTCGTGTCACCTTCGTAAGGCATCGAGTTTAATTTGTCGAGTAAAGAAGGCGAGTAAAAGAGTGGCTGATGGAGCCGAAAATGGAACAATCAACCGGGAACTGGCAGCGTTGAAGCGCATGTATCGGATAGCTTACGACAGCACCCCGCGCAGGGTTCGTGATCTATTGCGCTTTCCGAGACTAAAGGAAAACGCCCCCCGTAAAGGCTTTGTCAATTACGAGGTCTACACGAGACTCATGGGTCACGTCGATGAATTGTGGCTGCGCGGGGTTTTGGCGACTGCTTTCACTTTTGGGCTTCGGAGCGGCGAATTGCTTGGACTCCGGGCCGCTCAAATAGACCTTCTTCAGTGGACCATCTGCCTAGACCCCGGCAAAACTAAAAATGGCGAAGGCCGAATCATAAAAATGACTCGTGAAGTGTTCGACCTACTTTCTCAGTGCGTTTCTGGGAAAAACAAGGACGATTATGTTTTCACCCGACACGGCGAATCGATCAAAGACTTTCGCGGCGCCTGGTGGTCGCTGTGCGAGAAATCGGAACTTGGAAAATTCGTGAAGGATGAAGGCGGTAAGTTAAAATGGCAAGGACTGCTTTTTCATGATTTGCGTAGATCGGCGGTTCGTAACATGGTACGGGCAGGAATTCCGGAAGTCGTTTCGATGAAGATCAGCGGACACAAAAGCAGGTCGATTTTTGATCGATACAATATCGTCAGCGAGTCCGATCTCGCGGACGCGGCATCGAAACTCGAGAAAGCAACTGACCCCAGAACTGACCCCGAGCAAAATCTTCAGGGGAAGCCAAAAGCAGCGTGATGAAGCAACTGCTTACTTACGAATCATTTGCAAGAAATGCCGGGATGGCGGAATTGGCAGACGCGTTGGACTTAGGATCCAATGCCCAAAAGGCGTGCAGGTTCAAGTCCTGTTCCCGGCACCAGCATCTCATCCCTTCGAGCGCAGTCGGTTACGCTTCGCGTCGCGCGTGACACCGGCGTCATCTCCGTCCGTCGTTTGATCCTCCTTTGGTGCATCGGCTGTAATTGCCTTCAAAACCTTCTGACGCACGGTGTGAAGCGCACAATTCACGGTCAATGGGATGCTATGCCGGCTCCTCTGATTCCGGCTGCACCACCAGCACCAGCACAATGCCGACGACCGTAAACATGCGGAAGGCAGCTTCCTGGCCGTTCGCAGTCTTTGACTGCCACATCATGAACCACTCACCGCCTATGCTTAAGAAGGCCACCAGCCACATGAGCAAGCTGAGGGTAAGCGCACCAATCGCCAGGTTCTTGGCCTGATGAAACACTTTCGTCGATGCGTGCAGGCTCGTCGCCAGACGTATCCCAGCCCACCACAAGAGGACCATGGTGATCGCCTCCCAGGTGATGATCGAGAAATAGAACACGGTATGCCAGGCCGGTGAGTTGATGGCGCGCCACATACCGCGATTGCCGGGAAATGTAGAGTCCATCATCAAGACGTGCCGGATAAATTCGTAATTGGAGTTGTAGTCGGTCGTGTTACCGAGCACAACGAACGAATAGTACAAAGCCACTGCAAAGACCAGTGACATCTTGGCGGTTCGGAGCATCATGGTTTTTCTTTGTCCTGTGGCGAAAAGGTTTGAAAGTAGGCAATCAAGGCTCGAATGGTGGCGTCATCGTATCCGGGATTGCCGGGCATCTGCGCTTTCGCGTTTTTGGCCTGAGGGTTGCGCACATAGGCCGCGAAATACTCGGGTGAGGTTGCCGCCCAGGCCGAGAGCACATCCCAGCCACGGCCAGACTTCTCTCCCCCTTCGCTTCCCATGTTGTGACAGCGGAAACAATTTTGTTCCGCGAGATGATATCCGGCCTGAACTTCCGGTTCCGCGGCGTTTGGACCGCGCGGAGCAATCGCGCCAAGGACTGTTTTCTCGTTCCGGAATTCGATTCGTACCACTCCCCAAGGGATTTGCGGCTCTTCTTCCTCTGTAAGAATCTTGAAAGTCGGCGTGAAGTCAGGATGGGAAATCATGTAAGGACCCATGTCGCTGCCGTGCCCTTCAGGTGGTTTCGGCCAACCTGCAGGCGATTTTCCATTGATCTTTAGCACCAGCAGAGGATGATGCGCCGCAAGGTATGCGCGAGAGTAGTTGGCGCGATACCGGTCCACACATATGGCAACGATCAGATTTGACTCCGGGGCCGCGGCAAGACGACGGCTTAGTTCTTCCAGAAGCACACCGCCGATCTCGGTTGGGCCGGCGAAGTTGGCATCACCGGTTACGGTATAGGTTGCTTGCGGCATGGCCAGCAGGCTGTCACGCGTAATGTAGCGTGTGCTGCCCGCCGGCAGGCCCGCAATCTCACCGCCCAACTCAAGGTCGGAGGGCGAAGAGCGTGTGTTATGCAGCGCGATCGGAAGAGCGGCGGCTTGGGCGCGTGAAAGCCATGACTGGGATATCAAATTGGCGGCGGGATTCAGCAGGATGCACGGATTAAGAAGTAAAGCAGCTGCCAGAAGAAAACGGCAGGGCGTTCGCATGGCCCATCTTATAGCGCGGTCGTGTAATGCAGCCAAGAATCTCGGGATCAAGTCGTTATGCTAATTTCATCTCTCCCGGGATTCATCCCAGAGACTAGTTGTTTCCCTTTAGGTATTTGTCGAACCACTCCACCGTCCGTTGGATCGCATCAATCCTGTTTTCGCGCTTTTCGAATCCATGACCTTCGTTGGCGTAGTAGTGGGCGTCAACGGTTTTGCCGTCTTTCTTTAGAAGATCAACGACCTGTTGCGCCTCCTCTTTGGGTACGCGCGGATCATTGTCCCCCTGCAGCACCAGCAGGGGCGCCTTCACCTTATGAATGTAGGTGATGGGCGAGTCCGCTTCATAGACCTTCCGATCCTTTTCCGGATCGCCCAGCAAACTTTTCTCGTATTCCTGCAACTGCGCGTCTTCATGCTGCAACATGGTGAACCAGTTAATGATTCCGTATTCCTCGACTCCGGCGGCCCAGACATCCGGCGTCTTGCCGACGGCCATCAATGTCATGTAACCACCGTAGGAACCGCCCGTGATCCCGATCTTTTTGGGATTCACGTAGCCGGTCGCCTGCAGAAATTTCGTAGCATAAACCTCATCCTGCAAATCGCCCCCGCCAAGATCCTGGTAGTTAGCCTTTTGGAAATCGAGACCATATCCGGTCGACCCTCGCACGTTGGGAGCGATACAGATATACCCACGCGATACCAGGGCAGCGGCGGTGGGCTTGAAGTAGTCCACTACCTGTCCGGTCGGTCCACCGTGAGGGAGAACGATGGCTGGATTGCTACCGTCGCGCTTCAGGTTGAACGGCACCCACATGAAGGCGCTGATGGTTTTTCCATCAAAGGTTTTGTAGTGCACGATCTGCGTCGCGGGTAGAGGCGTGCTTTCAAGGCTCGCGATCGCGGAGAAGGTTAGTTGGACTGCGCGGCGATTGGTCACGTCCCAGACCCATAGATCGGCGGGCTTGGTTGAGCTCTCGTGCGAGATCAGGAGCCGGTCGCCTCGCGGCGAAAACGCCGACGGACTTCCGGCAGTGTCGTTCAATCCTTCGGGCAAACTGGTTTTCTCCGCATGAGACGTAGCCCGATCGAAAAGATAGGGATCAGTCCGCCCGTCTGCGTTAATTGTGTATGTCAGGAACTTTCCGTCGGAAGAGAAGTCGCCTGAACTGGCTTCCCATTTCGTGTCTGTGATCCAGGTCAACTTTTCAGTGGTGACGTCCAGGAGCGCGACATTCGGGGACCCGTTTTTCTGATTCGATGTCACAAGCAAAGTCTTGCCGTCCGGCGAGAGCGAGGAAGCGGAAAAAAGGACCTGCCCTACATGTGCAGTCAGGTTTTGAATGTTGCCGGTAGCCACGTCGACGGCATAAACGTCGGATTCGGGAACACCGCTGATCTCGCGCCGGTTCGCAAACAAAGTCTTGCCGTCCGCGCTCCAGGCGAGGGCACTCCATGAGTGTTTCGGGCTGGCTTCGTGGGTAAGGTTGCGAATCTTTCTGGTCTCCCAGTCCAGCAATGCGATGTTGTATCCAGTCGACTCTTTGGGTTTGTAATTCAGGGCGAGGGTCTTACCGTCGTGAGACCAGATCGGGTTCTCTTCCCGAATCTCAGGCGTGGAGGTCAGGTTGACGGCTTTGCCACCGCCGCTGGGGACGGCGTAAATGTCCCACAGTTCGTCGCCGCCTGTGTCTTGCTGGTAGACGATCCACTTTCCGTCAGGCGACCAGGACGCAGAGAATTGACGTTCGTCTGACTGAACAAGCTGGAGAGGCCATCCTCCGGCGGCGTTTACTTTCCACAGGTTGACTCTTCCCGACATGTCCGTGCTGAAAACCACTTCTTTTCCATCCGGAGACCAGGCGGGGCCTGAGACGTTGCGGGTATAGAAAAGATCTTCGACGGGTATTGGGTACGCCGCAGCATTCGCTTCGGAAAGGATCGATTTGGGATCGGTGATCTCCCGGCTTTCGGGCGAGGACTGGGCCAGAAGGATGGGAGAAACAAGGAAAGTGATACCCACATAGAACAGGACTGTTGAAGCCTTCATTCATCCCTCTGGATTGGCAGGAGCCCGAAGTCAGGTCAAAGCAAGAAGTTACGCAAGCAATACTTCCCTACGCAAGGAAGCACTTTTCAGCGTCCGAGCAGATTACTTCGTACGGTTGCGCAAAAGGCTGTTCGGCTGAACGGCTCCTGCCCGTTTAAGGCTGCGTGGCGTTCAATCCCAGGTAGACAGCCCAACCGGCGATCAGCAAAATCATGCCTCCCGAGGTAGCGCCTAGTAGTTTGACCAGGGGAGTGATCTTGTTCACTTTGGCCATCAGTTCCGTCTGTTCTTTTGCCATTGCGGAAGCGGATTCGTCGAGAAAGAGTTGATCATCCTCTTGCATGGTGAGCGTGCTGCGATAGATGAGGAGGATGATCAGAACACCGGTCAGGACGCCCCACGCGATCAGCAGCCATAGCAATCCTGGAGTCATATAACACCTCGGTACCGATTTCGAGCCGTTCCCGGAGGCTTTGTTGCGGATGTCGGTTGTGGCCCCACAACCAGCTCAGGAAAGGGCCCCAACGCCGGATTATAGACCCGTTTGCAAGCCCCTGGCGTGACTTTTGGGTGTGCACCGCCAGAGCACCAACTCTCATCTAATGTGGTGATGAGGGGCTCACAGGCAACGTGTCCCCAAGCATATTTTCCATTTACCCGGACACGGGTTTTGCTATACTGAGATTCAGTCCTTTCAAGGAGATACCTAATGGCGACGACTACCGTTCCCGAAGTGAAGCCAGCAGAAACAACCAAAAAGGCTCCCATCAGCCTGACCCCGAATGCTGTCACCAAGGTCAAGGAAATCATGGGACAGCAAAACCCCGTTCCTGCCGGTCTGCGGGTGGGCGTGGTGGGCGGCGGTTGCTCTGGTTTCTCGTATTCCATGCAATTCGAGAATGGCGCCGGAATGATGGACAAAGTGTTCGACATGGACGGCCTGAAGGTCTATGTGGATGCCACCTCCGTGATGTATCTGAACGGCTGCATCGTGGATTACGTCGAGAGCCTGGAAGGCGCCGGCTTCAAGTTCGAGAACCCGAACGTGAAGAGCACCTGCGGCTGCGGTTCTTCCTTCAGCGTATAAATTTCTTTGTGGTTTCTAAAAAGGCTTCGTCGCCTGCGCGATGAGGCCTTTTCTTTTTGGGTAGAGGCAGATCTATCCGTCGGAGCTATGAAACTGCCATCAGATGGCAGGAGTGGGTCTTCACGATCAACCAGACTTGCGACTCCGGTTTGAGTTGCAGGGAATCGCGTGCCGCCAGGGTGAGATGAACTTCCATTTCTACCCCGCAATCGACTTTCGCGGCAACGACCACGTCGCGCTGGGCCAGCGAAACAATGCTGCCGGGAAGTATGTTGCGGGCGCTCAATCCCGAGGGCTCACGCGACGCCAGGAGAATGTCGCCGGCACCGATCGCAATTTTCAGGGTAGAACCAACCTCGGCGTGAACCAGCGGGGTCTCCAACTCAATCTTGCTTCCGGCCAACTGGCACACCATGGTGCCACGTTCTTCGTGAGCGGCCATTACCGTAGCGTCAAAAATGTTCTCGAATCCTGCCAGTTGAGCAACGGTCTCTTGCCGGGGCACGGTCATTACTTCGTGGGGAGTTCCCTGCGCGATCGCACGTCCTTTGTCCAACATGACCACCTGTTCGCCCAAAGCAAAAACCTCTTCCCGGCTGTGGGTCACGTAGACCACCGGAATGCGGTGCTCATGGTTCCATGCGCGCAGGTCTTCCAAGATTTTCGATTTCGTAGCTGCGTCGAGCGCCGCCAATGGTTCGTCGAGAAGGAGAATTCGAGGGTCAATCACCAGCGCGCGGGCCAGAGCAACTCGTTGGCGCTCTCCACCAGAAATCTGCCCCGGCCGACGCGAGCGCAAATTCGCAATTCGGAACGACTCGAGGATAGCCGAACTGCGCTGCTTGCGCTCACGGCTCTCGAGCGACGAAAGCCCGTACTCGACGTTGCTCTCGACACTCAAATGGGGGAAGAGGGCCAGGTCCTGAAAGACATAGCCAACCTTGCGACGCTGCGAAGGGAGATCGATTCCGGCCGCGCTGTCGAATAGCGCGCTCTCAGCGGAGACGATGCGTCCTGCATCCGGCCGTATGAGCCCAGCGATGCAATCGAGCAGCGTGGTCTTTCCCGAGCCGGAAGGGCCGAACAGGATGGTAATGCCCGACGGAAAGGCAACTGAAAGGTCGAGTTCGAAGTCCTTCCCCAGGCGCTTCCGAACCTTCACGGAAACTTCATTGCGACCCGTCGGACCCGATTTTAGTAACACCGCGTCATTGAGCGCTGATTCCATCAAGGAGATCGAAAGCTGCAACCGGGCAACGGTATTGTAATCCCGGAACGATATGAAGCATTTGTTCTCTATCTAGCAGCATCAATAAGGACAGGGTTCGGCCTGCACAGTGGACGTCTTCATCTTCGGACAAGATAATGGCCCATGGCCCGTTTGCGTCTGGCGTGTCTTATGTTGTTTCTCGTGGCAGCTTCAATGGCGGCTTTGTCGCAAACGACCAGCGGAGTCGTCACACTCGCAATAGAACCAAAAGAACAGTACATCGAAAGACGTAACGCCGAGCAGGTAGTCAACTTCGACCTGTTGTTGCACAACAGCGGAACGCTTCCGTTGCGAATTAACAAGATTCAGGTGTCCGTCTACGACGCGACAGGCGCCCTTGCGTTTCGGAGATACGTCGACGAAAACGGCAGACCATCGGGCATTTCGAGTGTGCCGGACCGCGTGGTTCCTGCCGGAGGGTCGCTCGATGTTTTCAATCCGTTTTACTCATTTGGGGAAGAGATGCCTTTGGCACGACTTCACTATGAAGTGTTTCTCGAGAAGACGGACGAAAAAGAGCCAAACATGCTCAACTTCGTGACCAAGGCAGAGGCGGATGCTTATCCAATGCCTTATACAAATAAGAGCACCCTGTTACTTCCGCTGAGAGGCCGCATTTATGTGTTCGACGGGCATGATTTTTACGCCCACCATCGCAGGCAAACGGTATTTCGCAAGAGCGGATTCCACGCTAATTCCGTTCGCTTCGGCTATGACCTGATGATCGCGGATGCAAAGGGCGAGCTGTATCGAGGTGACCGCTTCGTGCCGGAGAATTGGTTTTCATACGGAAGTCCCGTGTACGCACCGGCCGCCGGCACGGTGGCCGATGCGGAAAATGACGTGCCAGACAATACCTACAAGAATGGTGAGCTCGTCTATGCGTCTTTGCCTGAAGGAGTGGACCCGATTGGACTCGGTAATCACGTTGTCATCGATCATGGGAACGGCGAGTTCAGCATCGTTCTTCATATGAAGCCGGGAAGTGTACACGTGAAAAAAGGCGATCCTGTGGAGCAAGGCGAGCAGGTCGGAGCGATCGGCTTTTCGGGAGACACCTTCTTACCGCACCTGCACTACCAACTCATGGACGGCATCGACGAAACTGCAAGCCGCTGTCTTCCATCCTACTTTCATGACTTCGAACGTGTTCTGGGTTCGAAGATCGTGAAGGTTGGTCTGGGCCAGATAGATTCTGGGGATTTCGTTCAGTCTCCGGCAAAGTAGCCGGGAGCATACCGCCGGCCTTCCCTCTTACTTCCACAACCAGACACGCCGATTCAAGGCGTATACAACCGAAAGCACCGCGAACGAAATCACCAGCAGCACCAGTGCGGTGGCGTTCGCTCCTGAGTAATTAAGAGATTGGACCTTGTCGTAAATATCGATCGAGACGGTTCGAGTGATGCCGGGGATATTGCCTCCGACCATCAGGACGACGCCGAATTCGCCCATGGTGTGGGCGAAGCTCAGGGCTACGCCGGTCACCAGGCCGGGAACTGACAGCGGCAGAATCACGCGGAAGAAAGTCTTCAACCGGGAAGCACCGAGAGTTTGCGAGGCAGCTACCAGTCGATGATCGACCGCAGCGAACGACGCGGCAAAGGGTTGGACCGCGAAAGGAAAACTGTACAGGATCGAGCCGATGAGCAACCCCTCAAAGGTGAAGGCCAGAGTGTGACCGGTAAGCGATTCCCAGACTCGTCCTAGAGGACTGCGGGGACCGAGTGCGACCAGGACATAAAATCCGAGCACCGTAGGAGGCATCACGATGGGCATGGCAACGATTGCTTCCGCGAGGAACTTCCATCTCCATCGCGAATACGTGATCCAGTAAGCGACTGGGAGCCCTATGAGCGTGAGAACAGCGGCGACCAGCGCGGACAGCCGGAGAGTGAGCGAGAATGCCTGCCAGTCCATCAGAATCTTTCCACGCAGAGATTGGTTCGGGTGCGGCGAGACAAAACGGGCCTATTAACACAAAAGAAAATTATCTTCGCAACCGGTTGCCGAAGACTGCGATTCGTCATCTTAAGCCTGAATTAATGTTAGTAAATTTTTGTAAAGGTTGCGAAAAGAGCCGCATTCATGCTGCAAGATGTGAACACCGATCTATAGTAGTTAGTAAGGCTTGGGCGCGTTCCACTGAAGCCAGCAATTCTAAACGCAACCAGACCCCCAATGAGGGGTTTAATCAACTATGGAACGATTGAGTCTGAACAGCGGTAAAGCGAGGATGAAGTCGTGAACATGCTTAAACGCCATTGGTTGATCGCGAGTCTCGTGGTTGTAGCCATCGCCGTTTTCGCTGCCTTTCAATTCAAGGGCAACGACAAGCCGCAGTATTTCACCACCAAGGTGGATCGAGGAGACATTCGCGAAGTCGTAGAAGCGACCGGAACAATCAACGCCGTGACCACAGTCCAGGTAGGTTCGCAGGTGTCGGGCACAATTTCGCGGTTGAATGCCGACTTCAATTCCCGGGTGAAGAAGGGACAGATCGTGGCGCAGATCGATCCTTCATTGTTTGAAGGAGCTTTACTGCAAGCCAAAGCTGATCTGGCAAATGCCAAAGCCAATCAGGTTGCGGCGCAGGCCAATCTGGAAAAGGCGCAAGCTACAGCGGTGCAAACCAGGGCCGATTTTGAGCGCACCTCGGGGCTGACCAAAGAGGGTGTAATGAGCCAGCAGCAGCTTGACCTGGCGAAGGCGAATGCTGACACGGCAGACGCCGCGGTTTCAGCCGCGAAGGCAGCCATCACCCAGGCGGTTGCGCAGTCTCAGCAGAAGCAAGCCGCGGTGACCGTGGCACAGACCAATCTCGACTACACAACCATTCATGCACCCATTGACGGAACGGTAATCGCGCGGAGCGTCGATGTAGGCCAGACAGTGGCCGCTTCCCTGCAGGCGCCAACGTTGTTCACGATCGCGCAGGACCTCACCAAGATGCAGGTCTATGCCAGCACTGACGAGTCGGATGTAGGGATGATCCACACCGGCCAAAAAGTCACATTCAAAGTGGACGCCTTTCCCAAAGACTCGTTCACCGGCACGGTGTCGCAGGTACGTTTGAATGCGACCACCGTGCAGAACGTGGTTACGTACAACACGATTATTGATTTCGACAATCCGCAGATGAAGTTGTTCCCCGGCATGACTGCGTACATCACCATTCCCGTGGCCGATGCGAGCAATATGTTGCGGGTTCCCAACGGAGCCTTGCGCTATAAACCGGACATGTCGGCTGATCAGATCCGGGCGTTGTACAAGCAATACGGCCTGACCTTAGGACAGACGGGAACCCAAACCGCAGGTGGTCCGACGACACCGGGAGCATCTGGCGATACCGGCGCATCCGGCAAACAACGGCGTGCTCATGACCAGGGTGCACAAGGCGAGGGCACACATGGCGGCGGAGAAGCCGCGGGCAGCACGTCGCCGACACACACTCCGCGAGCAGATGTGGCCGTGGTCTGGAAGCTGCGTCCAGATAAAACGCTGGAACCGGTAAGAATTCGTACGGGCATCACCGACCACACCGTCACTGAAGTCGCGCAGGTATTGAAAGGCCAGCTGAATGAAGGCGACGAGTTGGTGACCGGCGGAATGACTGCAAGTTCGGGTGCAAGCCGGCCTCCTGGCGTCGGCGGCGCCGGAACGCCGCGCATAAGGTAGCGGATGGCCACGATCCAACAATCCGTTTCCCCGACGACCGGTTCAGCTGGGGGCCGCGGCATCATCCTTATCGAGGATGTGCACAAGTATTACGATCTGGGCGAAACCAAGGTGCACGCGCTGCGCGGAGTCAACGTGGGTATCGAGCGAGGCGAGTTCGTCGCCATTATGGGCGCGAGCGGCAGCGGGAAATCAACGTTCATGAACATCCTGGGCTGTCTTGATAAGCCGACTACGGGCCGCTACCTGCTGGAAGGCATCGCGGTATCGGAATTGAGCAAGAAAGAACTGGCAACCATCCGCAATCGCAAAATTGGTTTCGTCTTTCAGGGATTCAATCTGCTCTCGCGTACCACGGCGCTGGAAAATGTCGAATTGCCGACCCTGTATGCGCAGATCAGCAAGGAAGAGGGCCGAAAGCGCGCGAGTGAAGCGCTCGAACTGGTGGGACTGGCGGATCGCATGGACCACTTCCCTTCGCAGCTCTCCGGAGGTCAGCAGCAGCGGGTCGCCATCGCGCGCGGTCTCGTCAATCGACCGTCAATTTTGCTGGCCGACGAACCTACGGGCAATCTCGATAGCCGCACGTCAGTCGAGATTCTGGAAGTATTTCAAAAGCTCAATGACAACGGGCTGACCATCGTGTTGGTGACGCACGAACCTGACATTGCAGAATTCGCCAAGCGTGGCATCCACTTCAAGGATGGAACCATTCGCCGTGACGAGCAGGTAAAGAACCGGCCCATCGCGGCGGATGTTTTGAAAAATATGCCGGCGCTGGAAGATTGAAGGGCACATGGATTTAATAGCGATCATTCGTATCGCAATGCGCGCACTGGCCAGGAACAAGCTGCGCTCTATCCTGACGATGCTCGGCATCATTATTGGAGTAGGGGCCGTGATCGCCATGGTGAGTGTTGGGCAGGGTGCGCAGCAGCAGGCACAGCAACAGATCGCAGCCATGGGTTCCAACATGTTGTTTGTGCAGTCGGGCACAGTCAATCGCGGCGGCACGAGAATGGGATGGGGCGCCACCAAGACCCTGATTTACGATGATATGGTCGCCATCATGCGCGAGTGTCCTTCGGTGAAGGCGGCTGCGCCGGGCAGCCAGGCATCGGCTCAGGTAGTGTTTGGAAACGACAACTGGGCGACGACCATCAATGGGACTGAGCCGCAATACTTCGACATTCGCAGCTGGCCCATGGCGGAGGGCTCTTCATTTTCTCAGGACGATGTGAGCATGGCCGCCAACGTGGCTGTCATCGGCGAAACCGTGCGCAAGAATTTGTTTGGAGCGACCGATCCGATTGGCGAAACCATCCGTATCAACAATCTTCCTTTCAAGGTGGTCGGGTTGTTGATTGCCAAGGGGACATCGGCGGCCATGGGTCAGGACCAGGACGACATCATTCTGGTACCGATCACTACCCTGCAGAAAAAGATCACTGGCCAGGACTGGCTGCGCTGGATCATGGTTTCCGCGGTTTCGAAGGATGCCAGCTACACCGCACAGCAGCAGATCACCGCTCTGCTTCGCGACCGACATCGCATTCGCTCCGCCCAAGACGACGATTTCTATGTCCGCAACCTGGCTGACATGGCCGACCTGGCTGATCAGAATGCCCGCCTGTTCACCATTCTGCTGGGCTCGATCGCCAGCATTTCGCTACTGGTTGGCGGCATTGGGATTATGAACATCATGCTAGTTTCGGTGACCGAGAGGACGCGGGAAATCGGTATTCGCATGGCCATCGGCGCGACAGAAGGGGATGTGCAACAGCAATTTCTGATCGAAGCCGTCGTCCTCAGTATCGTGGGTGGCGGTATCGGGATTTTGTCAGGCATGGGCGCTTCTTACATGATTACTCAAACCCTGGGATGGCCGGTGCTGGTGTCTCCCACGGCGATCTTTGCTGCTGTATTGTTCTCGATGGCGGTCGGCGTTTTCTTCGGCTTCTACCCTGCCCGCAAGGCGGCGCGTCTGGATCCGATTGAAGCGTTGAGGTATGAATAACGGGCAACAGCGGCCGTCGTGTTGGAAGTCCGATGTCTTCGTCAACTTTCGTGTAGTCTCCTGCCGGCTACCTGCTCGTACTTGAAATTCCCAATTTAGAAACAAAAAACAACATCCGGCTCATCCGTCACAGCGGCTCAACGCAAGTGCATGTTACTGGTGTGTTCGGCGGTCTTCCCGCTTCGGATGCTTATGAACTCTTGGTGTCGCTCCTATCTACTTAGTGCTTTGTTGCTGTCTGCCGCAATGGTTTTTGGTCAAGGTAGGAGAACTGGTTCCGAATACGGATCGCTCGCGAGTCATGATCGCCTTGGCAGCACCAAGAGCGATGCTGGGCATCCGGGGACTCCCGCCGGAAGCTACACCATCACGGTTACCGGCTCGGGTTGGTTCAGTCAGCCGGAGCACGCAGGTAATGCTCACTGTGCAATAACTATCGCGGAGAAATTATTTCGCAGCGCCTTTGCGCGCCATCTCCAGCGCGCCTCGAACTGGATCGATCATGCTGGGATTGATTGCAGCGCCCGGATATTGCGAACGCAGCTGGCCGTAAAACACCTGGCGTACCAAACTCGAATTACTGAAGACGCCGCCCGACACCGCAACCGACGGAGCGTCGGAATTGACCAGGAGGCGCGCGATGACGGCTGCGGCCAGGTTTGCAAGTTCGGCACCCGCCTGAGTCAGAATGTCGAGCGCAATGCGATCACCGTGATCGGCCGAGGCAAGCACGACCGGAAAGAGCGCCGAAAAGTCCGGCGGCGGAGTGGCATTCGCCATGACCACCAGCTGTTCACGGGTGCCCGCTCGCCAGGATTTCATTAGGCTACCGAGCAGAGATTGATTCGTTGTCTCCGCGGAATCCGCGTCCAGGGCTCGGACCGCGGCGGCCACAGCGGAGCGGCCAATCCAGTGACCCGATCCCTCATCTGAGATAGCGAATCCCCAGCCTCCGGCGCGAGCGGTTTGCCCGTGCGCGTCGCGGCCATACGCGATCGACCCGGTACCCGCGATCACAATCACGCCGGCTCGGCTGCCGAACGCCGCTTCGAGGGCGATAACCATATCGCCAACAACTTCGATTTCGCCGGGAACGAGTTCCGCAATGAAGCGGTGCACCGGATCGCTGACCTCAGGCCGCACGGCTCCCGCCAGACCGATACAGGCTTTCTGTATCCGCGATGGGTTGACGTTGGCTACCGCGCAAGCTTGCTGGATTCCAGCTGCCAGCGCCTCATGCGCCTGGGCCTCACCCACGCGGACGGGATTGCTGCCCCCAGCCGTTCCCGCGCCGAGGATCGATGTTTCGTCGCCGATCAGGCAAGAAGTCTTGCTGCCCCCGCCGTCAATGCCGAGAAAGATGGCCACGAGCGTAGTTCTATCATGAGCCTGGCTTCATTGCCGCGATGGGAGATTTGGGAAACGGCTTGACGAGATGGGTACCCCGCGGCGGATCGCGAAATTTCGACCGGCAAAGCCGCTACTCTGGAATAGCATCTCCGACGCTCGCAGAATACTGGCGCTACTTTTCAGCTCTCGGAATTACGCATGGTTCTGGACAAGCTTGATCTCGCCATCATCGCGCTCTACCTGAGTGGGATCACTCTGTTCGGATTGCGTTTCCGCAAAAAACAACGCACTTTGCGTGACTACTTTCTGGCTGACCGGAACATTCCCTGGTGGGCGATTGCACTTTCCATCGTCGCGGCGGAAACCAGCACCCTGACGATCATCGGAATTCCGGGTCTGGCTTACGATACCGATCTCACGTTTCTGCAAGTGGTAATGGGATACGTTGTGGGCCGTGTAATGATCAGCTTTGTTCTTCTGCCCCATTATTTCCGTGGCGACCTGTACACCGCTTACGAATTGATTGAACGCCGCTTCGGCAAGCGGCTGCGTTCTCTGACGGCCGGCCTTTTTCTGGTGACCCGGGCCGCAGCTGAGGGAGTGCGAGTTTACGCGGTTTCCATCGTGGTAGCCATCGCACTGGGGACGGGCGAGATCGCCTCCATTGCAATCATCACGACGCTAACGCTGATCTACACTTTCGAAGGCGGGCTGGCGGCGGTGATCTGGACGGATGTGGTACAGACCGCGATTTACGTCGGGGGAACGCTGGTGGGTGTGTTCACGATTTTGCACCTCGTGCCCGGAGGCTGGCCAGCGATTCATCATTTGGCGGAGAACGCGGGCAAACTGCGGGTTTTCGATTTCACCCCCGACTTCTGGAGACCTTACACGTTCTGGGCCGGATTAATCGGCGGGACTTTCTTCACCCTGGCCAGCCACGGAACCGATCAGTTGATTGTGCAGCGCCTGTTGGCTGCACGGAATCAGCGGCAGTCGGCCGCTGCGCTGATATCCAGCGGAGTCGCAGTTCTGTTCCAGTTTGCTTTGTTCCTTCTGATTGGCGTCATGCTGTTCGAGTTCTATCACGTGCCCTCGGCGAATTTTGGCAAGGCAGACAGGATTTATCCGACGTTTATCGTGAGCCAGATGCCGCACGGGATTTCGGGATTGCTGATCGCGGCAATTCTGGCGGCGGCGATGTCGAACCTGAGCGCCGCGCTCAATTCGCTTTCGTCCACTTCGATCATGGATTTCTATCTGCAACGGCATCCCCAGACGGACGAAGCCCGCAAGATCCGGCTCTCAAGAATTGCGACCTTGCTGTGGGCTGTGTTGCTCTTCGGTTTGGCCGTGCTTTCGCTGAACAAAGTAGGGCGTGTAATCGAAGTGGGATTGCAGATTGCTTCCGTGGCCTATGGCGCGCTGCTGGGAGTTTTCTTGCTGGGCGTGCTCACGAAGCGGGCGAATCAGACTGGAGCAATCGTCGGAATGCTATGCGGCTTCATTGCTGAGCTTTACATCTGGTTAGGCACCAGAGTGCCCTGGACGTGGTACGTGGCCATCGGTACCGTGATTACGTTCGCGGTGGGATATGCGGCGAGTTTGATGGTTGGAGAGAAAAGCGCTTAGCCGCGAAGGTCGCAAAGCACGCAAAGAAATACAAAAAATGCCGTGTTCCCATTTTGGGCAGTTCTCTTTTTTCTTGGCGTCCCTTGCGGCTTCCCTAGCGTCCCTTGCGGTAAGATTTTGACTTTCTCAGTAGCATGCGAAGTCCCGATCTTACCCGCGAAATCATCGATGCTGCTCTCAAAGTGCATCGAAAGCTTGGGCCGGGCCTACTCGAGTCCGCGTATGAGACTTGCCTCGCTTACGTGCTTCAAAGTCTGCGCATGAAGGTTGAACGTCAGAAACCGATTCCGTTAATTTACGAGCACGTAAAGCTGGATTGCGGCTTTCGAGCAAACCTCGTCGTGGAAAACAGAGTGATAGTCGAAACCAAATGAAAAGACGCTTTGCATCCGGTTGACGACGCGCAACTGCTTTCCCACCTTCGCCTGTTACACATTCCTGTTGGCCTGTTAATCAATTTCCAGGTAGTTTTCCTGAAGGAAGGCATCAAGCGACTGGTAAACAACTATCGCGAGCCGGCGGCTTAAAGCATTTAACCGCAAAGGGACGCGAAGTACGCGAAGAAAGGCGTCGCGACCTTTGCGGTTAAGAGCTTGTTCTTCCTAACGTATACTTCAACCCCTACATGGAAAGCATCCCCCGGGAAGTCTCCGGACGTCCTGAACTCGCGCGCGACTTGGGCGCCAGCCATGCCACGGCAATCGTGGTCGGGACCATCATTGGCAGCGGAATTTTTCTGGTTCCCGCTGAGATGATGCAGGCCGCCGGTTCTGCAAAACTGGTTTATCTGGCGTGGCTGGTGGGCGGCTTGCTTTCTTTCTTTGGCGCCCTCACATATGCCGAACTCGGCGCCATGAAGCCCCAGGCGGGTGGAGAGTACGTATACATCCGCGACGCCTACGGGCCGCTGCCTTCGTTTCTTTATGCCTGGACATGGTTCATCATCGCCAAGCCAGCGTCTATCGCGACTCTCGCCACGGGCTTTGTCCGCGTTTTGGGAACGTTTCCCGCTTTGAATTTTTTGGCAAGCAATTTTATCTCTGTGCCATTCGCCGTGACCTACGGGCAAGTCCTGGCGATTGCTGCCGCCGTGCTGATTTCCGTGCTCAATTACATCGGCATCAAAAGAGCCGGCGACTTTCAACTGGTATTCACGTTGCTAAAAGTTGTCATCATTCTCGCGATCGTCGGAATTGGCTTCAGCTACAGCGGTGGCAGCTGGCAGAATTTCGCCGGAACTTTTACCGGTGCCAAAGGTGGTATGGCTGGTTTCATGGCCGCGTTGGTCGCGGCGTTATGGGCCTACGACGGCTGGAACGACTTAAACATGGTCTCCGGAGAAATTCGTAATCCAGAGCGCAACATTCCGATCGCGCTGATTTTCGGCGTAGCGCTGGTGGGCGTTCTGTACATGCTCGTGAACGCCGCCGTGCAGTACGTATTGCCCGCGTCGAGCATTGCGACTTCACCGCGAGCGGCGTCCGATGCCATGGCAGTAGTGTTAGGAAGTTTGGGTGCGGGCATTGTGTCGGCAGGAATGGCGCTTTCAATGCTTGGTGGCCATGAACGGAACCGTCATGAGCGGCGCACGGGTGCCGTTTGCAGTGGCGCGCGACCGGTACTTCTTCTCCGCGCTTGCAGACGTTCATCCCCGCTTTCATACGCCGTCCAGCGCGATTGTGGTGCAAGCCATTCTTGCCATCATCCTGCTGCTCTTTGGAGGGAACTTTCGGCAGTTCTTTTCGCTGGCGATTTTTGCCGAGTGGCTGTTCTACATGATCGCAAGCAGCACGGTATTCGTGTTTCGGAAACGCGAGCCCGACGCTTCCCGGCCCTATCGAGTCTGGGGATATCCCGTGGTGCCTGCCCTCTTCGTTCTGGCCTCCACGGTGCTCCTCTACTACACATTCACGGGAAATCTACGTTTATCGGCATTTGGGTCTCTGGCCATTCTCGCCGGCGTACCGGTTTTCTACATTTTTGCGTGGCGGCGAACGCGAGGCGCCTGAAGGTAGCGCTGGCAACCCCTATTTTTTCAAACAGTTCCATTCTGGCATTACCCAGGTTACTGAAGGACACCCCCGCAGGGCACGTTTACCCCTCTCTGATTGTCCCGTAACTTAAAAGCTCCACCCGGTGCAATTCCCCAGGCTCGGGTCCCTTTTTTGGAGTCTATGAATGCCTACGCCTGACACCTTTCAGTTAGGGATTTTACCCGAGCGCAAACTCGACCGGCGCGCCCTCGCGGCCGCCTACGGCCTGTTGATACTGCTGATCATCGTGATGATCAACATCGGCTGGATCTGGCCGGACAGCCTGAACATTGCGCGGCAATATCATGTGACCGAACTGGTTCCGATGCCGAGCCTTCAGCCCGAACCGCTCAAAGTCAAGCCGCAGCCGCGTGTCCAAGCCAAACTTCTGCCTGCAGCACCGGTTTTCCAAGCCCCGAAGTTGACGGTTCCACGCGAGATACGGGCTCCGAAGCCGCGGACTGAAGAAGAAGTAGCCCCAAAGATCGAGGCCAACAATTTCACGCCCACCGTGTTGAAGCAGGTGACTGGCGGAGCTCGCCCGTCCCTGATCATCCATACGGGGGAATTTGGCAGCACAGCCACTCCAACAGTCAATGCTCCGATCGAGAAAGTTCAGACTGGCGGGTTTGGCGATCCCAATGGAGTTCAGGGACAAGGCAAGCAGAATGCGCATCTGGTGGTGGCGAACTCAGGTGCCTTCGATCTGCCGCCGGGCGGTGGCACTGGCAACGGCTCCGGCGGGACAAAGGGCATAAAGGGAACGATTGCGAGCGCGGGCTTTGGCAATGGAATCGCGCAGGGCGGTCAGGGTGATGGCCGCAGCAATGGACGAGGGGCAACCGTCCAAAATGCCGGCTTCGCCGAACAGCAAGTCAGCCGAGGCGGAATGAAACAGCAGCAAGCTGACACAGGACCAGCCACGGCACCTGTGGAAATCTTGTCCAAGCCCAATCCGGTTTACACTGAGGAGGCGCGCAGCCTCCGGCTGGAAGGTGAAGTATTGCTGGAAGTCATGTTCGGGGCAAATGGACAGCTGCACGTGAATCGCGTAGTACGGGGCATGGGTCATGGCCTGGACGAAGCAGCGATCGCGGCGGCAAATAAGATGCGCTTTAAGCCCGCCCAGCACTACAATCAACCCATCGACTCCACGGCAACCGTACATGTGGTTTTCCAGCTGGCCTACTAGGCAGGCGCGCAGAGCGATAAGACAGAGAGGATTTTAGTCATGCGTACTTGGAAATGGATCGTCACGGCTTCGTTGCTGGTCACGTTGAACGCGATGGGACAGCAAACGACCGCGCCGGCTTCCTCACCGGCCGCAACCGGTAACCAGCCTCAAGCCGAATCACCGGCGGCTGTACCGCAAGCTGCACCGCCGGCTTCGAACCTGACTTCGCCGACTCCTGCGCCTCCGCCGGTTGCCTCCGCTTCTCCTACCACCATGGACCAGGTGGTTGATCGTGCAATTGAGCGCGAACGCGGATTGATCGCGATGCTGAAGACGCGCACGCCGCTCGTTGAAACGTATCTGCAGAACCTGAAGTTCGATCCGCAAATGGGCCCTTCGCCGAGGGAGGATCACTACTTTTTCGGTCGTCTGGACCTTAGTGATTCGGTGGATCGCGAAGACTATCTTTCGAGAGACTCCAGTTTGCAGAACCGCATGATGGGCGGATTCACGAAGTTGTTCAAGTTCGAATACAAGCCCATTGGTTTTTCGTGGATGATCTTTGCCGATCGCGATGACTTCGACCGCGCGCACTACGACTTCAAGTACGTGCATCGCGAATTTCTGGGAGATGTACGCTGCATCGTGTTCGACATTACGCCCAAGAAAGATGCCGGCAAGGGACGATTCCTGGGCCGCATCTGGGTGGAAGATCAGGATTTCAACGTCGTCCGTCTGAACGGCACATATGCGCCCCGGCCCCAGGAACGCCCAGTTCTTCCACATGGATAGCTGGCGGCTGAACTTGATTCCGGGTTACTGGGTGCCGGCCTATATCTACAGCGAAGAAGGCGACTTCAGTTCCGGCAAGGACAACAAGGACAAGATGGCTTTCAAGGCGCAAACCCGTATCTGGGGTTATGACTTGAAGAAGAACGGCAAGGAAGATGAACTCACCCAGGTCCTGGTGGATTCTTCGGTGAAGGATGAAAGCCCGACTTCGCAGGACGCCTCTCCATTGCAGGCCCAGCGCGAATGGCAGCAGCAGGCAGAGGACAACGTAATCGAACGGCTGCAAAATGCGGGCTTGCTCGCTCCGCAAGGCGAAGTCGACAAGATTTTGATGACTGTGGTCAACAATATCGAGGTGACCAACAATCTCGAACTGCCGCGCCCGGTTCGAACCCGCGTGATGCTGACGTCGCCGCTCGAGACTTTCAGCGTGGGCAACACCATCGTGGTTAGCCGCGGTCTGATCGACGTGCTTCCTGACGAAGCCTGCCTCGCGATGGTTCTCTCGCACGAACTGGCTCACATCGTCCTGGGACATAACCTGGGCAGCCGCTACGCTTTCAACGACCGGATGCTTTTCTCCGACGAATCTACATATCAGAATCTCGGCTTCCGGCACGTGCCGGACGAAGAAGTTGCAGCCGACAAGAAGGCTGTGGACTTATTGAAGAATTCGCCTTATGCGCAGAAATTGGATACGGCTGGATTGTTCCTGCGGCAATTGTCGGAAAGAGGATCAGGGCTGTCAGCATTACTGACCCCGCATCTGGGCAACAGTCTCACGGATGGCAAGGGTGGGATCGAACGGATGGCGGCCCTGATGACGTCGGCGCCAGCGCTGGATCCGAACAAACTGGATCAGATCCCTGCATTGCCTCTGGGAGGACGCGTCAAGTTGAATCCTTGGGATGATCACGTAGAACTGATCAAGACGTCGCCCGTCGCAATCACGTCAGCCCGAGACAAAATGCCGTTTGAAGTTACGCCTTTTTTCCCAAGGCTGACCCGTTACGGGAGCGGGGCCAATCCGGGATCGCCTACAACGGCGAACGCGACTCCCAATAACTAAGCTGAGGCACAGCAGGAGCAGGACGCCCGCGCCTGCATTGGTTCACTCCCGAGACTTTCCTTTCCCCGGCAACCCCGCCGGGTTCTCGTGGGTGCGTTCACGGAAGCCGCCTCGTAAGCCGCTGGCCAGTGAAACACTCGACTCTCCGAACTTGTCGCGCAGGCGATCGGCAGCCGACAAAGCTTGTTGCCAGCGCTGGCGGCGGTCATCTTCGAGCAAATTTCCCTGCTCTGCCTGCTGGCCTTCAAACGAGGATGCCTGCACACCAAGCAGGCGCACCTGTGCTCCCTTGCGCCAGTTCTTACGAAACAGAAGCCGCACCTGCTCAAAGATTTCGTTGTCGAGCTGGGTTGGCGACGGCAAAGTGTGGGCCCGGGTGATGGTAGTGAAATCTTTGTAGCGCAGTTTAAGCTGAATGGTACCCGCGTAAAAGCTGCCTTCACGTAAGCGGCGCCCCACCATCTCCGACAAACGCATCAAGGTGGATTCCAACTGCTCGGGGTTAGCAGTGTCTTCGTTGTAAGTGTGTTCGTGGCTGATGGACTTGGGATCGCTGTCGGCGCCAACCTCACTGTCGAACCAGCCGCCGGCGTCCTCGCCGCGTGCTTTACCCGCCAGGGCCAAACCCCATTTTCCGAAACGCTCTTCCAGAAAGGCCTCATCGAATCGCGCCAGGTCTCCTACTTTGCGGATGCCCAAACCGTGCAAGTTTTGTTCCGTAACTTTTCCTACGCCGGGAATCTCGCGTACATCAAGCGGGGCCAGGAATTTTGCTTCCTGTCCGGGCACGATCCAGAGAACTCCGTTGGGCTTGGCCCTGGCCGAAGAAACTTTGGCGATCAGCCTGGATATCCCGATTCCTACGGAACAGTTCAGCCGCGTGTCGGACTTCATTTTCTGATGTAGCAGATGGGCCGCACGAAGCGGCGGGCCGTGCAACCGCTCGGTGCCGGTCATGTCGAGGTAGGCTTCGTCGATGGAGGCCATTTCGACCTGGGGTGAGAACGACGTCAGCACCCGGTGCACTTTCTCGGAGCATTCGCGATAGCGGTCGGGGTGGCCGTTCAGAAAGATAGCTTGTGGGCACAACTTCGCGGCCGTTCGCAGCGGCATGGCAGAATGCACGCCGAATTTGCGGGCCTCATACGAGGCCGCCGAAACCACGCCACGCTCGTCACGCTGGCCGCCTACGACAACAGGCTTTCCTTTTATCTCCGGGTTGAATAACTCTTCCACCGAAACGAAGAACGCATCCATATCGACGTGGAAGATCGTTCTGGGGAAGGGACTCATGGGGAGCAAGACCAAGAGTGCGACTCGATTTTACCAAGACGGCGGCGGCGCAACCTCACGACGGTCTGAAATTCAATTAACTATAACTAGACAAATCGTTAGCGGCTAATTGGTTCCAAGTCAATGGCTTCGGTGCGCATCGATGGTACTGGATTGCCTGTCCGCAACTGCCGGGCGCGTTCGTAGACGCGCACGTATTCCTTCGCCGAAGCATTCCAGGAAAAGTCTTTGTTCATGCCGTTGCGCATGAGCTGCTGCCAGGAAGTCTGATCGCGGAATGCTCGCAGAGCCTCTTTGATGGTCAAGAGCAGAGCTTCGCCGTTGTAGTCGGTGAATTTGAAACCGGTGCCTTTGCCGGTTCGAGGATCCCAATGGTCGATGGTGTCATCCAACCCCCCAGTCGCGCGTACGATCGGCACCGTTCCATACTTCAAGCTGTACATCTGATTCAATCCGCAAGGTTCATATCTGGAAGGCATCAGGAACATATCGCTCCCACCCTCAATCTTGTGGGCGACGGTATTGTCGTAGGCGACTTTCACGGCAATTTTCTGAGGAAATTGCTTCGCCAGCCGGAGAAACATTTCTTCGTAAATCTTGTCTCCATTCCCGAGGACGATGATGGTTAAGTCTTCCCGCGCCAGCCGTTCCATGATTTGGGAAATCAGGTCAAAACCTTTCTGCGCGGCGAACCGGGAGACGATGCCAATCACGGGCAGGCGTGGATCAGCTCCCTCCAATTCAAAATCTGCGAGTAAGTCCTGTTTGCATTTAGCTTTGCCGGACAAATCCTGGGGCGAGTACGGAGCCACGATGAACTTGTCGGTCTCGGGACTCCACTCCTCATAGTCCGCACCGTTCAGGATTCCGGTAACGGTCGAAGATCGAGTGCGTAGTACACCTTCCAGGCCGAATCCGAATTCGGTGGTCTGGATTTCCTGGCTGTACTTCCTGCTCACGGTGGTGACGAAGTCCGCGAATACGAGGGCGCCCTTGAGGAAATTTACGCTGCCGAAGAATTCCATCCGGGAGATGGCAAACAAGTCCCATGGCAACGTGAGTAACGGCAGCGTATCGGGCGGGAAAAGGCCCTGATATCCCATGTTGTGGATGGTAAAAACGGTCGCAACGTCGCGGAAGGCGGGGTCTTCGGCGTATTGTGTGTGCAACAGGACGGGGACGAGTGCGGACTGCCAGTCATGGCAATGGAAAATCTGTGGCACACCGATGATTTTCGAGGCCTCCAGCACGGCGCGCGAAAATAAGGCAAAGCGCTCGGCGTTGTCCGGATAGTCGCCGACGGAAGTTCCGTAAAGCGCCTCCCGGTCGAAAAATGGCGGATAGTCAACAAAGTAGAAGCTCACTCCGGCAATCTTTTCGCCTCTGACCACCGAGCAAAAACGGTACCTGTCGTCAAAGGGAATGGTGACGCTCGCAACCACGGTCTGCGGGTCCTTCAGCCTGGTTTGACGGTAACGGGGAATGTAAACGCTGACCTGATGTCCAGCGGCCGCAAGAGTGCGAGGCAGGGCCCCGACGACGTCGGCCAGACCTCCGGTTTTCGAGAATGGCACACATTCCGAAGCTGCGAAGGCGATTTGCATCCAGGCGGCTCCTTGTCAGCGCAGGTCCCGCGCTCCCACCGGCACACGCTATCATGTTGACCGGGGCTTGCTACAGCATACTCCGCCGCGCCAACGGACTTCGCGACATGCGCTAGTATGGACGACCCGCCAGTCTAACGCCGGGAAGCCAGTCAGAAAGAGGTAAACGTGACAAAAACCGCTGCTCCGGAAGCTTCCCGCGCCAGGCCCAAACTGGGTCAGCATTTCTTGGTCGACACGGCTGCGCCGATGCGCATTGTGGAAGCGCTGGGTGATATCTCCCAAAGTACGGTGCTGGAAATTGGACCTGGACGCGGGGCTCTGACATCTTTGCTGGCGAAGAGAGCGCGGCGGTTGATTGCGATTGAAATCGACCGGGTGCTGGCGGCGCAACTGCGCATGAATTTTTCCCAGGAGCCGAATGTCGAGATCATCGAAGGGGATGTTCTGGCCATCGATTTTCACACTCTCTTTGGACCGAAGCCCGGAAGCACGCGCCCGGGGATCACCCCCCAGCCCGAAGCGGTGCGAGTGGTTGGCAATCTTCCCTATTTCATTACCTCAGATATTCTCCTCCGGCTTTTCGAATTCCGGCAATATTTCGAAACGATCGTCCTGCTGGTCCAACGCGAAGTAGCGGAGCGGCTGGCGGCAGCCCCGGGGCGGAGTGAGTATGGCCTTCTTTCGGCCACAGCACAGCTTTATGCGCGGGTGGAAAAAATGTTCACCCTCGCGCCCGATGCATTCTCGCCCCCGCCCAAGGTCGAGTCGACAGTTGTGCGGCTTCGCATGGCTCCAAAGATCGATAGCTTGCGCGTGCCGGAAGCTGGCTTTATCAGCTTTCTGAAACTTTCTTTTGGGCAGAAGCGGAAGACTCTCTGGAATAATCTCAAGGTGCAATATCCGTCGGCCGTGCTGAAGGCCGCGTTGGAAAAGGCTGGCGTGAAGCCGACGGTCCGCGCCGAAGCCTTGAGCCTGGAAAAGAGCGCGGCCCTGTATCGCGCGTTACTGAATTCGAGCGCGGACTGACCCCGAAGCAGGCGCGCGGCCTGGATTTCTGCTGGAAAAGCGCAGCCAACAGGAGGCTTCATGGCCCGGACGATTCGCGAACCTGCGGTCGCCGGACGTTTCTATCCGCGCGATCCGGGCGAGCTTAGGGTTGCAGTGGAGTCGTTCATCGGTCTCCAGTCGGCAACAATTCCCGCCATCGGTTGCATTGCGCCGCACGCCGGATATATGTATTCCGGGCACGTTGCCGGCGCGGTGTATGCCACGCTCGATTTGCCGCGGCGATGCATCCTGCTGTGCCCGAACCATACCGGCGTTGGACATCCGCTCGCGATCATGAGTCAGGGCGATTGGATGACGCCCTTGGGAATGTTTCCGATCGATTCGCAGCTCGCGGAAGCTCTCAAACAACGCTTCCCTCTCCTTGCTGAAGACGCCCAGGCGCATCGGGCTGAACACTCCGCTGAAGTGCAGTTACCCTTCCTCCAGGTCAGGAGACCTGACTGCACTTTAGTACCGATCGCTTTGGGCACCAGCCGCTATGAAATTCTTGAAGCGCTCGGAATCGCCATCGCAGACACCGTTCGGGAACTGGGCGAACCCGTGCTCCTGATCGCGTCAAGCGACATGAACCATTATGAGAACGACGCGGTAACCCGGCAGAAGGACTACCTTGCCATCGAGCGCATTCTGGCGATGGATGCGCCGGGTCTGTTTGATGTGGTGATGAACGAAAACATCAGCATGTGCGGCTTTGGCCCTGCTGTGGCAATGCTTACTGCGGCTCGCCGATTGGGTGCGAAGGTCTCGGAAATGGTGAAGTACGCGACCTCGGGCGACATTTCCGGTGACCGCGAACGGGTGGTAGGCTACGCCGGAATCATCGTGCGCTGACTATTCGATCTCCAATTCTGTGTCCTCTTTTTTCTTCGCCTTCGCAGGGGGTGCAGCCTTCTGCACCACGCCTGCGGGGAGCTCCAAGCCCAGGTCTGCAAGCAGGAGACGCAAGTTCCCCGGGTTGGTGGCATAGGTCATGGCGGTTTCGTAGTCAATCATCTCCGCCCGGATCAATTTCTCGATCTCACCGTCGAAGTGTTGCATGCCTTCGGTATCTCCATCCCGCATGGCGTCAAGCAAGCTCTTGCCTTCGACTTCACCCTTGTCCAGATACTCGCGGGTGCGGACCGTCGACTTCAAGATTTCAATTGCAGCGATGCGCCCCTGCCCGGCTTTGCGCGGAAGCAGCCGTTGGGAAACGATGTAGCGGAAACTCTTCGCGAACCGGTTACGAATCGTATGCTGCTCGTTCAAGGGGAATACGCCGATGATTCGTTCGACGGTTTTAGAGGCATCCGTTGTGTGTAGCGTTGACAGCACCAGATGGCCGGTCTCGGCCGCTTCCATGGCAATTTCGATAGTTTCCTTATCCCGCATTTCGCCAACGAGAATCACCTTGGGAGCCTGCCGGAGCGCGGCCCGCAGGGCCAGCGCAAAACTCGGAGTGTCACTGTGCAACTCGCGCTGATGAATAATCGAACGCTTGTGCCGGTGCATGAATTCGACCGGATCTTCGATAGTAAGAATGTGGTACGCCTTGGTTTCATTGATGCGGTCGAGAATCGCAGCCAAGGTTGACGACTTGCCCGAGCCGGTAGGACCGGTGACAAGCACAATTCCATTCTTCAGATCGGCAACGCGACCAAGCTCATCCGGTAGCTTCAGTTCATCGAAGCTGGGGATCGTCTTGGGAATTACCCGCATCACAATCGCGTGGCTGCCTCGCTGTACAAAGACGTTGACTCGAAAACGGGCGGTCCCCGGCAGACTGTAGGAGATATCGCAAGAGCCTTGCTGTTGCAGCATGGCGAGCGCCTGCTTGTTGTCTCCAATCAATTCCTGCGCGATTCGTAGCGTGTCGTTCGCACTTAGGACCGATAACCCTGCCATCTTTACCGGAACCAACTGGCCGCTAACCTCGACATGAGGGTGGCTTCCCGGTGAAAAGATCAGATCGCTCACATGGGTCGACACCTGGAGCATGGCCAGCAGCAGCGCAGGCGCCGGCGGAACGGATTGAGCAGTGTTGGGGCTGGGCGCTCGGCCCGGTGTTGCCATGAGTCCTCCGGTGTAGGGTGATCTCTACCAGCGTACGTGCCGGCTGTAAGGGTCTCAAGTGACGCTGGTAATTTGACTGGGCTTCGAGAAGCATGGCTGCCCGGAGGGGAAATCGCGACGTCAGTTGATTGCGAAGGAGAATCTAGAGGGCATTAGGAATTGTTAATTCAATAAAAAGGCGGCCCGAAGGCCGCCCTCTGTCCTCTTATCGACTTGAACTCACCGCCCGGTTTGAAAGTCGGCACGGCAGCCTTTATCGACCCAAATCCCCCGACCGTCATAACCCCAGCTGTAGCCCTGGCGGCAAGAGGAGTCGCTGCGCTGCTTCACCAGTTGCACTCCCCGGCGAGTATCGGCGGAGCAGTAATGCCGACGCATGTCATCGGAAGAGCACGATATGATCGCGCCTCCGCCACCCCCGTTCCAGTCATTCCGATAACGGTCTCGGTCTCGATCCCGGTCCCAGTCTCCACCCCTACCGCCTTCTACAATGAAATCAGCCCGGCAGCCGTGGTCGACCCAGAGACCCCTGCCATCGGAGCCCCAGCTATACCCCTCCCGGCAGGGCGATTCGCTGCGCTGCCGATCGAGCCGAACCCGGCCTCCAGTGCCTGAGTCACAATAGTGTCGGCGACCGTCATCGGATGAACAGGAAATCGTGCCAAGGCTGCCGGGCGCTGGGCCGCGGTATTGGTAGGCGCTAACGGCAAAGTCAGCGCGGCAGCCGCGATCTACCCAAACCCCGCCGCGGTCAAAACCCCAACTGTAGCCCTGCTGGCACGGAGACTGGCTGCGTTGTCTGAGCAGCTGTACCCCGCCACGTGTGTCCGCTGGACAATATCGCCGATGGCCGTCATCGGAAGAGCACGAAATGTTCTGCGCCGAGCTGCGCGGAACGAAAATTACCACTGCTGCGATAACTAAACCGAGCCGCACCCAAGACTTTGTGTCTAACATCCCGACCTCCTGAAAGAGTGGTCAAATTTGCTTGCGAGCTTACCAAGCTTCACAGCATTTTGGAACTTCCAGGACTTCTTGGGGCCTGGCCTGCCACCCAATCCCTTGGCACGGATCTATCGATGAATCGTGCCTTGGGAGCTTGGGGCTGACGACCGCGACGACGTTCCACTTCCCCGAGAACTCGCTGCACCGACGTTGGAGCCGCTTCGTGGCACGGGTCCACCATGCGAGGACGGCATCCGGGAAGACGCCGGCAAGCGCGCTGCCGATACGCTCGATGGCGCATGCAGAGCTCCTGGAGCGAACGACGAGCGTTCAACCTGACGGGAGGCCTTGCCCAGGTCGCGAACACTTCCTCGCGCAATGCCCAGACCGGCTGACCCATCGCGGAGTTGAATCCGGTTTTGGACGATGCCGGCGGGAGAAGCCAACGGGCCGCGATTCACCGTCAGGATTTGTCCGGGAGTGGCTGGCGGCTTCGGCAAATTGAACTGTGCCGGGGGATGCAGGATGTTAGGTCCGGTGTTCCATCCAGCCCAGGAGTTACCCGGCCGCCAGAACCACCCGTAGTTGTTTAGGTAAGTCCAGGAGCCATAGCGATATGGCGCCCATCCCCAAGGGTAGGCGGAGACCCAAGTGTAGCCCGCGTTGGGATACCACATCCATGATCCGTTCATGAATGGATCCCAACCAGAACCTACAAGATAAGGCTGCCACATCATGCCGTAGCCAGGGACGCTGTAGAAGCTTCCGTAGTAGTTCAAGTCGCTCGCCCCGTAGGCATACGGCGAGTAGCTGTTGGATTTGGCCAAGCTATATTGCTGCTGATATTTATCCTGCGCCTTGTCCCAATCGTCATAAGGGTCGGGCTCGAGATTGTTGGCGACGGTATACGGGTTTGATCCCGCTAAATCAAAGGTTGCGCTGTGCTTCTTCTCCACTGCAACCTTGCCGGATGGGCCTTCTGCTTGAACCTCACCCTTGAACACGGCCACGGTCGCCGCGTCGTCCTTTAGTTCCAGGCGTAAGTGAGCCGTCTTGGTCAGGATCAATGTCTGTTTACCAAAACCTAACGAGAACTCTTGCACCGGCTTCTCGCCTTTGAAGTTGAGATAGGCAATCCCTGTCTGAAGATTCAGACTCGACGCTCTGACGCCCGAATCGCGCAGTGCTAGCCCCGGGAACTCGACAACCGACCCTGGCGTAATTCGTAACGTGCTTCCATCTTCGAACTCGACCTCAGCACGGCCGTCGCTTCCTGACCGAATCTTGGCACCCTGGATGATGGGCAAATTTATAAAAGCTTTTTCGTAACCATTTCCGGCATTGCGGTCAATTTGAACGTCGCCGTCCACCTGACTCAGGCGGACAATGCGAGCTTGAGAATCAGCGTGGGATGGAATGGAAAGCCAGCAAGACAAAGCTAACAACGCGAACGAAGTGCCCAGTTTGCGCGTGGACATGTGTACCTCCCGAGACAGCCCTTGCAACATTAGAACACTTTTCGGATCACCGGGTTGTCAACAATTTAGCCCCGCCTCAGCATGAAATTATGGAGCCATAGAATCATGGCTTTACAGATTCAGCCTTCTCAACCATTCGTTGGGCGCGGGCCCGAACGGGATTGATGACCGTATTGTCGGTAACAATCTGTTGCAGAATCGGCACGACTGCGGGCAATTCCTGCAAGCTATTCTCGTTCGCCATATCCTCCATGCGCTTCAATTCCTCGTCCAGGGCCAGCTTCTGATAGCGATGGTAATACTGCAACCGACGGCCAAATTCCAGCGTCGTCGAAAGGTTCTGAAACAGCTGGGTCACCTGTTGGACCGCCTGAATCGGCGAGTAGTTGTACGTCGCCGTCGCGTTTTGACCGGCGTCCTTGTAAGTCAGAGTCTTGGCCCCGGTGGAGGCCAGTTTGCGCTTGCCGGAGTCAATCTGTCCTTGAAAATAGTGTGCTCGCTTTGCCAGATCGAAGATCGTTGTGCTGGTCGCCGGCGACACCAGAAAGCTCAGATGGAATGGATCTGCGTCGGAGTCGGGGCTGAGCTTGCCGTCAGACTCGTAAGTCGAGTGGCCGTCGGATGAAACCGAAATCACATAATGGGAAGGCTCGGAACCGGGAAAGTCGAGAGTAAATGTCACCACGGCGGCTTCCTGCGCGCGTATAGAAATGGGCGAACAAAGCGCTAGAAGGGCAAAAATCGTCGCGAGAAAGCAGGTCATCAGTTTGGGCTGACGCATATTCGCGACGCTAGTCCCTATCCTTTGCTGTGATTTGGTTATCGTTAAATTGACCATCAACTTGACCATCGACAACCTTACGGAAGCCATGCTGAAAGAGATTATGCCAAAAAATACGACGCGGCGGCTGCCGATGCTCGTCTTACCTGCCTGCCGCACGCTGGCGCACCAGCGTAGCTGAGGTATGAAGGTGACAGATGGCAATGGCGAGAGCGTCGGCCGCGTCGGGCGGTTCTGGTATCTCGGCAAGATTAAGAAGGCGAGTGACCATGTGCTGGACTTGTGGTTTTTCGGCCCGGCCATAACCGACCACCGCGGACTTGATGGATAGAGGCGAATACTCGGCAACCTCCAATCCGGCAGCAGACGCAGCGAGCATCGCCACACCTCGCACCTGTCCCAGTTTGAGCGCGGACTTTACGTTGAGCGCATAGAACACGTCTTCAATGGCGACGTTGTCGGGCTGATGCTCCTGAATGATCATTCCGAGACGTTGGAAAATAGTAGCCAGCCGCCGCGGCAGAGGTTCACGAGGCGACAGCTTGATGGCGCCACAAGTCAGGCAAACGAGTGTGTCGTCATGACCAAGTTCGACCACCCCGAAACCCGTGTATTCGGTGCCGCAGTCAACGCCCAGGACGCGCATGGAGGGAGTCTATATTAATTTCAGTCAGCCGCGGCCTGCAGCTGACCATCGGAATATGCCTCAGTCCCTTTACTGACAATCTCTTAATCTCTCTTATCAGCAACAGCGTGGTCTGCGCGCCTTGGCCACTTCGTATTCCTTACGAAATGCCGCATAGGCCTCACGAGAGGATGACAATTGACTACGATTCAGAAAGCGCGCATAGGCGGATTCGTCGAAAATTTCGCGTAAAGCCGATATCACAAGGGCGAACGCGCCGCTCAGGCCTGTTGAGCGTTGTTCGACTTCACGGCCAGTCATCGCCATCTCTGCAGGGTTCGTGTTTGATCGCATTATGCTTGGCAGCTTCATGGCTGCTCCTCGATTGCGAAGCGCGTCACCACGAACGCGGACTCTTTCACCTTTGGCTGCTTCCGCCCGGAGACGACCCGCGTCCACTCGAGCGCTGATTCGATCAGGATCAGGCTAATCAACACAATGAGCGTCCCGGTCACCACCGCATCCAGTCGATCATTGAAGATGAGACGCGTATTCGCACCGGTGCTGGAAGCCAACAGCGAGGCATGTGACAAAAAGCCGATCCGCGGATTTGGATCAAAGATTTTGTGCCATGAAGCGGTGAAGGTCACAGCAACCAGCCACAGTAGCGGTACGAGCGTCACCGCCGCGTAACGCGCTTTACCCATCTTGATAATGATGGTGGTGGCCAGGCACATCGCAACCGTCGCCAGCAGTTGGTTGGAGATTCCGAAGAGCGGCCACAGGGAGTTAATGCCTCCCAGCGGATCCTTTACGCCTTGCCATAGAAAATATCCCCATGCGCCTACGATCAGCGCACTGGTTGCAAGGGTGGACGGATACCAACTGGTGCGGCCCAGTGGTTTCCAGACGTGCGACAGCGCGTCCTGGATCATGAAGCGGCCGACACGCGTACCCGCGTCGAGTACCGTGAGAATGAACAGTGCTTCAAACATGATGGCGAAGTGATACCAGATCGCCATCAGCGCCTGTCCCCCGAGGCTATTTGAGAAAATGTGTGCCATGCCCACGGCGAAGGCGGGCGCGCCGCCGGTGCGGTTGTACAGGGTTTGCTCGCCCACGGATTGCGCCAGCAAATGCATTTCAGTAGCCGTGACCGGAAATCCCCAGTTGCTAATGGTTGCGGCTGCTGCCTCCGGTGCCTGACCGACGATGCCAGCCGGACTGTTGATTGCAAAATAAACCCCGGGTTGAAGAACGCAAGCGGCAATCATCGCCATGATAGCCACCAGGGATTCGGCCATCATCGCGCCATATCCGACCATGCGAGCTTCGGTTTCACGGCGGATCAGTTTCGGGGTTGTGCCACTCGAAATCAGCGCGTGGAATCCGCTGATCGCGCCGCAAGCGATGGTGATAAACGCGAACGGAAAAACATTTCCCGCGAACACCGGCCCCGAGCCATCAATGAAACGGGTGAGCGGCGGCATGTGCAGGGTGGGGCGCAGCGCCACGATCCCTGATGCCAGCAGGGCTATGGTTCCTAGTTTCACGAACGTGCTCAGGTAATCGCGAGGCGCAAGCAGCAGCCAGACCGGCAAAGCCGACGCGGCAAAGCCGTAAACAATGATCAGGATCGCCAAAGCGGGAGCGGTCAGGGTAAACCAGCCAGCCACCGTGGGAGTTTGAGATACCCACTGTCCGCCCCAGATCGCCGACATGACCAAGACGAAGCCGAGGGCGGATGTTTCCAATACTTTGCCCGGGCGCAACGTACGCAAATAAACTCCCATCAGAAGCGCGATGGGAATGGTCATCGCAATGGTGAACAATCCCCATGGACTGGCCTTGAGAGCATTGACGACCACCAGTGCGCAGACTCCAAGCAGGATCACGATGATGCTGATCACGGAAATGTACGCAACCAGTCCGCCAACACGGCCAATTTCTTCACGCGCCATTTCAGTGAGCGACTTGCCGTCGCGCCGAACCGAAAACAGCAGGATCACGAAATCCTGAACGCAGCCGCCGAAGACCGCACCAGCAAGTATCCAAAGGGTTCCGGGGAGATACCCAAACTGAGCCGCCAGAACCGGGCCCACCAAAGGACCGGGCCCCGCAATGGCTGCGAAATGGTGTCCGAAGACGACCCACTTGTTCGTAGGAACAAAATCGCGCCCATTCTCCAGACGCTCAGCAGGTGTGGCGCGGCGAGGATCCAGAATAAGAATCTTGGTCGCTATAAATTTGCTGTAAAAACGGTAGCCAATCGCGTAGGTACAAACAGCAGCGACCACCAACCACATGGCGTTGATCTGCTCACCCCGGTGGAGCGCGATTGTTGCCAGAGCCACCGATCCCAGAATTGCGATCGCGAGCCAGATCAGAACGCGGAATATTTTAGGCATGAGTTTTGTAACGCAGCGATGCAGTGATATTGTGGCGAATCTCCTGCGCTGGGCGCAATCGGCAAGTGAGGCTCACGCCGCTCCGGATGGCACAAAAGTGCGCGGTTTAATGATAACCTTAGGCATCCGTGCAACCGTTTACAGTTGGAAGTGTAACCCGTGCGCCCTTCGCACAAGCTGCGGGCAAAACCGGGTCGAAATTCATACACGTTGAGGAGCAGGCGATGAAAGTTGGTGTACTGACCGGAGGGGGCGATTGCCCGGGGTTGAACGCTGTCATTCGAGCCGTAGTGCGTAAAGGCAGCTTCCACTACGAAGACGAATTCGTTGGCTTTCTCGAAGGATGGCGTGGCGTTGTCGAAGACAAAACCATGCCTCTGGATCTGGCGAGCGTGGGTGGGATTCTTCCTCGCGGTGGCACGATCCTGCGTACATCGCGTACCAACCCAGCCAAGAAGCCCGATGGGCTGGACACTTGTATTGCCACGCTCAAACGGCACAATATCGACGCCCTTATCGCCATCGGCGGCGATGACACGCTTTCGGTCGCACAGAAGTTGCACGAAAAGGGAGTCAAGGTAGTTGGTGTTCCCAAAACCATCGACAACGATCTGGCAGGGACCGACTTCACGTTTGGATTCGATACTGCGGTCAATATCGCCACCGAGGCCATCGATCGCGTCCACACCACCGCAGAAGCCCACAACCGTGTGATGGTAGTCGAAGTGATGGGACGGGACGCAGGTTGGATCGCAATGTACAGCGGCATTGCTGGGGGTGCCGACGTAATTCTGATTCCTGAAAAGCCGTTCGACGTCGACCAGGTTGCCGAGACCATTCGATTGCGACATGCGCGCGGCCGATACTTCAGCATCGTAGTGGTAGCCGAAGGAGCAAGATTCTCCACCGATGTCGACCCCAAGCAGGGCGGTCTCGCCACCGTGGATACGAGCAAAGATGAATTCGGACACGCCCGGCTGGGTGGAATTGCCGGCATCCTGGCGCGCGAAATCGAAGGTCGCACCGGCTTCGAAACTCGCACGGTAGTTTTGGGACACGTACAGCGCGGAGGTTCTCCCAGCGCCTTCGATCGCATGTTGGCGACGCGTTATGGTTTAGGCGCGATCGATATGGTCCACCGCGGTGAGTTTGGCTGTATGGCCGCCTTGCGCGGGAACAAAATAATTTCTGTCCCGCTCAAAGATGCGATTGCGAAGAATCGGACTGTAGACCAGGAAACGATCGACGTCGCGTCCGGGATTCTAGATAAGCTCACAACAGACAAGGTGGGTGTAGGCAAGTAGGCGCGGCTCCTGGCAACAGAATTCGGCACGGAATCTTGAGTACGCGGTTCACAAGCAGTTCAAGCCCACTGACAGCGGGCATGGCGTCGAAGGTCCGACGCTTGAGGTCCGAATTCCGACGCCCCGATGACAATGGCCGGATTCTACGCCCGCCTCGCCCCCGCAATACTCGAGATCATTGAATTCCTCCTGTCGGTCGCCGCGCTGGGACTGATCCTGTTTCGTTCCACTAAAGAGCCGGACAAACCAAAAGCGTTCCACTCCGTCGAGCAGTGGTTTGCGCGACTGTCCCAAAAACGGTTTCTGAGTGTTTTGTTTGTGGGCTTGCTGGTTCTTGCTTCGCGCACTGCATTAATCCCCATCCTTGGCATTCCGGAACCCAGCTGGCATGACGAGTTCAGTTATCTTCTTGCCGCTGACACCTTCGCACACGGACGTCTGACCAACCCGACTCATCCCATGGCAGTCCATTTCGAAAGTTTTCACATCATTCAATGGCCGACCAACATGTCCATGTATCCACCCGCCCAGGGCTTGGTTCTGGCTTTCGGCGAGCGGGTGGGACATCCCTGGATCGGGCAATTGATAGTGACGGCGCTGATGTGTTCCGCATTGTGCTGGATGTTGCAGGGCTGGCTGCCGCCGGGATGGGCTTTGTTCGGCGGATTGTTGGCGGCTTCAAGGCTGGGCATTCTCGGCTACTGGATGAACGGCTATTGGAGCGCTTCGGTTGTGGCTCTCGGTGGAGCCCTGGTGTTAGGCGCTCTGCCCCGATTACAGCGTCGTGCAAAGATGCGGGATGCGGCGTGGCTGGCTTTAGGACTCGCCATTCTGGCTAATAGCCGTCCCTATGAAGGTTTCATTCTCGGAATTGCAGCGGCAACAAGTTTGGTCGTTTGGTTCTCGGGTTCGCGAAGGCCCGATTTCTCGACGGCAATGCGACGTGTAGTGTTGCCGGTAATCGTTATTCTCGGAGTGACGGCCTTGGCCACCGGCTATTACTACTATCGCGTAACCGGCAATCCCTTTCGGATGACCTACCAGGTCAATCGCGAACTATATTCTCAAGCGCCATATTTCCTGTGGCAAAAATCTCGGCCAGAACCGGTGTATCACCATGCGGTGATGCGTGATTTCTATCAGCGCGAGTTTCAAGTTTTTCAGCAGAGTCAAACTCTCGGCGGATTTCTGCGTGGCTTGGGCGAAAAGGTCTGGATGTCATGGACGTTCTATCTCGGAACCATCTTCACCATCCCCCTGGTGATGTTGCCCTCGACATTTCGTGACCGTCGAATGCGATTTCCATTGCTTGCGGGAGCGTTCTTCTTGCTTGGAACGGTGGTTGAAACCTGGACTTCGCCCCACTATCTCGCCGCGGGAACTGGCTTGTTCTACCTCGTGCTCATGCAATGCTTGGGTCATTTGCAACTTTGGCGGTGGCGGGGACAGCCGTACGGAGCCGCGTTCGTCCGCGCAATCCCAGTGATCTGCTGTGCCCTGATCGTTATCCGGGTGGCTGCCGTGGCCGCAGGAGCACAAATCGAACCGCGCTGGCCGCGCGGCAATCTAAAGCGCGCAGGCATCCTTAAGGAACTGCAGAATTCGCCTGGGCAACACTTGGTGGTGGTCAGTTATGGTCCAGGGCACGATCTCGACCATGACTGGGTGTACAACGCCGCCGACATCGATTCCGCAAAAGTGGTGTGGGCTCGGGACATGGGCAGCCGCGACAATGCGGAACTGTTGCAATATTTTCACGACCGTAAGGCTTGGCGATTGAATGCAGATCAAACGCCCCTAAAGTTGGAGCAATGAATTCAGACGCCTGGCTGACGGCAAAGCGGGTCCGCATTCATGGGCTTCTGCTGGCCATCTGTCTCTGGACCATTTACGCCGTGGACATGTCTCCACACGGGCTGTTGGATCGCAATGGTCTGGTCAAGGGAACGGATTTTTTGCATTTCTATACTTTGGGAACGATCGCGGTGCAAGGCCGTGGCGATCTTCTCTACGACATCCGCGCGCAGGCAGAACTGGCGCGACAACTCGTGCCGCAAGCGCCGGACAGTTTATATGTGCCACTTTACGGACCGCAGGTGTCGCTGTTCTTCGCGCCTTTTGCCCGACTGCCTTACGGTTGGGCGCTCGCCGCGTGGCTGTGTATCAATGCATTGATCTTCGCCTTCTGCTGCTATGTCATCTCGAGAACCTGCCTTGCTCTTCAGGCACATCGATGGACGATTCTGATCCTGGCAATAGCCTTCCCAGGATTTTTCCATCTACTCGCATGGGGGCAGACCTCCGTGATGGCACTCCTCTGCTTCACGTTGGCCTATCTGGCTTTGCAGAGTGATCGCAAACTGCTGGCCGGGTTGGCCATTGGTTCTCTCGCCTTCAAGCCGCAGTTGGGTCTGGCGGCGGCGGTAGTTTTTTTATTCGCCCGCGAGTGGAAATTAATCGCAGGTGCAATCGTGGCTGCTTTCACGCAACTGAGCGTGGCTTGGATGCACTACGGCACCGGTGTCATGCGCACTTATTGGCATGCACTAAGCCACATCAGTGACGTTTTGCCGTTACTCGAACCACGGCTGTACCAGACGCATTCGCTACGGTCTTTCTGGTCGCTGCTGCTGCCGTGGCCTCATGTTGCATTTGGGCTTTATGTTGTTACTGCGGCCGCGATCCTCACGCTTGCGGTTCGCTGCTGGCGCAGCGGAGTGTCCTTGGAGCTACGCTATGCATCACTGTTATTGGCGACGGTCCTTGTATCCCCTCATCTGACCGTGTATGACCTGGTCATTCTTGCGCCTGCGTTCCTGCTGCTCGGCGATTGGGTGATGACGCACCGTGATTCCGCGGCGTCGATCTCGATGCTGCTTTACGCATGCTACCTTCTTTTCTTGCTGGGGCCGCTGGCACGGATCACTCATCTCCAGTTGTCCGTCCTGGCCATGACAGGGTTACTGTGGGTCACCTGGAGAATCGCTGAACCGCCTGTCAGCTTGCCTTCCTGAGTTCGCCGTTTAAGTTCGTCCGCCGGAGCACGAGCAAAGCCGTGACCGACAAAGGCACGAGCAAGCTCAGGGAGAACGGCAGTGCCCATTGCCGAACAGGCACAAAGAATGAAAGTAGCAAAATGCCAATGGCGGCGACCCATGGCCAAAGAATCGACACCATGGCAAGCAGAGACACTCCGGCTACTACTTTCCCGGAATTCCATAAGTTCGACCAATCGCGCAGAAGAATCAGCAAGCCGGGAAACAACAAGAGATGGTTGTAGGGCGCGGCCGGGGGCACAATTACGGTGGACACTGCTAAAACCAGTGCGACCGCATAGCCGAACCTCGGAGAATCTGCCGACACCATTCTTGACTTGAAACAGGCGATAGTTAGTCCGAACAAGAGGACGGCGGTAAGGATGACGCTCCAGGTATGGGTGGAAAATAGCTCGACTAATGATTGAGCGCTGCCGCCTGCGTAGTGGCGATAGGCTCTCATTGTCGATATGAACTGGCCGATCCACCCTGGGACCATCCATTCTCCGACCCCGATAAGCAAAAGCATCGTGACTGAGAAATCTAGAAACAGATTTCTTTTTTCCCGCCAGTGGCAAACCGTCCACAGCAAGAGCCAGAGATACAGGACTAGTACCGTTTGGGGCTTGATCGTAGCCAGAGCAAGAAATATTCCCGCGAGAACGAAGGCCCGCCGCCGGAGTAAAAACATACCCGTAGCGACGAATGCATAGACAAAGATCCCCAGCTGCTGCACCTCGAGTGCCTGCACCGCCGGAGACCAACTCAACAACAACAACATCAACGCCACAACCTTCCAGCGAGGCAGTTGCCATCCGAGAAACCCAAGCCATAACGGCACGCTGGCAGCGATCGCACCCGCCATCAGGAACGTTGCAAGTAACTGGACCTGGCGGAAAGGCAGATTGACAGCCGGGAGCAAGAACAGTGAGACATATACTGGATAAGCGAACCGTTGCTCATTGCGGTTTCCATCGGACACGATGTTTCCATAGTAGGCAATCTGAAGGTCATCGCTCACGCCCTTGCCGTAAGGATTTTGACCATGCAGAACAAACTGCCGTGTTCCGTACCAGCGGGGATAGAGATCTCCGAGTTCGCCGGCACGGTCCCCAGTCAAGGCTGCTTGCAGACTGATGTTTGGATTGGCAACCCGAATCATGTAGGCCCACATGCCGATGCACATGGATAGCGCGACTGCTATGGTGGCGGACCGGTTCGACATCGAATTCGAGAGCGTCAAGTGATCAACTTGGAGATTAGACGGCGTCCCCGTGGTATAGAAACCCCAACGCCTCCGGAAACCGCCGGGCCCAATCTTTCTCGCTGTGAGTCGCACCGTCGTCAATTTTCACCAGCAAACGGTCTTCTCCCAAACCTGCGCGCTCGAAAAGATGTTTAAGTTCGCGAACGTCTTCGACTACCTGACGATCACGATTTTCGTTTCCGGCTTCTCTGGTTCCCATCGCCATGAATATTCTGCCTGGCCATTGCCGGAAAATGCGGCTGGATTTGAGAAGGCGCCGGTTGGAGACGAACAACGACGGACTCTCCAACAGCAAGCAGCCAAATACTCCCGGACGAGCCATTACGGTGTAGAGCGAGATCATTGCTCCCAGCGACGATCCTCCCAGGCCGGTGTTTTCCGGGCCGCGAGCGATACGATATCGCTGAAACAGAAATGGCATTACCTCATTCAACAGGAACCCAGGATAGAGCTTGCCCTGGGGACGCAGGACTGGCGGATTCATCGACCGGTACGGCAGATATTCCTTGGCGCGATCTTTCTGGGCATTGTCGATGCCCACAATAATGAGCGGAGGAATTCTCCCTTCCCCGATCATGCGGTTTGCAGTCTCACCCACCTGCCAGTCAACTCCAATGTATGCGGTAGCCGGATCGAACAGATTCTGTCCGTCGTTGAGATAAAGAACGGGATAATGCCGGCTCTCGTTCTCCGCCTGGTTGTATACGGGCGGCAACCAAACCCGAAGCACTCGCGTGTTGCGAAAAATCACACTTTGAAATTCATGCAGTTGCAACTCGCCGGCCGCGGTTTCGGATGGTGTGTTGTTTTCCATGTCTCGAATCAACGAGTCGATCGCATACCTATGCGGGGCGGACAGTTCGTTTCCACAGCAACAGAGAAAGACACGTGATGCAAAAGATCAGTGCGAGAGATGACAGGCACAACACGCACCACGCGGCAAGGACGAATCCTTCGATGTATGTCAGGTAAAGCGCGAAGACCAGGCCCGCCAGCGAAGCGATCGCCAAAATTTGCGGAGCTTCATACTTTCCCCGGTACACTGTGGCAACAGTCGCCATCCCGAGGTATCCAATCATGCCAATCAAGGCCACTGGCACTCCGGAGATCGCGGAGTAGGTGCTGCGGTTCACGATGTCGCAGTTGAAACTTTCTCCAAAATCGCAATAGGAAGTCTGTGACGTCCCATAGTGATGATAAAGAGAGACGGATGACACCACCGCGCCAGCCACAGCCAATGCCGCGATAAGTAGAAAAATACCCCCAGCGGGACGTGGCGTTTTTGGCTCGATGCCACGTGACATCATGGCAAATCGCATCCGGTTTTGGTGCCGAGCGCCTGAAGCGATTGTGTACCCTCCTGCCGTTCGCCATTGCCGAACTCCCAGGTGGGAAAATGTTTGATCCCGGCATCCTTGCAGACCTGCGCTTCCTCGCGTGAGCCTTTAATCCCGCACTCGACATAAGGAACATATTGGAAAGATGATTCAAACATTTCCTTCTGTTCGGAGCAGTGCGGGCACCAATATGCGCCATACATCTTCGCTTGCCTGGACGCCACGCACTTTGCGAACGCGTCGAGGCGGTTTCCGCGTTTGCGCAAGCCGAGATAAATTACCGCTGCAAAAGCAGCCACGATCAGCACCACGGTCACAATCTTGCGCCCGGACGATGATGATTTTGCCTGCGCTTGCTGATCGCGTTTTTCTCGTTCTTTCGACATCGAATCCTTCTTATACCACGACGTTGAGCGCCGCAGGCAGCACGTCAAGGCTCTGGCATCGCAATGTAAGAACCTCGCCGTCGATCATGACATCCACGGGATCGGCGAGTTGGAAATCAATTCGTTTTGCCGGACGCCGTTCCGCCAGCGGATGATTGATATGAGTGCCATCATAGAGAGTCGGCAGGTTACGGATCAGGCCCAGACGCCCAATCGGGCCCCATCGCACGTATTCAATGAGCCCATCATTCACTTCTGCCTTCGGCGCAATCATCATGGTGCCGCCGGTAAACTTGCTGTTACTGAAAGTTAGAAACAGGCAGGGACGCTGGTCCAATTCCGATTGTCCATCGACCCGCAAAGGAAAGGGACGCCGCCGGAAGCGCGCCAGGCTGATGAAGATGGACGACTGGTAACCGATTTCGCCCCATCCGCTGAAGCGCCGCGCACGCAAGGTGGCGACATCGGCGGAGAATCCCATGCTCAGCAAGTTGATGTAATGAAGCTCACCCGTTTCGTGAGTCAGCCGAAGAACATCGCAAGGCTGCGAGCGCCGCGCAAGTATTGCCTCAATCGCAAACTCCACACCGCGATCGCTGAAGTCGCGCAAGAACGAATTACCGGTTCCTAAAGGAAGGAATGCCAGTGTGGATCGTTCGTCTTTATCCGACGGGAAGAGACCGTTGACGATTTCGTAGGAAGTTCCATCTCCGCCGACCGCGATAAATTTTCGATAGCCCTCGCGATAGGCATCCCGCACCAATTGCGTTGCCTGGCCCGAGGCGTTGGTTTCGATCACTTTCAACCCGATCCCGCCCGCGCGCAAGCGTTCGAGCGCCGGCCCAACCAGTTTGCGGCAGCGCCCTCCACCAGCGGCTGGATTCACCACCACAAGAAAGTCGCGGGCATCGTTCACGCTTGGTGGCTCATTGGTCGGTCTTATATTTCGACGACAGCAGCTCGGGTCAGGCCTTTACGCATCTCTTCGGCAAGCATGTTGCGTTTGATCTTCATCGCGGCGGTGCGAGGAAAATCTTTCTCCCAAATCACAAGCCCACCTACGCGTTTAAAATCCGGCAAGCGGCGATTGCGAGCGATGACATCCTGCTTCAGAGCTTCATTGAGTTCCTGATTGATTTCCAAACGAAGAACCAGCACTAGCATCTCCCCGCCCAGGCTCTTGGCGGGCCATATGTAATTCGCCGCGAAGACGCTATATTCCTTTACCGGCAAACCATCAAAGATTGTCTCAATGTCCTCCGGATAGATATTTTTTCCGCCCGCAGTGACGATCATGTTCTTCTTACGGCCAAACAATTGCAGATGACCGGTCGCTTCAAAACGGCCGAGATCGCCAGTGAGAAGCCAGCCGTCCACAATGGTCTCTGCTGTCAGTTCAGGATCGTCCAGGTAGTGCGACATCACGGTCCTGCCTCGGGCCGCGATCTCGCCAATGCCCTCCGAATCCGGGTTTAGAACGCGCAGGTCCACGCCCGGCAACGGCTTGCCAACCGTGTCGGCGCGAAAGGGTTTTAGATCGTTGAGAGTCAGTGCTGTGCCCGCCTCGGTCAAGCCGTATCCGTTGACCACTGGAATGCCGAGATCGTAGAAAAACTGCAGGGTTGACGGCTCCATGAAAGCGCCGCCAGTCACCATGAGCCGCAATTCCCCGCCGAAGGCTTTGTGCACCTGTCGCAGCAGTACCCGGCTCAAACGAACGTCGGAACGCCAACCGGTAAAAAATTTATTCAGGGCAATCGAGCGATCCAGGAGGAATCGTTTTGCGCGCGACAGGGCGTCAAATTTCGCTCTCAGCCCTCGTTCCAGATTCTTCAGAACCATAGGAACCAGGCTTACATGCGTGATTTTGTAGCGGACGAAGGCGTCGCGCACGAATTCCGGACGCAGGGTGCGCAGATGCACCACGCAAGCCCCACAAATGAACGGTCCGATAAAACCGACCATAAAATCGATAGCATGATTGGTCGGCAGAATGCTCAGGTAGCGCACACCAGGCCAGAAGGGATACCACGCGACCAGCGCCTTGGATTGCTCCAGGTAATTGTCATGGGTGAGCACGCACCCCTTGGGGCGCCCGCCGGTGCCGGATGAATACACGATGCAAGCCACATCTTCACGTTGTCGCGGGACGAACACAGGATCGCCCTTGCGGCGAAAATCTTCCCAGCGATGCGCCCCCGCCAGGTCCGCGCCGGGCGGCGCTTCGGTAACCAGAACCGTCTGCACTTTGTGGCCCCGGTGTGCCGGTAATTGTGTGATAGCGCGCCACAAGTGATATTCGATGACGAGAAATTTCGCTTTGCAATGGTCCAGCAGTTGCTGGTGCTCCATCGCGGTAAGCTTGTAATCCAGAGGGACCAGCACACCCCCGCTGTGAAAAATCGCATATGCCGAAATCAGCCACTTCGACTGATTGGTCATAATGATCGCGGCGCGATCGCCGGATTGGAACTCGGCATCCTCTAAAGCTCGCGCCAGCGGCATCGCCATCTCTTTGAAGTCGGAATAAGTAAGCCGCGTCTTTTCCTTGTCGCGATCCGATTCAATCAGGCAAGTCTGATTGGGCCAGCGGTCGAGAGCCTCGCGCAGGGCCGCGCCCAGACACGTATATTGATCGAGGTTGAGCATCAGAAATGAATAACTTTTGATTTTAGATTGAAGATCAGAGAATTGCAGCGTGATTCACGGCTGGTGTCCCCTTCGCAATCAACAACCGCAAGTTCAACCTACGGATTCGCAGCCTACAAGCGGGCCTGTATGCGGCCGGCGAGCGTTCTAAAGTCCGACACTCCCTGTAATTCGTAGTCGGGAAGTTCGACATTGAAGTGCTGCTCAAGCCGGGTGAGCAAATCAAGGGCCTGCAAGCTGTCAATCCCCAGCGTCTTAAAGAAATCGTCGTCGGGAGCAAGCTTCTCACGCGGAACTTTGAACTGGGCCGCCGCAAGATTGAGTATCTCGTCGAGAGTTCGTTGGGCATCTGGCATGGCTGAAATCATTCTATTCGAAAAATTGTTACGGCAAGTAAGGTTGAGCGTCTTTGCTTTCCACGAACTTTTTCAATCCAGCCTCAACCGCGGCCTGACTGAACAAATCGCAGAAAATATCAATCTCCTGCCGCAGTTCCTCATAAGGTATCGGCTTGATGAATTTCTTGGCCGCGCTTGCGGTGCGGCGGTCAAATTTTCCTAACTGGGTTGCGGTGCCACGCGCCGCGCGCAGTGACTCCCCTTCCCCCACTACCTGGCTAACTAATCCCGCTTGCTGGGCCTTGGTGGCGTTGAAGCTGCGACCGGTGAGTAGTAGATCGCGGACAACTGCATTACCCAAATCCCGCTTCAGCCGCGGGATGCCGCCGAATCCAGGGATCAGTCCCAAACGCAGCTCCGGAAAGCAGAAGCGCGCCATCTTGTCGGCAATGATGATGTCGCAAACCAGGGCAAGCTCAAGCCCACCACCAAAAGTCACGCCATTCACGGCGGCGATTGTAGTCAACGGCGAGGCATCGATCGCATTCATCACCTTGTGAATGCGCTCCAGGAAGTCGCGAACACCGCGGGACGCCGACTGGCGATCCATGCCCTGCGCTCCCTGATAAAGCTCACGCAGGTCGGCTCCGGCGCAGAACCCTGACTTCAAAGTGCTGTGCAGAATCAGCGCATGGGCTGTGCTTTCCAATTCCGAAAGCGCGGAGGCAAATTTCTCCAGTTCAGCAAGTGAGGACGAACCGATCTCGTTGCAAGGCTCGCGGTGAAGCGACAGCTCAACGATGCCGTTCTTCAACTCCCACGAAAGTGTCTTGCCTTCGAATTGGTTCATCGGTCTTCCGGTCGAGGGCGAGACGCCCTCAGGACAGCCGGCGGCTCGCCGGAGCTACTTTTCAAGATGCCTGCTTGACTTGGTACATTTCTTCGATGTGCGGCTGCAGGCGGGTCGCGATCAAATCCCGTTTTAGCTTGCCGTTAGCCGTGAGCAACCCATTGTCGATGGAGAACAGCTCGGAGTGGACATAAAACGCGCGAATCTGTTTGTAATGCGGCAACTCTGGGTTCACAGCTTCGACTGCCGACTGAACCTGCTCCCGGGTTACGTTTCCAGTGATGATTGCCGAGAGATAGCCCCGACCGTTTCCCATCAGCACGACCTGTTGCGCGGCCGGCAAATTTCGCAGTAACTCATCTTCGATTGGTTCTGGCGCAATGTTGTGGCCCGATCCCAGGATAATCAGGTTCTTGATCCGCCCGATGATACGCCAGTTCCCTGCCGCGTCGACTTCGCCCTGGTCGCCGGTATGAAACCAGCCATCGCGCAACGCCTTGGAGGTTTCCTCCGGGCGGTTCCAATAGCCGGGAAAAATATTCGGACCGCGCACGATCAACTCTTCGTTCTCACCCAGCTTCATTTCGATCCCGCTGATGGCCGGACCCACACGTCCGGGTTCAATGTGGCGCGGATCGTCCATGGTGCAGATAGCGGTAGTCTCAGTCAGTCCATAAACCTGGAGCACCGGGATCCCGAGCATGTTGAAATACAATTGGGTTTCGAGACTCAGCGGCGCCGAACCACAGATGAGAGCTTTCAAGTTCGAGCCAATCATCTTTTTGCGGATCGTAGGAAAAACCATCGCATTCGCTAAAGCCAGCCAGCAGGAATCAGAAAAGCGGGTACCGGTTTTCTCCTGTTTGTGTATCCATGCCGATTTGGCTCGGGTGTAAATCGTCCGAACCAAGCCTCCCGTTTTCCAGAGCTGCTCGTCCACCGCCTTACGCATGCGTTCGAGCAGAGCTGGGACGTTCAGGAAGTAACCCGGCGCAACCGTGCGCATTTCGCTCGCCAGCTTGCTCAGATCGGTGTTGAGGGTGAGCAGGCTACCCCGCAACAGACAGGTCAGCAGCATGATCCATGACCCAGCGAAACAAAACGGTAGATAGTGAAAAACCCGATCCTGCCCAGATTTGTTTTCGATCAAAAGATCGAGCCGTCCGGAAGTGCAGTCCAGCATGTGGTTGACGTTGCCGGCGGTTAGAACCACCCCCTTGGGTTCACCTGAAGTCCCGGATGTGTAGATAATCGTCACCGGGTCGGAATCGGCCAGTTGTGGTTTGGCCAGGGTTGCGGAATCGGGAGTGGCGGAACCCGGATGCGCAAAGACTTCCTTGAACAGAAATTGCGGAGGCGCGTCGGGCCAGTCTTGCACGATCCCATCGCGCAGAGCTTGATCTCCGCAGCAGATGATTGCTGGAGAGCAATCCTTCATCATGGCAACTAGCTCTGCCGGGGCTTGCCGAGCGTACAGCGGTACCACAATCAGACCTTCCGCCATAGCAGCTAGATCGAGCGCCACCCAGTCGATGCCGTTGTGGGCTAGTAGCGCGCAGCGGTCAGCTTTTTTCAAGCCCTTGGACCGCAGAAATGCACGGCCCTGATCGATCTGCTTCAATAGTCCACGACCGCCCAGCCCGAAGCTCACTTCCTGTCGTTCTTCCTGATCGTGGAGCTCCCAGAGCACTGTGTTTTCGGCCGTTTCTAGCCGCGCGAAGATGTCTTCCAGAAAATTCATGTTTGTTCGATGGTGCGTAGGGGCAGGTGTCTCACCTGCCCGGCGGAGCGAAGCTCCGAAAATTTGAGCTCAGGCAAATGCTTCTGCCAATTGCTTCAGGCTGTTGCTCATGGGCGGCAAATAATCTTCCCATCCCCATTCGCCCTTACGCGTCGGGAAATCGGGATAGCGCCGCTGCACTTCTTCCTCGAAATACACTCCCATGCGGGCCATTACTTTCAAGTTCTTCACTACGGTCTGGCCGATGCCCACCGAAATCGCTTCCCCCTGAGTGGCCAACTTCTCCAGCACCGTGAGCAATCTGGCTTCGAGATCCGGATCATCGACGTTCATCAAAAGATCCGGCTGCCCGCGCTCACCCATGAGGTTGCGAATGCGCTCGTCCATGGTAATTCCGGCGGACGGCACCAATCCCGGCATTGAGGTCACGATACCGTGGTAGCGTGACGAGACCATCATGTGGCAAGCGCGCAGGATGCTCACCAGTTCGTGCATCTTGTAATCTTCGGAACTCAATACTGGCACTCCCCCGAGCTTTTCCGAAATGCGCCTCGCCGGACGCGCATCCAGGCGCTCAGTGGCCGCGAGTACCACGAAGACATTGCGTTGTTTGCGGAATGCGGCAACCGCATTGGCGATCGAGGTGAGATAGTGCTCGAGGGCACGGTCTGCCGCGGCACCCGAATTGTGAAAGTACACAGAGCGGTAGTGGCTGTCTTTATATGCTCCCGTTAAACTTCGCGCCGCGAACTTCGCGACCGAAGCCTTAACCGGCCACTCAAAAGGATTGATGGGACACACCACCAAAACCGGCAGGACACCATCCCAACCTATTTTGCGCAAGGTTTCCTGCCCATACTCGGCGGGAGCAGGTTCAAATGTCCAGGCGGTATCGGTTCCCAACTCAGTCGGCACCCCCAGTTCACGCAGAACGCTGCGCGATTCCTCATTGCGGGTGATCACGAACGAGTTCTGGCAATAGCGCGCACACATCTTTGCAATCATCGGGTCCATGTGCCCGGCTTCAGCCCCATAACCCACCGAAAGCTTGTTCTGCGCCGCCGCGATTCCCAGGGATCCGATCATCATTGTGGTGAGCGCGTTGGCAAACTTGCTTTTGAACATCGAGCCTTCGCAGGCCACGACGCCATGATGCCGCGGCACTTCATCGGAAAGGAATGGCGGGAAAATATCCGGAAGATGCACCTGCTGCGTACCTTCGAAGTAGCCCTCGGTGAACTTGAAATTCTGACTCATCACGCTGAAGGCAGTCTGGTCCGCGCCCAAAATGCGGCGTATCTGGCGCAACATTTCGGCCACGCGCACGTCGGAGCCCATGTTGCGCGTACCGTTATAGCCGGCGAACAACAGCTTCAGCTTTTCGCCGGGCTGCCAGGGCTTTCCTTTACCCATCATCCAGCCCAGCTTGGCGGCTTCAATGCTGCCGCTTACCCAGGCTTCGAGGACCAGGTCCATCATGCCGCAGACCCTCCGGCTTTTGTGGGAGGCCAATCCTGATAGGGATAGGTGAAGTTGGTGTCACGGCTGAATTTCAGAAGCGGATAGCTGTATTGCGAGAACGGCACCGGCTTGCGGCCGAGTTCCTGCGTCACGCGGGTGTTGTCAAAGACCGTATTCCAGGTTAAATACGGCATGAACACTTTCATCAGCGAAGCACCATATGACATCGACCCCTGCCTGCTGGCCAGGAAATTCACTGACGCACTGAAAGGACGCTGCAAAAATGGAAGAAAAATCGGGCCACGCTTGTTCTGAGCGGCGGCCAACGCGGTAGTCAGCTGACGAAACGTCTGCGAGTCCACACCGGATGAAAGATGATACGTATCATGCAACGGGTTTTCCTTCTGATGAAGCGTCGCAATAGCATCCGCCACGAAATCTACGTTCACGATGTCGATCTTGTCTTTTGATGGGAATGGCAGGACCGGCAGTCCGGCGAGAAATACAAACGCCTTCACCATGTCGAATTGCGTTGTTTCCGGATGGCGGCTGTCTCCCAGGACAATGCTGGGCCGGAAAATTGTGATCGGCACTTCCGGCAGAAGCTGCCGCATCATGTGCTCGGTAAATTTCTTGGTGCGCGCGTAGGGATCGTAATCGGAGCGGCTCCAATCGATCGACTGATCTTCGGTGACAACTTCGTCCTGCCGTTTCCCTGCGACTGCCACCGTGCTGACCTGGCTGAACCGGCGAAGGCCGTGATAATGGTTCGATTTTTGCGCCAGCAACAGCACCTCAAGCGTGCCTCGCAGGTTCACATTCAGGCAACTTTTCTCCGACTTGCGATTCAGCGACGCGGCGCAATGGATCACAGAATCCGTGGTATGAATCAGGCGATCATAGTCGTCTTCGCCGAGCCCAAAGCGTGGCGCGGTAAGATCGCCGCAAAATATCCGCATCCGGGTCTGGAAGTATTCATAAAAGCGCGGAAATTCCAGGTGCAGTTGCAGGGCCTGCCACAGACGGCCCGCTGCTTCTTGCTGGTCGCGGGCGCGAACCAGCAGATTCAGTGAAGCGCCGTGCTGCTCCAGCAGATTGGCGGCGACATGTGCACCGATGTACCCGGTAGAACCGGTCAGGAATATCGCCACGTTGCTCCGTTAGTACCGGTTTTGACCACTTCGCCGTTTTCCGGAGCGGCCTCAAGCGTCAAAGTTCGCGCGGGGCGCGCTTCCAGAGGACGGCCCTCGATCAAAGGATAAGTCCATTTGCGCAGCGCCGGAATGTGAATGTTAATCCAATAGTCCCACCAATCAATCGATCGGGTGTCGTATCCGAAAACCGATTTCTCGTCTTCCGGCAACGCGTGCGACAAGCGCTCTACATTGTCCGCCACGAAATCGTGCTCATTGTGAAGGATGAACGGCTCAAACAGTTTGATCAGCTTTTCGACTCTTTCCAGGTTGCGTTCCGCCCGTACCAGCGGGGTCTTTTTCAAAGGCAAGGGAGACATGACACGCTGAATGGATTTCACGATCGCCTTCTGCGCGGGCGCCGACATTCGGTTATAACGCTCTTTCGAAACCGGAATCGCATCCAGGCGCAGACGTAGCCAGTATTCGAGGCCCTCCTGGGCGCGGTAGTGTTTACGATGTGCCAGCGACGTCAATTCGATGGAACGGCGCATGTCGCACGGGTTGGTCACCGAAGTCGCTAGTTGATAAAGCGGTTCATGACGCCTTTCCATGATCGCCGCACCAATCAAGGTCATGCCGCGGCAAACCGAGTCTACCGGAATAATGTCGAGGCGCTTCCGCTCGTTAGTAGGAAGCTGGCGAAAAGAAGTTCCCAAAAGGTATGAGAGTGATGCTGAAGTATTGATGCCCTCATTCCAGCCGACGAATGGTTCCTTTACGGAAGTCTCGACAATCGCCGGACGCACCATCGCGATCGGCAAGCCAGCGCCGTGTTTCGTAATCAGCGATTCCGCCAAGCTCTTGGTCAGAGTGTAAGTATTCGGCCAGCCCAACTCAGCGGCCCGCTTCATGCCCGACTCCGTCAGATATTCACGCAGCCAGCGGAAGCGATTTTTCCGGATTTGATTTTCCAGCGCCGCGCCGCCCAGATCTTTGGCGGCATGCTCCTTGCCCAGAGCCTGCCGGCGAAGTTGTTCGGTCACTTCAGCGCTCTCCGCGAGTTGTTCCGCCTGCGTAACGAAATTGTGCAAGGAACGCCACTCTTCCTCGGCGTTGAAACCGGCAACACCCGCCGGAGTGTAGTCGGTTCGAAGCGTCTCGCCGACACGTCCATCCCGAGCACCCGCCACGTAACACGTCGAAAGATGAAGCAGTCCGGCATGATCTGATTCGCGAATAAACCCAGTCACATTGATCGCGGCATCGACATTCGTTGCCAAAGCGTCCCGCAGATCGGGGTTGAAATCTGTGAGCCCGGAACTATTGATGATGAGATCGAGATTTCGTTGTATCGACTCGCTGATTTCAGGAGCGAGGCCCAAGCCGGGCTGGCAAACATCGCCTTCGACCACTTCAACCCGTTCCTGCAGAAATCGGGCGAGACCCGCGCCATAGCGGGCATACAAAGGATCGAAAACCGGAGATTCCTCTACCAGCTTTTCGAAACGGCGCTGTGCGGGATTCGATTTCTGCCGCCGGATCAGCAGATAAATCCGGCCGATCTCAGGCAGTTCCATCAGTGTGTTCACCAGCCAGACCTTCCCGATGAAACCAGTCACGCCGATGAGCATGACGTGCTTCCCGGAGAATGCCCGGCGAACCGAAAATGCACCGAGATGGCGAACGCCGTCGAAATAGACAATTGGTCGTTCCGCGAGAGGGAGTTGCCGCGAAGCTGGGATTATGGCCGACTCGAGAACTTTCCAGCTATCCAGGCCGAGATCATGAACCAATCTTTTTGCGGCACGTCTGCCATCCGATCCCGCGCCGCTTATGCCCGCAAACAGACCTCGCGGGCGGATGACCGGTTCCAGCAATCGGCCGGTGGCGATCCCATCGCGAAATTCAAGGCGATTGGCGATCAGCCACTTGACTCCCAAATATTGCGCCAGGGGTCGCATCACATGCTCCAGACCCTGACTCACCAGGACGATTTCGTCACCGGCTTCCAAGCGTAATTTAAGTTGCTCAATACCATCTGCTTTCAGATATGGTTGCAACTTATACTTGAAGTATTCTTCACCCAACAGATCCAGTCGGTCGCGGCTTATTCCTCGCAAGACCGTGTGTACCACCCGTGTAGCAAAGTTGCGATGAATCGCGTACAGAAATGGCCGCAATACGGCCATCATCAACACCAGCCCGCGGCGTACCCAGCGTTCCAGAAATGTCTGCGCGTTCCAGGTGAAAAAGGCGATGGGACGAACGGTAGTCAAGTCGGCAAGACTACCCTCCACTCGCCAGTAAACCGGCGCAGCAGAGCTTGAATTGTAGTGTGACTGTTCCAAATTGTTTTCGCCCCGAGAGTTAGGAGCCGTCTCTCCGGCGTTAGAAGTCGTAGCCTATTGTAAACAATCGCGTCAAAAGGGCGAAGGGAGGTGCTCGGCTCGTACCCCCCAAATCAGCTTGCCGAGACCAGCCGCGACCATATGTAGCCGCGAATTCTAAGGGACCGTTGCCACTTTGTGCAGTCTTTTCGAATAGACCAAAAGGGCTAGACCACCACTAATGGCGAGGACGATCGCAACCGAGAGCAACCCACCGCGAAACCCTCCCGTCCAGGTCCGAATCAGACCGATCGTATAAGGCCCGAGGAACCCTCCAAGGTTTCCGAATGAATTAATCAGGGCAATCCCCGCTGCGGCGGAGGTTTCGCTTAGCACTTCGGTCGACGTCGCCCAGAACGGACCCAGCATGGAGTATGCGGCCATCAGGGTGAGGCTGAGAAACACAATGGTCGCAACCGTGGATGTCGCGTAGGCCGAGATAGCCAGACTTATAGCTCCTACGAACGCCGGACCCGCCAAATGCCACTTTCTCTCCCGCGTATTGTCGGAATGGATTCCAATCAGGGCCATCGCAATCGCAGTCGCGATGTAGGGAATGGCCGAGAGTAGTCCAATAATCAGGTTGCTCACTCCCGAGACATTACGGATGAGGCTTGGCAGCCAAAGCCCTACTCCGTAGGTGCAGGTGATTTCTCCGAGATAGACGAGGACCAGAAGCCAGACCTGACCCTTGCCGAAAGCCGCGAACGCATTATTTCTGGTCGCCTCTGGATGTATGTCGCGCTCTCGCGCCAGTTGCCCGGTAAGCCAGGCACGCTCATCGGTCGAGAGCCAGTGAGCGACCTCAGGACTGTCCGTGAGATATGCAAGGACCACGCCGCCTAGTAGGACAGCTGGTAGCCCTTCGACGAGGAACAGCCACTGCCACCCAGCCATGTTGGCCCAGTGAACTCCCAAGAGGACGCCTGAAATTGGGCCACCCACCACTCCAGCCAGAGGCCCGCCAGTCATGAATAAAGCGACCGCGCGACCGCGTGCCTCCGAAGGAAACCACCGCTTCAGGTAAAGGATCACGCCGGGGAAAAATCCCGATTCTGCGGCGCCCAAGAGAAATCGCAAAAGATAAAATCCACGAGGCGTTCCGACAAATATCATCGCAGCGGAAATTATTCCCCAGAGCACCATGATCGCCGCGATCCATTTGCGCGCACCGACGCGAGCCAGCATCAGATTGCTCGGAACCTGTAGAAAGAAATATCCGACGAAGAAAATGCCCGCCCCCAGACCGTAAACCTTATCGCTGAATCCCAGTTGGCCTCGCATCTGGAGCGCGGCAAATCCTACGTTGATTCGATCGAGGTAATTGACGATGTAGAGCAGGAAGAGAAAGGGCAGGACCCGCCGGGACAACTTGGAGATGACTCTCGCGCCAATGTCAGTGCCAGTCAGCGGTTGATTGGGCATGGGTATCGAGCGCGAGTCGAAAAGGGGTCGTTTACATTTACTGGATCACTGAATCACGAATCCGCGTGACTCGGGTCCAAGCCGAGTCTGCGTTCAATTTCGGCCATGATCGCTTCTGGCGACTGATCAATACTTACGGTGACGGCATCGTCCGGTTCTTCGAGGTCGTTAAATTGACCGGCCAATATCGTATCGGTGGCAAAATGCCCGTGCCGGAGCCGCAAGCGCTGGTCAATCAGGTCGTAACTTCCCTTCAGATAAACAAAGTTTACGTCGCTGCCGATGGAAAGCTGATCGCGGTAGCTCTTCTTCAATGCCGAACACGCCAGTACAACATTCTTGCCCTTCGCAATCCACTGTTCCATCGCTTGGCGCAATGACGCAAGCCATGGCGCCCGATCGGCATCTCCGAGCGGAATACCCAACCTCATTTTTTCTACGTTTGCCGGCGAGTGGAAATTGTCGGCGTCCGCAAACTCCCAGCCGAGATTCTGGGCCAGCAAAGTACCAACAGTCGTTTTACCCGAGCCTGTCACACCCATGATGACCACGATCATGCGAACTCGGACGACCTCAAGAAATCCTGCGAAGTTTCGTCACTCTACCTGATTCCACCCACTCCACGACGAAAATATTGCCTTCATGGTCAAAGCAAGCACCGTGAGGACACACGAACCTGCCCGGCGCGAATGTTCCCGGAGCCTGGTTTCGTACCGTGCTCCAATCTTTATTCGTGTATTCGCCCTCGCCAAGGCTGGCGACCACGTTATTCTTGCGGTCGAGAATCGTCACTTTGCTGAGCAAGTCCGCGATGACAACGTCGCCGTTCCGTTCGTGCAAATAACACGGCATCTTCGACGTACCCAGGATGGAATCGACACGCTTTCCATCGAGTGTGAAGCGTTGCAACCGACTGTTGCCGCGGTCGGTCACTACTAGCAGCGGAGTCTCCGAGCGCATATCAATCCACAGCCCATGCGGGCAGTCGATCTGATCGTCGCCTTTTCCTAGTCCACCAAAAGTGCGAATGAACTCGGCCTTCTGGTTGTACTGGTTAATGAAGCTTGAACCGTACCCGTCGCCCACGTAAATATCGCCATTCGGAGCGATGGCCACATTTGTTGGCCGGTAGACTACCGCGGAAGCCTGATCTTTCGGTTTGTACGCCGACGATTCGGCCGGATAGCCGAGCGTGAAAACTTCTTCACCCTTCAATGTTCGCTTGGTGACGATGCCGTGCATGAAGTCGCAAAGATAGAGGAACTCCTCGCTTCCCTCTTTTTGAATGGTCAGTCCATGCGCTCCGCCTTTGAACTGGCGTCCCCAGGAACGGATGAATTTTCCGTTGTGGTCGAACACGACCATCGTGTCGAGACTTTCGCTGGTCGCGTTCACCGTGTGGTGAACGTAGATGTTGCCTTGTGAATCCTCGCCGACCCCGTGAGTGTTGCCGTATTTGATGGTTCGAGGCAGTTCGCCCCAGTCATGAATGGCTTCGTACTGATGCTCGCCTTGCCCGAGGATGGGCGCCCTGCTGCCCGCTTTATCGGTCGCGCGGAGGAAAGCGGGTGCGGCTGCCGCCGCTACGGCGGTGACGAGAAAACTACGTCGTGTGACGGACATGGTCAGACGCTCCTGAGAGGTCGGTTACCAACTACGGCTTCGCTGCGACGCGTTGCGGTCACCATGATCTTCTGAGAGCGTCCAGTCCCAGGTGCAGCCAATTCGATCGCTACCACAATTCCCATCGGCCACACGCCAGATCCTTCGCAAGCTCAGGATGACGCGGCATTCTACTTATTCCGCTGATTCCGGCGAACAGATCTACTTATGTGCAACTGCGGCTTTGTCGTCCACCAGTTTGGGATCGGCGAATTGCAGCCAGAAGCCCATCATCTCTTCGTCGCTGGGCTCGCCCCAACGAATGGCCTTCGACGGGTCGGGATTTTGCGGATTATTCGAGGAATTGTCGAAATAAGCCGTGGTCACCAGCTTGGTGCCTTTCGGCAACAGGTACTGATGCTTCAGGAAGTAGATCTCCTGCCAGCGGAAGTCGTAGTGGGGCACATTCAAGATCACTTCGTGCCGGCCATCGGGATAGATGGCTTCTGTCGTCATGCTTTTCCCGCGAAAATGCATGTGAGCGGTATAGGCCAGGGCGGTCACATCTTTGGGCAAGGTATAGCACGAGGTTACGCGATGACTGTCGTCGTTCGCCGGAATCAGGAACAGGTTATTCCAGATTTCGTATTGAGCAATCTCGTGTTTCACCGGTTCCGTGGCAAACACCAACCCGATGCTGGTGCGATCTTTTACATCATCGCCGGTATGGTTGCTGTAGTGAACCTGGAATTGTAGATACGAGCCTGCCGGAATTCTCAGGGCGTAGCCGGACGGACGCGTCTCCGCCAAATGTCCGGGAAGATAAATCCCGGGCACGATATTCAAGTATCCGGACGGTTTGCCCGGAATGCCGCCACCATCGGGCGAAGAGCAGCCATCGTCCAGGACCGGAGCATCCCGCCTCAGGTGCAACACTTTTCCCGTACGGTAGTGATACTCATCCACTCCGGCATCGGACTTGGTATTTTCCTCCTCCTTCTTAGCCACTTCGCTGGCCGCGATCACCGAGACCGTGGCATGGTGAACCACGCGGCGATCCCCAGGCATTACTTCCGCCGCCTGCACCCACTTGTCCTCTTTGAAGTTGGTGGGGACATAAATGTATTCGTAGTCGTCCATACTTCCGCCGCTCACGGTAAATTCAGGGATGGTCAGGACGACATCGGGCTTGATGTGCCAGCCCGTGGGGTAGTCAGGCACCGGGGGCAAGTCTTTGGCATCGCCTTCTTTCGTACCGGTCCGAACCCATGCATCGATGGTCGCGACATCCTGGTCAGATAGCCGCGGATCATTGCTGAAATCTCCTACTTTGGGATCGGCATGCCAGGGCGGCATCTTGCGTTGCACAACGGCGTCGCGAATCGGCCTGCGCCCACGCTCGAGTCTCCTTGTAGGTCGTCAACGACATGGGAGCCATATCGTTGGGACGATGGCACATTGCGCAGTTCTTGAAGAGAATGGGAGCGACATCCCGGTTGAATGTGACCTCTTTCGGGGCACTGGAATTTTCGTCATTCGCCCCTAAACACAAAGCCCCAAAAACTATCGCCACCACAAAGAAAATGATTCTACGCGGACCCATGTGTCCTCCAACCTGTCCCTGATATCTGAAAGTCGCGCGAACCGAGCTGCCGACCCGAGCTATTGTAAGGCTGAAAGTCCCGCGAACTCCAGCTTTCTGCGAACGCAGCAATGGCAATTAGTTGGCTAAATCCCCCATGCAAGATGAAGCTGCGCCCCAGTAGCGTACTATGGTCTGGCCCTCCAATCGCAAGCGCTCAGCCCTTTGAAAGGGATCATGAACAAATTGAATGTTTCTTCTTGGTTGTTGGTTGCAGTCCTATTTGCGGTCGGTGCGCAGTCGGTTCTTGCGGCGGACCGTATGAAAAGCGGACAGTGGGAAGTAACCATTAGCGCTAACGGACGCTCCGCCACCAACACCCACTGCGATCCTCCCGGTGCGGTGAAGATGACTAACGGCAGCTCTGAAGAGATACGCTCCGCGTTGGAGAAAAGCGCCGTCACCCTCCAGTGCAAACTCCAGGACTTCAAAATGGACGACACCAACATCTCGTACTCCTACGCGTGTGCCGACAAGACAATGGAGACCAAAACCAGCTATCACGATGGCAATACTTTCGAAACCACGAGGACAACGAAAGTAGGCGGGCAGGAACAGACCAGCGTGACTAAAGGGCGCCGGGTGGGTGAGTGTCCCAAAGGGTCGGAATAAATCTAGAATTTGGTTGCAAAAAGACAAAAGCGGAAAGGGTGGCAATCACCTTTTCCGCTTTTTCAATCCATTACAAACTGCAGTGTGAGTATTAGCTTTTGATTTCGCTCGAGGGATCATTCAGCGCAATCAACTTCCCTGGCGGATAATCCTCGGCGGTCAGCGGGTTTTCCGGATCCGCATTCTTGATAGTCAGGACTTCTCCGCTGCGGACTCCCCGGAGAATGAGGTTCTGCTCGTCAATGGCGATAACTCTGTACTTCTGCTCGAATATCGCATTGTTGTCCATAGAGGTCTTAGATGCTTAATTTACGAAGGAAGGCGCAAGGAATCAACCTTATAAATCAATTCGCGTATCCATCGTAATGAATTATTAATCTTTACTGATTTACCTATCCGGGAAGCTTGGCCGCCAAGACATCGATTTTTTCGATGGAAGGCGGCTTTGACAGTAGTTCGGAGGCCTTCGCCATCAACGCAGCAGCGACACGTCCGGTAAGGTGCGCCTGCCGGCCAGCGTCGTTGGGGAACGCATCAAAGATCCCGAAACTAGACGGCGACATCTGGATGGCAAACCACGCTGTGGTCGCCGGCTCTTCCTGCACGATTGCCAGGCCGCTGCGCAGAAAGTCGGCGACTTCTTTCTCTTTGCCGGGCTTTGCGTCCAAACGAACCCACAGTGCAACATGAACGTCAGCCATGATGGCTCCTTAACTATTGGACAGGGTTTGAAGGCCACGCCACTTGGCGTCGGAATTTCCTGCAGAAGATGAGCGGAAAAACTTCAGCTCGGCTATTGTACTCGCGTTCGAAAAAAATGGCACCCGCGTCTGACGCAGGCGCGCTGCTGCGAAGGAAAGTACTGAGGGTTTCGCGAAGTCAAGTAGTCGGACAAAAAATGACGACTTGATATTACGTACCGGAGTTGGCGCCAGCGCTATAGGACGCCAGCAGGGCTGCGATTTCCCGATCGCTGGACAATCTCGCGACCGGCACATTTGGACCGCTGGAAAGTCGAACCGCTTCGATTCGCGGACGATTAACCCGGTCGAATCTTTGAATGAACGCCAGTACGTCTGCGAGTTTGCGTACCTGGTGGGCCTCACCGCTTTTGAACACGCGGGTGATCGCGCGCCACGCACATACCAGTCTGGAACGCTCCAGCCAAATCACCAGCGTGGCGCGGCGTAGTCGGATATCGAGGCTCGCCACTGCAAAATTGCCCTCGCTGATCCACTCCTCACCGGCGTGAGCGCTCTCCATCAAGGTCCGGAAGGCGGGAACGTCTTTCTCGCCCCAGTGTGGGCGCCAGATCGCGTCCAGACTGATAACTGGCGCGCCCGTACATTCGCCGAGCTGGCGCGCGAGAGTAGTCTTTCCGCTGCCCGCGCAACCCAGGATGATGATTCGTGCCACGATGTCAGGCTACCGCAAGATTTTCAAGTCAAGAGCGTGGTTTCTAAAATTCATTAAGACAAGAAAAAGGCCGCCCGAGTGGCGGCCTTCTGAAACCTGATTCCTGCTTACTTAGTCTCCGAGCACGGGCTCCGCTTCTGACTTCGATGGAGCCGGAGCAATGACGACGTGACCGTTCCCATTGCCCTTGGGCTGGGTAAGCGCGCCGAGCGGAATGAAGCCGTTCTCTGCAACTACCGGCTTTTCCTTCAACACGACTTCGCGGTAGAGCGCAGCCATGCGGGCGTTGTACGCAGGATCTTCCTTCTGCTTGGCATCGCGCGCCCGCATCTTTTCTTCGCGGGAGTTCTTTGCGATACCCAGCTTGTCGAGATCATGCTGCTCTTCGTTGGTCACCAGTTCTTCTTTCAGAACCAGCGCGTGCTCGACCGAATCCATCTTTACGTTCTTGCCGCCCGCGAAGATTTCGTGACGTCCGTGCTCTTCATACCACTTGGTGAGCGTGGCCGTCATGTGCATCTTCTCGATAATGTTGCGCCAGCCCACGCCGGTGTTATAGGCGCAGAAGGAAATTTCGCCTTCCTGCGTGGCGTAAGGAATGATGCACTGCTCGGTGCGGCGGAAATCGTAGTTGAACAGATCCTGGAACCACATTCCTGCGATGAACAGGAAGTTCCAGCGATCCTGGCGACGCTTCATCACGTCGTCAATGGTGCGGTCCGGACCGACCTTGCCGTAGTTCTTGCCGGTGGCGTTGAAGTTCTTATCGAACTTCTTGAGCAGGTCCATCAGCTTGAAGTGCGTCGGCGACTGGAACGGATCGTAGTTCTTCATCAGGCACAGCGCCATGCCGACGACGGTCAGGAACTTGCCGCGAGCCGCGTCGTTGACCTTGGCAATGTCCTTGGCCAGCTGATCGCCCTTCAGGAATGCGGTAACCGGAACCGCTTCCTTGGTTTCCTTGTCGATCATGAGCGCCATGCCAGTTCCGCAGTTCGGGTGGCATCCACAGCTCAATTGGCCCCAATCGTTGTTGGAGTCATTGACGTGCATCAGGTCGGCCCAATCGGAGAAGGTTCCCATGAACGAGATCGGGAACCAGTCGCGAGCGGGCTCGCCAAGGCCAGTCTGATTTTTCACGTCGTGCGCCAGATGGGACAGCGTATAGCGCTGCGCTTCGCGGCGATCGTCGGTGACAGCTTCGTCACGTCCGGTAAACGACACTGGCTGGAACGAAAGGAATCCGATGGTCTTGGGATTGTCCAGCGCGAACTTGATGATGCGTCCGACCTGCTCGTTGTTGATGCCGTTGACGATCGTGACGACCGGAACGATCTCGATACCGGCCTTGTGCATGTTCTCGATGGCCTTCAGCTTCACGTCGAACAGGTTGCCGACTTTGCGGTGAGCGTTGGCGGCGTTGCCGATTCCGTCGAACTGGAGATAGGCGTAACGCATGCCGGCTTCGGCGGCCTGTTGGGCGAACTCGAAGCTCTTGGCGAATTCGATTCCGTTGGTCGCGGCCTGCACGGAGTTGTATCCAACCTTGCGGGCGTAGCGGACGGCATCCAGGAAGTACGGGGAAAGCGTCGGCTCGCCACCGGAGAACTGCACCGACATCTGGCGACGCGGCTTGATGGTGATGGCGTTGTCCAGCATGGTCTTGATGTCTTCCCAGCTCAGTTCGTGGACGAAGCCAACCTGGTTGGCGTCCATGAAGCAGGGATCGCACATCATGTTGCAGCGGTTGGTCAGATCGATGGTCAGCACCGAACCGCGTCCGTATTTCACGGTCGACGATCCGTGGTGATGCAGCTTCTCGTCATTGTGGGCGCGGATATCGCGGCCGGGGAATACTTCTTCCAGATGGCGTGAGAAGTCGGTGTCGATCGACATCACGTCTTCAAAGTGGCCGTGGATGGCGCAGTCTTTCACCATCAGGATCTTGCCGTCGCGTTCGACGATTTCGGCCTTGATCTCGCCGACTTTTTCGTTCATCAGCACTTCGTAGGGCAGTTTGCCGTCGAGGATCTGCTGGCGGATTTCAGGAATGCACTTGGGGCACAGTGAGTCAGTAGTGCGCGGCCAGCCCAGTGGTGGCTTGGTCTTTTCGTAGGACTTCAGCAGCGGCTTCTCCGACCATTTCGGCGTTGGCGAGGGGTTCTGCTTGATCTTGTTCAGACCGTTGAACACCACCCACGCGCCTTTGGCGGCGACTGTGACTGCTTTTTCTACGTATTTCACTGGCTTATGCATGTGCTCTCGCTTTCCTCTACCTGGAATGTCACCACAAATTACGGTTCGACCACGAATTCCTGGATTGACCCTGGAATTTGCCTAGTTTTGTGTGACCTTCTTATGCCGTATGTCAGGGGAACGCCGGTTAGCACTTCCACCTAATGGATTAATCTAGCCTTATGTTATTGAAGACATGGGGGAACCACACGTATATGTCAACGAAAGGGGAAAAATAGGGGTCCAGCGGGTGAATGCCGCATTGGATGGATTGTAAACTATTGAAAAGGCAAGGGATTAGCTATTGGAAGAGCAGCTCAGTTCAAGCGCGTCACTCGAACCGTCATTTAATCGCAGCGAATGGTCATTCCGTCTTCCTGCATTTTGTATTTCTCCAGCACATCTTCGCGGGAGATTACGCCCTCCAAGCCGCCGGAAATCGGCGCGATGCACGACCGGCACCAGCGGCACTTGGTAGACGTGGCGCAGCGCAGCTTCAAGCGTGTGATCGGGATGGAGATAGGGCAGCGCGCGGAGTCATCAGAGTCGAGCCCAAAGTCATTTCTCCTTTACCTTCGCCGGTCAGGCGTTTCAGTGATTCTGCGGTAACGCTTTTCCAACCGCTCGGATTCATTCGGACCAGGAAAACTCCGGGCAAATCCTGTACGCGTCGCAGAGCCTGCTCCACCGAATCTTCGCGCGTTCAAAATCGGAGTGGGCGCGGGCTTCATGGCATCTTCCACCCGCAGCACGGTTTGCTCCCGTTGTTCCTCGAGCGAGGGCAGATCGAGGCCATCCTGGCGGGTGAGCAGATCGAAAATCGGCGTGGGCTGCAGGCCGCGGGAAACCACGTAGGCCAGAGTGTTGGCCACAATCACGGGCACGATGATGGAATAGTTGCCGCTGACTTCAAGCACCATGAAGACCGAGGTCATGGGCGCGCGCAGAAATCCCGCGAAGAGTACTCCCATGCCTACCAGGGCATAGGTGCCGGTGGATCCGGTCAGGCCGGGATAGAAGTGGCGTTCCATGCCGCCGATCGCGCCTCCCAGCATGGCGCCGACAAAAAGAGTTGGCGCGAACATTCCGCCGGGAGTGCCGCTGACGAATGAGAGAGTCGTGGCTACGATTTTCAACACTGCCAGAATCGCCAGCATCTTCCAGGTGAACTGGTCGTGCATGGCCTGGTCCATGTACTCGTAGCCGGCGCCCATCACCTGGGGAAAGCCGAGGAATCCGATCAGACCCGATCACGACAGCGGCGCCGACTGGTTGGAAGTATTGCGTCCAACGCGGCCAGGCGCGCAGTCGCGGACGGAAATATCCGATGGCCTTGGCGAAGATGACCGCCGCGACTCCTCCGACGATTCCCAACACGGCGTAGGCCAGCAACTCGGTGGGCCGCATCAAGCCGACAGCCGGAATGCGAAAGAGAGGTTCCGAACCGAGAAACCAGCGCACGACCACAACGCTCGAAACCGCCGAGAGCACAACCGAACCGAGAATGCCGGCGCTCCATCGGCCGATCACTTCTTCGATCACGAAGAGCACCGCTGAAATCGGAGCGTTGAAAGCGGCCGCCAGTCCCGCGGCCGCGCCCACTGGAGCCAGCAGGCGCAAACGTTCGCGGGAAAGATCAAGCCGCCTGCCGAGTGCGGAAGCCAGGCTGGCGCCGATTTGCAGTGACGGGTCCTCTGGGTCCGAGCGACTGTCCCGAGCCGATGGCCAGCGCAGCGGTGATGAATTTACCGATCGCGGTGCGAAATGGAATGTAGCCGTTATAGATGTAGAGAGCGGCTTTGGTCTGGTTGACGCCGCTGCCGCGCACCAGCGGGAAAACATGGATCACCAGAACAGCCACGACCAGACTGGTGAGCGCGGGTGCGGCGATCAGGCGCCAGCTGTGCGGCTCGGGCACTGGCCCGAGCAGCCAGATTTTGGTCCAATCAATGGCCAGGCGAAAACATACGACCGCCAGTCCTGAGAACACACCGATGAACACAGCGAGCGCCAGGAAGAAGCGCTCTTCCGAGTGGTGCTGAGAGTGAGCCAGGACCGTCTCGACGCTTGCGGCCCGTGCTATCCGTCTGAGGCTGAGTTCGAGGCTGCTTCTAACCCGATGAGGAGTGCCTGGTCGTCATCGCTCCGCTCCGGCGCGATCCTGCGAAAGAAGCAGCAGGACCTGGTCCGGCCCTTCTGGATTTCCGCACACCGTATTGGTCTGCTGCTCGATCTCGTAAACCAGGTCCATCACCGAGTCTAATGCTCCGCCGTCACCCGGACGGCGCAACCTTTCCAGCTTTGGTTTCATTTCCAGCCATCGCGCCTTCAGTAACGGCAATCCGGAGGCAGGCGACGTCGGGCTCAGATCAATCGCTTTGCTCTTCGCGCAAGTATCCAGTCGTTCTCCGGCAACGCTGGAACGCCGAGCGCATGCGCTGCAGACGTTCCGCATCGGAAATATGTCGCGCAAAAGGATCTGAGTGCAGAATTTGGGTGTCCGTTTCCAGCAACTGTCGGGCTTGTGCATTTTCGGGATCGGATCGTACCGCATTCTGCAAATAACTCTGCAGCCGTCCGATGATGCCCCAGTTGGAAGGCCGCTGAACCCGGCGCCGAACAAAGCAGCGCGATTGGCATGATCGAGTCCGCAACACTTCCTCATATTGCGCCAGGGCGTGCTCATAGTCCTGCGCCCGCGCGAACAAGATCTGCCACTCGTAGTCGCAACCCGGGGTCGCTGGGCGAACCGGAGGCCATGGTGATCAGCTCCGCCTGCGCCTGCGGATAAGCCTTGTGTTGCAAAAGAAATTCGATCAATTCAAATTGAGCGTCCCGCCGTCTTAGTGTCAGCATCGCTTGCCCAAAAGCCATAGATCGCATTGTGGTAGTACTGAATAGCCTTATCGAATTGCTGCTCGCGCGCAAACAGCCTTCCCAAAGCCAGATTCACCGGGCCTTCCTGCGGCGTGCGCTCCCAGAGACTGATGAGATAGGTTTCGGCTTCGGCTGTTCGCCCGGTATCGCGCAGGGCGCGCGCCAGGCTGAGCTGGTATTGAGAATTATCGTGACTGTAGCTGAGCGCTGCGCGAAAATCGCCTAGCGCGGCCTCGGGATTGCCTGCACCTCTGTGCCTGCATACCGCGTTCGTACAAATGCCGGGCCAGCGCTTTCTCCTGCTCGTGGAAGCGGATGACCAAACGGTTGACGCCGGCAAACGCCAGCACCGCCACAACCAGCAGAGCCTGCAAGGATTAACGGAGGGCGCCGGCTGATGGATTTCAAACCCGCGACGTTCATGACTGCGCGACATTCATGACGGAAGAGAGCTTTATTCTAAATGAACACCCATATAGAAGTGGCCATCGTCGCGCCAATGCGAACGGCTTAGCGCGATCATGCTGACGTGATCATGTAAGATACTCGCCGCATTCGTTTCCGTTGCCACGGGACCCGTCATGAACCGCGAATATTTCAAGGGATACAGCTCCGAACTGCACCGCGACATGGAAGTGCTGATTTTCGGGCATGCGGGTAGCCATCTGCTGGTCTTCCCAACTTCGCATGGGAAGGTTTTTCGAATATGAGGACCGCGGCATGATCGGCGTGCTGGCGCCCCGAATCGAGGCCGGCGAATTGCAGGTTTTCTGCCCCGATGCCGTGGACATCGGAGAGTTGGTACAACAAGGGCGTTCATCCGCGGGTGCGGGTGATGCGGCATCTGCAGTATGAGCGATATCTTCTCCACGAGATGCTTCCCTTCCTGCGCTGGAAGAACAAGGCGTCCGCGACTGGCGGTCACCGGGTGCAGTTTCGGCGGCTACCATGCGGTGAATTTTTCGCTTAAGCATCCCGATGTGGTGACCTACTGCGTGAGCATGAGCGGCGCCTTCGATATCCATCAGTTCCTGGATGGCTATTACGATGACGATTGCTATTTCAATTGTCCGCCGGATTTCTTGCCGCACATGAACGATGACTGGTTTCTGAGCCGTTACCGGAAGATGAATATCGTGCTGGGCTCGGCCGATTGGGATATTTGTCTCGACCAGAACATCAAGTTTTCGGCGATTTTGAACGCCAAAGGAATTCCGCACTGGCTCGACGTCTGGGGAGACAACTCCAAGCACGACTGGCCGCTGTGGCAAAGGATGGCGGTAAAATATTTCTCCTGAACGTGTCATCCTGAGCGCAGTATGAAGCGTCTCAGCGGGCTTCACGGCGCCTCGGCACGTCGTGGGCGAACGATTACCGCAGCTGCTGAAGAGGCAACGTAGTGTGGCACTTATAGAGATCCTTCGACTGCGCGACTGCTTCGCTACGCGAAGCAGCCACTACGCTCAGGATGACATGGGATGAGCCAGCGAATCTCAGACAGCAGTGAGGTGACTATGAAGAAGATCGGAATTATGTTCGGCATGGAAAATACCTTTCCGCCTGCGCTGGTGGAGAAGATCAACGGCATGAAGGTCGAAGGCGTGACCGCCGAGTTCGTCAAGCTGGGCGGAGTGAAGATGGCCGAGCCCAGCGGCTACCGCGTGATCATCGACCGCATCTCGCAGGACATCCCTTTCTATCGCGCCTATCTAAAGAATGCCGCGCTGAGCGGAACGATCGTCATCAACAATCCGTTCTGGTGGACGGCCGACGACAAGTTCTTCAACTATGCGCTGGCGACCAAGCTGGGCGTGGCGATTCCGCCGACGGTGATTTTGCCGCACCAGAAGCATCCCGAAGGAACGACCGACCAGTCCATGCGCAACCTGATTTACCCGCTGAACTGGGACGAGATTTTCGAGTACGTCGGCTTCCCTGCCTTCCTGAAGCCTTATTCCGGCGGCGGATGGAAGAATGTGTACAAGGTCCATTCGCCGGACGAGTTCTTCCATCATTACAACCAGACCGGCGACCTGTGCATGACTTTGCAGCATGGCGTCGAGTTCAAGGAATATTTCCGCTGCTATGTGGTCGGGCAGGAAAAAGTCCACATCATGCATTACGATCCGCAGGGCCCCGTTTCACGAGCGCTATGTGAAGAATCCTCCGCCGACGATCCTGAGTCTGCTCGAACGGGTCGTGAAAGACTGCGCAGACCCTGTGCCGGGCGTTGGGCTACGACCTGAACACAGTCGAATTTGCGGTGGAGGATGGCGTTCCGTATGCGATCGACTTCCTCAATCCGGCGCCGGACGCGGACGTGCATTCCGTGGGCCAGGCGAATTTCGATTGGATCGTGAATGCGGTCGCGGAAATGGCTGTAAAGAAAGCTCTTAGCGACGAGAATCCGGCACGAGAGTTGCACTGGGCGTCGTTTCTGGCTGGAGGCGAAGCCAGCCGCAGCTCCAAGAGCCAAAGCTTCCACGAAGAAGAAGAGACATAAGAGCTTAGCGCACTTCTTTGCGACCTTTGCGATCTTTGCGGTCAAGATCTTGACCGCAAAGGACGCAAAGATGGCCGCAGAGGTCGCTAAGGTAAACCATCGGATAGTCCTTCGGCTTTCCGGCACGGATTGCTATACTAGTCCCCGCTTTTGGCCCTGCCGGAATCAGGCTGGCAGCGAGCATTCCCCTGGAAGGACAGCGGTAACCATGCTTCCGACTTTCACCATCGGCATTGAAGAGGAATATCAGACCGTCGATCCGGTCTCGCGCGATCTGCGCTCGCACATTCACGCGGAGATCATCGAGAAGGGCAAACTGCTCTTGCAGGAGCGGGTGAAGGCGGAGATGCACCAGTCGGTGGTCGAGGTCGGAACCTCGGTTTGCGGCAATATTAAAGAGGCCAAGGAAGAGGTCAAAAAGCTGCGCCGCGACATGATCGCACTGGCCAAGGAGAATGGCCTGCGGCTGGCGTCGGCGGCGACCCATCCTTTCGCCGACTGGCGGGTGCAGGAGATCACCGAGGACATGCGCTACAAGAACATCGTTGAGGATCTGCAACTGGTGGCGCGGGCGAATCTGATTTTCGGCCTGCACGTGCACATCGGCGTGGAAGACCGCGAAACCGCGATCCAGCTGATGAACCATGCGCGCTATTTCCTGCCGCATATTCTGGCGCTCTCCACAAATTCTCCGTTCTGGCTGGGGATGGATACCGGACTGAAATCGTATCGCTGCAAAGTGTTCGACAAGTTTCCGCGCACCAACATTCCGGATTATTTTCCCAGCTGGGGCGAGTACGAAAATTTCATCAAGCTGCTGATCAAGACCAACTGCATCGACAACGCCAAAAAAATCTGGTGGGACATTCGCCCGCATCCATTCTTCAACACGCTGGAATTCCGGGTGTGCGACATTCCCATGCGGGTGGATGAAACCATCGCGCTGGCGGCGCTGATCCAGGCACGGTCGCCAAGCTGTACAAGCTCTATACCGCGAACCAGGGATTCCGCCTCTACCGCCGCGCCTTGATCATGGAAAACAAATGGCGGGCTTCGCGCTACGGGCTGGAAGGCAAGCTGATCGATTTCGGCAAGCAGACGGAAGTTCCGGCGCGCGAACTGGTGCTCGAATATCTGGAATTCGTGGACGATGTGGTGGACGAACTCGGTTCGCGCGAAGAGATCAACTACATCCACGAGATTCTGGAAAACGGCACCGGCGCCGACCGGCAGTTGCGGGTATTTCGAGAGACCGGCGATCTGAAAAAAGTCGTAGACTACATTATTGAAGAGACGGAAGTGGGTCTGGCCGAGACGGAAGCCCAAGCTCCCGCTAGAAAAGCAGGGTAATGAATTCTCCTGTCACTCAAGCCAACCGCCAGCTCAGCACGCTTCCGTTTGATCCTGAACTTACTCCCGGCGCCCGCAATGCGGTGAACGTATGCCTGCGCATCCAGCCCAGCGAGAAGGTCACGGTCATCACCGACGAGGCGACGCAGAGAAATTGCCGCCAGCATGGTTCACGAACTGGAAAGTCTGGGCGCTCCCTACCGGGCCTGGATTCTGGAAGAACTTTCGCCTCGTCCGCTGACCGATCTGCCACGTGAAATCGTCGACGACCTCGAAACCAGCCAGGTCAGCATCTTTGCGGTGCAGGCGCAGGCCAACGAACTGCGGTCGCGCATGCAGATGACCGACGTGGTCAACCGCCGCAAGATTCGCCACGCCCACATGGTCAACATCAATCACCAGATCATGCTGGAAGGCATGCGCGCGGACTTCCTGAAAGTTGATCGCATCAGCACCAAGGTTGTCGATATAGTGCGGCGCGCAAAGCAGGTGCGCGCCAAAACCTCCGCGGGAACCGATCTGGTCGCCGACCTGAACCCGGAATATCGCTGGCTCAAGACCAGCGGCATCATCAGCCCCGACAAATGGGGCAACCTGCCGGGCGGCGAAGTTTTTACCACTCCGGGCGAGGTCAACGGAACGTTTGTGATCGATGGCGTGGTGGGCGATTGGCTGTGCGCGAAGTTTGGCAGCCTGCGGGAAAATCCGCTGACGATTCAGGTGAAGGGCAATCGCCTGACCGAGGCGCACTCTGTCGAACCGCGAACTGGAAGACGACTTCTGGCGCTACACCCACACCGACGAAAACAGCGATCGCGTGGGCGAGTTTGCCATCGGCACGAACATCGAATTGAAAGACGTGATCGGACAGATCCTGCAGGATGAAAAATATCCCGGCATCCATATCGCGTTCGGCAATCCCTACGGCGCGCACACCGGGGCGCAGTGGTATTCGTCCACGCACATCGACGTGGTCGGCAGGAATTTCGATATCTGGGTGGATGGCGAGCAGATCATGCGGCGCGGCCAGTTTCTGATCGAGGCGTAGAAGTCGTGTGGTCGCGGGCGACTCGCCCGCGATAGCGGAACCCAAAAGTCAAAAGCCGCGGCCGAGTCGCCCGGAACCACATGCTGCGACCACACTGGCAGTGACAGGTCCTCTTGACTTGCTCATCTGTACGAACTTATGATTCCCGCCCTTCGACAGCAATTCAACGCGAACTTCACTCCGGAAAAATATCAGCGCTTCCTCAAGCTGATGGAAGAGCGATGTGGAACTCCGGTGAAGTTCCGCGTCTGCGAAACGCCTGTCTTTCTGCCCAAAGCCGCTTCTGGATCAGATGTGTGACTACGGCAAAGAACTGATCCATCAACTGAACAGCATCGAATACCGCAAGGCTTCTTCGGATGCGATTCCCGAGCAGTTCAAAGTGCCACGCGAGACTCCGCGTCCGCTGTTCATCCAGGTGGATTTTGGCTTGGTGCGGGATCAATCCGGCAAACTGCAGCCGAAACTGGTGGAGTTGCAGGGCTTCCCTTCCCTTTACGCCTACCAGGCAATGCTCTCGCAGACCTATGGAGAAGTTTTCGGTCTGGATCCCAAACTTCAGTATCTGCTGGGCGGCTTGAATTGGGAGAGTTACAAGAAACTGCTGCGGCGCGCCATCGTTGCGGATCACGATCCGAAGCACGTCATCCTGATGGAAATCGATCCGCTGCATCAGAAAACGTTGCCGGATTTTCTGCTGACGGAGAAGCTGCTGGGCATCAAAGACGGTCGCAATCACGGACATCAAGAAGGTCGGCAAATTCCTGTTCTACGAAAACGACGGCAAACGCATTCCGATTCTGCGCATTTACAACCGCGCCATCGTGGACGAGATGGTGCGCAAGAACCTGAAAACTGGCTTTCCAACTCAACGAAGACATCGAAGTGGAGTGGGCGGGGCATCCCAACTGGTTTTTCCGCATGAGCAAGTTTTCGCTGCCGTATCTGCGCCACGAATGCGTGCCCAAAACATGGTTTCTGGATCGAGTGGAGCAGATTCCGAAGGACCTGGAAAATTATGTTCTCAAGCCGCTATTTTCATTTGCCGGGCTGGGCGTGATTATCAATCTCACGGCGCAGGATCTGGCGGCCATCCCTAAAGAAAAGCGTTCGCAATACATTCTTGCAGGAGCGGATGCAGTTCGAGCCGGTCATTGAAACGCCCTTTGGAGCCGAACCAAGGCTGAAGTGCGCATCATGTACATCTGGCTGGATGAGCTACTGCCGGTGATGACCATCATCCGCATGGGCCGCGGGCTGATGATGGGCGTGGATCACAATCGAAACATGGAGTGGGTCGGTTCGTCGGCAGGCTTCTACCAGTAACTAGAAGATCAAAATCAAAAACCTCGAGCGTCTTCCTACTGCAGTCCCTTTACTACGTATGCGTGCGACAGCACTTGTGAATAGACATAGGCGTACGCGGTTCCATCGTTCGAGAAGCGCGGCGAGCCTAATCCAGCAGATCCGGTCGGCACGCCCTCGCCGAGGGTCTTCCATAATTCCATCTTCCCGGTGGCTACGTTCACCCGGTAGACTGGGGCCGTCCGCGCACCCTGTTTGCTGGAGAACGCATACACCGAAGCGCCATCCGGAGACCAGCCCGCCACGCGGTACTTCGAGTCCAGGTCCGGAATCGGACGAGCCGCACCTCCGTCAAGCAGCCAAATGCTCCATTTGCCATCGGGTCCAAGGACCGGGACACTGCGACCATCCGGGGACAGGCGAGTACCTACGACGCCTTCCGGAGTGATGGGCTTGGCATTGCCGGTGCTGAGATCAATCAGGTAGTCCCGCGCTCCATGGCCCGCTTCAATTCCGTCGGCCAGCAACTGTTTGCCGTCCGGAAAATAACGAACCTTGCCGTAGTTTATGTTGTCATGGGTCAACTGCCGCGCTTCACCTGCGCCGGTCGGAACCAGGTACAGCGCACCCGACTTGGCAGGTCTCGTAATGACCCATTTGTTATCCGGCGAAATCGCCTCGCCCGTGCCGTCTCCAATCCTAACCGGTGGCGGACCGTCAGTATCGCGTATAAACACGGTATAGTTCGGCCCGCCGCCATCTCCTTCTTCTTCGAACAAAACCTTTTTGCCGTCGCGGCTGATGTCCGTCATGATCGACCAGCCGAACCATCCCAGTTCACGTTCCTCTTTCCCTCCCGGCGCCAGGCCTCGAATCCCGATACGAATCTGGTGCGACACCATCAGCACCAGTCCATCGTGCTGATCCTGGAGCCACATGCCTCCCGGGAAGTTTGTGATCGATCCGCACCTTGCCAGCCAAGGTGACTCCGTGAAGATTTTCCGCGCTGCCCATACGGGTAGCGGTAAACCAGAGTTCATCGCCAGTAGCGGACCACACGACCCCTTCCAGCGAAACAAACCCCGACGCAAGTTTCTTCTCGTGGCCATCCATGTCAATCACCGCCACGGAACCCTCGTCGTCGCCCTCGGTATTTTCGTGATCGGCGAATGCCACCAACTTACCGTCTGGAGAGATTTTCGGATGACTGATCCAGTTAATGCTGTCCAATAAGACCTTGCCAATCGGATATTCAAGGCGCCAGTGGCTGTTCTCCGGAACGAATCGGACTACCGCCATGTTTTCGCCGTCCGCGGCCCAATCGGCGTCCTGCAACATTCTCCAGCACTTCCCGCGGTGTTCCTCCGCTCAGCGGAACCCGGGCCAGCGTTCCCGACCGGGCATAGCCACCTAAATATACGGTGTTGAGCCGGATGGCGAGTTCACCTTTCTTCGAGATGGAAAGCAGGGTCGCATCTTTCATCCCAAGTTCCGCGAGCCCCATTGTCATCCGTGCGGGCGAGATACAACTGCCTTTCTCCACTGTCCCAGGCAGCGTCGTAAACAATGCTGCCATCGGGAGTGAACCGGGCGTTGCCCGATGGAACCGGTGCGGAACGTGATCTGCTGGTACTCAGCCGGAGGCGCAGCTCCGCGTCCTCGTCCCAGCCACCAGCCCAGACCGATCATCGCTGCCGACAACGCACGATCGCACGGCTATGCTCAGTCAGCTTGCGGCGTGACTCTTCGCCTTTTGCCTGCGCCACCGCTGCCTGGGCGCCGGATTTGCTGCCGGTCGCAGAAATTTCGGTCAATGATTCCAGGTCGAACGCCAGGTCGCCCGCCGAATGGAAACGCTGGGAAGGATTTTTCTCCAGGCAGTGCCGCACGATTCGTTCGAGCGCCAGCCGGAACATTGCGTGCGGTCTCGGAAAGCTCGGGCGCCTCTTCCTTCAGAATCGCGCTCATGGTGTCGGCGGAGGTTTCGCCGTGGAAGGCCCGCTTGCCGGAAATCATTTCGTAGAGAATTGCGCCGAAGGCAAAGATGTCGGAGCGCGGATCCGCCGACTTGTCCTCGCACCTGCTCAGGCGACATGTAGCCGGCGGTGCCCATGATCAGACCCGGTTCGGTCACCGCATGAACTGTTGGAGCGTCTCCACTGCTTTCGGCTTCCGGCCGGGTCAGTTTCGCTAAGCCGAAATCCAGAATTTTCACCCGGCCGTCGCTGGTGACGAAACAGGTTTTCCGGCTTCAAGTCGCGATGCACGATTCCCTTCTCGTGCGCGGCCGCCAGCCCACGCGCCACTTGCAATCCGTAGTCAATCGCCTTGCGGGTGGAGAGCGCGCCGTTCCGCAACCGCTCGCGCAGGGTTTCGCCTTCCAGCAACTCGGAGACCACATAGGGCGAGCCGTGCTCCTCGCCGATGTCGAAGATCGAAAGAATGTTGGGATGGTTGAGTGCCGCCGCGGCGCGAGCTTCCTGCGCGAAGCGCTGCATCCGGTCATGGTCCGCAGAGAAGGATGCGGGCAGGACCTTGATGGCTACGATTCGATCCAGCCGGGCATCGTTGGCGCGATACACTTCGCCCATTCCGCCCGCGCCAAGCAGAGACTGGATTTCGTAAGGTCCTAGTTTAGTTCCTGAGGAAAGTGCCATGAATGGTGGGAATTATAGCGTAGCGCCGGCGTCCCGCCGGCCCGATGGGCGGGCAGAATGCCCGCCAGACAGCCGGCGGGACGCCGGCGCTACAGGAGAAACTGTGCGCGATACGAGTTCCTGGAATCCCACCCTTTCAAAAAAGCGCAAGGATCGGGCACCGAGGGCCCGAAGTCCGCAGTGGGCTCCCCGGTTCGCGCTCGCGACTTTCAAAGGGTTGACCAGATACGACCCACAGCCTAACATTACCGCCTACAGGGGCTTAGCTTCGCTATGAGCAGCCAAACGTCTGGCCAAAGTTCGAGCGGCACCACCTTGATCGGCCAGACGATCTCCCACTATCGAATTCTGGGAAAACTGGGTGGCGGCGGAATGGGCGTCGTTTATGAGGCCGAGGACACCCGGCTAGGCCGCCACGTAGCCATAAAATTTCTTCCCGACAATCTCACCGGCGATGCAAAGCCATGGAACGGTTCGAGCGCGAGGCTCGAGCCGCGTCTTTGCTGAATCACCCATCGATCTGCACCATCTTCGAAGTCGAGGATCATAACGGTCATCCCTTCATCGTCATGGAGAAGCTGAAGGGGAGAGCCTGAAGCAGCGCATACGCGGCAAGGCGATGGAACTGGACGAACTGCTCGACGTTGGAGTACAGGTCGCCGACGCGTTGTCCGCTTCCCATGCGAAAGGCATCATTCATCGCGACATCAAGCCGGCGAATATCTTCCTCACCACTAGTGGTCAGACGAAAGTTCTGGACTTCGGCCTGGCAAAACTGTTGCGCGACGAAAAGCTCGGAACCAGCGAAGAGACACCAGTAGAAGACTCGCTGACCGCCGTCGGTGTGATTCCGGGAACCGCGGTTTACATGTCTCCTGAACAGGCACGGAGCGAGGAACTCGACGCGCGCACCGATCTTTTTTCCTTCGGCGTGGTGCTGTATGAGATGGCCACGGGAAAAAAGCCTTTCAGCGGCAACAACGTAGTCACCACGCTCGACGCTGTTCTGCATACCAAGCCGCCATCACCCCTGACCCTGAATCCAACGCTTCCCCGCGAACTGGAAGGAATTATCGGGAAGGCGATGGAGAAGGACCGTAGCAAACGCTACGCAACTGCAGCCGAGATGAAGGCCGACCTGCAGCATCTGAGGAAAGAAACCGAATCGGGACTGACGCCGCGCCGGCGTTCGCGAGAGCTCGCGGCTGCGAGTGGCGACGACCAAGACCTTCGAAGGCGGAAGCAAGTCCCAAATCTATCTTCTGCTGGGAGTCACGCGCCTTGCTGCTGACGGTACTGATTGCGGTGGGAATATGGTGGTTCAAACATCGCAACGGAGTAGTTTCGACGGCGGCCAACAACGCGATTGCCGTCCTGCCGCTGCACAAATCTGAACGGCGATTTCAGCGTTGACTATCTTCGCTTCGCGCTGGCCGATGAAGTCGCCAATGTACTCACCTACTCGCGCAGTCTGGATGTTCGTCCCTCGAACGTGACCGCCAAGTACACCGGCGCTGACCTGGACGCGCAGAAAGTCGGCCGTGAGCTTCACGTTGGCAACGTGGTCACTGGACATTTCATAAAACAAGGCACCCGATTGCTGGTCACACTGCAGGCGGTCGAGACCGGCAGTAACCGGGTCTTGTGGCAAACCAGTCTCAACGGCTCCACGCAGGACCTCATTGCCCTGCAACAGCAACTGGGCAAGCAGGTGCGCATGGGCTTGCTGCCCATTCTCGGTGCGGCTGCCGGATTTTTAGAAACCAGCACCAGACCGAACAATCAGCAAGCCTACGACCTTTATTTGCGCAGCGTGGCCGCATCCCACGATCCCGCTCCCAATCGGGAGGCCATCCGATCACTTGAAAGCGCTGTCGAACTCGATCCGAAGTATGCCCCGGCGTGGGCTGAGATCGGCCAGCGTTATTACTTTGACTCCACCTACTCGAGCGGCGGGGAACAGATGTTCCAGCACTCGAATACCGCGCTGGAACGCGCGCTGGCTCTGGACCCGAACCTCATCGCCGCGGCTTCTCAACTGATCGTCAACCGCGTGGACCGCGGTGAGTTGGGAAAGGCTTACGAAGCTGCCGCAGCGCTGGTGAAACGCCGTCCGGAAAATGCGCAGGCGCATTTCACTCTGGGCTATGTCCAACGCTACGCCGGCATGCTGGAAGAATCGACACGTCAATGCGACGACGCGCTCACTCTGGCTCCGGGGAATTATCAGTTCCGCTCCTGTGCCTGGGCCTTTATGGAGCTGGGTAAGTTCGAAAGGGCCTACGATTTTATTCAGCTCGATGCTGGATCTGAATGGGCGAACTACATTACGCCTTCTCTTTTGCTACGAGAAGGCAGAGTGCCGCAGGCTCGCGAAGCAGTGAAGCGCATGTCCGAACAGCCCGCACTATCATCGCGATCTGATGGAAGCTTGCGTCGGACTGCGGCCTCCCTCTGAACTCGATCGCCTGGCCCACGAGGCGGAGACGAATGGTCCCTCCGATCCCGATCCCGAGCTTTCTTATTATCAGGGAGCGATATTCGCCTACTGCGGGAAGAAAGACGCCGCCTTCCGCCTGCTCAGGAACGCCATCGAGCAGAATTATTGCGCTTACTCCAACCTGCTCTCCGACCCCTTGCTGCGAGGTCTTCATAATGACCGTCAGTTTGACGAGTTGCTCACCGCTGCGCACACCTGCCAGCAGGCGGTTCAGTCCCCCAGTACGCCACAAAGTCACTGAGTCAGGTAGGATGTAGCCCAAGGCGGCTAACTGTTCGCCTCCCTCAAAGTCAATATCAATGAGGGACACGATCACCACGGAACTTCAGGAAAAATCTTGTCTCCCATCTTCGAGAGTTGCAATCCCATACGTATGAAACTTGCCGGACACGAAACTCCAGTCCCTCGGACTGTTCGCGTTCCATCCCTGAATCAGGTTTGGAAATTTTGGATTCTCGGACTTTGCCTGGCGCTGTCTTTTGCCGCGTCGGCCGTGCTGGCCGAGACTCCTGTAGTTGGGGCTGACCCCGTCGACCCTCTGCCCGTGGGTACAGGCGCCGACGGCTTGAAGCAAATGCTCATCCGTCTGCAAACCACCGCTCGTCTGATGCAAACCACGGCTCATCCTGATGACGAGGACGGCGGCATGTTGACACTGGAGTCTCGTGGCCACGGCGCAACCACCTTGTTGATGACGCTCACACGAGGTGAAGGCGGCCAGAATAAGGTCGGAAGTAACCTGTTCGACGTATTGGGTGTGCTGCGTTCGCTGGAGTTGACAGCCTCCGATCGCTACTACGGAGTGGAGCAACGCTTCAGCAGCGTGGCGGATTTCGGATATTCGAAGAATCCCGACGAAACGTTTCAGAAGTGGGGCGGGCATGATATCGCGCTGGGGGACATGGTCCGGGTTATTCGAATCTTTCGACCGGATGTTCTGGTGGCCCGCTTCTCCGGAACTGATCGTGACGGACACGGTCATCACCAGGCCTCGGCCATCCTCACCAAAGAAGCATTTCGCGCAGCCGCGGATTCCGGCCGGTTTCCTGAACAGATCAAGGAAGGCTTGCAACCCTGGCAAGCCAAGAAGCTATACATCGGAAATGTGTGCGGGTTCGGAGCGACATCGTGCCCCGCCGAAAATTACACGGTCAGGCTGAATACTGGCCAGACAAATCCGCTATTGCAGACGTCGTATATCAAGTTCGCAATGGACGGATTGCGGCACCAGCTTTCACAAGGAGCAGGAGGCTGGTCGGTCGAAGCCGGAGATCGTTACACCTACTACAAGCTGATCGATTCGGTTCTGCCATCGGCCGCAGATAAAGATGGTCACGAAAAAGATTTCTTTGACGGGATTGATATCAGATGGGAGGGTTTGGCCCCGAACATCAGTGCGGCGGGTTCGCATGACCTGGCAAATATCGCGAGTAAGGTCACGGAAGCCCGGGGTCTAGCGGAAAAAGATCCAGCCAGCGCGGCTGCACCATTGCTGTCAGTGATCGACTCGATCTCGCGTTTGGAAAATGAAGTTGGGAACAACGGTCAAAAGCAGGAAGTTCTGGCCCGTCTCCGGGAGAAGGAACAACAGGCCCGAACCGCGCTCAACCTGGCCCTCAATGTCTCTCTGCAAGCATTTCTGACTTCTCCGCAGGCACCCGTCGACCAAAAGCCCGGACAGGATCCACTGGCGTCGATTTCGCCGGGCCAGAAATTTACCGTTCAGGTAAAACTCCACAACGGCTCCGCCCACCCGCTGCAACTTCGCACCCTGGCTCTCGACAAGGAGATTAAGGAACACCTACCTTTCATCGCCCCGGGGAAGGATTTTCAAACTGAGTTTCAAACGCAATTACCGGCGACTGCCACGCCTACCCGTCCAGCATTGCATCGTGATGATCCTGAACGGGACGCGAAATACGTTGTAGATGAGCCGCGGTACGAGATGGTGCCGTTTGCTCCTCCTCCGCTGCGTGTTGTTGCCCAATACCATGTACCCGAACTCGACTCGCGTTCTCACACCGAGCCCGGGGCTGGCACACGCACTCCCCTGCCCGAAATCTCTGCGCCCGTTTTAGTGCGCTTTGCAGATGAGAAGGGTGCGGAGCAGAAACGCGTTCTGGCGATCACACCAATTTTCTCGGTTGAACTGGAGCCGGGTGAGCAGGTGATTCCGATCGCGAACGGTTCCGGACGAACTGTGAAAGTGGGCGTGAGTTCGAACCTGACCGGAGCACAGAAGGCCAGTCTGCGTCTTGAAGCGCCCGCAGGCTGGCAAATTGAACCGAAAGAAATTCAGGTTGAATTACAACAGCGCGGCGACAAACAACACTTTGAATTCAAAGTCGTCCCCGGAAGCTTGAAAGAAGGGCACACCCAGATTCGCGCTGTGCTGACCGCTGGAGGCAAAACCTACAGCGAAGGCTACACGCTGGTGACACGGGAAGACCTCGCAAGCGCGTATTACTACCAGCCCGCGGTGCAGCGCGTAAGTATTGTGGACGTAAAGATCCCCAAACATTTAAAGGTTGCCTACATCCCGGGGGCAGGGGACGAAATTCCTACCGTATTGCAGCAGATTGGAATCAATACGACTGTGATGCCAGCGGAGAAACTTTCGAGCGAAAGTCTTTCTGACTACGGAACAATCGTTCTCGGCATCCGTGCTTATGACACGCAGAAAAATGTCGCGGCCAACAACAAGAAGCTTTTGGACTTTGTTTCGGCCGGGGGCACATTAATTGTGCAGTACAACGCCAGTGTCGGCGACTTCAACAGCAGCCACTCCACGCCCTTCTCGCTGCAACTCAGCCGCAGCAGAGTTTCCGTGGAAGAAGCTCCAGTGGAAATTCTCGCACCGGACGACAGCGTGTTTCATTATCCCAACCAGATCGTGCAGCGAGACTTCGAAGGATGGGTGCAGGAGCGGGGTTTGTATTTTGCAGAACAGTGGGACGGTCATTTCAAGCCTCTGCTGTCATCCCATGATCCGGGGGAGGCTGCACTTAAGGGTGGACTATTACGGGCGCAGTACGGCAAGGGTACATACATTTATGCCGGCTACGCTTTCTTCCGTCAGTTGCCGGCCGGTGTCCCCGGGGCGATTCGGTTGTACGTGAACTTGCTGAGCGCGGGACACGATTAAGACGCGTCGTTGGTCGTTGGTCGTTGGCCCCATTTCGTTGAGTGCGAATTGGAAGCGATATGCAGACCAGCTTCCGCAACAAATGAAACATTCTTTTAAAGATGCGACGTATGACTAAGGCCAACGACCAACGACCGACGACCGACGACCAAATCCAGACCGACGAGCAACCACAAGCCACAGCCCCAACTCTCATTCGCGGAATCGGCGTCGGTAGTGCGACTGCCCTGAACATGATCGACATGATCGGAGTGGGGCCGTTCATCACCATGCCGCTGATCATCAGCGCCATGGGTGGTCCACAGGCCATGCTTGGTTGGATTCTGGGTGCGGTCTTTGCCATGTGCGACGGCCTGGTGTGGGCGGAACTGGGAGCGGCCATGCCCGGTTCTGGAGGATCGTATCGCTACTTGCGCGAGATTTACGGGTCGCGCCGGCTTGGCCGGCTGATCTCTTTTCTTTTTATCTGGCAGCTTTCTTTCAGTGCTCCTCTATCCGTGGCCTCAGGAGCCATCGGGTTGGCGGGTTATGCATCGTATTTCTGGCCCGGACTCGAACATCAATATGCTGACCACACCTGGGCGCTTCACTTGCCGGTGCTGGGGACGCTGCAAGTGCGCTGGCTGATGTCCGGAGCCACGTTCGTCGCGATCGGAATTGTGATGCTCGCCGTTGGACTTCTCTACCGCAAAATCACCAGCATCGGATGGATGTCCAAACTGCTTCTCGCCGGCGTGCTGATCACTATGGGTTGGATTATCGTCGCCGGGTTCGGCCACTTCGATGCGGCACGTGCTTTCAGCTTTCCCCCGGGCGCTTTCACTTTGTCACACAATTTTTTTCTCGGACTTGGCTCTGCCATGCTGATCGCCACCTACGACTACTGGGGCTACTACAACGTCAGTTTTCTGGGCGATGAAGTGAAGGATCCCAGCAAAACCATCCCGCGCGCTCTGCTGCTATCCATTCTGCTGGTGGGTTGTCTATACGTTTTGATGAACATCAGTATTCTGGGCGTGGTTCCCTGGCAGGAAATGACGCACAACGGACAATCGAATCGCGGTTTATATGTAGTCTCAGTTTTTATGCAGCGGATTTATGGAGCGTGGGCGGCAAATCTGGTTACGGCCCTGGTGATGTGGACAGCATTCGCCTCGGTTTTCTCATTGCTGCTGGGCTATTCCCGCGTTCCTTATGCGGCGGCGCTCGATGGCAACTACTTTCAGGCATTCACGCGGGTCCATCCGCAACACCGTTTCCCTTACGTGTCATTGCTCGCGCTGGGGGGCGTAGCAATGTTGTTTTGCTTTCTGGCATTGGCCGATGTTATTGCAGCCTTGGTAGTGATCCGCATCACGCTGCAATTTCTGGTGCAGGCAATTGGACTGATTGTGCTGCGCATCCGAAGGCCCGATTTGCCTCGACCGTTCCGCATGTGGCTGTATCCACTGCCCGCATTGCTCGCATCCGTCGGCTTCATTTTTGTTCTTGTTTCCCGGACCAATTCTTTGCAACAGGTACGTTACGCACTGGTGATTCTCATGACCGGGATCGCGATTTACATGGTGCGAGCATGGCGCAGCAAGCAGTGGCCGTTCGAGGGCGCTCAAATCACGGCTGCGGAGACCACGATCTCCTGACATGATTGAATACGCATGAGCGAAGCGGCCAAAATATCGACACCGGCAAGTCTGTCTCCCCGACCGGCAAATTCCGCGCTGGCTCCCCTGCGTGAACCGCTCTTCCGCTCTCTTTGGATCGCCGCAGTAATTTCCTACACCGGAACCTGGATGCAAAACGTGGGCGCCGGCTGGCTCATGACCCAGCTCACCATGTCGCCCTTGATGGTAAGCCTGGTGACCGCAGCCACCACGCTTCCGGTATTTCTCGTGATTCTGCCCGCGGGCGCATTGGCGGATATGGTTGACCGGCGCCGCTTCCTACTTATCACGCAAAGTTGGATGGTGGTCGCCGCGGCACTTCTCGGCATTCTCACCCTTGAGAATTACGTCACTCCGTGGATGATCTTGTTATTCACTTTCATCCTCGGACTCGGCGCGGTGATGAATGATCCTGCATGGCAGGCCATTACGCCGGAAATTGTGTGCCCGGAAAATCACGCTCCCGCCGTGGCTTTGAATTCCGTGGGTTTCAATGTCGCTCGTGCCATCGGACCGGCTTTGGGTGGCCTGGTCATTGCCGCTGCCGGCTCGGGCGTAGCCTTCCTGCTGAACGCCGCGTCATTTTTCGGCGTGATCTTTTTTCTGTATCGCTGGAAGCGGCCTCACTATGAGCAGACTGGAAACCGGCCGGGTGCAGCGATGCCATTTTGGCGGGCCTGCGCTACGTGCGCGGCGCACCGCTGGTGCGGTCGATCCTGATCCGGACTGGAGCTTTCAGCGTGGCCGCGAGTTCCCTGCCCGCGTTGCTTCCAATCCTGGCCCGTCCCCATGGCGCGACCGGTTACGGCCTGTTGCTTGGATTCTTTGGTCTTGGCGCCCTGGCCGGCGCGGCCGTGCTGCCTCGCGTGCGGATTCGGCTTCTCCGTCGATGGCCTGGTTTTCTTCGACATAATTCTCTTCGCCGCTATGATTGCCGCTGCCGGGCGCGTCCAAACATTTTCATGGCTATGTCTGGTATTGTTTGTCTGCGGCACAGCATGGATCGGGATTCTGGCCTGCCTGAATATTGCGGCCCAGACCATGTGTCCGTCGTTTTTACGTGCGCGCGCTTTGTCGATGTATCTGTTGATATTGCAGGGAGGCATGGCGCTCGGAAGCACGGCTTGGGGCGCACTGGCTACGCGAATCGGCGTGCCCGCTACACTCTTATGTTCGGCGGTGGCGCTGGTCGGTGGCTTGTTCACCGTACGACGACACCGTTTGACCTCGGACCAACTGGAACTGACGCCGTCAGCAGTTCGCGACTGATTTCAAGTCTGAAAATTACCGCACTCGAAATTACAGCACACTCAAGGAGAAACTTGATGAAGAATGTTCACTTCGTGTTTGCGTCGTTGTTGTTGATCGGCTGTATGGCTGTGGCGCAGATGGAAAAGCCCGCGGAGCCGCACTCCGTCGGTCAGGTTGTGAATAATTCCATCAGCAACATCGAGAACGAATTCGTGTCCGCGGCTGACGCCATGCCCGAGGACAAGTATTCTTTCGCTCCCACCAGCGGCGAGTTCAAGGGCGTCCGGACTTTTGCCCAGCAAGCTGAAACACGTGGCCGCGGTCAACTACATGTTGGGAGGAGCGATCCTTGAATGAGAAGCCTCCCGTCGGACACGGGTGGAGAGAACGGTCCCGACTCGGTGAAGACCAAGGCCGACATCATGAAATACCTGAAAGATTCATTCACTTACATTCACAAGGCCGCATCAACAATCGACACAGAACAATATGCTCACTCCGATCAAAGTCCCCGTTCGGTGAAGGCAAGGTGACGCGTCTGGCGTTGGCCATCGTCGTCACCGGGCACTGCTCCGATCACTACGGGCAAATGGTGGAGTACCTGCGGATGAACGGCATCGTTCCGCCCGCCAGCCGCCAGTAAATCATCGCTATCATGAGAGGCTGGCCGCCGTCATTTTCTCACCGGAGTGCCAGCCTCTTTCCGGGAAAACCATCCCCTCATTCCCGCATGGCACGAGCGTGCCATTTACAGCTTCTCAGGCGTCCTCGTATTTCATTCATCTCCCCTGAGTTCTGCCAGATGGGATCGAGTGCTTCGCTAGGCGCACGGCGGAATCATTCAGGAGGAGCATGAAGAACAGTAAACGTCCCCGAGCGTCTCGGGCCTGGGTCGCGCCGCTCGGAAGCGCGATGTGCAGCATGAAATCAAGAGTTTTCTCAGTGCCCTGATTCTTATCCGGACCGTTTTGCCAGTCGAGCCTGATCTGAGTTTCGAACAGCATCTTTTCCAACTAGTGGCCGCAAACCAGATGCGCAGCCGCCAGGGGAGTAGCAGACCTTAGGAGCCTCGCTTAACCCACCCTTGCCGTGACGTGCTCCTTGTTTCGTGATGGCGGTAGATATCAGTTCAGCCTTCAGGCCGTTTCTCGAAGATGTGCGCGAACCTGACTGCGGCGCGATCCGCCGCCGACCTTCCGATCCAGAAAAATAAGCACTGATGGTCCCGCTCCGCTCAGCACGGCGCCCAGCATGCCCGAGTACCGGCCAATTTGGTTAAAGCCGGTAAAAGAGGACAGAGCGCCGCGCGATAAGGCTGGTGCATGCGGTCTTCCAGAGCGGACGCAAGCAGATCGCGGCGGCCCTGCACAAACGCCGCCAACAGCAACATTGAATTCTGAACATTGGTAACAGCATCCGCCCGCGAATATTGGGACGGCAACACGCGGCGGGCTTCTTCGGTTGGAAGCGACTCATCGGGAACCGCCAGCAACAGCGGCCAATTCCCTTTCGGAATCACGCAAGCAACTGGGCTTCGGCTTCTCCTGACATGCGCGCCACGGCCAATCCGCCCATCCAGCATGCAGCTGCGTTGTCCGGGATGATGTTCTCGCCGCGAAGCCTCTCCGACGATCCTGCTGTCGGTCCATCTCAATTTTCCAAAATGCACTGCCAATGCGATTCCCGCCAGACGCGCGGCCGCGGACGAACCACATCCCTTGCCAATGGGGATCTGGTTATCGATTTCGAGGGACAGCGGCGCTACTGATTTACCCTCCGCCTCCAAAACCTCACGATACGTCGTCAGGATCAGATGGTTCTCCATCCGGCCGCAAATTTCCCGATCGCGACCTTTCGCAGTGAGGGAAAATTCGTCAGCTGCACGGCTCTTGATCTTCAGAAACAGATCGAATGCCAGAGCCGCGGCGTCGAATGCGGGACCAAGATTCGCCGAGGTTGCGGGCAGCACAATCTCCAAAGGCGAGATCAGCTTTGCGCGTTTTCTATTAGTGGCCATGATCGGATGAGGTTAGGAACTGTTATGGCTCGGTTCTCTCGGCGTGTTCCAGCACTTTCACAACCGTGTTCGCATTGGCATCGAGCACGATGGGAGCACGTTGCCGGGGAGTGAGCACGCTCACAGCCTCTTCTTCGTGCTCTGTCCCGGTGAACAAATCGCCTCGATGAAACTTCAGGGTGAAATCGGGATCCTTGAGCAGATTGCCGGTCAGAATCAGCACCACCGATTCGTTCTTCTTAACGAAACCCCGCTTGACCAGTTTCTTCAATCCGGCGAGGGTCACTGCCGAAGCCGGTTCGCAGCCAATGCCATCGGCGCCAATCTCCGCTTTGGCCAGTGCCATTTCCACTTCACTCACCTGCTCTACCGCTCCGCCTGTCGCTTCCAGCACGCGCACTGCTTTCTTCCAGGAAGCGGGACTTCCAATTCGAATCGCTGTAGCCATGGTTTCGGCATGGACCGAGATCAGATTCTTCCCGCCATTTTCCCGCATGGTTCGCACCAGCGCGTTGGCGCCTTCCGCCTGGATCACGGAAAGTTTCGGCAGACTGGAAATGAGACCGAGTTCTTTCATCTCGAGAAACGCCTTCCCCAGCGCTGACGAATTTCCCAGGTTGCCGCCAGGAACGATCACGTGATCCGGCACTTGCCAGTCGAAACGTTCCAGCAATTCGATGGCAGCAGTCTTCTGACCTTCGAGCCGGTACGGATTTACCGAATTCAGAAGATATACCGGCATGCGCTGAACGACTTCGTCGAGCACCCGCATGCAGCCATCGAAGTCCGTCTTCAGTTGGCAAGTGACGGCTCCATAATCCAGCGCTTGCGAAAGTTTGCCCCAGGTAATCTGGCCTTGCGGAATCAGCACCAGGCTTCGCATCCCGGCGCGAGCCGCATAGGCCGCCATGGACGCGGATGTGTTGCCAGTCGAAGCGCAGGCCACCCAGCGAAAACCTCCCTGCCGGGCAAAGGAAGCGGCGGCCGTCATGCCCGTGTCCTTGAAAGATCCGGTGGGATTCATGCCCTGATGCTTGGCATACAACAGTTGCACTCCCGCGGCTCGACCGCATCCTGGGAGTTCGTAGACAGGCGTGTTGCCTTCGCGCAGTGTGATGACGTGATTCCAGTCGTGCAAAGCAGGAAGAACTTCGCGGAAGCGCCAGACACCGCTTTCGTCTAGCGGATTGTAAGACGTGCGTCGTTGCCGCCAAAGGTCTTTCAGTCCGGCAGCATCAAGCCCGCCTGCACGCATTCCCGCGCTTGATTTCCACCCTGGGTAGACTGCTTCCAGCAAATCGCCGCACTGCGCGCAACGGACGCTCTTGGCTCCGTCTTCGCCCATAGCTCCGCATGCAATGCAGCGCAATTGCGAAACGCCTGTTTCCAGTTTTGACGTGGAGGCAGCCTGGTCAGTCATTCAAGTACCAGCATACGGGATGGATGAATTATTTGCCCCCACGCAGATATTGATCAGTTTTGTTAATCCAGTCGGCGCGCGGCGGATTGAATACATCAAGATCTACCGTATCTTCCATGGCCTCGGCCCTGTGGGGCATGTGCGGAGGAATGGTCAAAACCTCGCCGGCGTTTACCACGATCTCCTTGCCATCAATCCAGAACTTCAATGCGCCTTCCAGAATATAGGTGAACTGCTCGTTGTGATGACTGTGCAATGGGACGATGCAGCCTTTCTTCATCAGTACCCGGGCCACCATGATGTCGTGACCCACCACAAACTGGCGTTTCAGCAGCGGATTCAAGTCTTCCAGATCAATGGTATTCCACGGCACGTGGCGTAGTTCCATCTTGCTGGCCTTGGCGGCGCGGCTCTTGGCTTCCGTTTTGCGGCCGGCCGCCCTGCGAGCTGCGCTTTTGCGCCCCTCAGTCCTTGATTTCAGGCTTCGTCTCTTCGTCACGCGCTTCGCTTTTGCCTTCGCCATTTCAGTGCACCTTTCCCTGATATATTCCCACCGCATTGTCGTGCAGGTAGCCGTGTGCCAACTGCAAAGCCTGCTGCTCGGTGACTTCGCCCTCGGAAATCATTTCGGCCAGGGCCGCCGCCAGAGCAGTGCGCGCCGACTGCACTCCCAGCCAGTAACTTTCTTCCGCACCCAAAGTCTCGTTATAAGGAAACGAATCCGTTCCAAAAGTTATTTTATCGGGAAACGTTTCCAGCCACTCCTTGAGCACGTGCTTGAATTCCGAAGGATACATGTCCAGTTCCATCAGCGACGCATCTAGAAATACGTTCTGCATCGCCGCGAGCCAGATCGCCTGGTGCTCGTAGGGATAGCCTCCGTGAATCATCACGAACACAGTGTTTGAATACCGCGGATCACGAAGAATATTCTCCAGATTCAGGATGTTTCCGTCGGACAGGCTGAAGTAGTCGCCGATGCCCACGGCCGAGTGTACGTGGATGGGCAAGTGCAATCTTCCACCCTCGCGCACCAGAAAACGGAAAATAAAATCCTGAAAGGTGCGGTACTCCTGCTCGCTGGGGATTCCGCCGCTCACAAAACGCAGGTAAATGTCCTCCGCCTGTTCACGCGTGGGGTCGCCGAATTTCGTCGGACGGAAATAAGCCACTTCGAACTTCATGGCGATTCCGCCCTTCTTCTGGTTTTCTTCGAGGACTCGAGTGACGAAATCGAGGTAGCCGCTGAAGTCCGCCGGTAACTTGGCTACGCTCTCCTGCTGCATCCAGCGGTGCAGCATCTTTTCCTGCAGCGGGATGTAAACTTCCTGATCGCGGTTGCGGGCGCGCTCGCGCTGGTTGTCAAATGGCCACATAAACGAGTCCGCAAAGAACACCCAGGCGAAACGTTTGGGGTCAAGATAGTCGGCCATCATGGCGCGGTTGGCGACTCCTTGCTCGATATTGAGTTTGTCGAGCAGGTTGGAAAAATAGGCCGTTCCTTGCGCTTTCTTCAATTCGGCTTTCTTTTGTACCAGCCATTTGGCGTGATCCGGAGAAAGGTCGTTATAGGGATAGCCAAATAGCGCTTTGGCCGCCGCAATCAGTTCAGGATTCGTATCCCTGGTACGAAGTGCGGCGCTTCCCGGAGGCGAAGCCATCGCGTCCACGTCTGGGTCGTCAGCAAATCCCGGGTGCGCATGGTGATCAAAGATAGGAATCTTTTCGATCTGCGGCAGAAGTCGCTGATAGATCTGCGGCACGTCTGGTCCCGGAAGCGGCCGAGCCTGACCCAGTGCAGCCATGGACAGCCCGCAAACGGCAATCACACAGAGCCAGATCCGCTGGGGCGATGGAATTCTCATGCACTCTCCTGGGCCATGGAATCAAAAGAGGTTTACGGATTGCCGATTTACGAATTGAAGGATTTAGGAAGTTCAATTCGAAAATTCTGAAATTCGTAAATCCGACAATTCTTCCACGAGCGGCATATTATCGAAACGAGGTCGTTGTCGCCGGCGTTCTCTGCCAGGCTGAAGCGACCCTCAGAACCCGCTGCACGGCTTCCTTCAGAATCGCGGTCGACGACGCAAAAGAAAAACGCACATATTCGGACCCTGCGGGCCCGAACGCCGCACCTGGAATAGCAGCCACGCCAGCTTCTTCCAACATGATCCGGCAAATCTCCTCGGCGCTCGCTCCCGCCTCTGAGATGTCCACCCAGGCATAGAATGCACCCTCCGGAGGCGCGCAGCGGAAACCCGGAACCCGATTCAGGTCGCTAACAAACTGTTCCCTTCGTTTGGCAAACTCTCCGACCATGCGCGGCGTCGCGCCTTCGCGGTCACGCAGCGCCTCAATCGCCCCATACTGGCAGAATTCCGCCACACAGGTGTAGGTATTGACGGCAAGCAGATCGAGCGCCGGGATCATTCGGGCGGGGGCAGTCGCATATCCCAGCCGCCATCCGGTCATCGCAAAGCTCTTGGAAAATCCGTCGATGATCAGCGTCCGTTCTTCCATCCCCGGATAGCTCATCATCGATACATACGTTCCGCCATAAATAATGCGTGCGTAAATTTCGTCCGACAGCACCATCAGATCGTGCTGGACCGCCAGTTCCGCCAGTTGCCGCTGCACCGCATCGGTATACACCGTCCCTGTCGGATTCCCCGGAGAGTTTGTGATCAGAATTTTTGTTTGAGAGGTGATCTTGGAGGCAATTTCCTTCGGATCAGGTTGCAGGTGGTTCTTTCCCGAAAGTGTGAATGGCACCGGAATTCCGCCCAAGCCCAGCGTGATCGATGCATAGCCCGGGAACCCCGGATCGGGGTAAAGAACTTCGTCTCCCGGATCAATCAATGCCATCATGGCCATGAAGAGGGCGATTTTGCAGCCCGGTGCGATGACTATATTCTGTGGCGAGATATTAACGCTGCGCGTCTCCCGCAGGTAAACCGACAGGGCGTCACGCAAAGCCGGTAGTCCGGTCACCGGGCAATAACGGTCCTTTCCTTCGTCAATCGCTGCCTTCAGAGCGTCATTTACAGGTTTTGCGGGATGGAAATCCGGCTCGCCCAGCTCGAGATGAATGATGGAACGCCCGGTACGCTCCAGTTCCTTGGCGCGGGCATAGATGGTGAGCGCGCCTTCGCCGGTCATTACTGACATTCGTGAAGCCAGGGGTCGCATGGTCAGTCTTGTCCTGCGGAACGATTTCCTGCTGCCGGAGTGACCGGGATCCGCAATGCATCTACGAACCGCGGAAAGAACTCAAAGACCGAGGCGGTAGCGATTAGTTCGACAATCTGCTGATCGTTGTACACGGACTTCAACTTAGCATAAAAACTATCATCAATCTGCGTGGCCGAGTGATGCAGCCGGTCCGCACAGCGCAAACCTAGTTTTTCGGCCTCAGTGAATGGACCGCTTTCGAAATCGGCCTTCACGGCGACGATATGCTCTTCCGTTGCCCCTTTCTGTTTGGCCGAGAGCGAGTGCGCAGCCACGGCATAAAGCGAACCCTGCAACACCGACATACGGGTAGCAACCAACTCCTTATACCAGCCGGGCAATGCCCCGTCTGTGAGGAGCGGTTTGAGCAGTGCGGCAAACCCTAGCGCCAAAGCCGGCGTGTTGGCGACCGTCTTGAACATGTTGGGTACAACGCCTCGCTGCTGCAACAAGGCGTCATACAAAGCACCGAGCTCGGGCGCAACCTGGTCGCGTTCGAGCATCGGAATTCGGCCCTTCGCGTCCTGCTTTGCTTGACCCTGCCCCGCGTGACCCTGAGTTGTTTGCTCTTGCGTTTGGTCCTTCATCGTTTGGGTCTTCATTAGTACTCCGCACTAGAAAGAGAACCTTCCTGAAAGCTGGATCAGCCGTGGCGTACCCTTCGTGCTGGTGATCGTGCCAAAGCCCAGCCCATTGAAGATGCTGTTCGGGCTGGCAAAAATCGGATGGTTCCAGATGTTGAAGAAATCAGCTGCGAACTTGAAATTCTTGTTCTCCGTAATGCGGAAGTTCTTGCCAAGAGAAACATCCCAGTTCTGCTGAAACGGCCCATGGAACGGGTTGCGCCCGAGGTTTCCAAAACCGGTGGTTCCGTCAACCCCGATAGTTGGCGCACCGCTAATAGCATTGGGATCGAAGAATTGATTGATCCGGCTATGAATGTCTCCATGAGTTTGGGCGGAATTGATCGTGAAGCCCGGATTCAAGGTTGCAGTGCTAGTGTTCGGGCTGCTCAAGGCAAACGCAGAGCCTCCGCCTGCGTCGATAACGGTGAATGGGGTTCCCGATTGAAAGGTCGTGATTCCGCTGAGCGTCCATCGCGCAAGAAGAACGCCGACGATGCCCTCTTTTTTTGCCAGGAACGGGAGTTCCCAATCGTAGTTGACCACGAAACGGTGGGTGCGATTAAAGTCCGAGGGTCCGTAGGAGTCACGCAGGTCGGTCTGATCGTTGATGGCCGTGTTGAACGCTGTGTTTCCGCTGGACGTGGCGTCCAGAGCCTTCGACCAGGTGTACGCCGCCTGAAAGTGGAGCGCCCTGGAAAATCGGTGTCCCATCGTGACCTGTAAAGAATCGTAGTGCGACCATGCATCGCTGGCGAATAACTGGTAATTCCCCGTCGCCAGACCAAGCGCGCGGGAACGTGCACTCGAATTTGCGAATGTATTCTGCGTGATGGTGTACTGGGTCCCGTCCAGAGCAGTAACGGTCACGGGATGGGTTCGGGCATCGAAGGGTTGGATGGCATCGCGCGTCTCGCGCAGGTGCGTCCCTTTGGTTCCGACGTATCCGACCTCCAGTATCCAGTTTCCCGGTAATTCCCGCTGGACACTCAGGTTCCACTGTTGGGTGCTCGGCGAAACAAAGTGCCGTGGCACTTCCAGGCCAAAGAGGTTGATGAGGTTTCCACCGAAGATTCCGTCTGGATGTTGAGCATCGCCGAAGGGATTCGGGAAGCCATTGTCGAACACTGCCTGCGCTGTCGTATCAGTGGTTGGATTGCCGTTCCCGTCCACAAACCCCAGGAAATGCGAATAGACGGGGACGTACGCCGGATCGATCTTACCGCCCACTGGCAGCCGCCCGACACCGGAGGCAAAAATATCTGCCATGTCGCCCGGAGTTCCCAAAGGCGTGGTGATCGGGAGAATCGGAGCGCTGAAGGATAACTGGTCGACCGTGCCAACATCTTCGCGTACGTAGAAGATCCCATAGCCGCCACGGATCGAAGTAGTGTGATGTCCGAACAAATCGTAGGCGAAGCCAACCCGTGGCCCCCAGTTGGAGGCATAGTTATTGTTCATGGTTGTGTCGCTGGCGGTTCCGGTCAAGCCAGGTACCCCCAGTTTGTCGACACACTTGGGATAGATAAATGCGCTCTGCTGCTGATCCACCAGCGCCGAGACGGTGTTGCCGATGTGGCACAGATTGTCCTTGGCGGCCCCGAACAACTCCCACCGCAGACCCGCATTGATAGTCAGGTTCGGAGTAGCCTTGAAGTCATCCTGGAAGAAAATTCCGTAATCGTTGATGCGATATTCGTGGTTGGAAACGCCACTGCCTCCGAAAGAAAATCCGGGCTGCCCCAAAAGGAAATTTTGAAAGTCACTGCATCCGTCAACGCAGGGGCTCGTTGGATTGAGCGGGTTAGCCGCGGAGGGAAAGAAGAACAGCTCTCCGTTAAACGTCTGCGGAAAATTCTTGTCCAGGGCCACGCGATCGTACTGCCCGCCAAAGCGCAACTGATGTTTCCCGGCGGTATAGCTGGCAGTGTCGAGGAACGTGAGATTGTTCTGTAGCTGGCTCTGGTCGGCCCCCGGCGTGGGACCGAGATTAAACGTGGAAAAAGTAAATTTATAAATCGTTTTGTAGAGATTGCTGTTCGGGCGGTTGATCCCCAGGTCGTCAACAGTCACAATCGGCTCGTTAATCGCTTTGTTGTCGATGCGGACGTAGCCAACTCGCGCTTCGTTCACCAGGCGGGGACTAAAGATGTGAGTCTCGGCCACACTCAGAAAGCGATCGTGCACCGGCAGGTCAAGGGGAAAGTTCATGTCCGCGATGTTGAGAGTGCCGCCCAGAGTGGCGGTCAGCCCACCGGCACCGAATGGCAACTCGGATTCGAAATTCGAAAAGAAGAAGCGTCCAGATATGTGGTCCGCGCCACCACGAAAGTCGCGGTCGTAGTTGGCCGTGAACTGATCGTCTGTATACTTCCCGGCCTTGCTGAGCACAAACTGACCGTCAGTCGCGGGATCGGCGTTGGGGAACAGGAACCCGCTCGGATCGTTGAACTGGCTATTGCGGAAGTTCAAAAGCTTGAGAGCCACGGGATCGATCGACGCCGCAGTCACGTTAGCGTTTCCCGGGAAAAATGAGTCGACCAGCGACTGCGCGTAACCGGCGGTTCCGCGATTGGCAGTGGGCAGCACTGGCAGTGTGGTGCTGACGATGGCGCCCGGCGAAAGGCCGCTGCGCTGGCGCGTGCCCTGGTAATTGAAGAAAAAGTAGCCGCCCTTGGCATCTTTGCCTACAGGTCCTCCCAGACTGCCGCCGAAAATATTCTGCTTCACGTCAGGCCGTGTCTGAGGAAGTCCCAGGTTGACCTGGCTCCGATTCAGGAACCATTCATTGGCGTTCAAATCGGTGTTGCGAAAGAACTCGAACAGGCTGCCGTGAAAAGTTTTAGTGCCAGTTTTGAGGATGGCGTTAATGTTGCCGCCCCCGTTGCGTCCTTGCGTGGCATCGTACAGGCTGGTTTGAACCTTGAATTCCTGCACCACGTCGGGACTCGGCAACGGAGTGTTGGTCAGTTCGGCCACGTTGTAGTCGGACGCGCTGATGCCTTCGATCTGGTAGTTGTTGTTATCCTCGCGCTGCCCATTCACCTGGATGCGTACATCGCCGCGCCCGAGAGAGGCGGAAGCGTTCAAGTCCGAATTTGTTCCAGCCGAGAGCGTGAGCAACTGCTGGAAGTTCTGCGTGGCCAGCGGAAGGTCGCGGATGGTGCGCGAGTCGATGGCCTGACCTGTGGTCGCAGTCGACGTATCCACCGTTTGCACCTGCGCTTGGACTTCAACTTTTTCCTGTACCGCTAACGGGCGCAGTTTTGCCTCCATGCGCGTGGTCTCAGTCACGCGCACCGCCACGTTTATGAATTTGGCCTCCTGAAAACCGGGACTGACCACGCTCACGGTGTAGTTGCCCACAGGAAGCAAGGTAGCCGTGAAGGAACCGCTCGAGTCCGTCTTTGTCGCGCGGCTGGCGACACCCGTATCCTGATTGATGATGTGGACATCTGCGCCGGATACTACCGCGCCGCTCGGATCCAGAACCGTTCCGCTGATTGCGCCCGTAGCTCCGCCCTGTGCCATTACCTGCACCGCAACGGCCAACCCCAACAATACGATCCAAATCGATCTGATGATTGTGCTCGACATACACTGCCCCCAGTCTTCGTTCGCGTATGTTTTGAATGCTGCTCAGGTCGCCGACTAAAAGTTCAAAATAGAATCGGCCGTCGTGGCGGGCCAGGGTCGGCAACAACAGCGGGCGCGGCTGAAGCCATAAGCGTGGGTCTGTTTCGCTCTCGTAAACAAGAAACAACTCCCCCAGGGCATGAATGCCAGCTGGAATCAAGGAATGCCCGCCAGACTACTAAAAACTAAGAGAGTTAGCAATAAGGCGAATGAAATCTGAAACGTTTGTTACAGTCCTTTGTAAATACCGCCATCCACAAGCACTGTCTGTCCGGTAACGTACGATGCACGGTCTGACGCAAGCCAGACAATCGTATCCGCTACTTCTCTTGGCTCGCCCAGCCGGCGCAGCGGCGCATCCGCTGCCCAGCCATCAAAAACATCTTTTTCGGTGGCGCCTGAAGCGGCGGAACGGCTTCTGGCCAATTCTTTAAGCCGGTCGGTGGCTGTAAAACCCGGGCCAACGTTATTCACCAGAATTCCGTCCTTGCCAAATTCATTGGCCAGACTTTTTACCAATCCAACCACGGCGGCCCGGACTGCGTTGGAAAGAACCAGATCGGCTACAGGTTGCTTGGTCGTGATCGAGGTTATCGTGACAATCCTTCCCCAACGCTTACGTTGCATATGGGGAATCACTTCGCGAGCAAAATAAACTGTGCTCATGAAGTTTGCGTCCACCGCCTTGCGCCAGTCCTCCGCGCTCGTGCGCAGAAACCCTTTGGCCGGCGGTCCCCCGGCGTTGGTCACGCAAATATCGGCCGCGCCGAATTTCTCGACGACGTCTTTCACGAACTCGTGAACGGCAGCCGGATCGGTCACGTCCAGGGCTTTTTGAAACACTTCGCCGCTGTATTGTTTCCTGATTTTGTCAGCCGCTGCTGCCAGCGCCAGTTCGTTCCGGGCGCACATAGCGACCTTGCATCCCTCGGCGGCAAAAGCCTCAGCTGTTGCCCGGCCAATACCCAGGCTCGACGCAGCCACAATTGCAACTCTACCCTTGAGACCCATCTCCATAGGAATCGAATTATAGATGGATCAAATCGCGAGCGCGGATAATCCTTCTACTTGCCCACTTCGTTTCAGGGCGATACTCTTGAGATAGTCGATCACTCGAATCGTTCATTCGGATCGATTGATGTTTGATTTGAACCAACTGCCACTGGTTCGAAACTTTTGTTTCAATCTCAACCGAGGCCATCATGGCAAATCCTGCGAAATACGTCTGGCTGGATGAAGGATTGAAAGACTTCGCGCAAAGCGGAGTTCCAATCGTCACAGCCGGCTTGCAGTATGGTTTTAGCGTCTTTGAAGGTATTCGTTGTTATGCCACTGCTGGCGGTCCGGCGGTCTTCCGGCTGGAAGAACACGTCGAGCGTTTACTTGACTCGGCGTTGATCGTCGGCTTCCGCGATCTTCCGTGGACCCGCGATTCTTTGATTGAAGCGATTCACAAGACCATTTCAGCCAACAAGTTTTCCGCCTGCTATATCCGCCCCTTGATCTATCTGGACGGCGCAATGAACATGGTGGTGGACAGTGGCAAGCCGCGGCTCATCATTGCGGTTTGGGAGTGGGCTGCCTTTCTTGGCGCCGAGGCGAAGGAACGCGGAATTCGCGCCAACATCGCGTCTTTTACCCGCCTGCACCCGAACATCATGATGACCAAGGCCAAGGTCTCAGGAAATTATGTCGGTTCAATTCTCGCGAAAACCGAATCACAACGCGCCGGCTTCGATGAAGCCATCATGCTGGACCCACAAGGATATGTGGCTGAGTGCACGGGAGAGAACATTTTTCTGGTGCGCGGTAATACCATTTACACGCCAGCGCGCGGGGCGATCCTCGAAGGCATCACGCGGGACAGCCTAATGGCATTGGCAAGTGATCTCGGCCACACCATCGTCGAGGAGCCGATATCTCGCGACCAGCTTTACATTGCGGACGAGGTCTTCGTGAGCGGTACCGCCGCGGAAGTCGTGGGTTTGCGTGAGATTGACTTCCGCACGATCGGCAACGGAAAGACTGGTCCAGTTACTCGCGCGCTCCAGGCTGAATTCGAGAAGCTTACCAGCGGGCGGCATCCGCGTTCGGCTGGGTGGCTGTCTCCTGTGCCGGCATTCGATGCCGCATTGGCCGGAGTCTAACCAGATTACTGTCAGAGCCCGAAGGAGTAGGTATGAAAAAGCACAAACACCATCCCGAAACCGAAGCTGTTCGCGGCGGCACCGACCTTCACCGCAAGAATGGACCGCTTGCCACCCCGATTTACCAGACGTCCACGTTCGAGGTAACTGACAGCGAGCAACAGGTGCGCGCAACCTCTACGGACATGTTTTACACGCGTTATGGCAATCCTACGCACACTGTGGCGGAAAAGAGCATTGCAGATCTGGAAGGTGCGGATGCCGCGCTGCTCTTCGCTTCCGGCATGGGAGCCATCACCACATCACTGCTGGCCCTGCTGAAGAGCGGCGACCACGTAATTGCGCAACGCGATATTTATGGTGGCGCTACCAAGTTTCTGAGCCAGTGGCTGCCTAAACTCGGCATCGAAACCACCTTCGTGGATACCATTGAGTACGACCAGCACGCACGCGCTATCCGCCCCAACACCAAACTGCTTTATCTTGAATCGCCTACCAATCCGACCTTGCGCGTGGTCGACCTGAAGAAAGTTACGGCTTTGGCCAGGCAGCACAAGCTGATCACGTTCATTGACAGTACTTTTGCCACGCCGATTAACCAGCGCCCGGCGGATTTCGGCATCGACCTGATCATGCATTCGGGCACGAAATATTTTGCCGGACACTCCGACTTGATCTGCGGCATCGTCGCCGGGCGCCAGGATCTGATCGAGACGATTCACTCGACTCGTACCACTTTGGGCGGGACCATGGATCCGCATGCGGCGTGGTTGCTGCTGCGTGGAATCAAGACGCTCGCCGTCCGGGTACAAAGGCAGAATGACAACGCTCTCCGGGTCGCTACGTTTCTGGCACAGCATCCCAAAGTGAAGCGGGTGCACTACCCCTTTGCCGAAAGCCATCCGCAGCGCGCTTTGGCGATGGAGCAGATGCACGGCGGTGGCGGTGTCCTAAGCTTTGAGGTGGACGGCACCGGACAAGACGCGAGGCGCTTTGTGGAAGCGCTACATCTGTTTTCCCTGGCGCCGAGCCTGGGTGGAGTGGATTCCCTGGTCACAATCCCGGTACTGACGTCGCACGGCATGATCTCAGCCGAACAGCGCGCCAGGATGGGCGTGACGGATCAGTTGGTCCGTCTGTCAGTGGGTATCGAGAATGCCGGAGACCTGATCGCTGACCTCGAACAAGCGCTGGCAGTAGTTTCGGGCGCCCGCGAACATGCCGAAGTTGGCTAGCCAGAGCAAGCGTCTGTCATCCTCTATTTATCTGTCATCCTGAGCGGAGTGATAGCTTCGTATAGCGAAGCAACCACGCAGTCGAAGGATCTCTACCCAATAAAAAAATCCTGGCCCAAGCAGGGCCAGGATTCAGTACCGTTATCACGCCATCCCTAGAAAATAAACTTCAAACCCAGTTGCAGGATGCGCGCATTGTGCGCTGTTCCGGTAAACAGGAAGTTGTTGGATGGGAACTTGTTGCTGTCGGAATTGACAGCATTGGCTCCCGAACCAGAATCACCGGCCAGCGCCCCGAATTGCGTGTGATTGAAGATGTTGTACGCCTCGGCGCGGAACTCGAACGCCATGGCTTCGCGAATGACGAAGCGCTTGAATAGCGACATGTCAAAGTTGATCCGGTGAGGATTGGTCAAAATGTTCCGTCCCGAATCACCAAAGGTCAGGCCGCGCGGAAGAGTGAACGCCGCCGGGTTGAAGAGCAAAGGTCCGAGCCCGGGTTGAGCGCCCGGCTGAACCACGCCCGTACGGGGGTCACCAAGAATGTCAGGCCGCGAACCAGAAGTAGCCAGTCCATTGCCCACGCCGGCGTTGTCCGTAAAGCTGCCGCTGGAACCGCTGGTGATGACGCTAAACGGCGTTCCGCTTTGCAGACTCGCAATGCCGGACAATTGCCATCCACCGAGGACCTTGTTCGTCAGGCCCGAACCCTTGAAGAACGGCAAGTCCCAGATGTAACTGCCGCTAAAAATGTGGCGCTCGTCAAAATTGGAACTCCCTCGATTAGCGCCAGGATCGATCGAATTGACAAAGCTGGCATCAAAGCGATCCGAAGCATCATCGATCGAGTGGCTGTAAGTGTATGCGCCGCTGATTTGCAGGCTGCCGACAGTCCGCCGCACCGACATTTGCAGGGCGTTGTAGTTGGAGGATGCCGCGTCCTGCAGGCTGGCGATATCGGAGTATCCCAGGAAATGCCGGAACGGATCAGCACTCCCACCGCACGCTACGGAGAGGTTGACGGCGGCGTGGCCCGTAACTGGAACTCCGCTGGGTGTAGTCATCGTTCCGCAATCATCATGAATCGGATTGCCGAGCGCATCGACGCCACCGTTGATTGGTTCACCCGGCTTATAGGGATTCTGGCTTAGTGGAACCGGCGCGAGCTGGTTCAGATCGGTCTCCCGAGCCAGGTGAGTGCCCTTGCTTCCAACGTAGGAAACAGTAGCCACAGTATTTGCCACGATCTCATGTTGCACATCGAAGTGCCATTGCTGCACATATGGCCAGATCGCCTTGGTGGGGATCGCGGTTACGCTGATCGGGAACGGGGGCGCGGCTGCACCGCTGCCACCGCCGATTGCAGCGTAGTCCTGAATATTGTTTTGCTGAGATGCGAAGGCAAGCGGGGGAGAGTTCTCCAGCGATTCGGTACTCGACTCATTGCCATTGCCGTGTTCGAAGAAGATTCCGTATCCACCGCGGATCGCGGTCTTTCCATTGCCCCTCGGATCCCAGGCAAATCCGATACGGGGAGCTGGATTGAACAGATGGCCCTTCATGCAACCGTCAGGCACTCCGCCCACTCCGCATTGGACAATTCCATTAAACAGATTGCCTGAAACTATACCGGTCGCGGGGTCGACGGAAGTCGCTCCCGGAACGTATGCCGCCGGATCAAAGTTGAAGGCCTGCTGCTGCTTTTCGCGATAGGTACCGAACAGACTGATTCGCAGACCTAGATTCAGAGTCAGGTGGCTGGTAACGCGCCAGTCGTCCTGGAAGTACGGCTCGAGAATCTTGTAGCGGTTGTAATACTTCAGCCGGGTATTTTGCTGACCGAAGCTGGAAATGTCTCCCAACAACAGATCGGCAAATGGATTGCCCGTCGAATTGCTATTGGAAGAATCAAAGGTCAAATATCCAGGGATCGAACCTGCGGCGAGTTCTCCGCCGAGTTCGTTCTTCTGGGCGGCGACGAAGTACGCGCCGAATTGCAGATTGTGTTTGCCGATAATCTTGCTGATGTTGTCGCGATAGGAGTAAGTCGGATTGGAGTTGTACGGGCCGTTGGGAATGTATCCCGCGTCCTCTCCGAAGCCGCCGCCATATGCGTTGCCGCCGGCAATGTTGATTCCCGGCAAAATGCCATCGCCGGCCCCGGGGAACAAATCTCCCATCGGGAAACCAGTGGGACGCTGCCAGTTGCCTACGTTATTCAGAACGATGTGGTCAGTGGTGTAGCTGGCCACAAATTCATTCAGCAACGTGGGAGAAAAGGTTGAACTCAGTCGTGCCACCAGGCTGACGCCCGGTCCGCTGAAATCAGTCTGAATCGTCGGGAAGCTGCCCTGGTTCGTCCACAACGGTACAGGGGTCACTGTCGTCCCACGAATCGTGGATGTAGCGGAACGTCAGTCGTTGCTTGTCGGTCAGATTGTGATCAACGCGAACCAATTCTTCGCGCCAGTTTGTGGGCTGGATCGGGGAATCGTTAAAGAGCGAGGCCCCGGGCGAGCCACCGTTGGGCGCCGGAATCATACCGAGCAACCCTTGAGCCACCGTGGCATTGGCCTGAAAAGCTGGAACAATCGTCAGATCCGGAGTGTGGCCGGTAGCGTCCAAAAATCCCGGTACCACTGGGCAATCGGAAAAATCCAAAGTGCTGGCCGGATTGGTGTTGGGACAAAGATCGCTGAAATTACCCGCGCGCTCGGCAGCAGAAGGAACAAACTGGCTGAATACCTGGCCGGGGACCCGGTCTCTGCGCCACTCCTGTGACCAGAAGAAGAATGTCTTGTTTTTCCAGATCGGTCCGCCGATGGTGTAGCCGAAATCGTTCTTCTTGTAGCGGGGATCGGCACGTTGGATCGTCGAAGTAATTGCGCGCGTTGAAAGTGTCGTTGCGCACGAATTCGTAGGCATTGCCGTGGAAGCGGTTGGTGCCGGACTTGGTTTCCACTTCGACCGTGCCTGAACCGTTGCGGCCATACTGCGCGCCGTAGTTCGAAGTCAGAACTTTGAACTCGGCAATGGCTTCAAGGCTGGGATAAACGTTCAGCGTCGTATTGCTGCCGTTATCCATGTTGTCGCCGCCATCGAGTTCCCAGTTGTTGTACTCGGTGCGGCCGCCGTTGATGCTGAAGGCCACGCTGCCGTTGATACCGACCGTACCTTCATCTTGCCCGGTCTGATTGCTGACGCCAGGCACCAGGGTGATCAGCTGCGTAAAGTTTCGGCCGTTCAGCTGCAATTGAGTAATTTGTTTCCCGTGACGGTGCCGGAAAGGTCGGACGATTGCGTCTCCACCTGGGCGACGTTCGTTCCTTCGACCGTGACCTCTTCCTTGATGGTGCCCACGTCCAGCGCGACGTCCGCGCGGGCCTTCTGGCCGACCTGCAGCACGACGCCTTTGGCTTCGATACTTCTTGAAGCCTGCGCCGACCACGGTCACGTTGACCGGCCCTGAGGGCAAGCCTGCGACCAGGTAGTCGCCGCTCGCATTGGTCGTGGTGGGGCGGTTGATGCCGCGTTCCGCGCTGCTGACCGTGACTTGCGCATTGGGGACCGCCGCGCCGCTCTGATCGGTCACGGTACCGGTTATCGAGGCAGAATCCTGGCCGAAAGCGGCCAAAGAAAGTACTAGAAAAACACTTAACCACAACGCGCGGGATTTCATCGCCAACCCCCCTGAAATTATTCGAATCCGACTGTCCCCACCCCAACTTGCCCCACGTAGGCCTCTGCTTGATTTCGATCCCTGCGAATAAGTCTTACCAGCATCGTAGTACCTGCTGTTCGCTGGTACACGGGTCGTTTCAACCCCGAACCCAGCCGGTAAACCCAATCTCTATCGTCCCAGTTTCACAACCTGCAAGATTGCCTGTCGGTTTTGTCGAAACGGCCTGGAGAGTCCGATTTTCGACGTTTTGGATGAAAGGGTTTATTAAAACGTATCAATAGCGTGAATACTGCGGTAGGTCGACAGTAAGTGTCAAGAAAAAAAACGGCAAAATAGTGACTGTCAGCTTTTGCTAAACGGGTACGCAATGGAGCTTTTCGGCTCCAGTTCAGTTGACAAAAGATTACGCGTGGACTCGCGCACCGCCAACTCCGGCGCCATCTTGCGATGAACCGCCGACACTTCCCGCTTCTCCAGCACCGCGTTAATCCCTTCGACCACCAGATTCGCGCCCATAGCCCCCATAGCTTCCATGGGTTGGCGTACCGTGGTCAGGGGCGGGGTGTACAAGCTGGAAGCCGCCACATCATCAAATCCGACCACCGAACAGTTTTCCGGGACGCGGAGACCAGCCTTCGCCAGTGCACGTATCGCGCCAAAGGCCGTCATGTCGTCAAAGGCCATCAATGCAGTGAATGGACGCTTACTCTTGACCAATTCCTCCGTTAATTTGTAGCCGGCTTCAAAACTTGAAATCGGATCCCGCGATTCTGGCAGATCCAGGATCAGTCGAGGATCCAGATCCAGACCGCTGTCTTTTCGCAAATGCTCGCACTCCCCTCCACCGCGGTGCGCTATCCGCCAGCGTCTTGGGACCGCGAATGAAGGCAATCTTGCGGTGACCCAGGAGATACAGATGCTCAATCGCGGAGTACGCGCCGATCTCGTTATCCACGATCACCGAACTGACGGTATCCGTTTGCAACTCGCGCCCAATCATGACTGTGGGAATGCTGCTTTTTTCCAGATCGGCAAGAACATCGATGTCGACGAAAAGCCAGTTCGCCAGCACGATCAGCGCCTCCACACGCCGGTCCAGCAGCATCTCCAGATAGCGCTCAAACCGGCTGCGTTCGTTGTGCACGTCGGTGAGAATGGGCAGATAAGAAGATTGGTAAAGCGAATTCTCGATGCCCCGCAGAACCAGAGTGCAGTACGGGTCGGTCATGTCGAAGACCATGACGCCGACGGTATGGCTGCGCTTGCTGCGCAGCGAACGGGCAAAGAGGTTGGGACGGTATCCGAGTTTCTTGGCAGCCTTTTCGATCCGCTTCTTGGTGGCGGCAGGAATATAGCGCGCCAGGGGAGCGTTATTGAGGACGATGGAAACTGTGGTGGAGGAAAAGCCGCTTTCCTTCGCCACGTCCCGGATCGTGATCACAGAATTTTTGACCATGTGAAATCTTTCTTCGCGGCCTTGGCGACCTTCGCGGTTAAAAGCTTTGACCGCAAAGAACGCAAAGTGCGCAAAGAACTCGAAGCAACACGCTACGCCGCTTGAATTTCACGCCATCGTTGGCGGACACTACAGCAGAGTGAAATCACTGTCAAGGCTCCTCGTCTTCTGCGTGCTTGCACTCTGGTGCCGCGCGATCGCCCAGACCTCGCCGCCAGCGCAGTCATCCAATCCGCGCTGCCGATCCTCAGCAATTGTTTCATGAGGGCGAAGCGGCGCTGAAGAAAAACAATCTCGATGCGGCCGAGCGTTCGTTTCGCGGCGTGCTGGCTGTGGATCCGCAAGCCGGCGCTGCCTACGCCAACCTGGGCGTCATCTCGATGCGGCGCAAACAATGGCCGCAAGCGCTGGAGATGTTGCACAAAGCCGAACACCTGCATGCCGCAAGTGCCGGGCATCCGTCTCAACGTTGGCCTCGTCTACTACCGCCAAAACCAGTTTCGCGCGGCCATCGCGCCTTTCGAATCAGTCGTGCGCGATGCCCCCGATTCCTACCAGGCTCGGTACCTTCTGGGACTTTGCTACTTCTTCACGGAGCGTTCCGCCGATGCGGTGGCCATGCTCGAACCGCTCTGGCCGCAGGCATCGAATCAACTGAACTATCTTTATGTTCTGGGAATTGCCGCAGGCAAGGCTTCCCGTCCGGATCTCGAACAACGCGCCCTTGGCCGCCTGATCGAAAGCGGTCAGAACTCTCCAGAAGTGCATCTGCTCCTGGGCAAGGCCCACATCAACCGTGAAGAATATGACGAGGCGATCAAGGAGCTTGAACTGGCGATTCAGGGCAATCCCAAACTTCCCTTCGTACATTTCAATCTCGGAACCGCCTACTTCAAAAAACAGGACCTGCAGCGGGCAAAGGAAGAATTTCTCAAGGACGCTGCTCTCGAACCCGATGTTGCCTACAACTATGACCAACTGGGGCTGGTGAATTCGCTGCAAGGCAACAATCAGGAGGCGGAAAAAAATCTGAGGCACGCGTTGCGACTGGATCCAGGCCTGGGAAGTTCCCATTACCAGTTGGCTCGTGTCTATCAGAGCGAAGGGAAATATCAACAGGCGCTGGCAGAGATCGATGCCGCTGCAAAGATAGATCCCGCCAATACCAGCGTTCATTACCTTCGCGGGCAGTTGCTGCAACGATTGGGTCGCACTCAGGAGGCCCGCGCCGAAATGGAAGCAACCACACGCGTGATGAATGAACAGCGCGACAAGAGGCAAAAGGAACTCTACGGTGGGCCAGCCCCCAACCCGGAATTAACCGGAGAGCCGCAATAGTCTTTCATGCAGGCGCTGCTTCCCTCTCGAGCAGTCGGGGGCCCAATGCCGGCGCGGGATTTCCCCTGATCCTCTCGTGGTTTATTCACGACCGTCGTTATTCCGACGCCGTGTCTCCTGGCTGTTGACCGGAGGTTGAGTGAACAGCCGCAAGAGCGGGAGGCTCGCGCCTACATTGAGTGCTTTTTGGTAGACTGATCATTGTCGACGGTTTACTCCGCAAAGTTGCCGGCCCTTCAATTGAGCCTCACAAAGGAGTTCCCCCCATGAAACGCGCTCTGAAAATTATTGGGATTGTAGTAGCCGTCATTCTGCTGGCGGTGATTGCCCTGCCATTTTTGATCAACGTCAACAGCTTCCGTCCTAAGTTGGAATCCGAGCTCTCGACCGCCCTCGGCCGAGATGTCAAAGTTGGAAATCTCAGTCTTTCGATTTTGTCGGGGACCGTTTCGGCGGAGGACCTTTCCATCGCCGACGATCCGGCTTACAGCAAGGATCCCTTCATCCGTGCCAAGTCGCTCAAGGTAGGAGTGGAAGTAATGCCCCTGATCCTATCCAAAACTTTGCATGTCACGGATGTCACCCTCGACAAGCCGGAGATTTCTCTATTGCGTGACGCTTCAGGAAAATGGAACTTTTCCAGCCTGGGCGGCAAGTCCGGGGCTTCGGCAAAGCCTGCGGCTGCAAACGAAGGATCGTCTTCGACTGCGAACCTTTCCGTCAGCAAGATGGACGTGAAAGATGGACGCGTTTCGGTGAATCGGGCCAACTCATCGATCAAGCCTCACGTGTATGACAACGTAGACATCAGCGTGCGCGATTTTTCCCTGACTTCGCAGTTTCCATTTACGATCACCGCCAATCTCCCTGCCGGCGGTAATGCGAAACTCGACGGCAAAGCCGGTCCAATCAATTCCACGGACATGTCTGCGAGTCCATTGGAAGCCCAGGTAAACATCAAAGGTCTGGATCTGACTGCCTCGGGATTTGTTGAGCCATCTACCGGCATCGCCGGCGTCGCCGACTTCGACGGCACGCTCAGCTCCGATGGGAAGATGGCAAAGACCAGCGGCACATTGAAAGCCAGACAAACTGAAGCTGTCGGTGAAGGGCACGCCGGCGCCACGTCCCGTTGGGGTGAAGTACGCCACCGATTACGACATGGTCAAACAATCTGGCACGCTGACGCAGGGCGATGTCACTTACGGGAAGGCCTTGGCCAAGCTTACGGGGACCTATGCGTCGCAAGGGGAATCGACGCTCCTGAACATGAAACTCAACGCTGACGGTATGCCGGTTGACGATCTTCAGACCATGTTGCCCGCGCTCGGCGTCGTGCTTCCATCGGGATCCTCGTTGAAGGGCGGAACGCTTTCAGTCAATGTGGGACATCGTGGGTCCGGTCGATAAATTGGTGATCACAGGACCGATCCGCCTGGCGCAGACCGAATTGGCAGGCTTCAATCTGGCTTCCAAGATGTCAGCCATCTCGGCGCTATCCGGAGCTCAGACCGGGTCAAACACGTCAATCCAGAATTTGAGCACCGATGCTCGCGTCGCGCCCGAAGGCGTGCGCACCCAGAACATCAACCTGACCATTCCTTCTCTTGGCACGGTCACCGGGGACGGAACCATCAGCCCGGCGGGGGCCCTGAACTACAAAATGAATGCGAGCCTTTCCGGCAGCGTGGTAACTGGACTTACCCAACTGGCGGGCATCGGCGGGAAGGGCGGCGCCGTTCCCTTCTTCATTCAGGGAACAACCTCCGATCCAAAATTCATGCCTGATGTGAAAGGGATGGTAGGCAGCCAGCTAAAAGGCGGTCTGGGCGGTCTGTTGGGCGGGGCAACAACGGGAAAGAGTCCTGCTGGCACGTCCCCGGTTGACGCTTTGGGCGGTCTGTTCGGAAAGAAGAAAAAACAGTAATGGTTCAAACATTGCAATTCATACGTCAAGTCTGAGGCTTCGGTAAGATCGTCGATCGCGTGGCGCCGTAATCCATTCGGCCGTGCTCAAGACGAGGCCGACCATCCTGGACGCAGCTTGCCGGTGGTAGATCTCGCGTCGAGTTACTCAAACGCAATACAGCGGGCGCAACTTCTACACGACTGCGCCCAGGAGCAAAGAGCGAAGCATGGCCGAAAAAATTCCTCAGACTTTCGCCAATCATGCGCGGCTTGACCCGCCATTTCACCTTTTCATTTTGCCAGTGTTTGCGATCAGCTTGATTATCACCATCGTGCACCTGATCATGCATCCGGGGCTGCACTCCGCGTGGATAGTGGTCTTTATTCTGGCAGCGGCGATCGCGGTTACCAAGACGCGGACCTACGCTCTAAAGGTACAGGACAGGGTGATCCGGCTCGAAGAGCGCTTGCGGCTTGCTATCCTGCTCGACAAACCACTGCGAGGGCGCATCAACGAGCTTTCAGAATCACAGTTAGTGGGATTGAGATTTGCTTCCGATGCCGAGTTGCCCGCGCTGGTGGAGCGCGCCTTGTCGCAGAAGATGTCCAACAAGGAAATCAAGAAAGCCATCGTACAGTGGAAGCCGGACTACTGGAGAGTGTAGCCCGGCAAGTGGGAAGTTCGACTTATTCTGACTCTTTGCTTTCGTGCAGATGCTGGGCCAGATAGTTTTCGATACCAATCTCTCCGATTGCATGCAACTGTCCTTCCAGCCAGTCAATATGCGCTTCTTCGTCGGTGAGGATACCGTTCAAAAGAACACGCGAACCGTTGTCTCCAGCCTTGACGCAGACATTGATGCCTTCGTTCAGGCGCTTCACCGCTTCATATTCCACCTGCAGGTCGAACTCCAGTTGGGCCTTCACATTCGGCCCGATATTGATCTTGAAGTAGTCACTCATGTTCGGAGTGCCATCCAGGTACAAAATGTGCTCAATCAGTTTCTCCGCGTGCTGCATCTCCTCGATGGATTCGGCGCGGGTGTGCTTGGCCAATTTTTCATAGCCCCAGTTTTCGCACATCTCCGCATGCAGGAAGTATTGGTTGATTGCGGTCAATTCCGCCTTGAGCACTTCACTCAGCACCGCAATGACTTTGGGATCACCTTTCACAGTTCGCCTCGTTGAATGGAAATAGAAGATAAAAGCCGCGAAGCGACTCGCGCACCCGACAAAACCATATGGGCCTTGAGCGCTTTATCCAGCACAAAACTATAGCACTGGAAAACGATGTGAAGGGGATTTCTGAATCATTGATCACGGCGTCGGTCAGTTTTGGGACGGGGTTTCCTTCAGGCTATGTGGGACGCGGCAAATTGTGTCTGGGACCGTTATAGACAACGCGGGAAAGAAAAGAGGCGGGCACGAGCGCCCGCCTCGTCCGACAGTATTTAGTCGGCGGCCAGATTCTGCGAATTCTGAGTGGGCGGCGGCTCGGGCCTGCGGCGCGCTGAACGGTTGGGCGGCAGACCGGCGTCGCGGATTTTATAGAGTAGTGCCCGGTAACTGATGCTCAGTGCCCGTGCCGCTTGTTTGCGATTCCAGTGGTGCGCCTGCAGAACTTTCAGGATCACTTTGCGTTCCAGTTCCCGCGTTGCCTGGCGAGTGATCGTCTTCAGGGCGATAGGTCCATCATAGTCAATATCGGGAATGGAATATTCCTGCTGGTGCGAGACCAGGTCGCTGCTGATGACTTCTTCGTTGCCCAGAATCACATAGCGCTTGATCAGGTTTTCCAGCTCGCGGATGTTGCCCGGCCAGTGATATTTCTGCAGCGACGCCATCAATTCGCCCGAAAGCGTGCGGGCGCGGCAGTTGTACTTGCGGTTGTAGTAGTCGAGAAAATAGGTGACCAGGTCGGGAATATCGCCACGCCGCTCGCGCAATGGCGGCATCTGCAGATTCACCACGTTGATGCGGTAAAACAAATCCTGACGGAAGGTGCCATTTTCAATTTCAGTTTCGAGCACCCGGTTGGTGGCGCAGACCACGCGTACTTCGACTTTCTTGTCTTCCTGGGCGCCGATACGGCAAAACTGCCCATCCTGAAGCAATTGCAGCAACTTCGATTGCAGGCCTAAATCGAGCTCGGAAATTTCATCCAGAAAGAGCGTGCCGCGATGCGCCAGCTCAACGCGCCCGGGTTTCGATCCATAGGCGCCGGTGAAGGCGCCCTTTTCGTACCCGAAGAGTTCACTCTCGAGCAGAGTGCCGGGAATGGCCGGGCAGTTGACCTTGACGAACGGCCCATTCCGCCAGGGAGAAAGCCCGTGAATCATGCGGGCGATGATGTCTTTACCGGTTCCGCTTTCGCCCTGAATCAGGACTGGTACGTTAGCGCTGGCGACCTTGTCCATGCGGGTGCGCAGCGACTGCATAACCTCGGAGTGGCCAAAAATCACGGTCTCGGGAGGAAACTCTCCCAGTGAAGTAGCCAGCGAGGAAACAGAAGGTGTAGTTGTCATGTGTTAATCGTGGCCCAGGGCCCGTTGTTACGGAACCATACTGTGCACCCCGAGAGCCAAACCCGGAGTGTAACGGATTTCGATGCCTAAATCCGCGTTAACATATTTATATTTAGTAGTTTAGGTGGATTATCGATATCGGGAGAGGGTTCCGGGCGGGAAGACCATTTAAGCCGCTATCCCACGGCAGCCGTGGGAAAAACTTTTCACAAAACAGAAGCAACTTTCCTTGGCCGGGAACGACTTGGCGCGGTTTCAGCGACCAGAGGATGAGAGAATTTCAGCCCGATAAGGTGGTAGCCGTCCGCATGCGTGACCCATAAGGCACGAGCGCGAAGGTTGCGCGCCGCCTTGGGCAGGGAGTTCGCCGCGGCCAGGGGCGCACTGGGAATTTCGAGCAAAACCTGCGCGGATAGCGGCAAAGAGCGGCGAACCGCAACCAGATGCTCCTCCCGCCGAGATATTCAGCGCGGTAGCAAACTCCAGCAGATCTTTACCTTTTTCGTCGCGGCTACGAACAAAGACAGGAATCGCAATTGGGAGACGCGGCCATTGGCGGCGTTGTGCTTCGGGGGTAGCTGGACGCTTCAAACTGACCTCTTTATACGCGAGATAAACCCTCGTCCCGCACCTTGGGGGCCAAACTACCTACAGTACGAAATACGATTCAGGGCAATCGGGCAGGAAAGCTACCTGGTGATTCCCGGTAAATCCGGGCTTGGAGTCCATAATAGCCCGAGCAATATTCTCCTTTTATTCGCCATGCGAAAGGCTTTTAACCTCGAACTTTGAAGCGCTTAGCACCGCAAGGTTTTTCCCTTTCGTTACCACTTGCTTGCATTTTCCGTTGACACTGCAAAATGGGTGTCATACGATTTCTGGGGTACTGAATTCATACGTTCGGCTACTTTTGTCCCCTCCCCAGTAAGCTAACCTGTGAGTTTTCAATTATGGGCGTCGTGCCGGAAAACACGTGTCTTCCCGAGGAAACCGGGGCTGAGGAAGCCGGGGCCCTGGCAATCTACAGGCAAAACCGAGCCAGCGCCGGCAAGGCGGAAGGCTGGAGAACCCCTGAGCTACGACGAATTGCTGAAGGAGTACAACCTGCTCCGGGAGCGTTCCTCACGCACCACGAACGCCCTGGGCTCAGCGGCCCACGACCTGAAGACTCCGCTCTCGATTCTCAACGGGTACATCGAACTGCTGCAGAACGAGAAGCTTGGTCCTCTCAACGATCGGCAGCGGGAAATCCTGGGCGACATGCAGGCCAGCGGGCAGCGTTTGCAGCACTTTATACAGGATTTTCTTAGCTATACGGTTCTCGAAACGGGCGAGATGAAGATGCGGTACGAGGCGGGCAATGTGAATCCTTGCCTCTCCGAAGTCTGCCGCCTCTGGGCAAACCGGTTCCAGGAGCGGGGCCTCGCGCTCTATTTTCTGGCCAACGAGAAACTGCCGGAATTTGCTTTTGACTCAGCGAAGTTACAGCGGGTGATTTCGAACCTTCTGGAAAATGCCTCCAAGTTCACGCCCAGCGGCGGAACCGTCTGGTTGCATGCCGAGCCTTACATGTGGGAGCGGCGGAACCCTAATAGTTCGACCATGCCGGGGGAACGGCGCCGGCAGAATAATCCTCTGCCGAATTCGGTCAAGGTTAGCGTTTCAGATACCGGACCCGGAATTCCAGCGGAGTATCACATCGAGGTTTTTGACGACTTTTTCCGGCTGCCGGGGAGTGAAGTAAAGACTGAAGGCATGGGGTTGGGACTCGCCATCGCGCGCCGCCTGGTGAGCGCTATGGGCGGCAAAATCTGGGTGGAAAGCGAACTGGGTTCGGGAGCGAAATTTTCATTTATTGTCCCGCTGACCCCTGCCCTCGACCACCGCAGTAAAAGGGAAAAAATAATGGCCGAAGCGGTCAAGATCCTGTTAGTAGACGACGAACCGGGAATGTTGCGTTACATCCGCACCTTGCTCGAAGTGGATGACTATAAAGTTGAAACTGCGTCGACCGGCGAAGAAGCCTTGCACCAGGTGGAGAAAGGTCTCCGCCCTGATCTGGTGCTACTGGACCTGTTGATGCCGGGAATCGACGGACTGCAGACCCTGGAGCAGTTGCGCCAACTCGTTCCGGGAATGAAAGTGGTCATGTTGTCGTGCGTCAGCGATACACGAAAAGTTGTGCAGGCCATCCGCCTGGGAGCGCACGATTATCTGACTAAGCCCTTCCAGAAGGCGGAGCTCGACACGGTCATAGACCAGTGCCTGGGGAAGAACAAGGAAAATTACTCCGGCGACGTGGAAGAGCTGACGGATGAAGTATTTTTCGTTGCGGCCAGCCCGGCGATGCGCAAGATTCGCTCGCAAGCGGCGCTGGTTGCCGGTGTTGATATTCCTGTCCTGATGCTGGGAGAGAGCGGCACTGGCAAAGAGGTGGTGGCGCGACTGATTCACAAGCTTTCGCCGCGCGCTCATCGGACTTTCCTGAAAGTGAACTGCGCAGCCGTGCCGGCCGATCTGCTGGAAAGCGAGTTGTTCGGATACGAAGCCGGAGCGTTCACCGGCGCAAATCACGCCAAGCCGGGGAAATTCGAGTTATGCAACAAAGGCACGATCCTGCTCGACGAGATCGGGGAAATGCCTCCGCTGTTGCAGGCAAAGCTCTTGCACGTGTTACAGGACCAGCAGTTTTCGCGCCTGGGCAGCCGCTCGGTCATCAAGGTGGATGTCCGCATCCTGGCGGCGACCAACATCAATATTCCGGAAGCGCTGGCCAGCAAGCGTCTGCGCGAAGATCTTTATTACCGGTTGAATGCATTCACTTTGCAATTGCCTCCGCTGCGGGAACGGAAAGAAGAAATTCCCATTTTGCTGAAGCATTTCATGGCGCGGATGTCTGAGGAGTACGCGCGGCCTCCACTGCCGCTATCTCCCAATATGCTGCAGGCATGTCAGGATTATTCATGGCCAGGCAATTTGCGCGAACTGAATAACTTCATCAAGCGATATCTGGTGCTGGGCGACGAGAAGCTTGCGATACAGGAACTGCAACCGAAGGACGGCGCTGGCCACGCTCCGAAGACCGAAGCGGCGCACGCTGGCGGAGAAGCCGGCGGCGGTCTCAAGTCTGTAGCACGCGGCGCAAAGGACGAGGCCGAAGCCGAAGCCATCAAAGTGGCGCTCGATCAAACCAACTGGAACCGCAAACAGGCGGCAGCGCTCTTGCAGATCAGCTATAAAGCATTACTCTATAAGATCCGCCAGTACGGAATCGCACAAACCAAGAGCCACAAGCTGACAGCAGGGGCGTAGGATCTGCAGATTTGTTTTCCCCGGGCGTGCCGCAGAATTCGCGCGTCATGAATGGTGGCGAAAACAGCACGCTTGATTCGATCACAATCTAAGAGGAAATCATAAAGCCCTGGTACTGGATATATTTGCTTTTTAACCAGATGCCCTCGCCACAATCCCACCTGTATCTAAAATCACCGATATCCTGCAAAGTGATGAACCATAGAGGCAACCTTGCCTTGAAGGGTACAGTGACGATCTGAATTGAAAGTTGAGCGCGGTCAACGATGGGCACACGGTCCAGGATAATCGGGACTTGTAGTTCCTTCAGTTCATCAAGCACGCTAACCGGCGATTGACAGTATTGCAGCGAACCACTAGCGACGACTAGATCAGGTTTGGGAGCTGCTGCAATCGAACTGTAAAAATGTAACTTTTCATTTTTCAAGTTGCGCGCAACCTGTACGGTTGCAGGGAGCTCGACTACATCCCAATTGACGACGGGAATTTTTGATCTCAGCGTGAAATAAAATTTTCCCATCCCACCGCCGAAATCAAGAATTCTGACCGGGTGAAGCTCCTGTATTGTCGTCAAGATACGCTCAACTGCCGGATTCGATTTGTTGCCGATTTCTTCGGTATTGATGGTGGCAGCGAGAGTAGCCTTCAATACAGCTTCGGCCTCGTAGCCAGATGAACGGGCAAGAGCCTCATCCCAACTCTTGAAATCCCCAACAGCTCGCAGGCCGTAAAATCTTTTTACTAGGGGCTTAAATGGATTCAGAGCTCGGCGAATGAACTGCATTATTCGCAACGTACCACAACTGCTTCGAAATTGTCTGAGCGTGCTTCATTCGTTCCAAATCCCGAACTGGAGAGATCTGTTTGTGGGGCAAGCAAGCTCCTAGGAACAGTTTGACCTGCGAGTCGTAGTTGGTGTAAATGGCTGCCTGGTTACATCACTTAAACATCTGAGCGTAGAATTTGCTTGATCATGAATGGCGTGCACAGCGTCATTCTTTTTTCAGGAGGCGTCGTGATGCAGCAACAAGATGTCGCCCGAGTGCTGAGCGATCCTTTGGCACAAGAGCTCATGCAATCAAGTATTCCCGCGCGATTGGCGTATGTCGGACCCAATGGATTTCCGCGAGCGATCCCGATCGGCTTCCACTGGAACGGTGCTGAATTTGTCCTCTGCACTGTGCCAGACGCACCGAAAGTGCCGGCACTGAAAGCCAATCCGAAGGTAGCGTTAACCGTTGATACAAACGCTTTTCCACCCCATGTGTTGCTCGTGCGAGGTACTGCCGCCATCGATATCGTTGACGGTGTACCGCCCGAATATCTAGAGGCGTCCAGGAAAGGCGTTGGACCCGACCAGTGGGATGCCTTTGAGGCGCAGGTACGCGCGATGTACAAGCAGATGGCTCGCATCAAAATAACGCCGCTTTGGGCCAAGTTGTTGGACTTTGAGACGCGATTCCCGACACCAATCGAGAAATTGCTCCGTCGGGCGAGCTAATGAACTGTTTTATGAACAGGTAGACCGCACCGAGTACAGTAGGTTGCGCCGGGCAATGCCAAATGACCATTGGAACATCGCAAGCTTGTATCCTCGGCGCGAGCGGCAGAATAGTGAATAGCGAGCGCGGCGGAGTAGAACGCCATCCAATGCCCGGAAAACCCTCTCCAAACTTCGGCTGGCGGATTTGCTCCGCTACCCCCACTGGGAGCCTTGGTGATGAAGAATAGAAAGTTCGCAATGGCATAGGCGAAGAAGCCATACACCATATAGCGCATCCAGTCAGTCGAATCCTTCAAGACAACCTTCCATAAATCTCTCCGGTTTAGGTTCCCGACGAGCCGCTGGGCCAGGAATACAGCGGGGAACCACACGACGAAGATTCCGACGTGCAATATCCAGAAGAATGCTTCCGGTACCACACGCTGTCCCGTTACGGCTCCGAGATGAACCCAGAGACTGACAACGAGGCCGATGGCAGAAAGCGAAACGAATAGCCAGAGGAACGGCCTGATCCAATCAGGAACGAAATTCGCTTGGCCGATCAAACCGGAAGTTGGTGCGGGAGAGCGGTTTTGTTGCAGGGCATTTATGTCGGAATCGAGTAAAGCAGAACTGGAAGGGGTTGCCGGGTTGCAGTGGACTGCCACGGGCTTGCCTTGAAGATCACGAACGAACTCGTCTGCTTCGTACTCGGTCGGAATTTCTCGCTTGTAGCGTCCTGCGTAATGAGTTCCCGCGACGGAGTAGGAGTATCCCAGTTCCGCGACGTAATGACCGCGTCTAGTTGTAAACGAAAACCTTGGCTTGGTTATCTCGACCGACTCGATCCGCCCCTCAGCGAGAGACCAAGCCGCCGCCCGCCTGAGTCGGAGCCAATTCCAAGCAGGCTTGGACCAGCCAACAAGAGCGAACGCCGCCCAGACGTAGAACATCCACGGCCATGTAGCTGGGTCATTCCACCGGATTGTACCGCCAGTAGAAATCATGGCTCGACTATGCACGATGAACACCGCCGAAAAAGTTCTTCGGGTGCGATGGCTAATCGACGTTGCATTCTACGCCGAGTACGATGATAAGTTCAGAACCCAAAATGAACGCCGAGTCAACGGGCACTGTATGTTTCGTCGCGCTGACCAGTCCTCGGCAATGTTCGACTCGTTCGGCTTCACGAGTTCATGGTCGGCAGCGACATTTAATCCGTGCGTGGTGTCGCACTGGCGAGCGCGAGAATCGCTCCGGCAAACAGCAGCGTGTCCGCAAAGTAGTTGATCCCCTCAACCTTGACCCCGGTACTCGGGTCGGACAACTGCACGATCAGGATCGGCCCATAGATGAATAACACAAGCAGCAAAATCCAGGTACCGAGATAAGTTGCCGCGATCCGCGTCTGCTTGTTCAGCAAAATGCTTACCCCGGCAACAAGAAGAATTGCGCCCGTCAAATAGCCAATAAGCAGGCGCGCTGGAATCCACGCAGGCGTCAGTTTTTCCAGCGGGACTCCCGGGCATCCTGCTGGGTGCAGAAAATGCTCAACGCCAAAAAATATGGCGGCGATCGCGATCAACACTCGGCCCACGCTAATGAGCTTGCTTTTCCCTTCCCCGCCCATCGCGTTTGCGGCAAGAGCCCAGGCTCCGCCCGCGAATGACATTTCGCGGAAGACGATCACCCATGCATATCTGTCTCCGGGGCTGGCGACAACTCGCGGGATATGCACCATTGCCACAAAAAGAACCATCATGATCCCGAACAGCAGACCGGACCAGCGCACCTGAATTTTTGTGGCAATGCTCAAGGACGCGGCCAGCAACGCGAAGCCGACGAAATAAGCCCAAAACAATCGCCAAGGCATGTACGAGGGCACGCCGAGCATGATGAAATTCGCGCCTGAGAGATGCTCCGCGCCGAAGACCGCCAGGGGGATGGCGAAACACAAATTGCTCAGGACTACAATCTTGTCCAGGCCCCCGGTCCGCGCGATATCGGACTTCGCAGCCCATAACGCAACAAAGAAAAGCAGGAGGCCGGCGCTGCACATCGAAACTGCCGTCCGAGAAAACTCGAAGAATATAGCGAGAATGATTGTGTGCATATGAATGCCAAGCATAAGCGCGGATGCTCTACTGAGGCACGTTTTGTCCCGGTCAATACCGTTTCAAAGTGGCAGAAGGAAGTCTCGCGCTATTCGTGATCGTACTCGAGCTTCGGGTACCAGTCGGTGCCGCGACCTTCCGGCGTCAGATCCAACATGAGCCATAGAGGGTCTGCGTCTGGGGCGCCACGCGGATCCTGTCCAGGGTCGGCCATCGCGCCGCTCATCTCACCACTGTAGAAGTGATACATCTTTCCGTTACGCCGGGTGAAAACACTGAAGCCTGGTACGTCGGCGTCGTTGGGACTGACGTAGCTGCGTGTGTAATCGCCGGACACGTCGGAGACAAACGGAAGGTTCGCGAATCCGCGTTGTTCTTTATATGCCACCAGCCGCTCGATAGGCGAGCGCGCCGTAACGACAATTGCACATCGCTCGCGGAGATTGATTGCAGTGCCATTCCAGGAGGTCAAAAACGACGTGCACACGGGACACGGCGCTTTGCGCTCTGGACCGTACATCATGCTGTAAACCAACAGTGTGTCTTTATTGCCGAACAGACTGGAGAAGCGAATGGGACCAGTTTCGGAGAGGAGCTCCAAGTCTCGTGGGACCTCTCCACCAACAGGTAGAGCGCGCCGTTGAGCTGCCACGCGCTCGATGTGGCGGCGCAGCTCGATTTCTTCCAGGAGAAGCGCGTTTCGAGCCGTGCGGTATGCGGCACTCTCGTTGGGAAAATGAGCGGTATTGGTGGCGACGAGCTCGCGGGCGGATGAAAGCTTCTCAGCGATGGGCATAAAACCTCCCGGTCACATTCTAAGCGACTCAGCACGATTACAAAATGGTGGTCCAGGTCGATTAAGAACAGCGTCTAAGCGAAAGAAGATATGAGGCTTACTTAATCCAGGATTAAGGCACAGTTTCATTGACCCCGTGAAGAAGTTCCTGCAAATTGACGCTCGCAGGGGAGCGACTCACCGGTGACGCGGTCGACGTCGCTTCCCTTTGGCCACGATTCGACTTCACATTTTCACCGGAGGATCTCAATGAAATGCGTCTTTCTGGCAGCAACGATCTTCGTCTTTTGCCTCACAAACTCAATCGGCCAGGAAAAATTGCTCGGAAGTGACCCGCTCACGGGCCTTCCACTGATTCCAGCCACTGATCCCGGCAAAAATCTGGGCAACGCACCCAATTCCCTGCCCAACGGACAGCTCTGCAAGAGCAAGATGCAGGGAAACTTCTACATGCTTTACAACATAAAGGTGGGCGCGACGGTGGAGTGGTACTCCTCGCACCTTTCCGGCTTCAAGAAAGTTCGCGGATATGAATCAAAGCGCGCGCAAATTGGCTTTTACAAACCGGACGGGACGGTCGTGGTTTTTGTGACAGGGACTTCAGGAGCAGAGGGATAAGACACGGATGCATATTCCGTTGCGTATGAACGGTATCAGCCGGGCCTATCCGAGAAAACGCTCGCGTCTTTGACTCAAGGAAAGATAATTTGCCAATGATCCAGGTCACACACTGGCCGCCGTGGTTCAGGGGTGAAATCAAAGTGAGCAGAAACGTCTGCGTACGATAGTAAATCGTGGATTGTTGCAGCGATTCGGCGTAAGGTGCCCGCCGAGAGGCTAGTGCACTCAGATGAGCACGGGAGAGTCACTCGGCGAAGCAACAATCCCTGACTACGCCGAATCAATGTCAGTCCACGGTTCGGGCCGCGGCCGTCATGTGTTTGGAGCGGCGTCTGTTGCCTTTGGGCTCATCACGCTGGCCTGGCATGACTACAACGGCTGGCGTCTCCCGGGTTACATTGTCTACCCTGCCGCCGCAGCCGAGATCTTGGGTGGAGCTGCGATTCAGTTCCGCCGGACCGCGAAAGCGGCCGCGGCAGTCCTTGGCACACTTTATCTTGTCTTCGCGTTGCGGTGCGTGCCACAAATCTTGGCTGAACCGCAGACCTACAACAGCTGGGGCAACTTCTTCGAGCAGTTCTCCCTTGTGACCGGCTCGGCGATCGTTTATGCGCGCCTATCATCGGCATGGTCACGGGAAACGCTGAACCGAATCGGCTGCATTCTCCTGGGCATCTGTGCCGCTTCCTTTTCCCTCGAACAGGCGTTTTATCTGAGCGCTACCGCCACTCTTGTGTCGAAGTGGCTTCCGCCAACGCAGATGTTTTGGGCGGTAATGACAACTGTGCTCTTTGCACTCGCGGCTGTGGCTCTGCTCACGAATCGAATGGCACTTCTCGTGTCTCGCCTTCTGACAATGATGCTGGTGATCTTTGGATTACTTGTATGGGTACCATTGCTTCTTTCCGATCCGCATAGTCATACGAATTGGAGCGAAACCGCCGAGACGTTCGCGATTGCTGCATCGGCGTGGATTCTGGCTGATCTCCTCGGCGAGCATCGAGTTCAATGATCATCGTCACCGATGATCGCCCTACACAAAATCCTGTATCAGAGCCGAAATTTTTTGCGCTCTTTTGAGCGTCCCCAGCCGTACTCCCTGAATCTATGCAACTGTGATGAAAGACGAGAAAACCAATTCGTCACTTTACCAACGGCTCGGGGGCTACGACGTGATTGCAGGATTCGTGGATGCCACGTACAAAATGCTTCGGAACGATCCGAAGTTTAGTCGCTTTTCTACACGCAGCATTGACTCGCAGAAACGGGCACGGCAGTTGCTTGTGGATCAGATATGCGAGTTGGCAGGCGGGCCCTGCTTTTATATTGGACGCGACATGAAGACTTCTCATGCTGGTCTCCGAATTACGGAGGATGAATGGGAGACAAGTCTTGAGTACACCCGACAGGCTCTCAAAAATCACGGCGTTGGAAACAAAGAATCGGACGAGGTGATTGCTATCTTCCAACAATACAAAGCGGACATCGTGGAATCGTGAGCAGCATGGCATTAGATTCGACGGAATAGAGACAGACATGCCAATGGTTTCGATAACTCGCTTGCGCGTCCGGTCATGGCGATACCTGGTCCCATTTATGTTTTACGCGGTGCGATCTTCCAGGCAGGCGAAAGTTGCTGAAGGCAGTCTTGCCGTGTCCTTGTTACGCGACTCTAACAATGTCTACTGGACCCGCACTGTATGGACAACGGAAGCGGCGATGAAGTCCTTTGTGCTCTCGGGACCGCATCGACAGGCGATGCGCCGGTTGTTGGAGTGGTGCGATGAGGCTGCGCTGGTTCACTGGATGCAGGAGTCCGAGAGAGAGCCCGACTGGCTGGAAGCGCATCGCCGTTTGCTCCAGGAAGGGCGCCGGTCCAAAGTAAACCATCCTTCTCCGGGCCACGAGAAATATCTGATCCCAACACCTAGCGCCGGCAATAAGGCTGTATGACTAAATGATGGGGCTATTATTCAACGGCGATTCGTAGCAGGACCGCGTCCAAAGCTTCGGAGACTCTCGTGAAAAGTCCGTGTGCAACCAGGTGTTTGAGAACTTGCTCATTTATGCCGCCGGCGGTCGCGTGACTGGCGGCCAGTGATTGGAAACTGCGCCCGGACGCTTCGACAGCGCCCGTCGTTACCCCCAAAAAGAGTCGTGCAATGTAGTTTCTCGCTTGCAGCGCGGGGACGCCTTGCTGCTCTAACCAGGATGCAATCGTTTCATTCAACGCGAAATAGGACGCAATTGTCGCAGTCGTTGCACACATTGCATCGAACTCGTTTTCCCTTTCAACCGGAAAAACGGTTCCAACGGTAGCAAAGAGTTCAAAGGCCACGGGATCGGGAGGATAGATGGCCGTGGGGCTCAATCGTTGTGATGCTGACGGGAGTGGCACGGCCCTTGCCGTGTGCACAGCAGGTGCCACGAGTTCGGACAGGCTCCGTAGCGAGAGCCCCGAGACAACGCTGATAACACGATGGTCGGACCGAAAACGCAACTCGGAAAGCACATCTCGCGCAGCTGAAGGCCTCACAGCGATCACGATTGTGTCGGAATGGTTGAGAACTTCCTGGTTACTGGAGGCAACGGACATTCCGGTGAAACGATCGGCCAGACCTTTAGCGATAGCAGAATTGCGAGGAGACAAGCAGATGGAGCGGGCGGTGACGCCAGACGAGTTCAGGCCAGTGACCATTGATGACGTGATTTCGCCAGTTCCGATGAATCCTAGTCGCATGATCTTTCGTTTCCACAAACCTTGCTCGGTCTTCAAAATAGGTCAGCTTTTTATTTGCCAGCATTCTATCCGACGACACCGCCGATCGGATGTAGTCCGTTTGCGTAAAATTGTCACTGCGCCGACAATCCCTTAGGCCGATTCTGCCGAGCCAGATTCGATGTTGTAGGTGCCTGATTGCCATAGTTGAGTTAAAGCATAATGTTTCGGGGGCGGTGAGCAACTCCTGACGCGGGCACCCGTAAATCGGAGAGAGCACTATGTATATTCCAAAACTTTTTCACGAGAGCAGCTGGCCCGAAATCAGACAAGTGATTGAGGAAAACAGCTTCGCAACTGTTGTCACCTGCAACGAAGGCATTCCGACAGCAACTCATGTGCCTTTGCGGCTCGTCGAATCCGCAAGTGGGACAGCGACATTACAAGGACACATGTCCAGAGCCAATCCGCACTGGCGACTCTTCGAGCATGAAAGGCGATCCCTCGTCATTTTTGCTGGCCCGCACGCCTATGTGTCTCCGCGTTGGTATGACCATGTCAACGTGCCGACCTGGAACTACGTTGCAGTCCACGTCTACGGAAAACCACGGCTAGTAACCGCTCCCGAGGAGATGCACGAACTAATGAAGGGATTGGTCGATCGCTACGAAGGACATGGCGATGTGGACAGCCGATATACGGTTGAGGGGCTGCCGGAGGACTATCTAAAAACGCACATGAAAGGAATTGTGGGCTTTGAGATATCGATCGACGAAGTTCAAGCGAGCTTCAAGTTGAGCCAGAATCGGGATCAAAAAGATTATGAGAATGTGATTACAGAGTTGCACAAGAGTGATGACCAGCAGGCCCAAAACATAGCCAAGGCCATGTCCAACCGGCGTTGTCCCAAGCCTTAAACGGACAGAATTACTACCGTGCCGGCATAGCCTTGGCGGGACGCTCTCCGACCGCTGACAGCGCGATTTCTGGAGAAATCTCCTTACCAGCGGCGTCTGCGTAATGAACATCCGCAGCCCCTTCCCGGATGACGTAATACGTGCAACCGTCGAGGCAGATTTCCGCGTGCTGGTGCCTGGCCGGAATGTAGGCGTAGGCCCGCTGGCTCAGAATCTGTGGCGTCTCTCCTTTCATTGTCAATTGGAAAGAGCCGCTGACAAACAACAGCTGTGCATTCGCTGAGTGGGTGCCACGGCACCTTGCATCCCGCTGCGAGCCTCGAGAGCGTCACCGACGGACCGGTAGTAGGATCACCACGGTCTACGGCGTAGGTATAGCAGTCTGGCAGGAGAGGGCTGTTCATAAACACGTTCTGTTTCGCATTCCTGATCATTGGCTCTTCACTTGATTGCGCTGCCACCAGCACCGCGATCAACAATAGAGCTAATGAGAGAACTCTCTAACACCCATGGGGAACGCCTCCATGGTGACGATACACCGCCACCGTAGTCTCGACTGATGAATCGCGATTTGATGCAGAAGTGAAGAAGCCGCGGCTTCCGCGTTCAGGACTACGGCAGTTCCACATCGAGGCGGTAAATTTCCTGGGTGCTTTTGTCGCGCATCAGGAGAGGCGTATCGTCCGGTGCGAGGCCTACCCATGATTCCCAGGGATCGAAACCTCGAGGCACTTCCTTGAGACTAAAAAGACGTTCTACTTTGCCGTCTGCAACACTTACGCGAACGAAGTCATCGTTTTTATCGAGATAGCTCTCCGCATATAAATACTTTCCGTCAAGCGACCAGTTTTCAAAAGCAAACAAACCCTGGGCCAGTTGCGACCATTTCTGCGTCTTGAAATCGTAGAGCATGAGTTTCGTCGAGTCGGCGGAAAGGGCCGCGATATATCGCCCATCCGGAGAACAACGAGGGCTGAATAAGTTTTCTGAACCGGCAACATCGGAAATGCTGGATGTTTGCAGGTCAACGACTTTGATGTTCGGCCCCGACGATGTCCCATACTCCAACCACGGCATAGCTCCGAAGATGACGGACTGTCCTTGAGGCGTCCAGGTGGGATCGCCCTCGTTGCGGCTTTCGGACGTCAACTCCTGCGGTGTGCCGCCCTGGGCGGAGACCACAAAAATCTTCCACGGCTTTCCCGGCCGAAGTCCCATAAATGCGATTCGTGTTCCGTCCGGTGACCACCGCGGCAGGTGTGCTTCCAGAGGCGCGAAGGTGAGTTGCATGCGCGAGCTTCCATCAATCTTGCTGCGCCAGAGCGTGTGCTCCGGGTGCGCAACATATGTAATCCACTGCCCATCGCGAGAGATCTCTGCTTCACCAGCGGAAACCCCAGGCAGGTAAGTTAAGTATTGCTGTGATTTCCCCGCGTATCGAACCAGGTCAAATCGACGCTGCCGGCCAATCACAAACAGCCGTCCATTATCCTCGCTGACGGGATTGCTGAAAGCCAGCGGGCCGGTGGTGAGCTGCAGCGGCGCCGTCCCAGCTCTGTTCAGGATCGGCTTGCGTTCCCGGATCGTCCAGATGTCCTGACCATTGGCACGCGCGGCTTGAAAGAAAAAATACTTCGCATCGGAGGTCCATGTCGGAGCGGATTCCGAGGCGGGCTTGTTCCATTCCGGCAGCAAAGGATGAAGCCCTTGTCCGTCCACCGCGACCTGCCAAAGCGAGGAGGTATGTTGAGCCGGGTCCTCTACACTGAATCGCAAGAGACCGCCGTCGGGTGAAACCCGTAGCGCGAAGGGCACGCCCCCGACCGTCACCAGCTTGCGTGACTCAGTTCCATCGACATTGCACACGTACAAGGTTGAACCGTTGCCGTAAATAATGTGATGACCGTCGGGGGTCCAGGTCGCTGCATGCGCCACTATGTCGCCTACCCGGCGTGGCGACCCTCCCGGAAGCGGCAAAACCCAAAGCGGAGATTCGGGCTCCGCGCTTACCTCACCGGTTCGCAATAGAAGTTCGGAGCGGCCTGGCAAAATGTCATAAATGTCGGCACTCGGTAACGGGTTGGGAAGTGATGCTGTGTCCCCGCCAGAGGTTGAGACTTGCATCAGTACCGAATGGCCGCCCACATATTCCGAAAAGTAAAGCCGCACGCCGTCGCTGACTAGAGACCTTTTTGGCAAACCATCATTCGTGACTTGGACCGACGCAACAACCCTCGGAGGTGCTGGCGGCGATTGGAAGAATCGAACCCCAGCAAGGATCGCCAGGACCGCAACGATGATGAAAGCTCCCCAGATGAAGGGTTTCGTTCTCGACAATGACGGAGCGGGGGCCGGCGTAGCAGCCGCCAGAGCCAAGGCGGAACGAATTCGCTCCTTCGAATCCGGCCCGGCAGTCGCCCCAGTGGCGAAGCCTCGCCCTGACTCTGTTTCGCGGCGGAGGTTTTGCAGATCGGTCCGTATGTCAGCCGCGCTCGCGTAACGCTGCGCCGGATCCTTCTCGAGAGCCTTTCGGACAATGCGTTCGAGTTCGAGAGGAGTCGCCGGGTCAAAACGCAGAGGCCACTCCGGCGTCTGATGGATCAACGAATCGAAAAACGCCGCTGGGGTCTGTCCCTGGAAGGGCAGAACTCCCGTCGCCATTTCGTAAAGCACGATCCCAAAAGAAAACAAGTCCGAGCGAGAACCCAGTGGCTGGCCCAACGCCTGCTCCGGCGACATGTAGGAGATAGTTCCCAGAGCGGGACCCGGACGATTGGGACTCCCCACAGACTGCGTGTCCCCGAAGGTGTTGCCACTGATGCTGGATTCGTCGCTCACCGTGAACTTCGCCAGACCGAAATCCAGAATTTTGGCGTGGCCGCGCTGGGTGACGAAAATATTTGCCGGCTTGATATCGCGATGAATGATGCCGTGCGAATGAGCGGCATCGAGCGCGTCGGCGATCTCTATTCCCAGGTCAAGCAATAGTGGCAATGGTAATGGGTGCTCGGCAATGCGTTGCCGCAGGGTTATGCCATCCAGATACTCCATCGCGATAAAGCGCTGGTTCTGCGCCTCGCCGATTTCGTAAATCACACAGATGTTGGGATGATTGAGACCGGAAGCGGCCCGCGCTTCCCAGCGGAACCGTTCCAGCACCGTGGGATTTTTTGCGACCAACTCGGGCAGGAATTTGAGAGCAACCATCCTGCCCAGCTCAGTGTCCTCGGCCTTATAGACCACGCCCATGCCGCCGCCGCCCAACTTCTCGACGATGCGATAGTGCGAAATGGTCTGGCCGATCATCCGAAGAATGCTATGGCGGAAGCGAGCCCAAGTCAATGAAGGCCGACGACTTGGCGATATTTCAAAAGAATTACAGCAGTTATGAATTTTCGGGCGTTAGCCGACCGGGCAATGGGATGAACAGCAGACCCTGTTATGGCAACTTCGAGTACTCTGTCTTGGCTTGCTTCAGGATTTGTATATCGGGGTCGGCATTTTTCCAGAGCGCGAGGAAATCTTGATATGCCGCCTTGGCTTTGACTGTGTCTCCTTGTAGAGCATAGGCACGGGCAAGGTCAAGATGGGCGAGAGCTCCGACTGGATTCAACGCCAGAACACGATGGTCGATGATCTTCTGAAACTCTCCTGCAGCCTTGCCGCCTTCATGCGCGGCGAGATACGCTTCGCCACGCACGTAGGCGGGATGCAGGCTCACCGTCATTCCCAGTTCGTAAGGCACCGCGGCTTGAAGCGCCTTGATGGCCTGCGAGGCGTCTTTGCGGCTAAGCGCGAGTTGCGCCTGCAGGGTTGGCACTAATTCCAGCTGGACGATAGTGCCTTCCGGATAACGCTTGTTCAAATCATTCGCTAACCCCTGCGCTCGCGCTGCATCTCCGATCAACGCCAACGCCAATGCCGCTTTGTACTGCACGTCCCGACCAGTGGAAAGGTCGAGCGCCGCAGTCGCCCGTTGCCGTGCCTGGACTGGAATTCCGAGGAGAGCTTCGAGCATTGCTGATGAGGTTTCGTACCTGGCTGCCGTCTCCTTCTCCTCTGCATGTTGGGCGGAGGCCACCGCACGGCGGTAAAGCTCCCGGGCCTTCGCAAGCTGGCCGGAATAAGCGGCCGTGTCGGCTTCTGCGGCCAGCAGTATGTCCTCAACTCCCGGTTTTCCCGTCGCCCAGGTTACCTCCCGCGTCATACTCGCGGTATCGTTTTCCAGGAAGGCAAGCAGGTAGACAATCCAATGGAGATAGTAGGAATCGATTTTTTTCTTCTGCGCCGCCTCTACCGTGGCCCTGGCCTGTCCCGGGCGATTGAGAAAGAAATACGAGAGAGCGAGGTTCTCATAGTTAATACCGTTCGCCGAGTCGAGGCGGACGGCTTCACCGGCTTCCACCAGTGCTTTGTCATACTGTCCGAGAAGGCTGTACAAGAAACTCAAGTTGGTCCGCGGCACATAGTCACGTGGATAGGTCTGGGCCCAGAGCTCGTACGACTTTCGTGCCTTTTCCAGGTCGCCCAGGACAAGATGGTAGTAGAAAGATTCGATCGTCAGCTTCTCCCGCTCGCTCACCCTCTCGCGCAGTTCGTAAGCCTTCCGCGTATTCTCCGACGCCAGGGTGGTTTCACCGAGATTGTCGTAGCTCACCGCGAGCAAACCATAGGCTGTGGCAAAATTCGGGTCGAGGCGGACGGCCCGCTGAAGCAACGGCACGGCTGCCGGATTATCGTCTCTTTCCGCGATGGCCTTCGCCGCCAGGCTGTAAGCTTGCAGCGCATCGAGCGAAGGCGTAGTCGCTTCTTCAAGCGGAGTGGCGTATTTCTGGACCGAACTTAGCGATTCGCCCAATTTGCCGCGTAGGGTGACCGCCGCACTGTCCAGCGCCTTCAGGACACCTTCCTTGCTTGCCGCCTGCTCTTGCACTTCCGCCAGCACGTCTCCCGAGCTGCAGTTCACTGCCTTGAGGCCGAGGACATATTGAGTGCCCAGTCCCGCAATTGATCCAGTCAGCACTGCCTTGCTGCCCGTGCGCTGGCACACCTCACGTGTGACCTCAGGCGTCAACCGTTCCCCGGCCGAGCGGCCCATCAGCTTCAATGTTTCATTGATCTTGTTCTCCGAAGCGAGAGCGAGAAAAGGCGATTGTTCAAGCTGTACCGAAAGTCCTTGCTTCAGCGTGTCGTCGAATACGCTATCGCCAGTTTTGTTGTCGAAATCGGCCAGAACAATGCTGTCCTTGTCGGTCAGGCGATTGTTTTGACGCGAACGATAGTAGAGGCTCCCAGCAAATATCAGAGCGGCCGCGATAACAGGAACACCAATCTTCCAAAGCTTGCCGACGCGAGGTAAGGTTGGCAGTGCCTGAGGCCCAGGTGTTGAAATTGGGGGAGGAAGATGACCACTGTCCGAATCCCGCTTCAGCCGCTGCAAATCAGTGCGCATGTCGGCTGCGTGCTGGTAACGCAAATCTCGGTCCTTCTCCAGAGCCTTGTTGATGATCTCTTCCAGCTTGGCAGGCACATCCGGATTCAATCTCACCGCAGATGTTGGAGTCCCGTCCAAAATACATTTGAAGACAACCCCTGAACTCTCGCCGCGGAACGGCAGGGTTCCGGTCGCCATCTCATAAAGCACCGCGCCGAAAGAGAACAAGTCGGTGCGAGCGTCCAATTCCCTGGCTCGCACTTGCTCCGGCGACATATACGCAACCGTGCCCAGCGTCGTCCCCGGACTAGTCAGGTGCTGCACATCCCTCGTCAACGTCTGCGTATCAGGCGAACTGGGCGAAGGACTGACCTTGGCGAGTCCAAAGTCCAGAATCTTGGCATGCCCGCGCTGGGTCACGAAGATGTTCGCAGGCTTGATGTCGCGGTGGACAATTCCCTTGGCATGGGCGGCCTCGAGGCCATCAGCGATGTCGATGCCGAGCGCCAGCAGACTGCTGGTCTCGATTGGCTTTCCTGCGATGCGATATTGCAGCGTCGTCCCTTCCAGAAACTCCATCACGATGAAGGACTGGCCTTCGTGTTTTGCGATTTCGTGAATGGTGCAAATGTTGGGATGGTTCAGAGCTGACGCTGCCCGCGCTTCTCGGCGGAAACGCTCCAGCGCTTGCGAGTCTTTTTCAACATCTTCAGGCAGGAATTTCAGGGCGACAAAGCGACCGAGTTCGGTGTCCTCGGCTTTGTAGACCACGCCCATCCCGCCGCCGCCAAGTTTCTCGATGATGCGGTAGTGCGAGATGGTTTGCCCGATCATGCGCGAGAATGCTATGGCGGGAGAACAGACAAGTCAATCAAGCCGGGAGTCTCGACCGAGACTAGCGGCTGGCAACGGGCAAATGGGAATCCGGCAAATATTCCTGCGCTTTCTCAGTGTGGTACATGCTTCTAGTCGAATCCTACGCCGCCTGGCATGCATCTCTTCCCGGTAACATGCGAACTATAGGGATGATCGGCGGGCTTGGGCCCGAGTCTACTATCGACTACTATCGCTCCATCATCGCTCGCTATCGCGCGAGGCGTCCCGATGGGGGAAATCCGCACGTGGTCATCAATAGCCTCGACGTCGATAAGGGTATCGCCATGCTCGACGCGGGGCGGCTTGACGAACTCGCCGATTATCTTGTCGACGGGCTGGAACTGCTGGTGCGGGCAGGCGTAGGTCTTGCTTTCATTGCCGCGAATACGCCGCACATCGTGTTCGACGAAGTCCAGCGCCGCTCAACTATTCCGCTGCTCAGCATCGTGCGCGCCACTTCTGATTCAGCAAAGGCGCTCGGCCTGAAGAAAGTTGGCCTCTTTGGAACCGGATTTACCATGCGAGCGAACTTCTATCCGGAGGAGTTGCAGCGAGCGGGAATCGCCCTGGTCCTGCCCAAAGAGTCAGAGCGGGAATTTATTCACAGAAAGTACATCGGTGAACTGCTGAAGAATCAATTCCTGCCGGAAACAAGGACAGAAATTCTTCGCATTGCGCACGGGATGAAGGCCGAAGATGATGTGGAAGCGGTAATCCTGGCGGGCACTGAGCTTCCACTGCTAATGCGCGACTCGGGAGACATAGGCATTACGTTTCTCGACACGACCGTGATTCATGTCGAAGCCATCGTTGATGCGTTGTTGGCTTGAAAGCGAAGTTGTGTCACCTGAGCCCGCCGCTCCTGGTCGAATCGAGTGTCAGACTAGATGCGGATATACAATCCTCAGCTTTCATTCACATACAACCTGGGAGGAGTGTTTGCCCTTGTGCTCTTTCGCGGCGAACGTTCCTTCAATGTCCGTACCGTCACTGAATCGCACCTCAAACTCACCCGAAATATGAGGGCTTAACACTTTCCCAAGAAAATTGTGCGCTGAGTAGTTCAAGACCCGAACTCGTGCGCTTTGCGCATTTGAGCAGGCAGAGCGTTTCGACGCACTGCACAGCTTCCCCACAGCGTCCGCCCAATCCCTAACGCCACTTGCGCCGAGCATTGACGGCATCATGAATACTAGTTCCTGTCCGGGCTTCTGCTTCGGGAAATGGACCAGGTGCAAATGCATGTCCGTAGCCCCAGCTCCGAAAGGTGGCGACCTACAGGGCTTAGTGACAGTGAATCCGGTCGCATCAACACTTCACGCTAATGCGGGCCAGAAAATCAATAGGGCTGAAATGCATATGCGCTTGTACATGAGCCTATTCTCTTAGGCCTACCGTACACCCGTTCTGCAAGTGTGAGGAGATCACTGTCGATAGTTGCCACTACACTCCCAGGCTTTCCAGGCAAGTGGCGGGTAAGCAGCGTTCCTGCGTCTAACAGGTCCATCAGGCGTGACCAAGAGTATTGTTGTGGTGGCGGTCGGCGATTGCGCCGGACTGTGCGCAGGTGATGACTTATGGAACGCAGACCATTTTTGAAGGGGATGGGAGTTTTGACTGTCGTGGTTGTGGGCGGTGGAGTCTGGCGCGCCCACGACCAGGGCGTCTTCAGCGTCGGTGAAGGACCGGCTTACGAACCGTGGAAAGACTGGCGTAACAATTCCGACGAGGGAGCCGTCGCGCTGGTGCGAGCCGCGATTCTGGCCGCGAGCCCACACAACACACAGCCTTGGCTCTTCAAGGTGACGAATTCCTCGATTGAGTTGTATATCGACAGGAAGAGAAACGTCGGGGCGCTCGATCCCTTTCTGCGGGAAGAGCACATCGGGATGGGCTGTGCTCTCGAGAACCTGATGCTGGCTGCTGCCGCCCAAGGTTATCAAGCCACGGCCACGCTCCTTCCGGGCAAGCTTGGGCCGATTCCCGCCGAGTCCAAACCGGAGCTTTTGGCACACGTAGATCTCGTCTCGGGTAAACAGGAAGAAACCGACTTGTACGATGCAATCCCGCGGCGCCATACAAATCGCAGTGCGTACGATCCTGGGAAACCGATCCCGTCCCAGTTCGTCGACACTCTGAGCCGCTTGGCCGGCGAGGAGCCAGACGTCAAACTCTTTCTTTTCACAGCAGAGGACGACCGAAAAAAGATCGTGGAAATCAGCTCAGCCGCGAATGCCGAAATCTATTCTGACCCAGACGTTGAGCGTGGTAGCGATCAATGGGTTCGGACCAACTGGAGTGAGGTCCAGAAGTTTCGCGATGGCCTCTCGATCGATGCATTCGGGCTGGCCCCAATTGCCACAGGAGTCGCGAAGATGATGCCTGCTTGGTTGCTGAAGCGGGTCGCGTCACGAAGCAAGGCAAATGGCTACTCAGACTTGATGCTGACTGCTCCCCTGATCGGCATCATTGCGGTGCATGACCGTTACGACCGGGAACACTCTCTACGCGCAGGGAGAATTTGGCAGCGGGCGCATTTGCTGGCAACTGCTCGCGGCCTAGGTGGACGCCCGTGCAACGAGTCAGTGGAAATGATCGATCATGAAAAGGCGCTGGGAAAAGCGGCGTTGCGGGCCAGGCTACTTGGCGAAGTCCTGGGTGACGCCACGTGGCAGCCGACCTTTGTTTTCTATATGGGCTATCCGAAATTGCTTGCACACCCCAGCCCGCGGCGGTCGATTGAAAATGTAATTCTTTGACGTCTGCGGTAAGCAGCAGATAGCCGATCCTTTGTCCTAAGAAGCGGAAAACGCAGTGGGGACTAGAATGGTGTGAAGATTCATTTCGTGTCATGGCCAACATCCTTCCGCAGATCTCGCCCGAAATCCGCGCAAAACTGGAAACGGCGCGAGTCGCCCGGCTGGCCACGCTGGATGCCGAGCAATGGCCACACATGGTTCCCATCTGCTTTGTCTGTGACGGACCGGTTTTCTATTCCGCTATCGATCGCAAACCGAAGCGGGTGGCTCCGGGCCGGTTGGCGCGGCTGAAGAACATTAAAGAGACGCCGCAGGTGGCAGTGCTGGTAGATGAATACGACGAAGACTGGACACGTCTCTGGTACGTATTCGTGCGAGGAGAAGCAGAACTGGTTTCTGCCGAAGCGGAACGTAACCGGGCTATTCAACGCTTGAGAGCGAAGTATCCGCAATACAACGCAGACTTGCTCGCCGACGATGCACCTGTCCTGCGCATTACTCCTGTGCACATCGCCGCATGGGGAAGGATCTAGAGCCAGGACGCGATGCCGCGACTAGTTTACGGTCCCGTCGTAACGTTCTTGTGGAATAGCGCTATTGGAACTCGCCGCGAAGCGGCGCCAGAATAAAGCCCAGGGCGTAACCCTGGGTTGAAAGCAGCGATAAATAGCCCCAAAGGAGCGGAGACACTGGCCTCACAGCCTAAACCAAACGCCACACCCCGATCGAGTGGCAAGTCCCTGTTTCTTTCGCCCTTTCAGGGCTTCGCGCCATCATCGCTCCGTTCCCAGGGCTTACGCCCTGGACATTCTTGTCGCCGGCCTCGCTGCGGCCAAGTCGCGACTAACTTACAGTCATCATGCCCTTTAGTTGTTCCAGCAAAGACAGCCAGCGATCGAGCGACTGCCCGTCGGGAGCAAACGCAGGATCGAAGAAGACTTCATCAGCCCCAATTTTGGCGCAGCCCCTGACATCCTCGCTGATCTGTTCGAGGGAACCAGAGAATATTGGCCTGTCTTTGCCCAACGGCTTTTCGGTGATCTCCAGGACGGCATGAACCACCATAGCCAGGGCAGACGGGTCGCGCCCGGCTTCCTTAGCCATTTGTTTGATGGTGCCGAACATCTCTGCCATGACCGGCACCGGGAGGAAAACCGGATTCCATCCGTCGGCCAGATTTGCCAGGCGTTTGAGCGCCGCTGGGACAAATGCACCCAGGTAAATGGGAGGATGTGGTTTTTGCACGGGTTTGAGATTGATGTAAGACTTGGGCACGTTAAAAAACTTTCCGTGAAATTCGACCGGATTCGTGGTCCAAATCGCTTTAAGCAATGGCAGAAATTCATCCGCCAGAGCGCCTCGTTTTGTCATGTCGGCGCCGGTCGCATCCATTTCATCTTTGTTCCATCCAAGACCTAAACCCACAAGCAGCCGGCCGTTGGAAAGGACGTCGAGGGTGGTAAGCCGGCGCGCCAGCACCACAGGATTGTGGTAAGGCATGTCGAGAACGCTGGTGCCCAGCTTGATCTTTTTAGTCTGGGCTGCGACGTAAGTGAGTGCGTCGAGCGGATCCAGCGCCTGCTTGTAAATTTCAGGCAGGTGCCCGTCCGGCGTACCGGGATAAGGTGTCTGCAGCTTGAGTGGGTACAGTAAGCGTTCGATCGTCCACAAGCTGCTGTATCCGAGGGCCTCGGCGTGTTGCGCGACTTTCGTGATAGCTTCCGCAGTGCCGATGGGCCCGATGTTAGGAAGGGAAAAACCGATCCTCATGGCACACCCCCAAAGCGAAGATTGCGCGTATTTTAACCACAAAGTGGCAAGGCTCTCAAATGGGGAGATGGGGGTTCCAACATGAGTCCACCTACTGACGACTAGAAGCTGCTCTTCTTGCTCTTCCCTTCCAGCATCGCGTAAATCGCCGGATTGGAACATACCTCGTAGTAGAGCTGTTCGGTCCAGTGCTGCAGAGAGAATTTCCGAGGATCGATTTGAGGAATACGGCTGGAGCGCACGAGGATTTTCTTGAAGATGTCGTTGCCAATCGGAACCATGCCACGCTGCAACTGGAAGGTTTCAGTGCCCCACAGGGCAGGCAAATCCAGCCGGCACGGCTCAAGGGAAATTTCCTGCTGCAACCGAAGAAACGCTGCGTGGCTGATGCGAATTCCGTTCAGGTTGTACTTCAAGATAAAGTCGTCCGGACTGCCACCTTCATCGGAATCGTTGAGCGTCTGGAAGGCGTACACATTGAATGGGCTCTCCACGCCTTCGATTGCCTTGCGAACTCGCTTGCTGCAGGAGGACAACCGGTCACTCTCGTTCAATGCGTCGGAAATCATGATCTGCTGATCGCCATCCATCAGGTACATGGGCGCGGAATCCTGAAATGAAATTCCTGTTCCCAGCTCCAGCGTGGGCAGTCCAGCGCGCTCCAGCAACTGGTTGTAACCGCGTACGATCTCGATAATTTCTCGCGCCAAAACGCAAGCCCGGCTCACTGCCATCGGCGGATCGCCCTCATGTTCCAGCAAAGCGACAATGAGGGCGTCGCCTTCGACGAATACTTTGCGGGCGCCATACTTCGCCAACAGCTTGTTCACCGGACCGTAGAAATTCAGACTGAAATATGAAGCCGGATTCATGCCTTTTTCCAGCAATGACCGGGTGAGCCGTGACGAATCCCGGATGTCGGCCTTCAGAATTACGTGGCGCAGGATCTTGTCTTCAAGCGGCTTCTGTTCTTCCGGAAGCAGGAATTCGTAGAGCGTACTGTTCATTGCGGACAGATCCCGCAGCTTCGAATTCCCGATCAGATTGCCGCTGTCCAAGGCCGAATTCAACGCCTCAAGGCGCCGCACATCACGGTGATAACGCAGAAAATCGCGCAGAAAACGCGCCGCTATTTTCGACCGCTCGGCTCCGCGGCAGGAGGAGACCCGCGTCATCGCGGCATAGAAGCTGTCCGAGGAAAGCTTGCCGTGCTCTTTGATCAGCTTTTCCACGCGCTCGCGTTCGTCGCGCGAAAGCAGGCCGTGCTTCAATTGTTGCGCATTTATACGGGGAGAATATTCGGTCAGGAGCGGTACCACCTCATAGGAGGCGATCACATGTTCCATGAGCTTTTCCCGCTCCAGCAGCTCCACCCAAGAGTCCAACCTGGCGCTCTGGGTCCGGCCCAGCGGCGTGGATTCGTCGCTTTGCCCTGATCCCATCAGTTCCTGCGCGTTTTCCGGGACATTCAACCAGCCGTCTACCACGCGGTCGTCACTGGCTTCAGGCCCGAGGTTTAGTGACAGCATGAAGTCACGGACCACTCTTCTTACATTGGAGAACCGGTCGGGATCGCGGTCGAAGTTACCCAACATCACATAGTGTTCAGCATTGAGGTAAGTGTCAGACCCGTCTTCGGTGAAGAGCAGCGGATTCAGGAAAAGTTTGTACTCTTCCTCGGCGCGATTGCCGAACAAGGAGCGGCGTGTGCGCGCCAGCGTTTCCTTTTCGATCTCGCGCAGCATGTGGAACAATTCTTGCCCGGCCTTGCGAAGGATGATCTTCTTCGCTACCTGGAAAGAGGCTACCCGCTCGCGATACTCCATCGCCTTTTGCTGACGGACACCTTCATAACTCTTTAACATCATCCGGCCGCGTTCCAGGAGCTGAGCAAACTGGGAGTTCAACTCTACGCGAAGGAATTTGACGATCGCCACTCGCGCCAACACGTCGACTGAAAGATTTTCAGCGGCCTTGGCGCGATTCAGCGCCGAAACATGCAGGTCGGTCAGAAGAGATTTCAGTTCGGAAGGGCTGCTCCTCGGCGCGTTGGCTTTCGTCGCAGGTGTTGCGGCGACAAAGTGGTTTTTGCCCAGCTCCGGAGTCTCGGCAGCCAGCAACCCGTCCATATCACCGTGGCGAACGATCAGTCGTGCGATGCGGAGCCGCGCAAGTTCTACGAATCTGGGGCTCAAATGGACGTCGTGACGAAGGTTGTCCACACCCAATTGAAGATCGTCCAATGTCAACTTGGGCGTGTAACTGCTCAGCTGAGGAGGCGGGACCTGCTCAGGCGTGCGTCCGAGTTTAAAAATCGGGATGCGTGGCATCGTCGGGCGGTCTCGCTTGCGTGCAACAGCCGCGGTTATATCAAGTCAATGCGCGGCAGGCGGGAACGCGGACTACTTATCGCCGCCACGTCGATGGCGAGCCGGGGCCTGACGGCAACCATTCAGGCTTGCCCCTCGTAAACGGCTGATTTTCCTACCTGTACGGAGCGTAGCATCCGGGCGAAGGTCGGCCAACGTTACCCAAGTTACGGCTCAATTGGTAGTTCCAGGTTCCATTGCGGTCAGGGACTTTCGGCCGGCTTGGATGGCCAAGCCGGTGCCAAGGCCGGGAGCAGGACCGTCTAGGGACGCGTGTCCAGCGGATGCGCGGCATTCTCGAAGAATTCGTTCTGAAGTTTGAGGCTTTCCGAGTCGGCTTTTACCGCCCGAACGGCTTTGACGATGGCGTCGATCCAGGCGTTCATTTTGTATTGACCCATCTCAGTGTTGGCGAGAGAGCCATCACCGGAATAGTGATTGGGGAAACGGGCGTACCACCAGATACCGGTGTAGACGTTTTCGGGCAGGTTAAGACGTCCAAGATCCTCCCCGGACTGGCTTTTGGCCCGATCAAGATGTACCAGGTCCGGATGCGAAATCATGGTTGTCGACGTTTCCACTTCACCCGCGTGCATGTCAGGACCGGTGCTCTTCCGGGCGGGTCCGCCTGGCGGTGGGGTGATTAGCCCGAGTACGTAGACTACGTAATCGTGAGGCTTTTCCATCTGGGTCTGGGCGAAGAAGGGCAGCAAGCTTTCGTTGCCGCCGTGACCGTTTACGATGACGACTTTCTTACATCCATTTCGCGCCATCTCGTCGGTGGTTTCCTGCAACAGTTCAAGCTGCAACTGCCGGCTGTAGGCTACCGTGCCAGGCTCGTGCCGGGCCTCGAAGATCTGGCCAAAGTAATATTCGGGGAAAACCACCGCGAACTCCTGGTCGACGGCATGGAGGGCGGCATAGCGGACGTTCAGCAGGTCCGTTCCCAGAGGCAGATGTGGACCGTGCTTCTCCAGAATGCCGAAGGGCAGGAGACATGTGCCTTGTGCCTGCTGAATGGCAGTGCGGAAATCCACAGCGGTCAGCTCTTCCCAGTGGGTCGACAGTTTCGCTTGCGACCAGGCTTGCAAGGCACAGCAAAACAGAATCCCAAATAAGACCAGAATTTTACGCATGATGTTTTTCTCCGAGGCTCGGCATTCTAGCACCGCTCAGGAATCGTCCGAAAGCGACGACAGCCACAGTTCAGAGTGATTGAAGTGGAAATTCTGGGATCAATATTTGTGTTTCCACTCGTTGAAAGCGGAACGGGCATGCTGGTTACTTCGGTCACCGTGCCTCTGAACAAACCCCCGTGTATGATTTTGGCACCGCCATGAAGAAGCTAAAGTTTCTCGTTTCACTGACTACAAACGACAACGACTATCAGATTGAGCAAGCGGCGGATGCCGAGTCGGCCGCCAAGCGTCTAGGCGTCGATGTCCAGATCATTTACGCCGACAATGATTCCATTACGCAAAGTCAGCAAATCCTGAACGTTATTCAGTCGAGATCGGAAGCCATGCCGGATGGCATCGTTTTCGAACCCGTGGGCGGAACTGCCTTGCCACAGGTAGCTCGAGCAGCCGCTGCGGCAGGCATCGGATGGGTGGTTTTGAACCGGAATGTCGAGTACATTGCCGAGATTCGTAAGGCTTCGCGGGTTCCGGTCTTCGGCGTCAGCTCTGACCATGAGGAGATTGGGAGAATTCAAGGACATCAGTTTGCCGCGCTTCTGCCGAAAGGTGGATCTGTTCTCTATGTTCAAGGGCCCTCGGAGAGCCTGGCTGCCAAGCAGCGCACCAGCGGAATGTACGAAACCAAGCCAACCGACGTGCAGGTAAAAGTCATGAGGGCGCAGTGGACAGAAGCCAGTTCCTACCGAACCGTAAGCTCCTGGCTACGGTTGTCCACCTCTCACCAGAATCGTATTGATCTGATTGCGGCCCAGGACGACGGTATGGCGCTGGGCGCACGAAAAGCCTTTCAGGAACTACCAGATTCCGTAGCCAGGCAGCGATGGCTCAGCCTCCCATTCATTGGATGCGACGGCTTGCCAAAGACTGGCCAGGTTTGGGTAAAGCGCGGGCTGCTGACCGCGACAATCTTCGCCGGTCCAAATACCGGACAAGCGCTCGAGATGCTGGTGAAGGCTTTCCAAACCGGCACGATTCCACCGGAAAGAACGTTGACAGCACCTTCGTCTATTCCAGCTCTTGATGTGCTGGCGACGATGCAAGCCGAAAAAGCGCGACTGCTTTCCGTCTAGAAATCCAGTTTGCGCTTACGCCGCCGGTAACCGGCATTCTTCTTCCCTCTTCAGAGCCGCGAAGTGCTATCGCGCTGATCGCTTCCCTTGTTAGATTGGATACGTCTACAGCCGAGGGCGGGACGTCCTCGAGACAGCCTGCAAGATGCTGCCACTACGTTGAGATTCGCATTCGACCTACCGAGGAGAAAACATGCCCACTCTAGTCCCAGAGCCCACCCGTATCCGTGCCGCGGGCACGAAGCCGAAACTAATCGACGAATTCATCGGTCGCGTCAATACAAAGACGCCAGGAGTGAGCGTGGCACACATGCGAAGCCCCCAGGGTTGGGAGGAACCGGGACAGACCCCAGAGTTCGACGAATTCACGCTGGTGCTTAAGGGAGCTCTGCTGGTAAAGCACAAGGGCGGCGAATTGACGGTCGCCGCGGGCCAGGCCGTAATTGCTCACCGCGGGGAATGGGTGCAATATTCCACTCCCGGAGAAGGAGGAACTGAATACATTGCCATCTGTTTGCCGGCGTTCTCGATGGAAACGGTGCACCGCGACGAGTAGAGCGCCTGCCGACCGCTAGATCAGATTTGGATTTTGAATCCCGGAGCGACCGGCGATGGGTCATAATGCGTGGCCTGTAGAGGTTCTGGCAGTTCATGCTGATTCGTCTGGGATATGACATTCAATTCGAGATTCCTGCCGATGTGGCCATGGTCGGAGTTTTGCATGTCCACCCGTCTCGCACGCGAGATCTACGAGAGCCAGACGAATTGATCATCAGCCCCGACGTGAAAGTAGAGAGCTACCTCGATAGTTATGGCAATCGCTGTGCACGGTGGTTGGCGCCAGCCGGACCGTTGCGCTTGAGCAGTTCCACTCTGATCGAGGACCCGGGTACGCCGGACGAGGGCGATCCCAACGCGCAGGAGCATCCCGTCAACGAGTTGCCGCCGGAGATGCTTCGCTATTTACTGAACAGCCGGTACTGTGAGGTAGACCGGTTGTCGAACATCGCGGTGGAATTGTTTGGACACCTGAAGCCGGGATGGAGCCGCGTGCAAGCGATCTGCGGCTGGGTAAATTGGAAGGTGGCGTTCGGATATCACCACGCGCGTTCGTCCAAGACCGCTCTCGATGTTTTCACAGAGCGTACCGGCGTCTGCCGCGATTTTCAGCATCTCGCGATCACTTTCTGCCGTGCCTTGAACATCCCGGCGCGTTATGCGACCGGATATCTTGGCGATATCGGTGTGCCCAAGCAACCCACTCCGATGGATTTCAGCGCCTGGTTCGAAGTCTACCTGCAAAATCGCTGGTGGACGTTTGATGCGCGCCATGCGCAGCCCCGAATCGGGCGCGTGCTCATGGCTACGGGTCGCGACGCATCCGACGTCGCCATCACCACGTCGTTCGGCATCGCAAATCTGACTGGTTTCACCGTAGTGACGGATGAAGTTACAGAGGGATGATCCGGAATCTATTGAACGGCCCCAACAATCTTGCTTTCCACGTGGGTGTGTTCGAAGGCCTTGTTCTCCATCGAAATTGACATATTTCGGTTGAAGAAGAAGAGAACATGGATCCTGAATTCGCTTCCCAGGCTCGTGGGGAACCAGACACCATCTTCCTGTCTTCGATAGTGAACGGCAAAACCTATGCCGGGCAAATCTGTTCCCAGAACAGTTCGAACGCCGAAGGGCATGCGTCGCGATAGTTTGGTAAACACATACATCGGCTGGAACTCGTTTTCGTCGATGAATGCCTCTCCGGCCCAATCAATGTCGTCGGTGTCTTTCGGCGTGAAGGCAATATGGAAGGTCTTGCGGCCCTCGAAAGTTTCTTCTCCCATGAGCCTGAACTGGTAGGTTTGCTGCTCTTCTGTGGTCAACGGAAACAGGTCGCGAGACAGGCCGTCTTTGGAGTCGTCATTGGTCAGGTCTTCGCGAAAGCTGTGGACCAGCTCCCCATCTGTGCTATCCGCGGCGGGAACCGGCTCACCCTCGAAGTTCAAATACTTGCCGCCGTGCCAGTACCGGCCGGTCAATTGTTGCAGAGTTCTTTCGACGCCGACGGGCTTCGGGACCACGTGGTAGTCGGTGGTTTCTTCTCTGAGAATTTTGCCATTGGACTTTCGGGAAGCTACATGGATGTGCTGCTGATAAACATATTGGCTTCTCAGTTTTTCACTGTGGTCCTGATTCGCAGCCACTCGGGCCATAATGTTTTCAGCGGTCAGCGGCTCATCGGCTCGAGCGTGAGGAAGTAAAAGCCCGGCGAAAACGAGAACTCCGATTAAGCGAAGTTGCACCACGCACCTCTCCGAGGTTATGTACGCAGGACCGCTCCTGGCGGTTCAAATTCATTTTCCAATTGGCCGTCAGCGTTGCGTTTGGGTAGACCGGGCCCGAATGTCTTCCAGCATGCTCGAAATACGTTCGAGACGCTGAACGGTGAGTCTGGCCGACAAGCTGTTCCTGTTCGCCATCATTATCAATTTGATGGAGACTAGGAAAACTCCGGCTTCCAACAGCAATTCATGGGTAAATCCCTTTACAAACACCGACACGAAAAAAAGCACTAGCGTCAGCGCAATTACAACCGCTGACCAGGGATCGACACGGCGTAATTCTTGGATGAGCACTTCGCTGCCTCCTCAGGTTTACTTGTATGGCTTTCGCTTGGAAACGGTCTGTCTCTATTGGTCGTGAGGGTATTGTTTGCGAGTTTTGGTTAAAGCTGCTGCCCGCTTAAGGCGCTTCTATCAGTTCCATCTTGCCTTCGCGGGTGCGGTGCAAGATCATTACTTTGCCCTGCGGATTGCGGAAAACAAAGACATCGCGGTCGCGGAAGTGGACTTCCTTGATAGCCTCTTCGAGCGTCATGGGGTTTACGGCGACGGCGTCCTCTGAGCGCACCAGGTGAACCTCGGTGGACTTGGCTACCGCGGGAAACTTGTGGACTACGAGCGAGACCTCAGTGGTTTCTTCCAGTCCGACCCCGACTTCGAGGCTTTCCTGATCCCCCTTGCCGTTCCATTTCTTCTGCTGATTTTTCTGTTCATGGCGCTTTTTGCTGCGCCAGCGAGTCTTGTATTTGACTGCCTGCTTTTCCAGGTGATCCATGGCCTGGCTAATGGCGGATTTCATGTCACCCGCCTCCGCCAGTCCCACGAGAGGTCCGTTGCGGGGGCTGATAGTGATTTCCGCCTTGTGGCGATGCTTTTCGACGGTCAGGATTACTTTGCTATCGAACTTATCCCCCAGAATTTTGCGGATTTTCGCCAGGCCGGTTTCGACTGACTTGCGGTAAGCAGGAGTGATGTCGCATTTTCTGCCGGTGAACTCTACGTTCATGAGCTCCCTCTCTATCCAGCGACTGCAGCTAGACTCTGGCGCCTGCGGCCTCGGAAAGCAAGATGCCGTCCGGACAGCCGGCGGGACGCCGGCGCTACAACTACTTCTTTACTCTGCGTTGATGGGTGCTGGGAATTCGCATGTCTTCCCGGTATTTCGCGACTGTGCGGCGAGTGACCTGGATACCCTGCGACTGTAGAATCCGCGTAATTTGCTCGTCGGTTAACGGCCGGTTCGGATCTTCTTCCTCGATGAGTTTCTTGACCCGACGTTTCAGGATCAACAATGACGTGTTGCCGCCCTGCGGGCCGTTCACACTCTCGCTGAAGAAATACCGCAATTCGAAGACACCCTGTGGCGTGTGGGCATATTTATTGGCGACTGCCCGGCTCACCGTCGAAGGATGGACGCCGATCTCTTCAGCGACCTCCTTGATCATCATGGGCTTAAGCTGGTCAATACCTTTTTCCAAAAAGTCCTGCTGCCGCGTCACGATGGAATAGCACACTTTCGTGATGGTCTGCTTGCGCTGTTCGATGTTCTTGATGAGCTGAATGGCGCTCTTATAGCGCTCCTTGACGTAATTCCGAGTGTCTTTGTCGTTGGTATCACGCGTCAGCAGTTTTTTGTACGCCGGGTTAAGACGCAGCACCGGAACGTCGTCTTCGTTCATCATCACCAACCACTCATCGCCGTGTTTGATGAACGCCACATCAGGCTCGATCAGGCGAGGCTGGCTCTTGTTGTATCTGAGACCAGGTCGCGGATCGAGGGTGCGGATGTACTCCAAAGCTTCCTGCACAGCCTCTGGCGGACGGTTGATGGCGCGGGCAATTTCCTTGTACTGCTTGTTCTGCAGTGCGCGGAGGTGCTGATCTACGATGGCGACCGCCGTGGAAAGGATTTGTCCAACGGCTTCGCCGTTACCGTTCTTATGCGTGGCCAACTGTTGCTGGTGGTAACGCAACTGGTAAAGCAGGCAATCGCGCAAATCCCGGCAGGCTACTCCCGGAGGATCCATCTGGCGCACCAGATCCAGCGCTTCATGCAGATCCTCAATAACAAAACTGGGTTGATAAGCGGGCTGAGAAGATTTCCTGGTTGTCGCAGGACTGCTCGCAGCAGAACTGGTCGGATCAGAACTGGGTGAAGCAGAACTCGGAGGAGGAGGATCCGCGGGTGTAGCGACTGCTAAAGCCGGTGCAGGGATTGGCAAGATTTCAGGCGCAGCGATCTCCGGAGCGGCCGCAACCGCAGCCCCAGCCGAATCTGAATAAGAGGAATTGACCTCTTGCCCCCATTCGGACTGCGCGTTCACGTCGTCAGGAGATACAAGAATCTTGTCCTCAGTGGTGTCGTCATCCAGGTCCTCGTCGGTGGCCAAGCCGAGTGCAGCTGCCTCTTTCACAACGTTGGCGGCTACAGTGGCGTCTACTTCAGGCGGCGCGGGCGGCGCAATGCCCATCAACTCCTCGTCGCTGGCGATCAGGTAGCCGTCCTCACTCAGGTTTCCGATGATGATCTCGGCGGCCTCTCGCACTTCTGCCGTTACCGACAGAGCACCAAGCTGCCAAGCCAAATGGTCGCTGAGAGTGGTGGGTTTGGAAAGAAAGTTCTCGAAAGATGGGCGTTCAATTTCTTCCATCTCGCTCCGGCTGCGATAGCCGGGATCGAGATACTCCTGAAAGAACGATCCGAAATCGATTTCTTCGAAGGGATCTTTCTTTTCTACTGCTGTAACGGTGTTTTCTTCGGGAGCAACCCGTTCGCGTTCTTCTTCGCGACGCACCGCGTCATCAAGCAGCGGAACGGAGTCTTCCAGTTCTTCCAAAACCGGATTCTCAACCATCTCGGCGGTGATCATGTCCCGAAGCTCAAGCTTGTTGAGCGCCAGGACGCTGACCATCTGCACGAGGCCAGGAGTCAGGATCTGCCTCTGCGAGACTTTCAAATGCAGCTTGGGTTGAAGAAGAACCATAAAAACAGTCGTTGGTCGTTCGTCGTTGGTCCTGGCCGTTCGCCGTTTGATCATCGGCGCCGGCCAAACTAATCAGGCCAGCGAACAAGAGCTAACGACCAACCGCTAACGACCGACGACAAGTGTCACACCAGCGAAAAACTCTCGCCCAGGTACACCTTGCGGACCTGAGGGTCGCTCGCCAGTTGCTCGGGCATGCCCGAGGCTAAAATCCTCCCACCATCAATGATGTAAGCCCGATCGGTGACCGCCAAAGTTTCGCGGACGTTGTGATCGGTAATCAGCACTCCGATTCCGCTCGCTTTCAGATCACTAATGATCTTCTGCAAATCAAGCACGGCGATCGGATCAATGCCGGAAAATGGTTCGTCCAGCAAGATAAACGTGGGGTTGATGCACAACGCGCGGGCAATCTCCACGCGACGTCGTTCTCCCCCAGACAGGGCGTATCCGCGATTTTGCCGGATATGCTCCAAGCCTAACTGGTCAATCAGTTCTTCCATTTTTTCCCGGCGCTCGTGCCAGGAGATGGGCTGGGCTTCCAGCACCGCGAGGATGTTTTCCTCGACCGTAAGCTTGCGGAAAACCGAAGCTTCCTGAGGGAGGTAACTGATGCCGTACTGGCGTGCCCGCAGGTACATGGGCACATCCGTGATCTCTTCGTTGTCGATCAGTATCCGGCCGCTGTCAGGGGGTATCAGACCGACAATGGTGTAGAAGGTCGTTGTCTTGCCGGCGCCGTTAGGTCCTAGTAAACCAACAACTTCGCCTTGCCCGACCCTTATATTGACTCCATTTACAACTCGACGACCGCGATAAGATTTGCCGATTTCGTCGGTGGCCAGGGTACGCATTTAACGTGCCACTCTGCGTCTGAGTGACTGTAGGGGATGTGTTATCGCCTTCAACGACGACCCTATCATCGTGCCTAAATAAAGTCAACGAAACCCCGGTAATCTTGCCCCGTTCGGCATCAAAAATGCTGGGCGGTCCGCCGGTCAGCACAAATTTATCGTCGGATGAGGTGTACACCAGTTGATCGCCAGTCGCTTTTCTCCCCGGCTGAGTGATGACTACCTGCTCTCTGGCGATAATGTGATCGATCTTTCCTGCGCCGGAACTAAGTCCTGCAATCGGCTGATTTGATGTGGCTTGATCTCGCGGTTGAAGGAATACGACCATCTCACGCGAAACGATTGTGAGGTCCGCGCTCTTGGCTTGTACTCCGTCCTGAAAGTGGGCCTGGCGTTCGCTGTCTGTGTAGGTAAGACGAGCGGACGTGATCTTAATCGGTGTGACTTTTCCACTTTTCTCGGTCTGGACGAGTACCGTGGAGACCGATTGAGCCGGCGATCCGGAAGCAACGACCGAACGGCGATTACGGTCGAACTCGATGGAGGGAGCTTCAATGACGTTCGCGTTTTGCCAGAGACGAGCGTCTCCGGTGTAAACAGCGATAGCAGGGGTGCTGTGAGCGGTCATCGACCGCGCGGTCACATGAATGGGATCCGACGATGCCAGCAGCGCACCGTTGGGTTGGGGCTTCAGGTCGCTGTAAGTGCTCTTAACGTCGCCGTCGGCAAAGCCGTCCCCGGTAGCGCGATTCATCCGGATGGTACGAGCCGTTGTGGTCATACCACCGTCAACGATTCTCGGGGAGATCGTGAGGACAAGTATCTGGTCGGCTGGCGTGTAAGACGCGCGCCCGCCCCACGCCTTGCGTTCAACGTCCCGATAGGCGACATTGCCCTGCTGTACGATCGAATCGATGCCGGTGCCCGGATGGAAGGATGCGTCCAGCATAGTGCTCGTACTGATTCGGTCAGGCTGACCGGGTGATTGGGACACGATGCGAGCGTCCGGGGCGCCGTGCACCGAAGCCAGCTGTCCCAAGTCATCAAAACGAGCCTGGAACTTGCCTGCGGTGATTATTGTTTGTCCAGTTGCGGGCGCGGTGGGATGGATCGTTATCTCGGCTGCTCCTAAGGTATCGGCGCGCCGGAGCCGACGGCCATCGGCTACCAAAAAGTCGATGCCAGACGCAGTAACTTCGACGTCCTGGGTCTGAAGATCCTGCGCTCCAGATTTTTGCTCACCACTCGCGGGTTTGGCGGGCCGTTGATGCTGCATCAACTTGACGTTGTCCTGTGTATGCACCGTCGCCAACACATTGTTTCCTGTGAAATTCAGGACTGCTCGCCCAGCATTCCCGTGCATAGGCTGGGTGCCTGAATTTTCCATCCGGACATCTCCTGTGAAGGTTGCAGTACGGACGGTCTCCTGTTTGTCTCCCATCAGCAATTCCAACTGCTGGGAATCAACCTTCGTCGAACTCACGCCTTGAGACTCCACATGAACGTTGCCGCTCGCGAGAATGCGATCCAAGGAGTTATCGGGGCGGAGGAAGAGTGTGGCTTTGTCGGCCGTAGAGTGCCGTGAGGCATCCTGCATTCGGGGAAGATCCAGAAAAACGATGCGTGGATTCTTGCTGATTGTGCCGCTCGCCGCGGTCAACGTAGCTGGCGTGGCGCCGTGGAAGTCGACCGCAACCTTTGAATGCAAGGTGAGAATGGCGGTATTGGCAACATAGTCGAGTCCAACGGCCGATCCGCTGGCCTGAGGAATGCTGAAGTCCACCTTATCCGGGGTCGCGGCATTTCCGGTCTTCTGGTTAAAGAGCAAGTTTGTCGTAGTGAGGTGGATCGGGTTTTTCAGTTCTTTTGGGGGCGCCTGATCGGGATGGGTCAGGCCTTCCGGATTGGCTTCCAGATCCATCTGGACTTGGCCTTTTCCTATAACATCGCCCGACTGGGGGTCGTATTCGAATTCCGCTCCGTAGATCTGATCGAAGCGGCTGGAGTCACGTCCGTAAAGTGTGATGGTAACGTCGCGGAGATTGGCGCGGCCTCCCTGCTTGAATTGAACCGCCTTGCTCGCCTGGATTTTAAACAACGTGTGTCCCTGTTCCGATCGGGAGACGGTGAAACCTTGCGCACTCTGCTGGACCTCGATGCCAATCTTCGCCGGAACTTCCTTGAGCGCGTTCTCTACCCTGTGGCGGGCGTAAAAATACACCGCCGCGACCAGCAGCACCAGCCCAATGGCGCCTGCCGCAAACCAGCGACGGAGCCCGGATATGGAAAGAGGCATCTAGTGACAGTGTAATTCAGGGATGTACTACCGGGAGCGTTTCGTTGACCGTCATGCGCCGGTGAAAATCCTATTGACCGTTTCCTGTTTCAGAATTCGATTCCCGGAGCTTCACCCTCAGGATGAACAAAGCAATGCATCGTCTAAACTCAGAAGACGATGAAGATCCAAGAACCTGCTCTGTTGGATTTACAGAATATCTCGGTGATGCGGGGACAAAGAGTCGTTCTTGAGAATTTCAGCCTGCGGATTCAGGGCGACGAACATGTGGCGATTCTCGGGCCCAATGGCTGCGGCAAATCAACCCTCATCAAAACCATTACGCGCGAGTGCTATCCCGTAGTGCAGGAAGAGTCGTCAATGACGCTCCTAGGGCAGGATCGCTGGGATGTTTTCGAGTTACGCTCGCTTTTGGGCATTGTGTCGAATGATCTGATGTCCATGTGCAGCGGCAATGCTTCTGGAAGCGATGTAGTGTTGTCCGGGTTCTTCAGCAGCACACGGATTTTTCCCCACCATACGATTGATCCGACGCACCGCGAACTGGCCGAGGAAGCTCTTGCGGGCTTGAAGATATCGCACTTGGCGGACCGGCCAGTTTCAGAAATGTCGTCGGGAGAAGCGCGGCGGGTGCTCATCGCCCGGGCACTGGTGCACAAACCACAGGCCCTGCTGTTCGACGAACCGAGCAACTCTCTCGATGTTTTCGCCAGGCAAAGCCTTCGTGAAACCATGAGCGCTCTGGCGAAAGCAGGCATCGGCATCATTCTGGTCACGCACGACCTATCCGATGTAATTCCGGAAATCGAACGCGTTCTGCTGATGTCGAGCGGGAAAATAGTTGCCGAAGGGCCCAAGGATCAGATGCTCAGGGCTGAGCGACTGGAAAGCTTGTTCGGGATCAAAGTAGAACTGGCTCAGCAGGCTGGCTACTATCACTTATGGTGAAGTGATGGTGGCATTTTCGAGTTCTTCCCCTGCTGCAGAGGTAATGACCTTCGTCGAATCGACGCGATTCGACAGACTCTGAAAATCGCGGAGAACTAGTTCCAGTCCGCCGTATTCCGGATGGTCATTGTTATCGATCGTAAAGGCGACATCGACAGTATCGCCAGTCAACAAACCTGCCTGCCGACAACGCGCGGCCATGTGCCAGCCCATCGCATTAAAACCAACGTTGGAGCGCCAGTTGTTCCCTAGCGGTTGCCGACTTTCAACCATGGGCGGCGCGACTTTTAGCTTTACGTGCTTTTCCTTCAGCACCCGGGGCGGAGCCATCACCCGAACAGCACGGGAGATAAAAACAGGTTGCGGATTCCCCACACCGAATGGTTGCAGCCGTTGCAAGCCCTGGAACAAATCGGGAGTTACCTGATCGAGGGTGAGTTCCGCGTCAAAACCAAGCTCGGGTTCGAAATCCGCCAAGGTCAGGCGGGCACGGGCATATTCATCCAAGCGGGTCCGCAGTTCGGGCAGGTTCGAAGCCGACAGAGAGAATCCCACCGCGTGTGCGTGTCCTCCAAAGCGGATGAAAAGGTCTGAGCACGATTCGAGCGCATTCAGCAAATGGAATGCGGCGATGGATCGGCCCGAGCCGTGAGCCACGTCGCCGTCACGCGAGATGACCAACGCAGGACGTCCATAACGTTCCACGACCCGTGTGGCAGTGATGCCGATCACGCCACGGTGCCAACTGTCGCCATCGATCACGATGCAGAATGCGTCCCGGATAGCCGGTTCATCCTCGAAACGAGCCGTGATGGATTTGAGAATAAGGCGCTCTTCTTCCTGACGGTCGCCGTTGAGTTGGTCGAGACGATTCGCAATTTCGCGGGCCCGCACTGGATCTTTCACACTGAACAGTTCAATCACATCGCGAGCAACGTCCATTCGCCCGGCTGCATTGATCCGAGGAGCGATGCGAAACGCGACTTCCCCTGAACTGAGTGCCCGACCACTGAGCTGCGCGACTTCCAGTAGTGCCTTGAGTCCGGGATTCACGGGCGCTCGCAGACCTTCCAATCCCAGCTTGGCAAAAACACGGTTCTCCCCAATAAGCGGCACGGCATCGGCAATGGTCGCAATCGCGACTATTTTCATGAATGACCGCAGCAGACGCTCACGATCCTTTTCGGGGATCCGGCGCCCGATCAAACCCTGGGCAACTTTGAATGCCACCCCCGCGCCACACAGCGCTTTACAGGGATAAGCGCAACCATCCTGGTTGGGATTGACCACCGCAAGCGCGGGTGGAACACCCTGCGGTCCGGGGAGGTGATGATCGGTGACGATCAAATCCACACCTAACCGGCGGGCGGTCTCTGCAGGCGCAAAGGCACGGATTCCCATGTCCACGCTGATGATCAGCCGGATGCCGGCAGCTGCTGCCCGTTCGATGACGTCGTCACGCATGTCATAGCCGTCCCGAATGCGATGCGGCACATGAAAGTCAGCAGCGCCGCCGCACAACTCAATAGCGGTCTTGAGGATGACGATCGCGCTGGTTCCATCCACGTCGTAATCGCCGTATATCAGGATCGGTTCTTTGTTTTCGATGGCGGCTTCGATGCGATCAAGGGCCGCCTTCATGCCGGTCATCAGGTCTGGAGAGTGCAAATGGGAGATTGAAGGCGTAAGAAAGTGTTTCGCCGCTTCGGCTTCGCTGATTCCTCGCGTCACCAAAAGACGCGCGATTGTGGAGGCGAGCTCGGCATTTTTCAGCCTGAGCGAAGATTCAGAAATCAACTCCGCGGAAAGGCGATCGACGACAGCCGGGTCGGCATTTTTTGAGACCCACTTCATAAATGAAAGAGTCGGAAGCCTGATTATAGCGATGACTGGTCTTCAGGGTTTTGCAGCTAAGGGCTCTTTGGTCGTAGAGGGCTCTGACGTTGAAGGGGGCGACATCCCCTTTTCTAACATTCGAACGGGATCAGATTTCCTCATCCGGGCCGGACCCGTCGATAGGAATGCCTCCAAAATCTTCAGACAACTCCAGCAGGCGCTGGTAGTGGTCATACCACTCAGTGGAGGCTTCGTAGACCATCATGATGCCCTGGTGAGCAAACCCCAGTTGCACAAATCCCGTTTTGCCTACATAAGTTCGTAGCCAGCGCGCTTCTTCCACATCTTCGTCGCTGGCGAATTCGAGGCTGCCCAAACGCTCGACCATCAGGTCCAGCTCTTCGCGGCGCAACGTCCAGGCGTCCATGGTCAGGAAGGGAGCGGCCGCGGTCTTGGCCAGTTCGACAAAGTCCTTCCAGCTATCCGGATTGTCTTCGGTCTTCCAGATCACGCTTTGAACTTCCTCATAGTCAACATAGCCATGGAAACGGCGCATGCCGTGACCTTCGATGAAGGCGATCATGTCATCTTTGAGGACCGCGAGATTGTCGGGAACAGGAGACATATTGGCTTGGGTTTATTTCTGCATTGTATGCCTGAAGGGGCAGAAAAATCAGCATTCAGCACTCAGCATTCGGCCAAGGGGGTAATCAAGGAAGATTCCTCCGCCTAGCGTGCCGCTGGGACTATTCGGCTCACTGCGCTCACGCTTGGCTGAATGCTGACGGCTGAGTGCTGAATGCTTCCTGTGCTACACTACCTGTTTCACAAACCACTTTCGATCCGCCCTATGCTTTTGTCCAAAGAATATGTGGGCTACCTGGCCCGCGAAGTCACCAAAAAGCTGATTGCTGGCGGGCACATCGAGACCAAGAACGTGCCCGCGGTCACCGAGAAGGTGCACGCCTCGATGCTGGAGGAGTTGTCGCTGGAAGACCGTATCAATGACGAAGTCCGGGTTATCCTGGAGGCATATTCCGATGAAATGCACCGGACTGGGGCCAACTACCAGGAGATGTTCCGGAAAGTAAAGAGCGAATTGACACGCAAATACAAGGCGGTGCTGTGAGAATCAGCCGGGACAAGGTGAATAAAGTTGCGCACGTGGTCACGGACGCGCTGGCTGAGTTGGACGCGGTAGATTTTATCGAAGACCGGAATACCATTCGTCTCGAGGTCCGCAAAATTCTCGAAGACCTGCTCAATCAGGAAGCGAGAATCGACCAGGCGGCGCGCCTGAAAATTGAAAGCCAGAAGCGCACGATCCTTGAAGGCAGCCAGGAGTGGGACATCCTTTACCGTAAGTACTACAACGAAGAAGTGAAGAAGCTGGGCGTCTAGCCGGTCTTCAACCGCTCCTTCGTTGGCCGCAGCCAATGAAATCTCCTCGTTGCTGACCTGCCTGTCTATTCGAGATGTCGAAAGTGAAACAAACCTCCCGCATCGCCGAGTTCATTAAAGACTCTGCCAGTAAAGCCGGCTTTGATTCTGCTGGTATCGCGCCGGTGTACGAATTCAGTGAACTGGATCGCTTTAAAGAGTGGATTGCAGCCGGGCGCGCCGCTGAGATGCATTACATGGAAGCCCGCAACGAGGCTGGTTCTCTCAAGCGCGCTTCGCTTCGGTCAACCCTCCCATGGGTTCGCAGCGTGATTGTCTGCGCGATCAACTACAACACGGCACAACCCTACTCAACCGAGGTCCACGATCCCGAGCGCGGATGGATTGCCCGCTATGCTTGGGGACACGCGGACTATCACGACGCAGTAATGAGCCGACTGCGCACCGTTGAGACTGAGCTGCGATCGGCGATTTCAAAATCCGAGGGCACGGATCCACAAACCTGCTGCTACGTGGATACCGGGCCGATTGTCGAACGTGTGTATGCCAAGTATGCAGGCGTCGGCTGGATCGGCAAGAACACCTGCATACTCAGCCAGAAACTGGGGTCGTGGCTGTTTCTTGGCGTGATCCTGACTTCGCTCGAACTGGAGCCCGACCTGCTTGCAGCGGATCGCTGTGGCACTTGTACGCGATGCATTGACGCATGCCCCACCGATGCGTTGGTTGCACCCTACCAGCTTGATTCCAATCTCTGCATCTCGTACCTGACTATCGAAAAGCGAGGCACAATTCCCGAAGAGGCGCGAGAGGGCTTGGGCCACCATGTATTCGGCTGTGACATCTGCCAGGATGTCTGTCCGTGGAACCGCAAGGCCCCGGTCACGCATGCAACGGAATTTCAGGCGAGGGACGGGTTGGTCAACCCTGCGCTGGAATGGCTGGCGGAGATAACGGCGGAAGAATTTCGCGAAGCGTTCCGCGGATCAGCAGTGCGCCGCGGCAAACGCAGCGGTATTCGACGCAATGCTGTGATTGCGATAGGCAACAGCGCCGACCAGCGCTTTCGGCCGCTGCTCGAAAAATTGAAAACCGACGACGATAAGGTTGTGGCTGAGTGTGCGGAGTGGGCAGCCAAGAGGATTTCGCAATCCGTTATTTCAAATCCCCGGCTCTCAAGTCCCAATGAGAATGGAAACACCGAGCCTGGCGACCGGTTGGCCTCGATCACGCCCCGGTAACGATGATTTGGGCAGCGTGGTAGCATCCTTTGCGTCCCAAAAATTTGTCACCGGCAAGGTCATGTCCCGAATCCGCTTTTGTTCCCGAGTTCTTGCCTTAGCCCTCCTGGCATGCAGCTTGTGTTCGGCCGCAACCACGCGCTCCAAGGAACCGAAGTGGATTCGACTCAATTCCGCGCACTTCTCCATGCTTACCGACGCACCGGCCGACAAAAGCCGCGAAGCAATTTCGCGCCTCGAGCAGATGCGCGACATCTTCACGCAGCTCTTCAGGAAGACTAAGCTGCACCTCCCGGAACCGCTGGACGTCATCGCCCTTGGGTCGGATGAGGAGTACATCCGCGTGGCGCCGCTGCGCCTGGGCCGAGCCATCTCTGCGCCGGGATTTTTTCTCGCCGGAGAGGACCGTAACTATATAGTGCTTGATCTTGCGGCAGAGGGCAGTTGGCGTGCCGTCTCGCACGAATTTGCCAGCCTGCTCCTGAATTTCAATTACCCACCCACGCAAGACTGGTTTGATGAGGGCTTTGCTGAGTATTTCTCCAGCCTGCGGCTCACGGACACTCAAGCTCAAGTCGGCGGAGACCCCATGCAGAACGTACCCTGGGACCATGCTCTGCCGGGCTCTGCGGTTTCCAATTCTTCGAAATCATTTGTGGAGTTGTTGAACGGTCCGTGGTTGCCAATGCGGGATCTGTTCATGATGCGCCGGGGTGCTTCGGGCTATCCGCCCATGTTCTACCCGCAATCATGGATCGTGATGCACTACTTGCTCAGTCAGAACAAGCTGTCGGACGCTGGAACTTATTTCGGCCTGGTAGAGATCCAAAAGCTTCCAGTAGAACAAGCAATTCAGCAGGCTTTCGGTGTCAGTGCGGCGCAATTCGAGCAGACCGTGAAGGATTACTCCCACTCCCGGGCATGGTCGCAAGGGTCCGGCAGCACCAAGCCAGCGGCTCCGGCGAGTGGCGCGAGCCCCCTGTATCAATTCCCTTCTGTGCTGGAGAGCGCGCAGGTGGGGAGCAGCGTGCTGGATGTTTCCGTGGCCCAGGCCAAGGCGCTGATTGCCGAAATGATGGTGCGTATGCCGGAACATCGCGACCAGGGAGAGAAGGAACTGCAGGCAATCAATAGCGATTCGAAAACAGAAAATGCGATTGCCCATCGAGGACTGGCATGGGCGTACATGCAAAAGAAAGAATTCGATCAGGCTAACGAAGAACTGGCTCGCGGGAGAGAATTGGATGATCACGATCCCTGGGTGCATTACTATCTCGCGCTGGTGAAGTTCAAAGCGGCAGAATCGAGTCGAAACAAAATTCAAGGTGTTTCGAACATGATTCAGGATCTGATCGCAGTGGTGGACTGGAATTCGGACTTTGCCGAAGCGCACAACATGCTTGCGATGGGACGACTTGAAGGCGGCGGGGTCCACGCAGCGACAGATTCGATAAAGATCGCCATCCAACTCGCCCCCCGCAACCAGCAATACCTTTTGAATCTCGCCCAAATCGAACTTGCGGGTAAAAAGTGGGACGACGCGACCGCACTTCTCGAGCGACTGAAGGACAGTCTGAATCCGCAAATTGCTCAGACCGCCCGGAAGAGCCTGGAAGACATGCCCACGTTAAAGAAGTATGGCGTGTTACCCCAGACGAATGAGCCGCCTCAACCTGCCGTCGCAGCCACTCCAAAACCTGGTCCCAAGAATTCCACGGAAAAAACTGCATGACGATTCGGATGCGGATCAGAATGTTTCAGGCACCAACCGAACCCGCCCTGGACAGACGCAAGGCACTATTTTTAAAAGGTAGATTGACGCGCGTGGACTGCAGCCAAAGTCCGGCGGCGATTTTAACCGTGAAGGCAGGAACTCGAATCTTGAAACTTCGCACCGATAACTACAAGTCGTTGCTGTTGGTCGGTGCAGACGAATTTTCCTGCGACTGGGCGGACCGCCCGATCGTGGTGAATTACAAAGCTGGTGGCAAATCCGACGGTGATCTGGTCTCCGTCGAAGTTCAGTAACTTTCAAATCTTCCCGGGAAGTATCTCCCAGAAATTGAAAACCCTCCCAGGGGAAGCTGAGAGGGCTTGCAGTGGTTGAAACTGGGACCGTTTACTGTACCCGCACCACATTACCTGCCTGAAAGCCTTTTGGACCCTTCAGCAGATCGAACTCGACCGTTTCACCTTCGTTCAGGGTGCGATAACCGTTTTCCTGGATGGCGGAGAAATGAACGAAAACGTCCTCCCCGGTTGAGCGTTGAATGAAACCGTAACCTTTAGCCCCGTTAAACCACTTTACTGTGCCCTTCTCTCTCACAAAAACTCCTTTCAAATCTACTCTGTGATTTGCTTCCGCATTCTCCGTGGAGCTCATGCTCCGTCCTACCCCCTCAAAGAAAACGGAAGTACAGCCGGCTCGTGACCGTTAAAACTGCGCATCAACAAAAAAGCTCCGTCATTCGGGCTGTGGGGAAAACCACAGCGCAAACTTCTGGAGCCATCGTGTTGAAGCGATTTTGACTGCGGACACAAACCGTCGACCCCAAGCAACATCTCGCCGCCCCCAAAGCACGGGCGATGAGCAAAAGATAATATTCATGAACTTCATTTCTGGCAAGAAAAGAAATTGGATAGTAAACCGATTCACCATGGGGTTTTGTGGCGCTTGAAGAAAACACTCCCAACAAGGAATGCGATTGACTTTCTCCCATCGCGCCAGAAGCACTGCAACTCTCTGATACGATTAGAGAAAATGCTGGATGACCAGGAGTCACGCGTAGCGTCCCAATCAAGCGAAGAAGCTTCGTATGCCGCCTCCGTTCGTAGCGAAGAACGTCAGGCCGGAGTGGTCACTTCGACGGTGAAATATCTGTTACGCACCGAGGTACATACGTTTGCATTCTCGGTGGCAGCCAACGCTCTTCTCTCATTTTTTCCCTTCGTACTCTTACTCATGACTTTGATCCGGAGAGTATTTCACTCGCCGGTGATGTACGACGTGGTCGTACAACTGTTGCGTGACTTCCTGCCAGCCGGGCAAGACTTCGTGATCCGAAACCTGAATGCGCTGGTCGAAGCTCGCCACCGTGCGCAGGTGGCATCACTCATCATTCTTCTAGTGACCTCGACAGGAATCTTCCTGCCGCTAGAGGTGGCTTTGAATCGCATTTGGGGATTCCCCAATAACCGGTCTTATCTTGGCAACCAGTTAATCGCTCTGGGCCTCGCGTTCGGCTGCGGCGTTCTTGCCTTGCTCTCGATCGCGTTGACCGCCGGGAACATCGGTTTTCTCGAAGCTTCATTGCGTGGCCACGGACCACTCGTTGTGCGAATGGGTGGTTTTCTCATGATGAAGATGTTCGCCCTCTTCGCCAGCATTGCGATCTTCTTTCTGATCTACTGGCTGTTGCCCAATGGCAAGATACCGGCGCGCGCTGTGCTACCGTCGGCAGTAATCATGGGTCTGTTGTTTGAAACCTTGAAATACGCGTATGTTCTGGCTCTTCCCAGGCTCAATTTCCAGGAAGTCTATGGACCATTTTCATTGTCGGCGAGCCTGATGTTCTGGGCGTTTCTTACCGGATTGTTGCTATTAACCGGCGCTCACTTGTCGGCGCGAGGGCATAACCGGCGGAGAGGAATGTAGTCAGAGCGGTCGGGGATAACGCCTCATTCGCGATTTTCCTCGGCAACTCCCCGATTTTCCAGGCATCTAACCAAATGAAACAAAACTGCTGCCCTCCTGTGTTCGACCCTCTGAGCGGAGGGGGTACGGGCACGGGGGAGCTGCGGTATCGCGGGCAGCTTTCCCCCTCCGATTTCGATAGACTATATCTATGAAAGCAACGCTGCGGATTGCAGTGATATTCGCGTTATTGGTCACCACATCCGGAATCCTCTCGAAAATGGCTTCCGCCGATGAGGGATCTCTCGATCCCGCTCCTCCGAAAGGGATCACGACCGACGAGATCATCAAACGTTTTGCCGCCAAAGAGACCGAGTTTCAACAGGCTCGTGATCAATACACCTACCGCCAGGATGTAATTGTAAAAACTCCTGAAGATGACGGCGAATATCACGAGATTTTCGACGTCCTGTTCAATGATCAGGGGAAGCGTCTCGAGAACGTCGTATTTGCCCCACAGTCGTCACTGGTGAGAATCCAGATGTCACCTGAAGATCTTGATGACATTCGTCACCGTCTGCCTTTCGTCCTCACGGCTGACGAGCTTCCGGAGTATCAAATTCTTTATGCCGGGCAGCAGCAAGAGGACGAACTGCACTGCTACGTGTTTGATATCGCACCCAAGGAAATTGTCGGGAAGAAGCGCTATTTCCAGGGCCGCATCTGGGTTGATGACCGTGATTTTCAAATCGTAAAAACATTCGGGAAGACGGTCCCTGACATTCGCAAGAAAAAGGGACAAGAAAATCTTTTCCCTAAGTTCACGACCTGGCGCGAACAGATCGATGGCAAGTATTGGTTTCCCACCTATACGAAGGCCGACGACACTCTTCACTTTTCCGGGGGCGACGTACAGATCCGCGAAATCGTGAAGTATAGCGACTATAAGCGGTTTGGATCGAACGTGAAGATCACCTACGAAGGGCAGGAAGTACAGAAGTCGCCGGGTGAGAAGGACAAATCGCAACCGCCACCGGATAAGCCGCAGAAATAGCAGTCAGCTATCAGGCAAATTCGACGGCTAGTAGAAAAGATACTTGCGCCACTTGTCGTCCGAGCGACCCATCAGACGCATAATGTGGCGACTGGTATGCAAGTTGAAGGCCCGTGGTTCCCGCATTAATTTCATCCCTGCCTCAGGCGGAAACTGATTTCCCTTCCGCCGATTGCACAAGTGGCAGCACGCCACCAAATTTTCCCAGGTCGAAGCCCCGCCGCGCGAACGCGGAGTCACGTGATCTAGAGTCAACTCGCTCGAAGGCAGCACTTCAGCGCAATACTGGCAAGTATTCCGATCGCGCAGCAGAATGTTTTTGCGGGAAAGGGCGCGAGTCTGATGCGGGATACGACGGTACTCCAGCAGCCGAATTACAGATGGGACACGAATCGCCAAACGAGCAGCGTGAAGGAAGTGTCCGTTTTCCTCTTCTGTCATCGCCACGCCCTTCAGAACCAGGACGATGGCTCGGCGCGCAGCACAAACATTGATGGGCTCGTAGGAAGCATTGAGCACCAACACGGGCGCGTGAAGCGCATGACCGTTGCCTTCACGATGGACCCCAAGGACGGACGGAGCAAGCGTGTGGCTCCTGATCGAGCCGCCCATCGAATTGTTCCACTTCCCCGACATACATTTTCACTTTCAATTGTAGCGATGCCTATCCGGCGGCGGCTACCGCTTTGCCATCTTCCTCCGCGAAGTTATTCAACAACGTGACCGCATTAGTGTCAGCGTTCAGGGTTCGCGCAACCGTCGCCACATAAATCTTGGATGCACCGGCCCGCAGCAGAACACGCGCGCATTCCGACACCGTCGTGCCTGTGGTGTATACGTCGTCCACCAGAAGAACTTCCTGGCCAGCAATCTCCTCGGGTCTGACCACGGCGAATGCTCCGCGGATGTTTTCCCGACGCTGATGCCGGGTAAGCCCGGTTTGGGGTTGGGTCTCGCGCCGCCTTTCCAAAACTCGCGGCTCGAAGTACCATGTGCGACGTTTCGCTTCCCAAGTTTCAACGCCTCTTGCGACCGATCAGTTTGGTCTGGTTGAAACCACGTTGCCGTAACCTTCGAGGGTGCAGAGGCACCGGGACAACCACGACAGAGGACTGGGTCCAGACGGTGTCCAACCCAGCCATCGCCTGCGCCAGCATGCGCCCCGAGCGGCGCCGACAGCGGACCGCACCTGTTCATATTTCAGCAGATGGATCAACTCCCGCAGCCCGCCTTCGTAGCTGCCATAGGCCACTGCCCTGGAAAAGGGCGGCTGAGACCGGCGGCACAGAGCCACAGCGCGGATCTTCTGTGCCCGACCACAAACGCATAGGGAGTAAGCAGCCGCTCGCCGCAGATCGAACAGACCCCGCCTGAAATCGGGAGCATCTCGGAAAGGCATGGCCGGCAAACTGGCAGGCGGGAAATATCAATTAAAGGGGTACCGCACAGACGACAATCGGAGGGGAAGAGAGTAGCGAAGAGGCTTGCCGCAAGAGCGTTCAACGAAGAGCCCACGACCGACACAAGCGAACCGCGTCGTGGCACATTCCTGGTCCCGGTAGCACGGATTGGGTCTCGGCTACTGCTGAAGGCGAGCCTCCCGCTTTCGCCCAGTGACGCCCAACGCTTCCAGCGGGCGAATCTCCCGGCGAATCCACTTCAGTATAGCGGGATGCCATGTCCCAGGCAACGACTCAACCGTTGGCAGTGACGCACGTGCCGATTTGGATTCGCGCCGCTCCTGCACTTGCACCGTAATCAAATGCGCTGACCTATGAAAGCAATCGCCGCAACGCACAGTGCGAAGAAGAAACAACGGCAACAGAAACTTTTCGACGAAAGTTTGTGGGCGCGAGCGGTATCCGTTAAAACTACCGCAGTCTCGACATTGAAACAGTCTGGAAGACATAGCTGCAAACCTCGGGGGAGAGATTGGCCGCCATCATAGCAGACCAGGCTCCCAGCGCAGCATCTGACCGATCTGGACGAGAATCAATCGTCGCAATACCTTGGTTACCGGGGCCAGCCAGGCACTTGTAAAGCACCGGGCATGCGTGTTAACGTGCGCCGTCTCATGCATCGCTTCGACCCCAACCTTCCCTGCACTTCCAAGGATTCCAGACTATGAGTATTCCAGGTCCCGCCAATACCGGCGACAGCCCAACAAAATTCAAACCTTACGTACCGGAAACAATGGAGATGAAGGAGTTTACTCTCCGTGCCGTCCTGCTTGGGATTGTTGATGACGGTGGTGCTGGGCGCTGCTAACGCCTATCTCGGCCTGCGTGCCGGTATCACCATCGCAGCCACCTATCCAGCCGCAGTTATCGCGATGGCGGCCATGCGGGCGTGGAAAGGATCGCTGCTCGAAGAGAATATCGCTCGGACTGCGGGCTCTATCGGCGAGGGAATCGCGGCTGGGGCAATCTTTACGATTCCTGCATTTCTAATCGCCAAGGCGTGGCCTTCATTTCGACCCGGCGATGCGTACTGGAAGTCCACTGCGTTAATCATGGTAGGCAGCGTGCTCGGGGTGCTGTTCATTTCGCTGGTACGACGGGTGATGGTGGAAGATCCGGAATTGCCGTTCCCCGAATCGGTGGCGGCTTCGGAAATTCACAAGGCGGGACAGCGAGGGGCTGAAGCCGCGAAATATCTGTTCTGGAACATCGGCGTGGGCGGCGTGGTTTACATGCTGGGACGATTTGGATTGTTTGCCGCCGATAAGGATCTGCACTTCACCATTGGTCAACTCGGACGCAGCCAGGTTCGATTAGGCGCGGCGGGGAACACCAACATCCTTGCGGCGGGAGGAGCGAGCACATTCGCCGCCCCCAGCGTGAGCCCGGCCTATCTGGGAGTCGGCTACATCATTGGTTTGCGTCTTGCTTCCATTCAGTTTGCCGGTGGCGTGTTGGCTTGGGGCTTGCTGGTTCCGCTGCTCATATTTTTTCTTGGACCACAACTCAAACAGTATCTTCCGGCTGATACGCCCGACAATTGGGCAACGCTGTCGGTGGCGGTTTGGCGGTTCATCGTTCGGCCCATCGCCGTTGGGGGAATGCTGGTCGGCGCCGCTTACACCTTGTACGGAATGCGGAAGAGCCTGACGGCCGGGATTGGGAAAAGCATTTTCCGATCTGCGACAGACCGCGGAGCAGCAGGCCAAGTTGTCGCGTACCGAGCGTTACATGAGTTCCAAGGTGGTCTTTGGCTTGATTGCCTTGATGTTCGTACTCATGTGCTTCCTTTACATCCACATTACGGGGCTGGTTTGGCCGGCTGTGCTGGCAGCCGTTGTGATGCTCATTCGTCGGCTTCTTCTTCTCTACAGTCTCGGGAAGTCTGGTCGGAATGATCGGGTCTTCGAACAATCCGGTTTCTGGTCTGACACTTTCGACTCTGATTATTGCAGCGCTTCTCATGGTTTCACTTGGAGTATCCGGTACTCCCGGAGTGGCAGCGGTACTGGGCGTGGCTGCGGTGGTTTGCGTTTCCGCGTCCGTCGCCGGCGAATTGCTGCAGGACTTCAAAGTGGGCTACATCCTCGGGGGCACACCTCGCACCATTCAGATTGCGGAGTTGATCGCGGTGGTCGTCGCCAGCCTGGTCATGTACTTTCCGTTGATGCTTCTGCACGAAGCCAATATCAAGGCCGGCGGAATCGGATTTGGCGACCGCCAGTTGTCGGCGCCCCAAGCCGGATTAATGGCGACGCTGGCCATCGGCATCGTCGGTGGGGATATGCCGTGGCCGCTGGTAGTCGTTGGCATCTTTTTCGGTATTGCGATGATCATGATGCAGGTGCGCAGCCCGATGCTCGTGGCGGTGGGCATGTATCTGCCATTTGAAACGACGTTTGCCATTTTTCTAGGCGGCGTTTTCCGGTCGGTAGGAGATTGGGTCGCGAGACGCCGCGGCTTCAACGACGCGCAGCGGGCACGAGTGGAGAATGCGGGCGTGCTCACAGCCTCGGGCTTGATCGCCGGCGAGGCCATCCTCGGGCTGGTTTGGGCTGGATTGCAATTTGCTCCAGCCTGGGCCAGGCCACAGATTTTCAGCAACCCCGCCTACATCGCTGGGCTGGTTGTGATGGTCGGTCTGGCGGCCCTCATGATCTTTCTGCCGCTTTCAAGCGCGGGCGATCCAAGTGAACCGGCTCCGCCCACCGCGATGATGTGAAACAAGTCTGTGTGGAACGGGCCTCGCGCGCGTTGGTCGACGTGTAATGCGTCTGGGCCGGTTTTCCGTCGTCATGCCCAGTGTCCTTCGTGGTTTACTGTTGTGAATGTCGATTGCTCAAAATGTAGCCGAGATTCGCCGGCGGATTGCAGCCTCCGCACGTCCGCAGCGGCAGAGATCCCGAACAAATCACGCTCATGGCGGTGAGCAAGACCTTTCCCCCTGAGCTCCATTCGCGAGGCTTATCATGCGGGGCTTCGCGTCTTCGGCGAAAACCGGGTTCAGGAATTTTCCCAGAAAGCCGGAGTTCTGGCTGACTTGGTGGACATCGAATGGCACATGATCGGCCATCTCCAAACAAATAAGGCAGCGAGGGCGGCCGAACTGTTTACCGCGGTCGATTCAGTAGACTCGTTAAGATTGGCAGAAAAACTGAACAGCTCTGCGCAACAAGTGGGAAAGAAGCTTTCCGTATTCATCGAGATCAATGTCGGTGGAGAAGCTGCCAAGAGCGGGATATCTCCCGAATCGCACGAGCTGGACGAAATATTGCAAGCGGCGCCGAGTCTCCAGCACTTGGAATTTCGTGGACTGATGACCGTACCTCCATTCTTCGATGATCCGCAGGCGGCGCGGCCGTATTTTCGCAAGCTGCGCGAATTGCATGATCGGATTGAGTCCCGCAACCTGCCGAATGTAAGCATGGAAGTCATTTCCATGGGCATGTCCCACGATTTTGAAGTGGCGATTGAAGAAGGCTCGACCTGCGTGCGAATTGGAACCGCGATTTTTGGCGAAAGAGCAAAACCCTGACCCAGTCTCGGTATCTTTCCTCGAAGAGTTTCTGATGATCTCTGTTCATGACACCGCGTCGGGTGCCACGTTTGCGGTCAAGATCCATCCGCGCGCTAGGAAGAACGCGATCACGGGAGAACTTGGAGGCGCTGTGAAATTGTCTCTAACCTCCCCGCCCGTCGAGGGACGAGCCAACGATGCCTGCATAGAATTCTTCGCAAATCTTTTGGAAGTTGCGCGGTCCTCCGTTACCATAGCGTCCGGCCAGACCAGCCGTAAGAAGATCATTCGCGTCGAAGGCATGTCCGCGGATGAGGTTCGGCGGAGACTGGCGATATGATTTGTGCGGCCTTGACGCGCCCGGCCGCAAGGAGCACTTCTGACTTTTTCTGAACGCCTGCAGGAGATTCGCACTGGTTTCGAACGCCCGTTCTGGGTGGCCAATGTCAGCGAACTCTTCGAGCGGCTTTCCTACTACGCTGCATTCGCCTCGCTGGCACGGTATCTACACGAGACGTTGAATTTTCGCGTAGAGCAAGCCAGCAGCCTTACTGGACTATTCGGCGGCTTGGTCTGGTTTCTGGCGGTATTCGGTGGCACAATCGCCGACCGACTGGGCTTCCGCCGATCTCTTTCCCTCGCCTACCTGATTCTGAGTTGTTCTTACTTCCTGCTGGGATCGATTGGATCTGCCTGGCTCGCTCCTGTCCGCAATGCTATGCCGCTGGGCGTGCTCGTGACGCTGGTCCTGATGCTGCCGGCTCTCGGGGTTTCACTGGTGAAACCTTGCGTGGTGGGAACGATCGCCCGCGCCTCCAAGGAAAATGTTCGTTCCATCGGCTATTCGATTTATTACACGCTGGTGAATATCGGCGGCGCTGCCGGTCCTTACATCGCATCCTGGGTGCACCAGCACATGCGAGTGGAGAATGTTTTTCGAGTTGCGGCGTTGAGCGTGTTTGCCATGTTCTTCGCGGTGCTCTTGCTGTTCAAGGAACCTCGGCGCTCGGGCGATGCCCAAACCGTCAGTCTGGCGCAGTCAGCAAAGAACTTTGCCACTGTGATTTCCAATCCTCGCTTCATGCTTTTCCTGCTGATTTTCTCTGGATATTGGGTGGTCTATTGGCAGGAATTTATTATTTTGCCGCTTTATATCCACGAATACATCGATCCCAAAGCTAATACTGAACTGATTCTGGTAACGGGGCCGCTGACCGTGATCGCACTGCAATTGCTGGTCAGCTTTCTCACCCAACGGATGCCTGCATTTCGCGCCATCACGCTGGGAACGCTCATCTCGGGCCTGGCGTGGCTCATTCTGATCGCGCATCCCACGGTTCTTATGGCAGTGGTTACGCTGTTCGTGGTTTCGGTGGGAGAGATCACGCAATCGCCGCGATATTACGAATATATTTCGCGGCTCGCGCCGCCCGGACAACAGGGCACCTACATGGGCTTTGCATTTCTGCCGATCGGAATCGGTTCGCTGGTCGGCGGATGGTTTGGCGGAATGCTGATTCACCACTTTGGCGAAGTGACTCATCAACCGGCGACGCATCTGGTGGGCCGTGACTGGTGTGGGCGTAGCCACTGCAGCATTCTTGTGGATTTATGACAAGACGTTGAAGCCCGCGGAAGCTGGTTCCGCAACCCCCGTCCTGAACTTCCGGTATGAGTCGGAGCCTGCGAATGACGCCGCGACCGATTCGCTCAAAACCCCTTCGTTGTTTAGAATAGTTGTTTGCCCATGGACCTTTCCGCCATACAAGCCGCGCTGCGCGAGCGGAACATTGACGCCTGGCTTTTTTACGATCATCATCACCGCGATCCCATCGCTTACCGTGTTCTGGGGCTTCCTCCCGGTCAGATGGTCACCCGCCGCTGGTTTTATCTGATTCCCGCGGATGGCGAACCTCTTAAACTAGTCCATAAGATCGAGCCCGGACATCTGGATACGCTTCCAGGCAGCAAGCATCAATATTCCGGCTGGCAGCAACTCTTCGAACAACTCAAAGCGATCCTCGCCAACTATCGCGATGTCGCCATGCAGTATTCGCCAAACAATCTGGTGTTCACCGTTTCCCTGGTGGATGGCGGCACGATTGATCTGGTGCGCGGCCTCGGCAAGAACGTGGTCAGCTCTTGCGATCTGGTGGCATTGTTTGAAGCCACACTGACCAGCGATCAGATTGCGTCTCACTTTGCCGCACGCGATGCGATTGACCCAATCACTACCGCTGCGTTCCAGGAGATCGGCCGGCGTGTGCGCAACGGCGGAACCAACGAGCACGAAATCCAACAGTGGATCGTGGAAGCCTTTCGTCGCGAAAACCTTGTCGCGGACGACATGCCGGTAGTCGCTGTGAATGCGAACAGCAGCAACCCGCATTACTCGCCTGATCCCAGAGAATTCAAAACCGATCCGTGAAGGTGATTTCGTCCTGCTTGATATCTGGGCCAAGAAAAATACTCCGGGGGCCGCATACTACGACATCACGTGGACCGGCTTTGTGGGTAAGTCTCCGTCCGATCGCATGCGGGAAATCTTTAAGATCGTCAGCCAGGCGCGAGACGTGGGTGTGAAAACCGTGAAAGCCGGCGTAAGCGATGGTAAAGCAATTGCAGGATGGGAAGTTGATCGAGCCGTCCGCAATTACATCAAGAGCGCCGGTTTTGATGAGTATTTTATTCATCGCACCGGACATTCCATCGCCTCCGAAGTGCACGCCAACGGCGCAAACATGGACGATCTGGAAATTCACGACGAGCGCCGAATCTTGCCTAATTCCCTGTTCTCCATCGAGCCCGGGCATTTATTTGCCCGAATTTGGAGTGCGGAGCGAAGTGAACATGCTGGTTCGGCCCCAAGGGGCGGAAGTAACAGGTACAATTCAAAGTGAAATCGTAATCATCTGAATGGCAAACTCAGTAAAATCTGCTTCCGCAGAAACGCCGAAAGCACTCGCGTCGCCAACATCGCCGAGCATGGCAGTCATCGCGCCGGCGTTGGGATGGCTCATCCCCGGCGCTGGCCACTTCATTCAAAAGCGCTGGATTCGAGGCCTGCTGCTTATGGCCTCCATCTGCACCATGTTCGTTCTCGGCCTGCTGATGCAGGGACGCGTCTACCATCCAAATGGGGGCGACATTCTGGACATTCTCGGATTCGTCGGGGATGTTGGAGGTGGCGGGCTTTATATTGTCACCCGCGTACAGGATTGGGGACATGGCGCGATTGCTCACGCCACTGCCGATTACGGGACCAAGTTTTTGATCGTCGCCGGGCTGCTGAATTTTATCAGCGTTGCCGATGCGTACCATATCGCCATCGGAAAGAAGCCGTGACCGGAAAATCCGCATGACCCTGGAACTCTCTCATTTCAGCGCTGCAGTTCTGTTCTCTGTATTCGCTTCGGTTGTTTTCGGCATCACCCAGCGCAACTCTGCCCGCGAACAAATTCGCTACGGACTCTATTGCTTCGTACTGTTTGCCGGCGGGGTATTCGTGGCTGGTTGGGTGATGTGGGTGCTGCGGCACTAGTAAAACGTCTTCTAGCTCCTAGCTTCTGGCTACTAGCTCTCACCTCCTTGCCAGAAGCTAGGAGCTAGTAGCCAGAAGCGTACTTCTCATCCTTCCCACACGAACGCATCAAACACTCTTTTGGTCTCGAAGCCGAGGCGTTGATAGAGCGCGACTGCGCGCGCATTGGCCTCCGTCACGGTGAGCGACAGAAGCGAAAAACTTCGCTGGCGGAGATTCCCTGCCGTTGCCGCGATCAGCAACTCGCCCAGTCCTCTGGAGCGATATTCCGGAAGTACGCAGACCTGCGTCACGTGCCCAACATCGTGGCGTACGCGGGAACATAAAATTAATCCGACCAGACTTCGCGCACGCTTGTGTAGCGCGACAAACGATCCGTCCGGATCAAAAGTACCGCATCCGGGAAAGCGAACGATATTGTTGAGAAAGCGCAGGGATCCGCTCAGGGTACGGTACTGATCGTTGATCTCGGAGTCCACGTGTCCGCGATAAGCTGTCGTGATCAGCGCGGCAGCAGGTTGATAATCCTGTTCTGTCCAGCGCCGGATCTCAATCTCAGGCTCAATGTGCCGTGTGGTTTTTAGAACATCGACGAGCGGCAGAACCATGAACAGCCGGGGATGGCGCTGAAAGCCCTGCTCTACGAATGGCCGTGCGACCACACCGGCCTCATGCACCAGGAGTTGCGCCTCCACCCGATGAATTCCCGGCGATTGTTGCAGAGTTTCGATCACATGCAGAAGCAGGCGCGACTCCATCTCGTGGGGGTCAGGCATCCGCCCGCCGTTGGCGACGAAAAGATCCCCGATCACGCCTTTGCTGCCTTCGTAGACGAAAAATGCGTATCCCAAAATTCGCCCGCGATCGACGGCAGCGTATCCGGGCAGAATTTTGGCGTCCACGTAGCGCAAAATCATCTCGGCCGATCCGCTGTAGTCCCATGAAAGCACACGCGCCCATTCCCGTACCTCGTCCTCAAGCAAGGGACGCAGATCGGCGGACGAGAAATGCCTAAGGTCGAGAATCTCCACCTGGAGGCTCCTGAAGGGTTCCGGCTTGCTAAGCGCGCTCATGGCGGGCTGCGAACAGCGAGTGTAGTGCTTCGTCACAGCAGGTGGCAAACCGGGGGGATACGGAGTGGTAATAGGCTGAGGGCTGGCTTTCAGCTGTCAGCTCTCAGTTTTCAGTGGCTGGTGCTGAGGGCTGAATGCTGAATGCTAGTTGCCGCTCTTCCCTGCCACCCAGTAATAGTCCAATCCCTGTGGGGCGAAGCTTCCCAGATATGTGACCCGACGACCAGTCGTCCATTTGGCAATGTTTTTCTGCCATCCTTCGCGCGCAACCAATAAATGCTCGCCGTCAGGGATTTGTCCCAATTCATAACGCGCAATGTTCTGGTTGCGGTAGAACTGCAGGCCATACTCAGTCTGACGCGATAGCCGCAGAATCGCCAGGGGAAGAGAGCGATTGTCCACATGGCTAATTTCTTGAGACAGAGGCCGCGCAGAGAGCGTGGCGTCCAAAAGAGGACTGCGGAGACGCAATGCAACAGCAACCGCCAGCACCACTGGAACCAGAGTGACAAAGCGCAACATGCGAAGGCCAAATCTTGCACGCAGCGTCACCGCGATTCCCGCAGCCAGCGCCGCGCCTAACCCGAACGAGATTGCGGACGCCTGTCCCCAAGGCAATCTATGTTGAAGAACGATATACTGCATCATCAGCGCCACCACCACCGGCATGCTGGCGACGATCGAATGGCAGATGATCAGCAGAAGACTTGGGCCAGCATTGCGGGCCGCCCGCAGTCGCACATATTCGGCCAGTAATAGAGTGCCTGCAGGTAAAGCGGGCAAAATATACCCCGGCAACTTCGATGCCGAGAACGAAAAAAATACAATTGGAGTAACCAACCACGTCACAAGAAACACAGACATCGTGTCTTCCGATTGCAACATCTCCGTTTTATCTCTCCACCAGGCTCGAGCATTTTCGAACAGCGCCGTACTCACAAACATCGTCCATGGCACGAGTCCAAGCAAAACCACCGGAAGGTAATACCAGAATGGCTCCGTGTGGTGATACACGTCCTTACCAAAGCGCGCCAGATTGTGTTCGAGGATGAACACGCGGAAGAATTCCGGGTTCCGTAACTCGACCGCAACGTACCATGGGAGCGTAACGATGCAGAACAGGGCGATGCCCGGAACCCACAAGCTTCGACCGATTAACCGGGAGTCGCCTTTGATCGCGGCAAAAATCACCACGATGACGACTGCCAAGAATGGCGCAACCGGACCCTTGGCCAGCATGGCGAATCCCAGGAAAAGATAGAACATCCCGAGATATCGCTTCCCCGCGCTTTCATACCAGGCGTACCAGGCCAGCATCGCGATCGTGAACATGGCGGTAAGCGGCATGTCAGTCGATGCGGCGCGGGCGAATCCAATCACTCCACTGGCCGAGGCCGTTGTCAACGCCCCGTCCAGTGCCAACCCCGTCAGTTGAAACCCAGCAAACTGAACACCAGAGCGGAAGCGGCGCAAGAAGAGATAGATGGCAACCACCATAAGAGCTGCATCAGCCGCAGAAGCCAGGCGCGCAGCCCAGTCGCTGACCCCAAAGATTCTGTAGGCGAGCATGGTCTGCCAGTAGTAGAGAACCGGTTTTTCAAGCCAGGGATGACCACCGAGAGTAGGAGTGATCCAATCGTGCCGAGCGAGCATTTCCTGCGCTACCTGCGCATAGCGAGGTTCGTCCGCCCCGACCAATCCAAAGTAGGAGAGCCCGAAGAAGAACAAAAATCCGCAGAAACCGGCGAGCAGCACCGCATCGGATCGAAGTGTCGATCCGGGTGGCAATGTCACAGGTTTTGACGTCGAATTGGGTGATGAAGCCACGAGTCAACTAGCGGAGCACTTTATTGTACGGAGGGACTCAGCCGCAATTCCTTGATTATTCGCGCCGCGGCGACTGGCAATGGTCCGTCGAGCGCGCATCCGCTGGCGCAGTGGTGCCCGCCTCCGCCAAACCGTTCCGCAACCGCAGCGACATCGACCTTTCCTTTGCTACGAAGGCTTACGCGAAGGCGTCCGTCCGGGAGTTCGCGGAAGAACAGGGCCACTTCAACTCCCTGCATGGAGAGCGCATAATTCACCAGACCTTCGCAGTCTTCTTCTTTGGCGTGGCAACGCAGCATCTGCTCCTGTGTCACCGAAATCCAGGCTAACGATCCTTCCCGGTGCAGGTTGGACAAGGCCGCGCCTAGCAATCGCATCTTGGCGGTGGAGTGTCCAAAGTAAACGTTGCGAGCACAATGCGCCGGGTCCGCACCCGCAAGCACCAGTTCACGGGCCAGTTCGAAAGTGTGCTCGTTTGTGCCTTCGAACATAAAGGAGCCGGTATCGGTGAGAACCGCGGTGTAGAGACAGGTCGCAATCTCTGGAGAAATTTTGACCCCGGCTTCGCGCGCCAAGCGGTACACCATTTCGGCAGTGGCGACGGCTTTAGGGTCGATCCAGTTGACTTGTGCGAAGGGACGACCGCTGACATGGTGATCGATGTTGATAAGGAACGCGCCTTCCAATCCCAGGAGCCGGGTCCGTTGAAGACTGTCACACTCCAGGATGACAGCTGCTTCGTGTTCTCCGGTGACGTGTTCTGCCTGGATTACCTCATCCGCGAAAGGAAGCGGTTGATAGATACGTGGCACACCATCACGCAAAACAACTTCAGCTTTCTTGCCCATGGCGCGCAGGATCTGACAGCAGGCCAATGCCGAACCGATGGCGTCGCCGTCCGGCCGGGCGTGCGAAGTCAGCAAGAAACTGTTGCGCTGCTCGATTTCCTTTAGGACTTCACTCAACATGCCATACACCAGTTGTCAGTGGCCAGTGGTTGGTCGTCAGTCACGGCGAGGGTGTTTCGTTCAGCCGTGATGCCGATTACTTTTTCCTCTTTCTGGTTCGGCCCAGCAATTCATCGATCCTTGCGCCGTATTGGTCGGAACGATCCAGGTGAAAATACAACTCCGGAGGCCGCCGCAGGTGCAAGTTTTCGGCCACTTCGCGCCGGATATAGCCCACCGCTGCGGTAAGACCCTCGAGCGAGCGCTCCGCTTCCTGGTCATCTCCGTCCAACGTTACGAACACTTGCGCCGAACGGGAGTCCTCAGCCAACACTACGCTGGTGACGCTGACCAAGCCGATCCGCGGATCGCCTAATTCGCCCTCTACGATCGTCTCAATCTCCTCCCGCAGCGCTTCTCCCAGGCGCTCCCGATGATATTTAGCGCCGCGCTTCTCCACCGACACACCTCTTGAGTAAAACGAATGAGGATATCAGAAAACCACTGTCCGCGCAGTCTCGCGGGCGGCGGTAGGCCTGATTCAGGACTAGTCCGAATGAATAGACAACCAGGAAAAACAAGAAGGTCCAAGGGGATGGGGAAGAGCTTAGCCTTGGACCTTTGCGACGAACTGAGCAGAAGGCATCATTTTCCGCCCGGTACTTTCCTGAAACTGGTCAATTCCGCACAATTTTGCAAATTAGCTTATTAAGTCCCGGTAACCGGAAATGGCAAAAACCACCGTCTTTCAAAGATATTCCACAAATGAATCAGCGACATCCGCCCCGCCATTGTTGGCAATGCGCGTCGCATGGCGTTCCACATTTTTCATCAGACCGTCGAGGTAATCGCGCGAATCTGAAATTCCGACGATGCCTAGAGTCGCCCGGTTCCACAATCCACTGGGATCCAGTTCCGCCACCGCCACGTTGAAGTGAGCGCGCAAGCGATCCTTCAGACTTCGCAGGACCTGCCGCTTGTCTTTCAGAGACTGCGCAGCTTCGATCTGCAGTTCGAGGGTGAGAAAAGCGATCAATGCGGTGGTTGGTCGTTGGCCTTGGTCAGAAGCGGTCGTGGGTGGTGCTTGGTCGCCGGTCAGCTAGGCTACATCCAGGTTCCGCCCGCTGAATAACCTCAAGGCTTTTGCTTGAGCCAACGACGAAGGATCCAAGGGCCAACGACCGCTCTTAAGCTATTGCTTCAGCCGCAACCTTCTCGGTCATGAAGGCTTCAATCACGTCACCGGCTTTGATGTCGCCGTAGTTCGCGATTGAAATACCGCACTCCATTCCGTTGCGGACTTCGCTGGCATCATCTTTGAACCGGCGCAGCGATCCGACCTTGCCCGTGAATACTACATTGTTGTCGCGCAACAGCCGAACCTCGGAGTCGCGTTTGATAATGCCGTCGATCACGGAGCATCCCGCAATGGTGCCGACCTTCGGGATACGGAAGGTCTCCTTCACCTGGGCACGACCCTGGTAGGTTTCCTTGATCGTAGGCTCGAGCAATCCGGTCATGGCGCGTTTGATTTCGTCCTGCAACTCGTAAATGATCGAGTGCAGCCGGATATCGACCTTCTCCTGCTCAGCCAGTTCCTGCCCTTTGCGCTCGGGGCGCACATTGAATCCAATAATGATGGCGTTCGAAGCTGACGCCAGCAACACATCGGATTCGGTGATGGCGCCTACACCAGCGCGTAGGACTTTGAGCCTCACCTTGTCGTTCGACAACTTGGACAACAGATCGGTCAACACTTCCACCGAGCCGCCAACGTCGGCCTTCAGAATGATGTTCAATTCCTTCATGCCGGCCGTTTTTAACTGTTCCGCCAAGCCTTCCAGCGAAACGCGCGAACTCTTAGCCAGCGTGGCTTCGCGGGCTTTCTGCTCGCGGTATTCGGAAACGCCTCGCGCCTTGTCGCGGTCGGCAACGACCACGAATTGGTCGCCCGCCTGCGGCAATCCTTCCATGCCGAGAATTTCGACTGGAGTGGAAGGTGGAGCGGTTTCAAGCTGGGCTCCGCGATCGTCAAACATGGCCCGAACTTTGCCGTAGACATTGCCGACAACAAAATTGTCACTGTTGCGCAAGGTTCCGTTCTGCACCAGCAGAGTTGCGACCGGACCGCGACCACGATCGAGTTTCGCTTCGAGAACCACACCAGTGGCGGGACGCTCCGGAGTAGCCTTCAATTCCTGCAAATCGGCAACCAGGCAGATCATTTCCATCAGCAGATTCAGGTTCGTTTTCTGCTTCGCCGAAACGTCTACGAAAACGGTAGTGCCGCCCCAGTCTTCCGGCATCAACCCGCGATCGGCGAGCTGTTTTTTCACCCGGTCAGGTAACGCATCGGGTTTGTCGATCTTGTTCACCGCGACGATGATTGGCACTTCCGCGGCATGTGCGTGATCAATGGCTTCCAGCGTCTGTGGCATCACGCCATCGTCCGCCGCCACAACAAGCACTACGATGTCGGTGGCCTTGGCTCCGCGGGCGCGCATGCGGGTGAACGCTTCGTGACCCGGCGTATCGAGGAACACGATTTGCCGCCCGTACGCTGGAGATTCTTTGTCCTGGATGGTTACCTTGTAAGCGCCGATGTGCTGGGTGATGCCGCCAGCTTCGCCTCCGGCTACATTGGTCAGACGGATCGAATCGAGTAGCGTTGTCTTGCCGTGATCCACGTGACCCATGATGGTGACGACCGGGGGACGTGGAACACCTTCGCTTACTACACCTTCTTCACCAGCGGCAGCGTCGGAAACTTCCTTGGCCGCTTGTTCTTCGAAGGTGATCACATTGGTATCCGCTCCGAAGAAACGCGCCATCTCGCTGGCCAGTTCGGTATCAAGGGTTTGATTGATGGTAGCGAACACACCGCGCAGGAGCAGCCGGGCAATCAGATCTTTGGCGCGAAGTCCCAGCTTCTCAGCCAGATCCTTAACGCTGATACCTTCCGTAATCGTGATACTGCGAGTGATCGGCTGGGGTTCGTTGGAGAGCGACAGCCGCGGCGGCGGCGTGTAGCCCTTCATCGGACCTTCCTTCACCCCGCGCGGAACATAGCGCTGTCCGGGTCTGCGGGATGGTCCGCCAGGCCGGGTACCGGGCCGTGTTGTTGGCCCAGAGGGCAAAGCTCCGGGACCCACTCCCAACGGACGGCTACCAGTAGGCGACTGGCGCGTCGGATGCATCGGCCGGCGTTCGCCGGGCCGCAAGGGTGGACGATTCGTAGGTGCGCCTGGCCTCGGTCGCTGAAAAATTGGCTGTCCCGGTACGGGACGCCCTGGAACTGGCCGCGCAGTTGCGCCGGGCCCTGCTGGGGCGCCGACAACCCCTGCGGGAGGAGCTGGCCGTAACGGTGCTTTGTACACGGGACGCGGTCCCGTCTGCGGCACGATCATCCGAGGCGGCGGCGCCTGAGGCGGTGCGGGCGCGGCTGGCCTGGCCACCATTGTTGGCGGCTGGGCCTGGGGAGCGGCTGGCCGTTGCGGAGTTATTGCCGGAGTCGTAGTAGTGACATGGGCGGCCGGCGATACGGGCGCCGTAACCGGCGGTTTCGGGTTGACAGGAGCTGTTGGTGCCACTGGAGCCGACGCCTGAGGCGGCGGTGGCGCAGGAACAGTAAATGTCGGTCGAGGGGTCGAAGTCGGGACAACCAGCCTGGGTGCCGGAGGCGGAGGGCTCGGCAGCCTCGGCGGAACGCTGACCGATGGCGCTGGCGTTACAGCAGCTTTCGTCTCGACCGCGGGAGCGGCTGGCGGAGGAGGCGTTGCAACTGTCGGGGCCTGTTGCTTGCTGATAATGGCTTTTAGGGCGTCGCCAGGTTTAGAAATCTGGGAAAGGTCAATCTTGGTCTTGATCTCGTCGGTTTCCACACGACCGGGCCGCGAAGAGCGGCTCGAAACCTGCGCGGCGCTGGCACTACGCAAACGCGCACGCACTTTATCTGCTTCATGGTCTTCGAGGGAACTGGAGTGGCTCTTCTTCTCAGTAACTCCGATCTCCGGAAGTACATCGAGAATAGATTTACTTTTAACTTCCAGCTCCCTTGCCAGATCGTTGATTCGAATCTTGCTCATCCGCCCTTTCGTCCTCCGGACTGGTCCGCTAAGTCTTCATATCAACCTCGCGGCTCCAGCCTTGGGCTCCCTGCGACCACGAACATGGTGCCAGAGAGTTTCATTTATTGCTTTTCTTCGTCCTTGTTTTCGGAACCGGGGTGCTCCTCTGCGGGCTCGGCCGATTCGACTTCTCCGGCATCTTCCGCGTTCACTTCCGCTGCAGAAGACTCCTCAGTCGCCAGCTCCGAGCCGGCTACTTCCGCCGACTCGGTAGCAGCAACCTCTTCAACTGAACCTTCCACGGGTTCATCTGCGAGCACTTCCTCGCCTAATGCTTCCGTGGCAATCTCTTCGCCTTCAACCGGAACCGCCTGTGCTTCGCCGGATTCGCCCGCTTCGAGCGCGGCGAAATAATTATTGACGGCCAGGCTGATCTTTTCCACCGTCTTGGGGCCGATTCCCTCAATGGCTTCCAGCTGCTCAGGCGTCATGTCCGCAAGAGCTTCGACTGTGGTCACGCCAGCCGCGCCCAGCTTTTCAACCAGCCCATCACCGAGGCCGGGCACATTCTCCAGCGGAGTCGAAGCGGTGCCGACGAGCGCGGACATTTGCAATTCAACTTCCTGCCGCTTCTCTTCCTCGCTCTTGATGTCGATCTTCCAACCCAGCAGCTTGGCCGCCAGGCGGACATTCTGCCCCTTCTTGCCAATGGCAAGCGAAAGCTGGCTGTCGTCGACTACGACTTCGAGATGCTTGTCAGCAGAGTCGACTACAGTAACCCGGCTCACTTTTGCGGGCTGCAATGCTTTTTCGGCGAAGGTGACCGCATCTTCGTGGTACTCGATGATGTCAATCTTCTCGCCGCGCAGTTCACGAATGATGGATTGAACGCGCATGCCCTTCATGCCGACACAGGCACCCACCGCATCAACGTCCTTGTCCTTGGACATGACGGCAATTTTGGTGCGCTCACCCGCTTCACGCGCGATTGCCCGGATTACCACCGTTCCGTCATAAATCTCCGGTACTTCGGTCTGGAACAGGTGCTGTACCAGATCCGGTGCAGCCCGCGAGACCACGACAGCCGGCCCTTTCGACGCGCGTTCCACTCTCGCGATCACCGCCCGGACGCGTTCGCCCATGGCAAATGATTCTAGGCGCGACTGCTCTTTGCGAGGCATGCGAGCTTCGGCTTTACCGATGTCGAAGATCACATCCGGACCTTCGATGCGTTTCACGGTAGCGTTTACAATTTCGCCAACCCGCCCGATGTATTCGTTGTAGACGGTGTCGCGCTCGGCCTCCCGCACTTTTTGAAAGATCACCTGCTTGGCCAGCTGCGCTGCAATGCGTCCGAGAATGCCTTCGGTCTGCTTGGTAATCTGCAGTTCGCCGCCCAATTCAACGCTGGGATCGATCTTGCGGGCATCATCCAGTGTTACCTGAAGGGTGGGGTCTTCCACCTGTTCCGGATTTTCAACGATCGTCTTGACCGCAAAGGCGCGTATCTTGCCGGTTTCCTTGTCCAGTTCGGCGCGCAGGTTTTCCTGCGTCTTGTAATATTTTCGCGTTGCCACCACGATGGCATCTTCCACCGCGCTCACAACAATTTGCGGGTCAATGCCTTTTTCCCGGCTCAACGCGTCGATCGTGTTATAGAGCTCACTTGCCATAAGTAATTCCGACCTCGGACATCCGCCCGCGGACCTAAACCATTAACTGTGGAAGTTTCGAGGTCTGAGGTTAGACGTCCGCCGCCCGTCTTCAGATCTCCGGCACCAAATTCGCCTTTTCAACGTTGGCCAGATCGATTTGCACTTTTTCTGAGCCGGCTTCGCCAGGTCGCCGTTTTTTTCTCGCGGCGCTCAGATCCAGCGTGAGCCGTCCATCTTCAAACCGTTCCAGCCTGCCTTCGAAGTGGCGATTACCACTCACCGGTTCCTGAGTAGTCAGCTTGACCAGGCTGCCGGTGAAGCGCTCATAGTCCGCTGCTCTGAATAGCTTTCGATCAAGACCTGGAGAAGAAACTTCCAGGGTGTACGACGCACCTGGAATCACTTCCTCCACATCGAGGATCGTTCCCACTTCCCGGCTCAACTTCGCGCAGTCTTCGTGCGTAACCCCGGCGGGTTTGTCGATTACGATCCGGAGCATGCGGGCCTTACCTCCGCCGCGCAACTCCACTTCGACCACCTCAAGCCCACTGGAAGCCGCAACGCGCTCCGCAATTTCCCGTACTTTATCGATCTCAAATGCCATGAAATCAATACTTTGCGGCAGCCGATCTTCGCGCGAAAACCACCTGAAACTAAAAAGTGGGCTTGCGCCCACTGGTGTGTCTCGCCACGTGCTGGTAACTACACAACAGTTCCAGTTATCAATATACGCCGCAAGCAGCCAAAAAACAAACCGCCCCAAACGGGTAAATGAGCCCGAATCAGTCGCCTGGAATGATGCGGAGTGACAATCCTAGATCGGAGCGCTTAGAGTGCCGGTGTTACCTGTACGATTGTCCCGCACAGCCATCCGGAGTTCGTTTTTCCCCGCCGGCACGTTCAAATCCATGTGGAGCAGCATGCCTTTCTGCACGATCTGATTGTAGGTCGCAACGTCAAAAGCCTGATCGACCTTCAGGCTCTGGTTTCCCAACATCTTCCCATCGGGAGAAAAAACCGCGGCATAGAGGACCACATTGAACTTCTTGTTTCCGCCCGACACATCCTCCGTGGACAGGGTGCGAGCATCCACCAGGAAATCCACTCCCAGCTTTCCCGCGGCGGCGGGCTTCACTTGGGCGCTGAACGTGACGAGCGTGTCCGGCGCGCGATCCTGCAATGCTTCCACCGCTCCCTGTTCGGGATTGCGGTCTTTCAGTGTGGCTGGATCAATTGCGAAGTAGCCGCGACGATAGCGAGATTCAAGACCATCCCGGTTTAACTTCACTTTGATGGGACGATACTTCCCGTCCCACTTCTTGTCCTCCGGGTAATATCCAAGAGTGTAGGAAGCGGAGGAGTCGGCCATCGCTATGACTACACCCTCCCGGATCTCGTTCTGATTAACGTAGGCAACCCCGCCTGTCTCCCGCGCGATCTCACGCATGATTTCCTGACTGGCGGTGGCGTCGGACATACGAACGAACGCAGTGTCCGACATTGAATCGAGTTGCCTGCCGGGAAGATCATCTATGGTGGCTTCCATCCCACTCATAAGCCCGCGCGCGTCAATCGGATAAATCGCAATTTGCGCGCTGGCCAGTTGCGCGGAAGCTTCCCTTATCTCCTGGGCGTGGCTTTGCCGATCGACTCCTGCCATCGACCCTCCCGCCCGCGTGCTCAAACCCAACTGATTGATGGTGGGAAGAGATTCTCCAAGCTCTGCAGCGCTGACGTCACGGTTTTCGGGAATGAGGCTGAAAGGGAATCCTGCCGTCACCCAGATCACGCTCTTGCGTCCGGGGATGCCGCCCAGAATTCTCGCAAGACCGCGCATGGCTGCGGCCGTTGTCTCGACGCGCCGGTCCAGCACATAGGACAGTTGGATGCTTTGAAAGCTTCGCATTACGTCTACCATGCCTTGAGCTGCAACCTGTGAACCGCCCCCTCCGTCCGAACTTGTCGAAGGAGCGCGTGGTGCGGCGGCGTTCGCCATTTCCTGGGCAGTCGGCCGGTACTTTTGCAAAGCATTCTGCAGCACACTCGGATCGCTGGTGAAGTCCTGCAGCACGCTCAATGAATTGGTAAGCGTGAATATCGCCGTGCGCTGGCCGGGTTTATATTCCTCTCTAACAAACTTCAGCATCTGTTGACGCGCATAGGATTGGTCTTTGAACGGCGTATTCGCAGCGTCCAGCAGCAGTACCACGAGAGATCCGCCGGGCGATCGATATTCCGGTTTGTTGGAATAAATGCCTGGAGGAAGTTGAGGCACGGGCTGCTTTAGCAATTCAGCCGGCTGACTGAAGAATGCGACTTTCTGAGTTTTACCTTTCTCCTGGATTACAAAATCTTCAGCATGCAGTCCGCTGACCGGCTTACCTTGCTTGTCAGTCACGACCACGTCGACCAGCACCAGGTGTGTGCTCACCCGAATCGTCGGGACCGGAACCTCGCCAGGGGCAGACGACGGCGACTGAAACCATCCTCCGGTCAGGATGCATGACAGGATCAGCAAAGACAGCAGACGCCAACGGTAAGCGAGATGCGTGTTCATTCGAAGGTCTCCTCAGAATTCCCGTGGAATTCCCCGCACACGTCCCAGTGCGGACAAAAGTTAGTATGTTTCTTCAACCCGCGCAAGTGATTTGCCTCATTCCTCACCCCTCTCTAGAATAGAAACTTACCCGGCACGTCCAGAGACCTTATGATCCATTTCCCCGTTCCCGAAGCGCTTACTTTCGACGACGTGTTGCTATTGCCTGCACGCTCAGACGTAGTTCCCGCTCTGGCCAATACCCAGACCCAGTTGACGCGCAACATCCGCCTCAACATTCCCATCATCAGCGCTGCCATGGACACGGTCACCGAATCGCATATGGCGATTGCGCTGGCACAGCAGGGGGGGATTGGGATCATTCATCGCAACCTGACGCCGGAGCAACAAGCCAATGAAGTGGACAAGGTGAAACGATCGGAAAGCGGCATGATCGTCGATCCTGTGACCATGTCTCCCGATGCCAGAGTCTCGGACGCGCTTGAAGTCATGCGCCAGTACAAAATTTCAGGAGTGCCCATTACCAAGAACGGAAAGCTGGTGGGCATTCTCACGAATCGTGATCTGCGTTTCGAAAGCCGCTTCGATATTCCCATCAGCAAAGTAATGACCAAGGACAATTTGATCACCGTCCCGGTAGGGACCACGCTTGAGGAGGCAGAGAACATCCTGCACGAGCACCGCGTAGAGAAGTTGCTGGTGGTTGACGATCAGTACAACCTTAAAGGCCTGATCACGGTTAAAGACATTCAGAAGAAATTGAAGTATCCCAATGCGGCCAAGGATTCGCAGGGACGGCTTCGGGTGGGCGCGGCCATCGGTGCGACTGGTGATTTTCTCGAGCGCGCACAGGAAATGGTGAAGTGCAAGGTGGATCTGCTGGCCATTGACAGCGCTCACGGCCACTCCACCCGGGTCCTCGAGGCAATCAAGCTGGTGAAATCCAAACTGCCGGAAGTGGACCTGATCGCCGGGAACGTCGGAACGTTTGATGGCGCGTGTGAACTGGCTCGCGCAGGAGCGGACGCGATCAAGGTGGGGATCGGACCGGGTTCGATTTGCACCACTCGCGTCGTCACAGGCGCGGGAATGCCGCAAATGACCGCCATTGCTGAAGCCTATCGCGCTACCAAGGATCTCAATGTTCCGATTGTGGCCGATGGCGGCATCAAGTATTCGGGCGACATTACCAAAGCGTTGGCAGCCGGCGCATCCGGAGTGATGATCGGGTCGCTCTTCGCCGGCACAGATGAAAGCCCGGGCGAGCTGATTCTTTACCAGGGCCGTTCGTTCAAGTCGTATCGCGGCATGGGTTCGCTCGGCGCGATGGCTTCCGGTTCGAGCGAACGGTATTTTCAAAGTCTCGAGGGAGACGCGTCAACCGCCGGGATTGCTGAGGATTCCAACCGACTCGGAAAATTGGTACCGGAAGGCATTGAAGGACGCGTTCCCTACCGCGGTTCCGTCGCCATGATTGTCCACCAGATGGTTGGCGGCTTGAAATCAGGCATGGGCTACTGCGGTTGCGCGACGATTCCCGACCTGGTGCAAAAGACCCGGTTCGTTCGCATCAGCGGCGCAGGTCTGCGGGAAAGCCATGTTCATGATGTGATGATTACCCGAGAGGCGCCGAATTATGCCGTGGAGTAGCGGCCGGGAAAACGGCGCTTGAATCCTGCTCAGAAGCATCTGCTGAAAACCTGGATTGCTGCGCTTCTCTGGCTCGGCATTATCGCGAGCGAGTCCAGCAATTTTGGATCGGCCGAGCACACCGGCCAGTTGCTCTATCCACTGCTGCACTTCCTCTTTGGATTAGAGGCCGCCCACTTTCCCACCTGGCACGCCATCATAAGAAAGAGCGGCCACTTCATCGGCTACTTCACCCTGAGCTGGCTGCTCTTCCGGGCCTGGCGCGACACCTTGCCATACTCGGGCAAAAGCTGGGCGATCCAATGGGCAAGAATTGCCTTCTTCATGACTGCGCTCGTCGCCTGCCTCGATGAGTGGCACCAGACCTATCTTCCCAGCCGCACCGGAAATCTGCACGACGTTCTGCTCGACAGCACAGCGGCGCTGGTGGCGCAAATAATCCTCTTCCTCATTCTGCGGAAACAGAGTTCAGATTCAGTACCGCAACTCAAGCCTTCCTAATAACTCAAGACTTCCTGACAAGCTGTGTTGTCGAATGGTTGTGTCGTGGAATGGTTTGTGTGCCAAGTGAAACAGCCGCGAAGCGGCTCAAGAATAAGGCCCAGGGCGTAGGCCCTGGGTAAGCGTCCGATTCATGTAAGCCCTGAAGGGGCGAAAGAACGACCTCTGACGACCGAAGACTGACGACTGCCCTCAATACATCGCGTCGTACTTGGTCACAACCCACTCCGCGCCTTTTCTCTCCAGGGTCACCGAAAACAGTTCTTTGTAGGTGCCCTTTTGGTCGGGCGCATTGCGGCGTTTGCCCAGGTAATGCAGGATTCGCAATGGCGGCGTGTCTTCCCAATCCGCTACCTCCCACGAGACCAGAGGATGCCGGGCCTCGGAGTCGCAGATGAATGCCGCATACTTCTTGCGATAATCTTTTTCCCAACTTTCCAGTGCCTCATTGCAATGCCCATCACGCATGCTCCGAACAAATTTGCCGGCTTCACGCTCGGACGAGCGATCACGCAGAGGATTTAACGAAATGGAATTGGGAATTCCAGAAAGTGGGTCGCGCTCCTCGGAGCGCGCAAGCACCGGGCCCTGGCCGTTTAGGTGAATCAGGTAGCCGAAAAAGATGATCAACAGGAGAGCGCCAGCTCCCGCGGCGATACCGATTTGATTGCGTGAAAACTCCATGGGCCTCACATCAGTCTAGCGTGAGGCGTGGCCGAGACAAGATTACGGCAGATTGGCTCGGAGGGACATGTACGAGTGGGGTGAAATGAAAAAGGACGGGCAGGAAGCCCGTCCTTTGAGTTGTCAGCTAACTACTCTTGCTCTTCTTTGGTCTTGTCTGCGCCTTCGGCGTGGTCGGCGGGATGCTCAACACCTTGTTGGGCTTCGGCTTCGTCCATCGCACGCTTCGCTTCTTCGGCACGTTTGGAGCGGACCGCCGCCCGCTTCTCGCGTTTTTCTTCCTGCAACTTTTCGCTGCCCAGCAGCTCGACAAATGCGGTGTCGGCGCCATCGCCCTTTCGCCAACCCGCGCGAATAATGCGAAGGTAACCGCCTTCACGATCGCCGAAGCGCGGAGCTACAGTATCGAAAAGCCTGGTGACCGCTTCTTTGGTCATCAGATAGGCGCCCGCCTGACGGCGCGCGGAAAGATCTCCACGCTTGCCCAGCGTGATCATCTTCTCGACCAGTGGCCGGAGGGCTTTCGCCTTGGGCACTGTGGTCTCGATGCGCTCTTCGATAATGAGCGAAGTGACCAGGTTCCGCAGCAAGGAGCGGCGGTGGCTGGTGTTACGTCCAAGTTTCCATCCTGCTACTTTGTGACGCATTGAAAACCTCAGTTGTCACTGGCTAGTGATCAGTGGTCCGTAACCACAGCCGTCAGTTGAAATTCGTTCTATCTTCCAAATCAAGTTAGCCAGCGGCAAGTGAGGTGAATGATACTGATCACCTGCCACTGGCCACTGGTTTACAGGTCGTTGTCCGGACCGTACGCCGACGCCGGCAGTACCTGGTTGGAAGTCGGACCGGGCACGGCGTTGCCATGCTCATCGATCTTCATCCCCAGGCTCAACCCCATCGACGACAGAATTTCCTTGATCTCGTTCAGCGACTTGCGCCCGAAGTTCTTGGTCTTCAGCATTTCGGCTTCGGTCTTTTGTACCAGCTCGCCGATGGTCTGAATATTCGCGTTCTTCAGGCAGTTATAACTGCGCACCGAAAGTTCGAGCTCTTCGACCGAACGGTTGAGATTCTCGTTCTTGATCTCCGGTTTCCGGTCATCGACGGAAGTGGAAGTTTCGACGTCTTCCTCGAAGTTGATGAAGATATTCATGTGGTCCTTCACCAGCTTCGCCGCCAGGCCGATCGAGTCGGCTGGAGTGATGGAGCCGTTGGTCCACACTTCGAGAGTCAACTTGTCGTAGTCGGTGATCTGACCCAGACGGGCCGCTTCCACAGTGTAATTGCACTTGCGCACCGGAGAGTGGACCGAATCAATCGGGAATAAAACCGATTCCCAGATCTTCATCGAAGTTCTTGTCCGCCGAGACATAACCGCGGCCGCGCTTGAGGCGCATTTCCATATCCAGCTTGCCGCCTTCGCTGACGGTCGCGATGTAAACGTCCTTGTCGAGTACTTCGACATCAGCGTCGGCTTCGATCATCCCGGAGGTGACTACGCCCGGCTGATCAGCGCGAAGATAGATTGCTTTCGGCGCATCGCCTGCCAATTTGAACGGAACCTGCTTCAGGTTGAGGATGATGTCTGTCGCATCCTCGACCACGCCGGGAATCGACTGAAACTCGTGCAGTACGCCTTCGATCTTTACCGCGGTAATAGCGGCTCCTTCGATCGAAGACAGCATTACGCGGCGCAGAGCGTTCCCGATGGTTGTGCCGAATCCGCGCTCAAAAGGCTGAGCCCAGAAAATTCCGTACTTGTCAGTTAGGGTTGAGGTATCGACTGCAAGACGCTTGGGTTTTTGAAATCCCTTCCAAAGCATTACGTTGTTCTCCTTCGGCCGTTTGGCTCAGTCCTGACATCCCTGAAGAGGTCCAGTTGCAATTTCAGGTCAAGCGTCAGAGACAGGCTGATCTGGCTCGAATTGTTTGGACCGGTAAAATCTAAAAATCGTCGTCGGCGCGTGGTCGTTGGCCTTTGGCCAAACCAACAACCAAAACCGGTGAAGCAATTCGACCGTCGTTAACCCCCAGTCTTTGCCAACGACCAAGGGCCAACGACTTTCTTACTTGCTATACAACTCCACAATCAACTGCTCGTTCACTGGCAAATTGATGTCTTCGCGCTTGGGCAGGGCCAAGACCTTTCCCTTGTAATTATCGCGATCGATCTCTAGCCAGTTGGGTGCGTTCTGGTGACTGGCGAATTCCTTCGCCGGTTCCAGGATTGGCAGCTTCTTGCTGGCTTCGCGGATAGCAATCTCTTCGCCCACGCTTACCTGGTACGAAGGAATGTTCACCTTGTGGCCGTTCACATGAATGTGACCGTGCCGAACAAGCTGCCGTGCCTGGCGCCGTGACATGCCAAAACCAAGCCGGTAGACGACATTGTCCAGGCGCCGTTCCAGTTGCTGCAAGAGCATTTCGCCGGTGACGCCCCGTGTACGGGCCGCCTTTTCGAAATAATTCCGGAACTGGCCTTCCTGGGTGAAATAGATTCGCTTGGCTTTTTGCTTCTCGCGCAACTGCAAGCCGTAGCCAACGATTTTGGCTTTACGGTCTTTGCCGTGCTGGCCAGGGGCGAAGTTACGCTTCTCGATAGGACATTTATCGCTGAAGCACTTGGTGCCTTTGAGGAACAGCTTCATGCCCTCACGGCGACAGAGACGGCAGACGGGATCGGTATAACGTGCCAAGTTGTTATCTCCTTATTAGATGACCGGTTTACAGGTTTGGCTTCACCCTTCGTCCCGGACGAAATCACTTGTCAGTGGCCGGTGATCAGTGGTCAGTGGGATGTGCACTGGGCACTGGGCACTAGCCACTGACAACTGGCCACTTTCTTACACCCTTCGGCGCTTCGGCGGACGGCAACCGTTATGCGGAATGGGCGTAGCGTCCTTAATGTTGCGGACTTCTATCCCAGCCGCTGCCAGAGCGCGAATTGCCGACTCGCGTCCTGAGCCAGGACCACTCACCCGCACCTCAACACTGCGGACACCATGATCGCGTGCCATATTGGCGGCGTTCTGCGCGGCCTGCTGCGCCGCAAAAGGCGTTCCCTTTCGCGATCCGCGAAAACCGAGGGAGCCGGAACTCTTCCAGGCAAGAACATTCCCTGCCTGGTCCGCGATTGTGACAATCGTGTTGTTAAACGAAGCCTGGATGTGGGCAATGCCGTGCGGAACGTGCTTCCGCTCTTTTTTCTTGAACGTTTTCTTCTTGCCCTTTTTGTCCGGCGTTGCTGCTCCAGTGCCCGGTGTCCCTGCCGCTGCTGGTTTTGCCATGTTAGCTTCTAGCTCCTAGCCTTTAGCCTCTAGCTAGGAGCTAGAAGCTAATAGCTGCTTCTCTAGGTTTTGGCCGCCGACTTCTTCTTGGCTGCCACTGTTCCTTTTCGCGGACCCTTCCGGGTACGCGCGTTGGTGTGTGTCCTTTGTCCGCGAACGGGAAGATTCCGGCGATGACGATAGCCGCGATAGGATCCGATTTCGATGAGCCGCTTGATGTTCATCGAAACTTCCTTGCGCAGATCGCCTTCCACCAGGCCTTCATTTTCGATCACCTGGCGGATGCGATTCACTTCGTCCTCGCCCAGGTCCTGGACTTTTTTGGTCGCGTCCACATTGGCAGCATCGAGAATGCGCGCGGAGCGCGAGTTGCCAATGCCGTAGATATAGGTCAGCGCGATGTTCGCTCGTTTGTTGCGCGGAAGATCGACGCCTGCAATGCGTGCCATAGTGCTCCTCTGTTAACCCTGACGCTGCTTATGCTTGGAAATGACGCAGATCACCCGCACCACACCCTTGCGGTGGATGACCTTGCACTTATCACAAATTTTCTTAACCGAAGCTCGTACTTTCATAACCCAACCTTCAGCCGTCAGCTTTCAGCCTTCAGCAAATCTCAAAGGCGAAGCAACAGCGCTTATTTGTAGCGGTAAACGATGCGGCCGCGGTTCAGGTCGTAGGGCGAAAGCTCAACTGCGACCTTGTCGCCGGGCAGAATGCGAATGAAATTCTTGCGCATTTTTCCCGAGACGTGCGCCAGCACCTGATGTTTGTTTTCCAGTTCCACCCGGAACATGGCATTGGGCAGCGGTTCGACCACCGTCGCCATCACCTCAATCGCGTCCTCTTTGCTCATCGACTCCTTAAGAAAGCTGTCAGCTTTCAGCTATTAGCCTTCAGTAAAAAACTGAGAGCTGATAGCTGAGGGCTGAAAGCTGTTTATTGCGTCAAAATCACCGGTCCATCTTTTGTAACTGCGACACAATGCTCAAAGTGCGCGCTGTAACTGCCATCCGCAGTAACGGCGGTCCACTTGTCTTCAAGAACCCGGGTTCCCGGATGTCCCGAATTCACCATCGGCTCGATGGCCAGCACCATGCCTTCGCGCAACCGTGCTCCGTGGCCACGCGTACCGTAGTTTGGAACTTGCGGCTCTTCGTGAAGTCGCGTGCCGATGCCGTGTCCTACGAACTCGCGTACGACGCTGAAGCCGTTGGCTTCGACAAACTCCTGTACGGAAGCGCCCACGTCTCCGACTGCATTGCCGATACGGGCTGCTTCAATTCCCCGGTACAACGAAGCCTCAGTGACCTGAAGAAGCTTGGTCAGCTCCGGCGTGATCGAATCGTCCACCGGTACCGTGATGGCTGCATCTCCGTAATACCCATCCAGCACTACACCGCAATCGATCGAAACAATATCGCCAGCCTTCAGTACCCTCTTTTCCGAGGGGATGCCGTGCACGATCTCTTCGTTGATCGAAGTGCAAAGCACACAGGGATAATCGTAATATCCCTTGAAAGCAGGCTTCACGCCCAGATCCTTGATCTGCTGTTCCGCCGCCCGTTCCAGATCCATCGTGGTCGCGCCCGGCGTCACCAGCCCGCGAACATGATTGAGCACCTGCCGCACGATGCCGCCGCTGCGCCGCATCTTCTCAATCTCCGCCGCCGATTTGCAGACAATCGCCATGGTCAATTTGCCGGCCTGCGCCCGATCAGTTACCGCCAGCGCTTCCCGCGCGATAACTCTCAATCACCTTGAAAATCTGGTCAGTAACCTGCTCTACGGGAAGGTCTCCATCCACGGAAACCAGCCGACCCTTTTGGGCGTAATACTCGGCTACTGGTTTGGTCTGCAGTTCGTAGGCCGCCAGTCGATCCCGGATGACTTCTTCACGATCATCTTCGCGGGTCACCAGCGTGGAACCATCAACATCGCATCGATCAGCGACACGGGGTGGCTGGGAGTAGACGTTGTAAATCCGTCCACAGACAGGACAAGAACGGCGTCCAGTAATCCGGCGCAACAACTTATTATAATCCACGTTAATTCGGATCACAATGGGCAGACAGCTCTCACGTTGCGCGTTGTCAAAGAACTCATTTTCGAGAAATGCATCCAGCCATCCGGCCTGGGCCGGGTTGCGGGGAAAACCATCCAGAATGAAACCGCGCTCGCAGTCTGCCTGCCTTAAGCGCTGGGCCACCATGTCGTACATCAAGTCGTCTGGCACGAACTCGCCGCGCGCCATGACGTCTTTTGCCACCAATCCCAACGCAGTGCCGCGCTGCACATTCTCCCGGAGCAAATCACCGGTAGAAATCTGAGGGATGCGGTAGCGCTCCACTATCAACTTGGCTTGTGTGCCTTTGCCGGCACCCGGCGAGCCGAGCAGAATAACGGGTCCGATGCCGCGTGAGGTCGCCTCCGCCATCGAACTGGTCCAGCCTCCCAATCCCGATTTCATTCCGCGTGCGCGACCACTGCGAACTCACATACCTCACAGCTGTTTTCAAACCTGTCTCGCAAGCCCCAACCGCGTCAAGACTAGGTACATCAAGACCACGTACGGCGCCCGCGAATCCGACCACTGCGCGGCGTAAAGCCATCATAGTGACGCATGACCAACTGCGCCTCGATCTGCGTAACCGTGTCCATGGCGACGCCAACCACGATCAGCAGCGACGTGCCGCCAAAGTAAAAGTTGACGTTCAAACCGTTCGTGATCCACGTAGGCAGTCGTTCAAAAAATGCACCGATCGGCCCATACAGGTGGTTCAAGTGAATGCCGGTAATCATCCACTCCGGAATGAACGAGATGATAATCAGATAAAGCGCCCCTACCAGTGTGATGCGGGTAAGGATCTCGTTGATGTGGTCCGCGGTTCTCTTGCCGGGCCGGATACCGGGAATAAATCCGCCGTACTTCCGCATATTGTCAGCAACTTCGTTGGGGTTGAAGACAATCGATACGTAAAAGTAAGCGAAAAAGATGATGCCCACCGCGTAAAGCACCGTGTACAAGGGCTCGCCCCAACCCAGGTTGCGGATCAATTCGCCGAAATAGCGGTTGTTGCGCAGGCTGTATCCGACCGTCTGGGGGAGGGTCAGGATCGACGAGGCGAAAATAACCGGCATCACGCCGCCGGAGTTTACGCGAAGCGGCAAGTGGGTCGATTGCCCGCCCATTACCTTGCGGCCAACCACCCGCTTGGCGTACTGCACTGGAATGCGGCGCTCGCAGCGCTCGACATAGACGATGAAACCGACGACCGCCACCATCACGCCGACCAGCATGATCATCGCGGGAGCCGTGAATGCGCCCCATGCATCGGTTCGGACTTTGTCGAATAGATCGATTACACCGCGCGGCAAGCCGACGACAATGCCGGCAAAGATCAGAAGTGACATCCCATTACCGACGCCACGCTCGGTAATCTGCTCGCCCAGCCACATGATGAAGGCGCTGCCCGTGGTCAGGGTCAGCATGGTCATCAGAATGAATGCCGGCCCGGGATGGACGACAAAGTCTCCGCCACGCTGTAACTGCCAGGCAATACCGAATGACTGCACCGAACTCAGAATCACGGTCAGATAGCGGGTCCACTGGGTGATCTTCTTGCGCCCGAGTTCCCCCTCTTTCTGCAGTTTCGCCAGTGGTTCATAAACCACCGTCAGCAATTGCAGAATGATCGATGCCGTGATGTAAGGCATGATGCCCAGAGCAAAAATGGTCAGGCGACGCAACTGCCCACCGGAAAACAGATCCACAAAACCGAGCAGGCTGCCCTTGTTCTGCTCGAAAAACTGCTGCAACTTGTCTGCATTCACTCCAGGCGTGGGAATGTGTCCGCCCAGGCGATACACCGCCAACAGCCCAAGCGTAAACAGAATGCGCTTGCGAAGGTCCGGTATGCGAAAGACGTTGGCCAGTTTCTCCAGCATTGCCTACAACACCTCGAATTTGCCGCCGGCCTTGGTGATCTTCTCCTGCGCCGACTTGGAAAATTTGTGGGCATACACGGTGAGCGCAACCGTCAACTCGCCGTCTCCCAATACCTTCACCGGATGCTTGCCCTTGATCACTCCGGCTTTGCGTAAAACGTCCGGAGTGATGTTGGTTTCACCCAGTTCGCCCAACTTCTCCAGATTCACGATATTGAATTCCTGGCGGAAGATATTGGTAAATCCACGCTTCGGCATGCGGCGATGCAATGGCATCTGGCCGCCTTCAAAGCCGCGCATCATGCGCGAGCCGCTGCGCGAGCGCTGGCCCTTGTGTCCGCGGGTCGAGGTCTTGCCCATGCCCGAACCCATGCCGCGGCCTACACGCTTCTTGTTTTCCGCCGCCTTCTTTGGTGCGCGAATGTTCGAAAGATTCATAAATAAGGTCTCGGCTGTCAGCTGTCAGCGATCAGTGCTCAGGTTTAGCTGAGAGCTGATGGCTGAAAACTGATAGCTAGTTCACGATCTCCACCAGATGCGGCACCTTGGCTATCATGCCGCGAATGGCCGGATTATCGGGCCGCTCGATCACCTGGTTCAGCCGGGTAAAACCCAACCCTCTCACTACCAGCTTCTGCTTCACAGGCGCGCAAATTGCCGAACGCACCCACTTCAACTGAATTTTCGCGCTGCTGCCCGAATACGGCTTTTTGGTCAATTTGTTAGGCATGATTACAATTCCTCGACTGACTTGCCGCGCATGGCGGCGACGTCGCTCCGGTTCTTCAAGTGCTTGAGCGCGTCAAAAGTCGCCTTGATCACGTTGTGCGGATTCGTGGTGCCGATCGACTTGGTCAGAACGTTTTGAATGCCCGCCGAAGTCATCACCGCACGCACCGCACCGCCGGCGATCACACCAGTTCCTTCGGGAGCCGGTTTCAACAGCACGCGGCCCGATCCGAAACGTCCCAGCACCAAATGCGGGATGCTGGTCTGGGTGAGGTTGACCCTCATCAGGTTCTTCTTCGCTGACTCAATTCCTTTGCGTATGGCCTGGGGAACTTCCTTCGCCTTGCCAGAGCCGTAGCCCACGACCGCGGCGCTGGGATCTCCCACCACGACCAATGCCGCGAAGGACAGGTTCTTTCCGCCCTTCACCACCTTGGTCACGCGATTGATCGCGACGACCTGGTCTTTCAGCTGGTACGAATTCGCGTCAAGCTTTTTAATCACTGTTGGCATTGATTCTCATTTCACAATTTTGTAATTGGGCAATTTAGCGATTGAGCAATTTTGAAACCCAAAACTGTGCCGCTCTTTCAATTTCTCAATTACCCGATTTCTCAATTACTCAATCTGTTAGAACTGCAATCCGGCTTCACGCGCCGAGTCGGCCAATGCCTTGACTCGTCCGTGATAAATGTAGCCGCCACGATCGAACACGACCTTACTGATCCCTTTGGCTTTCGCACGCTCGGCAATATTCTTCCCCACCGTCTTGGCCGCGGCGAGGTTTCCCCCCGTGCGCCGTTCGCCCTTTTTGCCCTCGGCCGAGTTCGCGGAAATCAGGGTCGCGCCTGCGAGATCGTCAATTAACTGAACGTATATGTGATTCAACGAGCGATACACATTCAGCCGCGGCCGCTCGGCAGTGCCGAGAATCTTCTTGCGGATGCGGTCGTGAACATGCCGCCGGTTCTTGTTTTTCGATGTCTGAGTGAGCATTGTTTCAGTCCTTGGTCGTTCGTCGTTGGCCGTTGGCAAAAGCCACCGACCACGACTCTCATATTGCCGATGGGATACCCCATCCCTCGCCGTTCTGGGTTGGCCAACGACCATCAGCCAACGACCAACGACGGCTACTTCGCCCCTGTCTTTCCAACTTTCTTCTTCAAACGCTCGCCGGCGTAGCGAACACCCTTGTTCTTGTACGGATCGGGCGGACGCAAGCTGCGCATTTCCGCCGCGACCTGCCCAACCTTTTGCCGGTCGATTCCCGTGACGCTCAACTTGGTCTGCTTCGGATCCACCGTCGCCTCAATGCCACCGGGCAGCGGGTACTCAATCGGGTGGGAATATCCCAGACTGAACACAACCGTGTTCTTCCCCTTCAATTCCGCGCGGTACCCGATCCCGACGATTTCAAGCTCGCGAGTCCAGCCCCGGGTCACACCCTCAACCGCATTGTTGACCAGGGCACGCGCCAGTCCATGCACGGCGGCTTGCGAATCGTTCTCGCGGACAGCCAACAGATTGCCGTCCTGCTGCTCAATATGAATGCCACGGGGAAGCTGGGTATCCAGCTTGCCTTTGGGCCCTTGCACGGCAATGATGTCGCCTTCGATCTTGACCACAACTCCCTTGGGGAGCGGGATCGGCTTGCGTCCAATTCTTGACATAGGATCAGCTCTTAGCCTTTAGCTCTTAGGTTCTACGCCTCGCTCCTACCCCTCAGTCCTTGGCTAAAAGCTAAAGGCTAAGAGCTAAAAGCTGGTTTATCTCTTTACCAAATCTCGCACAGTACTTCGCCACCCACGCCTTGCTTACGAGCCTGGCGTCCGGTCATGACTCCCCGCGGCGTCGTCAAAATATTGATACCCATGCCGCCGAGCACGCGCGGAATCTCGCTGCGGCGCACATACACACGGCAACCCGGCCGGGAAACGCGCTCGACATTCGAGATCGCGGCTTCGTTATTGTTTCCGTACTTCAGATAGATGCGCAGGACTTTGTGCCCTTCCTCCTCGGCCGGTTTGAAATTGGAGATATAGCCTTCCTCTTTGAGGATGCGGGCAATCTCCAGCTTCAGCTTGGAGGCGGGAACATCTACTTTCTGATGGCGGGCGCGTATCGCATTGCGAATACGCGTCAGCATGTCTGCGACCGGATCGGTCAACCTCATCGTTTGCTTCTCCTCCGCCGCCCGTTTGCTTCGGTCTTATTACCGAAGAACCCGCGACGACGCTTTCCACCCAGACGTGGGTGCCCGACCTTGCACGATATGCAAGGACGGAAATTCACTACCAAGACGACTTCGAAACCCCGGGTATCTCTCCCCGCAAGGCCAAGCCGCGGAAACACAGGCGGCAAATCCCAAACTTGCGCAGATAAGCGCGAGGCCGCCCGCACAGCTTGCAGCGGTTATGTCTGCGCGAGGAAAACTTGGGCTTCGGCAGATGCTTGCCGCGCGCACTATCGAACTTCTCTTGAATCTTGGCGTCCTTGACTCTTTTTGCTGTAGTCAATTTACTTTTAGCTCCTAGCTTGTTGCTTCTGGCTGTCAGCGTTCAGCTGTCAGTTAAACTTCATACAAAGACCGGTCTTGCCTCTACTGTGCCCGGAACGGCATTCCAAGATGCTTCAGCAACACTCGCGCCTGGTCGTCGGTTTGCGCCGTGGTCACAATGGTCACGTTCATTCCCTTGGTCTTGTCCACCCGGGAATAATCGATCTCGGGAAAAATCAGCTGGTCGTGCAATCCCAGGGTGTAGTTGCCACGCCCGTCAAACGATTTCGTTGAGACTCCCTTGAAATCGCGTACTCGAGGTAGCACTACGTTCACCAGTCGGTCAAGAAACTCGTACATGCGATCGCCACGCAGCGTAACCATGGCCCCAATCGCCTGTCCCTCGCGTACCTTGAAAGCTGCAATGGACTTCTTGGCCTTGGTCGTTACCGGCTTCTGCCCGGTGATCTGGCCTAATTCGTTGACCGCAGGATCGAGGATCTTCGCGTTCTGCGTAGCTTCGCCAATCCCCATGTTCACCACGATCTTGTGGACATGCGGCACTGCCATGGGATTCTTGAGCTCAAATTCCTTCATCAGCGCAGGGGCGACTTCGCTTTTGAAGCGGCTTTTAAGCCGCGGTATTTCCTTGGCGCTATGACGCGCCTGCGCCGGCTTCGCCTCCGGCTGCTGCTTATCGCCTTGCTTGTCTCTTTTCTCTTTTGCCATTTGCTTCCTCTGGAACTCAGCTTCTAGCCACTGGCTCCTAGCTTCTCTTTGACTTTCTGGCTAGCCGCCAGGAGCTAGCAGCTAGAAGCTCTTGAGCTATTTATCCAGCGTTGCGCCGCACTTGCGGCAGACTCGAACCTTGCGCTCGCCCTGGAACTCGTGACCAATGCGCACCGGCCGTTTGCAACTGGGGCACATCAACCCGACGTTCGAAAGCGCGATCCGACTTTCCTGCTCGGCAATTCCGCCCTTCACGTTGCGCTGCGGATTCGGTCGCACATGCTTCTTGACCACCATGACGTGCTCGACCAGCACCTTGGCATCGTTCGGAAAAACCCGCAGCACGCGGCCTTCTTTTCCCTTGTCGCGGCCGGCGATGACACGAACGGTATCGTTGCGCCGAAGGTCAACTCGTTTATGTTCTCTCACTACTGTCTTCATGATCGTTTCCAGTTCTCAGATCTCGGTTACAACGGGTCTCTGGCTACAGTACTTCCGGCGCCAATGACACGATCTTCAAAAATTTCTTCTCGCGCAGCTCTCGGGCCACAGGGCCGAACACGCGGGTTCCCACCGGTTCGCCGGCTTCGTTGATCAGGACTGCGGCATTCTGGTCGAAACGGATATATGTGCCGTCGCGGCGCCGGTGTTCCTTACGGGTGCGCACAATGACCGCCTTCACCACTGTCCCCTTTTTCGTCTGGCCATCCGGGGCTGCTTCCTTGACGCTGGCGGTAATGACATCGCCCAGACCCGCGCTCAAGCCGGTCGAACCCCCGAGCGGCAGGATCATCTGCAGCTTGCGGGCGCCGGAGTTGTCGGCGACCTCGAGCATCGATCTCATCATCACAGCCATAACTGATCTCCCTCAGCGCCGTGAATTGCGCGCTTTCCCATCGAACTTGGTTAACTCGCTTCCGCCGCCGGAACTTCCGGCACCAACGCGGTGCGACGAACAATCTCTTTCAGACGCCAGCGTTTCAGCTTGGACAAGGGACGAGTCTCTTCCAGGCGAACCACATCGCCGACATGAGCCTCATTTTTCTCGTCATGCGCGTAGAACTTTTTGGCTTTTGATACCACCCGCTTGTAGAACGGATGCGCCTTCTTGCGAACCACCTGCACCACAATGGTTTTGTGCATGCGGTTGGAAACCACCTCGCCGACTACTTCCTTGCGCCGTCCTGCCGCCTGCTGCACTTCGGGTTGTACATTGGTTTCGGCCATGCTACTTCTTCTCCGTTCCGCCAACCGATGCCAGTTCGCGCTCGCGAGTGATGGTCTTGACCCGTGCGATGTCCTTGCGCAGGCCGCGAATTTTCTTCAGGCTCTCGGTCTGTCCCATGTTGAGCTGGAACTTCAGCTTGAATAGCTGATCGCTCAGCTCATGCTCCTGCTGACGAAGTTCCTCAGCCGTCAAGTTGCGTACTTTTTCCGATTTCATAATCAGTTCTCGGTTCTTAAACAGCGGATCTTACTCTCTGACCGCTATTTCTAATGTGCGCCTTCGCGCTTCACAAACACGGTGCGCAGAGGCAGCTTGTGCGACGCCAGGCGCATCGCTTCGGTCGCGTCCTGCTGCGTCACGCCTTCCATCTCGAACAGGATCTTGCCCGGGCGAACTACTGCCACCCAATGATCGGGAGCTCCCTTGCCCTTACCCATACGAGTTTCAGCCGGCTTCTTGGTGACCGGCTTGTCGGGAAACAGGCGGATCTGAATCTTCCCGCCGCGCTTCACAAAGCGAGTCATGGCCACGCGCGCCGCTTCGATCTGACGGTCGGTGATCCAACCGGGCTCAAGCACCTTCAGGCCGAAATCGCCGAACGCCAGCTGGCTTCCGCGCCACGCCTTCCCGGTCATGCGTCCGCGCTGCTGCTTGCGATACTTCACTTTCTTGGGCATCAACATAAGAATCAGCTCTTAGCTTCTGGCCTCTAGCTTCTGGCTCAACCTTAAAACGCGCCTGCCTGCTGCGGCTCGCGTTTCTTGGCCGGTAGAATTTCGCCTTTGTAGACCCAGCACTTCACCCCGATTACGCCGTAGGTGGTACGGGCTTCGGTAAATCCGTAGTCGATGTCGGCACGCAGCGTGTGCAGCGGCAGACGGCCCTGCAGATACCACTCTGAACGCGCGATTTCGTTGCCATTCAACCGTCCACTGACCCGCACCTTGATTCCCTTGCAACCAAAACGCAGTGCCGAATCAACTGCCTTGCGCATGGCACGCCGGAAACCGACGCGCTTTTCCAATTGCAGTGCGATCGCCTCCGACACCAGTTGCGCATCCAATTCCGGCTTGTGCACTTCCTGAATGTCGATGTGCACTTCGCGCGCGGTGCGCTTCTGCACGTCCTGCTTCAGCTTGTCGATTTCCGCGCCCTTGCGCCCGATGATGATTCCGGGTCGCGCCGTCTTGATGATCACGCGCAGCTTATTGCCGGGACGCTCGATTTCAATCGAGCTCACGCCCGCCGACTTGAGCTTGTCTTTCAGCTCGTTTCTCAGCTTGACGTCTTCGAGCAACAACTTGTCGTAGTCGCGCTCCACAAACCAGCGTGACTTCCAGGGCTTGGTGTAGCCCAGGCGAAAACCATAGGGATGGACTTTTTGTCCCATTATTTCGCTCCTACTTTCTTCTTGCTCGCCGCCACTTTACGCTTGGCGCCGGCTTTCGCTCTGGCCGGAGTCTTCGTCTTCGCTTTCGCGCCAGTGTGTTCCTCACCGACCACTGTCGCCAGCTCTTCCCCGCTGCGGCCGCGCTCCGCCAGTACGATCTCGATATGAGCGATGCGCCGCACGTAGCGGAAAGCCCGGCCCATCGGCGCTGGACGAATACGCTTCATCCGCGGTCCGTCGTTGGCGACGGCGTTCTTTACGTACAACTTGTCCACGTCGACGTCGATGCCCTTCTCGCTGCTCAGATAATTGGCATTTTCCAGCGCCGATCGCAGAAGCTTTTCCACCGTAGCCGCTACCCGCTTCTTGGTGAAGACCAGAATATTGAGCGCGTCTTCCACCTTGCGGCCTTTAATCAAATCCAGTACGAGCCGCGCCTTCTGCGGCGACACCCGGGTAAAGCGGACTTGAGCTCGAAATTCCATTTATCTCTCCTACGCCTTGGGTGCCGGCGCTGCCGACGGAGTAATTGCTCCCGGACCTCCGGGTGCGCTTGCCGGACGGGCCGCCGATTCAGTTGCGGCTCGCATGGAGTGACCCTTGAACTGGCGCGTGAAACTGAATTCGCCCAGCTTGTGTCCCACCATGTTTTCGGTGATGTACACCGGAATAAACTTTTTACCGTTATGCACCGCAATGGTGTGACCCACCATCTCCGGAATAATGGTCGAGCGCCGCGACCAGGTACGCAGCACCTTCTTTTCATTACGCGAGTTCATGCCTTCCACCCGCGCCTGCAGGTAGCCATCGATGAACGGGCCCTTCTTGGTTGAACGCATAAATTCAGCTCTCAGCTTTCAGCCGTCAGCTCTCAGCCAACAGCCTTCAAAATCTTGTTTTTCCTTGGCCAACGACCAACGACCGATGGCCAACGACGCTCTCTTACTTCTTACCCCTTCGGTTCACGATGAACGCATCCGTGCGTTTGTTGTTCCGCGTCTTGTATCCGCGAGTGGGCTGTCCCCATGGAGTTACCGGATGCCGGCCGCCCGAGGTTTTGCCTTCACCACCACCGTGCGGATGGTCAACCGGATTCATCGACACACCGCGATTGACTGGACGGCGTCCCAACCAGCGCATCCGTCCCGCTTTACCGATCGTGACGTTTTCGTGGTCAAGATTCCCCACCTGGCCGATCGTGGCCATGCAATCCTGTGAGACTTTGCGAGTCTCGCCGGAAGGCAGTTTCACCAACGCATACTCACCTTCTTTAGCTACCAACTGCGCCGATCCACCTGCGGAACGCACCATCTGCGCGCCCTTGCCCGGCTTCAATTCAATGTTGTGAATGGTCGTGCCCGGCGGAATGTTCTTCAGCGGCAAAGCATTGCCGACCAGGATGTCCGCCTCCGGACCGCTCAACAGTTTCTGTCCGACTTTCAACCCGTCCGGCTGCAAAATGTAACGCTTCTCGCCGTCAGCGTAGCTCAACAGAGCGATGCGCGCCGAACGGTTGGGATCGTATTCGATCGAAGCCACCGTGGCCGGAATGCCGCTCTTGTCGCGCTTGAAGTCAATCAATCGCAGCTTGCGCTTGTGACCACCGCCGATATGCCACATCGTGGTATCGCCGCTGTTGCGGCGTCCGCCAGTTCGCTTCTTGGGCTCGACGAGCGGCTTGTGCGGATGCCGGGTCGTAATATCGTCGTTGACCAGCGTGGTCCGGTATCGCAGCGTCTGTGTAGTCGGTCTGTATGTCTTGATTGGCATAAAAATCAGCTCTTAGTTTCTGGCTGCTAGCTTCTACTGCCGCGTGCGCGTTCGCGGTTGGCCAACGACCAACGACGAACGGCCAACGACGAATTACAAGTTCTGCGCGTACTCCGGCATCTTCTCGCCGGTCTTAAGCCGAACAAATGCCTTCTTCCAGTCGGGACGGTAGCCGGCAAATTTTCCCCGGCGCCGTTCTTTTCCGGGATAAAGCGCGGTGCGTACCGAGTGCACCTTGACTTTAAAAATCGACTGGACCGCTTCCCGAATTTCGGTCTTGGTCGCAGCTTTCGCCACCTGGAACACCAGCGTGTTCTGGTTTTCCTTGATCGCCAGACCCTTTTCCGTAATGACCGGCCGGCGAATGATCTGATATGCGGATTTCATCAGGCTACCTCCGCCGCTTTCTCATGACGCGTGCGCCGCCGCGGAGAGCCGGAGGCTTTCTTTCCCTTTGCGCCATCTTTCTCTTTGTCTTTCGTCTTGTGCTGCCGCTTCGAAGCCGCATTCTTCAGCGAAAGCTGAAGCGCTTCGATGGCCGGCTGCGAAAAAATTGCGCGATCGTAACGCAGCAGATGATAGGGATGAACCTCGTTGCCATAAACCAGTTCAACCCCTTCAAGATTGCGCGAACCCAGCGTCAGATTGACATTTCCGTGCCGAGGCACTTCAACGAGCAGCGCCGTGGTTTCCACGTTTAACGCGTCAAGAGCCTGACGAAACTGCTTGGTCTTGGGCTCTTTCAGGTCAAACGCGTTGACCACGATCAGCTTGCCGTCGGCAAATTTCGATGCCAGCGCCGACCGCAACGCTCCCATCACCTTCTTGCGCGGGAACACGTAATCATAGGAGCGTGGTTGCGGTCCGTGTACCGTGCCGCCATGCCGCCACAGTGGCGAGCGGATGGAACCGACACGGGCGCGTCCCGTACCTTTCTGCTTCCACAGTTTCTTTCCGGCGCCAGAAACCAACTTCTTGTTCTTGGTGGCGTGGGTGCCGGCGCGCTGCGCGGCGCGGTAATGTTTCACCGCCTCCCACAGCAGGTCTTCGTTGACCGCGCCAAATACTTCATCGGCGAGGTCGAGCGTCCCGACCTTGTCCCCGCTCAGATTATGAATATCGATAGTTGCCATATGTCTATTCCGTCAATCTGGGTTGGCCAAAGACCACCAGCCAACGACCAACGACTGTTCCTAAGCCTTTTTCGCCGCTCTCTTTGCCGCCTTCAACGGATCTACCGTGGCCGCGCCACCGAATCCGCGTCGCTCTCTGGGCGGCTTCTTGGCTTTAGTAATCACCAAATATCCGCCATTCGGGCCAGGCACACTGCCTTCCACTACCAGCAAATTCTCGTCTTTATCCACGCCCAACACGCGCAGGTTGCGCTGCGTCACACGGTCAACGCCCATGTGTCCCGACATGCGCATGCCCTTGAACACACGCGAAGGAAATGCGGAAGAACCGATCGAGCCTGGAATCTGAAACATCGAACCGTGCGATTTCGCGCCGCCGGCGAAGTGATGACGACGGACAACACCCGCAAATCCCCGTCCCTTACTTACACCCACGACGTCGACGAATCTCTCACCTTCGAAAATATCCACCAGCACCCGGTCGCCGGCCTTCAAAGCGGGATTCGACTCTTCCGATTTTTCCGCTACCTCGATCGGTACCTCGCGCAGGAATTTCACCGGCGGCAGATTGTGCTTTCCGAGATGTCCCTTCATCGGCATGGTCAGACGCGATTCCTTCATGAACTCGACCAGTCCGATTTGGGCAGCGTCGTAGCCGTCGCGAGTCTGCGTCTTGTGCTGGGTAATCACGCACGGACCAGCTTGCAGCACAGTCGCGGGATGCACGTCGCCCTTATCGTCGAAGAGCTGCGTCATTCCGACTTTCTTTCCTAAAATTCCAGTGACCTTAGCCATTTCTTAGTTCACCTTGCCCAGGGCTAATACCGTGGGCCAAATTCTTTTTACCGCTTTCAGCTCCAGGCTGATAACTGATAGCTGACGGCTGCAATCTACTTATGCTCTTTGCCGAAAGCCTTGATCTCGACGTCCACACCCGCGGGCAGATCGAGTTTCATCAAAGCGTCTACAGTCTGTTGCGTGGGCTCGAGGATATCGAGCAGTCGCTTATGGGTGCGGATCTCAAACTGCTCCCGCGATTTCTTGTCCACGTGCGGAGAACGCAGCACGCAGTACTTGTTTTTCATCGTGGGCAAAGGAATCGGGCCCGCAATTTGCGCTCCAGTGCGCCGCGCCGTGTCGACAATCTCACCCGTGGACTGATCCAGGATGCGGTAGTCATACGCTTTCAACCGGATGCGAATTCTTTCTTTTCCAACCATGTTTCACTCTTTCGTCTCCCGGCTCACCGGAAGAAAAGAACTGGCGGCTAGTTGCAAGCCGCATTTATTTCGTTACTGCACAATCTCGCTGATGGTTCCCGCGCCTACCGTGTGCCCGCCTTCGCGGATGGCAAACCGTAAGCCCTTCTCCATCGCCACCGGTGTGATCAGCTCAATCACCAGCTGCACGTTGTCACCCGGCATCACCATTTCGGTCGCCGCCGGCAACTCCGCCACTCCCGTCACATCCGTCGTCCGCAAGTAGAACTGCGGGCGATATCCTTTAAAGAATGGCGTGTGCCGCCCGCCTTCTTCTTTGGTCAGAATGTAGACTTCGGCTTTGAACTTGGTGTGCGGGGTAATCGATCCACCCTTGGCCAGTACCATGCCGCGCTCCACATCTTCTTTCGCAATGCCGCGCAGCAGAAGGCCCGCGTTATCACCCGCCAGACCTTCGTCCAGCTGCTTCTTGAACATTTCGACGCCCGTCACAACCGTCTTGCGGGTATCGCGGAAGCCCACGATTTCCACTTCCTCGCCCACCTTCACCTTGCCGCGCTCGATTCGTCCCGTGACCACCGTGCCACGACCCGAGATCGAGAAGATATCTTCAATCGGCATCAGGAACGGCTTGTCGAGTTCACGCGCCGGCTGCGGAATGTACTTGTCGACCGCCGCCATCAACTCGTCCACCTGCTTTTCCCACTTGGCTTCGCCGTTCAGCGCACCCAGAGCGGAGAGCCGCACCACCGGAAGATCGTCTCCCGGAAACTGGTAGCTCTTCAGCAGTTCGCGCACTTCGAGTTCAACCAGGTCAAGCAGCTCCGCATCATCGACTGCATCGCACTTATTGAGCGCCACCACGATGTATGGCACCCCTACCTGCCGAGCCAGAAGTACGTGCTCACGAGTCTGCGGCATCGGGCCGTCGGTGGCAGCCACCACCAAGATCGCGCCATCCATCTGCGCCGCGCCGGTGATCATGTTCTTGATGTAGTCCGCGTGTCCCGGGCAATCCACGTGCGCATAGTGACGGTTCGCCGTCTCATATTCCACGTGCGCGGTGGCAATGGTTATGCCGCGTGCCTTCTCTTCCGGAGCGTTATCGATCGAGTCAAACGACCGGAACTGAATCTTCGGGTTATGCTTCGACAAAACTTTCGTGATCGCCGCCGTCAACGTCGTCTTGCCATGGTCAATGTGACCAATCGTCCCTACGTTGCAGTGCGGCTTGGTGCGGTCAAATTTCTCTTTCGCCATTTCCTAGCTCCGTCGCTTTGCTCGTGTGGTCGCGGGCGACATCGCCCGCGGCTCTTGAATCTTATCTTTTCGGTCCCTGCGCCTTGCCAATGATCTCGTCCGCCGCGCTGCGCGGCACTTCTTCATAGCGCGCGAAATGCATCGAGTATTCGGCGCGGCCTTGCGTGCTTGACCGCATGTGCGTTGCGTAACCAAACATCTCCGCCAGCGGCACAATGGCCTTGATCACCTGCGAACCGGCGCGATGCTCCATGCCTTCGATCCGTCCGCGGCGGGAGCTCAGGTCGCCCATGATGGTCCCGGCATAATCTTCCGGAGTAACCACCTCCACTGCCATCACCGGCTCCAGCAGCACAGGAGATGCCTTGCGGGCAGCTTCCTTGAACGCCATCGATCCCGCGATCTTGAAAGCCATTTCGTTCGAATCGACATCGTGATAGCTGCCGTCGTAGAGCGTGGCCTTCACATCCACCATGGGATAGCCGGCCAGAATTCCACCCTCGAGCGCTTCCTGAATGCCCTGGTCAATAGGCTTGATGTATTCCTTGGGCACCGAACCGCCGACGATATCGTTGACGAATTCGTAGCCCGTCCCGGCGGGTTGAGGATCCAGCTTGATTTTGGCGTGACCGTACTGACCACGACCGCCGGTCTGACGAATGTACTTGCCTTCGGCTTCGGCGTGCTTGCGGATGGTCTCGCGATACGCCACTTGCGGCTTGCCGACGTTGGCTTCAACTTTGTACTCGCGCATCATGCGGTCGACAATGATCTCGAGATGCAACTCGCCCATGCCGCTAATGATGGTTTGTCCGCTATCGGGATCGGTGTGAACCTTGAAGGTGGGATCTTCCTGGGCCAGCTTGGAAAGCGCCATGCCCATCTTTTCCTGGTCAGCTTTGGTCTTGGGCTCGACTGCGACTGAAATCACCGGGACCGCGAAGGTAATGTTCTCGAGAGCGATGGGATGCTTTTCGTCGCAAATCGTGTCGCCGGTGGAAACATTCTTCAATCCAACCGCGGCGCAAATGTCACCCGCCAGAATTTCGTTAATATCTTCGCGCTTGTTGGCGTGCATCTTGAGCAATCGCCCAATGCGCTCGCTGCGTCCACGGCCGGCGTTGAGCACCGAGTCGCCCGACTTGAGCTGGCCGGAGTAGACTCGGATAAAAGTAAGCTGTCCGACGAACGGGTCGGCCATGATCTTGAATGCCAGCGCGGAGAATGGCTCGCTATCGGCCGGCTTGCGGGTGATGGTCTCGCCGTTGTCCGGGTTCGTGCCTTTGACTTCGCCAGCGTCCAGCGGCGAAGGCAAATAATCCACTACCGCATCGAGCAGAGGCTGAATGCCTTTGTTCTTGAACGCAGTTCCTACCACCACCGGAAACACTTTCAACCCGATCGTCGACTTGCGCAGAGAAGCCCGAAGTTCCGCGGGAGAAATCGTCTCGCCTTCAAGGAACTTGTGCAGCATTTCGTCGTCGTTTTCGGCGACAGTTTCGACCAGCGCAGTGTGGAAGGCTTCGGCTTTCTTCTGCAGCTCGGCGGGAATTTCGCCAGTGATGTATTCGGCGCCGATAGTGTCGTCCTGCCAGACGATCGATTTCATCTCGATGAGATCGACTACGCCTCTGAACTTGTCTTCCTGGCCGATGGGGATTTGGATCGCGACGGGCTTGGCGTTGAGGCGTTTGCGGAGGGTATCGACGGCATGCTCGAAATCGGCACCCATCTTGTCAATCTTGTTAATGAAACAAATGCGAGGGACACCGTATTTATCGGCTTGACGCCAGACTTTTTCCGATTGCGGCTGCACTCCGTGGACGGCGTCAAACACAGCTACCGCGCCATCGAGCACGCGCAGAGACCGCTCCACTTCGGCGGTGAAATCCACGTGGCCGGGCGTATCAATAATATTGATCCGAATATCGCGCCAGGTACAGGTTGTAGCGGCGGAAGTGATGGTGATGCCGCGCTCCTGCTCCTGCTCCATCCAGTCCATGGTGGCAGTGCCTTCGTGGACCTCTCCGATGCGATGCGTCTTTCCCGTATAAAACAGGATGCGCTCGGTCGTGGTGGTCTTGCCGGCATCGATGTGAGCCATGATGCCGATGTTTCTGCACCGTTCTAATGGGACTGTTCTGGACACAGCTTTCTTTCTCTCTTCTTTTCGTAACTCTTGTTCGTTAGCGGTATTGGTACCGGTACTCATCAAAATTTAGCTTTTAGCTATTAGCTCTTAGCTTGAACCCTTCGCCTTAGCTAACGGCTAAGAGCGGCTCTTCTACCATCGATAGTGCGCAAAGGCTTTATTCGCCTCGGCCATGCGGTGCACATCTTCCTTCTTCTTGATGGCAGCGCCGCGGTTGTTGCTGGCGTCGAGTAATTCGTTGCTCAACTTGTCGACCATGCCCTTTTCGGCGCGTCCGCGGGAGTAAGTAATCAGCCAGCGGATGGCCAGCGAAGTCCGACGGTCAGCATTCACTTCGACCGGCACCTGATAGTTGGCGCCGCCGACGCGACGGCTCTTCACTTCCAGCAGCGGCTTGGCGTTCTCGACCGCCTTCTTGAACAGCTTCAGGGGCTCATCGCCGCCTTTTTGCTGGAGCTTGGTCAAGGCTTCATAAAAGATGCCTTCCGCCGTGCTCTTTTTTCCCTGCCACATCATGGAGTTGACGAACTTCGTCACCAGATCAGATCCGTAAACCGGATCGTTCTCCACTTTCCGCTTGGCGATATATCCTTTTCGAGGCATTTAAGCTTCTAGCTCCTGGCTTTTAGCTGTCGGCTCTCAGCCGGCAGCTTTCAGCTCAACCTTTTTGACATTTGGCCGAACGATCAACGACCCGCGACCAATGACGCTCTACGCCTTCGGTCTTTTTGCTCCATACTTCGAACGGCTCTGCTTGCGGCCGGCGACGCCTACCGCGTCCAACGTGCCGCGAATCACGTGATAGCGAACACCGGGAAGATCCTTCACCCTGCCGCCGCGAATCAGCACAATCGAGTGCTCCTGCAAGTTGTGGCCGACTCCTGGAATGTAGGTCGTAACCTCAATCCCATTGGTCAATCGGACGCGGGCAACTTTGCGCAGCGCCGAGTTCGGCTTCTTGGGAGTCTGCGTGTACACGCGGGTACACACACCGCGTTTCTGCGGACATCCTTGTAACGCAGGACTCGCCGTCTTGTATCGCGGCCGCTTGCGTCCACTACGCACCAATTGATTGAAAGTAGGCATACTGGATTCCTATCCACTTCCGGCTTTCCGCCCGTCGCGATAAATGCACACCGAGGCGAAGATTTGCCGTTTCTGCTTTTCCCTGCATTCTCAGGGGCTGGAAGGCGGGTACGCCAACCATGTTTCCCGCCGCGTTGAACTGGCGAGAGATTCGGTATCCCGTTCAGACTAAACGCCGCCGACGGTGGCACCAGGCCCGAACATTTTCGTCCGGGAGTTGCTCCGTTTCGTCAGCTTTGCCTTGCATAGCCTCTCAACGGGTGAAAGGTGAGCGCAGGGCATTTCAGCGAGGGCGCTCCGGTAGTTTGTGCTTTCCGGAAACGTTTGTTGCTAAAGCTCAACTGCCTTGCTCGGGTTTCTTCCACACACGAATCAGCCTGCGGATCAGAAACCACCGCGTACAGGTAAGCCAGACTTTGCTCGCGGAACCTTATAAATATAGCAACTCGTAAGACACATCGTCAATGGCAGTCTGTTGCATCAGATGGAAATGGGTGGGATTTAAAGCGAAATTGACGAATTGCCGGATTTTAGGATTTTCGAATTGATGGATTGACGTTTTGAATTTCAAATTCTTCAATTCGGAAATTCTGCAATCAATAATTTGAGCTCGTCGCTCTGGACAGGCTTGAAAACAACAAGCGGCTCAACTTGCTGAAAAAAATTCTAGCCTCTACACTTGGGGCTTTCCATCAATGCCAGACAGCTCGCCCCGTGAATGCACTGGGCGGGGAGGGTGCATGGGTAGGTCGTTCGGTTTTGTCGGGTTCGCGGTTATTTGCCCAATGGGTGTCCTGCTCCTGGCTTTGACCGGCTGCAGCAGCAGCGGTCCTACTAAAAACACCGTTTTCCCGGCCCCAGCAAAGATCACCCTGGCGCCTGCCGCCGACGTTTCGTTGGATGTAGGCAGCACCACCCAGACTTTCACGGCGACCCCACAAAACAATAAGGGTACGACGATCACTACTCCGGTGACGTTTGCGTCCAGCAATACGGCAGTCCTGACTGTTGCCAGCAATGGCGTTGCCTGTGCGGGAACGTGGGATTCCTTGACCGCTCCACAGATCTGCACTCCCGGTCCCGTAGGCTCCGCCCAGGTTACTGCCACTTCGCATGGAATAAGCAGTCCGCCAACCACCGTGTTCGTGCACCAGCATGTCGACAGTATCTCGATCAGTCTTGTTCCCGGACAGACTCTCCCTGCTGGTCCGTGTTTTTCCAAAGGGCAGAGCGTGAACTATCAGGCCACGGCTTTGAGCCACGGCCTGGATATCACCGCCGGCGTCGGACCGTTTAACTGGCAGACAGTGGCCATCGGCGTCGCTACACTCGACATCGCGACTTCCGCCTTGCCGGTAAGCGGACTGGTAACAGGACAGGCCAGGGTCACGGCAGACGCTCCGGGCGTAACTTCTCTGTTCGCTAGCGTGGGTTCGGTGAACAGCCAGCCGCTGGACTTCAACACCTGCGCCGTCCAATCCATCGTGCTTTCGGTTACCGGTGGCAGCACCAACTCGATCAATGTCACATCGGGCGGCAGCGCGAACGTGACCGCGACGGTGGTTGACACGATGGGAAACACCATCACGGGTGTGCCTTTAACATGGAGCTCGTCGCAAACCTCCAGCGTGGGTGCGGCCACCACCGGAAGCGTGACCACAACGAAGGCCGGTGGCGCCAGCGTGATCGCTTCATGCACTCCGCCCACATGCAATATTGGATTGCAGCCACTAGCGCCCATCTATCCGGAGAACGCAATCGATGTGGTGGCGACTCCCGCCGCCACGACGACGACAACCACCGCACCGACAGAGACGATCTATGTCACGAGTACGGGCGCCAATTCTTCCGGTGACTGCGCCACGACTCCTGGTTGTTTTAGTACCCTGATTCCCCTGACATCTCCGGCAAATACGCTGGGGGCGGCCGTCAATTTACCGGCCACGCCGAATTCGCTGGTCTTTGATCGACAGAGTGCGAAGGCGTATTTAGGCACGGATTTTGGATTTCTAGGGACTCGCGGGCTTATGGTGGTCACGCCTGGCACCCCGCCAACGGTTTCGGAGTTTAAAGGAGTGACGGGCAAAGTGCTGGCAGTCTCACCTGACGGGAAAACTGTCATCCTTTCCGATACCAAGGCCACGCCGAATGAAGTTTTTGTTTTCAACACGACCAACAACTCTTCAACGGCTCTTCCCATTGTTGGAGCCACGGCCGCCGATTTCACTCCCGACAACCTGAAGGCTTACATTGTGGCGGGAAGCACGCTTTACGTCTTTTCCACGCTCACCCCCTTGAAGACGATTCCACTCGGAGCTCCTGCCACGCAGGTGTCATTCCTGCCGGAGGGCGGCTTTGCGTTTTTCGCGGGAGGTGAAGCTTCTTCGATCACCGCGCGAAAGACTTGTACTGACGTAGAGGAAACGGCTCAGACCGTTACCACCCCCACCACGCCGACGTTTCTCAAAACGCTTTCAAAACCTATCACTGTGGGCGGCGTCACTTTCGACGAAACTGTGCTCGCTGTTGATTCCCCCGGTATTGACTTGTTTGGAGCTAAAGTCAGCATCCCTCCTCCGCCATTTGTTACTCCCTGCCCGCTCGACCTCACCAACAGCACGCTCAACATCGCCACCAATAGCCCGGCTTTTTTCAATCTCGGACAGGGAAACTTCGTTCCGACTCAGTTGATCGTTTCGCAGGACGGGACCCGGGCTTACGTGCTGGCCAGCAATATAGGCAGCGTGATGATATTTAATGTCGGCAATCAAACTTCTACCGCGATTCCATTGTCTGGTGATGCCGTCCCGGTGCAGGGTTCGCTGAATGCGAGTGGGACCCTGCTCTACGTTGCAGCCGCGGACGGCTTGGTCCATGTGCTGGACACACAAAACGGCGGAGATGTTCAGCAGATTTCGTTTCCTTCGGATATCACAACGCTACAGGCGGGCCTGTGCCTGGGGACGACTGTCCCCTGCAATCCAGATCTGATCGCGGTTAAGCCTTAGGAGCCGTCGTTGGTCGTTGGTCTCTCCAATGTTGGCGCGCCGCGAGCGTTCGCGCTTGTGCCATCCGGGATGATGTATGACTTGTGTGTTAGCTAGCGCGAGGTTTCATCGCTAGCGAGATACGAGCAATCCCCGAACTAGCGACCGCTTTCCAGCTTCTTTCCTACGCTGTCCAACACGCCGTTGATAAACTGCACCGCTTCAGGACTCGAAAACTTGCGGGCGATTTCCAGAGCTTCGTTGATCACCACGGCTCTGGGCGTTGCAGGAAAACCCAGCAATTCCGCGACTGCTCCACGTAGCAGATTGCGGTCAACGGCAGCCATGCGTTCCATGCGCCAGTGCTCGGCGTGACCTTCGATCAGACCATCAATCTCGGTGGCGCGGCTGGTGGCGACCCGGAACAGGTCTTCCGCAAAGTCCCGTACGTCGGCACCAACGTCTTCACGCTCGCGCCGGAACGATTGCTGCACCTGTTCCGGCTCCTGCTTTCCCATGTCAGCCTGGAAGAGCATCTGCAAAGCGAGTTCACGAGATTTGCGGCGGGTTCCCAAAGACTGTCCTTGGTCGTTCGTCGTTCGTCGTTGGTCGTTGGATAACAGAAGCTAGTGTAACGCGTCTCGTTTGATCGAAGCGGGTCCGAATTGCGGAAGCCTAAGACTTACGCTTTCGGGATTTTGCAGTGTGTTTCCCAACGACCAACGGCCGACGACCAACGACGGCTTTCAGGTTCGCCATCTCGACCGCTGCAAGCGCCGCCTCGAAACCCTTGTTGCCCATCTTCAGACCGGCACGGTCAATCGCTTGTTCCAGATTTTCGCAAGTGAGGACGCCAAAGGCGTGCGGCACTCCTGTCTCTTGCGTGGACTGTCCAATTCCCCGGGCAACTTCATTGACTATGACATCGTAGTGGGCAGTGTCCCCACGCAGCAGGCAGCCGAGGCAGATGATGGCGTCGTATTTGTTGGTCTCGGCGAGAGTGCGAGCGGCTGAGGGTATTTCGAACGCGCCGGGGACCCGGACGATCTTGATGCCCTTCGCCTTAGCGCCGCATTGCATCAATCCGTCGTAGGCGCTTTGCAACAAACGGTCCGTGATGAAGGCATTGAAGCGAGAGACAACGATAGCAAAGCGTTTTCCTGCGGCGCTTAAGTTTGCCTCGAACACCTTGAGTTTCAGTTTGGTCGGAGTCTTCAAAGTTTGATTCCTGAGAACAGCGCTAAATTGTTTATCACTAGATTTGGCATCCTGAGCGAAAACGAAGAACCTGTGAATCATCCGGCAGCACCGGAAGTGTAGGGGTCCTTCGCTTCGCTCAGGATGACAACTAAAAACAAATCCGGGTTCATCCGCGTAAAGCCGCGGCGCAAAGTTACGAAGTTACAGCTTGTTCGGCTTTGGATTTGCCGGGTCGGCGTAATCGTAAAACCCTTTGCCGCTCTTCCGCCCGTACCAACCTGCCATCACCAAACGCTTCAGCAATGGTGGTGAAGCAAATCGTCGCTCTTTGAACTCGTCGTACATTACGTGGGTGATGTAGTAGGTGGTGTCCAGACCAACGAAATCAAGCAGCGTAAATGGCCCCATCGGATAGCCGCATCCGAGTTTCATCGCATTGTCGATGTCGTCGATCGAGCCGACTCCCTCTTCATAGGCACGGATGGCGTCGAGCAAGTAAGGCACCAACAGACGATTGACGATGAAGCCCGTCTTGTCGCTGGTGCGGACCGGTACCTTCCCAAGTTTCTTCGCGAATTCGTATGCCGCGTCATAGACCTCGTCGGAGGTAGCGATGGTTCGAACTACTTCTACCAGTTTCATGAGCGGCACAGGATTGAAGAAGTGCAGGCCGATAAAACGCTCGGGCCGTTTCGTTGAAGTTAAAAGCTCAGTAATTGAAATGGAAGAAGTGTTGGAAGCGAAGATGGCGTCTTTTTTCACTATGCCGTCGAGCGCGGCGTACATCTTTTTTTTCTCATCGAGATTCTCGATTACGGCTTCGATGACGATGTCGCAGTCGGCCAGGTCCTGCTGGCTGGTTGTGCCCTTCAATCGTCGCGCGGACGGCCTGTGGAGTTTCCTTGATCGTGCCTTTCTCGGCGAATTTGGCCAGCGACTTCTCTATTCCGGCAAAGCCCTTGTCGAGATATTTCTGATCAACCTCAAGCACCGTGACATCGAAGCCCGCCGTGGCTGCAACCTGGGCTATCCCTGAGCCCATGAGGCCACAGCCAAGAACGCCTACTTTCCTGATTTCCATAGGACTGTGAGTTTATCAGCGGGAATGGAGTCCCTGCCAGATTCTGCGGTGGAAGAATCGTAGAAACACTTCGCGTGCTTTGCGTAAAAAGTTTTTAACCGCAGAGTACGCAGAGAGAGGCCGCAGAGTGCGCAAAGAGAAACTTTTGGGGTGTCTATGCGACGGCGGCAGCAGCGATCGACGGCGCCAGGCTGACAATCCGGCCGAAACCTTGGGTGACGGCCAAATCCAGCGCCGCGTCAGCACGGTTGATCACTTCTGTAACAATGTCGACCGGGTCGAACTGCTGACGCACTACCGCCTCTGCCAAGCCGGCGCTGAAAGGAAGAATCTCGTCTGAGAGTTTTACGTCGGCCAGAAGCTTGCGCAATTTTTCCGCTGCCATCAGTGCTTCTTTTTCCGAGGTTTCGCCAAGCACCAGCGCAATCGTTGTCATCTCGTAGCGAAACGCAAGATCATTCTGCCGGATGTTCGCCGCAAAAATCTGGCCGATCTTTTGCATGGCGGCTTCCACGGCTTTTTCTCCGTGCTCCTTCATCATCGCAGAGCTCTTTCCGAACTGCATCAACGCCACCGTAACTGGAGTGCTCTGCTGCACGGCTCGCCGCGTCTCCGCCATCAACAAATCGAGATAAGAGGCCCGCTTGAGCAAACCCGATTCTTCGTCGGTGACCGAGAGACTCTTTACCAGGCGGCGCAATCCGGCATTGTTCAGAGCAATCACGATCTGCTCGCTGATCGTTTTGAGCACAACGATGTCGCCCGAGTGCCAACTGTGCACGGTGTTCTGCACCAGCAGGATGACGCCCATCTCGTCTTCTCCGTCGGTGAGGGGCAACGCCAACAGTGATCCAATGCCCAACTGGCTTACGACTTCGCGAATCTCTTCCAACTCAGGTGCGTCAGCCGCATGACTAATGGCCAGCGTGCCAAGACTTAGCACGATGTCCTGTACAAACGTGACGAGCTGATTCAGGACCTTTGTTTCTCCACGGCTTATGCCTTCGGCGTGATATTCCTTTACCGCGCTGGGAGCCATCCCGGGCTTACGCATGGCGACGATGCAACGGCTCAACTTCCATTGCGCTCCAATTTCATTGACTGCGGTAGACATGACCGCGTCGGAATTCGTCTGGCGGTAGAGTTTGCGGGTAATTTCCGCCACCTTGGTAAAGCTGTTGACGTCGGCCGATTCCGCCGGAGGCGAAGCGTGTGCCGGGGGCGGTACGGGAGGTGCTGCGGGTGTTTTCGCGGGTACCTTGGGCGTGGCCGTGGAATGGGCAACTGCGTCCGGGCGGCGTGGATTCATTCCCGCTGCCAGATACAACTGTTGCAAATCCTGGTTTCGTTCTTCCTCTCCCGGAAAGAGCTCTTGAATGCGCTGCAAGCGTTCAATTGCTTTGGAACGCATTCCGTACTGGACCAGGATCTCAGCCTGCAACATCAGATCCTGCAAGGCAGCGGCGCCCAGCGTGGGGCCTTCGGTTTTGACCGGCTCGGCCGGTTTAGCCATGCTGGTGAAGCGGGAAGAGATCACCTTGAACCGGTTCTCGTCGATCTTTCCGCGCAGCATTTCCAGCCGCTTCTGATGACCAGGCTCGTACGCATCGACGTCGGCGGCGCGGTCAAGGCATTCCGCGGCCTTGGCGTAATTTCCCATGCCGCAGTGCAAATCGAAAAGCTTAAGCAGGGTCTGCGAATAATCCCCCTCCCGGTTGGAAGCGTTGAAGAGCTCGCTCATGAACTCCAGGAATTCGGGAGAGCTTCGATGTTGGGCCGCTACTTCCTGCATCATCGCGACAAAGGTGCGTCGTTCTCCTCGGCCGCGCTGGAACTGTTCGAGCTTGCGTGCAAGCGCGACCGCCTCAGCATCCTGCTGAGAATCCACCAGCAACCCGATGAGGTCCGTGATTTCCTGCAGACGTGAGGGGTTTTTTAGAAAAAGCTGCCAGACCAAGGGCTCCGCGTCGCTCAGTCGATTGGCGGCGAGCAATGATTTGGCATAGCTTTCAAGAATTTCGAGAGGCGCCCCTTCCGCCTTGGCCAGGGGTTCCAGCACAAAGATGGCCGCGCCTACTTGTCCTTGCGTGATCAGGCTCTTTCCGTATCCGAGAGCAATCCGCGCGTCGGAGGGGTCTTCCGTGTAAGCGCGTTCATACCACTTGGCAGGGTCGGCGCCAGCGGTTTCAGTGATCTCCGCGAGCTTGAGAAACGCTATAGCTGCTCCCTGTTTATCTCCAGCCTGGGAACAAAGTTCTCCAAGACGCAGAAAGTTTCGCTCGGAAGGATCGAGGCCCACCAGCCGTTGCAGAACCATGACGCAATCCTGCGGGCGGCCGTTTCGGGTCAGCTCTTCCAGAGCGCTCTCGTAAGTCTCAAGCGCCAGCTTACGGTTGGAGTTCTCGAGAATCTGTCCGAAGCGAAGCCGCTGAAGCGTAGTCGGAGTCGCATAACGGGCCAGCTTTTTGTAAGTCAGGCTGGCGCGCGTGTTTTCTCCCGCTTCAAGTTGGCGTTCGAACAACTCCCCCAGCAAAGTTACCGCTTCTGGTGTGCGCTGCAGTGAGAGGCAGAGATCGGCCGCCATCTGCCGAACATTGTCATTTTGCGGATCATCGCCAAGTACCTGCAGATACTCGTCCAAAGCATCGCCAGTCTTGCCTTTTTGCAAGAGCTTCTCGGCGCGCTCAACGCGCCGGGCGATCTCAGCTCGATCCATTCGCTTGGTCGGGTCTGCCATGGAGAAAGAGGGTAACGTGCGGAGTAACCCATTGCGATTTTAGAGGCCCGAGTTCACGACCGGCAACGCAGTAGGCATGTGCCACGATTACTAAGGTCACAAAAAGGAATTTGTCTTTGGCACCAAATGAGTTTCTGGTATACGTGCCGGATGCCCGCGGCACCCCATAGCGACAATGAACAAGGCCTTCGCCATCAGCTCGGGGCCGGCCAGATGGCTATGGTCGCGGTGGGCGGGTCCATCGGTACGGGCCTGTTGCTGGGGTCGGCGGCGGCCCTCGAAATCGCGGGACCGGCGGTGATCCTGAGTTTCGCCCTTGCGGCATTCATCACCCTGACCGTGACCTTGGCGTTGGGTGAACTTTCCAGCATGCATCCTGGAGCGGGGTCGTTCGGAGTTTATGGCGACATTTACCTCAATCGGTGGGCTGGATTCATTGCCCGCGCCGGTTACTGGGCGTCGATTTCCATTTCCATCGGCGCGGAACTGGTAGCTTCCGCTACATATCTCGCTTTTTGGTTCCCGTCGGTTCCGGCGCTCGTCTGGGTGGTGGCTTTTTCAATTCTGCTTTTGCTCATCAACCTCAGTAGCGTGGGGAACTTCGGACGCTTCGAATACTGGTTCGCAATGATCAAGGTTGCGACCATCCTCGTTTTCGTACTGCTGGGGGCAACGCTGTTGCTCAGCGGACGCGTGACCCCTCAATACACGACGCAAGGCGGATTTCTGCCGAAGGGACCGGTAGCCCCCCTGCTGGCGATGGGTTTCGCTCTCTACACTTTTGCGGGCGTGGAGTTCGCCGCGATTACTACGGGAGAATCGCGCTCGGCCAGCGACATTCCCCGCGCAATCAAATTGACGTTCGGGATTCTGGCTTCGGTCTACCTGGGAGCGATCGTCATTCTGGTTGGCGTAATGCCGTGGAATCGCGCCGGGGTCATCGAGAGTCCGTTTGTAACCGTGTTTCGTGATTCCCACATTCCCGCCGCCTCGCACATCATGACATTCGTGATTCTGACAGCGGCTCTGTCCGGCGCGAATGCAGCGTTATACGTGTCATCGCGTGTCCTGTTTTCCCTGGCGCGGTCAGGATGGGCGCCTGCGGCGTTGGGACGTCTCAATGCCGCGGGTTCTCCCCGGCTCGCCTTGCTGGCATCTTCGTATGGTGTTGTGGTGGCACTGGTCCTGGAAAAATGGGCGCCGAGAGATGCATTCGTCTCAATTTTGGGGGCCTCGCTGATGGGAGTGCTTCTGTCCTGGCTCGTCTCCCTGGCTGCTCACTTCAGATTCCGCCAGAAGCTGACAACCAGCCAAATCATCGCGCTACCGATGCGCTCGCGACTGGGCGCCTGGGGTTCCGCCGCCGGCTTCATACTGATTATCCTGGCCATCTTTGAAACAGGTTGGCAGTCGCATCTGACGCTGATCAGCGGAGTGGTTTATATCGTAGTATTGACAGCGGCGTACTTTCTTTTCAGGAAAAGAGTACAGCGGGGTCAGAGTCAGAATGGAGCGGGCGCTATTCCCGAGTAAAAGCGAATTCAGACTCGCGTAACGCACAGCGCATCAGCGAACAACATATGTCCCAAGACAAAAATACTTTTAACGCGAGGGACCTTGTCGGCGATGAAAACTATCCCCCTTGAATGGCGTGCGGCTACATGTTGCTGATTCTGATGTAGCGGCGAACGTCTTTCATGCTCACGATGAGTACATATCCTGCATAAATTAGACCCGCGGTTCCAATAATATTCCTGAGAACTTTCATGGCTGCCTTCTCTCCTCTTCAAAAAACGAACTGCTGGAAATCTTTAACATGCGGCCTTGTGATGCCGTATCTTCCATTAGAGTTGTCGGTAGGTTGTGAACAACCCTGCCCGCAGTATACAAGCGTGGCGGGGCGGTACAATACGTCGCATGGATGATGAGCTTCTCCGCTATCGTTCGCAGTTCCCCATTCTGGGACGGACCACCTATCTCATCAGCAATTCCCTAGGCGCAATGCCTCAGGGTGTGTACGACGCCATGAAGGGCTATGCCGACATTTGGGCGACGCGCGGCGTGCGCGCATGGGAAGAGCGATGGTGGATGCTGGCAGCGCAGGTCGGCGACGAGATTGGCGAGTTGATGAATGCCGCGCCGGGTTCGGTTTCCACTCACCAGAATGTCACCACGTGCCAGGCAGTGGTGGCTTCCTGCTTCGATTTTTCCGGCAAGCGCAACAAGGTCGTTTACAGCGATATGAATTTTCCTTCCGTAATGTACTTCTGGGAAGCCCAACGGGAATACGGCGCCCGCGTGAACATGGTGAAGACTGACGACGGGATTACGGTTCCGCTCGAGCGATTGCTCGACGCCATTGACGACGAAACCCTGCTGGTCCCGATTTCACACGTGATCTTCAGGAGCGCTTACATTCAGGACGCGAAAGCCATCATCGAAAAGGCTCACAAAGTGGGTGCTCTTGTCGTGCTGGATACATTTCAGTCGCTCGGAACGGTCCCAGTCGATGTGCAGGCGCTGAATGTGGATTTCGCCTGCGGCGGGGTGTTGAAGTGGCTTTGCGGAGGACCGGGAGTGTCCTATTTGTATGTGCGGCCAGATTTGGGCAAAACGCTGCAACCGAAATTCACCGGCTGGTTCGCTCACCAGAATCCGTTCGGATTCGAGGTTGGCCCCACGCGCTACAGCGAACCGCCATTCCGCTTCATGAATGGCACATCACACATACCTTCGCTGGAAGCGGCCCGCCCGGGATTGAAAATTATCGCCGAAGTTGGCATCGATCGGATTCGAAAGAAATCGCAGCGTCAAACTTCACACTTGATCGATCTGGCTCAGCAACGAGGATGGCGCCTCAATTCGCCACCGGACGCGGCGAATCGTGGCGGGACGGTTTCCATCGACATGCCTGATGCCGAACAAGTCTGCCGCGAATTGCTCAAGCGCGACATCCTGGTTGACTATCGGCCCAAGGCCGGTGTGCGAATGTCTCCTCACTTCTACAACAAAGACGAAGAACTGGAAACGGCGATTGGCGCAGTCGACGAAATACTGAAACAACGCGCGGTCGCTATCTGACTCGCTGGCGCACGCGTATCAGCCCGCAGCAACGGCATCTTGCCGGCTGTCGTGAGGGGGGACGCCCTCCGGACAGCCGCTGGGAGGGCGGCGCTACTAAACCGCACACCTCATGTAATTGAAGTTGCTTTTCCCTTTCGCCTCCGCCACAATATCGGCGCTTGGAGCTGTGCCGTGAGCGATGGTTCGCGTTCCGTTTCCGCAATTCTCCCACGCCGTATAAGGTGCTCCGAATTTTTCCTACTGGCTGCCTGTTTTATCCTCGCTCTTCCCTTTCCACCTGCTGATGCCCAGGACGTGCAAAACTCAAACGTCCCCAGCAGCCTGCGCGGCACCGTGATCAATAGCGTCACACACGAGCCCATTGCTCGGGCCTTGGTAGCTTCCACCGATAACAGCTTTGCCGCTTTCAGCGACGATCAGGGCCGATTCGAATTTCAACTGCCACGGACTGATTCCCTCAGATCGTTTCAGTTGACGGCCCGGAAGCCCGGTTTTTTGGAGAACGGCAACCAGCCCCCTTACCGGATGCAGGATGCCGGCCGTGAAGACATCACTATCGCTCTCACTCCGGAATCTCTCATCGTTGGCCGAGTGAATCTTCCGTCTTCCAATCAGTTCGACCGCATCAATGTAGAACTTTACAAACGCCAGGTGAGTGATGGCCGTGCGCACTGGGTTCAGTCCGGAACCGCGAGGACGCGATCCAACGGTGAGTTTCGGTTTGCCGGTTTACAAGCCGGCACTTATAAGCTGTTTACCAACGAGCTGCTCGATCGCGATCCTATCACCTTCGATCCACGCGGCCAGCAATACGGATATTCGCCCGTCTACTATCCGGCAGCTGGCGATTTTGCTTCGGGGGCTGTCATCATTCTCGAAGCCGGCAAAACCGTTCAACTCGAACTCGCTCCCGTACTTCAGGCTTACCATCCGGTGAAAATCGTCATCCCCGATTCCTCAGGTTTATCCGTGATGCGTCTCTCGGTTGCTCTCGAGGGCCACAAGGGCCCGGGATACTCCTTGGGCTATGACGACGAAGGCATTTCAGGCATGCTGCCCAACGGAATCTACACTGTCGAAGCGACCGTGCAACAGGGTCAGCAGACGGCAACCGTCACGGCGAATATTACGGTGAAAGACGCGCCGCTCACCCAAGAATCCACGGCTGCCGTGCCCAATGGCTCGATTCCGGTCAATATAAAAGATGAAGTGGGCCCGAACAGCGGCCAGCCAGTTGGGTTGATCAATTATGGAAGATTCACTCGCGAGGTGAAAGCCGATGTTTCACTTCAGCCCGCCGACGACTTCGATTCCCTGGGAATGATTCCTCTTCGTCCGCCGCGCAAGCCCAACGACAACGACCTTGCGCTGGACAATGTTCGGCCCGGCCATTATTGGCTCAACATAAATCCCACTCGAGGATATGTAGCGTCAGCTGTCGCGGGCAGCGTCGATCTCCTGCGCCAGCCTCTTGTGGTCGGCCCGGGCGGTGCAAGTCTGCCCATCGAGATCGTCCTGCGTGGCGACAGCGCCACCATCGAAGGAACAGTCGAAGGCATGCCGGCTACGCTTTCAAGTTCGGGCGAGGCGCCGGGTGCCAGCCCAGTCGCGATGCAAGGCCCGTACGTCTACTGCATCCCACTGCCCGACTCGCCTGGCCGCTTTACCGAAGGCTTGGCCTCGCGCGAAGGAAATTTCCATATCCTGCAACTTCCTCCCGGTGCCTATCGCGTTCTCGCCTTCGACCGGCGGCCCGGGGAACTCGAGTATCACAATCCGGAAGCCATGGGACTCTTCGAGGGCAAAGGCCCGGTCGTTCGCGTTGGCCCCGGGCAGACTGAGCAAGTGCACGTGCCGCTGATCTTCGATAAAGGAGATCTTCAGTAAGGAGTGAACCCGAAGATGGGGCTGCTTCGAACTCGACTCTTAATCTCGCAAGTTCGGATCCTGCAAGTTGCGCTCGGCTATTTATTTCTCGCCACGTCCACTTCGCTGCTGGCGCAAGCGCCGCCTCAAATGTCCCTAGGAGGTGCCGGCTATTTCCGCATCGCCGGCACCATTGTCAGTGCTAGTGAGGGTCATCCGCTGGCTCGCGCTCGGGTTTACCTGCAGGACGTCAAGAATCCCAAAGCGCAGAGTTTCATGATCACCGGCGACGACGGCCGCTTCGAATTCACCCACATTCCTGCGGGAAAATATTCTTTGGCGGGAGCCAAACGCGGATATATCCCCGCTGCCTACGACCAGCATGAACAGTTCAACACCGCCATCGTGACTGGCGCTGGAATGGACACCGAAAACCTTTCGCTTCGACTAGTGGCCACGGCTGTACTGACTGGCCATGTCCTCGACGAGTTCGGCGAACCTGTACGGGGCGTCGCGGTCACGCTTTGGCGCGACGACCACAGTGCGGGCGTGGGCCGCACCAGGCGTTCTCGCACCGATCAAACCGACGATCAGGGCTACTTTGAATTCGTTCCGCTCGATGCCGGCACCTTCTTCGTCTCCGTTGAGGCCAGTCCCTGGTATGCGGTACACCCGCGGTCAACTCGCCAAGAGGGCGTCCCCGATGTCCCCATCTCCACCGATTCTGCTCTCGACGTCGTCTACCTGACTACGTACTACGCTGGAGCGACCGAAGTGGAAGACGCTACGCCCATCCTGGTCCGCGGCGGCGATCATGTCGATCTCGATGTCCATCTGACGCCCGTCCCCGCCTTGCACGTCATCCTGCGCACTCCGGTGCTGGAAGGGCAGAATTTTTCATTTCCCATGTTGTTTAAGCGCGACTTCGATGGTCCTGCACAAAACTTGCAAGCCAACGTGCAGATGACGGCGCCTGGCGTCTTTGAGATCACTGCGGCTCCCGGCAAGTACAATCTGTACTTCCCGCGCGGCAAGCCGGGACCGAACGATATTACCGCGGTCGACATCACCCAAGACAATCAGGAACTGGACGTCGCTGCCGGTCAACCCGTTAGCAATATCTCCGCCAAGGTCGAGATTGTCGACGCAACTTCAATCCCTCCGCAGATGACGTTCTCACTCCGCAATGCTCAGCACCGCGTCGTCGGCTTTTCACAAGTCACTCCCGATCACGAAGTCACATTCTCTGCTGTTGTCCCCGGGACTTATGAAGTCCTCGCCGGGTCCGAATCCCGTGCCTACTCGGTGATTTCCATGGTGGTAAATGGCGCCCCAGTATCCGGCCACACATTTACTGTCCCCGCCGGACCATTGTCTTTGTCCATAACAGTCATAGGAGGCGCGGCCGACGTCAATGGCATCGCCCAACGTGCTGGTAAGGGGGCAGCCGGAGCAATGATCGTTCTGGTTCCGAAAAACCCTGAAGAAAATCCCCAACTCTTCCGCCGGGACCAGAGCGACCTGGACGGTACGTTCACCTTCCACAGCGTGATTCCGGGCAATTACACAATTATTGCTATCGAGAACGGATGGGACCTGGATTGGTCGAGGACAGCCGTCATCGCGCGCTACATCGCGCACGGTCAAAAACTGCTGGTCGGCGGCCCGAAAACCTCTATCGAGCTCGCGAGTCCCATTCAGGTTCAAGCGAAATAAATTTAGTAGGTTGGCTCCCGCTCTTGACGTCACCTTGAGAGACTTCAGTCTCGAAGGATCTCGCGGGTATGGTCGCCGTAGGCCAATGCAACTGTGTATCCGCTCCACGCGAGATGGTTCGCAAGCTCAGCACGGAACCATTCGTAAGCGGACGCTGGCATGGACGAGAGTAGAGTCTTTGTCCGATGAGGTGGACGTTTCGCGCACCAGCCTTCTCACTCTCATTCTCACCAGTCATTCTCCGCAGTCCTGAAATTCTCCATTAAAATGACCCAGTGAGTGATCCTGTCCGTATCGGAATTCTCGGCGATTATGATCCCAGGTCTCCGACCCTCCCTGCAGTCGAGAAGTCATTGCAGCACGCCGCCGCCACACTGAATTTGCCTCTCGAAGCGGAGTGGATTCCGACCACGAGCCTGCTTGCGCCTGATGCCCAAAAAAAGCTGGAGAGTTTCGACGGTCTGTGGGCCGCGCCAGGTAGTCCGTATAAGAGTTTCGACGGGATGCTCAAGGGCATTGAATTCGCGCGCCAGCGCGATCGGCCATTCCTCGGAACCTGCGGCGGATTTCAGTACACGCTGATCGAATGCGTGCGCAATGTGCTGGGAATCAAGGACGCAGATAGCGCTGAAAATAACTCCGGATCGAAAAATATCGTAATCTATCCGGTTGCGTGCGCAGTTCCAGATCGCGCCAAGAGCGCTCCAAAGCTGTCAGGTCCGATTCCCGAGATAAGGCTGCGTCCCGGGTCTTACCTGCAGTCGTTCTATTCGCAGGATACCGTCACCGAAGAATTTTTCTGCAACTTCGAGGTTAATCCTGACTTCGAGTGGGCCGCGATGGAAGCCGGATTCCCGGTGGTTGCGCGGGGTCCCCAAGGAGAAATTCGCGCCATTGAGTCTCCGACTCACCGTTTCTACATTGCGACCCTATTTCAACCCCAACTCTCTTCCCAACCGGGCAAACCTCATCCGTTGGTGTTGGCCTTCGTGCAAGCGGCCGCCGATTGGGGAAGAAAAAAACTGGACGATCAGGTGCTGGAATAGCCGGGCGTCTCGTCGGGCGGGACGCCCGGCCTCCAACGCTACGCGGGAATCAATTCAAAGGCTGGGTAACTCTGCAGCAGGTCGTGAAACGCCTCTACCGGTGAACCCGCCGGCACCGGGAAAAATCTCTGCACTTCAGCTTTGAACTGGTCGAGATAGGCTTTTAAGATTGGCGGCTTTTCCTGGTCAGACAAAGATCGCAGCTTGAACCTCTGCAGCAGCTTTCCCTTCTTGAGGGTTACTTCTCCTGCAGCTTCCGCATTGCGCACCCATTGCGTTTGGCCTCGCGGAGCCACCAGAAAGCGCGTTCCATCCATCAGAAGCAGATCGACCGGCGTGGAGTAGATCTTTCCGCTCTTGCGTCCGCGAACCTGCAGCAAATAGGTGTGAGAGAAACCCCAGCCCATTCCCACCAGAACACCAAAGGCCCGGTTCAAAATACGTTCAGGGGCGCTAGGAGCGCGAAATGACGGAAGACTGGCATTCATCAGGGTCGACCTTCCAGAACCGGTGATTAGGCCTGCTTAACGAACTTCAGTGAAGCCGAATTCATACAATATCGAAGGCCGGTAGGTTGCGGCCCGTCATCGAAGACATGCCCCAGATGCGCGTCGCACTCCGTGCACGCCACCGCGGTCCGCACCATACCGATACTGTTATCTCGAATCGACCGCACGTTCTCGGACGCAATCGGTTGCCAGAAGCTTGGCCATCCAGTGCCGGACTCAAACTTGGTGGTCGAACTGAACAATGCGTTATCGCAGCAGATGCAGCGGTAAAGGCCCTTGTCGTGAAGGTTCCAGTATCTTCCCGTGTAAGCGATCTCCGTGTCTGCGTGTCGCGTAATATCGAATTCACCGGGAGAAAGCTGCTTGCGCCACTCGTCGTCAGTCTTTATCACCTTCGGCACGTGGACTTTCTGAAGTCGCTGTCCGGAGTCGGAGAACTGCACAATGGTGACTTCTCCGGGATCACCTTTCGGCATCGCTGCCTCAATCACTGTCGGCTTACGCAGCGACCAAAGGAAAGCTCCAGCGATTGCCGAAACGGAAACTCCCAAAAAGGCACGCCGTCTTACGCTTATTGACGACGCATCCCGGTCAAGCTCTGAGTTGAACATGATTAAGCTCCTGAAATGCCGCGGTACTTCCCCGTATTACTTGCCAGTATAAAGATCCGGAAACTCCTGCCGCAGATGAGCCACCTTTGGCGCATCGTTGAACATTATGTAAGGCTGATTGGGATGAAGCGTCGCATAGTTCTGATGGTAGGCCTCTGCGGGATAGAACGCCTTCAACGGCACAACCTGGGTGACGATCGGATGTGAAAACACCTTCGCTTTATCGAGCTGCGCGATATACGCCTCGGCAATCTTCTTTTGTTCATCATTGCCATAGAAAATAACCGAACGGTACTGCGTTCCGTCGTCCGGGCCCTGCCGATTCAGTTCCGTGGGATCGTGAGCCACCGAGAAAAATACTCGCAACAATTCGCCGTATGTGACTTGTGACGGATCGTAAGCAATCTTCACCGATTCCGCGTGACCGGTTTCTCCCGTGCTGACCACTTCATACTCCGCAGTCTTTGCTTCTCCTCCCGAGTATCCCGAGGTCGCGCTCACTACACCTTTTACGTGCTGGAAAACTGCCTGGATTCCCCAAAAACAGCCTCCGGCAATTACTGCGGTTTGCTCGCCGGACTTCCCTGATTTGGACGCGTCGACAACCGGACCCGGCACGGCAACGGTGGAAGCGTTTCCCATACTGCAGGCCACGGTTCCGGTAAGAAGAGCTAGAAACAAAAGAGCGTAATGAGACGGAATTCTGGACATACGTACCCCCGCAAGCCGGTCAACCGGCTCGCCTATATATAGAGTGACTGGCCGGACAAAAGTTTCAGTTCGCTATCCCGAGGTGTTTCATGGAGTTGAGCCGCCGGAGCGCTCGTACCCCGCGCAGGAAAACACGGGCAAACGCGGGTACTTCGGGAATCGACTGTCTGTCAAAGCCAACTGGCACAAGATAAATACGGAACCCCTGTCAGATTGGATGCGCTTAACGTGTGTACAGGTCTCGCATAGCCCGGGACGAGCGTTCTGGATTGAGGGTCCAGCAGGAACATCCATAACTCAGGATAGCAGCCGGTCCTTTGGGGACATTCTCAGATTCTGAATCGGCTTGCTAAAAAACGGAGAGGGCACGGCTGAAACCGTTCCCTCCCCACATTCACTCGACACAATCTGCACAAAACCGATCACGTCAGGGCGCTTCCGTGCATTACGCGCACAGTAGTCGGTGCAGTAGAGCACGTCCAACATCACGGGACGCACCGCACCTCCGTATGTACAGGAGATCGCATGCTGACCGTTCGCGGCGTACTGCACATGCGCGTGCAAACAGTCCGCACATAGCGGCAATGGCTTCACTTCCCGCATCTTGCGGACAAGCCCCCGAACAATCTCGGCGCCGAACTTGAAAATCAACACCAGAACCGCCAGCGGCATACGACCTTCCTTCCCTGGCTAAACCAGATTTGGTGGAACTACATCGTTTAAAAGTTAGCGACCGCCAATTCACGACCCGCCTGCTCCTGCTCCAAAGCCAGCAATAAACCCTGAAACTCCGCCATGGTTTCAACTGAAGCGTGCGTTTCAACGAAAGCTGCCGCCTCGAACTCCGACACTCCCTCAAAAAACCTGCAGTACAATTCAATTTTCTGGCGGTAACCAGCCTTTCCTAAATAAAGCTTGTAATCGATTCGACCCGGCCGCAGCAGAGCGTCGTCCAGCATTTCTATCCGGTTCGTAGTCATCATGAACAAGACATTGGTCGGCGCATAAAAACCGTCCAGCACGTTCAACAGCCCTGAAAGCGTGACACCGTTCCGGTCGGTCGCACTCTCTTTTCCGTCAGCACCCTGCTTGCCCTCGTTCGTGCGGGTATCCGCTGGCACACGGGACGTACCACTCTTCATGCAATCAATGTCTTCGAACAGAAGCACTGAGTTGGGCATCACCAGATTGACTGCGTTCATCAGAGTTCGATCATTCAAATCTGCGAGATTGATCGAATAAATTGACAAACCGAAATACCCCGCCACTGCCGACACCACCGAAGTCTTGCCTGTCCCCGGAGGCCCATAAAGTAAATAGCCGCGATGGTATGGAACTCCCAATCGCTGATAGCGCCGCTTCGATTTCCGAAAGCGTCCGATATCCTCTATCAGGTGTTCCTTTTCGCCAGGTTGCAGAATGACCGAATCCAGCAACCGCGGCGCATAGCCTTCCACCCGATCCCATCCGTCGTTATAGACAAAGAGACACGACTGCACGCCCAGCCTCCGGACGTGGCATGCCACTACGTCGTCAACGAAGCGCTGGAGAACCCTTCGCTCTCTTCCGAGTGTTCTGAAGGTCAATGATTCAGTCCGCCTCACGATTCGTTCGCGCGACTCCTCACTGCGATAGAAATAGACGACAAACGGCCGTCCGTCATACCAGAACCAGTGCCTGCCTGGCGCAGGAATAAGCGCGATGCGCTCGCTGCGCATTGTCGTGTCGAGATCAACTCTGCGAATGCGAGTAAGGAACTTCTGCTCCAGAAACCATTCCTTGACCCACACAAATGCCGCGTCATCGTCCGCCACGGTAATGATCATGGTGGTCTGACCTACGATCCAGGACCAAAGCTTTTCCGGCACGGCTCGTAGATAAACACTCAGACCGCCAATAATCATGAGCATCAACCCGCCAGACGCAAACGCGTTCTGGCCGCTCAACATGGTTTTCAAGAGTCCCAACATATTTTCCGTTTTCTAACCGGTGTCTAAACCGGAGGTTTGCGATGGCTATGAGCGAAGGTGCACATACCTCACCCTGCAAATAAAAGGCACGGGGAAATCGACGACACTTCAACGCACCGGACCTGTAAAGCTATATCCAATGGGCGAATTGCAGCAGTCGATTAGGCTCGGCAACTGACCGAACTACCGCCTTTGCCGCGCAGCGATCTCTTATTTTGTTCGGCTTAAAGTTACAGGGCGCCGCAGACTAACTGGCGCGGGATGATGACGCCCTCAACCAACTTTGGCCTATAACCGGCCGCAGTTGACCGTTTAGCGATTTGTGAGTGAGTTCAACCAAATTGGGCGTCCTTTCTTATAAAGATGTCTGAAGATGCCATGAGTACAGGCTTTCCGCAAGCGAAATTTTTATAAAATCATGACGTAAAACGATCGCACTTGCCGTGACCACCTTGCAGGGTAGGCAATTCTGCTGCTAGATTTGGGAGCCCGAGAACAGCCCCTTTCTCCAGGAGACCACGGTTGACGACTCGCACATGGTTCTTGTCCTCCGCTCTTTGTTTCATTTTCCTTTGTTCATACTCACAAGCGCAGATTGACGACGCTACCAAGCAGCTTTCCCACGACATTTTCAAGCAACTGATCGAGATCAATACTACTGACTCGGTCGGCAACGTTTCGACGGCTGCCGAGGCGATGGCCCAGCGTTTTCGGGATGCCGGTTTTTCCGACGGCGACCTTCACATCCTCGGGCCCAACGATCGAAAGAAAAACCTGGTAGTACGGTTTCACGGCAGCGGCAAGCACAAACCGGTGTTGCTCATTGGTCATCTGGATGTTGTCGAAGCGCGGCGTGACGACTGGACCACCGACCCGTTTCAATTCGTAGAGAAAGACGGTTACTTCTACGGGCGTGGCACGCAGGACATGAAAGACGGTGACGCGATCATGGTCACGACGCTGCTGCGCTTCAAGAAGGAAGGTTACGTGCCGGATCGCGACATCATTCTGGCACTGACCGCGGATGAAGAGGGTGGTACATCGAACGGCGTGGACTGGCTGATCAAGAACAGCCGCGAACTGGTTGAAGCCGAGTTCGTGCTCAATCACGATGGCGGCGGAATCCTGGCCGAGCACGGCAAGCCACAGATGATGGTGGTGGATGCCTCGGAAAAACTGTACTCCGACTACCAACTGACGGTGACCAATCCCGGCGGCCACAGTTCCTTACCGAAACCAGACAATGCTATCTATCACCTCGCCAATGGATTGGTGAGGCTGGAGCATTACCAGTTTCCCTTTGAGTTGACCAACATCACGCGCGCTTATTACGAGCGCATGTCGAAGATTGCGACGGGCCAGCGGGCAACAGACATGGCGGCGATTTTGAAAAATCCTCCGGACATGGAAGCCGTAGCCCGGTTGTCGCAGGATCCAATCGACAACTCCACCATGCATACCACTTGCGTGGCCACACGCCTGAATGGCGGCCATGCAAACAATGCTCTGCCACAAACTGCGCAAGCGAATGTGAACTGCCGTATCGTTCCCGGACACTCGACTGATGAAATCGGGCAGGAACTGGTGAAAGTGTTTGCCGATCCGAAGATTTCGGTGCAGGAGCTGGGAGGAATCGGTGGCACGACCAACCGCAAGTCCTTTGCGCCACCTCCACTGCGCCCCGACGTCTTCCAACCGCTCGAGAAAGTTGTCGCAAAAATGTGGCCCGGATTGCCGGTGATTCCCGATATGGCAACCGGTGCTTCGGACGGCGTCTACACCAACGCGGCCGGCATGCCGACGTATTGTGTTTCCGGAGAGGCCATCGACAGGGACGACATTCGCGCTCACGGCAAGGATGAGCGAATTCCAGTGGCATCGTTTTACAAGGGAGTGGATTTTTACTATCAGTTTCTTAAGGCGGTAACCTCGGAATAGTTGGATCGCCAACCCGTCGGCAGCCATTCGTAGGCGAAGAAAAATCGACGCACATCCACCTGCCCTCTTGACTTCGCTTAATCTTCGCCTACAATTATCTTCATGGCAATCACCAGGCGACAACGGCAGGTGTACGACTTCATCTCCGAGTTCGTACAGAAGAACAGCTACTCTCCATCCTTCGAAGAGATCGGATCCGGGTTGGGATTGAGTTCGCTGGCCACGGTCCACAAGCACATTTCGAACCTGGAAAAAAAGGGACTGCTGACGCGCGACTACAACCGCAGCCGTTCGATCGATCTGCTACCGCCCAAGGGGCGACTCAAGCAGGCCATGGCGGTGAACACCACCATGGTTCTGCCGCTACTTGGCCGAATCGCCGCAGGCCAACCCATCGAGGCCGTGCAGAGCAACGAAACGATTTCGCTCGCCGACTTTGTGCGCTCCAAAGAAGTGTTTGTGCTCGAAGTCCGCGGAGATTCGATGCAGGACGAGGCCATTATCAATGGCGATTATGTGATGGTGGAGAAAAGCAGGACAGCGCATAACGGCGATATCGTGGTGGCTCTGGTGGAAGGCACCGACGCCACTCTAAAGCGCTTCTACCGCGAAGGTGAAAATATCCGCCTTCAGCCTTCCAATGCAACCATGCAGCCGATCATCGTGCCCGCAGCGTCGGTGGAAGTACAGGGAAAGGTGATTGGGGTCTTGAGGAAGTATTAAGCGTTTCTCTCAATATTCAATCGCAAAACAAAAAACGCCCGGGAATGAACCCGGGCGTTTGAATTTTCTGGCTCACGACTGAAGACCGACGACTGTTATGACACGTGCTTGTCAATCGCCTTCTGAATGGTCTCTTTCGGTACGTAGCCTACGATCTGTTCCTTCACCTGGCCATCTTTGAAGACCAGCAAGGTAGGAATTCCGCGAACGCCGTAGCGCATGGGCGTCGCGCTATTGCTGTCTACATCCATTTTCCCGACTTTGATTTTGCCAGTGTAAGTCTTGGCCAGTTCATCAACGATCGGTGCGAGGGCGCGGCAAGGTCCACACCAGGCTGCCCAAAAGTCCACCAAAACCGGCTGATCTGACTTCAGAACATCCTGGTCAAAATTCGCGTCGGTTACTTCCAAAATTCCATTACCCGCCATTTTCCCTCCGGTAGAGTCGCCCGCCGTGATTCCACATGCGGACCGCTCGATCAGCCATTTGGCTGCTGTATCGTAACACTGTATTTGATGCACAACCGAGAGAGAAGTCGCAAAAGGCCGGCCGGAGGTTCAGGCGGCCGGTATCGACCCGCGCCCGCCGGCAAACGGCCCAAAATAAAAACGTCCTGAACTTTTCAGTTCAGGACGCCCGGCAGCCCTCCCCCAGAACTGCCAAACCACGAGTTGGATAGTAGGCTGACGATGCATTGGTGTAAACGTCACTTTGGTAACGCAGAAAAAATCAGTTGTCAGTGGCTAGTGTTCGGTGCGAAACCGTAATCCCTTGCCGTACGCTGGTGTTCAATCTCGATTCCAGGTTATTCCGCCGTCGGCTGTCTTCCATTTTTCATGATTGCTGGTGGTCACTGTTCCGTGTTGGGCATCACTAAATTCGACACCAACGATGTCCGCGGTCAGTGGTGCGCCACCCACGACTGGCTGAACTTGCGCCCAATGTTCTCCAGCATCGGGCGAATGAAAGAGCGCGCCGTCTGTGCCACCAACCCATACATCGGGACCGTTTGCGGCAAGCGCGCGAAGCACCGCACTGGTCGTCACCGGAATTGCCTGCCATGTCTTTCCGGAATCGTAAGAACGCTGTAATGCGCCATCGGAAGACAGCGTCCAAGTCGGAGCGGAATTGTGAGAAGCCTTTAACTGGCGAACGGTCCGGCCCGTAGCCGTTGTGTTGGCGCGTTTCTTGTCTGCCTCATCCTTGGTTATGCCCGCCGTGGCTTGTGCGGTATCAACCTGAATCGCTTCGCTCTCTAGCGTCACAGTTTCGTTCGTACTTTTCATCACTTGATTGAGATCTTCATCCCGCGGCTTGCTCTTTGCATCCGCAACTGAGGCTTGGGAATTTGCGGCGACTGGCGGGGCGGCAGGTGCCGGTGCAGCGAATTGTCCGGCGGACGAAGTCTTATCCATGGGCTGGAGAGACTTTGAAGCTTCGGCTTTTGCCTGATACTTGTCTAGCAGCGGATCGGTTGCGGTCCTGTCTGTTAACGCCGGACTGTTTTTCTGAGACTCAGCGGCCAATCCATTCATTACAGTGGCACCAGCCGCAGAGTTTCCAACCCGATCCTCGCGAAGATTTGAAGGCCTCCTCGCGGGGGCTCGTTCTGACTGCACTGCCAACGGCTGCGTGTTCTTTTCCGCCGGTCCCTGAGCGAGCTCCTTCGAGACCTTGTCGTCGGATATGCGGGTCTCCGATTGAGCAGGAGCCGCGGCTTGTTCGGCGGTCAACGGCCCGGCACTTTGCTGCCGCCCGTAGCGAAGCGTCACCGCGGCGGTGACTACCACTGCACAGGCTGCCAGCGCCCCCCACCGCAGTACCGGCCACGCCAGTATGCGAGGAGATTTCACGGGCGAGATAGAAGAAGGCAAGGCCTCTGGCGTGGCCAGCGACACAACCTCCCGGCAATCGGTGCACTGACCAAGATGGTTCAGCACCTGGATGCGTTCGCGCTCGGTCAACGATTTCTCCGCGAATGCAGTCAGCAAGTCGGGATCAGGATGAGGCCCTGCCTTGCCGGTTGCCTGGAGTCGTTGCAGCGCGATCTTGGGAAGTTGTTCCATTCTCTTTTCTTGCGTTTATGCATCTTGCGGCTACGTGGCTTACCTTCCCGCTCTCTCAGCCAGGCGGGCCGAGCCCCAATGTCCGGGGTTCATTTTCCGACGGCTTGATTTCCCCTTTCTGATTAGAGAACGCTTTGCCACCAGATTCTTGCGCGTTCCAATTTCCGAGATTTGATCGCAAATCGCGCACATCGATGTCCAAAGCTTCTTCAGCCTGGTGGCGCCTCATACCTTTTCGTTCCAGCCCGGCAAGAATTTGTTTGCGCACCGACTTGGCAAGTTTATCCAGCTTGCGGCTTATGGTTGATTCGTGGACGCTCAGGGTGCGCGCAATTTCCGCCAGTGTACGTTTGTCCAGATAATAAGATGCCAACAGAAATCGATCTTCTGGCCGAAGCGCCGACAAGACTTCATCGGTCACAGCCTCGACCCGCGTATCAACCGCGGGCGATGACTCAGTTTCTTTTGCGGCGAACTCTTTGCCGTCCTCACTCGCTTCTTCCAAACTCACCAGCCGCTTCTGCCGGCGATACCGGTTCACAAATTCCTGCGCCATTACGGTGCGCAGCCATCCCTCCAGAGAACCGCGGCCAGTGTAGGAGGCTAATTTCGAAACACGCAGACCGTCACGAGTGGTAGTTCCGTAGAGGTCGGCATAGAGGGAGTCGGCGAGTTCGCGCGCAGCGGAACTCTCCTTTGCGATATATGCCGCGATGTCATACAACTTCTCGCGGTAGCGCGTCATGAAAACTTCCCAGGCGCCTTCATGGCCGACGGCACAAGCACGGGCCAGCATTAACTCTTCTATCCGCAAGCTGGCATAAAGTTCCGTCGTTTCCTGGAGAGACGCTCCAGTGGCCAAATATCTACCGGCAATTTCATTGAGGATCGCGACGAAACTCTCGCGACTCAGTCCGAAGGTTTCACCCTTTTCGTACAGCCCCGTAATCACGGATTCCAACTCCAGGGATCTCAAATCCGACGAAGCCACAGTGGGTTGGACACCGGTTTTAGTCATGACGGGTGCAGCCATCCCGGATGCTATCAACTTTTGTGTGCAAGAACCCGAAAATCTGGCGTTCCTCATATAGCGCGAGAAACCGCCACCGATTTGGCGGCGCGGAAGCCCGCTGGGCGACAGACGGAACTCAAAGCGCTACGGAGGAACAACATGAATCCCAGGAGTTTGTTTTTGCTCTTGTTTGGACTGATTGCCGGAATCGCCTTATTTTTGCCGAGCCGGGCTCCCGCTGGCGGAATGCCTGCATCGGGTTACACCGTTCTGGCATCCATCCGGCACGGAAATCTGACCATATTCCCCGTGGTCGCGGCGCACTCCTTTGATACCCGGGAGTTTCTGACGCTCGACGAAGGTTTGCGATCGGGCGAAGTGATTGTTACCGAATCCGGAAGCGTGCAGCCGTTGATGCGCCGGCGAAGCAACCCTAGTCTACGAGGAGGAGCACAGGTCAACCAGCTGGTGTTGATCAACAACTCGAAGCGGCCGTTGATCCTGCTGGCAGGGGAAATTGTGACCGGAGGCAAACAGGACCGGGTAATCGGCAAAGACCGCATTATTCCGCCCGAGAGTGATCCCATGGATCTTGGCGTTTTCTGTGTGGAACCGGGTCGCTGGGTAGGTAGTAGCGACAGATTTGGAATCCAGGGAGCGGCTGGAATTGCAGCCCCGGCACCGATGGCAGCCCCTAATGTCCGTGCCAAGGCGATGGCCGACAAGGATCAGCAGCAGGTGTGGTCCGAGGTTGCGAAGGCGCGGACAGCGATGGCGGAAACAGTAACGGTCGAGGCGGAGGCGCAGGCAATCAACACCACGAGTTCCTACGCGCGGGTCATGGACAACCGGGAAGTGAAACAGCGGCTCGCTTCCGTGGCAGAACCTGTCCAACGCGATTATCAGAGCCTGATTCGACAACTACGCGATCAGAGTGCAGTCGGTGTCGTAGTTGCAGTCAACGGCCAGATTGTTTGGGCCGATATTTTTGCCGGCACCAACCTTCTGGAAAAATATTGGCCCAAGCTGGTTAGCTCGTATGCCGCGGAAGCCGTCGTAACCCGGGCCAAAAGCGGCCAGGTGGATGTCCGGCAGGCGCAGGAATTCATCAATCATTTGGATGGACGCCACGAAACAGTGGACAGTGAGCCCGGACTTTACCGTCACACAGAAATTGTCGGAGAGGGATTCAGGGCGTTCCAGCTTACGTCATTGCTGCCAAAGACCGACTTTGATGTGCATGTGGCGAAGATGGCGGAGTAAGGATAAAACTGGCTTCCGGTTTCTGGTAGAAAAGTTTAAGAATGCTCAGACAGGGCGCCAGGAACCGGAGACCAGAAGACTGTCTGGTTAGCTTCCGCTGGTGCTGTACCAGTTTCTCCAGGCGCTGGAGTCACTCGGCAGGTTCTTTCCGGTGATGTCCCGAAGCGCTTGATAAACCCAGCTGTGGGTCTGCGTATCCAGAGACGAGTCGTCGGCATAGTCCAGCAATCGTGGGATGATGCTGTGCCTTTGCTCCTGGGTCAACATGCCGGACTGTGCCAGGCTGCATCCAGCGCGCTCCCGAACCATCGGTGAAGGATCGTCGTGAAACTCCTGCAGCAGAGGAGCGATAGTTTCGTTAGTACCCAGGTAAGCGAGCCCTTCTACCGCCCAATGGCGAACTTCAGGGTCTGAGTCGCGCAGTTGAGCGACGAGTATTTCGTTGACACGTTCCGGCACAACACCGCGATTGCCGAGAAGGCCCAGCTCCCAGAGTGCCCATATCCGTTCAGCCTGGGGACCGCTTTCTGCCTGTTGTGCCAACTTTTCAACGGTGGCCGGCGCCTTTACCGCACCCATCGCGGCCAGGTCCAACTCAATGCCTGCCGCGCGAACCCGTAGATCATTCGAGTTGAGAGCGGTTGTGATCAGTGAATTAAAGTGAGGCGTCAGCTTCAACTTGCCCCACCAGCTTTCGGCGCGAGCGGCGATTTGTTCGTTTGCGCCTTCGTAGTGATTTACTGACCATTCCAACAAGAGTTCGGCCTGTTGTTGCGCACTCTTATGGTCCAAACTCTCGATTTCATGTTCCGAGAGTACCGAGGAAGAAGCCGGTTGTGGTTTTCCCTGCACTGTAAGCAATTTGGAAACTTGCTCAAATGCAGCCCGGGCAGTACCGGTCACGAAAAGCACTGCCAGCAGGATCCCCGCAGCGACCGCGAACAAAATACGCCAGCTGCCTGCGCGCGGATCGATGGACTGGTCCAGCTTGATTTTCGTGTTCGGCCGTATAGTGCCATACTCCTGCACCGGCTCCGGCCGCGGATCTCCCTCCCAGGAATGCATGGCAAGAGTCTAGGAGTGTTTCGATGTACGGTAAAGTTACGAATGGAAACTTTGGTTATTACTTACCGAGCCCAGCCCTGGCACAACTAAAGTCCTTAAAGCACTTAGGCATAGCGGGAAGAGGACAATCTCACTGGTTACCTTGTACCCGGTTACGCGAAGGTGACGGTCCGGCAGCCTGGCTGGGTGGGCTGACCTTACATCACAGCCGGGACGGTGATTCCCATCACGGCCAGCGCCCTGGTAAGTTCCCGGCGGACGACCACCACCGTCGCTAATAAAAACGTCTTTCGGCCTTCGTCAGGTTCGCTCAGGATGGGATGGCGATGGTAGAAGGCATTGAAAAGTTGAGCCAGTTGGAATGCATGCTTGGCGAGGTAAGCTGGTTCGGTGGTAGCAATGCACTGGTCGACGATGTAGGAAGTCCTGGACGCGGTTAGCCACAGTTCCCAAATTTCATTGCCCGCTTCGCCATCGAGATATTTTCCCAGTTCCGCAGGGGAAAGAGCACCTTCGGAAATTCGACCAAATTCGTCGAGATCGATACCTCCCTTGCGGAAGATGTTGGCGGCGCGCACCGCCGCATATTGCGCGTACGGACCCGTCTCACCTTCGAAGCTCAACGCCTCCTTGAAGTCGAAGGCGATTACCGACGATTTGGTGAACTTCAGCATAAAGTAGCGCAGCGCGCCCACCGCGATCTGGGTCGCAATTTTCGCGCGCTCAATTTCCGGCAATTGCGGATGGCGTGAATCCACTTCGTTTTTCGCCGATGCGATGAGCCGATCCAGCAGATCATCGGCCTTTACACCAAACCCCTTGCGGCCCGACACTTCGATATACGCCCGGCCTTTGTCTTCATCGGAAAGCTGGTAGCCGAGTTCGGCGGCACAGCGCGGGGTGAGAGCGACCATCTCGTAGGAAAAATGAACATAGTGGTCGGCCTGCTGGTGGTATCCGAGCCCCCGCAAAGCCTCGATGACTGTGTTCTGCGCCTCCGACTGGCGGGCGTCAATCACGTTGTAAATTTCCGCAACGCCTCCGAAGTGAGGGTGGTCCAACGCACCAACCGCGGTCGAAATCCAGCAATCACGGCCATTGGGGTACCGATAGAATTTCCGGTAGCCGAAGTCGCGACCCAGCAGGCCGAACTTCCACATGTGATACGCGATGTCTTTGCCCACATAGCCTACGGTACCGTTGGAACGGACGATTACTTTCTGGTCTTCTTCGGCGACCTGCCCGGTGGCTTCATCAGTTTCCGCGGCCTCGACAGATTTTTCCTCGCTTCCGGTACTTTCGGGTTTTGCCGTTCCCGCCCTGCGCATTACCCAGCAGCCCTTGTTCTTGCCTTCGCTCTCGAAGAAAATCACTCCGCTTTCCTTTAACTTGGTGAAGGCAGCGTCCCAAAAGTGAAGGTGCAGGATTTCGCTCTCGCGCGGTAGAAAGTCGTATTCAATATCGAGGCGATCCATGGTCTCGAGGTGCCGACGTAATACTGCGACAGAAATCAGATCAGCGATCGCGGCAGTCTCATTCCCACCTTCTTCGATAGCGTGCAGCGCTTTCTGACGGACCTGCAGATTCTGCTTGTCCTCCGCGTACCATTGCGAGACGCGGGCATAGAGGTCCCAACAGACATAGTCAAAGCGCGGCTGGCGGGTCAGCTCTTCGATCTCTGCTCGCGACTTCGTCTCAATATCAAGAAATCCTATAACTACGTCTGCCACCTGGGCGCCAGTGTTGTCGATGTAATTCTGAACATCCACTTCCCTACCGGCAAAATTCAACAACCGGACAAACGTGTCGCCGAGAATGGCATTGCGGAGGTGGCCCACGTGTGCCGCCTTATTTGGATTGATGCTGGAGTGCTCGACCAGAATCTTGCCGGGCGGAACTTCAGCGCGAGGCATCTCGTCGGCCAGGAGACCGGTCGCCAGTTCTTCGCGTTTGAGATGGGCGTTAATGTAGCCCGCACCCGCCAGTTCCAACCTGGCGAATCCTTGAATCGGGCCAATTCCGTTCACTATCTCTTCCGCAATTTTTCGTGGTGCTTTGCGTAGCTTTTTTGCCAGCTCAAACGCCAGCGGCAATGCGTACTCGCCAAACTCGATTTTGGGTGGCTGCTCGATGACGATTTTGGGCAGCTCAAGCGAATAGGTGTGGCGGATGAAGTCGCGCACGTGCTGGGACAACCGGCGTTCCAGATTACGGTACAAGAATTCCCCTAAGATGTTGAAGAGAAGAGTGATTGTAGCAAAACTGCAAGCGGAAGCGAGGTTTGACGGAGGTTCGGAGGTTCCCTATGATGAATGTCGCGGCACGAATTCTCACCAAAAAAGGCGTTCAAGCGCCGAGGCACGAAACAGAAGAAAATTCACTTTTGGGATGTCGTTCCTGTTGTTCCTCGTGGTTAGGGTTTTCAAATGCGCATAGCTTACCTCGATTGCTTTTCCGGCATTAGCGGCGACATGTTTCTGGGCGCGCTGGTGGATGCCGGAGTTCCGGTAAAGCTGCTCGAAGACACGGTGGCGGCGCTGAATATTGGAGCGAGACTGGAGGTTTCGAGGGTCAATCGAAGTGGAATCACGGCCGCGAAGGTGGATGTCTTCGTGAACGGGGAGATACAGGTACCTCGGGAAATCTTCTGGGCGCAGCAAAATCAGCGGCCGGAACACGACCACGAACGTGAACATAAACACGATCATGGTCATGAACACCATCACCATGAGCCCGTCGAATTGCGTGAACACAATTACGGACAGACACGGAATGAAGGCGCGCGAGCGGGAATCGCCGAGCCAGTCGAGCATAAGCATGAGCACGGGCGCGGGTTGAAAGAGATCCGCGAGATAATCCGCAGCGCAGCCATCAGTGATGGCGCGAAGAGTACTGCGATCGCGATTTTCGAGGCGCTGGGCGCTGCGGAAGCCCAAGTTCATAACCATGACATTGAAAAAGTGCACTTCCATGAAGTAGGCGCGGTGGATGCGATGGTGGACATTACCTGCGCCGCCGTGGGTGCTGAAGCCCTGGGCGTTGACGAGATTGTTTGTTCGCCGCTGAACGTCGGAGGTGGAACCGTAAAGTGCGCGCATGGCCTGCTTCCCGTGCCCGTTCCAGCGACAGTGGAATTGCTGAAAGGCGCGCCGGTTTATTCGTCAGGCGTTCAAGTAGAGCTGGTGACGCCAACCGGTGCGGCGATCGTCAAGACTTTGGCGAAACGATTCGCGTCGTTTCCCGCGATGACAATTGAGAAATCGGGGTACGGTGCCGGCACGCGTGACTTTTCCGGCCACGCAAATGTCCTACGCATAACTATCGGGGAGTCGCAACCCGCGTTTGCAGAAAATGTTTCCACCGAGACAATCTCTGTGCTGGAGGCAAATCTCGACGATCTGAACCCTCAGGTGTTCGGTTATGTGGTTGACCGGTTGCTTGCCGAGGGAGCGCTCGATACTTTCGCCCTTCCGATACAAATGAAGAAAAACCGGCCGGGGATGCTGTTGACGGTGTTGGCGAAGGCTGAAGATGCGTCCAGGCTGACCCGTATTATTTTCACCGAAACAAGTACGCTCGGAGTGCGGCAACGAGAAGAACAACGGCACGCGCTGGCGCGGACATGGATCACGGTCATGACTTCGTGGGGGGACGTGCGATTGAAAATTGCCAGCATGAACGGCACAGTTACCAATTACGCGCCTGAGTATGAAGATTGCCGGAAGCTGGCTGCTGCCCACCATGTTCCGCTCAAGCGCGTTATGCAGGAAGCGATGCAGGGATATTTGAAGGGACCGCAGAAATAGAATTTTCCGCGCGCAGCAAGAACCCATCATGACTGAAAAGTTCTACATCACGACGCCTATTTATTACGTCAACGCGCGCCCCCATATCGGGCATGCCTACACTACGATCGCGTGCGACACGATCGCGCGGCGCCAACGCATGATGGGGTTCGATACTTATTTTCTGACCGGCACCGATGAGCATGGGCAGAAGATCGAACGAGCTGCGCAAGCGGCGGGCAAGACTCCACAGCAACTCACCGACGAAGTTTCCGCAGAGTTCCGTGCTCTCTGGGACCGGATGGGACTGACCTACGACGATTTCATCCGCACCACTTCCGACAAACACAAGCACGGCGTACAGGCCTTGTGGCGACGTCTCCGTGACAATGGCTATATCTACAAGGGGCACTACACCGGGCAGTATTGCGTTTTCGACGAACTCTACGTCGACTCAGTAGGGCCTGGCGCTCCCTGTCCGGAATGCGGGCGTCCGACGGAAACCGTGCGCGAAGAGAATTATTTCTTCAAGCTGTCAGCATTTCAGGACAAGCTGATCGAGCTTTATAGCGATCAGCCTGATTTCATCCGTCCGGATGCTCGACGCAATGAAGTGATGTCGTTTGTGCGCTCAGGTTTGCGGGATCTGTCGGTCAGCCGCAGCACAATTTCCTGGGGCATTCCCGTGCCCGACGATCCGAAGCATGTGATTTATGTCTGGCTGGACGCATTGGCGAATTACATTACTGCGCTTGGGTATGGATCCGCCGAGGCAGTCAAATATGACAAGTATTGGCCAGCCGACGTGCAGATGATTGGGAAGGAAATCGTTCGCTTCCACTGCGTCTACTGGCCGGCCTTGCTGATGGCTGCCGGGCTGCCCTTGCCGCGAAAAGATTATGGCGCACGGCTGGCTGCTTTTCGAAGAAAGCAAGATGTCGAAGTCGCGCGGAAATATTGTGCGAACGGAAACCATTCTCGATGTCCTGGGTACCGATGCGTTGCGCTACTTTCTGCTTCGAGAAATCGTCTTCGGGCAGGACGGGTCGTTTTCCTTCGATGCGCTGGTGCAACGCTACAATGCCGATCTTGGCCAATGGATTGGGGAATCTGGCGAGCCGCACCCTGACCATGATCGCGCGCTATTTCAAAGGCGAGATTCCATATCCATCTCGTGCAGGATCGCGGGCGGAAGAAAGCGTGATCGCCGATACGGCACGCCAGACCATCGCGGAGTTTAATTCTTTGTTTGAGCAACGCCAGTTCTCGCGTGCTTTGGAAGTTGCGTGGGGTCTGGTCGCCGCCGTGGACAAATATATTGTCGAGAACCAGCCCTGGGCGCTTGGGGAAAAACAGGATGACGAAAGCCGCTCGCAACTGGCCACCACTCTTTACACCAGCGCCGAGGCCTTGCGGATCGTGACTGCTCTGGCCCATCCGATCATTCCGGACGCGACCGCGAAAATTTGGACTCAGTTGGGCTTGGGAGACATCCGGAAATTCGATCTCTGCAGATTTGAAGTGGGGACAACTTCACCTTGGCACGAAACTCGGGGACGTACAGCCGGTATTTCCCCGCGCCGACAAGAGCGCAATCGAAAGGATGCAGCAGATGGAAGAGCAAGATGCGGACTGCCTCTGCAGTTGTCGCAGAGGAAGCGGAAAAAATAGCTACGCCAGCAGTGCCGGCAACTACAGCCGCGACAGCGCCCGTAACTGCGCCCGCGCCTAAGGCGCCGACGGCTCTAGCCGATGGCAAAATCAGCATCGAGGATTTCGCCAAGGTCGAACTGCGCGTGGGCCAGGTAAAGGTCGCCGAAAAAGTGAAAGGCGCTGACAAGCTGCTGCGGCTTGAAGTTGATCTCGGAACAGAAGTAAGGCAAGTGGTAGCTGGAATCGCCGAAGCCTATGCGCCGGAGACTCTGATCGGCCGCAAAGTTGTGATCGTTGTGAATCTTGCGCCGCGCAAGTTGCGCGGGCTGGAATCGAACGGCATGATCGTGGCCGCATCGCCTGAAGGTGGAAAGCCCATACTGGCCGCTTTCCTGGAGGATGTGCCGGTTGGAACCAGACTCAAGTAGAGAGGACTGAAGCAAAGAGGAACGATGAGCAAAGAAAATTCAGACAATTCCCCCTTTTACTGGCTGAACCTGTGCGAAGGCGTATCGGAACGAATTACCGATCTGCTCGATTCCGATGTGCACAGACCGGGCGAAGCTGCCGACATATTCCGGAGACAAAGCAGCAAGCAGCCTGACCCCGCGTTGTCAGACGCCCTTCGAAACGTGCACTCAAAGCTGCAGGAAGCGCTGGACCTCCTGACACGGGCTCTCGACAGCCGGAAACCCTAGCGAGCGCCGCATGTTCATCGACTCCCATGCCCATCTTGATATGGAGCAGTTCGACGCCGACCGCGACCAGACGATTGCTCGCGCGCGGGATGCATGGCATTGAGAAAATTGTCGCCATCGGAAGTGGAACTGGACCAGGGTCGTTAGACTGCGGCATAAAACTGGCCGAACAGTACGAATTTATCTACGCGACGATCGGCATTCATCCTCATGAGGCCAAGCTGGCCACGGATGCCGATTTTCAAGAGTTGGAAAAACTGGCGAAACGGCCCAAGGTGATTGCCTGGGGCGAAATTGGCCTCGATTATTTCTACGACCATTCCCCGCGCGAATTACAGCAACAAATATTCCTGAAACAAATGGAATTGGCGCGAGCGGCAAAACTGCCAATCGTGATTCACTGCCGTCCTTCAGACAAGAGCGAGAACGCATGGGACGACTGTCTTCGACTAATGGAGCAGCATTGGAAATCAAGCGGGCTTGGAGGGATCCTGCACTGCTTCACCGGAAGTTGGGCGCACGCTAAACGCGCCCTGGATATCGGGTTCATGATTTCCTTTGCCGGTAACATAACTTTTCCCAAGGCCCAACCCATTCGCGACGCGGCGAAAGAAGTGCCGCTGGAGCGCATATTGATCGAAACCGATTCGCCTTTTCTGGCGCCGGTGCCATACCGCGGCAAACGCAACGAGCCCGCATTTGTAAAGGAAGTGGCGCGTCAGATTGGGTGAGATGCGCGGGCTTTCGACGGAAGAGATCGGCCATCAGACCGCTACAAATTTTTACAATTTTTTCCATTTGAGCGGAAGCCGCGAGGGCAGCTAAAGAACTGCGGCGTTGAAACCCCTTCTTCTGATACCCTCAAAGTGTTACATTTCATATCATTCTGCACGAAAGCGCTACGGCCATGCCCGAAAACACATTCGACATCGTGAGCAAGATCGATCTGGAAGAAGTCTCCAATGCTATCCAGCAGGCGTCGAAGGAAATCCATACCCGCTTCGATTTGAAGGACTCCAAGTCCAAGATCGAACTGGAAGGCAAGGACGCGATCGTCGCTGCACTCGATCGATGAATACAAACTGAAATCGGTGAGTGACATGCTGCAGCAAAAACTGGTGAAGCGCGGCGTGCCGCTGAAAGGCTTGACTCACGGCGTTGTGGAATCAGCCCTGGGGGGCACCGCCAAGCAAAAGATCACCATGCAGCAAGGCATCCCGATGGAAAAAGCGAAAGAAATCGTAAAGTTGATCAAGAATTCGAAAAATAAAGTGCAGGCATCGATTCAGGGCGATCTGGTGCGAGTGAGCGGCAAGGATCGGGATTCCCTGCAGGAGGTCATCGCGCTGCTGAAGCAGCAGGATTTCGGAATCGATATGCAGTTTACGAATTACCGGACGAACTAGTGAGCACCCCCGCCACCATTAACGGAAAAGAAATCTTCGAGCTTCTGCGCGAAGACCTGGCTGCGATTGAACGCGAGTTCGGCCGGGACACGGTCTCGGACGTCGAGGCCATCACCGAGATCGGGGAATATCTGCGCGGAGGCGGAGGCAAACGCATTCGTCCCGCTGCTGCTTCTGCTTTCCGCGAAGCTGTTCAACTACCAGGGACGTGGCGCCATTCGACTGGGCGCGGTGGTAGAGATCATTCACACCGCGACCCTGGTTCACGACGACATTATTGATGAGGCCCAGACCCGCCGCGGCCGTCCCGCCGCCAATACGCAATGGGGAAATTCAAAGTGCGTGCTGGCCGGCGACTGGCTTTACATGCAGGCCTTCAAGGTCGCGGTGCAGGAGCGCAACTTCCGCATTCTCGACACCCTGATCGAACTCACCCAGCAGATGGTCGAAGGCGAACTTCTGCAGATGGAAAAGCTGGGCAAGCTCATCTCGCTGGACGAGCACTTCAATCTGATCTTTCGCAAGACGGCGTGCCTTTTTTCGGTCTGCATGCGGATGGGCGCGATCCTGGGCGGCGCCACTCCGGAGCAGGAAGAAGGTCTGGCGCAATACGGGCGCGACCTGGGGATGGCATTCCAGATCGTGGACGATGTGCTTGATCTCACCGCTTCGGAGAATGTGCTGGGAAAACCCGTAGCCAGCGATCTGCGCGAAGGCAAAGTCACGATGGCGGTGATCCACGCTCTGGAGCGCTGCACGCCGCAGGAGCGCGAATTCGATCGAGACCGTGTTACGAGAGCGCGCTTTTGACGGCGTCACGCATCGCGAAATTATCGCGATCCTTGAGCGTTACGGCTCGCTCGATGCCGCCAACGCGCGGGCTCTGCAATATGCCACCCTGGCGCGCAACGCGATTTGCAATTTTCCTGACAGCGAAATCAAACGGGCTCTGCTGTGGGCGCCGGAATTAGTGGTGGCCAGAGAGAAATAGGCGATTGAAGTTAGCCAGGCTTGCCGAACTCCTTCCGGTTAAGTCCTTGAAAAGCGTAATAATTCCCTTTTCCTGAGCCGAATACCTCGAACTGACCGATCAAGAGCCCATGCCGGGGATGTCGATCGCCGAAAATTGATACAACTGCAAACCCTTAGCTTCCATCTGAAGGCACGGAGCAAATCCAGATTAGAGATTCGAGTAGATTTCCCGTGGTTAGGGAGGAAATCCGTTTCTCCCCCTGGACCGTAATCACACAGGCAGTCGAGTCGAAACTTAAACCTAACCCCATAAAGGAGATTACCGATGAAAAAGATGTTGATTCTCACCCTGGCTCTTTCCGTCATGTGTTGTACAGTGGCAGGCTTTGCGCAGGACGCGGCTAACGACAGCATGTCCAAAACCGCCCCCGCACCATTGAAGAACATCAAGGGCACTGTGAAAACTGACGGTGACAAGGTCACTTTTGTTTCCGACAAGGACAGCAAGTCGTGGGACGTAGCGAACCCGGAAGCCCTGAAGGGGCATGACGGCCATCACGTTGAAGTGAGCGCCCACGTATACGCCGACAAGGGCCAGATTCACGTCATGAGCGTAAAGATGCTCAAGGGTGACAGCATGGCGAAGTAGTTGTACCTCGACTGAATACCGCAGTGGGCGGCATAGGCCGCCCTTTTTCTTTATACTAACGCTGCCACCACGGCCCATCGATGCAAGCGTTACTCTCAGCAATCGGGCGTCACGGATACATGCTAGTGTTCTTTACTGTCCTCGCCGAGGCAGTAGGAATGCCCGTTCCTGCGGCGTTGGCCCTGGTCGCCGGGGGCGCCGCCGCGGCCGCCGGTGTCTTGCATCTCCATAGTCTTTTTCTGCTGGCTGTATCCGCAATGATTGTCGGAGACTCCCTTTTGTTCGTGATGGGAAGATACATGGGATGGGGGCTGCTCGGATTTCTCTGCAAACTGTCGGTCAACCCGGAAACCTGCATTCTGCGCTCCGCCGAATCGTTCTACAAACGCGGCAAGGCGACCCTGCTGTTTGCCAAGTTCATTCCCGGAATCAATACCATGGCTCCGCCTCTCGCTGGCAGTATGAAGATGCGTCCTGATCTTTTTCTGCGCTTTGATGTGGCCGGAGCTTCTCTCTATGCCATCGTCTATATCGCAGTTGGGTACTTGTTTCGAGATGTTCTGGCTTCGGTAGCGCACGGCTTTCAGACCGCGGGACGGGCGGTCGAAACAGTCACCGTGGTGGCGCTTATCGGTTATGCGGCGTATAGGGTCTGGCTTTATCGCAAGAATATTGTGTATCGCGTAGTGCCCCGTGTGCAGGTCGAGGAACTCGCCCGCCGGCTATCGTCCGAGGATAAAGACAAGGTCCTTCTGATGGATGTCCGCAGTCACGGCTACTACGACGCCGGGGCGGCCCGCATTAAAGGTTCAATCCGCGTGGAACCGAACAACCTCGCCGAAGAGATCAAGACCCTGGCAAAGGACAGAGACATTTATGTCTACTGCACTTGAGCACGCGAAGCGACCAGCGCCCGGGTGGCGCACATGCTGCGGGAGCAAGGATTCAACGCGTTCGTAATCGTAGGCGGTTTTGCTGCCTGGCGGAAAGCTGGCCACGAGACTGAGGCGGTTCCCAGGGAAGATCTGGTGAAACTGCCAACATTTTCATGATGGAACAGTCGACTGTCAATCGAGACGAACGCGAGTCAGAATTCTGACATCTGAAACATTTTCCAATGGCATCCAGCAAAGAAATTGAAATCAAATTCCGCGTGGACAGTATTTCCGCGGTCGCCCGCCGGCTCAGAGCCGCTGGATTCCGCCAGTTGACTCCCCGCACCCGTGAGCAGAACACTTTGTACGATCTTCCCGGCAGAGTCTTGCAAAAACGCGGCGAAGTTCTTCGCCTGCGAAAGTACGGCAATGAATGGCTGCTCACCCATAAGGCGAAGGGGAAGATAACGCGTCACAAGAGCAGGGTCGAGACCGAAACTCGCGTCGCCGACGGCAGAAAATTGGAACGGGTTTTGGAGTCGCTAGGATATGAGCCCGCGTTCCGTTACGAAAAATTCCGGGCGGAGTGGTATGACGGAAAGGGCCACGTGGTACTGGACGAAACTCCAATTGGCTCGTTTGGCGAGATTGAAGGTCCAGCCCGTTGGATCGATCGAACGGCAAAACTTGTCGGAATCCGACCCGATGTTTACATTACGCAAAGCTATGTCGAACTGTTCTTTACCTGGAAGCGGCAGACGCGAAGCGAGGCCAAAGAAATGACATTTCAGGCAATACGGAAGCCCACTAGGCCGAGGTAGGAGTCAGCAACGTAGCGCTCATTTTTCCGTGCCCTCCCACGTCTCCCTCCGCAACGAAACACCGGCCCTCAAACGGACCGGTGATCAGTGCTGAGTCGAATATTGCGGTTACGCTACGGGGGCAGGCTTCGCGCAGAACTTGTCGAAAGCGCTCTTCAATTCCTTAGCAATGTCTGCGGCCTCGCGATGTTCGATGTCGCTGCGATGCATCATGTGGACAACTTTGCCATCTTGCAGCAAAGCGATCGAAGGGGATGACGGCGGGTATCCCGCAAAGTACGAACGAGCCCGGTCCGTGGCCTCTTTATCCTGACCGGCAAAGACGGTGAACATTTTCTCGGGCCGGTTGGTGTGCTGCACCGCTGCGCGCACTGCGGGACGCATTCGTCCAGCGGCACACCCGCAAATGGAGTTCACCACAACCATCGCTGTGCCGGTCTGATTCGGTATCGCCTGGTCAACTTCCGCTACCGTGCGCAACTCCTGAATTCCGAGACGGGTCAACTCTTCTCGCATCGGGATTACCATGATCTCTGGGTACATTTTTTCTCCTCAACGCTATTGTAATACGTCCTGAAAATCCCGGTTTCCGAGCGGCGCAAGTCACACCAGGTTGTGTCCCGACGTACCGTGCGACGACCCTAAGCCGGCTGTCGGCGCTCGTATATATTGAAAGAAATCATACCATCATGAACGTTCTGGAAAATGTGCCACTGGCTCCGCTGACAACCTTAAAAGTGGGCGGCCCGGCACGTTACTTCGCTGAACCAAAGACCACCAACGAGGTCGTTGAAGCCGTCCAGTTTGCGCGCCTGCGCGATCTTCCCATGTTTGTTCTTGGCGGTGGAAGCAACTTGGTGATTTCTGATGCGGGCTGGCCTGGCTTGGTCCTGAAAATCGCAATTCCTGGAATCGACGAGCGAAGCGAAAACGGTAAAACGCTATTCGAGGTGGGCGCGGGCGAAGAATGGGACAGGTTTGTGACTCGAGCCGTCGCGCGCAACTGTGCGGGGGTGGAGTGTCTGAGCGGCATTCCGGGAAGCGTAGGCGGAACGCCCGTACAAAATGTGGGAGCGTACGGCCAGGAAGTCGCGGAAACCATCGCGTCGGTGCTCACCCTGGATCTTAAAGACGGACAGATTCGTGAACTCTGCGCCGAGGCGTGCGGATTCGAATATCGCACCAGCATCTTCAACACCAGTGAGCGGGGGCGTTTCATCATCCTGCGCGTTACCTATTCCCTTGAGCCCGGCGGCAAGCCTCGCATTGAATATGCGGATCTGAAAAAGCACTTCGCTGGCTTTCAACAGACTCCTTCTTTGACCAGCACACGGGAAGCGGTCCGCCGCATACGAGCCAGCAAGGCCATGTTGATCACGCCGGGAGACGAAGACTGCCGGAGCGCTGGCTCTTTCTTCAAGAATCCAATACTGAACTCCCAGCAATATGACGACTTAGCCGCTCGGGCGAAGGCGAAGGGATTGCAGATCCCAAGCTATCCGGCACTAGACGCCCAGAGGAAGGTATCAGCCGCATGGCTGGTGGAGTATTCGGGTTTCAGCAAAGGGTACCGCAGCGGACGCGTCGGGATTTCCCGCAAACACGCTCTGGCGATCGTCAACCGGGGAGAGGCGACTGCGGGCGACGTCCTGGCCTTAAAAGACCATATTCAACAGCGCGTGGAGGAGCTCTGGGGCATCCATCTGGAGCCTGAGCCTGTGCTCGTAGGATTCTAGAAGTCAGTTCCGAAACTTACTTCGGGGGCAGTTTGCGGAATGGATGTTCGAAGCTCAGGTAAAGAAGGATGGCTTTTTCGCCCTCGCTCGGCCCCACTCCAATTGGAACGCCAATTCCAGGAACAATCTGCAAGCCATTGCGGAAGTTATAAGACCAGCGAACTCCCGGACTAAGAAACAGAGAATTCGACCACTCCGTACGATCACGGCCAACTACCGTCTGTGAACTGGCAAACACCGTCTCGAGCAGGACGTTGAATCGCGTATGAGCGAGCCAGACAAAACTTTGGCCAAAGTTGTAACCGGCGACTGCAGCGCGATCGCCCGAGGAGTCTTGCGCTCTGGGAAAGAAGGTGGCTCCGGCATTCCAGTGGCTGACGAGTTTTTTTGTGAGCATAACGCTTAGCGGGAGACTGGTCTGCAGACCAAAACTTCCCTGGCCGCGACCGAGAGTTGAATCGCCGGACGGGAAGATAAGGCTGAGCCGGGGAGCGAAGGCAACTTTTGTGTCGCCGCTTCCCACCAGTTGATACCGGTAGTTCAGGAAAACATCGCCGATACCCACGCCAGAACCGGGAAATGCGCCGGCGTGCAAAGCGGCAAGAGTGTAGCTGAGTTGTTGGCGCGCGTCACCGGGGACCGGCCATTCCTGCGTGAAGGTGTAATTCCAGTCCTTGCTGTTCCAAAAACGGGTGAAACTCGAAATGTGCTGTACCACGCCAAAATTCTGGTTATAAGCCTCCTCTACCAGGAAGCTGTTGTCCTGAATATCCGGCGAAGGAGAAGGACCCTGTTGGGCTGGACAATGAACCCCGAACAGGACAATCGTCAACAACGCGCAGACAGATCGAATTGTTGCGACGAGTCTCTTCCCTGAGTTAACCATAGTTAAGTAAACCACATAACGATTCGTCAGGCTTTCCGCTCCCTGTCTCCTGCCAATCGGGCTGCTTCTTCAAAAATCGCCGCAAACATTTCACGCGTAAGTTTCCTGGTTTGCGTGTTTTGGTTGGAAGGATGATAGGAGGCGAGCAGAATTTTGTTGTCCGGCATTGTGAAAGTGGCCCCATGACCGAACTGGTACGGATTTTTGTTCTGCAGCAAGCCTCGTCGCTTTAGATAGTTGAGATAGGCTTCGAACGCAATTCTCCCCAGCGCAACCACGACTCGAAGGTTTTTAAGCCCTTCCATCTCGCGGTCGAGGTAGGACGCACAGTTCGCAAGTTCCTGGGGAAGAGGTTTATTGTCGGGCGGGGCGCAGCGCGCCGCGGCCGTTATATAGAGATCCCTCAATTCGAGACCGTCGCCGCACGCGACGGCGGTGGGTTGATTCGTAAAACCGGCCTCGAACAATACCGGATACATGAATTTACCCGATGCATCCCCGGTGAACGGCCGCCCTGTGCGATTCGAGCCGTGGGCGCCGGGGGCAAGTCCGAGCACCAGCACGCGCGCGTTGGGATCGCCGAAACCCGGGACAGGCTTTCCCCAATACTCGCAACCCAGGTAAGCACGCCGCTTCTCCCGCGCGATCCTTTCGCGATACTCGACGAGCCTCGGACATCGTGTGCAAGCCACAACGTCACGGTTCAGTTGAACAAGCCAGCTGGGCATTCGAGCTTGATTGTAAGCGGAGGCGCGCAACGATAATCGCGCAGTTGATGAATTTCCCGAGGTTTTGGACTGCCGGCGCAACTGACTGGAAGGCGGATCACTCTCCCGGCGGTCTCGCTGTTCCAGGAGGTTACTGATGTTACCTCGATTTTCCGGCTCCCGAGTTTGACGCTACTCTCCAACTATCTTTACACTCAGAGTTGCGGCCGATGCTGCGCGACTCGCCGACTAGTTCCAAAATGGAACGGCGCGACGAGTTGGAAGTTGAAAGGTAAATGTGAGCCCCACTGAAACTACCAGCAACACCAAACGGGAAATCCACGTTGAAATCCCTGTTGAAGAAGTAAACCGCGAAACCGATTCTCTGATCCAGAAATATCAGAAGCTGGCGCGCATTCCCGGCTTCCGTCGCGGACATGTGCCCGCCTCCGTCATCCGTCAGCGTTTTTCCGAGGATTTGAAGAGTGACGTTGTAGAGGCACTGGTGCCGCGCTACTTCCGCAAGGAAACCGACAAGCAGGGACTGATCCCGGTTTCGCAGCCGCAAGTCACCGATCTTCACCTCAAGGACAATGAACCTCTGCGCTTCAAGGCTACGTTTGAAGTGATGCCGGAAGTCAAGGTTGAGGGATACAAGGAATTGCGCGCGGAAAAGCCCGAGATCGTAGTCACCGACGATGAAGTCGAGCAATCTCTCACCGGGATTCGCGAGCAACACGCGACCTACACGTCCGTGGAAGGACGTCCGTTGGCCGATGGAGATTATGCCCAGGTTTCCCTCGATGGCCAGCCCAAGGACAAAGACGGAGACAGCAAACCGGTTCACATGGACGAAATCATGGTGGAAATTGCGGGCAAGGACACCATGCCTGAGTTCACCGAGAACCTGCGCGGCGCTTCTCCCGGAGATGAGCGCGTGTTCGACGTTGTCTATGCCCAGGATGCTGCCGAGCAACGACTGGCGGGTGAGACCTTCACTTACACTGTGAAAGTGCAATCCATCAAGCAAAAGACTCTGCCAGAACTGGATGATCAGTTTGCTACCCAATTGGGAGAGTTCAAGACTCTGGACGAAGTTCGTCAACGCATTCGTGACGGAATGGAAGCGGAGCGAAAGCATACCGCCGAACACGAAGCCAAGGACAAACTCGTTGCGGAATTGGTAAAGCGCAGCGAGTTCGAGGTACCGGAAGCGCTGGTGGAGCGGCAGGTGGACGTTCGCCTGGAACGCGGCTTGCGCGCGCTGGCGGCTCAGGGGATGAAAGCCGAAGACATCAAGAAGATGGACTTGAACCGCTTGCGCGTGGGCCAGCGGGAACAGGCGCTTCAGGAAGTGAAGGCTTCCCTGCTGCTGGACAAGATCGCGGAGGAAGAAAAAATCGAAGTCAGCGACGAGGAGATCAACGCGGAGATTGAGGCGCTGGCCACGCAGTCAAAACAGACGTCGGAAGCGATTCGCGCGCGTTTGACACGTGATGGGGCGCTGGATAGAATTCGAAATAGAATCCGCAGCGAAAAGACCCTCGATTTTCTATATCGCCAGTCCGCCTGACGCGGACATTTTCGATCCTCCCAGAATGAGCTAGTAGTCGGGAATAGGAGTGTGGCAGGTGAATGTGAACGATCCAAAAATGATGCTGGTCCCCATGGTCATCGAGCAGACTGGCCGGGGTGAACGCGCCTATGACATTTACTCCCGACTGCTGCGGGACAACATCATTTTCATCGGCACACCGATTGACGACAACATCGCCAACCTGGTGATTGCACAAATGCTCTTTCTGGCGCAAGAAGATCCGGAGAAGGACATTCAGCTTTACATCAACTCTCCGGGCGGATCGATCACAGCCGGCATGGCGATTTACGACACCATGCAGTACGTGAAGAACGATGTCACGACGATTTGCATCGGTCAGGCAGCCAGCATGGCGGCGCTGTTGCTGGCCGCGGGCCAGGCCAAAAAGCGGCTGGCATTGCCTAACTCGCGCATTCTGATACACCAGCCCTCCATGGGCGGTTTGTCAGGACAGGCCACAGACATCGATATTCATGCCCGCGAGATTCTTCGTATGCGAGAGATTACTAACCAGTTAATGGCCAAACACACCGGTCAGAAGCTCGAGAAAGTGGAGAAAGACGTGGAGCGCGACTTCATTATGAACGCGCAGCAGGCGAAGGAATACGGAATCATAGACGATATCATCTACAAGACGAGATAAGGGTATGATCGGGTTTCGCCCGATCAGTTCCGAGCAGTCTCGGCGTGAAACGTTCTGTCCTGCCGACCGGGCAACGGGCGCGTAAAACGGGAAAGAGCGGGTTAACAAAGGAGTAAAGCCGAGTGAAAAACAGGACTGGCACCGAGGAGATGTTGCGCTGTTCGTTCTGCCACAAATCGCAGGACGCAGTGGCGAAGCTGATTTCATCCCCCAGCGACTATCCCAGAGCCTATATTTGCGACGAGTGCGTAGCGGTCTGCAATTCCATCCTGGAAGATGACCGCACCGCAACGCCGCCGACCACTACTCCGAATCAACTGCCCAAGCCGCAGGAAGTAAAGAGTTTCCTCGATGAATACGTCATCGGCCAGGAGCAGACCAAGAAGAAACTCGCGGTCGCGGTCTACAACCACTACAAGCGCATCTACATGAACCGCCAGCGCGCCGGCGATGGTGTGGAATTGGCTAAGTCCAACATCATGCTGATCGGCCCGACCGGGACCGGCAAGACCTTGATGGCGCAGACTCTCGCGCGCATGCTGGACGTACCTTTCGCCATCGTCGATGCCACTACGCTCACCGAAGCGGGCTATGTCGGCGAGGATGTCGAGAACATTATTCTCAAGCTGTTACAAGCGGCCGATGGCGATGTGGGCCGGGCGCAGACCGGCATCATCTACATCGACGAAGTGGACAAGATCGGGCGCAAGGATGAGAACCCCTCGATCACCCGCGATGTTTCCGGAGAAGGTGTACAGCAAGCATTGCTGAAGATTCTGGAAGGCACTGTCGCCAATGTGCCTCCGCAGGGCGGGCGCAAGCATCCTCACCAGGAGTTCACACCTGTTGATACAACGAACATCTTGTTCATTTGCGGCGGCGCTTTTGTTGGCCTGGAGAAGATTATCGGACGTCGTATCGGAAAGAAGTCTCTGGGCTTCAAGATGGGCACCGAGGAGGGCGAGCCGGAAGAAACACCAGCGGCCAGCCGAAAACGCAACTTCGAACTGCTCAGCGACATCCAGCCAGAAGATCTGATCAGATTTGGCCTGATCCCGGAATTTGTCGGACGTCTGCCAGTCGTCGGTGTGCTGGAAGACCTGGATGAGTTCGCCCTCATCGAGATCCTGACCCGTCCCAAGAACGCGATTATCAAGCAATACCAGCGTCTCTTCGAGTTCGAGAATGTTCGTCTCAAGTTCAGCGATGAGGCATTGAAAGCAATTTCACGGCAGGCCATGGCCCGGAAGGTCGGAGCACGCGGTTTGCGTATGATTCTGGAAGAGTTAATGCTCGATCTGATGTACCATCTGCCCAGTCAGAAGAAGGTGAAAGAGTTCGAAGTGACCCGGGAAATGGTGGAAAAGCGCAGCGTTACTCTCGCAATGATGGAGAAGGCGGGGTAAACTGTAACGCCGGTAGAGCCCGGGGTTGGGCCAATCGTATTTGGGAGAAATAGTGACCACAGCCAAAGAAAAATTCGAAACAAAAAAGCTTCCTATGATGCCCATTCGGGACGTAGTCATCTTCCCTTACATGATGACGCCGTTCGTGGTGGGACGGGAATCAAGCGTCCGTGCCCTCGAAGAAGCTCTTGCCGCAGATAAAAAGATCTTCCTCGCGACCCAGCATGACGCCAGTATCGACGAGCCCAAACCCAACGAAATCTATCAGGTTGGCACTATTGTCAACATCGTACAGAGCCTGAAGTTGCCGGATGGGAACATCAAGGTGCTGGTAGAAGGTATCGAGCGCGGCAAAGTTCTGCAGATCAGCGAGACCGAAGGCTACATGCAGGTCTCACTCCGTGTGGCGCGCTACGCGACCGAGACGAACCCGCAGATCGAAACCGGAATGCAGCGGGTCACCGCCCTTTTCGAGCAATATGTAAAGCTCTGCCAGTCGCTGAATTACGAAACCATGATCGCCGCTGTGCGCATGGAAGACCCTGCCAAGCTGACTGACACCATCGCTGCTAATTTGCAACTTTCCATTGAAGAAAAGCAGGAACTGCTGGAAATTTTCGATCCCGCCGAGCGTTTGACCAGGATCGGAGATGTGCTCGATATCGAAATCGAGAAGTTGAACATGGACCGTACCATCCAGTCGCGCGTCAAGCGGCAGATGGAGCGGGCCCAAAAAGAGTACTACCTCAACGAGAAGATCAAGGCCATCCAGAAGGAACTGGGCCGCGGCGAGAAGAGCGAGTTCGACGAGCTCAAGAAAAAGATCGAAGCCGCCGGGATGCCCAAAGAAGTGCGCGACAAGGCCGTGCAGGAGCTGAAAAAGCTTGAGGCCATGCCGCCAATGTCAGCCGAGTCCACGGTTTCGCGTAATTATCTGGACTGGCTGCTTGCGGTTCCCTGGAAGAAGCGGTCGAAGGAAATCCGCAACATCAGCCGCGCAGAAAAGGTCCTGAACGAAGACCATTACGGGCTGGAGAAGATCAAAGACCGCATCCTGGAATTCCTGGCGGTGCGGCAACTGGTCAAGAATCCCAAAGGTTCGATTCTGTGCTTCGTTGGGCCTCCGGGAGTGGGCAAGACGTCGCTGGGAATGTCGATTGCCAAGGCCACCGGCCGCAAGTTTGTCCGAATGTCGCTGGGCGGAGTGCGCGACGAAGCCGAAGTCCGCGGCCATCGCCGCACCTACATCGGCGCGTTGCCGGGACAGATTATCCAGATGATGAAGAAAGCCGGCACCAAGAACCCTGTCTTCATGCTGGACGAAGTCGACAAGATGTCGATGGATTTCCGCGGCGATCCTTCCGCAGCTCTGCTCGAAGTACTCGATCCCGAGCAGAATTTCATGTTCGTGGACCACTACCTCGACGTCGAATACGACCTTTCGCAAGTTTTCTTCATCGCGACCGCCAACGTCATGCACACCATTCCACCCGCGCTGCAGGATCGGATGGAAGTGCTGCGTCTCCACGGTTACACCGAGAACGAAAAAGTTGAGATTGCCAAGCAGTTCCTGGTCAGGAAACAGTTGGAACAGGCAGGCCTCACCGATAAGAACCTGAAGTTTACCGACGACGCAATCACGTCGCTGATTCGCTCCTACACCCGGGAAGCTGGCGTCCGTAATCTTGAGCGGGAAATCGGCAACGTATGCCGTAAAGTTGCGCGCAAGGTGGTAAAGGAAGGCGAAGGCTACAACGTCGCGATTGCGCAGGGGAATGTGAACGACTTCCTGGGCGTGGTGAAGTTCCGCGACACGCTGGCCCACGAAAAGAGCGAAGTCGGCCTGGTTACCGGACTGGCGTGGACTGAAGTAGGCGGGTCCATCCTCAGCACGGAAGCCACGGTCGTGGACGGCAAGGGCAAGCTCACTCTGACCGGCAAACTTGGCGATGTGATGCAGGAGTCGGCCCAGGCCGCCATGTCGTATGTGCGTTCCCGTGCCCACCGGCTGGGATTGCAACGCGACTTCTATCGCACGCTCGACATTCACGTGCACGTACCGGAAGGCGCGATCCCCAAAGATGGCCCCTCAGCCGGCATCACTATCGCCACGGCGATTTCCAGTGCTCTCAGCAAGATTCCAGTACGGCGCGACATCGCCATGACTGGAGAGATTACGCTGCGCGGCAAAGTTCTGCCGATCGGCGGCCTGAAAGAAAAGCTGCTGGCTGCGCACCGCGCGGGCTTGTTCGAGGTGATCTTGCCTCAGGACAACGAAAAGGATCTGGCTGAGGTGCCGGAGAATCTGCGGAATGCTATGAAACTCCATTTCGTTGAAACCATGGACCAGGTTTTAGTCGTGGCACTGGAGCAACCGCTTCCCGAGAGCATCGAGGAGACGGCGCAGCCAATCGCACCCATCGCTCCTCCAGCCGAGAGTCCAGCGGCGCATCAGTAATTTCCCAGCAAGGTTTCGAAGAAGGCCCGCGCAAGCGGGCTTTTTATTTTGTGGCATTATTTGCGTACTTTGCGTTCTTTGCGTCCTTTCCGGTGAAAAGCACTTAACCGCAAAGGACGCTAAGGACGCAAAGAAAAGAACTGGCTATCCTCAGCGTTGTTGCGGCTGCTTTGCTTGCAAGTTTCGGCTTGAACCGTCAAACTGGTTTATGCGCGTCTTGGCCCGGTTCATGATGTCGGTGAGCGATGCAAGTCGATTCCCGGCCCCTTCCCTGCCGGAAGTCGCTTTTCTCGGGCGATCAAATGTAGGCAAGTCGAGCGTGATCAACTCGCTTCTCGGCGCCAAGATTGCGAAGACGAGTTCCACTCCCGGACGTACACGGGCGATTAATTTCTTCGAAGTGCGGTGGCCCGGAAAGCCACAGCCGGAGCTGATTTTCACCGATCTGCCGGGCTACGGCTACGCCAAGATCTCGCGGGAGATTTCCCAACAGTGGCCTGCCTTCATCGACCCCTACCTGAAAGAACGTCCGTCCTTGACGCTGTGCGTGGCGTTGGTAGACGTGAACGTGCCGCCTCAGCCTGCTGACAAAGAATTATTGGATTTTCTGGCTGGCATTGGGCGGTCAACCCTGATCGTAGCCACCAAAAGCGATCGGCTCTCGGGAAACAAATTGCGAAATGCGCTGCAAGCCATGGCGCGGGATTATCCCCACGCTCAGATCCTGCCCTACTCAGCGAAAACCGGGAGTGGACGGGCGGAGCTGTGGCAGGAAATCCGCAAGGCAACTGAAAGTCGAAGCGGAGAAGATCTTCTCACCCACGAAACCGAGTCTTTTTCCTGATTGTTTAAAACGCGGTTGCCGGCGGGTGTAAGCTTTCTGAAAGTTTTTCCCGAGATGACCTGTGAAACGCCTCTTCTTCCTCACTCTTGCCGCCTGTCATGTCATGATCCTTGCCGGATGCGGAAATGTCTTTATCAGTGGCGCCCTCCCCGGCACGCTGGCGCCCTCTAGCGTGAGCGGCGCGGTTAGTGTTGTTCAGCTCAGCGCAGTCATTGGTGAAAACGGGACGACGATACAGGTAACGTTCGTCACCTTTTTACAGGGAGCGACTTCGTCCACGATTGGATTTTGCGGCGACCGGCGCGATCAGTTTCCCATGCAACAAACCGTCCGCGCCGAATTCAAACCCGGACAATCCTGCGCCAGCATTGTCACCATCGCAATACTTTGAAGTGACCTCAGCCTCCGGCTCGCTGATCAAAATTAAAAATCTAAATCACCGTAAAGGCCGGACTCCGGCTCAAGAGATCCACTCCATTACCTTGGTTATCTAGGGACAGATTACGCGCCCGGCTACAGTTGCGTCATGACACTCTCATCGATGGTGGTCTCGCGTGACTTGCAGGAAGTCAGCGTGCTGGAATGCATTCTGGGCGGTCTGCACATCGGGGTCGATGTCGAGCCGGAACCGGAACGCGCGCAAGCCAAACTTGCGAAATCGAAGATCGACGCTCTGATCATTGATTTTGATTTGGCTGGAGCGGCCGGATTTCTGACCGGATTGCAAAATGGCTCGATCCGGAATGCAGTGCCACTCATCATCGTCAGCGGCTCCGCTAGCCGCAAGCATCTGGAGTCCAAAGGCGCTTCGTTTGTTTTTGAAAAACCAATTTCAGTCGAGCAAGCGGTTCACACATTGTCCGCAGCACGAAACATGATTCTGGATGAAAGACTTCGCTATCACCGCGAGACGCTGGATGTACCGGTTTCACTCGCCTACACGACAAAGAACCGCGAACGCGCCCACTTGCTCAATCTGAGCCAGGGAGGCATCGGCGTTCGCCTGCAGCGGCCTCACGAAGCTACTGGCCCGGTGAAAGTGAGTTTTACGCTCCCCGGCACCAAACTGGTGATGAAACTTCAGGGTGAAGTGGCGTGGAAGGATAAACGTGGCAATGCAGGAATCCGGTTTCTGGAGGCCAGCGCGCGGACCAAACGCGATCTGCGCATTTGGCTGGAACAGCAATACTTCACGCACTAGGCAGCACTGCTAACTAAAGACGGAAGCTGAGGTTGGCCTTATCGGAATCTCGGCCTGTCATCTTCAAGATGGGCCAGCGTATCGTTGGTCAGCCCCGCCAGAAAATCTCCAGGCGTGCCACCAATCCAGAACAGAAACAGAAAGCGGTAGAGGACGGCGAATACTCCGCTGACTCCCAATCCCAGCATCAGCACAATCGGCCAGGACGGAACAACGCCGATCATCGCGATGCAGATCACCGCAAACAGCAGGACCGCCGATAGCAGGATCAAACCGTCCACCACGTGCGAGAGCGCCTGCGCGGAAATAGCAAATGGAAACCACGGCAGCTCAAAAGGGCGTGGGCGCTGGTCCTTCTCTATTGCCAGCGCAACAGTTCTGTACGATGTCTCAAAGCGGATTGCGGGACGCGAGACACGAGAAAACAACAGCTCCTCCGTGTCTCCGGTATAGAGAAAGTTGAGATCTGCGGTGGCCTGCGCGGTGGTCAAAAGTTGGATGAAAATCCATTCTTTTAACCCTCGCTGGCAGCGCTGAGAAAGAGCCAGAAATTCGATGCCTGCCTGACCTGTAGGGTCTGCCCAGGCGACGCGGCCGGTACCTTCAATGCGTACGCGCGGGTTCGCCAGATCGAAACGCAGGAAGACTCGCTGGTCGATATTCAAAGGCGCGACCGCCTGAACCGCGATTCCTGCCCCGCCCAGATTGCGAATGATGCCGCCGTTGGATTGATCCAGATTGAGGTACGCCAGACTCTGAATCTGATGGCGGTAATGGTGCCGTCGCCGGCGAAGAGAAGGGGTAATTGCGACCGGTGACGCCGCCTGGGCCGGATACCATAAAGGCATGGCCAAATCTTAGCCAAGGGGCGGGACACGTCTCAGTACCGACACTGGTTCCGACTCCGGCCGCAACCGCCGGCGGGAGGCTTCAGCCTTAATCGCTAGGAAGCCGGGCGCTCTTCCTGTGGATAAAAGTCGTGTTGATGGTCGCGATCCCAGGCAATCAAACTATTGATGTCGTAGCGGTACGGGCCGTAGGAACGGAAAGCCTTTTCGTCAAATAGCCGCTTGATTCCGCAGCCGGTGCAGACCTGATAAGCATATCCGTGGGCCCGAACTGGCCAGCTCATCTTGTTGTGCCAGCAGCCACGTAAAAGGACAACTGCGGCCCCAGTTAGACCGGTTGCGGTCACACCCAGAGGCCAAAGCCAGCGTAATTTCTTCTTCTTGGACTCGTCTACCACAGCGTGTAAACTCCTCTATTTCAGAACGATACCCTCAAACCGGGGGGTAACGCAATGCCTGGTTACTGTTGGCACGCCGAATGCTAACAAGCCTAACTGGATAAGAGCGTCGGCGTCCCCCACCTTCGTGCATAGTCAATATTGCGATCAGGACAATTCCACTGTAACTTAAAGGTTGTCAGTCCGGCGATCCCCCTTGTAGCCGTACCGGAATTGTGGTTGTGTAAGTCACGGTTGGAGATACGTTTCCCTCTTGTTGCCGTGTCGGCGGCGGGAAAGTAATCCACAGGGATTTCCACCGCCAGATCGAAGCATGAGCGCCAATCCGAAAAACGCGCATCCGGAGCTAACGAACTTGGGGTTGAACGATCCGCGGCTAACGGGTACCGGGCCCACCGGCGAGGCAACCGGCTCGCCTTCCCCCTTCATTTCCCGATTCGCAGGGCCATCCATTACCCACGCCCCAGGCCACGAAGCCTTGCAAGCTTTGCTTGCCTTTTCCAGTCTGCACGAACAGATACGGAAACGACGCGCCAGCGAGCGCTTAGGCGCAAAACCCAATAACGCTGACGTCTGGGAACTGGAGCAATTTGTTCTGGACGAGGTGCTGCAGCTCGTATCGGAGCGAGCCCTTACCCTTACCGGCGCGGACGGCATTGCCATCGCGCTGGCCGAAGGAAATGCATTTGTTTGCCGCGCCTCCTCTGGAACCATCGCTCCAGAGCCAGGAGCGCGCCTGGACCCGGATTCGGGATTTTCCGGGGCTTGCCTGCGGACCGGCGGAATTGTCCGCTGTGACGACTCGGAGAGCGATCCACGAGTAAATGTGGTCGTTTGCCGTCTCCTGGGAACCCGTTCCCTGGTGGCAGTCCCGATTGCATCCTCGCGAGGCACGATCGGCCTCCTGGAAGCCTTTTCGGCGGAACCTTACGGCTTCAACGACAGCGATGTTCGCAGCCTGAATCTTCTCGCTGAGCTGATTCTGGCCGCGATGAAGCCTGAAGAAGAAAACCGGCTGGCTGAAATCTCGACCCGGTTGGTCGGGGTCGATCGCAGCGACACTGTTCATTCTCCTTTGGATCCGGGCAGCCCGGGATTTTTGACGGACGAAAACGATTTACGTTCAGTCCACGTATCCACACCCGAGATGCCAGTAGCAGCCGCTCCTGAACAGGAACCGGAAGCTGCGGCTACAATTTTTCAGGAATATGAAAAAAACGAGAACAAAAGATCTCGGCGCGGACTCGTATTTGTACTTCTGCTTCTCGTCCTGGCGGCGGCATCTTTTGCGGCATGGTGGTGGAAGACTCGTCACGCTTCGCCGAGTCCTGCAGTTTCCATGTCTGCGCCGGCGCAAGAGCAAGCGACTCCGGTACCGCCAGCGGGAAATACTGAACAGGATCCTCTGTTAAGTCTGGATGAGAAACGCCCGCTGCGGCAGTTGGTAACCGGAATCTGGCATGTCTCGTCAGCCAACTCCAACACCGTAGTGATCGATCTGCAGGGAGAAGTTCAGTATGAAGCCCACCGTTTAAAAGACCCGGAACGCATCTACTTCGATCTGCATGGCACGGCGCTGGCGCCTGGTTTGTTTGGCAAAACCATCGAGGTCGGCGACTCATTGCTCGCACGAGTTCGCATTGCGCAGCCCAAAAAAGGTGTGAGCCGGGTAGTACTCGAAACCAATGGACCATCCGATTTCTCCGTAAGCCTGCTGTCGAATCCTTACCGGCTGGTGGTTGAGATCCGAAAAGCTGCGACCGCGGACAAAACAGTGATCTCCTCGGCCATCTATGAAAACGACACCGATGCCGGGAATACTTCTCTGTCTGACGGATCTGTGCCGAACCACGATTTGCAAGGGAAGGATCTGCGCCGCAACGACCTTTCACCATCGACCAATCCTCAAACCATGTCAATCTCCGCTTCTCCCGGCCGAGTCGGAAGCAAAACCGAAGCGCAACTGCCTTCGCAGGTAGCCAAGTTTCGCCTCGTCCTCGACGCCGGGCACGGCGGCTGGGACTTGGGCACGATTGGTCGCAAAGGTCTGATGGAAAAAGATCTGGTGCTGGATATTGTGTCCCGCTTAGGAAAGCTGGTGGAAAATCGGCTGGGCGCCGAGGTCATCTACACCCGGCAGGATGACACATATCTTCCCCTGGAAAAGCGTACGGAAATTGCCAACCTGGCCCAGGCAGACATGTTTGTTTCGGTGCACGCAAACTACAGCACGGATTCGTCAGCGCGTGGCGCGGAGACTTATTACACCAATACCTACTCGTCCGTGAGAGCCCGCACCCCGGAGAACGGTTCCGAGACGAGCGTAGTAGAGAATATCGATTGGAATAATGTTGATATTCGCGAGAAAGTACAGCAGTCGCATCGTTTCGCCGTCTCGGTCCAGCAAGCGCTGCATCGAGCTCTGGCGGCTCAGACTCCTGGGATGCGCAACCGGGGCGTGAAGAAAGCTTCCTACGTCGTGCTGACGGGAACTTCGATGCCAGCAATTCTCGCCGAGGTTTCCTTTGTAAGCAGTCCCGAAGACGAGAACATACTGAAGAGCTCGAGCTATCGTCAAAACATTGCAGAAGGCCTGTACAAAGGCATCGCGCAATACGCCGCCACAAACCATCACGTAAATCTCGCCAGCGCGTCCGCCAAGCCCTAGTCCAAAAAATCCGCCGCTACGGCACAGCCGTCATTCCCGAAACGCCGCCATACTTCTGCAACCACTTCAACTCTTCGCGCACTTTGATCTTGCCATGCCATGGGTTCTGGGCAAGCGAGTGTCCTTCGCCGGGAAATATCAACAGGCTGCCCGGAATGTTTAGGGAATGCAGCGCGTGGTCGAGCAAGTAGTTCTCCAACACCGCGACTCGGATGTCGTCCGCTCCAGCCACCATGTGGGTCGGTGTTTTTACTTTGTCGATCTGGAATATTGCAGCCTCGCTGTTATAGCGTTCCGGAACCTCCCAAGGTCGGCCTCCTAAATCGTTGGCATCATCGAGGGTCAAGTCGTCGTTTCCCCAGTTGGCGACATTTTCGACCGCACCCGCACCGGTGACCGCAGCCTTGAAGCGTGTGGTTTGGGTGATCAGCCAGTTCGTCATATATCCGCCATAGCTGTAGCCGCCGACTGTCAGATGGTCGGGATCGGCGATGCCATCTTTCACCAGCGCGTCAACGCCCTGAAGTATGTCCTTGCCCGGCCGGGAAACGATTTCAGGCACCATTCTCATCAGGAATTTGTCGCCATAGCCAGTTGAACCACGGTAGTTGGGTTCAAAAACGAGCCAGCCCTGGGTCGCCGCCAAACGGTCCCAGACATACCAATCGGCTGAAAAGTGATTGCCGTCGGCATCAGCGGGTCCACCGTGAATAAAAACAAACGTGGGAAGATTCTTTGCCTCGAATTTTCCCGGAGGATAGATCAACATCCCCTCAACGGTTGTTCCATCTTCCGCCTTCCAGCGATAAGGTTTGCCCTCGGGCAGATTACGTTCGGTGAACAATTTATTGAATGCGGTGAGAGGTCGCGCAGTTAGAAGTTTGCCGGCGCTGTCAGCTAAATAAACTTCCGCCGGTTTTCCAAGAGCCGAGTGCACGAAAGCAATTCGCCCAGAGCGTTCGGCTACGTCCAAAAGTTCATAAGTACCAGGCAGGCCAGACTGTGGAGAAAATGCGGTACCTGGCTTCGATTGTGAATATACCTGGACTTCCGTGCCCAACCGGGCTGTCGCGAGCACGCCGTCGTCGGACGCAACCGCGTAGTGAGTCACGGGTCCGCCAAAATCGGCAGCCCAGCGTTGAACCGCACCGCTGTCGGCGTCCACCGAGTACAGACGGGTTTGGGTGTCCAGGTATTTCCCTTCGACCGAACCTGTGTCCACCTGAAAAAAAATGTGACGGCTGTCACGGCTCCAACTGATTTCCTGTTCGATGGCTTCATTGTGTGTCACCTGGCGGGGCGCTTGATCCGGGGACGCACCGCTCACATCCAGAGAGTAGATCTCGGTTTCTCCTACCTTCTCAGATCGCTGGGAAATAGACTCTGTCACAAATGCGACGCGCCGGCCATCGGGAGCGGTTGCCAACTGTTGAATTCGCCAGGGTGTGCTGGCGAGAAGCTGCGCCCCTGGAGTCGCGTCGGAAGCTTTATCCGGATCGGAGCGTTGGCTGCCATCCACCGCCTGGCGTGCGATCGCTTCCGCCAGGGTCACACGGAAAACTTGATCTCCCCTTTCCGCGACGCGATACTGGAGCACGTCTTTCCATTCCTTTTCGTAGGCATCTTTCTGGGTCTTGGTCCAAGGAGTGCGAGTAGCAAAGTAAAGTGTGCCGGAGTCGGAGGACCAGGCGAAGGCGTGCACATCTTCATCGCCCTGAGTCACGGGAAAAGCCTCGCCGCCCGCGGACGAGATCACATACAACTGCGCGATCCGGCCGTCCTTACTCCTGGCCTTCTCTTTCCCGCTTTTATTTCCATCGGGGTCATTCCCACCATCGTGGCCTCTGCCTTTGCTTTTGTCGTCACCGAAGTCTTTGCCCTTGGCGCTTGGCCTCTCGGAGAGAAAGGCTATCCAGCGGCCATCCCGTGACCATTGCGGATTAATGTCGTGGCCAGAATTGGTGAATTGCGTAAGAGTCCCAGCGCCTCGATCATCCTCCCGGTACAACCAGAGATCTTCGCGGAAGATGTTCTGGTTCCAATCGGCGCGATCGGTCGCGATTACAAGTGATCGACCGTCAGGAGAAAGCTTCAGCTCGTTAAATCCAACGTAGTTGAAAAACTCGTCGAGGGTAAGTTTGGGCTTGTCGGCCGCGTGCGCAAAAGAAAAGGCTAAAAACGCAAATAGGAGAGGGAAACCCGACTTTCGGCTCGTCATAGGGGATCTGTTGAGAAAAACGAGACTACACGCGATCAGCAGTTGAACGCAAACACGGCGCGAAAAACATCACCGGATTTATTGTGCTGGCGCCGGATTTTTCAAGGCTTCACTCAATGGCTGACTGCCTTTAAGAGCCCCGCCTTCGATCACGCGCCAGCCGTCATCATAGTGAACGAAACCAACTGTGGAGCTGTACTCGGTGGTTTTTGCGTAGAGGGCCGCGCCAACATCATTCACCGCTGCCCATCGCCATTGAAAATCAACGTCAGCCAGACTTCCATCTCTGTGGATGCCGGTCACCGCCAACAGCTCTCTTTGGGCCACCGGCACACTGATGTATTGGGAACTGGCTGCTGTCGCGGAAACCCAGTCGCGGAGAGCATCGACTCCCAGCGGAGTGATTACGATGTCCCAGCATGGCGGCGAAGTAATTTCAGTGGGACAGGCGACGCCGTTGCCCGTGATCCATCCGCTCCGGCGCAGTGTCAGATATTCGGGAGAGGTGTAGTCCTTGTTTGAAATCACGCCGGTTCGCAACCAGAATTGTTGCGTCATCTTGAAGCTGTCCGAGCCCGCGATGAGGTCGGTCGCAAGCCGCCGCGTAAGAAAGTCGCGAGGCGAGCACGCAACCGTCAGGCACAACAGCAGCAAAGTAATAGCAACTAGCGGTCGTGGCATCTAGGTGGGGATTGTAACCAAACGCGAGCCTCGGCGCGGCAAGAAAGGACGATCGGTCAACTGACGTTCAAATTTGTCGGCCCAGCGGCCCGGGATAACCGCCTTGCAGGAGCGGCACCGTCCGTCCTCTGATATGCGGTATTCCTGCACGAGATAACCGTACCGCCGGATCAAGGTCTCACCACATTGATGACAGTGAGTGTCTTCGAGTCCTTCAACCTGCCCAGGCAAATTGCCAGCATACACATATCGAAGTCCAGCCCGTTTACCGATGTGCGCCGCTTTCAGCAAGTCTTGCGGACGCGTATTTTCCGGATCATCCATTTTGTAGTCTTTATGAAAAGCGGTTATGTGCCATGGAATATACGGAGACACGCTAACCAGAAAATCAGTCAAGCCTTTCAATTCATCTTCCGAGTCGTTAAATCCTGGGATCAGCAAAGTTACAATCTCAAGCCAAATCCCCATTTCGTGCAGGCGCCGGATGGTATCGAGAATCGGCCCGATTCGTCCGCCTAGCTGATGATAATGGCGATCATCGAAGCTTTTGAGATCAACCTTGTAGAGATCAATCCATGGCCGAATGTATTCCAACACTTGTGGGGTGCCGTTGCCGTTCGAAACAAATCCCGTCATGAGGCCGGCGGCCCGGGCTTCCTTGAACACGGTAACCGCCCATTCACTGGTAATTAGTGGCTCGTTATAGGTGCTGACCAGAACCTTTGCGCCCTGGCGAACAGCGTCTTTCACCAAAGCTTCGGGCGACGCTTGCCGCGGCGTCGATACAGCATTGGGATCACGAAGAGCCTGGGAAGTGACCCAGTTCTGACAATACGAGCAGTGAAGATCACACCCGAGCATTCCAAAACTGTAGGCCAGCGCGCCGGGGTGGGCATGGAAGAAAGGTTTCTTTTCGATCGGATCACACTGCACTCCGCCCACATAACCCCAGGGAACATACAAGGTCCCGCCCTGGTTGTACCGGACCTTGCAAACTCCTGGCTGACCTTCCGGAATGGGACAGCAGTGTCCACACGCATAGCATCGGACTCGATTGTTCTCTAGTTTTTCGTAGAGATCACCTTCACGCACGTTCTGGTAAACGATGTCGCGAAGAGAGGGCACTTAAACCTCAATCAATCTTGACTAGGAAGCATTGCAGGCCGGGCGTCCTCCATTTAGCGCGACGGAGTGGCATTGCCCGCCATTTGATGGTTGCGAAGCCAGTCATTGGCCTGCTGCTGTGCCGCCAGAATTTCAGCGCGACTCATGCGCGAGGTGAGAACCGCAACCCGGTATTTGCTGGCCTGATCTCCACCCGCTTGGGCCAGCGCAGACCAGAAGTAGGCCTTGCTCATGTCGGGAGGGACGCCTCTGCCCGCCCAATAGTAGGCGCCCAAAGTTGCCTGCGCCAAGACGTGCCCCTGGTCCGCAGCCAGGGCGAACCAGCGCACCGCCTCTGAGTAATCCTGCTTGACCTCTTCCCCTGTGGCGTAGCGCGCTCCTAATGCGAACTGCGCCGCTGCATCGCCCTGCTCGGCTAGTTTGCGCAGACCGGTCAAGTCACTGGTTTCCGCTGGCACAGTTCGCGGCTTTGAAGCTGCGGTTTGCGGATCCTTGGCTTGATGACCGCCGCGAGCCTGCCGAATCCCGCTTGAGAACCATGGCGCGACTAACCACAGCAAGGCCAGAGCGAAAGTTACAGCAGCAGCAGCGAGCAGAATCTTCTGAAAACCAAGACGGGGAGAAACGTTCGCCGCCGCCATGGTTGCGGGCATCACGGCAGAAGGGGCCTTCTCTTCAATCCGTGGTGCAACCCTCGGTTCGACCCGTGGTGCTTCCAACACAGCCGGAGTTGCTTCCCGCCGGCTGGGCGATGCCACGGAGACCGCGGCACCGTCGCCAATGACCGACACAATGGTTCCGCTCAACTGCCGCAGCACACTAATGTCCTCGGGACTGAACGCAAATGGCTGGGACGAGAAAACTTCCAACAGTCCCGTAACCCGGCTGCCAGGCCGGATTGGCACAGCTACGATCGAACGAACACCCAAGGCACGGCAACTGTTGCGGTCCACTCTGTCGTCAGTTTCGGAGTCGTCGCAGCGCAAGCATCGCCCGGTGCGGATGCATTCACCGGAGAATCCTGAAGCCGCCCGTAAACGGCTGCCAACCGGTGGCGCATCCGACCCGGCGCTAGCCCGGCAAAGCATGGCATCGTCCTGGGCCAATGCGATTGCAGCTCCAGTCGCCCGAGTGAGGGTCAGCGTCCGCTCGGCAATCAACTGCAGCGCGGCATCGCCGACGTAGCCGCCCGCCGTCAGTTCTCTCTGGACGGCGTTGGCCTGACCGTTAGTCTCGCGACCGGTTGGACGGGTTGGCATTTCGCTACCCACATCTTTGGTCACCGCTTGTTTGGTGACCTCTTGCGGATCATTGTGCAACAAAAACGAGCCATTGGAAGGCTGATCCACAACATGAGGGTAGTCGCTCGTGGTTCCCTTCCCGCGAGCGTGGTCAAAGGCAGTGAGGATATTCACGAAAAGCCATTCTTTGAGCTGGCGCAGAGACTGGTCGGACAATTTCGGAAATCGAATTCCCGCTCGTCCCGAATGATTGGACCAGACTACCTGCCCTGTCGTATTGATCCGGGTGTTGGTTTCTGAAAGATCAAGGCTCAAGTTCAGGTCGCTATTGACTTCCAGCGGAGACGAAGTCTGGACGGACACTCCCTCATCACTGATATCCAGAATTTCGTTTAGGTCGGGGGCTCTGTCAGGAGACGAGCCGTTCAGACTGACATAGGCGGGGCTATGCACCACGAGCCGTTGACTTCCACGCCGCTCAATGATGGGTTTGGACTGCCGGGACGTTCCGTTCGCCTTTGACCCGGTGAATTCCATGCAAGCTAATTAACATATTAACCCAGACCGGTACACGCATGGCGGCACTTTGCCGCCGGCTGAGTGGGTCAATAAATCACACATTGGCAGTAGCTTAGGCGCTTTGTCGGAGTTGCCGCTGGGAATTGGACAGGCGGGAGATGGCAGCCACCATCACGCTGGAAAGAAGTTGCATGGTAGCGACATCGCGTGCGGCAAAAGCATATGGGGTTGCGGAAAAAACCTCAAATACACCAAGAGTTCGGCGGAAATAACGCAAAGGCGCAGCGAGAATCGATCGCACACCCAGCCGCTGGCAAGCCGCAAGATCGACTTGAGGATTCTGTTCCGCATCATCGCAAAGGAGGACCTCGCCCGTACGGATGCAATCAGCCGAAATACCGGTATCAGATTGCAGGCGAACTCCCAAATCGGGAGCGGTCCGGCCCGCGCGTGCGCGGCAGACCATTTCGTCGCCTTTGCGCAAGGCGATCGCCGCGCCGCTGGCGCCGGTCAAAGTTTGTGCGCGTTCCGCAATCACGCTGATGGCGGGCTCCAGGTCAATTTCGGTGGCCAGACTCTGCATCCCGTGACCTCCGGATGCCGCTCCGCTTGAAGATCGGACATGGCTTCTTCCGGGAGCAAGCGTGGCAAACGACACCGGCAGATGATTCTCGTCTTCCGCCCCCAAGGCTAGCGGCACAGTATGGAGCAACTCACGCACCAAGCGGTCGAGTTCGGCATCCGCGATCAGGTGCGCGGTCTGTTGGCCGCGTAGCGATCCGCCTAACACTCGCGACAACCCGATCAACGCACTACTGCCGCATGCCAGACAGTGCGCAGTATTATTTTCGCTGATCAACTCGCATGCAACGCAAATCACCGCTGTTTGCAACCCAAGAAAATGGGCGTCGCGCGCTTTAAACCAATTCATCTGGCTGTCGGTCTCCTGAGGCGTCAAGCGAAGTAAAAAAGGTAAACGCAACCTGGGCCGACAAGAAGTGACGCCGCTGGTTCAGGCTGTGGATAAAGTTCGATCCGAGGGGCCACGTTGTCACATCCTGCTATGCAGCACGGTTGGACTGATGTGGCAAAGTCCCGCAACTTATCACGCTATGTGCGGTGTGCCATTCGCTGGTGCATGGCCGCGGGCGCGGAGCCTAACATCGGATTGTTTTTTGCCTTCAGCTAGAGCGTTGGTGTTGGGCGTGACACGGAACAGATCTAATCCGTGGACTCACCTGTGTTTCTATGCGAATCTCCGTAACTGCGAATGTCTCTGGTATTCCGTGGGTTTAGCTCTTCATCTATCAATCGCAACATGGTGTGGACATTTTCGTCTTTCGAGTCGCCATTTGCCTCTAGTTCTGTCTTGGCAGTTCTGGCGTTGACCATTCGGAAAGACGGAGGGCGGTAAGGTTTCCTTGCGGGTTTAGGCTGGATAGACATATGCGGTTCGCGATCTTGCTTTTCATCGCCCAGCCATTCCCTCTAGTGATGTCCTGCGTTTCCGCTTTCTCTGGTCAACGCGGGACCTAGGTGGGACGGGCTTCAAGGAGATTGCCACAAGGAAAGGAAAGGCGCGGCAAAAAGATCTAAAGTCGGGGTTCCGACGCGTGCGACCACTGACAGAAACATTTGCACTCTTCCAACCCCATGTCGATCAGCAGCTGCTCGTGAGTCGATCATCCTTCAAGATCCGGCTTAACGACGCCTCGTAAGACACAGAACATTGATAGTCACCATCAGCCCGACAGCCCATCCGTACATAATCTAATCGCGCCTCGATAGGGCCGGTATGGGTTTTCCTGTCCATGCATTCAGTGTGAAAGAACGTAGAAGAGTGCCACGACGACTGCGGCAGCGAGCACAACGACCACAACTCTTGTCTGCATCCTGGAATTGCGAGAAACTTTCGTATTTTTCATCCCGCTGGAAACTGGGGTACCGGCTATGGCAAATGGGGTCAAGTCATGATAGAGGAGTCGCTTTTCCGACGGGGCGGCCCCCTTCACTTGAAAGGCGGGTTCCAAACGCAAAGCTTACGAACCTACTAAGATTGGGGCTCCGGGCGGTCGGCTTTGGTCGTTCTTGATACGGTGATCATAATCGTGACTTGCTGTTCAACCTTCGATTTCATTCATGGTGGTCACAGTTGGCTTTTCTTTGTCTCTTTCGGAAGGAATCTGCGTATTCTGCCGGCACAATGTCAGGGACGTTCCTGTGTACGGGAAGATTCGCTCATGAAAGTCCCTGCGGTGGCTTCTTCGAAAACTATACCTTCGGGGAATTGGCCGCTGACAATATCAAAAACTCAGGCGGCATCCTTGTCATCCTTTCTAACCGTGTTTGGGCGCGTGACTTTCTTTTCAGTTCGGGAGCGATTTCTCAGGGCTTCAATGAGCTTACGAGTCAGAGAGTGTAAGAGTCTGTCAACAACAACCGTTTGTGACAAAGAAGAGACTTTAGCAAGACTCGGCAGGCAACTCAGTCCCTGGCGGACTCATCTTGAATTTCCTCTAACACCGTCGTTAACCCCATATTCCCAAGCCGTACCTGCACGTGAAGCGCCGCACTATGCGGGAAGCGATAGGCAGCGCATGCGTCGACGGTAAGCCAAAACTGGGTTGACGGGATGCAGCGTTTACCCGCCGCACTTATCAACAACCCGACAGCATTGTGGCCGTCTTTTACTCGGACTCGATAGAACGCGGAGTTTTGGACCTCGTTTAGATCTGACATGACCATCTACCCTTTAGCTCCGCTTTCCTGTGGCGTCTATGACCCGGAGTGGCAGCAGTGCCTCAACCAGCGCTAGTATTTGCAGTTTATTGATGGCTTGGAAGCGGAGTAAAGATGACTATCGTACCTGCACCCGGATGATTCTTGCAGATGGAGGCGGTTGGTCGTTTTCCAGGGCCAGGAGTGGCGGGCACCAGGAACGCGCCGACGGATTCCCGCCTTCATGCAGGAAAACCAAAAAACTCGGTGGTCAGATGGTCACGCCCATCTCATGCGTATCGGCCAGACGGGGATATTTGAGGACGAAGATGACCGCTGCATTCTTAAACGAATTGCGGTAACCGTTGAAACACTATCTACCATCTACCAGCATCCCGTAGCCCATCGCGTCCCCCCGTCAACATGCTTGATGGTTCCTATGACCGCTCCCATGTATGGTGCGAACTTTAAATGTGCTGCTTGAAGCAGAAGGTCCACTCCGCTGACCGCCGCGAACTGAAGGAGCTGGCTCTGGTAGAGTTCCCCACGCGACGGATGGGGAGTTCCATTTTGCTCGACGCACATATGATGCGCCAGTCCTTGGTGGGTCATTTCCACGTCAAAGACTGTTGATGCCAGAAAGATCGCGTGAGCCCCTAGAAACGGCTTGGTTAGAATTTTTTTGGGTTTGTCATTGGGATAAACAAGATTTCCTCTTCGATCGAGGTGCCCTACGTTACTGCTTTGGTGAAGTGTCGAGGGGGCGTCCGGAAGAATCCGAGCCGAAGGATCATGTTGCGACGGATAGATGGAAGAGTTCGGTTGGGCCGGGAGGAGTTCCTGCGGAAGGGCTGCTGCAGGAAAAATGAAAATCAACAGCGATATGAATGCCTTCAAAATCTGTACTCTGATTGGCGCGCGTGACATTTTCAGCACTCCGTTGCCTTGGGATTCGCCTGCCAACGTCACTGCCTAGGGCGGTGTGCTTATGACCGGCGTGAGATATATCGGCATGTCCACGTCGGCTGATCATTCCGAGCCTGGCGATCTTTAGTAACCGTTCACGAACGTCTCCTTTTGCTTCTTCCAACCAGTGCTCCAAAGGCCTTGCGGTTCTTGGAGAAAAGTTAGCTCTGAGGGTTAAATTCGACGTATGAGTTGGGACTGCGGCCAGCCGGGGAGCACGAAGCTTTCAATAAGCGTCAGCTAATATTGCGAGCTGCGGAACGAATCTGGTCGTGGCCAACTTCGACAGTTGTTATCGAGGCGGCTGTCCGAACCGCGCTCGACGAGGCCTATGTGCTGATTCGCCAGGTCCCGACTTTAACGAAGAAAGAGTGCGGCCGTTCCCCGGCCTTATGGTTAGCGCAGGGAGCTGTTGCGGTAGTAGGCTCCGCAGCCCTGGTCGTGGATGAACCGCTCCAAGGGTTCAGATTCTGCGGACGTTAGCAAGCTCATGGGAAGCTGGCAATTGAGACATCGTTTCAAATGCCCAATCGCCCGGCCAATGGTCTACCAGGAGGGTCACTTGGGGGGCGACTGCTCACATATCAGGCGGAGACGCGGTTCCAGATTCGGGTCGACTCACCGGCCCCAGGAGAACGACGCTTGATCTGCAGATTGATGGAGCAGTACGCACTACCGAGGCGCAAAGTTCGCAGAACCACTAGGTGGAATCGAATCGTAGCTCGGTGGCAGACTGAGATCGGAACGGATGATGGGGCCCCAATCTCCACCTTGCCGTCGTAGAAAATGGTTCTGGCCGATGCCGATACTCTCAGCGAACTCCACCTTTTTCCATGAAAAGGCGCGTATTTTCGGCGATGCGGCGACCATCGCACAGCTCGGTTAGGTGAAAGCTGAGGGACGCCCCGCAAGCTTCCGAAATCCCTCGCGCAGTCTCAAGCGGCCTTCATTGCAACCAAATCTTCATGACCGGAAAAATCTGCCAAATTGATACGGCGCAATCCACCGGCAGAATGTCGAAATATGGAGTAACCAAATCCAGACAGGAATGTCTCTAGCTTCTGCGGAGATGCACCTAGGTCCCCAGCCATTGCCCGATTCATTTCAAAAATCACGATCGGTGGGTTCGCGGAACCGAGGAGCCGAGTCGCGCCTTTAAGGACAAAATACTCGGCTCCCTCAACGTCAATCTTCAACAGCCGAACCGACTCAATCCGTTGCTGCTCGCAGTATTCATCCAACACTATTGCTTCGACGATGCAATGCGGACCGATCCATTCGTCGGTCATCAGCCTTCCCACCCCGCTATTATTGTTGGGCGAGGGATAGAACTTGCGCGGTCCGGCGCAATCCGAAAGGGCAAATCTCTGCGGGATTACATTCGTTACGCGGTTCAATTCAACGTTCTCAAATAGTCGTGCAAAGTTTTCCTTGAGCGGCTCAAACGAGTGGACCTTACCTCGCAATCCAGTGCGCTTCGCAGCTCCGATTGTCCAAATGCCGATGTTAGCTCCCACGTCTATTACCACATCCCCAGGACGAATGAACGACCATGACAACGCGAACTCGCTGTCATACCCTTCTACCAGTCCATGCAGCGTCATCCAGTCATCTAACTTGATCGGAATCAGTACATCCTTTGCGACCTCTGAAACAATCTCACGGTGTCGCATAATCGGCCTCACAGCCTTCAGCAATAGTCCTTTCCCACGTGGGAATGGCCATCGCCTGAACATGTGGCGAATGATTCGAATATCAAACGACTCGCGCTTCTGCACTGAGCTTGAATATCACAGATAGCGCGGGCCGCCAACACCCTGACTTATTCCCAAACCAAGGTGCGGCCGTTGGCCCTGCAGTGACCAATGTCGCATATGGGTATTCGTCGGCGCTATCCGCGAGATCGGCGCGACTTGAGATTCTTCAATTTTCTTTCACTGTCGTGGCGGCAGAAGTCCAAATTGATGATGTATCATCGAAATCAAGGGAATTTTGCCCCTCAAACCGCAGTTGCAACCCTTGCGGCTTCGACAGCAGTGAGATCTTTGGCTGCCAATTAGAGCCCAGAGGCTTGTGCATATGGCGTCTACGTTTCCGTGCTCCTTCCCGCTTTCACGTAGCAAAGTGATTCCGCTGTGGGTTCGAGTTGCGTACCTGCTTAACCGCACTCTCCGGATTCTGGGTGGAGATAAAGTTCTCCGCTTCTGGCTTAATGCTGCTTGGATTTCGAACCGGATGGCGGTGGAATCGTGCTTTGTCACGCGCGAGGCGGAGTTCCGCAAATTGGGTTTCGCCCTGCGTGAAGAATCTCTGGCGAAATGGCTGCCAGAAGGGGCAACGGTGCTTGACATCGGATGCGGCATCGGGGAATGGAGCCGAATTGCTGCTAAGTATGCATCTCGCGTGGTTGGGACGGATTTCGACTCTGGCTACATAGCAGGGAATCAGAGCAAGTGCCCACCCAATGTGAGCTTTATCCTCTCGGATGCCACTAAAGGGCTTCCTGAAGGACGGTTTGATGTGGCCCTCTTGATCCACGTCCTTGAGCACATTGACAGTCCACTGGAATTGCTGCGCGAGGTCAAGGCGAAAGCTAAGAGGCTGATTATCGAAGTGCCTAACTTTGAAGCCAGCCCATTGAACTTCATTCGCTACGAAGTTGGCTGTCCCTTTTATGCCGACGGAGATCACGTGTGCGAATATCGGCCTTGCGGACTGATCGAACTGCTAACCGCATCAGGTTGGCACGTCGAAACAATGGAATATCGTTCTGGAAGTGTCCTTGCTATAGCGGACCGAGTTTAGAATCGCAGCCGGCGACAAAGATGACCACTGCAGTGCTCCACAGTGAGAATCAGCGTAGAGTAACTTCTCTCTTGATTGTGAATGCATCGACCCCAAAAGCAGTGGAAACCATGAATCGCACGGCTGGATAGATGGGTTCCTCCAACTCAACCACGTAATTCGTTCCTGTTGAGGTAGGCGTACCCGAAACAGTCCTCATTGTCGTCGATGAGGCCATGGAAGGGGAACCCCAGTAACATAAAGTAGGATTGACAATAATTGCTGCGTGCCGGTGGCGAGACATTGGGTGAGCCTTAGTATGTGCCTGAATACCGAATGCAACTGCCGCGTTTGTCGTGCGTTGCGAGGAAGCCGAATGGCATGAAAAACTGTGAGCGTTCTATCCGTTACCATAAACTTGGTAGGTCCAGTGATGATTAGGCTGGGAAAGACTCTCTTCCCGTCCCAAAAATACTAATTTGTGACGTATCTTTTCATTATGTCATTATGAACCCGGTTGCAATTCGAGATCTGCGGCACGATTCCGTGCTATCGATTCGCCGTGTATTGATCCCCTTGCTCCTCTGCTCACTTACTTCCAGTGTTCTCGCGTTGCAGCCGAGCGATGTGCCTACATTTCGAATTAGGGCCCGTGTCTTGTCTGTAGGGGGAGGGGATCCGACTGGCCACAAGTTTTCAGTTCACCTCCAGACATTAATCGCTGAAGCCGATGGGAAAGATTGGTCACCGTGGATGATTTATGATGCGGCTCAAGCGTCGAAATCGCTGAAACTTTATCCGAATCCTTATCTCAGAGATGGGCCGCTGGTTCTTAGACTTCAGATAACCGGCATTTCGGATCCAACCCGTGTTGAGGCAGAATTGAGTTTTGATGAAACGGGCAAGGTCACCCCCCTTGATTGGCTTCTGTTCGGCCCGAACATGGGCATTCTGTTGTGGCACGATGCTTCCGATAAGACTTTTCACGCGGCTACGATGGCTGTTTACAACCGACGTTATTGGAAAGAGCTTCAGGACGTGCACATACCAGACAACGAAAAACCCAAATCTTTTGTTCTCATTGACCGCTTCATTGGTGGAGACGATGATCGAATCGACTGGAAGGAAGGATTCGAGAATCTTTCCCGTGCGGGTTTCAGTGTCGTCATGGCACCGTCAAACCGACCGATGAAGGAATTGGAACGCCAATCGGGGGTGAACCGCACGGGTTGGGCAGGCTACTCGCCTCCGGGTTATGCGTTTTCAACGCCTTTGCCGGGCGCCAAGGCGCCTGAAGCCTCCAATGCTTGGGCGACGAAACAGGCGAAGCCATATCTGGATAACGGCTTTGCGCCTCAAGACATCGCAGTATTCGCGATGTCAGACGAGCCTGGGTGGTACTACCCGTCGCAGTACCGTATGTTGGACGACCCTGATGCCGCCCAAAGATTTCATTACTATCTGAAGTCCAACAAATTAGACCCGAAGGACTTGGGCGCCGCCGGCTGGGATTCAGTTTCTCCCATTGGCCGCGGTGGAGAGTCTGACTTAGCCAACAAGCGGCTCTTCTACTGGACACAACGCTTCTTTTCATGGGACTCGTCGAATTACTTCGCCCGCTGTACACGCGATCTAGAGAGCGCCTTTTACCCCGGAGTAGCGATTTCGACAAACTGGAATTTCTTCGCGGGACGAATGTACGTGCCCGGGCCAGCGGCAAATAACCCCGACAAGACGAACCCAGACGCCGCCATGGGGGGGCACGATTGGCTCGAGTTTGGGCGCTTGCGGGGCTCGAGTGCGCTATGGACTGAGGACTGGTTCTCCGACGCACAGGCATATCAGTGGTCGTTCTATGCTTCCAAACTCCGCTCAGCCGCCGAGAAAGCGCGTGTGGTTTTCGGCGGATATGTCGTCCCGCGCGCCTCCGGGGATCGTGAAGATGGAATTTTACAAAAAATCTTGACTCTCGTCGGAAGCGGGGCAAAGGTTGTTAATTCCTACGTCTTTGGACCGGAGTACTCCTTCCCGGGAAACTGCTATTCCGAGAAGGCCGGTATGCTACGAAAACTGGCGCAGGCCAATGTGATGATTGGAGCTGCGGAAGATGTACTGTGGCCAGGTAAACGTCCGCAAGCTAGAGTAGCAATTCTTTCCCCCAAGAGCTCTGAAATGTGGGACGGGAAGGGAGTCTCTGTATCGACACCGATCTCCGATGCCGCTAATACGGACCTCAATCGGTCGACCGTGGACTATATGGCGGAAGTTCCTGACTTGTATTTAGCCTTGCAGCACGCGAATATTCCGGTCGACTTCATCGAGGAAGAGGATCTTTCGCCGTCGGGACTAGCGCCATACCAGGCAGTCTACGTTACGGAACCGGATATCCCGGAAGAGTTTCAGAAAGAGTTGGGAAACTGGGTATTGGGCGGCGGCACACTGATTGCGATTTCGAACGCAGGGTCGATGGACAGATATGACGAGCCCTCTACCGTCCTCTCAGGCATAAGAGGTGCGCACCATCCGGAACGTGAGCGGATGCTCATCTCAAACCTCGGGGCCCTTAAGAGTTTGGGAAATATAACTGCCGGATCTGCTGAGGCTACGGGTTGGGGACCACGCGACACGTTGGCACAACCGGTCAAAGGCGAGGTGGTCGCGCACTTTGAAGATGGTGCCCCTGCGATCGTTCGGCATTTGCTGGGTAAGGGGATCGTCGTGCACTTCACTTGGTTGCCGGGAGTGTCTTATGTTAAATCCTCCAGCGGCGCCAGCGGGAAGCTGCCATGGAGCTTTTCGTCGGTCATTCGGAATTGGATTGTCGCGCCGGTGAAAGACGCCGGAATCCAGATGCCAGTGGAGACATCCAAACCAATGGTAGAGACTCCGATGCTGGTTTCGAGAGTGGGCGCAGCCATCACAGTGCTGAATTGGAATAATGACCCATTGAACAGTCTGGAATTGACTGTGCGAGTTCCATTCAGAGTCAGATCGGTGACCAGCGTCCTCCGCGGACCGTTGAAGTTTGATCGCGACCCTCAAGCCATTCGCGTCTCACTACCGATCACGTCAGCCGACATTCTGATAGTAAGGCCTTAGGCAGCTGCGAGTTCTCAGGCACAATCTAGATGAAAACCCAGGGACCATCATTCAGCCGATGAGAATCCGACCGGATCCGCAGTTATCGTCGTGAAGAATTAGCGCCAGCTTGCGCCGCTCTCCAACTTCACCAAGAAGCGGGCGCATCAATCAAATGGGGCACCCATTGAGGGTTCTCACCGCAATGGCACGACGAACTGTGCAAGAGATAGCTCGTCTAAATGCTCTATTCCCTGGGAACCAGATCGATTCCCTGTGTTAAACTTTCACACATTGAAGATCCCCTTGGTGAGCTCAGTGTCACTCCCTTTCCCAAAAGCGTTTTTCGTAGTCACCGTTGCAGTGATGGCACTGACACCGAGCGCCTGCGCTCAAGACCAACCTGGAACGGGCGATCGCATAGGACGATCGACGCAATCGGCAGAGGGATCTCTTGCGTCTGCGTCGCCGACCGACCAATTCCGCAAGCTCAGTATTGGTCCTGGCGACGAATTGGAAGTTAGCGTGTACGGTGTGCCAGAATTGTCGCAACACGTGCGTGTCGACACTTCTGGCGATGTTCATCTGTTACTAGTTGGCGCGTCGCACGTGGCAGGGTTGTCCGCTGGGGAAGCCCAGGACGTGATTGAAAAGCAGCTCGTAGCGGGCAAATTCGTCAAGAACCCTGAGGTATCGGTTTTCGTTAAGGACTTCACGAATGAAGCGGTATCCGTGGTCGGCGAAGTTAATAGACCAGGTAGCTACCCCGCTCTATCGACACGACGTCTGTACGACGCATTCCAACAGGCTGGCGGACTAACCCCCGCAGCCGGAAAGGTGTCGATCACGCATCAGGGGCAAACGACCCCTCCCACTGTCGTCGCGCTGTCCAATGACCCGGTCAAGTCCGCCCAGGCCAATGTTGAAATCATGCCGGGCGATGCTATCTCAGTGGCAAGAGCGCCCATAGTATATGTGATTGGTGAAGTTAACAAGCCAGGCGGTTATGTTTTGGACGACGCTTTAAATAGCGGAACTTCGTCTCAGCTTACGGTAATGCGGGTTATCGCGCTCGCCTCTGGACCCGGACAAAACGCATCTCTAAAGAAGAGTCGGATAATTCGACGCACGGCAAACGGTTTGCAGGAGTTGCCGATCTCAATAAAAGAAATCATGGCCGGCAAAGCTCCAGATCCACCGTTGCAAGCGGAGGATATCGTGTACGTCCCGGGTCGCAAAAGTTATCCGTATCTAAATATGGTTTTGGCTACGGTAACGACGGCTTCCATTTACCGTTTCTAGCTCCCGCTGAAACCTGATTCATTTCAGTAAACGGCCCCGCATCAGGAATGTGGTTTCGACCGCGGAACTGAGCTAAGAGAATCTGTGTGTTTGAGGAGCAGATGCTTCACCCCAACGGCCAGATGCGAGACTAACTCTTCAAAAGGGCCGACCAAACCAACAACACCAAAATAATGGTAAACACGTAAAGAAATGCTACCAGCGCTTTTCTCCAAAAGCGCTCCGCCCGCTTCTGCTGCTGGGCTCGATGTCGTTTGCGTCTGCGACGATGCAGTTCCTGAGTGTCCTCCGGTCCTGCAATTTTCCCCGCCGTCTGATGTAGTGACGTGTCGAGCATGCGAGTGCACTCTTGTGATATCACCGATCAACTGAAAAAGCTGGTGACACGGCTAATATAGCGTAGGTTGATCGGACAAGTCTAGAATCGCCCGATTGGGGTAGTGGGTTGTTTTGAATTTCCGCAGGCCCTCTCCTACAATTCCGACAAATGGACTTTTGGGGATTCATGAAAGCGCTGTACGCGGATGGGGTATCGCGTATGAGCGGTTTAGCGTCAGTTGTTCTCACAATCGCCGGTGCTTTGACAAGGAACCCGATTCCGCAGTGGACTCTTTGGATTGCGGCCCTCATATGCTTTTTCTTGGCAGCGGTAAAGGCATGGACGGTAGAACATACGAAACTGCTGGAAGAGCTAAAAAAGAATAAGCCCCTATTTGTGGTGCAGTTTGGGCAAGCCATCAGTATCTACTTGCCCGATCAGGATGTGACGTTATTACTGCCCGTCGTGTCGATCGTAAACAGGGGCGCAGATAGCTCTACGACGGATTGGAGAGTGCATTACAAATCCTCAAGCTTGGATCAGCCTGTAGAGATAGTTCGCATCCTGGAGCCCATTGTAAAATTGAAAATTCCTGGTCAACCAGACTTTGAAATGAATTCTTCTGATGCAATCAACGGCAACCTTACCCCCATCCCGCGTGGCGGATTTAGGAACGGGCGCTTACCGATCTTCATTCCCGGAGAGCGCAGAGAGGAGATTAACCAAGATGCTGTAATTACCGTGTCTGTGTACGATTACCTTGGAGACGCCTATCATGCTCAATTCGTCGCCCAGAAAGCCGACCGCCTAATGTTCCTGCCTACGGAGACAGGCAAGGTAACAAAGAAGAGATAATTCACGCGGCTTTGATTGCGATGTTTGTGTCGAGTAGCGCAACGAGATCCTCAGGCCCCCACATGTGATCAGCGAGTCCCGATTCAACGACGCGGCGAGTTTTTTGAGCAAAATCACTGATTAAGCGTTTAGGCAAGAAGGCATAATGCCACATTTTGACATGCCAATTAGTATGAGGAGTGATTTCGAAACGGCCCACTACCCCGATTTGGACCGTTTATCGAATCGACGTCGCAATCGCAGACCGGAAAACCTCGTGCACTCGCGGTACCTGCGACTTCGCTGAAAACCCTTCCTCAACGGTTTTGCGCCCGGCCAAGCCCAATTTCCTTCTCAACTGCGGGGAGCGCAACAAAAGCGTCAGCTTCATGATCCATTCATCCGCCCCGTTGGCGAGAAACCCATTTTCGCCGTCTCTGATCAAATCAGTGTTTATCCCCACTGGCGAGCACACGGCTGGGATACCCAGCGCCATATATTGCAGAGCCTTGCAACCGCATTTGCCGCGACTCCAAGGATCATCAGGTAAAGGCATGATTCCAATGTCGGCTTCAGCCAGATCTCGCGCCTCAGTTTGAGATCTCCATCGAATAACCTCGACATCAACCCCTTCGAGTCCATAAGAGGATGGCCCGATAACCATCAGCCGAAAACTTTCGAGTTTAGCTAGCTCACGCAGAACTCCCCGAAGCAACTCTAGATGCTGCACGGTACTAAAACTTCCTGTCCAGCCTATAACGGGGATTGCATTTTCGCGTACTGGGCCAACTCGGTAGACGTCGGTGTCGATCGTTGTGGGAACCACAGTTACATTTTTGTTGAATGCTCGCGCGTACTCCGCCAAGTAGTCATTTCCCACCATAACGTGAGAGGCCAGCCGGCATATCGTTCGCGTTTTGCCTGGAGCTTTCAGTAGGCTAAGCCAGCCGTTTGCAGGGCTTCGATATCGAACGAAAATGGCGTCATCGAAATCGAACACCAGCGGCTTCCCCGAATGATGCACGATCCTCTCGAATATCGACGGCCCAAATAGGGCGGACTCTCGAAAGACGTAGACTAAATCGTAAGACTTTAACTGACCCATCGTAGATGAACGGCGAATAAAAGCTCTGGTGATTCCGATCGCTTTTTTTAACCATTGTCCTCTCGTGTAAAGCACATCCCTTAGATCTTTGTCCTCAAATGCAGCGAACGTGATGTCTACCCCCAACAGGTTCAATCCGCCCTGCCATTGTTCGATGCGATAGCGCTGGCCTGGCGAAATGTCACGAATACTTGGAACTAATGCGAGCACACGCATAATGTTCGCCAAAGGGATAACCGCCGCTGATCCGACGCGTTCAACGTACTCAGTCCGCCATTTCAGCCTTCTCGGCCGGTTTCTTTGTTCGCGAGTAAAGTCTATGGTATCTCGCACCACCAATTGTGCCCAAGTCGAAGCAACGTTCCGCAACTGCCCGACATCGTTGCTGCATTTCGGGATCGGCAGCCAGTTCCTCAAGCTCGAAGAGGCCCCGAATGCAAGTCTTCCGATCAAAATTGTCGATGATGACGCCAACACGATTCGCGGCTAAGAGCTTGTCGACATCTCCAATCCCGGAATTGCAGAGGACAGGAAGACCACTCGCAAGGAATTCAGCGATTTTTGTTGGGGATGAAGCCGCTTTTGAATAGCCTGGTTTTATAAAACAGAAAGCGAAGTCGGCCGCCGCCAAATAGCCAGGCACCTCATTCGGTAGAACCGAGCCTGCCCAATAATCTCCAGGCGAAAGGCCCAGTTGACTCAGGCGGCTCTTGAAGATCTCTAACTCGAGTCCGCTTTGGGTAAGAAAAAGCGGGAAGATAGCGGGATCGTGCTCACGTGCCAAGGCGATAAAATTGGCCATTTCCGAACTGAGATACCAACCGCCCAACGCTCCCACATAGACCAACACCCGACGTCTGTTCGCATCCAGCCTGCTCCGAATTCGGTCTCTCAACTCATGACTAACGTCGAACCTGGCCATGTCGACGCAGCATGGTATAACCTCGAATGGTTTCCCTAAACGGTCAGTCGTAGCGCAGTCTGGGAACAGAATGTCGCGAGCGCGATCTGTGAGAACGACATATGCATCGGCAGCCGAAAGAAGGCGGCGTTCCACAACTTTCGTGATCCGGTAAAGAACACCACCAGTTGGCCAGACACCAGCGTCCACGTACTCCTCAGGCATGAATCCCCTGATATCGAATATCAGTTTGGTTAGACCAAGCACACGTGCCAGAAGAGCCATTGCAGCCGGCACGTGTCCACGAGCATGAATGATATCGATGCGATACTTCACGACCAAATAGCAGGAAACCAAATTTCCGACCGAGATATCGTAGATGGTTGCCGGCAGAGATGGGAACTTGTGGTAATGACGAGAGGTCCAACGGATTCCCTGTTTCAGGAGCCTTTCGCACCATTGTTTGCGCTCAGCCGAAGACCATTTGGGGCGGCTCGGTTCAAATGTGAGAAGTGTAATGTCAATTCCGGACCTTGCAAGTTCTCGCAAATACGGGACAACCTGGTTCTGGACAAGAGGTTCGCGTAACCCAAAATAACAAATATATAGTCCATTCATGCGCCGACGTTCATCGAACTTAGCCCCTGCCGTCAATCTTCATTACCCACGTAAGAGAATTATCTAGTGTCAAACTGGTCATAGCTGGGCCTTCGCCTGAGAGCTTACTTGTCCCTGGTGCCAAACCGCGCGTCCCCAGCCAACGAACGTTGCTAAATCCACTGCCGCCAATATCACACCTACGAGTACGAGCCGTTTCGGATTAAAGATCCAAGCAAGGCGTCTTTGTTCATCGTAATTCCAAAGGGACTTTGCGGCCCTAGCAACTGCCGCGAAGACTAGTCCAAACAACCAAAAGCGACTGTGGACTATTGACAGAATCAGGATCAACAGCGCGATGAAATATTTCCGCATGACGCCGTAATGCCAGTGTCGCTGGCGCCCAGCCAAAACGTTGTGATACGAGTAAAGTTCAAATCGCCTGAACGTTGCTTTCAGCGTTGGCTGCAGCTGCCATCTGACCATCGCTTGAGGAGCCCAAGCGATCTTCGCAACGAGTTGGCAGCGCTCTATGAAAATCAGGTCCTCCGCGGCGCGGAGATCGGGGAAACCACCGACGGCACGCCACAAGTCGCGATGAAGCAAACACGATGCAATAAACGGACCCCGCATCCTGCCACCGGGCCTTTGTTGTTTCGGAGAGACATAGGCCGCAGCAGCACATTCCTCGAAAAAACGTCGCAGTCTGCGCCTCGTAGGAACCGAAGACAAGATTTACAGTAGGATCGCGTTCAACTTCCGCCGTAAGGCGTTCCAGCCATACGGGTTCTAGCCAAATACCCGCGTCGGTTAGAGCAAGCCAATCATTAGATGCCGCTTCGATCCCAATGTTTCTACCACGCCCTGGCGTCGCGTCTCTCGCCTCTAGCACCTGGAGGGAGGAATCCTCCTGAGCAGCTTTACGAAGAAGCTCCACAGTGTCGTCGAGACTTCCGCCATCCACGAAGACGATTTCGCTCGCCGGAGTTGTTTGGGAATGGATGCTCCTGAAGCAACGTCGAAATCGTAGCGCCTTCGTTCCGAACGGGAATTACCAGAGATACGCACAGATCCGTTGACATGAGTTGAGCGACCACTACTCCCCTAGAATCCGGAGTTCCAGCGACTATATCGACAGAGCCGTAGCCTGCATTTCGGTTCGGAGGCTCATTGCGGTTATTGACTGACGGAGCATGAGCATCGACGAACTCCTGTTGCCACAACTCCAACATCAACAGATTCCACAACTGAAAGCTGTGGTCTGCTCTTCCTGAAACATGTTCTTTTACCAAATAATCGACCCTGTCTCGTTTGAAGTAACCTCGTTCGCTGGCCCGATGCGATAACAAGGTGTCCTGGAGCATCTCACGGGAACTGGTCCGCAACCATTTGGCAATTGGCACTCCGAAGCCCATCTTGGTGCGTTTTACATTCTCGATAGGGAGGAGATCCGAGAATGCCTTTTTTAAGAGGAATTTTGACTGTCGACCACGTAATTTCAGGTCGCTAGGCAACTGGGCAGCAAACTCCATCACTATGTGATCCAGAAACGGCGAACGGGCTTCGAGGCTATTCGCCATCGAGGCTATATCAACCTTTGCAAGCAGGTCATACGGGAGGTAAGACTTGATGTCGACTGCCATGGCCGCGTCCACGGAGTCAAGATCGCTCACATCTTTCCACAGATCCTCCATCCATCTCTGCCCTTCGCTTGCAGCAACAGCGTCCGCAAAATGTGAAGCATAGAGCAGTCTTTTCGAAGCGGCAGTGAAATATGATACCCAGTTGCCGTATCGCACCGGTCTTTCCTCGTGAGCAACCGAGAGAAATCGTTTTGCGCGCCGCGTGCGATTTTTCGGATCAAGCGAGTCCGGCAAGAATTTGGCAAGAGCCGCGGTAAGGGACGCGAAGCCAAGGGATGTGATCTTGTCTGCAATTCGCGTAGCGGCGTATCTGTCGTAGCCGGCGAAGCTTTCATCACCACCATCGCCATTTAGCGCGACGGTCACCCCGGATCTGGTGATTTTCGACACATAGAACGTCGGGATCGCCGACGAATCCGCATATGGTTCCCCGTAGTGTCTTACCAGTTTCGGCAGCACCGCCAGCTCGTCTGGCTTGATGATGAGCTCCGTGTGGTCAGTTCCCCAGCGCCTTGCAATTGCGCGAGCAAATCTTAACTCGTTGTAGTCGCGGTCATCAAAGCCTATCGAGAACGTTTTTACGCGCGCCCCAGAAATCTTTGCCATCAGGCCGACTACGATGCTTGAGTCGATCCCTCCGGACAAGAAAGCACCTAACGGGACATCGCTTATGAGTCGATATCGCACAGCTTCCGTCAACTTCTCGCGCAGAGCCTCTGCTGCCTCTGCCTCTGTGATTTTGATCTTTGGCGAATACACCAAATCCCAATAGCTTTTCACATACGTTTTGCTGCGGTCATGTCCAACATCCATCACGAGAAAGTGGGCCGGCAGAAGTTTCGAGACATTCTTGAATCCCGTCCGTGGACCGGGAACGTAGCCCCAAGACAAATATGAGTCGATCGCATCCAGATCCAATTCTCGTTTCACTTCCGGACATTGCAGCAGGCCCTGCAATTCCGAGGCGAACGCAAAGCACCTGCCATTGTCGGCGTAGTAGAGCGGCTTTTTTCCTACCCGGTCCCGAGCGAGGAAGAGGCGACGCCTTTGCTGGTCCCAAATCGCAAATGCAAACATGCCCCTTAGCTTCGTCAAGCACCCAGTCCCCCACTGCTCATAGGCGTGGACGATTACCTCCGTGTCCGTGTGGGAGCTAAATTTGTGACCGAAATGCTCGAGATCCGCGCGAAGTTCTTGAAAGTTGTAGATCTCGCCGTTGAACACGATCCAAACCTTCCCATCTTCGTTGCAAAGTGGTTGTTTTCCTCGAACGGAAAGGTCAATGATAGCCAGGCGGCGATGGCCCAAGGCACATAGGCTATCGGACCAAATACCGGAGCCGTCCGGGCCGCGATGGGACAGTGCTTCGGTCATACGACCGATCGCTTCGAGATCCGCGGATTGCGAGACGATACCAGCGATACCGCACATAAACGTCCTCACGATCGCTCAGAGGGCCAGCCGTTAGCTATCCCCGAATCGCCGAGCCAGCGAATGGCTTAAAAAATGGATTGCGATCATCCTCTAGTGCTTGGTCGGGTAAATCAGGTCTCGTCTTTGCGAAGACCAATTCGTAATCCTCTGCGGTCAGTTGTCTTACGGGTCGAGCGGGCACGCCTCCGATCAGCCAGTTCTTTTCTACCTCACCTCGAGTAACAACCGCTCCTAGTCCAACTATGCAGCAGTCGCCGATGCGAGCTCCGGGAGCTACTCGCACTTCGGAGCCCACAAAGCAGAAATCGCCGATCAGAACTGGGCTTCCAGCTCGCCGATTATGTGTCCAAATTGAAGAATTTCGGCCAGCGATCGTCGTGCACCGTCCGATCGTGACCCGATCGGTAAAATCTATGCGATGTTCGGCCGTGATGACGGAACCGTAGCCCAATGTAAAAATTGATCGTGGCGAATTTACGCAATCGTTACCGGGTATGGCATTGATGACATTCAACCGGAGAAGCTGGCAATAATCGCTCAAATCAATGGTCTCGCCTCCTCGAAAGACATTGCATGGCCCGACGTTTACATGGGCACCAATGCGGACATCTCCGCATCGCAGGAAGAGCACACCAAACGAGATTGACGAGTGGTCACCGATAGACAGATGCTTGCAGTCCAACAGAGTGAACCCAAGTCGGACATTCCGGCCGATTTGATATCCGAATATCCAACGGTAGGCGCACCTTTTTAGTGGCCCCGGCAGAATGGCCGTCAACAACAACATCGCCAGTCGGAGCTTGCGTTTCATCATTCACACGAAAAGAGAAGTGAGGGTTCATCAAGCAGCCGCTTGGGTGCTTACAGGCTTCCTTCCCGAAGCGACCCATCCAAAATTTGGAAATACATTTATTTCTTCTAACCCCGCCGACTTGAGGAAATCCTCAACCTCTACCCGAGTATAGCGTCTCTCCAGGGGAGCGGAAAGCCGATCGAATTGGTCATTGACACAGGTGCGGAAAGGATAACGGGAATACTGCCTCAGAGGAAGGCGTTCAGCAGCCGTAGAGAGGTTCGGAACCCGGTTAATACGCGATATGGCCACACAAAACAAGTCCAAACGAAGAAAGCAGCCACGTAGGAGAGCGGATAGAGGACCCGGAGGGGCAGTCGAACTGTGAGCACTCGCAAAGCTCCCACTGCTTTCAACAACAACCGTTTGACGAGTTGGCCTTCCGGTGCCCAATACAGGAACATCCGGAATTCTCCACCTGGCTTGACGAATCTAAGCAAATACCGAAAAGCTCTATCGGGGTCGGGCAAATGATGCAACACGCCCACCGAATAAACCAGATCGAAACTCTTCTCCGCGAAATGGCAATTGGTTGAGATCCGCTTGCACGACTCGAGCCGTAGTGCCTAGTGTATTTTTGGCTGCAACTTCGACTGCGTCGCTAATGTCGACAGCCCAAACCTCGCCCCCATATTGCGCTGCGTAGTATGCATGTCGACCGATACCACAACCGGCATCCAAAACTTTTTTGCCTCTAAAAGAATCCGAGGTGAGCGGAGACATGTAGTCTAGAAAATTACCTTCCCACTCCGGATACATTTCCGAGAAATGAGTCCACTCGAACCCAAAACTCTTTGCGGTCTTCACTTCCAGCGTCTGTTCGTGGCCGATTGGATTGTGCAAATTCGCATTTGTTAGAAGCCGAGGAATGCCGTTAACAACCGGGAACTTTTCGGAACAAACGGTGCAAACAAGAAGATCCTGCGAATCGCTGGCCACAAACAGGTTACATTTGCACGTGGGGCACACCAGCTCCTTCCAAGCGGTAACTGGCGTGGATTCAGGTCGTTGCATATCTTCGCCGGCACTTCTTGGTCGGAAGTTCACAAGAGAGAGTCGGCTGGGATGTTGTTAGCATGCAAATTCAGCTCGCCTCCAGTTCTACCTTAGGTTTGGAGCTCAATACAGACACCACGGGTTTCTTCTTAGCCCCTCTGAGTTGCATTTCGAAGAGGAAATAGAGACCAGCCATCACACTGATGAGAAGCCCGACTCGACATAGCAATAGCGGAGTTCCGAAACGCCAACGATATATTCCGACCTGAATAAATTTTCCTCGGAACGGCCAGAACGAAAACCTCGGTCCGGTCCGCGTGTAAAGCCACGGTTCGGGGTAAACGAGTTCTCCGCTTTCGACTGACGAAGATAGCAGATAGGGATCCTGCCGGATGGATCCATCAGTGTCAAAAAGACGAAGAGGTGCTGACGTCTGCTTCATCCCAGTCGCTGAACTGGGTCGAACAGAACCGACGAGTCCCACCTCGGTGGGATCTACTGCGATCCAGTCGGCACCGTCCCAAACCTCAACTAGGGTGTGGCCCCCCCATCCCGATCTCGGAGTAAATGAGACAACCCGAGCAGGTATTCCTACCGACAAGAGCGTTGTAGCGAGCATCGCAGATCTGCTCAGGCAGTGTCCCGGCTGACCTAAGATATGTGCCTCGAAGTTGCTGACAGGATCGAAATAACGTTCAAGAAATTCGTGCTTCGGCATTCCAGCGGGGAATGCACGGTCGAATGCTTTGGAGAGACACATTGCGGCCCCGGCTCCGGTTTGCCCAGCACATTTTTCAGCAAAATAGCGCCTGAAAGGGGCAAGAACAGAAGCTCTAGAGAATTGACCTGTCTCCCATCGCACCGGACCAATCGAGAATCCGTGGCTAGGATCTGATGCCGTAATAGCAATGTCAGCGCTTGACATCAGAGAACTTGCGTATGGCAAGGTTTTAGCAACCGCGAGCATAGACAATGCTAGCGCGAATGCAAGGAATACAAGTAAGGGCCGTCTGTGCCGTCCTACGAGAGGGATTTGCATCCTTGAGATTCCCTGTAACCCAAGATCGTCGTTCGGTGATGGAGCCAGTTACGGCCCGGGAAGGCGCGCCTGACGGGAAACATCGTCTGTCAACGAAAGACTACACGTGGCATGTTTCGCAGTCAACGACCAGAGTTCAGCAGCGATCGATCCCTCGGGCCTAGCTGTAAATTCGTATCATTCTTGTTAGACTTGAGCGTGTCATGTTGCCGAAACTCAGAACCATCGCCCGGGATGTGCTCTACAGCGGATTGGAGGTCGCTTATCCTCATAGCCTCGTCATCCTCGGTGGCGAGCCGTTCAAGGTTCCCTTTCGTTGGAAGCACTGGTTTTGTGAGGGTTATGAGCAACCGACGTTCGACTTCATTCGCGCATACTGCGTGCCTGGAGCGACTCTGATTGACATCGGAGCACATTTTGGAATTTTTACAATTTCCGCGCTGCGCAGAGTTGGCCCGGCGGGCACGGTCATAGCCTTTGAACCATGTGGTGCGACTCGCACGATACTGTTGAAGACACTTGAACTCAATGGTTTTGGCGGTATTCCCGAGATTCGAGAGGAAGCTGTCTCCAATGTGAAGGGACGATCGTCATTTTTCTCTAGCACGATTCCCGGAGATGCGGCAAATTCCCTTATTAGTAACGCCCAACACCTTGCTCGATCCGAAGTTCGAACCGTTCGCTTGGATGATATTCCTCTGCCGCGAGTCGATGCTATCAAGATCGATGCTGAGGGAGCAGAACTGCAAATTTTGGAGGGTTCTCAAGCCCTGATCGCGAAGCATAGGCCCGCGGTGCTGTTGAGCGTACATCCCGCTCAAATCAAGCATTCTGGAAGGTCGCTCTCCGAGCTTTGGGATGTTATGCAATCCCTGAAACTGGTGCCACATCTCGACAATGAACGCGTTTCCGCTGAATGGTTTTGCGGCCAGACTGAATTGTTTGACGTTTGCCTCAGAACCCGCTTCTTAGGGAAATCCAGACTCGTTAGACATGAATGTTGAGAGGGAGCAGTATCACCCTCGCAACTCTTGCTCAGGCGACTTTACGACCCGCATAGAAGTAGCGATTACCCCACTTTTTTGCATTCAAGGCCGACAAGCGGGTCGAGACTCGGCGCAAAGCGAAAAGTGTAGCTTGCTTCGGACGCACGAAGTCCCCGAGCCTAAGTTTGCTTGGCGCAGGCCACGCAACCTCGTGCAGGGAATATTCGAGTTCGGACAGGGCAAATCGCTGGAAGAGAGACCGTTGTCCCTGGCTCGTGGCCATCAACACATGGTACGGAGGCATTTCAGTCCGGTGCCATGGGCGCAAACGTCGGCTTAATCCGCAACACGCTGCAAAAAAATTGAAGTTTCCTTCCAATGGGCCTTGGGCCAAAAGTAGGCCACCTGGCTTGATTAAACGAAGAATCTTGGGTAGCTGGTCTTCCATCTCAGTGAGATGCTCTAGAACATCTCCCAAGTGAAGCACATCCGCGATTTGCCCAGCAGATGAGTCCGCAGCGTCAGCTGTCAGCACTCGAAATCCGGTACGCTCCTCAACCCCGCGAGCCACTTTGTTGTCGAGTTCTACTCCGACAGGTTGCCACCCGGCCTTCGCGGCCGCTTGGAGGAGGACACCAGCGCCGCAGCCATAATCCAGGAATGTTCCGGCTCCCTGGTTCCGAAGCCACTCTATGCACCGGCCTGGTTCTTTCGGATCCTCAATGTCGTCATTTGTGCCTTCATAGAAAGCAGCTTCGTAATCGGGTCCATACATCTGTCTGAGCACTCCAGACCCAGGCATCGGATTGCAATATAAAGACCCACAACGTACGCATTCGACGTACCGAAATTCAATTTCCTGATACACGCAGCCAAAAGCACTTTTGCGGTACTCGTTAGAAGCACACAGAGGGCATGCCATATCAAAATTATACCCCGCGCTCTTTAGCTCGAGATGCGGGAACTGCCAAGACATTGATACAGAATTCGTCCTCGTTTCGTCGTCCGAGTTCCGTGATCTTATATTCAGCTTTTAGGCGTGAAAAGGAACGTGGTCATGTCGTCTGGCCCACAGGCGAGTAATGCCATAGCTTCGCTCGACTGCTCGAACAACAGGACGGGTGCGTCTTCGCGGTTAAGGATTTTCTCAGCCCCGCGAAACACTAGTAACTCGGCGCCCTCCACGTCGCGCTTGATGAATGCGGGATGAGGCAAATCCAGTGAATCAAGCCGGGCCGCCCTGCAGCGAACCGGACGTCCACCTTTGGATTCACCGAGGCTAGCCATCGAGTCATCGCTGAGAACGAACAGCTCGACCTCTCCGTTGACGTTAGAGAGCGCTAGTTCGTGAACCGTGACGTTACCAGCAAGCACAAATATCTTGCGCAACACGGACCGCGGGACGTGGCTGGGTCTTTTCCAGAAGTTCATTTCGTGCCGCTTTTAGTTCCTGCAGCTCCGTTCGATTTTTTCGCTTTCCTCTTTGGATACGGTTGGCAATTTGAGCAGCGCGATGCGGGTATCCACGTTATTAATTTGCGTGTGTAGTTCTTTCTTTCGTAAAAACTGTCATAAGCCTTTAAACCAGATGCTCTATCGAGTCGGCCAGTGGCTAAATTTCCTTCATAATTACTTCTCCGTGTTGCGTGTCTCGCTCACTGGCAACGGCAGAAACCACCAAAATACCTCCGAGAATTTTCTAATGATCACTTGTTCCTCATCTTCGAGACATCGCGCCGCAAGCCTTCGCGGACACTTCCAAGAGCATGCCGCTGCCGCAACCGTAGCAAGAAAAGTTCCGGTTCCCTGATTTCGAAGCCACCCACTGATAACATTCAGTATGCCCTCCGGCGACTCTGAACGCTGCCATGTATTCGACAATGGGTTGTCTGACTGATTCATGGTTGGTTTTCTTTGATCAGGGCGAGAAGCGGTCTTGCAATTGCTTCGCTGCCCCTCAGGCTCAAATGATGGCTGTCCTGATAATAAGAGAAGTCTTGAAGAACAGGATTGCACCTTGTTGCGTCGCACAGCAGATCGAGAGGATCGAAAACAACAAGGCAGCAATACGTCGTCGTAGTCGAGGCACCGGGCACAACGTATTGCTAGTTGGCGGTTG
>CAWCQR010000013.1:0-1098517 GCA_963797725.1 Terriglobia bacterium
GCCGTGGCCCACCACCGTCCCGAGCGGGCTGTCGGGATCGGCCATCACTCCGAGGCCGTAGGACGGCCGGACGAAGCCCGGCGCGTCGAATCCGATCGAGACGAACGTCTGCGGATCCAGCATCTCCTCGGGCAGGTTGCGCCAGAACGCGAGGAGGTCCTCGGCGCGTCCGACGAGCGTCCGGTGCCCGACCCAGCGCGGGTCGTAGACGCCCCGCACGTCGTCGACGCCGTCGAGCAGAAGCGCGCTCGGCGCCGGCACTGCGACGCCGAGATCCTCCGTGCGCTCGGCGACCGTCACCTCAGCGAGCGCGAGCCGCGGGAGGAACGACGCAAGCCCTCCGTGCGCGTCGAGCAGCCGCCGCAACAGCAGATAGCCCGTGTTCGAGTACGCCCAGCCCTGGCCGGGCTCGAAGTGCGGCCCGGCGGCGGTCGTGCGCGCGAGAAACTCGTCGTCGTCCCAGGCGGAGCCCGGCCGCAGCCGCACGGCCTCGTGGTACTCGGGAGCGATCCGTAGTCGCGCACGCCGCTCGTGTGATCGAGAAGCCTCTGCACCGAGTCGAGCTCGACCGCTCCCTCGCGCACCAGGAGAAGCACCGCGGCAGCGACGGCCGTCTTCGTGACGCTGTAGATCGGGTAGCGCGCTTCGGGGTCGCCGGTGATCTCGACGTCGTCGCCGACGGCGATGAGAGTGGTACGGTCATCGAGACGACGCTACCGCGGCGTAGAGCCGAGCCCACTGCCGCACGTCGAGGTCGCGGGCTCGTGCGTGCGGGTCGAATCCGAGCTCGTTGGCTGCGCGGTGGACGAGGCGGCGCGGGAGGATCCTGTCGAGCCGAGCCTGACCGGCGAAAGCGCGCTTCAGCAGGGATTCGTAGGCCAGCCGCTTCTTCCACCGGAACGAGCGGCTTCGGCCGCCGCGTCGCGCGGAGCACGGCTGCGTCGACGCTGGGCGGCGGCGCGAAGCACGCCCGCGGAACGCGGCGGATGAGGCTCAGCTCGTACCAGGCGCCCCAGGTGCAGCCCAGCAGCTGTCGACGGCCAGACCGCCGTGCGCTTCGCCGCGAGCCCCCACTCCACGATCGCGTCGAGCTGCAACAGGGGCACGGCCGGATCGCCGAGCAGCCGCCGCAGGATCGTGGTGCCGGCGGCGAAAGGCAGGTTGGCGACGACGGCGAACGGCTCGTCGGGCAGCGGCAGCGCGGTCGCGTCTCCCTCTACGATCTCGACTCGACGCTCGCTACCGAAGCGGGTCTCTAGCTGCCGCAGCGCAGCCGCGTCGAGCTCGACCGCACGCACGCGGGCCCCCGCGGCGGCGAGCGCGCGAGTCAGGACGCCGCTGCCGGCGCCGAGGTCGAGCACGAGCGTGCCGGGCGCGACTCCCGCGTCACGGACAAGCTCGTCGGCGAACGCGCGGCTACGAAGTGCGTGCCGTCCGCGAGGTCGCGCCTGAGGTACGGCGCGCTCTGCCACGGAAGAAGGCCATCGTCATCGGTTAGGGCTCCGAGATCAGCTCGTCGGGCTCCGTGAGCGCCTCGATCGCGTCCTGGGCACTCTCGAGCTCCGCCTCGGGCACGAGGACGTTCACCGCGTCGTCTTCAGGCGCCTGCTCGATCGACGACTCGATGCCTGCGTTGCGGAGGATCTCCTGGATCTCCTCCGCCTCGGCCACGTCGCCGGCCGTTGCCACCTGCACCATCCCACTCATTGCCCGTCGATCATAGGCGCTTCGACCCGTTCCGTCTCGGCGCGCGGCGGCCGGGCGCCGTTCTTGACGAGGCGAGGCCCACCACGTTCCGGGAACGGCACCTCGATCAGGTCGAAGTCGCGCGGCACGACGGTGTCCGGGAAGACCTCGCGCGCCTCGTCTGCGAGCTCCGGCCCGAAGTAGCGCGGCGAGACGTGCGTGAGCGCGAGCAGCCGCACCTGCGCCAGTCGCGCCACCTCGGCGGCCTGAGCAGCCGTCGAGTGCATCGTCTCCTTCGCGCGCTCGACCTCCTCGGCCAGGAAGCTCGCCTCGTGGACGAGCAGATCGGCGTCATGAGCCGCCTGCACGACGAGCGGCGACGGCGCGGTGTCTCCGGTGTACACGACCTTCCGCCCGGGCCGCGGCTCGCCGAGCACGTCGGCCGGGGTCACTGTCCGGCCCCCATCGACCGTTACCTCGTGTCCCGTCTGCAGCAGCCCGCGCGCCGGCCCATCCGGAACGCCGAGCGCATCGGCGGCGGCGACATCGAAACGGCCCGGCCGTTCGTGCTCGACGATCGCGAAGCCGAGCGCCTCCGCGCCGTGCTCGACCGCGAGCCCTTCGATCGCGTATTCGTCCCTTTCGAGCCTCTCCCCGCTTTCGAGCTCGACGAGGCCGAGCGGATAGGGCAGCCGGCCGAGGAACGGATGGAGCCGCTTGAACAGCTCGCGCAGTCCATGCGGGCCGTAGATCGTGAGCGGCGTCTCGTCGCGGCCGCGCAGCGCGAAGGTCTTCAGCATCCCGGGCAGGCCGAGGAAGTGGTCGGCGTGGAAATGGGTGAGGAAGATCTCCTGCAGGTCGGGCAGGCCGATCGCCGAGCGCTGCAGTTGCCGCTGCGTCCCCTCGCCGCAGTCGAACAGGAGCCGCTCGCTGCCGCGCCGCACGAGCACGGCCGCGGGGCCGCGTTGCGCGGTCGGCATCGAGGCGGCCGTGCCGAGGAAGACGACGTCGAGGTCCACGCGGCGATTGTAGGATCGCGCCGTGCCCGACCCCACCGTGCTCGAGGTCTATCGCCGTGAGATCACGCCCGAGCTGTATCGCGACGTCCGCGAGCTGTACAAGAAGCACTCGATCGCGGAGGACGCGCGCGACCTCGCAGGCCTGATCTCGACGCTGACTCCGGACTGCGTCTACGAGCTCGTGCAGACCGGCCATCGCTGGGAGGGTCACGAAGGAGCGACGCGCTTCTACACCGAGCTCCTGACCGCCTTCCCGGACATCCGGTTCGACCTGACCGACATCGTGATCGGCCCGCAGGGCGTGTGCGAGGAGGCGAACGTTTCCGCGACCCAGCAGGCTCCGTGGCTCGGCCAGGACCCGGTCGAGGGACGGCTCGAGTGGAAGGTGCTGATCTGGTTCCCGTGGGACCCCGAGCTGCGCCTCTTCCGCGGCGAGAAGGTCTACACCTTCGGGATCGAGCTTCCGAGCGCGGCCGCCTAAGGCACGACGAGCTTCTCGCCCGGGACGATCGTCGCCGAGGCGAGATGGTTTCGCTGCTGGAGCTTCCAGACGCCCTCGCGCGGGTCGCCGCCGTACGTGTGCGCCGCGACCGACCACAGCGTGTCGCCGGGCTTGACGATGTAGGTGCGCTTCGGCCCGGCGCCGCTCGAGCCGCGCGCAGCGAGCCCGACGGCGAGTGCCACGACGCAGACCACGATCAAGAAGCTTCCCGAACATCTGTTCGCATGGTAAGCGAACAGGTGTTCGGTTGTCAAGCTCAGGTCTTCCGCGACCGCGAGGGGCGGTTGCGAAGCACGATGTAGAGCGAGGTAAGGGCTAGGCCCAACCGCAACAGCCACGTTGTCTCTTCTGCCTTCATACCCGGAGACTATGGACGAGCGGCGAGCACCGCATCGACGAGCTTCGCCGCGCCGAAGCGCACCGGATCGTCGGCCGGCAGCCCCGTCTCCTCCTCGGCCGCCGCTACTGCCGCTCGGGCCTCATCGTCACCGAGCGCGCGCGTGTTGAGCGCGACCGCCGCGACTCGCGCGGGACGCGCGGGCAGAGCCATCCGCTCGTGCAGCTCGACGAGCTCGCGCAGCGGGGGGATCGGGTGCGGGCCGCCGCCGGCGCCCTCGATCTCGGTCCGGCCGGCCTCGTGGCAGAGCACGAGCAGGTGCGGAGCGCTCCCGTGATAGAGCCCGAGCGTCACGCCGGAGTAGACCGGATGAACGAGCGAGCCCTGGCCCTCGACCCAGAGCAGCTCGCCGCCACGCTCGCGCCCCTCGAGCACGAGCCGCTCGGCAGCACCCGCGAGGAAGTCGGCCACGACGGCGTCGATCGCGATCCCCCACCCCGCGATCGCCATGCCGGTCTGGCCGGTGGGGACGAAGACCGACCGCAGCCCGCGCCGCCGGGCCTCGAGGTCGAGCTCGCACGAGACCGTCATCTTCCCGATCGCGCAATCGGAGCCGACCGTGAGGACGATCGTCGCGTCGACCGAGAGGTTCTCGCCGGTCGCGGTCGAGAGGTCGGCGGGCGGGCGGCGCAGGTCGCGCAGCTCGACGCCCTGCTCCGCTGCGAGAGCGCTCAGAGCGGGGTCGTCGCCGAGGAAGACGTGCAAGCCGTTCTCGACGTCGAGTCCGTGCTCGATGCAATCCCGCAGCAGCTCCATCCACGCGGGCGGGAAGTACCCGCCCTGCGTGACGACTCCGACCAGTGCGGTCGTCGGCCCAAGCGCGGTTGCCTCCGCGACGCTGCCCACGATCGGCACGCCGTCCTCGCTCTCCCCCGCGCGCGTCGAGTCGAGGATCGCGACGACGTCCTCGCGGCGGTAACGAAGGACGCCGCGCATCGTCTTGGCGTACAGCGGGTCGCCGGACGAGTCCTCAGCGAGCAGCAGATACCGAGTGGACACCGAGCCCCGGTTCCTCCGGTGGAAGCTGGACTCCGTCGACGAACGGGACGCCCGGCCACGGGTCCTGCGCGAGCAGGAGGTTGCCGTCGAGGTCGACGTGGTCGAACAACGACGCGACCTGCGCCCCCGCCGAGATGCCGAGCCCGGACTCGACCATGCAGCCGAGCATGCAGCCGAGCCCGAGTGCCCGGGCGGCGTGCACCATCCGCACCGCCTCGCGGATCCCGCCCGACTTCGCGAGCTTGACGTTGATCCCGTGCGCGCGCTCGGCACAGACGGCGACGTCGTGGAGCGTGTGGCAGTCCTCGTCGACGTAGATGGGGACTGGTGAGCGTCGCTTCAACTCCGGGCCGCCCGGGTCGCCAGCCTCGAGCGGCTGCTCGCAGTACTCGACACCGAGCTCGGCCAGCGCCGGCAGGGCCTCGATCGCCTCGTCGAGGCTCCAGGCTTCGTTGACGTCGACCTGCAGCGGAAGATCGCCGGCCACGCCGCGCACCGCGCGGACCCGCTCGACGTCGAGTCCATCCCGCCCGCCGAGCTTGAGCTTGAGGCGGCGGAAGCGAGCCAGTGCCTTCTCGGCTCGCAGGGCCATGTCGTCGGGGTCGCCGAGCCAGACAGTCCAGCTCGTCGGCGGCCCGGAGCGGCGCAGCCCGAGCAGCCGCCAGACCGGCTGGCCGAGCAGCTTTCCCTGCAGGTCGTGGAACGCGGCGTCGAGCGCCGACCGCGCCGCGAACTCGCGGGCCGGCAGCCGCTCCATCACCTCCTCGAGTGCGAACGGATCGTCACCGAGCCCAGCCGCGTGCTCCTCGACGAAGGCCAGAGCCGATTCGACCGTCTCGTCGTAGCGGTCGATCGGCTGCGCCTCGCCGAAGCCCGAGACGCCGGAATGCCGCAACTCGACGACCACCACGTCCTCGCTGTCACGCGCGCTGCGCGAGATGACGAACGTCTCGGCCAGCTCGAGGGTGCCGATCCGCGCGGAGACGTCCACGGGGTGAACGTACCAACGCCGGCTAGGCGAAGGAGATCAGCGCTGCCGGGCCGGGCGGAGGGCTTCGGCGACGCCGTCGCCGAGGAGATTGGCGCAGACGAGGATCACCACGAGGAGGATCGCCGGCCCTGCCCAGGTCCACCAGCCCCAGGCCAGAGCCAGGACGTTGCGCTGGCCGTCGCCGATCAGGTTCCCGAGCGTGGGCTGGATCTCGGCCGGAACGCCGAGGCCGAAGAACTCGACGGTGGCCTCGAGGAAGACCACCTGTCCGAGCAAGGTGGTGGCCGCGATGATGATCGTCGCCGCTCGCATTCGGGAGGAGGTGCCGGAAGAAGATGCGCCGGTCCGAGGCGCCCAGGGAGCGCGCGGCCTGGACGAACTCGCGGCTCTGCAGTGTCGTGATCTCGGCCCGCACGACCCGCGCCACGGGAATCCAGAGGTAGCACGCGAGGATCAGCGTGGCCTTCGGGACGGTGACCGGCGTGAAGTACGTGTACGCCGCGAGCAGCAGCAGGAGCGCGGGAAAGATGCCGAGCACGTCGGCGAAGCGCATGAGCGTGGCGTCCGTCGAGCCGCCGCGAAAGCCGGAGATGCCACCGACCGTGACGCCGATGAGCGTGGCGATCAGGGTCGCGAGCAGGGCCGACTGCTCACTCGTATGCAATCCCTCCAGCGTCCGCACGAGCACCAGGCGGCCGATGCCGTCGCTGCCGAGGATGTGCCAGTTGAGGCCGAACGACGGCGGGTCGTCGAGGAAGCGGCTGTCCCAGGTGGATTTGCGAGGCGCTGGCCGGCGTGATCTGGGGCTGGATCGCACCGATCACGAAGATGACGATGAGCACCATCCCGGAGACGAGGGCCGCCGGCTGTCGCAGCAGCCGCGGCCACAGCCGCGTGGCGGATCTCCGCGGGCGAACCGACCGAGCGGCCGGAACCGTCTGTGCGTCGACGCTCGCCATCTCAGTCCGGCCTCGTACGCGGGTCGAGCACCCACAGCATGACCTCGCCGAGGATCGAGACCATGATCATCAGGCCGCCGGCGAGGAGCAGCGCGAACACCAGGGAGTACGTGTCGACCGGGACGAATCCGTCGGCATTGAGCTTGAGCGAGTTGATGAAGAGCGTCCCGATCCCGCCCAACTGGAAGATGAAGTCGATCGCGAGCGCCGCGCCGAAGATCAGCCCGAAGTCGGACACGACCGCGGGGATGAACGTGGCCAGTGCGTTCCGCACCGCGTGGCGGAGCACCACGACCCGCTCCGGGAGGCCCTTGGCCCGCGCGACCGTGACATACGGGCGCGTCAAGAGCGTCGAGGAGCGCGCTCCGCAGGTAGCGGGACTGCAAGCCGATGAAGCCGAGCGCGAGGACGATCGCCGGGAGTGCCAGGTGATCGAGTACCAGGCCGACGTGGTTCAGCCCGTGCCCGCCGGACGGGCACTGGAAGGTGTGGTTGTCGATCCCCTGCCCGTTCGGGCAGTCGCCCGCCCAGCCCGACGTACGGGAACCACGGGAGCCCCCAGCCGCCCGGGACTGCGACCCAGCCCCTCCTGCCCGATCGTCGCCGCCAGGAAGACGGGCACCGCCCAGATGCCGTAGGAGAAGCAGCGCACGACGAAGTCGAAGGACGAGCCTCGCTTCGCCGCCGAGATACAGGCCAGCGGAATCGAGATCAGCAGGACGATCACGAGCGTCACGACGAGCAAGAGGAGCGTGCGCCCGAACGCGGAGCCAACGGCCGAGAGCTGGTGGCCCGCGAGCAGGCCGTCGTTGAGGCTGTGACCGCTCGGGAGGCCGCGCAGCCAGACCCAGTACGTGTGCGCCAGCGGCTCGTAGTAGAGCGGCGGGTACTTCGACGCGAAGAACAGGAAGACAGCCGGACAACCCCACGAAGAGCGCGAGGAGTCCGAAGGCCACCCGCCGCAGGAGAAAGCCCCCCATCCCCTGCATCATGTCGGCGCGGCCGGAAAGAGGCAAGATCCGCGGACGAGAGCGGCGCCGGTGCCCGCCGGTAGACTGGCTTCTCCCCGGCGCCAGTAGCTCAGGGGATAGAGCGCGCGCCTCCGGAGCGCGAGGTCGCAGGTTCGATTCCTGCCTGGCGCATGTTTGTGGTGCTTTGTGTTGTGTGTTCCTGTCGGCATACGCAGCCATGCCCGTCCCGCACGGTTACGCGAGTCAGATCTTCCAGAACTTCCCTGATTGCACGACGCTTGTGTACCTCTGCGTCCCTGGACATCAGGCACCGTCGTGGTAACCCAATGGGAGCAGGCCACTCGAGGGAAGGGGAAGCCGCCTCAGGCGGGTCGGGTTGCACGCCGCCTGAACAGTCACATCTGGGGTCATTCCCGGACCCTCGCCTAGCGGAGCGCTCTACACCCTGCACCTCGAAACTGAGAACCGAGCAACACCTCGCCCGTTTTGCTTCGGGTCGGACAGCACACATGGGCGCATCCGCCATGGTTGACTACCGCCAACCGCTACTGACCAACGCTAATCCGGAACTAGGAGGGCTCTTTGGTTCTCGCTAACTACAACTTCGCCAGCTTCCTGTGGGACGTGCTGGTCATCTTCGCGTTCGTCATCTGGTTCTGGCTGCTGATTACGGTATTTGGTGATCTATTCAGCCGGCACGACATTGGCGGATGGGGAAAGGCCGCCTGGATCATCCTGGTCATCATCCTGCCCTACCTCGGGGTATTCATCTACCTGATCGCCAACGGTCATGGCATGGGCGAGCGGGCACAGACGCGGGCACAGGCGCAGCGGGCTGAGATGGACGACTACGTGCGCTCGGTCGCCTCATCGGACACCAGCGCCGATCAGATCGCCAAGGGTAAGCAACTCCTCGACTCCGGCGCGATCACGCAGGCCGAGTTCGACCAGCTCAAAGCTAAGGCGCTCGCGACGTAGCTAGCCAATCGAGAGGGAAGCCTCGGCGACTGCCGGGGTTTCCCCTCGACCGACCACGAGTTGATCCCGACTGCGAAGCGTCCGGTCAGTGTTCCCCCCGACGAGGGATTCGCGCGGGGGGACTGGCACCGATGCTTCGTCCGTCCGCTGCGGTTCACTTCTCGAGGAGCGTCACAGGGTGTATCCACGTTGCGATCGATCGGGGGATCGGTGGTAGTCCGGCCGAATCTCCGGCTGCTCGACGGTGACACGTCGGCTGGCGAGCCAACGCTCGTCGAGTCCTATCGGCGGCTTGCCGATGTCTTTCACGAGATTCTCGCCGAACAGAGTCTTGACGCCCTCCTTGTGCGGATCGCTGACGCCGTTGGCGAGCTCATCCCTCTGGACACGCTGACGATCTACGCAGCCGACGAGCCGAATCAGGCGCTCAAGCCGGTGCTCGTTCGCGATGTGTACGCCGAAGAGATCATGAAAACGACAATCAGCTTCGGCGAGGGAATCACCGGCTGGGCGACACGGCATCGCGAGGCCGTGCTCTCGAACCAGGCGCACCTGGACCCTCGCGTTGGCACGGTGCCCGGTACGCCCCTGGAGCCCGAGTCCCTCATATGTGTCCCGCTCATCGCGCGCGGCCAGATCAAAGGCGTCCTGAATCTGTACCGCGAAGGGGACGGCGTCGGGTTCACCGAGATGGAGTTCGAGATCGCGAAGCGGTTCGGCGACGCCGCGGCGCTTGCGCTCGACAACGCCGAGAGCCGGGCACGTCTCGAGCACCAGGCCCGCAGCGACTCGCTCACCGGCCTCTTCAATCACAGTGTCTTCTATGAGCGCCTGCGACAGTCGCTGCAGGAAGTCGAGCCGGACGCATGCGCCGCTCTCGGTGTTGATGCTTGACATCGACGACTTCAAGCTCGTCAACGACGTCCACGGCCACGCGTTCGGCGACGAGTTGCTGCGCTTCCTCGCCGACGCGTTGCGCGCGATCGTTCGCCCCGAAGACATCATTTGTCGGCTCGGTGGCGAGGAGTTCGCCGTCGTGATGGAGAATTGCGGCGGCGACAACGCCGTGCGTGTGGCCGATCGGGTGCAGACCCACCTCGCTGCGGTCGGCTTCCCGGGGATCGGCCGGATGACGGTCTCGGTCGGGCTCGCCATCGGGCCGGAGCACGCGATGAACCCTCGCGAGCTGGCTGCCTGTGCGGAAGCGGCGATGATGACGGCGAAGGCCCGGGGGAAGAACCAGGTCGTCGTCTACGTCGACGACAGCACCAGCCGGCCGGAGGGGCCCGGGAGGGACGTCCGCTCGATCGCGCACCTCAAGATGCTCCAGAGCCTCAGCGGGAAACTGAACAGGCTCAACGACGTGCGGGAGATCGGTGATGCCATCGCTGCCGAGCTCAGGTCGCTCGTCGATTACCACAACTGCCGTGTCTTCATCCCCGACGGCGATGACCTCGTCCCGGTCGCCTTCCTCGGCGAACTCACCTCGGGGACGGACGCCCTCTCGCTCGAGATCCTCCGTAAACGGATCGGCGAGGGAGTCACAGGCCGCTGCGCGGAGCTCGGCGAGTCGATCGTCGTCGACGACGCCGCCAACTGCGAATTCGGCCAGCAGATCGAGGGCACCGACCGGATCGAGGAGTCGCTCCTCGCGGTGCCGCTTCGCTATGGGAGTCGCGTTGTGGGAGTGATCGTCGTATCGAAGCTGGGGTTGAACCAGTTCGACGAGGACGACGTGCGACTGGTGGAAGTGCTCGCCGGCCACGCAGCAGTGGCGGTTGAAAACGCGAGCTTGTACGAGTCGGCGCGGCGCCAGGCTGAAAGCGCGACCTCGCTTCTTGGATTCGGCCGTGAGCTTGCAACTCTCGTGGAGCTCGAGGACATTGCCGCGCGGGTAACGGCCCTCTCCGCAGAGATTGTCGGTAGCTCGCAGACCTCGTTCTGGCTGGAGCGAGAGGGTCGGCTCCGGCTCTGCGCCGAGCACGGCCACACCCCGAGCTGGCAGGCAGCGCTGAAAGAGTGGGAGTTCCCGGTTGAGGCGATCGACGCGAGCCGCGACCCGTACGTCATCGGGCCTGACGACTACGCAGAGCTCGTCGAGACCGCAACGACGCCGGGCGCCCGCTACGTGGTCGCGCCGTTCGGCGTCGACGGTCGGACGGGCTGCCTTGTCGCGCTCGCCGAGCGCGACGACTTCGGGGAACGTGAGGTCGCGCTACTCGGCGGCCTCGCTCAGCAGGCAAAGCTCGCAATCGCCAATGCGTCGAGTTACGAGAGTCTCGAACGAACGTTTGTCTCGACGGTCGAGGCGCTCGCGAACGCGCTGGAGGCGAACGACGAGTACACCTCGAGCCACGCGCGCTGGATCACCGATCTCTCGCTACGTGTCGGGCTAGAGCTCGGCCTCGACGAACGCGCGCTGAAGCGGCTCGAGCTGGGCGCGCTTTTGCACGATATCGGCAAGATCGGCATCCCCAACGACGTGCTCGCGAAGCCGGGACCGCTGACCGCCGCCGAACGGAGGGTTATCGAGACGCACCCGGAGCTTGGCGAGCGGATCATCGAACCAATCGATCGGCTACAGCCCGTTCGGCCGATCGTTCGCCACTGCCACGAGCGCTGGGACGGCCACGGATATCCCGACAGAATCGCAGGCGAGCGCATCCCTCTCGAGTCGCGCATCATCTTCGTCTGCGATGCGTATCACGCGATGACGAGCGACCGGCCATACCGCCGCCGCCTGAGCCACCGCGAGGCAGTGCGGCGGCTCACCGAGGCCTCGGGCAGCCAGTTCGACCCGGATGTGGTCGCAGTGGCCCTTCGAGTCCTCGAACTGCCCTAGCCGGAGGTTGCTAGCTCCAAATTTGCGAACTCAGCGACGATGACCGTGAGAGACAGAGCGATGAAAGCGTGGTTCGCTGTTACTTGTCCTCCTCCGAAGGTTCGCCTCAGGCGTCTGTCCGCTACGCGCACTTTCAACGGCTGAAGCGGCTCGTCCGCGTCGTCGTGGAGGCCCCGAGGAGTGAGGACAAGGCTGTAGACCGTTCATTAGTCGCTGCTGCGTAGCACGGGATACCTGAGTTTGCCCCTCCCACTCCGGTCGCGGAAGCCGCGAGTAGAGCCTGCTGCGCAATGGCGCGTCTCCGGGTAGGCTGGATCTCGCAGCCTTCGCTGGGAGCGTGTTCGAGAGTTTGGCGCCCACAGCGATGCCTTGGAATTGCCTAATAGCCTTCTCGGAGCGCGCGCTAAGCGTCCTGTTCGCGGCAGCTTTCGTGCGCCCTGCGCCGCTGGCTCGGGTTACCCGTCCTCCGCTTAGTTTGGGTTGCCAAATCTACACGGCGGCCCGCTGTGGTCATGCGTGAATACGGCGAGGCGGGCTGCATCCCCCGCTAGGTGCGGAGTTGAATTGGGTCTCTCAAGGGCGGAGCAGACGATGGACGTCACGCGTCGGCTGGAGCCGCCCAGGCATCGTTCTTGACACCTGCGGAAGGGTCACTTCCGAGTCTGCCTGCCGCCCCTCGCGACCAAAGAGCGGCAGGCGGACGGGTTGCTAGGTCAGATCAGAGCGGCGTGCTGGTCGCTGCGCACTGACCGAGCGCCTCGTGTCGGAAGTGATTGGTTTCGCCGGGGAATGAAGCCTGGGGACACGCCCGGGGCCAGTCCCATGCAGATGAGATTCCGCTGCATCGTGTTTCCACGACCGCGACAGTCCGGCCCGGATCGCCCGGATCGAGCGCCGTGATGTTGGTCAGAACCGCGTTCTTGCCAATCGTATTGAACTGCGCGCCGAGCCAGTCGGCCGCCACACGGCTAATTGTGAGGTTGCCGCCGATCGTGTGCCCTTGATCGACCACGGGATGTCTCCGCCTCCGCCGCTCAGCGCTGACCGTCGCTTTTCTGATCAGAACGGTGTCCGCCTTGCTCGCGCTGATGTTGCCGTTCACCGTGATGACGGTCTGACCACTCGGATCGTCGTTGCACGGCACGCCCGAACATTCCGACTGAACCCACCGGCTGGCAGCCAGGTCCGAGGAGTGAACCTGCGCCCGCGGTGACGACCTCAGCCGCGGAAGTGCGCGAGGGCCTTCGAAGGCGCAACCCGCTGCCCCAACCTCGACCAGTGACCTCGTTCGCCGGCGGCTAGCCTCGCGGCGAGTGCGCTCCTACCTCCGCTAGCCTCGATCCGCGACTGCCGCGGCCCGTCTACGTGCTCGAGCTCGGAGCGCTCGTCAACGCGTTCGGGAACGGCGTCGTGCTGCCGTTCCTGCTCATCTACCTCCACAACGTGCGCGGGATCCCGTTCGGGCTCGCCGGCCTGCGCGGCCGCGGTCCAGTCGGCGGCGGCGCTCGCGAGCGGCTTCCTCGGCGGAGCGCTCTCCGACCGGGTCGGCCCGAAGCGCGTGCTGCTCGGCGCGCTCGCCGTGATGACGGTCGCCTTCGCGCTCATGCCGACGATCCGGACGGCCTGGGAGGCGTTCGCGATCTACACGCTCTGGGGGATCGGCAGCGGCGCGTTCTGGCCGTCGCAGTCGGCGCTCGCTCGCGGCACTCACGCCGCCGACGCGACGCGCGCCCGCGTACGCGCTGCAGCGCCTCGCGATGAACGTCGGCGTCGCGGTCGGCGGCGTCGTCGCCGGCCTGATCGCGTCGGTGGGGAATCCGCAGACGTTCACCGTCCTCTTCGCGATCAACTGCGTGACGTTCGTCGGCTACATGGTCGTGCTCGCCTGGGTTCGCGCCCCGGCGCTGCACGAAGGACGGCTCGGCGGCAGCTGGCGCGCCGTGCTGCGCGACCGCGTCTTCACGCGCTACACCCTGCTCAACGCCGCGTTCATGACGGCCGCGATCTCGCTCGTCGTCGAGCTGCTGCCGGCGTTCGGGAAGAACGTGGCCGGCATCAGCGAGCAAGGAGGTCGGCATCGTGTTCGCGCTCGACGCGCTCGGCGTGCGTTCCTGCCAGCTCCCGATCGTGAAGCTCTCGGAGGGCCGCAGCCGGATGCGCGGCATGGCCCTCATGGGCACGCTGTGGGCGGCGACGATGCTCGGCGTCTGGGCCGCCGGCGCGTGGACGCGACGCCACCGCGGCGTTCGCGATCCTCGCCGGCGCGGTGCTCGTCTTCGCGGTCGGCGAGTGCCTGCACGGGGCGATCCACACGCCGCTCAGCGTCGACCTCGCGCCGCCGCAGCTCGTCGGCCGCTACACGGCCGCCGCGAGCATCTCGTGGCAGATCGGCTGGATCATCGGCCCGGCCGCCGGCGGCTTCCTCCTGCAGCACCGGCCGCTCCTGCTCTGGCCGATCGCGGCGGCAGTCAATCTCGCCTGCGCCGCAGCGGCGCTCGCGCTCGAGCCGCAGCTGCCCGAAGCGGTGCGCCGGACGCCGCCGGGCGAACCGGTTTCGTTGCCAATTCCGGCGAGCGGGTAGCATTCCCCGGCCATGCCCGCGACCGCAGACCCCCTCAGTACCGGTGCCCAGCCTGCCGCGCATCCGTTCGCGCCGCGCTGCTCCGGGACGCCCGGTCGCGACGCGCGCCCCGGCCCCGCTGAGCTCAGCGCCGGCGGCGTCACCTGGGTCCATCTCCTCGGGCCGACGACCGAGGAGGCGCAACAGCTCGCGACCCGCTTCGGCTGGCATCCGCTCGACGTCGAGGACGTCCTCTCGCGCCGCCAGCGGCCGAAGGTCGACGTCTACCCGGGCGACGAGGAGGGCGCGGCGGCTACCTCTTCACCGTCCTCCACTTCCCGGTCTACGACGCGGCCGTCGGCCGGCTCAACGCCGGCGAGCTCGACGCCTTCATCGGCCCCGACTACATCGTCACGCTGCCGGCCGTCGAGCTGCGGCCCGGTCAGCCTCCTCTTCCGCCGCGCGGACGAGAGCGAGGACTTCCGCGAGCAGCTGCTCTCGCGCGGCTCGGGCCGCCTGTTCTACGAGGTGCTCGACGACCTCTACGACTACTGCTTCCCGATCCTCGACAAGATCGGCTTCAAGCTCGAGCAGATCGACGAGGAGATCGCGTCGCGGGCGAAGGCGCGAAGGAGCTCGTCCGCGACATCCACAAGGTCAAGCAGGAGATCATCTCCTACCGCAAGATCGTCAAGCCGCAGCGGCCGACGCTGCGACAGCTCGAGCGGCAGATCGACCGTTTCCTGCCCGAGGAGCTCGAGCTCTACTTCGACGACATCGTCGACGCGAGCGAGCGGATCTGGGACCTGCTCGACAACTACAAGGAGGTCGTCGAGGCGCTCGAGGACACGAACGAGTCGCTGATCTCGCACCAGCAGAACGACATCCTCTACGTCCTCACGATCTTCCTCGTCGTGCTGACGCCGCTCTCGTTCATCACCGGCTTCTTCGGGATGAACGTCCACTTCCCCGGCTTCAACTCGTGGCCTGCCTTCGTCGCCTCGATCGGCTTCATGCTGGTGACCGTCATCGGCATGCTCGGCTTCTTCCGCTGGAAGAGGTGGCTGTGATGCAGGAGGACGACCGTAGATGGCCTCGACGGCGCCGCTGGTACTCCATCTCTCGCAGGTCGTCGGTGGCGACCTGCGCGACGCAGCCGGCGAGCGGCTCGGACGCGTCGACGACCTGATCGTCCGCCTCGGCGACGAGGACTATCCGCCGGTCACCGGAGTCGTCGCCACCGTCGCGGGGCGCCCGGTCTTCGTCGCCGCCGAGCAGACCGTCGAGCTCGCGCCCGGCTTCGTGAAGCTGATCGGCCAGCAGCTCGATCTCCAGCACTTCCAGCGGCGGCCCCAGGAGGTGCTGCTGAAGAAGGACGTGCTCGACCGGCAGCTGATCAACGTCGACGGCGCCCGGCTCGTGCGGGCGAACGAGATCGAGCTCGCGCGGGTCGAGGGCTGGTACCGCGTGGTCGGCGTCGATGTCAGCCTGCGCGGGCTCGTGCGGCGTGTGATCCCGCGCGTGCTCGGGCGCCGCTCGACCCGGGCGGCTTCCTCGACTGGGCCTCGGTCGAGCCGTTCACCGGACACGTCCCGACCGTCCGTCTGCGAGTGCCGCACCCGAAGCTCGCGAAGCTCCATCCCGCCCAGGTCGCCGACCTCGTCGAGGCGGCCTCGCACAACGAGGGCGAGGAGATCCTCGCCGCGGTCGCCACCGACCCCGAGCTCGAGGCCGACGTGTTCGAGGAGCTCGAGGACGGCCACCAGCTCGAGTTCGTCGAGGACCGCAGCGACGACGAGATCGCCGCGCTGCTCGCGCGCATGGAGACCGACGACGCGGCCGACCTCGTGCTGCAGCTTCCCGAGGAGCGGCGCGAAGACGTGATCGGGCTCCTCTCCCCCTTCCAGGCTCGCCGTCTGCGCACGTTGCTCGGCTACGACCCCGCCACGGCCGGCGGGCTGATGAGCCCTGAGTTCGTGTGCGTCTACGCCGACGCGACGCGCGAGGAGGCGCTCGAGCGCGTCGGGCGCTCGGCGCTGCCGGCCGAGTCGCTCTCGTGGGTCTACGGAATGAACACGCACCGGCGGCTGCGCGGCGGCATCGCGCTCGCCGACCTCGTGCGCACCGACGCGGGCGAACGGCTCTGGAACGTCCTGCGTCCGGTGCAGACGGTCCGTCCCGACGCCGACCTCGAGGAGGTCGCGCGGCTGATGACCGACTTCGACCTGACCGTCGTCGCCGTCGTCGACGAAGACGAGCGCATCCTCGGGATCGTCACCGTCGACGACGTTCTCGAGCTTGTCCTGCCCGAACCGTGGCGTCGCCGCTTCGGGCTCCTCGGGAGCGACTGACATGGCGCTCCGGCTCCGCCTGCCGCGCCTGCCGCGCGGCCGTCCCCGGCTGCGGCCGCGCAACCGCCTCACGCTGAAGCTCGTGGCGCTCCTGGCGTTCGTCGGCCCCGGTCTCGTCGCCGCGAACGCCGGCAACGACGCGGGTGGCATCGCGACCTACGCTTCCGTCGGAGCGAAGTACGGCTACGACCTGCTCTGGATGATGGTGCTGATCACCATCAGCCTCATCGTCGTGCAGGAGATGGCCGCACGCATGGGCGCGGTCACCGGCAAGGGCCTCGCCGAGCTGATCCGGGAGCAGTACGGGCCGCGCTGGTCGCTCTTCTCCACCGCTGCGGTCCTCGTCGCGAACCTCGGCATCTGCATCTCGGAGTTCGTCGGGATCGGCGCGGCGCTCGGGCTCGCGCACGTGCCGAAGCAGGTCTCGATCCCGATCGCGGCGGTCGTCGTCTGGCTCCTCGTCGTGCGCGGCTCGTACAAGCTCGCCGAAGGCGTCTTCGTCGCGATGACGATCCCGTTCTTCGCCTATCCGATCGCGGCGATCCTGGCGCACCCCGACTGGGGAGCAGTCGGCCGCGGCGTCGTCGAGCCCGCGATCCACGTGAACAGCGCCTACATCATCCTGTTCATCGCCACCGTGGGAACGACGATCACGCCGTTCATGCAGCTCTATCTGCAGTCGGCGGTCGTCGAGCGCGGTCTTGGCCCCGAGGACATCCCGGCCGAGCGTGCCGAGGTGACGATGGCGTCGATCTTCGCGAACGCGGTTGCCGTCTTCATCATCATCGCGACCGCCGCGACGCTCTTCGTGCACGGAGACCACACCGTCTCGAGCGCCGCCGACGCGGCGAAAGCGCTGGAGCCGTTCGCCGGTCGCTTCGCCGAGCTGCTCTTCGCCGTCGGTCTCCTCGGAGCGAGCCTCCTTGCCGCGGCGATCATCCCGGTCACCGCGGCCTACGTGATCGCCGAGACGTTCGGTCTCGAGAAGGGACTCGCGCGGCGGCCGCGCGAGGCACCCGTGTTCGTGGCGACGCTGACCGTGCTGGTGTTCGTCGGAGCCGCCGTGGCGATGATCCCGGGCGTGCCCGTCATCAAGCTGCTGATCTTCGTGCAGGTCGTGAACGGGGCGCTGCTGCCCGTCACGCTCTTCTTCCTCTGGCGGCTGGCGCGGAACGAGGAGCTGATGGGCGAGTACCGCAACGGGCGCGTCTTCGACGCCGTGGCCGCAATGACGGTGCTCGCGACCAGCGCGCTCTCGCTCGCCCTCGTCGCGCTGACGCTCGCCGGAAAAGCCTAGGCCGGCTCGTCGCCTGCGGGCATGTCGCTCGCAGGCTCCTCCGCCGCTGCCGGCTCCTCGGCGCTCATGGGCGCGGGGACGTCGGGCTCGGAGGGCATCGTGGCAGGCTCGGGAGCCGTCACGGGCTCGGCCGGCTCGCTCGGCGTGTCGGAGCCGCCGCCGAACAGGCGCTTCAACCAGTTGGACATGCGCAGGATGCTACAAGGTCGGTCGGACGCCTGTTCAGTAGCGTTCACCACATGAAGCAGCTCTGGGCGCCGTGGCGGCTCGAGTACGTCCAGCATGCGGACGACGGCGACGAGTGCGTCTTCTGCCGCGCCGCCGCGCTGCCCGAGGACGAGCCCGAGCTCGTGATCCGTCGCGGCGAGCTCGCGTTCGTGCTCCTCAACAAGTTCCCGTACGCATCTGGGCACCTGATGGTGGCTCCGTACCGGCACGGCTCCGGCTTCGACGACCTCGAGGACGCAGAGGCGCTCGAGGTGCACCGTCTCGCGGTCGAGGGGATCGCGGCGCTGCGGGCCGTCTTCTCGCCGGAGGGATTCAACGTCGGCTGGAACGTCGGGCGCGTCGCGGGGGCCGGGATCGTCGACCACGGCCACATCCACGTCGTGCCGCGCTGGAACGGCGACACGAACTTCATGCCGGTGCTGGCCGACATCAAGGTCATCCCCGAGCATCTGCTCGAGACGCGCCGCAAGCTGGCCGAGTCCTGGCCGGCCCGCGGCGGCTGATCGTCGCGCCGATCCCGGCCGAACGGCTGGCGTCGGAGATCGCGCTCCGGGGTAAGACGAGCCCATGCTCGTCGATGTCGTTGCGGTACTGGTGATCGTCCTGATGGCGGCGGACGTCTTTCGCATGCTGTTCGTCGACACGGAGCCCCCGGGCGACCCGGCCCGCCGCGACGACTCCTAGCCGCGCAGACGAATCGCGAGATACGCGCTCAGCGCGACAACGACGACCGCCTCCGCCACGAGCGCGACGACGATTGCGGCCCGGTAGCCGTGCTCCTGGAACCCGAACAGCGACATGTGCTCGCTGACGAACAGGAAGACGAACGACGTCCCCGCCAGCCCGATGCCGCCGATCGCGAGCAGCGCGTGCAGGGAGCGCAGTCGTGCGACCGGGACGAGCAACCCGAGCCCGATCACCGTCGCCCCCACGAAGTTGAGCAGGAACAGCGTGCCGATGACGCGCACCGAGTCGAAGCCGGCGCCGAGGTACTGCTGCAGGTGGACGGCGCCCAGAGACCAGGCACGGCGCCCACGACGACCACGGCCACGGCGCCCACGCTCCTCAGAACCGATGCCGTCGCTCCGGTCCGGCCGTCTTCGCTCAGCACCGCCTCGTCGGGCAGCGGCCTCGTCGAGTACGTGCTTCGTTCGCGTAGCTGGCTCATCCGTGGCTCCTTCCTCGAGAGGCGAAGCACGGCGACCTATGACCCCCAACCACGACCGCGTGTAGAGGACGCACGGCGACCCTCCTCTCGCGTAGTGGTTTCACCCTTCTACGCAGGTGAGCCGGGACCGGTTCTCGCATCCCCCAAGCGCCGGGCTGAGGCGGGTTCTTCGTTTGCCTATCGATCTTTGACAGCAGTAGTCTCCCATCCGATCCTGGGTCGCTGGCACGCCCGGAGCAGGGGAAGGGGGCTTTTCGCGCGGCGTGGTGCTGCGTCGGGCGGGCTACTCCTGATCGCGCTGACAGTTGCCATCGTGCTGTCGGTCGGCGCGGCTTCCGCATCGCCGGGGGCTGGCCTGACCTCCGCACGACGCGGTACAGCTCGACGGATCGGTACCGGTTGGGTACGACATAGGGCCGTTCGCGGGCGATCCCGATATGGAGGCCGACAGCTTCGGCAACTCCGCGGCTCTCGACTACTGGTCGGGCGACGAGGTAGAGCCGGGTTTCTGGTTCTTGAACCCGAGCCAGATCGGGCCGTACGGACCCACCGGGGCCCCCCGGCCACGGCAAGCGCCGACTTCGAGGCGTATTACGGCGGCCTTCGATCCGACGGTGGACACGGCAACCGGAGACCTGTGGAGCGCCGAGAACGGGCTCTCGTCGGGCTTCGACCCGATCTACCTCGATCCGGGCCAGAAGGTGACGATCCCGCTCACGATCACGCCGTCCGCGGCGCACGGGACGCACGTCCATGGCGTCATCAACCTGGACGAAGTCTTCCAGCTCAACGACGTGATCGGTGCGGAGTTCGGGAGCGGCGACGAGCTCGGCGTCCTTCCCGTTCAGCTACACGGTCAAGTAAGGACGAGCTCCAAGCAGGACAGGAACGGAAGAGCCCCGCTTCGGCGGGGCTCTTCTTTCGTTCAGGGCCGTGAGCGAAGGCGCCTGCTGCCGCTCCAGAGGAGCCAGGTCGCCACGAGCCACACCAGCGGGAAGACGACGAGCCCGGCGAGGCCCGGGCCGTTGGCCACGAGCCACGCGATGAACGCAATCAGCAGACCGGCGCTCACGAAGAGCCACATCGCGGTCGCAGCGACCACGAGCGCCGCGTTTCGCAGCAGCCGGACCGGCGAGCGGAGCGTCCCCGTCTCCGTCCATCGCCACGCGGGAAGATCACTGAGAGCCGAGCGAAGCTGGGACCCACTCCGCGCGCGGAGCGCCGCTTCGAGGCGCTGCGCGAGCTCGTCCGTGGTCAAGCGCCCCTCGCGGTAATGCCGCTGGAGCTCGGTTGTGGCGCGATCGCGCTCACGATCGCCGACGAGCTGGCTCATATGTCGATGCTAGCGCTACCTCTCCGAGAGGTCGACCAAAGCGGGAGACGGGACTCGAACCCGCGACCCTTGGCTTGGGAAGCCAATGCTCTACCAGCTGAGCTACTCCCGCGGGTGCGGCGATTGTAGCCCGGCCATAATGGATCCTCGAGCCAGCGAGACAGGAGAGTTCCATGCCGCACACCGAGCTGCACGAGACCGCCGCAGCGCTCGTCGCCGAGGGCAAGGGAATCCTCGCCGCGGACGAGAGCACCGGCACGATCAAGAAGCGCTTCGACTCGATCGGCGTCGAGTCGACCGAGGACACCCGCCGCGCGTACCGCGACCTGCTCTTCACGACGCCGGGCGCCGAGGAGTACATCAGCGGCGTGATCCTCTACGACGAGACGATCCGGCAGAGCGCCGCACGACGGGACGCCGTTCCCGGAGCTGCTCGAGTCGAAGGGCATCATCCCCGGCATCAAGGTCGACCAGGGCGCGAAGCCGCTCGCGCTCGCCGAGGGCGAGACGGTGACCGAGGGCCTCGACGGCCTGCGCGCAGCGGCTCGAGGAGTACCGCGAGCTCGGCGCGCGCTTCGCGAAGTGGCGCGCGACGTACTCGATCACGCGACACGCTGCCGAGCGAGTACTGCATCTGGACGAACGCCCACGCGCTCGCGCGCTACGCCGCGCTCTGCCAGGAGGCGGGGATCGTCCCGATCGTCGAGCCCGAGGTGCTGCAGGACGGCACGCACACGATCGAGCGCAGCGACTACGTCACCTCGCGGGTGCTCGCCGCGCTCTACACCGAGCTGTTCGACCAGCGCGTCGACGTCGAGGGCACGCTGCTGAAGCCGAACATGGTGCTCTCCGGGCTACGAGGCGTCGGAGCGCGCCGGCGTCGACGAGGTCGCCGACGGCGACGCTGCACGTGCTTCTACAAGCACGTGCCCGCCGCGGTGCCCGGGATCGTCTTCCTCTCGGGCGGCCAGTCGGACGAGGACGCGACGGCGCACCTCAACGCGATGAACGCGCGCGGGCCGCACCCGTGGCAGCTGTCGTTCTCGTACGGCCGCGCGCTGCAGGCGCCTGCGCTGAAAGCGTGGGGCGGCAAGCCGGAGAACGTCGAGGCGGGCCAGCGCGCGTACTACCACCGCGCGAAGATGAACTCGGCCGCGCGCACCGGCATCTACGCGCCCGAGATGGAGCGCGAGGCGGTTCCGGCCTAGCGGCTAGGTGTACTCGAAGCCCGTCAGGGCGGAGAGCTTCGCCAGCGACTGCTGCGCCACGACGCGCCGCACCGTTCCCGACCGGGAGCGCATGACGATCGAGTCGGTGACCGCGCCGCCCGGCGTGTACCTGACGCCGCTGCAGCAGCGAGCCCGTGGTGACGCCTGTCGCCGCGACGAAGACGTCCTCGCCCGAGACGAGATCGTCGGTGTAGCAGGACGCGCGCCGGATCGAGGCCCTCGTCGAGCGAGCTGCTGCCGCTCCTCGTCGTTGCGCGGCCAGAGCCGTCCCTGGATGCCGCCGCCGACGCACTTCAGCGCCGCGGCCGAGATCACGCCCTCCGGCGTGCCGCCGATGCCGTAGAGCATGTCGACGCCGGTTCCCGGCTGGGCGGCCGCGATCGCCGGCGCGACGTCGCCGTCGCGGATGAGCCGCACGCGCGCGCCTGCCTCGCGCAGCTCCGCGATCAGCGCCTCGTGTCGCTCGCGCTCGAGCACGACGACGTCGACCTCGCGCGGCGTCTTGCCGAGCGCCTCGGCGACTGCGACCACGTTCTCCGTCGGCGACTTCGCTCGATGTCGATCGCGTCGATCGCTTCCGGGCCGACGGCGATCTTCTCCATGTAGAACGCCGCGCCGGGAAAGAGCATCGTGCCGCGCTCGGCGACGGCGATGACCGCGATCGCATTCGGCTGGCCGAGCGCCGTGAGGCGCGTTCCCTCGAGCGGATCGACGGCGACGTCGACCTCGGGCCCTTCGCCGCTCCCGACCTCCTCGCCGTTGTAGAGCATCGGCGCCTCGTCCTTCTCCCCCTCGCCGATCACGACGACGCCGCGCATCGCGACGCTGTCGAGGACGAACCGCATCGCGTCGACCGCAGCCTTGTCCGCGCTCTCCTTCTCGCCGCGGCCGATCCACCGCGCGGCCGCCATCGCGCCCGCCTCGGTGACGCGGACGAGCTCCATCGCGATGTTGCGGTCGGGGGCTGGCGGGCGCTCACGGAGCGCTTCGGCGTACCGCGATCAACTGCAGAACAGAGACGACGACCAGGATGATTCCGGTGGCCAACCCAACCCAGGCGCCGTACCGGAGGGAGGAGAACTTGATCGGCTCGCCGCTGCCCCAGCGAAAGACGACGAACGTCGTGATGCCCATGATCCCGGCCGCCGCCGTCAGGCAGAACGCGACGAGACTCGCGGAGAGCGTCCTCCAGTTTCCCATGAGGCGCACCAGCTCGAGGAGGACGACCGCCAGCGCGAGCAGTCCGGCCTCGTCCCCGACCCGAAGGCCCCAGCCCCAGAACGACGTGAACCAGGGAAGAAAGAGCGACACGAACAGGCCGGCCGCCGCGACGAGCGCGACGAGCTCGAAGTCTCCTCCGGCGGCGATTTTCGGGCTCGGTGTCTCGATGCCGGTGATCCTAAAGAGGTCTCAGTCGCCGCGCTGAATGGGGTGCGAGATGAGCCAGCGCGCCATGAGCAGGAAAACGACGAACGCGCCGACGAGCAGCAGACCGAAGACCGCGGCGCCGACCTTCGTCTCCACCAGTGAGCCGATCGCGAGCGCGGTAACGCGGCGATCGCGAATACGAAGAGCGCGACCGCCTGGTCCCCAGACGCGAGCTCGACGAGCGCGAGGAGGAAGGATGGACCGACGATCAGGCCCGTGCGCTGGCCGAAGCCGCGCAGGCGCTCGCGGCCGGTGAGCAGCAGACCGTCTGCCACGACCGGGAGTGTTACATGGGTCCGGCGCATCGACGCCGACGAGCTCGAGGCAGCGCGCTATGACGGAACGTGTGGCCTGTCTCCGCCCAGCGCATACTCCGGGGCGATTCCCGGCTGGGTCGCTCCGCTCGGCTCTACACGACCAATGATCCTAAACGGTTACATCCGGTCGGGCGCGTCGACGCCGACGAGATCGAGGCAGCGCGCGATCACGGAGCTGCGTCGCGCGGCAGAGACCGAGCCGGAACGCCTGCTGCTCGCTCTCGAGAGCACGCGGTGCTCGTGGTAGAAGCGATGGAAGTCGTCGGCGACGCGGATCGCGTAGGTCGGGACTCCCTGCGGGCCGCGCTTCGGCGGCGCGTCGGCAGCGACGGCCGGGAACTCGGCGAGCCGCTTGACCAGCTCGCGCTCCTCGGGCGCGAGCGGACCCGGCGAGCTAACGACTGTTACGGCGTCGTCGGCGCGTTGCGCAGGATTCCCGCGATCCGCGCGTGCGCGTACTGCACGTAGTAGACGGGGTTCTTCTGCGACTTCTCGGCGGCGAGGTCGACGTCGATCTCGATCGTCTGGTCGGGCCCGCGGTTGACGAGGTACCAGCGCGCGGCGTCGACGCCGATCTCGTCGATGAACTCGTCGAGGAAGACGACGTCGCCGCGCCGCTTCGACATCTTCGTCTGCTCGCCGCCCGTCGTCAGATGCACGAGCTGGTAGAGCAGCACCTCGACGCGCTCGGGGTCGTAGCCGAGCATCCGCGCGACCGCCGCGTACCAGTTGCGCGGTGCCGTGATGGTCGGCGCCGAGCACGTAGATCGCGCGGTCGAAGCCGCGCTCGAGCTTGTCCACGAGGTACGCGACGTCGGCCGCGCGATAGGTGGGCGTGCGGCCGTCCGAGCGCAGGAGCGACGCGGTCCTCGTCGTCGCCGTACGCCGACGAGCGCGCCCAGAGCGCTCCGTCCTTCTCGTAGGTGTCGAGCTTCGGCAGCAGCTCGGCAGCCGCTGCTCGAGCTCGCTCTGGCTGCGCCCACGTGTCGAAGTGGATGCGGAAGCGCTCGAGCGAGGCCTCGATCTCCTTGCAGCATCGCCGGAACCGGGTCGCCCTTCACTGCGGCGAGCTCGTCGACGTAGGCGCCCTGGTAGCCGTCCTCGGGCGGCTCCTCCCCGCGCCGGGCGGCCTCGACCGACGCGCGGAACCGGTCCATCTGGCCGCCGGAGTCGTTGTAGTAGTACTCGCGCTCGACCGTCGTGCCCGCCGAGCTCGAGCAGGCGCGCGACCGAGTCGCCGTACGCGCCGTTGCGGGCGGAGGCGACCGTGATCGGGCCCGTCGGGTTCGCCGAGACCATCTCGACCTGGATGCGCTCGCGGCGGCTCAGCGCTGCCGAGCCGAACTCGTCCCCGGCGTCGAGGATCTCGCGCGAGCGTCGCGGCGAACCACGTCGTCGCTCGAGGAAGAGGTTGACGAAGCCCGGCCCGGCGACCTCGGCGCGCTCGACCGGCCGAGCCGCGCCGCGGCCTCGGCGAGCTCGGCCGCGAGCTCCCGCGGCGGCCGCCGCCGCGCGCCGGCGAGCTGCAGCGCGGCGTTCGTCGCGTAGTCGCCGTGCTCGGCCTCCGCCGGGCGCTCGAGCTCGAGCGGCCCCGCCACGCGCGAGCGCGGCCGCGAGCGCTCTGACGGGATCAGCCGGCAACGGTCTCGCGAGGCGCGAAGAGGTCTTCGAGCGCCGCAGACTCGTCCGGCGTGCCGACGCCGACGAGGACGTCGCCGGGCTCGATCGGCGCGTCGGGCTCCGGCGTCGTGTCGAAGCTGCCGTCCGGCTTGCGCAAGCGCGATCATGATCGCGCCGGTCTCGTGCCGGACGCGGAGCTCGCGGATGGTCTTGCCCGCCGCGGCGCACGTCGGCGCGTACCTCGATCTCGGCCATGTGGAGATCGGGGCCGGTGGCGGTCGTCACGGCGTCGAGGAACGCGGTCACCTGCGGCTTGAGCACGAGGTTCGCCATCGTGCGCCCGGCGGCCGCGTACGGCAGCACGACGCGATCGGCGCCGGCGAGCATCAGCTTCTTCTCGGCGTCCTCGTCGGAGGCGCGCGCGACGATCTGCAGGTCGGGCCGCGCGGAGCGCGCCGAAAGCGACGATGTAGAGGTTGTCGGCGTCGGAGTCGGAGGCGGCGACGAGCCCCCGCGCGCGATCGAGGCCCGCGCGTGCGCAGGTTCTCGTCCTCGGGTGGCGTCGCCCTCGACTCAGCAGGTCGCCGTCGCTCCTTCGCGGCGGCGACGGCCTCCTCGTGGAAGTCGAGCACGAGGTACGGGACGTCCGCCGCCGGAACTCCTCGGCGACGCGCGGCCGACGCGGCCGTAGCCGCAGATGATGAAGTGGTCGTGCAGCTGTTCGATCGTCCGCTCCCTCCGGCGTTCTGCCAGCGCGCCCGTGAAGACGCCGCCGGCGATCGCCTCGACGATAACCGCACCGGCGTAGGCGATGATCGTCAGACCGGCCAGCGACGAGCACGATCGAGACGACCCGCGCGCCGTTGCTCGTGCGGAACGGTGTCGAGGCCGGTCGAGCGTCGACGGTGACGACGCGCGGTAGAACGACTGGAACCAGGACTCGTGCGAGGATCACGTGGAAGCCGACCGTCCCGCGAGGAGCGTCACCGCGACCGCGCGAGCAGCGGGCGATCTGGCGAAGGCGAAGGTCCGTGTCCACGCCTCCTAGTATCGTGGCCATGGACGACGAAGAGCTCGACCCACCCGAGCCGGGCCGAAGAGCGCCGGCTCAACATCCAGATGCCGGCCGAGCACGTCGGCGGCACGTACGCGAACTTCGCCAACATCAGCTTCTCGCCGTACGAGTTCACGCTGACGTTCGCCCGGATCGAGCACGAGGTCGAGGAGGGCGACGTCCCGGGCGCGGTCGTCGCGCGGGTGAACGCCTCGCCGCGGTTCATCGAGGAGCTGATCGCGGCGTTGCAGGACTCGTGGTCGAAGTGGCAGACGACCGAGGGCATCCGGAACCTGCCCGAGGCGCCCGGCCATCCGGACGGACGACTCGGAGAACCTGACGCTCTCGCTCGTCCCGTCGTACGCCGTGCTCTGCGCCGCGCAGGCGGCGACGGTTGCGGCGCCGGCGCGCCAGGCGCGCCCGCTCGGGACGCAGCTGGGTCTGGCTCGCCGTGCCGGCGGCGCTGCTCGGCGCCGGCGTCGTCGATCATCAACGTCGTGCCGCAGGGGCCGCACTGTGCTCGCGCGGCTCGCGACGTTCGGAACGCCGGTGCTCGCAGCTGACCTGCGGATTCTTCCGCGGCAGCCCGCCGGTGGTGGCTCTGGCCGCCGGCGGCCGTCGCGCTGTGGCTCGTGGCCTGGCTGGCGAGCGGCCTCGTGCAGGACGCGGCAGCCGTCGCGCTGATCGCGCTCGCCTGCCTCGCTGCCGCGTCGGCCATCGCGATGGTCGCGCCCGCATGGTCGATCCGCGTCGGTCTCGTCTGTGCTCGCGGCGCTCGACATCGTCCTCGTCTGGGGAACGCCGAGCGTGCAGCACGGCGACGACCACGCTCGAGCACGTCGCCAGCCCCGATCGCCGCCGGGACGCCGCTCCCGAGCCTCCAGCAGGCGACCTTCGGCTCGGCGCTACATGGGCTGGCTCGACCTGCTCGCCCCCGCGCTCCTCGGCGTCGTCGTCGCGGGGCGGCGCAAGCTCACGCGCGGCTGTCGATCACCGGGATCGCCGCCGGGCCTGTGGGGCTACTCCTCTTCGTCACGTCGACGAGGTCGCAGCGACGGTGCCTGTTCTCGCCGGGTTAGCGTTCGCCGCTGTCGATGCGCGTCGCAGTCGTCTCGGACATCCACTCGAACCTGCACGCGCTCGAGGCGGTCCTCGCGGCGATCGAGGCGGAGGCGCCTGACGAGCTCTGGTGCCTCGGCGACCTCGTCGGCTACGGGCCGCGGCCGAACGAGTGCTGCGCACTGATCGCGGAGCGGGCCGACGTCTGCCTCGCCGGCAACCACGATCTCGCCGTCCGGGGAACGATCGACCTCGAGGAGTTCGGCGGCGAGGCCGCCGTCGCGGCGCGCTGGACGCGCGACGTCCTCGCGCCCGAGGCGCAGGCATTTCTCGACACGCTCGAGCCGGCGGGAGCCGCCCACGGCGTCGCGCTGTACCACGGCTCGGCGCGCGACCCGGTCTGGGAGTACGTGCTCAGCGACGACGGCGCGCTGCGCGACGCTCGAGCTCGCGAACTCGCCGCTCGTGCTCGTCGGGCACAGCCACGTGGCGCTGCAGATCGTCGAGTCCGGCGACGAGCTCGACGGCGGCGTCGCGCCGGCCGGCACGGAGCTCGAGCTCGACGGCGACGCGGGCGCTGCTCAATCCCGGCTCGGTCGGCCAGCCGCGGGACGGCGACCCGCGCGCGGCCTTCCTCCTGCTCGACCTCGACGCGCGGCAGCGCGAGCTTCCGCCGCGTCGAGTACGACGTCGAGCGCACGCAGAGCGAGATGCGGGAGGCGGGGCTGCCCGAGATGCTCGCGGCGCGGCTGACGCTGGGTCTCTAGGCCGCCGGCAGCAGCGGGCGGAGCGCGAACCGGCACAGGCACGAGCACGGGCGGCGATGCGACCACGGGCGACCGTCGGCGACCGCCGGGACCTCGCGCTCCTCGTAGACCTCGATCCCCTCGCGGGCGAGCGCGAGCTGGACGTCTTCGCGCGCCTTGTAGATCCGCCACTTGACCGTGGCGAGCGTGACCTCGAGCGAGTCGGCGATCTCGCGTGTACGAGAGCCCGACGATGTCGCGGAGCAGGAGCGCCATCTTCAGGTCGACGTTGAGGCGCTCGACCGCGCGCCAGACGGCGTCGATCGCCTCGAGCCGCTCGAACGGCGCGTCGATGACCTCGAGCGGCGGGATGTCGTCGAGATCGACGACCGCGCGCGGGCGGCGCTCGATGGCGCGAAGCTCGTCGAGCACGCGGTTCTTCGTCACCTGGAACAGCCAGGTCGTGAACTTCGAGCGGAGCGAGAAGCGCGGCAGGCCCTGGAAGACGCGAAGGAAGACCTCCTGCGTCAGATCCTCGGCGAGCGACCGGTCGCCGACCATGCGCAGCACGTAGTTGAAGACCGGAATCTGATAAGCGCGGACGATGATCGAGAAGGCTCGTTCATCGCCCCGCTGCGCCTTCCGCAGTACGCCGAAGTCAGGCTGGGGCAGCGACAAGGTGGCGGCAGTATAGACCGAAATATTCACGGGATTTGTACGAGATTTTCGCCGGTCATCTGCAGATGGTCCATCTAGGCCAAGAAGGGCGAGGATCGTCGGGGCGACGTCGGAGAGCTCGCCGTTTCGCAAACGTGGCCTCGCGGGCCGTGAGGATCACCGGCACCGGGTTCGTCGTGTGGGCCGTGTGCGGGCTGACGCCGTCGTCCTGCAGGAGCGTCTCGGCGTTCCCGTGGTCGGCGATCACGAGCGTAACGCCGCCCGCCCGCTCGACCGCCTCGACCACGCGGCCGAGGCAGTCGTCGGCCGTCTCCACCGCCTGGACGACCGCCGGGATCACGCCGGTGTGGCCGACCATGTCCGGGTTCGCGAAGTTGACGACGACGAAGCCGTAGCCGTCTCCTCGATCGCGCGCACGAACCGGTCGGCGACCTCGGCGGCGGACATCTCCGGCTTGTGGTCGTAGCTCGGAACGTCGCGCGGCGAGTCGACGAGGATCCGCGTCTCGCCGGCGAACTGGCTGCTCGCGGCCGCCGTCGAAGAAGTACGTGACGTGCGCGTACTTCTCGGTCTCCGCCGAGTGGAGCTGGCGGACGCCGTGCGCCGCGAGCACCTCCGCCAGCGTGTTCTCGACGATCGTGCTCGGGGAAGGCGACGGGGAAGTCGAAGTCGTCGCGGTAGCGGCGTCATCGTCGTCAGGTCGACGCCGAGCTCGCCGAGCTTCTCGGAGAGCTGCCGCGTGCGGTCGGGGCGGAAGTTGAAGAAGATCGCGGTGTCGCGCTCGGGATCGAGCCGCGGCCGGCCGTCGATCACGACCGGCTCGATGAACTCGTCGGTGACTCCGCGTTCGTAGCTCGCCTGGACCGCGTGCGATCGGATCGTCGGCGTGCTCGCCGTCGCCGTCGACGATCGCGTCGAGCGCGCGGCTCGGTGCGCTCCCAGCGCTTGTCGCGGTCCATCGCGTAGTAGCGGCCGGCGACGGTCGCGATGCGGTCGACGGGCAGCTCGGCGAGGTCGTCGCACGGCCGAGTGCGGCGACACGTCGCGGCCGTCGGTGAACGCGTGGATCCAGGTCTTCTCGCGGCGCGAACTCGAGCAGCGCCTGGAGGTGGTCGATGTGCGAGTGGACGCCGCCGTGCGAGACGAGCCCGAGCAGATGGACGTTCTCGCCGCGCTCGAACGGCGCCGCGCAGAGCGCGTCGTTCTCGAAGAGCTCGCCGGTCTCGATCGCCCGGTTCACGCGCACGAGGTCCTGGACGAGGATCGCGGCCCGAGCCGATCGTCAGGTGGCCGACCTCGGAGTTGCCCATCTGGCCGGCGGGCAGGCCGACTGCCTCGCCCGAGGCGGCGAGCGTCGCGTGCGGGAACTCGCGCCAGAGCCGGTCGAAGACCGGCGTGTCGGCGAGCTCGACCGCGTTGCCCGGGCCCGGCGGCGCGATGCCCCAGCCGTCGAGGATGACGAGCGCTACGAGCGGGATACGTGCGGCCGTCTCGCATATCGCCTCGAAGGAGTCGACGTCGAGCGAGGCGCCGCCGACGAGCGCGCCGTCGACGTCCGGCTGCGCGAGCAGCTCGCCGGCGTTGTCGGGCTTGACCGAGCCGCCGTAGAGGACCGGCGCGTCGAGGAGCGACTTGATGAACGCGTGCGCGTCCTGCGCCATCTCGGGCGTCGCGGTGCGGCCGGTGCCGATCGCCCAGACCGGCTCGTAGGCGAGCACGAGGCTGTCGGGCTGCGGCTCGAGCACCGACGACCTGGCGGCGGAGCACGTCCTCGGTCTCGCCCGCCTCGCGCTCCTCCTGCGTCTCGCCGACGCACGCGATCACGCCGAGCCCGGCGTCGAGCGCGGCGCGCGCGCGCGCGCGCGACGGTCTCGTCGGTCTCGCCGAAGTACTGCCGCCGCTCGGAGTGGCCGACGAGCGAGCCGGCGACGCCGAGCTCGAGCAGCATCGGCGCCGAGATCTCGCCCGTGTACGCGCCTTCGCGGCTCCCAGTGGACGTTCTGCGCGTACGTCGTCAGGCCCGGCCTCGACGCAGGCGCGCAGCGGGTGAACGGCGGGCAGACGACGTCGACGTCCGAGGCCCGAGCCGCGCGAGCGCGCGGGATCCGGCCCGTGGAACATCTTCCAGTTGCCGGCGACGATCACGACTGATCCTCGCGACGGGATCGCCGCCACGCCGGGCAGCTCCTTGCCCTCGAGCAGCTCGAGGCTCGCGCCGCCGCCGGTCGAGACCCACGAGATCGCGGTCGGCGAGGCCGAGCTCGTTCAGCGCGCGCACGGAGTCGGCGCCGCCGACGACCGAGAACGCGTCCTCGTTCGCGGCGACCGCCTCGGCGACGGCCTTCGTGCCCTCGGCGAAGCGCGGCCACTCGAAGACGCCCATCGGCCCGTTCCAGAAGATCGTGCGCGCCTCCGCGATCCGCGCGGCGAAGCGCGTCGCGCGTCTCGGGGCCGATGTCGAGCCCGAGCCAGCCCGTCGGGCAGCTCGTCGACGGCGTAGACGCGCGGACTCCGCGTCGTCCGCGAACGCGGCGGCGCCGACGACGTCGATCGGCAGCTCGACCTCGAAGTCGAGCGGGTTCTCGTCGCGCAGCTGCTCGGCCATCTTGCCGCCGATCAGCACGGTGTCGGCGCGGCCGCCGAGGTTGCTGCGAGCACGCCGAGCTTGTCGTCGACCTTCGCGCCGCCGGAGATCGAGCACGAACGGCCGCTCGACCTCGCCGAGCAGCGTGCCGAGATGCTCGAGCTCCGTCGAGCAGCAGCAGCCCGGCGTAGGCCGGCAGCAGGTGCGCGACGCGCCTCGGTCGACGCGTGCGCGCGGTGCGCCGAGCCGAACGCGTCGTTCGACGTAGAGGTCGCAGCCGCTCGGCGAGCTCGCGGGCGAAGCGCTCGTCGTTCTTCGTCTCGCCGCGGGTCGAAGCGCGTGTTCTCGAGCACGCGGACGCGCTCGTCGGGCAGCAGCTCGCGCAGCCGCGCCGCGCACCGGGCGCCATCGCGTACTTCGCCGGTCCTCCTCGCGTCTTCGGCCGGCCGAGGTGCGAGCAGACGCGCACCTCGGCCGCGCCGTCGTCGAGCAGGAGCTCGCAGCGTCGGCAGCGACGCGCGGATGCGCGTGTCGTCGGCGACGCGCGCCGTCCTCGAGCGGCACGTTCAGGTCCGGCGCGGACCAGCACGACCTTGCCCGCGACGTCGGCGTCGCGAACGGAGCGCGGGAGCCGCATCGCTACTCGCTACGCCGCGACGGCCGCGGGCAGCGTCTGCGCCGATCTTCGCGACGAGGTCGACGAGCCGGCAGCTGTAGCCCCACTCGTTGTCGTACCAGCCGAAGACCTTCACGAGGTTGCCGTTCGCCATCGTCAGCTCGCTGTCGAAGATCGACGAGTACGACGAGTGGACGATGTCGGTCGAGACGAGCGGCTCGTCGGTGTACTGGAGGATCCCGTCGAGGTCGCCGGTGTCGGCCTTCGACGCGGAAGAGCTCGTTGACCTCGTCCGCGCGTCGTCTCGCGCGCCGACCTGGACGACGAGGTCGACGATCGAGCCGGTCGGCACCGGCGCGCGCATCGACATGCCGTCGACCTTGCCCTTGAGCTCGGGCAGCACGACGCCGATCGCGCGGGCGGCGCCGGTCGAGGTCGGGATGAGGTTGATCGCGGCGGCGCGGGCGCGGCGCAGGTCCTTGTGCGGCAGGTCGAGGATCTGCTGGTCGTTCGTGTACGCGTGGATCGTCGTCATGAAGCCGCGCTCGATCGTGTACGCCTCGTGCAGGACCTTCGCGAGCGGCGCGACGCAGTTCGTCGTGCACGACGCGTTCGAGATGATGTGGTGCTGCTCCGGGTCGTAGTCGCGCGTCGTTGACGCCGAGCACGATCGTGAGGTCGGGATCGGTGGCCGGGCGCCGAGATGACGACCTTCTTCGCGCCGGCCTGCGAGGTGCTTCTGCGGCGTCGTCGCGCTTCGTGAAGAGGCCGGTCGACTCGATCGCGACGTCGACGCCGAGCTCGCCCCACGGCAGGCTGGCCGGGTCGCGCTCGGAGAGCAGCTTGATCTCGTGGCCGCCGACGCGGATGACGCCGTCGCCGGCCTCGACCGGCAGGTCGAGCGTGCCGAGCACCGAGTCGTGCTTCAGCAGGTGCGCCATCGTCTTCGCGTCGCCGATGTCGTTCGCGGCCACGATCTCGAAGTCGCCGCCGCGCTCGAGCTGGGCGCGGAGGAAGTTCCGGCCGATCCGGCCGAAGCCGTTGATCCCGACCCTGGTCTTCGCCATCTCCGCGCGCCTCTCGTCGTCGTTTGCGCATCGAGTCTAACGGCGCCCGTGCGAGACGAATCCGTAGCTCTCCGCAGTCTCGCACGGGCTCTCGCGCGAGCGGCGGGCGGACCGGGAAGCTCCGAGGACGACCCTCCCGGTCCCTTCACCACGCTCGAGACCTGACGACGGACGGGGTCTGAATCCGCCGCCGGACGAGCACGGAACCCGCCGTTGGCGAGTATGACACGTGCCATGTTGCCGCGCTAGGCGACTTACAACGGATACGACGTAATTTACGAATCGGCAAGTTCCTGCAAGACGCCGCAGTCGGCGGTAGGCGGCGGCCTTCGTCATCGGCGGCTTGCAGCGGCGCGCGAGCTCGGCGATCGACGCCGTCGGATGGCGCAGGCGGAGCGAGCGCGAGCTCGCGCAGGTCGTCGGGCAGCGCGTCGACGTCGAGGCTGTCGGCAGCGCCTCGAGCTGCGCGTGCGCGGCGCGGCCGTGCGCACGAGGTTCGCGTGGTCGGCGTTCGCGAGCCGGTTGGCGTCGGCGCGCGTCGCCGCCAGCACCGCGCTGCTCCTCGAGCACGAGCACGAGGTCGACCGCGCCGGCCGCGACGAGCACGTCGGCGATCGCCTCGGTCCCCTTCGCGTACGCGGTCGCGTGGCGAGCTGCGCTCCAGGACGTGCAGCTCGCCGCCGACGCCGGGCGGCGAGCGTCGGCGAGGAAGCGCGCGCCGTCGGCTTCGGCCGTGCGGATCTCGAGGTGCGGGTCTCGCGGGCCGCTGAGCGAGCCCGCGCCGAGCAGCGCGCCGCGGAGGTAGGCGCGCCGCGCAGCAGCGCCGCGCGACGACGCGGCTCGGCGGCGGCTCGAGCGGCCGGTGCGAGCGGTCGAGCACGCCGGCCCGGTGCAGCGTCTCGTAGGCGTCGCTGCGAGCCCTCGACGTGGAGCTGGTAGCGCGTCGCCTGGTCGAAGGCGCGGCTGCTGGTACGTGCGGATCTCGGAGTCGACGTCGAACGCGCGCAGGAGGGTGAAGGCGCGGCGCGCGACCGTCGAGCTCGACGAGGTCGAGGTGGACGTCGACCTCGCCGCGGCCGCGCAGGTGCACGCTGCCGGCGACGTGGAAGAGCCCGGAGAGCTCGGCGAGCCGGTCGCAGTCCCGGCTCGGGCGCGATCGCGGCGAGCTCGTCGCGCAGATCCTCGGAGAGCGTCGGCATAGCCCTCGAGCGCCAGCAGCCGGCGCTTGTACGCCGACGCCGTAGCGAGCCGTACGAGCCGAGGCCGCCGGCCGACGACGACGCGGTGGCACGGGACGAAGAGGCCGAGACGGTTGCGCGCGCAGAACGCTCCGGCCGCCCGCGCCGCGCCGGGCGCGCCGGCGAGCGCGGCGAGCTCGCCGTACGTGACGACCTCGCCGCGCGGGATCGCGCGGAGCGCCGCGCGCGCAGCGCGTCGAGGAACGGGGTCTCGTACTCGAGGTCGACCGGCACGTCGCTCGAGCGGCACGTGCTCGCCCGCGAAGTACGCCTGCAGAAGCTGCACGACTTCCGTCGCGAAGCCACGACCTTCGCGTGACGCTTCCGTGATACGAGTGGCCCTTGCCCCGGGTGGGCGGGGGTTTGGGATGGGTCCGGCGAGCCGGTCGTCGCGCGCGGCCACGGCAGGTCGTGCCAGACGACGCGCCCGTCGGCGACGACGAGCTCGCCCACGCCCCAGCCGTCGACCTCGTAGGCGACCTGCGTCACCGCCACGAGCCGCGAATCCTAGAATCGCCGCATGAGCACCCACGGCATCTTCCGCGTCCCGGAGCCGCACAACGAGCCCGTGCTCGCGACTACGCGCCCGGCAGCGCCCGAGCGCGACGAGCTCCGGCGCCGCCTCGACGAGATGCAGCGCAGCGGCTCGAGATCCCGCTCGTCATCGGCGGCGAGGAGGTCCGGACCGGCGACACGTTCGAGGCCGTCGATGCCGCACAAGCGCGCGCACGTCCTCGCCGACGTCCACAAGGGCGGCGCGGCCGAGGTCGAGCGCGCGATCGCCGCCGCGGCCGACGCGTGGGAGGACTGGTCGCGCACGCCGTGGGAGGAGCGCGCCGCCGTCTTCCTCCGCGCCGCCGAGCTGCTCGCCGGCCCGTGGCGGCAGACGCTCAACGCCGCGACGATGCTCGGCCAGTCGAAGACCGCGCACCAGGCGGAGATCGACGCCGCCTGCGAGCTCATCGACTTCTGGCGCTTCAACGTCCAGTTCATGACGCGCATCTACGAGGAGCAGCCGATCTCCTCGCCGGGCGTCTGGAACCGGCTCGAGTACCGGCCGCTCGAGGGCTTCGTCTTCGCGGTCACGCCGTTCAACTTCACGGCGATCGGCGGCAACCTCCCGACCTCGTCGGCGCTGATGGGCAACACCGTCGTCTGGAAGCCGGCCTCGACCGCGGCGTACTCCGCGCACTTCCTGATGCAGCTCTTCGAGGAGGCGGGCCTGCCGCCGGGCGTGATCAACCTCGTCTACGGCTCCGGCGCCGCCGTCGGCGATCCGGCGCTCGCGAGCCGAGACCTCGCCGGCATCCACTTCACCGGCTCGACCGCCGTCTTCAACGGGATGTGGAAGACGGTCGGCGAGAACATCGCGCGCTACCGCAACTACCCGCGCATCGTCGGCGAGACCGGCGGCAAGGACTTCATCGTCGCGCACCCGAGCGCCGACGTCGAGCGCTCGCGACCGCGATCGTGCGCGGCGCCTTCGAGTACCAGGGCCAGAAGTGCTCCGCCGCCTCGCGCGTCTTCGCGCCCGTCGACCTCTGGCCGCGAGCTGCGCGAGCGGCTCGCCGAGCGAGGTCGCGCGAGCTGAAGATGGGCGACGTCGCCGACTTCTCGAACTTCATGGGCGCCGTCATCGACGGCGAGCTCGTTCGCGACGCAGAAGGACGGCGATCGACGAGGCGCAAGCGTCCGGCGGCAGCCGACGATCGTCGCCGGCGGCGAGTACGACGACAGCGAGGGCTGGTTCGTCCGGCCGACGGTGATCGAGACCGACCGACCCGGAGTTCCGGCACGATGCAGCGAGGAGCTCTTCGGGCCGGTCGTGACGGCGTTCGTCTACGACGACGCAGCGGTACGAGACACGCTCGAGCTCGTCGACGAGCGGCACGCCGTACGGGCTCACCGGCGCGGTCTTCGCGCGGGACCGCGACGCGATCGAGCAGGCGCGCGACCGGCTGCGCTACGCCGCCGGCAACTTCTACGTCAACGACAAGCCGACCGGCGCCGTCGTCGGCCAGCAGCCGTTCGGCGGCGCGCGCGCGTCGGGCACGAACGACAAGGCCGGCTCGATGTGGAACCTCATCCGCTGGGTCAGCCCGCGCACGATCAAGGAGACGTTCGTCGCCGCCGACGCGACTACCGCTACCCGTTCCTCGGGCCTGACTCCGAGTAGCTAGCCGCGCCCCGGCCGCCTACGCCACCCATGCCCAATTCCCAGGCCTGTGGGTTCCCCCTCCGCATTGGTTGACACGTAGACGGTTCTCAGCACAATACACCGAAGGTCTTCAGATGGGGTATCGATGGTATGAGGCCAACCATGTGACACCGGTGTTCCCGTTTGGCTTCGGCCTCTCGTACACGACATTCGCGTACAGTGGGCTATCAGTTACATCAACTGTCGATCCACAAACCAGCCACACCGTGTTGAGCGTCAGTTATACGATCACAAACACGGGCAGCCGGGAAGGGGCCGAGGCCTCGCAGGTCTATGTCGCACTGCCCGCACTGGCGAATGAGCCGTCCAAGCGGCTTGTCGGTTTCCAGAAGGTGGATTTAATGCCAGCCGAGAGCAAAGAGGTAACTGTCACCATTGACCCATCGGCATCGAACCACCCGCTCTCCTACTGGGTGCCCGACGTTGACGCGCCGGTATCGGGCTGGGGAAACGGAACCTGGACCGCAGCTTCGGGCGACTACTCCATTTATGTCGGAACCTCCTCTGCGGAGACCCCACTTCAACAGACCATAACTTTCTCGCCCGTCGACGCTTCCGCAAAATGCGCGACGGCCCAGCCGGAAGCAGGCTGGGTTTGCAGCAATGGCAACTGGATGCCGGGGCCGACGTAGGTTGTAGCGGAATCGGTCTCGTCACCCAATCAGTCGAGAGGGCCTGAATGATTCGATAGTGATTGACGCGCTTTGGCCGGCCGCCGGCTAAGACGCGGGATGAAGCTTGCGCCGGCATGGGACTACTGCCGTTCCATGCTGGCTGGCAAGCCTGAGATCTGGATCGGGTCAGGGGAAACTCGGGCTCACTGCACATGTTCTGGAGAACACGCCCGAGCCCTACGTCTTTGAAAGCACGATGAGAGAGCTATGCGTATCCGAAGTCAGCATCTTCCGCTATGTCTTGCGTTCGCTTGCTGCGTGAGCGTGGCGGCTTGCGGAGGAAGTCCCGGAACTGCGGGACCAGAGCGAATTAATATAGTTCCTCCTCAACTCCTGATGATCGACGGCGAACATGTGGCGAGCGTACGTGCTAGCTTGCGTCGCGGAGAACCGCAGTTCAGGCCCGCGCTGAACGCACTCGAAGCAGATGCAAATGAAGCGCTGAGTGTCGCGCCAATGTCGGTGATGGATAAAGATGTGACACCGCCGAGTGGCGACAAGCATGACTACATGAGCCAAGCGCCGTACTATTGGCCCGATCCTTCCAAGCCAGGTGGCCTGCCCTACATCCTGAAGGACGGCCAGCGGAACCCCGAAGTGGACCGGATCACGGATCACGACGAGCTCGGGCACCTCCGCACTGTCGTCTCCTCGCTGGGGCTCGCCTTTTACCTTACGGGCCGGCAAGACTATGCGATGCACGCCGCACAACTGGTTCGCGTCTGGTTCCTCGATCCGGGGACGCGGATGAATCCGAACCTGGATTTCGGTCAAGGTATTCCGGGTATTGCTGACGGGCGGGCGGCTGGCATCATCGAAACCCGATACTTGGCGGACATTATCGATGGGGTCACGCTTCTGCATGGCTCATCCGCGTGGACCGCTGCGGACGATACGGCGCTCAAAGATTGGATGGGAGGGTATTTGACCTGGCTCCTCGAGAGTACCCTCGGACGCCAAGAGTCCAAATCCACGAACAATCAGGGCACCTGGTATGACCTACAGGTCGTTACCCTGGCCCTCGATACCGGACAGACTGTGGTGTCGCGAACGACGATGGAGGGATCACGGGCGCGAATCGACCAGCAGTTCCAGCCTGACGGCAGCCAACCTCGAGAGCTTGCACGTACACGCGCGTGGGACTATAGCATCTTCAATTTGAAAGCGTTTCTACATCTGGCTGCTCTCGGCAACCGCGTCGGTGTGGACCTGTGGAACTACACTGTTGACGGCCGCAGTTTGCGAGAAGGTATCGAGTTCCTGATTCCATTTGCGACCCGTGAAAAACTTTTCCCGTACGAGCAGATTACGGGATTCCATCCATCCGAACTCCACGAGAACCTTCGACGGGCCGCAGTCGGTTGGAACGATCCGACCTATAGGGAGATCGCGCTTAAGATTGGGGGCGGGTCGCCAAGGCTCGAGTTGACGCTCCCTTAGTTTTGTCCGCGTCGGATCTCAACGGTCTTTTGATCCTCCTGCTGAACTGGAGCATCGTTTGGGCATGGCGCACGCCGCCTCGAAGGGGAGAAACAAATGAAGAACAACTACTTGTGGTCGGCAGGCGGTCTCCAAAAAAGATGGATGAAGAGGAGCCAATGTGATGACAAACGCCACCGTGACTAGGGACAAAGCCTCTGCCGGCGATCCGATTCCTCAAAAGTGTTCCGTTATCGAGGTGCATGTAGGCGAATTGAGGCAGTTATTCAATGCCATCGATCCTTCTCCATTTCGCGACAAGGACCTGGATCCCAGAGCTGAAGAGTTCATTGTCAGTTGGGCCAAGGAGTTGCCACGTGACGCAACGCTTGCTTTAGTAGTTGATCTCGACCGGGATGCCGGATTACCCGACGAAGCTGCTGTGCTACGCGAAGCGATTCACGAGTTCTTCAGTCAACGTGCTCAAGCATATGGGCGGCGTTTGCGCGAATTGTTCCGAGTGGGACGTACCAGCCTTGTGATCGGTCTCGTTGCTCTAGCTTCGGCGATTGCATTGGGCGATTTTATAGCCGCTTTAATGAAGGGCAGCCGCATAGGCGAGATCGCTCGCGAGAGCCTGACGATCGGTGGCTGGGTTTCCATGTGGCGCCCTCTCGAGATTTTCCTGTACGACTGGTGGCCGATTCGCAGTGAAGTTCGACTTGCTGAACGGCTTGCAGCGATGCCGGTACGCATCAGATACGCAAACGCCACAGGTCCCGATGCGTGGAAAGAAGACTGGCCGGCGGTATCGCCAAGAGGTGAGCGGGCGAGCATCGAGGCCAAGCCGCGGGCTCTGAATCAGGCAAGTTGAGCTTAGCTTTTTGCCGAACCCGGAAGGGACGCATTGAACATCTTCGTCACATCTTGTCCAGGTTCTTTTCGCCATTCTGTATGTGGTCGTGACTTGTGGCCCTATCTAAGCCCCTCAGCAGAACTGAAGCCAGGGCAGCGCACGGGAAGGTTTCGGCTGGGAAACGATCAGCTCTTGGTAGACGCCACCGGTAAGAGCGAGATTTCGGTTCAGGATTACGCCATAGCAATGATCGACGAACAGGAACGTCCCGCGCACGTCCCGCAGCACTTTACGATAGGTTATTGAAGCCGAGGAACTATGAAAAATGCTTGGCGAAACGGAAAAAAGATTTACATAACTCCAATCTGTTCGGCGCGATCAGCTTGCCGTCCGAACCCTTCATCGGTCCGCCATCAACTCGCGCAAGGCAAGCAGCCGAACAGTAAGGGGCATCAGGCAACCGAATCTGTTCAATCCGGCACACTTTTTCTCGCTAAGCGTTGCCACCGTGGGGGGGTGAACGCAGTCTTTGAGCCTCTCGTCCAAGAATTCCTGAAAGATGATCAGCTTGTTTTTCCGACAAAAAAGAAGAAAAAAATGGTCGTGGAAGAACAGCTATTAGCAGAAGTGAAGGTGTCGTGCGGAACGGAGAGGTAATTGAATGAACAGGAACGGTGGTTTGCGAACTTTTGTAACCGTAGCTTTGTGCGCCGTTGCTGTCGTGTTTCCAACCACTCGATTGAGCGGGCAGGTTGTGTCCCTTGATCCAGCGAAGATGGCACGCATTGGCACGGTCGATGAACGATTCCAGTCGTACAACGTCGAGATGCTTGAGGTGACCGGCGGTAAGTTCTGGAAGCCTTACAGCTCGCTGGCAAAGCAGGCAACCGCACCGACGGAACCTTCTGGAGGTTTAACGCCCACTGGCATGGACCCGAACCTGTACGAGTATCGCGCTCCACTTAACCTTACAAACGCTCGCCTGCGCAAGATGGCCGGTGCAATCGGCCCCGCCTACATACGGGTAAGTGGAACCTGGGCAAACACCACGTACTTTCAAGACAAACCCGGGCCGGCCTCGAAGACGCCGCCAGCAGGTTTCGATGGCGTTCTCACCCAGGAGCAGTGGAAAGGCGTTGTCGATTTCGCAAAAGCGGTCGATGCTAAGATCGTCACGTCATTCGCGACCAGCCCCGGTGTGCGTGACAGCTCAGGTGTCTGGACACCCGTCGAAGCAGAAAAGTTCCTTGCGTATACCCGCTCAGTCGGAGGAGAGATCGCAGCGACGGAATACATGAATGAACCCACTCTCGCTTCTATGGGTGGCGCGCCGAAGGGCTACGATGTCGCGGCTTATGCCCGCGATGTGAAGATTTTCGCGCCTTATCTAAAGAGGGCAACCCCGCGGACGATTTTTCTTGGGCCGGGCGGCGTAGGCGAAGGTGGCACCCTTCCTCTACCTAAGGAAGGGACTCTTCCCTCCAAGGACATTTTGGCAGCAACCGGGCCGGTTTTTGATGCGTTTTCGTACCACTTTTACGGAGCAGCTTCGGCACGCTGTGAGAAGGTGATGCCGACTGCCATGACGACACGAGCGGCGGCACTGAGCACGGAGTGGCTAACGGAAACAGATAAGATCGAAGCCTTCTACGCCGGGCTTCGCGACCAATACCTTCCCGGAAAATCGCTCTGGCTGACAGAAACCGCTGACGCTGCTTGCGGCGGGAACCAATGGGCTTCGACGTTTGTCGATAGCTTCCGCTATCTGAACCAATTAGGCACGCTCGCACAACGAGGCGTCCAGGTCGTTATGCATAACACGCTCGATTCCAGTGACTATGGCCTGCTCAACGAGGACGACTACAAACCGCGACCGAACTTCTGGGCGGCTGTACTCTGGCGCAGGCTGATGGGAACGACAGTTTTACAACCGGGCACCTCGCCTTCGCCTGATCTTTATCTCTACGCGCACTGTCTGAGAGGTGTGCGCGGGGGCGTTGCACTACTCGCTATAAACGCGAGCCCGCTCGCCCAAGTAATGGATATACCGAAAGCATCCCAGCGATACACGCTGGCGGCTCAAGAGCTTGATAGCCGAAGCGTTCAATTAAACGGCGGCGTTCTTGAGCTCCAAACGGACGATACCCTGCCGTCCATGAACGGTATGAAATCCTCGGCTGGCAGAATGGAATTAGCCCCTCGGACTATTACATTCATTGGGGTTTCTGAAGCCGGTAACGAGGCTTGCAATCAGCAGCGATAGCATTCCGCGCTAATGATGCCACTACTCTGGAATGATGCAGTATCTGATGTTCACGGGAGGCTCACATGACGGATGGAAAAAAGCCGACAGAAATCCTTGTATATCTCGACAAAATGCTTCCGGAACTGGAGGCACTCTACAAAGACATCCACGGTCACCCCGAGTTGTCGATGCAAGAGACGCGCACTGCGGGGATTGCGGCGGATCATCTCAGGGCCAGCGGCTTTGAGGTGACCACAGGAGTCGGTAAGACGGGGGTTGTAGGCATATTGCGCAACGGAGACGGCCCAACCGTAATGCTGCGCGCCGACATGGATGCATTGCCCATCAAGGAGGCAACCGGTCTTCCTTACGCCAGTTCAGTTACGGCGACAGGCCCTGATGGCAGGAGCGTGCCGGTGGCCCACTCCTGCGGGCACGACATGCACGTAGCCTGCTTGACTGGGGCGTCCTCGCTGTTTTCCATGAGCCGCGATAGCTGGCACGGAACGCTCATGTCAGTCTTCCAACCAGGGGAGGAGACAGCGCAGGGCGCGCAGGCCATGATTGATGACAATCTCTTCAAACGATTTCCGAAGCCGGATGTCGTACTTGGCCAGCATGTCATGAGCTTGCCATCCGGGCGCCTCGACTGGCGTACTGGTGTTGTGACCTCCGCTGCCGACAGCCTGCAAATTCGAATGTTTGGGCGTGGTGCGCATGGCTCGATGCCCGAGGCCAGCATTGATCCCGTTGTCATGGCTGCCTCAACCGTGATGAGGCTGCAAACCATCGTCTCGCGGGAAGTCGGTCCGACCGATTCCGCCGTGGTGACGATTGGGGTGCTGCAGGCGGGCACAAAAGAGAACGTCATTCCTGACGATGCAATCATTAAGTTAAACGTGCGCACCTTTGATGAAGGGGTCCGCAAACATGTGCTTGCAGCGATTGAACGAATTGTGAATGCCGAAGCAGCAGCTTCAGGTGCGCCGAAGCCACCGGAGATCACTCCCCTGGACCGCTATTCATTGGTAACGAACGATGTCGATGCGACAAAGAAGGTCGTTGACGCGTTTCGCCAAAACTTCCCTGACGGCTCCGTAGAGCAGACGAAACCTACGATGGCGAGCGAGGACTTCGGATGCTTTGGAGCGGAGTGGCACGCTCCGGCGGTCTACTGGTTTTTTGGCGGCGACGATCCTGAGGTATATGACAAGGCGAAGAAGGAGGGCACGCTTAGCGCGCTTCCGACCAACCACAATCCGCGCTTTGCACCGGTGATCCACCCAACTCTGGAGACAGGTGTGAAGGCTCTGGTCGTCGCGGCGCATGCCTGGCTGGCATCGTGAACGACATTCTGATTCACGGACAGCACCTGGAGGGCCCCTTTCTGGTCGCGCTCGATCTGCTCGGTACGTTCGTCTTCGCACTCAGCGGCGCAGCAGCCGGTGTCAAGAGCAAACTCGATCTGTTCGGACTAATGGTGCTTGCCTTCGCGGCGGGGAACGCAGGCGGGATTACCCGCGACCTGCTTATCGGCTCCGTTCCGCCCGCAGCCATCAGCGACTGGCGTTATTTGGGAGTCTCTCTCCTGGCTGGTTTGGTGACGTTCTTCTGGTATCCCGATATCGACGTGCGGCGCAGGCCCGTGCTGTTGTTCGATGGCGCGGGCCTGGCCCTGTTCGCCGTCACCGGTACGCAAAAAGCGCTGGCCGCCGGACTTAATCCAGTGATGGCTGCACTTATGGGGATGTTGACTGGAATTGGTGGCGGAATGCTACGTGACGTTCTCGTCAATCAGACCCCTACAGTGCTCCAGGCTGATCTTTATGCTGTCGCCGCGCTTGCTGCCGGCGTGGTGGTGGTGGTAGGACACGTCCTGCACTACCCGTCTTTTGCAGTCATGATCGTGGGTGCACTCCTATGCTTCTGGCTCAGAGTCATGGCCATACTGCGCGGTTGGCATCTGCCGATTGCAGGGACTCCACCACGACCCGACTAATGAAGCCAGCGTTCGGAAGGCTGATCGGGCGCGTGTTGGGCCATTCGAAGATGATTCCCATTCTCACCCTCAGAAGAGTCGTGATTCTAAGCCTCTCCACAAGTTGCAGATCTGCATTTCGAGCAGAACGCAAGCGTGTTATACCGTAGTTTGAGGTACGACAATGAAGGCACTAGTCAAGCTCGGCCGAATCGCAGGCATCTCGGTCGGCCTTCACTACAGCTGGTTCATTATTGCGCTGTTGATTGCGCTTTCTCTCGTGCAGCGCTTTCGTGCGGTCGCGCCACAGTGGAGCATCACCGTGGTATGGATGGCCGCGGTGGTCACGAGCCTGTTATTCTTCGCAACTCTCCTGCTCCATGAACTGGCGCACTCGCTCTTAGCGAAAGCGCGCGGCCTCCGCGTCCGTGAGATTACTCTGTTCGCCCTTGGTGGCGTATCGCAGATCGAAACCGAGGCCTCGGACGCCAAGTCCGAATTCTGGATCGCGATCGCGGGTCCTATTACGAGTGTGGTAATCGGCCTGGCTCTCCTAGGCACCGCTTGGCTGGCGGGCTGGCAGCCCGGCAGCGAACCCACTACTCCCGTCATCTCAGTCCTGGTCTGGCTTGGTTACATCAACATCATGCTGGCCGCCTTCAACATGATTCCCGGTTACCCGCTGGACGGAGGGCGTGTCCTGCGCGCCGTAATCTGGGGGATCACGGGGAGTGCTGACCGTTCTACGCGACTTGCGGCCCAGGTAGGCCAAGCGGTCGCCTTTATGTTCATCGTGTGGGGCTTGGTCCAATTCTTCTCAGGCGTGACCTTTGGCGGGCTGTGGATAGCATTTATCGGTTGGTTCCTGCTTGATGCATCCCGTGCCAGCTACGTTCAGGTCGAGCTGATGGTAAGACTCCGGGACAAGCGTGTCTCAGACATTATGGATCGCGACTGCGCTACGGTGGAGGGGCATCTGAGCCTGAAGGATTTTGTTGACGAGTATGTCTTGCGAACCGGACACCGCTGCTTCGTGGTCGTCCAAAATGGCCGGGTATCCGGACTGGTCACGATCAATGAGCTAAAAACAATCGCTCGCGAAAGTTGGCCGCAGACCAGCGTGCAAAGCGTGATGCGCCCGCTGGGTCAGCTACGCACCGTTGCCCCGGGCACTCCGGCCATCCAAGCCCTTGAACTGATGAGCCGCGAGGATATCAACCAGCTGCCGGTGGTCTCCGACGGGCACCTCGAGGGGGTCTTCTCCCGCGCTCATGTTCTGCGCTTCCTGGGAACGCAGGCAGAATTGCACCGCACTAAGCTCAGCGTTTCGTGAAACCTACTTTCTATCCGCTCCTGCTCTGACAACCGGCATCTCCCGATCACTTCCGGCACGGTCACCTGTTTCAGCGATGAAATGCCGGGTCCCAAAACAACTCCGTGGCCATCAACCTCTTATTCTGCGCCGGTTCTTCAGCCGACCGACTTGCCCCTGGATGCGCATCTGCCAGATACTTGCCCTTTACCATATAGCAGCTGCGAGCCGTTCCCTTTCTCAGCAGCTCGCTGTCCAGAGGGAGTGATAGCGACGATGGACGTTGCCGTTGCATATTTTTCCATGGAGATTGCCCTCGAACCCGACATTCCTACCTACAGTGGCGGGCTCGGAGTGCTAGCCGGCGACACGCTGCGTTCTACAGCTGATCTCTCAGTTTCGATGGTTGGCCTCACTTTGATTTCAAGGAAGGGATACTTCCGTCAGCACCTTGATGCGACCGGGTGGCAGACCGAGGAGTCGGTCGCGTGGACCCGGGAGAGCTCTTTGCACGAAATGCCGGCTAGGACTTCAGTATGTGTTAAAGGCGTACTTCCGCTGACACGGCTTGTTCCGGCATTATAGTGGGGGTGTACGAGCCAGTGCTGAAACCAACCGCGTTGTACTCGCTGGCCCTGCCTTAGATTGATCGCTGGTATCAGGGTGTTCAACATGACAAATCTAAAGCCGCAGACAGAAATTGCGCTCAACAACATCCTCTTCGCAACCGATTTTTCTCCTGCATCGGAAGCTGCGTTTACGTATGCAGTAGCCATCGCTGACCGCTACCACTCAAGACTGAACGTTGCCCATGTGATCAGCATCGAAGCCTTCGACCTTATACCCGCGGATTCCGCGGCCACAATGCTCAAACAGGCCCACCTGCAAGCACGCGAAAAAATGGATCAACTGCTCGGACCGAGACTCCTGCAAGGCGATCGGTATCAGCCGGTGATTGCCGAGGGGATGGTGGCTGAAGTCTTGGTCGAGATGATTCGACGGGACCACATTGACTTGGCCGTTCTTGGTACCCGCGGCCGTCGGACATTCAAAAAGCTGTTACTGGGCTCGACAGCGGAAGAAATCTTTAGGGTGGCGTCCTGTCCGGTTCTGACGGTTGGCCCGAAAACTTCGTCGGCACCAGCCAAGACTGAGCTGCGCCACATCCTGTACCCATTAGAATTCGCGCCTGATTCAAGCAAAGCCGCAGGATACGCAGTTGCCTTGGCTGAGCGGTACGCCGCGAACTTGACTTTGATGAACGTAAGACAGGATATGCCCTCATCCGCAAGTAAGAGCGAACAGTTCACCAAACCGGTTGAAAGCTGGATCGAAGACCACATAGCCCAGGGCTCCAATTTGCGCAACCGAATCCGCTTCGAGCGAGGTTTCGGCTCGGCAACAAAAGCAATTCTCGATTTCGCAACGAAGGAGTCCGTGGACACGATTGTGATGTCCGTAACTCGTCTTGATCCAGTCATGGCGGCACACCTTCCCAAGCCAGACACTGCACACGAGGTGGTCAGTGGCGCGCCGTGCCCCGTGCTCACCATTCGCTAAGGCCACCCACGCACGAGCACTCTGAAGCTGATCTGATAGAGATACGACCTGTCACGTGGAACGCGCGTGCCAATCTGGTCACCTGGGGGGTGCATTTCGATTGCGGCAACAACCAGGGTCAGTCCTTGGCCCAATCTCAACCCCCGGTTTTTCGGTCCGGACGCAGCCGTATTCTGCCCGGAATGCGCGATTGAAACATTCTGTGGCAACTACGCTCCCTAAGGCCCTATCCATCGGGTTGACACCGAGATAGAATCGCCCAGATAATTGCGCCGTTCTTTCCTCGCAAGTTAAGGAGGTCTGTCATGTCTGCTCTGTCCAGACTTGATCGGACCGGCTTTACGTTCGATGCGCTTCCGGCCAAAGAGCCGGCTCACAGTGTCCTCGTGGTCCGAAACCTTCTCAGCGGCAAAAGTGTTTGCCGAATTAAAGCAGTTGTTCAACGCGATGGATCCTTCACCTTTCCGCGACAAGGATCTCGATCCGAAAGCCGAAGAGTTCATGTTGGGACCTCGCGCAATATAGAAGAGGTATAGTTGTCGGCAAGGCCGATATGACCTCAGAATCCAACGGACCGACGAAGCTTCAGGGCAACGACAAGCTGCTCTGCGGGATCATCCTCGGAGTCGTCACCTTCTGGCTGTTCGCACAGACAACCTGAACATCGCTCCCAACATGGGCAAAGATCTCGGTCTTGATGCGAGCATGATGAATATCGCGGTGGCGATTACCGCCTTGTTCTCCGGGATATTCATTGTGGTCATGGGCGGGTTTGCCGATCGTCTCGGCCGCGTCAAGATCGTCAAGATCGGATTTTATCTCAGCATCCTCGGCTCACTGCTCGTCGGCTTCGCGCCGGCCGGCACCTTGGCGTCTGCGTTCATGTTGACCGGTCGAGCCGTGCAGGGTCTTTCGGGCGCATGTATCATGCCCGCTAGTCTAGCGCTGGTGAAAACTTATTGGGTCGGAGCCCCGCGCCAGCGTGCAGTCAGCCTCTGGTCGATCGGCTCTTGGGGCGGCTCCGGTCTCTCCTCTCTATTCGGCGGCCTGGTCGCGCAGAGCCTCGGCTGGCGCTACATTTTTTTCACTTCTGTCGTGGTCGCGGTTATCGGCCTCATTTTGATACAGGGCACTCCTGAAAGCAGGTCCGAAGGCAAGGGAGACTATAAATTCGACTTGGCCGGCGTCATCGCCTTCATGATCGCGATGGTAGCGTTGCAAATCGTCGTGACCCAGGGGAATAGGCTCGGCTGGACCAGCCCCTATGCGCTCGTTCTTATCGCCGTCACGGTGATCTTCGGAATTGTGTTCTTCCGCATCGAGGCGCGCACGCCCGCCCCCTTCGTCGATTTCACGCTGTTCAACAATCCGACATTTAATGGGGCCGCGATTTCGAACTTTCTGCTCAACGGTGTGACCGGCACCCAGATCGTATCGCTTCAATTGGTGCAACTCGGCGGCAATATGACCGCGCAGCAGGCCGGCATGCTTACCCTTGGCTATGCCGTGGCCATCATAGCCTTCATCCGAGTCGGCGAGAAACTCTTACAGCGTTTTGGCCGCGCAGACCGATGATCTGGGGTTGTCTCATTACCGGCTTCGGAATCCTGTTTCTCTCGCCAGCGAACGTGATGCTCTCAGATTACAAAATCCTGGCGATCATCGGCTACACCCTATTCGGCGTCGGACTAGCGTTTTATGCGACACCATCGACCGATGCCGCGCTCTCCAGTTTGCCGGAAACGCAAGCGGGTTCGGGCGCGGGCATCTATAAGATGGCCTCTTCACTGGGTGCCGCGTTCGGAGTGGCCATTTCGGCAGCGATTTTCACTGCACTAAGGGCTAGCGCCGACAGCGCACACTGGTTGGAAGGCGTCATTACCTTCCAAGGACGCCAGGACAATCTTGGAGTTCGACAGGCTGCCATCATCGCTCTCATGTTCAACGCGTTCATGGCCGCCGCGGCGATCATGTCGATCATGCTCACCATCCCTAAGAGTCGCGAGAACCGTTGAACCTACGCGCCTTGAATCCGGCTGGGGTCTCAAGTCAAAATGTAAGCTAAACCAAAGGTCGAGAAAAATGTTGGGCCACGTTTATGAGCTGACCAGCAATGGCGATTTTTCATTCAAGGCCAGCACGTTCGGTTATGGCGTTTATTTTTCTGCCAAACTCCCCAGGAATGACCGAGCGGATGAAGCCTAATATTGATCAATGTGGTGGCTCGATTCGAGGTGCTGCGCTCGTCAATAAAGGCAGGTAAGCTGCCTCATTGCCACCAAAGGAGGATGCCGAATGAAACGCGTTGTCTTGCTCTGCGGCAAATTATTCGATGGCGTCTCAGAGTCATTGGTCGGCCCGATGGAAATCCTCATCGAAGGCAATCACATTGCAAATATCGCACCGAGCGTGGGACGTCCGCCAGACGCGGAGCTAGTCGACCTCTCCAGCCGCACTGTATGCCCCGGATTCATCGATACCCACGTTCATCTCACCATGGAAGCGTCCAGGCTGGCCGAGCAGAGTCTTGAATCCTCTGCGCGCAAGGCACTCAGGGGACTCAGCCTTGCACGCGAATACATGAGTTATGGATTCACAACATTGAGAGACTTGGGAAGCGCCGATCCGGAGTGGCCGACCGTCGAGCTTCGCAATGCGATCAATACCGGAATAGTTCAAGGCCCGCGGCTTATCGTCGCGGCACACATCATCAGCGCAAGCGCCGGGCACGGCGATTTGCGCGGCTTTTACAGTTCACGTTGGATATTGCCTGTATCAGCGATTGCTGATGATCCGGCTACGATCAAAGCACTGGTGCGCCGTGAGCACACTTACGGTGGCGATTGGATCAAGACGACAAATACGGGAGGCTACTTCAGCGCGGGCGACGATCCCGCGCGGGTTACCTGGTTTGACGATGAAATGGAGGTGCTGACCGCGACAGCTCGTCAACTCGGCATGCCTGTCGCTGTTCATACCGGCGCTGCTGAAGGCTGTAAGCAAGCGATTCGTTTTGGGGCGCGCAGTATAGAGCATGCTTACCTAATCGACAGTGAGGGATTGGTCTTAGCAGCAAAGGCAGGAGCGTACATTGTGCCGACAATGCAGATGACACAGGAGGACCTGCATCAGTTGCAGACAGGAACGCTTCCTTGTCAAGCGCTCTGGAAATTCCAGCGTGACAACAAAGGTATCGTTGCTTCGCAGCGACTTATCGCCGCAAGTGACGTGAAGGTTGCTTATGGCACCGATTGTGGGATGTTTCCATTTAGCCACGGCATCCTCGAATTCCAGGCGATGGTGAATGCCGGAGTGACGCCCATCCGTGCTTTGAGATCTGCAACGAGCGTCGCCGCCGAATTGCTAGGACGCGATGATCTTGGATCGCTCGCATCCGGTAAACTCGCTGATATAGTTGCAATGCCCGGTGATCCGCTAGCCGACATCGCCGTCACGGCAAATGTCGATTTCGTGATGAAAGATGGCGTCGTTTACCGCAATCTGTCGGACGTGAGAGGAAACTGATTTATCCCTCCCCGAAGTGGCGTAGACGGGGTGAAATGAGTAAGCGATGCGCCACATGACTTCCTACCCCTGGGTTCTTTTGGTATTGTTCCCATCCGTTTTCAGCTTCCGCCTGAAGCAGGGCCTTGGCCAATTGATCGCCAGCTTCACTCGGCATCTCTGACGGGAACTTATGCAGAATTGTTTCAGCTCGTGCGATTGCGGGCAGGAAGCTTCGAACGGCAAAACGGTAGGTCTTCAAGGTTGCATTTCTTGTGCCAATCAGGCCAGGGAGGTTCAGTCCGTAAGTTTCGAAGAATGCCTTGCGGAGGAGCTGGCCTGGAATGTTCAAGCCAACGTGTTCGAGGTAGTCGGACGGCGCGAAGTGATGTTAGCTCAGCTGGTTGATGTCGAATGCGAACTCAACCTGTACGTGCGCGTGCGGATTCTGGGCGTAATTTACCGTTGGGCCATACTCTTTTTCGAGCTTCGGAAACTCAATGGCAACGGAATGGTTAACCGCGCCGCCGTGTCCAATGGAGTCTCCGATGTAGTGGGAAAGGGCACCAATCGCGAAGGCGAGTTCGTCCGCCGTTTGCGCGTTGTGTAGGAGGCTCAGAACGAAGTCTCCCGGCGCACGTAGTGAGTGAGATCGGAAAAGAAGTCGTTCGCGAATGGATAGTAGCCAAAATCCTGGATGGCACAGCCACCATAGGCATACGCATGAGCCTCCCAGAGCTGCACTTCGCTGAGCCCTGGGAACCGCTTGACCAGTAGCGGGCGGATAGATTCCTTCCAGGCGAGGCCGATAAGAGACTCGTGAGTCTGGACCGAGTAAGTGCGGGCAGGCCTGGCTGCAAACAGTAGCGCCAGGAGCACCATAGCTTTGCAACGAATGATGAGTCGTGTCATAAGAACCTTAAGAATCCCTCGCGGCCGAGAAGCGTCCATCACAGTCTGCTCTCTTCCAATTGTGCGAATCGCGTTCGCACAAAGTTTTTCGCCTACAATTTCCAGAATTTGACGCCCTTCAGTTCAACCGTCTCCGCTTTGAGTGATTAAAACGCCGTCGCGCATTGCGGAAATCATAAGCCGACAAGGAACGGATGGAACCCGACAGGCAATGTCCGTTCGACGTTCTCAGCGCCTCCCATCTTGTAGCGGCCCGTATGCCGGCAGGTGTATCTTGCAGTATACGGTTTTCTGACGGATCAATATGACCGATCAACCCTCAGGCAAACAACCTGCCAGCGTGAGAATTTTCGGGAAGGCCGAGTCAGCGCCCGCCTACGCGATTCGAGACTTCCTTCATCGCGGTGATGTGCCTTTCGAGTGGACCGAACTAAAAAATGATGAGCAGGCTCGTGAAGTCGGTGTTGAAAATCTCAGTGATCAACGATTGCCCGTCTGTATTTTTCCCGACGGCACCAGGATGGAAGCTCCCACGATTCGGCAAATCACCGAAAAGTTAGGATGGTTCCGCGATCCCTCCCGATCAGAATACGATTTGGCCATCTACGGAGCGGGGCCGGCAGGGCTCAGTGCGGCCGTCTACGGGGCTTCTGAAGGACTGCGAACAGTTGTCATCGAGAGATCGGTCGTCGGAGGACAGGCGGGAACCAGTTCCAAGATCGAGAACTATCTTGGCTTTCCGCAAGGCATCAGCGGCGCTGACCTTGCCAAGGCTGCGCGCGAGCAGGCCTGCCGCTTCGGCGCCGAAATACTCATGCTGCGGGAGGGTGTGCGCGGCGAGTTTCATCCCGGAAAGGGCATCGGCTATCTGGCGGATGGCACAAAGATTGTGGCGCACGCAACCATTTGCGCTACCGGTGTCGCGTATCGTCATCTGAATCTTCCGAACGAAGATCGGTTTAAGGGCATCGGAGTTTACTATGGTGCGGGATCGAGCGAAGCCCGACTGTGTGGCGGCGAGCATATTTTCGTCGTCGGAGGCGGCAATTCCGCTGGCCAGGCGGTCATGTACTTTGCACGCTATGCGCGGAAAGTGACGATGGTGATTCGGGGAGACGGATTGGAGCAGACTCTTTCCCAGTATCTCGTGGATCGCATTCTTGCCTTGCCTCAGATCGAAGTGTTGCCGCATACCGAGGTCACTGCTTTGCATGGGGAAGAAGCCTTGAGTGGTATTACGTTGACGAACAACAAAACGTCGCAACAGCAGACGTTCAATACCAAGTGGCTCTTCCTGTGTCTCGGCGGCGTACCGCACACCGAGTGGGCCAAGGAGGGCGGTATCACGCGTGACACTGCCGGCTATCTGGTCACCGGTCCGGATTTGGCGAAAAACGGCCGATACCCGAAGAACTGGCCACTCGAGCGTGCGCCGTACTATCTGGAAACCAGCATGCCAGGGTTGTTTGCCGCAGGCGATGTTCGACATGACTCTGTCAAGCGTTGCGCGTCAGCCGTCGGCGAGGGCGCCATGGCGGTCACCTTCGTGCATCGCTATTTGGCTCACTCTTGATGGGTCAGGATCATCGAGGAATCAAGAACAACGCCAAGAATGGACTGGGGGTTCTCTTGCGGCCGGTTTAGTAATTTCGCTAGGAGAATGGATATCATGGAAAAGCTGGATGATGGAGCGCTAGATCTGCTCTTTCGGGAGGCCCGTACTCACAATGTGTGGCTCAATCGTAAGATTAGTGACGAGACCCTCCGCCAACTGTATGACGTCGCGAAGTGGGGTCCGACGAGTTCAAATGCAGGGCCCGCTCGCTTCGTTTTTGTTCGGTCGCAGAAGGCGAAGGAGAGACTCCGGCCATCGTTATCTCCAGGCAACATAACGAAAACGATGACCGCTCCTATTACCGTCATCATTGCCTATGACGTGAAGTTTTACGACAAACTTCCAAAGCTCTTCCCACAAAATCCAGCCATGCGCGCCGTATTCGAAAATAATCCTCAACTCATTGAAACGACTGCAAAGCGCAATTCTTCGCTTCAGGGAGCATATTTGATACTTGCGGCCCGTGCCTTGGGACTCGATTGCGGACCCATGTCGGGATTCGACAACGCCAAGGTGGATGATGAATTTTTCGCAGCGGGACAATGCGAAGAATGTGAGCAGGAGTTCTTCCCGGAGGGTCACGTTAAATCAAATTTCTTATGCAACATCGGTTATGGTGACCGTTCGAAACTCTTTCCACGGAATCCGCGTCTAGAATTCACCGAAGCATGCACGATATTGTGAATGTTTACAGTGGATAGGCTTAGTCAGGAGACCCAACGGGCAGAAATCGAATTAGACAGATGCGATCGCATAAGCTAACTGCGTATGTTTTTCTAATCTTAGAGCTCCTTTCTGGTCGTCTGCTTCCGACCACTGCTGAGCAGACAGCACGGGTGAAAGTCGCCGAAGGTGAGTACTTAGTGTCCCGAGAAGGAGATCTGGGTGTTGGTCCCATCGATACGGAAGTTTTCCACTTTCGTGAATCGTGGACTCTCTGGCGAACCACGGGCGGAGAGTACGAGATCGACGGGGACCGAATGTTCGAATCCCCCCGGGGCCGTCCGCACGACAACCGATTCATCGCGACACTCTCGCATGACCTGAGATTGCTTGAGCTAAAAGAATTCGCCCGCTTGAAATTCAGACGTGATTCGGGACCGCTCACCTGTAAATTTCCAGCCGCGGAGTTGCGGTGCGATTCTGGCGCCAAAGATCCCCGACACGGAGTAGACGTTAAAGTCTCGATGGATCTGCCGTACGGCGTGATCTGGCCACTGTCAGCGTTTTCTCTGGCAGGTCTTACGCGTGCCGCGTCTCCGCAGGTCGATCAGCCGTCTCGGATCCAGGTTGTGCGACTGGAGGAGGTCAGCAATGCCATTCCGGTGCTTCCCATCCGATCAGATGGGCTGATCCGTTATTTCGGTCAGAGCAAGACCACTTTTACCGCATCCGGAAAGAGCTGGCATCCCAAGGTTTATGAACTGACGGCGAGTCCTGTGCGCAAAATGCAGATATGGACTTCGCCCGAAGGCTTGCTGCTAACTGCGAAACGACCGGGGTGGCCTAAGGGAAAGATGGAATTGGTTCGCTTCACGCAGTTTGCAGATTTCTAAAACGGCCTCTCCACCATCTTTACGCCTAGCGAGAAGCAGCCCTGATTGAGGATTCTGGCACGAGCGGTCGGCAGAAGGTCGATTGCCAGATTGTGGAAGAAAGCCTATTCTGATCGCCACGTAGGACTCCAACCTGGCTCGATGTCGCCTAGCCATAGTCTTTAAGTTAAAGAATCCAGAGGTTTCGCCCTATGCCTCAAATAATGCCTGCCATCTTCTTCGGACACGGCAATCCCATGAATGCGGTCATGAACAACAACTACACCGAGGGTTGGCGCGCGCATGGGGAAACAAACGCCAAAGCCAAAAGCCATTCTGTCGATCTCCGCGCATTGGTTTGTGCCCGACACTGGCGTCACAATCAGCACGGCGCCGAGGACGATTCACGATTTCGGTGGCTTCCCTCGAGAGCTTTACCAGGTGCAATACCCTGCCCCGGGCGATCCGGAACTTGCACGCCGGGTGAAAACGCTGCTAGAGCCTTTGCAGGTCAACCTCGATAATTCGTGGGGACTCGACCACGGGACATGGTCCGTGCTTCGACATGCGTATCCCGCAGCCGATGTTCCAGTGGTTCAGCTCAGCATTGACGAGACCCAGCCGTCGTCCTTTCATTTCGAGATCGGTAGGAGACTTGCGCCCTTGCGGGATGAAGGCATCTTGATTGTTGGCAGCGGCAATCTGGTCCACAACCTTCACGCGTACGCCTGGGGGCGGCATGTGTCGGATCCATACGACTGGGCAATTCGGTTCGAGAATGAAGCAAAGGAAATGATGCTCGCCGGCGAATATAAGCCGCTCATCAACTACGAAACGCTTGGGCCAGAGGCCAGCCTCTCGATCCCCACACCGGATCACTACCTGCCATTGCTGTATGTGATTGCTACCAGACAGCAGGGAGAAGTCATCACTTTCCCGATTGAGGGCGTGGATGGAGGTTCCATTTCTATGTTAAGCGTTCAAATCGGATAGCTTCAAGTCAGAGATTTCGAAGCTGCAAGGGTGAAGGGTACATGATGAAAATAGCGCTGCTGGGTGCAACCGGGTTTGTCGGTTCAGCAATATTGAACGAAGCGTTGTCAAGAGGACATTCTGTTACCGCCGTTGTTCGCGATATCGAAAAACTCAAACCACGAGAGCGACTCGTCGTAAAGATGGGAGACGTTTATGACAGCGACTCTCTGGAAACGTTGATCCGTAGCCACGACGCAGTCATCAGCGCTTTCAATCCTGGATGGAAGGATCCAAATCTGTACGAAGACCAGGTTCGGGGGACAACGTCCATCATCGCTGCAATTAAGAAGGCGGGCGTCAAGCGGGTCCTATGGGTGGGCGGCGCCGGCGGGTTGGAGGTCAAGCCAGGAGTGCGTGTGATCGATAACCCCGACATGCCAGATTGGGTAAGGCCCGGTTCTTTGGCAACCATCAACGCGCTGGAGCAACTACGGAAAGAACCGGAGCTTGAATGGTCGTTTCTGGCGCCTTCCGCAGAGATGCAGCCGGGACAGCGGACTGGGAAATTCCGCCTCGGAACCGACCTGCTTCTAGTCGACGCTGGTGGCAAGAGTCATGTTTCGGTTCAAGACTACGCCGTCGCCATGATCGACGAACTGGAACATCCAATGCACATTCGGCAGCGCTTCACGGTGGGTTACTAGATCGCGAAGGCGTGGCCCCCGATGGCGTGAATCTTTGAACGCCACGATACAGGACGATCGCGGCGTGGTCGTCCTCGTGTCTTGCCGGAATCATGACAAGTCGGCAGCAGAAGTGCCAGTCACCAATCTATTGTTTCGGCACGGAGAGAATCGCGACCCACGCGGGGCCGCTGTCGGTCTGTTGCGTGACCGTGTTCTTCATCCCACCCGCAACGGCGACATACTGCACGCCGCCGATTTCATACGTGATGATACCGCCTCCGATCGGGTCACCGAGATTCTTCTTGAGTAGTACTTTGCCGTCCCGGGCGTCGAGGGCGATGAAGTTTCCCTTCGTATCGCCTGTTAGGACCAGACCGCCAGCGGTCGGTGTCACGGACGCTACCATTGAGGTGTCCGCATCGTATTTCCACAGGACGTTCCCGGAATCGGCATCGACCGCAGTGATATGGCCCAAGCGCTGAGAGATCGGATCCTGATCGCCGAACGCGTTGGACGATCCCAGGAAAGGAGTGCCGGGTTTGAGCTTGAGACTCTCAGGCCCCGCGAGTTTTATCGTTGTCGCCCAGTCAATCGTGGGGACGTAGATTGCGTTGACCTGGGGCGAATACGTGGGCCCGTACCAGTTGGTCCCACCCTGCGCACCGGGGAGGAAGCGAGTGCCTTTCTTGGTAAGCGGCGCATCAATGTTCTCTATCCTCGTGACCGCGACCTTGTAGAGCACATTCTTGAGGTCGCGATCAAGACCGTACAGGTTTCCGTTCTTCCCGGCAGCCGCGACCATCTTCCCGCCCGCTTGAGAAGTGAACAGGATGGGGCTCGCTGCCAGATCCCAATCATGGAAGTCGTTCTTGACCAGCTGGTGATAGCCGCGGAGCGCCCCGGTCCGCGCGTCGAGCATCACGATGCTGCACGTGTAAAGATTGTCGCCGGGACGATATGATCCGACGAAGTCTGGTCCCGGATTACCGGTTGGTGAGTAGAGGATCCCCGTTTCCGTATCCAGCGCAAATGACGAGTACACACCACCGCCCACCCTCGGTTTGTCCTTCGGCCACGTCTCGGAGCCCGGTCCGGTCGACGGTACGATGTCGAAGTTCCAGAGTTGCTTTCCGCTCTGCGTGTCGAAGGCGCGGATGTGTCCAACTGCGCCTACGTCGCTGCCGGAGTTGGCCATATAGACGCGACCATCCCACACGATCGGTGCCGCCGTGTAGTACTCGCCAATCGTCGCGTCGGCACCGACCACGTCCCAGATCATCTTGCCGGTTTTGCCGTCAAGTGCGAGCAGGTGGCCGTCCGGCGTGCCGCGGAACAGCCGGCCATCCGCGTATCCAACTCCACGCACCGGAGTTCCAATGCCAATGCTCTTCGGCTCGAAGTGCTGGATCCAGCGCTGCTCACCAGTGCGGGCGTCGAGGGCGTACGTATTGGTGGCTGTTGTGACGTACATCGTGCCGTCGATCAACACCGGGCCGGACTGGAAGGCGGTCGTCTCGGGGAGCTTAAATCGCGCGACCTCGGCCAGCGAGGCCACGTTGCCGGTGTTGATCTGACTAAGAGAGGAGAAGCGAGTGGCATTGTAGCCGCCGTTGTAAGACGGCCACTCCGAACCCGACCTCATGCCGCCCGGCTGTGCCGTGGTGAGTGCGGCCTGACTTGAGGACGTCGGGACCTTATCCGCGTTCTGCGACGAGCACGCGTTGCAGACGACGATCAACCCGAAAAGCAGTAATCCGAACCCTCGGCGGAACGAAGCGATGACCGTATCCATGGTGTCCTCCCAATCTTAAAGCATGGTTGGCGGAGCCTCCGCGGGTGAGTGGCGGTGAACCATAGCGCTACCTCGCGTGGCTCGTATTCTACTCTTTGGCTGAAGGCATGGGATTCGTGTCCGGCACGTGTCCCGAATCGCCTGCCTTGATTCACATCGCGCCATACAAAGTATCTTCGCCAGCGGAAACTGAACGGCTTCCTCCAGCGTAACCCTATGACTCCCTATCGATCCGGGGTAATATCCACGAGATGAACTACCGCTTGCCGCACGTTTTGATCCCAAATTCGCATTGGCGGTGGGTAGCAGCTATCGCGCTGATGCTCACAGCCTGTTCTACGCACAAGGATAGGCCGCGAGCACACTACGTTCCCTTGGCTGAACTGGAGGCGGTGTACGGCCCGCTTATCACGGCGGGCAACCACCCGACCGGTGACCAATCTGGGACCGGAGACCGACTGGGCCTGTTCCGCAATGCCGGCGGAACGATTTGGGGGTTGCCACTCGCCATTATGTCCGACGGTACCGTAGTTGGTTGTGCTCCGCCCTCGGTGCACGACGCACCGGTCACCGACAGCTACCCTGCGGTGTCTACCGTAATTGGTTGTACAAACGAGCCAACCGGCTGGCGCGGTGGTACCGGCAAACTGGAACTCCTGCTGCGAGACGCGCAGGGAAAGATCCAATGGCGCGCTGTGAACGGCTCACACATCGACGCTGGCCCCGTCTGTTGGGCGCAAGATCCGCCAGGGCCAAAGCAGCGATTGCTTTACTATCGGCTTGCGCCCGTGCCAACAGGCAAATAGAGAAGTACGAAACTCCCCGCGTGGTTGATCCTGAACACATGCGATGCCTGCCATTAGCCAATGCATCCGAAGTACGGCTTGGAGATGCCGATGGTGAGTGTAGACAATAGGACGAGGCGTACAATGCAATAAATGTCGTCACCTAAGCGCGATGGCATCAAGCAGAATTGGAATCTTGAGCGGCACACGGCCGGATATTAGGAGGCTTTCTTGAAATACACGGACCTGAACGAAACGGACAACTTTCTGCGCCAACCCAGGAACCAACTCGTGGGGATTGTCAACACCGCGGAGGAATTGCAAGCCACCGTTGTAGAGCTGAACAACGTTGGCTTTGGAGAGGACGCGATTGACGTGCTCTGTGGTAAAGAAGGCGCCGATCGACTTGATGTTACCGGCGAGAAACATGGACTACTGGCGCGACTGTACCGGTTCGTCGGGCAAGCAAAGAACTTGAGGGAATATCACCAAGATTTGTTAAACGGCCATTTCTTGATCGCCATTGAAGCTTCTAAGGAAGACGAGAGAGCGCAAGCGTTCGCGATTTTGCAGTCACACGGTGGACGCCGGATCAACTTCTACGGCAAGTGGTCGATTAAAAAAATGGCATCCTGAACGCAGGCTCCGAGCACGACCGAACAAAAAATCCGCAGTCCTTTTAGTATCTGTTAGAACTTGTCAACTCCCGATATGCTGGGGTGTCAGGCCGCCTTGAACAGCTATTCCGAAGTCGGCAATCAACGACACCATTCGAACGCGCAATCTGTAATTTTGGCCTTGCACTTCTCTTCAGTACCAGATGCAGGCGAAGGAGCCGAGAGTGTTCTTCTTCAGGAGATGCCGATGGTCAGATAGACAATAGGAGGAGGCGTACAATTCATAAGGTGCCGTCACCCTAGGCGCGATGGCATCAAGCAGAATCGAGGCTTGAGCGGCACACGGCCGGATATCAGGAGGCTTTCTTGAAATACACGGACTTGAACGAAAATGACAATTTTCTGCGCTATCCCACGAACAAAATTGTAGGAGTTGTTAGCACCCCGGAAGAACTGCAAGCCGCCATTCTGGAGCTGAACAAAGCTGGCTTCGGAGAGGACGCGATTGATGTGCTCTGCGGCAAAAAAGGAGCGGATCGACTTGATGTTACCGGCGAGAAACATGGACCTCTGGCGCGACTGTACCGGTTTGTCGAGAAGTTTGGAGACATGGAAGCAAAGAACTTGCGGGAATACCAAGAAGAATTGTTACGCGGCCATTTTTTGATCGCCATCGAGGCTGCTGAGGAAGACAAGAGAGCGCAAGCGTTGACCATTCTCCAGTCACACGGCGGGCACCGGGTCAACTTCTACGGCAAGTGGGCAGTAGAAGGGCTGGCGTCCTGAGCAGGCATCGCTGGATTGCGGTGCTCCGAGCACGATCGAACAAAACGCCGTAGGGCTTTTAGGGCCTAGCACTTGTCAACTCTAGTCGGTGTTTGGGAAGTGTCAGGCCGTCTTGAACAACCATTCCGAAGTCGGCAATCACCGGCAGATGGTCCGAGGCAATCAGGGCGGTCCGACTTTTATAAAGTCTTGAGCGCTCTATCTTCAGGGCGGAGTCGAAATACATATGATCAAGGTGGAGAAAAGGGAGTAACCCAGGATACGTACGGAAACGAGGCAGCTGCGTTCGGATATCCGTGCTCTTGAAATGAGCGGAGAGCAGCTGCGAAGCTAGACCGCGCGTCCAGTCGTTGAAATCCCCGAGCACGATTCGCGGGCCATGGAGCTCAGGATTCTGCAAGATCGCTGGGCCGACCAGCTTTCGGGCCTGCTGTCGGCGTTCGAGAAAACTGGTGCCCAAATGAACGTTGAAAATATGAAGGGTAGTTTCCGCTAGATCGATATCGGTGCGCAAGCAGCCGCGCCGCTCCCTCTTCTTCGTAGTGATGTCGTAGTTCTCGAACTCGCGCATACGGAAAGCGGCTCAGCAGCAGGTTACCGTAGACTCCGCCGTGTAACCTGCGATTTTCACCAAGGCAGAAATTGAAACCGAGTTCCGTGGCGATAAACCGCGCCTGATCCTGCTCAGGCCTTCCGGGAACACTGAGAACTTCCTGAAGCGCGATAATGTCTGCATCGATTTTTCGCAACACCTCCACAATGCGGGCCGGGTGGACACGTCCGTCTAGCCCCCGACATTTGTGGATGTTGTAGGTCACGATTCTCATGAGCGTGCCACTTTGTGTTAGATGCTGACTGCCATTTCGCAGGTTCAATCGAAAATCTCAACGCGAGCCAATCATCGGATACGGCCTTTCACGGCGCTCAGAGCGTATATTGAGGGCATTCAGTTGTCATCAAGTGCGAGAACGGTGATCCGCCACCATGAAAACCGAGCAGGACGAGCTCCAGAATCGGTCCGCATTACGTCAGATCGCCAGCCGTGCTTTTTCGCGAACTGCAGGGGCTCCTTTAGTTCCGGGAAACCGTGTGCGCTTGCTCAGAGACGCTCAGGAGAATTATCCGCGGTGGCTGGAAGCCATCAGTCGGGCACAACAGCATGTTCACTTCGAAAGCTACATCATTCATGAAGACGACACGGGACGTGAGTTCGCGGATGCCTTAATTGCAAAAGCGCGCAAGGGGGTGCATGTCCGGCTTATTTATGACTGGATGGGAGGCTTGGGTAAAACTTCATCACGGTTCTGGACCCGTCTCCGAACGGGTGGCGTGGAGGTGCGTTGCTACAACCCGCCTCACTTCGATAGTCCCTTTGGCTGGCTATCGCGCGATCACCGCAAGATGCTCGCAGTCGATGGGCGTGTGGCCTTTATCACGGGCTTGTGTGTCGGCAGAATGTGGGTCGGTGATCCGAAAAAACATCTCGAGCCTTGGCGTGACACCGGAATTGAAGTTCGTGGCCCCGCTGTTTCACAAATCGAGGAAGCATTCGCACAGATTTGGGCCATGATGGGTGAGGCGATTCCCGAGTCTGAGTTGAGCGGCGGCGACAACAAGGTTGCGGCCGGCGATATGGACATGCGGGTAGTGGCAAGCTTGCCCGCGACCGCTCGCATGATTCGCTCGGATGAACTGGTTGCAGCGCTCGCTCGAAACACTCTGTGGTTAACGGATGCTTACTATGCGGCGACCACCTCTTATGTGCAAGCTCTGAGAGCGGCAGCAATGGATGGTGTTGACGTGCGGCTCCTGGTCCCCAATGGGACGGACATTCCGATCCTCCGGCCGTTATCCAAGGCGGGCTATCGGCCACTCTTGGAGGCCGGTGTGCGCGTCTTTGAATGGGAAGGCACAATGTTACACGCCAAGACCGCAGTTGCCGACGGACGTTGGGGGCGGGTGGGTTCCAGCAATCTGAATATTGCAAGCTGGTTAAGCAATTGCGAACTAGACGCGATGGTTGAGAACGAACTGTTCGCACATGAGATGGAGGAAATGTATGTTCAGGACTTAAAGAATGCGACGGAAATTGTCCTGGATATGAAACACCGGGTGATCGCATCCGGGGAGCCGCGCCACTCCAGTCCGGTTTTCACGAGCGGAGGAGGAAGCACGGGACGTGCGGCAGCCGGAGCGATTCGCATCGGCAACGCGATCGGCGCAGCTTTCACGGACCGTCGCGTGATGGAACCCGTCGAAGCCCGCATCCTAATAACAGGCGGATTTGTATTAGCCGCATTGGCAATTCTCTTCGCGGTCTTTCCGCGCTTGCTGGCGTACCCGCTCGCAGTGCTGTTTATGTGGATCGCCTTGGCGCTACTTTACCGCGGCTACAAACTGCATCGCCAGCGGAAACAAAAAAAGAGCCTCTTAAAAAGAAAGACCATTCGAGTGCAACGACGGAAGTGTACCGGGATGCTAAGTAAACAAATTGAAGCCGCCGGTTATTGGCCTAGGTCTACCTTTTTCTATCGGGTGCTGCGCGAGCGCAGCCTAGCATGGGCAGTGGTGGGTAGTGTCTCTTCATCATGATCGCTGTTCAGACGTCGGTGAATCGCTTGAAGTCATTTCTCAATCGCTAACTCAAGCCGCTATTTGCCCTCGCCCACCCAACCGCTTCCCACTGCGGACGAGGGGAAGAGTTCGATCCCGGCATGAGCGCTACCCCTTGCGGGCATCCGACTAAGCGACTTTCAATACTCAATCATCGCTATTTTGCTGCTGACCACCACTGCCACCGCGCGCAACACAAATCCCAAGGAGTGCGCCGTGCGGCTGATTTAAGCCCGCTACCCGGATCGGCATGACGTCACTGGTAAAGAGAAGTTAGATTGGCGGGTTGAGGAATTGTCTCCGAAGCATATGAACGCTTTGACATTTCATCGGCACAATCACCGCCATACCGCTTCAGCGTATGTTTTTCACTGCACCAATCCTGGGGAATTGACCGAGGAAGCGTTCAGGTGTAATTTTGCGCTAAAGGAGTTTCCTATGGATGCAAATCCCTCGAAAAAACCACCAGCGACAACCCCGGGCGCGCCACCAGTGCTCGAACACCAGATCAGCCTACGAGCACACCAACTTTACGAGGCACGTGGCCGTGAGGACGGTCACGCAATGGAAGACTGGCTCCGCGCCGAAGAAGAAATCACCAACAAGAAGGCACACATTATCGCCGCCTAATATTAACTGTGTCCTAAGCGACGTGGCCCCGACCGTCGGGGCCTTTTTCATGTAACCCGAGATCTATGCCGGCAAGATCTAACAATTTTCACTTACCCGAGGTGAGATTCGCCTGTTTTTGGCTGCTCCTTAATAATCTCGTGAAAAGTATGATCCTTCTGTGGTATACCGACCTTGCAAAATACCGCACCGCAGTCTTGTAACACGCCCATTCTCGGACTGCGCGACCTGGCCTTGGGGTCGTGAGTGGTTTCGGGGGAGACACAAACGACCCTGAGGTTTTGGCTCAATTCGCGACAAACTGAAAGACCCAAAGTCGAATTGGATGCCATCATTCTTCGTAACCTCCTTCACGTGAACTGTGTACTGTTGAGTTATCGCCATCACACTCATGACTGGGTTGCTCGGGACTTGGCTCGGATGTGCCAACTCATTATCGAGACGCCTTTGTTGGCCAAGACTGTGATTAGGATCACTACGGTCGGGTGTGAGGTGCGGTAAGAATTTCCAACACACGAGCAGCAAAACTCGGCTTGAAATTTATGGGACCAACCGTTAATGGAAGAGATCGCCCGCGTCGCGAAGTGCGATAGGACCGTCGATCCGGGCCACACTTTTGGGACTAGGCCATGCTCCACGGCCTCCAGCGATGGTGGGACCTTTGAGGCGAGTTGCGTAGGGGAGGGCAGTGGATCGAGGTATACTGACAAACAAGGATGCGCCACGATCCAAATCCTGATCTACCCATCGAGATTCAATCATCAATCGAACCAGTAAACGCCGATCTCTCCACCTATTGTCCCGGATGTGGTTCTCAACTGTGCGAGTCAAGGTGCAAGTTGGTTTGCAAGACATGCGGCTTTTTTCTGAGTTGCAGCGATTTTCACTAGGTTTGACCCCCATGCGCGTTAAGAACGAGCCCCAGTCGAAGGGCCAGCTAGGGGTGACTTGCTAGGAATTAGCGACTCGTGGGCTTCGGTGAGACCAGCACAATATTGCCATGTTGGGGAATTCAAGTGCCTTTGGTTCTGTTGAGGCGTTCCGGATGCTCAGCGCTTTCCTCGCCACTCAGCCAGGATCCCCTGTGCACCAGAGTGCCAGCGTGTGCGAATTGGAATAGCAGCCTGTCTTAGAAACAGGTGTTTGAGAGTTCGAATCTCTCCGCTGGCACCAGATTTGTCCTGCACGTGCGCTTCGACCATCCAGAGGGACTTGTCCACACCGCGCGATACTTCGGTGATCAGGTCCGCGGTGCCCGCGTGTTTCAACGCGGCGGCACCGTCGATGGCTTCACGTGCGCGCGGGCGCGCCGCCTTCCTACCTCTGCTTCATTCGTACCCGATGATGTTGCCGACACGAGTACCGTCGGGGTACAGCACCTCCTCCCTTAGGTGCGCGTGTAGCGCCGTACAACCGGACGTCGAGGTTGTGTTTGGAGATGTCGAGTCATCAACGATGCAGCCGCAATGAGCACGAAAGATCGGCGTCAGATCGAGAGATCGAGGACACACGGTCAAGGCACGTGAGCGCGCGAGATGTGTGATCGCGCACCGCACTGTTTATCGTGTGACTGTCCTTACGGTAAGGACGGGCCACGTCCCTTCACGGATGACTTGATGTGTGGTCGATCCGAGAACGGCCACGTCAGCTGCGCCGCGTCCTGATACACCCATTACGATGAGATCCACCGATCGTGCACGGGCGATCTTGACGATGGCAGCGCTGGCTTTGCCCGTGGTTAGGACCGGCTGCGCGCCTGGCCCATCAGAACTCGGCAACAGACGAAACAGCCCGTCGCGCGCGCTCGCCTCGATACTCTTTCGAAGCTCTGCGACAGCGTCCGAGGTCACGGCGTCTCCAAACGGCCACTCGACGGCATGCATCACGACAAGTTTCGCGTTGGCCTCCTTCGCTAGTCGCTTGGCATACGCCACGGCTCTATTCGCTACCGCAGAAAAGTCGGTGGCACAGAGGATCGTCCCGAAAGGCGACTGGCTTCGACGCGCCACCCTAACTCCTCTCCGAACCGTCAAGACTGGGCAGGTTGCGAGCCGAAGAACTTTCTCGGCGACAGATCCAAGGACCAGGCGCTGAACGCCTCCTCGACCGTGGGTTCCCATCACCACAAGGTCGGCCCGACTCGCTTTGGCTTGCGCCAGAACTTCCTGCACCACGTTGCCTTTGCGCATGAAGATCTTGACCCTTACGTCAGATGCGCGTCTGGCTGTCAAAACCCGCGTTAGATCACGCTCCAGTGCAGCCCGGAGGTCATTGGGCACCCGGTCGTCCACGGGGGCCCGGCGACCGCCCGTGGGCCCGGCGCCCTCGATGACTTCCAACAAATTCAGCCGGGCGCCCTGCCATCTTGCCAGCGCAATCGCGTAGCCGAACGCCTGGAGGGAACTTGGCGAGCGATCGACGGGGCATAGAATGTTCTTGATCATTGATCTTGACCTGAGGTTGCACCGTGAGGCGCTGTCCTTGTCCGCTACCGAGACCTTCGAGCTTCTGCGTGGTCATCTTAACACTCTTGCATCCGGCGCAACATTCCGACGTGCGCACCGCGTCCGACGCCCTTCTGCAATCGATCGAATTGGTGGTAGCCGCCGAGGCGATAGAGTGCAGAAACCAGACGTTCTCGTGGTCGAGTGAATCGAACACTCGTCGGAGAGGTACAAGCTCTGCACTCCCACTGTGCTAGACCAGCAAACTTTGAAGCTGGCACGCAGCCTCGAACGGCGGTCGGGCGCTTACCATGCGCCTGCTCTTCCGGTTGAGCTATGCTAGCGGAGCTGGCGCGGCGATTCGAACGCCGATCACGGACTTACGAGGCCCGCGCTCCTCCCACTGAGCTACACCAGCAGACAACTTCTTCTCAACACAATCTGGAGGTGGCGGGGAGAATTGCACTCCCGATGATCTGCTTTGCAGGCAGACGCCTTGCTGTCTTGGCTACGCCACCTCACAAATTTTGAGCGGAAGGCGGGACTCGAACCCGCGCTCTCGACGTTGGCAACGTCGCGTCTTAGCCACTGGACGACTTCCGCCCTCACAAACTTATGGAGCGAGCAGCGAGAGTTGAACTCGCGTCATCGGGTTGGAGGCCCGAGGCACCAGCCGCTATACCATGCTCGCTCTTTGGCGGGAGATGAAGGACTCGAACCCTCGTTACTGGATCTGGAGGCCAGTGTCCTAGCCGCTAGACGAATCTCCCGCAAACTTATGGCGGAGCTAACGGGAATTGAACCCGTCCCTGCTGATAGACAGTCAGCCATCCTACCGATAGACCATAGCTCCGGCTCCCTCCCGTGGATTCGAACCACGATTTCCGCGTTCAGAGCGCAGCGTCCTGCCACTGGACGAAGAGGGAATCTCAATTGTCAAAGAACTGGCTGCCGGGGAGCGATTCGAACGCCCGTACCCGGATTCAAAGTCCAGGGTCCTGCCACTAGACGACCCGGCATCACGCCTTCAGCGCGACTGCTTTCATGCACCGTATGCACAACACCGCCGACTCATCGACGTTGTGGCCCAGTCTTCTGCGATCCGTACGCGCACGATCCACCAATTCGCCGTGGTCTCCTCCGCGATCGCAGTAGAGTACCGACGCAAGCTCGATCTCAAAGCCTTCGAGTTCAATTACCTGTGTGCTCATAACTTCGTAGCAGCGAGGAGTCGAACTCCCATCTCAGCCTTGGAAGGGGCGCCTCCTGGTCGTTAGACGACGCCTACTCCTATCTGCGCATTGGCGAAATATGCCCTAAAAAGCAAAAGCCCCCGATTTGTCTCGGAGGCTCAGAAAAACTACGTGCTATGGATCGCCCCCGTTACATGGACGTACCTTTGCCCGCTCCTTGCCACGTATACGTGGCCAGTGTCAGGAAGCAATCGGTATGGGGCTTTCGCATCATTGTCAGATCTCAGTTATCACTCTGACACGACTCCGCAGATTCGTCAATACCTGAAAGGTGGTGCGCGACTGTGTTCATCAACATTTTCACTACCGCTCCTGAAGGCTAGTGGCTGTTGAAAACAGGTGATCGAACCAACTGGGACTCCTGCGGCGGTTCGTGATTTCATTTTGGTATCAACGATCCGCAACTCAGGAATGCTTTCTTTGAGGAGTTCCGTTGCCTCGCGTTTCAACGACGGTAGCACCGCCAGTTTTTCAGTTCGGCGGAAGGCTTTGATGATTCCTCTTTCTTCCTGGCCATTCGACTTTTAACAATTTCGCCGCTATTTCCGAGCAAAAGTGAACACTCTTGTCGGGCCAGTAGGATGTAACTTTCCGTTGGAGGAATATGGATCACAGAGTCGATCTGCAAATTCGAACATCTGATGGGGACAGAGGCGACATTGCGACCAAACAGCAGCTAACCTTAAAGCTCTGGTTTTGCTCCTCCCTGAAAATCTCGCGCGTTCTGCAAGGCGCGTGGAGAAGCATGCCGACTCAGTGGTACTGGGCTCCTGTTGGCTTGGGCCGACGAATCTCGCCTGCACTTGACGCGGGGAAGGGGCCGCGGCTTCGAAAAGCCAAAAATGCGAAATCATCGAGGAGGTGATCTGAATCATCACGAAACAGACAGCAATCCTGGATTTGCTCGACACAACCCGTGGCCAGGAGACCCCGGGTGCCAACGTGGAGAGGTTCGCTATTCCCGTACTGCTGGTCATCGGCACCACAGAAGACATCCGAGCGGGAACTGTCCTGATCAATTCGGCCGTGCGTTTGCCACAGTCCGTCCACTTCGCATCAAAACAATACGGGCCCTGGAAACTCCTCACTACAATGGACGGGTTCGCGGTTGAGCGGACGCTGTCAGAACTGGGGTGGCATTTCTTCTTCATGGTGCAGGGGATCAGTGCCGCGGGCGTTTCTTTTACGCCACAAGGAGCGATGACGAAGGCTCTCAAAAAGTTGACCGCGGCGGCGGAATTGCAAAGCTTCAATGCATTGGAGATCGTGGAAGTCACACGCCAACGCTTCCTGTGGTTGTACTACGCAAGGGCCGCCGCCTACCCGAGGGATGCCAAACCCAGCCCGTTCGTTCGCGACTTTGATCGTTATCATGTCTCGCGGAACGTCTGGAGTTTCAAGCTGATTTTTCGGAGGCGAGCTCAGATCGGCCCCACGTCCAACGGGATCTGACGAGAAGGCTCCAGCCAAGGTGCAAGAAGGAGGTCATAATCATTCAGATGAAGAACGACTTGGTAGCGACAGGCACTTAGTAAGCTGCTCCGGTGCAAAACGACAACAAGCAGCCGCGTTGAGAATTTGCACGGCTTGGCCCAGTATGGGCGAAGTCCGAGTTTAAATTAGAAACACTGATTTGAGATGTTGATCACTCTTTTCCGGAGGACGCGATGAAAATTCAAGTCAATAGCGACGACACGATTGCCGTGGACGCCAGCATGACGCGCTTTGTTAAAGGCGAAGTGAACCGCATTTTGGCTAGGTTCGCCAAAAAGCTTACGCGGGTGGAGGTCCATCTCAGCGACGTCGACAAGCGGAAGACGGGCCAAGCGGACAAGCGCTGTCTGATCGAGGTACGCCCCGCGGGAGCCCGGCCCCTGAGCGTCAGCGCGAAGGCTACGAAGTTGGCGTCCGCAGTCGGCCAGGCGCTGGGTAAGATGCAACGGTCGCTCACCACATTCTTCGACCGGATGGGAAGGCGAGCAAAGACCATCTCGGAGCCCGTCTCGAAGGGCAGGAAGACAAGCCTTAGAGCGAAAAAGAAGGCCGCAGTGAAGAAGGCCTCGGTTAAGAAGCCGACAAAGCTGAGCCTACGGGGACCGAAGAAAAAAAGGATCTACCAGGCCCGACGAAAGTCTTGGCCCACCAGATAGCGGCACGGACGTCAGTAGGCCGCTATCACCGGTGGCATATGACAGCGGCCTGCTTCCAGTGGTTTCGCTTGTCCCAAGTTGGACACACGAATTTACCCGTCAGAGCGAGGTTTCTAGTCAGCGACCCTCAACCAGCAACTGGTGGGCGGGCCGGGAGTCAAACCCGGATTTGCAGCTTCGGACGCTGCCGTGTTGTTCGGTTACACTACCCACCCTCTGGAACTCGCGCCGGGAATCCAACCCGGATCTCTTCGTTAGGACCGAAGCGTCATCATGCTTAGACCACGCGAGCCTAACTAATATGGAGGGGATGCAGAGAATTGAACTCTGATCTCAAGGTTCGTAGCCTTGCGCCCTCATCCGTTGGACCACATCCCCACATTGGAAGCGGCAGAGAGATTTGAACTCTCATCGTCCGAGGTAGAAGCTCGGCGCATTGATCCGTTATGCTATGCCGCCTCTTCGCAAACACAAGCCTGGTGCGGGATGTGGGAATCGAACCCATCGTTCAACGTAGTTTTATGTAGTTAGCTTGCGGCAGATGGCTTCTAACGCGGCTAGTTCCGTGCAATGCAGCGCTAACGGCACGGAAACGGCACGGGCACTGGAAAGTTCTCTTGGTTGTGACGACCGATTAATCGTTGGTGACAGTGCGCCGTGAAAGGCGCTGGACTTCAGCGGGTGCAACTCCCGCCCGGGCAACCGGGCGCGTCGCCTTGCGCTAGCGGACTCAAGGCTCTACCCGATTGATCATAAAGCTCGACATTCCGTCGAAGAATTTCCGAAGGACTTGCTCGGCCTCTGCCGGTAGCGCAGCTTCCCCAACAGCACTATTCATCAAGCGCATCCATCGATCGCGGGCAGCCTGATTTATATGGAACGGGGAATACCGCGCGCGGAGGCGGGGATGGCCTCTTTGTTCGATGTAAGTCTGCGGCCCTCCGAACCGGCCGATCAGGAAATCTCGGAGGCGGTACTCGGCACCTGGAAGATCCTTCGCCGGGTACATCGGTCCCAGAAGGTCATCTTGCGGAACTTGTCGATAGAAGGCGGCGACCAAGCGTGTGAAACCTTCCGTGCCAATCATCGAATAAACTTCGAGTTCCTGCATGTTCTTTGCTCTCCTGATCGAACTGTTCCGCTATCAGTTCTTGACGAAGTTGCCGAGCATCGGTTCCCTTACCTCCGTTGCTCCGCCGGCTCCGGCTGTAACGTACCACGCCGCAGAGACCGTTCCTTCATCAACACGAAGAACACCGGAACCAGAATCAGCACGTGAATCGTTGACGTAATCATTCCGCCGACCATGGGAGCGGCAATCGGCTTCATCACGTCAGAGCCGATACCACTGGCCCAGAGGATGGGAATCAGGCTGGCGAGAACTGCACAGACCGTCATCAGCTTGGGCCGGAGCCGATGCACAGCACCCTCAATGGCGGCCTCGTGAATATCGGCGTCCGTAAGCGGGCGACCTGAGGCGATGGGCGCTAAGGAATCCGCGTCGAAGATCCCGGCGACGTTCGCGAAGGGCTTCCTGAGGCCCTTGCCTACAGGGATGGCCCTGTCGTTGTCGATGCGGTAGTCGATCCTTTGGCCCTATCGCTACCGTCACATGTTCCTTTCCACACCGCCAAAGGCTTCACCCTTAGGGTTGCCAAACAAGTTTGGAACGGAAAGGTGGACGAAGTGATCAAGACGATGGAGCGCAACATTGGGCTGCTCTGAGCAACGCCGCACGGCGCATTCTAGTTGGCATTTTGCCAAACCAGTGGCTTGAGATCGGCAAATGATAGCTGGCTGCGTCTCGCTCAGAGCAGATTGTGCGTCAAATGGTGTAGTCTGCCGAAAATAATGTTGATGCCATGGGAGACTGTCGCATGAACGCTGCAGAAAATGCACTTACCATAAAGTTAGCCGCTACAGTCGAGGAGTTGGTCGCAGCAACCAAGGACACGGGCGTCCGCAGAATTGCTGTCCGTGGTGACCTTGCCAACGCACCTTCTATCCGTCTTTCTGCCGGACAGTCTCTGCACGGTGAAGGCGACGGGGCCAGGATCACTTTTGCTGCTAAGACCGATGGTCTTCAGCTTTCTTCGGATAACCGGATCCAGAATATTCGCCTCGACGCCTCCCCTGAGAAGTGTGCGATCTTCAACGACACTTCTGTGGCGAACCTGGGGCAGATCGAATTGCGCAGTGTGACGACGACCGGCCGCGTTCAAATCCTCGCACGCGATAAGGTACGGGCTGGCCATGTCGATGTAAATGGACTCGACATCATTGCATCTGACGCACGGGCGGAGAGCGAGCGGCCGCAAGGCTACGGCGTCCACGTCCTGCAAGGCGCATTCACGCTGTGGAACATGCAGCCCGACGACAACGTCGTCATCAGCGCGGATCTTGCCGGTCTCTCGGCTGGCCGCTACGGCGCACCAGTTCTGGGTAGCGGCATCTTCGTAATCGGCGCTGGCGACAAGGGTGGCCGGCTTGTCGTGAAGCGCCTGGAGACCGAAGCGGTTTACAGCGATGGTAAGATCGCTCCCGGCCCCGGATCAGATTACCGGCGGCGTCTTTACAGTCTATGGCGCCCATGTCGATCTGGTGAGGAATCGTGGACCGGTTGTCACCTATGGCGTCAACGATATGGTGCTTGACAATTGGGGCGTCGTCGATGGCTGGATCGCCGAAGAGAAGATCACCTCTTACGGCCCGAGCGGCATCGGCTTTGTGAACTTCGGGATCGTGAACGAGCTGAAAGTTAATACGCCAATCGAAACCTTCGGCCAGGGCGCACGCGGCTTCAATGTTTACACCGGTACGTAAATCTTGCCGAGTTCGACCGCGTGACCACCCACGCTGACGGCGTCGTGGGCATTCCTCCGCCATCGGGCCTGAGCATCAAGCCAGGCGGCTCGGCGCGAGATCGAGATCAGCGGCGGCATCAAGACCAACGGCGCGGGCGTGGCTCCAATCGAGCAACATGGCGCGATTGAAACCTTCCGGGTCAGCGGTGGCTTTGCAGCCGGTGGCGGCTTCGACAAAATCTGATTCTTCAGCACGGTTTGCGCTGGCGATCGGATACTGTGCCGTGCCAGGAAATTTGTTCATAAGGGAGCTAATCCATGAGTGCGACGAAGAGCAAGGTTAGCGTCACCATTTCTGAAAACGGCCCGTACAGCGTTACCGGCGACATCCCCCGCCAAACAGACCATCACAACAGATGCTAAGGGCGGGTCCGAGGCATGGGAGGAAGGCAAGCCCATCCCGCAAGTGGCTCTCCCAATCTGGCATTCGTGATGGCTTGCCGAGCTTTACGAGAATCTACACACCCAATGACGATGTCCCTCTCTTCCCGTCAACCCTCATCCAAAATGTGGGGGAACGCGCCGCCGTTTTAGCGGTGACAGTGAGCCCCAAGGGGTTAGTCTTGAATGCCGGCTGGCCAGCGAATTTTAGAAGGTGTCTTGATGCGATAGCATGGGGGCGCATCCGGCCGATGCAGGCCAGGAATTCTCGTGACTCTCGAACACCAGAACGTACTCGGCATCGCCATCGCAGCCCTGGGGGGCGCGGCGGTCGGTCTGGAACGCGAGTGGTCAGGCCATGCGGTTGGTCCGAACGCGCACTTTGCTGGTATCCGCACTTTTACTCTGCTCGGTGGACTGTCCGGTGTAGCCGGTTGGCTCTGGTCTCGAGGCTTCCACCCGGTGGCGATTGTTTTACTCGCCGGCGCAACAACGCTGGTGGTGGCTGCCTATGTCGCCGCCAGCCGACGCGACGTCGAGGCCACCACGGAGGTGGCCGCCTTGGTGGTGCTATCAGCCGGCGTCTTGGCAGGAATGGGTTACCTTGTGTTGGCCAGTGCTGTTGTGGCCATCACAACGCTCCTCCTCGTCGAAAAGTCGCGCCTTCACGCGATGATAGCCCGAATTGACGACGCTAGCTTGCGAGCTGGCATCCGCTTCGCTGTCATGGCGGTTGTCATTCTTCCATTGCTGCCGAACGGCCCTTATGGTCCTCTTGGTGGCGTTCGGCCTCGTCAACTCTGGCTCTTTGTACTGCTATTTTCCGGCCTGAGCTTCGTGGGCTACCTTGCCCGTCGCTTCGTAGGTAGCGAGCGTGGGTACGTAGTCGCAGGCTTGCTGGGCGGGTTCGTCTCTTCCACAGCGGTTACATTTACTTTTGCACGCATGAGCCGGCGGGAGCCGGGCTCCTCGTCCCCGCTGTCGGTCGGAGTGGTAGCAGCATGCAGCCTCGTGAATTTGAGGGTTCTGGCCGCGACTGCCATCCTCAGGCCCGCGCTGGCTGCAGCTCTCACCCCTTATCTTGTGGCGCCCTTTCTCGTGGGCACGATCATAGTTCTGATCGGGCTCAAGCGGCGCGACGAGAAGGTTTCCATGCCACCTCCCTCAAACCCGCTTCAACTGATGTCGGCGCTGCAGATGGCAGTCATGTTTCAAATTGTGTTGTTTGCCGTGCATGCAGTCCGCTCGCACTGGGGCGAGTCTGGTCTCCTCTGGTCTGGCGCCGTTCTCGGGCTCACCGATGTCGACGCTCTCACAATCTCCATGGCAAAGAGCCCGGAAGGAGGGATTTCAATTCCGATCGCGGCCCAGGCGATTGCGATCGGAATACTGTCCAACACAATCCTAAAGCTCCTTTTGGGGACCGTGATTGGAAGGGGAAGGTTTCAACGACTCACGCCCTGCTGGTTGGCCCTTATGGCCCTCGCCTCGGCTGTTTCTTTCGTGTTACTGCGCTGAAATGCTCAAGCGAGAAGTTAACAATGCACTTCGGAGCGTAACGAATCCGGGGTAGCATTCGAGGCGGAGCCGGAAGAGGACGGCTTAATGGAGCGGCCGCCACGCAAACCGGAAGAGCGGCTCTTCAGCCGGAAGACGTTGCTCCTGAGTTTTCTGCAGGGCGCAAGCGTTCTATTGATTGTAGTGGGCGTTTTCATCGTCGCCCGCCTGCGCGGTGAACCGGAAACGAATGTTCGGGCCCTCGCATTAACCACCTTGATTATCGTCACCTCGAACGACGTTACACCTACTCCCAACCCGTCGTGCCTCTGGTTGAAGAGGCTTTGCTGGTTCCTTTTTACGTGAGGGGCAAAGCAGTCGGAACGATCTGGGCGGTCTCACATGATCCGCAGCGCAAGTTCGATGCAGAAGATGAACGGAGTGCTATTGCGATCGAGTACAATCCCCGCAAGGGGCCAAAATCGCGTGGGGTGCCGCCGCCGATGTGAGGTTTCCACTTTCCGGCTATTGCGGGCCAGTAGAACCGCTTTCCGCCGTCTTCTTTGGTCAATAGACTGATGCCCGACGAACCGCTCTGACAGACCTCAAGTATCGTTTCAGCAAGTGTCTGAAATATGGTGCGCGGCGAGATAGTGTTACGAGAGCGCCGTTTTCTTTCTGGTAGTCGGGCGCACGGAATGGGCGTTTAAGCAATTCTTCCGTACAGAGGATTGATTCCAGAGAAACGTGCCCTTCTGGAATAGAACTGTCCCTCTCTCGGTTATCCTGGATTTGAGTGGATTTGGACATTGCACAACCTCAACGCCCTGTGCGGATGAACAAAGAATTGTCATTTTGTGGAAATATACGAATCCTTCCTTTGAAAATCTGGTCAATATTGCGGCAGTGTGGCGGAAGCTGTGTTCGCAGGGCAGAATCTCCGGTTCTTGTTGTCAAGGCGGCGTATAAGGCTCGAAGTTTATGACACCAAATAGGTCATTTAGCACGACCTCGCCTACCGTACTCGAGGCTGATGGCTCGGCGGTATCGTAGGGGGTTTTCTTGTCTCTCACGGCACCGTAAGGCTGGAAGCCGCTTGCATTGACGTCGGCTCACGCGGAATCATTGCTCCGGACAATCAAGGAGGAAGTCGATGGCATATCAGCCGATTCAGAACTACGGCATCATAGGAAATATGCGCACGGCGGCGCTCGTCAGCATAAAGGGATCGATCGATTGGTTCTGTGTGCCGCACTTCGACTCGCCGAGCGTGTTTGCGGCGATCCTGGATGATGAGAAGGGAGGCCGGTTCGAGATTGCCCCAACCCGAAAGGAAGTCAGCACAAAACAGCTGTACTGGCCGGAGACGAATATTCTGATTACTCGGTTTTACTCGGAAAGCGGGGTCGCCGAAATCGAAGATTTCATGCCGGTCGGCCTGCCACGCAACGCTCCGTGGCACCATCCACTGATTCGCCGGGTGAGAGTGACGCAGGGAAGCATGGAGTTTCACCTGCGATGCCATCCCGCCTTCGATTACGCGCGGGCGGCTCATCAAACCATTATCACCGAACGGGGAGCGAGTTTTCGTTCGGCGAACCTTACTCTGGGCCTCGCCACAAACATTCCGCTCACGTCGGACGATCGTGGGGCTGAGGCAGTATTTGTCCTCCATGAGGAGCAAGTCGCGATTTTTGTGCTTGAGCGCCTTCAATCCGAACAGAGCTGTGGCCACTGTCCCTCGCTGGGCGAAGTCGACAAATTATTCGAACAGACGGTGAAGTATTGGCATCGTTGGCTGTCGAATTGTACCTACGCCGGCCGTTGGCGGGAAACGGTGTACCGTTCCGCCCTGACGCTGAAGCTGCTGACATTTGAGCCGACCGGCGCCATTATCGCCGCACCCACGTGCAGCCTGCCGGAGACCCTCGGCGGAATCCGGAACTGGGACTATCGCTACACATGGATCCGGGATGCGGCGTTCACCCTTTATGGCTTTTTGCGAATCGGATTTACTGAAGAGGCGGATGCCTTTATGGGTTGGTTGGAAGCTCGCTCCCGCGAGGTCGGGTCTGATGGATCTTTGCAAATTGTCTACGGCATCGACGGCCGCCATGATCTCACGGAACAGACGCTCGATCATTTGGACGGCTATCGAGGGTCTCGACCCGTGCGAATCGGCAACGGCGCGTTCGACCAATTGCAGTTGGACATTTACGGTGAACTGTTGGACTCGTTGTACTTGTACAACAAATACGTGATGCCTGTCGGTTACGACGTGTGGATGCGTATCCGGCAGCGGCTCGATTGGCTATGTGACAACTGGCAGCAACCGGACGAAGGGATCTGGGAAGTACGTGGCGAACGCCAGCACTTTGTGTATTCCAAGCTGATGTGTTGGGTCGCCATGGATCGAGGCCTTCGACTAGCCGAGAAGCGATCCTTTCCCGCACCTCGTGCCCGCTGGCTTAAGGTGAGGGACCAGATGTACGAGGAAATCATGCAGAAGGGGTGGAGCAGCACACGTCAGGCCTTCGTGCAGTACTATGGCAGCGAGTCATTGGATGCTTCCAACCTCGTAATGCCTTTAGTCTTCTTTCTCTCCCCGAACGATCCGAGGATGCTGAGAACTCTGGAAGCCATCAACCGTTCGCCGAAGCGTGGCGGCCTGGTGTCGGACGGTTTGGTGTATCGGTACGACAGCGCGGCGGGAGAGGACGGACTTCACGGCAAAGAAGGTACCTTCAACATGTGCTCGTTTTGGCTGGTCGAGGCATTGACCAGAGCGGGACATGTCGATCGTGTGAAACTGAGCGAGGCACGCTTGCTGTTTGAACGTATGCTGGGATATGCCAACCACGTCGGCCTGTATTCGGAAGAAATCGGCGCGAGCGGCGAAGCACTTGGTAACTTCCCTCAGGCCTTCACCCATCTGGCCCTTATCAGCGCCGCCTTCAATCTCGATCGAACACTTGGCACCAAACCGAAGGCAGAATGACGACATGACGACGAAGAAAACGCATGGCTGACCGAAAAAGGCGGCCCTCATCTCGGCAGGTGGGATTGGGATCGTGCAGCGTGGACGCGGCGCGCAGCCAGACGTAGAGTTTTCCGAAGCGGTTTACAGGGCTCCGCCACTTAAAGAGTGAGGAACTGGAATGACAGCTCGTCGAGCGAAGGACAGTGGGAGGGCGTCCCTCCCCCAAAGAAACGTGCTGGTCGTCGACGTGGGCGGGACCAACGTGAAAATCTTGGTCACCGGAGAACGAGCGCCGCGCAAGGTGCGGTCCGGTCCGACTATGACCGCCGAACGAATGGTGGAGGCGGTCCGTCGGCTCGCCGCCGATTGGTCCTATGAGGTCGTCGCACTAGGATATCCAGGCGCGGTGCGAGGCGGGCAGCCGACTGCCGAACCCAAGAATCTGGCCGATGGATGGGTGGGGTTCGACTTTGAGAAGGCCTTCGGATGTCCGGCCAAAGTGATCAATGACGCCGCGATGCAGGCCCTCGGCAGCTATGAAGGCGGCCGCATGTTGTTTCTGGGTCTCGGCACCGGACTGGGCTCCGCGCTGATCACGGATGGGGTGCTGGTGCCCATGGAGCTGGCGCACCTGCGGTACAGGAAGGGGCGCACCTACGAGGACTACGTGGGCTTGCGCGGACTTAAACGGTACGGAAAAACAAAATGGCGCCGGTACGTCCGTGAGCTGGTGGCGATGCTCAGGGATGCCCTGCTTGTTGACTACGTGGTGCTCGGTGGCGGGAATGCCAAGAGATTGAAACATTTGCCGGAAGGCAGCCGCCTCGGTGACAACAACCATGCTTTTACTGGAGGCTTTCGCTTATGGGAAGAGGCGTGGGAGGATGAGCGGCCTGCCTGCGTCGTTCGGAGAGACGGCACAACAGAAGCACCGAAGCGGTGATCAGCGTTCTCTTGAGGTAGACCAGGTATCGGCACCGCCCTATGCCGTCCGTGACGGGACCGTCGTACCGGACCAGCGCTTATCCCTTTCACGTTCGCCTACCGACAATTCTATGTGCGATAGCCCCGGTGGCGATAGACTTCGGGATCTCGATTGCACTATTGGTGGGAGGCAAGCATGAGTGATAGCATGCGTGAAAACGCAGCTTATTGGCGACAATGCTGCCAATCTGCATTCTTTGAGCTTGATCCCATCAAATTGCTCGAACGCATCTCTGGGGCTCGGGGTGCCATACTTTGTCGACTGGATAGCCTGGAAGGTCTCCCCGACGCGGAAGTGCGTGCGTTGGAAGACGCTTCGAACACACTGAACACACTGCAAGAGTTAGCCGAGCGGGATCTTGGCGACCAGAAAAAGAGAGTTCAAGGGACGCATTTGGGTGCGTATGCTCATTATCATAAGCGTGAGTCGGCCGGATAACGACAAGCTTACGGTTCGCGCGTCGAGACCCCAGCACTATTCACATGCCTTGCTCGAATACAGTCTAGGAAAAGGAAGTTCGAAGGGTCCTGTCAGCCCTTGGGATCACCGACGAGACCATAGATGCGCACCTGAAACTGTTGGCACAGACGGGGACGAACGAGCAATTGAAATTCCCTCCGACGGATGTTCCACAACAGGCATTGTTTGCAAGCGGATTTCGATTGTAGTTCTTGGTCCCTTCCAGCTTAGCCGCGCTGGGCGTGAAATCAGACAACCTGCTAAATGATACGAGGTCTGAGACGGGTGAATTGTGCTGCTGAGGGGAGAGCCTACCGTTCACACAAATCTCCGTGTCGCTTGCGAGCGACAATCAACGCTCGCTGTGAAAGCAAGAACATCAGTTCTTGAAACATGGCTATGCCTCCTCAGTAAAAAGCTCCCCGTTTGCGATTGCGAGATCGCAGACGGGGAAACCTCTAGGTTAGGCTGGCACTTGGAAGAGAAACGCACCCAGTTTCGCGGTGGCTTTGAATTGAGGAATGGGATCCAGCTCCTTGAATGCGCTAGTGAACGCATTCGACAGGCTCCACATCGTCCGTGGCGAGAATTCCTCGTATTGTGGTTGGAAATACAGCCGGTGCACTTCGGAGAGAAGGCTCCGTGGCGCTTCCAGCTTGCCATCCACAAACGCGGAATAGAGGATCAGCTTTGCTCGTTCATCGGTGATTTGCGCCTGACGCCACTCCTCCACCTGACGACGCATCGGCTCAAAGCTTCTTTGAATCCGATCGACACCTACCGCTAACGTGTCGATCAGGTTGAAGCTCTTGGTGTGCTTCGCCAGAACAGGCGTGAATTCGCCGCTGAACGCCATGTTCGAGCAGACGAACACGCGCAAGCCCGAGGTCAGCCCCAGGCGGATGGATTTGTCATGCGAGTTGCGGATGCCAATCGAGAACCGGCATCCTTCCATCTGGGTCTCAAGGTCGAGCACGCCAAACATCTTCATGCCGTCGAAAGAGACCGCATATTCTTCATTCACCACACCGATGTGGCGAAAACTGAGGGTTTCAACCAATGCCTCAACGATGACGTGATGGGGCACGGGTTTGTGGGTTAAGGTTGCTTCTGGGACGGGGATTTGTGCCAGTTCCTGCCGCCCGATTTTGGGCAGAGGACCGGCGACAAGCGTTCCAGTATTCATGGATTCCTCCTTAAATTGTGAGTGGTTGGGTTTGTGGTGAGAATTCGACCCTGCCTTGATTCCGATCCGTCTGAATGCAGGCTGAATTTTCTTCTTCAGGACCGAAGCCAGATCTAACGGCCTGCTGCCTTGCCGTCTTTCGGGGGGGAACACGAAATCCTCCGGTTTGTTGTAGAGGCTTTGTGATCTCCACTCCTGCAAGGCATGCTTCAGGCTTCGGCAGCAGTTTTGCAGACGCTTCCGTTTTTGTGTTCTTTAGGTTTCCACCTCGACGCCAGTAACACGAGTGTTGGACGCTGATGCTCATGTTGTCGGGGAGGATTTCCGCTAAGTCTGAGGATCGGGGAGACGAAGAGGACGTTGGTTTACATAATCTCTACGGAACGGTCGGTCAGAATGCTCCGGGCATTCACCGCTGCAACCAAAAGGAAAACGCCACCAGTGACGCGATGGCGACGTTCGGCCCGATCACGGAGGCCACCATTCCAAGCAGAGCATCGCCTGAAGCGCTCCGCTCTGTCTGTTTATTTAATTCTTCACTCTTGCGGTGCCGGTCAAATTGTTCTTGAAGGTTTACCTGAGCATCTGTGGTTCGGGTGAGAGCGCTCATGGAAACTTTGAACTTCCCACCGCAATTGTGCAGACTCCGAAAGCAGGGTGCGGGCTGGCACACTTTTCGGCACTCGGTTGGAACCCATGCTGGCGGGTATACCCAAGGCCCCTTCTAGAAACACGAGCAACTGATCCCGAAACTCCAGTTCTGCCAACCCCAGCTTCACCTGTTCCGATGACAAAACCAAGGGGATCTCTGACGTTTGGCGCTGATCCGGACGCCGGAAAATGCCTCATATGCCGAGAAAAGTGGTTTCCTGAGATTGAGGTTTCTGCGAGACTAAGCCTCTGTTAAATAGGCGGCGTTGTGGAGCTTTTGGAACGATCGTGCGCGGAACTTAAACGCCAGTTCTAAGTTGCGAACATCGGACGCTCACCATGGCAGGAGAATTCCAATCAGAAGCGGGATTTCGAATTAGCCCTATAGATCCCCGTGGAAGAACGATTGAACCTGCCGTGCTCGATGCGGCAGAAGAAATCGGCCAAAGAGCAGTCCACTACGCGGAAAAGCTGGTCGGCGACCCGGCGCTGGCGACAAATCTCCTGGAAGAATCGGCAGCGGCTGTTTCTCGGGTGTTGCGAAGTCAACAAGCCCATAACAACATCCAAGTTCACGACTTGCGTGCTTACTTGTTTCGAGCTTTCATCCGGCGGGTAAACAGGTTAAGGCGAAGACAATTAGCCGTCGCAGATCGACCCCCAACACATCCAAGGAGTGCCTTCGTATCCGCTGATTTGGAATCGCAGATACTTGTCAGTGAGTTCCTGACGCGATGCGATCCGGTTACACGCGATATGTTTTACCGTCGTAGTCAAGGATTCTCGTGGAAAGAAATCGGTAAAGTTTATGGAATCTCGGCGCATGCAGCCGAATCGCGCTTCAGCCAAACACTTCAGAGAGTCCGGAGAAGGCTTGGGTTGAAATGAACGGGCGATGGCCCGCTGCAAGGTCTTGAACAGTGAGAACACGAATAAAAGAACGCAGCGCCTCCGAGAATGTAAGGGAGTTGCTCGATTTCGCACGCTCGTACCTGTCCGAGGTTTTTCCAAACCCTAAGCGCATCGGTTGCCCGTCCGATGACGCACTCAGGTTATTGGCGACTCGGCCGATGCAAAGCGACCCGTCAACGGGCGAGCACTTGACCTCCTGCTCGCCATGCTTCACTGCGTACATGGTTCATCTCGATCGTGCAAAGGCTGAAGCAATTCAGCATCAGAGAATTCGCCGCGCTGTTTGGATCAGGCGTTCTGCGACCGCTTCGGTAGTCGCAGCTATTTTGGTTATTGCTGTTTACGTGTTCATTACCAAACGCCGCACTGAACCGATCGCCGCCCCTCGCATCCCGGCACCAATCACTGCGCCTGGGAACCCAACTCACACTCAGGCAGAGATGTACGTTCCAGTTGTAATTGATCTCAGTAACGCGTCTCCGACACGCGGCTCCAAACAGAGCACCGCCGGCTCTGTCCCGCAAATAATCCCGTCAGGTTCACCGTTGGATTTGACCTTGCGTTTGCCCCTCGGAAGCGACGAGCGCCTGTACTCGATAACATTGATGTCAAGACGACATATCGTGTGGTCGGAGTCAACGCTAGCACGTCGGCAAGATGGCGACATAGTTTTGCGGGTGCGCGCGGATTTCAGCCACCTCCCTGCCGGACATTATGACCTGCAAGTTGCGTCAAATGGGGGGCATAAGATGACGGTAACGGTCTTGATAAAAGGCAGCTTGCCCCAAAACACGGAACCAAAACCATGAGAATCGGTCGAGTTGCCTACTGCCTATTGATCAATGGGCTCATTTGCGTAATCGCCAATGCGCAAATATCAACGGAGACGACAGGTAAATACACGCCCAGCACCGGACAGCCCAGAGAACAGGGCGTGCATGAGGATACGGCAGAAACCCTTTTGCAGCGTGGACTGTATTTCTCAGATTTGTACAACTGGGTCGCTGCGCGCCCCTACTTGATCAAGGCCAAGCAATTGTTCGAAACAGCGGGCGACAGAAGGAATGCTTTATATGCTGAGTTAGGGGCGATCAGAGCGGGCGCAGTACCCGCTTCGTTGCCGGAACTATCGTATAAGCTTACGGCAAGAACTGGCGACGAATCCCATATTGCAATCCGACAAAGAGCTCCGGATGTTTTGCCTAGTCGTCAAGGGCGAGCTCGATGGAGAGATCGACAGCGCCGCAATGCGGCGAGACTGGACGGAGGTCAGTTCCCTGGCGGGAGAGCTGGGCAATGCGAAATGGCGATACCGCGCTCAAGGTCAACTCGGCTTCGCAGATTTTTATGACGGCGATCTTCCCGGCGCCCAGAAAAACGTTGCGGAAGCTCTGATCGGGGCTACTACGGTTAGAGACATCGGTGGTCAAATCTTTTACTTATCGACGACAGCAACGGGTCTGGTAAGTCAAGGTATGAATGACCAGGCACTACAGTACGCTGATCGAGCCATTGCCGTCGCCAATGCAACTCCTGATGCAGGGTATCCCATTATCGCTGAGGAAGCACGGCTGATGGCGTTGGTGAATATGGGACGAACTGAGACGGCACAAGCAGAATTGAAAAAAGCCCTTGCTCACGCTGAAGCAGAAAACAGCCACGCCGAACTGGCAGATCTAAACTCAACAGCAGCAACCATCGCCCGGGGCCAGAACGACATCCCAGGCGCCATTGCATATCTCGCGGAAGCGCTGCGTCATGCAACTATTTATGACGGAAGAAAAGTTATTCCTCAGTTCCAGAGCGAGCTCTCAGATCTATACAGGCTGAGTGGCAACCTGCCCAAAGCCGAAAAGCTTGCCAATGACGCCGCCATATCGGTCCAGCGCTTTGGCTATCTTCCTCTGATCCCGCGGTTCCTCCAAGGGCTGGCCGAGATCCAGGTCGCCCAGCATAAGTACACTGAAGCCGACCAAACATACGACCGAGCGGCTGTGATCCAGGACATGATGATCGGAAATGCTGACAGCGAGCTTGGGAAGACAGCCCTTATTAAGGGCGCAAGTGACCTGTACGCGAAGCACTTTGCCCTGATCGCCGAGCACGGTGATGATGCCCCAAAAGCCTTCGCCATTCTCGAACAAGTTCGAGGGCGCGTAATGACAGATCTCTTGATGTCGGGAGCGAAGACATCGCCCGACTCTATTGCCGCCGAGAATAAGATTGCACAGCTTCGTCTGAAGCTCATGGCGGCCCGTTCAGACCGGGATATTAAACAGCTTCGCGACGCCATCTTCCTGGCCGAGCAATCAAGGTCGATCACCCCCGAGATCAGCATACTGAAAGCGAAAGAGCATCAGACGATCACGCTCGCACAACTTCAGGGGAGCCTCTCCCCTTCGGAGGCTCGTACTCGAATACGTCATTGACGACCCCGCGTCATACTGTTTGATCATTACTCGAAAGAAGTACCGAATCGCAAAACTGGCTGGAAAGCAGACGATCTCGCCTGTTGTAGCTGCCTACCTGAAGGAGGTAAAGGCTAAGCACGCCGCGCACGCCGAGGCCCGTAAGTTATATCAGTTGCTGCTAGATTTAGTCCCCGAAGCACAAACCAAAGAGCAACTCATCATAGTTCGAGACGGACCACTCCATCTGGTTCCATTCGACGCGCTCGTTGATATCCATCACCACTATGTGGTCGAATCCCAGACAGTGGTTTACGCACCTTCGGCAACCAGTTTTTTCTTGTTGCGCACGGCACCGCGGCCTAAGCGTGCGGACCAGAGTCTTCTCGCCGTCGGAGGCGTTCCATACGAAAAAAGTGGTCTGAAGCAATCTGCAGTCACCCGCGGCTTCAATGACACGGGCCTGTCTGATCTGCCAAGCTCGGAGGATGAGGCACGCGCTGCGGTCGACGCTCTGCCAAACAGAATGAACACATTGCTGGTTGGCAACAATGCGACAGAGACCGCATTCAAGAAGGCGACCAATCATGGCATGATGCACCTTGCGGTTCACGCCATTGCGAACGAGGCGCGCCCGGATCGCGCAGCTCTTGTGTTGCTGAGCGATCCAGCCGAATGGCGAAGACGGTTTCCTGCAAACTTCCGAAATCGTGCAACTACCTTTGAATGCAGACCTGATTGTCTTGTCGGCCTGCGATACGGCCGTAGGACCAATCGAAGGACAAGAAGGAATTACGACCCTTTCTCGAGCCTTTCTGTTAGCAGGTGCTCGCACTGTGGTATCGACCCTCTGGTCCATTGATGACGACACTACGCTCTACTTGATGAAAGACTTCTATGCCGAACTCGCTCGTAAAAAGTCTCCGACATACGCATTGAGAATCGCAAAACAGAACATGCTGAAGGCCTTTGGCCCAACCAAAGCGGTTCCTTACTACTGGGCGGGATTTACTGTAGAGGGACTTGCCCAACCACCGGCTGAAAAGTAAACGAGATGCTTTACCCCACTGAGCGTCTCAGAATCATTTCTCGAATCAAGACGGTGGTGCTGAAACACCACTTCAATATCGGAAACATCGATCTCGCCGGGTGGTGCAGAGAGGTCGATGAGCAGATCCCCGCGTTAGTCGAAGCGGAAGACGACAAGATGTTTGAAGCAGGGCATCCATGACCTCTTGTCGAGGCTCAAATCGAGCCATACGGACTTTTATTATTGTGACAGAAATCCGACCAAGCCAGAGCATGCCATTGGCGCGACCCTCAGTTCAGTAACCGATCTCGAAACGCAAAGGTGGATGTTTCTGGACGTATTCGAGGATGGTCCGGCTGCGCGCGCCGGGGTGACGCCGGGTTATCTGCTCATGAGCGTAAACGGTACCCCTTCCACTCCGCCAACGCTTCCCACCTTCCGCTTCGGAGAAAAACACGAGCTGGCCGTAAAACTGCCAAACGACACAGGAACCCGAATCATCGTGGTGATGGTTCCTCAGAGGAAATCAACGCGGCCGCGGCTTCCGTTCGTTGAGCCAAAGAGCGTCAGTAGTAGGATGCTGACAAAACGAGTGGGCCTGGTAAGAATCACGTTCTTTTCAGGGATGTTTGGCATCCGCTTCTCAAGGGTTCTCGATGCAGCGATCGAGTCACTGAAAGCACAAGGTTGTGAGCGTCTGATCATTGATCTGCGGGGCTGCCTTGGCGGGAGTCTAGGTTTCGCGCGTCTTGTCAGCTATATGTGCCCCGGCCGAATTCCTATCGGCTACGATGTCACCAGGAAACGGCAGCAACGGCGGTACAGTGCCGCCCAGCTTCCCCGAGTTAGGATGCCGGACACTCGGCTCGGACTTCTGTTCCGCCTTGCCCAGTTTTCAATTCGAGACAAGTCACTAATGCTTCTGACGCAAGGATTGGGAAGACAGCCTTTTCATGGCCACATGGCAGTCCTCATAAATGAACGGACCAGCTCCGCGGGCGAAATGGCTGCTCAGTTTGCAAAGGATACGAAACTCGCAACGCTCATCGGCCAAAAGACGGCGGGCTTGGTGCTTGGTTCGGAGCTGTTCGATGTGGGGAATGGCTATACTTTGTATCTGCCGGTATTCGGTTGGTATAGTCCTAGTGGAAGCCACACGGAAGGCTCAGGAGTAGCACCCGACGTACTTGTGGACATTGATCCAAAGCTTTTGGCTGAAGGAAATGACATTCAGCTAAATAAAGCCCTCGATATACTTCAATAAACATTCCAGTTCGTTGTATTCTCCTCGCCAACCACAAACACAGTCCAAGCACTCGCGACACAGCCAGACGAGTGTCTGAAGCAATCACAGCTCCGGTCAGATTCTGAGACGTGACAAACTGTTTGACCGCATGGCAGGCTCCGAAGCCAATGCCGAGCTTGAACCGAAGGCATTGAGGTTTTCACATCCCACATCCTCTTCTAATGTAGGGGGAATACACCTGATTCGTGATTTCCCCCGCGACCGCCGTTGTGCCACCCCAAGCGGTCGGTCGTAGTGCGATATGCTCCTCATCAATCCAATGCGGCGATATGACGTGGATGGAATGAGCATTCAACACGGACTTCAACCGGCAGGCCGGCTGAGTTGGACACCAAGAACCAATTGTGTGATCGTGCATTTGGCAGTCCCTATTACTTTCGAGTGTTTGGTCAACGGAAAAACGTGCGTGCGACGGGTAGTGCCGGGAGACGTTCACATCATTCCGGAATGCACGGAGCTTGGAATCCAGCTTTCAGGACCGGTTGAACTGTGCCTTCTGACCTTCGATCATCGCGCCCTGCAGGCTGTCGCCCACGATGTGTCCATGAAAGACGACCTGCGATTGACGTTCCAATTCAGCTTGCGGGACGCCCAGATCGTGAGCTTGATTCACGCATTGCAAGAGGAACTGAAATCCGGTTGTGTGACCGGCGAATCCTACGTGCGGCAACTCGGGGATGCTTTGATCCGGTACGTCGCCAGCCGATATTCGACCCAGGCCCATCATCCGGTCGTTCTCTCCGGCGGTCTTCCGCCCAATCGCCTGCGCTTCGTATTGGACCATATTCACAGCCGCATTGAAACCCGCCTCAGCCTGGCTGAGCTAGCAGCTAAGGCGCACATGAGCCCACAACATTTCGCCAATCTCTTCCGCAGGAGTACGGGTCGTGCACCCCACGAGTATATCGTCCATGAACGAATCGAGCGGGCCAAGCGCTTGCTCGCAGGAACCACGGAACCGTTGATGGACGTGGCCTTCGAGGCGGGTTTCGCCAACCAGAGTCACTTCACGGACGTGTTTCATCGGCTCACAGGAATGACTCCCAGGCGCTACAGACAACTTTTTGAGGACCCGGCGCGGCTCGATGATGGACCTTGCACAAAGCGTCCTAACGGACGTATACATCGAAATCTAACCGGCAATGACTGCACCGCGCGTCGCGGGCCCTTGTGAACGGAACATCCGGATGGACTCATGACCGTGAGTCAACGCTCCAGCCCGGAAGCATTGCCGCCTCTTAGCGACGCTACGGCTTTTTCGACCGTTCGCCGCGCGTAATCCTCAGGATTGAACTTGTCCGCGCGCTGAATCGTCAACTCCTCGATCAACGCTTTTGGGGATGCACCGTTCCTGAGCTCCCTCCTCACTCGGGCCCAGTCTCTCTCCGATTGCGTGATCTTACCGGTTGGGAGACGAGATCGCATGCTGTCGATTGGCTTCGTGTCTCGGGATTCGAAGTCCGAGCGCAATCTCGGAAAGTGCTCGGGTCCGCTGATTTGGTTGGAGCGGCTCTCTACAACCACCATGTGCGGTCGGGAGTATTTGTGATTGTAGAATCCTGGTAAACGCAGCACGCGGGCAATGTCGACCGCGGCTGGGTCGGCCCCGGTATCAGCTACTAACCCGCGCTCGATCTCCTCGGCTTCTCTTTTGCCACAGCCTGCGATTTTCCAAATCACCTGCCATTTGTCAGGTGAGCTGTTGATCAAGTAATTCGGTTCCGGCACATCCGTGCGCTGCAGCAGCTTCCGTACGGCCGCCGTGCCGTCCTCGTCGAAATCCAGATAGACGTGCCGGATTTGGTCTACATCGGCTTTTGTTCGTCGATGAGTTCCCTCCTTCAGTGTATTCATGGAGATGTAGACTTCGTACTTTTGCGCGTTCATGTGGCGTAGCCAGGCCTGATATTCCGGCGCGACAACTCTCTCAATAGAAGCAACTCGTTGCAGCACGGCCCCGCTTCGCTTGTTTAACAACACCACCGCAATGCGATCCTCAACCTTGAAGTTATCGCGGAGGTAACTAACAGAAATCTCGCTCATTGTGATCGATGTCATGTGTTGCGCGAGTCGTAAACCGATTCAAAGTCATACTTGTCCTGACCCGCGTCGTAACGTATAAGACGAAGAAGCTGGGCGACATAGCGGCACCCGCTGCGTCGCTCAATGTGGAGCAAGAATTGGACGGCATCGCCGATGTTGCTGCGAATTGCCCTGTACGGCAGCTCGATCCCAGATTGCAAGAACGCAGCTGGTAAATCGAGTTACCGCCTGTTCTGCCGAGTTGGCATGAATGCTTGAAAGCGTGCCGGAATGGCCGGTGTTAAGCGCCTGCAGAAGATCGAACGCTTCTCCGCCACGCACCTCCCCCAGAATAATGCGATCGGGCCGGTGCCGCAGTGTGGCCCGGAGGAGATCACGAACAGTGACCGCGCGTTGGTCGGGCCGCTCTCTTCGTGCCTCAAACTCCACCAGGTTCTCCAGCGAGATCTGAATCTCCGACGTGTCTTCGATCAGCACCACCCGTTCTTTCGGATCGATAAACGATGCCAGGGCATTGAGCATCGTGGTCTTTCCGCTTCCCGTGCCGCCCGAAATTATAATGTTTCGATGCTGCTCGACCGCATCTTTCAGATGGTCCATCACATCTAGCGTGACGGCACCGATGCGTACCAGTTCTTCAGGGGTGAAACGTCGAGATTGGAACTTGCGAATGGTGAGGGTCGTCCCCCGGCGCGAGCACGGCGGGATCGCTGCGGCAACTCGTGAACCGTCCGGCAGGCGTGCATCGAGCAGTGGCATCTCATCGTTGACCTCATCCCCCAGTGTGCGGGCGATATTTCGCACTGCAACCTGCAATGACTTCTCTGAAATTGAGGCATCGGGGATCGGCAGCAGTTCGCCGTGCTTTTCAATGTAGATTCGTCCCGACCCGTTCACCATGATTTCGGAAATCTCGCCGTCCCGGATCAGGTGCTCGATCGGCCGCAAGAAGGGCAAGATGACCTCAAAGCTCATAAATGACCCTCCGCCAACTGTTCGAAATATGTGGTGTTCGGATCGAGGTAATAGGGTTTCAAATAGCAATAGCAGGGCGGCAGAGGATTCAGCCCGTCGTAGGCTAAAACGATGCTCTGCGCATTTTTGAGTTCCGCGAAGACCTTCGGCTCAAACACCCAATCCCGCTGTACGCTATAGCTCTTGGAGGTTGAGATTGCTGCCCGATGTGCCGTGGCTCGGCCGGTCAATATGCTCACTCTGGCATCCTGGCCGTTTTCGCTAATCGAGTAATTCAATTTCAACTGCTCTTCTTTCCCGCATAGCTCACTGGCCGTCCTGGCGCTGAAATCGTCACTCAGTGTGAGGAAGATTTTGGTGCGAAATGTCTGCAGCAGTGTTCGCCAGGTCTCTCCCGCCAGCGTCGAGCGTAATGAGCTGATGCTCTGCGTGGCCACGATCGGAATACAACGTGCCTGGCGAGAGAGTGCAAAGAACTTTTCATCGCCAGTTGGGTCACTCTCCCCGGTGGTGGCAAAGGAGTGGTACTCATCGCAGAGAAACAGTACCGACCGCCAATGTTTTTCGGGATCCGACTCGATCTTGGGAATGCGTCCGATCATTGTCCGCTGAAAATCTTGTTTCAACATCGTCCCCACCGCCCTGGCCAGGCCCGGGTTCGCACCGATGGGGAAGTTCAAGGCACATACCTTCCCTTGCTCAATGAGAGAACTAAACGGGGGCAAAGGTGTACCGTAACGACCATCTCGATTTCGAACCGGGTCGTAGCATTCTTTGGGTGGGCAAAATGTCCTCTTCACCGCAGGGTTGTCGTCAAACAAAGAGAGGAAGACCGAGATGCCTTCGACGATGCTGGTTCTCAGTTTGGGCTCGATCCGTCTCCAATCATCGTTAAACCAGCGCTTAATTGCTTCAAACCGTTGCCGGCGCTCCTCGTACGATTCATCTCGGGAAGGAAACCGAGGGCCACTCTCGGTTTGGATCTCGCAGGGAATTCTCTTTGCATCCAGAATTCGTCTCAGTTCATCAGTTGCGGGGGCCTTCATCCAGTTGGTTCCCTCGACCCGCTCCCAAGGAAAACGACTCAACTCGCGATGCGCCACGTAGACTGAATCGTCAATCGAAATGTAGTCGGCGGTCGAGAACAGCTCTTCGCCTTCGGCTATTTTTGCCTCTAATTTGTGCGGATTGATCGCACACTCGTAGACATCAAACAAGGTCACGTAGTCGTATAGAACTTTGTGAAGGAGAATGATGAATTTCACCAGGTTGGTGTAGGCCTGCTGCCAGAATGGCTCCTTGCCCCGTCCGAACAAGTTATTCAGCAAGGAAGCAATTCCATATGCGAGCGCGTACGCCTCCAGCTCATTGTGCAGCGGATTGTAGCGATAGGGTGAGGCAAGAGAGATCTCGACGTAATCGTCCGCGCGGCAATATTTTTCCAAGATTCCACGGACCTTGTGGCAAAAGTCGCCTTTGACCTCAAGCACCAGACCCGAAACCCGGCGTTCAGCATCATCTGCACAATATGCCAGTACTTGCTCAGCAAAGGGAAACATGCATCCCGTGGTCTTGCCGCTTCCCACCGCGCCGAAGATCGCGATCCCGGTAAAAAGGCCACGCTCCGGCACAATGAGCCACCGGGGAGCCGCCGCCGGCTGCGGACGCTTAGGATGATGGAGCTCGCCGACCACTAGGTAAAGCTCGTGACGCCTTTCTGGCGAAAGATATGGTGCGAGCCGCCTGGCCCCAATTTGTTCTTCTCGCCGTATAACAAAAATGTATGTAAATGAGAATAGGATCGAGAATGCGATGTACGGTGTTGAAAACAGCATGGCAACAAAGCCATATTTGATTCCGTAGAACAGATACGGCTTCTGAAGCAGCACCATTTGCAGCAGATCGTTTTCAGCCGGAAACGGCCAGTTGCGAAACAGATATAGACCCACGGCTGTACTCACCACAACGCTCACTAGATTTCGGCTCTCGACTACTCGCCTCACGACTCGATCCTCCATTTGCTACGCCGATTCTCTTTCCATTTCGCCCACGGCTTCTCCACGAAGATGCTTCCCTCTCCCCTCACGCTGTGGTCCAGACAGTGATGCTGAACCAGCGGGTTCAGTGCGGATGACCATGCTTTCCGCATCCCTGTTAGCATTTCTCTGCTGCTCCAGCCAGCGTCCAAATTCTTTGTCTCTTTTGAATACCAGTTCTAGTGCCTGGCTGATGATGTAATCCCGGCTGTCATCGATGAATCGGCCATACTTGTCGAGCATGGCGAGCTGGTCCTGATAGAGCTTCACCGTGATCTGCTGCCTGGCTCGTTTAATTCGCTGAGGAATGAATGATGATGGCATGGGTTTCTTCTCCTGATTTCGCTGCGCTTCAATCAGCGCTCTTTTAATTCGCATCACCACAGGGATGCATCTCCAACGGTAGTTCCCCAAGGGCGGGAGCGACCCCCGAAGTGACGATAGGAACGAAGCGGGTTTGTGGCGGCTCAAAGGCCGCACAAACCGGGGTCGCTCCCGCCCTTGAAATTTTTTCCTGGCGTCTGTGCTTCCCGTATGAGTTCGTCTCCTCGCACTGTCCTACCTGCCTCTTCCAGGCAATGGATCCGGATCGTGGGCGGACCGCTTACCGGATCATCATGTTTGCCGCCATGGTCCGCGATATCCCACATTGGTTTCATGCCGGTATCTTCCTGCTGAGCTCGCCGAACAGCGCATAATCGTGATCGACGCGGTATGTCGCAAAGCCTCCTGACCCCTTTTCCGGACTTTCTGCACCCCCACCCAAAATGCAATCACCGCGTTCTCGCCATTGGCAATACATGGCTTCATACTCGGGCCCTCCGAACTCCGCCAACTCCTCTCGCAGCCGGTCGAGCCCCGCCTTACTGAAAGAACTCGTCTCCCGTCGCTCAAACAGATCACGAGCCCGAAAGTGCTCACGCAACCGCTCGATATCCCGATCCCCAGGAACCGACACTGCCTGAGCTCCGTTCCCGCACACCCGGCCAAAGATCCGCTCTGCCTTTGGAAACATCCGCTCATCCCCAGCCGTATAGATGATCCCAAAACGGTCTAGCCGACTGAACAGGTCCTTGTACTGCAGCAGGTAGGTATCGAACCCCGAAGGCTTCCCTATGCTGCCGTCCACATAACAAAACCCGACCACAGCAGAGGGCGCGCTTGGCGCGCCAGAGAGAAACAGCGGAAACTTGTCGACGAAATAGCGTGTGGTGATATTGCGGCCGTGCCGCGACCGGTAGTTACGCTGCGGAAGGTAGCTGCGATTCAGGCCCAGTGTGCCAGCAAAGTAGTCGAGCTTCTCGGCTTCGGTGGCTAAATAATGATGCTGCTGGTGGGCGAGAACGAAATCCAGACCCATCAATTTGACTTTGACCGGATAGGGCTGCCGCCAGCGTCGATTGCGGTTGTCTTCCTCCCCAATGGCCTTAAAAAACGACTTGGCTCCCACATGATAGATCTGCGTCCGATTGGCTGATTCGTGAACGCGGATGTGACCTTGGAGCGCCCCTTTCTCGATCAAGCGGTCCGCATTTCCACCGCGATGGCATTCGAGGAAAGCGTTGTACTGGCGGCGGAGGAAGTAGCCGCCATGAAGAGCCGCGAGGCATAAGAATGCGGCTTCGCGTTCGGTATACCCGAACCTCTGGATCGCCACCTTGCGTTCGTCATTTCTCATGAGCACAATCGTCATAAAAACAAGATCGCGGCGGTCAATTCCGGGCCGTCGTAAACCGAGCTGCGACCATAAGTAAGCGAAGCATTCAGTCGCGATGCGGATGCTCGATCGGCGTAGACCTTGAATCCTGCCTTGAGCTTTCCGGCGGCGTGAGCTCCGTGGTAATGCTCGGTGGCGAGCTCTAGGTCAACCTTTGCCATGTCGCCCTCGGCGGTTTCATATTCAATCCGCAGATCCGGCAGCGGGATCTTGCCGTCGATTACTTTCAGTTCATTGTCTGCCGCCACCTCCGCCTGGCGTTTGGCGAATTCGAGCGGAGGCAGGTTTCGTGCTTTCGCGAGTGGTTTGTAGACGTTCTTCTTGAGCTCGTAGTCGAGAACGATCCGCTTAACCGATCCACCTCGCTTCTCAATTTCAGCGGCTTCGACTTGGTACATGCGGTAGATGGCAGCATCGTGCGCGACTTCCCGGGGCTTCACGAGTCCCGCATAGAACCTCTGTCCCCGGGCGGCCCGATATTCTTGCTGGACGAGGTGCTTGCCCTCTCTTGTCAGCACCAGCACCGAAAGCTTTTCCTGTCCCTTGCCGGCCATCACCCGACGCTGACGGATTAGCTTCTGGGCTTTGAGGTTGAGCAGATCCTGCCGCAATTTGCCCGCGCTCGTTGGAGTAGCGATGGCGGGCGAGATCCGCTACTGCAATGGTGCGGAATTTCCCAATCTCGGTCATCATTTCCCGCTCTGCTGAGCTGATGCGATAACTGCGATTTCGCACGAACACCAGGTCACGGGAGCGGATGAGCGCGGTGGGCTGCTCGCGTTCGGGAACAACAATGGACAATGGTCGAGGCTCGGCAGTCGGCTGTCGATCGGAACGGGGGCCGGGCTGCTCTTTGGCGTTCATCGCTGGCCGATGTCGCTCCTCCACTGCGGCCCTGGGACAAAACCAAACTGCCCAGCTCCGGCGCTTCGTTCGCCTGCTCGCGCTCGTCTCTACTTCCGCTGCGGCTCATCGTCTCCCTCATTCCTCACTTAAACGGCGGCTTAGTTCTTCCGAAATGCTCTCCCCTGTCCGCAACTGCTTCTCGATGTGAGCGAGCTTGCGGCCGGTATCTTTTAGAAACAGCTTGCGCGCCGCGACATAGACACCGGCAAACACATTGAAGAAAACGGCAGCTGCGTAAACCGCGACTTGGGAACCGTACTTTTCGATCAAGAGTCTGCGAAACGGAATCAAGAACGCGCACTCCTGGACGAGAAAGAATAGAAGAGCTATGAACAGGATGGTCGTCGCAAAAAGGACATTGGCAATCACCAGTGCGCCTCCTTACTGGAAAGGAGGTGCCCTATGCGGGCACCCCGTCCTGAACCGGTTCGGCATCGAGGTTTTCGGCGGCCGAGCGCGGAGTATGTTCGAGTTTCGTGATCGAGCGGGCCCGCACTTCGGAAACGCGACGCTTGGTTTCGCCCGACACATATTCGCGGCTCTGAAGCTGGCCTTCGACTTCGACGTATGCGCCCTTAGTGAGCGACTTGGCAGATTCCGCCAAGCGGCCAAAGGCGACTACGCGATGCCAATCGGTGCGCGAGACGAACTCGCTCGACTGCTTGTCTTTGTAGGAGCTCTTAGTTGCGAGCGAAAGGACGACAACGGGTTTCTGGTTAGAGTTGGTGTGCTCGACCGCGTTCGTGCCGAGGAAGCCTTTGAGGGTGATCGTGTTGTTGTAAATCGACATGTTGTTTCTCCATTTCTGTCCTGATCTACTCAGGGCACACCTGGGCGAAGCCATGCGAGAGGGCCCGGCTCCCAAGCCCAACGTCTGCTTTCTCGGAGGGACCCGCAAGAAATCTCCCCGCAGGGCTCGGCCGCGTTTTTTGCGGCAGATTTGTTGTGGGAGACCGAGACCCTGAGGGCCAGGGGAAGCAGAAGACGGCCGTGGCGCCGGGCGCCGGACAAGCCCCGAAGCAGTGCCTGAGTAGAGCAGGGCGGAAATGAGAGCATGTCCGAGGCCAGACGCGATCATCTTCTCCGTGGCCCCAGGACGCGATCATCCCTAACGGCAACATGACCACCCAGGCACCGGGAACAAATGAGAGAACAAGCTCAGAGCTCCGACGTGATGAACAACATGCAGACCGCATCATGTAGGAGAGCTTAGCCGTGCCTGGGAAGGAATTCTTTCACGTGCTTCGCGCGCATGTCGGATGTGATGGAAAGAAGGCTGGCCTGCAAAGATCGTGTTGCGCGAAGATCCTTTGGAAGTCTAAGCGACATTGCGGAGAACAGCTGACTCTGAATCGCACGAACGCTCTCGCTGTAGGAGGCCATGTAACGGTAGCTCAAGCCTCCCGGCCGTATTTCTTGGGTAAGGGGCCCGGGGCGGTCTCCCTGCCCCTTAACACCTGAGGCGATGAGCAGCATTTACACTAGCTGCATGCCGGAGTCATGGAACGAAGGGGTACACGGCACACAGGTGCCTGCCCTAATCAACTCGGACGCGCGCACCATCCGCTGTGTCGCCGGGCCGGGAACTGGAAAAACGTTCGGCACAGTGCGACGCGTCGAGCGCACCCTCCATCCCGATGGGCTCGGTGTCGATGGCCACAACGTCCTCATCGTCGCCTTCAACCGGGTCATCGCCCGGCAGCTCCGAGAGGATATCCACAAGCGGTTGGCCACCTTCGACTGCAAGCACCCACCCGTCATCCGCACGATCCATGCTCTATGCGTCGAGGTGATTGGGGAGGAGCTGCGGATACTCCTGCCCCACGAAGTAGACGCGATGATCTACGACGTGCTTCAGGAATACTCCGCGGTGGAGGACCTCCATCACAACTTCCACAACACTCAGCAGGCGCTGCGAGATCACGAGGCTGGTCACGTTGACAATTCGACTTTGTGGCAGGCGGCTCAGCAGTGGCTGTTGCGGCACAAGGCACATTTCATCAGCGACCTTCCGCGGCTCCTCCTCGATCGCTTGAAGGGCGGCGACTTCCCCGAACATGGTTACGATTACGTGATCGTCGATGAGTTTCAGGATCTGACGAAGGGCGAACAGGAGCTGATGTTCCGCCTGCGGCGTCCTGGAGGCCAGCTCGTCGCCCTCGGGGATCCGCGCCAGTCGATCTACACGTTTCGCGGGAACGAACCACTGGGTCTCGCGAAGCTCGAAGAGCTCGTGGGCGACGGCGGCTCCGTGACCGACGTGGTCATCACCGAGTGCCAGCGGTGCCCAAAACCGATCGTCGTGGCCGCCAACCGACTGATGGAGTTGTCCGGCGTCGAGGAGATGGTTCCGGTCAGCGACGCGACGGCTAACATCCATGTCGTCACCTGGAAGAACCCCAAGGCGGAGGCCGAAGGCATGGCCGCGGCGATCGTAAAGAACATCCACGCACACCCGGCCGATCGTCATCTCGCGATGGTCACCCGAAGGCAATTCGGGTATTGGCTGCGCGACAAGATCTCGGAACTCGACCTAGCTCTACGAATCGACCTCGGTTTCTCCGAAGGGCTGTTGGAGTCATGGGGGGCGCGGGAGTCGTTCCTGCTTTTCTGTCTTCTGGTCGATCCTGATCCGCCGACTTGGCGGGCCTGGCTCGGATATGAGAACTCAGACACCGGCAAAGACTTCAAAGCGCCGAAGCGAAGCGCTGGCGCTTACCTAAAACTTCTGAAAGGAGCCGGCGACAAGATCACCAAAGCCGTGATTGAGGCGCTGGTCGCGGAGCCTCGCGACAAATCCCGCGGGGGCGGCGGTCTCGCCATCTGGGACCGGGCAAAACGTGGCCTGAAAGAGTGTTGCGCGAAGATTCCTTTAAGTCTAAGCGACATTGCGGAAAACAGCGGCTCTGAATCGCACGGACTCTTGATAGGCGACTCTGGAATTGCATCACATGGTCGCCGTGGTTGGCATGACAGCACCGAGGGTAGCGAAAGGTGTTGATTTGAGAGCGGCAGCACCTTCCGCCCTCTCCCAACGCTTCTAAAACCAGAGTTGGTGCGAGGAGATATCCGTAGATTGAAGCCGGTATCCCTTTTGGACCGGAAAGCGCACCTTGAATGCCTTCAGCAGCTCCTGTTTCCTGCTCTCGAGCCAATCCCGGTCATTCGAAGGCCTGATCCTCTCGGAAGTAGATAATGGTCAAGCCAAGCGGGTTAATGGGAATCAGCGCGTTGGGCACGCGCTCTTTGACCACGAAAACGAAGTGTCCGACATAACGCTCCCGCTTCGTCTCGGCGTGATCTGCGGCGGTGTAGAAGACCTTTTCAAACTCGACCGTTGCCTTATAGGGTGAGTTCCGGAGATCTTCGATCGCGACGTTCTTTACATTGACTTCGATCTCATCGCCGCGGGAGGCGAGAAACGTCTCGATCGTTTTGTTCTTCTTGTTCTCTTCGATGGTCGCGTCGGCCAGTCGCCCGTCCAGATAGTAGAGAGATCGCGCATAGTTTTCGCGGACCGTGGCCCGTACGCGGCTGTAATGGCGCTGCACAAAATCCATCAGGAAGTATCGGATCTCTGCTTCCCGCGGCTGATATTGGAAGCTTTCGTAGGTAATGGCCTCGGCCCGTCCTACATCATCGATACGGATAATGAGAGGCTTCAATTCATGGAGTGCTCGCGAGGTGCGGATGTTCAGCAGTACCAGCGCTATCGAGACGGCAGTTAAGCACACCACCGTGATCTTCAAATAGCTGTTTGAGACCAACGCCGCGCCAAACTGCTCAACGTAATGACGCTTGGCGGCATTGAATTCCTCTGTGGGAGGCGGCAAGGCTTGTGCGGCAGACATTGGGATCTCCGTAGTGCCATTAGTGAGCTAGCGCCGTGGATTCACCTGAGCGCCCCGTAAAGAGCGAGCTCACCAGCGAAGGAATCAGCAGTACTCCCCAGGTGAAAGCAATCAGCAGAAACAGCAACGGTAGAAACAGCACGGCGAGTGTGGCGCCGTCATACGGCGGTGGATGTGAGTCAACGAAGTGGATGAGAAGCTGGCCGAAAACAAAGACGTAGGCGTTAGCCACGACGGGATAGAACGCATACTGCAGGAGCGCCTTAAGCCAGCCCCAGAAGAGCCATTCCATCTTGGGCACGATGAAAAACGGAATGAAAATGGGGCCCAGCAAGACAGCAATAGCCGCCGCGATGTAACCGAAAGCAATTACGACAAAGGATGCGATCTCGGCAGCCGCGAGAGCCAAGATCGTGACCACATAGCGGAGGATTTCGAGGGCATTGATCGCGATCGAAAGTCCCGGCTGCTCGGTCTCAAAATAAATGGAGTTGAGTCGATCCCACAACTCGGTCACGATTCCATTGTTCAGCGCATTGGCCAGGTTCGTTCCTTGGTCGATAACGAGGTGGTAGAAACTAACCCCCATCCCGGGCAGCGGTCGGTCATAGAACGTGATCATCGCGAAGCCGAAAGAGATTGTCATCAACAGAGCCGCAAAGTGATCGAGCTGAAAACCGACACCGCCGGAAGCCGACGCAAGTGCGCTCTTCACCCCGAACCATACGATCAGGATGATGGCCAATGCCCGAAACAGGTTCAAGCCCAGCGCCTGGAACATGTCCGCGTGCGTCGTCATCAGGTTGGTCAAGAAGGCAAAGAGATCATTCATCGTTTCTGGCGGCATGGCATCGGCTCCGAGGTTCTCGTGGGTCAAAAAGGACCCGCCGGCTTAAGGCATGCGGTAGGCGAGCATGCGGGCGCTCGGGTCACCGGTCTGCGCGTGCAGCACCGCCTGTTCTTGTGTCATGAACTGAATGTGGCTGTTGATGGCTGTGGCCTCGGCGTCGCGCTTCCGCTTGGCTTCGATGATCTGTTGTTCTGCCAATGTGGCGAGCAGCTTGTTGGTATCCTGGCTGTTCCGCAGGGCAATTACGTTGGCAGCATTAATTTTGTTGAGTACGGAAACTTCAGTGTTAAGGTCCGGGTCGGTTGAGAGTGAATCATCTTCCAGGCTCTGGATGGAGTTCTCTACGTCGGGAGCATTCGCACGTAGACGACCGACAAGATCCATTCCGCTCTGGTTAGCACCATCTGTCAGTTCCACCGTTGCATAGCTGGTTTCGACACGATCAAGCTGGTCGGCGGGGATGTTCCCCAGGGCCGCGCCGTATGCGTTCAGCTGCTGGATTGCATGCTGATAACCGCCTGGGACATCGTTGCCGGTATTGATGGCGGCGACCCATCCTCCGGTGGTTCCGTAGGTGTTGGTGGCTGCGAGTTGCGCCACGGAGTGATCAGCGAGCGGTAGTGCACACGCAGATTGGCCGGGATCATCTTTGCCATCACAATCATCTGGTTGTACTGGGCAGTGACCACCTGATAGGTCTGAACCAATTGCGTGTATTGCTGCTGCATTTGCGCCAGCTGCTCGACCAATTTCCCGAAATTCGTGGGATCAAAGACGATGTCACCGAGGCCCAAGATGGCTAAGGCAGCAGGGGCGATGATCGCGGTAATAACGATGACGATTGCGATTTTGCGAGGTCTCGTGAGCTTCATTTTTGGTTGCTCCTTTCGTTGACTCATTCCTTTGCCTTATCGGTGTACTCCTGCACGAAAGAATAGGTAAAGCCACGTGAGTACGCCGGCCACAGCTACCCAGCCGACTCCGCGAAAGATGTAGCGATATAGCCAATGAACATTTGATCGAGCTTCTTCTTTCTTATTCATAGATCTCCTGGCATGCGATGGTTCTGGTATGCGGGAAGTAGCAGATCGTCGGATAAATAGACTTTGACCCGATGCCCCTCGCGAATGGTTACAGTTGGGAGGACGTTGAGATAACGGTCGAGAATGCGGAGCGAAGACTGCGAGAGGCTGCTGGCGACACCCTGGCGATAGGCGTCGGTTGACGATTGGAAGGCACTCGCGCGCGTGTCTGCCTCGGCCAGCCCTGCAATGGCTCCGATCGCGAGTGAGGTCCCGAAGATCTGCGCATAGTGGTGATTGACCTGATCGCGCAGACCGGTCTCGCCAACCTGATTCAGACCTTTGAACTGATCGAGGCTCACCGAGTACCCATCGGGCATGGTCACCCGATGGAACAGAACCGCCAGTCTCTCTTGGCCGAAGCTGGTTACCCGCTTGGCTTCCCCAAGAATGCGGCTGCCTTGCGGAATCAGCAGCTGCTGGCCATCATGCGAGTAAACATTGGACGTCGCCATGCAGTTGACCGGTCCCGCGAACGAGCCATTCAGCCGATTCGTCAGTACTGCCTCTAGAACCGTTCCTTCGAACACACGGTACTGCTTGCCTTCGGACTGATTGAGGTCGGCGAACCGATCGCGGGCGTTTTTCTGGCCAGTTCTGGGCGCACTGTGCTCGTCCGAATTGCTCCGTTCAGTCTCAGCTTCCTGGCTGCCCTGGTCGCTCCGCGAGGATTCGGCAGCTGCCTGAACGCCAAACGGGACGAACATTCCGTAAGGCGTTTCGATCGGGGAAGCCGAAAGCTGGGGCTGCGTTCCGGTGCTCGCGTTCGGAGCGTGATCTTGAGCCGCGGAGGATTGATTTTCTTTTCGATAGCTAAGCGCAACGTTCGATGCGAAAAGCGATAGGTAAGCCCGCCGCTTGCGGTCGTTCTCGATGTTGTTTTCGTCTGCATGGCTGGCAGGCGCGGAGCTCGCTCCCGGCTCGGTCCCGGCCGCGGCCACGAATTGTTGCTTGCTCTGGAGAAATTGCGCTTGTTCGGCTGCCAGCTTGCGCGCCTGCTCGTCCAGCCGTTGCCGATATTCGGCAATCCGCGACTGATTGGGATCGACGACAGCACTTGACGGCAACGTGGGCTTCGTTGTGGTCTTGGGAGCGCCGGAGCCAGAGAAAGCGATTGCACCCACCATCACAGCGGCAATTCCAGCGATGACCATGGCTTGGGTGTTCTTCGGCAGAATCCCCAAGAGGCTTCGCGGCACGGTTCTCAACCATCGCCGGGGTCTTTTGTTCTGCCTTCCCTTCTGCCATCCGATCACCTCCCACTCAGTGTCACCGCGGTGTGTCACGTTTGGTTCTTTGGCCATTGCCACTGAGCCAACACAGTATTCCTGGCGAACAAAATTCATTCGCGCTTTGCCGATGGTCAGGTATCCAGAATCAAGAATCTTGCTGACGATGTATGTCCCATTGCGGTACTCGAAATTGATCAGGTTCGGCTTGCCATCTTTGATTTCGTAAAGCGCGGGTGTCTCCTGAGGATTAGCGCGGATGTAGGTGAATTTGTCGTCGTGATAGATGGCTTCTACCAAAAACGGTTTCTGCTCACGCTCGAAGTGATAGACAAACTTGAGTGCGGTCGGATACTCACTGCGGAATCTCGTCACCTCATGATCGATGGTTGACTGAGCCGTGTTTTTCGTCTGGCGCGTTTCTTCCTTCGCCATCTCGATCTGCTGACGGTAGTCTTCGACCTGGGCTGCGGAAACAAACTTCGGTGCGCCATTCAAGGCGGAAGTCATTGGGCCGTCTTTGGGCTGGACGAACACCTTGAGATCCGGCTCCAAACCTGCGTTACCGGAGACTTCGCTCAACACGAACGAGTACACATTGCCACTAGCGGTAATGAGATTGAGGTTGGTCTGTGAATTGGCCCTTGCCGGCTTCACGTAGGCGAAGTTCTGGGTGCCATTTACAATCCAGAATTCCTTGTCACCGCAGGTAAAATCCAAGATCTGCTCGTTTTTCGGGAGAACGATGAGAGTCGTGTAGCGCAGCTTCGCCTTCAGTCGCAGTACGTCTCGCTCGCCATATTCCACGACCGTTGCAGAAAGAGCGGGAGGGACGACTGCCGCAGCCTCGAATGACTTGGCCGAGGAAGCGGCAGTCGTTTTGGGGGAGGGAATGATTGGGCGGATAAAGCCGGGGCACAAGCCGCGAAAATAAGAACGAACGACTGAACCAATCTTGTTTTCATGCTGCTGTCTCCTTGGCGAGAATTTCCAATCCACGCTCGAATCCGTGGCGTTCAAAGGCTTCGCGCCGCCGCGCGTTGTCGTAGGGGCTGTTGGTGTAAAGCCAATACCCTGTAGAGTCCACGTGAAGGTTGACCACCTTAGCCAGGTCTGGGCGTTTGATCAGAAATTGCTGTTTGGGAATGAGGCGAGCGATAAGGTCGGCTTCGGTCTCATTCAGGTGGAATCGCTCGCGGTATGCCGCGCGGTCCATTCCCGGATTGGCGAGAAATATCTTGGTCGCGCAGGACTCAACGATCACCGGCAAGAGCTCGGACCGATATAGATCGTCGCCTGACTGTGTGGCCAGGATCATCGCGGCGTTCTTCTTCCGCCACGTCTTCAATGCTTCAACGACATACTGCTTAATGGTCGGGTTGCGGAAAAAGCGCCAGGCTTCGTCCATCACAAACACTTTGAAGGTTGTCGCCAAATCAAGGGCATGGACGGAGGCGTTTGCCCGGTGCAGGATGTAGAACAGAAGCGGTTCCAAGACCTGCGGATATTTGTCCATGCCCTCGAAGTCAAAGCACTGAAACTGCGCCAACGTCAGGTTGTCTTCCGTGTTGTCAAATAACGATCCGTAGGGGCCGTCCCCTACCCATTTGTGCAGGCGCTCCGCCAGCCGACGGTTAAGGATGTTGCCCAAGGTGAAAAGCCTTCGCATGCTAGGCTCGATCTGGTACAGGTTCTCGATCTGTTCGTATAAGTCACGCTCATCCGCGCTGGTCACCTCGTAGCCGCTCGATTCGACCAGCACCCGAACAAATGAGTACAGGAAGTGCAGGTTCTCTTTCGTCGGTGGCAGGGAGAACGGGTTGATAGTGAAAAAGCGTTTCTCCAGGCCCACCTGCACGTAGCTCCCACCGAAGAGCCGCGTCAGGCTTTCGTACCCGCCGCCCAGATCAAAGATGACGGTGTAGGGGCGATATTTCTGCAGGTTGGTCAGACAGGAAATTCAGCAAAAAGCTTTTGCCCGCGCCTGTTGCGCCAAGGATGACAGTGTGTGCGTTGTCCTCGTAATGGAGATTCAGGTAGTAAGGTGTCCGCATGATTGGTTTCAAGAACCGCAAGATATTCCTGATTGAGATGACGGTTGTGAGGATCACCCGTATGCAGGGTGAATACCAAGGAGAGATCAGCACTGTTCGTGTTCAGCAGATACAACCGTCGCAGGTTGTACTGATGATTTCCGGGCAGGGCTGCCAGCCAGGCGTTCAGCAGGTTGTAACGTTCTTCGATAACAGTCGGCATCTTGCGTGGCGAAGACCTTGACGCACTCCGCAACCGAGCGGTCGACGGCGGTCTGGTCGAGGTCGTAGAGGATGATCGTCATCGACCATTCGCCGAAGTAGTTGCCGTTTACCTCTAGTTCCCGCAGGGATAGACCGAGTTCGTTAACTAGAGATTCGTCGGCATCATCCACCAGCAGGTGCCGCTCCGACGGAGCTGAGTCGTGGAGGTAGTTTGCCAGTGAGGTTTTGCTATTGTGGAAATGCCGACGTTTGCTGCGGATCAGCTTGCGAATCCTGGCATTGCTGGCCCGCTTCCATTCGCTGGCCACGATCACGTTTGCCGGCAACTCCAGCAACGCTCGGAGCATGTGGGCGAAGGTCTGGGCAGGAGGTTCAGTCACGCTCAGGCCCTTAATGTGGTAGTCATCCAACCGAAGATGGTCGCGATGGCATTCAAGGGATGAGCCTGCCAGCTGCTGATCGACGAAGAGGTCATATTTCAGACCGCATGTGATCGGCTCGATACGGTGCGTAATTGACCAGTCGGCTTAGGAATTGGAAGGCCTCGTCTTTCTTTAGCAGCTCGGCATTCACGAGATCCCGGAGCTGCACAAGAAAGCTCGTCACCTTGGAAGAAAGTGCCTGCTGAGCGCGAGTTAACTCCGATGCGAGAACGGTGAGCTGTTGCTCTGCGGAAAGAGACGTTTGGACAAAGTGACCTGGATCTCTCACAAATTGCCTCAGTCGATTCTGAGACGCGCCACGTTGTCGCCACCCCTCATAGGTCAGGACGAAGTACAGCTCCAGGGAATAGAGGCTGTCTGCTTTGCCGTCGAGAAACCCGATCCGGTCCTGGATGGCGCGGTCGACGACAGGCAGATCCCTGTATTCGCGATGCGGAATGGCTGGTTTGCTGCGCTTGAGTAGATATTGGTACAGACGAAATTCCTCAGTGAGGCTGCGGAGCGCCGCTTCAAAGCGGCGCGCGAAAGCATTAATTTCGGAATGGTCAAGACATTCGTAATCAATTCCCTGAACCTTGAAGACCGCTCCGAGATCGCCGCTCTTGGTCAGGAATGTGTGCTCATCAATGAAGGAGCAGACATTAATAAGGGCGTTGAGCGCGCCTGCCATTTGGTGGTCCTTCCTGATTTCGCTCACCTTCCGTGGCATCATCGAACCACCTCGACCCGAAACCGTTCCCGTTTGCCCGCGTCATACTGCGGTTTGTACTTTGTGGAATTCAGCAGGATACGAAGCATCTGAATGTCTGTAGCGGTTGCCCAGCGAGCTGCCAGGAACAGGGCCAAGAACATCACGATTCCGCTCACGAGGCTGCCGAAGAAATTGAAGGTCGCTCCACCCATAATCAGTGCCAGAAAAAACAACCGCCGCTCGGCGCCCCAAACGGTGAGCGGCTTGTTGATGGCGCGGTAAACGGGATGTACTTGGACTTCGTTCGCCATGGTTACCATCTCCGTATGAAAGCTATGGAAAGAGCCATGCCATGAAATTCACAGCGCCAATGGACATGCCAACGCCAAAGATGATGCCCGCTAGCGTGCGCTTGGACTGACCCTCGCCAAACGCGAAAATCAACCCGCCAACAACAATCGCTACCAGCGAAAGGCCGCGCGCAATAGTCGAAGTGAATGCTGTTTGCAGAACCTGCACAGCATTCTCCCAGGGAGAACCGCCGGCCTGCGCATAGAGCGGTACTGCTGCCAAGAGAACGCATGCGCCGACCAATGCGCGCTTCGATATGGCAAGGTTCAGAGTCCTGATTGCAGCTTGTCTTGTGTAGCGAGTGAAACCCAAAAAACCTTTATGCATCCTCGGCCTCCTCGAATCATCCAGACCGAATCGGATGATTCCGCCGAGAGTAACGGGCAAGAACTCCTGAGTTCTTCTGGCGCTTTAATCAACCTGTCGAATTCCATGAAGAAATGCAAAAATCCTCAAACGTTCATCTGGAATTGACTGCGATGGTCGACATTTTCAGGTCACGCGATGCTGACGGCCTCAAGCACTCTTCCCTTAATACCCGTCGCTAAATGCTTCTAGGTTTAGTTGTCTTTGGTTCTGGGTTGGTGGACTTCGGCGCACAGGTTGGGCCTGAAAACCAAACGGGTACAAGTGTTGGCTTGTTATGCGGTTGCCGCGAGTGCCGCTGGCTCGGGGGCAATGCCCCCGAGGATCACGGCAGCGGTTTGTTGAACGGCTTCCAAGCTCTCGCGCAGAAGATTGGCGTCTCCGTGCCAGAGCTGGATGTAGTCCTGGGATGCGGTTCCGTTCTGAAGTCCGACCGATTGGCAGACCACAAAGGCCACGGCTTCGGCCTCGGTTTCGCGGACTTGTTTGGTGGTCAGGGTGCGGCGGTCGCCACGATGCAACATTTCGTGGGCGATCTCATGCACGAGCGTGGAAAACTCCTCGGCTGGCTGCATCCCGGAAAGCAGCGTGATCTTCCCGCCATGCGAGAGACCCTTTGCGGGAGCAATTCGCTCGGAGAAGCTAAGCTCGACGCTTTGCGCTTCCACGAACTTGAACAGGCGTTCGCGGTATCCGCTCACGTCGCCATTGACTTCGGTCAGTGTTGGGAGTTCTTTGCCTTCGGTCTGGGTGATGTCGAAAACATAGACGGCCCGGAATCCGTACAGCGTCCGCTGACCCTCCGTTGTTGCGTCTTCACTCGGCTCGTCGGTCGCTACATCCTTCGTGCTTCGTCTTCCGACCATCGGGGCGAGAATGAAAATGCCTTTTTCTCCCCGTTTAACGAAGCGGCCAAGCGAGTTCCATGTCCGAAGTCCGGCAACGTTGGTAGCATCGGGCTTCTGCCGTGCGATGAGCATGATGTTGCCGAAGCTGTAGGTGTGAAACTTCGCCATTGCTCCGAGGTATGCGGTGAGGACTTCACTGTGACCGGACTCCAATGCTGCGACGAGGAAATCCACGGCCTCTTTGGTTCGTGTGTTGACTTCTTCTAATTTCATGTTTTTTCCCTTTCTGCCGTTTCCGGCTTGTTTCTTCCTTCACTTGAGCGGCAGCGGGAAGAAACAAGGCGGAACGGTGAAAGGGACAGAACGGAGGCCGAAGGAGGGTGGCAGGGCGTGAGTGAAAGCGCGGTGAGTGCCAAACGCGGTTGGGGTTAGTTTGGCGCGAAACCGGCGCAGTCCGAAACGCCCGTCCGAGCCGCGGCCAAGCGGCGTCCACCCGGAAGAGGGCGCAGTGGGAGAAAGATGCGTAGCTACCTCAGCCCTGGCATTGGCTTGGAGCTTCGGTTCGTTGGCTGAGCCCGTCTCTGTTTGGGAAAGCTGGACACTCTAACACACTGACAAGACGTGCGGTAAATGCATAGAATGGATCAACTTAGCTAAAAGAGAGGTGCACTCTCCATGTACGAACAGAAACAGCTTTTCGAGTTCATGTTGGGCCGTATTGAAGACGTGGGCTCGGAACACGGGCTTAAGGCACCTCAAGCTTTTGGGCGCTGGTTTGCGGGCATGTTTTTTGAGAAGCCGCACGATTTTTCCATCCCCGACGGTAGCGGCGACGGGAAGGTCGATCTCTTTTTTCAAACAAGCAACGGCAAGGAAGTCGATCACTACATTCTGAATACAAAGTTCACCCACAAATACAATGCGCCCGCACCTGTCGCTTTTTATGACGAGATCAATCGTTTTTGGCAAGCCTTTGCTAATAAGGCAAATCGGAACGAATATCTCACCTCGGTTGTTCGCCAAGAGCTCAGACCGAAATACAAGAAATTGTTCGACTACTACGACAACGGCAATGCGCAGCTATTTTTCGTCACCAATCACAGACGCAATGAGGGGCAGTACCGCACAGTAAAAGCAACGGATGTGCAGGTCTTCCATTTGGAAGAGGTGTTGCAGTTCACGATGGACTACTTGGAAGATGCGATGCCCCGGACGCCGAGCATGATGCTGACCGGCATCAATACGGTACTCTCGGCGGACAAGCGTGACACGGAAGTGCCTACCTCTATCGTCTTCGCAAAGCTCGTTGACTTCATCAAATACATGGAAGACGATCCTTACGACTTGCTTTTCGCTCGAAACGTGCGGTTGTCGCTCGGCAACACTTCAGTCAACAAGGAAATCCGTACGACGTTCAAGGACTCACCCACCGAGTTTGTATTCAGTAACAACGGAATCACGATGCTCTGCGAGCGTCACACCCACGACCCAGGCAAGCAAGAAATCAGGATCGAGAATCCGAGGATCGTCAACGGCTCTCAAACTCTCCACAGTATCCGCGACGTAGGCACTCCGTCGCTTCGCCAGTTCCACGCGATAGGCGCCCGGCAATAAATCGCTGCGGGTTGAAAGTATCTGGCCGAACTTGATGAACATAGTTCCGAGCTCTTCGCAACCGCGGCGAAGATGCTCAGCGCGGGCTCGATCGCCAGCTTCATGCTTAATGAACTCATCGCCAACCACGCCTATACCATGACGCGCGAGAACAACCACGATCTTGCGGTAGCGCTCCATCTTGGTAATCATGGTAGAAGCCTGCCTTCACAGGAATGAACTATTTTGGTTGTGCACACGCTGCGCCAAACATGTTGATAACTACGACAGCCGTGTTCCTGCAGTTGCCTAACGTTTTAGGGGGAGACTTATAGGTTGCATCATAACCATGGTTACCAGGTGACAGCAGTGCGACGCCAGATGTCGCTATTTCGTCGGCTCTCGCGAGTCATGTCCCGGCTGTTTCTTCGGAGTTCCAGCGTGCGCCAAACTCTTTTTGTATTAGGTTGTCGGTGTATTGTCGCCTGCGTTGTAACCTCGACTCTTCGAAAGCGTACGGAATACAAACACGGGAACCTTTGGCGCCTCGCTTGCAGTCCCCTTTTGCATCTGCAAGATTGCGTTTGAGCAATGAGGAGAACTGCGATGCAAACGGATGACCGCCGACTCATGTGGTATGGATTCTTCCTGTTCTTGCTGGGGCTGTTGACAGGGTTTGCCGAGCACCGTTTTGCCAATGTCCGCATGGGGCTCTCTGCGCATCTGGAGGGCGTGATGAATGGCATTCTCCTCGTTGTGCTTGGCGCCATTTGGAACCAGGTACGACTGCTTCGGGCAGCAAAGGCAACGGCCTACGGGGCAGCCCTTTATGGCACCTATGCGAACTGGCTGGTGACCTCCATAGCTGCCGCTTTCGGCACAGCGGCGAACTCTCCAATCTCATCAGCCGGTCATCATGGCAAACCCTGGCAGGAGAGTTTTATCGCGACTGGATTCTTGAGTGTCGCAATTGCGATCGTCGCCGCCACCGTTCTCGTTTTGTGGGGTCTTCGGGGAAGGTCCCTTCCGCATAGCGGTGGTTGGACTGGGACGCAACCCAACATCTTTCCCGAGTAGCCGAAGGATGCAGGTCATGAGCATGACGCGAGATCCTGCGCGAAAACCTGACAATAGGCGGTTGGGAACTCAATGTGGCGCCCACTTGAATGTTCCTGTACGACTTGGCGGCCAATCCGCAACGAGGCGCTACTTTCAGACCGCCTTGCAAACATGCCTGTTCGCATTCGCTATATGAAACGGCACCACCGAAACATGGAAAGGTGACTGGCCGGTTGTAACGCCTGGAGCCTAGCACAAAGAGGGAAAAGCCGACGGAGCTCTAGATCAGGCGAGTCGATCAGCACTCATCTTCGGGGATTTTAAACGCAAGCAATCACCCGGCAGCCGATCAAATGGCACCCGAAGATCATGTGGGTCTATTTTCGTGGGCGCATTAGAACTACTGGCGATGTTCGAGGGCGGAGGTGCCAGGACTATCCTTTTCTGGCACCGGGGAGGATATCAACTGGGCCCTGTTGATATCGCAGGCGCCAAATGGGTGGTTATTTGAAGATAAGGCCCGGAGAAAAGTCGGGGCATAGCCAAAACCGCCTAGCGAGCGCTTCAGGATATAGCGTCCGACTCTCATCCCAGCGGTCTCCCTTCCGTGTTTATTCCGAGATTTGCACGAACCCTTCCTGCACGAGCTGCGTCATCCTCGCCATGGCATCAGTGTTGATCTTGATTCCGGGAAGGACATCTTCGTTTCCCCATTTGTGAACCTTTGCCGTCGCGCCGCACAACTCAAAGTGCACACCGCGTTTCATCAAGTCAGAGACGAGGCATTTGTACGGATTGCCTGTAGCCACATTCCGTTCGGTATTGTAGGCCTTGTCGTTCAACGTCACGTGGCCTGCATTCGTGTGGAAGACCGCGATCACCTGAGCCTGGGCTTTCCAGTCGGCGATGTCGTTCTCGATGAGCTGAAGATGAAAGATAGAAGCCGGCAGATCCCCTTCGAAAGCCAAGACAGGGATACTGAAGGCAATCTTCACTTCCGCGAGCTTCACTGGAATATCGATGTGAAGTGGTTTGTCTAAAGCAGACATATTGAAATCCCTTTCGAATATTGCATTGGTTATCTCTTTTTGACGACCGTAGTACAGAAGTGGGATACCGCTATTTCGTAAGGTTTCAAACGCCTTGGTAGACGAGCGCAATAAAGTCGCTCGGAGACTGAAACAGGTTTCCCCATTCCGCGTCATAGTGGGCGCTAGGTTTGGATCTGACAATGTCGGGCAGAGACCTGCCCTGTTTCTTGAGAGTCGCAACTTTGTCGCGGATCTCAACCAACACGTCTCGGAAAAAGATCAGATCGGCTTTACCGCCCACGGCCCCATGCCCCGGGATGACGATCGTCTTCTCTGTGACCTTTCCGAGGTTTGCTTCAGCCGCGCGTATCTGGCCGTCGATGCTGCCTCCGGTCGAATAGTCGATGAAAGGGTAAACGCGGTTCCAAAAAGTGTCCCCGGTGTGAAGAATGTCGGCCTCCGTAAAGTGCACCGAGATGTCGGAATCCGTGTGCGCAGGCAAATAGTGGTTGAGATCAAGAGTGCTGCCGTTGACATGCAGAGTGTAGTTATCTTTAAAGACGGTTGAAGGGATCGCGCCCACCGGGGCGGGTGGAAAAGTGTACTGCCAGTTGCCTTCGACCCGCGTGGCTACCGAAAGATGCTTGCGCGTATTCTCGTGCGCCACGATGCTGGCTCCAGCTTCGTGCAACCATTCGTTGCCACCGGCGTGATCGAAGTGCCAGTGAGTGTTGATCAATTGCTTGATGGGGTACCCATTGATGTTTGCTAGAGCTGCAGAAACCTTCGGACGCGCGGTGACGATTTCGGCATCCACTAGCAACTTTCCGTCCGGGCCAGTAAGAACGGCGATATTTCCACCCGGTCCCGAAAGGACACTGATATTGCGGCGCAGGGTTTGAACCGTGATCTCTGCCGTCACGGACTCCTGCAACGCGTGTTCAACGAGGCCGCCCGTTTGTGCGAATATGCCCCTTGGAAGGAGACAGGCTGCCGCAACAGTCAGACCTCCGGAGACGAGAAAGCGACGGCGCGAGATTTCAGGTGCTAGCGTGTGAATCATAATTTAATCTCCGTTCGATAGGTATGCATGCATAATTCCAAATGGACGTGCGCGACGAGGTTCCCGCAATTTGCGTGAGTCTAGGCCGTTTCGAGGAATTGGAAATCCACGAGTTTTGTCCGGCACGCGTCACCACGATGACTCGGTGATCAAAGAGAGTCGAGCCCGCGACATCGAAGAGTTCCTGAAAGCGAGGTATTATCACGGCATGGACTGTGTAACCGGGTTTGTTCTGGCAGGCGGTAAAAGCTCTCGGATGGGCCAGGACAAGGCTTTCATGCAACTCGGAGGGCGCACACTGCTTGCGCATGCGTTAGAACTTGCTAAGACGGCTACAGGGAGCGCGTTTATAGTAGGCCGTACGGAGAAGTTTGCGGCGTTCGCTCCGGTTATTGAAGATATATATCCGGGACGCGGCCCCCTGGCGGGAATTCACGGAGCGCTGAGCAGTGCCCGCTCTGAACTGAATCTGATTCTCGCGGTGGACATGCCATTTCTTCAGCCAGACTTTTTAAACTATTTGGTCGCTCAGGCGCGCAACAGCACAGCAACAGTGGTGGTACCAGCGGCAGGACGAGGCTTGCAACCACTGTGTGGCGTCTACCGCCGAGACTTTGCTGGCGTCGCGGAACGGTCGCTCGTTGCCAACAAGAACAAGATTGACTGTTTGTTCGCTGAAGTCCAGACCCGAGTGATCAGGCAAGACGAGTTAGAACGAAACGGTTTCTCGGAGCAGATGTTCCGCAATCTGAATACTGAGTCGGATTGGCAGGAAGCGAAGCAGGCGTTGTCCGCCCCTTCAACGAGAAGTTAGGGCTCGACTCCTGTTACCTCGCTCGGACCAACGGATAAAGTACGCAGTCGGCATTCAAGCAGGTTCTGGCTCATTTTGGTGAGGATCAGCAACCCCATTATTCGGTCGACGATCTGACGCTTATCTCGTGGATCTCACCTTGCCGGGTGTCAATCGTGCGACTCAGAAGTCTAAGTCGAGTCTTCGCATTCTCCTCGTTCCCATCCCGTCCTCCCTAGTTCTATCCCGCAGATAAACCTAGTGGCCCGAGAGCGGATCCGATTGGTCACGAAAATGCTGCCTTTGGGCGGGGCGTCCCTGTTGATTCGATGGCTTAAGACATTCTGATTAGCATTGTTGCGCCGGTGAATTCATCAGACGCCCCGAAATCGGCAAAGGAGCAAATATGAAGTTGCGCATCAAGGGTAACTCCCTGAGACTACGGGTCAGTCGCTCTGAGGTGACGAGGTTGATCGATACGGGCCACATTGAAGAGACAATCTTCTTCGGCCCAAGTGAACACGCTCGGCTGACATACGCCCTTGAGCATGGACCTGATTTGATGGGCCCAACACTCCGATATCGACCGCCCGAGGTCGTGATCATACTTCCTAAGGAAGAGGCCACGACCTGGGCCGGCAGCAACCAAGTTGGAATTTACGGTACGGTCGACCTCGGGCCTGTTCGGGCTTTAGATCTCATCGTGGAAAAGGATTTTGCCTGTCTAGACTTGAGTGATGCCGACAATTTGGATACATTTCCAAATCCTGATGCCGCCAGAATCTGCCCATAGGAGTCGGACACCCCCGACAGCGGAGGCGTTTCTACCTCAAGCGAATCAAGGAGGTGATTCATTGAGGATTTGCTCATTCGTTGTTCACAAACTTGCATTGCCTGGCCAATGTTACTCAAGGTCGGTGAACCATTCGAATTCCGTTCGTCGCGCCAGGGCGAGCGGCCTGCGCAGACAACAAGGCACTCAGGTCGAGTCTTGTCGTCACAGCCGCCGTCGCTATTGCGCCTGAAACAGCTTCATAGAGCTAAGCAACGTGTTGTAGACGCCCCACCCGAGTGGAATTCCAACCACGAGCCAGGCAAAAAGGATCGTTTGCTGCCGAGGACTTCTTTGTGTTTTCTACCATTTCACATGCTCCTTTGGGCTAGAGCCGAACTAACCTGCTCCGCGTTTTTCGTGCTTGATGCTGGTGGCCTTCGTTCTCCTTCCGACAGCCAGTATTTCTGCGCGACGGGCCGAACCATCAAATTCGCTACAAACCCAACCACCAGGAATCCGGCCATCACATGCAGCACAGTTTGGTACGCGCCTGCGTTGTCCGCTCCATGCGCCAGCTGATATTCCCGCATGTAATTCACCAGCACTGGACCAAGCACACCTGCGACCGACCACGCCGTCAGCAGCCGCCCATGAATCGCACTCACATGGTGCGTGCCAAAGAGGTCGCGGAGATATGCCGGAGCGGACGCGAACCCGCCGCCGTACATGCTCAGCAGCACAGCCGACATGCTGACAAACAAGACGACACTATTAAGGTGATCCGCTCCGGTGCGAGGCAGGAAAAGGTAGAGCGCCGCCCCCAGCAGAAAGAAAATGAAATAGGTACTCTTCCTGCCGATGAAATCCGACGCGGTGGACCAGAAAAACCGACCGGCCATATTGAACAGGCTGAGCAGTCCGACGAAGCCACCTGCCGCCACCGGTCCGATCGTTCCCTTAAACAATTCTTGAATCATGGGCGACGCTTGTTCGAGGATGCCGATGCCGGCTGTCACGTTCGTGCACAGCACGATCCACAGCAGCCAGAACTGCTTGGTCCCGAATGCCGTGTTGACGTCCACGTTGTGCGTCGTGATCATCGCCTGCGGCTTGGAGGTGGGTGTCCAATTTTCCGGCATCCAACCTTCACGTGGCACTCGGATGGTGAACACCCCGAACATCATGAGCAGAAAATACACCGTGCCCATCACCAGGAATGCCTTCCCTACCCCCACATCCGCCGGCGTGTGGAAATAAGCCATCAGCTTGATACCGAGTGGTGACCCGATCATCGCTCCGCCGCCAAACCCCATGATGGCCATGCCGGTGGCCAACCCTGGACGATCGGGAAACCATTTAATCAAAGTCGAAACAGGAGAAATATATCCGAGCCCAAGGCCGGTACCGCCAATGACGCCATATCCCAAATAGATCAACCACAGCTGGTGCGCCGTCACGCCGAGATAGGAAACATAAAACCCAAGCGCGAAACACGTCGCCGCGGCAAACATCGCCTTCCTCGGCCCGGCCCCTTCCAGCCACTTGCCAAACGTCGCCGCGGAAACTCCGAGCATCACGATGGCGAGCGAGAAAATCCATGCGATTTGAGACTGTTTCCAATCGTTGGGCAACGAGTGGGTCACGCCGAGGAGCTGGGTCAGCGGAAGCTTAAATACGCTGAAGGAATACACCTGCCCGATGCAGAGATGGATCGCGAGCGCCGCCGGGGGCACCAGCCACCGGCTGTATCCGGGATGGGCGATCGATCTTTCGCGGTCAAGAAAAGACATCTGTCACCTCTTACAGAGTTTTTAAAGTTCCTTCCCAATTTGCAGTTGAGATCCCGCTTTGCTGCGCTCATCCTCAAGCGAATGGAGATGGCGTCCGAATGCTTCGAGCAGATCCACAGCTGCCGCTACGGCACGCAGACTGTCTTTGCTGAAAGTCCGGCGCAACAATCGCCAAAACCCGACTGGCCGGTTTCGCTCTGCCGTCGCCTTGGCCATACCTTCGGGAATTGCCTGGAATATTCCTTTGAACCAGTCCGGCTCGATCCTGCCCAGAGTGCCCCCCAAATACAGAAGACTGCGGATGGCACGGATCGTTTCGGGAGTATTCACCGCCGTCACCACCTTCTCAAGGATCTCGTCCTTCGCACTGATCGCGCCGCGCAGGATTTCGAGCAATCCCTGTTCGTGCAGGTCCTGCAAGACCTCGTAGGCTGCGAGCAGCGCTTCTGTGTGTTGCGTGGACGCATTTTCCAGATCGGAACGCAACTCGGCAGCGCGATCTCGGGGTGCGAACTCCAATGCAATCGGCTGGGCCACGATGCTTTCTCCTTACCTTGTTTGGATCTGCACCAGTCCATTGCCTGGCGGATGGTAGTCGGGACGGTTCCACTTTCGTTCGACCTCGACTCCATGCTGCGGGGTCGGATGACCGAAGCGAGAGTTGACGCGCGGCAGTGGACTCTCGCCAATTTCGGGTAACACCTTCAGGTGAACGCTGGCTTCCTTGAAAGCTGGTGTATTGGTCACAGGATCTGTGTGACTGCTGGTGAGGCGGTTCACTGGGCTTTCAATAGAGTTCATCGGCATGTACAGTTCATGCCCATGCACTCTGTCAGTCACCAGGGCGCGTACGCGAACTTGGCCGTAGCGGGAAACCAGTTGCACCCAGGTGCCGCTTTGAATTCCACGTTCCTCTGCCAGTTGGGGCGAGACTTCGACAAAGGTGTCAGGCACCTTCTCGCGAATTCCTTCGGTGCGATAAGTGAGATTGCCCTCGTGAAAGTGTTCCAGCAGTCGGCCATTGTTCAGATGCAAGTCGTACTGAATGTCCGGTTGATCGACGGGGCCGATCCAGGCAATGGGAAACAACCTGGCTTTTCCGTCCGGGAAGGAAAAGCGTTTGGTGTAGAGCAGAGGTTCGTCGGTACCGTCGGCGGCAACCGGCCATTGCAGCGACTTGTACCCCGTCAGCCTCTCGTAATTCACCCCGGCAAACATCGGAGCTACGTGAGCAATCTCATCCATGACTTCGGAAGGATGTTGAAAGCTCCAATTTGCGCCCAAGTGGTTGGCGACGTCCTGCACGATTTGCCAGTCGGGCCGGCAGCCCTGGAGCGGTTCGAATACCTGGTAGAGTCTCTGGATACGCCTCTCCGTGCTGGTGAAAGTGCCTTCCTTTTCCAGGCTGGGCGCGCCGGGCAAGACCACATCGGCATAGCGGCACGTATGGCTGAAAAAGATGTCCTGCACTACGAAGAAGTCGAGCTTGGAGAATGCCTCACCGACATAGTTGGCGTTCGAATCGACGATGCTCATTTCCTCGCCGATCAAGTACATCGACTTAAGCTTGCCTTGATGGATCGCCTCGACCATCTGGTGATTGTCGAGACCCTTGATAGAAGGAAGAGGAACCTTCCATGCGGACTCGAATCGCGCCCGCACCTCTGGATCGTCCACCAGTTGGTAGCCGGGCAGCATGTTGGGCATGGAGCCGTGGTCGCTTGCTCCCTGCACATTGTTGTGACCGCGCAAGGGATATGCCCCGGTCCCCGGTCGCATGTAGTTGCCGGTGATGAGCAGCAGATTGGAAATCGCAGTGGAAGTGTCAGATCCTTGGCTGTGCTGGGTCACTCCCATCGCCCAGAGAATGCACACCTTCTTCGCCTCGGCGATCATCTCTGCGACAGTCTTGATGGTTTCCGCGGACAAGCCGGAAATGCGGGAGGCATACTCCAGCGTGAAAGGCTCCAGACTCTTCCGGTACGCCTCTAATCCATTGACCCATTGCCCCAGAAATTCAGCGTGTGCCCGGCCCGTGTCCAGAATGTAGCGGCTGATCGCGCTCAACCACACAAGGTCTGTGCTGGGCTTGGGGTGCAGGAAAATATCGGCGCGTCGCGCCATTTCATTTTCGCGCAGGTCGGACACGATGAGCTTCTGCCCGTCGAGCTTGTGACTGCTCTTGACCCGCGTCGCAATGACGGGATGACTCTCCGCCGTATTGCTGCCGATGATAAGCACGAGATCGGCCTGCTCCATATCGGAAATGGAGCCCGAGTCGCCGCCGTAACCCACCGTACGGAACAATCCCATCGTCGCCGGCGATTGGCAGTAGCGAGAGCAGTTATCCACATTGTTAGTGCCGATAACGGCCCGCGCCAGCTTCTGCATGAGGTAGCTCTCTTCGTTCGTGCATTTGGAAGAAGAGATGAACCCGATGAGAGTCTGGCCCGCTCGTAGCTTTGAGTTCCGAGAATTTCCGGGCCACCAGACTAAGAGCTTCGTCCCAACTGGCTGGCCGAAATCTCTCTGCCTTCGCGAATGAGTGGCGTGGTCAGGCGATCGGGACTATTCACGAAGTCCCAACCAAATTTGCCTTTTATGCAGGTGGAGATTCCGTTGGCGGGCCCATGCTCAGGCGCCACCTTGAGGATATGGCGATCCTTGGTCCAGACATCGAAGCTGCATCCCACTCCACAGTAAGTGCAAACCGTCTTCGTCTTGCGGATACGGTGTTCACGCATGGCTTCTTCGGCTTCGGAGAGTTGAAGGATCGGTCCGAACCCGGTTTCCGGTTCAACGCCCTTGACCACCTCAATCAGTCGGGTTGAGCGCGGACTTACGCAGAGACGTGAAAAATCCCGCATGCCCCAGCATGGATTTCTCCATCAGAGCATTGCAGGGACATACCGTGACGCAGTGACCGCAGGAAACGCAGCTGGATTCTCCGATCGTCGAGCCGCCGTCCCAGAGCACCCGCGGATTGGGGTCTTCCCAGTTAATGGAGAGCGTTTCGTTCACTTCGACGTTCTGGCACGCTTCCACGCAGCGGCCGCAAAGGATGCACTGGTCGGGGTCGTACCGATAAAAGGGGTTGGTGTTGTCCACCTCGTATTGCTTGGAGCGAAACGGAATCTGCTGGTGCTCAATACCCAGTTGTGCAGTGGTGTTGTGAACAACGCAATTACCGTTGTTGTTATCGCAAACGGTGCAATACAGAACGTGATTGCTCAGGATCCGGTCAAAAGCCTGCCGTTGTGCTGCAGCCGGCCTTCGCTGACGCGGTCAAAACATTCATCGCCGCAGACACTCGGGTTGCGCACGCCCGCTCGAGCTTTCCGTTCACCTCGACCATGCAGGTATCGCAGGTCTGAATCGGGCCGAGTTGCGGGTGATAGCAGACTTGAGAGAGCTTGCCGCCAGTTCGGTTGATCAGGTCAACCAGAAGGTCGTCTGTGTTCGCCTTTTGAACCAGGCCATCTATCGTCACATTGATCATGGCGAAGTATCGAATGCAAGTTCCATGCCACGACGATTTGTGGGGAAAGGTTCGCGATTTTGCGTCGAGGTAGTGACTTGCGCAATCTAGTCTGGCAGGCGTGGACCATCAGGCTGAAGGTTCACGTCGACGGGCGGTCTCACTGTTTGGATATCGACACGGACCTGAGGGATCAGGCTGCGCTTTTCGCTTGAGCATGAAGCTCCCGAGGCTTCAGCAAATCGCCCAGACCGATGCGGCGAAGAAGCTCGGCACGGACACGGTCCATGACCGTGAATGTAACTTCCGCGCCGTCCTGCGTCGGGTCGACGTAGGTGCGGAAAGGGCGCTTGCCGAAAGGCGTGTCTACCACCTTGACAATGGCGTCTGCGACTGCGGACACGTCCGCGTCCGGCGGCACGATCGAAGCGAAGCCGGTCATGATCTGCTTTTCGATCCCTGCGTAGGGGCCTGCGTCGTATTCGGCGAGCCGGGCTTTGTCTGCGGGAGAACCGGCGTGGGCGAAGTGATTCGTGCCGCCCGTGAAGGCGCCCGGAACGATGATCGAGGTTTCGATGCCCCAACGAGTCAGTTCACGGGCATAGACGACGGCCAACGCGTCCATTCCAGCCTTTGCGGCGAAGTACGGCCCCAGGTACGGCGGAGTGCCACCGGCCGAACTGCTGCTCGACACCCAGACCACGAGTCCTCTTCCCTGCTTGCGCAATTCGGGCAGGGCTGCTCGATTCACGCGCTGGGTGCTGAGTACGTTTACGTCATAGAGCTCGGCAAGTTGTTCCGGCGTGAATGCTTCAGTCGGACCAAAAACCATATGTCCGGCGTTGTGAATGACCACATCCAAACGCCCGTTCTGCGAGATGATTTCCTGAATACCGGTCTCGCAGGATTTGTCCGACGCGACATTCAGTTCAATGGAACGCAAATCCACGTGGTGTTCGGAGGCATACTTTTCCACTTCTTTGACCTGTGGTGCGTTGCGGCCCTTGGTCTCCCGCATGCTTGCATAAACGGTGTGACCTGCCTCGGCCAGAGCCCGCGCTGCAAGGGCTCCGAAGCCACTCGACGCGCCGGTGATTACAATAATCGTTTTCATCGTCACTTTCTCCTGAGGCTACGAGTTGCACTGTGGCCGAACAGCAACAACATCAAACAAGACCGCCGCAGGCACGAAGTGTTTACGCGTTGACCAATCCATCATCGGGGCCGGCGAGAAATGACACTACGATGGCGACTTCCTGGGGCAAGCCCAACCGTTCAAGTGCAGCAAGTTTCTCGAACTCTTCGACCTGATGCATTGCCGGTCTCCACCCACAAGAATGAATGTGATGAGCATTTGCTGCCACCCCAAAAGGGGCAGTTTTCGAACTGCATTTTTCTACAGGCCGTCGCTACCCGCTCGCGGCCCACCGCGAATGGCCTCGACCCAGGGGTGGGAAGTCAGAGGTGGGAAATCAGGGACGGGAAGCCCACGGAGGACTTACCACTGCGGCCGTTCAACGGGATCTGATCGGCCGGTTGCAGTATGAAGAGATGGCGCTCTTCGCAGAAACACGAAGAAACATTACAATGTCCGGAACGGGGCAATTCCGATGGTTCAGCCTAAGCCGATACGCATCCTGACCGTGGAGGATCATCCAGTCTTTCGGGAAGGACTGGTCACTATTATTGGGTCGCAGCCAGACATGGTTCTGGCTGCCCAGGCCGCCAATGCGGCGGAGGCCGTAGCGGAATTTCGCCGTCATCGGCCGGACATCACACTGATGGATCTTCAACTTCCAGGCACGAATGGCACCGACACTCTCATCGCAATTCGGGGAGAGTTCGCTGAGGCTCGCATTATTATGCTGACCACTTCGGACAGCGACGGCGAGATCCAGCGCGCGCTGCGAGCAGGGGCCCGGGCTTACATCCTCAAGAGCATGCCGAAAAATGACTTGCTCGATGTGATTCGGTCGGTTCACGCAGGGCGACGGCATATTCCACCGAATGTGGCTGCCCGCCTCGCCGAGCATTTCGGCGACGACGATCTTACTACTCGGGAACTTGAAGTGTTGCGACTCATTCGAGATGGCTACCGCAACAAGCAGATTGGCGACAAACTGTGCATCGCCGAGACTACCGTCAACTTCCACATCAAGAATCTCGTGGACAAACTTCAGGCCAACGACCGCACACACGCAGTGACCATTGCGATTCGCCGCGGCCTTCTGCAAATTTGACCGTCGCTAAACCTGTGGAACATTGCGGGTGGGCTCGCGCGTTGATGTGCCCTCATAGCCATGCGGCGAGGACCAACTCCAGCCGTGCTAATCACCGGGGCCCCGGCAAGACCATCGGGTGAGATCCTTCTGCTTTATGCTTCGTGAGGCTGCTGCCGCCGAAATCAGCGCCGACATATCCGAACTGCTTGCCGCAGTTGAGACATACCTCGTACGTCCAACCCGAGAGCGTGAATGGCCGGCTGCGATTGCGGTGCCAGCAACCAAAGAAAAACTCCAGCGCTTGTCCGAGCTTTTTAGCCACGTCCCGAGTGGTAGCAATTTGCTTTCCTTTGTGCATCTTCACTTCTGTCCCTAGGCTTTGTAACCTGTCAAGCAGACACTCTTCTTGCGCCTTTTGAGTGCCACCGATTAAAACGTCGTCCTCGATGCTGGCCCAAGGGTCTTTGAAATTGAGAACTGCCGTCTGCGGATTACACCGTGCGTTTGGTGACAGTCGATTCTTGTCGTGCAAAACGCATCACAAATGTCCAAATAGCGACGCCGCAGATTGTGCCATCTCTAGCCTGTGCTGGTTCGCTCCTATCGAATGGGTCTCAGTTCAGTAACTTCCAGTTGCGTCGTCTGAGCGAAACCCGTTTGGCAGCTCACTTGCCATCCTGTTAACCGGGACTCGATGTGCAGGCGCTCAGAGTCAGGGGCCTGAACATTGCGAGGCCGATCCAGCGAAACAAACGGAGGAGAATTGTGAAACAGAATGTTGTCAGGTGGTTAGTGCAGCTATGGTGCTACGCCAGCAGCGTGATCTTGTTTGGAAGTCTAACCTTCTCGGCTACTACAAAGACAAACCAGGTGGCGACTGGCGAGAGAGCAAAGATCGTAGGGTCAATCCTGTCGCGCAACGGAGACCTGATCCGGATCCACGAAGATAACTCCAACGAACAGATCATCGTTGCAATCACGGAAAACACAAAGATTGAACGCAGGAAAGGCAAGTTTCCGTTTTACCGTCACACCGGCATGGATGTGACCGCTATGCTGCCGGGCCTTACTATCGAGGTGGAGGGCGTGGGCAACGCAGACGGGCAGCTCGATGCGGATAAGATCTCATTCACACCCGATGAGTTCGCGGTTGAAGTAGCGGAACATCAGCAGGTGATGGCGAACAAGGCGGCGGCCGGCAATGCGCAATCTACGGCGGACGAGAGTTTAACCGTGGCGGGAGCGGCGCAATTCTCCGCTGATCAGGCTCAAGCCTCGGCGGATGAAGTAGACGCCGAAGCCAGGACGGCGGGGGCCATTGCAGTCATGAGTGCTGCTGCCGTAGCGAGCATAAACCAGCGAGTTTCAGACCTCGACGACTACAAGAACGAGTTCGAGGTAGACGTTTTCTTTGAGCGTAATAAAGATGTGCTGGGCAGCACCGCCAGGAAGGATCTCGCCAACCTCGCTGATATTGCGAAATCGCTCAACGGATATCTGATTGAGATTTCCGGCTACTCTTCCAACACTTTAAGCAAGGCGCGAGATCAGAAGCTTAGTGAAGAGCGGGCGGCAGCGGTTGTCAAATACCTCACTCAGGTAAAGGACGTACCGATGCGGCGTATCCTTGTACCGGTGGGCTACGGTGTAACTCATCCGGTTGCTCCCAACACCGACGCTGATGGTCGTGAACTGAATCGTCGTGTGGATATCAAGGTCTTGGTGAATCAGGCTTTGGCGTCAACCATGTAGCGGTCGAGCCCGAAGATGGAATACTAACAACCGCTAATGGCAAAGAAGCGGGCCTGGCGCGAGGACTCGATGGTACCGTTGCAGAGGAAAGCCGCAGGTAAATCGAGCTTTCCGGCACCTGACTCCCATTGAGCCCTTGCGTGAAGGTCGGCGTTCAAACGCACTAAAACATTTCTCGTCCCGGTCCCAGAACTGTCCGTGGTTGCCAGTTTCTTCCTGAAAGATCTTCTTTCATTTGCTTCATGAGGCGTATTGGGAGTACCAATCACTCGCGTTGCCAGTCATCGTCATTGCCACTGCTGCCACATTTCCGAGTTCACCTTTGAAATTACGAATGTGCAGAATGGCTGTAGAAAAATCCAGTTCAAAAACTACTGCTTCTGGGGTGGTAGCAAATTCCGATCGGCTTCATTCTTGTCGCGAAAGATCGGCAAGATGTCAGGGACCCAAAAGGTGATGGGCAGGTCTTATCGGAATTTGGGAATCGAAATCAGTTGAACCTCTGAGGAGGCAAACAATGGGCTCGATTTGGAGCGGCTACCAGGCGGAAATGCCATCAGTCATCCCCGGCGACTTAAGCGACGAATTGTGCAACCCCGCAAAATGCGACGACGTTGCACCCCTGAATGACGTCGCTTCACACCAGGAAGCTGGCCTGCGCGAAAGTTTTCAAGGAATAATCGGCTCCAGCCGTGCACTCAAGCATGCGCTGGACCAGGTCATCACTGTGGCCTCAACGCATTCCACCGTGCTGGTAGAAGGAGAGACGGGAACCGGCAAGGAACTGATTGCGCGGGCAATTCACAACCTGAGCCCGCGGCGCGAGCGAAACTTCGTGAAGTTTAATTGTGCCGCAGTTCCCCTCGGCCTGCTGGAGAGTGAACTCTTTGGGCATGAGAGAGGCGCGTTCACCGGCGCCATCGCCCGAAAGATAGGCCGTTTCGAACTCGCCGATAAAGGAACTCTGTTTCTCGACGAGATCGGCGATATTCCCCTGGAACTCCAGGCCAAGCTGCTGCGCATTCTGCAAGAGCAGGAGTTTGAAAAGCTGGGCAGCAATCACACCCAAAAAGTGAACGTGCGCCTGGTCGCCGCGACTAATCGCAATCTCAAGCAGATGGTCACTGAAAAACAGTTTCGCAGCGATCTCTATTACCGCCTCAACATCTTCCCCATCGCTATGCCTCCCCTGCGCCAGCGCAGGGACGACATTCCCATGCTGGTGCGAGCCTTCGTCAACGATTGCACTCGCCGTATGAGCCGGCGAGTGGAGACCATTCCCGCGGAGACGATGACCGTGCTGACCCGGTACGACTGGCCCGGCAACATCCGCGAACTGCAGAATTTCATAGAACGCGCTGTCATTCTGTCGCCGGGTGCCACGCTGCACGCGCCGTTGGACACCCTTAATTGGTCGGAAGAACCGAGTCCAGCAGGAGCCGTGACCCTGGAACAGGCGGAGTGCGAGCACATTCTGAAGACGCTGAAGGAAACCAATTGGGTGCTTGGAGGTCCGAAAGGTGCGGCAGAGAGACTGGGCCTCAAGCGCACGACCCTCATCAGCAAGATGCGAAGGCTAGGCCTCTCGCGCCCGATTAATCCAGTGGCTGCCTGATCAAACAATTCGAAGGACAAGGAGAGAATCGCTATGGGTGAACTAACCGATGTGCTTTACCCCGTTGCCTGTTGGACCGCTTGGCGGGAAGGAGACGAGTACGCGGCAGTGGAACTAGTCCGCGCGCTTTGCTCTCCCAACTTGATCGTCCGTGTCATAACGAGGGCGATTTTGAAAGACAGCCCTCTCCAGACATTGCTGACAATTAAGCCGTGACAGGCTACCGCTGCCGGGCAACGTTGCGGCCAACGTTGCCCATCTGCGTTCAGAGAAATGTCAGGCCATCAACGCCTTTTCGTTGCTCCAGTTGCGGAATTTTCTCACTCCCCCGCTGTATTCATTCTCAGCATCTGTTGCGACAAGCCGGGTCAGATTTTCTCTGGAACGCGACGTGCATTAGCACTTGTGAAACGCCAAACGAGGAGGCAGCCATGGGACTCTCAACGGTAACGCGACAACCAGCTTTCCAGACTGTGCCGCACGACCAGTTAGCACTGGAGGGACTTCTGTCGAAATACTCTCCGGTAATGTACCGCGCGGCTCTGCGCAAGCTCCTGAACCAAGCCGATGCCGAGGATGCAGTGCAAGACGCGTTGATGTCCGCATCCAAACACTTCGGCCAGTTCAAGCGTGAGTGCCACATATCCACCTGGCTGGTTGCAATCGCCATCAATGCAGCGCGAATGCAGTTGCGGCGCCAACTCCGCCATCGAGCGCTTTTCTTGGAGCAGCCTTCTGACGACGGAGCTTCCATCTTCTTCTGCGACCCTGCGGACGGCCGGCCCGGGCCTGAAGAAATCTATAAAGGAGCGGAGCTGCGCGGAATCATCGGCCAACTTATGGACGAGCTATCACCTCCGCTGCGCGATGCTTTCCGTTTGCGGGTGCTGGAAGGCTTCTCCACTCAAGAAGCTGCTCGGGCTCTGGACATAAGCCAAGGAACAATGAAGGCCCGATATTTTCGCGCGCGAGCACGAATGCGGGCCCTGTTCTGCAAATCCGAGGGCCGGTCGCAAGGTGCCAGATCGCGCAGTAGCGCGAACAGGGCAACGAGCCTGTACTAGCCGAGATCTGCGCAGAGTCGGCCCCGTCTCCATGGATCGGGCGCGATGGAACCGGGCTTTCGGGTGAGCGCTACTGCCGGCAGTCCCGAGCTTGAAACTTGCGCGGGACTCTAATTATCACCCTCTGCGATGCGCGCTCTCAGCAATGTTTGAAGTCGCTGCGAGCGCGCATTGTTGTTTGTGTCAGAGAGTGAATTTATGGAAGGTAGTATCGGAACGAGGTCATTACGATGTTCTCAATCGCTTTGGGCTGGAGACTATCGAGACCTGACCACGTGCTCCTGTAGGTATAGGAATACGACATTCCCATGGCAATCGTCCCCGCCGGTCCCCTATAAAACCGATACCAGAAGCCCGGCTGGAGCTGCCACAAACTGCGGGTTTGCGCCTGGCAGGGCTGGGTTGCCGTCGGTGATTCCACCTGGCAGCCTGAGTTGTTGTTCAGCGGCGAACCGTAGCCAACAGGCTGCCCGGCTGCATTGATGTACGAAGCACGACTGTAGTATTCATCGCCTCCATACAGGTACCAGTCCCAGCGCGAGGTCGGATGCCACTCCAAGCCAGCCATTGTCTGCAGAGTTCGCAGCGGAACAATACTGGCGTCGGGACGTAGGGTCACATCCGGACCCAAGCCGGATGCGTAGCGGCCAATTCCGTTGCCGGCCAGGCCCTCCACGATCACGTCCAACTTTTTGGTCGCAGGCAAGATCATGCCGATTCCCGCGCCGCCTGCAGCGGTGTAGTTGTTGCTGCCATTGAAGCGGTCGCGGAAGAAGCGTCCGATCGTTTTGATTTCATAGTGCCCCCAACCCGGCTCGAATACCAGTTTTCCAATCAGGTCCGGGGCGATGTCGGTAGAAACTCCATTTGCCCCTGGAGTGTTGCTCAGGGTCAAAGCGCTGGCCGGCGAGGTCGCATTCGTGCTGGTGTTGAACCCAAAGACCCCAGCCGGAGGGTTCGTAACATTCAGAGTGGTTTCGGGATTCTCTACCGCCAGGGCTGCCCACATATTCTTGTGGAAGTTTTTGGTCACGCGAAAAGACCATTGACGCGCCCAGTTGTAACCTGGGACATATTGCAGGTCTATCGTCATCGGCACCATCTCCTGGCGCAATTCGATACCCTTCCGGTAGGTGGTTAACAGGCTCCAGGTTTGACCACCGGCAATCGAAATCCCATTGTTGAACTGCAGTTGTCCCCACAACTGGCGTGCGCGCGGGTTGAAACTGTTGCTTTCCACCTCGTTAGCGGTAGGAGCCGCACCCTCAAAGTCGATTTCGGCGTAGCCCGAAGCTTTCCAGTTGTTAATTTTGGCTTCCGCCAGCAACGCAAATCGTGATGCTCGCGCCGAGCCTCGAAATTCGTTGAGGTGGGCGTTTGCGGTCCCAGAGAAAGGGATTCCACCAAATGTGCTGTCCACATCGGCGTTTTCGTTGTGGGTGCGATAGATCCCGGTTGCGTCGAAAAATCCACCCGGTGTCAGCGTAATGCCACGAAAGCGGATGGAGGCCGGCTTCTCAGGATCAAAAATATCGGCTGTAGAGTGTCCTGCCGGAGGGATGTTAAGGGACGGTGCGCTGGCAGGAGACGTGCTACCACTAGTTGACGAGTTGTTTCTTCCCAGCCCATTCATCTCCTGTTGCATTTCTTGCAAACCCTGTTCCCGATCGAGAAGCAGTTGCTGTAACTGTTGAATATTCTGATGTTCTGCGTCCATCCTCGCTTTCAGGTCATCGAGTTGCTTTTGCACCGCCGGAGCGACTGGGCTTGCCGACTGGTTGTTGGGGTGGGCTTCCTGTGCCACGAGACTGCCAGCGACAAACAGCGTAAATAGCATGGTGAAAGTTTTGCTCATGAGTTCTATCCATCCAATCATTTGGTTGTCGAGACTTTTCTCTTGAGGAAATCAGTTCTCCTGTAGCAACAGGTTTGCCATACGGAAAACGATTGGATCGAGAACGTAGGTGAAACAGCAGGTGTGATGAAGGATGGAGCCAGAATTACCGCGACAGCTCAATCGAGGTCACTTCGAGAGTACGAAGCGATCTTCTAGGCAACTCGATCCGCATCCGGGAGAGAAAGGCGATTTTCACCGGAATACACGACAAACCGTTTGCCCCGCAGGAAGCCCACGAGAGTAAGGTGCATCTCTCGCGCCAGTCGCACTGCCAGCCCAGACGGTGCCGAGACCGATGCGACGACAGGCAGCCCGCCGGCGACGGCTTTCTGGATAATTTCGAAACCGCCACGGCCACTTACCAGCAGAACATATTCCGAAAGCGGCAGCCGCCCGTTAAGCAGCGCCCATCCGATGATCTTGTCGACCGCATTGTGTCGCCCTACATCTTCGCGCTGAACCACTAGGTGACCATGCGCGTCGAACAGCCCGGCCGCGTGCAGGCCTCCGGTGCGGCCGAAGACGATCTGAGCCGCGCGCAACGTATCTGGCATCCCGCACAGCACTTCGGGATCGAGGCAAAACCGGCCTTCCAGCGGACGCATTCCGCGGCGGCGGACCGATTCAAGCGACGCCTTGCCACAGATTCCGCAGCTCGACGCTGCAAAGAAATTTCTCTGTGTGCGCTCCAAATCGAGGTTCACATCCTTAGCTAGCTCGACGTGCACCACATTGCCGGCGTCGGAAGGCTTACTGCTTTCCGCATGTTCAATGACTTCAATCTCCTCTCGACGGTGAATCAACCCCTCGGTAAATAAAAACCCTGCTGCCAGCTCCAGATCGTTTCCGGGGGTCCGCATCGTAACGTTTAAAGAATGCGTGCCCACGCGAATCTCCATCGGCTCTTCGCGAACTAGGTAGTCCTGAAATCTCCGCGCCTTACCCTCCTGCCATTCCTGGACGAATGTCAGATCCATGCTCCGCGATTCGCTGGCAGGTCGTTTGGTTGGCATAAAACACTCGGACAGGCCGGACGAGAGTTCGACAGGACGTTGAATTGCCAACGAGGCCAATTGCGACAAAGATGTTTCGCCTTCGAAAAAAGGCCCGCCAATCGGTCGGGGGAAAAGAACCCAAACTGATCAACGAGCCCGTACCAGGCACGACTAGGCCTTAGCTCGGGGTGGAAATTTCTTGAACATCTTCGTTACGGCCTTGTCCAGCTTCTTCTCGTTCTTGTCAGGGCTTTCGGAGAGCATGTCCTGTGCGCCACCGCGCCAGACTAACTGCTTCGACTTCGCATCGAACATGTCAACCACCAACGTTCCTTCCTTATAATCATGCTCGGTGGTGGTTGAGATTCCGGAGCCACCAAATCCTCGCCAGCGGTAGCCACCCCCGAAACCGTTGTAAAAGGTGTCCAACGTTCTCTGAGTCTTCGTCGTGCCCACAGCCACTACGACTACGTCGCCGCCGTCATCGACCAGCTTCCATCCCTTTGCAGCAAGCTGGCTATCGACGGTGTTCTTGATTCGCGGCTCCCACAGTGGGTTGTCGACTTGTACTTTCTTCCACGAATATGTCTTGTACTGGCTGAAGTTGACCTGCTTGTCAAAATCTGTTTGCACCTGTTGCGCAGCCGCAGTTGCCGCCATAGCAATCATCAACGCAATGCAACACCTTGAAACTCGTAAAGACTTCACTTGTATCTCCTTTTGGTTGCAATACCCGGATACCGCCATGCATTCGACGTTCCAAACACGTCTCTCACCCTTTCTGGTCTTGATCTCACCACCTGTTTGAAATTGTGACGCTGCTTCGTTTCGATTCACCCTCCTGGTCGAAATGGCGAAGTCGAGAGTTCGACAGAAGGGCTCGATTTCGTCACGGTGATTGTCCACGGTCTTCTCTTGTTTTGATCCGCGTACGTCCAAATCCCTCAAATAGTTGGGAGACAAGGAGGAGTTCATAGTCATGCGGCTGCAGTGTTTTGGAATGCGGCATGCACTTAGAACTTCGAAGGGGAAACAGAAATATGTCGCTTAATCCATGGACTTTTGGAATCTGGCTAGAGCCGGGGAAGAACATTGTGTGGGGTTTCACGGTGGTGGCTAAGAATGCCATCGCCACGGTAGTTTTGGGAATCCTTGGCAGCAAGACCCCTCTGGCGGTAGTCCGTTGCTTGCTCAGCACGATGATTGTAGCGTTCATGCTGGCGTCGAGCGCAGAGTGTCGGGCCGAACCACAGACAGACGATAGTTGGCCGCATACGATCATTGCCAGCGGTGACCAGATCGACATCGATCAGTCCCAGTCTGACAAATGCCAAGACCGAAGACTTGCGAGGAGCGCCGCCGTGGTCGTCCACTGAGAAGGCGATAGCGAGCCTATTTACGGAGTGGTGTCGCTCTCCGTCCGCTCCGCGATTAACCAGGATTAGGAGCAACGTCTCCAAGGTGACCAAACCATTGTCCTCGAGCGGCTCACGGCCAGTGTTTGAACCACAATTCATACCTTTCGAGGCTGATGATCATGTTACGAGCGTTATGTGTGAGTGTTTTCTTGAATATTTTTCCCCTCACTTTACTTTCCACAGCAATGGAAGCCCGAGACCCGCGGCTCCCAGAATCTCCTGAAGTGAGAGGCCAGAACAAGGTTGTCTCCCTGACTCTACATGCAGTGCAGGTTGCTCACGGACAGCATGCGTTCGGCTTCAACGGCAAAATGATAGCTCCTGTGATACGGGTCCAGCCGGGGGACACTCTCAAAATTGCTTACGTAAACGATCTGGCGGCCACGTCGAACGAGCCTTGCGCTACCGGGCCTTGCATGGGCATGACGAACCTGCATTTTCATGGATTAGCAATCTCTCCCAAGGCGCCACAAGACGATGTTCTCACGATGCTTGCCATGCCTGGACAAACATTGCACTATGTCGTGGAGATTCCAAAGGACCATCCCCCGGGACTGTATTGGTATCATCCCCACCCCCACGGTGAGAGTCATCGGCAGGTACTGGATGGAATGTCGGGTGCCATCGTCGTGGAAGGCATGGAACGTTATGTTCCGGAGGTGGGCCGGTTGCGCGAACGAATTCTGGTTTTGCGCGGCTCGTCGATCGAGCACGATCCCAACGCAGCCGCCCTGCGGCGAGAAGTGACGATTGCAGACAAGGGCTGCGGAGCAGAGGATAGACTGGCGGACAGAATTTTTACCGTCAATGGGGTGGTTCGGCCCGAAATTGAAGTCGCAGCCGGCGAGCGCCAGTTCTGGCGGATGGTGAACGCGTCTGCTGACCGCTATCTAGATCTCGCGCTCGACGGTCAGCATTTTGAAATTGTAGCCATGGACGGCATGCCCCTTGCTGTTCACAATCCCGAACGCCCCACCCGACTCGCGGACCATGTTCTCCTACCTCCTGCTGGAAGGCTTGAGGCGATTGTGAGCAGCCCGGCGCCGGGAACTCACGCCATGCTGCGAACCCACTGCGTAAACACGGGCCCAGCCGGGGATCCGAATCCAGGAATGGTGCTGGCTGATATTGTCCCCGGCCGGAAACACTCAGCCCTCGCGGCATTGCGTTCCAGCGATGCGCAACCTCCGCTGCGCCGGAAAGTTGATCTACAGGCTTGGGAGAAGTCGGCGCCGGATTTTGTTGTTACCTTTAGGGAAGACAAGAATGGGTTTTACATTAACGGACAGAAGTACGCGCCCGATGCGAAGCCGATGCTGCGTGTAAAGGTCGGCACCTATCAGCACTGGCGTATCGTCAACCAGTCGGACGAACTCCATCCCATGCATATTCACCAGACGCACTTTCTCGCCTACGCGGTGAATGGAGTGCGGCTGGGGACTCCCGAATGGCTGGACACGGTGAATGTCTCCGCACGAGGAACAGTTGATCTCATCATGGACTTCACCAACCCCTTAATCAAAGGCATGTCCCTGTTCCACTGCCATTTGCTCAATCACGAGGACAAAGGAATGATGGCCAAGATCTCGTTCGAATGAACGGGGCTAGCATTTGATCTCCTCCTGTGGCGCCTTCCTTATAATTTCTTCAATCAGGAGGTGCTCAATTCGGGTCTTCTGAAGCCTGCAGGCATCCCCCGGCTAGAAACCAAGATCACTCAACCCTGGATGATCATCTGGACGGCGACCCAGCGCCCAATGATATTTGCGGTCGGATTGCTTAATGGGAGCATCGTTGATGCAGGCAAACCGCAATCGCATCAGGCCGTCGTCGTTGAATTCCCAATTCTCATTACCGTATGATCGATACCAATTCCCTGAATCATCGTGCCACTCGTAAGCAAAGCGTACGGCAATGCGATTTCCGACGAATGCCCAAAGCTCCTTGATGAGCCGATAATCCAGTTCTTTCGTCCACTTCCGCGAAAGAAACGCGATGATATCCTTTCTGCCGTTAATAAATTCTGATCGGTTTCGCCAACGGGAATCCAGTGCGTAGGCGAGAGCTACTTTTTCCGGATCACGTGAATTCCAACCATCTTCGGCCAAGCGTACTTTCTGAATCGCAGTTTCGCGGGTAAAGGGCGGCAAGGGCGGACGAGTCGTCATCGTTTCTCCTTCTCAATCGAACAGATGATCAGTTCAACACATGCATGAGAGCTGCCGAGACTGTGTTTTCGGTACAGGTCTCACAACTTATTGGAAACCTGAGCCTAGAGCACCAAAAGAGTTCGAACTGCAATCAGGCGATGTCGCTAATTTGACACTTCGTTCGACAGGGGTCGAGTTATTGACACCCAAACTCTCATCCAAACTTTCTCTCTACCTTGATACCCAAAAGGCGAATCCCGTCATCCAAGAGTACGGAATCGATCCTTATGCGCCTTCTTGACAGATTTGACCGTGCCATTACCGACCTGCGGATTTCGGTCACTGATCGCTGCAACTACAAATGTGTTTATTGCCGTAGCGGAAATAAGAGCGCGATTTACGGCGACCTGCCCTTTCCCGAATATATGCGTATGGTTCGGCTCTTCGTCAGCGCCGGAATCAAGAAGATCAGGGTTACAGGGGGAGAGCCGCTGTTGCGTAAGGGCGTCATAGAGTTCGTAAGGGAGTTGGCGCGGCTACGTACTGTTGATGAAGAGGCTCTCGATATTGCTCTGACAACAAATGGACATCTTCTGGCCGAGATGGCTGGGCCCCTCAAAGACGCTGGCCTGCGACGGGTCACCGTCAGCATGGATGCCGTCGATCCCGACCGCTTCGCTCGCATGACGCGCGTCTCTGACGGGCTGGGTCATGTACTCGCCGGGATTCGTGCCGCGAAACGCACGGGCCTCAATCCAGTAAAGATCAACTGTGTCCTGATGCGGGGATTCAATGATGATCAAATCATACCGTTTGGCAAGTTCGCTCGCGACGAGGGAGTAGTCTTGCGCTTCATCGAGTTCATGCCCATCGGGGAAGAGCGCGTCTGGTCACCCGATGTCGTGGTCACAATGGACGAGATCGTACGCCGCATGGCCCAATATATCGAACTTGTGCAGATACCCCACGAGCGCAGTGAAACAGCACGGCGCTTTGTGTTCAAAGATGGCATCGGCGAGATCGGAATCATCGCGCCCGTTTCCCAGCCGTTTTGCGGCCATTGCAGCCGTGTCCGGATCACTTCCGATGGCAAGCTACGTACTTGTCTTTTCTCGGTTTGGGACCATGATCTGTCCGGACTCATGCGTCGCGGCGCGTCAGACGATCAACTGATGGAGTTTATCCGTGGTGCAGTGGACCGGAAAGAAGAGCGGCATCACATTGGGGAGGCCAGCTTTGTAACGCCATCCAGGACGATGGTCCAAATCGGCGGTTAGACTTGAATTTTGCGGCTGCGCCTTCACAAACCCGACTTTGCCTTTCGGAAGACGATACCGCCAGGAACAGCCAGGATGACCTCGGTGCCGGAGGTCGCAGAACTGACAAGAGTAAGCTTTCCTCCGATACGGGCGGCCCGCTCCCGCATTCCCTGTAGTCCGAAGTGCGCATCTTTACCCTGGTCTGCGACAGCCGGCTCGATTCCTATGCCGTTGTCACTTACACGAATCATGAGGTCGTGTGCATACTTTAGTTCCACTTCCAGTCGACTGGCCCTGGAATGCATGGCGGCGTTGCGGATCGCCTCAAATCCGATACGGTAGATTTCATCCCGCACGATTGGATGCATCTCCCTGGCCTGGCCAACCACGGAAAGAGTGACCGCCATGGCGCTTGGGATTAAATCGTCTTCGGTCGCGCGCTGGAGAGCTTCGGCAAGGTCGTTCCTTTGCGTGGTTGAAGTACGGAGGGAATTCAGGGCCGCTCGCCCTTCGTCGGTTGCCTGCCCCAGCCAGACCGATAATCGCTCCATTGCCCGACGCATCCGAACCGGATCGGCAGATTGTTCCAATGCATCATCGGCAACCAGCTTGCTCCCCTGGATGGTTTGGAGAAATGTGTCATGAAGTTCTCGGGCCAAACGGGTGCGTTCCGCCAATCGCTCATCGAAGCGGGCGCTGATGGCTTTCGCAATTTTCCGCACCCGCAACCGATAGAGAACCCACACTAGGAAGATAGCTGTCGCAGCGCACAGAAGCCGGAACAAGGGCGCCTGGTACCAGGCGGGCGCAACACTGAAGTCGAGCATCGCCCCTGCCTCGTTCCAGATTCCATCGTTATTGCAGGCTGCAACTCGAAAGCGGTACGTTCCTGGACGGAGGTCGCTGTAGAAAGCTTGCCGGCGGGTTCCTGGCTCCTCCCAACCCGCATCGTGACCTTCCAGCTTGTATCGAAAATGCACCTTCTGCGGGACCACGAAGCTCAGTCCCGTGTAGTCGATTTCCAGCTCACGCGTCAGGGCAGGAAGACGCAGCTGGTTCTGCGGCTCATGCTTCTTATGATCAGCCACCACTTCCTCTATATGTACTGGCGGCGGAATAGCATTGCCGTACAAGCGGTCGGGATCAATCATTTGCACCATGAGGCCGTTCAGAAACCAAAGCCTTCCATCCGGCGCCTTCGAAGATGAGGGCTGAAGGGTTGACTGGTGTCCGGGGTGCGCTCCGTCGAGGGCGTCAAAGACTCTCACGTTCAACTGGCTGTCAGCACGGACATGCCACTTCGCCAGCTCCAAAGCTTCGACCTTTAGAAGACCACACGCCGCGTAAAGCCATAAAGAACCGGAGTTGTCGTTCACGGCGGAAAAAATCGAATTGCAAGGAAGACCATTCCGGGTATCGAGAACACTCCAGCGCCCATCATTCCATCGAAGCAGTCCGCGGTTCGTCGACAACAGAACAGAATCGTCGGAATCAACAATCACGCCCAGGCTGGCGATAGGACTTTCGCCGTCTACCCGGGGAGTCACCTGCAAATGTTCATCCCGATACAGAGCCAGGGCGCCCTTTCTGGAGCCGATCCAGATACCTGACCTCCGATCTGCCGCGAGGAAAGCCGCAGGCTGCAGATCTTTGCTCAAGGGGATTTCTTCTTGCACCCGGTGGTTCCGAATGCGAAGGAGACTTTGCCCGCTCCAGGTAAGCGCCCAAATGTCATGATCTGCGTCTTCGGTGATAGCGGTAATTTCTCCCTCGTCGAAAGTGCCGCCATCTGATCTCTTGATCTCACTAAAACGCCCCCGCTCGTAGATCATCAATCTTTGATCGAGCCCGAGCCACACCGCGCCGGCGTGGTCTTCAAACATGGCCGCCACATCTTGCCCTGGCAGCTCTCGGCCGGCTAACAGAGGCGAGTTTCGGCCTGCGCGCAGAATATCGACGGCTCCCTGGTTCCCGATCCAAACCGAACCATTCCGCAAAGCAAGAACCGAGCGGATTCCCGCCGAAGACAATCCTTCATGTATCGAGAAAGTGACAACTGGAGTATCTCGAAATATATCGACCCCACCTTCTGTCACCACCCATAAATTGCCTTCGTGGTCCTCGTAGAAAATACTTGGGGAATTGCCCGAGAGACCGTCCGCACCTCCATAGTGATCGGCGATACCGTCGTGAACACGGTAAAGCCCATTGTTGTCAGTTCCGATCCAGAATGATTTACTACGGTCAACGAACAACGCGAGCGCTCGAACAGCAGCGCCATTGAACCCGGGAACGACGTAGCTGGCCCACTTTCCCTGAGAGTAGTACCGCACCCCGAGGTCCGGCCCTACCCCATCGATAGCTGCCCAAACGGATCCATCCGGCCCGGCCGCAACGTCAAGTACCCCGGTGCCCGCTTTTTGACGCTTCAGTACATCGTCGAAGAAGATGCTTGATGACCCCGGGCGCCAACGGCAAAGCGCAGTGGAACCAAACCATAAGTTTCCCAGGCTGTCTTCGGTCAAGCCCAGGCCGTACCGAACGGGAATACCAGCATCTTTGCCGTAACAGTGAAGGTCCTTTTCTGCGACCCGGCATAGCGGCCCTTGGCCCTGTGGAACGTGGTAGCGGGTCACCCAGATTGTCCCTGCCCTGTCTTCGAAAACGGCACTGATGCCGGCGCCATCGGCCGGATTCGTATAGGTCTCCAACTGGCCATTTTTTAAACGGCTGAGGCCATTTGTCATTCCAATCCACAGGCTGCCGTCGCGAGCACCCAGGAGCGAAGTGAAACGCCTATCCGGTAAAGACGAGCCTTCAGGAGCGGTCCATACTACAAATCGCATCCCATCAAAACGCATCAGCCCGGCGGATGTTCCCAACCAGATATAGCCATCCGTCGTTTGGGTGATTGCACCTGCCGGTGTGATTGCGCCGTCCTGCACTCGCCAGGCTGTATGGCCGTACTGGGAGATTCGTCGGTCGTGATCGAGGCCATAGACCGAGCCTACTGCGGAGAACCACAACAACAGGTAGAGTGAGAGCGATCGCAGGATTTTGAACTCTTTCGGTTTGGTACCGAAATTTACACGCCGCCTTCCAAAGAGGGATCGCATCTGGTCCTGAATTATCTCTCGCCGAGAAACTTTCGTAAAAAACCCGATCACGGCAAGTCCGCTCGCCCCAGAAAAGCTCAGGCAAGCGCGATCGATTGACCTTGCACGTCCTTTACGTTACCGGGTTAATACCATTCGCGGTATACCAAAGTCTCCAGCTGCGACCCTGTAGTTATCTATAGGTACTGATGCCGGAATCAGATATGAAGGGTGCCACCCATTGACGCTCGATGATAGAGCGACCGAGAGTCCGGCCGATCCCAATCCTGCTGCTTTCCGTCGTCTAGAACGCTTCGAAGAGCCGGCCCGCACGTTAACGGGAGATTGAAGCTACTGGCGAAATAAGCATCTTGCCATTTACATCGGTTCTATGCGTTCCCGTGACTGGGTCGGAAGATGTTGTGACTGTGCAAAGCTTTTAGTATTGAGGACATAAGGTGCAAGAGCTCTAAGACAGTTCATTGGTGTAAGGGCTCAACTTGCCTGATTTCGAGCTCGGGGTGGGGCCCTCGCTGCTGGCCCGGTCACCTCTTGGTGACACCGCTGGCCAGTCTCCTTTCCACGCATGGGAAGCTGTGGCGTTCATATATCGGATGCGCACAGGCATCCCTGCCAGCCGGTCAGAAAGCCGAGCCTCACTGCGAATCGGCCACCAATCGTATAAGAAAATTTCGAGAGGGCGCCACATGGAAACCCAGCCGCCGATCGTAAGGCTTTCGCGGACAATCTCGCCAATACTGCTGCCCCTCATCAAAGCAGCTAGAAAATCGCCCAATGCAACCGCCGACGCTAAAGCAACGAGACCGATCACAAGACTGGTCCGGCCCACTCGGAACAATTCGCGCAGACGCCGCCGATAGGCCTGGGCACGTTGATTGAAGAACTCGTGAACCGCGTCGCGCAATACAGAAGCTTCGTCGGGTAATCCAGCTTCGCGGTCGAGATCGACCACCAGACCCAGCGTTGTGTCACGTGGCAGGTCCTTAGCCCAACCCACAATGAATTCCTCAGCTTTGGGATCCAAATCTTTGTCGCGAAACGGAGAAGGATCGATGGCGTTGAATAGCTGCTTCAACTCGCCTACATGCACCTCAATGACGGAACACTTGGGAGGAATCGGGTCGCCGGCAGAGGCTTTGTCAGTGGTCCCGGAGGCGTTTGTCATAACATTGGCTCGCCTTGACCAATCTGCTTGAGAGTCGGGTTACAGCCGTATTGAAAGTCGTTCATTCGTTCCTGCCGACGGAGCCAGAATACTCCATTGTGCCTGGCTGATGGATCGAGACCTTATTAGCTCAGCACCATTCGCAGGAATCATTCCGCGACTGCCGCTGCCAATGTTTCGACCACGGCTATGTTTGGCAGCAACTCCTGGGGCAAACCATGTCGCTTCTGCAAATATGTCGGGCTATTATAGGAAACCCACACGTTTCCGTCGGGATCCTCCGAGATTAATATCTTCAGCGGGAGATCGATAGCGATGCCCGGGGAGGCCTGCATCAGAGGCGTGCCTGCTTTGGGACTGCCAAAGATCACAAGCTTGGTCGGACGCATTTTTAGCCCTACCTTCTCAGCTTCACTGGAATGGTCAACTATCGCAAAGATGGTTATCCCTTTCCCTTGCAAAGTCTGCTTGAGCCTCTCGAGAGTCTCGGTTACTGTGTGATTGCTTCGTTTGTTTAGAATTCCGTCGCCCATGTTGTCGGTCATGAAAGTCTCCTTGTTGTTTGCAAAATGAGAATGCACAGAGTCGCGAGCTGAAATCAGATAAATCGTTATTCCTATCCCGACCAGAGCCAGAAACATGGAGGTAAGTACGGCCAGACTCGTAGTGTGAGGGCGCGTGCCAAGGCCCTGACCCATAGTCCGGATTAGTTGAAGGTGATGCCACCCGGAGAACAGATGCAGTACTACACCGGCTCCGATAAGTGCGGTTCCAAACCACAGTGAAAGACCGTTAGGCTTCACTAATGACGGTTGCTGGGCAATTTGAAGTTGTTGCAGGAACAACCCGAAACGCGCAACAACGAAGCCGAATCCCATCAATGCCAAACCTGTGCGAATCCATGCAAGGAGGGTCCGTTCCGCAGCGAGATAGTCACGGACGACAGCCCCCTGTCCAGTTACTGCTGGCGAGTCCATTTTCCGTCTCCCAGAAGTCCACCTAATATCGTTCCATACGACGCGCGACGCGAACGGAAACCAACTTCGAGGCTTGGAACGGCGGCCGCGAGAAACAGGGCGTCGATGTATGCGACATTTCGTCAAGCCGTTCGCCAGCGTCGCGCTCAAAGAAGCGACTTTCGAGGGCTGACCCCGAGGAAAGTTCATTCTTCCTGCGCCACGTGATCGAAGTCCTTACGGTTTGTCACCCTTTGACGAACTCAATATCCAAGCTGATTGCAACATCATCGCCCAACAAGAAACCGCCGGTTTCAAGGGTCGCATTCCAGGCAAGACCGTAGTCTTTCCTGTTGATATGCGTGATAGCGGATAGTCCAATTCGGGTGTTACCCCACGGATCTTTCATGGGCGCGCTTGGGCCTTCAACGGCTAAGACGACCTCACGAGTGACGCCGTGTATTGTAAGTTCGCCCGATACAGCGAGTTCAACTTCACCCGTCCTGGAGACATCTGTGGACTTGAAGTTCAACGTCGGAAATCTCTCCACGTCAAGGAAGTCTGCACTTTTTAGATGAGCATCTCGCTGTGGGTCACGCGTGTTAATGGTTACAGCCGCGATGGTTGCCTCAATATGCGACCTGGTTATGTCTGCTCCATCCAGCTCCAATTTCCCGCTTATGTCGGTAAACTCGCCGTTCACGTTCGAGATCATCATGTGCCGGACTTTGAACTGTGCGGTTGAGTGTGCAGGATCGATCTTCCACGTACTGGTTGCGACTTCTGTCGACACGCTGGTGCTCATAAACTGTATCCTCCCGGATAGCCTTACTGGTCCGGCCACCGCATTTTCATTTCTCTTTCAGATCGTTTCTCAGCACGTCCTATTCCATTTCGCTGAGAACTGCATAATTCGTCTTGACGAAGGGAGCACTAGCATTTTGGAGCTCCGGGAATATGACCATGAGATATTGCTATTCCCGCTGAACAGGACAGATGTCATCTTGCAGACGCTTTCGTCGGCTTATCGTCACCGCCATTGACACTACAGTGAACGGCCCAGCCTTTTTCGAATCGTGGGTCATCAAAAGGACGGCTTCCCGATTGCAGCCTATTGGAATGCGACGTGCATCTTCATGCTGGAAGGAATTGGTGGCTTCTTCTCAGTTGTGCTCACACGATTCCTCTCAAGAGGGTCGGTTTCTTAAGGGCAAAGTGCCTTCTATGAGATCGTTCTCGAGAACTTGCGTGACCATGAGCGTAACGCAAATTAAAAAAGGGATGGTAAAACTAATGACGGTAAAACCAATGAAGAGAGCAATGCAAACCCTGGTATTAACGGTGATGGCCCTGGGTGTTTCCTCCGGAGTTGCGCAGAACGTCGAGCAGATCAAAGTCGTCTCAGAACACGTCATCCCAAATACTGAAGGAAAAAGCATGGTCGTCGTGGTCGTGACATATCCGCAAGGCGCCAAGTCGCCGCCACATCACCATGCTGCGTCGGCATTCATTTACGCTCGCGTGCTGTCAGGTGCCATTCGCAGCCAGGTTGACAATGAGCCCCCTAAGATATACCAGGTCGGCGAAGGCTTCTATGAGGAGGCCGGCTCACATCACCGGATCAGTGAAAACGCGAGTGATAGCGCCCCTGCGAGCCTACTTGCTATCTTCGTTGTCGATTCCAAGCACGGTCCTCTCACCATACCGGACCGGTAAAGCGCTCGCGACAAATGATGCCACGATATCGTGAGGAGTATGAAATGGCCCCCAGCAGCAGCGTGCAGCAGGTTAGTCAGGACCAGTTAATGATGGCCTGGCGCGTCCATGAGTTCGGGCCACCAGAGGTTATGAGATTCGAGCAAATCCTTCGGCCCAATCCCGGCCCTGGCGAGGTTCTTGTCAAAGTTGAAGCCGCTGGGATCGGTTTGTGGGACGGCTGGATCAGGGCCGGGAAGAGCGCTTTGCCCCAACCCCTCCCCCTCACTCCTGGATCGGATCTATCTGGTGAAATCATCTCCGTGGGATCAGAGGTTTCTGATCTGCATGTGGGAGATCAGGTTTATGGTGTTACGAATCCCCAGTTCATCGGGGCCTATGCTGAGTATGCTGTGGCTTCCGCAGCGATGGTCTCGAGGAAGCCAACCTCGCTAACCTACATTGAAGCTGCCTCTGTTCCTGTGATCGCCGTGACGGCATGGCAGGCGTTGTTTGATCACGCCCATCTCAAAGCAGGCCAAACGGTGGTCATCCACGGGGCGGCAGGAAACGTCGGAGCTTATGCGGTTCAGTTGGCCCGTCGCGCAGGTGTGCGAACCATTGCAACCGTGGCCACGGATGACATCTCTTTCGTGCGAAACCTCGGCGCAAATGTGGTCATTGATTTCAAGACCCAACGTTTTGAGGAAGAGGTGCAGAACGCGGACGCCGTCATTGATCTCGTAGGCGGCGAAACGCAAAAGCGATCGTTTCAGGTGCTCCATCGAGGCGGCAAGCTGATTTCGGCCGTGTCGCTTCCTGATCAGGATCTCGCACGGAGCCACGGGGTGGTAGCCGCGTTCTTTCTTGTCAACGTCACAAGCCAGTATCTGGCAGAGATTGCTAGCCTCCTCGATGCAGGCCAACTGAGCACACACGTAGGTACAGTTCTACCCCTGGCGGATGCACGCGAGGCTCATTTCATGCTGGAAGGCACACGGCCCCACCTGAACGGAAAGATCGTGCTTGCGGTCGAAGCAAGTTGAGAGCGAGTGACATCTTCAGTCGGGGTCGTTATCGAGGAGGACCATATGAAGGCCGAAACCGATATCCAAATCTCGAACCTTCGCGCCCACCTGAAAGGCAAGGTGATCGGCTCGGACGACCCCCGGTACGACGACGCGCGCCGAGTGTTCTTCACCGGCTTCGATCGTCGGCCCGCGGCCATCGTCCGCGTCAGCGACGCATCGGACGTCGCGCGCGTCGTGACTCTGGCACGGGAGACCGGCGCCGAGCTCGCGGTGCGGAGCGGCGGCCACAGCCGGGCGGGGGACGGTACGTCCGAGGGCGGGATCGTCCTCGACCTCTCCGCGATGAACGCGGTCGAAATCGACGCTGACGGCCGAGCCGCGTGGGCGCAGACCGGCGTCAAGGCCGGCGACTACACCAGGGCGACCGGCGAACGCGGCCTCGCGACCGGGCTCGGCGACACCGCGAGCGTCGGCCTCGGTGGGATCACGCTCGGCGGCGGCATGGGCTTCCTCGTCCGCAAGCACGGCCTCACCATCGACGACGTGCTCGCGGCTGAGGTGGTGACCGCCGGCGGCGAGCTTCTCGACGTGGACGAGCACGCTCACCCAGATCTCTTCTGGGCTCTCCGGGGCGGCGGCGGCAACTTCGGTGTCGTGACCAGACTCCGTCTGCGGCTGCACGAGATCGACCAGGTCGTCGGCGGGATGTTGCTGCTCCCTGCGAGCGCCGACGTGATCACCGGCTTGGTCGCTGCGGCGGATGCGGCGCCCGAGGACCTATCCGTCATCGCGAATGTGCTGAAGAAGGCCCCGCCGCTGCCCTTCATCCGCTCCGGAGCAGCACGGCAAGCCCGTGGTGATGGCCCGTATGGTCTACGCGGGCGAGCCTGCAGCGGCTGAGAAGGCGATCGCGCCGATCCGCAACCTCGCCACTCCGCTCGCCGACATGGTTCGGCCGATCCGCTACCCGGAGATGTACGCGGGGCCGGAAGCCCCTGGTCCGGCGTTCTCCGTAGGAACGAACCTGCTCGTCGATGAGCTCTCGACGGGCGGGGCGGAGACGATCCTCGCGCACCTCGAAACCGCGACTGCCGCGATCGCCGCCGTCGCAATTGCGCGTTCTCGGGGGCGCGATGGCGCGCGTCGCCGACGAGGCGACCGCGTTCGGCCACCGGCGAGCAAAGCTCATGGTGAACATGCTGCCGCCATGGATGAGCGCGTCGAGGAACGCGCGGAGCATGAGACCTGGGCCGCCGGCTTGGCCAAGGCCCTTTCCGGTGGAGTCACGACTCCGGCCTACGTCGGGTTCATCGGCGAGGAGGGCGAGGACGGTGTCCGCCGCGCGTACCCGCCTGCGACCCTGAAGCGCCTCGCGCAGGTGAAGCGTCGGTACGACCCCGACAACCTCTTTCACCTGAACCTGAACGTCGCGCCCGACATGAGAGGAGAGTTGAGCGCCGCGTGTGTGCCACGGCGAGCGTTGATCCGCGAGCACGCCTAACAGCGATTCCGATGACTGCGTCCTTGCGCTGGGGCATTCGGTTCCATCATGCCTTCTCAGAAAAAGGCTCATCGTCTTTACCTTTAACAGGTGCAAACTCGAAGCGAGCAGGTGAGACCCGAAGCGAATATATCGAAAGATGTTAGCCAGTCTTTCGGTCCTCGGATAATGGTTCGCAAACTTAGGAACGGCCAGAGTCGGTTTCCGTATCGGGACACGATTTTGCGTACCCTCGCGGCGATCATTCGACTCTAAGAAGTTGAAGGTGGCGTGCCCTTGTTCCTTGATCTCGCCAGAAGCTGGATGTTATGCCAAATGACTACTTCCATACCGGAGCAGGCGCTCTCTATTTACGAAGGGCAGAGGGTGATCTGATTACTGAACGCTTGCGCGGAAACATTAGCGTGCTGCTCGGCTCTGGTGCCAACATTATCGTATTGTCAGGCGAGCAAGGGAAGTTTCTTGTCGACGCCGGAATCAGCGTATCGACAACTAAAGTGAAAGCTGCACTCAACGAGATCAACCCTGCGCCTTTGAAATATGTGGTAAGCACTCATTGGCACTGGGATCACACTGATGGCAATCGATGGATGCACGAATCTGGCGCAACACTCATTGCACACCGGAACACCCTAAAGCACTTGTCTCAAGCCACTCATGTCGACGATTGGAATTGGACCTTCTTCCCCGTAGCGGCTGGAGCGAGCCCAACCATCCTGGTGGATGAAAGGAAAACGATCTCTTTTGCAGGAGAGAATATCCAAATACGGCATTATGGCCCAGGCCATACCGATGGGGATTTGTCAGTGTACTTTGAACACGCGGATGTGTTAGCTCTCGGAGATACCTTCTGGAATGGCTATTACCCATTTATCGACAATCAGGACGGTGGTAGCGTCAATGATGCCATCAAATGGGCCGACAATGCCGTTGAATGCACTTCTGACCAGACTATCGTGATTCCCGGTCATGGTCCTGTGGGTACGCGCACCCAGTTGATCGAATTTCGCGATATGTTGGTGTCCGTTCGTGACAAAGTGGCCGCACTGAAACGGCAGGACCAGTCGCTGGATGAAGTTATCGCCGCAAACCCGACCGCCGCGTTTGACGAAAAATGGGGACATTTTGTGATCGATCCTGCGCACTTTACTAGGTTGGTCTATGCCGGGCTTTGAATTGTCGAGCTCGGCGAAGCTTGGCGGGCATCAAGGGTCACCCATGTGTTTGCTCACCGGAAACACTACTCCTATTTCAATACTCCACTCCGACCGAATCTCTGGCGGGATGGCCAGAAGACATGCTTTCCGGGAACCCGAACAAGAATGAAAAGAAGTTGGACAAAGCGGTAGTCAACATGTTCAAGATGTTCCTTCCTCAGGCCAAGGCATAGCTCGCGGTCAGCAGTTCTTATTGTTCCGATGGGTTAGGTCGCATTTTTTACGGCCCATTCTTTTTTTTCGTTGCCGACATCTATTTGCGCAGCGTAGGCCCAGACAGGACTGGGTAGGGCCAGAGACTCCTTCATGATCCTTCTGTCGACAATTCGCCATTATTGTCGATTGCCCTCTTGCGGCGACACCAATCTGGCGACGCTATTGATCTGGCGAACCACTTACACACCTGTTAAGCAAAATCTTTCTTCAAAAGGAGGGCGAAAGAGGTTTGGCAAGCCAGATGCACGAGTGATACCGAGCCCACAATTTCGAAAGGTGAGCCCGCAAAAGTGATCTGCATGAGAACGCCAGAACACAAATTGATGGGGCACTCGTGTTACGAACATTCTCGTGGGACTCTCCGCGCACTTGTAAGGTCTGATGAACGGACCCTTCTGGTTGCCTCGCGTTATTTGGACCCAGTGAGATTGCCAGGATCAGCAAAGGGCATGGCATTCGGAGTCGAAGCTGACGATCTCACGGAGCACAGAAAGCTAGAGAGAGGATCGCCATGAACGATCGGCTTGGTGCGGGTGACCCGAGAACGGTGTTTCACTGGTACGACTTCATATGTCCATTCTGTTACGTAGGACAGCAAAGAAATGTAATTCTCGCGACTCACGGGCTGAATGTCGTCGAGCTGCCATTTCAGGCGCATCCCGATATCCCGCGCGGTGGGATTCCGGCTGGACGTCGCAACGGCAGGATGTACACGACGCTAGAGCGCGAGGCCAAAAAAGTTGGGCTACCGCTGAATTGGCCTGAGCAACTTCCCAACACCCGTATGGCCTTAGGTGCTGCTGAGTGGACCCGCCAACATCAGGTAAGCAGTTCCCGGCAATTTCGTAAACAGCTTTTCAAAGCCCACTTTGTCTTGAACCAGGACCTCGAAGACCCAGCCGTGATCGACTTTCACGCGAGGGGATCTGGTATAGACCTACCCGCTTTGCACGCGGGACTTGCCGACGGAACCGCGATGGAAGCGGTTACGGCCGCCGAGATCGTTGCTCGACAGTATGGTGTTCGAGGAACACCGGCATGGCTATTTGCACAGGGGATGATTATGGGACTTCGACCAACATCAGACTTTGAACGCCTTGCCAATGAGGCCAAAGGGTTAGCGCAGAGAACGATCTCGACCGTTCAAGGCGCCTTCGATAGGGAACAGATTGATGCCGAGTAATTCGATTGCGATGAGTTCAATACGGATCATCAGCGCCTTCCGCCCGGTGCGCAGTGGTCAGGGAAAACTGCCTCGGAGGGCCCAAACAGGAAAGCTCCTAGCAGTCATCGGTTTTGCAGCCCTCGTGACGATGATCGTGGCCCTGAGACGAATTGATCGGAGACAGTCTATGGAGAGAACCGCATTTCGCCGGAGAAACGAAAATATCGAAAGAAGTGTGATCATCAAATGCCCGGTGGATAAGGTCTACAAGTTCTATCGACATTTTGAGAATCTGCCCAGCTTCCTGGGGGATGTCATTGCAATTGAGTCGTCGGGTCCAGCAGTTTCGCGCTGGACAATCGAAGGGCCGTTGGGCATTCAATTGCGGTGGACGGTGAGGGTGACAGAAGAGCGCATCAATGAACTGATCAAGTATGAAACTGTCAGCTCATCTGGGCTGACAACTTTTTGGGAAATTCATTTCTCTCCCGGATCTACGCCCGACGAGACAGAGATTCACGAGGTGATGACGACACCTCTCGGCAGATTGGGACGCGCTGCACTTGCGTTAATCGGAAAGTTTCCGGCCAAAGAAATGTCCTCAAATCTACACCGGTTGAAAGAATTAATGGAAACAGGGCAAGTCACCGACACCAGCTACGCCGTGAAAGGCAAGTTTGGCATGTCGCCACGTAATGGCAATTGATGAGGCAAAAGGCTGAGAACAGAGTTGACTGGAATGGCTGGCTATATGACCAAATCACGGTTGTTACTGTACGGTGCTTACGGTTATACGGGGCGCCTCGCGGCTGAGCTCGCGGTAGCAAAGAATTTAGACATTGTTCTCGCTGGCCGGCACGAAGGCGCGCTATCAGCCTTGGGCGACCGGCTCAATTTGCCAACGCGCGTTGTCGGACTTGATGACATGCAGCGGTTATCTGGCGCGCTGAAAGATATCACATGTGTTGTGCATGCGGCCGGTCCTTTCGCGATCACTTCCGCTCCCATGTTGAATGCTTGTCTGGCGACGAAGACAAATTACATCGATATCACGGGTGAAATCGAAGTCTTCGAGGCATTGTGGTCGCGCCAAGAGGAAATACGTTCCGCGGGGATTACCGTAGTCCCGGGAGCAGGGTTTGATGTGGTTCCAAGCGATTGCCTCGCGGGGTATGTCTCCAGCAAATTGAGGCGACCATGCTCCCTGGTGATGGCTCTATGCGGGCTGGAAACCGCATCGCAGGGAACACTACGAACTGCGATCCGGCAAGTATCGAAACCTGTCCTATGCCGACGGGCAGGGGCAATCGTTCCGCTCGATGACCGGTCAACTCGATGGGTGGATTTCGGCTCCGGCGAGGAACCATGCGTTCCCGTTTCATGGGGCGACGTTGCCACTGCCTTTCATAGTACGGGCGTAGGCGACATTACAGCCTATTTCCGCCGAACGAAGCTTTTGCATTCCGCGAATATTGTGGGAAAGCTGTTCGGCCCACTGCTTCGCAGCAGAGTCGGACAGAAGGAACTAGAGGCAATCGTTCGCCGGTTTCCGGAGGGGCCCAGCCAAGCTCAAAGAAAGGGACACAAGTCTACGATTTGGGCGAAAGCGGTGGATCCGGTCGGCAGATCTTTTTCGGCAATTTTATCCACCCCGGATGCCTATGACTTCGCCGCGAATAGTGTTCTCGAAATCGCCACGAGGATCGCGGCGCTGCCGGCTGCCCTCGGCCTGGTTACTCCGCTACAGGCATTTGGCGCTGATTTTATATTGAGCCTGCCGGGATGCTCTCGTGTAGACATTCCGTCGGTGCAGGCCGGCTTAACTTCTCGAACTTATGCTCACAAGCAGGAACTAGCAGCACTTCGCGCTGCTCTGACGGAGGGGTGGTTGTTTAGCGATTGCGCAAATGAGTCCCCTGGCAAAGGAACTGACCCTTTCGCAAACAATCTTGCAAGTTAACGGGATGGAAGATTCTCGCCAAAAATATCATCTAAGGAGTATTCGATGCATGTTTTACGCCACATTTTGGAACAGGCACAAAAAGATGCCGTGGCCATTGGCCATTTCAACATTTCTGACCTGGTTCTCTTAAAGGCCGTGTTCGGTGCGGCGCGCGATCTTAATGTTCCGATCATTGTTGGAGCGTCACAGGAAGAACGAAATTTCATGGGAGTCCGCCAGATTGCGGCTCTGGTGCATAGTCTGCGAGATGAATTTGCCTTCCCCATCTTTCTTAATGCAGATCATACGCATTCGCTTCCGGAAGCTCTGGAGGCGGCAAAAGCTGGTTTCGATGCCATTGTTTTCGACGCGTCGGCTTTGCCTCTCGATCAAAACATTAGCCGAACCAAGGAGGCGGTAATCGCGCTCAAAACCATTAATCCGGCCATCCTTGTAGAAGGAGAACTTGGCGATATTGGCACTGGTTCCCAAATACACGAACAGGCTCCTGATCTCGCGAAGAGCTTAACAAGCCCCGACGAAGCGAGAGGGTTCGTGGAGTTTACGAGAGTCGATATTCTCGCTCCCGCGGTTGGAAATATGCATGGCATGCTGAAGGGTATGGTGAACGGAGAATCGAAAAAGCACCTGGATATTGCAAGAATCGCTCAAATCAAGAACGCAACCCAGGTTCCGCTGACCCTGCACGGTGGGTCGGGAACCGACGATGAAGATCTGCGCAAGGCAATAACAGCCGGGATCAATATCATCCACATCAATACTGAACTGCGTGTTGCCTGGAGGCGGGGCATGGACGAAGCTCTAGCCAAACAGCCCGAGGAAATAGTTCCTTACAGGGTCTTGCTGCCGGTTGTGAAATCGCTTCAACAAGTAGCCTACTCACGTCTCAGGTTATTCAATAACAAGTAGTTCGTGATGCTCACGACCAAGAAAGCACCTTCGATTTCCGAAAACAACCACCAGTTACCGAAGCGAAACCGGTTCCCTTCCGACAGATGCTCGAAGCGTGTCGCCCACGTCAAAAAGGAGGGATCTACAAGTACTCTGGTTCCCTCGTATCACTCAGGCCACTTCTGGGTTCTTTCATCACCCGTGTAATCGCCTCCGCTATTTCCGATTGCAGGTAGCATTCATAGCCCAAAGACGGTGGAAGAAGCTCCGCCGGGCTTCCTTTCCCGACAACATTGCGGAGCAGTTCGTATCCCGGAACCTGCACTCGTTTTGCCAGCTCGATAACTTCTTTCGCAGGCAGTTCCGACGCGGCTAGAAGTGACAGGAGCAGAACAAGACCATCGGGTCCGACGAAGCGTTCGAGAGACAGACCCTCCACCACGCTTCGACCGCTTCGGAATACTACTCGCGGATCATAGCGGCAGGCCTCGCGATGAACCAGCCGCAGCCCATTCAGAATTGTTGCACCACCGTTGTCCTCGGAGGATAGCCATTCCACCCACCCATCGCTGACGCTGGTGATGAGCCGAGCACAGGACGCACAGTGCCAACCCATGAAGTTGTGCAAAGCAAAATGCCTCATTTCAAAGCTCCGCGGTTGTCTGTCGCTCTGTGTCCACGTTTGCGACCGCGTTGGCATCGTTTTAGCTTCGTTCCGAAATTGCTGCGCCGCGAATTCCGGGCAGTGCCGTCAAGGCAGGTCTTGCCTGATCAAAAACGCTCTCACTAAACTTATCGCCGTTGCCTTGCTCTTAAGCTTATATCTGGTCTTAATCTGGGCCGCCCCTTATCTATATCTAAGCCGCAACTTTCTTACGAATATTCTCCCTGGATAGCCATGTCTTTGCGGCGAGAATATCGTCCTCTCCGAGTTCGTGCCCGCCCTGGCTCCACGATATAGTCACATCGGCCCCGCCGCTTTCGAAGAGGGCGCCGAGTTCTTCAACCTGGCTCGAAGGAACAACCGGATCCAATCGCCCTGCACCGATAAACATTGAAAGATGGCTCAAATCGCGAATAACGTCAGGAACAAATGGCACCATTGCCCGAAAAAGCACCGCAGCAGCCAAGTAGTGTGGCTGAAGCAGAGTCAGACTGCTGCCGATGTTGGCCCCATTGGAATAGCCGACGATAATCAACCGCGTCTTGCTGAACCTGTATCGTTCAGCGGCAGCATCAATGAATTGTGCCAGTTCTTCCGTTCGAGATTTGAGGTCCTCCACATCAAAAACACCCTCTGCATAACGGCGAAAGTATCGTGTCATTCCGTTCTCCAGAACCTTGCCCCGCACCCCGAGCAGTGCTGCACCAGGCCAGAGTTCGCGCCCCAAAGGCAGAAGATCATTCTCATCAGCCCCGGTTCCATGTAATAGCAAAAGGGTTACCGCATGATTAGATTGTGGTGAGGCAGGCACAAACTTATGAATAAACCCTAAATCGCTAGTCGGCGGCATCGGCTTGATCTCCAGGCACTTTTGGCAAACGCACGGTTGGAAGGATTCGTTCTAACTCGCGGCGCCGCCCTTCGAGCCAGACTGGAAGCACCAGCGACGAACCAATTCGGTCTGCAGATTCGTCGACGGCGAATCCCGGGGGGTCGGTTGCAATCTCGAACAGCACGCCTCCAGGTTCACGAAAGTAGATGGAGTGAAAGTAGGTTCGATCGATAACGGGAGTTACGTCGTACCGCAAGTCTCGTATCGTTTCCCGCCACTTCCCTTGCTGTTGATCCGTTGGTGTGCGCCACGCTACGTGATGAACCGTTCCCACCGCTACCAAACCCGGGGGACCTTCGGGAGTGTGGAGCACATCGACCATGGTCCCTGGTGTCTCGCTGCCCACAGCGTACCGGAAACGGGATTTGTGTTCCATGATGCGTGTGAATCCCAAACTTTCGGTTAGCAGCGAGGCCGTCTTCTCATATGCAGATTCAGACAACGTGACATGGTGGAAACCGCGGACAGCAAAGTCAGCGGGCACAGAACCGCGATGCCACACCCGGTCTGGGTTTGCATGGGGTGTCGCGACTAATTCCAAGCGGAGTCCATCCCGATCAGTAAAAAGCAGCACCTTTTCGTCGAATTCAGAGATGGTCTCCTGCACGCATATGTCGTGGTTTGTGAGGCGCAGTTTCCAATAGTCTAGTGACTGTTCCGGTACAGCGAAAGAAGTGACCGTCAACTGCCCCGTGCCAATGCGACCAGCGGCCTCACCTGGCCAGGCAAAAAACGTCATAATCGTTCCCGGATGTCCCTGGCCATCTCCGTAGTACAGATGATAGGTTGTGGGATCGTCGTAATTGACGGTCAGCTTGACCAAACGCAAGCCAAGAACGCCGGCATAGAAATCAATGTTCTTCTGGGGTTCGCTGGCAATCGCAGTCACATGGTGTAAACCCAGAATTTCCGGCATTTTGCCTCCTGTCCAATCGCCGCGACAAATGCTGAATCAGATATATGAGGCAATGAGATTCTGCGTTGTCATGCGATTTGGGTTGACCGAAACGCGGTCATACGCTTCAGGCTGTCTTCTTGTCATCCTCTCTCACGGGCTCAATCGCATGCACGAGCGGCATATCAACCAGATGCTCACTCAGAAACCAAACCTGTAATTCGTTCGTTCGCAGTACGTCACTCACAACCAAGTCGTTTGTGCCATCGTCGCCAAGAGCAGTCGCACGACGGGCCAGAACCCGGCAGAGCCTGATAATGATTTGGTGGCCATCGAGCAAACGGGAGAGTTGGACCGGGACTTCTTCCCGCCCACGCGGCGGCCGTTCGATCTGTGTAGCCTCCGCCACATCGACAGCCATTGCGATGCTCACTCCGCCAAGGAGTTGAATACGCTCGGCAATCGTGTCCACGACTTCGCTTTGCTCGGTGAAATGTTTGTCAAACAGCAAATGAAGCTGATAAAAGGTTGGTCCCGCGAGTTGCCAGTGCGATTTCTTATAAAGGTCGCGCAGCGTCATCGAATCGGCAAGTAATTGGTTCAGTTGCTCCGTCATCTCAAGCCGAACGGGTTCTTCCAGATCCAGCGGAAGCAGGAAACTTACCGTTCCGTATGCCTGGATCTCTGCCGCGTTCTGATGCATGCGTGGCTGAGCGTTTATCTGGCTACGACTTCCAATACCATTCTTTGTTCTCATTGCCTTCTCCTATTGATAATCAGCGCGATCCAGAATTCCGAACACATCGTGGCCTCACGCTTGCGCCTTCTTACTGGCGATGCTCACGTCCCCCCATGTGCACTCGGCATTCCAAACCATCCGTAACTCTTGTTGCGTCTACTCGCGGATGCTGCAAGGACTTGCGAGACTTCGGACATTTGGCGAAGAGTCATAATGAGGATATTTGAGGTCAAGAGTTCGACAGAAAGATTACATTTCGTCACGGTGCTCAGCCGCAACGCTAGCCGCCTCACCGTCGGGCATGGTCTGGCAATGGGTCCATCTCGGTAAGTTACAGATTGTGGTCAAGGGAAGTAGTACCGGAAGGAAGTCATCACGCCAGAAGTTGCGCATTTTCAAAACGTAAACAAGAGTGCTTAAGTCAAATCACTTTGTCAGACGACTCACCGAAAGGAAAAGGAAGCATCAGGGAGTCTGAAGTGTTCGAAGGTGCTCGGGAGCGCATCACCGCCAGCGTTTCGCGCTGATGCCACTGACGAGAGTCGCAAGTGTCACGAGGATGACAGTTCGTTCGGCGACTGTCGATATCAAGCCGCTTCACTGATTTCGCTCCTAGGGAAGAAGACGGTTTGCGAGAATCGAGTTTGGCAACTCAACTGCGAACAGAGTGGCGTACCGAACACTAAAACGGGTCAAGAATCAGAACTTAATTCCGTAGCCGGGACAAATCACATCTGAAAGGGGCATGACATGCCAAACATCACCACAAAAGATGGAACTCAGCTCTACTATAAGGATTGGGGCAAAGGTCAGGCGGTAGTATTCAGCCACGGTTGGCCGTTGAACTCAGACGCTTGGGACGCACAGATGATTTTCCTGGCATCCCATGGTTTTCGTTGCATTGCGCACGATCGCCGCGGGCACGGCCGTTCAACCCAGACGTGGGACGGCAACGACATGGATACGTATGCCGATGATCTTGCCGAACTCACAGCAAAACTCGACCTGCGCAACGCCATCCACATCGGGCACTCGACAGGCGGCGGTGAAGTAGCTCGATATATAGGTCGACATGGCACAAAGCGCGTCGCGACGGCAGTCCTGATCAGCGCCGTTCCGCCCCTTATGCTACAAACGCCGAACAATCCTGCAGGACAGCCCATCCACGTGTTCGACGGGCTCCGCGCACAGCTCCTCGCAGACCGGTCGCAGTTTTTCAAGGATCTCAGTTCTCCCTTCTTTGGAGCCAACCGGCCGAGTGCCAAGGTGTCTCAGGGAACGCGCGACTCGTTCTGGCTTCAAGGCATGATGGCGGGACACAAAGCTGCTTACGATTGCATCAAGGCGTTTTCCGAAACAGATCAGACAGAGGACCTGAAGAAATTCGATGTGCCCACGTTGATCATGCACGGTACAGACGACCAGATCGTTCCTGTCGGCGCTGCCGCGCTGATGTCTTCAAAGATTGTCAAAAATGCGACTCTTAAACTCTACCAGGGCGCTCCGCACGGAATGCCGATCACCCTCGCGGAGGAGATCAACTCTGACCTGCTCACATTTTTGCAGAGCCGCGAGAAAGCCGCAGCTTAAAACGGATTCGTTTATCCGGTTGCAACTACAATGTGAAACTACCAATAAAGTGCGTGACGCGCGCCAAACCAGCGCCGCCCCAAGCTACCGCAAGGTTGATATGGGTTCATCGCTAACTCTGGCGCATGTTCCTTGCTAGACCAAGAAGCGGACCCGGGACCAGCTTTGCTGGCATCAGTCGCAGCAACACGGTCATACAGCAATGAGAGGCGCGTCGGTGGTTTGGAATCGGGAGATTGTCTCCCGGAACGTGGCCGGAGGTGCCTCCCCGTACTTCTCAAAGATTTCTTGGATTTTTACACGCGGCTTGCCGAACGTCTCCCTGTATTGCGTCTTTCGGTTTTTTAGCTCTTGACCCTGCGTGGTGGTTAGTTCCTGATCGCTTACAAAGGTGCGGCTGCGGATTTGGTCTTCGTATGGCTGTGCTCGTACATCAATCGTGGCCCAGTTGAACATCACAGGATTGTTGAAATGGCCATCTATCAGACGCTTGATCAACTCTTTTGGGGCCATAAGCAATCACTCGGGCCAGTCTGGAGTCGCGCACAGGATACGAAGAAAGCTTCTCTCAGAGCAGGGTCTGGAGTAGCAATCAGTTCTTCGATGCTCAGACCAGCGAAGCGGAAGAAGAATCCAGACCTGATGCCCGCCAACACGGCTTCTGACTGGGAACCATCCTTGACCAGTCGATTGTGAGCACTGGTGTCGAAAGTGATGATGGGCAAACCGTCGAGCATAGAACGTTCCTTTGGGGACATTTGCTCCGTGCAGAGCATCAACCTTCCGCATGATCCGCTCGGCCCATTGCAAACAGCAGCCGCACAAAAACAAAAAGGGAGAGCGCATCTTAGCCGTCAAATGTTTTGGCAGCACAATCGAGACATGCCCGCGCTGACACTGATGCTAAATGTTCAATGTAACCGCTGCCATCTGTGAGCTTGCGGTTTAACCCTTGGGTCTCCTTCAGGAAATACAACCACCGTTTCCAATGTTCGCGTTCTGAAACCACCGTCTCTGATAACTTAAGGCCCGGAGATGCGGACAGCCTCCCGCCAGCAAGGCCACACGCCGTCTTGCACTCGGCCAACTCGTGAGGCTTACCATCACTCCGTATCGAACATATTTCTGCACCGGAATCATCGACCCAGAACTCCGCAAACACTCCAGAAAGCTCTAACTTTCTGAATCTGCCTTCTTGCTCTGTCCACTCCGTTGTCCAGTCCCGCACAGTTACATTCTCTGATTTCTGGCTTCCCCGTTCTTTCAAGCTGGGCGTGCCTTTCGGGGAGGCGCTGTCGTGCGCCCGAATGAACTCACGGTTTAGTTCTTCAATCTCTGTCATCAAATCGGGCTTGAACATGTCCGTTGTGACCCTCGCCTTCCTGAGTTGCCGCTGTCCCCGCCCAGAAATATCTCCGTTCGGGTCAAGCATCCCAATGACGACGCGAGCAACGTTTCGTTCCGTCAGCCGAGTCGCACAAGGAACTTTGGGATGATTGCGAGTCGTGCACGGCTCCAACGTCGTGTACACAGTTGCACCTGTCAGCACCGCGTCTGGGAGCTTCCTTTCCAATGCGATGAACTCGGCGTGGCATTTCGGAATCTCGCCACGATGGGCCTTAGCCAGCACAATGCCATCCTTGACGACCACGACACCAACCTTTGGGCGCGGTCTTCCATCTTCAGCAATACTCTTCTTAGCCTCTTCGATTGCCATCCGCTGAAAGGTCTCGTCGCTTGCTGCCCCACTATTCTCGTAAGCGTCCACCAGATTGACGGTCGGACGTGCGACTCCCGCCCTATCCTTCGGTTCAAGAAGCTGTTTTTCACTCAAGACCCAGATGTTTCGTCTTACGTCTTCCTTGGTCGCTCCCAAATACTCAAGGTCAAACGGTTCGTCGAGTACCAGCCAGAGTCGCTGTCCATAGCGATGGCTCAGCCAATAGGCTTTGTGGATGATGTAGCGTTGGATCTGCTTGTCATTTACCAGCCGTTGCTTTTGAAAATCGGGTGAGTCGAGCGTCAGGTTCTTGTATGTTCCCGGCTCGTATGGATGATTGAAGCTCAGTTCTTCTAAATCGAATGCACGTCGAATCGCATTGAGGCGAACGATTTCGATTCGTTCATCGTAATCGGGGGTGAAGAGCTTGGTCTGACCAGAACGGAACAGTTGAACGTGACGCTCGCCACGGTTTGAGAGCAGGTCGTTGAGATTGAACAGATAGACCACGCCGTCCGTATTTTGGGGGCGTTCTGTCCCACGAAAGGTCGCCTCAAAACATTCACCGCCGAGTGTAACCAGCTTTACAGAATCGTCAGCCATGCTAGCTAAAGTTTATCAGTGTCGGTTGATTCGACGACTTCGGTCGCGGGTAACCATCAAACGGCAAACACTAGAAGTTGCGTGTGCTACTGATTTCAGATTCATTTCAGGTTACGGCAAAGCCAGCTACCCTGTTTGGTGCGATTTGGGTTGGGGCTGAGTCTCCACCGCTTATTGACAGCGGCGCTATCACGAAAGAAGTCTCCAAACTTCTTATCCAGAAGGCAACGTCTGACAGTTTGTCGCAGAAGCTCTTCCAATCTTTGATAGAGATCAGTGTATTGACTCTGCGGCAGCGTTTTCGTCATACCGGACAAAAAGCTCTGAGCATGGACGAGCTCCGAACGCAGTTTGTACGCGAGCCGTAGGTCTTCATCGTTGAGATTGATGAACTCAGTTGCGAGCTGTCGGACTCGATCACGAAACTGCCAAGCAACACCGTTGGACTCTCATTGTGTCAGGATTTGAAGCATTGATGAATACCCGAGACAGAAGCTGAAAGGCCACGGCCTCGCTGAGTTCGTCGGACACCTGCTTAACCTGATGGGCTATAAAACCAAGGTGAGTCCGCCTGGCCCCGACCGAGGGATCGACATCTGGGCTAATAAGGATGACTTGGGTGTTACTCCGCCTACCATCATCCAGGTGAAGAGCGGGGAAGGGGACGTCAACGAAGCCACCGTATCCGAGCTCTCCGGCAAAGTGTCCGAAAAAGACTTCGGCCTCTTCGTCTCCGCCGCCAGCTTCAACAAGAAGGCGCGTGACTTCGCCACCTCAAGCGCAACCTCAAGCTCATTGACGGCGAGGAACTCGTTGATCTTGTCTATAAGTATTACCCTCAACTTGACGCCAAATACAAAGGATTGATCCCTCTGCGCCAGGTCTACATCCCCGAAACCCTCACCGAGTAATACCACTGCTCAAATCTCGCAGACTTCACGCGTGCGAAAATTTGTACGTTCGGCGTACGCCGCCGCGGTCGCGTGGTGCAGCCAGCGTCTGTTCACGCTTTACTGTGCTATTGGAAGTTGCACGTTGGCCACTACCTGCCAACGGCCATCTAGCTTCTGGAAGACATGAAGGCTGCGGTGCGACTCAGTGACTTCTTTTCCGTTCTGCATGCCCTTGGTGGTTCCGCGGTGCGTCATCACAACAACGTCAGGGCTCAGCATTTCAAACTTATATTCGTCTGGCGTGTAAGAAGCATTCTGCACACCGGCACTGGTAGCTTTGTTGTCGGCAATCAATTGCTGCTTGTCTTGCGCTTCGCCCTTTGCGCCGATCGCCAGTAAGTTGTCGCCGATAATTTTGTCCAGCTTCGTGGTGTCGCCCCCGGCCTGGCCCCACTGCTTGTCAAGCGAGATCAGAGTTTGCTGAACGTCATTAGGTACATCCTTGGCTTGGCTGCTGGCGACCAGCGCCACAGCGGTACACAACAGGGTAATCGCGAGAATGCGCTTCATAGTAAGGCTCCTTAACCTGAATTGCCTAGTTGACTCCGAAAACGGCAAACATTCTACGCCCAAATCGACTGCCCGACGTTGTTTGATAGATTTTCATTCGGAGCGCCTCCAAACGAATCCACCTGAGCCTCACCCATCCAAATCAATCCGCACCGTAAGAAGTTCCGTCCCGAATAATCGCACCGCCGCCGCATTCGCTCTGCTGCCCGGCACCTGACCGGCAAGCCAACGCTGCCGTGCGCGTGGATCATCGTCCGGGAGCACATGCGCGGTACCGGTGTGCCATTGAGCGCCGAGCCCTTCTCGCAACTTCACGCGCACGCGCGGATGACGCACCAGATTGCGGACGTATCCTGCGTTCATGCCGTGCTCTGCCACGATCCAGAACCGATTGCCGACGCGAGCGGCGCCCACGGGAGTTCGGCGCGGCTTCCCGGTTTTGCGACCCGTGGTCTCAAGGAGCGCATATCCAGGCGGAGCTACACCCATGGCAAAGAGACCCTTAATCGGCGGGTTCAGCACATATTTCTGCAGCGCGTGAACAATCCGATGTTTCATTTTCTCTCGGCCATACCGCAGCAGTCTACGCTCTTCCCTGCACCAATCTTAGGCAATTGACCGAAAGAAGTGCTCAGGCGTACGTTTGCCTCAAGGAGTATCCCCCATGAATACAAATCCCCCGAAGAAATCGCCATCGACCTCGATAAACGAACCACAGGAACTCGAAGACCAGATCCGCCTACGCGCGTACGAACTCTACGAGGAGAGAGGCCGAGAAGACGGCCACGAGCAGGAAGACTGGTTCCGCGCGAAAGAGGAGCTAACAATCAAGAAATACCGAACCGCCACCGCCTGACTTGTGCACACTCCCAGCCAGAAAGTGAGGCAGGCCCCGGACACGCTCCGGGGCCTTTTGCATGTACGGGCCTACCCCTGACTCTCGTCCGCATCGCCCTCCGAACCTCCGAAGAAACTCATGGCCTCTTCGTCTTCAATATCTTGCGGACGATCCGCGATAGCGACAATTTCGCGCTTGGTACAAATGGCCTCCCCGACGCCCATAGCCTGGGCGATGTCATCGAGGTCGCTCTCCGCCGGATTCCAATCGCACCAGACCTCTCCGAACTTTGTAATACGCCATCGGACCTCCTTCCGGCGTCGGAGTGTACTTCGCGATTTTCACTCCATCCTCGCCGAGGCGTTTGGCGCCTTCAACGAACTCGCGATTCCGGGCGTTGCTTTGGCTCCTTATTCGGTGGAATGGCGATATTTCAATACTTAGCCCTAACTCTATTGCCGATGAGTTAGTCGGGATTTCGACTCTACCAGCTAGCTGGTTTTAGATTTCAAAACGCATTGCTTTTCTCTTGACATAGAAACAAAGCGGACAGACAATGTCCACGATTTCGCCTCCCTGAAAAGCAGTTCCCACCGGGGCGTTAGGAAGTGCCGCTCCCCGAGGCGCGATTCAGAGATCGCTCTGCTCGGCCGAACCCGAATCAAGTCACATGTAGTGCTACAGGATCACAAGCCGACCAGAGTAGGTTGCCCTGGTATGGAATCTGGCTTGACCAATATTTTGAGGGAGGCTTGTATGCGCTCAATGTACATCTACGTTTGCACTCTGGGCCTTTACCGAAGAGACGTAGGTTCCGTCCGCCTTAGAGTAAATTCGGGCGCGCATTCGCGGCCAGCAACTCGCTAACAATTCGCTCTGGAAGCCAAAAAAACCAACTAAGGGGAACAAGGAATGAAACTCATTGGATCATTGTCGTCGCTGATAATCGCCTCAGCGGTAGGGAGCTTTGCTCCCGTACCGTCGATGGCACAATCGGCTATAGAGCCAACGCCATTTATTCTTGCCTCGAAACTGGAGGGACCTCGAGGATTAAGGTTCGGTCCGGACGGTTACTCTATATGTCGCGGAAGCAGGCACCGGCGGAACAACCAGTACAGCCGGTCAATGCACCCAAGTTCCCGGACCTCCGGGGGGTCCAGGTCCCGATACGGGGGGACTGACCGCACGAATTTCCAAGATCAGCCCGAGCGGAAAAGTCACTACCGTCGCTTCTGGGTTTCCTTCGGTCGACGTCGGCCCAGGTGGGGTCAATGGGGTCATCGGAGTCGCCGATGTCGTATTTTTAGACGGTGATCTGTACGCGCTGATAGGCGGCGGCGGTTGCTCACATGGCAATCCGAACAATCCCAGCGGCATTGCGAAGGTTGACCTTAAGAGCGGTAGTTGGCATCTCATCGCCGATATCGGCGCTTGGCTCAAGACTCACCCGGCCAAGTACGAAAGCGCGGACGATTTCGAGCCCGACGGTACGCTTGTATAGCATGATTGCCCACGACGGTAAGTTGCTGACGGTGGAACCCAATCACGGGCAAGTGATCTCGGTGACCAAGAGCGGCGAGATCAAGCAGGTCATCGATATTTCAGCCTCAGAGGGCCACATCGTGCCGACCTCGATTGCCGCCCGGGATGGATCTCTTGTTTGTGGGAAATCTCAATTTGTTTCCCATCGATCCGCAGTGGGCGCGGATACTGACCATTTCGAAATCCGACCAAGACGATTTCGACAATTTGCCGCCGGGATTGCAACCCGCGCGCGGCCATCGCATTGTTAGCTCGAAAGCGGGCTTTACGACCGTAGTCGCAGTCGATTTTGGTCCAGACGGCCTGCTGTATGTGCTTGAGCTATCCGATGGCCGCGGGTGTTCCGACTCCCGGATTTGGGAAGGTGGTCCGAGTGTTGCATTCGGGAGCAATCGAGGACGTCGTCACGAATCTATCTGTGCCGGCCGGCATGACCTTTGGACCTGACGGCAGACTGTACGTATCGAACTGGGGCGCTGCCCCTGCGGGAGATGGGTCAGATACTACGCTTTGATATTGCGCCGGGCTGGTAGCGAGCAGGGGAAATATCGACGCACTATCTCCTGTAATAGTTCGGTTGTATTTCTCAGGGCCCTTTATTCCACACACGAATGACCCGGCGAAGGCCCCTTCTCCTGGTCCCGTTTTCAGGGGTGATTGCAGAATTGCGGCAATTTCCCACAGTTTGGAGTTGAATGCAGCCGCATTTCTCTGCAATTCAGACTGTGTGGAGGAGAGAGTCGGGATTCGAACCTTCGGTACAACTCTCGACGGCTCGCCAGTACTGAGAACACAAGGAAGTCAAGTCGTGCTTCCCGGTCCGGTTTCAGGGGTGAAATCGCAGAATTGCGGCAATTTCCCACAGTTTGGAGTTGAATGCAGCCGCATTTGTCTGCAGTTCAGACTGTGTGGTCGGAGAGAGTGGGATTCGAACCTTCGGTACAACTCTCGACGGCTCTCCACTACCGAGAACACAAGGAAGTCAAGTCGTGCTCGCAAAGTCTTCGATTTGTGATCGCCAAGAATTCGTCACCCGGGTTTGCAAAGTCGGACCTCTCCTCGGGCTCTGGAGAAAATGCGCGATAGAATGCCTTGTTGTTACTCAGCACTGTTTTCTCCGCTTTGACTTTCAGGGGAATTATCGCAAAATACGGGCAATTTCTTCTGTTTTGTGGGCGATTCAATGAAATTTCTCTGCAGCCGAAACTGAATGGTAGCGCTAACGGGAATCGAACCCGTGTTTGAAGATTGAGAATCTTCCGTCCTAACCCCTAGACGATAGCGCCACAGGAGAGCGCCAATTATAACAAACCAACGGGAGCGAAAAACGGCGCCTACCGCGGAAGGCTTGTCTTTACGAGCCGATAAACCCTGCCATTTTTCTTGTGCAACGATCAAACAGGTCCCAAACAATAGACAGGTGGGCTAGACGGTCCGTCCATCAGGTATTCACTGTATTACCGTAGCTCTTTGGTGTGGATAACCTGTTCAAACTGTGCGATTTAACTCGCCCAGACCCATTTTTGGCTACTTTGTAATCACTCCGCAGGCGATTCGGTCTCCCGCGTTTCCGGCCGGGTCTGACTTCATATCATCCGCTTTGGCATGAATTACCAGTGCCGTACCGCCATTGCTGAACAGCGAGTGGGTGTCATCTGCGAGGGTCACATCTTTGTCGAGCACTTTGACCTTGGCTTGGCCCTTGGCGTTTACGGTGAAGTTCTTCATATCTCCCGCGTGGTGGCCATCCGGATTTTCCAAACCGTGCTTCTTTCCATCAGGATTAAAATGCGGGCCCGCTGATTTGAAGTCCGGTGGATCGCACTGCGCTTTTCCGTGAAAGTGGACTGCGTGCTCCCCCGGCGGCAGGTCGTGCAGATCAAGTTTCAAAACTACGCCTGACCCGGTTTTACTCGAAAGCGTGGCCTTGCCTACACTCTTCCCCTGAGCGTCTTTCAACTCCACTAATGTTTTCGCGGAAGACTTGGCCATGGCCAGGCTCGCCAGAACGATCATTGAAAGCAACAATGTGATGGAGAAAGAACTTTTGGGTCTCATGGGCTGATTATAGCTCTATTTGCCTCGGCCCGACCCTTGTTATGGCCCGCACGGATTTTGAATACTCGACGGACTCATTGCCGCATCGAAACGTAAAAAGCATTGTTACCCGACCGCAGGTCTTTGCCATACGAAAAGACTACTCCAACCCCGAATACTCGCACCTTAGCCTGGGCACCCAGATCCCAAAGCCATTGGTGAGAACCCAAACCCGGGGATGAGTCTGTAATCTTGCCGGTATCCAAAAAAGGACCAAGCTTTACGGTGAAGATTCCGTTGCCATATACATTTTTGTCCGCCTCCCAGTTCGAAAGGAAATAATTCTCCCCGAGAGGAGCGCTGCCCTTTTTTCCATCGCGGGTTCCAATGTGCCCGCGCATCCACAAGTCGTTGTCGCGTTCCACCCCGAGCATGAAGAGTTCGTCGAACGGAACCTGCCCAAATGTCGCGCCGGATTTGATGGTGTGTTGAATTTCGTAGTCATCTCCCTGGGCCTGCGGAAACCAATGGAAGCGCGCGGAGCCCTCCAGCTTCTCAAATGAATCAGAAGGCGTTGACCAGAGTCGTCCCGCTTGCGAGTTCACTTCACCTTCCAAAGTCATTCTTTTCTCTGGAAGGCGCCACAGAGCGGCGTTCAGTTGCAGCGATTGCTTGAGTTGATAACCTTTGGCCAGCAGGCTGGGAGTTAACGCCACACCGGGGACAACGCTCCGGAAGTCGCGGTGCGAAAGTTCAGCTCCGGCAGACCATCGCCAGCGCCCACTCTCGAAAGACGCAAAATTAACGCCCATCGCTTCTCGCCGCATATTCAGGCTTCCCAAAATCGGTGCCGGGCCCTGGAATGATTTCCTTATGTCCCAATTCTCGCTTCGTAGGTCCAAGTTCAACCCATATCGAAATTTCGGATTCCTCCGAAACGGACCGGAGATTTCCGCTGCGACCTTGCGCTTCTGCGCGTCCCAGCGATACATGGAGACGAAATTGATCGCCTGGTGATGCAGGTTGTAAAACTCGGGAGTAACAGTCAGAAACGGCAGTTCGCCAAAAAGAAGAAAAAGTTTTTCCAGCTTGCCTTGTCCCCACCCATCTCGTTCGCGATTGCGAAAGAGCACATCGAATTTCCCATCGTCTCGCGCCTGCAGATCAAACTGATAGCTGGGGAAAATCTCAAGACCATGGATTCGAACATCGCTCGTCTGCAGATTCGGCAATTGCAGCGTAGCTGACGGTGAAAATGCAAGCGCGCGGTCCAGTAATGCCGAGTTCACGCGCGGGTTTGGCTCGGCTTGCACCTCTGCTATCTGAGGCTTATCGACACGGTTCCAATACTTCAGCGCCGCTTCGGTGTTTCCTTCCAAAAAATAGACCGTGCCCAAAAAGTCATTCCCGTAGGCATCGCGAGGATCGAGGCGGAGCCCCTTGCGTAAGTAACGAGCGGCCTGGCGATAGTGCTTCTGCTTGAATGAAACTCCCGCCAGTTCAAGCGGAAACCGCTTATCCCGCGGTTGCAGTTTTGCCCCCGCCACAAATGCCTGCTGCGCCTCCGGCCAGCGGCCCAGTTGGGCGAAGGCCGATCCGTAATAAAAATCGAAATCAGCAGAAGGATTTTTGGCGCTTTCACCGAGGCCTATGATTTCTTGCCATTTCTGTTCAGCAAAAAGCCACCTGGCATGATCAACCAACTGGACGTCGAGAGGATTGCTCTGTGCGTGAGTGACAACCGGCCAACCAAACAAAATGAAGATTACGAAAGCGACAGGGATCAGCGCGACGGGGTTTGGGGCACCGCGAGGAGCGTCCATCTTCCGGCTGCAATCCATTCCCGTTCGAAAGCCGGACGGTCCTGTTTCAGCAGCTTGCGCTGGGCCGGATCGTTGACCATTACGGTCTCCTGATCCAGGCCAGTGACGACCACGTAGTGCAAGGGCGCGCCGCGCGCAGGCATAAGCGCCACGATCAACGGCCGTCCCTTCTCCAGGTGCTGCTTGAGGTCTTGCCACTCTCCATGAATTGTAAACGTGCGAAATCCGTTCTCCCGGAAGTAGCGCTCCATATCGGAAGCGTAGATCCCATGAGCTTTGGAGGAAAACAGAGCAACCTGAATTTGACTCGCGTCCGAATTCCGGTTGGCGGGAACACCTTGTTGTGCCCGCCAGTATTGCATCACCATCGCAATGCTGGCAGCCCCACACCCGTCTTTTTCCTGTTTGACGAAAGGAACATCCAGCCAGACGCCGGGAAGGTCTGCGGCGAACAGAGCACCGCAGACTCCCAGCAATAGCAGGGCTATCCTGACCATTTTGCCGAACATCTGCAGACCTTATCGGACGGCGACAATAATCAGGATCAGCGCGGCGATAGCCACCAGAATGATGATCAGGTCCCGGTCGCTAAGTGAGCCGGCGGCAAAATCCGCCTGCGCCTTGTTTACCCGGGAAGCCAGCTGCGCCAATTCGGCGTCGTCGAGTGTAGAGACGGCAGTTTTCACTTGCTCCGAATTCATGTGCGCGGTCTTCAGGGCTTTTTGCGCTGCCTCTGATGAGAAAAATTGCTGCACCTCAGCCCGGTTCTGCTGTCTGGCGGTCGAAGCCTTCACCGCTGCCTGTTGAAGTTCCGCGGGACTCACCAGATGGCTCGCTGTTTCGCCTACCAGATTCTGGGGAAGTGCGAAAACAGCAGCAAGAACAAAAGCTACTGCCACTCGAGATGACTGCCTAAGATCGAAACCCATGTCTTGCGACCTCCAAAAGATTTTGCCGCTGGATCTGTTATTAGCCACATAGACCAGTGCTGTATTAACAGAATCCTACACTCCGATGCTTCGATGCGCGGGTTACTTTGGGGTTTGCTCTTGAGGGTAACAAGATGAAGCAACAAGTTTTGCTCTTACAGTTGCTCAACTTGTTTTTGCAGTTCGTTGGCGATCCATTCCGGATCACTGTCCCCAGGAAATTGCACGGGCGTGCCGATCTTCACCTGTATTTGCCCAGGCCAGGAGAACCTCTTCCCCGCTTTTTTCAATTCGAACAGTCCGTCGATCCGCATGGGCACAATTGGTATTTTGAGATTATTTGCCAGCAAGCCAACACCGGATTGAAATCGGAGCATTTTCCCGTCTTTGCTGTAATGGCCTTCGGGAAAAACCAGGATGCTATACCCACGATCCACCGACTCTCCCGCATAAGCAAAGCTCTCCCGGAAACCAGTCTGTCTCGGCAAGGGAAACAGATTGAGTAAGGACACTCCGAGAAACCATTTGATGCGGTCATAACATCTGAGCGCCCGAGCACGATTCGGCGCCGGAGTTCGCAATGCCTCCAGCGCTTCCCCGCCGGTGGCCGTCGCCAGCTTGTGGCGCAACCGGGCAGGAAGAGCCGTCAACACGAAGCCGACATCAACGTCATCGATGTGATTGCAAACCACCAGGACGGGACCCGAAGCATCACGTAGATTTTCGCGCCCTCGGATGGCAGGCCAGCCGAGCAGGAGAACTGCGGGACCCAAAAGCAGGTAATGAAAAATCAGGCGAATCCAGGTTGTAGGCCAGCGCTGCACCCACGCGGGATAGTGATACCTCGCCCGCTCGGACGGTTTGGCATGCAGCAACCCCTCAAGGTCAGCGACGGTCTTCGCCGCTGCAAACCCACTCTCGCCCAGATCGACCTGATAGCGGTCTTCGAGTGCGCCCATCAATTCCACTCGATCGAGCGAGGTGAGGTTAAAGTCAGCCTCCAAATCGATCTTTCGACCTGATTCCGTGGCGGGCTGGCCCGTGATCCGCGCAATCAGTTCCGCCAAAGGCCTCGAGGAACTTTGATCCGCGGATTTTGCTCCAAGATTCGCCAGTACGGCTTGCCGGATTACATTGATTCGGGGCTTCTGGGTTGAGGTCCTGGGAAAATCTTCGTCCGGCCAAACGGACCAGTGCCGAATGCGTTGATACTCAGCCAGGCTTGCGTTGGCTTGCTCGATAACCAACTCTGGTGCAGCACTCGCGCTCCGCAAAATGACCACCGCGCAGGGGTCAGCGTTTCCATTTTGCGGCAAGGGGATCACGATGCAATCTTTGACTTCTGGCTGTCGGCGCAATGCCGCCTCGAGGTCCTCCGGGTAGATATTCATGCCGGCGGGAGTGACGATCACATCTTTCTTCCGGCCCTTGAAATACAGGTTTCCCGAATCGTCCAGCTCGCCGATGTCGCCTGTGCCATACCACCCTTCATCGCCAGTCATCGGTTGAACTCGCTGGTCAGCCCAATATCCGGCGGCAACGCCACTGCCACGTACCAGGATTTCGCCGTCCGTAGCCAGTTTGATTTCGCGCCCCGCCAAGACCTTGCCGATTGACCCTTTGCCAAGGCGAAAGGGGTGGTTGACGCTGATGATCGATGTGGTTTCGGTGAGGCCATAGCCCTGAATGACCGCATAACCGAGTCTTGTCCAGAACTCCTCCGTCACACCGTCGAGGGCAGCGCCGCCGCAAATAAATGCCCAGAACTTCCATCCAAACTTGCGGCGAATGCCCCGGAAAATCCACCATCGGAGCAGGAAATGCTTCTCCTCGGCGGATTGAAACCGCTCTTGAAAGTTTTCCAGTAAATTTTCACCTTCGAGGTCGCGTTCGATTTTGTCTTTCAGCGATTGCAGCATCCGCGGTACCGCAACCAGGAGAGACACTCGTTCTCGTCGTATAGTGCGGATGACTTCGGAGGGCTTCATCTCATCCTGAAAAATCACCGTACCCCCCATTAATTGCGGCAGGAAGATTCCTAGAAATTGCCCGAAGACGTGACTCAAGGGGAGCAGGGTCAGGAAGCGTACCGGATGCACAATGCGCTCATATTTCAGGTATTTGTGAATTTCAGTTTCGAGCGGTGCGATATTGCCGAGAACATTGCCGTGACTGATCACGACACCTTTCGGTTCGGCGGTAGTCCCTGAGGTGAAAACTACTTCGAGAGTATCCGCCGAGCAAATCCCGGGGTCATCCCAGGGCGCATGCGAATGGCTCAACAACGCTTCCTGGATATCTTCGAGAACTAGAATGGGGATTGAGATAGAAGCAAACGAGTGCGCGTGCTCGCGCGAACACACCACCAGCCTGGCCCCCACCTGTTGGCGGACACGCTGAGTGAAGTCAGCGGCGCCGGCGTCATCAATAGGGACGACGATCACACCGCGCAGCGCACACCCAAAAAAGACTGCGACCCACTCGGCGGAGTTCGGGCCCCACAGAATCAGGCGCTCACCTTTGGCAATGGCGCGCTTTTCCAGCTCGCGGCCGAAGCGGAATGCAGTCTCGGCGACTTGCTGATAGCTCCAGCGAACGGTGCGATATCCCCGGCGTTGAACGTAGGCACACTCCTTGCCTCGTCGCGAAAAGTTTTCCAGGTAATCAACAACGGAGCGGCGCTCCATGGATTGATGGTATCGCTTTGGGAGCGACGCTATGCCGACATTCGCCGAGCGTTCTTGGGGCAAAAGTTTGACAATATGGTCAGGAATTCGGCGAGGAAAGGCGGCACGGGTTGGTTCCGCATCGTCACCGCGTGCCACTGCCTGCGAAATCCACGACCTCCGATGGGCCGTACGGCCACCTTGCCAGATTCAACAGCGGGCGCCACGGCCCAACGGGCCAAAAATCCAATACCGGTTCCCGCACCCGCTAACTCAACGATCGCCTCGGTGAGCGGAACTTCAATCACGCGGTGCGGTTCAACTCCCGCTGGTTTTAGGAGCTTATTAATGAGCGTGCTCTCTTCCCGCGGCGGATAGATCAGCACAGTTTCACTTTCCAGATCTTTTGGACGAACCTGGTTGGCAGCGGCAAGACGGTGCTTCGGGGACATCACTAGCACCAGTTCGTCTTCAAACATCGGCGTAACCAGCAAACTCTTGTTGCGCGGCGGACAACTGATAATCGCGACATCCAGTTTGCCTTCGAGCAGCGCGGCAGCCGGGTCCGCTGTGGCGCTCGCAACGATATTTACTTCCACTTTCGCGAACTTGCCATGAAATTTCTGCAGCACAGGGGGCAGCCAGTGATAGCAGGTGTAGCATTCCGTGCTCAGACGGATCTCACCCCGCGCACCGCCATTCAGCCCCTCGATTTGCACTTCCGTGTTACTCAGTTCATCAAGCACGCGTCGCGCGCATGCGATAAGCCGTTCCCCCGCCGGAGTTAAAACCATCTTTCTCCCCAGCCGAAGAAACAGTGCAGTGCCAAGTTTTTCTTCCGCATCACGTAATTGATGGCTTAACGCGGATTGCGTCAGATGCAGCCGTTTTCCAGCCTCGGTAACGCTGCCTTCTTCCGCCACAGTGACCAGTAATTTGAGGTGCCGGACTTCCAGTTTTGGGCTCATCGCCCTATGAGTGTAGTTCATCGATTAAATGAAAACAAACAATAAATCTCATACTCATTTTTTACGTCCAACCCTCAGTACGGGAAAAAAGCATTGACGACAAGTTCCGGATAGCCCGCATAAACACTTTGACGTGAGATTGCAAACAAGGATTCGCCGAAATCTTCAATTTGGAAACCGAAACTGCACGGCGTTTCACAACAGCAGTTTCATAACAGCAGTTCATAACAATGGATGAATAACTCAGGGAGGCTGTATGAAGAATTTCTTTGCACGTTCCTTCGCTTTAGTTGCTTTGGCTGGTATGGCGCTCGGATCCGTGGCTCAGGCGCAGCGCATTGAAAAGACGATCAAGGCAAATATCCCGTTTGAGTTCGCCGTCGGGGACAAACTTCTCCCTGCGGGGACTTACTCGCTGGTGAGCTCTCCACCGGTATTTCTCGATCTGAGGAACGCCGACGGCCGCACCGTGGCTCGCGTTATCACAAACTCGGTTGAGACGCTCCAGGCACCTGTCTCACCAACTCTGGAGTTCAACAGCGAGGATGGCCGGTATTCCTTGGCGAGAGTCTGGCAGGAGAACTTTTCCATCGGCCAACAGCTTCGGCTGCCTAAAGCCCTGGCAAAGCTGACCGGGCGGCATTCGGCCGGCACGGTAACGGTTGCTGCGACCAATTCGCGGTAGATCAACGAGGGTCAACGATCAACGGGGGAGGACTGGATGGATACAGGTATGAACGGAAGCAACGGACAATCCCAAGCGGCTGACCTCCACGTTCAGGAGGTCATCCGCTCCGCCGAGCGGGAACTCCGTGAATTGATGGAGCGACGGGCCGAGCTCATGAAGCGTATTGGCACCATTAAACAGACTCTCGCCGGGCTGGCGAATATTTTCGGCGACTCCGTACTCAACGATCAGTTGCTCACTTTTCTCGATCGTAAAACGGCCAGTCGCCAGCCTGGCTTCACCCGAGCATGCCGTGTGGTGCTGATGGAAGCGGCTAAACCGCTCGGAGCCCGCTTTGTGTGTCAGGCACTGCAGAAGCGGTTCCCGGAACTGCTTGATCGCCACAAGGATCCCATCGCCTCGGTAACGACGGTGCTAAACCGTCTTGCCGATTACTCAGAGGCACGGTGTTCGCTGGATTCAAACGGACGTCGCGTATGGGAATGGATCGCGGAACATGAAAATCCGGCTGCTCTTCTGCTCGGCGGGACTTCCGAGTTCGTATCGCAGCAACCCATTGGCAAGCAACAATAGTGATGCGATGGAGTAGCGGGAACCCGATCCCGCTACTTCATGCAAATCGACTGCGCCGAGCATGAGGCATTGTCAGATCAGGCCATCCTTGACGTGGCGAAGGAAGTCCTCCGCGTCCTGCTGCGCTTTTTTGGCAGCGGATGGGTCGCTGCGATTTTCAAATGTTATTTCCTGCAACGTAATATCCGCGGCGTCCTTAGGCTTAAAGCCGCGGGCGACCAGTCGCCGGGCGCGCGCAGTGAAACTTTCAGAATCGGCAATATTGGCTGGTTGTCCATGAGCCAGGCAATCGTGGCCTTGGAATTGGGATAAGGCGAGCCGATCGTAAGCGCTTTTTGCATCCGGATCGGTGAGCAGGGAGGGGACTGGAAATGTCCAGCCACAAGCCGAGCAAGCCCAGCCGGTCAGACGCTGGTGTGAAACCCAAGTAAGCCATCTGCCCATGGTTCTTCCCCATCGCCGTAGGAACTCAAATTTGTTCGGGCCGAGCTGCGTTTTTCCCAGGATCCGAATTGGTGCGCAGCGAATAACGCGAAGCGAGCTACTGCTCTGGAACGTGCCTCCCCGGCACGTCCACCGTTGTTCAGAAATCTTACAAGAGGACCTTCTCGGAAAGTAGTGACTGCCTGGGAGACCGTCTTGAAATGGGGTGAAGAGGATAGATCAACCTTTTTTGACAGGCTGAAACCGCCAACTATGCGTCAGAGGAAGATTGTGCTGGGGCGCCTACTACTTCTGTACAGCGCTTCCGCACTACCCCGGTTTCTGTCTTGACTCGGTCGTACACTCCCTTTCGGTAACCCTTAGTAACCATACGATTCTTGGTAACCCGTCTTACAATGACCCTTGTCCGAAAGACCATCCTTCGTATGATCGGCAGACAATGGCCGATCGGATGGCCAAACCTGTCGGTCGCGCTTCCCAACAGAGATGTTTTCTGGCAGGAGGTAGATCGAAGCTGGAGTCAGCAAGCATATGGCGTTCGGTTTTGGCTTCAACAAACAGAAAGCTCTCAGCGCTGCGGAGAAGTTCGTCCAGCAGGGCAAACTGCAAAATGCCATTGGGGAATATGAAAAGGTCCTCAAAGCTGACCCCAAGGAACTCACTGTCTCCAACACCATTGGAGACCTCTACGCCCGTCTCGGCCAAAGCGACAAGGCGATCGAATCTTTCAAGAGCGTTGGCGATGCCTATGCTGCTCAGGGCTTCACCGTCAAAGCAATCGCCATGTACAAGAAGCTCACCAAGCTGAAGCCTACTTTGGAAATTGTGCTTCGCTTAGCTGAGCTTTACACGCAACAGGGCCTTTTTAACGATGCCCGCGCGCAGTATTTGCAAGTAGCGGAAGAGTTTTTACGCTCCGGCGAACTCGAGCAGGCGGTACGCATTTTCCAGAAGACGCTCGAAATGGATCCGGAAAATGTGGCGATGCGCACACGCCTCGCCGAGGTTTATATCCGGCTCAATAAGAAGACGGAGGCCTGGCAACTTTTCGCCGCAGCCGCTGATAGCCTTCGCAACCGAGGACAACTGGGTCCGGCAGAAGAAATTCTGAACCGGATGCTGACCCTTGACCCGAGCAACAGCCAGGCCCTTCTGCTGCGCGGACGCAACGCATTCGATTCGGGCGACATCGCGGGCACTATCAAGAACCTGGAAAAAGTAGCAGATCTCGACACTCATCCAGAGGGCTTGCGCGCTCTCATGCAGGCTTACCTGCAGAGCGGACGATTGCCTGACGCCGGCACAATGGCGGCGAAATTGTGCACCGTTCATGGCGACACTGGCGCGATTATCAGCTACGCCGATGCTCTTATGGCTGCCGGACACTTCACGGAAGTTCTGCAAGTTTACCAACTGTATTCCGACCGCCTGGTGTCTACAGACTCGACCAAGGTCGTCGAAACCCTGCATTCGCTCATTGGACCGATGCGCGACAATTCGGCCGCGCTGGAGACGATCCTCGAGCTTTCCCAGAAAGCCGGCGACAGTACTCATATCACTGAAATTTACGAACTGCTCGCCCACGGCAGCGTGCATTCCGGACACCTCGACAAAGCCCGCGACTATTACTTAAAGCTCACGCAACTCGAACCGCAGAACCAGCTCCACACCCGCAACTATCAGCAAGTGCTGGCAAAACTGGGCGTTGGGACAGGCGGCGCGAGGCTGATTACAGCGGAAGAAGGTGCGGTTCTCGTAGAGGAGTTGGAAGCGACTGCGCCATTTATTGATCAACGCTATCCCGACGAGATCGCCCTGGCAGTGCGTGCCGCTCTGACGGATGCGGAATTGTTCGTCTCGTATAACATGCCCGCGAAAGCGCTCGGGCCATTGCTCTCCGCGTTGCCCAAAGCGCCGCGTGATCTGCGTCTGAACCAGCGTCTTGCGGCGTTGCACACACGGGCCGCCCGATTCGGCGAGGCTTCGGTCTGCTGCCGCAATCTCGAACAGCTCTACCATGACGCGGGATACCCGGACGAAGCAAGCCGCTACAAGGACCTTGCCGACAAGTACGAAGAACGCACGTCCAACAAAGCGGTTGAGGTTGCAAGCATAGAAATTCCGTCAGTGGCGTCGTTTGGAACTGAAACGGTTGGACGACCGAGTTGGGAGCCCGCGGCCGAACAGAAAGCTGTCGAGGCCACTCCCGAGATTGCACCGTCAGCATCTGGACTCTTCTTTCACAAGGCTGCGGCGGCTGCAGGTCCGGAAGTCAGCGACTTTGAAGTCCATTCGGCACCGCCTGTGTCCGAAAGCGAAATTGACATTTCAGCGGAATGGGACGGCGAAGTCTCAGAAGAACCGGCCGCAGTTTCTTTGAGCAAGAAATTGGACGAAGCCGCAGCCGAAGCTCCCGAGGCAGAATCATCCCAAGACGACTCGGAAGCCGTCAGCGAAACAATCGAAGAGCTTCGCTTTTACCTGGCGCACTCCATGCCCGAACAAGCTCGGGTGGTATTCGCCAAACTGGAAAAACTGAAACCAGGCGCGGCCACGCTGGCATCGCTCCGGCAGGAAATTGAAGCCGCCGACGCGAAGGGCCACTCGAAACAAGCCGAACCAGTCGAGGAAATATCCGTAGAAGAGGCTGACGAGATTCCGGCAACATTGGAAGCCGAAGCGCCTTTGGTGGCACGGTCGAAGCCGGATATGGAATTCGTTGCTGATCTTCGCCCCGCTCCGAGCGAGGCATTCTCGCCCAAGATGCCGATCCGCACGATCGTTCCTACACCGGAACCGGTTCATGCGGAGTATGCCCAGGCCAGTTCGGCCGTGGAAACGGGTGGACTGGGAGAGTTCGTTTCGGATCTGGAAGCTTCTCTTGGAGACACATTCTTGCCACAAGCGCCAGCACCGCAGGCGCCACAGTCCCAACCGCGAGCCGCTTCCGAGACAGTTGTGACGGCGTCCGGACGCGCAGCTTCGGCTGCCGCGGCCGCGCCAGCGCGAGAGACAACTCCCGCCACTGGCGCTCCGACGTTCACTTACCAGCCGACAAAAAAGCGTACGCTGGCTCCCGAAGTTTCAACGGCAGCACCCAAAATGGACGCCGCCAGCGTGGACCTGGCGGACATGTTCGGCGAGTTGAAGCAGGAACTTGAAGACGACTCAGCCAACACACAGGAAGATCCGGAAACTCACTACAACCTGGGCGTTGCCTTCCGGGAAATGGGTCTGTTGGACGAAGCCATTGGCGAATTGCAAAAGGTTTGCCAAGCTGTTGATCGCGGCGTCGCTTTTCCACAGCTAATGCAGACCTACACCTGGCTGGCACAGTGTTTCCTTGATAAGGGAGTCGCCGAAGCAGCCATCCGTTGGTATGAGCGTGCATTGAAATTGCCCGGAATCGATGAAGAAACCCGCACTGCTCTCAATTACGAGTTGGCCGCTTCCTATGAAGCCGCAGGGAACAAAACTGTGGCCCTGAATCATTTCATGGAAGTCTATGGCAGCAACATCGACTACCGCGATGTTGCCGAGCGCATCAAAGCCCTGAAGTCGTAGAATGGGAGAATGGGTTTCCGTTTAAGCTTGGAGGCGTGCGCGGAAATGGACCATGTCTTCGCGCACACGACCACTGAGGGCGTGGCGTGACATCGAGTCCCGATTCTCCCATGGACAAAACTCCCACCAATTCTCTGGACGCCCCGGAAACGCTTCGGGATACCGGTTTAAAAAGCGGTACGCTTCACGCCGAACCTCTGCGTCAAACAAGTCTTCAGGTTTGGCTACACCGCATTCTTATCTTATTGCTCGTATTCGTTTGCGCGGCAATGGGGGTTCTCCTTCTGATCCTGCCCTGGAGGCCGGAGTGGACCGACAACCACCTTCTGCTCGGATCTCCCGGATTGCGAACCTTCGTTTCCAACGGTTTTGTTCGCGGTCTGTGCAGCGGCCTCGGGCTGTTGGATATCTGGATCGGGTTTTCAGAAGCAGTTCACTACCACGACATAACTCGGCACTGACGGAAAGATCCCCATCATGAGTGAAAGCAAACTCCCACCTGCGCCTCTGGCGTATCACAACGAAGCATTTGTAAACAGCCCGGATGGGCGCGTTCTGCGCATTCTCTCGGAATACATGGAGCCGCTGGCCCGTTTCCGGCGCGAGCAGATTCAGGATACCGTCGTGTTTTTCGGGTCCGCGCGATTCCGAAGCCAGAAGAGCGCGAAGGAAAATCTGGCTGAACTGGAAAATAGACCTGGGGAGCAGCCGCCGGCTGATCGAAAAACGGCGACCGCGATCGTGGACATGGCACGCTATTACGAGGATTCGCGTCGCCTCGCATTTCTACTGACCAAATGGTCGATCCAGATTCCAGCCCGCAGGCGTCGTTTTGTAGTCACGACCGGCGGGGGACCCGGCATCATGGAAGCAGCGAATCTGGGGGCCTACGAGGCAGGCGGAAAAACTATCGGCCTTAACATCAATCTGCCATTCGAACAAAACCCGAACCCTTACGTCACTCCAGCTCTGAATTTTGAGTTTCACTATTTCTTCATGCGTAAGTTCTGGTTTGCTTACTTGGCGAAAGCCCTGGTGATCTTCCCCGGCGGCTTCGGCACATTGGACGAGCTATTTGAGATCCTGACTCTCGCCCAAACCCAGAAACTTGCCAAAAAGCTCCTTGTTGTTATCTACGGGAGTGAGTATTGGAAACGCCTGATTAACTTCGAAGCCATGGTCGACGCGGGAACGATCTCTCCGGCGGACCTGGATCTCTTCCGCATGGTGGACTCGCCTGAGGAGGGCTTCGAATTCCTTCGCGACGGGCTGGTTAAACATCACCTGAACCCTCAGCAACCGAAGCGAACCGGTGAGGCGGTGCCTGAAATTGCCAAAACCAATCCTTAGGAAGTCGTAAGGCAATCTTCAGTCGTAGCAGGCTGCAAAGACCGACTGAAAGCGGGCGCCCGATTTGCTTCTCTACTACATCACGGACCGTTCCCAATTTTCCGGGGACGAAACGGCCCGCCGTCGTCAGCTGCTCGACACCATAGCCCAGGCCGCACGCGCGGGCGTCGACTATATTCAATTGCGAGAGAAAGATCTCTCCGCGCACGACCTTGAAACTCTGGCCCTCGAATCTGTGGCAACCCTTCGCGAACTGAGAACTCGAAACCAGAAACTAGAAACTGCACTGCTTATAAACTCACGCACCGACGTTGCCTTGGCCAGCGGCGCAGAGGGCGTGCATCTGCGATCCCAGGACATCTCCCCGACGGAAGTACGAAGGGTTTGGAATCAGAGAAGCGCGAACTCCCCCGCCCGCGCCACGGTTTGCGTCTCCTGCCATACCCCGGATGAAGTTGCCGCAGCCGCAGATCAAGGCGCCGACTTTGTGACCTTTGGTCCAGTCTTCGAGAAGAGAGCAGCTCCGCAGCACCCTCCTGTAGGTATCGACGGGTTGCGCGAGGCATGTAAAGTGGCAATCCCAGTCATCGCGCTGGGAGGCGTCACACTGAAAAATGCAACGGATTGTTTGCTAGCGGGAGCTGCGGGTATCGCAGGAATACGCCTGTTTCAGCAAAATGAAGTGGGTAAAGTGGTTGCGGAGTTGCGAGCACAGACACCTCGGTAGATTTCGAGTAAAACGTCCGTCGAGGGTGGCGGCCATCTCGCAGCGCCGAATTGCGTCGCGAGATGGCGAGATCCACGATGGTGCTAACTCTTGATGGTCTTCGAATCCTCGTCCCACGTCACAGCGCTCTTCCGGAAGTACGATTGATTCGACATGTGACAGGCGAGCGCGGCGTGGTGTCCAAATACGACATCCTCCACTACCGGTTTCCGGGTTCGCACCGCCTGGAAATAATTCCACAGATGCGGTTTCTCTTCGTCCCAGGAAACACTGCGATAATTTACGCCTCCCAAGGCAGGTTCCTTGCCCGGCACGGCATCGTGTTCCTGGTGCCATTTCTTGAAGTACTCTTCCCGCATCGCGCGCGGAAAACCAGACGCGTAATAGCTGGGTTCGGTATCCCCACCCGTTTGGGGGGTGAAAGTCAGGCTATATTCGGTGAGTTCCAGAACACCTTTTGACCCCTGGAACCGATAAATTTCCGGCGTTTCCGCGCCCAAATTCAAACGCATGTAAACGGGAATCTCTCCGTATTGAAATAGCGTGGCGTGGACATCCGGCATATTTCGGCCGTCCTTCCAGCGAAGGATCCCTGCCATAGACATCGCTTTGGTGGGCGCCTCGTTAATGCCCAGCACGTATTGCATGCCGCTGATCAAGTGGACTAGTAAATCCCCCGCCACGCCGGTTCCATATTCCTTCCAGCAACGCCAGCGCGCAAAAATCAGGGGATCAAAAGCCCTTTTAGGCACCGTTCCCTGCCATGTATCCCAATCGAGGTTCTGCGGAGAAAGATCAGTTGGCGGCGGGTATTCCCATGCCCCCGTCGGACTGTTGCGGCCGAGCGACGCCTCGACCAGGTTCAGATCGCCAAGCACGCCCTGCGCCACTAATTCTTTAGCTTTGGCGCATATCACCGAACTCACCCGCTGGGAGCCAACCTGTAGTATCCGTCCGCTCTTTTGTACTGCCGCGACCATCTCGACGCCCTCGGCGGCAGAGTGTGACATCGGCTTTTCGATGTAGATGTCCTTGCCCGCACTGACGGCATCCACGACAACTTGCTTATGCCAATGATCGGGAACGGCCGCCACAATGCAATCGACGTTCTTGTTATCCAGCAATTCATGATAGCGCCTAGTGGTGGGCAGGTCTGGGCGCCCGACAATTTCGCGGGCGAGGGTATGGCGTCCGTCGTAAAGATCACAGGCTGCGACGCATTCAACTCCCGGCAGTTGGATTGCATTGGTGAGCAGTCCCGACCCCTGCATGCCGATCCCGATTATTCCAAAACGCACCCGATCGCTCGTGGCTACTGTCTGGGGCAAAGCCCAGAGGGGATCGGAATCGAGCAGGATTGTTTTCATACCGATAGACGCCCCGGCAGCGGCAGCGCTTATTCCAATAAATTCACGACGAGAGAAACGGTTCCTGATCATCTTTAAGTAAGCCTCCAGGATCGACTGTAAAAAGATCGACTGCAAAAATTGCGCTCTTGTCCCGCTGCTATTTTTTCATCATCTTGACTGAAACTTCTTTGAAGAAGACAACGTCGTTTTCACTGTGGTTTTGCAGGCCGATGTAGCCTTCTTGCGGGCGAGGTCCACGTTCTGGTTCGAAATCGAATTTCTTGTCCGGCACCGGATTGCCCTCGGTAAACTCGGTCACCTTGACGCCGTTCAGGACGACTGTTGTGTGGGGGCCGTCTAGAGTGATTTCCATGGTGTTCCACTCCGGACCGGGCTTGCCGGGCTTCGCTAAAGGTTTGGTGAGCGAATACAACGTGCCGGTCACGTGATAGTCGTCCTCGTTCGATTTCTCCGGCTCGTTGTCGATTTGAACTTCGTAACCATAGTGGACCGGCATCCATGCCTCGCGGGGTTCGATGGGAATCCGGATATACACGCCGGAGTTGTCATTGTGATCGCGCATCTTGTAGACCACCCGAATGACACAATCACCCAACTTTCCTCCCGTCCAGTAAAGCAAACCCATGCCACCGTGGGTGTGGATCAATCCATCCTCGACGGTCATCTCACCCTTGCCGACATGCTTCCACCCCACCAGATCTTTTCCGTCGAATAGTTGTTTCCACTCGGCTGATTGTGCGTGTAAAGACGGGGCCATGGCGGCCAACATTCCGGCCGCCGCTATCATGATTAGTGCCAGACGCAAGCGCATAATCGCTACCTTTCGAAAGCGGGAGAAATATACACCAAACGGAGTGCAGCGGGCGATCAGGCTAAGTCCTTATTCTCCGGATGTCTGCCGCTGTTCAGCAGGAATCAGGCGTATGACTTAAGCGTTACCGAAGGTCATTTTGGCGAAGCAAACAGCGGAAACGTGCATCAAATAGGAGATATAATATCCGGTAGCCGCTAGTGCAGGGACTTATTCTTTTCTAGAAGAAGATCAAATCGATGTCCATTAAGACCAAGGCCGCAATTGTAGTTTCCTCCGCCGCTGTTCTGCTTTTCATGGCGTTGGGTGGATTGGATGGCGTCCGCGCCTCCAATAACGATGGCTCCTACCGGCAGCTGCAGGTTTACAGCGAAGTGCTGTCGCGCGTGCGCAGCGAGTACGTGGAAGAACCCAACATTCCCGCGGTAACCGACGGTGCGCTGCACGGTCTGCTCGAATCGCTGGACTCGAATTCCAGCTATCTGACGCCCGCTGAGTTCAAAGAATACAAATCGAACCAAAGCGAGGCGAAGGGCGACATCGGAGCGGCCGTGTCCAAGCGCTTCGGATACGCTGCGGTCATTTCGGTGATCCCCGGAGGCCCAGCCGATAAGGCCGGCATCCAGGCCAGCGATATCTTTGAAGCCATCGAGGGCAAGAGCACGCGCGAAATGTCGCTTGCGGAAATTCACAATCTTCTGCAGGGACAGCCTGGCTCGAACTTAAACGTAGCCGTGGTTCGTGCCCGTCGGGCAGAACCGCAGAAGACAGTGATTACCCGCGATATCGTCAATGTGCCGCCAGTGGCCGACAAGATGGTCGAGGACGGCATTGGCTATATCCAGGTAGACGCGTTTAACAAGGGCAAGGCGCAGGAAATCGCAGCTAAAGTCCGCGCATTGCAAAAGTCCGGAGCCAAGCGGCTGATTCTTGACCTGCGCAACTGCGCCGAAGGCGACGAATCGGAGGGCATTGCGGTTGCCAACCTGTTCCTGAATCACGGCACCATTACCTACCTCCAGGGCCAGAAGTATCCGCGTGAAGCGTTCAATGCGGACGCCAGCAAGGCGATCACCACTCTGCCGCTCGCGGTTTTGGTAAATAAAGGTACAGCCGGACCCGCCGAGGTTGTGGCGGCGGCGATTCTGGAAAATGCCCGCGGCGACGTTGTGGGTGACAAGACCTTTGGCGACGGATCGGTTCAGAAAACCATCTCGCTTCCCGATGGCTCTGCCCTCATTTTGTCGGTTGCCAAATATTACTCGCCCAGCGGCAAGGCCATCCAGGATGCCGCAGTAACTCCTAACGTTGTTGTTGCCGATACCGACGATGACGCGGCCCTACCGGATGACGATGACAACACCGCTCCGGCTGACGAGGAGAAGAAACAGCCTCCGCAGCAGGACGAGCAGTTACACAAGGCGATCCAGGTACTTAAAACCAAAGCTACCTAGTCGTTGGTCGCTCGTCATGGATGGTTGGTTTTGGATCGCGCGCCTTCGGGCGCGCGATTTTATTTGGTTGCCAAGCTGTCGACCGTTACGTGTTTTACGGCTCTTCGAAGTCCAGGGCATACACTTCCTGGCTGCCAATATCACGCGTCAGAAGAGGAGAACCGTCCGGAGTCAACCCCATCCAGGAAACCCACGGATCCACAGATCGGCGAAAGGTCTGCAGATCGGCAATCTTTTCGAGTTTGCGGTCGGAGACCCGCACGCGGTAGACCGCCAGTTCCTTACTGGTGCCAGTATCGAAGTAAACGTATTTGTTATCAAACGACCATTGCAGAAAGCCTACATCGCGCGTTGCCAAATCTGACCAGTTTCCTGTCGCAAGCTCGTAGATCCTGATTTTTTTCTCGTCCTGAGTTATTGCAGTTATGTAACGTCCGTCGGGCGAACAACGTGACAGGCGCAAACCGTCGGAACCTGGGACAATCGTCATCCCGGACGTCTTGATATCGAAGAGGCGGATCTTGGAATTTTGCCCCGGGCTGTCAACGAAAACCACGGAGTCACTCTGGCCGCACCACGCGCCACCGTTTATGGCAAGAGGCTGGAGCGAACCACCGTCTATCGAAACCAGATACATCCCCTGCCCTCCCCCTGCTCCAAACGCATTGAATAGGATCTGCTTGCCATCGAATGAGATTGTTGGCCCCCATGCGTCCAGAGGTGCACGGGTGAGTTGCAGCTTCTCTGTACCGTCGGCGCGACTGCGCCAGACTTCCCGTTCCGGATAGGACAAGTAGGTCACCCACTGCCCATCCCTGGAAAAGCTCACTTGCGTAACGGAACTACCTCCGAGATAGGGAACGAATTGAGCTGACTTTGCATCGTAGCGGACCAACTCTGCGCGCAGTTGCACACCAATCGCGAAAAGCCTCTTGCCGTCAATACTGGGTTGGGGAGAATAAAAACTGAGGGGCCCCGCGGTCAGCTGAATCGGTTGTCGATTCACCTTGTGAAACCTGTCGGCAGCCTCTCGGATGGCCCAGATGTCCGATCGGACACCATGAGCCGCTTGAAACACGTAGTATTTCCCGTCCGGCGTCCAGCTACCCTGGAGTGGATCCGTTGCTTCATGCCAGCCGGAGAGGAGATCGTGCGTCTGGCTGCCATCGCTCGATGCTTCCCAGATGGCATTGCGATCTATGCTAGCGGCAGTAAAACGAACCGCTCGCGAATCAGGTGACCAACGCAGCCACCACGTCGTGAAATAAGAATCGGGCAATTGTGCAAACTTCCGCGATACGTCGTTCCGGTCCACCTCAATGAGTTGGTTTTCATGCGCAATAAGCAAATTGCCATTTGGCATCCAGGTTCCGTCCGCTCCAGGAACGGTCGCGAATCGCCGCGGACTGCCGCCTACGACGGGAACCGCCCAAAGCGTTTGCTCCAGCTCTACTCCATTGAAACTGCCCACCACGAGCTCCGTCTTATCGGGGGAGATATTGTTCAGCGAAGCGTTGGGAAATGGTGTGTTCAACATCACTGTGTCGCCACCAGACACGGCGACTTGGGCGATCACATAGCGTCCGTTTACGGACTCTTGAATGTAGAGCCTGGTGCCGTCGGTGAGCACGATGGGGGCAGCCGGTCCGAAAACGCCTTTTACCTGCCCGTCATGGGTGATTTGCGTATATCCGGTAATGCGAGGCGGGGGAAGGGTTGGCCTGAAAACAAACGCCAGAGCCAAAAGCCCGGCCAGCGCGACGGCAGAAATCGCCGCGATTCGTGGCCAGGAACGATGCCGAATCGAAGGCCCCGTCAGAGTAGTCGTCGCGAGAGAGACCGAAACTGAACGACCTGATTCGACCTCGCGCTTCAGCCGCTTGAGATCGACACCAATCTCAGATGCGCTCTGGTAACGCAGCTTGCGGTCCTTCTCCAGTGCTTTGTTGACAATCGGTTCGAGCTCCAACGGAAGCTCAGGGTTCAAACGGACCGCCGAAGTCGGTGCCTTGTGCAAAATGGCGTCAAAGACCATCGCAGAGGTATTTCCGGGAAACGCCGGGCGGGCTGTGGCCATCTCGTAGAGGACAGCGCCGAACGAGAACAGGTCGGTACGGGCATCAAGTTCTTCCCCGGCAGCCTGCTCTGGCGACATGTAGGCGACTGTGCCCATGGCGGTGCCCGGACTGGTCAGCTGGACCTCGCTCATTACCGTCGGCGCATTACCCGAAGAACCAAGCGAGGCGTGCGCGGGGCCAACTTTGGCCAGCCCAAAGTCGAGGATCTTGGCGTGACCGCGCTTTGTCACAAAGACATTCGCGGGCTTGATGTCGCGGTGAACAATGCCTTGGCCGTGAGCGGCGTCGAGACCTTCGGCAATTTCTGCAGCTAATTCTAGCAACTGATCGGTGGGCAGTGGTTGCCCACCAATGCGATCCCGCAGCGTCGTGCCTTCCAGCAGTTCCATCACAATGAAGAACTGGCCATCCTGCTGGCCAATTTCGTGAATGGTACAGATGTTGGGATGATTAAGCGCAGAGGCGGCGCGGGCCTCCCGCTGAAAGCGCTCGAGCGCTGCAGCATCCGAACTGAGCCCCGGAGGAAGAAACTTTAAAGCGACGCGGCGGCCGAGCGTTGTATCCTCGGCCTCGAAAACGACGCCCATACCGCCGCTGCCTAACTTTTGCAGAATGCGGTAATGAGAAACAGTTTGGCCGATCATGTGCGCGTATAGGGTTCAGCGTTGCCATGTTAGGTTGCGGCGCGCAACGCGGCAAGTCAAAAGCACTTGAGGCCAGTCAGACAGCGACCTCGCGGTCCGGCATAGATTACCCGGAACCGCTAAGTACTTACAGAGCGTCGGCCAGCGACTGACGACCAACGATCACTCTCCTGCTATCCTGAACTCGAACTCCCGTGGCATTCCAACTCCAGAATTCACCCGCGGCAAAAACTCCTGAAACCAGGATGGTAGGGCGCCTCCTGATCGGCCTGCTCGTACTCGTGTCAGCTTTGGTTGGGGCTGCCGCCGGACTTCTGCTGGTCTATTCGACTGACCTGCCGCAGGTGGGTCAACTTGAACACTATCGGCCTAGTTCAATAACTGAGCTTTATGACGATCAGGGACGGACAATAGGCTCCTTCTCACTGCAACGCCGGGTGGTCGCCTCGTACGACGACTACCCTGAGATCCTGCGCCAAGCGCTGATTTCAATCGAAGACAAGGATTTCTACCGGCATTGGGGCGTTAACGTCTGGCGGATCGCTGGGGCAGCCTATCGCGATATCCGTTCTGCCGGCAGGGTACAGGGCGCGTCCACCCTAACCATGCAACTGGCACGCAATCTTTTCCTTTCCCCCGATCGTTCGTTTCATCGGAAAATTCAGGAAGCACTATTAGCTGTACAGATCGAGCGGCGTTTTACCAAACCACAGATTTTTACCCTCTATGCAAATCAGATTTATCTTGGCCACGGAGTTTACGGATTCGAGGCTGCATCCGAGTTTTACTTCAGCAAACCCGCTAAGCAACTGAGCCTGGATGAAGCCGCGCTGTTAGCTGGTTTGCCCAAGTCTCCGTCTTACTATTCGCCCATCACGCATCCTGACCACGCGCTCAAACGCCGCAACCTTGTGATCAATTCCATGATGGAGGATGGCGTGATCACCGCTCAGCAGGCGGCGGCGGCACGCGATCTACCGCTTCACCTCGAACTGGCCCACGATCCCGATTCTCTGGCTCCGTATTTTGTCGAAGAAATTCGCCGTTATCTCGAAGCTAAGTATGGGAGTGACCAGGTGCACGAAGGCGGCCTCAAAGTTTATACCTCGCTCAATATGGATATGCAGCGCGCCGCCAACAACGCCGTCCTCGAGGGCTTGGCCGCTTACGAACGTCGTCATGGATGGAAAAACCATCTGCAGAATGTTCTAACGGAAGAGGTGACGCTGGCCAATTACCAGCATCCGGATTGGGATGGCGAAGCTGAGGTCGATGGCTACGTCCACGCATTGGTAGTTGCGGTTTCTCCGGTTGCGGCCACTATCAAATTCGGCCACTACACTGCCGCTCTTACGACCGCGGACGCCGCCTGGATCCATCGCAAGTTGCCGGACATTCTGAAGCGCGGGGATATTGTTTACGTGAAGGTGCTCTCGTTGAATCCCGATGGCAAGGCTCGGGCAATGTTGGAACAGGACTCCGGAGCGCAGGGCGCTTTGGTGGCGATAGACAACGCCACGGGCGAGATCAAGGCGATGGTTGGCGGACGCGATTTCAATCTTTCAAAGTTCAACCGCACCACGCAGGCCCTTCGCCAGGTTGGATCGTCCTTCAAGCCTTATGTGTACACAGCCGCTATCGACCGCGGCGCCTCGCCGGATGACACGATTGTCGACGCGCCGGTGGCGTTTCCGATGCCCTCCGGCCCTGCGTATGAGCCGCACAATTACGACGAAAAATTCGAAGGGACAATCACACTTCGACGCGCGATGGCTCAGTCGCGCAACATACCAGCTCTGAAACTGGCCGACAGTGTCGGAATTAAGACTGTGATCGACTACGCCCATCGCTTTGGCATCACCTCCAACATACCGCCGTACCTGCCGGTTGCGCTTGGCGCGGTCGAAATCACCCCGATCGAGCAGACTTCCGCTTTCAGTGTCTTCCCGAACGATGGCGTTCACGTTATGCCACGATACCTCACCAAGGTCACGGACTATGAAGGCCGCACGCTGGAGGAGAATTTCCCCGATGTGAAGGATGTGATCAGCGCCCACACCGCGCGCACCATGACGTCCATGCTGCGAGAGGTCGTGCAACACGGTACCGCGATCGCCGCGGCCAGCCTCAAATATCCACTGGCAGGAAAAACCGGGACCACCAACAACTTTACTGATGCCTGGTTTGTCGGCTTCTCGCCGTCCCTGACCTGCGGTGTGTGGATTGGCTACGACGAGAAAAAATTTCTGGGCGCAAAAGAAACCGGGGCCCGCGCCGCTTTGCCCATCTGGATCGATTTCATGAAGGTGGCTCTGGCGGGCAAGGACGCAGGAGAGTTTTCAGTGCCTCCGCCACCCACCCTCAATTCGCTTCCTCATCAGGTGGACACGCCCGACACAGCGCCCCCAGAGGAAGAGGCGCATTAGGGGCGGGCAGCGGTGTTCTGTGAAGCCATGTGTTGTGCTCTTTGTTGTTTGGGAAGGGACCACGACTTGAGTCGTGCCGAAAAATCGCTCGACATGAGCTTGGCTTCAGCCGCCGCGGTGAGCTTCTCGGCCGGCGAGGAGGTTCGCGTGTTTATCGAGGCCGGTGGAACAGCGAACCGCAGGCGCTGAAGCGCCACAGAATTCAACACTTTGCGGCACGACTGAAGTCGTGCCCTTCCGAGTCGTGTTGTTCCTGAGTAGGAGTGTTCTGCAGCGTGATGTGTCATGCCCTACCTACTGTAATCGGCAGAGATCCTTCGACCGCACAATTCGATTCGCAAGCGACTCAAATTGCTCCGCTCAGGATGACAGTTAAAAGCTTATTTTGACGGCAGCGCAGCAAAACTCTCATCCAGAATCCTGGCCGCTTCATCCACATCTGCCTTCGAAATGTTCAAGGGGGGCGACATGCGGATCACGTTGCCGTAGAATCCACCCTTCCCTACCAGCAACCCTCTCTTTCGAGCTTCTTCCATTAAAGCGTTCGTGCTGGCGGACGCCGGCTTCTTCGTGGTGCGGTCTTCCACCAGTTCCAGCGCCTGCATCAGTCCCATCCCGCGCACGTCGCCGATCAGAGGATATTTGGTTTGCAACTCTTCCAGTTTTTGCCGAAAGTATGTCCCCACCACTTCTGCATTCTCGCGGAGGTCATCTTCCTCGATGATGTCAATTACTGCTTTGGCAGTGACGCAGGTGACGGGATTGCCACCAAAGGTGGAGATCGTTAAACCTTGGAATGAGTCCGCGATCTCCGGAGTTGCTACGGTCAGTCCGATCGGAATCCCGTTGCCTAATCCCTTGGCCGCGGTAATCATGTCGGGCTCGACTTCCCAGTGTTCAATGCCGAACCACTTACGGCCGGTGCGTCCCCAGGCGGTTTGCACTTCGTCGGAGATAAAGTCGCCACCGTATTGCTTCACGATGCTGAATGCCACCTTGAAATATTCCTTCGGCGGAGTGATGAAACCGCCGACGCCCTGAATAGGCTCCGCCAGAAATGCGGCGATGCGGCCGGACGTGGAAAACTGAATGACATTCTCAATATCTTTCGCGCAAGCCACCTCGCAATCTGGATATTTCAGGCCAAAAGGACAGCGATAGCAATAGGGATTCATCGCATGCACCAGGCCGACTTCGATCGTCCCTTTTCTCCAGGTGTTCATGCCGGTAAGCCCACGGGTGAGCGACGAGCGGCCGCTATAGCCATGGCGCAGCGCCACTACCTCAAAATTTCCGGTGTGCATCCGTGCTATCTGGATAGCGGTCTCATTGGCCTCGGTGCCGCTGTTGGTGAAGTATGATTTCTTCAACGCTCCCGGCGTAATCTGCGCCAGCTTTTCCGCCAGATTGACCATTGGCTCGTTTGGGAAGCATGTGGAGACGTGTTGCATGCGGTCGATCTGGGCCTTGGTTTTGGATATCACACGCGGATTGCAGTGACCCACGCTGATGGTGACGATGCCCCCAAAAAAATCGAGGTACTTCTTGCCGTCCACGTCCCAGACATGCTGCATTAGCGCGTGGTCCATGGGCAGAGGCTCGGAGTAGTAGGTCGAAACCGAGGGAAAGATATATTCCTTCTGCTTGCGGTTGATTTCTTCGCGGCTCAGACGCAATTTGTCGGCGGGAACAAAACTTGTACTCATGCTGTCACCTCAGGGAAACGACTCATCGAAATGGGGAATGGAATCGAGAATGACATGTGATTTGTCTTCGAGCCTTTCATCATAAACCAGCGGCGCGACGAGGCGGGCGAGGCTTCGTCTCTGGCGTTGCCGTGGCGCGTGCTCCGCGGCGAAATCGGTTCAGAGCCGCAAAAATCTGCTGGCCGTAGAGAGATGCTTTGTGCTCTCCGAATCCCGAAATCCCCAACAATTCACGAATCGAAGCTGGCCGGTTACGGCAAACTTCGTCGAGTGAGGTGTCGTGCATCACAACGAAAGCGGGCACCCCTTGTTGCTTTGCGGTCGTGCGTCTCCACTCCCGGAGATACTCGCGCAATTCAGAATCGACATCCGGAAGCATAGCCTTCGCCATTCGCACAGCGGGTGCCGCAATCACACGAGAAATTCGCTGCGACCCCTTGATTGACTTCACCAGCCACTCGGATTCGCAACCGCAGGAATCGCATGCGCCGCAGGTCTCCCACTTCGGATTCTCTCCAAAGTGCACGCAGATCTGCCGATGCCGGCAGGCTTTCGAATCAACAAAGCCACGGATCGTATGGTATCGCTGCCAGGCCCGCTCTTTCTCGCCGGAATCGACAATCTGGTCGGCGAAATAGGCAAGTAACGCCGCGTCTCGTTTTTGCCAGAGCAGAATGCAATCTGCCGGCTGTCCATCTCGTCCGGCCCGTCCCGCCTCCTGGTAGTACTGCTCGATTGACTTCGGCAAAGCAAGGTGCACCACTGCCCGCACCGATGCCTTGTTAATGCCAAGTCCGAATGCGATCGTTCCCACCAGCACCCGCACTTCGTCCGACATCCAGCGTTCCTGGTTATTGCGTCTTTCCGCTGCTTCCATCTTGCCGTGATAACCGATGGCGGAGATTTGCTCGTCCTCTAGAAAATCCACCGTCTCCTTGACTCTTGCGATGGTCGGCGCGTAGACGATGACACTTCGATCCTGATAATTCCGCAACGTTCGCAGGAGAAGGCTCGGTTGCTCGCCAGAAGCACATTCCTTCACCAGATAACGCAGGTTGGACCGGTGAAAACTGGCAATGTATTTGTGCGGGTCGACGAAGTTGCAATTGGTGAAGGATGTCATGGCGCACCCGCTTGGTGGCGCTAGCGGTAAAGGCCGCGATCGGACGGTCAGGGAAATATGTGCGCAACCGGCTCAGTTGCCGGTATTCGGGACGAAACTCGTGTCCCCACTCCGAGATGCAATGAGCTTCATCAATCGCAAAGAATGCAATCGGAACATTTTGCAGCCAACTGATGGTATCCGCCCGCGCCAATCGTTCCGGGGAGAGATACAGCAAGCGCAGCTCTCCCTGCGACGCCTGGCGCATTACGTGGGATTGCTTTTCGCTCGGCATGGAACTATTCAGCACACCGGCCGGTATCCCCATTTGCGCCAGTTGCGCCGCCTGGTCCTGCATCAACGCGATCAAAGGAGAGACCACAACCGCGGTGCGTCCCATTACCACCGCGGGCAACTGGTAGCACAACGACTTTCCCCCGCCCGTCGGCATCACCACGCAGGTATCGTGTCCTGCCAGGAGGCTCCCGACGATATTCTCCTGCAAAGGTCGAAAGGCACCGTAGCCCCAGTGACGCCGGAGTGTGCTGAGAAGGTCGGTTGCTATTGGAGGGCTTGCCGGGCCGATTTCTGCGGATGCCATATTTGCCTGAACCAGTATAGGGCGTGCAGTGCAAGTGGTGAAACGGTCCCACGCGAAATTCCAAAACGAGATCGCTCACGTTCCAACGCCGCTCTGCCGGATCGATAATAATCAGAACACGCGAGACTATAATCGCGATTGATGAAGTCCTTCTTCCGCTTGGTCCTGCTGGCATTGGTGCTGCTGGTTGTGGCCCTGGTCTCGGCTCTTACAGCCATGCGCCTGGCGATCCACGGCCATGAAGTCGCGGTCCCCGACTTTGTCGGAAAAAGTCCCGCCGCGGCTCGCCTGATCGCCGAGCAGAACGGGCTGGAAATCGAAGTTGAGCGCCAGTATTACAGCCCGACGGTGCAGGAAGGAAAAATTCTCTCCCAACTTCCGCCTGCGGGCAGTCAGGTTCGGCGTGGCTGGCAGGTTCGTGTCGCCGAAAGCCTGGGGCCACAGCGCGTTGAGATCCCCAATGTGACGGGCCAGAGCGAGCGCATCGCCAATATCAATATCCGCAGGCGTGGATTGGACGTCGGCGCCATTGCACAGATGCGATTGCCTGATGCCGTCGAAGGTCAAGTTTTGTCGCAAGCGCCACCGCCCAATGCCAGCGGCATCTCGGCTCCGAAAATCAGTTTGCTGGTTGCCGAGCCGCCAATACCGCAAGCCCTTGTTATGCCCAATTTCACCGGGCAGCCTTTGGGCACTGTCACCGAGACGCTGCAGGATGCGGGGTTGCGGCTGGGAATTGTGACGACCGCCGCACCTCCTGACAGTCCCTCCGTCACTCCGGTTGCCCCGCCGGCCTTGGGCCCATCACCCGCAAGTATGATCGTCTCGCAAAATCCTGGAGCTGGAGAAAAGATCGCAGTGGGCGGCGTGGTGAACTTTACAGTTAGGTAGTTTGGACGAATTAGCGATTGCTGTCTTGAAGTTTCGTGGTTAGCTGTTTTGCAAGATAGCAACGAAGAATCCGTCGCAGGGATGCACTCCGGGTATTGTCCTGGCAAATTTTCCCGTCACCAAAGAATTGATGTCTTTCCAAACCAGTTCATTTTCGGATTGGAGACGTTCCAGTTCGATCCGGCAATCGAGTACTCGAAATGATGGTTGACCCACCAGAGCTTTTTCCACAATCACTTCATTTTCTTCTCTTTCCAACGAACATGTGGAGTACACCAGTCTCGCGCCAGGAGCAGCATGTTGCATCGCTGACTGCAGAATCGCCAGCTGACGCGTTTGCAGGTCGATAAGATCCTGAGAAGTCAGGCGCCACTTGATCTCCGGGTTGCGCGCCAGAGTCCCTGTGCCGGAACATGGGACGTCAGTCAGAACGCGATCAAAGCGGGCGTCAACCGCGAACTCGCGCACATCCGATTGGATGACTTCCACGTTGGCCGCCGGCACCAACTTTCTCAGCAACTGGGCACGGTGAGGGTGTAACTCGAGTGCAACGATTTGTGCATTCGGATTTTGCGCGGCCAAAATCCGTGTCTTGCTACCCGGGGCGGCGCAACAGTCCAGAATTCTCGATCCTCTCCCTACAAGCAGCGCGACGAGTTGCGATGCTTCATCCTGAATCGCAACTCGGCCTTCACGAAAGGCGCGAGCCGTGGCGACATTGCCGGATCGAACCCGGCGCGCGGAAGCCAGCAACTGGCCGGGTGCAAGATCAATCCCGTCCTGTTTCAATTCCGCTGCCGTCTGAGCGTCCTGTGACCGGACTGCGGTATCTGGAGCCTGCTGGTCGTAGCGGCAAATCTTCTGTGCATTAGTAAGGCCGAACTGTTGTACCCATCGTTCTACGAGCCACAAAGGATGTGCGAATTGCAGTGCAAGGTCGGTTGCACTTTGAGGCGCGTGATCCTCAACTTCGCCTTGGCGACCCTCGGTTACCGACAAGGCCAGCTTGCGCAGAATGGCATTTGCAAAGGGTACAGCGGATTTCTTTCGCGCACGTTTTACCAGCTCGACGCTCTCGTGTACTGCCGCCCGCTCAGGCATACGATCCAAAAACATGAGCTGATAAGTGCCGAGACGCAGTGCCGTCAACACTTCCAGATCAAGTTTTTCCAATCCTTTGGTCGAAGCTGCTGAAATTTTGCCGTCCAGAGACGAACGCCACCGCATGACTCCCATCACCAATTCAGTGGCCAGGCCATGGTCCGCAGTTGAAAGCTTCTCGTATTGGCTGGAGTGCAAAAGTTCGGACGCATAGGCATCTTGGCGCTCGATATGCATTAACACGTCGTAGGCAGCGGTCCGGGCAGGAGAGATAGCCATGGGATGATGAAAGCTCAGTTCGACGTGCCAAGTTTTTCGCCTGGCTGCGGCCGATAGCCGTGGACGAAGTCGATTGCCGGCATGCGTTTCTTTCCTTCCATCTGCACTTCCAGCAACTCCAACGCGCTAGCGGCCCCGCATCCCGCGAACAGACGGCCGCCATCCACCACGATTTCACCTTCTGCCAACCGGCGCTCCACCGCGCGTGCTGCCCAGATGTGTAGATTCTTGCCGCGAAAGCCAGCGTAGGTTCCCGGCCAAGGCTGAAAGCCTCGCAGCCGATTCACAATCTCCCGGGCACCAAGATGAAAATCGATCTGCCCGTCTTCTTTAGTGAGAATCGGGGCAAGCGTCGCCTTAGCATCGTCTTGCGGCTTCGGGTGAACTGTGCCGGTCTCCAGGCCCCGGAGAGTTTCGACCATCAGGTCCGCGCCGATGATCGCCATCCGCGGAGCCAAGGTTTGCGCGGTATCCTCGGACTCGATAGGAATTTCTTTCTGCATCAGAATGTCTCCGGTATCAAGCCCGGCGTCGATCCGCATCGTGGTCACACCGGTCACACTCTCGCCGCGGGCGATTGCCCACTGCACCGGCGCGGCGCCGCGATATTTCGGTAGCAACGAACCATGCAGGTTGAGGTTGCCGAGGCGGGGCAAATCGAGCATCCACTGAGGAATAATCCGGCCGTACCCGACAATAATAATGGCGTCAGGATTGATTGCCTTAAGCTGCGAGATAAATTCGTCGTTCGTTTTGATCTTGTCAGGCTGACTGAGCGGTAATCCCAATTGCAATCCGAGCTGCTTGACCGGGGAGAACGCAAGTGACATCCCACGACCCTTAGGTCTGTCGGGCTGGGTTACAACCAGTCGCACCGAGAAACCAGCTTGCACAAGCCTTTCAAGAGTGGGTACGGCAAATGCCGGCGTGCCGCAGAATACGAGACTTAAGGAAGCGGGCATCGAAGAATTGAGTCACTGCGGAATTCTGTAAATGAATGGTTTGAATGTCGCAGTTTATAGGCCTTCTATTATTCCGATCGAACAATCTCTAGTTGCTCGTTGCCTACCATTCACCCGCCTTCATCAGCTTGCGAATCTTGCGCTTCATGAAATCACGCTTAATGACGCTGATGTGGCTGATATAAAGCTTGCCGTTCAAGTGATCAGTTTCATGCAGGAATGCGCGAGCCAGAAGATCTTCACCGGATTTCTCGAACCATTCTCCATTGACATCCTGAGCGCGGATAGTCACCTTTCGCGCCCGCGACACCGGCTCGCGAAATTCCGGAATGCTAAGGCATCCTTCGTTTTGAGTATGTCGGCCTTCGGTATGGATGATCTCGGGATTCGCGATCACCAGTTTCGCGTTAGGATCTTCCTTGAAAGTAACGTCAATAACAGCCAGTCGTTTCGAGATTCCGATTTGCGGGGCGGCCAGCCCAACCCCGTGCGCGGCGTACATGGACTCAAACATGTCGTCGACCAGCCTTTTCAGGTCGCCGTCAAAAACGGTAACCGGTGCGGCAGGCTTTTCCAGCACCGGATTTCCATACTTCACGATGGGATAGATCATTCGGTTCAGTCGTTCGCTTCGCCGATCAGAAATTCTTTATTTGTTCCAGATATCCCTTAAAGTTTCGCAGTGTTTCCGTCATCGAATCGCCACCAAATTTTTCCAGCGTGCAGCGCGCCAGTGTCAGCGCCACCATGGCTTCAGCGGCAACGCCCGCGGCAGGCACCACGCATACGTCGGAACGTTCGTAAGCCGCTTTGACCGGCTCCCGGCTGGCGAAGTCTACTGACTGTAACGGACGGCGCAGGGTCGAAATGGGCTTCAGATATCCGCGCACAATAATATCTTCGCCGTTTGAAACTCCACCTTCAATTCCGCCCGCATTATTTCTGCTGCGGCTGAATCCAGTGAATCCCGATGCCGCGCCATATCCTATTTCATCATGCACCGCGGAACCCGGCGAAGACGCCGCAGTGACGCCTGCTCCTATCTCCACCGCTTTGACCGCCTGCAACGACATGACAGCGCCTGCCAACAAGCCGTCCAAACGTTCATCCCACTGGGCGTATGTGCCCAGCCCGGGCGGTACACTATGCGCTACCACTTCGAAGATGCCGCCGACCGAATCTCCGGTGCGCAGCACCTTGTCCACTTCTTCCTTCATTTGTTGCTCTGCCCCGGAGTCCGCGCAATTCAGCAGAACTTCATTAAGCTCCGAAAGGCTTCGAATCTGTTCCCAGGAAACATCCTTTTTGAGAACAGCTGCACCCACGGCAACCACATGGCTGAGTACTTCAATACCAAGCTCTCGCAGAAACAGCTTGGCCAGGCCTCCAACAGCGACCCGCGCCGCCGACTCACGAGCAGAAGCCCGCTCGAGCACATAGCGCGCTTCGGAAAAATTGTACTTCAGCGCTCCGGCCAGATCGGCATGCCCCGGGCGTGGCGATGCCACGCGCTTGTGCTTGGCGGCATCTCCCTCCTCTACCGGGAGTGACTCCTGCCAGTTTTTCCAATCCTTGTTCTCCAGCAATATGGCGATCGGCGACCCGATTGTTGCGCCATTGCGCACACCTGAAAGGATGTGCACCTTGTCAGTCTCGATCTTCATCCGCCCACCGCGACCGAAGCCCTGTTGACGTCGCCACAGTTCGCGATTCAGGAATTCCTGGTCAACGGTTAATCCCGCGGGCAAGCCGGAAAGGTATGCAATCAGGCCTTCCCCATGAGACTCGCCCGCAGTGAGATAACGAAGCATGGTTTTCGAATTGTATCCGATGTAACTCGCGAATCCGGAACCAGCCGGATCGCCGAATGGCGACAAACAAGTTGGTACTGAGACCTTACGGCAGGGGCAGACTCTCTATTTCACCCCGTTGGGATACACCAATATTTTGCTCGCCTCGCCAGTCTTCAGCCGCTCCATGCCGGTAGCGAAGTCCTTCATGCCTATGCGATCGGTGATCACGGGATGCAAATCAAGCTTCCCAGCTTTCAGTAGCGCGGTCATCTGGTACCACGTCTGGTACATGCGCCGGCCGCTAATACCCTGGACGGTGATTCCTTTGAAGATAATATCCTCGGAAAAATTTAGCGAGATTGGCTTCGACGTCAGACCGAGAAGTGAAACCCGGCCGCCTCGTCGCACAATGTCAAACGCCGTGCGTATGGCGCTGGGGTGGCCAGCCATCTCCAGTACGACATCCGCGCCCAAGCCGCCAGTCTGCTCCATCACGATGGCATTTACGTCATCCTTCGATGGATCGAGGGTAAAATCCGCCTTCATTTTCTGGGCTATGCGCCGGCGGTGCTCGTTTACTTCGATGGCGAAAATTGTCGTGGCACCTACAGCACGCGCTACCGCAATCGAAAACAACCCAATCGGTCCGCAACCAGTGATCGCGACACTCTTCGCAGCGATCTCACCCGCAAGGACGCTGTGGACCGCATTGCCGAGCGGATCGAGAATCGAGGCGTATTCCTGGGGAATGGCAGGGTCGAGCTTCCAGATATTTGACTCCGGAATTACCACGTACTCGGCAAATGCCCCATCTGCATCCACCCCAATGATTTTCACGCTCTGGCAGATGTGAGCTTCGCCAGTCCGGCACAGCAGGCATTTCCCACACGCGACGTGCATCTCGGCGGAGACAAAGTCGCCTTCTTTGACGCTTGTGACTTCATCGCCGTAGGCCGCGACTTCGCCGCAGAACTCATGCCCGGGGATTAATGGAGGCTTTATGCGGTTCTGCGCCCAACGGTCCCACTCGTAGATATGCAAGTCGGTTCCGCAGATCGACGCGACTTTAACCTTGACCAGCACGTCGTTGCGACCGAAGCCCGGGACCTTGACTTCGCGGATCTCCGTGCCTGGAGCGGCTTTCGGCTTAACCACGGCGAGCATGTTCTTGGTCATGATGGAGACATGAAACGATAGATCGACCTGTGATTTTAACACCTGACCGGCTATTTACCGGATGCAGGCGGTTACGTGAGTTCATGCAAAGAGCGGACCAAGATCAAGGGATCAGACCTTTCCCCCAACCACCGCCTCCTGGGCTTTCAACTCTGATGCACTCGCCTTTGCGCAAACGCACATTAGCTTTCCCCGGCAAAGCTTCCGTCGACCCGTCTCGTCGCACCACGAACGTTTTCCCTGGCAAACCGTCCATCCCTCCGCTTAGCCCCCAGGCTCCACGTGTCCGGCGATCTGCCAGCATCGTCACTTCCGCGTCGCTCAACACTTCGATTTCCCGGACGATGCCATCACCCCCGAAGTATTTTCCGGAGCCTCCACTGCCTCTTCGGAGCGAATATTGCCGAACTCGCAGTGGATATGAGTACTCCAGCGCTTCCGCCGGAGTGTTCTGCGAATTGGTCATGTGGGTGTGCACACCAGAAATGCCGGGTTTGGTTGGGCGAGCGCCCATCCCTCCGGCGATGGTTTCGTAGTAGGCATACGGCTTGTTGGTGCGAGGATCAATCCCGCCGATCGTGAGATTGTTCATCGTCCCCGACGCAGCCGCGGGGATTTGTTCCGGAATTGCCAGGGACAGCGCCCGCAGCAGTACGTCCACAGTGCGTTGCGAGGTTTCCACATTGCCGCCTGCCACTGCTGCCGGAGGCCGCGCATTCACTATTGTTCCGGACGGCGCCACGACCTTGATAGTACGCATCAATCCGGCCGTCGCCGGTACATCTTCGATCAGAAGACACCGGAACACATAAAAGCAAGCGGAGTAAGTAATCGCTTCGACCGCGTTAATGCTCCCTTCAACTTTCGGATCGGTACCGGTAAAATCCACCACCACAGTGTGACCGTCGGCCGCCCGTCCGCGCTCCGCATTGCTTGAGACCTTTATCGCCACCGCGATCTTTACCGGCCTTTCGCTGATTCCATCACTGTCCATGAAGTCTTCGGCTCGATAGGTTCCCTTAGGTACACGCGCCAAAAATCTCCTCATCATCTGCTCTGAATAGTCCAACAGTTCCCGGGCGGCTTTCTTCGCCCGCGCAAGACCATACCGTTGGCAAATTTCGCGCAACCGTGCCTCTCCGGTATGGCAAGCAGCAATCTGCGCCCCCAGGTCACCCTCACGCTCATCCGGCGTACGCACGTTATTCAGTAAGAGTGCCAGAACATCGCGTTGAATCTTTCCCCCGCGCATAATCCTGACCGGTGGAATGCGAAGCCCTTCCTGGTAAATTTCCCGGCACAGCCCCATCGATCCCGGATAGGTGCCGCCCACGTCGGCATGGTGCGCCCGTGAAGCTACATAGAAATCCGGAAACTCATCTTTCTTTCGTTCACGGTCCTGACGTGTACCGTGAAGATCCTCACCGGCTCGCGCGACGAAATTCCGTCCCCGCTTGCTGGCTATGTATACAGGCGCCACCAGAGTGATGTCGGGCAGATGGGTTCCACCTCGAAAGGGATCGTTCAGCATCACCATGTCGCCAGGCTGAATGTCGAAGCTCTCGATGGCTGCTCGCACCGACATTGGCATTGATCCCAGATGCACAGGCATGTGATCACCCATGGCAATGACTTCGCCGCTGGCGTCGAAGATCGCACAGGAGTAATCCCGCCGTTCCTTGATGTTTGGAGAGAACGCCGTGCGACGCAAAGCCGCGCCCATCTCTTCGGCAATGGAATGGTAGATATTTTTGAAGACTTCCAGTTCGATAGGATCGCTGCGCATAGCTTCAGAGACTAACCCTGAGGGAAGATCCCCGCTACCTTGACCATCAAAGTCAATGCACGGGCCGAGCGCTGCTTACTATAGAGGAACATTCGGTGTGTGATTTCATCCCACTCTGGCCCGTCCATGACAACGTTCAAGTGCACCGTCATCAGGGCAATCGTGAGTTTTCTTGGACTTCTGTCGCGTATGTTCCCCGCAGACAGGTCGGCTTGCTCTAGAATATGGTTGTTCCGGAAGCGTGGTCGTGCTAGAAACGCGCATGGGAGTAACCACGGTTATCGCGATTCCTGAAAATTGAAATGAGCCCACGAGCCCGCGCTACCGCGAAATCACTGACTGCGGATATTCTGATTCCGGAAAAGCTCTATTTCCGCATTGGAGAAGTTTCCCGCTTGTGCCAGCTGCCCGCCTACGTTCTACGCTTCTGGGAAACCGAATTTCCTCAGCTCAAGCCGGTAAAGAGCAGTACCGGACAGCGAATGTATCGACGCAAAGACGTCGAAAGCGTTCTCCGAATCAAGAGGCTCCTCTACGAGGAAGGCTTCACCATTCCGGGTGCGCGTCAACACTTGCGATCTGAGGTCAAGACCGACAAGAAACAAAGCCCGCTGCCTTTCCCCGCTCGGCCGACATCCGACCTCAAATATGTTCGCCAGGGTTTGCGCGACATCCTCAGCATGCTGTCGGCGCGTCACTAGGCAAGGCAGCTCCGGAACTATCGACTGAAACTTCCGTTGAAGTTGCTTCGTCCCATTCTTCCATCCACACTGATCAGTTCAATTTCGTTTCTGTCACGATTCAGTCGAACCTGGGCGGTTCCTCGCGCTTGTCCGCGATCGGAACTGGTAATTTGCATGGTGAATCCATCACCTACCGATTGCTGTACGACTCCGTAGAACGTGATGTTGAAGTTACCGCCGCGCAGCGATACCGAGGGGCGTGACCCTCTGCTGTCAACGTAGCCACGGGTAATTTTGGCGTTTCCGAACGAACCGCCACTCAGGTTTCCGCGGAGGGATGTATCCACCTTCACTCTGGGATAATTGCCGACGCCTGGCCCCCCGGGACCGCCAGGGTACCCGGGACCGCCGGGTCCACCAGGTCCCCAGCCAGTGCTGGTGGCACGCGGGCTGTAAGTCACGCTTTGGACGCGATTCGAACGAACGTCCACCACGCAATCGTAGTTCGCCGTCCTCCAGTTGTTCGGACCTCCAAGGCCGTAGCGTAACCGCCCACGCAATCCCTGGCGCCCGTTGGCAGCCCCGTATGCATTCTGAGTATCGAGATTGAGCGTCACACGCTGGCGCGCGTCGGCACTGACGCGGTCCTGGAGGGCGTTCTGACAAAGAGGCGCGACCGGCATAGGCCGGTTCGGATATTGTCCCGACGGATATTGCGCCTGAGAATTCTGGGCCCACGACAACGAAACCATCGAGGTTAAAATCATGGCGCAAATCGCCGATGCAACCAACCTTGCCAAGTTAATAGAACCACGATTCCAGAGCATAATCGTTCTCCCACGCGTCTCAAGAAATTGTCCCATGCCGAGGCCGCACTATACATTACAACCCGATAAATCCGCCAGAAAACACTCCAATTCAGTGCAACTGGCGACGGAGGGGCGCGGATTTGCCCCCACTCCACCGGCCAACAGCCACCAACAGGAGAGCGACCGCCAGAAAAGCGCAAATCAGTACGGCCGCATTAGCAAGGACAGTAGAATACCCCAGACTTCTCGCGTCAATAAAAGGATACGGATACCAGCCGGTAGCTGCTCCGCGAATCAACGAGTAACCAAAATAGACCAGCGGATAAGGCAGCCAGAAAACAACGTCTTTCCAACGCAGCGTGCTTTGGGAAACAAAAACCAGCCAGTACGCGAGATAGATCACCGGCACAAGATCGTGCAGGAGAATGTCACAGAGTTTTTGGGCCCCTTGCGGATTCCATAGATGCCGCAATAACAATGAGTACGTCGCTCCTACGATCGCGATGTAGACCGCCGTGGCTGACTCCATGGTGGGCCGGGCGAAGAATCTTCGCCAACGGGAGTTTGTCGCCGCCAGCGAAGATGTTAGCCCGACGGCAATCAAAAGATTGGTAAGAATAGTAAAGAAACTGAAGTAGTTGATGATCAAGCGGCCCCGGCTTGCGCCTGGGGCTGCCTGACCAAAGACCATTACCCAGAACTGAAGAATCAACCCGAACCAGGTGATCGCGGCAATAGCAGTCATCCAGGTTCGTCTTGTCGCGTTCATAGGCTCACGCACCAGTTCGGATCCGCTAATGGCTGAGTTGGCCTCATAGCCTCTTGGCTGGAAAACCCATGTTAAAGCCCGACAGCGTGTTAGGGTTTTGTCGGATCGTTATTGGGAACGTTCGGCGTCAACTTTCGGAGAAAGAATTCCTGTATGACATTGGCGGCCGCAGTTGCGCCGATCCCGATCGCCCCACTCTCGAAAGTCAATCCGACTCCGTCACGATCTTTGGCTGGGTAGTAGAGATTTGATATAGCCCCGGCAGCAAGATTCCCCATAATACTCGAGTAATTCGCCTGCCAGTTTCCATTGTCGCCTTTGCAAATCACTGAATTGGCGAGTGCGTACAGAAGCCTCGACTTCTTGCTTCCGGTTCCTTTGTAGAAGTAACGCGGATCCTGCTTCAAGAGTGAGGGCAGGATGGCGCTTCCTATGAATGTGCCCGAGACAAAGTCGGCATATGACGCGCCGTAACGCTTTGCGTAACCCTGCGCACCCTGCCCATATCCGCTGAACTGATTTTGCGCCTGCTGGATTCCCGCAATTACTCCAATCAGTCCGAAGCTTACCGGATCTACCGAGGTCTTCCAGGCAAGTGTGAACTTTTGTTTCGAGCTTAGTGGGGCGGGATGAGGAGAATAACTAACGTAGAAATTCGGCACAAAGCCAAGCACGCGCTGCTTTTCTTCATCCTTGACCTGCTCTTGTGCTACTTCTTCGGGTGAGAGTCCGACGCGAACCTCGGTGAGAGCAGTCGCAACCGCCAACACGATTGACGGGACTATGTAAGTTTCGCCGGCAACCAGAACGCCGGATACCGGTTGTGCCGCAAAGCCGGCCGACGTAACAATGATCTGAAAGGATCCAGGAGGGATGTTGGCAAAGAAAAATTGCCCATTCTCCCCGGAGGACACTTCCTGGCCAAGGGACTGATCCTTGCGTGTAAGCCGTAACCGGGCTCCGGCGACGACAGCTCCAGAGCGATCAACCACGGTCCCGCTGATGTTCCCCAGCGATGCTTGTGCAGGAGTCTTAGGCTGAGACTGCGCCACGGCAGCCTGTAGGCAAGACAGAGCGATCAAGGCCGCGAAGAGCAGAGTCTTACAACCAAAAATCGAGTTTCCTCGATCCAAAAAGGTTTTGCCCAGGCCTGTTTTCGGTACGATCACAACGGTTCCAGTATCCCCTTGAATCTCATTATCTTCAAATAACGAAAGATTACTTCCCAAGCAACTATCTTTTTCGGAAAGTCATTCGTTCAGAGCAATAGCTCGCTGGCAAGTTGCCTAAGGAGCGCTATGCCCCGCACATTGAAGCACACCCAGATAAAGGCTCCAGGGACCGACTGCATCACGATACTGGTGAGCTATCACACGGGAAATTTGATGTAGATGCGTGAGGTCGTGAACCGCCCACGTCGCCAGAAGCTGCGATAACGTCACCACTCCCAGCGACGGATGCATTCCTCGTCGGTTGAAATCCCCTGGCTGAAGATTCAACCCCTGCAATGCCGCCAGATTTTCTTTTCGCAGGCGGGCAAAATCGTCGAGCAACTGTTCCAGCGACTTGTCTTGACTTTCTTTTTGGGCAAAGCGGTCGAAGGGATCGAATGGCCGCGTTTCCCCGTTTTCCAGAATGATCCGCACCCGGGGCATCCAATCGGTGCGCTCCCCGACGATCAAGTGACCCAGAATGACGAATGCGTCCCAGCTATCCTTTCCTTCGTTGCCGTGTACCCAGGTATCGGGCAGCCCGCGCAACAAAGCGTTAAGGGTTACTGGCGTGCGGCTGAGAATTGCGGTGGTATCGGCCAGGCTGAATTCAGTCAAGCTTGCCATGGATACCTAGATGCACCCCCGGCGTTTTCGGACTCAATCGGGGGTACAGAAAGTGGCAAGCGCGAAATATAAGGGCGCGTGAGAAGGCAAGCGGGAAGGGCACGACTTCAGTCGTGCCGTAAAGACAGCAAATCGATGGGGCTTTAGCCCCTGAGGTTTCGCTTCTGATCACGCCGGAATTCTCAGATACATTATGGGAGATTCCAATTCAAATTGGAAAAATAGTCCGCACGGCATAGCGATATGTAAAGAGTGACAGAAATGCCCGCTCCGGTCCGCCGGAGCTTTCCCCAGTGGCTAAAGCCGCCTGCGGCACGGGCTATGAGCGGCGCGGCTCAAGCCGTGCCCTTCCCAAGAAAACTAGCCCGAGTGACACAGCTCAAGCTATACCCTTCTCAGACATCTTGTCTGAGTGATACGGGTCAAAGCCGTGCCCTTTACAAGATAGCTTCTGGGCGGCACGACTTAAGACGTGCTCCCGATCAAACTTGAACGGGAATTCTGCACCTCGGGAAGAAGCCATGTGGTCTTATAGTGGCAATATCTCTTCAGAGAATCTTATGAAGATACGAACCAGTTTTTGCCATCTTCTGGTCGTCCTTGCCATCTTCAAGACCGGCTTGTTGTACGCGCAGTCGACTGCTCCATCAACCTCGAAGAACATTGCTCAAGAGGCAATGGATCGCGACCTGCTCGAGGTCACCATTCCCCAGATGGAACAGCTTTACCAGAGCCATAAATACACCGTCACAGACGTCGTGCGTTGGTACTTGGCGCGTATTGAGAAGTACAACGGAATCTACCGCGCTGTGCAAAACGTGGATGTGCCCGGGGCACTCGCCACGGCGGCCCGCGAGGATGCGGATGCAAAAGCGACTGGAAACAATCTTGTGCGCGGCCCCATGTGGGGCGTTCCGATTGTTACGAAAGCAAACACCAGCATCAAGAGCCTGGTCACAACGGACGGATGGAAAGGCTACATGATCCCCGGCCACGAGCTCATCGCACCCAAGGACGCAACGATTGTCGCCAAGATGCGTGCTGCAGGAGCCGTCATTCTTGGGCAGACCAACATGCCGGACTTTGCGGCTAGCGACACCAATCGTAGTACCGCCTACGGACGCACTGGAAATGCCTATGACGTGCGGTTCAGTCCCGGCGGCTCGTCCGGAGGCACCGTCACAGCGGTCACTTCAAACTTTGCACTGCTCGGCAACGGAACCGACACCGGCAACTCGATCCGCATGCCAGCTGCCACCAGTTCCGTCGTCGGTGTTTTCCCCACGCGTGGCCTGGTGAGCATTGCTGGGATCGCGCCGCTCGACTGGCTGCTCGACAATACAGGACCAATCGCTCGCGACGTGACAGATGCTGCCATTGCGCTTGATGTCATGGCCGGAGAAGATCCCGCTGATCCCCGCACAATCGGTTCCGCCGCGAAAGCCCAGCCCGGCCCTTATGCCCAGCACCTGAAAGCGGACGCGCTCAAAGGCAAACGCTTCGGCGTACCGGTCTTCATTCTCGATGGAGCAGGCATCCCGTTTCAGGGCATCCCTGCATCCGAGTCTGAGACCGAGATCGCAGCTGACACTGCCGCAGCTCGCCTTCCCCTACAGCCCGAGACACGCGAAGCCTTCATGAAAGCGCTTGAAGGGCTGCGCGCTGCTGGGGCAACCGTCGTCTTTGACGATTCAATTCTTCCCGATAGCTTTGCGGCGACGATAGCTCGCGTAGGCACATTTCCTTACGTCCGGGAAGGAACAGAAAAATTCCTGGCCGAGTATGGTCCGAAGGAATACCACTCAGCAGACGAGTACCAGAGGGTCGTTGGGTCTCCTTTGCCGGCCACGATCATCGGAGGATCCAACGAGACCCGAAAAGATCGTCCGCCAATGACTCAAGCCGTGTTCGAGAGCGATCCGCAAGCCGAAGCGAACGTTCTCGCCCCACGGCGACGGGCACTCGACGCTTACAAGGAAGTATTGGACCGGTTGCACCTCGACGGGCTCGTCTACCCGGCGACACAGATGCCTCCGCCCGATGAAACCATGCCGCAAGACGGAAAAATCAGTGACGGTCCACACAGCGACACCGGATGGGTCAACATGATCGGTGTTCCCGCAGTAGTCGTTCCAGGCGGGTTCTACCCTAATGGTCTTCCGTTCGGATTGGAGTTGTCAGCCCGGCCATGGAAAGACGGCGACTTACTCAGTTGGGCCTACGCGTATGAACAGACCACACGCCACCGCAAGCCGCCTGTCCTGGTTGAGAAGGGCCTGCTGCCGAATGCAAGATGAGTCCATCGGTTCGGCGCTTCATCTTTCGTATCCCCCTCGCTACATATCTAAAGACCCCTCGAGAACGGCCTTCTGGAACAAAGAATTGTCGCTTTCGATTTGAGGCTATAAGGAGCCGTTACGGAGCACGGCGCCAGTGGAAACAAATACCTGAAAAGATTGGTCGGGACGGGCAGACGATTTTCGAATTTTTCTCTTGGAGGAGAGCAGTTTTGAACCAGTTTAGAGTTGACTCAGCGGCAATCTGGATAGCGATAGCGGCTGAGAAAGCCCTCTACGACCATATTTCCTGGCACTGTTGACAGTTCCCAAGCGGACGTCGGGTTATGATGATGATGACAGTTGCTTTTCCAGTTCGGCTATAAGTTAACAATCATGGCGAAATCCGTAGGTCCGACTGCGTTCGGTGAAAGCATCCCAATCAAGGCTCCCGTTCATTCCCGGTACGAAGGCTCCGCGACGCGGATAGCAGTCACCCGTCATTTCTTCCTTTTACTTCTGGCTATCCTTCTAGTCGTCATCGCCCCGGCGATTGCACAGCAGACTCCACCCCCTGCAACACCTGATCCCACGCCTGATCCAAAGATCGTTACGCCGAAAAACTCTAATAACGATCCAGCCGTGAACAAGGCGGGTGAGGAAGTCGGCAAAAGTAAACTTGAAAAGGAAACAGGAACTAAGAACGACCGTATCTTCGCGGTGCTGCCGAATTATGGCTTTGTTGCGGGTTCCAAAGCTCTTCCACGGCTCACAACCGGAAAGAAATTCAGGCTCGCAACGGCGAGCGTGTTTGATTGGGCCGCTTTTCCTTTCAACGGAGTTCTTGCCGGAATCTCCCAGGCAAAAAATGAGCCGGAATCCTATGGCCAGGGATGGGATGCCTATGCCAAACGATACGGCGAGTCGTTTGCCGACAATAGTATCGGCACGTATATGACCACCGCTATCTTTCCCAGCTTACTTCACGAGGATCCGCGCTACTACCAGATGCGCCAGGGGAAATTTTCGAGTCGTGCTTACTATGCGATGAACCGGCTCTTCGTTACCCGTACCGACTCGGGCTCCACGCGATTCAACTACTCGGAGTCGATTGGCAACGCCACCGCGGCAGCAATTTCCAATATCTACCATCCCGAAGAAGACCGCACCGCCGGACGAAACGCCACGACCTTCGGATTTCTGATTCTCTACGACGGCTTGTCCAACGAATTGAAGGAATTCTGGCCAGACATCAAGCACAAAGTGTTGCACAAGGACACCGCTCCGTAGTTCGTCGCGATCAATACTGGGAAATTTAGGGAACACGCAGGCGTCGGAGGAATCACGACTGGGCCGATGGCCCACCTCACATTGCTTGCAGAGTGAGGCAGAACTCCTTGTGTTTTGGTCGGGACGGGCAGATTTGAACTGCCGACCCCTCGCACCCCAAGCGAGTGCTCTACCAGGCTGAGCCACGTCCCGACTGGAAGGAACCGGCCGCACTCTAAAAGGCGGCGGTGGGGTTGACTTAGGGATTTTACACTAGCTTCGGCGATTGTTGCGCTTCGGAACGGGCTTTTCCTGCAGGAGTGCGAACTGGATTTTCTTCTCCACCGGGTCGATACGGTCCACCAGCACGCGAATTCTCTGTCCCAGGCCATAGATCTTATGATTGCGTTGGCCAATGATCTCGCGCGTATTCTCGTGGTAGGTATAACGGTCATCGGTCAACGTGTCCAGTGGCACTAACCCTTCGACGAAAAGATCGGTCAGTTCGACAAAAAAACCGTACTTGGTCACGCTGATAATCAGTCCGTCAAAGTCCTCCCCTACACGGTCCTGCATGAATTTGACCTTTTTCCACTCCATTAACTCGCGCTCAGCCTCGTCCGCCCTGCGTTCTGACTGACTGGATTCCTCCGCGATGTTGTGCAGTTCTTCGATGGATATGGGACCACCTTCTGGTTGGACTGCTTCGCGATGAGAGGAGTGATCGCGTCGCTTCGACCAGGGCGAAGGTGGTTCAGTCTGGCTGGCACGGTCTATCTGGCGCGGGCGCACCGCCTGCTTCTCTTCCGACAAAACCGGGGCGTCAGGGACAGACCTCCTGCGCTGTTCGCCGCTAGCGGAGGCCCCAAAACGTCCGACCGGGATGTCTCCCTCCCAAGCCTCTGCCGAATCGCGCAGAACTTCTTTCAGAATCCTGTGCACGATCAGATCCGGATAGCGACGAATCGGCGAAGTGAAATGGGTATAGGAGTTCGCCGCCAGGGCGAAGTGGCCCAGATTTTCCTCGGAGTATCGCGCCTGTTTCAAAGAGCGCAGCATCAGGAAGGAGAGAATCCGCTCCTCGGGCTTCCCGGCAATTTTTTCGGTCAGCTTCTGATACATGCGTGGCGTAATGTGAACATCTTTCGGAATTTCAATGTCACGGGTGCGCTTGCCGGTGCCATAGTTCGCCCGGCGATCGGTCTTTAGTTGCACGCGCTGAATGGGCAGCGGACCCACTCCCAGGGAATAGCCGAACGTCGCTGCGATGACCTCAAAGTCGTAAACTCTTTTCGCGTCGGGTTTTTCGTGAATGCGATAGAGCGACGCGATCCGCTTGTTCTCGAGATAAGTAGCCACGGATTCGTTGGCCGAAAGCATGAATTCCTCGATCAGGCGGTGCGCGATATTGCGCTCCGAGCGCGTGATGCTCTTCATCAATCCGAATTCGTCGAATTCAATAATCGGTTCAGGCAGATCGAAATCGATCGACCCTCTGCGTTCACGCTTGCGGTTCAGGATCAGGGCTAGGTCGCGCATCAGTTCGAAACTGGGAACAAGTTCGGCATAGCGCTGGCGCGCCTCGGCATCGCCTTCAAGCACCGCGCTCACCGCAGTGTAGGTCATTCGCTCGGCCGAGCGAATAATGCCCTCGCTCAATTCGCACCCAAGAATCTCGCCGCGATGGTCCATTTCCATCACACACGACATCACTAGCCGGTCTACTTTCGGACGCAAGCTGCAGATGTCGGTGGATAGTTCCAGCGGGAGCATGGGCACAGCGCGATCGGGAAAATACACGCTGGTACCACGCAAACGGGCTTCCTGGTCGAGCGCCGAATCCGGAGTGACATAGTGCGCCACATCGGCGATATGCACCTGGAGTTCATAGTTGCCATTTTCCAGCCGGCGGACAGCGACCGCGTCGTCAAAATCGCGCGCCGTCTCGCCGTCAATCGTGACGATCGCCAGTGAGCGAAAGTCGCGCCGCTTGCGGGTTTCGGAAGCCGGAATGATGGACTCGGCATTCTGCGCTTCTTCCAGAACGGCAGGCGGGAAGTGGTGCGGCAGATGAAACTTGCGGATGATGATTTCCACATCCGCACCAAAATCGTCTTCGTAGCCAAGAATATCTACTACGCGCCCGCGAGGATTTTGCGTAGCCGTTGGCCAGTCGGTAATTTCGACATCCACGACCATGTTTTCGAGGTCGTCTGGACCGACACGCCGGGCAGCTTCCTCGCCCAGCACACGGTCTGGATTTGTTCTGTTCTTACGGGACGCCTCCGCGCCGGCACGCGAAGAAACTTCCGTCGCCGACTCGCTGGGAATTTCCATCCCTGGCGGTATCACAATGTCCTGATTAATTTTCTGGTCTATGGGTGTGACGTAGTTGTTGCGGCTACCATAATGAAATTTTCCGACTACAGTCGAGTGGGCGCGACCGATCAGGCGCACGATATGCCCCTCCGCTCGGCCATCGGGGCGGATATTGCCGATCTCCACCAGCACACGATCGCCATGCATGGCCGACCCGACCGCTGGCGGCGGGATGAAGATATCTCCCGAGAGCCGTCCCTTCAGGCGCTCGTCGAGCGAATTCACTTCGAGAATGACGAACCCGTAGCCATCCCGGTGCATGCTCAGTCTGCCGACGGCCAGGTTCTTTCCGGCAGCAGCCTGGGGAATTGCGTAGCGATCGGAATCGACCTGTACCAGCTGGCCGCTGGCCACCAGGCGCTGCAATCGCTCGGACAGTTCGCGCCGGCCGTCGCCCCGAACGCCCAGTTCGCGAACCATCTGCTTGAAGCCGGCGGTGCGTTTGGGCTGGCGCTCGATCTTCTTGAGAATGGCGGAATCAGAAATCATGGGGTTACCGTGGCGGAGGCAACTGGTACGCGAATATCAGGTGCTGCGAACCAGGTTCGTGGACATCTTCAGCATACCGCTTGATTGGACAATGTGCAGCGGACGACTACCAGGGGTCGCCCTCCGCCGGGCGGCGGCCAGGCGCCGAGGCTGCGACGCAACAACGCGATTTGACCAAGATGGTAGCTATTGTGCACAACGGTCTGCCACAACACGGCGAGGACTGACGACGACTGTTGCTCGTGTGCGGGATGCATCGCGTCAACGTTCCGCTCTAGTTTCTCCACTCCCGAGATGGCCTGCGCCGCTACCTCGCCGAGAAGAGCCGTAAAGCAGGCCGTCTCATGCTGCCACGTAACGTCATCGACAACGTTGGGAGACTCTGGCCAACTTTCATCCGCGGGGCTTGGATATGGCGGGTGCTCACCCCTGATTCTTTTGAGGTCGTACTCGATCCAGTAGTTGAGGTGGAACACAAGCTGCCAGATGGAGTGCGGGAAACTGCGATCTGGCGTGAAGCCATTTCCGCGGTTATCCCTTGCACACAGGCAATGGAGTTGGCGTGCGCCCCTTTGCCATAGAGTAATTCAACCAGAGTTGGTTCCGACATGGCTCTGGTCTTCGGAAGAAAGTCTAGGTTCGCGTCTGAGCCAAATATTTTTGTTGAAGAATTTTTCGATGGTGAAGCTCGTGGCCGGCGATGATATAAGCGATGCCGCGCACGCTCACCTCATTCTTGTTGGCCACTCCGCGGCGCATCCATGAGCCCTCGTCCAGGCCCCGGAGCAGCGACAGCGTAGCCAGGCGGACCGACTTAAACTCCTCGACCAGCGCAGCCAGAGTGGATCGTCTGAAGGGCCCGTACTGTACGTAATCGTCCTGCTCGAAGCCTTCCATCGGGGTCTTGTCATTGCGTGCAATTCGCAGGATTCGGTAACTGAATACCCTCTCGCTGTCGATCAGATGGCCAAGCACTTCCTTCAAGCTCCACTTTCCCGGACCATAGGAAAAATCTCCGTCTGCCTCTTTGCGGGAAGCCAGCAGAGATACGGTCTCCTGCGCTTGCTTTTCCAGAGCGGCAACGATGTCATTCTCCGGCACGAGAGAGACGTAGGTTCGGTAGTAGGGTGCGTATTCGTCGGATCCGGGTTTGCCCGGGGCGAATGTTGGAAGTGTCATTGTCAGCTCGCAGGAATAGTGAACGCTTTGAGGATACCTGAAGTGGCACGCGGACAGCCATCGCGTGAGGTTCTGCAAGGCTGACAAATTAACGCCAGGTTGCGAATGAAAAGTTTCGGGGAGATTTGCGATCTCCCTCTGTTAAACAATCGGCCCCTTATTGCAACCCCTTCTGCGTCAGCTTCACCGCACAGTGAATATTGCCGTTACAGCCGCCCGTATTGACGTTCGTGCCCAACGTGCTGAAGTAAACGCTGGATGCCTGAACCTGCGTACTTGTGTTATCCCAGATGATGCCGCTGGTGCCGCCACTATAAGTGGTGCCGCTCAGGGTTCCCGGAATTGCCCCACTGCTGATGTCATCGGTGCGAAGTATTCCGTTCGTCCCAGTTGCCACAACGCTACTGATGATGATGTCGTGGTCTCCGCCTCCAAAGTCAACATTGGGATTAAATATCTCGGTGATCGGGCTGCACGGGGCCCCAGCCGGAGTACTGCGAGTAATGCTGCCAGTGGCCGTGCTGTTCATCGTCGGATAAGAAGTAAACCCTACCCAGTAGATAAAAGAACTGGTGTCTGTGCCACTCGTGCCGCATAGGTATAACTGCCCGGTGTTCGGTGTCGCTCCGAAGAAGTCGTTGTCGAAAGCGCCACTGTAGAGGTTAGCCGGGGTTGAGGTGTTTCCCCGGCTTCCGCGACCGACATGAGTTTTCACGAGACCGGTGAGGTCCTCATTCAGCTGGGCCACCACAGCGCTATTCATCGAACCGTCGTTCCCGGAAAAGGCAATGATTTTGTCACTAGAGCTGTCGAGGAGAACTGGATCGGGTATTCCGAAGGCACCACCGTCCGAGTTACAGTCTTGTAAAAATCCTCCTGTTCCGGTACGTCCCGGGGGATGGTTGGTGGAACATCCTCCGCCACCAATCATCACCGGCCCTGCAAATAGCGTAGGCGGAGTCAGGCTCACGTTTATAGTCCAGAGCTGTCCCAATTGATCGCCGACAAACAAGCGGTTCGTATCAGCGTCATAAACCGGACCGTTCGGTGTCTCAGCGGGACCACCTGTCCCCTTTACCGGGAGCGTGAAAGTCCAATCCACCGTCGGGTTTGCATTCGCCGCGCACTTGAAAACGCAACTGATCCGGTAAATCTTGCCATCGTCACTGCCCACAAAAGCCTTGTCCGTCGCGTAGTCCACCCAAGGGGAAGACAACGTGTCCGTTGCGGTGGTCGAATAGGTCAGGGATCTCAGGCACGAGCTACCGGTCGAACAGCTTCCTGCTGCAGTAGGTGTTGCGGGATTCGTCGCCGAAGTCCCCTGACCAGCCTTCCAGGTCAGCACGTGGAATATCGAGGAAGCTGTCCCACTTTCGACATACGCGATCTGTGTACCGTCCATTGAAATGACGGTCGAGGTCAGAATCTTGCCTCCGGCGGTTCCGTCATACGCCCAATTTACAGTCGGCGTAGCGCCGCACAATCCGCCTGTGCCGCTGTATAGATTTTTTATGCCTACAAGATTGGCCTGCGATCCGCTGCCTGCCACATTCAAGCCATAAACAATGTAGTCAGCGTCGCAGTTCGCAACTGTGATTGCAGCGTCAGGGTTAAGCCCGAACTTGGCGGGAAACATATTTTGCGCCACAGTTCCAGCACCCAGGGAGACACTCCAGTCTCTCTGCAGAGCGTTGCTCTTGGCGGGTGGAGCAGGATGGCCGCCATCACGACCGGGGCCGCGACCGAATCCAAAGCGGCTGATGTTCGCCTCGGCTTCATTCCCTTTTCCGGAAAATCTCGGCGACGGAAGATTGCGCTCCGCCAAATGGAAAAGGATTCTGGGTTCACGCCGCGCGCGATCCAGATTCGCGTTGGTGATCGGGCCACTCACCACAATGTGGTGATAGCTCCAATCAACCACGCGTCCGACGTGCCCCTCAGAAAAATCGACCTGAGACTGCCCCGCCAGCGTAAGACATCCAAGCAGGGACAAACACCACAGTAGGTTGCGATTGATCCGTTTCATGAAGCACTCCGAGACGTATTAAACCACTAATATTAGAGTCAGATTAAAGGAATTTAATCTTAGTCCTGCCCGGTTCCCCGGAAAACGCATTACATTGGTAACGTCCGAGGTGACCAATCCGTGGCGATTCTTGCCCGCCAAATGGCATGATGGGGGCGGTGAAGGAAGTACCGGCCAGGGTGGAATTTGCATTGTCCGGATGTCGTTGTTGGGGCGATCGCTGAGAGGACCACAATCAGACGCCTTCTAATCCGGGCTCGCATGTCTTGCCATATCAACAAAAGGCCGATTTTCACAGGCCCGGTTTTGAGTTTGCTGGAGTAAAATGGCGGTTGGTCACCGAAGTGCGGCCTTCACCGTGAATCGATAAACAGGAAAGGACTTTTCCCATGTGGAAACCCACGAATCAGCCCACGACTCCGAGCCAACCCGGCGTGCCGGAGCGTTCTGCTGCACCCGCGACGGCCTCTGCCGTGAGCGAACCTACTCCGGCGGCTACTGCTCCACGTCCGGTTGCAACCAGCACGGCGGATCAGGCGACGATTGGAAAGTCGCTGGTCATTAAGGGCGAGGTGACGGGATCTGAGTCGCTCTACATCGACGGCCGGGTGGAAGGCTCCATCAATCTGTCGGGCAATCGTGTGACTGTCGGTCGCAACGGTGTAGTTTCGGCCAACATCAACGCCCGCGAAATCGTGGTACTCGGCAAAGTGCGCGGCAACCTGACGGCCAGCGATCGCGTGGATATCCGCAGCGACGGCTCGCTAACCGGTGACGTAGTAGCTGCCCGCATCTCCATCGAAGACGGAGCATTCTTCAAGGGCGGAATTGATATCCGCAAGGCCGGTCAAAAGGCGAACGGCGAAGAAGTGAAGACTTCGGGCTCCACAGAAACGGCGACCGCAGCCAGGGTCTAGTACTAATTTAGAAGATTACGGCGGGCACTTTCGATATTGAAAGTGCCCGTTTTTCTTTGGTAAGCAACAGTGCGCCGTGAATTCGCTAAGCCGTCGAGTAACTTAAGCTGACGGCTGAGAGCTGAAGGCTTCCTACGGCTCGATCCCGCTGCCAGTCTCCGCCGCTTGCACTTCCGCAACACGGGGATAACTAGTCGGCTTCCGCCGTCGCAGATCGCCGGGAAGCGACGAGCGTGTGATCCACAATCCCGCCGCGACGGCGCCACCCCACGTAAGAGTAACCAGGCCAAGAGTTTTCATGTCCGCGATACGGCTGTTGCTCACCATCAGCACGCGCGCGACCTGATAACTCAGCAGTCCGGCCACCACTCCGGTGATACCCGCCTTCCCAATCTCTCCCCAATTCAATTCATTCATCCGAACCAGCCCTCGCCGATGCAGCAGGATTGCAAGAGAAAGCATATTAGCCACGATTCCCAGGTCTGACGCCATGGCCAGGCCAACGGTTGAAAAATGGCGGTACAAGGCCGAATACATGGGGATGGAAGCCAGGGTAATCAGGCTGCTGGCTACCATTGGAATAAGGGTATTCCCCGCTGCATAGAATGCACGTGAGTAAAGTCCCTGCGCCGCCCAGAAACAAAGCGACAGGGAGAACCAGAAAAAATACAGCGCGGTTTCCTGAGAATCGGAAAACAGGAAGTGCCCGCGACGATAAACCAGGTCGATCAGCGGCAACGCCGCAGCCATCATGAAACTGGTGGCCAGCAAAGACGTGGCCACGATCCGGTAGATCGATCCGTTCACCGTGTCGGCAAACTCGCGCATGCGTTTTTCTCCAAAAAGCTTGGCGAAAAAAGGCAGCGATGCCTGGCTGGTGGCCTGCCCCAATACCGCGATGGGCACAGCGAACAACCGCTTGGCATAATTGAGTCGAGTGATATCGCCCACCGCCCCCGATGCGAAATAGCGGAGGATCCAATCGTCGGCGGTGACCAGCGACACTCCGAGCATGAGGGGAATCGAGAGCTTCACCCACTCACGGAACGCGGTGTTACGTATGTCGAACGAAATGCTGTAGCCGGTACCCACCCGGGCCGCGCCGATGGCGTTGATCAGAAATGGTCCCAGAAAGCTCCCCGCCACCGCTCCATAAGCCAGCGAAGCAATGCCCAACCGGCGAGCGAACAGCACTCCTCCCACGATGATCGCGGCATTGTAAAGAAGGGGCCCAAAGGCGGGAAACAGGAACAATCGTCGCGACAGCAGTACTGCAGAAACCACTCCACCTACGTAAAAGAACAGTTGAGCCGGAAGCAGAATTCGGGTCAGGTGAATGCAAAGCTGCATCTGTTCCGCATTGAATTTAGGGAAGAGCTGGCGTGAAATCTGGGGTGTGAAGATCTCCGTCACAATGATGCCGACTCCCAGCACGGCAGTCATTACTGTGATGATGACGGAAAAAGTCTTCTGTGCCTCCGCTTCCTTTTTCTCGGCAAGAAAACGGGTGTAGATCGAAACGAAGGTGATGGAAGCGGTGCCACCGGCTACCAGATAATTCAACCAGTCCGGGATGGTGAAGCCGGCAACATAAGCGTCAGTCGCGGGCCCGGCACCGAACGCATAAGCGATGTAAGCTTCGCGCACATAGCCGATGACGCGCGACAGCATAACGGCCGACATGAGCAGCAACGTCGCTGAGAATGCGCTGTGCTGATGTGAAGGCCGAAGAAAACGAACCAGGCGGGCGAAGCCTCGGACGGGACGAACTTCAGAAGGTTCTGCAGGATTCGCCATCAAGGGGCGATTCTACACGCAAACATTCCGCTGGCCGGATACGCCCGATGGTTCACGTGTGATCGGTGTCATGCCAGATCAAGCTGTCATCTGAGCGGAGTGAGAAGTTCGCCTCTCGAACTTCTCGCGTAGTCGAAGGAGCCCTACCGTTGGCGATCGAAAGATTTGATCCCGTCATTGACTGCAAAAAATGCTCGAGGCGATACGAAAAGCTGCAAAGGATCGTTCGACTCCGCGACAGCTTCGCGAAGCGAAGCGTCGCTCCGCTCAGGATGACAGCTAATTCGTAGCTGCATGCGGCGCAGAAGGCCTAGTGTCCTTGTAGACCACTCCACCCTTCATCACGAAGTCAACATGCTCAAGCGCGCGCACATCCGATAGCGGATCTGCACTTACGGCAATAAGGTCGGCGTATTTTCCGGTCTCAATGGTCCCCACGTCCTTGGCGCGCCCAATGAGATCGGCGGCGCTTGAAGTGGCGGCGCGGATCGCCTGGGCTGGCGTCATACCGTACTTCACCATGTAAAAGAACTGTTTGGCATTGTCTCCATGGGGGTAGACGCCGGCGTCGGTACCAAAAGCCATCTTCACTCCCGCTTGGAATGCCTTGCGGAAATTTTCGCGTTGCAGGCGGCCAACCATTCTCTCTTTGTCTAGATTTTCGGTAGGCAGTCCGTACTTCGGGGCTTCGTTCAGGATGTAATCGTCGTTGTAGATGTCCATCACCAGATACGTTCCGTGCTGTTTCGCCAGGCGGATGCCTTCGTCATCGATCAGACTGGCATGTTCAATAGAATCGATGCCCGCGAGAATTGCGTTCTTGATTCCTTCAGTGCCGTGGGCATGGGCAGCGATCTTGCGTCCCCCCATGTGCGCAGTTTCCGCGGCTGCTTTCAGTTCTTCAAACGTAAACTGGGGAGCTCCCGGGCTGTCTCCTTTGGAGAGGACGCCTCCGGTTGCCAGGATCTTGATCACATCCACTCCATACTTCTCCTGGGCGCGAATGACATGGCGAATCTGATCCACACTGTCAGCGATGCCGAAGTCCCGCTCTTCCGGAAACATCGAGACCCGGGTTTGCGGCGAGAAGTTATTGAGATCGCCGTGGCCGCCGGTGATTGAAATACCAGGTCCGCTGGCCACGATGCGCGGGCCAACCAGGTAGCCCTCGTTAATCGAGTTGCGAAGATCCACCGCCAAAAATGGGTCTGAACCCACGTCGCGAACCGATGTGAACCCCGCTTCCAGAGTTTTGCGGGCATTGACCACGCCCGAAAAGGCATGGTCAAAAGGCGTGTCCTTGAAGTTGTAAATCTCGTTGTAGCGGTCAGCCCGGGAGCCGAGGTGAGTATGGCAGTCAATCAAACCGGGGAGAACGGTCGACTGGGAGAGGTCAAGTACGTTGCTGCCCGCAGGGATCTTGAGGTCGGCAGCTGACGTGACGCTTTTAATGCGATCGCCCTCGATGGCGATGATTACGTTTTCCCGGATGTTGTCGCTGGTCGCATCGAAGAGCCGGCCAACCAAGAGGTAAGTCGTTTTGGGGGCGGGCGCCGCGTTCACGGCATCTTGTGCAAAGCCGAAGTGCGCGAGAGCTGAAAGGAAAACTATCAGGGTAGAAATTCTTTTAATCACGTTAGGACGATTCAAGGGCCGCTCCTGGGGTTAAAAACACTGGTTCAAAAGCGATGGTTTGAGGTATGAGGATTCTAATCTCCTCACTTCCCGTAATCGTTCTTCACTACTTCTCCGCCCTTCATCACGAATTTCACCCGCTCCAATGTGGTCACATCCTGCAGGGGATCGCCTTCTACGGCAATGATGTCCGCCCACTTGCCCGGTTCAAGCGACCCGATCTTATCGGTCCATCCCAGCAAGTCCGCAGCGTTGATCGTGGCCGCCTGTATGGACTGTAGCGGAGTCAATCCCAACTTGACCATGACAGCGAATTCGCGCGCGTTCAGTCCGTGGGGATAGACGGCCGCATCCGTGCCAAACGCCACTTTCACGCCGCTGCTGAATGCGTGAGCGATGTTCTTGCGGGCCGCAGGCATCACATCCTTGCCCTTTGCAATCAACTCCGGCGGAACGTGCAGGCGCTCGGCGTTGGCCAGAAACCAGTCAGCCAGATACAAGGTCGGCACCAGATAGGTGCCATTTTTCTTCATCTCAGCGATGGCGGCATCGTCAATGTAGGAACCATGTTCGATGGAATCCACGCCAGCCTGCGAAGCCCAGAGAATACCTTGCGCGCCGTGCGCGTGGGCGGCCACTTTCCGGCCCAGGCGGTGCGCGTCGGCGACGATAGCCTTGAGTTCGTCCAGGGTATATGCCGAAGCCTGAGGATTGTCGCCGTGAGAAAGAACACCGCCGGTGGCGCAAATCTTGATCACGTCCGCACCGTACTTGATGACCTCACGCACCTTGTGCTGTACGCCCTCCACACCGTCGGCAACGCCTTCGGACTGGATGTGCAACTCGTACGGCAACTCGTTCTCATCGCAGTGTCCGCCGGTAATTCCAAGCGGAGGACCGCTCACGAGCATGCGCGGTCCGGGGACGTCGCCAGCGTTGATGGCGTCACGCAACGCCACATCGCTGTAGCCGTCCGCTCCAACGTTGCGCACGGTAGTAAACCCGGCTTCCAGGGTCAGGCGCGCGTTATGAGCTCCAATCAGTGTGGAGCGTGGGATAGAAATCGTTAGTGCCTGAAGACCTACGTCCTGCGGATTGCCGGTAAGATGCGTGTGCGCGTCGGTCAGGCCGGGCAAAACCGTCGCGTTCGGCAGTTCGATCACGCGGTCACTGGACGAGCGGTTCGCCTGCGCCATCGGACCTATGCTGACAATCTTTCCTTGGTCAATCACGATGGCTTGATCGTTGAAAGTCTTTCCGCTGCGGACATCAAGCACCTTCCCGGCGTGTACGACCACACGCTGAGACGCTGGTGCTGCAGTTTCCTGGGCAAACACTGAAGTACCCAAAGCCAACGACAACAGAGTGATCGCCGCAAACAAACGACTGGCTGTTTTTTTCATTTGCTCCTCTTGAAATTGTGGCTCATAAAAGCGAATGCCCTTGGGGCTGAGCGGCACTCATCACGAGAAATCTTTCATTTCCGATTTTCCACGCGCCGACGACCGTCGAGACCCCACTCCTGCCCTGCGTCCGCGACGAAAAAGATGATGAATAGAAACAGCAGCGGAAGATGATCGAGTTCCGCGCCAAAATAGCGCCATACTGGGATTCCGTGGCCAGGCTCCCACCAGGTGGCGAGCGTCAGGCTCAACATATGGAGCGCGCCCAATACCGACGCCAGCCGCACCCATATCCCCAGCAGCAGGCATAGCCCCACGAACATTTCCAGTGCGCCAACAAGATAACCAAAAAACACTGCGTGAGGAAGAATCAGGTTCGCAAGCACGGGCTGGTAAAAACTCACCGCGCCATTCTGTATGAAGCCCTGAAGATATTCCTGGAAACCGGAAGTAGCGAAGGCAGAACTGAAAATCTTGTACTGGCCGAAAAGAAGAAAAAATACAGACGTAGCTATACGGATTACAGCGATAGTCCTGGGAAGAGCCCGGGGATAGTTGCGCATCAAGTTGTGTATTCTACCCGACGTTGAGCTGCAGGAATGGACCAGCAGCCACGCCGCTAGCCGCCAGGGCCGTCATTGGTGACGTATTGCTCGAGCGATTCAAGCTCGTGGCTCAGGTCTCCGATTCGATGTTCCAGTAGATTGCGAATGGACAGCATCCCAAGCAGTCTGCCTGCGTCGTCCACCACCGGGAGGTGGCGGAAATGCCGTTCCAGCATGATGGCAAGAGCCTCGCCAGGTTCAGTGGACATTGTTGCCAGTTCCACGGGGGTGGTCATCAACTCCCGCAGCGGCGTCGCCTCCGGACTGCGTCCGGTGAGCGACAGCTTGCGTAACACGTCGCGTTCGGTAAAGATGCCCGCCACCAGGCCAGCATTGTCGACTACCCCGACGGCTCCGACGTGCCGGTCCAGCATCATGCGAATCGCATCTGCCGCATTGGCCTCTACCCGAATCGCGGCTACATCAGGATCACACAGTTCCAGAAGGCTCATAGACCCTCCTTGCCTGACCAGATAAGGGACCTTTGCTCCCGGATCGGGGCGGCAGGATCGAACGGATTCCGGCATTATCCCCCTTGCGCCGTAAGTGTCAAGGAGATAGTGCGCCTTCGCTATCATTTTCGAAATCGTGGATCAATGGCGTCGCGGAAAACGCCACAACTAACCAGCAGTGCAAACCTCGGCACGGCTACCTGACGTCATTCTTAAACACTCCGCCATCCTTCATCACGAATTTCACATCTGCGAGAGCGTTGATGTCGCGAAGGGGGTCACCATTCACCGCGATTACATCGGCATAGGCACCCGGTGCAACCACTCCGATCTGACCCACCATATCGAGCATTTCGGCTGCGCGGGATGTGGCGCTCTTGATCGTTTCCATCGGATGAGAGGCCGAACTCGGTCATGCGAGGGAACTCCTGCGCCATCGGTTCGGTCCATGGAATACCGCCCATGTCGGTTCCAAAGACGATTTTGACTCGGGCCTTTACCGCTTTCTGAAGAGACGCTCCGTGTTCTGAGACGCGCTTGCGGTCACGCTTCCCTTCCGGCGTATCCTCCGGAGCCCAGTCGTGATAGTAAGCAGCGAGCGTCGGGCAATACCACGTGCCCTGCTTCACCATCTGCGCGATTTGCGCGTCGGTGATTTCCAGGCCGTGCTCGAGCGAGTCACAACCGCCGTCCAGAGCGCGTTGCAGTCCGATGCCGTTGTAAGCGTGACAAGCGACTTTTTTCCCCCAGCCGTGGGCTTCGTCGACGATAGCCTTCAGTTCTTCCACGGTCAGGGTTGGCTGCGAAATCAGCTCTCCGTTCTTTCCGACCCAGGAACGATGCGTCATGTAGACCTTGATCCAATCGGCGCCGTGGTCGAGCTGTTCGCGTGTCGCTTTCCGCGCTTCGACCGGGCCGTCAATAATCTGGGCACCCTTGGGCATGTCGAGTTCCGGAGCGTAACCGTCGAGGTTATATCCGCCGGTAGTTGAGATGGCCCGGGTAACCACGAACAGTCGCGGTCCGGGAATGTAGCCTCCTTCGATCGCCATCTTTATGCCAACGTCTCCGTAGCCTGCGCCCTCGGTTTCCAGATCGCGCAGCGTCGTGAATCCCTGCTCCAGCGCGCGCCGAGCCGCAACCGTGGCCCGCGCCGCCCGCAATGCCAGCGGGTATCTCAGAATATTCGCGTCATATCCACCTTGTGACGGCTCTTCTCCTTGAAGAAAAATATGAGTGTGCGAATCGATCAGTCCCGGCAGCACGGTAGCGTGAGACAAATCGATCGACGTGGCGCCCGCGGGAATTTTGGCGGTGGCGGAGTCCGATACGCTTTCGATGCGATTGCCGCGGATGACAATAACCTGGTCGCGACGCGCTTCGTCAGACTTGCCGTCAATCAGAACGCCGGCGCGGATCACGGTGACGGCTGGTGGTGTTGTTTGGGAAAAGGCAGTTACGCAGAATGCGAGAGCGATGACAAAACCAGCTAGGTAACGCATGTCCACCTCGTTGGGTGGGCATAATACATCATGGCAATGGATCTTGCCGACTCCCTGGAACATAGCGGCCACGCTTGCTGGCACCATTCGGCAATCGGCATGCGGGTTAGACACTCGCGTCCACCCAGACTCACTCAGCTATTACCGCATCAGCCTCGATCTCTACCAACATCTCCGGCGAGATGAGGGCGCTAACTTGAAGCATCGAGGTCACGGGACGGATGTCTTTGAAGAATTCTCCGTGCGCCTTGCCGATCTTTTCCCAATCGGCGATGTTGATGACGAACATTCGCGTACGTACCACGTCCTTCAAGCTTGCGCCCGCCTTACCCAAAGCTGTCTCAATATTTTTCAACGTCTGAATGGTTTGAGCATAGGGATCTCCGGCTCCCACGACTTTTCCGTCTGAACCGGTCGCCGTAGTTCCAGCTACGTATACCTGCGAACCAACTTTGACAGCACGAGAGTAACCCACGATCGGCTCCCACGGTGTGCCAGTAGAGACGTTCTTTCGGTTCATAAGTTCCTCCATTCATATTCTAAATGGTTGCAACCCGATGAAATTGGCAGCCAAACGCACGCTCTGCCAACAAATTGGAGCGTAAAACCTTTCGCGAACTTCAATCCTCTAAGAGATTAGAAATATCGATTTGGCTGACTTACAAAAGTCACTTGCCTTCAATAACGCGCTAGGGTTAAGTAGACGATAAAGTGGCGATCAGTGAATCCTGTGCCACTCGGGGTTTCTGGAGGAGGGGAGCGCCACTATGATTCCGGAATCGCATCCACTGCAGCAATTCTTCATTGAGCTTGTGGGGCGGCACTACGCCGAAGAAATTGGCCTCCGCGATCCCCAGATCGTTAACTACGTCGCTCATCTGATGGCCGAGTTTTGTGACGTGGAACAGCTATTCAAGATTCGAAGTGCCGCGGGCCAACCCCTCACAGACGTCGGCGAAATGCTGGTGGAGTCGAATCCTGTATACGGACCTGCGCCATCTTTCGACCGTGAGCGCCAGGTGCGCAAACATATTGGCGATTACACCCTGTTTTTTACCGGAATGTTCCCCGAGAGCATCAATCACTTCCGCCTGCGCCACCATCGGACGGAAAACTTCGTGGATTGGATCAAGGCCGGGAAAGAGAGCTATTACGTCGTTTCCAAGTTCGAGCACTTTGAATACGCCAAGGTAGCTCCGCTGTTTGCCAGTCTTTCCAAGAACTTTGAACAGTGCGTATACGGTCTTAACCTGGTGAAAAATGACTTGCAGGAAATGCAGCATCCACTGACGCAGCGCGTCAACGAACTGCTGATGTAGGTCTTGTGGATTCTGTCGGTTGGATATTGTCGGGGTCGGTCCCGATGAAATGTGGAACTAAACTCCTGCCGATTTCCCTTTGCTCAGCTTTTGCTGCTCTTCCTTCACCGCGTACATCTCGTGGTCCGCGCTATCAAGCAGCGCATCCAGAGTTCGACCCTCGCTCCATTCCGCGACACCAATACTCAGGCTCAATTCGAAATTCTCAAGATGTTTGGCCCGGTTCCATTCATCTAAACCTGTTCGTATCCTGTTTACTACGTGCCGGGCGTCGATGCTCGACGTGTCGGCAAGAAGTATCAGGAACTCATCTCCGCCGTAGCGGAACACTGCGTCCGATCCACGCACGGAATGCTTCAACAGCGCCGCTGTATTCGCCAGGACTACGTCGCCGGTCAGATGACCGAACTTGGTGTTCACCTGTTTGAAATCGTCCACGTCAATGAGCATGAACGTAAGCGACTTCTTCGAACGTTTGGCCTGGCTCATGAACCGGCCCGCCATGTCTTCAAGTGAGTGGCGGTTGTAGATCTCAGTCAGTGGATCGGTGAAGGATTGTTGCTGAGTAAGTTCCTGCTGAATCGTTCGGGAAATCAATTCCTCACGCAGCCGCCGGATTTCCAAACGCCTGGTTAGCAGGTAAGTGTTCAGGAGCGCCATCAGCGCCACGAGTCCGAGCACCAGCGGGCGGGATACGGTTATTTCAAAATGAATGTTGCCTTGTTTCAGAAAAGCTGCTGGATAAAGAACGGCTAGCAATCCCGCGCCGACCAGCAATCCGGCGAGAGACACAATCAGCCATAACTCTCCGTCTCGCTTCTCGAGTTGCAGGAGTTGCTGGCTGACCTGCGCCAAAACTCCTTCAGTTTGCCGATGCATCGCACGCCCGATTCAATGAAATTCAGTTCAGCGGCTAAGTTTAGCGTCTAATAACGTTCTGCCATACAGTACAAAGGTAATGGGAATCGGTCGTGAGTTGGGCTACGTCTAAGGTTTGCCAAGAGATGGGAATCGAAACGATTGGCGGTCTGGCCTGAATTCAAGAGTCCGGCCTCACAGCCAGCTAGGGTCGTTCCTTCCGGCGCAGCAAGGCAGCGCCGATCGCGCCGCCTAGCCCTGAAAACACTATGAAGGCCACTAATGTCCCAAGCAGGGCCGAGGTTACCAGTAACGCGATACCCTGTTCCGTCTTGAAGAACTCCATGGCTTGCTGGGCTTGCGGATCGGCATTGCGGGCTGCTGTCTGATCGACTAATTCGACGACCTTCTGGCGTATCTGGTCCCAAGCATGAAGAAAGAACGTGCCTAACAGTAACAACACGGTAAAAATGCAGCCTCCGAGTGCCCCACTCACCATACCTAAGCGAGATCCCATGCCAGGTGTGATATTGGCGATCGGGTTTCGGCGCCTGTAGAAGACCACTGACAGGCTGCCGCCGATCAGCATTCCCAAGCCAAAAGCAGCCAGGGGGGTCATCATCAGTAACGCTGCGATAAGACCGGCCAGCGCAGTTGCAGGCATGGCCCGTGACCAGTCAATTCTGGTGGCTAACGGCGAGGCGAAATAGGGATAGGATGGTGCGGCTGCTTTCTGACCGGAGGTCAATACCAGATCTTCGAAGACTTCCGGCATTGCAACTCGAATCTGTGGCGCATTGCACTGCGGACAGAAAGCAGTGCCTTCCTGGACGGTTGTGCCACATCGATGACAGGGATACTCCACTGAGTTTCAAGTTACAGGAGTGCGGCGAGGAGTGGCAAGGAACGGACGGAGCGGCAACACAGTTCTAATCCAGATCCGGCGGATGGGTTTCAATCCGAAAAATCAAAGCCCTCTAAATCTGGAATCAAATCGTGTCTTTGCTACCCCGCACCTGCACATAGACCAGCCCGAAATCTGATCCTTTTCCTGTGTCGGCGGGATGGATGGAAACGATGTGCTGGTTCTGCCGGGATCCAACCTTGAGCTCGACGACATTGCCGTCATTGTCACCGTTCTCACATTTGAGTTTCTTCGATTCGTCTGAATCGTCGCCGGGATTCATGGTCGCGCTCGGGTCGCTCTTGTTGGTATGACACTCCAGCACACTGCCGTACTTTTTGAGGTGATCGGTGTAATACTTGATGAGTTTATCCGGAGGATCATCGGATAAATACTCGACAGCCACAACTTTCAAGCCGAACAGGCTGCTAGAGATGTTAACGTTGGCGCTGTTTTCATTGCCTTCATCACTATTATCTTTTTCTTTGCGTCGCGCACCTGGATAAACAGGAATACCCGTGTCGCGAACATCTGCCGCTTTGCTGACGTGCAATCCGCCAATCGGAGTTTCAATGTCCACCTTCTTGCTCTGACCCTCGCCATTCTTTCTCACGTTCACGTCGCAGCCGGATAATGCGACCACGGCGCCGAAAGCAAGAGCGAGCACCATCAGCGAGCTACTGTCTCGAAATCTGGGTGTGTGCATGTTGCGATCCTTCCTGGGCGGCCTTGGCGGTCCGCTCAATGCCGACGCCCCGCTTGGCAATGTTCGGAATGCTGACCGGCAGATGGCCACGAATGGCGATTTCACCAAACAGCGCTTTGACGACGCTGGTTTCCGAGACGCCGGCGTTGGAGAATGTGCAGAGGTAATTCTGCACTGCCGGGAAATCCTGCGCCACGTACGGATTTCCCATCGCCAGAACAGCAGTTTTTTCAGCAGCATGGTCCAGAATCGATTGCAAAAGCACGCCACTGGCATCGTTGAGGGCAACCGAGTTGGTCAAGCCGTTTGCGCCTTTCATTGCCTTCCCCGCGGTTGGCACGACATAAACCGCTGCAATCACGGCCTGGGCCTGGTCAACTGCTTTCAGTACGTCCGCCGACATAGCCGTGGCGATCCGTGGATCCACGTAAATCACATTGCTATCGGATATACGAGCCTTCACGGCGCGTTCCAATACCCGGCCAACATCGGTACGCACATCTTCAGAGAGCACAACCACCACAGTCCCGTTGCGCGTTTCTTCCACTCTTTGATACGGAAGCCCGCTCTGAACAGTTCCCGATTGTTTTAGGGGGAGGAGTTTGCCGTTGTCGCGGACGAGAGTGACGGCCGCGTCAGAAATCTCCTGCCCGATAGCCACGTTTTCAGGCTTGCCCACGAGGTCAGAGAGCGCGTTGACATCTACCAACCGGGCCTTATGCAAACCCAGAGACGCCTTTGCCTTCAATAACTTGAGAACGGACGCATCGAGCTGGGCGGACGGAATTTCACCGCTGCGAGCCGCATCAATTACCGCCTTGTACGAAGCATCCAGATCGGCAGGGATCAGCAGCAGGTCACTTCCCGCCTTGAATGCGTCCACGGCGGCGCGTCCGGTATTGGTGGAGTAAAGACGCGTCAGTCCTGCCATATCGAGCGCGTCCGTCACCACAATTCCCTGAAAGCCGAGTTGCTGCTTCAGCAGATCTCGCACGATTACCGGAGACGTCGTGGCTACGCGATTGGCATCCGGCTCAAGAGCTGGAACCGTGACGTGCGCCACCATCACCGAGTCGACTCCCGCCTCAATAGCCTTGCGAAACGGCGCCAGTTCGATCGAGTTCAACCGCGCCCGGTCCCCGGTGACCTGGGCCACGCTGAGATGAGAATCGGTAGCGGTATCGCCATGCCCGGGAAAATGTTTGGCGGTGGTCATCATCCCGTTGGCTCGTGATCCACGAATATAGGCGGCGACGAGATCCCCTACCTGCTGCGGATCCTCTCCAAACGAACGGGTATTGATAATGGGATTCGCAGGATTGGAGTTCACGTCAGCGTCAGGGAAAAAGTTCCATTCGACTCCCACCGCTCGGGATTCCTGGGCGACGATCCGGCCGAAGTCCTCTGCGTACTCCGTCTTCCCTGCCGCTCCAAACGACATAGCGTGGGGGAACGCCGTCGCCCCCTGCAGACGCATCGTCACCCCGCGCTCGAAATCGGCGGCGACAAGAAGCGGCAACTTCGACTGCTCCTGCAAGCGGTTGAGCAGTTCAGCCGCCTCGTAAGGTTCGCTGCGATAGAGAAAAGGCGGATCCCAGCGGACCGTCATGGCGAACGAGCCAATGTGGTACTTCTGCATGCTGTCGAGCAATTGAAGATATGTGGGGCTGTTGAGGTTCAGGAAATCCGCCCGAACCCAGATCATGAAAATCTGGCCGACTTTTTCTTCCAGCGAGAGTTTGCGGAGAGTCTTTTCCGCCCATTTTTCCCCATCGCGATCCAGATGAATGGGGCCGGCGTGCTGATATTTTTCTTTGGCCAAGCCCGACAGGCTTAGAGAAAAGACGAGGAGCAGAATAGAAAAAGACCGAATCATGAAAGGACGATAGCACGACCGATAATGGGTGTCAGCTATCGCAAGCTATTCAATTCCTTAATTCTTTGCGGCTCGTGCCTTGCCGAATTCGACTACTCGCTCATGCACGCTAAGCACATGCTTTGGGAGCTTGAGCTTGCTTCCTGCTTCGAGGATGGGAATCAATTTGTCGAACTCCGGCCCGGAGTGCGAACCGGTGATTATGATTCGAATCGGATGGAACAACTCTTTGCCTTTTGCTCCAGTTTCCGCCTTGACCTCATTAACCAGAAGTTTGAAGCATTCGGGAGTGAGTTTGCCTTCTTTTGCAGATTCGTCCTCAAGTAGCTTGACCATGAATCGGGCAAGAACGGTATCTGTGTTCGGCGATGCCAGCACTTCAGCGTTGTCAGGTGCCGCCAGTGCAGCTTCGGCGTCGTAGTTGAATATTAAACCCGCCCGTTCGGGCAGCTGATCCAGACGATCGACTGAGGGCGCAACCAACTCCGTGACTCTAGACAACCAGCCCTCCATCTCGGGCTCAAGGTATATCTCTGGAGTGCTTTGCGAACTCAGCCACTTGCCGTCCTTGAGTTCTATGTAGCCTGCCTTGGAAAGAAACCAGGCACCCAGGGCGACAATTTTTTCGACGGGCCAGTTCTTAATGTAGTGCCGGTTCAACCAGTACAACTTCTCCATGTCGAACACGGCTGCAGATGGCGTCACCCGCTCCAGGGAAAATTCATTTACAAGTTCCTCGCGAGTGAAAATCTCCCTCGTGCCTCCCGAAGGCGCCCAGCCGAGCAAAACCAGATAGTTGACTAAGGCCTCGGGCAATACACCCATGTCCCGGAAATTGGCGATCGAAGTTGCCCCGTGGCGCTTGGAGAGGCGCTCCCTATCGCCGCCCAAAATCGTCGAAAGGTGCGCAAACTCCGGTACGGGCCAACCCAGCGCTTCATAGAGCGCGACTTGCTTGGGCGTATTTGAGAGGTGGTCGTCGCCCCGAATTACGTGCGTAATTTTCATCAACGCGTCGTCAATCACCACGACGTAGTTGTAAACGGGCATTCCATTCGACCGTAGAATAATAGGGTCGCTCACCACCTCGTTCGAGAACTCTACATCTCCATGGACGATGTCGTGAAAGCGGATGGGGCGCTCGGGAATCCGCAAGCGGATGGCGCACGACTCTCCGCCTGTTCGCCGCTGCCCAGCTTCCGTCGGATCAATCGCGCGGCATTTGCCGGAATAGATCGGCTGGCGATGTTCGGCTTGCGCCCGCTCGCGCTCCTTCTGCAGCTCAGCTTCGGTGCAGAAACACAAATACGCCTTGCCCTCACTCAGCAGGCGCTCTGCGTGCTCACGATAGATTTCCAGGCGGTCAGATTGCCGATAGGGAGCGTACGGACCGCCGACATCCGGCCCTTCGTCCCAGTCCAAACCTAGCCATTTGAGGTCGGCGATGAGCTGGTCCTCAAAGCGCGCTTCACTGCGCTCGACATCGGTATCTTCGATGCGCAGCACTACGGTGCCGCCGTTCCTGCGGGCAAAAAGCCAGTCGAACAATGCAGTACGAGCATTGCCTACATGGAGTTGGCCGGTGGGAGAAGGCGCAAAACGAACCCGGACGGGAGAATTAGAGGTCACGGAAAGATGTTAGCAGAGAGGACGCCGAGCAGCGCCTGGGCAAAGAAACCGGGGGATTCGAGAACCGCTCTGACTTATACAGACGCTACTTTCGGGGCGCCATGTATGTTCTCGTGATGCGATCGTGCCAGCAGAGCTCGTCTTCATCGAGCAGGCACCAGGCGTATCCCAGACCCAGAGACACTCCGGAGAGCGCAGATGCCAGCACGCGCCAGCGACGCAGGCGACGCGGCACCGGATCCCCGTCAAATCGCTGCAACTCGAGTTTGGCTAATTTCAAACCTGGCGTAGTTCCGCTATAAACCAGCAACAGGTACTGGTAGGCGCACCAGAATCCGGCCGCGAGGAAAACTGCTGTTCCCGCCACCTTGACGAAGGACAGCGGCTCGACCGTCATTCTGAAAAAAATGTAAGCAAATGCCACAACCGCCGTCATCACAAGGCCAGCATCAATTCCGGCAGCTGCCATGCGCCGCCCCATCGGCGCGGCTTGCAGTGGAATCTCAAATCCCGGCCGGCGTTCGTTTGCCGGCTCCTCCACGGGTTCAATCGAAATGCCACCCAGCGCAGGCGGAGGGGGTACAAGATCAGGCGCCTCAACGATTCGCGGCCGGCCCATGACGGGTTCAGCCAGTTCATCGAAAGGGCGCGCCGGCGCACTATAGCTGGCAAACTCTATGACTTTGGCGGTGGCCTCTCTTGCAACACTGAATAGCGCTCGAGGGAAGTCTGCTGCTTCTGCCAATCGTATTCTGGGAACGTCGGCTGGTCGTTCGCTCTCCAACAAGTTCGGTGCCAAAGGAACAGACGACAGCGCTGGGTGAGTCTCAGAAGCGGGCGCATCGCTGGAGGCACGATTCCACACTGGCTCACTCTCGAACTTCAATTGGAGCGAAGGATACCGCGGCTCGCGCGGACGCCTGCGCGCGCGATAGTGACTTAATCGGTCCGCCACTTCGCGTCGCCATGACTCGGGATCTGCAGCGACCTTTACACTCGGTGGCTCAGACGATTCACCTTCTGCAGTTTCAGGAACGCCAGCCGTCTCCCGGTCGTGGTGTGGTGGATCCTGCAAATGTGGCTCGGCCATCGTCTCCGTCGAGCCGGCGGACATTTCTTCCTCCACCACAAATCTCGGCGGCCTGCTCGAAACAGTTTGCTCCAGACTGGCAGCAAATACCTGCTCGCTGGCATCGTACGCTTCAGGATCGACCAACGAAGATGGAGACTCCTGGCCGGCGCTGCCCTGATTGTCGAGTTCAAATCTCGGTTTCATTTAGAACACATGAGGCGGATGCGCCGCCAGCGGTAAAGCGGAGCGACGGCGAAGCGGCAGAACATGATCTGGTCCTGCAGAGAAAAAGCCGAGCCCATACAACAATCCGCACAAGCCCTTCGCATTTTGCCACTCGGGCTGTGCCGTGCTAACGTCACCTTACCCCAGCGTGGAAGGTCTCACCAGGGGTCTCGTCCGCTTGCGATGACATCCCGCACTCGATTCCTTATCACGGCGGCGTTTGTTTGTCATCTGCTACTCGCTCTCTCGATAGTTACCAGCCAGTTGCTTTTCACTGAACAAGCCGCAGCGCAAACAAAAAAAAATTTGCCTTCAGCGCCTTCTGCGGTCAACACGCAGGACGTTACGATTCGCGCGTTGCAACAGGAAAAAGAAGGATCCATTTTCAAGCTGCGCGGTCAGGCCGAAATTCACTACGGCACTTACATTCTGTATGCCGATGCAGTGGACTATAACTCCGACACCGGCGATTCGACCGCGGACGGCCACGTAGTTCTCGACGGCGGCCCGAACGACGAGCACGTCGAGGCCACGCATGCCACTTACAATATCCGCGCGGAATCCGGAAGATTCGAACACGTGAATGGCACCACGGGCATGCGTCTTCGAGGTAAGCGCATGATCCTGACTTCACCAAATCCGTTCGCTTTTACTGGCAAGGTGGTAGTAAAGACCGGTCCCGATCACTATCTTGTCTACGATGGGACCATCACTACCTGCGAACTTCCCCGCCCCAAGTGGGAGTTCAACGCTCACAAGATCGTGGTAGAGGTCGGCGGCAACGCCAGCATTTACCAGAGTACATTCCGCATTGAGGGCATTCCAGTCTTCTATTTCCCCTTCGCGACTCATCCCGTGGAACGCCTGCCTCGCCAGACTGGGCTTCTCATCCCTAACGTCGGCACCTCTTCCATCAAGGGCACGATCCTTGGCGATTCGGTGTTCTGGGCCATCAATCGCAGTATGGACCTCACCGCGGGAGCTGAATATTTCACCCGGCGTGGCTGGGCTCCTCAAATCGAATTCCGCGCCCGTACGAGCGAACAATCCTACGTTGACCTCAACTATTTCGGCGTATTCGATCGAGGTATTGGCACACCCCCGGTGGATCAGGGAGGGCACGAGGTACACCTCAATGCGGAGGACACATTTGCGCACAATCTCCGTGGTGTCGCCAGCATCGACTACTTGAGTTCATTTGTCTTTCGCCTGGCGTTCAACGATGTATTCAGCCAGGCCGTGAACTCCGAAGTAAAGTCCGAGGCTTTCTTGTCCGGGGGAACGGATAACTATTTCTACAATGCCTCGACTCAGCGTTATCAGAACTTTGAGAGCACGACTCCCGGCGACGTGATCACCATCCTTCATGCGCCCAGTTTTGAATCGTCGAGCGTTGACCACGTCATCGGTAACTCCCCCTTTTATTGGTCCTACGACGCCGCCGTAGGAGGGCTCTCCCGCAGTGAGCCTGGGTTTCGCACGGCGCCGTTGGTAGGACGTTTTGACCTGACTCCCACCGTGTCGCTCCCCCTGGTATTGCAAGGCTGGTCGGTACGTCCCGAGCTTTCGTTGCACGAGACTTTTTATACCCAGCAGCTTGTGCCATCTTCAGGGGTTGGCGTCGCCGAGAGCAATGTCATCAATCGTAAGGCCGTCGAAGGAGCGCTGGAGATTCGACCTCCCGCGTTGGATCGCGTGTTCGACCGCGAGGTTCTGGGACGCAAGTGGAAACACGTGATCGAACCCCGGGTGACGTATCGCTACGTGACCGGTGTGGACAATTTCGCTCGGATTCTACGTTTTGACGAACGGGACATCCTGAGCGATACCAATGAAGTTGAGTACAGCGTGGTGAATCGCCTCTATGCCAAGCGCACATCCGCAAAAGCCGAAGACTGTACGGATTCAACCATGTCGTCTCTTGTAATCGGGCGCCCCGCGGCGGAAAGCCGCATCCCGTGGGAGCGGTCTCCGGAACCAGGCACCATTCCGTGCGTAAAAGAGCCACAAGTCCGCGAAGTCATCACCTGGGAGCTGGCCCAGAAATACTTCCTCGATCCAACTTTCGGCGGGGCCCTGGTGCCGGGGCAGCGTAACGTCTTCACGACAACGGCGGACTTCACCGGCATCGCTTTCCTGAACGAAGCCCGCCGGCTTTCGCCTCTGATCTCCCGCCTTCGCTTCCAGCCAACCAACCGAACCGAGGCGGAGTGGGACATCGATTACGACTTCAAAAACAGCCGGATCAATGCCAGCACCGCATTCGTCAACTATCGCTTCGGTCCCTACACAATCGGCGGTGGTGACGCCTTCCTGCAGGCCCCCAGCGCCACAGTGTCTTCGACCGTGCCCCAGGCGTTTAATCAATATCGCGTGCTGTTCGGTTATGGATATCCCAACCGCCGTGGATTCAGTGGTGCCGCTAATCTCGGCTTCGACGCCAATCTTGGCTTTCTGCAGTATGCCGCTGCACAGCTCGCCTACAACTGGGACTGCTGCGGCCTAAGCGTCGAATACCGGCGATTCTCCCTCGGATCGGTGCGGAATGAAAACCAGTTCCGCTTTAACTTCTCCCTGGCAAATGTCGGGTCATTTGGAAACCTGCGAAGACAGGAAAAGCTCTTCTAGGCGGATTTTAGGCCAGCCTTCACAATTCGCAATAACCTCACGGACCATCTAAGATAATCGAGTGGCCGTCGTCCCCGATCTCGTCGCCAAACAAGCCTTGCTGGACCAGCACCTTCGCGTCCTCGGGCGAACTCTGATCGCCTACTCTGGGGGGGTGGACTCGGCATTTCTCGCCTGGGCAGCGCACCGAGTGTTAGGCGAGAATATGCTGGCCGTCATTGCGGATTCTCCCAGCCTGGCTCGTGCCCAGTTGGCGGATGCAACCGCTTTTGCCAGTGAACAAGGGATCCCTCTCGAAATCATTGCCACCGATGAACTGGACCGCCCCGAATACGCTCGCAATGACGCTTCCCGTTGTTTTCATTGCAAGGACGAACTCTTCACCGCAATGGAGGAATTTCGCGCCCGGCGGGATTTCGAGTCTATCGCTTACGGGGTGAACATGGATGACCAGGGTGACTTCCGTCCTGGCCAACTTGCCGCCCAGCATCATCGGGTTGCGGCTCCGCTCCGCGATGCCGGACTCACCAAACAGGATATTCGTGAACTTTCCCGCGCCGCGGGCTTACGAGTATGGAACAAACCAGCCTCTGCCTGCCTGTCGTCGCGCATTGAATACGGCCGAGAGGTCACGCGCGAAGCTCTCAGCGTGGTCGAGCAGGGAGAAGATACCATTCGGGCCCTTGGCTTCCGCCAGTTCCGCGTGCGCCACCATGGGGACATCGCGCGAATCGAGATCGCACGCGAAGAGATGCCCCGGGCACTCACTGCCGAAATGGCCGCTGAGTTCACTCGTGTCTTCAAGGCGCTTGGTTTCAAATTCGTCACCCTTGACCTTGAAGGTTTCCGGTCCGGCTCGATGAACGCAATGATCCCCGCCGACATATTGACTCGCGGTCGCTGATCGCTGGAAGAAATCTCGCCACCTTCCTTTCCGAGCGGACCGAATCAAAGCAAACGTATAGGACGACAAAGCGTTTTTCATGTCCTGGACCCGTTCCCAGCTGGCCTCGCGCATGCGTCCCGACTGTCTCCAACCTATGAGATAATCAGGGTTTACTTCAATGTTCAGGCGGTTTTTAGTGACGTTCTTGCGACGTGCCACGCTCGTGCTTCTGCTGGTTTGTCTTGGCTGCTCCGCGCAGTCCGCCCCTCCAGAAGTCGCCAGGCGGATTGAGCAACAGGTGCGGACTTTCTACACCATTCCAGGCGGCGTCAAGGTCATCCTGGGCAACCTCAAACCCAGTGAATTCCCCAACTACGACGCTTTGACGATTACGTTTGATGGGGGTGAGAAGAAGCAACAGTACGAATTCCTTCTTGCGAAGGACGGGAAGACGCTGATTCGCATGACCAAGCTCGATCTGAGCAAGGATCCCTTTGCCGAGATCATGAAAAAGATCGACGTCAGCAACCGTCCGATCCGCGGTGGAAGCAACGCCAAAGTGGTTGCCGTCAACTATGACGATTTCGAGTGTCCCTTTTGCTCCCGAATGCACCAGACGTTGTTTCCGGAACTGTTGAAGGAGTATGGCGACCGCGTGACTTTCATTTACAAGGATTTTCCGCTCGCCGAGATCCATCCGTGGGCCACCCACGCCGCGGTCAATGCCAACTGCCTGGCGGCGCAAAACAAAGACGCGTATTGGGACTTCGCCGACTACATCCATGCCAATCAGTCAGAAGTGAACTCGGAAAAGGGCCACGACAGCCAGTTTGCTGCCCTTGATCGCATTGCCGTGTCGCAGGGCCAAAAACATAGTCTGGATGGAACCAAATTGCAGGCCTGCATCAAGGCTCAGCAGGACGACGCGGTAAAAGCCTCGGTTCACGAAGGGGAAGCGCTCGGAATCGAAGCGACCCCCACCATGTTCATCAATGGCGAGAAAGTGGACGGAGCACTGCCCATCGGCGAGTTGCGCGCTATCCTGGACCGGGCGCTGGTTCAGGCTGGCGTGTCCGCGCCGGTGCACCCATCACCGGCTCCCGCCGAAGCGTCGAAACCGGCGACAACGACTAAATGACCAAGGCTTCCGAAACGTGGGTTTTCGCCTCTCAACGTATAATCCCCCTGATCCTTGCGGAGGAATTGATTTGAAAACATACCCCCTTTTGCGTGACAGCTCGGCTCACAGTGGCACTCTTCGCACGAGTTTGATTGCGTTGTTTGCAATCTCGCTTCTGGTCGTTGTCGCCGGTTGCTCTTCCAAGCATCCGGGCGATGACGTCGCCGCCACCGTTGATGGTCGCAAGATTTATCGAGCTGATGTGGAAAAGTACTACCAGAATCAAACCGCAGGATCGGATCAGCAGCCTGTAGGAGAGCAGGCGACCAGCTTGCGTCTCAGCATTTTGAAGGAGTTGATTGACAACGAAATCCTCATGCGCCGCGCCGAGAAACTCGGACTCCTGGCCACTGATGAGGAAGTAGAGGGCAAACTGAGCGCGATCAAGTCCCCCTACAACAACGAACAGTTTGAGGCACGGCTCAAAGAGAAAAAGATCTCGGTGGACGACTTCAAACGCGACCTGCGCCGATCACTCACCGTCGACAAAGTGCTCAATAAGGAAATTACGTCCAAGATCAATGTCTCCGATCAGGACGTTACGAACTACTACAACGCCCACAAGTCAGAATTCAATCTGATCGAGCCGCAATATCACCTGGCACGCATCCTGGTCACAGCTACGCCAAATCCTCAGGTGCACAATCTGAAAAATGACAAAGCGCAGAATGAAGCCGATGCGCGCAAAAAGATTCAGACGATTGTGAATCATCTCGACAGCGGCGACGATTTCGCCACTCTCGCGATGAACTATTCAGAAGACCCCGAGACCTCTGGCAACGGTGGGGACCTGGGATTCGCGCCTGAATCGTCCCTGCATAACACCGACCCTGGCACCCGCGACGCGGTCGCAAAGTTAAAGCCCGGTCAGTACAGTGCCGTCGTCCCGCTTACCAACCCGATGAACAAGCAGGTCGCGGGATTCCAGGTGGTAAAACTGATTTCCAAGGAACCAGCAGGACAGCGGGAATTGGCCGATCCGCGCGTGCAGCAAGCGATTCGAACCCAGCTTCGCGACCGTCGCGAGCAACTTCTCAAAGCCGCATACTACGAGGTGCTGCGTGATCAGGCGCGAGTAGAAAATTTCTATGCGCAGAAGGTGCTGGACGGCAGCGGCACAGCTCAGTAAAAGTCTTGTAATGGAGGACGGGCGTTTCGGCCGTCTATTCCACGATCGCCAAAACGTCTCCAGCGTTGACCGCCGCGCCTTCACTCACCGTCAGCTTGCGCACGATCCCTTTTTTCGGCGACTTGATTTCGTTTTGCATCTTCATCGCCTCCACCACCACAACACCCTGCCCCGCCTCAACTTCAGAGTTTTCGCCGACCAGGAATCGAATTACCTTTCCCGGCATGGACGCAACCAGACGCCTGGCTCCCTTCCCATCGTCGGCTCGGATCTTCCGGCTTCGTAATGATCGTGGATCTCTCACCTCCGCTACATGGGATTGGTCGCCAACCCAGATTTGGATGTCATCTCCAATCCGTTCACGTCTGATCTCGTAAGCCTTGCCCTCGATCAAAATTGACAACACGTCAGGGCGAATCAGAACCGGGTTCATCTCAACTTCGCTTCCATCCAACAGACATCGCCACCTCGGCCCATTGAAGTTGAGATCGAGGTGGTGTTCCTGCCCGTCGATGGTGACGTTGTAAATCATTTCAAGATTGTGACGGAGATGGAGGACGGGCGTCCAGCCCGTCACCGCCTTACCCGCGCACGACGGGCGAGACGCCCGTCCTCCATTCAAACCCGCTACATTAAGCCGTCAGTCCGTGCTGCCCTTTTCCAGCTCGAGACTGCATCGTTCAAGGTCGCTCGATTGTCTGCAGTCTTCGTCGAATCCAGCACGGCGAAGACTGCGGCGCCGATCGCAGCAATTTTCGTGGTCCGCGCTTTCTTCGAACTCGCAGATCCAGTCTCAGCTTTCAGCAATCGTTCCAGATATCCCGTATCGATGTTGCCGGAGCGGAACGCTTCGTCCGCGAGAATCCGCCGGAACAGTGCAACGTTGGTCTTGATGCCTGCCACAAAAAGCTCATCCAACGCGCGTACCAGCCGGGACACCGCTTGATCCCGATCCTGTCCGTATCCAACCAGCTTTGCCAGCAATGGGTCGTAGTCGATGGGCACGGTCCACCCCTCGTGAACCCCGCTATCCAAGCGGATTCCCGGCCCTTCCGGGGTAAGCAGCATCGTGATCTTGCCCGGACTTGGAAAATAATTGTTATCAGGATCTTCAGCGTAGATGCGGCATTCAATCGCGTGGCCACGGATCGAGATATCTTCCTGCCTGAACGGAAGCTTTTGTCCGGCCGCGATTTGAATCTGCAATGCCACAAGGTCCAACCCGGTGATCAGCTCTGTGACCGGGTGCTCCACTTGCAACCTTGTGTTCATCTCCAGGAAATAGAAATTCTTTTGCTGGTCCACCAGAAATTCGATCGTCCCGGCGTTCCAGTATCCGGCGGCTTTGGCCACGCGCACTGCCACTTCGCCCATGCGTTTACGCATCTCGGGATCTACCAGCGGTGAAGGCGCCTCTTCCAGCACTTTCTGATGCCGCCTCTGGATGGAACACTCGCGCTCCCCCAAGTAGACGGTATTGCCATGTTCGTCCGCCAGTACCTGCATCTCGATGTGGCGCGGATTGAGAATCGCCTTCTCCAGGTAAACTTCGTTATCTGCAAACGCTCGCTGCGCTTCGCCTTGCGCCGCTTCCAGCGCGGATTTCAGCTCACTGGCGGAGCCCACCAATCGCATCCCTTTCCCGCCGCCGCCCGCGGCGGCTTTCAACATCACCGGGTAACCGATCCTCACCGCGACCTCTTTTGCTTGCTCGACCGACTCAAGCCCCCGCGAAGTCCCCGGCACGAACGGCACCCCGGCCTTCTCCATTTCCTGCCGCGCCCTGGTCTTGGATCCCATCATTTCCATAGAAGCGGCGGTCGGTCCGATGAACTTGACTCCTGCATCGACACAAGCCTGGGCGAACTTCGCGTTTTCCGAAAGGAAACCGTACCCGGGATGAATTGCATCGGCACCGCATCGTCTCGCAACGCCTAGAATTTTTTCGATATTGAGGTAAGATTCCGCCGCAGCCGCCGGCCCGATGGGGTAGGCCTCGTCTGCCTTCATGACATGGGAGGCGGCACGGTCCACGTCCGAATACACTGCAACCGAAGGAATTCCCAGCTCGCGGCAGGCACGAATGACCCGCACCGCGATCTCTCCCCGATTTGCGATAAGAATTTTTTTGAACATGAATGTGGCCGCGTGCGGGCATTTGCGGTCCGCAATTGAGTGCTAAATCTAAAATCAAAAGCCCCTTCCCAAGGGAAGAGGCTTTTCGTGGTCTAAAAAGTTATGCGCATTATTGGCTTGGCATCGTGATGCCCTGGTTGCCTGGCTGCTTCTCAGCTTTGATCTTCTTGGTGGTCATGGTCTTGTCCACCCACTCGTCAGCCGTCTTCAAATCCGCTGCCCGGGCGGCGGGGTCGTCGCACTCCAGATCACCCTTTTCGCGATAAAGCAGGTTCAGGTAAGCCATGGCGTCGTCATAATCAGGCCGCAGCTCGAGAGCCTTTTGCAACATCGCGATACCGTCCTGAATTACGCCCGAACTCTTCTCGCGGAGCATCTCGCAAACTTTTTTGTTGCCCTTGTCCTTCATGATCCACTCGTCCGGCTTCAGGCCAACCTTAGCGCGCTCTTCCATGCGCGGCTGGTAGCTCTGCGTCCAGTCAATGACCGCGACCGAGTAGTACGGCTCGGGATCGTTGGGATCCAGTTCATTCGCCTTGCGATAGAAGGTCTTGGCGTCTTCGAAGCGCTTCATCTGCAGATACAGGTAAGCGATTCCCTTTACGCTGTTGATGTTCTTGGGATCGCGCTCCAGCACCGCTTTGTACTGGTCAATCGCGCTCTCGCCCATTTTGTTGTTGTCTTCGGTGTCAGCGCCGGGAATGTATTGCTGGGCAAACGCGGTAGCGAGGTATAGGCGGGCATTCAACAGGCTGGGATCAAGCGACACCGCCTGCTGGAAATGGTTAATCGCCTCTTCGTACTTGGCGTTCTTGTAGGACTGCACGCCCTTGTTGAGCTGGTCACGCGCTCTCAGCTTGCTGCAGCCGGTGGTGGCCAGCATAGTCAGCCCGAGGGCCACCATCGCCAGCGTTCTTATGCTTGTTTTCATTGCGCTGTATTTCTCCTTGCAAGAAATCATCAGGCTTGTGTCACGCCAGCGAACCCATCAAGTATCGCGTTGAGCACGCGCGAATGAGAATGGGCGGATCGAAGAATCCGCCCTACATCCTCACTCAACTTCCGACCGCGCTAGCCGCCGGCTTCAATCTTGGCTGTGATCAGACCCACTTTGTCCACGCCGGCCGCGTGCGCAATGTCGATTACATTCGCAACATCGGCGAATGGAACTGCGTCGTCGCCTTTGACGAACATTACTTTTTCCGCGCGAGTCTTGAATACGTCGGTCAAGCGGCCCTGGAGATTTTCCCAGGTCGTATCTTCCTGGTTGATCTTGAGAGCTGGCGGCTGGCCTGCGCCACGATCAATCAACTGCACCACGATGGTGCGGTCGGGCGTGTTGTTCTTGGGCGCGTTCGGCGGGGGCGGTTGAGGCACCAGCGCGTCGAGTCCCTTGGGAGTTAACGGCGTGATCACCATGAAGATGATGATTAGTACCAGCAGCACGTCAATCAGCGGCGTGACGTTCATGTCCGCGCTCTGACCGCCGCCTGATCCCATTGCCATTCCCATGACTATTCTCCTCTTGGTATCCGGGCCCCAAAATCGACCGGAGCCCTCAAATCCGAACTAAAAACTCTAAGCTCCACAATAACGGAGCTATTGTCCGCCAGCTGGCGCCGGTGTGGCTCCTGCCGGGGGCGGGGTGGTTGGCGCCTTGCGCTGGTCAGTCAGCAATCCAAGCTGATCGACTCCCGCAGCGCGCACGTTATCCACGACTTCAACCACGGATCCAAATCGGGCGCGCGCATCTGCCTTCACGAAAACGCGCTTGTCCACCCGATTTGCCAACCGGTCTTTCACTTTGCCGGTCAGCTGGTCCGCCGGGAGCTTGTCAGTCCCGAAGTAGACCGTTCCGTCACGCATCACCGAAACCAGCAACGCGTCTTCTTTGTCCGCGTCCGGCATGGACTCGGGATTGTTGACCTTCGCCATGTCCACGCTTACTCCGTGTTGCAACATGGGCGTGATCACCATGAAGATGATCAGCAACACTAGCATCACGTCCACCATCGGTGTCACGTTGATGTTGGAGTTGACCTTAACTCCCTCATTCCGCTTGTTCAACGCCATAGACTCAAGTCTCCTGGGCGATAGCTTGCAAAACGCCCGAGCTGAGTAGGATTCTCAGCGTCTCCTGTTTTTGAATCCGGCGCCGGACATTTGCCCGGCGCCGAATCAGCAACTCGGAGGTTGTAGCCTTGCTTACGTAAACGCCACTGCACAGCTCGTAATGAATTACGGGCGGCGCAGTCCACGGCGCTTCAGGAAGTAGTCGATCAGTTCGCTCGACGAGTTATCCATTTCCACGTCGAATGCTTCCACGCGACCGGTCAGGTAGTTGAACATCATCACGGCCGGAATGGCCACGAAGAGTCCGATAGCAGTCGTCACCAGCGCTTCAGAGATACCACCCGCGACGGCCGCCAAACCGGTAGCCTTCTCGGACTGAATACCTTTAAACGCGTTGATGATACCGACCACCGTGCCCAGCAGTCCCACGAACGGGGCTGTCGATCCGATGGTTGCCAGTCCACCCAGGCCGCGCTTCAGTTCGGCATGGACGATGGCTTCGGTGCGCTCGAGAGCGCGTTTTGACGCTTCGATGGTTTCGCCCGGAATCTCACCGCTTTCCTGGTGAGCGCGGAATTCCATGAGACCCGAGGTTACAACCTTGGCCAGATGGCTTTTCTTGTTGCGTTCCGCAACCTTGATGGCTTCTTCGATCTTGCCATCGCGCAGTGCGCCGGCGACAGCCGGGGCGAATGCACGTGACTGCTTACGGGCCGCGCTGAATGCCATGGCGCGGTCAATCATGACGCCGATCGACCAGCCCGACATGATGAAGAGAATGATGACCACAGCCTTCGCTGGAATACCCATCTGGTGCCACAGCGAAATTGGGTCCCAACCCACTGCTGCCTGTTCCTGGAAAACCCAGGTGGCTGCGGTGGACATGTGTGCGAGAACAAGAGTTGCTAGATTGGCTACGAACATGAGTTGCTTTCCTCCTCCGAACTTGTCAATTGCTTAAAATCGTCGAACCTTTGCTGCCAAATCTTTAGCCACGACCGGAGTTTAACCTCCAGCCAAGGTGAAGTTAACCGTAATCTGAGTTTCTACTTCCACCGGTTCGCCATTCAGAATGTATGGCTTGTACTTCCACTGTTTGACCGCTTCGATGGCGGCCGGAGCCAGCATCGGGTGGCCGCTGATCAAGCGCAGGTTCTGGATGGATCCATCCTTGCTGATTTCGGCCTGCAGCAATACTGAACCTTGGATGCGTGCTTGCCGAGCCAGGGGCGGATAGTTGGGTTGAATCTTGCGCATGAGCAGACCCTGGGTCACACCCTGCGATACCCGAACCCGCTGTGGCGTGGCTACCTTGGGGACGGCTACCGGAGTCGAATTGATGATGCCGCCAATGACTCCACCCATTGCTCCACCGGCGCCCGGAACTCCGCCGACCACTCCAGCCATCGAGGAAACAGGCGGCGGAGCCTCTTCTTCCTTGATCATCTGGATTTTCTCGGGGATCTTGGTGGGCGTACGTAACTGTCCGTTGACGATATCCGTCTGGATTACTTTGACGACCTTGACCGGCGCCGCTGCCGGAGGTGGCGGCGGTGGCGGTGGTGGTGGCGGAGCCACCAGGAAAGTCATCAACTGCGTTTTTGGCAAAGCTTCCGTGAAGAGCAGCGGCAGCAACACCAACACTCCAATCAGTCCTACCTGAAAGAAAAAGGAGATGAGGGTAGTCATGCCCCGCTTGGTCTTCAACTTGTTGCCCGATTCGATGAGGCTGTCTTCAAACATAAGGATTCTCCCGGCACAACCCTACGTATTCTTAGACACCGCCTGTTGCACGTTTGCTCCCAAACCAGGTTTGCATCCTACACGGCAATTCTGCAAAGTCAATCCATTGAAATACGGGTCACCCGCAGCACTTTGCACAAAAAACCCCTGACTTTGCAATATCCGCGATTCGCGCAGTCTGCGTTAAAGCCTTGAATCGCAAAGCCAGCCTCGCGGTTGAGCGCCTAAACTAACGCCCGCTCGCAACCCGGCCCTTGCCTGCAGTAACCTTGCCCTTGCCGCCTGGAAGTACCGCCGGAGCGAGTTTCCCCCGGCTTGCCCGCCAATCTTGATAAGCAACGAGAATCGGAGCCGCGATGGCGATCGAAGAATAGGTGCCGATCAGAATTCCTATCACCAGCGCAAATGAGAAGCCGTGCAGCACCTCTCCGCCGAACAAATAGAGCGCCAGAACTGTAAGGAAAGTCAGACCAGCCGTCAGGATCGTCCGGCTCAGGGTCTGATTAATACTCCGGTTTACGATTTCTGACAACTTCTCCCGCCGCATCATCTTCAGGTTTTCCCGAATGCGGTCAAAAATAACGATGGTGTCGTTGTTCGAATAGCCAATCAGGGTGAGGATCGCGGCAATCACCGTCAGCGAGATTTCCTTATTCGCGAGTGAGAACGCTCCCACGGTGATCAGCGTGTCATGGAAAACCGTAATTACGGCGGCCACGCCATAAATCCACTCGAACCGGAAACCCAGGTAGATCAACATACCGGCCAGCGAATACGCCACTGCGCGCATAGCCTGGCCCTTGAGCTGTTCGCCCACTTGCGGTCCAACAATTTCCACCTGATAGACACCAAAATCGGAAAGGAAAAAGCCCTCCTGCAAACTCGTAACGGCTGCGGGATCCGCTACAGCCTTGAGCTCTTCAAAGGAAGCCAAAACTCCGCCCTTGGTTTTGTCGCGATAGTCGACGATCGCCCTGGCCACCGCCGCATAGCGCTGGCTGGCATCGGTGCCGGCGCGAAGAGGATCCTTTTCCTGCAGATAGTTGGCGATTGTCAAAGAACTAGTGTTGTTCAGATCCGCTTTGCCGCTTGGAGCACTGGTCTCAAGGGCGTTGATGATTTGAACCTTGCCCTGATCGAGAGCCTTTTCGCTGGTCTCGCGCACATCGAGATCGATCAGCACTTCATTGTTGGTGGCCGCGCCCAGGCGCTGAATCTTCGCCTGCGTCAAGCCCACTTTTGCGAGCGCTGCATGGATCGCATTGTCATCCGGCGGGTGGGAAAACTTCACATAGACCAAAGTCCCACCTCTAAAATCCACGCCTAGAGGAACACCATGCCAGAACAACATGGAGAACAATCCCGCCACGCTGAACACCAGCGAAAAGGCGAGAAAGTACCACTTCTTGCCAAGAAAGTCTATGTTCGGCTCTTTAAAAAATTCCACGCTGTTAGTCAAACCCTTTCAAAGCTCTTTTGCGCGGCAGTGTACGCAAAGCTAGATGCTTAACGCCTCGCCGCGTTGCTTCCGGCTCAAAATCCAGTCGAAGATCATGCGCGAGACGAAGACTGCGGTAAACAGATTGGCCAACAAACCGAATGTCAATGTGACGGCGAAACCTTTCACCGGACCAGTGCCGAACAGGAACAAGATAGCCGCGGAAACGATCGTGGTCACGTGCGTGTCCACGATGGTGATCCAGGCGTGTGCGAATCCCTGATCTACCGCCGAGGGCGGCGTCTTCCCATTTCGCAGTTCTTCTCGAATGCGCTCAAAAATCAGCACATTGGAGTCAACACCCATGCCGACCGTCAAAATCACGCCGGCAATTCCAGGCAAGGTTAAGGTGGCCCCGAAATATCCCATGAAGCCCAACAGAATGATCAAGTTAAGGATCAACGCCAAGTCGGCATTGATACCCGCGCCGCGATAATAAACCAGCATGAACACCAGCACCGCGATCATGCCGATGATTGCTGCCCGCACACCGGAACGAATCGAATCCGATCCTAATGACGGCCCTACCGTGCGCTCTTCGAGATACTTGATTCCGGCCGGCAATGCGCCAGAATTGAGAACCAGCGCAAGATCTTTGGCGGCCTGATCGCTCATCCCACCACCGCTGATCCGTCCCTGATCGTGAATCTGCTCGTTGATGGTAGCGACTTCCCGCACCCGGTTATCGAGCACTACTGCCAATTTCTCGCCCACGTGCGAACCGGTAAAAGCGGCGAATTTTCGTCCACCCTCGTTCGTCAGCACGAAGCCGACGTCGGGAGAATTGGTGTTTGAATCCCTCCCTACCGTAGCTCCACCGGACCGGAGGTCAGCCCCGGCCACTGCCGAACTGCGGGTCACCAGGTAATATTGCTCGCCGATATCGCTTCCAGCCTGGCTTCCAACACTGCGGCCCCGCAACAGAAGTGAATCTGGCGGCAATACACCTCCTCGTTGCTGCAGGGCATCCTGCTCGCTGGAATATGGCCCGCCCAGCACCTGCTTGATCTCCAGCATGGCGGTGGACTGCATGATGTCCTTCACGCGTGCCGGATCGTCCACTCCGGGGAGTTGAACCAGTATCTGGTACTGACCCAGGCCATGTTCCTGAATTACCGGCTCGCTCACACCCAACTGGTCGATACGGTTGCGAATCGTCTCGATCGCCAACGCGACCGCCCGGTTTTTCAATTCCGCCAGGGCCTGCGGTTTCATGCTGAATGTCCAGGTATTGTCCGCCCCCGAATTGAGGTCGTACTCTGGCAGGCGCTCGCTGACGATGGAGCGGAGATCCGAAGTTGAGTCGGGCTGCACGCCCTTGAGAACAATCTGGTCGGGACGGGCGACCGGATCCGGCTTGGTGATTTCGGTGTAATTGATCTTGTGAGACCGCAGATCTTCCTTCAACCGCTCCAGGGCGCGGTCGGAATCACCGTTCACAGCATCGTTGACCTGCACCTGCAGAATCAGGTGAGTGCCACCCTTGAGGTCGAGCCCCAAATGGATGTGTTCTTGTAGCGAGGCGAGTAACCCGTTACCGGAAAATTCCTTCGGAAGGCCGAAGATTCCAAACAGGAACACTACCAGGGTCGCGACGACAAGTCCGAGCTTCCAACTTAAAGTCTTGTTCATGGCCTGAGTATCAGAATTCCTTCTTCTCGCAGCGCCGGCAGCATGTTTCCTGTCCGAAGGAGGTCACGCTCTCGCAGGTGCCCTCTTCATAAGACACCGATGCGCCGAGCGCCCTCATGCTGCTTTGTTGTTCTTGTCATCCGGAGTGGTTACCGATGCCACCGACGCCCGGGTAACTTCGATACGTAAATTGTCCGGCGGAACCCGCAACTGGATGTAATCGTCCCGTAGGGCAATGATGGTTCCGCGCAAGCCTCCGCTGGTCACGACCTTGTCCCCGTTCTTCAGATCATTCAGCATCTGCTGCCACTTTTTCTGGCGCCGTTGCTGCGGCATGATCAGCAGAAAATAAAAAATCGCGAAGATGAAAATGAGCGGAGCAAAACCCAGCCAACCACCCGCTCCACTCAGCTGAATCGCCAATACATGCGCCATGTTCATAGAACCAAATCACCCAAAATAGATCAGGACTACGCGCGCCGGCGCGTCCGGGCCCTGTGCAATTTACAGCAGGATTTCTCGCGTTTCCTCAGGCCGGAGATGCTTCAGCTTCTGGCATGAACCGGGGACATCAAGCTATGGCTTCGCTTGAGACTGCTCCTCTGGGAAAAACTGGGCCTTATTCCCAAGCGCAATAGAATGACGCACCGACCGCATAGTGTCAAGGTAGAAGCTGAGATTGTGGACGGTGTTCAAGACCTGGGCGAGAACCTCGTTGGCGGCATAGAGATGCCGCAAATAAGCCCGTGAATAGCGCTGGCAGACCCGGCAGGCACAATTTGGATCCAGAGGATTCTGATCCCCCGCGTATCTCGCCTGTTTGATCGAGATTTTGCCTTCCGAGGTAAACAACAAACCGTGCCGGGCCGCGCGTGTGGGCAGGACACAATCCATCATGTCGACGCCGAGGTTGGCATATTCCACAATCTCCTCCGGAGTGCCCACACCCATGAGATAGCGTGGTTTGTTCGCGGGAAGGTGCTCCAGGGTGGCTTCGACGACCTCCCTGGTAAGGGCACGCGGTTCGCCCACGCTCAAGCCCCCAATCGCGTATCCAGGAAACCCGATCTCGATGGTCCGTTCGGCGGATTCACGTCGCAACATCCGATCCATGGCGCCCTGCACGATGCCGAAGAGCACCTGAGTTTCCGTAGCGGCAGGTGTCCCCACCTGCCCGGCCGAGCGAAGCTCGGCGGCGTGTTCGGGTTTGGTCTGCTCGGAATTCGTTTGCCCAGCTTTGTTGCGCTTAACCTCGGCGAGCTCTAGCTCGCCTAGGCAGGTGGGGACACCTGCCCCTACGTGGTGTTTAGCCCATGGCACTTCATTCTTGTGAGCCTCAAAATACCTCTTGCTTCGCTCAGCCCAGCGCAACGTCAATTCCATCGACTGCCGCATCCGCTCCGGGCCGGCGGGATGCTCGGTGCATTCATCAAACGCCATGATGATGTCGGCGCCCAACCCGATTTGCGCTTCCATGGAGCTTTCCGGGGTAAAGAAATGGGAAGATCCATCCAGATGAGAACGGAATGTCACGCCCTCTTCCGTCACCTTGCGCAGTTCGTTCAAGCTGAAAACCTGGAAGCCGCCGGAGTCGGTGAGAATCGCGCGCGGCCAAGCCATAAATCGATGCAGTCCACCTAACTGGCGCACCTGCTCCACTCCCGGCCGCAAATAGAGGTGGTAGGTGTTGCCAAGAAGAATCTGCACTCCAAGTTCTTCAAGAATGTCTTGCGAGACGCCCTTTACCGACGCCAAGGTCCCTACCGGCATGAATACAGGCGTTTCCACTATTCCATGCGGAGTCGTTAGGCGCCCGAGACGGGCAGCATTGGAGGTGGCTTCAATGTGAAAGGAAGTGGACACCGAAGAAGATTGTAAATGCAGTGGTCGATGGTCGGTGGTCAGTGGGTTGTGATGAGTGAGCGGAGTTTGTGAACCACAAAGTCAAAGGGTAGGGTAAAACTCTTGAAATTCACCTTTTCTATGAACCGGTGACAGCGTAGACAGATTTTGCTGCGGCTCTTCGCTGACCACCAATCACTGCCCACCGACCGCTGATTTCAAACTGTCAGCAGAATTGGCTCGCCCTTGGTGATCACTAGAGTGTGCTCGTAGTGAGCTGAAGCCCGACGGTCGGCGGTGCGCACCGTCCAACCATCTTTTGCGACGAATGCGCGTCCCGATCCAGCCGCGATGATCGGTTCCACGGTAATGACCAATCCTTCGCGGAGAATCTGGTTGGCCTCTGGATCTGCGTAATTGGGCACGCGGGGCTCTTCGTGAATAGTTCGTCCAATGCCGTGTCCGCCAAGATCACGGATCACCGAAAAACCATTGCGTCGCACTTCACGCTCAACTACTCGTCCAATCTCAGACACACGGAAACCGGCGCGGGCCACCAGCATGGCTTTGGTGAAAGCGCGCTCGGCACACGAGATCAGCCGTTGCTTCTCTTCGGAAACTTGACCCACCGCGACGGTTTCGGCGGCGTCCGCCATGAAGCCATTCTTTTCGATAGTGACGTCGAGCTTGAGCAGATCGCCATCCTGGACAGTTCTTTCTCCAGGAATACCGTGCACTGCTTCTTCATTCATGCTGATGCAATTCACCCCGGGAAATTTGTAAACCAACTGCGGAGCAGACTGAGCGCCATGCTCTCGCATTACATCCGCGCCGACCGCGTCGAGTTCCGCTGTGCTGATGCCGGGACGCACCGCTCGCTTCATGGCTTCCAGCATGCGCCGGACAATCGCGCCCGCGGCGCGCATGGCGGCAAGTTCTTCGGGACCGTTGATCGACATTGGCTCTCCAGCTAGTGAATCTTCATTTAGCGTATCGCATTCACTGGTTGGTGCGACAGGGAAATGAAGTCGAAATCTTGCGAAGGATCAAACGTGAAGCGGTAGAACTTTGTTGTTGCAGGTAAAGCCTCAGGAGCCGGTGATTTTCAGACGAAACTCTTCCGGCAGACGCTCGCGAATTTCGGCAGGAAGCCGGTCATGCACGCGGCGCGCTCCTATTTTGGCGGCATCCACCATCGTCATTGGTGCAGGCGTTGCCACGGCCACTGCAACCCAGATCAATGCGGAAAGCGCGAAACCCACCAGCGCCGCCAATTCCAGCCAGAACGCGTGCCGCGGACCCACGTGACGAATCACTCCGAAGGCCAGGAGAAAAACGGCGGCAGAAACTGAGGCCAGGGCAATCAGGGATATATCAATTGTGCGATGAAGACGTTGCCGAGAGCGGCACCGTTCGCAGGCATCAAAATGCTCTTCGTAGTCGGCGCGCATCTCAGGCGCGATGCCGGAGATATCGTACCGCCAGCCGGCTAAAATCTTCCCCACGATGGGATCGACGCATTGACTCATACCTGAGGCTACGGCGACTACAACTGGATCGCTTCCATCGGCTCCGACTGCCCTGCCATCATGACCCGGTTTTGCAGTAATGTCTGGCGTGGTCCCAAGGCCTTTTCTGCTGTTCCCCGGGCGATTTCGGGATGGTTATTGAGCTCAGAAAGATGCGCCAGCACTAGATAAGATGCGTTGCCGTCGTATTCGGTGCACAAGAATTTCGCGAGTTTTTCGTTCGACAGGTGCCCGGTAGGGCTCCCCACCCGCTGCTTGACCGACCATGGATATGGTCCAACCCGCAACATTTCAAGGTCGTGATTGGACTCGATCACCAGCACATCGCAGCCCCGTAACTCATGGCAAACGTTGGGTGGCGTGTATCCCAGGTCGGTGGCAATTCCGACTTTGATTCCGTCCGCCCGGAACGTCAATCCCACAGGATCGACGGCATCATGGGGAATAGTGAACGGAGTGACCTCGATGTCCCCGATCCGAAACTTCAGGCCCGCGCAGAAAATCTCCAGCCGGGGAAGCTTCGGCAATTCTCCGGCATCGTCGCGCAAAGATCGGGCCCACGCCTGATGGGTCGCGCCCGTCATAAAAACCGGCACCTGGAATTTCCTGGCCAACACAGCCAGCCCATAAACGTGATCGGAATGCTCGTGGGTGATAACAATCGGCGGAAAGACTGCGGGGGTCATCGCCGGCTGCGCGCATGCGCTTCACCGTCTCGCGGCAGGAAATTCCCGCGTCCACGAGAATTTTGGTGCGCGAGCTTGAAACCATGGTGCTGTTTCCCCGGCTTCCGCTGGCTAACACCGAAACTGAAACTCCCATGAGCGAAGGATACTCGCTGCACCTGTGGAAACGCGAGTAACTATTGGGATGAGGGCAGTGGTCAGTCGTCAGTCGTCAGCTATCAGCTGTCAGCCCTCGCTCCCAGCTTTCATTTTTCCAGCCCCCCAATCTGTCATCCTGAGCGGAGCCAGGGACTCGCTTGCAAATCGCGTGGCGAAGTCGAAGGATCTCTAGTGTCGCCGAGCAATGTGTTTGTCTGTCTCCGCATACGAAAACCAAATCAGCATGCGAACGATTCAGAGTAGGGATCCTTCGACTTGTCGCTCTTCGCGCTCCGCGCGCGAGCAAGCTGCGCTCAGGATGACAGGAAACTAGGTTTAAGCTGATGGCTGAGAGCTGGAAGCTGCTCTCCTCACTTCTTCCACAATTCACTCAATCCCCTTCGTGCGGTCGAGCCGCCGTACGCTCCCGCGACGCCAGTCAGGAAGCCTAGAAACGATTCATAGATTTGTGCGCGATAAGGTTTCTCGGTCAGCACTAAATATGCGATGCCTTGCAGCAGTGGGACGAAGACCGCTACCACCAGGACCCATCGCCAGGGCCGCGACGGCCTCATTGCTCCGAGCAACATCGTTGCTGCGAGCACAAACAAGGCGGTGATCAGTAAGTCGCCTAACTTTACGTCGAGCGACCCAGCGATCAGACCCAGCAGCGCGCCGAGCAGGTAGATGTTGCGATCGGTTGACGTTTCCACGCTTCGTTTCGAATTTCGATTCGCTTTATGTAAGGACGGGTTCCTCACGCGTTCACGCACGATTCTCTGCGTGAGGAGCGGTGACGTCCTTCCTCATCAGCTCAGTACTTGTAGAACCCCCGCCCGCTTTTTTTCCCCAGCCAGCCTGCGTCCACCATCTTGATCAGCAATGGACAAGGACGGTATTTGGGATCGCCCAAGCCATCCTGCAGAACTCGCATGATGTCGAGACAGACGTCGAGCCCGATGAAATCCGCCAGAGTCAAAGGCCCCATCGGATGCGCCATACCGAGCTTGAACACTTCATCCACCGCTTCGGCAGTGGCCACACCTTCCATGACCGCGTACATGGCTTCGTTCAGTAGCGGCATGAGCACGCGGTTGGAAACAAATCCGGGAGCGTCGTTGACTTCGACTGGAGCCTTATCGAGTTTCAGCGCCAGGTCGCGCACAATCTCGAACGTTTCCTGCTTCGTGGCGAGTCCGCGGATTACCTCCACCAGCTTCATCACTGGCACTGGATTGAAAAAATGCATTCCGATCACACTCCCAGGCCGCTTTGTGACAGCGGCCAGTTTCGTGATCGAAATGGAAGAAGTATTCGACGCCAGAAGAACTTCGGCGCGGCAGATACGGTCGAGGTCGCGAAAAATTTCAGTTTTGATGTTGAATTTTTCGGTGGCGGCTTCGATCACGAAATCGCATTCGGCCAGCTGCTCGCGGCGCAGTACTGAAGTGATCCGCTTCAGCGCCAGACCCTTTTCTTCCGCGGAGGTCTTGCCCTTTGCGATTTCGCGATCGAGGTTTTTGCCGATGATTTCAAGCGCTCGATCGAGGAACCGCTGCTCCACATCGCACAGCATCACCTGGAATCCCGCACGCGCGAAAACGTGGGCAATACCGTTGCCCATGGTGCCCGCGCCAATCACTCCGACACGTTGAATCGGCATAAAAAAGATCTCGCTTTGAGGCTGAAGTCTGACTCAGTCTACCATCGCCAAGTGATTGCATGGCTTAGATTTAAGGTTCACTTAAGGTTCAGAAAAATATGCTGCCGTGGCTAACAAAATCAGATGCGCAGGCATCCGACGACACAGAACCGGACCATGAAAACTGAAGAGCGGGCGTGATCGCAACAGAGCCCTTCAGGTGATGGCGCCGGGTGGAGGAAGTTATGCGAAGCACACGGCTGGCAGCATTGATTGTGGCAATGACGCTGGCGTTCAGCGGTCTGGCATTGGCGCGGGACCATGACGATCACTACAAAGACAAACACGATCACTACGACAAGCACGATCACGACAAAGGCTGGCGAGATGATCATCACCATGACTGGGGCGGACTGTGGCATCACGAGAAAGACCGTGACAGAGCCAATGACCGCTGGCGTGAAAGCGAACGCATCCGTGACCACGAACGATGGGAACGCGAACATCGTGATGGAGGCTACTACGGCGGCCCGGTTTACAACCGTTATCCCAGCAGCTACCCGGGCGGCGTTTATCAGGGCGGCGGCTACGGCTATCCCGGAACGGTTTACGGACGTGGTGGCTACGGCGGCGGTGGTGCCAGCGGCTCGGGATACAGTCAGGGCATGCAGGACGGCTCGTACCAGGCGCGCAAGGATGTTGCCCAAGGCAAACCGTTCAACCCAAATCCGCGGGGCTCAAGCCACTCCGATCACGGATACCACAGCTACATGGGCGACAAGCACGTTTATCAGGCGTCTTACGATCAGGGCTACCGTTCAGGTTATCAATCCAACTTCGGCGGGCGTGGCCGCGGTTGGGGATTTTAGAAACTCACCCGGGAATGAAGAACACCAATTAGAAAAGGACGCCACCGAGATGGCGTCCTTTGTTTTTGAATCGGTAGTGATTCAGTGAATTATTGCTTCTCTAGAACTTCGTCGATCGCGATCTTGCCACTCTTCTGCACTTCGATGATGCGATGAACCGGTTTGAAGCCGGACAGGGTGACGTCGATCACATAGGTACCGGGGTTGAGGTAGAGATCAACCGGCGAAAATTTGTCCATGATCCGATTGTTGATCGCAACCTGCGCGCCCTTCGGCTGGGTTTTAACACTGATGGTGCCCATGCCCGCAGTATCTCCGCCGCCGAACAGCTTCTTGAATTTACCGCCGATTTTGATGTCGTCGGTCGAGCCCAGCGCTTTCAGGCTGGGCGCGAAATGAAAGATCTGACCAGCTTGCAGGTTGGCAGTGGTGGTTTCCTCGAGATAGCCCTGCTTCCGTACCAACAGGACATGCGGACCCGGCTTGTCCAGCGAGATCTGTGTGGGAGTAACCTTTCCCGTATCTTTCCCATCGATGAAAACTTGCGCACCGGCGGGTTCGCCATTCACCGCCACCATGGCTGTGACCTGCGCCAATTGGACCACCAGAAAAGATTTGCTGCCGGACGCTACATCAATGGTGCGGCTTTCGGTCGAATATCCGGCGCGAGTGATGCTAACCGTGTGCTGCCCGGGTGTAAGTCCCGGCAGATTGAATGGAGTTACCCAGCTTGGATCAGTGCGGCCGTCAATGTGTACTTCGGCGCCTTCCGGAGTTGAGTTGATCGTCAACTGTCCGGGAATCGCTGTCGGCACGGAAACAGGCACTGGCTTGGTTTTCTTCCGGCTGTACTTGGGGACGACCGAAACCACAGCCGGCTCCCGGCCCGCGCTGATGCGTTCGGGCGTCGCTCCTGGCGCCGGAGCCGGCGCTGGTGGCTGCGCACTATTCCAGGCTGGTTTCGAAGCTGAGCTGGCCGCTGCGGCTGCCTGCGTCTGTTCTGTCGAACCATCATCTGCCGAGTTTTCTGAGTGGATTCGCCACCAGATCATGCCCACAACCAGCAGAATAACTCCCATAGCCGCGGCAATCGAATACGCAAACAGCTTGGGCGGAGTCTTCTTGATTTCTGTTACAGCCTTTCGGGCCACTTCCCTCGGCTGCACCTTCGGCTTTTCCGGTTCCGCGTTGGTGCTCCACTGTGCGACAGAGGGTTCCGCCTCGGACGTCTCCGCAGGCGGAGGTGGCGGCGGGGGTGTATAGATTTCTTTCAGCGGCGGCAACTCGCTGATTTCGGAAAAGCTGGGGCCGCTCTCCCCTTTCTCTTTTTCGACCATCGCAGGATCGACGCTGATAGCCGGTGCCTCTGCTTCGTCTACTTCGGCAACCGCGCTGGCGAGTTCCTGGAACGAACTTTGGCCCGTCGCCGACGGCGCGCTTTGAAACTCTTCCGTCGCAGTCGGAGATTCGGCGGCCACACGGCTCGCGCTTTCCCATCCCGCGGCGGCAGCCGCAGCCTTCGCCCGAACAGGCACTTCTTGCGCGCCATGTTTGGCTGGCGCTGGCGTTGATGCTAATGACCGCGCGGATGCAACATTTTCGCTTGCAGCCACATGGGCCGGCACGGCGGGCGCCGGTTTTTTGGGTTCGGAAGCACGTGCGCCGGCTACGGCGGCAGACTTCACCGGCTTCGGCACGTTCAATCCGTGGGCCGGAGCTGCTGCCTTCTTGGCATCTTTCTTCGGCGCACTCTCTTTGCAGTTCTCCAGATCGTTGACCAGGTCCTGACCACTTTGATAGCGATCCTCAGGCGCTTTCGCCAGGGCCTTCATGATCAATTCACTCAAGGCCGGATGGATCTTGGGGTTGATCTGGTCAGGAGCCACCGGGGTCGCCTCGTGGATGGCGTGCCTCACTTCGTCGGCATCGTCTCCACTGAAAGCTTTGTTCTCGGTGACCATTTCGTACAGAATCGCGCCCAGGCTGAAGATGTTGGAGCGCCCGTCGACTGGATCTCCGCGCAACTGTTCCGGAGAAACATAGTGCAGAACTTCAGGAGCTTTGCCCGCGGCCTGGCAGGTGAAGGCGCCCATGCTGGACGCGCCGAAGCTCAAGACTTTCACGGTGCCGTCCCAGGTCACCATGATCTTGGCCGGCTCCAGACTATAATGCACGACGTGATGGGAATGGGCGTGGTCCAAGCCCTGGCAAGTCTGGCGTGCGATGTCCTGCAGGTCCCAGATGGAGAATCCCTCTTTGCGAGCCAGCATGGTGCCAATGCTGTTGCCCTGCACGTACTCCATGGCGGCGCAGAATTGTCCTTCAATTTCTTCCAGACCGTAGAGAAGTGCGATGTTATGGCTGTTGAGCGGCTTGGTGCCTTCAGCTTCCTGCAGAATCTGATCCACCAGCACAGACGCCTGATCTCCCAGCATTTGCAACTGGATGGTTTTCAGCGCAATCGTCTGTCCGCTCTCCGGATCGGCGGCTTTGTATACCGCGCTGAAATCCGAATGCACAATCTCGCTGAGAATCTCGAAACGTCCAATCTTGTTGGCCATTGCTCGCTAAACCCCGGTCAATAAAAGACGCGGGCAATCTGGTGCACTCGCACCCGACGCCGTCAAATGGGGGAAAGACGATTCAGGATATCCCGGCTGAATCGGAGATGGGAGTTACGAAGGATCGAGCCGGCGTAATATGACCTCCGTAACTTAGAATTTCCTAATAACACTCCGATCAAGTCGCAGGGAAGTAGTTGTTGGATCTCGGACCGATATAAGCCCCCCCGGGGGGTCGGAGCGCGCTTTGTCGATCCACGCCAGATCCTTCACCGCATGAAGCCGGGTTCAGGATGACGACTTCTGTGAAAGGGTTAGGGCGAACGTTTCTCCGCAATTCCTAATCTTTTCCGGACGTCATCCGGAGCGGCCTTCAGGCCGTGAAGGATCTGGCGTGGATCAGCCGGAACCCGGCGTGACCTACCGAATGGACGTCAACCACGCTTGCAATAGATGCCGCACCTTCGCCCCTTCCATCCTTCGACGTACCGCGTCCATCACGACGAAGCTCGCACGAGCGCCGCGGCCGCGGAATCCCACCCAGTACGGAATGTAGATTGCACCTGCAACCGGGTCTGGCGAGATGTGCAGGTTGCGAATCCGAAAAAACCCGGTGCTGAAGAGCAGCCGCTGTACTTTGGCGACAACAAGTTTTTTTGCTTCAGCTTCGTCCAATAGCGGTTCGGAACAGTTGCGGGTTTCAAGATAGGTCACTTCGCGCTCGCCCGGGAGTACTTCGAAATGATAAAGATCGAGCGATCCGTTGACCGCGTCCAGGCCGAATAGCCGCTCGTCGCGCTTGTCGCCATTCAAGATTTCGACCTGATAGAGCTGGAAGGGAATGTAGAAGTCCGCCACCGACTTCAGCGGACCGGAGGAAGTGGTGTGAAGAATATCCATCAACCCGGAAGAAAAGTGTTCTGTCGCTTCTTCGCGGGTGACGTTAGGTCTCAGACTGCGGATGCGGGCCATTTCTGATGTGCCGAAAAGCGAAGCTCTAGCGGAAATGGAACCAGAGCCCAACCACCGTCGCAATCAGCGCCAGGCTGAATATCACGTTCAGCCGGTGCTCAAAGGCGGTTTCCGCCGTAGGCTTGTAATCGAGTGGCCGCACAGGAAGAGTATCCATCTTGTCGTCGACTGTCGCGAAAGTCAGCCCTGCCAGCTTTTTGCGGTCAGGGGCCGGCGTCACCATGCTCACACCAATCAGGACCACGCAACAGACCACGAACATGAGGATGGAGTAATGAAGGAAGTTCATGTCCACCAGCGTGCGCAGAAAGCCATTGTCAAAGGCATGGCCACCGGCTGCCCGATCCATTAGCTCAAGCACGAAGCGAGCTGCTCCCATCACGAAGCCGGTTAGCAGCGAAGTGATTGCTCCCTGCGAGTTCAGCCGCGGCCACAGAATTCCCAGGACAAAGCAGGCCGTGATTGGCGGACTGATATACCCCTGCACGCTTTGCAAATAGATGTAGAGCTGGCTGCTGATCAGGTGAATGAATGGCACCCACGCCAGTCCCAGAACTACCATCACACCCGTCATTATCCGGCCAAAGCCGACCAGTTGCCGCTCGGTCGCATCCGGTTTGATCTTTTTGTAGAAATCGAGCGTGACCAGAGTCGAAGCCGAGTTGAACACCGAACTCATCGCACCCATCAGTGCCGCCAGAAGCGCGGCGATCATTACTCCGACCAACCCAGTCGGCAGCAAGTTGATGATCATCGTGGGATAGGCGATGTCGCCATTCAGGACTTGCCCGTTCGGCCCAAACTTGAACAGATCGCGGTAGAGTGCCACGGCAATCAGGCCGGGCAAAACAAGCATAAATACGGGCAGGATTTTCAGGAAGCCGGCGAAGATGGTGGACGCTTTGGCGTGTCCTTCATCCTTGGCGGAAAGCACGCGCTGGACGATCACCTGATCGGTACACCAATACCATATGCCGAGAATGGGCGCCCCGAAGAAGATACCCGTCCAGGGAAAGTCCGGATCGCTCATAGGCTTGACCATATGGAAATAGCTGGCAGGCAGCGCAGCACGCAGCCCTTCGAATCCGCCCACTTGGTGCATTCCGATTACGGTAAGAATGATGGCGCCGATAATCAGGATCAGGGTTTGCACCAGATCGGTATAAATGACCGCCGCCAGTCCTCCGGCGATTGTGTAAATGCCAGTCGCGATTACCAGGATGACCGCGGCCGTCAACGGACTCCATCCGACCACGCGTTCCAGAACAATCGCCGCTGCATATAGATGGACGGAAATCTTGGTGAACACATAGGCCACAATGGAAATTGCCGCCAGATAAACGGCACACGAGCGACTGAAGCGCCGCTCCAGAAACTCCGGCATGGTGAATACGTTGGAACGAAGATAGAAAGGAACAAAAACCCAGCCCAGCAGCAACAGGATCAGGCATGCCAGCCATTCAAACGAGCCCACCGCCAGCCCGGAACTTGCTCCGGACCCAGCCAGCCCAATGACGTGTTCGGTCGAGATATTCGAAACAAACAGCGACGCCCCGATGGCGAACCATCCTACATTTCGGCTGGCCAGGAAGTAGTCGGCTGAGGTTCGTTCCTTGCGCGCGAAGTAAAAACCGATGGCGAAGATAACGATGAAGTACACCGCGATGATCGCGATGTCGATACTGGCGAGGGCCTTGTGGGTGATGTGCGCCGCGGTTTCTCCCATGCTCCTCCAATTACCGCCTTTGCCGGTCACTTGCCGTGCGCCATGCTAGTGCATCCGGCCAACCCAGGCAACCGGGAAAGCCAGAACCCTTCCGGGGAGGAGCCCCTTAGGTAAAGGCCTTGTGTGTTTGGGTGGTCGCGGGCGACTCGCCCGCGAAAACCTGGCCCGAAAGTCAAAAACCGCGGGCGAGTCACCCGCGACCACACGTTTCCCCGATCTGTGAAAAAAAAAGAACTAGAGTCTGTCGATTTTGCGTTCGCTGGTTCGACGTATTGGTAGAAGGAGACCTAAAGGCAAAGGGGTTGTCGGCGGAACATTTTCCGCCTCCAATCCGTAACTTCCCAGGTCGCCGGAGCGTTGTATTTACGTAGTAGAGGACTGGATTTGCGATTTTTGACCGCGCCTGGTTGCCGAGGCTCGACTTTTTCGTCTATCCTTATGGCGCTTGGGTCGCGGTCCCAGTCGCCCCTGTCCTGCTTGACTCCCGGAGTTTGCTATGACCCTTACTCGCTTTGTCACTAAAAACGCCTTTCGCAACAAGCGCCGCAGCATCCTGACCGTTCTCAGTATCGGCGGCTCGCTCCTGCTGCTCACTTTTTTGATCACTATCTGGCGCAGTTTTTATGACAGCAAGCCCAGCGAACAGTCGGCGCAGCGGTTGATTGTTCGCCACAAGGTGTCGCTTGTCTTCAATTTGCCCAGTTATTACCGGCAGAAGATCCAGGCCATTCCGGGCGTGCGGGAAGTCGTAAACCAGCAATGGTTTGGCGGCCAATACATGGACGACAAGCCGGAGCACTACTTTGCCCAGTTCGGTACCGATCCGCAAGAGATTATGAAGGTGTACCCGGAATTCAAGATCCCCGACGACCAACTCGCGGCCTGGCAGCATGACCGGGCAGGCGCGATCGTCGATGTGGGCCTGGCGAAGAAATTTGGCTGGAAGATCGGCGACCGCCTGAACATTACCGGAAAGATCTTCCCACTGAATCTGGAATTAACCATCCGGGGTATTTTCACTCCGCCGGATCCGACTCAGTCGATTTACTTCAACAAAGACTACATTGACGAGGGTTTTCCCAAGCTCAAAGGAAATGAAGGCTTTTTTGCCGTCCTTGCCGATTCGCCTGATTCCGTCACTCGTGTAGCCACGGCCATTGACGACGAGTTTCGCAACGCCGATCGTCCCACCAAGAGTGAGAGCGAACATGCGTTCCAGCTGGGGTTCATCGGGATGCTGGGGAACATCAAGGCCTTTATTATGAGCATCTGCCTGGCAGTGGTATTCACCATTCTGCTGGTTTCGGCCAATACCATGGCAATGTCGATTCGCGAGCGCACGCGGGAAGTAGCGGTGTTGAAAACGCTGGGCTTTACCCGCAACAGCATTCTGGGATTGTTCATTGGTGAAGCGGTTTCGCTCGCGCTGGTGGGCGGGTTTGTCGGCTCGATGCTCTGCTACTTCATCGTGAGCGGCATGGCGGCCCAGGGCGGCTACTTCACTGGTATGAAGGTCACTGGATTGACCATAGGGGCATCCCTCCTGATCGCAGCGGTGGTTGGTTTCGCCAGCTCTTTCATCCCTTCCTACCATGCGGCGAAGGTCAACATTGTGGACGGTTTGCGGCACATCGGCTGATGTTGAAGCGCGGGATTTAAAGGATAGGAATAGAAATGGCGATCCCTCTCAGTTATAACGTGCGCAATCTGCGGCTGCGCAAGAGCCTCACCATCATGACGGCTCTGGGCATCGCGCTCACCGTTGCAACCGCGGTTTTCATCATGGCGCTCCTGGCAGGATTGGGCCGCGCTTTCGGTACGACTGGTGATCCCCTGAATGTTCTGATGCTGCGCAAGGGTTCGGACTCGGAACTGGCCGCTGGCGGAGTCTCGCGGGATGCGATGCAGGTATTGAAAGACCTGCCTGGCGTTGCCAAAAACAGCAAAGGCGAGCCATTGGTCTCGGGTGAAGACATCCTGGTTGTAGTTCTACCCCGCAAGGGCGGAACCGGAGAGACCAACGTGACTACCCGCTTCCTTTCTCCCATGGGACTTGAGATGCGGCCGCAAATTCACATCACCCAGGGAAGGTGGTTCGCGCCTGGACAACGGGAGGTCGTGGTCAGCAGTTCGATCAACAAACGTTTTGAGCATGCCAACATCGGTGACACAGTGCACATCGGGAAAGGCGACTGGCCGATCGTGGGCATCTTCGACGGCAGCGGGACTGCGCACGACTCCGAAATCTGGGGTGACGTCAACCAGCTAGTCACTGATTTCGAACGCTCCGTATACTCTTCCGTGCTGGTGAGGGCGACAGACCCGGTTGCGGCCCAGGCGCTTAAAAATCGCGGCAATGATGACCAGCGGCTGGAGCTCAATGGCCTGCTGGAACCTGACTACTATGCGTCGCAAACCAAGTCGGGAGCTCCGATCAAAATCGTGGGTTGGATTGTCGCTTTCATCATGGCCGTGGGTTCCTGCTTTGCCGCCGCCAATACGATGTATGCGGCGGTCGCTTATCGCGGGCGTGAAATCGCCACGTTGCGGGTGATCGGTTTTTCGCGTCCCAGCATTCTGACTTCATTCATGCTGGAATCGTTGCTGCTATCCCTGCTGGGTGCCACGCTGGGGATTCTCCTGATGCTGCCGTTCAACGGCATGACGACCGGAACCCAGAACCAGGTCACATTCAGCGAAGTAGTGTTCAGCCTGCAGATGACTCCGGCGGTGGTCATCAGTGCCATTATTTTTGCCCTGATTATGGGAGTTGTAGGCGGATTTGCTCCGGCCTGGCACGCCTCACGCCGCGATATACTTAGCGCCCTGAGGGATTAGTAGCGCTTCACAAATATGCCGATTGACGCAAAACACGAAGATCTGCAAAGCCTGCGAATTGATCGCAATGCACGCTCTGGCGGCGAAGGCGAACCACCCGTGTGGGCGCGGCGCTACATCCTTGTCGGGATCGGCGTGCTAGTGCTACTCGGCCTGGTAGCAACCGGCTATCGGCTGTTCTCGCACGACGCCCCGGAAGTGGAAGTCGTACGCGCCTCGGCGCAAAGTAGCGAGGTCGGCGGTGTGGTGCTCTCCGCCAGCGGATACATCGTGGCGCATCACAAGATCAACCTGAACTCCAAAGTTACTGGCCGGGTGAAATGGATTGGCGTGGAAAAAGGGGACAAGGTCACCGAGGGCCAGGTTTTGGTACGTCTGGAAGATGACGAATTCCGGGCGCAGTACGAGCAGGCCAATGGAGCCGCCGAAAACGCCCGCGCCTATCTTCTGGAACTGCAAAACGGGTCCCGGCCTGAAGAAGTACAGCAGGCCCAGCACAATCTCGATGAAGCCCGGGCCACGCTGGTGAATGACAAGATCACTCTGGATCGCACCCGCGGTCTGGTCACGGAAGGCGTTCTGTCGAAGCAGGCCTTGGATGACTCGACCGCGAAGTTCGAGTCCGATCAGCAGCGGGTGAATTCGCTGGACAAGGGCTTCCAGTTGGCCAAGTTCGGGCCGCGACAGGAAGAGGTTGCGCGTGCCCGTGGCGCTCTTCAGCAAGCCCAAGGCCAGGCGGACTATGCCAAGTCCCTGCTTGACGCCACTGTAATCCGCGCTCCGGTAACGGGGACCATTCTCGAGCGCGCCGCGGAAAAAGGCGAGTTGGTAACTTCGGGATTTGCCAGCACTGCCGAAGGCGGCCCTCAAGGTTTGGTGGTGTCGCTCGCCGATCTGAACGATCTCCAGGTTGAACTGGATATCGCGCAGGACGATTTCGCCAAGCTTGGGCCCAAGCAAAAAGGCGTGGTCACGGTAGACGCCTATCCCGACCGCAAGTGGGATGGCGCGATCGCAGAAATCTCTCCGCAGGCGAATCGGGCCAAGGCGACAGTCCAGGTAAAGGTTCAGATCCTCAATCCCGACGCGTACCTGCGGCCGGATATGAACGCTACCGTCAAATTCCTGGCGGACGAGGCCAAGCACACAAGTTCGCAGCCGCAGGGAGTTTTTGTGCCTACCCTAGCCGATTCGCGATCGGGACGGCAAAAAAATTGTCTTCCTGTCGTTTTAACGGAAAGGCTACTGCCCGTGAAGTAAAAATCCTGTCGCAACGAAGCGGCGGAGTGCTGGTACAAGGTCTCAACGGCGGCGAGGACGTGATTACCTCTGCGCCGCAAGATTTAAAGGACGGCGACAAAATCAAGATCAAAGGACAGCAGTCATGAGTGCAGCTACGATTCCCCACACCGCAATTCAGACCAAGGTGGTACAGGCCCGCAACGTCAGCAAGGTTTTCAAGCGCGACGCTTTCGAGGTTAAGGCGCTCGACGACGTCTCCATCGAAATCGGCGGCGGCGAGTTTCTTGCGTTGATGGGCCCCTCCGGCTCGGGCAAGACGACTCTGCTCAATATGATTGCCGCCATCGATCGCCCGACCGGCGGCGAGTTGCTGGTGCTGGGCGAGAACATCTTCCGCTTCAGCGACGCTCAGTCGGCCCACTGGCGCAACGAGCACATCGGCTACGTCTTCCAGACGTTCAATTTGATCCCGGTTCTCACCGCGTTCGAAAACGTCGAACTGCCGCTGTTGCTGACCAAACTGTCATCCGCAGCAGCGTCGCGATCACGTGATGACGGCTTTAAAACTGGTTGGACTGGAAGAACGCGTCGGCCATCTGCCCAAGCAGCTTTCCGGCGGCCAGGAACAGCGCGTGGCCATTGCCCGCGCCATCGTCAGCGACCCGACTCTTCTGCTGGCCGATGAGCCCACAGGCGATCTCGACAGCCATTCCGCTACAGAGATTCTGGAGATCCTGAAGCGCCTGAACGAGGACTTCCACAAGACGATCGTGATGGTCACCCACGATCCCCACGCGGCGTCGTACGCACACGTGACCCGTCATCTGGAAAAAGGGATGTTGTTGCCGGGCTAATGCCGCATTGATAGCAGCGCCTCAATCGGCTGCGCTGCGGGTCGAAGGAATGCTGATCGGTCTGATGACATCAGCGGGCGAGGGCGCCCGCTTCACACCTACAACGCTTTTATAGGCCTGAGACCGGCACGCTGCGGGTCGGGGCAAATCCGCTGTCTGCAGGATCCGCTACCCATTCCCATGCCCTCCGGCCATTGTCCCGGACAACGGTTCGGGCTTCGCCATACTCCACCAGGCGGTTCAGCACCGTCGTGACCGAGGCCAGCGGGTCCTTATGCCGCAGCAAGACTGGAGGGATCCGCTGCTGGATCTTCTCGCAAACTTCGCGAGCACCCAAGGGAGCATCCGATTCCATCAACACCATCCGACAGGCCTTGGTAAATCCGGGCTGGCGGCCACCGCTCTTGCGGTCCACCAGTTCGAGCAGTTCTTCACTTAGCACCGCATCGCCGAAAAGGTTCGCCAGACCTACGATGGTTTGCTTCACCGTGCCGATGCGCTTCATCACATCGGCTCGCTGGCGCATCAACTGGCGCAATTCCTCGTGCGCCGCTCTGACGACCTCTTGCACATGCGGGTCGTTGCTGCCGGGAAGGTTCCTAGCCTACCGCTGCTGCCAATTCGCCCCATCTCCATGACCTGACCCTCCACTGAGCGCCTCCTCCGGTCGCGTGTTACCCAGGATCCAGCTTCGGGCACACCGTCCCGTACATCCTGATACGCAACTACCCTGTCCATCGGTTCCATGAATCGTGGTCCGTTCCGGCTTCCGCTAACGGAGGCTGGGCTCACGTGCTGCAGGCTTAGACGTGCACCTCCACGAAACGTTAAGAAGAAGATTTGTAAAATGAGTACCTTGTGATGTTGATGTTGACAACTCAAATGCCCCCGTGGGCGCGGAATTTCAAGGAACAGCAACTCTGCGGATTTCCATATTTCGAGAGCGGAATTTGCTTCCAAAGATGGAATCTTGGGGATGTGATGAATGTGATTCGATGTTATGTTCTGGCCGGAAATCTGAGTTACGGGTAAACGTTCGTTCGATAGTTAACGTCGTTCCATATTTGAGTACTGACTTTTCTAATGAAGCCCTAGTTGAGGAGTTCTCTCGTCGATTGCATGCAGTCAAGGCGTTGAACCGCAAAGATCGCTAAGGACGCAAAGAAGAGCGCGGTGGAAAGCCGCTCGCACGATCTAGCCATTCGAAGCAAAGAGGTGCCTACTGAGAGCTGCGTTTTCCTTACGGACTGGTTTCTCAAAAATAAACCCATGCGATCTTCAGTAGTCTTCGGCAAATGCGTTTTCAATTTCGAATCCTGTATCGGCCAGAACTTGCTTACACGCGCCAAATGGCAGACCCGCGATGCGAAATTGGAGCGTCGTGGCATGACAACAAGTTTCCATCTCGGACCACCACCCAAATCTCTTACACCTTGACAAAACCAAGACAACTGATAAAGTTCGACTTAACTGGTTCAATTTCTAACGAATTCCTGGGTGCTAACGCATGAAGAACGTTTACGAAGTTTTGAGACAGAAAGAGCTTGAGCTCTCTAGGCTGGAAAAAGAGGTGGAGGCGTTGCGTGTTGCCGCCCCACTGCTGTCCGAAGACAAGGAAGCGGGAAATGCGGACAGCAAACCGACACTGACCACGACGGCGACGCAGCAGCCCATCCGGATTCCGCAGCCGGCAGTGAATGCCGCTCCGCAGGCCGCCCGCGCGGCAGGATGGGAAGATACCGCCAAACGCTGGCCGTAGCCAATTCGCAAGCTTAAGTGCCTGTCTTATGCGCACGGTAGGAATAAATCTGGCCCGGGGTCTTACTCCGGGCCAATAGCTTTATTAGAACCTATCGAGTCGGGACCGGGCGCCCGCCCGAAGATGGCAGACAGTGGCGTGCGGCCTAGATCGGATACCCGGTTCAGTCGACAGGACTCAGGCGATCATGAGCGCGGCATCGGGACAATCTTCACCGGGACAGTCTTCTTCATCAGGACACTCTTCGTCGGACCTGGTCGGCGCTCGCCGCCGCATTCCGCGTTATTCCGTCGCTATTCCCGTAGACGTCACTGTATTACGGTCAGGCTTACCCAATAGCATTCCGGGCAGGTCTCTCGATATTGGTGAGGGTGGTGTGGCTGCCGTCCTGGCAGCCGAGCTTCAGACCGGAGAATGGGTCGCGGTCGAATTCCAGCTGCCAAACGTTGGATATTCTCTGCAGACGAAAGCGGTGGTACGGCACCACAATCAACTGCGCTGCGGTTTCGAATTCCTAGGACTCTCCCGCGATCAGCGGTACATGATCCGCCACTGGGCAGGAACTCAGCCCGAACAATCTTCGCTCGATCCTTCCGCAATCAGTTCCCCGCTCGCTCAGTTGCCTGTCCAGGCGGCCGCCACGTCAATGGCGCGAACCCCCAAAAGAGTCAGAATGTCCACGTCCGTGCAGCGACTGCTCTTGCTGGCGGCGGCGTGCGTGCTTGTGGCGGCAATTGTGTCGGCCTGGCAATGGCATCGTGGATGGCAAAAACTGGAGGCCCAAACAGCCAGAAAAGATGTCCATTCGCGGCCGCCCGCGACACGGGTTCCCCCCGAGGTGATGGAGCGGTTGCTGGTTCGCAAGGTTGATCCGCTTTATCCGGAGGCTGCGCGACGGGCGAATATCCAGGGCATAGTCGTCCTCGACGCCATCATCGGCGCCGACGGCACGGTGGTAAACCTCCATCCGCTCAGCGGCCCTGAAGCCCTGACACCCGCCGCGATGGATGCGGTCCGATGGTGGCGCTTCCGTCCTTATCGCGTCCAGGGCCAACCCGAATCTGTAGTCTCCTCGCTGGCCATCGAATTCCGTCCCTGATCAATTTCATCGGATCAGCCAGTTTTTCCCAGAACAGAGTCGGGCATAGCGAACCCGTTCTTCCGTCTTCTCCTGCCCTGTTTGTGCTTTGCTTCCTCAGGCTTGCATCTGCGACACTGAAACGCGGTCAGCGTACGCACCGCAGCTTCTTGCATGGGCAGAATCCACGTCCTTTCCGAGAATGTCGCCAACAAGATCGCCGCCGGCGAGGTGGTGGAGCGCCCCGCTTCGGTCGCCAAGGAACTTCTGGAAAACTCTCTCGACGCGGGCGCGACGCGCATTCGCATTCAGGTGGAAGCAGGCGGTAAGAAACTCATTCAGATCATCGACAATGGCTGCGGCATGGTACGCGACGATTCCCTGCTGGCATTCGAACGTCACGCCACTTCCAAGATCAGGAATGCCGAGGACCTGCTTAGCGTGGCCACGCTGGGTTTTCGTGGCGAGGCCTTGCCCTCGATTGCTTCAGTATCGCGTCTGCGTCTCGAAACCCGCGCACCGGAAGAGGACTCCGGCACGGTCATTGAAATCAATGGCGGCAAAATATTCACCGTGGAAGAAGCGGGATTGCCCGCCGGAACCAGCATCAGCGTTCGCGATCTTTTCTATAACATTCCGGCGCGCAAAAAATTCCTGAAGGCCGAATCCACCGAGCTCTCCCACATCGCGTCCCTGGTTACGCACTACGCACTCGCCCATCCCGACAAGCATTTTGAATTGCACTCAGCCTCCAACGCCATTTTGGTGGCTCCGCCGGTGGCGGGCTACAGCGAGCGCGTATACCAGGTTTTCGGAAAAGAAGTTCTGGACCAGCTAATTCCAGTTGCTGCTCTTCAGCCGCTGGAACGCATCGGTTTGCCGCAACCCCCACCCTGGCGGCGCAAGGAACAAGAAGAGAACAAAAGTAGCGCGGGCGTCTCCCCCAGCGAAGAGGCGGGGAGTGAAAAGACAGCCGAGGGGCTTCCCGAAGAGGAAAGCGAGGAGGCGTCTTTCGGTGAATTGCGGCTACACGGATTCGTCTCCAAACCCGAAATCCAGAAACTGAACCGCAATTCGATCTACGTCTTCGTCAACGGACGCCTCATCCGCGACCGTCTCATTCAACACGCGATCATCGAAGCGTACCGCAATATTCTTCCCCCTACTGTCTATCCGGTCGTACTGCTCTTCATCGACTTGCCGAGCGGCGAAGTAGACGTCAATGTGCATCCGTCGAAAACTGAGGTTCGTTTTCGCCAGCAATCGGTCATGCACGATTTTGTCCGCGAATCGATCCGTGCTGCCCTGATGAAGGCGCGCCCGGTGCCACAGTTCGCGATCGAAATCAGCGCTCATCCCAGTGCCAGCCCATCGTTGACTGGCTTAACACGTGGGGTCTCCCCGGATGCATCGGGCGCCTCGCGGTCCCTGTACTCTGCGGCCGCCCAACCTTTCAGCTTGCAAGCGCCCGCGGCACCATCCATCACGGAAAGATTCCAGTTTGGAGAGGGCATATCGGTCGATGGTAATGCTGCCCTGTCTTTGGTTCGCGCACCCGAAGCGGCGCCCGTCTCGATTCCGGATGACAGCTGCGCTCCACCCATCGCTGACGAACCCGAGACCTCGAGCGATTTAGCCCCAGCACTGGCCTCGCTTACTCCTCTGGGCCAGATCCGCGAATCATTCATCCTGGCCGTAAATCCCGAAGGCCTCTGGATTGTCGACCAGCACGTGGCCCACGAACGCATTCTGTTCGAGAGAATCCTGAAACAACGAGGTGCTCAAAAAGTCGAGAGCCAGCGGTTGCTGCTGCCGCTGTTGATTGAGCTCTCCCCGGCGCAGCAGGCCGTCTTCACTGAAATCTCTGACGAGCTGGCTAAAAATGGATTCGAAGTTGAACCCTTCGGAGCCCGCAGCATTGCCATAAAAATCGCACCCGCGGGCATTGAAGCTTCCGGGGTCGAACACATGCTGCACGAATTGCTCGACCAGTTTTCCCGCGAAGAACAGGCACTGAATCTGGAAAAAATTCAGGCCCGCATTGCCGCTTCGATCGCGTGCCACGCCGCCATCAAGGTCAACATGCCGCTTGCGCAAAATAAAATGCAATGGCTGCTGGCCGAGTTGTCCAAAACCGACTGCCCCATGACCTGCCCGCACGGAAGGCCCGTGGTTCTGCGATACTCTTTGAAGGATATTCAGAAGGCATTTAAGAGAATCTAGAGAACGACTGTCACCTTTTAGCAACCCGTCGTCAGTCCCGTGCTTTCAAACAGGTGGGAGCTAACCGACGACCAAGCGGAAGCGTTGACAGCTCGGAAGCTGATGCCCGATGGCTGACTTGATGACAGAACAGGAACTCGACCAGCAACGTCGTGAGCGGTGGCGCCTTGACGGAAAGCCGTTACGCACCCTCGACGAAGCCCGCAGGTTTATCGAGTCGGTCGGATTCTGCCTGATGTATCCCATGCGCCCTGCGGTTCTAGCCCCCACTTTCATCGGCGCCTGGGCTGGCTCCGACAGAAATTTGCCAACTCAGCAACATGCCTTTGCCGACCCGCGCGCCCGGGAGGCCACCGACATTGTCGTCAGCCTGCTGCGCAACCATGATGCCTATGAGGCCAACCAGTTTGATGAAAACAATGCATTCCTGGTGGCTCCGTCGATCTTTCCTTACTTTTACGCGCTGGTGGGCGAGCGTAATCCGAAACAGGCCCCCAAGCCCAAGCCGCGGTCGGAATATTCGCAATTGGCCTGCGATGCCTTTGAGCTGATCAGCCGCGCCGGGCCAATCTCAAAACAGAAGATGCGCGAAGATCTGGGTGGAAGCGTTTCGTTTGTGGCGCTAGACCATGCATTAGGCGAGTTGTGGTCGAAGTTGCGCATCACCCGCGTGGATTACGCGCCGCAGGATGGCTCCTCGTGGGACGTGCTTTATCGCTGGGCGCCGGATGCGGTTCGTGAAGGAACCGGTCTTTCAGTCGGCGAAGCCCTCTCAGCGCTGCTTTCCAAGTACCTGGACTGCGTAATCGCCGCCGACCAGGAGGAAGTCGAATCCTTCTTCGGCCATTTTGCCCCGCGTTCGCGGGTAAGAGAGGCAATCAATGCTCTCCAGGCAGCTCGTGAGCTGGAATTTATGCGGGTAGGCAACCGTTCCCTGATCCAGATCACGCAACCGAAGGCAGTGGTAAACCATGAAGCCAAAGTCGCCCCCAATCGCGAGAAGACGAGTGTTCTCGGGGCAAAACGCATGGGGCGAGGCGGCCCTGTTCGTCGCGGCCGGAGATAGCTGTAGCGGTTTGAATCGTGCTGCCTTCTTCGATTTCCCGCTATCGAGATGCAATTTCATGGACTTACCATTTCAATCCTCACACGTCTATTGACAGGCCACCTGGCTTGGGAAGGTAGGATTCATGCGTTTCTGCGCAATTTTGGCGGTTCTCCTCTCGCTCTGCATCGTATCTTTGGCTCAAACTCCAGCTGCATCGCCCAGTGCGATGCCCGAAGTCGAGCACTTCAGCCTCGATCAAGTGGATAAGTCTCTCGACCCCTGTACCGATTTCTTTCAGTACACGTGCAGCAAGTGGACTAAGGCCAATCCTATTCCGCCGGATCAAGGGGGATGGGGTACGTTCAACTTACTGGCGCTGTGGAATATTGCCGCCGTGCGCAACACCCTGGAGGATGCCGCCCAAGCTTCTCCAAGCCGCACTCCGATACAACAGCAGGTCGGCGACTACTATGCCTCGTGCATGGATGAAGACGCTATCAACAAGGCTGGCATCGCGCCGCTGAAACCCGAACTCGATCGAATCGCGCAGCTCAAGAACAAGTCCCAGCTGCCGGAGCTCATCGCTGCCATCCACCTGATGATCCGTCCCGCTAATCTGAATTTCATTGATGCCGCATACCAGGGAGTGCTGTTCGGAATTTTCGCCCAGCCGGGCCTTGACGACGCAAGCACCAACCTGGCGACACTCGATCAGTCGGGTATGGCATTACCCGCCCGCGAGTTTTATTTGAACGACGACGCGAAATCAAAAGAGATTCGCGAGAAGTATTTGAAGCATGTAGCCCGGCTACTGGAGTTGAGCGGAGAATCACAAGCTCAAGCGGCTACCGATGCCAAGACTGTCCTGGCCATGGAAACGGATTTGGCCACCGCAGCGATGGATATTGTAGTCCGCCGCGATCCCAAGAATCTGAACAACAAGATGTCATTGCAACAAATTCAGGCGGTCACCCCGTCCTTCGAATGGAAGCGCTATTTTGCCGCCATCCAGGCGCCGCCATCGCCGCAGTATCTGGTCACCTCTCCCACCTTCTTCCATGGGATGGAGAAGTTGATCCAGTCTTACTCCATCGAACAATGGCGCGCCTATTTGCGCTGGTCAACCCTGCATTCAATGGCACCATCGCTCAGCCAGCCCTTCGTCGACGAAAACTTTGATTTCTTTGGACAAACGCTGGGAGGCACGAAGCAGCTTCTTCCGCGATGGCGACGTTGCTCCAGCTTTGCCGACACCGATCTTGGGGAAGCGGTCGGCCAGGCTTACGTCGCAAAGTATTTCCCGCCCGAAAACAAGGAACGCATGCTGCAGATGGTTAAAGCCATCGAAGGCGCGCTGAATCAGGACATCGATGCCGCGACCTGGATGTCGGACAAAACCAAGCAGGCAGCACATGCCAAGCTGGCGGCCCAAGTTGACAAGATCGGATATCCCGATCATTGGCGCGATTATTCTTCTGTGCAGATCAAACGCGACGACTTTATGGGCAACGTCAGACGTTCATCGACGTTTGAAATCAAGCGCCGAATTGCGCAGGTCGGCCAGCCCACCGACCGCGCGGAATGGGGAATGACTCCACCAACTGTCAATGCCTACGAAGATCCCCAGCACAACACCATCAATTTCCCCGCCGGTATTCTGCAACCGCCATTCTTCGATGCCACTGCGAGTGACGCGGTGAACTTCGGTGCCATCGGAGCCGTGATTGGACACGAGATCATTCACGGCTATGACGATCAGGGACGTAAATTCGACTCGCAGGGCAATCTCAAAGACTGGTGGACCGCTACCGACGCCACAAATTACGACCAGCGCGACCAATGCATTACCGACGAGTACACCCAGGAAGTTCCGGAGGCAGGCGTGAAACAGAACGGCAAGCTTTCTGCCGGAGAAGATACTGCCGACAACGGCGGTCTCCATATCGCGCTTGCGGGTCTGCAGAACACACTTAAGGCCCAAGGCAAGGACCTGGACCAGAAATCTCAAAACGGCGCCACCGAGCTACAAAACTTTTTCCTCTCCTGGGCGAACGTGTGGTGCGGAGAGCTTCGCCCTGAAACCGCGCGAACCCAGGTGATGACACAAGGACATTCTCTGGAGCGCTATCGAGTAAACAACGTAGTCGGCAACATGCCGGAGTTTGGTCACGCCTTCGGTTGCCATGCGGGTCAGCCCATGGTTCATGCGAATGCATGTCGGGTTTGGTAGAACGAGTCTAGGAGAGCAAGCAGAAAACGGTGGTTCGGCAAAGCCCGGAGCTTGTTTACTTCGCCTTCTGACTGTCCTCTGGCGCAATGAGGATTTTCATCAACTCCTCCGCCAGCGATGAGGAATTTGCTCCATCCATATTGGCCAGCACTACAACCCCGTCTCCGCGTTGCGGAAGGATCATAAAAAACGTGCTTGTGCCCTGTTGACCGCCTCCGTGCTCTACGTCAAACTCGCCGAAATCTTTACCGGTTCGCCATCCCAACGCGTAGGTAGATGGGGAGCCGTCGGCGAGCTTTTGGGGCTCCCACATGAGGTCGCGCGTGGCGCGACGCAGAAGCGAGTCGTGCAGGATCACCACTTCAAATCTTGCCATATCTTCCGCCGAAGACAGCCAACCGCCTCCGGGAATCTTGTAGCTTGAATCCAGTAATCCAGCGCTCACCACGTGGCCCGATTTGTCCTTGTGATAGAAGTGCGTACGTTGAGGAATGATCGCCACGCGGTCATCGACCTGAGTTCTCGTCATCCCGGCGGGCTCAAAGACATTTTTGCGGACGAAATCGACGTAATGCTGTCCGGAGGCGCCTTCGATCGCACACCCGATGACGGTGAATCCCTGGGTGGAGTATTTGAACTTCGTGCCAGGTTGTGCCACTAGAGGCTCGGTTGCGAAAAAATTCAGACCTCCCTCGATCGGATTGTCGAAGTGCCTGACGTTGCTGATTTCGGGATCATCCGGCGAGAGCGATTTGTAGTGCCGGATTCCGCCCAGATGCCCCAATAGTTCCCGGGTGGTGATCGGCCAAGGCTTCTGAGGGAACGCGGGACAATACTTCTGGACCGGAGCGTCGAGGTCCAGCTTACCTCGCTCCCAAAGTTCCATCGCCGCAGTGGCAGTCAGCGATTTCGAGATTGAAGCCAGCCGATACAGCGTCTGCGGCGTGGCCGGTACGGTGTTCTCCACATCAGCCATGCCAAACCCTTCCGACCAGACATACTCCCCGTTTTGGACCACGGCCGCAGAGACTCCTGGGACGCCTCCCGCCTCCATAAACCTCGCCACAGCCGTTTCCAGCTGGGTGCGTTTTCGATCGTCCAGTTTGTGCTGTTCGGCCGGCAAAACTTGCACGCTAATGACGGCCAGCAAAGCAGCTACGAACCAGCGCAACCCCCGTGAACTGACAGCCACAGCTTTCTCCACATCGCAATATGGGTACGGAACGGCGTGTACAATCCTAACTTCACGCGATGCCCAATTCCAACCGCAAATTAATCATAGCCATCGATGGACCGGCTGGTGCAGGAAAGAGCACCATTGCCTCCCGCCTGGCCCGCAAACTGGGTTATGTGAATCTGGAAAGCGGCGCCATGTACCGCGCGCTGGCGCTCAAAGCAATTGAGTGGGACGTCTCCTTCGACGAGGAACCGGCGCTGGTCAATCTGGCGCACAATTCCCGCATTCAGATTGAGCCCAGCCTAGGCGGCAACAGGGTCCTGCTGGACGGCCGGGACGTCAGCCAGCGTGTGCGTGAGCCCGATGTCACGGAAGCAGCGTCGCGGGTATCCGTCCATCCCGGAGTGCGTAAGTGGATGGTCGCTCGCCAACAGGAAATGGGAGCTGGCGGCGGCGTAGTGATGGAAGGGCGCGACATTGGCACCAAGGTGTTCCCCACAGCTGACGTTAAGGTCTTTCTCGACGCTGACCCCGTAGTACGCGAACAGCGCCGCATGAAACAGCAGCAGATAGCGCCGGGTGCCGCCGCCCAGGCGATGGCTGCCGAACTTCGTGAACGCGACCGTCGCGATCGCACCCGCGCCACCTCACCTCTCGCTCCGGCCGCCGACGCCCTGCTACTTGATTCCACCAAGTTGTCCGAAGACGAGGTTTTGCAGAAGGTAGAGGAATTAGTCCAGCAGAAGCTGGAACAATAAACGGACTTCGGACTTTCTCACCCCCTTCCCTGCTTGTAGATGCCCAGGACGGGACAACTCCCCAAGATTGTTCTCGCCATCACAGACCGCCAACCTCCCGGGGTGATATACCGAGGTGTTCCCTTCTCAGGTCTGGACTCGTCCACCAGCGCCACGGTGACCGGCGACGCTAATCAGGATGACAACACGAACAATGACCGGCTTCCCGGAGTTTCACGCGACTCTCTTGTCGGGCCCGACTATGCCACGGTCGACTTCCGTCTCACCCGGCCTATTCAAATCGGAGATCGCGTAAAACTGGAATTTACAGCCGAGTCCTTCAACCTGTTGAACCGTGACAACCAACGGGTACAGATAACCCAGGACGGATTTATCAGCAACGCAGCCCAATTTGCGCTCACAAGTAAGGCCATTGGAATCAATATCTTCCCGGCTCAACACCGGACGCCTTCGACCTTCCTGCGAGCCACCGACGCCTATGCACCTCGGCAGATCCAATTGGCTTTAAAGCTGATTTTCTAGGCTCGATTAGCGGCCCAATCCTTCGAGGGATGCATTTTCCCGGTCCGCCATCGACATATATTCACTTGACTTGCCGCGTGAACCTTGCAATAACTATCCCCGTCCAAACGGGACCAGTTTGGGGGTGTAGTTCAGTTGGCAGAAGTCAGACTTCAAGAGGGAGAATCCCTCGAAAATGCGTTGCGTCGCTTTAAGCGCAAAGTGCAACAGGAAGACATCATCAAGGAGGTCAAGCGTCACTCCTTTTACCTGAAGCCAGGCGAGAAGAAGCGGGTGAAAGAAGCATTGGCCCGCAAGCGCAGCAGGAAGAAAGCACGCAAAGAGCAAGACTAGGGTTCCACGGGCCGCCGCGAAAGCGGGGGCCCGTTCCTTTCCAACTGTGCCCCAAGTTTGTTGAAACATAACCTAATCTGGCTGAAACGCAACCGGTTCAGGCAGGCACGGTGCAGCGATCAGTAATCCATGTTGTAAGAGGACATGGCGGGCCGAGTCCAAAAAGCAGCATTCCAGGGGTTTTTGAGGGGGCAAAGACCCTGGCGATCATTCGCATATCGCTATCGATTTGGCGAGGGCGCCGGGGAATGGGCTGAAGGGAGTAACTCTCAATGGAATTTCAGGACAAGGTGTTGAAGTGCATCGACTGCGGCGAAGATTTTATCTTTACCGCCGGAGAGCAGTTGTTCTTTCACGACAAGCAGTTCAAAAACGAACCTAAGCGCTGCAAGACGTGCAAGACCAAGCGAGTATCGGTGTTGGGGGCAGTGCCGGCCGGGCAAAATAGCGGTTTCGCCAAAGTGGAAACCCGCACAACCTGTTCCGAGTGCGGCAAAGAAACCACGGTGCCGTTCAAGCCGACGCAAGGGCGTCCAGTGTTCTGCCGGGAATGTTTCCAGCAGAAACGCCAAGTAGCATCGGCCTGATGTTGAACGAAAACTTGTAGACGATTCCCAGAGTCGGCGGCCTGATATCCTTCCTCCCGCCTTCCCGATTCCAACCGAATCTTGTCTGCCGGTGGCATAGAGCGTCGAACGGAGAGTATTCGTCTCCGTCCCACGTTCTATGCCGCCACTGCGGATTTTCGTCTCGCGATCCTGCCCGGGGCCGCGTTGGTGCCGCGCTACGCTAAAATAAAAACGTGGCGACTTTCTACGTGGAAAATTTCGGCTGCCGCGCAACCCAGGCAGATGGCGCCGCTATTGAACGCCAATTCCGGGAGCAAGGCCTGGAACGCGCCTCCGAACCCGCCAAAGCCGGAATCGTCGTCCTGAACACCTGCACGGTCACTGCCGCCGCCGATCAGGACGCTCGTGCCGCCGTGCGCCGCCTGCATCGCAAGAACCCCGAAGCCCGAATCGTGGTCACAGGCTGCTACGCCCAGCGCGCCCCGAATGAAATTGCTGAACTGCCCGGCGTCACCTCGGTGATCGGGAACTCACACAAACATCGCCTGGCTGAAATCGCAATGCATGGGCTTCAGAGCTCAAACTGCGCAACTCCACGTACTGCTCTCGACGAACCGATTGTTTCAGACTTGACTGGTCCTAACCCAACCGATCGCGAGATGAGAGGCTTCATACCGCTCGCTCATCTCACGACCGGAGGCCACGGGGGGTCCCTGACCAGAAGCCCAACTTTTGTCTCAGACATCTTCGCCCACACCGAACTTCAGGCCGCCCCGGTCTTCGACGCCTCGAACGAGCGCACCCGTCCTAACCTGAAAGTACAGGATGGATGCGACAACCGATGCTCCTTCTGCATTATTCCCTACGTCCGAGGCCAGAGCCGGTCACTACCTCTCCCTCAAATCATCCGTGAAGTCCGATCCCTGGTTAGCAACGGCTATCGCGAGCTGGTGATTTCAGGAATCAACCTGGGACGATGGGGTCGTGATCTGGATGGGATAGACGCACACTCCCCCGCTCCGCGATTTGAAGATTTGATTCGCACGATTCTGAGCGAAACTCCGCTGCAAAAACTCCGCATCAGTTCGGTCGAACCGATGGACTGGAGCGATGAATTGATCGATTTGGCTGCCAGCTCCCCTCGTATCGCCAAACACGCCCACGTCCCTTTGCAGTCTGGCAGTGACGCCGTCCTCCGCCGGATGCATCGCAAATACCGTCCCTGGCATTATCGGGAGAAGATCGAGAAAATCCGCTCCGCGATGCCCACGGCCGCCATCGGCGCCGATGTAATGACTGGCTTTCCGGGTGAAACCGAAATTGAATTCGAACAAACGCGCCGCCTCATTGAGGAATTGCCCTTTACTTACTTGCACGTCTTTACTTACTCAGCTCGTCCTGGGACACCGGCGTCCACGATGACCGGGCAGGTTCCGGTTCAAATCGCCCGCGAGCGCAATCGCATTCTCCGCGATTTGGCTTCACAAAAGAAGCTTGCGTTCATGACCAGCTTCATGGGCAAATCGGTAGACACCATCACCTTGAATGTTGCGGGAAGAGATCGCGAAGGCGAATACACCGAGGGGTTGACCGACAACTATTTGCCGGTACGCTTGAGGGGAAATCATCCTGCGAACAATTGGGTCCAGTCACAGGTAGAAGGAGTTGCAGACGGGACGCTGGTCGCGGTTGCTAGTTAGTTATTTTTTCGCCGTCAGCCGATCTGAAATTTTGTCGTACCTGGCTCGTGACAGAATGTGGCGACTCACAAGTTGATCCGGATCATCGTAGGGGCGTCCGGCAATCACGGCATCCGCTTCCACTCCGGTCATTGGCAGGCTGACCAGCTGTTCCCTGGTTGCTGTGTTCAGATCGAGCGGCTTGTCACGGCTCCACCCTTCGCGTATTCCCGCTGCCACAGCCTTGGCGTTGGTCTTGAGTTCGGCAGTAGCCTTGGCAGTCTGCTCTCGAACTTCTTCGGGATTTTTATTCGGAGTGCAGCCAGCGGCAAGACCGCAAATAGAGACAATCGCCAGGATGGAAATTCCAATGGAAACGCGCATGTCCATTCGCCTCGAACCTTCGATGAATTCCGGCACCCGGAGGTTGGCTGGACGGAGATAGCCGTCGAAGTTCGCGACACGAATAAATCAATTACAGGATGGAATCCGCGGAAACAGTCGACCCGTCGTCAGCATAAAAAAACGATTCATGCCGCAGCAGGGCCTCTACTCCCTTCAGCACTTCATTCCCGCTGCTCTTGGTAACGGCTCCCCGGTATCCTGCTCTCCGCGCTTCCGACGCAAGCTGTCTGGATACTTCTTGAACGCTGATCAGCAACATGGGCAATTGGGGATGTGCTTTTGCAATTTGTGGCGCAGCTTGTAGGCCAGTCATCACGGGCATCCCCAGGTCCATCACCACCACGTCGGGTTCTAGTTGATCGACTTTCTCAATTGCCTCGGCGCCGTTGCTTGCGTCGCCACATACCTCCCAATCCGACTGCTTTTCCAACAATCTACGCAGCAACAATCGGATGGTTGCGTCGTCATCCACAATAAGAATTCGGGTTGCCATGGCCCCACTCCTCTCAACTCCGAAGACCACAAGACCCGCCCGCCATTTGGCCAAAGGCTCAACGCCGCCTAGGTGGGTAGCTAATCTGCCTCCTACTACGCCATATAGATATTCGCGGAACAATACAGGGAACTCTTTATTCCGTAACTGAAGTGGCACCCGGTGTTTAAGTGTCGACTTAGGGGTGAAATTGGCTCAAAAAATGCCAGTAGACACAGGAGGGGCGAGAGCATGTGGTGAACGACAACAAAAGAAACGTGTTATTGGCACCTTACTGACCGGATGCGGCGCGCTATGTCTGCTAAAAGACAGTGAAAACAGAACTAGCGGCATCGCCTAATTGTTACCGCCGTCCGAAAACTTCCTTGAGCAAATTCGTAGTTTGGGCGGCTGGATCCTTCCGAATTTTGCGTTCTTCCTGACCTAACTCAAAAAAAAGCCCATCCAGTGCTTTGGAAACAACGTAATGACTGATGTCCAAATCCTGATTTTTGGCGAACGGAATCGATTTGTATTGTTGCGCCAACGCGTTGTATTGCTGGGTCACCCCATTTTTCGCCATGGTCCGTTCCACCACTGGCCTAAAGGCAGATGTGAGTTGCGGAGTCGTCTTTTCCTTGAAGTAGTTGGTGGCAGCGGTGTCGCCCCCGGAAAGAATTCCGCGCGCGTCATTGATAGTCATGGCGGTGATGGCGTCGATAAATATTTTTCGCGCAGCGGGAGCCGCTGCCTCTGCCGCCCGGTTCATGCTCAGGACGAAGTCGTCGATCTTCGGTCCATAGCCGATCATCCGTAGGCCTTTTTCCAGCGGACGCAGGTTACTGGGCATGAGAATCTTGATTTCCTGATTGGCGAAATAGCCGTCAGGGCGCCCGGTGACTTTGACCGCTTGATCTGCTCCGATCTGAAGAGCCTGTTTCAGACCCGACGAAATCTTCGTATCGCTCAACTGGCTTCCGAGCCCCAGTTGCCTCGCAATCTCGCTCACTTGGGCGTTCGCAAAGGCCGTTATCAACAAAAAGCATGTGCTCAGCAGCCAGCTGCAATTTCTCATAACACTCTCCCTCTTCTCTCTGGTTAAGAAACCTGGGCGAAGGACGATCTGGCAACAGGGTGATGGAACATTCTAGTCCTGCCGGACGCTCTAATCTGAACCACTGATAAGCCGGAAACAAAAATGTGCCGGACAGGCTACCCGAGATCAAATTCCGGCACCTAAGTTTCGGACGTTACAGGACGTCGTAATAAATATTTGGTGGCAAGTACTAAATCTCAGAGGAGGAATTCATGGGAAACGAAACCGAAAAGAACCAACAGAATCCCGGCCAGCGTCAACAGGACAATCCGGGTAACGTTGCGGATCCTACCCGCAAAGATCCATCCCAGAGCAGCGACGTGCGCAACCCGCAGGATACGTCCAAGAAGAACCCCGGCCAAACCGGCGACAACACCGACCGGAAGGACCGTGAGGGATCTGAGGACGTTGAGAAGCGCCGCGCATCCTAACGGCAACTGTTACGGTGAGAAGCCACGGCACAGCCGTGGCTTTTCGCTTTAGAGATCGAAGACGCGGTCGCGTACCGTCTGCGCGTCGGGTCTTTCAACCTTGGCCATGCTATACTTTTTCATCTCATCCGACCTGTCAGTCGACGGAGGGCCGTATCGATAAACGCTTTATCCGAACAAACGATCGCATTCGGGCGCGGGAAATCCGCGTCATAGATGACGAAGGCCAGCAGATCGGCATTCTGACCCCTTACGATGCGCTCAAAATGGCCCGCGAGAAAAACCTGGACTTGGTCGAGATATCGCCCACCGCCGTTCCCCCCGTATGCCGCATCATGGACTACGGAAAATTCCTGTATCAGCAGGAAAAGAAGGAACGCGAGGCCAAGAAGCACCAGAAAGTGATCGTGGTCAAGGAAGTCAAGTTCCGCATCAATGTGGACGACCACGACTACGAGACCAAAAAGAACCACGTGCTCCGCTTCCTGGACGAGGGAGACAAGGTCAAGGCGACGATTTTCTTCCGCGGACGAGAGATGACACGTACCGGATTGGGCCGCGAGATCCTGGAGCGCCTGATCAAGGACATCGCAGACCGGGGAATTGTAGAGTTCCGGCCACGTCAGGAAGGTAATACGCTACACGCAATCCTGGCGCCCAAGAAGGATTCCGGCCAAAAACAACCGGCGCAATCGCAACCGGCTCCGGGACGTGCAAACCAGGCGTAGTAAACCTGATACAAAGCATTTGGCAATCGGTATTAGCTTCCACGGCAAATGCCGCTTTCGGTCAAATGCCAATCGCTCATTGAGGATTTATGCCGAAACTGAAAACACACAAGGGCGCCGCGAAGCGCTTCAAGAAGACTGGTACTGGGAAGGTCAAGCGTCACCATTCCCACCTGCGTCATATGCTGACCTCCAAGAGCCAGAAGCGTAAGGGAAAATTGCGTCAAGGTATTCTGGTGAGCGACGCGGATACACCCAAGATCAAGAGAATGATTCCGTACTAGACGTGGTCGCGGGCGGCTTGCCCGCGCTACACAGGGCTGCAATCTTTCGTAAATGCGGCTCGGGCGTGTGAAGAGGCAATAGACGTAAAAGTCTCCTACCTCCAGCCGCCGTAATCTGAAATAAAAAAGGAGCTACCCATGCCTCGCGTAAAACGAGGAACTAAGCGTCGTGCAAAGCGCAAAAAGATTCTCAACCGCGCCAGCGGCTACTTCCTAACTAAGTCCAAACTTTACCGTTCCGCCAAAGAGGCAGTCGAGCGCGGGCTTAAATTTGCCTACTCCGGCCGCAAACAAAAGAAACGGCAATACCGCTCGCTCTGGATTGTCCGCATCGGCGCAGCCGCCAAGCTTAACGGAATGAGCTACAACCAGTTCATCCATGGTCTCAAGAAAGCCGAAGTCGAACTGGATCGCAAGATCCTGGCCGACCTGGCGGTCCATGATCCGGGCGCGTTTAAGAGCCTCGCCGAGCAGGCGAAGGGCGCTCTCGGCGAGGCAGCGTAAAGAAGCAGCCAGCTACTGGCTTCCGGCTCTTAGCTCCTAACTTCTTGGGATGTAAGCAGGCAGGTCAGGTTTTGGAAGGGCAGGCTCTGGGAAGAGCAGGTTCTTTGGGAAGGGCACGACTTCAGTCGCGCCGCTAGCCGCCCGAAACCAGCCCGGCTTTAGCCCGCTGGGGTTCGCTGTTTCATCCCGCCACCCATTTTTCTGTTTTTTCTACAATCGGCCTAATTTTCGAGAGAACACTTGGCATACGCCGTTTCCAAACTGAAGAGCTACTCCGCGGCCGCGTTGGACAAGGCGTCGGACAGCCTGCTTGGTGCCCTCGAAAAGGAATTGAAGGCAGTCAAGAACGAGGACGACTGGAAAGTCTTTCGCGACCATTGGATGGCTCGCAAGAATGGCGTGTTAACGCAGATCAATGATTTGTGGCTCAAAGCGGCGCCAAAAGATTCGAAACGCGAAGTTGGACAACGGGTCAACGAACTCAAGTCTACGGTTACGGATGCTGTGGAGAAATCCCGGCCTGGTGCCGTGACAGCGGTGATTCCAGCTGGCGCGCGTGTTAAGGTTTCGCCCGGAACTGCCACGGTTGCCGCCGGTCTCGACGCCCTCGATATTACCCTCCCCGGCATCCGCCGCCCACTTGGCGCCGAACATCCAGTGATCAAAACGATGCACGAGATTGTCTCGGTCTTCCGCAACCTCGGTTACTCGGTGCAGGAAGGCCCGGTCATCGAGACGGATTATTACAATTTCGAAGCGTTGAATTTTCCGCCCAACCATCCCGCGCGCGATACGCAGGACACCCTGTTCATCGCTGGACAGGAATCAAAGCCGCAGCGTGAGCGCCTGCTGCTGCGCACACATACTTCGCCGGTGCAGATTCGCACCATGGAAAAGATGAAGCCGCCGATTCGTATCGTCATTCCGGGCACGGTTCATCGCAACGATCCGCCTGATGCCAGTCACTCGCCGATGTTTCATCAAGTCGAGGGATTGGCCGTGGACACCAACATCACGTTCCGCGACTTGAAAGGCACTCTCGACCATGCCATGAAGGCGCTTTTCGGATCGAGCGTGAAAACTAGTTTCCGTCCTTCGTTCTTCCCTTTTACCGAACCCAGCGCTGAGATGATGGTGTCCTGTTTCATCTGCGGAGGCACTGGCAAGCGTGGTTCCGAGCCGTGCCGCCCTTGCAAGCAAACTGGATGGATTGAGATTCTGGGCTGCGGCATGGTCGATCCGAACGTGTATGGATTCGTGAATTACGACCCCAAGAAAGTAAGTGGCTTCGCTTTCGGCATGGGCGCAGACCGCATTGCGATCCTGAAATACGGCGTGGATGACATTCAATTGTTCTTCAACGGAGATGTACGGTTTCTGGAGCAATTCGGATAAGAAGTGGTAGCGCCGCCGTCCCGGCGGCTGTCGCGGGGGCGTCTCGCCCACGCCTGTGAGGGACAGATGCCCTCATGACAGCCGGCAAGATGCCGGCGCTACAAAAATAGAAGCTACAGATAGTTAAAAATGAAACTCTCTCCACAATGGCTGCGCGAATTCGTCGATCCCAAGGTGGACAATCTCCGCCTGGCGCACGATCTCACTTCAGTCGGCATTGCCGTGGAAGGCATCGCGGGCGAGGGAGAGAACACCATTTTCGAGATGGAGATTGGCACGAACCGTCCGGATGCCATGAACCACCATGGCGTAGCCCGTGAAGTGTCCGCGATCTACAACCTGCCTTTGCGGCCCATTGAACACAAGCTACCGGCATCCCATGGCGACACAGGCTTCAGCGTAGAAATAGCAGACCAGGCGGGATGCGCTCGCTACAGTGCCCAAGTCGTTCGCGATGTGACCATCAAGCCATCTTCTGGAGCGATCGCAACGCGACTGACCCTGGTCGATCAACGGCTTATCAACAACGCTGCTGATGCGACCAATTACGTCCTCTGGGAAATGGGCAAGCCAACCCACGTCTTTGATCTCGACTTGCTCAAAGGGGGCAAGATTGTAGTCCGCAGAGCGTTCTCCGGCGAAAGCCTCAAAACACTCGACGGAGTGGAGCGAAAACTCACTCCCGAAGATCTGGTCATCGCCGATGCCGAGAAACCAGTTGCGCTGGCTGGGGTCATGGGCGGATTCGACACCATGATCACCGGAAAGACAAAAAATATTCTTATCGAGTCAGCATGGTTCGATCCCGGCGTGATTCGCAAAAGTTCACGCCGTCACAGTTTGCACACCGATGCCTCGCATCGCTTCGAACGTGGCGCGGATTTCGAGTCGACGCTTCTTTCTTGTGATCGGGTAGCGGCCTTGATTCTGGCGTCGGCTGGCGGTACTCTCAGCGGGCGCGCAATCGACGTAGTAGCGAGGAAAGTGGACCTGGCACCGGTGGCGCTTCATCTTTCCGAGGTACATCGCATTCTCGGAGAAAAACTGGAAACCAATGAGATCTTCCGCATCCTCAACCAGCTTGGTTTTGAGTTGATGCCCGAGCGGGGTGGCGATCCCGATTTCACGGTTCACATCCCAAGCTGGCGCCTCGACGTGGAACGGGAGATTGATGTCGTGGAAGAGATCGCTCGCCTCCACGGCTACGATAAATTCGCCAACACTCTCCCAGCTTTTTCAGGGGCTGTAGTTGAGTCACCAAACGCCGAAAAAGACGCCAAACTGCGCGCCTCGCTGCTCGCTCTGGGATACAACGAGGGCGTCTCGCTTACTTTCATTTCACACCAGGACGCGGAAACCTTCTCATCCGCGCCCGTGATTGAGCTCGCCAATCCACAGAGCGAAGAAGCCTCCGTCATGCGCAGTTCCCTGGTGCCCGGCATGCTGAACATGCTGGCGTATAACCTTAACCGCGGCGCAGAAAACGTTCGCCTGTTCGAAACCGGCCGCGTATTTCAGGCCGAGGGAGCCGCGACCCTCGAACCGAAGCGTATTTGCATGGGGCGGACGAACTCGACAAGTCTATCCTCGCCATCAACCCAAAGCTGGGGAACGCGTGACGGAGGGTTCTTCGCGTTAAAGGGCGATGTAGAAAATCTGCTGCATCCCTTCCAGCACAAAACGCTAACTTTCGATGCGCAGACCGAAGACTACTATCATTCCGGACGCTCGGCTCGAGCTCTGATGGACGGCACCACGGTGGTTCAGTTCGGACAAATTCATCCCGATATCGCGGCTGCTCGCAAGCTCCGTCAGGACGTCCTCATCGCCGAAATATATCTGGACCGCCTCTACGCGCATGGCCTGCGGGAAGTGCGTTTCGAGCCTTTACCGCGCTATCCCGGAGTTGAGCGCGATTTTTCGTTTGTCTTCGACGATATCGTGCCTTTCGATCGCATCAATCACGCCGTGACTGCACTTGGTCTCCCAGAACTGCGCCGATTTGCTCCAGCGGAAATTTTCCGCGGAGGTAATGTTCCCGCGGGAAAATACTCGATGTTGCTGCGGGCACAGTTTCAATCAGGCGAACGCACGCTACGCGACGATGAAATAGCCTCGTGGTCCGCAAAAATCATCGCCGCTCTGGAAAAATTAGGCGGCAAGCAGAGAGCATAGAAATCCCGCCGCGGCGTAAACTGGTGTGGTGCGGTTTCGTTTCGGCCAGCTGGTTAGTCGGCTCAGTTCGCTTGTCCTCGTCCTTGTCGCCGTCGGCCTCGGTGTCGCATTTCCTCAAAGTGATAAGCCGCAGTCCACTTTCTACAAAGACATATTTCCGATACTCCAGGATCACTGCCAGAGTTGTCACCGTCCCGGCGAAGTTGCGCCGATGCCCCTGGTGACCTACGAGCAGACGCGGCCATGGGCGCCAGCCATCGCTAAAGCAGTTGAAAGCAAAATGATGCCCCCATGGTTCGCCGACCCGCGTTTCGGACACTTCTCGAACGATCCATCTCTGACCGAATCGCAAATCGCTACGATGCTGGCGTGGGTAAAAGCCGGAGCGCCGGCGGGTGATTTGCGCGATGCGCCGCCGCCGCGCCAATGGGCTGAGGGCTGGAATATTGCGAAGCCGGATGTGGTATTGAAGATGCCGCTGCCGGTCAAACTCCCGGCAGATGGCGATGTCGAGTACACATACGAAATTGTGCCCACTCACTTCCGCGAAGACATGTGGGTGCAGATGGCAGAAGTTCATCCTTCCGCGCCGCAGTATGTTCATCATGCGGTGGTTTACATTCGTCCGCCCGATTCCAACTGGCTGCGTCATGCGCCCGTAGGAACACCCTTCACGGCCTCGACGCTCAGCGATCCCCAGGACCGGTTGGACGCACATGGAACCACCAGCGACCTGCTCCTCGTGTACGCTCCGGGCAGTTCGCCGGATCGCTGGCCCGACGGAATGGCAAAGTTCGTGCCCGCTGGGTCGGACATAATCTTCCAGATCCATTACACAACCAATGGCCACGGCGGACAAGACCAGACCAGCATCGGCCTGGTATTTGCGAAGACGCCGCCGGCGCAACGCGTCATCACTCTGCAACTCAACGATCACGCTTTTATCATTCCTCCGGACGCCGATGACTTTCGCGTTGAAACGCAGGGTACGTTGCCTCATGACGCGACCCTGCTTAGCCTGTTTCCTCACATGCATCTTCGCGGAAAGCGTTTCGAGTACGACATTGTCCGGCCGGACGGATCGATTGAGCCGCTGCTGCGTGTGAACTATCACTTTCACTGGCAGTTGAGCTACCGCCTGTCGGAGCCAAGATTGTTACCGGCTGGAACCAGGTTGCGAGCGGTGGCGTGGTATGACAACTCACGCAACAATCCGCACAATCCCGATCCCGAGGCGACCGTGAGGTGGGGCGACCAGACCTACCAGGAAATGATGGTGGGATTCTTCGACGTGGCGGTCCCCGCGAAAATGGACAAGGAACAGTTTTTCGTTCGCCCCGGCGCGGCGCACTAAATCACTTCAGTGTGAAGTGTTTCCTCCGACTGGTTTGCTGTCCCATCCCGCACAGTCTGTCATCCCACCCCGCAAAACATCCCGAGCGCAGTCGAGGGACCTGCTTACTGCCGGACTCAAGCTGGAGCGCTTGGTGCAGCAGATCTTTCGACTTCGCGAAATGGAATCGCCAGCGAGCCCATTTCTCTCCGCTCAAGATGACAAAACAGATTTGGGCGGAGAACAATAAATTAAGCTAAAATTCCCGACGGCCCGGGGGCGTCGGATGCTTAGTTATTCTCGTGGTCCAGATCAGCCGTTGTGGGAGAAAACGATCGGGCAGGTGCTCGATCAGACTGTCGAACGCTGGGGCGATTGCCTGGCCCTGGTTTCCTGTCATCAATCGAGGCGGCATAGCTGGCGCGAATTGCGCGATCTGGCTGATTGCGTCGCGCGAGGCTTATGGTCGCTTGGGATCAGGCCAGGAGATCGCGTGGGCCTGTGGTCCACCAACTGCGTTGAATGGGTGATGCTGCACCTGGGTTGCGCACGGGCCGGAGCGATCCTGGTCAATGTCAATCCCGCGTACCGCACACACGATCTGGCATTCACCCTTTGCAAATCGCGCATGAAAGCGCTTTTTCTCTGGGAGCGTGATGGCCGTGCTGAATACGCGCAGATCCTTGCGGAAGCGGCCTGCGGCCAAAGCCTGCAGCTCGAACATGTGATCGAATTTGGAACCAGAGCATGGGAAGAATTCATCCAAGCGAAGTGTGACGCGAAGGTTGAAATCCGACCCGAGGACGTCGCCAACATTCAGTACACCTCGGGCACGACCGGCGTGCCCAAGGGTGTGATGCTGACGCATCGCAATCAGGTCAATAACGGCAAATTACTGGCCCAGGGCATGCACTACACGGAGCGCGATCGCATCTGTGTTCCTCTGCCGATGTACCACTGCTTCGGTTGCGTCATCGGGACGATGTCAGCGCTGGCGAGTGGGGCCGCGATTGTTCTTCCGAACTGGACATTTGACGCACGCGCCACGCTTCAGGCGGTCGAGGTAGAGCAAGTAACGTCGCTTTACGGCGTACCCGCCATGTTCATTGCCGAGTTGAGCCTTCCCGAGTTCAACAAATTTAATCTGACGAGTCTTCGCACTGGCATGATGGCGGGCGCGCCCTGTCCAGTGGAGGTCATGAAGCGCGTGATATGCGAGATGCATTGCAGCGAACTGACCATCGGATACGGGCAGACCGAGAGCACGCCGGTCGTGACGATGTCAGCGCCAGACGATCCGGTCGAACACCGGGTCTCAACAATTGGCAAAGCATTGCCCTGCACGGAAATGAAGATTGTGTCACCGCTCGACGACAGCATCGTGCCGGCCGGCGAACAAGGCGAAGTGTGCGCGCGCGGATACATGGTGATGAAGGGATACGACGACGAGCCTGAAGCGACGGCTCGGGCTGTGGACCGCGAGGGTTGGCTCCATACGGGAGATCTTGGCGTGATGCGCGAGGATGGATACATTCACCTGACTGGCCGAGCCAAAGACATGATCATTCGCGGCGGCGAAAATGTTTACCCGCGGGAAGTGGAAGAGTTTCTGTACACGCATCCGAAAGTAGCCGAGGCTCAGGTCGTGGGAATTCCAGATGAACGCCTGGGCGAGATCGTGCTGGCATGGCTGCGGCTGAAGTCAGGTGAGAAAGCCACGGAGGAAGAGATTCACACCTTCTGTGAGGGTCGGATTGCGTATTTCAAAATTCCCCAATGCATCCGGTTCGTAGACGACTTTCCAATGACGGTAACGGGGAAGATCCAGAAATTCAAGATCCGCGATTTCGAAATGAAAGAGCGCGGGTTGGACCGTCCGGTAGAGTAATGCGCCGAATTCGCGAATCGCGTGGTTATGTTGTCGCGAACTCTTTCTTCACCAGCGTGAGCACCTGTTGAGCTGCGTCCTCCGAACTGCCGGAGGCTTCCGCCAGGATGTCGAAGAATTCAAAGGAAGTCAGCGCATACAACGCCGTAATCTTCCGTTTTTTGTCTTCCTGCCCGGGCAAGCCATTCTCTCCGCAAACACGAGCGACCACTCTGCTCGCGGCACCCATGCGTCGCTGGTTTCTCGCTTCGACCGCCGTGCCGAGCTCGGAATCGATGGCCGCAATTCCGTGGATCCTGCGGATGAAAAGCCTGTCTTTGCTCCAGAAGTCAGTGAAAACCCTCACGAAACTTTCCAATAGGGGTCCGGCATTCGCCTGCTGCATCACTTCGCGCATCCGGTGCATGCCTCCGTCCACAGCGAGTTGATTGAACAACGCTTCGAGAAGGCCTGTTTTTGTACCAAAAAGGTTGTGAATCGTCTGTCGAGTGACGCCGCCTTCACGAGCCAGGCTATCCAGGGTAAGACCTAAAAAACCATTCGATTCCAGTTGTGCCCGCGCGGCGGCGAGGATCGTTGTCCGCTTACGCGCGGACAACTCCAATCGCTTTCCTAAAGAGTAAGGCCGCTTGCATGGGGCTGGTTTTTGGGGTGAGACAGATTTCATCATTCCTAATTAACTTTACTATATGTATATCTAAATGTTAAGATACTTCAGGTGGGATCTTTACGATGTCGGCGCACCCACAAAAACGAAACGAACCGCAATCCCCGAGAAATACTTCGCGCCCGTGGTTGCGTGCCGGTTTTTGGATCTGCATTTTCATTTCCGTAGCCGTAGTTGTGCGACGCCTCTATGCGTTTGCCCGCCCCCCGCAGGGTGCTCCGCCGCAACTGGCAGCACTGGATTCGGTTTTTGCGTCTCATGCGACTCTCACGCTGGCGCACATTCTTCCCGCCTTGGCGTTCGTGATCGTCGCCCCGTTCGTAGTTTTTGATTTCGGAAGCCGAAGAATCTGGGCAGAGCGAATGTTATTTCCGCTTGGAGCTATCGTCGGATTGACCGCCTACGCCATGAGCGCACACCCCGTCGGCGGGTGGATAGAACATTCGGCCGTCCTTTTCTTTAACACTCTCTTTCTCTTTTCATTATTCCGCGCCTTCATTTATATGCGTCAAGGCGAAGAAATCTTGAAGCGGCGATGGATGATTCGAGCCATCGTGATCCTGCTTGGCATCGCCACTACCCGGCCGGTAATGGGCGTCTTTTTTGCTACGAGTCGCCTCACGCATCTGGAACCAAGGCAGTTCTTCGGCATCGCGTTCTGGATTGGATTCTCTATCAACACGTTGGTCGTCGAGCTCTGGCTGAGGTCCAGAAGCAATTCATACGCGGCTGAAAAACGGGCTGCTTAGCCTTTGTGCTAGGCTGACGCTTTATGGCAGAAATCGCCATCCATCAGAAGTCCTACCTTAGCGGCAGAGTCGCCCACTTCACAGAATCCGTAATCCGTGACATGACGCGCCAAGCCATGCTGTACGGCGCTGTCAATCTGTCGCAGGGTTTCCCCGATTTTCCCTGCTCCCGCGGAAATCAAGCGCGCGGCGCAAGAGGCCATTGCCGCCGATATCAATCAGTACGCCATTACCTGGGGCGCGAAAAATCTTCGCGAAGCAATTGCCCGTCAGATGCAGTTGTGGCAGCACATTAAAGTCGACCCGGAGCGTGAAATCACGGTCTGCTGTGGTTCGACCGAGACCATGATCTCGACCTTGCTCGCGGTGTGCAATTCCGGCGACGAGGTGGTCATCTTCGAACCGTTCTACGAAAATTATGGACCCGATGCGATTCTTTGCGGAGCCAAGCCGCGGTTTGTGAAGTTGCGCCCCCCAACCAAGCCGGACGGAGAGTGGCACTTCGATGAGCGCGAACTGAGGGCGGCGTTTCACCATCAGACCAAAGCGATCATCGTGAATACGCCGAACAACCCGACGGGCAAGGTGTTTACCCGTGGCGAACTGGAACTGGTCCGAGACCTGTGCGTTGAATTCAACGTCCTCGCCATCACGGATGAAATTTACGAACACATTCTTTATGACGCCGCAGAGCACATTTCAATGGCCTCGCTGGACGGTATGCGCGGGCGGACAATCACGATCAATGGCTTGTCGAAGACTTACAGCGTTACGGGGTGGCGCGTGGGATGGGCAGTGGCGCCGCCCGCGATCACCGATGCCATTCGTAAGGTCCACGATTTTCTGACCGTGGGTGCACCTGCCCCGTTGCAGCAAGCAGGGGCGGCTGCTCTGGGTCTCCCGCCAAGCTACTATCAGGGACTCGCCGACGGATATCGCAATCGTCGAGACCGGCTGATGCCGGTACTGGATGAAGTTGGCTTCCGTTGCTTCCGTCCGCGTGGGGCGTATTACGTGATGACCGATATCAGCGCCTTCGGGTTTGAGAATGATCTGGAGTTCACCAAATATCTGGTGAAAGAGATCGGGGTGGCAGCCGTGCCTGGTTCGAGTTTTTACAACAACGCGCGGGACGGGGCGCAACAGCTTCGCTTTGCCTTCTGCAAGCGAGACGAAACGCTGGATGCGGCAGCAGAGCGGCTCCGGAAACTGCAGATAGCGAAGTAGCTCGGGAAATCAGGGCGCTCTCAGTTTGCCGGAGTCGGGAAGGGCACGACTTAAGTCGTGCGTAAAAGCCGCTCGACATGGGTTGTCTTTAGCCGCTGCGGTGGGCTTCTCGGCCGGCGGGAGGTTTGCGTGCTGTCGAAGTCAGTGAAAACAGCAAACCGCAGGCGCTGAAGCGCGACAACGTTTCAGCCCGTCGGCGGCACGACTGAAGTCGTGCCCTTCCCCGCGCCGTGTTCTTCTGCTCGGCGGCGCTACCAACCAGTTGCCAAGCATCTTATCCATTGCTTCATGCACAGCTTTCTGCGGTATACTGCGCTAAAGTTTCCAATTTTCTTGAGGAAGTGGTGGCTCCATGTCTGTGAGAATGGCTGAAGAGGTATCTGCCCAGGTTCCGGCTGACGATTTTAAGGCGCTCGAGGAGAAGGTTTATCGCACCATTGAGTTGTACAAGTCAGGCCGGGAAGCCCGGGCCGTGGCCGAGCGCGATACGCAGCGATTGCGCCAGCAGTTGGAGGAGCGCGAAGAAGAGCTGGATGGTTTGCGCCGCGAGATGGTCCGCTTGAGGAAGGAACGCGAGGAAATTCGCGGCCGCGTGGAAAAAATGCTGGCACAAATCGAATCGATTTCCGAAGAGCAGGCAGTCAGCTGATACGGTCATCGCCACGGCCTTGAGGAGAAACAAGTATGGCGTCGGCAACGAAGCATCCCGTAGTGAAAGACCCCAGCAACAATGCCGTCCGTGTGGAAATTTTCGACCAGCCCTACAATCTCCGGGGCTCGGACGCGGATTACATTCTCAAACTGGCCGAGTACGTGGATGGCAAGATGCGGGCCGTGGCGGAACAGACCCACACTGTCGACACCGCGCGCCTGGCCGTGCTGGCTGCTTTGAATATCGCCGACGAATATCACCTGCTGAAACGAAATCAGGATGCGGGCTCGGGTGACTACCTGCAACGCGCGCAACATCTTTCAAGCATGCTGGATGAAGTGCTTGGTGAAAAGCGCCGGGCGGGATAGGTCCATCAAGCCAAGCTTTTACTTTCTGCTATTGCTCGCAGCCGAGATTTCTTTTGGCCAAGAGCCAACCTTCCGCAGTCAATCTAATGTTGTGATTGTGCCTGCTTTGGTGCGGGATGCGGCAGGACATGTGATTTACGGATTGCATGCCGCAGACTTCGCCATTGACGACAATGGTGTCGAGCAGACGGCACAACTGGATCAAGCAGCCGACACTGAGCCGCTTTCCCTGATGGTCGCGATCCAGACAGGACGCCGGGCAGGTCGTGAATTCGAACGGGTGCAGGGATTGAGCTCCATGCTTACACCGATCCTCGAACAACCCGGCACTCAGATCGCCGTCCTCACATTCGATAGCCAACTGACGCTGGCGAAGGACTTCACTGACAGCGGACCACAGATCGCCAGCTGCCTGCACAACTTGGAGCCAGGCGACGGTGGTTCGGCAATTCTTGACGCGGTGCAGTACGGAGTCAGGTTGTTGAATAAGACGCCTGAGGGAAGACAGAAAGTATTGCTCCTAATCAGCGAAACCCGTGACCATGGCAGTCGTTTCGCGAAAATAGATGACGTGGTGACTTTGATCGGCAATAGCAATACGACCGTCTACACGCTGGCGTTTTCTCCGACGCTCTCCAATATTTTGGACACTGAACGTGGCAACAATGAGGACGAGATGAACTCTGGCCTTAATCTCATTGCTTTGCTTGCGCACGCGCGAGCAGCGATGAAGAGCAACACTCCGAAGGCCATTGCCTCTCAGACCGGAGGTGAGTATCAACTGTTCGAGTCGCGCAAGGGATTCGAATCTCGCATGATCGATTTCACGAATCACTTACATAATCGATACGTCCTCAGCTTTGAACCCAAATATCCTCAGCCCGGCTTCCACCAAATTCGAGTCCGGCTTCGCGAGCCCGGAACCGCAACGGTACTGGCCAGAAGCAACTACTGGGTGGAGGCTCCGGTTCAATAACGAGACCGGCCAGCAGGGTCCCTTACTAAAGTTGCTGGCAAACGGAGTGCCAACTTTTTACGCCCTGCCTATTGCCAACGCGGGGATGTTTACCCTAGCATCCTGACTGAAAGCCGACCTGCCGGGTTGGTGATGGCGGTTACCGATTTTTGAACCAATGCTGAATGAACGGGAGCTCGACTCGAACTAGGATCCGGTGTGCAGCGCTCCGCCATGCGGAGATGCCTAAAGGGTCTCGGCGGGCACCCAACGTCTACCGACGGGTTCATTCTCGGCCCGTCACACGGCACAGTGGGTCGGCTTGTTTTTGTATCGCGGGACGCTCATTTGGCGGGTACCATCGCGTCTTCTCCCCTTTAACTCAAGACTGTTAAACTCACGCCTGTTAAACTCCTGGTGTAGCGATTTCGTTTCAAATCGCATCTAAACTACTGTGTTTCCGCAACTTTTTCATATCGGCAAGTTTTTCCTTCCTACTTACGGAGTGCTTGTTTCTATCGGAGTGCTGCTTGGTCTATGGATCAGCGTCCGCAACTCCAGCAAGCAAGGAATTAATCCTGATGACGCCTGGAATCTCGGCGTCATGGTTGTTTTGTGCGGCATTGTTGGCGCCAAGATTTTGTACATCATCAACGACTGGGGCTACTACTCGGCACATCCTGGCGATATTTTCAGTTTCAGCACGTTGCAAGCAGGTGGAGTATTTTCCGGTGGATTGATCGGTGCGGCGGTAGCGGCAGTCTGGTACATACGCAAGCATCGTATGCCGCGCGTTAGCCACGTGGGACGGCTTTGCGCCAGGTCTTGCGATAGGCCACGCCATCGGGCGGGTAGGATGTTTCGCTGCCGGCTGTTGTTATGGCAAGCCTACGCAGCATTTCTGGGGCGTGACCTTCACCAATCCGGTAGCGAACCTGAATTCCAACACTCCTCTGGGCATACCGCTCGAACCGACACAACTGTTCGAAGCCGCGATCGAACTCGCAAACTTTTTTATTCTCATGTGGCTGTTCAAACGTAAGAAATTCGATGGTCAGGTACTGGCGGCGTTTCTGATCTTGTACGGCATCGCACGCTATTTTCTCGAATTTATTCGCGACGATCCGGGACGAGGTTCGGTCTTCGGTGGAATTATGACCGGCACGCAATTGATTTCGATTTGCCTGGTAATTACGGGCGGATTTATCTGGTGGCTCAAATCCTCTCCCAGAGCTGTCCCGGCACACGCCCCGCGGTAGATATTGTTTACCATCAAGGAAGTCGTCCTATCCGGGGACGCGCACGGGCGGGATGCCCGCGCCCACATGCCTCAATTTCCTGTCCTGATTTCCGCCACAGCGGACGATGCCGGAAAACGGCTCGACCAGTTTCTGGTTGGGCACCTTCCCGAAACCAGCCGCGCCCGCGTGCAGCAACTCATCTCCCAAAATTTGGTCACGGTGAATGATTCGACCGCGAAAGCCTCTCAACGTCTTCACGGTGGCGAGCGCGTTGCCGTCCTGGCGACGGTTCAGATCGCGCCACTCCGTGCAATGGCCGAAGACATTCCGCTGGACATCGTTTACGAAGACGACGATCTGGCGGTAGTCAATAAGCCAGCGGGCATGATGGTTCATGCGGGGGCAGGCGCCACAGAAGATCAGCGCAATCGCGGCACTCTGGTCAATGCTTTGTTGCATCACTTCGGAGAGCTGTCGTCAGTGGGAGGAGAATTGCGCCCGGGAATCGTCCACCGCCTGGACAAGGCGACCAGCGGTCTGATCGTGGTTGCCAAGAGTGACGAGGCGCATCGTCGTCTGGCAGCCCAGTTCGCCGACAGGCAGATCAAGAAGAAATACATAACCCTGGTACAAGGCTGGTTGAAACGCGAGCGCGGAACCATCAACAGCAGCATCAGTCGCGATCGAATACGACGTACTCGTATGACCACCCGCAGGCAAGGGGGACGCGAAGCAATCACCCACTACAGCGTGGAGCGAAAACTGGATTCGCCTCACGGAAAGTTCAGTCTGCTCGAGGTAAAGATCGATACCGGACGAACCCACCAGATTCGAGTACACCTCGCGTCGCTAGGACATCCTGTGGTTGGAGACGTGCTTTATGGCGCGCATCGCGAGTTGGCCGGTCCGAACCGCGACAGCACTCGCATTTCACTTCCCAGGAATTTCTTGCATGCTGCTGAGTTGCAATTTAAACATCCGCGAAGCGGTGAGGTCCTGTCGTTCGCTGCCCCGTTACCAGAAGATTTAGAGGACTTCTTGCGCAAACTTGATACCCAAAAGTAAAGCAACATGGTTCGTGCTGCTTAGGCGAACCGACAGGGCTGCTTCTTCCGTTCCTCCGCAAGCGTTTTTAGGTGTTTGCACACGCTGTATAATTGACGGTGCATGAAGTTTCGCGGCGCTATTTTTCTCCTGGGCGGCATTTTGTTGGTGGGGGCGCTGTTCGCCCAAAACTCAGGCCAGGAAAATTTGCCGTCAGCGCCTTCCGCGGTGCAGGAGCAACTGAACAAACCGAAGCCGGCTCCGCCCGCCCCAGCCAAACCCCAGCCACCGACTGCAAATCCCTCCGATCCGGAGACTAAGACTGAGTCCAAGCCGTCGGCGGCCCCAAACTCAGCCTCAACCCAGTCCCCTGTTTCGGCAGAAGACGATTCCGGCACGACCATCACCAAGACAGTCAATGAAGTCAACGTAGTGTTCACTGTCACGGACAAACATGGCCGCTATGTAAAAAACCTGGCCAAAGCCGATTTTGCGGTCATCGATGACAACCGCCCGGCCGAACAGATTCGAAGTTTTCACAACGAAACCGATCTCCCGCTTCAGGTGGGGCTGCTGGTGGATGCCAGCAATTCGGTGCGCGACCGTTTTAAGTTCGAACAGGAAGCCGCGATTGAATTTCTCAATCAGACAGTCAGGCCGAGATACGACAGGGCCTTCGTGGTCGGTTTCGATGTAACGCCGGAAGTGACCCAGGATTTTACCGACAACACAGAATCGCTTTCTCGCGGGGTTCGCGCTTTACGTCCCGGTGGCGGCACTGCAATGTACGATGCCCTGTATTTTGCCGCCCGTGACAAACTGCTGAAGGAACAGCAGAGTGGTCCGGTACGGCGGGCAATCATCCTGCTCAGCGACGGCGACGACAACATGAGCCACGTCACGCGTGAAGAAGCGATCGACATGGCGCAACGCGCGGAAGTGATCATTTACACCATCAGCACCAACGTCACGGGCAGCCGTCACGCCGGAGACAAGGTTCTCGAGCGTATGGCCGAAGCTACTGGCGGCCGCGCCTTCTTTCCGTTTCAGCTGAACGATGTGGCCAATGCTTTCGTGGAAATTCAGGACGAATTGCGCAGCCAGTATGCGCTGTCATACAAGCCGGCTGACCTCCGCACCGACGGCCGATATCACACCATCGAGATTCTGGCGCAGAACCACAAAAACCTCCACGTGCGCAGCCGCCGTGGCTACTACGCGCCAGCCCAGTAAGGGCTTTCATGGCTGGATACTCGGGAACTCCTCTTTCGCAAAAACTGGGAATCAAACCAAAATCTAAAGTTGCTTTCTTCGCCTTGCCCAGCGACATAGCATTGACGCTGAAGAAAGATCTCTCTGCTTGTCAGGTGATAGAGAACGGCCCGGAGCAACTCGATTTTGCCATGATCTTCGTCAAGAGCCAGACGGAGATGAAACAACACTTTCCCGCCTTCGCCCGGCGATTGACTCCTGCGGGAATACTCTGGGCAAGCTGGCCGAAGAAGACCTCGGGAATCGCTGCTGATCTCAATGAAAACGATGTGCGGCGCATCGGACTGCTAGCGGGGCTGGTGGATGTGAAGGTGTGTGCGGCTAACGAAGTCTGGTCGGGACTGAAGTTCGTGATCCGGGTGAAAGATCGGCCTAAAGCTTCCACCACGGAAAAATCGAAATAGGGGTTGGGCAGAGTGCCGTGTCACAGCACGAGGGGAAGACGCTCGCCCTCAGATTGATTACTTTAGCCCTTCGACCAAATAGAGATCGCAGAGAGTTCGAATGTAGCCGTAGACATATCCCTTCGCGTCAGCGGTCATCATGACGCCGTTGATCGTATCGATTCCAGCAGCGTCGGCCGGCTCGAGTTGCTTCCACGGCTTTCGTTGCCCGGTCGCTATGTCGATTTCGACTATTTGCGCCGGAATTTGTCCGTAGCGAAAGACAAATAACGTTCGCCCGTCAGACGACCAGCCGGTTGGCGCTTCGTCGGGCTGCACACCGGGGACGAGCCGCGGCTCGCCTCCATCAATCGGGTAGGTGTACACCTTTTTATCCGCGCCAACGGCTGCCACCAGTTGGCCATTCGGGGACAGAACGAATGTCGAATTGATTCCCTCCTCACTGATCGGGCGCGGAGCGCTCCCGTCCTCGATTGACTGAACGTAGAGACGAACTCCGTGTCCCGCTTCGTTTCCCGCAAACACCAGCCGCTTTCCATCAGCCATCCAGCGGACCCGCACGTGATTCATTGAATCGTGGCCGAGCGGCTTCGCCTCGCCTACGCCAGTCGGCAAAAGGTACATCGGCGCAGGAGAAGTATTGGGACGCGCCACTGCCCAGGCGCCATCGGGAGACAACGCAACTCCGGTGCCCTCCCCCAGCCGAACCGCCGGAGATCCGTCTGTCTTGCGAAGATAAACCGCATACTTGGGGCCGCCGCCTTCTCCTGCCTCGGAAAAAAGTACAGTTTTACCGTCCGTTGACAGGTCCCCAGGAGTTGACCAATCCAGCCACGACAAATCGCGCTCCTTGGTCTCACTCGGCGCAAGGCCTACGATGCCGGCGCGGTCAATCCCTCGAGTCAGCAGAACGTTGCCTTCTTTGCCGACATCCAATAGCGTCAGCTCTCCCGGAACTCGCGCCAGAATTCTGGTTTTTCCCGATAGGTCGACGGCATACAGAGACCGGTCGCCGCCGGTTCTAGTCGCGGTGAACCAAATCTCGTTTCCATTTGGAGACCATGCCAGGCCCTGGATGCTGTCCCATCCTTCGGAAAGAACCGTCTTTTTTCCGCTTAGATCTACGATGGCAACGGAGCCACCATCATCACGGTGCTGGGGATGGTCCAGGAATGCGATCAAATCACTCTTTGGTGAAACGCGCATATGGCCAATCCAGCCATCCGACACATAGAGCACCTTTCCCGGAGGAAACTCGAGCCGTTTTCGCCCGCCTACGTCATGCGCAATGGCAAGAGTGGAACCGTCTGAAGACCAGTCCGCGAATTCGACATTCTCCAACACCTCCCGGGGAGCGCCTCCGCCCAGAGGCACACGAGCGAGGGTGCCGGAATACAGGAAACCTTCGCTCGGCCGGCTGTGCAGAGCGAGGGCCATCTCTCCAGTGGACGAAATAGCGAGAACATCCGCTCCTGGAGGGTCCATCTCACGCGATTGCGGACTCTCAGGCCTGGTACTGAACAGCGCCAGCGGTTTGCCCTCCCACGCGGCGCTGTAAATTACCGTCTTGCCGTCCGGGGTAAATCGCGCCGAGCGCACAATTCCACGGCGAAATGCCAACGGATGATAAGTAGGCAGCGAAGCTGGCGCGGGGCTACGGGACAAGAAACTTCCGGCAAGCGCACCAGCCAGCAATGCAGCCGCGACAACCGCAGCCATCGCCAGAGAAAACCGCTTTCGCGGAGCCTCACGCTCAGGGATTACGGTCGGCACTGAGACCTGCCCGGAGCCGGCGCTCACCCCGGAAACGGCGGTATGTGCTCGCGACGATTCCAGACCTCGCTTAATCCGTTTGAGATCGCCGCGCAACTCGGCAGCAGTCTGATAACGAAGCTCGCGGTCCTTGTCGAGAGCTTTCGAAATCACTTCCTCCAGCTTCGCTGGAACCTTGGGATTCAAAGTCGAAATCTCAGGAGGGTTCCGGTTCAGGATCGCCTCAAAGATCACGCCACTGCTGCTTCCGGAAAATGCGAGCTCCCCCGTAGCCATTTCATAAAGCACGGCTCCGAAGGCAAACAGGTCTGCACGCGCATCCACGTCTTCAGCTCGAACCTGCTCCGGAGACATATACGCAACAGTCCCCATCGTGGATCCTGGACTGGTCATCAGCTCGTGATGGGTCGCGGTCCGCGGGCCCGAACCGTCCGGATCGGCGATCAGATCGGGCGCAAGCTTGGCCAAGCCGAAATCCAATAATTTGGCCTGTCCCCGCCTAGTAATGAAAATGTTTGCCGGCTTGATATCCCGGTGAATGATTCCCTTGGAGTGAGCCGCGTCCAGACCGTCCGCGATCTCAATCGCGAGGTTCAGCAGTTGTTCGGTGTCAATGGGCCGGCCTGAAATGCGATGCTTCAGGGTCTGCCCATCGAGGAACTCCATCACGATAAAAGCCCGGCCGTCTTGCTCGTCGATTTCGTGAATGGTACAAATGTTGGGATGATTCAGAGCGGATGCTGAGCGCGCTTCTCGCCGGAAGCGTTCCAGCGCCTGATGATTTCTGGCGACGTCGTCGGGAAGGAATTTCAGGGCAACAAAGCGGCCCAGCTTGGTGTCTTCCGCCTTGTACACCACGCCCATGCCACCACCGCCCAGCTTCTCAATGATCCGGTAGTGAGAAATTGTTTCGCCGATCATGTCTGGTTAAACTATGGACGGCAACACGGGGTAGACAGAACGACAATGTTAGGCGGGATTCGACGAGAGGTCAATGTTTGAGAGCCTGGACAGTGGCTCAATCTGGAATATTTCTGTGAAACGCGCGTAAATCCTGAGCTTGCATCTCCTCTCCACGTCGGCATAGGCCAATACCCGATACAATCGAATACGTAACCATCTCCGAAAGGGAGCAACCCATGTCGCAACGACACAGCGTGACAAAGCGTAACCGGCGTCAGGTATCGAAGGGAAGAACAAAACGGGCAGCCCAGCAGATCCAAAAGACGATCGCGAAGATCAGAACCCGCGAAGAAAAATAGATCGAAGCAGTTGTTAGGGCAATTCTATCGATTGCTTTTCAGAATGATTCCCGTCTGCTGCCCTAATCGCGAAGTGGTACTACGTTTCTTTCACCCTGACAGAATGTTGCGACACGCTGAAGTCCGCCTTCGGGTTGCGGCAGCACGCGGACAGGACCGTAGCAGTAGACCGCGTGGCCATTGTCTGCGAGGTACCAGCGGCCACCTTTACGAGCGGGCTGTTGGGCCACATGAGGGTCCGAGGGTGGCTTAACCGGCAGAAGGCGGTAAGAGCCCTGAAGCGAAACCGACAACAGAAGTGTGGCAATAAGTCTCATGGGAGCAATCCCGATCCGGGTCCTAAATAGAGATCAACATCCGGCGTTCATCGCCTTCACCAGACGTATCCTTCGGAGGCCTCTGCGGAAGGGGTCTGCGAAGTTTGCTTGTGCTGCGATTCTGCATTTGCGCCTCTGGCCGCGGTGAATCCTGCGCTGGCGCTTTCTTCTGGGAATGTGCCTTGGCCTGGGCTTCAGCGTTGTGCTGCTGCACTGCCTTTCCCCTCATCGTGGTCAACTGGACGCTGTCCTGAAACAGATCCTGAATCAGCCCCCGCTGGGAGTCGATCGTTCTCGACTGCTCCACCACCAGCATGGTCAGCAGACCGTATGAAACCAAAAACAGGACCGTCAGCATTGGGAGCATTGTGCGTTTTGGCTTGACCAGCTCTTTGTCCAGCGTGTTCGACAAATTGCACCCCGATCTAGGCCCCTTAGCGCGGCGGGCATAGTACCGAATGCAGCTTGGACACCAACAGTCGCGCCTCCGTTAAACCGATGACAATACTGGACTTAAGAGGCATTTATACTCCTGGCTTCAACCCTGCAAATGCAAGTTGCTGCACATTATAGGTAACCAGAACGGGTTACGAGCGAGACGGGGACACCGCGAAAGCCGCTACAGATAAGGGTTTCAAGGCTTGAGGGAGGATCGCCGCCGAAGTCGGGACGCTTTCGTCCGGTGAAACCTGACGCGCAGGTAACGGCGAATCCCGAGGGAGCATTCCAAGGCACTTCCGAACGGCCAGCCAACGTATCAGAATCTAGGTGACGTTTAACCGCTCTGCACCATCAAACGATACCGATTAAAGAGGAAAAGCAATCATGAAAACGTTTCGAGCCTCGATCTGCCTGTTACTGCTGGCAGGATTCGCGGCTGCCCAGCAAGAAAACACTCCCACCCAACCGATGGATCAAACTCCGGTATTTCGCGTAAACGTGGTCTCCCGGACTACGAAAGCAGTGAACTATCGCCATCGAGGCGGTTCCACGACAGTCGATATGGCGGGAACCGATCTCATGCCGGAAATCAGGGGCAAGGCCAAGGTAGACAGCAAGGCCGGACGGCTGCAAATCAACGTTGACCTTTCGCGCATGGGGCCGCCGAGCCGGATCGGGCCACAATATCTGACGTATGTTCTCTGGGCAATCACGCCGGAAGGCCGAGCTAATAATCTGGGTGAAATTGTTCCGGACGACAGCGGCAAGAGCAGCGTGGACGTCACAACCGACTTGCAGGCATTTGGTCTGATCGTGACCGCGGAACCCTACTTCTCCGTGACCCGCCCGAGCAACGAAATAGTGGCTGAAAACATTATCCGCCAGGAAACCAAGGGCTTCGAGGAAGCCATCGATGCCAAGTTCGACATGCTGGAAGGCGGTCAATACACGATCGATATGCCTGCGCAGCAGCTCCCTTCGGCGACGGCGGAACCAAAGACCCCACTCACTCTTCTTGAAGCACGCAACGCAGTGGCCATCGCAAAGGCGGCAGGGGCAGCTCAATACGCCCCCGACAGCCTGCAGAAGGCGCAAGATTACCTGAATCGTGCGGAAGACTACCTGCAGCGTAAGCAAGGTAAAACGCCCATCGGCACGGCCGCTCGCGGCGCAACCCAGATGGCAGAAGATGCCCGGGTACTGACGCTGCGCCGGAAGGAACAGGAGCGTGTCGCGAACGAGAAGCAGGCCATGCTGGATCGGCAGCGAAAAGCCGAGGCTGACGCCGAAGCATCCGCCCAAGCCGAAGCCAAGGCAAATGCCCAGGCTGAAGAGGACGCGCGTAGACGTTCGCAGGCTGAAGCCGACCGGGCAGCCGCGGAAAAAGCTCAGGCTGAGGCGCAGTTGCAGCAGGCCCAAGCCGATGCTGCTCGCAACGCCGCCCTGGCCGATCAACAGAAAGCCCAAGCGGCTGCAGCAGAAGCGATCCGGCAGAAGGAAGAGCAGCGGCAGCGTCTCTTAAACCAACTCAATCAGGTGCTCGAAACCAGGGATACCCCACGCGGGTTGGTTGTGAGCATGCCTGATGTCTTGTTCGACTCGGGCAGCTACACCCTGAAGCCAGCGGCGCGCGAACGCCTGGCCAGGATTTCAGGAATTGTTCTTGGCTTATCCAGATCTGCGCCTTGAGATCGAAGGTCATACCGATAGCATTGGCAGCGATGCTTACAACCAGACTCTGTCAGAGAAGCGGGCAGCCTCGGTACGAGACTATCTGGTAAACAATAACGTCTCCATCAACAATGTGATCGCTCGTGGCTTGGGCAAAGGAAACCCGGTCGCGGACAACAGTACCGCCGCCGGCAGGAAGCTGAACCGCCGGGTGGAACTGATCGTTTCCGGTGACGTAATTGGAACCCAGATCACGCCGGGTGCTACTACGACCCCAGCTCCGCCACCGCAGTAGTAGGGACCGCCATGGAGCGACGGGGTTATCTTCGCCGCTCCTCCCTCTTTAAGGTCGCCACGTTCGTCTGCCTATTGCTTCAGGGTTGCAACCCAGTTGGTCGTCAGGATCACCGGGGAGGCATTCGGCTTTTCCACAGGAACAACCATGAGCCAGCGTTTGCCGTCTGGAGATGGGTACATATTCGTAGAAGTCCCCATGGCACGCATACCGAAGAGGAAGCGTGACTTGCCCACCGACAAGTTCGTTCCCTGTGCTTCGAGCTCAACCCCAATCAGCATCTTTCAAATGGCAGCCGCACTCCTCACCAGACCCGGCAAGCGTTGACGGGCATCATGGGTTGTCCGGTCTTGCAGCCGAAAGCGTGACCGAACTCCGGCATATTTTGCACCACGCCGTTCGCCCGAAACTGCCTTGGCGAGTGAGGATCCGTTTGCACCTGCAGGCGAAGCTGTTCGGGACGAGTACTGCCACACCAGCTTTGTCCGTGGCCCAAAAAGAATTGCTGGATCGGTGTGTACCCATCCTGCTTCTTTTCCAGGTCGATGTTTTTTCGCTTTGCGTCAGCCAGAAGTGCGATATAAGCCAGCCGCAGGCCGCCGTTATCGGCGGTGTTCTCTCCCAAGGTTAGCTTTCCGTTGACCTTCACGTCGTCAACCGCGACGAAGTTTCCGTATTCCTTCACTTCGCAGTCAGCTTTCTCGTCAAATTTTTTCCCGTCCTCCGGCGTCCACCAGTCGGCGAGATTTCCGTTGGCATCGAATTGACGCCCCTGGTCGTCAAATCCATGCGTAAGTTCATGACCTACGACACCGCCAATGTGGCCGTAGTTCGAGGCGTCTGACGCGCGACTGTCATATAGCGGGGCCTGCAGGATGCCGGCCGGAAAGTTGATATCGTTCATGCTTGGGTTGTAATAGGCGTCGACGGTTGCCGCGGTGATCAACCACTCTCCGCGGTCGATGGGCTTGCCGATCTTTGCGAGTTGGCGGCGATTCTCAAATTCGGTAGCGCGAAGCGCATTCCCGTAAGCATCGTCCCGCGCGATGCTGAGACCGGAGTAATCCCGCCAGTGATCGGGATATCCGATCTTGTCGGCGACGGCGCGCAGTTTTTCCTTGGCGCGAACCTTGGTCGCTGGGCTCATCCACTCAAGAGTATCGATGTCCTGATCCATGGCAGCTTCAATGTCTTTGACCATCTGCAAAGTTGCCTGCTTGTTGGCGGGTGGGAATTCCTGGTTTACATAGACTTCGCTAAGCGCCTCGCCCAATCCGCCATCGACTGCCTGCACACAGCGCTTCCAGCGGGCTCTCTGCTCGGGCTGTCCTCTCAACTTCCGGCCGTAAAAATCAAAATCTTCGTCGTCAAATGCCTTGGGCAAAACGTAGCTCGGTGTAGAAGCAGCCAGTTGCCAACGCAAATATGTCTTGATGGTCTCCAGGTCGGTGGAGCCGAGCAAAGCGTTCACCCCCTTGAAAAAATCCGGTTCCGTAACATTGATCTCGGTCACTGCCGGAGCGCCTGATGCAGTCAGAAAGCGCGTCCACGCGACATTCGGAGCCAAAGTAGCCAGTTCGGATACCGGCATCAGGTGATAGACCTTGTTCGGATCGCGTCGCGACGTGACGTCCATGGCAACTTTGGCCAGCGCGGTTTCAAGCTGCATGATTGCCTGGGCATCGCTCGCGGCTTTCGCTTCGGGCTCGCCCATCAGCTTCAGCATGTTAGTGATGTGCTGCACATACTGCGTCCGAGTCTTCTCGGCCGCGTCGCCAGGGCGGAAATAGTAGTCCCGCTCGGGCAGGCCCATGCCACCTTGATCAACCACCGCGATCTGCTTCCTCGCATCCTTGAAATCCTGCTGCTGGCCGAAGCCGAGAAAAGCGTTCACTCCAATGATCTGATAATGCGCGAGGAGTTCCGGCAGTTCGTCCTTGCTTCGGAGCGCGGCGATGCGGTCAAGTTCGGGTTGCAGCGAACTCAGTCCTCTCTTATTGATCGCGTCGACATCCATGCACGCGGCATACGCGTCGCCAATCTTCTGCTCGTTCGCGCTTCGGCCGGCGCCTCCTGCAGCTGCCTTTTCCAGCATGGAATGAAGAACGTACTCGGTGTGCTCGGCGATGATGGCGCCCGTCGAATAACCCGAACGATCGGGTGGGATGGGATACAGTTTGTCGAAGTTTCCGCATGCGTACTTAAAGAAGTCAAGGCATGGATCGGCGGTCGTGTCGATCAAATCCTTGTCCAGACCGGGAAGAAGCTTGTTGATTTTTTCCGGCTTCGATGTCCCGGCACTTGCCGTCTGCGCCGTCGAGGTCGTGCAAAATGTCGCCGTAATCAAAAGAACAATTACCAAACTAGCTGCTTTTGGTTTCATCATCGTCATCGTCAATCCTTTGCGATTGTGCCTGAGATTCCGTCGATTGGACGCTATTTGGCCGTAGGACGATATGAATATCGAAAATTCACGCCCGGCGATTCGACGGGCTTGCGAGGAATTCGTAAGCAGGTCGTATCAAGAAACTGGCCTGAATACTACAATTCTTCGGGTTTAGTCGTATTACCGCCCGCCCATTACGAGCTTGGCGATTGTCGCCAACTGCATATTCGATGTTCCTTCGTAGATCTTGCCGATCTTGGAATCCCGCCAGTACTTCTCTACCGGATAATCTCTGGTGAACCCGTACCCACCATAAATTTCGATGGCGAGAGAGGTCACACGTTCCGCCACCTGCGAACTGAATAATTTGGCCATGGCGGCTTCCTTTACGAATGGCACGCCCGCATCTTTCATGCGCGCCGCGTTATACACCATCAGCCGCACCGCTTCGATCTCGGTGGCCATCTGGGCAATCTGAAACTGGATGCCCTGGAACTCGGCTATTGATTTACCAAACTGTTTGCGCTCCTGCGCATACTTCGCCGCGTACTCCCATGCACCGCGAGCGACGCCAGCCATCTGCGCGCCAATTCCAATGCGGCCTTCGTTCAGCGTCTCAATTGCGATCTTGTATCCTTTGCCGACTTCTCCGAGAACATTTGACTTCGGCACCTGGCAGTCTTCGAGAATGAGTTCACACGTGGACGAAGCCCGAATGCCCAGCTTGTCTTCCTTCTTGCCGACAGTAAATCCGGCAAAATCCTTCTCGATGATGAAGGCAGTAATTCCCTTGTACCCAGCCGCCGGATCGACGGTAGCAAAGAGCACAAACACGCCCGCTTCCTTGCCATTGGTGATCCAGAGCTTCCGTCCGTTCAAAATGTAATCGCTACCCTTCAAGGTCGCGCGCGTCTGCAAGGCAAATGCGTCGGAGCCGGACCCGGCTTCACTGAGCGCGTAAGCACCGCAAGTATCGGCCGCCATGCGTGGAAGATATTGTTTTCTCTGCTCTTCACTTCCCCAGCGGATCACCGCGTTATTCACCAGCGTGTTCTGAACATCCACCACGACGCCGGCGGAGGCATCTACGCGCGACATCTCCTCGACGGCCAGGATCGCTTCAAAGAATTTCCCGCCGCCACCGCCATATTGTTCCGGGATCTCAATACCCATCAACCCAAGCTGGAAGAACTGATGGATCAAATCTTTGTCGAAGACGCCTTTCTCATCCATCTCCTTCACCAGCGGCCGCAGTTTTTCCTCGGCAAACTGGCGGATGTTGTCGCGAAACATGATCTCGTCGTCGGTAAAAGAGGTCAAAGGAGAAGGCGAAGGGGCTTGCAACGTGGTTTCCGGCATGGGAAGTACCTTCAGACTGGGGATGGCGAATCTTTAGTATTTTGGCGAACTTTGGATTTTAGCACTGCCTGAGTACTGTCGCGGGGTACCGGATCCGGCTTTATGAGGGTGAGACTACTCGCGCTTGCCGCCGTACACCAGCTTGAGTCCGTCCGCCTGCAAAATGCGCTGAATCTGGTTCCGGGCGTGTACCGACCATGGTCCGACAGTATCCAGCTTCACGTAGGCGCGCCAGTGTTTCAAAGCTTTCCGCGGTTCCTTTATTTTTTCGTATGCGAGAGCGAGATTGTAATGAGCATCGGCGTAAGTAGGCGCCAGCTGCAATGCCGTGCTGTAGGTCTGTACCGCTTCAGCCACTCTTCCGGTTTCGTCCAGCACATTGCCCAGATCGAAATAAGCCAGGGCATAGCGCGGATCTACTTCGATCGCGCGGCGGTAATGTTTCTCCGCGAGCGCGTATTCCTGGCGGTTGTAATTCAGCGTGCCCAGGTTAATATGGGCGGCAGCGTGGTCAGGATCGAGTTCCAGCACTTGCTCATACATCTCGACCGCCTGCGCCTGGCTGTTGGGATCTTCCTCGAAGGAAATGCCCCGGGCAAACAGTTCTGCCACATCCGCCGACGCCGGTTCACGACTGATAGAAACGGGTGCACTGCTGACGACCCGTGGCCCGGTCGAGAAGTCGAACATGAACTGTCCGGCGATAGGCTCCACGCACCTTGCCTTGATGGCGAAAGGCGATCCGCGCCCCCGCGGAAAACGCTCCAGCCTCGAGGAGAGGATTCTCCATTCCTGCAACCTGTTTCTGCATGGCCTCGAGCGATTGCCGGATGACGGCAGGCCGCACTTTGCGGGCACACAGATCACGCACTTTTTTGATTTGCAGGAGATCAAAAAACGAATAACTCTCGGCGGTGGCGACCAGTCCAGCTTTCTCCCAAGCCGTTAACTGACGCCCCGTCAGCCGTAATATGCGAAGCAGATCCGCTCGTTGATATCGGTACACGTTGATAATAGGACTCTCCCCATATTATCGGAAAAGTTACTCCCTGTCGCAAGTGGAAAGTGGGTTCTAACGGAATCAAAGCAGACAACTTGCAGCGCGCGTGGTGCAGATATGGAGAAAAATCAAGCCACTGACCGTGCTTGAATCCTCGAGGCCTGATTAGGAATGAATTTTAATTCTTGCTTGAGCGGCAATTCAAACGTGGCTTGAGGCCGTATCCCCGTGCGTGTTCCTAGCGGATTTGGGCTTTGTTCAAAGCCATCTGGAAGACTGCCGGCGTGGCCAGGTTCGAAGCGCGTAAACCCAGAGCTGCTGATTCGGCGACGGCGGATATCGGTAGCGGTATTTCTGCGGCAGGGCCATGGAAGGACTCAGCCGTCGCGCAGACTGAGCTCGCTTCCTCAACAAATGATGGTCTCAATGAAACGCTCAGACTCTCGCTGATGACTCCGGCAATCCGTTCCAAATCCATCACGTCGCCAATCGAGAAAGAACGCTTTTCTTTGAACAGGAATTCTATTGCGCCAGAGAGTTGCCGGTTATGAAATACGGGCACGATGATCAGAGACCCAATACCGCCTCGATGGCAGTCAACACCAACGTGGGAATGATGCTGCGCGTCGCACAGCTGCAACATCCGCCCCGTCCTGACGCAGAGCTGAAACAGGTTTGCATGGAAGTGCTGCGCCCCCATTGTGACCGCGGCTCCGGTTCGACATGGATAGACGACAGTGCCTCGCTGCAGAAGTCCCACCACCATGCCGCAGATGGAAGTGATTTCCGTCGCGCGCTCGGACACCAGAGCTATGGCGGACTCAAGCCCAAGATCTTGCTCCCTGATTTGCATGCGCATTTCGACAAGGGCAAAGAGAGCTTCCTCGGGGCGTCTGAAAATCCCTTTCTTAAATGCCTTCGGGTCGGCACAAACATCGTCTGCCAAGGAATCGCTCAACTGACTGGATTCGGAAGGCGGGTTTTCTTGTGCGCGGGTGTCGTCTTTTTTGAGGCTTGTCTCGCTGGCGGAAACATCTATTGGCGGATCCGAGCTGTTACCGTTTCCCGAAAGATTCGACGACAACTTCCCTTCGGGCATTTCGTTCTGGCTTGCCCGCAGCGAAATCATCCGTGGACGTCCCTGGTGCAACAGGACATCAACGCCTAACGAAAGGAATACCTGCCGGTGAAGCTCTATGTGCGAGTAAAGTGCGGGGAGGGATTGGGGCCACGAGTCGTTCTTAATCCCAGTGCTTGCTCCTAATACTGTGAGCAACTCGGATGCGGTTCCCGACCACGAACCTCCGCGCTGGGCAAACCACCTCGCCAGATTTTCGTTAAAGCAATCATCAGAAGCGGACTGCACCGTCGCGCTCAGCGGCCCTTGCATTTCTTTCTCCAGCCTTTATCTTTCTACGGCCAATGCTTGACCCGGGCCTCGTCGGCCACCGAAGAGACCACCGCACGAGTCGCGGCTTTTTTCGGCACGACTTCTTCCTCGAGTTTCAACGCCTGACGAAGATCGTCCAATAGCGTCTGCGGAAGTTCGTGAACATTTTTAACCAGCCTTCGAGCGGCGAGTATATTCGCAAAGCATTCTCTGGCTTCTTCGTCGCCGATCTTGGCAAGATCGTCTTCGACCGTCAAAACTTCGACGAGTGTCAGAAATCCCCCACCTTCTTCGATCGCATCCGCAATCTTGGTAAGCGATTTGTCCATGGGGTCGAAATTTGTCCACGCTTTAATTTGAAAGCTGTAGTACTTGTCTTTGTGTTCGTCGGTCTGACTCTTTGGTGATTCGGTTTGCGCCTCGGCCATGAAAAGGGTCTCCCTTTACCCTTCGGGAACTCAGAAAGATACACCGCGACAAATAATTCGCGGAAAGCCTGATTGGCGGGGGAGCGTATTACACCCTGCAGTTTTGCTGCCACGGTGAAGCCCGCAAAGTACGCACGAATACAGGGATTCTACTCAGGCCCATGAAGCGCACCCGCAAGACTTTGCAGTTTGGTTCCAACACTAAGGAGCAAGGCAAAGACCTGAATTGCTATGCGATCTTTGCGCCATCTCCGCGTCCTTTGCGGTTAAAAGCTTTTCGGAAAGGTAGGCAATACCCATGAGGAAATAGGATCACTTGGCGGCTCACTGCCCGCCGAGAACTAACGGTGCATAGTCTCGGAAACCCTAAGTGTATGCAACAAAACAGCTAAAGAGTTAAGATGCATTTGACATCCCGATTTTCGGCCGGAAGGCACTATGAACAAGCTTTACGCCAGATTCAGCGCCCTTGTTGTAATTGGCCTCATCGCAGCCACGCCGATACTCACAGGCCAGCAACCGCCCGCCACCGGAACTCCCGTACATATGGTCGTGACGGCAGAAGCTCACCATGGCTCCGATGTGCCCGTCATCCAACTGGAAGATGTCATGGTTTATCAGGGACGTGATCGGGTCAAGACGACCGATTGGATTCCCCTGCAAGGAGAGCATGCCGCACTCGAGCTGTTCATATTACTCGACGACGCCTCCGGCACCAGTCTGGGTTCTCAACTCGAGGATATTCGCCGCTTCATTAATGCGCAGCCGGCGACCACACGAATCGGTGTCGGCTACATGCGCGACGGCACCGTCGCCATGGCGCAGAACCTCACCGACGACCACACGATGGCGGCCAAGAGTTTGCGGCTGCCAATCGGAGTTGCCGGCATCAATGCGAGTCCTTACTTCTCGCTCAGCGACCTGATCAAGCGTTGGCCAGAGGCTCCAGTACGACGGGAGATTTTGATGGTCTCGGATGGGATTGATCGTTATGGGTCTTCGGGGGCCTCCGACCCTTATGTCGATCAGGCTGTGGAGCAGGCACAGCGAGCAGGCATCGTCATATTCTCAATCTACACCCCGGGTGCGGGGCACTTCGGCCATACCTTCTGGCGCATCAACTGGGGACAGAATTATCTCTCACAACTTTCCGATGAAACTGGTGGGGAATCTTATTATCTAGGCTCGGAAGCCCCGGTGTCCTTTGCCCCGTATTTGGATGATTTGAGCCGGCGGTTGCTTCACCAGTACCTTCTGACATTTCTGGCGAAGCCGGTTCAGAAGGCTTCCATGCAGAGTGTGAAGCTACGCACAGAAGTAACGAATGCCGAGCTCGTGGCTGCCGACCGCGTATACGTTCCGGCGTCGCAATAAGTTGTGCTTCTGGATCCACGAATGAGTTGATCCAACATCACGGCTGGGCTTGACTGAAATCTAGGCTCTTAGCGCGCTCGGCGCCGCTCCAGTCTGCGCTTCATTCGGGGTTTTCTTCTCGCCGGCCCACTTTAAAGCGCGAATGCGATTTGCGACGGTAGAGGTCTGTTCTTGGTCCGCAATCAGGGCTGCCGCTTCAAGCGCTTCATTGATGGCCAAGAGGGCTAGAGAGCAGCCTCCCCGTCTGAAACTTGTCAGGGCATACGTTTTGCAAAGATTCTCTCCCAGCGTCATAAGCACCTCCGTGCTTGGCAACTACAAGATTCAAACCCCTGGAAGAATCGACGGAGCGGCTTGAAGCGGCCCGAGTAGCGTGCGAGGATTGTCCTCCTGAGAGCCACCTCGGTCAAGTCTCAGTCGTACAAGATTTTGAAGGTACGCGAGTCCGATTTCGCCAAATTGAAGTGGTCTGCATGTTCAGCGAGAATACGCCTCCAATACAGGAAAGACCGTATTTATAAGACCGCGCCTCCTGCTGCATGCTCCAAGATTGTGAATTGTCACGATTTAGCCACCTTGCCTTGGGATCAGTCTTCAGAGATTAAAGGTCCTTGTTCCTCTGCTTCTGACGGGAGATCTCGTTCGCACACTTACCGTCGCGGTTTCGAAAGCGCTCAGGCCTACCTATGAACCCGGTCGAAATCCTGATCGCCGATGACCATGATCTAGTCCGTCGCGGGTTGCGATCTCTCATCCAATCGCATCCGGAATGGAATGTTTGTGCGGAAGCGGCAGACGGAAAGGCGGCGGTTCAAAAGGCCAGGGAACTCAAGCCCGATATTGCCGTCCTGGATGTGTCGATGCCAAAGATGAATGGGCTGGATGCTGCTCGTCTCATTCGGCGAGAAACTCCAGACTGTCAAATTGTGATGGTCAGCCAGAACGATCCCGATCTCATGGAGAAAGCGGCAGCGGAGGTAGGGGCGAAGGCGTTTGTCCATAAATCCAACCTGTCGCGAGACCTTGTAAAAACCATAGACAGTCTAATTAGGAATGGCGGCAGAGGTGGGCCCCAAGAGCGGCCTGCCGTAAACGGTAAGGCGGTAAAAGCCAAGCCGCCCAAGGCTAGCAACCTTGTTAATGTCCGCGGTACCGAGCTGCTTGCGGGCGATACCCGCGAACGCTACCGGGAAAAGATTGCACGCATCACGCTGGACTCGATGGTTCAGTTCGTCGGCCTCCTCGACGCCGAGGGGACGGTGCTCGAAATCAACCACATCGCCCTCGACGCCGTTGGAGTCAAAATTGCCGACGTCGAGGGAAAGCCATTTTGGACAACCTTCTGGTGGCAAGTTTCGGAAGAGATCAATGCCACTCTCAGAGATGCAATACGGCGAGCCTCGCAAGGCGAATTTGTACGCTGGGATACGGAAATCTACGGACGCGCCGGCGGTAAGGACACAATCGTCATTGATGCCTCGCTCATGCCAGTAAAGGATACGCAAGGCAAAGTCGTTTTCATCACAGCCGAAGGACGTGACATTACCGAGAAGAAAGCGCAAGAGCGCGAGATTGCGCGCCAGCGCGAGGAATTAGCCAAGCTCGACGAACTGAAAACACAATTTTTCGCCAACATCAGCCATGAATTTCGCACTCCGCTGACCCTGATGATGGGACCGTTAGAAGATGCAATCGCAGAGCCGGAAGGATTGTCATCCGGAAAGCGTGAAGGCCTGGAACTGGCGCACCGCAACTCCTTGCGGCTGTTGAAACTCGTCAATACGCTTCTTGATTTTTCGCGGATAGAGGCTGGCCGCATCCAGGCTTCATATGAGCCAACCGACCTGGCTGTTCTCACCGCCGAACTTGCCAGCGTTTTCCGTTCCGCGATAGAGCGGGCCGGAATGCGGCTGGTCATTGACTGTCCCGCTCTTCCGGAGATGGTTTACATCGACCGGGAAATGTGGGAAAAAGTCGTGCTCAATCTTCTCTCGAATGCGTTTAAGTTCACCTTCGAGGGGGAGATTGAAGTATCGTTGCGGTGCGCCGATTCCGCAGTGAAGATGACCATTCGCGACACCGGAACAGGCATTCCAGCGGCCGAAATTCCCCAACTTTTTGAGCGCTTCCACCGCGTCAAAGGGGCGCGCGGACGTTCTTATGAAGGCAGTGGGATCGGGCTCGCGCTGGTGCAGGAGTTGGTAAAGCTACACGGCGGGACCGTAAGCGTTGAGAGCGAAGTGAATCGCGGCACCGCTTTCACCGTTACCATTCCTCTCGACAAGGACCACTTACCACCCGATCGAATAGGCGGCGCGCGCACCTTGGCTTCAACCGGGTTGAGAGGCGAAGCGTATGTACAAGAAGCTCTACGGTGGTTGCCAGACCATCAAGACGTGACCAATGACATTCAAGGCGCACCTCCGCTTTCCCCCTCGACCTCCCTCCCGCGTTCCGTGGGCCGGGAACGGTCCTCCCGTGTTCTGCTCGCTGATGACAATGCAGATATGCGTGAGTATGTGCAGGGGCTCCTCCGACAGCAATACGAGGTCGAAGCTGTAGCGGACGGTGAAGCGGCTCTGAAAAGTGCGCGGGAGCGGCGCCCAGACCTGATTCTTTCGGACATCATGATGCCGCGATTGAATGGCTTCGAACTATTGCGGACATTGCGGGCGGATGAAGAATTGAAAAACATCCCCGTTATTCTCCTCTCCGCTCGCGCGGGTGAAGAATCGCGCGTCGAGGGGCTGAGCGCGGGTGCAGATGACTACCTGGTGAAGCCGTTTTCCGCGCGCGAGTTGCTGGCGCGCGTAGGTTCTCATTTGGCTATGGCCCGCCTGCGCCAGAAGGCGATGGAACGGGAACGCGAGCTGCGGGCCGAAGCGGAGGCGGAACGTAACCAGATTCGCCAGTTGTTTATGCAGGCTCCCGCCGCGATAGGAACGCTCTCCGGCCCCGAGCATCGCTGGACATTCGTGAACTCTGAATATCAGAGAATCACCGGTCGCAATGATGCTGGGGCCTTCCTCGGCAAAACAATCCGGGAAAGTCTGCCGGAGTTAGAGGGCCAGGGGTTCTTTGAGCTTCTCGACACGGTTTACCGGACAGGCGATCCATACGTCGGCACGGAAATGAGAACGGTGCTCAACCGAGGTGCGGCCGGCGGCGCCGAAGAAGTATATTTCGACTTCGTCTACCAGCCGCAGCGCAGCCGCGAAGGAATTGTAGAAGGAGTACTCATCCACGCTGTCGAGGTCACGGGCCGGGTCCTGGCAAAGAAAGAGATCGCACAACGTGAACGCACGAGCAGCCTCTTAGCTGCCATCGTGAACTCATCGGATGACGCGATCGTCAGCAAAAACCTCGATGGCATCATCACCAGCTGGAACCAAAGCGCGGAGCGACTATTTGGCTACTCACCCGCCGAAGCTGTTGGTAAACACATCACTCTTATCATTCCCAGAGAACGCTGGAAGGAAGAAGAGACCTTTCTAGGCAAGATCAAACGGGGTGAGAGTATTGACCACTTCGAAACTGTCCGGGTACGCAAAGACGGCACCATGATTGATTTGTCGCTGACGATTTCCCCGGTGAAAGATCAATCGGGCCAGGTTGTCGGGGCTTCGAAAGTCGCACGCGACATCTCGGAACGCAAACTGGCAATGGAACAACTGCAACGGAGCCAGCTGCGCCTGGCTGCGGAAGCGAAGGCGCTCCGGCATAGCGAAGAACAGCTGCGCAAACTGTCAGAAACCCTCGACACGGAGGTTCAAGCTCGCACTAGGGAACTAGAGGAGCGGAATCGCGATGTGTTACGGCAGTCCGAGCAGGTTCGCGATCTTTCCTGGCGGCTGCTGCGAACCCAGGACAACGAACGCAGGCACATCGCCCGGGAATTACACGATAGCGCCGGCCAGACATTAACAGTGCTTGGAATGAGCCTGGCGCAGCTTGTGCAAAAAGCGGCGCGCAGTGCGCCCGAACTCGCGACAGATACGGAAGAAATTCAGGAGATTGTTCAGCAACTGCACCGGGAAATCCGGACAGCCTCCTACCTTTTGCACCCGCCCTTGCTGGATGAAAATGGATTGGCCTCGGCGCTCAACTGGTACGTACAAGGCCTTGTCGAGCGCAGCGGACTGGATGTTGACCTTGAGATCCCGGAAGAGATCGGCAGACTTCCGCATGACATGGAACTGGCTATTTTTCGCCTTGTGCAGGAGTGTTTGACAAACATTCATCGTCATTCGGGGAGTAAGACCGCATCGATTCGGATCGCTCGCGAGTCAGACCATCTCAGCGTGAATATCCAGGATCAAGGGGCAGGTATGTCTCCTGCCAGGTTGGCGGAGATTCACTCCCAAGGTTCGGGCGTCGGAATCAGGGGAATGCGTGAACGGCTACGTCAATTCCAGGGGCTAATGAATATCGAATCCGACAGCTCCGGAACACGAGTATTGGTAACAATCCCAATTCCGAAAACTGGCGAGCCAGGAGAACCGAGCGGCATCGAGCCCCTGCAAGTCACAATCTAACCTTCCTGAAGCGGAATTCCCGTTGTACTGATCCTATTATAGGAGCAGATTATCAGCCGAGCTCTCAGCAAATTGCTTTTGTAGATACCGAAACCGGGGAACTGCAAGAGCGCCGACTGCGGCATTGTGAGGAAGCGGAGAAGTTCTACCGTGACCTGGCGGCGCAGGGAATGAAAGTGCGCGTGGGGATGGAAGCCAGCGGGCATGCGCGCTGGTTCGAGCGACTGTTGGCGGAACTGAACATTGAGTTGTGGTCGGGGACGCCAGCGAGATCGCGAGGAAGCGAGAACGCAAGCAGAAGACGGATCATCAGGATGCCCAACACATTCTGCGCTTGCTGCTGAAGGATGACTTTCCACAGATCTGGGTACCGAGCTGGGAAAATCGCGATCGGCGCCAACTGCTATTACGTTTCCTGCTGGTGGAAGCGGCGCAAGTGACGGTGCGCGGCCTTCCGGAATGGCGGAGTAAGTATGTCCACCTGACGATGCGGCGCGGACGGAAAATCGCCAAGGTGGCCATGGCACGAAAACTGGCGGTTCGCCTTTACTGGATGATGCGCAAGCAATGGGATTACGAGCAGGTGAAAAAGTTCGGTTCGCACGCGGGACAACCTGGACATCGCGATGGTGTAAAGTCAAACATCGAGTCACTGATTGGGTATCCCGCTCCCCTTCACTGGGGAGTTCGAAGTAGTAATCATGATCGAAACTGTGACCGAAGAGATGCATGGGTCGGACTGAGTTCCTGACCTGAAACGGATTACGAGCGGGCCTTGGTTGGTATGGCAGAACCTTCAACGAGAGCGAAATGGCGCGCTCTTCGGAGTGCACGGGTTAGTACGCCCAAAAAGTGCTTGACGGGAACGACATTGTCAGAGACGCGATGTTTCGCCAGTTACAGATAGACCGTGTAACGCAGGCTTGCGGGCCACCCTCGGTTTTCTGCTTCAGCCGAGGCTGCCGCTGGTTTCCGGGTGACTCTGCCGCGATCTCTGTGCAAAGGAAATGACGTTAGGTAGCATAGGCTTGGAGTTGCAGGGCAGAACTGAGCAGCCCTGCATGGAAAAAAAAGATGGGCGACCAATCACTGGCCGAGATCGCCGGAAGTGCGGACAAAGAGCACGCCACGACAGTGGCGTACCGGGTGCTTTACGACGGGCAGTGTGAGGTCTGTCAGTCCTGTGTGTCATGGCTGCGCACTCTCGACCATGAGAGTACGACCACCTGCCTGCCCATCAGCGCAGAGGTTCTTTCAGCGGTCGATTCCCGACTCCAGATGGATGAATGCCTGCGGCAATTGCATGTTGTCACACCCGGAGGTGAAATCCTTGTTGGCTGGGACGCGATCGCGTGTTTGGCTCACCTGTTTCCCTCCACTTGGTTCATTGGCGCACTGGGACACCGGTTCCCGTTTCGCAATGCGGGGCGTTGGTTCTACGGATTCGTTGCCAAGAACAGATATTCCCTCAGTAAGTGTCGGGGCGGCGCGTGTCGTGTTGCCAACCCGGAAGCGGTTCGGCGGCAGGCAAGATTGGGTGCGTTCTGGTCGTGCTACACACTGGGTTTCTTCATTCGGGTGCCGCTCGTCCTGTGGGCGGGTATCAAGGCTGCGGGACAAAGAACGAGCATCTTTGCCCGGACGTACCACGAGCGACTTGATCTGGTGAACGGCAAGCTGACAATTCTATTTCTGAACGGCATTTTGCCCAACGCCGTACCGCTGCTGTTTGGCGAACTGTTCACCACCGTGCTCTACGATGGGATCGCCATCGATCCGGGCTCGCCCAAGATGCGACGGTCTCTTGCCCGTCACCTTCGGCAGGTAAAGCCGAAAATCACAAAAGTCGTCGCTACCCATGCCCATGAAGAACACGTCGGAAACCTGAATTGGCTGGCCGAAGTTAGTGGTGCTCCTGTCTACGTTTCGGAGATGACCGCCCGGTTCCTGACTCCCTTCAAGAGGCTTCCGTGGGTACGGGCCACAATAATCGGACAGCCCCCAAACTTGAAGCAGCCGTACCATCTGTTAGGCGAGACCATCAACACCGAATCTGGCTACTTGCAGGTGATCCCCACGCCTGGCCACTGCGATGACCACATCGTGCTCTATGACCCGAAGGAGAAGGTGCTGCTGGCAGGCGATGCCTTCATGGGGAGTTACTTCGCGACACCCAATCCCGATGTGGACAGCCGCAAGTGGCTCCTCAGTCTCGAACGTCTGATGGAACTCGACATCAACATTTTGGTCGAAGGACACGGGCACGTTTACACCTTGCGGGCTGACATCCCTGATTTCCCCGGTGTGGTGATCCGAGAGGACCCGAAGGCCGCGATATCGCAGAAGTTGGCTTACTTGCGGTGGTTGCGAGAACAGATCGAAGCCGGGTTTCAAGAAGGACTTCCGGTGTGCGTCATCGAGGCAAGCTGTTTTCCATGGGGAAGGCGTACTTCATGGGAGAGTTGCGCCACGGACGAATGCATCCGATTCCTGAGCCTCGGTCACTTTTCTCGCACTGAACTGGTTCGCAGCTTCGTCCGGACAGATGGCGGCCATCTTCCAACGGTCTACGAAGTCCGCATCTCCGGGGAGAGTGATCTCCTTGCCGCTGAGCGAAATGTTCGCTGATTAACAAGGGGCGATTTCCCCCAGTAGAGAATTGCTGGTGAAAAACGATGCATTGCGCCTGCAATCGGCACCCAACCAGTGGTGCAGACTGGAGTTTCTTGTTGAAGATGTCGAACGACTCTCTAACTGAGTTCGCCAAATGAAGTGTGCGATATCATCCTTGTCGTAGAGTCGTCACCTATGACAACCCATCTCCGTATCGTTCTTCCCGGCGGCAGCGGACAGGTTGGCAACATCCTCTCTCGATATTTTCACGCTCAGGGACATGATGTCGTAGTCCTCGCTCGCAGGGTTACACCAGCCCCGTGGCGCGTCGTCAATTGGGATGGAACAAATTTGGGCAACTGGACATCAGAACTGGAAAATGCGGATGTACTAATCAATCTCGCGGGGAGAAGCGTAGATTGCCGATACACTCCGGCAAATCGTAGGGGAATTAAAGAATCCCGAATTCAGACGACAAACTTGTTGGGTCAGGCAATTGGTCAGGCGGTTCATCCGCCCCGCTTGTGGATGAATTCAAGTACCGCAACGATTTATAGTCATACCCTTGAGCGACCGATGGACGAGCAGACGGGGGAGATTGGGGGCGAGGAAGCGGGCGCCCCCGCCAAATGGCGGTTCAGCATTGACGTTGCGACTACCTGGGAGAGGGCTTTCTTCGATGCAGTGACACCCGAAACTCGCAAAATCGCCCTTCGCAGCGCCATGATCATGAGCCCTGACCGCAGCGGTGTATTTGATACATTGCTTCGTCTTGTTCGGTTTGGATTCGGAGGAACCACGGCTAGTGGGCAGCAATTTGTTTCTTGGGTTCACGATGCCGACTTCCTTCGCAGCATCGAGTACCTGATCGCCCGAGATGAGATCGACGGCCCTGTGAATATTGCATCCCCAAATCCGATACCGAACCGAGATTTCATGAAGGCTCTACGAGAAGCGTGGGGCACACGCATCGGGCTGCCTGCCGCAAGCTGGATGCTGGAAATAGGCACGATCATTCTGCGCACTGAAACCGAGCTGGTCCTCAAGAGCCGCCGCGTTATCCCCGGTCGTCTTATCGCGGCTGGTTTCCAATTTCAATTCCCTCACTGGGCTCTCGCCGCACAAAATCTGGTTGGCCGCTGGCGTGCGACTGGCAACTCGACCCTTTAGAGCCGGGTAGCTAGCCAGTGTTTTCACAAACTGGCGTTTATACCAATTGCGGGTCAATGCATTATGAGAGAGCGGCCCTGATTGAAGGTGGGCAAATCAGGTAAAGGATGACACTGTACCTTGAGGGAAAGACTCCGTTCAGCGCGATGATCTTTCCCCCAAGGAGGCAACTGAATGAGTCGCGACATTAAGTATATCGGTATGGACGTGCACAAGGAAGCGACCGTAATCGCCGTGCTGAACGGCAGCGGCAAGCTGGTGATGGAGTCAATCGTGGAAACCGAAGCCAGCAGCATACTGCAGTTCATCCACGGGCTGCGGGGCGAGTTGCAGGTAAGCTGGGAAGAAGGGACCCGGGCAGCCTGGCTGTACGATCTGCTGCAACCCCAGGTGGAGCAAGTGCTGGTCTCACCGAGAGGAGTGGAGAAGTGTTTTCGCTTGACATCCTCTCTCATAGGATGAGTGCAATTGATTCCATAACAATGTCGGCTCCCAGACCCGAGTAAGCTTGGCTGAACCAGAACGTCAGCAGGTGCTTGACCCCGAGAGCGAAGCGAAGCTGGTGGCGGTTGGTGAACAACCCCTAAACGACGTCTTGGTCATCATTCAGGACACAGGAATGCGGCCTGATGAGGTCTTTCGTGTTCGGATCGAGAACATTGACTTCGTTGCGCGGCAAATCTTCAATCCCATCGGTAAGACCAAAGCTTCTCGGCGTTACGTTCCGATGAGCCAGCGAATGGTCGATATGCTTCTACTTCGATGAGCGGGGAAAACCGAAGGGTGGCTCTTTCCGTCCGCGAAGGCGAAGGGCGGTCATCGAACCACGGTGGCGAAGCAGTTCCGGGAAGCGCGAAAGGAGGCAGGATTGCCGGCGTCACTCGTACTCTACTGTGCTCGACACGCATTTGGCACGGCGATATACGAGGGAACCGGGAACCTGGCAATGGTGATGAAGGTGATGGGGCACACCGATGTGAGAACAGCGATGCGGTACCAGTACCCGATTCTCGATCCGGTGCGCGAAGCTATCGACCAGCGTAATTACGTCACAACACGTCACAGCGAGTTGAGGGTGCAGTGAAAACAGACTGTAAGTCATTGAAAGCCTGGAGCCGACGAGCGGACTTGAACCGCTGACCTGCCGATTACGAATCGGCTGCTCTACCAACTGAGCTACGTCGGCTTCTGTTCGATTCTAACTGTGACGTCAGTGAGCGTAAAGAGCGGGACGATTGTGGCGCGAGCGATCTTCAACCTGAGGAAAATTTGGAATTGCTCGAAGCGATGTTCATTCTGGAAACGTTCATTGCAGGGTTGATAATCAGCGATTGATCTAGAAACAAAAAGACCACCCTGGCAATGGGTGGCCTTCTCTTTTAGGGAGAATAGTTCCAACGGGGCAAAATCCGTCAAAACTTTCTGGCGAAATCTTATGAGCCGAAAAAGGGGGGTGTCAAGCGATTTTTGGTAAATAAATATCTTTGTTTTCAACGATTTACAAAATAGGTTAATAGGCGCTCTCGACGACTCATTCTGAGACAAATGCGCCAATTCACTACCCTAACCGGCTTTAATTGATGAGCTTACACTCGATTCGCTGGGGTCAACCTGACCCTCGGACAGGTTCAGGGAGATGAATTCTACGTCCTTCTTTTTGTGCAATAGGCTCTCCGGCAGGATGCGGTTGAAGAAGATCCTGATTCCTCCAAAAGCAAGTCCTGCGACCGCGGAGAAGGCCATGAGAATCGCACACAGCATGAAAACATTGAGCAACAGATTGCCGAGATTGTTTTTCTTGCCGGTGTAAGTATTTTCGTTCCAGGTAACGTCAGCTTCGTAGTTCACCAGGCTCAATAGTGCCTTCGCATCGCTTTCAGAAACCGCGCCGGTCGCAATCACGAGCATGGGGCCGGTGCGCTTGTCGAAGACCGGTCCGATATTCAACGTTGCTGCGCTCCCCGGCTGCTGCGGATTCGGCTGACGAGCCGCATCGAGCTGGCGAAGATGTTCAGCGGCAATCTGCGGGGTGGGATAAGAGATCAGTATCAATGTCCCTTGCCCGTCCGACGTTTGGTAGGTTCCCGTGGCGACTTCCGAGCCCACGCTGAAATCCACCAGTGGCGCGGGAAGAGGCGAGCCGATTTTCTCCAGCCCAACCGGGCCGACGACGTATTTCGCGGTGTTCTTTACGTATCCCAACTTCGGAAGATAAGCCGGCAGGCTCGGCAGATTCCGGGTATTGCCCACAGGCAAAGGCAATGCAAGCGCAAGCTCACGCAGCTCAGCCGCAGACATGGCACTTACTTTTTCAAAGACTACGTCGACCAGGACGTTGCCACGATAAAAGAGCACACGCTCGTTTAGGGACGCGGCCTGATCCGGAATCGTTTCCTTGAGCATCTGCGGGAGCTTGTAAAACGTGAACGCACCGTAGGCTCCGCTGGCATCCGCGAATCGCGCAGCCTTGAGGTTGAGCTTGCGGCCGTCGTCGCGGACGTAAGTACCCGACTGAAAATCGGTGAAACCGTATTCCTTCAGCAATGCAGCATTTGCGGGATCGGCGACGCCTGGATCGTTGCTCGTCCGGGGCGAACCGGAGAGTTGCCAGCCTGAAAACTGCGGGGGGAGAAGCGATGGCGATGGCGTTAACTTGGAACTGGGGCCTTCTGCTCCCAACGCAGCGGCAAGTAATAAAATGAGTACTGGGACGATTCTGAAAGCTTTCATGAGGAAGGACTGGCCACAGCCCTCTATTATTAGACTACAAACCAGCCCGGAAAGTTTCCCGCAATCGGCAGTTAGGCGCAGCAGGCGGAAATTCGAGAGCTGGTGGCCGAGTGCGGGAAGATACCGCCGAGGGAAGATGCTGCAGCGGAAAACGCGAGTGAGCAGAAGCTATTGTCCTTCGCTCTTGTCAATCTTTGCAGCCACTTTCACTCCGCTCAGTCCGCTTACGTATTTCGAGATCCCTCGATAGAGCGATTCGGCAATGCGCTGGCGGTATTCGGGAGTCCGCAAACGGCGTTCGTCGCCAGGGTTGCTGACGAAAGAGATCTCAGCCAGAATCGAAGGCATGTTCGCGCCGATAAGCACGATAAACGGCGCCTTCTTCACTCCGCGATCGCGAATTCCGGGGCTCTTCGCCGCCAGTCCGCTGTGCAGGGCATGCTGTACGTTGGAAGCAAACTCGCGCGATTCTTCAATCTTCTCTTTCAGCGCGATCTTCTTTACGAGGTCTTGAAGCTCGTGGATGGACTTGTCTGAAGCCGCATTCTCGCGCGCCGCCACATCCAGCGCTTCTGCGGACGAGGTGAAGTTCAGATAGTAGGTCTCGACGCCGCGGGCGTCCGCGTCACGACTGGAGTTGGCGTGGATGGAAACAAACAGGTCCGCCTGCTCCTGGTTGGCGATGGAGGTGCGCGTCTCGAGCGGAATGAATGTATCGTCCTTGCGGGTGTAAACAACGTCCGCGCCAAGGCGGCCCTGAAGCAACTTGCCCAGCCGTCGGCCGACGTCCAGCACCAGATCCTTCTCCTCCAGGCCATTCGGCCCGATCGTGCCGGTGTCGTGCCCGCCGTGGCCAGGATCGATCACAATCTTGCCGATTTTCAGACCCAGCGCACGGATCAGCGAACGATCGCCATTCGCCGTAGGCGAAGCTTCTCGCACGTCAGGAAAAGACTCTGTGCTTTTGCGCTTGTTTCTGGCCGATTCCTTGGACGGCGCCGGAACCGCGGTGACAACTGATTTAACAGGCGGTTTAACGTCAGGCGGATCGGCCTTAGCGACCGTGGTCGCAGTGTCGTCCGAATCATCCGCTTCCACAACCGTCTTCTTTGGATTGCCAGCGTTTGGTTCGCCAGAGTTGGCCACACGTATAAGCGGAATTCGGCTCCGGTTGCTCGCATTGACCGGGAGCTTTGATTCCGGAGCGGGAAGATCTTCGGACGTGGCTGTCGGAGTCCTCGCCGTATCGGGAGCTATCGGCTCCGGCTGCTTCATCGATGCGGCCTGAATCGGTTGCTTTCGCCCAACTCCTTTTGCTTGGTCGGCACCCGCCTGAGGGCGAATATTCTTGTTGTGGATGTCAATAATCAGACGAGGCGGATTTGCCAGAAGAAACGTGTCGTAATCCGAACGATCTGCGACTTCCAGCACAATGCGCGACTTGCCCGGTTGAAACTGGGCCACTCGGATCTTTTTCAACAGACCGTCGTCAACTTCCAGGACCTTGCCCAGAAGTGTCGGAACCGGGTTGGTATTCTGCAAGTCGAAGAAGATGCGTTCGGGGTTATCGATACGGCGGGATTCGAACTTGGCGTCCTGTTCAAGGTCAATCGCGACGCGGGTGTAGTTTTGAGCGGTCCAGTGGCGGATGTTAGTGATGCGTGAAAGCGCCGCGGGCATATCGCGGTTCTCGTCTTTAGAACTCTCAGGCTTTGGACTTTCAGAACTGGAATCCCTGGCATCGACATCGGCGTCGCCGCTGTCTTCGTTCGTGGCATTGTTCTTGACTTCGCTAGCGATGGGCGCCCTGACCGCCAGACTGTGGTTTTAGCGCTGCCTGCGTCACCGGCTGGTTGAGTGCGTTTCGAGCCTGATCCGCCAGGCGATTGCGGGGATACCGCCTCAAGAACTCTTCGAACACCGGCTTGGCCTGCGCGGGTTCTTTGAGATCGTCCTGATAAATCTGGGCGATATTGAACAGAGCTTCAAAGCGGTGCCGGCTGCCGGGATATTCGCGGCGAAGAAACTTGTATTGGCCGATGGCGGCGCGCAGATCGCTTGCGTTGTCGAAACTCCGGCCCATTTCCATCAGCAAATCGGCGACGGCAACCACACTTGGATCGGCTTCGGCGGAAGCGGGCGCTCCGTAATAAACCCTGCGATACGCATTGATCACGCGCTTGTATTCGTGACGACTTCGTTCATTTGCGGGGAGAGCATTGAGGCTTTCCCGCATCCGTTCGGCATTGGAGAATTGTATGTCGGCCCGGGATTCAGCCTTTCCGCGCGCGTGGACGGGCAACACCGGAAGCAGCAGCAGGAGCAGAGCCGTGCCTAAACGCCTTGCGCGTTGGCCTGGATCGAAGATTTTCAATTTTTCTAGCCCGTAATCGCCTAGCTCAGAGCGTTACTCACCCTCTACCAATGCGGCTCTCTTAGTCGGTGTTGCTGAAATGCAGAACACCCCGATCGTCACGTTCCATCCGAACCGGCTCGTGTACAGGGCTGTTCAGGATGCGAATTTTCGGGTCCGTCCCGCCGTAGTACAACTGCGTGATCCGTTTCACATAGTTGCGGGTTTCGCCGAAGTGCGGGATCCCCGCGCTTCTTGCGACTGCACCCGCGCCCGCGTTATAAGCCGCCAGGGTGAGGTTGACGTCGCCACCATAACTTTCCATAAGCCTCTTCAAATGGCGGACGCCCGCATCTACGTTCTGTTCCGGATCGAACGGATTGACTACATTCAGAGACCGCGCGGTCTGTGGCATCAGCTGCATCAGGCCCATCGCTCCCTTGCGGGAAACGGCATTGGGATTGAAGTTCGATTCCACTTTGATGACCGCACGCACCAGATTAGGGTCCACATTGTGCCGCGACGCCGCCAACTCAATGGCGGCATCGACTTCCTGCTGAGTGAATGGTTTGCCACGCACAAAGCTGGAAGCCTGGTCGGAATTGCTGACCTCAGCCGCCGCCGAACGCGCGGCTCTTATATTGGCCGAGGCGACTGGTACCCATCGGTGAGCGCTTGGGCTCCAATAAAACAGCCCATTCGTTCGCACCGCGGAAGTTGATGCCTTCCTTGGCGCCGCCGGTACCTCGTCGTTTACGTAAATCTTGCGGCCAGAGTCGTCAGTGGCTGCGGTGATGCTTGCAACCGTGACGAAACCGTCTTGTGCCTGGAGTGTTGGCGTGGTGAAAGAAAGAGAGGTCGCGATTACGGAACTAGCCATCAGGGCGATTTGCAGGTGCTTTCGCATAGCCGGGTTTAGTGCTTGCACGCGGACGGAAAAATACCCCGCGCCTACCTACCCGGAACCTGACGGAGAATACCTAACCAGAGTGAACCGATTATAGGCGCGCGACGGTATGTCGGCAACGAAACGAAAGACCAATCGAACCACGGAAGTAATACGGCAATTTACTGAAAACATAGATACTTACATCGACTACAGGTTACTTGCCTGCAGCCTCGAGGGCGGCGGCTGTGGAATTGTCAGGTTTTCGCCGCCTTTGGAGCCTGTAGTACGCTGCGTGAGTCCCATGAACGAGACCCTGTTGCCGCAACGCGAAGTCCCGGACTCACTGATGCTCTACGGCTTCTGGTATCGTGCCTTGCCGTCAGACCAGGTGACCAGCAGCCAGCTTTGCAAAGCCATGCTGCTCGAAACTCCACTGGCAGTTGGCCGCGACCGTCAGGGACGGCCTTTCGCTTTACACGACACCTGCCCACATCGTGGCATGCCGCTTTCTCATGGTCGGTTCGACGGCCAACAGGTTGAATGCAGCTACCATGGCTGGAGGTTTGACGGGCTGACTGGCCAGTGCCAGCTCATTCCGTCGCTTACCGCCGACCAGACGCTGAAAATCGACCGCATTTACGCGAGGAGTTATGCCTGCCAGGAGCATGACGATTTCATCTGGGTTTTCATTCCCGAACCGCCGGCGCCCGGAGCTGGATTTACCAAGGCTGTCGAGCCTGCCGATGCCCGCCCCTCGCGTTCCCACCTTCAGCGAGAAGTACAAGCTGGCCTACCTGACCGCTAACCTGCCGTGCACCGTGGATCATGGAATTATCGGGTTGATGGATCCGGCGCATGGTCCCTTTGTTCATCAAGCCTGGTGGTGGCGATCGCGCGACAGCATTCACGAGAAGCACAAGAATTTCGAGCCCATTCCGAACGGTTTCCGCATGAGCGCGCACACACCCAGTTCGAACAGCGCGCCTTATAAATTGTTGCGCCTCTATGCGGACGCCGAATCAATCACCACAACCATTGACTTCGTCCTGCCCAATCTGCGGCTGGAGACCATCCGTGCCGGCAAGTACTGGTTCTCTTCGCTCACTACAGTCACACCCATCACCCGCAGCCACTGCCGCATCGATGTGGTTGCAGCGTGGAATCTTTTTCGCTGGGTGCCGTTCGGGCCGCAGTTGCTCAAATTTGTTTTTGCGAAGTTTGTGGAACAGGACCGCCTGACCATGGAACAGCAATCGGAAGGCTTAAGACACAATCCCCACCTGATGCTGATCGATGACGCCGATCGCCCCGCGAAGTGGTATTTCGGGTTGAAGGCGGCGCTTCTGGAATCAAGAAAAACCGGGGCACCGATGAAACACCCGATGGAGGGTCCGGTTACCCTGAAGTGGAGGAGTTGAGGCGCTTAGCGGGCGTCTGAGCCCGCTGCCGAAATCCTGAGCGTAACGAAGGATCTTGTCGCGAGGGCGTCTTGCCCTCGCAGCGATCACTCCCCAACCAGCCAGTCCAAAGCTTCTTCACGCGTTTTGAACGAGGGCAACTCCCGTTGCGAGAATGATTTCATGTGCTCGTAGAAAATTTTCGGCAGGCTCTCGGTGCCAACCCACGCGGAACGCTTCAGGTATGGCCGGTCAAGCACCAGGGCAGGTTTGAGACTCTCAAGACTCTTCTTGTCGATCTTGCAAGCCGGTGAAATCTGCCAGAAGCAACACTGAGCCGCGGGGTTCAGCTGTCACCTTCGACTGCACAAGACTCGCAAGCTGGACCAACTCCTCGGCGGAACAATTGGAACCATCCGCCAGCAGAATCTGCTTGTCCTTATGGCTGATGAAATGGATACGGTTTTTCACCCGCCCCTCCTGTGCCGCACTGGAGTTTAGCTACGAGACCGGTCGAGTGCAAACTTTCGCGTGCCGTCGGTCAGCCGTCGAGCCAAGACCGAAACCAAAAACCTCAATACTGGCCTATTTTCCTAACAGAGTCTCGACCACGCTATAGACCTCGCCGAGGGCTTCATCCAACGCCGCTGGATCCTTCCCGCCCGCTTCAGCCAGATCAGGTCTGCCACCGCCTTTGCCGCCGACTTTTTGCGCGACCGGACCAATGACTTTGCCAGCCTGAATTTTGCCAGTTAGATCTTTCGTGACGCCTACGATCAGTGCGACACTTCCATTGGTTGCCGAGCCCAGCACTACCACGCCAGATCCGAGTTTGTCGCGAAGCTGATCGACCAGAGTCCGCATCTGCGCCCGTTCGAGATTGTCCACCCGATGCGCCAGGACCTTGACGCCATTAACATCTCTGATCTTCTCCGTCACCGAAGCGACCGTCGACGACGCTGACTTCATCCGCGCGGAATCGAGTTCGCGGACGAGCCGCTTGATTTCGGCATCCTTCTTATCCAGTTCCGCTTTCAATGCGTCCGCCGGGGAAGCGTTGGTCTCGCGGCTGGTGAGCCCAGCCACAACGTTTTCCAGTTGATGATCTTTCTGGAAGTGATGCAACGAACCTTCGCCGGTGACTGCGTCGATACGCCGCACACCAGACGAAACACTGCCCTCTTTAAGCACCTTGATGAGGCCTATCTCGCCAGTTGCGCCGGTATGAGTGCCGCCGCAGAGTTCGGTGGAGAAGTCTCCGATTTTGATCACTCGTACCCTGTCGCCATACTTCTCGCCGAACAGCGCCATGGCTTTGTACTCGTTGATAGCGACGTCAATCGGAACATTCTCGATGACTTCGATCTTCTGGTTGCGCAGCACTTCCTTGTTGATGAGATCTTCGACGTCCTGGAGTTCTTCGTCCTGGATCGCCGTGAAATGAGAAAAATCGAAGCGCAGATGATCGGGCGCAACCAGCGACCCCGCCTGCTTCACATGCTTGCCCAGCACTTCGCGCAGGCCAGCTTGCAGCAAGTGCGTCGCAGTGTGGTTGCGCATGGTGGACTGGCGGATTTCGGTGTTGACCACGGCATCCACTTTTTGGCCAATGCGAATAGCTTGTTTGGCGATGACTTGATGCGCGCGCACTCCCTGGATCGGGTAATAGCAGCCCCTCACCTCGGCAACGATGGTGTTGTGATCGTCACTGTAGAACCAGCCCCGATCGCCGACCTGCCCGCCCGATTCAGCGTAGAACGGCGTGTGATCAAGAATGACTTCGCCTTCGTCGCCAGGCTTGAGCTCCTGCGCGCCCACGCCCTTGCTGATGATCGCGAGGACTTCACAGCCGTCGGAGCGAGTCTGTCGGTAGCCTTCGAAATCCGACTTTGGAAGCTGCTGGTAAGCAGGATTTGCTGTCTGTTTGGCTGCACCTTTCCATGAAGCGCGGGCGCGTTCTCGCTGCTCTTGCATCGCGCGATCGAAACCTTCATGGTCGAAGGTAATACCCTGATCGCGGGCTGCGTCCTGCATGAAGTCGAGCGGCATGCCGAAGGTGTCATAAAGTTTGAACGCATCTTCGCCGGCCAGAGCCTCGCCGGAACTGGCGCTCGAACGGATCGCTTCTTCGAGCTTCCTCAGGCCGATATCCAGCGTGTGTGCGAACCGTTGTTCTTCAGCCAGCACTGTTTTTGAAACCCTGTCCGAGGATTCCTTCAGTTCGGGATACGCGTCCTGCATAAGATCGCGCACAGCTAGAACCATCTTGTGCAAAAACGGTTTATCTTGCCCGAGCAAACGGCCATGCGTAATGGCTCTGCGTATGATCTTCCGCAACACGTAGCCGCGGCCTTCATTCGAGGGAAGCACGCCGTCTGAAATAAGGAATGTTGCGGCGCGCGAATGGTCCGCAATCACGCGCAGCGAGGCAGCTGACTTCGCGTGTGTTTCTTTCTCCAATTCTTTCTGAAGCGACGTGCCGGTAAGCTCGGCCGCTCGCGCAATTAACGGCGTGAATAAATCAGTGTCGTAGTTCGAAATCACGCCCTGCAACACGGACGCTACTCGCTCCAGCCCCATGCCCGTATCAATTGACGGTTTGGGGAGCGGATTCAGCTGCCCGCTGGCATCGCGATCGAACTGCATGAAGACCAAGTTCCAAAGTTCGACGTACCGTCCGCAGTCGCAACCGAAAGCGCAGTCCGCATGACTTTGATCCGACGCTGCCACGCCCATGTCATAGTGAATCTCGCTGCAGGGGCCGCAAGGGCCTGTGTCGCCCATCTGCCAGAAGTTGTCTTTCAGTCCAAACTCGAAGATGCGATCTGCCGGTACACCTTGGCCTTGCCATAAATCGTAGGCTTCTGTATCGCGCAACATCCCACCCTCGCCATTGAAGATGGTGACGTAGAGCTTGTCTTTTTCGAGGCCGAACCATTGAGGCGAGGTGATCAGCTCCCACGCATAGGCAATGGCGTCCTTTTTGAAGTAGTCGCCGAAAGAAAAATTGCCCAGCATCTCGAAGAAGGTGTGATGACGGTTGGTAAATCCCACGTTCTCGAGATCATTGTGCTTTCCGCCTGCGCGCACGCACTTCTGCGAAGTCGTGGCCCGCGTGTAGTCACGCTTTTCCAGGCCAAGGAAGACGTCCTTGAACTGGTTCATACCCGCATTGGTGAACAGGAGCGTCGGATCGTTCTGCGGAACGAGGGACGATGAATGCACCTCGCGGTGCCCTTTCTGAACGAAAAAATCCAGAAATTTACGGCGGATCTCCGAGCCAGTCAACATGATTTGTATGTTGATTCTAGCATCGGCGAAAGCCCGTCGCCCGACCGCACCAAGGTTCATCACATATTGCAGGACGAATTTACGCGCTCTTCAAAGACGCACGCAGTTCAGCACGATTCGGAACATCCAGGAGATAAATTCAAGGCGGGGCAGGCAAGTGTTGCCGGTTCTATTGCTGTGTTCCTCTTGCAAACAAGCTTGCCATTCTTAGAAAAAATCTGTCATCCCGAGCGAAGTCGAGGGGCCTGCTTTCGGCCCGCACGACTTGCGCAAGCATTCAGCGCATCGCGCCTAACGAACATCAGGTCTTTCGACTTCGCGAAGGAACTCGCAAGAGTCCCTTCGCTCCGGCTCAAGATGACAATTCAAAGGCTTTTGATACCGGATAGCAGCCCCGTTCATGGAACTAGCATATTCGGCAACGCTATTTTTTCACTTCGTCTACTGTTTTCTCAGTGCCTTTCTTTACGTCGTGACCAACGTCTTCGGTGCCTTTCTTAATACCTTTGCCCGTTTTCTTCGCAACATGACCTGTGTCTTTGGCTGCGTCCTTCGTCACGTCGCCAGTCTTGTCAGCAACTTTTTCGGTGCCGTGCACGGTTTTCTTGTACACCTTCTTGGTTCCGTGCGCCGTGTCGTGAGCGGCGTCTTTAGTTGTGTCCGCGGTTTTATCCGCCGCTTTGTCTGTAGCATGGGCGGTTTTCTTGGCCGCCTTTTTGGTTCCATGCGCCGTATCTTTAGCTGCGTCTTTGGTCGCGTCGGCAGTCTTGTCAGCCGCCTTATCAACATCCGATCCAACACCCTGCGAGAATGCGAAGACCGAACTGAGAAGTAATGCTCCGATGACAGTCCCCAATCTGAATTTCATAGTTTGTCCCCTTTTTGACTGAAATGTTCTGGGAGTATCTAGCATTTTAGTCATAAACGCAACGGCAGGATGTCCGGGTAAGGGCTGTGTCATTCTGAGGAAATTTCGTCTCAAAGAACCCCGCGTGCATCGGCCTGGTCGTGGCTAGTGGTTGTGCTCCCAGGTCACCGTATCCCCATTTCCTTCTCCTATATGGGTCATCCTGAGGGACCTCAGCCCCGAAGGATCTGACGTGCACACCGACACCGCCTAAGACTTCCGGGGCACCCCGCGCAAGGTCAGGATGACGTCCAAATCGGTGCCGGTGAACTAGTCTCATTCCAGTTCTCCCTCCAGCACTTGCAGCGTTTCGTCATCCACGTCCCATTTCTTCAGAATACCGAAAATCGTCTTGGCCCCAAATCCTCCGCGCATCATCTGGCGGAAGATACGCGCTGCCTCCTTCTGGGTCTTCGGTTTTTGCAGACGCTTTCGGCGTAAATAATCACGAGCCTGTTTTTCTTCACTTACGTCCTCATAGACGGAATCCACCGCCTTATCAATCACCTCGCCGTGGACTCCCTTAGCCTTGAGGTCGGTAATCACGCGCCGGCGTCCGAATTTCTCGTTGTCCCGGCGGAATGAGGAAAACGCGGCTGCATATTTGGCATCATTCAAATAACCCTGGTCCTTGAGACGACGAATCACTAGCTCCACCAGGGTCTTGCCGTACTCAGTATCGGCTTCCACTCGCGGACGCAGAAGACGTTTCAGTTCGGCGACGGAACGCATGCGCCGCGCCAATGCACCCACGGCATATTCGTAGAGCACATCTTCCGAATCGGTTTTCCTGGGGCGTGGAAACGGCATAGTGTGAAGGAATGTTAAAGCGTTGTAAATTGTTGTAAATAAAAAGATCTCGCACTTTTTGCTGCAATCCCACGGAACTCCTGTACTGCCAACTACGTATACACCAGTGAACGCCGAAATTCACGAAGTGAGCAGGCGGACCGGGTGGTGACATTCCTCCCAACGTGTCGTCTACTTAGGAAACGAAGATCAGGGAGTCAGTCATGTTAACCATCGATGTTGAGAAGAACGGCGAAGTGGCAATAGTGCACTGCAGCGGACGATTGGTGCGCGGGGTCGAAGTCTGCAGCTTGAGGACTGCGGTTGTTTCGCAGAAAACCACCCGCATTGTGATCCTGGATCTCTCGCAAGTGGAATTTATGGATGCGGGAGGTCTGAACTCACTGGTGTCGCTGCATCACTGGACGCACAATCAAGGGATTCAGCTCAAACTGGTGCATCCCTCTGGATTGGTCCGGGAGATGTTGACCCGAACTCATCTGAACCAGCTGTTCGATATGTCGTCACTTCGCGATGCGATGGTGATCCTTAGCGGGGTGGATTGTAGTCATCATGCGAAGTTCGGAGCTGGATATTTGAGTCCGATGCACGCTCTGGCGGCGAAATAGCAGCGCGTTCGTCTCGACGCTGGCGACAAATAAACAAATAAAAAGGGCGCGCGTACAGCGCGCCCTTGGCTTTTCTAGGAACGTCAGCGACCGCCGCTAAAGCCTGTCTGCTGCATGGCGTTACGCGATATGTCGCTGGTGGAAGAGACACCCTGCATGCGCAGCTTGAAGTCGTCGGCGTTCGACGCGTTTTCCAAAGCAGTTTCGTAGTTGATCAGGCCTGCCTGGAACAGATCCCACAACGACTGGTCGAAAGTCTGCATTCCGTATTGCGAAGTACCGGCCGAGATGGCATCACGAACAGCCCGCGTCTTTTCCGGAACCAGAATGCACTCGCGGATGTATGCGGTGTTGATCATCACTTCCACGGCCGGCACCCGGCCATCGCCGTCGCAGCGCCTCACCAGCCGTTGGCTGATCACAGCACGCAGCACTGCCGCCAGCTGCAAGCGAATCTGCTTTTGTTCCGGCGGAGGAAAGATCGCGATAATACGGTTGATGGTTTCCACTGCGTCGAGTGTGTGCAACGTAGAGAAGACCATGTGGCCGGTTTCCGCCGCGTGCAGGGCAGTACCAATCGTTTCCAGGTCGCGCATTTCGCCGACCAGGATGACGTCTGGATCCTGACGCAAAGAAGCGCGCAACGCGGCGCCGAACGACGGCGTATCGACTTCAACCTCACGCTGATTCACATAGCCTTTTTTGTCGCGGTGTAAAAATTCGATGGGGTCTTCGATCGTGACAATATGTTCCGCCCGGGTAGAGTTGATCCGGTCCACCATCGCAGCCAGAGTTGTGGATTTGCCTGAACCGGTAACGCCCGTGACCAGGATCAAGCCGCGAGGCATGTCGCAAACCTGTTCCACAATCTTGGGGAGATAGAGTTCGTCGAGAGCGCGGATCTTGGTGGGGATCACGCGCAGCACCAGTCCAACGTTGCCACGCTGCTGGAAGACGTTCACACGGAAGCGACCTAATCCGGCCACACCGTATGCCATGTCGATTTCCGTTGTCTCTTTGAACTTCTGTTTTTGACGCGCGGACATCATGCTGAACGCCATGGTCAACATATCTTCGGCGCTGATACGCGGCTGGTCAGTCAGCGGAGTGAGATCGCCATCGATACGTAGATGGGGATAGTTGCCTACCTTCAAATGCAAGTCGGAGGCACGGCGCTCCATGGCGATGCGCAGCAAGTCATCAATATTCATTCGACACTTCCCCCAAATAACCTTCCATATGATGACCCGAAAAGTCACTCAGCCCAAGATGACCTAAGTAACGCAGCAGTGCCCGTGGGATAGGCCTTCACCGATAGCTTGGCGGGGATCCATAGGGTCGGTGGGGGATTCGGTGTAGCGTAGGGGCAGATGTCCTCATCTGCCCGGCGGAGCGATGCTCCGCCAATCAGGTTGCCCCCAAATAAATTAGGGGCGCGATTAAGCGCCCCAATTCTCAGAATTGACCTGAACTCTAGACCCCTACCGGCTGCTTGCTGCCCACTGCAACCGGCGTAAGCCAGTGGTGGCGATCCGCCTTCTCTCCTCGAATGATCGCGTAGAACTCTTTTTGAATGGCTTTTGTGATGGGACCGGTATCGCCCCGGCCGACGCTGATCTTGTCCACCGAACGAATCGGCGTGACCTCGGCAGCGGTGCCGGTGAAAAACGCTTCATCGGCGATGTAGAGCAGTTCGCGCGGGATGCACTCTTCACTGACAGGAATATTCAGATCGCGCGCAATCTGCAGAACTGAATCACGCGTGATACCGGGCAGTACGGAGTTGCCCATCGGCGCAGTAATCAATATGCCGTTGCGTACGACGAACACATTCTCGCCCGAACCTTCGCTGACATATCCATTAGCGTCGAGCGCGATGCCCTCTACGTAGCCGTTGATCACGGCTTCCATCTTCATGAGCTGCGAATTCATGTAGTTGGCGGCCGATTTGGCCATCGCCGGCAAAGTATTCGGGGCGATGCGGGTCCAGGAGGAAACGCACACGTCCGCGCCTTCTCCCGTCTCCGACGTCAGATACTTTCCCCACGGATAATTGCAGATGTAAACCTCGGTCGGCGAGTTGAATGGGTTGACACCAGCCTCGCCATAACCGCGGAGCACAATCGGGCGCATATAGCACGGCCATACGCCGTTGGCTTTTACCACCTCAGCCATGCCTGCGATAAGGTCTTCGACGGTAAAGTCGACGTCGATGCGATAAATCTTTGCCGAGTCCAGCAGACGCTGCATGTGCTCTTTAGCGCGAAAGATGGCCGGGCCGCCGGGCAGGGCGTAGCAGCGCACACCCTCGAATACCGACGAGCCGTAATGAATCACGTGCGACATCACATGCAGGGTGGCTTTTTCCCAGGGGATTAATTTGCCGTTGTGCCAGATGTTTTCGGTCTTTTGCAGAGGCATGAATACTCCTAAAGCTATAAGAATTATAACCGAGGCCCGGGGATGGCTGTATGGCGCTTTAGAGGGTGGAGACAGTTACACAGGTAATCGCAGCGTTATGTGAGACCGGGTACAGCTGTTGGAGAGTTTCGGAGGAGTGGCGGGCCGAATCGCCCGCCACATCGCCGGAATCACGTGAGTTTGAAACCTGGAGGAACTTCCCGCAGGATCTCAATTGGCTTGATGTGCGACGCTAGCCTGCACGGTGCCTTGGAGTTCATCTCCGCGGAAATACTTCCCTTTAGCAGCACCCATCTCCGGCATTGCAACATACGGTTTGCTGTAGTCGTTCGCCGCATTCCAGAACAGGAAGCCGATGCCGCCCTTGTTCTTCGAGGCCAACACCTGGGCTTCGATGTATTGCGGCGAATAAGTCTTAGTTCTCCAGCGGAATGCCTGCAGCCATGGCCGGATGACCACGCCGCTGTCTTTGGTGATCGATTCGAATCGCGCCATGGACTCGCCAATAAAGTGCTCAGGCGCGTCTCCGGGATGAGCGATGCCATCCATGCCGAAGAAATGCGACGGATAGATCATCGGTGAAAGAACGTCGCAATGCTTCGCCATGCGTTGAATGTCCTGGCCGGTATGCGAAAGGTCGACCGGGCGCTGCCAGGCCATAATGCCGAACACATCGAGCGACAAGAGAGCGCCGGTGGGATGAATCTCGGCGTATGCGCGCTTCAAAAAGTCGGCAATTACGTCCGAGCGATGCCAATCAGGATGCTCGGTCTGGAATACGAAGCTGGCATCTTTCTGGTCCCCTTCCGCCGGGAAGCGGACGTAGTCGAACTGGATCTCGTCCGCGCCTGCCTCGGCGGCTTTCTTGGCTAGCGCAATGTCATACTCCTGCACCTTGGGCTGCGAAGGATCGGTCCATACCAGCTTGCCGTTCTCGCGCCACGCCTGGCCCGTCTTGTGCGACTTTACCGCCAGCTCGGGATGAGTCTCGACCAAACGCTGGTCGCGGAACATCGCCACACGGGCAATCGCGTGCATGTTCTGGGAGTGCAGGAAACGAATGTATTTCGGCAAGTCGTGGAAACAAGTGTGATGACTTCCGAGCAAAGCATTGTCAAAAGGAATTGTGACGCTGCCGTCACTGTCCTTGATATCGAACACCACGGCGTTGCCGCCCACTTCGCGCCAGTGTTTAACAATCCGTATTCCATGGTCGCTGGCTGCCATGAGTCCAGTCAGGTAAATCGCCCGTACTTCGAAGTCACGCTGCACTGGAATGGACTTCTCCACGATCGGCATGGGCAGCAGTCCGGGAATAATCACCGGCTGACCCGCCTTCAGAAATGTGCCGTGAAAATCTCCGTTGGCACTGCGAATCGCCTCGCTCAGTTCAGTGGATGTCAGGTACGACGTCTTCGAAAGATAGTGACGCGCTACCAGCGGAATGCTGTCTCCTCGCTTTGCCACATAGAGCGCGCTGCCCGGCGGCGCCACGGCAGTCAGTGACGGCTCGGGAGCCTTGGGGACCGTCGGAGTCGAGGGTTTGGAAGTCAGCAACAGTTTTGGCTTGGCGGTTTGGGCGGAGGCGGTAGTTACCGCCGTACTCTCAAAAGTAACCAAACCAAGAGAGATGAATAAGATACTGGCGAGTGACGCGGGGCCGAGATGACGCAATTTGGTTCTCCGTGAAGACCGTAGTTTTCACGGATGCTACTGTCCGTCAGGGTGACCGGCCAGATAACGTCGGGCCAGTAGCGGGCTGTTCGGATGCTGATGAAGACTGGTCTTTCGGGGACAAGTCCGGGGAACCGACTGATGCGAAAGCCACCTTCCGGTGGATGATTCCAGAACTGTTTCAATCACTTACTGCAACTTTCGAAGCCTTGCCCTCTCAGGCGCGCGCTGCACCGCCGGGCTGGACCATCCGCGCTGAGGAATTTCCAGGTAGTGGCAAACTATTTCTCTTTTCCCAACCCCGCCTTGGGGAACGGCCCTTTCCTTTGGCATCCCCTACGCATCTAAACCTTGTAGAAGCTGCGGTATAAGCGGGGCGTCCGAATGGCTAGTCGTTTGCTGTAGTGAGATTGCCGAAGATATGAGACGACAGCATTTGACTCTCATTACGAGACGGCGGCCCCGCTTCCCCCGGACTGTACACGGGCCCAGAAAAAGGACAAAAAGGGCCAGACCTTATATGAAAACCGTCGTCAATACCATGCTTGACCCTACGCGCCGCTCCAATGATGCCAGAGAATTCGAAAGCGCCCTTCGCCGCAAAATCGTCGGTCAGGACCAGGCCGTCGAGAAGGTGGTCGAAATCTACCAGATGTTTCTGGCGGGCCTGAATCCTCCTGGCCGTCCCGTTGGCAACCTCTTATTTCTCGGGCCCACCGGCTCGGGAAAAACTCGTGTTGTAGAAGCTATGGCCGAATCCTTATTTGGCGACGCCCGGGCCTGCATCAAGATTGACTGCGCTGAGTTTCAACATTCCCACGAAATCGCGAAACTGATCGGATCACCTCCGGGCTACCTAGGCCATCGGGAGACGCATCCGTTGTTGACTCAGGAAGCCCTGAACCAGTGGCACACCGAGACCCTGAAGCTCTCGATTCTGCTGTTCGACGAAATTGAGAAGGCTTCCGACTCTCTCTGGCAGTTGTTGCTGGGAATTCTCGACAAAGCTACTCTGACGCTGGGCGATAACCGTCGTGTGGACCTTTCACAGTGCATCATCATTATGACCTCCAACCTTGGAGCGAGTGAGATGAGCAACATGGTGGATGGCGGCCTGGGTTTTGCACAGAAACCTACCCAGGTGGATGCTTCCTTCGACGACAGGATCAACCGGTCAGCAGTTGACGCGGCGCGACGCAAGTTCAGTCCCGAGTTCATGAACCGTATCGACAAGTCGGTAGTGTTCCGAACCCTGCGCTCCGAACACCTGCAGGAGATTCTGGAAATCGAATTGGGCATGGTACAGCAGCGCATTCTTATGGCGTCGGCTGTAAACCAGTTCGTATTCAACTGCACTCCAAAAGTAAAGAGCTTCCTGCTCCACGAAGGGACCGACCCGAAATACGGCGCGCGGCACTTGAAGCGAGCGATCGAACGGCACATCGTGTTTCAGCTCGCGAACCTCGTGGCCACCGGACAGGTCAAACTGGGCGACTTCATCCGTATCGACCTGAGCCCGGAAGGCAAGCTCATGTTTATCAAGGAAGCTGAGAACGCCATGGTTCCGATGCTGCTGGAACGTCATGGCGCCGCAGCAGGCGCTCTGCCCATGGCTCGTCCCGCCAGGACCGTAGCTCGACGCGAGTTTGGCGCAACTGGAACGTTGGACGGCAAATAGTTCGCCGCACAAGTGTTACGAAAGAGGTGCCGGGAAACCGGCACCTTTTTTTCGTTCGAAAGTAAAGAGAGACCGTCTTGTCCTCCCAACAGTTCGACGTGCCCGAACATTGCGGGCTGACTCCTCGCGGCCAACGGGCATCCAATCGATGAGAAAATGGGAGGTCGGGCAGCGGGAGGAAATATGAAGCTCAGCTTAATCGCGGCACGGTCTCTGGCGCTCATTGCGTTATCGTGCGCAACGCCGTTGCTCGAAGCGCGAGTGGAACCTACCCACGGCTTCGACCTCTTTTCCGCCCCGGAAGAAGTTCAAGCCGGACAACAGGCAGCCGCGCAGGTCGGCCAACAGCTTCCCGTCCTACCAGACTCAGACCCGATTACGATTTACGTACAACGCCTCGGCCGGCAGCTCGCGGCGCACGCTCCGGGCGAGAAGTGGCCCTACACCTTCCACGTGGTAAATCAGAAAGAGATCAATGCCTTTGCGTTGCCCGGCGGGCCGGTTTTCGTGAACCTGGGAACGATCCAGGCTGCGGACAACGAAGCGGAGTTGGCTGGCGTCATCGCGCACGAGATTTCTCACGTGGTGCAGCGACACGGGACGCGCGCGGCCAGCAGGCAGATGGCGGCGCAGCTGCCACTCGCATTCTTAGGTGGAGTGATGGGACAGGGCGCGCTCTCGCAAGCAGCGCAATTGGGAATTTCGTTCGGGATCGGCTCGTATTTCCTCACAAACTCCCGCAAAGCCGAATCCGAGGCGGATCTGCTGGGCACCGATATTATGTACGACAGCGGATTTAATCCACGAGCCATGTCGGATTTTTTCGCCAAGCTTGAAAAAGAAGGTGGCGCCGCGCGCGGCCCGCAATTTCTCAGTGATCACCCCAATCCCGGAAATCGCGCCGAGGCAGTAACTCGAGAAGTTGCTACTTTGCCCCGGAAGACTAGCTACCGCACCGACAGCGCTGAATTTCTCGACATTAAGCAACGGGTTGGCGGCATGAAGCCGTTTACAGCTCAGCAGATTGCTGAGCGGCGATCCGCGCCGGCCACGAGCGCCACCACGGGCAACGTGGAGCCGAGCCCCAGTTTCCGGAATTTCGTTCACAGCGATTTCGAGATTTCTTATCCGTCCAACTGGCAGGTCTATGGCGACCAGAATTCTTCCGTTACGATTGCGCCGCCCAATGGAGTTTCAAAATCGGCTGTGGCATACGGGATCATGATTAACACCTTTCAGCCTGAGGATCCCAACGCTACTCTTGATCAGGCTACGCATGAGCTTCTGGTATCGTTGCGCCAGTCCAATCCCGATCTGCGCGAGATCGGGCACGATGAAAGTATTCGGCTCAATGGCGTCGCGGGCAGATCAGTCGATTTACTCGGAAACTCGCCTTTGACGCAGCAGGGCGGACGAGCGGGGCAAGAGCGCGACTGGTTGGTGACACTCAAGCGGCGTGATGGCAGTCTCTTGTACACGGTTTCGATCGCCCCGGACAAGGACTTCGAATCGCTACGGCCAACGTTTGAGCAGATGTTGAAATCGCTGAAGCTGCGGTAGATCAGTCGTCGGTCGTCAGGCGTCAGCAGACAGACCCTGGTACCGGCGAGAAGTCGTCAGATAAAAAATTGGGATGAGCTGGAATCCGGAAGGTGTTTAGCCAAAGACTGACGACCGACGACTGTTTACCGAAGGTGTTTAGCTGAAGACCGAAGACTGTTTACCCACCCTGCTTCAGATCCGTCAACACTTGCCTTGCGATTTCTTTCAGCGTCTCGAAGACGCCGGGGCCCTGGAAAGCTATGGCTTCGATTGTCGGCTCATTCTTGCGGCGTAACTGTTTTGATAACGCATCGACCGGCAGCACATTGGGCAGATCGCGTTTGTTGAGTTGAAGGACGTACGGAATCTTGTTGAAGTCGTAGCCGTGTTCTTTGAGGTTGGACATCAAATTTTCGAGTGCCTCGACGTTGGCATCCATACGCTCTTCCTGTGAGTCAGCCACGAAAACAATGCCATCCACACCGCGCAGAATCAGTTTGCGGCTGGCATCATAAAATACCTGACCAGGAACTGTGTAAAGGTGGATGCGAGTCTTAAAACCACGGACTGAGCCCAGGTCCAGCGGCAGAAAATCGAAGAACAGGGTTCGTTCCGTCTCCGTTGCCAGCGAGATCATCTTGCCCTTCTGCTGTTCGGCAGTCTTCTGGTAGATGAACTGGAGATTCGTCGTTTTGCCGCCCAAACCAGCGCCGTAATAAACGATCTTGCAGTTGATTTCGCGGGCTGCAAAGTTAATGAAACTCAAGACTTCCCTCGAACCGGTGGCGGGCGCCGGCATCGGCGCAAGCATTCCCCGGATAAAATTTTGGCTTGGTACTGCTGGTTTTATACCACACGGCCCGTCAGCGACGGCAGGTTACTCAGGTTACTAGCTGGAAGACCGACCCAGTTTCGTAACGGGTCGCGAACCGCCTCGGCTCCAATTCAACGCGCGATGCCGACCGGATAATACCCTTCTTTCGCGCTGATCTTGAGATCTGGACGGGACACTCGAACCTCGATCTCCCGGTGGGTGTTGCTCGGCGTGGCATGGGTCACATAGCCCAAGGTGTACTGGTTGCGGGCCTCGCCCAGCGCGCCGGCATAAGTTGTTTCGATGGCGTCCCGGGAAAACCCGGAAAAAATCTCGCCCCCCGTGGCGCTCGCATACTTGGGCAGGATGTCGCTATAGCCCAGGCGCGACCCGGTGAGCGGAACATGCAACTTCTGCAGTTGGCCGTATCCCGGAATCGCAGATCCCTCCAAGGCCACCCCATACACCATGATTCCGTTGGACAGCAAAACCCGCATCGTGTCGCGATAGCTGGCGTTACTTCGGGCTTCGCGTCCGTCGCTGATCACGAAAATGACCTTGCGGCGGGAACGATCACGCTTGCTCAAATCCATGGCCGCAGCCACAAGGGCGTCATTCAACACGCGTGACTCTTTGGGCGGAGTGACTACCCTGGGCGAACTCTGGTCCATGGGCACGCCATTGATAATCGGACCCTGCGGTCCGAGCGGACCGCTCGTGACGGGGGGGCCGTTGTTTCTTCCGGTTACATATTTGAGGTTGTCGAGAGCAGCAGTCAGCCTCTTTCCCACAGCGGCGAAATCGGCCGCCTTCGACACACTACTGCTGTAGGTGTAAAGAGAAACCTCATCGAACTGGCTGAACGCGCCTTCCAGCGCGTTGAAAGTCTGATTCACTTTCTGTACTGCCACGTCCGGCATGCCTACATCGAAGAGGATAGCCACCGACAATGCAAACGGGTCTGTCGTAAAAAAATTCAGATTCTGCTTCTTGCCGTCTTCAAAGATGACGAAATCCCGCGACAAGAGCCCGTTCACCATGCGCCCGTTATTATCCTTGACCATGACCGGGACGATTACCTGGTTCACATTGCTGCTGATTTTGAACACTTCCTCATTGGACGTACCGCCTTCACCGGGAACGCCGGTGTTTGGCGTTGCCCCTTTGGTTGGCGGAGCGACCCCAGGAGCGTAAGTGGGTTCTGGCAGAGAATTGGCGTCAGCCGGCGCCGCGGGATTCGACTCTGTCGGCGGAGCTTGATTCGGTGCCGGAGTGCCCGAATCGGACGAGGGTCCATTGGACGGCGGCGGAGCGGACGGTGGCGGCAATGGCCCGGGGAAAGGACGGCTGGCAGAAGGTGCGTCAGGAATGTCGTCCTTCTTTTTCTGGTCCGTCTGCTGGGCAGCAGCCATTCCAAAAGCCACACATAACATCGCCAACACCGCTGCCAGCCTCTTGCATACCACCCCACCGCTGGTTCGGATCGGCACTGCCTGATCTGTCGTTGCTTTGGTCACCAAGGCTTGGTCCACGGATTCCACAGCCACACTCCCCGCCTGACAGCAACTACTTTGTTTTGGGATGCTGAAACCTGTAATTTCGTGCATCTAACTCTGATGGAATAGACTAACAAAAAGTGCGAGAGAATATCTGAATGCCAAAAGTCCGCGGATTTCAGCGATTGGGGCCCTCTAATTTCGCTGTCGCCGTGTTTGCCACGGCAACTCTGGCTGCCGTCCTTCTCCCTGGCGCTGTTTCAGCCCAGGAGCTTCCCCGTTTGGCCGGCCAGCCCGACCCTCAGAGTAACAGCCAAAGTGACCAGCAGGACCAATCCGCAGCCACGTTGAAAGTGAACGTCAATGTGGTCCAACTCTTTTTCAACGTGAAAGATAAAAAGGGTGGACTGATTCCGAATTTAGCCAAGGACGACTTTCAAATTCTGGAAGACTCCAAACCGCAGCCTATCAAGTATTTCACCGCCGAATCCGACCTGCCTCTGACCCTCGGCATCCTGATTGATTCAAGTGGTAGCCAGCAGCGCGTCCTCGAGATGGAAAAAGAAGTAGGCGGCAATTTCCTTAGCGAGATTCTGCGTCCGAAAGACGAGGCCTTCGTCATCAGCTTCGATGTTGATACCAACTTGCTGCAGGATTACACCAATTCATCACGACGGCTTCGCGATGCGCTCAACAGCGCACGCATAAATGCTCCGCCCTCCAGCTGTGGCGGACTTCCCGGGGCTGGTGGCGGCCCATTGCCCTGCAGTTCCAATCCGAAAGGCACCGTTCTCTACGACGCGGTTTACCTCGCCGCGCATGACGAGCTGGCGAAAGAAGTGGGACGGAAAGCCATGATCCTCCTGACCGACGGAGAGGACCAGGGCAGCCAGCTGAAAATTACCGAAGCTATCGAAGCCGCCCAGAAAGCGGACTCCATCTGCTACGTGTTGCTCATCGCTGATCGGGGCTTTTATGGCTTTGGCGGGTACTCGGGCGATCACGAGATGAAAAAGTTGGCAGGCGAAACCGGCGGCCGCGTCATCGAAGTCGGAAACAAGATGGATAAGCTGAAAGACGCCTTCGACCAGATCGCAAAGGAACTGCGCAGCCAGTACAACGTGGGTTATACGCCGACAAATACGGCACTGGACGGGACTTTCCGCAAGGTCGACATTCACACCAAAAATAAGGACTACAAAATCCAGGCTCGCACCGGCTATTATGCCGTCGCTCACCGGGACTAGGCCTAGCCGGTAAAGAAGTTCGTCGGGCAACTTCGACGGCGTTCATAGCTCGCGAATTTTGCCGATCCGCTCGAATCCGACAAATTTTCTCCCCGGGAATCCTGTAGATTTTCTGTATGCCCAAATTTGAGAAACATATTTTCGTTTGCGGCAATCAGCGCCCGCCCGGATCACCGCGTCCGTGCTGCGATCCCGAAGGTCATGTTGAGTTGCAGAAGGCATTCAAGGACAAGCTGGCCGCGCGCGGGTTGAAGGGAAGAGTCCGCGCCAACCAGTCGGGTTGTCTGGATCAGTGCGAACACGGCCCGAATCTCGTCGTCTATCCAGACGCTGTGTGGTATGGCCGAGTCACCCTCGCTGATGTCGACGAAATTATCGAATCGCACATCATCGGCGGGAAGCCGGTCGAGAGGCTGGTATTGCCCGACTCGTGCCTGAACACAAACTGTGAGCATCGTCCGCCGAAACCGCCCAAGCCGTAACTTTGTGATGAAGAATGCGTCATCCTGAGGGACCTCAGTACCGAAGGATCTGGCGTGCACAACGCCACCGCCTGAAGAATTCTGAAAACGCAATCCTTCAAGCTCAGAAAAGACGGAACGGGCGGGCAGAACTGGTAGCCCCGGCAGGATTTGAACCTGCAACCCTTCGGGTAGAAGCCGAATGCTCTATCCAATTGAGCTACGGGGCCGCGTTGCAATTGTAAAACGTGCCAGCGGATTTACGGTGACTTTCACGAATTAGCCGATATTCCGCGAAACACTCCACCCAGGTCGCTTTGCCATCAGGGTCCCATGCAAAATCTTCATACGACCATCTGCCAACGCTTCTCTTCGTTCCCGCATCTTGAGTAGCGGTCTCATCGAAGGGCTGGAGCATCGCAATGCGCAAATTGATCTCCGTTATTTTTATTGTTGTTTGTTTGGCAGTTCTGCCGGCGTTTGCACAAAAGGCAGAAGTCTTCGGCGGATATCAGCTCACGCACTTTGACGGTGGGCCGACATCGAACGGGTGGAATGCCGCCCTTACCGGAAATATCCTCCCCTTCGTCGGCCTGACCGCCGACTTCAGTGGTGTCTACAACTCGGGAACGCACTTCTACACTTACACCTTCGGTCCCGAGGTGCACGCCCGCATTCTGGGCGTCAAGCCTTTCGCGCATGCATTGTTCGGTGGAGGCACGTTTTCAGCCGGGGGCGCAAGCTCAACGGGATTCACGACCTACGTAGGCGGCGGCGTAGACGTCAAGATTCTGCCATTCGTTTCCGCCCGATTGGCGCAGGTGGACTGGATGACCACCCGGTTCTCAGGTTTCACCGATAAAAATAACATCCGGTATTCCGCCGGGCTGGTACTCCGATTCTGATAAGTAAATTGTAATAACCAACTGGGTAGTCATCCCGAGCTTGGAGGGGTCTGGCGTGCACAACGATGCAGCCGCCCGCAATCGTAAGCAGGCGCAAGATGAGCCTGAGTTAACGAATCTCCTTGCGAGGCTCTATCGTGCCGTTAACACCCCCGCAGGCGCTACGTCCGTGTCCTTCCGTGCGCCCGTCGCCACTTCTCCCTGATGCAACACAGTGATATGGTTCCATTAAAGGCTCCCCCGAGATGAAGTGTTCGCGTGGCATCGGCTGCGAATTTTTTCGCCTTCTGCTGCTGGCAGGACTGTCAGGCACGAGTATCTGTCTGGCACAGTCGCCACCAGCCAAACCCAAGCACCACTCTGCCCCAGCGGCAATTCTCCGATCGGTGAAAGTGGTATCTGGCGCGGATGGCCCCGCAGTCGAGATAGTCACCAACCCAAGTCAAGCTCTGAATCCCACCGTTGAAAGCCTTGAAAGCCCGCCACGCCTGGTTATCGATCTCCCTAACACGCTCGTGCATTTACCGCCCAGGCCGCCCGGCGAAAACTCTGCGCAGGTGACGAGAGTGCGCATCAATCAGTATCAGCAGACGCCACCAGTGACACGCGTAGTAGTCGATCTGGTAAATCCAGTGGGGTACAGCACCGATGGAAGCGGAGAGCGCGTGCTGGTGCACTTGCATCCGCTGGCTGAAGCGAAACAGAGAACTCCGGAAGCTCCTTTCGTGTCGGCTTTCACCAAGGGCGCGCAGCCTGTAGCTGTGCCTGTCAGCACTGGCCGTTCCGGTGCTGTCGTAGAGGTCGAAGGCAAGCTGGCCGGTGATACGTCAGTTGCAGCAGGACCGGATACCACCGTCATGCGCCTGTCTCGTGGCGGCGAAGTACGAGTCTGTCCCGGAACAACACTCTCTTTGACCACATCGGAGAATGGACACGACCTGATGTTGGGCATGAGCACGGGCGCGCTCGAAGCCCAATACACGTTGAACACTGCGGCAGATTCCGTGCTGACCCCGGACTTTCGCATGATACTCGCCGGCCCGGGTGAACTTCACTTTGCCATCAGCGCGGATATGCGAGGCAACACGTGCGTACGCGCCTTGCCGGGAAACACTGCTTCGGTGATTGTTTCCGAACTGATGGGTGATGGCACCTACAATGTGAAGCCGAACGAGCAAGTGGTTTTTCACTCAGGAAGAGTGAATCAGACTGACGCAATTGTGCCCGACGAGTGCGGCTGCCCTGCACCCCCCATCCCGGAGATGCGAGCCTCTGCCGAGCCGGTGCCGACAGTTTCCGAAAAAGATCTGCCCCCGACAGTGCATCTGGCGAAGCCAGGAGATGAAGCCAAGTCCGTGCCGCCCAAGGAATCTGCTTCAGGCACCCCAGGCAGCCCACCACCATCACAAGTCACGCTCACGGTTGCTTCGCCGGACTCGGCTCCATTGCCACCGCCTCAGCCCGGCAAGCGTAATGTGCAAGTAGAAGCGCCATTCGTATTCCGCGCCGCTGACCTGCCGCCGGCACCGCCAAATCTCGAAACGGCCACCCTGCCTATGTCGCGATCAGCGAATCAGGCTCCCACGCTCACGATAGTGGACCCGCCAGAAGAAGGCAGAGAGCACAAAGGGGTCTTCGGCAAGGTGAAGGGGTTCTTCTCGGGACTCTTCAAAAAATGAAGTCGACGCTGAGCAGCAGGACTGCGAACGCCGACCAAGATATCAGCCATTTCTGATGTCAGATTCTGGATGTCGGATTCTGGATGTCAGAAGTCTGACGCGCCTTAGCGTCGCATGGCTTTCGCCAGCGGAGCGACTCTATCCCTGACCTCGTCAGCGATTTCGGCGCCACGCTCCATGGCTACTTCAGCGAAATCCTTGGCGTCATCGGTCCAGTCCCCGACGGTTTCCCTGGCGGAATCGTATTTCTTGCGAAGATCTTTCCTGAACGCCTTGCCGGCTTTGGGGGCGAGCAGCAGGCCGACCAAAGCGCCGGCGCCCAGGCCGATCAACAGGAAGGTAACGGCGGTACCGGCAGAGCTGCCACCATCTGAAGCTTCATATTTTCCACTGCGCATGTGAGTACCCTTTCAAATTCTATTTGGTTTGATCTTTCCTTGGTTGATATTAGACGCCTGTTCTGGCATCCGGGCTTTCTTTGTCGGTTATTTCTGCGTAACCTCCTGGGTTCGGTTCCAAATCTGCTCAAGCCTGTGTAAAATAAAGAGTTGGATCCTCGTATCTGGCGGAAAATGTGGCCTGTCCCGCCTTTCCGTCGACATTAATTCGCAATCGCGTAATTATTTTAAGGAGCTACCCAGCAATGGCTATCCCCGCGACACAGCTTCGCCCCGGCATGATCATCAAGCACAACAACGATCTTCACTCCGTGTTCAGTGTCGAGCATCGTACGCCGGGCAACCTGCGCGCGTTTATCCAGGCAAAATTGCGCAATCTGCGCACGGGCGCCATGTTCGAGCACCGGTTTCGTTCGCCCGATCCAATCGAGAAGATCAATGTCGATGAAGTCGAGATGGAATTTCTATACGCCGACGGAGACAGCTACTACTTCATGGACACGACCAACTTCGAACAAACCCATCTCAGCCGGGAAATTCTAGGCGATGCTGTGGATTACCTGATTTCGAATTTGCAGATCAAAGTGGAATTCTTCGATGGCAAGGCCGTGGGCATCGAGCTGCCCCAGACCGTTGAGCTCACTGTGGTGGAAACCGAACCCGGACTGAAGAGCGCGACCGCTTCCAGCGTGACCAAGCCAGCGAAGACCGAAACCGGGCTGGTGGTTCAGGTTCCTCCGTTTATCAATGAAGGCGAGAAGATCCGCGTAGACACTGCGGAAGGCGCATATTTGTCGCGGGCTTAACTTCACTATGATTGCTGTGAGTTGCCCGCCGGTTGGCAATTGCCGAAATGACATCCGTTGAAAAAACTGCTGAAGCTCGCCGTTTCCTGGTTCGCGGACGGGTGCAAGGCGTTGGCTTTCGCTGGTTCGTTGAACGCGAGGCCCATACCCTCGGCATCGCCGGCTGGGTACGCAACAATGCCGATGGCAGTGTGGAAGTTTTAGCCATTGGGTCCCACGAGCAGCTATCAGCACTGAGGTCCCGTTTGCGAGCCGGTCCGCGCGCGGCTCGAGTGGACGACGTCGAAGAAACTGAAGCCAAGCCGGTCGCCGGTCTGACAACTTTCCGCATCGAAGGAGCCTGGTAAATGTCGAATCCCGCACCGCAGCCGGCATTGAACTGCGAGCCGCTGAAAAAGCTGATCAGGGAAGTCCCCGATTTCCCCAAGAAGGGGATTCTCTTCTACGACATCACCACGCTGCTCAAGGACAAGACAGGACTGGCTACGCTGATCGACGCTCTGGCGGAGCACTACATCAAACAGGACGTTGATCTGGTGCTGGGAATGGAAGCGCGAGGTTTCATCTTTGCGCCTGCGCTTGCATATCGCCTCAATGCGGGCTTCGTCCCTCTGCGTAAACCCGGAAAGCTGCCGGCGGCCACGGTTAAATTCGACTACGCGCTGGAATACGGCACCAACACTCTGGAGATCCACAAAGACGCGATCCAGAAAGGTCAGCGCGTGTTGATCGTTGACGATTTACTTGCCACAGGTGGCACCGCAAACGCGACGGCGAAGTTGGCCGGTTCACTTGGCGCAGAAATCGCCGGGCTGGGCTTCGTGGTCGAACTGGATTTTCTCAAGGGGCGGGACTTGCTGAAGGGTTACGACGTGTTCTCGCTGCTGCATTACCAGGAATAGCCAGAAGACTTCGAACCTCAGATTATTTCTTCACTTCTTTACTTCTTTCGCTGCCGCGCGGGCGGTGCGTTCCTGCAAAGCCAGCGTCACTACTCGCATCATGTCGTCCCACGGCGCGGGCTTTCCAGTCCATATTTCAAACTGGCGTGCGGCCTGGTGGACGAACATCTCAATTCCTGGAATCACTTCCGCACCGCGCTGTTTCGCCAGCTTCATCAATTGCGTTTCTGCCGGATCGTAAATCATCTCAAACAGAAATTTCGTATTGATCTCGTTGTCTTTGAGCGGAGACTCATGTGAGTTCCCCATACCAACGGGAGTGGCGTTGATGATTACATCGAAGTTAAGTTTTTTCAGGTCTGTACGCTTCGCAATCCGCGCCCTCGCCTGGTGAGCCAGCTTTTGCGCCGGGCCAGCGGTGCGATTCAGAATGTAAACTTCAGCGCCACGCTCTTTGAGCCCGAACACCGCTGCACGCGCGGCCCCGCCAGCTCCCAGAACCAGAATCCTGGCTTTTTCGATCGTGATCCGCTGTTCCAGCGGACGCACCACCCCAGCTGCATCAGTGTTGAAGCCGTATAACTTTCCGTCCTGCGCCCTCACGACGGTATTGCACGCACCGATCTTTGTGGTGTGAGAATCGGTGTTGTCGAGGTGTTTCAGAACAGCTTCCTTGTACGGCATCGTAATGGAAAGGCCGTGGATCGGAATGTCACGCACGCAGCTCAACAGATCTTTCAGTGTCTTGGCATGAAGCGCGAGATAAACGCCGTTCACATTTTCGCGCCGGAGCGCGGCGTTCATGATGGCTGGCGAGAGCGAGTGCGCGACCGGATCTCCGGCAACGCCATACACCCTGGTGGCAACATCGACCTGGTCAATTCGGTAAGTATTGCGTAATTCCTGGGCGGTGATTTGCCCGGGAGCAGTCTTTTCGTCCGGACTGACGGAGGCGAAGGTGAATGCGCTGCCCGCCCGCACTCCGAGAAGACGGCTGATAATGCCCTGCTCGCCCATGCACAAGCCCACGAGAGAATGACGGTCACCATTTTTCTCCAGAAACTTCATCATGGTGACGTTGTCGTAGAGAGTCGTGGCGGTGCCGACGATCTTGTAGAAATCGGCAGAGTATGGCCACCATTTTTTCGAGCGTGGCCTCCAGATTCTTGGTGGCACGGAAGTCGTGGTAAGAGAGAATCAGCGCCGAGCCGCTCCGCAGACGCTGCACCTGCTCAGGTTTGCATTTGGAGGCGCTCTGGACCTCAATGTCGAGCAACTGGCATCCAGACGCGCTTGCCTTTCCTAAAATGTCCACCTGGGAAGCTAGAGAGCCTTGGAACTTCCCTCCATTGGCAGCACGGCGACAAGTCGCAATCGCCACCAGATGTGGGTTGTATTCCATCAGGCGCTTGATTTTCGGAAGCGCAAGGGCCGGGCGCGGCAGGTAGTCTAACCTGAACTCCAGAAAGGTATTATCTCGAATCAGGGCTTCCGCTTTGTCCACGAGGGCGGTGGGGTCGGAGTCGATAATGGCCACACAGACCCGAGGCAATCTCAAGGGTCGCAGCCTGTTGATGTAGTTAGTAGCGGCGGCAGTCATCGTGGGGAACGAACCGGGATATTACAGGCGCGTAATTGCAGATGCAACAACGGATTATCGATTTTCCAGGTCGCCAAACTATTTAACGTATCCACGATAACACCAGCGTAACCTTGACCAGGACTTCCTAGCTTGTTACTGTCCGGCTTGAAAGCCCTTGTATTTAATGCAGTTAGCGGTAGAAAGCCGGCCCGGGCCCCGGCCTCGATTTCGGAGGTAACATGAAGAAAACAGGACTGTTGCTGTTACTGTGCCTGGCAATGTCGGTGGCGGCAACTGCACAGCAGGCCGATTCGACAGCGGCCGATCAGGCTGGCCCACAGGGCACGCTGATTACCACGGGTGGCTTTCCCGAAGAGCGGGTGCAGACCCCGACCACGGCCGATCTGTATTGCGGCGGTTATGTCAGCAAAGATCTCGTACCCAACGCCAATTTCGTCGCGGGTGGACTGGAAAGTCCCAACACCACCAAGTTCGCGCGCAACGACTTGGTGTTCCTCGCCGGCTCGGGTTATCAGGCCGGCCAGCAGTATGAGATCGTGCGCGAGTTGCAGGATCCCAATCGTTACGAGTTGTTCACCGGCCAACATGCCATGTTGAAGGCAATGGGCCAGCCGTATTCGGAACTGGGACGGGTTCGGATCGTCGACATCCGCGGCAAAATGGCCGTGGGACATGTCGAGTTCAGCTGCGAACCGATGGTTCCTGGCGATTACGCAATTCCTTTTGTTGAGAAATCGGCGGCGGCATTCCATCCGCCCCAACGCTTTGACCGCTTCCTGCCAGCCAATGGCAAGGCCAGCGGACGGATCGTGCTAGCCAAGGACTTCGACGCTTTGCTGGGTACAGGGTCGAAAGTCTACATGAACCTCGGTTCCAACCAGGGAGTCAAAGTGGGCGACTACCTCCGGGCCGTGCGCAGCTACGAAGCTGATTTGCGCGATCCGGTTGATTCCCTTTCTTTCAAGGCTTCCGCCAGCGAAGACACGCAGAAGTTTCCTCCATCGATCGAAGGCCACATGTTCACCAAGACCAAGGGCCCTTTAGTCCATGTAGCAGATTTTCCACGGCGGGCGATGGGAGAAATCGTAGTCATCGACGTCACTCCGACGACTGCCACCGGCATGCTGGTATTTGCGCTTGAAGATGTACACGTAGGCGATCAAGTGGAAGTTGACCAGCAATAGTTCCTGGAAGAAACAGATGTCTCCGGAAGGCCCCGTGCCTTCCGGTTTTTTTTGCTCAAAAATAAACCCGCTACCGTACGCGATCGTCGCCGAAGACTTCTGCGGTGAATGCCTCTAGTTGAGCTCCCGTCTGCCATGCATTCGCCGGCAGACCGGCTTTCCGGCAGGTCTGTTCCAAAAAAGTAACGCGATCCCATCCGTGTTCAACAGGCACTTGTGGGAGCAACAGACCTCGATTCGCACCGAACCGGACCATGAGGCCGTGCCGTCCGATCTGTACTGCCTGCGGCTGAATCGGCTCCGGCCGGGAGAGAATGCTCAGAGAGACCTGCAGATCGTCAACCTCATCCCGAGTCACCTGCGAAAAACGCGAATCGTCAAAGGCCGCTCCCCGCGCCGTCTCTGCCACGGTGCGGTAGAGCGGGCTCACGGGAACGACATAGCCGACACAGCCCCGCAAACCACCGCGGTAGTAGAGAGTGGTAAAAACGCCGCGCGGTTCAGCCAGATGCGGCGTCGGAGGAGATAGTGATATTTCACGTTTGTCCAGAGCGGACACAATGGATTGATGAGCCAGTTGCAACAACTGCGTTCGTTCTTCGAGTGAAAATTCGTTGAGAGTGGCGGGGTGAATCAGATCAGGAAGAAAATCGTCAGGTGGCGGGCACATCGCGTTTTCTCCGCCGGCTGAGAACGAAGGCACGGCGACGGCGTTTCACCACGTGCCGGTCGATCTTCGACCAGAACGCAGCAAAATAATCTATCGCAGACACCAGCGAGAGAAAAACCATGAACCAGATCGAAGTGAATGCGATCCAATGGACCGGAAAAATATAGGGACCTACCGGCCAGGTCTTCCAACGATGGTCGAGGATGACGGCGACCACGGAAACGATCTGCACCAGCATCTTGAATTTACCCAGCTCGCTGGCTTCAATGGTGAATCCTTCCGAAGCCGCAATCGAACGCAGTCCGCTGACCAGAAATTCGCGCGCGATAATCACCACCGCTACCCAGGCAGGAACGAGTCCCGGATTGAATTGCACCAAAGCGATAAAAGCGGCGGCAATGAGAAGCTTGTCGGCGAGCGGATCCAACAACATCCCCATCGTGGTAATTTGGCCGCGCCGGCGAGCCAGATATCCGTCAATGCCGTCAGTGATTGACGCGGCAATGAACAAGGCCGAAGCCAGCAGTTCCTGTTCGCCACTAAAAGCGTGAAAATGGTTGGTAGACAGAAGCCAGATCAGCAGTGGAATGCTGAAGATGCGGGTCAGCGTGATGGAGTTGGGCAGGTTCACCGCAGGCACGGGCCGCCAGCCGGGCGAGGTGAAGCTGGCCGCACCCCATTATCCTCCACCACCAACGGCGAAAGCAACGGAACTAAAAGTTAGATATCACTGTTCTGGGAGCATTCCGGAGCGCAAAGCCAGCCATCCTCCGCCAACGACTTTGCAGTTAGCAGGTATGACCCCAAAAGAAGGGGGCAGAAAGCCCCCGAGTGTGTCCCAACCTAGAAAGGCTTCTTAACTAGCCTTCAGTGCCGGTCTTGCCGAACCCCTTCAGCATGTCCATCCCAGCTTCAAGCATTGACGAAGTCGATCCCGACGCCGAGGGTGCGCAATCCGCAACTTGTCCGTTCGGGGTGATCTTGTCGATGAGCATGGGCAACAATTGCGACAAATGAGAGCTTGCGGCCTCGGGCGAAATTCCCGCCTTGGCTGCCAGTTCCTTCACCTGCTCGCTTCCCAGAACATGCTGAATCTGGTCCGCGGAAATGGGGAGATTTTGTCCCGTTCCAACCCACGAACTGACCAGGCTGCCGAGGCCCTTGTCGTGAAACTGCTGCAGTAATGCGGAAATGCCACCGGGCTGATTGTTGATCATCTGCATGACAGTGGACGCCATCGGATTCGAGCTGCTCGACAACACGCTGCCCAATTCCTTACAAGCCATATCTTCCAGAAAACCCATAATGCCTCCTAAATATCAACTGCGACGATGAATAAAAGCCGCACCGGAAATCAGGGTTCCCGGCGCGGCACAAGATATCCAACTACTGCTGTTTGGCGATGATCATGTCCTTGATCTTGGCGTAGGTAGCCGAGGGAATGATTTTCTTGCGAGTCAGATCAGTCTTCTTCGCATAGGGACGGCCGTCAATGATCTTTTGCGAATACTTTTCGCCGATCCCGGGAAGTGCATCCAGTTGATCCTTCGTTGCCGAATTGATGTCGAGCAGATCGGTGGACGCAGGCGCAGACATGGCCGAGTCCGTCTTGGCCGTCTTGGTTGTCTTGGAGCTCTGTGCCGCGGCTGGCATTACGGCCACGGCGGTTAATACTGTCAGGGCGAAAAGCGAGAGCAGGAATCTGGTCACGATATTGCGTTTCATTGAGTCTCCTTAGTCTTTTTCCGATGCTTTGAAGCCAGCCGCTTTGGCGTCGGCTTCACTCATAAATTTTCCGGTCTTGGTCTTTCCATACCAACGGCCGCCTTTGTGGTAGACGCCGCTGTCCGTGTTGACCCAGACCATGCCACTCGACTTGGCCGAAGCAATTTGCGGATCGGAAACGGCGCTGGAAGCCGTCGCCTTGCTGCTGGTCTTCGCCGGAGTGGTCTTTGCCGGAGCCGCCGAGGATTGGGCCATTGAGTTGGAAGAACCCGAGTTCGAAGGAGCGGCCATCGAATTCGCGGGCGGTGTGCTGGTTGCGGGCGCGGCATGTGCGGCTGGAGCTGGTTCTGCAGAAGCAGCCGGAGTTGTCCCCGAATCCGTGTTCGACTTTTTGCTCTTGCGAGTCTTCTTCGCTGGCGCAGCGGTGCTGTCAGTACTGGCGGCGGTGGCGGGTGCTGACGCCGCTGGGGCAGCGGGTGTCGCAGGTGCCGCACCAGAATCTGCGGCGGTTTTCTTTGACTTGCGTGTCTTCTTGGTTCCGGTGTCAGTCGCTGTTGCTGACGAATCCGGCGTGGCAGCCGCGTCAGTCGAGGCAGTTTTCTTTTTCCTCGTTTTCTTGGTAGGAGTAGCCGTCGCGTCAGTGGCGGCAGCCTGGTCGCTCGACGCTGTTGCACCGGTCGCATCGGTAGCCGTCTTAGCCTTTTTCTTTTTCTTCTTGGTGGTTGTCGTGGCGGTTTGGTCGTCCGTAGAAGCCGGAGTTTGGGGTTTGGCAAAGGCGCTTACCCCGGACATGACAAATAAAACGCAGAGCACCATCATCCACGTGCTCAATCTGGTTTGCAGTCTGCTCATGATTTCCTCTTCTCATTCGCGACAGGCGTTCGATTTCCACGGAAACGTCGCCTCCGGGGCGTCCGGAGCGCTTTCCAGCCCGTCTGCAGGGCGACCATAATGACACTTCGACCGATAGGGGTCAACTCAGGAAAAGAGAGGCATAGCAGGCCCTGGACTTACCGCAGCCGTAAGACTCGAGCCGACTCAACCTTTGTCAGGCGTAGATTCCGCGCTGGCGAACCGTATAAGCCACGCGATCAATAGCGAGCATGTAGGCAGCGATTCGATTGTTGACTCCGTGGGTCTCGGAGAACCGGACCACATCCTCAAACGCGGTCTTCATGATGTGTTCAAGCTGCTCGTTGACGACCGATTCCTTCCAGAAATATCCCTGGCGGTCCTGCACCCATTCGAAATAGGACGTGGTGACGCCACCGGCGTTACAGAGAATGTCGGGGATCACGAATACGCGTTTGTCCGCAAGAATGTCGTCGGCAGTGGCCGTGGTGGGGCCATTGGCGCCTTCAGCGAGGATCTTGCACTTGATCCTGTCGGCGTTGCGGCTGGTGATCTGGTTTTCAGTGGCAGCCGGGATGAGGATTTCGCAATCAGAGACGAGCAATTCCGCAGGATCTTCGGCCTCCGCACCCTTGAAACCGTGAATGCTCCCATTACGCTGGCGATACTCCCAGAGTGCGTCCACATCAATCCCGTTCTTGTTGACCAGGCCGCCATCCACTTCAACGATGCCGATGACCTTGTACCCCACTTCCGCCATCAGGCGCGCCGCGTTTGACCCAACGTTACCGAAACCCTGGACGATAACGCGCGTGGACTCAGGACTAAGTCCGAGCTTCTTGACCGCTTCGTCGCACACGATCATGATGCCCCTGCCGGTAGCTTCGCGGCGTCCCCTGGACCCGCCAATATTGATCGGCTTACCGGTAACCACCGCCGTGACGGTCTGCCGCATGTGCATGGAGTACGTATCCATCATCCACGCCATGGTCTGCTCGTTGGTATTCATGTCGGGAGCGGGCACGTCCTTTTCAGGACCGATAAACTCAACCAGCTCCGCGGTATAGCGGCGTGTCATGCGCTCCAGTTCGCCCTGGGACATCTTGTGAGGATCGCAAATGACCCCACCCTTGGCGCCGCCGAACGGAATGTTGACTACCGCACACTTCCAGGTCATCCAGCTGGCCAGCGCTCGGACTTCGTCCAAGGTGACGTCGGGTGAATAGCGCAGTCCGCCTTTAGCCGGGCCGCGTGCGATGGAATGCTGAACCCTGAAGCCGGTAAATACCTCCAGATGCCCGTTGTCCATCATTACCGGGATGTGGAGGATAATCTCCCGTGTTGGATACCGCAGGACCTTCATTAAACCCTCGTCCAGGTTCAACTTCTGGGCGGCAAAGTCAAAACGGGCGGCCTGCGCCTCCCACGGATTGATCTCTTGCTCGAGGGAAATGGTCTTCATAGCCATGACGGTCTCCGATTGGTCGGTCAGACGGTAAGATGCCTGGCCGGCGCCGGGTGACTTTCCCGGAGTTGGCGGGCAAACCTTTAAAGTATATGCAGGGCCGGGGCGGGGAGGCAAGTTACGGGGAACTAACACAGTTACCATCACACTGAATGGAAAACCGAGACAAAAGCGTGGCTTTTGACCAAGACCAATGCTTACTTCGGCGAGGGTGTTGCGCTTTCTTTCTGGTATCCGGCGGAGAGAGTGCCTTTGCTTTTAGCGATCGGTAGCAGTGTGGGATAAAACTGGACAAACGTCGTGTCCACAGCCGCGTGTTCCGAGTGACAGGTGTAGCAACTGGCGGTTGTCGGCGTCATTTTCGCCGTCTTATTGTCATCGAAACCGAAAAACGCCCACCCGCCAGGAAAACGAGATTTGTCCTTTACGTGCACTTCTAGCCCCATGACGCCGACACCTTGATAGTTGCCTTTCTGGTTGATCGAACCTTTGCCTTGTGCCTCGCGAACTTCGAGCGCGAGCATGGTCTTCTCCGGCCACGTGCCTGTCTCCAGGAATACTTTGTACGCCTCAGGATTCACGAAGACATTGTCGAACATGTGGTGGTCGGCCATCCCCGTTCCGGGGGTATAACTCATGTCAAAGCCAGTTGTGAGGTATACCCAGTCCCGGTAATTTGCGGGAACTTTCATCTGGCCATCGCTGGTATATTCCGGGCCATTACTCGGCGGCGCGTTATCCTCGCGGAATGCGGCCAACGCCGCTACAGTCAACACAATCATTATGCCGAGCAGGATAATCTTGGTATTGGCTTTGGCGATCATGCGGATAGTATGAAGCCGCGCCCCTTATTGCGCCAGACCGTCTACTGCAGTGAGCAGACGCTTCGCTGCATTCTAAGGCTATCTGGCAGCGTCATCGATTAGGATCCTCCTTATGGCGACGACCCGCACACACTCTGAGCTTCCGCAATGGCTCTGGATCGCGGCGATCTGGTTCTGCGTAGGACTCTTCGACGCGACGCAAACTGTCTTCGTCATGCGGGCAGAGGGAATGCACCATGCATGGGTAGCACTCTTTTGGTATCTGCTGCTTTCGTGGCTGCCGTGGGCGCTGGCGACTTCCCTGGTGATGCGCCTGGCACGTAAATATCCTCCAACGGAATGGAGGAGCCTGCTCCCATGGGTGACGCACCTTGGCACATGTGCCGCCATCAGTTTGATTTGCGCTGCGTGGTCCGCGTCTTTGGATGAGTGGCTGAATCCGTGGGCCAAGAATCCCGGGCCCGAAGCGTTCGGCTATCTCTGGTCGCATACCTTCTACGAAAGAGTTCTCTCCTACTCAGTTGTTTACGGAGCCATTCTCCTGGTTAGTTTTATGCTGGATTCGCGAGAACGGTTAGCCAATGAACAAACCGTGACCGCACGCCTCAACGAGCAACTTTCAAAGGCACAGCTCAATGCCTTGCGCAGGCAGATCGAGCCGCACTTCCTGTTCAATACTCTGAACGCGGTCGCTGCGCTGGTGCGCGAGAAAAGAAATGACGCAGCGGTGAGCATGATAGCCGGGTTAAGTGATTTTCTCCGTCGAGTGTTGCAGGACTCTGATCGGCAACAGGTGCCGCTGGAAGAGGAACTGGAGTTCACGCGCAGATACCTGGACATCCAGAAGGTGCGATTTGCCGAGCGTCTGCAATTTGCAGTCAACGTTCCGTCAGAACTCTTTGCGGCCCAAGTCCCCAGTCTGATTCTGCAACCCATGGTGGAAAACGCCATCAAGCATGGCATCGCGAAGCGGGTACAGGGAGGATCAATCCGGATTGCCGGCTTTCGCTCCAATGGCAGGCTGACGCTAAGCGTATTTAACGACGGCCCTGCCCTGCCGGCGGGCTGGCAGGAGACCGGCTCCGGCATTGGCATGTCCAACGTGCGCACGCGCCTGGAAAGCCTTTACGGAACCGCCTTCGATTTGAGCATGCAGAACCAGGAGGCCGGTGGGGTGGAAGTCTGCTTTTCTGTCCCCTTCGTTTCCGTTGAGACGAAGGAGTAATCTGTGCTCGCAGAAGAGCACGCTTCAAAAATACGTACGCTGATCGTGGACGATGAACCGCTCGCGCGCAGCAACCTTGCCGTGCTTTTGCGCCTTGATCCAGGGATCGAGATTGTCAAAGAATGCGGTTCCGGAATGGAGGCATTGGCGGAAATCCGCAGTGCCAAACCTGATCTGGTCTTCCTTGATGTGCAAATGCCGGAATGTGACGGCTTCGATTTGCTGGAACTGCTAGGCAGTGATCTTCCTCCCGCCATCGTCTTCGTTACCGCTTACGATCAATACGCTCTGCGCGCTTTTGAAGCGGGCGCGATGGATTACTTGTTGAAGCCCTTCGACAATGCTCGATTCGCGCTCGCGCTGAGCCGCGCCAAGGAGAAGATCGCACTGGGAAAACATCTTCCTCGAAAGGCAGAACGCTTGGCGGTCAAGAGCGCCGGCCGGATCGTTTTTGTAAAAATCTCCGAGATTGATTGGATCGAAGCTGCGGATTACTACGCGAGCCTGCAGGTAGGAACCAAAACCCACTTGCTGCGCCGCAGTCTGTCGGACCTTGAGCAGGAACTGGAGCCAAACGTCTTTTGCCGTATCCACCGTTCGACAATCGTGAACCTTGATCGCGTTCGTGGTCTGAAACTGAGTGAGGACGGCGAATATGAAGTCCTGCTGGAAGGCGGCGCGAGGCTCCGGTTGAGCCGCCGTTACCGTAAACAACTACAATCCCGGCTTGGCCTTCGCGATTCGAGCTGAAGCTAAAGCGTAATTTCCATCCCCTCTGACGCAGCCCTCACTTTGGGATAGTGGTCACGCGCCTGCTTCACCACTTTGTCAATGCAGGCGTCGTCGTGGTCGGGATCGTGATGGAAAAGGATCAGTTCCTTCGCGCCGCTTTCCATCACGACATTGATGGCTTCGCGCCAGTGGCTGTGTCCCCAGCCCCGTTTGCGGGCTTCGTATTCTTCCGGAAGATACTGGGCGTCGTAGATCAATACATCCGCTCCGGCGGCCAATTTTCGAACACTCTTGTCGAACACAGGATCGCCGGGCTCGTTGTCAGTGGCGTACACCAGCACTCCGTCCTTGGTTTCCAGACGAAAGCCCATGCAGCCCTGGGGATGGTTGAGCCACATGGCTTCGATGGTCGTCCCGTCGAGTTGCACCTTACCCTGCTCCACGTTGTGGAAACCGCGCTGCGCCTTCATTTCGCTCATGCCTACCGGGAAATAAGGCGCGGCCATCTGCTCTTCCATCACGCGCTTCAGCGAGTCGGTTGCGGCTGGAAGAGTGAAAAGAGAAGGAATTTTTCGGCATTGTCGTAAAGCGGACTGAAGAATGGGATGCCCTGGATGTGGTCCCAGTGGAAATGCGAAACAAAAATGTGCGCATTGATGGCATTGCCTTCGGATTCCCGCTGAAGCTGCTGGCCCAGCGACCGGAATCCGGTGCCGCAATCGAAGATGTAGAGATCGTCGCCGAAGCGAACTTCGACGCAGGAGGTGTTTCCTCCATAGCGCAGGTTGTCGGGCTGGGGAGTCGGCGTAGATCCACGTACGCCCCAGAACTTGATACGCATACGCCCCCGTTGAGCGGATTTGGCCTGAACCGCCATCTTCCAACGGCCACGGCCCATCCGTCAATTCATTCGCTGGTTACTCTGGCTCAGTTTCGGGTCATTTTCATGCGGATACCGTGCCGCGGGCGAAGCGTAATACCCGGTTGAGGAGTGACCGGATGACCGGGAATCAGGTGCAACTGAAATCGCTGCGCGATCGTTGCCAGAAGAATGTTCGTCTCCATCATGGCGAATGAAGCTCCAATACAAAGGCGAGGTCCGCCACCAAATGGAAAGTAGGCGAAGCGGGGAAGTTGTTGGGCAGCCTGCCCGGACCAGCGATCTGGATCGAACTGTTCGGGATGTTCAAAGAACCGCGGGTCGCGATGCATGATCCATGGGCTCATCACCACGTTTGCTCCAACCGGAATCCGGTAACCGCCGATCTCAGTTTCTTTCACGGTAGTACGGGCAAGGCTCCACGCCGGCGGATACAGGCGCATGGATTCCTTTACAACTTTGTCGGTATAGGGCAAGCGGGCAAATCTTCAAGTTGAGGCGTGCGCCCTCTGGAGAACTTCGTTGAGTTCCTGACGGAGTTTCTGTGCAGGCTTCGGGATGCTGGCTCAAGCAGATACCAAGTCCACGACAGCGATACAGCGGTAGTCTCGTGCCCAGCCAGCAAGAACGTCATGATTTCATCGCGCAACTGGCGGTCAGTCATCGCGCTGCCATCTTCGTCGCGGGCAGCCATAAGCATGGAGAGCAGGTCGCCGGTGTCTTCCCCGCTGGCGCGACGCCGCGGATGATGCGGTTGACGATCTCGTCCAGTTCACGCACCGCCCGCTTTACTTGCACCAGCGCCGGCAGCGGGACGTGCCGCAGAGGCGGAGGCATGATCATCCTCAGTCCCGAAGTGTGGCGCATCAGCAGGTTGAGTGCGGCAGCAATTTTCTTCGCGTCCTCGCTCACTTCTACGCTGAACAAAACCTTTGCCACGATGCGCATGGTGAGTTGCATCATTTCCTGATGGATGTCGCGGACTTCGCCATCCGGCCAGGCAGTCATCATTTCTTCGGAATAGGCGCCCATCGTTTGCCCATAGGAAGACAGTCGCTCCCGGTGAAACGCGGGCTGGCAAAGCCGCCTTTGCCGGCGCCACTCGGAGCCTTCACTGGTCAAGAGGCCTTGGCCAAGGAACCAGCGGCTGTTCTGGATGACTTTATCCTTCGCGAAATTCTGCGATTGCGAGATCAGCACCGATTCAATCAGGTCAGGATGGTTCAGGAAGTACACATGGATCCAACCGGCGCGATAATAAAAGATGTCGCCGAACTCGCGCGCCCAGCCGGTGAAGACTGGCAGCGGATCGGATCCAAGCAAGGGAAAGCGACCGACAATAAAGCGGGGAGGAGGGCCGGGGGGGCGACGAATGGCAGGCATGTAGGGAGGGCTTATTGCTCTCGAAATTCGATTTTACAAGGTTCTACCGCGAGTGTTTCACCGTGCGACGTCCGGCTTCTCTATAATGACTCCTCTCACATGATTCGTCCCGATTACAAAGAATTTTCCCGTTTGGCAGGCGATGCCACATTAGTTCCGGTGGTGAAGTCGGTATCGGCTGATTTGCTGACGCCGGTCTCCGCCTTTCTCGCTATTGCCTCCGACGAGCCCGACGCTTTTCTGCTCGAGTCGGTCGAACGCGGCGAACAGATCGGCCGCTACACCTTTCTGGGGGCGCGCCCTTACATGCAGGTCCGGGCCGAAGGCGGACGCGATAGTGGTTCAGCGCGGCAAGCATAAGGAAAAGCGCCGAGGCAATGCGATCCAGGTGGTAAAGGAACTGCTGCGCCAGCATCGTCCCGCGATGGTTCCGGGACTGCCTCCCTTCACCGCCGGTGCCGTCGGCTACTTCGCCTATGACGCGGTTCGCCAACTGGAAAACATCGGCAAGCATGCGAAAGACGACCTTGGCCTGCCTGATTGCGTGCTGATGTTCTTCGACCGTTTACTGGCATTCGATCACCTGCGCCACCAGATTCACATCATCGCCAACGCCGACGTGTCGCGCGAGAGCCCGCGACGGGCCTATGATCGCGCCGCTGCCGATATTGCCATCCTGGAAAAGAAGCTGGCGACTGGACTTGCGCCCGGCGCACTGGCACAAGACCGCAAAGAAGACCACCGGCAAACTGAAAGTTCACGCCGGAACTCCGCGAAAGCGCTTTGTCGATTCGGTTGAGCGTGCCAAGGAATACATTGCCGCGGGAGATATTTTTCAGGTCGTGCTTTCCCAGCGCCTGGATTTCGTCCCCGGTGTCGCGCCGTTCGATGTGTATCGCGCTCTGCGTGCCGTGAATCCCTCTCCCTATTTATATTTTCTGCGAATGGGAGACACGCACGTACTTGGCTCATCCCCGGAAATGCTGGTGCGCGTTACCGGACGCAAACTGGAATATCGACCCATCGCCGGCACTCACCCACGGGGCCGCGACGAGGCGGAAGACCAGCTCATGGAGCAACAGATGCTTCATGACGAAAAAGAGCGTGCCGAACACGTCATGCTGGTGGATTTGGGACGCAACGATCTGGGCCGGGTGAGCGAGTACGGCTCGGTGAAGGTGAAAGACCTGATGTACGTCGAGCGTTATTCACACGTCATGCACATCGTCTCGGCGCTCGTCGGCAAGCTGCGCCCCGAACTCGACGCGCTCGATGCTTTCGCCGCCTGCTTTCCTGCAGGCACTCTCAGCGGCGCACCGAAAGTTCGCGCGATGCAAATAATCGAGGAACTGGAGCCAACTCGTCGCGGGGTTTACGGAGGCGCGGTGCTCTATGCAGATTTCGATGGAAACCTGGATTCATGCATCGCTATCCGCACGATGCTGATGCAGGGTAAAAAAGCGTATCTGCAGGCCGGAGCAGGCATCGTGGCAGATTCAGATCCGAAAAGTGAATTTGTGGAGAGCATGAACAAGGCGCAAGCCGTACTGAGGGCGGTGGAGACGGCTCGGGGGAGATAGGGTGTGGGCAGACCTGGGTGTGACGATAGTTCGCTAACTTCAGAGTGCACCGGGCTTACTGGTAACTGACCACTGACCACCGACCACTGTTTCTTCACTGCTTCACAAAATTTTCTACCAGCTTCTTCCCTTCGCTCGTGAGCACGCTCTCAGGATGGAACTGCACGCCTTCAATCTGAAACTTCCGATGTCGAAGGCCCATGATGGTTCTCGACCCGTCTTTCTCTGTTGTCCAGGCGCTAACCTCAAGATCCGCGGGCAACTTTCGTTCTTCAACGATCAGCGAGTGGTATCGTGTCGCCGTCATCGGCGACGGAATGTTCTCGAAGATGGTCTTGCCGTCGTGCCGGACTTCGCTGGTCTTGCCATGCATCAGATGCGGCGCTCGGACAACGTTGCCTCCGAAAGCCGCGCCAATCGCCTGATGTCCCAGGCAGACACCCAGAAGCGGCACCTTGCCCGCAAAATGCTGAATCAGAGAAATCGTGATCCCGGCCTCTTGCGGAGTGCAGGGCCCTGGCGAGATCAGGATCCGTTCCGGGCCCATTGCATCTACTTCCGCTGGCGTCGTCTGATCATTGCGCCGCACTACAACCTCTTCACCCATTTCTCCCAGGTATTGCACCAGGTTGTAGGTGAAAGAATCGTAGTTGTCGAGGACGAAGATCATACGTCTAATTTACTCAGTAACAAATAGCCTGTCATCCCGGCCGGAGCGCAGCGCAGCAAGCGTAGTGGAGGAACCTGCTGTGGCGGCGAATTGACCAAAAAGCAGATCCCTCCACTTCGCTTCGGTCGGGATGACAGGGTTGTGCAACTGGCTTATGCCTGACTACCGGCTTGCCAAGCCTCCCGCTGTTTCCGCTCCGTCAATGGTATAGACGTGGCCGGTCATGTAGGCCGCGTCGTCGGAGGCCAGGAATGCGAACAGGGCGGCGATTTCTGCCGGCTGAGCATGCCGTCGCAAGGGAATCTTGCGGTTTACCGCTTCCAGCATTTCGTCGGTGTATTCGGCACGCTGCATGGGCGTGAGAACGTATCCTGGGGCCACCGCGCACACGCGAACTTTGGGGGCGAGTTCCAGCGCCATCGACTTGGTCAACTCAATCACTCCCGCCTTGGTGGCGTTGTAGTCGGCGTAGTAAGGCTGGCCGACCAGTCCGTTGGTTGACGCGGTCTGGAGGATTACGCCGCTACCCTGCTTCCACATGTGCCTCGCCGCGGTCTGCGCCATGTAGAACACGCCTGTCAGATTGACCGCGATTATTTTGTCCCACTCGGCCGGCGTAATGTCGAGGAAGTTGTGACGAATGCTGATCCCGGCATTGTTGACCAGGACATCTACACCGCCCATCATCGCGACCGCGTCGGAGAATGCGGCTTCCACCTGCTTGAGGTTGGAGACATCGGCGTCCACCGTTCCAGCCAGGTTCGGCAACTCTGCGTGAATCTGCTTTCGGCCCTTGGCGTCGCGGTCCAGAACAACGACAGATGAGCCCTCTTCCAGAAAGCGGGCTGCTGTGGCCGCGCCGATTCCGCTGGCGCCTCCCGTGATCAGAACGCGTTTGCCTTTCAGTCCTCGCATGAGTCTCCCCTTGGAACATGCAACCTTAAACCACGAAGGACACGAAGTCACACGAAGGAAACCAAAATATCGGAGTTCCTTTGTGTAATTTTGTGTCCTTGGTAGTTCCACGCCTTGTACAGGCGAGGGTGCCCGTCCCGCGTGTACTTACCTTTTGCCGCCGAACAGGAAGGCTAGTTCGATAATCAGGATGATCACCACCATCAGTTCGAGAACGAAGGCCCGGCTCTGGTTGAACTGATCCACCATGAAGCGGTAGAGGTCTTCAGCGGTTTGCAGTTTCTGCGTCACCAGGTCTTTGTAGTCCGGCACTCCAACTTTGGCAGCCGCCAATTTATAGAGACGCGCGGAAAACATATCGCTGAGGAACTTGATGGCGTTGTCAGCGCGCTCGGTTAGCTCATTTACGTCCAGCAGAACGGTATGTAGTTCAGTGGCCGCGCGCGCCAGCCGCCAGCGAGCCAGCATTCCAGTGCCTTGGTCCAGAGCTGCGTACACGGTGGCCAACTCACGAGTCAACAATTCGTCATAGTGACGGAATTCAAGCAGCTGGGAGTTGGCGTACTCCAGCAACTGGATGGCTGTCTCGGCTCCCGCTTCACTGTCGTAGAGAAAGGCCGCGTTCCAACCGATCACCGCCAGATCGTTGGGATAGTACGAAGCCCGCGATTGCAGGATCTCATTCCGTTCACCCTCTGAGAGCTGGGCGAGTTCTCCGCGCACAATTTGTGCGATCCGCCCGCCCTGCGAAGTGCATAGCTCGCTGGCAGAAGGAGTACCGGCAATCTCCCTGACGTGAAAAATGAAATAGTCCTCGCTCAACCAATCCGGATAGCGTTTGACCAGCGCAGGCGCAGCTCGTTCCAACTTCTCCCGAACGATGCGGGAAGCGTGTTTCTCGAAATCGACATCCCAAACCCACCGGCTTCCCAGACGAACCAGGGTGTCCCAATCGCCAGCGAAAGGCAGCTCGAAGACCACGCTCAGGACGCCGTAGTCGTAATACTTGATTTGACCCTCCAGCCGCTCACCACTGTCCAAAATCAGGGGTTCAATAGGTTCCACTACCGGAGGCCGCTGATACCGGACGTAGGCCGGAGTCAAATGCTTGAAGCTCGGCTGTTCCATGGTGCGCGCGCCGAAGATCTCGCGGAGCTGGTCGAGGCGAATCTCTTCGCACACATCGAACTGGATAAGAACGAGAACAGACCCACGAAGCGCCGGCGCAACCGCGACCTCAGTCGCCCGTGCGGTTTCGGGCAGGGTAAGAGTGGTTTCTGAGTCTAATGCCATAAAAACCTGCTAGCCGGCCAGGGATAAGGAAGGTTGTAGATGTCTCAACCGTCAGTAGCTATATTGTCCCAGAATTCACTCCACTTGGGGAGAGACCGCGAGGTAAACAAGCAACTGATTGATTATATTGCACTTACGGTTAATTAGAGGTTCGCGTAAGGAATTGGCTTTCTGTTAGATGACAGTTGTCAGGACCGTTGAACCGGTCCGAGAAACACGGTTATTTCCTGGTCTTCAGCCACCAAAAGAGAGTTGCTCCCGCAGCGACGGCGGCCAGGCCAGTCCCAGCCCGCTTCATCGACTGCTCTATCCCAGCCCTCTGCCGCTCAACCTGCGGCCTTTCTGGATAGCCAGCGTTCGGCACCGATGGACTATGCAATGCCATTGCGATCACTTCCGCCAGATGCAGAGCCTGTCGATCCGTGGATTGGCCGATCTGCTCCCTGCAACTGAAGCCATCCGCAATGATCAAGGTTTCGGGCGGTGCCAGCCTGACTGCGGGCAGAAGCTCAAGCTCGCCGATTGCCTGCGATACGTCATACTTGTCCTCGTCGAAGCCGAACGAGCCAGCCATGCCGCAGCATCCCGGCGCGGGAGCGCTCCACCTCAATCCCATTCTTGTCAGGACGGACTCTTCATCCGTCATCTTCATCAGCGACTTGTGGTGACAATGGCCGTGAATAAGCGCTTTAGCGGGCAATTTTGGAAGCTGGAAGCCGGGCGCCTTCTTCTCCAGAAATTCGCTCAAAAGAAACGTCTGCCGCGACAACTTGTGGGCGCGTTGATCCTCAGGAAACAGATTGAGCAGCTCATCGCGAAACACAGCTGCACAACTGGGCTCCAGCACGACGATCGGAATTTCGTCGTCGATCTCGTGCGCGAGAATATCCAACGCCTTTAGAAGTAAGCGCTTGGCGCGGTCCAACATGCCGAAGTCATAGAGCGGCCGCCCGCAACACACGATAGCCCGAGGTATCTCTACGACGAATCCGGCTGCTTCAAGGACCTCCACCGCAGCCTTGGCAGTATCTGGCAGAAAATGGTTATTGAACGTATCTGGCCAGAGCATGACCCGGGCGGCTCCGGCATTTTGCGGCTTCCGCGAATTGAACCATGACCGGAAAGTTTGGGGAGCGAACGCCGGAACGCTACGTTGCTGTGGCATGCCCACTGCGCGCTTAGCGATTTCCCGTAGAACGGGCAGTTGGGTAGCAAGATTGGCCAATCCCGGAACTTTGGACGCCAGTCGTGCCCAGATGTCGATATTGGCAAATGCGTAATGACCCAGGGGACGCAGGCGCCCTTCGTGGTAGTGAGATAGAAACTCGGCTTTGTACGTGGCGAGATCGACACTGACCGGGCAATCGCTCTTGCAGCCTTTGCAGGAAAGACATAGATCCAAGGACTCTTTGACCACCTCGTCGCGCCAGCCATCGCGGACTACATCTCCCTGGGCCATCTCCCAGAGCAGGTGGGCGCGGCCACGAGTGGAATGCTCCTCATCGTGCATGACCCGGAAGCTTGGACACATGACACCGCCGGCTTCGTGGCGGCATTTGCCGACTCCCACGCAGCGCAGAGTTGCGCGGGCAAGACTCCCATTGTCGTTGGGGAATTTGAAATGCGTCTCCGGTTGCCAAGGGCTGTAACTGGCTCCCAAGCGCAAATTTTCGTCCAGTTTGTAGGGCTCAACTACTTTGCCCGGGTTCATCTTCCAGGCTGGGTCCCAGATGTTCTTGAATTCGCGAAAGGCCTGGAGCAACTCCGGTCCGAACATTCTCGGCAACAGTTCCGCTCGCGCCTGCCCGTCGCCATGTTCGCCGGAGAGTGATCCCCCGTAATTGACAACCAGGTCCGCCGCCTCCTCCATGAATTTGCGGAACTTGGCGATTCCCTCTTTCGATTCGAGATCGAAATTGATGCGATTATGCACGCACCCGTGGCCGAAATGGCCATACAAGGCGCCACGATAATCGAAGCTGTTCATCAGCCCACGCAAACCGCGCAGATATTTCCCCAGATGCTCTGGCGCTACTGCGGAATCTTCCCACCCTTCCCAGGTAAGGTCTTCGCCGGGAACATATGAAACCACTCCCAGGCTGGACTCGCGCACCTCCCACACTCGCTTGATCTGATCGCGATTCGTGAAGAGCCGCATCTCCGGCGGATTTGGTCCTCGGCCGAGAACCTCCATCAGCCCGGCCGCCTGAGCTTCAGCCTCAGGCACGGTTGCGGCGCCAAATTCCGCCAACAGCCAGCCGCCTCCGTCGGGCAATAACGCGAGCCCTTCCGGGTTGATGCCCTTGCGCCGGGTATATTCCGCCAGGAGGTCGTCTACGCCTTCGAGCCCGATCGGCTTGTGGGCCAAGACATCAGGTACATGGTCCGCACACTGGAAGATGTCGGCATACGCAATCACTAACAACACTCGTGCGGGAGGGCTTTCAACCAGACGACACGTGGCTTGCAGCACAGTGACGCAAGTACCCTCTGTCCCAACAAGCGCTCGAGCCACATCGAAGCCGTTCTCTGGCAGCAGATAATTGAGGTTGTATCCGGAAACTCGGCGTGGAATGTCGGGATATTTCTGGCGGACGAGATCGGAATACCTGTCTCTAAGTCCCTGCAGACCAGCGTAAATTTCGCCGCGCCGGCCACCTTCATGAACGATCTGCTCCAACTCTCTGTCAGTGGTTTGTCCGACCTGAATCCGCAGACCGTCATAGGTGAGGATATTGAGGGCATCGATGTTGTCGTCAGTCTTCCCCGCCATTACCGAGTGCACACCGCAGGAGTTGTTGCCGATCATGCCGCCGAGCGTGCAGCGATCATGGGTCGCGGGATCCGGTGCGAATGTCAGGTGATGCTTCTCCGCGGCATTGCGGAGATTGTCGAGAACCACACCCGGCTGGACCCGGGCAATACGCCGCGCCGGATCAATCTCGAGGATCTGGTTCATGTACTTGGTGAAATCGAGGATTACCGCGACGTTGCAGCACTGGCCGGCAAGAGACGTGCCGCTGCCGCGGCACAAGATGGGAGCGCCGTATTCGCGCGCCAGCGAGATAGTAGCAATGACGTCATCCACATCACGCGGAAGAACCACGCCGATGGGAACCTGGCGATAATTGGAGCCGTCGGTTGCGTAAAGGGCGCGACTGCCAGCGTCGAAACGGACTTCTCCGCGTAGCTGACGCCGCAGAGCGGCTTCCAGAGCGGCCGCATCCACCGCGGAACTTCTGGCGGCCGTGCCGATTTCTACCAGGTTGGAAGACATTCGCCGGGGCTAGTTATCAGAATCGCCGCCGTTAATGATTTTTCCGGAAACTCTGGCGATGTGAATCCGGGTCTTGCCATCCTTGGGCTCGATGTTGATGGTCAGCATGTTCTTCTTATCGGTCGCAATGATGGCGTAGTGATCACTCTCCGAAGAGATGACATTGGCGCCGGGGACCTTCGACTTATAAAAATCGGCGACTGTATTGGGGGAATCAGTGCTCTCGAAATCAGCCGCGGCGGTATGCATGTTTCCCATATTCATCTTCGAGGTAGTGCCCTTGACTATAGTAGCTCCCGGGTAAGAATCAACGCCCAGATCACGAGCGGCGTCATCCGGGTCGGTTGAGGTCTGGACGGAACCGAAAGGCGTTTCAACCTGAACATTGCCATCGTGATTACGCACGCGGCTGTGAGTGGCAATACGGTAGCCAATGAAAGAGACAGCAGCCACCCCCAGGATGCCAATGCCGACAATGACGGCAACGACAATCAAAACAATCTTAAGAGCGTTATTGTTCTTCGGAGTCGTGGCTAGAGGAGCGCCCACCGTAGCAGGTGCAGAGGCCGCGGCTGCAGCCGTCTTCCCGACCGGCTGGGTCGCGCCACATTTCGTGCAAAACTGAGCTCCGCCATCGAGGGTCGCGCCACAAGAATTGCAGAACGCCATAAGATTCACCTCAGGTCACGTACTCAGTGGTCTGTGATCAGTGGTCAGAATTAATGCAGATCAAGAGCGCTTACGTCAACTCGCTGACCACCCGGCCACTGACCACCGCTTTTCTTCAGCTCAGCATCCGGGTCGAATAGTCTGCCAGGCTCAAACCGAGCAGCAGCATGAGGAAGAAGATAGCCGAGATCACGACCACTTTGACGAGCTTGTCGCTGGCATACTTCACATGCATGAAGATCAGGACGACCAGCAGCGCCTTGCAGGTGGCAATCACCAGGGCAACGATCGTGTTCAACGGCCCCAGATCGATAAATGCGACACCCGTCGTCACTCCGGTCAGGACCAGCAACACCAGCCAGACGGTCACATTCGTTTTCAGCGGTACGACGTGTTCAGACATAATCAGTTCCCGGTGTTCACTTTTTACGGTCAATCAGGTACAGCAGCGGAAACAGGTAAATCCAGACAATATCCACAAAGTGCCAATATAAACCGGAATTTTCCAGCGGCGTGTAATACTCCGGCGTGTAACGCCCTTTCCAGGCGTGATAGAGCAACCAGGAAAAAATCCCGATTCCGATGATCATGTGCAGCGCGTGCATGCCAGTCATCGCGAAATATAGGGAGAAGAAGATCTGCGCGTGCTGCTGGTCTACCGGCTGGCCGGGATGGTTGGGGAGCGTTCCCTCAAAATGAAATGTCGGCCCCGGGACGTGGTGCTCTTTAAACTTGCTGGTCCACTCGACGGCCTTGATGCCCAGGAAAGCCAGCCCCAGCACCAGGGTAAGGGCCAGATAGATCACCTGAGCTTGCCGTTTACCGATCTGCGCGGCGCGAACTGCGAGAACTACGGTCAAGCTGCTGCAGATCAACACCGCGGTGTTGACCGTCCCCAAGGTGATATCGAGCGAACTGCTCGCAGCGGCGAATTCCGGGTAATACCAGAGGCGGTAAATGAGATAGGCGCAGAACATCCCGCCAAAAAACATGATCTCGGTCGCCAGAAACAGCCACATGCCCAACGAGGAAGCGTCGCGCTGCTGCTCCATGTCGGCAAAATGGTGTTTCAACTCCGGATTGTGGTGTGCGACGGCGATCGGACTATCCGGCAACGCGCGCCTCCCCCGGTGCAGGAATGTTTTCGTAATCGTAAGCTTCCCAGTCGACTACTGGGGGTTCGTCAAAATTGAATGTCGGCGGTGGCGAACTGGTCTTCCACTCCAGTCCCGAGGCTCCCCAGGGATTGGCGGGCGCAATTTTTCCGTAACGCATCGACCACAGGAAATAAACCATCGGCAAAAGATATCCGACCGCGAGAATGGTAGACCCAGCCGTGGAAAGCACGTTCAACACCTGGAACTCCGGAGGATACTGCCAGTAGCGGCGGGGCATCCCGAGGTAGCCGAGGATAAACTGCGGGAAGAAGGTCAGGTTGAAACCGAGGAAAACAATGAGCGCCGAAATCTTGCCCAATGCTTCGGGATACATCCGGCCGGAAATTTTCGGCCACCAGAAATGCATTCCGCCCAAATACCCCATCACCGCGCCTCCCACCATGATGTAGTGGAAATGTGCGATGACGAAATAAGTGTCGGTTACGTGTACGTCGATTCCCAACGCCGCCAGAAATAATCCGGTGAGGCCTCCCATGGTGAACAGCCCAATAAAACCGAAGGCATACAGCATGGGCGTGGAGAACGTGATCGAACCCTTGTGCATCGTCGCCGTCCAGTTGAAGACCTTGATGGCCGAAGGGACGGCAACCAGGTAGCTGAGGGCGGAGAAGATCAGTGCTGCGTAAAGCGAGATTCCAGCCACGAACATGTGGTGCGCCCACACCAGGAAACCCAGCACCGCGATTCCAATGCTCGACAGGCGCGACAGCCTTGTAGCCGAAGATGCGCTTGCGTGAGAAGCAGGCAATGATCTCGCTCTCCACAGCCATGGCGGGCAAAATCATGATGTAGACGGCTGGATGCGAGTAAAACCAGAACAGGTGCTGAAACAGAAGCGGATCCCCGCCGCGTGTTGGATCAAAGATTCCCAGATGCAGCGCGCGCTCCAGCACTACCAGGACCAGCGTCACCGCGATCACCGGAGTTCCGAGTAACTGAATGATGCTGGTAGCGTAATGCGCCCAGATGAAGAGGGGCAGACGATTCCAGGTCATGCCAGGAGCACGCATGCGGTGAATCGTCACCACGAAATTCAAGCCGGTCAGGATGGATGAGAATCCGGAGATGAAGATCGCGAGCCCTGCCTCGATCACCTTGGTATTGCTGAAAGCTGTGCTGAATGGCGTGTAAAAGGTCCAGCCTGTGTCGACGCCGCCGGTAAGCATGCAGTGCAGCATCAGAGCGCCGGCGATGATGTAGAGATACCAGCTCAAGAGATTGATGCGCGGGAAAGCGAGATCCTTGGCGCCAATCATCAGCGGCACCAGGAAGTTCCCCAGCACTGCCGGGATCGAGGGGATCAGGAAGAAAAACACCATGACCTGGCCGTGCATGGTGAAAAGCTTGTTGTAGGTGTCGGCCTGTACCAGGTCGCCTGCCGGGGTCAACAGTTCCAGCCGGATCAGCAGCGCAAAAAATCCTCCGATGAAAAAGAAGAAAGTAATGGACAGCAGATAGAGCAGCGCGATGCGCTTGTGATCAACGGTAAGCAGCCAGGACTTGATGCCATATTCCTGGTTGAGATAATTCTCGCGTTCCGCGGTGATTGCTGCGGTGGCCATTGCTATTGCACCTTTGGTTCCTGCGGTTTCGCGTCAGACGGCGCAACCGTCGGACCGCCCGCCGCTCCCGTTGGGCTCTGGTTCAGTGACTTCACGTATGCCACGAGCGCATTCAGTTGCTCCTCACTCACCAGTCCCTGAAACACCGGCATGATCGGTTTGAAGCCGCTCACGATTTTCGCGCCTGGCGTCAAAATGGATTCGCGAATGTAATTTTCATCGGCGGTAACCACGCGTCCGTCTTCCAGTTGCACCGGTTTGCCGAACAACCCCTCAAGATTCGGCCCACGCCCTTGAGTATCGGAGCGATGGCATGTGGAACAGCCGAGTTGCAGAAACATGTTCTGGCCGTTCGAAGCCATGGAACCTGAGGCGCCGCCTCCGCTCAGCCATGCCTGATACTGCGCAGGCTCAAGCACTACTACCTGGCCAATCATGCCAGAATGCTGGCTGCCGCAATACTCCGCGCAGAACAGATGATACGTTCCGGCTTTCGTTGGGCGAAACCAGGCCGTCGTGTAACGGCCTGGCAGGACGTCCTGCTTGATGCGGAAAGCGGGAACATAAAAGCTGTGAATCACGTCCTGTGAAGTCAAAATCATCTTCACGTCGCGGCCGACGGGCACGTGCAGTTCGTTGATCTCGCGCTGCCCTTCTTCGTGCTGCAGCTTCCACATCCACTGCTTGGCCACGACGTACACTTCGGTCGCACCTCGCGGCGGGGTTCGTTCCTTGAAGTAGATCAGCCGCACCCCACAGAAAGATGACGAAGAAAATAAATAACGGGATCACTGACCAGGTCATTTCCAGCGCAGTCGAACCTTCGATCTGTTCCGCCAGCACTCCGCGGCGGCGGCGATACCGGATTGCAAACACAATCGATCGCCGTGAAGATGGCCACACTCACCATCGACGACAAAATGACCAGGAATATAAAGAGCGCGTCTACGCTCCCGGCCGCGGTCGAGGCTCGTGCTGGCCAAAGTGGAAAAGTATCAAACATAGTCTACCCGGTCGTCAGTCCTCGGTCGTCGGTCATTCGGCTTATGATTCTCAAACATCGTTATCTCGCTCAGCATGGCTGATCAGACTCCCGATCCGATGCGGATCAGCACAGTCATGAGGGTTCCCAGCCCCAGTACGGTCGCGAGTCCCGACAACTGCAGGACGCGCGAGATAATCGCTCCGTATTTGCCCGTCGCCGGATCGTAGTGATAGCAGTAGAGCAATACCTGATCCGCCAGATTGCCGATCTTGTTTTCCGAAGCCTGAATCAAACCCAGCCGCAAATCCTTGGGCGCGTACTCGACTCCGTAGTAGTACTGCGAGATCTTTCCCTCGGGAGTCAGAACCATAATTGCAGTCGAGTGGGCGAACTGCCCGGTCTTGGGGTCGAACTGATATTGAAAGCCGGCAGCCTTGGTCAGTGCGTCAATCGACTCCTGCGGGCCGGTCAGAAAGTGCCAGCCATCGGCAGCGCCCGGACGTCCGTAGCGCTTCAGGAATTCGGCTTTCTTCTTCGTGGCCATGTCCGGAGTTTCGCGCGGATCGAAACTGACGGTCAGGACGTCGAATTCCTTCCCGACGTCGAATTTCAACACGCGCAACGCGCTCTCCAAGCCACTCAAAACTTCGCCGCAGAGCATGGGGCACTGGTAATACACCAGATTCAGGATGACCGGTTTCTTGCCGAAGTAATCTCCCAGGCGGACCGATTTGCCGGATTCATCGCGGAACGCAAGATCCGCTGGAATCTGCTCATCCAGATGCTGCTCGATGCCGACATTCTTCAATCCCGGCGGACGCACGTTGGCGGGCGGCGACATGATCCCCTGAGACATGCCCTGCCCGAAAGCCGACAGCGCCGTGGACATCACGACGACTGCCGCCAGCAGAATGCGTTTCGAGTTGGTAGTGATGCTTTGTCACTGCGCTAATTTTTAAACCGCCCTGTAACCATTCGTCTTTGCGTCCTTTGCGGTTAAGGCTTTGATTTGGCGCGACGTCAAAATCTTCGCCGCAAAGATCTGCAAAGAGATTCCGCAAAGGACGCCAAAACGTCCCTTCATTTCCGTTTCGCCGGCGCGGCACTTGTATCCGACCGCCGTGCCGCTACTTTCCCCGTATTCACGTCCGATGACGGAGCTGTTCCCGTCTGCGGCGCGAGTTGGAAGACCGCGCTGCGCCAACAGTTCCATGGCACGATCGATGGGGATCCGCACCACTCCGCCCTGCTGATCCACCCAACCATAACTGTGCAATGTTTCTTCTTCGTGTTCGCGGAAGTCATTGATCTCGCGACGCTCGTCGGTTTCCAGACGCGGCTGCGGAAATTTCATGGTTTCGCCGGGCAGGACAGTCCGCGTATCCGATGTCGTTTGCTGCACCAGCGGGCTTTGTACTGGCTCGTGGTGGTTTTCATACGCGTCCAGAAAACCGTACATCACCCTCAAGACGACAGCCACCAGCAGGCATCCGACAACAGTGCAAGCAGGAAAAGCAGGATCGGTTTGGGCGCAAGATCTTCGCGCTCAAACTCCACTTCCTGGTTGCCCCCGTCGATGTGAATGTCGTCGCTCATAACTTGTGACTCATACGTGATGCTCGTGTTCGGGCTCCAGAACTTCTACTGCATAAACGTCATAGGCGGGAACCAGCGGCCTCGAACTCAGGTTGCGGAAGAAATACGCCAGCCACAGACCGCCTATCGCAATCGGAACCACCACGTCCAGCCAGGTCAGATTGAAAGTCACGGAAAAATTTGGCTCGATGATCCAGAACAGGTCCACATACCGCATCAGCATCATCCAACCGGCCAGCCAAACCAGGCGCGTGATATCGCGTTTGAAAGGACGCGAAATCAAAAGCACAAACGGCACGGCGAAGTGGAACAACACCAGGAACAATCCAACGTATCCCCAACCGCCATTCAGCCGCCGCATGTACCAGGTAATTTCTTCGGGCAAGTTGCCCGCCCAGATGATGAGCCACTGCGAAAACGCGAAGTAAGCCCACACCATGATGAAGGTCGAGCATGAATTTTCCGTGATCGTGCACCTGCTCCGGCTTCAGCAGCTCCGACATGGGCTTGTAGCGGTAAAGAATGCGCTCCACGACTATGGCGAAACACAGCGCCGATAGCACTTGTCCGATCAGAAACGACAGGCCAAAGATGGTCGAAATCCAGCTTGGGTCAAGCGACATCACCCAATCAATCACCGCAAACGTGATGGTGAATCCGTAAAGGATCAGGCCCGGCCCGCTCAGCGCCTTGAAGCGCGCACTGTTATCGCGCATCGGAGGATGGTCCTGTTCCTGCCGACCATTTCGTCAGGAAATACGAGAGCAGATTCCAGATGGCAAAGTAGATGACGGCGCGGACGACAAATCCATTCACCGTTAGGTAAGTCTTGGTGATTTCCTGCAGGTGTTCTCGCAGGTGCTTGTCGGCAATGGCATCAAGCGGCCGCGCCCAGATGTACAGCCTGTGAATTCCGAACAGCAGTGGCACGAACAACAACGCCATCAGCGGCGAACAACGCATGGCCGCGCCCAGAATTCTGCGGATGACCATGCCCCATGCGCCTTTGGTCAAATGCCGCAGCATGAGAATCGCCATCGACCCCAGCGTCACTCCGAGCCATGCCATGAAGCCGATGAGATAAGCGCGGAAGAACTCGTCCGGTTGGAGCCAGGCTCCTATCGCCTGCGATGACTGCAAACACCAATCCCACCAGCAACGACCGTTGCTGGATGGTCTTGACCACCGGGGGCGCCATCAAGTCGAGGTTGCGCGTGGGAGCGGTGCTCATTTCGGCTCCTCCTGCGCTGGTTTCACTTCGAGGACGGGCAAGCGTGGCGCCCGAACCCGGCTCCTCAAACTGCGGCGGCGTCGATGGCACCTGCTGTCCCGCCGGCACATCCGCTTGAGTGGCTCCCTGGCTCAACTGCAAAGCGCGGATGTAAGCCACGATGGCCCAACGATCCCGCGGCTGGATTTGCGACGCGTAGTCGGGCATGGCTCCGAAACCGTTGGTGATGACGTCAAACACATATCCCAGCGGCGCTTTACGCAAACGGTCGGCATGAAACGAAGGCGGCTTGCGCGGGAAACCGCGCGAAGGAATTACGCCATTGCCATCGCCCACCCGCGAATGACAGGGGGCGCAATAAATGTTGTAGCGCTGCTGGCCGCGCGCCAGCAATTCTTCGGTGACCGGAAAGGGCATGTAGTTTCCGGGATCGTTGCCAATCTTTCCGGTGTAGAGATATGCATCCTCGTGCAGCTGACCTCGTGCCACCGTGCCATCCACCGGAGGCCGCTCCGAGCGCAGGTCGCCGTAGAAGTCGCTCTCGCCAAACGGCTTGAACTTAGGCTGGTCGTGCATGTCCTGCCGGCAGCCGGCCAGCATCAGCGATGCGATGAGCAGAGGAAGCGCGATGCGGCAAATCACAGCCGCGTGCAGCCGCTCCGGCGGAGCGAAGCTCCGCTTGTTCTTATCAAAAATCCAGAGCAAAACTGTCGGGCTCTCGCTCGACTGGACAGCCGGGGCGGCGTCCCCACCGTTCGTGGTGACGGCGCTCGCGCCTACATCGAAATTGGGATGCCTCTTAATCCGGCACCTCCGAAATCGAGCGTGGCGCCAGCCCCTCCAGAAAACTTCGAACCTCGTCCGGGTTGTACTTGGGATCGGACGAAAACACGATCAGGAAAAAGCGGTCCTTGGTGGCAAATGCAAAGCGCGGCACATTGAATACCGGGTGGTAGGGCATGGGCAATCCATTGAGCGCCAACATGCCGAACACAGCGAAAATTCCGCCGAAAAGAATCGTCATTTCGAAAGTCACAACAATGAATGCCGGCCAGGAATGATATGGCTTGCCGCCCACATTTACCGGGTAACTCACGACCGAAATCCAGTACTGCAAGCAAATAGCCAGCCAAGACCGCCGAGCAACGCCCCAATCAGAACGACCAGCGGCACTTCATCGTGATGGAATCCGATCGCTTCCGCCAGGCCCTCCACGGGAAAGGGACTATAGGCATCAATCTTCTTGTATCCCGCTTCACGGGTTCGATTAGCCGCATCCATCAGAGCATCGACGGAGTCAAATTCGGCCATCAACCCGTAAGCCTTGGTGCGCTTCATTCTTTGACCTCCGCCTCGGGCAGCAGGGTCCTCATTTCAAAAATCGAAATCATGGGCAGGACACGGACGAAGAGGAACATAGCAGCCAGGAACATGCCAATGGTCCCGATGAAGGTCATGTAATCCCAACGCGTCGGGTAGTACATCCCCCACGACGAAGTCAGGAAGTCGCGGTGCAGGCTGACCACCACAATGATGAATCGCTCCAGCCACATGCCGACCAGAACAACTCCGGAAATCAGGAACAACCAAATCGGGCTTGAACGAAGCTTGGGAATCCACAGAACCTGCGGAATCCCAATATTGCAAAGCAGCAGTAAATAGTAGAAAAAGGCATACGGTCCGTGCAGGCGATTCCACAGCGTGAACACGTCATAGCGATTGCCGCTGTACCAACCCATGAAGGCTTCAACGCCATATCCGTAGGCGACAATCAGACCAGTGGCAAGCATAACCTTCGCCGAGTTCTGCAGATGGCGTTCCGTGATGAAGTCTTCCAAGCCATAAAATTTACGGATTGGAATTGCCAGCATCAGCACCATGGCGAAGCCCGAATAGATCGCTCCCGCTACGAAATATGGCGGGAAAATCGTCGTGTGCCAGCCGGGCACGATGCCCACGGCAAAATCAAAACTGACTACGGTGTGTACCGAAAGCACCAAGGGCGTAGCCAGACCCGCGAGCAGCAGATAGGCGGTTTCGTAGCGATGCCAGTGGCGCGCCGAACCGCGCCAACCCAGGGCCAGCATGCCGTAGATAATCTTCTTCCAGCGCTCTTCCGAGCGGTCGCGCAAAGTGGCGAGATCGGGAACCAGTCCGATGAACCAGAACAGGGCCGAGATAGTGGCATAGGTCGAGACCGCGAACACATCCCAGACCAGCGGACTGCGGAATTGCGGCCAATACCTCATGGTGTTGGGATAAGGGAAAAGCCAGTAGGCCAGCCACGGTCTCCCGACGTGGATCAAGGGGAAAATACCGGCGCTGGCCACCGCAAACAATGTCATCGCTTCGGCAAAACGGTTGATCGAATTGCGCCACGATTGCCGTAGCAGAAGGAGAATCGCGGAAATCAGCGTGCCTGCGTGCCCGATTCCGATCCACCATACGAAGTTGACGATGGCAAATCCCCACCCAATTGGAATGGTCACGCCCCAGATGCCGACGCCCTTCACAAACAGGTAGGAAATCGCGAACAGCATCATCATGGTGAGCAGAAACGCGATACCAAAACCGATGAACCACCCATTGGAGGTGGGGCGAGTCAGCACGATCGAGCTGATCTTGTCCGTGACCGAACCTAAAGTGTAGCCGGGTTCGATAACTGGCGCGCGGTCGGTTTGGATTGGCTCGTCCATGATTTAACTGCGCTCCGCTTCCAGGTCCGGGTTGGGATTGCGAATATCCGCCAGGTACGTGGTTCGCGGACGCGTATTCAAGTCTCCCAACAAACTGTAATTCCGTGCGCCTGCCTTCAATTTCGAGACCCGGCTGTTGGGGTCGTTGATGTTGCCGAAGACAATGGCGTCCGCAGGGCATGACTGCTGGCACGCGGTCTGTAACTCGCCATCCTGGATTTTGCGCTCTTCGCGTTCGGAATCTATCCGGTGCTCGTTGATGCGCTGCACGCAATATGTGCACTTTTCCATCACGCCGCGGCTACGCACGCTTACGTCCGGGTTGCGCATCATCTTGAACTGCGGAGTCTCCCAGTCCTGAAACAGCAGGAAATTAAAGCGGCGAACTTTGTAAGGACAATTGTCGGAGCAATACCGCGTACCCACGCAGCGGTTGTAGACCATGTCATTCAGGCCCTCGCTGCTGTGGACCGTAGCGCCTACCGGACAAACCACTTCGCAGGGCGCGTTCTCGCACTGCATGCACGGAACCGGCTGAAAGTAAGCCTTCGGATTGTCCCGATCACCCTGGTAGTAGGAATCCACGCGAAGCCAGTGCATGTGCCGCCCAAGAACTGTCTGCTCTTTGCCCACGACCGCGATATTGTTTTCGGACTGGCACGCGACGATGCAGTTGTTGCAACCCACGCAGGCATTCATATCGATAGTCATGCCCCAGGCGTAGGGTTCACTGGCGTAGGGATAGGGCTTGTATAAAGTCAGCTCTTTTGGTGGCTCCTCTTCTTTCGCGAACTCTGGTTCCCTGTGGTACTCCTCCAAGGTTGCTGACCGCACCAGGGGCCGCGTGCCCGTAGGCGTATCCATGGTCTGATAGCCCTGGGTGGAGGCCAGCTTGTAAGTGCCTCCGGTCTGGCGAATCGCTACGCCGCTGGTAAACCATGGCGTGGCGCTGAAGCGGAGCTGGTACATGTCGAAACCGGCACCCGTGCCCACCCGGCCGGCACGGCGTCGTCCGTAGCCTAGAAAGACGGTGATGGAATTGTCGGGATGACCGACCTGAACCCACACTGGAGCTGTAACCTTCTTCCCATTCAGTTCGAGCTCGACAAGGTCTTCGGTCTTGATTCCCAACCGGTCAGCCATAGCTGGACCCATCAGGACCGGGTTGTCCCATGTGAGCTTGTTCATGGGCTTGGGCAATTCCTGCAGCCAGCCGTTGTTGGAAAATTGTCCGTCGTAGACCGAGGGATCACGGCGGAAATTGATTTCGAGAGCCTTGCCGTCTGCCGCCGGCGATGGCTCAAGATTCGCGTTCTTCGCCGAAACCTGCTTGGGAGCGAACGCAGTGCCTTCAATCCATCCGTCATGGAGCGACTTGCGCCAGAAGCTGTCGAAATCCGCTCCCGGATGCTGTGTTTTCCAGTAGGCCTGAACGATCTCGTGGCCACTCGATTGGGGTTGGCCTGCAAGGAGCGCCAATAATTCATAGGCGCTCTTGCCGTCATACAGCGGGGCAATCAGCGGCTGCACAATGCTCACAGTCCCGTCATAAGGCACGGGCGTCGCCCCAAGCTTCAAGATAGTGCGCTTCATTCACGTGCCATTGGCAGAGTTCGGCGGTCTCGTTCTGATAGAGGCCCAGATGAACGCGGAACGGAACGCTTGGACTCTTCAGCGCATTGGCGAAATCAAGATCAGCGGGGGCATCGTAGGCCGGATTGCCGCCCAGAATGATCAGAACATCTACCTTGGCGCCACGCATGTCGGCGACCAGGTCTTTCAATGACTCGTTCTGATTCACCGGATTCGCGTCTACCGGCTCGGTATAGAAAACAGTCTTGCCGACATTGCCCAAGGCGGCATTGATGGCATGAACCAGGGAATGGACGGCGGGTGGCTGATGATCGCCCGCAATCACCACACTGGAGCCGCGATGACTCTGAAGATCCTTCAAGATCGAAGCAGAAAACTTTTCCTGCTCTCCGCCCGCAGCACCCTGGCTCGGATTGCTGCCGACCGCGGCAGCCAGAGTTCGGGCAAATGATTCAACTTCCAGCGCCCGTAGAGGCAACCGGTGATCCGCCTTCGCCCCCGTCGAACTCGGCGTACTTTCGACGACGTAGAGCCGGCTCATCTTGCCGGAATCGGGATTGCGCCGCTTGGCAAAGTCTCGAGCGTAGCGCGCAAAGCCGGGAAATCCCGCATAGAGAAAATCGGCGTCAAGCGAGAGAATTACATCCGCGTTTTCGAGCTTGTACTGCGTCTCTACCGGCTGCCCGAAGGCCAACTTCGCCCCTTCGAGTACGTTGTCCCGGTTCGCCGGCTCGTACACGTGCCACTTCGCTTGCGGATAAATTTTCAGTACCGCACGCAACTGATCCGCCAGCGTCGGCGATGAGATGGTCGGAGTAAGGATGCGAATGCCCGCACCCTGCAAACTTTTCTGAATACTAAGCGGCGCACGCAATGCAGCCTGAAGCGATCCCCAGGTCCGAACGTCCCCAAGATAGGTCAGGGTCTGCGAACGATCGGGGTCATACATCCCAAGAATCGATGCCTGGGAAAAAACATCGGTTCCGCCGAGGCTCGCAGGATGCTTGTCGTTACCCTCAACTTTTGTGGGGCGATAGAGCTGACTCTCCACCAGAATGGGGCTCGCGTATCCGCCGAGCGTAAAAGCTGTGGCAAAAAACAACGGTCGCCCCGGAACCACTTCCTCTGGCTGCTTTACGTACGGAACGATCGGCTCCAGCGGCTGCTTGGTGCAGGCGGTCATACCCGCCATGGCCAGGGAAGCTCCCATCAGCTTCAGGAATCCGCGCCGGGAGACCGCATCCACCCACTCCGATGCACCCTTGGGAAACTCGCGGTGCAGCATCTCCTGAAAATCAGGGCTGCCCGCCAATTCTTCTAGGCTGCGCCAGTACTCCGGGCCTTTGGTCCCGGCGATCCGGTCGCGGACAGCGTCGAGGTCGAGCTTGCCTTTCTTGGTAGGGCAAACTTCCTCGCGCCGCGGGCTATTATTTTCTTCTGTCTTCATTCGCCGATCTCTTGCTTATGGAGGCCTGGGCGTCCCGCCCGGCTGGACGGGCGAGACGAACCTCCTCCATCAAATCCCTACCGGTGACACGTTGAACAACTCGTGATGTCGGTTACCGTTCGCAACTTGTACTTCTTTACCAAATCAGTGCCCAGCGCGAGCTGGTCGGTGTACTCCTTGCCATCGACCTCTACCGGCTTGCTTCCCGTTGGTTGTTCGTAACGCATATTGAACACCTGGTCGCGGGGCCTGAGATATTTTTCCGGACCACGATGGCAGTCGAGACACCACTCCATCTGCAGAGAAGCGTAGTTATACATCAGCGGCATCCGGTCCACCGGACCGTGACAGGTATTGCAGCCGACGCCCTTGTTGATATGAATGCTGTGATTGAAATACGCGAAATCGGGAAGATCATTCACCCGGGTCCACACCAACGACTTGCCGGTCTTGTAACTTTCGCGCACCGGCTCGAGCAAAGGCGCATTGGTCCAAATCTGTGAGTGGCAATTCATGCAGGTCTTGGTGGGCGGAATGCCGGCGAAACTGGAAGTCTCTACTGAAGTGTGACAGTAGCGGCAATCGATGCCCAGACCAGCCACGTGATGCTGATGGCTGAAAGGAACCGGCTGCGGCCGGCGCACGCCGGCATAAGTGACGTAAGGGGATCGTTGAATTTCCGCCGCTGCCCAGAATAACGCGGCCACCACAAACACGGCGCCATAGATGGTCGCCCGTGAAAGTGTGTTCGTGCTGCGGTGAAAGATCTGCATCGAAAGAGAGTGTCGTGCAGCGGGCACCAAATGTCAGGCACCCGGTGATATGCAGCGTTATTCCAAGCGATCACTTATCGCAATCGCAGCGAGCCAAGAAAACTCAGGATTATAACAGCCGAAACATTGTGAACGCACGGAAGTGGTCAAAGATTAATACCAGAATAATTTTATCGTCTCAATTTGAAGAGCTAACGGAGCCTGAACTGCGCAAATCGACCGCGCTTACTTAAGGTTCATCACCAGTAATTTGGGTTCAGTCATTTCCTCGATGGCGTAGCGCAATCCCTCTCGTCCCAGTCCTGAATCCTTGACCCCACCGTACGGCATGTGGTCGATGCGAAATGCGGGAACATCGCCGGCGATCAATCCGCCGACCTCAAGTTCTTCGTAGGCATTAAAGATCAGCTTGGCGTCGCGGGTAAAGAGGCCGGCCTGCAATCCATACGGAGACTTGTTTACCAGGCGCAGGGCCTGGTCGAAATCGTCGTACGGTTCAACCGTCACTACCGGCGCGAATATCTCCTGGCAATTCACTTTCATTTCAGGGCGCGTACCGGTTAAAACCGCCGGTTCCAGTACGGATCCATGGCGCTGGCCGCCGCAAAGCAGGCGCGCTCCGCCCGAACCGCTTCCTGTATCCACTCGCTGGCGCGGACCGCATCGCTTTCCCGGATCAACGGTCCCAGGTCGGTGGAATCATCAAGCGGGTCGCCGGTTTTCAGTTTCTTGACGCCCTCCAGCAGCAGGTCGGTAAATTTTCCGCAGACTGATCGTTCTACCAGGATCCTCTGCACGGAGATGCAGGTCTGGCCGGCATAGGAAAATCCTCCCGCAACACAGCGGTCGGCGGCGTAGGCCAGATCGGCATCGCTGTGCACAATCACAGCCGCATTGCCCCCAAGTTCAAGCACAACCTTTTTCTTGCCGCAATTCTTCTTGATCTGCCAGCCCACCGCGGCGCTTCCGGTAAAGCTGATCAGCTTGATGCGCTCGTCGGTCACCAGCAATTGGGCGTCTTCGTTCGAAAGCGGCAGCACATTCAGACCGCCATCAGGCCAACCAGCCTGTTGTACCGCCTCCGCCAGAAGCATTGCCGTGAACGGAGTCTGGGGCGCGGGTTTCAGTACCAGAGGACAACCAGCCGCAATCGCCGGCGCTACCTTGTGCGCCACCAAATTCAGAGGAAAGTTGAAGGGAGTGATTCCGGCAATCGGCCCCAGCGGAAAGCGGCGCACAATACCCCACCGCCCGGCGGTGAACTCCTGCCAATCCAGTGGGAGATACTCGCCGTAGATTCTCGTGCTCTCTTCCGCGGCAACGTTGAAAGTAAAAATGGCGCGCTCGACTTCGGTGCGCGCGGCCTTTAACGGCTTACCGGCCTCCTGGGCCATGGTGTGAGCAAATTCCTGCTTGCGCTGGGAAATATTCTCCGATACGCGACGAAGGACGCGCTGCCGTTCAAATGCCGGCAACCGGCGGGTCGTGCCAAATGCCTTTACGGCGGCCGCGAGCGCAGCCTCCGCGTGTTCTTTTCTCCCCTGAAAGACCGACCCGATCACGCTGCCGTCATAAGGCGCGCGAATCTCGATCGGATCGCCCTCCTCCCACCACTTGCCATCAACAAAAAAACCTTGGGTTGTGACGGGAGTCGCAGTCATCTGGGCCATGGCGCTATCTTAGACCTCCGCCGGAAGAGGAATGGTCAACAACGGAATAATTATAGGCTTTCCGGAAACTGGCAAGGGTGGCGGGCTGGAATAAGAGTGTTCCCGCGCGGACAACGCGGCATGAGACCATAAATATTTCCACGCAAGGAGAAACGCACGCGATCCATCCAGCAAATCAGCGAACTGCTTCGCCAGGGATCCGTCTCACCCGTCGAGCTGACGGAAGATTGCCTGGCACGCATCGAAAAGCTCAATCCTCGACTCAACGCTTTCATCACGGTGACAGCGGATTCCGCTCGAGCACAGGCACGACAAGCCGAAGCCGAGATTCGACGCGGCGATTGGCGTGGCCCACTGCATGGCGTCCCCCTCGCCCTCAAGGATCTGATTGACACGGCAGGGGTCCCCACTACCGCCGGCAGCGCTCTATTCAAAGATCGAATCCCGACCGAGGACGCCGAGGTGATGCGCCGCTTGACTGCTGCAGGGGCCGTGCTTCTGGGAAAGCAGAATCTCCACGAGTTCGCCTACGGTGGCAGCTCAATGGTGAGTTATTTCGGCGAGGTTCGGAATGCCTGGGATACCGAACGTATTACCGGCGGTTCATCCGGGGGCTCAGCAACAGCGGTTGCGGCGGGATTGGGATATGGCGCGATCGGCACAGACACGGCCGGGTCGGTGCGTGAACCTGCTGCACTATGCGGCGTGGTTGGCTTGAAGCCAACCTATGGTCGGATCAGCACGAGAGGTGTGATCCCGCTATCAGCGTCGCTCGATCATGTGGGGCCGATTACGCGGACCGTCGCGGACGCCGCAATCATGCTGCAAGCCATCGCCGGCTTCGACCCGCAGGACGAGACCAGCGCCGATATTCCGGTGGAAGACTACGTCGCGGGGCTGAAAAAAAGCGCCGGGCAACTGCGAGTAGGTGTCCCCAGAAAATTCTTCTTTGATGATCTCGATCCCGACGTGGCAGCTTCGATAAACCACGCTCTTTCAGGCTTGGCGAGCCTGGGAGCGGAACTTCATGACCTGGAACTGAGCGTCCCTACCGATCGAACTTTGCAAAGCGCCGAATCCTTTTCGGTTCACGCCGAGTTCGTCCGGCGCAATCCGGAAAGCTATCAGCCAGAAACTCTAAGGCGAATTCGAAGCGGAGAGAAAACCACCGTTGAGACCGTCCTTGAATGTCGCCGCGACTTGGCGCGGATGCGCCGCGATATCGTCGGTACCTTTGACGATGTAGATCTGCTGGTTACCCCGACAACGCCGATCCCGGCGCCCTCAATCGTCGAACTGAAACAGAATTCGGATCTGCTCCGTCCCCAGGAACTCTTGCTTCTACGAAACACACGTCCAGTCAATGTGTGGGGATTGCCTGCAATTTCTATCCCGTGCGGATTCACGCCGGCGGGCCTGCCCATTGGCCTGCAGATCATCGGGCCGCATTGGGGAGAAGCGAGAGTTTTGCAGTTCGCCCACGCCTACGAACAGGCGACGGCCTGGCACAAGCGCGAGCCTCTGTCATCCTGAGCGGAGGGCTGCTTCGCTTCGCGAAGCAGCTACGGAGTCGAAGGACCCCTACCTTCGGGATAGAACTTTTCAGTGAGGGATCTCGCTGCGGCCGCATTTCGGAAGACCGCGATTTACCTAACACACCTTCGTTGAGAAGACATTTCACTCTTAAGACGCTAGGGATGCTTCGACTCCATTCGGCCGGTCGCGAGCGACCGGCCGCACTCCGCTCAGCATGACAGGGGTCAATTCAGCGACTTATCCATGAATCCTGCCTCGTCGCTTTTCAATTTCTTCAAACCGTCGATGGGCAGATAGACCATGTGTCCCGCGTCATAGGTGGCGAATGAAATGTTCTTGCGAAACTGGGGACCCAGATTCAGATGATCGATCGTGTAATCCGCCGCATAAAACGGAGTGGCCAAGTCGTAGAAACCCTCCATCACCAGAACTTTCAAATACGGGTTTTTTACGATGGCCTGCCGCAGCGCGGTGGCGGTATCGGGAAAACCATTGCTTGCCGATCCCCAATTCCAGGCTGTTTCGAAGAAATTCTCGTCTGACGGAAATACCTGATAGGGCATGTCGGTCTTGTAGCCCAATTCAGTGCGCACATAATTATTGAATACCGAGGTGTACGGAGGCAGGATCGCGGACTGCGTCGGATCGTAAAACGGCGTATCCAGCAATCCGTCAGGATCAGGTCCCGTGAAACGCCCGTCCAGCCGCCCTACCCGCAATTTCTGATCAAGTAACAGATAGTGGGTGAATTTTGGGACGTCGATGCGCAGATTGGCCTGATCGATCACCTCTTTGCTCAAGCCGGTATACCGCGCCATCTGATCGATCACTTTTTGCCGTTCATCCGCCGTCAACGATTCGCCTTTGGCGAGCGCCTGGGCATATTCGGAAGAAGCCCATTGCATCGACTCCTGCCGTGTTTTGTTCATGTCCTGCAGCAGGTCTGGCGGCAACTTTTTGTGATAACCGGCGATCATAGTGAACGTTGGAATCAAAAGCACGTAGGGCTGATCGTTGCTCCTGGTGTCCTGGAGAGTCTGAAAGCTGAGTGCGGTCGAAAGCAGCGTAATGCCATTGAAAGAAATACCCTGGTCTACGAGATTTCCCGCAATGCCCGCCGCACGAGTCGTTCCGTAACTCTCCCCAAAGAGAAACAGTGGAGAACTCCAACGTTCGTAGCGGGTCAGATACAGGCGAATGAACTCGCTGAAGGCATCAATGTCGCCCTTGACTCCGAGGAATTTCTTGGACAACTCCGCGTTGGCGGCCCGGCTGAATCCGGTTGACATCGCGTCCACGAACACGACATCGCTCTTATCCAAAAGCGTGTGAGGATTGTCCGCGATGTGATAGGGAGCGGGCGGCAGCAACCCGTCTGGCTGCATCGCGACCCGTTTCGGACCCAGGGCACCCATATGAAGCCAGATGGTTGCCGAACCGGGGCCTCCGTTAAATGCAAAGGTCAGCGGACGTTTACCTGCATCCTGACCGTCAAGCGTATAAGCCACAAAAAACATTTCGGCTTCTATCTTCCCGTCCCCTCGTTTGATGGGAAGCCGTCCCGTCGTGGCGGTGTACTTCAACAACTTGCCGTCGAGCGTGGCCTGGTGGTGTGTCACTACCGGCGGAACTTCAGCTACGTCGAACTCTTCTTTGTCCTTATCGGTCCCAGGCTTGGTTGCGGGCGGCTTCTGTTCTTCCGCGGCGGGATTTGGCTCCGTGGATTTTTCAGGCGGGCCCGGCTTCTTTCCCTGGGTCTTGTCCGACGACTCCGCATTCTTTGCTTTCTTGTCTTTAGGTTCGTCGTTCGATGAGTTCGTCTGCTGTGCCGACGCTCCAACGAAAAGAGCGCACAGCAAAGCAATTGTCGCAGTAAGGACACGCATGTATGGGGCTCCTGAAGTCTGGGTGAAGATGTGTGATCTCGAAGTAGTGGCCGCAGCGCGGAATTATACCCGGAGCCCGGTCGGGCCGCTTGGCAATGCGGCGAAGACGACTCCCTCCATCGACATTCCGCAGACCACACATTACCCACAACGAAGAGTTGTTAAGATGTCCCGGTGCCGCTGAAAACTTCCCGAAAGACTCGAAACGATATCCTTCACTGCCGATTCTCTGGCTAAGATTCCGTGGCTTGTTCATGGCTTCAGCACGCGGCTTGGGAGGTTTCTCCAAGGTCTACGGGGGAAAGTCTTTGAATCTGGGCTTTACCGAACAGGACTCCCGCGCTTCGGTCGAGCAGAACCGGAAGAAATTCCTAAGAGAGGTTGGAGCCATTAGCAAGGGACGAGGATGGGCTCTCGTCACCATCCGCCAGATTCATTCCGACCTGATTCACTCCGTCTCCGGCGATCCGAAGACTACCGGTCAAAAACCGGTCCTCGCCGGCGATGGGCTGATCACGCAAACGCCCGGAATTCTGCTGGGGATTCTGACCGCTGATTGCCTGCCTGTCATTCTGGTCGATGCCAAACGCCGCGCCGTGGGAGTGTTCCATGCCGGCTGGCGAGGGACGCTGAAGCGCATCGCGGAAAAAGGAGTGGGCGAGATGCACCGCTGGTTCGGAACCTTACCCGGGGACATCAGGGCCGCCATCGGTCCCGGCGTCCACGGGTGCTGTTATGCGGTTGGCCCGGAAGTTCGAACTCGATTCGAGTCGCAATTTGAATACGGAAGCAAGCTGTTCAGGGAAGTCGAGGAGTCCGATCCGGTGCGGGAAAAATATCCGCTACTTTTTTTGACGGCACGTGCTCCTGGCCACAGCGAATTGCCTAAAACGATTTTCCTCGACCTGGTTGAAGCCAATCGCCGTCAACTGATTGCGACAGGCGTTGCAGCGAAGAACATCAGTGCATCGCCGCTTTGTACATCGTGCCGCACCGATCTGCTCTTTTCCTATCGCGCGGAAAAGGGAGTTACCGGACGCATGATGGCCGTGGCCGGAATTCGGCCTTAGAAACAGGGAGGCCAAGATGGGAGATTTCTGCGGCGCAGGCTCCGCTTTGCGAACTTTAGGAATCGTGCCGTCAAACTTTGCGGCGAAAAAACTCTACCGCAAAGGACGCAAAGCAGTCGCAAAGGGCGCAAAAACAGGCTTGCTACTGCTGGCCACATCTTGCGTATTTACGGTTGCGGGACTCCCCATCTGTATGGCTGGAAACGGAATTCCGGCGGAACAGATCGATCACATTTTTGAAGAACTGAAGTCGACTCGTAATCCCGGGGCGGCTGTAGTTGTGGCTCAGAACGGAGTGGTGGTGTTCACACGTGGCTACGGCGTGGCCGATCTCCGCTCGTTTCGAAAAATCGATGCGCATACCAACTTCCGCCTGGCATCATGCACCAAGCAGTTCACCGCCATGGCAGTCATGCTACTGGTTCACGACGGCAAGCTGCGTTATGAAGACCTGCTCACTGATGTCTTCCCGGATTTTCCGGAATATGGGAAGTCGATCACTATTCGCAATCTCTTGAACCACACTTCCGGCCTGCTGGATTACGAAGACCTGATGGCGAAGCCTCCAGCGGGCACACCGCTAACCGAGATTCAACAGATTCGAGATGCCGGAGTGTTGGCGTTGTTAAAGCAACAGAAAAGCACGAAGTTTCCTCCCGGCACAAAATGGGACTACAGCAACTCGGGCTACGCAGTTCTGGCCATGGTGGTGGAAAAAGTTTCAGGCCAGCCGTTCGGAGCGTTTCTGCACAACCGCATCTTCGCTCCATTGAAGATGAATGCGACCGTAGCTTATGAGAAGGGGAAAAACACCGTCTCGAATCGCGCCTACGGCCATACACACGATGGCGGTGTCTGGAGCGAGATGGACCAGAGTTCAACTTCGGCAGTTCTGGGTGACGGCGGCGTCTACTCCTCCCTCGACGACTTGATCAAGTGGGATCAAGCTCTTGAGCATCACACCTTGTTAAGCGAAGACGAGATGAAGCCGGCATTCACACCCGTCAAGGTGACGGACGGCAGTGTACAGGAACCTGACGGCACTCCAGCCGCGTATGGTTTTGGCTGGTTCCTGAATCCTTACAAAGACCACAAACGCATGTGGCACTATGGAGAAACCGTCGGCTTTCGTACCACCATTCAGCGCTTTGCCGACCACAATCTCACCATTATCGTGCTCTGCAACCGTGACGATCTGGTTCCCGCCAATCTGGCACTCAAGATCGCCGATCTTTTTTTTGCTGCGCAGCATTGAGGCTTAAGATTGCAGTAAGATTCCGGTGGATAAAAGATGCTCATGTCTGAAGTTGTCGACAAGGTCGCTCCCGAAAACTCGAACTCCGAACCTGCCGCCGCGCCCTCGGTTGAAGTGTATGCGATCTATGGCGTCGAGCCTGAAATCCAGGCCTACGCAATGGCGAAGTACTCCCGCTCTGCTCTTTCCATGAAGGAATCGCTGCGCGAGATCAGCCAGCAGAAAGCGGAAAAATTTCTCAACACTTTCTATTTTCAGTACGGTCACCGCTCGATTGCCGACCTGGCTCACATTGCGCTTGCCGTCGAACGTTTGTCGATCCTCGCCGCGATCGCCGTTGCCGATGAGCAGCGATGGGACGGCCAGGAACGTTCAACCCGGTATCAGGATTTCAAGAAGAGCGGATACTACACTCCCGACTTCGAAGAGCCATCAGCAAGACAGTTGTATCGAGAAACCATCCACTCACTGTTCGCCGAATACGAATCGCTCTCGGAGAACATGTTTCAGTATCTGGCCGGCATCACGCCCAAACCTTCGGAGATGAAGCAGGAAGCCTACGAGCGCACGCTTCGGGCACGGGCCTTCGATTTCTCACGCTATCTTTTGCCGCTGGCCGCCAACACTTCTCTGGGAGAGATCGTCAATGCACGCACGCTCGAGAATCAGGTCTCACATCTGCTTGCCCATACCCACAAAGAAGTCCGGCAATTGGGGGTGTTGCTGAAGCGAGCGGCGACTTCTCCGGCCTACAACGTAAATCAGGAATCACTGCGAGACTTGGTGGAACAGATTCGCATTGCTTCTCCCGAGCTGGGCGTGCGCGCCGAGCAGGAGTTGCTCCGGGAGGTTCGGGTAGCGCCCACGCTGGTCAAGTATGCGGACCCGAACCTGTATGAAATTGAAACCCGGCGCACGATGACGCAGATCGCATCCGAGTTGATGGGTGACTTGCCTATCGCCGATGCCCCGACAGTCGACCTTCTGGAAGAAGAACCGCTCGAGGTTGAGCTGGCCTCCACTTTGATTTACGAGCATAGCCATTATTCCTATCGCCAGATTCGTCAGGCGGTGCAGGCCGCGGGCGAAGTCATTCGCCGCGAAATCATCGACCTAGGTTTGCGCAATCGCGGGCGTCACGACGAAATGCTGCGTGCATTCTGCGCTGGACAACAATTTCGTTTCGACATCCTGATGGACATTGGCGGCTTCCGCGACATGCACCGCCATCGCCGCTGTATTCAAATTGGACAGGAGTTCACCACGAGGCATGGATACGACGCGCCGGAGGAACTGCAAGCCGCGGGCGTCAAGCAAAATTACGACGCGGTGATGCAGCGCACCGCGAGTGCAGTCGAGCGTATGGCGTCGGGAGGAACCGAGTCGCAGGAAAGTTCGCAGTATGCGATTCCTCTGGGATTTCGCAAGCGAACGCTGTTCAAGATGGATTTCGCCGAGGTCGTCTACATTTCCGAACTGAGGACGGGTCCGGCAGGACACTTCTCATATCGCAATGTGGCTTACGCAATGTATGAGGCGCGTAGCGAAGAAACATCCAGCGCTGGCGAAATATTTGCGCGTACACGATGTGAAGCAGCCGGTGGATTTGCTGAAGAGATAAGTTGCGATTCACCACGGAGACACGGAGTCACGGAAAAAATCTCCCAAACCTTACAAATCTGGGTTTCACGTCCTTTTCCTTGCCTCGGTGTCTCCGTGGTAAAAGCTCTTAGGTGTACATCACTTTCCGGTCGCCTTTAACGATGCGTCCCACGGTAAAGGCCTTTTCTCCCGCCCGCTCCAGCACGGTTTGAGCTTTCTTGAACTTCTTTGAAGGAACGACCAGCAGCATCCCAAGTCCCATGTTGAACGTTCGCAGCATTTCTTCCTGGGGAACGTTTCCCAACTGCTGCAGGTGCTCGAAGATCGGCGGCACCTGCCATGAGCCCATCTCGATGACGGCTGCAACGCCACGTGGCAGCACTCGAGGCAGATTTTCTGTGATACCGCCTCCGGTGATGTGGGCCATCGCCGAAACGCACTCGCCATCCACCAACCGCTTTATCGCTGGCCAGTAGCTCTTGTGACTGCGAAGGAGTTCATTTCCCACCTTGCCCTTGAGCTCGTTGACGTAGGAATCCAGCGTGTATTTTCCGACCTCGAAGAGCAACTTGCGCGCCAGGGAATAACCATTGGTATGTAATCCGTTCGAGGCCAACCCCAAGAATCACGTCGCCGACTTCCACCGTCTTGCCGGTAATGATTCGTTCGCGCTCGACCGCTCCGACGATGAATCCCGCCAGATCGTATTCGCCGTCAGCATAGAATCCCGGCATCTCGGCGGTCTCGCCGCCGATCAGGGCACAGCCATTGTGCTTGCAGGCTTCGGCCAGGCCTTCTACAACTTTTTCCGCGATTTCCGGCTCGAGCTTGCCGGTCGCGAGATAGTCCATGAAGAAACAGCGGCGTGGCGCCTTGTACCGCGATGTCATTGACGCAATGATTTACCAGATCGGCGCCAATGGTGTGATGGACATCCATCTCGAAGGCGATCTTCAGCTTGGTGCCAACTCCATCCACGCTTGATACCAGGATCGGGTCAACCCATTTCTGTTTATCAATGGCGAACAGGCCGCCAAAGCCGCCGATTTCGCTCAGCACGCTGCGGGTAAACGTCTTGTGGGCTAGATACTTGATCCGCTTCTTGGTGCGATTGGCGCGATCAATATCAACCCCCGCATCGGCGTAGGTGATAGCGCTCTTCGAGGGATCGTGGGCCACGGGAGTCAATACGTCTCGGTTAAATGGGGAATTTGCCAGGCGTCGTTAACCGGACAAGGCGCGATTGTAGCACGGTCGCAGACGTGCGACAGCGATGTCCACGGCAAGAACGAAGTCGGAAAAACCGGACAGTTCAGCATCGTCAAAGCGGGAAGTCGATTTAGACCGGGCAAATGCTTGTCAGTGGGACGATCAGATCATCCACCGCCAAGGTCACGCACTTGCTTCGCGCAAAAGTTACTGCGTGATGTAAGCCGAGACGTAGTAGATCAGCACGCCAAACAACGCCAGTCCCGAAACCGCATACGCGGTCAGGACCCAAACATGGCGGCCTTCATGCGGCCTGGCGATAGATTGTGAACTGGTGGTGGTTGAATTCCCAAGGGCTCGATCTTGCATGAAGCCTCCACGGACATGGTGGAATGAACGGCGCAGAACGCCTCGGTGCTGCCGAAGGCAGCGTCGATGCCGCAAATTTTACTACGATTCTAGACCGCAGTAACAGGAAAATTACTGCGAAACCGCATGTGGGGCGGCGCTCTGTCTACCCGGGTGGTTTGGGATCGGAGGATGTTTGGAGTGCATGGCAATTGCGACGGCTAAATCTGCCAACGAAAGTTAAAGTCAACGGCGCAGATTCCGCATCACCTGGTTCCGTTTCGGGACTTTTCCACCAGACATTTATAAATTCGCCTTTTATTCGCTTCTATCGCCATGTATAATCCACGCCATCAATACTTTCTACATTTCATAACTCACAAAGGAGCCGCATTTTTATGGCCGATGAACGGACAAAAGCAATTGATCTGGCGTTCGCGCAAATCGAAAAGCAATTTGGTAAAGGCTCCATTATGCGGCTGGGATCGAAGGAGATCGTCCCCATCGCCGTGATTCCCACCGGCGCAATTTCATTCGACGCTGCCTTGGGCGTGGGCGGCTTTCCGCGCGGTCGCGTAGTCGAAATCTTCGGGCCGGAATCTTCCGGCAAAACCACCATTGCGCTGCAGGTTGTCGCGCAGGCGCAGAAAACCGGCGGCATGGCCGCATTTGTCGACGCCGAACACGCACTTGATCCCGGCTATGCAAAAAAATTGGGCGTGGACGTAGACAATTTGCTTGTCTCCCAACCCGACTACGGGGAACAGGCTCTGGAAATCACCGAAGCGCTGGTTCGCTCCGGCGCGATTGACGTCCTGGTCGTTGACTCGGTGGCAGCGCTCGTCCCCAAGGCTGAACTTGATGGCGAAATGGGTGACAGCCACATGGGTTTGCAGGCACGGTTGATGTCGCAAGCTCTCCGCAAATTGACCGGAACAGTTTCCAAATCGCGCACTTGCCTGATCTTCATCAACCAGATTCGCGAAAAAATTGGAGTCATGTTCGGCAATCCGGAAACCACCACGGGTGGACGCGCCCTGAAATTTTACTCGTCCGTGCGAGTCGATATCCGGCGCATCGCCGCCATCAAAGAGGGCGACGTGATGACGGGTTCGCGCACGAAAGTCAAAGTGGTGAAGAACAAGGTCGCTGCGCCCTTCCGCGAAGCTGAATTCGACATCATGTATGGCGAAGGAATTTCGCGGGAAGGTGATTTGCTCGATCTGGCGGTCAACAACAATCTGCTGGAAAAATCAGGAGCCTGGTACAGCTATAAAGGCGAACGAATTGGCCAGGGCCGCGAGAACGCGCGTCAGTTCCTGAAAGATAACGTTGAAACGTTTAACAGGCTGGAAGTGGAAGTACGCAAGCATTTGGGGTTGACTCCCAGTGGCCTGCAACCTGCACCTGCCGCGCCGGTTCAAGCCGCCGCCGCAAGCGCTCCACAGGGCACGGGAGCTCGAGTTACTACCATGCCCAGTGCTGCTCCAGAAGCCGCAAAAGTACCGGCCGCAAGGCGTTAGACAATCACTAGTGGGGACAGCCCGCCCTTGGCTGTCCCCAGTTGGTCTTGTTCCGCGGCTTTGTTCCCCGGGAAGCGACTGCAGGTCCCTCGACTTTCCGGCACCGCGCAAGTGCAGGCGCCAGCTTCGCTCGGGAGGACAATTCGCTTTGGGTAATCGCAGACAAAGCTAATCTTCTGTCCGCGAACAATTGCCATCCCTGCCCTTCGCCGCATAGAATCTTCTTTAATCCAAGCCTGCCTGCCTTCCGTCAGGAACAATGAGGACGCTTGAAAAAGGTCATCGCTATCTATCCCGGCTCGTTTGATCCGCCTACGAACGGACACCTCGATCTGATCGAGCGCGGCAGCAAGATCTTCGACGAGCTGATCGTGGCGATCCTCCGGAATCCGGACAAGAATCCCTTGTTCAGCCTCGGAGAGCGGCGTGCCATGCTGGAGGCTCTGACCGCCGATTTCAGGAACGTTCGCGTGGACGTCTTCGACGGGCTTACGGTAGATTACGCGGCCCGGGTCAAGGCAAGTGCGGTTCTGCGCGGTATTCGAGCGCTAAGTGACTACGAGTACGAATTGCAGATGGCGATGATGAATCGCAAGCTGCAGCCCGATCTGGAAACAGTTTTCATGATGCCGGCCGAGCAGTATTCGTACTTGAGCTCTCGCCTGGTTCGCGAGGTGGCAAAACTCGGAGGGGCGATCCAGGATCTGGTCCCGGAAATTGTTGAACGCAGGTTAAGAGAAAAGCTCGATCCCGCGATAAAGCTGCAAAACGCAAGAAAACCAAGAACAGGAAGACGAGCATGACGCCAGTAACGGAAGCAACTCAGGCCGCTAAATTAACGGAACGCATCAACCGCATCGAGCCGTCAGCAACCATGGCCGTGGTCGCAGAAGCTGACAAACTGCGCCAGCAGGGCATCGACGTCGTAGATTTCGGAGCGGGCGAGCCACATTTTTCCACGCCTCAGCACATCAAAGACGCAGCCATCAGTGCGATCCAGAATAATTTCTCGAAGTACACCGCCGTGGGTGGAACGCCGGAATTGCGCGACGCGATCGTGCATCGTCATGCAACCGACTTCAAGTCGGATTACCGCCTCGAAGAGTGCATGGCTTCGGTCGGCGGCAAGCATGCATTGTTCAACGCCATCCAGGTGTTGGTCGATCACGGCGACGAGGTGATCTTGCCGGTGCCTTACTGGGTTTCATTCAAGGACATCGTTCGTTACGCGGGTGGCAACTGCGTGATGCTGGAGGCGGACGAGAATCAGGGTTTCCGCGTCACCGCCGAGATGATTGCGCGCCTGGTAACGCCGCGCACCAAAATGATCATCTTGAATTCGCCGTCGAATCCTTCCGGCGCGGTGATGTCGCCAAAGGATTTGCAAGCAGTCGTACAGCTGGCAACGGAGCGCGGGATCTGGGTCCTGTCTGATGAGTGCTATGTATATCTCAATTACACCGGCGAAACCTTTTCCGTTGGTTCGCTGCGTGAGTTCCGCGAGCGAATGGTGATTATCGGCTCTCTCTCGAAGACCTACGCTATGACAGGCTGGCGGCTCGGGTATGCGCTGGCGCCCGCGCCGGTTCTCACGGCCATGCAAAAACTGCAGAGCCAGTCGACTTCGAATCCTGCTTCCATCGTACAGAAGGCCGCGGTGGCTGCCTTGAACGGACCGCAGCAGTGCGTGGAGGAAATGCGTCTCGAATACATCAAGCTGCGCGACCATGTGGTCAACGGATTGCGCGCGATTCCCGGGGTGAAGTGCACGATGCCGCAGGGCGCGTTCTATGCTTATCCGAACATCGCGTCCTTTATCGGGCGTGGCGGCATCAAGTCGGCCTCCGATCTTGCCGGCCGGCTGTTGCGCGAAGCTCATGTGGCAACCGTTCCGGGCGAGGGCTTTGGCACCCGCGAACACATTCGAGTCTCGTACGCCACTTCAGAGACGGAACTGGATCGCGGTCTGGAGCGCATGCGCAAATTTCTGGCGGCGCTGTAAACAAAGCGCCGCATAAATCTCACGAACTCGCCTTGATTCAGCGATCGCGTGTCTCCGCGCATGAGTAATCTCTACCCATTTTCGATGCAGCCAGCCTTCGACCCGCGTCCGTGGGGCACGCTAGATCTCTCGCCGATTTATCCCGATCACAAGTTTGACGAGAAAATCGGCGAGGCTTGGCTAACCGGGGACGCATGCCGGGTCGCGAATGGGCCGCTCAAGGGAAAGACTCTAGCCGAACTGAGTTCGCAATACGGACCCGAGCTTGTTGGCAAGGCTGCTCCGGATCCCCATCGGTTTCCCCTGCTTCTGAAATTTCTGTTTCCACACGAGCACCTTTCCGTTCAAGTTCATCCGGATGATCCGGCGGCGCGCCGCGTAGGGCAGCCCTGGGGGAAGACTGAGTGTTGGTACGTGGCACATGCCAAGCCTGGTGCGAAGATTGGACTGGGTCTTAAGCCCGGCGTTACCAGGGAGATATTTGAACAATCGATCCACGACCAGCGCGCTGAACAACTGCTGAACTGGATTAACGTCTATCCCGGGGAAATGATTTACGTAGCCGGAGGAACCGTTCACACCCTGGGTCCGGGTTCGATCATCGTGGAAACCCAGCAGCAATCGGACACAACTTACAGGCTTTACGACTACGGCCGCCCCCGCGAGTTGCACCTGACGGCAGGCCTGGACGCGATCAAGGAAAATGTGAAGTCCGGGAAAGTGGTTCGTCCGGCGCCGTCCACATTAAACGGATCCGCCAACCGACGAGCGCCGCTGATTTCCTCTTCTTATTTTGTGGTTGAGATGTTCGAACTCAAAGAGCCGCACAAGTTTCGGGTGAACGACGAGGCCAGCAACAGCTCGGTTCAGATTCTGGTTGGGGTGGAAGGATGTGGAATCGTCGAAGCGCCAGGTACGAACCCGGTAACGCTGGCGAGAGGCGACGCAGTAGTCGTTCCCGCGGCTGTGCAGGAATTTCAGGTGCGGCCACAGTGGTCGGTCGAGTTCATCAGGGCGACAGTTCCCGAAACAGCACTGCCCGAACCGGAAACTAGAATTTAGAAAGCGATGTCAGGAGTGGAGGTTCGGCTCTCAGCTTTTCATTGGCAAGGTTTCAATCAACAATCTAAATCCGAGAACTGAGATTCTTAACTCTGTGGCAAAAGCAAACTTTCATCCCGTGATTCTCGCTGGTGGCCGCGGTACTCGCTTCTGGCCGCTCAGCCGCCAGCGCCGGGCAAAACAGCTGCTGGCACTCGACGGAAAGCAAACCATGATTCAGCAAACGGTGGCGCGTTTGCTCCCGTTGGCCTCGCCCGCTCGCCTCTGGATCATCACGAATGAACATCTGCGGCGTGAGGTCATACGCCAGCTGCCGAGGCTCGCGGGAAAACAAATTTTGGCCGAACCTGCCGGGCGCAACACCGCCCCAGCGATCGGCTTGGCAGCGTTTATTGTGTTGAACACCAACCCCGATGCCGTTCTTGGCTTGTTCCCTTCTGATCAGGTGATCGGCGACCAAAAGCGATATCGCGCCATCTTGCAGGATGCAATTCAAATCGCGTCTTCCGGAGAAAACATCGTAGTGCTCGGAGTTCGTCCCACGCGCGCGGAGACCGGATATGGCTACATTGAAGCTGGCTCGTCCTTTAAAAGCGATGCGCTTCGAGTCAGGCGGTTCACCGAAAAACCGGATGCATCCCGTGCGGCCGAATTCGTGAAGGCTGGGAATTATTTCTGGAATAGCGGAATGTTTCTGTGGAGCGCCCGCACATTGACCAACGCGCTGCTTCAGCATCTGCCAAAAACAGCTTCGCTGCTCCAACGCATCGCTGCGACTTTCGGAACGCGCAAGTTTCCGGCAACGTTTGCCCGGCTTTATCCCGAGTGCGAAAACATCAGCGTTGACTATGCCCTACTTGAGCCCCGATCCGCCAGGGGCGAGCACGATTCCAACATCATTTGCCTTCCCGTCGACTTCGGATGGAACGACCTGGGATCTTGGACCGCACTTTACGAGCACAACCTGGCAAAGGCTCGCTCCTCCCGACGGCAACCTCGTGACCGGGAATGGCGTCTTTGCGCTGCATTCCGAGGGCAATTATATTCACGCGCCGGGAAAGTTTGTGGCGGCGTTGGGAGTGAGTAATCTGGTAGTCGTGGAAACCGAAGATGCTCTGCTGATCACCACCCGCGAACACGCGCAGGACGTCGGAAAAGTAGTTAAGTATCTGGATGAGAAAAAGCTGAGTAATCTGGTGTGAGGTGGTCGTTGGCCGTTGGCTTAAAGGCCGAAGCTTAAAGACCGAAGCCGAGAGACTATAAAGAACGGCCAAAGACCAACGATTAACGACCAACGACCAAAACCAATGACCAACGACCAACCCATTAAATTTGGTACCGACGGCTGGCGCGGCCTTATCGCAGACGACTTTACTTTTCACAACGTACGACGTGTCGCCGGCGGGATTGCGGCCTATGTGCTTCATCATGAGGATCCCACTCACGGAGTCTTCATCGGGTATGACACTCGCTTTCTCTCCCAGCACTTCGCGCGTGCCGCGGCCGAGATCATTGCAGAGGCGGGAATCCCTGTCCGCCTTACCAAAGATTCTGTTCCGACCCCGGCAGTTTCTCTTGCCGTAAAAACCCAGGGCGCTGCTGGAGGAGTAATGGTCACCTCCAGTCACAATCCGTGGAACTGGAATGGAGTGAAGTTCAAAGCAAAGTTTGGTGGATCGGCCACGCCTGCGATCATGAAAGTGATTGAAGAGGAAGTTGCCGCCGGATCCATGCCAAAGGGTCGAAAGGCTTCGATTGAGGAAGTCGATTTAACCACACCCTATTCGGAAGCCATTTGCCGGTTTGCCGATCTTGAAATGATTGCGAAGGCAGATTTCAAATTCGCCGTCGATTCAATGTATGGGTCGGGGCGCGGGGTTCTCACGCAGATTTTCAAGGCTCGAGGGATTCGGTACGTCGCGATCCGGCAGGAAGTGAATCCGCTGTTTCCAGGAATCAATCCAGAACCTATCGAGCCTCACATAAAGATGCTGCGCGAGACGGTGCTGAAAGAAGGCTGCCACGCCGGGCTCGCCACCGATGGCGACGCCGATCGTATTGGTGCCATCGCCGAAGATGGCACTTTCGTAGACTCGCATAAGTGCTTTGCAGTCCTTTTGCGCTGGGTGCTGGAACGAAAGAAATGGCCCGGAGACGTGGTACGCGCCTTCAACACTACGGGAATGGTGGACCGGATCGCGGCCAAATATGGCCGCAAGCTGATCGAATGCCCGATCGGATTCAAGTACATCGCCGACCTGATGATGGACCACGAGATTGTCGTGGGTGGCGAAGAATCCGGCGGGATAGGATATTCGCGCTACCTTCCTGAGCGCGATGGCATCCTGAACTGTTTGCTGCTCGCCAATGTGATGGCCGACGAAAAAAAGCCGCTGGGCCAGCTGGTGGCTGACTTGCAGCGGGAGTACGGACCGCATTACTACGGTCGCCGCGATTTGCACATCACGGAAGAGCTGAAGCAGAGCGCCGTTCTGCGAGCACGTTCTGAAGACACCAAACGCCTCGCCCGGTTCTCCATCTTGAAGAAAGAAAGCCTCGACGGGGTGAAGTTCTTCCTCGACGCTTCGAAAAATGGCAATGGTGCAGAACCGTGGGTTCTGTTTCGCGTTTCCGGGACTGAGCCTCTCCTGCGAGTCTACTCAGAAGCGTCCGCACCCGAGCTGGTGGAAGAAATTCTCTCCGCTGCCGAAGCGTTTGTGCGGGATGGCAAAGCCTGATAGCGCGGAAGTTCCTGCCAAACCATTGGACTTCCGGGTCTCGCAATTCGTAGCCTGCAATACGATAATCAGCGAGACAATCGATCAGTCAGGTACGATCATCAATATAGAACGCAATGGCTTCTGCAGCCGCTATCGTCCCTCCCCCCTCCGATTCGCCTCAAGCGCGTCGCTACAACCGCATCCGGCGTTGGATTGGCGTCACCGACTTCATTCTCAGCCTCATCCTGATGGTCGCGCTGCTGGTCACCGGGTGGAGCGGCACTCTGCGGGACATCGCGTACAAAGCCTCGTTCCAGCACTACAGCCCTGCTGTCTTTCTATACGTACTGATGCTCATGATTTTAGCCAAGGGGCTTGGTTTCGGCCTTGATTACTACAGCTTCCGGCTCGAGCATCGCTATCAGCTTTCGAACCTGCGGTTACGCGGCTGGATTGTAGACGAGATAAAAGGCTTTCTGGTGGGGGTGGTCCTGGCTGGGATCGTAGTTGAGCTCTTATATTTCATCATGCGGCAGGCCCCGCAACACTGGTGGCTGATCGCATGGGCGGCGTTTCTCGGGCTCTTTGTCCTGATGGCACAATTGGCCCCGGTAGTTCTGTTTCCAATTTTTTATAAGTTCGCGCCGCTGGACAACGAAGAATTGAAAGACCGGTTGGTACGCCTGGGCGAGCGTGCGGGAACACGAGTCCGAGGCGTATACCAATGGAAACTCTCGGAGAAAAGTAAAAAAGCAAATGCTGCTCTCACCGGACTGGGCAATACTCGCCGGATCATTCTGGCAGATACGTTGCTAGCGAACTATTCCACCGACGAGATTGAAGCGGTTCTCGCCCACGAACTCGGGCACCACGTACACAAACATATTTTCAAGAGCATTCTGGTGCAGGCAGGAATTACGTTTGTCGGCTTCTGGGCTGCGAACTCGGTTTTACACTACGCCGTGGACCGCTTGCACATGTTTGAAACGCTCTCCGATTTCGCCAATTTGCCCCTTCTGATGCTGGTTGCCACCGTACTTTCGTTGCTGATGCTGCCCTTTATGAATGCCTATTCCCGGTTCAACGAGCGGCAGGCCGATCGCTACGCTTTTCGCTCTATCACAGCGGTTGCGCCTTTTATATCTGCCATGAATAAACTCGCAGAACAGAATCTTGCCGAGCGATCTCCATCAAAGTGGGTAGAGCGGCTCTTTCATTCGCACCCTGCGATTTCCAGCCGGGTCTCGGCGGCGCACTCCTGGGCCAAGGCTCAAACCAGAGCGATGTAGCTTCGGCAGTTGGAATGTTTGTCCTGACTGATCGAGCCGGTGGCGCGCCGGCGCTACGCTAGACCGTCCGTAGAATTTCTTCCACTCGCTGCAAATCTTCTTCTGTATCCACCCCCACCGTGTCGTATGGAGTCTGCGCCAAATGAATCGGAATTCCGTTCGCCAGAAAGCGCAACTGTTCGAGCCGTTCGCTTCGTTCCAGCGAAGATTCCGGCAGCGTCACGAATCGGTCAAGCGCGGCTTTGCGATAGGCGTAGAAACCAAGATGCTTGAAGTACACCGGGGCGGTACCGTCTCGATCGTGGGGAATTGTTGCTCTGGAGAAATAGAGAGCCCGTCCAGTTAAATCTGTCACGACCTTGACTGCACTTGGATTGTTGACATCAACCGGTACCGCAACGGTCATCAAACTGCCCACTTGGACGTCAGGATTCCGCATCAGCTCACTTAACGCATCGATGTGTTCAGGTCGGGTCAGCGGCTCGTCGCCCTGCACGTTCAAATAAACATCAGCCTCGATCGACTGGGAAACTTCATGCACTCGCTCAGTACCACTTCGGTGTGTGGAAGAAGTCATCTGCGTCTTCCAACCGTGCTGCTGACAGATTTCGGCGATTTCGTCAGAATCGGTGGCAATTATCACGTCATTCAGTGCCAGGGAAGACTTTACGGCGCAATACACGCGGCCGATCAGAGGCTGTCCCCCAATTTCGCGCAGCATCTTGCGAGGTAAACGGGTGGAGGCCAATCGAGCGGGAATCACGGCAACGATTCTCATAGCAATAGGTCTGACATCATATACATCCAAGGCAAAAACAAGATAAATTGGGCCGTGAAGTACCAGCCTAGAAACCGCTAGATGACCCTACATCCGCTGCGGGACGGCAGTTACCCACGTGTTCACCTCCCTGCGACAAGCGGCTGACACCCGCGAAACTACGTTATATACTTGTCAACTCGCGGGTTGCTAACCCCCCGTTCGCACCGCGTGTAGGCTCGTGCACGAATCAGGGGTTGCCTAAGAGCTTCCATTGTCCCCTTCACGGGCCGAGGTCATTGATGGAAGAATCTTAGATGGAAGAATCTTACCGAGGCCGCCCGGATGGAGCACCTTCAGACTCTGGCGAAGGTGGATCGGTGCGCACGCCCGCAAAGGGTGATAGTTCTTCTTCCGGTATTCCATCAGGACCAGATTCGCCGTCAGATTCTCCAACGCTGATCGACATTCCGGCTTCAACTTTCAAAGACCCGTCTTTCAACGATCCGTCGGATTCGCCTACTCTGGTTCCCGGCGGACCTGGAAGCGATCCGTCGGACTCGCCCACGCTGATAGACAATTCAACGGCCTTTGGTCCGGATGCCCCAACCATGGTCGGCGGCTCTGCGTGGCCGGCCTCGCCCACGCCGACCAGCCGACTCCCGAGACCTCAATCCAGCCCGTCCATGATTCAACCTGGCACATTACTGGGCCAGCGCTATGAAATTCTGCAGATCCTCGGCGAAGGCGGCATGGGCGCGGTGTACAAGGCCCGCGACCGTGAACTGAACCGGATGGTGGCGCTGAAAGTAATCCGCCCTGAACTCGCCGGCAGCCAAGCCATCATCGACCGTTTCAAGCAGGAACTACTCCTTGCCACGCAAGTCACTCACAAGAACGTGATTCGTATTTATGACCTGAGCGAAGCTGAGGGCATGAAGTTCATCACCATGGAGTTCGTCGAAGGTGAGGACTTGCGCAGCCTGATGCAGGAGAAAAAGAAGCTGGCTCCGGAGGAAGCCGTAGAAATCATGCTGCAGGTCTGCCGTGCGCTCGAAGCCGCGCACAGTGTGGGCATCATTCACCGCGACCTGAAGCCGCAAAATATCATGCGCGACAAGAGCGGCCGCATTCTGGTCATGGACTTCGGACTGGCGCGTACGCTTGAGGGCGATGGCATGACCCAGACCGGCGCCCTGGTCGGCACCATGGACTATATGTCCCCGGAACAGGCGCTCGGAAAGGATTTAGATCAGCGCTCCGACTTGTTTACCCTGGGGCTGATCTTTTACGAACTGCTCACCGGCAAGATGCCTTACAAGGCCGACAGTGTTGTGGCCAGCCTGCTCAAGCGCACGCAGGAGCGAGCGGCTCCGGTTTCGAGTCATGATGCTTCCATACCTCGACCTCTTAGCGACATCGTCAGCAGGTGTATGGACCCGGACGTCAAGCTGCGCTACGAGAGTTCCAGCCAGATCATGGCCGATCTGGAAGCGTGGCAGGGTGGTCGGGCAGCGGCCACTCTGAATTTTCCCAGCAGCGGACGTCCCTGGGGACAGACCATTCCATGGCACTGGATTGGCGGCGCTGCCACAGTTCTCGCGCTCGCGCTCACCGGGTTCCTCATGCGAGACAAGCTGTTCAAGCCGGCTCCGGCCCACTCCGGCCCCCTGGTTTCGCTCGCGATTCTGCCATTCCGCAATGCTTCCGGCGACCCTGGGCTGGATTGGTACGGTTCGAGCATCGCCGAAATGCTGACCACCGATGTAGGACAATCTGCGAGCCTGCGCACGGTTTCACCTGATCGCGTACATCAGATCCTGAACGATCTCCACATGACGGGGAACGTGCAGTTCGATCCCAATACTCTGCGACAGGTTTCGGAATCCGGAAATGCCGATACTTTAATTTCCGGGCAATTCGTGAAATTCGGCGACCAGATCCGCATCGATGCCACTCTTCAGGACTTGAGACATGATCGCCGCGTTCCGCTCAAGATCGACGCGGCGAATGAAAAAGACGTGCCTAACGCGATCGACCGCCTGGCTGAACTGGTTCGGCAGAATTTGTCAGTTTCTTCCGATGTGATCAAGGAACTTCAGGCGCAATCTTTCCGTCCAAGTACCAGTTCGGTGGATGCACTACGTTCCTACAACGAAGGTCTTGAACTGTCGCGGCAAGGCAAGGATAACGACGCTCTAAACCGCTTCCAGGCTTCTGTGCAACAGGACCCCGAATTTGCTCTCGCCTATGCCAAGCTCGGCCAGACCTACTCCAGCCTGGGTTACGACAGCAAGGCTGAACAGGCGGCGCTAAAGGCGGAGGAGTTAAGCGCCAATCTACCGGCCCGGGAGCGGTATCTCATCGTCGCCAGCCATGCCCGGGTAGCCAACGACAATCAGAAGGCCATTCAGTACTACACCGATATGGCAAAGGTCTCACCCGAGGACACGGATGTTCAGTTTGCTCTGGGCAGCCTCTACGAACTCACCAGCGCATACGATCAGGCGCGCGAACACTTCGACAATGTGCTCAAACGAGACCCGCAAAACATCGATGCGCTGCTGGAAATCGCGCGGGTAGAAATCAAGAGCGGCAATGCCTCCAAAGGTCTTGAGTACCTCAACCGGGCGTACAGTCTGGCGACGCAGAGCAACAATCAGGATCAGACTGCCGCGAGCTTGCACGTCATGGGCTTAGCCTACGAAGCCCTCAATAAGCCTGAGGAAGCGCTGGAGAATTTCCAGAAGTCTTTGAAGATCAAGAGGGAGATTGGCCAGTTGCGCGGCGCTGCCGCCAGTCTGAGCGAACTCGGCAACGTTCAGGCTCAACTGGGCAAAGCGAAGGAAGCGCAAGCCAGCTTCGAAGAAGCCCTGAAAATCAGGCGTGACATCGGTGACAAACGAGGCGTAGGCGCCACGCTGCTTGATTTTGGAAACTTCGTTGACGACCGTGGCGATCACGACCAGGCCCTGAAACTCTATAAAGAATCGCTACGAATCCAGCAGGATATCGGCAATGAGAGCTTGCAGGCCATCTGCTTGAACAATATCGGAGGCGTTTATTCCGAAAAGGGCCAGCATGAGGATGCTCTCACCTATTTCCAGCAGGCATTGCAGCTGCGCGAAAAATCCAAAGTGCCGCAGGACATCGTCGAGGCTGTTCATAACCTTGGCGAGGCTTCGGTTTCAATGGGCCGCTACGATGAAGCGATTAAGCAATACATGCGGGCCCTGGATTTGCGCCGTAGTATCTCCGATAACCGTGGCGCAGCCATCGAATCCTATAGCCTGGGCACGCTGTTTGATTATCAGGGCAGGTTTGGAGCCGCAGTCAATGCCAAGCAAGACGCGCTTAAGACATTCCGTGATCTCAGGGACCGGACATTCTGGATGGCCGAGATGTTGGGCGGCTACGGAGAAGCTCTGATCCTTGCGGGACGCGGAGATGAGGCCAAAAGTCCGCTGGACGAGGCCCTCGCTCTCGCACGTGAATTGAAGAATGACGGCATGGTCGCGCAGGCGCTCGGCTTCCAGGGCGATAGTTTCTTCTACCGTGGAGATTTTAAATCTGCCCATTCCTTGTACACCCAGGCACTGCAATCAGCCACTCGAAGCAAGGAGCCGGACAAGATTTTGCTCGCCAAGGCGAGCCTTGCCCGGGTCGAGGTCCAGGAAAAGCGCTCCCAGGAAGCTATCTCCAGTCTTCGTCCGCTGGTTCCGCAGGCCGATGAACTCGGGCTGAAATATACCTCGGTGGAATCTTCGATTTTCATGGCGGAAGCCATGATTCAGAATCGAGATTATGCCCACGCTCGGCAGGAATTGGATGGCGCTCTGTTGCTGGCGGATAAGTTGGGACAGCAACCCCTGAGCGCACGCGCCCATTACCTGCTGGCGCTGATCGCACACAATTCAGGCAACAACAGTGAAGCGCAGGATAATTACCGGCAGGTTCTACGTCTGCTGGATGCGATGAAGAAAGATCCCGGAGCGGAAAACATACTGCAGCGCACAGACTTTAAAGCGATTTACGATGCGGCTACCTCAGGCCTGCAAGCCACGAAATGAACTTGGGAATGTAGCTCGCTTTGACGGTCTAATCGTTAATCAAGATTGGCAAAAAATAAAGGAGTGCCAAGTTCTGGCACTCCTTTTTAATTCCGACCTCAGCTACTCAACTGCATCAGCGTGGCACTGTCACCTGCGTGCTGGCAGTCGAGGAGTTGTTGTTTGTCTTTGTCTCTACGTTCGTACCGCTCACCGTGGCTGTGTTCTTGACGACCATCTTTGGCGTCCATGAATGTCCTAGTTGCACGACAATCTGAATCGTCGCCCCGTTTAGAGATGACAACGACAATGGCATGATCGTTCCTACAGGACAACTCACAACCGAAGTGCCGGTACAAGTGATAGGCGTCGTTGGGCACGAAAGTTTTTTGTTGACGATCGAGCAAACGATGTTCTTTCCCGACGCACTGACCAGGGTTGTATCGAGAGGCAACGTATCGACAACTACGACATTCGCCCCGTTCGATGGACCCAGATCTCCGACACCGATCGTATAGGTGATCTTGCCGCCAGGATTTACCGAGAAATTCCCGACCTTCAAGATTGCCAGGTCGGTCGGCCCAACTACGTTGTAGGTTACGGCCTGGGAAGCGCTGTCCGTTCCCGAGTCCACGACGTTTGCAGTGAAGGTGTGTAGTCCCGCTGTTGCAGTGTCGAATTGAGCGCCATTGGCAACAGAGCCTCCGGGCGCATCGGTTGCCGTGCACGAGGTTGGGGTCAGGTATGGTCCTGTCGCACCCGAATTATTTACGGTGTGACAGACATAGTTAGCTTTGGTGGTCGCGTCGTTCTGGTTCAGTTGGTAGGTTCCACCGTTGATGGGAGCGACGATGTTCACGCTCGGCGCTTCATTTGGGGTGTTGTACGTTGCTACCCAGCAAGAACCCGTTCCACCGCTTCTACCTTTGGTGACTGGATCGATCCTGGTTATAGCGAACGACTCGACCTGGTTGGACTGGAACAACGCCGGAGAATTGCCGGGGCTAGCTGTGCACGGGTGACCCGAAATCGGCCCATGGCCCTTCAGCCAACCCGGCATCGGGTTCAAAGGCGGCGAACTGGGATTGAAGTTCGGATCGGTGATTGACAAGTCAAAGTTGCTACCAAGTTCCGCGTCGAACGGATTGCATTCGGGATTGCTGGGGAGTTGAGGACACGTCAGCTCAAGCAGGACAGACTTGTCTACACCTGTTCCACCTGCGTCCTTGTACACGAAGCACTTCGCACCGGGAAAATTCGGCTGTATCAGAGTGTTGCAATCGGCCTGATCCATCAAGATGGGATTGACCGTGAAAGTGGTCGGGTTGCCGCTATTTAATTGTGCAGCGTAGTTGAAAGCATCGCCCTGGAACGGGACAACCGTATTGGTTCCCTGTGTAGCCACCGCACTCTGGCTCTGGACCGTCAAGGTCCAATTCAGAATGGATTGCGTTTCAAAATCTCCACCGGTAGCTCCCGTGAAGCCTACGAAAGCGTTTCCGCCATCGTCCAGCCCGAGTGAACTCAGGTTCACCGTGATGCCGCTGGAATACAGATCGACGTTATCCAGGATCACATGAAGATTGCCCGTTGTCGTCACTGGATCGCAGTTGGGACACGGGGCAGCGTAGGTAATTGTGACTTTGTGAACGGCGCCGTCCGCCAGGTTGGCAACGCTGACCGGAGCTCCAAGTGTTGAGTTGGGACCACTGGTCCCGCCACAGAGTTGATTGTGATGCGAGGTGTTCGCACCGCTTCCGCAGCTCTGTACGGCAACGTGACTACCCGCCGGATCCCATGTGTTCTGAAACGTGTCGAATTCAATTGCAAGACTATTCGGAATTCCGGCACCCGAGCTGGGATTGCTGCTTGCATCGGCGTCTCCATAGGCAAGCGCGCCTCCGTTTCCGCCGGCGAAACCAACTGCGCCCAATCCTGAGGAAGCGTTCTGGATAACGAAAGCGATGCCATCGGCCGGAGGTGTGGACGGATTCGTGAACTGAAATTGGAAAGTTGTGCTGAACCCGTTCTGGACGGGCTGTTCCAGGTTGTACCACGCCGATCCCGCTTGGTTGCCGGTGCTAGCTGTCAGCTGCAACGCGTTCGCAACGAACCCAGCGCTTAAGTTTGCAGTTACACAATTCGCGCCCGCCGAGAAATTGGAGACGTAGTTGGGCGACGCAGGACAAGGCGTGCTTTGAGCCCACACGGTTGTACTTCCAGCGATCGCTGCCAACCCCGCGACCGCGGCTGCGATAACGAATCTTGAGATTCCTATCCTCATAATTCCCCTTTACGCTGGGTCTTCCCAGCCTCTTGTTTGAACCACATGAACCCAATCACTGTTGAAGCGAGAAGCTGGAGTTACAGCGATCCCGACCGCGCTCGAACAACGTGGCACATTCCTCGTCGTTGCCTGGCAACATCGCTGCCCGCGAACGGCGGTAGGTAAATCAGACTGATAATTCCTGGAGTCTCGTTCTACGGATCAACCGTTCTGAAGATCAGACCGGTTGTACCTTCGGCATGCAGCGATAGGGGGAGATGGGAAAGCAGGAATCTTCGATGGCTGGCGAATCACAGGTTTTCGCTGCGTACGCGTGCATCCTGAACTGCCCATCCTGAAAACGCCCAAACCGAGGCGTAAGAATCTTCCTATTGAATTGCGGCGATGTCAATGGAATTTACCTGTGAAAGCGGTGTATATCTTGGGCCGGTGGAATCTTGTTGCACTTCATGCAATCGCTTGCACACGGCCAGCAGAGCCGGATTTGGCGACTTGCAGCATGACCGGGAGTTTTCAACTTCACAATCGCTTGCGCACTCCCCAGAGGGCCGCGGAGACAGCTATCCAGGTGAGCATGGCTCCCAGGAGCACGAGCCAAGGCGAATGAGTGGGCATCGTTTGCCAGACCATCAGGGCAAAGACTGACAAGCCGATTGTCCCGATAGCCGCGCCGGCCGCATCCGCACCGACCGCCTCAGCGGCCCGTTTCGTGCCCTCTAACCCGGCTTTCTCCTTCTTTTCTTTCTCGTGCTTCTCGATCAACGTCGCCGCAGCAGGGAAAATGGCCGGGAAAGCTAAAAACAGGCGGCCGATCACCGGGCCAAATTCTTTTGCAATGATCCCGGCAATTGCCGTGATCAAGCCTCCGAATATGAACGTATCGCATACTCATACCACTTGATTTGAGAGAGCGCGGAAGGATCAATTTGGATTTTCATCTGAACTATCGCAAACAGCTATACCAAAGCCCGAATGCGGCACCCAGCCATATCAGGATTGACGAGCTGGTGACCGCCAGCGCCTTCAACCTGTAGCGCATCATGAGCCAGCTGACCCATGATGCGTAGACAAAGAAAGCGACCGCTCCGGCGAACATCGAACGGGCTTCGATACCCGCATAGACGCTGCCTTGGCTCACAACGGCTAGTGCCAAAGTAGCCAGTGCGACCGAGGGAGCGGCCCCAAACAATCCGGCAAAACTCTTCGGTTTGAATAGATCGGCAAGGGTCGCGAAGGACGAAACTACCAACCCACCGATTAGAAACCGGACGAGCAGGTCTCTCATATCTCGCCGCTTGGTTCGGAAAGTCCGTTATGATTCATGCTGAAAGGTGTCTTCAAAACGCAATCCCTGGATGCTCTATTACAATCAAGGTTTGTTTGCGCTGAGATCTTCTGCTGCAAACATCCCTGCTGCGGTTTCGCCGTCGCAGCTTTCTTGCTGTAATATTTATGTGACCCGGGCGGTCGTGCCGGGGTGGAAGTGGTTTGTTTCCAATAGGGCGGCGTAGCTCAGGTGGTTAGAGCGACGGTCTCATAATCCGTAGGTCCGTGGTTCGAGTCCACGCGCCGCCACCAGATTCAAACAGCAGTAAACAGGGTGTTTACTGGATCAAGGCAGTTGAACCCCCTGCCTCTGGTGTTGCCACATCTTTGCCCCTTAGTAAGTTTGGGGCCTCTGCGTTGCCAATTACGAGTTTTTCTAGCTTGCCATTGCGACGCGAGTGTCATCGGCTCACCCGGAACTGGCTCCGCAGTGTCCTCACCATTCTCGGCATCTCTGTAGGGGTTGGAGCATTTATTTGTGTCGTCGCCATCGGTAATGCCGGCAGCAGCAAGATCGAAGACCAACTGCAAAGCCTCGGTGACAACTTTGTATGGGTCGAAGCCGGCAGCCGCTCCCGGAATGGCATGCGAGTAGGAGCTCGCGGCACAAGATCCCTTGTGTTCAGTGATGCCCAAGCCATACTTGAGCAGGTGCCGCTGATCAAGAGCATGTCTCCTAATGTTGACGGCCGTATCCAAGTTGTTTATGGAGGAAATAACTGGGTTACCCAATTTAGAGGCGTTTCGCCGGAATTCACCGAGATTCGCAGATGGCCAATGCGCCTCGGTACGTTTTTTACCGCGGCTGACGTGGATGCCGCCGCTCTAGTCTGTGTGCTAGGTCAAACTACAGTAGAGAATCTATTCGGAATCGACGACCCTACGGAGAAAACTATTCGTGCTCAAGGTCTTCCCTGCAAGGTTACTGGCGTTCTTCGTGCGAAGGGGTTTTCTGCGACGGGACAGGATCAAGATGATGTCATCATCATGCCCTTCACCACGGTTCAAAAGAGGATCACCGGCACATTCTGGTTGGATGATATTTTCTGCTCGGCTGTGTCTCGCGAGACGATGACCGAAGCCGTCATGCAGATCTCCGGCTTGCTTCGCGAGCGTCATCACCTGACCTCCGCCGAGGACGACGATTTCAACGTCCGCCGTCCTGAGGATCTGATTCAGGCGCAGCTCGCCACCAGCCGAATAATGACGACTCTGCTGGCAAGTGTAGCTTCCCTGTCCCTCCTGATCGGGGGTATTGGAATCATGAATATTATGCTGGTGTCGGTCTCCCAACGAACCCGCGAAATTGGAGTTCGCCTAGCTGTCGGAGCTACCGAGTGGGACGTTCAGCTCCAATTTTTAAGCGAAGCTATTGCTCTTAGTATGCTAGGAGGCACATTGGGCATGCTTGGGGGTATTCTTTCGTCAGCAGTCGTCGAACGGCTCTTCGAATTTCCGACCAAATTAACGCCGGAGGTGATTGCGTTTGGAGGCATCTTTGCAGCCCTCGTTGGGGTTATCTTTGGATATTATCCTGCGCGAAGGGCTGCGAAATTAGATCCTATTCAAAGCCTTAGATATGAATAGTGTTGGCCGATATGGTCTGTCCGAACGCCAGTAGACCGGTTCGAGTGACCGCAGCCTCCGTGCAATACACAGTGCAGCGCCGTGGTCAAAAGGACAAGGGCGTGGCTAGTCCGTACACGTCGGTCATGTCCCCAAACAGCCGAAGCCTGATTCTAGAAGACGGTGGCTGAACTCGTGTGAATCTAACTGACTCGATGTTTCTATTAGCGGGGGTGGGATCCTGTAACCCGGGCTTGGTGGGTGCTGTTCCCTACAGATCAGCAATCTCCGGCCTGCTTTGCGCAGACCTTCGAGTAACTTCTCGACGAGTTCCGGCTCCCAATACTTCGCGCACTCATCCCTCTCTGCTTTGGCGAAGTCGGGTCTCACGACCAGCAGCGCTCTTCCCGGGCGTCCGCACTTTCGGGCAAATGGTGAAACACTTGTCCGCGATCAACTACAGACTTCGGGCAAGAGCAACCAAGAAACAGGCATTGTGGTTTTAGCAAACGCATGGGATCGGGATTTTCCACCGGTCATTTCCAGGATTTTAGCAAGGTCCTCCGCAAATGAGTCGCGACACTAAGTATATCGGTATGGACGTGCACAAGGAAGCGACCGTAATCGCGGTGCTGAACGGCAGCGGCAAGCTGGTGATGGAGTCGATCGTGGAAACCGAAGCCAGCAGCATACTGCAGTTCATCCACGGTCTGCGGGGCGAGTTGCAGGAAAGCTGGGAACTGACGCGCCCATGGGCTCTTGGCACCGGTGCCATGAGAGTAGGCTGTCCGATTCGTACTCCAAACCCGAGGATTTTTATCAAGCACGAGAGTGCCCGACTGACCTAGATCGGTCCCTGATAGCGGCGCAGTCGAATCGCGACGGCGAGGAATGCCGCGGTGATTGCCAGGCCGAGCCACAGACCCGGACTAGTCAAGAAGTTTCCCAGGGTGGCTAGTGTCAGCGGATCCATCATGACGTCACCCGGAACTGTCGAGGAGACACTGTCTGGCGCGCCCATCAGCCGATATTGCAAGAGGGCGGCGAAGTGCGAGGTATTGAAGGCAATTTTCTCGACAACTCCAATCGCGAGCAGAGGTAATCCAGCCCAAAGGAATGCCGCGCGCCGCGCCCATCCTGACACCAGTAATAGCCAGCCGTAGATTGGCGCATACCACAGCCCATGAATAGCCACGAGGTGATAGAGCAACATCAGCCACATCGGGACCACCGACAAACTGGTCCAAAGCATCGCGACACTCATCCCATTTCCCAGCAGAATCGCCGTGCTGAGTAGCAGCATGATCCATTGCGTGGCAACGATAATGGCGAATGTGATCAACGGGAGAACCAGAAGCGGAATGCTCGCCTTCGAGAGCACTGTAGTGAGATCCGATACTGGCATAGACTTCCAGAATAGAATGCTGCGATCGCGACGTTCGCCGTGCAAAGCGTCCAGCGAGTAGAACACCGCGACAATAAAAGTGGTCGCCATGATCAAAAGCGCCGCGAAGGTGTACGGCTGCTCGATCAATTCGCGTTGCTGCATCGGGTTGAGCGTTGAAGCGAGTCGCATTCTGGAAGGCAGATGAATTGCACCAATCAGGAAGCCGACCAAAAACAGGGCGGCGACGGCGAGTGGAGCGACATAGAGCGAACGGTACTCCCAAAGTTCCCGGCGAACTGTCCAGTACATGCGCTGACTCGCCGGGATGACCGCGGGCGAAATTGTTTGCGAGTCGTTCATCGGCGACTCATTTGTCCGGGACTCGCTGGGAGAATCGGGCATGGCGTTCGAGTGGGTATTCATCGTATTTACCTAGCCGCCCCTTGCACCTGACCGCCAAGATTGCTGATGACGGCAACGAACAGGTCCGCGATGGAGGGCGTGCGCACGTCTCCAACCGCAGTGAGCTTTTCTCGATCACCGCCATCGAACAGCAGGATGCTGCGACCGAGTACCTGGCGTTCGTAAATTGGCTTGAATGCACGTGCCGCGGCGACCTGATTGGGGTTCACGGTCACCTCCAGATATCGCGATTCCAGGGTGTCCATACTGCAATCGAATACGATCCGGCCGCGGTCGATGAACATTACATCGGTGAGAACGTGCTGGATCTCTTCGACCTGGTGTGTCGTCACCACGATGGTGCGGCTGCGATCGAAATAGTCGTTCAGCAACGAATCGTAGAATTGCTTGCGATACAGAATGTCCAGACCAAGAGTGGGTTCGTCCAGCACCAGCAATCTCGCGTCAATGGCCATGACCAGAGCGAGGTGCAGTTGGGTCACCATGCCCTTCGACAATTCCCTGACCCTGAGGGTTTGACGGATGGTGGTCTTCGCAAGAAAACCTTCCGCTTTCGCACGATCGAAGCGCGGATGAACCCCAGCGACGTAATCGAGCGCCTGCGAAACTCGCATCCACCGTGGCAACACGGCGACATCGGAAATGAAGGAGACGTCGCTCATGAGTTGATCGCGCTCGGCCCACGGGTCACGTCCGAGAACGTTTAGCTCTCCCTCATATGGAGTGAGTCCGAGAATCGCATTGAGCGCGGTGGTCTTGCCCGCGCCGTTGGGACCGATGAGTCCAAGGATGCGGCCCTCTTCAACTCGCAAATTGATACCGTCCAGCGCGACGGTCGTGCCGAAAGCCTTGCGGAGGCCGTGAGCTTCTATGCATGTCATGGTGTCAGCGATCCTCCTCGGGTGGGTTCGACTTGGAAGTTTCCGGCAACGCCGTCCCCGCCGACGGCTGACGGCTTGCGCCGTCCAGAAGTTCTTCCGCCTTCAGGCCGAGCCTCTGGATAGTTGCGTAGACCCTGGGCCACTCATCCCCCAGAAACTTTTGCCGTTCCCCCTGTAGCAACAGCGCACGTGCTCCGGTATTGATGAACATGCCGAGACCTCGTCTGGTCTCTACGAGTCCCTCGTCCACCAGTTGCTGGTAGCCCTTCAGAACCGTGAGCGGATTGACCCGGTATTCGGCCGCGACATTGCGCACCGAAGGCAGCGGATCGCCTTCCTTGAGCACGCCGTCGAGTATCATTGCGACGACGCGGTCGCGAAGCTGGCGGTAAATCGGCTGACTGTCGTTCCACTCACGGTCCATCCTGGTTTCCAGAAAACCCCCACCAGAGAATACGCTCTCGTCATTTTGTCCGTTGCAGGTCGAAGTGCGCATGGACTGGCTTATCTCCCGGTTCCATGTAAGTCCAATCCTCGGTGTGATGATTGGCGTCAATCGTGGTGAACACTGCATGGTGCATGTGTCCATACTGCAGGTTGCCATTGACATCCAGGAAATCGAATTCCACTGACTTGCCGTCCGCTGCGATCTTTCCCACCATGCGCGGCCGGTTTCCTGCGTCGCAATAGTGAGTCAGGAGCAGGCGATCGCCGTCCACGTACAACATGGTAATGGGATCATCGGGCCGACCACTACCGGTCATCTCATGCATAAGGGCATTACCCATGGAAGTCGTGCGAAGCGAGACATGCATGACTTTGCCTTCCATGCCGGATTGCTCTGGGAGGGTGGTCACTTGACCTTCCCAAGACCCAGCCAGAGTCTTCAGGCTGTCAAAGGACTTCTGAGCGTCGGATTGCGCGAAGGCCACGGTGGCGATCGACATAAGAACAAAACTGAGGGTTAAACCAAGGGATTTCATGTTTCCTCTCCTTTAGGCTTTTCGGGCGGCTTCCTCTCGCGTCGTGCGATGCGGGGATAACTCAATCCGATAGTGTTATAGTTAACTACAACACTAAATAACATGCAAGCTTTTTTTAGGATAGTTTTTGAAGTTCCGCCAACCAGCGCTGGCAGGTTGGTTTGCCGTCTTTACCTGGAGTAGGTGTGAGGTCGCGGCAAGTCACTGCTGCGGTGAAAACAACGCGAAGGCAGGCTGAAAATAGGCTGAAGGGACGGTAAAACGTTTACGCGCTTTGCCGCATCATAGCGTCGAATAATTCGCGGATTGCGTACCGGCTGCCATGTCGAAGAAGCGTGTTCTTCTTGTGGATGACAATAACGCAGTGCGTTCGGCCGTCCGACGCCTGTTCAATTCTCATCCGGACTTCGAAGTTTCCGGGGAAGCGGAGAACGGACGTGAAGCCATCGCCAAGGCGGAGAGTCTGAAACCGGACCTTATCGTCCTGGATCTAGCGATGCCTGTAATGAACGGCTTGGAGGCTGCACCAGTCCTCAGAAAGGTCGCTCCCAAGGCTCGGCTGATCTTGTTGACGGCACATAACGGGCCCGAAGTAGACCGGCTGTCGCAAGCAGCTGGTTTACACGCGGTGATCCCAAAAAGTCAGGCAGCTTTCAGGCTGATAGAACAGGCTCAAGCCTTGCTGTCGCCGGGCAAAGAAATCTAGCTGAATCCAGCCCGGCAGTAACAAGCCTAATGGTTCGGACTTACCCATTTTCTCCCCACTGCTTCCCTAAGTTGCGTTTTGAGTTTCAGTGTCTGGCATCGAACACTGCAAAACTTGTTCCGCATGGTATAAGCACTTTCCTCTTCCTGGGCGGAGATCGATGCAAGAACATCGAGAGCGATGGATACAGCTCTGTGAACAGGCGGCGAACGAACAAGATCCTGAAAAACTCATGAAGCTGATCGCAGAAATCAACCGCCTCCTAGACGCCAAACAACAGAGAATAAAAGGGAATCCTCCAGATCAGTCGACCGGCTAGTTCCAGTTCTGTGATTTTGTTGATTACCGGGCAAACCTCTTTGCAGCTCGCGACCTCCCATAGGGACTGCTTTACTACAGGGGGGCAATGGTAGGTCACGATTTGCCGAAACTTAGGGGAAATGAGTCTAATCGCTTTGTTTCTAAAGAGCTGAGAGGCTTCGTGGAAAGCAAGAATCTTCCAGTCATACGCTCCGGCGAAAGGACGAATGCGGCGGGGAAGCCGGTCAGCAATATTATTCTGCTGTCGATCACCGACAACGATTACAACTCGCTTCGTCCACATTTGGAGTACGTGGATTTACCTGACCACCTGGTCCTGCACGAGGGAGGCGCGAAGCTGGAATTTGCGTATTTCCCGAATCGGGGCTTGATCTCTCTTGTCGTGGAAATGGAAGACGGAAAAACCGCCGAGGCCGGCGTGGTGGGAAATGAAGGTTTTACCGGAATACCAGCGGCGGTGGGGCTAAGCAGGAGTCCTCTCCAGGCGATAGTACAAATCAGCGGGGATGGCTTTCGGGTGGAAGTGGGGGCTTTGCAAAAGACGTTGGAATCCGCCCCTCACCTGCAGTTGCTCTTGAATCGCTATGCGGTACTCCAGGGTATGCAGGTGGCACAGTTGGCCGCGTGCAACCGGCTGCATGATATCGAGCAACGCCTGGCGCGGTGGCTACTCATGACGCAAGACAGGGTTGACTCGGAATTTCTGGCGATCACCCATGATTTTCTGGCGACGATGTTGGGAACAAACAGATCAAGCGTGAGTCTGGCGGCGGGGATTCTGCAGCGGAAAGCGCTTATTGAATACACTCGTGGCGCGGTGACGATTGTGAATCGCAAGGGCCTCGAAGACTCCGCCTGCGAGTGCTATGGAATCGCCCAACAGTACAACGGTCAGCTCGGTTTGAAATAAATCTACTTGTCCCCGTAGTAGCCTTCGCGGGCTTGCACGACAACATCTTTCTTTTTCGCGGCGACCTGAATCTTGTGATATCCCGATTCGGTCGCGCCTTCGCGGTCGGGTGTATAGCCAAGGCTGTACTGGTTCCGCAACTCTTCCTGAATTTGAGCGTAGATCTGATCGACGGATTCCTTCTTGGAAACTTCGAACATTCGTCCGCCGGTTTCTTTTGACATCCGCTCCAAAACTTTCTTGCCATCCGCATGCTCTTCAGGATTGCGGCGTCCGCCTCGTCCGGGACCACCCATACCTCCGCGGCCCATGCCGGGGCCACCCATGCCGGGAATGCTGATCCCGGTGCGCCCATAGCCGCCACCATTGCCGTAAGCTTCGTCATCCTTGAACAGGATGGAATAGACCACTGTGTTGGCACGCTGCGCCGATTCGATCGCTTCGTCCAGACTCTCTTTGCTGCCCATGTCGACGCCGTCGGAAAGCACGACGACGGCCTTGCGGCCCTGTTGCTTCTCCATGAGCTCGTTAGAAGCCAAGTAGACAGAGTCATAGAGTGTCGTGCCACCGCCTCGATGGTGCCCTCCACTACGGCCGGAACCGGGACCGGAATTTGGATCGGAGTTGCCACCGCCATTTCCCGCCGAAGCCCTGGTGAGTTGGGGAGTATCCAGTGATTCCAGGGCTGCCTGCAACTTCTCATGCGATGAAGTGAGGTCCTGAAGAAGTTCAACATCTCTGTCGAAGTGGATGACAAAGGCCTTATCTTTGTCTTCGCGCAACATCTGGGTCAGAAAACTCTGACTTGCGCTTCGCTCCTCGCCGAGTACGCGCCTTTGGCTCATGCTTGTATCGACCAGCAATCCCAGTGTGAGCGGCAGATCGGTTTCCCGGGTAAAGTACCGGATGTTTTGAGAGCGACCGTCCTCCGAGAGATTGAAATCATTTTTATCCAAATCGTTGACAATCTTTCCATGCTTGTCACGTGCGGTGGCAAAAACGCTGACCACCTTCACCTGAACGGACATGGTTGTAACCGGCTGATCCGCTGCCGCGGGGTCGGTGCCTGTTGAACCCTTTTTTAGGGACGGATCGCCCGTTGATTGCGCCATCATTATGTTGATCAGGAAAACTGCTGTCCCTATCAACAAGGCAATTTGCCGGAGTCTGAACATCAGTGGCTGGGCCTTTCGAAAAGCTATTCGGATCAGGAATGCTGGCAGGATTATTGCCAGGAGAACGACTTTCTCCCAATGTATGAGAACCTGTGGAAGAGAGGTTGGTTGTGAGCCGCAATCGTAAATGTTTGTAAAGCGCGGCCCTAAATCAATGAGGAGGCTATCGCCGGCCATGATAGACGATGTTGCTTCGAAGACTGCGCTTCCAATCGGACCCAAGGTCGATGATGCTCCGGCCAAGCGTCCGGGACGGACGATATTGGACGGACGGCTTGTCACCCTCGTGCCTCTTGACCCGGCCGCTCACGGCGACGCTCTGTTTGAAGGAACTCGTGGAAAGGCTGGCGACCTGCTTTGGACGTATCTGTTCGAAGGACCATTTCCCGATCGCGACGCTTTCGATCTGCATTTGAAGCGAATGGCGTCGTCGGAAGATCCTTTATTCTTTGCGATTCTCGACCGTTCTTCACAAGAAGCCGTGGGGTACGCCTCTTACATGAGGATCGAGCCGGTTCACCGGGTGATCGAGGTGGGCAGCATTCTCTATACTCCGCGGCTGCGGCGATCGCCGATGGCCACGGAGGCTATGTATCTGATGGCACGCCAGGTCTTTGACGATCTTGGATACCGCCGGTACGAGTGGAAATGCAATGCATTGAATGCACCATCCAGAAGAGCAGCGCTGCGTTTCGGTTTCACGTTCGAAGGAATCTTCCGTCAACATCTGATCGTCAAGGGGCGAAATCGCGATACTGCCTGGTTCTCGATGCTGGATTCGGAGTGGCCTGCGAGAAAGGCGAATTTCGAGCGATGGCTCGATCCGTCGAACTTTGGGCCTGATGGTCAGCAAAAGATCGCGCTCTCGGAGATGAACATCGCTCCTGATCTCCGGGATAGTCTTTAGGCTCTCAGTTCTCCCCTGATTCCGGTTTTCCGACGAAGCCAGGCAAACTCCCGCAAGTGCCTCATATCACAGAGAATACTACCCACATCAAAATTGACGCCGCGCCGAGTGTAGAGGGGGTGTTCGAACTAGGGTTCCCAAGACTTGCCGCTCTCAAGTCTATGGTTAAGACTGCCGATAATAGCCAGGGGGAGGAGTTTGTCTCATATGGAGTCGGGAACAAAGACAGCGATGGGCCGTGTGCTTTTGATCTGCAACGATTCATCATCCATTCAGCAGGTAGCGGCGGGAATGCAATCGCTGGCGATTGCGACTGAGGTCTGTACCGAGGTTCACCATGGCTCTGCCGCTGGTGAGCCGCAAAAAATTCGAAGCAATCATCGTGGATTGTGGAATGGAGCAGGCGGGAGAAATTCTGGAACAACTTCGTCTTTCTCCGTCCAATCGCACTGCCGTGACATTTGCTATCACCGACCCTGCAAAACCATACTGCGTTTCCAACTCAGCCAAATTTTGTGATCGAGAAACCTCTCTCTGCCAGTTCGGTCGGCCGAACGTTGAAAGCCGCCTTCGGGTTGATCGTGCGGGAACGCCGCCGATCATTCCGTTGCCCGGTAACCATCGCAGCGATCGTGCTGATCGATGGCACGGAAGCGAGCGGACACCTGGTCAACATCAGCGAGGGTGGAATGGCGATGACTGAACTGCCCGTGCTCAAGCCGGGAGCGCAAATCCGGGTGCAATTCACATTACCTGGCCAGCGCGATCGATTCACCGTGGATTCCGAAGTCTGCTGGTATGACGAGACCGGCCGTGCCGGATTGCGCTCTTTGTTGATTTCATCGGAGCAGAAGTCTTCCTTGCAGGAGTGGCTGGCCGCGAAGCTTGAGGAAGACCTGCCCGAAGCGGTCGCTCTCCAATTCCGCAAAAAATGACGCTGGATCTGCATCGAAACAGTCCGCGCAGCTTCCAATGAGAAACCGCGTTTCCAATATGTTACTGTCGGCACCTGTCCTAGTGGCCAAGTAATCCCCTGGAGGTTACTTGGCCCGCTGGTGGCCGCATTCGAGCGGTTCGTAACTTGTAGGCGCGGCAGCGACAAATTAGCCTCTGACTATGTTGCCGCTCTCTTTGTTGTTCTCCTCCGACGAGCAGGCGTCGCACTCCTTGAGCCAGGCTCTTACCGAACTGGAGTTCTCGGTTGAGTGTTGCCCGGAGATCTTCGGCGCGGTGGAAAAGATCACCAGCCGTGCTTTCGACATTATCGTCTCGGATTGGAACGAAGGCCTGGAAGCCGCCTTCCTGCTGAAAACTTCGCGGGAACTTAAGGCAAACCACGCGGCATTCACAATTGCCATCGCGGATCTTGAATCGGCAGAAGCTGCTCAACAAGCGGGGGCTGATCTGGTTCTGAGCCGGCCAATTTTTCCGGATGAAGTTAAGTACGCTCTGCTCACCAGCGATCCGTTTTTGGCCCACATGAAAACATGGCTGCCAAAGCTGGGCTTTCCCGCAACCGAAAAGGAAATTCCGGTTGAACCGCGTGTTACGGCGCCGCCTCCAGTAGCAGCGAGGCCGGTCGCTCGAATCGCCGCGGCAGCTACGCGCATGGCCCTCCCCGCCTCCCCCGCGCAAAGTTGAGAGTAATCGGCCGGTAGTGGCGGCGGAGTCAATTTTCGACGATGACGCGCTGTATCGGACTCGCGTACAAACAATGTTTCAACGCGAACCGAGCTTCTCCTCGGCGGTCATCGAAGAACGAAAGCGCCCCAGCAGACTGTTGCCGAGCATTGCGATTGCCGTAGCCTTCCTCTCTGTCGGCTATGTATTCAGCGAACCGCTTTACAGCCACGGAAACTCGACTACGGTGGTCCAGTTGTGGGGACGCGCGTTGGACCGTACCCAGTCGTGGCTGCACGGTTCGAATGACCAGGCGACCTCCGCGGTTCAGATGGCTCAAGATGAGCAGCCTGATCCTTCGCCATCCCGGAAACCGTCACGCATCCGTGTAACTCCGGTGCGGGATCCTTTCCAGACCACGGAGACAATGGCCCCACCCCAACAGGTGAAGCAGGTCGGGCCGGAAGCTCAGCCCTCAAGCCAGACCGAGGCCACCGCAACCACGGTTCAAATTCCAGAAAGCCTGAAGAATTCGCAGGGTGCGAACATGCGCAGTGTGGCTGCGCGGATTACTCCATCGCTTCTAGCAGCTCTGGAGCCGGTGGAACTGTCCGAGGATCTCTCCCGTAGATTGTTGCTGCAAAAAGTTCTGCCGAGTTACCCCGCAAAAGCCGTGCGGGACCGCTTACAGGGAGCAGTAGTGTTACAGGCGTATATCGCACGAGATGGCACAATTCAAGAGCTTAAGTTAATTCGTGGATCTCTGCTTCTGGGGCAGGCTGCTTACAATGCCGTCCGTCAATGGCGTTACCAGCCCTACCTGATCAATGGCCGCGCTGTCGAGGCCCAAACGCTGGTGACAGTCGATTTCAAGCTGCCGTAAGAGTCTGAGCGGCAGCCTGCGTTGGCCACTGGACCAGATTTCTCGCCCGATTTCGCGGCCCCGAGAAACGCTGAATTAGCACGCGCGGCCAGCTTTTACCTGCATCTTCCCTATCAACAAGTTCACAACTTTTTACAGCTTTTTACGGGCAATTGACACCCTGCCTGTCCGGTTTGACTATGTTGATTGCGGGCTGACGTGAAGATCGCCCAGCCTGGGATCAGGAATCAAGATGAGCATAAAGCCACGGAACGAGAAAACACGACTACTCCTCACCCTGGAGCTGGCCGTTATCTTGCCCGCCGCGGCCCTGGTCTTTTTGAGCGCATGGCATGTGCTGCACATTCAGCGGGACCGGGCCGTAGAAGCTGCCATCCAACGCGACTTCAGCCAGGTGCTGGCGATTTCCGAAAAACAGATCAATCAGAAAGCTTACGAACTGGTCGACGACGTTCGTACCGAAGTCCCCACACCGCCTGAAGCTTGTGCCGCAACGCTGGACAGAGTCCTGGCGACACATCCATATGTGGCCCATATGTTCGTGTTCTCGCCTGGTGGCGGGATGATATTTCGCTCTCAGTCCGATCGGTTGAAAAGCGACGCTGGATTTCGGGACGAAGCCGACTATCTGGACAAGATGTACGACGGCTGGTTGAAGATGGACTTCAACTCGATGTCCGAAAAGCTGGCGCACCTCCAGAAAAAGGGAACTCCGTACATCTTTGAAGCGGAATGGGTTCCGAGAGGCGACAAGAAGGTCTATCAGTCGACCGCGCTTTTGTAATAAAGGGCGAAGGAAAAGGCAGTCGTCGCGATCGCCGGGATGTCATTCGATGCCGACTATCTGCATGACAAGTTCTTCCCGGAGATGCTGGACAACGTCATTACCCGCAACGTGAGTGACGCTCAAACTGAAAGGAATCACGCCGTCATGATGTTGCGCAGCAAGTACGACTCTTCGGCATTCGTTGAATCGAGTGGCTGGGATGGCGGAATGCCGGAAGTGGAACGGAACCTGGAAGGCGCCGTTCTCCGGGATTGACCCTTGGCCATCAAGTTGCGGGGCACGACCCTGGCGGCGATTGGCCAGCGCTTTGCCCGCATCAGTTTTCTTACTCTGGCCGCGCTTTCTCTGGTGCTGGCAGGAGGAATTGCTCTGACCTATCGCAACGTCACCAAGGAAATGGCGCTGGCGCGCCTGAAGTCCGATTTCGTTTCCAACGTTTCTCACGAATTGCGAACGCCGTTGTCTCTCATACGGCTTTATGCCGAGACACTGGAGATGGGGCGGCTCACCAGTCCTGAGAAATATCAGGAGTACTACCGCATCATCCGTAAGGAGAGCGAACGGCTGACTGCGCTCATCAACAACATTCTGGATTTCTCACGCATCGAGGCCGGCCGCAAGGAATACGACTTCCGTGAAACCGACATGTGCGAACTGGTGCACAACACGCTCGACTCTTATCGCTACCAGTTGGAGCAAAACGGTTTCCAGTTTGAAGAGAAGATCGACGAAGTGCCGCCCATGCGTGTGGATCGCGAGGCCATGGCTCGCTCGCTGTTGAATCTGGTGAACAACGCCCTCAAGTATTCGCAGGACAGGAAATTCATCAGCGTGAATCTCTATCGCGACAACGGCTCGGTGAAGCTTGAAGTCGTGGACCAGGGAATTGGCATACCCTCATCAGGAGCAGCAGAAGATTTTCGAGAAGTTTTATCGCGTAGGCGATCCGCTGGTTCACAACACCAAGGGAAGCGGTTTGGGCTTGTCGCTGGTGCGTCACATCGTGCAGGCCCACGGTGGCGAAGTTGCGGTGGACAGCGCGCCAGGCCAGGGCAGCAAATTCACCATCTGTTTACCGGTAAAGCGCGATCTAATGGCGGCACCGGCGGAACGGCATAGAGGTCGGCAAGGATCAACGACATGACCAGAATTCTGATCGTCGAAGACGAGCCCAACATGGTGGCGGGTTTGCGCGACAACTTCGAATTCGAAGGATACACCGTCATCACCGCTCCTGACGGCGTGGCCGGACTGGAGCGCGCACTGAACGAAGTCTCCGGATCTGGTGATCCTCGACGTCATGATGCCTCGCATGAGCGGCCTGGACGTCTGCAAGCAACTGAAGACCAAACGGCCGTCGGTGCCAATCATCATGCTAACGGCACGTGGCCAGGAAGTGGACAAAGTCGTCGGCTTGGAATTGGCGCGGATGACTACGTCACCAAGCCTTTTTCGATTCGCGAATTGCTGGCGCAGCGTGAAAGCCGTTCTTCGCCGCTCCAAGACCGGCTCCCAAAGAGCAGGAGCAATTATTCATTCGGCGAAGTGGAGGTAAATCTGAAGAGTTGCCAGGTTTCGCGCTCCGGCAATGAACTCGATTTTTCCTCCAAGGAATTCGAACTGCTCAAATATTTTCTGTGCCATCCGGGCGAGGCGTTAAGCCGAGATCGCTTGCTTGAGGAAGTGTGGGGTTATGACCGATTTCCCACAACCCGCACCGTGGATGCGCACATTGTTCGCCTGCGGCAAAAGGTTGAACCGAGGCCCGAGGAGCCTCGCTTCATTCTGACGGTGCATGGAACGGGCTACAAATTCGTAGGGTAAAGTCGGTCGTGAATGCAACCAGTAGCGCTGAGTAATGGGCCAGGATCAAACGTGAGAGCAGTGGCGTAAATGGAGACAAGTGTGCCGGAAACGAGCAAAATTCAGGGAGACGCCATACCTCAGCCGCCCGATACTTGGCTTCCGTGAAAGCGGTCCCTGCGCCGGTAGCCGCGGTGCGTATCGACGATTCGGCGCTGATTCGCGAAGCTCAACAGGGAAACACGGCAGCCTTCGAAGAACTGGTGCGGCAGTATGACCGCGCAGTGCTGCGCCTGGCCGTCCACCTCACTGGTTCGCAGGAGGATGGCCAGGACATCTATCAGGAAGCTTTCCTCCGCGCGTACATCAATCTTTCGCGCTTCCGGTTCGAATGCTCCTTTTACACCTGGATCTATCGCATCGTCACCAATCTGTGTCTGGATCATTTACGAAAGAAGCGATCGCGTGGACGGGATCTGATTGCCCCGGCCTCTGCGGATGGTGAACAGGAAGACGTGCTCGACCGGATGCCGGACCGCCGCCCGGGAGCCAGCCCGGAGCGGAGCTTTGCCGGACGGGAACTGAGGGAATGCATCGTCAGCGCTCTCAGCCAGCTTTCTCCGCGGGAAAGAATGGTCTTCGAACTGAAGCACTATCACGGCATGAGGCTGCGGACGGTCGCGGGAATGCTGAATACTACCGAAGGCACGATCAAGAACACGCTGTTCCGCGCGACCCATAAGTTGCACCCAACTCGCCGAAGTTCGTTGAGCCCGCCCCGACAGTCCGACACACTCTGGCTTAGTTGGATGGAGTGAAGGCCTGCGAAATCGTGTCCAGCTCGGTGCGGATTTTCGCCCATTGCGTATCAACCGCCGGTCCGAGCGCGACATCCGTTTTAATTTTCTCGATTTCGCTAGCACTTTGAAGCACTACCGGCAGCGTGGTATCTGCCTTCTTGCTGCTCTGGAACTGTCGCAGCATCCCTTCGGTCTGGTTTTGAAAACTCTGCACTAGCGTCTTCGCGTCTTTTTCCTGACTCGTCTTTCGAATCGTGCTCTTGCTCACCGCGTGATTGAAAGTTGACCGAAAACTCTTGGCGTCATCCTTGAGATTGTTCATCATGTGTTCAATATCCTTGTCGCTGAGCCGGGTCTGCGCCGATAGGGAAGAAACGCACATGGCCGAAAGCAACAATGGCAGGAGTAGTAAGCAGGTTCGTCGCGAAACAGAGCTCATAAATTCTCCTCGGATATCGAACGATTTTCTAGACAACTGCCGCAAAGCCGGGACTGGTTGCGAAGGTATTTTATCGGAATGAACATCCCTGGGCCAATGCCGCGCATGAAAGCGTCGCGACGTTTCTCATGAGAACTGGCTGCCTAACGCCGGGACGAACTTCTCCCAGCCGGTTCTGGATCGAAGGCCTGATCGAGATGAATCCAAAGGACACGGGCCAGGAGTGAGATCGCGGGCGCGAGCGGCAGGAATAAAACCACGGCCCAGATCATGTCCTTGGTAATCCACCAACCCGTAATGGCCCATAACACCAGAGCGATCAGCGCAATCGATACCAGTGCCAGTCCGAAGCTGATGTACATCGCGCCCAGGAAATATCCTTCTTCGCGCTGGAATTTCAGATCGCAATTGGGACAGCGTTCCCACATCTTGGGGAACCCTTGAAAGATCGAGTAGCGGAAGATTCTTCCCAGCCGGCAACGGGGACACCGCTGGCGAAGTATCGCGGTCAAACTTGACGAGTTCCTGTCGGCTTTCATCTCGGCTTTCATCGGCTGTTCGTTCTTCGCATTATCGGCTATCTGGTAGACAGTGTATTTCTCCAGGACCAGCCCGCAACCGGTCCGACCGTCACTTTGATAAAATCCCCCTTCCTTCCCTCAGGTCCAGTAGGTTCTCGAACGGCGCGAAAGAGGTTATGAAGTACGATTCCGGAAAACTGCTTTTTACCGTTGATTTGGCCGGAACCCTTCTCTTTGGCGTCGAAGGCGCGACTGCGGCAATCGGCAACCATCTGGATTTACTTGGCCTGATGGTGCTGGCATTTTCCACGGCTTTGGCCGGGGGAATCTTCCGCGATTTGCTAATCGGCGCGGTTCCACCGAATGCCCTGCGCGATTGGCGCTATTCGGCCATGGCATTTACCGGAGCCGCCGTAGTTTTCTTTCTGCATCACTTCGTGCAGGCCATTCCGAACACTACACTTGTAGTTCTCGACGCTGCCGGCCTTTCATTGTTTGCGGTCGCAGGCACCGAAAAGGCCCTGCTTAATAAAATACATCCGTTCATTGCCATATTGCTGGGAACGATAACCGGAGTTGGCGGCGGTACAGTCCGGGACATCCTGCTCGCCCGGATTCCGTTGGTTTTGCGTGCCGATGTTTACGCGACCGCCGCGATGGCAGGGTCCGCGGCAATGATCCTCGGCCGAAAGTTCAAACTATCGCCCACCCTCGCCGCCTTCCTGGGCGGAACTGTTTGTTTTGTCCTCCGCCTGGTAAGCGTTTGGCGGCATTGGAATCTGCCAACCGTGGATGGATAGCGAGGATTCTTTTGGAAAGCAAGCTTGTGCATATTCCCGAGGGTTGGTTCTGGATGGGTTCCGACTCCGGACAAGACAATGAGCGGCCCGTCCATCGCGTATGGGTAGATGCCTTCTTGTTAGGTGCACGCCAAGTCACGAATTCCGAGTATTCGAAATTCCTCGACGCTACCGGAGGCGCGGCGCCGCCCTTCTGGCTGGATCCGAATCTCAATGGTCCTGAACAACCAGTCGTTGGAGTTTCGTGGCATGACGCTGTTGGCTACTGTGACTGGCTTGGCAAGGAATCACGCCGGCACTTTCGCCTGCCAACCGAAGCGGAGTGGGAGCGGGCGTCGCGAGGCGGCTTGGAGAATACCCTCTATCCGTGGGGCGATTCCGCGCCGCAATCGCTACCTGATTACGATCAACATTGGAAAACAGGTCCCGAGCCAGTCGGGCGTTCCGCGCCCAATCCCTATGGCCTGTATGAAATCTGCGAGAACGTGCATGAGTGGTGCGGAGACTGGTATCAGGCGGACTACTATGCGTCTTCCGCGGAACGGAACCCGACAGGCCCGGAGCAGGGTACTAGGCGCGCTTCTCGCGGAGGATCCTGGCGTCACCACGTCAAAGTGACCCGTTGCGCTGCGCGATCCAGCATCCCGCCCGAGTTTCACTATGCCGACTATGGATTTCGCGTGGCTCGCGATTTATAGCTGTAAGACTAGCCGCGCGCGCTTCCCGATCCAGCAAGCCAGCGAAAGAACATATTGACCAGGGCAAGCACGATGGCGCCAATGAAAGCAGAGCCAAACGTGTCTACGTGAAAGCCGGGCACAATGGCCGAGGCGAGCTCAATCATGGCGGCATTGATGACCAGCCAGAAAAGTCCGAGCGTCAGCAAGACGAGAGGAAAAGTAACGATCTTTAGAAAGACGCCCAGCGTGGCATTGACGAAACCAATCACCAGCGCGGCTATCAAGGCCGCCAAAGGCCCGCTAACGTGAAATCCCGGCACCAACCGGGCTACGATCCAGACCGCCAGCGCACTTAATGCCCAGTTCAGAAGATGTTTCATGGCTTGCTCCGAAACGGTGACTATAGACTTCCTGCTTGGCGCGTGCAACCAGACCAATGCCGGTGAAGCAGGTGCGGGACGCTCGCTCCCAATCCATCAACGGGGGACTTTCCCACCTTGCCCCATGCTGCGTCCCCCGGTTATGATGCAGCGTTCATGACTACTAAGCCCTCTACCCGTCCCCCTAGCCTGCGCGAGAAGGCGCAGTTGATGTCCGCTTCCGAAATCGAGCGTACCCTGGTCCGACTGGTTCACGAAATTGTCGAGAAAAACAATGGCGCAACTGACCTGGGACTGGTCGGTATCCGGCGACGGGGCGTTCCGATGGCCCAGCGCCTGGGCGAGATGATTGCGCGAATTGAAAAGACGCCCGTCCCGGTCGGTACGCTGGACATCACTTTGTATCGTGACGATCTATCCACTCTGGGGCCGAAGCCAGTGGTGCAGAAGACCGAGGTGGGTTTTGCGATTACCGGTAAGAACATCATTCTGGTGGATGACGTTCTTTATACCGGCCGCACAATCCGCGCCGCCCTGGATGCGCTGTTCCGCGAAGGACGCCCGAAGCAGGTACAGCTTTGTGTGCTGATTGATCGAGGGCACCGCGAATTGCCAATTGAGGCCGGCTTCATCGGACGCAAAGTGCAGACCTCGGACCGGGAAATTATCGAGGTCAAGCTGCGCGAGATCGACAACGCGGAAAAGGTCTTGCTCGTCGAACGGCAGGATTGATCCTGTATCAGAAGATCATGGATGGTTCGTCCCTGCGCGAATCGTCTATACGCTAGCCGCTCATACGCTAGCCCTGGCAAACCATGCACAAAGCGGCACGCGGCTCCCTGCTGGGAATCGAACATCTCGGGGCGGAGGAAATTCTGGGCCTGCTTAAGTTGGCCCGGCGTATGAATCCGCAGAAGCCTCGCCCGCTTCTTCATGGTAAGCGCGTCCTCCTGCTGTTTTACGAAGCCTCAACCCGCACTCGCAGTTCTTTCGAAGTCGCCGCCAAATCGATGGCCGCCATGACCACGCTCGTTCTTTCGAGCGGCTCAAGTATCGAAAAGGGCGAGTCATTACTGGACACGGGCTATACCTTGCGGGCAGTGGGCGCGGACGTAATTGTGATTCGCCATCCTCAGGCCGGCGCGGCAGCCCTGATGGCCAAGTATCTGGATATTCCTGTCATCAATGCGGGCGATGGAATGCACGAGCATCCCACGCAGGCGTTGCTCGATGCGTATACGATTCTGCGCCACAAGAAAACTCTAAAAGGATTGCGGGTAGCGATCGTCGGCGACATTTATCACAGTCGTGTGGCGCGGTCCGCCATTCACCTGCTTGGCAAGTTTGGAGCACACATCACGATGTGCGGGCCGCCAGAGTTTTTGCCGGAGATGGCGATCAGCCTGGCGCCGGGACTGCACATCACACGGACCGTCGAAGAAGCGGTTCATGGCGCTGACGTAATCATGACCCTGCGGGTACAGAAGGAGCGGCTGGCGGGCACGAAGATCAGTTTGCAGGATTACATCGCCAAATATCAGATCACCATGCCACGGCTGAAGCTGGCCAAAAAAGATGCCATGCTTATGCACCCCGGCCCAATCATTCGTGGCCTTGAGTTGACTTGGGAAGTGGCAGATTGCCCGCAGTCGGCAATTGTCGAAGAAGTTCGCAACGGAGTTCCAGTACGCATGGCAGTTCTGGCCAAGGCACTGGGGATGGCGAGTTGAATCTGGAGCACAAGTGTTGATGCTCCTGCCCTGGAAATTTGAGGATTGCGATTGAATCGTAAAGAAAATCACGGCTTGCTGATCAAGGGGGGACGCCTTATCGATCCAGCCGCCAAGATCGACGCGCTCATGGACGTCCTGTTGCGCGACGGCCAGGTGGTTGAGGTCGCATCGCCCGGCAAGACCCGTGGCGCCGCGCAAGAAAAATTCGACGCGCGCGGATTAATTGTCGCCCCCGGTTTCATCGACTTGCATGTCCACTTGCGCGAACCTGGCCAGGGCTACAAAGAGACGATCGCGACCGGCACTGCGGCAGCAGCGGCCGGGGGATTTACCTCGGTCTGCTGCATGCCGAACACCCAGCCCGTCGTCGATTCTCCCGAGTGGGTCACCTGGCTTCAGCGTCCCGAGCGCGGTGCGGTGGTAAAAGTGTTTCCCATCGCTGCCGCCACTCACGCCAGCAAGGGCGCAGTTCTCACGGATTTTCGCGGTTTGCAACGCGCCGGAGCCGTGGCAGTCACCGACGACGGCAAACCCATTCTCAGCGACACGGTGATGCGCGATACCCTGCGCCTTTCCTCGGAGATCAATCTTCCCGTGATTCAGCATGCGGAAGATACCCGCATGACCGAACGCTGCTCCATGAACGACGGGCCAACTTCGTTCCGTCTGGGCCTGCGCGGAATGAAAGCGGCGGCGGAAGCGTCGATCGTAGAACGTGATGTGCAGCTGGCGCAGCAATTTACCGGAGCCCGCCTGCATGTGGCCCATATTTCAACCGCCGACGCGCTGAAAGCCGTCCGCCGTGGCAAACGCAGCAAGTCGCACGTGACGTGCGAAGTCACACCTCATCACTTCGCGCTGACCGATGAAGATGTCGGCGAGTACGACACCAACTTCAAGATGAATCCGCCGTTGCGTTCAGAGTCAGATCGCGAGGCCATCCTGGTCGCGCTTGCGGACGGGACCATCGACGCGATCGCAACCGACCATGCTCCTCACGCGCCTCACGAAAAGATTATTGAGTTCGAGCGCGCGGCGTTTGGGATCACTGGACTGGAAACCGCTTTGGGTCTGGCAATCACGCACTTGCATAAAAACCGGAAGCTCTCCCTCAACAGGATTGTTGAGCTATTCACGGCTGGTCCGGCGCGGGTGTTCACTCTGAAAGGGCGAGGAACCCTGGTACGAGGGAGCCATGCCGATGTCACGATCTTCGATCCCAACAAGCGTTGGACATTCGACGCGGCAAGATCTCGCTCGCGTTCGCAAAATACGCCATTTGGCGGGACGCAGCTGACAGGAAAAGTGATAGCGACGATTGTCAGCGGACGAATCGTGCACCGAGCGGACTAAAAGTCTTACGGTGAACAAATAAGTGAATACCACAGGAAGCGAAGCAGCAGTGCTCGACGTCTTACCCTAGTTCAAAATACCCATTCGCTTTCCCACCGTCTTCAACACTTCCAAAGCCTGCTGCAATTCGTCCTCTGTGTGGGTCGCGGTCATGATCGTTCGGATGCGCGCTTTGCCTTCCGGCACGGTGGGGAAGGCAATACCGGTCCCCAACACACCTTCCTTGAACAATTCGCGGGAAAAATCCATGGTCAGTTTGCCATCGCCGATGATGATGGGAGTAATCGGGGTTTCACTGGCGGGCGTGGTCTTGCCGCCGATATCAAAGCCCAGCAGTCCCAATTCTTTTTTCCAAAAGCGTGTGTTCTCCCACAGCTTATCGATTCGCTCCGGTTCGTTTTCCAGAACATCGAAGGCAGCGATACAGGTTGCGGCGACTGAGGGTGGATGCGAAGTGGAGAACAGAAACGGGCGCGCGCGATGATAAAGAAAATCGATCAGGTCGCGAGTGCCGCAGACATATCCACCAAGCGCGCCAATCGCTTTCGACAGCGTTCCTACCTGAATGTCCACACGGCCATGCACTTTGAAATGATCGACAGTTCCCCGGCCGTTGCGGCCTAGCACACCGGAGGAATGGGCATCGTCCACCATCATGATGGCGCCATACTTTTCTGCCAGATCGCACAGGCCGGGCAGCGGGCCGATATCGCCGTCCATAGAGAAGACACCGTCGCTGATCAGCAGCTTCTTGCCGGGCTGATCTTTCACGCTGGCCAGCCGCTCTTCCGCCTGAGCGATATTCTTGTGCTCGAACACCAAAATCTTCGCGCGCGATAATCGGGCCCCATCAATGATCGAAGCATGATTCAGCTGATCGGAAATGATGAAGTCTTCCTTGCCGAGAACCGCCGATACCGTGCCTGCATTGGCCGCAAATCCTGATTGGAAAACGACGCAAGCCTCAACGTTCTTGAAGCGCGCGATTTTTTCTTCCAGTTCCATATGGATCTTCATCGTGCCTGCAATGGTACGAACCGCGCCCGATCCCACTCCGTATTTGCGCGTAGCCTCAAGCGCCGCCTCGCGCAGCTTGGGATGCGTAGTCAAGCCCAGATAATTGTTCGAGGCGAGGTTGATGACTCTCTTGCCGTCGAAGGTGCAGACCGCGGCCTGTTCGTCGTCGAGCACGCGAAGCGGAAGTGCGTGCCCTTCGCCTTCAGATCGTCGAGTTGGTCGGTGAGATAGGAGAGCGGATTGACTCGGGCGGTAGTTGTTGCCATCTTGTGAGCTCCGATTTTTGATTGCAGAAAGATATCGATTGTTGATCGCTACCAGTCTAATACCGGGAGATTGGACATACGGTTCGCAGTCTATGGTTCCCGGCTCTAGGCCGTGGACGCCGTGACCCGCGCCAGGGTCGTGAGATCTGGCACCTCGAGATCCGGCTGGCCCGATGCAGCCTTGGCCGCGCCGGGACGGGACGACGTTCGATTCACCCACACGGTGGCGATTCCCAGTGACCGCGCCGGGATTACGTCGTGAAAGACGCTTTGCGCGGCGTGAAGCCAGTGCTCTGGAACCACTCCCATTCGCTGTCGCGCCAGGTTGAAAATGCGAAGTGACGGTTTATAAGCTTGAGCTTGTTGTGCAGTGATCACGTGATCAAACTTCACTTCAAGCCGTCGCGCCGTGGCGGCAAAAAGGTCGTCATCCACATTGGAGATGATCGCAAGTTGATAGCGTTTCTTAAGGTCGTGCAATGCGGCTACGGTATCGGGAAACGGCTGCCAACTGCCCAGGGACTCGTAGAGCGAGCGCGCCTCGGCGTCGGTAGGCGTGAATTCTAGACGCTTGCTGAATCGGCGTACGACCGACTCGAGTACGTCGCGATAAGGACGATAGTCGCCGTGTTCACCTTCTGCCTCGAGTTCCGAATACATCTTCAGGACTTGGGCGTCGGCAATGGTTTTGCCGTGCGCCGCCAGGATCGGCCGCAGCGCGGACAAGATCCCCGACTCCCAATCGATAAGAGTGCCGTAACAATCGAAGCTGAGGACCTGAAACTTAGTGAAATCGAGCATGGTGATACGCGCGTACAGAATTCAGCCCACGGGTTGCGCCGTGGGCTGAAAACCGAGTATGGAAGGCTAGCGACGCACTTCGAGGGGCTGCTCCAGTTTGAAGCTAAGCGCGGACTCCGCGGGCAGAACGATGTCCTTGTTCCCGGTAAATGCAGCGCCGCCGGTGCCAGCGCCGCCGCCGGCAAGTGCCCCGATCGCTGCACCTTTGCCGCCGCCTGCCAGGCCGCCGATCAATGCACCCAGACCTGCCCCACCACCAGCCAAAATCGCCGTCCGCTTACCCTTGCCCGCTTCGGTACGCGTCAGCGAAGAAGTGGAAACAGCCTGATCAGCACCATCGATGGTGATTGAGGTCAGCCGCAATTGCAGCGAAGCTCCGCCCTTGAAACGACCCAGCGGCTTGGCGTCAACAACGGTACCAGACGCGGATGCACCGGTAGGAATCACCGCTTTGCCTTCCACCGTAACCGGGCTGGCGACTGTAGCAGTGAACGTCTGGCCGGCTGTGCTGATCTTGGAGCCAACCGCTTGCCCCAGACGAACGGTCAGCACCGTTCCGGCTGGCACGATCAAAGGCTTTGGTGGTTCAGGCTTCATAGACATTGCCGAGCCGGAATTTTTGTTCGACATGGCCGAACCGGATCCCGCGCCATTGCCGGCACCATTGCCAGCGCCGGACCCAGCGCCATTACCAGAATCAGAATTTGCGGTATTGCCGTTGGGAGCGGTCGAGCTGGAACTGTCACTTGAATTCGAAGAACTGGAATCTGCCGGCTTGCGGCTGCAGCCAAGCAAAGCCAGAGAAAGATAGAGGCCCAGGGTGAGTGCTGCAAAACGGGATCGCATAGTTCCCTCCAAGACGGGATGGTGTGTCAAAAAGCTGGATTGTGAACAAATGCCATTAACAGGACCTTATCCGAGGCTCCACAACGAAGCGGCCTAGATTTTATCCTCATGCGTCGCAGATGTCATGGCGGAGCCGCTTTTTTCTTCGCCTGCGGATTCGCGGCCGGTCAGCACCGATGTGACCTCATTTTCAGAGAGGGCGGCTTCGGAAACCGTGCCCCGTGGCTCGACCGGGAGATTCTGGCGCTCATCCTCGTCTTTCTCCGATTTCTCGGAGGGTTTCTCCGCCAGGAATTTAGCCGTATTCAACAGAGGACGTCCCAGCGAAGGATTGTAGGCGCTCCATGCCCCGTCCGACTCGGCGCCGCGCTCAAACTGCGCCCGCATCGCTTCCATCTTGGAATCGAGATCGTCAAGATAGTGCAGCAGGAGCGCCTCAGGAAACATGGGCAATTTGGGTGACCCAAAATCGTACTGCCCGTGATGGCTGATGATGAGGTGTTCGACCAGCGTTTTCAGCGATTCCGGAAAATCCGGGAACTGCGAAAGCTTTGCCTGCAACATTTCCAGTTCGATGATCATGTGCCCGAGGAGTTGGCCCCGCGTCGTGTAGGAAAACGAACGGTTGTAAGTAAGCTCATGAATCTTGCCGATGTCATGCAGGAACGCGCCGGTAAGCAGCAGGTCGCGATTGATGTGCGGATAATTGCGGCACATCAAGTCACATGAATGGAAAAGCGAGACCACATGTTCCAGGAGGCCGCCGATAAACGCATGATGAAGCGTCTTTGCCGCTGGGGCATTGCGGTAAGCTTCCGCAATCTCAGGGTCCGCCATGAAGGCCTCAACCAAAGCCTTGAGGTGCGGGTCTTTGAAAGTGGCGACAAAACCCGCTACCGTTCGCCACATTTCGCCAATGTCCTTTTTTGTCTTGGGCAGGTAGTCGGAGAAATCGACTTCGGACTCCCCCATGCGGCGAAGCTTGTGGATCGTGAGCTGGAACCGGTTCTTGTACTTGTTGATTAAACCCTTGACCTTGACGAAGTCGTCCTGGTCAAAGCCGTCCATCGCTTCCTCGACGTTGTCCCACATCTTCCCTTCGACGTGGCCGCTCCGGTCGCCAAGGGTCAACGCAAGGTAAGGCTCGCCGCTTTTTTTGGGCTTAACCTGCTTGGAAACGACAACGAATGTCGAGGTGACGATCTTGTTCTCGTACTGGACGCAGTCGCAAATGAAAAATTCCTTCATGGTTCCTGTCTGCGCCTGCGCTTTGCGCCCTGGCACTGAACGAAGAATCTAGATGATGCCAAGCTTCTTCTTCTTTTTCTTAAGTTCCTTGGCTCCGGCATCCTTGGCGGTGGTTTCGACGGGTTTGGTCTGGTTTGGGCTGGCTCCGGTGTCGACATAGCCGGGTTTAATGTCGATGAATGCGTCTTCCCTCAAGTGCTGCAAATAAGCGCGCAGCGCGGGCTGGAGCTTTTCCATGTAGATCGCATCCTGCACCTTCGGTTCAATTTCGTTAAGCGGCGGAACTCCAGCCTGCTGGTGTTCCGTAACCTTGAGAATCACGAATCCCTGCTTGGTGCGGATGACGTCTGAAACCTCTCCTGGCTTCATGGCAAATGTTTTGTCCTCGAGTTCCTTTGCCAGGGCTCCGCGTTTGAAATAGCCAAGATCGCCGCCTTGAGCAGCGGTGGGCCCGTCCGAGTTCTTTTTGGCCGTCTCGTCGAATGCCGCGCCCTTCCGAATCTGGGCCAGCAATCCGTCTGCCTTGGCCTGTGCGGCAGCAAGCACGCTGCGGATCTTCGGTGGGCGCTTCCTTTCCCTTTTTGTCGGTGGAAACCAGCAATTCGCTCAGCCGGATTTGTTCCGGCCGCTCCATCTGGCTCTTGTGGTCGTCGTAGAACTTCTGCAATTCCTCCTTGGAGATGTTCATTCGGGAGCCGACTTCTTTGGAGATGACCTGTTGCGTAATAATCTGGTTCTTCAGGTTTTGCTTGAAATCCTCAAACGAAATGCCCTGCCCCACGGCGGCCTTTTCCAGGTCTTCCATGGATTCCAGCTTCATCTCCTTACGCATTTCATCGAGCCGCTTGATGACTTCGGTGTCGGCGGTGATGCCCAGATCCTTGCCCTTATCAAGCAGCAACTGCTGGTCGATAAGATCGCGGAGAACATCTTTGTCTCTTTCCGCAACGATCTTGTCCGCGTTGGCGGGATCCTGCTGCTGCGCTTCCTGTTTCAACTGATCTTTGCTGCGCACGTATTCGGTGCGGGTAACGATCTGGTTGTTTATGCGGGCTATAATTTCCTCGACCACTGTGTCGGCGGACAACACCGGCGGCAAAGCGGCAAAACAAACCAGCAACAGGTAGGAAAGTGTTTTTCGCATAGTATCGAGGCCCTTCGACCGGCCATGATTCACAAAATCAGAGGGTACGGCCAGTCCAAATTGTACCTCCGGAGGCGAACCCCCGGCCACTGTGTTGCCTGTTATTATGACTGGTTTCTATCCAAGCGCATAAGACCTTGATATGAAACGTCCGGAGAGGTCAATGAAGTTACTGATCGGGTTTTCCCTCATTATTTTTGGGCTTTTTGGAGTTTCCGCTATTCCTACGCAAGCGCAGCAGACTAAAGCCCCGGCAAACCACCTCCGCGCCAGGTCTCGCCCAGCTGCAGACGATGACGGCCCGATTTTCGCCGACCCCATTGCGGGTGGACACTTCAAAACTTTCCTCCCAGGACCGGCAAGCGCTGGTCAAACTCATTGAAGCCGGACGACTCATGGACGGAATTTTCCTGAAGCAGTTTTGGAGCGGCGATACAGCCCTGTATTCCAAACTGAAAACGGACACGACACCGCTCGGCCAGGCGCGTCTGAAATACTTCTGGATCAACAAAGGCCCGTGGTCGGCGCTGGACGAATTCAAACCTTTTCTTCCTGGCGTTCCGGTACAAAAACCCAAGGGCGCAAATTTTTATCCTGAAGACATGACCACGCAGCAATTTGAAACCTGGGTTGCGTCTCTGCCCAAAGAGGAACAGGAGCAGGCCAAGAGCTTCTTTACCGTCATTCGTTGGAAAGATGCTGGTTCAAACACCCACAGCCAACTAACCGCGATTCCGTTCAGCGAAGAATATAAAGAAGATCTAACCGCAGCAGCAAACCTGCTGAAAGAGGCAGCAGGCCTCACTGACAATCCAACCCTGAAAACTTTTCTCAATTTGCGGGCGGATGCATTTCTCTCCAACGACTACTACGCAAGCGATCTCGCGTGGATGGACTTGGACGCCCCCATCGACATTACGATCGGCCCCTACGAAACCTACAACGACGAACTTTTCGGTTACAAAGCTTCCTTCGAAGTCTATGTAAATCTGCGGGATGACGAAGAAAGCGCCAAGTTCTCTGCCCTCAGCAAGCATCTGCAGGAGATCGAAGACAATCTTCCCATCGACCCGCAGTATCGAAACCCAAAGCTGGGGGGAGCGGCCCCGATCCGCGTAGTCGATGAGATTCTTTCCGCCGGGGATGGCGCTCGCGGGATAGCGACCGCAGCCTACAATCTGCCCAACGATGAGCGCGTAGTCCAGCAGAAGGGCAGCAAGCGGGTCATGCTCAAGAACATCCAGGAGGCCAAGTTTCGCAGTGTGCTGCTGCCAATTGCGCGCCGGATGTTATCGCCCTCGGCCCGCGTGGATGTGAATTTCGAATCGTTCTTCACCCACATCGTGGCGCATGAACTCATGCACGGTCTCGGCCCGCACCAGATCAAGGTGGACGGACGAGAAACAACCGTGCGGGATGAATTGAAAGACGTGTACAGCGCGATCGAGGAAGCCAAGGCCGATATCACCGGTCTGTTCGCGCTGCAATACATGATGGACCATTCAGCGGAGATGAATCTGTCGAACGTTTTGCCTTCGGATGACGCAGCCCAGCGGCAGCTCTATACCACTTACATGGCTTCCATGTTCCGCAGTCTCCGTTTTGGGTTGAGCGACGCCCACGGCAAGGGCATGGCAATTCAGTTCAATACGCTCATGGACAAGGGCGCATTCGCACAGCAGGCGGACGGGACTTTTGCTCTTGATCTGGAGAAATTCAGGAAAGCCGTGCGCGAACTCGACCACGACCTGCTCACCCTGGAAGCAACCGGGGATTATGCGGGAGCCAAGAAACTACTCGACGAAATGGGAGTTCTGCGTCCGGTATTGAAAAAGGCGTTCGAGCGTCTGGACGGAGTTCCCACTGACATCGATCCGATCTTCGTTACGGCAGATGAGCTGGCGCCAGAGAAACCAGACGCCCCAGCGAAGCCGGCGCGGAAAAAACGATCAAAATCGATGTAGAGCCGTTCAGGCGTACAAGCCCTGCGGGCAAATGGCCAGCATAGGTGCAGAAGAAAGCCGGCTAGGCACCTGCTTTGGTATTCCCGTCGCGAAGCAGGGCCAGGGCAGTGACGTCATTGTGAACGGGCGGCCTCTGCATGAACTGTTGCACGCCGTCGATCGCAGCGACGCACAGTTCTTTCGCGGTTTCACCGGCTGCCTGCTGTAGACCGCTCTTCACCCGGTCCAGTCCAAATTCCTGGCGTTTGCGTTTGCCCTCAAGCACTCCTCGAGATACCAACAGAACCGCTGCCCCGGGAGGCAATGCGACCAGGGCAGCATCGCAGGTGGCGTGTGAAAAAAGGCCCAAGGGAAGTCCAGTCGCTCCCAGCTCGGTAATACCTCCGGGGTCACGCAGCAGCCCGGGAGTATGCCCGGCGTTGAAATAGCACATGGTGCCTAAGTCTTCGTTGTAACACCCCGCGAATCCGGGACAGGATCTCACACCGCCCTCTGCCGCCATGATTGCGCGGTTGAGTTCGAGGCAAAGTTGAGCCATGGCATCGGGTTCGTTGACGTCATCAGCCGTGAACAGCTCCGGTGAGAGTGTGCGAAAGGTCTTCTGTGCCGCGGAGACGACCGCCCCGTTTTCTTCAATGCGACCCGCTATATCCAGCAGGCCAAATATCACTCGACCTGGACCCACTCGAACGAAGTCAAAGTAGTCGCCTCCCTGCCGCTGGCCGTAATAGGCCGCAGCCAGTTCAGCCTGGCGAAGCTCCGGAACCGGGGCTTGTACAAGCTCTGCGGGAACCTGGGAAGACTTTTCGTGGTTGAAGAGAAAGCTCACGGGAAAGTGATCGGCGAAGTTAGCACAAAAGGGAGACCATGAGCAATGAACTCAAGAGATAACCAGGGAAAAGTCCCCCAACTTCGCCAAACGCGGCTGGATGAAAGATCTGATTGCGTGGTCGGACCTGAATCAATGCGGCATCGATAGACCATTCCGGCCGTAGTGCTCGCCGAAAAAGTCGCCAGCATTCCACGTCGGTCGCGCGGGATTTTGGGCCACGAGATATCCGCAGAGAAAATTGAACCGCGCATATTTTGCACCTGATTCAAAATCAAACGGCTGATTCATATCATCCTGCGGCTGATGATAGACGTCAGTCTCCCACGTCGCTTCAATTTTCTGAGCGTTGACCTTGGAATCGGATTTGACTCCCGCCACCGGGAAGATAGCCGGAATTCCCTGCTTGACGAACGAATACTGGTCACTGCGAATGAAAATCACCTGTTCTGGCTGGTTGTCCGGGCTGATGTCAAGGTCCAGACGCTTCGCCGCCTCGTTCACGACTTTGCCGAGGCTGGAGTGCTCCGCTCCGTAGACGATCAGATCCTTCAGCGGCCACAGCATCAAGTCTTCATCGATATTGATGTTGGCGACGATCGAAGTTTTAGGCACCGTCGGGTAGTGCGCGAAATAATCCGACCCGAGCAACCCCTCTTCTTCGCCAGTAACCGCTACGAACAAGATCGAACGCCGCGGGGCCGGATTCATCCGTGAAAATGCCCTCGCTATCTCCAGCACACAGGCCGTACCCGAAGCATTGTCCAGCGCGCCGTTATAAATCTTGTCGCCTTTCACGGCTTCGCCGATCCCTAGATGATCAAGGTGGGCGGTATAGACGACATATTCATCTCGCAGTGCAGGATCGCTTCCCGTCAGCTTCGCCATGACATTCGTGCTTTGAATGTCCTCAAGCTTTGTAACGTTGTGGATTCGTGCCACTATTGGAAGCGCAAACGAAACTGGCTTTCCCGCCTTGGCCGCGGTAAAAACCTCGTCTGCAGAGTGGCCGCTACCCTCAAAGAATTTTTTCACCGCATCCACACTCAAAAACGCCGCGCCTTTTAACTCGGGATAGTAGTCATTGGGTTGGCCCCGGGCGTTCAACCACTTATTTTGCGCGAAGGCGAGATCGCGTACGTGTTCTTTAAAGCTGTAGAGTTGCTCGTACATCGGATCATCAAGCTTCAGAATACCGACGGCCCCGTGCTTCACCGCATTCGGCAGCTTGGTCTCGGACGATGAATAGTGGGCTCGCAAGGAGGACGGGAAACTTGGGGGCGCCCCGTAAACCACGGCAACGATCTTGCCTTTGACATCCACTCCCTTGTAGTCGTCATAGCCCTGATCGCGCGCTGTCACGCCAAACCCTACATACACGACCGGTGCCTCAACGGCGGTATCCGGACGGCCAGGATCTATTTCGGTTACGTAATCTTGTCGAAATGCAAGCGTCTCTTCCTTCCCGCCACGAACCAGCACCAGGCTCGTTTTCTCTTCATCCGGTCGACCCGAGCGAAGCGGTACGGTTTGGAAATACGTCCCCTTGTCACCGGCTGGCTGTAAACCCATGCCCTCAAAATCGGACGCAACGAACTTCGCGGCAATTTCGTATCCCCGAGTTCCGGTTTCACGTCCCTCAAGAAGGTCATCCGCGAGAAAGCGTATGTCGGCACGAATGGCCTCGGGCCGGATGGCAGCCATGGCCTCGTCTCCAGCGTCACCTTTCGCCAGGACGGTGGCTTTGGCTCCAAGAATTATGAGAAATGCCAGCGCGCTGAACCAGATGCATACAGCTCGTGAAAACCTATTCATCTTTATCTTTCCCCCACCGGCGTCGATATGGCTTCCATTCACTATGTCCGCGAAAACCATATCACGCACGGGAGGATGACTGTCACGCTGAAACCGCTTCACAAGCTCTTAACAATTTGTGAGTTACGCCAGGTCAAATAACAAGACCTCGGCATCGCTGACGCCAGTTACGATGAGTTGCCGTTCGTCGCTGACCGCGGCGCCATCGCCCTGTTTAAGACTCTTGCCATTCAGTTCCACCGTTCCTTTTGCGACTTGCAGCCACGCGTAACGCCCCTCGCCGAGTTCATGCTTCACTTTCTGTCCGGGCTCGAGCAAGGAAACATACAGCTTGGCATCCTGATGAATAGTTACCGAATTGTCTGTGCCATCCGGTCCGGCAATCAAGCGGAACTTCCCTCGCTTTTCCGACTCCGGGAATGACTTCTGTTCGTAGCCTGGTTTGTGACCGTTCCGGTCGGGCAAAATCCAGATCTGGAGCAGGTGAGCCGCCTCGGCATCCGATGGATTGGCTTCACTGTGCCGCACACCGGTGCCGGCGCTCATGCGCTGTCCATCGCCTGGACGAATAATGGAACCGTTCCCCATGCTGTCTTTGTGCTCGATAGCCCCATCCAGCAAGTAAGTGATGATCTCCATGTCGCGGTGTGGATGCATGGGGAAGCCATGGCCTCCCTGAACCCAGTCTTCGTTAATCACGCGCAGGGACCGAAACCCCAAGAACTTGGGATCGTGATATGTGTCAAAAGAAAATGTGTGGTGAGTTTTCAGCCAGCCAAAATCGCCTCCGCCACGCTCATTGCCAGGTCGAATCGTAATCATAAGTGGAATCCTCGTTATAACGACTATTTAGATGCAATACGCCCCGGAACGATTCAACCCGGGCGGCTACAGCAAAAGAAGAAGGGTTAGGGAAGGGCACGGCTTCAGCCGTGCCGCCCAGTCCATGCTCAGGGCGGCTTTAGCCGCTGAGGAGAGCTTTAGCGAACCGGAGTGGACATTTCTGCCACTCTCCACATATCGCTATGCAGTCCGGACCGTGTCATTTGCCAATTTTGAATTGGAATCTGGCATCCAATCTCTGAGGATTTCCGTGAGATCGGAAGCGAAACCTCAGGGGCTGAAGCCCCCATCGATTTACCGGCTAAGCGGCACGACTGAAGTCGTGCCCTTCCCGATGCTCGCAGGATTCGTGAAATTCGAGTCTTACTTCTTCTCGCTCTTCCTGGAAGATTCTTCGGATCTCTTCGAATTTTCAGATTTGCTTGAACTTTCAGACTTGCTTGAACTCTCGGCTTTGCTTGAGCTCTCCGACTTCGAATCGTCCGACTTCGATTTGCCTTCCTTCTTCCCGGAATCGCCGTTGGACGAATTAGACGAATTGGAGGAGGAAGGTGCCGACGACTTCTTGGCGTAGTCGGTGACGTACCATCCTGAGCCCTTGAATTGCACCGCCGGCGCGGAGATTACTTGCTCAATGGGGCCGCCGCACTTCGGGCATTTCTTTACATGCGGATCGGAAAATTTCTGGATTTTCTCAAAGCGATGATGGCACTTCTTGCACTCGTATTCGTAAAGTGGCATGGACTTCCTGAGGCGCTCCTGAAACGCGAATAAGACTTTAGCCGTGGCCCTACGTTCTGAAGAGCTGAAAGCAGACGGCTGACAGCTATGTATTTGATTCTAGGGTTTGTGCCTGAGCACGTCAATGAACCTGCTCCCAGTCACTCGGCACTACCCGATGTTAGACTCGCCCTCATGAAAGCGACAGGCGAGGCAGGCTCGGCGGGGAAAAACCGTCTCGCACCAGGACTGTACCTGGTAGCCACGCCGATCGGCAACCTCGAAGACATTACGCTGCGGGCCGTGCGCGTTCTAAAAGAAGCTGACCTGATCGCCTGCGAAGACACCCGGCAGACGCAAAAGCTGCTCAACCACTATGGCATCGTGACTCGTACATCGAGCTATCACGAGCACAATGAGATGACGCGGTCGGCCGAATTAGTGGTCGATCTCGAGGGCGGAGCAAGGATCGCCCTGGTCACTGACGCCGGCACGCCGGGGGTTTCCGATCCCGGATTTCGTCTGATTTCGCTCGCCATCCGACACCATATTCCCGTGATACCGATCCCGGGCGCGTCGGCGTTTCTGGCTGCGCTCGTCGCTAGTGGTCTTCCAACCGACTCGTTTCGCTTCAACGGATTTCTGCCTCCGAAGAGCGGCCAGCGTCGGCAGATGCTGGAGAGTATTCAAGCGTCGTCCCGCACCCAGGCCTTTTATGAAGCGCCGCACCGAGTGAAAGAGGCCATTGAAGACGTCGTCCAGACTTTGGGAGGAGAACGTCAGGTGGTTATCGCGCGTGAAGTCACCAAGATTCATGAAGAATTCCTGCGCGGTCGGGCCACAGATGTTCTGGCAGAGTTGAACACGCGCGGGGACATCAAAGGCGAGATCACGCTCCTGATCGGGAAAGCGGAAGAGTCAGAGCGGAAAGCTGCCGCCGGATTAAGTGTGCGCCAGCGGCTTCAGCAAATCATGGCGGAAGAAAAGATAGACGAGAAGTCAGCGCTTAAAAAAATCGCGAAGGAAATGGGAGTATCCAAGAGCGAGGCTTACAGGGAACTGCAGCGAAGCCGTTAATTTTCATTCCAGTCAGGCGGTTCGTTCCAGTTCCGCCCGGTCCCATTTGCCCAGATTGGCCCCGGCATCGTAGGTACTCTGTAGAAAGTCCAGCAGCGCACGCTTCGGCGCAGGGTCGGAACGAACGTCGTCGTACATCAGGAAAAATTCCTTCATCTGGGGATGATAAAACGCCTTGCCGGGGCGGATCGACGCCTGCCCGTATCCCGCAGGCTCCGGAGCCGCATAGGTGTAGAAAGCGGCGCCCTTGATGTCGCCACCGCCCGGCCAGAACCCCGAGCTGATTACCTCATGGGAATAAGCTTCCCGTGTAATGGGATCTGCTCCGTCCCGGGGTGGCGCGCGTCGTCCGGAAAAGCGTGTTACGGCCAAATCAAAACTTCCCCAGAAGAAATGCACCGGGCTATTCTTGCCAATGAAGCCGGAACGAAATTCTCTGAATACAGAGTCCGCCAGCAGGAGAATGCGCCAGAAGCGGGTCACATATTCCCGGTCATAGGACGCGTGTTGGACATCCAGATCGAATGCGATGGGGTTGGGGATTTCGACCGGCATGTGCCAGATACTCACTTCGACGCCTAACGATTTAAGAGCCGACATGAACTCCTTATAGAAATCGGCGACTGACCGCGGCGCGAGCGGAATGGTCTTGGTCGATCCTTCGCTGGTCTTGATGACCAGATTGTGATCGATAAAATCGAACTCCACTTCGAAGACCCCTTGGCTATTGGGAATCGCGGAAGTGGTGAGGCCTCGCGCACTAATGTAGAGCGGGACTTCCCACCAATGGTTGACGGGAGCACTGAGCGCCAAGCGAACCTTGCCTACGATCTGGGTCCACATGTGAAGCGTGTCGCGCGTATCCTGCCAGGCCTCGAGCGGCAGAGCGGGCCACGATTCCGGCTTGGCGGTGAAATGATCTCCGCCTATAAGGGCCGATTTTTGATTTGCCGGTTTTCCGGATTCCATGGCTGACCTCGAGGGCCTACAGTGTGCTGTCCAGAATCAGCGTACTCCGCGCTTATTGCGCGGGCAACGTGGGCGAGGACACCGAGGCGACCTGACCCGCGCTCGCCTGGATTAATTTTCCGACTGACGGGGCCACCATGAGCAGAAGTTGGGCCTGCGGCTTTTTCGCTTGTTCGACTACCGCAAGCTGTTCGGTCACCCAGGCGGCCGGCGGATGTTCACCCCGATCCAGATAGTCCAGCGCGGCCAGGCCCGCGGCACCGAGAGCCGAGAGATTTTGCGAGATCGGTGCAATCTCCTTTAGCAGAAGAGACTTCTCAAATAATGGCTGAAGCTCAATCTGATTGTCTCGCCAGTGGTTCAACATGGTCCTGACCTGAACTTCAGCACCCAGGCCTGAGCCAGCTGAAACCAGGGCATCTACCGAAATCGCGAATTTCCTGGCCGTCATACTTTCCGGCCGCACCGCGTCTACTACACGATTCAATGGCGTCGCGCTGGTGGCGGGCGCCGGTGCAGTTTCTTCGCGGGTGTAATCCTTGACTGGTTCGACGACGTCGGCCAGCACCTTCAGGGAAGAAATATCATCGCTTCCCACGATACGGCGCAGCATCGGCGCATAACTCGAATTGTGGGTCAGCCCGAGCCACTCAAGGCGGCTGCTTTCAACCTCAAGACGCTGGTACATCGAATTGACGTCGCGCACGTCTTGCGGCGACCACAACCGTTCCGCGATGGCGGCAGTGCGTGGCCAGATTCGGGAATCGATGCTTTCCGGAGAGACATACTCAGCCCACATGCAAGCTTCGCCGCCCAGAATCCGTTTCTGTTCCTCTGGAATCAGATTCGCAGCAGCGCCACTCATGGGTTCGGTCAGGTAGTGACGTTCCGCCGACCACATCAGATCGACGTAATAGCCAGACGATAGCAGACCCCGGTAACCCTGGTTGGCGGCCTTGGCCAGAGATGCCGGTCCGCGCCAGGACTGAATCACGATGCTGTTCGGCAGATCGGAGCGGAGAATTTCGTCCCATCCCAACATGGTTTTTCCATGCTTGCTCACGATCTGCTGCACCTTCTTATTGAAATAGGCTTGCAAGTCATCGTTGTTTTTCAAGCCGTGGGCGTGCATGAATTCCTTGATCTTTGGATTGGCGTCCCATTCCTTTCCGTTCACCTCATCGCCTCCGATGTGAAAGAACTGGTCAGGGAAGAGGCCGGCCATTTCTCCGATGAACGTGTCCAGAAATTTGTAAGTTTCCTCGCGGGTAGGATCCATTGCCGGATCAAACACACCCCACTTGCGCTCAATCTCATAGGGCCCCGACCCACTGGCGAGTTCGGGATAGCCGACAAACCACGCGGTACTGTGCCCGGGTATATCGAATTCCGGAACGACCCGAATTCCACGCTCGCGCGCGTATGCAATTAGTTCCCGGACTTCGGCCTGGGTATAGAACAAGCCGTCCGAGCCCATTTCGCTGAGCTTGGGGAACTTCTTGCTTTCGACGCGAAAGCCCTGATTTTCCGAAAGATGCCAGTGAAATACATTGAGCTTTACCGCAGCCATTCCGTCAAGGTTGCGCTTCAGCACATCGAGTGGAATGAAGTGGCGGCCGACATCGATCATCAGTCCCCGCCACGGAAAGCGGGGACTATCGTCGATCGAAATTGCCGGCACAGCGAAGCCGTCGCCCGTAGTCTGGACAAGTTGCAGAAAAGTCTGCAATCCGCGCATCACGCCGAGGGTAGTTGGCGCACCTAGCCGGGCACCCGAACTGGTGGTCTCGAGCCGGTATGACTCGTCCTCGCCAAGTTGCTGCACTTCTTTAGTTCCGCCAGCACACTGAATGACCAACGTAGCCGAGGCAGAATCGGTCACCTTCATGTCGATAGGAGGCATTCCGGTTTGGCGCCGAAGCTGAGTGAGAAAAAGCTCGACAGCGTTCTCTAGGCGCGGCTCTGTGTGGCCGGTCACCGTCACTGAAAAAGATGGGTCGATGAGAAGCTGCCCGCTGCCCGCCTGCACCGCCTTGGGCAGCGGCATGAGGCTGATCGATTTTATCTGTGCCTCACTCTGGGAAATGAACATCGCGCATAACACTATGGCAGGCAGAATAATCCGCAACATTGGGTTCTCCGGTGACATTGCAGTTTAAGTCATTACAGAGAAGCCACAAAGGGTGACAGTTGTTTGTTCGACTGTCCCCCCATCCATGCGTCATTCTGAGGGACTTAAGTCCCGAAGAATCTGGCGTGCACGCCGACGCGGCATGAAGAGTTCTGAAACGCTACACGCCAGATCCTTCGCAGCTCAGGATGACAGCAAATTAAAGTCGTGAGGAGAGATTTCAGGAGGTTCCGTTTCAGAAACGGCCATTTATCGCAGGACGGATGTGGCAAGTGCGGTTTCGAACGTCTTCCAACTGTCGTTTGTGCACGCCAAATCCTTCGGGACTGAAGTCCCTCAGGATGACGCACAGAAATGAGCGCAATGCCGGCGCGAGTAAAAAAAACCGAATCTAGCCTTGGGCGACCATCTCGCTGTAACAGCCCAATGCCACCGTCCAGAGGCACGGCTCGGAGGCCAGCCTCTGCAGACCAATCTCCCCGGATGCAGGTGTGCCAGGCATGCCTGTCCATACCACGCGGAACTGGGCCTTCTCCTGGTCCATCTGTACTTCGAGAACTTCGCCCGGACGTATTTGCCGGCGCATACCGTGGATCACGGCGCCGCTTCCACTGAGATTCTTGACGCTGGCCAGCTGCATGAAGGGCAAGTCGTGAGCGTCCACGCCCCAAACCCGTACCGGCAGATGTGCTCCAACCCGAGGACTGCGACGACGATCCATTCCGTGCTCCTTCGTACTTCGAGGATGGTATGGCGATCGCATAGAGAAGAAAACTTACCGGGGTCACACTTCCCAGGTGCCTGAGGTCATCGAGCTAAGTGCTGCGTATACAAATAGTTAGGGACGATTTTCCCAGTCGCGCCAAGCAGACGAGAGGAAAAGAAGACATTCAGTTCAAATCGGGCCGGGAGCAGGATCCCGGACCGCGTGGGTCGCCGCAGGAGCCACAAGCACCGCCAACAGATGGAGCGGCCGCGCTACCCTTCGCGCTTACAGCAAATACTGAAAGCTGGGGCGCCAGCTTAGTTGCGTGGCACTTTGGACACTCCGCCTTCTGCTTGCCATATACCAGAGCTTCGAACTGGTGATCGCATGCTTTGCAAACGTACTCAAAAATGGGCATCTCTACTCCTCTTGCGGACAGTCTTCGCGGCTGTCAGCCATTTAAAATCAAAGAGTGGAGACCACGCAAACAAAAACGCCGGTTTTCCGCTCGCGCCGAGGTTTGAGCGGCGGGCACCGTCAGACCCTCGCCAGCTTTTTCCTGGCACGGCGAATCGCCTTGCCTCCTGCTGAAGCACGACTGGTCGAGGTAGAACCGGGGGTGAAGGTTCTGGCTCACTGCCACTGGCAGGCCGATCGTCAGAATACCCTGACTGCCATTCTGGTCCACGGGCTGGAAGGTTCGAGCGAATCCCAGTACATGCTCGGGATTGCCGCGAAGGGGCTGGCCTTGGGCATGAACGTTGTCCGCCTCAACCAGAGAAACTGTGGCGGCACGGAAAGCCTGGCTCCTACGCTCTACCATTCCGGGCGGTCTTCGGACATTGCCGCGGTAGCCCAAAACCTAATCGATCAGGATGCTATCTCCGGTCTCGCGCTCGTGGGATTTTCGATGGGAGGCAACCTGGTGTTGAAGTTGGCAGGCGAGTGGGGAAGTACAGGTCCCAGACAGTTTCGGGCGGTCGCCGCTGTATGTCCTGCCGTGGATCTCGCTGCCTCGGCCGACGCATTGCATCTCCGCAGCAACCGCCTCTACGAAGAGTACTTTATGTGGAAACTGAAAGGCCGTCTGCGCGACAAGGCGCGGCTTTTCCCGGGAGCGTTCGACACTTCGCGATTGCGCGGCATCCGAACCTTGCGTGAATTTGACGACAAAATTACTGCTTACTATTGCGGATTCGCGGGCGCCGACGATTACTATGACCGTGCCGCCGCGGCGCATGTCGTGGACCGCATCGCTGTCCCGGCGTTCATCTTGCACGCGGCGAATGATCCGTTCATTCGCATTCTTCCCGATACCCGCCAGAAGATCCTGAATAATCCCCACATCACGTTTCTCGAAACTGAGGATGGCGGCCATTGCTCTTATCTTTCCGAGGCTGAGGGCGATGACGGGCACTGGGCAGAGACCCAGGTAGTCGAGTTCCTGCGGCAGTTTGTGTAGACGTTGGCCGAGCGGAACCCGGCTTGTGTTTCCTATACAATCAGCGCGAATGCAGTTGTTTGTGAAATTCATCCGCGCCACAGTGTTCCTCCTGGCGCTGCCGTTGCTGCTTCACGCTGAGCCCATCGCACAACTGCGTCCCACAGACTACGTAAACGACTTCGCCCACGTTCTCGATCAGGGCACGGTCACGCAACTGGATAACGTCTGCCAGCAGATCGACCAGAAAGCACATGCACAGATTGCGGTCGTGACCATCAATTCTCTCGATGGCTCCGACATCGATAGCTATGCGGTCGAGCTCTACAAAAAGTGGGGAATCGGCAGCAAGGCGACCGATCACGGAGTCCTGATCCTGCTGGCGGTCCAGGACCGAAAATATCGAATAGAGGTGGGTTACGGGCTGGAACCAATTCTGCCGGACGGTAAAGTCGGCGGCTTTGGCCGCGAAGCTGTTCCCCTGCTCAAGCAGAACAATTACAACGGCGCGGTCCTATTGATGACGTCGAGGGTGGCCGATGTCATCGCGCAGGATGCTGGCATCACGTTATCAGGAGCCCGGCCCGAAATTGCGGAGCAACCGCAAGAGCAGCCGAGGAGAGGCCTGTCCCCGGGGGGGATGATCGTTCTTGGCATTATTTTTTTACTGGTTCTCTTTGTCCCTCCATTGCGCCGGATGCTCTTCTGGCTCCTCCTATTCAGCAGTGGAGGTGGCGGTGGTGGTTATGGTAGAGGGGGCTACGGCGGTGGCGGGGGCTTTGGGGGCGGTGGCGGTGGGTTCGGAGGCTTTGGCGGGGGCAGTTCCGGTGGTGGAGGCGCTAGCGGCGGATGGTAGCCGGCACGCCAAGGCGCGTGAGAGTCTCCCTAGCGAGCGACAGTTGCCGGCTTTCCAAAGGCTCCAGCAGGAGGATTTGAAATATGGTCGCCGAAAAACAGCTCGAAGAATTTGTCAGCCGCATTCAAAAAGCTGCGGGCGAGAATCTGCACAGCGTAATTCTTTACGGTTCGGCAGCCGCGGGAGACTTCAATCCGGAATTCTCCAACCTGAACCTGCTTTGCATTCTGCGCGATACGTCCTACGCAAGGCTCTCGGCTATCGCGCCGGTCGTCGAATGGTGGCATCGCCAAAAGCACCCCACCCCGATGGTCATTACCCGCGAAGAACTGGACCACTCGGCTGACGTGTTTTCCATAGAACTCCTCGACATGCAACAGCATCACCGGGTGCTTTTTGGCGACGGCCCATTTTCCGGACTGCGAATCCCGATGCGCCTCCATCGCGCACAGTTGGAATACGAACTCCGGGAGAAGATCATTCTTCTACGTCAACGCCTCTTGCAACATGCAGGACAACGATCACGACCTCTGGAATCTTTTGCTTGCATCGTTTCCAGCCTTCGCCACCCTCTTCCGGCACGCGCTGATCGCGTTTGGCGATAGCACGCCCAGGTCAAAGCGTGAAGCCATTCAAATTCTCAGCGTCCCGTATTCAGTTTGACCCCTCGGCGTTCCTACAACTGCTTGACGTCCGGGAACACAAGGTTGACCGCAAGCATTGTGATGTCAAAGACGTTTTCGCCCGTTATCTGTTAGCGGTGCAGCAGGTAACGACCGCAGTAGATACAATGCTGGATACACCAGGGCCGGCTCAGACGTAGACTGCGCAATTTTTCGAAGAAGATATCTGATTCAGGAGGAACGTATGGGTAAAGCTGTAATCGTGATCATCATTCTGGCGCTGATTGCATTCGCCGTCTTCGGACAATACGTCGGAGTCCGCAACACACTGGTCACCAAAAACGAAGCCGTGAAGGCCTCCTGGTCGCAAGTGGATATTGTTCTGCAGCGCCGCGCTGACCTGATCCCCAACCTGGTCGCAACCGTAAAGGGCTACGCACAACAGGAACAGACTGTCTTCGGCGATATCGCCAAGGCGCGGTCCGCTTTGCTCTCCGCAGGCAACCCGTCTGAGAAGATTGCCGCGAACGGGCAACTTGACGGCGCTATCGGCCGATTGCTCGCAATCGTGGAGAATTATCCGCAGCTGAAGTCGAACGAAAATTTCCTCCGTCTGCAGGATGAACTCGCTGGGACAGAAAATCGCATTGCCGTCGAGCGCAAGCGCTACAACGACACACTTCAGGACTACAACACCTACATCCAGCATTTCCCCAACAACATCTATGCCGGGTGGGCGGGATTCAAACCCAACGAAGCTTACTTCGCAGCGTCCGAGGCATCGCGACAGGTACCGACGGTGAATTTCACTCCGCCTGCAACGACTCCGCAGACGGCACCTCAAGCTGCACCTCAACCCGCGCACTAGCGTGAATGTTGATTTTGCGGTCGAACTCGGTGCTGACGACGAGACACTGGAACTTCCATGGGCCGCCGCTGACGGCGGCCTTCGTTATTACGATCTGAAGCGCCAACCCGAACTCCTGCACGAAATCGAGGAAGCCAGCGCGTGTGCCCGAGTTGGCTGACTTTCTCATGCGCCGTAAACTCGCCTTCGAGCATTCTCGAAACCGCCAAGTGCGACGCATGGACGGACACTGACATCAGTCCGGAAGAGGAGATTTTTGGCGCGGCATTCAGGTTTGGGTCGTATGTTGACTTAGTGTTCTCGCAGGAGGCTTCCCGGTTTTCTTTTTCCGAACACGAGCGACTCGTCAGCCGGGCGACGCAACTTTTAAAGAAAGTCCCGGAAATTCCGGCGGCGGCGGAATTGATTGTTCGTCGCTGTTTTTTTCACGAGACGGCAGTACGCGATGGTTTTTACGTCACGTTCTATCTCTTTGGGTACGGCGACCACGAGGCTGATGCCAGGCAACGATGGGCGATTGCATTGAAACTTGTGGAGAATGCGATCCGGCAGATTTCAGTCGGGAGATTCCGAGAAGCTGAGCAAAATCTTTAACCGCTAAGGACGCAAAGCTCGCAAAGCAAAGAAACGCAAAGAAAGCCGCGCTTAGCTTGCTGTCGCGGGCCCTCGCACCCGGCCCAACACATCGACGCCCCGGCCTTTTAACCTCGTCCGCAACATCGACAACAGCACCATGGCAACAAAGATTGCCAAAAGTCCGAACGAAGCCGTTCGGATGTCTACCAGCTTTTTAGGGAGAATAGAGACTCGTCCGTAAACAAATTCGATGTGTACCCAGTAGACCAGCAACGAAGTCTGCCCCAGTTGGATAAGAGGGCTGAATCCCAACTGTCCTGCCCCCCACCGGCACCAGACATAAGCCGTGGCCATGATCATGAGCAGCAGACCAACCCGCATTAGAAAGAAGCTTGGACTGGTATGCCAGAAGTCGTAGACCGGGTAAATCTGCCACGATTGCCGGTCGAGCCAGCGCGCCAGGAAAAACAATCCGACTCCACCAACTCCCACGAAAGCAAAGGTCGCTGCGTCGCGCTTTCGGACCCAATCGCTCAATAGAAAAAATCCGACCGACAGGCCTGTGAAAGCAAATGCAGTCCAGGGAAAGACAGGAAACAGCCACGACTGCGGCTCCCCGAGATTGTGCACGCCATCGAAGTACGATTCGAGCGGCCACGGCATCCATTGCGGACGCCAGACGGTCCAGACAAGCGGGGTCAGTAGTGAAATAAGCAGAGCCACGGCACCGGCCCACAATCCCAGTGTCTTCCTGGCGAGTGATTGCGGGCTCCCCTTGAGCGCAATCCAGCACACGACGCCCATCAGCATCATGGAAAGGCCAATGGTGTTCAGGATGTCCACCCGCAAAAGATCGCTCCAGGGCGACCATCCCCACGCGATCAAATATTCCTGCAGCCGGAACAGAAATCCAAGTCCCAGGATCTCTGCACCCCGAAGAATGATCGTGCGTCCGATCTGGTCGGGGGACGAGCCCTTTTGCGAGAGCTTGTTGGCCACAAGAGCGACGGAAATTCCAGCCAGGAAGAGAAATAAAGGCGCAGGGAGCGTCCCACCCACTTGTGACCACATGAAGAAAGTAGTTTTTCGCGACTCCGGATTCAGCCATGCGTCATAACAATGGGTTTGAAACATCAGGACGCAAGCCAGGCCGCGCATCCAGTCAATGTAGGCGAGACGAGATGTGGTGGAAGGAGCCATTCACCGCTGCGGCAGTATAAGGCACAAGGCGGCATGTCGCGGGCGGCTGGAACCTTGCTTCGAACCTGTATCGCTGTCCTGAATCGTCAGAGATGGACCGTTACGGCACGTTCACCGTGACTGTCGCCGTATTACGTCCGAACTGGTTCGTGGCATAGAGAGTGTACGTCGTTGTTTGAGCGGGGCTGACATTCACGCTGGTGCCGCGTACCGCGCCCGGCTGCGGGGACACGATGACGTAAGAGGCATTGCCCACATTCCAGGTCAAGGTGACGCTGCTTCCGCTACCGGTGGATGGAGTGGCGGTGAAACTGGCGATTGTGGGAACCGCACCTTGCGGGACGTTGGACGCCGTATAAACCGTACTCATCTGCACTACTTCAAACGCGGACGCCGGCACTTGCGAAAGATTGTGAAGATCGTCATTGTCCCATCGACTGTCGGGCGTTCCGCTGATGTACATGGCGCTGCCGTTATCCGCCATGATCAGGCCGTACTTCTTCATCGCGGTAAGAATCACCCGCACGTTGCTGGAGAAACCGGAAATGTCGAAGCTCGACTTGAGCCGGAGTCGCATGCCCATTGGTGGCGCGTTCGCACTCGTGGAGTTTCCTGCCCAGTGAGAGGCAGGTGGAACCATCGCCGCACGACTCTGTGGCAGGGTGAAGCGGATCGCATGGTTGATCTGACCAGTAGCTACTTCGTCATAACGAACCAGGCCAGGAAAAATCGGCAGCCCGGCAGCGTCGGCCGATGTCCATGTCCAGGGACGCTGTTCATTCCCGAGTAGATCCCAAACCGCAGCCGAGTCAGCATTCCAACTTCCATTGCTGTTCGGAACAGAGTTGAAGAACTCATATAGAAAGCAGTCGCTGTTGTCCAATACCAGCACGTGGCGATCGCCTCCCGGATTGGGATCGCCTTCAATCGGAGCATTCGGCCGGAACCGGCATCGGCCCGGGATCGCTCTCATCGCCATAGGCAGTGAAGTTAACGTTCACTGCAGCCTGCGTTCCAGCTACGACGACGTACGGAATTCCGATGTTCGAACCCTGAAACTGCCCCGAACCAAAATCGGGATGCAATCCAACCGCCGGTCCGATGAAATTAATGATCGCGCCCGAATTCGCATCTACGGGGGAGGCGGAAATGTCTTTGTTCCAGAGATTGTCGGTTGCAAATGGAACGAACCCATTGAGGCTGGCGCCTTGTCCAGTACTCATGGCACTGCAGGCGCTCTGGTTGGTGTTTCCGGACCCAGACCCAGTACCGGATCCTGAACCCGACCCGGACCCCGAACCACTCCCATTGCCCGATCCGCTGCCGGTCCCTGAACCAGTTCCGCTGCCAGAGCCGGCTCCGCCCGCTGAAAAGGACGATCCCGCGGCGCCCCCTCCGCAATTCGTGCACAAGAGCGCCAGCAACAGGACGGCAAGAGCTACGGACAGGTGTGTCCATGAGAACTTCATGCTCTCATTTTCACAGGAAACAGAGACGAAGTTGGCGCACAGTCAGGCAAGGGCCCACAGAAATCGGGACATGTACTCATAGCATCTGGCTTAGGACACCCACCACCTAACGAGGGTAAGCCGGGTTCCGACCGCTGCTTTTTCAAAGTGCGCGGATTTGGAAGCCGATCCATTTGCGCGACAGTGAGACGTTGTAGACTCAGGCGTTCCCATTCAGTCCTACGAGTAGAGCACGGGAGAGGAATGATGAAACAGCTGCTGCTCATCGTGATCCTGCTGATTGCTGCCACAAGTTCTGCTTCGACAAAACTTAAGGCAAGCTGGAAAAATCCAAACTACGCTGGTCAGCGCTTCAAAAAAATTCTCGTCATTGGAATGAGCAATAAGCTGGAGACGCGAGCTGACTTTGAAGTTGCGCTCGCCAGCAAAATTACCAGGCCAGGGATTGCGGGAATCGCAGGCACCGACATTCTGCTCCGTCCTACTGCGGGTCCGCTGGATTTGACTTACCTTAGAGAACAAATCGCGGCGTACAAAATTGATGCGGTTGTCGTTTCCCGGTTGGTCAAGGTCGAGTCGAAGACCAGATACGTTTACGGTCAAGCTTACGTTCTGCCGTACTACAACACTTTCTTTGGCTATTACGGAACTGTGTATCCAGTTGTCTACTCGCCCGACTATCTGGTGAAAGAAAAGACAGTGCGGGTTGAAACCAATATGTACGCGATTAAACCGCCGGACGGCGAACTCATCTGGACTGGTACAAGCGACACCTTCAATCCGGGTTCCGCGCACAAAGTTATCAAGCCGCTGGTAAATCTAATCATCAAGGAACTGGAGAAAGAGGCGATTCTTCCGGAGTCGGAGAAGCAGGACGGGAAACAATAGCGGAACTTCTGCCGCGGGTTATGGCTCCGCGAGAAATTCGTATTCGTCAATCACCGCAGCTACGGCCACTTTGCCATCGCCATCATCCACGCGGACAACTTTACCTTTACAGCGCACGCGGATACTTTCGGTAAGCGTAATTTCAGGCGGGAGAGTCAGGGTGAATTCGATCATCGAACCGGGTGCGATTGCCGAGTCCACATAAAAGCAAATACCTCGCGCGCTTACGTCCCGGGTCTGAGCGCTTTTTTCCTGAGTCCCGTTATCGGAATAAGTGACGGCGACGGGCAGCCGTAGCGCAAACCGGCGTGTGGCGCGCTTTTCGGGTTCAGCTTCGACCATGAAGGCTCCGTGTGGGCAGCATAAGCATGAAGTCTTGAGTCTATCGTGTCAAGGCTGTACTTTGGGTACAGTCAATCGTTTTTGGCGCGATTCTAGCGGGTGTGTGCAAAGTTTTGACACTCAACCGAACAGGGACAATATCATGAGTACGCCCCACGTGCCGGCAAAACGTCTGTTCGGTAAAGTTGCGGTTATTACCGGTGCGGCTTCCGGCATTGGGCGCGCAACTGCGCTCCTCTTTGCCGAGGAGGGTGCCGCGGTGGTCATAACCGACGTCAACGAGCCGGATGGTAAGGCGGTTGCCGACGAGATTGCGAATGGGGGCGGGCACGCCGTCTTTGAGCCTGGTGACGTCACTCGCGCCGCAGACTGCAAACGAGTCGTCGAGCGCGCCGTTCGCGACTTCGGCGGCATTCACGTCCTGTTCAACAACGCCGGGATTATTCGCCGGGCCACAGTCGTCGAACTTAGCGAAGCAGATTGGGACAGGGTGATGGCGGTCAACGTTAAAGCCATTTTCTTGATGTCGAAGCAGGCGATACCCTTGATGGAGAAGAACGGCGGAGGCTCCATCATCAACACCGCCTCGGGCTGGGGCCTGGCAGGCGGCGAAAAGGCTGCGGTGTATTGCGCTTCAAAGGGTGCGGTTGTGCTGCTGACCAAAGCCATGGCAATCGATCACGGGCCGCAGAAGATTCGCGTAAACTGCATCTGCCCCGGCGACACGGATACGGGGATGCTGCGCAACGAGGCCGCGCAACTGGGCGAACCCGACAACCGGTTTCTGGCTGCAGCTGCTAAAAGACCGCTAGGACGGGTTGGCAAACCGCAGGAGATCGCGCAAGCGGCCTTATATCTGGCCAGCGACGCATCTTCATTCGTGACCGGTACAGCTCTGGTGGTAGATGGCGGAGGACTGGCCGGTTCCGCATAGCTTCACCACGCGCGAAGTCTGGCTTTTTTACCTCGGGAATAAAGTTCCAGCTTTGAATTCGCACGGAAAGCTCAAGGTTCCAAAGCATGCGCCTGCAAAATAAAGTGGCTCTCATCACCGGCGGAACGTCAGGCATCGGTGAAGCGACCGCTCTTCTCTTCGCCAAAGAAGGAGCGAAAATTGCCATCACGGGCCGCAATGAGAAGCGCGGACACGCCGTAACTGAGCGGATCCTTGAGAGCGGCGGAGAAGCGATCTTCCTCCGCACCGACGTTCGTAAAGCTGACGAATGCCGCCGCGCGGTCGAACGGGACCTTGAACACATTCAAGCGTATCGACGTCCTGTTCAATAATGCCGGCATTTTTTATCCGCACACTACCGTGGATTGCAGCGAGGAAGAATGGGACTTGCAAATCGACATCAATCTGAAAGGCACTTTCATGATGTCGAAATATGCCTTGCCCGGCATGATTGAGCAAGGCAGCGGTGTGATCATCAACAACAGCTCTGGCTGGGGAATCGTAGGTGGCGATGCCGCAGTGGCGTACTGCGCGTCAAAAGGTGGCGTCGTGCTGTTGACCAAGGCAATGGCGATCGATCACGGACGTCAGGGCATTCGCGTGAACTGCATCTGTCCGGGCGACGTGGATACACCCATGCTCCCGGAAGACGCGCGTATGCGCGGTCAAAAATGGAATGAATATCTGGCCGGCTGCAGCAACCGTCCGATGGGGCGGATCGGCACCTCGGAAGAAATTGCCAAAGCAGCTCTCTTTCTGGCGTCGGACGATTCTTCTTTCATGACCGGGGCAACATTAGTAGTGGATGGGGGCGGCACCGCTGACTAGAAAACGGTCTCCAAACAGCGGCGTCCTCTTTCGCTGGCTTCGATGGGTAGTGAGTTTGTCTCGTTAACTCTACTCTTGCAAGTATGTTAATTCGCAAACAATCAGAGCAATGGTTCGAACGAGCGCAGCAATCGCTGGTTGAAGGAGTGAACTCGCCTTCACGCGGAGCCGCCGTCTACTCTCCCGGACCCGTGTTTCTGGAACGCGGACAGGGCTCCCACGTGTGGGATGCCGACGGCAACGAATACATCGACTTCATGATGTCATTCGGTGCGCTCATTCAGGGACACGCGCATCCCAAGCTGATCGAGGTCACGTCGAAAGCGATAGCGGAAGGATCACATTTTGCGGCTTCGACATCTGCCGAAGTGGAAGCGGCTGAGCGCCTCAAACGCATGGTTCCATCCGCGGAACTAGTGAGGTTCGCCAACACCGGGACTGAAGCAACAATGCTTGCCTTGCGTCTGGCCCGAGCGCACACGCGGCGAACCAAATTCTTGAAATTCGAAGGCCATTACCATGGCTGGTACGATCCCTATCTTCTAAACGCGCACAGCCACCCACCTGAACAGTTGGGCCCTCCCGATAATCCATCACGAATTCCTGATTCTCAGGGAATTCCTGCCTCGACCTTCGACGACGTTGTGTTGGCGCCATGGAACGACGTCCCGGCGCTCGAGTCTGTTATGAAACAACATGGCCGCGAACTGGCGGCCGTAATCACCGAGCCGATCATGGCGAATATGGGATGCATCCTGCCTCGCGATGGATATTTGCAACGCATTCGCGAACTCACGCAGGACCATGGTGCCTTGCTGATCCTGGATGAAGTTGTCACCGGGTTTCGTTACGCCCCGGGCGGGTGCCAGGAATTCTACGGAATCAAGCCGGACCTCAGTACTTTCGGCAAGGCCCTGGGCGCGGGATTCCCGGTAGGCGCAGTAGCTGGGCCGCGATCAATTCTCGAACGCATGCGTCCGGCCGACGACATGGTGCTGCACTACGGCACTTTCAATGGCCATCGGCTTACGATGAAAATTATCTCTGCTAACCTTGATCTGTTAACTGCGGATGGTGCATATAAGAACCTGCACACCATAGGCAACGCAGCAATCGCAGGCTTGCGAGAGGTTTTTCGAAAGCGGGAAATCAACGCCATTGTGCAGGGCTTCGGCCCGATGTTCCAGATCTACTTCACCAGCCGGGACGCGATCCACGACTACCGCGACTATTGCACCCACGTCGACACCCAACGCTATTCGCGCTTTGTTCACCGGCTACTCGAACAGGGCATCTACATGACCCCTTCCAACGGGCTGCACTGGATCATCTCCACCGTGCATACGGAAAAAGACGTTGCGGCATTGATCGAGGCGGCAGACCGCGCCTGTGCCCACCCCCTATGAAGACCGCTCCCACAAAGGCCGCGGTGTTTTTGGGCGGAGGTCGAATTACCGGCGCGTTGCTGGCGGGATTACGTCTCGCTAAATATCGCGGCTCCATCGTTGTGCATGACCGAAACCCCGGCAAGTTGCGGTCGTTACGCCGGCAATACGGAGTAACGGTCGAACCAGTTCTTCTTCGCGCTGTCGAACAGGCGCATGTTCTGATCATCGCGGTAAGGCCGGATGCAGTCCGCGATCTGCTGCAACAGTTTGGACCGATGCATTCGACCATCGCGGTCAGCCTCGCGGCGGGTATCCCACTCGCGAATCTGCGGGCCTGGATGGGTCGGCCGGTGCGCTGGGCGCGAGCCATGCCCAGCCCTGTAGCCCGCAGTGGGCAGGGCCTGACTGCTCTAACGTTTGATCGCGGCTTCCCCGCCGGGTCGCGGCGTGAAGTGCGAAATCTATTCTCCAGGGTCGGAACTGTTATCGAAATTCCCGAAGCCATGTTCGATGCTTTCACTGTGACTTACTCCTCAAGCCATGGCTATCACGCACTCAGCGCGCTGGCACAAGCGGCTGGGGAAGTGGGTCTGGATCGGAAAACTGCCTTGACTGCCGCCGCCCACGCTCTCGCAGACGGAATCCTCGCATGGCGTGAAGGGACGATTTCGCTGGACGACCTTCTGCACGAGGCGGCTACCCCCGGCGGCATCGCCACGGCCACGCTGGCGAAAATGGATAAGGACGGATACAAGCGAATCGTGCAACGGGGAATACTGGCTGGGATGGACTGGGCGCGGCGCAATGCGGGGCCGTAATGTTGGAAGATGAGAGATGAGTTGGATCAGGCTTTCGAGATGGAAGAGATCATTCTGCCCGCCAGCCTCAACATCCGCACCCCGCGATATAGCGGGAAGAGCGGCGCGGGCAACCGGACAGCAGACCATTCTCCCGCGCCCGGTGTTGACAGCAATCGCCATGAAAAAGAAGCCCGATCGCGGCCTCGCTCCCGCAAGTTCATCATCAATCTGAAATAAGCTGCTGATTCCGGATCGAATTCTGTATCCGCGACAACCTGCCGCTGAATCCGCTCGGCCAGGGTCTCCGCGGCCTCGTCACTGTTCACCCGAAGCTGCGGCGGCGGAGTTGCAAGAAGCAGTTTGTGCGCGAGCAGGAACGAGACGGACAAAATACGCGCAATGCCCAGCCTCTCCGCCTCTACCCGTAATGCTCCCCAGTCGAGGGCTTTCGATCGAGCGAGTTGAGCAATGTCACACAGCCAGGAGAGTCGCGCCCATGCGTGCTTAGCTGCATGAACGCAAAGCACCAGCATCAGATCCTGCTCACAAAGCGTGCGCATCCGCTGGCCGCCGACGTCTACCGTAACTGCCCTTTCGAAGAAATCACTTACCTCAAATCCGATCGCGTAAAACCGTGGCAAGATCTGCCATTTGATCTCAATGAGATTCTTTCCGTGGGTGCCGTCGAACGTACATTCGTAGCCTGATTTGAGATAGGCGCGTTCAGCGGCCCCGGACAAGTGGAGCCCCGGTTTGTAGCCCAATTCAGCTAGAGCCAAACGGATTGGCTGCACGTCTTTCGCGCGAACCAGCAAGTCAAGATCGGAAAACTGGCGCAACGCAACGTTGCCATACAGGCTTTCCGCCAACACTGGCCCCTTGTACGGCAAGACCTCGAGACCACGAACCGCCAGATGGTTGTGGACGTTGATAAGTTCAAGCGTCAGCCACATGGTTCGGTGGGCGTTGACCTTGTCCTCCTGGCGAAGCGCCTCCAGCCCGGCAGATGGTGACGCGTCCAAGACGCCCGACAGGCGCCGATAAACCAACGGGAGGACGCCGTGATGCTGCGCCAACTGCAGCGACCGTCCCCAATCAAGATCAGCATGTTGTTCGAGGATCTGTCGTATCCGGGCGGAAAGATCACCTGAGGAATCGTCGCCGCAACAAGCCAGAACCAGGTCAAGCTCAGCGCTGAAGGTCAGAACATACGGGGATAAAGAAACTGCCGGTCGGGATGAAGCAGGTTGCGGCAAGGGGTTGATCTTCGTTTATACCGTCGATCCTCGAACCCAAAAATTGTCAGGACAAAACTATCACAAAGAATTTCGGGCATTCGCTTACTAGCGATATTCTAGTCCGGATAAGCAATAAACAGCCTTTTCCGGCGGTATTTACGCAAGACAGTCCACCGATCTGCATCATAGATTCAATAGGTTCTGGCCCGGGGTCACAGTGAATCGAGCATTTGACCCCGATCAGGTACTTTGAACAGATACCCGGCGGCGCAATACGTGCGACAATTTGTCTTTGGCTCGATTGGGCCGTGGGATATGGTTTACAGAGCTTTGCATGAATTTTAAGACGCGTGAAGAAGCTGGATGCAGTCTAGCGGCCGCAGCCCTGCAGGAGTGGGGAGAATTGAAGTTGCGGGCCACGGGAGTCAGTATGCTTCCCAGCATGTGGCCTGGCGACGTTCTTACCATTCAATCGCACGGCGCTGAACAGATCACCCCTGGGGAGATCGTGCTGTACATGCGGTGGGGACGTTTTTTTATACACCGCGTTGTAAGCAGAGGCGGAAGCGGCAACGACACCTTCCTGATTGCGCGCGGCGATTGCATGTCAGAGAACGATCCGCCAGTCCGAAGTGTTGAAGTCTTGGGGAAGGTGACACAGATCCGGCGTGGTAGATCTGCCATGCTGCCAGCGCGAAAACTTTCGCCTTTTTCCCGGGTTATGGCGTACATGCTTTGCCACTGGGGTCTGTTTCGGCGTGTTGTACTACGGTTTTGGGGGCGCTACTACCGGCGCAACAGTCATCTGGAAGGCTCGCTCGTGGAAGCAGCATCGTAATCTAAAGGAAGAGTCCGGGTGGAGTGCCACCCGCGCTACGGAGCTGCCAAGGTGGATCAGAACTGCCAGATCACGCTTGAGATCGGAGGGATGCCAATCCTATTGCATATGCAGGACCCATCTTTTCGGCAGTTGCTCGAAACCCGCTATGCGGGCTTTGTCGGCTCTCCTTTCCCGCCCAAATTTGAATTTGATATCGAATTAACCGCTCCTTTTGCGGATGACCCGGATGAAGACGTTCAGGTACAAATGAAGGACGGCGTTTGGCGATTGCGCCGGGGTGATTTCCGCGCACACTGGGATCCGCGCGCGGGACGCGGGCACATTCGCCAGTCGGCGAATCCTTACTCGATCGATTCTGTGTTGCGTATCGTTCACTCTCTGATTCTGGCCCGCGAAGGTGGATTCTTGCTGCATTCAGCCGGCGCGGTTCGCAATGGCCGCGCTTTTCTCTTCTCGGGAGTATCGGGAGCGGGCAAAACCACAATCTCGCGGCTCGCGCCCCCCGACGTCACCCTTCTGACCGACGAAGTTTCCTACATCCGGCGAGACCATGAAGGTTATCGTGCCTGTGGGACTCCATTCGCAGGCGAGCTGGCGCGACTCGGAGAAAACTGTTCCGCTCCGATCCAGTCTCTATTTTTTCTCAAGCAGGGGCCGGAGAACAAGATCGAACCGATCGCCAAAGTGGAAGCCATCCGGCGCCTTATGCGAAACATTCTTTTCTTCGCCGAGGATCCAGCTCTTGTGGGAAGCGTTTTCCAGTCTGCCTGCGAATTCGTGGAGCGCGTTCCAGTGCAGTGGTTGAGCTTCGTTCCTGACTCGCGGGTCTGGGGTATGATCCAATGAACAAACAGAACGCTGCAAAATACATCGCACGGAGTTCCGCAATCGCTTCCCGGATGCTGGGCGGAGAAATGATGATCATGTCTGCGCTTGATTCCACTTTCTTTACGCTGAATCCGGTTGCCAGCGTAATTTGGCAGGCCGCCGACGGCTCTACTCCTCTTACCGAAATCGTGGCCCGGCACATCTGCCCGGCGTTCGAAGTCGATCCTGAAATTGCATACCGAGATGTTGAGCAGTTTGTCGAAGAACTCTCGAGCCACGGCATCCTGTTAGTGTCGGAAAATCCGATTCTAGCGTCATCCTCTGCCCCAACGGAGGCAGCATGACCCTGATGCAGGAAATGAGCCAGCGGGCTTTGGATCTCGGTGTGCCCATGTCGGTTCATTTCGATGTCACTTACCGCTGCAATGAACGCTGCGTTCACTGCTACCTGGATCATGACGACCACGGGGAAATGAGCACCGCCGAAATCAAGCGTGTGCTGGACGAACTGGCTGACGCCGGTACATTTTTCCTGACATTCAGCGGCGGCGAAGTTCTGATGCGGCGCGATTTCTTCGAACTCCTGGAATACGCGCGCCACCTGATGTTCAATGTGAGGATCAAGACCAACGCTGTCATGATCGGGGAACCCGAAGCCCGGCGGATGGTCGAGCTCGGCGTTGACCAGATCCAGGTCAGCATTTACTCGCACCGTCCGGAAATTCACGACGCGATTACTAAACTTCCAGGATCACTCCGCCGCAGCGTCGAGGCTATCCGCTTTCTGACCGAGCAGGGTCTTCGCGTCGTGATTGCCAATGTGCTGATGACGTCTAACATACGAGACAGCGCCGGAGTGCAGACTCTGGCCGGTGAATTGGGTGTTGCCTACACTTTGGACCCGACCATCACCCCGAAAATGGATGGAGACACGTCCATCCTGAATCTGCGTATTCCTGGGGAGGAGCTGAACGGAGTTTTTCACAATGAAAGCCTGGTGGGAAACGTCGAAGAATTTTGCGCTCCGCCGCCACCTCCGGACGCAGATGTGATGGAGGGATACCCCTGCAGCGCGGGTCACACTCTCGCCTATATCTCTCCTTATGGAGATGTATTTCCCTGCGTGCAATTCCCCCTACCCAGTGGCAATGTGCGGCGGCAGAAATTTATCGATATCTGGCAGAATTCTTCCGAGCTCAACGAAGTCCGCTCGATTCGCGCCAAAGACCTGACAGTTTGTTCCGGCTGCAGTCATGTTGGCACTTGTACGCGCTGTCCCGGCCTCGCCTATATGGAAGGCAGTATGCGTGGGCCCTCAACGGCCGACTGTGAAAAATCTTTCCACAGGACCGGAATCCCTTCTGCCAACATGTTGCGCAAAAACTCCTCTCCTCCTGGTCCATTAATCCAAATACAATCGGCGGTCGCATAAGACTCATCGCGTCGTCACAGTCTTCGCGACAGGTGAAATTGACTGGTTACTTTGGTGTGTGCTCGATAGCCAGAGGTCGCGGCCAACTCTTGTTTTGGCCGTAGAATCAAACTTAACCATTAGAAAATTCTAAGGCGAACAGCTTTCTATGGATTCGACTGAAGAAAAGATCGATTCGGGGCGACGCAGTACCCGAATTCGCGCTCAAATTCCGCTTCGGGTCACAGCTCTGGACACCACTGCACCCTTTTCGGAAACCGGCCATACGCTGGTGATTAATTCTCAAGGTTGCGGAGTGCGGCTTTCGCGCCAGCTAAAGCCCGGAACCGAGATTTTCCTCGACGAACTGCCCAGTGGCAAGCGTGCGACAGCGCGGGTTGCCAACTGCGTGCCTTTGGGCGCGGCAGGAAGCAATTACTGGGTGGTGGGTATCGCGCTTGATCAACCGGGAAACATCTGGGGCATTCACCCCGCTCCCGAAGATTGGGGTTCGGAAACGGTCGCTGCCACAAATGCTGCGGCCCAAACGACTCCAGCCAAGACTGGCGAATGGCCTTTCCGCCAATTTTCGAATCGCGGAGAGTTTCATCCCGGCAGACGCTAACAACGCGGCGGAATTCTCTGCCCTTGTCTCTTGGAGTTAGTCTTTATTTTAGGAAACCCGCAGTAGCGAATCTTCGTCCCAGATTTGACGGTTTCTTATATCGTCGCAATCAAAGCTGAAGTCGACAGAAAAGTCTCTGCCCGGCGAATTCAGCCCAATTACTGCTTGATCAGCTTGGAGAAGTAGCGATTGTCGTAGAACATCGTGCTGTTATGCACAAACTCCAGAACTTTGTGCATTTTCTCCCGGTCCTCGCGGTTCATGTCGCTGAACCGGATGGCAATTCCTGACCCTGGATCGGTCCGCATCACGCTACCAGCGGCTTGGAGGCGGCCATCATCAATGGAGAAAATTACTTTCAACTTGGAACCAGCTGGCATGAGAGCACTCGTCTCCACATAGCAACCGCCCAGGCTCACGTCGATCAGATTGCCAAGCACTGGCACATCGCCGTCCAAAGGTCGCAATTCGATAGTGACGCGGCACTTCATCCGCGGATAAAGCCGGCGATTCTTTCGCGAAGGCTGCTTCTGCTTTTCGATGTACATGCGCCGATCCGCTTCGGCCAGCAACGCTTCCGCATCTTTCCCGTCTTCGGGATATAAACTCTGCCCTACGCTGAGCGAAAGAATGTCTTCGCTGCATACTTCCTGACCGGCATGGCGCGCCAATTCTCGCAGGCTGTCAGCCTTCTTCGTGGCCGCTTCAATCGTGAGGCCCGGAGCCACTACGACGAATTCATCGCCACCCATGCGCGCCACATAGTCGTATTCGCGGCAGCTGTCCTTCAAGGCTTGTGCGAACAGTCGCAGGACGCGGTTACCTTCCAGGTGACCAAAGCGGTCGTTGATCTGCTTGAAACCATCCATATCGCAGACCATCACAACCAGAGATGTGGTGTCGCGCTTGCAGCGCGCCAGTTCGCGATCCAGTTGCAGGAACAATGAACGGGCATTCGGCAATCCGGTGAGATAGTCCGTGATGGCTGAGCTCTCAGCCTGCTCGTACTTCAGCGCATTCTCGATGGCCAGTGCCATCTTCGAGCTGATCGCCAGCAGGATTCGGAGATGGTCCGAAGTGAACGCATCAGTCTCCGCATGATAAAGCGCCAGAACGCCTACTACTCCAGCCAGCCCTTCCAGTGGAATGGCTAGCGCTGAACGCAGGGTGCTGAACTTGGTTGGATCATTCAGGTAGCCGGGTTCGACGGAAGGGTTGCCGTTGATAATCGGCTTACGGTTTTGCGCCACCCAGCCCGATAGGCCGGAGCCTAGTGGAATGCGCAGCGATGCAAACAGGCGGTGATTGTCCCCGCTGACGAGTTCCGGAATCAACTCCTCGCCGCGTTTTACGTAGATGGCGATGGCATCGTATGGCACCAAACGCCGCAGCTTCACCGAAAATACCGACAGCGTTTCGCCCAGGCTGAGCGATGCGCCAAGATCCTGGCTCAACTCGAAGAGTGTCTGCGCTTCTTGCCGAGCGGCCGCGATGGAGAACAGGAATGTCGCTTCCTGACCGGGCGCGTCTTTCACGGAGATGTCTTCAAACCCTGCAGCCGGCGCCGCACCGGGTTCGATTTTCACCTCGGTGGAAAGCTTTAACGGCAGCTTCTGGCCGGTTATTCGTGGATTGCACCAGCTTTTCCAGCTGGCGATAGCGCTTCTCCAGCACGTTTACGACTTTAGGATCAAACGATTTCCCTGACTCCGCCACCAGGCGCTTCATGACTTCTTCGAGAGGCAACGCCCGCCGGTACTGTCGATCTGAGGCCATCGCATCGAGAAAGTCGACGGAAGAAAGGATTCGTGCTCCGATAGGTATTTCTTCCCCTTTAAGGCCGAAGGGATATCCCGAACCGTCCCACTTCTCGTGATGCGCCCGCACGATCGGAACTACGGGATATGGAAACCGAACTCGTTCCAGAATCTCAGCTCCGACCAGAGGGTGAATCTTCATCTTTTCAAACTCTTCGGGCGTGAGCCGTCCAGGCTTCGAGATGATGTGTTCAGGCACGGCCAGCTTGCCAATGTCATGCAAGAGGGCAGCCGCGTGCAGCGCTTCCATCTCTCCCGGGGTGACGCCAAGTTCCTTTGCCACTTCAATGGCGTATACGCGAACCCGCTGCAGATGGTCATGAGTCGTGTGGTCCTTGGCTTCGATTGCCAGGGCGAGCGCCTCGATGGTGCGGAGATGCAGTGTGGCCATTTCCTCCACGTGGCGCTTTTCGTCCTCAAGTTTTCCCAGATATAGCCGATAAGAGCGGTAGATCAGGTAAATGATGGGAACGATCAAAAGCGAGGTTTCCCATCCAAACTGGCGGTTGAACCAGCCGATCATGCCGGCGAAGGCAGCGCCGACAAGGTAATAGGGGAATGACCAGAAATAGCACTCCACCCAGATCCGCTTGATTGACTTGTACTCGGTAAGCGCAATCACCGCAGCAATGGAACCGGTATTTGCGATGAAGTAGGTAATCGCGGCCAAGCCCAGCAGCAGCGGATGACTTCTGACCTGAGCTCCCGATATCGCGAGGTGATACAAGCCGTACGCAACTCCGATGGCGAACGCACTCGCGCACAAGTTGAAAGTAACCTGAATTGGACTGGGACGGTCACGATAGAAACACTGGACAAGGATGGCCGCAGTACCCAGCACCAGGGTCTCGGCAAAACCAAGTTCCAGGATTCCCAGCAGAATGAACAGGAAGTTTACGGACATCGTGCCGGTGATTCCCGGCAAACGTACCTTGAGCCGGGCGGCCAGAATGGCGATCAGCAGGTAGCAAATGAACTGCGCGATGTTTCGGCTGGTTGGGTTGAGCGCGCCATAGCCGAGGACACACGTCCCCGCAAGCCCCATAAGCCCGATAAAGACCTTGGCGCCTAAACCCAGTTCTCTCCACGACTGAGAGCCGCTAACCACGTCCCTCCGCTAATCTTTCTCTAATCTGGCAAGTTTCTAGTGGCAGATGATAGTGATTTAATATCAGCTAAGCATCTCTACTGCAATAACTTACCTTTCGAACGCCTAAACTTTCGTAACTGAAATAGGTGGCCGAGGTGTTGGCCAGGAATGGGACGGTCGGATCAGGCTGAACGACGGTAAAAACTCAACGCGGCATCTCCTTGCTCAAGCTTGCGATAGCGAGTCAACTCGGCAAACCCGTCCCCCGGGTCGAACCTTTTCTGATGTTCGGCTATCACTATCGTCACAGGTTTGAGTATCTGGGACTGAGAGAGTTGTTCTAAAGTCTGCTGGTACGTCTTTTGCATACGATACGGCGGATCGAGGAAAATGATGTCGGCAGGGACACCCCCAGCCTCCAGCTTTGAAAGGGCAGCCGGGACGTTTTGTCTCAGTATTTCGTAGCCCGACTCTACCCCGAGAGCGCGCAGGTTCTGCTGGATCACACCAGCCGCGGGGGCCGATGATTCCACGAAGTAAACCTTGGCCGCACCGCGGCTGAGGGCTTCAATCCCGACCGCACCCGTGCCTGCGTAGAGGTCCATCCAGATCGTGCCTTCCAATCTTTGTGGGTCCCCTGCTGACAGCACGTTGAACAAAGTTTCGCGCAGGCGATCAGCCGTGGGGCGCAAGTCCATGCCGCGAAGCGACGACAACGGACGGCTACGGAATTTGCCGGCAATTACTCGCATGAGGAGGACGCGCTATGCACCGAGTCGTTCTGTTACCTTTGTTTTGGCGGAATTGCAACTCCCTGCTCCTAGCTGCTGTCTAACTATATAGAATGGCTGGAGGGGAGATAGCTGGACGCAAAAACAGTGATTTTTTCATGAGAAGCTGGTCCATATCGGCGGGCCGTATCTTCGGAGTCGAACTCCGCATCCATTGGACGTTTTATTTTCTGCTGCCGCTCTTCGTCTGGTACACCGAATACACTTCTCACGGCACGGCCAACGAAGGACGAGGTATGGCCCTCGTCGGGATCATGTTTGCGGCGGTACTGGCCCATGAACTTGGTCACGCGCTGGTGGCCCGGCACTACGGTATTCGCGCCAAGTCGATCATCCTGCTTCCGCTCGGTGGAATCACGCAGCTAGATGATTCCCAACCAGTCGTTGATGCGGTGGCCGAAACCGCACTCGACATCAAACCCTTAAAGCTTAGCCCCTGGCAGCGGGACATACGGATCGCGATGGCCGGACCCTTAGCGAACGTGCTGATCGCGCTGGTCTCGGCTGGAATAGTCCTGATCGTTGCGCCCCAAATAGACTTGCAGACTTGGCCGTTCATGCAATCCCGCAATCTCCCTCGCAGCTTTGTGTGGGCGAACCTTTACCTCGCCGGATTTAATTTGCTTCCGGCCTATCCGATGGACGGCGGTCGGGTATTGCGCGCACTATTCAGCCGCCGCATGGACCCCATCCAGGCTACACGTCGAGCCGTTTCGATCGGTCAGGCTTTTGCCACCCTGTTCATCCTGGTCGGCATGCTCCTACCGAACTACTGGCTGACACTGGTGGGATTGTTCCTGTTCATTGCTTCCCAGATGGAAGAGCGGTCGGCGGTTTTTCAGTCGGTGCTGGAGAAGGTCCATCTGGAAGACATCATGCTCACGGACTTCGCCACGCTTTCCCCAGCCGACACGCTGGAAGACGCGCTGGAAAAGGCGGTCCATTCCCTGCAGGACGACTTCCCGGTCATTCGCGGCAGCGACATGGTAGGCGTGATCTCCAGGCAAAAGATTCTGGAAGCGCTCCGCGTTGAAGGTAACGGATACGTTCAGGCAGTAATGAACCGCATTTTTGAAGTCGCCCAGAAGGGTGAATCGCTGGCGTCAGCGTTTCGCAAACTCACCGCCCGGAATTTGAGCATAATTCCGGTGGTCGAAGATCAACGCCTGGTGGGCATCGTCACCCTCCAAAATCTGATGCACTCCATGGCGCTGTTAGCGGAAAGCCGCAAGCTGCGCAAGCAAGCCCTCAACTCCTAACCAGAGCAGTCCGGACTTTACTGATCAACTTTTGGCTTTGCGCCGTTGAATCGCAGCTCGCGATCTCGCTTTTCTAGAATTTCACGACAATGCCAATAGTAGGTTCCGCCATATGCCCTCGGGCGCTCGTGAAAAGGTTCTGTACGTTGAAGTCAGGCGCTTTGTAGATGAGGCCGCGGTATTGCAGTCGCAACGCGAGGAATTTGGTGAAACCTACTTTACGAATGAAGGGAATGCTCTGGAAGATACGGTAATCGAATCCTCCACCGTAAAGAAACGCCGGTTTGGTTTGTTGGGTCGCAGGCAGGTAGGTCTGAACACCGTTGATTTCATTGAAATTGTAGCTCGGGTAAAAGACCAGCGCTCCCGCACCCGCAAATACAAACGGCTCGAGCTTGGCACTTTGAAGGAAACTGAAAACATAAGCTCCGGAGTATTCGCCGATCGTGTTTTGAATGCGATAGGTGAGTGGCGAGGAAAAGAATATTTGCGAGTTGGCGGTATGTCCGTAATTCAACTCGATGGAACTGTGTTCCGAAAATCTGTACCTGCCAGTGACGAGAACGAGGCCCGATTTAGTCGGACTCAGGGTTGTGCCATTTCCTGTGACTTCGTTCGGGATTACCGGCCCGCCGTTCAGGCTGATCTCGTACCGGTTGTCCTGGGCTAGTCCAAAGGATGTGAGCAGGAAAACTGCCGCCAATGCGATGCCGGTCTTTCTTAACATCAATTGTCCTCGCGCGATTGCCAGATTCACTTCAGCCTCGATGGTTTGAACCAACCGATGCCTTCCGGGATGTACACCGGCAACTTCTTATTTCAATGTCCGACTCTGTCTTCCTACCGCCCGGGCCAATTGTCAGAACAACCGAATGGCCTTCGCCTGCTCGATCGCGGGTAGTTTTCTCAATTCAGCCAGCACTTCCGGAGGCACCCGACCATCCACGTGGACAACGGCGATCGCGTCCCGCGCGGCGCCCGGCTTGCCATTACCGAGACGACGGCCCAGCGAAAAGTCCGCAATATTTATTTCGTGCTTTCCCAGAATCGTACCAACTTTCCCGATCACGCCTGGCACGTCTCGGTTGCGCATGTAGATCAGATTGCGCTCGAGTGGAGCTTCCACGTCGATTCCGTCAACATGCAGCAGTCGAGGCGTGTTCTTGTGGAGAACCGCGCCTTTGACCAGATGTTCCGCGCTCGCTGTCTTGAGAAGAATCGAGAGCACACTGCCTGATCCGCCGGTTGAGCTTTTGGGTTTGCGTGACTCGTGAATTCGTAAGCCTCGAGCGGAAGCAATCGCGGCGGCATTCACCAGATTCGCTTTCTCCTCTAGTGCCTCATTCAGGATACCTTTGACCGCCGCATTTCGAATCAATTCGGTTTTACCCTCCGCGATATGTCCGGAATAGCGTAGAGAAATTTCTTCCAACGTGCTCTCGCTCACTTGAGCCAGAAAGGCGCCCAGCCTTTCGGCCAGGACAATGTAAGGCTGCAATTCAAGGTATTCGTCGTGCGAGACCGAGGGCACATTCACCGCGTTTTGAATGACGCCGTCCTTCAAATACTCCTTCACCTGGTGCGCGATCTGGTAGCCCACTGCTTCCTGGGCCTCGAAGGTGGAACCCGCGATGTGAGGTGTCAGAATGACATTCTCAATGGCCGTAAGAGGCGAGTTTTTTAGAGGCTCCTCAGTAAAAACATCCAGTGCTGCTCCCGCCACCCGGCCCTGCTTCAGTCCCTGGGCCAACGCGGCCTCATCGATGAGTTCGCCGCGGGCACAGTTCACTATTCTGATCCCGGCCTTCATCTTCTTGATAGATTCCGTATTGATCATCCCCGCGGTTTGCGGCGTCAGGCCTACGTGCAGGCTAAGATAGTCGGCCGCTGCATAGAGTTCTTCGAGCTTTGCCAGACGAATGCTTTGCTCTTTCGCGACTGTGGTTGAAACGAAAGGGTCATGCGCAACGACCTCCATACCGAAGGCTCGCGCCCGCCGCGCAACTTCCATTCCCACTCTTCCTAAGCCCACGATGCCAATGGTCTTGCCTTTTAGTTCAGTGCCCTGAAGGGATTTTTTCTCCCATTTTCCTGCGTGCATCAGTTCATTGGCACGCCCAATGTGACGAGCCATGGATAGCATCAGTGCTAGCGTGTGCTCAGCCACTGCGATGGCATTCGCGCCGGGAGTGTTCATGACGGCAATGCCTTTGCGAGTCGCGGCATCGAGGTCAATGTTGTCCACACCCACCCCGGCGCGTCCAATGACTCGCAGCTTGTGAGCATGCTCGAGGAGTTCGGCGTTCACCTGGACAGCCGAACGGACAATCAAGGCATCGGCTGACTCCAGTTGGGCAGCCAGTTTGCCATCGAGTTGGTCCGCTGTGACGATGGTCCAGCGCGGTTCGCGCAAAAGATCAACGGCGGATGGCGAAATCTTCTCTGCTACTACGACTTTCATGGTTTAGGTTTGCTCTCCAAGAATATCGGACCGTTGTTCTACAAAGACAATCATCCGGTCGAAGTGGGAAGCCCGGCTGGCGCCGGAATCTAATATGCAGCCGGCCCAGACTTCCCAACGCCGTAAATTTTACGGTGCAGTAAAACGACAAAAACGAAAGACGAGTGCGCCGAGGTCTCAGGCTGTCACTGGTTGCCGCCGTTCCGCCAGGCTGTGGGCGTAGACTTCCTGCGCCGCGCGAGCAGATGTGCCGTATTGCACTGGCTTCCCGGTCACGCTGGTAAGGACGTGCTCAAGCGCAGCCAGAATACCAATCGTATCGAGATAGTCGTAGTAACCCAGGTGCGCGATGCGGAACAGCTTACCCTTCATCTCTCCCTGGCCATTGGCAACCACTGCCGAGAACGATTCCCTGAACTCCTTCACGATTGCGCTGGAATCGACTCCGGCGGGCGACTCGATAGCTGTCAGTGCCGCTGCGGGGGCTGACGCCGCGAATAGTTTCAGCCCGAGTGCCTGCGCTCCCGCGCGCGTCATTTCCGCAGCCAGTTCGGCGTTGTTTACCAATGCTTCGCGGCCGGCCGCTAAATCGCCCTTTCCCATTTGTCGGATAAAGTCGAGCGCTGCTCCGAGGGCCGCAAACAGCGAAGTAGCGGGAGTAAAGGCAGACTCGCCCTTGGCTGCAGCCTTGCGCTCTTTGCGGAAATCGAAATAGTAGCGAGGCGACTTGGCAGTCTCCATCCGCTTCCAGGCGCGTTCGCTGACTGCACAGTAAGCAAGTCCCGGTGGGATCATGAGCGCCTTTTGCGAGCCCCCGATAATAACGTCGATGCCCCAGTTATCTACCTGGAAGTGCGTCGTACCCAGACCGGTGATGGCATCCACGACCAACAGGGTCTCGTCGCCTCGGGCGCGGACCAACTTCGCGATCCCCGCGACGTCATGGCGCGCCCCTGTGGAACTTTCGGTCGCTTGTACATAAACTGCGCGGACATCCGGCGCCAGTCTTCCGCGAACCTCATCGAGCGAAATAGTTTCGCCATAGGGCGCGCTGACTACGTCGACGGCGCAGCCAAAAGCTTTCGCCAGATCGCGCCAGCGTTCGCCGAACTTCCCGGCAGTCAGAACGAGTACCTTGTCGCCGGGCGAAGTCAGGTTGGAAACCGCTCCCTCCATCACTCCAGTACCCGAAGAAGCCAGCACCAGGACGTCATTCTGTGTGCCGATGAAGTCTTTCATGTCAGCCAGCACGCGCGTGTAGAGAGCTCGGAAATCAGCTGTGCGATGGTGCATCGCGAACGAAGCCATGGCGGTCTGCGCCGCCGGAAGTATGGGAGTAGGGCCGGGGGTGAACAAACGGTTCTTTAGCAGCATTTACCAGGAAATCCTTTGTTGGAAGATCGTTCTAGTTTACCGGAATCAGGCTTGGTTAACCACGCGAGGGAGAACTCGCAGGGAATTTCATAATCGTCTTTCAAAGACAATGCTTGGCGAATTCCCGGGCAAGTGTACTTCGATCGCGAGCAGTCAGGTTTGGTGCAGACGCTATAATCCCACCATGAGCCTCCCCGAGCAGATACAGCAAGACATCGTCGCGGCCATGAAGGCCCGTGACGAGCATCGACTATCTACGCTTCGCATGGTCAAAAGCGCGCTCAAGAACCGTGAGGTGGAAAAAATGGCGCCTCTTGATGACAAAGAGGCACAGCAGGTCCTCACCACGCTGATCAAGCAGCGCAAAGATTCAGTCGAACAATTCACCAAGGGTGGCCGCCAGGAAATGGCCGACAAGGAAGCCGCAGAAATCATACTGATCGAAGCCTATATGCCGAAGGCCGCCGGCGAAGATCAGGTCATTGCCGGTGTGAGGGCGGTCATCGCTGAGATGGGCGCTCCGACGATAAAGGAAATGGGCGCGGTGATGAAGAATGTGATGGCGCGATTCGCCGGGGCAGGAATTCGCGTCGACGGAAAACAGGTCAGCGATGCGGTCAGGCAGGAGTTGAGCGGAAAATGATTTGAACTTGTTTCCCCGGACCAGGCGGTAGTCGTCACGATGCAATCACCCTGATTGGAAAGTTATGTGCTGATAGTGTTCTGATCCCAATCAGGTCCCCGGTAATTGAATTCCAGATAACGATCGGTAATCCCGAAGGTATTGTATATCCCCGGGCTCCGTAGTCTTCCAGATTGTCACTTTGTCGCATCCCCGTTCAGCCATGTTGGAATATAGCGAAGTGCGTACAAATTCCAGATATTCTCGCGTTGCTTTAGGCCGGCAGAAGTAGCCTTTGTTGAATCCGCAGAGAATGAGGGCAAGGCGACCGGGACGGAAATTCATAAATTGCAAGACTGCCTGGGTCACTTGCGGATAGCCGGGCGAAAAGAAATCGTCGAACACCGCGATGCCCCTGTCTGACAAAAGGTGATCGACAATCTCCAGATCATTCGTCACGGCCTGCCCACTGTGCTCACCATCCACGTGAATCCAGCGGAACGCCCTGATCCCTTGCGAGACAAATGGGTGGCGGGCCAGAAACTGTGATTGTTCCTGCAGATAGTGACAGGTCACTCTCGGCCTGACCGGGGTGATGCGTGCTTTAGCCTCATCTAGCGGCATCGCATCCACGAAAACACAGGCATCATCGCCTTCGCAGTGCAGCGCGGCAAGGGCGGCCGATTTCCCCTTCCAGACTCCGATCTCGAGCAGATTTCCAGAGATCCGATGTTCCTGCTGATAACTCAGAAGACTGTCCCAGATGGCAATGGCAGGCGTCTGAAACCATCCGTCGACGTCTGAGAAGTGCTGCAGATATTCGTCAAATCGCTTCATCCAACTCTCCCGTCGGTGCTGTTCTCAATCCCGCGCAGCAGCATGCGCCCTGAATTCTTATCGCACAGGCGGCGACGAACACAAACTGCGAATGCGGATGGTACCCAATTCGGCACGAGCATCTTCGCGGCCCCAGAAATGCGCTGTGGAAAAACTCATGCACGGAGCGAGTGTCGAAATGAGACATGTTACGCAGCTCGAAATGCCTTGCGCAGCAAGGGGTTAGGGTCCTCATAGCGTCCGTTCATGTCCCTCTTTCGTCCCCGCCCAAAATTTGAATGGTCTTACGTTACCTGTAACAGGGTGCCCGCCGACACTATGATCAGGTGTTGTTAAAAACTATGGCGACTACATCTCTAGCCCCAAAAAATAGCGATACTGTGCAAGCGCTCGTGCAGCTTCTTCGTTCCCGCTCCTCGGAGGAGATTCGGCAGCGCATGTACGATAATCCTCCTGGAAGCCCGTGGTGGGCTGCCTGCAAGACCGAGCTCGATCTGCGGAACAGCGAGCGCTCGGCTTCGGCGCTGGTGGAAACGTCGCGTGTGCTGGACAAACTTCGCGGCGCTACCGACCATCTCGAGGAACTCACCGGCAGGCTCTTACAGTCGACGACTGAAATGGCCGAAGTCGTGAAGAGTGTTCGCGAGTCAGGCCGCAGGATGGAAATGGCAACCTATGTGATCGTGGGGTTGACCATTGTGCAGCTCTTCTATATCGCCTTCCAGTTCTCAGCCAAACATTAACAACCGTATGCAAAATGCCTTATCAGGCCGGTTCGACCCGGATTTGTCGTCCAACTCGTGGAGGAACGCCAGGGAGCCGAGCTCAAGATGCGGCCAGGATTTTTGCCCCATAAAGCCGAGTCGGCTTAACATAGCTCTCCGTGGCTAATTACATAGGTTCTATCGACCAGGGAACAACCAGCACGCGCTTTTGCGTGTTCGATGCGGACGGCCAAGTTGTGGCCTCAGCCCAAAAAGAGCACGAACAAATTTATCCCCAACCGGGATGGGTTGAGCACGATCCCGACGAAATCTGGAGCGCCACACAGGCCGTCATCGCGCAAGCACTGCAACAGAAGAATCTGCGCGCCTCCGACCTCGCAGCAATCGGCATCACAAACCAGCGCGAAACCACGATCCTGTGGAACCGAAAAACCGGCAAGCCAGTGGCCAACGCGATTGTCTGGCAGGACACGCGTGTCGACGATTACGTCACCGAGCTTTCCCGCGACGGCGGCCCTGACCGCTTTCGGGCGAAGACTGGATTGCCTCTTAGCACTTATTTCAGCAGCTTGAAAATCCGTTGGTTGCTCGATCATGTGTCGGGCATTCGGAAGCTCGCTGAAGCCGGCGACGTTGTTTTCGGCAATGTTGATTCTTTCCTGACTTGGCATCTGACAGGCGGCATCGACGGCGGACTCCACATCACGGACGTCACCAATGCCAGCCGCACCCAGCTAATGGATCTGGACACGCTGAGTTGGGACAAGACATTACTGGATGCCTTCGGCATTCCCCAGTCAATGCTTCCACGCATCTGTTCAAGCGGAGAAGTTTACGGAACAGTGAAAGTCGGCGCCGCCAAGGGGATTGCGATCGCTGGAATACTGGGAGACCAGCAGGCCGCGCTGGTGGGTCAGACTTGCTTCAAATCCGGCGAAGCCAAGAATACCTACGGCACAGGCTGTTTTCTTCTAAAGAATACTGGCGAGCGCGCCGTCCGTTCCAAGTACGGACTGCTGACTACTGTCGCCTACAAGTTCGGAGAACAGCCCGCGAAGTACGCGCTTGAGGGCAGCATCGCTATCACCGGCGCGCTGGTGCAATGGGTTCGCGACAACGTTGGTTTGATCGCGACCAGCCCCGAGATTGAAACATTGGCCCGGACAGTCGAGGATAACGGCGGTGTCTACTTCGTGCCCGCGTTCTCAGGTCTCTACGCGCCTTACTGGAAGCACGACGCGCGCGGCATAATTGCAGGATTGACCCGATACGTCAACAAAGGCCACCTGGCACGCGCTGTTCTTGAAGCCACCGCATTTCAAACTCGGGAAGTCGTCGAAGCCATGGAGAAAGACTCTGGCATCACCCTTGACGTACTGCGCGTAGACGGAGGCATGGTCGATAACGATCTTCTGATGCAGTTCCAGGCAGACATCCTGAACCGCCCAGTGGTAAGGCCCCTGATCAAGGAAACGACGGTTCTCGGCGCAGCCTACGCAGCCGGCCTGGCAGTCGGCTTCTACAAGAACACCGACGAACTGCGTGCGAAGTGGACTGTGGACAAAACCTGGAAACCGGACATGGACGAGGCGAAGCGCGCCGGAATGTACCGCATGTGGAAGAAAGCGGTAACACGTTCGTTTGACTGGGTTGAGTAGTCCTTGTTCTCTAGCTAAGTGTCACTGACTTATCTTCCCGGCGATATTTTCTACGAAATAGAGACAACCGGCCAACTGGATGCCGCCGCTGACCGGATCTGGTCAGCCAAGCCTGCCCGAATCACGAAGGGAATGTGCTCTTCCCGACCCAACTGGAGTTCGACGAATTCGATAAACAAGATTTTCCGGCGACCACGGAGTGAGATTTCCGTCCAAGGGACAGAAAAAGAGCCGGATGGCCAATCCGAAAGAAGAAAAGGGGTGAGAGGTAAAGGCCGGCGGGATCCGCCCCAACGGTTAGACAGCTCTTGTAGTTCGCTCCCCAGCGCATGCGCGCACTCTTCCAGTGCCAGGTTTGGCTGGGGAAGGGAAGGGTCGAACTAAAGCGGCGGCCCAGGGTCGCCCACCCGCTCATTTTTCCGGTCAGAAGACTTGTTGCACACCACATTCCGAAGAAGAAGACCAGGAAAATAGTGATTGAAGCCGCAGGGTTTATGGCGAGGTGAGTTTGCGCCGTTCGCACCCCGGGCGTCACGCTGTGAACAATCGAGGCCCAAATCGTGTACATGAGTGCTCACCGCCGGTGATCTCGACGCCTAATTGCTGTCTTCCCCCACTTTGAGTACCGCCAGGAAGGCCTCTTGCGGAATATCCACGCGCCCGATCCGCTTCATGCGCCGTTTGCCTTCTTTTTGCTTTTCCAGCAGCTTGCGCTTTCGCGAGATATCGCCGCCGTAGCACTTCGCAATCACATTCTTGCGGATGGCCGAAACCGTTTCGCGGGCGATAATTTTTGCCCCAATCGAAGCCTGGATGGCGACTTCGAACATTTGCCGGGGAATCAGTTCCCGCATTTTGGAAACCAGCAGCTTGCCGCGGTCGTAGGCGAAGTCGCGGTGCACGATGATGGAGAGCGCGTCCACCGCCTCGCCCGCCACCAGAATGTCCAGCTTCACCATGGGAGACTCCCAATAGTCCGCCAGGTGGTAATCCAGCGAAGCGTATCCGCGAGACACTGACTTCAGGCGATCATAGAAGTCGAGCACGATCTCATTCAGCGGCAGCTCGTAGTGCAGCATCACGCGCGATGAGCTGACGTACTCAAACGTCTTCTGCTTGCCGCGCTTGTCTTCCACCAGCTTGAGGATTCCGCCTACGTATTCTTCGTTGGTGAGAATGGTGGCGAGGATTACCGGTTCCTGGACCTTGGCGATCTCGCTTGGGTCTGGCCAGCGTGAAGGATTGTCCACCTCGATGAGCGAGCCATCTGTCTTGGTAATCTTGTAGCGCACGCCGGGTGCGGTGGTGATCAGCTCCAGGTTGAACTCGCGCTCGAGCCGCTCCTGGATGATCTCCATGTGCAACAGGCCAAGAAAGCCGCAGCGGAAACCGAAACCCAGCGCAACCGAACTCTCAGGCTCAAAGAAAAATGAAGAATCATTGAGCCGCAACTTTTCCAGCGCCTCGCGGAGTGAGGTGTGCTCGTGCGCGTCCACGGTATAGAGCCCGGCGAAAACCATGGGCTTGATTTCTTCGAAGCCAGGCAAGCGGCTCAATTGCCGGATTGGCCTCGTCGGTAATGGTGTCGCCGATTTTCGTGTCTGCGACGGTTTTGCTGTTGGCCATCAGGAATCCAACTTCGCCGGCGCGCAGTTCGTCCACTTCCACGGGCTTGGGAGTCAGGACGCCGAGCGTTTCCACTTCCAAGCACGCGCCCGTTCCACATCAGGCGGATCTTTTGTCCCTTGCGGATGGTCCCTTCGAAAACACGGGTAAGGACAATGACGCCTCGGTACGGGTCAAACCACGAATCGAAGATCAGCGCCTGTAGCCGGTTCTCCGGATCGCCCTTGGGCGGAGGGACATGTTTGACGATCGCTTCCAGAACATCAGGCACGCCCAGGCCAGTCTTGGCGCTGATCAGCACGGCGCCCGAGGCATCCAGCCCGACCGCACCTTCGATCATCTCCTTGGTGCGCTCCACATCTGCGCTGGGAAGATCAATCTTGTTGATGACCGGGATGATTTCAAGACGGTTGTTGATGGCCAGGTACGCGTTGGCCAACGTCTGCGCTTCTACTCCCTGCGAAGCGTCAACCACCAGCAATGCGCCTTCGCAGGAAGCCAATGAGCGGGAAACCTCGTAGGAAAAATCCACATGGCCGGGTGTGTCGATTAGATTGAGCTGGTAGAGGTGGCCGTCCTGCGCGGTGTACATCATCCTCACCGCATGTGCTTTGATCGTGATGCCCCGCTCTCGCTCCAGGTCCATGGAATCGAGCACCTGCGCCTGCATCTCACGAGCGGTCAAAGATCCGGTCAGTTCCAGAAGACGATCAGCGAGCGTGGATTTGCCATGATCGATGTGGGCAATGATGGCAAAATTGCGGATAAACGCGCGGTCCATGGCTGCAGGAGTCAATGCTTGATTCTAACAGGGGGCGGAGTGAGTTCAGTCATTGCTCGCGAGGCGTCAGGGATTCGATTCACTGGAATAAAATGCAAGATGCCGCAGCCGCAATGACTGAGATACCTTTTACCGCCATCGATCACGTTCAGCTCGCCATGCCGGCAGGCGCGGAAGAGACGGCGCGGCAGTTCTATGTTGACGTGCTTCACATGATCGAATTGCCGAAACCTACCGGCGCTGGCCAAACGCGGCGGATGCTGGTTCCAGAGCGGAACCGTCCAACTTCACCTCGGAGTGGAAAACAACTTTCAGCCTGCGAGGAAAGCTCATCCCGCTTTCCGATGCAGTAACTACACAACCTTCGTTGCTCATCTGCGCGATGCGGGTGTCGAGGTGAACGAACCCGGTGATATTCCAGGCGTCCGTCGCTGTCACATTCACGACCCGTTCGGAAATCGCATCGAGCTCATTGAATCGTGATTTGCAGGTTCCGGGACAGCCCCAAGTACAATTCCCGCTGAGGAATTTAACTGCAATGCTCGTGCTCGCCTCCGCTTCGCCACGCCGGCAGGAATTATTGCGCAATGCGGGCATCCCATTTACTGCGTTTCCCACCAACATTCCTGAAGTACCGCAACCGGAGGAGGCGGCACGCGACCTGGCTAAGCGACTGGCTCGAGAAAAAGCGCAGGCAGCGTCTCGGCAGTGGCCCGGGAAATTCGTTCTCGGCGCCGACACCATCGTCGTCATTGACGATGAGATTCTTTGTAAGCCGCGCGATCCTTCCGACGCGAACCGCATGCTCCATCTGCTTTCAGGACGAACTCATGAGGTCACGACCGGCGTCTGTCTCATTGGTCCGCCGCTGAGAACCGGGAACGACAGAGCTTGCAACTGAGTTTGAAGACACTCGCTCAGAAGTCACTCTCGTAACGATGACGAAGATCACGGACGAAGAAATCCGTTCCTACGTTGCAAGCGGGGATCCCATGGACAAAGCCGGTGCGTATGGGATCCAGGGCGTCGCGTCGCGCTGGATTTCGCGCATAGAAGGAAGTTTTTTTAACGTGGTAGGACTACCGGTTTCGCTGGTCTATCGGATGCTGCAAGAGCACGGATGGGAGGATTCTGTGGCACCCTGAGGCAACGTCAGGAACCAGTCAGAAGCGGGAACAGCATGCCAAGCAATGCAGGAAGCGTAATAGCAAGAAGATTGACGATGCTCGTTAGACCTTCTTTTCCTTTTCCGGATCCTCGCCATCTTTTACCGACGCCTTGAAATTCTTGATACCTTCGCCCAGGCCTTTGCCCAGAGTCGGCCAGCTTGCTTGGGCCGAATATAAGTAGCGCAATCGCCAGAATTATCAAAATCTCAGGCAAGCCTAATTTTCCAGGCATGGAACAAACCTCCCTATGGGCCCGTCGAACGCTCCGTTGAGCGCATTCCCAGTCGACAAGTCCGCTGTGGAAATTCTAGGCTTCCGAATAGACGTAGTCAAAGTCTGTACGCTGAAAGCCTCGGATAGCCTCTATGCCGCTAAGCGCGAGATCCTTCGCAAGCTCAGGATGACAGCTTCATCTTAAATATTCCGTCATCCTGAGGCGACAGCTTCATCGTCGCCGAAGGATCTAGGCGCGCCGCGCGAAGCGCTCCAAGGGCGCATCAATCGCGCGTTTGGCGCATCCTTTCCGATTGTATCCGCCTACACCGATTCGATTAGTGCCGCCAGCAACGCCGCCCGGCGCGGAAGTTCAGAAATCACAATGGACTCGTGGGTGGCGTGGGCGCCTTCTCCGACCCCACCAAGACCGTCAAGGGTAGGAACTCCCAGGCTAGCGGTGAAGTTCCCGTCAGAACCTCCGCCGACTGAGGCCTCTTCCAGCCTCCAGCCTAGTTCTTTCGCAATCTCCTCGGCCTGCTTGAATAACGCTGCAACAGTCTGTGGTTCGTTCCATCGGCGGACGGTTAACACCTCCCGTGATCTCGACCTTGCATTTACGGTTGAACGGCTTGAGAGCACGCAACTGGCGGTCGATGACAGCCGCGTCCTTCATTCGCGCCACTCGCACATCGAGGGATGCCGACGCCTGCGCGGGAATCACATTGGTGCGGGTGCCTCCCGAGATCAGCCCAACATTCAAAGTGAGGCCGCGTTTCAGATCTACCAGTTTGGAGATTGCGGTGATCTGCTTCGCAAGTTCGACAATCGCGCTCTCTCCCTTTTCGAAATCCAGGCCAGAGTGCGCGGCTTTCCCAGTGACCTTTATCGTGTATTCCCCCACGCCCTTCCTGCCTGTTTTAACCGCACCCTTCAGTCCCGAAGGAAGGCTCAAGGACAAGCACCGCCGCCGATCTCCTGGCGAGGCTCTCGGTAATGGGACGAGAGGAATCGCTGCCCACTTCCTCGTCCGAAACCAGCAGTACGGTAACCGGACGCGGCAAGCTGTCGTTGTGCCACGTACGCAGGCCGTCGATGGCGTAAAGCATCAACGCGATGCCCGACTTCATATCCAGTACTCCCGGCCCGTGCATCCGCCCATCCGTCGACATGGCAAGGCATGCCGGCGAGAGTTCCCATCGGATAGACAGTGTCAATGTGTCCCAGAAGCAGCACCGGCTTACCGCTGCGCCCACCAGCGAAGTCCACCTGCAAGTGGTCGCCGAAACCTTGCGTACGGTGGAACTTTGAGTGCCCGCCCAGACCTTCAAAGCGCCCAGCCAGAAGCGCGCCTAGCCTGTCCACCGCTTGCTTGTTATCGCTAGGTGATTCAATCTCCACCAACTGGCGAATGGTTTCCGCCATGGCGTCTTTCCGCTCAACGAAGAAACGCAATCGGTTTGCGTTCTCATCAGACACGGTTTTCGGGGGTTGCGTTTTCGGTAGGATTTTTTTCTGCGCTTTGTTCGGCGCCTTCTTCTGAACTTTCTTCATTGACTCCCTTTGTACTCCATATGAACCAACTGCTCGCGTCCCATCTCGGCTAAGTCGCGTTACAGTATAATCGTCGCTCCTGGCGAGAAAAGCCTGGCAAGAGAAAATGACCGACACCGCTCACCCTGCAACCACGGCCCCGGCGCCGGACAAGACAACGCTGGACATCGTCGACATCTTCCGCATCCTGCCCCACCGTTTTCCCTTTCTGCTGATCGACCGTGTGATTGAGATCGAGCGCAAGCAGCGGATTGTGGCCATCAAGAATGTAACCATCAACGAACCGTTCTTTGCCGGACACTTCCCCAACTTGCCGATCATGCCTGGCGTACTGATCGTGGAAGCCATCGCGCAGGCTGGCGGCGCGCTCCTGCTCACCGAAGTCGAGGACCGCAGCGGCAAGCTCATCATGTTCACTGGTATCGAGCGGGCCAGATTTCGCCGTCCGGTAGTTCCTGGTGATCAGCTTCGCATAGAAGTCACGCTGAAAGGCTGGCGACCCAGGACCCATATGATTGCCGCCCGCATGGAAGGCATCGTCACGGTCGGCGCCAAGCGTGTGGCGGAAGCAATCGTAAGCTGCCAGTTGGTCGATAGTTGTACGCGGCAGGGGCGCCGCGGAAGAAGCGGAATCATAAGCTCCCGATGGCGACCAAGAACATCCATCCCACCGCTATTATCGATCCCGGCGCTAAAGTTCATCCCTCTTGCAAGATTGGTCCTTATTGCGTAATCGGTCCCGACGTCGAGCTGGGCGAGGGGTGCCACCTGGTTTCTCACGTGGCCATCGAGGGTCCTACCAAAATCGGCGCGGACAACGGCTTCTTCCCTTTCTGCTCAATCGGGATGGCGCCGCAGGATCTTACCTACGCCGGCGAGCCCACCCGACTGGAAATTGGCGATCACAACGAGATTCGCGAATTCGTAACCGTTAACCGGGGCACAGTCAAAGGCGGCGGCCTCACGCGTATCGGCAGCCACACCCTGGTCATGGCATATACCCACATTGCCCACGACTGTGATATCGGAGATCACGTAATTCTCGCCAATGCCGCAACTTTGGGTGGTCATATTAGCGTGGGCGAGTGGGCTGTGGTGGGCGCGCTTTGTCCGATTCATCATTTCGTGCGCATTGGAGCACACGCTTTCATCGGCGGCGGCACCACCATCACCCGCGACGTTCTTCCTTTCTCCAAGACCGCGGCTGCGCGAGACACTCACGCTTATGGCATGAACACACTCGGCCTGGAGCGGCGCGGATTCAGCAAGGAGCGGATCCGCAAAATCCACCACGCTTACAAACTTTTGCTGGCCTCAAAACTCAACACGTCCCAGGCGCTGGAGCGGATGAAGTCCGAACCGGACCGTGGGGAAGATGTGGACATGCTGATAAAATTTATCGAGGCATCCGAGCGTGGGGTCATTAAATGATTCGGTGGAACTCAATGCCCGAGGTATCGGCATCGCTCTAGCAGAGAGGCCAAAGTCCGGGACACAATTTCTTTTCCTCGAGGACATGTAGCACCGTCCATTCATCGAGGATGTCAGCGGTGGGATCTTTCCCCAGTTGGGCGTCTATCATTGCGGTAACCAGTTTCTCGACATTGCTCTGGGCTTCTTTTTTGCGCTCGCTGAACTCTTTTAACCCGACGTTTTTGGCCTCAAGCCCCAACTTGAGCCGTGCTTTGAAAGCCACTTCGCACGGCATCGAGATCTTGAAACGGTGCCGGGCCGCAGCCCGGACAGCTGCGCCCCACAGAAATCCGAAAGGGTGCTGGATGATCGATGGTTCTTCAGTCATAAAAGATTGCACGAATGGAAAATGAAGAACGAGTTCCGGTTCCAGGATTGTGCTACGTAATGCGAATTCCAGGCAAGCACGGTGACGGTTTTCCTTCCGGTTTCCATTCCGAAGATATCAGTTCGCGGAGAACGTGCTGACTATGGCGGAGCGGATCGGTCTTATCGCGGGCAACGGAAGTTTCCCTCTGCTGGTGCTGGACGCTGCCCGCGCCCAGGGTTTTGACGTGATTGTCGCCGCGATTAAGGAAGAGGCGAGCCCGGAAATCGAGACCCACGGCGCCACGGCGGTACATTGGCTTTCTCTTGGCGAACTGTCAAAGCTGATCGAAACTTTCCAGCGCGCAGGCGTGCGCCGTGCCGTCATGGCAGGACAGGTGAAGCACAAGCAGATCTTCTCCAGCATCCGTCCCGACTGGCGGCTGGCCAAGCTGCTGCTGTCGCTTGGCACCCGCAATACCGACTCATTGCTTGGCGCGGTCGCCAAAACATTGGCGGATGAAGGGATCGCACTGGAAAATTCCACGGCGTTTCTTGAGCCCTTGCTGGCCGGAGCCGGCGTGCTGACGAAACGCCAGCCAACACCGCAAGAGAAGAAAAGCATCGAGTACGGTCGCGCGGTCGCCCGCCACCTCGCACAATTCGACATCGGGCAAACCGTGGTCGTCGCCGAGGCAGCATGCGTGGCCGTGGAAGCCATGGAGGGAACCGATGCGACGATCGAGCGCGCCGGGGAAATCATGCGTTCGCTGGCGGGCGACGCTTCTACGCTGAGTCGCGAACTCACCGTGGTGAAAATTGCCAAGCCGAATCAGGATATGCGTTTTGATGTGCCCGTGATTGGAGTGAAGACGATAGACGTAATGCATCGCGCAGGAGCTACTTGCCTGGCGATCGACGCGGCCAAGTGCCTGTTGCTGGATGGAAACGCAATCATCACCGCCGCCGACTCCGCCAATATCACAATCATTGCTGACTAGCCGCTCCCGGAGATGTCCCATGACTGAATCTGTACGCCTCGCTGATCAAATTCGCCGCGCTTTCGAAGGCAACGCCTGGCACGGAGACTCCGTACTCGAACTTCTGGCCGGCGTAAGCTCAAAGACCGCGGCGGCAAAACCAATAAAGAATGCTCACAGCATCTGGGAACTCCTTCTGCACATCGCCGCCTGGGACGATGCAGTTCGCCGCCGCACCGAGGGTGCAGTAGTGGAGCTGAGCGACGATCAGAACTTTCCGTCGGTGAACGAAGTTAGCGAGGCCGCGTGGCAACAGGCTATCGCTACTGCAAAGACTGCTCACAATCAACTCATTAAAGCGGTCGCCGCTTTCCCCGACTCCCGCCTGCAGGAGCAGGTTCCGGGCAAGACCGAGAGCTATCACAATTTTTTTTATATGTTCAGCGGCATCGTGCAGCATGAGCTCTATCACGCTGGACAGATCGCATTGCTGAAGAAGGCCCAGGCGGCCTGAACCGTTTGTGATTAAATCGGCATCAGTTTGGCTGAGACTGCGATCTGGGAACTGACGACTTCATCAACGTAGCCGTGATCGGCGTGGGCGCCTTCGGACGCAACCATGCCCGCATCTACCACCAGCTAGCCCAGCAGGGAGAACCCGTCCGGTTGGTGGGGATCGTCGATGCGGACCCAGCCCGCGCCGACGCGGTCGCCCGCGAATTCGGATGCCGCGCCTTCGGTTCGATCGAACAACTGGTCACTACCCATAGCGAGGTTCAGGCCGCGTCCGTGGCCGTTCCCACCCTCCACCATGTGGAGACCGCGCGCGCGCTCATGGAAGCCGGCGTCGACGTCCTGGTGGAAAAGCCGCTGGCCACTTCACTGCCGGAAGCCGATGAATTGGTTCAACTCGCAAACCGCCTGGGAAGGATCGGTCAGGTAGGCCATCTGGAACGATTCAATCCGGCGGTTCGTGCGACCGCGTCACTCATCACGCAGCCCATGTTTTTCGAAGTTCACCGGCTGAGCATATTTACTCCGCGCTCGCTCGACGTGGACGTCGTCCTTGACCTGATGATCCACGACCTGGACGTCGTACTCTCGTTCGTCAAATCGCCGGTCAAGGAAATACGAGCGGTTGGACTCCCGATTCTTTCCGGCAAAGCTGACATTGCCAACGTGCGTCTGGAGTTCGAATCCGGCTGCGTGGCCAATTTCACCGCCAGCAGGGTCTCCACTGAGCGGGTCCGCAAGATTCGGTTCTTCCAGCCCCGGCAGTATATTTCGCTGGACTACAGCCGGCAGGATGTCCTGGTGTTCAGCGTGGACGAAGGGAAAGACGCCGGGAACTCCTTCCGTGAATCCGCAAATCAAGGTCGCCAAGCCGCCAATCGTGGCAGAAGAACCTCTTCAGGCTGAGCTGAGGTCATTTCTCGGCTCCGTCGCGGACGCCGTTCAACCCCTTTGGTCTCGTTTGAAGACGGCCGGCGCGCTCTTGCCCTCGCGCTGGACATCGTCGCGGCGATCCGTGAACACGGCGACAAAGTTCAACTGGACCAGCTGCAGCGTTAGCACCCCTCGGTGAATTTTCAACTCAGCATCACGATCTCGAAAAGCACTGTAAATACATGCAACGCAAACCTTTCGGTGGTACTTCCCATTTACACTTCTTGACAATCGATTGCCGGGGTTCAAGGTAATCTTTATTGACCAGTCAGGTACAAACGTAAGTACCGGAGCGCACTGGTTTTTCGCAGAATATTCGGGAAAGATGCGAGAATAGAAATTACCCCGGAATGCCGCGAAAGCGACGTATTCCGAAGAATGAGACTGAGGCTTTAGCAACTCAGGCTCGGTTCGTCGTGTCTAATGGTAAGCCAGCAGTTCAATGCCAGCCACTGAAATACCGCCGCGAAGCCCCGCCTCTGCACCCCCATCGGCCACGCCCCCGGGGAGCGATCTTTACGATGCGGGCAGTTGGGAAACCGCGTATACGGAGATGCACGACGTTCCTGCCCTGCTGATTCAGCTGCAGGACGACCTCTCGCGCTCGCGTCAACGGGAAGCCTTCTGGATCTCGGTGGTTGTCCACCTGGCAATCATCATTCTGGCGGTAAATTCAACCCGGTTCGCAAACTTCTGCACAAGCATGCCGTGATGATTGTCAGTCCGGAAGACCTGGCAAAACAGAAAGACCTCACCTACCTCGAGCTTCCTCCGGACGAGCAGAAGCTTACCCAGCGGCCCAAGACCAACATCATTTCGGACAAAGACCGGGTCGCGCAATCGAAGTCGCCGCAACTGGATCGCAAGGAATTGAAGAAGATTCTGGACAGCGCGCGTCCGGGAAGACCGGGACCGCCCGCGCAGTCACAGCCCGCGGCCCCTCCCGCACCCGCCGCGCAACAGAATCCCGCGCCGCAGGAACAGCCGGCTCCGCAGCAGCCGCCTCCGGATCAGGAGGCTCGCCTGCAGACGCCGCCCGCAGGTGCCCCCAAACCAAACTTCAACTCGGCGATGTCTCCGGGATCGGCAATTGAGCAGGCAGCACGGGCTGCCATCAGCAATCGCGGCGGAGGGTATGGCGGGGACAACGGCGACTACGGTCTCGGCCAAGGGAAACAGGGTGGAGAAGCGATCGGACCGATGGACGTCCTCAGCGACACAATGGGCGTGGATTTCGGTCCTTACCTCGCTCGCGTGCTGCACGACGTGCGTGAAAATTGGTACCGCATCATCCCCGAGTCGGCCCGGGCGCCACTCATGAAAAAGGGGAAAGTTTCGATTGAGTTCGCCATCCTGAAAAATGGTCAGGTCGCAGGCCTGCAGATCGTCGGCACTTCAGGTGACGTTGCGCTCGATCGCGCCGCATACGGCGGCATCACCGCCTCCAAGCCTTTTCCGCCCCTGCCCACGGAATTCGGCGGCCAATACCTGGCACTGCGTTTCCACTTTTACTACAACCCGGACAAATCGGATTTGCAGTAGGGAGCTGAAAGCACCCCCCGCCAGCCTCTGTTGAATCCTTGTGTTAGTTAATACCGACCACATCACCAGACGCGGCAGCGATTCTCCCTGACCATCGCCGAACCAGCCTTGCACTGAAACGCCCGCTGGAATTCCGGCATGTTTGAAACCACCCCATTGGCACGATATTTGTCTGGCGAGTGCGGGTCTACGGTGGCGTACACGCGCTTGGTCTCATCGCGAGTCTGGGAGCACCAGCTTTGTCCGTAGCCGACGAAGAAGCGCTGTTCCGGGGTCAACCCGTCAATCGGCCCCAGTTTCTTGCCTTGAATCTGACTTTGCCATGCCATGTAAGCCAGCAGTGCTCCGCCCAAGTCAGCGACATTCTCTCCCATTGTGAGCTGCCCGTTGATTTTGATGTCGTCCACCGCAACGTACTGCGAATACTGGTCTGAAATACAACTGGCACGCTGCTCGAATTGTTTGCCGTCTTGAGGCGTCCACCAGTCGCGCAGATTGCCTTGCGCGTCGAACTGCTTACCTTCATCGTCAAAGCCGTGAGTCAGTTCGTGCCCGATGGTTGCGCCCATGTCGCCATAATTGGGAGCATCGTCCGCACTGGGATCAAAAAATGGCGGCTGCAGAATGCCCGCTGGAAAATTGATGTCATTCACCTGCGGGTTGTAATAGGCATTCACGGTTGGCGGTGTCATGCCCCATTCGCCGCGATCTACCGGCTTGCCAATCTTCGCCAATTGCCGGTGGAATTCGAATGTTCGGGCGCGAAGCACGTTGCCCACCTCGTCATCCCGAACAACCGCCAATGTGCTGTAATCGCGCCACTTGTCCGGATACCCGATCTTGTTGGCTACCGCATGCAATTTTTCCAGGGCACGCTGTTTGGTCTCCGCGGACATCCAGGACAATTCCTGTATATCGCTTTGCATGGCCTGCTCGATTTCCTTCACCATTTGCAAAGCACGTTGTTTGGCTTCGGGAGGGAAAGCTCGTTGCACGTAAGCCTGGCCCAATGCCTCGCCGAGGTCGTTGTCCGCATAATCGACACAGCGCTTCCACCGCGGCTCCAGCTCCTGCGCCCCAGACAACGTCTTGCCAAAAAAGTCGAAGTCGGCATTCACGAAGGCCGAAGAAAGATAAGGTGCATTGGCATGGATGGCATGCCATCGCAGATAAGCTTTCCAGCTGTCCAGATCCTCCTTCTGGATGACCGCATCCATCGCCTTAAAAAATTCCGGTGCCGTCACGTTTAGCGAACTCAGTCCGGCTTGGCCAGTTCCAGCGAAATACTGCTTCCAGTTGAATGATGGGCTAAGCTCCTCCAATTGCGTAAGCGTCATTCTGTGGTCGAGCAATTTAGGTTCTCGGCGTTGCACCGGAGTCAGCGATCCGTTAGCCAGGGCGGTCTCAATTCGCATCACCGCCTGAGCTTCGGTTGCGGCGACGCTCGGCGCATCGCCTAGCAGCTCAAACATTTTCTGTACGTGGGCCACATAAGCCTGGCGAAGCTCGACTGACTTGGGATCGGTCTTGATGTAGTAGTCGCGATCCGGAAGCCCCAACCCGTCCTGATCCACCTCCGCAATCACCTGGGTGGAGTCTTTGAAATCCTGGTCGGAGCTGAAGTCGAAGAGAGCGCCCCGGTTTGGCATGCTGGCCGCAACCGCAGCTATGTCCCGCTTGGAATGCATTCCGGCGATTCGGTCGAACTCTGTTTTCAGAGGCGTTGCCCCGGCGGTTTCAATCGTCTTTTCGTCCATGCAGGCGGTGTAGTAGTCGCCGATCTTTTGCTTGACCGGATCCTTCGACGGCGCGGGCGCCGCAGCTGCTTCGAGAATCTCGCGCAAAAGCACCCGGTTGTCATCCGCGAGTTTGGAGGTAAGCCCCCAACTGGTCTTATCAGCGGGAATTGGATTCTTTTTCAGCCAGCCGCCACATGAGTATTGGAAAAAGTCAGTGCAGGGATCGACACTGGGGTCCATGGTGGTGACGTCAAGGACTGACGGATGCGCCGCCGATGTACTCTGCGAATATGCCGCTTGGGCAATCAGAATTGGCACAAGAACGATGAATGTAAACGCGATCCGAAGCATTGATCTCCTTTAGCGTTGATCTTCAGACTGTCAGATTTTTAGATTTCGGTCCCAGCGCAGTAGATACCAGCGCAGTAAATAAATGACCCGTGGAATCAATAGTCTGCACTCAATCAGGAGTTTTGAAGCGTTTGATCTGAAACTTCACACTCCTGCCTCGGTTTCAGACGGTGATGCGCACATTTCGTGAGCAAGGTTCCTGAAGCGTCAGCCAGCTTCCGCAGATTGGACCGCTCCGGCTTGCGCGGGATACGCCATCCGCACCAACGTCCGCTCCGAGAAAGGCACATAGAGAAGCGCCGCCGCTGCCGCGAACGCCGCCCCGAATCCGATCTTGTTGACTAGCAGAAAGGGGGCGATGGCCCATAATTCGTCCATTATCAGGACGATCAGGAATAGCCGCTGGAACTTCTCCCCTAGCCGCTGATGATCGAAAGCCACCGCCGAGAGCAGATAAAAACGTAACGGAATACCGATTCCCGCTGTGACCAGCACGGCGGCGAAGATCGCGAATGCTCCCCACCCTGGCAAGAACAAACTGGTTATCCGGTCGATTTCTGTCAAACGAAACAGAGCGGACACGTAGAAGCTCAGATACATGATCTGAATCAGCCCAAAGAGAGCCCGAACCAGAACACGATTCGGCAAGGGAACGTCGAGATCGCGATGAATAGCTGTCACTGGCGCTGCGATACTCCCAACAATCTTCGCCGCCTCCGCGACAGGATGTTCAGCCTCGCCCTTTTCTATCGTGCCCAGAAAACGATATCCGCGACGCGCCAGCGTTTCGACGTAACGAGGGTCGGAGGCCGAGTCTCCCAAAGCCTCGCGCAACTTATTAACGGCGGTGTTCAGGCTGTGGTCAAAATCCACAAACGTGTCAGCCGGCCACAACTTCTGGCGAAGGTCCTCTCGGTTGACCACCTCTCCGGGACGTTCGAGGAGGAAAACCAGCAACTGGAATGGCTGTTCCTGCAAGCGTATGCGAACCCCATCCTTGCGAAGTTCCCCCGCCGTAGGGTCCACCGCGAACGCATCGAAGCGCACGATTTTCGTCGCGGAACTACTGTGAGGTAGGGTCACGGCAGCCCGAAGTTTAGCATCAGAGAACTTCTCTCATCAGGGAGCCGTCCCGCGTCACAGCGTCGAAGTAATGTCGGCGCTACAATACGGCGGTGTCCGGAACCAACCCACAGCCAGAGCCCGATCACGCGCCCGCGCCACGCCTCGGCAAACACCACATTTTTAAACTGGGGGCGGCGGGTCTTCCGGTCATCGGCGCGATGATTCTACTCCTCACCCTAGTTTGCTACTGGCATCACATCGCGTGGAGTTCCCGCTGAGCGGGTCTTCCGAACCTCTGCTGGTTGTAATCCTCGGCCCCACCGGGAGCGGGAAGACTGCTTTGTCGCTCTCCATCGCGTCGCGGTTCCACGGCGAGATCGTCAACTGCGATTCGGTCGCCATGTACCGTGAGTTCGAGATCGGCACGGCGAAACCGACCCCCTCCGAGCGCGCTCGCATTCCCCATCACATGGTCGATGTTATCGATCCCTCGGGCTATGTCACGGCCGGTGAATACGCACGCCAGGCCCGGGAAGTATTGCAACAGATCAAGTCACGAGGAGCACTGCCGATTGTTGTCGGAGGAACCGGACTGTATCTCCGCGCATTGCTCGAGGGCTTGTTCGATGGCCCGCAGCGTTCGGAAGAATTACGCGAGCGTTTACGCCGGCGCGCCGCGGAAACAGGTTCGCCGCATCTGCATCGGATCTTGACCCGCCTGGATCCTGCTGCCGCGGCAAAAATTCACGCCAACGACTTACACAAACTCGTGCGCGCCATCGAAATTTGCCTGACCTCGCGGAAAAAAATGACGGAACAGTGGCAGCAGGGACGCACGCCATTGCACGGCTTCCACATTGTCCGCATTGGTCTCGATCCCGACCGCAACGCGCTTTACCAGAGGATCAACCAGCGTGCCCAACACATGTTCGAGGCCGGTCTGGTGGAAGAAACTCGAAGCCTGTTAGCGAAGTATGGCGAAAGCGCGTATCCATTGGGATCCCTCGGATACAAGCAGGCCGTGCAGTTCATCCATGGCGAGATCGATCACGAGACCGCAGTCCAGGCCGCACAGCAGGCGCATCGCAACTATGCCAAGCGCCAGATGACCTGGTTCCGGCGCGAGCCTGATGTTATGTGGCAGACGGGTTTCGGTGACGACCTGGAAACGCAGAACGAGGTAATTTTAAAGATCTCGAATTTGCTCCGGACGGCTTAGCCTCTCAGAATTCCTTCCAGCGCTTTTTTCAACTCGGGATCCTGGAACTTGTATCCACTCGCGAGCAGCTTTGCCGGTTCCACCCGTGCGCTGGCCAGAAAAAGTTCCTCTCCCATTTGTCCAAAAATCACTTTGACGACGAAGGCGGGCATGGGAAAGAGCGCAGTCCGCTTTAGCACCGAGGCGAGAGTCTTGGTGAATTCTGCGTTGGTCACCTGATCGGGTGCGACAGTATTGACCGGACCCTGCACCGACTCATTTTCCATCACATGCAGGATTGCGCCAACCACATCCCTTATCGATACCCAAGTCCACCACTGGGTGCCCGGACCCAGACGACCGCCCAGACCCATGCGGAACGGAGGTAGCATTTTGGGCAAGGCGCCGCCGTCTTTACTCATTACCACTCCAAAACGCATTTGCACGGTGCGAATTCCAGCGGCGGCCGCCGGTTGGGCCGCGCTCTCAGCCTGACGGCAAACCTCTGCTACAAACCCCTCGCCCGACGGGCTGTCCTCGCGCAGCACCTCATCACGGCGATTGCCGTAGTAACCCACCGCAGAGGCTGAGATGAACACTTTCGGACGCTGCGACGCCTTCGCTAACGCTTCCGCCAGATGCCCGGTGCCCTGGCGTCGGCTTTCAATGATGCGCTGCTTTTTGGCATCAGTCCAACGACCGACGATCGTCTCTCCCGACAAGTGAATCACCGCATCAAAGCCCGAAACCGAATCCGGAGGCACGGCCTGCTCGGGATCCCAAGCGATCTGGTCAGGACCTTTGACTGCGCCGCGAACCAACCGTTTCACCGAATGTCCGCGAGCTCTCAGCGCAGGTAAAAGCGCAGATCCGATCGGGCCCGATGCTCCACTCACCAGAACGCGCAATGAACTCATTTCATCGTCACCCTTCATTCGGCGCGGGCACCCTCGCCCGCCACCCTTGATTCTAATGCCGAAGCTTTGATGCAAATCCGGAAAGGGCACGACTTCCTCGTGCCACCGAGGCTCACCTTGGGAAGGGCACGACCCCACTCGTCGCACGGCAGGCTTGCCTTGGAAAGTGCCGGACTTTACTCGTACGGCTGTAGGCTCGCCTTGGGAAGGGAACGACTTCAGTCGTGCCATAGAAGCTTGCGTGACGCGGCTTCAGCCGCTGAGGTGCGCTTTGAAGCCTGCAGATGTCGCTGCCTCTTACGTATTTCGAACCTTCGTAAGCCGCACAGCCAGCCCGAAACGCCGGGTTCCGCCTCTGAACACGCTATAATCCTACATGGCGACCCTGCGCCAACAGTTCGCGACCAATGTCCTCACGGTGACCAAATTCCGTGAGCTAATGCGCAGGATGCGGGCCAACCGGCCTAACGACGACCTCGAGCTCATCCGTAAGGCCTACGAATTCTCCCAGAAGCACCATGCCGGACAGAGCCGTGCCTCCGGTGAACCCTACCTGATCCATCCCCTCGAAGTGGCCCTGGTTCTCGCCGAGATGAAGATGGACCCCGTCGCCATCGCCGCCGGGCTACTGCACGATTCCGTCGAAGACACCTCCGTCACCGTTGTCGACATCCGCAAGGAATTCGGGGAGCAGGTGGCGCACATTGTCGAAGGCGTCACCAAGATCAGCGCCATCGATTTCGCCACGCGTGAAGAACAGCAGGCGGAGAATCTCCGCAAAATGATGTTGGCCATGGTTGATGACATTCGCGTCGTGCTCATCAAGCTGGCCGACCGCCTGCACAACATGCGCACCCTGGAGCATCTTCCTCCCGAACGCCAGCAGAAGATTGCCCGCGAGACGCTCGACATTTACGCATCCATCGCGCACCGCCTGGGGATGGGAAAAATTCGCGGTGAGCTGGAAGATCTCGGCTTCCGCTACGTCGACCCCATCGGGTACGAGCAGGTCCGCGATGCTGTCGAGGTCCGCCGCAAACCGGGAGAAGCTTTCCTCTCGCATGTGGAACAGATATTCCGCGACAAGCTGAAAGAAGCGGGAATCACCGCCACCGTCGAAAGCCGCATCAAGCGCCTGTACAGCATTCACAAGAAATTACAGCGTCAGCACATAGCGGTCGAACAGGTCTACGACCTTTATGCCATGCGCGTGATCACGAAATCGGTGCAGGACTGTTATGCCGTGCTGGGAATCATCCACAACCTTTGGCGCCCAGTGCCAGGCCGGATCAAGGATTTCATCGCCATGCCCCGGCCAAATTTCTACCAGTCGCTGCACACTTCGGTCATTTCGGAAGAAGGTATGCCCTTCGAAGTCCAGATCCGGACCGAAGAAATGCACAAGATGGCCGAAGAGGGCATCGCCGCTCACTGGAAATACAAAGATGGCCCGGTCTCAGCACAGGACGAGCAGCGCCTCGCATGGTTGCGTCAGGTCGTCGAGTGGCAACGGGACGTCTCCGATCCGAGCGAGTTTCTGTCCACTCTCAAAATCGATCTGTATCCCGAAGAGGTTTACACCTTCACCCCCAAGGGCAAAGTTGTCGTTCTGCCTCGCGATTCTTCGCCGATTGATTTCGCCTATTCCGTCCACACCGAAGTCGGACACAGTTGCGTGGGCGCCAAGGTGAACGGGCGCATGGTTCCGCTCCGATTCAAATTGCACAGCGGCGACATCGTCGAAATCCTGACTCAGGCTGGCCACAAACCCAGTCGTGACTGGCTCTCCATCGCCAAGTCTTCCCGCGCCCGTAACAAGATCAAGCACTGGCTCAACGTTCATCAACGCGAACGCGCCATCGAAATCGGCCGCAAATTGATTGAGAAAGAAGCGCGTAAGTACCGCGTGTCCCTGAAGGAAATCAAGGACGAAGAATTACTGAAGATCGCTGCCGACTACGGCGTAGGCCGGGCCGACGATCTTATGGCTGGCATTGGCTACGGCAAATTCTCGGCACGGCAGATATTGGGGCGCCTGGCGCCGGCAGCCAGTGGACCGCTCGCCGAAGAGGAACCCGAGAAGTTCAGCGGAATCGCCAGCGTGGTGAGAAGAGTCTTCGGCGGAGACCAGAACAACAACGCCATCCGTGTAACCGGACAAGGCGACCTCCTGGTCTACCGTGCCCGCTGTTGCAACCCGATTCGCGGAGAATCGATCGTCGGCTACGTCACCCGCGGAAAAGGCGTCGCAGTCCACGGCCTGAACTGCCCCAACGTAGTCAATCTCATGTATGAACCGGAACGAAAAATTGACGTGGAGTGGTCTCGTGATGACGGAACACCCAGCGCCTATCCGGTTAAGCTCACCGTCTTCTGCGATGATCGCTTCGGCATGTTAAAGCAAATCACCGCCGTGATCAGCGATACCAAAACCAACATCCGCAATATCGAAGCACGCACCAGCAACGGCCAGGCCAATGTCGACATCGTGCTCGACATCGCCGACCTGAAGCATCTGGAAAACATCGTCAACGGCGTCCGCAAAATCCCCGGCGTGCACGACGTGCAAAGACTGCAGAAGATCTAAAGGCAGTGGTCAGTGTTTAGTGGTCGGTGGTCAGCATGTTAAAGCAAGTAAGTTGACGCGAGCGCTGGTGATCTGCATTAATTCTTCTCACTGATTACTGACCACTGTCCACTGATCACCGACCACTGATTCCGGAGGCTCCATGCGCGACGTCATTGCAACCAAAGAAGGACCGCAGGCAATTGGCCCTTATTCCCAAGCCATCCGTGCGAACGGATTTGTTTTTGTTTCTGGCCAGGTGGCCATTGATCCTGCGAGCCAGCAGGTTATCAGCGGGGATGTGGCTGCACAAACCGAGCGCGTCCTGAAAAATCTTTCTGCGATTCTCACCGCCGCCGGCAGCGGCCTCAAAAAAGCGGTACGTACCACTGTCTTTCTGAAGAACATGGGGGATTTCGCTGCCATGAATGAAGTCTATGGACGGTATTTCAATGTCGCGCCTCCAGCCCGATCAACCGTCGAAGTCGCCCGCCTGCCCAAAGACGTTCTGGTTGAGATTGACTTGATAGCCCTGGCCTAGCGGCTAAACAGGACGGAGCTCTGCAGACGCCAATGTTTTGCGTGCTTTGCTTTGCGTGCTCGTCCTTAGCGCCCTTTGCGTCCTTAGCGGTTAAGTCTTTTAGGTTTAGGTCAGCCTTTGCTTTTGGGGTTCAGCCTCTGAGCCGACTGGCCCCCGAACCCCCGCCCATTTACAATCCCTAGTCCCGCATTTCTCTAGGACAACAGGGAGACCAGGTTTGATTCCACGCTATACCCGTCCCGACATGGGTCGCATCTGGAGCGAGGAGAACCGCTTCCGGACGTGGCTCGCGGTTGAGGTCGCGGCCACCCAAACTCTGGCCGAGGCGGGCATGGTGCCCAAGGACGCCGCCCGCGCCATTCGCCAGCGCGCCGACTTCAAAATCGACAGAATCGCGGAAATCGAAGCCGAAGTCCGCCACGATGTCATCGCCTTCACTACGGCGGTCGCCGAAATCGTCGGCCCGCACGCGCGCTGGTTTCATTACGGCCTGACTTCCAACGATGTCGTGGACACTGCTCAGGCCTTGCTGATCCAACAGGCTTCGGCCATCATCGCCGCCGATCTGGAAAAGCTCTCTGCCGTGCTCGAGCGCCGCGCCTGGGAGTTCAAGGACACGCCAATGATCGGACGTACTCATGGCATCCATGCCGAACCGATCACGTTTGGGTTCAAGCTCGCCAACTGGTATTCAGAAACTCAACGCAACATCACGCGCTTTCGCGCCTCCGTCGAAGACATGCGTGTAGGAAAGTTTTCCGGCGCCGTAGGCACATTTGCCCACCTCAGTCCTGAACTCGAAGAGCGCATGTGCAAGCGCCTGGGACTGAAGGCGGCCGCCATTTCATCCCAGGTAATTCAGCGCGATCGCCATGCTTCTTACCTTGCTACGCTGGCGGTCATTGCCTCCACCCTCGACAAGATCGCCACCGAGCTTCGGCATTTGCAACGTACCGAAGTGCGCGAAGTGGAAGAGTTTTTCAGCGAGAAGCAAAAGGGTTCGTCGGCCATGCCCCACAAGCGCAATCCGATTACCCTTGAACAGATTAGCGGCCTGGCAAGGGTGGTGCGGTCGAATGCGCAGGCGGGCTTTGAGAACGTTCCACTCTGGCACGAGCGCGATATTTCACACTCTTCGGTCGAACGCATCATCATCCCCGATTCCACCACCCTGGTGGACTACATGCTGCAAAAAACGACGAATGTGCTGGAAACCATGTTCGTCTATCCGGAGCGAATGAAGTCGAATCTGGAAAGTACGCGCGGGTTGATATTCAGCGGCCAGCTCTTGCTCGACCTGGTGGAGCACGGCGTTTCGCGCGAAGAGGCCTATCGGGCGGTGCAAAGCCACGCCATGCGCGCCTGGAAGGAAGGACTGAATTTCCGTGAATTGGTCCTTAAGGACAAAAGCATCACCAAACTGGTGCCACCTCGACAAATCGAGCGCGCCTTCGATCTGAAGCGGCAACTAAAAAATATAGACAAGATTTTCGCGCGCGTGTTCAAGCGCAAAAATAACAAGAATACGAAGTAGCGCAAACTACCCCGTGACTCTGTGAGGCGATCGTGTGGGGGCGGGGCGACCTCGCCCGCCGCAGTTGATCTTCGACGTTGGGATGCTTCGCGGTACCTCTTTAATCCCTTACGCTCGCTTGGCCATGGCTCCGTCGACCGACGCAGCCCCCGGGCCCACAATCGCCAGCACCACACATGCCGCCAGTAACGTCAACGGAAATTCGACCCCGCCCGGTGCGAAGAATCCATTTTTCAGGTGGACGAGCATGATGGCAACCACCATGTCGATGCCATTGAGCACTGCCGCCCAGCGGGTAAGAAATCCTGCGATCAATGCAATGCCTCCAAGCAGTTCCACGAGCGCCACGAGTGCGCTTGTGACCGCAGGCGCGGGTATCCCCATTCCCGCGAATGCTCCGGCTACGCCGTGAAAACCGAAGACGAAAACCTTTTGCGCACCGTGCGCCAGAAACACAGTGCCGACCACCACGCGTAGAACCGTTAATCCCCAATGCTGATTTGAACCGTTGCTCATGAACTTCCTCCGGAAAGGTTTTCGATTGCCTCGCTTTTACAGCATGGCCCGTTTCATAAACCCCAGTTTCGTAAAACCACGATTCATAAATTGAAGAGGGCCGGAATCGACCTGCCCTCTTTCCTCGATCAATCTGTTACGCCTTTTCGATCGCCAGGCCGGCAGCCTTCCATTCCTCAAGGCCACCTTCGTATGCACGGACATTGTGGTAGCCAAGCTTGGTCAGCTTCTCCGCCGCCATACTGCTCTGCGGGCACTTCGGGCCGCCGCAGTATACGACGATCTCCGCATTCTCGGGCAAATTCGTGCTTCGCACTTCGTTTCCGACCTTGTCCAGTGGAACCCGGCGCGAGCCTGAAATGTTCTCGCCCTTGAACCATTCGTCGGTCAAGACGTTCCAGAACTCGAAGGACCGCTTGCTGTCCAGAAGCTGTCGGACTTCCTGGGTTGAAATTGTCTTTACCGCAACTTCAGTAGTAGTTGAATTGCTCGTTTTTGGTTCTCCTTTTATGCTCTATAAACGAATATCGTGATAACGACGAGATGGGCAAAAAAAACTAGCCCTCTTTTTCCCGGGCGATGTCCAGAAGCTTGATCAGAGTACGAAGCTGCGGTTCGCCCAAGTGTCCTAGCAACTTCCGGTTGAAATCCTCTATGGGCCGATCCAATCCCCGCAGCAGTTCCAGTCCCTCCTGGGTAATCCGTGCGATGATCACCCTGCGATCGCGGCCCTCTCGGCTCCGAATGACCAATCCACGACGTTCCAGACGGTCCAGTAGACGCGTGATATCTGGGTCCCGGTTGATCATGCGCTCCGCAATCTCGCTACAGGCACGACCTTCTTTCCCTGCGCCCCGCAGAATACGCAGAGCGTTGAACTGTGTCGGCGAAAGTCCATGCGGTTTGAGCATGTCGCTGAAACAGCCATTCAACTGATCTGCTGTGCGTTGCAGAGAAACCACCGCCTCGTCCTCCAGGGAAGAGAAAGGCTTGGTCTGCTTGATCTCGGCCTGGATGTCGCTGGGCACAATTTGAATATATTCGTTATCACGACTACTGTCAAGCGGAATAACTGCTGCTTTTGGCCGGGAATCTGTGCATGCATCCTTCCATATCAGCTGACGCATCCAAATAATTAACCAACTAGTTAAAAGTTGGACAGGAGCATGACCATGAAAAACATTCTTACCGCTGTGGCCTCATTTCTTAGTGTGGGTATTCTCAGCGTTGGCCTTGTAGCGCAGACCGCAAGTGCCCGCTATGACAGTGACATTCAGACCCGCGTCTCGCAGCAGTTGACGAAGAAGAGCGAATTTCGCAACCTGCAGGCGAGCACCGAGGACGGCATCGTGACCTTGACCGGCACGGTGGACCTCTACCAGCAGAAGCTGGATGCGGCCAAGAAAATCCGTAAGCTGGATAAGGTTCAGGGTGTACGCAACGAAGTTGCGGTCAGCACGAATGCACCCGACACTGAACTCGCAGCGAAGCTCGAGCGCAAGCTGCACTATGACCGGATTGGCTACGACAACCAGTTCAACTTTGTGGACGTCTCTGTGACCAATGGCGTCGCGACTTTGAATGGTGACACGCGCACCGACGTAGGCCGCGACTCGGCTTTGTGGCTGGCGAATAACATGCCGGGCGTAAAAGATGTGATCGACAACATCAAGGTCGCCCCGGTTTCAGGCTTCGACGATCGCATTCGCATCAGTGCCGCGCGTGCCATCTATCGTGACCCGGTACTTGGCCGCTATGCCAGTGACCCGGCAAAGCCGATCCGCATCGTGGTGGACAACGGCAAGTTGAGCCTCTACGGTACGGTCGACAGCGCGATGGATAAGAACATCGCCGGCATGCGAGCGAACCAGGTGTTCGGCGTCTTCAAGGTGCAGAATAATCTGGAAGTCGTGAAAGGCTCCTAACAAACTAACCGTTACACAAAAAAGGCACGGCTCACGCCGTGCCTTTTCTCTTCCTACTTGCGCCGCTCAAAGCCGGTTAATTAACGCCGCCACGTACCCAGCTCCGAACCCATTATCAATATTCACCACACTCACATTCGACGCGCAGGAATTCATCATCCCTAACAGCGCGGCAAGGCCTTTGAAAGCCGCACCATAGCCGACGCTGGTAGGCACCGCGATCACTGGCACTCCGACCAAGCCTCCTACCACACTGGGCAGCGCGCCTTCCATCCCTGCGCAGACGATCACCACTCGCGCTCGTGTCAGCGAGGCGCGGTTGGCCAGCAGCCTGTGAATTCCGGCGACACCCACGTCGTAAAGATGCTCGACGTCATTGCCCATCATCTCAGCCGTCACTACGGCTTCCTCCGCCACCGGAATATCGCTGGTACCCGCCGAGACCACTGCGATGATTCCCTTTCCATATTTCTTTTTGTCACGTTGCAGGACGATGGCCCGCGCCAGCTCTCGATATTCAGCTTTGGGAACTTTCTTTCTGACTGCGGCCAGCTGTTTCTCATCCGCGCGAGTCGCCAGAATATTTCCGCCGTGCGTTGCCAGGCGAGAAAAAATCGCCGCCATTTGAGCCGGGGTCTTCCCTTGACCAAAGATCACTTCCGGCATCCCGTTGCGAAGTGCTCGATGATGATCGACCTTTGCAAATCCCAGATCTTCAAAAGGAAGATGCCGCAGGCGCTCGACCGCCTCGTCGGGAGACAACTTTCCCCGTCGGACCTGCTCGAATAGTTTGCGTATGGATTCAGCGTTCAAGGGAGCACTCAGCCGTCAGCACTCAGCATTCAGCCAACGCTGTTCTAGATTAGCACCCTGCGCCGGCAAGAACTTTAACCACAGGGGACACAGAGGGTCACAAGAGGGATTGCTTTCCAAAAAACCTTAGTGATCCTTAGTGTCCTCTGTGGTTAAAGGTTTGTTGTTAGCGCGTAACCGAGGCAGGCAGTTTCTTGGCATTGCAGCGAACTTTTGCGGCGATCTCCCGGAAGGTCTCTTTCGCAACGCCCGGCTCCTCGAGGTGGACCAGGAACAACCGGCGCAACATGCTTCGCGAAACGCGTCCCTTTAGGTAGGCCTCGTACAAGGCATCGCCCAACATGTAACCAAGCAACTGAGCGCTGGAGTCAATCTTCTTCCGTTCGGACTCTGGCGCGTCGTGCGACTCACGGCCGGAACCGCTCTCGACCGCCGGACGAGCCGGATACAGAACCCGCGACCCAAAATATCCCAAAGCATATTCCAGGGCATTCGCGTAAAAACGATCCGGATTGCTTCGGCGCTGGGCGTTTCCCCTCGCCGGCAGGGCACGGCACGCGTGATGCAAAAAGCGCGCGGCTTCTTCCGCCACGTAGGTCATCTTAAATTCACGCACATAGAACACATTCACCTGCGGCAAATAAACGCTGCCGCGCTGTTCCACGTGGCGCACCATGGCTTCGGTCTCCTCCTCCGTCGCGGCATGACGTGAGAGCAGTTGGCGCAGCCGCGCATCCGAGGCGCGGCAATAAACCTCGGGCATCAGGTCGACCAGGAACTTCGGCTGCGTGCCGTTATGCGAAGAGTAGCGGTTGATGTCGAGAAATCGCACCAGGCTGTCAATCAGGTTGTACACAGTGGGCGCGAGATCGGGACCTTCTTCGTCGGTGCGTCCCCAGCGGCTCAGGTGCAGCCGGTAGTTTTCATATTTTTCCAGCGGCGTGGAGTTAAACACGCAGACCACGTCGTCGTTGACGCGAACCGCATCCACACGCTCCTGACGTTCGCCCGCCGCGCGCCAATATAATGCGTCCACGTTCTGCAGGACGGTGATCACGCGTTCTTCCGGCATGTGTTCCCGCAACACACGCGGCAGATGTCCCGGCGCCAGGTGCGATTCCCCAAACAGCACCATGATGACCGCGTTTGGATGGCGTTCCCGGATCTCGGCCATCTTATGAACCGCATGTCGATCGCGCGCTCCTATCTTGCGCAGGTCCTCGCGAGGCATGCAGTCCATTCCGTAAATCGCTTCCCCGTGCTCGCGCGCGGTTACCAATAGTTCGTAGAACGGAGCCCAGTCGTAGCCCCAGTCGAGATCGAAGCGAATTCGTTGGCGGAATTCCTCTTCATCTATCTCCCGCCTCCACCACTCGTCAACGATGTGCTGGTCACGGGAAAAAATGGTCTCCACTCCCAACACCAGCGGACGATCTCCGGGTTGCGCACGCTCTTCAAACAGCGCGGCGGCACAGTGCTGCGCAGCAGGCAGAGCGTGGTAATCACCGATTAGGACGGTGTCCGCGCCAGCCACCATAGCCTTCAGTTCCTGATGGTCAATGACCGAATCATAAGAACGAAAAGCCCGGCTGAAATCCCTCAAATATTTGCGACGGCCATTGGGATCGTTGACCCGTATCTCCCGCTCTACTCCCGCCAGCGCGTGCAACTGCGCCTCACTGCGCCGGAGTCGTAAACTGGAGGTGGATGCCATAAATTCCGTCGTTGGTCGTTCGTTTGTCGTTGGCCCTTGATCAGTCGCAGAGTACCGAGCTTCCGAATCCTGCAAGCGACTACCGACCAACGACTGCAGATCGACGACCCTTCTTGACTGTTTCGCCGCGCACTCCCTATGCTCATGTGCGCGCCATGCACCGCCCGGCCAGGAGCCTAATTTGCCTAACCAGCCACCGCAGAACCTGACCATCGCTACAACCGGCGCCAGCGGCTCCATCTTCCTGCGGCAGCTGCTACTCACTGTCGAACGCGACAAACGCGTTCAGACAGTCAATCTCATTGCCTCCGACAGCGCACTCAGGGTCATGGCCGAAGAGCTTGACCTCAAGCGGACGCAATAACCTCGTCGAACAAATCCTTTCGGGCCAGTTCAAAAAGCAATCCGACCAACCGCCCGGCAAACGATCACGCAAAATTCAGCAACAGTCCAATGCCGATATCGGTGCCAACGTGGCCAGCGGCTCTTACCCTGCTGACGCGATGATCGTTATCCCGTGCAGCATGGGGACGCTCGCACGCATCGCCAATGGCATTGCATCGCAACTGATCGAGCGCGCCGCTGACGTCTGCCTTAAAGAGAAGCGTCCGCTGGTGCTTTGCGTGCGCGAAACGCCACTCAACAAAATCCACATTCGCAACCTGTATCGTGCCGCCGACGCCGGCGCTACTATATTTCCACTCATTCCTGCCTACTACTTCCGTCCCGCTAGCTTGGATGCAATGGCGACCGAATTCGCTTACCGCGTTCTTGCGCACATCGGACTCCCCCAACCCGATGCCTACCGGTGGAAAGGCTGACCTACCGCGATCTGGTTACTTGGGGGTTACTTCGAGTGTAGGAAGTCGAGAGAGAGTCAGGTAGATTCCATTGGGCCATGACCCGCGGGCGACCTGAGCCGCAAATGGGGAAATGTTCCACGTGGAACATTCTGTACTAACTCTAATGTACGTACATTAGCAACCAATCTCGGCTCTTGTTTAGGCTGGACGAGCGAACCTCAGTGGCTGGAAGCCGCGTCAGCTTGAGTCTTAATCGGCACGACTGAAGTCGTGCCCTTCCCATCGCGATGGATTTGTCGCTTGAGTGAAGTCGTGCCCTCCCTCCCAACAGCCGCTAGGGGCGGGAGCCAACGGGTGAAATCCATTTTTGAAACCCGGGCGTTGAGCCCGGGCCTTCGTCTCGGCTAGGCGGCGCTGTGTAACTCCTTGCGGGCGGCGTCGACATCTTCTCCGCCTCTTTGCTCAAACACTTCACGCGCCGAAGCGGCCTGGTCCTCGTGATCGACTTCCGCGATGACGATCGAGCGGCCTCTCTTCAATAATTCGCGGTAAAAAGAGACATCGTCTCTGGGAACACCCGTATCCATCGCGTGCTCGGACAAATCGCCCGCTTTCGCTCCCGCCGCGGCGCCACCGAGTCCCAACAGAGCGGCCGCGCCCAAACCAATCGCAACAATTGGGCCTACTCCGGGGACGAGCAGGCTCGCAACTGCGCTGCCCAGGGACAATCCAGCGCCGGCGCCTACCGCTCCCCCAACGACCGCTCCCATGGTTTCGCCCATGCCATCGTTTTCGGCGTCGGTTGTGGGCAAGTTTTCGACTTCGGCGCTGCCCGCTTCTCCGCTTAAAAAGGTAATGGATTGAGAACTCAAGCCTCTGGCCACGAGTCCACGAACTGCCTGCTCAGCCGCTACACGGGAACCGAAAATTCCAATTACGCTTTCCATGCGTCCTCCTCATTTGACGAAGTGCAGGCGTTACGTTTTGCGAAATTCTAAGATGCTGGAATTGTCTGGAGGTTTGCTGGGGATTCGGGCGAAATCGGCTGGATCGATTGACTTTAGCTATAAAATCGAACAAGTTAGGTCTCGGACAGCGTTGGGGTTTGTCGTATTTCTTCGAGATTTAGGCTGGACGAGCGGAGCTCAGCGGCTGAAGGCGCGTCAGCTTGAGTCTTAATCGGCACGACGGAAGTCGTGTCCTTCCCGACACTGACAACTCCCACTTTCGTGCCGGTTGACGTGACGCCGCGTTTCGTACTAATGTGCAATTACACCGGAAAGGAGGTGGTCGAATGACAAGTTCAGAACCAAATAGTTGTGGGAATCAAAGACCAGGTGAGGTGGCTGAGACTTAGGGCGGTTGCTCTTTGTCGGGCTCTCAATAACGCATGGTCTTGGCGTGTTGAGGGTAAACATCCATCGCACGACTACCGGTGATTCAGGCTTGATCGAAACGATCGGAGCGCCCGGCGAGTGATTTTCGCAGGGACCCGGAGTTCGCCGAAGGGGCCACGTAGAGTGACCACCCCTTGGTCAATCCCAATCAGTCCACCGGACGGCCCGCGCATTTTACGATGCGTGGGCCGTTCTGTTTTTAGGAGAGCGCAAGAGCTTTTAACCGCTGAGGGCGCTAAGAAAAGCTGAGGACGCAGAGAAAAGCTACGGCAAACGACGTTGCCGTTACTTGGTCTTTTCGAATGCCTGGCGGATTACCTGGGCGGTGTCTTCGGCGAGGGGCAGCACTGCAGCTTCTGCTGGGGTAAACCAGCGGACTTCGTCCGCGTCGTCGGCTGCGTGCGCTTCTCCTGCCAGCGCGTGGCATCGAAAATCAATGAGCACGAAATGATAGAGGATGCGGCCGGCATCGTCCCGCAGGACGCGGTCATACACTCCAAGTAGTTCGATGGCCTCAACATCGAGGCAAGTTTCTTCGCGAGCTTCGCGGACGGCAGCCTCGCGAAGGGTTTCTCCCAGTTCCAGCACTCCGCCAGGGATTGACCACTCACCAGCCAGCGGGGGATGTCCGCGTTTGACCAGCAATATGCGTCCACTATCAATGATCAGTGCGCCAACACCGACGAGCGGGGCATCGGGATACTCGCGTTTCGTCATACGGTTCGTGGGCCCCGAAATGCTTTCTGATTCTAGCCCGCCGTCTTTAGGCCAGACTTTTTCGCACCCCTGAAACAGCCTTCCTGTTTAGAATAGTTTTGTGACATTAGCAGAATACAAACGCAAGCGCCGTTTCGAGGAAACTCCCGAGCCACCCCCGAAGCTGGAAAAAAAGTCGCGGCACCGCTTCGTGGTGCAAAAGCATCGCGCGAGTCGTCTTCACTATGACTTCCGGCTGGAGATGGAAAACGTGCTCAAGTCCTGGGCGGTACCCAAAGGCCCATCACTCGATCCCGCCGACAAACGCCTGGCCATGCAGGTGGAGGATCATCCCGTCTCGTATTTTGATTTTGAAGGCACGATCCCAGAGGGGAATTATGGCGCGGGCACGGTGATGGTCTGGGACGTCGGAACCTGGGAACCACTCTCGCCCGAACCGGTGAATGGAAAATTCGTACCGGGCACTGATGCGGAAGCTTCCGCGATGCTGAAGAAAGGTGATCTCAAAATCCGTCTGCATGGCAAGAAGCTGAACGGCGACTTTGCGCTGATTCATATGAAGTCACGCCGTCCCGGCACCAAGGGAACGGAGTGGTTGCTTATCAAGAAGCAGGACGATGCCGTGGTAAAAAGTTATGACATCGATGACTTCGATGAGTCGGCGCTGACCAAGCGCAGCATGGCAGAGATCGGTGGCGACCAAGGCTCGGCGAAGTGGACCAGCAGCCGCCCGGCATCACGCGGCCCGGTCAAAGCAGCCTGGCTGGCCGATGCCATTGCCAAGTTCGACAAGCAAAAAAAGAAGCCACCGTCAGCGGCTCCAAGCCGATCCCGTCAAACTGCGGAGACAGAAAAACTCGCGGTAAAAAAAAAGAAGTAAATGAAGTAACCAAGTCTCAAAGCAGGCCTGCCCCGCAAGTTCGGGCGAAATTACCGAAAAATTCCTCTAGTTCCTCTGAACTTCCAGAAGTCAAAGATTTGGAAGGCGCTACCAAGCGGCCCATGCCAACAGAGATTCATCCCATGCTGGCCATTTCCGTGGAGAAGCCATTCGACGATCCAGAATGGTTATTCGAGATTAAGTGGGACGGTTACCGGGCAATCGCATTCATTGCGAAGGGGAAAGTACGCCTGGTATCGAGAAACCAGAATGATCTGACGGCGCAGTATCCCGAACTGCAAGTGCTGCCCAAGCACATCAAAGCAGACACCGCTATTCTCGATGGCGAAATCGCCGCCCTGGACGAAGCCGGGCGTTCCTCATTCAGCCTGATGCAGCAGCGCACCGGAATCAAGGATGGCAAACGGCGCACGGGTTCACGCAGAGACATTCCGGTGCTGTACTACGTCTTTGATCTGCTCTATCTGGACGGCTATGATCTGCGGCGCGTGCCGCTGGAGCAGCGCAAGAACGTGTTGGCAAAAATCACCGACCCGTCAGGCCCTCTTCGTTACTCCGATCATTTTTACCAGGGCAACGCATTATTCGATGTTGCCAAACAAAAGGGGCTTGAGGGCATCCTTGCCAAGCGTCGCGACAGTTTCTACGAAGAGCGCCGGGGACAGTCGTGGCTCAAAATCAAAATTACCCAGACCCTCGATTGCGTCATTGGCGGATACACAGACCCCGAGGGCACGCGGTTACATTTTGGATCGCTGGTGCTCGGCCTTTACGACAAGAAAGGTGATCTGATTCATATAGGACAGGCTGGAACCGGGTTCAATCAAGCGACGTTGGCGAACATCTGGAAGGCACTGCACAAACGGGAGACTGACCGAAGTCCGTTTCCTCACGGTGTCGAGGGCTTGCGAAAGGCTCACTGGGTGAAGCCGGAACTGGTCGCAGAGATCAAGTTCTCGGAATGGACACATGCCACAGCCGAAGGCGGCGAAAAATTACGGGCTCCGGTTTTCCTGGGTTTGCGGGAAGACAAAGATCCGAAGGAATGTGTTTTCGGTCAACTGGGGAGCTGAAACTTTCAACTTTACCTGCAGACTTGAACTACTTGATTTCTTTCATCGGCAGCATTGATCCATAGTCCCGTCCAGAAGATTCAACAGCGCGGACAACGATGCCGGCGAATGCTTCCCGGACCTCAGGGTATTTGGCCACCAGGGCCTTCATGACCGCAGCATTGTCCTGAAACGCTCGTCCGCTGTCGGAAACATCGGCGTATTGATATTTCACAACCAAGTCAAATTCCTGTCCCACGGGCACGGGAAACAGGTCGGTGACCTTGAAGGTTTTTGCACCGGCTGTCAAATCAAAGGGTGGCAGATCAGACGGCTTTACGGATTGCATTTCGTCGTACAACTTGTCGGTCATGGCGGTGGCCATAAACGGAACGGGAACGAGCAGTTCGCGCGCCTCTCCATAGTAAAACCAGGCGTTGTGATTTTGTGCTTTTGTTTTGAACTCGCGGGCGCGCTCGGCAAACCAATTACCGTCGTGACCGGCCACCTGGGTTGGCCTCACATAGAACCCACCCAACTTCCAGCTGGCGCCTTGCTGCTGCAGGACGAACGACACGCTGTAAGCGGCCTTGGCGGAAACGGCGTCCAGAATCGCGATGCCATAGTTTCCTGGCGGCAGGTTAGGAATCACAAGGACCGCGCTGTCGCGAGTCTGTCCCTGAGATCCAAAAATTCCGCATAGGAACTCGGCTCTTGCCACCGGCTCGTTCCCCTCAGCCTTGAGCAGGAAAGGAGGACGGGGTGCTGGTTGCGCCGCAGACAGATTGGCCTGGTTGTCCCTGACCGCGTTTTCGATGCCGGAAAAATCCGTCGCCAGGCTGGTGATTGCGTTTTGCCGCAGTGACGCCGCATCCCCGTGGGCGGCCAGGTCGTAAAAACGCTTGCCGGTGGTAATCAGGGCTGAGCGGGTGGCCTCGTCCATATCACCGGCAGTCAGGCAGGTCTGGGCGGCGGCAATAGTTGACAGTGAAATCAACAGCGCGGGCAGCCATCTGCTACAGCTCTTTCGATAGCGGATATTTCACCTCAGAACAATCTTAAACTGCCAAGGCGCCACCTCGATACTGCCACATACTCACTTCCGCTGCACGACCCGAATCGATTGCGCCGGAATCCTCAGTGTGCTACCGTCGCCCAAGTTATCATTCCTCTCGGAGGGACTCATGGCCTTTATCTTCCTGGGCATTCTGGTTGTCATCGTTGTCCTGCTGATTGGGATGTACAACAGCCTGGTGCAGTTGCGCGTGCGCTGCGATAACGCATGGTCGGACATTGATATCCAGCTGAAACGCCGGCACGATTTGATTCCGAATCTTGTCGAGACGGTCAAGGGCTACGCCACCCACGAAAAGGGAACTTTCGAGAACATCGCCAAACTGCGCTCGCAGGCGATGCAGGCAACAACTCCGGGCGACAAGGCCGAAGCGGAAAATCAGCTCACCGGTGCGATGAAGAGCCTGTTTGCGGTGGCGGAAAACTATCCTCAACTGAAAGCTTCCGAGGAGTTCACGCAACTACAGGGGTCGCTCAACCAGACCGAGGACACGATTCAGAATGCGCGCCGCTACTACAATGCCGTGGTGCGCGATCTGAATACGAAGATCCAGTCCTTTCCGACCAATATTCTTGCCGGAATGTTCGGCTTCCAACAAAGACAGTTCTTCGAAGTGGCCGCAACCGACCGCGAGCCGGTGGCGGTGAAGTTTTAGGATGTACGTGGCCAGGCGAAACCTCCAATGGCTGGTTTGCGTTTTCCTTCTGACCAGTCATGTTTTCGCGCAGAGTTGGCGGATCTCGAATTTTCAGGACGTCATCTCCATCAACGCTGACGGCTCGACGCTGGTGAAGGAGCGCATCAACCTCGTCTTCATCGGCACATGGCATGGCATTCACCGCACAATTCCCATCGAATATCCCGGTCCACGGGGCACGAACTACACGCTGTTTCTGGATGTCACGTCTGTCACCGACGGCGCCGGTCAGAAGCTGAAATACGAATCATCGACTTCCAGCGGCAATCGCGATCTCAAAATCTACCTCCCCGGTGCAGTGAACACCTCCCGCATCGTAGAAATTGACTACGTCGTACGGAACGGTATTCGCTATTTCGGAGACCATGACGAGTTTTATTGGAATGTCACCGGCAACGACTGGCCGGTACCGATCGATCACGCGGAAGCTCAAGTATCTCTACCCGGCAATGCTGCGGGACAATTGAGAGCACAGGCTTTCACAGGGGCTTACGGGTCTACCGAGCGCGACGCGACTTCCGAGGTCAACGGGGCAAACGTTCAGTTCGAAACCAGCAACCCGCTCCCCATGCGCGGCGGGATGACGATCGATATCTTCATCCCGAAAGGAATTGTGAACGAGCCCAGCGCACTGGCCCGGGCTTGGTGGTTTATCAGCAGCAACCCCATAGTTTTTTTGCCATTCCTGACATTTGGGGTGATGTTTACCCTGTGGTGGTACAAAGGCCGCGATCCCGATCCCGGACAGTCGATCGCACCGATGTACGAACCACCGCCGGGCATGTCTCCGGCGGAAGCGGGGACTTTACTTGACGACACGATCCATCCGCGCGACATCACTTCCACGATTGTGGATCTGGCGGTGCGGGGATACGTAAGAATCGAAGAGACAGTGGAGACGAACCTTCTCATCTTCCACTCCAAAGACTACATTTTCCATCCGCTAAAGCCGTCGACCGAGTGGAAGGGGCTGGCACCCCATGAGCAGATCATGCTGGAAAATATCATTGTGGCTGAACAGCCCACCCGCCTGTCCAGCCTGAAGAACCGTTTTTATACCGCGATTCCGTTTATCAAGCAGGACATCAAGGCTGCGCTGAAGAACAAGGGCATGTATCTGCTTGATCCCGATTCAGCGAATGCCTATAGCGTCGGAGGAGCCATTGCCATCGCTGCTCCGTTTGCTCTCGCGCATTTCGTTGGATACGACAAATTTTTTAGTGCGATTGTTCCCCTAGTTATCTCGGGAGCGATTTCTGCGGTGATCTGGTGGCTGTTTGCGCGACAGATGTCGGCAAGAACCATCCAGGGCGCACGGACGCGCATTGCCGTGATGGGCTTCCAGGAATTCATGAACCGCGTCGACGCGGACCGCTTGAAACGAATGCCGCCGGACACCTTTGAAAAATATTTACCGTACGCAATGGCGTTGGGTGTGGAACATCATTGGGCGCAGGCATTCCAGGGGATCGTTCAAAACCCTCCGAGCTGGTATTCGTCACCGAACGGGATGACCGTCTTCAATCCAATATTTTTCTCGAGCTCGATGCACAACATGGCGTCCGACATGAACCAGGTTTTCGTCTCCGCGCCGCGGGCGAGTTCGGGCGGATCCGGTTTCGGGGGCGGCGGAGGATCCTCAGGAGGCGGTTTCGGGGGCGGGGGCGGCAGCGCGTTTTGAGAACTCGGCGAGAAGGCAGAGGCTCGGGGCAGCCCAAGTAGTTTCAACTGCGTCTGATCTGCGAGCGGGAATCACTGTTTCCGGCGAAACACATATTTGCGCGCGTCAGGCCAGAATTCTTCGAATGCGTTTCCGCCCATTTTCCCTGCAAACCCCAGCGCAATCCGTAGGAAGGCACTGCTCACGCTTGATTCGCTATCGGCCCGCCAGGTGTTGGACAGGAAGTTGTTGCCGGTGTTCCCGAGATAACGAGCGTATGCCGGACCTAAACTTCCGTCACCACCGCGGGCTGCAAATGTCATCACGACCACATTCTTCAAGCGGCCTTTGAAAGGCTGCCCAGCGGCGCGGAAATAGCGGGGATCTTCACCCCACAAGGACCCCAACCCCGCCTCCACGGCGTTACCCGTAGAAATTCCGGTGAGCCGCATCCCATAACGCTTGCCGAAACCTGCCCAATGGGTGTCGTACTCCTTCGGCCGATTCAAGGCAGTTCCAAATCCCGCGATGAATAGACCGGCAGTCAGGTTTTCCGGCCCAACTGTACTTTTTACAAACCACTGGAATCGTTGGCGTCCGGTAATCGGCTGGTAGGAACTGATGGCGGCATTGGCGGTCTGGAAATTACTACTCGGAGCCGTCTGGCCTACAGCGGTCGTCGCGAGAAGCAGGGTGACCACGAAATGGCATGAATTTTTCATGGGGAAGCTTAGTTGCCGATCAGGTGGCGAAGTTTGCTCGGGGAATGGCTATCTTGTGAGGTTACGTTACCCATCCTGCAAGAAACCGGCCCGCTCGTTTCGATGAGAACGAGGGCTCGGCTGCCGGTGACCAGTATGGAACTAGCCCCAAAATGAGGAACTGACGCATGGGGGGAACCTAGTTCCTACCCTTGCCAGGCCACGGATCGGGCTTTTGCGAGGGGTGTCATCCATGATATAACCGCGCAAGCACATCGTTTAAGTATTCGTTCGTAAGATGTAGGCCGAGACGGGTTTCGAAGGCAAAAGAGTGGGCAGAAGCTGAGGAGGTCTTGTGTCCGATGCGCGGACGGGGAAACGCTTCCCTTTGGAATTGCCGATCAAGATTCACAACTCTGAAAAGGGCGGCGAGCATAGCGGGGTCACCGGAGATCTAAGCGCTGCCGGGGTTTATATCCGGTCTGACGCTGCGCTTGATATCGGCTCGACGGTCGAGTTCGAGATCACTTTGCCGCCGGAGATGACGGGGGCCAAAGAAGGTGTTGTCATCCAATGCCGGGGCCGTGTAGTACGCACCGATGAGCCCGCAGGCGGTCCCACGGAGGCGCGCGGCGTAGCCTGCGTGATCGACTCCTACGATTTCGTTCGCCACTAGAGGCGAGGAGCTTAAGCAATGCTCAAATTGATTCTGGCCGACAATCAAGCCATCTTTCGCGCGGGAATCGCCAAGGTATTGGCGGTCGAAGACGAAATGCGAATCGTGGCTCAGGCGCAAACCCAGGAGCAGATGTTCATGGCTCTGGACAAATTTCGCGCCGCAGTTCTGGTAGTCGCGGGTGGGTTCCACTCCGATTTCCCGAGCATCCTGCAAGCCGCAGACAAAGCCAAAACCCGTGTAGTGGTGCTGGCGGACACCGGTGAAAGCGCGCAGCGTTACATGGGAGCCGGCGCCCACGGCGTGGTCTATCGGAATGTGACCAGCGCCGCGCTGGTAGATTGCGTGCGCAAGGTGGCTCGCGGAGAAAATTGGGTGCAGGACATCGCAGTGCCGAGCGAACTGACCGAAAACGATATGGTTGGATTGCGGGTACGCGACCGTCTAACCGCGAAGGAATTGCGCATCGTCGCCCTGATCGTCCAAGGCTACAAGAACAAGGAAATTGCTTCGCAGCTGGGGACGACGGAGCAGGTGATCAAGAATTATTTGCGCAACGTCTATGACAAGATCGGCGTCTCCGACCGGCTGGAACTGGCACTGTTCACCATCCATCACCGGATTCTGAATGAAGCTGCGGCAGCCACTGCGGCAGCGGCCATTCCCCAGGCGGGAGCGGGCGTCACGTCCTAGAGATTTCTTTTGACCAACCAAAAGGCCGCCTATCGGGCGGCCTTTTACATTTGCGCCCGAACGTCAGAAAAGATCAAGACCACTCGATTGTCGTCATTAATTTTTTGAATTGGACTTCCCCGCGACGTCCTGCCAGAGTAGCAGTGTCCGGTAGCTTGCGCGCAACAGACTGCAAGTGCAGGCGCTGCGAACTTTGAAGTTCGTTTTCTCACCCCTGTAAGTTCCGAAGCTGTTCATTCCTGACCTCGTCGTCCCAACAACAACCACGCGAGCATCGCTCTCGGCGCGAAGCGCTGCTGTGTCTGCTCGTGACAACCACAAGGAGATGAGGTCATGAAATCACGTCGAAGTTCCATGTTTGCCAAGGCGTTCGTTCTAGTCATCGGGTTACTCAGTGCGTCGGCGGGATTGGCGCATGCACAGTCGGCGGCCAATGGGACATTCACTCTCGCCCACGAGACCCGCTGGGGGTCCGTGGCTTTGCCTGCTGGAGACTACACGTTTTCTTTGCAATCACCAGGTATGCCGGCGGCAATCCTTGTTCGGCAAACCAGTGGCCATGCAATGGCAATGGTGTTGCCGCAGGCAATCACTCAGGAAAGCCTCAAAGGGGCGAGCAAGTTAGTGCTTAGCCGCACTGAAAGAGGACAGTCCTTCGTAAGCGTGTTGTATCTGGAAGATCTTGGTCTAACGTTGCATTTCACGCAGCCCAAGATCGAAGCACAAGCCACTGAGACGGCTAAACTGGGTCCGATCGCGGATCCTCAACCAGGCAAGTAAGGAAGTCATACGGAAGTGGATAGAGTGAAATCCACTTCCGCATTCTCTTGTCTTGAGATCAGTTAGCGCGGGAACTGCGTCTCAGTTCATCGGTGACAACAACAGCTTCGGCAACTTCCCGCATTGACTTACGCGTCTGCCGGCTCTGCCGCTGTAGTGCCAGATATGCCTGCTCTTCATCTATCGAGAGATCACGTTGCAAAATGCCTTTCGCACGTTCCACAATCTTTCGCGTTTCCAGCTTTTGCGATAGATGAGTATTCTCGCTCTCCAGTCGCGCCATTTCGATCTCCGCTCCCACCAGAAAGCCGACCGTGGACATCAGCCGGATTTCTTTCTGATTGTGCAAGTGGGGACGCCGGTGCTGAAGGTTGATCACTCCAACTACGCGGCCGCGAGATAGCAACGGCACTGAGAGAAATGCTTCATACGTGTCTTCGGGCAACTCGTGGAAAAATTGAAAGCGTGGGTCTTTCGAAGCGTTTTTCGAGACTGCAACCGGCTCGCGATGTTCCGCAACCCATCCGGTGATGCCTTCTCCGACGTGTAACTTCAAGGTGTCTACAACATCTGGATGCGGATTCTTCGAAGCACGAAGCAGAAGCTGTTCGTCTTCCAGTACATATATAAGGCAGGAATCACACTTTACCAGGGCCGACGCAAAATCCACAACGCGCGAGAGCACTTCGTGCAGAGCGTCCGCCGAAGCCATACGAGTGCCAAGTTCATGAAGAAAATCTACAGATGATTCGTCGATTGTTAATGAGGTAGCCATTGCCTAACGATAGGAGACGGTGAAAGGCTTGTCCAATAGCAATTTTCGATGACTGCCATAAAACCTTTTCGCACAAATTTAATGCAAATTTAATGAATCTTCGGAAGCGATCTTATTGCAGAGTTGTTGTCACAATTTCCTATTGAAACAGCACTAGCCCGGCTGCAACCGGGCTAGCAGAACTGCGCAAAAGAATACGTAACTCAGCCGGACTTGTAGGTGGTTCTAGATCTTCTCGCCGACTGCTTTTCCCTGGGTAAACAAGTACAAGTAATCTGGACCGCCCGATTTCGAATCAGTCCCCGACATATTGAATCCGCCGAACGGATGGGCCGCAACGGTCGCTCCCGTGCACTTGCGGTTGATGTAAAGGTTGCCGACATGGAATTCTCGGATGGCGCGCTCGATTTTCTCGCGCGATTTGGTATACACAGCGCCAGTCAAACCAAACTCAGTGTCATTTGCGATTTCGAGTGCGTGATCGAAATTCTTCGACTTGATCACGGCCAATAACGGGCCGAAGACTTCTTCCTGTTCCAGGCGCGACTTCGCGGGAATATCCGCAATCACGGTCGGCTGCAGGAAAAATCCTTCGCCGGCATTCTTCGCAGGGCCACCGCCAGTAATAAGCCGACCATCTTTCTTGCCAACTTCGATGTAGTCGAGAATGGATTTCATGGAGCCCTCGTTTATCACCGCTCCCATGTTGGCATTCTCCGCGGGATCGCCAACCGTAATTTTCTCTACGCGTGCTTTCAGTTTTTCGAGAAACTTGTCGTAGATGCGCTCGTCGACGATGGCCCTGGAACAGGCTGAACACTTCTGTCCCTGGAATCCGAATGCGGCCTGGGCCACGCCCTCGACGGCGGAATCAACGTCCGCGTCGGCGTCCACGATAATGGCATCTTTGCCGCCCATTTCAAGAATGGTGCGCTTGATCCAGATCTGACCCGGCCCGTGAGTTGCCGCGCTCTTGTTGATGTCGAGACCAACCTCGCGGGAACCTGTGAAGGCGATATAGCGGGTCTTGGGATGCCCGACCACTGCATTGCCGAAGCTCGCGCCCGCGCCGGGACAAAAGTTCACCACGCCTTCCGGTATGCCGCACTCTTCCAGCAGTTCAACGAACTTGGCTGCAATGGTGGGGGAATCGCTGGATGGTTTCAATATGACGGTATTGCCGCTGACGATCGAAGCCAGGGTCATGCCGGCCATAATCGCGCAGGGAAAATTCCAGGGAGGAATTACCGCGCCTACACCGAGGGGAACATACATCAGGGTGTCGCGTTCGCCAGGCATTTGCACCGGCAGTTCGGTTCGCGACAGGCGCAGAGCTTCGCGGGCATAGTACTCGCAGAAGTCGATGGTCTCGGCGATGTCGGCGTCGGCCTCAGCCCAGTTCTTGCTGACTTCGAAAACCAGCCATGCGCAGAACTCAAACTTTCGCTCGCGCAATAAATCTCCCACGCGAAAGAGCAAACTGGCGCGTTCTTCGAACGACGTCTGACTCCAGGTCGAAAACGCTTCCAGCGCAGCCTTCATGGCCGGCTCGACGTGTTCCTTTCCTGCCTTCTGATGCAATCCAACCACCTGTGAAGGCTTAGCAGGATTGATGGACTTGATCTTGTCCTTGGTCTGAATTCGCTTGCCGCCAATGATCAGATCGTATTCGCGGCCAAGCTGCGCACGAACCTTCTCGATTGCGGCCCGGATCTGGCGCGCATTTTCCGGCTTGAGTGAAATCGGTAAGAGGCTCGTTTACGAATGGCCCTTCATGCAGGCGAATCTGTGGACGGGTCGGAGCTTCAACGGTTGCCATGACTGCACCTCGGAGACATTTGATGCCGGTGGGCTGATGTAAGACTCTTCATTGTAGCACCGGGAAACGGGGCCTTATGGCGGCAAAATGCGGGTGGAAGGCCAGCGACTGACTCTCTTATTCCGAGCGACAGCGTGGGTTCGCTAAGTACCCGCCCAAGGCATCAGTTGAACGATCACATCTTTCCAGTGAGCCGTCGTCCTGAGCTTGCGAAGGATCTGGCGTGTGGCGCTTCGGAACTCTTCAGGCAGCGTCGGCGTACGCGCCAGATCCTTCGGGACCTTGGTCCGTCAGGATGACACATAGATAGGGGAAACGGGACCGCGGTACGTGAAGATCTTTGTAGGGGCCTGAACCTACCCCACTCTATTTCTCCAAAAAGCTCGAGATCGTCGAGCCTACCCTGGCTGTTTCGCAACCGGGCGCAAGATGACCGCAATTGTCAGTCAATTCCAGTACGTCCGCGTGCAGTAACCGTGCAAAGTCCAGGGCAGGACCGGGTGTGACCATATGGTCGCTCAGCGACACTACAACCAGGACTTTGGCTTTGACTGCCGCTGCGGCGCGGTCCATTGAACCGCTGAAGATTGCGGACACGTCGTGAGCTATCATCGCCTGAGACTGGCGAATATGGTCGTTGGCATCAAACTCAGCGGCCTCTTTTTTGCTCGCGGCAAACCATTCCGGTAATTTCTCGCGGGTTGTGTCCTGATTAAATTTCTCTGGTGTCTCAATGGCGAGTCCTTCAAGACCTGCAAGCAATGCGAGAGCTGGTTGTTCAGCGTATTCGCCATTCTTCCAGGATGGATCGCTCATGATGGCAGCGTTCTCGGTCTCCCATAGCACGAGATCGAAGGGAGCGAGCCGAGGAGAGCCAACAATCGGGATTGCATGGTCAAGGAAATCTGGATAGGAAACCATCCACTGAAATGTCTGCATACCACCCATGGATATTCCCATCACCGCTTTCAGGTGATTGATGTGTAGTTTCTGGGTGAGCATCTCGTGCTGGCTATTGACCATGTCACGGATACTAAACTTGGGGAACTTCATATGAGGCTGCGTCTGGCTGTTGGAAGGTGATGTGGAAACGCCGTCACCCAATGCATCCACGATCACAACGTAATACCTGGCACTGTCTATTATTTTCCCGGGACCAACCGACGGAATAATTTGCGCCGACGTTCCAGAGAACCAGGTCGGAAACAGAATGGCGTTGGATTTTTCGGAATTAAGCTGCCCGAAGGTTCGATAACCAAGGCGACAATCTCGAATCACCTCTCCGCTTTCCAGTTTGAGATCGCCGATTGAGGCGAACTGCTGCTGACCGTCCTGGGCGGCCGCTACAAGATGGAGTAGCAATGCCAGCAAGGCAAAGCGGAAGGTGGCTTTCATGGGGAGGAATTGTACGCGAACACACAAATTTCGAAATGGCTACGGTACTTTAACCGATTCCGGGGTTTCCGCTGGCTTGTAACTCATAGCGGCGGTGCGTTCCAATTTGTCCCATGCAAAGCGTTGGCCTTCGGCGGCGCGTTTCAACGTTCTTAGTAAAACGACAGAGAACAATTGACGGTAAGCGAAGCGTTGCAGCCATACCTGGCTTAAGAGCCAAGGATCTTCAGGAGCCTCGGGACGCCGCCGCTCCAACGCGAAGGCGATTGCGGACGCCAGAAAATCCATCACCAGAAATGCAACGAAGAAAATGAACAGCCGCTGAAAACTGGCAGGATCCGTGGATTCAGGATGATATGAGCGCTGAATGAAATACCAGATCGCGCCCACAAAAAACATGATGTCAATGAATGGCGAGACCAGCGGCAGCAACACCTGGAAAATCGCGATGTTGGGCAATGCAACCCATCCGAGCACTCCCTCGCGCGCAAATGCGGCACGATGCTTCCACACCGCCTGCAAAATACCGAATGACCAGCGGAACCGCTGCCGCATAAGGCCGCGGGCATTCACCGGGGCCTCGGTGTACGCGAGTGCCAGATCTTCGTATTCCACGCGATATCCAAGCTGCAGGAGGGCCATGGTGAGGTCGGCGTCCTCCGCGACCGTGTCGGTGTGAAAGCCGCCCGCCTCGCGCACGGCCGATACTCGCCAAGCGCCGATCGCGCCCGGCACCACGCTGACGGCACCCATCGTGTTCAGCGCGCGCCGCTCGAAGTTCTGGCTGGTGATGTATTCCAGCGCCTGCCAGCGCGTCCAAAGGTTGATCCTGTTTCCGACTTTGGCATTACCGGCGACCGCGCCAACTTTGGGATTCAGGAAATGGGGTACAAGCCGAGAGACCGCATCCTGAGCAACCAGCGTGTCTGCATCGATGCCGACGAAAATTTCTTCATCGCGCAAATGCTCGAGGCCGAAGTTGAGTGCGTCGGCTTTGCCCGAATTTGGTTTGGTCAGAATCAAAACCGTTCCCTGAGCCTCTTCCCGTGCGAATGCCGCCTTGGCGACTTCCAACGTCTTATCGCTCGATCCGTCGTCGATCACGATCACTCGAACGTTGTGGTAAGTTGCCGCCATCGCCGCCCGGATGGTTCGCTCGATTACTTTCTCTTCGTTGTAGGCGGGAATCAGTATCGCAACTTGCGGAACGTAGGATTCCGCCTGCTCGGCAGTTCCATAATGCCGCGGCCACAACCGGTCGAAGATGGCAAAGGCCCCAATGAAAACCAGCCGCCCGGTCATCAAGACGTCACCAACAAAGAATATCCAGGTGATCACATTGAACGTGAGCGGGAATAACGCAAAGCCAAACATGTTCAGGCGTGCGGTCCAGCGCTGGTTGGATGGAATGGGGGGCATGACTTCCGCGCGAGTCCGGCCGAGCAACTCGGAAAGCGGGACGATCTGCAATCCTTTTTCACGTGCGCCCGCAATGATTTTCGGCAGGGCGAGGACAGTCTGTTCGCGATTGCCTCCGCCGTCATGCAGCAGGATGATATTTCCGCAACGTCTATCATCCGGCGCACAGGGAGGAAGATGGGCAATGACGTCCTCGGCAATCTGATCAGCGCTCCGGCGCGGATCATCACGCCAATCGTTAGGGTCTATCTTGTCCCCGATCGTGATGTAACCCATGTCCTGCGTGGTCTCGAGCGGGCGAACCTGATCTTCGGTATCAGGCTCGGCGTCAATTGAGTATGGCGGACGGAACAGAATCGTACGCATCCCGAGCAAGCTGGCAAAAAGTTGCTCGGTAAGATTGAGTTCGACCGCCCGCATGAATCCACGAGAAATGTTGCTGATGTCGGGATGGGTGAAGGTGTGACTTCCGATTTCATGTCCCTCGCGGTAAATGCGCTTGGTCACGTCGGAAAATTTGTCGGCCTGAATTCCGATCAGGAAAAAAGCCGCGGGAGCCTGATCGCGCTTGAGCACATCGAGGATCTTTGGCGTCCATTCGGGATCGGGTCCATCGTCAAAGGTGATGGCGACCTTGTCCGGGCTCGATCCGTAGCGCGCCACGCGATAGGGCTCAGGCAACGAGTCAAAGCTCTGATCGGTGATCAACGAGGTCGCTGGATCGAGCGTGATGGAACGTTGCCCATCAGCAGGGCGAGCCTCAATGCGCAGGATCTCGCCGTTGCCCTCCATATCCACATCCTGGCCCGGCGGAACGTCTTTCAGCTTGTTTTCAGCGCCAGCCTCGCCTGGGACGTCCCACACGCGCCACAGTGACCGGTCCTCAGAACCAAGCCGCCAGAGCGCGAAGGTCTTGATGCCCAGGGACTGCGCCGCACGCATCTGGTTCAGCGCGGTTACGGCATCCAGGAACCAGATGTCGTGCTGCAGGTCGTGCTCATCCACATAAGTGATGTGGGGATTGAGGCTATCGCCATCAAAATCTACATCCGCATCTGAGTCCCGAGCGGCCAGCCACGCGTCCTGCACGGAAACATTGCTATCCCTCACGCCGGGTGGCAGAGCGCCTCGCCTCGGCTTCTTTACCCAGTCATATCCGTAATTGCCGATCGCCGAGATCAGCTTCTCCTGCGGAATCACTTTGACTGCCGCTTTCAGGTTATCCGTGAACCAATCCTGCGAAGCTACGGGCCCTGCCAGTCCTGGAGAGGGATAGTGCTCGTCATAATTCATCAGGACGACGCCATCAGCCGGTGCGGCGATAGCGGCATAGTTGTAGTCGGAGTTCCGTGCCTGAACGCTGACATACAACTTCATGCCTTTGGCATGTAAATCATTGGAGAGTTCGTGCAACAGCGCTAGGTAACCAGCTTGACCTTTCTGGGCGAAGGTCTCGAAGTCGATCATCAAGCCGTGATATTTATCCGTGGCCAAAAATGCGGATAGTTGCTCGCGAAAGCGGGCACGCGCTTCGCGATCATTCAGGAACGCGGTAATGTCCACCCAATCCTTGCCGTCGAAGTTGTTGACCATGGGGAAGACTTCCATCCCTGTGTCTTCCGCTTTCAGAAACGGCATCACTTTGTCGTCTACGGCGCGAACGGTGGAATCCTCCTGCACCACGTCGAAGAATTTGTTGGTCTGTTCGTCAATACTTTGCACACGGCCGTCTGGAGTGATGACATGAAGCCAGTCGGGAAAGAGCAGGTCGATCTGCCGGGCGTATTCACGCAAAGAAGAGAAACTCGCGGCATCATAGGGCACGTAGAAGCCGGCGCGGATACCCTCCTCGTCGTTTAACTTCACCTGTGAAGGCGCGGACTTCGACTTGCGATGACCACGGTGCGCCGCCGCCAGTTTTCGCTTCTCTTTCTCTTTTTCTTTCTCTTTTTCCTTCAACGCATGATAGGGACGCTTCTGCGGGGCGAGGAGAAGGTCAGGCAGCGGCTGACTGCGCAGGGCCGTATAGGCGAAGAAGATCACCAGCAGCGTAATACTTACGCCAATGACGTCAAAGGCCAGACGGATTCGCTTCCAGCGAGCCTTGCGAGGATCGTAAAAAACAGGTTGCGCCATGAATAGTGGTGTTTGTTTATCCTAAGCTGCGGTGGAAAGACGGTCAAACTGGTTGCAGAGGTGAAGTTTGCAAGCCATGGACATCCGGTGCACCCCCTGGCAGAGTCTATCGACAGCTGAGGTATATTCTTAAATGTGCGCCAGCTTGTGCGCCAACATCTTCGTTTTTTTCTGCTTGTCACCCTCGCCGCCCTCGGGTTGCGGCTTCTCTTCATTTTTCGCTTCCCTGGAGTCACCACCGATTCCTTTGTGTATGGCGATATTGCCAAGAACTGGCTTCAGCATGGCATCTACGGGCTGAGTGGGACAGACGAGATTTCTGCTACCTATATCCGCTTGCCCGGTTACCCCGCGTTCCTGGCTGCGGCGTTTGCAGTTTTCGGCATGGAGCATTACCGCGCCGTTCTGATTCTGCAGATGTTCGTGGATGTCGGCACCTGTTTCCTGATCGCCGATATGGCGCGGCGGCTGGTTTCCGCGAAAGCTGCAAGAGCGGCATTCCTTTTAGCGGCGCTTTGTCCATTTCTTGCAAGCTACTCAGCCGCGGCGCTAACCGAGACCTTGGAGATTTTTTTTACCGCGCTGGCTTTGGATTTTGCCGTTGCCGCACTGACGAGTATTTCTGGATTGCTCCCATGGATCGGTTGCGGGGCCGCGATCGCCGGCGCGATTCTTTTGCGGCCGGATGGCGGCTTACTGCTGGTGGCGATTGAATTCTATCTGCTGATAATTCTGGCGCGGGTGTGGCTGGGCCGCTCCTCGAAAAGCAACACGCGGCGGGGGCGCCCGCGCCCCACGGTCATTCTGTTTCGCATCCGATTCGGGCCGGCCTGGTACTGGCACTCGTTTCACTGGCGCCACTGGTGCCTTGGACCTTGCGAAATCTGCACACGTTGCATCGCTTTCAACCGCTTGCACCACGCTATGCAAATGAAGTGGACGAATTTGTCCCGGCGGGTTCAATCGCTGGGTTAAAACCTGGATTGCGGAATATGCGTCGGTGGAAGAAATTTACTGGCCTGTGCCAGGCCAGACAATCGATGCCGACAAACTTCCAGCGCGCGCCTTTGATTCGGAAACGCAGCAACAACAGACGGTCGCACTTCTTGTCGGATTACAACGACGTCCTTCACGTCACTCCGGATCTGGATGCCAGATTCGCAGTTCTCGCTAACGAGCGCATTCACGCCGCCCCCCTGCGCTACTACGTGCGGCTGCCGTTTCTTCGCATCGCTGACATGTGGCTGCGTCCTCGAACGGAAACGCTGCCATCTGACACGCGATGGTGGGAATTCAATGACGACCCGAAGTGGTCCGCGCTCGCAGTCGCGCTTGGAATTATTGGCCTTGGATATACGGCGATGGCTGCCGTCGGCCTGGTAAAAGGGCGAAGCCTCGCGTATATCGGACTTCCGCTTCTGTTCGTAATCGTTCGATCGGCCTTTTTAGGCACGCTGGAAAATCCCGAACCGCGCTACACCCTGGAGTGCTATCCGGTAGTAATACTTCTTGCCAGCGTTATTTTTCGGTAAGCGATGCTGAGCGGTTTTCGGCGGCCCCAGGTTTAAGCCTGAAAACCCCCGCCCAAGCGGAGCTTGGACGGGGCACCCATCTACCGGCTGCCTGAAAGTTTCTGCGCGGTTGCGCGTTCATTTTGTGCGTCAACTGCGCGACCCAACTGGTCGTACGCATCTGCCAGAAAAAGGTGCGCCTCGCGCGAGTCAGCCTGGATTTGCGTGGCCTTCTCCAGATTGTTTAGAGCGCCGAGAGGGTTGCCTTGCAAAGTGAGGATGCGGCCGCGCAGCAAGTTGGCGCGATAATGATCGGGGCTGATGCCGAGCGTGCTGTCCAGTTCGGTCATCGCATCGGGAACCCGTTCGATACGGGCATAGACCGCAGCCAGAGAGAAATGAGCATCGGCCCAGCGCGGAGCGCGCGCTACCGCAGCTTCGAATTCCGGCGCTGCTCCCTTCCAGTCCCCGGTTTGAAAGAGCGCCAACCCCAGTTCATAGTGACCCATGCCATTGTCCGGTTGCAGCGCGACTGCTTTCCGCAACGGCGCGATTGCCTTGTCGAAGTGACTTAAGCGCGCCTGGGCCAGGCCATATTGCAGGTTCGCCACCGGCATATCTGGTTGCACCGCGAGGGCGCGCTCCAGCAGAGGAATCGCCTGCTCATAACGCGCATCTTCCACATCGAACATGGCGTCGTGCAATAGGTTCGAAATTTCGATTCGAGCTTTAGGATCAACTCCAGTGAGCGTTTTTTCCGTCCTGCGCCGGAGTCGTATCGGAACTCACATAACCGAGCGCTTGCAACTTTTGCATCTGCTCAGGATCGGGCTTGGCGAGATTCACCAACGTCTGACTGGTTTTGTTTCGGAAATCAACGAGCTGAGACGCCAGCGTACCCGCGACTGCTTTAGAACTGTCGGCCAGATTATGCGTCTGCCCGGGATCATTCGTCTGATCGTAAAGCTCCCGCTCCGGCGCCTGGATATAAAGATATTTCCCTGTGCGCAATGCACGCAATGCACCCCATCCAAATGCTCTATGAGGATAATCAGTCTCCGCGTAGGTTGGCCGGTCTTCGGCCGAATCTGCGTTCCGTGACTCGCTTCCCTTCGGGGTTGCACCCTTTGGAGTGGAGTTTGTAAGGGATTCAATTAGCGATTGACCTTGCATCTCAGCGGGCGGAGTGATGCCCGCCGCGCGAAGAATCGTAGGCGCGACGTCGACCAGTCCTGCGCGAGCCTCAATCCGTCTGCCCCCCGCACGATTCAGCGGCAGCTTTATGAGCAGTGGTACATGAATCGTCTCGTCGTAAAGAAAAACTCCGTGCGTGTTTTCGCCGTGCGCGCCCAGCGACTCTCCGTGATCCGCCATTACCGCAATCAAGGTTTCATCGTAGAGGCCGTGTTTGCGCAGTGCGTCAAGCAGCTTGCCCACGCACGCATCCGCGTAAGCGATTTCTCCGTCGTAAGGCTGCGAAACGAAGCGCTCCTTGTATGGCGACGGCGGATCGTACGGATCATGCGCGTCATACAGATGAACCCATAAGAAGACGGGCTTGTCGGCCGCCCGGCTTAGCCAAGCGAGGGCGTGATTCACGACAACCTCGCCGCGTCGTTCGACCGTCTGGTAGCGGTCGGCTCCGTGACGCCGCAAATGGAAACCAGCATCGTAAATGTCAAAGCCGCGATCAAATCCCGGCGCGGTGCCGTCCAGGGGATCGAGAATCAGCGATCCTACAAACGCCCCTGTCTGATATCCATGCTGATGCAACAAATCAGGCAGATACGGCAGCCTGGCAGAGAGCGGTACCCCAAAGTCATTGACGTGATTGAACTGCGGATAAGTTCCGGTGAAAATCGTGGTGTGCGAGGCCGTCGTGAGCGGGACGTGAGAATAAGCTCGCGTGAAAACGACGCCCTGCTGAGCCATCGTGTCCAGGTTGGGCGTCAGCCCGCGCTTCGATCCCAGAAAACCCATGCGATCAGCACGCGTTGTGTCGAGCGTGATCACAATAATGTTGGGATACTGCGGCGAGGTCCGGCGAGGCGGAGCAGCTTTGGGACGTTGAGCCGCCATTGCGCAAAACGTCAAAAGAAGAAACAGCAGAAGGGATGAAACCAGGCGGCGGACTGCCATAGGAATGAAAAAAGGAGTCTACCACAGGTACTTAAACGGAATTGGAAAGACGCAACTTACTGATTCGACGATTGGGATAGATTGTCTGAGCACGAACCGGAACTGATCCGGCCAGTTTGGATTAGGTTCAGCGACAGAGTGGGCTAGATGACTTTGTGATCGATCACATTCCTACCGGATATGCTTTCGGAGTAACAGGAAAAATGCTCCAAGAATCGTTATGACAGTGCCAAACACCAGCGCTGTGTTTAGATATTGTACTTTTCCGTTGTCCCACGCCAATACGACGATGAGCACACACCAAAACCCGAACATCGCGATGACGCCAACCTTTTGAATGGCGGGGAGTTGCTGCCATCGTCCCTCATACGCTTCCCTGAGCGGGTCTTTGACAGGGAAATCTAGCGGATTCGGTGACTCGCCTTCTTCGTGCGACCCGTGTGGGTGATTGCTCATTACGTCACCACGCGGATTATAGCTCCCACGCCTCCGTTACTAATTAGAACGTGAACTTCAACGAGAAATTCATGTTCCTCGGGCCGCCCTGGGCGATCACGGGATTGCCCGACGCCACGTCCGACGTCTTGGTGACCGTTCCGAAGCTGGCTCCAAAAGTGTTATCGGGGAAGTAATAGAAATTCCCGCGATTCAGAATGTTGTAAACCTCCCAACGCAATTCCAGATTCAAATGCTCCGTGATTTTGGTGTTCTTCATCAGGGTCATATCCCACTGCGCCAGACCCGGACCAATCAGCTGGTTGCGGTGGGAGGTGCCGACCGTTCCCGGACACGGAATATAGAAAGGCGAGAGAGGAATGTCACCGCTCAGAAAATTGGGAGCAGTGTCATCGAAATTCTGCCTGCCGCACGGGTCCGTTGCACCAGCGGTTCCATCGGGTATGACATTCTCCACCACGTACTGTGATGGGTTCCGCGTGTTGTACTTGACCGGCGTGCCGTCCCACGAGGCCCGGATCGAACTGCCTGACAAACCCTGGCCCGAAGGATCAGCACCTCCGCCAAGCAGCACACTGAAGGGGCGTCCGCTGATAGCGGTAAAGATTGTGCTGAGTTGCCATCCCTTTCCCAGCCGTTCGCCGACGTGAGGAATCGTCGGGAGCGAATACAAACCGCTGACATTGAAGTTCAGGCGTACATCGTGATCGCACAGTCCGCGGTTGTCTTGAATGCTCAAAGGATTCTGCAGTTGTGGATAGTCGCCAGTGCCGCCGCGGTTGAAGGAGCTTTCGTCGAAACATTTGCTCCATGTGAAGTTGTATTCGGTGTCGAGTCCATGCCAGTTCCGCTGGTTGTAGGAAGTCTGGAGACTGTCGTATTGCGAGTCCCCCATATTCGTAGTCTGAATAATGTGTCGCAGGTCGGGGAACTGGTGTGGAGAACGGACGATCCGTCTGATCCCCTCCACTGCCCAGCGGACTGGCGTTCAGATCGCGGTTCACCGTCAGGTCCTGACCGTGCTGGCCTGAGTACCCAATGGTGAGAACGTTGTTGTGGGCAATCTCCTGCTGGATGCTTAAGCTGTAGTTGTGCGCCCGAGGCGTCTTGAAATTCTTGACGATGGAGTACGCGTCGAACGGGGGCTCACCAGTCGGACTTGGCCCAAAGACAGGGCCTTGCGAAAAACAGATGTAATCACCGGTTTGGGTTACAGGATCGAAACAGCTGCTGCCTGGATCGTTCGGAGGCAAAAGGCTTCCACCTCCACGGCCCACGTCTCCGGTAATCGCGACCGAAAACAAGCCGAGATTTGGTTGAGTGAAGGCACCCGCAGTCGCGCCAGCCAAAGAGTACGGGGATGCCAGCACCGCAAAATTTGGCACATCGTAGGTGAGCGAATAGCCGCCTCGCAATGCCGTTCTGCCGTTTCCAAAAATGTCCCACGCAAATCCGGCGCGAGGTCCAAAGTCATGGTAGTCCACGTCGTAAAGCCGGCTGATACCTTGACCTAGTTTCACCAGGCCCTGCCCGGGGAAGAAATTGGCTGCGACATTGTCGCGATCGCGCAGGTTTCCAAAAATGTCGTAGCGCATTCCAAAGCTCAGACTGAAGCGCGGTTTGATCTTCCAGTCATCCTGGACGTAGAAACCGACCGAATTCTGCACCAGGTGCCGGTGAGTATCGCCGAACGCCCGGTTAGCATTGTCGGCTTTGCCGAGCAAGAGCTCTTCGATGGAATTCTGTACAGCATCTCCGGGCATCGACGTGTAGTAAGTGAAATATCCCAACAACATTCCGGTGCGAGCGTTGTTGCGGAGACTATTGGTATAGGCTCGCTGGAAGTTGCCGCCAAATTTGATGGTGTGGTCCCCCTTCACCCACGAGTAATGCTCCGACCAATCCCATGTCTGGTCCGGACGCGTAGTGAGCGGATAACCCTGCACGCCGCCGATGTAACCGCCATAACCGAGCGGCAACAGATAAACGTACGGAACGCCGAAGTCTGCCGGACTGAGCGGCCCCGTATCCAGGCCCAGGCTCTTGGGATCAATTTTGTTCTGGATGCCCAGCAATTGCGCGAAGCGTGTAAATCCAAGCCGGCTTTCAAGGATCTTGTTCGAGCCGAAATTTGAGGTCCAGCTCACCCCAGCCATCTGTGCCCGAGACGGCGCCACGGAATTAAACAGGTCCGCGGGGTGTCCCGGCCCCGGCGGCAGACCAGCAAATGGAGGCGCGCTCTGCAGACTGTCCCCGAGGATGTAACGCACGGCGAGCGAATTCTTGTCGTTCAGTTTGTAATCGAACTTGACCCCGAAAGTGTTGGCGCTGGCAGTGGTCGGGCTTTTGGCGATAATCGATCCGCTCGGGCTGGTCGGGAAGAAATCAAGCAACGCCTGTCCAACCGGATCCACGGTCAATCCATTCGCGGCAATATCCGCGATCGCGCCTTGAACTTCATCCGGTGTGGGGACAGTCCTGCTGCTGACCGCCAGCGACTTGTAACGCTGTCCCTCGTAGAAGAGGAACATGAAAGCCTTGTCTTTGATGATTGGGCCGCCCACTGAACCATTGAACTGATTGTTGTGAATGGGCGTCTTCTGCCCCTGCGAAAAATAGTTGGAAGCGTCGCCGAACCCGCTGTGGTTCACCCACGTCCCGGAACCGTGCCAGGCATTCGTTCCGCTCTTCATGTTCAGCAGAATCGGAGCGCCACCCTTGACTCCGAATTCGGCAGAGGGCGTTTCCTGAATACTCAGTTCCTCAATGGCTTCAGGAGGGAACAGGACGGCGGGAATCCCGACGATCCCGGTCTCACCGATCGCCGAATCTCCGTAATAGCGGTCGTTGTTGTAGAGGCCATCAATAAAATAATTATTTGACTCGACTTTGCTGCCGTTGATGCTGATCGCCTGAAATCCGCCACCGGGCGTGCGCTGCACGCCGGGCGTAATGGCCAGTAGCGAGTTGAAATCACGTCCATTCAGCGGGACGTTCTCAATCTTTTCATTGTCAACGTAGTTGTTGTTATTGGGCGAAAGTTCCACTAACGGCGCTGTGCCTTCCACCTCTACCGTCTCACTGCGTTGGCCGACTGTGAGTTTGAAGTTGGCCTGGACCACAGCGCCGGCGAGCACATCGGCGTTTTGCACGACCGTCTTGAAACCCTCCGCCGAAACGCTGATCTTGTATGTGCCGATGGCAAGTTCGGGAAGGCGAAAATTGCCGTCACTGGTGGTAGTTCCGCCGCGGGTCGTTCCAGTTGCCGTACTCGTCGCAGTGACGGTCGCGCCAGGAACTACTGCGCCGCTGCTATCGGTCACGTTGCCGGCGATGTCTCCCGTGATTCTCTGAGCAACGGCTGGGCTAACAACACAAATGAAGGTTGTGAGTACACAAATAACTAAGCACCGGCAAGACCGGGCTGGCAGCATGATTTCCCCCTGGGATGGGCCTCTGCGAAAAGACTGTCTTGCCGGAGTTTAGAGGGGCCGCTCCATTGCGAGCAAGCGGAATCTAACTCAGGACACACCTCAACAACTTGACTGCAGGTCATGAAGTAACATTCGTTTCACAATTCATTCTTGTTCGCAGAGGCGCCCAACGGAAATATTACGAACTTGTGCTTGGCGGGAACATCAGGCGGGTTGACTTCAAAAGCGCACCTCAGCGGCTAAAGCCGCATCAGGCAAGCCTATGGCGGCACGAGTAAACTCGTGCCCTTCCCGTGTGCGTAAAAGGTCGTGCTGAACTGGAACCCCAAGCCGGACGGACTTGGGAAGGGCACGACTTCAGTCGTGCCAAATAAACTCCAAACAATGCGGCTTCAGCCGCTGAGGGCCGCTCGTCAAGCCTAAACCCCGATAAGCTGAAACACGAAGGCGTAGAGTTGAAATTTTCTTGTCGCCTGTAACCGTACAGTGTTTTCAGAAAGAGTCCGACGTACGGCTCAACCACTAAAGGCCTCCGACGCTCCCAGGCAAATGAAATTCATGCTCTTGAAATGTTCTGCCGCAAAAGAAAATGGAGCCTGCCGTCTCGGCAGACTCCACGGAATTGACCCTGTCCTAATTTCCTAGAATGTAAATTTCAAACTGAAATTCATGTTTCTAGGTCCACCTTGGGCGATCACAGGATTGCCCGCGGCGACGTCGGAGGTTTTTACAATCGTTCCAAAAGCATGCTCGGAGGGGTCGCAAGCGCCGCCAGCAAGCACGGTCGTGCAACTGCCAAGCACGTTGTTGTCTGGGAAGTAATGGAAATTGGCTCGGTTAAGAAGGTTGTAAACCTCCCAGCGAAGTTCGACGCTTAACCGTTCCGTAATCTTTGTGCTCTTGTACAAAGACATGTCCCATTGACTGAGCCCAGGACCGATCAATTGTCCGCGACGAGAGTTACCCACGGTCCCAGTACAAGGAATGAAGAAGGGAGAAAGCGGCAATCCGCCCCCGTATCTCCACAGGGGTCCAGCCTGATCCGACCTGGGTATAGGTCTCGACCACGTACTCGTCCGGATTACGGGTGTTGTAGTGGATCGGACTTCCGTCATACGAAGCGCGAATGCTGTTGCCCACGAGTCCCTGGCCTGACGTTTCACCTGCCTCCGCCCAAAATCGCCGCGAACGGTCTTCCGGCGAGGGCGGTATAGACGGTGCTGAGGGCCCAACCCTTTCCCAAGACGATTGCCGAAGGTGCGGAATCGTGGGAATTTCGTAGACACCACTGACGTTGAAATTCAAGCGTACGTCGTGGTCGCAGAGTCCGCGCGAATCGGCGAAGTTGGGGGTAGCAGGAGCAGTACTGCCCACCGGATTGGAATTATTGATTTGCGGGTAGTCGCCTGCGCCGCCGCGATTGACTGAGTTGTAGTCGAAGCATTTGCTCCAAGTCAGGTTGTACTGAGTGTCGAAGCCGTGCCAGCTCCTCTGGTTGAATGACGCCTGCAGGCTGTCGTACTGCGATGATCCTTCGTTAGTCGCCTGGATCACGTGCCGCAAGTCAGGGAATGAAGAAGCCAGCGGCCTGAAAGCGTCGCAGTCACTCGGACTTGTGCAATGCGTGCCTATCGGAGAGGCATTCAGGTCGCTGTAGATGATCAAGTCGCTGCCGCGCTGGCCCGAGTAAGTCAACGTTAAGACATTGTTGTGGAAAAGCTCGCTCTGCAAACTCAGGTTGTAGTTGTGATATCGCGGAGTCTTGAAATTTTGGACGATCGAGAACGCGTTAAACGGAGGCGTGCCGGTGGGATTGGTTCCAAACAGAGGCCCCGCCACCGCCGAGTCAAAGCAAATGTACGAACCGATGCCAGTATTGGGATCGTAGCAGCCACCTCCCAACGTGTTGTCAGACGTCAGTCAGGGGCACATCGTTGGCGGCCGTGTTGGCTTGATTGAAGAAACCAAGGTTCAGTTGGGTGAATACGCCGGTGCTGGCGTGCGCAAAGCTGTAGGGATTTGCCAATGCTCCGAAATTTGCCACATCGTAGGATAAGCGAATAGCCTCCGCGGAAAGCTACCCTGCTGTTGCCAAAAACATCCCATGAGAATCCCGACGTGCGGCCCGAAGTCGTGATAGTCAACGTTGTGAATTCCATCAACATCGGTTCCAACCTTGGCAAAACCGGGTCCCGGCGGGGGAATGAATACGGATTCATTGTTGTTGGTGTCGCGCATGGTTCCGTTAATCTCGTAACGCAAGCCATAATTCAGCGTGAGCCGGGGCTTGATCTTCCAGTCATCCTGAGCGTAGAAGCCCACTGAATTTTGCGTGATGTGACGGTGGGTATCGCCAAAACTGCGACTGGCAAAATCCGCCTTGCCCAGCAGCAATTCTTCGACATCGCCGGCAACACCAGGCAAGGTTCCGCCGGTAGTAATTCTGGAAGTAACCCAGCTGTCAGCCCGGTACGCGCTTCGTTGCGGAGGCTGTTGGTGTAGGCGCGCTGAAAGTTTCCTCCCAGCTTGATCGTGTGGTTTCCCTTCACCCAGGAGAAGTGCTCCGACCAGTCGATGGTCTGGTCAGGCCGCGTCGTAAGCGGATAACCCTGCACTCCGCCGATGTAGCCGCCGTAGCCCAGGTGGTAAAGATAGACGTAAGGCACACCGAAATCTCCGGGACTCAGCGGCCCGGTGTCGATACCCAGGCTCTTGGGATCAACTTTGTTGTTGACGTCGATCAACTGGGCGAAGCGGGTGTAGCCGAGCCGGCTTTCCAGAATCTTGTTGTTGCTTACATTCCAGGTCCAGCTCAAGCCTGCCATTTGCGCTCGCGAAGGCGCGAACGAGTTAAAAAGGTCGGCCGGATGTCCTCCGCCCGCTTGAAGTCCCGCGAACGGAGGCCCGCTCTGCAAGCTGTCTCCCAACAAATAACGCACCGCAAACGAGTGGTGCTGTCCCAGCTTGTAATCGAATTTCGTCCCAAATTCGTTGCTGCTGGCGGTGGTCGGTATCTGCTGAATTAAGGTGCCATTCCCGGTGATCGGAAAATAGTTCAGGAGGGTCTGGCCCACAGGATCAATTGTGAGACCGTTAGCGGCGATATCGGCTTCCGCCGCCGCAACATCTCGGGTACTCGGAACAGCCCGGCTGCCGGTGGCGATGGATTTGTAACGCTGGCCTTCATAGAACAGGAAAAAGAAAGCCTTGTCCTTCACGATCGGCCCGCCAATGTTCACGTGAAACTGGTTGTTATGGATCGGCGTTGGCTTGCATTCTCCGGGCGAACCGCAATTGTCGGTGTTGTGGTTGGCGAAGTAATTGTCCGCATCGCCAATGCCGTTGTGATTGACCCAGGTGGCGCCACCGTGCCAGGTATTCGTTCCGCTCTTCATGCTGATCAGAATTGGCGCGCCGCCTTTCACCCCATATTCCGACGAAGGCGTTTCCTGAACGCTCAGTTCCTCAATCGCGTCAGGAGGGAAAGTGACCGCGGGAATGCCCAAAATGCCGGTCTGGTTGATGGCCGAGTCGCCGTAGTAGCGGTCATTGTTATACAGGCCGTCGATGAAGTAATTGTTGGAAGTCGTGCGCGAACCGTTGATGCTGACTGCCAGAAACCCGCCACCGGGCGCGCGCTGCACACCGGGAGTGATTGCAAGAAGCGAATTGAAGTCGCGCCCGTTGAGGGGAACGTTGGCGATCTTCTCGGCGTCAACGTAATTATTGTTGTTGGGGGAAAGTTCCACCAGTGGCGCGGAACCCTCGACCTCAACTGTCTCTGATCGCTGACCAATCTGCAGCTTGAAACTGGATTGAATAACCGAACCTGAGAGAACCTCGACGGTTTGCACCGCCGACTTGAAGCCTTCTGCCGAAGCGGTGACTCGGTAACTGCCAATGGCAAGAGCCGGAATTCGGAAGGCTCCGGTATCGTTGGTGACACCAGCACGGGAAGCGTTTGTCCCGGCGTTGACTGCGGTAACGGTCACGTTGGGCAGCACGGCTCCCGTGCTGTCAGTCACTGTTCCAGTAATATCTCCCGTGGTTTGCTGCGCGGAAACCGGCCGGCCGAAAGACAGGCCAGCGACGAGAACAAACAAAGACGCCCATCGAAAAACCAGGTGTTGTCGCATGCGTTCCCCCTGATGTCAGCACACAGCGCCGCGCGCGATCCTGCTGTGAGACCGCGCTGTAGGGCCGAAGTCTAGTGGCCGTCCATCGCAACTATCAAGCGGAATCCACTGCACATAACAGAAAGGATCTGGATGGGAACTTGACTGCTGGTCACGAACTCCCCGTTATCTCGGACGTGCAAGATCAGCATCGAAATCTTGCATAGCAATCAGCAGTTTTTTTCTTGGGCGATACCAGCGGAAAGGAGGAGTGCTTTAGCCTAACGGAGAGTCACTCATGCGGAAACGGGTACGAACATGTTCAGAAAGCAGTTCGATGGCACCGCGGTTAGAGATCGGATCGGCTTGGGCGAGATACTTCATCGCCTCCACCAACAACCTCTGACCGTCCACATAGCGCGGGTCAGCCGTGCGTTCTCGGCGTTTGCGCCCAATACTGGGGGGAACCGGGATGGTAAATACTTTGGCCATGCAATTCAGGCGTCCAGTGGGGATTTCAGTAAACGCCTGAGCAGTATACCGCCCCTCTTCGGGATTTTCAGCCTCTATCTTCCACCTTTGAGGGTTAAATTTCTAGCCCTGCGGAGAGATGAACTTGGTCTTGCCGGTGGTTTTCAGTTTGAATGCAGAGTCGGCGATCTTCTCGTTAACCTTAATGTTGGAATATTTGGCCAGGCGATAGTCGCCCGACGGCCCGAAGAAAAACTGCTGTTGCACCGAAATTCCGCGGGCTGGATCGATCCACAAGATGATGTGGTCGATGTTATTGCGAAGATTGGCTGCCTTGGGAACAAGCTCCAGCTTGACCGCATCGATGCCGTCAATTCTGTCCGCTCCCAAATACTTCACCTGGAAGGACTTCTGTAAATCATGTCCGCGGCCGCCGAAGCCCAAAACCAGAAAACTCTCAAAATCTTCGCGGCTTTTGCCGGTATTGTATGCAGTCACCTGCTCAATTTTGGGTTGGTAGACCTGCACTTTCGAACCGCTGAAAAGCACATACTTTTGGTCGGGATCGGTGATGTCCGCAGCCATCTGGACTTCCTTCCCGGACCTGCGGAAATAGACCTTTCCCTTCTGGGCTTCGTGCTCGTCGACCACTTTCTGATACTGGTCCCAGAGAACATCGGCTTCGGTAGTGTGAAAGTTTTCGGCGGCAGAGTCCATTTGGCCTAGGATCTTCTCGAGCGCCTGATCGGATGATTGGGTTGGCGAGGAAGCTTGCCCCCATAATCGGGGAAGCAGAACGGAAATGATCAGGAGCAGACTGAGGAGTAGCTTTCGGGGCTTCATCTTTTGCCTTACTGCGGTGGCGCCGCACCGCCTACTCTTTATGTACCCAGACTTTGTAAGTCTGCACGCGCCCCTGTTGATCGCGCACAGGCTCGTACCTGATGATGCTCACTTCTCCCGAGATAGGTTCTATGATCCGCAACAATTGTGTCCGCACCGCCGCCTCATCCTTGCCGGAGATGGCCGGTCCGTCAATCTGGTAGATGAAACCCCCGGCAGCATCCGGAGTTACTACTACGCCGGTTGGATGCGGATTCCGCTGTACCGGTTTATCGTGGAAGTTGATCCAGTAGGGTGAAAGGAAAACGAATAGCAGAATGAGCGTCACCATGATGTCGTACTGAATGGTGCCGCGTTCGTAGGACCAGAGAATGTAGTCGCGAATTGTGCGCCAGAAATTGGACGTGGGCACGGCAGGCGCGTCGGCGATGGTAGTGTTCATCGTGGCCCCGGGACAACATGGTCCCGCACAAGTCTAGTTTGTCGCTCCCCGCTTGGCAAACGTTGGTGTTGCACGCCTTGGAACAATCCTCCCGTCTCGGCATGAGCCGCTCTAGAGCTTCTTCGGCCTTATGCGGTCTGTCCCCATGGCCGGCTGCAAGACTTCAGGAACCAGCACACTTCCGTCAGCCTGCTGATAATTCTCCACGATAGCCACCCAGGTGCGACCGACTGCCAGTCCGCTGCCGTTCAGCGTGTGGAGAAATTCGGTCTTGTTCTTGCCTTCAGGACGATAGCGAATGTTGGCGCGTCGTGCCTGGAAGGCTTCGAAGTTCGAGCACGAAGAGATTTCCCGAAATAACTGCTGTCCCGGCAGCCACACTTCAATGTCATAGGTCTTCGCCGAAGAGAATCCCATGTCACCCGTGCTTAATGCGACCACCCGGTAGTGCAATCCGAGTTTCTGAAGCACCTCCTCGGCATCATGGGTGAGTCGCTCCAACTGCTCGTATGAAGTGTCTGGCCGTGCGAATTTAACCAGTTCTACTTTCTGGAACTGATGCTGCCGGATGATCCCGCGCACATCTTTGCCGTAGGAACCAGCTTCGCTGCGAAAACTCGGCGTATACGCCGTAAGCGAAACCGGCAGTCGCGAGGCATCCAACACTTCGTCGCGGTAAAGATTCGTGACCGGGACCTCCGCGGTGGGAATGAGCCATAGATCTTTTTCGCCGTGCGGAACGCGAAAAGAATCGGAGGCGAATTTTGGCAACTGCCCTGTCCCGTACATTGACTCCGAATTCACCAGGTACGGCGGCAGCACTTCGGTATAGCCGTGTTCGCGCGTGTGCAGATCGAGCATGAAGTTCGCCAGCGCGCGTTCCAGCTTCGCGCCAAGGTCCCAGTACACAGCGAAACGCGCGCCGGAAAGTTTCGTCGCCCGCTCGAGATCGAGAATGCCCAGCTGCTCCCCAAGCTCCCAGTGCGGTTTGGGCGCGAAGTCGAACTTCGGAACGGTGCCCCATCGCCGGACTTCAATGTTGTCTTCGGGCGTCTTCCCCACCGGGACGCTCTCGTGCGGCAAGTTGGGAATCCCGGCCAGAATTTCTTGCAGACGTGTTTCAAGTTGTGCCGAGACTTTTTCCAGTTGTTGGATCTGTTCGCGCAATTCCTTGGTTTCGGACATTTGCACGGCAGCATCCTGCCCGCTCTTTTTCAGTTTCGCGATTTCTTCTGACGCGCGGTTGCGTCTCGCTTTGGTGGTATCGGCTTCAGTGATGGCTTGCCGCCGCTGTGCATCGACCTCGATAAAATCTTTCAGCACTTCGCCTGGATCCATACCACGCAGGCGCAGTTTCTCTTCAACCAGGGGCAGATTGTCGCGGACGAAGTTGAGATCAAGCATCGGAGTTAACTACTGTATCGAAAAATGGCAGGGAAGTGCACTCGCGGCGCCCACGGCAGCGCGAACCGAACGCGAACAATTGTCATTCCGACATTGTCTCGTCCCGTGTCCAGGCATATCTCATGCAATGCAGTCGTCTTCGCTCGTCCATTTGGCCTGGCGTCTTGCACGCTGTAAACTACCCCGCAAATGCGATCCTCTCTTCGCTCTTCGATCCTGGGACTTTTATTCTGTCTAGGCCTCACTGGCGCAGGTTCCAGTTCCGCTTACAACGCGCGTCCCAAGCTTGTAGTCATTGTCGTCATAGATCAATTTCGCGGTGACTACCTTGAGCGCTACCGCGATCAGTGGGGCGAAGGCGGCTTCCGTCTTCTGCTCGATCGAGGCGCTGACTTCACCGATTGCAATTACAACTATGCCAACACCCGGACCGCCCCGGGCCATGCAACTTTGCTGACCGGAGCCTACACCAACGGCCACGGCATCATGGCCAATGAATGGTGGGACCCGCAAAAAAAGGCGATGGTCGCCGCGGCGGATGATGATCAGACAAAACTTGTTGGTGTTGCCGGCGGACGTACCCGGCGCTTCCCCTCGCAACCTTCTCGCCGACACCCTGGGGGACGAACTCAAATTGGCGACCCAGGGCAAGTCTCGCGTCTTCGCTATCTCACTCAAGGATCGCGCTTCCGTCCTCCCGGGCGGTTTCTCGGCCGACGGCGCTTACTGGATCGACCGGGCAACCGGCGCCTGGATCACCTCTACTTACTACCGGACCGAACTTCCAAAATGGGTGCAGGATTTCAATAACAACAAGCGCGGGGAGAAATACCTGAACCAGGAGTGGAAGGACAGCAACGGAAATGTCCTGCGCACCACCAAGCCCGTTGAAGGCAAGGCAGGCAACTTCTATGATCTCGTGGGCTCAACGCCTCTGGCCAACGACTACGAACTTGAATTTGCCCGGGAGCTGATCACATATGAAAAGCTGGGTAGCGGACCTGCCACCGACCTGTTGATAGTCAGCTTGTCCGCCAACGATATTCTCGGCCACAAGGTCGGGCCCGACTCTGCTGAGATGCAAGCCATGGCGATGGCCATGGATCGGCAGCTGGCCGGATTCTTCGAGTATTTGGGACACCAGATTGGGCTGGCCAATATCTGGATTGCGCTTTCCGCCGATCACGGGATCGCTCCTCTGCCAAAAGTCGCGACCATGCTCCGCGTTCCAGGTTCAAACCTCCCCATCGACAAAATACGCTCGCAGATAAACAGCGGATTATCCGCCAAACTTTCGCACCCGGGTGAATACGTCAAGCAGCTCGACTACCCGGTGGCCTGGTTGAATCAGGACGCTTTCGCGGCAGTGAAGGCGAACGAACAAGAGGCGGAACATGCGGTGGGCGAAGCGATGAAACAGGCCGGGCTGCGCGGTTACTACACCCGTTCACAACTCGAGCGAGGTGACGCGCCGAATACTGAACTCGGGTTGAAGTATCTGCACAGTTATTCACCGCTCGGAGGATGGTATGTGCTCGGCGTTCCCACGCCCTTCACGATCGGTTTCTCCGGCGGAACGGATCATGCAACCCCTTACACCTACGACACTCACGTGCCGCTTGCCTTTTATGGACTTCCGTTCCAACCGGGAACTTACCGCACTCACGCCGAACCCGTAGATATGGTCGCGACTTTCGCTTCGCTACTGGGCATCAATGCTCCAACTCACGCTGTAGGGCGGGTCCTGACTGAGATTCTGGCCACGCCGCGGCGCGGTGCGAGTCCATCGAGCGGGGCGCAGGACCGATCTTCGCCGGCCGTCGAAGGCCATGACTTCAAACCCGCCGCCGGCCACCCGATCCCCCAGCACGGAATGACTGCCACCGTAAAAAACATTGAGCTTCCGATTGCGGGGGCGTCGCAGATGACACCGCCCGCCGCGGCGACTCCCGGCCCCGATCTCAGCGTCAGCTTCGCCGGCATAAAGTTGAAGAACCCGGTGATCGCCGCCAGCGGTACTTTTGGCTACGGCGTCGAATTTGAAGATGTGGTCCACCTCAACAAGCTCGGCGGCTTTGTCGTAAAAGGACTCTCCGCCGAACCCATGGCCGGAAATCCGCCTCCGCGTTTGTATGAAACTCCGGCCGGCATGCTCAACGCGATTGGACTGCAGAACATCGGCGCGCGCGCGTTTCTCGAAGAAAAATTGCCCAAGCTGCGCAAGATGAAAAATATCGTCGTCTTCGCCAACGTTTTCGGCTACAGCCGCGAAGACTACGAACGAACCATCGAGATTCTGAACGAAGGCGAAGACATTGCCGCGTACGAGTTAAACGTATCCTGTCCGAATACGAGCGCTGGTGGGATCCATTTCGGTGGCGATCCGCGATCGCTGGACGAAGTTGTGAACACCACCAAGCGCATATCCCGCCGTCCGCTGATTGTGAAGCTCTCACCTAACGTGACCAGCATCGCGCAGATGGCTCGCGTGGCCCAGGACGCCGGCGCGGACGCCATCTCGCTGGTCAATACATTCGTGGCCATGGCCATCGATCCTGAAACTCGTAAGCCCCGCATTGCGAACATCACCGCCGGACTGTCCGGTCCCGCGATTAAGCCGATCGCCCTGCGAATGGTTTACGACGCTTCGAAAGCCGTGAATATTCCGGTCATCGGCATGGGCGGAATTTCGACCGCCGCCGACATCGTGGAGTTCATGCTGGCCGGCGCAACCGCAGTGCAGATTGGAACCGCCAGCTACTGGGATCCGGTGGCCACCGAAAAGATCGCGGACGAATTGGCGATCTGGTGTATGCAACACCGGGTAGACCGCGTGGCGCAGTTAACCGGCGCCATGGTGACGGAATAAATTTACCGGGGCCACACCGCAAGAATCGCGCCCATCGCCAGGTAGCACACCAACTGATAGCCCGTATTGATCAAATACAACCTGGTTGACTGATTGCCGAAGAGTTTGGCCGTCAACTGCACCGTGGTCACGAATCCCAACCACATGGCAAAACCGACTTTCATCCCGTAGAGAACGGTATTGACGCTCGTGATGTCGATCACTTTCCCCAGCACGAATGCCGTAACCAGGCTGGCGACAAAAGAAATCGCATAGCTTTTCCCGGCGCTTTTTTGCATCTCCTGGATTTTGGCCTTATTGTCCGGATCGTAGCCCATTGCCACCATCCACGGACGCGCAAAGAGCAGCGGCGAGTACCAGAGAAAGCCCACAACCATAGTGGCAACCGCGGCCACCAGCACGGACCATAGGTTGACATCCAGAAGGAACATGTTGTTTTCTCCGTGAAAAGCCTAATCGAGGCCAGCCATGGTATGCCGGATTGTCCCGGTTGCAAACTGCTTTTCGGCAATATCTGGCACTCCCACGGAACGGTGCTACTTTTCTCCCGCCAATCCATCTAATGATTGTCGCTTCATGATCTGTCTCTATAATCGTCTTTATAATCAACGAGGAGTTAATCGATATGGCCAAAGCCACTTTTGCCGCAGGCTGTTTCTGGGGAGTTGAAGCCACTTTCCGCCAGTTACCGGGCGTGACTGCAACCAGCGTCGGTTACACCGGCGGAAACTTCGACAATCCGACCTACAAGGATGTTTGCAGCGATCGTACCGGCCATGCAGAGGCCGTGGAAGTCGATTACGATCCCGCGAAATTGTCCTACGACAAACTGCTGCAGGTATTCTGGGAGAATCACGACCCTACGCAACTCAACCGGCAGGGCCCCGACACGGGAACACAATACCGCTCGGCAATTTTCTTCCACTCACCGGAGCAGGAACGCGAAGCCAAGCTCTCAAAGGAGCAACTGGAGAAATCGGGTCGCTTCAAGAAGCCGATCGTCACCCAGATTGTTCCGGCGGTCACCTTCTATCCCGCCGAGGACTATCACCAGCAGTATCTTGAAAAACGCGGACTGGCGACCTGCCACATTAAATAAAAAATACAAGCGCGAGCACCCCGTCGGCCGACGTGGTTGCGATCGTTGGTTGCACTTGGAAAGTCGCTCGCGTCTGCATTAAATCTGCAGCGGTTATAATTCACCGTTCTATTCAGGAGCATTCATGACTTTTTCGGGCCGGGTTGCGCTGGTGACGGGTGCGTCGCAGGGTATCGGACGCGCCTGCGCATTGAGATTGGCGCAATCGGGAGCCACCCTGGCGCTGGCGGCCCGGAATCAGGAAAAACTGAACGACCTGGCGACCCAGATTGCTGCCGCCGGAGGTAAGGCGGAAGCCTTCCTGCTCGACGTCGGTGATGAGGAGCAAATCAAATCCACCTTCAAGGCCGTAATCGAGCGCTTCGGCAAGATCGATATTCTGGTAAACAATGCCGGTATCACTCGCGATCAACTTGTCATGCGAATGAAGCGGGCTGACTGGGACAGTGTGCTGAACACCAATCTCACGTCCGCTTACCTCTGCACTCAGCAGGCGATCGGTTCCATGCTCAAACAACGCTGGGGCCGGATCATCAACATCACCTCGATTTTTGGCCAGATGGGACAGGCAGGACAGGCAAACTATGCTGCTTCCAAGGCAGGGCTGATCGGTCTGACCATGGCCATCGCCCGCGAGGTGGGTTCGCGCAATATCACCTGCAACGCCGTCGCTCCGGGGTTCATCGAGACAGCCATGACGTCGGTCTTGAAAGATGACTTCAAGGAAAACGCGATCAAGATGATTCCGCTTGGGCGTGTAGGTTCGCCTGAGGATGTCGCAGGCGCAGTAGCTTTTCTGGCTTCCGAGGAAGCTTCGTATATCTCTGGGCATGTGCTGAACGTAAACGGCGGCATGTTGATGGGTTAAGGCGGCGCACGATGCGTCAGCCCAGAACCGCAAGAGAGAGCAAGAGGAAGGCCAGTGGGAAACCCCAGACTCACGTTAAAGCAGGCGGAATCGCCGGTTCAGATCGCCCAGGCTCGTGAGCTTTTTCGCGAGTATGCAGAATCGCTCGGCTTCAGCCTTTGTTTTCAGAATTTCGATCAGGAGCTCGCCGGGCTGCCTGGAGACTACGCTCCGCCTGACGGCCGCTTGTTGCTCGCGGAGTATCGAAGTCAACTGGCTGGGTGCGTAGCACTGCACAAGCTCGATTCTGAAATTTGCGAAATGAAACGACTCTATCTCCGCCCGCAACTTCGCGGCAAAGGCGTCGGCCGTGCCCTGGCTGAGGCTGTGATCGCGGAGGCCCGCGACGATTCGATACCGGAAAATGCGGCTCGATACAGTTGAGCCCGTAATGCCCAATGCCGTTGCCTTGTATCGACGGCTTGGATTCGTGGAGATCGAACCGTATCGCCCGAATCCAATGGACGGTACTGTGTACATGGAATTGACTCTTTGAGCTCGGGATATATCGTTAAACGGAAACTGGAGAAGATCCGGTTACGAATCTGATCTGGTGGCGAAGTTCGTCGTAGCATTCAACGGTGAGGAATCTACTGTTGCCAACGACCAAGGGCCAACGACCACCGACGGAAAAGTTTTTGTCCGTTGGAGCAGCGTTTTCACCGGTAAGGCCGCGCATTTACTCCGTCACCGTTCCTGGTGCAACGAAATTCCTCTTGCCAGAAGGTACTACTCTGGTTACTATGCACGTCATCATTGGGGGCTTGTTTTGGTTGCTTTCTCTATGAACATCGGCCAGACCATCCGAGACTACCGTTTACAAAGAGGCATGTCCCAGGGAGACATCGAAAAACGCACCGGACTTCTGCGTTGCTACCTCTCCCGGGTAGAAAACGGACACACGATCCCATCGCTGGACACGCTGGCCAAGATTGCCGGGGCAATGGAAATCGCGCTTTCCCAATTTTTCTCTGAGTCCGGTCACACCAACGGCTCGAAAAACCTTCCCCAGCTTTCTGACGACGAAGTTCGCTTCTTGAGTCAGATCCGCCGCTATTCGGTGAGCCTCAACGACAGCGACCGCAAGCTGGTCCTGGCCATGGTCAAAAAGATGGCCACGAAATAAGTTCTCAGCCGTCAGCTCTCGCCCCTCAGTTTTCAACTCTCGGCGGTCAGTAAACTGCTCTAATCGCAGCACAAAGTCTGTGCCCGGGGCTTTTTGCTGAACACTGGATAACTGAGAACTGACAACTGTCTTTCGGCTTTTACTGAAGGCTGACAGCTGAGAGCTGACAGCTGCCTTTAGGTACTTTCGTTCCATCCCTCTCGTGGCCTACGGGAATCTCGTCCACTTGCCTGACAGTCCCTACACTATCGGAAGGAGATCTCCGGGTGACCATCGACGAAGAACTGAGCCTTCTAGACTCGCAACTGCGCCGGCTGAAGATCGATTACGAGATCTATTTCAGCAATCCGACGAAGAGACCTCCGACTGACGTCGAGTGGAAAGTGCTCTCCCTGTTGCGGAAATTCAGTGACGGCGGCGGCCGCATGAGTTTTTCCCAGCGCTTCCGTTACAACGAAATCGCGCAGCGCTACGCGATCTATAGCGACCTGTGGCGCAAGAAAAATCGCATCCGTGAAGAAGGGTATCGCAGACCCCAGGATGCAATTCTCTCGGTTCAGGGCGTGCGCCCGGAAGAACGTGAACCGGAACATAAAGTCTATGGCGTAGGACATGCCGCCGCAGCTGGAGCGACGGGAGCAGCGGAAGCAGGAACGGCTGATGCGACGTCACATGTCACCGCGGATGCGGTATCCTCTTTCTCCAAATCCGAAGAAAAGCCTTTCAGCGTGGAATGCGGTGACGTTCGAAGCGAGAGCGATCAGGTGCGGAAGCTCTATCAGGCTCTGACCGAAGCCAAGAAAAAATCAGGCGAGACCGTTTCCGGCAATCTGGATAGCTTTTCGTCGTTTGTGCAAAAAAAGACCGATCAGATCCGCAAACAATACGGCTGCGAAGCAGTCGAGTACACGGTGGAAATGCAAAACGGCCAGGTAAAACTGAAGGCGAAGGCAAAGACGACATAGTCGTCGGTCTTCGGTCGTTAGTCGTTGGTCGTTACCCCCTCCTATGCGTCATCCTGAGGGACTTCAGTCCCGAAGGATCTGGCGTGCGCACCGACACCGCCTGAAGAGCTCCCGCTCTAAACCTATCCAGCAGTTGATTCTTTCCGAACCATCCACTGCAGAAATCCCCTCCGTACGCCGACATCCGCAGCCTGACGACCGAAGTCCGCAACTGATAGAATTTCTCTGCCTTCCCAGGCACAATCCATTCCTCCGAGGCCTGCAATGTCCGAGACCAAAATCCAGCGCGCCATCCTCAGCGTGACCGACAAAACCGGACTGGTGGAATTCGCCGGCAAGCTGGCAGGCATGGGAGTGGAACTGGTCTCCACCGGCGGCACCGCCAAACTGCTGCGCGACTCGGGCGTCAAGGTTAAGGACATCTCCGAACTCACCGGTTTTCCTGAGATGCTCGATGGCCGGGTTAAAACTCTTCACCCCAAGGTACATGGAGGAATTCTGCACCGCCGCGAGAATTCCTCGCACCGAACCGCAGTGGCCGAGCATGGCATTGAACCCATCGACATGGTTGTGGTCAATCTCTATGCCTTCGAGAAAACTGCAGCCAAACCGGGCGTGCCTTTCGAAGATGTGATCGAGAACATCGACATCGGTGGACCGTCGATGATCCGTTCTGCCGCCAAGAATTTTCAGGATGTGGCGGTCGTGACTTCGCCCGACGATTACAAATCGATCGCCGAAGAAATGGCAAAATCACGGGGAGAACTTTCTTCCGCCACCAAATGGCGCCTCGCGCAGAAGGCATTCGCCACCACAGCGGCATACGATTCAGCTATCGCATCTACCCTCGAACGGGTCAGTGCGAATGGCCACTTTGAGTTTCATCCCGAAGCTGGCTTTCCCCAGACGCTGCGGTTGTCGTTCAACAAGGTCATGGACTTGCGCTACGGCGAGAATCCCCACCAGAAAGCCGCGATGTACTCCGACGGCTCTGGGACGGGCGTGGCGAATGGCCGGCAAATCCAAGGCAAAGAACTCTCGTACAACAATATCGTCGACCTGCAGGCAGCGTGGGACCTTGCGCAGGAATTTGACGAGACGGTCTGCGCCATTATCAAGCACACCAATCCGTGCGGTACCGCAACCGGCAAGACTCTCGCCGAGGCGTACAAAAAAGCCCTCGAATGCGACCCGGTCTCCGCTTTTGGCGGGGTAATCGGAGTGAATCGTCCGGTGGATGGCGAGGCTGCGGAGGAAATGGCCAAACTTTTCCTGGAGGTTATCGCTGCGCCCAAATTCGACGACGCTGCCCGTGCGAAGTTTGCCGCCAAGAAGAACCTTCGCCTGGTGGAAATCACCAACGCTCCTCAAAAATGGGTGCTCAAGAACGTCTCCGGCGGAATCCTCGTGCAGGATAACGATATGCGACCGCTTCAGGACGCCGATCTTAAAGTTGTCACGAAACGACAACCCACTGCCGAAGAAAAGCGCGCACTGTTATTCGCCTGGAAAGTCGCCAAGCACGTGAAATCCAATGCCATTCTCTACGCCCGCGACGGACAAACCGTTGGGGTGGGTGCCGGCCAGATGAGCCGAGTGGATTCCTGCAAAATCGGGGCCATGAAAGCGGTCCTGCCCCTGAAGGGCACCGTCGCCGCATCGGATGCGTTCTTTCCTTTTCCAGACGGAGTGGAAGAGATCGCCAAGGTGGGCGCGACCGCAATTATCCAGCCTGGCGGCTCGGTCCGCGACCAGGATGTGATCGAAGCTGCCGACAGGCTGGGACTAGCCATGATTTTTACTGGAGTCAGGCATTTCAGACACTAAATATGGACTGCCGATTTCTCGAAATCAGTTGATCCGACGCGGCCCATAACAGTTCTTTACAATTCGTCAATTCGAAAATTTTGATACCATCAATTCTAGTAGTCCCTGTACTTCCGATCATTGATTCCCCCGGTTCTGCGAGCTGCTTTTTCGCCAGCTCTCGCTGCCACGGTTTACAATCATAAGAAGCACCCGCCCGCAGCGGTTCGGCATCCAATCGCTATGGTTCAGGGAAGCCGAAGGTCCTCCATGAAAAGTATTTACTGCGCTCTTATCCTCGTAGCCCTCGCTGTTTCTTCGGTCGCGCAAACGCCGGCCTCGGACTCCAAACCGGCAGCCGCTCCTGCACCGCGCAAACTGGATAAGGCCGCTGCCTATTACCACTACACCGTCGCGCACATGTATGAAGAGCAAGTAGCGGTGTATGGCCGAAGCGAGCTGGCTAACAAAGCGATCGAGGAATACCGGCTCGCCATCGACGCCGACCCGACCTCCGAATACCTGACCTCCGGTCTGGCCGAGCTCTACGCCAAGACCGGCCGTATCCGCGATGCAGTTATGGAAGCGCAGGACATACTCAAGCGCGATCCCAACAACCTCGAAGCGCACAAACTGCTGGGCCGAATTTATCTTCGCTCACTGGGTGACATTCAAGCCGGACAAGGCTCCCAGAACGTTCTCAAGCTGGCAATCGAGCAGTACGAACAGATCATCAAGATCGAACCCGACAACGTGGACGACCACCTCCTCCTCGGCCGTCTTTATCGCTTGAACAACGACCTGCAAAAAGCAGAGGGTGAATTCAAGACCGCCGTCAAGCTGGACCCGAATTCCGAAGAGGCTGTAACCACGCTGGCTTATCTGTACAACGAAGAAGGCGACACCTCGCGAGCCGGAGAAGTTCTGAGTGCCATCCCGGACGCTGCCCGCTCCGCCAAGCTTTACTCTGCTCTGGGTTACACCTACGAACAACAGAAGCAATACAAGAACGCGATCACCGCCTACAAGAAGGCGATTGAGCTCGACCACGATTATCTGGATGCCATCCGCGGCCTGGCCCAAAATCTGATGAATGATGGCCAGACCGACGCCGCGCTTGAGCAATATAAAGTTATCGCCGACGCCAATCCTGAAGACGCGCAGACCTACCTCCGGATGGCGGAGATTTACCGCAAAAGCGGAAAGTTCGACCTGGCGCTGGAAAGCCTGAAAAAAGCCGCGACCATGGCCCCGGATTCGATCGAAGTGCCCTACAACATGGCTTCCGTTTACCAGGCCCAGGGGCGCTACGACGAAGGCATTCAGGTCATGCAGGATCTGCTCAAGAAAACGGAAAAAGCAGATAGCAACTATACCCAGGCCGAGAAAAACAACCGGTCCGTCTTCCTTGAACGCTTGGGCACAATCTATCGCGACAATAACAACAACCCCCAGGCGATTGAAACGTTCCGAAAGATGCTCGCGCTGGGTGACGAGAATGCCGAGCGCGGCTATCAGCAGATGATCGACACCTACCGCGAAGCCAAGCAGTGGCAGCAGGCCACCGACACCGCCAAAGAAGCAGTGCAGAAGCTGCCGAATGATCGCGCGCTCAAGATGGTGTACGCGGCGCAACTGGCTGACATGGGTCAGACCGATGCTGGATTGCAGCAGGTCAAATCTCTGCTGAAGGGCACGCCTGATGATCGTGAGGTTTACATCACTTTGTCCCAGATGTATAGCCGGCTGAAGCGCTGGCCGGAAGCCGAAGAAGCCCTCGACAAGGCTGAACCGCTTTCTACCAAGGACGAAGACAAGCAATACATTTACTTCCTGCGAGGCTCAACGTACGAACGCCAGAAAAAATACGAACCCGCGGAAGAAGCGTTCCGCAAGGTGCTGGCCGCCGATCCACAAAACGCTACCGCTCTCAACTACCTTGGCTATATGCTCGCCGATCGCGGCGTCAAACTGGACGAAGCGCTGGGCATGATCAAGAAAGCCGTCGATCTCGATCCCTCAAACGGCGCATATCTTGATTCATTAGGCTGGGCCTACTTCCGCTTGGGCAAATATGAGTCGGCGGAAGACACTCTGATTAAAGCGTCCCAGCGGATCGGCACAGATCCCACGGTTCAGGATCACCTGGGCGATCTTTATCAGAAGACCGGACGTCTGAAGCTCGCCGCGGCCCACTGGGAGCGCGCGATTTCAGAGTGGAACAAGACCGTAGCTGCCGAAGTCGATCAGGACGACATGGCGCGAGTACAGAAGAAACTGGAATCCGCCAAGATGAAGTTGGCCAAAGAGGATTCCGACAACAAGTAATCCGTTTGAACTCGAACGATGTGTCACCTAAAGGGCCGAGCGAACCTCGGCCTTTGTCTTTGTAGCGCCGGCGTCCCGCCGGCTGTCTGGGGGCGTCCCGCACGCCTATCGGGCCGGCCAGAGGCTGGCGCTACTTGTTGGAGATCAAGCATTGAGTCTCGATGTACAAATCCGACATGCGACAGCAGCCGACATCCCCGAAATTCTGCGCCATCGCCGCGGCATGTACGAGGCCATGGGCGACACCGACGCCGACGCCCTGTCAGGCATGATCTCCTCATGCGAGCCCTATATCACTAAAGCGATCGCTAACGGCTCCTTCCGCTGCTGGATCGCGTTGAAAGAGGATCAGGTCGCGGGTAGCGGATCGGTCCTGATCAGCCCGTGGCCGAGCCATCCCTACGACCTCGAATGCCGTCGAGCCACTATCCTCAACGTCTACGTCTATCCACAGTTCCGAAGAAAAGGCATCGCCAGCGAATTGATGCGGACCATGGTGGACTGGTGCCGAAAAGAAAATTTCGCCGCCGTTTACCTGCACGCCAGCAAGGACGGTAAGCCGCTCTACGAAGCCATGGGCTTCGAACCCACAACCGAAATGAAACTGAAGCTGAAAGAAATTAAGAACTAGCGCTCAGCACTCAGCATTCCGCATTCAGCATTCAGCATTCCGCATTCAGCATTCAGCATTCCGCAAAGTAGCGCCGCCGTCCCGGCGGCTGTCCGGTGGGCGTCCCGCCCACCGCAAAAAAAGGCAAGACGGAATTAGAATCTGAGTGCTGAGTGCTGAATGCTGATTGCTTCTCCAAATGCTAAACTTTCCACATGCTGGCCGATTACGCCGTGCGGGTTGAACAATCCCGCGGACGCCGCATCCCCGAGGCCCAGCATCCCTACCGCAACGACTTCCAGCGCGACCGTGACCGTGTCATTCACTCCCGCGCTTTTCGCCGTTTGGAAGCCAAGACCCAGGTTTTCACTCGCCGTTTCTCCGACCACTTCCGCAATCGCCTCACTCATACCCTGGAGGTTTCCCAGATCGCAAGAACCGTGGCAGCACAACTCGGCCTGAATGTGGACCTCGTCGAAGCGCTTGCGTTAGTCCACGACGTCGGCCACCCGCCCTTTGGTCACGCCGGCGAAAAAGCGCTGGACGCTGCCATGCGCGAGCACGGCCTCTTCTTTGATCACAACTTGCATGCCCTGCGCATCGTGGAAGACTTTGAATTGCGCTATGCCGCTTTTCGGGGACTCAATCTCACCTTTGAAGTGCGCGAAGGCATCATCAAGCACTCGCATGATTATTCCGCGGATCGGTTTCCCGAACTCGCCGAGTACCTGCTCGACCAGCGTCCGCCACTCGAGGCTCAGCTCATCGACCTGGCTGACGAAATCGCCTACGACACCGCCGATCTCGACGACGGATTTGAATCGCATCTGCTTACGCTCCCCCAGATCCGCAGTGGCGTTCCGGTGTTTGACCGTTATTATCGCGAAGCCGAAAAAATCTATCCCGCCGCGATCGAGAAACTGAAGTTTAACGAAGCGGTAAAGCGAATCCTCGATCGCATGGTCGGCGATCTGATCCGAAATCTGCAAAATCAGATCGAGGCGTGCGGCATCCGCAGCCTGGAAGATGTGCGTGCCTGTCCCCGGCGCCTTGCGACATTCAGCCCCGAAGTGGAAGAAGAGAGGCGTGGCGCCAAGGAGTTCCTGTACAAAAATCTCTATTTCAGCGAAGCTCTCGAGCCGGAAAAAAACGATGCCGGGCTCGTGATTCATGAATTATTCGAATTCTGGATGACAAAGCCTGAAAACCTGCCGCAGAGCTATCAGCAAAAGGCGGTCAAAGATTCCTTACCCCGCGTGATTTGCGACTACATCGCAGGCATGACCGATAACTACATTTACGAACAACATGAAAAGTATTTCGGGAGAGATACTTAAACTCTGGACTGTTCAACTTCTTCAGTCTTCAATCGCGGATCAGAAATCCCAAATCTTCACTTCCCCCACGTCACCCGGTAGACCACTCCCGAGGAATCGTCGCTGACATACATCGCGCCGTCCGGCCCGACCACAATACCGACTGGCCGCCCCATCCAAACGCCCTTCTTGCTCTCTCCAGGACGAAGCCACCCGGTGATGAAGTTTTCCGGCGGCCCTTGAGGTTCGCCCTTGTCATTCATAGGTATTCGAACCACTCTGTATCCGGTGGGTATTCTGCGGTTCCATGATCCGTGAAACGTGACGAACATGCTGCCGCGATATTCAGCCGGAAACATATTGCCGTCGTAGAACAACAATCCCAACGGCGCTGAGTGTGCCTGCATCATCACTTTGGGCGCGACCGTCTTCGAGCAATCGTAATCTTTACTTTGGGAACGGTCGGGAACCCGGTCGCCGTAACAATACGGCCATCCGAAATTGCCGCCAGCGCCCAAGTCATTTACTTCCTCGGGCGGCAGATCGTCGCCCAGCCAATCTCTACCGTTGTCGGCGGCCCAGATGGTATTGGTTTTGGGATTTACCGCCAGACCCACCGAGTTCCGCAATCCAGACGCGAAAATGCGCTCCGTCTTTCCGTCTTCGCTATATTCGGTCACCGCAGCCCGGTGCTTGTCGTCCTCTTTGCAAACATTGCAACTCGATCCCACTGCCACATACATCTTGCCATTCGCAAAAAGAATTGTGCGCGTGGTATGCCCACCGCCACTTCCCGGAAGGTCCGCCAGTTTCTGTGGATTGCCTGCACGCAGTTGAGGTTCATCCCAGTCGTATCGCCGGACAGCATTGATTTCCGCGATGTAAAGCTTGCCATTATGAAATGCGATCCCGTGGGGTGCATCCAGTCCAGCCAGTATTGGCACCATGTGATCGGCGCGTCCCGTGTTTTTTGGATCAGGAAAAGCCAGCACCGTTCCGTCAGTCGTGTCAGTGACCAGAAGCGCTCCGCCGGGGCTGAAAGCCATCGCACGTGCGTTCGGCGCTTCCGCGAAAACCGCAATATGGAAGCCTGGCGGAAGCTTCAGGCGCCCCAGGTCGAGTTTCTGCACGTGGCTGCAAGACAGCAGCAACAAAGGAAATAACGCGGCAACCCATGCTCGAAGAGGGAAGACTCGCATAAAGATGTTCAATCGTCGCATCGCGCTTTGGATGGTAATTGGCGATGCCGTGGCTGTGGTACCCAATTACTGCAATAAATTGCACTATTTTCGGCCGCCGTTTGAGACGGAGTTTTTATATCAGATTCCGCCAAAATTACCCGAAGCAGGCATTTTTTCGCTCCGGCTCGAAGGCCAATGGCGTTACAATGTATTGTTAGGGAAAGACTTACGTTTCCCACAGTTTGGCATTCGACCTGTTATACACAAGTACAGGCGCCGAGCAATTCCAGACGCCGATATTTTTTGCTTAATGCTGGGGCGGAGCCCGATGCTCCCCCACTTGGAGGACTTAGAAATGAAGAATCGAATCTTCGTAGCGCTGCTTCTGGCCGGTGTGCTGGCGCTTCCTGCCCTGGCGCAGACCAGCTCCACCACTCAAGACCAACCCGCTGCTGCTGCACAATCAACCGATCAGAGCGCTGCCTCAACCGCGGGCGCCAGCGGCAAACCAGCTTTGCAGCCTGATACGCACGAAGGCTTCTGGGGCAAGATCAATCCCTTTGCTCGCAAGAAGTACGTGCAGCGCCAGACCGCTCCGATCCGTGATCGCGTCAACGAACTGGATGACTTGACGTCCTCGAACACCAAGTCCATCAAGGATACTGACTCGCGCGCACAGCAGGGCATCAGCCTCGCTTCAACGAAAGCTAACGAAGCCGATCAGCACGCGATCGACGCAGGCAACAAGGCTCAGATGGCGCAGCAGACCGCAACCCAGGCTAACACCCGCTTGACCACGGTCGAGCAGGTCGTCGGCAACATCGACCAGTACAAGGCGTCCACTCAGACCGAGATTCGTTTCCGTCCCGGCCAGAGCGCGCTCAGCAAGAACGCCAAGGCCGCTCTTGATGATATGGCCACGCCGCTGAAGGATCAGCGCGGCTACATCGTTGAAGTACAGGGCTTCTCCTCAGGACACGGACAGACTGCAATCGCCACTTCACAGAAGATGGCCGACGCCGTAGTCCGCTATCTGGTGCTCAACCATGACATTCCGGTCTACCGGATTTATGTGGTTGGCATGGGCAACGCCCCGGTACAAAGCGCCAATGCTGACGATGCGAAGACCAAGCACATCAGTGGCGGTCGAGTAGAGATCAGCCTCCTGAAGAATGACCTGGAAACGCTGGCCTCATCTTCATCCGCCCCGGCTCCTGCGACCCAGGATCAGCCGGCACCCCCGAAATAACTGAACCCGTCGGTAACAAAGAGCCTCCTGCGAAAGCAGGAGGCTTTTCTTTTTACTCCAATCTGAAATCCGCAATCCGCCTCGTATAATCCAGCGCGTGTCCACTCCCGCCAAGTCAGCCCTGCGCAAAGCCGGCCTCTTTTATTTCGTCTGGGTAATGTTCTCGTACTGCACCGGAGGCCCTTTCGGACTCGAGGATATGGTCACCACTTCCGGTCCGGGCATGACCCTGATCTACCTGCTGGTAATTCCGTTCTTCTGGTGTATCCCAGTCTCGCTGGTCTCGGCCGAGCTGACTACTGCGATGCCGGTCGAAGGCGGCTTCTATCGTTGGGTGCGTGCCGGCTTCGGAGATTTTTGGGGATTTCTTGCCGGCTGGTGGAACTGGTCCGCGTCATTCCTGCTGGGCAGCGTCTACGCCGTCCAGTTTGCCGACTACCTTGGTTTTTATTTTCCCGAACTCACAGGATGGAGACACTGGATCGTTTCACTGGCCATCGTCGCTGTGATCACATACATCAACGTACGCGGCATTCAGCTTGTCGGAAAATTCGCCACCGCTTTGGAACTTTTCATTCTGCTGCCAGTGCTCGTGTTGGTGGTAATCGGATTGGCCAAATGGCACCACAATCCCTTCGTTCCGGTGGTGCCTCCGCATCAGCCCACATTCAAGATCTTTGGCGTGGGGTTGGCGATTGGACTATGGCTCTATTCCGGCTACGAGCAATGCTCAACGGTGGCGGAAGAAGTGGAGAACCCGCGCCGCACGTACCCAATCGCGCTCGCGCTGGTCGTGCCCATGTCGATCGCGGCATACTTTCTACCGACCTTGGTTTCTCTCGCCGCGCTGGGAAACTGGACCAACTGGCACACCGGATACTTCCCCACTGCGGCGCAGTTGATTGGAGGTCCCTGGCTTGGCGCGTGGATGACGTTGGCCGCCATGATCACCCAGGTCGCGCTGCTTAACGGCACTATCCTCGCTTCCACGCGCATGCCTTTCGCCATGGCGGAAGATGGCTATCTTCCTCACGCACTCACCGGCATACACTCACGTTACAGGACACCGTGGACGGCGATTATCACCTCATCCGCGATCTACGCTCTGCTCGCCATTCATTCCCTGCTACAGCTGATCGCAATCTACAACTGGCTCCGGGTAGCAACGACGGTAATGACGGTGCTTGCTGCGTGGCAACTGCGTCGTAAGAAGCCTGACATGGCGCGCCCATTCGTCATCCCGGGTGGCAAGTCGGGACTGATGTATTCGGTAATCGCAGTCATCGTCATGAGCGCGGTAGCCCTGTTGGGAAGCGATCGCTATGGGCTGATCTGGGGACCAGTGGCGCTGGCGGCAGGACCGGTGGTGTACTACTTACTGCGTCATAGCCGAAGCCAGAGCCCTAACCCGCCGCAAAACGCATGAAAGGTTTGTTGAGATATGGACTCACTCTCTCCAACGAACGCCCCCACACCCGCAAAGCTCAACGCCGCACTTCTGATCCTCCGGATCGCCAGCGCCATGGCGTTCCTCTATCACGGCAGCGGCATTCTCTTCGGAGCCTTCGGCGGCCCCGGCCCGGAAAAGTTCGCCGCCGGGCATCACTGGCCAGTCGCTCTCGCGTACCTGATCGGATTAGCCCAGATTGGTGGCGCAATAGCGGTCCTGACCGGAATTCTGTTCCGGGTCGGGGCAATCTGCATAGTCGCCGTAATGCTGGGCGCCATCTTTGCGGTTCACCTGCAGCGTGGCTTCGACATCAGCAATGGCGGAGCAGAATACGCCCTCACCCAATTATTGCTGGCGATTGCCTTCCTTCTGACTGGCCCTGGGGAATACTCGCTAAGAAGGCATCTCCCCCCGCCTTTACAAAAATTGTAATCAGCTGGAAGAAATTGGGTGGGCTGGCGGTGGTTGTGTGGTGGTTGGAGGTGGACGGGTGGTCGCGGGCGACTCGCCCGCGAAAGCTAAATGGGTACCCCGTCCAAGCGTCGCTTGGGCGGGGATTTTCGTTTGTTGACCGAAAACGCTATCCTCAACAAAAGATACATCTGCATACAGAATAGTACGTACAGTCATGCACTAACAGAATGTTCCACGCGGAACACTTCGCCCGGTTCCCGCTCTCAACTGACCCAATCCAGAAACTTGTACCAGACCCCGGCGAACGGCAGAAACCAGGGCCTCCCGCTGTACAGACCGAGCGGCGCACCAGGAAACGGAATATCCACAAACGGATTCTCCGGCTTCTCCCCCGCGATCAGTTCTGCCATCTTCTGACCTTGCCAGGTTGCCATGGCTACGCCGTGGCCGGCGTATCCAACCGCGTAGTAGATGCCATCCATCTGGCCGGCATGCGGCATGATGTCGAAGGCGAAGTCGAGTGTACCACCCCAAACGTATTCGACTTTTACGTCACGTAGCTGCGGGTACACGTCGATCATGCCGCGGCGAAGTATCTGGGCGCTTTTGCGGATTGAGTTCTCGGTCTCGGGAAAGAACGCGGCCCGCCCGCCAAACAGCATGCGATTGTCGGGCGTAAGGCGGTAGTAGTAGAGATAATTTTTGGAGTCGTAGATCATGCGATTGCGCGGGCTCAACTCGCGCGCCAGAGTCTCCGGCAGGACTTCTGTTGTGATGATGTAAGAACCAATGGGAACAATCTTCTTGCGTAGCGCGGGAGTGGCCGCGCCCGTATAGCCGCTGGTTCCGACAAACACTTCGCGCGCCCATAAGCTTCCGCGAGACGTCGTAACTCGCCAGCGCATCACTCCTTCGCGAGGTTCCCGTTCAAGTTTTTGGACTCGCGCATTTTCGCAGACAGTCGCGCCCGCTGCTGTCGCCGCCCGCGCCAGTCCCGCAACGTATCTGGCAGGATTTAATCCCGCGCTTACGTCATCGACCATGCCGCCGTAGTAGGCGGATGACCCAATCTCGGACTGCAGCTCATGTTTCGGTACGACACGTAATTGGTGGTTGAATTCGCGTGCAATCACTTCCGCCTGGCGAGCGTAGTCGTCAAAGTGCTTCTGTTTGCAGGCCACTTCGAGATGCCCACAGCGCATAAAGTCGCAATCGATTTTTTCCTCGCGAACCAGCTTTTCCACGCAATCGATCGTCGCCAGAGACGCTGCGTACATGCGTTGCGTGCGCTCGCGTCCGTACATGGAGATCAGTTTGTTGACCCCGAGCTTGAGACCGGTCAGGACCATGCCGCCATTGCGCGAACTGGCGCCCCATCCAATGGTTTCAGACTCGAGAACGGCAACCTTGGCTCCGAGTTTCGCCAGTGTCCGCGCTGCCGAGAGTCCGGTGAACCCGGCCCCAATCACAGCAACGTTGACGGCATCGGGAAGTGGCTGGGCCGGATCAGTCTTCGGCATCGGCGCCGTGGTCAACCAGAAGTTTTGTTGCTGAATAGGCATGCACTCCCCGTTCGCGAGCATTGTATTGCAAACCTTCAGGAGCGGGACCCACGGCACTCAGGTAACTTTGTTCCTCATAGGGCTGGTGCTAGCATTTCCCGGAGGAAGTGTAAGTCCTGATGGCCGCTCTACGGGCTGCCAGGCGCGGGAAGGTTTTTGATGATTTACGCAAAAGCACTGCTGACGAACGCACTGCTCTTTGGCCTCATGACGGCCGCCCTGGCGATCCCCGCGCAACAGGATAATTCCCATCCAAGCGACGCGCAGGAGCCACCCAAGTCACTGGGAGAAATCGCCAAAGAGGCCAAGAAAAATAAGACAGCCCAGGCTAAGACGGTTATTACGGATGAAAGCCTCGACGTGAAACGAGGGCCGCTGCCAAAGCTGAATCTGGAAGGCCCGGAAAACGTTGACGCGATCGTCCAAGCCATCAGCGAATACAAGTCCAAGCACAATCCTCAGGAGACTGAGCAGGTCCTTCACGACTGGTACAACGAGTATGACTCTATGCTGGCCACAATGTTCCGCGAGAACATTGAGCTGCAATCGTTGCGCGATTCCAACACCTATTACAGCAATGAGAGTTGCAGCCAGGGTGTCAACTACAAGAAATGCGTGCAGCGCCAAAGCGCCGAAGCCAGGGGTACGCGCCAGGACCGTGCGGTGATGAAAGACAACTGGGCCGTGGCATGGCGCGTCCAGACTGGAATCACGCGTGTCGGCGAGGGCATGAATCGCTTTAACCTGCATTATGACTGGTGGAAAGTGCGCTACATCAACAGCAATTTCTAAGCTGCCGATCCCGCCGCTTGAAGCCTGCCTCAGGGACATCTAAACTTGATATATGCACGTGCATGCCAGCCCCGGTAACAGCGAGAAGACTTCGCGGGTTTTGCGAATATCGCTGGTCGTAACCGCCGCTTACATTGTGTTGCTGGTCATTGCCGGCATTCGTGCGCATTCTCTGGCGTTGCTGTCTGAAGCCGGTCACAATCTATCCGACTTCTTTGCGCTGCTGCTTTCCCTGACCGCGGTTTACCTGCAATCCCGTCCGCCCAGTTCCACCAAGACTTACGGCTACCACCGGGCCGGCGTGCTGGCCGCCCTGGTGAATGCGGTTTCGCTGGTGGCAGTTTCGGGCTTCATTTTCTACGAGGCTTTCAAGCGATTGCAGAATCCGGAGCCAGTTCATGCCGGTTTAATGATCTGGGTCGCTGCTGCCGGAGTAGTCATGAACGGAGTGATCGCGCTGCTGCTCTATCGCGGAGGGAGCGACGTCAACATCCGCAGCGCGCTGCTGCATGAGATCGGCGACACGCTTTCGACCGGAGCGGTCATCGTCGGCGGTTGGATCATCATGGCCACCGGAAGATACTGGATCGATCCGGTGCTCTCCGTGGCGATCGGCGTCCTCATCCTCTGGTCTGGATTCGGTATCGTGCGCGAGACCCTCAACATTCTGCTGGAAGGAACTCCGCGGGACATCAAACTGGAGCAGGTCGAATCCGCCATGCGGCAAGATCAGCGGGGTAAACGATGTTCACGATCTGCATGTCTGGAACATCGGATCAGAGAGCCGCGCGCTCTCCTGCCACATCTCCATCGCCGATATTCCGCCTTCGGTCAGCGAGCGCATCTTGCGCGACCTGAAGGAGTGCCTGCACCACGAATTCCAGATCAGCCACACCACCATCCAGTTCGAAAACGCCGTGTGCGAAGTGGCGCATGGATGCGTGATCCCGGTGGCGGAAGAGCAGCATCACCATAAACACTAAGATTTACGGAGTTTGGGATTTACGCATTGACGAATTTAAAACCGGAACGAGCGTTGCTCGGTTCAGGTTTCAAAAGCCTTAGGTTTTAGATTCGTCAATCTGTAAATTCTAAACTCCGTCAATTCCTTGTCTGCTTCTCAAAAATCTCTTTCGCCCGCTCAATCGTGTCGGCATCTTCCGGCAGCTTATCGGGACGCAGCCGCACAATCCGTGGGAATCGCAGCGCGTAGCCGCTTTCGTGGCGGTCGGAGCGCATCATGTTGTTGAAGGCGACTTCGAGAACGATCTTCGGCTCGACCAGCAACCGGAAGCCCTGATCTTCAATTTTGTGTTCCAGAAACCACTTCGTCATTTCTGCGATTTCGACGTCGGTCAGTCCCGAGTAAGCTTTGCCGATGTTCACCAGCTTTTCCCCATCGCGCACCGCGAAGGTGTAATCGCTCAGGACTCCGATGCGTTTGCCGTGGCCGTATTCGACCGCGGTGACGACAACATCCAGGGTCGCCAGTTCGCGTTTGAGTTTCAGCCACGATTTGCCGCGCCGCCCCGGCGTGTAGGTGGATTCCGGATCTTTGATCATCAAGCCTTCATTGCCACGCGCCTGCGCGGCTTCGAAGAGTTGATCCAGTTCTTCCGGCGTCGACGCTTGAAACACCGGCGCGCGAATCACTTGCGTATTTGAAGCGCTCCCGTCATCGCCAAATTCGAGACGCGCCTGACTTCCGGCGGCTCGCGGAACCGCTGAAGATTTCCTCGGAGCGGTCAGCAGGGCATCGAGAATTTTCTCGCGCTCGCGAAGAGGGCGCTCCAGCAGCAACTCGCCATCCGCGTAGAGCACATCGAAAACGAGATAAGCCACCGGGACTTGCCGCATCAGCTTTTCGCTGACCTGCTTTCGTCCAAGGCGCTGCTGCAGCGCGCTGAAGGGGAGCGCCCGGCCGGGATTGGAAGGAATGCTATCGGTTGCAGTCGAATCACGGCGAGCGGGACGCTCGCCGGACAGCCGGCGGGACGCCGGCGCTACATTTGTGCTTTCCGGTTGATCGTCAACTTCGGCATAGCTCCAGGCTACGATTTCGCCATCCAGGATTGTGTCGTGCGGGCAGGCCTGCCAGCGCATCCGGCAGCTCGGGAAAGGATTCCGTAATGTCATCTCGCGTGCGCGAGAAGATTTGCACTTTGCCCTCGGAGCAATGTGCCTGGGCGCGGATGCCGTCGTACTTATCTTCGACCAGGGCATTCGGAAAGTAGCTGAGGGCCTGCTCGGCTGATTCCGCCGGGCTGGCCAGCATGAATCCCAGAGGATGGAACAGGCGCATTTTTGCTTCGCCAAGCTTGCCTGCGACCGCAAGTTTCAAGGTTTCGCCGATGTCGCCCAGCAACATGTTCGCCCGCTGGACTTCGCTCGAGGTTGCTCCGTAGGCCTTGGCGATGGCTTCTTCCACCAGGCTTTCTTTCAGGCCGATCCGCAGATCGCCGGTCATGATCTTTATGATGTACTTGGCTTCCAGAGGCTTGGCCGCTGCAAGAAGCTCTGTGACGAGCACGGATTTCGCAGCGGGACCACGAGCTCTCGCAATTTCACGGAATTTCGCTTCCACCTGACAGTACGGTCAATTCCTCTTTGTGATCTAGCAGGACTGCGCCAGCGACAGCCCCCAGGTCGCCAAGCTGGCGGTATGAAGCTGTGAGTTCGGCCTCCGCCTTGCCGGAGATTTCGGCGACGATCCGCCACAACAGCGATCCGCCGACTTGCAGAGTCGTTTCCTCCCACACCGGAAATGGCCTGCCGGAGAAAAAGAGCGCAGAGACGGAAGCCTCTTCGATGGCGTCGTGACTTCAGATAGTCGGCGACGATTCGCGTCTTTTCGAGTTTTTTGGTGGTGCCAGCGATCTGTTCGGCGGCTTCAGCGAACTTGATCATGCGAGTGCTGTGAATTCCTTCGTATAACTTCGTGCCGTTTGTGGTTCACGACTTTTTCGGCCAGCCAACGAAACCAATCAATAACCACGAACGAACACGAAGGAATTCCAATGTACACTAACACTTGTGTTTTTAGTCACTTAAGCGGCTCCATGCCCGATCCTGTTTGATTTGCCTGTGGTAATCTTGTCGTTTGAGCCTTGCGCTTCAGAAGGGCATCTAATAGTCATGCGGTTTCTTACGAACATGGTGGCGTTTCCTTGTGGCCGTGCAGTTGTTGCCCGCGCTTGAAGGCGGCGAGGAAACCCTGGTTGGCGGCCAAGCCGTGCTTGAGGGCGTTATGATGCGCTCTCCGCACGCGTGGGCGATCGCCTGCCGCAAGCCTTCCGGAGAAGTTTCGGTTCACAGCGAACCGCTGGTACGGCTTTCCGAAAAACGCAAATGGATGGCTTGGCCGGTACTTCGCGGGGTCGTCACCCTTGGTCATGCGATGACGCTGGGTTTCCGGGCGCTTAAATTTTCCGCGAATGTGGCGCTGGATGAATTGCAGCCCGAGGCTTCGCCAGAGAAAAAACTCGAGATCAGCGGCTGGATGGCGGCGGTCAACATTTTCATTTCGGTCGGATTTTTTATCTTCATGTACAAGTTTTTGCCGCTGCTGGCGGCCACGGAACTGAAGCGAGTGAACCCGTTGTTTGGCGAGCAGGTTATTTTCAACCTGGTTGATGGCGTGATCCGGATCGCCTTGTTCCTTTTGTTCATCTGGGGAGTATCGCTGTGGAGGGACATTCACCGGGTGTACGAGTATCACGGGGCGGAGCACAAGACGGTGTATGCCTTCGAGAACGGTGATCCGCTTGAAACCGCGGCTGTGCAGAAATATTCGACCTACCATCCGCGTTGCGGCACCAGCTTTCTGATGACCGTGATGATCATTTCGATCCTGGTCTACATTTTGGCATCAGCCGTGTTTCCGATCACCACGTTCTGGGCAAAGTTTGCCTTGCGCATCATTCTGTTGCCCATCATCGCCGGCGTTTCGTACGAGATCATCCGCTTCGCGGCGAAGCATCGGGGATCTCTGTTCGCCCTGATGACCGCGCCTGGCCTGTGGCTGCAGCGCATCACTACCCAGCCTCCCTCGGATGACCAGGCTCAGTGCGCCATTATCGCGCTCGACCACGCCATGGAACTGGAAAAGCAGCATGGTGGCGAATTGGTGATTGCTTAGCGGCTCCCCCCGCGAACATTTTCTCCAAACTCATATGAGTTCAACGAATTGCAAAGTCAAAGTCCGCCCGTGTGCGGATTCGACAAACGACCGCCGATTGAAAAACTGAAATCACATGTTTGAACGACTGGACCAAATCGAAGCCCGCTACGAGGAACTGACGCAGGCCCTCGCTTCGCCGGAGATCATCAACGACTCGGCCAAGTATCAGAAGACGGCCAAGGCGCACAGCGAAGTCTCGTCCATCGTGGAGAAGTATCGCGAGTATAAGGACCTGACGCGCGGCATCTCCGAGAGCAGGGCGATGCTGGCCGACGAAAAAGATCCCGAAATGCGCGCTTACGCGCAGGAAGAACTCGACAAGCTGGAAGCTCGCGTCGGCGGAGTGGAAGAAGAACTCAAAGTTCTGCTGCTGCCCAAAGATCCGAATGACGAAAAAGATGTGATCCTGGAAATTCGCGCCGGCACTGGAGGCGACGAAGCCACGCTTTTTGCGGCGGAGATGTTCAGGATGTACACCCGATACGCGGAAACGCAAGGCTGGAAGGTCGAAGTGCTTTCCACTTCGGATTCGTCGGTGGGTGGGTTAAAGGAAGTGATCGCCATCATCGAAGGGCAGCGCGTTTACTCGCGGATGAAATACGAGAGCGGCGTGCACCGGGTGCAGCGTGTCCCGGCTACAGAGCAGCAGGGACGGGTTCACACTTCCGCGGTGACGGTCGCGGTGCTGCCTGAAGCCGAGGATGTGGACATCAAGATCGAAGCCAAAGACCTTCGCATTGATACATTCTGTTCGTCCGGTCCGGGAGGGCAGTCGGTCAACACGACTTATTCCGCGGTCCGCATCACCCATATTCCGACCAACACGGTGGTGAGCTGCCAGGACGAGAAGTCGCAGATCAAGAACCGCGAAAAGGGAATGCGGGTTCTGCGTTCACGTCTCTACGAAATGGAAATGCAGAAGCAGCAGGACGCGCTGGCCAAAGAGCGCAAAGCGATGGTTGGATCGGGCGACCGCAGCGAAAAAATCCGAACTTACAACTTTCCCGCAGAACCGCGTCACCGACCACCGCATCGGCCTGACCATTCACCAACTGGAACAGGTCATGGACGGCAAACTCCAGCCGCTCATCGAGGGTTTGGTGACTCACTACCAGGGCGAGAAGATGAAAGCCGAAGCGGTGAGCGGCGTATAACGGTGCGCTAGCCGGATCCGCTGGCAGACAACCCCGCGGACACAACCAGCACCTTATATCGCCACAGCCGGGAGTGATTCCATATGTCTATATCTCGCGAAAATCCCGCTCAGCTCTTGCTCTTGCGGGGTTTGGTCTGGCCACCGCGGGCGTCGCTTGGTACGGGTCCCATCACAGTCCGGCGAAAAAACTCGCGATGACTGGTATGAGGAACTGGACAAGCCCATCTTCACGCCGCCGAATGCGGTCTTCCCGATAGTCTGGACGTCGCTTTATGCGATGATCGCGTGGTCGGGATGGCGAGTCTGGAGCGCCCCGCCGTCGATGAGCCGGTCGCTGGCGCTGCGCCTTTGGTTCTCCCAGCTCACCACGAACGCGAAATGGTCGAAGCTGTTTTTTGGGAAGCATCGTCCAGATTTGGCCTTGCGCGATCTGCTGATGCTGGAGGCGTTCGTGCTGGGATACATTGCTGCGGCGCGAAGTGTGGACCGCGCTGCTTCCAACGCCTTTATTCCGTATGCCGCCTGGGTGGCATTCGCGGGATTGTTGAACGCCGAAATTGTTCGGCGAAACCCCGAGTTTAGCGAAAGCTCCGGCTTCAGTAATTTCCGCACGGCCTGAGCGACGCGTCTCTGTGTTGAAATAGAGCTGTGCCTCAGCTTCGCGACGCTCTCACCGCAGCAATAGCCGGCCTGACTGCCGCGAACACCCCTTCCCCTCGCATGAATGCCGAGTTGCTGCTGATGTTCACACTTGGATGCGACCGCGCCTATCTTCATGCCCATCCGGAACGTGAGTTGACTACGGGCGAACAGGCCCGGTACGACGAAGCTCTTGCTGAGCGGGCTGGAGGCGTGCCGGCGCAGTACATCACCGGGCATCAGGAATTCTGGGGCATGGACTTCATCGTCACGCCGGCGGTTCTGATCCCGCGCCCCGAAACCGAGCATGTGATCGAGACAGTCTTGCGGCTCGCTGGTTCGATGCAGCCGGATTCGTCCACGGGCATTGCGGCTGGTTGATGTTGGCACGGGCTCGGGGTGTATCGCGCTTGCGCTCGCCAAAGAATTTCCGCAAGCCGAGATTCATGCAACAGATATCTCTTCTGCTGCGCTGGAAATTGCCCGTATCAACGCGGCACGCCTTGAACTGGAGAATCGGGTTCGCTTTCATGAAACTGATCTGCTGCAGGGCTTTGAGCCCGGCACATTCGACTTCGTCGTCTCAAATCCGCCCTACGTGGGAGAGTCGGAAGAAGACGAAGTCCAACTGGAAGTGCGTAAATTCGAGCCGCGCCAAGCCGTCTTTGCCGGGCCGACCGGCCTGGAAGTGATTGCACGGCTGATCCCGCAGGCCCGGGACGCGCTGAGATCCGGTGGCTGGCTGGAGATGGAGGTCAGTGGCACGATCGCGGACGGCGTAAAGAATCTTTTAGCAGGCTGGAAGGACGTGCAGATAGTCAACGATTTGCAGGGGATTGCGCGGGTGGTTGCGGCGAAGTGCGGTTGATTGCTTAAGCAGTGTGAAGATGTCCGGAAAAAGCAGGTCCCTCCACTTCACAGATCATCGCTTCGCGACGATCTGTTCCGGTTGACAGAGTTTTCTTGGATGTGAAGAGTCTTAGGTTTGGATGATTGTTGCGGGTTGGATTTCTTCCACATCGACCCATTTGGTGGGATAGAGACCGGTGTAGCAGGCAGTGCAGTAGGTGGTCTTGTCGCCGTCGGCGCAGGCTTTCTTCATTCCATCCAGCGAAAGATAGGAGAGCGAATCGGCGCCGATGAATTCGCGAATCTCGTCGACAGACTTGTTGGCTGCGATCAGTTCTTTCTTCGAGGGAGTGTCCACGCCGTAAAAGCAGGGCGAAACCGTGGGCGGGCAGGAAACACGCATGTGAACTTCTTTTGCGCCGGCGTTGCGAATCATGCGCACGATTTTGCGGCTGGTCGTGCCGCGCACGATGGAGTCGTCGATCAGGACGACGCGCTTTCCTTCCAGCAAAGTGCGCACCGGGTTCAGCTTCAGCTTCACGCCGAAGTCGCGCACGCTTTGGCGGGGCTCGATGAAAGTGCGGCCTACGTAGTGATTGCGGATCAACCCAAATCGGAAAGGAATGCCACTCTCCGCGGCGTAGCCTACAGCTGCGGTTACTCCGGAATCGGGCACCGGGACCACTACGTCCGCTTCGACGGGCGCTTCCCGCGCCAGCTGTCTGCCTAGTCCTTCGCGGCTCGACTGGACCGGGCGTCCGAAAACCATGCTGTCGGGCCGCGAGAAGTAGACGTGCTCAAAAATGCAACTCGACTGAGCGGCGACGGGAGCATAAAAGCGTGACGTAATGCCTTCGGGACCAACAATGACTAGCTCGCCCGGCTTGACCTCGCGTTCGTAGGTCGCGCCGATCAGGTCAAAGGCGCAGGTCTCGGACGCGAACACGATAGTGTCCTGGCGCTGTCCTTCCAGACGGGGAATTCTTCCCATGGCGAGTGGACGGAAGCCGCGCGGATCACGCGCCGCAAAAATACGATCGGAACTGAGCATGACCAGCGAGAATGCGCCTTCCACGCGGCGCAGCGCATCGGCCATGGCATCCGGGAGTGTCTGCTCCCTGGAGAGCGCGATCAGATGCACGATTACTTCGGTATCGCTATTGGTCTGGAAGATCGAACCCTGTGCCTCTAAGTGGTGCCGGATATCGTGTGCGTTCACCAGGTTGCCGTTGTGGGCGACCGCGATCATCCCCTTGTTCGACTGCACCATGATGGGTTGAGCATTGAACAGGGCAGAGTCGCCGGCGGTTGAATAACGGGTGTGTCCAATCGCGAGCGAACCATGTACTTGCGACAGGACTTCCTCAGTAAATATGTCGGCTACCAAACCCATGGCGCGATGAGCACGCAACGTCAAACCGTTTGACGTAACGATGCCAGCCGACTCCTGTCCGCGGTGCTGCAGCGCATGCAGGCCAAGGTAAGCAAGCTTCTCGGCCTCGGGGTGAGCGTAGATCGCCACCACTCCGCACTCGTCATGGAATTTATCGGAAGTCAGAATTCAGCTCCTAGCCTCTAGCTCCTAGCTTTTAGCTAACCATTACTGCCCAACGTTGGGACAAAAGTCTGATCTGCAAAGTCGAATGAAGCTTGGTACTTCGGCCACCTCATCGTGCTCGACGTGTGGCCTTCGCCTTGAGGGCTGCAAACTCTGTTCGTCCTTCACCTCGCTGGTTGACTCGAGCAACAGCCAAGTTTGCCGCGACTTACCGGTTGCCAATTTCAGAAGCCTACCGTCGGCACGCCACGCTTCGTACTCATCGTTTTCTACGTCGATCGGCTCCAAGTATCTTTGCATTCGCTCTGCTGACGAAAATTCGATCACTTGCCGCTATCCTTAGCGAAAACAAAGACTGGAAATGGAACGTCGTTCATCGGTTTCGAATCTTTGCCCCTCCTTCAATCCGCGGCCATAACGCCTGGCTCAGTCCGCAGAGCGCGTTCTAGGGCGCTTTCGTAGGCCTCGCGCAATTTGGAGATCGGCACTGACACTACGACCTCGGCCATCGAGCTTTATTTCTACCTGCTCGGGCACCGTTTCTCCAATTACGTCTGCTGCGATGCCATATTTTAACGCCAATTGTTTGATTGCACCGAGCTTATCGCGGTCGCAAGAGATCACGACACGGCTGGCATCCTCGCCGAAGAGAGCAAATTCCGGCGCCAGTCCATGAGATGCCAGATCGACACTCATTCCAATGCCCTTAGCGAATCCCGACTCGCACAAGGTTACTGCAATTCCGCCATCGGAACAGTCGTGGGCGGAATGCAAAATTTCGATTTGGGCCATCTCCACCAACGCCTTCTGCAGTGCCGCTTCTTTTTCCAGTTCCAACCCCGGTGGATAGCCCCACACCGCGCCCAGAATTTCTTTGGCGTATTCGGAGGATCCGAATTCGGATTCGGCGTCGGTAGCATCGCCCGGTTCCGTGGCTCGCAGAAGGACAATGGCATGACCTGATTCGCGAAAGTCAGGACGCATCGCCTTGTGCACGTCCTCAAGAAGGCCGACGATTCCCAAGACCGGCGTCGGATAGATTCCCTCTCCCAGAGTCTCGTTATAAAAGCTCACGTTGCCTCCGGTGATGGGGATCTCAAGTTCTTCGCAGGCATTGGTGATGCCATCAATCACCTGCGAAAACTGCCACATGATGTGAGGTTTTTCGGGATTCCCGAAGTTCAGGCAGTTTGTGCCTCCGATGGGAACCGCGCCAGCACAGGCCACGTTGCGTGCGGCTTCGGCCACGGCATGCATGGCTCCCAGCCGCGGATCAAGGTAGCACCAGCGTCCGTTGCCATCGAGGGCCATCACCAGCCCGCGCTGTGAGCCCTTGATGCGGATCACGCCGGCATTGCCCGCTCCTGGCCCTTCCACCGTGTTGGTCAGGACCATGGAGTCGTACTGTTGCCAGATCCAGCGCTTGCCGCAAATGTTAGGCGTGGCCAGCAGGCGTTTGAGATTTGAAGTGAGATCGGAAACTTCGGCGAGCTTGACGTGTTCCGGAATCTCGCGCGCCACCGGCGGCTCCCAACGTTCGAGCGGACGCTTGTAAACCGGCGCGTCATCGGTGAGCGCCTGGTTGGGAATTTCGGCGACGACTTCTCCGTGGTGAAGCACGCGCATCTTGCCATCGCTGGTGACGCGGCCCACTTCTACCGCGTCAAGTCCCCATTTTTCGAAGACGCGGAAAACTTCCTGCTCGCGGCCTTTTTGCGCCACCAGCAGCATGCGTTCCTGTGATTCGCTCAGCATGATCTCGTATGGGGTCATGCCGGTTTCGCGCTGGGGAACGAGGTCGAGTTCGATTTCTGTGCCTACGTTGCCGCGTGCGCCCATTTCACAGGTAGAACAGGTGAGCCCGGCGGCACCCATGTCCTGGATGCCAACGATCGCGCCGGTCTGCATGGCCTCGAGGCAGGCTTCCAGTAGAAGTTTTTCCAGGAACGGATCACCGACCTGCACATTGGGACGCTTGGCTTCGGAGGCCTCGCTGAATTCCTCGCTGGCCATGGTGGCGCCGTGAATGCCGTCGCGTCCGGTCTTCGAGCCTACATAAATCACCGGATTACCTTCGCCCGCAGCCTTGGCGTAGAAAATCTGGTTTCGTCGAACTAAACCCAAAGCAAACGCATTCACCAGAGGATTGCCCGAATAGCAGGGCTCGAACTTGGTCTCGCCGCCGAGGTTAGGGACGCCAAAACAATTTCCATAAGAGGCGATTCCACTGACCACGCCTTCGAGCACGGAATGATTTTTGTGAATCTCCTGCATTGCGGAGCTTTCGGCGGCGACTGCCTTGGCGGGCGAGAGCGCCTGCCCCACATGAATCGGGCCAGCTTCAATCGGGCCGAAACGCAGCGAGTCCATTACCGCTACGGGCCTGGCACCCATGGTAAAAATGTCGCGCAGAATTCCGCCTACGCCCGTGGCCGCCCCCTGAAAAGGCTCGATGAACGATGGATGATTGTGCGATTCGATCTTGAAGGCGCAGGCCCATCCGTCTCCGATGTCGACGATGCCCGCATTCTCGCCGGGCCCCTGGACCACGCGGCGGCTACGGGTTGGCAGCCGCTTCAGATGGACGCGTGACGACTTGTAGGAACAGTGTTCGCTCCACATCACGCTGAAAATTCCGAGTTCGGTGATCGTGGGCTCGCGTCCGTCTAATAGTTGCTTGATTTTCTCGAATTCGTCGGGCGTAAGGCCATGCTCCCGGATGAGTTGTGGAGTGATAACCAGACTCTGGGAAGTGGTCATAAGGGGAATCTTTATTGTCGCATCTGGAGCGCGCTGAGGAAAGTGTGTTTGCCGATTTGCTCCGAGGTGGAAAAGGGTGGCCGGGACGCCCACCCGACAGCCGGCGGGACGCCGGAGGTACCTTGCAATGCTGTACTAGCGCGCCGACTATACTGTCCCGGATGAAGTCGGTCATTGTTGGTACCGCCGGGCATATAGATCACGGCAAGACCGCGCTGGTAAAGGCCCTCACTGGCACCGACGCCGATCGCCTCGAAGAAGAAAAGCGTCGTGGTATCACCATCGATATTGGCTTCGCGCACCTGGAGCTGCCATTGGCCGGCGGAGACATCCTGCGGCTCGGCTTTGTCGATGTTCCCGGCCATGAGCGTTTTGTTCGCAACATGCTGGCTGGGGTTGGCGGGATCGATTTCGTCCTGCTGGTGATCGCGGCCGACGAATCCATCAAGCCACAGACGCGCGAACATTTCGATATCTGCCGTCTTCTTTCTGTGCGCCGGGGGATCACGGTCATCACCAAGTCCGACCTGGTGGACCGGGAAACTCTCGATGTCGTGCGCATGGAAGTGGAAGAGTTTGTGCGCAATTCGTTTCTGGATTCCGCGCGCTCACCGATCATCGCTGTCAGTGCGCTGACCGGCGCCGGCCTCGACGAACTCCGGCAGGCGATGGTCACGCTCTCCACAGAGCTTCCAGCCAGGGACACGACGGCGCTTGCCCGTTTGCCAATCGACCGCGTCTTCACCATGAAGGGATTCGGCGTGGTGGTGACGGGCACACTCATCTCCGGAACAATTCGCAAGGAGGATGAACTGGAACTCTTTCCCTCAGGACAGCGCGTACGCGTCCGCGGGGTGCAAGTGTATGGACAACAAGCCGAGCAAGCATTGGCTGGCCAACGCACCGCACTGAACCTAGCGGGGATCACGACGCAAGAACTTGCACGCGGCATGGTTCTCGCGCCGCCCTCGACTCTTCACTCCAGTTCGCGAATGGACGTAAGCCTCTCGCTGTTGCCCTCGGCCAAGCCATTGAAAGAACGGGCCCGCGTGCATTTGCACGCCCATACTTCGGAAACCATCGCCACGGTTTCGCTCTACGGTAAGAAACATTTGGCGCCAGGGGAAAGCACTTTCGCGCACCTGCACCTTGCGGAGCCTGTACTGCTACTGCCCGGAGACCGCTTCATCATGCGGCAGTTTTCGCCGGTAGTGACAATTAGCGGAGGCGTTGTGCTGGATGCTTCTCCGATTCGACGAATGCCCGGATTGGATGACTTCTTGGAGGTGTTGGCGGGTGGAGATGCCCAGTCGATTTTGCGTGTTCGAATCGCGCGGCGAAATCACTCCGGAATCGTTCTCTCGCAATTGCGCGCCGAAACTGGCTGGCCTGGGAAGACAATCGAAGCACAGTTGGCCGACCCCGTCTTGCAAAAACGGGTGCTTCGACTCGGCAATTTGTATGCGCACATGCCCGCGGTTGAGGAGTTGAAACTGCTCATGACAAGAAGCGTCGCCAGCTTTCAAAAGGAAAATCCGCTGGTGGCCGGCATTGGCAAGGAAGAATTGCGCGAACGTGTGAGAGCTTCCGCCGAAGTTTTCGCTGCCTCAATCGAACTGCTGGTACAGGAGAAAAAGCTGGAGGTATCTGGGGAAATCGCTCGTTTGCCGGGACGCACGGTGGTCATGAAAGATGAAGAAGCTGAGTCCAAGAAAGTCATTGAGTCGGCATTCGCGTCGACTGGACTCAAAGTGCCGGCGTTGAAAGATGTGCTTGCCGGACTGAAAGTGGACAAAGCTCGCGCCCAGAAAATCGTCACGCTGTTATTGCGCGACAAGGTCCTGGTGAAGATTTCAGACGAACTGGTCTTTCATCGAGATGCGCTGGCACAGTTGTACAGACAAATGGCCTCAGAAAAAACGAAGTCCCCGAAAATCGACGTGGCCCGGTTCAAAGATATGACGGGGGTAAGCCGAAAATATGCCATCCCCTTGCTGGAATATCTTGACCGCGAACACGTGACCCGGCGGGTGGGAAATGAAAGATTAATCCTCTAATTCGTCAATTCTTAACTTCTGCGATCCGTAAATTAAATTTTCTGTTCCGGCATTTCCAACTCCAGCCCCAGCGGGTCTGTGACGCGGTTGGTCAAGTTAGCCAGACCGGTCAGAAGATGCAAATCCACGATCTCCAGATCGGAGAAATGCTTCTTTATCTCGCCGAAGTCAGCTTCCGAAATATCGCGTGGGGCCCGAGTTAGTTTCTCAGCATACGTAAGCGCAGCCCGTTCTTTCTCGTTGAAGCGAGAAAAAATCCCTTGCTTGAGAGCGGCCCAATCCTCAGCGACCAGTCCGACGCGCTTGGAGGATGCCAGATGATGTTGCAGACAGTAGCGGCATTCATTGATCATCGAGACTCGAATATAAATTAGTTCGTACAGCTTCCGGTCAAGCGAACGGCCAACGCTCGCATAAAAGCTGAGAAAATTCTTGAGCATCTCCGGCCGATGGGCCAGTGCCTTTTGCACGTTTCCGGGTTTTCCCTTCAGCTTCTGTTCGTAGATTTCTTTTACATCCGGCGTCGCCTGATCGGGCTCAACCAGAGAAATTCGTGCCATGGGTCCTCCAGCATGAATGTTTCGCGTCCGTATAATAGAACACATGCTTGCGATGGCAAGCACTGGTCAACCTAAGCTCATAATTCTTCTAAAGTTTTCTGTGCAAAGGGAAACTCCAAATGCTTTCAATTCGCCCTGCCCAAAGCGGCGATGTACCGCTGCTCGTCACGCTGATTCATGAATTCGCTGAATTTGAGCACCTTCCCGTCACGGTGACCGCGTCCAATTTATTGCGTGACGGATTCGGGGACCGACCGAAATTTCGAGTGCTCATGGCGGAGTGGGACGGCCAAGCCGCCGGGTATGCCTTCTTCTTCGATTACTACTCAACTTTCGAGGGCCGGGCTGGAATTTTTCTCGAAGATATTTACGTCCGTGAGAAATACCGGGGAAGGAAGATTGGAAATGCTCTACTGGCCCAGGTCGCAGCCATTGCGCATCGGGAGGATTGCTTTGGAGTTCGCTGGCAGGTGCTCGATTGGAACACTCCTGCGATGGATTTCTATCGGAGCCTCGGTGCGACCTTTCTCGATGAGTGGAAGACCATCAGCCTGCAGGGCGAGGCATTCGACCGCCTGGCTGGAAGCGCCGCCAAGATTCCGACCAACGCACGATGACCAAAAACGTTCGCATCGTCGGGGCGGGTCTTGCCGGCTCAGAAGCCGCCTGGCAATGCGCCCGCCGGGGCGTCGCGGTTGAATTGTGCGAGATGCGTCCGGTGCGTTCGACGCCAGCTCATCAAACCGCGGATTTTGCGGAGCTGGTTTGCTCGAACTCACTTAAATCAGACAGTGAGAACACAGCGCCATGGCTACTGAAAGAGGAGATGCGCCGGGCGGGATCACTGTTGCTGAAGGTCGCGCGCGAATGCGCTGTTCCGGCTGGTCATGCGCTGGCCGTCGACCGCACGATTTTTGCCGCCAGAGTTACTGAGGCTGTTTCCCGCGAACCGCTCATCGCCATACGGCGCGAAGAGGTTGAAAAGATCGAAGAAGACCAGATCACGATCATCGCGACCGGGCCCCTTACCTCCGATGCGCTGTCGCAGGAGATCGCGCGGCTCAGCGGATCCGGCCATTTGTATTTCTTCGACTCAATCAGCCCGATCGTGGAAGCCGATTCCATCGACATGTCCAAGGTCTACCTGGCCGCCCGCTATGAGAAAGGCACAGCCGACTACATCAACTGCCCGATGTCGAAAGAAGAGTATGACCGATTTTGCGATGCGTTGATCTCAGGGCAATCGGCCGAGGAGCGCGACTGGGAAAAATTGAATTACTTCGAAGGCTGTCTGCCCATTGAAGAAATCGCTCGCCGGGGCCGGGACACGCTGCGGTTCGGACCGATGAAGCCGGTCGGTCTCAAAGATCCACGCACCGGACGCATACCGTACGCCGCGGTACAGTTGCGACAAGAAAATCTGCGCGCCGATTCCTACAACCTGGTTGGTTTTCAGAACCATTTGAAGTTCGCGGAGCAGGCACGCGTGTTGCGACTGATTCCCGGCCTGGAGAATGCGCGTTTTCTTCGTTATGGACAAATTCATCGCAACACCTACATCAATGCGCCGACCCTGTTGTCCGAGTCGCTGCAGATGAAGGCTTATCCGGCGGTGCTGTTTGCCGGGCAAATCTCCGGAGTGGAAGGATACGTCGAGTCGATCGCGACGGGAGTGATGGCGGGTATTCAAGCGGCCAGACTGGCTTCAAACATGAGTCCGGCGGCTCCTCCGCGTGCTACCGCCTTCGGATCCCTGGTTCACTACATAACCCAGGCCGACTTCAAAAACTTCCAACCGGCGAACATCACATTCGATCTTCTTCCAGCGCTTGACCACAAAGTCCGCGATCGCCAGGAACGCCATCGGCAACAATGCGCTGTCGCATTACGAGAATTCGACGTATGGCTGGATAGCGTGACTCCCATGGCTGCATCCGAGGTGGGTAGGGCGGAGACTCTTCCTGGTCGCTTTGATTTTCAGACCTAAAGCCAACCAAACTCAGAGTGAACAATTCCAAGTTCGGGCTCGTATATGAAACTGTGGGCTTTACACGTGGTCCGGCTTACGTTCCAGCGGACACCGCGTCCATACAGCAATGGTTTTGCGAGATCTCATTGGCGATGTGCTTCGCACCCTCTGGGCGCACAAACTACGCACATTCCTGACCATGTTCGGCATCGCCTGGGGCATCGTTTCCATCGTGCTGATGGTGGCGGCCGGGGAAGGCCTTCGTAAGGGCCAGGAAGACCAGGCTCGCAACCTGGGCAAGGACATTTTGATTGTTTTTCACGGGCGTACCAGCCTGCAGGCGGGTGGAACGCGCGCCGGACGGGAAGTGCACTGGGAAGACGCGGATGTTGTGGCAGTGCAGGCGGAAGCGCCGGATTGCGAATACGCCATCCCGGAACTCGAGCAGAACGACGTACGTGCCCATAGCAGCTACAACAATGCCGCATTCACAGTTACTGGGTCCCATCCGCCTTTTGCCTATATTCGCAGCCTGGACGTCGGTGAGGGGCGATTCTACAACTGGGACGATCAGAAGGAATCGCGGCGGGTTGCGTTCCTGGGAAGCGATGCGGCCAAGCAACTGTTTCCGGGCCGAAATCCGGTTGGCGAAACGGTTTACCTGAACTCGTTTCCCTACGAAGTCATCGGCGTAATGGCGAAGAAGAAACAAGATTCCAGCTACGACGGCTGGGATGTCAGCAAAGTATTTATTCCGTTTGCTGCCATGCGGCGCGACTTTCCCGACAAGCCGCCGGGAACGTCTACAACTTTTGACCAGTTACTGGTCACTCCCCGATCGGTGGACCAGCACGAAGCCTGCAAGCACCAGATCCAGACTGTGTTGGGGCGCATGCATAACTTCGAACCTCGCGACAAGGAAGCTTGTCCTATCTGGGACACGGTTCAGGAAGCGAAAGCGTTTCGCCAGATGACCGATGGCATGAAGTATTTTTTGGGCGCGGTCGGCATCGTGACTCTTATTCTGGGCGGCTTGGGAGTGATGAACGTGATGATGGTCGCGGTGCGGGAGAGGACTCGTGAGATCGGCGTGAGGAAGGCGCTGGGAGCGCCAGCCCGTACCATCCTTAAACAATTTTTTATTGAGGCATTGCTGATTGCATTTATCAGCGGCGCGATTGGCATGGGGATCGCGTACGGAATCTGCTTTCTGGTGAACCTGCTGCCCATGCCGGATTTCTTTGCGGGATTGCTGGCGACATGGCAATCAGGGTTGCTGGCTTGCGGTCTGCTGGGGATCATCGCGATTTTCTCCGCGCTGTATCCTGCGCGCAGAGCGGCCTCGATCGATCCGATCGAAGCACTGCGGTATGAAGCGGGTGGGTAGGGCTTAAACCACGAGGGACACGAAGTTACACGAAGGATTGCTTGCGGTATAGAGCACATGGACGTAGCGCAAAATGCTGACTGAAATCATTCTCGAAGCCTGGATGCGCTCTGCGACGGAATTACACTCGCAGCCTGCTGACCATGCTGGGAATCGTCTGGGGCATCGCGACCGTCACTTTGCTGATCGCTTACGGCAGCAGCTTTCGCCACATTCTGGTGAGCGGGTTCGACGCTTTCGGAAAAAGCGTTGTGGTGTGCTGGCCACAACAGACCAGCGAACAGCCTGGCGGTCAACGCGCCGGCAAGAAGGTCGTTCTGGAGCAGGCTGACGTGGACATCGTCAAGGAAATGGCTCCGTTGGTGAAGCACGTTTGCCGGGAAACAGTGCACCGTCCGGGCATCAGCTATGGCGAACGGATGGTAGGGACGGCCGCAATCCGCGGAGTATGTCCCGAGTACGGTGAGATGCGTAACGAAGTCGCGTCTGAAGGCCGCTGGCTAAACTCCGGTGACGAACTGGAACGACGGCGAGTGGTTTTTATCGGGGCGCGAGTGCGCGAGCAACTGTTCAGCGGACGTCCGGCTGTGGGCGAAACAGTGCAGATCGGCGGAGTGCATTTCAGTGTGGTCGGAGTGATGGCGCGCAAAATCCAGCTAAGCAACTATTTTTCCAGCGACGACGATTCCGCCTGGATCCCTTTCAGCGCCGCTGGCGATCTCTGGAACACAAAGTACGCGCAAGTGATGGTCTTCGAGCCGATCGCGCCTCAATTCGAGAAAAAAGCGCAGGCCCAGGTGCTGGCTGCCATCGCAACCCGGCAGCAATTTTCTCCCACTGATCCGAAAGCTTTTCAGATGTTCGGCCGCGATGAATTCCGGCCAGTCATCGACGGACTGACGATCGGGCTGCAAGTGCTGCTCGCCTTCGTGGGCACGCTGACTCTCGGTATCGGCGGCGTCGGAGTGATGAACATCATGCTGGTTTCGGTGGACGAGCGCATCCGCGAGATCGGTCTGCGGCGGGCCTTGGGTGCCAAGAAATGGCAGATCAAGGTTCAGTTCCTCGCCGAAACTTTGCTCATCATGCTCCTGGGCGGAGCTGTGGGTGTGGTTCTTTCCTACGCGATCGCCGCCGCAGTGGGCACGGTGCCCCTGATGGGGCCGTTGTTTGAAGACGACTCCGGTAAGGCCGATATCCATCTGCAGATTTCCCTGGCGACGGTCATGCTTTCCACCCTGGTGCTACTCGCGGTGGGAGTTGCCAGCGGACTTGTGCCGGCGCTGCGCGCCTCGAAGCTCGATCCGGTAGAGGCGTTGAGGTACGAGTGACAAGATTGCCGGATTTACGAACTTCTAAATTGCCGATTTGAAAAATCTTCAATCCTTAAATTCGGCAATCACACTCGTTCCAGTTTCCTAACTTGACGTCCTTCCGCCTTCGCAGTACCTTGCGTTGAGCCGCCATCTCCCGAGGTGCGTTTTGCCGATCTCTGCCGTGGATGCAATCACTCCAGCCTTCCAGCACACACGGCAGCAACTTCTGCAGCCGTTCCGCGCCAGCCAATGGGCCAAACTGGGCCTGGTAGGACTGCTGGCAGGTGAATTGAGTTCGGGTGGCGGAGGCTGCAACCCCACCGCGTTCCAGATGCCTCACCCGAACCACACGCAGCGCTTCGTGGACTTGGGCCTTCCAAATGGTCTGCCAAATATTGATCCGATGCTTTACGCCTCGCTGATCGCCGTGCTCATCGTGACGGGGCTTGTGTTCATGGTTTTGTTTCTGTACGTGAACAGCGTGATGCGCTTCGTGCTCTTTGACAGCGTGGTGAACAGGGAGTGCCGCATTTGGGAAAGCTGGGTCCGGCGGCAGGGGCCCGGGCGTCGTTATTTTGTCTGGCAGATTCTGCTTTTTCTTTCCTGGATGGTGGGGCTCACGATTCTGATCGGAATCCCGGCAGGTTTCGCATTCGTGGTTGGCTGGCTGAGGGATCCCAAGGAACACATGATTCCGCTCATTTTGGGCGGCATGGCTTTATTTTTTGTAGTGATGGTTTTCGTAGTGCTGCAGTTGCTGATCCACGTCATGACCAAGGATTTCGTGGTGCCACAAATGGCCCTGGAAGGAATTGGCGCTATCGAAGGCTGGCGGCGGCTTTGGCCTCAAGTCAAAGCGGAAAAGGGTGGCTACGCGGTTTACATCGTCATGAAAATCGTGTTGGCCATCGGCGCTGCGGTTGTCCTTGGAGTCGTTTCAGCGATCATCATGCTCGTGATTCTTATTCCTGTGGGCGGCCTCGGCGCGATCGCTGTAATCGCAGGAATGGCCGCCGGGCTCACATGGAACCTCTACACCATCACCCTGGCTGTGGTGGCGGGATGTTGTGTGATTTTTTTCATTCTGTACATACTGTCACTGGTTTCCGTGCCAGCGGCTGTATTCTTTCCCGCCTACGCCATCCATTTCTTTGCCGCGCGTTATCCTGCGCTGGACGCGATGTTGCATCCTGCGCCGCTGCCAGTGATTTTGCCTCCACCAATGGAACCGCCTCCTTTACCGCCAGCGCCTGAACCGATCGGGTAGTGGCGCATCAACTTCTCCGGGCGAAACACAGGCTGGCTTGCATTGCGTCAAATTAGATCTGCTTAGAAACGCTCACGAGGAACTCCGAAGCAACGGCGAGTGTCTAATCTTTTCAGGACACGCGCGTGCCTAAGAGGAGCAAATCTTTATGGCGTTCTCCACGGCAGGCGGTGGTCCGTCCCGGCCCGAAATGAATGTCACGCCGCTGATCGACATTCTTCTTGTACTGATTATTGTGTTCATGGTGATCGTGGTCACGTCGAAGGAATACGTGGTCAATACCCAGCTTCCCGAAGAGACGAAGGGGGAGCAATCTCACCAGAACGAAAGAACCATCGTGATTCAAATCATCTGGAGCCCAGAGCACCAAACTCCATTGCTCAAAATCAACAGGGAAAGTGTGGCCTGGGATGACCTGGAGCCGGCATTAGCGCGGATTTTTCTCAGTCGCGCGGAAAAGCTCGCCTACGTCAAAGGCGACAATGATCTTGATTTTGAATATGTAGCGCAGGTCATTGCAGAAGCTCACAACGCAGGAATCACGCGGGTGGGTTTGTTGACTGAGGATCTCGAGGACAGTCGCTAGTGAAAGAAAAGCCAACTTAGTCGCGCGCGCGGTTCTTGATCCAGATTGGCGATCCAACGAATCCGAAGGCGTGACGTATCTGATTTTCAAGGAAGCGCTGGTAGGCGAAGTGCAACTTCACCTTGCGATCGGTGAAGATCACGAACGTCGGCGGAGCGACTGCCGCCTGCGTCATGTAATAGATCTTCACTTGCTGCCGCGCTGGAACTGAGGCACGTTCGAAATCCACATGCTTGAGAAAGCGGTTCATCTCGCCGGTTCCGACGCGACGGCGGCGCTCTATGGCAACTTCTTCCAGCGTCGGAAATATTTTCTCCGTGCCCTTTCCGGTTGAGGCCGAAACGAACAATACCGGCGCGTAGGCGAGAAATTTCAGAGAGTCGCGCAGCCTTTGCTCGTAGGCCTCTCGATCGGCAGGCCGCTTGTTTTCCTGCATGCGCGATGATTTCGTCGCGCGGCCGGTTCGCTCCTTGCCGCTGATGACCAGGTCCCACTTGTTCACAATGATGATCATCGAGCGACCGCTCTCATGCGCGTATCCGGCAATTGAAGCATCGAGCTGGCTCACGCCTTCGGTCGCATCAATCACCAGCAGCGCGACGTCAGCGGCTTCAAGATGTTTGCGCGCCATCACTACAGAGAGTTTTTCCGCCATCAGATGGGTCTTGCCTTTGCGGCGAATGCCGGCAGTATCGATAAAGCGAAAGCTCTTGCCATTGCGCTCAACAATTTCATCGACTGCATCGCGCGTGGTGCCGGGGATGGGCGAGACGATCGAGCGATCCGCACCAGTGAGAAGATTCAGCAGAGTGGATTTGCCCACGTTGGGATGGCCGATAATCGCAACCTTGGTTTCATGAGGCTCGGGTTGCGCGAGGTTCTTCTTCCTCCTGTTTCATCTACGGTTCTTCGGTGGTGAGCTGGTTGGCGTGCGGAAGTACCTCGAGAACCGCATCCAGCAGGTCATCCAGGCCGCGGGCGTTTTCGGCGGAGAGCGGGAACAACTTGCGGATTCCGAGGCGATGAAAATCGTCAGTGAGACTTTGCTGCTTTTCGGTGTCAACCTTGTTCACGGCAAGAAACAGCGGCTTACCGGTGCGAATCAACTGGCGCGCCAGGTCAATGTCAGGGGACGCCATCTCGGTGCGTCCATCCACCACCATGATGACGGCGTCTGCTTCTTTGAGCGCAACCTTGGCCTGGCGGAAAATTTCCGCCGGGATGAAATCTTTGTCCTCGGGAAGAATGCCCCCGGTATCCACAACGCGCAGGCGGCGTCCGCGCCACTCGGCCTCGCCGTAGAGACGGTCGCGAGTGATGCCAGGCTCGTCGCCAACAATGGCGCGCCGCGATCCCACCAGCCGATTGAAAAGCGTCGATTTGCCGACGTTGGGACGTCCCACGATGGCGACGGTAGGAATGCCGGCCGTGATCGACCGCGAATTTAATCTTGGCTGGCTCATAAGATATTTGTGCGACGGTGGCTCTATTGCATTGTGGGCCCGGGTCTCCGACGTGTGCAGGCCGAGCGCAACTCGGCAATTTGCCACACCGAAACCTTGCTGATCGGTTCTCAGCTCAGCAGTTCACAGCCTGCCACTGCACACGCCGCCGCAGGCCGTCCGGGTCGAAGACCCGGACCCACACTGACTTGAACCCACACCGTACGTTGTCCCATACAACTAGTTATCAGCACCACTCGAACGCTTATTATAGTGACTCAGTGCCTTCAGCCTCCCAACCCGTCCCCGACACGAAGAAACGGGATGCATCGCTTTACCAGTTCTTCGCCCCCGGCGGTGTGCTGTCTCGCACTCATCCTGCCTACGAATTTCGCCGCGGGCAGTTGCAGATGGCGCAGGCCGTAGAGCAGGCGCTGGAAGAGAAGCGTCACTTGATCGTGGAAGCCGGTACCGGTACGGGCAAAACCCTGGCTTATCTAGTACCCGTCATTCGCTCCGGCAAAAGGGTCGTCATTTCGACTGGAACCAAGAATCTGCAGGAACAGCTCTTTCATAAGGATATCCCTTTTCTCGAAAAGGCGCTTTTTCCCAACGGCGAAGGCAAGCTGAAGGTCTGTTACATGAAGGGCCGGAACAACTATCTTTGCCGCAAGAAACTCTACGATCTGACCGATCAGCCGGTCCTCAGCGGCCTGGAAGAGATTGAACACTACCGCGCCATTGCGGCCTGGGAGAAGGTCACGCAATCGGGGGATAAAGCCGAACTGGCATCGCTTCCCGAAGCCAGCGCCCTGTGGCACAAGCTCGACGCCCGTTCGGACACATGTCTGGGACAGAAATGCAGCGCCTGGGAGCGCTGCTTTATCACCGAGATGCACCGCAGGGCGATGGAGAGCGACATCATCATCGTCAATCATCATCTGTTCTTTGCCGACCTCTCCATCAAACAGCAGGCAGAGTATGCGCCGGACGCGGGGATTCTCCCCGAAGTGGGCGCCGTAATTTTCGACGAGGCCCATGAACTCGAAGACGTGGCGGGCAGCTACTTCGGCGTTTCGGTCAGTAACGCGCGCTTTGAAGAACTGTGCCGCGACGTGGAAATCTCACTGCAACGGGGACATATCTTGTCGGCTTCGATGTCAGGCGCGTTGAAGAGTGTCCGGGAAAGGGCGCCATTCTTCTTTGCGCTTCTGCCAACAGGGCGATGGACGCTTCGCTTTCGAAAATCGCCGGGAGTTCATGGAAGAAAACGGCGATGAATTCCTGGGCATTGCAGCAGTCGCTCACAAGACTTGGATCGGAACTGGAGAATCTTCCGTCGAAACCGGAGGAAGTATTCAACTTTTCGCGGCGTGCGCAGGAGCTGCAGGTGCAGCTCGGATTCCTGATGGAATCGCAGGACCACAACACAGTCTTCTGGATCGAACGCCGACGCGGTGGACGCGACAATCCAAGGGTTTTTCTGCAAGCCACGCCGATCGACGTGGCCCCGATCCTAAGAACTTGCCTCTTCGACAAACTCGAATGCGCGGTGCTCACTTCCGCAACCTTGGCCGTCGGCGGCAGCTTCGAATACATGCGGCAGCGGCTTGGTCTCGAGCACGCCCGGGAAACCGTACTGCCCTCGCATTTCGACTATGAAAACCAGGCGTTGTTTTATGTGCCCCCAGATCTTCCCGATCCTCGCACTCCGCAATTCACCGCTAAAGCCGCAGACCGTATCCGACGATTGCTGGAAGTAAGCCGCGGACGGGCCTTCGTTCTATTCACCAGTTACGCGCAGATGAATGATGTCTACCAGCGACTGCTGGGAGAGCTGGAATTCCCCATGCTGTTGCAAGGCGATGCCCCCAAGACGGCATTGCTGGAGGAATTTCGCCTGACTCCTCATGCTGTCCTGTTCGCGACTTCGTCGTTCTGGCAGGGTGTCGATGTACAGGGTGAGCAACTCAGTTGCGTGATTATTGACCGTCTGCCGTTTGCAGTGCCCAGCGATCCGGTAGTGGCAGCGCGGGTAAAAGCGATTGACGCTGATGGCGGAAACGCCTTTTTTCAATATCAGGTTCCAGCGGCGGTGATCACTCTCAAACAAGGCTTCGGACGGCTGATCCGATCGCTGCATGATCGCGGGTTGCTGGTGCTGCTCGACAACCGCATCCTGAAGAAGGCCTACGGGAAAGTCTTCGTCGAGAGCTTGCCTGCCTATCGAAGAACTACCGACATCAGGCAGGTGGAAGAATTCTTCGGCGTGGATCGAAGTTCCTGACGAAATCCGGCTTGTACAAATCGAGCTTCCGCGCATACAGCTTCGCGTAAACTGCTAGTCTGACGCCTTGAACACAATCAAGCACATTTTTTTGCGGTATACCGCGTTCCTTTGGGCGCTACTAAAACCCTTGGGGGCCTGGGGTGTTTTTGTGATCGCCGCGCTGGATGGGGCCGCTCTAGGCCTGCCAATGGATCCAGTGGTTGCGACTTATGTGTATCAGGACCGCCCCCATTTTCTGTTGTATGTGCTATTGGCTTCAGCCGGTTCGGCGTTGGGAAGCATCGTGATCTACGGAATTGGTTACGTTGGGGGCGAGGGGTTGCTGCGCAAACGTATTTCACCGGAGCGCTTTGACAAGTTTCACCAGGCTTTCCAAAAACATCCTTTCTGGAGCCTGATGTTGCCCGCGATGCTGCCTCCGCCGACGCCATTCAAGCTGTTCGCCCTGGCGGCAGCAGTATCAGAGATGCAGTTCACCCACTTTTTGCTCGCCATTTTTGCCGGCCGCTTCGTGAGGTTTTTGGTGCTTGCCACGCTGACCCTGAAATTCGGACCTCAGTTTGTTCGCGTTTTCGGAAATCTTTTCCGTGAGCACTGGGCTTTGGTACTGGTAGCAATCGGGGTAGGCTTGGCCGCCTGGCTCATCGCGCGAATATTACGAAGGCGCCCGGTATAAGCACGGGCACCGGCTCGTGCAGACCTGTCATTCCTACATTGTCTTTCTTTAATTCAGAAACTGCTTCGCTTCGCACGGGCGGTGCTCCCGCGCCAGACTATGCGGCAGCGGCGTGGTCACCCTTGCTAAGCGCATCCGATAACGCACTGATCAACACCGGCGTAGCGAACATCGCACAGGTAAAGAGCAGATCGCCCTCTAAAGCGTTGCGGAAGAATGGTAAGGCCAGGGTATAGGAAGTCATCAGGCCGCCGAAGTTCTTGGGATACATGTCGTACGCAGCCCACACGGCGAAGTTGCTGATCACGAAAAACGAAACTGAGCTGGCGAGCGCCGCACCGATGACCGGCAGGGGTTTCGCATTCGACCGCAGTCTTGTGCCCAACCAGAGCACCGCCGCGTACCAGGCCCAGGTCACCAACTGATCCCAGGCGAATGGATAGCCGTAAACCACTTTCGTGAGAATGACGTCTGAGGCCACTATTACGACGAATGGCACCCACAGGAAACGGCGTGATCCGCGCGCCCCGAAAAACAACAGAGCCGCTACAACCGGAGTGAACGTCCAGGGATGGGGCATAAAGCGGACTGCCACGGCAACCGCCAGAAATAAGTAAGCCAGCATGATCACCTCAACACTTGCAGCATTGAGTGTGGCGCGGCGAGGCCGTGGCGTCAAGCCATCCGTTGATTATGTGGCCTCCCCCTTATGTACTCAAAATCAAAGACCAACGCTAGGGTTTGACGGTTCGACTTGGCACCCAACGGCCGCGCGTTCCAAAACTCTCGGCGATCACTTTGAGATCGCGGTCTAGCTGTACACTCGCGCCCAGGGCACCTCTGCCGATCTGCTCGGGATAGTCATAGCGGAGGTCCCTAAAACGAACGATATAAACGCTCTGGAAGCTATCTGACTGCTCGGTTTCGGTAATTGGATACTTCGCCCAATCCAGATAGACCCGTCCAAGGTAACTGCCTTTCGCGGCCAGAGTGGCGGGCGTTTCTTCCGGCTTTCGTCGGATCCGCATTCTCCCTTCGGAATCCACCTCCGGTTTCGAGGAATCGACGAGAGAACTGGCGAAGAAATCCTGAGTTTCGACCACCCCGTACCATTTAAATGGATTCAGCCAGTAAGGATAGGCCGATGCCCGAATCGGATCGGCGCCGTCGTAGGTTCGAGATTGCAGGGCGCCAACCGCCCGCCGGTGCTCGTAATCCCGAATTCCCCATAATGCCACCATCCCGATCAACGCCACCGACGCCGCCAGCCGCCCTTGCGGCCCCTTGCTGCGCACGCCAATCTCATCGTTGATCAAGGAAGAGAATGCCGGGAGGACCAGGCCGGCAACCAGCAGGATAAGAATGATCGGTTCCACGATGAAAACGATATCCCATGAGTACCACTTCTCCCAGAAAGGCCAAAACGGCCGGACTCCATAGTTATTGGTGAAGTCGAGCAGGATGTGGGTAAGGCCGGCGACATAGGCCAATCCGAACAGCAAACCCCAGCGCGGGGGCAGACTCGGGTCGTTCAGTTTTCGGCCGCGGATACGCCAAATGGAGTAAACGAGTCCGACCACGACAGCCTGCACGAGAAACAACCCCAGGAACGAATGGGTGAAACCGCGATGGTGGGCAAAACCGAAGACGGGGCTCTTAAAGCTGCTAATAACGTCGATATCGGGGGCTTCCGCCGCCAGCGTCATGGTGGCGGTGGCAAGCGCCGTCTTGCGGTTGAACCCGGCGCGAGCCAGACAGGCGCCAGTTAGAAAATGAGTGATGGGTTCCAAATGATAATTGTAGCGTTATGCGGACTGAGGTTCGGGCTTCGGCACCAGCAATGTCACCGCATCGGGTACCGCAGTAATCTCAGCAGGCAGCGTTCCCAACAATTCGCCGTCCGCCTCAACGAAAATGCGTGAACCTAGAGACGAGCCGGGGCGAGGCTGACAGCCTATCTTCTCTCCGTGAACCAGTTCGATGCCGCCCACTTCCCAATGAGCTCCCGCCATACCCCGAATGATGTATCGCAAATAAGCTAAGCGGCTGCGAGTACGAAAAAGCACCAGGCGCAAATCCTTTCGCTCAAGGGACGCCCCCGGCGCGAGTTCGCGCAGAACTCCACCGAAGTTGCGGATTCGAACCGCCAGCATCTGGGAAACTTCCATGCGAATGCCCGGCTCAGTCTCGACAGCGAAATACTCCATTGGATGAGTCAGCCACAAACTCGTCGCCATCGCGTAATACGCGGTCATGCCCAACTGACCTTTCACCCACGAATTTAATTTGTAGAAAAGGTGGGCATCCGCACCTATTCCCGCAGCGACAATGAAGAACCGGGATCCAGCGGTTCCCTTCCAGATCCATATATTCGACTCGACCAACCGCGGTACGCCGGGGCGTGGCAGTCAAGTTGCAGACGCGCTGCCTTTACTGCTGAAAGAGGCAATCGAAGGTCATGGGCAAGCGCATTGGCGGTGCCCAGGGGAATCACGCCGAGAGCGGCATCGCTTCCGATCATGCCCTGCAGAACGTCGTGTACGGTTCCATCTCCTCCACAGGCAAGGATCGTGTCGCAACCTTCCGCGATCGCATGACGGGCCTGCGCAGGTGTATCCGCCTGGCCGCGTGTCGCTTCCAATGTCGCATCGACACCACCCTGGCGAAGGACCATCAATGCAGCTTCGACGTGAGCCAACCGCCGCATGTGCGAACGGCCGGAGAGCGGGTTGTACAGAAGAATGGCCTTGCGCATTCAGTGATTGAACAGTGGACTCGATGAACATTGGGAGTGAATCAAAAACCACATGGATTGTACCGGATGCTGAACTCGCATCTGGCAAACGCATTGACGTATTAACAGCATTTTCACTAAGCTATCGCTACTAAAGGGGCATTCGCAGTCATCTCTCACAATTGACTTGCTCGGGGAGGCATAGTCCTCATGAAATTCTGCTTGCCTGTTTTACTCGCTTTTTTCTTGTGCGCAATGGTAACTGCTCAAGAGCACGCGGTTCATGCGCAATCGAAGCCAGCCACGCTCATGTCCGGGCTGGGCGACCTGCATCATCCCGTGACTACAAAGAATCCTCAGGCGCAGCAATTTTTCGATCAGGGACTGCGCCTGATCTATGCCTTCAACCACGAGGAGGCAGACCGATCGTTCCAGCGGGCGGCCGATCTCGATCCAAAACTCGCCATCGCTTATTGGGGAGTTGCTGAAGCCGTGGGTCCGAACTATAACGATCCCGCCAGCGACGAGCGCTTTGCCGCAGCCCACAACGCCATTCAGAAGGCGGTTGACCTCTCATCCAGCGCCTCGCCGGCTGAGCAAGCCTACATTCAAGCCATGGCGTTGCGCTTTCCCGCCGACCCCAAGGCTGACCGCCGGCAGGCCGCCGAGGCTTATCACGATGCCATGCGCGAGGTGGCAAAGAAATTTCCGGATGATCTGGATGCGGCCACGTTGTTCGCCGAATCTGGCATGAACCTGCATCCCTGGGGCTTGTGGCACAAGGACGGAACTCCGGAAGCTGGAACTGACGAAATCGTCGCCACGCTCGAGTCGGTGATCAAGCGCGATCCCAACCACATGGGGGCGATCCACTACTACATTCACACCGTGGAGGCTTCGCCGTCTCCGGAGCGCGCGCTGGCTGGCGCGAACAAGCTGGCAGCGATGGCGCCGGCAGCAGGACACCTAGTTCACATGCCGGCCCATGTTTACATCCGCACCGGCGACTACGCGTCAGCCGTAAAAACGAATCAGGCCGCGGCGCTGGCGGATCAGGCCTACATCAAGGCAAGCGGCGCCAAGGGTCTGTATCCCATGATGTACTACAGCCACAATTTGCATTTCATCGCCATGTGTTCGGCGATGGACGGCGACTTCGCTGAAGCGAAGAGGGGCGCGGACCTGCTCGCCGCCCACGTCAGCCCGTTCGCCAAGGAGATGCCGCCGCTGGAAGGATTCATGACCATTCCCCTGGCTGTGGACGTTCGTTTCCACCGATGGGACGACATCCTGGAGACTCCGAAGCCCAATTCGGAAATGAAGACCGCGACCGTGTTCTGGCATTTTGCGCGCGGCATGGCATTCGCTGCAAAAGGAAAGGTGCCGGAAGCCGAGGCGGAATACAAGATCGTTGCGGACGCGGAAGCAGCCACGCCGGAGGACGTCCCGTTTACGATGCCGATCAACAATAAAGCGAAAGATATTTTGAAAATCGCCAGAGATGTAATGGGCGCCAAAATCGCTTTGGCGAAGAAAGACAATGCGTCTGCCATCGACCAGCTTCAAAGCGCTGTTACAGTTCAGGATTCGCTTAAATACGACGAGCCGGAGGACTGGTTTTTTCCCGTCCGCGAATCTCTTGGTGCCGCACTTCTGATGAATGGCGATGCTGCTGGCTGCCGAAAAAGTCTTCCGTGAAGATCTCGAGCATCATCCCCGCAATCCGCGTTCGCTATTCGGACTTGAACAGGCGCTGAAAGCGCAAAATCGGGACTACGACGCAGGATTTGTGCTGAAACAATTCCAGGCATCGTGGAAGGGTGGCGCTGCGCAATTGAAGGTGTCCGACCTGGTGTGATGTGGCGCGGGCCGCGCCCGCGCAAATCAAGGGTGTCTGCGGATGACATACACACAGTGTGGCAAGTCTCCCCAAACTAGTTCCTTCCAAAGACTCAAGCCGGTCTTCTCCGCCACCCGTCGCGAGGGTTGGTTCCCGGGCCGTATCAGCGAGATCAGGCGGTTCGCGCCAAGCTGTGTGAATCCGTATGCCTGGCAAGCTCGCGCGGCTTCAGGCGCATACCCGCGGCCCCAGAGATCGCGCCGCACGTGATATCCGATCTCGATCTCGTCGACTCCATCCACGGATTGCCGGGTCAGACCACAGTCCCCAACCACTTCACCGTTGGATTTCAAAACCATTGCCCATAAACCATGTCCGTCATCGGCATAGCGCCGCCGGTTGCGCTCGATCCACGCAGCAACTGCCGCCCTGTCCAGAACCGCCGGATAAAAGCGCATGGTTTCAGGGTCAGACAGAATCGCTGCCATCGCGTCCAAGTCATCAGGAAGCAATTCACGAAGAAACAACCGCTGTGTTTCAAGAATCGTCATCTTAACTATCTCGACAGACCATGCGGTCTGTGCCGCTGCCGGCTTTCTTATCCCCGAATATAATCTTTAGTAATGGCCACCGCGACCAAGGGCTCCGAAAAAAAGGTCGAAGCGCTCCGGGAAAAAATTCGTCACCACGAATACCGCTACTACGTACTCGACGATCCCGAGATTTCCGACCTTCAGTTCGACCAGCTCATGAATGAGCTGAAAAAGATCGAAAGCGACAATCCTGAACTGGTTACACCCGGACTCTCCCACCCAGCGCGTTGGTGGCAAACCCCGCGAGGGATTTTTCAAGTCGCCGCACTCTTCCCCCATGCTCTCGCTGGACAACACATACAGCGAGGACGAGCTCCGCAACTGGGAGCGACGCATGCATGACCTTAGCGGACGCCAGGAAATTGACTATGTCTGCGAGCTAAAACTCGACGGCATGTCACTGGCCCTGCATTACGAGGATGGCAGACTGGCGCGCGGCATCACTCGCGGTGACGGGGTCATCGGCGAGGACGTCACTCTCAACGTGCGCACAGTTCGATCCATCCCTTTATCCATTCCTAAAGACAAATTGAAAAAGGCAGGAATTCCACCGGATTTCGAAGTTCGCGGAGAGATGCTTATGCCGCTCTCCGCATTCAAGAGAATGAATCAGGAGCGCGAAGAAAAAGGGCTCGCTGTCTTCGCCAATCCCCGCAACGCGACCGCCGGCACGGTGCGCCAGCTTGAACCTTCGATCACCGCGCAACGCCGGTTGGACTATTTCGGCTATGCCTTGCTGCAAAACGGCCGAACGCTTCTTGACCGTCACTGGCAGACTCTTACTGCGCTGGACACTGCGGGTTTCAAAGTCAATCGAAGCCGTGAATTGGTAAAGAGTTTCGATCAGATTTGGACATTCATCCAGCAGGAAGAATCCAAACGCGAAAAGCTGCCTTACGAAATCGACGGTATTGTGATCAAGGTTGATCGTACGGCTCTTCAGCGGGAACTTGGCTACACAGGCAAAGCTCCGCGGTGGGCGATTGCGTACAAATATGCCGCTCGTTCAGGCATCACCAAGGTCGAAGACATCCTGGTGCAAGTGGGACGCACCGGGAAGCTGACGCCAGTCGCCTGCTTTGAAACCCGTCCCCATCGGAGGCACCACCGTCAGCCGAGCCACCCTTCACAACATGGACGAAATTGAGCGTTTGGGCGTGAAGATCGGCGACTGGGTGGAAGTCGAGCGCGGTGGCGATGTGATCCCCAAAGTGACGCGAGTGGTCGAAGACAAAGAGCATCCCCGCGGACACAAGCTCTTTCACATGCCGGAGAGATGCCCCGTCTGTGGAGGTCATGTGGTTCGCACCGAGGGTGAGGCCGACCACCGCTGCGTGAACGCCAACTGCCCCGCCAAGCTGCGCGAGACCATATTGCACTTTGCCTCGCGCGGCATTATGAACATCGATGGCCTGGGCGATGCGCTCGTAACCCAACTCACCGACCGGGGGCTGGTGAAGAACGTTGCCGACATCTACCGGGTAACCAAGGACGATCTCCTGAAGCTGGAGAGGGTTGGTGAGAAATCCGCACAGAACGTGCTCGATGAAATCGAGAAATCGAAACAGTTGCCGCTGGAACGGGTGATCTTTGGCCTCGGCATTCGATTCGTGGGAGAACGCACGGCGCAATTTCTCTCCGAGCATTTCGGCTCGATGGATGCCTTGATGAATGCGGGCGAGGAGGAATTGCAGGAGGTAAATGAAGTCGGCCCCCGAATCGCGCAGAGTATCGTGGAATTCTTTCAGGAGCCGAAAAACCGGGCACTGGTGGAGCAGTTGAAGAGTCTTGGCTTGCGCCTGACCGGAGTCAAAAAAGAACGCGGCACCAAACTCGCGGGGAAAACTTTTGTGCTGACCGGCACTCTGCCCAATCTAACTCGCGATGAAGCAAAGAAGATGATTGAAGACGCGGGTGGCCGGGTCTCAGGGTCGGTCAGCAAGAAGACCGATTTTGTGGTGGCAGGCGAAGATGCTGGATCGAAGTTAGATAAGGCCAAAGAACTAGGGGTAAAAGTAATCGGCGAAAAAGAAATGCAAGAGCTGCTCCGATAGCCGGCAGCTAGGTTTTTTTGTGTGCGACCGAATACTGTGTGGGACCGGGTCTCCGACCCGGTCAGGCGGTGCGGAAGCACCGCAGATTTCTGCAGCAAGAGCACCGCGGCCCTTCGGGCCGCCCGACCGGGTCAGAGACCCGGTCCCACACAAGACTATCTATCCTTCCATCGCTCCCTTGATCCTCGCATACGTCGTTTCCAGAGTCTCCGGCAAGATCCTTGTCTCCGCTACTACCGACATGAAGTTCGCGTCCGCGACCCAGCGCGGCAGTTCGTGCATATGGATATGCCCCGCCACACCCGCCCCGGCGGCCTTGCCAATATTCATCCCCAGATTTATCCCATCCGGAGAGTAAAGCTGGCGCAAAACGCGCTCCATTCGTTGCGCAAGTTCGATCATTTCGTGCGCCGCCTCCGCTGGCAATTTCTGCAACTCGTCCAAGTGGGCGAAAGGAACGATCATTACGTGTCCAGCTGTATAGGGAAAGGCATTGAGAACGACGTAACAGTGCTGGCCGCGGTGCACAATGCCCGCCTTCGCGTCGTCACCGAGTCGCGGCAAGTCACAAAAGACGCATCCGGAAGTCTTGGCAATGCCAGCAACGTAAGCGTAACGCCATGGTGTCCAAAGATAGTCCATCGCAGGGGAGAGTAGCAGAAAGGCGCTTCCGGCTCCTAGCCTCTCACTGCTCGCTAAATGCCCCTCTTGGCTAGGAGCTAGAGGCTAGAAGCCAGAAGCTGTTTTTGCTGTTTGACACTGTTCGGAACCGGTTGCTACACTCGAAGAGTTCCCTTTGGACGCGGGTTTGCTTAGAGACGTCCGACCGCTGGGATTGTTCCAGTCCGTCCGCCAGGGCGGGCTCAACACAACCTTAGACTAACGCCAGCCGTCCGCTAAACCGCCCCGCATCCGTCCCCGCACCCACGTGCGAGGTATACCCGAGAGAGGCCATCAAACTTGCCTGACGATACCACCGCCCACGACCTGGATTCCGCGACCTCGACTTCCGTAGCCGAGCGGCCCACGGATCACCTGGAGGGCTCGACCGTAAACGACGTCTCCTCCCAGCTGTCCCACCAGCCAACCCAGCTTGCTCATAGTGAAGCTCAGAGTATGGACGAGAAGCCCTCGACTGCCGAGGACTTCGCTTCCGCCCTTGAAAGTTTCACGACTGAGAGCGAAGAAGCCGCCCGCGAAGACAACGTGATCAAGGGCACGGTGCTCAAGATTACCGCCACCCACGTGGTCGTGGATATCGGAGCCAAGTCGGAAGGCATGCTTCCGCTCGCTGAGGTGCTGGACCACACGGGCAATCCCAAGTTCAAGCCCGGTGACGAAATCGATGTAATGCGGGACAAGGGCGAGACAGAAGAGGGCTACATCAACCTCTCCCACCAGAAGGCCCAGCGCTTGCGTGCCTGGGACGAGATTGAGAAGGCGCACAACGAAAAGAAGCCGATCAAGGCGGTTGTGCTCGAACGCATCAAGGGCGGCCTGACCGTCGACATTCTGGGTGCGCAGGCTTTCCTGCCAGGCTCGCAGACTGATTTGCGCCCGGTGCGCAATCTGGATGTCATGAAGGGCGACGTCATCGAAGTCGCCGTGATCAAGCTCAACAAGAAGCGCGGCAACATCGTCGTTTCCCGCAAGCAGCTTCTTGAAGAGGAACAGAACGAAAAGAAGTCGAAGACCTTAGAACATCTGGAAGAAGGCGCTGTGCTGACCGGCGTGGTCAAAAACCTGACCGAATACGGCGCGTTCGTGGACCTCGGCGGAATCGACGGCTTGCTCCATATCACCGACATGTCCTGGGGACGCCTGACCCACCCGCGCGATCTGGTTAACGTAGGCGACCAGATCCAGGTAAAGGTTCTGAAATTCGATAAAGATAAGCAGCGAGTGTCGCTGGGATTCAAGCAACTCACGCCCGATCCCTGGCTGGACGCGACACACCGTTATCCGGTCGGTGCGCACGTTGGTGGACGAGTGATTAGCGTCACCGACTACGGCGCGTTCGTGGAACTGGAGCAGGGAATCGAAGGCCTGGTGCACGTCAGTGAAATGACGTGGTCCAAACGCATAAAGCATCCCTCAAAACTGGTCAACGTGGGCGATCAGGTGGATTGTGTTGTGCTGAGCGTGAATCCGCAGGAAAGACGTATTTCTCTGGGTATGCGCCAACTAGCGCCGAATCCCTGGGACGCATTACATGACAAGTATCCGGTCGGTGCAACTGTCGAAGGCCGTGTACGAAATCTAACTGACTTCGGCGCGTTCATCGAAATCGAAGAAGGTATCGATGGGCTGGTGCACGTCAGCAATTTGAGCTGGACCAAGCGCGTAAAACATCCCTCCGAGGTCTTGAAGAAGGGCGACCGCGTGAAAGCCATTGTCCTCGCGATCGAACCGGACAAGCGCCGGCTCTCACTGGGTGTAAAGCAACTTCAGCCCGACGTCTGGGAAACGTTCTTTGCTCAGCATCACGTCGGCGACGTGGTACACGGCAAAGTCCTGCGGGTAGCCAGTTTCGGCGCATTCGTGGAGATTGCCGAAGGTATCGAAGGTCTTTGCCATAACTCCGAAGCAGTGGATGGAAACGGCCAGCCGATGACTCTAGAGCCGGGCCGCGAGCACGACTTCAAAATCATCAAGATGAATCCCGAAGAGAAAAAAGTCGGACTCAGCATCAAAGCGGTTGGCGAGGAGGCCTCGCGTTCCGAAGTGGAGGCCTACAAGCAGCCGGTTTCCAGCACGGGCGGATCCACGATCGGTGATCTGATCACCTGGAAGCGGGCCGGCGGAGAAAACAGCTAAAGTGGGAATTGGTTGTGTGGTCGCGGGCGACTCGCCCGCGAAAGAAAAAGGCCGCCAGGAAATGGTGGCCTTTTTTTCAATAGTGCAGACCCAAGTATCTTCAGGGCGAACGTCCGGCTGGAGCTTCAACGCCAATACAAGTTACTGATCATCCGGAAACCGGGGAACCAGTCCGGAACCCTTGAAAGCTGCGTCGAACACTGCGGGCGAGTCGCCCGCGACCACACAACCACGCCATCACTTTGAATCAATCTTCAAATTGATGTTCACCTGCGGGCGGGAATCAAACTGGCTGACGTTCTTGGTATCGCTTTTGCGGCCCTGATACTGAGCATAGACTTCGTAATCGATGTTTGGCGAGAGTGCTGGAAACCGGTAGTTGCCATCCGCGTCCCACGATAAAGGTCTTCACCGCGCGAGTTCGCGTATTCGCCAGATAAACGACAGCGCTGGGCAAAGGCGCGTCTTGCTTGTCGACGACTCTCCCGGTCAACAGCCGCCCAGCATCGCCTTTGTCCTTGGCCGAAGACGGCAGGCTGGCAAGAATCGATGCCCGCCAGCAGGATGGTCAGCGCCACAACCAGGTGCTTCTTCATTGATTTTCCTCCCCCAACGCGCGCGCCTGCTTCGTCCTATTGCTTTAGATGCAAACCAACGTCCTGACGCTCATCGTTATCGACGTGGACCTTGACCTCGCCATCCAGATGTAACTCCTTGCCAGCAGCCGACTTATAGCCCTTCAAGTCGGCTGCCAACCAGGTAGTCTGCCGGCCCGGGCGGTACCCGCTGGGCAAACTCACCATGGTGATCGGAAATAGAGCTCCCAGTGGCTTTTTCTGGTCCGCGCGATGAATCTTTACCTTCACGCCGTAAAGCGGATGATCGTCCGGCCCCCAGACTGTCCCGAAAATAAGCGCGTATGGTTGGTCGGGCCTCTGCGCCCGCAGGCGACGCGCTGACGGAGCATATCGGAAGGGCTATGGAGACAGAGCACAGCGATTGCGAACCGGGAAACGTGCAGATGGGAAAATACGGGCTTGCTTGGCCAGGCCTAGGAGTAGTCACCGTCCTCCGCTTCCTCCACTTCATCGTCATCTTCGATTTCTTCTTCGACCGGTTTCAGCTCGATAGGACTTACAGTCACGATTTCGAAGTCGCTGCCGCACTCCGGGCAGGAAACGATTTCGCCCTCGTCAACTTCTTCCTCATCAATATCCAGATTGGTCTCGCATTCCGGACAATAAATCATAATGGCCTCCGTCTTAAATAAGAGTGCTCCTGTTAATATTTAGTTTCTCCGGGGCCAGAGGTCAAGTGGCTTGGCGGCTGGAAAGGGGCACGGCTACAAGCCTACCCTGTGGACATCATGATTCGTAGCAGAAATCCCTTTATTTTCGTACTGCTGGTTGCCCTGCTCGCTTCGGTACTCTACCGCACCGTCGTCGGCAGATCGCTGACCGAATCGACGCAGAACGGCTAGCACGAAACTCGCCCGCAGATCCCAGATTGCAGCCGCGTTGACGCAGATTTCGGCGCAGCGGATTCAGGCGACAATCGAAAAGCTGGTGAGCTTTCAGACCCGGCTCACGCTGTCCGCACAGGATCCCGAGTCAATCAAGGCCGGCCACGGCATCGGAGCGGCGCGAGAGTGGATCAAGGATGAGTTTGAGCGCTACTCGCGTGATTGTGGCGGCTGTCTCGAGGTCAAGACCGATAGCTTTACTGAAGACCCCGTCGATCGAATTCCTCAACCCACTGTAATTACCAATGTTTATGCGGTTCTGAAGGGCACCGATCCGGAAGAGCTCAAAGCGCATCGTGTTGGTGACAGGTCATTACGATTCGAGGAACAGCGATACTTTCGACGCAAACGGCATCGCACCCGGCGCCAACGACGATGCCAGCGGTGTTGCCGTCAGCCTCGAGTGCGCCCGCGTGCTGAGCAAGATGAAATTTCCCGCGACCGTCATTTTTTTAACAGTTGCCGGAGAAGAACAGGGTCTGAATGGCAGCTCCCATTTCGCAAAAATGGCCAAAGCTCAGGGTTGGGATATAGAAGCCGCGCTCAACGATGACATCGTAGGGGGCAATCGCGATCCCCAACAGGATCCAAGCGTAGTGCGGGTTTTCTCCGAAGGCGTGCCAATCGCCGCCAATGAGAAAGATGTCCGCATGATCCGCAATCTTGGCGGCGAGAGTGATTCCGCCTCCCGCCAGGTCGCTCGCTACGTCGCGGAAGCCGGAAGAACCTACAAGACCGGGGTCAAACCATTGCTCGAATTCCGCCTGGACCGCTACTTGCGCGGAGGCGACCATATTTCCTTTAACGAGCAGGGTTATGCGGCGGTTCGCTTGACGGAGTATCGCGAGGACTACCATCGCCAGCACCAGAACGTTCGCAGCGAAAACGGCATCGAATATGGCGACGTGATTAAGTGGGTCAATTTCGACTACGTTGCGAACGTGGCGCGGTTAAATGCCGCGACGCTCGCCTCGCTGGCAGCGGCGCCAGCGCCCCCCGCAAAAGTCCGGCTGCAAACCAAAGAGCTGGAAAACAATTCGACGATTACCTGGGACGCCTCTCCTGGAGGCCCTTCCTACGAAGTACTGTGGCGGGCTACAACGAGCCCGGAATGGGAACACTCGGAGGCGGTTGGAAATGTGACCCGCATTACCCTCCCGATGTCGAAGGATAATGTGACTTTCGCGGTGAGGGCTGTCGACTCCCACGGCCACAGGAGCCTCCCAGTGGTCCCGCAACCCGAAAGATGAGAGAGTAATAGGAGTACAGCCCACTCCTCTCAAGCAGAAGATCGGAGCCAAGCGTGGTACGAAGCCGAGAAATGACGCTCAGCCTGCCGCCGTTCACCCGCGCGGTGATCTGGTTGCTGGCGGCAAATACGGCCATCTTTTTATTGCTCGAACTTTTCAGCGTGGCCCTTCCGGACGTCGTACGCTGGGTTTTCGACTACCTCAGCCTCCAGCCGCAGCAGGTCGTTCTCCATGGCTGGATCTGGCAAGTGGTGACTTACAGCTTCATTCATGCGGGTTTCTGGCACTGGTTTGGAAACATGATCGGCATCTGGATGTTCGGCTCTGCCTTTGAGGGTGCCTGGGGAACGCGGCGATTCGTAGAGTTATATTCGTTCGGCGTGGTTGGCGCGGCACTGACCACAATCGTGTTGTCTTTTGCCCACGCCCTGGGCCGTCCTGATTCCGTTACCGTCGGCGCCTCGGGCGGCGTTTTTGCCATTCTGATCGCCTTCGGGATGGTCTTCGGAGAGAACGAAATCCTGATGATTCCGTTCCCTATTTCACTGAAGGCCAAGTACTTCGTTGCTATTCTCATCGTCGTGACTCTGGCATTCGCAATCCAGGGTGGCGGCAATGTCGCATATGTCGCTCATATGGGCGGTCTGTTCTTTGGTTATATCTACGTAAAGTTTCTCTCGCGAAAGGGACTACCCCAGGTCAGCGTGTCCGAGCGTTTCTATGGCCTGCGCAATGGCTACTACCGTTGGAAGCGGCGCCGCGCGGCAAGAAAATTTGAAGTCTACATGCGGAAACATGACCGCACCGTCACCTTCGACGAACAGGGCAATTACATTCCGCCAGAAGAAGAGAAAAAGAATGGCGGATCGAAATCAGGATGGGTCAACTAAAATACGTCAACGCCCGCTCTTACAGGAAGTGCGGGGATTAATCTACGAACCTCTCGAACGCTGAAACGACTTCCCCAGACAGCCCGTCCCGCACCGCTTTCCCCTTGAACCCCAAATCGTGCCCGGCTCCGTCGACGGTCAGCAATTGCGTCTTTGCCGGAATCATCTTTAGCGCTGGCTCGATCTCTTCTATCGATCCAAAAGGATCGCGCGTCCCGTGCACAAACAAGCTCGGCACGTGCAATTGAGGAAAATGCTGTACTCGAAGTTGCGCGGGTTTGCGCGGTGGGTGCAAGGGATATGAAAACAGGAGAAGAGCGGACGCGAGATCTCGCTCCTCGGCGCACAACATCGTAGCCTGTCGTCCGCCATAGGAGTGTCCGCCCAGGAACATCCGTGTGCAGCCGAGTTTCTGCACGGCACGGATTGCATCCTTGAGCCCAGCACGGTCGCGTTCTGCGTCTCCGGGACGTGGCGGCCCAAAAGAACGGTTCTGCCGAAACGGCAGATCGCATCGCAGCACCGTAAAACCGGCGTCAGCGAACGCACCTGCCATCGCTACGAGAAGAGGCGCATTGGAATTTGAGCCGGCTCCATGCGTGAGTGCCAGCCCGCGATCAGAACCTTCTTGCGGACGATGAAGGAACCCACGAACCGGTGTGCTGAATGAACTGTCGTTAAATGACTGGATGTCGACCATGGAGCTCAACACAATTTTAGGTCCCGAACTGGACAATCGGGAACTGAAAACTGGCAAAGGATGTGTAAATCAAACTATTTTCGAGTGAGCAACCGGCCAGATCTCTTGCCCGGTTTGCTCTTCCGGCGACGTAGCTTCCGGCGCGAAATCCCACGTTCTTCTTCCGCGGTAACAAGATGGAGACGCATGAAGTTTGTCGAACCGGACGCCATTTGCGTGCCCGCCACGACCCCCAACACGTCGCCGGTTTTCACCCGCCCACGTCGTACGAGTTCCTGCTCCGCGGCGTACAACATTTCTTCAGCGGTGAGCGCCTGCTGCCGCAGCACCGGACGCACCCCCCACATGAGGTTCAGCCGGTTGCAAACCGGCAACGCGCGGCAGAAAGCATAGATCTCAGCCTGGGGCCGGTACTTGGAGATCAAAATTGCGGTGTTCCCGGTCTCTGTGAATACCGCAATCGCGCCCATGTGAAGATCTTCGGCCGCGTGGGCTATGGACTCGCAGATAGCTTCCGCGATCGACAAGCGGCGCGTCTGGCGACGGCGCGGTTGCGTAAACTCCGCCATGTTTGTTTCTGCCTCGACGACGATCCTGGCCATCATAGCCACCGTCTCACGCGGATAAAGACCCGTGGCGGTTTCGGCCGATAACATCACGGCATCGGTACCATCGAAGATGGCGTTCGCGACATCGCTCGCCTCCGCCCGCGTCGGGCGCGGGTTTTCGATCATTGATTCCAGCATCTGGGTGGCAATGATCACCGGCTTGCGCCAGTCCGCAGCCCGGCGGATGACATACTTCTGGATGACCGGCACCTTTTCCGCCGGCATTTCCACGCCGAGGTCACCGCGGGCCACCATGACACCATCCGACGCCTCAAAGATTTCTTCCAGCTGTTTCAGCGCCTGTGGTTTTTCCAGCTTGGCGATTACGGGAACGTCGCGGCCCCGGGCTGCGATGATCTGTTTAACACTGCGAACGTCGGCGGCGGAGCGAACGAACGACAACGCCACCATGTCAACGCCGCTCTTCAGGCCAAACTCAAGATCAGCGCGGTCCTTGGCCGTGAGCGCCGGGATGGAAAGCGCCACGCCCGGCAGGTTGATGCCCTGATGCTCAGCCAGCATGCCTCCATTGACAACCTCGCATTCCACATCAACCCCGCGAATCCTGATAACGCGCAGTTCGATCAACCCATCCGACAGCAGAATTCGGGCCCCCGCGGTCAGCTCTCGCGCGAGCCCAGGAAATGTGGTCGAGATCAGAGTTGGTGTGCCTGCAACATCGCGTGGAGTAATCGTGAGCTTAGATCCGCTTTTTATAACGACGGGTTCATGCCCCTTCAACCGCCCGGTGCGTATTTTTGGGCCTTGCAGGTCCTGCAGGATGCAGATGGTTCGGTTTTCCTGTTTGGCGGCGCGGCGCAGGCGGGCGATATTGCGCGCGTGCTCAGGATGAGTACCGTGGGAAAAGTTCAGCCTCGCGACGTCCATCCCCAGCTGCATCAGTTCGCGAAGCATGGGCTCGGTATTGCAAGATGGGCCAATAGTGCAGATGATTTTGGCGCGCCGGGCAGCAGCAACAGCAAGCTCCGCGGAAAGTTCTCCAGCAACAAGATCCAGTTTGCCTGGCTTCAAATTGAATGTAGGCGCGAGCGTACCGCTCGTCCCTCCCCAATCCTAGTGATGATGGTCCTATGATTGTAATGCCAACGATACCGCACCGGTGTTGCAGGCGGAAAACGTTGATGCAAAATTAACAATCTCGCGCGGGGCGTTCCCCGAGGTTTACTTACTGAAGTGCTCCAAAGGAATGATGCAGATCTAAAGAGCAGGGCGATGATTGTTGCTACCGTCTTTTTAAATGAGCGTTTGTTTCGATCAACTCAATCCCGAGCCGTGCTCTTGGGAAGAGCATGGCATTAAACTCGGCACCCACCAGCACCACCAGCGAAATCATGTACATCCACACCAGCAGCGCGATGCCCACGCCCAGCGATCCGTACAGAATGCTGTAATCGGCATAACGTTGCAGATACCATCCGAATACGGCCGTCGCCGCAAACCACAGCGCCGAAGCCAGCGTTGCGCCCGGCAATACGCTGTGCCAGGGCTGGGTGCGCGGGACTGCGTTGTGATAGATCAAAGAGATGACCGCGATGCTGGTAAGCCCGGCGATCAACCAACGGATGGCAGTCCACATCAATAAAATGAACGGTCCGAATTCGTGACCGAGGTTAAACAAAATCCGCGTCTCGATGCGATTGCCGAAGGCCACCAGCACGGTGGAAAACGTAAGCGGAATCCCCGCCAGAATCACCAGCGAGAATGCGATAAAGCGCTCTTTCACCAATCCCCACGTTTTCGGGCAGTTCGTAACACCGGCGGAAACCTTCCATCCAGGAGATCATCACACCGGATGCGGTCCACAAAGTAATCATCGAAGCTGAGATCAGAACTCCCACTGAACGCTGCGTCGTACCTCGCAGATAAGCCAGTGCGGTGGCACTTCCAGCAGGCAGGATTCTGCCCAGCGCGTAAGAAATCTCACGGAGATATTCGTCGGTTTGGCGGGATGTGGCTAGAACTGCTCCAATAACCAGCAGCGCGGGGAAAAAAGTCAGGATAGCGGAATACGCCGACGCTTTTGCCGTGGCAAACGCGTCATGCTGAAAAGCACGCCAGAAGGCCAGACGAAGCAGGCGCAGAAAACGCAACATGATTGGCCCCAGAGTATTGCGACGGGGCACAGCATGCAACTGCGAAGTAGCCCTACGTTCCTGATCTTGCAATTGTTGTGGGTTAGCGTGCATGGGAACTCCAGAACGGGAGGAACAAAGGGACGGACGGATAGCACCGCCGTCCCTTCGTTCTTCCGAACATTACTCCGCCGTCAGTTCCTCGGTCTCGCCTTCCGTACGCATCAGCTCGAGCGCGCGCTCGGCTTCCTCGTAGGCGTGCGAAACTTCCTCTTGCACCTTGGCGGCCGCCTCTTCCATCTCAGGCGAGAGCCGCACGTTGCGGTAATACTCCATGCCCGTGCCGGCCGGAATGAGCCGTCCGACAATGACATTCTCTTTCAATCCGCGCAGGTGGTCCACCGCTCCGTTGATCGAAGCTTCGGTGAGCACTCGCGTGGTCTCCTGGAACGACGCCGCCGAAATGAACGAGTCCGTCGAGAGCGAAGCTTTGGTGATACCCAGCAACAGCGGCCGGCCCGTTGCCGGACGTCCACCCTGTGCAATCACCCGCTCGTTCTCTTCGGCAAAGCGGAACTTGTCGATCTGCTGTTCCAGCAGGAACTGCGTATCGCCAACGTCTTCCACCTTGCGCCAGCGCATCATCTGGCGAACGATCACCTCGATGTGCTTGTCGCTGATGTTCACGCCCTGCAGCCGGTACACTTCCTGGATTTCGTTCACCAGGTAAGACTGCAGTTCCTTTTCTCCCAGCACGGCCAGGATATCGTGCGGATTCAACGGACCGTCCATCAGCGGTTCGCCCGCCTTGACCCGTTCGCCTTCCTGCACGTTGATGTGAACGCCGCGCGGTACCGAATACTCTTTCTCGGTGCCGTTATCGGCGACCACATACATCTTGCGCTGTCCCTTGGAGACTTCACCGAACTTCACAGTGCCATCGATTTCGCTGATGACTGCGGTTTCGTGCGGCTTGCGAGCCTCGAACAATTCCACCACACGCGGCAGACCGCCCGTGATGTCCTTAGTCTTGGTCGTTTCGCGCGGGATCTTGGCCAGCACATCGCCCGGATGAGCGGTGTCGCCGTCCTGCACCATGAGGTGAGCGCGTGATGGCATCAGATATCGCTTGCTGGTCTTGCCCTTGATCACGATAGCCGGCTGGCGCTTCTCGTCGGGTGAATCAGCCACCACGTGTCGCGACAATCCGGTCACTTCGTCCACTTCTTCGTGCAGCGTGACCCCTTCCTGCAAATCCTTGAACTGGATCGTGCCGCCGATTTCGGTCAGGATCGAGAAGGTATAAGGATCCCACTCGACCATAACCTGTCCGAGCGAAACCTGATCGCCTTCGGCAACTTTCAGCTTTGCCCCGTACACCACCGAATAGCGTTCACGTTCGCGGCCCTTGTCATCCACGACTGCGATCGAGCCCTGACGATTCATCACCACCAGGTCACCCGACTTCGACTTCACCGTCTGCAACCCGATGAAGCGAACCGCGCCGGTAGTCTTGGCGTCAAGCCGCGACTGCTCGGACACTCGCGATGCCGTACCACCGATGTGGAAAGTACGCATCGTGAGCTGCGTTCCAGGTTCGCCGATGGACTGTGCCGCAATCACTCCCGTGGCCTCTCCCAGTTCGACCAGCCGGCCCGACGCCAGGTTGCGTCCGTAACACATCACGCAAACCCCGCGTTTGGACTCGCAGGTCAACACCGACCGGATCTTCACCCTTTCGATGCCGGCAGCCTGAATCGCGCTGGCCAGGTCCTCGGTGATTTCGTTGTTGATATCGACGATCACGCCCCCGTCGTAGTCCTTGATCTTCTCCAGCGATACGCGGCCCACAATGCGGTCGCGCAACGGTTCGATGATCTCGCCGGCTTCCACGATACCTGCGACGTAGATGCCGTCGACGGTTCCGCAATCGTATTCGCTGATGATTACGTCCTGGGCAACGTCGACCAGACGCCGCGTCAGGTAGCCTGAATCGGCCGTTTTCAGCGCCGTGTCAGCCAGACCCTTACGAGCGCCGTGCGTCGAGATGAAGTACTCCAGCACGGTCAGTCCTTCGCGGAAGTTCGCCGTGATCGGAGTCTCGATGATTTCGCCGGAAGGTTTCGCCATCAGTCCGCGCATTCCGGACAGCTGACGAATCTGCTGCTTCGATCCTCGAGCGCCGGAATCCGCCATGACGTAAATCGGATTCAGTGCGCCTTCCTTGTCGCGCTGCTGCATCTGACCGAACATCTCGTCTGCGACCTTTTCTGTAATTGCCGACCAGATTTCGATCACCTTGTTGTAGCGCTCGCCGTTGGTGATGGCACCGTCCAGATATTGCTGCTGCACCGCAACGCCCAACTTCTCGGCGTCTTTCACCAGGGTCTTCTTGTTGTCCGGAATGACCATGTCGTCGATGCCGATCGACAATCCTGACTTGGTTGCATAGCGGAACCCGAGGTCTTTCACCTCGTCCAGCATCTTGACCGTCACTTCCAAACCAAACCGCAAATAGCAGTAGGTCACCAGTTGTCCAATGCCCTTCTTCTTGAGCAGGCCATTGATGAACGGCATGCCTTCAGGAAGGTGATCGTTCAGAATGGCGCGGCCAACGGTCGTGTTGAGGAAGCCACGCTCCGAATTCACCGGCTCGGTGTGGATGATCTCCTGATCGTCGTACGCGGTGAGCAGGTCAATCACTTCACCCGTGTAACGCAAGCGAATCGGGCTGAGCGTCTCCACTTCACCCGCCTCAAGCGCCAGCAGGACTTCTTCGATATTGGCGAAGGCACGGCCTTCACCCTTCGAACCGGGCTTGCCTTTGGTCAGGTAGTAGATTCCCAACACCATATCCTGCGTCGGGACCGTAATCGGCTGGCCCGAAGCGGGAGACAGAATGTTGTGCGACGACAGCATCAGCACGCTGGCCTCGACCTGGGCTTCCGGAGAGAGCGGAATGTGTACCGCCATCTGGTCGCCGTCGAAGTCGGCGTTGAACGCCGTGCAAACCAGCGGGTGGATCTTGATTGCCTTGCCTTCCACCAGTACCGGCTCGAAAGCCTGAATGCCAAGACGGTGAAGGGTAGGAGCGCGGTTCAACATCACCGGATGGTCTTTGATGACTTCTTCCAGGATGTCCCAAACGATCGGCTCCTGCTGCTCCACCATTTCCTTGGCTTGCTTGATGGTGGTGCAGTGCCCGGTCTGTTCCAGCCGGTGATAGATGAACGGCTTGAACAATTCCAGAGCCATCTTCTTCGGCAAACCGCACTGGTGCAGTTTGAGTTCGGGACCAACCACGATCACCGAACGTCCGGAGTAGTCGACGCGCTTGCCCAACAGGTTCTGACGGAAGCGTCCCTGCTTGCCTTTGAGCGTGTCGGACAAAGACTTCAGCGGACGGTTGTTCGCGCCACGCAGAACGCGGCCACGGCGTCCGTTGTCGAATAGAGCATCTACCGCTTCCTGCAGCATGCGCTTTTCGTTGCGCACGATGACTTCAGGCGCGTGCAGGTCCATCAACTTCTTCAACCGGTTGTTGCGGTTGATGACGCGACGGTAAAGATCGTTGAGATCGGAGGTGGCAAAACGGCCGCCATCCAGTGGAACTAGGGGACGCAGCTCCGGCGGAATGACCGGAATCACATCCAGAATCATCCAGTTCGGCTTGTTGCCGCTCTTGCGGAACGCTTCGACAACCTTCAGGCGCTTGGCGTACTTGAGCCGCTTCTGCAGCGAGTTCTCGTGCTTCATTTTCTCGCGCAGTTCGCCTGAGAGACCTTCAATATCAACCCGCTTCAGCAATTCCTTGATGGCTTCCGCGCCCATCATGGCTTTGAAGCCCGCGGGACGATACTGCTGGTCCAGTTCGCGGTACTTGGCTTCGTCCTTGATGACTTCGTGATCTTTTACCGGCGCGTCTCCGGGCTCGACCACCACGTAAGCCTCGAAGTACAGAACCGATTCCAGATCGCGCAGCGAGATGTCGAGCAAGTGCCCGATACGGCTAGGCAGTCCCTTGAAGAACCACACATGCGAACAGGGGGAAGCCAGTTCGATGTGGCCCAAACGTTCACGCCGTACTTTCGACAGCGTTACTTCCACGCCGCACTTGTCGCAGATGACGCCGCGATGCTTCATCCGCTTGTACTTACCGCACAGACATTCCCAATCCGTTACTGGACCGAAAATGCGCGCGCAAAACAATCCATCACGCTCCGGCTTGAATGTCCGGTAGTTGATGGTTTCAGGCTTGGTTACTTCGCCATGCGACCAGCTCCGGATTTTCTCCGGAGAAGCCAGGCTGATACGAATGGCGTCAAAATCAGCGATGGGATTTGCCATGTCAAAGGGGCTAGAACGATACAAGGTGGTCCTCCGCTTTCCCGCGGTCGTACGCCGCCGCACGCGGCACCTGAGAGCAAGTGGCCAGTGGTCAGTGACTCGTGGCCAGTATTTCGATGGCCTTACTGCGCAGGTGCTTCGCAGCCGGCCGTTTTTCCAAAACTCAAATTCTTAAGGTCAGCCACCAGTGAACAGCCCGATGATCCGGTCACTGTTCACTGGCCACTGACAACTGCCTTAATCCGCTGCCGCGCTCAAAACCGGCTTCTTCTCTCCGGCCTTGATCAGCTCCACATCCAGACAGAGCGACTGCAACTCGCGGATCAACACGTTGAACGATTCAGGTACGCCCGGCTCCATGGCAGCTTCGCCCTTGACGATGGCTTCGTAAATCTTGGTACGGCCATATACGTCGTCAGACTTTGCGGTCAGCAGCTCTTGCAGAATGAAAGCCGCGCCATACGCTTCCAGCGCCCAGACTTCCATTTCTCCGAATCGCTGTCCTCCGAACTGCGCCTTTCCTCCCAGCGGCTGCTGGGTGATCAGCGAGTACGGTCCGATTGATCGTGCGTGGATCTTGTCGTCCACCAGGTGCGAGAGTTTCAGCATGTAGATGTAGCCAACCGTGACTGGCTGTTCGAACTTGTCGCCGGTCATGCCGTCGTACAAGTACGTCTTGCCCGACTCCGGCAAGCCCGACTGGTTCAACAGTGCCTTGATCTCGCCTTCGCGGGAACCGTCAAACACCGGCGATCCCATGAACACGCCCTTGGTCAGAGTCGGAGCCACAGCCATCAACTCCTCATCGCTAAGATCGCTGATGGTGTCCGCCAGAGTGGTGTCCTTGAACAACGCCTTGAGTTCGCGACGGATCGCATCCTCTTTCGTGTTCTCGGCCAGCATGGCGGTGATCTTCTTGCCCAGTTCGTGTCCGGCCCATCCCAGGTGGGTTTCCAGAATCTGTCCCACGTTCATACGGGAAGGAACGCCCAGCGGATTGAGCACAATCTCCATCGGCGTGCCATCTTCGAGGTACGGCATGTCCTCGTCCGGCAGGATGCGGGCGATCACGCCTTTGTTACCGTGACGTCCGGCCATCTTGTCGCCTACGCTCAGCTTGCGCTTCATCGCGATGTAAACCTTCACCAGCTTGATCACGCCCGGTGGCAGTTCGTCGCCCTTGGTTAGCTTGTCTTTCTTTTCGTTAACGATCTTCTTAAGAACGTCAATCTGACGCGAGGTCATCTCTTCGATCTCGTCAATCTGCTCATTCACCCGCGGGTCCTTGTCGGCGTATTTAATCCGCTTCAGATTCCGAGTTGAAATGCGCTCGATGGTGTCGCGATCGAGAATCGTGTCCTTGGTCAGCAGGCGCTTGTTGGTGCGTTCGTCGTGCAGATCGGCCTGAACTTCCTTGCCGCCCAGAATGTTGTCCAGGCGCTTCAGGCGCTCATCGGTAAGAATCCGGATCTCGTCCGAAAGGTTCTTTTCCAGCTTGCCAATCTGCGCTGCTTCAATCGATTTGGCGCGCTCATCCTTCTCCTGCCCCTTGCGGGAGAAGATCTTCACGTCCACGATCACGCCTTCAATTCCTGGCGGACAGTAGAGCGAAGCATCACGTACGTCTCCGGCCTTTTCGCCGAAGATCGCGCGCAGCAGCTTTTCTTCCGGCGTGAGCTGGGTCTCGCCCTTGGGCGTGACTTTGCCGACCAGAATATCGCCCTGCTTGATGCTGGCGCCGATACGAATTACGCCCGCTTCATCCAGATTGCGCAGCATCGACTCACTGACGTTTGGAATGTCGCGCGTAACTTCTTCCGGTCCGAGCTTCGTATCGCGAGCTTCGATTTCATACTCCTCGATGTGAACCGAGGTGTAGTAATCCTCTTTCACCAGCTTTTCCGAAACCAGGATCGCGTCTTCGAAGTTGTAACCGCGCCACGGCATGAAGGCCACGAGGACGTTTCGTCCCAGCGCCAACTCGCCATGATCGGTGCAGGGACCGTCTGCGATCACCTGGCCTTTCGTGACGCGCTGGTTCTTCAGCACAATCGGCTTCTGGTTAATACACGTGTTCTGGTTGGACCGCTTGAACTTGGTGAGCTGATAAATATCGCTGCCCACCTCGCGCGAGAGCTGTCCAGGATGGTGCTCGCCTTCGACGCGGACGATAATGCGCTCCGAATCGACAGAATCAATGATGCCGTTACGCTTGGCCAGAATCACAGCTCCGGAATCGCGAGCCGTAACTCCTTCCATTCCGGTTCCGACGATCGGAGCTTCGGCGCGCAGCAAAGGAACCGACTGGCGTTGCATGTTGGCGCCCATCAGTGCGCGGTTCGCGTCGTCGTGTTCCAGGAAGGGCACCAGCGATGCCGCCACCGAAACCAGCTGCTTCGGACTGACGTCGATGTAATCGACTTCGTCGCGGCTGACCAGCACAAAGTTGCCGGCCTTGCGGGCATTCACCAGGTCGCCGACGATCTTGCCCTTGTCGTCGAGTTCCACGTTCGCCTGCGCGATGGTGTGGCGATCCTCTTCCCATGCGGAAAGATAGAACGAGAAGGGCTCGAGTTCGGCAGCCCTCTTTTTCTTCTCTTTCAATTCGCCGTTAAGCTTCTCCGCCTCATGCTTTTCCAGATGGTCGCCGACCTTGTGCTCGCTGTCGCCCGCATTCACGATGCTGACGTAGTCGAGCACACGCCCGCCTTTAACCCGGCGATATGGCGACTCGATAAAGCCGTAGTCGTTGATCCGGGCATAGCAGCTGAGCGACGAAATCAGGCCGATGTTCGGACCTTCCGGCGTCTCAATCGGACAGATACGTCCATAGTGCGTCGGGTGAACGTCGCGGACTTCGAATCCCGCGCGCTCTCGTGACAACCCGCCCGGCCCAAGGGCGGACAGACGCCGCTTGTGGGTGATCTCCGACAGCGGATTGGTCTGGTCCATGAACTGCGACAGCTGTGACGATCCAAAGAACTCGCGGATCGCAGCCATCACCGGCTTGGCGTTGACCAGGTCGTGCGGCATGGCCGTCGACATTTCCTGGTACACGGACATCTTTTCTTTGATCGCCCGTTCCATACGGACCAGGCCGATGCGGAACTGGTTCTCGAGCAGTTCGCCCACCGCGCGCACGCGGCGATTACCGAGGTGATCGATGTCGTCGACCGTGCCGATGTTCTTGCGCAGCTTCAGCAGGTAGCGAATCGTTCCGTAGAAATCTTCCGGCTCGAGAGTCCGGTTATCCAACTTGCTGGCGTCTTGGTTCTCGAACAGCTTGATGTTGAACTTCAGCCGGCCTACCCGCGAGAAGTCATACTTCCGCGGATCGAAGAACATGCCATGGAAAAGCGCCGTCGCCGTGTCCAGCGTCGGCGGATCGCCCGGCCGCAGCTTGCGGTAGATTTCGATCAGCGCCTCTTGCGGCGTCTTCACCGCATCGCGCTTCAGAGTCTGAGCAATCACCGTGCCCACATCGTCGCGCTCGGGGAAGAACAGGTTGATCTCGACTACCCCGGACTCGAGGATCTTCGAAACCTTGTCTGCGGTAATTTCCGAATTGGCTTCGAGCAGGACTTCGCCGGTGGTGGTGTCGACAACGTCGCTTGCCACCCACGCGCCTTCCAGATCCGAAACGTCAATCTCGATTTCGCTGATCTTCGCCTTCTGAATTTCCTTCAGCGTGGCGGCGTTGATCTTGCGACCGGAATGGGCAACTTCCTCGCCCGACTTGGTCTTGACGCTGTGCGCCAGCTTCATGCCCAGCAGGTTAGTCGGCTTTTCGCTGGTCGGATCGAGTGTCCAGAAAAGCTTCTTGTCGCGGACCACCAATCGGTCAACGGTGTAGAAGGTGCGCAGAATATCTTCGCCGGATCGCAGACCCAGAGCGCGCAGGAAGATCGTGCCCAGGAATTTGCGCTTGCGGTCGATACGCACATACAGCACGTTCTTCTGGTCGTACTCGAATTCCACCCACGAACCGCGGTAAGGAATGATCTTGCCCAGAAAGTAAGTGCGATTGTTGGCGGTTTCAAAGAACACGCCGGGTGAACGATGCAACTGGCTGACGATGACGCGCTCGGTGCCGTTCACGATGAACGTGCCGTTTTCGGTCATCAGAGGCACGTCGCCGAAGAAGACTTCCTGCTCTTTGATGTCGCGAATCGAGCGGTTGCCGGTTTCGGCATCCTTCTCGAAGATGGTGAGACGCATCGTGACCTTGAGCGGGGCGGAGTAGGTCATACCGCGCTCTTCGCACTCATTCACGTCATATTTAAGCTGCAAGCCGACCGGATCGCCGCACTTGTTACAGAAGTCCGGAGTGTTCGCGTTGTAGGTCCCGCACTTCGTACAAAGCACGTCGCCGGGATGAAACGGATCGGTGATGACCGTCGAACCGCAGTTCTTGCAAGTGGTCCGCAAGTGATGAAGCCCCTTGAGGTGTCCGCACTTGCACTCCCAGTTGCCGATCGCGTAGTCCACAAACTCCAACTGCGAGACATTGCGGAAATCGCTGATCGGAAAGACCGACTGAAACACGGCCTGCAGGCCGGCATCATCGCGTTCGCTGGGCAACCGGTCCATCTGCAGGAAGCGTTCGTACGACCGCTTCTGAACCTCGATCAGGTTCGGGATCTGGATGGTGGCTGGAATTTTTGAAAAATCGAAACGTGTACGGTAGGCATTGTTCTTCGACATTCGGATGACTCCAAACTTTCAATGCAGCCGAGGGCTGCGAAAAGGGCATTGCGTGGCGACAGGATTTCATCCCGTCCGGGCAGGTCATTTGACCTGCTTGTGTACGGTCAAGGTGCTTACATGCCGCAGACACGAATGCGCCCTTGGGGGCATAGCTCCCCACGGGCGCCAGTTGCGGCGCATTGCGTCAATAGTATTTTAACTTTCCGCGCCAGTTCTCAGGCCTGTTTCCGTCCCGCTACTCACGGAACAGTTTGCCAACTGTGAGCGACTCAGCTCCGCTTCCCTAGGTCGTTGGAGTGAAGAGTCGCCATACCATGAAGTGGGAAGCGGCTTATATAGATGCTACCACCCCCACCCAAGGATTCACCAGATAAATCGGCGAAATTAAAGGTCATTTCGGGATCGGTCTTCGGCCCGCGAGCGGGCGGGCCAAAGACCTTATCCCGAAGGACTTATTTCACTTCGACGGTCGCACCGGCATCGGTAAATTTCTTCTTGATGCTCTCGGCTTCATCCTTGGTCACGCCCTCTTTCACGGTCTTGGGCGCTCCGTCCACCAGGTCCTTGGCTTCTTTCAAGCCCAGGCTGGTGACTTCGCGGACAGCCTTGATTACATTGATTTTATTGGCGCCGACTGCGGTCAAAACCACGGCAAATTCGGTCTTTTCCTCGGCCGGGGCTGCGCCAGCTGCTGCTCCGCCGCCTCCCGCCATCATCACCGGAGCTGCGGCCGCGGCCGATACTCCAAGCTTCTCTTCGAGCCTCTTCACCAAAGCCGCCGCGTCAAGCAGCGACAAGCCTACGATTTGATCTTCCAACTGCTGCAGATCCGCCATTGTCTAGTCTCCAATTTTCGAATTATCGGTTTACTTGTTTCTTCAATCTCAAGCCAGGTTTCCAGTGCGCTTGGCCCTTTTTTCGGCGTGCCAGACAACACGACGACCGAACCGCGCAACCCCGTGCTCTCGATCCAGAACTTGGTGCCTAAAATCTTTTATTCAGAATCCTGACCCCAAAAACTCCGCTGACCACGCCGGTTCTACTGGCCACTGATTACTGCTCACCGGCCACGGTTTCGGACTTAAACTTATTCTTCTCCACACCCTGGTTAATCACCACCGCCAGATCCTTGCCCACGGCATTCATCACCGTGACCAGTCGCTGGGCTGGGGCATTCATCAGGAACAACAGCTTGGAGTAAAGCTCTTCCTTCGACGGCATCGTCGCCAATGCCTGGATGTCTTTGATCGAGATCACGCGGCCCTCGACGACACCCGCCTTGAAGGTGAATTCCGGATTGTCCTTGGCGTACTTCGAAATCGCCTTAGCCAAGCGCGACCGGATCGCCTTCGGTGTAAGCGATCGAAGTGACGCCGGAAAGGTCCTTCAGCGCCTCTTCCGCCGGGGTACCCTTGGCGGCGCGCGCGGCCAGCGTGTTCTTCACTACCCGGTACTTGGCTCCGGAGTTGCGCAAGGTCTTGCGCAATTCGAAATCCTGCGCTACCGTCAGCTTGCTGTAGGTCGCGATGACTAGGCTGGAGACCTTCTTCAACTCCGCGCCCAACTTTTCAACCTGCTCGACTTTTCGTGCTCTGCTAACCGCCATGATTCAATCCCTCTTGAATGTCTGTGTGGGACCGGGTCTCGACCCGGTCAGGCCGACCTGAAAGGTCGGCAGTTAAGCCTTCGCCGCCGCTTCCACCTGCGCGGTATCAATCGAAATTCCAGGCCCCATCGTAGAGCTCAGATAGCAGCCCTTGACGTATTTGCCCTTGGCGACAGTCGGCTTGGCTTTGATCACGCTGCTGATCACCACCGTAGCGTTTTCGACAAGCTTGTCGGGCGTAAAGGAAATCTTGCCTACCGGGACGTGCACCAGCGCAGTCTTGTCGGTGCGGAATTCCACTTTGCCGGCTTTGACTTCCTGCACGGCCTTCGCCACGTCGAAAGTCACGGTGCCAGTCTTGGGATTCGGCATCAAGCCCTTCGGCCCCAAAACCTTACCCAGACGCCCAACGGACTTCATCACGTCTGGGGTGGCAATCAGCGCGTCGAAGTCGGTCCAGTTTTCCTTGTTGATCTTCTCGACCATTTCTTCGCCGCCGACGTAGTCCGCGCCCGCTGCTTCCGCTTCTTTAATCTTGTCGCCGCTGGCAATCACCAGGACTTTCTTGGATTTACCCAGGCCGTGCGGCAGTACAACGGTTCCGCGGACCATCTGGTCAGCGTGTTTGGGGTCAACTCCAAGACGCATGGTGATTTCCACGGTCTCGTCAAATTTCGAGAATTTAACCTTTTGCAGCAGCGGCACCGCATCTTTGAGCAGATACGGACGCGCCTCAACTGCCGCGCGCGCCTTGGTGATGTTCTTTCCTGACTTCTTCATTGGTTCTTCCTGTCTCCCACCGTCCACCGTTGCTTCGATGAACCGTAGTATTTTCGACTTGTTCTTTTAGTGGAGGCAGGCCGTCCTCGCCCGGCTAGACGGGCGGGACGTCCGTCTTCCATCCACTATCCAACAACTTCAATGCCCATGGAGCGCGCGGTTCCACGCACACTCTTCATCGCCGATTCCACCGAAGCCGCATTCAAGTCTGGCATCTTCTGGCGGGCGATGTCTTCCACCTGCTTAACCGTCACCTTGCCAACTTTATCTTTGTTCGGAGCACCCGATCCCTTGGCGATACCTGCCGCCCGCTTGAGCAGAATGGATGCCGGCGGTGTCTTGGTGATAAAGGTGAACGAACGGTCGCTATAAACCGTCACCACAACCGGAATGATGAGGCCTTCCAGTTCCTTCGCGCCGGTGCGGGCGTTGAACTGCTTGCAGAACTCCATGATGTTGATCTGCGCCTGACCCAGAGCCGGACCCACCGGAGGCGCCGGAGTTGCCTTGCCCGCCGCAATCTGAAGCTTTACCGAACCTGTAGCTTTTTTTGCCATTTACCCAACCCTCTCGAATCTTAATGTCGTCCTATTCGCCCAGGCGCGCTTCCCTATGTAGCCACCTTCTCCACCTGATTAAATTCCAGCTCTACCGGAGTCGAGCGCCCGAAAATCGTAACCATCACTTTCAGCGTCGAGCGGTCCTCGTTGACGTCATCCACCACGCCCTGGAAGGTTGCAAACGGACCTTCCGTAACCCTCACCGTCTCGCCCTTTTCAAACTTGACCTTGAGCTTCGGCTTGTCCTTCGCTTCGCCTACGCGATAGACGATGTGCTGGACTTCTTCTTCCGAAAGCGGCGTGGGCTGCTGCCCGGTGCCGACAAAGCCCGTGACTCGCGGGGTGGACTTCACCACATGCCAGACGTGGTCGTCCATGTCCATCTCCACAAGCACGTAGCCGGGATAGAACATCCGCTCAACGGTGTACTTCTTACCATTGCGAACTTCGGTGACTGCTTCGGTCGGGATGAGGACTTTGCCGATCTTCTCCTGAAGACCGAACGCCACCACCCGCGACTCCAGCGACTCTTTCACCTTGCGCTCAAATCCCGAATAGGAGTGGATGATGTACCACTTCATGTTGGGATTGCGAGGAGCCTCGGCGGCGGCCACTACATTCTCGCCGTCGCTTCCTTGAACTTCCTTTTTTTCTTCGTCCTGCATAAGTTGCTCTACGCTCGTTGACCGCGACACTTCGGATCCTTCCTAAACCTGGTGCAGCCGGGCTCAGCGATGGCCGAAATACCGAAACACCGAATCAATGCCATGCCCGATCACCAGATCCACCGCCCAGAAATATGCCGCGAACAGGAAAACTGTGACGATCACCACAATCGTGGTGGCCTGCACTTCCTTGAACGACGGCGCCGTGACCTTCTTCATCTCGGTACGGACGTCGTTATAGAAAGTCTTAATCCGCTCTGGCCAGGATCTGATGCTCGCCGTCAGCGCATTCTGTTCCGCAACACTCGCCATGGACTTTTCCTGCTTTCCTTCTTACCGCTTACCACTCCGGACGCCCGGAATTCTGGCAGGGGCGGAGGGATTCGAACCCCCAAGTTCGGTTTTGGAGACCGACAGTTTAACCGTTGAGCTTACGCCCCTGAATCAGCGATCAGCCTCCAGTGATCAGTGCTATCTGACCACCAGCCGCTGACCACTTTATTTAACTTCTTTGTGCGGCGTGTGCTTGCGGCAGACGCCGCAGAACTTTTTCAACTCAAGGCGCTCCGTCATCGTCTTCCGGTTCTTGGTCGTCGAATAGTTCCGCTCTTTGCAATCTCCGCACTGCAACGTGATGATCTCTCGGGGCATAAACAACTCCTAGCTTTTAGCTCAATCCCAAATGTTTCGTTGGAGGCCGGGCGTTTCCGCCCGGCAAGACGGGCGAGACGCCCGTCCTCCATTCCTAATTACCTACTGCACAATCTCGCTGATGGTTCCCGCGCCTACCGTGTGCCCGCCTTCGCGGATGGCAAACCGTAAGCCCTTCTCCATCGCCACCGGTGTGATCAGCTCAATCACCAGTTGCACGTTGTCACCCGGCATCACCATTTCGGTCGCCGCCGGCAACTCCGCCACTCCCGTCACATCCGTCGTCCGCAAGTAGAACTGCGGGCGATATCCTTTAAAGAATGGCGTGTGCCGCCCGCCTTCTTCTTTGGTCAGAATGTAGACTTCGGCTTTGAACTTGGTGTGCGGGGTAATCGAGCCACCCTTGGCCAGTACCATGCCGCGCTCCACATCTTCTTTCGCAATGCCGCGCAGCAGAAGGCCCGCGTTATCACCTGCCAGACCTTCGTCCAGCTGCTTCTTGAACATTTCGACGCCCGTCACAACCGTCTTGCGGGTATCGCGGAAGCCCACGATTTCCACTTCCTCGCCCACCTTCACCTTGCCGCGCTCGATTCGTCCCGTGACCACCGTGCCACGACCCGAGATCGAGAAGATATCTTCAATCGGCATCAGGAACGGCTTGTCGAGTTCACGCGCCGGCTGCGGAATGTACTTGTCGACCGCCGCCATCAACTCGTCCACCTGCTTTTCCCACTTGGCTTCGCCGTTCAGCGCACCCAGAGCGGAGAGCCGCACCACCGGAAGATCGTCTCCCGGAAACTGGTAGCTCTTCAGCAGTTCGCGCACTTCGAGTTCAACCAGGTCAAGCAGCTCCGCATCATCGACTGCATCGCACTTATTGAGCGCCACCACGATGTATGGCACCCCTACCTGCCGAGCCAGAAGTACGTGCTCACGAGTCTGCGGCATCGGGCCGTCGGTGGCAGCCACCACCAAGATCGCGCCATCCATCTGCGCCGCGCCGGTGATCATGTTCTTGATGTAGTCCGCGTGTCCCGGGCAATCCACGTGCGCATAGTGACGATTCGCCGTCTCATATTCCACGTGCGCGGTGGCAATGGTTATGCCGCGCGCCTTCTCTTCCGGAGCGTTATCGATCGAGTCAAACGACCGGAACTGAATCTTCGGGTTATGCTTCGACAAAACTTTCGTGATCGCCGCCGTCAACGTCGTCTTGCCATGGTCAATGTGACCAATTGTCCCTACGTTGCAGTGCGGCTTGGTGCGGTCAAATTTCTCTTTCGCCATATCTTGCCGTGCCTTGTTCCTTCCTCTAGAAATTTCTGGAGCGGGAGACGGGAATCGAACCCGCGACCAACAGCTTGGAAGGCTGTGACTCTACCACTGAGTTACTCCCGCTTTGAACCCAGCTATCAGCTCTCAGCCGTCAGCCAAAACGGCCCAGTCCGCTGTCTGTTACAAACTTCTGCACCTCAACTCTGGAGCCGATGACCAGGATTGAACTGGTGACCTCTCCCTTACCAAGGGAGTGCTCTACCAACTGAGCTACATCGGCTTTAAAAGCTATCAGCCTTCAGCTGTCAGCCCTCAGCCAAACCCGGCCCGGCTCCAGCTACTACTCCGATTCGCTCTTCCCGACCGGATCAACCGCATCGTTATCGTTGCGATGCATCCAGGTCCGAAGCGCGAACATGGCTAGAACTGCCAGCGTGGCCAGGCGAATTCGTTCGTCGCTGAGGGTGGTCCACGCCAAAATCCCTAAAGCGACAAACGCACCCATCGCCACCACTAAACGTTTCACAGAATCCCTCGCAAGAGCACTCGGGATTTCGGTTGCGCGCCTGCAAGTTGCCTGAACCTGGTGGCCATAACCTGGTGCACAGGGAAGGATTCGAACCTTCGTACCTCCGAGGAGGGGCAGATTTACAGTCTGCTGGCTTTAACCACTCACCCACCTGTGCAGAACTGCAGAACAGTCCGGCCTTTTACTGCTTACATCCGGCATTCATCGCAGAAATTCACGCCAGCGTACGGAGATCGTTCAGACGGATTTGCAGAGCACGAATGCTTGCAAACGTGAAGAACAGAAATGCGCGCGAAAATGCCATCGCACGCAAACACCACACTTGGAAAATTCCCTTATGGAGTGCCGTTGGAAAATCTGTTAAGCCGCCGCGCCGCGTATACTGCGTCCGGAACCAATGCTGGAGCTGGCGAAGGGATTTGAACCCCTGACCCTCTGATTACAAATCAGATGCTCTACCAACTGAGCTACGCCAGCAGTTCTCAGGTCGTGTCCGTCTCCCTACAAGAGACAACACACCCTCTGATCCCCTTCTGATGTCCGGGACAATTCTAAAAGTTACCATAACGGCATTTTGCGTGCAAGCAGGGCACCCATCTTGGAAATTTAGGACTGGTGTCGGGTTCATTCTGAGGTTGAGCGCTAGCTGTCTTTGACGTCATCCTGAGCTTGCCTAGGATCTGGCGTATGGCGTTTCGGAACTCTTCAAGCAGCATCGGCGTGCACGCCAGATCCTTCGGGACTGAAGTCCCTCAGGATGACGCAGATTGAAGAGAGACCCTTAAGTTTTCTTGGGGCGCAGACCTAACCGTGCGTCGCTCCCTGCACCGGGCTTTCCCGCAGAGGATAATCCACAATAATGACCTTGCCGTTTGAAATTGCCTTTACGGAGTGCGGCGTATTGGACGGAACAACTCCAACAAATCCAGGGCCTAAACGTTCGGTCACGCCGCCAATCGACAAGTCCAATTCGCCTTCGACGATGTGATAGACCTCTTCCTGCGGGTGGAAATGCTCATGAATCGAGGCGCCCGCGTCGAACTCATAGTGCGCAAAGGTCATGTTCGCGGAATCAAAATAGCGGCCTCTCCATCCCGGCAACCTTTCAATCGTTGGCAGTTTACTTGTATCGATGAATGCCATATTCACTCCGGCGATTGAACCAATTTTACGCGCGCCAGCCAAGCATCTGCCACGTCTCGCACTCGCGACCAGGATTCACTACCCTCGCATGGAATGGGCAGCTGTGATGAATTGTGGGACACTATGCTCATGCCCAAGCGCAACCTTCGGATCATCAAGCGAGTGAAGAACGTTCCGGTCATCGGAATCTGTGAAGCCTGCAAGGTCCAATTCATGGCGGAACATCAGCCGGCGGGACAACAGTCGCGAGCGCAGGCGGTCATACAGCAGCAATTCAATGCGCACAAGTGCAAGCCTGCCGAGCCCGGCCAGAACGATTCAGCTGAATAGAATCCATCGCACATCGATCGTCAAAGCAGCATTCGCAAAATTGCTTTAACCCGACGGGAGGCTGTCTGCCCGCGGCTTTCACCCCTCTTCGCGTTGACTTGCACCCCCACGCCACCTAACATGGCAGCCTTGTAAATCTTGGTTCTGTTTTCGGCCCAGATTGGCGTAACCCGAGATTGTGCCTAACCAATGATCGGCCAGACCATTTCGCACTACAAAATTGTTTCGAAGCTCGGCGGCGGCGGGATGGGTGTGGTTTACAAAGCCGAAGACACTCGTCTGCACCGTTTCGTTGCTCTCAAGTTCCTGCCCGACGAAGTGGCGCGGAACGCCCAGGCTCTCAGCCGGTTTCAGCGCGAGGCGCAAGCGGCATCCGCGTTGAATCATCCCAACATCTGCACCATCTACGACATCGGCGAAGAGGGTGGTCAAGCCTTTATCGCCATGGAATACCTCGAAGGCGTGACCCTGAAGTATCTAATTGCCGGGCGTCCTGTTGAACTGGACACTCTGCTGGGCCTCTCCATCGAAATCGCGGATGCGCTAGACGCGGCACACGCCAAGGGAATCATTCACAGGGACATCAAGCCGGGAAACATTTTCGTTACCGATCGCGGTCACGCCAAAGTTCTGGACTTCGGCCTCGCAAAAGTAACTGGCACGAGCGGCACTACAGACGCGGCGGGAATGCTTTCGCAAGCGACTGCCATGACCGACGAGCACCTGACCAGTCCCGGTTCAACTCTGGGGACGGTGGCGTACATGTCTCCCGAACAAGCCAAAGGAAAAGAGCTCGACGCGCGCACCGATCTGTTTTCCTTTGGCGCGGTTTTGTACGAGATGGCGACTGGCACGTTGCCTTTCCGCGGCGATACGTCGGCTCTCATTTTTAATGCGATCCTGGAACGCGCGCCCACTCCGCCGGTCCGTCTCAACCCCGATTTGCCTGGGGAATTCGAACGCATCATCACCAAGTCGCTGGAGAAAGACCGCAATCTCCGTTACCAGCACGCCGCCGACATGCGGGCCGACTTGCAACGCCTGAAGCGCGACACCGACACCGGTCGCGCCGTAGCCGCGAGTTCGGGAAGCGTGGCGGTAGCGAGCGATTCAGCCTTCTCTACTCCAGCCGCGCAATCACTACCGCCGGCCGCTGCCTTGGCCTCGATTCCCTCCTCGTCTTCGGTAAAGATCGCCGCGGCTACGTCGCAGGCGCCGCGCAAAGCGAAGTTGTGGAAGATCGCCGTTCCGATCGTTGTGTTGCTGGTTGCGGTTGCTGCCGGACTTCTCTTCTACTCCCGCCGCCCTGGCACGTTGACCGAGAAGGATTCAATCCTGCTCACCGACTTCGTGAACACAACTGGCGACAGCGTCTTTGATGGGACCCTCAAGCAGGCGCTGGCAGTGCAGCTCGAACAATCTCCTTATCTGAATGTTTTGCCCCAGTCGCGCATTCAAGAGGCATTACGTTTCATGGGACGCTCTCCCGACGAGCGAGTGACCAGCGATGTTGCGCGCGAGATCTGCCTTCGAGAAGGCGTGAAGGCCATGCTCACGGGCTCGATCTCGGCTCTGGGTAGCCATTACGTGATTGACCTGAATGCGGTGAATGCGCAAACCGGAGATTCGCTTGGGCGGGCACAGGTCGAATCTGAGAGTAAAGAAAAGGTGCTGAAGTCGCTTGACCAGGCCGCTTCCAATTTGCGGCAGAAGTTGGGCGAGTCGCTAGGGTCGGTACAGAAATTCGCCACCCCGCTGGAACAAGCCACCACCTCTTCACTGGAGGCTTTGAAGGCCTTCACCCTGGGCCAGGCAGAACACGCGAATCTTGAAGATGAAAAATCTGTTCCGCACCTGAAGCGCGCCATCGAACTTGACCCGAACTTTGCCATGGCTTATGGCACACTGGGCGTGGTGTACGGCAACCTCTCGCAAAGCAAAGCGCAGTTGGAGAATCTGAGCAAGGCATTCGAATTAAAGGACAGAGCGAGCGAACGCGAGAAGTTCTATATTTCCGCTCACTATTACAGCGAAGCAACCAGAGAAATCGATAAAGCCCTGGCGATTTATGAGCAGTGGAAACAGACGTATCCCCGCGACACCGTGCCATGGGACAACCTGGCGCTCGGCTACTTCTCCACCGGACAACAGGAAAAGTCTTTAGCTAATGCCAGTGAAGCCTTTCGGCTCAGCCCGAAAGACAAGTTCGCGAATGCAAACCTTTCGGACGCTTACCTGACCCTCGGCCGCTATGACGAAGCCAGGGCGGTGATAGAGAAGGCCGCGGCCCAAGGGCTGGGAACCCCTACGGATGCCTTTTCGCTATACACCATGGCATTCATGCGTGACGACAAGGCTGGAATGCAGCGAGCTAAGGAGTTGGGGAAAGGGCCTTCTGTAGAGCCGATCATGCTCATCATCGAGGGAATGGGGCAATGCGGTTTGGGTAAGATACAAAGTGCCAGGCAAACCTTTGCCCAGGGGATCACTTCAGCTCAAAAGGCCGGCCTGAAGGAGCTCGCCGCGGGAATTCGTTTAAACGATGCCTCCTGCCTTGCCGAGGTCGGCAATCAGGTACTAGCCCGGCAGGTTGCATCGCAGGCCCTTGCATCTTCGGACGATCGCGATACGCGGATGGGGGCTGCCGACACCCTGGCACGGGCTGGCGATGCCAGCCGGTCGCAGCAACTCATTGAGCAGTTGGCCAGGGAATATCCCACCGACACCTTGCTGAACTCGGTTTGGCTGCCGGTAGCACGCGCAACCAATCAGATAAGGGCCGATCAGGCTCAACAGGCGGTTGACACCTTGGAAGCTGCGGCTCCTTACGAATTTGGATCGCCGCCGAATGGCGCCGTCTATTGGCCCATGTATATTCGCGGAGAAGCATATCTGCGTCTGCACAATGGAGCAAAAGCCGCCACCGAGTATCAGAAAATCTTGACTCGCCGCGGCATCGCCCCTAGCAGCCCGCTCTGTACGCTGGCGCAACTCGGAGTCGCCCGCGCCTATGCGTTGCAGGGAGACGCTTCAAAAGCTAAAACCGCCTATCAGGACTTCTTCGCAGCCTGGAAAGAGGCTGATCCCGATATTCCTATCCTCAAGGAAGCAAAGGGCGAATACGTCAAATTGCAGTAGTCGCGTGGGGAGTGGGGCGGCTGCCAGCCCGACCCAGCTCGGACCTGAATGGTATGATTGCTACGCCTTGACCGTCGCAGACGATGTCTTGATTTTGCTTTCGTCGCGAACGGCCACTTTTCATGCGAAGAAGACGTAAACTCCTCCCCATCCTGTTCGGTTTTTTGCTGTTTGCAGCTGCCATCGCTTTGGCGGTTGTGCTGCGCAAGCACGCCCCTCCCGAACCTGCGCGTTTGCTGCCCGGCGCGGACGGCTATCTTTACGCCAATCTGAAGTGGGCACGGCGCGCCAACATCGCGGGTCAGATGCCCGACGTGCCCCACGAACCGGAATACGAACAGTTCATCCAGGCGACCGGTTTTCAATTCGAGCGTGACCTGGATCAGGCTGCGTTCGCAATCCACTACCCACCGGTCAGGCCCGGCGCAAAGGCGCCTCCCGGGCAGGCACGATTCTCGGAAGTTTTCGTCGGCAAGTTTGAAGGACAGCGTCTGCGGGAGTACCTCGGGAAAATCTCTGCTTCCGTTGAGAACTACAATTCGGTGGACATTTACAACATTCCCCTCGAGGGCCGTACCCTGCGAGTCGCTATTCTTGGCTTTGATACTGTGGCCGCTTCCAATCACGACGATCCGATGGTAATTCACGGCATCGTGGACCGATCACACAAGCTGGCCTCACCGTTCGGTGGGCCTGCCTTGTTACGCCGCTACTATAAATATGTCCCGCTTGCCAGTTTGGGGTGGGCGATCTTCAAAGTAGATCCGGTTGGTACGTTGCCGGCTCGAAGCGCATTGTCATTCCTCTTTACTAAACCGGCTACGGTAGTCGCATCGGCCCGCTATCTTGGACGAGTGCACTTCCAGGCCGAGGCTTTCACCGGCAGTAAAGATGAAGCGCAGCGATTGAGCGAACAACTGGAAACCTTTCTTCAGCTTTTCCACGGGGCGGAAGGTGCGGTTTCCATGCCTGGGAACGACCCGGACATAAAGGCCTTCTTCGATGGCCTGACCATCCAGCAACACGGCGATCGAACCGTGCTGACGGCTGCGATTCCGCCGGGCTTCATCCGCAAGGCTGTGGCGGCTCCGCCAGCCGACGCGATTCCTGCACCGCCAGCACCCGAATTACCTCCCGCCAGCAAGAAGCCTTCAAAGTAGCGAGTAACATTCATCCTGCCACGCATCTATTAATGTGTCGTGTAATGTGTCGTGGTGATGTGTCCGGTGTGTCACCAAACTTTTGGTACCGGCAGTAACCAAACTCGCGGCCAGCAACTAGTGTTCTGAATTGATTAAGGACTGATTCGCTTCAACAGGTACAATAATTCTGGATGACGACTCTTCCGCTTCCAATTGCGGCGTTTCTTGCAGGACTGGTTTCGTTCCTCTCTCCCTGCGTATTACCGCTGGTTCCGGGATACGTGTCGCTAATTTCCGGAGCTGGAGTCGAAGAATTAAAGGCGCCGCAAGCACGTTTGCTCAGCAAGGTAATGCTGAATTCCGTCGGGTTCATTCTTGGCTTCAGCGTTGTGTTTATCACGCTGGGTGCAATCTCCACCGAGGTTGGGCAATTGCTGGCTCGCTACAAGTCGCTGCTCGCGCAGGTAGCGGGTGTGGTCATCATTTTATTTGGACTGCATCTGACCGGCTTGTTCAAGATCAAGGCGCTCTATACTGACGCGCGCCTGCATCAGGTGAAAGGCGGCAGCACGCCGTTTGGAGCTTTTCTGATTGGCTTCGCTTTCGCCTTCGGCTGGACTCCCTGCGTGGGCCCGATTCTGGGGGTGATCCTGACTTTCGCAGCAGCTCAGGATTCAGTCACCAAGGGCATTTTTCTGCTGGCTATTTACTCAATGGGACTGGCAGTTCCGTTTCTGCTGACATCGCTCGGTATTGAGCGGTTTCTCAAATTCTATAAGCGTTTTCGCATGCACATGCACGCCTTGGAAGTGGCCAGCGGTGGTTTGTTGATCGTGCTTGGCATTCTGTTAGTGGTGGGACGCTTTACTATCATTTCGAATTATTTGTCGTTCCTGAACCGATTCGCGTTGTAAAGAGTCGAATGAACAGGAGTTTTTAGTGAAACGCGATCCAGTCGTAATTATCGTGGTCGCCATGGTGGTGACCGTCATGCTCGTCTTCGGAGTTCAGAGGGCGCGCCGTAACTCCGGCCGCGTGGTCAATGCCGGTCCCAGTCTGAAGGGCGAGACCGCGCCGGACTTCACGCTTGATTCTCTTGACGGCAAGACAGTCCGTCTTTCCGATTTTCGCGGCAAGGGCGTTTTGCTCAACTTCTGGGCGACGTGGTGCCAGCCTTGCAAAATTGAAATGCCGTGGTTCGCCGAGTTGCAAAAACAATATGGCCCGCAGGGATTGCAGATCGTCGGCGTTGCCATGGATGACGCCAGCCCGAAAGAGATCGGCGAATTTGCCCACGATCTGGGAGTGAATTATCCCATCCTCGTCGGCAAGGAAGCGGTGGGCGATGCCTACGGTGGAGTTCAGTTTCTGCCCGCAACTTTCTACATTGGCAGGGATGGCAAGGTAGTGGACAAAGTATTTGGCCTGAAGGGCCGCGGAGAGATCGAGGACAATATCAAGAAGGCTCTGGCCGAGGGCCAGTCCGTGCAGGCTCAAAAGTAACGTAGTCGCAGCCTCCAGATCCTTCTAGCATTGTCGTGATGCTTATGCTGCAAAAGCTCGGGCATGGCTTGATACTGCTGGCGGGCCTAACGGCGTCTGCGCAGGAACATCCCGGCAATCTGCTCAACAATCCCAACGATCCTGGTGTTTCCAGAAAAGCTCCATCGGTCACAATGTCACCCGCGCCGACGGTTGCGGTCACGCGGGGCAAAGCCAATACAGTAAGCCTGAGATTTCACGTGGGCGCCGGGTTTCATGTCAACTCGAACCACCCTAAATCTGAATTCCTGATCCCCACGGCGCTCAAACTGAACGCTCCTACTGACATCATGATCGGCGGCGTGAGCTATCCTCCCGGTGAGGAAATGAGTTTCGCGTTCGCTCCAGATGACAAGTTGAGCGTTTTTACCGGCGAATTCCCCGTCACCGTTGAGGTGCGCCCGCTGGCTGGTGTGCTCCCGGCTAAATACATGATTCATGGTGAGTTGAGATATCAGGCATGTGATAACGCCGCTTGCTACCCCCCCAAAAAATTACCCGTACAATTCGAAGTGAAAGTAGTGAAAGCACCTCCGCCACCCCGCAAAAATCCGGGACAAAGTCCCCACGTGCATACCTAAGCCGACAGTTTGTTGTTCCACTTGAATTGCATCGAAAACAATCCTAGAGGAATTCATTTGTAGGACAAAGCCCTTGCCCCGCAAGGCAAATGCTTAAACATCACAGTTGAAACATCGATTCCCCGGAGTACAATTGTGCGCAGCAACGGCACCTAGCGGCCAGACTTCAAAACGGGCGGCCTGGGCTGGAAAAGTTAAACGATTTACTTGTCACTGGATACACCCACTAAAAATGCCCACTCCGCCCGAGCAGAAGTCATTTGGAAATTCGGGGATCCCTGAAGTTCTGCCTCCACGACACCTATCCCTGGATAATTCGGTCGAACCAAATCTTGGCGACCCGAGCGGCGACGCTCTGACGAACTATGTCAGCGATTCTGTCCTCCGAAACCTGCCGAACGACCTGACAAGGATGATCTACCTGGCATCGCTTCGAGATTGCAACAGCGGCCTATACCTGCATCCCGAGCTTTCGAATCAGCGCGGATTGCAGGCATCGGACCTGGCATTTCGATCGTGCCACCAGCAGGTTTTCCGACGCCTTCTGAACACGCGAATGCCGGAATATGTGCAGCAGTTGCATGAATACATCCGCTATACGCGAGCGGAAGCTGCCACCATATTGACTACCTGGCGGTCGTTACAAGCCTACCGCGCAACGATTCCAGTTGGAGCGGGGGCGACGTCTGCCGCGCTGTACTTCCTGAATCTGAGCATTGCGTTGGAGATCGTAAGCCAGCAATTGTCGGAGTCGAAGTCAGCATAGCGGTTGTGGAATCGCTCAGCGTGAAACTGGCAACAACAAGCTGAAAGAGCTCGAAAGAGTTTGGAGGATGGATTCCTGGTCCCGACTTTTTTCACACTGCGGAAGTGTTGCTAACCAATCGCTAGTGAGGCGGCCCACCGTTGGGTAGTTGGTCGAAGGGAAGCCAGGCGTTAATCACGCGGCCGATGACGGAAGCTTCCCGCGGCACTTTGAAACGCCTTACTGGCTGCCGGGAGAGCGGGTACGGCAGTAAAGTAAGTTCCTTGCCTTCCAGTTGACACCAGCAACAGCTGTGCCCGTCGGTATGCCAAACCAGGTACACCGGACGCTCACGCATACTTCTCCAATCGAAGACCTGTACGGCATTCTGCATGACGTCTACTTCCACCAGCGAGCCGGGAGGAATCAGGTCGCCCATGGTGTCATCTTTCAGGCCAACGACCGCATAGCGATAGCGTCTGGGATCGAGGCGCTTGCGTAGTGCGGGAGGCAAGGCCGCCAATTCCTGCGGATTCAATCGGAGCAGGCTGGTTTCGTGGCTGTTGAGGCTGTTATCAAAGTTGAGTTGAAAACGGAACCCGGGCTCTCGTGCTTCGATCGCCACCGGTCCCCGTACGCCGGCTTCGGTCTGACCAACAAATTGCTTCACCTCGTTGGCATCAATCCCGAACACAAGCAGGAGTTCTTCCAGCGAGACTTTCAAACACGCGGCCAAACTGAATAGTTTGTGAATGCTGGGGACCGAACCGGTTTCAACATCGGCCAGAGTGGAGTGCGAAACATAGAAGTCCGCATCCCCTTTGACGTCCGCGATCGACCGGCTTATGCGTTCGATATCGCTGGACTTAACAAACCGCTCTTCCCGCAATTCCCGAATCCACTTACCCGAGTCCATGGCAGTGCCCGTGCCTTACGTCAACCGGCGGCTCGTCGGTCGGGAAAGCCCTCCGCTGTCCGCTGAGCTGATTGAGTAAGACGAAGAACAAATCTCCTTAAACCGCTAAAAGCTTTGCAGCTTTTCTTGGGATCAAAAAGGAAACAGACCAGCGCAGCGGGAAGAATTCTATCCATGCAACTGGACGAATCTAACTTGCCAGCACCACCCGATCAGCGCCCCACTGACGTTGTTGCCGAATCCGACTCAGACAGCCGAGCAATTCCTCATATGGTAATGCAAATGCCGGGACCGACACCTTCCACCCGGGAAAAAGCCATTTCAGCCCCAAGTAAGGCTGCAGCAGCAGCAAGTTTACACGAAGGCGAAGCGCGATGTTTATCAACTCGTCCGCCTCTCGCGTCAACTTCGCATCGGCTTTAGGTTTGGCCAACTGTCCGAGCCGCATCAACATCATGGCGTTCTTTCCGACCAGATCCAGTGACTGCAACGCCAACCCAAGCCGCCTTCTCTGGAAAACCAGGAACTCGGCTGGCGGAAGCGACGTCCGGAGGTATCGCTCTTCGGCCGGATCGAGAAGCAGGCGGAAGCCATCGAGGTTAACCTCGTGCTTGTTCGCCTCCCAATCATCCAGGCTCCTGACCTGGCTTCGCCCGGAGCGAAGCAGCGTCCAGACCAGAAATAATGCCAGCCCGCTGGCAAACAGAATTGTTAGCGTCGATACCATTTATCTACCTGCTCTGTGAGAGCTTCATCCCAATTTGACAGATTGGTGCTGGGCAGGCTCTCAACCGACCCTTCGGTCCGAACCTTCAAAAAATAAAAGGCCCAGATGACGACCGCGAGATTATATGCGGCGGAGCCCAGTAACGCAAAAGCCGCTTCAGGCACGGAATTCAGATGACTTCGAAATTGGAGTAGCACTAGGTCAAGAGCCGAATAAATCCCAAATCCCGCGGCAATTCCCAACGAGTAGTGTTGCCACGTAAGTCCCAGGCGGGACATGAGGGAAATCAGAAATATCAGCAGGCATACCTGCAATATCCTGGCCGAGCGCTCCATCAGAATAATGGATTCAAATAACGCTTCATCTCCCTTGGGATTGTTCGCTTTAAACATCGCCAGAGCGGACGCAGTTGCAATAATTGCCACAATCCAGATTCCCCGGAAGACAAATCGCAGGAATGGGTATGGACGAAACAAATGCAACAGAATTTCAACCACGACTCCGAGGCTTAGCAAAATCGCGGCCGCATCCCCCCACCAGAAGACCATTGAGTAGGTGTTGCCGGAGTTCGGAAGAAGCAGGAGCAAAATGACATCCCGGGAAGGCACCAGGACGGTGTAGGCGAAGAACAACGGGAAGGTTCTGACCAGTCCGCGCCAGACCATGACAGCGGCAATGACCGCCTGAAGCGCGACTGGAACAAACCACAAGACTGTTGCTAGGTAGGAAAATTTCATGGGCCGCACTGGAAGGCTACGCGCAAACCAAACGGCCCACAAGGATTTTTAGCCTGTCGCGAAATGAACGCGATAGGTCTTATTTGTTAGGACAGTGCCCCGGTGCACACGTCGGTCGAGGAGCTCCGCCATCGGCCAAGGACGTGGTTGATACGGCGCCAAGTAGCAGGAATGTTGCCAGAATCAAATGAATCATTTTTTTCATGAAAGCCCCTTTGCGGATGGAGGACCTCCGCCTAGGGCACCGTACTTTTTTTTTCGTTTGAGGTTGGAAGTGTTCGGAAAATGCGCGGTCGAAGCGATCAGGGTCGTCGGTATAGCGACAAAAAACAGATCTTCAGGACATCAAGGTTCGAGTAATACGGCTCACATCGCTCAGTGTTCGTCATGCCAGCGAGCGGCCACAAGTCCTCTTAAGATCGGCAAAGGGAAGATTCGAAAATCTCAAGGCTTACTATTTCGTCGGAAAACCGACGACATCAACAAAGTGCTGCGTCCTTAACACAGAGAATTATGTCGACATAATCTTCGTCTTTTTCGAATCAAAATTGCCGCCATATCTCCAAGTGTTTCCCGAGTACTGCGAAGTTGAAGCGTGCCGGCGATGCTCTTCTCTTTTGTTACCCAATGTCTTTTTTATGCCGCCGACCCAACATCTTCTTCAGCCCCAATGAATATGGGCAAATCCTTGCTGGTCGGATGTTGCAGAAATTACGCCTGAAGTGTTACGCCAACTAAAAACCTGAAAAGGAGAAGCTGCGTTGGCCTTACGACCCGAGTTTTGTAAGCAAAAGTTTCGCGCTTATGGCGTTCTCCCGATGCCGAGTTCAGTTCATGAAAACATCCGTTCAAGATTCATCGAACTGCCAAGGGTGAACCAAAAAAGCCATCTGCGCATCCTCCCCAAGACCTAAAAAATCCGCCTAGTATCGACAAATGAGCGCGTCCGCCGCGGCACGCGGTGTGCTTGGGACACCTCCCGCGAAAACTACTTTTCTCGACTTGCCGACTGGCGGAAATGCTGCACGCCAGTTCGGTTCGAACGTCCGTTACGCTAACAAAGCCTCGGCAATTGGAAACATTCTGCGTCAGTCGTGTTGCACCATCACGCGGCTCTCAGACATCACAGCCCGGCGCTACGGAAGCAACACTCCGTACTTCGTTCCGCAGAGTTTCCTCTACAAAATTCGCAGCGGCATGACTCCACACATTTGTCAGATTGCTGCCCTGAGCGAGATTACCGGTTACGGTTTTGTAGATTGGATGCAGATGTTTGGTTTTGACCTGCACCAGATCCCTCTTCTGCAGATGCAACTGCATCCGGAGTCGACGGTCCTCATCACTCCCGTAGATTTCGAAAGCGCTCTCTACTCACAATCTCCGAAGACGCATTCTTCCGCTGTTCGACAAACACCTTCTACTCCTTTTACTGTCGCCCGTTACTGTTTCGCAAAAATCGGAAACCGTGATTCTTTTACCGCTCCCGGGATCATCCCGGGCACCATCATGCGCATCGACCGGTGCTATCGGTCCCGGATGGATGGCGCTCGACGCAACTCCCTGCAAAATCCGTTGTGGCTGGTTGAGTATCACGGAGGGCTGACCTGCTGCCATATCAAATGGGTTGAACACGACCAGGTAATCCTGTTGCCGATCCGCCAGCCCCTCGGGAGTCTGCCGTTACGTCTCTCAACCGAGGCCCGGATTCTCGGCCTCGTGGATTTGGGTCCTGGTTCGTCGAAACCGGAAATGTCACCGATCAGCCAATCGTCAGCAAACGACGAATTACCCTATCTGGAAACCAAGCTTCCAGGTTTTCTTCGCATGGCTCGCCGTCGCACCGGGTTGACCTTCCGCGCCGCTCATTTGATTACACATGCCATCGCTCGAAATCTGACTAACCCGGACTATGCGATTGGACTAGGTTTACTCTCCGACTACGAGGCGTTGGGCAGGCTACCCCGGCACATCGCCAAGATCATCAGCCTCTGTATCACCTACTGTGTGGATATCCGCGAACTCTTAGAGGTAGCCGGTGTACACATCGACGACTCAGACAAGATGCCGCTCCCGGTTCTCGAACAGCATATCGAAACAGAGATGGATTTCCGCCACCACGACGAAGACTACCTAACCATTGGTCTCGGGGGAGGCGCTCCTCACTCATCCAGGCACCAACTCAATGGCATCGCCGGAATCTAAGACAACATCTACTAAACAACTTCTAATAAAAGATCTGTTGAGCTCTTTTTATTTCTCGTAAAGGTCTTCAACCAAGGCTCAAGACTTCCGTAACCAAGCCCTAAGTTACTTACCTAAGTAGGTATGTGAGTCCGGGTACTTCAGTGTTTTGACCAAGGTTCGAACTGTCCCTACGATGACTAGTGCCAGAGAATTCCCCCCACTGCTGGCCGTTATTCATCCCCATATCTGTAGCAATCATTCCGCCGCCGCCGGCGAATGGAGACTGGGTCTAGCAATGCAGCATTATCGCAAGACAAGATCTTCGCAACTGCGATCAACCCGCGTAGGTGGCGCAGGCTTCAGTCTGATTGAACTGATGATCGTGCTCGCGTTATTCCTGGTCGTATCCGGAATGAGTTTCATGGCTTTGCAGCCAGCCCTGAAGGATGGCCGGGCCAATCATGCTTATGAGGAAGTGCTGATGCAGTTGCGCATTGCTCGCCAACGCGCGATTGCAGAACGCAAACAATATATTGTCTGTTTCGGGCTGACTTCACCCGCGGGTGCTCTCACTCCGCTGAGCGCGCCCAACACGCAAACCGTTCAGATGTACCGCTGGGATGCGGGTACCGCTCTCTCCGCGGCGGTCCAGATTTCGTCAAACACTTTGCCCTCGGACATGCAATTCCTGGCTGTGGTTGGAATACCGAATGGCGTGACAACTGTGCCCGATGGATTTGGCACGGGCACCACGGCTATAGATTTCGATAGAGGCGTAGCTGGTGCCATCCCCAACCAGGTCATGTTCATGCCCGACGGTTCGGCGCACGACACCAATGGTAATTGGAATAGCGGCGTCATTTACGTCGGCCGCGTTGGTGATCTGTACAGTTCGCGCGCTGTCACGCTGTACGGAGCCACGGGAAGGATCCGGGGATGGCGCTTGATCACTTTCGGGGGGTCGCCGAAATGGATGCAGCAATGATGATCGGGACAATGAAGATGCGTAGCCAGACCGCCGCCAAACGTAAGCAGATGGGATTCTCCCTGCTCGAAACCGTGATTGCGATCGTGGTCCTGATGGTTGGTCTGCTGGCAGTGCTGGCAACCTTCGCATTGGCTATCGGCAACACGACGTCTGTACAAAACGACAGCATCGCGCGTCAGAAAGCGGGGGAAGCGATAGAGAGTATTTACACGGCGCGTCAAACCAGTCAGATCACCTTTGACCAGATCCAGAACCAGGGCACTGGCACCGGAATTTTCAAGGTGGGATTCACCGCCATGACGGACCCGGGCAATGACGGTTTGGATAATACGGCCGACGATGTGGCCGCTACGCCTATCCGCCTGCCTGGCCCGAGCGGAACGATAACAAACACCGCCCAGGACGTGTTCGTGGACCTGGGGAATTTCAGCCGGCAGATTCAGATCACGAATGTGCCCAACAATCCGAACGTCCGCCAGATTACGGTGACCGTGCGGTACCCGGGACCTCAGGGTTGGTACCGGACTTACCAGGTGCAGTCCCTGATTTCGTCGTACCGGTAGAGGTATGAGGAGAAATATGCGATCCACCGAGTCTAAAGCACGCGGCTTCAGCCTGGTCGAATTGCTTGTAGCAATTGCCTTGGGGCTAGTGGTGCTTACGGCTACCACGCAGTTGTTCAAGAATGGCATGGATGCGACGACGATGGTCACTCAGTCGTCGGAAATGCAGCAGAATGCTCGAGCCGCGCTGAATCTGGTCGCCAAGGATATAAGCATGGCCGGCTCCGGACTGCCGCCGGGTGGATTGTCCTTGCCTGCTGGCGCGGGTTCGGTTGCTTCCTTTTTCGCGGTCGATGCGAATAAGGCATGGTTGGCCAACAATACCTACCCCACGAAGTTTATGTATGGAATCATCCCGGGTCCTGGCAATGGCATGGAACTCGGCGGGCCCGCGGTGGTCGCGGCTACAGGCAGCGCTTCGGACGCAGTCACGACCATCTACGCTGACTATGCTTTCCCTTTGAATCAGTACAGCCTAACGTTTCCGACGGCTACGAACCCGAACGGAGATGCCATCGTGCTTCAACCTCCGGCGGCGCCGCCGGCCGGGTTCCCGGCCATCCAGTCTCCCACTGGACTTCAGGTTGGCGACCTGATCTTGTTGAGCAACAACGTAGGTTATGCGGTGGGAGAGATCACTGGGATCACCGCTGTCGGCGCAAATTCAAAAATTACATTTGCCAATGGAGATCCGCTAAAGATCAATCAGACAGGTGCGACCACTGGAAATATCAAGTACATCATGGCCGGTGGCACGACAACCGCGACGCGGATCTGGGCGATTACATATTTCCTCGAAATTCCCGCCGCGGGGAGTTTGCAACAACCCCGGCTGATGCGCCAGGTCAACGGACAGACACCGCAGCCGGTGGCCGACAACATCATCAATCTCAAAGTCACGTATGACATGTGTGACGGCTCAAACGGCCCAGCTTGCTCCAATGTTCCGAATGCTCTGACCGTGCCTTTCTCCCCCACGCAGATTCATAAGGTGAACATTCAGCTCATGGGTCAGACGCTTATCTCTTATGGAAAAAAATCCAGGAGCACTGTTCTGGCGACTTCCGTGAGTACGCGCAGCCTGTCATTCAAGGATCGTTATCAGTAGCAAGGACCGTTATTTGAGGAGAGAAGCGAAGTTTCAGGAGATCACTATTATGTGCAGGGCCAAGGGCCGATCACGGGGATTTACTCTTATTGCCGCATTGCTGGTGCTCGCGCTGTTGTCCGGCATTGCCGTTAGTCTTCTGTTCATGGTTCAGGGCGCTGGCCAGGTCGGCGGCAACGATCTGGAGACCAATCGCGCGTATTACGGCGCTGAATCCGGCATGGAGCTGCTGACCGCCAATCTGGCGGCGCTTTACCAGTCGTCGCAGGCCCCGACTCCAGCGCAAATCACCAATCTGACGAACAACCCGCCAGACAGCACCATGATCAGCGGGATGAATTATCAGGAGAGCATCACCTGGACGCCGGACGCTAACGGCAATCCGGCCGCGAGGAACGGCGTCATCAGTTCCGGGTCCAACGCGGGCCTTACGGCTGAAATCATTCCGCTGACGCTGAAAGTTGCTGCCACCCGGGTGGGCGGCGCGTCCGTCAATATGACGCGCGGCGTAGAAGTCGCGTTGATTCCCGTCTTTCAGTTTGGCGTTTTCTCAGACAGCGATTTGAGCTACTTCGCCGGACCGCCCTTTGCATTTCAGGGAAGAGTTCACACCAACGGCAATTTGTTCCTGGCCGCTAACAGCGGGCCGCTCATCGTTGACGCAAAAGTAACCGCAGTAAAGGAGATCGTTCGAGACCGGTTGGCCAACAATTACACCGCCGCGGGCGCCTATCAAGGCGACGTCTACGTCCCGGATCAGACAGGTGGATGCGATCCGCCAAACCCGACTGGCAATGCACACTGTCTTAAATTCACTCTAGCCGACGGTAGCTGGCAAGGTGGGATTCCTCCCGGCGCGGGCGCGGCGAATAACGGACCGCCGACGTGGACTAACATTTCGACTCAGACGTTCAAGAGTTTCATTGGCAACAACACTTCCATGACCGTGCAACCGCTCGCGCTTCCTTTCGTCCAGGGCGCGAATGGTGCGGCCCAACAGATTGCCATCATTCGCAAACCTCCGGTGGGCGAATTGGCTACGTCGGCAACTGGTTCTTCGCGCGAATTCAACAAGGCAAACATTCGTGTTTTACTGGCCAGCAGCCAGGCAGATTTGGTCCCGGACCGGCCCGCCCTTGTGGGTGATGCCGATAACATCAATCTTGATTTGAACTGCGTGGGAGGCCGGACTGACAACGTCACTGGCGTTGGTCTGAGTCCCTGGGCGATGGCTCAGCTTCCAGCCAATCAGGGCGGAACAGTTTATGAGCCTACCTGGAAAGGCCCGCCGGTAGCCGCCCCAGCAGTTCCAGCAATTCCTCTTCCTCCCGGGGGCTGCGTGCCGGCCGCCGGTGCAGCCTCGTGGCCGTTGGTCGATGGCTGGTTGCGCGTTGAGTACAAAAATCCAGCGGGTAACTGGGTTGGAGCGACCCGAACCTGGCTGCAGCTGGGATTCGCGCGTGGTACGGCCGTTCCGACCGTGCCCGGAGCGGCTGGAAACCCGATACACCCCAACGCCATCCTCATTTTCCAGAAATTAGCGGGCGACCGGAACTTAAGCGGAGGTGCACTCACCGCCGCCGACGGTCCGCAGAATATTACGGGAGCGAATTCACAGTACAGTTGGAATCCCATCAACTTCTTCGATGCGCGTGAGGGCTTTCCCCGGGACTCGACTACCGGCACTGGTTTGGCCGGTACCCAATGCTTCGCGAACGGCATCATGAACGCCGTCGAATTGGACGTAGGCAACCTGAACCGATGGCTGGTGGCGAACCCCGCCCTGGTTGATTACAGCGGGCAGAACGGCTATCTGCTGTTCTTCTCGGATCGGCGAGGGATGTTGGCTGACCCCAATGCCGGAAACATAACCACCGGAGAATACGGCTTTGAAGACGTCATTAACTCCCCTTCCGCTACCGGAACTCCAGACGGAAACCTGGAACCGAACGGACCTACAGGCTTTTCGCCGGAAGATGTGGATGAGAACAGGATCCTCGACCGTTGGGGCGCAGCCAACGTTGGTAGCGGTTTGAAGGCAAACTGGCCGGCGCTGAATTCGGCAAACAACCCTTATCAGGTCGTCGATTGTCTGAATGGTGGCCGGCAAAATATCGTTACCGGCGCCCGGCATGTCCTCAGGCTGGTCGATGGCAACCTGGGAAATCTGCCTGTACGCCCAGACAATGGATTGGGCGGATTTACAGTGGCTGCGGAAAACCCGGTTTACATCCTGGGGAACTACAACTCCAACGTCGGCGACCCCTGGTGGGGCGCTCCAGTCCCGGCGACAGCGGACATTAATCACTCTGCCGCGGCAGTGATCGCCGATTCGGTGACATTGCTTTCTAACGCCTGGTCAGACATTGCCAGCATGCAAAATCCCGCGAACCTGGCTGGCCGAGCCGCAACCAATACTTATTACCGTCTGGCTATCGCAGGCGGCAAGAACATGAACTTCCCGCAACCTGCCGCCGGCAACGGCATTGGACCTGACTTTGGCACCGACGGAGGAGTACATAACTTCCTGCGCCTCCTCGAATCGTGGGGCGCAACTCTCAGCTATCGAGGATCGCTAGTCAGCTTGTACTACTCGCAGTATGCGACGGGAACTTTTAAGTGCTGTACCGAAGTCTACGGGGCCCCGACACGTAACTTCTTCTTCGACACCGCGTTCCTGGATCCAGCCAAGCTGCCTCCAGGCACGCCAATGTTGCAGGACGTGGTGAACTTGACCTACTGGCAGGACTTCAAGCCTTACTAAAAGTGTGTGGGGCGGGCAAGGTCGCCCGCCCCGCATACGACCCTACGTCGATTCCATTCCCCAATCAGTCCGAGCCCTTCGCTAGATAGCTCTTCCTACGGAACCACTTTTCCATTGCAAGTTTCAGATCTCAGATAGACGCACCACCGCATCGCTTGACAGGCCTGGTATTCGAGCATAATCTGCCGCGACGTATAGACAGGGAGGATCCATGTTTTTTCTTTACATCATTCTCGTGGGGCTGATCGCGGGCTGGGCAGCAGGCAAGATCATGAAAGGCTCCGGCTACGGACCGCTCATGGATATCTTGCTGGGCATCGTCGGCGCCATCGTTGGGGGATGGATCATGCGCCTGCTGGGCTTCTACACCACAGGTGGATTAATCCCCAGCATCCTGGTCGCAATTCTCGGCGCCGTGGTTGTCGTGATGATTGTGCACGCCCTGAAAAAGGCTTGACCCTTCCGCGGACGTGCACTGAACTAACCGAGAGGACCGATCTGCACCAGATCGGACGCGGATGAGGACACATTCGGAACCCGGTTCCAGCGGGATGGCTTCGCCGAATCCGTGCGTAAGCGGTTCATGAGCGTGCCGATCGCCGTTGAACTCCGTACCAGATGACCTATCGTTAGCGGCCCCAGAATTTTTCTTTGCTGCACATGATGCAGTCCGGCTGAAGCCACGCAACCGCATTGGCTGCAATCTGGCGTTCCACCAAAAATGCATGGTTCGACTCGGGTAGTCAGGTCAGCCGAAAGATTAGTGGACATTTTCGAGAACAGACACTTCTGCGGATTTTTCGGTGGTTCCAGCAGAGCTTGCCCAATCCCTGGATTCATCAGCAATTTGGGATAGCGCTCCCGCAGGCCGGGCAGTTCCCGCGCCACCCGTTGCCGCTCCTCCATGGTCAACATCTCTGGCGTATTCTCGCCTTGTTGCGGGCTGTACAAGCTGACCCATATCCGCTTTACTTCCGGCTGCGCCTCCCAGAATGCCAGATATTCTTCGAGATATCCCGCTCGCTTCATCATCGGCCCGGTAATGGTCCAATGGATATTTACCTCGCGGTCGCGGATGTTTTCCAAAATTCGCGTGTAAGTCGCCGGCTTGCGGCGCGGATCGTGATGCTCAGGCAGCCCATCGATGGAGACAGCTACCCGGCTGCGGCGCAGCCCCATCCACTCGGCGGGGATCGGAATGATCCCGCTGGTCACTACCATGGTGAAGATGTTCTGAGCGCTGAGTGCGGGCAATATGCGGCTCAGCTCCCGGTGCCGGATCATCGGTTCTCCGCCAACCAGCGAGACGTGGCGGGGGTGATGTCTCTTTACTAGGGCTAGAACGCCGGCGACGAGTTCGTCTCCACGCAGGTCGGAGAGTTCAGTCAGCTTTTTCTCGCCTCCGAGATGAGAATCTCCGTAGGCATAACACCCAGGGCAACTTAAGGGACACTCGCGCGTGATCTCAATGGACAACATAGGCGCGTGGCCCGCGAGGATGCTTCCCCACGCGGAGAACAGTTCTCCCACGGTCATTCCGGGACGAGATTGGGTCACAGGATCTCCAGATTTGGTTTTCTGGTTAGATGCACCGCGTGACCGAGTTGGAGCATAGACCAACAATTAGGTTCCACACCATATAACCCTCTTGTTTACTGATGGTTAGCTATTGTTCTTCTCATCCCACCGCCGGCAACGAGCATTCCTTCGGCTTCTCTGGCAGAATAGAAGGTTCGGATTTTGATCCCAAACTACATGGATCACCCCTAACCTCGATGGCTACGAAAACAGGACGATCACGCGCGCTCACCAGCAATATCCACCTCATCAAATGGGTCGAGAAGACCGCGAAGCTGACCAAGCCAAAATCTATTCACTGGGTTGATGGCTCGCAGGCCGAGAATGACAAGCTTGTTCGGGAAATGGTGGCCAGCGGTTCCCTGACAAAACTGAACCAGAAGTTGTGGCCCGGTTGTTTTCTGGCCCGCTCCGATGCCGGTGACGTGGCCCGGGTCGAAGACCGGACATTCATCTGCTCTCTATCGAAGGACAACGCGGGCCCCACCAACAATTGGGAAAATCCCTACGTTATGCGCCGTAAGTTGAAGGAAGTATTCAACGGCTGCATGGAAGGACGCACTATGTACGTGCTTCCCTTCAGCATGGGGCCAGTTGGCGGCCCTATGTCGCAGATTGGCGTAGAGCTCACAGACTCCCCTTACGTAGTAGTGAACATGCGAATCATGGCCCGCATCGGGATAGAAGTCTTCAAGGAAATCGACAAGGACGAGCAGCGGGTTGTGCCTTGCATCCACAGTGTGGGAGTTCCGCTCGAGCCGGGTCAGAAGGATGTCCCGTGGCCCTGCAACCCGGAAAAATACATCGTTCACTTTCCCGAAACACGCGAGATCTGGTCATATGGCTCCGGGTACGGCGGCAACGCTCTGCTGGGCAAGAAATGCTTCGCTCTGCGGATCGCTTCCAACATTGCGCGAGACGAAGGATGGATGGCGGAGCACATGCTCATCCTCGGAGTTGAGGATCCGAAAGGCAAAAAAACATACGTTGCCGCCGCCTTCCCCAGTTCCTGCGGCAAAACCAACTTCGCGATGATGGTACCGCCTACGGGACTCGACGACTGGAAAGTCTGGACTGTTGGTGACGATATTGCCTGGATCAAACCAGACGCCGAAGGCTGCCTTCGGGCTATCAATCCGGAAGCGGGATTTTTCGGAGTTGCTCCGGGAACTTCTGAAAAAACCAATCCCAATGCCATGGCAACTCTTTCCCGCAATACGATATTCACCAACGTGGCTCTGACTCCAGAAGGAGGAGTCTGGTGGGAAGGCATGACCGACGATCCGCCAGCCGAGTGCATCGACTGGCAAGGCAACGTCTGGACGCCGGAGATTGCAAAGAAAACAGGCGCAAAGGCAGCGCATCCGAATGCGCGCTTCACGGCTCCAGCTTCGCAGTGCCCGACCATCGACCAAGCCTGGCAAGATCCTCAGGGAGTGCCCATCAGCGCAATAATTTTCGGCGGGCGCCGCGCGACAACGATTCCACTCATCTACCAGGCATTTAATTGGAGCGCCGGAGTATACGTGGGGGCAACGGTCGGATCGGAAACGACTGCAGCGGCGGGCGGCGTAGTTGGCAAAGTTCGCCGCGACCCCATGGCGATGCTTCCATTCTGCGGGTATCACATGGGAGATTATTTCCGGCACTGGATCAAAATGCAGCGCAGGTTGAGCAAAACGCCTCGCATTTTTCATGTCAACTGGTTCAGAAAAGATGCCGATGGCAACTTCATGTGGCCGGGATTTCGCGATAATATGCGCGTGCTGAAGTGGATCGTAGACCGTGTCCATGGCCGCTCACAGGGCAAAGAGACGCCCATCGGCTGGACCCCTCACTACGAAGACATTGAGTGGAAGGGCCTCGATTTTCCCAAAGAGAAATTTGAAAAACTGCAGGCGGTCGACCGGGTAGCGTGGCGCTCCGAAGTCATCGGACATGAAGAACTGTTCATCCTTCTGCACGCCCATCTCCCGCCGGAAATGATTTACGAGCGGGAACTATTGATTTGCCGGCTCTAATTGTTGGTCTCTGGAGGCGCGTCTCGCTTGCCCTCACTCAGGGCAGGTCCGCACGTGCCTCAGCGAGAAATGTGCACTGTCATCCCTGAGCGGAGGGGAAAGTTCGCGCAGCGAATCTTCCGCGCAGTCGAAGGCCCCCTACCGGCTAGACATTCTGGTTGCGGAACCTACCGAAAGGGATGACCCAGCTGCAAACTTGAGACACTAGGGATACTTCGACTCCACTACCCCATTCGCAAGCGAATGAGCTGGCTGCGCTCAGGATGACATTTCTGGTTATCGGAAGGACGAAACTAGACAGGAGTCACGGACTGGGCCGGTGCGCCGGCTGCGATCGCATTCAAATGCTTCAGCGTCTCTTCAACTGTCAGGGAATACATCTCTCGCCCCAGCCCCTCGCCTGAGTCGGCCGCGGTTTTCAGGTAGTGGCCGGCAATCTCAACCGCCAGAGTATCGGTAATCATCTGTCCGGTGCGCTTTTTGTATTCAACCCATGCGGGATGCGGCAATGCCACCCAAACCGGTCGTCCCTCAACCAGAAACTTTACGTCAACCGCGTCGGCGTGGCGCGTGGCAATAGCCACAACGAGCGCCTGATAGACGCAGTGCAGTTTGCTTTTGGTCCAGCGATCGACGACATGGAAATCCTGATACATGGCTACGAGAACTATATCTGACATGATTGGCCCGGGCAAACGGGGCTGTGTCGCGCTGGCACTACAAAGAACCGATGCGTCATCCTGAGAGACTTCAGTCCCGAAGGATCTGGCGTTCACTCCGACACCGCTTGACGAGTTCCGAAACCCACAACGCCAGATCCTTCGCAAGCTCAGGATGACGTCAAAACCAGGATGACGGCAATGTTGGGATGAGGCCAAGCCGGGATGAGAAAATGCACAGGTCCTTCCTTCGCGAAGGATGACAACGTGACCGGTGAATTATGATGTCTGGTCTAAAAGCTGATGGCCGAACACCGACAGCTGAATGCTTCCAATGAAGAACCTTGGCATCCTCCTTTCCGGACGCGGCTCGAATTTCGAAGCCATCGCAAACAACGTCGCTTCGGGAAAGATTCCCAATGCGCGTATCTCCGTCGTCATCTCGAACAAACCCGATGCAGGCGGGCTTGAAATCGCAAGACGGATGGGCCTGGAAGCAATGGCCATTGCTTCCAAAGGCAAGCCTCGCGAAGAACACGATCGCGAAGTAGTAGCCGTGCTGCGCCAGCATAACGTCGATCTTGTCTGCCTGGCGGGATACATGCGCCTGATATCACCCTGGTTCGTGCAGCAGTTCCCCCGGCAGATTTTGAATATTCATCCCTCGCTCCTGCCCGCATTTCCAGGATTGGAGGCCCAGGAGCAGGCCTTCGCCTACGGCGTGAAGGTCTCAGGCTGCACCGTGCACTTCGTCGATGAAGAACTCGACCACGGAGCAATCATCGTGCAGAAAGCCATCCCCGTGCTCGACAGAGACGACGAACATACGCTGGCGGCGCGCATTCTGGAACAGGAACACGCGGCGTATTCGGAGGCGATCAACATCGTTTTGTCAGAACAAGTTGAAATAGCGGGAAGGAGGCTAGTTAGAAAAAACCTGGCACCAAACATCCATTAGGTCTGCGTAGGCTATTCTGGCGATAACTCTGTACCCTCAGTCATGATCCGGAGATATTTCGAGTAAACAAATATCTTGTTCCAGTTTCTTCCGGCGCTTTGACAATTTCAAGCTTCTGAAGCTGGTCGCTTCCTCATCTATAAATCGGTTTTCTGCAATAATGTTTGCTCATGCCCACGTTCCTTCCCGTTGACGAACAACTCGCCTACATAAAGAAGGGCTCTGCCGAGATTGTCAAAGAGTCCGAACTCCGGTCCAAGCTTGAAAAGTCGATCGCCACCGGTAAGCCGCTTCGAGTCAAGGCAGGCTTCGATCCTACCGCGCCAGATCTTCACCTTGGCCACACCGTGCTCTTGCGCAAACTCAAGCACTTTCAGGATCTCGGGCACACCGTCATCTTTCTGATTGGCGATTTTACTGGCATGATTGGCGATCCCACCGGCCGGTCCGCCACTCGTCCGCCGCTGAGCCCGGAAGACATCATGCGCAATGCGAAAACCTATATGGCGCAGGTATTTAAAATCCTTTCGCAAGCGAAGACCGAAACCCGCTTCAACAGCGAGTGGTTCGATAAGCTGAAGCCTGCCGACTGGATCCGGCTCACCGCCAAATTCACACTTTCCCAGATGCTCGAGCGAGAGGATTTCCATAAGCGTTTTCAGGAAGAAAAGCCCATCGCTATGCACGAACTGCTTTACCCGCTGGCCCAGGGCTACGATTCGGTCGCCCTGCAAGCCGACGTCGAACTCGGCGGCACCGACCAGAAATTCAATCTACTGGTCGGACGCGAGATGCAACGCGCCTACGGGCAGGAGTCGCAGGTAGTGCTGACCACCCCCATCATCGAAGGTCTCGACGGCGTACAGAAAATGTCGAAATCCCTGGGCAACGCTATCGGCATCCAGGAACCGCCGCTGGAGATGTACGGGAAAGTCATGTCCGTTTCGGACGCAATGATGTGGAGATACTACGAGTTGCTGACCGATGTGCAGCTTCCTGAAATCGAAAAGATGAAGAGCGAGTCGCATCCCATGGAAGCGAAGAAAGATCTGGCCCGGCGCGTCGTGACCGATTTTCACTCAGCGGATGCGGCCACGAAAGCCGCGGAGGATTGGGCGAAGCAGTTTCAGAAAAACGAAGTTCCTGACGCTGTCGAAGAAGTCAGTGCTTCCGTGGAGGTAACTGCCGATGGGCGGGTAAGGTTAGACAAGTTGCTGGCGGCAGTCGGGCTGGCGGAGTCGGTCAGCGATGCTGTTCGGAAACTGAAGCAGAAAGCGGTAAGAGTGAATGGAGAGGTGACGACCGACCCCATGGTCTCACTGAATCTCAACCAATCCATCGTTTTGCAGGTGGGGAGGAAGATTAAGAAAATTCGCGCCAATCTTGCCAATTGACCGATGCCAATCGACAAATCCCTGTCATCCTGAGCGGAGCAAACCGATTCGCTTGCGAATTGGTTTGTGAAGTCGAAGGACCCCGACTTAATAGATATCCTCAAAAGCAACATCAGGATTGTTACGGCAGAAAACGCTGACAACGCTTTCGTGGGGATAGGCGGCCTTCGACTGCGTGACTGCTTCGCAAAGCGAAGCAGTCTCTTCGCTCAGGATGACAATGGCTTGGTCATCGGCATTTCCCAAGAATCCAGTGGGCCAGCCGCCTCAGCCAGCCGGACTCAGGATGACAGCTACGGCAGCAACCCGAATACTCCCACGCCGTTTGTCGTCCCTACAAATACTTTTCCGTTCACAACCATTGGCGTGATGAACTTGTTGCCAGATCCGAACTGGTCTCGTCCACTGCTGGCCTGGTTGCTGTTATAGAGTTCGTGAAGATTCGACGCGTCGTAGGCATGCAAGACCGCAGTGCCGCTGTTTTCCGCCGCCCAAACGATGCCGTTGCTGGTCCCGTTTGCGGAAATACTCGGCGTCGCCCCAGGATATGCAAAACTGTTGCTGGTCTGAAAGCTAGGACTGGTCGAGAGGCTCGCATTGCTGATCTTGAATGCCTTGATCGCGTCTCCGACCGCGCCGTAGTAGAGCGTGTTATTAAAATAAGCCGGCATCGCAAACACTCCGGAACCCAAAACTCCAGTCAGTTCCTGATAAATATTGTTGCTGCCGGCGTTGAATTTACCCATGGCGTCCCGGTTCACGACATAGATGTGTCCGTCTTTACCGGCGCCAACGGCCAGATGCCTGGTGGTTCCTGAACCATCGGTTAGATCGGGCAGGACCAGCGCTCCGCCGGAGCCGAGATCGGCATCGGAGTCGTTTTCCGACTGCTGGTTCTGCATTTCGAAATAGTCCGCTACCGCCAGCCCGTTCGTGGTCGAAATCTTAAGAAACGCATTCCCAAAGTTGCCGTTGCTGGGAAATCCGCTCGCATTCAGGGTTGTGCCGAAGTCACCGTTAGCGTCAAGCACATAGATATTGCCGGCGTTGTCCGCTGAAGGCCCTGTATCAGCCATCCAGATCGCGCCTTCGCTGCCGTTGGGAACGACATTCAGCACGCTGGTTTGCGCCAGCGTCGTCTGGTTGTATCCGATAATCCAGCCGGTGTAAGGACGAATGTCGCAATGCGATGCCCACGTGGTATACACGACGCCGTTGAGCAACAGAAGTCCCGCACGCTCCTTGTACTGTGCCGCGTCGAAGATCACTTTGCCGCCGGTGCTGTTGTCCCCGGTTCCCGTGAAAGACGCCTGAACCGTCGTGGGGCCTCCGAACAGTTCAGCGCCGGTGGTCACATCAAGAGCGTGCAGCCGCTGAAAATAATCAGAGCCAGATTTCGACATGGCAACGACGTAGATGACTCCGTGAGGTCCGGCGGTACGGTCTATCACCGGAGTGGCGGTGACGCCGATCTCCGGAGTGATCTGATCGCATCCCCGGTTATCGCTTGTGCTCTCTCCGGAACCCAACGTTGAAACCTTCCACAATTGCGTCCCTGTGTCCGCATCGTAGGCATACACGCTGCCGTGTTCGGTGGCTACAAACACCACATTGTGGGTCGCACCACCAATGTTCGCCAGACCTGATAGGTATAGGGGTTGGGCATCGACTTTCCCGTCGACGGAAAGGGTGCGGAGCTTGCCGAAAGTCGATGAGTTAACATTCGTCGTGGTTAATATGGTTTCGGTCAGATTCTGACCGGTACGAGCAACGTCATTGTGATAGGTCACGACGTCAACGGATGACACCGTCTGCGGCGCATTTTGTACCGTCAGTGTGGCCTCATTGCTAGTCGTTGTTCCGGTGGAGTTACTAACTTGCACCCGAAACTTCGCTCCGTTATCGGCCAGAGCGACAGGTGGAGTGGTGTAACTGGCCGAAGTTGCGCCCGCCACTGCCGTATCATTCTTCTGCCATTGATAAGTCAGGGGATCGTTGCCTGACGCCACCGCGGAAAACGTCACCGTTTGCCCTGGCACAGCTATCTGACTCGAAGGGGGCGTCATGATCGCGGGCGCAGTCGCGCTCGGAGTGGAAGAAGGTGTAGAAGGAGATGACGCAGCGCCACCTCCGCACCCTCCCAGAATTATCAGACCGATCAATGAACACACCGCTACCCAAGCGCGAAAAACCATTGTTGGAAACTCCCCTTTTGAGTGGCGGGACGTTAAGGCGTAGAAATCTAGGCCAGGTAAAAAATTATGCCTGTTCTGGCGTGCTAATTCAAGGTCGTAAATCACGGTTCGATGTTGATGCTTCTTTCTTTCTTTGCAGAGATTGTAAATTTCACCTCTCTGCCAGTCTGTATACAAAGAGTCACTGCGAAACTTAAGTAACTTCCTCAGTAACTAGGTACGCCCTCGAAACATCTTTATTATTTATTGCCCGCCATTCGATGCCTCTTAACGGATCGGGTTGCCCCGCGAAAGGACACGGAAGTGATCCTTACTTCCAGAATGGAATAAGTGAAAACGCGGAAGTGAGTGACTGAGCGATCTCAGTCCTCGAGGTGAAACGTCACCAAACAAACATCGAGGGTCAGAAGTAATTTTCCAGCAGATACTCAATAAGCTATTTCGTTCTCGCCTCCGACAGGCGAGCCGGGTATTCCATCACTGAATAGCTTTTCACAAACCTGAACTCGCAAGATTTTTACTTACAAGCGGCTCGCGATTTTCCGCGCCATACTCTCAGCGGCCTGCGGGCTGATTCCAGATTCACGCAGATCGATCTGTACGAGTACGTCGCCCTTGCGCATCATGAGCGCCGAATTGCCCGGTGCGATATAAGCTTCGTCGCCGACACCATCCAGTGTCGTAAATGTGTCCATCCCGGCAACATGTTTCATAGCGCCGCGAGCGATCCCCATCGTAATGCCGCCACCCTGCCAGGTGTAGTTAACGTCAAAATGCTGGTCGTTGCCGTAGGTGTACTCGCAAACCAGGGTTCCGCGTTGTTCAACCGATGCAACCGTCTGACCCAGCGCCGTCGAAGCCTCACTTGTGGATAGCATGGCACATGGCTGGCGCCTGCCCGTATATGGCTTGGCATCGCCGCCCATGGATGTCGTGAACTCGTGCGCCTTTTGCTTGACCCGGTACCCGATATAAACGCAGCTGCCGGCCACGGCCAGGATCAGGAGCATGAAGAAGACAAGGATGCCAATAAGGATCTTCATCCCGGTGCTGCTGCCTGACGAGGCTGGCAGTCCCGGAGCCGGGGCGGCGGGGACGTTCACCGCAGCCGCTGGTGCTGCCGGCTGGGTCGATCCGCATTTGTTACAAAACCTGGCTCCGTCGGCCAGTGGATTTCCACAACTCACACAGAATGCAGCCATTTTTGTTCCCCTTGCGTTAGGCGCGCCATATTACGAAGCTCCGGCGCCCCCGTCAAGGATGTTCCGAAGTCACGAAACCGGAAACTGGACACCAGAAACCTCTGGAACCCCTTCCGGTGCTACACTATGCCATCTGTATGGCTGAAAATGGACGTTCGCGAACTTTTCTCTGGATCGTGATTGGGGGAGGAGCCTTCTTCCTCTTCGTGTTGGCCGTGTTTACGCTTGTCTACCTGAGCTTGCACGCCGGGGGTGAGAACGCATCCTTGCGCAGCAGCTTTGGAGACAAGATCGGTGTCGTTGAACTTGAAGGCGTCATTCTCGATCCCAGCACCGTCGTACAGCAGGTTAAGAAATTCGGGGATGACGATTCCATTAAAGCCATCATTCTGCACGTGAACTCGCCGGGCGGTGGAGTAGCCGCCTCGGAGGAGATCTACCGGGAAGTCAAGCGGGTTCGCGATGAGAAGAAGAAACGCATTGTAGCTTCGATCGAGACCGTGGGCGCCAGTGGCGCTTACTATGTGTCCTCTGCCACCAACAAGATCTATGCAGACAATGGCAGCGTTGTAGGCTCGATAGGCGTGATTTCCGAATGGGTTAATTACGGCGAGCTCATGCGCTGGGCGCACCTGAAACCGGAAGTGCTGACCGTAGGAGAATACAAAAGCACCGGCGACCCGTCGCGCGACATGACACCCAAGGAGCGGGCTTACCTCCAGGCGCTAATCGACAACATGTATGGCCAGTTCGTCCAGGCAGTGGCAGATGGCCGCCACGCCAAGGTCGAGGACATTAAGTCAATCGCGGACGGTCGAGTTTGGACAGGTCAGCAGGCCCTTTCCATGCATATGATCGATCAGATTGCCGACTTTGAGGCCGCCGTGGACGATACCGCGAAGGCGGTGAACATTACGGGCAAACCTGTCCTCGTACACCCGGACAAGGACCGTAAAACCGTGCTTGATCTGTTATTCGGAGATGTATCCCAGTGGCTGCCGACTCGGGAAAAGTTGCTGGATCAGCATACGGGGTTCTATTTCTTGTGGAAGTAGCGCTTTTGGTCTCACATTGAGACTGAATCTGAAATAGGCTGGTCCCGGAAAAGCCGCTTGCGCAAAACCCCTGAAGTTTGAGAAGTTTATACAGGCTTGGCGGCTCCGGTCCAGGCTCGGACGACTAGCGGGCGCAAATACAGCGGAGCGAGGAGCGTATGACAAAAGCCGATCTGATCGACGAGGTCTCCAAACTGGCGGAATTAACGCGCAAAGACAGTGAAGTCATCGTTGAGACTATCTTCGACAGCATCGTCCGCTCGCTTCGCGTGGGCGACAAAATCGAGATCCGCGGTTTTGGCAGCTTCCGCACTCGTCAACGCAAACCGCGCGTCGGCCGCAACCCCAAGACCGGCGAGCGGGTCGAAGTTCCGGCCAAGAAGATTCCGTTCTTCAAGCCCAGCAAAGAGTTAAAAGACCTAGTCAACACCGGAGGCGGACAAACGCCAGCACCACCCGCCCCTCCAGCACCGACCACTCCCGCGCCGGCATAGTAGTAGCCAGGCATCATGATTGCCTGAGTAGGCGGACGCCTCGTCCGCCCGGCCGAGGACAACCTGGCTAAGTCCCTTCCGCCACAATCCGAACTATCTCCCCAGAGACCTTCTCGTCTTTAATCTTCAACATCCCAATGGTTACCGGAAGCCGGAATCTTCTTCCCCCAGCGCTCCCCGGATTGAAGTAGAGAACTCCATTTTTTGTTTCCTGTTTGGGCTCGTGACTGTGCCCAGAGATGACCACGTCAAACCCTCCCGCCTCAGGTTTCAAATCAATATCCCGAAGATTGTGCAGCACATAGATCGCGATACCGCCAGCCTCGAGAACATTCGTGACAGGAATTTTGTTAGACCAGGCCTCGCGATCCATGTTGCCTCGAATCGCAGTAACCGGCGCAATCTCCGCCAGCTTTTCAAGGATGACCGGGTCGCCAATGTCCCCGGCATGAATGATGTAATCTGAGCCGCGCAGCGCTGAAATCGCCTCAGGACGAAGCAGCCCATGAGTATCCGAAATAACTCCGATAAGTAGTTCCTTCACGCAATTACATTGAAACCTTCGTGTTTGCAGTGCAGAAACAGAAACAGGACTTCCGCTCCTGCCCTGATATTTCATCGGCAGAATTTGTTCAGTGCTTTTTCTTCTTTGCTTTGCTCGTTGTCGGTTTGGTGGACGGCGACACTTGTACCAGCCGGACAGTCCAGAAATCGTCGGAAAGATTATCGTCCAGAAGATATTGATACGGGATCGTGAAGTAGCCTTTCATCCCCCAGTTCGGCCCCCAGGAGTTGCGTGCAATGAACCGCTGCTGTTGATCGTCATAACCCACCGCCAACACTGCGTGTCCTCCGGCAACGCTCTCCCCAGGACCGGGCATCGGAACAATCCCGGTGCGAGCTACTTGAGCACTCTCGAAACTGTCGTACACGGTGAAACCAAATACGAAGGGATAACCGGACGCCAGACAGCCCTTGAACTGATTCAGTATTCTGCTCACGCGTTGATATGAGAGCACTTTGTTCTTGGCTCCATCCTCGAATGCGATTGCGGGTGGCTTGTCGGCAAACTTGGAGATGACATACGGCCATTCCGTCTCGGGCGGCGCTCCTTGCTTGGCTACCACCTTCATGCCATCGCGAATCTGTGCGCCGTTGTCCGAATTCACGGTGTGCTCGATGACGCGTTCGTTGTAATAGATAAAGAGGCGGGATGGAATGAAGCTCTTGCTTTTTTGCTTTATCTGTTCGAACTCGATAGCGCCGGCGATGGCATTTCCGGTGCAACTTCCAAGTTGCCCCTGGTCATAGACTGGTGGGCATTCCGGCCGCCAATCTTCCTTAGAAGGGAGAGCGGTCAGGAATTCGGCAGGAGCGGCGTAAACGTGATCGCGTTGGTCAGGAAGATCGGGAACCCATCCATAACGTTGGATATTCATCATGCACCTCTTACATGCGGGTCTGTGCGACCCCAGGTTTGCGGCACTAGTTTGTGATGCGGAGGGGAAGCCGTTGGAATCGGCAAACGGGTAAACAAATCACCCAATAAAACGGCCCCGAACAGAGTTTCAAGGATCGGCAATTTACATCTCAGAGCGTTGGGCTCTTCTCAGCGATCAGCTTCTTGATTTTCTCAACGAAATCCGTCGCCAGCATGTCTTCGGTCTTCTCCTTGCCACGGGTGCGGACATTTACTTTGCCGGCTTCAGCTTCTTTGTCGCCCATGACAAGCAGGAACGGCACCTTCTGCATAGCGTGCTCGCGGATCTTGGCATTCATTTTTTCATTGCGCGAATCGACGTGTACGCGAACCCCGGCTTGCTTCAATTCCGCCGCTACTTTGTTGGCATACTCGGCGTGGCGCTCCGAAATCGGGATCATCACCGCTTGCACCGGCGATAGCCATACCGGAAATGCGCCCGCGTAGTGCTCGATCAGCACACCGAAGAAACGTTCCACCGATCCGTACAGCGCCCGGTGCACCATCACCGGTTGCTTGCGTGACCCGTCTTCAGCGACATATTCGAGACCGAAGCGCTGAGGCAGATTGAAATCAAATTGCACAGTAGAGAGCTGCCACAGGCGTCCGATAGCATCTACGAGTTTGATGTCAATTTTTGGACCATAAAACGCGGCTTCTCCAGGAATGGTGGTGTACTCGATGTTCAGTTCCTTAAGAACCTTCTCCAGCGAGTGCGTGGCACCGTTCCATTGTTCGTCACTGCCCACAAAATTTCTGCGATCGGCAGGATTCCAGGTCGAAAGTTCGGTCTGGAATTTGTCAAAGCCAAAGTCTTTGAGGACGTCCCGCGCAAACTCGACGCAATCGGCGATCTCTTTTTCAACCTGCTCAGGAGTGCAAAAAATATGCGCGTCGTCCTGGGTGAAGCCGCGCACTCGCAGCAGGCCATGCATGACACCCGAACGCTCGTAGCGATATACCGTGCCCAGTTCACCCAACCTCACCGGTAAATCGCGATACGATTTCAGGGAGTCTTTATAAATCAAAATGTGGAACGGGCAGTTCATCGGCTTCATGCGATATTCGGCGTCGTCGAGTTCCATGACGTCGAACATGTTCTGCGCGTAGTAGCCTTCGTGCCCCGAGGTTTGCCATAACTGCCGCCGCGCCACGTGCGGCGTGTATACCAGCGAGTAGCCGCGCTTCAGGTATTCGGAACGCATCCAGTCTTCCATCTCTTTGCGGATGATCCCGCCCTTGGGATGCCAGAAAATCAGTCCCGGGCCCGCCAGTTCCTGAATGGAAAACAGATCGAGCTGCTGGCCCAATACGCGATGATCGCGCTTCTTGGCCTCTTCCTGCTTGTTGAGAAAATCGTCCAGGTCTTTCTTGGAGAAAAATGACGTTCCGTAAATACGCTGTAGTTGAGGGTTCTTCTCATCCCCCAACCAATATGCGCCCGCAATGTTCAGCAGCTTGAACGCTTTGATCTTGCCGGTCGAAGGGATATGCGGGCCGCGGCAGAAATCCAAAAATTTACCGGTCTTGTAGATCGAAATCTTTTCATCGGGCTTGGTGAACTGTTCGATGAAGTGGCACTTCATGAAGTCGCCTTCGCCCTTGAACTTCTCCAGCCCCTCATTGCGAGGCAGAAATTCACGTGCGTAGGGAATGTTCCGCTGCACCAGTTCCTGCATCTTTTTTTCGATCTTCTGGAGATCTTCCGGGGTGAACGGAGTAGGCCGGTAGAAATCGTAGAAGAATCCGGTATCGGTTGGCGGTCCGTGACCCAGCTTGGTCTCGGGAAACAACTCCAGCACCGCCGCCGCGAGAAGATGCGCAGACGAATGCCGGTAAACTTCCAGCGCCTCAGGGTCGCCTTCCTTCAGCAAGCGAAGGTCAGTATCTTTTTCCAGCGGCTTCGTCACGTCGACGAGATCGCCGTTGGTTTTGGCGACTAACGTGGCATCGGCCAGACGCTGGCCAATCGATTTGGCGATATCGAGTGGAGTCGTCCCTTTGGGAACATCTTTTACGGATCCGTCAGGAAGCTTGACGTGAATGGTGTCGGCCATAGATTAGGTTGAAGCGGAATGTTTTCAGTTTATTGGAGGGTGCGGGGTGGGTCAAACTACGGAGATATCCCCTACTCAAAATCGCGTGGTTAGCGTTCCGGTCATCACAGAGAAATCCCCGCCCAAGAAAACTCGAACGGGGACTCGATGAGATGACGTTTTGCAATCATCCGGCAAACACGGCGGGTGAATCAGCTCACCTGTTTCGCAATTGGCCGGCGCAATTCCGCGCTTTCCCGCCGCCTCGGCGGACCGATTGGCAGGATCATCGGTACCTGGCCGCGATACTCGGCATATTCTTCATGGAAGCGAACCAGGTCTCGTTCCTCGAATTGAATCGCGACCAGAATGTACACAGTCGTCGCGATTGCGAAAACCAGGTGTGCCGCCGTCATGACCGGCGCCGACCAGAACACCAGTAGCCAACCCACGTACAACGGGTGCCGCACGATGCGGTATGGGCCGGGAGTACGGAAGCCGATTTCTGTGTAGGTGCGTCCCCGCAAGTGCACCCAGATCTGTCGCAATCCGAACAAATCAAAATGATTGATGAGAAAGGTCGTGGCAAGTACAGTCAGCCAGCCTACGGCGTACAAAGCATCCAATGCCAGACGTCCGAAGTCATTCTCAACTTTCCAGATCACACCGCCCATCGGTTGCCATCCCCAGAACAACGCGACTAAGGCGAGAGAGCTAAACAACACGTAGGTACTGCGCTCCGCCGGCGTGGGCACAATTCGCGTCCATGCGGCTTTGAACCACGGCCTCGCCATGACGCTGTGTTGAACTGCAAATATCCCCAGCAATGCAAGATTGATCGCCAGGGCCGCGATAAATCCCGATTGCGGTCCGGAGTCGATCGACTTTGGCACGCCGAAGTTTCCCAGAAAGCCAATCGCATACACGAAGGTTGCCAGGAACACGAGATAGCAAGCGACACCGTATAAGAAAACTGTAATTCGGCCAAACATATGTATGTCCTCCATTCAGATCGCCTGCAAGCTACAATCTCAAGCAAACAGAGTGGCTGCCAGCGTGGCTCTATTAACTCCTGGTCCTGACAGTTCTGTCCTTTGGCGACGCTGACTTTTTTCTGCTATTTTTCTGAACGTGACCCCAGCGCCCACAAAAATCGTGTACGAGTTCGGCCCCTTCCGTTTGGAATTGAAGGAGCACCGGTTGGTGCGTGAAGGTCATCCCGTTCCACTCACCGGAAAGGCATTTGATACCTTGCGCGTTCTTGTAGAACGGCACGGAATGCTGGTCTCCAAGCGCGAGCTGATGAATGCCGTCTGGCCGCAGACTACGGTTGAGGAGAACAACCTGGACCGCAACATTTCCATGGTTCGCAAGGCGTTGGGAGAAAAGGCCACCGGACCGCAATACATCGAAACAGTGCCTCGTGTCGGCTATCGTTTCGTCGCCCGGCTCTCCGATGCGGCAACTGGAGTTGTAGCGGATACACCTTTGCCAACGGAGGAAATCTCCGCCATCGCAGTTCTTCCGTTTGCGGATATGAGTCCCGGCCGCGATCAGGACTACCTTTGCGAAGGCCTCGCCGAAGAGTTGATTAATGCCCTCACCCAAATTGACGGCCTTCGGGTAGTGTCCCGGACCGCTTCCTTCCAATTTCGCGGCGCTGGTGCCGACATTCGCGAGGTAGGCCGGCACCTCGGCGTAGGCACATTGCTCGAAGGGAGTGTTCGCAAAGCGGACGATCGTTTGCGCGTGACAGTCCAGCTCATCGAAGTTGCCACCGGCTTTCACCGTTGGTCGCAACGCTTTGATCGCAAACTCGACGACGTGTTTGCAATTCAGGATGAAATCGCGGAAAGCGTTGCTACTTCCCTGCGAGGGAGCGTCCTGAGCGGACCTGAAAAGCGGTCGTTACTGCGCCCCCAGACGGGCGCTGAGGCATACGAGTACTACCTGCGCGGACGGCAACACCTTCCTCGCATGACCCAACCGGACCTGGAACGTAGCGGCGAAATGTTTGAACGCGCCATCGAGCTGGATGCCGACTACAGTCCAGCCTATGCCGGTTTGGCAGCAGTGCACGCCACCCTTTACGAGTGGTTTGGCTCGCGAGAAGACGACCTGAGCCGGGCAGAACGCGCCAGTCAAAGGGCGTTGGAACTCGCGCCGGACCTCGCCGAAGCCTACGTGGCGCGAGGTTTTGTGCTGTCACTATCCCGGCACTACGACGAGGCTGCGGAGGAATTCGAACAGGCGATCCGTCTCAATCCCCACCTGTTCGATGCGTATTACTACTTCGCCCGAGCCAGCTTTGCTCGCGGCGATGTGAACCGATCCGCCGATTTATTTCGGAAGGCGGCGGAAGTTCGTCCGGAGGACTTTCAGAGCGCGATGCTTCAGGGGCAGTCGCTACGCATGCTCGGGCGCGTCGAGGAAGCGCGCAAAAGTGCACGAGAGGGCATTCGTCGCGCCGAACGTATGCTCATGTTGAACCCAAACGATGGACGCGCTTTGTCACTCGGCTCCGGGTCACTGTTCGAAGACGGCCAAAGAGAGCGCGCCGTCGAGTGGGCAAAACGATCACTCGAGCTTTATCCAGACGACATGGGCGCGCTGATCAATGCCGCCTGTTTGTACGCCAAGGCCGGTCAGAAGGAAGAGGCGATGGAATTGCTCGAGCGTGCATTGACGCGAGGTTGGGGAAAGCGGGACTGGATCGAGCACGATTCTGACTATGACAGCCTGCGCGATCACCCCCGGTTTAAGAAACTCCTGGCAGGGCTCAAGTGAATCCAGAAGTCAGGGTCCGGTTTTTGATGTCAACATTCCAAATCACCAGTCCTTGACTCGGCCAACGCTCGCGGTCCAGAATCCAGCGTTAGATTTTTCAAAGTTCGCGCGACCACAGCTTCGTCTGAAAGAGGTTCTTTATGAATTCGAACCCGGTTGTTGCGTCCCGGCGGTCTTTTCTGCAGCTTTCAACCACAGCGGCGGCGATTGCTGGGTTCCGCCTGGTCACCGAGCCCATGCTCGCCCATGCGGCCCGGCGTCACATGTCAGTCCATCACAACGGAACCATCCTTCTGGATTCGAATGAGAATCCACTCGGGCCGTCCAGCGGGGCGCGCGAGGCAATCGCTGCGATTACCTCTGAGGGTGGGCGCTACCGCGACGATCTGAGCGATGAACTGGTCAAGTTGTTCGCGCAACAGGAGGGATTGAAAACCGACAATGTCCGCCTGTTTGCCGGCTCGAGCGAGCCGCTGCACTACACCGTACTGGCCTTCACGTCTCCAACCCGGAGTTACGTCACCGCCGACCCAGGATTTGAAGCGGGCATGTTCATGTCCAAAGTCTCTGGCGCGCGTGTCGTAACAGTGCCACTGACTAAAACCTATGCGCACGACGTCCGCGCGATGCTCGCGTCTGCTCCCGATGCGGGAGTTTTTTATGTCTGCAACCCCAATAATCCGACGGGAACACTGACCACACACTCCGATATCGAATACCTGGTGGACAACAAACCGAAGGGCGCGGTCGTTCTGGTGGATGAGGCCTACCTGCACTTTGCCGATGTGCCTTCCGCGATTGACCTGGTTAAAGCGGACAAAGACGTCATCGTGTTGCGAACTTTTTCCAAGGCGTATGGATTAGCAGGGATTCGTTGCGGCTTTGCGATCGCACGTCCCGACCTGCTGGACAAGTTGGATAACTTCGGCGGCAACTTCATGCCCATCACCGCGGTAGCGGCAGCTATCGCCAGTTTGAAAGACCCGCAACTGGTTCCGGAACGCAAGCGCATAAACGCGGCCGTACGGGCTGAAACCTTTCAGTGGCTTGACCGCAACGAGTTCCACTACATCCCTTCCCTGTCGAATTGCTTCATGCTGGACACGAAACGTCCGGCGAAAACTGTCGTCGAGGCCATGGCCCAGCAGAACGTGATGATCGGCAGGGTGTGGCCTGTGATGCCCAACTGGACGCGTATCACCGTCGGTACGCACGACGAGATGGCTCAGTTCGAAGTAGCATTTAAAAAAGCGATGGAGGGTACGGTTTCGGGTTCGTCGGTTCCCGCTGCTCGAAAGCGGCGCGGGCATATTGATGGGAGGATTGTGCCCGCATAGGCCCGTCCGAACAACAAGCTTCAGCACGTGGCATTGAAGCGGGAAACAAAAGCTCTCAAACTGCCGACACTCGCCAGGAGTGTCCGGCTCACAGCACGACCCTCCCGTAAGAATATAATGGCATGCTCAATGACCCTCTCTTCCGGCACCAAGCTCGGACCATACGAGATTATCGGCCCGCTGGGCACCGGCGGGATGGGAGAGGTCTACCGCGCGCGCGACGAACGGCTGGACCGCAACGTTGCGCTCAAGATTTTACCCGTCGCGTTTTCCGCTAACGAAGATCGTTTGCAGCGTTTCGAGCAGGAAGCACGCTCGGCATCCGCTCTCAACCACCCCAACATCGTGACTATCTACGCCCTTGGCCTGGATTCCGGTACCCACTACATCGCCATGGAACTGGTGGAGGGAAAGACTCTTCGCGAGTTGCTTGTCTCCGGTTCATTGCCAATCAGGAAAGCGATTGAAATTGCGGCGCAGGTTGCCGAGGGGCTTGCCAAGGCTCACGAAGCGGGAATTACCCACCGGGACTTGAAGCCTGAGAACCTGATGGTTTCTCAGGATGGGATCATCAAGATCCTCGATTTTGGAATTGCCAAGCTCTCGCGGCCCAGCGGAGAGCTGCCTGATAACAACACTACGCTGTATCAGACTCGACCGGGCTTGGTGATAGGAACTGTCGAGTACATGTCGCCCGAGCAGGCCCGGGGTCAACGGCTGGATTTTCGATCTGATCAGTTCTCATTCGGTTTGGTGCTCTACGAGATGGTGACAGGGAAGCGCGCCTTTCAGAGAGAAAGTGCGGCTGAGACGTTGGTTGCCGTCATACGCGAACAACCTGACGCGATCGGTGCACAAAATCCCGATGCCCCTGCCCCGCTTTGCTGGGCGATCGAGAGATGTCTGGCGAAAGATCCCGACAAACGGTACGTCTCTACCCAGGAGCTGGCGCGGGAGTTGGTCGCGATACGCGATCGATTTTCGGAAAAGTCTGTTGCGCATTCGGAGACACGCCTGACAAATCTGCCCGTACAGCGCACGGGATTTGTGGGGAGGGAGAAGGAAGTAGCTTCCGCCAAAGAACTCCTGTTGCGGCAGGACGTGAGGCTGGTCACGATTACCGGACCGGGCGGAATTGGAAAAACGCGCCTCGCAGTACAGGTCGCATCGGACATGGTCGAGCCCTTTCCTGGAGGCGTTTATTTTGTTCCACTCTCGGCGCTGAACGATCCTGCCTTGATTCCTTCGACGATCGTTCAGGCGTTGGGAATTCGGGAGACGCGCAGCCAATCAGGGCTGCAGCTACTCAACGAGAATTTCCAGGAATCTTTTAGCGCACCGATGCTTCTCCTTCTGGATAATTTCGAGCATCTGACGGTGGCTGCGCCGATGGTAGCCGGGCTTCTCGCCATGGCACCAAATCTAAAGATTCTTGTAACCAGCAGGGCTGCGCTTCATGTCTATGGCGAACATGAATTTCCGGTGTCACCGCTCGCGCTGCCAGACTTCCGGTCAGTGCCATCGGTTGAGGTCTTGTCGCAGAACCCTGCCGTCGCATTGTTTGTGCAACGCGCCGTTGCCGCCAAACCGGATTTTGAACTTACCCGTGAGAATGCAGCCTCCGTCGGTGAAATCTGCGCCCGGTTGGATGGTCTGCCTCTCGCCATTGAGCTTGCGGCGGCACGGGTGAAAGTGCTGTCTCCGTCCTCGTTGCTGACGCGCCTCGCCAGCCGCTTGCAGCTATTAACCGGCGGGTCCCGCGACCTTCCCCAGCGGCAGCAGACGCTGCGCGCTGCCATGGATTGGAGCTATGACCTGTTGAGCCCTGCCGAACAGAAACTTTTTCGGAGGCTTTCAGTGTTCGTGGGCGGGTGCAGCCTGGAGGGCGTAGAGGCTGTTTGCGATACCAAGAGTGATCTTGATTTGGACCTGCTCGACGGTATGGCTTCCATGGTGGACAAAAGCCTTGCGCAGCAGGTCGAGCAACTGGGCGAATCGCGCTTCGTGATGCTGGAAACGATTCGCGAGTATGCCTTGGAGAAACTGGAAGCTAGTGGGGAAGACGCTCCGACCCGACGCGCCCACGCCGCCTATTGCCTGGTGGTGGCGGAAGAAGAAGCGTCAGACCGAAGTGGCGCGGAAACAGCGGAATGGCTGAAGCGATTGGAGCTCGAACATGAAAACTTTCGCGCGAGTCTTGAGTGGCTGACAAAAACCGGAGACGCAGAATGGGGTTTGCGGCTCGGTGCCGCCCTGTTTCGCTATTGGGAGATCCGTGAGCACCTTGCCGAGGGACGCGACAGTTTGAGAAAACTGCTGGATCTTCCGAGAGGATCCGTTCCGACCAAAGCGCGGGCTCGAGCGCTCTTTGCCGCTGGCGTATTCGCGGGTGAGCAGGGAGACTACGCGTCCGCGGACGCGCTCATTCAGGAGAGCCTGGAGATCACGCGGCAGCTTGGGGACAAACAGGGAGTCGCCGTCTCGATAAACGCGCTGGCGGTGCTTGCCCGGGACCGCGGTGACATCCAAGTCGCGCACTCCGACTTCGAAAAAAGTCTCGTCTTGTGGAGGGAGCTGGGCGACCAGAAGGCTGTCGCTCGCTCTCTCAGTAACCTGGCAAGTGTCGTCAAGTTGCAGGGCGATTATGTTCGCGCGCGTTCCCTGTACGCGGAGTGCCTCTCAATCTTCCAGCAAATCGGCGATCAGACTGGCATTGCCTGGTCGACGAATTACCTGGGAGATGTCGTTCGCGAGCAGGGAGACTCCGCAGCCGCGCGCACATTGTACGAACAGAGCCTGGCGATGTTCCGGGAACTCGACGACCATTGGGGCATCGCTGGCACCCTCGCTGATTTGGGAAATCTGGCACGAGAGCAGCAGAGTTACCCCACAGCGCACTCGCTTTACGGGGAAAGCATACTGATCTTCCAGGGATTGGAACACAAACGCGGGATCGCCCGTCTTCTGGAATGTTTCGCCTGTTCATCCGCGGCCCAATTCCAGGCTGAGCGTTCCCTGCGGCTGGCCGGTGCCGCTGCGGCGCTGCGTCATAACATCGGCGCGCCTCTGACGCCAGCGGAACAAGCCAAACTGGAAGCCTCCCTCGATCCGTCGCGACAAGCGTTGACGAATGCCGCAGGCACGACTGCGTGGCTGGAAGGCTGGGGAATGCCCATCGAAAAAGTCATCGAAGACGTGTTAACGATTGAGGCCGAACCGCCGTTGAGTGATCGCGCTGCAGACTGATGATTGTGTCGCGCGGAAATTAGAAATCACTGGCGGCGTGGACTTACTCAGCCGTTGTCGCATCAATAAGTCTGCGCACGGCAGAGACGCGATTCGCGGGAAGGCCTACACGCCGCGCATGTTCCTGGATGGTGGCCTCGTCCGGGGCGAGATAAACGCAATACACTTTGTCACCGGTCACATAGCTATGCAGCCATTGGATCTCCGGTCCCATACCCCGCAACACTTTGACCGACTTCTCGGAAACTTCCCGCAATTGGGCGTCCGTCAGATTGCCGGCACCGGGGATTTCGCGTTCGATTACAAACTTGGGCATGGGTGTCTTTCTCGTACCCATATATCCTAGCAAGCAGACGGACCGCCTTCAAACCAGGGTACCGCGCGCTGCGTCGAACCCAAAAGAATCGCATCGAATAAAGAACAGGAAAGAGGTTGTCATGGATCTTCGATCGCTTCAGAAACCCCTCAAAGACCAGTATCGCAGTGACCCGAAAGCCTCGCACATTACTCTCCGCGCCAAAGGCGGACAGACCGATGCTCCGATAGCCTGCTCGGTCGACCTTGGACGCGCTATCTACCAGGCCGAGGCCCATAAGGGAGTCGGCGGTGCTGGCGCGGGCGCATGTTCCGGGGACCTGTTGCTCGGGGCCCTGGCCGCTTGCGCACAGATCACATGCCAGATGGTGGCGGCCGCCATGGGCATACCGACCGAACGTATTGAGGTCACGGTTGAGGGGGAGCTTGATCTTCGAGGAACCCTCGGCATCGCGAAAGATGTTCCTGTAGGCTTCGAAAACATTCGTCTACATTTTGACGTTTACGCTCCGCAGGCCACCGAGGAACAACTGCGCGGATTGCGCGAGAAAACAGAACAGTACTGCGTAGTGATGCAAACCCTGACGCAGCCCCCCAAACTGCAGACTGATTGGGCTTGATCCTGAATAAATAGCAGAATTCCCATTCGCTACCCTGGCGCCAATCCCAGATTCTTCAGCCGGAATCAGCACCAAAGTGCAGGTCCTTCCGTATTCATCCTCCTCATACCTTTGACTTTCCCGGAGCTCTACCGGAGTGGGTTTTCATGGACTACGATTCGTCGTGGCCACTCGTTCCAATATGGGACTAAGAAGCGCGAGGGTTTTGGCCATCTTAATGTTGGCGGGGCTGACCTTCGGCTGCGGCGGGGGATCGACCTCGATCACGGCCATGGACCCGCCGGCATCTACGCTCGCCATCCCGGCAGCACCGGTTGGTTTAGCCGCAACCGCAGGAAATCAACAGGTGGGATTAACCTGGACATCCAGCAGTAGCGCTACCAGCTATCACGTAAAACGGTCCACCGTGAGCGGCGGACCTTATACCCAGGCTGGTTCCGCATCCTCCACCAACTACTCCGACAACGGGCTCGCGAACGGCACAAGCTACTTTTACGTGGTTTCCGCAGTGAACGCGTCAGGCGAAAGCCCGGATTCGAGCCAGGCATCCGCCACTCCCGTTTCGTCCGCTCTGGCTCCGCAGATTCCGGCAGTGCCCACGGCCCTTGTGGCGACGGGGGGAAATCAGCAAGTCAGTTTGACTTGGACCGCAAGTAGCGGCGCAACCAGTTATCACGTCAAGCGGGCTTCGACCAGCGGCGGGCCGTACACTCAGCTGGTTGCTCCTGCCAGCAACAGTTACACCAATACCGGCCTGACCAATGGCACGACCTACTTCTACGTAGTCTCGGCGGTGAACGCTACCGGAGAGAGTGCGAACTCAAGCCAGGCGAGCGCAACACCAACAGCAGCGGCAGTCACGGCCGATGTCACCATCACAGTGGATCCGACGAAGACCAAACCCATTTCACCCTGGATCTACGGGCTCAACTTCTATACCGGCGTCTCGGGAGCTCCACCGCATCTCACGCTGGACCGCGCCGGTGGCAATCGATGGACTGCCTACAACTGGGAGACGAACGCCTCCAATGCGGGCAGCGACTTCCAATACGAGAACGATAGCTTCCTGACCTCGAGCACTACCCCGGCCGAAGCAGTGCGCACTTTCGTCGCCGCAGATCAGAGCCTGAACATGGCGAGCGTGATGACTGTCCAGTTGCAAGGCCTTGTATCGGGCGATGAGAGCGGGCCGGTTAATACCTCCAACCCGCCCGATCTGACCCGCTTCAAGCAGGTGATCGACAAGAAAAGCACGATCACGCCGGCTGCGTTCACTGAGACACCCAGCAATAGCGACGCGGACGTCTTCATGGACGAATTCCTCTGGACGATGGACCAGAAAATTCCGGGCATCTTCGGAGCCAACTCGCCTCTCCCTACTTTCGTGAGCTTGGATAACGAGCCGGAACTCTGGAACTCGACCCATCTCGAAGTACAAGGCCACAACGCGGTCTCATCGGACAACTACATTGCGAAGACGATCACGCTTACCAAAGCGCTGAAAGACCAGTTTCCTGGCGTGATGATCTTTGGGCCGGTGCACTACGGATTTCAAGGCATCTACAACTGGCAAGGTGAACTCGCTGCATCGCCCGACGGCGCGAACTGGTTCCCCGATAAGTATCTGGCGGCGATCAAAACAGCATCCGATGCCTATGGGAAACGCCTGGTCGACGTCTACGACTTTCACTGGTATTCAGAAGCGACCGACGGCACGACCCGCGTCACCAGCCTGACCGGCTCGACGCTGACCGCCGCGCAAGTGCAGGCCATCGTGCAAAGCCCGCGCAGCTTGTGGGACCCGACCTTCACCGAGAATTCCTGGATCACGAATGATGTTCTCGGAGAACCGATCAAGCTGCTGCCGCGTCTGCAAACAAAGATCAATACCGAATTCCCCAGTACGAAAATCTCCATCACAGAATATGAAAACGGCGGCGACAACCACATTGCCGGCACCATCGCCCAGGCCGACAATCTCGGCATCTTCGGAAGTCAGGGTGTATTCGCGGCAACGATGTGGCCGCTGGGAAACTGTCCTTATATTCTGGCGGGCTTTCGTGCATTCCGCGGCTTCGATGGAGCGACCGCAAGCTTCGGCGACACATCGCTGCAGGCCACGTCGAGCAAAGTGCAGAACGTCATGGTGTACGCAAGCTCAGACACCACCAAGCCAGGCCGGATCGTGTTTGTAGCCATCAACCGCTTCACCTCGCCGCAAGTGACCACGATCAACGGGGTGGCACTCTCCGGAACCGCAACCGTGTATCAAATGACAGCGTCGTCCGCGCAAGGCCAGAACCCGATCCATCCCGTGCAGGTGCAAACGATGCCTGCCAGCGGCTCGTCGCTGACGATCACGCTTCCGGCGTTGAGCGTTTCGACAATTGAAGTGCAGTAGGCGACTCTGGAACTTAAGAGATTCTTGAGATGAGATGCGAAAATGTTTTCTTTTTATTGGAGGGTCGACTCCACCTGTGAAACCATGAGTTGAAGAACACCCACTCAGCCAATCCGCGCCAGGAATGAGCAGTTATCAGTTCACGACTCAGGCCCTGGACGACTCCTTGATATTTGGAGTTAGCCAAAATCATGAATCTCAAGAAAACTCTACCTTTCAACCACCATCTTCCCCTTCTCGTCCTTCGCCACATACGCCCACGGCAGTTTCGCATCGTGAGTAAACATCGTCAGCCACTTCTCTGGCAGCGCTTGCGCGTAATACCGCTTGCGGCTTTCGACGGTCTCGAGCGGATACAGGTCGTATGACATCACCCAGTTCAGATCCAGATGCAAACTGGTGGGGATCAGGTCGGAGATGTAACACGCCGTCTTTCCGCCGCTTTGCACAAAAATCGCCTGCATGTCGCGAGTGTGTCCGGGATAAACACGGACTGATATGCCAGGAACGATTTCCGCGTCCCCGCACAGCAGAATCATCTGTCCGCTTTCGACCAGTGGGTCGTAATTCTCCGTGATGTAGCTGACCCCATCGCGCTGATTTTCGTGCGCGTGCTTCCACTCGCCCTCCTGCACATAGTATTTCGCCTTGGGGAAAGTGGCGGAAATCTTGTCGCCCCTGCGCACCGTGTTCCATCCGCAATGATCGAAGTGCAAGTGGCTGTTGATGACGATGTCGACATCTTCCGGCCCTGCGCCTGCCTTAGCGAGCTTGTCCAGCAACTCGGCGGGCTGGCCATAGATCTTGACCATCCTTTCGGAAAGTTTGTTGCCGACGCCGGTCTCGATCAAAACCGTTTGAGAACCGGTGCGAATCAACACTGAGTTCAGACCCAGTGGCACGAGATTATTGCCCTCCGGCTTCACTTTGCGCTCCCACAAGCTTCTGGGAACCACGCCAAACATGCCTCCTCCATCCAGATGATAAGTCCCGTCGGAGATGGCTGTGAGCTCGAAATCCCCCAATGTCATACGGTGCATTGAATTTGGCCCTCGGCTAAAAGCCTATCATTCGTCACGGCTTGCGTAGAGGCAGATATGGAGGACGGGCGTCCCCGCCAAGACGGGCGGGACGCCCGTCCTCCATATCGTGCGTGCGCTCTTGGACGAGATCACCATCTGGCGAGCTTTGCTCGCCAGGACAGCCGAGGGCGGCTGTCCCCACGTGGCCTGGTAGACCCCCATGCTAAAATTACATCAGCCAAATGCTTCCAGACGTGCAACACCTCATGGAGCTACAGCAGGCGGATCGCGAAATCCTCCGCCTGAATCAGGAGGTCGCCGCGCTGCCCAAACGCGTGGCCGCCATCGAAGCGAAGCTGGCCGGGACCAAAGCCGGGTTGGACAAGGCAAAGGCGGCCGTCAAAGCCGACGAAGCCACTCGCAGAACATACGAAAGCGCCATCCAGGACCTGCAGGGCAAAATCTCCAAGTATCGCGACCAATCTCTCGCCGTTAAAACCAACGAGCAATACAAGGCTCTGCTTCACGAAATTCAGTTTGCCGAGCAGGACATCAAGTCCAACGAAGACAAGATTCTGGAATTGATGCTGAATGCCGAGGCCCGCGACAAAGATGTAAAGGCCGCCGAACTGGAGCTCAAAGCCGAGATGGCGGAGATCGAAAAAGAAAAAGCTGCAGCTCGCGAGCGCACCGCCGAAGACGAAAAACTGCTGGCAGAATGGAATGCCAAGCGCACTCAGGCCCGTTCAAGCGTGAAAGAAGACCTGCTCCGGCAATATGAACGTGTATCGAAATTTCGTGGCTCCGGACTGGCGGAGGTTCGCGATCAGAAGTGCACCGGGTGTCAGGTTATGCTGCGTCCGCAAACCTATAACGAAGTTCGCAGCGGACAAGTTATCGTGTGCGAATCCTGCCAACGGGTTCTCTACTTCGATCCAGCCACCGGGGTTGCGGTGGAACGCCCAAGCCTGACCGCGAAGCGCCGTGTGCGGCCGAAGACCCACGTGGACAAGGCATGGTTCTACCGAGCGGTATACAACGATCTGGGCGAGGTATTCTTCGCATTCCTGAATAGAGACGGAAACGCCAGTCGCCGCGTTTACGACGCGCACACCGGCAGAAAAATTGGCGATACCCAATATCAGCCGGGCGACTTTAGTGCAGCTTTCGCCGAAGACATCAAATCCGGGGTTCGCCTCCACACCACGCTGGATGTACAACAGCTCGAAGAGTGGGCTTCCGAACTGCCCATGACCGAACTCGACGAACTGCACGCCGACCTGAAAAAAGCGTTGCGCGAAGCTCCGGTTGAAACCGCCGAACACCCCGCCGCCAGCTAGTCGGAAGTCGAATTTCCACCACCAATCATGTAGGGACAGATGTCCTCATCTGTCCAGTCGAGCACAGCTCGACACGGTTTGCATTTTTATAAATTAGCGGAGCTTCGCTCCGCCGGGCAGATGAGGACATCTGCCCCTACGTTATTCGTGGGGGTTTCTGGCAGGGTAATATCAACCCATGCCCTCAAAGTCAGTCGCTTCCCCGCTTCCCGCGGTAAAAATCTCCCACCGCGGCGCCAAACGCTTGCAGGATGCTCACGTCTGGGTCTACCGCTCCGACATCGTTTCGGCCGATGGGGTAGCTCCGGGCGCGGCTGTGAACGTAACTGACGAGCGCGGAAAATCCCTAGGAACGGCTCTTTACAGCAGCTCTTCGCAGATCGCCATCCGCATGATTTCCGATCGCGCGGTGAATGACCTGCCTGGCCTGCTCCGTCAGCGCGTTCAGGCGGCGATCGCATACCGCGAACGTGTGGTGGACACGGATGTCACTGACGCTTATCGCGTCATCTTCAGCGAAGCCGACTTTCTTCCCGGCCTAATTGTGGACCGCTACAACGACCTGCTCTCGCTCCAGATTCTCACCCAGGCAATAGACGCAGAGCCGGTCCGGAAGGTGATTGTTTCTGAGCTGACCGAACAGCTGAAGCCGGCGGCGATCAATGAACGCGTCGATACCCGGATCCGCGAACTGGAGCAGCTCCCCACCCGGCCTTCGGGCGTGATCCAGGGAGAAAAAAGCAGCACGATTTTCACGATGAATCGCGTGCGCTTTCATTACGAGGCGTTCGAAGGGCAGAAAACCGGAGCGTTTCTGGATCAGCGCGAAAACTATGCCGCGGCCGCCCGTTATGCTCGCGGCGAGGCCTTGGATGTCTTCTGTTACCAGGGCGGGTTTGCCCTGAATCTGGCTGAGTCCTGCTCCAAGGTGACCGGGGTGGACAGCTCCCGACCCGCCCTGGAGGTAGCGGACCGAAACGCCGCACTGAACGGACGCGACATCGAATGGGTCGAGGCCAACGCATTCGACCTTTTGCGTGATTATGCCGACTCAGGACGCCACTACGACACAGTCGTCCTCGATCCCCCCGCCTTCGCGAAGAGCAAAGCGAACCTCGAAACTGCCCTCCGCGGCTATAAAGAGCTCAACTTACGTGCCCTCAAGATGCTGCGACCTGGTGGAGTCCTGGTCAGTTGCTGCTGTTCCTATCACATCAGTCCTGCCCAATACCTGGAGGTCGTCGGCAGTGCCGCCCACGACGCCCACCGGAGCCTTCGCGTCGTGGAAAACCGCGGTCAGGCGAAAGACCACCCTGCCCTCCTGAATGTACCCGAAACGCAATACTTGAAGTGCGTCATTGCATCATTAAGTGTTTGAAACAAATACACATACATTGTATTGACAATATAACACTCATATTTTATGATTCGTTTTGAGCTGGTGGTCATCTAAGCCTTTGACACCGATTTCAGACTTCCTGGAGGAAGATTTCATGACCGTACTTACCCGCTGGTATCCGAATCGCGAATTGAACACTTTGCAGGATCGTGTCAATCGCCTGTTCCACGAGTCGTTTAGCAATGATCGCAGTGACGAGTCCCTTGGAACCTCGAGTTTCGCTCCTGCTGTCGACGTCTACGAAGACGAACACAACATCACGCTGAAGATCGAAGCCCCGGGAATTGACGAAAACGACATCGATGTTCGCATCGAGAACAACACCCTGACCGTCCACGGCGAGCGCAAATTTGAGAAGGAAGAGAAGGAAGAGAACTACCGTCGCATTGAGCGGCGATATGGTTCCTTCACCCGAACCTTCACGCTGCCGAACACGGTAAACACCGAAACCGTGTCTGCGGACTACGACAAGGGCGTTTTGAAGGTGAAGCTGGCCAAGAAGGCCGAAGCCAAGCCAAAGCAGATCAAGGTCAACGTCGGCGGTGAAAAAACGCTCGACGCGAAGCAGCCCAAGAGCACCGGACAAGCCGCGTAAAACCGGCCGTCCGTATAAAGCAGATTCGTAACGGGAGGCGGACAACAGACCGGCTCCCGTTTTCATTTGTCTACGCGGTGGTCATTCTGGGCGCACCGAAGATCTATGTATTGTTCCGCCAACATTGCATAGCCTCCTGGGTTCGCCCAAAATGATAACCACCAACAATTAAGGAGTTCCCCATGGCAATTCGTTGGGAAAAATTTACTGTAAAAGCGCAGGAGGCGGTGCAGCGCGGTAACGACCTCGCATCCGAGCACGGAAACCCCGAGTTGCTCCCCCTGCACCTTCTGGCAGCACTGCTTGAAGACAAGGAAGGGATCGTCCAGCCGGTCCTGGAAAAGATAGGCATCGGTCCGCAAGCTGCGCTTAACGAGACTTACCGCGAGCTTGAGCGTTTGCCGAAAGTCTCCGGCGGCGGAGCAGCCCAGGTCACAATCTCCACGGCAACAAACGAGCTTTTTGAAAAAGCTTTCAAGGAAGCCGCAAACTTCAAGGACGAATACGTCTCCACCGAGCACTTGCTGCTTGCGATCACGCATCTTAAGCGGGACCCCGCGCAGGAAATTCTGGCGCGGCACGGTGCTACTCATGACGCCATCCTTAAGGCACTGACCTCCGTGCGCGGCTCCCAGAAGGTCACCGATCAGAATCCCGAAGCGAAGTATCAGGCGCTGGAGCGCTATGCCCGCGATCTGAACGAACAGGCACGGCGCGGCAAGCTTGATCCGGTGATTGGCCGCGACGAGGAAATTCGTCGTGTGGTTCAGGTTTTATCCCGGCGCACCAAGAACAATCCAGTGCTCATCGGCGAACCCGGCGTCGGCAAGACAGCGATCGTGGAAGGTCTCGCGCAACGCATTATCTCCGGTGACGTGCCCGAAGTTTTGAAGAATAAGCGCGTTGTCGCTCTCGATTTGGGAGCCATGCTTGCTGGCGCGAAGTTTCGCGGCGAATTTGAAGATCGTCTGAAAGCGGTACTGAAAGAGATCGAAGACTCGCAGGGTCAGGTCATCCTGTTCATTGACGAACTGCATACTCTTGTCGGCGCCGGCGCGGCGGAGGGCGCGATTGACGCCTCCAACATGCTGAAGCCAGCGCTGGCGCGTGGAGAGTTGCGTGCGATCGGTGCGACCACCCTCAATGAGTACCGTAAATACATCGAGAAAGATGCGGCCCTTGAACGACGCTTCCAGATTGTCTTTGTAGGCGAGCCCAACGTTGAAGATACGATCGCGATTCTTCGTGGGCTGAAAGAGCGTTACGAAGTTCATCACGGCGTGCGTATCAAGGACTCGGCCATTGTCGCCGCAGCGACTTTGTCGCATCGCTATATCTCAGACCGTTTTTTACCCGACAAGGCGATCGATCTGATCGATGAGGCAGCAGCGTCGCTACGCATCCAGATCGATTCCATGCCGACGGAAATCGACCAGCTCGAGCGTCGCGCAACCCAGCTCGAAATTGAAAAGCAGGCGTTGAAGAAAGAATCCGACGCGAACTCAAAAGAGCGGCTGACGGTCATTGAGAAAGAACTGGCCGAGTTACGCGAAAAATCCAACGCATTGAAAGCCAATTGGAAGCGCGAAAAGGATTTGATCGCCAAGGCTCGAACGCTCAAGGAACAAATCGAGCAGTTGAAGATTGAGGAACAGTCCGAAGAGCGTAAAGGCAATCTGCAGCGGGTGGCGGAAATCCGCTATGGCCTTCTGGTGCAGACGGAAGAAGAGTTGAAGAAGTTGACTGCGCAGTTGGAAGGTTCCGCGGCGAAGCGCATGTTGAAAGAAGAAGTGGATGAAGAGGACGTGGCCCGCATCGTTTCTAAATGGACGGGCATTCCGGTTTCAAAGATGCTCGAGGGAGAAGTCAAGAAGCTGGTCACCATGGAAGAGCGCCTGCGGCAGCGCGTGGTGGGTCAGGACGAGGCCCTTCAGCGCGTGGCTAATGCTATTCGCCGTTCGCGCGCCGGTTTGAGCGATCCCAAGCGTCCAATCGGCTCGTTCATCTTCCTGGGCCCGACGGGCGTCGGCAAGACCGAACTCGCCCGCGCTCTGGCTGAGTTCCTCTTCGACGACGAGCATTCCATGGTCCGGATCGACATGTCGGAATACATGGAGAAGCACGCGGTGTCGCGACTGATCGGCGCGCCTCCAGGATATGTCGGTTACGAAGAAGGCGGACAGCTCACCGAGCAGGTGCGGCGGCATCCCTACGCGGTGGTTCTGTTCGATGAAATCGAGAAGGCGCACCCTGACGTATTCAACGTCCTGCTGCAAATGATGGACGATGGCCGCCTGACCGATGGCAGAGGCCGTACCGTCGACTTCCGCAATACGGTCATCATCATGACGTCGAACATCGGATCTGCGTTCCTCCAGGCCGAAGGTCTGCGCTCTGAAAAAGAATTCGAGGAAGCATCGAAACAGGTATTGAATGCGCTGCACGGCCACTTCAAGCCGGAGTTCCTGAACCGTGTGGACGACGTGATCGTGTTCCGTCCGCTGGGCAAGGACCAGTTGGTAAGAATCATTGAGCTTCGTCTCGAAGACGTTCGCCGCCTGCTTGCCGATCGAAAGATCTCGCTCGAACTGACCGACGGTGCCAAAGATCTGCTGTTCACCGAAGGCTTCGATCCGAACTTCGGAGCGCGTCCGCTCAAGCGTGCGATTCAGAAGCTGGTGCAGGATCCACTGGCGCTGAAGATTCTGGACGGCGAGGTCTTGCACGGCGATCATGTAGTAGTGGATGGCGACAAGAAAGCCGGCAAGATGGTTTTCACCGTAAGCAAGCGCGTAGGCGAGAAAGAGCCGGCCAAAGCACGAAGATAAGCTTCAGATATGTATCGCACACCTAGGGGCAGATGAGAACATCCGCCCCTACGTCTTCTCACAATTGCCCAATTCCTGATTTCGCCTTACCATCCAGTCAGTGGCTACCGCCAAAAATATTCCGGATGTGAAGGGCCGGCTGGTTTCTGCCGCTCCAGTCGAAGACGATTCTTCGTTCGAGCTGAAGCTGCGCCCCCAGCGCCTGGCGGAGTTCATCGGACAGCCCAAAGTAAAAGAAAATCTGGCTGTCGCGATTGAAGCGGCACGTTCGCGCGGCGAGGCGCTCGATCACGTCCTGCTCTACGGACCTCCCGGTTTAGGAAAGACCACCTTGGCGACAATTATCGCCAATGAACTGGCTGTCCCGTTTCAACAGACCTCCGGTCCGACGCTCCAGATCAAGGGAGACCTCACCGCGATCCTGACTAATCTTCGGGACAAACAGGTCCTGTTCATCGACGAAGTTCACCGACTGCAGCCTGCGTTGGAGGAAATTCTCTATTCGGCTCTGGAAGATTACAAGCTCGACATCATGATCGGGCAGGGGCCGTCCGCCCGGACTCACACCATGGATGTGAAGCCCTTCACTTTCATCGGAGCGACTACGCGCGCGGGGTTGCTCTCCTCGCCGCTGCGTTCACGGTTCGGCATCGTGCTGCGGCTGGAGTTTTATACACACGAAGATCTGCAGGTAATTGTCGAGCGGTCAGCGGAGATTCTTGGTGTTGAGGTGGACGATGCTGGCGCGCTTGAAATTGCCAGCCGGTCCCGTGGGACACCGCGCATCGCTAACCGGCTCTTACGGCGTGTCCGCGACTATGCCCAGGTACGAGGAGCAGGAAAGATCGATCTTCCCACCGCGCAGGCAGCACTGGAGATGCTGGAGGTCGATCGCCACGGCTTCGATGAAGTGGATCGCAAACTCCTGCTGACGATCATCGAGAAATATCAGGGCGGGCCGGTGGGAGTGAACACGCTGGCCGCGGCTTTGGCCGAGGAGCGGGACGCAATCGAGGAAATCTACGAACCATTCCTCATCCAGATCGGCTTCCTGAACCGCACGCCGCGCGGGCGGGTAGCAACCCAGCTGGCCTACGAACATTTTGGAATTACACCAAACCGAAAGCAAAGCTCGTTGTTTTAGTTTTCAGGCGTCGGTCCTCAGTCGTCAGCCTGAACCTTTGCCCCTACAGGCTGACGACTGAGGACTGAAGACTGATTCCCTATGATTGCCCACCTCCGCGGAAAGCTTCTAGCTAAGCATCCCAACCAGGCCATCGTCGAGACTGCCGGCGTTGGATACGACGTCACCATCAGCATTCCGACTTTTTCCGAACTTCCCGGAATCGGCGGCGATGTCGCGCTGCACGTTCACACCCACGTGAGGGAAGACGCACTTGCTCTCTACGGGTTCCTGCGCTCTACTGAAAAAACATTGTTCGAAAAACTGATTACAGTCAGCGGCATTGGGCCCAAACTTGCAATCACAATCCTTAGCGGAATGCCGGCGGACGAGATGGTCAATGCCATCCGCGGCAACGACATCGCGCGGCTTACTCGAATCCCCGGAATCGGCAAGAAGACTGCCGAACGCATGGTGCTGGAACTTCGTGACAAGCTGCCCGTTGAAAAGCACGGAGAGATCGCGGCGATTCCGGTTCTGAGCGCGGTCGAAGAAGATGTCCTTTCCGCGCTGGTCAATTTGGGATATCAGCGGGCCGCGGCAGAGAAGGTCTTGAACTCAATCTCCAAGAGTGGCCGGTTTGACACCATGTTTCGCGAGGCGCTGGCTGCCGTCTCGAAATAACTGCCGTTCCGCTCCGTGTTTATAACGAGTGCGAAGGTCCAATCCGATGATGGAATCAGCACCGCATCCCGCGCCGCGACTGAATGGAGTTGTGGAGACTTGCGTGAACGTGGAGGAAATCCGCCGTGCTCGTGAATTCTACGAATCGCTCTTCAGCCTGGAAGTGTTGATCGGAGATGACCGTTTCTGTGCGTTCCGGGTAGGCGAAGACGTTCTGTTGCTGTTTGTTCGCGGAGGCTCCGATCAACCCTCCGTCCTCCCAGGAGGCACAATCCCTCCGCACGAGACGGCCGGAGCAGGTCACTTCGCCTTTGGAGTTTCCCCGGAAACTCTTCCCGATTGGCGTATGCGATTGCAGAACCGCGGCATCAAGATTGAATCTGAAGTCAAGTGGGATCGGGGCGGCACTAGCATTTACTTCCGCGATCCAGACAACAACCTGCTCGAACTTGCCACCCCCGGCATCTGGGCGAACTACTAAGTTAAGCTTCCCTGCAAATAGCGGATTGGAAAACTCTATTTTCCAATTTAGAGCGGGATACAAGACGGAAAGCCGAAGCGTAAGTTAGAACGGTGGGGTCCCTTTAGTTCGCAACCTTTTCAACAATCGTCGGTTATTGCATTCTTCTTGCTTGTTTTAGCGGACTCGGGTCGTTCTGGTTGACCACGTAAGCATCGTGCTTTAAGAGTTCTCGATGCTTTATAAGTTCCAGCTTGGTTTGAAGGGACTGTACAATTTGATCTTTCCTTTGCAAGCCTCCCACATCCACCAGCGCTTGAGTTGCCGGACGAGACATGTCCTGGGGGCCGTGCCCAACCGGACCGACCCAGTACAGAAAACCCTCCTTCAATCGAAACGTTGAAACGAATGTAACAGCGTTCCCCCAATCAACGATATTGAAACGGAGTTCTGCGTCGATCACTGATGTCGGCTTGGCTAGCGAAAAATACCCTGTTCCCCATTCTTTGCTTCCTGCTCCCCAACACCGATACAAGAGCACTCCCCCGTCCCCGGCGGCCTTTGGTTCTGGCGGTGCTCCAAAACCCTTTAGCTTCCAATCGAAAAGCTGGTTTGCCATGTCGTCTCACTTGCTGATCAGCGGTAACGCGGATTGTACGCTTTTACCTATCGAACTAAAGATTCGAAATGATGGCATACAACCACGGTGGATAAACTACCGAACCGGACCCAAAGGATACGCTTCTGCGTAAAAAACCTCTTCGCGCCGATCGAAAACAGCCTCATGCTGCTGGAGGGCGGAAGGAACGCTAGATTCAATTCATTTTCCAATGCAAAATTTGCTGAAGATTAAATTCAGAATATCGTCATTGCTAGTGGCTCCGGTGATCTCATCCAGCGGACGTAGCGCGGTATAAAGATCCATTAAGACCATTTCGTGCGGAACGCTCTTACGCACTGCAGCGACGCCGATTTCAAGCGCCGCCAGTGAGTCGTGAACCAGAGCCTGATGGCGCGCATTCGTTAAAAAACCTGTTTCATTTTGCCCACTTTGTTCTCCGCCAACCCGTCGCAGAATTTCCGCGCGCAGTTCGGGAATCCCTTCCGATGTCAGCGCCGAAGTGCGGACACTCACCAACTCAGCACCCGGGACTACAAACTTTGAACTCGCTATGTCCGCTTTATTTTCGATCAGGATGGCTGGGCGCTTTCCCACTAGATCCAATACGCGTTGGTCCTCCTCGGTAACAGCCTGAGACGCATCGAGCACGACGAGTACGATATCTGCGTCAACCAGCGCTTCCTTGGATTTCTCAACCCCGATGCTCTCCGCCTCATCGAGCGCCCTCCGGATGCCTGCCGTATCCACGAGTCTCACGGGAATCCCATTCAGCGCGACCGTTTCGGTCACCAGATCGCGGGTTGTACCGGGCGTTGCGGTGACGATGGCGCGCCCCTTCTCCACCAGTTGATTGAACAGGCTTGATTTACCCACGTTAGGCCGCCCGACGATGGCGAGCGTCAAACCTTCGTGAACCAACTTTCCGTAGGCGAAAGAACTCGAGAGTTCTTCCAGAGGGACTTGCACGCCGGCGATATGCTGCAGTATTTGGCCTCCTGGCAGGACCGAGACGTCATCCTCGGCAAAGTCGATGCCGGCCTCCAGCAACGCGATCAGCTCCACCAGTTTTTGCTTAATCGGCTGTAGCCGCCGGGAGATCGCACCTTCGAGCTGCTGGGCTGCCACTTTGGCTTGATAGAGAGTCTGCGACTCGATAAGGTTGCGCACAGCCTCCGCTTGGGTGAGATCAATTCGCCCGTTGAGAAACGCGCGCATGGTGAACTCTCCCGGCTCAGCCAGTCGAGCGCCGCGAGCCAATGCAAGTTCCACCATGTGACGAAGAACTACTGGTGACCCATGCGCTGAGATTTCGACGATGTCGTCGGTGGTGTAGGAGTGAGGCTTGGCAAAATATGTGACGACCACTTCATCGATGCGCTCACATTGACCATTGGTTGTAGATTCTCGCTCCCGGTCAATCCTTTCCGTGGAAAAGGTCTTCGCATCGAGGCTACCTTCTGGGCGGGCGGAGACGTCGGCTCCGCATGGCTCGATCAATTCCCCCATAACGACACGCCCCGGTTCCAGATCATGTTTCAGCCGCAGCATCGGAGCCGCTATGGCGCGTGCCTCCGCTCCAGCGATGCGGACCACGCCAATGCCACCGCGACCCGGCGGAGTGGCGATGGCGACGATTGTGTCGTCGAGATTCACAGGGATCTTTAGATTACGCGGTCAGGAAGCTACTCGATTACGGAATGGTTTTTCGGGGCGGCTTGCCCGTGGCAGGCTTGTAGTTCTGCGGATAGAGGACCACGTAACGTCGAAGACCCTCGCCTTCGCTTTCGGTGCGCAAGTCAGTCTGGTCGCGAAGCGCCAGGTGAACGATTCGGCGTTCCCGTGAAGACATGGGCGCAAATTCGTACGGAGCACCGCTTTTGCGCACTCTTTCAGCAGCCACGCCGGCCGCCAGGCGTAACTCCTCCAGGCGCATCCCGCGATGGTTCATGCAGTCGAAGCAAACCTTCTCGTGTTCATTGCCGGGCAGGCGAAGCATTTCAAGCGCCAGGAATTCGACGGAGCGCAGCAGCTCGCCTCCACGTTCCAGCAGCAGAGGTGAGTCCGGTCCTGCAAATTCAACCAGAATCTCCGGTCGCTCCCAGTCACGATTCTCCTGCAACGGAGGATCGACGGTGATGCGATACTTCAGTCGAAGACCACCGTTGCTGACAATGCCCTTCAGCAGATCGTTAATCTTGTTGGCGGCGGCGATTTTGTCGGGGATGGACACGGGTAGTAGCTCCTGGCTGCTGGCTTCTAGCTCATAATTTCTAACTTCTAGCCTCGCGCCTTGACCGGTACAGAGGTTTAAGCTAGAGGCCAGAAGCTAGCGACTAGAAGCGGGATTTATTTCTCTCGCTTCCTCGCCCTCTTCAGCGCAATCTCACGCATCTCTCGGCCCAGGCTGGTGCGATTCATCACGGCCTGCTGCACGATTCCGATCAGGTTTCCGAGCGAATAGTATAGGGTCAGACCGGCCGCTAGGTTGAAGAACAGAAATCCCATCATGAGCGGCATCATCAAGGTCATCATCTTTTGCTGTGCCGGATCCATCCCTGGTTGCGGCATCATTCTTTGTGTTAAGACCATACTGACCACCAGGGCGATTGGCAGCACGAAGTACGGGTCACGCGATGAAAGATCCTGGATCCAAAGCCATGGTGCCTGGCGGAGCTCGATCGCCGCCCCCAGCATGCTGTAATACGCGAACAGGAATGGCATCTGGATGAGCATGGGCAGACAACCGCCGACCGGATTGACACCCTCAGCCTTATACAAGGCGGAGACTTCCTGATTCATCTCCTGTTTGCGCGGATCGCGCATGCTGTACTTCTTGTATTTTTCCTGAATGGCTTTGATTTGCGGGGCCACCTTTTGCATTTTCAACGCCGACTTCATGCTGGCGATGCGTAGCGGCAGCAACGCCAGATTGATGATCAACGTCTGCAGCACGATGGCCCAGCCCCAGTTGTGAACCACTTTTTCGTAAGTCCACTTGAGCCACAAAAACAGCGGTCTGGCAATCACGCCGAAGAAACCGAAATTAACCAGCGCGCGCAAGTCCTGCGGGGCACCTACCACAGTCGGCACCGGCACGGATTCCAGAACATTCAGAGCTTTAGGCCCCACGTAGACTCGGCCCGAGGCAGGCCCTTTCAGATTTCCCAGCCCCACACCCAGAACATCGGTCTTGATGGTCTCGCCCGGCTTAGGACTTCGCCAGTCCTTCGGGATATCGATTGAATTGCGCAGGGTGACCGCGGCAGCGGTCTGCGGATCGTCGGGCAGAAAGACGGCAGTGAAATACTGATCAACAACTCCCGCCCAGTTGAACGGGCCCGGCACGGTGGCGCCACCACTGACTTTCTTAATATCCAGACGCACGGTGTCGCCGTTGTATTGATGCTCGATGCGGCTTGCAGCGTACGAAGCCGGGCTCAACTGATCTCCGAAGCCCGCCGGCCACAACGGAAAGGCAGTCACCAGATGGCCTTGTTGGAACACGGAGGTTTCGACGTGTATGACGTAAGTGCGATCGAAACTGAAAGTTTTGCGGACCGTCAGATCCTGGTCCGCATATTCCATCGTCAGCGACGCCGGCGCAGTCAGATCGCCGCTGGCCGAGGCAACATAAAGTGCGGAGTTAATTTTGTTGCGTAGGGTCTCGTCGTAGGTCCAAAGCGAAAGCGGGGATCCGTATTTAACCGCCGCGTTTCCTACCAAGTCGAGCGGGTTGCCGTGATCGTCCTTGTACTTTTTTAGAATCCACGACTTCACTTGTGCCCCACGATTGGTGAACGCAATTCTGTAGAGATCGTTTTCGACAACGGTCTCGGCTTCCGCCGCAGCCTGCTTGCTCGCACCACCGGCAGGAACTGTAGGTTGCGACTCCATGGCCGCCATGGCCTGGGGCGGTGACTGAACCGGAGCCTGCGCCGTCGCCGGGGGAGTCGGCGCCTGCGGCAAATATTTTTTGAGCAACGGCTGAAACAGAATGATCACCAGGAATGTGAGCGCGAACACCAGCAACAGCCGGCGTTCCATCCCGGGATCTTGTTGAGGATTGGGAAATTCTGGCAATTTTGCTACTCAGTGACCGCATAGCTCGTGGGCGGGACCGCACCCTGCGCCATGCCGTGGTCGTGCATCTTCAACACAGGATCGTAGCCACCCTGCACAAAAGGATGACAACGGAGCAGACGCTTCATCATCATCCAGCCGCCACGGATAACGCCGCAACGATCAACGGCTTCCATGGCGTACTCAGAACAGGTAGGTACATACCGGCATGCTGGCAGGAACAGCGGCGAGATCGCCCACTTGTATCCCTGCAGCAAGCTCAATACGAACTTTCTAGCCATGTGGCTCATTTATTTTTTGCCGATTTCCTGCTTCTGAACTCTGGCTGCTGACTTCTCAATCACTTCGAAAGCCCGGCCGACTTCAGTCTGCAAATCAGCGAAGCCTGCAGCTAACAACGATTTCTTCGGGTTGATGACCACATCCATCGGGACCGAGATTAAGCCGTGCAGCCGGACCGCCTCCCGCAAACGCCGCTTCATCCGATTCCGCACCACCGCCCCGCCCAACGCCTTGCTGACGGTAAATCCAACTCGTGGGCCGGAAGCTGATCTTTCGCCACCACCATCGGTGCGCGGCAGGTAAAAAACGGTCATGTGCGCGGCAAAATGCCGGCGCCCTTGTTTGTACACCCTCTCGAAGTCCGCGTGTTTCAGCAATCGTATGTTGCGGGGAAACTTGCCTCGCCGCCCTGAAGCTGACACCTCGGAGCCGCCATTCGACACGAGAGCGCTCACACTCCTCGCCCTCCACCTGGGTTACAAGCCTTCCGGAGTTTTCCGAAGAGGAGAAACACTACTCACGGAAGCCGGGTTTAACCGACACCCGCTTGCGGCCCTTGGCGCGCCGCCGCGAAATCACCGCGCGGCCGGCCTTGGTCTTCATCCGCGTAAGAAATCCGTGCGTCTTCGAGCGGTGACGACGGTTGGGCTGGAATGTGCGCTTGGGCATGAAAAATCACTGCTCCTGATGAACTAGATATCTGTGAATAAAGCGAAGTAGAAGTATAAATGAGCGGCGTCAGACGGGCAAACCGCAACTCTCGCATCGCCGACCTCCTGCCCGGTGTTGTCAACCAAGTGTTGACAGCAATGCACGCCGCTGCCGGAATCGGAATGCAACCGCACAGATTCAAAATGAAAATTGAATTCGAAAACGGCGACAAGAATATTGCGCGTCCGGCGTTATTGCACCACTCGCGCGACAGTTATAAGTTGGCCACTTGACAGAAAGTTTCGCCAGGGTTCTGAATCGTAGAGCGCGAAAAAATCCGTAGAGAAGATTCCCGCAGACGCAAATATTTTGTGCTAGTATGCCGGACTGATCCAGCTTATAAAAATTTTCATCGGCCCCAGCGAAACTGCCCCCGCGAGCGAGGCTGCTCTGCTGGACGCTCTGTTAAAAACGAAAGCAAATTTACAGGAATAATTTCAGGTCCCGGGCACTGACTCTGGTCGCTGCCCCACGAAAATTTATTTTATGTCTGTTCCCACTCCAAGCCTCTCTCCGAATCCGTGGTTGCGCGTCCTCGATGCGCTGGAAAAAAAGATTAACCGCCATTCCTACGACACCTGGTTGAAGCCCACCAAATACAGTCACTCCACTGGTCAGATACTTTTCGTGCGTGTGCCTACGGCCGAATTCCGCCACGTGGGAGATAAGTACGCGGACCTCATCCAGGAAGCTCTCGACAATCTCGGCGGTGAATTTCAGGAAGTGAAATTCGTCACTCCGGAAGATGACCCTGCGTCCACGCCGGTGCGTCATGACGGCGGTCTTTCCGCGCACCTCCCCGTACCGACTCACACTTCGCAGTCGCGGTTTGACTGGGACGGCGCCGCGCAATTGAACCAGCGCTATACCTTCGACGCCTTTGTAATCGGCAGCGGCAACCAGTTTGCCCACGCGGCCTGCCAGGCCGTCGCAGAACGTCCTTCCAAAGCCTACAACCCGCTCTTCCTTTACGGCGGCGTCGGAATGGGCAAGACCCACCTGATGCAGGCCATCGGCCACGAGATCAAGCGCCGCCAGCCCCAGTCCGCCATCTGCTACGTCTCCAGCGAGAAGTTCACCAACGAAATGATCAACTCGCTGCGTTACGACAAGATGATCAGCTTCCGGGACAAGTTCCGCAACGTGGATGTACTGCTCGTCGACGATATCCAGTTCCTGGCGCAAAAAGAGCGCACCCAGGAAGAATTCTTCCATACCTTCAATGCGCTGCACGAGTCCATGAAGCAGATCGTCATCGCCAGCGATCGTCCTCCCAAGGAGTTGGCGGAAATCGAGGACCGGCTGCGCAGTCGTTTCGAATGGGGACTGATCGCCGACATTCAGCCTCCCGATCTTGAAACCAAGGTAGCCATCCTTCAAAAGAAGGCCGAGCAGGAAAAAGTAACCCTGCCTACCGACGTCGCGTTATTCATCGCCTCAAACATCCGTTCTAACGTCCGCGAGTTGGAAGGTGCGCTGATCCGGTTGGTAGCGCACTCGTCCTTGATCGGCGCGGAGATTACACTGCCTTACACCCAGCAGGTGCTGAAGAATTTTATCGACTCGCAAGCCCGCAAGGTGACCATCGAGTCAATTCAGAAAGCCGTCGCTGAACAGTTTGGATTGCGGTTGGTCGAAATCAAAGCCAAGAACAATTCGCGCGCCATTGTTTATCCCCGGCAAATTGCCATGTACCTGGCCAAGCATCTGACCGAGGCATCGCTGCCCGAGATTGGACGCCAGTTCGGCGGCAAGCACCACACAACCGTGTTGCACTCAGTCGATAAGATCGATGGCACCCGGAAGACGGATAAGGATTTGAACAGGCTCATCAATAAGATGACTGAGCAGTTGGGCGGTTAGGACGCGGTGTTTGCCGGATTTCCACTCAAAAGTAGAGTCTTCCCTGGTAGACACTGTGAATCGGATGTGGAAGGTGTGCAAGAGCCGGTTGGAAACGTCAGGCACGGCCAAACGATACCTTCATCTCCGCCAAATGCCAGTCTAGTTTTGGACAGGCGGGTATTCGCGGAGAAGCCAGTCACAGTGGGTGTTTGCCGGGATTTCCACTTTTACGCGTTCCCTACTGCTACTACTGGTTTTAATAGTTTTTATTTTGATATAAGAGAAGTACTCAAAGTAGCGTCGCCTTACGGGAGACTTGGGTTATGCCGGTAGAAGCGATGGCCGCAGTTGCTGGGACCGCCACCATGGAAATCACAGTCAGCAAATTTGAACTCTTGCGGGAACTGACTGCGACTCAGGGAGTGGTGGAACGTAAGACCACAATTCCAATCCTCTCGAATTATTTATTCGAGGCTGCCGGCGACAAGCTTTCTCTCACCGCCACCGACCTGGACCTCAGTCTGCGCACGGCCTGCAACGCCAAGGTTAAAAAAGAGGGATCCTGTACCATCCCTGCTCGTAAGTTGCATGACTACGTAAAGCTGCTTCCCGATGCCGACATCACCATTAAACTCCTGGACAATCATTGGATAAGTATTCGTTGCGGGCGGTCGAACACGAAGATGGTCGGAATGGCCCGTTCGAACTTTCCAACACTGCCCGTATTTCCCACCGTGGGTGTAGTGAAAATTCCCGCGCAGGTGCTGCGGGGAATGATCGCCAAGACGGGATTTGCCATCGCCAGCGAGGAGTCGCGCTATACCCTGAATGGCGCGTTGATGGTTCTGAAGCCAGAGTCCATCACCATGGTTGCGACCGACGGACACCGCTTGGCACACATCGAACGTAGTGGAGAGAAGTTTGAGGGCGTCTCCGGCGAGCTGAAGACGCTCATCCCGAAAAAAGCAATGGACGAATTGCGGTCGTTGCTCGATTCCACCGATGCAGAATCCATCGAGTTCGCCAAAGACGAATCCACTCTATATTTCCGCATCGGACAGCGCCTGCTAACCTCGCGCCAACTGACCGGTCAATTTCCTAACTTTGAAGCCGTGCTTCCCAAGGACAACAACAAAAGCGTCACCCTGCCTGGCAATGAGCTGGGCCAAGCCATTTCCCGCGTAGCTCAGTTTGCCGACGAACGGTCGCGCGCAGTTCGCCTGCGTATGGAAAAGGGCGAACTCAAGTTGTCGGCGTCCTCGACTGAAACCGGAGAGTCAGAAGACACCATCGAAACCAGCTACCAGGGCGACTCGCTGACCGTAGGCTTCAATGCTCAATACATTCTGGACTTCCTGAAGGCGGTGGGAGCAGGAGATGTGAAACTCGAGTTTAAAGACGCCCAGTCAGCCGGCCAGCTCCGCCCCGCCGACAGCGAAGACTACAAGTACCGCTACATCGTCATGCCCATGCGAATCTGACGTCTGTGCACGTATGGTGGCGGGCGCCCTCGCCCGCCGCCGTTGACCGCTTTTCCTGAGGAAACAGACAATTCGGCGGGGACGCCCACCCCACATAGCTCTGCCCCAGCAAACCCTTGACCAACCCCATACTTCCGCCGTAAATTTGGTGCCCCAGTTTGGTTTACGGAGGTTTCATGCTCAGCGGATTCAAGCAATTTATTCTTCGCGGGAATGTGGTTGATCTGGCGGTCGGTGTCGTCATCGGCGCTGCCTTTGGATCGGTTGTCACGGCGTTTACCAAAGACCTTCTCACGCCGCTCATCGCCGCTCTGGTCGGCAAACCCGATTTTTCGGCGATCAACTTCACCATTAACGGCAGCGTGTTTCCAGTGGGAGACTTCATCAACGCTGCGGTCTCGTTCTTCCTGGTTGCGACAGCGGTCTATTTCTTCGTGGTTACGCCCATCAACGCGCTGATTGCGCGTATGCGAAAGGCGCCCGCTCCAGCGGATCCGACAACCAAGAAGTGCCCGGAATGCCTGAACGAGATTCCCATCGACGCACGGCGTTGCGGATTCTGCACTCAGCCGCTGGCAGCCCGCGCGGCGTGATTTGGGCTGGCCAAGTAAAGTAAGTTTGGTCGTCGTCTGGGACGACACGCGGCGATGAAGCCTTTTTTCGAAAAAGTTCTGGTGGACCAGGGCAGTTCATGGACTGTCTTTCATCGCCGCCTCGAGTCATTTCCATTTGAATGGCATTACCACCCGGAATTTGAATTGACCATGACGCTGAACAGCGTCGGTCAACGCTACATCGGCGACCACATTGGCTCGTACGAAAACGGCGACCTGATACTGCTGGGCCCGAACCTTCCCCACACCTGGTGCTCGCAAGAAAAAATTGAAGCTGACCGTCCCCATGAGGCCATCGTTTTATGGTTTTCCCGCGACCTGGCGCACCACCTGATTGACCGCTGGCCGGAGTTCGGAACCATTCGACGCTTGCTTGAGGACGAGGCTGCCCGCGGAGTCTGCTTCTCCAAAAAAACCAGGCGCGAAGTCGAAGGCAAGATTCTGGCCATGCTCGAACAAAATCCGGCAGAGCGGCTACTTGGACTGCTTTCGACTCTGAACCTGCTGGCCAACGATCGCGAGCGGGTGACACTCTCGGCCGCCTCGCTGGGCAACACGGCTCTCGACGGAGCTCGGGACCACGCCACCATCGACCGCGTCCTCTCGTATCTCCACGTCCACTACCGCGAGGAACTTTCCGTGGCTGATCTGGCCTCCCGGGCGCACGTCAGTGCGAGCAGCTTTCATCGACTATTCAAACGGCATGTGCGCATGCCTCTGAGTGCGTATCTCGCCCAGTTACGAATCGGCAAGGCCTGCTCTTTGCTGATGAATACCGAGGTTCCCATCTCTATCGTGGCCAGCGAAGCCGGCTATTACAACTACGCGAACTTCGTCCGCCAGTTCGAAAAGCTCAAAGGCATGACCCCGCGTCAATTCAGGACGGTACACGCTCCCGCCCCCAAAGTAGCCTAAGGCTCTGTGCGTTCGCGAGCGAACGCCGGTGCTCCGCTCAGGATGACAAGATTTGAGTACGGGCGGCAGCCAAATTCTGACATTTAAGTACAGAAAATTTCGAGGCCAGGATAATTCCCGCCATCCGTACGGGCTTAAGATCTCCATATTGCAAGTCACTTCCGGCGGAGCTAATGAAACCGGCCGGAATCACAGGAGAACACCATGGATCGCTATGCCTACGGAGACAACCGCCCGGGAAATGCCAGCGTAGCCTACGTCGCCGAAACCCAGCTGTGCGACATTCAGAAGACTATGCCGCTGCGGGTGCTTTCGGAAGATGACTGGAAGCACTGGACCACTCGCGGCTACGTCGTCGTCAAACAGGCCGTCCCCGCCGAAAATGTGAAGCGACTGGTGGAACTTCTGTGGGAATTTCAGGAAATGAATCCGAACGATCCCTCCACCTGGTACAAAGACCAGCTTCGCGACCATGCGATGAAAGAATTGAACAACAGCGGCATGGTCGAGATCTACAACCATCAGTACCTGTGGGACAACCGCCAGTACCAGCGAGTCTACGATGCTTTTGTCGACATTTGGGACAACGAGAGGCTCTGGGTCACCATTGACCGCGCGAATCTCAATCCTCCAAACCGCAGCCAGCGTCCGTTCAGCGGGTTCATCCACTGGGATGCCGACACCACGCTCGATCCCCTGCCGGTAAATGTGCAGGGCGTTCTCTCGCTCGTCGATCACGAGCCGGATATGGGAGGTTTTCAGGGCGTGCCCGAACTTTTCCGTACGTTGGAGGAATGGAGAAAGACTCAGCCTCCCAACCGTGATCCCTGGAAGCCGGACACTACCGGTTTCGATGTCGTGCCGGTCATGCCCAAGGCTGGCGACCTGCTGATCTTCAACAGCCTGCTGGCTCACGGCATTCGGCCCAACGTTTCGAAAGACAAGGTGCGGATCGCCCAATACATATCGATGACGCCTGCAGACGAATCGCGTGAAGATCTGCGCGACATTCGCATCCGTTCGTGGAAGGAGATGGAGCCACCGCAAGGTTTCGCGTTTCCCGGCGACCCGCGCGAGTGGGAGAAGAAAAACGCATCTCCCGCTAAACTGACCACGCTGGGCCAAAAATTATTGGGATTAACGAAATGGAACGACTAAAAAGCTGAACGAGAACCTGCTCCCACCTCACCGATCGAAGAACTGCATTCGCTAACTGCGCTTCCCTGCAATGGCGGAGGTCGATTCAACTCGATTCCGCCGTTTCCGTTGAACAACAAGTTCATAAAAAAGTTGATAAAAAGTTTGCCGGTCTTAAGTCGGACCTGCGCCTTTATGAACAATTTACGGACTTTTTATCGGAAACTTACGGCCTTCTGTATCCAATAGGTAGGTGGCTGATTGCGGAAATCATGCTGCTGGTTATTCGATCTGGAGGTTGAAATGTTCGTCCTGGCGGTAGTGGCGATACTGTGCATGGCCGGAGTCGCGTTTTGCACGAAAGTCCTGGCCGCTCTGTTGCAGGATCGTACGGACCACGGGATCCGCTACAGAATGCACCATCACATTGGCTTCAGGAACGAGGTCGCCGACTCGGAATCGTACAAGCAGTCCGTGACTCGCGCGGCTTGATGATCCGCCCCGGCGGCCTTCGCCAATGCCGGGCAGAAGCTAAACGAACCAGAAAAAGGGAGTATTCGATGTCGATCCAGGAAGTATCAGCAGAACAGTTAGCAGAACTCTTTCACCATTACCATCAGGCATTGGGACCGGATTCCACCTCCGCGGACAAACCCGGCGCCGAGGCCTGGGAGCACGTCCCACTGCCCGAGAAAAGCCGCCTGGTAGCGGCCGCGCGTCTGGCATTGCTCGAATTGGCCGCAACAGCAAGCGAACGAGAGAAGTCGAGGCGTTATTTTGCAAAACCTGGTGAGGCCGAATGGGGATGCTAACCTCGGATCGTTCATGGCTGATCGGTGGATGAGCGGGGGGTCGATTGGCAAATGGGTCCTCCTGTAGCATGAGGGTATGACACGACTCCGGGTTCTTGTTTTCTTGGCTCTATGCGCGCCGGCATTGTGGGCGCAGGACAAGAACCCGGCCGGACATTCCGCTGCTGCTTCGCCGCCAGCCCGGGAGGCCCAGTCCGTCCGCGGTGCTTTAACCGATGGCGTCTACCGTAACCCTTCCTTCGGATTCAGCTACAGGCTGCCGTATGGCTGGGTAGACCGCACCAAAGAGATGCAGGACGACTCAGCGGAGACATCGGGCGACCTGCCCAAATCTCTCTTGCTCCTGTCGATCTTCGAACGTCCTCCCGAAGCGACAGGTGACACGGTAAACTCCGCCGTCGTAATTGCGGCGGAGCGCCTGTCAAATTATGCAGGCTTGAAGACCGCTGCAGACTACCTCGGACAGCTCGCCGAACTGGCGACCGCCAAAGGCTTTCAGGCGGTAAAAGACCCCTATCCGTTCCCGGTAGGTCCCGCCCAATTGATACGCGGCGATTTCAGCAAAGCGCGGGGAACAGGCACAGTAAGCCAAACCTCTCTCGTCGTTGTGGAGAGAGGCTACGAGGTTTCGTTCACATTTATCGCAAGCAGTGAGGACGAGATCAACGAGTTGGTCGAGAAGTTAAGTTTCGGAGCTCGAAAACACTAATCCCTGTCATCCTGAGCGGAGTGGAAAGTTCGCGAAGCGAACTTCCGCGCAGTCGAAGGACCCCTGTAGCGACGATGCTCTCGATAGTTTAGGAATTTGCAGAAAGCCCTGCGCACGCGAAGATTATGCCGGTGATAGGGGTCCTTCGACTCCACATCCGCGTTCGCAAAGCGAACGCAGATGCTCCGCTCAGGATGACAGCGGTTTAGGTTTGAGGGGATAACACCAGAAACTACTCCAAAGACTCAGGTTCCAGCCCGATATCTTTTTCGCCGGCTGCCTTCTTTTCCATGTACTTCTTCACCCAGGCTTCCCAGCTCTTTCCCGCCGCGGTATCCCGGCCGGTGAAAGCGAGTGCCGCGATATCCGAGTAGGGAATCATCACTCTCTGATTGGAAGTCTTGGGAAGGATTCGGACCAGCGAATCAGCGAGGCTGGGTCCTGTCTTGCGGTCAAACAGATATCCTTCGATGGTCGTGCCATCCTTACGGGTGATGGTCACGTCGCCGCGATAGTCGAAAGCCTTTTCCAGCGCTTTGCGAGTTTCCTCATCCGACGCCAGCGCCGGAACCCAGCCCTCAAGCTTTTCGTGTTGCCAGCCGGGAGAAACCTCCAGCGCGTCCGCCGCCAATGAAGCCGGGGAAGACTCCTGCTCAGTCTCGTGCGACACGTGGCCGGCAGCTTTCCCGGTCACGCCCGCGTCTCCTCGAGTGTTTCGTTGGCGTTCGAAATCTGTACCAGCGGAACTTCCTGCCCGTGTTCCACAGGCTCATCCAGCAACCGCAGGGCGCCCTGATCGCGGTAGCGATGGAAGAGTGTGCCCTTGACGGTTGCCACGAAACCGCTGAGCGAACCAAACGTGTCGTTGACTGCTGACGCCTCGTAGCCGCTATGCACCATGCAGTTCGCGCAATGCGGATTGCCCGACTCAGTGCCGTAAGACTCCCAGGCCGTATCCCTGATCAACTCTTCGAAAGTATCCGCGTAACCATCCTGGAGCAGGTAGCAGGGCTTCTGCCAGCCGAAAATGTTGTAAGTCGGCATTCCCCAAGGAGTGCAGGCGTAAGTCCGCTTGCCCATCAGGAATTCCATGAAGAGCGGCGACAGATTAAATTTCCAGTCCTTCTCTCTATTGGAAAGGATCGCCCGGAACAGCCGGCGCGTGCGGGCGCGTCCCAGGAAGTGCTGCTGATCAGGCGCCTTCTCGTAGGAATAGCCTGGAGAGAGCATCATGCCCTCAATCCCCAGGTCCATCATCTCGTCAAAAAACGCGCGTACGCTCTTGGGATCCGCACCGTCGAACAATGTCGTATTGGTCGTGACCCGGAAGCCGCGCTTCACAGCTTCACGGACGCCATCCACGGCGATTTCGTATCCACCTTCGCGGCAAACCGCGAAGTCGTGGTGTTCCTTCTGGCCATCGAGATGGACGCTGAAGGTGAGGTACTTGCTTGGCTTGAAGAGATGAATCTTCTCTTTGAGCAGCAAAGCGTTGGTGCAAAGGTAAATGTACTTCTTGCGCGCCACCAGCCCTTCCACGATCTTGTCGATTTCGGGATGCATGAGCGGTTCGCCGCCGGGGATGGAAACCATGGGCGCACCGCACTCATCCACCGCCTGGAAGCACTCCTCGGGCGTCAGCTGGCGCTTAAGCACGTGAGCGGGGTATTGAATCTTGCCGCAGCCTGCGCAAGCCAGGTTGCAGCGGAACAGAGGTTCCAGCATTAGTACCAGCGGATACTGCTTCCGCCGGGCAAGCTTCTGCCGTATGACATAGCTGGCCACCGTCCACATCTGCGATACAGGAACACTCATGCTTAGCTGGAATCTCCTTCCAATATGCTAACAGGTCGACCGAACTCTGTGCGCTGACAATGTAGGCGCGGGCATGCCTGACAAGGCCCTCGAATGACACGAAACAATGAGCTCCAAAACATCAAAAAACTGCTTGTAAACACAAGGTTTACCTGCCCGGTTCGGGGGTCGAAAAATACCCGTATTCGTGGTACAATAAAACACAACCTCGAAAGCCGTAAGTATTAATAATTTCAGTGATTTGAGGCAAATTCCAGGGCATCGGAAATGGACGCCGGCGAAGACCCACGCCCGGCACTTTCCACGGAGCTGAATGGCCACGAAAGAAATCACTCCCATCGACGAAACAAAGGTTAAAAATGCGAAGCTCTCGGCAGTAACCGGGGGCAACGGAGACTACAACGCCGACTCGATCAAAGTGCTCGGCGGTATGGAAGCCGTGCGCAAACGTCCCGCGATGTACATCGGCTCAACCGGCGAGATGGGACTTCACCATCTGGTCTACGAAGTCGTGGACAACTCGGTCGACGAAGCACTCGCTGGCCATGCCGACAAGATCGAAGTCACGATCCACCTCGACAACTCCATCACCGTGGTCGACAACGGCCGCGGTATCCCTGTCGATATGATGGACATCGACGGCGAAAAGATTCCTGCCGCGCAAGTTGTTTTGACCAAATTGCACGCCGGCGGAAAGTTCGACGCGTCATCCTACAAAGTTTCCGGCGGTTTGCACGGCGTCGGCGTTTCCTGCGTCAACGCTCTTAGCGAAGAATTCGATCTTGAAATCTGGCGCGACGGATTTACCTGGGAACAGACCTATTCGAAGGGCGACCCCACCAGCAAGCTGAAAAAAGCCGGTGCGAGCAAAAAAGTCGGCACCAAGATTCGCTTCTTACCCGACCGAACCATCTTTACCGCAACCGAATACAACTTTGACACCCTGGCGCAGCGTCTTCGCGAATTGGCATTCCTGAACAAGGGCCTGCTGATCACGCTTACCGATGAGCGCACCACCGACGCAAAGTCGGGCGAAGCGAAGTCTGCCGAGTTCAAATACAACGGCGGCATTGCCGAATTTATCAAGCACCTCAATCGGGGCAAGCAGGTGTTGCACGACAAAGTCATCTACATGGAAGCCGAACGCAGCGGCGTGGTCATGGAGATTGGTCTCCAATACAACGACGCCTACTCCGAGACCGTGTTCAGCTTTGCCAACAACATCAATACGGTAGACGGAGGCTCGCACCTCTCCGGCTTCCGCATGGCGCTGACCCGAACTATCAACTATGCCGGTCAGCAGATGGGCTTGTTCAAGGACGTCAAAGAAAATCTCTCTGGTGATGACGTCCGTGAAGGCCTGGTTGCCGTCATCAGCGTGAAGCTGCCGCAGCCGCAGTTCGAAGGACAGACTAAAGGCAAACTCAATTCCGATATCGCCGGCATCGTGCAGGCATTCGTGAACGAGCGTCTCGGTGCGTATCTCGAACAGAATCCCACGGTCGGTCGCAAGATCATCAACAAGGCCATTGAAGCCTCCCGCGCGCGCGAAGCTGCGCGCAAAGCCCGCGACCTTACCCGCCGCAAGGGCGCTTTGGATGGCGGAGGCCTTCCCGGCAAGCTGGCTGATTGCTCCGAGCGGCAACCCGAACGTTGCGAACTGTTTCTGGTCGAGGGAGAATCCGCCGGCGGCACCGCCAAGCAGGGCCGTGATCGTCGCTTTCAGGCGATCCTGCCGCTGAAAGGCAAAATCCTCAACGTAGAGAAAGCCCGCTACGACAAGATGTTGGGCCACGAAGAAATTCGCGCCATGATCACGGCGCTCGGCACCGGCATCGGCAAAGATGATTTTGACTCGGCCAAGCTGCGCTACGGCAAGATCATCCTGATGACCGACGCCGACGTGGACGGAAGCCACATCCGCACTCTGCTGCTTACGTTCTTCTTCCGTCACATGCAGGAGCTGATCGCTCGCGGCAATGTATTCATCGCACAGCCGCCGTTGTACTCGATCAAAAAGGGCAAGACCCTGCAGTACATCAAGGACGATGATGCGCTCGACAAGATCATCCTCAAGCGCGCGGCGGACAGCCTGATCGTCCGCTACGGCGAAGGCGCTGCCAAACTAGAAGGCACGGGATTGTCCAAGTTTGCCACCGGCCTGAAAGAGTATTTCGGCTTCTTCGACAAAGTGAACAAGCGTTTGCGTGACGAAAGAATCACCGAACTGTTGCCCAGGATCGATCTTTCCAAGCGGGCTGATTTTGAAGGCGAAAAGAAAGCCCCACCCAAAAAGATTGAGAAGCTTGAAAGGGAATTGAAGAAGCTGCAAAAAGAGCGCGACTTCAAGAGTGTGGATTCCCGCTTTGATGAGGAGCACAATCTCTGGGCCGTGCACTACGTCAACTCCCAGGGCGCTGAGCACATCATCAACTGGGAACTGGCCTCGACGGCGGAGTATCGCCAGTTGCTATCGAAGTTCAAGCAGATCGAGCCTTACATGGAACCGCCATTCGTGATCGAAGCGGTCACCGACGCGGCGCCGGTTAACGGTGCAGCCGAAGAATCGACTGCTGAAAACGCGGACGCCGAAATCGAAGAAGCCGAAGCGGACAAGGCGCCGAAGAAAGCGCCCAAAGCCGCCGCCAAGAAGAAAGCCATCGAGACGGAAACGGTCGAGAAGACCGACGTCCGCGATCTTTTCGAATACATCAAGGAAGCCGGCAGTCGCGGCTACGAGAAGACGCGCTACAAAGGTCTTGGCGAAATGAACTCAGAGCAGCTCTGGCAAACCACGATGGATCCGGAACGCCGCACGCTGCTTTCGGTGAAACTCGAAGACATCGCCGAGTGCGAAATCATCTTCAGCACGCTGATGGGCGAAGACGTCGAAGCTCGCCGCAAGTTTATCGAAGACAATGCGCTGGATGTGAAGAACCTGGATATCTAAAAAGCAACAACAGCCACGGATCTGGATTACTTCAACAGGCGGCCTTAGGGCCGCCTGTTTTATTTGTACTTTAAGATTTCCTGCAAGGTTCCAATACATGCCCGTTCTCACTTTGGAGCAGGCCGCGCCGGGAACAAACCCGGCTCGCAAGCGATCTACATTGTGGAGGAGATTATGGATCGAACTTGGAGCAGCGCATGGCGGAAGAGCAAAGGGCCGCTAGTGGCAGGATGGTTGATCACCGCTGGACTGATGGCTTTGTATTTAGGAGCTATGGGGCCTCATCTGAGTGATGAAGTAGTTACATCGCAAAAGGGCGTAGGAGTCGCTGCCACCGACTGGGATCCCGGATCGCTCTGGCAAAAGCCTTTTTATCAACGAGTTCTCGAAGCAGACAAAAGCCACGTAGGCGGCGTTGTCAGGATGATTGCAAGTGACACGAGCGCGCCTCGGTCGCAGCCTGCGGGAATGGCGAGCAATCGACCGGAGCAAGGGTCCGAATCGCCTGATGGCGATCGCAAGATGGTACGAAACTCTTCGATGGATCTCGTGACCAAGAAGCCAGCCGACACCGCGGAACAAATTCGCCTACTCGCAGAGCGCCTGGGAGGATTTCTGGTGAAATCCACTACTAGCGGACAGGATGCCCAAAGCGCATTCCTTTCGGTCCGCGTTCCCGCAGAACACTTTGAAGAGGCGCTTGCGGAAATCAGGAAGCTGGGCATGCGAGTTGAGGCCGAGCGAGTGGAAGCACAAGACGTTACTCGGCAATACGTCGATCTGGACGCCCGCCTGAGAAATTTGCGAAGCGAAGAGGCGCAGTATTTGTCGATCATGAAACGCGCGAACACAGTGAAGGACACGCTCGAGGTCAGCGAAAAGCTGAGCAATGTGCGCGGCGAGATCGAAGAACAGCAGGCGGAGTTTCAGGCGCTCTCCAAGCAGGTGGAGACCGTGGAGATCAACGTGTCGCTTCGCACGGAAGCCGAGGCTCAGGTGTTCGGGTTGCACTGGCGGCCTTTGTATCAATTGAAGCATGCGATGCGCGACGGCTTGGACAGCCTCGAAAACTATGCCGTTGCGATGGCAGGATTTATTTTCTTGTTGCCCACCATTCTGCTGTGGCTCGTGACCGTTCTGCTGGGTGCAGCGGTCGGCTGGCGGCTGTTGCGTTTTGCAGGCAGGATCTTTTTTGGTTTGCCCCAGTCAGCGGTGGTCGCAGTTCCTGAGCGGTAAGTCGGTTATCCAATCGTCCTCCCTCGGATTCGACTAATGGACGTAGGGGAAGCTTCGACTCCGCAAGCTTGTTCGCAAGCCAACGTGCCTGCTCCGCTCAAGATGACCAGGCTAGCTGGATAGGTCACTAGCAGTTACCTTCGTGCCCCCCTGCATTCTTCCGCCGTCAAAACATCCCTGCAAGTTTCCCCGGTCCCCACGTTCTTCCAATAGGACGGGAAAGGCAGGCCGGTTAAGCCTCCTCCCCGCCCACTGCGAACAAGGGGAAACCAGAATGAAGAAACTACTGCTGCTGATGATTCTGTTGTGCGGAGTGGTAATGGGGGAAGAGTCGGCTGCCAGCAACAACCAGCCCGCAATCACTATTTACAACCAGAATTTCTTTGTTGCGCGAGAGTATGTGCCGCTGGATCTGAAGGCCGGAGTGAACCACGCGGAGTTCGCCGGCATTGCTTCCCACCTTGAGCCCGATTCCGTCATCCTGCGCGATCCTGCCGGCCGCTCGTTGCAGGTGCTCGAACAGAATTACCGCAACGACCCTATCTCACAGGAGCTGTTGCTTTCGTTTTATGAAGGCAAGACGATCGACTTCCTGGTGCAGCATGCTGATAAGCAGGAAATGATCAAAGGAAAGATCGTGCGCAGCGGATATATTCCCAGCAGTTACTATGCGCAAAATTATCAGCAGCCCTCGTTCACCCAGCCCATCGTCGAAGTGGATGGCGTGTTGCGCTTTGGACTGCCCGGTCAACCGCTCTTTCCATCATTGTCGGGGGATTCAATCCTAAAGCCGACTCTAAACTGGCTGCTCCAGACTAACGATCCCGGCAAATTCGATGCCGAAATTTCTTACGTCGCCGGCGGCATGAGCTGGCAGTCGGATTACAACATCGTGGTCTCCGACAACCCGAAAGGGAAGACTGACCTGCTCGACATGGTTGGCTGGATCACAATGCGCAATCAGAGTGGCAAGACGTTCGAAAACGCGAACATCAAGCTGATGGCCGGTGACGTCAACAAACTTCAGCCCGGTACACCGGCGTCTCGCATGTATGCTGCCGAAGCGAAAGCCATGATGAACGATGCCGCCGCCCCGGTCGTCCGCGAGAAATCATTCGATGAATTCCATCTCTACACTCTGGCGCGTCCCACGACCCTGCGCGACCAGGAGACCAAGCAAGTGGAGTTCGTGCGTTCCACCGGCATTCACGCCCTGCGGCTTTACGTCTACGACGGAGCCCAAGTGCAGCAATACGGCTACTACAACATGGAGCAGATCCGTCAGGACCAGAGTTATGGAACCCAATCCAATCCAAAAGTGTGGGTGATGGAAGAGTTCAAGAACGCCGAGGCCAACCATCTAGGCATCGCCTTGCCCAAGGGCAAGCTGCGTTTCTATCGTCGCGACACGGACGGCCACCTGGAGTTTATCGGCGAGAACGTCATCGATCACACTCCGAAAGACGAAACCATCCGTATCTTCACCGGAAATTCTTTCGACGTGGTCGGTGAGCGCAAACGCACCAACATCCGCGTTGACTCCGCCCACAACTGGATGGACGAATCATTCGAGATTCGCGTGCGGAATCACAAGAAAGAAGCAGTGACCGTGCGGGTGGTCGAACATCTCTATCGCTGGACAAACTGGAAGCTGAGCGAGCAGTCGCAGGAATCGCATAAGACCGACGCCCAAACGGTCGAGTTTCCAGTGACCATCGCACCAGACGGAGAACAGGTAGTGACGTACACCGTTCACTACTCGTGGTAGCAGACAATCACGTAGGGACAGATGTCCTCATCTGTCCAGTCGAGCGAAGCTCGACGCGGTTTGCAGGAAGGAAATAGCGGGACTTCGTCCCGCCGGGCAGATGAGGACATCTGCCCCTACGTGGTTCGTGGTGATCCCGAGTTCGCGACCTCGGTCGGGTACTTAACTTCGCGATAAATCCGGTCAAAAACCACCCAGAGCAGAACAAATAGGACGAAGAGGAAAACGCTGCCCTCCGGCCCGACCGACCCGCCAGTCAGCCAGTTGGGCCCGTGAAAGCTCGAACGCAGCAAGTGCCCCGGAGCTATCCCGCCGCTGTCCGGCACCGAATAGAAGTAGCTCTCGCCCCAATCCCATGAGGCGTGAAAACCAATCGCGAACCACAGATTTCCGGTGCGCCGTAGCGTCAGGCAAAAGAAAAAGCCGATCAAGACCGCACCGAGAATCCCCACCCAACTTTCCCCCGGATTCGCCAGATGAAGCGCGCCAAAAGTCGCCGACAACAGAATCGCCGCCGGCCAGAATCCAACCGCCTGGGTCAATGTGAATTGTGTATAACCGCGAGTAAAGAATTCTTCGTAGAATCCCACGATCAGAAAGAAAGCCGCCCAGAAAACGGCAAACTTTATAAGCCGCACACCGTGGAGCGCGAGTCCGCCAAAATCAAAAGCATGCGCGCCATGGAGAGCGAGCAACAACAATGTGATCGAGCCAAATCCCCACAGCATGCCGAGCCAGAACAGCTTGCCGAACGCATGTCTTAACGGAAGGCCATAGCATCCGAATCGCCGATGTTCGAGCCGGCTCATGGCCCATGCCGGAGCCAAAACGGCAATCGCCAGTCCCAGCTCCACCACCAGCTGTAGCCACAAAATGCCGGTATCGGGCCAGCCGTAATAGATGAAAGCGCCCAGGCAAAAGCGGAGCGCTCTAAAGGCAATCAGGTAAAACGCAAGTCGCCAGATCGGTCGAAGACCATCGGGCCCGACAAATATCTTTAGAACTCGCGCTTCAACCGGTGTGTGCGGTACCAGTGTAGAACCAGAGACAGTGGCAGGCGGGATGACGGAAGGCGCGGTGACGACGTCAGCATTCTCAAGCTCTCCGGCCTTTTGCTGATCGTCTTTTTTGTCGTCCATCGGCAGAAGTTTCCCGAACCGTCCTCCGACATGGTAAAACACTCGCCGTCTCCTCATGGGCGGATTCTTTACACACGAACGCTTCGGCCGGCCGCAAATACTCGCCGCGCTAATGCTGCTCGCATTTCTTCTCCAGTGTCTTTGGCTGGTCGAGCAGGGCTGGCGGGCCGGCAACGTGGATCCTGAGGAGATATACCGGCTTGAACGCGGCACGGAGCTTTGGAAACACCGCGGAGTGCTGGCCCCTGCGGCTGAACTTGCCGCAGGCATTGATCCCACTCTTCAAGATTCGCACCCCCAGGTTTTTCATCCCCTTGTCGAGAATGCTGGCTACGACGCCAACCATTCGTCTTTGTGGTACTTGGTCGCATCGGTCCCGCTGGTCTTGAGCCAGGTATCACTGCGGCCGGAAAATATAGCCGAGCTTCACCGCCTGGCCGCAGCCCCATTCATTGTTTTCGGGCTGCTGCTCGGTGCGTCGCTCTGGTACGTTTCTCGTCGGCTCTTCGGCAATGCCGGTGGATACGTTGCGCTAGCACTCTACTGTTTCTCGCCGGGCATTGTTCGCTCCAGCGCGATCTGGTCTGCAGAGCCCGAGATCGGGGCCGCCTGGGCCGCATTCGGTGCCATCTTCACCGCCATCGCCGTGGCTCACACTCTTTACGCCCCGCGGGAAGTGGTTCTTTGGAACTGGCGGCGGATTCTTCTGCTGGGATTCTCCCTGGCCCTGGCGGTAGGTTCGCAGTTTCAACTGATCGTCGTGTTGCCAGTCGCACTGGGGTTCATGTTCTACCTGGCTCCAACTCGGCGGCGTGCCGCACTCGCAATCTGGACAGTGGCTTGCGCCATCAGCGCTTTAATCTTGTATGCGTCCTGTTTTTTCCATGTGGGCGAGTTTTGGCATGGGATGAAGCATGCGTCTTTCTCCGGAGTTTCATGGAAAGCGTTCACCATGCCACAGGCATACCATCAGGTTCTTGCGCAGATGGGACAAAGCTGTCCGGCGCTCGTGCTTGCGGTGCCGGTGGCGCTCATTACATATCTCGCCTGGCCGCGGGCGCGCTACTTCGGCAACACGGCGCCTCTCCTGGTAGCGCTCCTGTTTCTTGTCCTGGCTTCAGGCACGCCGCACTTTCCCGGCCTGGGTTTTCAGCTCATGGCAATTCCTTTCTTGCTTGTCTTCGTCGCCGGAATTGCGGCTGACTTGCTGGAAACTCGTTGGCGGCAACTGGCCCAGGCCGGCGTCTTGGGGCTGCTTGTGGCCAACGCTGCGTGGAATGTCTGGGAGCTGACTCGCGCTGGACGCGGGTGACCGAGATCACAGCCATACGCATCAATCACTTAGAGCCATCTAAGGCCCTTCGGATCCACCTGAAAAAAAGACGCAACTCCGCCACCCTCAACAGGTTCTAAGGTAATAGGTACGTTGACCGGGGGTGCGGGCCATGGTTGGGAAACTGGAGTATGATTCTTATGTGGATCGGCTGAATTCAGCCACGGGAGCAGTACTAACACTACTTGTTTGCCTGTTGATTTTTCTTCTTTCGCCTGCTGCCTTCGGACAAATCCACGGCACGCCTGCTTCGGTAACGTCGACCAATTTCGGCAATCACTTCGGCACTGCGCCGGGCATTCCTGCCAGCGTGACTTCGCTCGGTCCGGGAGGATTTCAGCCAACATGCTGTATCAACCCGTTGTTTCCGGTGAAACCGAACCCTCCGCTTTTCCAGCGACACCGTCACCCGCGCAATGGCTCGTTTTTCCCCGGAGGAGGAGCGGTCTATGTGCCCTATCCGGTTGGAGTCGACTCCGAAACTGAGGACATGGCGCCGGAACCAAATCCGAATCCTGCGGATGACTATCGTGGCGGCCCAACCATCTTCGATCGCCGTGGCCCCGGAACTCCGGCCCGCTTCGTGGATGACTATCCGCGACGCGCTAGTCGAGCTCACTCAGAATCGGAGATGGAACCTGCAGCGGCAGATCAGCAGCCTGAGACCCCGGTCGCGGATCAGCCTCAGACCGTATTGATCTTCAAAGACGGCCATCAGGCGGAAGTCCAGAATTACGCGGTCGTCGGAAACATGCTCTATGACTTGACGCCCGGGCATCATCGCAAAATCGCAATTGCGGACCTTGATCTGAATGCCACCGCAAAGCAAAACGATGATCTCGGCATCAGTTTTCAATTGCCGCCTGCTCTAGAAACAGACAAGTAGATGCTGAGCCGCTTCATCCTCGCGATCGTTGCCATGACGGCATCGATATTGCCTTTGCCGGCGCAAATTGGCATAGCCGCAGGAACAGGCGGCAGGGTTGGATTTGGAGGTCATGGTGTCGCAGGTAGCCTTGGCTATCCGCATCATGCCCGGCCATCTGGGCGCGGTTCGGTCCTCCTTCCTTATCCCTACTACTCCGACTTCGGATACGACTCCCAGCCAGCTGCCCCCGCTCAAGTAGTGGTCGCTCCAGCGGTTGCTCCAGCGCCTGCACCTCCTCCAGTTCCGCTCCAGCCTTTGATGATCGAGTGGCAGGGCGATCACTTTGAGCGCATGACGTCATCCGCAAACGCTTCTGCGAGTAGCCAGAGTGCGCCAAACTACTCGGAGAAGTCTGAGTTACGCTCGTCTGTAAGCGTCTCGTCTCCGGCGAGGCGAGTTACGCCTCAACCGGCCCGCGAGCTTCCGCCCGCAGTTCTTGTTTTTCGGGATGGCCGTACGGAAGAAGTCAGCAACTACACCATCATGAGTGGAACCATCTACTCAAAGGCAGACTACTGGACCACCGGATCATGGAATAAAAAGATTCAGATAGCCGACCTCGACGTACCCGCGACACTGAAACGGAACCAGGAGCGGGGCCTGAACTTTGTTTTGCCTGCCGGTCCCGATGAAGTAGTCATTCGGCCCTGACTTCCAGTTACCGTTACCCGCTAGATCTCCATAGAAATCCGAGAACAGCACGATTTCCGCTCAACTGAAATACCATCCGCCGTTGGGGTTGATGGTTTGGCCAGTCATGTAAGCATTCTCCGCCAGCATCAACGCCACGGACGCCACTTCATCGACTGTGCCGAAACGTCCGATCGGAATCACACTGGAAGTTGCCCGCGGATTTGCTCGCAACATATCGGTCTCAACCAGCGCGAGACAAATAGTATTTGCCGTGATCCCTTCCTTCGCCAGTAGCGCGGCATACGAATGAGTCAATCCGAGCATTCCGGCCTTGGACGCGGCGTAGTGCGGACCTACCAACCCCCCCGTCTGCGCAGCCACCGACGAAATATTGATGATGCGTCCCCAGCGCTGAGCGCGCATCGCAGGCAACACCGCCTGGGTCACCAGAAAAGCTGATTTGAGGTTCACGTTGATGTGCTCGTCCCAGTCCGCTTCCACGATCTCCGCGAGGTTGATCTGCCGCGCAATTCCCGCATTATTCACAACAATATTCACAGGCCCGAGTTCGTGCTGAATTTGCCCAACCATCTTTTGAACTTGATCGGCCCGCGAAACGTCAGCCTGAATCGCCAGTGTGCGGCGTCCCATTTCTCGAATCGCGGCGCAGACCTTTTCCGCCTCCTCGGACCGCGTGCGAAAATTCACAGCAACGTCAGCGCCGGCGTCAGCTAGTGCGAGAGCGATCGCAGCCCCGATCCCACGGCCTCCGCCTGTGACGAGTGCCAGCTTACCTTTTAAAGTATTCATAAAGTGATAGTCCAGCCACGAAGGTCCCAACGCCGGATTATCCCACCGGAAACAGTTGCAGTGCGAACCGGATTCGTTCCCCATCGTGTTTCTCGGAAGTTTAGTAAACTCTGCTGCGGAGGGTGCTCACAAGCGGACCCATGGAAAAGAGAAAATTCCTCTTCGATTCCCTAAGCGGTTTAATCGGCGACATAGCGTGGCAGGTATCCAAAGAGGGCCACGAAGTGCGCTATTACATCAAGGATCAGAAAGAGGCCGACATTGCCGACGGTTTCGTGGCCAAATCCGAGAATCCCGAAAAGGACGCGGAGTGGGCTGACATCATCGTCTTCGATGACACGCTTGGGCAGGGAGAGAAAGCCCACGCCCTGCGCGCACAGGGTAAGAAGGTCATCGGCGGCTCCGCCTACAGTGACCGGTTAGAGGACGATCGCTCTTTCGGCCAGGAGGAACTCAAGAAAGCCGGAGTCAACATCATCCCTTATCGCGAATTCGATTCCTTCGACGAGGCCATGGAGCACGTAGTCAAGAACCCCGATCGCTACGTGATAAAGCCCAGCGGTGAGGCTCAGAACGTTAAGCGGCGCCTGTTCGTTGGCGAAGAAGAAGATGGGCAAGACGTAATCCGGATGCTGGATGCGTACAAGCGGGCCTTTTCGGATGAGATCAAAGTGTTCCAATTGCAGCGCCGCATCACCGGAGTGGAGGTTGCTGTCGGCGCATTCTTCAACGGAAAGCAGTTTGTCTATCCGATCAACATCAACTTTGAGCACAAGAAACTCTTTCCCGGAAATTTGGGCCCGCCCACGGGCGAGATGGGTACGTCCATGTTCTGGAGTCCGCCCACCCAGCTTTTCAATCAGACCCTGCTCAAGATGGAGTCGAAGCTGGCCGAGGAAGGCTACGTTGGATACATCGATGTGAACTGCATGGTAAACGGCAACGGTATTTATCCGCTGGAATTCACGTCACGCTTCGGATATCCCACCATCAGCATTCAGCAGGCGGGCATGAACACTCCCATCGGCCAGTTCTTCTGGGACTTGGCGAACGGGAATGATCCCAAGCTAAGAGTAAAGAGTGGGTTTCAAATCGGAGTCAGAATCGTAGTCCCACCTTTCCCCTTCGATGACAATGAAACCTTTGAATCCTTTTCCCGCAACGCGGCCATCGTTTTCAAGAAACCACCCAATGACGAGTACCACATCGAAGACGTGAAACAGGTCAACGGACAATGGGTAGTGGCGGGGACTTCGGGAGTCATTCTGATCGTCATGGGTTTGGGACAGACGATGAAGCAGGCCCAATCCCAGGTGTATTCACGAATCAAGAACGTGATGATCCCGAATATGTATTACAGAACCGACATCGGCGACCGCTGGGATGAGGACAGCGATCGCCTGCATAACTGGGGAATATTGAGGTAGGAAACGGCATTTTTGCGTAGCTAACAGGTCAACATTCACGCTCAAAATCGTGGTATAATTCTCATATCGCGAATCGATGGTAACTTCCTGTAATGCAATTGTTTAGAGCTAATTAGAGTATCGAGATTCGCCCATGTGGGCCGCGTCCTCGTCCGCCGCTTATTGAAGTCGATTTTGGTTCTGGGAGTTTCTCTCACAGACCACGAATCTGCGGACACGAGGTCCACTGCACTACCCCGGCAAAACTAGCAGCTAAGAGCGAGAAGCTAGGAGCTTTCTTATGGCTGACGATCAAAATCCGGAACTTCCCCTGACTCCTCCGCCCGGTGGCGGAGATGGCACCGGCATCCCCGGCGCGCTCAACATTCAACCCGTCAATATCGAAGAGGAGATGAAGAAGTCTTATCTCGACTATTCGATGTCGGTGATTATCGGACGCGCCCTGCCCGACGTCCGTGACGGATTGAAACCAGTTCACCGCCGAATTCTGTACACCATGCAGCAGATGGGTTTGTATCCCAATAAGTCCACGCGCAAATGCGCCAGAATCGTCGGCGATGTGATGGGCAAGTACCATCCTCACGGAAATCTCGCGGTCTACGACGCGTTGGTGCGCCTCGCGCAGCCATTTGCCATGCGCTATCCGCTGGTGGAAGGCCAGGGCAACTTCGGCTCGGTGGACGGGGATCCGCCGGCGGCCGATCGTTATACCGAAGCCCGTCTGGCGCGCGTCTCCAATGCGTTGCTCGAGGACCTGGATAAAGCGACCGTCGACTTCCGTCCAAACTACGACGGCAACGAAATCGAGCCTGACGTTCTACCCACGCGCATTCCGAACCTGCTGGTAAACGGATCAGATGGGATCGCGGTTGGCATGGCGACGAAAATTCCGCCGCACAATCTCACCGAGATCGTGGACGCCACCATCACGCTGGTGAACAACCCTGACGCCTCACTCGCGGAACTTCTGAAATTCGTGCAAGGCCCGGACTTTCCGACCGCCGGCATCATTCATGGTCGCGCGGGAATTGTGGACGCCTACAAGACTGGACGCGGCCGCTTCATCATGCGTGCCAAGGCCGGCATTGAAACTTTCAACAAAGATCGCAAAGCCATCGTCATCACCGAAATTCCATACCAGGTCAACAAGGCGCGTCTGGTCGAGCGCATCGCGCAGTTGGTGAATGACAAGATCGTGGATACTATTTCCGACATCCGCGACGAAAGCGATCGCGACGGAATGCGTATCGTCGTCGAGCTGAAGCGCGATGGCGAACCGCAGCTCGTGCTGAACCAGCTCTACAAGCACACCCAGATGCAGGAAAGCTTCAGCATGATCCTGCTGGCGGTCGCGAACAACCAGCCCAAAGAAATGGGTCTGGTGCAGGCCCTCAAATATTTCATCGAGCATCGTGTCGACGTGGTACGCCGCCGCACTGCGTACCTGCTCGCGAAAGCTAAAGACCGCGAACACATCCTCGAAGGCTACCTGGCCGCGCTCGATCACCTGGACAACGTCATCACCATCATTCGCGCCAGCGCCAACCGCGCCGAAGCTCGCGAGAACCTGGTCGCCTTCTTTGCCGGCAAGAAAATCGATATCAACATCACCGGCCGCGCGCCCAAGCAGAACCCGGACAAGCCGTTTACCGCGATTCAAGCCGACGCCATTCTCGAATTACAACTGCACCGCTTGACCAGGCTCTCCATCGACGAAATCACCAAAGAGCTTGGGGTCACCCGCGAGAACATCGCCGAGTACGAATCTATTCTGGGTTCGGAAAAGAAATTGCGCGGCGTAATCGTGAAAGAGCTGGAAGAAGTCAGAAAGCAGTACGGCGACGAACGCCGCACCCAGATCGAAGACGAAGCCGCGGAAATCCACCTGGAAGATCTGATCGCCGACGAGCAAGTCGCGGTCACGGTAAGCCACGGCGGATACATGAAGCGCACGCCGATCTCCACCTACCGCATGCAGCGCCGCGGCGGGCAGGGTCGCACCGGCATGAAGACGCGTGACGAAGACTTCGTCGAGCATCTGTTCATCGCCTCTACCCACGCTTACATTCTTATCTTCACCAACACCGGTCGCGTCTACTGGCTCAAGGTGTACGAGATCCCGGATATCAGCGCTGCCGGCAAAGGCAAGCACGTCGGCAATCTGGTTGGACTGCAACCCGGCGAGACGGTCCGCACCATGGTCGCGGTCCGCAACCTGGAAGAAGCAGGCAAGTATGTTTTCTTCGCCACGCGAAACGGCCTGGTAAAAAAGACCGAGCTTAAAGACTTTTGCCACGTCCGCGCGAACGGAATCTATGCCATCAGCATCGAGCAGGGCGACGAGTTGGTGTCAGTCCGCATCACGGACGGTCAGCAGATCGTCTTCCTAGCCACGCATGAAGGCCAAGCCATCCGCTTCGACGAAGAGGACGTTCGCTCCATGGGCCGTCAGGCGTACGGTGTCTGGGGCATCCGCATGGAGAAGGGCGATTACCTGGTTGGCATGGCGACGACACCCAAACCCGGCGTCGAGGTTGTGAACGGAAGCAAGACGCCGGTTGCTGCCGGCAAGGTGCCCGCGGAAGGCGTGCCTACCTCCGAAGTCGTTGACGTAGGCAAAAAGGGAAGACTCATTCTCTCCGTAACCGAGAACGGATACGGCAAGCGCACTCCCGCCGACGAATACCGTCTGCAAGGACGCGGCGGTTCGGGCGTGATCAACGTCAAGACCACCGAACGTAACGGCAAAGTTGTAGGCATCGCGCAGGTGGACGACACCTCTGAAGTCATGCTGATCAGCCAGTACGGCAAGATCATCCGGATGGACTCAAACACCATCCGCGAATCTGGCCGCGCCGCACAGGGCGTCCGACTGCTGAATCTCGAACCGGGAGATCGCGTGGCTGCTGCGGTAGTCATCGTCCCAGAGGAAGAGCCAACGAATGGCCCGTCCCTGATTCAGTAGAAATAAAAGTGTGGGGCGGGCGCCCTCGTCGGCGCCATTGAATTCGATTTTGTTTTTTGAATGTGATTTCGAAGGGCACGACTTGGGGTCGGGCCGAACCGCCGTTCGATAGGTGCGGCTTCAGCCGCAGGAGTGGCTTCTCGGCTGGCAGAAAAAGCGACGCACGCGGCCGAATGGAGCTGTGACCCACGCCGAGTCTCTGGTCGATGAAGACACTCACGCCTTTTCACCGCGCCAACAGCTTCCTACTCAAACTCAATCTTCTCAAACCCCAACCCCTGAAGCAGACTCGTGATCGTCGAAGCGGCATTCTGTTGAGCGGTGCGCAAAATGCCATCCGTCAAAGCGGCTGCTTGTAGTTCTCGCTCCCCCTCTTGCCTCACCTCTGTTTCCAGATTCGGATCGGTAGGCACCAGCAATCCAGTCTGCCGGGAATACACCCGGGTCTTCTCGCTGTCCAGCCGGGTGCTGAATATCTGCGACGCCGGAAGATGCAGATGCGCCTGCTTCCCATCCACTTTGACATCGCCCGGTTTCAGATTAGAAAAATCGATCCCGGCGACAACTTCCCCATGCACCAGCATCAGCAACCGATCGCCGGCAAGAAAATCCGGAAAGACCGGATTCTCTTTTGCGCCAGTCACCAGCTTGTCCATCGTGTAGACCACGGTCTCGAGCCGCTGCAGCCGCTGGATTCGATCCACCACGGTAGGCTGGCTCACGTCAATGCTGAGCGTTCGACCGGTGACGGCCGACCACATATGACTCAAAAAAGCCCGCCCCGAATTTCTCGATAGCACCACCCAGCCGGCCGATCCGACGGCCACGATTCCAAGGATCAGCCCCAGAACGAGCGCGAGTAATGCCGAAGTTCTACCGCGTTGAGAAGAATGATGCGCGGAACGGACCACTCCCGAATTGTCAGGCATTCAGCAAGGTTATCACCCAGCGAGCTGGCTTTAACGGAATGTGGCCTCCATGGCTCAAAGCCAGTCAACTCACCGACAAACCAATTGTAAAGACTTATTAACCGGATATTCATCGCCCTTTAACCTGCCCAGGTATCGCCTGCCAGATCATCAGTTTATCCAGCAGTAAAAACCAACCGGAGGAAACGCTTTCGTGAGAAAAGTTCTGCTCCCTACCGCCCTGGCCGTCTTCGTACTCGGCCTCGCTGCCACCCAGGCTCATTCCCAAGTCAAATTACTTGCCGTCGGGTCCCTGACCAGCTCCAGTGCCGGTTCATTTTCTGACCTCTCCGGACTGCACAACACGCTCGAGAACAACGCGCCTGCCAACCTGCTCGGTGGCCTCGGCTCTGGCATTGCTTACGCCTCCGGTAACACCTTCCTCGCACTGCCGGATCGCGGTCCGAACGCCGTTCCCTTCGACCCACTCGTCGACGACACCGTCACCTACATCCCACGCTTCCACACCCTCACGATGGACCTCGAGCCCAACAAGGGCGCAGGCCTGCCTTTCACCCTGACACCGAAACTGCGAAACACCACGCTGTTGTTCAGCTTGACCCCTCTGGTTTACGGCACAGGTGAAAACCTGGCAATAGGCTCCGGCGTGCCGCCGCAGAATAATTTCCTGCAGCACTTCTTCACCGGCCGTTCAGACGCTTTCGATCCGAACCGCAACTCTGGCAATGCCAATGATGGCCGCCTGGATTCGGAAGGCATCCGCCTTTCCAACGATGGTCTCAGAGTTTATATTTCCGACGAATACGGTCCTTACGTCTATGAGTTCGATCGCATCTTCGGTCTGCGTCTGCGAAGCTTTAAGCTTCCCGCGCATTTGTTCGTGAGCAAACTGAGTGCAGTCGGCCAGGATGAAATTGACAACAACACCAGCGGCCGCACCGCAAACAAAGGCATGGAAGGACTCGCGATCACACCGGACGGCCGCACTCTGGTTGGCATTATGCAGAATGCGTTGCTGCAGGATGCTGCGGCGGCGCCGAGCCTGCTCCGCCTGGTCACCATCGACATCGCCAGCGGGCAAACCACGCACGAATATGCCTACCTGCTGACCAAGGGCACGGGTGTCAGCGAAATTACGGCATTAAACCAACACGAGTTTCTGGTGGATGAGCGAGACGGTCACGGGCGTGGCGATGGCAGCAAAGCCAAGGTCAAACAGATTTTCAAGATTGACCTGAACGGGGCAGTTGACGTCACTACGATGGACGGAGCCACGGCAGCCACCCATGCGGTCACCAAAAGCACGACGCCTTTCCTCGATATCGTCACTGTGTTGACTGCAAACGGTATTGCCGCTGACCAGATCCCGGCCAAGCTGGAAGGCATTGCTGTCGGTCCGGACGTAAAGCAAAGTGGCAAAACCGTGCACACGTTGTGGGTCGCCAACGACAATGACTTCCTGTCGGAGGTTCCCGACGATAACAACGTCACCGTACCGAACCCGAATCAGTTCTTCGTCTTCGGTTTCACTGACGCCGACCTGAACGGATCGAAGCTGGTCCCGCAACAGTTCCGATCGTTCCGCTTCTAAATCTGCCGACAGTAGTCTGCTGATGGGTCAGAGGGTGCCCCGTTCAAGCTCAGCTTGGGCGGGGATTTTTCTTGCGCTAAGCCTCTCGAGTTCTTTATCCCCGACAATCCTGTAATCCCTCCAAGTCCTGTCATCCCGAGTGCAGTCGAGGGATCTGCCTCTAGTTGTCGAGATAATACTGAACCGAAGTCACTACGCGGACGGTCTTCATCACACTGCTGTCGCCGTTGAAACTCGCACCCGCTTCTCCGGTATCGCCTCCCTGATCGGCGGCGAGTATCGAGAAAACGCCCTGATTCGCCTGACGAATCGAGCCAACTTTGCTGCCAGAGTCTGCCGCAAAGCGATCCGCGGCGGTGCGGGCGTTCCGCGTAGCTTCGGTGATCATGTCGGGCTTAATGGAATTCAATCCGGTAAATTGATAAGTCAATCCCTGACCTGGATTCATGCTCAACACAATGCCCTTTTGTAACAGCAGCATGGTTTTTTGAGCTGCAGCCACAACGGGGTCGACGCGTGAAGTGCGCACCGTGATCGGCTGTTCGACGATATACCGGCGAGGCGCTTTATTTGAACCTCCGTATTCATTCGCCTGGGTATCTACGACACGGATAATGCCTATTTCGATTTCGGACGACTGGATACCCTGGTCAGTTAGAAACTGCAAGATAGCTTTTTTATCCGTCTCCGCCTTCGCATATACCAGAGACAGGTCATCTCCAGCTTCCTTAAAAGTAAGGGGCCAGATGGCAAGGTCGGACTTCACTTTGCGCTCGACCAGACCTTTCACCGTCACGTAGCGATCGCCCAGTCGAGTCTCTTTAATCTGCGCCCCCAGCACCCAACCTCCAATGATCAGGCCCAGTGCAAGCAACAACCCAAGCACCACCGCTCCGCCGCGACCGTTTAGATTCGCATCATTCATATACGCCTCACACTATCGTTGATCATGCTTTCACAGTCTGTCATCCCGAGCGAAGTCGAGGGATCTGTTTTTTCACGGGAAGCTCCCTCAGCGTGAAAAGTGTCCTAAATTTGCGAACAGCTCAACGGATTCAAATACAAGTTGGTGATATTGCTTACAATCTCCGCATCCGCATACTCTGGCCGGTGCGAAAGCTCTTTCCAGGCTGGATCACTGACGAAGACATTCCACTTAGCATTCAAATCCGCCAAGTCGGTAAACCTGAGCATGTAAGTCAGGCTCGGCATTCGCGAGCCAATCAACGTGTCTCCAAAGAACACGGGAGCCAACCCAGTCCGCGTAAAGATTCCGATTTCCGCTTCGTTGAACATCTGTACTTTTCGGATGTGTCCTGCATAGCTTGCGCTCTCGTAGGTGCGCAGCTGGAAAATTCTTTTATCCCCCTTCGGTGCAACTATCTTCGGCCACCCCGCAAACGCGGACAAAAGGGTACTCTCCACTCGTACAAATGCTGGCGCCGATGCGGGCGCTTCCCAGAACGCCGCGGACGCCTTCATAAACTCCGCATCCTCTGTTAGCCGCGTGTCCAGCATAACCAGCGCTTCCACCGACGTCGTTGGAATCAACAAATAATATGTCGGCGTCTCCGGGCCGATATCTAAGTTGAATGCCCCGACTGGTGCCATCGCCATCCGGTTCAGAGCCGGTATCAGAGCGCGCTCAAAATAGTTCTGGGTCAACCCCAACTGCGTTCCCGTCTGCAGCGCATACTTCCGCAACTGATAAAATTCTCGCGATGATGTCGCTGAAGCCCAGGCTCCCTTTCCACTCATTGCCATCCCCGTCATCGCCACCGCCGATGTAACAAACTCTCGCCTCTCCAATTGCATCCTCCGAAGAAAACCGCCTCACTCTTTACGGCGGGCGGAGGACCGGCAACCGGTCCCGGATTGCCAGAATCTCCACCGCAGCTGACGAGTGCCGTAACAAGCAGGAGAATGACTCCCGCCGCAATTCTTGGCGAGTTAAGACTTGTTTCACGGTATCCCCAAGAATTGGGTGCGATGTTAGTCGAAGGAGGGTAACTCGGGCAACCGTTTCAATCTCTCTCTGATTAATAAAGTATCGAAGGAAGCCAAGCCCCGGCGGGCTCATTGTAGAAGCCGACAGTCATAAGAGTCAGCGGCTGCACGACGCGCAGTCCGTTCTCCAGACACCACCGGAACAAACCCGCGTTTCGCGTCGGGACAAGAATACCCGGCCCTGCGAAGACATCCGCGTTTGCGATCAGCGCCTGGACGTCAGCGTTCGTCTCGCCCACCGTGTGTCCGTAAAATCCAATCAAGGTGGAGTACGCGACGATTCGCCCATCTCGCTCGGCGACAACCACGTTACCTTGTCCGATCGCGTCCTGAACTTCACCGTTGCGGTCGTGACCATGTACTCGTCGACAAATCCCGTTGCATTCCTCCAGATCTGGCATGCGCGCAGGACGCACGATGTACTCCGGGGTCGCGACCTTGATCGGCGGGCCTTGCATCGCAGCGATGGGCTCACGCGTATCAAACCCAAGCTTGGTGTAAAGAGAAAGAGACCGGTTATGAAAAGCTGCCTGCAGCAGCCGGGCGCCTTTGGAACCGCGTTCAGCAGAGCGCGCAAGCACCGCTTCCATGAGCGCGCGTCCGACACCTTTATTTTGTATCTCGGGATCGATGGTAATCGGACCAACGCCCGCAATCGCAGAGCGCTCGTCAAGGCAGTTGCTGCCCAGTATCTTTCCGCCCGATTCGGCGACCACGCAATAGAAACCGGGATGACTGAACATCATCGAAAGAACACGGGCCGCGACCTCAACCGACGGAAAGTCAGGCGGGAAACCGTGTTCAGTCGAAATCTTTGTAAAGGCCTCATAGCAGATGCGGCCACAGACCACGCCATCTTCCGGCCGAGCTTTGCGGATTGCTACCGGCGAACTGTCAAATGTGGGCAGGCGCAATGTTGCCACGAATTCCCTCGATTCAGGTTGGACGCGGAAGTGTATCGCAAATGATGACGCTCGACCAACCTCCACGAAGCTGAAGATTTAGGCCCCTACCCTTCTCAAGGCCTGTCATCCCGAGCGTAGTCGAGGGACCTGCTTTTCTGCCGAAGCTTTCCCTTCAATTCATCGCGACGCAACGTGAGTCAGTGTGATTCAAAACTTTCTGTCACAAGTCACGAACATCCTTTTGACAAACATATGACACTCTCCGCGAATCTGCGCCGCTAACTCTGAATCAAACCTCACAACGCAACTGAAGACAGTCTTCACGGACATGCCGCGGTCTCCGTAGTGATCAACCTGCGAGAGACCGTGGATGCACTTAGACACAGTCAACTAAAGGAGAAAATTGATGAGCCACTTCGCAAGCAGGATGATGTTGTTCGTGAGGTTGTCATTTCTGGCCGCAGGACTGATTGCTGGACTCATGCTGGCACAGTCAGCTGCTGCACAAACCAATGATTTCGCTGCAAAGCATTTTGTAGCGCCAACCGTGTTCCAGGCAGCCGGTCCATCCGCAGCATCGATTCAAAGTACTGTAGACCAGTTTCGCGCGGCTCTCGGAGCAACCAACAATGCCAATAATCCCGGACCGCTGGCCAGCGGCCGCCGTGAAATTAACTGGGACGGCGGCAGCCCGACCAACGCAACCACTACTCTTACCGGCACTCCGTTAACCACGTTCTTGAACACTCGTGGCGCCAACATCACCACACGCGGAAGTGGATTTGTCCAGGCGCCGGCGTCGGGCCTGGCAGACACTTTCGGGAACTCAAGCTACTCCACGATCTTCCGCGCGTTTAGCCCGCTACGGCTCTTCTCGCCGATCGGGAGCAACGTCACCGACGTGGAGTTCTCGGTTCCCGGTAGCAATGGCAACACGCCGGCGGCTTCCACCGGCTTCGGCGTGGTTTTTACCGACGTCGACTCGCCCGATGGTAGCGAAGTGAAGGACAGAACGGGAAACCGTCACGCGAGCACCTTGATCGCGTACTACGGCACCCACGGCGACTTGCTTTTCACGAGCAATGCGCCGGCTTCGCCAGGTGACGGAAACCTGTCGTTCGTGGGCGTTGTCTTTGCCGACGCGCGTGTCGCTCGAGTCAGGATCATAGCCGGTGACACTGCGCCGGGCCCTGATGACGACCGCAAAGACATCGTCATGATGGACGATTTCCTTTACGGAGAACCTACAGCGCTTTACTAAAACGAACCTTCCCAGGAGGGTGCCCCGTCCAAGCTTCGCTTGGGCGGGGATTTTTGTGTTGATTGTCTGTGCTCACAAATAATCTGTCATCCCGAGCGAAGTCGAGAGCCTGCCCTGAGCGAACTCCGAGTGCAACGAGAGGGAGTCGAACGGAGACCTGTTTTCCCCAACCCTTCAATGGCAAGCCTCTTTAACTTCAGAGAATCGCACGCGTGATCGCCTGCCACCACGAGGGATTGCTTCGCCAAATATATACCGAGAGGCTTTGGCCAACGATCAGCAATGGTAGCGCGTAGAAATAAACCTTATTAATGCGCCGGTCTACCAACAGGTCGCGCGCCACGCCGAGAACGATCAGAAAATCCAGACAAGGATAGAAGAGATTGTTGTCGAACAAATAAAGAAAGCGGCCAAAGGCCGCGTCCATGAGTCCGCAGGTTGCGATGAAGACAAGCCGGCGATGCAGTTCTGGTTTCGTGCGCCAATAGATTGCCAACCCAATGCACACGCCAAAGGCGATCATGTCGTAGAACGGAATGCTCAGAAAAGCATCGGCGTCCTTTGCATGGAGTTGAACCATGTCAAAGCGAGCCATGATGATGGCGGTAACAACGCCCAGCGGAACCATCACCGTCGCCAGCCCAGCGCCAAACCATCCAATGGAGCGATGCCAACTGACTTTACGTATCCGCACCAGCGCGGACTGAAAAATAAAGAAGATCGTCCACGCGGTGAAAGCTGAGGCATGGATCCAGAGAATGAAGGGCCGCGGCACCGCGGGATGCAACAGGTTTTCGTTGACGGTCCGCTTGAACCCCGCCACCACAATCCCCGCCAACAGCAGCGACATCGCAAAATAAAAATAGCGACACAAAATTCCCTTACGACCGGCGAAGGTCGTCGTGCTCAGTTTTTTCCCCGGGCTGATCACAGCCGCAACGCGTTCTACATTGATAGTGGACATAGAAGGGTAGAGCCAGGACTTTACTTCTTCTCGCCCGGCCCACGGGAGCATACACGACGAGCACCCGCCCAGCCAGCTTTTTCGAATTCGCCAAAAGAAAAGGGGCGAGCAATGAAAAGCCCATCCTTTCGCGCAAAACGCGAAAGGATGGGGTACCCGCGCTATCTGGAAAGCGGCTTTCTGCTCACTTCTGCTCTCCCGGTAGTGGCATCAGCAAACTGGCTTTGTCACCCAGCACAGTTTGTGGCACCTGGCCGTTCCAGCGATCTACCAGTGCCCGCTGATTTTCGAGGCGCTTCCACGCCAGCAATTGCGTAGTGATCGAAGCCTGGCGCAAACGGTTGGCCTCCGCTTCGCCACGTGCGCGTTCGATCTGACTGGTGGCTTCGCCGCGCGCCCTTTCGACCTGGCTCCGCGCTTCACCTTCAGCCTCCGCCACATTCTTAGCCATCTCGGCCTGCGTGACTGCTAACTGATTGCGGGCGCGCTCGGCTTCGGTAATGGCCTGCGTCTTCTGCGTGATCGCCTGCTCGATCGCGGCAGTAAAGCGGGGCTTGCCGATAAAGCCAAACTGCTGTATCTCCACCCCTACCGGCGCCAGTTGCGCCTGGACGCGCTCTCGCGATTCATGCAGGAACCGCGCCTTGTTCTCGCCATAGATGTCCTCCAGTGTATAAACAGATGCAACCTCGTTCAGCGAATTGCGCACGATGTCCTTCAAAATGCCGTGCGTAAATCGCTCCAGATCGTCGGTGCGATACTTCACATAGAAGGATGGCACCCTGGTCGCGTCAATCGCATACGACAACGACACGTCAGCCCGCACCTCCTGTCCTTCTTTGCTGTTGAACACCAGCTCTTCGTTGACAGGACGGCCTTCATTCGTATCCGCAGTCCACTTGACCGTCTGTACGAAAGTGGGGAACTCAATGATCTGAGTTTTCAGCGGAGAATAGAACACCCAACCGGTGCGAACCGGTATGTCCTGTGCCCCGCGTTGGCTGCCTGCAAGATTCACCTCCACTCCTACATACCCTGCGCCAATGCGAGTGACACGCAGTATGCTCGTCAACAAAATCACAGCGACGACCAAACCTCCGCCGAACAACGCGACCCGGAACAAGATGCGGCCGCCACCACTGAAGTCATCTCCCTTGCGAATATCCCGATTGTTGAAAATTGAAGTGGTCATACACTTCTCCATCTTTGCGCACGAAAACGCCCACGTGCGCGCGCTATGCCGGTTGCAGTTTCAGTTTGGGGACTGACGTCCGGACGTTAATTACGACTGCTGCGTCTGAGTAGCTGCGGCCGCCAGATAGCCGCTATCAGGGAAGGAACCGCAACCAGTAGCAGGAGGACTGCTATCACTCCACTCCAGAGCCACAGGTCGCTAGGTAGGTTCATCCAGCCAAGAAAGCGGCTGAACGCGGCAACAGCCAGCAGCAAAACCAGCACCGAGAGCGCCAGCTTAAATCTGCTTTTCATTTGCTGCCTCTTTCTATTACTGCTGAATAGATGACCCAGTTGTCAGGACGAAGCGGAATTATAAGTGGCTTGGTATCAATCAACAGGGGGGATAAAAGGTCGAAGCGACTAAATGGACTTAATCGAGCAAGGGCGGGAGCCGGCATGCGAAATGATCCGTCCGGGAGATTTCTTATGATGTAAACCTTGGGTCGAACCACTTCTTTCTCCGTTGATCATCTTCCTTCTTGGCAGCAGAATGGGGCGATGCTTGGTCGCTGCGTCTTTCCACGTCACGAAACAGCTCTCTGGGGAGTAGTGGCGGTCGCGCTTTTAGCAGCTCCTTTTTGTTCTGTACAAGCTGGCGACGATAAGCTTGAACGTGGGCGGATGGAAAACATCATGAACGTTGTCGCCTGCGACATACAAAAGAACTTCTACTACGCCAATCTCAAGAAGGTGGACGGGAGAGCAATTACCGAACGAGCCCGTCAAAGAATTCGCCGCGCCGACCACTTGGGAGACATGGTAGCTGCGATTGCGTTCGTGCCCTACCAGCTTAACGATTCACGTACTTTAACCAAGAGCCGATTTTGGAATGATGCTGCGTTTTTCTTCGCAAATTCCTCTGGCGCCGACCAGGCCTTATCACCTCCGCAAACTTCATATCCCAACACTGGCGACTTCCAGTTTGGCAGAATGGGATAATCCTGCTAATGCCACTGATCCAACCCTCAATTCAAAGGAAAAGGCCATCGAGATTTCTCTCAATGGCCTTTATTTAAGCCGGCGACGACCTACTCTCCCACACACTTTCGCGTGCAGTACAATCGGCCCTGCGGGGCTTAACTTCCGTGTTCGGGATGGGAACGGGTGGATCCCCCGCGGTAAGATCACCGACAACTGAAGCAGCTTTTAGCTATTAGCTCTCGGCTTTTAGCTTTGCCGTGCCGACCGAGGAGCTTGCGCTCAACCCGTCCAGCGAACGACTCGCTGCAATCTCGTTGAAGATTTAACTATTGGCTCGTCCCGCTTTCAGGATGTCTCCAATTTTCAAAGGAAACAAGCTAAGAGCTAAAAGCCAATAGCTGATTTTCAAAGATCATGAGGACAATGCCTCACAACTGAATAGATTGAGTTTTTTATTACTTCGGCATTTTCGTCGGCGCCCAGTGTCAGCGTGTTTTTCAATTTCCATCCCAGGTTCGAGCGGATGAGAAAAACGCTGCTTTCAATCAGCTCAGGTTCTAGCTGAAGTCTGAAAGCTAAGAGCTGACAGCTGGTTCAATGCACCGAGTAAATTTTATGGTCAAGCCGAACGGGCGATTAGTGCGGGTAAGCTTCACACATTACTGCGCTTTCACTTCCCGTCTATCAACCAGGTGGTCTTCCTGGGCCCTTCATATCCCTTAAGGGTTGGGAGATCTCATCTTGAGGAGTGCTTCCCGCTTATATGCATTCAGCGGTTATCACAACCGAACTTCGCTACCCAGCTATGCCGTTGGCACGACAGCTGGAACACAAGAGGTTCGTCCATCCCGGTCCTCTCGTACTAAGGACAGGTCCTCTCAAATCTCCTGCGCCCACAACAGATAGGGACCGAACTGTCTCGCGACGTTCTGAACCCAGCTCACGTACCGCTTTAATAGGCGAACAGCCTAACCCTTGGAACCTTCTACAGCTCCAGGATGCGATGAGCCGACATCGAGGTGCCAAACCGGAGCGTCGATATGAACTCTTGGCTCCGATCAGCCTGTTATCCCCGGCGTACCTTTTATCCGTTGAGCGATGGCCCTTCCATGCAGAACCACCGGATCACTAAAGCCTACTTTCGTACCTGCTCGTCTTGTAGGACTCGCAGTCAACCACGCTTATGCTTTTGCACTCGTCGGCTGATTTCCAAACAGCCTGAGCGTAGCTTCGCGCGCCTCCGTTACCGTTTAGGAGGCGACCGCCCCAGTCAAACTACCCGCCTTACTATGTCCCTCTCCCGGTTTACGGGAGTAGGTTAGAACCACAGAACTCGCAGGGTGGTATCTCACCGTTGGCTCCTCCAAGCCCGAGAGCCTGGAATCAAAGCCTCCCACCTATCCTGCGCAGCAAGTGCCATAGTTCATAGTAAAGGTATAGTAAAGGTGCACGGGGTCTTTCCGTCTAGTTGCGGGCAACCGGCATCTTCACCGGCACTACAAGTTCGCCGTGTCAGTCGGCAAGACAGTCGCACTTTCGTTACGCCATTCGTGCAGGTCGGAACTTACCCGACAAGGAATTTCGCTACCTTAGGACCGTTATAGTTACGGCCGCCGTTCACTGGGGCTTCAGTTCGAAGCTTCACCTTGCGGTTGACCTCTCCCTTTAACCTTCCAGCACCGGGCAGGCGTCAGCCCCTATACGTCGTTTTCGACTTTGCAGAGACCTGTGTTTTTGTTAAACAGTCGCAGTGCGCATTTCTCTGCGGCCGCCTCGGGCTATAAACCCTACCGCGGCACCCCTTCTCCCGAAGTTACGGGGTTAATTTGCCGAGTTCCTTACCAACTGTTCTCACGAGCGCCTTTGGATATTCTCCTCGTCTACCTGTGTCGGTTTGAGGTACGGTTCCCTTACGTTCTCCTTAGAGGTTTTTCTCGGCAGTGTGGAATCGGCAGCTTTCCTCCATACGGAGTACTGTTTTGCGTCTCAGTGATAACTTCCTCGCGGATTTTCCTACGAGAAACACCTTACACGCATCAACCGTCATAGCCATAGGACGGCCTGCTTATCCTACTGCGTCACCCCATCGTGATAACGAACACAAGGGAGGTCCGGAATATTAACCGGATGTCCATCGGCTACGCCTTTCGGCCTCGCCTTAGGGACCGCCTGACCCTGAGCGGATTAACCTTTCTCAGGAAACCTTAGACTTTCGGCGCGGAGGGTTCCCACCTCCGTTATCGCTACTTATGCCGGCAGGGTCTCTTCTCAACCGTCCACCAGTCTTTTCAGTCTAGCTTCTAACTGTTGAGAATGCTCTCCTACCACGCACACCCGTAAGGATGTGCATTCGCTGCTTCGGTACCAAGCTTGAGCCCCGTTATATTGTCGGCACCGGACCGCTTGACCAGTGAGCTATTACGCTTTCTTTAAAGGATGGCTGCTTCTAAGCCAACCTCCTGGCTGTCTGGGCGTTCCGACTTCCTTTCCCACTTAGCTTGGATTTGGGGACCTTAGCAGGCGATCTGGACTGTTTTCCTCTCGACGACGAAGCTTAGCCCCCGCCGTCTGACTCCCGGATTGGTTGTTCTATGGCATTCGAAGTTTGATTGGATTCTGTAAGCTGGAAAGCCCCATAGTCCATTCAGTTCTCTACCACCACGACAAATCATCCGAGGCTAGCCCTAAAGCTATTTCGGAGAGAACGAGCTATCACGGAATTTGATTAGCCTTTCACCCCTACCCTCAGCTCATCGGAGCTTTTTTCAACAAACACCCGTTCGGCCCTCCAGTAGGTTTTACCCTACCTTCAGCCTGGCCAAGGGTAGATCATCCCGCTTCGCGTCTATTCCTGCCAACTGATTCGCCCTATTAGGACTCGCTTTCGCTACGGCTCGCTTTCGCTTAACCTTGCTGACAAGAATAACTAGCCGGCTCATTATGCAATAGGCACGCGGTCAGACTTTCGGCTTGCGCCGCATAGTCCTCCCACCGTTTGTAGGCACACGGTTTCAGGTACTATTTCACTCCCCTCGCAGGGGTTCTTTTCGCCTTTCCCTCACGGTACTGGTTCACTATCGGTCAGAAGCTAGTATTTAGCCTTACGGGATGGTCCCCGTAGCTTCCCGCAAAGTTTCTCGTGCTCCGCGGTACTCAGGTATCGACTTCGAGTCCAGTTCGTTTTCGCCTACGTGGCTATCACACCCTATGGCTCCGCTTTCCAGCGGGATTTGGCTAACGACTGGATTGGTAACTCTACTATTGTCGACCCTACAACCCCGGCCACACCCGAAGGTATGACTGGTTTAGGCTAATTCCGATTTCGCTCGCCACTACTCTCGGAATCGAGGTTTCTTTATTTTCCTCCAGGTACTGAGATGGTTCACTTCCCTGGGTTCGCTCGTCCCCAACTATGGATTCATTGGGGCGTACTAGAGTTTTACCCTAGTGGGTTTCCCCATTCGGAAATCCCCGGATCAATGCCTGCTTGCGGCTCCCCGAGGCTTATCGCAGCTTGCCACGTCCTTCATCGCCTGCTTCTGCCAAGGCATCCACCATGCGCCCTTAGTAGCTTGACCATAAAATTTACTCGACACACGGGCTGCTTCGCCGCCAGCTCCCAGCTTTTGGCTATTAGCTTTTAGCTCAGCCTCCCACACACCGCGCAAACTCTATGGGCCTAGATCCTGCTCATCGCACACAACATAGGCACTCCTTCGTAAACCTTCGCGTCCTCTGTGATTAAAAGCTTTTGACTTTCAACCTCGAAGAACCAGAAAGCTAGAAGAAATCCGCGCTGCGTACACCAGCAGGTTTCTCTCAGGCACTCATAAAAATTTACAACGCCTTGTAATTTACCCAATCTATTCAGTTGTCAAATATCGTCCTCACCAGCTTTCGCTGGATCACCCCGCATAAGCGAGTATGGGTCTTACTAACCCCAGAGTGTGCAAACTCCAGAGTTCCTCCAACCCAATGTTCGGCGTCAAGCGACTTTCTTGAACCGTGAACGGAATCACGGTTGTCACAGTTGACGCCCAACATCGGGCTAGCTTTCAGCCAGCTAATTTGGTGGAGCTGACCGGGATCGAACCGGTGGCCTCCTGGTTGCAAACCAGGCGCTCTCCCAGCTGAGCTACAGCCCCAACCCCAGCTGTTAGCCTTTAGCCGTTAGCTCTTAGCCAAACCGTTTTGGTTTAGCTAAAGGCCAAGAGCTAACAGCTAAGAGCTGATTTCTGGTGGGCCTGGGTAGAGTTGAACTACCGACCTCACCCTTATCAGGGGTGCGCTCTAGCCACCTGAGCTACAGGCCCGGCACAAACTTTCCGGAGCCTGAATTTTATCACCGGCTCCAGCCACTAGCCGCTAGCTTCCAGCCAAACTTTTTGTTTAGCCAGGAGCTAGAAGCTAGTAGCCAGAAGCTCAATATTTTTTCGAGGACAAGGTTGAACGTACGTCCCAGCTAAGCCGGGACTGACCATCATGCGGATAGGACTCGAGCAAGAGAGGTCCGAACGGGTTTCCTACTCCACTCCACAGGTTTACCCTTGCGGGTTATCAAGAAGTGGGACAGGGTACACGGCAACATCTTCCGTATGTTTAATTCCCATTGATTCACAAGCCGAAGCTCGCGAAGAGCGCAGGGACCGCGGAAGTGCCGTGACGTTCTCTCTAGAAAGGAGGTGATCCAGCCGCAGGTTCTCCTACGGCTACCTTGTTACGACTTCACCCCAATCATGAACCATACCTTGGACGGCTGCCCCCTTGCGGTTGGCTCACCGGCTTCTAGTGCAGTCCACTTTCGTGATGTGACGGGCGGTGTGTACAAGGCCCGGGAACGTATTCACCGCGGCGTGCTGATCCGCGATTACTAGCGATTCCAGCTTCATGGAGTCGAGTTGCAGACTCCAATCCGAACTGAGGCCGGCTTTTTCCGATTAGCTCCCCTTCGCAGGTTTGCGACGGTTTGTACCGACCATTGTAGCACGTGTGTAGCCCTGGACATAAAGGCCATGAGGACTTGACGTCATCCCCACCTTCCTCCCCGTTATCCGGGGCGGTTTCGCTAGAGTGCCCGACTTGACTCGCTGGCAACTAACGATAAGGGTTGCGCTCGTTGCGGGACTTAACCCAACATCTCACGACACGAGCTGACGACAGCCATGCAGCACCTCCACAGCAGTTCTTGCGAAAAGGGATATTTCTACCCCGGTCCACTGTGCTTCGAGCCCAGGTAAGGTTCTTCGCGTTGCGTCGAATTGAACCACATGCTCCACCGCTTGTGCGGGCCCCCGTCAATTCCTTTGAGTTTCAGCCTTGCGACCGTACTCCCCAGGCGGGATGCTTAACGCGTTAGCTACGGCACGATCGGATTGGGTACCGATCACACCAAGCATCCATCGTTTAGGGCTAGGACTACCAGGGTATCTAATCCTGTTTGCTCCCCTAGCTTTCGCGCCTCAGCGTCAGAAGTGGTCCAGTGCGCCGCTTTCGCCACAGGTGTTCCTCCCGATATCTACGCATTTCACCGCTACACCGGGAATTCCACGCACCTCTCCCACCCTCAAGCACGGCAGTTTCGCCTGCAGGCTCTAGGTTAAGCCTAGAGGTTTCACAGGTGACTTACCGCACCGCCTACGCGCCCTTTACGCCCAATAATTCCGAACAACGCTTGCCCCCCTCGTATTACCGCGGCTGCTGGCACGAAGTTAGCCGGGGCTTCTTCCACCCGTACCGTCATTATCGTCCGGGTCGAAAGGAGTTTACGTCCCAAGGGACTTCATCCTCCACGCGGCGTTGCTGCGTCAGGGTTTCCCCCATTGCGCAAAATTCCCCACTGCTGCCTCCCGTAGGAGTCTGGACCGTGTTTCAGTTCCAGTGTGGCCGTGCGCCCTCTCAGGCCGGCTACCGATCTTTGCCTTGGTGGGCCATTACCCCGCCAACTAGCTAATCAGCCGCGACCTCCTCCTTAAGCGAATTGCTCCTTTGATCCCCAGTACTTCCGTTCCAAGGATATTATGCGGTATTAGCCCCGGTTTCCCGAGGTTATCCCCCACTCAAGGGTAGATTGGTCACGTGTTACTCACCCGGTCGCCACTTTACTCATGGATTGCTCCACTTTCTCGTTCGACTTGCATGTGTTAGGCACGCCGCCAGCGTTGATTCTGAGCCAGGATCAAACTCTCATTTGAAACCTGTCGTCTGCCGACGGGTAGTTGGCAGACTGCCACCACGTCCTCGAAGAGAAGTGGTGGATCTATCTTGTGAGATCGCTCGGATTTCAACCCAAGCCTTCCTCTCACGACTGGCACGTTCAACCTAGTTGTCAAAGAACCGAATCGCTACCGCCTGAGCGGGCGCTTTCAGTCCAGAGCAGAGACACACAAGTGCGTTTCTGCCTGTCCTCGAAACTTGTACAAACTACGCGTCATCCGCAGCAACTGTCAACCTGTTGAGATCACAGGATATTCACCTGTTTTCCACAGCGGGGAGCTTTTCAACTCTTCCAATCAACTTTAAAGAGGAGCTCAGTGCGCGCGACGAAACGCATCTCCCACTCCGCACCCATGCCATTTCGGCACAAGCCGAGGCGGAAGACCATCAGTTTGAAAAAAGATCACCTGGAGGTTTCTGCGAACAACGCATTAAACCCTTCGAGGAACCTTGTCCCCGAATGAAGCCCCGTGGCCGGGACTGATTTGCAGGAGTTACCTGTTTTTAATTTGATGCCGGACGAGCGACGAGAGTTTCACAAAATCTGTCCGGCTAGCCACACACTGCTCTCGGTGAATTGTTTATATCAGATGAATATGGAAAAGCGCAAGGGGGTGTTTACAAAGTTGAGGCGGGCGCGGAGGCAATTCGAAAAATCCGCCCGAAGCAATATATCCGAATTGGAATTTCGCGAAGCAAAGTGAGAGCAAGCATCTTCATCACCCGACCAAGGGTGTTCACGCCGCGAGCGGCGCTCAGAATGCAGCCCACGGCGCAAGCCGTGGGTAAAGCACAGAAGCGGAAAAAGCCCCGGAGGGGCGGAAGAAGTCTCATACAAGGAGGCACGTAATTCTCATTTGCAACCGGCGATGGGTTCTCTCGCCCCTTCGGGGCTCGAAATATTACATCATCCGTACCCACGGCTCACGCCGTGGGCTGTAATCTGGTACCGCTCCGCGGCTCACCGCATTGTGTACATACAATATAGGCGGTACAAAATGTTCCACGTGGAACATTGCGCACACTGCGCGGGCGAGTTCGCCGGCGGCCACATTAAATCAGCGACGCCAAATCAAAAGCCTGGCGAGCTTTGCTCGCCTTCAACGAGTCAGAGACCCCGTCCCTACACGTGCTGCTCACTCTCTAATACTTCCAGCTGGTGAGGTCTGCGCCGGGCGGGGCTGTCTTCTGGATGCGGTCCAATATTTTCGGCAGGTACATGGTGTTGTAGTGGAGGCGGGAGAGGTAGTTGGGAAGAGTAGGGTCGCCGTTCCAGCAGTGTTCGGCACGGTCTCCGTATTTAACCTCGCCTTCGTACGGAGGGTTCGTCGTCTTCAAAAAATCTTCCAGCAGGTACACGGCGTTGTTCAGAAAATAGTTGTCGGCGCTGCCGCAGTAGACGTGGATCTTGCCTTGCAGTTTCGGACCCAGCTTCTGCCAGTCGCGTTCGAGGATGTAGCGCAGGTCGTAGTGCTCTTTCCAATATGCTGCGACTGCGTGGTCGATCTCGCCGGTTTCTTTATCGAAGATCGGTTTGGGATAACCGTCGTCTCCAACGGGTGAGTAGACGGCTTGCCAGATGTCGAACTGTTCGCCGGAGCGGCCGCGGGTTCCCAGCGCGAGTTCGTAATAGTTGGCCTCCTCGGCGGTGACCAGGATTTGTCCCAGATAGTTGCGCATGCCGGGCTGCATCATCTTCCGGTGCGCGCCCTCGCGATAGTAGGCATTCTTGTCGTTGTAAAGATCGATGACGGTGAAGGCGCGGAAGTCGACCGGATCGGGGCAGGCTACGAAAGCGCCGTTGTAGTTGTCTGGATAAAAGGTCTGAACGGCGAGCGCCTCCCATCCGCCGGTAGAGCCGCCGTAGGTGAAGCGCGCCCAGCCCTGTCCGAGTCCGCGAAATTGTTTTTCGATGGCGGGGATGAGGTCGGTTTCGATGGCGTCACCGTAGGGGCCGACGTTGGCGGAGTTCACGGCGTAGGAGTCATCGTAAAAAGGATTGGCGTGCGCCAGCTTCACGATCAGCACGCGCGGGAAGTTGGGGCCGGTCCACTGCTGGTAGAACTTGTGCGCCTCTTCCTGCTCGATGCGGTTGTAGCCGGAGATGTGAAAGCGCTCACTGTAGTCGGGCTTGAGATTGGGATCGGGAGGCTCGGGACGGAAGAAGTCAAAGTCAGGAACGAAGTGATCGTGAAAAACAATAAGCGGGTAGTGAGCTTGCGGATGTTCGTCGAAACCCTCGGGGACGAGCACGTTGGCGCCGATGTACATGGGGCGTCCCCAGAATTTGCTGAGGACTTCGCTCTTGATGTTGATGTGACGGATGTACTTGGTGTCGGCGGGCGGCTTGATGGGCGGAATTTCCTGGTCGAGGATGATGAGTGTCCGCTTTGTGTCAGGGCTGATCGTGATCTTTGTCGGGCGACTGTAGAAATTTCCGGGAGCGAGGTTCCAATGCTGTCCCTCGCCGCGGTCCATGGCGAGCTTCACAGTGTGGCCGTCAGAGCGATGAAAAGTTTCATAGCGATGAAACACAGCCTGCACGAAGTACTCGCCGGGCTTGACATCACGCAGACTGCGTAACGGATATCCGAATGCCTGGTCGTTGACAGTTACGATCTGGCCGGGCGGAAGCGCGTCGACGTCGACGCCGAAGATCATTTGTGTGTTCGGGCTGAGGCCGATCTGCATACGGGGCTCGGCGGAGGGATCGTTCGAGAGAAGGAGCAGCATGCGTCCGTCGAGCGGCTGTCCGCCGCTACGCTGGGCGGGAATCGACATCGCGAATTCAGGACCATTGCCGGAAGCCGCGGCAGAGTTCGAATTGAGGAGGGCGACAGTCATCACGAGGCATATGACAGAGAGAATCATTTTCATGGATTGTTCGATAAAGCGTTTCGAAACGAACGGATCATACAACAGTCAAGTGAATCAGGCGTTCCATCTGGCTACGGAAATTCGAGGCTGATGAGTCTCGCGTTTTGCTTTCCTGTATTGGTCAAGGTGTGCGTGGTGCCGCCTTTAGCCCAGATTGCTTCTCCGGCTTTCATTTGAATTTGCGACGGGCCTTGGCCTTCGACGTCGCTGCGCAGATCCAGATCGGTGATGGCTACGACTACGTGTGGTCCCTCGTGATGGTGTTTGGGTTGCGACGCCGCCAGGATTGAGTTGCAGGTCGGTGGCCAGGACACCGTCTTTGGCGAAGAGAAAATCCAGGGTGCCACCGTTCAGGATGTGGAGGCCGCGTTCTTCATCCCACTTGTGTGAGAGTTTCGCCTGATCGTTTTTCATGAGCTCGACTGCGATGACCTGGAAAGGCTTGTCGGAAAGATTCTTCGCGGTGTGGGCGAAGGGACCGGGGACGAACACGGTTTCGCCTTCCTGAAACTTGCGCAGGAAGGGCGCCTGTCCGACGATGTCATTTTCAATGCTCGAGGCGCCGAGGACTACGAAGATGTAGTCGTGCCGATGGTGGTGCAAGAGCATGGCTGCGTGGGGCGCGAGGTCAATCTTGAACGCGCGCACGTATGGGTTTTCAAATAACAAGTGATGGCTGGGTTCGGCCGTGATCTCAATAACGGGGGCAGTTCCTTGCGCAACGGCGAGAACAGCGAAGGCCAACAGAGAGAATAAAACCCGGCGATGATTCATCGGGCGAAATTCTAGCACTGTCTTTGGCTGATTTAGACTGGGGACTGGATTGAAGTGATGGCGGACTTAGGCAGAGTATTGGTGGTGGTTGGCGCGGTGGCAATCGTCGCCGGGCTGGCGTTTATCCTTCTCGGAAGGGCCAACATCCCATTGGGACGGTTGCCCGGGGACATTGTTTATCGCGGCAAGAACAGCACATTTTATTTTCCGCTGGCGACGTCGATTTTGGTTAGCGTGGTCTTGTCGGTGGTGATGTATTTGATTGGGCGGTTTCGGAGGTAGTTGTCAGCATTCGCTTCTAAACCTCCTTGCCTTATCTTTCGTCCCGTTGGGGCTGGGGCTTCTGGCTACTTGAACCCACGGCTTGCGCCGTGGGCTTTATTCTTTTGCCGCTTCGCGGCTGAACATGGCATGTCCCCTGCCCGGCTGACCGCTGAATGCCGAGTGCTGAACTCTGAGTGCTGACGGCTCCTTACGATAAACTCCACAACAATGGCTTCATCCGACCAACTTGGGTTCAGTTTCAAGCCGGCGGATCGCCGGGTGTGGACGGTCCGGGATCTAGTCACGGCTGTGCGCACACATATTGAGCGCGAGTATGGCGATGCCTGGGTCGAAGGAGAGATCTCAAATTTCCGGGCGCATGATTCCGGACATTTGTACTTCACATTGAAGGACCAGCATTCGCAGATACGCGCGGTGATGTTCCGGTCACAGGCGCGGCTCTTGCGATTCCGTCCCGAGAATGGAATGCAGGTCGTGCTGCGCGGCCGGGTCACGATCTATGAAGATCGCGGCGAGTTGCAGATTTCCGCCGAATATCTGGAACCCAAAGGCGCCGGGGCGCTACTGATCGCATTCGAACAGCTCAAGGCCAAACTGGAAGCGGAAGGCTTGTTCGAGGCTTCGCGCAAAAAGCCGATCCCTGCATTGCCGCGCCGGATCGGAATTGTGACGTCACCTCAGGCGGCGGCCCTGCGTGACATTCTTAATATTGTGCGCCGACGGCATCATAGTGCCAGCGTTTTGATTTTTCCGGCGCAGGTGCAGGGAGAGATGGCTGGCGCGGAAGTGAGTGCGGGAATTAAATATTTCAACAAGGCGCGAAGTGTGGATGTGATCATCGTGGCCAGGGGCGGGGGTTCGGCAGAGGATTTGGCTGCGTTCAATAATGAAGCTCTGGCGCGCGTCGTGGCTGCTTCCCTGATTCCCATAATTTCCGCCATCGGACACGAAACCGACTTCACCATCATCGATTTTGTGGCTGACTTACGAGCGCCGACGCCTTCCGCCGCGGCGGAGCTGGTGATTCGTTCGCGGCAGGAGATAGAGGATCAGGCGGAGGGCCTTCGTCAGCGGTTAACTCGGGCCATGCGGTACCGCTTACTGATGGGGCGGCAAGCGCTCATCGAACTCGCACGGCACGGCGCGTTCGGGCGCATGAACGACGCAATCAACCGTCGGCAGCAGAAGTTGGACGACTTGAAGAATCGTATAGACAGGGCAGAGCGGTTGATCCTGGAGAGACAATATCGCCGGTTAGAGGTAGCGGCTGCGGCGGTGCGTCACTATGATGTGAGGCGCATGCTGGGGGGAATTCACAAAGAGCTCGATTCGCGCGTGGCTGCACTGGCCGGGACTTTGCGAACACTGCTGCTGCGGAGAAGCGGCCGAGTCGATCAACTGAGCGTGCAACTGGAGGCGCTGTCTCCGCTGGCGATTCTTGATCGAGGATATGCGCTGGTGTTCGATTCTTCCGGGGTGTTGCTGAAGGATGCCGAGCAGGTGAAAAGCGGCGATGAAATTTCTGCTCGTTTGGCCAAGGGGAGTTTGACCGCCACGGTCAAGCGGGGTCGAGAAAAGTAGAAATTGCCTGGTGATGCCGGTTGATGTTTGCTCAGGGCAGTCTGTTAAATCCTTTTTCTCTGAACTAAAACGATTCAGCTCTGGTTTTCACCTTAAGGATTTCCGACAAAGATTCACGTCAACTTCAAACGCTGCAACCACGACGCTCGAGGCTTATATATCTTTACAAATACTTCATTCCATTGATGTTGAGATCGTTCCGCACTGGATTACAATTAAATCTCAGGTTCAATTTTCCTGGATTGATTTTTGAAAGGGGTCTCCGGTGAGGCAGTTTTCAGCGCCGTGGCCGCACATGTCGATGATCGCGGTCGTCGACATTTTGCTGGTCGCCATCATCATTTACGAGTTGTTGGCGCTGATCAAAGGCACGCGCGCTGCGTACATGCTGGTGGGCGTTGCGGTGCTGGGGCTGGCCCTGTATTTTTCCAGCGTTGGCGAACTGACCACACTGAACTGGCTCTTAAGCGCAATGCTGCCGTACACGGTCTTCGCATTGATCGTGATTTTCTCGGCCGAGATCCGGCACGCGCTGGCGCGCCTCGGCCGTCGACTTCTGCTCAGCAGGGGATCCGCTGGCGAGGCAGACGTCTATGATGACATTGTGCTGGCGTCGAACCTGTTTTCCCAGAATCAAACCGGCGCCCTCATCGTGATTGAACGGGAAATCGGATTGCGCACTTACATCGAAAGCGGCGTACCGCTGGACGCGCGGCTTTCCTACGATCTGCTCGCCACGATCTTCCGTCCGAGCGCACCGTTGCATGATGGTGCAGTGATCGTGCGCAAAGACCGCATCGCCGCGGCGGCATGTTTTCTCCCGCTGTCGATGAACCCTGTGTTATCGACTCAACTCGGTACGCGGCACCGGGCCGGCATCGGCGTGACCGAGGAGACTGACGCCATTGCCGTGATCGTGTCCGAAGAAACTGGCGCCATCAGCCTCGCAGTCGGAGGGAAGATCGAGCGCGACATCACCGTGGAGCAGTTGCGTGAGCGACTGGGAGAATTGCTGCGTCGCTATGTACCCCGTTCCACTTTGCCCACGCCGATCACCAATGACAGCGAAGATTTGTCCGGAGCGGAGGATGACAGCCAACGGTCAATGCCGCAGGCCGCAGACTCCCGGCTGACATCGACGGACGAGCGTTAATCACAAGCACCACGCTCGTGAATCAAACATCATGAAAGATTTTTTCCAGCGGCATGTGTTGCATAATTTCGGACTGAAGCTGCTCTCTCTTGGGCTGGCCGTGGCTTTGTGGCTGGCTGTGGCGCGTGATCCGGTGGCTGAAGTCGCGGTGGACGTGCCGATTGAGTTTCACAACATTCCAGAGAACCTGGAAATCAGCTCGGAGAGCATTCCCCGGGCTCAGATACGGGTGCGAGGCCCGCAGCGCATGGTGCGCCGCCTGCAACTTGCGGATATTTCCGCTGACATCGAACTTACTGGAATGAAGGCCGGAGATCGCACGTTTGACCTCACGACCGATCAAATCCATCATCCAAAAGAGCTGGAAGTCGTACAAATCATTCCCAGCCAGATTCACATCAGTTTTGACGCCCGTCTTACCCGTCAGATTCCGGTGCACCCTCGCGTGGTTGGCACCTTTGCGCCGGGCTATGCGATTGGCCAGATTCTCTCCGAACCTTCCACGGTCACGATCAGCGGACCGCAGAAGCGGGTACAGGCCGTCGAGGCGGCGATCACCGACCTGGTGGACGCGAGCGGTACCATGGATCGGGCTAATTTTGTGCGACATGCTTACGTTTCTGATCCCCTGGTGCAGGTAATGAACTCGAATCCAGTGCGAGTGACGGTTATTATGGAGAAGCCCGGCGCGGCAGCGGGCGGACGCTAGGCATCCTTTGGGCGCTACAACCCATCCATGACAAGCCAAGAATGACACTCCACGCATGACATCCCAAACGCGACAACTTTTCGGAACCGATGGGATTCGCGGCGTAGCCGGCGAATTTCCCCTGACTCAGGACAGCACCTATATGATCGGGCGCGCGCTGGGCCACGATCTGAAGCGCAGCGGCGCGCCGGCGCGCGCGGTAATCGGGCAGGATACGCGCGAGTCCAGCTCCTGGATCGCCGATCGTGTGACGCAAGGGCTACAGGCAAGCGGAATTGAAGTGGACAGTGCCGGCGTGATTACCACGCCTGGGGTTGCCTACCTGGCGCACTCGCGAAAGTACGCCGCGGGCGTGGTTATTTCGGCGTCGCACAATCCGTGGACTGACAATGGCATCAAGGTTTTTTCCGGCGATGGTTACAAATTGCCGGATGCCCACGAGATGGCCATTGAGCAGGAAATTTTCGCTTTATTGCAGAACCCTGCGCCCCATGTGGATTCGTCAGCTCAACTCGTTCCGAGTCTGCCCGGACAGGCTGAATTGCGTCACTCCTACATAAAGTGGTTGTCTAAAAATGTGAGTACGGACTTGAGCCGGCTGCGGGTGCTGGTGGATTGCGCGAATGGCGCAGCTACGGCGGAGGCGCCCGAACTGTTCCGGCTGAGCAAAATTCAGGCGACTTTTCTCAGTTGCCGTCCGGATGGCAAGAATATCAATGACAGTTGCGGCGCCTTGCATCCCGACACGCTGGCTAAAGAGATGGCCGCCAAGCCGGGACAATTCGATTTGGGCGTAACTTTCGACGGAGACGCGGACCGCGCTCTCTTTTGCGACGCCAACGGCCGGGTGGTAAACGGCGATGCGGTTATTCTTTTGGCGGCACGTCATATGAAAGAGCAGGGAACGCTGCCCGGAGAAACCGTCGTCGCGACCACCATGTCGAACATGGGACTGGAGATTGCGCTGCGAAAATCAGGCATTCGCATGCTGCGCGCCAACGTCGGGGACAAGTACGTACTCGAGGAAATGCAGAAGAGCGGGGCAGTTCTGGGTGGCGAACAGTCAGGGCACATCATTTTCCGGGACGGCGAAGCCACTACCGGCGACGGTTTGCTCACGGCGCTGCGCGTCATGGAAACGATGGCGAAAACGGGCAAAGCGCTGGCTGACATGGTGAGCGATCTGAAAGTTTTTCCGCAGACGATTCAGAACGTTCGGGTACGCGAGAAAGTACCATTCGCCAAAGTGCCGGAGATCCAGAGTGCAATCACAGCAGCCGAGCGTGAGCTCGATGGCAACGGCCGCGTAGTGGTGCGGTACTCTGGAACTGAAGCCTTGGCGCGAGTCATGATTGAGGCGGAGTCAGAAGAGAAGATGAAAGCGCTGGCTCAGGGAATTGCGGGAGCGATCAAGACCGCGCTGGGAGCGTAGCGGTTTTTGGGGGGACGGGTCTCTGACCCGTCCCCACACAATCATTCCCTACACAGTCATTCCAAGTCCCGCCAGTTTTTTCCTACTCCTATTTCTACTAGCAGGGGCACCGAAAGCGGATGGACGTTTTCCATTTGATCGCGCACGAGCGTGCGTACTGCATCGACTTCTTTTTCCGGTACTTCAAAGACCAGTTCGTCGTGGACTTGCAATGTCATGCGCGACTTCAATCCTTGTTCGCGCAGAGCGGCATCGATGCGGATCATGGCGATCTTGATAAGGTCCGCGGCCGTGCCTTGCAGCGGCGTGTTTACGGCAGTGCGCTCGGCAAAACCACGCTGATTGGCGTTTTTGCTGTTGATGTCGGGGATGGGGCGCACGCGGCCGAATAAAGTTGTGACCCGCTGCTCGCGCCGGGTCTGCTCGAGAGTCTGGTCGATGAAGTTGCGCACACCTTTGTATCGATCAAAATAGTTGGTGATGAACTGCTTGGCTTCCGACGGCTCAATGCCAAGATTCTGGGACAGCCCGAATGCCGACAGTCCGTAGACGATCCCAAAGTTCACGACTTTGGCCTGACGGCGGTGGTCCGCGGTAACCATGAGTGGCGGCACGCCGAACACCTGCGAAGCCGTCAGGGTATGAACGTCGTCACCGCGCCGGAAGGCCTCGACCAGTAGAGGGTCTTTGGAGAAGTGCGCCAGCAATCGCAACTCGATCTGAGAGTAGTCGGCCGCGAGCAACACATGGCCCGGTTCTACTGTGAATGCGGCGCGAATCTCGCGTCCCAGTTCGGTGCGGATGGGAATGTTTTGCAGGTTGGGATTCGCGGACGAAAGCCTTCCCGTCGCCGTACTGGCTTGCGCGAAAGTCGTGTGCAGGCGTCCAGTAGCCGGATTCAGCAGCGCGGGCAGGGCATCAACGTAAGTGGATTTGAGTTTCGAAAGCTGGCGGAACTCCAGCACCTGGCGGGCAACGGCGTGCGTCTCTGCAAGGCCTTCGAGAACGTCTACCGCGGTGGAGATCATCTTGCCCTTGCCGTACTTCACCGGCTTCGGCAAATTCATTTTGTTGAAGAGTACGTCCCCGAGCTGCTTGGGAGAATTGATGTTGAACTCGCATCCGGCGCACTCGTGTATTTCGCGGGCCTTGGCTTCAACTTCGCGCTCCAGGCGCGACGACATTTCTTTCAGCACGCCGCGATCAATCTTGACCCCCGCCTGTTCCATGCCCGCAAGGACTGGAACCAGCGGCAGATCGATTTCTTCGTACAACTTCAGAAGCTTGCCCTGTTCGACTTCCTGGCGCAGGGCCGCGGCGAATCTTCCGGTCACGTCGGCCGATTCCGCCAACGTGCCGCTTAATTTGAGGTTGAAGCGGCGTAGTGCAACTTCGGGCAGGCGATGCGAAGAATAGGTCGGGTCGAGCAGGTAGGAGTACAACATCGAGTCGTGCTGGACACCGCGCAGCGTGATTCCCTGGGGAGCGAAAGCGTGAATGGCTGCCTTGTAATCGTGAATGGCTTTGGGAACGTCATCGCGTTCGAGGGCCGATTTCACTCGTGCAGCCGCTTCGTCGATTCGAAGAGAGATGGTCAATGCTGTGCCAGAGGCTGCGGAGATGGCCACTGTCTGCGGCGGTAAGCTCTCCACTGGTGCTGCCGTGAGCGGCAACATGCTTTCCTGAGGTTCGTCCAGCTCTTCCTCGCTCTCTTCCACGTCGACAGTTTCAGCCTCGATGGCCACCGCCAGAGCGGTGCTTGGAGAAACCTTGTTCAGCACGGCGTCAACATCGGCGGCGGACTTTGCTTCCGTATAGTGCGCCTCGCTGACTTCGACCACCGGCAAAAGTTCTTTAAGCAGGGAAGTGAATTCAAGTTCGGTGAACAGGGAACGGAGGGCTTCGATGTCAGGGGCGCCGGTGCGCATCGCTTCCGGTTCGAACTCGACGGGTACGTTGCAGTCGATCGTTACCATACGCTTGCTGAACAAAACGTTATCGCGATTATTCTGGAGCGATTCCCGGTAAGACTTTTTCTCTACTTCGGAGGCCCGGTCCAAAGCCTGTTCAACGGTGCCGAAGCGTCTGATGAGTTCGACCGATCCCTTGTCCCCGATTCCCGGGGCGCCGGGGATGTTGTCGATCGAGTCTCCGCGCAGGGCCATGACGTCGATCACCCGTTCGGGAGGCACGCCCAGAATCTCTTCGACTTTTTTGGCGTCGCTGATCAGATTGTCCTTGGGAGGATTGAGAACCAGGACGCGGTCATTGACCAACTGCATCATGTCTTTATCGCTGGAAACCACATAGACCAGGTACTGCTGCTCGGTGGCTTTGCGAGCGAGCGTGCCGATGACGTCGTCGGCTTCATAGCCCGAGAGCTCGAGAATAGGAATGCGGTAAGCCTCGAGCGCGCGACGGATGTATGGAACCTGCTGCACCAACTCCGCGGGCATCTCGCTGCGGTTGGCTTTGTAGCCGTGATATTCGATTTCCTGAAAAGTCTGAGTTTTTAGATCCCACTTGCGAACTTTGGTGATGGCTTCCGCTTCCTGATCACGAAAAGTGGGCGCGGCCACATCGAAAACTGCTGCCAGGTATTCGGGAGAGAAATCATCGCGAAGTTTGCGCAGCATGTTGACGAAGACATAGGTCGCCGCGGTGGGAAGCCCGGTTTTGGTGGACATGCCGCGCGCCCGCGCCATGGCATGATAGGCGCGGAAGATGAAGGACATGGCATCCATGAGAAAAATGCGGCGGCCGTCGTTTGGTCCAGGCGCAGTGGGTGGCGCCGGAACAATAGCGGGGCCAGCACTTGTGCCGGGCTCCAGAGGGACAGGCGAAGATTTCTTTTTAGGAGGCAACACTCAATTTTAGCAGGAGGATTGCAGCTGCTGTGGCCGTCGGCCGCTAGTTCTTTGAGGGTTTGCCGTACTCGGTTTGGTAGTGAAGCTTGATAACCCCGCACGTCCCCTGTTCCTGCGAGTAAACAACGCACGTATCAAAGGGACGGGAATATACGTGCAGGCTTACTGCTCGCTGATTGAACTCGCGGGGATTATAGACGCGGTGGACGGGTTCGAGAGGATCGACCGCACAGGGCTGACGTGGATTCATTTCCACCGTGGTTGCGGTTTCCAGTTTGCACGTGCCCTGGTCCAGGTCCTGCGCTACGACATGAAAGTTTTCGACCTGCAGGCGTCCGATGGGGACGGCCATCCAGCAATTCTGTTCGCGGTGATTATGAACGGAACTGGCTTGACCGATCTCCCAACAGATGGCGACGAGTTCGTAGAGGGGCGTCTTGTCGATCAGATTGCGGGTGTAATGCTGTTTGTCCCAGGTGAGATACGGGCTCAGAGTATCGGGCTGAACGGGAGTCTGTTGCAGGAATGTGATGATCTGGTCAACGCCGTCGAAAGCGGATTCGGGAAATTTCTTCAGTTCAGTTACAAAGTTCTGGATTGGAACCGGCTTGGATGGGGCTTGAGTGGTCATATTTTTCCCTGCGCGGTAAGTATATCGCTGTTTAGGGCGCGGTCCGTCTCGATTGACGTTAAAGACTTTAACCGCAAAGGACGCAGGGGGTGACGCAGAGCTCGCAAAGGAGCTTACTCGAAGAACATGCAATCGCCATAGGAATAGAACCGGTAGCGCTCGCGCACAGCGTGGCCGTACGCTTCAAGTAACCGCTCCTTACCGGCTAAGGCGGCCACCAGCATCAGCAGCGTTGATTGCGGGAGATGAAAATTTGTTAGCAGCGCACCTACAATTCGGAATGCATAACCCGGATAAATAAAAATGTCGGCTTCGCCGGTTCCGCTTTTTAGTCTGCCCGCCGATTTTGTCGCCGAATGTTCAAGCGCTCTGACGGTGGTAGTGCCCACTGCGACGATTCGGCGTCCTGCGTCCAATGCGCGGTTGATTGCGGTTGCGGCTTCAGTGGAAATCGAATACGCCTCGAGGTGCAGTTTGTGGTCTTCCACCTTTTCTTCACGCACCGGCTGAAATGTTCCCAAACCCACGTGCAGCGTGATTTCCGCAGTTTCAATTCCCCGGTCTTTGATTTGAGCCAGAACTTCGGGGGTGAAGTGCAAACCTGCGGTAGGGGCGGCCACCGAGCCCTTTTCTTGAGCGTAAACAGTTTGGTAGCGGTCACGGTCTGCGGCCTGGTCGTTGCGAACGATGTATGGAGGCAGGGGAACATGGCCGATACGTTCGACCACGGCAAAAAAATCAGGCACGGGAACGAAACGGATACGGCGTTCTCCAAAAGCGCCGCGGGCAACAACTTCCGCTTGCAATTCCGCAGCGCCGGAAGATTCGTCCCCAAAAAAGAGTTCTTCTCCCACGCCGATTTTCCTTCCTGGGCGTACTAGGCATTCCCACTCATTAGGGTCCTCGGAGAGTTGACGAGTGAGTAGAACTTCGATGGTACCTCGCAGAAAGTCGCGTGAGGCGGGGTTTTCCAGGCTCAGCCGTTGCGCGTTTATGCCGCTTCTTCTGCCGTAAAGCCGTGCCGGAAAGACGCGAGTGTTGTTGAAGACAACTAAGTCGCTGGGAGCCAGCAAGCCGGGGAAGTCGCGGAATTGACGGTCGTGCAATTCTCGCGAGTTGCGGTTCAGATGGAGCAATCGCGAGCCAGCCCGGTCCGCAAGCGGCTCCTGGGCGATGAGTTCTTCGGGAAGTGAATAGTTGAAGTCTGAAACCAGCACGCAATTTGATTATAGGATTTCTCTGCCAAGTCCCGGGACGACGAACCAACTCCGTGGTTTTCCAGAAAAAATGTTTCCATCGACTCTTGCATTTGGGCGTTGCAACAATGTAATAGTGTGTAAAAGCGTTTGTAACCGCCAGCAGCCTGGGTTACCATACGCGACATCGAGCCGGGGCTTGCCGTTCCCACCCTTGTAAGACCATGCCCAGTGAACGCCAACATCGCCGCGAAATTGTCCTCTTTGGAGGGGCACTGCACCAGCGCGGCTATGTGGCTGCGATGGATGGCAATCTTTCCGTGCGCCTTGACGCCCGGCATATTCTCGCCACACCGACATCCATGTGCAAGGGGATGATGAAACCGTCAGATTTGGTGATTGTGGATATGGACGGTCGCGCGGTTTCGGGGCGAAGGACTGTTTCAAGCGAAATCGCGATGCATCTCCTGATTTACAAACTTCGGCCTGATGTGCGAGGCATCGTCCACGCTCATCCACCTACCGCGACTGGTTTTGCCGCGGCCGGCATGGCGTTGAACCAGCCTCTGGTCTGCGAGGTAGTGATTGGATTGGGCTCGATCCCGCTTGCTAAATATGGCACGCCTGGTACGGCGGAACTTACCAACGGCCTCGAACCGTTGGTGCCCCAGTACGACGCGATTTTGATGTCGAACCACGGAGTGGTCGCATACGGTGTTGATCTGCATTCCGCCTATATGAAGATGGAGACGGTGGAACATTTCGCGCAGATCTCGTTGGTGACACATCTGCTTGGACGGCAGCAACCACTGGGCAGCGTGGAACTGGAAAAACTGATGGCGGCGCGAAGCAAGTATCAGGGATCGACATCTTCCGCTCCGCTGCCGCTCGCTCCCGTGGACGGGGACTATGAGCACGCCCAGCCGCGGGATCGAGAGGAAGAACCTCCGAGACCTGCCCGGCGCGTAACTTCGCGGCATCGGTAGGCCGGATCGCAGCGTTCAAAGACAGCTACTCTCCTCCGAATCTGAATTCAGGACGATCTCAATGCAAGGATGCCGGTTTCAAAGAGTGTGCAGGTAGGCCAGGATGTCCTGGACTTGCTGCTTTGACATGACCTGCCCAAAAGCCGGCATCATGTTGCGGCCCGTAAGAATCATCTCGCCCACGCGCTCGTCGTTAGCGGGCATTCCACTTTGCGACAGGAACGGTTTTTTAAAAACGCCCTGCAGACTGCGTCCTTTTTTGTCGCGTGATGAGTAGGGCTCATGACAACGGTCGCAATGCTGATCGTAAAGTTTTCGCCCTGCCGATTGCTGTGGAGTCAGCCCCAGTTCGGCATCGCTTTTTCGGCGCTGAACGTCACATGCACACAAGAGGAGAATTAGCAGGCAGAGAGTTCCGGTCCAGCGCCAGTTATTGCCGGTAGCTGAAGTTCGTGGGCTTAACACGTTAAGCAGTCCGTTCTCCTCTTCTACTTTTCTATCAAAAGCCTGCAGCGCAATTTCGTGCAGCGCGCGGTTTGCGAGATTGAACGTCGAACGCTCCGCGTCGCGTTCCCGCGAAGTACAATAGTAGAGCATTGCCATGCCCGCAGCCGCCAAACGCATCTTCGTCAAGCGAGTTTACGAGAAGCCCACGCGCGGTGATGGCTACCGCGTGCTGGTAGACCGTTTGTGGCCTCGCGGATTGACAAAGAGCGAAGCCGCACTGGATGCCTGGCTGCGTGATCTCGCTCCTTCGAACGAACTGCGACGCTGGTTTCACGCCCGGCCCGATAGCTGGATTACTTTTCGCAAACGTTATCTGAAAGAATTAGTCTTGGCGCGGGCTGCAGACGCGCTTGACGCGCTTTACGGCTTGGCGCACAAAAAGAAAAATCTGACTTTGCTTTTTGCTTCGAAAAACGAGCGGCATAACAACGCTGTGGTATTGAAGGAACTGCTGGAAGGAATGCGCAAACCTCCCACAGGCACCGGCCCCGGCGCCGTGCGTGGCATGCGCGACCGGCAGGCTAAACGTATGCCTCGGTAATTGGACCACTGGCTTTTCGACGGGTATTCACGAACAGCACCTGCACTAAATGAATAGCTTTCTTCACTTCTTCTTGCCGTCGTCCAGAATTGCTCCCACGATGTTGTCGATGGCTTCGTTCATTTGCTTGTCAGGCAGGTTGAAATTATTCGAGAGGATCGAAAACGCTACCGAGTCGCCGCGGCTTGTGGTGGCGTATCCGGAAAGCGCTTTGACGCCCCCCAGAGAACCTGTCTTTGCCCGGACGCGGCCCTGTACGTCCAGCGTCTTAAACCGCTCGGCGAGTGAACCGTCGGTGCCGGCCAACGGCAAGGTGTCGCGGAAACTTGCACCCCAGGGTTGCGAATCGGCGTAACGCAGCAGTTGCACGACCGTGTGCGGGGTTACCAGATTCTGGCGCGACAGTCCGGACCCGTCATAGAAAACGTACTGGTCGCTGGTCACCCCCGCCTGGTTCAGGAATCCGCGTAAAACTTCAAGGCCGCCTTCGATCGTGCCCGCAGTTCCCTTTTCCCTCCCGAGTAGGCGCAGAAGTATCTCCGCATGCAGATTTTGGCTGACCTTGTTAATGACGCGTACATCCTCAATGAGAGGTTTGGACTGGTAGCTGGCCAGCACCAGGGGTTGATTCAGCAAGCCTCGCGATGACTCGTCTCCGCCGCGCGCGGCAGCAGATGCCGTGACCGTGAACGTCGAGAGGCTCGAAAGCGCAGTGTGCCGCGTTTTCTGGCTGCCATAAACGGCGATGCCGCGCACCTCGAGTAACTGCCGGAAGAGGTCAGCAGCAAATTCCGCGGGATCTTCAATGGCAAGTGCCTCATTGACGCCGGCGTCGCCCATCGGCATGTTGCCCCACAGAGTCAGTACTGTCGCGCCCGGCTCCCGATTGATGAATATCTTGCGGCCGGTACCTGTGGGCGTAGTAATGATGCGGTTGTCGATCCGATAGTAACCGGCGAATGGTGTAATGCTGACGAAAGCGCGATCCCCTGCCCGGTCCGCCGGAAGAATATTTACGAAAATGACGTTGTCATTGATGGTGAGCGCGGAAACCGGTGCACCGTCGGCCCATAGCAGGTCGTCCTGGCTCCAGCCTTCGCCGTAACGTTCGAAGGCGAAATAAGAATCGTCCGCGACGATGTCGCCGTCCACGTATTTGACGCCTTTTTGCGCCAGCGTGTCCGCCAGGTCCTCGAGCACGCGAATAGGGTGATCGTTCCTTTGCGTGTGCAGCGTGTAGGGCAGTTCGCGTCCGGAAAGATTGGGATCGCCGCGGCCCACCAGCACCAGATCGCCGGTGAGACGTCCGTGCGTGTCGAGAGTGCCGTTCGTTTCCACCGTGGTGCGAAAGCTGTAGTCGGGACCGATCAGGGCGAGAGCTGCAGCCGTGGTGAACAGCTTGGTATTCGAAGCGGGAGTAAATAGTTTGGCCGCGTCCTGGGCATAAAGAGTTTTGCCGGTAGAAAGCGAGACGACTTCGATGCCCCAAAACCCGTGGGCAAGTTCGGTTGAATCGAGAATGGCCGCGATGCGTTTGTCGAGCGGCTTATGTGACGCGGCATGCAGTTGCGTCAGCAGCAACAGACACAGAACCAGTCGCGGGAACAGTCGCGGATGGCGCATCGCAAGGCGATTGTAGCATCGGGTGTCTACGAAGCGGATAGGAGCATCCGCTGACACCATCATCGTAGGTTTAGAATCCTCTGCATGCGACCAGTATTCGACTGGCTGATCGGCAATCGCACATTACAACTGGGAAAGCGCACGCTAATTATGGGCGTGGTGAACGTCACCCCCGACTCATTCTCTGATGGCGGGGTGAATATCAACTGCGAACGCGCGGTCGAATACGCGCTCCAACTGTTCAAGGACGGTGCTGACATCGTAGACGTGGGCGGCGAATCCACCCGTCCCGGGGCAGAGGTTGGGGGAAAAGCAGGCGCGGCGGTCGGTGAGAAAGCTGTTTCCGAGAAAGAAGAGTTGAAGCGAGTAATCCCGGTAATTGCGGAAATTAAGCAGAAGAATCCGAAAGCCACGATTTCAGTCGACACCTACAAGGCCGAGGTCGCGCGCAAAGCGGCAGAGGCCGGGGCGGAGATAGTGAATGACGTCAGCGGGTTTTTGTGGGACCCGAACATGACGAAGACGCTGGCGGAATTAAAGTGCGGCGCGATCCTGATGCATATGCGCGGGCTTCCGAAGGAGTGGCGCACATTGCCTGGCGTGCCCGACATTATCTCCCTGGTGAAGCGAGAGTTGCGGGACCGCACGGAAGCCGCCGTGCTCGCCGGAATGAAACGGGAACGCATGGTGATTGATCCCGGTTTTGGATTTGGAAAGAACCGCGAAGAGAACTATCCGTTGTTGCGGCGTTTTGAGGAATTTCATCAACTGCGTTTCCCGCTTCTGGCGGGCGTTTCGCGAAAGTCATTTATTGGACGGGCATTGGCTCGTGACGGAAAAGATGCCGCCGTCACAGACCGGCAATTCGGAACGCTGGCCGCCGAGACGGTACTTATCTTAAAGGGTGCGCAAATCATACGCACTCACGACGTGCGGGCTTGCGTGGATGCCGCGCGAATCGCGGATTTGGCGGCTGGCTAGATTTCAACCCTTTTAGGTCGGGCATTGGCGCTGAATCACAAATAGGTCCGCACTTGCAGAACGATCTCCGCGAATTTCCTGATAATTTCCGACTCCATTTTCTTGTTCCAGGCCATTCCAATATCCCAGTCGGCATATTTGTCGCGGACCGGCGCGAACTTGACCCCAGTGATGTGCATCGCGCTCGCCGCCCGGGGCACCAGGGAGACGCCAATTCCCGCGCTCACCAGATTAAGAATGGTGAAGGTATCGTTGGCCTCGTAGACGATCCTCGGCGCAAATCCTGAGCGGTCACACAAGCTGATGCAATGATCGTGAAACGTAGCAGACACTCGCCGAGCGATGAGAATGAAAGCCTGTTCCTGAATGCCTCGCATGGTGACGGGACCGGGGAACGTGGCCGAGGTCGCAATCGTAAGGCGTTCGGTCAGAACCTTTCGGACCGCGAGTTGAAGATGATTGACCGGTAAACGCACAAAACCAATATCGAGGCGGCCTGCGATCAACGCTTCGATCTGGCGAAGCGTGGACATATCGGCGACTTCGATCTCGACACCCGGACGCGCCTCGCGGAATTTCAACAAGGCCCGGGGAACCAGGCTAAGCACGGTGGACATACCGAGTCCGAGTCGAAGCTTGCCCAGTTCGCCGCTGGTAGCTGCTCGCGCGACTTCGAATGCCATATCGATATCGCGGGTCACTCTGCGGCACTCCTGGTAGAACATGGTTCCTGCCTGAGTGAGCGTAACTCCGCGCCGGTTGCGGATCAGAAGAGGTCCGCCAATCTTTTCTTCCAGACCCTTGATCCGTTTACTCAACGCCGGCTGCGAAACATGCAAACGGGAGGCGGCCCGGCCGAAATGCAACAACTCGGCAAGGATAGCGAATGAAACGAACTCCTGAGTGTCCAGCTGCATAAGCCAAAGTTATCACAGGCTATCCATCATTTCATTGGACGAATCGCTCTCCCAGATTTCTACTTATAATTACGAGGGGAGAGGAATTTATCATGACGGTAACGGCTTTGCGTAGGAACGGTGGCGGCGGTCTGCACCACGGGAGCATTTGTTCCGCAGATCATCAAGTTGCGGAAACAAGGTGGGAAAGACCTGTCGTACCAGATGCTGTTTCTGTATCTGACCGGCGTGCTGCTGTGGCTGGTTTATGGCATTCAGGTTCATGCGGTCGCGGTGATATGGGCGAATGCCCTGTCGGTAGTGATGGTTCTCGTCTCTATTATTCTGAAGGCCAACCCTCCCAGGAAAAAGCTCAATCTGCGATCGCGAGATTTGGGGCAGCGCAGACTTCGAATCGCCGTTGATATGGACGAAGTGATCGCGGACAGTTTTGGCAAGCAACTGGACATTTACAACCGCCGCACCGGAGCAAACCTTACTCCTGAATTGGTCACGCGCAAGGGGCTGGGTACAGCGATCCCACACGATCGCTGGGAGGTGTTTGCCGGTATTTGCCACGAGGAAGGATTTTTTGCCAACCTCGAGCTCATTGAGGGAAGCCGCGAGGCATTGCTGGAGCTGTCGCGGAATCACGATGTTTACATCGCCAGCGCCGCCATGGAGGTGCCTTCGTCGTTCGATGGAAAGTATGAGTGGTTGCAGAAGAACTTCCCATTTATTCCGACCAGCCAGATTGTGTTTTGTGGAGACAAGAACGTAATTAATGCGGACGTGCTGGTGGATGACCGGTCGCGGCATTTCAGAGAATTCCGCGGCACTGGGATCTTGTTTACCGCCCCTCACAACGCCGACGAAGCTACGCCCTTGCGAGCGAACAACTGGAACGACGTATTGCGGATTTTGGGAAGCAACCAACTCAAGGCAGCCGGCGAAGAGCCGGTGGCTAGAACGTTTTCGATGAATCAAGCAGGATAGTCACGGGCCCGTCGTTGACCAGTTCCACCTGCATCATCGCTTGAAACTTTCCGGTTTCACACCTAAGTCCGGCGGCGCGGATACGCTCAACAAAATATTCGTAAAGCTCGCGAGCTTTCTCCGGCGGAGCTGCATCATCAAACGACGGCCGCTTTCCTCGCCGAACATCACCATAGAGTGTGAACTGGGAGACCACTAGCACCTCACCGCCGGTTTCAGCGACGGCCTTGTTCATCTTGCCGCTGTCATCTTCACAAATGCGCAGACCAATAATCTTGTCTGAGAGATAGTCCGCGCCGGCTCGGGTATCTTCCTGACCGACTCCCAGCAGGACAAGCAATCCGGGGCCGATCGTCCCAACAACCTCATCGTCCACTGTGACGCGAACACGCCTCACGCGTTGTACCACGGCGCGCACCGGCTTATTTCGCCGCGTCCGGGATCAGCGATTCCTGGCCTGCTACCGCCTGCCATCGCTGGTTGCGATAAACATAAATGTCGGTAAAGCGGACGCGGGCCAGAGTCTTGCCTTGTCCGTCCACTAACGTGGCCAGCCCGCGGATGTAGCCAAAATCGCCGAAAATGTGGGGTTCGAGTTCGCTCAGAATATTCTTGCCGGGGCGCCGATGAGGAATCTGCGCCAGCGTGTCCGACCGGTTAATCAGCTTGCCTCCGGGATCTGCGTCCTGAAATTCCTCCGCGAGGATGCAGCCGACCGCTTCGGCATCGTGCACTTCAAGCGCGCTCGCCCAGGTCTGCTCAAGGTGGATCAGCGCATCGCCATTCTTCGGCTGTGGAGCCGGGCAGTTTGCGGCGTGGAGCGGCAGCAACGACAGCGCAACCACGACAAGCCATAACAACGACTTCATATCAGTTACCTCGGGTGAACCGAATTCGCTACGTGTAATGCACGTCTCGACAAATTAAACCCATTCTCAAGATGAACGATTAACCCAGACGCCGGATCAAAAGCATAGTTTGATCATCGGTCTGTTTACCAAATTTCATGGTGTCGGCGCGCAGGTCACGATAGATCTGGGGCAGCGGTTTGTCGGCGCAGGCCCGAAGCATGGATTTGAATTCCTCCATCCCGATCTCTTTTTCTCTGGAGTCGAAGACCTCGGTAAATCCATCCGTTATCACGGCGAGCAAATCTCCCGGCAAGAGGGCGAGATTTGAAATCTCAAAGCGCTGGTTTTTGAAAAGCCCGATCGGAACGTTCGAGTCCGAGTGCTCGATGATGGTTTTGCTCTGCGCTCGATAATGCAGAATCGGCAAATGTCCGGCGAGGGCGAAGTTGAGATTGTCGGTCCCGTTTCCGCTCACATAGGCAAACGTTAGATAGTTTGCAGGAGAAGTAAAAGGCTGCATCACATCGTTAAGATCGGCGAGCAATTCGTCCGGCTTGTTCAGCTTGGTGAGCTGCATAAAAGCCGAGCTCTTGATCATGGACATCAGAATTCCCGCAGCGACTCCATGACCTGAAACGTCGGCAACATAAGCGTGCCAGGTGCCGTCGCTCTGCACGATGTCGAACAAGTCGCCGCCCACTTCGCTGCTGGGAATCGACGTGCCAAAAAGCTCCACCTTGCCAATGGTGTCGTGCCGCGCCGGGACCAGACTTCTGTGGATCTCGCCGGCGAGCCGCAATTCGGTTTGCGTTCGGAAGAACCTTGCGCCTTCGCGATTGAAGAAAACGATGAATAAAATGTAGCCCGCGATGATCAGCGGAATTTCGGCCCATCCGTGGATCCGAACTTTTCGCTGTAACTCCTGCGCGTCGAGCAGGTGGCGCGGGCCGGTAAACCACGCCAGAAGATTGAAGGCCGCAACTTGCAATATGCCCACGACCAAGAACAACCAAAGGAGTTTGCGCGTGCCCGCGAACGCCCAGCCAATGGCAAAGCCACCCCCGATCAGCGCACTGGCAATCATCTCCAGCGCAGACTGGGATTGGGGGCTCATGCCCGAGCTGATCAAAACCATCGAAGCGAAAAGGCAGAAAACGCCGGCAAAAAAGAGAATAGAAGACGTGTGCGACATCTTCTTCCAGGTCTGCGAGTGTTCTTCCCATCCGCTCATATCATTTTCCGGGTGACAGTCAATTTACCGCATGACAGGTCGTCTGTGCGCCATTTGCGTAAAGCAAAAGGCGACCCGCAGGTCGCCCGCTTGAAGGCAGATAGCAAAGATCGAACTACTCTTCCTCTTCCTTCACATCCCCGCGCGCTGCCTTCGCCTTTTCGACGATCTTCTCCTGCAGCATCCCGGGAACGGTGTCGTAGTGATGCATTTCCATGTTGAAGCTGCCGCGTCCCTGGGTCATTGAGGTCAGATCGACGCCGTAGGTGAGCATTTCGGCCATGGGCACTTCCGCCTTGACGACGGTATTGCCTCCTTTGTTGTCCATTCCCTGAATGCGGCCGCGACGGCTATTGAGGTCACCCATGATGCTGCCCGCGAAATCGTCAGGCACGGTTATCTCGACCGCCATCACAGGCTCCAGCAACGAAGGCTTGGCCTGCTCCATAGCTTTTCGGAAAGCGATACGGCCTGCCATCTGGAAAGACATGTCGTTGGAATCGACGTCGTGATAGGAGCCGTCATACAAGATGACCCTGAAATCCACCACTGGAAATCCGGCGAGGTATCCGCGAGAGGCCGCGTCCTTGATTCCCTTTTCGATGGCGGGAATATAGTTCTTGGGAATCGCGCCGCCGAAAATGTCGTTCACAAACTCAAACTCCCCACCCCGCGGCATGGGCTCCATCTTGATCTTGCAATCGCCATACTGACCGTGGCCGCCAGTCTGCTTCTTGTGCTTCCCTTGCACATCAGCTTTGCCGCGAATCGTCTCACGATATGGAACCTTCGGCGCCTTGAGAACGACCTCGGTGTGGTACCGCTTCTTCATTTTCGAAACCACCACTTCAATATGCTGCTGGCCCGTTCCCGCGATCAGAAACTCTTTCGTCTGGGGATCGCGAAAGAAACGCAGCATGGCATCTTCTTCCATCTGTTTGTGGATGCCAGGCCCCAGCTTGTCTTCGTCGGCGCGGCTCTTGGGCTCGATCGCGAAGGTGATGGCTGGCTCAGGCAGCTTCACCCGCGGATACTGAATTGGCGCGGACTTGTCGCCCAGCGTATCGCCGGTCAGCGTCTCTTTCAGCTTTGCCACTGCTCCAATATCGCCCGCATGCAATTCCGGCACCGGGACTGAAGTCTTACCCTGCATGACGGCAATATGCGCCATCTTTTCGAGAGAGCCGCGGCTGTAGTTCACCACGGTGGAATCGTTTTTCAGTACGCCGGAAAAAACTTTGAAATAGGAAATCCGCCCCGCGAACGGATCGGAAACGGTCTTGAACACGTAAAGCGAGACTGGTTCGGTATCCGTCTCGTGACGCTTCGGAGGCTCTCCATTCGTGGCCGCGGCCGGATCGCCCTGCACCCACTCGTGTTCTGAAGGCGCGGGCGTGTAATCCACGATGAAATCCATGACGCGGTCGGCGCCGATGTTTCCCAGCCCGGATCCGAAAATTACCGGAAAGATCTTGTCTTCGCGAATAGCGTTATGCAGCGCCGGGATCAGGTCTTCCTCGGGGATCGTTCCTTTTTCAAAGAACTCTTCCATCAGCGCATCGTTGCCCTCGGCCACGAGTTCTACCAGCCTCTCGTGTTGCGCCTGGGCTTCGTCCTTCATGTCGGCTGGAATTTCGGTTTCTTTGCCTCTGCCATTTCCACCTAGCTCGTAGGTGTAGGCCTTCAGCGTGACCAGGTCCACCACGCCACGAAAGTTTTTCTCCTTCCCGATAGGCAGTTCCAGGGGAATTACCGCCCGGCCAAAGGCTTTGGTCAGCGAGTCCAACACGCGCTCGGCGTCGGCACGATCACGATCCATGCGGCTGGCCACGATCAAGCGCGGCGTCTGATACTCCTCGCAGTAATTCCACACCCGCTGGGTAACAACCTCCACACCGGCAACTCCGTCCACCACGACAATGGCCGCATCCACCACAGGCAGGACCAGCTTGGCTTCGTGAACGAACATGTTGAAGCCGGGAGTGTCGACGATATTGATTTTGGTTTTGCCCCACTCAACATGCGCCAGGCTGGCTGAGATCGACATCTTGCGCGCGATTTCTTCTTCGTCATAATCGGTGGTTGCGGTGCCGTCATCCACCCGCCCCATGCGCTGGTTCGCTCCCGCCGCGTACAGCATCGCGGAAACCAGCGACGTCTTGCCTGCGTGCCCATGTCCAATCACTGCCACATTCCGGATATTCACGCCTTCATAAACCTTCACGGGTTCGCTCCTTCCGGGAATTCACTGCGACTACTGAGATGCTGCAAGCGAAGTGGCAGAATCGGTTCGGCTGTCTGGCCGGACAACGCTCGGCGACTTGAGGACCGGCAATCAAGGCGGGCGCATATAGGACACAAAGAAGAGGCCAACTTATAGACCCAAGTCGGCCGACCTGTCAAAACCAAAGGATGCTACCACAGCGGAATTTGGCGGCTCAAGCGGAGAACCCAAGTCCTTTCAGTGAAAAAACGTAGTTTACCAAAGGAAACGCCAGCACTCGTCTACTGACTTTGCGGAGTCGCAAGCGTGAGCCGAAGAGTCTGATGTTCGCGCTCACCGAGGGTAATGACCTTGGTTTCGGAAGGGATAGCTGGTTCGCTTGATGACGCGGCAGGCACTTTGGCGATGACTCGATACTTCCCCGGAGCCAGAGTGGGAAACACGTAGTGCCCATTCTGATCGGTACTGGTTCTCTTTGACAGCATCCGGTTATACGGCGTTTCGGGCTCCGGCCTGGCCCATACTCTCGCTCCGCCAGCTGGTTTGTCATGGTCTGTCACAACTCCCTCAAGCTGTGCAGCCGCCGGACTGATTGTGATTTCGAGCGTCCCGACGGAGGAGCCTTTCTCGACTTGCAGTCCTTTCTCGAGGACATCTTCCCCGCCCCGCGCGCGGACCGCATATACCAGCCTTGCTCCAGGTCATATATCCAGACCGCATAGTCGCCATCGGAGACCCCGCTTATCAGAAATGAGCCGTCTGGTTTCGATTGTGCACCGCCACTGGTCGGTGTGGCGGACTCATGCGTAGTTTCCAGATTAATCTGCACGCGCTCGGGAAGACTGGCGCCGACGGACACGATTCGTCCACGAATGTTCGTGCCCGGGCTGAAGGTAAGCACGATAGAGTCGATATTCTGGTTGCCGACTTCCAGTGTCTGCCGTGCGAATACGGGTCTTTCCTGATCCTGTTGCTGCGCGATGAGCGCGTATTCTCCTGGGGGAACATTCTTGATCGTAAATTCCCCCGTGGCGCCGGTGTTCGCGCTGAGTTCTTGTTCCCATCTGCCGAGTTCCGGAGCGATAAGCATGACAGATGCATTACGCGCGGCGCTGCCGTCGATCGCGAGGATGCGTCCGGAAACTTCCACAGTTTTCACATGTCGCATGGCAAATTCCGCGCGCACCTCCTCGCCAGGGCTGAGCACAACCGTCTGAGCTTGATCGAGTTGAATGACTCCTGGATAGAAGCTGGCAGCGTATTGGCTGCCCACGCTGGTACGGGTAGCCCAGTCCATGCCATCTTCGCTCCCGAGGCCGAAATCAGATCCCGACGCCCTGACGTAATATTCGCCGGGCATCAGGTCGAAGATTCGGTACTCGCCGCGATCGTCGCTTTGAGCGGTAAATGACCAGATCAACCGGTCCTTGCTGACCCGGGGACTCAAGTCCTCCATTTCCTCCGGGCTGCGCTTGCGCAATGCTGTGACGCCTATCTTTGCCACAGGTTCTCCGCTTTCGTCGACAACACGCCCCGTGACCACCGCGCCCCGCACCAACCGGAACAGCGCGTCACCAACCTGCTGGCCCGGGGCAAGTGTTATTGCTGTACCGCCGAACATTCTTCTGGCTTGGTACTCCTGCGTAAGATAACCGCTATGCGTAGCAAAAAAGGTGTAGCGGCCCGGGGCGACATTCTTGATCTCGAAGCGTCCGTCGCCGTCGGTAGCCGCCGAGAACGCTTGGGGATGAGAACCTGCGTCTGGCCCCATCAATACCACCCTCGACGATTTCAGGGGCGTCCCCTCGGCCGCCGTGATCACTTGTCCTGAGACCGTACAGGTAGCAGTCTGTTTTTCGAGGTTTTTGTTTTCGCCGATATTGCCAGATGTCTGAGCAGTGACCTGGGCGCTCGAGGACGATGCCAGGACGAGGCCCGCGATGGCTAGGAGAAAGGCGCGCAAAGGCTCTACGCTCCGTCGCTTTTCGGCCCTATTTTCGCAAACGAAACAGCTAAAAGAAAGTGCGCAAAAAACGAAGCCCACAAAATCGACGAAAAACTAACATCCTAACTTTTCGCCCTTCCGGCAATCATCCAGGATCCCCCACACATGGACAAGGCCACGAGCGCGCTGGTCCATTCGTCGCCATTGTGCACAGCCGCAGCCACCCGCGGGGCGTGAAGCAAGACCACCCACAACAAAAACATAAGTCCCAACAGGCCGCTAGCCAGCTTCATGTATTTCCGCGTGACGATCGATATTGCCGCGGCGAGAAATGCCACTCCAACGAAATACGCCCAGAACAAGTGCGCCGGAATCCACGCAGGCACCAGGGTCGCTACAAACCGGCCATACAGGATGTGTTGAACGCCGACCACGACCAACAGGCTCGCGAAAAGAACCCGACCAAGCCCGGTCATCGTCCCCGCCAGAATCAGCGCGGCGCCACACATTGCCAGCAGCTCAAACCCGCTGGTCCATGGGCCCGGATTGTGAATGTTTGCGGCCAGCTTAGGACCGTAGAGCAATAACGCGCGCAGGAAAGTCAGGATTGCTACCGCAATGCCGGCACAACGCAATTGTTTTCCGGTCACGATGCAAGCGGCGGCAACAATCAGCAAAAGCGCCGTGGCATAAGCCCAAAGGGGACGTCCCGGACTCCATGGCGGACCCGGCTTCGGGCCGGCCCCCGATGCATGCAGAAATAATTGAGTGCCAAAGCCCGTGATGGCGACGGCAAAAAGAATCCGGCCAACTCTGTTCAGATTTTCCATGCTGTAATTGTGAGTCGCGCGACCGAATCATCGGCTAATAGCAAGGTTCACCATTTCTTAAAAATCACAAACACCGCCGCCACGATCAGCGCGAACCCAAGAATATAGTTCCACTTGATGGGAGCGTCCAGGTAAAACACCGAGAAGACGGAGAACACCGTAAGCGTGATCACTTCCTGAATCGTCTTCAGTTGCACTGCGCTGAACTCGTATGACCCAATCCGGTTCGCCGGCACCTGAAAACAATATTCGAAGAAAGCAATCGCCCAGCTGATCACGATTACCTTGAACAGCGGCACATCGCGGTACTTCAAGTGTCCGTACCAGGCGAAAGTCATGAAAATGTTTGAAATGGTAAGCAGCACGATCGTCGTCATAGTGGCTATCCTGCCTCACGGGGATGCATGGTTTCCACCTAACAATTCCCACCGAACAATATAGATACCCCGACACAGATACTCTGACGTAACCACCGGAGACTTGCGCCACAGCCCATCGTGGCCTATGCTTTTGCTGGGACGGAACAAGTTCATGCAACGCCTGACCGCCAGATTATTGCTGGTTCTGCTGCTCGTGGGCACCATAGCCCCCGCAGCGCTGGCGATCTCTGCGCCTGAAGCGCATGCCTGTTGCATGCGGAAGCCACTGCAGGAGCACGATTCCCGCAGCCTGCAAGCCCAGATCGGCGGCGACGAGAATCACAACTGCTGCCCTCCAGTCACTACGACTCATTGGGCCCAACTCGGTTCCGGAAGTACTTCCAGTCTTTATCCGCCGTTGGTTTACGTCTCGCCCGGCTTCCATCCGCTCTTTCGTAGCAGCTACGAAAATGTTCTACGTCCCGTCCGCGGCCCTCCCGTCAGCTAAAAATCGCCCTGATGGTTGCACCTTATCGGGATGAATCTCGTTCCTCATTTTTAGACGAAGTTGTCATGCGTCCGAAAAACAGGAATCTGTCCAGGTGGTGCGACCGTAATTCTTGTGTGCTTCTTCCGAAGCTGGTCCGCGTGAAAATCGCGCGGCGACTGCTGCCGGGGTGGGATGCCAATGGCCCGTGTTTTCAGGGGTGCATTAATCGTAGTGCTGGTGCTCGCGGCAGGCCTTTGGGTCTCCGGCCTGGTGCCGCATTGCTGTGGCGCGCGGCAGACGCCCAGCCAGGCTGAAGCTTTGCTCGCCCGCGCCTTCCGCTCATTTTCGATGCCCTCTGGGGCACGCCAGAGCAAGAACCCGTTTACCAGTTCTCCCCAACTGTTGCAGGAGGCGTCGCGGCACTTCGCCGATCACTGTGCTTCTTGTCATGGCAACGATGGAAGCGGCAACACCGAGATGGGCCGAAACCTATATCCGTCCGCGCCGGACATGCGGCTTCCGGCAACCCAGCACCTCAGCGATGGCGAGATCTACTACATCATTCACAACGGCGTGCGCTGGACCGGTATGCCCGCGTGGGGTGAGTCCGGTGGCGATCCCGATAGCTGGAAGCTGGTGCTGTTCATTCGACATTTGCCGAACATGACCGCCGAGGAACTTCACGACATGGAACGATTCAATCCCAAGAGTGCGGCGGAGCACGAAGAAGAAAAACAGGAAGAGGATTTTCTGAACGGAGGCCCGGCGGCAGCGCCGGCCGCGAAACATTAATCAATATTCGGGAGACAAACTTGTGACGAGATCTTTGAACAAAATCTTTGTACGAAATCAGGAGACACACCAAATGAAGAAACTGTCGTTAGCGTTACTTTCAGCAGTCATCGGCACCCTGCTTCTGAGCAGTCTGGCTTTTGCTCACGGCGGCATGGATCACGTCATGGGCACGGTGACGGCGATCACAGAACATGCTATCTCCGTGAAAACCAGCGATGGAACGGTCACCACCGTGGACTTTGATGGTGAAACCAAATTCATTAAAGGCGATGCCACCGCCACCATAAAAGACGTCGAGGTTGGAAGCCGGCTCGTGATTCATGCCCACAAAAAGGACAACTCGCTCCATGCCGCGGAAGTGAAGATCGGCACTAGCGCACCGCAAAACCAGCACTAGGCAAGTATCCAGGCGCTTTGGACTGGAACAACATATGATTTTCAAAAAAGTGCTCATCGCCGGTTTGCTGCTCAGCAGTCTAACCGCCGTCGCCACCATCTTCGGAACAGTTGGCGGCCTGATTCACGATCCGCAGCACCGCCCGGTGCAGGGCGCGCAGGTGACTCTGCGTGCCGCGAATTCCGGATGGACCAAGTCAATCACCAGCAGCGACGCCGGAGAATTTCATTTCGACACTGTCCCTCTGGGCGAATACACCGTCACAGTCGAGCTCCAGGGCTTCGCCACCGAAATACAAAAGTTGGTTCTCGGCTCGGGCCGCGACGCACGAATACATTTTTCTCTTACCGTCGCGCAGGCTAAAGAAACAGTCGATGTGACCGACACGTCCGCCGCACTGAATCCCGAATCGTCGGCCGTCACTACCCTGGTTAATCGACAGAAAATTGCGCAAACTCCCGGTGCCGATCAAACCAACAGTCTGGCGATGATCACCGACTACGTTCCCGGCGCGTATATGGTCCACGACCAGCTCCACATTCGGGGCGGACATCAGGTTTCCTGGCTGATTGACGGCGTTCCCGTGCCCAACACCAACATCGCCTCGAACGTCGGGCCGCAGTTCGATCCCAAGGACATCGACTACCTTGAGGTGCAACGCGGTGGCTATTCCGCTGAATACGGCGACCGCACCTACGGAGTCTTCAACGTGGTCACCCGCTCCGGATTCGAGCGCGATCGTCAAGCCGAATTTGTGGCCAGCTATGGAAGCTTTAACCGAACCGAAGATCAGTTCAGCTTCGGCGACCACACCGACCGTTTCGCCTATTACGGCAGCATTTCCGGCTACCGAACCGATCTCGGACTGGAAACATCCAGCCCTGAAGTCCTGCATGACCAGGCCGCAGGTCTTGGCGCTTTCACTTCTCTCACCTTCAATAAGACGCCGAATGATCAGCTTCGCCTGGTCGCTTCATCGCGCGGGGACCACTATCAGGTGCCGAACGATCCCGATCAGCAATCAACCGGCATTCGTGACGTCGAAGACGAACGCGATGATCTGGTCAATTTTTCCTGGCTGCACACCATCGGCACTGGCACAGTTCTTACCATTTCACCCTTCTATCATTTCAATCGTGCTCATTACACCGGCGGCTTCAGCGGCGAGCCCGATCCCGACGTCGTCATCCCCGAGGACGACCGCGGATCCAACTACGTCGGCGGAGTAGCTTCTCTGGCCGTCAATCGTGGAAAGCACAATGCCCGCGTTGGATTTCAGGTCTTCGGCGCTCGCGATAACCAACTCTTCGGAATTGTGACCAGCGATGGAAGCAATCCGCCGTTGAGTCAGCGCGAGATGGTATGGGGAAACGTCGAAGCCCTTTTCCTGGAAGACCAGTACAAGCTCACCAGCTGGCTGACTCTGAACGGTGGAGTCCGTTTGACCCACTATGGGTCTACCATCAGCGAAAACGCGATTGATCCCCGAGTTGGTGCCGCCATTCGTATCCCGCGTCTGAACTGGGTTCTGCGCGGTTTCTATGGACGTTACTATCAAGCCCCGCCACTGCTCACCGTAAACGGTCCGCTGCTTGACCAGGCTGCTCAGCAAGGATTCGGATTCCTGCCACTGCGCGGTGAACGCGATGAACAACACGAATTCGGCTTGACCATTCCGCTCGCTGGCTGGACCTTTGACATTTCCAACTTCCGCACCGGCGCCCGAAACTTCTTCGACCACGATATTCTTGGCAACTCCAACATTTTCTTTCCGCTCACCATCGATCGCGCCCGCATTCGTGGCTGGGAGGGCACGGCGAACTCTCCCCGTATCGCTGGACGCGCTCAGTTCCACGCTGTGTATTCGCATCAGTATGCGGAGGGTGCCGGCGGCGTGACCGGCGGTCTCACCGACTTCGAGCCGCCGGACGAAGGTTATTTCTTCCTCGACCATGACCAGCGCCATACGGTTTCGGCTGGCTTCAACCTCCAGCTACCCTGGCGGGTGTGGACCGACTTCAATACCAATTACGGTTCCGGCTTTGTGGACGGAGAAGGCCCGGAGCACCTGCCGTCGCACACTACGTTTGACTTGTCGGTAGGGAAAGCGTTCGGGGAAAACTGGAATGTCCGCGTCAGCGCGCTGAATTTATCTAACCACCGGTACTTGCTGGACAACAGCAACACTTTCGGTGGCACGCACTTCGTCAACCCCCGCGAAATCTCAGTCCAGTTAAAGTATCGATTCCACTACTGATTGAAGAGACTGATTTCGACGAGTGTGAGACTCGTCCACGCCAGATCCTTCACGGCCTGAAGGCCGCTCAGGATGACGTCCTAGAGTGAGTAGCGGTTGTTCTAAAACGAGCAGGGATTGTCTGAAGCGACCAGGGATTGCAGATTGGTAGCGTTGCCGCTTATCTACGCACAGAGATGCTTCATCCTGAATCCGGCTTCAGCCGGTGAAGGATCTGGCGTGGACAACGGCGCCCCCTATTAGTTCCAACTCCCAATAATGCAACCCCAATCCAAGAGTCGTGTTCGTTACTTATTGGTCAGTGCACGCCTGGTTCTTCTCTGCCCAGCACGTTTCTTTCCTTGCGCTTCGTCCCTCAACTGAATGGCATGCGCGTTGACGATGGCCCGAATTAGCCCCGGAAAGCGTTGCTCGAGTTCGGTGCAACGCGAGGTATTGTGGACTTCCACGCCGCGACGTTCACCACGGATCAGCCCCGCCTCTCTTAGCTCCCTGAAGTGTTGAGAGAGTGTGGACTTCGGGATTGTCTTGTCGCTAACCTTCAGAAACGTCGAGCAGTTCTGCGAGCATTCCTGCGAGACGATATCCGCGTAAATTGCCACCCGTACCGGGTCGGACAAGGCATGGAGAATGCCTTCTACCGTGATCTCCTCAATCGATGGGTGGAACAGAGGCCGCATGCTAATAAGAGTAGTTATGCAAGGAGAAGGGTTCAATAGTTCTAATATTCCGAACTAATGAATCGTGTCGGGGTCCAGTTCCATCTACTGACTAGACGCGAATGAGGGGCGGCCCATTGCGACAGCCCCGAAATTCTCTGAGTTTGGTACCGAAAGATAGGTAAGAATCCGGCAAGCTCACCGGCAAATCGTCATTAATCTATAGCACGCATGAAGGGAGAACAATCATGGGAAAGCTCGAAGGAAAAGTAGCTGTCATCACTGCTGCGACGTCCGGCATGGCACTCGCCACCGCCCAGCTCTTCGTCAAAGAGGGCGCATACGTCTTCATCACAGGACGCCGCAAAGATAAGCTCGATGAGGCCGTCAAGCTCATCGGCAAAAACGTCACTGGTGTGCAAGGCGATGCCAGTAGCCTGGCCGACCTCGACCGCCTCTACGATACGGTGAAGCGCGAGAAGGGCAAGATCGATATTCTTTTCGCGAGCGCTGGACAGGGCGAATTGGCCAAGCTCGAAGAAGTAACCGAAGACCACTTCGACAAGACCTTCGACCTGAACGTGCGCGGCACTCTCTTCACTGTGCAGAAGGCGCTGCCCCTGTTCAACGACAACGGTTCCATTTTCTTGAACGGATCCATCGCCAGCATCAAGGGATTCCCGGCCTTCGGCGTCTACAGCGCCAGCAAGGCTGCGGTGCGCTCCTTCGCTCGGACCTGGCTGTTAGAGCTCAAGGAACGCAGAATTCGAGTCAACATCCTCAGCCCCGGCACTATCGACACGCCAATCCTGGACCCGCTCGGCCCAGATGCCAAGAAGTTCTTCATATCTCAGATCCCGCGCGGCGAAATGGGACGACCTGAAGAGATCGCGACCGTGGCGCTCTTCCTCGCCTCAAGCGATTCAAGTTTCGTCAACGGCATCGAACTTTTTGTCGACGGAGGTACGGCCCAGATCTGAGTGATCGTCAGAGCTGTGCAGATGCTATCGATCGGTGGACCGAACGTCGACTTTTCCAGGAATCTCGACGTTCAATCCGCCATCGAATAACGATGCCCCTTCTTCCAGCCAAGCGGGCGGTAGTCTCTTCGATCCTGCGCTCCACCAAAGGGGAGCACACCAGCCACATTAACCCCTAAGCGACAAGCAATACGAGGCACTGGGCAAGCAGGGACACGACGAGCAGCGGAGCACGGATCATTACCGATCTGTCCCACGCCGCCTGTAGTTCCCGACCATTGTTGAGGCTTTCTCCGGTTCTTGCCGTTTCGGTTTGAAGCCGATTAATAGGTTTTGACACGCGATTATAGATAATGACGAACAGAATCAGCATTAAGAGCGATACGAAATAGAACCAGCGCTGTCCACTCCTGCTTAACACGACCAGCAAAAAGTTGGACAAGATCGCCGAGACGCCCCAGATCGGCATCCGCGCATCGGCGAACATGTGGAGAAATCCCATGACCTCGGTTCCCGCAGATGGTGAAGCCAATTTGAGCGCGGGACGGCCGATAGTCAAAAAGAACATGTCCGTACCGCACACCACGGCGGTGCTTAAAATGCCAACGAGAGATACCGGCCACATCCAATGGTTCATTGTCCCGTTTCCCTTCTAACCGTCGCCGCTCAACCGGCATGGATCAACAAAAGGCCGCCGACAAGCATGACCACACAGGTGACGCCATGAATGGCGAGCGCTCGCGACTTCGACCCGCCCGACCCCAGAATGATTGACATGTCGCCAAGAGGGATGATGGCCTCAACGAGTAGCGTTATGCCTACCGCCCGCGTGTCCGTGGTCAGCATCGTTGTCAACACGACCAATCCCGCTGCGACGTCCCGAATTCCTTTAAGACGTAGCCAGGCACGAGTGGCAGTATCGGATGCAGGCGGCTTGAGACCAAATGTTCCCGAGATTCGTTCAGGAGATACAAGGTAAAAACAACCGATAACGATGATCGCCACAGCTATGAGAGTAGCGACAGAAAGCGGGATAGCGGTGTGCATAAAGCGACTCCTTGTTAGAAAATCTAGCAACGCTATATTCGATGCCAAGCATTCGGGAAAAGCTTCATCATTCGCCATTAAGTCTAGCAGTGCTATAATTCCTATCGATGGCAACGAAGCCGGCAGCGAACCGGATTGCGGAACGAAAACTGCGTGACAAGCGGGCCCGCCGGGCACAGATCATCAGTGCCGCACGACGAATCGCAGAGCTTGAAGGGTGGTCCAACGTAACCGTGCGGCGGCTATCCGACGAAATTTCATACAGTCAACCCGTCTTGTACGCCCATTTTGGAAGCCGCGAAGGGATTCTCGCCGCGGTTGCTATCGAGGGTTTCCAGGAGATGGGCCTGGCTTTAGAGAAGGCACGGAAACGGCTTAAGCGTGGAAGTACAGTCGAATCGGTCGCGGCCGCATATCTGGAGTTCGCCGCGTCGTCACCAGCACTGTATGAAGTGATGTTTTCGCTCAGCCTGAACGTGCCATTCGGTGACGCGGCTACTCCTCCGGAGCTGCGATTCGCGTTTGCCCAACTCCTGGAGTTGTTTCAGGGGCAAGGCTCGAAGTCGGAGGTTCTAACGGAACTGTTTTGGGCGGGCCTCCATGGAATCGCCGAGCTCACAAGAACCAAACGATTTCCGCGCAGCCGTCAGAAAGACCGTGTGAGGACGCTCGTCGAGCTCTTTACTCTCCCAAATTGAGACGGCACAGGTAAATGAAAGCGCGATGAATCGGCGCGCTCTCGTCTTTCGCGAACCAGGCGAGATGAGTCCTCACAAACGCGCTCCTCGGAAGTTTGCCGGATTGGTACCGAGAAGTCCGCTTCGAGGAAGTTTCCGGAAGCTATCCTGAGTCTGCGCGTCCTGATCGATTGCTCACGGCTCTTCGAAGTCGAGCGCATAAACCTCCTGAGTACCGATGTCGCGCATCAACAGTGGCGATCCGTCGGCAGTGAGCCCCATCCAGTCGAAAAAGGGCAAGATGACCTGACGAAGATCCTTCAGGTCCGCGACTGGCCGTGGAGGAAAGGACCAGCTCCTGCGGGAAGGCAAGTCGAGAGCGGACACGAGTTCGAACGTGTCGCCATGATCGCTGGAACTGTACAAACGGCTCGGCTCCGTGCCGACCCACACAGCATGGCGGCCATCTGCCTGAGGAACGGGATCGACTGACACGAAGGTCGTCTCGCGCGGCTCAATCGCGCCGGCAGTCGGCCCTTCGAAGAAGCCCTGTGGGGTTCCGACGGGCAGCCACGTCTCACCCGCATCCTCACTGCGCCAAAGTCCCCGGTTGTAGGTAGCGCAATATACTTGCCAATGCTCACTGGGGTCCTTGGCGAATGCGATCGGCTGGACACCGGGAAGCACCGGCCGTAGACCGACGCTCGCAACCAAATCGAATGTATAAAGCCCGCCGGTAAGTCCAATCAGCAATCTGGTCATCATGTACCTCGGTGCCCGTCGACCGGGCCTTCAATCAGCCCCCCTCCGATGTTCTCCCTACTTGACCAGCGCCTGTGCGAACGCCTCGATCGTCGTCAGCCCATGGAACTTCTCTGTTCCCGAATTACCGAAGTGGATCCAGCCCGAGTTGAAGCTCTTCACCATTTCGATATAGAGCCCCGTCCGATCAGCTGGCGTACCCATCGCTTCCAAAACGTTCTGCCAGGCAGCCTCAGGTAATTGCACGGCCTTTACCTCACGGCCCAGCGCCCTACCAAACGCGGCCGCCGTTTCGTGCAAATCGGCTCCACCCTCAGGCCCGTCTACCTCCAATACACGCTCGCCCGTCCAGGTCTCCTGCAACACCTTGGCGCCCGCCAGGCCGATGTCTCGCGAGGCGACCAGCGGGAATTTGCGATCAAGCGGCGCATAGAAGAACGGCATCTCACCCGTCGCACGGATGTGATCCAATGCACCCAGCCAGTTCTCCATGAAACTGCCTGCGCGCAGATACGCCACAGGAATCGGCAGCGTGCGCATTGCCTCTTCCATCAGGTGGGTCGACGTGATCAATCCTAGCCCGCTCGGTTGCTCCGAACCGATAGACGAAAGAAACACAGCCTTGCCAGGATTCGCCTGGGCAAGCGCCTCAAGGATCGCCGCAATCGTACGCTTCTGATCCGGCAGCCCGGGAGCAGGCGCAAAGTCCGGTGGAATCATCGCGAACACACCCTCTGCCCCCGAGAACGCTTTTGCGAGCCCCGCCGCGTCGCCATACGTGGATTGCGCCAGCTCGACACCGCGATCGGCCCAGGATTTGGCCTTCCCCGAATCGCGCACCACACCCCGCACCGTTTTACCCGCAGCAAGCAGATTCTCCGCAACTGCCCCGCCAACTCTGCCTGTAATTCCCATCACTGTGAACATGTCCTTCCCCTCCTATGCAAGTAGATACTTGTATTGCAAAGAAGGATGCAAGTTTTTACTTAGATGATTCCTTTCTGCGAAAATCCTCCTGTGACCGTCTTTGATCCAAACCGCAGGCGCAACGCGCGTGGCGAACAGCGTGAGCGGGGTCTCCTCCGCGCCGCTGCCGCAGTCTTCGGTCGTCTTGGCTACCACCAGACCACCACAAACGCGATCGCAAAGGAAGCGGGCGTATCTCCGGCTACTCTTTACCAGTTTTTCCCCAATAAAGAAGCCATCGCGAGCGCACTCGCGTCGATGTACGCGCGCGAAATGGCCGAGGCAGAACGCGCAATCGACTCCGAAGGTGTGTTGAGCTTCACAGAAGCCATCGGTGAACTGATCGATGTCTGCATGAGTTTCAACCGGAAGCGTCCCGAGTTTCACACCCTCGTGGTCAACGCACCGCTCTCACCTTCCGCCCGCGAAGACAAACAGGTTCTTGGGCAGGTTTTCGTAAACTTCATCGAGGCCCGCCTCCGACGCGAACTACCCACTCTCTCTCGCTCTGAAGCGGCCCACCATGGGCAGGTAGCCCTGATGATCTTCCGCGGAATCCTCGACGAGCTGACCGTCGCCTCGCCTCACGCCCGTCCGCGCCTGCAGCAGGCGATGCGCAATGCCGTTCTCCGCTATCTGACCCCTGTACTCACGGAATCGAAAGCGGGCCGCGCAGTTAGAAGCGCGTAGATGACGAGAAGACGACTTTTCAGGACTGACATTACTTCGCGACGGGCACGATTTGCTGGCGTGTAGGGCTGATACTTGACGGGCTAGTAATTGGTGAACAAATCGACCACGCTCTGAGGCGAGTTTTCGTCAAAGTACAGTTTGATGTTCCGGTCTGCCTCCGCAGCGGCGGAGACGCTGCGAGTAAAGCCCCGTTCGCGCACAGCCTGGCTGGGCAGATGCGCACTCATGACGACCAAAAGGATTTTATCGCCGGGATCGACCTCATCCTCAGAGGTATTGGCTCGCCGCACTGAAGATCGATTCACGCCCTATCGGATTAGTGCCGATAAACGGGCTGGTGTTGCTAGAACCGACTAGCGATGACCACCCTTTCCACCGAAGCACCAAAACACATGACGAACGTTGTTCGAGCTGATACCGTCGACGCTGGAGAATCGAAAGACTATTTGGCTGATAGCAGATTTTCGGTAGCCCGGTCGAGATGTATCGGCGTCACGCCGAAACTTTCTCGGAGTGCTTCGTCTTGGCTGCTGCTTGATTCTGCTGAGTTGCTTTTGGGATGGGTTCTAGTCTTGAATCTTGTTCAACGCCTCGAACAACTCCTGATTGTTTGGCGCCTGATCCAGCGGATATACCTTGGCGAACGCAATCTTCCCACCCTTGTCCACAATAAAGACGGCCCGTTCACAAATCCCTGGGAACGGCGGCTGTTCGCGGAATATCCCGAATGACTGGCTGACCTTCCCGTGAGGATAAAAATCCGCACACATCGGCATGTGCATGAGGCCCAGCTCCTTTTTCTGCCAGGCAATTTTGCTGGGAATGGAATCCACGCTTATGTCTAACAGTTGCGCATTCAAAGATTCGAATTTCTGCCTGTCCACATCAAACGCCGGCACCTGGGCCGCGCAAGTCGGCGTCCAGTCCAGGGGATGGAAACTGACCACCACATTATTCTTCCCCCTGTAGTCGCTTAGCTTGACCTTTATATGCTGCTCACCCAATACTGCCGGCAGCTCGAAATCCGGGGCGGCATCGCCCACCTTCAACGCCATCGTTTTCTCCCTCTGGGCCCTATGCTAATCGAGCGCAAGGCTCCACTGGCCCGCCTTCTGGTGTGTTTGCTGTGTAAATTAACATTGCTTTAACAATTTCAGAACGTCCGAAGACTAATATTCCCCGATGCCTCAGGACCCTCTGGTTATTGAAGATACTCCAGGCCCCAAAGACGGACAGCGCATTTTGCGCCTCACTGGGCCAATTACCATCAGCAACCTTTTCGACTTTCAGTCGAGAGTCCGCAGTGATACTTCTGAAACTCTGATACTGGATTTTACCGGCGTTCCCTATGTCGACTCCGCGGGCATCGGTGCGCTGGTGGGTGCATACGTCACGCATCAGAAAGACGGTCGCAGCTTGCTTCTGGTCGGCGTCAACCAGCGAGTAAAGGATGCGTTGCAGGTCACGCGTGTCCAGCAATTCTTCAAATTCGTTGAGTCGGTGCCCGCGTAACAGTCCACTTGACGGGAACGTGATGATCCCGGCGATTCGTTTATCATGAATCCATGATTCCCCGCGTGTTTGCCCTTTGCCTGCTTGCATCCTCGCTGTCTTTTGCCGGCGTGACAGATGACGTCCGCGACCAGCTCGAAGCCAACAATTCCACCGCAGCGGAGGCCACGCTCCAAACCTACCGAAGCCATCAGGGAGTAACTCCTGATTATCTCGAAGCTCTCTCCTGGATGGCGCGTGCCAGTCTAGCTGCCAATCGCCTCGATAGCGCCGAAACCTATGCCAAAGAAACTGAGACGTTGAGCAAGCCGTTGCTGCTGAAGCGGCCCCTGGATACCGAGCCCCATCTTCCCGTCGCTGTCGGTGCTGCGCTGGAGGTTCAGGCACAAGTGCTCGCCGCCCGCGGTCAACAGGCCCAGGCTGTCGCCCTGCTCCGTCGCGGCCTGAACACTTATCGCAATACGTCGATCCGGCCGCGCTTGCAGAAAAACCTCAATCTGCTTGGCTTGGCTGGACAGGCGGCACCCCCGCTAAGCGTTGCCCAATACCTTGGCCCCAAGCCGTCTGCGCTTGCTCAACTGAACGGTTCGCCGGTTTTGCTTTTCTTCTGGGCTCACTGGTGCGGCGACTGTAAAGCCGAAGGCCCGGTGATCACCAGGCTGAAGTCTGAATTTGGTCCCAACGGTCTGACGGTGCTTGCCCCTACAAAATTGTACGGATATGCCGCCGAAGGCAAAGATGCCCAGCCCAAGGACGAACTCGCCTACACAGAACGAGTCTGGCAACACTTCTATCCTGGATTGCAGGGCGTTCCGGTCCCAGTCAGTAAAGAAAATTTCAGCCTTTACGGCGCAAGCACCACACCAACCCTGGTTCTTCTGGATCGAACCGGGCACGTCGCCCTCTACCATCCAGGCGTAATGCCCTACGACCAACTGCGTGGCGCCATCGAGAAAGTAATCGCCCGCTAGCACGTGTTCCGAGCTATTGAACACGGAGGTGGTGAGTTCCGACTAGCCGCCCATTCATTTCCCGTACTGAAGAACATCGCCGTCCACAACCACCGCTACGTACTTTTTCGTCAATACATCCTGAAACTGCACGACCTGATGCCCTTTGCGCGCGAGCTGACCCCAGCGGCTAGGTTTCGTGCGATTCTGCTCGATGGCCTGAATGTCGCGTCCGTTGATTCTGACCCGGACGGTTCGAAGCCGCCCGCTCCCGACCCGGGTCACCTTCAACTTCTGCTCCGGCTCGTTGGGCTCGATGATCGTCACCATAGGTCCGTTCATCAATTGCGCTGCCACCGATTGCAAAAGTCTGTGAAGCGGCGGAGTTTGTCCGGTCTCTTCAGGCATGGGTATTGTGCGAAGGAAATACGCCTTCAATTTTCTACGGTCGATGCTTTGTAGCGCAAGGGCGAGGAGTAGTAATCGCAGAGCTCCGGTTGCGTTCTACAATCTCGATCTACAATTTGAAATCCGATGGATCCTGACCGCATAGCCGAATTGTTGCAGCCGTTCCTCGCGGCAAGCCCTGAAGGTGCGCCACCAGGGCTCGGGCCCGCCATCCTCAGCGCCGCACAACTGCAGCATATATCGATATATATCGATCTACTTGTTCGATGGAACTCCCGAGTCAATCTAACCTCAGTCAGGACCCCCGAGGAAATAGTCACCAGGCACTTCGGCGAGTCCCTGTTTGCTGCCCGTCATCTGTTTCCCAATCCGCATCTGTCTCCGGATCCGAAAGAGGACCGAGGCGTTCATGTGATCGACGTTGGCTCCGGCGCCGGATTCCCCGGCATCCCCATCAAGATATGGGCACCTCACATCAGGCTCACCCTGATCGAGTCCAACCACAAGAAATCCACCTTCCTGGGCGAGGTCGTTCGAGCGCTGGCTTTGAACCCGGTCGAAGTATTTGCCGGCCGGGCAGAGGACTTTCGCCATAGGACGGGGGAGAGGGGAGACGTAGCCACGCTCAGGGCAGTGGAGCAGTTCGACACCATCCTGCCAGTAGCAGCCAGTTTGTTGGCCCCCTCTGGTCACCTGGCAATCATGGTCGGCCAAGCTCAGTTAGAGCGTGTTCGGGAACTCACCCCTGAGCTGAACTGGCAAGCCCCAATTCCATTCCCGCTCTCCGTCAACCGAGTGATGATCATCGGAAGGTATGACTCAAATTAATAAACACCAACGTAGAAAGTGGGATATTAGCTAGGTCTGCTAAATGGATTCAACGCTTGCAATGTGTTATTTGGCGCAACAAGTGGGAAGAAGTTTGTCGGCAGTGTTGCATGACGCGCGAGACTTGGTGGTGCCAAGATCGTAATCGCGCTGAACCACATTAGTAATATGTGGGATAAGCAAGGCTGATTACTGCTGGAATTACAGCTATGCGAGCCGCGTTATGAATGGATAATGGGCTGAAGTGGGAGTTTTTTAATCTGTTTGTTAATTTCCGGCTCGCGGCTCGCTCTGGTTAATGAACGATTTGATCGTTCAGTACTCCCGTCATCCCGGGAGTGTTCCACGTGGAACACTCCGCAATTCTGAACTGTGCTTTAATGTTCCACGTGGAGCATTTTCGCGACTGCATAGCCTCTCGCGAGTCCTCACGTCGAATAATACTTGTGCCAGGGAGATCCGGATGTTCCACGTGGAACATATCGCGATTCGCGATGGCCGCGGCGAATGTTCCACATGGAACACTCGTTTGATTCTGCGACGCCTCGCCGCAACGTCCACGTCGCCCTTGTCTTTCGTGATGTTCCACGTGGAACACAACGCATCATCCGATTCTGCCCGTAGCGATGTTCCACGTGGAACATTGAGCGGTTCCCGCGCTGGAAGTTTAGAGCGGGACAGCATCTCCTTGAATGTTCCACGTGGAATACGTTGGGTATGGAACGCGTCTCCGCTGTGGAAAGTCTGGTTTGGAATGGGCTGGAACGGGCGGTTTTAAAGAGACTCACACACCAAACTGTTCTGCACCAAAAAACGGCATTGCCATCGCGTGTCGTTTCACTCTATTCTGAAAAAACTCTCGGTTCTCTTAAAATCAAATGGGACGTGTCATAGCGGTTGCCAACCAAAAGGGCGGCGTGGGTAAGACTACGACTGCCATCAATCTGGCCTCGTCTTTCGCAGCGGCGGAAGTTAATACGCTGCTCGTGGATTGCGATCCGCAGTCGAATGCTACCAGCGGTCTCGGCCTGGCTCGGGATCCGGAAAGAATCAGCACTTATCATCTTTTGATGGGGGCAGCACCACTGGAGCAGGCCATACAGCCTACCGAGCTCGATCAGCTCTGGATTGTTCCTGCGCACAAGAACATGATTGGTGCCAACATCGAACTGGTGGACGCCGACCGGCGGGAGTACCGTCTGCGTGACGCTCTTGCCGCTTTGAAAGACCGCTTCCAGTTTATTGTCCTCGATTGCCCTCCTGCATTGGATCTCCTTACTCTGAACGCCCTAGTGGCCGCGGACGCGGTATTGATTCCCATGCAGGCCGAGTATTTCGCTCTGGAAGGCATCAGCGAGCTCATGGACACGGTGGAGCGGATCCGGTCCAGCTTTAATCCCGAGCTAGGGATCGAAGGCGTAGTTCTGACCATGCTTGACGAGCGCACCAACCTGGCTCAACAGGTGATGTCCGAGTTGAAGAGGTTTTTTGGCGAGAAACTTTGCACGACGACCATCCCGCGAAACATCCGGCTGGCGGAGGCGCCCAGTCATGGGCGCCCGGCGCTACTCTACGACCCCAGATCGAAGGGGGCCGAGAGTTACATTCGGCTGGCGAAGGAAATCATCGCGCATCACTTTCCGGCGCAGGAGCAAGGGCCGAGCCAGGCCGCGGAGATGGACAAGAGCGCCTGATACATTGATGCACGTCGATATATTAGATAGACATTTATCGATATAGGTTGATTCAACAGCCGCGGGCGAGTTGCCCGCGACCACCCGGATAACACAGGAGCACACAAGAACACGGAGAGTGGGTCGGCTATGACAACAGCGGCGGAGAAGACAGCGGAGACGGCGGTTCCGGAAAAAAGAAAAGCGCTGGGACGCGGCCTTGAATCGCTGCTGCCGAGCGGTCCGCGGCCGGTAATGACGAATCCGGCCGCGTCGTCACCAGCTTCTGACGCTTCGGTACACTCGACCGTGCTGCCGGAAGTATTTGCGCAAGCGCGAAGCACGAGCGGCGATACCGTGTCACAAATTCTGCTCGACCATATCGAGCACAATCCTTATCAGACGCGCTATCACTTCGACACCGACGCGTTGCAGGAGTTGGCGGAATCGATCCGTTCCAATGGCGTGGTGCAACCCATCGTGGTGCGTCCTGCCGCCGAGGGCCGCTATGTGCTGATTCTGGGAGAGCGGCGATGCCGCGCCTCCAAGCTGGCAGGCAAGACGACGATTCCCGCGATTGTCCGCAAGGTCTCCGATCAGCAGGCGGCGGAGATGACGGTCGTTGAAAATCTGCAACGGCAGGACCTGAACTGCATGGAGCAGGCGGCCGCGTTTGCCAAATTGAGCCGCGATTTCGGATTGACCCAGGAACAAATCGGGCAGAGGGTTGGAGTATCGCGCGAATCGGTATCGAACTACATGCGGTTGCTGAAGCTGCCGGGGACGGTGATGCAATATCTGCAAGAAGGCCGGCTGGGATTCAGCGAAGCGCGGGTGCTATTGACGCTGCTTGATGCAAGCATGATCCCGAAGATCGCCGACGAAGCAGTCCGCAAACATTTGTCGGTAGAGCAACTGGAAGATCTGTGTTTCAACACAAACGTTCCGCTACAGAAGCCGCAGGAAGAACAGCACCGGGCACGGTGGGTGGATCCCAATGTCAGAGCGGCGCAAACGGAACTGGAACGAACGCTGGGCATGCGGGTGCGGATCCGCGACCGCAAGGGAAAAGGAAAGATCACGATCGAGTACGCAACCCTGGAAGACTTTGACCGGGTAGTAGAGGTATTGAAGGGCAGTAGTCACTAGCACTCTGCTCAGTTAAAGGAAGGCGCCATGAAGCCTGCAATTGTTGTTCTTCTTTGGGCCTCTGTTGTGTTCACCTACGGACAAGCCGCTCCCGCGTCCAGCAATCACGCCAGCGACGAGCAGGCCATCCGCAAACTAAATGAGGAAGTGCTCAAGGCGCACAATTTAGGAGATGTGAAGACTCTCGATCGCATCGAGGATTCCGACTTTCTCCTAACCGGTGACTTCGGCGAAGTTACCAAGGCGCAGCAGTTGGAGGATGTACGCCAGCGCAAAGAGAACGCTTCAAGCGTGCGCCTGATTGTTGCCAACGAGCGGTTCCGCTTCTATGGTGACGCCGCAGTCCTCACCGAAGTTGAGAGGTATGGCGAGGGAGCCGATTTTCCCAAATACGAAACGACCAGCGTCTGGGTTCGGCGAGGCGGGGAATGGAAGCTGGTTCATCTGCATTATTCCAAGCTGAGCAAGTAGGTCTCGATTAGAGTCTTCCAAAGACCCCCCAAGCGGAGCTCTGTCTCCATGACGCCAACGACCCAAACCGTTCCTCTGGATGTTCTCTCCTTCGTTCTACACACCTGAGGTGTGCGGTCATCACCATCTTCGTTCTTAACATGACGTGGAGATAAGGAAGAGACCGGCCCAAGCCGAGCGGGGCACGCCCCGTGATTTTGTCGGCGGTGTGCTACCGATTCTTTGGTCAAACCGTCCATGCTGAAGTGTTGAATAGGGGTCCTTCGACTGCGTGACTGCTTCGCGAAGCGAAGCAGCTTCTTCGCTCAGGATGACACTGAAGCTGCAACATGGCGCGAGTGTTACAACGCTGATGATGACGCGACGGGAAGCAATTCGACTGTTGGGTCCAGGCTCAGCGGGAGCCTGGATGGCGGCGCGGATCGGACTGGCGCGCAATGCATTCGCAGCGGACGATTCGACGCCTCGGATCGCGCCCGGAGCGCCGATGTCGGCGGAGAGGGTCGCTCTGATCGATGTGTTTAAGAAACAATCCGAGGGGCTGGAAAAGAAGTTCGAGGCTCGCACCTACAAGGGTGATTGGACGATGCCGTACCGCCTGTTTCGGCCGGCAACTGATCGTAAAGTTCCGTTGATTTTATATCTGCATGGCAGCGGCGGACAGGGTGATGACAATCTGAAGCAGCTCGGTTTAGGCAATATCTTCGGCACGCGCGTCTGGCTGCTGCCAGAAAATCAGAAGCAGTATCCCTGCTACGTAGTGGTGCCGCAGACCGATCGAGGCTGGGCCCGCTACGATTTCTCGCAACAGCCTGACGCACCGCCGAAAGTGATCCCTGGTTTAGGGGATGGTTCACGGCTGGCGCTGGAGATTGTCGATGCGCTGCGCCGCGAGTTCAGCATTGATGAACAACGGATCTACGTCACCGGTCAGTCGATGGGCGGCGCGGGCGCGTGGAATGTGATGACGAACCGTCCCCAGCTTTTTGCCGCCGCCGTGATCTGCTGTGGAAGCGTATCGAGTGAGGATGGCACGGGGGCGATCGACACTCCGCTGTGGAACTTTCATGGAGACTCCGATCAGACGGTTCCCGTGTCGGTGTCGCGTGAGCGGATGGCGGCCAGAAAGAAGGCGGGCGGGCATCCTTTGTACACCGAGTATGCCGGTGTCGACCACAATGTCTGGGAGTGGGCTTACACCGAACCGGCGCTTGTGAGCTGGGTGTTCTCTCAGCGCCGCGGGTGACGCGTCGACCTATGCGCAAGCGAGTTATGATTCGACACTTCGTTTCCTGTACTTTTGCTTTTCTTCTAGTTGGCTCCATCGCTCACTCTCAGACTTCACAGACGCTCTCTGTTCCCGCGGACTCATCGCGCTGGGAGTTGCAGGGAGTGGCCAAGGCGGCTGAATATCAAGGCCGGAAGAGTTTGCTGCTCGATGGGGGAGCGGCGATCGTAAAAGACTTTGAAATGCGCGACGGGGTTGTCGATGTAGATGTCGCAACCCCTGCGAACCGCGGATTTTTCGGGATTCAGTTTCGAGTTGCCAACGACGGCGCCAACGCCGAATGGGTTTATCTCCGCCAGCACAAGTCCGGGCTTCCGGACGCCATGCAGTACACGCCCGTCCTGAACACCGGCGCCAACTGGCAAATCTATAACGGGCCGGGTTTCACCGGCGCGGTCGATATCCCGAAAGATGTGTGGTTCCACTTGCGTCTGGAGGTGCTGGGAGCGCAGGCAAAGTTGTATGTCAAAGACATGAACAAGCCCGCGCTGGTGATGGACGATCTGAAAAGCGGTGTGCAGAAGGGCCAGGTGGCTTTGTATGTCCTGACGGGCGCGACGTATTTCTCGAACTTCGAAGTACGCACGACGCCGGATGCGCCATGGGAGCGGCACCTGCCGCCGATGCCGCCGGGCACTTTGACGAAGTGGAGGCTGTCGCCTTCGTACGACGCGCTGGCGCGCAATCTGGAGCGTCCGCTGGCGGCTCCGAGAGCGAAGCCATCCAGTGGCAGGATGTGGAGGCGGAGCCGCCCGGGTTTGTGGTCATCTATCGGTATCGTGAGGCGCCGCATCCGCAGGTGACGTTTGCGAAGGATTTTTCGAAACGACTGGAACCTCAGCCGGGAATGAAGGTCGTGTATGCAGCGGACGACGATTGAGTCCGATCGCGAACAGGTGAAAAAGCTCTACATTGGCTATAGCGACGACGTCAGCGTGTTTCTCAATGGCAAGATTCTCTTCCGCGGCCGAAGCGCGCAGAATTTCCGCGATCCTGGGTTTCTTGGGATCGTGAACCCGGAAAATGATGCGGTCTATCTTCCCTTGAAGAAGGGCAGCAATGAACTGTTGTTGGCGGTCAGCGAGCTCGGCGGCGGGTGGGGGTTCATTTGCCGGCTGGGAAACTGAGTTTCGGTTCTTTGCGGTTAAAGCCTTTCTTAAGTCAAAAGATTTTAACCGCAAAGGACGCTGAGAAATGCCGCGAAGATCGCAAGGGGAGGTCACTGAGGAACTGATCGGGCGACTACCGACCGCTGAAGGAGTTGTTTGTGGAGGAAAAGTAAGATGTGCACAGCTATCCTGCGAAGCGGCGAACGCTGAAGGAAATCGGTAGTCCGATCACGATCATGTGAACAAGCAGTCCGAGAATCAGGTCATGAAGGTTGTAAGGACCTCTGGCGTGAAGCGCAGAGAGCGGCAAAACGACCAGATTCATTACCTGCTCCACGGCACCGCCGAAGAACAAGCCGCAAACCAACGGATGTTCCGTCAAAAATCTCAGCTTGCGGCTTGCCGCGTAATATACGGACGCCGCCGAGCAAGCGATAAAGAAGTGCAGGAAGACGCCCAGGATGTAGGTGCCGGCGCCTCCCTGGAAGGCCTGCCGCCCCAGCAGGCCGGCAGCAATTGCGAGTGGAATATCCCATCCGAAGAGGATGCAGGCTTGCAAAAGATCCAAAGTTCCGGCAACCAGGCCCCCCACCGCGATCGCCAATATCGCGTTTTTCTTCTTTGACTGCGAGGACTCCAAAGGCCGAGGTTCAGAATCTCGAGTCATCCGGTACCCCTTCTTTCGCCTGTGATCTTGACCTTAAGCGGGCCGCTCAAGGATTTCGGAAAGTCTTCCCGATGTTGCTAGACGTTCGCCAAGGGCATTTGGATAGCAGGATGAGGGGCACGTTTACTGCCCTGACCTTCGAGTGAACTTTGGGCGAAAGAAGAAGAGACGTTGCAAGCAACGTCTCTCATGATCGATTTGAGGTGTGGAAAACCGGTTCCGAATTCTCAGCTGGGGTTCAGCTGCCGGCTGAGAAACCGCCTACGTTGGCTACTGTCAGACGCAGGTATTTGTGCGGATTCACCGGCGTGTCGTTGATACGGACTTCGTAGTGGAGATGGGGACCGGTGCTGCGTCCGCTCTCACCGACATATCCGATCGTATCGCCACGGTGGACGTGCTGGCCGGAGATGCAGGCAAAGCTGCCCAAATGGCCGTAGCGGGTGGTGATGCCATGGCCGTGGTTGACGATGACGGCGCGTCCGTAGCCGCCCATGAAGTCGGCGAACACGATCACTCCGTCGGCGGGAGCCATTACAGGCTGCCCGTCCCTGGAGCCAATATCAACTCCGCTGTGGAAAGCGCCTTCCCCGTTGAACGGGTCAATGCGTTCGCCAAAAGATCCCGTAATGGGACCTTCTACCGGCCAGAGATTGGGAGCCGAATTCGCCCGCAGCCAGTCGGCCGTAGTCGCCTCGCGGGTAAGGCCAAGCGAGATGCCGGTCATGGTAGCGCCGTTGAGCGCTGAAGCTTTGAGCGCGCCAAGTTGGTCCAAGGAGGAAATCACCTGGGCCTTGCCAACATTTTCCGATGAAGCGGTCACCATGTTGGGGTCTGACTTAAGGCCGTAAAGCGAGGAAACCTCACCCGCCAGCGAGCCCAGCGACGCCACCTGGATGTCCCGTTCCTGCGCGACCTGCTCGAGCCGCGAATACCGGCTGCTTAGCTCCTCTTTTTCGGTGCGCAGTTCGTTGTAGTGCGACACCTTCAGCACCATGCGCAGGTACGAGCTGGCAATGCCGGTCAGGCTGAGACCGACGATCGCAGCACCTACCAGGAACACGTAGAGGTAGTGGACGGGAATATGGATCTTGCGGAGTTGACCGTCATCCCCGCGTGCGACAAAAAGAATGTAGAAGCGTTTTTGCAATTTTTCCTTTCCGCTAGTCACCAGGAATCGGCGTAGCCCGTTCTGCGTGAGCCCACCGCCATCCTAAATCCGGGTCAGCCCTTCAACTTTGCCTAAGGCCGTTACTCGCCCGAATCCTACCGGAACCGGGATGACCGAAATTCAATGTGCTTGCAATCCCTACTGGATGCAGCACTTAGTTCGGCCAAGTTCGTTCGAACAGCTTGGCAACGGTAACAAAGTAGGTTCCCCCGTGTCAACGTAAGGGAGGCTTACCAAGGCCGGGTACGCGAGGCCTGCCCAAGAGGACGAGTTACTCGGTGGTGACCTTGGGAGGGTGGGTAACGTGTCCGAAACTTGCGGAGCGGAAGTCCTGGAAACCTGCGACTGCTAGTCGCGTGCGCGGCACTGGAAGAAATGAAACCGACTTCTACATGACATCTTTTACCAGGGCCTTCACCCTTCCTTCCCTTGCTATATTGATTGCGACTTGCCCCTCCATGAAAAAACTCTGATTGCCCGTATCCGCAGGGCTACCAACAAAAGTGGCGTTCCTTTGGATGGCGGAATGGGCATTGGGGATGACTGTGCGGTGATCAGAATTACCCGAGGCCATGAGGCCCTGGTGACGACCGATTTCAGCCTGGAGAACGTCCATTTCAGACGTCTCTGGCATCCGCCTGAATCGGTGGGGCATCGCTGCCTGACCCGTGGCCTCAGCGACATTTCGGCCATGGGAGGGATGCCGCTGGCGGCCTTTCTGTCTCTGGCTCTACCGGGCAGTTTGCCTCAGAAATGGGTTGACGGGTTCGTCCGCGGACTGCTCAACCTGGCGGCGAAGTTCGATGTAACCCTGGCGGGAGGAGACACGGCCCAGTCTCCGGATGGCGTCCTGGCTGACATTTTGGTGCTTGGCTCTGTACCCAAGGGCAAAGCTGTTTTGCGATCCGGCGCCCGTCCAGGAGACGGGATCTATGTAACCGGAGAACTCGGGGCTTCGGCGAGCGCACTGAAATTGCTGTCGGGAGGAAAGAAGCTAAAGCCGGATGATTTTCCGCGGCATTTTTATCCGACCCCGCGTGTTGAAGTAGGGCGCTATCTGCGGGAAAGAAGGCTGGCTTCGGCCATGGTCGACATCAGCGACGGGCTCTCGACCGACCTGGGACACATTTGTGAGGAAAGCGAAGTCGGCGCGGAAATTGAGGCGGGGACAATTCCGGTGGCCTTGATCGGAAGGTCTGGGCAGAAGGTGGAAATGCGCTTTGCTTTGCACGGCGGGGAGGACTATGAACTGCTGTTTACAGTTCCTCAGAGAAAGCGAGTCCCATCCCGGATCGCGGGGGTTGGGATTACCCGGATCGGGAGAGTTGTTCGTGGACGAAAAATCGTCTTGAAGGAGCCCGGCGGCGTGATGCGCAAGTTCTTGCCGCAGGGCTGGGAGCACTTCCGGTGAGAGAACCGATCCAGGATTTGTGATCCTGGATTGCAGATTGGGCTTTTATCCACACGCCACGGTCACCTCTTCTGCCTCTACTCTGCAACCTCGAACAGGACTAAAGTAGTCGCATGCAGTCCCTGCGTTATATAGGCATCTTGTTCTTTCTGGGAGTCACACTAACACTGCGTGGCCAAACGCCATCCGCACCGGCCGTGGACAACGATTTCATCCAGGCACAGTTTGGATCGACCTGTACCCTAATGGCGGGGCCGCCGCAGATGAAGGCTGACATGGACGGCGATGGAGTCGAGGACTTGATTGTTGCCGCGCGTTGCACCAATGCACTGGTGGATCAGGCCGAGAAGAACTTCACTGTCATCGATCCCTATAACAGCTTCTACGGGTACGGAAACACCAAGATCACTACGCAGTTTTCTTCGGAAGATCCTGCAACCCGAGGACTCGTTCTGCTGATCATTCATGGGGCCGGCAAGGAAGGGTGGCACGCCGCCACTCCGAAGGCGAAATTTGTGATCATCAATCTGCCTTTCAGGCAGATTGCGGTGAAAAAGCTGACAGTAAAAAAGAAAACGGTGATGGCCATCTATGCCGATGAAACCGGCGGAGACCATATGACCTCCGCGACCTTTTGGGATGGAAAGAAGTATCGATACCAGCCCATTGGCGCTGGCATGGACTAAAACACCGAGATCGCCGAATTTCAGGATTGACGAATTGACGAATTCGAAATCTGAGGGTCCGGGTTCCTGAATTCGTCAATTCGTAAATCCTACAATTCTGCATTCCACGACCTATTCATCATGAATCTCGAACAGAAGCTTGAAGAACTGAAGAAGCGCGACCGTATGGCCGCGGAAGGTGGCGGCACCGCGCGCCGCGAACGGCAGCACAAGGAAGGCAAGATGTCTGCTCGCGAGCGGGTGGAGTTTTTGCTCGACGAGGGCACGTTCGAGGAAACCGACAAGCTGGTCACGCACCGCTCGAACGACTTCGGCATGGCGGAGCAGAAATTTTACGGCGATGGCTTCATCACGGGCTACGGCCGCATTGAAGGACGGCTGGTGTTCGTCTTCGCACAGGACTTTACCGTGTTTGGCGGATCGCTGTCCGAAGCCAATGCCGCCAAGATCGTCAAAATCATGGACCTGGCGGCCAAGATGGGCGCGCCGGTGATTGGATTGAACGATTCCGGTGGAGCGCGCATCCAGGAAGGCGTGGCATCGCTGGCGGGGTATGCGGACATTTTTCTGCGCAACACTTTATACAGCGGCGTAGTGCCACAGATTTCAGCCATCATGGGGCCGTGCGCAGGGGGTGCGGTGTACTCGCCGGCCATCACCGATTTCATCTTGATGGTGGAAAAGACTTCGTACATGTTCATCACCGGGCCCGACGTGATCAAGACGGTCACGCACGAAGAGGTCACGAAGGAGCAATTGGGCGGTGCTCACACCCACAACGAGACTTCCGGCGTGGCGCATTTCATGGCGCATGACGACGCCGAGTGCCTGTCGATGGTGCGCGAACTGCTGAGTTTTATTCCTTCCAACAATCTGGACGATCCTCCGAGGCGTCCGTGCACTGATCCTATCGACCGCGCTGATGAGGCGCTGGATCGGATGGTGCCCGACGAATCGAACCAGCCGTACGACATAAAAGATGTCATTCAGGCTGTAGCGGACGATGGCTATTTCTTTGAAGTGCAGGAACACTACGCAAAGAACATCGTTGTGGGGTTCGCGCGGTTGAATGGGCGGCCGGTCGGGATCGTCGCCAATCAGCCGGCGTTTTTGGCGGGGACGCTGGACATCAATGCCTCGACCAAGGGAGCGCGGTTTGTACGCTTCTGCGATTGCTTCAACATCCCGCTGGTGACTTTTGAAGATGTACCGGGATTCCTGCCCGGTATCACTCAGGAGTATGGAGGAATCATCAAGCACGGCGCCAAGTTGCTGTTCGCTTTCGCCGAGGCAACGGTGCCGAAGGTCACGGTGATCACTCGTAAGGCTTACGGGGGAGCATATTGCGTGATGGCGTCAAAGCATATCCGGACGGACGTGAATTACGCGTGGCCGACTGCGGAAATTGCGGTGATGGGTCCCGAGGGCGCGGTGGATATCGTCTACAAGAGGGAACTGGAGCAGGCTGAGAATCGCGATGAAGTGCGCCGCAGGCAAAATCGAGGAATTTCGCGAAAGATTTGCTAATCCGTATGTGGCGGCTGATCGCGGGTTTGTGGATGCTGTGATCGAGCCGCGGGAGACTCGTAAAAAGCTGATTCAGGCGCTATCCATGCTGGAAACTAAGCGGGATAAGAATCCATTGAAGAAGCATGGGAATATTCCGCTGTAGTAAAGGGATACCTTGTCAATTCGGCGGCAGTGTGAGGCCTATGGCGTGCCTTTTTTCTTCAAACAGTGGGGCGGGGTGAGAAAAAAGAAAAATGGCAGAGAGTTAGACGGCCGCACGTACGACGAATACCCCGAGCGGGTTGCGGCACCAGTCCCAGATCGGCCGAGCTGCCTGTGCTTCGCCCGGGCAATCTTGAACTCTTTTCCAAGCAGTTCCCTCGTACAGCTCGCGACGTAGTTTGTGGGTTTAGGAATCGGGGTAAAAATTAAGAGTCCCGAGGTGGTGTTGAAACTGTTCGTCTCGGCCAGTAGCTCGCTTTAGACCCTTGCCTGACCTGCATTCGTGCTTCCCTTGCGGGTGCGCGACGCGCGATCTGTGCTTGGGCTCCGGGCTTACCGCCAACCGGAAAAACTGTTTAACGCCTCGGGACTCAACTTGCCTCTGACGGGTGTTCCTGTTCGCCTCAACCAGCGCTTAGCTTTGACCCTCGCTCGCCCTCCCTGAATCATCTTTCGATGTTCCGGGTGACTCCGCTTGAGCCCCGGACGCTGCGCCAACCGGGTAAACTTCAGAACGTGTCAAAGAACGAGGTTGTTTTTACTCCTCTCAGTTTTATAGTCAATAAAAAACACGGCAATTTAAATCGTTTACATGCAATGGAGTGCAGCCTCTCCACAAGGGGGTGACAGGAATTGGTGCAGCGGGCGCTTGTGAGCGGTTTTGCGGATCGATAGAGGAGCGATTTTCGCCCATTAATTTTAGGGCGTGGAGACCAGTCGCTTATTTCTGATGAACCTTGGCTTGTGAAAATTTCCGGAGAAATCAATCGCAGTGCAGCTTTGGTTGCGGCTAGATGGGGGATGTTGATCACCAAGCGAATCCTCGGACAACAATGCTTGCCGAGCTTTGCTCGGCCGGGACGGCTGAGGGCAGCCGTCCCCACGTGGGCTGTGTGCGTCACGTGTCATGACCGCCACTTAGCGGGTCGAGGAGTTCGCATTACAATCGCCGCGGGGAGGTAAATTTATGACGATCTTCAATGACGCCCGGACCCGGGTGATCGATGCCAATCCCAATTCAGCGTTTCGTCTGTTCGGAATTGCGCTGGTGGCGTTTCTAGTTGCGGTTGCGTTGTTTGCCTCGGTAGCCAGAGTGGATTCAGGACAAGTTGGAGTGCTCACATTGTTTGGGCGCGTGACCGGCGAAGTGCTACCTGAAGGAGTTCACCTGGTGAATCCTTTCAAGGCCAACAACGAGATGTCGATTCGAACGCAGGAAATCAAGGAGTCCGCGAGCGTGCCTTCGGCTGAGGGCCTGGTGATGAACCTGGATACGTCGCTGATCTACCATTTGAATCCCGATAAAGCGGCGGAGGTGTTTCAGAAGATTGGGCCAAATTATATGACGGTTCTGGTCGAGCCAAATCTGCGGGCGGCGATCCGTGAATCGACGGCGTCGCATTCTGCCAATGCCTTGTACACGGGCGAACGCGAAGCGGTGGCCAAGCAGATCTACTCCCAACTCGCCGATAAGCTCGGCCAGCGCGGAATATTGGTGGAAAGCGTGCTGCTACGCGACATCCAGTTACCGGCGACGTTGAAGTCGTCGATTGAGTCCAAGCAGCAAGCCGAACAGGAAGCTCTGGCTATGAGTTTCCGGCTGCAGAAAGAGACGCAGGAGGCGCAGCGCAAGCGCATCGAGGCGGCCGGTATTCGAGACTTTCAACAGATTGTGGCCCAGGGGATCAGTCCGCAGTTGCTGGAATGGAAGGGTATTGAGGCGACGGAGAGCCTGGCCAAAAGCACCAATTCGAAGGTGGTTGTGATTGGCAACAGCAAGAATGGATTGCCGTTGATTCTGGGGCAATAGCGAGGCTGTGGGCGGGACGCCCACAGGACAGCCGGCGAGACGCCGGCGCTACGCCCGACACCGGCGTTACGACATGGACGTTGGCGCTACTACTACATGGACTATCTTCTGGACGTCCGGCACTTGACGATCGTGTTTCCACGCTCAGGCAATCAGGGTGCGGGCAATGCGCCTGCCTTGGCCGCAGTCCGCGATCTCAGTTTTTCCATCGCGCGGGGCGAAGTATTGGGGCTGGTAGGGGAATCCGGTTCAGGAAAATCCGTAACATCACTTGCGCTGATGCGGCTGCTTCCGCCGAGTGCCCGCGCCACGGGAGAGATTCGTTTTGCGAACGAGAGCGGCAGCCGCGATTTGCTGCAGTTGTCGGATTCGGCGATGCGTCCTCTACGCGGCTCTCAACTGGCGATGATCTTTCAGGAGCCGATGACCGCGCTGAATCCGGTGATGCGGGTGGGCGACCAGATCGCCGAGGCGGTTCTGGCGCATCACGAAATCGAAAAGAAAGACGCCTGGAGCCGCGCGGTAACGGCGATGACTGAGGTCGGTATCGCGGATTCTGAACGCCGGGCGCGGGATTATCCCCACCAGCTTTCGGGCGGGATGCGCCAACGGGTGATGATCGCGATGGCGATCGTTAATCGTCCGCAACTGCTTATCGCTGATGAGCCCACCACGGCGCTGGACGTCACCATACAGGCACAAATTCTCGATCTGCTGGCGGAGTTGCGTGCGAAGTTCGGCTTAACCATGCTTTTTATCTCTCACGATCTGGCGGTGGTCTCGCAGGTTGCCGATCGGGTGGCTGTGATGTATGCCGGGAACCTGGTGGAGCTTGGCGCGAAGCGTGACATATTCCACGCTGCTGCCCATCCTTATACTCGCGGGTTGCTGAATGCAGTTCCCACTTTGAGGACGGACCGCAGCAGACCCCTAGAAACAATTGAAGGGACGGTTCCGCCCCTGCATCTGGTGCCGGCGGGGTGTCCGTTTGAACCGCGTTGTGATTTTCGAGTGGACGAGTGCGCTATGGCTTTGCCTACACTGGAGGAAATTTCAAGCGGGCATTGGGCCAGGTGCCCAGTGGTGAATGCTCTGCCGTAGGACCAAGGACTTGAACCACAAAGGACACGACGGTGCACGAAGGAAGACTCAAGAAACCCCTTTGTGTAACTTCGTGTCCTTCGTGGTAAATCAATTCGACGAGCTTAGTACTTTGGCATTTTTGGGTCTACGCGGTCGGCCCAGGCCAGAATTCCTCCCGCCAGGTTGTGAACTTTCTTGAAGCCGGATTGGCGCAGGAAATCCACTGCTTTGGCACTGCGTACACCGGAACGGCAATGGGCGACGATCTCCTGACTGGAGTCGAGTTCGTTCACGCGTTTGGGCAGGTCGCCGAGTGGAATCAAGTGTCCGCCAATGTTGCAAATCTGATATTCGTGCGGTTCGCGCACGTCCAGCACGAACAGGTCCTCGCCGGCATCAAGGCGCCGCTTTAGGTCTTCGACCTGGATCTCGTCTGCTCCTGCTTCCACTGGTTTCTCCTCACCGCGAATTCCGCAGAATTCATTGTAGTCGATCAATTTTGTAATGGTCGGATGGGTGCCGCAGGCCGGGCAGTCAGGATTTTTGCGCAACTTGAGCTCCCGGAACTTCATGTCGAGAGCGTCGATCAGCAGCAGACGGCCGACCAGGGATTCACCTTTGCCGAGGATCAACTTGATGACTTCCGTGGCCTGCATTACACCTACGAGGCCCGGCAGGATGCCCAGTACTCCACCCTCGGCGCAGGATGGCACCAAGCCCGGCGGTGGCGGCTCGGGATAGAGGCAGCGGTAGCATGGTCCTTCTTTGGTGGCGAAAACGCTGGCCTGGCCTTCGAAGCGGAAGATCGATCCGTAGACATTCGGCTTGCCTGTGAGCACGCAAGCGTCGTTCACCAGATAGCGGGTGGGAAAGTTGTCGGTGCCATCGGCGATGATGTCGAATTCGCGAAAGAGATCCAGCGCGTTTTCGCTGGAGAGGCGTGTGTCATATTTCTTGATATTGAGGAAGGGGTTAATCGCCTTGAGCTTTTCTGCCGCCGAATCCAGTTTTTTGCGGCCCACGTCCGCGGTTGAGTGAATGATCTGGCGCTGTAGGTTGGTGTAGTCCACCACATCGAAGTCCACGATCCCGAGAGTGCCTACCCCGGCCGCACCCAAATACAGTGCCAGGGGCGAACCCAGTCCACCGGCGCCGATGCAAAGCACCCGGGCGGATTTCAGCTTGAGCTGTCCCTCCATGCCGACCTCGGGCATGATCAGGTGCCGAGAGTAGCGCTGAATTTCGTCGTTGCTCAGGGTTGCGGTTTCGGGTTTGACTTCCAACGTTGTGGCCATGGGAACCTCTCGAAATTGAAGAATTGTCGGATCTACGAATCGACGGATTTACCGCTATCGACAGGAGGGACAACAACAGCGGAATGTAAACTCGGCTTTCAATTCGGAAATCCCAAAATTCGGCAATTCGACGGTCAAATCAGGCCTCCCGCGATGGAAGGCACGATGGAAATACTATCACCGTCCTTCACAGCCGTGGCGTCCTTCTGCAGGTAGCGGATGTCCTCATCATTGAGATAGACATTCACGAAAGCGCGGAGTTTGCCGTCGTCGGTATAGAGATGGCGGCGCAGGTCGGGATGTTGGGAGACGAGGTCAGAAAGAGCCTCGCCGATGGTTCCAGCCTTCACATCAATCGCAGCCTGTTTTCCGGCGTATTGGCGCAAAGGGGTCGGGATCTGGATCTTGGGCATAGGCTATACATGATGCCACAGGATGGGCAGGGGATTCATGGGCGGTGGGTTTACAGCACGGTCGCGGATGAGAGCGGGAACCAAGCAGGTCCCTCCAAGCGTAAAGGCGGAATATCGTTCAGCGAGGCTTCAAGGCAAACCTCAGCGGCTGAAGCCGCATCAGGCAAGACTGTAGTGGCACGAGTAAACTCGTGCCCTTCACTCGCAAACCTCGAACGTTTGTTTTGCTTTGGGCCGGTCCAGATATTGACCTCGACGTGATCGGAGGAAGGCGATTGACTTCAGTCGTACGCGACAAAGATCAGATCCGGAGGGGACTTGCAAGGGCACGACTTCAGTCGTGCCAATAAGCGTCAAGCTAACGCGGCTTCAGCCGCTCAGGGCTGCTCGTCTTCTCTTGCATTCGCCCTATATGGGCTCATTCAGTTCGATCTTTTCATCCACCAGCTTTTTATCGCTCTCGTCGCTGCCCGTTAGTTCGAACGAATTGGTCAGCACGGCTTTGCCCTTTTCCACGCTCGTAATTACATAGGAGCAGCTGAACCAGTGCGCTTCTGCGAGGTCGGTTTGCGACCACTGGGCGGGATGATCCGGGTGTGAGTGATAGAAGCCGATGATTTCTTCCCCACGAGCGCGGCCTTCGCGTTGAATGCGGATTAGTTCCTTGGGGTCGATGTTGTACCGGTTGTGGGCGGAGTCGGTACGGGTGTTGCCGGCACGAGCAATCGACGTGACAATGCGCACGCCGTCATCAGCCATCTGGCCGAGCAGTACCCCGCAACACTCGTGCGGATACGTCTCCTCGCCGTGCTGCCTGACCGCTTCGTATTCTTTGGGTTGAATATTCAGCATCAAAATTCATTTAACCACTGAGGACACAGAGAACACGGAAGGACTTCAAGATTTGTCTCCGTGTTGGGATGGTCAGCCTTCCTCCCAAAATCTTTCGCTCAAATACTTGTCGCCCGAATCGCATAGTATCGTCACAAAGACCGCTGGTTCGTCTTTGCCCAGTTGATTCGCTACTTGCAGGCATCCCACGACCGCAGCGGCGGCCGAGATGCCGACCAGCAGGCCTTCTTCACGGGCCAATCGCCTGGCCATCACGTAAGCATCTTCGGTTGAGATCCCGATGTCCTGGTCTGCCAACGATGCGTCGTAAATTTTCGGAACGATCGCGCTTGCCATGTGCTTCGCGCCTTCGATCCCATGGAACGGCGAGTCCGGCTGCAGCGAGATACAGCGAATTCGCGGATTCAGTTCTTTAAGACGACGCGTCGTGCCAATGAAAGTTCCACTCGTCCCCATCATTGAAACAAAATGCGTGACTCGCCCTTCTGTCTGTTGCCAGATTTCGTTGGCTGTGCCATGGTAGTGGGCCTGCCAGTTGGCATCGTTGGAATACTGGTCGGCGTAAAAATATTTCTCCGGTTCTCTGGCATAAAGTTCACGAGCGGTTCGAATCGCTCCATCAGAGCCGTCACCGGGATCGGTGTAAATGATGTTGGCGCCATACGCATGCAGGATGCGCTTGCGTTCCACCGAGACATTTTCCGGCATGCACAGTGTCACGGGGAAACCTTCGGCAGCGCCGATCATGGCATAGGCGATTCCGGTATTTCCGCTGGTGGAATCGAGAAGAGCTTTCCCGGGTCCGAATTTTCCGGCGGTCCGGGCCTGGGTGACGATGTTCGAGGCTGCGCGATCTTTTACCGATCCTCCGGGATTGAACCATTCCGCCTTGCCGAGGATTTGAACGGCCGGCAGATCGCGGGTCACGCGGTCCAGACGTAACAGCGGTGTATTGCCGATGAGTTCGAGACTTCGCCGTCCGAGGAGTTCCGCACGCTGACGTCTCTCGCCATCGACTGGCGTCGAAGAATCAGGCACTTGCGTTGGTCCGGTGGAGAGCGGTGGCATAGGGTTGATGGTCTAGCGCGTGACTATCGTAATGTATTCGAAAGTTGAATAAGGGCTTTTACAGCAGTTCATTGGATTATAAAAGAGGCTGGCTGGATTCGAGGCCAAGGGTCGCGAATGTGCAAATGCACTCTTTGCCACCGCTGAGCATCTCATCTGAAGGGTGATGGCGGGCGAGGAAGCGGATTCGGAGAAATTGGACGATTCGCGAGCTCAGATACACGGGCATTAGAAGGGATTGGAAACCCAATACTGATGACAACCAAGGTAGAGCAGCGAAGTTATGAAGAAGCGCTGAGCTGGCTGCGCGATCACGGATTTGATCTGATCGAGGCTCCAGGTACTCAGGGGCGCGTGTTCCTGAAGAAGTACAGCGTTTCCGCCGCGATCCAGAAAGATGGCGACGACGGCGTGAAGATTTTCGCCTATCCGGGATATTTGATCGGCAGCGAGATTTCCAAGTTGATCAATCGCGGATATCAGCAGTTCCTGAAGACTGCCAAGACGGAAGTTCCAGCCACGGCCGATCACCTGAAGGCGCTGCAGCAATTCACCGAAGAACTGAAAGAAGGCCTGGGGCTGCCCAGCCTGTATAACGAGTCCCTGGGAACGGTCAGCGAATCGTACCAGTACGACCGCATAAAGGACCGCGATAAGCCCGCGGCAGAGCGTCCGAAGCGTCCCTGGGAAAAAGCGGGCAAAGCGGCCGCCGCCGCGGCTAAAAAAGGACGCGCGTAGATTCCGCCATCCTGACCCGAAGGATTCGATTCCCGCGAATCGAATTTTGAGTGTGGCAAACTTCTGCCTAAAGCCTGCTGCACCCTGCGATCAAAGCAATCCCCGCGTATTTGAAATTCTTCGGTTGCACATTTCTGTGCGAGACTGCTTTCCGGAGAAACTCATGCGAAGCACTTTTCTGATACTCGCTTTTCTCGTGTCCGCTCTGATCGTCCCGCTAGCGGCGCAAGAGTCAGCGGTCCAGCAGGTACTTCTTCAACAGCAGGCTGCCTGGAATCGCCACGATCTCGAAGCCTTCATGGCGGGCTACTGGAATTCTCCCGAGCTTACGTTCTTCGGCGCGAAGACAACCTCAGGCTGGCAGGCCACGCTGGATCGTTATCGCAAGAGCTACCAGGGCGAAGGCCACGAGATGGGGAAGTTGGAGTTTTCCAACTTGAAGATCGAAGCGCTCGCTCCGGACGCAGCGTTCGTTCGAGGCACTTGGAAGCTGACCCTGTCAGACGGGAAGACTCCGCATGGATTATTCACGCTGATATTTCGTCAGTTTCCGGAAGGCTGGAAAATTGTGCACGACCACTCTTCGCTGGAAGAGTAAGACGGGTCATTTCTTGACTCTTATCTGCACACGCGTACCTTCTGGCAATTCCGCGCCGTGCAACTTGATGGCGCCGTTCTGCACGATCCCTTCAAATTCCTGAGGCACTGCGGTTGTGCGTGCTGGCGAGTTCGCGGCGGCCACCCGGACTGCACCCGGCGCGCGTCCCGTACCTTTGTCCATGGCTTGATTGGCTAGTTCGTCGGCTTCCTGGTTGTGCTCACGCAAGGCGTGATCGATGGAGAACCAGGTCAGTTGTGCGATCAGTTGTTTGGCGCGGCCGTGGAGTTCCTGCAGAGTCGCGTTCTTGACCTTGTAGATGCCCTTGATCTGGCGTACCAATAGTTCGGAATCGCTGATTACCTTGAGAGCTTTGTGTCCGTGCTCGATCGCATACTCCAGAGCGGCGATCAAGCCCTGGTATTCGGCGAAATTGTTGGTTTGGTGTCCAAGATACTGGCTGAGCGCGGCAACTTTTCGCCCTGCTTCATCCTGAACTACTACTCCATAACCTGCAGGCCCGGGATTGCCGCGTGCCCCGCCATCGCTGTGAGCAATCAGGTAATGCTCGGGAACGTTTACCGGCGGTGAAGAAAAAGAATTGCGAGATGAATATGAGGGCATATCAAAGTTTACATCGTCGGGTCTGTGCAAGATCCGGGCGGTGTCTGAAGGGCGCGGCTTGGGAAGGGCACGACTTTAGTCTTGGCAAAGAAGCATTCAGCTGACGCGGGCTTCAGCTACTGAGGTTCGCTCGTCCAGCGCAAGCCTCTGATACGCCGCGATCACCCTGCTTCAAGCACACCCCAGCGGCTAAAGCCGCATCACGCAAGACTAGAGTGGCACGAGTAAACTCGTGCCCTTCCCACAACGGCGCGGCTGAACTCGTGCTTTTCCGATACCCAAAAAGTTGAGCGCTGGAATTTGGATTTGTTCAATCGCGATGCAGAATCACGCTGTTTCCGTGAGACTTACAACCGCGCACGGCCGTGCGACTTTCTTTGGTTAGGGCTTATCTGCCGGCGGCGAGGCGGGTTGCCAGGCGCTGGGGGAGATTCGCGGTCAGGATTCGCTCCTGCGCCTGTTTCAGATTGTAGGGAACGCGGCAGAAAGTGATGATCCGCGACGTCGAATCGAAGACCGCGAATGCCGCTCGCCAGTCGCCATCGCGAGGCTGGCCAACTGAACCGGGATTCAATAGGTAACGCATGCCCTCTCTAAGAGGGAACTCGGTGATTTCGCCCTGCCCTACAGTGTTGTACTGCGGACGAAGGTAGTCGCTGGCGACGTTGTTTGAAGAAAAACAGCCCTGCAGGTGAGTGTGTCCGAAAAATGTGACCGGCGCGCCGGAGATCAGCAGCGGTTCTATAGCATCGCGGAGGGTGACTACATATTCGTCTTCATCCACCGGCGAACCGTGCACAAACTGCATGCCGGGCAATCCGCTGACTTGGACAGGGCCCTGGGGAAGTGACCGGAGCCACTGCAGGTTTTCGGGAGTCAACTGATCGCGGGTCCATAAAGCCGCCAGGCCCGCGATCGGATTGAAGTCTCTCAGGTCCATCGCCCCGCTGGCTGCCTTGTCGTGGTTCCCGCGCACGAAGGTGGTTCCCAAACCTCGCACCCGTGCGATGACTTCGTTAGGACTGGCTCCATAGCCCACGACGTCGCCCAGGTTGACGACAAAATCGTGTGGCGGAGCTGCCGCCAGGCATGCTTCCAGCGCTTCGAGGTTGCTATGAATATCGCTGAGCAGGAGAACGCGCACTGATCACCCGAACAAACTGGTGATTATAGACCTGCGGAGCGTTGATGGCATATCCCGGTTATAAGGGGACGTTTAAGACACGGTGTTTTGGGGTGTGAACAAGAAAAGACGGGGAGCTGGGCTCCCCGTCGTCACCGGCTTGAATGACGTGCAGGATGATCTCTCTTCCCTGCTTATTGCTGATCTATTTGCTGGTTCCGCCAGACTCGGCTTTGGCGGTCTCTGAGTCGATTGCCAAAGCATACTTTCTTCCCGAGAAGCGGATCTCATTCAGAGACTTATGGCCATCGTTCATTGAAATCACAGCCGAATCGCGGCCTGGAGCGCGATCCAGATCGACCATTCGCGCCGGCACGGTGGCGACAACATTGTTGCCGCGCATAATGTTGAGTTCGACGTTGGGTCCATTGCCTTCCCATTTCACAGTGTAGTCACCGGGGGCAATCTGCTTACCATTCACGGAAACGGGATCGCTTACCTGCAGGGAACCCTTGTTGGCTGCGAATACGCTTGTCGCAAGCAGCAGAGCCAGCCCGAGCAGCAAGCCTTTGGAGATTTTCGATGCTTTCATTGCGCTCCTTTTTCTTTCCCGAAGACGTCGGGAACCGGTTCGGGCGGCGGGGACTTGCCTTGCGTCGGGAAATTCTTGTGTTTTACCGCCGAAGGCCTACAATGCTGCCTCGGGGTTAAGCAAGGAGGGCCGGGCCGCAAGGCTTCGTGCTCTCTGCTCGGGGATTGTTCTCACCTGGGCCGCCAAACCGAGTTTGAGGCCAATCCCTTTAACCCCTGAAATATTTCGTCTGCAATTGCCGGGTCGGTTGGTGTTTATTTCTTCCGACCCGACTCAATCATCCTCGATTAGAAGTACGCTGCCTGCTATTGAAAAGTTCCGTTGCGAATTGATTTCGTTCACTTCTTTGGACGCTCTACTGGAGGGGTTGTTAGCAGTTTTTGTCCGCCCGGGATCGCCACACAACAACACTGTGTCTTGTGTATTGATGTGGCAATATGGGCGGTTTCCCGATAGTCAGGTCAGCTTGAGGACTACTTTGCCGAAGTTCTTTCGTTCGATTAATAAACGATACGCATCCGCCGCCTTTTCCAGAGGCAATGCTGTTCCGATCACCGGGCGCAAATGGCCTTGCGCCATCCATGCGGAGAGTTGTTGCCAAGCCTGGGTCATCAATTCGCGCTTCGCCGACAGATAAGTCAGCCACAACCCATGCACGCTGGCGCCTTTAGCATAGAGCTGCCGGGCGTCTACCGTGGCGGGCTGTCCAGTCGCGGCACCATACACAATGACGCGTCCAAAATCACGCAGGCAGTGCACGCTCTTGGTGGTGTGCTCGCCACCCAGCATTTCAAATACGGCGTCCACGCCTTCGCCGCGCGTCATTTCTTTTATTGCTTCTTCATAGTCACGTTCTTTGTAGTTGATTCCGTGCTGCAATCCGAGAGCCTTCACCCGGCTTAGCTTGTCCTCCGAAGACGAAGTTCCATACATCTCCACGCCGAGAAGTTTTCCGATCTGCACCGCCGCTGTTCCCACTCCTCCTGCGACGGCGTGGATAAGCACTCGCCGCTTTTGCGGCTTGGGATTTTGCTCTGTGCCAATGCCGGTCACTAAATCATCCAGATCTTCCGGAGGACGCAGGTATGCCGCAGCCGGCAAATTCTGCATCAGACCAGCTTTCCAGTAAGCGAAATACGCGGTGAAATAATTGACTGGGAATGCAGCGCCTTCTTCGGCACTCCAGCCTTGGGGAACCGGCCAGAGCAATGCTTTCGAAGCGGCGGCCCGCTCGGCGAATGCTCCCCATTGAACGTAACCCATCACGCGCTGGCCGTCGCCAACCCGGATGCCGCAGAATTCGCGTCCCGCCACCAGCGGCGGTTTTGGGGCTCCGGGATATCCGCCTTGCATGGTCATGATGTCGGCGAAGTTAATTCCTCCTGCTTCCACCTGAATGAGTTCCTGTCCCGGAGCGGAAACAGGATCGGCGACCTTCTGGACTTCCAACACCTCAGGAGCGCCTAGGCGGCTGATGACCAATGCCTTCATCGTCAAGAGTCTAACCCATGCGGTGAGTCGGAGCGCCGCCTGGGAATTGGTCGCTATGATGCGTGTCGTTCATTATTTAAATGCGAATTACTTCAACGCAAGGATGGAACGTGGATCGGGAACGCGAACCCAATAACGTAAAGTCGCAAAGGTTTGCAGCTTCGTAAATCCCTGCTTTGCCGCCGGTATATACTTCCCCTAACATGGTTGGGGTTTCCGTTCCGAGCGGTAGCGGACGGAGAGACCGGAGCTATTTCTTCTTCTAATTCATTGGCTCCGTTTGACAGATCGCTGGCGCCATTTTCCGGAAGTGCAGGTGACCAGTGCGGACTCGCGTTCGCGGCGGGGGAGCCGCAAGTGGGTTCCGGGGAGGTCCTTCGGTGGACTTGTTATTGGTGCGTTTTATATTTGTTCTTATTATTACTGTTACTTGTTACCTGATTGATCCTTTTGACCTGCCATCAAGGCTTGATGCTGCGTTAGTTGGCGCAGTCATCGGAATTGCGGTCGTCCTGTTCGAGTGGCGACTTCGCCTGGTCAGCCTGACGCGTCTGATTGGCGCTGCCATCGGCAGTATCCTCGGCATCTTCGGTGCCTACTTATTTACTCTTGTCATTCGAAGCAGCCTTGCCCCCGGACATACCCAGAGCTTCCTTCAAATTCTGGTGATGCTGCTGATGGCCTATGTCGGCCTGGTGGTCGGAGCCAACAAGGGTGACCTGCTCAACCTGGCCGCGCTGGGCGGCGTTTTCGGTGGCGAAAAACAGGGGAGGAAAAGTTACAAAATCCTCGACACCAGCGTCATTATCGACGGCCGGATTGCCGACATTGCCGAAACCGGGTTTCTCGACGGCATCATCGTCACTCCACAGTTTGTTCTGCGCGAGCTGCAATTGGTCGCGGACTCGGCGGACTCACTGAAGCGAAACCGCGGACGTCGGGGACTCGATATTCTGCAACGCCTGCAGAAAATCGCGTCGGTGCAAATCCAGATCGTTGAAGACGACTTTCCTGCCGTACGCGAAGTGGACTTGAAGCTGATCGAACTAGCCAAGCTTTATGAAGGCAAAATTATCACCAACGATTTCAACCTGAACAAGGTTGCGCAGTTGCAGGGAGTGGCCGTCCTGAACATCAACGAACTCGCGAACTCGCTCAAGCCGATTGTGCTACCCGGGGAAATCATGAAGGTGTTCATCCTTAAGGAAGGCAAAGAATACAACCAGGGAGTGGCCTACCTGGATGATGGAACCATGGTGGTGGTGGACAATGCAAGAAAGATGATTGGCAAGACGATTGATATCTCGGTCACTTCGGTTCTTCAAACCACAGCGGGAAAAATGATTTTCGGAAAGTGGGACGAGCGTAACGGGGGTCGCAATGATTCCCGTCCGTCAGTGAACTCCGTGGCAGCCGTGCCGTCGGTTTCAGGCGGATCGGTTTCAGGATCTACGGGTCAAAGCGGAGAGTTGAAAAAGCCGCTACCAGTTATGGTAGAGCGGCCTGCAGAGTAAGCAGCGATCGGTCGCGCTGTTTCCGGCTAATCCTGATGTGGGGTGATCGATTGCACTTTAATCGTGTCGCCCACGAGTTTACCGGCCACATCCACTCTCATTCCAGCAAGCCTGTCGAGCTGGGTTCGATCGCCTTGCAACCCATGAATCTCCTCGCCATCCACTAAAACATAGTGAGAGCCTTTGGTGCGCACGCATAAGCGCGCACATTCCGCAGAGGTCTTGTCGGAATTTCGGGAGTGGCGAGCGCCGCAGTGGGAGTCGGTAACCATTCCCGAAAAAGTTTTTCCCGACGCTGCGTCGTTATTCTCAGTTTCTTTCCCGTCTTTGTTCTGGTTGTTTTGATCCGGAGATGCCTGGGATGGCTGAGAAGCAGTTTGTACCGCCTCGCTGTTGGAGACCGGTGCGTTCGTGGCTGATCGAGGCTCGGCTACCGCCGGTGATTCCACGACGGCAAACACCACCGAGGCTCCGGCAAACAAAATGCCAAATCCAAGCGCAGCTGACAAAACGGTAACCACACAGAGCATTACCAGTGACAGCCATGAACCGCGTTTTTGCTTTTCTGTCATTTTTACTCCCCAGCCTGGTGTTGGCAATTGCATTTCAAATGCCGATCACCACCCGCGCTTAAGTTGCTAAATTTAATTGCTGGGTTGCACTAGCTACAGAGGTTACATGCTGGGGACGCGAAACCGCACAATATACACGGGATAGAAGCGAATGCGTTACCCGGCAAAAACTTCACGAATCGGCGCAAGCGTACCGTGAATACCCTAGAAAGCTGCTGCAGGAATCGACAATTCGATCGGCGGAGTATGACTCCCTGAACAGGACGGTCGCGTAGCATTACTGATCTTTTCGACGCGCAGCAGGCGAGTTGTGCGCATCCTGCAGGCGGGAAATCGCAACTTTGGATAGCCCGAGATTTGAACCCTCTGTTCCCACCCCTTATACTTGCAGCCCGCGATGAAAGTTGTGGTCATCATTCCGGCAGCCGGGTTGGGAACTCGCATGGCTCCGGCCTCCGATGCAAAGGCCAAGAGGTCGGCCGCGTCGAAACAATTTTTTGAGCTGGGAGGAACACCCGTCCTCATTCACACCCTGCGCAAGTTCGCGGCCAGCTCCGAGGTGTCCGAGATTTATGTTGCATTGCGCGCGAATGAAATCGATGGCTTCCGTACTCGTCTGGAAAAAGAAGCTAAAGATTTGTCGCACAAGAAAATTGAACTGGTGGAAGGCGGCGAGCACCGCCAGCAATCCGTAGCCAGCGCGATGCTGGCGGTTTCAGCAGCGCCGGATGACATCGTTCTGGTACACGACGCGGTCCGTCCCTTTGTAACGCCAGAGATCATTCACGAAGTCATCGAAGCCGCGGCAAAATATGGCGCAGCCATCGCTGGGATGCCCGCGATGGACACCGTCAAGCAAGTAGACCGCACGTCGGAAGGTGCTGTGATCACGGCAACCGTGCCCCGCGAACGAGTAGTCATGGCGCAAACGCCCCAGGGCTTCCGGTACAGTGTGCTCAAGAAAGCCTTCGACGAAGCAACGGCTGACGGATTTCTAGGCACCGACGAAGCGTCCCTGGTTGAACGATCAGGGCACCAGGTGGCAGTCGTGATGGGCTCGCCGCGAAATATTAAGATCACGACTCCCGCCGACATGGAGTTGGCGGAGTTCTACCTGAAACGGTAAAAGCGGCATTTCGGGGTTAATTCATTTTTCGCGGATGCTCGGTTGAATATTAAGGCAAACCGCCAACGATCAATGACGAACGACCAACGACTCGCGCCAAACTGGAAGTCCTAAACTTGAAACCTAAAATTCGCATTGGCTTCGGTTGGGACTCTCACGAATTCAAGCGTGGTATCCCGCTCAAGATAGGCGGCCTCACCCTGGAGCATCCCAAGGGGCTTGGCGGCCATTCGGACGGAGACGTTTTGCTGCACGCTCTTACGGATGCCCTGCTCGGTGCGGTTGCGGCGCCCGATATTGGCACCCTGTTTTCATCGTCCGATCCGCGTTGGAAGGGGGCAGACTCTGCCTTGTTCTTGGCGGAAGCGCTGAAGCGCGTAAGAGCGGCCGGCTATGCGGTGGTCAATGTGGATTCGACGCTTGTTCTCGCGGCTCCCAAGATTGGTCCGCATGCGGCAGCGATTCGTGCGCACGTTGCCGGGCTATTCGGAATCCCGGCAGATTGTGTCGGCCTGAAAGCCAAAACACCCGAAGGCATGGGAACAGACAATGCGGCCATCGCGCATAGCATCGTCCTGCTGGAGAAAAAAGCGGCCAACGCTCGGGTTCGAGTCAAACCAAAAAGATGAGCAACTGCTACATTCGAGGACGCTAGCTCTGGAGATCGATACCAGACGGGCGTCGGCCTGACAGAATTTCATTCGACTGTGCCTCTGCTACCAGCGCGCGAAAGATAGCGCGCGAGTACTCATCATCTTCAACCGAACGCTCCGGATGCCATTGCACCGCTACGACGAAGTGGTCGGGAGATGTGCCTTCGAGCGCTTCGATGATCCCGTCCTGCGGACATCTTGCAACGATTCGAAGCCCGCCGCCCACCACCTCTGCCGACTGATGGTGGCTCGAATTCACCGGGATTGAAAGCGCCGGTTCTCCTGAGGCCTTTGCGCGAGGGGCAATGATTTCCCTTAGGCGTGAGCCACAGTCCACCATCACTGTGTGCGCGATGGGCACACTTTTTCCGGCTGCATGATTCACTGGCGACTCGATGTGTTGCAGAAGCGTTCCCCCCTGATAGACATTCAGAATCTGCAGACCATAGCAGATACCGAGGATCGGCTTGCGTTCGGCATAGGCGTCGCGAAGAAGCAACTGGTCCACGTGATCGCGTTTGTAGTCCGCTGGGGCTGTTTTGGGATCGCTGGCGGCGCGATACTTCGCCGGATCGATGTCGGCCTTACTCCCCGGCAGCAAGACTCCGTCGCAGGCTTCGATGAGTTTCATGACCTCTGCAGGAGAACGATCAAGAGGAATGGAAACGGGTTCTCCCCCTGCCATCGCAACGGCCTGCAAATACTGCGGTAATGCCCGCCCGGAATACTCCGCGTCTTCAGAGTGGGGAACGGGAATGGCGATGCGCGGCGGCATGAATTCAATTGTACCCGCGAGCGTCCTAGAAGAGACGGTCGCCGCGATAGATCAGTTTGCCATCAATCACGCGTGCCTCAGGCAGCAACTTGTGAGGCTTCGCCGGCCCGGTCCCGTCAATGTGCAACACTTCATGTCCGTGGGCCGTCAGCCAGTCCGAAACCAACATGCGATGACAGTTGAAATAAACTCGTTCGGCGCACATGTAGGCAGTGCGGGATTGTTCAGCAAGCTGAATCAACTGAGAGATGCCGCGCTCGAACTCTTCAGTCAACATGTAGTCGGCGTAATTGCGAAAACCGGGACTTCGCAGTGCAACGTTCGGTGAGTCATCCCGTATCTTCTTGCGCCTTCCGCCTAATTCTTTAATCCAGACATAACGGATTCCGGCTTCGGGCAACGTCTTCTCCAGCGATTCGCGGTTGAAGTACGGCAGGCGGCGCGACATGGGGAAAGAACGGATATCAACCAGAGTTACGATGGAGTGCGCATGCAAGGCCTCGACCAGTTCGTCCAACGTGCGAGTGGAGTGGCCGATGGTGTAGAGCATGGAGATTTCAGCAGCCGGAATCAAGATTTCAGATTGAACAAGAAATGTTTCGGAAGTCAGCGATCAGAAATGTGAGAAGAAACCTGCAATCCGTTTTACTCCCCGGTAAGGCTGAGTAATGCCGCAACCACCTTGTCGTCCTGGTCGGGGAACACGGTCCGCAGGTCGAGCAATATGCGGCCTTCGTCTACCCGAGTAATTACGGGTGGGATACGGGAGCGCAGTCTCACAGACAATTCGTCCGCGGTGCGACCGTCACAGGTTACTGCCAGCACACGAGTGGGCAGTACAGCGGACGGTGCTGCGCCCCCTCCAATGACCGATTCACCATCTACGAGCTCAATCGCCAACTGAGGCGAGCGAACTCGTTCCGCAATCCGCTCTGCCCGTTTTCCAATCTCGTCTTTCGTCAAGTGCATCATGCGCAACGCCGGTACCGATTGGAGGTCGTGTTTAACATAGGCAAGCAAAGTAGCCTCGAGGGCTGCGTAGGTCAGTTTGTCGACGCGCAGAGCCCGAAACAGGGAGTTAGCCCGCATCCGGGCAATCAGGTCGGTTCGGCCACTCAGGATGCCGGCCTGCGGGCCACCCAGCAACTTGTCTCCGCTGTAGCTGACGATATCAACGCCAGCGCGGAGGCTGTCCAGCACGCTTGGCTCTGCGTTCACTCCGATGGATCGTAAATCGAAGAATGAACCGCTGCCCAGATCCTCCATGAGCGCAATATTTCTCTTTTTTGCAAGATCCGCCAAGTCGCTGACGCTAGGCTGCTCGGTGAATCCTGTGATCTCAAAATTGGAACGGTGCACGCGTAACAACAGCCGTGTCTTTTCATTGATCGCGCGTTCGTAATCGGCAATGCGGGTGCGATTGGTGGTGCCCACTTCCCGCAAGGTCGCCTGGGATTTCGTCATTACATCGGGAATGCGGAAGGAGCCGCCGATTTCTACCAACTCTCCCCGCGAAACGATTACCTCACCACCCTCTGCCAGCGAATTCAAGGCGAGCAGGACGGCAGCAGCATTATTGTTCACAACGATTGAGGAGACTTCGGGCTTCGCGCCAGACTCGCCCAAGCGAAGCTTGGACGGGGCACCCTCGGGAGCATTCATGTGCGTGAAGGCCTCGCCCACGAGATCCTGATTCAGCAGCTTGCGAAAAAGCCGCTCCACGTGGACATCGCGCTTCCCGCGCTCGCCGGTCGCAATGTCGAACTCAAGGTTCGAGTATCCGAATGCAGTGTCTTTGATGTGCTCCAGCGCGGAATCCGACAGCGGCGCGCGTCCCAGGTTGGTGTGGAGAATGACGCCGGTAGCATTAATGACCGCTTGCAGGGAGTAACTCGCCGATTGCCTGATTTGGCGTTCGACGGCTTCTGAGATTCCAGAGAGCGCGAGGTCGACTCCGCCGGAATCCAATCGCGCAGCGGTGATTTCTGTTCGCAAGCGAACGAGCACGGTGCGCGCCGCGTCTATGACAACCGTGTGACCCTCCCGCTCAACGGCTGCAGCCAGGGCCGGATTGTGCAGCAACACATCGACCGATGGAAGTCTGCGGTAAAGGTCGGCTTTTGAAGTAACGGGCACCGATGACGATTATCCCATCGAGCGCGCTCCGAAGCCAAAGGCCGCGGCGAAGGCGCCCGCAGCTACCTAGCCAACCTCTACCAGCCCGTAGGTCTTCTGCCAGTGTGTGCGCATGTGCCGCAGCGCGCGATCGATCTCATCCTTCGATACTTCTTCATTTGGGCCTGCCAGCACCGCAGCGGCTTCCCGCTTAGCAGCTTCCAGCAACTGGCGGTCACGGATCAGATCCGCGACCTGAAAGCTGGGCATGCCAGCCTGGCGGGTGCCAAAGAACTCGCCGGGTCCGCGTAGTTCAAGGTCGAGTTCGGCGATCTGGAACCCGTCGATGGTGCGGACCATGGCGTCGAGGCGTCGTTCGCCGTCCTCGGAAATCTTCCCACCGGTCATCAGGATACAAAAAGATTTCGCCGCGCCACGGCCGATGCGCCCGCGAAGCTGGTGCAACTGGGCAAGGCCAAAACGCTCCGCGTGCTCGATCACCATCACCGTGGCGTTGGCGACGTCGACCCCAACTTCGATCACGGTGGTCGACACCAGAATGTCCAGTTCGCCTTTTTGGAACCTGCGCATCACATCTTCTTTCTCGTCAGCGCTCATCCGGCCGTGCAAGAGCCCTACGCGCAATTCAGGGAAAATACGTTTTTCGAGTTCCCTGGACATCTTGATGGCGGCTTTGAGTTCGCTCTCCTCGTTTTCTTCAATTACGGGATAGACGACGTATGCCTGATGTCCCGCGGCAACCTGTTTGCCCACAAATTGCCAAACCTCGTCCGAGCGATCGTCGGAGACGCGTCGGGTGACAATGGGAGTGCGGCCAGGCGGCATCTCGTCGAGCACGCTGACGTCGAGATCGCCGTAGAGCGTCAACGCCAGAGTTCGCGGAATAGGAGTGGCGGTCATCACCAGAACATCAGGTTCCCCGATTGGTGTCGTTTCAGCCGGAGCAATCCTGGGACCCTTTCGGGCAGAGTTTGGCGGAAGATCGTCGCCTGATTTTTTCATCAGTTTGAAGCGCTGCATCACTCCGAAGCGGTGCTGTTCGTCTACGATGACCAGTCCCAGCTTGTCGAACTCCACCTTTTGCTCAATGAGTGCGTGAGTTCCAATCACCAATTGGGCATTTCCCTGACCGATGTGACGACGAATTTCACGTTTGCGGTCTTCTTCCAAAGAGCCAGTCAAGAGAACAACGCGGTACCCTGCGTTTTCCAGAATTCGTCGCGCGGAGAAATAATGTTGCTGGGCAAGAATCTCGGTAGGGGCCATGAGCGCGACCTGGTATCCGTTTTCCATGGCGATGATCGCCGCCTCGAAAGCCACGATGGTCTTGCCTGACCCGACATCACCTTGCAGCAGACGTCGCATGGGAAAGGGTTTCTCCATGTCCTGGGCGATTTCTTTGAGTACCCGCTTTTGCGCGCCGGTTGGATGAAACGGCAAAATCTTCTTGATGGCCTCCCGCACCCGATTGTCGAGGCTGAACGCAATGCCCACCTGCGCTTTTTGCTCTCTGCGCTTGAGTTCGAGGCCCAACTCGAGAAAGAAGAGCTCTTCAAAGATCAGGCGGATGTGGGCGGGCGTGCGAGAAGCCTGCAAATCCTGAAAGCTTTCACCGGGATCGGGCCAGTGCACGCGCCACAACGCTTCCCGCGGAGCAATCAGGCTCATCCGTCCACGCACAATGGCCGGAACGGGGTCCTTCAATTCTGGCGGCAAATTTTCGAGCACGGCATGAATGATTCGCCGGAACCAGCGAGGAGTTACACGGCCCTGTCCTGCCGACTCGTAAATAGGAACGATGCGGCCAACTTCCAGCGACGAGGCAGTCTTCTGTTCTCCACCATCCTCCTCCGATGACTCGCCGAGAATTTCGAACTGCGGTTGCATAAGCTGCAACTGCCCGCCGTACCGGTCTTCCTCGACCTTGCCGTACAGTGCCACCATCTGGCCGGGCTTGAAGCGGTCGCGCAGATATGTAGCGTTGAACCAGGTGCACTTCAAGCGATTTCGGCCCTGTCCGGCCGTCATTTGGAAGATCGGCATGCGTCGGGTGCGGAATACGCCGGAAGTACGCACTTCGGCAATGACAGTCGCCATCTCTCCTGCCCGCAACTCGGCGATACCGCGCGGGTTTACGCGGTCTTCGTAGCGAAATGGGAGGTAGTGGAGAAGGTCGTCGACAGTGTGGATGCCCTTGGCGCCCAGCACGTCGGCAAGGCGAGGTCCTACGCCTTTGACGAACTGAACTGATGTGGATGGATCGAGCATCTGATGGGAATGTTAGCAGGAGACCAGCTTTCAGCATTCAAGCCGTCAGCCACCGGCTTGGAGCCTGAGAGACTCAGTTGACGGCGTGGCCGACGCTGACTAGCCAGACGGGTATACGCCGTACTGGACTATCCAAGCAGGAATGCCTTTGCACAGGCAACGGTTGCGAGGTTTACTTGCCTCGAAACGATTTGTGACCAACTTCGTACAGTCGTTGGCGGCGGTTCTTGCCGGGAACGCCGCCTATTTCCTCCTGATGCCTGTCCTGCCACTCTGGGCTCGGCACGTTCCATTTCGGACCGATTTCGGGTTAGCGGTGGATGCCCTTTTTTGCCTGGTCGCGCTGGGAATTATCAAATGGGTTGCCGGACGGCCCGACCCGTCCAAATCAGCGAAACCTTAGAGTTCTCCTCAGCATGGGCATTACTTTGGGAACTTCGGTAAGTCATTGGGAACAGGCTACAATCCCGCTGGCAACATGCAAAAGATCGCCATCCTATACGACGCCAGTCAGGCGGTGCTGTCCACGTTTGACCTGGATGAAGTGCTGCAGCGCATCCTCGTGATTGCGCGCGACTATTTCCATCTGCAAAACGTCGCTATCTTATTGCTGGATAAAGACAAAAATCAGTTATGCATGCGCTCCCAGATTGGCGGGGAAGCGGGCTTCTCTGACGTCTGCATAAGCATTGGGACGGGGCTGGTGGGTACCGCCGCCAAGGAAAAGCGCCCCTTGTACGTGCCGGACTTTTGCAAGGAGAAACGCTATCTGCCGTGGGGAAAGAAGACCTGTTCGGAGCTGGCGATACCTCTGATGGTCCGTGACGAAGTGGTAGGGGTGCTGGATTGTCAGAGCGAGAACCCGGACCACTTCGATCGGGAGACGGTCGATCTGCTGACTCTATTTTCCACCCAGGCATCGATGGCTTTGCAGAATGCCCATCTGTACTCGCTGGAGCGACGGCGAGCATCGCAGTTGGAGGCGATAAACGCCATCGCCCGTGAAACCACCGTGGTGCTGGACATAAAGAACCTTCTGTCCAAGGCGTGCGAGAAGATTCAAAAGGCATTCGAGGTTTCTCACGTTTCGATTTTTCTGAAGGACGAAGAGGGATTGCTTCTTCGCGCCCATCACGGAGACCTCACGCTTCTCATCGCGGAAGGCGGAAGACTGCCCTCCGGCAAAGGTCTGCTGGGACGCGCGCTGAACGAAAGCAAGACTCTGATTGAGAATGACATAAAGACCGTGCCGGATTACCTCGCCATCTATTCGGAGACTGGTTCCCGGATGTGTATTCCGCTAATTTCATTTGGGCAAACACTTGGGGTTTTAGTTCTCGACAGCGATCGCACCGGATCGTTCAGCATCACCGAAATGCAGTCGCTCGAGTCAGTTGCCGATATTTGCGCCACGGCAGTTCAGAACGCCCACTACGTTGAGCGCGTCAAACAACTGGCCTATCTGGATGGCCTGACTGGAATTTTCAATCGACGGTTCTTCGAATTGCGTATCGAGGAAGAAATGGAACGGGCTCGCCGCTTCGATTCCGGCATGGCCGTGATCATGGTCGACATCGACCAATTCAAGCGATTGAATGACGAATTCGGTCACTTGCTTGGAGATGAAGTCCTGCGCCAGGTGTCTTCGATTTTCTCTCAGCAATTGCGGAAGATTGATGTCGTCTGCCGCTATGGAGGGGAAGAGTTTGCCATCCTGCTATCGCAAACCACCCACCAGCATGCTCTCGGCGTGGCCGAGAAGCTGAGGCGAATGATTGATTCCTGGCAATTTCCGGGCGTCCCCAGGCCGGTCACCATCAGTGCGGGGGTTGCTACCAGTCCTGAGCACGGGACGACGCGTGATGAGCTTGTGAAAGCCGCCGACGCGGGTTTGTACGCTGCCAAACAGGCGGGGAGAAATTGCGTAAGAGTAGCTTCCGAAGTTCAGCAGCGCGGCGCGGCGCACTCGGTCATGCAGAAGGTTTAGGGCACGCGTACGCGCTCCGCAACCCAAGCGAATTGCTTTTAAGTTTGCTGACCTGAATGCGGCCCATCGCCGACCATCGTCAGGCGGTCTTCACATTTCAATATTCTAGATGTCTGCCTGAGGTTGCCGCGATTCCCGGTGCCGGCCTTTCTGAATCTGAATTTCCTCATTGCGGAGTTCGCGCTCCAGCTTGCGCATTTCCTTTTTCAACTCCTGCTGCTGGTTGCGTATTTCCCGGGCCGCTCCGTCAAGATCGGGTTTGATCTGACGCAAAGCCATCTGAACTTCAGGACCAACGCGCGCGACCTCGGATTCGGCTTCAGTCAGATCGATCATGGTTTCGGCATCGATCTCAGGAACCTCGAAACTCTCATCGAGAACTTCGGATTGATTGCGATCCGGCAAAGCCAGAGTCAGGTTCTGTTCTTTCTTTTCGCGAACAATGGTGACGTTCACGCCGCTGCTCTTACGCCCATGCATCGCGTGAGTGAAATCGCCGCTGTCGCTGATGGATTCCCCGTTTACTTTCACGATCACATCGCCTGCCCGGAATCCCGATTTCTCGGCAAGGCTACCCTTTTCCACCGACCGCACCAAAACTCCGCGGCCGTCTCTGGCGCCGAAGAAATCTCCGAGTTGAGGAGTGAGGTTCTCCACCATTAAGCCGCTACGCGACGAGGAGTGTACGACCACAATAGAAACCGGCACGTCCATATCTGGCATGGCGGGCATCGCCGGCATCGCGGGAACAGCTGGCATGGCCGGCATTGCGAACGCAAAAGCCTTACTGCCAGGCATGGCCATGGAGAAGGTGGTTTTGCGATCGGCCAGTTGGGTTTTCAGTGTGAGGGGCTGCCCGTACCGGCTGATTCCGAGTGTCACTACTCGTCCGGGAGGAATTTCGTGGATCATGCGGCGCAACTGCTCCACGCTTTCCACCGGGCTTCCGTTGAGATTAAGAATGACGTCGTGTTCTTTCACTCCCGCTTTGCCGGCGGGGGCATCCTGATCAACCAGCGTTACTTCGACGCCGTGTTCTTCCTTGAGCTTCAGATCACCAAGGCGATCAGCGGTGATATCGCGGGTATCCACGCCCAGGTACGCTCCGCCGCCGAAGTCTTCGCTCGAATATCCGAACGTCTCACTGAAGGGTTCCTGCGAACAGAGTTGGGCTCCGTAGGCGCCTGCAAGGAACATCGGGACTATCAGCACTCCAAGGATCGATTTGCGCATATTAGTCACCCCATTTTTGGAGGGTTAGCGGCTGGCGCGGATGAAATTGATATTTCCGGTTGTGGTACGAACCTTCAAAACCGGCCCTCCGCCGTTCAAATTACCTTCAGCAGTGGCGCTGCCTGGTCCCCATTCGCCACCTTCACTGACAACTCGAATTTCGGAAAAATCTGAGCGGATCTTGTGGCCGTTCGCCAGATCGATGGAAGCCCGAATCGTCATGCTCAGATTGGCCGCCAGGTAGACGGTGATGTCTCCGGCGGAAGTCTCCAAAATCGAGTCGCTTTTTTCGCTTCCCGACACAAATTTCGCCACAATGCCGCCGGCCGCAGTCTCTGCCCGCGCCGCCGGCACGCCATTCAGTTCAATGCTGCCGCCGCCGGTCTCGGCTCGTACCAATCCAGTCGCAGAACTCAACCGGATGCTGCCGCCACCGGTTTCAACTTCGGCAGGGCCGGCAATCTCACCCAATTCGATGCTTCCACCGCCAGTGGTCACTTTCAACGGTCCGGCGCAATGTTGGACCTCAATGCTGCCACCGCCCGTTTCCAGGGTCGCTCCCTGCAGACCGGAAACAACAGTCACGTTTCCGCCACCGCTTTCGGCGTTGATCTTGCCTTTCGCCGCCATGACCTTGATGCCGCCACCGCCCGTACGCACAGAGAGCTCACCGCCAACCGTGCCTACATCGATGTTTCCGCCGCCAGTTTCTGCATTGATCCCACCGCCGATGTCATCGAGGTGGATCGATCCACCACCACTCTCCGATTCCACTCTTCCCGCCAATCCAGTCGCGACCAGGTCGCCTCCGTCGGTAGCAACCTTCACCAGGTCCATATTGCGCGGAACATTAATCACGAACTCGCTGGATGACCGCCGGGGTTTGCTGCCTTGCGATTCGCCAACCACCCAGGCAGTGTCTCCACGGACATAGACGCTGATCTTGTAATTATCAAATTCGCGGCGGGCTTTTTCTTCGGACGACGCGTAAGACTGATTCTTGATCGAGTAACTGATGGTCGGCTGAGAACTGCCCGTAACTCGTACCGAGCCGGCCTCTACTTTCACTCGCAGGTTTTTTGCCGCGGCCATGGAGCCGGTGATCTGGCGGGACCATCTTCCATTTTCCTGAACAACGCGCGTCTGCTCGTCTGGGCGAGTGTCCTGTGCCACCGCCAAGGGCAGAAGCACGAGCAACATCGCCGCAATTTTGGGAAACGTTTTCACTGGGTCACCTTCCAATCCTGAATGCCGATCTTCGCCGAGCAAACTCTACGACCACGAATCAATCTCTTCGGCCGGATTTCAATCAATCCCTGCCGTCTGTGCCAGCACATTGCGAGCCTGGGACTGGATGAATTGATTCGGATCCTTATCCGCGAGTCTTTGCAGTACAACTCGTACACTGCTGTCCGCGCGCACCGGTTCGAGTAGGCGCAGAGCCTGCGCCCGCAGGCCGGGATTCGAATCGTTCACCAGCGCTTCGAGCACTCCATCGCGCACTCGTACATCATCTTTCACATACGAACCCAGGCTCTCGATTGCCTTCAGACGCACTCCCGGATTCGAGTCATAACGCAGGGCATATAACAGGGCCTCGCGTACGTGTGCATCGTTCGGAGTCTGGGTCAACAGGTCCACCGAATCCATCCGCACTCCGGAGTTGTAGTTGTTGCGTGCCGCGAACAGCAGCAACTGCTGAATCCGCTGATCGGCCAACGATCCTTGCGTTTCCTGTGTGGAAACTGTGTTGTATCGAATGCTGATCTGGGATGAACCGGGCTCTTGCTGGATGGATTGGATTCCTGTGATCGATGCCTCGCTGGGAGCGGGAGCAAGTGGTTCGATTACGGTTCTGCCATTCATCACCTGATATGTGGCGCCAATCCCACCCGCGAAGCCCAGGATAAAAATTGCCGCCGTCAATGCCGGAGCCAGTTTGATGGGGCGGAGCCACGCGGCGGGATCAAACATAAGCCGTTGCCAGAAGCCTCCCTGTTCGGTAGTTTCGAGGGCCTCTTGTAAGCGCATCCGCGAAGCCGCAATCAAATTCGGCGAAGGCTCATCCACCGGAAACTGAGAGATCGCGGCGTGAAACTGTCGTGCAGCCTTCAACTCTGCTGCGCAGTCTGTGCACCGCGCAATGTGTTGCTCCAGCTCATAACGGGCGTCATCGGGCAGCTCGTTATAAATATGCAGCAGAATATTTTCTTGTACCCATTCGCATTTCATTGAATCACCCCTCGTTGGGGAGGTTTACTTTCTTCATCGCATGTCCGCCAGAGAGCCACGCAGTTTCTGGGTAGCCCGGAATAAAGTGTTCTTCGCGGTCTCTTCAGTCGTGTGTAAAATCTCGCCGACAGTCCGCAATTTCAGTCCCTGATAGTGCTTCAACTCAAAAACCATCCGCTCGCGCGGGGTAAGTTTGTCCAGGGCATGGTTGATGCGAGTACCCAACTCGCGTCGCATCAAGTCGCGCTCTGGATTTGCGCCCGATCGCACATCCGGAACCTGAGCCAGAACGTCATAGGATTCCCCCTGTGCATCCAGGCTGACCGGCGCGTCTTCCTTGCGTACCTGCTTCTTTCGCAGGTGGTCGAGGCACAGATTCGTGACGATACGATAGATCCAGGTATAGAAAGAGCACTCAAAGCGGAAGTTACCCACGCTCTTGTACGCTTTCAGAAACGCTTCCTGATAAATGTCCTGGGCTTCGTGCTCCGAGCCGGTAAGGTGCATGGCCAGCCGCAGAACAGCCTGGTCGTAATGCCGCACCAGCTCCTCGAAGGCAGCGCGATTGCCACGCTGTGCTTCGCGGACCAACAAACTGTCGTCGATGCGGCTTAGACTATGCCCAGCCATTTGGCCCCGCACTGAGGGGTCCTGGGTTTCGCTGTTTCCTTCCACCGGAACACTTTTCGCGCCCGGATGGGAGTATTCGCCAACCGCAAAGGGTACTGCCAACGCATCGGCCGGCATGTTTTTCGTTGTCCTCGGCTGAAACCAGGTGCCTTGCCGTTCTTCCCGGTTGCATAGCTATGGACGTGGCAGCAAAAGAACCGTGAGCAGGAATTATAGGAGTTTGGCCCTGTCCGTGCATGCGTCTAATGGGGGATTCCCAGCCCTGAAAGCCACCGTTCAGGGAGGCTTTCGCAAAGGATGTAGTACTCGTTTTCGGGCCGGTGATCGGTCAGCGCATGAACGTTCGGCGCCCCCGAAATCATCTGATCGAGTGACAACTCCCGGTTGAGGATGATTCCGAACTGCACTTCTGCCTGCGGTTCCGGACCCCACTCGACGAAATCTGCCGTCGCACGGGGCGGCATCCCCCCGAACTGGGCCATGGCCAGCCGGAGCCAGACGATCTCATAGAGGATGCTGCAAAATCCTGAGATAAAAAAGAAGACGAAGAACCAACTCATGGCCGGCGCCTCTGACTAATCGTGCGAGCATGAAGGGAACTGGTAGAGCGGAACGGGCACCCATGCCTGCCCAACTGAGGCCGGTTCGCAGCCTCAGGGCAGGCAATTTTGCGCAGACCTATTGCGTGTCTGCGGCTTCCTTCTCGATCACAACTTTCAGGTGAGTGGTCACGTCCTTGTGCAGCTTGATGGGCACGGTGAATTCGCCGACCGTCTTTAGTGGTTCGTGGATCTGAATCTTACGGCGGTCAATGTCAAAGCCCTTCTTGGCCAATGCATCAGCAATGTCGCCCGAGGTAACTGAGCCAAAAAGCTGGTCGTTCTCGCCGGAGCGCCGCTGGAAAGCAACCGATACGCCTTCGAACTGCTTGGCGAGATCTTCCGCGCCCGTTTTCTCCTTAGCGGAGCGACGCACCGCGGCGGCTTTCATCTGCTCGACGACTTTCTTGTTGCCCGATGAAGCCTCAATGGCGAGCTTCTGCGGCAGCAGGTAGTTGCGTCCGAAGCCTTCAGCGACTTTCACTACGTCACCGCGCGAACCCACCTTGGGTACATCTTCCTTCAAAATGACTTCCATGGATAACTCCTATAAGAATTCTTGTGGCCACGGATTCACACTGATTTTCACCGATTGTCTGCAGTTTAATCGGGGAAGATCCGCGAAAATCCGTGGCTGTTTGTTTTACCCAGCTCGCCCGGCGAACGGCAGCAACGCGATGTTCCGCGCCTGCTTGATGGCAGCTGACAGTCGTCGCTGGTGAGGTGTACAAACCCCAGTCAAACGCCGCGGAACAATCTTGCCGCTCTCTGCCACGAATTGGGCAAGTAGCCGGACATCCTTGTAGTTGATCGCTTCAATTTTCTCCACGCAGAACTTGCAGACTTTCTTGCGGCGAAAATATTTGCGTCCGCCCTCACGGCCACCCGGGCCGCCAGGACGCGGGGGACGGCGCTCTCCGCGATCGGGTCCTCCCGAAGGACGATCTCCACCCGAGGGGCGGTCTCCCACAGAACTGCTGTGTGCTGCTGCTCTAACCTCTTCAGCCATGATGCTCCTTTAAATTCGGTCGTTGGTCTTTGGTCGTTGGCGCTGGTTCGACTCGTGGACTTTTAAGGGCCAACGACGAACGACCAACGACCGCTTTTATGCCGTTGCCGCTGGTGTCTCTCCGCTGGCTTCTGCGGCCGGAGCCGGCGCAGTCGCGGGCGGGGCTGGCGGTGTCTTGCGGCGGGCATCGCGAATTGCCTTGATCTTGTCCAGGCGCTTCTGCTCTTCATCGATACGCACCGTGATGAACTTGATCACAGGTTCGGTGACTCGCAGACGGCGCTCCAGTTCGTGAATCAAGCCGCCGCCACCCTCCACCGTCAACAGGACGTAAACTCCGTCGTGAAACCGTCGGACCATGTACGCCAGGCGCCGCTTGCCCATCTTCTCGACGCTTTTTACATTTCCGCCTGAGGAAGTGACCACCGTTTCCAAAGTGGAAATCAATTTGTCCTGCTCCTCTTCGATCATGTCAGGGCGGACAATAAACATCAGTTCATAAGTGCGATTCATTTTCTCTCCGTCTTCCCATCCGCCACGGATTCTCACGGATCAGTGCGAATCAAGATTCGAATCCGCGCTCATCCGTGTAAATCCGCGACTACTCTTCTTCCAGTTCCGGTTCTGCCTTCCGGTTGAAGCGGTTCATCGCCGCCGCCGGACCTTCCTTCAAAATCACTTTGACCGCATCAGCCACGCGATCGAGCACTTCATCTACGACCTTCAATTGCGCCTTGCGGAACGGCGTCAAAACGAACTTCACGCCATCGGTAATTTTCCGTTCCGGTGCGATTCCCAACCGGATTCGCAGAAACTCCTGCGTGCCCAGGGCTCCAATGATGGACTTGATGCCATTGTGGCCCGCCGAACTGCCACGCTGGCGGATGCGAAGCATCCCAAGCTGAAAATCCAGCTCGTCGTAGATCACAATCAGATCTGACTCAGGCCTGATTTCATGCTTGACCACCAACTCACGAACCGACATACCGCTCAGGTTCATGAAGGTTTCTGGCTTGGCCAACAAAACCTGTTCGCCATCAATTTCCGCCCGAGCCGTGAGTGCTCGACACTGGCGATTCCGCATTTCCACACCGCAGTCATTTGCGATGCGGTCGACAGCCAGAAATCCCAGATTGTGTGGCGTGAACTGGTATTCCATCCCCGGATTGCCCAACCCGACAATCAGTTTCACGCTGCGTCAATCTGCCTCGACTCCAAGCACCGTCGAGCTTCGCTCGACACGGACGGGTCTAAGACCCGTCCCCACACAGTTCTTGCCACCGACCAGCTACTTCTTCTCTTTCTTCTCGGACTTCTCGCCTTTTTCCGGCTTCTCGGCTTCTCCGCCCTCTTCGCCTTCAACATCCTGCTTGCCCTTCTTGATGACTTCGGGCTCAGCCGGAGTAGCGGCAGCGTCCGCGGCAACTGCATCCGCAGCCGGCGCCACTTCTTCCTTCACTGTCGTGATGTGGGCGACAGGCTGGTTCGCGTCCGTGATGAATTCGATTTTGTCATCGTGCGCCAGATCGGAAACGCGCAAGACTTTGCCGAATACCAGTTCTGAGACGTCCGCTTCGATCACGCTCGGAATATCACCTGGCAAGCATTCGACTTCGACTTCGCGCAGAATCTGCTCCATGATACCGCCCTGCTGCTTCACTCCAGCCGCTTCGCCCTTCAGGACAATCGGCACGCTGACCGTCAGCTTGCGGTCCATGGCAATACGCTTCAGATCGATGTGCAGCAAATGACCCTTAATGGGTTCATACTGCCAATCCACGATCATGGCTTTGGTCCGATCGCTACCCTCGAGATCCAGGTCGAAAATGGTGTTGTGCCCGGTTTTTGAGTGCAGAATGCGTGTTACCTGGCGGGGGTCGAGAGTGACGGGCAATGAATCCTGGCCAGCGCCATACACGACACCGGGAATTTTGCCGCCTTGACGTACCCGACGAGCCACATTCTTGTTGCCCGGGGTCCGTGTTTGCGCTTCGAGAACGTTGCTTTCAGTTGCGGTTGCCATAAATTTTCATTCCTATAAGTACAGTCTGCTGACCGACGTTTCTTCGTGGATCGACTGGATCGCGCGTCCGATCAGGCCAGCGATAGTAAGCACCTTGATTTTTGGTTCCTGCGCCGCCGATTCACTCAGCGGAATGGTATTCGTCACCACAACTTCAGTGATGCATGACTGCGAAATGTTTTGTACAGCCGGGCCCGAAAGCACCGGATGTGACGCGCAGGCATAAACCTGGCTCGCACCGTTTTCCATCAGCGCGCTGGCGGTCTTCACCAACGTTCCGGCCGTATCAATCAAGTCGTCGATGACCAGGCAAGTACGGCCTTTCACGTCACCGATAACGTTCATGACTTCCGCCACGTTCATCTCCGAACGCCGCTTATCGACGATCGCCAGGGCAGAATCCATCTTCTTGGCAAAAAATCGGGCGCGCTCCACGCCGCCCGCATCAGGGGAGACCACGGTCAAGTTCGGCAGGTTCAACCGCTTGAAGTGATCCACCAGCACCGGCGACGCAAACAGATGGTCGACCGGAATATTAAAAAATCCCTGCAACTGGGGCGCGTGCAAATCCACAATCAACGCCCGATCCGCGCCGGCTGTGGTCAGCAGGTCGGCGACCAGCTTGGCGGAAATCGGTACCCGCGGCTTGTCCTTGCGATCCTGCCTCGCATATCCAAAGTACGGAATCACCGACGTGATGCGCCGCGCTGATGCGCGCTTGAGCGCGTCAATCATCAGCAGCAACTCCATCAAATGCTGGTCCACCGAATGGCAAGTTGGCTGAACCACGAATACGTCCGCGCCGCGCACATTCTCCTGCAACTGGACGTAAGCTTCGCCGTCGCTGAACCGTGTGACCAGTGCCTGCCCACGCGTCAATCCAAGAAACGTGCAGACCTCGTCGCAGAGCGGTTCGTTGGCGGTGCCACAAAATATCTTGAACCGGTCGTCTACCCGGCCACGTTGCGGTTTGCGCTCCGGCTTTTCGTCGGCGCTCATCTGGGCCTTCTTTTCCGTCGCTGTCGCAAGAGTTGCCATTGGGCTTCTGGCTCCTAGCTACTGGCTTCTAGCCGTCAACCGCCACGACGTTGTCCCGGCTAGAAGCCAGGAGCTAGAAGCTGGTTTCTGGCTGGGCCGCTAGGATTCGAACCTAGACAAAGTGCTCCAAAGGCACTTGACCTACCATTAGTCGACGGCCCAGTGTTGATTGCAGATTTGCGATTTCAGATTGTAGATTGAAAGCCATACTTCGGCCACAAATCAAATCTGCCACCCAAAATCTTCAATCTGAAATCTTTTTCCAGTACTGACGACGGGTCATCGTGGTCGTAACTACAGCTGGAATGCCGTTGCGCCGCAACCGTGCTGCCGCCTTCTCGCCTGCCGGTCGGGACCCAAACAATCCATACAAAGCGGAACCTGAGCCTGACAACGAGGCGTAAAACGCCCCTGCTCGTTCGAGCACACTCTTGACCTCGCGCAATTCGGGATACTTAGGAAAGACGACTTGTTCAAAGTCGTTTTCGATCCCGGTACGGACAAGGTCGAGAAGCGAGGTCTCGGCCCGGCCCCTGCCTTTACTCACAGGGACACCGGATAAAGGTTGACTACTCAGCCACGCAGAAATTACGCGGCCGACGTCAATCATTCTATCGGAGGGCTCGGTAAGCGTCAATTTTGAGCTCTCCCGGGATTGTGTAGGAATGGACTGTGTGCGAATTGATTGTGTGGGGACGGGTCTCCTACCCGTCCGGGCCGAGCGAAGCTCGGCAGTTCCGGCTGTTTCCCCAGCGGCGAAAGCCGTCGTGTCTTGCGAGGCAGTGTTGGCACGACTAAAGTCGTCCCCTTCCCGGTTTATCCCGATGCCGTGCCCTTCCCGTTCGGCTTTCCCGAGAGGCAGTTGCGACATCATCGCGTCCCAGTCCGCAAACGCCTTTGGGGTTGATACTCCGATCTCTGGAGTCGCCACTACGCAAACCGTCGGCGGAAGATCCGGCAGCGGATAGACTTCCTCTCCGTGACCCACGCCCAGGATTGTTCCCCCTATCAGAAAAAGTGGCAGGTCAGATCCGACTTCGGCGGCGATCCGCAATTTTTCCGCCACAGATAGCTTCTTTTTCAACGCACGCTCGAGAGCAATCAGTGCAGCGATTGCATTTCCCGAGCCAGCGCCCAGGCCGCCCTGCACCGGCAACCGCTTTTCGATGGTGATGATTATTCGCCCGCGGGCGCGAAGCGTAGCCATGGCCCGTTCCACGATGCGGTAGCACGTATTTGACCCATCTCGAGGAACGCGAGGATCTTCGCAACGAATCTCAATCCCGGTGCTGCGCGTCACCTGCACGCGAATGATGTCGTGCAAAGCTATTGTCTGATACACAGTCCGCAGATCATGGAAGCCGTCCGGACGCAGCGTTCCGATACTCAGGCCCAGATTGATTTTGGCGAAAGATCGGGCAGTGACGGACATGGAATGATGATTCTAATTACAGAAGACGCGGAGGACCCAGACGCCTTGTCGGATTGCTTTTGCCCGGCTTGCTTTTGAACGATCCGTTAGGTCCGTGGCTCAGTTTTTCTCTTGTACTGAATCGTAAATTCAAACCCCGGGTTCGCGGGAAACAACTCTGCCACCTTCTTCAATCGTTCAGCCATTTGCGACGGTGCCAGCAACGGATAGTCCCGCTCGCGCAAGTCGTAGTAGTCCACATCGATGAACAGCGACAGGAGATAAATCGAAATGGCATCGGAAAAACTGGCTGCCAGATACTCGTTCTTGTACTTCTCCGTATCCAGACCTGTGCCGGTCGCAAGCTTACGGGATTCCCAGGCATCCAGAGAAGTCTCCCCACGAGCCTTGTTCTGCACCTGCTTCCACACCAGATCAGCGAATGCCTGCGATACGCCGGCCTTCTCCACCACTGCGTGACCCACGTTGATGTAGAACTCGAAGGCCACTGAGAACTTGTCGTCCATCAAACGGGTGGAAATGAATACACACTGCGAATCCCCGAGTTCAAGGTTCCGATGGCAGACCGCGTTGTCACTCAAGGCCACGTCATAGCGATCGGCTATCACAGTTTCGTCACCCTGGTTCACCGTCAGGGGAACGAAGTAATAAGCTTTACGTTTCAGCGCAGCAGCGGCTGCATCGGGGACGGCGGCCACCATCCTTTGCAGGTCAGATTCGGACACAGTGATCTCGCCCGAAGAGGCATAACAAATTCCATTGGACGCTTGTGAGACGGGGGTCTGGCGCACAACCTCCGCCGGGGCTCGTGTAATTGGCGGCGCAACTTGTGACATGAGAAGTATTTTAGCGCACCCGGGGAAACCGTCTGCGGCGACGTTGCCGCAGGGCGTCGGATTTCAGCAACGAACCGATACAATCAGAGTGAAATGCCGCCCGGCCCTCGCAAACTTCGATGGTTCTGGATCCCGATTCGGGTGCTGCTGGTGACATTTCTATTGGCGCTACTATCCTTTGCCGTGTGCCTGTTGCTGGGAATCCTGGGGATCACGATCGCCGCTGTCGCGCGCGGCGGTCATCCCAACCTGACCCTGGCATACCGTGACTTTGCCTTCCCAGCCGCAATCATCGCTGGAGTAGTTGCGCTGATCGCGGCTATCGCACTGGAACTACAGCAAGTCCGAACGACATAGACGCTGCCGCCCGCCGAGTGGCAACTCACTCTATGGGGTGCTAACGTAATTGCTCATGATTGTCGGCACTGGCATCGACATCGCGGAAGTTCCCCGCATTGCGCAAGCCCTCGTGCGCCACGGCGACCGTTTCCTCCGTCGTGTCTACACTGACGGCGAGATACATTATTGTGACTCCAAGGCCAATCGGGTCGAGCGTTACGCTGCCCGCTTTGCCGCGAAGGAAGCGGCGATGAAAGCTCTCGGTACAGGATGGAACCATGGCGTGCGCTGGCGGGACATTGAAGTTTCCCGTCTGCCGGGAGGCCGGCCCACGATCCAGTTTCATGGGAAAGCGGCGGAATTTGCCGCACGCCTGGGCACAACTAACATTGCGCTGTCGCTCTCTCACACCGCTGAGCAGGCGATTGCGCAGGTGATCCTTGAGCGTCAGTGATCAGTTGCCAGTGGCCAGCGATCAATGGCTAGTGACCAGTCGGCGGACGTTCGTAGTCAATCACTATGACTGATTACCGGCGCCTCACAATTGACCACCGACCACCGACCACTGACAACTGCCATACTTCTGCTAGACTGTCGCCTTTCCACAAACCCAGGCAATGAATCAGACAGCCCTCCTGAATCCAACCAAAAGCACGGCCCAAACCGTTGATCGCGCCATGCTGGCGGGTATCGGGCTAAGTAGCTTTGCCGCATTGCTGCTCGAGCTGGCGCTCACCCGTCTGTTTTCTGTCGTGCTCTTTTACCACTTTGCGTTTCTTGCCATTTCGATTGCTTTACTTGGATTGGGTGCAGGGGGCGTATTCGCGCACCTGCGAAAAAATTGGCTGGCCCGGTTCAACACGCGCCCGCTGGTAGCGCGGCTTTGTGCGATTAACTCTTTGATCGTGCCGGTGGTGCTGGCGATTGTGCTGCGTATCCCGGTTTCGCTTGAACTCTCGAAAGCAAATTTGCTGCGACTGACGGCGATTTATCTGGCTTCGGCAGTGCCGTTCTTCGTTACTGGACTGGAATTTTCTGTCGTGTTTGCGCGCCAGGCAAATCATGTCTCTCCGCTCTATGCCGCGGATCTCGCGGGCGGCGCGCTAGCCTGTCTCGCCATCGTCCCGCTGCTCAACTGGTTGGGAGGCCCCAACACGGTGCTTTTCACCGGAGTATGCATGGCGATCGCCGGAATGGTGTGGGCGGCGGACCAGAAAGGACGAAAGGCTGGCGCCGCCCGGGCGATTTTCGTCATGGTTTTGATTGGGGTGAACTATTCAGGAAAACTCTTCGACATCGTTTATGCCAAGGGAGGGTTTCGCGACTCCGCCTGGGTTGAATTCTCCCGCTGGAATGCCATCTCGCGCGTAGAAGTAGACCGTCAGGGCGGCGCCCGCGCAATCGTGATCGATGCCGACGCCTCCACTTACTTGATGAACGTGAATCCCAAAACCTGGCAAGGCACGGATTGGGAGAAGAATCTGATGTCAGGTCCGCCCGCGGTGGCCAATGTGCTGCGCCCGCGCGGAGACTACGCGATCATCGGCCCTGGTGGCGGGGTTGATGTAGTGCGCGCTCTGGCGAATGGCAGCCCCAGCGTGACGGGAATCGAAATCAATCCCATCATCGCCAACAGCATCATGCGTGGGCGTTACGCCGATTACGTCTACCACCTTTACCAGAGGCCCGAGGTGCATATCCACGTAACGGATGGCCGCTCCTTTGTGCGCAACACTGATCAGAAATTTGACGTGGTGCAAATGACACTTGTCGATACCTGGGCGTCAACAGCGGCTGGAGCCTTCGCGCTTAGCGAAAACAGTCTCTATACGGTTGAGGCCTTTCGGGAGTATTTCGAACATCTCAAGCCCGATGGGATGGTTGCGATTACACGCTGGGAATTTCAACAGCCTCGTGAAGCCCTGCGAGTAGTTTCGGTTGCGATGCAGGCGCTGCACGAGATGGGGGTGGCTAACACCCGTGGCAATTTCATCGTGGTGTCCGAAGGGAGCTTGAACAGGGACGGTATTCCGGTGGTTGTGTTGGCCAAACGCACACCATTTACTCCAGAAGAAGAAGCGCGGGTGCGAGCCCACGTGGCTGCCAACCCCAAACTGTTTCTCCTCCATTCGCCCTCGAACGGATCGGTCGCGCGGAACACGCAAGACGATCGGGATTCAGCCAACTCGGCTGCGTTTAGCCGGTTGATCGAGTTGAACGACCCTCAGGAGTTTTCTGCCGGCTATCCTTATAACGTCTCTCCGGTGACGGACAATGCTCCGTTTTTCTTCTTCAATTTGAAGCTTGGACAAGCTCTTCGTCCAGGCTTACTTCAGCAAGGCATGGATTGGAAAGTGAATCTGGGTGTCGCGGTGTTGGGGATGGTCCTGGCGATCTCGGTACTTGCCGTCCTGGGATTTCTGATTGTGCCGCTGTCGATGACGGCTGGCAGTCAGCATCTGCGCCCAATCCGGCTGCTTTATTTTGTCGCCGTCGGGCTGGGATACATTCTGGTTGAGATTGCCTTCATTCAACGCTTCGTCCTGTTTCTTGGTCATCCGGTATACGCGCTAACGGTTGTGGTCTTCCTGTTGTTGCTTTCGAGCGGCGCGGGCAGCATGATTTCACGCTGGTGGCTGGCCGAGACCCGCCGGGTTTGGCTGGCCTTGCTGGTAATCGCAACCGCGCTGCTGATCTATGTTGTCGTGCTGCCGGACGTGCTGAACCGGCTGGTAGGCCTGCCCTTTATTGCGAAGCTCCTGGTCAGCGCCGGATTGCTGGTGCCGCTCGGTTTCGCGATGGGAATGCCATTTCCCACCGGGCTTCGGTCGTTGGCCGGCAGAGCGGAAAGTGAGTTTTCCTCGTTTCCCAAAAACGGAACGGATGGCAGTCTAGTGGAGTGGGCCTGGGCGATGAACGCGGCATCCAGCGTCCTGGGCTCGGTCGTGGCAATCATGATCGCAATCCAATTTGGATTGAATATCACTCTGGCCTGTGGCGCCGCCGCCTATTTCGTAGCCCTCGCACTGGTTGCAACCCTGCGTCTTCCTTCCAAAGTGGCGTGAACCAGGTGCATGGTCTGCTATGATTCGGTGAATCTGTGCCGGACTCGTGGTTCACATAGAATGAATTTGCTCGGGAGATTGCGTGCCTAGCCAGAAGCAGCTGAAGTGGTCTGAACTGAAAGTCGGGATCACGGTACTTGCTGCCTGCGTAACGCTGGGCGTCCTGATTTTCCTCATGAGCGGCACTGGTGGACTGTTCACCAGCAAAATCCTGCTGAAATCATACTTCGACAATGCCAGTGGCCTGCGTGTGGGCGCGCCCGTGCGGTTGTCTGGAGTGGACATCGGCAATGTAACCAACATCCGCGTAGTGCAGGATCCGACCAAGCAACTCACTCCGGTCGAAGTCCTGATGAAGGTGAACACCCGATACCGCTTCAGCCTGCGTAAAGATTCGCTGACCTTACTTTCCACCGCGGGTGTCCTGGGTGAAACTTATATCGACATCGACAGTTCGCAAGCCAAAGGGCCACAAGCGGCCGATGGCGATATTCTGCCCAGCCGTGAAGTGCCGGATTTCGGTGACATGGTTCGTTCCGGCCAGGGAACGCTGCAGAATATGGACGCTCTTCTGAAGCGTTTGGATCGCATCATCGCGTTCGTTGAAAGCGGTCAGGGATCGGTGGGCAAGCTGATTTACGATCCGATGCTCTACAACAAGCTAAATGCCACGGTTGCTGAATTCCAGGGGCTGGTAAACCAGGTGGCGGAGGGCAAGGGCACGCTTGGCAAACTCTTTTCGGACGAGGAGCTGTACCACAAGGTCAACGCCACAGTCGATAAATTGAATGTGATGATCGACGATTTGAATGCCGGCAAGGGAACTGCGGGAAAGTTACTTAAAGATCCCGAGCTCTATAACAGTGCCAACCAAACCATCGCTAACGTGAAAAAGCTCACAGACGATATCAATGCGGGCAAAGGCGCGATCGGCAAGATGGCCACGGATGAGGAGTTCGCCCGCAAGCTGCAGAACACGATCGAAAAACTATCAGCCATCTCCGACCGCCTGGAAGCCGGTGAAGGTAGTGCGGGCAAACTCCTTCGCGATCCCTCGCTTTACAACAATGCGGACCAGATGCTGGTCGAAACGCGCGCCCTGGTGAAATCAATCCGGGAAAACCCAAAGACCTACCTCACGATTCATTTCAGAGTTTTCTGATTTGCGGATTTTTGCGGAGGACAGGCGCTTTGTCTAGCCGGGCGGGACGCCCGGCCTCCATCTAGTTCAGGTACTTCAGACTATCCGCGGCTCAGCCGTCGCTTCCGCCTGTTCATGCGCGTGATAACTCGATCGCACCATCGGTCCGGATTCCACGTGGCGGAAACCAAAACGCAGCGCTTCTTCTTTCAAATATTCAAATTCAGCTGGCTCGTAGAAACGAGCGATGGGCAAGTGGTCCAGGGAAGGCCGTAAATATTGCCCAATTGTGAGAATGTCCACCCTGCGCGAACCCAGGTCGCGAAAGACTTCCACCAGTTCGGTTGAAGTCTCTCCCAGTCCCACCATGACGCCAGACTTGGTCACGGTCGCGGGCGAAATCGCTTTTGCATTCTCAAGAAGCCGGAGGGTGCGTTCGTAGCGGGCGCCAGAACGCGCCACTCGATACAGGCGTGGTACCGTTTCCGTATTGTGGTTCAGGACATCGGGTTGCGCGTCGAGTACGATTTTCAATGCCTCGTCCAGGCCCTGAAAATCCGGGATCAAGACTTCCACGCGGCAACCAGGTGACAGCTCACGAATCTGGCGAATGGTTTCGGCAAAAATTCGCGCGCCTCCCAGATTGTCGTCATCGCGATTCACGCTGGTCACGACCGTGTGCTTCAGGCCAAGTGTCGCCACCGCTTCTGCCACTCGCCGCGGCTCGTCCCACTCGATTGGTCCTGGCTTGCCTTTGGGCACGGCGCAGAATCCGCAACGCCGGGTGCAAATATCGCCCAGTAGCATGAATGTCGCGGTGCGATGATTCCAGCACTCGCCGATGTTAGGACATTGGGCCGACTCGCATACTGTGTGCAGTCCCAAGCCGCGGGCCAGCTTCTTCAGTTCGTGAAAGTTCTCGCCGGCAGGGGCTTTTGCGCGTAGCCAGGAAGGCTTGGGCTTCCGAACTGGAGGTCCGACGGCAATCTGTACAAGCTGGGATGAAGCTGACATCGACTATGATTTTACATGCAAAGGCAGGTCGCGTGGCGCGGGCGCCCGCGCAACGTTTGCAGCGAGGATTAATTATTAGGCAAGCAGGCGTTCAAGGATGAAAATAGCGAACCCCAGCGGCCAAAGCCGCACATGATCAGTCGCATTGCGACACGACTGAAGTCGTGCCCTTCCGGAAGCCCCACCGCATTGTGATACGACTGAAGTCTTGCACTTTCTTGCAAAGCCCAGCCGCATTGCGGCCCGACTAAAGTCGTGCCTTTCCCTAAGCTCAGTTGCATCGGGCACGATTGAACGCCGCTGAAAAACAGCTAGTTTTCCAGATACGCTTCAATCCACTCTTTGATACGGAAGCGGCGATCGTCCTTGGGATCGAAGCGAACGCCGAAAGTCTTATTGGGCTTCCGCCAGCTCACCTGGGCGCGAACCCAGATCCGAGGCAACGTTAGCAAAGCGAACGAGACTTCGAGTTCCATGCCTGGAGAAACATCCTCGGGGCTTTTGACCGACAGCCCTCCGGTGCTGATCTCCTGGCTGGTGGCCGTGAAGCGCCGGCTGTCAGCGGACACCATTGCAATCTCGGTGATGATCGGAATCCGCACATAACGGCGAAACTCGTGCAATACCAGCATCTGTGTGGCACGAACGAGTTTCAGCGCGGCTGGCCGGTCCAGTGGTTCCTGGAACACGGCATTTACGCCATACTTGGAAAAACGCATGGCTTCCTGGGCACTTCCACCCAGCCCATAGATCACCATGTGGCTGTTCGACGGAGAGCGCCGGGCTGAATCCATCACGGCTTCGGCTTCCGGGCCCAGATGCAGCACGCAGGCTTCAAACTTCTCTTTGATAAGGCGCTCGGGTACGCCGGTAGTCATGAATACGGTTTCGATACCGAACTGCTTGAAGCACTCCGCAAGGAGGAGGCCGGTAGCCTCCTTGATGTTGACGAGGGCTACCCGGGCCGTAGTCTTCTTGCCGGGACGAGGGGGCGCAAGCGTGATTCCTGACGTTCTTTGCATGGGGTTAGGAACTGTCGTAATCAGGGTACATTCTCGGCTTCAGGCTGGACTTTGGCAAAGGGGAAGAAGGACAGTATCCGGCACAAAGGTCGTATTACCCAGAATGAACTGCCGATTCCCAATCTGGGCTTGCAAGGCCAGTTATTTCTATGACTTACGTCATCAGGAACGTGTGACTAAAGGGGAACGACTTAACGAAAGCGCTGGCCGTCAGGAAAAAGGTCGTAGGACTCGGAAAAGAGGTTCTGAAGGCCATGTACAGCCTCAGCGAAGCCCTTCGGAGCCTTATTCGCTCCAGCGACGGAACAGCAAGGCCCCATTTGTCCCGCCGAACCCGAAGGAATTCGACATGGCGTATTCCACTTCAGCCTTGCGCGCCGTATTGGGTATGTAATCCAGATCGCAGTCCGCTTCGGGTGTCTCCAGATTGATAGTCGGGGGCAAGATCTGATCGCGCAATGCCAACAGGGTAATTCCAGCTTCCAGACCACCCGCCCCACCCAGCAAATGCCCGGTCATGGACTTGGTGGAACTTACGGCGAGTTTGTAGGCGTGATCACCGAAGGCCCGTTTGATGGCGATGGTTTCAAGCTTGTCGCCAATGTCGGTTGAAGTCCCGTGCGCGTTGATGTACTGAACCTGCTCGGGCTGAATTTTGGCGTCCTTGAGAGTATTCAGCATGACGCGATACGCGCCGTCGCCATTTTCCGCGGGTTGGGTGATGTGGTAGGCGTCTCCGCTCATGCCGTATCCCACGACCTCAGCCATGATGTGAGCGCCGCGCCGGCGGGCAAACTCCAGTTCTTCCAGCACCAAAATCCCGGCGCCTTCGCCGATCACGAATCCATCGCGCCCTGAGTCCCAGGGCCGGCTGGCCTTTTCGGGATCGTCGTTCCGGGTGGAAAGCGCACGCATGGCAGCGAAGCCGCCCACTCCCATGGGAGTGATCGCAGCCTCAGTGCCGCCAGCGATCATCACGTCGGCATCACATCGGGAAATGATCTTGAAGGCGTCGCCGATGGCGTGCGCGCTCGAGGTGCAGGCGGTGCAGGTGGCCTCGTTCGGCCCGCGAGCGTGATAACGGATGCTGACATGCCCCGCCGCCAGGTTGACGATTGCGGCCGGAATAAAAAAGGGAGAGATTCTGCGCGGCCCGCCGGCTATCAGGTTCCTGTGCTCGCGTTCGATGACGTCGAACCCACCGATTCCCGATCCGATGTGAACTCCCACGCGCTCGGAAATCTCGGGCGTAACTTCCAGGCCAGAAGCCTTCATCGCTTCATCCGCCGCCGCGAGGGCGAGGTGGATGAAGCGTCCCATCTTTTTCAGCTCTTTTTTCTCGATGAACTGCAGCGGATCGAAGTTTTTAACTTCGGCGGCAATCTGGCAGGCGAACTCGGACGCGTCGAACTGGGTAATGCGGGCTACACCACTTTTACCCGCGAGCAATTTTTCCCACACCTCTTCCGCGGTGTTTCCCACCCCGCAGATCAGGCCGATTCCAGTAACTACAACCCTACGTCCCAACTACTTCCCGCCTTTCGCGTGCTTGCCGATATAGTCAACGGCGTCTTGCACGGTGCGGATTTTTTCGGCGTCTTCGTCCGGAATCTCAATCTCGAAGGACTCTTCGAATGCCATGACCAGTTCCACCGTATCGAGCGAGTCGGCCCCCAAGTCGTCCACGAACGAGGCGGTTGACGTGACTTCCCCTTCGTCCACACCCAACTGTTCCACAATGATCTGTTTTACTTTGTCGTCAACGGCTGCCATGAGCTCTCCTCGCGTGCAATCATTGCCGCTCCAACTCAATTCCAGCAACGTACTTGATTAAGATGACGGCACAGGCTTCGGCGATGCGACTATCGCTCAACCGGAGGCCGGGACATACGGGCTCACCGGAATGACAAGAACCAGTTTCTGCGGAAGGCTTCTACTTGCTCACTTTGGCGTGCTTGTCGATGTAAGCGATGGCATCCTGCACGGTACGCAGTTTTTCGGCATCTTCGTCCGGAATTTCCACCCCAAAATGCTCCTCGAGGGCCATCACCAATTCGACTTGATCCAGGGAATCAGCGCCTAGATCATCCACGAATGACGCGCTGGGAGTCACTTCGTTCTCGTCCACGCCCAACTGCTCGGAGATGATCTGCTTCACCTTCTCTACAATTTCCTTCTTTTCTTCGCCAGCCATAAGAATTCAACCTCCTGAATTTAAAGGGAACAAGTAGTGTACTGGCCCGCATGAATTGCTGTAAAGGTAAGGGGTGGAAAAAGCTTTCGCCAACCCTCGATAACCCAAGGGAATCCTACTGCCCTATGCCGGTGGGGTCAACGCCGTTGCCACGGTGCTAGCGACCAGAATAACGGTCCCGCAACTCTGTTTGCCGGCTTTTCATCGGCACTTCCCGGCCAGCAATGAATACCCGCTTCACATCCGATTTGACATCCAGTGGATCGCCATCCGCCACCACAACATTGGCGGTCTTACCGACATCCAGAGAGCCGAGTTGATCCGCCACACCCCAGATTTCCGCAGGATTGAGGGTAATCGCCTTGAGCGCCTCATCATGCGGTAAACCGTATGCTGTGGCATATCCCGCCGCATATGGCAGGTTGCGCACGGCATGGGCGTCATAAGAGGCGAACGCGATCTTTACGCCGCGCTTGTAGAGCTCACCGGGCAAGCTATAAACCGCGTCGTAGCGTTCATAATTCTTGGGGTTTTCATAAATCGGTCCCACGATTACCGGGACCTTCAAACTGGCAACATAATCCAACACCGGCTGCGAGTGGCTGATGTGGTTGAGAACGAACTTCAGATTGAACTGCCGCGCCAGACCCACCGCAGTTTCCAGATCGCTGGGCTCCTGCGCCGCCAACACGATCGGTTTCTTGCCCTGAAGGTACGGCAGAAGCGCTTCCAATTTGAGATCGTGCTTCATGGGCGAGGGCCCGCCCTTTTTGTCGTCAGGCTTGGCTGCCGCATCGGCTTTCTTCTTTTCGAAGTCAGCCCATTTGTCCGAATAGTCCTGCGCATCCAGGAAGGATTGCCGCAGTTGCGCCGCCAAACCCATGCGGGTCTGAGGGAACTTTCTCTTCTCCCAGGTTTCGTTACGCCGCTGCTCGCCGGTAAAGTTCAGCGGTAAAGCGATGTCGCGGACCATCAGCATGTCGTTGGCGGATTTGCCGTCGAGCTGGATAAACGAGTCTTGTCCGGGAAGCGTGTCCTGGTTCTGAGGCGCTACGATGGCGTTGGTGACTCCATTCAGACGCGCTACCGGAATCAGTTCCGACTCGGCGTGGAAGGCGTCATACACGTGCATGTGGGGCATGATCTCTTCGCTGGTTTCGATCATGTCGTTGGTGCTGCTCTCAGCGGAAATTTCAGTCAAGCCGAGATAGCTTTCCGAATCGATCAATCCGGGATAGACAGTCATCCCAGTAACGTCGATGACCTGTGCGTTCTTGGGGATCGAAACCGAGCCGGCCGTTCCTAGCGCAGTGATCTTTCCCGCCGACATAACCAGTACGCCGTTCTCAATCACCCCGTGTGAAACCGTCAGCAACTTCCCACCCTTAAGAATCAAAACCTTCTGCTGTCCCAACGCGGAAGCTGACAGGAGGCAAAAAGCCGCAAGAAGGAGAATTCGGCCAACGACCAACGACCGACGACCAACCACCGTCACCCGGTTTTCCATTACTCTCCCTCCCTGTAATGCGGCATGCCGAACCCCGGCAGCGAGCGATCAAAATAAAGGTCGCCGTCAATCAGAACTTTCTCCGGCACGCCGAAGCTGGAGAGTGGATATCCATCCCAGATCACCAGGTCTGCATCCTTTCCTACTTCGATCGATCCCACACGATCATCCACGCCAATGATCCAGGCCGGATTGATCGTAATCATCTTCAGTGCTTCTTCTTCGGTGGCGCCGCCGTAGCGCATGGTCTTGGCGGCCTCCTGATTCAGTCGCCGCGCGAAATCTTCGGAGTCGCTCTTGATCGCGACACGAACTCCCTTTCGCATCGAGAGCACAGCGTTCCACGGAATGGCGTCCCACGCCTCCTGCTTGTAGCCCCACCAGTCTGAAAAGGTTGCGATGGCCACTCCCTGAGCGGCCAGGTCGTCTGCGACTTTGTATGCCTCGAGCGCGTGATGGAAAGCCCGCACCTTGTAGCCGAACTCTTTGGCCATCGCCATCTCGTTGAGCAACTCGTCGGCGCGATAGCAATGAATTTGCACCAGAAGCTTGCCGCGTAAAACGTCCGCAAGCGCCTCCAGCTTCAGGTCGTGTTTTGGCGCTTTGGCATCCTTGTCGCCGCGCTTCACCTTCGCGTTGTAGTCGTCCCATTCGTGCATGTAATCCTGGGCTTCCACCAGAGCGGCGCGCTGTACCGCGAAATTGCCCATGCGGGTTGAGGGCAATTGGTCCCGGCCTCCGTACACTCGCTTGGGATTCTCTCCGCTGGCGAACTTGATGGACTGGGGTGCGCCGGGAAATAACATCGCGTCGCGATTCGCACCGTACTTGTGTTTGATGACCACTGCCTGGCCGCCAATCATGTTGGCTGAGCCGTGCAGCAGAAGCGAAGTCGTGACTCCGCCTGCCAGGCCGCGATAGATCGCCTTGTCCTGGTAATCAAACGCATCAATCATCATCATCTGCGGGGTGATCGGGCTGGTGGCCTCGTTCACATCGTCGTCGAGAGCGATGTGCGAGTGCGAATCGATGATGCCGGGCGTGAGGTATTTGCCGCCGGCGTCGATCACGGTGGCGGTCGAGGGCGCGTTTACATCCTTCCCAACCGCCGCAATCTTGCCATCCTTGATGTAGACGCTGCCGTTCTGCACATTGCCGTGGGTAACGGTCATGACCACGGCGTTCTTGATCAGAATTTCATTATGAGAAGGCTGTGCGGCAGGCTGCTGCGCCGAACACAACTGGGGCAGCAATCCCAAAACTACAAATGACACCAGCGTCAAAAACCAGCGCATCGTGACTAACTCCCGCTCGAATTTCGCGAACACGGAACCGGGGATTCTAAGAGCCAATGCGGCGGACGTCAATCAGCATCGTCTGACAGTGCAGCCAGGAACACAACCGAACACGATTGTGCGTAAATCACAGCGCCATTCGAAGCGGCGTCCTGTTATGTATAGGAGTCATGGTTGAAAGCATCGCGAACTGGGAGCTGCCATAAGTACCAGACGATCATGACTCGCACAATCGTTCCCAACCCGCCCCATGCGAGTTTTCCAACTTGAAAATCCAACATCGCACTGGAAACCGCGGGAACTAATAACACCACACCGATCATTGCGGCGAGAATTGCCATCCAGCGTGCCCAGTTGTGAAGGCGCCACAGGCCGGCCGCAATTACTGCACCCACTGCCCCGCTAAGCAGGAACATGTATGGCCCTGCGAGTTCGAGCCCGCCGAGGAATTCCGAGCCAGCGGACATGGAAACCAGTCCAGGGCGAGCCAGCATGGCCAAGCCCACCCCCAGCAAGTACGTGCCGGCGAGAAAAAATGCAACCGCTACTGCGGTGACGCCGGAGGGGCGTTCTAATTTCACTTCTTCGGTTCTTCCGGTTTCTTTTGCGCCGATGGCGGCACCAGTCCGTTCAGCCGCAAGTACATCGCAGCGGCGCCATAGTGATCCGCCCAGCTACCAGCCAATGCGAGTGCTGCCCACGCCCGCAGGCGCGGCTTGCCGGCGAAGTCCTGGATTGAGTCGCCCAGCTTGGAGTCGTCTGCTTTAGCGAGGGCGGTGCCACAAAAGTCAAAGGACGCCTTGGCGGCCGCGACCAGCTTTTCCTTGGCGGAGGTCTCGGTCACTTCCTCAACTTTTGGCGCGGGAACATCGCCGACCTTTGAGCAGAAGAAATAATTACTTTCGACGATGTGTGCGGCGAGATGGCCGAAAGACATCTGGTCGGGAGTGGGTTTGAAAGTGAATTTATCTGCTGGCATCGCATCGAGGGCTCCGACAGTGTTTTTCTGACGCCCCGTAAGGGCGTCACGCAGTGTGTCGGTGACGGGATTCTTGGACTGTTGAGCAAAAGCGGCGGTGCATAGCAGAAATACGGCAAGGTGAAATTTCATGGCGCCTCCTGAGGCGGGTCAAGGATAAACCAATCGCCGCCGTTAGGTGACATTTGGGGAGGGTATTTTCGCTGGCTAGTGGTCTTGCCTGCGAGACGGCGACACCAGAATGTCACACCGCGATTTCCGGCGTGGCGTCGAGCAGGCTGCGGGTATATGGGTGTTGCGGTCTCTCGGTGATCTGGCCAGTGGTTCCGACTTCGACTATTTTCCCGCGGTACATAACCGCGACACGAGTCGCGAGATAGCGAACAACTGGCATAGAGTGCGAAATGAAAAGGTAGGTGAGCCCAAACTCGCGTTGTAGTTGGGCCAGTAAATTCACGATTTGGGCTCCGACGCTTACGTCGAGGGCGGAGACAGGTTCGTCGGCGACGATAAATTTCGGGCGCAGCGCGAGAGCACGGGCAATTCCAATACGCTGCCGCTGACCTCCGCTGAACTCGTGCGGGAATCTTGGCAAGATGGATTGGTCGAGGCCGACGGCACCGAGCAACTCAGCGACCCGGGCGCGACGCGCGGATAGTGTGATCTTTTCGTGGATGACCAGAGGTTCACTGATGATGTCTTCCACATTCATTCTGGGATCGAGAGAGCCGAAGGGATCCTGAAAGATGATCTGCATGTCGCGGCGCAGACGTCGCATCTCGGAGTGACTGGCCGCGAGCAGGTCGCGTCGTGCGAAATGCACGCTCCCGGACGTGGGCTCGATCAACCGCAGAACCAGCCGCCCGAGTGTGCTCTTCCCCGAACCGGATTCGCCGACCAGGCCGAGAGTTTCCCCAGCGTTGATATCGAAGGAAGCGTCGTCGACGGCGCGCACTTCGCCTTTGGCGCGAGCCCCAAACATGGATTCGCCAAGGGGAAAAACTTTCGTCAGATTGCGAATTTCAATGAGAGGCAAGAATCACGCGTGCACCGGTGTCGGTTTGCTGGCGATTAACTGGCGCAAAACATATTGAAGGATCCCACCGTTGGCGTAATACAGAGCCTCCTGCGGGGTGTCGATGCGCACCAGGGCATTGAAATTGGTTGTTTTGCCGTTCAACGAGGCCCGAACTTGCACCTGCCTGCCAGCGGCAAACTTTCGTACCAACTCGCTGATGCCGGGAATCTCGATGATCTCTTCACCGGTGAGGTTGAGTGACTGGGCTGTTTCGCCAGGCAGGAATTGCAGCGGCAGAATGCCCATGCCCACCAGATTCGAGCGGTGGATCCGTTCATAGCTTTCCGCGATTACTGCCCGCACACCGAGCAGCCTCGGGCCTTTCGCTGCCCAATCGCGGGAGGAACCAGAACCGTATTCCTTTCCTGCGAAGATCACCAGCGGCACTCCTTCGGCGATATATTTCTCGGAAGCATCGAAGATCGACATTTCCGCACCGCCGGGGAGATGACGTGTGAACCCGCCTTCAAGGTTGGGGACCATTTTGTTGCGCAGGCGAACGTTGGCGAAAGTGCCGCGAACCATCACTTCATGATTGCCCCGGCGCGATCCGTAGGAGTTGAAATCTACCGGCTTCACACCGTGCTCGATTAGATATTTTCCGGCCGGGCTATCCTTCTTGATCGATCCGGCGGGAGAAATGTGATCGGTGGTGACGCTGTCGCCGAGCACGGCCAAGACGCGCGCACTCCTGATGTCATCCACAGGCGTTGGCTGCAGCGCCATGTCGTCGAAGTAGGGCGCACGGCGAATGTAGGTAGAATCCTTTTCCCAGGCATAGGTTTCGCCTTTGGGGACGGGCAGTCCCGCGCCATTGGGCGTCGCCTTCATAGACTTTGCCATAGCTTTTCGTGAACATATCTGACGAAATGGATTGGCGAATCGCCTCTTCTACTTCGCGCTGGGGCGGCCACAAGTCGGCAAGGTAGACCTGTTGGCCATCTCTTCCTTTGCCGATGGGGTCTTTGCGAAGGTCAAGATCAATGCGCCCGGCCAGCGCAAAAGCTACAACCAGTGGCGGAGACATGAGGTAGTTGGCGCGTACCTCGGAGTTGATACGTCCTTCAAAATTACGATTACCGGAAAGTACCGAAGCAACTACCAGATCTTTCTGATCGATCGCGTCCGAGACTTCTTTGGGAAGCGGGCCCGAGTTTCCGATGCAAGTGGTACAGCCGTATCCCACGATGTGAAATTTGATTTTTTCGAGATAAGAAAGCAGCCCCGCTTTCTCAAGATAATCGCGGACAACTTTTGAACCGGGAGCGAGAGACGTTTTGACCCACGGCGGTACGGTCAATCCCTTTTCAACCGCCTTTTTGGCGACCAGCCCGGCCGCAACCATCACCGATGGATTCGAAGTGTTGGTGCAACTGGTAATGGCCGCGATGACGACGCTGCCGTGGCGAAGCGAGTTCCTTACGCTGGCGGTGACATGCTCTTCATGCTGAGTGTCCTCGGTCCCGACGGCGGTAGGGCTTCCGCCTTCCTGCTCCCAGCGGTCCACCTGTTTGGGCACACTGCCGGATGGCGCGCTACCGGAAGCGACGGCGGGCGGCGGCGTGGTGTGAGCGGAGGACTTAGGCTTCATCAACGAAGGCAGGGCGGTCCGAAAGGACTCTCCCGCCTGTGAAAGAGGAACGCGGTCCTGCGGGCGCTTCGGCCCCGCGAGGCTAGACTCGACAGTGGCCAAATCAAGCGTCAACAGCTCGGAATATTCTGCCTCGGGCGTTTTCTCGTCATGAAACAGACCCTGCTCGCGGCAGTAGGCTTCAACCAGAGCGATCTGCTCCGCGGACCGTCCGGTGAGGCGCAGGTAATTGAGGCTTTCTTTATCCACCGGGAAGATGCCACAGGTGGCGCCGTACTCGGGAGACATATTGCCTATAGTGGCACGATCGGCCAAAGCTAGTTCCTGGAGACCTGGTCCGAAGTATTCCACGAACTTTCCCACCACGCCATGGCTGCGCAACATTTCGGTGATGGTGAGAACCAGATCGGTCGCGGTGGCCCCCTGGTGAAGTTTTCCAGTGAGCTTTACTCCGACGACTTGAGGAATCAGCATGGAGACAGGCTGTCCCAGCATCGCCGCTTCAGCTTCGATTCCACCCACTCCCCAACCAAGCACTCCCAATCCATTGATCATGGTGGTGTGCGAATCAGTGCCAACAAGGGTGTCTGGATATGCAGTGCTTTTCCCGTCCTTCTCCTGGACAAAAACCACTCGCGCCAGATACTCCAGATTCACCTGGTGAACGATGCCGGTGTCGGGTGGCACAATGGCCAGATTGTGGAAGGCAGTTTGTCCCCATCGCAGGAAAGCGTAGCGCTCCTTGTTGCGAAGGAATTCCAGCTCAGCGTTGAATTGAAAAGATTGAGGCGTGCCAAATTCATCGACCTGCACCGAGTGATCGATCACTAATTCCGCAGGCTGCAGTGGATTGATGAGCGATGGATCTCCGGAAAGCCTCTGCATGGCGTCGCGCATCGCAGCAAGATCCACGACGGCGGGGACCCCGGTAAAGTCCTGCAAGAGCACGCGGCTGGGGGTAAAGGCGATTTCCTTGTCGGGCTTCGATTTGCTATTCCAGGCTGCCAGCGCGCGGATGTCATTCTCAGTCACGTTGCGGCCGTCCTCGGTACGCAACAGGTTTTCCAGGAGAATTCTCAGCGAGAAAGGAAGATGCTTGGTGGAAACGCCGTTTTCGTCGAGCGCCTTAAGACGGTAGATTTCGTATTCTTTACGTCCCACGCGAAGGACGGAACGGCTGCCAAAACTGTTCATGGATAATTGCCTTCCTGATTTCTAGTTTAATCCCTGAGTCGGGATTTTGCGTAGTGTTGCGGCGGGAGTGAAGACTCGTAACAGCATTGCGGCAGAGAGAAAAATCAAGTATCACCCGCGAGTTCGGGCACAAAAAAGGGCGGCTTGTGGCCGCCCTCGCATCCGGTCTGAATTGGTAAAACTTATTTCTTTTTCTTTGCAGTGTTGCCGTAGCTTGTCTCGATGCTGCTGCCGATGTACTGGAGCATTCCCTTCGCGCCTTCGGCGAATGGTCCCGTGGGTTGCAGCTCAAGATACTTGTTCAAGGCTTCTGCTGTACCCGGCGCGGGAATTACCTTGCCGCTCTTATCCGTTGTTGCCTTATTGATCAGGTTCACGCCCTTCTGATAATAGGCATCGGCTTTGGTCGGGTCGGCAGCGATGGACTTATCGAAGGCTGCGTTGGCTTCGTCGACTTTTCCGCTATTCGTGAGCACTGCGCCCTGGTTGTAGTAATACTGGGCAGCGCCAGCAGGATTCAACTGTGCGGCCTGATCGTAAGCTTTGACTGCCTCATCGAGCTGACCGGTGCGGGCTTCGGCCTGTCCGAGGTTGTTGTAATAGGCCGCCAGCGTTTTTGGATCCTCCGGCTTCGGAGTGGTTCCCATGTTTTGCTTCTTCAGATCGATCGCCTTCTGGTAGTCCGTCACGGCGTCGCCGTAGCGCTTAGCTTTTTGGGTTGTGTCAGTCTGCTTTGGCCCTGCTCCGAGATTCGCGTCACCAAGGCGGGCCCAAAGGAGATCGCGTGAGGGGTCGATCTGGGTGGCTTCATTCAGAGTGGTTACCGCGGTTTCGAAATCGCCTGTCTGCATCGCCTGGTTGGCAGCAGCCAGCTTTTCGTTCAAGGCTTTTACGGTGTTCACTTCTTTGGCGTTTTTCGCCTGGGCTTCCTGCATCTGCTTCAACTGTTCGGCGCTGATACCCTTCTGCTGCGCCGCTTCGGCCTGTGATTTCTTCAGATCAAAGTCGAGGACGGCTTCGTCAACGCCGACCGGGAAGTTACTGACCTGATCGAGCTGTTTTCCGTCCGCGCCCGTGAGAGTGACTTTGTACTTGCCCGGCTCGATACCAAGGGAGAAGTACTCGCCCTTCTTGTTGGTTTTCAGGTTGTACTTTCGGCCATTGTCGGTGTTCACCCATTCCACGTTGGCACCGATCACCGGGGTCCCGTCCAGGTTTTTGCAGGTACCCTTAATCGTTCCCGTGGCCTGGGCAAACACTGGGGATACGCACAGTGCCGCCACCGCCGTTACCAGCATCACCATCAGCAAACGTTGCTTCATTGTCTTGGCCTCCCGGCTCACAAAACTTGATTTCGCTGTCGCAGCGATTGCAAAACTGTTCACAGTCATTTCAACCCGGCTCTTCGATCAGGCTCTTTCCGCAAGCTCCGCATACGGGATCGGGTCTGCACTGCCAGCCTCACTGAATGCCCGCAGCCGCAGCATGCAACTATCGCACACTCCGCAGGCACGATCTTCCCGGCTATAGCACGACCACGTTAAATCCAAGGGCGCGCCCAGTTCAAGGCCCAGACGCACGATTTCAAATTTTCGCATCTGGATCAGGGGCGTAACGATTTCAATGTTCCCATCCTTCGTTCCCAGCTTCACCACCTTGTTGAAAGCGTCGTAATAAGCAGGACGACAGTCGGGGTATCCCGAACTGTCTTGCTCAACTGCGCCAATGTAGATTTTGTTTGCGCCGATTACCTCCGCCCAGCTCACAGCGACCGACAGGAAATGGGCATTGCGGAAGGGCACGTAGGTTATAGGAATGTCGTTCCCCACCCCGTGGGATTCCGGTACCGCGATGTTGGTGTCGGTAAGGGCTGAGCCGCCAATCGCAGCCAGCGCTTGATTGCGCACCACAAGCCGGTCACGGATTTGCAGCCAGTCGCAGATGGCGGAGAAAGCCCGCTGCTCGCGCTCCTCGGTACGCTGCCCGTAACTTATGTGCACGGCAGCTGCATCATAATCACGAGCCGCTAATGCCGCGCAGACGCACGAATCCATTCCCCCGCTAAGGAGTACGACCGCTCGCTGCCTGTGATCGGTTTCTTCTGCCAGCACAGTTATTTAGATGGTATGAACGCCACTGACGCCGCCCCTGGTGGCCCCAATTTCATGTCAATCTCGAATCTCAGATTGATTCCAGCCGCTCGCGAGCTTTAGGCTTAAACGCCCTTCATCGCGGGATCCCAGATAAATTTATGAATCTGCAGCCCTAACCTTGCCGGGACTTCATCGGCCAATATCCAGTCTGCCAGTTCCCGAGGATCCAGCAGGCAAGCGGAGGCATCGCGGGCGCCGCTGGCCCGCTTGCTGAAAGCCGGCGAAAACAATACGGCGTTTACCCGCTGCTCCAGACGATGACGCGTCACAAAATCGCGGGCGAATTCGTAGTCGCCGCGATCGCTAAGGACAAACTTGACCTCGTCATGAGCGTTCAGCACGTCGAGGTTCTCTACGTTGAATGTATCGGGCTCGCCTGAGTTGGGGCACTTTACGTCGACGATTTTGATGACGCCGCTGGGCACACGCTGCAAGGGGCGCTCGCCACTGGTCTCGAGAAGTACGGTGTAGTTTGCGTGCAGCAGTCGCTGCATGAGCGGCACGACTTCGCGATCCTGCAGCATAGGTTCGCCGCCGGTTATTTCTACAAGGCCGCCGCCGGGGCTTAAGCGTTCGACCTCTGCGGCGACTTCATCGAGTGTGCGCCGCTGGCCGCCGGTAAATGTGTATTCACTATCGCACCACGAACAACGCAGATTGCAGCCCGTGAGCCGCACGAATACGCAGGGCAATCCAGCATAGGTGGATTCGCCCTGGATCGATTTGTATATCTCCGTGATCTGCATGCGCGATGGCTACGATCTGCGTTTGGTTGTCAGTTTCAGTTGCCGATGGCTGAACAATTACTCCGAATACGTTGCCGTAGTGGTGTCGGTTTCAAACACGGTCACGTTCTTCACTCGCACCCGGCCCTGAGTCACACGATCCAGATTCACGTTGGTTTCGTCGTAGAAAAACTTGGCGAGATTCTCGGCCGACGGGTTTAACACCTTGAAGGGTTCCAGATCATTGATCATCTGATGGTCCAGCCGGTCGACGACGGGTTTCAGTGCTTCCTTCAAGTCCTTGAAATCGAGGAGAAGGCCGGCCTTGTCCAATTCCTTGCCGGCCAGTGTTACTCGTACCTTGTAGTTGTGGCCGTGCGGATTCTCGCACTTGCCTTTGTAATTGCGCAGATAATGCCCTGCAGCGAACGAATCCTCGACCGTGACCTCAAACATGAATTCCCTCAGCGCGCGGCATGATACAGGCCAGGCCGCAGCACGGTGTCCAATCAACTATTCTACCGCGATCGGAGGGATAAGTACTTCAGAGGTTTGGCCGTCGGACAGCGTTCATGCGTGCCTGGTATCGCCGTTGAGCAACTGGAGCACGTGGGGCAGCAGATCGATAACCGCGTCGAGCGATTCCGTCGCGCCGCGTGGGCTGCCGGGCAGGTTCAAGATAAGAACCTTTCCTCGGACTCCGCAGATTCCGCGGCTTAGCGCGGCCAGTGGAGTTTTTTTTGAACCTTCGTAACGCATTCGCTCGGGAATGCCTTCTAGTAGGCGGCTGCAAACCGTCCGAGTAGCTTCTGGCGTGACATCACGTTCAGCGATTCCAGTTCCGCCGGTGGTTACGACCAGTTTTGCGCTTGCTGTGAGACGAATGATGGATTGCTGAATAGCATCTTGATCGTCGGCGACAATCTCGATCGTGGTTACGGTGAAACGATGTTTCTTGAGAATTTCCGCTACTGCCGGACCAGAAAGGTCGGTTCTCTCACCGCGGGACACGGAATCGCTCACCGTAAGTACGGCTGCGGTCGGGGCCTCAGGAGTCGAGGAGGACATCTTCCTCTTCTTCCTCGGCGCCCCCGTCATCACGCTTGGACTCGTCGAGCATTCGCAGGCCTTCCATCAGGAGACCCTGCGTGTTCAGGGTGGTGGTCTGTTTGCTGGTCTTGCCTTCGAAGTTGATCTGGAAGTTGCCGCCGGTCCATCCGAGGACTTTGAAAACCGCGGGATCGCCGCTTAGCGAACCATACACGGCGTGAGTGACCTGGCCTTCCTTGAAGTACATTTCACATCGGTCGCGATCAAGGGTCAGAGTCAGGGCACAACTCTTGCGTCCCATTTCCAACGACTGCACCAGGTCGATCACGTTCATCTGCGCCAGGCTGCCGCGCACGACGCCGTCCGACGGAGCAGTCTTGGCCATCTTTTCCAGGGCAATCTTGTCGATCAGGCGCTTGATGCGCTGAGTGGCTTCTTTCAGGAAAAATGGTTTCTCGACGAAATCATCCACCGGCTCGTGATTGGAGAATCTTTCCGTAATGTCTGCTTTGCTTGCCAGCAAAATGACCGAGATACCGGCGGTCTTGGGACGGCTCTTGAGCTTCTCCACCAGTTGCTGGCCATCCATGCCTGGCATGCGGTAATCGCTGACCAGAAGATCGGGAGGATCGTCCACCGCTTTAAGCAAGGCATCCGCCGAGTCGTTGGAGGTCGTCACTTTGGCGAGAGGGGTCAGGGCTCCCTGCAGCAGTCCCAGAACCATGGGATTGTCGTCCACCAGCAGGATTTTGACTTGATTCGCCATAACGGTAAGGCTAGGTCTTCTGGCGGACGCGGGCGTAATCGCCGCTCTTGCCTCCGGATTTGCGTTCGAGCACGATTTCCCGGATCTCGATTCCCTTGTCCAGCGCTTTACACATATCGTACACGGTCAACGCGGCGATGCTGGCAGCCACGAGCGCTTCCATCTCCACGCCCGTAACCGCATTGGTGATAACGTTCGAGGTAATAGCGACGCCATTCTCGCACAGGCGAATGGTCACATCAACGTGGGATAACGGCAAGGGGTGGCACATCGGGATCAGATCGGATGTGCGTTTGGCCGCCATGATACCGGCGAGGCGGGCGACTTCCAGCGGATCGCCTTTGGGATTCTTTGGCAGCGCTTTGAGCACGGCAGGTTTCAACACCACGAAAGCGCTAGCCGAGGCCTCCCGCTTCGTAGCGGCCTTGGCAGAGACATCCACCATTCTGGCGCGGCCAGCGCGATCGTAGTGGGAGAGTTTCTTCGACATCGCGAAGAGTCTATCGCATGCAGGCGAGAGCGTCGCGTACGGGCGGCTACCTCAGCAGGATCGACACCCACTCCTGCGCCTCGATGCGATCTCGATCAGACGGGATCACAATGTAGCAATTTGCCTTCGCCATGACCGCCACGTCACCCGATCCGTGCCATCCTGCTAGTTCCACTTCGGCGTGTTCAAACTCGCCGGAGAGTATTGCAGGCAGGAATCGCTTGAGGCCCGTCTTCGTCTTTATCTCCGATTTCAGGCGAGCGCCCGGGAACACCAACTTGCGCGGCGTGATCCCAGCCAGGGCCTCGACGACCGGGCGGGCGAAGAGTTCAAACGTGACCATTGTGGAGATGGGATTTCCTGGGAGGCCGAAAAAGTAGACGTGGCTAACTGCAGAGGGTGATGATTCGCGGGCAAGTCGACCTCCCCCGCATGGGACGCGGCCGAAAACTGCCGGCTTTCCGGGTTGAATTTGCACGCTGGTGAACAGAAACTCCGCCTGGAATTCCGCCAGGACCTGTTCCACCAAATCGTACTTGCCCATCGAGACCCCGCCGGACAGGAGTAGTAAGTCGGCTTCGAGGCCATCGGCGATCAGTTCACGAAGCCGGGCCGGGTCGTCCCGGGCGATAGGGAGCAGAACCGGTTCCCCGCCTGCCGCCTGGACCTGCGCCGCCAGAGAATACCCGTTGGAATTCCGGATCTGGGTGGGCCCCGGTGGAATATCGATGTCCACGATTTCGTCACCGGTAGCGAGTATGGCAACCTGGGGCTTGCGATAAACCAGCAGGCGGCTTCTTCCCGTTGATGCGGCCACGGCAATTGCGGCGTAGTCGAGCCGCATCCCAGGACGCAGCAGGTGGTCTCCGCGTTTCGCCTCGATGCCAACAGCAACGATATTGTCGCCGGCCGCCACGCCCTTTGTGATTTGGACGCGGTCATCGAGGCGCGTGGTGTGTTCTACCATAACGACGGAATCGGCGCCGGAGGGCGCAGCGGCACCCGTCATGATGCTTGCGGCCTGGCCCGCTTGCAGCACAGGAATATCTTTTGCCGCTGCCCCGGCCTTTATTTCTCCGATAACGTCGAGCGTGCTGGGAAGTTGAGCAAGGTCCGCAGCGCGGACGGCATAGCCATCACGCATGGCTCGCGGGAACGGCGGAAAGTGACGGTCGGCAAGAACCGGCTCAGCCAAGACCTGCCCGACTCCAAATCCGGCTCCCGCTCCATCCAGCAAATCCACCAACTCCTTGCCACGCGGATGCAGCGTGGAGGCATGATGTTCCACCAGATGACGCGCTTCTTCAAAGCTGAGGACGGGAGACGGCTCGGACAGGGCAGCCATAAGGGACGATGATACGACAGCGCCTTCGTATTATCTCTGCTGGTAACCCATCTCCGGTTGGCGTTGAGCATCCGTGATGCATCGGGGACAATCATTTGTGCCCAACGACAGCGACAAATCTGATTCGAAGTGGTCGCGCCGTTTTCCTCGTTACCCAATCGACGTTAAGCTTTCGGTCTACGTTTTTCGATCCGGAGAGAATGTTTCCTACTGGGGGCGTTCCAACGAACTGGGGGAGGATGGTATCGGCGCCACTTTGACGGGAACGCTCGAGTCAGGGGAAGTTGTTGCCATGGAACTGATGCTGCCGATGGCGCCATTTCCGATAAAATTTCGTGCCCTCGTCCGCTATCGCGACGGCCTGCGCCACGGTTTTGAATTTCTCGCGCTGACGGGTCCGCAGCGCGATGAGATCCGGCGAGTATGTGAGATGCTCGCGACCACTCTCTAGCTGTCAGTATCAGAGGTAACCTGCTCGAACCCGCAGCAGCGAATAGACTTTCCCGAATTGCTTCACTTCTTCACCTGCTACAGGGAGTAACTTTTCAAGATCAAACGCATCTCATCCAACAGAGAACAGGAATCCAGCAACCATAGAATCCAGCGCGCTGGGCTCTGCGTACGCTGTTAGAGGGTCCCATGTTGATCAAGAAGCCGGCCGAGATTCCATCTTCGGAGATTACGCCGAAGAGCTTGTATATGAACCGGCGGAAGTTTATAGCCGGCACGGCGATTTTGGGTACGGCAGCACTGGCTGGTCTTGGTGTGAGCGAAATGAGTGCGCCGTCCGTCGTGGCGCACGCCAACACCAAAATCGATGGGCTGCAGAAAAGCCCGTTCTCCACGACCGAAAAGATTACGCCCTACAAAGATGTAACCAACTACAACAACTACTACGAATTCTCCTCAGACAAATATGAGCCCGCAGGACTGGCCAAAAACTTCAAAATCCGGCCGTGGACGGTCACCATCGACGGTGCGGTCAAGAAGAAGCAAGTGCTCGACGTGGACACCATAATCAAGATGGCTGCGCCGGAAGAGCGCATTTATCGTCATCGTTGCGTGGAGGGATGGTCCATCGTCGTGCCGTGGATCGGGTTCTCACTGAGCGAGTTGATCAAGCGCGCTGAACCGTTGCCCAAGGCGAAGTTCGTAGAGTTCACCACGTTGATGGACGTGCAGCAGATGCCCGGGCAGCGCGGCAGGGTGCTTGAATGGCCCTATGTCGAAGGCTTGCGGATGGATGAGGCGATGCATCCCCTGGCGCTCCTTTGTTTCGGCATGTACGGAGAAGTGCTTCCCAACCAGGATGGCGCACCGCTTCGCATGGTCATTCCATGGAAGTATGGATTCAAGAGCATAAAAGCCATCGTTCGCGTTCGCTTTACTGATAGCCAGCCCTTCAACACCTGGAGCAGGTCCGCTCCCAATGAGTACGGTTTTTATTCGAATGTGAATCCAAATGTGGACCATCCGCGCTGGAGCCAGGCCAAGGAACGTCGCCTGAGCGAATTTTTTAAGCGTCCCACGCTCATGTTCAACGGCTACGATCAGGTGGCATCCCTTTATTCCGGAATGGATCTGAAAAAGAATTTCTAGGTTTTGCACCCACAGACTCATGGTCCGATGGTTCAAGCCCGTTGTGTTTCTAGCATGCCTGGCGCCACTGGCGCGGCTGGGCTTGAAGGCTTCCATGGGGCGTCTCGGCGCCAATCCAATCGAGGTGATTACGCACTCGACCGGAGACTGGATCCTCATCTTTCTACTGGTCACGCTCTCCATTACGCCGTTGCGCAAACTCACCGGACAGTTGTGGCTCATCCGATATCGGCGCATGTTTGGGCTGTTTGCATTCTTCTACGCGGTGCTGCATTTCCTCACTTTCATCTGGCTGGACAAGTTTTTCGATCTGCATGAGATTTGGGCAGACGTACTGAAGCGACGCTTCATCACCGTTGGTTTCACCGGATTCGTGCTCCTGATTCCACTAGCGGTGACTTCAACCCAGGGATGGATTCGGCGGCTGGGAGGAAAACGATGGCAGGCTCTCCATCGCCTGATCTACCTCAGTGCGATCGCCGGGGTAACCCATTACTGGTGGCTGGTAAAAGCAGACATTAGCAAGCCGGCCGAGTATGCGTTCGTCCTCTCTCTCTTGCTAGGGTATCGGCTTGTGGTATGGGTCAGGCGAAGGACTGGAAACGAAGTGTCGTCATCCTCGCGAAGCGCAAAGGCTACAAGAGGATAGGTCGTTGTTCGCCCTCGATGTGCCCCATGAGCGCATACAAAAGTGCACCAAGCAGCGGACAACTTTTTGGGCGGAATCGTGTTCAAAGTGTCAGGACCTTCTTCCCACCCTCAAAGGAGTAAGGCAGTTCGCGCTGTCTGCTGGTTATGAAAACATTCAATCTGTCATTGGGCCTACTCTCGCTTCTTTTCTGCGCCGCTTGTGGATCCAGTAATGGGACCGTACCTGGCTTTATTCCTAAAGGAAATTTTTCGAATGCCAGTCTTAATGGACAGTATGTCTATCAGATTGACGGGTTCGACTTCAGCAGCAGTGCCGCGGGTGTGCCCTATCGCGAGGCGGGAGTCTTTACCGCAAATGGAAGCGGTACGATCACTGCCGCGACCGACGATTTCTCCGAAGGCAGCACGGTTTTTACCACTACGAGCACCGGTACTTATAGCGTCGGAAACGACGGCACCGGCAGTCTGAGTTTTAATAGCGCTTTGGGGACGATCAACCTGGCGGTGACCCTGGTCAGCACATCGAAGGTTTACCTGGTTGAAGGGGACGCCGTTCTCAATGCAGGCGGACTGGCGGAGAAGCAGGACCCGACAGCAATCGCTGTCGCGCCCGTCGGGACCTTCGTTTTCCGCGAGCATGATTTGAATGCAACGTCATCTGTCGGCAGCGTGGGCAATTTCACCGTTGCGGGCGGGGTCGTCACTGCCGGGAACAAGGACGTGAATAACGCTGGAACGTTAACCTCTCTTACATTTAGCGGTGGTTCGTTTAATCCTCCCGATTCCGCGACAGGACGAGGCACCGGCACTTTCGTAGACAGCTCGCCCGCCACCTCGAGTTTCATTTACTACATTGTGGATGCGAATAATGTGCGTTTCATGGCAGGCGACCCGGGAGTCATCGGATTGGGCCGGGCTGAAATGCAAAATGGCACACCTGCGCTCTCCGGTAGTTACGCCTTCGGCACGGAGGGCGACACTTTCAACTTCCTGGGCGGAATCGTCAGCGCAGGACGCTTCACGGCAAATGGCGGAGCGATCAGTGCCGGTGCGCGCGATACGGTGCAAGATGGGGGCTCCGTGGTCAACACGGCGTTCACGGGAACTTTCACCCAGACAGCCAACGGCCGGGCGTCGCTGACTCTCACTACCGCCGCCAACAGCAATCTAGTGGTGTGGATGGTCAGCCCTTCGCGCGGGTTCTTCGTGGTCAATGATCCAAACACCATCCAGGAAGGCACGCTCGATTTACAGCAAAGCGCCACATTCTCGAATGCGACTATGAATGGGCAGTATGGACTGATCATGAACGGATTCGATGGCGGCGGAGCGAAGGACCGGGTTGGCACACTGCAATGGGACGGTTCTGGAAAATTGGTCCTCAACGAATTTACCAATGCTGCCGGAGTGATCAGTGTCCCGATCGTCCTTTCCGGTAACTACTCGGTTTCAGGGAATGGACGGACCAGCGCTTCCATAAGCAATCTTTCCAGCAACCTGGTGTTTTATCTGGTCTCAGGCACCGACGCTTATGTGGTGCAGAACGATTCCGGGGTGGAGATTAACGGCACAGTGAGTAAGCAGCAGTAGAAGGCAGCGCCGGCCACCGGCCGGGCCCGATAGGCGGGCGTGACGCCGGCGCTACAAAAGTTCGGTTAGCCTCTCTCGTACGCGTGTTTCTGCTCCAGTTCGGTAACGCCGGCGCGCATGTCAGCTTCAAATTTTTCCGCCTGCGCCATGAGAGAAGCATTCGCAGAAGCCCATTCTCCCTCCAGCGTCATCAACTCCTGGCCTCTTAATTTCTGCGCCATTTCCAATACGTGTTCCGCTGTGGTTTCAAGAAAAAGCGCCTCGGTGGGATCGCCCACCCAGACCGGACCCCCGGCGACTTTGGTTTGCCAGTAAACTTTGCGCGCGATCAATAGGGCAATAGCTTCGTCCGTAGCCTTACCAAACACCCACTTGCTGCGTTTGAAGTCGTAGTAACGACTGGAAAACTGCACTGGGACTCTCTTTCCTGATTTCAGGAATTCAATCTGCTTGCGGTCCACTTCCTTTCGGAGGGCGTTGATTACGGGCGCCTCAATATCCTTAGGTTCGAGCGAAGGCATGACTTCGTAAACTGTAGCGGACAGGTTGACCGACACCGGGGCGTGCAACCCCTGCGAATTTTCCAGGGCAATGTCGGCATGCAACACCCAGAAATCCGCACCGGAGGTGGACTTGTGGAACGGCCACTCCAGTTGAAACGATAGCGGCAGGCCGCTCTGACATACGTAGATCTTCTTTTCGTTCTTGTCGTTTTGCGGAGGAGTATTCATTGTCGATCGATCCAAAGTTCGGTCATGCCGGCTATTTTAGCCGTGTTGTTCCACTTTCGCTCTCCGAGGCTGACTATTAAGGTCGAACTGGCATTTTTATTGGCGTCGGGGCGTGCAGATTAACTCGATATTAGCTAGCTCGAGTCTTGGTCTTTGCGGTCCGTTCTCTCAGTGCGCCGCTTCAATGAAAGAGGTGATCCCTCCGCGCGCGCTGATGCTAAATAAAATGCTCTCAATTCCCACATTCCGGCTCGAGGATCTCACAAAGGAAATCTAAGCCATGCGATCCGCCCGGAAAAGCAGTCTCATGTTCCCACAGATTAATTCATTTGAGTCTTGCTGATTCAGGAACATGTGTCCGCGTTGGCGAGTTAAACGAGGGAGCATCTACGTGGTTAACACACCGCAGGGTATCAATTCCCACTCTCGAAGAAGACAAGGCGTCACACGTTGCGAGAACGGGCAGTGCTGACGATTTTCTCCCACATCTTTACCGACGGGATGCGTGTCTATTTGGGGGCGGTGAGGGGGGATCAAATGTCGCAAAGGGGGGAGGGTCAGGGGCTAGTCGCCCGCGACTACAGTTGCGACCGTGTGCTCCAGGCTATTTGCCGGCTGCCTTGGCTGTAGCCTGTTGCGGATAAAGGGAGGCGATCTTCTCCAGAAGCGCATTCATGCTGCGCCCGGTTTCCAGAGTTGCGTCGACTGCGTGATGACCCTCGCCGTCGGTGTGTGTTACCAGCACCTTGGTCTCGGGGTGCGCCTTTTTGACCATATAGGGTAGATGATGTCGGTCGTTCTTGGTCAAAGTAGGGCCCAGGATTACCAGGTCAAAGGCTCCCCGGCGCAGGGCTTCCTGTACCTGCTGGCGGCCTTCCGCCTGGGTCACTTCGTGCCCAGCCTGCTGGATCGTAACTGCCTGTTTCGCAAGGACTTCTGAATCTCCTTCGCCGTACAAAATCTTTACTTTTGACGCGGATATCGAGTTGTTTGCCATGATGGAATAAGGCCGGCCTTTCTTTTCCCGGCTGGCCTCAAACCTTAGCAACGCCCGGATGCCTTGAGAACGTCACCGAAGACCAATGAAAATCTCCCCGAAGAGCTAGTCCGACTGGGGGATAGACGTGTACGGGAGAGGTTGTCTTTTAGAATCTGAAGATCGTCGCTGAGAGCCAGTGGCCAGTGCCGAAGTATTTCGATTGCCTTGTTGCGTAGGTGCTTCGGCCGCTTTTCTTGAGCTCAAATTCTGAAACTAAAATTCTTAGCGTGCGCCACCAATAGACAGCTCCGTGATCCGGCCACTGTTCACTGACAACTGGCCACTGACTACTGTCTGAGTCCCATCCACCGCTCAGAGAGAACGATGGAATTTCCGGGATTTTGGGGATCGAATCGCACTGAAGTAGGAAGGCCGAGACGGCAGGAATGAAGATTGATCAGCTGGCGAAGGTAGGTAACGTCCTGCGAAGCTTCATAAGAAACACCCGCGACATCGTAGTGGTAGATCAGGAAGGTGGCGGAATGGTTGCCGGTTCCCGGCATTTCCTGGACATCAATTACCGTTCCGTCGGTGATGCGGCCGATGCGGTCGAGCCACTCCCGGCGCTCCCGTTCCAATTCTTCGGCTGTTTTCGGCTTGCGCCGAAACACGAAATAGGCGGCGGTTAAAGCGATGGCAGCGGCCAGAATCAAAATGTAGAGATGAGTAGGGTTCATGATTGGCGCGCTCGGAAAGCGCTGCGTCGTCGGACGCGTCGAGAACCAGCATAAAGCCTGGGAAGGAATCCGGGAAGTCTCGATCTTGACGCGTGCGCGTGCTCACGGCATCACGACACGGGATTCTTCAACGTCCCGATTCCTTCGATGATGACTTCCATGCTTTCTCCCGCGTTCACAGGGCCCACACCACTCGGCGTCCCGGTCGGAATCAAGTCGCCTGGCAATAAGGTCATGACCTGGGAAATGTAGCGAATGACCACGTCAAGCATGAAGATAAAATCCTTGGTGTTGCCTTGCTGTTTCACCGTTCCATTTACCCTGGTTTCAAGGCCCACTCCCGCCCACGGGTCGATTTCGTCAGTGATCAGCGGTCCGACCGGGCAGAAGGTATCGAAGCCCTTGGCGCGAGTCCATTGACCATCCTTGCTTTGGAGGTCGCGGGCGGTTACGTCGTTCACACAGGTGTAGCCAAGGATGTACGGACGCACATCCTCGTCCGGCCTGAGCTGGTAACACTTCTTCGCGATCACCACTCCAAGTTCGCCTTCGTAATCCACCCGGCCGGAAATGCCGGGCCGGCGAACCGATACGCCTGGTCCAATTAAAGAAGAGGGCGGTTTGAGAAAAATCAGCGGCTCGGCTGGAACTTCATTGCCCAGCTCGGCGGCATGGTCTCGATAGTTGCGCCCCACGCAAACGATTTTCGAAGGGCGGACTGGGGGAAGCAGCGCAGCCTCAGACAGCGCGAGATGATCCATCTTCTTGGTGGGCACGTCTTCCAGGCCCTCACCGGCCTCGTCCGGCGGGATGCGCAACAGACGCGTAATGTGTTCCACCCCGGCGACGGATTCGACGAGGCCATAGTGGGAGTCACCAAGCAGTTGAAAACGGCAATATTTCATAGAACCTCGAAATTAGCTGTCAGCTCTCAGCTTTCAGAAATATAGCTGCGCGCGTCCCGCAAGCGCCTACATCCTGTTCCTCTTCTCTATGGTACCTGCTCGCTTGCCTCGTCCGACCGCGCACTTTCGTTGTTGCGTTCATCTACCGCGGAGATCGAGTAGAAATATTTTTTACCCGGCTGCACATTGGTATCCCGGTATGCGGGTGTTTTCACCAGATCGGAATTAAGTTTCACGGCCGGAACGCCTTCCTCGTGACGGAAAACGTTGTAACCAGCGAGATCGGCTTCGGTATCCGGAGACCAGACGACATCAATGAAAGGCGTTTGTCCGACACCGGAGAAAACTGCCTGTACTCCGGTTGGGGTCGCTGGCGGGAACGTGTCATGGGTAAAGACCTCGACGATTGGACTGTCATCGCCCTCAACTTCCACCTCCGGCTTTGCTGCTCGGGAAACGATTGTTGCCACGGTGGCGTAATAGTCGTAGTGCTTCTCCCACTCGAAAGTTTGATCAACAAACTGGGGCTGCTGACAGTCCGTGAAGTCGGCGTCGCTGATCTTAGTACTGGTCTTCACATTTTTCTTGGCGGTCGTCGGAGTGGCAGTCGTTTTCTCATCTGCCGCCGGGATGCCCCGCTCGCGACGATAGATGCGCAAACGATAGGCTACGCCGGGATTTCCGCTGGTGGGTGGCGGGCACGTCCACGAAAGCAGCACTCCATCGCTTTTGACTTCCGCGTTGAAATGCTCCGGTGGTAGAAGGGTCGGGGCGGCCGGAATCTGTACTTGATTGGACAATCCAGCGCTTCGTCCGTTTTCGTTTAGTACTGAGAGTGCATACGTGATCTCGCCCGTGGGATTTTCTGTCTGCAAAGCCTTGGGAAGAATGTCGGTATAGCTAGCCTGAATTTTCGGGGCTGGAGCACCCTTCTTCCAATCGAAAGAAGGAACCGGGAACTGAGATGCGGCGATTTCGGCTGTCGGTGTCTTACAAGCGCCGATTTCAGTTTGGAGACTGCGGCAGATGCGCGTCGGTCCCGGGTGACGCACCGTCTGGTGATCGATGGTCCGAGCCGGAACAGTCCAAGCCAGAAAGATTCTGTCTCCTTTACGAGCCACGCGTAAATCGGTAATCGGCCGTGCCAACTCCAGAGCGGGTGGGATGGGCGGGCCGGGAGTACCGCAGGCGGCCAGCGCGGCGCAGCCCAGAATAGCAATCAGAAAGTTACAGTCGGGAAGCTTCATTTTCCGGGTTTCATTCCGGTTATCGGTCGCAATTACAAGAGGGTAACAGAAGGCTACCCGGCTAGATCCTTGACGGCTTCGCGGAAAACGCGAGTGTGCTGGTCAACATCGGACGGATCGATTTGCGGCGACATTAGCGCCATGTTGTGAAATGGAGTCAGAAGAATGCCGCGGTTCATGGCATGGAGGTGCATGAAGCGCTCCAGTTCGAAATCCATGGCATCGTGGGCTTCGCCGCCGTTCCGGGGTGGAGCAGGGGAAAACTGATACTCGGCGCGGCATCCCAGGCGAGCAACGTGCCAGGGCATGCCAAATTCGGCGATAGTTTTTTCGACTCCGGAGGCCCAGCGTTGTGCTGCCGGGATCATTCGCGTAAACGCATCTTTGGTGAGAACCTTGGTCAACGTTGCCCGCATGGCTGCGAGCGAAAGCGCATTCCCCGCCAGCGTTCCTCCGATTCCGCCGGTATCGCAATCTTCGAGGGTCTGGCTTTTTGCAATGGCATCCGCGACTGCTTCCGTGAATCCGTAGGCCGCGCCCGGAACTCCGCCGGCTATAGCTTTGCCAAAGATAAAAAAGTCGGGGACGAGATTCTCGGCCCGGGTGTATCCGCCGGGTCCCGCGCAAATAGTGTGAGTTTCATCGATGATGAGCAGGGTGCCGAATTTATCGGTCAGTTCGCGCAGAGCCTGATGGTAGCCGGCATCGGGATGCACAATCCCCACGTTGGTCATGACCGGCTCTGCCAGTACGCACGCCACATCGCCTGGTGCCAATGCCTGTTCAAGCGCCGCAATGTCGTTGAACTCGACAACTCTGGTCGTAACGGTCGGGTCCACTGCCGGTCCGATGTTGCCACGGCGGGAACGCGCGACCCCGTCCTTCAGCGTGATAAAACTTTCGTCCACGGTACCGTGATAGCACCAGTTAAAAACCAAAATCTTGGAACGCTGGGTGATGTGTCGAGCCAAACGAATGGCGAAGCGGTTGGCATCGGTTGCAGTCAGAGCGAATTGCCAGAATGGCAAGCCGAAGCGCTGCTGCAACTCCTCCGCGACAAAGATCGCGTCTTCGGACGGCAGCATCAGGGTGATCCCGCGCTTCATTTGCTCTTCGACAGCTCTTACGGTTGCAAAGGGAGAGTGTCCCGTCATGGCGCCGGTGTCGCCAAGGCAAAAGTCGATATATCGAAGCCCATCCACGTCGTAACACTGGGCGCCCTGCGCCTCGCGCACAAATGGTGGGAAGGCGCCCGCCCATTTGATCATCCAGTTCATGGGCACGCCACCGAGCAACGATTTGCCAGCACGTTCAAACAGAGCTTTCGATTTTGGCCGCTCACTCACAAAGCGTTGCTGCTCGCGTTGCATGAGGGACTTCAGGCGCTGGCGGTCGATGACTTTCGTAGGCACGTGTATGGAGGACGGGCGTCCTCGCCCGTCAGGAATGAAGTTTGAGTCTAAGCAGGAGGGTATTCTAATGCAAGCGAAGTCGAGATCGAATCCACTCGGAACATTCTTGTTGAACCAATTCCGGGGAGAACTCTTGCAAACGTCCACAAAAGTGGACTAGCCGACCACGATGTGCCGTGGTATTGATCCGGCGTGCGGCGTAAATATGAATACCGCCGCAGGCTCCCCCACTATCAGCCGGACTTAAAAGCATTCTTCATAACTTTCTCTACCCACCCATCGTTGGACTCTTCCGGAATCGGTGCGTCAGATCGTGATTGACACCTGCATTGCGGGGAACGGAAAAAAGTTTCAATTGTATGCAGTCGTGGTGATGCCCGATCACGTACACATCGTGTTGGTACCGAGATACGACGCCGACGGCTCGTTCACCATTGCAGAAATCATGCAGGCAATAAAAGCCGCTTCGGCGCACAGGATCAATAAGGTTCTGGGACGCAAAGGGAAGGTGTGGGAAGAAGAATCGTTTGACCGGGCTCTTCGCCGGGAAGAAAGCATCGAGGCCAAGATCCACTACATTCTAGACAACCCCGTCGGAGTGGGGCTGGCAAAGAATTCCTTCGGAGTATCGGTGGTTGTGGAGGCACACCGGCGAAATAGACAACGATTGAGCTGTTTACAAAAGCGACGGGCGGGACGCCCGTCCTCCATTTATTCCTGTGCAACTTACAGAATATAGCGCGACAGATCCTGGTCCTTGACGATGTCCGCGAGCATCTTTCGCACGTAGTCGGCGTCGACTTTTACGTGTTCGCCTTTTTTGTCGGGGGCATCGAAGCTGATTTCGTCGAGTACTCGTTCCATGATCGTGTGCAGACGGCGAGCACCGATATTTTCCGTGCCTTCATTCACGCGGAATGCATAACGCGCGATTTCTTCCTGAGCCTCGCGAGTGAATTCCAGTTTCACGCCTTCCGTGTCCATCAGCGCTATGTACTGTTTCACCAGAGACGACTTGGGTTCGGTCAAAATGCGGATGAAGTCTTCCATGGTGAGCGATTGCAGCTCTACACGGATGGGAAAACGTCCCTGCAGTTCGGGGATCAGATCGCTGGGCTTGGAAACGTGGAATGCGCCGGCGGCGATGAACAGGATGTGATCGGTGCGAACCATGCCGTAGCGCGTGTTCACCGTCGTGCCTTCGACGATGGGCAAAATGTCACGCTGCACGCCTTCGCGTGAGACGTCGGGGCCGTGGCCGCTTTCGCGCCCGGCGATCTTGTCGATTTCGTCGAGGAAGATGATGCCGGAATCTTCCACGCGATCGATGGCCATGCGAGTGACCTGATCCATGTCGATCAAGCGCTGTTCTTCTTCCTGGATCAGGTATTCAAACGCTTCGTTGACCTTCATCTTCCGCTTCTTCGTGCGCTGGCCGAAGATGTTGGGCAACATGTCTTTGATATTGACGTCCATCTCCTCCACGCCCTGATTGGAGATGATTTCGAAAGACGGGAAGTTCCGCTCGCGCACGTCGATTTCTACGGTTCGGTCGTCGAGCTTGCCTTCGCGCAACTGTTGTCGAAGCTTCTCGCGGGTGCGGCCCTGCGACTCTCCGGCAGATGCGGTCGTTCCTTCGATCACCATGCCGCCGTTGGAGCCTTCGGCGGGCCTCGGAGTAGCAGGCGGAAGAAGAATATCCAGCAGACGCTCTTCCGCATTGAGCTCCGCTTTGTCGGAAACGTCTTCCAGTTTCTCCTCGCGCACCATCTCGATGGCGATTTCCACCAAGTCGCGAATCATGGACTCGACATCGCGTCCCACGTAACCGACTTCGGTGAACTTGGAAGCCTCCACTTTAAGGAACGGGGAGTTCGCGAGCTTAGCGAGGCGGCGTGCAATTTCGGTTTTGCCCACGCCAGTGGGTCCGATCATGATGATGTTTTTGGGGATCACTTCTTCTGCAAGATCGGGCGCGAGTTTCTGGCGGCGCATGCGATTTCGCAGCGCAATCGCCACGGCGCGCTTGGCGTCTTTTTGCCCGACGACATGCTTGTCCAGTTCCGCGACAATCTCACGCGGGGTCAGTTCGTCGAGAGCGATCTGTTCTTCTTCAGCAGCAGCGGGTAAGTAGATAGCCATAAATCAGTCGTTGGTCTTTGGTCGTTCGTCGTTGGTCTTCGGCTGTTCAGCCATCACACCGGTCATCGAGTTCAAAGTTCTTGGCCGCCGACTAAGGGCCGACCAACGACCAACGACCTAGAGCTCTTCAATCGTTACCTTGTCATTTGTATAGATGCACATTTTGCCCGCAATCTTCATTGCTTCTTCGGCGATCTGATGTGCTGACAGCTCAGTATGTTCCGCCAGCGCCTGCGCAGCGGCTTGTGCGTAAGGGCCGCCACTGCCGATCGCCGCGATGCCGCCGTCCGGTTCGATCACGTCGCCTTGTCCACTGAGCAGGAATGTCTGTTCCTTGTCAGAAACCAGCAACAGGGCTTCTAGGTGGCGGAGAAATTTATCGGTACGCCAGTCCTTCGCGAGCTCAACGGCGCCACGCCCGAGATTCCCGTGATACTGCTCCAGCTTTGATTCAAAGCGGCTGAAAAGGGTGAAAGCATCGGCGGTCGAGCCCGCGAATCCGGCGAGGATCTTGTCCTGATAGAGCCGGCGGATTTTTTTGGCCGAGTGCTTGATGACGCCTTCGCCCAGAGTGACCTGGCCGTCACCGGCCATGACGACGGCACCGTTGCGGCGAACGCAAAGAACTGTAGTGGATCGAATCAGACGCTTCGTAGGCATGAGAGCAATTTTTGATTATAACAGTCTCGATGTAGGCGCGAGCGTTCCGCGCTCATGTCTAAAAATTTGTTCATTTGCGCGTTTTCAATTGTTCGAATGTTTTTCGCCCGAACCTTCTTTGATGCACCGACCCGCTTTCTACTGCAGCGCGATCAGCGGAACGGCCGCGACCGCCGCGACTATGCCTACAGTTTTCCAGCGAGTGAATTGTTCTTTGAGGAAAAACCATGCCAGCAGGACCGTCAGTACCGGGTAAAGCGAGGAAACCACTACCGCAGAGTCCAGCCTTCCTGTCTGATTAGCTCGTATGAAAAGGGCAGTGCCGGTCACGTCCAGGCATCCGGCGAAGAGCGCAAGAGTCGCGTCCGCGCGCAGCAGAGGGCCTTTGCCACGTCGAAGCAGGGCAATCGATCCCACCAGCAGAAAAGAAGCCAGCCGCGAAAACACGGCTGACCATAGTGGAGAGTTTTCCCCCGTGTGGCTTATGCAAAGAAAAAATCCGGCGAAGCCGATCCCGGCCAGGATCGCCATAAAAACTCCACGATCATTGCCAGTGCCGTCGGGCCGGGAAATTAGCCAGATGCCAATCCCAGCCAGCAAGAAACCGGCGAGGCCAAGCTTACCGGGCAGTCCGTGGGTGATCATGGTGAACGCGGCCGGAATGGCCGCGCCCAGAACAGCAGCGACAGGTGCGGTGAGGCCCATCCCTTTCGAGAGTGCACGGTAGAAGATAAGGAGAGCCAGTCCGCCTGAGATACCGGCGGCGGCGGCCCAGAGCCGGCTCCAAGTCGGGGGAAGCGCGGGGTGGGCGAAAAAAGTCAGGACCAGCATGAGCAGCAGGCCGCTGCCATGCGCCAGTGGAGTTATGAGAAACGAGTCCGAGCGGCGGGAAGCGAACCCTCCGCTGAAGTCGCTGGTTCCCCAGCACAATGCCGCGGCTAAGCTGAATCCGACGGGCAGGAATTGTTCGGTTCCACTCAGTATCTTCCTCCTTTTTTGCCAAGAGCACGAGAGTAGCACGCGATAAGATGCCCGGTTGCAAGTGATCCGAGTTACATTCCCTTAAGACAATTGAAGCCGGTGTATCGATAGAACGATGGAGCAGGAATGTCAGCAGCGGTAATTCTGGGATTGGTCGGCGGCCTTCTGGTGGTGGCATTCCTGGCCAATCGCGTATTCGGCTTGACCCGGATTCCCGACGTTCTGGTTCTGATGATGCTCGGCGTGTTGCTTGGGCCGGTATTGGGACTGGCGCAGCCAGGCACGCTCGCCAAAACCACCAATCTGCTCGGTACACTGGCCATCATTCTCGTCCTCTTCGAAGGCGGTCTCGAACTCGATCTTCGCGACACCTTGCGGCACTTTCCGGGAAGTTTCCTGCTCGCTTCGCTCGCGTATGTATTCAGCACGATTCTGGTGGCGTTGATGGTCGTGAAGAGCCTCGGCTTGCCGTGGACAGATGGCCTGCTCGTGGGCGCGGTTCTCGGTTGTACCAGCAGCACGGTCGTCCTTCCGGTTCTACAACAGCTTCAGGCGGAAGAACCCGTACGGGTGACCTTGATGCTGGAGGCATCGTGGGGAGATGTGCTGGCTGTACTCACGGTTGGGCTGCTTCTGGGAATGCGCGGTCACGAGGGTGCCGTGGCCCAGGGGCTGGCTCACGGTTTATTTAACCAGGTCGGGATTGCGTTGTTGTTTTCGGTTGCGGCGGGAATCCTGTGGTCACGGTTGTTGCACGTTCTGTCAGAGCAGCGGTTTTGGCAGGTGTTCACATTTTCCATTGTGCTGGTTCTCTATGCAGGGATGGAAGCTTTGGGAGCCAATGGCCTGATCGCTGTGCTGGGCTTTGGCTTGACACTTTCCAATTTTCCCGGCGTTGATCCCGGATTGGGTCTCAAACTGCCAATTGCGCAGATGGCTGATTCCCAGCAGGCCTTGCTCACGTTTCATTCGGAACTTGCATTCCTGGTACGCAGTTTCTTCTTTGTGTTGATCGGCGCGGTTGCCGAACTCGGTATCATTCGCTCGCACCCATTGCTCACGGCGGGGACACTCGGGTCGTTGTTTCTGGCGCGCTGGCTCGCAATTCAGTCGAGTTACTGGGCCTGGAAGGGAATTGGAGCGCACAGCCGGGAACTGATTCTCTGGGTTTTGCCGCGAGGATTGATAACAGTCGTCCTCGCGATCAGAGTGACCGAGGCCCGAGGCGCTGTACTTGAATTCGTCCCAGGATTGGCCTTCGCCGTCATCATGGTTACGAATGCTTTGTTGGTGCTGGCGAGCTTTCGGGCGCGGCGCGCCTCGCCGGTAGTTGCTGGCGCGCCGGATGCGAGTGCCATCGGGGCGTCAGCTGAGGTTTCGGTTAAGCGACCTCATCGCGGCCGCTGGCTCGTCAATGCGGTTCTACTTTTCCTGCTGGCCGTTGGCGGTTTCATGTTGTGGTATGGAAATCAGCCTGGGCATTTTAGATCCGGGGGCGTTGTGGAATGGGTCCGAGTGCTCCTGCACCGCAGACAATGAGTCGCGCAAGTCCTGCGACGCAAAGGGTAAAAGCCATTCAACGCGCTAAATTGACTTGCCGCACGCCCGCAGCCTAACATTGCCGACCACATCGATAACTTCCCGATGATAGGCCAGACCATTTCGCACTACCGCATTCTGCAGAAGCTGGGCGGCGGTGGTATGGGTGTGGTCTATGAGGCCGAAGATCTGCGCCTGGGCCGGCGAGTAGCTTTAAAGTTCCTGCCCGACGATCTGGCCCGCGACCCACAGGCGCTTGAGCGATTTCGTCGCGAAGCTCGCGCCGCGTCAGCACTGAATCATCCCAACATCTGCACCATTTACGACATCGGCGAGGATGAGAGCCGTCAGTACATCGTGATGGAATATCTCGATGGTACGACGTTGAAATATCGCATCGAAGGAAAACCGATCTCGGTGGATCAGTTGGTGGATTTTGCGGCGCAGATCGCCGACGCGCTGGATGTAGCGCACACCGCCGGCATTGTCCATCGCGATTTGAAACCAGCCAATCTGTTTCTCACGAAACGTGGACAGGCGAAGATTCTGGATTTTGGTCTGGCGAAAGTGGCGGGACATTCAGAGCCTCAGCCGATGGGCGCCTCCATGGCAACCGCGGCTGTAGACGCGGCGCACCTGACGAGTCCGGGAAGTACGGTAGGGACCGTAGCTTACATGTCGCCGGAACAGGCGCGCGGCGAGGATATTGACACTCGCACCGACCTGTTTTCGTTCGGCGCCGTGCTTTATGAAATGGCGACCGGACGGCAGCCATTTACGGGCAATACCTCAGCGGTAATTTTTGACGCCATCCTGAACCGGGCGCCTACGGCGCCGGTGCGGCTTAATCCCAATTTGCCAGCCGAACTTGAACGCATTATCAACAAGGCCCTGGAGAAGGATCGCGAGTTGAGGTACCAGGTCGCGTCCGAGATGCGCGGAGACCTGAAGCGGCTGAAACGAGAGATTGATTCAGGCAGAAGTTCATCGGTCAGCGTGTCAACTCCGGTTGCGGTGCCTTCATCGGGCTCGACGCCGGCGGGGCTCGCTTCGGCAATCCCAACACCATCGACTTCAGCAATTGACCCGGCCATGCAGGCGCCAAGTTTCACATCATCGTCGTCTGCATCCGTTGCGCCACCTGCTCCCGCCTCGTCCGCGACAGTTGCGACCCCAACCAGCCATAAGCGTTGGTACGTCGCGGCTGCGGCGCTAGTCGTTGTGGCTGTGGGTGTGGCTAGTTTGTTCTACCGGAAACCCACGCGCTCGCTCACCGAAAAGGATTCCATCCTGCTGACTGATTTCGTCAACACGACGGGCGACGCGGTTTTTGACGGCACCTTGAAGCAAGCACTGGCAGTTCAACTCGAACAATCGCCCTATTTGAATGTGTTTCCCCAGGGGAGGGTGCGGAACACGTTGAAGTTTATGGGGCGTTCGCCCGACGAGCGGATCACGCCCGATCTGGCGCGGGACATTTGTCAACGCGAGGGCATCAAGGCGGTCTTGAATGGAGCCATCAGCAATATCGGAACGCAATATGTCGTGGACGTAAACGCTGTCAATTGCCTGACGGGTGACACGCTGGCGCACGAACAAATCCCTGTCGAGAACGAAAGAGCAGGTGCTGGGAGCGGTGGGGAAAGCGGCTTCCAGTCTGCGCGGCAAGCTGGGAGAATCGCTCGCATCCGTCAAGAAATTCGATGCGCCGGTCGAAGAGGCTACCACGTCTTCACTTGAGGCCCTCAAGGCGTTCAGCCTGGGCGAAGCAGAGCGCGCCAAGGGAGATGAGTTCAGCGCGCTCCCTTTTTATAAGCGCGCCGTTGACCTCGATCCCAACTTTGCCGTGGCCTATGCGCGACTGGGACAGGTTTACGCCAATACTGGGACAAGAAGAGTTGGGGGTCGAAAATACCAAGAAGGCTTTTGAGCGGAAAGATCGCGCTAGCGAACTGGAAAAGCTCTACATCACAACCCATTACTACGACATCGTCACCGGAGAAAGAGACAAGTCGATCGAGACATACGAACTCTGGAGACGGACATATCCGCGAGACTCCATTCCCACTAACAATCTGGCGGTTTTTTATTCACTGATCGGAAAGCACGAGGAATCTCTGGAACGAGCCCTGGAAACCATGCGCCTCGCCCCGGACGCCGCACTCAGTTACCAGGTACTGGGCAGAGCCTACGTTGCGCTGAATCGCCTGGCCGAGGCTAAGGCAATTCGCCAAAAGCAGATTGATCTAAAACTCGACAGTACGACGGACCACCGCAGCCTGTACAACGTTGCATTTATCGAGGGCGATGCGGCTGAGATGCAGCATCAGGTGCAATGGGCAAAGGGTAAGCCGGACGAGTTCGTCATGCTGGACGGAGTCGCCGAAGCCGCTTTCTCTGCCGGCCAAATACAGAAAGGCCGGGACCCTTACCGGCAGGCAATCGAGAACGCGCAGGCAGGCAAATTCAAGGAATCGGCTGGCTCTATTACAGCCCGCTCGGCGATCAATGAGGCTCGCGCCGGGAACGCGGCGCAGGCGCGCCAGCAGGCGCTCGCAGCACTATCGCTGGATCGAAGCCGGGAAACGCTGCCTTTTGCAGGTCTTGCCCTCGCGATGGCCGGTGACCTCACTCAAGCAAGCGCGATTGCGGATGAGCTGACCAAGCGCTTTCCGTTGGATACAACGAGCGTCAATTTGTGGGTCCCTATGATTCGCGCGCAGGTTGAGTTGGCTCGCGGCAGTCCGGCGAAAGTCGTTGAGCTGTTGCAGCCGACCGTGCCGTACGAGCTGGGCTGGGACGCGCGGATGTGGCCGATTTACATACGGGGGCAGGCTTATTTGAAGGCGAAACAAGGCCCGGAAGCTGCCGCTGAATTTCAAAAAATTCTCGACCATCGCGCGATCTGCATCACGTCGCCGCTTTGTCCCTTGTCTCACCTGCAACTGGGACGCGCCCGCGCGATGGCCGGGGACAATGGCGGCGCTCGCACCGCCTACCAGGATTTCCTGGCGCTGTGGAAAGACGGCGACCCCGATGTTCCTATTCTGAAAGAAGCCAAAGCAGAGTACGCAAAGCTGCCGCAATAGGTAAGTGAGTGATATGACCGCTGGCGACTCGCCCGCGTCTTCACATTCTGACCCGCAGCGATTTACATGCTCACGTCTTTGAAGTGAGTGGCGATGTACCACTTGTTGCCGAACGGATCAGTCACGCCTCCGCTGCGGTCCCCGTACGGATGATCCTGAGGTTCGGAGATTGACTTCGCACCTGCGGCGAGAGCGCGCTTGTATAGTGCGTCGCAATCTTCCACGTACAGATAAAACATCGTCGGCATCGGCTCGTAGGCATCGTGGGCTTCGCCCATTTCCATATGCGCGTTGCCTACTTTTACTGTGGTGTGCATGACCACGCCATCGGGAGCCGTATGTCGCCCAAGCTCTTCCGCTCCAAAGGCGCGCTTCATGAAGTTGATCACCGGTTCGACACGTATGGGGTGCAAGTACGGTTGCAGCGTGGGTGCTCCCTCCCATTTATAGTTGCTCGCCCTTGTAGGTCGCGATGTACCAGAAGGTTCCCGAGGCATCCTTCACGGTCGCAGAGCGCTCGCCATAGACCTGGTCGGTCGGGCCATGTACGGATGTCGCACCGGCTTCGAGAGCGCGAGCGTAGGTCGCATCGCAATTCGGAACGTAGATGTGGAATGCGCTGGGCATAGGAGTCCCTTTCCACTTCATGCCGGCGGCACCACCTCCGACCATCAGCATGGAATCGCCGACGCGCATTTCCGCGTGAATACCGCCCTCCGAACCGGGACCGCTGCGGAACAGTTCCTCACCATCGAAGGTGTCCTTGATGAAATCAATCAGGCCGTCCGCATTCTGCGCTACCAGGTACGTGGTGAGAGTTGTGTAACCCTTGGGAACCGGGTCCACCGCCGGCCTTTTCTTCGGGGGGACCATGGCAGCAAAGCGCTTCTGGATTTCTTCCAGCGACAGTTTCTCTTTGGGAGTGGCGACCGTCCAGGTGTATCCAAAGGGATCCAACAGACGCCCGGAGCGGTCGCCGTAGAACTGGTCAGCCACTGCGCCAACGATTTTTGCACCAGCGGATACGGCCTGCCCAACGAATGCATCCACGTCTTCCACGTAGAGATGCATCTTCACCGGCGAACCGCCGAGGGTGGCCGGGCTGAAGGAGTCATAGTCAGGATATTCATCGGACAGCATGATGGTTGAGCCGGATATGCTGATCTGGGCATGGCCGATCTTGCCGCTGGGATCAACCAGTCGTCCCATCTCGACTGCGCCAAACGCTTTTTTATAGAAGTCGATGGCACGGGCTGCGTCTTTGAAGGTCATGTAAGGTGCGGCTGCCTGACGAACTGCGGCTACGGGTTCAGCTACGGTTGCCATGGATGATTTCCTTTCCAGATCTGCTTTAAGGCGAGCCTTGAAATCTTCGCGCGGAAGCTGCCGCAGTTGAGCAGCGACGTGCAGCAGCGGCAGCAGCTCTGCATCAGCAGATTCCACCGCCACAACCGGCGCGGCCAGGAGCTCGGTTACCGCCTGGTCGAGTTGCTCGATCAAGTGATGGTTCGGTAGAGAGCGCTTAGGCATTGGCTCCCTCCATCCGGGCACGCAGGTTCTGCAGGGCGCGGAATTGCAACTGTTTCACTGCACCCTCGCTGCGTCCCAACTCATTTGCGATTTCACGAATGCTTTTCTCTTCCGCAAACCTCATTCCGATGACCCGCCGCTGGTCTACCGGCAACTGCTCCACCAACCGGAAAAGCTGTCCGCTCTGGTCGATTTCTTCGAGATTGGGCTCCGTGCTGGGCTCGGGCACGTCGCAGTCTGAAACCTCTCTGCCTGAGCGTTTTGAACGGTCGACGATCATATTGGCGGCTATACGCATCAACCAACCAGCGAAGGGCACGCCGCGCCATTCGAAGCTCTGAATGCCCGCGAGTGCTTTGTGAAACACATCAGACGTAACATCCTGGGCCACATCGCGATCGCCAACGCGACGCGCGACGTAGGCATAAACCCGAGCGAAGTTGAGTTCGTAAAGTTCAGCAAACCGGCTCGGGTCTTTCTTCGCGGCCTCAACCAGCAGGCGGTCGTCTCCCGGCAAGGCGGACACTGCCTTCGGGGAGTCTTTCGCTGGTCGCCTTACGGCCATCGTGCCTCTAACTATATAAACGTCCGGGGAGTGAAAAGGTTACGGCCAAAAATCTGGTCATTCTGCCTGCTTACTGGCGTTCCCTCGCAGTCACAATTGCTTTGATTCGTCTTGTAGACTGACTGTTCTTTTAATTGTGGCCAGCCTCCAACAACTGCGGAATCATGCCATCGGTCATTCGCTCTTTCACCCTGTAACCCTGAAAGCGGCCATCCAGCGAATGGGTTTTGTTCAAGCCGATCCCATTCGCTCACCTGCAAGGGCACAGGACCTCATTCTTCGTCACAGGGTGAAAGATTATCGAGCCGGATATCTCGAGCGCCACTATTGTTCTCTGGAAATCGAAGAGGATTATCTGTACGCGTACGGATTTCTCACTCGAGAGGTATGGCAGCTGCTTCATCCTCGGGCCGCGTCTCGTCTGTCCAAGCTGGATCAAAAGGTTCTCGACCTGGTTCGCGCCGTCGGGCCCATGCACTCTGGGCATCCGGAAGCGGCTTTCGGGCGCCGGCGAGTTATGAATGCCTGGGGCGGCTACTCCAAGTCAACGAAGCGCGCTCTTGAGCGGCTGCATTACTGCGGATTCCTCCGGATTGCGCGCCGTGACAAAGGTATTCGGGTCTACGAGGCGTCTCCGCCTTTTGGAGAGTCGTTGTCACCCGATGAACGGTTTCAGCGGTTGGTACTGGTGATTGTGAATATCCTGGCTCCCGTACCGGAAAAGACCCTGCACTCCATTACCAGTCGCGTCCGGCACCCGATCTCGGGAGCTACCGACCATCGAACCACCCTTCGCAATCTGATTAAGGCCGGCAAACTGGAAAGACAAGTTGTGGACGAAGTCAGCTATATCTCCACAACGTCGACCGAAGTTTATGAGAAGCCGCCGCGTAGGGTGCGTTTGCTGGCGCCTTTCGATCCTGTCGTGTGGGATCGCCGGCGTTTCGAACACTTCTGGGGATGGCCCTACCGCTTCGAGGCTTATACCCCTGCCGCCAAACGGATCCGCGGTTATTATTCAATGCCGCTGCTCTGGGGAGACCAGATAATCGGCTGGGCAAACGCCCGGATGGTTGAGAAAAGGTTGACACTCGACTTCGGCTTCGTCGGAAAGCGGCCCGTGGACCGAAAATTCAAAAAGGAATTAGAGGCTGAGATTGCCCGGCTGGAGATTTTTCTCGATCGTACGGGCGCGGCACGAGGCACGTAGGGGCAGATATCCCGCCCCAATTTGAGGGCGTCTCGCGTGGTAGAATTTGCGAATTAAGTGTTCATGCGAAGCCCAGGTCTGATTGAACTCGCACCCTCGATTTTAGCGGCTGACTTCGCCCATCTGGCGGACCAGGTACGCGACGCTACCGCTGGCGGTGGCACCGTCATTCATGTGGATATCATGGACGGCCACTTCGTCCCGAATCTCACCATGGGACCGCCGCTGGTGAAGTCGTTGCGCAAGGTCACGGAACTGCCGCTCGATTGTCATCTGATGATCGAGAATCCGGACTTGTTTATTCCGGAATTTGCGGCGGCGGGAGCCAACTGGATGTCGGTGCATCAGGAGGCCTGCGTGCATTTGAACCGCACGCTGCATCTGATCAAGAGTCACGACTGCCTGGCCGGCGTCGTTATCAATCCCGCAACCCCGGTTGACACCTTAGCTGAGGTATTCGATATCGCAGACTATATACTGGTGATGTCTGTAAACCCGGGATTTGGGGCTCAGAAGTTCATTCCCGGTGCGGTGCATAAACTTCGCCGCCTGGCTGAACTCAGGGCCAAACACGGATTCGGGTATCGGATTGAAGTAGATGGCGGTATTGACCTGACCACTGTGGCTGAAGTGGTTCGGGCAGGGGCTGAAATTCTGGTTGCAGGCAACGCCGTGTTCGGAAAAGGCGATCCAACCGTTAATGCCGAGAAGCTTTTGAAGATCGCAGTGGAAGCCACATTGCAGAAGGTCTAGACTGCCAGGTTCCGGGACTGGTCCCACAGTCCCTAGCTGATTCTAAGGGGTTTTCATGCTACGTCGTATTCCGGTCATTCTTTTGCTGGGCGTGCTTGCTTTTAACATCGCCTGCACCAATAAGAAGGTCAACAATCCACTGGCCAATGTTGGCTCCAAACAGCCGGACAAAGTGTTGTTTGACCGCGCCATGGACGCGATGAAGCACAACCGCTTCGATGTGGCACGTATCACTCTGCAAACCCTGATCAATACCTACCCCGATTCGGAGTACATTGCCCGCGCCAAACTGGCGGTGGCAGACTCGTGGTATGCGGAAGGCGGTGGAACGGCACTGGCCCAGGCAGAGATCGAGTACAAGGACTTTGAGACCTTTTTCCCCAACATGCCGGAAGCTGCCGAAGCGCAGCTGAAAATCGCGAACATCCACTACCAGCAGATGGAAAAGCCCGACCGCGACTACACCCAGGCCATGCGCGCGGAAGAGGAATACCGTCAACTGATCCTGCAATATCCGGACAACCAAAAGATGGTCGCGGAAGGGAAGGCACGCCTGCTGGAAGTGCAGGAAGTGATTGCCGAGCGCGAGTTTCGGGTGGGGCGGTTTTATTATTTGCGTCAGTCTTATCCCGCCTCCATTGCTCGATTAAGGTCCCTTCTAGATAAATACCCCCTTTATAGCCATGCGGATGAATCTCTATTTCTGTTGGGGCAGGCTTATGAGGGTGAGATCAACATGGTGCGATCCAGGCCCGGCAACGAGGCGGCCAAAGCGCGCATGATTCAGGAATTTACCAAGGACGCTGCCGAAGCTTATTCGAAGATATTGACTCGATATCCGCTGATGGAGCGCACTGCGGACGCCAAGGCCAGGCTGGAAGCACTTCACCAACCTGTACCCAAGCCGACCAAAGCAGCTATTGCCCTGAACAAAGCGGAAGAAGACAGCCGGCATGAAGCCAGCACAGTTTCAAAAGTGATGGGGAACTTCCAAAAGCATCCGGACGTCGCCCAGGCCACCAGAGTCGGAGAGCCAACTCTTGTCGACCCCCAAGTAGTTAGCGCCACTTCCGTTGTACAGGATGCGACCCGCGCCATGATCGGAAGCGCTGCCGATAAAAATGGTGTGGCTATCGAAACCGTCAAGGGACCGCTGGCAGCCGACCAGCCCGCACCACGATCCGATCAGCCTGCTTCGGAGACGGCCCCGGACCCTGCAAGTTCGCCTGCCGTGGGCGCGGAGATTATTGGAACGGGCGGAGGCGCAACCGCAACCGCTCCTGCACCCGTTGCCCCGCCAGCACCGGCCGATGATGCGAACGAACTGAAGCCGAACGTCGCCGCTGATCCGAACGAACTGAAGCCCAACGTTGAGAATAGTCAGCCTGCAACGGCTCCGACACAGGTCAATGAGATTCAGTCAGGCGCAAACCCGCCAGCCTCATCGTCTTCTACGGATGGCAAAGCCGCGGCAGGGTCGGAAACGGCGGACGACAAAGACATTCAAGATGCGATGTCCTCCAGCAAGCATAAGAAAAAGAAGGGACTGCACAAGGTCGTCCCGTTCTAGATTCTGGCAGTCAGATCTTAGGTAGTTTTCGACCCGGGGATGACTGCGGAGCAAGCTTAAGGCCATTCTCACCCACTCGTCACTGACCGCTGGTAATGTCGTTACTGTATTCTTCTCATTGACTTACGGTCTGGCACCAATTAAGTTCAGGCAGTCTCCCCCTCACCAAAGGATAGCCCTTGGCGCGAAGAATACTGCTTGCCGACGACAGCGTGACTGCCCAGAACATGGGCCGGCGTATCCTTACGGACGCCGGTTACGAAGTAGTTACCGTCAATAACGGCTCAGCGGCCCTCAAGAAAATCGCGGAAAACAGACCGGACCTAATCGTCCTCGACGTATATATGCCGGGCTATGGCGGCCTGGAAGTATGCCAGCGGGTCAAAGAAAACCCCGAGACCCGGTCAATTCCAGTCCTTTTGACCGTCGGAAAGCTCGAACCATTCAAAGGGGAAGAAGCAAGACGCGTAGGCGCCGACGCGTTCATCATCAAGCCCTTCGAAGCGACCGAACTGCTCACCGTACTGACCAAGCTCGAAGACAAGATTGTCGCCCAGCCGCAGCCGCAAAAATCGGGCCGCTTCGCCAGAGCGCTGGCGGCGGTGCAACAATCCGATACCGGCGACCGGTTCGGTGACAAAGAAACCGGGTGGAAAAATCGCCTCACCATCCCCAGTCCCAATGCGCAGCCCAAGACTGAGGAAGAAGTTCCTGAAAATATTGCGACAACATCGCACGTTTCACAGCAAGTGGAAGTGGACAAGCCGGTGGAAGCGCCGCGCGAGTTTGAACGTCCGATTCCGGCTGGACTGCCCGTAGACATCACGCCCGAAGAAATTGCCGCGATTACTGCTGCCGCCGCGACCTTCGGAGGCGGAACGCAAGAGCCAACCACGGTTCAAGAAACTGCCATACAGGACCCGGTTGCCGCTCAAGAAGTAGCGCCCCCTGAGGCCGTCACTGCACAGCCCGCCGCAGCAGAGCCGCTCGCCGTACCCGAGGCCTCCGTTCCAGAAATTGTCCAGGAAGCACAGCCGGGAATTCCCGCGGAAACTGCGACACAAGCGGTTGCGAGCATTGACGCGACGACAGATCAAGCGGCGACAGATCAGAGGGACCAGGGGCAACCGTCCGAAATTCAAAGTCCTGCCGTAAGCGAATTGCCAGCGGCGGTGATGAATTCAGAGCCAGCCGTAACTCCCGACAGCTCCAGTGCAGAAACTCTTGCGCCACCTCAACAGCCGGCGGGCGACGCGGAAGTCATGGCGGCGATCGCATCGTTGGCGCCATCGAATGGGCATGGCATGGAAAGCGTCCAGCCCATCGCTTCGGGATCGAATGGAAACGGCCACGAAGTGCCGCTTGGTGTTGCTGATGCATTGAGTGGTCCGCGCTGGATTGCTCACTCGATCGATGTCGCTCCGGAAGAATTGAAGCTCGCCCTGGATTTGGAGATGGAACAAGCTTTTGCAGCCCGGGCCTCGGCTGAAGCAGCGAACTTGTCCGCGGCAACCGATGCTGTAAGCACGGTCTCCGTTGCAGTGGCAGAACCCGGGGAATCTAACATTGCCGCCGCAGCAACAATCACGGAATCAGGCAGCGCGACAGAGTCGCAGCCCATGGCCATCGCTGCCGAGCCTGGCGTCGTCGAATCGAAAGTTATCAAGGCAGAACTTATCGAGTCAGGCATCAACGAACCCACGGTTGCGGATTCGAATGCTGTGGATGTTCCACAGGTTCAAAATCAGGCAGCGGAAGCAATTGCGGAGGAGTCTGCCTACGCAGCCGCTGCAGCTTCGGCAGGTTCTGCCGCAGATCATTCCGCGACAATTGAAGCTGTCGCTGCCACGACTGCCGCTGCCCAGAGCAGTGCAAGCGCCTCGGCGGAAACTGTGCCTCACCGCGAAGCGGAGCTTGCCGCCGCATGGCAGAACTGGAAGCAGATTCGCGAATCCTTCGTCGGATCGCAGCCGTCGACACCGGACGCGGAAGCGCCGGCTGAACCGGCGTCCAACCGCGAAGAACCTGTTGAAGCCATTCAATCCGCGCCTGCCGAGGAAGTGGCGGATGTGCAGGAAGTGGAAGATGTGGAAGAGGAAACCACCACGGACGCGCCCGAAGAATCGACGGCTATCGCCAGCATTGTCGATACCATGCTGGCTGAATTGCGTCCCAAGCTGGTGGCAGAGATCGCCAAGAAAATGAGTTCGGAAAAGAAAGAGAAAGACAAAAAGAAGAAGAAATAAATCCTGCCCGGCGACCGCCTAATTCCTGTTTCGATTTTCTCTACAAGAAGTAATTACTTGAACTGAGAATTCTTGAGCGCGTGCTCCACGAACAGCGCCGGAATGATCTGATGTACGTCATCGAAAACCGGACGGAATACCTGATACGCGCTGGCGTTAGCAGGCTTGCCATCCCCGGTGACCGCAGGATTCAGGGAGGTCCAGAACGGGGATACGGGCAAGAGAACAACTGTACTGCTCGGCCCCGCGAGTTCTCTTGATCCACCCGCTCCGGAAAATGCACCTGCACCTGGATCTACGCCCTGGTGCGCAGTTAGCCATGAATCCACAGTCGTGTAGATGCGGAATTTCCGCGGCTCCGAGTCTTTCTTGGCGTTGCGAGCTCTCCAGGCTCTAACCGAGGCGGCGAAGTCAGTCGGGGTGACGCCACGCAGGTCGAAGCCATAAATTTCACGCAATACGTGCTGGTCAAAGTGCGCGTTCTCAAATGCCATCGCCTGATTCACGAATCTGCCCGACGCGCTGAATCCTGAAACCGCGCACTTTCCCACTGTTTGCAGTGGAATTGGGATGCGGTCCATGCGCTGCACAAAGAACGCCACCTCCTGGAGGAGTCGCAGGATGCTACTTTGACCACCGAGACCACCGTTCCAATTCGTCGGACTTCCAACCGGAAACACAATAATGTTGTTCACTCCAGCCGCATGGTGCTGATTCACCATCGCCTTGTGAAGAAATTTGTAATAAAGCAAATAACGACAAATGAGGTCTACGAACGCAAATGAGAATGGGTAGTTACCACTTAACACGCCGGGACTGGGGTGATAGAAAAGATGGAAATTGAGCGGTTTGGTGGCGGGATCTACCTTATTCCGTTGACGGGAGACAAGAACTCCGTCCGGCACCCAGATGGCAACCAATTTCGGAATGTCCACTCGTCTTGCGTAAAACATCTTGCCTGTTGGGGCATCCACTGGAATTGCGGTCTGCACTAGCTGGTTCCAGCCTGATCCCCCTCCAGGGTTAATAACCGTGAGCCCGGTAAAGTCGATCACCGGATTATTGAGTTTATCGAGAGCGATGATGTGCCTGTCTGTTTTTGCGGCTACATTTTGTACGGCTTCGACGTCGGATCGCGCGTTCACCAATTGTCCGAGGGCGAAGTAAATTTCCAGGTTGAAGCCCCCGCCTGCCCGGGAGTTGCCACCTACCTTTAGCGTGTTCAAGTCCTGGAACCCATTGCCGGTAAAAATCAGCGAAGGATTCTGAGACCCAGCACCCGGACGCACAACCTTCACATGCTGATTTGCAGCGAAGAAGGCAGGCGGTTTCTCCACGGTAACTGAGACGATATCGGCCGCGTCCGGGAACCTGAACCTCGAACGTTCCGTCCGGACCCGCGGGCTGTGCTGTCTGATTGCCCATCCCAGGCCCGCTGCCGCCAAAATCGACATTGATGGTGCAGCCAGTCAACGGGTTGTTGTTTACATCAGTGACTTTGACTACGAGGAAGATGTTCATTGCCCGCCGCCCGTGTCCACCAGGATCGTCTTGTCCGCGGGGTCCGGCGTGACACCGCCGCCGTCCCGTGGCGGATCACCGGCAAACTGATTGGGAAGATTCAGCGGAACCACATTCAGCGGATCGTCGGGATTCATGATGCGGAATAGCTCGGTAGGCGGAAAGAGCTGCACAACGATACTTCCGTCCTGAATTTCGCCTTTGTATAACACGCCGGCGCGGCAATGGCGGAAAGTGAACACGAGCAAGTCGTCGATAAGCTGGCCTTCTCCCATCGCGAATACACGTTGCTGAGTTCCGTCTTCACTCGCAATGCGTAGCTTTGCCTGGTCGGACCAGGGCAGGTCCTCTCTCTTTTCCAGAGCGTAGCGAAAATCCAGTCCAGAAACCTGTTCGCATGGCGAGCTGTCCGATAAGCGCTGATAAAAACGACAGGCGAACGTATCCCGCGTTTGATCAAACTTGCGGTCTGTATCCGGCAGCCGATCGCTGCGCCGCTTCTCGCCGTCGGAGAAGAAACGCTTCTTGCAACCGGCCACGCCTTCGTTCCATCGCGGACAGGGCCAGCGAGCCGGATCGACCTTGCTGCCTTTGCGAAAGATCAATACCATCACACGGCGGTTCTTCGCGTTTTCCTTGTCGCGCTCGGCCAGAGTAACCGTATCTTTTTGCTGCGCCGCGGTCTGGAACAGATCCTGCTTGTCCTGGGAGAAGATCAGAAGCGGATTGAACTCACTGCAACCCTGAAAGTCGGCCTTTCCGCCCTTGTCGGCTCCCTGGCCCAGAAACGCCGAGCGATCAACTTTGAAATCGCCGCAAATCTTATTCATATACTCAGTGAACAATTGTTTTCTACGACCGGCGTCCGTCGCGGCGCCGTCAATGGGCGAAGATGGCGGCTGAGACTGGTCTTGCGAAGAACTTGCTGCTGCCGATCCGCCACCGGAATCTCCGTCGTCGATCTTGCCGCTCCCGAACTGTAACTTCGAAGCCTTGGAAGCATCGTCTTCCGCGAGGCGGCTGTTCATGGTGGCAATAGCGTCGTCGCCCCAAATGTCGTTGCCGAATTTGTTGGAGAACAGGTTTTCCCAGATACTTGGGTCCCGCACCAGCAAGCCATAGATAGCTGCGGCGCGGCGTCCGCTCAGCGTTTTGTTGTAGTCGTCGTTACCCACCGGATCGGCATGCCCAAATATTGAAATAGGACAATCCTTGAATTGCTCCGAACCGAGCATGGTCGCCAGATGCTTGATCTCCGCTTCAATGCCGGGCAGCACAAATGAGGAATCGAATTTGAAGCGCATGTCGTCCACCCGCCAGCAAGCCAAAGGGAGCAGCTTCAGACGGGCGGTATTGAATTCACTTTTTGTCGCTGGCCCTACGCGGATGGCAAATGGCTCCACTGAGCGGTGAACCCCTATGATTCCGCCGTCGAGCGGCGAGTGGTTGTCGGTATTGCTCATAACTGTTTTGTTTGACGCGACCCCGGAAATGCTCCTAACACCCGTGCTCCTGCTTGAGCTTGGCTTGCGTGTTCGGTCCAGGTTTGCCGTCCACGGTCAGGCCATGATCGCACTGGAATTCTTCCACCGCGGACAGGAACTGCGGATCATTGGTGTCGGCGGATGATCCCGGAAAATATCCCAGATTGTTAAGCCGCGCCTGCTGTCCGGTGAATGTGTCGACCGGATCCAGCTCGCCAATATGAAGGCTGAACAACTCGCCGTCGTACGGGGTGTCCTCGCTTTTGATGAGCAAGGCGCCGGTTTGTGCAATCAGAGGAATCTGTAATTCGATCTTTCCCTTGTCGTCGGTGGTTAATTCGGTGTCCTGTGCTCCAATAATCACTTTGCATTGAGCCCCGGACACAGCTTTCTCATACTGGTCTTCCAACACCAGTCGAAGTTTTAACTGTTCACGCTTGACGACGAAGGAGTGCGTCTTATCAGTGGGACACTGGCAAACCTTCTCGTTCTTGTCGGGAATGTAAAGCTGGTCGCCAGGATAAAGGACGCTGGGGTTTACGCGCTTGTTCTTCAGGTCGGCATTATTGGGATGATTCCAGATAATGGTGTGGTCAAAAAAGCCATTCTCGGAGGAGATCTTGGAGAGATAGTCCCCCCGCCGAACTGTGTAGTATTGTGCCATCGCCTTCCAGGGGCGGGAAGGGTCGGCATCGCCGACTATCATCTGGCTCCCCAAGCCCGAACGCATTGTACACTCCGGAAGAATGCTCAGGGCACGCTGGTGGCTCACTCTCACCTAACCGGCCAAAGTTGCGAAGATAATGAAAAGCAGACTGAATTGGTGATGCGGTGCGCGGGCGGAGGCCCGGCGGATCAGGGCATCGCAATCTGACGAATCATTGACGCAATGCAGCGTCGGATACTCTCCACCTCTAGTGTGCTGATTGCATTTCGCGACTTACCTGTTCTGCCGCGGCCATCACTCGAAGTGTATTCTCGCCCAGGATTTTGCGGATGTCTGCTTCGGAGTATCCCTTCTTGAGAAGGGCGTCTGTGATTTGCGGCAAATGAGTGGCGTCTTCCATTCCCTCCGGCATGTTCGCGCCGTCGAAGTCAGAGCCAAGCCCCACATGATCGGCGCCAACCAGTTTTACGGCATGGTCGATGTGGTCGACGATTTCCGTCCACGAAACATGCGGTAGTTTGCCGTCAGCAGTGTCCTGCTTCTCCTGCTCCACCATCTTTTTCTCTATGCAGGCGTCATCGTCGCCGCATTGTTTCTTGAGCCGATCCATCATCTCTACAACGCCACCAGTCTTGTCGGCCGCGTCTTTGTAGCCTTGGTCGATAAAACTTTTTTCGTAATTAATCTGGATGACGCCACCTTTCGCCGCCAATGCCTTGATCATTTCGTCGCTCATGTCGCGCGGATGATTGCAAAGCGCGCGGCACGAGGAGTGAGAGGCAATGAGGGGCGCCTTGCTGATTGCGAGAGCGTCGTAGAAGGTCTTATCGGAAACGTGGGAGATATCGACCAGCATTCCCTGCCGGTTCATTTCGGTGACAATCTGCTTTCCGTAGTCGGTGAGGCCGTTGTGTGCCGGCTTGTCGGTGGAGGAGTCCGCCCATTCGTCGTTGTAGAAATGCGACAGCGTCATATAACGAACGCCAAGATCGCTGTAGATTCGCACCATGCGGATGTCGTTGCCCAGCATGTGGCCGCCTTCAAGGCCCATCAGGACAGCAATTTTGCCCTGAGCATGGGCCCGTCGAACATCTTCCGCGGTGCGGGCGAAAGCCAGATCGTTCGGATACTTCCGCACGTTTTCGCGAATTGCATCAATCTGATCGAGAGCTTTCTGAATCGCCGGCGGTCCCATGATGCGGCCGTCGATCCAGATGGAAAAGAAAATGGCGTTCATGCCGCCTTCGCGCATGCGCGGAATGTCGATGCTCCCGGTGGGATTGCGCTTGCCAAGATCGAAATCGCTGGAGGAGAAACGCTGGGTCGTGTCGTCGTGCGTGTCGAGGACGATGGAGGAGAAATGCAGCTTACGGGCTTTCTCGGAGATGGAGTTGGTTTGAGCAAAAGCAACCAATCCCACGATGCCAAAAAGCCAGACGGACAGAACCAGCGAACGGATCATTCAGGCCCCCAGAAAGAGACGTTTACGCGAATGGGTAGAGTAGCAGAATAGGGGCGGCGCAAAGGTCGTGCCTGCCTGTAGCCCCAGATAGTAATGCCGTCGACGTTTCATTAAGTGGGGGCGTGCTGAACTAAGAAAAACCTAGCTAATCTTGATGGGCGATTGCGGGTGCGGAGTCGACGAGCATCAGGGTGTAAATCCCCTCCATGTTCCGGGCAAAGCTCCGCGTGTCGCAGACCGCAGAGTCACCAAGCCGCGATCGCATGTTGCTTCGAAGGTCCAAGAGACGGTCTGGGGAATTCGCCAGGCGAATCGCCAACGATACGTATTCTTCGAGTCCTTGGCCTACCAGTTCGCCGAGCCCTGCGGATTGCAAGATGGAGGCACTGGTTCTCGATACCCAACGGTCTCCAGAGAAATGAACTTTCCCACCGGTGAATATTCAAACGATGGATTGGTGAGGATGTAAAATTAATCGGTGAATTCACGAGTTACCAAAATTGCGGGCTTGCTATGCCTGCTTACGTTTGCCGTAGCGCAGGAGTTGACCAAGCCTGAGGTCCCGGAGGGCATTAAAACGCCTGCCGGTCAAGAGTTGTCCCTGGTAGCGCATGCAACTGGATTTCAGATTTACACCTGTCAGCTAGGTACAGATGGCCAACCCGCCTGGTCGCTCAAAGCGCCAGAGGCTGAACTTCGAGATAATGCTGACCGGGTCATCGGGCGTCACTACGCCGGTCCTGCCTGGAAGCACAATGATGGAAGCGAAGTCACGGGAAAATTAGTGGCCAAGGTGGACTCGCTAGATGCAGATTCAATTCCCTGGCTGCTCTTGACTGCTACCAACCATTCTGGAACCGGCACGCTGGCAAGTGTCTCCACCATTCAGCGCATCCACACCAAGGGCGGACAGCCGTCCGCAACGGCGCGGTGTACCTCTTCCAATCTGAATGCGACCTCTAAAAGTAGCTACGTCGCCGACTATTACTTCTACGTCCCTGCGAAGTAGCGCGAAGTTCAACCTGGCTCCCAACATTCAATCCAAAGAGTTACTACAGTCGCGCTGCTTACCGTACGTATTCCAAAAGCGCGGGAAATCTCAAATCTCCCGCGCTTTTTGGCCTCGCCCTCGAAAGAACGAAATTACAGTTCCGCTTACTGTTGCACTCAGAGTTCCGGGTTCAGGTGCAAAGTCTTGCCAGCGGCGACGTACACCTTCTTATCGAACGCAGTTTGTCCCGACTCGCGCACTTCAATGTGGTAGCTGCCGGGTCGCAGATTCACGGTTTTGAGTTTGCCTATGGTGCCAGCGTAAGCGCCGTTGATGTATACCTCTGCATCCTTAACTTTGGTATCGAACTTAACTGCGCCAGTCGCTGGAGCATAGCCGTAGTATCCATATGGATAAGGGTAGGCTCCCCAGTACGAGTATCCCCACCCGGGACCTGGCCCGACGAACACGCGAACCGGTCGTGCATTGGCCGCAAGTGGTTCCATCATCACCGCGGCAGTTAGACATATCAATAATAACCTCTTCATAACATCTCTCCTGGGCAATTAGATGCCCAGTTTTGCGTTTGTATCGTAAAGAAGAGTAAAGCGACGAACCCTTTGCTGCGCCTCTGGATAGAGCGTCCAACGACGACACGAAAGAGGAAGAGTATGCGTAACACAGCGGCAATTGGAAGCGTGAGAGCTCGAAGAAGAGACTCACGCGGCTGGAGAACATGAAACACCACGAGCAGCCGATTCAGGAAATTGCCGCTTCGGCGGGGTTGGGTGCCAGTCGGGGGGGTGTTCGACTGCGGCGCGCATTCCTTGAAGTCAGCTCAGAAGGTCGAACTAACGCTTCACGCGGAACCTGAGGCTTGTTCTTGCGCCGACTTCCTGCAAGCTGATTTTCTCGAGCCGGACGCTCCCCAGACTGGAGCTTTCGAACGCCCGGAGACCGCTGCCTAAGAACACCGGCATGACATCAACATGAAGCTCGTCGACAAGTCCTGCGCCCAAGAGCTGTTGGGCTACGTTGACGCCGCCGACCACCTGAACTGCTTTGTCGCGGGCGACAGCTCTTGCTTGGGCGACTGCTGATTTCAAACCGTCGGTTACAAACGTGAAGGTCAGGAGTTCGTCTTGTTGTGGCGCAACTTTCGGCGGGTGATGGGTCAGCACGAAAATCGGTACTTGGAATTCGTAGTTACCGACATACGAGTCGGGCTCCGCCATCTCGAACGTCCTTTTCCCCATGAGGACTGCCCCAGTCTGTTCGATAGCGTCCTTCATGTAAGCAGTGTCTCTGAGCGCCACCAAGTCGGGATAAAGGCGACCTGCGCTACCATGTTGATCGGCTACAAATCCGTCAAGCGAGATGGTCATCCCGACTATTACTTTTGGCAATGGCGCCTCCGTGTCAGATTATGTCGATCCGTCATTTCGAGATTAGCTCCGAAACGGACAACGGCATATCCCAGTCGTTGCTTGTAAGGGCAGCGACCATGACGGGGTCACTTTTCCTGGTAGATGACGTTGCCATTGCGGATGGTGTAGCGCACCTTTGAGAATGCCGTAATGTCTTGTGCAGGATTGGCCCCCAGGACTACCAGATCGGCGTTCATTCCCTTCGCGATGCGACCGGTGCGGCCGGAATCTTTGAACTTTCGCGCCGGATTTGTCGTGAGAGAAGCCAGGATTTGCGTATAGCTCATGCCCGCTTGCGACATGAGAGTGAATTCCAAAGTGGTGTCGTAGTGATCGGTATAGCCGATATCGGTTCCAAACAAAACGTCGCCGCCGGCCTTTGAGTAGACACGTAGTTGGTCAACCATCTGGCCGACCCACGCGTCACGCTCCTTGTCGGAAGTGGTCCACTTGCGCCCTTCGAAATCCCAGAGCGTCAAGGTTGGTATCAAGCTCAGGTTCGCGCGCTGGAGTTGCGCAATAAAATCAGGTGTCCAGGGTGGCGATTGCGGGACCGTGTGGGCCAGGACGTCCACGCCGCTGTCCACCGCAACCATGACACCTTCCATCGTCGAAGGATGCGCAAAAACGGGCATGCCGTGACGATGTCCTTCGTCAACGGCAGCCTTTGCGATCGCCAACGGCAGCACCGTACCCTTTGCTGCTCCCTGATCGGAAACAGCAAATAATTTGATTCCGTCCGCGCCTTTAGCAGCGTGATCGCGTACCAAAGCAACTGCCTGGTCCGGAGTTTGGGTACCCGGCATCTGGATATGGTTTTGTTGGAAAAAGTCACGAACGTACACCGGTTCAATTGCCCAAACTGGTTCGCCGACCGTGAGAATGCGCGGCCCGCGTAGTTCGCCAGCATCGATGCGGCGGCGTAACGCGAGGGTATTGTCGAGCACCGACGTGATGTCGAACACGGTGGTGAAGCCCCAGCGGTTGAACATTGTCTCCAGTTGTTGATCGAGTTCCTTTTCCCCAGAGTCACGTGCGTGAAGCAGGGCGGGAGGAAGGATGTGGACATGGCTGTTCCAAAAACCTGCGGTAACGACAAGGCCTTTGCAGTCGATGACTCTGGCCGCGCGTGGAATCTTGATCGTCGAACTCGATCCCACGGCAACAATATGACCGTCATGGATTAGGACCGATCCGTTTTCAATCGGCGGATCCGTCGGCGAGGGATAAACCTTGGCGCCCGTCAGTGCCAAGTCAGAAGCCCAGCTCAGGCTGCTCGCCGTCAAGATCAAACTCAGAAGAAGGGTCCACCAGGTTCGCATATGTTCCTCATACGGGCCGCGCGGAGGGATTGTTCCGAAGATTCCGGTCGACCGGCCCTGATAGTTGGCGATTTCTCGTCAAACAACCCATTTAAGGCCCGCCTGGCCTCTCTAGATTCGTTGACTTGCCCGTTTCGCCCACGTAAGATTCGCGGCGGTGATCGAACAGACCATTTCGCATTACCGCATTGTCGAAAAACTCGGTGGCGGCGGGATGGGTGTGGTCTATAAGGCCGAGGACACCCGGCTGCACCGTTTTGTAGGGTTGAAATTCCTGCCCGATGAAGTGGCCCGCGATCCGCAATCACTCAGCCGCTTCCAACGTGAAGCCCAAGCTGCATCCGCGCTCAACCATCCCAACATCTGCACAATTTACGACATTGGCGAAGAGAACGGGCAGGCTTTCATCGCCATGGAGTTTTTGGATGGCAACACCCTGAAGCATGTAATTCGGGATCGTCCAATGGATTTGGACACCTTGTTGTCTATCGCCATCGAGACCGCCGACGCGCTTGATGCAGCGCACGCTGAAGGGATCGTTCACCGTGATATCAAGCCCGCCAACCTCTTCGTGACTAAACGTGGACACGCCAAGATTCTGGACTTCGGTCTGGCGAAAATGACTGCCGCGAGACCGGTCAACGAAAATACGGCGACCCATACGGCCGATCCCAATCTCACAAGTCCGGGATCCGCGGTGGGGACAGTCGCCTACATGTCGCCGGAGCAGGCACGCGCGAAGGAACTGGATGCCCGAACAGACTTGTTCTCGTTCGGAGTGGTGCTCTACGAGATGGCTACCGGCCAGGTGCCTTTCCGCGGCGACAGTACCGCGGAAATTTTCGACGCGATTCTCAATCGCGTTCCAGCGGCACCGGTACGGTTGAATCCGGGCCTGCCAGCCAAGCTGGAAGACATCATCAACAAAGCGTTAGAGAAGGACAAGAACCTGCGTTACCAGCACGCGGCCGATATGCGAGCCGACTTGCAGAGGCTGAAACGGGACACTGATACGGGACGTTCGAGTGCAGCCAGTTCCGGCGCGACACCGGTGGTGTCGGATAGTAGTTCCCATTCGGCGGCGCCGCCGGCGATTCCTCCTTCGGGTTCGACACCGGCAGTGATTGCGGCATCTTCGTCGGCAGCTACTCAGCCGCCCGCACCTACGACGACAGGAAACAAACTTTGGAAAATACTTGTCCCGGCGGGTCTCGTACTCATCGTCGCTCTCGCTGCTGTTGGCTTGTACCTGCGGTCACGGTCAGGAGCCGGCTCCGCGAAAACTGAGCGGCTCACTGAGAAAGACACTGTGGTTCTCGCGGATTTCGACAACAAGACCGGGGACCCAGTCTTCGATGATGCACTGAAGCAAGCGTTAGCGGTGCAGCTTGGGCAGTCACCATTCCTTAACATTCTCTCCGACCGCAAAGCCGAAGAAACCCTGCACCTGATGGGCCGTCCATCGACAGAGCGAATCACTCGTGATGTAGCCCGGGAACTTTGTATTCGAACCGGGAGCAAGGCGATCGTCCTGGGATCGATTTCCAACCTGGGAGGCCAGTATGTGATTGGCTTGAACACCGTCGGATGCAGCAGCGGAGATACTCTGGCCACCGAACAGGAGCAGGCTTCCGCAAAGCAGGACGTATTGAAGGCGTTGGGTACCGCGGCCTCTACGCTGAGGGGGAAACTCGGCGAATCCCTCGCCACCATCCAGAAGTTCGATGTCCCGGTGGAAGCCACCACACCGTCGTTGGAGGCTTTGAAAGCTTATAGCATGGGCATTACCACCGGGCGCACCAAGGGCGACGCGGAAGCCATTCCGTTCATGAAGCGCGCCGTTGAACTTGACCCCAATTTTGCCATGGCCTATCGTCGGCCTGGGCGTCGAGTACGCAAACCTCGGCCAAGCCAGCCTGGCGGCCAGTTACGCCAAGAGAGCTTATGACCTGCGCGATCGCGTAAGTGACCGCGAAAAGTACCGCATCTCGGCGTTTTACTATCAGTACGTCACCGGCGAAGTGGAAAAGGCAACGGAAGCGTACGAACTCTGGGCCAAAACTTACCCTCGGGACCTCGTCCCGCACACCAATCTCGGTTACGTCTACAGCAGCCTCGGACAATACGACAAGGCGGCGGCCGAAACTGAACAGTCACAGCGCATTGAGCCTCACCTGACGGGGTACGGTAACCTAGCCGGCATTTACATGAACCTGGACCGCCTGAACGACGCACGAGCGGTTTTGGAGCAAGCTAGAGCCAACAAACTCGATGGCTTGGTTATTCGCACTACCTGGTACTCACTAGCATTTCTGAGTGGTGATATGCCTGAGATGGATCGACAGGCCGCCTGGGCTGCGGGTCGCCCCGGAGAAGAAGATGCCATGCTTTCCATCCAGTCCGATACCGAAGCCTATTTCGGTAGATTGGCTCGAGCTCGCGACTACTCGCGCCGTGCGGTGGACGCCGCAGTGCGGGCCGATTCGAAGGAAACTGCCGCTCTGTGGCAGGCCAATGCTGCTTTGCGAGAGGCTGAGTTCGGCAACTCCGTGGCCGCTAAACAGCAAGTCGCTGGCGCTTTGGCCCGGGCGCCGGGACGAGACGTAAAAGTGCTCGCCGCCATGACCATGGCACGAGCCGGCGATCCGGCCCGAGCAAAGGCGATCGTCGATCAATTAGAAAAAACCGAAGCGACCAATACCTTGCTGAAGATTTACTGGCTGCCGACAATCAAGGCAGCCATCGAACTCAACAGCCACAATTCATCTCAGGCTTTGATTGATCTTGAAGCGCCCGCCCCGTACGAACTCGGCGGGCCGGTACCGATAAGCGGCTTATACCCGGTGTATATCCGCGGCCTGGCGTTCCTGACGGCCCGCAACGGAGCTGCCGCTGCAGGCGAATTCCAGAAGATCATCGATCACCGCAGCATCGTACTCAACCTGCCTCTGGGCGCGCTGGCACATCTGCAACTTGGCCGGGCCTATGGTTTGTCCGGCAATACGGCCAAAGCTCGCACCGCTTATCAGGATTTCTTCAACGTCTGGAAGGAAGCCGACCCCGACATCCCAATCCTGAAGGAAGCCAAAGCGGAGTACGCGAAGCTGCAATAGCAGGAGTGGTCTTTCCCACGCCTCCATCACTCTGTTCCCGCACAGCAAGAAATTCTTGATTGTTGTAATCGGGGCGATTGCGCTCGTTGGCCTTGCCGTTCGCGGTCGGCAGGTGGCCTCCAAAGACATGGATCGTTCGAGTACGTTTTTAAGCAATCCCGTCGTTAAGAAGAAGAGATTCCAGCTTCCCGTTGGCGGACGATCCGCTCCGGATTAACTGCGGCTTCAACCCCTGACCAACCCCATGCTACCCAGACGATGACCGAGGCGCATACAGTTTCGATCGTCGCGAAGAACAAGTACTCAGGAAGAGCGGGCGTCCGGGTGCCGGCAAGAGGCGGAACGAAGGTCAGGAAACCGTTCACAAGGGTCAAAAGGGCACCCGCGATGATATTCGCTAGCCGGTTCGCTCGAAACGGAAGTAGTCGACACGCCACAATCATGGCGATGGGTATTTCCATCAAGACCGCTGAACCCAGCAGAGCCCACGGCGGGAGATGTGGAGCGTCGGCTAGATTTGGCGAGTCAACAATAGCAAACAGGGCAACAACGTCCGCATACAAGTAGTTCAATAACGCGAAGATCCACAATAGAGACAACTGCTCCTTTGTGTCATGCATGTCAACCTCCTATGGAACAGCAATGCAGGATCTGAGTTGCGCTACTGCGCTTTGTACTGAGCATTTGAGCACTTTGGGAATACGGACGAGAACATCAAAAGGATGCAAGGTACGAGGGAGTATCCGAAAATTTAGCAACCGCATCTCTTGCGTCTTTTTTGGGCACTCATCCGTATTACAAGTATGGTGGGGGCGACCGCACTATCGCTGGAGGGGCTTGTGGCAGTGGATCCGGATGTGGTCCGGCTTCGCCGAGGCGACCTGAACGCTCTCTCGGAACTGATTACCCGGTACCAGAATCGGCTGTATCGGTACCTGCTGCGCATCGTGCGGCAGCCCGCCGAGGCGGAAGACTTGTTCCAGCAAACATGGTTGAGAGTGGTCGAGAAGATTCGGTCCTTTGATGCAAGTCGCAATTTTGACGCATGGCTGTTCACACTGGCACGCAACCTGGCGATCGATCATTTGCGCCGGATTCGTCCGCAGAGCCTGGACGAGCCGTTCGCAAACAGCTGGCATAGCGAAACCTTGGCGGACCGGATTCCGTGTAAAGACCACACGCCGTTCGATCACGCGCTCGCAGCCGAGCGCCGAACGGAGATCAGCGAAGCGATGGCAGGGCTGCCGATGATCTATCGCGAAGCCCTCACACTGCGGTTTGAGGATGAGATGAAGATTGAGGAAATCGCGCAGGTTACAGCGGTTCCAGTATCAACGGTGAAGTCGCGGCTGCGACGTTCGCTGGAACAATTGCGTTATGCGCTCGAAGCGCAGCATCCCGGAGGTACATGGCTATGAGCGAGCACGACAAGATTCGAGAACTGCTGGCGCTGGCCGCAGCCGACGCGCTGACGAGCGCGGAAGAAAAGCAGGTTGCGGAGCATGTGCGGTCTTGCATCGCCTGCTCGAACGAATTGGGGGCGTGGCGGCCGATTGCGAGCGAACTCCGCCGATTGCCGACGCCGCAGCCTTCTTCGTGGCTGGTGCAGGCCACGCTGGCGCGTGCGGAGGCGAAGCTCACCGAACAGGCCGAGCACGATTGGAACCGCCGCGTAATGATTGTTTTAGTAGCGTTTGCGTGGCTGCTGACGATTGCGAGCTGGCCGGTTTTCCACTTTGTGAGCGGACGTTTCGGGACCTTGCTCGAGCCGCAGTTCAGCCATACGTGGATCAGTTTTGCCGCGTTCACCGCGCTAGGGTGGCTCGCGGGAGGGGTGGCCGCAGTGATGCTGGCAATCCGGCAGCGCGGCGAAAGGAGGCTGGCATGAGCCGCTTCACAAAGGAATTGCGCGTGATTCCAAAGGCAGCGTGGATCTTTGCATGGTTCGCCTATTTGTGCTTCACGGTGCCGTTGTTCTTCTTTGTCGCACCAACGGATCCGGAAATAGGCAAATGGCCGCGCTGGGGACAAGCGCTGCTCGTTTACGGAGTTTTCCTGCTCGTGGTGGCTTTGGTTGCGCTGATCGGGTACATCTACGGCGACGCGAAGCGGCGGCAGATGCGGTACGTAATGTGGACGCTGCTGGCGATCTTCATTCCTAATGCGATTGGGATGATCTTGTACTTTATTCTCCGCGACCCCCTGCCGAAGCCGTGCCCCGGCTGCGGGCATCTCGAAAAGGCAAAATTCCCATTCTGTCCGCACTGCGGCACTTTGCTGCAGCCAACGTGCCCGAAATGTGATAAGCCCGTTGAGCCCGCTTGGGCGAATTGCGGGTATTGCGGACAGCAACTGCCCGAGCCGGCGACGCGAGCTACACAAAATCCCTCTGTGGCGACGTGACGTGCGCCTTGGCACGATTTGCGGTCCGAGATAGACTGGTTTCGCTTCCTGCATTTGTTCGACGCTGGTGGATTGGTACTTGACGAAAACAGGCTGTTAACAACAACTATCGGTAAACAGATAGCTACTGGGTGGAACTTTCCCGCTACTGCAGCTTCGCGTACTCGGCTTTGGCTTCTTCAGGGTGAGGATGTGTCGGAGTCGGCGTTTTTCCAGTGCGCGCAGAAAGCATCACTGTGGCAGGCCTATGCGCTTCACCAGGCTGACGAAGCGCGGGTCGGAGCGTAGCGCATCCAACGGGCGGGCGGTCTTGAGATATTGTATGGTTCCTGCCTTTTCCGTATAGCCCTTCTCCAACCAAGCGAACGCCCGCTCTTTGTCGCCTATCATGGCGTAATCGAACGCAATGAATCCGGGATCTACGTAGCGTTGCTTGGCCAACCTCTCTCGCAGTTCAGCATCCTTGGCGGTGGCGGCCCGGAACCCCGACTGCGCATAAACCTTTGCGACCTCTTCTATAATTGCCGTTTCTTCTGGATCATTGTTGAGCGCCGCGCCTTTCCTCAACTCCTCCATCCACAGGTCGTACTTACCCATATCCTGGTAGACGAAGGCTAGGTTGAAGTGCTGAGGCACGAAATTGGGGTCCATCTCAATTCCTTTTTTGGCCTGCGCAACGGCTAAGTCGTATTGCCCCATGACCTGATACTGCTGGGCGAGGTTGTTGTTGAACGTCAGGTTCAGGGGATCCAGTTCCACCGCGCGCTTGATTTCAGCAAATGCCTCTTCCTGCCGGCCCACGGTGGAGAGGTAAAGGGAGTAAAGCTTATGGGCGTTGGCGGCATTCGGATTCAGTTCCAGGGCCCGCCTGAATTCCCGCTCCGCGACGCTCCAATCCCACAAACTTTGGTGGGCAGAGGCCAGGGTTCCGTGAGCTTCTCCCAGCGTATCGTCGATGGCTAGAGCCTTCTCTGCGGCAGAGATGGCCTTAGGGGCTGTATCCCGGATCGATGCCGGGGCATAGTCGGGCAGGACATTGTAGTAGTCCGCCAGACCTAGGTAGGCCAAAGCATAGTTTGGATCTTTTTCGATGGCCTGGTTGAAGTAGTCCCTTGCCTTCTCCAGGGATTCTTGCGTGCGCTTTTCCCAATAGAAGCGGCCCTTGAGGTAGAGTTGGTAGGCCTCGGGATCATTAGTGCCGCCTTTCGTCGCCTGCTTATTGGTTTCCCCGGATAAGCGCTCGCGCAGCTTCGATGAGATGGCGCGGGTGATGTCCTCCTGGACCGCCAGAACATCGGAAAGCTTGCGGTCGTACTGGTCGCCCCAGAGATTACGGTTAGTGCGCGCGTCGATAAGCTCCGCGCTGATGATGAGCTGGTCCCCACGCTGCACAATGCGGCCCGTGATTACTCCCTCGACTTTCAGCGCGCGGGCGGCCGCCTGGGGGTCAACGTCACCCCCCTTGTAGTGAAAGACGGATGAGCGGGACATGACAGCAAGATTCGGAATTTGGGACAGGCTATTGATCAGGCTTTCGGTGAGTCCATCGCTGAGGTACTCCGTGTTGGGATCGTTGCCGGCGTTAACGAATGGCAGCACCGCCACTGAGGAAATTTCCCGCTGGCTGCCTCGGCTGTGGAACAGAAAAGCAACGGCCCCAACCAACGCTAGTATCAAGCCTACAGCCAAACCAGCGACCCAGGGCCGCCTACCAACGGCAGGCACAGCGCGAGGCCCCGAAGCCCGAATCTTGGAGTCACTGGCGCTGCTGGTATCGAGAGTTTGCACCGCGCCTGCAGTCGCTATCTGCCCCGAGCCCGGCGTAACCTGGTCCGTCGTAGCTTCGACCACGCTCCGGCTGGACTCAGTGTCTCTTTTCAGGCGCTGTAGCTCAGCCCGCATTTCCGATGCGTGCTGATAACGCAGATCTCGGTCTTTCTCCAGCGCCCGGCTGATGATCCGCTCCAGTTCAGCTGGCACATCGGGATTCAGCCGCACCGGAGGAATGGGTGCACGGTTCAGGATGCTCTCGAAGATCACTCCCGAGCTCTCCCCACGAAAAGGCAATGTCCCGGTTGCCATCTCGTACAAGACCGCTCCGAAGGAGAACAGATCACTCCGCGCATCCAGTTCTTTCGCCCGTACTTGCTCCGGTGACATGTAGGCGACGGTGCCGAGCGTGGAGCCGGGACTGGTGAGATGCTGTTCGTCAATCGTGCCTGTCACCACGTTCGCCGAAAGGAACCGGCTCGAAGAACTGGCTGTGGGCGCGACCTTTGCCAGACCAAAATCCAGAACCTTTGCGTGGCCGCGCTTGGTCACAAAGATGTTGGCGGGTTTGATGTCACGGTGAACGATTTCTTCCGCGTGCGCGGCCTCGAGCGCGTCGGCAATCTCAATGCCGATGGGAAGAAGAGATTCTGTTTCTAGCGGACGTCCCCGCAATGCGGTGCTTCAGCGTCACGCCATCCAGAAATTCCATGGCGATGAACGCTTCGCCATGCTGGTCGTCAATTTCGTAGATGGTGCAAATGTTGGGATGATTCAGGGCAGAGGCGGCCTTAGCTTCGCGCTGAAAGCGGCTGAGGGCTTGCGGATCCTTGGCGACCTCGTCGGGCAAGAACTTGAGAGCAACAAACCGGCCGAGCTTTACATCCTCAGCCTTGTAAACCACACCCATCCCGCCGCCGCCCAGCTTCTCGACAATGCGGTAGTGCGAGATGGTCTGGCCGATCATGGAATCGGGCAATCTTAGGCGGGAGGTAAGGGCAAGTCAATGAAAGCCGTCGAGTTGTCGGTATCTCAACAGGTGGTTGGCGAAAAATCGCGTCTCTGACAATGCCGGCGGTGTCAAGCACTGTTCGAGCATACTAGTCCGTGCACTCGGAAGAGCGCGCCATTTCGCTCTAGTTGAAGAACTGCCATACCAACCAAGGCTCGCTCGTAATCGTTTTCAGGTCAGGAACTCAGTCCGACCCTGTTTACAACAGCCTTTCGTCAAGTGGACGATGTTGGAGATAGTTGGCCTCGTATAAGTCGCGGAAAACGGAAATGAAATCCGCCTGAAACCGGCCGATAACTGCGCGCACTGCAGATCTTCAGACGACGCATTCGGAACGGAGGCAAATCACTGGAAGTTACTGATCAGGACAACGTCACTGCTTAGACTGCCTCGTGTCAGCGCCAGCTGGCCACCGTCAGGTGACCACTTAAAGTCGAAGATCAGTCCCGACTCAAAATTCGTGATCTGTTTCGGCGGTCCGCCTGTTAGCTTCTGTCGCCAGATGTTGGAGACCCCATTCTTGGTTAATACGTATTCAACGGAGTCGCCTCCGGGTACCCAACGGGGGTCACTGGCGGTTGGCGGCCAGTCGAACTGGTACAAGGGGCTGCTGCCATCGAAAGGAACTACTTTCAGTTGATTTGGCCTGGAAGCAGAGGGAGATCCGGGGTTTTCGACCGGAGAGTTGGGTAAAGTGAGATAGGCAATTCGCTTTCCGTCTGGGGAGATCTCGACAGAGTGCTGAAAATTACCGAGCGACAACGCCAAAAAGGGAGCAGCAACCGAGTCCTGTGAAATCATCAGTGGGGGCTTCTCTCCCGTGATGGGTACACGGAGGGGGGTCTGGGAAGGGCTCCGCAAATAGGCAACCCACTTGCCGTTCGGCGAACATTTTGGGCCGTTGGCAAACGTCTCGTCGGCGATCCGGATCGGGTTTGAGCCATCGGTATCCATACGCCATACCCCGACCTTTTGCTCCCGGTAGGCGGCGTAGACGATATATCGCCCATCTCCGCAAGCCGACGGGGCCCAGTTTGGGCGCTCATCGGGAGTCAGCATTGTGTGCCCACTTCCATCCCGGTTTACGACTACGAGATTGCCATCTTCGTTGGCAAAGACGATGCCACCGTTTGGCATCCAAGAAAACCCCCCGATGGCGGGCTCCTTTGCAGTGATCTGCTTGGCCTTGTAGGCGTTTCCGGCGGGCGCGAGCCACAGCTCGGACACTGCTGTCACCTCGGTATCGACAAGAGTTTTGCCATCCTGAGTGAGATCCAGGCAACAGAGGTCGTAATTCGTAAGGTCGTTGGTGAGTCGGGTTGCGTCTCCTTTTGGAAAGGAGATGTACCAAAGCTGTCCCCTCAAGGCCTGATAATAAACGGCGACTAACAGACCTGTTCCATCGGGCAACCAGCGTGGGCGGCCAATGAGGTCTGGGTTCGAATACACTTCGCGGACTGATCCGTCGGCGACTGACACGGCCCAAAGCACAGCATGCACTCTCTTCTGAGCCTCCAGCGTTGTGAATAAAATGGCCTTTCCGTCGGGGGACCATGCCGTACCTGAAAAATAGTCAAGGTAGGGACGGGTCGCGAGCACTCGTTCGTCAGTCCCGTCAGCTTTAGCAATCAAAACATCAATCTTTGCATTTTCAGAGGCGCGTACTCTCAAAAAGGCGAAATGCGTACCGTCCGGAGAATAGCTATTGGATCCATCGATCCCTCCTTGCATCACCAGGCGTGGTGTTCCGCCCAGCACTGGTATCCGGTAGAGAAAAGTGTCATACATATTGCTTTTCTCGGAGCGGACGAAGTCAATGTAGTTGCCGTCGGGTGAGAACACCAGACTCCAGATCACAACTTCATCCGGCGGCAAAATCTGCACGTCACTGCCAGTAGCTACCTGGCGAACCTTGAGGCTCTGTTTTTCTCCTTCCCGCAGAGCGTAAACCACATAACGCCCGTCGGGAGAAATAGCGACTTGGACTGCGTTTCCGCCCTGTGTGACTCGGCTGATGTTCATGGACTGCAGGTTCCATCCATTGTTGTGTGTGTTCAGCCTGGACAAATAGATCCCCGCGGCAACCATCAAAAGCGCCAACCCGGCCAGCATCAGTCCTAGCACACCTTTATGGCGTCTGGCCTCATTGAGGATGACTGCCCCACTGGATGGCCGGCCAGCCGCTGGATCCATAGGTGCCGTCGGCCCCGATGAGGTCACCTCACTCCCCGCTTGAGAGTGGCTGGAATCCGTATCCCGCTTCAGCCGCTTCAGGTCGGTGCGGATGTCTGCGGCGTTCTGATAACGCAGATCGCGGTCTTTCTCCAGGCACTTGTTGACAATGCCCTCCAGTAGGGGAGGCAGGTCGGGATTCAGGCGCGCTGCAGAGGTGGGAACGCGGTTCAATATCGACTCAAAGATCACTCCGGCAGTGTCGCCGCGAAACGGCAATGCCCCCGTCGCCATCTCGTACAAAACCGCACCGAACGAGAACAAATCGGTTCGTACATCCAAATCCTTGCCTTTGACCTGCTCCGGTGACATGTAAGCCACGGTGCCGAGGGCCGAACCCGGGCTGGTGAGGTGCTGCTCCGAGTCGATGGTAGCTGCTGTCGCCCCCCCTTGCGCCCCTGCCTTCGTAGAAAGTTTAGCCAGGCCAAAGTCCAGAACTTTGACTGTTCCCCGGCTGGTGACGAAGATGTTGCCCGGCTTGATATCGCGATGAACAATACTCTTTGCGTGGGCCGCGTCGAGCGCGTCGGCGATCTCAATTGCCAGGGATAGCACTGTCTCGATTTCCAGTGGCCGCCCAGCGATTCGGTGCGCCAGAGTCATCCCTTCCAGGAACTCCATCACGATGAACGATCGACCATCACATTTTGCGATTTCGTATATGGTGCAGATGTTGGGATGGTTCAAGGCGGAGGCGGCACGTGCCTCGCGGCGAAAGCGTTCGAGTGCCTGCGGATCTTGTGCCACATCTTCGGGTAGGAATTTCAGGGCAACAAAGCGACCAAGGTCAGTATCCTCGGCCTTGTAGACCACGCCCATGCCGCCACCGCCCAGCTTCTCGACAATGCGGTAGTGCGAGATGGTTTGGCCGATCATGCGCAAGCATGCTATGGCGGAAGCGCAGCTAAGTCAATGAAGGCCGTGGAGTTGGCAGTATCTCAAAACGGGCCCTTCCCCCTCGGGTTCCTCGCTTCGCAGATGTGCCCGCATTGCACAACTCTGGCTACAGTTCATCCGGCACATGTTGTAGCTATTATCGAAGAGGTGAGCGGTGATTGTGTGTAATGGGTCACTAAGCTAAAAGTTTGCTCCAAAGACGAACTACGATAAGCGGGTATAGACTCTTGGGCCATGTATGGCACTCTGCTGATTATTTGCAAAATAATGTCGGATGCTCTCGCAGCGGCCTTCGGCATGTTGGGTCTGCTATTTGATTTTAAGGATGATCACAAAAGGGTCACACGCACCGGGCGCATCGCCTTGATTGGAATTCTCGCCAGCTTTCTTATGTCAGCTGTCATAACCGGGCTGGAGGCCAAGAAGTCACATGACGAAAGTGAGGCCCAAAAAGAAAGGGAAGCTGCCCTGAAGGCTACGCACGAAAAATCAGAAGCCGAAATGAAGGCTGCGTACGAACACGGCTCGCAAAAGGTCATGCGGCCCTTTGATCACGACATCCAGGTCGGGTTCTTGTTTGAAGTTGACAAATCCAGTTTCCGGCCACAAGAAGTTAAAAACGGGGTTGTACCTGAACCTGAGGCCATCGCGTTCTACAAGCAAGACGCGCCATGTGCAGATTTTTCTAACGATGCTGCGTCAGTTGCAGTGTTCGAGAAGCGAGCGGACTTGCTATACGAGCGATCAGCCAGACTAGTTGCGCATCAGAAATTAGACTACGACGACAATGGGGATAAAGAACTCGTATCGCGGAAGACAGATCGTACAGCCAGGCTGCCCAGGTCCCTTCTTCCCAGCTTACCTGCAACTCGCCCCGCAGACCGTGGATGAACTGCAGTATGCTGCTGGCTTCGGTTTCCACGATCGACTCCATCACCAGCTTGCCGCTGCCCTTCAGCACGGCGATTACGGTCGCTTCCTTGTGCACGTCCATACCGATATACTTAATGTCGCGACTCATTCAGTTGCCTCCTTGGGGGAAAGATCATTCGCGTCAACGGAGTCTTTCCCTCAAGGTACAGTGCCATTCTTGAGTGGCTTTTTCCAGCTTCCTTCTGCCACCCAACCGTCCTCGACCAGATATTTACGAGGCCGTTCTCTCATAATGCATTGACCCTCTTCCTTATCATCCGGACCATATCCCTGCTCACCCCATTTTGCCGCCCGCCCGCACGCCCGCACGCCGATCGCGCGCGATTACTCATGAGTTAACAGTGTTTACTCGAACGTTACTCTGGCCCCGTTTTTCCCGGCTCCTCCACTACCCCGGTCGTCGTTTGACCCTTGTTTTCTCCGGCCTGTAATATCGAAGAACCAGCTTTCAGCCTTCAGCACCCAGTATTCAGCCCCTGACTCATGCGATTGATTGGATACACGGGGCCGCACCGCCATTTGGTACTAGCTGAATCCTGGTGGCTGAGCGCTGACTGCAAGACAACCCATGCCTCACGATCTACCTAAATCATACGAGCCGGGTGCGATTGAAACGCGCTGGGCTGACCATTGGATTAAAGAGAAGCTCTTCTCCGCGCCCACCCCGCCTGAGGGTGAGAAGCGGCCCGTGTTTACGCTGCTGCTTCCGCCTCCTAATGTCACCGGGCGTCTGCACATGGGCCACATGCTGAATCAGACGCAGATGGACATCATCGTGCGCTGGCATCGCATGCGTGGCTTTCTGACCCTATGGCTTCCGGGTACGGATCACGCCGGGATCGCCACTCAGATGATGGTCGAGCGACAGCTCGCCAGTGAAGGCAAAAACCGGCGCGACATGGGCCGCGAAGCGTTCATCGAGCGTGTCTGGGAATGGAAGCGCCACTATGGCGGCGCAATTCTCGATCAGATGAAGCGGCTGGGAGCTTCAGTTGACTGGGACCGCGAATATTTCACGATGGATGAAAACCTCTCGCGCGCGGTGCGCGAAGTCTTCGTCCGATTGTATGAAGAGGGACTGATCTATCGAGGCAAGTACATCGTCAATTGGTGTCCGCGTTGCGGCACGGCCATTTCCGATCTCGAGGTCAAGCACGAGGAAGTGCCCGGGAAGCTATACGAAATTCGCTATCCAGTTGTCGGCACAGACGAGTTCGTCACGGTTGCCACTACGCGGCCGGAGACGATGCTCGGCGATACCGCGGTCGCGGTAAACGAGAAGGACGAGCGCTATACGCATCTTCATGGGAAGAACGTTTTGCTGCCGCTGATGAATCGTGAGATCCCGATCATCACTGACGAGCTGGCCAATCCCGAGTTCGGCACCGGTGCAGTGAAGGTGACGCCAGCACACGATCCCAACGATTTCCAGGCGGGCTTGCGACATAACCTGCCGCAGATTGATTTGATGGATGAGCACGCTCACATGAATCGAAATGCAGGCCCCTATGCGGGGCTCAGCCGTTTTGCCGCCCGCGAGCGTGTCCTCGAAGACCTGCGTCAGCAAGGGTTTCTGGTTGGGGAAAAGGATTACACCATTGCCATCGGAAAATGCGATCGCTGTGGGACAGTAGTCGAGCCACGGCTTTCCACCCAGTGGTTCATCAAGATCAAGCCACTCGCGGATCGCGCGATTGAGGTGGTTGAAAACGGCGAGATCACGATCGTCCCGGAGAACTATAAGACGATTTACCTGAACTGGATGCACAACATCCATGATTGGTGCATCTCGCGGCAGTTGTGGTGGGGACATCGCATTCCGGCATGGCATTGCAAGTGTGGAGAAATTATTGTTGCCCGTGAGGCGCCCGCGAAATGCTCGAAGTGCGGAGACTCGGAACTGAAGCAGGATACCGATGTGCTGGACACTTGGTTCTCCTCCGGGTTGCTGCCTTTCACAACCCTGGGGTGGCCTGAGAAGACGCGCGATCAGGAAGTTTTCTATCCGACGACGCTCCTGATCACTGCTTATGAGATTTTGTTCTTCTGGGTAGCGCGCATGATCATGTTCGGCTGCCACTTCATGCACGGCCATGAACAGGATCCGGTGTTGAAGAGAGCCAGTGGCTGGGGAGACAAGAAGGACGATAGCGTTCCATTCCGCCAGGTTTACATTCATGCGCTGGTACGCGACGCCGACCGGCAGAAGATGTCGAAGACGAAAGGGAACGTGATCGATCCGCTGGATATTATTCAGCGTTTCGGCACCGATGCCACGCGCTTTACGCTGGCGGCGATGGCGGCGCCTGGCACGGACATTGCCTTCAGCGAGAGTCGCACTGACGGATATCGCGCGTTTGCCAACAAGATATGGAATGCGGCCCGCTTCATGTTCATGAATGTTGATCGCGTTGAGCCCGATCTCCGTCCAGGCACGGACCCGGTCCAGTCCGGGTTGCTGGAAGACGTGTGGATTCGGTCGCGCTTCAACCGTGTCACAAGAGACGTGAACGACGCGCTTGCAACCTATCGTTTTCACGAAGCCGCCAACCGTATTTACGATTTCTTCTGGGGAGATTTTTGCGATTGGTACATTGAACTGATCAAGGGGCGTTTGAACGATGAAGGGCCGGGCGGCAAGGAGTCCGCGAGTGTTGCGTGCCGCAACCTGATGAACCTGTTCGATGCGTCGCTGAGACTTCTCCATCCAGTCATGCCGTTCATTACTGAGGAAATCTGGCAAGCCATCTACAATGGTGCCCCGCCGTTGAAATCAGTAGCACTGGCGCCGTATCCGCAGGCAGATGAAAAACAGTTCGATCTCGCTGCGGAGACGAGCATGGCCATCCTGCAGGACCTGATCGTTGCAGTGCGCAATCTGCGCGCCGAGTTGAAGGTGGAGCAAAAACAGAAAGTGCCAATCCAGATTTTCACTCAGGAAGCTGAAATCCGATCTTTGTTTGAGCAAAACCGCGGAGCGATCGAACGACTGGCCAATGTGGAGAGTCTGACATTCGTGGAACACTCTCTGTCCAAGCTGTCCGGAGCTCGTTCGACGGCGCGATTCGACGTACTCGCGATGTATGAAAAGAAAATCGACATTGTTGCCGAATGCGAACGACTCAGAAAAGAACTGGAACAGATTGAGAAAGAAATTGGCAATGGCCAGCGCCAACTGAGCAATGAACAATTTCTTGCGAAAGCCCCGGCAAAAGTGATCGATGGTATGCGAGCGAGGGCGCAGGAGTTGTCGGTGTTGCGTGAGAAGGCGCAGAGCAAGATGAAAGAACTAAATTGTAAATAGGGCACGCGGGCGAAATCGCCCGCTCTACGCGAGCAACTATGGATTGGAACGGCCGCCGCATTTCCGCCATCGTCGAGAACGCGCTTCTGGAAGATCGAGCTACCAGCGATGCTACCGGCTACGCTTGTATCGATCCTTCGCAGCGCGCCGCTGGGACCATCGTCGCAAAGCAGGATTGCATTTTGGCGGGACTAGGCTGCGTACCGAGGATTCTGGATGTGTACGCCGCACTGGATGGAGCCGTCACCTCACACTACGAAGTGACCAGCCACCCTGAAGTGTTCGATGGCGTCCGCCTGCATGACCGTCAGGCGATTGCCGTGATCCGCCACAATGCGCGTGTCATCCTTGCCTGCGAGCGTGTAATTTTGAACTTCATGCAGCGTCTCAGCGGAATCGCAACCCTGACCCGCAAGTTTGCGGACGCGGTCTCCGGAACCAAGGCGCGAATCCTCGATACACGAAAGACAATGCCCGGTCTGCGCATGCTGGACAAATATGCTGTTCGCTGCGGTGGCGGGCAGAATCATCGTCTTGATCTGTCGGACGGCGTGTTAATCAAGAACAATCACATCGCGCTGGCAGGAGGTCTCGGACCCGTGCTGGAACGGGCTCATCGCAACCGGCGAGGTTCGCAACCGATCGAGGTCGAAGTGCGGACCATGGCGGAGCTGGAGGAAGCTCTCAAATACGGAGCCGAAGCGGTGCTTTTGGACAACATGACCGTGGAGTTGGTGAGAGAGGCGGTCGCTCGTTGTGCTCACGGCAACCGGCACATACCCGTTGAGTGTTCCGGTGGAATCAGCCTGGAGAATGTGCGGGCTTACGCACAGACCGGCGTGGATTTCATTTCCGTCGGTGCGCTGACCCATTCCGCAGTGGCGGTGGACATGAGTCTGCGTGTGATGCCAGTCTGAAAAATTAGAACTCTGATTTGTCCTTTCTATCCTTGTCCCGCATAATTCACGAATCAAGAAACCATCCACAAGCCGGGGTCTCAAGAGGACGTCTCGCGCAGCGGCGTCCGCGTCGCAGAACTCCATCCCGCAGAAGACAGATCTGCGATTGGGACGCATTGTGCGACTATTGATGGACAACGCCACCGTTGTGGTCAGCGGGACCAAGATCGCGGACGAAATTGGTACTGGCCGCTCCGAGGTCTGGCGGCTCGTACAACAACTGCGTACGCTCGGGGTAGAAATCGCTGGACATCCTGCGACCGGTTATCGGCTGAAGACTGCGCCGGATCTCTTGCTCCCTGACATGCTCGCGCCATTTCTCAAAGGCACGATCTTCGACCGTGGAATCCACCACTATTACAGGATTGGATCTACAAACACCGAAGCCATGGAGAACGCCGGCGCCAATACAGGAGCGCCCGAGGGCAGCGTGTTTGTGGCCGAAGAGCAAACCGCCGGCCGCGGTCGCGGTGCTCATCAGTGGGAGTCGGCGCCGTCGGCCGGTATCTATTGTTCAGTTGTGCTGCGTCCGGCGTTGCCTCCGTCCGAAGCGCTCATTCTTTCATTGGCGGCCGGCCTCGCGGTCCACGCCGCGGTTCAGCAGATCGATTCCCGAGTATCGCCCGATCTGAAGTGGCCAAATGACCTGCTGATTGACGGCAAGAAATTCTGCGGCATCCTTACCGAGATGAATGCGGAAGTCACTCGAGTCCGATACATCGTAGTCGGGATAGGAATCAATGTGAATCAGGCCAAGTTTCCGGAGGAACTGCGGCAACACGCTACATCGTTGCGCCTCGAAACGGGCACCGAATGGTCACGAGTGGAACTGTGCGCGGCTTTGTTAAAATCGCTGGACCGTGAATATTCCGATCTGTTGCGTAAGCCGGGCGCGCATGGGTCGATTCTGGAGCGATTTCAGGAGCGATCATCATCGGTCCGGGGCCGGCAGGTTCGCGTTGCCGAGAATGACGGTTTTGAAGGCATAACTGAAGGACTTGATCCGCGCGGGTTTTTGCAGGTTCGGACGTCCAACGGAATTCGAACCGTGCTGAGTGGTACGGTAATTGTGAAATAGCGGCATTCGATTCTCTTGCGCCGCGAATTTTTGGCAATCGCTATGCTTTTGGTCCTTGATGTGGGCAACACCAACACGGTGCTGGGAGTCTTCGCAAAATCCGCCAAGGGCGATGGTGCTGGTGTGCCCCACTATGAGCACATGGAGGCAAACTGGCGTGTCGCCACGATCGCCACGCAGACCGTGGACGAATATGGCGTGCTTTTTCGTAACCTGTTTGCCATGGAAAAGATTGAGGTGAAGGGAATCGGGGGGATCGTCATTTCTTCGGTTGTACCTCCCCTAGACTCAACTCTACGTCAGGTCTGCGAACGTTACTTCAATACCAAGCCGTTATTCATTGAACCCGGCGTCAAGACTGGGATGCCCGTGCTTTATGACAATCCTGCCGAAGTCGGGGCGGACCGGATCGTGAATTCAGTAGCGGCTTTCGAAAAATTTGGTGGGCCATGCGTAGTTGTGGATTTCGGTACGGCGACCACATTCGATTGCGTATCCGCCAAGGGCGAATATCAAGGCGGCGTGATTTGTCCGGGCATCGGGATTTCCGCTGATGCGCTGTTTGAAAAAACTGCCCGCTTGCCGCGTGTGGATATCCGCAAACCTGCGCGCGTTATCGGGAGCACCACCGTCGGCAGTTTGCAGTCTGGTCTTTACTATGGCTACCTGGGATTGGTGGACGGGATCCTCGAACGCTTGCTGGAAGAAATGGGTAAGGATGTTACCGTCGTCGCTACAGGCGGACTGGCGACCCTCATTGGGACGGGATCGAAATACATCCAGCACGTCGACGATCTGCTTACCTTGGATGGTCTTCGCCTGATCTGGGAGCGAAATGCGGCCGCGAAAACTGGCCGCGACCCCTCGACTCCTGACTCTTCCTCTGCGGTGACGCCGCCACCGGCGAAATCCGGGCACGTCCGCAAGACGCCGTCCCGTTGAGCCTTCGTGGACAACTACTTCAATTACTTCACTGAAATCGAGGAGCATTTTCAGCGGCGTCGTGGCGCGGCGCTGATGGTTTCGACTCTGGATTGGGCTTTGATCGAAACCTGGCGGGACGCCGGTATTCCGCTCGAGGCCGTCCTGCGCGGAATCGATACCGCATTCGAAAATTACGAAAAGCGTCCGTCGCCACGCAAAGTCAACGGTCTGGCATATTGTGCACAAGCGGTGCTGGCCGCGGCGGAAGAGATGAAAGAGGCTGTTGTAGGAGTCTCAAGCGGTGAAAAGAGCAAGCCTGCGGGATTCCAAACCAGTGAAATCGTGGTCTTTTTTCGACGCAATGCTGACCAGGTCCTCGCGGCGAAGTTGCCGGAGCGGCCCGGGATTTCTGCGATAAATCTGGCCCGGGAAACCGCCGCCACGCTGCGTGAACTCGCTTCCCAAATGGAGAGCGCGACCTCGGCGCCCCGGCTTGAGGACCTGGAACGCCGGCTCACGGTGTTAGAAGAGAAATTATTTGCGGCGCTATTAGCAGGAACTCCTGACGACGAGATGGTCACGGTTCGCAGTGAAGCTGATCGAGAACTGGCGCCCTACCGGCGAAAGATGCCGGCAGCACAGATTGATCAGCTTCTAAAGCAGTACATCCACAAGCGGCTGCTCGAGCGTTACGGATTGCCGCGATTGAGCTTGTTCTATATGTGAGGGTCAGTTTGCTCTCACTGAAACGTCTGTAGAATCAAGCCTTGGAACTCACAATAGAAAAGCTCGTATATGGCGGCAACGGTCTGGCACGTTTGCCTGCTGACGAACGTGGCCGAAGCAAAGCCGTATTTGTTCCTTTCGTCCTTGAGGGAGAGAAGGTCGAAGCGGTTGTCCTCGAACAGAAGTCTAGCTTTGCTCGAGCGCGCGCCAGTGTGATGCTGGCGGCGTCAGCCCAACGGATTGAACCGCGATGTCCTTATTTCCACCGCTGTGGCGGCTGCCACTACCAGCACACCGACTACGAGCATCAGCTCGAAATTAAAGCGGCAATTCTGAAGGAAAATCTGCTCCGCATCGCCAAGATCGAACTTGCCACGAAATTGAAGATCCATCCTTCGCCCCCCTGGAATTACCGGAACCGCACGCGTCTCAGAGTTCATGCGACCGGCGAATTTGCCTTGGGATACTTCAAGTTCAATTCTCACGATCTGTTGCCGGTGGAGGAGTGTCCCATCAGTTCGCCGCTGGTCAACCGTGCGATCTCCGCCATTTGGCAACTGGGTCGAAGTGGCAAGGTTCCATCCGAGATCAGCGAGATCGAATTCTTCGTGAATGCGGATGACACGGAATTGCTGGCGGAGGTTTACTGCGCGGCAGAAATCGCTAATAGGGCAGAGCCATTCACCGCGGATTTGCGAAGTGTTCTGCCGGAGTTTTGCGGAGCGGTATTTTTGGAGGCTCGCGGCAGCAAGGCTGAAGCTCGAGGCGATCCACAGCGCCTCGCCGTTAGCGGCGCTGACAATCTTATTTATCAAACCAAGCTGGCTTCATACCGCGTTAGCGCCGGGGCATTTTTCCAGGTGAATCGGCATTTAGCGGATGTTCTGGTGGATATTGTGATGGGTGCCGCCGCCCGGAACGGTGGGACGGCTCTTGATCTCTATGCTGGTGCTGGTCTTTTTTCATCAGTTCTAAATCGGGAATTTGAGAGAGTAATTGCGGTTGAGTCGTCACCGATTTCTCACTCCGACCTGCTGTACAATTCGCCAGCCAACGTCAAGGCAGTTCACGCGACCACGGAACAGTATCTAGAAAATGCAGCTGGGAAGTTGCGTGCAGAGTTGGTGGTGATGGATCCGCCGAGGAGTGGTCTCGGCGAAAAAGTGATCCAGGGTTTGTCGAAGCTGAAAGCCTCTCGCATGGTTTACGTTTCGTGCGACCCCGCCACTCTCTCTCGAGATCTGTTTCGCCTGTTCCAATCCGGATACCGGGTGGAAGAGGCACACCTGGTCGATCTGTTTCCGCAGACCTATCACCTGGAAAGCGTTTTCCACCTGGTGCGTTAGTCCGCACCGCTGCTCGACCTGGCACGCGCAGGCATCTCTGACGTCACGAGCCAACTCAAGTTCAGCTCCACGACAATCGCGGCGGCCACTGTTGTGGGCTGCGGTGACTTTTGCCGCTGGCATTACTACGGGAATCTACGCATGGCGGCCGCCCCTGTGGTGGCTGGTTGCGTGGGTTGGGGTCGTGGCCTCGAGTGCATATCTGCTTCGGCGACGCAGTCGGTCGGCGTACATCCTGGGCTTGGGCGCTCGATTTATTCTGGGAGGGTTCGCAGGTGTGTGACGCGGATCATTCAGGCGATTCGGCATTACTGCAATTTGACGACGGGTCGGAAGTACTGATCACCGCTCATGTCACCAAAGAGGGAGTGCTGGAAGAAGAAAACTCGGGAGACGTTCGCCAGCGTCTGGACCTGGAGACTGAACAAGTCGTTATAGGGAATGAGAGTCATGTCGTCCGCGCGGGACTGCGTACCAGCGTTTACACCCAGCAACCAGGCGGGAGTCTGACCTACAAGGAAGCGGCCCTGCTATTCGCTCCTTCGACTATGGAGAGCGCCTGCGTTTTTCCGCCAAAATCTCCACGCCACGTAACTTCCGCAACCCCGGTGCTTTTGACTACCGGACTTATCTCAGGGAAAACGGTATCGCAGCTCTGGCTTCAACGAAATCATCGAGCATTGAAGTTCTCCCAGGATTCTCCGGCAACCGGATTGAGTCGCTCCGATCGCGCATCCACCGCAGCATCATCGAGAAAATCCACGTGCTCTGGCCGCAACACGAAGCCGCGCTCATGGACGCCACAATTCCGCAATTGCTATCCGCGGTGCATCCTCAGTTTGCGGTCATTTCAGTGGGAGCGCGGAATACCTACGGACATCCTCGACGAGAGGTTCTCGCGCGACTGGCAGAAGCTCAGCTCTGACCTACCGGGCCGATCTCGACGGTGCGGTTACGTTTTTTTTGGATGGTACGACCGTCAGGCCTGGTCCGCTTGAATCTAGCCCTCTTCGATTTCACTGATATCGATCTCGGCGGTGTCATCGGTGCCCGGGGCTTGGCGATATTCTTCTATGACGCGACGGGCCTCATCGGCGTCCTCTTCACGCACCAGGATCACGGTGCCGCCCACTCCAGGAAGGATGTCTTGCTGAGCGTCTAGCGAAGTAACGTCGGAATCGATTCCCGAAGATTCGAGTAGACCATGAACCACCATAGCTTCGGATTCCTGTTCAGTATCGAACACTCGCACCAGTTTTTCGTTGGGGTTGGGGCGAGCCGCGGGACTTTCGTTCATAAATTCTCCGATCGTGGGCGGACGAATTGAAACAGCCCGCTTCGTTCCTGGATCTTCAGCCCTATGATTGTATCCCGGTTCATCCGATAACCAAATTGAGCCATCTGGCGCTCGGTTTTCACCAGCAGATCAAGAATAGCCTGGCGCTCGAGGCGCAACGTCTCATGTTGACGGCACATCTAATATTGAGAAGTGATTAAGTTGCCGAATGTATCAGACGCGGCGACAAGGGCTCTGAGGTCGCGATGGAAACACATCAGGGGAATGAAATACCTGCGAACTTGAGTGACACCGAGCAGGAAGCCAGAAATATCCGGCGGCTGCAGCTCATGATTAGCATGGTCATGTCGGTCATCAGTCAGGACGAAAATCTCACCATAGAAGAAGCGTCGGAACTCGCCGCTGGCGCCAAACGCGCCGCACTGGCCATGTTTCCCGACAAAGAGCTCGCCTTCGACATCCTTTACAAACCTCGCTTGCAGCGCCTGATGAACGAACGCTTCCGGCTGCAATAAAGCTAGAAACGGTGTCGTTGGAACCCGCTTGCTGCATTGACCTCTTCCCAACTTGCGTTCTAGACTCGCTTGACTCAACGTGTGTGCTCGCGGCTCCATCGCGAGGTTTTGGAGACATTCCTGATGAGACAGCTCGCTCTTGCAATCCTTCTCGCCTCGTTCTTCGGAGGCATGGTCGCTGCCGATGAAACCCATCATCACGAAGATCTGACCACCGGAGCAATTGGGCACTGTGCATTTCCCAACTTCCTGCGCCGCGCCGGTGCAGAGTGGGTTTGAGCGTGGTGTCGCGCTGTTGCATTCGTTCTGGTACGAAGAAGCCGAAAAGGAATTTGCCCAGATTGCAAAGGATGATCCCTCCTGCGCCATGGCTCATTGGGGAGTTGCGATGAGTCTATGGCACCAGCTCTGGGACCATCCCGAATGCCGACATCACCAAGCGAGGTCTCGCAGAACTGAAAAAGGCGCAATCTTTGCATCCCAAAACCGATCGTGAGCGGGACTACATCGCCGCGCTCCGCGCGTTTTATGGGAAGAAGGGCGATTACGACCAACGGGCTCAGGCCTACACACAGGCGATGGAAGGTGTGTATCAAAAGTATCCGGATGATCGTGAGGCGGCTGCGTTCTATGCGCTCTCCCTGCTGGCATCAGAACCGGACGGCGACACTACCTTCGCCAATCGAAAAAAAGCGGCCGCAGTGCTGGAAAAACTGTTCGCGGAAGAGCCAACTCATCCCGGGAGTGGCGCACTATTTGATCCACAGTTATGACAAACCGCAACTGGCGCAATTGGGGCTGCCGGCGGCGCGCAGTTATGCCAGGATCGCGCCCGCGGCTCCTCACGCGCTGCACATGCCGTCGCACATATTTGCCCGACTTGGATTGTGGCAAGACGACATTGATTCGAACCTGGCATCCATCGCGGCCACCCGGAAGACCGCGGCGATGCACATGGGCGGCGAAGGTCATCAGTTTCATGCCATGGATTTTCTGGTCTATGCGTATTTGCAGAGCGGGCGCGAAGTTGAGGCGCAGGCCGTCATCGCGGATGTAAAGACTATGCCGGCGATGAAGAGCATGTACGGGGAAGACTACGATCCGCGGGCCTATGCGCTGTCGAAGTTCCCCGCACTTTGTGCTTTGGAACTTCACCACTGGTCCGAGGCTGCCGCTCTAACGCCCGCGCCAAACGCGGACTCCACGGACAAGGCCATCACTTACTGGGCGCGAGCGATTGGCGCTGCCCGCATGGGCAATGTTGTCGGAAGCGCGCCAGAATAACGCTCAACTGGAAACGATCCGTCAAGAGCTAGTGAAGAAAAAGAAGCCGATCTCCGCTCAGTGGGTCGAGAATGCACAAAAGGAGGCCGGTGCGTGGGTGGCCCATGCCGAGGGGAAGGACGAGGATGCCATCAAAACGCTCAGGGCGCTCGCCGGAGGAGAGGAATCCACCGGCGACGAACCCGAGGGCATTCCCGCACGAGAGATGCTGGCTGACCTTTTACTGGACTCGAAACATGCAGACCAGGCGCTCACGGAATACGAGGCGGATCTGAAGTTCAATCCCAATCGCTTCAACGGACTGTACGGAGCCGCTAGCGCGGCCCAGATGGCAGGCAAAACGGAAGAGGCGGCCACGTTCTACGCACAATTAGTAAAAGCCTGCGCAGGATCGAACTCGGATCGGCCGGAACTTGGCAAGGCGAAAGCCCTGCTGGCACAGAAGTAGGACATTCGCGCAAGCACGACGAGTCTTGGCTCGAATTCATCGCCATATCATTTTTACGATAAGAGCCGCTAGAATCGCCACCGACCCCAGCGTCGCATTGTATTCGCGGTGCTTCCAGAACAACTCCCAGGAGAACGCGCCGCTCGACTCACCCGTCCTGGTTAGACGCGGGAACAAGCTGGGCACTTTGCGGGCATATTCATCAAATTGAGGAAAGCGGTTTCGTAGAAATACTTCTTCGGCACGGATCACTGGCAAGTAGATCGCAAAGAAAAGCAAAATGATCCCCGCTACGATCCACCAACTGCGTGCGGCCAGAGCAAAACCTACCGCCAAGATCAGCGACCCAAGGTAAAGAGGATTTCGTGTGTAGGCGTAGGGCCCACCGGTTGCAAGCTGTTCGTTCTTCTGCAAATGTCCCGAAGCTAGTGCCCTGATTACCAAGCCTGCGACGATCAAGCCTGCGCCGGCTAGAATCGACTTGGGAGTCGGCTTTGCCAGCCACATATAGAGCACGGCAAACACAAATCCCAACGGTACCCGAACTCGGCGCGCAATGGCGGACCAGCTAGCCATGGAGTTCCTTCAGCAGGCGATGCGCAGCGGTCACCACTTGCTGTGAACTGATCTCTAGCAAACCCTGATCAGCCTCGGCAACATGTTTATAGCTGGTGACGCTGGTAGAACTGCGCAGCACGATGTTGCGGACATCATAGGGTCCGTTGCGTGCTGGATCCGTCGGTCCGAAGACGGCGACTACGGGAACGCCGAGAGCAGCGGCCAGGTGCATAGGCCCGGTATCGCCGCCGATGAACAAACGTGCGCGCCGCGTGAGCGCGATCAGCCGGGTGAGGGAACCTGTGAAAGTTTCAGCAGCGCCGTTGCTGGCTGCCTTGACCGCGTTTGCAATGTTCTCCTCGCCTGGGCCGAAATTAATTACAGACTTCATTCCGTAGTCCGTCAGTTGCGTCGCCACCTGTCCGTAACGTTCAGCCGGCCACTGCTTGGCGCTCCAACCGGCGCCCGGGTTGAGCAAGACAAAGTCCTTGAAGTTGCGATCCTGGAGCCAGCGGTCACAATCCTGTCTGGCGGTTTCATCTTCAGGAAGTTCGACGGGCGCGGGGTTTAATGGATGCCCAGCAACATTTTCGACCAGAGAAAGGTTTTGTTCAACAACGTGGTTGCCCGCGGCAATTACTTGGCGTGTGTAGAACATGCTGGCCAAATGTTCGCGAGGCTGGGCGAATCCGTAAATCACGGGCGCACCCGACCACCGCGCCAGCAATGATGAGCGTATCGCTCCCTGAAGATCAATGGCGACGTCGTATCGTTCGGCGTGTAGATCGCTCAACCCTGCAGCGACTCGTTCCCAGGTTTGCGCTGAAAAGGGAGAGTTGCGCCATTGCCTCGTGTTCACGGTGTGGATCCGGTCGACCAATGGACGCTGGGGCGAGCGCGGGCCGGAGCGAGGCGTCGGCAAAGTGCACAATAACTCTGCCCACCGTTCCTCGATCAGCCATCCCACTTTGGCATTGGGAACTGCTGCCCGCAATGCTGAGACTGCCGGAAGGCCGTGGATAATATCGCCCATGGCGCCGAGCCGCACGATCAATATGCGGTCAGATCGCGGTGGCTGGCTCTGCGGCGCTGGAACTCCAGGAAGGGTTGTCGCCGCCGGGGGGACGTTCACGAACGCGGCCGTTTCACGCGGGAACGAATCAGTTCCGTCGTGGAATGGTCCTTGGCATCGCCCACAATTTCCACTCGCCCGCCGCACGCGATTACTTCGTCCCGCTCCGGGACACTTTCGGCGGTATAGTCGGTGCCCTTGGCGTGAATGTCAGGGCGAATTTCCCGGATAAGCGTTCGCACATCAGGTTCTGGAAAGATTACGACCGCGTCGACATCGGCAAGTGCCGACAGAATTTCGGCGCGCTCGTCTTCGGGTATCAGCGGACGACCTTCTCCCTTCAATGCGCGCACCGACGCATCAGAGTTGACTGCTGCGATCAATCGTCCGCCCAGTTGTTTGGCCGCACGCAAATAGCGGACGTGGCCTACGTGAAGCAGATCGAACGCGCCATTGGTGAGCGTGATGGAATCGCCTGCGCGTCTCCAGTCCGCGACCCACTGCCGCAATTCGCTGCGAGTAAGAATCTTGTTTGTAGTCACTCTATCCAGAATCAAAGTCCCAGAATCGCATCTCGGAAATCAATGGGAACGCAACGGTGGCGGAGCCTGATCAAGAGCATCCAGCAGTTCCCGTTGCGATACGGTTGCGGTGCCGCGCTTCATTACCACGATTCCCCCCGCATAGTTCGCCAGATAAGCAGCATCGGCCGCGGTGGCTCCGGCAGCCAGTGCGGCCGTGAATGTGGCAATCACTGTGTCGCCCGCGCCAGTCACGTCTGCAACCTGATCCGAACCAAAGATCGGGATGTCGGCCGGTTTATGATCGCGCGCGAAAGCGACCATGCCATCGCGGCCACGGGTGATGATCAGCGATTCCAGCCTCATCTGTTCCATGATCGCGTCTGCTGCGGAACAGAGAGTTTGCCAGTCGTGGCCAATTCGCACGCCCAGCGCTTCTTCGACCTCAGGCTCATTCGGCGTGGCAGCGCTCACGCCCGAATATTGCAGCATACGGTAGCGGGAATCGAGCACCACCGGGACCCCGCGCAACCCGCCCTTTGTGCGAACTGCGTTCAGAATTCGCGGTGTGGCCGCACCATAACCATAGTCCGAGATCAGCAGGACGTCGGAGGCACGAGCGTACTCTCGAGTGGCCAACACCAACTCGCGCTTTAAATGAAGGTTCGGCTCTGCTTCTGGCTCGCGATCGATCCGCACGACTTGTTGCCTCGCCGAATGGGTTGAACCGGCCAGGATGCGGGTCTTGGTTACAGTGGTGTAAGTCTTGTCCTTGAGAACACCACTCACGGGAATATGTTTGTGGCGGAATGCCTTAACGAGCAGGCGTCCCGGCTCATCATCACCCACGACTCCCACCGGGAGAACGTTAACGCCCAAATCCGCGAGATTGTGGATTGCGTTCGCTCCGCCCCCGGGTACGATGCTGCGCTCGCGATGCTTAAGGATGAGGACGGGAGCCTCGCGTGAAACCCTCGAGATCTCGCCAAAAATGAATTCGTCGGCGACGAGATCGCCGAGAACAGTGATCGTCACCTTTGGAAAAGATTCGACAATCTTCCTCAGGCGACCGCTCAACTGTTCAGTTTGTTTGGAATGCTTATTCATCGTGTGTCTGATTTGCGCTCTCGTCTAAATTCCCGAGGCGAGACAACTTCCTGGACGGACCACGTGACAACCGTGCCCACAATACGGCGTTCCGATTTTCTCACGCCAGGCGTTTTCGGTCCGCGATCCTGTTGAGCATGGTATCCACAGCGTTAGCCGCGTCGGTTAGTTCCATTTTCACCGGAACCACCGCCAGCGGCTCCAGAGCCGACAGAAATCCGCCCAGGTTAATCGCGTCCTTTTCGGTGGTAACGAATCCATCAGCTTCGCTGCGCTGACGCAGACTCAGCAAGTCGCGAATATCTTTCTCGCTATACCGATGATGATCTCGAAAGAAGGCTTCGGCGACCGGTTCGATTCCCGCAGTGCGGAGTTGCAGCGCGAAATTCTTCGGTCTCGCAATCCCGCAAAACACGATGGGCCGGGTTGGGACGTTGGCGGCCACGATGCCACGGCGCACGCGCCAAACCAGTTTCCTTTCGACGGGTAGTCCGTTCGATGAGGCACCGCTGGCCAGCACGATCGCATCAGCCCGACCAAGCGACCTCAAAGGTTCTCGCAGTCTCCCCGCGGGAAGAAGGCGGTCACGAATATCTTCGGGAGTGATCAACACAATATCGAAGTCACGGAAGAGCGCGCGATGCTGGAAACCGTCGTCGAGCAGGTGAAGCTGCGGTCCGAATTTGTTCTCCGCAAAAATCCCAGCCTCATAACGTTCTTCGCCAACGACGACGGGAACTCCCAGGCGCCTTGCCATGAGCACCGGTTCATCTCCGAAATCGCGTGCCGAACCTGCGGGATCGACTAACGCCACACCCCGCTTCGTGCGGCCATAGCCGCGTGAGAGGATGTCGAATTTAATGCCTCTTGCCTTCAGCAATTCGCCGATGAGCAAAACGAAAGGGGTCTTGCCGGATCCTCCGACAGACAAGTTCCCAACGCTGACAACGGGCCCACGCAACTTTCGTGAACGAGCGATGCCACGATCATAGAGCGCATTTCGCGCTTGAACCCCGAGTCCGAAGAGGAAACTTAGCGGCCTCATTTTGTGGTTGCTTGATCCATCACGCGATTCGACGGGGGCGTGAGCAGGTTTTCCAATGCGCTCAAGGTTCTTCCGGTCGCTCCCATTTGCGAGCGCAGAGTCTCTGCTGCACGGCGGCCCAGGGCCATGCGTTCCGCATCGTTTGAGAGCAATTCCATCAGAACCAGCGGAAACTCCGCCGGCCCAACCACTCGCACCGCGTCCTGGTGCTGAAACAACCCAACGATATCTCTAAAATTCTCGGTGTGATGGCCCACGATGATCGCGACTCCATGCTGGGCAGGTTCGATGATGTTGTGGCCACCACGGGGAACCAGGCTTCCGCCGACAAACGCCACGTCTCCAAGAGCGTAAAGGGAAGCAAGTTCACCGATCGTATCTACCAGGAATACGCCACCAACAACCGGGTCGCCGCTCCACAACGACCGCCGCCAGAAACGGATGCCCATCTGCTCGAGTAACCTGGCGACATCCCCGAATCGCTCGGGATGTCGTGGCGCCAAGATCATTACCGCCTGCGGATAGCTCGCCAGAACATTCTGGAAGGCAAGGATCAGCAATCCTTCCTCTTCTTCAACCGTACTTCCGCAGACAATGACAGGGCCAACCCCAGAGGCCTGGAACGTCGAACGCAGACTCGCGACAATTGCCGGAGGAACCGGAGCCGCCACGTCAAACTTAAGGTTGCCGCTCACTTGAACGCGCTCGGCCGCGGCACCGATGTCCCGCAGCCGACGGGCGTCTTCTTCGGTCTGCGCCAGGAAGAGATCAATGTCACGAAGCACCGCGGCCAAAATTCCAACACGCCGCAAACGCCGGTAACCCGGCCATGATCGATCAGAAATGCGGGCATTGACCACGGCCAACTTCGCACCGCTCTTGCGCGACATTCGCAGGAAGTTTGGCCAGAATTCAGTCTCTGCGATCACGATCAATTCTGGTCGCAGTGTCCTTAAATAGGGTCGAATTGCAAACCCGAAATCCAAAGGGAAATAAAAGACGTTTGCTTCCCCAAATCTCTTCTTCGCCAGTTTCTGGCCGGCCGCCGTTGTGGTGGAGACCACCACGTGGGAGCGAGGGAAACGCAGACGCAACTCAGCCACCAGTTCGCTGACCGCCAGTACTTCCCCTACCGAGACCGCGTGCACCCAGATGGAGGGCGTTACAGTCCCGTGCAGTCTCGTTGGGACCTTGCCCAACCGCTCGTCCAGGCCTTCACGGTACTTGCCATGACGCCGCTTTCCAAACATCCAATAAGGGAGGCTGATTAACAAGCCTGTGGCTAGGAGCGCGCTGTATAGCAAGTACATGAAGGAAAAGACATTCTACCCGGAAGCTGCGGCATAATTAGCGCAAGGCACCACCAGCGCGAGCCGATGCATCCTATAATCAGCCATGTCTTGCTGGGGTCTAAGAAAAGTTTGGGTTCAGATTCTGGTGGCTGCGACGGTCGCCATCTTCCCCTGCCGGGCGCTTGCGGGGAAAGAATTCGTCATGCCGCCCACTCTGCCGGCCAAGTCGTATCCCGCACACGATCAGCACGCCACGGAAACCGTCACCGTCGGGGTTGACCCCTATGATCTAGCGGACAAGGCGAACATCTTTTCAATTCACTACAGTGAACTCGGTTTTCTGCCAATTTTCGTGGTTATCACAAATGACGGCGATCAGCCCGTTGAGTTGTCAGGGATGAAAGCCCAGTTGGTCACGACCAGCCGCGCGAAAATCTCTCCAGCGGTCGACGAGGACATTGCCCGGCGCCTTAGCCGCCCCTCGACGAGTACAAATCGCTATCCGATTCCATTTCCCAGCAAGAAAGTGAAGGGCGGCCTCAGTAAACAGGCGATTGATGAAATTCAGAATGCCCAGTTCGTGGCCAAGGCTGTCGAACCTCACAGCACACAGGTGGGATTTCTGTTTTTCGATGTTTCGGAAATTTCCGTGCCTCTGGCAGGGGCGCACTTTTACCTCACTGGAGTGCGCGATGCCAAGGGAAATGAATTGATGTACTTCGAAGTTCCGCTGGAGAAATATCTGACCGCACCGGCGAAATCGAACTGAGACGCGATTGCTCGTCGGCCTTTATAATCCTTTGACATGGCCACCACGCCAGACATTTCTGTATCTACCCGCGCCAAATATGAACCGGTGATGGGACTGGAAGTGCACGTCCAGCTCCTGACCGCGACCAAGATTTTTTGTTCGTGCTCGACCCATTTCGGTGCTCCGCCGAACACCAATGTTTGCCCGGTATGTTTGGGGCTTCCCGGTGCTCTTCCCGTCCTGAACCGTAAAGCGGTGGAGTTTGCCACACTTGCGGCTATGGCGTTGAACTGCCGCATCAACGAAACTTCGATATTTGCCCGCAAGAACTATTTCTATCCCGATCTGCCCAAGGGCTATCAGATTTCCCAGTTTGACAAGCCTTTGGCGGAGCACGGTTTGATTGAGATCAAGACGAATGGCGCTACAAAGAAGATTGGTATCACCCGCGTGCACCTGGAAGAAGACGCAGGCAAGAGCCTGCATGAAGGCTTCGCCAACTCTTCGGAGACTACAGCGATCGATCTGAATCGTAGCGGAGTACCCTTGATCGAAATCGTCAGCGAACCTGATATATCTACGCCGGATGAAGCGTACGAGTACCTTACGCGGCTGAAGGAGATCATCCTCTATACGGGAGTAAGCGACTGCAACATGGAGGAAGGTTCGCTGCGCTGCGATGGCAACATCAGCGTGCGCCCGAGGGGCCAGAAGGAGTTCGGCACCAAGACGGAAATAAAGAACGTCAACTCCTTTCGCTTTATCCGTGAAGCGCTGGAGTACGAGATTGAGCGACAGATTGGCGTGATCGAATCCGGTGGCCGTATCACCCAGGAAACCCGCCTCTACAACTCAAACGAAGGCAAAACCTACAGCATGCGGTCGAAGGAACAGGCCCACGACTACCGGTACTTCCCCGAACCAGACCTGCTTCCGCTTGTAGTGGACACGAAATGGCAGGGAGAAATCCGGAATACCCTGGCAGAACTTCCCGAAGCTCGCCGCAAACGCATGGTGGCGGATTATGGCATTACCGAGCAAGACGCCCAGGTCCTGACGATCACCAAGTCTTTGGCCGACCAGTTCGAAGCCGCTGCCAAAGCAGCCAAGAGCGCGAAACGCGTAGCCAATCTGGTTCAAAGCGAGTTGATGGGTCGGCTGAAAGCTAAGAATCTGGAAATCGAGCAGTCGCCCATCTCGATGATGGGTGTGGCCGCGTCCGCTGATCTGGTGGAGAGCGGTGGCATCTCCGGCAAAATGCTGAAAGATCTTTACGATATTGCTTTCGAGCGCGGAAAAGACTTTTCGGTAATCTATGAGGAAGAAGGTCGGCCGCAGCAGTCCAGCGACACGTCAGCTCTGGAAAAAATCATCGATGAGATCATAGCCGCCAATCCCAAGCAGGTTGAACAGTATCGCTCCGGAAAGAAGACCGTCATTGGCTTCTTTGTCGGCCAGGTTATGAAGGCATCGAAAGGCCAAGCGAATCCTCAGTTGGTAAATGACTTGCTGGCCAAGAAGCTGGGATAGTGATTGTTCAGCCCGCTATCCTCCGAAGGAAGTAACCACGAGGTCAGTGCCTTCCGTTATGTGAACCTCCCGCCACGATCTCAGTAGCATGCTAGAAGCGGGGGGACCGTGATGAAGAAGTGGAAGCTAGATCGCATCATCAGTGTGGCCACGCTGGTCACTTCTGTGATGGCGCTTGTCTTGGTTCTGAAGAAGCCGGCGCCCGTGTCGCAGCCACAGCCGGCAGCAGCGGCGGTGGCCAATGCGGAGTCCTTTCAGGAAAAAGTACAGCAACTGGATCAGCCTAAGGAGGCCGGACAGCCTCCGGCTGAAGTTCGCCTCAGTTCCAATGAAGTAAGCGCGGCTCTGGCGCAGGCGGCGGGACAAATCCCGATGGCAGCGCTGAACCAAGCCGCCTCCGGACTTTCTTCTCCCGATGCGACGGTCGCACCCGGCCAGCCTGAAGTCAAAGACTATCAGGTGAGTTTTGACGGTGACGTCGCCCACGGGCAGTTTCTGACTCAGATCGCCGGCAAAGACGTTTGGGTGACACTATCGGGCCACCTCGGTTCCAAGGGCGGCTACGCCACCTTTGATCCCACCGAATTCAAAGTTGGGGATTTGAATGTCCCAGTCTCACTGGTCAACGACGCCTTGCAGAAGAAGCTTAATGAGCAACGCGACCGCCTGAAACTGCCGGATAACGTTGGTGGCATGAAAGTCGAGAACGGCGAACTGGTGATGACGCAGAAATAATCAGAAGGGATCAGCCCGGATGCGAATGCAACCGGGCTGTTTATTACCTCACTTCAACATCACTTCCCGCAAGAGCATGGTGGTTACGATCTCACGCATATCCTGACGCTTTTCCCCTAACTGCAGAGCGGTTTGTTTGGAGCCGAGAACTTTGTCGCGAATGGCTTCTCCCTTGGCGGCGAGGCCATCCAGTGCGCCGAAATTCTTGTATTGAACCCCGATCGCAATGTCCCAGTCCTGGGGATCATGTTGCGTGGTGTTGAGGAATACCTTGTAGTCCAGGATCACTCCTTCTTTCTTCATCTCTTCATAGATCGTTTTGGTATTGGCACGCAAGCTGGTGAGATAGGCATCCATTTGCGTAGGTTTGACGCGAATGAGGGTCACCTGCCAGACCGGACCCTCGGTGTAATGCTCTTGAGCGAACGCCTGCAACGCGAACAACAAAATGAGCCCCAGAGCCGAAGCCGTGTATTTCTTCATTGGGCAAGCCCTCCCTAGGCTTGGGTGAGGGCCATAATACGCGGTTGGCGAGCACGGTCAAGCCCAGCGAGGAAATCACTGGCCAAGGTTTTGCTGGAATAGCGGCCACAGCTGGTCGCCGATTACGCGATACAACACGAACGCCTTCCCTGCGTCAGAAATCTGCTGGAACAGTAGTTCGCCGCGGCCGTCGCCATCAGCATCCACTGCATCGATCAGCTCTATTCGCGGCAAGACATCCATGTGCTGTGTGTCCGTGGTGCTGGCGAAGGCCTTATGCAGTTCTCCGTAAATGTCGTCGCGGGCCACCAGGGTCACGATGTATTGCAGATCTGAGCTTGCCGCGTTAGGGCGGGACGGCATCCGCGCCTTTGTGGTTAGCACCAGCACCGGCTCGTTACTGTTCGACAGGTCGAACACGCGAAGCTGCACGTCGTCGAAGGTGGGCTGAGGCAATTTCGCGCGGTTTGCTGTCTTGGAAGCAGGGCGCGGAGTCGATTCGGCAGTCGACTCCCCTGCCAACTGCTTGGCGCGCGCACGCACTTCGTCGGCGGCCAGCGCAAGGATTTTTTTGCGCAATTTCTCCAGCTCGTCAGGCTTGAGTTCTTCGGCATATGGTCGAGGATCAGGGCCCTTGGCATCGGAAATTGCGGGGATCAGCTGGAGTGAGCTGGAGTCTGCGAGCACTGAGGTGGAAGCCTTTGGCGCACCCGGCCTGGCCGGCGCGGCTGTAGCCAGGGCTGGCTTCTTCTGCGGTTCCGGTGACGGCACACCGCGCTTCAGGTGTGGACGATCGGGATCGTCGGCAACGGGGGCCTCGGGAGCAGTTGGAACAGACGGTGTGGCGGCGGGAGCGGACGCTGGTGCAGGCGTGGGCGTCGGTGACGCCGGGGTAGAAGCCGCAGGCGGAGTGCTGGGCGGCGGCTCCGCAGGCTTGGTAGAACTGGCACGCCTCAGTACCGGCGGCCCTTCCACCGCTTCCGGGACTGGCTTCGCGCTTGCTTCCTTTTTCTTGTCTGCCGCGGCCTTTGACGCGGCAAGTGCGCTGGCTGACTGCCAGCTTCCTTCTCCGATCCAAGTGTTGTTTCCGTGCAGGGCGCTTGAGACGGTGAACAATCCCTGAGAGACGCCGGTACGCACCGCTTCATAAACCGTGCCGCTTTCCAGCGCCATGGGCACCGGTGATGCTTTGTACGCCGTGGCATCGTAAAATTCGCCGTCGTACAAAATTACGATGGGAATCAACGTGGCTTTGCCATTGGGTGCCAGCCGCACCAATCCCATGGCACGCGGTCCTTTTGGCGCGGATTTTCGACCAGCCGACTGCGCCGAAAGGATCTGGCCCAGCATCAAACCAAGGGCGGCGAGAATGACGCCCCACCCTGCAGTGCGATATAACTTTCTGCCACGAGGAAAAACAGCCATGGATATCAATGATAAAGCCCCGGAGTTTACTTTGCCTGACCAGAATGGAAAAGACGTGTCCCTGAAGGATTTCCGCGGGAAATGGGTGGTGCTGTATTTCTATCCCCGCGCAGACACTCCAGGCTGCACCATAGAAGCCTGCGAATTTCGGGATTCCCACAAGAAGACCGAAAAGGTTGGAGCTGTGGTTCTCGGCATCTCCCCCGATACTCCTTCGGCGCAGAAGAAGTTTGAGGAAAAATTCGATCTGCCATTCACCCTGCTGGGCGACGCTGACAAGAAAGTCTGCAACCTTTACGGTGTGATCCAGGAAAAGAACATGTACGGCAAGAAGGTGATGGGAGTTGTGCGTACGACCTTCATGATCGGGCCGGACGGCAAAATCAAGCACATCTTCCGCAAGGTAAAGCCCGAGGGTCATGCCGAGGAAGTGCTGGCTTATCTGAAGACCGCCGAAAAGGGCGCGGCGTAACCAGGCAGCCAATTAGGTAAACGAAATGTGGAGGGGCGGGTGTCCCCACCCGCCCAGCCGGGCGTAGCCCGGCAGTTTTGAGTGCGCTTCTCCCTCGGTCTACTTCACGACAGCTGCCGTAGCCGTAGTAAACGTCAACGTCGATTCCGCAGGGATTACGGCCTCTTCTTTGCCGGTTGCCGCTGCTACGCCGGTTCCCGCACCTCCGCCCGCAAGCGCGCCGATGCCAGCTCCTTTTCCGCCTCCGACCAGACCACCAATTAAGGCTCCAGCTGCCGCGCCGCCGCCAATTTTCGTCGCGTTACTCTTGGTGTGGCTTTTGCCCTTGGCGAGATGGGAGTGGGTAGAAATGGGAACCATTTTCCCGGCCACCCGAACTGACGTGAGCCGGACTGCGAGTTCCCCGGGGGCGTGCAGACGTCCGCTGGATTTGGCGGATGTCACTTTGCCCCTGACTGGGGCGCCAGCTTTAGCCAGGGTCTTCCCGTCGACCACCAGATTGTGTGCCAGCGTGGCGTCAAATCTGTCGCCAGCGTTCGCCGTGCCGGAGCTGATTTCCGAGGCCATGCGCACCGTAATCGTGCTGCCGGCAGGAATGGTTTGCGCGGTGGCCAATAGTGTTAATGCAGCGAGTACTGTAAAAATCTTGAGCAACTTTCCAAGCATGAAATCCTCCTTTTGGAGTAACCCGTGGCAATATTATGCGGGGATTGAATGAGGATCGCAAAAGGCATTACCGTGTCGGCCCGGGTACCGCTACCTCGCGATTTTTATGGGCGAGATCCTCGTGTAGTGAGCCACGATCTGCTGGGCAAACTCCTGGTGAGACGAGAAAAAAGAAAGCGCCTGACAGGAAGGATCGTGGAAGTTGAGGCGTATCTTGGCGCGGACGATCTGGCCGCACATTCTTCGAGTGGTCGAACTCCACGCAACGCCGTGCTATTCGGCCCGCCTGGCCGTTCCTACGTTTATTTTATCTATGGAAATTACTTCTGCTTCAACGTGTCATGCCTTCCGGACGGAGAGGCTGGAGGAGTTCTGTTTCGCGCTCTCGAGCCGTTGGCGGGGATCGAAGAGATGGCGGAGGCGCGAAATGTGTCCCTGGATCCGGGAAACGGAGACCGCGATTTGCGAAAGCTGACTACTGGCCCTGGAAGGCTGGCCGAAGCGTTCGGAATCACGCGCGAGCGCGACAACGGCAAAGACTTGACCAAGGCCCGGTCGGACCTGGTTATCGTGGATGATGGCTTCCGTCCTGAACGGATAGAAGTGACAGCTCGCATTGGTATCACAAAGGCGGTTGAGCATCCGCTGCGATACATCATTGCCGGAAACAAATTTGTTTCCAAAGGTTGAAAGAATGCGGCCGAAGCCGTGGCCGGTCCTAAGCGGGTGTCAGCACAATATTGTCAATCAGACGTGTCTTGCCTACGAAGGCGGCCACCGCGACTAGCGATTCGCGCGAGATGTCCTCAACGGCTTCGAGCGTCGATGGGTCCACGATTTCAAGGTAGTCGAACCGGGCTGCCGGTTCGTCCGCAAAGACTTGCTTGCCTGCTTCGATCAGCTTACCGGCGTTGCGTTCTCCCTGTTCAAATTTCTTCTGAATTGCCACCAGCGACCGGGACAACACTAATGCCGATTTTCTCTGCTGCGAATCGAGGTAAGCGTTGCGCGAGCTCATCGCCAAGCCGTCCGGTTCGCGCACGATGGGACACGTCACGATCTGCACAGGAATATCGAGATCTCGAACCATGCGCCGGATGATCGCCACCTGGGCAGCATCTTTTTGCCCGAAAAAAGCCATGTTCGGCTCGATGATGTTGAAGAGCTTTGCAACAACGGTGGTTACACCGCGAAAATGCCCCGGGCGCGAGCGACCGCAAAGCTTGTCGCTGATGCCTTCGACGGAAACATACGTCACCGCGCCGGGCGGATACATCTCCTCTACGCTTGGCGCGAGCAGAAGGTCTACCCCCTGTTTTTCCAGTAATTCGCGGTCGCGATCGAAGTCACGGGGATATTTCGCGAGGTCCTCACCAGGTCCGAATTGAAGTGGATTAACGAATAGTGACGCTGCGACCACACTGCACTGCGTCCTGGCGGCGCGCAGCAGGGACAGATGCCCTTCGTGAAGCGCACCCATGGTGGGAACCAGGCCAAAGCGCTGGTTGCCGTCGCGGTATGTCCGCCGCGCCACGCGCATTCCGTCGATTGTGTCGTAGATTTTCATGACCCGGTGCCGAGTTATGCCCTAGGCCGGAGGGATCCAGTTAATGAGTACGTGCAGACTTTCCAGCGTTCCCGCCACTAGAGCCCGGTTCTTGCGAATTGGCACGTCATCGCCCGTAACTTTTACGTTGTTCTCGGTCACCGCAACCACACGTCCGTAGGGCCACGCGGACGCCGGCAGATTGCCCAGGGCCTGGGTCAACTCTCCCGGCTTCAAGATGCGTTCCTCGTGGTTTTCAGTGTCGAGCAACGCAACGCCGTTCGTCTTGATGATCAAGTAGGGATTTTGCCAGCCCTTCTTGTCAATCATGCTGCGATATTTTTCCGGAGTGGTCGCCGGGATGGCCATGACGCGTGCGGCCGCAGTGGCATCAAGCGCGGCGGGGTCCTGGCCGCTGGACCCAGTGCAGGAATACAGGAAAAAAGTCAGTGTGGCGACGATTATTGTCGTCAGGGCAGGAAGACGCCGATGGATCATGCGCTTATGCTATCGCCTCATCGCCCGCTTGCGCTCGAGAACCGTATCAAGGGCCGTCCTGGTTTCCTTCGGCAAATGATAGGATTCTTCGTCTGCGGGATAGTGTCGTCCGGCTACATCCTGGCGAAACGCCTGAATCGCGTCGCTCATGAGCGCCTTCGCGTCACCGTAACGGTGCACAAACTTCGCCGGAGGCCCGAATGTCAGATTAAGAATATCGTTAACTACCAGCACTTGGCCATCGCATTCCGGCCCGGCCCCGATGCCGATGGTAGGCGTCTCGACTTCAGCCGTAATCAGTGCGGCAACTTCACGTGGGATGCATTCGAGCACGATGAAAGCAACTCCCGCTCGGTCCAGCGCTGTAGCGTCACGCATGAGCTGCTCAACGCCGCTGAGACTCTTACCCTGCACCTTGTATCCGCCCATCACATTTATAGACTGCGGGGTCAGGCCGATGTGTCCAGCCACTGGAATCTCGGCATCGATGATGCGTCGAATCAGGTCGGCGCGCTTCTCGCCGCCTTCAACCTTCACCACTTCAGCGCCGGCCTCCTTCACGAATCTGGCAGCGTTGTGGATGGCTTCGGTGGGATCAGCCTGGTACGAGCCAAACGGCATGTCGCCCACCAGCAGTGCGTGCTTGACTCCGCGCCGGGCCGCCCGGGTGTGGTGCAGCATGTCGTCAACCGTGACCGATAGCGTGTTTTCGTACCCAAGGACGGCTTGGGCCAGCGAGTCGCCCACTAAAACGATATCGATCCCGGCTTCATCAATCAGCCGTGCGGATGAATAATCGTATGCGGTCAGACACGTGATGGGTTGATGTTGTAGCTTTTTATCGCGAAGGGTTGAAACCGTAATCTTCTGACGAGGTTCGCCAGCAGGAATCAAACTCATGATGCCCTCCAGTGCCCCTCCGCCAGGGCGGATGGAGCCTGTCTACATCTTGGATGCTGCTACGGCCATTGTAGATGCGAAACGCGGTGAAAGTCGACTGGATTTTCGTGGCCCCCATCAGCGGTAACCTCAGCCAGTCACGTCCGTAACCGTCGACTGCCGTTCTACGCGCTGGCGGCTTCCTGGCCACCTAAGGGCAAGAAATACTGGGTACCCCGGATCGGGGCGGAAACCTTTCGCAGCAGCTCCTGCAGGTCCTGGTTGCGTTCGACAAAGTCGATTTCGGAGGTGTTCACGATCAGCAGATCCGACGAGGTGTAGTGAAAGAAAAAATGCTCGTACGCCTTGATCACTTCCTCAAGGTAATCTTCGTTGATGGCTTTCTCGCCTGGCGCGTTCTTTTTCTTCAACCGCTTTTTCAAAACTTCGGGCGTGGCTTGCAGGTAGATGACCAGGTCGGGCGTAGGAAGTTGCTCGCGGAAATAGTTGTAGTAGCGGTTATAAGTTTCCAGTTCCTGATCATTCAGATTCAGACAGGCAAAAACTTTGTCCTTTTCGAAAACGAAGTCCGTGACCACGGTCTTCTGCGACTTCGAGCCCATATCCAGGGCGCGAAGCTGCTCGAAGCGGCGAATCAAAAAGGCGAATTGCGTCTGAAAGCTCGCGCCTGCCTCCCCCTTGTAAAAAGCACCGAGAAAGGGATTGTCTTCCGACTCCATGACCTGTTGGGCATTGAGACGCTCTGCCAGGATTCGTGCCAGGGTGCTTTTACCGACTCGTATGGGACCTTCGACTGCGATGTATCGGGGCAGCTCAAAAAGACTAGCCATGAGTTAGAGGAACACGGGTCAGGGAAATTGAAGTTCCTTCGCAGCATATCTTGCCTTCGGCCTGGAGGCAATTGTGGAAAGAGTTAACAAGCGGATTTCAGATGGAAGATGTCAGATTAGGTTTGGCAAATCTAAAATCGCAATCGCGATTGCAATGCGGATACAATCGCGACATCGTGCTGGGTTATTTCATCGGAGGCGCTGCTGCCGCTGCTTGCGCTGCGGGCTACCAGTCGATGGCGCCGACCGGACAGTGGTTCGGATCGACGTTTACTGGCCTTAGTCCCTGCTCAAAGCAACTGGCTCTCACCTACGACGACGGCCCCAACGATCCGCACACGCTGCGCTTGCTGGATGTTCTGGCGCGGCACAATGTCCCTGCCACGTTTTTTTTGATTGGCCGCTACGTGCAGCAACGGCCGGACATTGTGCGCGATCTTGCAAAAGCCAAACACGTGGTGGGAAATCATACCCTTACCCATCCGTTGCTTACTTTCAAGACCTCGGACGAATTGAAAGCAGAATTCACCGGTTGCACGAATGCGTTGACCGACGCAATAGGAGAACACTCCAACCTCTTCCGGCCGCCCTTTGGGGGGCGGCGTCCCGCGGTGTTACGCATGGTGCGGCACATGGGACTCGAACCGATCATGTGGAACGTGACTGCTTACGATTGGCAGGCGACGTCAGCCGAACAGATCGAGCAAAAGGTAATTCGCAGGGTTCGAGGTGGGAATGTAATCCTGCTGCACGATGGAGGGCACAAGGGGTTCGGGGCAGACCGTTCGTACACCGTCACGGCGACGGATCGACTGATTTCTCGTTACCAGTCGGAAGGCTATGAGTTCGTCACTATCCCGGAGATGATGTGGAAGGCAGTTGTCAGTGGTCAGTCTTCAGTGGTCAAAGGGACTGGCGAGTGATTTCGGAAGTCAGATCTTATCAACCTCAAATCACTGCTCAAATTTTATGGGTTACCCCATCCCGAATTGTTGCAAACGCCTGCCTTGCTACCGCGATTGTTTCGTCTACATCTTTGTCGGTGTGGGCCGCGCTCAGAAATGCCGCTTCGAACTGTGATGGAGGCAGATAGATTCCTCGGTCGAGCATGGCCCGAAAGAAGCGGCCAAATGCCTGGGTGTCGCATTTGGCTGAAGAAGTCCAGTCGGTCACCGGGCCTGGGGTGAAGAACCAGGTGAACATGGAACCCACGCGGTTGAAGCAGATCGGTGCTTCCGCATCTTTGCCCGCAGCCATCACTCCTTCGACCAACCTCGCGCTGCGTATTTCCAGTGCGGTATAGATCGTGTTCTTGTGGCTTCGAAGATAACGAAGTGTGGCGAGCCCCGCGGCCATTGCCAATGGGTTTCCGGACAGCGTTCCCGCCTGGTACACCGGTCCGAGCGGGGCGACCATATCCATAATTTCCTTCGGTCCGCCGTAAGCGCCCACCGGAAGTCCGCCACCGATAATCTTGCCGAAAGTCGTAAGGTCAGGAAGAATCCCGTAACGTTCCTGTGCGCCGCCGAAAGCCAGACGAAATCCGGTCATTACTTCATCGAAGATCAGCAATGCCCCGTTGCGGAGAGTAATTTCGCGCAACGCATTCAGATACAACGGCGCGGGTGGCACACATCCCATGTTGCCCACAACCGGCTCTACGATCACACAAGCGATCTGGTTCGCGAACTTCTTGAAAGCCAGTTCTAGCGCGTTCGTGTCGTTAAATGGGAGCGCCAGCGTCAACTGTGTGAATTCTTCCGGAACGCCCGCAGACCCGGGAATGCCCAGTGTCGCCACGCCCGAACCTGCTTTTACGAGTAGCGCATCAGCGTGCCCGTGATAGCACCCTTCGAACTTCACAATATATTTTCGCTTCGTATAAGCCCGCGCCAGACGAATCGCGGACATGGTAGCTTCCGTGCCCGAACTTACAAATCGGATTTTTTCAACGTGAGGAAAGGCCGAAATAACGATCTCCGCGAGATCGGCTTCTGCTGCCGTGGACGCCCCGAAGCTCGTGCCATTCTTGGCTGCGGCGCTCACAGCTTCAGGCACTCCGGGCGCGGCGTGTCCCAGAATTAGTGGTCCCCACGAACCAACGTAATCGATGTACTCATTGTCGTCCGCGTCCCAGAGATGTGAGCCTTGCCCGCGAACGATAAAGGGCGGGTCTCCTCCGACTGAACCAAACGCGCGCACCGGTGAGTTCACGCCACCGGGAATCATCTGCTCGGCGCGTTTCTGCAATCGGCGCGAAACTTCAACTTTACGAGACATTTAGGATTGTTGCGATAGGAACTGATCAATATAGACGAAACATCCGAACTTGGCGCGGGGTGGACACCTCCGCCCCAAGTTGCGATTCGTCGGCGAAACGAATTTCAGCGATTGCGCTGAAATTTACCGGAAATTCACTTGCGTGCAACAATGCTGCAACACGGGTTGTCTATCTTCAATTCAGTGACATGCTCTTCTAACCGGGAGAGCCTAAGGACAGTCTCGGGGGGCTCCGGGCTGTCTTTTTTATTTTTGCCGCGCACGGGCGCTGGTTCGCCAGATCATTGCGTAAAGCGATACCGTCACCGCGGTTGGTCCAGAGAATCCCGCTAGCTAGTTTTCCACCTTCACGCCTTTCCAGAACGCCACGTGTCCGGTAATTTGCTTCGCCGCAGCTTTGGGTTCGGGGTAGAACCATGCAGCATCATGGTTGAGCTTTCCCCCTACCTCGACATCGTAGTAGCTCGCCGTTCCCTTCCACGGACAAACGGAGTGTGTTGCACTCGGTTTGAAGTACTCTGCTTTGATTGCATCAGGTGGAAAATACTGGTTGCCTTCCACCTCCACAGTTTTGTTTGATTCCGCGAGAACAGTGCCTTCCCAGATTGCTTTTGCCATAAGACCTGTTTAGATTGCAGGACGGGAAGGTGGTCGCAATCTTTGCATAGCTCGCTCAAAACCCCAGTAGCGCCATTGTCCAATCGCACTTTCAACGGCCACTCCATGGTGGCGCCGCTGAAGCGGGTGCTGGTGTGTTCCCCACGCGCCGCAGGATGGGACACTGCCGTCCGGACGAACCGCTGGAAAGAGCTGGGATTTCTTCATCCACCCGACTTTGCCGCCGCGCAGGAGCAGCATGATCAACTTTGCCGAGCTCTTGATTCCGCAGGCGCGGATGTAATCCACTTGCCACCTTCGAATGTTCTTTCGCTTGATGCTGTCTACACTCACGATCCTTCACTGGCCACCGATCAAGGACTCATCGGTTTGAATCCTGGCAAGCCGAACCGGATTCCCGAGGCAACGCAACATGTCGAATTCTCCCGGAGCCTGGGCATTCCGGAGGCGGGACGAATTCGTTCGCCAGGAAAGACCGAGGCCGGCGATATGGTGTGGCTCGACTCGAGCACGTTGTTGGTTGGCAATGGATACCGCACCAACCCGGCAGGACTTGCCCAGATGCGGACCCTGCTTCAGCCATTTGGGGTGGAGGTGCTGGCAGCGCCGCTGCCGCATGGGACGGGGCCCTCAGCTTGCCTGCATCTCATGTCGCTGATGAGCCTGCTCAACGAGCAGACAGTTTTGGTGGATTTGCCATGGTTGGCGGTGGAGACCGTCGAACTCTTGCAGTCCCGTAATTATCGGTTGATCGAGATTGACTACTCTGAGCGCGACACGCTTGCCTGCAACGTGCTTGCATTGGGCGGTGACCACCTGCTTGCCTTGCAGGAAAATCCTAAGACCAACCAGAAACTCAGCCAGGCTGGATTTGATGTCCAAACTTTCTCCGGGTCTGAACTTTGCGTCAACGGCGGCGGCGGGCCTACCTGCCTGACCAGGCCGCTGTTGCGAACCGAATAAGCATCAGAGCTCAGCACTCTTCCGAACCGCAGATCGGGCATGCATAGGCTCGTCACCCAACCAACGCATTTCTTGCAGCCCTGTTAAAATCATAGTGATGGTTCTCCCCTTCGTTCGTGATCTCTTCACGGACGTAGAAAAGTTACCGGCCTTTTCGCGTGTGGCCTCCCACCTTAAGGAGGGCACAGGGCGGATTCGTGTTTCCGGCCTGATTCCCACCGCAAAAGCTCTGCTCTTAGTATTGCTACAGAAGGCCGCTGGACGGCCTATAATTCTCGTCGTCGCGGATAATCGGGCCGCGGAAGACTTAGTTCCGGTACTGCAGGCTTTTTGCGAGCTTACGGGAGCGGCCGATCCCGAGTCGGTCGTCATCCTGCCTAGTCATGATGTCCTCCCCTTCCAGAATCTTTCTCCGCATCCCGAGATCCAGGAGGAGAGAGCTGTTGCGCTGTGGAAAATTGCGACTGGCGCGGCCTCGTTCGTGGTTTCGCCGGTGGCTGCAACAGCGCTTCGCCTACGGTCGGCGGAATACTACGCCGAACTGGCGCGCACCATCCGCCGCGGCGAAATGCTCGACGTCGACTCTTTGCTGCCGCATCTCAACACGGTCGGGTACCACTCAACCGATGTGGTCGAAATGCCGGGAGAATATGCGGTGCGCGGCGGCATCCTGGATGTCTACTCCCCGGAAGATGAGCGCCCGGTGCGCATTGAATTCTTTGGGGACGAGGTAGAGTCCATAAGAAAATTCGATCCCGCCACGCAGCGTTCCTCAAATCCTGTCGACGAGGCGTTGCTGTTGCCTCTCACCGAAACCCCGGTTACTGAGGAGCTTCTGGGGGCGGTCCACGCACGGCTTTCGGGAAAGCGCATTACCGGCAACGAGGAAATCATCGAGCAATCCCTCCGAGCCGCCGGCGTGACCGTTTTTCCGGGGTGGGAGCTTTACACTCCGGTGGCTGGGGCGAATCACACGGTTTTCGACCTGTTGCCGCGTGCCGTGGTGTTGACCGACGAACCGGACACTCTGCGGCGCGAGTTCGATCATCTGTGGTCTCGCATCGAGCAGGCTCACGAAAGCAGCGGCGTCGGCAAGCTGGTGACGCCCACGGACCTTTATCATTCCCCGGAAGATTGGTGGAAGAGTCTTTCCAGTCTGCCGGGGGCGGATATAGAGCATCTTGAAATCGAGCGCAGCGGTGATGACTCGACGGCTGTTGCGTTCCACTCCCAGCCGACACCGCGCTTCCACGGCTCAGTGCCTTCGATGCTGGAGGAAGTCAAAAAACTGATTGCGGACAGCAAACGAGTGCTGATTGCCGTTCCCAACACTGGCGAAGTCGAGCGTCTGGCCGATGTGTTCAGTGAATATGCGGTTACTTTCCGCCTGGGCAGCAGGACACGCAGCGGGGAGAGCTACGCGGATGAAACTTCTTACTTCTCCGGCGAGTTGCTGACCGCTACGCTGGCCAAGGCATATGTCCCCGACGGAGCTACACTGCCCGACGCCAACCTTTCCATTCTGGGGGCACGAGACCTCTTCGACGAGTCGGACTCAGTGGCCTCTCGCCCGCAGCGGCACAAATCAAAGACATCAGCGTTTCTGTCCGATTTCCGCGACCTGCAGGTTGGCGATTACGTGGTCCACGTCGAGCACGGTATCGGGCAGTATCAGGGATTAAAGGAAATCAACCAGGGCAATGGCAACGCGGAATTCATGTTGCTCGAATACGCCGAGGGCGCGCGCCTGTATGTGCCGCTCACCCGGCTTGATCTGGTCCAGAAATATCGGTCATCGGAAGGCGCCAAGCCCCTCCTTAATCATCTAGGTTCGGCCGCCTGGGCGAAAACCAAAGCTCGCGTGCGCAAGGCCATGAAGGACATGACCGACGAGCTACTCAAGCTTTATGCCGAGCGCAAGACGGCCGAGGGCCATTCTTTTGCTCCCGACAACGAATGGATGCGGGAGTTCGAAGATGCCTTCGAATTCAATGAGACCGAAGACCAGGAAACGGCGATCGCAGACGTAAAGCGCGACATGGAATCGAGACAGCCCATGGATCGGCTGTTGTGTGGCGATGTCGGCTATGGCAAGACGGAAATCGCAATGCGCGGCGCCTTTAAGGCCATCAGCGATAACAAGCAGGTTGCCGTGCTTGCCCCCACAACCGTGCTCGCTTTTCAGCATTACGAAACTTTCAAGCAGCGCTTTGCCGCATTCCCCGTCACCATAGAAATGATCAGCCGTTTCCGCTCTCCAAAGCAGCAGAAGGAAATTCTGCAGAAGGTCGAAGCCGGCAAGATCGACATTCTGATCGGCACTCATCGCCTGATTTCGAAAGATGTGAAGTTCGCTGACCTTGGTTTGCTGGTAGTGGACGAAGAACAACGCTTCGGAGTGCGCCACAAAGAACGTTTAAAGCAGATGCGCAAGCAGGTGGACGTGCTCACCATGTCGGCAACTCCGATTCCGCGCACTTTGCACATGTCTCTCGTCGGGCTTCGGGACATGAGCATCATCGAAACCCCACCCAAGGACCGCATTGCGATACAAACTGTGGTCGCCAACTGGGACGAAAAGCTCATTCAGTCAGCAATCGAGCAGGAACTCGAACGTGGGGGGCAGGTCTTTTTTGTTCACAACCGCGTGGACAGCATCTGGGAAATTGCTGCCAAGCTCCAGGCGCTGGTTCCGCGCGCACGAGTCATCGTTGGTCATGGCCAGATGTCGGAAGGCGAGTTGGAAAAAGTGATGTTCAAATTCATGCATCACGAAGCCGACATTCTGGTGTCCACCACCATCATCGAGAATGGACTTGATATTCCGCTGTGCAACACGATCCTGATAAACCGAGCCGATCGTTTGGGGCTGTCGGAGCTTTATCAATTGCGCGGCCGCGTTGGACGATCGAATCGCCGCGCGTACGCTTATCTGTTGCTGCCTGCCGAGATTGAGCTGACCCCGATCGCGCGCCGCCGTCTCGCGGCGTTGAAGGAATTTTCCGACCTGGGTGCCGGCTTCAAAATTGCCGCTCTCGATCTCGAACTTCGCGGCGCAGGGAACATGTTGGGCGGCGAGCAGAGTGGTCACATCGAAGCGATCGGTTTTGAGCTCTATACACAGATGCTGGACCGCGCCGTGCGCGAGATGAAGGGCGAAGCCGCTCCAGGAGAAGCCGAAACCCAACTCAACCTGGGGCTCAATATCCGCATTCCGGTCGAGTACATCCCGGAAGAAAATCAACGGTTGCGAATGTATAAACGCGTGGCTGGTGTGGAGACCGAGTCGCAGTTGAGCGATGTAGGTGCCGAGCTTCAGGACCGTTACGGTGACGCTCCGGCGCCGGTGCGCAATCTGCTTGAGTATGCCGCGTTGAAGCTGCTAGCGATTCGGGTTGGGGCGACCGCGATCGAGCGTAAGCGTGACCAGGTAAACATCAAGTTTCGTCAAAATGCAGAAATAGATCCGGGACGACTGGCAAAGTTTGTTTCGTCCCAGCGCGGTGCGCAGTTTGCTCCAGATGGCACGCTCAAGTATGTTTCAAAAGCAGTGTCTCCGCCGGAGGTTCTGGCCCAGTTGCGGGGCCTTCTGGAAGAATTGGCGCCTTCGGCGCAAGCCTTGCCGTCCGTTCCGTCGTAAGCTTCTGTCGACTTGGAGTTTGACGGGCCATTTTCGCCACGTACGTAATCAATGAGACGACCCTACTTTCGAATGATCAAACGAACCCAGGTTTTCGCAATCTGTCTTGTTATCCAACTCTTTTTCGCGTGTACAAATGCCGGAACTCAGACCACCGGAGTTCCAGCCCCGCAAGCCGCGGGCGCATTCGGCAAACTGGTAGACAACTATTTTGATTTCTATTTTCAAACCAACCCCACTGCAGCTACCCAAACCGGCTTTCATCAATATGACGCGAAATTGGAAGATTTCTCGCGTGCGGGCGTTGAGGCCGAGGTGGCAGGGCTGACAAAATTTCGCAAATCGTTCGGCGAGGTTCAAAGAGGTGAGCTGACGGAAGTATCGGCAGGCGATCTGGATGTTCTCACCGCTGCCATCAATTCGCGTTTGCTCGAACTTCAGAATATCCAGATGTGGAGGAAAGATCCTGACATCTATTCCTCGAGTGTCAGCTACAGCGTTTTCCTCGTCATGCGGCGTAACTTTGCCCCACTGGACGAAAGGCTACGCTCAGTCATCGGCCGGGAGCGCCAAATCCCTCTATCTCTCCAGGCGGCACGGCAAAACCTGCACAACCCACCCCGGGTGTACACGGAAGTTGCGCTACAGCAACTCCCCGATACCATCAAATTTTTCCAGAACGATGTTCCGAAAGCTTTCGTCAAAGTGGAAGATGCAAAATTGCTAAAAGAATTCGGAGCCAGTAATGGCGCTGTCGTCGAAGCGTTGAAGAAATATCAAAAATACCTTCAGGAAGAACTGCTCCCCGCCTCTCATGGAGACTTTCGCCTGGGAGCCGAGAATTACAGTAAGAAACTGCTTTACGACGAAATGGTTGATATCCCGCTTGATCGCCTGCTGGAGGTGGGTTACGCGGATCTTCACCGCAATCAGGAGCAGCTCAGGAAAGTTGCTGCTGGGATTGATCCTCACCGCACTCCAGTAGAGGTCCTGGCTGAACTGCGAAAGGATCACCCGCCGGCCGACCAGTTGTTGCAGACCTTTCGCGACACGCTTGGCGGCTTGCGGCAGTTCATTGAACAAAAGAAAATCATCACTCTGCCTTCCACGGTCGAGGCCACCGTCGAAGAAACGCCACCGTTCCAGCGCGCCTTGACCACGGCCGCGATGGATACTCCGGGTGCTTACGAAACCAAAGCCACCGACGCCATGTTCTATGTCACTTTGCCGGAATCCGAATGGAACCAGCAGAAGGTCGAGGACTGGATGCAAGGATTCAGTCGCGGTACCATCGTCAGCACAGCGATTCACGAGGTTTATCCCGGACACTATACCCAGTTTCTGTGGGAGCAAGCCGCCCCGTCCAAGACCCGCAAGGTGCTATACAACAACAGCAATGCCGAAGGTTGGGCGCACTACACTGAACAAATGATGCTGGACGAAGGCTACGGCGGGCAAGATCCCAAGTTGCGCCTGGGGCAATTAACAGATGCGCTCCTTCGTGACGCCCGTTTCATTGTGGGCATCGAGATGCACACGCGGCAAGATGACCTTGGAGCAGGGAAAGACTTTCTTCGTCAATGAGGGGTTCCAGGTTCCCGCCATGGCGGAAGTTGAAGCCAGGCGCGGCACGTCCGACCCGACCTATCTTTACTACACACTGGGCAAGTTGCAGATCCTGAAGTTACGGGAGGACTATCGCAACCTGCGTGGCAAGGAATTCAATCTGCAAGAATTCCATGACAATTTCATGAGGCAAGGCTCGGTTCCCATGAGAATCATTCGCAAGAGTATGTTGGGTAGCGATAGTCCAACTTTGTAGCTATCCATACTTCCACAAGTCCTTTACTCGGCATCTTAGGCTGTTCGAACTGGCAAGACACGGTGGCCGGCAGGTATCCTGTTTGGCGCCGTCCTAAGGAATCATCATGACTATGAGAGTTCGCAAAGCTGTGTTTCCCGCTGCTGGCCTGGGCACTCGATTTTTGCCTGCCACAAAAGCGCAACCCAAAGAGATGCTGCCGCTGGTCGACAAGCCCATTATTCAGTATGGCGTGGAGGAGGCCGTGGCGGCGGGTTGCGATCAGATCATCATCGTCACCGGGCGCGGCAAGCAAGCTATCGAAGATCACTTCGACGTCAGCTACGAACTGGAAAAAATGCTGGAGGAACGAGGCAAAACCGATCTCCTCAAGATCGTTCGCCAGATCTCCGATTTGATCCATATCGCCTACGTGCGTCAGAAAGAGGCGCTAGGCCTCGGCCACGCCGTACTGACCGCGCGCGAACTGGTCGGAAACGAAGCTTTCGCGGTTTTGTTGGCCGATGACGTAATCGACGCCGAGGTTCCCTGCCTCAAGCAGTTGATGAACGTCTTTGAAAAGACGCAGTGTTCCGTGCTAGCCACGCAGGTGGTCGAGGGCCCGGGAATTTCCGCCTATGGAGTGCTGGAAGGCAAGCCGGTTCCGGGGTCGGACGGAAAGTTATACGAAGTCGTGGGCCTGGTGGAAAAGCCGCGCCCCGAGGATGCCCCATCGAACCTGGCCGTCATCGGACGCTACCTTCTTACCCCGACTGTTTTCGAAACCCTGTCGGATCTCAAAGCTGGCGCTGGTGGCGAACTGCAACTCACCGATGGGCTCAAGCAACTACTGAAGAAAGAGAAAATCTACGGTTACGTTTTCGACGGCAAGCGCCATGACACCGGGGACAAGCTGGGTTTTCTCAAAGCAACGGTAGAATTTGCGCTCAAGCGACCTGATCTGGGCGGACCGCTGCGGCAGTATTTGAAGGGCTTGAACCTCTAGGCGCCCGTTTGCCGCGGAAAGATCTAGGACGCTCCCAGCGTAATCTTTAGCTTCCGGGATTTCTCATCGACGCCGTTCGCCAACTTCTCTTTGTGCGCGGACAGCTTCCGGGCCAGGGATTCGCTCGACAGCGCAAGAATCTGCGCCGCGAGAATCCCTGCATTCGTGGCGCCGGGCTTGCCGATGGCAACTGTTGCAACCGGGATGCCGGCCGGCATCTGCACCGTAGCCAGCAGCGAATCCATCCCTTGCAGTGAGGTTGATGGGATCGGCACGCCAATGACGGGAATGGTCGTGTGCGCAGCGATGACTCCCGCCAGATGTGCAGCGCCGCCCGCTCCAGCGACGATCACACGAACGCCGCGACCTGCCGCCTTTCGTGCGTATTCAGCCGTGCGGTCGGGAGAACGATGGGCGGAAGTAACATCTATTTCGTATTCAATCCCAAACTCTTCCAATGCTTTCGCAGTCTCCCGCATGATCTCGAGGTCGGAGTCGCTTCCCATCACAATCGAAACTAGAGGCTTTGGGCTCATGAGTGTCCTATTTTATCGTGGAGAACTGAATTAAATTGCGCGGTCAGAAGTTATTTCTTTACTGCTTTGGCTGCAATGTCCGTGCGGTAGTATGCACCTTCGAACCTGACCTTCGAGACCGCTGAATAGGCACGGTCGACCGCCGTCTTCAAATCCGCAGCGCGTGCCGTTACTCCCAGCACTCGACCACCCGCTGTGAAGCATGCGCCGTCATGGCTTGTGGTACCGGCATGAAAAACCTTAACTCCTTCGACCTTGCCCGCATCCTCAAGCCCTAGGATTTTCTTCCCGGCCTCAAACGTGCCCGGGTATCCTCCGGACGACATTACGACGCACAGTGAGGCGTCCTGCGACCAGCGAAAGTCGCCTTCGCTGACCCGGCCATCGATGGAAGCCTCAAGCGCTTCCACCAGATCGCTTTCAAGACGCATCAAGATCGGTTGTGTCTCGGGATCGCCAAAGCGGCAGTTGAACTCCAGCACCATGGGCCCACGCGCGGTCATCATCAGCCCGCAATACAAGATTCCCTTATACTCCGCGCCTTCAGCCTTCATTCCCGCGATCACGGGACGAGCCACATGCTGCAACAGCCACTGCGTCATCTGACTGTCGACGATCGTGGGAGTGGAGTAAGCGCCCATGCCTCCGGTATTCGGCCCGGAATCGCCGTCGCCGATCCGCTTGTGATCCTGGGCGGCCACCAGTGGCGCCACGCGCTCGCCGTCACTCAACACCAGAAACGAAAGCTCGTCGCCCGTGAGGTACTCTTCCACAACGACTCGCCGGCCCGCGTCGCCCAACTGTCTCCCGCTGAACATTTCCGCTGCGGCCGCTGCTGCTTCTTCCTTGGTTTTGCAAATTACTACGCCCTTGCCTGCCGCTAGACCGTCGGCTTTCACCACTACCGGAGCATGAAAAAGCGGCAAGGCCTCCAGAACCTCATCGATAGAATCACAGATCGCAAAGTGCGCGGTGGGAATGTGATATCGCTGCAGGAATTCTTTAGCGAAACTCTTGCTCGACTCCAGTTGTGCGGCTGCTTTGCTCGGGCCGAAAACCCGCAAGCCGCGCCGCGTGAACTCATCCACTACGCCCAGCGAGAGAGGAAGTTCAGGGCCGATAATGGTCAGGTCGGGGCGGACCTGGGTCGCCGCCGCAACCAGGGAGTCGACATTCTTCACATCCGCGGGCAGGCACTCGGCTTCTTCCGCGATGCCACCGTTGCCGGGAGCGCAATATACCCTGGAAACACGCGGAGATTGCCGCAGCTTCCATACCAGGGCATGCTCACGTCCTCCGCTTCCGATGACAAGAACTTTCATAGTTGGAGACTCACAAGGTAAGGGGATGAGAGGACGATGTCAAACTTGAGAAGCGGATTCTAAGTGCCAAATTACAGATTGCCAATCGTCATTATTTTCGTGCATCCTACCCGCAGGTTTGCAATTTTCGGGCCCGCAGTCTGAAATCGCATTAACTATGCTTAACGTATAATGCTTTCAAGATGATTACAGTCTCTAAGGAAGACTACCTCAAGGCGATTCTCGAGGCCGAAACTGAAGGTGAGACCGTAATCTCAGCTACGCTCGCGCATTGGCTGTCTGTTTCACCTCCCGCCGTCACAATGGCACTGCGCCGCTTGAAAAAGGACAGCCTGGTCCGCGTTCAAAACACCGGGGAAGTCAGTCTCACGGCTGCGGGGCGCAAAATTGCGCGAAGGCTCACCCTCCGTCATCACCTGATCGAACGGATGCTCTCGGAAATGTTTGGGATGGAGTGGTACAAGGTCCATGACGAGGCGGAGCGGCTGGAACATGCTGTTTCGACCGATTTCGAAGCCAAACTGCTGGCCAAACTGGGGCGCGGAGGCGCCTGTCCACACGGTAATCTCAGCGAATTGGAGAGCCCAGGCAGCAGGCGACGGCGAGGTTTGCTCCTGCTCGCCCATGCCGAAGCCGGTAGCAGTTACCGGGTTAGCGGCATTTACGAACGCGATCGGCGTTTGCTCGAGTTCCTCGAGCAGCGTGGCATCCGGCCGGGCGCCCAGGTACGCGTCTCCGGGCAGAATTACGATCACACCCTGACTCTGGATACTGACGCTGGAACCGTTTCCCTCGGTGCCTCCGCTGCGGAGAAGGTGTGGGTTACGGCTGCGGACCGCAAGAATCGCTGAACGCCAAAACTAATTAACTATGGTTTATATCATCGTGTATACTTGAGCTAATGCTGTCGTCGCCCGAACCTCAAGTCATCCCGACTCGTGAAGAGAGTACGGAGCAGGGCTGGCGCTATGCGGTGACACGGCCTAGCCTTCCTGAGATTTATCGTAGCCTGGCGATTCCGGAATCGGCCGGTTTCCTGCGCAAACTGCTGGCCTTCGCTGGTCCCGGCTACCTGGTGGCTGTGGGTTACATGGATCCCGGCAACTGGGCCACCGACCTGGCCGGCGGATCAAAATACAATTACACCCTTCTTTCCGTCATCCTGCTGTCGAACCTGATGGCGGTTCTGCTGCAGACCCTCGCCATCAAACTGGGTGTAGCCACGGGACGCGATCTTGCTGCCGCCTGCCGCGACCACTACAGCCGCCCAGTGTCGTTTCTGCTATGGGTCGGTGCAGAAATTGCGATTGCGGCGTGCGACCTGGCCGAAGTCATTGGCTCGGCCATTGCCTTGAATCTGCTGTTTCACATACCGCTGCTTTGGGGTGTGTGCCTGACCTCACTGGACGTGCTTGTGATTTTGTTCCTACAACAGAAGGGCTTTCGTCTTGTCGAGGCACTCGTGATATCGCTCATTGGAGTGATCGGAGTCTGCTTCGGTTTGGAGATTTTGTTTTCCCGGCCGAGCCTGTTGGGTATCGCTCAAGGATTCTTTATCCCGTCTGCACAAATCATCCGCGATCCGGGCATGTTGTACATTGCCATCGGCATCCTTGGCGCCACGGTGATGCCTCACAATCTTTATCTGCATTCAGCATTGGTGCAGACCCGTGATTTCGAACGCACTCCCAAGGGCAAACGCGAGGCCATTCGCTTCGGAACGATCGATTCCACCATCGCGCTTACATTTGCACTGCTGGTGAATGCTGCCATTCTGATCGTGTCCGCTGCCACCTTCTACCGGCATGGGTACAACGGCGTGGCCGAGATCAGCGACGCTCACAAACTGCTGACTCCACTACTCGGAGTTACGGGTGCCAGCACCATGTTCGCGCTGGCGCTGCTCGCTTCCGGCCAGAACTCCACGCTCACTGGAACTCTCGCGGGCCAGGTTGTAATGGAGGGTTTTCTTAACATTCGACTGCGGCCGTGGTTGCGCCGCCTGATTACCCGCGCGGTCGCGATTATTCCAGCGATTATTGTCACCGCGTTCTGGGGAACTGGTGGCACCGCCAAATTGCTGGTGCTGAGCCAGGTAATTTTAAGTATGCAGCTGAGTTTCGCCGTCTTCCCGCTAGTCACGTTCACCAGCGACCGGCAAAAGATGGGAGAATTCGCTAACGCCTTCTGGCTAAAATCTCTTGCCTGGTTCACTGCGGTTTTAATTGCGGTGTTGAACGTGTGGCTGCTGGCTTTGGCCTTTCGCTCGTAGCCTTAAGACTAACCGGGGGGCTCTGCTGTTCCTGGTGCGTAATAGGTGGTCTTCCCGCCCTCAAGCTTTCTACCCTTCGCGCTGAAAATCCGAAAGTGAGCTAAACCCCACTTTTGCAGTGCAAACTGCAGAGTTGTAGCGATAACACCAAAACCGTAGGTCACGCTGCGCCGAAAGTTGATCGATGAGGCTTCGTGGAAATACTTTGTGGGACACGATACTTCGCCAATGCGGAAGCCGAAGTTTACGCATTGTGCCAGGACTTGATTATCGAATACGAAGTCGTCCGAGTTTTCCAGCAGCGGAAGTTCCATCAGGACTCTGCGCCCGAAGGCACGGTACCCGGTGTGGTATTCCGACAACTTGATGCCGAGAAATAAGTTTTCGAATGCAGTGAGGAAGCGGTTGGCTACGTATTTGTAGAATGGCATACCTCCACGCATCGCCTGCCCTCCGATGATGCGCGACCCTAAAACGACGTCGTAGACTTCGTAAGCCACCATGCTCGCCATCGCCGTGACCAGCAGCGGCGTGTACTGGTAATCAGGGTGGACCATGATGACCACGTCTGCGCCGGCAGCCAGAGCCTCGCGATAACAGGTCTGCTGGTTACGCCCGTAGCCGTAATTCTGATCGTGCACAAAGAATTGCAGTCCCATTCGCTCGGCGATTTCCACGGTGCGGTCGGAACTGTGATCGTCCACCAGAATGCGAATGTCCACCAGTTCAGGCAGCTCCGCCACGGTGGCGGCCAGGGTCTTCTCGGCGTTGTACGCAGGCAGCACTACGGCGATGCGTTTCCCATTGATCATTGCTGATGATGATAATCTCACGTCGGTCAAAGATCGGACTGCTCTCAGCTACTCCGCACGCAGTTTATTGATAAAATAATTAATCAGGTAAGCCCCGAACCCATGGCTGAGAAGCGCACGCTATTCGAGAAGGTTTGGGACGAGCATGTAGTTTGCTCGCCTCCTGGGAGCCTGCCGCTCCTTTATATTGATTTGCACCTGGTCCACGAGGTCACCTCACCCCAGGCTTTCGATGGCCTGCGCGTTGCGGGACGACAGGTTCGCCAGCCTAACCGTACGATTGCCACGGTAGACCACAATATTCCAACCGAGCCTCGCGGTACCCCCATCACGGATCCTATTGCTGCGCGCCAGATCGAGGCGCTGCAAAAAAATTGCAAAGAGTTTGGAGTTCCTCTGTTCGACATGGATTCACCCGACCAGGGAATCGTCCATGTTATTGGTCCGGAATTAGGGTTGACGCAACCGGGCATGACGATCGTCTGCGGCGACAGTCACACCAGCACTCATGGCGCCTTTGGCGCACTGGCCTTCGGCATCGGGACGTCTGAAGTCGAGCACGTCCTCGCCACCCAATGCCTGACTCAGCGCAAGCCCAAAACCATGCTGATTGACGTTCGTGGCTTACTCGCCGAGGGAGTGACGGCAAAAGATCTGGCGCTCGGGATCATTGGGCAGATCGGGACTGATGGTGCCACCGGCTACGTAATCGAATACGCCGGTGAAGCCGTGCGGGCGCTTTCTGTCGAAGGCCGCATGACGCTGTGCAATATGAGCATCGAAGCGGGCGCCCGCGCCGGCATGGTGGCGCCCGATGAAACCACCTTTGCCTATATCAAGAACCGGCGCTTTGCTCCACAAAATGGGGACTGGGAAGGAACATTAAGCCGCTGGCGCAGTTTGCCTTCCGATCCGGGTGCCCGATACGACAAGGTCGTGGAAATAGACGCGACAAAGCTTTCTCCCTTTGTCACGTGGGGGACGAATCCGGGAATGGTCGTCTCAGTCAGTGGCCGGGTCCCAAAAATTGATGATATGAAGACGGACGCTGAACGCCGCTCCGCTGAACGCATGCTGGAATATATGGGACTCACGCCCGGGACACGCGTTGAAGAAATTCCCATCGACCGAGTGTTTATCGGATCCTGCACCAATTCACGTCTTGAAGATTTACGCGCCGCGGCGCGGGTGGCTCGGGGCCATCACGTTAGTCCGAAAGTTCGAGCCATGGTCGTGCCTGGCTCGCAGTCTGTGAAGCGTGAAGCGGAACGAGAGGGTCTCGACAGGATTTTCCAGGAAGCCGGCTTCGAATGGCGCGAGTCGGGTTGCTCCATGTGTTTGGGCATGAATCCCGACATTTTGCAGCCTGGCGAACGTTGCGCGTCCACGAGCAATCGTAATTTTGAAGGCCGCCAGGGCCGTGGCGGGCGTACCCACCTGGTCAGTCCCATGATGGCAGCGGCAGCGGCGATCGCAGGTCATTTCACCGACATTCGCGACTGGAAATTCCAATGAGAGGCACGGGAAAGCCGCGTTGTGCCCGACGGACGCCTGGCGCGTCTGATTCAAGTTTGGAGAACCATGCAACCATTTCGCACCCATAAAGGCAAAGTGGCGCCGCTCGATCGCGCCAACATAGACACCGATCAGATCATTCCCAAGCAATTCCTTAAAAGAATTGAGCGCACAGGCTTTGGCGAGTTTCTGTTTCATGATTGGCGTCGCGGCAAAGACGGGCTACACGATCCGTCCTTCTCGCTGAACCATCCGCGCCACGCGGGATCCAGTGTTTTGGTAACGGGCAAGAACTTCGGTTGCGGGTCGTCACGCGAGCATGCCGTGTGGGCGCTGGACGATTTCGGCTTTCGGGCGGTGATCGCTCCCTCGTTCGCTGACATCTTCGCCAATAATTGCGTGAAGAACGGCCTACTCACGGTCGTGCTGACCGAGGAGGAAGTTTCAGAAATCAGCCGCCGCGCAGTTGAGTTTGACGAATATCATCTGACGGTTGACCTAGAGCAACGCAGGGTTGAAGACAATCACGGATTTTCCGCGACCTTTCAGATAGACGACTTCACCCGCCACTGCCTGCTAAATGGCCTCGACGACATCGGACTCACTTTGCAGCACCAATCGGAAATTGCAGCCTACGAAGCGGAGCACCCGGTTCCACAAAAGTTCGCCTAGTCACGGACTTCGCTCCGCTATCAACTCGTCTTTTCACGACTTCGTCGGAAAACCGGAAACTCCTCCCAATCAACATTTCAAAAAGCGCGCCATGCTACTGCTTTGAATAGTTCAGGAGGACGAACTTGCATCCTGGGACCAAGGTGGAGGCTCGCTGCGCACCAAGGCTTCGGTTGGAAGTTGACGTAAATATTTATTCGCAGACAGCTGGTTTAATTCCCGCCCGGACGCTCGATGTTAGCGAATCGGGCATCTCGGCATTACTTCCGGTTGAGTTACCGCTCGGCGAAATCGTGCGCATGGAGATCAGGTCCAGGCGCGACCCCGTAATCGTTGAGGCGGTGCTGCGCAACCGGAATGCATTCCGCCATGGCTTCGAGTTCGCTCAACCCGGCACGGGAAGGGAGTTAATTAGAAAGTTTCCATAACGACGTGTGTGAAAAGCTTGTCTGCCGTTAAACCGGCGGCCCCGCGGGAGCGCCAGACGGTTTCAGCTTGGGGGTATTCTGTTCCGGATTCTGTAAGAACAGGGCGATCTCATGATCAATCTGCTGCGCGATTGCACTGCCCGGCGCGCCTCTCTTCACCGCACTTTGAACCTCGTGCACACCGGCCAAGGCCACCGCGCGGACCTCCGGCGTAGCCTCGGCGCTGGCGGACAGTATCATCAACCTCTCGGCTACTTCTGTTTGGATGACGCCAGCAAGGTCCCTCTCCGGCGCTGTCTTTGCGGCATCCGAGAACGCGGTATTTACCAAACCAGACACGACATTTTCCGGCGAGAGGGCCTGCGCATCCTGACGCGAGATAACCGCAAGTCTCTCCATACGCTGAGGGTTCAGCAACCCTCCGATAACTATCTCAGCGATCGCGCGCGCACCATCTTGCGGGCTAAAAAGATACCCTGCAGACGAAATGAAACGCTCCGGGTCAGGATTGCCGCTTTCAACTGGAGCCAGAGCGCGCCAAGCTTCTGGCGGCACAGTAAGCTTCGCGGGACTTAACGACTGCAAGACCAGTCGTAGAGCTTCTTTCTGGCTCTCCGCCGGCCAGATGCTTACGGGCGTCTGTCCATCGCCAGCCAGTGACAGCGGTATCTTCGCGCTCCCCACTACATTGATCGCGGCCCCAAGCGCATAACGATGAAACAGGTAGACAAGAGGCAGCCGGGAAGCCAGCATTGAATTCGGTTCGCCTGGACGCAACATCCCCGGTCCGTAGTGCGCCAGCAGTTTGTCCCGGACCGGAAGTACTTCTTTCAGCCAGGTCACCGGATCGGGCCCGTCGTCATAAGAATTCCAGCGTGGATCGTCCGTGTTTCCCCACACGATGCCTTTGGCGATGGCTCCCTTCACAATTGCGTCCAACCGCGCACGTTCCTCTTCCGGGGTGTTGCCGGGCTTGCCTTCGCCGTATCCCCACTCAATGGCGTAGCGGTCATAGCTGCCCACACCTTGCATATAAGCGTCGGAAAGATCGGCGGTTCCGTCAGCGCGAATTCGAACCAGGGGCGCGAAGTAATCCATCACTGATCCGCGCCCGTAGGTGCTGGCTACAAAATTATGTTCCAACCCCAGCACGTGACCCATTTCATGACAAGTGAGTAAAGCCAACCGGTTCAGCATCACTTGCTGTTCGCTGGTTTGCGGATCGAGATTGTCCAGTGCGGCAAACATATCGAGCGCTGGTTCACCGGAGTTAAGCTGGGCAGAGTTTCGCGCCGAGGGCGTCGCGGATTCCCAGTAATTGTTCACCGTTCGCATGCGATGAGAATCCAACTGCACCACGGCATGAAGGATTTCGCCGGTGCGTGGATCTACATGGCTCTGCCCTACCGACCATCCGCGGCCCGAACGATTCGTCCACTGAATCGTCGGGTAGCGGATATCCATCGGATCTGCTCCCTCGGGCAAATCCTCGATGCGCAGCGCGTTCCTGAATCCCGCCTGCTCGAATGCCGTGTTCCACCAGAGCGCTCCCGTACGGGCAGCGGAGCGTACCGGCTCGGGAATGGCGCGATCAAGGTAAAACACAATCGGTTTTACCGGATCACTCAATACTGCATTCGGATCTTTCTTCTCCAATCGCCAGCGGTTAACCAGGTATCGCATAAGCGGTCGATCGTAAGCCTGAGAGAAATCCTGGAAGCTCTGGGAAATAAATCCGACACGGGGATCCTGTTCCAATGGTTGGTATCCGATCGCTGGAATTGCGACGAAGGAATGATGCTCTCGCACGCTCAGACTATGCGGATCGGGCTGGTTCAGATCACTCTCCGAATCCGTGGCAAAGGTCAGCAGGGCCTCGACTTCGGTGTTTAAGGGAAAGCTTCCGGTGTGTTCAAGATCGATAATGCTGCGGTCCTTGTCGAGACGCCAGTCCGCCACATGCGATGATTGTTCCCGAACCATTACGCCGCCCACAGCACGAGTCGGACGCCGGAGTTGCGACAGTAGATCAAATGCGTCCCTCATAAGTAGGGCATCCGCATTGACCAGCACAGTTCCGTCCTGCTCTGCTTCCACGGGCAGAGAAGCCAGCACCGAAGTCGGGAAACTGTATTCCACTGAATGCTGAAGTTCCGCGGATCCATTCGGAGCGCGAAAGCTGGTGTTTTCCTGGATCACAAGCACGCGCATTCCAGCGCGGCGAAAACGGCACACCCAACCGCCACCGAATGAACTCCGGTCTGCGAAGGCCTCGGTGGAACCGACACCGCTTCCCAGTCCCGTGAAATAGAGGAACTCCCGTCCGAGCACTGCCGGCGATAGCTCAAAGAGAATGTCCCCTTTTTTCTCGTCCCAGTAATAAGGAAGAAAGCCGTCCCGTCGCTGCAATCCCGCGGTCCGCGCCGAAAGGCCAGCTTTCTCGTCCCCGGACTTTGCGGGGTTTTCAGCATTGGCGATAGTACAGACGCTTCCGGTTAGAACCATCAGCACCAACAAGAGAGGAGTTCGTTTCATAGGTCTGTCTTATACATCACGCGCATGACTTGGCTCAAACAAGTGAGGATGGTTGAATAAAGGAGCTCTGCCAAACTCGCAAGTTATAATTGTTCGACAGGTCCGGAGGGATGCGTGAGCGGTTGAAACGGGTGGTCTTGAAAACCACTGTGCCGGAAACGGTACCGGGGGTTCGAATCCCTCTCCCTCCGCCACACAGTCAGAGCTACAGAGAAATGCGGCTGCGTCATCGCATGGACGGCTTGAAATCGCCGCAATTCCTCAGGTTCTGCTATTAAACCCCTCCTCGAGGGTCTGCGTAGCGACCCTCGATTCAGCGAGCGAATTGCCAGGGTGGACTTCAAAGATACACGCGAAGATCCCACCGCCCGAAGATAGCGAGCAGCTGCAAGTCAGATCGAGTTCCAACCCTCACGCGGCGGAGCTCTGGCCTCCTCTCGCCTCGACAACATTGTGCGCTGATGCCGCCGACGAGAACAGATGTGTGAGACCTTCAACCAGTGTTGGGTGAGTCAGGACCGCGTCGCGCAGCACTGTGTAGGGCAGGCCAGCGATCATCGCAATCTGGACGGAGGCCATGATCTCCCCCGCACCGACGCCGAACGCCGTGAACCCGAGGATGCGGTCGCCATCAGCCTCAACGAGGGCCTTCAGAAAGCCGCGCGTTTCGGAAAGGGTGCGGGCGCGCAGGTTGGCCTCCATCGGGACCTTGAACAGTCGATATGAGATTCCCTTCACCTTTGCATCGGTTTCACTCAGGCCGATATGAGCAAGTTCGGGATCGGTAAACAGACAATATGGCACTTGCCTGCCGGTGGTCACACGGTCGCCGCCAGTTAAGTTGGAATGGACGACGCGAAAATCGTCGATGCTGATGTGCGTGAACTGCGGGCTGCCTGCGACCTCGCCGATCGCCCACACGCCGGGCGCGGTGGTCTGCAACCGCTCGTTGACTTTGATGTATCCCCGGTCGGTGAGCTCAACGCCGGTCAGTTCCAGAGCGAGTCCCTCGGTGTTTGGCTTGCGGCCTGTGGCAACCAATACTTCACTACCCTTTACCACTTTCTCAATTCCATTCTGCTCGACAATGACACTCACCGAGTCGCCAGATTTTCCCGACACTTGCTTGACCCGCGCATTCAGAAGAATGTCGACGCCCTCATCTGCGAGCAGGCTGCCAAGAGCCTCGCATACGTCCGGGTCTTCTTTGGACATCAATCGTGCATTGCGATCAATGACCGTCACTTTACTTCCGAATCGCCGCATGGCCTGCGCAAGCTCTACTCCCACGTAGCCACCGCCGACAATGAGCAGATGTTCGGGGACTTGGTCCAATTCGAGCGCCTCGATGTGCGTGAGTGGGTGTGCTTCAGCAAGACCAGGGATTGGTTCCAGTGAAGCCCGCGTGCCGGTGCTGACGATCACATTCGTACCGCGGAGCTGACGAATGCTCCCGTCGGGAAGGGTGGCCTCCACAGTTCTCGGAGCAACGAACCGCCCGGTGCCCAAAATGAACTCGGCGCCCGTCGCCCGGTAATTCTCCATATACATCTCGTTCAGGCCGAGGACCATCTTGCGCTTGCGTTCCCGGACGCCTGACATCTCAATGGTGAAGCCATCCTGAGCGATGCCAAACTCCTTGCTTCGGCGAAAGTAGTCCACAACTTTCGCACTATGGATAATGTTCTTGCTCGGAAGGCATGCAATATTAGGGCACGAGCCGCCAATATACTTGCGATCGACGACTGCGACGCGCTTGCCTTCGCCAGCAAACGTCCACGCAGCGACTGTCGAGCCCGTGCCGCCACCGAGAATCACCAGATCAAAGTCTTCCGGCTGCGACTTCGTAGGAACACGGGCGGATGGAGAGGTCTCGGTGCTCTTCATGCGACTTTTCCTTTCCGAGCAACAGGTTCACTCTTGGCTTGCATTGATTTGACGAGGTCGGCTGCCGACGCTCCTTCGAGCGACAGTCCGTAGCCAACTTCTCGCACGATGCGCTCTTTCAAGGGCTGCATGAAGTGCAGGCGTGTGTTGCGGCGCGTCACTTCCGGAGCCTTCAAGTAGAGCCCCGCCAATTCCCGTGCCCGACTGAGCGCCTTACCGTTCGGCACAACTTCGGCAACCACGCCCCATTCATATGCCGTACGCGCCGTTACCGGCTGCGGATTCAGAAGGAATGCCTCCGCTCGTCCTGCTCCAGCGCGATAACTCCAGGCAGTGAAGATTCCGTCACCGGGCACAATGCCGCCCGCGAAATGCGGCACATCGTGGAAGGTCGCACCCTCGGCCGCCACAATCACATTCGCAAGTAGCGCATATTCTGAGTGCACATGAGCGCGTCCCTCAATAGCCGCGATCACTGGCACGCGTATGTTGGCTATGTTTTCCAGAAGCTGAACGCCCTCGTCGTGAACCTGATCCCAAACGCCGGGATCGGCGACGTTGCCGAAGGATGAAAAATCGATCTCGGGGATGAAGTCCCCACCTGCTCCGGTCAAGATTACAATCTTGTTTGCCCGGTCCTGCGCGATCCGGTAAAAAGCCTCCACAAACTCCGTATGATCTTGTGCCGCGAAAGTGAATGGACCGTCGTTGCTATGAAATTCCGCAACCAGGACACCTTCGAAGTCCCGAGTCAGTTTCAGGCTGCGATATGCAGTTAAGTAGTCATCTTGAAGTGGTTGCATAAGATTCTCCTCTCTAAACTTCGAGTTGGGCGTGACGGAAGATGCAGCGTTCATGGTTAGCGTGGTGAAGTTTGGCGCAGTAGGGAGCGGCGCCCCGGCGGACTCGAAGAAATACCTCGCCGGCCGCCAGCATGCCCATTGACGGAGCTATGAAATAGATCCAGAGCGAGTGCCAATAGTTCGCATGGAGTGCTGAGCCGAATGTTCGTGCGGGGTTCGTACTCATACCTGACAGCGGTGCTTCGATGATGTAGTAGATCGCGATCAGTACTCCCGCAAAATACGCGGTGTATGGCGCCAGACTCTGGTGATTGGTCGCGAATAACACGGTAATCATCAGAAAGAAAGAGATCGTCAATTCGGCCACGAATGCGACAGTGTTCCCGTACCCGCCTGGCACTGTCACCGCATAGCGTACCGCTTCATGAGCAAGAGCCCCTCGCAAGACAAATCTCGCAAGCGCGACACCACACATCGCACCTGAGAATTGAGCGACTACGTAGAACCATGTGTCCCAAAACTCTACCTTTCCCATCCGATAGAAAGTGAAGGTGATTGCCGGATTGAAATGACCTCCCGACCGTTTGCCCCAGCGTGAAATCACAATTGCAGTCGTGGTCGTACCCATCACCAGTCCCATGAGCGTCCTGCGAGCAACGCCGCTGGAAATCGACTGCCGCACAATCGACGCTGGGTGATCTAGCAACGTCGTTACCACGCATGCAACGAAAAGATACAATCCAAGCTCACCCACTTCCATAAGATATTCCGGCCAATGGCGACGTAAGCTGGTAATTGCGCTTAATCCATCAGATCTTCGAAGCGCGGTTGAGGGACGCTGTACGCCGATGTTCGCCACCGTCATGGCCTGGCCTTCTTTGTTTTAGACCTTTTGGAAAAACCAGCCAGCTTCTTGGCTATCCTTCCTAGAAATACGTCTTGATCCGACTTCCGTACTCACGCACGTCTATTGCCGTGAATTGCATCTCGGGAGCATGGAAATCTCGATTTGTGCTCCTTATGCTAAGAGCGTTTTGAAACAACGCGCTAATCTCCAATTTTGCACCTTGAAGGAATCGTTCGGCAAACCAGAAGGGGATCTGATGGCAAGGACGTGGTTATGATCGGTCGCCGCGATTCAGGGAACGCGGATGCCGACGCTGCAGCGGCGGTACTTCTATCGCTTAGATCAGTGGGGCGAGCGGATACGCACTTGATTTTGGATTGAGGTCGATGCTGATTTCATCAATCCGTCTAACTCCGCTCGCGAACGACCTGCGAGCGCGCCTTGAACTCGCAGCCGCCCGGGCGACTAGGCAGCCTTTTCATCGCCAGTACCGGCGGGGCTGGCAACCAAATCCTGGCGAAGCTGCTCCATTTGGATGGATGCTTCCTTTATCTGCTCAGCATATTCGTGGCCTTGCCGTGGTAGAAATCCTCCGTAATTGTCGATCAGCAGGCGGGCGTTTGCCTCGATGGCCGAGGTCTTGGATCGGGCCTGATTAGAGAGCGCAAACGTCAATTTCTCCAGCTGCAAATCGCGGATTGCGAGCGCTTGTGTGCGCTTAGCCGTTTCCCGTTCGAAAGCTCGCACATGGTAGCGTCCGAGTGCAAATAGACATATCGTCAGCAGGAACAGACCTGAATTGGCGACGATGATTTCTGTGAAAGCCTTGCTCAGGCTGGCATTCTTTTCTCTGTCGAATCTCGTGAAGTTGCTCGTCTCCGCGGTAGACAGTGAAGACAGAAGCCCGCGGGCTCGATCCATGTATTCCATCCCCTCATTCGAATCGACCAGCATAAATGCGCGGTGGCGATAACCCTGTTGGCGGAAATTGATTGAGCGTTCCATCTCCGCTTGTTTTGAGCTAGCCAAAGACTCGAGCTCGGTCACCCGGGACCGTTCGCTCTCTCCTCGATTTGCCAACCCTGCACGAAGGCCTGCAAAATCGGCCCCAATCCTGCCTTTCGCATCGGTATAGGGCTGCAGGTACGACGGGTTTCCGGTCAGAAGGTATCCGCGCTGACCGGTTTCCATATCGGTCAAGTCTTTAAGAAGATTGGAAATGTCCATCTGGATCGTCGAGCTTTCCAGAGTGCGCGCCTCAACTTGTTGCATCTGCTTTAGGTGGCTGACAGCAAGATACGCATTCCATGCAATGAGAGTGAGTAGCGCGGGAGCCCCGATTTGGAGCAAAAATTTTCGAATCATCTTAGTGTGTGCCATCCTTCACGTGATGTTCAGAACGGCCTTCAGCCGTGATCCGACTGGCTTTGCAAATCTCCGCCGCGACCTTGGCCACCGCGTCGCTCCGATGGACGGGTTCTTCCGCTGACATCACCGAACTGGCGGCTAGCGTGAAGAGAAGAGCATCTTCCTGCTTGTCGAAGTAAAGCACGACCTGATTGGCCGACATTGAACCTCCTACTTACCGTTCATTGGGAATCATAGGCCGGTTGGCACCGGTTGGTACCAACATAGAGGGTATCTGTCTTGGTGCATCCCACGGGTTGAGGCTCTTACTCAGCACCCGGCAAATGTGAAAGCCGATATGCGGGTCGCCCGCCCTCAAACCACAATCGAAAGCCGGCTATCTTGATTGCTCGATAAGGCGACTTATGCATCATGTCGATTTTGGCACATGTACTCACGTTCTTTCGACGTCACAACCTGTTGGAAGTACGATATGTAAATTCATGGGCCGAACAGGTGCCACAGGGATCCAACGCCCGGCCATGAACATGGTGGCCCAGCTTCGGGGAAAAAACGTTTCATGACCATTCTCGCCCGATTGGAGCAATGGAAGCAGCAGGGCAAGATATCGCCGGAGCAGCACGCTCATTTGGCAGGCCTCTCGCGTGGAGAACCCTTCTCCCTTTTTCTCGAGCTGAACGTTCTCCTCTACGCCGGTGTGCTGGCGTTCGTTGCCGGGCTCGGCTGGACTGTCAGCACCTGGTCGCAGCAACTCGGTGACGTCGTCGTCCTGACCGTTCTCTCCGCAATCCTCGCCGCCTGTTTTTGGTACTGTTTTTCCCGCGCGCCTGCCTGGTCTCCGGCGGAAACGCCTGCGCCGAGTCCGATCTTCGACTATGTGCTTTACCTCGGCAGCCTTGTCTGGTCAATAGAACTCGCTTACCTGGAGAACCGTTTCCACTTGCTCTCCGGGCAATGGGATTTCTATCTCTTGGCGACCGCCGGCCTCTTCTTCTTCCTCGCTTATCGTTTCGACAATCGCTTCGTGCTGTCGCTCGCCTTGTCGTCACTCGCCGGATGGTTCGGGCTCACCATCTCGCACTGGTCGTCCCATCAGGACGCTGCGTATCGCGCGATATGCCCTTCTCTACTGCCTGATGGTCGGCGTCGGCGGAGCACTTCTTCAGCGCCGCGGACTGAAACCGCATTTCTTCGGCACCTATCTGAACATCGTGGCCAACGTTCTATTTTGGGCACTGCTCTCCGGCGTATTCAATCGGCAGGGCTACGGGGTATGGTTTCTCGCTCTGCTTATCGCCTGTGGCGCGTCTCTCGCCTGGGGCCTGTCGCGCCGCGCAGTTTGCCTTCGTTGCTTATGCTGCCGTCTACGGCTACGTGGGCGTCAGCTCGATGTTCATCCGCGCAGTTACTGACATCACCGTCTTGCTGGGCTATTTCGTGATTAGTGGAGTCGCCATGCTCGTCGGCGCTGGTCCAGATCGGGCGCCGCTTCGGGAGGCCGGCGTGAGAGTCTACAGCGCATCCAGTGAAGAGACTCTGCGCGCCCGCAAACTCCTGACGGAATGGGCCGGCGAGGGCTTCCTCACCAAGGCGCAGTACCAGGTTCTGGAGCAGGAAACCGTCTCTCGAGCTTCGCACCACCAACATTTTTCTGCGGCTGGTCTTGTTCTTCTTCACCGTGATCATCGTGGCTGCCGGTGCCGCGCTGTTCCTCGTGGTTTTTCTTTCGCGGCCATCGGACCAAACCACTGGCGTTTTCCTGCTGATCTTTGCTGTGGTCTGCTACGTGGCTGCCGAACTCGCCGTTTCCCGAGCCCGGCTCTATCGCTACGGCATCGAGGAAGCGCTCGCGGTTTGCTCGGTTGGTTTTCTCTGCGGGGGAATGCAGTTCGCTCTTTTTAGTCGCATCCCCTCCTCGTCCGGTCCAGTCCCTGGTTCCCGCGGCCGGCGCCTTCTTTTCGCTCTGGATATGGCGTCGCTTCGGTTTCCCTTATGCATTTCTCGCGGCGATGATCTTCGTCGTCTTTCTTCCTGGCTCTTGGACATCGTCGCACGCGGCGCAGCATCTGATCGTCGCTGTGTTCTATGCAGCCGGACTGGTAGCTGTAGCCACGGTACGTTCCCGCCACCGCTTCGACTATCTCGATGAGACTTATTCGCTCGTCGAAGCGTTCCTCTGGCTCGGCATCTACCTGGCCATCAATCTCAAGCTTTCGTCGTTGGACTTACCCGGACACTGGTGGGGCGGTATTCGACCCGCCTCTGAATTTGCAACGCCGTTCTACTGGGCCACGTGGGTGCTGATCTGGTGCCTGCCGCCCATCGTACTCGTGCGCGGCATTCGCCAGAAGGACCGATTCGTCATCGCGGTGGGCGCGATCACCGCCATCCTGACTTTCGTCTCCAATAAGCCTTATCTCGGCTGGCAGCGGCACACCTGGGACCCGATGCTTTTGGGCATATTGTTAACCGGTGTCGCATTATTCATCCGACGCTGGCTCGCCCGTGGCCCGGGCGGAATTCGCCACGGCTTTACCGCTGCGCGTCTATCGGGGAAGGACAAACAGCTGGATTAACGTCGGGTCGACCGTATTCGGCACGCTATCGCCCCACTCAGCAACGCCAGCCCCGCACACTCCGGATTTCCGCTTCGGTGGGGGACGTTCGGGAGGCGGAGGCGCCAGCGGCGAATTTTGAAATGCCTATTCGGGGCGTTGGACGTTGTTATGAACCGCAGCCGTGATCGGTGAACTAGCGTTCGCCAGCCCCCAGGAGAACCGGCGATTTTCAAAATCAAATGCCACTTTCGAAAACTGCAGGCCCCTGAGTCCTAAAACGCCGTCGAAATCATCTCCTTCTTCTTTCCGGTCGTCGACCAGAAATGCCGTTTGCGCGCCGATCGTCTCTCTTCCTATGTAAAGGTCGGGAATTTGTACTCTCGTTCGCTGAAATTTCCCACCTGCATCGGCGACTGCCTCTGTCCCGAGTGCCCGCAAACCGATCGGCTCGGATACTCGACTTTGAAATAGCGTCAGGTCGGGACAGCCCGAATCCACAACCATGCGTAGCCGTCGATTTTGAAATCCCATTCGAATCGTAACGACAGGAGTATCAGTCTCGAACGGGACCGAGTACGTCAGGTCCCCGGGCAAACCAAATAGAATTTCCTTTGTTTCGTAATTGATCATGAAGCTGCTCTTTCTCAGAACGTCCATGCCGATAATCGCGTGGACTTTGAGGCCGAGAGCTTTCTGCAAGAACGAGAGGTCTTCCGCCAGCACGGGAATAGACTCAACGCGAACCGGGCCAAGATTTAGGGAAGGTATGACGACCTGCCGGACCTGAGCGCTCTTGTTCCACAGGTTTACTTTTTCGGGTTGTTCCGCCAGCTTGAGTTCGTGAACGATTTTCTGGTCTACGACGCTTGGGTAGGCGCCCGTGTCGACCAGGAAATTCAGCTTGTGGACGTTGCCGATGCTTCCATCCACAATGACTAGGTATCCCCTGTACAAGCGGATAGGTAGTTTCATCGAGACGTGATTGGCGGGCTCGGTCAGTTGCTTTCCGGCCTCGTTCGAAGCAAGCGGCGCCTGCGCCCAACCAACTTCGACAAGCGACATTGTCGCGGTGAAAAGCAGATAACTACAAAGGACTGAGCGGTTCATGGCGTTCACCCCATCCGCTGTGGCGGTGACGCCAACGTGGATCAAGACGACGGGTAGCTCAATGAACCGCGCCTACATTGCTGATCTATTTGTCCGCTCCTGCTAAGTCACTGTTACTAAGCGGGTTAAGAGGTGTGTGTATACAGCTGGAGGTTGGAGAAGTTGACTAACAGTGCTAAAGTTCGACCCAACCGGTTGGGGTGCAAATGGACAATGGACATCGGTCCGCGCAAATTGTTCGCTTCGGTCTGTTTGAAGCGAACTTGCAGACTGGGGAACTGCGCAAGGGCGGGGTGAGGGTGCCGTTGCAGGGGCAGCCGTTTCAGGTCTGCGCCATACTGTTGACGCGCTCAGGCGAACTTGTCAGCAGGGAGGAACTGCGCCAGCAGGTCTGGCCCGAAGATACCTTCGTCGATTTTGACCACGCGCTCAATACAGCTATCACAAAGATTCGACTGGCATTGGGGGATCAAGCGGACAATCCCCGGTTTGTGGAGACTCTTCCCCGGCGCGGATATCGTTTCATCGCTCCAGTGGACAAGCCAAGTCCACCAGCATCCGCGATTCTTCCTTCGCCAACCCTTCCCCAGAGCCTCCCTCGCACACCTCGCTGGAAATGGGCTGTAGTGGCGGTGTTGGTGGCTTTGTCCGCAGTTGGAATCTGGCGGTTTACCCGTAACCACGCCGAAGCCAGCCTGCCCCCACTCGAAGTAGTGCCTATGGCCGCGCTGCCAGGTTTTCAAAGTGACCCTGCGTTCTCGCGCGACGGCAACCAAGTGGCCTTTGCATTCGGCGCAGAAAGAGATAAATCCGGAATCTACACCACCATGGTGGACGGCGATAAGCCACTGCGCCTGACTAGTGGTTCTGGCGATGCTTTTCCAGCCTGGTCACCCGATGGCCGCCGAGTCGCCTTTTACCGCTTATCTGAACATGGAACGGCTATTTACACAGTTCCTGCTCTCGGCGGCACGGAGCAAAAGCTGCACACGGGCTTCTCTGGCCCCTGGGCGATTGGTCTGGACTGGTCGCCCGATGGGAAAGTTCTTGCTTTTTCGGAGGGTCCGCAGGATAAGAACCGCGCCTGGATTACGCTGCTTTCGTTAGCCGATTCCGCCATTCACCCGCTCACCTCGCCGTCAAACCAGGAGTACGATTCTGCTCCTGCTTTCTCGCCCGACGGTTTAAGAGTGGCCTTTATTCGTGGCGTCGTGGCGGGAGTGGTGTCTGATCTATTTGTAGTGTCGGCCACAGGCGGAACACCCAGGCAATTGACCTTCGACAAGACCTGGATATTCGGGTCACCCACTTGGACTCCGGACGGTCGCGAGCTCGTATTCTCTTCCGCGCGTGGGGGCCTCGGCGCTTTATGGCGTGTTTCCGCTTCCGGAGGAACACCGCGGCCAGTGGAGGGCGTGGGGGTAATTGCCTGGGCTCCTTCTGTTTCTCTAAAAGGCAATCGGCTGGTGTACCAGCAGATGTCTTTCAAAGACAGTGTTTTTCGTTTGAACCTGACGGACAATAGCCGTCGTCCGGCAGTACCCACACTCCTTAGATCGGAAAAGGGCTTAAACTGGCGGCCCCAGTTTTCTCCGGACGGAAAGAGGTTTGCATTCGAATCGAATGGTTTGGGCTATCCGGAGATTTGGGCTTGCGATAGCGATGGATCGCATTGCGCGCCATTAACCTCATTGCATGGTACGGCCGGAGCCCCACGCTGGTCGCCCGATGGCCGTTACATTGCTTTCGAGTTTCGCCCCAAAGATCACACCGAGATTTATCTTCTCGAGGTAGGTGGTGGTGCGCCGAGGCTGTTGCCCACCCTGCCGGGATCTGATAATGGAGGGCCCAATTGGTCGCGTGATGGAAAGTGGATCTACTTCTATTCCGACCAGGGAGGCGAACCCTTTCAATTGTGGAAGGTGCCCGTCAACGGAGGACCTCCCGTCCAGATCACAAAGAACGGCGGCGTGTTTGGTGCCGAGTCCGCGGACGGCCTTTCTCTTTATTACGCGAAGCTCCACGTCCCGGGCATATACAAGATGCCACTGCGGGGTGGTGATGAGGAACGCGTCCTGGATCGAGCCGGTGGCGGTGAATGGGCTAACTGGGCACTTGCCCGCAACGGTGTTTATTTTCGCGACGCCAAGAAATTGAAGGACGATCACTATGTCGGACTCCTGAATTTTTTTGACTTCGCGACCAGGAAGATCACGACGGTTTCAACCATGGACCAACCGGGCGGGGTGGGAATAGGGTTGTCAGCCGACGGTAAATCAATTCTCTTCGACGGTAAAGGCGATGCGGAATCCAGCATCATGCTGGTAAAAAACTTTCGTTAAGGCTTACTCCCGTTAGCTTGCGTAAAGCAATGAAGTCTGGAGGTAGTAGTGCCGGAACACCGTCCGATGCGGAGAGCGTGTTCCTTTCTTTTAGTTCTTGCCTGTCTAGGACTCTTTCCAGTGGCGTGGGGCCAGGATGTTACGGCCACCCTGACCGGTACCGTGGTGGATCCCACCGGAGCCGGCCTTGTCGGCGCGACTGTCACTGCAACGGATAAGGAACGTGAAACCGCCTACCCTGTGCAGACAAACCGCGCCGGCGTTTTTCAAATACCACGCTTGCCCGTCGGTACATATGAACTGACAGTTGGGGCGGTGGGATTTCAAACCGCAGTCTATCGGTCGATCACGCTAGTCCTGAACCAGACCGCCCGCGTCGATTTCCAATTGAAGATCGGACAGGCTAGCGAGACTGTCGACGTCACATCGGCTCCTCCCCTGCTGCATACCGACACAACGCAGCTCAGCACGGTAATTGACTCGCATACCAATGTCGATCTCCCGCTGCTCACGCGCAATTATGTTCAGTTGGCCTTACTCGCTCCCGGCAGCGTACATCCCGATCCTCAAACGCTGACCAGTGGGGATGGCCCATCGGGCGCTGGCAGGCCGTATATCAATGGAAACCGCGAACAGACGAACAACTTCCTGCTCGACGGTATGGATAACAACCAGGTATCTGACAACCTGGTTGGGTTTACGCCGAGTGTGGATGCCATTCAGGAATTCAGCCTGATCACACAGAACGCTTCCGCCGAGTTCGGGAACTTTCAAGGCGGCATCGTCAGCGCATCGATCAAATCCGGCACCAATCGCTATCACGGTGACATCTTTGAGTTCTTCCGGAACGATGTTCTGAATGCGAGCAACTGGGCGACGAATTTTCAGGGGCTCGCGAAGCCCGCGCTTCGCTGGAATATGTTTGGCGCTACGTTGGGCGGTCCCGTCGTGAAGAACAAGTTGTTCGTTTTCGTCGATTACCAGGGACAGCGCTTCGACCATCCGTCTTCGAGCAGCCCCATTACGCTTTTCACCGCAGCGGAACGGCACGGTGATTTCTCCCAGTTGCTGACGGAGCGAGGCATCCAGCTTTATAACCCGTTCCAGCTTGACGCGAACGGAAACCGCACACCGTTTCAGAACAATCTGATTCCCGCGAGCATGATCGATTCAGTTGCGGGCAACCTGTTTTCCTCGGGCCTCTACCCCATGCCGCTGAATAGCAATTTGAACAACAACTTCGTCAACACCACTCGAAGTTACAACAATGCGGACCAGGGAGATTTGAGGGTCGACTATAAGATCTCCCCGAGCGACCGGATATACCTTCGGATATCGGAGGGCTCTCAAGATAACCCCGTTATCAATTCCTTCGGGTTGCTTTTCAATACCTTCGACCAGGCTCGGATGGAAAATGGCGTGATCAATTGGACGCACAACTTCGGCTCGAATGTGCTCAATGAGGCGAGTGTGGGCGCGAATTATGTCCGTGTGGCTCGGGGTGGCGAGGACAACGGTCTTGGAAACCTCGGCGATAAACTCGGTATTGCTAACGCCAATGACCATGGTCCTGGTCTTTTGGCGCTGAACATCTTTGGAGGCACAGTCGCGGGTTTCGGCAGCCAAAATATTGGCGACGCAGAGCTTTTCGCTGACACCGTGTTTCAGTACAAAGATGATGTCGTCATCACCCACCGCCGCCACCTGTTCCACGCCGGCTTCCAATATTGGCGGCAGCGCGTCAACACCTATGAAGCTGGCACCAACGGCCGAACCGGTTTCATGACCTTCAGCGGACGCTTCACCGCAGGTCCTGAACAACTGGCGGTATCGGGTGGTGGAACTGGCGCTGGAGAGGCCGACTTGTTTCTAGGGCTGCCTGAGTCCTTTGGCCGGGGAACCAACAGCACCGGACCCTGGGGACAGCGGGCCAACGTGTTTGGGATTTATTTCCAGGACGACTGGCGTGCGACCGACACGCTCACGCTGAATCTGGGATTACGTTACGAGAATCACACTCCCTGGGTAGAAGTGCAGAATCGTCAGGTCAACTTTGCGCCCATCACCGGGCAAGTCCAGTTCGCCGGGCAGCCGTGTATCTACAGCAACTGCCGGGCACTCTACAACTCCTACAATGGTGGCCTGAACTTTCAGCCACGAATCGGACTGGCCTGGACTCCCGCATTCCTCGACAGAAAAACCGTGTTGCGCGGAGCCTATGGGATTTCCTCATACCTGGAAGGCACTGGCAACAATCTCAGGCTCCCCATGAATCCCCCATTTACGAGCGCCGAGTTTGAGACGGACTATTTCACCAGCAATCTACCAGCAACCACTACCGGACAGGGTTTATTGCCGCCACCCGCCACCGATCCATTCCAGAACGCGATCATTCGCTTGTGGGATGCGAACGTACGCCCTGCCATCTCGCAGCAGTGGAATCTGGCGGTCGAACACCAGTTCACCAATTCGACCACGCTCCAAGTAGGCTACGTGGGCCAGCACGCAACTCACCTGATGGTCGCCCTGCCATACCTTCAGGACCAGTTGCACGCGGATGGAGCCATTACCCCGAGTCCTTTCCTGTCCGGAAACCCGGCACTCCGGTCTGAGCTATCGCAAATCTCCGGCACCGCTTCCATTGCCAACATGCGTTACGACGCGCTGCAGGCAACTTTGCAGCAGCGTTTTAGCGGTGGCTTGCAGGGACAGATCGCATACACCTACTCGAAGTGCATGACCGATTCCACCGGCTATTTCGGCGCCGGCGGCCAGGCGGCGCCAGCGTCGGCTTACTGGCAGAACCTCTACGATCGGCGGGCCGAATGGGGACCCTGCTACTACGACGTTACGCACGTTGTGAGCAGCTACGCGATCTATGAACTCCCCGTCGGCCGCAATAAGAGATGGGGCAGGAATTTGAGTCCATTAGTGAATGGTGTGATTGGAAACTGGCAGCTAGGCGGCGTCGTTCAGTTCCGCGGCGGATTTCCACTAACAATTTTTTCTCCGGACGCCTCGGGCACCAACTCGCGAGGTCCGCGCGCCAATTGCATCGCGCCGCCTCACGTTTTTGGTCGAAAGCCCGCTTTCGATCCTTTCACGAAACAATTCAGTGGCTTCCAGTGGTTCGATCCTGCCTCGTATGCGCCGGCCGATCCGGGCACATTTGGAACTTGCGGTGTGGGCACGGTCCGCGGCCCCGGTCTGCACACGGCCGATCTGAGTGTTCAGAAGGAATTCCCTTTGACCGAATTTAAAAGGCTGGAATTTCGGGCAGAATTCTTCAACGTCACCAACACGCCAATTTTGAATTCTCCCGACATTGGTCTCAACCCTAATCTCGGTCTGATTTCCAGCTCGCAAGGCGAGCGCAACATACAGTTCGCCTTGAAGTTCTATTTTTGACGAAGCGGCTCTCGACTAATGGGAGGCGAAACCAGGTGGAGTTTGTTGAATATTTCCGATCTGGTATAGCATCCACAGGACGAGGTTCCACCATGACAACGACTACAACTTCACTGCGAAGTGGCGAAACCACAGTGACCCGCCAACCGCAAGCAGGCAACGGTCTGGCAATTGTGCGCGTGACGATTGGCGCGATGTTCTTGTGGGTCTTTTTCGAGAATCTGGGGAAAGGCCTGTACACGCCGGCGGGTTACGCGGGTCTGATCGGTTACTACGTTAAGGCGAGCCACTGTCCGGCTGTATGGAAGTCAGTGATGGGCCTGGCGGCAAGCCATGCCGCCATCGCGGCTCCCATGCAAGGCCTGACCGAGATTTCTCTCGGGGTCCTGCTCATTATTGGTCTGCTTACGCGCCCCGCTGCTTTTGTCGGGTTTCTGTTTCTCGGCAGCCTCTGGATTTCGGAGTTCGGCACCTCGTGGATCTGGGAACTGCTGGTTTCAGTTCTCGCGTGTCTCGGGCTCGCAATCGGACGCGCCGGCAGAAGTTGGGGCGTGGACGCGTGGCTGTCGCAACGGTGGCCGTCTTCTCCGTGGTGGTAACGCATTCACGTGCGCGTGTCCGTCATCATCCCTACTCATAATGAAGCGCAGTCGATTGCGCTCGTTCTCGCGGATCTCCCGCCGGATCTCACGACCGAGGTCATCGTCGTCGACAGCAACTCGAATGATGGGACGTCCGAGATCGCCGCAAAAATGGGAGCCCGCGTGGTTCAGGAACCGCGCCGCGGCTATGGTCGAGCCTGCCTCAAGGGTCTCGCCATGGCGAATTCCCCTGATGTGGTCGTGTTCCTCGATGGCGATTACAGTGATCGTCCGTCCGAATTGCCGATTCTTTTAGCGCCAATCATTGAAGGACGGGCCGACATCACACTCGGTTCACGCCTGCACGGGCAGCATTCTGTTGGGGCGCTGCCCTGGCATCAGGCGTTTGGTAATCGTCTCGCCGCCACCCTGATCAGGCTTCTGTACGGACTTAAAATCAATGATCTCGGCCCCTTTCGTGCCGGCCGCGCGGAGGTACTACGCGCCCTCGCGCTCGAAGAAATCACATATGGATGGGCGGTTGAAATGATCCTGAAAGGGGCCCTGGCCGGATATCGCGTGGTTGAAGTCCCGGTAAGCTACCACCCGCGCATTGGAAAATCCAAGATCAGCGGCACGCTGAAGGGCACGGTTGGCGCCGGCTGGTTCATTCTCAGCTTGATCGTGCGCTATTATTTCCGGCGTAGAAGATCTGGGACACCACGCCCAGGGTCAGTATAGGCAGCGCAGCCGACCGCACTTTCTAGTAGGTCGTTCTTGATAGATTATCCGCTCGATACTTTGACGGAGTGGTACCGACAAGTTTGCGAAACATGCGGGCGAAGTGACTGGAGTTTTGAAATCCGGCATCTAGTCCAGCATCAATGATGCTGCGCCGGGGATCGCGAAGTTTTTGCTTGGCACGTTCGATCCTCTGCACCAGAACATAGTTGTGTGGAGCGTGACCTGTACTCTGTTTGAATAGCTCCGAAAAGTAATGCGGACTCATGCCAGCAATCGCGGCAAGTTGCGACAGGCTAATGTTCCCCTCCAAGCTGTCGGCGATGTAATCAAGCACACGCTTCAGACGATGTCCCGGTAAACCTCCTTTAAACACCGCAGGCGTGACGCGTCGCACGGCGTAACGTTTAACTAGGTACACTGCGAGCGTATTGGCCAGGGATTCCCCGTAGATAGTTCCCGCAGGCGAACCGTCTTCAACATCTGCCGTCATTTCTATTAGCAATGCAGAAATGTGTCGGTCAATCAAATCCCAATGTTCCGTTAATTCAATCTCGGTCTCGTGCGAGGTCTCGTCCAATGCATTGGTCAGGAGGCTTGTATGGATGGCCACAGCGATGCGATGAGTTGGTCCTGCCCAATTCACTTCATCGACAGTGCCCCGAGGCAAGAGAAAGATTGTGCCTGGGCTTGAAGTAAACCGCAGATTTCGGCCCTTCGTCCTTACCTCGTATTTCACGGCTCTGCTCAGGGCAACCTGCAAGAAGTGGTCGAGGTGTTCATGGCGGGGGATGAATACTGCCGGCGTCGTGTAGTTCTCGATTGCAATGCCGCTCCACTGAACCTTGGTCGGATGGCTGTGCAGGAAGGGTTCGACACGACCCTCACGGACTACATCCATTGCAGGGAAGCGGCCAGGCTCGGGAAATCGTGCTCGCCCAGCATCAGCGGATTCCGATATGCCCGTACGATTCTTATCGCCCATCAGGTTTTTCTAGGGAACCCGCTCTGCGTGTCGGACTCAGAGGGTGGCGCGCTGAGGGAATTGTATTAGATCGGAAGATTTGCACAAAACCGGTTCTTCGGAACTGCGGGGCGCGGAAACATCCGCTATTTTCGACATGTTGAATGGGAGCAATGGCAACAGGAATAGAGCAGGTTTTCAGTCTTAGTTGTTACGACCGCGGCTTCGAATGTCTCGGCGAATTCACGAAAATAAAAGGAAGGAACAAAATGAAGATCATAGTTATCGGCGGCAATGGACTCATTGGATCAAAGCTTGTAATCGAGCTTCGCGAGCGCGGGCACAAAGTGGTAGCTGCATCACCCAGTTCCGGCGTCAACACCCTTACTGGCGAGGGACTGGCCGAAGCGCTGAAAGGCGCTTCGGTGGTCGTTGATGTATCGAACTCTCCTTCCTTCGAGGACGCGGCCGCGCTGAAGTTCTTCGAGACATCAACCCGTAACCTCCTCACCTATGAAGTGGCCGCAGGCGTGGGACATCACGTTGCGTTGTCGGTTGTAGGAATTGAACGCCTCCCTGAATACGGTTACTTCCGCGCAAAAATCGCTCAGGAGAAGATGATCAAAGGCTCGTCGATCCCCTACTCAATTATCCGCGCGACGCAGTTCTTCGAGTTCATTGGCAGAATCGCCGATGAGGGCACCGAGGGCAACACGGTTAGCCTGGCACCAATGCTCATCCAGCCTATAGCGGCAGGCGATGTCGCCAGTGCGGTAGCTACGATCGCAGTTGGCAAGCCGGTGAATGGCACCGTCGAAATAGCCGGGCCGGATCAGTTTCGTCTCGATGACCTCATTCGACGGGACCTGGCCGCACGCAATGACCCGCGGGAAGTTGTCTCTGACCCGCACGCGCGTTACTTCGGCGGGGAGCTGAGCGAGAGAACACTCGTTCCGGACGCTGATGCGCGACTCGGCGCGACGCGTTTCGAAAACTGGCTTGGTCAGTCTGCACAGCAGATCCCAAATACGAGCCTGCAGCCCGCGGCTGGAACGGGCCGCCGCGAACAACTTGTGCCCAACCTAATATTGGTGCTGGCATTCCTCATAACCTGCACCCTGATCCTAGCCAGCAAGTTGATGGCGCAGGAGGCTGAGAAGGCGCCGACAGCGCACGAGACGATCACAACGCTCTTAACGAAAGATTTGGCAGGAGTTTCCGGCGAGCAAGTTCTGATGTACACCGTAGATTTTCCGCCAGGCTTTTCAAGCCCTATCCACCGCCACAATGCGCAGGTGTCGGTTTACGTGCTGGAAGGCTCCGTCGTGATGCAGGTGAGAGGCGGAAAAGAAGTCACACTGGGGCCAGGACAGAGCTTTTATGAAGATCCCGCAGATATTCACGTTGTTAGCCGGAACGCAAGCAGTACGGAGTCAGCAAAATTCCTTGTGTTCCTGATCAACAAGAAAGGCGCCCCGCTGGTGATACCGGCGAAGTAAGCCAGCAATTGCGAGCGCTTCTGTTCGAAAGAATTCAATTCGAGAGGAAATATATGAACACGGTTACAGTGAAGGATTCGAAATTCACGAGCTACGCAACTCTGTTGCTAAGAATTGGGCTCGGTGTGGGTTTCTTGTCGGCCGTAGCCGACCGGTTCGGTCTGTGGGGTCCGTTTGGGCAACCGAATGTCGAATGGGGAAATTTCACACGGTTCCTGGAATTCACCCGCACCCTCAATTGGTATTTGCCGGCAGGAATGATACCAACGATGGGGGTCGTCGCCACGGGCGCTGAAATTCTCTTCGGTGTTCTTCTTATCGTCGGCTGGCACACACGCACTGCCGCACTGTTAAGCGGACTCCTTCTGCTAACGTTCGGGACGGCAATGACGCTTGCATTAGGAATCAAAGCACCCCTGAATTTTGCCGTCCTCACGGGGATAGGAGGTGCCTTGCTGCTGGCAAATTGCGAAAACATCCCGTTCAGCGTGGACGACTTGGTGTCCCGCCAAAACATTCATCGCTTCACCGAACCTGATCACAAATGATGACATGCCTCCGCTGGAACCCGCTGTCGGGCAATTGCTAATCCGCGATTGCCCGACGCAAGTCAACAAGCGTGCACAGCAGGAAGGCAGAATCCGTACAGCTCCATTGCAGAACCAAGTTTCCCGAGATAATTCTCAATTGTGAGTGGGGTAGTTCAGAGCGGGTGCGTGGGGCAGTTCAGAGCGGCTCTAAAGTTTCAGTGGATATCAGCTTCGTCAACTGTGGTAGCCATGGGAATAGTGGTATCCACTTTTGTCATCTTGAAGAGTTCCCGGACGCGCGGTCCCAACCCGGCGGCAATCAACCGGACGCCCTTGCGCTGGCAGCTTACATAATGTCCCACGACTATTCCCAAGCCGGCAGAATCCATATAAGGAACGTCGGTCAAGTCGAGGATGTTCACTAAGGGCGGCTCTTCGCCCGGCATCGATTGGAAATCGAGCATGTTTCGCAGGCCGACGGGCGTCAGAGACCCGTACATGTCGCGCGCAGTGAAGGGTCCGCACAGACGGAAGATTATTGTGCCTAAAGTTTTGCCCTCCTTGCGTTCGATACTGAATGGAGTGCCTTTCCAAAGCTGGGGCTGAGATATTGTCATCGAACACTCTCTCCCGAAGCCAGGTGGATCAACACGTCGCTGCAATCCACAAACTTGATCCCGTCGTTTAGCATGGCCACAAATTATACCCGTGTTTTCGTTTCATCTACTCGGACTCGTCTCCACCAACGCGGGTTGGGGGTACAACACAAGGCCCTCGACTTCGCAGACCACCGCTCTCGCGCTGATCTGCTCCGGTCGGAACGACTGAGTTGGGGAGATCGAGCCATCCGACCTGATATTTTCCACAAGGCTACGGGTTGACACTACTCTCTATCGTTTTATAATAATTCTTATCCGATAATCATGCGTCTTGCCCATGAACAGTTCCGTGAACTGGCCGAGAAGCACGGTTTGGCGGTCACGCACCAGCGCCAGGTGGTCTATGAGGCCGTCATCGCTTCCCACGGCCACCATTCTCCGGAAGACATTTACGCCGCGGTCCGGCGTCGCATTCCATCCATTTCTCTCGCTACGGTCTACAACAATCTGCGGCTTTTCATCGAGTGCGGGTTGCTGCGGGAGGTCACTCCTCATTCGGCCACGTTGCGCGTGGACGGCAATCTCAAACCTCATCACCACCTGGTTTGCTCCCGCTGCAAATCGGTGCAGGACATTGAAGGAGAATTCATCGATTTCAAACGGCTGTCCCGGCATCTGCCGGATGGCTTTGATCTGACGCAGCCGCTGGTCGAGGTCTTTGGCCTCTGCCGCCGCTGCAGCGCCAAGAAGTAAGTTCTTCACGCAGTACTCAATCAAGATTCGAAGGACGGAAATATATGGAAAACACACTCGCCACTTCATCGGGAAGCGTTTCCCCCGAAGACTAAAGACAAAAGCACCAAACCCGAATCCAAGTGCCCGTTCAACCACGGAGCCTCCGCTCCCACGAACCGCGACTGGTGGCCGAATCAGGTGAACCTGAAGGTCCTGCATCAGCACTCTGACCTGTCCGATCCGATGGGCAAGGAGTTCGATTACGCCAAGGAATTCAAGAGTCTCGATCTGAATGCCGTGATCAAAGACCTGCATGCGCTCGATGACCGACTCGCAGGATTGGTGGCCGGCCGACTTCGGCCACTACGGAGGGCTGTTCATCCGCATGGCGTGGCACAGCGCCGGCACCTACCGCATCGGCGATGGCCGCGGCGGCGCCGGAGCTGGGCAGCAGCGCTTCGCCCCGCTCAATAGCTGGCCCGACAACGTGAACCTCGACAAGGCGCGCCGGCTGCTGTGGCCGATCAAGCAGAAATATGGCCGCAAAATTTCCTGGGCCGACCTGATGATTCTCGCCGGCAACGTCGCCCTCGAAGACATGGGATTCAAGACCTTCGGTTTCGGCGGCGGACGCGCGGATGTGTGGGAGCCCGAAGAGGAGATTTATTGGGGACCGGAAGGCACGTGGCTGGCGGACGAGCGCTACAGCGGCGATCGTGATCTTCAGAATCCTCTCGCGCGCGGTGCAGATGGGTCTGATTTACGTGAACCCGGAAGGGCCCAATGGAAAGCCCGATCCCATTGCGGCGGCCAGGGACATTCGCGAAACCTTCAAGCGCATGGCCATGAACGACGAAGAAACCGTCGCACTGATTGCCGGCGGGCATACCTTCGGCAAAACCCACGGCGCTGCCGTTCCCGCTGACTACGTGGGCGCTGAACCGGAAGGCGCCGACATTCAGGACCAGGGCTTCGGATGGAAGAATAAATTTGGCAAAGGTTTTGGTGCTGACACCATCGGCAGCGGCCTGGAAGTCACCTGGACCCAGACGCCGACCAAGTGGAGCAACAACTTCTTCGACAACCTGTTCGGCTTCGAATGGGAGCTGACCAAGAGTCCGGCGGGTGCGAATCAATGGACGCCGAAAAATGGCGCAGGCAACGGCACGGTGCCGGATGCGCACGATCCTTCAAAGCGTCATGCGCCATCCATGCTGACCACGGACCTCGCGTTGCGCTTCGATCCGGCTTACGAAAAGATTTCGCGGCGCTTCTACGAGCATCCCGATCAGTTCGCCGATGCGTTTGCCCGGGCGTGGTTCAAGCTGACGCACCGCGACATGGGCCCGATCGTGCGTTATCTCGGCCCGCTGGTTCCGAAGGAGCAGCTGCCCTGGCAGGACCCGATCCCCGCGGTGAATCATCCGCTGATCAACGAGCAGGATGCTGCTGCTCTGAAGGCGAAGATTCTCGCGTCTGGCCTGACGGTTTCGCAGTTGGTCTCGACGGCATGGGCATCGGCGTCAACCTTCCGCGGCTCTGACAAGCGCGGCGGAGCGAACGGCGCGCGCATTCGCCTCGTCGCCGCAAAAGTTCTGGGAGGTGAACCAGCCAACGGAACTGGCGAAGGTGTTGGACAAAGCTCGAAGCCATCCAGAAGGAATTCAACGCTTCTGCCTCGGCGGGAAGAAAGTCTCGCTGGCGGACCTGATCGTTCTCGGCGGCGATGCGGCGATCGAGAAAGCCGCGAAAGACGCCGGAACCGACGTGAAGATTCCCTTCAAGCCGGGACGCATGGACGCGTCGCAGGAGCAAACTGACGTCGAATCCTTCGAGCCGCTCGAACCGAAGGCCGATGGATTCCGCAACTATCTGCGCGGCAAGCAGCGCCTGTCGGCTGAGGAGATGTTGGTCGATAAGGCGCAATTGCTGAGGCTGACGGCGCCGGAGATGACGGTTCTCGTCGGTGGCCTGCGCGTTCTCGGCGCAAACGCCGGCAACTCCAAGCATGGCGTCTTCACCAAGAAGCCCGGCACGCTGACCAACGACTTCTTCGTCAACCTGCTCGACATGAGCACGCAATGGCAGCCGTCGAATCAGTCCAACGGTTCTGGAGACGTGTACGAAGGACGCGACCGCAAGACGAACCAGGTCAAGTGGACCGGCACCCGTGTCGACCTGATCTTCGGTTCGCACTCGCAACTGCGTGCGCTCGCGGAAGTCTATGCGTCGCTCCGACTCGAAGGAGAAGTTCGTGAAAGACTTCGCGGCGGCGTGGAGCAAGGTGATGAACCACGATCGCTTCGAGACGGCTTAATTTACTCTGACGGACGGGTGGCCCACTCAAGCCTTAGTGTTGGCTTGAGTTGGGCCCCCTTAGCTCGTTCGTGTTTTCTGCGCGTCTACTCGAGTCGATCTTCGGCGTTTCCCAGCCGGTGTCATCACAACAGCAGGTCCCTCCACTCTACAGATCATCGCTTCGTAATCTGCTCCGGTCGGGATGACAGAATTGAGAGAGAGCCCGACGGGGAACACCAACTCGGCACACATAGAACTGTTATGGGAAAGGCACGACTTGAGTCGTGCCGCAAACATCAGGTCAAACCGACTTTAGCCGCTGCGGTTCGCTTGTCCATATAAGTCCGGGGGACAAAATTTGAGCATGGGTGACGACACTAGCCGGGTTGGCGTCGCAGCGCATCTCTGCGGCTAAAGCCGCTCTTTGTTAAGCCCAATACGGCACGACTGAAGTCGTGCCCTTTCCGGCCTTAACTCTCATATATTATTGCCCCAACAATTTATGAAATCTTCAGGGGAGATGGGGGTGCGGTCGTCAGACAGTGAACGTGTATTGGTAATCATGGCGAAAGCGCCCAGGCCGGGCGTGGTCAAGACCCGTCTAACGCCCAGCCTTTCTGCCGCAGCGGTCACCGCTTTCTACCGCTGTCTTCTGGATGACACGCTGGCGCTTGCGCGGTCATTGAGGGATGTGGAGGTTGCCATCATGTGCCCGGCCTCCGACCTAAACGAGCTGACGCAATTGGCAGGCACGCAGTTAGCAGGCAAACAAGCGAGCGTAGTTGCGCAGAAAGGTGAAGGTCTTGCCGCAGGCCTCACTTCGGTGTTTGCGCACTTTGCAGGCGATCATCAACGACGCGTCATCGCCTTCAACAGCGACAGCCCACACCTGCCGCGTTCTGTTCTCGAAGACGCCTTCGAAACGCTAAACGCCCACGACATAGTTATTGGACCAACGCACGACGGAGGCTACTATCTTGTCGGGGCAAAGGCTTCTCATCCCGCACTTTTTGCCAGCGACGGAATGGGTACCAGCAGTGCGCTGGAGAGACTGTTGTCACATGCGCGAGCTCTCGAGCTTTCCGTAGGTTTCGCAGCTCCTTTTTACGACATTGATGTAGTGGACGACCTGACTCGCTTGGCGGAGGAGTTGCGGTTGGCTCCGGCCCGGGCGCCACGTACGGCGGCGTGGCTCAAACAGTGGGAGCTTGCGGCAGCACGATCATCGACTAGCACGGAAAACCTGTGAAGGTCCCTCCCGAGTGGAGAGTGTACATACTCGGCGTCACGCTGTGCGTGGCGCTAACCATGTGCTCACGCCACTTCGGCGACCGCGGTGGACCGTACTTCATGGCCTCCTTGACGGTTGCGGGCATCGCATATCTCTTGGCGATCCGCGAGTTATTCGCCACGCCGAAATTTGAACAACGCGTTTCCATGCGTGTTTTCGTCATTGGGCTCGTGTTGGCTGCGGTGTGGCACGTTGCATTTCTTCGGCTGCCCTCGGGGCCTGATGATGACATTCATCGCTATGTCTGGGACGGCCGCCTGCAAAGGCTGGGCTACAACCCTTATCTTGTCGTTCCAAGCGATCCTTCCGTTCAGCAACTGCATACAGCGGAAACCCGCAGCTTGAACAACCCGGATCTGCCCAGCCCGTATCCAGCAGGAGCGCAGCTTTTTTTTCGCGCAGTCACCGCGATTCAGGAGTCCACCTTTGCGCTGAAAGTGGCATTTGTAGTTTGCGAGTTCGCAATTGTTTTCGTGTTACTGGACGTCTTGCGTCTTACTGGGAAGGGAGCGTACCTGGTTCTGGCGTTCGCCTGGAACCCATTGTTGGCGATTGAGGTGGCGGGCAGCGGTCACATTGATATTGTTGGCGCGCTATTGCTGGTGGTGTCTGTCGCGGCGTTAGTGCGCCGGTGGCGGGCGATCGCGGCGGTCGCGCTTGCGCTGGCGATCGCAGTGAAATTTCTACCGGTCGTACTCTTGCCCCTCTACTGGAAGCGGGTTCGCGTTCGCGACGCCGCGCTGGCGGCAGCCGCAGTCGCTCTCCTGTACGTGCCATTCCTGAATCACGGCCGCATCCCGGTCGGCTCGCTGGGTACGTATGTGCAGAATTTCCGCTTTAACGCTCCCGTGTTTGCTGCGCTCGCTCAGTTGGCGCCTCCGCAGTTACTGGCTGGGCTGGCGGTGCTCGTCGGATTAGTCACTGCAACCTGGATCAGAAGATCGGCGCGGAAGTTATCTCCGGACCAAGTTTACCTGGTCCGAATTTGTTTGGCCCATGGCAGCATGTCTTTTGTGTGCACCGGTCGTATTCCCGTGGTATCTGCTGTGGCTGCTGCCATTTCTGACCTCCGCCCTCCGCTTTTGATCATCATCTGGACTGTGAGCATTATCCCCGTATACGTCCAATGGCACTTACGTGCACTCGGGCGTCCGTGGGGGGCGCTTCCTGTCTGGGTGATGCTGCTGGAATATGGATGCGTGGCAGCGGCCGGCACATTTATTTGGTTACGCCGGATGAGACGAGCATGAGTGCGGCGGTGCTGTTAAACCCAGCTACAGTGCTCGACTGACTAGCTGCGTCGGGATCTGGTCTACGCAACCAAAGTTTTGCTAACATATCTTCCGCATCTTGAAGGCCCTTCCTGACATCTACACCCATTGTTGAATTCACCGAGAAGGATCCCCCGTGAATGCAAATCCGAAAGCGCAACCAGTAACCCGCGCGAGCTCCCGGTCGGCCACCGCAGAGCAGCGGCTGAGAGAGCTTCACATCGAGCTCCCTACGCCTCCTGAGCCATTTGGAACCTACGTAGAGGCTGTGCAGACAGGCAATCTGCTTTTTCTCACCGGGATGCTTCCCACGGAAGGCCGTGCGGCAAAATTCATTGGGCGCGTTGGCGCGGAGCTCGATGTAGAAACGGGGCGCAAGGCGGCTCACCTCGCGGCGCTTAATGTCCTTGCTGTCGCGCGGGAGCATCTGGGCTCGCTCGACAAGGTGACGCGTGTCGTCCGGCTTGGTGTCTCAGTAGCGACTTCGGGAGACGTTCGCGATCAGCCGAAAGTCGCTGACGCCGCCTCGGACTTGTTGCAAGACGTCTTCGGAAAGGAAAAGAGTCCTTGCCGTCTGGTATATGGCGTCGCCAGTCTTCCTCTTGGTACCCCGGTCGAACTCGAAGTCATTTTCGAAGTGGAAGCGTAAGAGCAGAGGCAAACGATGCGTCTTTTCAGCTCACCCGGTTGGAGTCGTTGCTTTCGAGTCTGCTGCGTGTTGTTGGTGCTTGCCCTGATGCCGGCGTCATTTGCATCGTTCGCCGAAGCGCAGCGAAAGGAATCGTCGATGGAATACCCAACGTTTTATCGCACGATACAGGTCGATGGGCTCTCCATCTTCTACAGAGAGGCCGGCCCGAAAGACGCTCCGACGATTCTTCTATTACACGGACTTCCGTCGTCGTCGCGGATGTTCGAGCCACTCTTCGCGCGGCTTTCCAATCGCTATCACCTTATCGCGCCCGATTACCCGGGCTTCGGACACAGCGACTGGCCGGATCCGAAAAAGTTCGCTTATACGTTTGACCACATTGCGGAGGTCATGAATCACTTTACCGAGGCTCTCAAGCTTTCGCGATATACGCTTTACATGCAGGACTACGGCGGACCGATAGGTTTTCGCATGGCCTTGGTCCATCCTGAAAGGATTGAGGCTCTCATTGTTCAGGACGCCGTATCACACAATGAAGGCCTGGGGGCAAATTGGAAGGCACGACGGGCCTTTTGGGCCGATCGCGCTGCGAATGAAAGTACGCTTCGCACAAATTTGCTGTCGCTAGCGACGACGCGGACGCGCCACGTAGGAAGTGATCCCAACGTGGAACGTTACGACCCCGATCTCTGGACTGATGAGTTTGCCTTCCTCAATCAGCCTGGCCAGGCTGAGATTCAAAGTGACCTGTTTTACGACTATCGAACGAATGTCGATGACTATCCGAAATGGCAAGCCTGGATGCGCGAGAAGAACCCGCGTCTGCTCGTGATCTGGGGCAAGTATGACCTCTCGTTCGATCCGGGCGAACCGGAACGTTACCGCAAGGATGTTCCGAACGCTGAAGTTCACGTCCTCGACGCTGGCCACTTCGCATTGGACACGGCTGCAGATGAGATCGCCGCATTGGTTCGAGGTTTTGTCCACTCCTCACATTGAATGGCACGAATGAACACAAGAAAGCGGCAGTCGTCTGCATTGCAGGATTCAAAGGAGACCTCTGTTTAGACTCTGGCAGGTGTTGGTTTCAGCCTAGGAGAAAAGAACCATGGATAAATCTGACAATCAAGTCCGTGGTAACAATGGCGGAAACGTGAATGCTGACATGAAGTTCGAATTGGTCGTCATCCCCGTGTCGGATGTTGACCGCGCGAAAGAGTTCTACTTGAAACTCGGGTGGCGGCTCGACGCGGACTTCCCCGGTGACGACTTCCGCGTGGTCCAGTTCACGCCCCCGAGCTCCGGAGGCTCGATCATCTTCGGCAAGAACGTCACCGGGGCGGCACCCGGCTCCGCCCAAGGCCTATACCTGATAGTTTCCGACATCGAAGCCGCGCGAGCCGAGCTGCTCGGGCGTGGTATCGGGATCAGCGAGGTCTTCCACGATGCCGGCGACGTGCACGCTGGCAAGGACGAACCCTATTTGTTCGGACGGGTCCGGGTCAGCGGTCGGGATCCTCAACATCGCAGCTACTGTTCGTTCGCCTCGTTCCACGATCCGGATGGCAACGGCTGGTTGCTGCAGGAGATTACAACGCGGCTTCCCGGACGAGGACTCAGCTTGGACGTCGGGACCTTGACGGAGCTTCTGCGAGAGACCGAGCAGCGCCATGGCCAGTACGAACCGACCGCTCCCAAGCACCACTGGTCGGGCTGGTATGCCGCCTATATCGCCGCGCGCGAGAATGGGAGGACATCCGACGAAGCCGCCAAAGATGCCGCGCTCCACGTAGAAGGTGCCCGCGACCGCACGCCGGCATAGAGACGCGCCTGCTCGCCGACATCGTTTCGAGCGGGCGGGGTCCAAAGTTCGAATTTCTGGAGGCATTATGAGCACCGCCAACATCTCCTTTTCCATCCAGCGCGAACCGGAACTCCTCGGTCAGACCGTCGTTGTGATCGGTGGCAGCGCCGGCATCGGGCTCGAAACGGCCCGACGGGCACGCGCTGAGGGGGCGAAGGTCATCCTTACCGGCAGGAATGCGGAGAGTCTCCAGCGCGCCGCGAAGGAACTCAACGCGCTGAACACCGCGGCCTTCGACGCTACTGACCCCGCTTCTCTCGAACGCTTCTTTCGTGATTTGCCGGCCACGGTCGACCATGTGATGGTGACGGCTGGCCAGCCGCATTACGGGCACCTTCTCGATATGAGCGTCGAGCAGATGCGAGATGCCTTTGACTCGCACCTTGTGCTCGCACTCCTGGTCGCCCGCAACGCAGCCCACAAAGTAAGACCGGGGGGCACTCTGGTTTTTATGGGCGGCACCGGCGGCCGGCGCCCCGGAATTGGAATGGGGATCGTGGGGGCGGCTACCGCTGCGCTGCCCGCCCTCACCGCGAACCTGGCGCTCGAACTGGCACCCGTCCGAGTCAATCTCATCGCCGCCGGCTTCGTCGACACACCGTTGTCGGCATCGATCCTGGGCGATGAACTGGAAAAGCGGCGCAATCAGCTTCGCGCCACACTTCCTATCCGGCGAGTTGTCAGGCCAGAAGATGTCGCCGCGCTCGCCGTACACATCATGATCAACACTGCCCTTACGGGCGCAACTTACGACATCGACGGCGGACAGCAGTTTGTCGCCGCTTAACCAAGCCGCCTAACAACAGGAGCACACATGTCTACAATCCACCTCCACCGGACAACCACCTTGACGCCTGAGCAGTACATCGCCGGGCTTACCGACTTCGGGCTAGGCCGAGCAAAGCTCTTTGGCAATAGCGCCGATGAGTATCTCAAGGTGCACCACCGCGGCCCGACGGACGCCGACGTCACTGAAGGATCGGGCGGGATCTGGGAACGCCTGCACTATGATTGGTCTGACCCCAACCATGTCGTCCTCACGACGACCGATTCCAATACTTGGGGAGGCGCGTCCGGACACACCTACAACTTCACCCGTAACCCCAACGGCACGACCGACATTGATGCGGTCGTCGTCCGCGAGGGCAAGAACCTCAAGGGACGGCTGCTCGGATTGGTCGTCGGAAGCGTCGGCAAAGGCGTTTTGGAAAAAGCGTTTGTAAATTCAGTCAAGGCCATCGAAGCCCGGAACCGCGTGGTAAGAGAGGGGAGCGCAGCCTGAGGCGAGTGTCTGTATGAAAGTCCACAGAGGCAGCTGTCCCCACGTGGCTTCTGACAGCCGACGCACGAGCGCCGCACGCGCTTTTTTTGGTTACACTGTCATCCAACACAGCGTTCGTTCAATTCACCGAGGAGTGACTCTATGAGAAATGTCCACCATTCAATCATGATGGGTCTTCTGCTTTGCGGAGTGCTGGCCCTTGCTCCAGACTCCTGGGCGCAGCAGCGCGCCCCACTTCTTGATCAAGTCGCCAAGACGTTCGGGGTCGATTCGTGGGATCAAGTTGAGGGTATTCGATACACCTGGAACGGGGAGATTACCGGACTTTTCAAAGCTGCTCACAAGTGGGAGTGGGAGCCCAAGACCAACAAGGTGACCTTTGAAGGCACGGATAAAGACGGCAAGCCGGTTAAGGTTTCGTACGTACGCACCGACCCCGGCACGCAAGACGACAACGTGAAGAACCAAGTCGACCCGAGCTTCATCAACGACAACTATTGGACTCTGTTTCCTTTTCACGCTTATTGGGACAAGGCCGCCAGCGCGGTCGATCAGGGCAAGTTTAATCTGCCAGTGGGCCCCGGCACCGCAGAGCTGCTTCCCATAAAGTATCCCGCGGACGGCGGTTACACGCCCGGAGACACCTGGGATCTCTACGTCGGCAAAGACAACCGCGTAGCCTATTTTGTCTACATCCGCGGCGGAGCCAAGCCGCCAAGCCGCGTCCTCGCAACCTGGGCAGGCTACAAAAAGGCAGGTCCAATTCTGTTCTCAACCGATCATCGCGGCTTCGCCGATGGCAAACCCCTGCACATCTTCATTACTGATGTTTCGGTTAAGCTGACGGGATCGGATAAGTGGGTGGACGCAAAATAAGGTAAAGATATTAGATAGGTGGCCCACTCAAGCCCGTCGTTGGCTTGAGTGGGAGCAACACTTTTGAGTAGGCCACCCGGCCCTATGATGGAGGACCAGGGTGCGCCTAGTGCTTTCACAGCATCATGAACTCCGGCGAAAAGAGCTTTGTTCATGCTGACAAAGCTCAGATAGTCGTCATCTCCGACGTAGGACTCTGGACGGATCCTTACAAGTTGATCCCAGAATAGATTCGAGAGACCGCTCCGCTCGGGTGGGTGTAACGCGAAGCCATAATTCACGAACACGCTTACGTGTCCGTGCTCTTGCGGTACCTCAAAGATATTTTCTGCGAGGTGGCTCGTGCCGAGGTCCGTGGCGCTATCAAAGATGTACCATTCATCCCATCCTGCTCTGGGTAGCTCTTCGACGGTTTTAATTTTGGGCTGTATCCTATTTTTCCACGACTCTGACAGCCAGCGGCCGTCTCTTGCTCTGTAGGAACAAAATGGCCGCTATCAATGGAGGTCACGGCGACGTATTTCGCGAGCACGATCTCCGGGCAAAGTTGCAGCAGGTCAAAATTCTCATCCGTGACTAGCCACTCATAAGCGCCCTGTGACCCAAGACCGAGCATGGCATTTGATTTTACCTGCGACGAAATTCGGGGCGAACTGTTGTAACCAGACGTTTATCAATCAATACGAAATAATCAGTTGCGCTGATTTATGGATCCAAGTTGTGCCGAGTGATTATCAAGTTGTGCCGAGTGTTTATAGGGACTGCGCGACTCTTAGTTCGCGAGTGATCCAGAATCACACTACCTGGCGATCACGACGGTGGTGCAGGAACTCCTCAGCTTGGGTAGATCGCGGTCAGCGGCCATGCGGATCGGCAGAGTCGGGCGTTGCCCGCGGACGATCGGACAGTAGCAGTCAGGCTCCGGCAGCGCTCCTTGCAAGCGCCGTCGTCCGGCACATCCCCCGTGACACGACTCGCGGAACTCGCACGGCTGGCATACCTCCGGAAGTGTGCGGGCCTGCTCGAAGGGGGTCGAGTCTAGAATGTCGATGCCCATCGTGATCAACTCCGACAGCGGCTCTCCCGGTCCTGGCCAATAGACGCAGGGTTGCGTCGTGCCTCTTGGTGTCACTCTTACAGTGCTGACGCCACAACCGCCTCGGAGCGGAGGGAGCCCCGCAATTGCTCGGACCAGCGGCTCGCCGATGGCGATTACATCGGTTTCTTCAAACAGGCGTCGGAAGCCTTCCCAGTATTCTTCGTACGTCAGAGCATAGATATCTGACCGCACAGCTTGGTACACATTGACTCTTAAGGGAGCGTCGAACTGTTTGGCTACTCGCGCCACGTCCGCTAAACGCAGATAGTTTGACTTCATCATGACTGCGATGATGGTGACAGGAATACGCATCCTGCGACACCGTTCTGCTTGCTGCTGGATGAGTTCCCAATTGCCATCCCCGCGCTGTGCGTCCTGTTCTTCTCGCGATGGGTAATCGAGAGAAAATTCAATGTCGTGGAAGGCGCGCAGTTCGTCGTCTTCGAGAACTGCGACACTATGACCGTTGGAAGTGATGGTGAGCTTGACCGGTGTCGTTTGCAGATAGGCCAGTATTGCGTTGAAGTCGGGATGCATGCCGTTCTCACCGGTGCCGAGATTCACCGACCGTATGGGCAAGCGTTCCATGACTGTCTTCACTTGATCCAGAGAGAGGCGATCTGTGCGAGCCGGATCTCTATAGCAGAATGCGCACGCAAGGTTGCACTCGTTGGTAAGGCCGAGCCCGAGCGAAATACCCGCATCAGGCGCGATTCCCAAGGGCACGCGAGACGCGAATAATGAAGACTGGGCCGTGACGTTGTTCATGCGCCGTCCTTCATGTCTGGGCTTACTATGAATGGGCTTTCCGAGACCGGACCTGCGCGATGTGCCAGGCATTGCGTGTAGCGGGCGACGGCGGCAAACTCCGGTCTTTTGCCCAGCATGCACTCTAACTCTAGAATGCGCTGGTATTCATCCTGTCGGGAAACCCTCGGCGGCAAGTAGTCCGACACGACTCGTACGCCACGCTCCGCAGTTATCGCGAGTGACGATTCGATCAGCAGGGATTGCAGGCTCTCCGCCGTAAATAACCGCACCTTTCCTCCGTACAGAGACTCATTCGCCCACTCAGCGGTGAGATTATTCTCAGCGGCGGCCAGGTCACCGTCGTGTATCGCGGCCTTTAACACCTCACCTGCCCGGTTACGGACCAATACAGAGATTATGCTGGACGGATCTCGCAGGGCGCGAGCCGCACTGCGCAACACGGCACACGGGTCGTCAACATATTCCAGGACATTGTGACAAAGAATTACCTCAAACGACTTTGCGGGAAACAAGTTCGTGAATTGAGCGGCATCGCCGTGTTTCAGTGCAATTCTCTCCGTAACTCCTGCTTCACGCGCGGCCTGCATCGCGAGATCAAGCATTGGTAAAGACGAATCGAGCAATGTGACGTGAAGACCAAGTCGCGCCAGGCGCACCGCGATGGCGCCGGTACCGCACCCAAGATCCAGAGCGCTCAACGACCGCGAAGCTTGCTGCGGAAGAAAGTCCTGCAAGTTGGCAAAGGCAAGATCGAGACGGAGCCGACCCTCGGGCGTCTCCAGGTAGGCGGCGTACTTGGCTGCGCCAGTCCTGAACCGTTCGAAGTCGTCACTGGCAGTCATTTCCTTCAAGCGGTACTCAGGTGACTCGCCACATTCGAGTCGCGGTTGATTATCAAAGAGCGTATACCGAGCGGATCAGAAACGACAAGCCGGCTCCGTCCTGCCGTATTCTTGTGACAGGTCATGAGCCGGCTTGAGGTGTTTCGGACGTTCAGCGTGCGGGCACAGCGTTCGCAGGCCAGTACGGCTTATCCGGGTCGGCCAACTGTCCGGTGTCGTAGCGATCGTGATGGCGGAGCCACGACATGGTAAACGACAGACCTTCTTCGTCGCGGCCTTTGGGCACGTACTCGAGAAAGTTATAGGTGTTCATAGTCGTCTCGGTGCCGCGTGCGTAGGCCGAGTAGGTGTGGAAGATGTTTCCTTCCTTGTCCTTGTAGAACACGCTGATTCCGGGCGCGTCTGTTCCGGGGAATGCCTCCATGTTGAAGTTGTGGTAGACCTTGCCTGTGGCGAGTTCCTCCTTGGTGAATACTACGTGATAGTCGCGATTGAAATCGTTGCCGTTCGAAGACACCCAGTTGAAGTGCCAGCCCATGCGTTTTTTGAACGCGGCGAGCTTGGGGTATGTTGCTCGTGAAATCGCCGCGAACGACACGTCGCGTTGCGCCAGATGCACCAGGGCGCCGTCCGTGTGGTCCATGTTGAACGAGCAACTCGGGCAGCCCTCCTTCCAATCGGGACCGAACATGAAGTGGTAAATAATCAGCTGGCTCTTGCCGTCGAAAAGATCCGAGAGCGTGACCTTCCCATCCGGCCCGTCGAAAACGTAGTTCTTTTCGATCTTGACCCAAGGAAGCTGGCGACGTTCGGCAGCAACCGCGTCGCGCTCGCGCGTGAGTTGCTTCTCCCTGGCCAACAGTTTCTTCCGAGCCGTAAGCCATTCATCGCGCGACACTATTTTCGGGTTCTCTATCATGTTCGTCGCCATCTTGATTTCTCCTTTTATGTAATTGTGAAATGATTTCTTTGTTCCGTACTTTTTTCGGGAGACTTTCACGGTCAACGCCGTCTGGCCACCGGTAGAAGCCGTGCCGGCAACGACTGATCCCAAAGTCGCCAAACATAATGGACACATAGTTCACCTCTTTGATGTCTAAGCTTCGCGTTAAGCCGCCTCTATAGGGATGACGGGTCGAAGGAGTGGATTTCGACCAGAAAAAGCAGGAAAAATCAGCCTCGCCGTTGAAGGAGGAACTGTTTCACTGCGGGATCCTCGGCGAGGCCAATCGCACGCTCGAAAGCATCTACAGCCTCAGATTTCCTGCCGAGCCGTTGCAACAGGTGAGCGCGGACCGCCCAATAAGGCTGATAATCCGAGACGGATCTTAGATCTATCCTGTCCAGTGCGGCGAGCCCCGCGTCAGGTCCGTTCACCTCGGCCACTGCCGCAGCGTGTCCGGTTCGCGTGCCGAGAGTTGGCGAGATGCGGACCAGTTGTTCATAGAACAGCACGATCGCGTGCCACTCAATCCGGCCGCTGTGCGCTCGTTCAGCATGGACCGACTGAATCGCGGCCTCGAGTTGAAAGCGGCCCATGCGACCGCGTCTGGCCGCTTCGGCGAGATGGCGTTCGGCTTCCTCTATTAAAGGAAGCGACCACTGCTGTGGATCCTGCTTCGAGAGTGGAACGTAGCGGCCGTCCAATCCCCGCCTCGCCGCTCTTCGTGCTTCACAGTGAAGCATGAGAGCCAGCAGACCTCGAACCTCGGCTTCATTCGGCACTAGCTGCAGCAGGACCCGTGCGAGCCAGATCGCCTCCTCGGCCAGCTCCCGTCCGCTCTGATCAACCCCCGCCATGTCGTCCCAGCCGATTCCGAAGGCTGCGTAAATTGCTTCAAGCACGGCGTCGAGCCGATGCGGTAGATCACTCTGCTGCGGGACTTCGAAGCGGATACCGCCGTCACGAATCTTCGTCTTGGCACGCACCAGCCGCTGCCCCATCGTCGTGGGTGAGATCAGAAAAGCTTGGGCAATGCGTGCCGCATCCAGGCCCAAAACGGTCTGGAGCATGAGAGGTGTGTGCATCGCCGGATCGATTGCCGGGTGGGCACATACGAACATCAATTTCAATCGCTCATCAGGGAATTCCGCCGACACGGTCACCTCGCGTTCCTCCCTCAGCAGTTGGAGAGTGGGCTCACCCGCTTCAGCTACTTGCCGATGACGAACCAGATCGATAAAGGAGTGACGCGCACTCGTCAGCAGCCAGGCTTCGGGATTTTGTGGCACACCGTCTCGCGGCCAACTGGTGAGCGCTGCTACCAACGCGTTGCTGAGGGCGTCCTCTGCGCTGGCCACGTCGCGCGTTTGCGCGGAAAGGTATGCCACCAAGCGACCGTATGACTCGCGAGCCACCCGCTCGATTGTGCGGTGAGCATTCTCCTGAGTGGTTCCGGTCATCCCGTGATCTTGCGCCTCAATTCCGGTACCAGCGGACGGACCTCCACTGCTCCATACGACGCTGCCGGGCATCGCGCTGCCCAATCAAGAGCATCATCGAGTGAAGGGAGTTCGAGAATAGTGAATCCTCCCAGTTGCTCCTTTGTATCGGCGTACGGTCCATCCTGCACGTGCCGCTTTCCTTCCTTCAATCGGACGGTGGTTCCTGTCTCTGGGACTTGAAGTGGATCGCCGCCGACAAAGGTGCCAGACTCGACCAGAGCCTTGTGATATGCCTGCCAGGCACCGGTGTACGTGTCGTTTTTGCGTGCCGCGAAGGCTTCTGGTGTTTCATAGACTAATAAGGCAAATTGCATGGCTTTCTCCTGGGAGGCAACTGTGAGAACTCTATGCCCTGAATATATGACGGATGGGAGCCGCCGTATTCGACAGCTTTCGGCAAATCTCGTGAAATTCCAAGCCGGCAAGAGGCGAGAATCTCTGCAGCACAGGGTAGATTATTGCGCGAGTCCGACGCGATGGACGAGGCTCTGAAATCGGGGGTCGTCCCGCAGCGGGTCCCATGCGGGTTCTACCTTGAGCGTGTCCATCATATTGGAATGCCGGGCGTAGGCTTTTTCGAGGGCGTCAAGAGTCTCGTCTTTTTTGCCCATGCCGATGTATGCCCATGCAAATGCTGCCGGATCCACGGGATAGCGACGGCTTAACTCTTTCAGTCTTTCCATCGCACGCTGAGCCTCCGCCGCGCGGCCTGCGCTGCCGAGAACGTACACCCGCTCCCACGGCGCATTGTCAGGGTTGTATTTATCGATATCGGCGAGTGCTTTCGCGAACTGTCCCGTCTTTACGTACACGCTCCTCACCATGTGACCCCGCGGGAAGGTCGGCTCCATTTCGAGCACCGCATTGAACCCCTTTTCAGCGCGGTCGTACTGGCGCGAGTAATAGAAGATCATTGCGTTGTCGGCGGCAATAATCAGCGACAAGGGATCGAGCTGCCGGGCCCGTTCACTCTCCTGAAATGCTTCATCGAAGCGGCCGTTCCAGGTCAAAAATTCTGCATACCAATGGTGCGCGGTAGCGTAGTTGGGGTTCAGGTCAATAGCCCGGCGGTATTCTTTCTCGGCAGTCTGCCAATCCCAATCGTAGTTTTCGGTAATCAGCGCCAGAGAAGTGTGTGCTTCCGCGAGCCCTCCATCCAGTTGCAAAGCCTTGAGCGCCGCCGCACGCGCTTTCGGCAAGGCCTCAGTTTGAGGAACCGTCATGGTGTAGCCGGGCAGAAGCGTATAGCTATCGGCCAGACCAGCGTAGGCACGAGCGTAGTCGGGATCTTTCGCGATGGCTTGCTCAAAATATTTGATCGCCTCTTCAAAACCCTCCGGACTCCTCTTGTTCCAGAAGTAGCGGCCTTTCAGGTAAAGATCGTAAGCCTCGTACGACTTGGGTGTCTCCGGCTTGCTGACGGCAAGGGCGCTTTTGTCTTCGCCCAACATGAGTAGAATTTCGTCGCCTATCTCCTGAGCGATTTCGCCCTGCAGGCCCAGCAGATTGCTCGACTCTCGATCGTATTGCCGGGCCCAGAGATGCGTCTGATCATTTACTTGAATAAGCTGAGCAGAGACCCGCACTTTCTTCTCATCACGCCGGATGCTGCCCTCGAGCACGTACTGCACTCCCAACTCGCGGCCAATCTGACTCAACTGCGGTTGATTGTTCTTGTAGTGCATAACCGATGTGCGGGCGATTACTCCAAGACCCTTGGGATCGAGCACCCCCAGGTGAGAAATCATTTCTTCAGTCAGGCCATCACTGAAATATTCCTGGGTCGGATCGCCAGTCAGATTCTGGAAGGGCAGAACGGCCAGCATGACTCGCACCCGCGCCCTCTGTGCCTGGGTGTGAGAATGCGACCTGCGAAAATAAGCCGTCAATACAACGGCTAGAACAAGCAACACCGCGCCTGTGACCAGCCACATCTTCTTGCCCCAGTTGCGGTCTGTGGATTCCGGCTGGGAAACTTCTGTCCGGGGAGGAGGGGGCGGAGTTTGTGGCGCCACGGCCACACTGCCAGAAACCTCCTTTACTTCAGATGCAAAGCGGTAACCTCGGCCCTGCACGGTCAGAATGTATCGCCGCTCAGGAGTCTCACCCAGCGCCTTGCGCAGCACGAAGACAGTCTGGGTCAGGTTGGATTCCTCTACGAAACTGTCGGGCCAGACCACCCTCATCAGTTCGTCTTTGGTTACGACCTGGCCGCTGTGTTGAATCAGCAACAGCAGAACTTCGAAAGCTTTTGGAGTGAGGGCAACCGGCTTTTCGCCCTGCCGCAGGACCCTATTTTGGACGTCCAGACGGAAGTCGCCGAAAGCGTATAAGTTGCTGATTGAGCTTGGCATAGCTCCGTTTTGAGAAACTTTGAGAAAACTTGAGAACTGGTTTTAGGACACAGACTGCACACTCGGGCTAGCTTTCGTCCCGCGCGGGAGGCGGGACCCCTGAACTGGCGGCCATTCTACCACCGTCTGATTCGGCCAGATTTCCTGAAGTTCCCGCAATCCACTATTCAACAGGCAGGAGCGGGCCATGACCTTCACTCGATCCAAACATACCTTCAATCTGGGCAATGGGTTGTTTAACACCTGGCAATCGGGCTGCGCAAGTTACCGGAGAATTACCACGAGGCTGGTTCTACGAGACGCCCAATTGGCAAAATTCGGGGCGATCCTACTGGTGGTGGTCGTCGCGTTAACGACGATAGCCAATGCTCAATCCTTGCCTAACCTGTTCCCGCTTCCAGACCATAGCGGATTTGTGGAAACATACAACGTCCACAACGCACCCATCAGCCTTAAGGGCGCCTTCTTCCAACCGCTGGGGACCAATGGCCGATCTTGCTCCTCCTGCCACCTGCCCACGGAGGGCTGGAGCATTTCGGCGGAAGAAGTACAGCTACGCTTTCTTCTGACCCAGGGCCGCGACCCGATCTTTCGTGCTAATGATGGCTCCAACTGTGACCAGAATATCGATACATCAACTTTGCAGGGACGGCGCAAGGCCTACAGCCTACTGCTAAGTAGAGGTTTGATTCGCATTCCTTTGCCGCTACCTGACGGTGCTGAGTTCAGCGTGCAGAGCGTGAACAATCCTTATGGATGCAGTGATACCTCTATACTTTCGATGTATCGACGTCCGCTTCCTACGACAAATCTGGGTTTTCTCAGTACGCTCATGTGGGACGGTCGCGAATCCACGCCACCGAGCACGCAGAAGATCACCTACCCGAATACCGGACAACTGCTGGTAGACCTGGCTCACCAGGCGGTATCCGCGACTACCATTCACGCATTGGGTGCAGTTCCCACGCCAGCGCAAGTGCAGGACATTGTGAACTTCGAGACCGCTCTGCGGACCGCCCAGGCTTTCGACTTTAAAGCAGGACTCCTGAACGATAGTCGTGCCACCGGCGGACCAGTTGCAATCGCTTCGCAACCTTTCTTTATCGGCATCAACGATTCCTTTCCCGCGAGCTTTGGGTTCAATCCCACGGGAGCGGCATTCAATCCCAACATTTTCAACCTGTTCAATGCCTGGACGAACTCGCGAATTCCCTCTCGCGCCAGCATTGCCCGCGGTCAGGCGCTGTTTAATTCGAAACCGATTACGATTTCCGGCGTTGCCGGGATAAATGATGTGGCCGGACTTCCTGCGTCATTTTCGGGCACTTGCGGAACTTGCCATGACACTCCCAATGCAGGGAACCATTCCGTCTCTGCGCCATTGAATATCGGCGTCGCGGACGTCGCCGGTCCTCTGGATACCAGCTACCTGCCGGTATTCACTCTGGTGAATAACACCACGCTTGAAACCGTTCAGACCACCGATCCTGGCCGCGCCCTAATTACTGGCAAGTGGGCCGATATCGGAAAATTGAAAGGCCCCATTCTCCGCGGACTTGCCAGCCGCGCGCCTTACTTTCACAACGGTTCGGCCTCGTCGCTGGCCGATGTCCTTGTCTTTTACGATGTGCGTTTCAATATTGGTTTTACAGCCCAGGAGAAAGCTGACTTGATTGCGTTTTTAAACTCGCTCTGAGGGAAAGCGGCCTCGCTACTCCCAGCGAAACACGATCGCCGAGAGGGATGTGCACACGATGAATACGACGACCAGTGCCGCTATGTCGCCCGCGTGCGCCCTCCACGGGTCGCCCTTCCAAATGCCTTCGAGCAGGGACACCATGTAGGTTAGCGGCACGACTTTTGCCACCACCTGGAGTCGCTGGAGGCAGCGATTCAACCGGCACGAAAAGTCCCGAAACCGCCATCATCGGATACATGATGACGGCCCCGATGGGCTGAGCAAAGCGTGCCGTGGGGACGATGCTGGCGATCAGAAAGCCGATCGAAAGGATGCTCCAGGTGCTTATCAGAAGCGCGAGCGTGAATCCGAGCAATGGGACATGAATGCCGACCGGGTAGTAGCGTTTGCCGGCCAGCACCAGTAGTGCCAGTGAGGCGGCGGAGAGCAATAGCTTCACAATCACATGGGCAGTGAGGATGGTCTGAGGGCGCAGAGGGGTGGCGCGGAGACGCTTGAGAATGCCTCCTTCGCGGTAGATCGAAATGATCGTGACCAGCGACATCACGGCGCCGATGGTGATCAGGACCGAAGCCAGCACCGGAAGACCAACGCCGATAAAACTGTTGGAGCCGAGCGCGGTCGGTGGGAGTTTGTGGGCAATCACTCGGCCCGTCACGAGGAACACCAAGACGGGAATACCGATCGTCCCGATCGCCCCGAGTGGTTCCCGGAGGAAGATCTTGACCTCGATCCATGTCAATTTCCAGAGTCCACGCAGCATAATTATCAAGCCTAGTCGCGGATCGAGTGCCCGGTCAGTTTGAGAAAGACGTCCTCGAGGTTGGGGAGAATCGTGCGGAAATCCGTGACCCGGATCCGATTCTCGGATAGACAATGAATCACCTCGGTGACGAGATCGTCGCCTCGCCCCCGAATCGTGATCTGTGAGTTGTTGCAGATGACCTCGTCGACCCGCGGGATTGTCCGAAATCGCTCCGCAGCGGTTGGATCGTCGGTACCAAGTACGACGGTTCGCTCAGGGCAGTGCCGCTTAACCAGGCTCTCTGGCCGGTCGATGTCTACGATGCGCCCGTGTTCGATTATTGCCACGCGGTCACACAACCGTTCGGCCTCTTCCATAAGATGAGTGGTCAAGAAGACCGTCTTGCCACGCTCACGGATGCCGCGCACCAGTTCCCATATGGCGCGACGAGCCTGCGGGTCTAGTCCCGTGGTCAGCTCGTCGAGAAACACTACCTCCGGATCGTTGATCAGCGCGAGCGCAATGAACAGTCGCTGCTTCTGCCCGCCCGAGAGGGTCATGAACCATGCATTCCGCTTCTCGATGAGGCCAAGCTGTTCGAGCAACTGTTCACTGTCTGTCGCGTTCTTGCGATAAAGAGAAGCCCAGAGGTCAACCGCTTCCCACACTTTGATCCGCTTCTGCAGCTGCGCTTGCTGGAGCTGTACTCCAATTCTCTCTTGCAGCTTGTACACGTCATTGAAGGGATCAAGTCCGAGCACCGAGATTCTGCCCCGGTCGGGCGTGCGCAGACCTTCAATGCACTCCATCGTGGTCGTCTTCCCTGCGCCGTTCGGCCCGATTAGACCAAAGATCTCGCCGTCGTTGACCTCGAACGATACTTCGTCCACCGCCACAGTAGAGCCGTAGGTCTTGCGCACCGCGGAAACTTGAATGACTGGGCGCATGGTTGGATCAAATCCTAGGAAACTCGGAACTCGCAGGGCCGCCGGTAACCCGGTCTATCACTCAGAAGGACATTTGGCGCTTCGTTATCTGCTCAATCCCCGGTTGCCAGAAACTCTCTGAGCTGAGAATACGAAATGAGCCAGGTTTCGACAGGTTTATCGTAACCTTTGAGCTCAAGCAGTCGCTTTTCGAAATAATTCGCGGCGCCGGCGGCGCCGCTCAGGCACTCAAATGTCAGTCGCCCCAAGGCAACATCAAAGCCCATCACATCGGTCGAATTGCATGATGGAGATTTGACGATCAGATAGAACTTTCCAGGCCGGGGCTGCTGAATCAAAGCATGTCTTCTGGACATAGCGTCGTCATCGAAGACCAATCCATTTTCCGGTGAGCGACCGATCGTCCCGGAGTTCCTGTCATGCAGGGAGATTTTCTTCTCTCCCTCGGCATTCTTTATCTCAAGATAAGGGTGCTCGCTCTCCAAACTCGTCCTCCCTGAAGACTCCTGGGTTCTCCGTACTACTATGAGCGACTGTTCAAGTCAGTAAAAGCAGCATACAAGAGCGCATTGCCAATTTCGAACCATTGGATGCCGGCAGCATATTTTCGGTTAACGAGAGCTCCCGGAGAAGCCAACCCATCGGCAAGGAATGTGGCGCGCCTTCAACTTAGTGGTTTGTTCTCGCCCTTTTCTTATGACATTCCTTGGCGAAATTCGCGCATGAATCGCTGTCTTCAGTGCTAAAACCCAGTTTGTCGATCATCCGGTAGAATGGCCCGTTTGATGGCGCAACCCTGACTGAACCACAAAAAGGATTTGGGTGAAGACTGAAGAGTTGATCCTTTCCATCGCGGTCATTCTGCTCGCAGCACGCGTGTTGGGCTGGCTTTTTCAGCGTATTGGCCAGCCGCGTGTTGTAGGGGAGATGACGGCAGGCATTGTCCTTGGCCCGTCTCTTTTTGGGCGCTTCTGTCCCGCAGCTTTCGCCTTCGTTTTTCCTTCATCGTCAATACCCGCGTTGACGGTCCTGAGTCAGGTTGGGCTGCTGCTTTTCATGTTTGTGGTTGGTCTCGAGGTTGATCTCAAACGCATTCTCAGGCAACGGTTTGCAGTTGTCATGATCAGCAACGTCAGCATTGTTCTGCCGCTTGCACTGGGCATCAGTCTTGCCGTATTGCTCTATCCACAATTCGCTGGTGAGCAGGTAGCGTTTTTTGCTTTTGGGCTTTTTGTCGGAACGGCGATGAGCGTTACCGCTTTCCCTGTACTGGCCAGAATCCTGAAAGAGCGGGGCTTGCTGGGAACCGGCCTGGGAAGTGTGGCCATCTCCTGCGCGGCAATTGACGATATTAGCGCCTGGCTGCTGCTGGCGGTTCTCACGGCGACGGTGCATTCCGCACAAAGTTGGCAGCATTTTGCGATCACACTGATCTTGCTGGTGATGTTTATCGCCATCATGCTGGTCCCGATTCGTCGTGCGTTGTCTTTTTGGGAATCCCGGTATCAACCGGACGGCGCAAGAGTGGAGTTCATCTCTTCCGTAATCCTCTTCATGCTGGCAGCCAGTTTTACAACCGAACGGCTGGGAGTGCATGCATTATTCGGCGCATTCATGGCAGGGTTGGTCATGCCAAACAATCAACGCATGATTGCGGACGTAGTGGATCGCATCGAATCCATCAGTCTCGCGCTTCTGTTGCCTCTGTTTTTTGCGCTCACCGGCCTGCGGACGCGCATCGACTTGCTCACAAATAAAACAATGTTCGGATACGCAGCGGCCATCATTGCGACCGCCGTAGTGGGTAAGCTGGCGGGAGCGGCCCTCGCCGCCCGAATAACCGGAATGGGCTGGAAAGACTCGTTTGGCCTAGGAGTATTGATGAACACTCGCGGTCTGGTCGAATTGGTAATCCTGAACGCCGGCCTCGATCTAGGGATCGTGTCGCCACCCCTCTTCAGCATGATGGTCCTGATGGCGTTGGTCACTACCTTCATGACGAGCCCAATCCTGAGTGTGATGAAGATTCAGTGCCCAGACGACGTAGCGGTAGGTCGGTCCCGAGATTCATATTTGACCCGTGTTGCCCAGCAGTTCTGGCGCCCTGAGCCAACATCCGAGGGTGACAAAGATGCATCAAAACACCGACGGAGAACAATGAAGCTGGAACTATCTTCGATGGCGCGCCAGGGTTTGCCATGAGCCTGATTTCCCTCAAGGTAGACGGCCAGTCACGGACACTTGATGTTGATCCAAAAACACCGTTACTGTTTGTCCTGAGCGACGAGCTTGGATTGCGTGGCCCGAAGTTCGGATGCGGAATGGCCCAGTGCGGAGCGTGCACGGTTATTCTGCGTGGCCAGACCGTGCGTTCTTGTGTAATGCCAGTGAGTGCGGTCGGCGAAGATGAGGTCACCACTCTCGAAGGCCTTGGCACGCCGGAGAAACCGCACCCAATCCAGCAGGCTTTTATCGAGGAAGGGGCCGCTCAGTGTGGCTTTTGTCTTAGCGGAGTAATCCTGACGGCCAAGGCTGTTCTGGACAAGAAACCTGCGGCTTCCGACGATGAAATCTCCGAGGCGATGGGAGGGGTGTTATGCCGCTGTTTCGCTCACATTCGCATGCTGCGGGCGATCCGAAAATATGCAGATGCGAGAAAAGCATGAGCGTCTCCCGTCGCGTATTTCTGAAAAGCTCCGGCGCGTTGATTGTTAGTTTCAGCAGTGTGTCGCTGGCCGGGCGCGTTGCAATTGCGCAGGGCCCGTTCGACACCCATCCTTCGCATATTGATCCCAGGCAACTCGACTCCTGGATAGCCGTTGCCGCAGACGGCAACGTCACGGCATATACCGGAAAGTGCGATTTTGGCCAGGGCATGTTCACTGCGCAGACGCAACTGGTGGCGGAAGAGCTGTGCGTGTCCATCAGCCGGGTGAGGCTGATTCAGTGCGACACGTCGGTTGCGCCAGACCAGGGAACAACTTCCGGAAGCCAGTCCACGCCTACGAATTTCAACTCGGACAATCTGGCCTTGGCGGCGGCAAGTGCGCGAGAAGCCCTCATAAATCTGGCAGCAAAGCGTCTGGGAGAGCCTGCCGATCAACTCACGGTGGCTGACGGCGTCATCTCAGGGAAAACCGGACGCCGCATCAGGTATGAGGAACTCATCGGAAGCAAGCGGTTCAACATTCCGTTAAGCCAGACCGCAAAGCGCCGACTGCCTTCGCAATGGACCGTCCTGGGTAAATCGGTACCTTCGCTGGACAGGGCCGCGCTCATGACAGGCCAATTCGAATTTGTGCATAACGTGCGGGTACCGGGAATGCTTCACGGGCGCGTGGTGAGGCCGCCAGAGGTTGGCGCTTCAGTTGCCAGCGTCGACGAGAGTTCAGTACGACACATCCCGGGCATGGTGAAGGTCGTGGTAAGGAACAACTTTGTCGGCGTAGTGGCAGAGAAACAATTTCAAGCTATCCAAGCCGCGCGCCAGTTAAAGATAAGGTGGAACCCAGGTACGGGATTGCCCGAGCAGAAGACCTACTACGAGAGCATGCGCAAACAGCCTTCCCACGATGCGTTGGCAGTAGATTCGAAAGATGTTGAGCGTCAGTTTGCCCTGCGTAGCCACTACAGTGCGCGCGACCTACGCCTATCCCTATCAAATGCATGGATCAGTAGGCACGTCCTGTGCGGTGGCAGATGTCCGGCCTGACCTTGCCACGGTTTGGTCTGCCACGCAGTCGGCTTATCCGACTCGGAGCATCGTGGCAAAGCTGTTGGAACTGGCACCCGATAGCGTCCGCGTCATCTACGTTCGAGGATCCGGATGCTATGGACTCAACGGCGCCGATACGGTTTCGTTCGATGCAGCGGTGTTGTCACATGCAGTCGGCAAACCGGTCCGGGTTCAACTGTCACGGGAAGATGAGATGGCATGGGAGAATTTCGGTTCGGCTTGTGTCATTGAACAGCGTGCCGGGATCGATCACCATGGGACCATCATCGCCTGGAACTCCGAGAACTGGGTGGCTTCGCGTGGTAACAGACCCGGCTATGACCAACCGGGCAACGTAATTACTGGAGTACTGCTGGGATACATGCCGGAACAGATAACGCTGCGTTCCGCGGCGGAACCAACAGGTCAGCTTCGAAATCAAAGCAACAACGCCCCGTCTTATATTGCCGGCTGTATTAAAGACAAATGTGGCGGGGCCGGAACCATCCGCAGCGAGCGTGTGCTAACCCATACGGTGATATCGCCCTTTTTCACCGGCCCCCTGCGGTCGCCACTGCGGTTGCAGAATATCTTCGCGCAGGAATGTTTCATGGACGAAATCAGTGCGCAAGTAAAGGCAGACCCGGTTGCCTTCAGACTGCGGCACCTTCGTGAGAAACGGATCATTGATGTTTTGAAATCGGCGGCAGATGCTGCCCGATGGGACCAGCGTCCGTCTCCAAAACCCAACCCTTCTCGAACCGGGACGGTTAGCGGACGCGGGATTGCGTGTGTCGGTTATGAGGGCAACAACGGCTACGCCGCGCTGATCGCAATGATCGATGTTGATCTGGCAAGCGGGCGGGTCCAGCCCAGGAAGTTTATCGTTGCGCTGGATTGTGGTCCGGTCTCGAACCCTGACGGCGTTAAAAATCAGACGGAGGGCGGCATCCTGCAGGGTATGAGTCGCGCCCTTATGGAAGAAGTCACATGGGACGAAAAGCGAGTTACCTCGAGAGATTGGGAAACCTATAAAAGCGCATACCTGGATTTCGATCTGCCTGCGATTGAAGTTGTCCTCATGAATCCACCAGGTGTCCCTGCTACCGGCGCGGGCGAAACTGCAATTACCGTGGTTGCCGCTGCCCTCGGGAATGCAATCTTTGACGCGACTGGCGCCCGTGTGCGGGAAGCGCCATTTACCGCCGAACGGGTAAGAGCCGCACTTCTTTCCTTGGCAGACAAATCCGCTGGCGGTCCGAAGGTAAGGGTTAATGCCATTGACGGAATTGGAGTATGAGCCTGCGGAAGTGTTTCATGATCGTGACCGCGGTGATCGTGGCATGCGGTCTGGCGTTATTCCCAATGATTCAGGTTGACGCTGCGGCGAGTGAGCCTGCGAGACTCGATCGTGTTTACGAAATGGCATCGCCTGATAACGCTGCGTCGGTCGCGGCCTTTCAATCCATGGTGAAGGTGCTTCATCATCCGCGCTGCATGAATTGCCACTCCACAGGAGACTTTCCGCGCCAGGGAGATGATGGACACAGGCACACGATGAATGTGCGGCGTGGTCTCGAAGGAGATGGCGTCACCTCCGTGAGATGCGGCACCTGTCACCAGGATCACAACCTCGAAGGGGTGCATATGCCTCCTGGAGCGCCCGATTGGCATCTGCCCAACCCAAAGATGCCGATGATCTGGGAAGGACTCAGTGACGGCCGATTGTGCGAACTATTCAAGGATCCCAGGCAAAATGGTAATCGCACTGTGGATCAGATCGTGGACCACATGTCCACCCCGCTGGTGCTGTGGGGTTGGAATCCCGGTGAGGGCCGCACTGCGATTGCGGTACCTAAGTCGGAGTTCCTGGCAGAAGTGAAAGAGTGGGCTTCCAAAGGCGCCGCCTGCCCCGCCCCGTAATAGATTGACTACGCGTGGGATCGTGTTCCTTTGTCCCAGCCGCCAAGCTTGAGCGCCATGGCGGTGCATCCTCCGCGCAGGTCATCAGCGAGCCCCCGATCAACCATTGTGCGCGCCACAACCATTCCTCCGATACACAACGCAGCGATTGCCTGTGCCTTGGTGCGACGAGGGCCTTTCTTGTCCACGATACTGCGCTCCAGGACGCTGACCATCGCCTTGAACACCGTCTCAAACGCACGTTTTGCGCTTGCCCCGCTGCGTGCCACGTCGGTTGGCAAAGCGACCATCGGACATGAGTTCTCAACGTCTTCGAAATGCTGACGCGACAGGTAGGCGCGCACGACTTGAGGGCCCACGTCAGTGGACGACAGATCCACGTGTACGCCCTCCCAGCAACTCTCCCACTCGGGGTCGGTGAAGAAACATCCCAAAACCTCGGCGTATAGGTCGCTCTTGCTTTTGAAATAGCTGTAGAACCCCCCGGCAGTAAGACCTGCGCCCGCCATGATCTGCCGGAGAGAGACGTTTTCGAAGCCATGCCGGTTGAATAACCGGCGAGCACTATCAATAATCTTGCGTTTTACTTCTGAACGGTGACCAGCGGGATAAGGCATTCGATGCTCCTCGGTTTTCTCCGTCAGTATGCCTCGACAAGTGCCGGGTTCCCACAAAATATTACGTTGAACATATTTTGCGTCCGTGTTTCCATGCGGATGTTGCGGGCCACCCGAGAGGTGGGACAACCACAATCAGGAGGAAGGATGAACGACGAATACAAACCGAGGTTGGAAACCACCCGGCGGCAGTTGGTGGTTCGCACCGTGGCCGCATTGAGCGGATTTGCGCTGGCATCCGGCGCCGCCTTGGCGGAAGACGAGGAGAAAATCTCCCATACGTCAGAAGCCATCCACCAGGAACCTGCTTTCCAGGCAAACCGCCAGCGTGTCTATGAAGCACTAACGGACGCAAAACAGTTCGACAAGGTCGTGCAACTCGGTGCTGCGATGAAAGCCGGCCTGGTTTCGGCGGCGAAGCCCACCGAAATCAGCCGAGAGGTTGGCGGAGCGTTCTCGCTCTTCGGCGGACTGATTGTCGGACGACAAGTCGAACTCGTGCCCAACCAGCGAATCGTCCAAGCCTGGCGTGCGGCAGGGGATTGGAAGCCGGGCATCTATTCCATTGCCAGGTTCGAATTGATCGAGCAGGGCGCTGGAACAAAAATTGTTTTCGATCACCGAGGCTTTCCAGATGGCGATTGGGAGCACCTTGCCTCCGGATGGAAAGTGAATTACTGGCAGCCACTGGCGAAATTCCTGGCCTAAAAGTCGAGTCTCGCCCATCCATTGCCAATCGCACGAGCAGCCGGTTAAGCTGAATGAAGAAATACCTGCCATGACAGTGCATCTTCTTCTGACTCATCTTGGTCGATGATTGGCAATCTCATGCCTAAGGACAAATCCATTCAAAGCCTCCCTGACATTCTTGCAAGCGGCTTGAACGTCGTATTTTGCGGAATCAATCCAGGGATGCGTTCCGCCTCACTCGGGCAACATTTTGCTGGTCGCAGCAATCGCTTCTGGCGTGTGCTTCATCTCTCCGGATTCACACCGGAACTGATGATGCCTGAGAATGCCAACTCGTTGCTCGGCTACCGCTGTGGGCTTACTTCCGCTGTGGAAAGGCCGACGACCTCCGCCAGCGATCTTAAGAAAAATGAGTTTATCGAGGCGCGCCCTGAACTCGAACGCAAGATCCGACGATATGCTCCCCGCTACATTGCCTTCTTGGGGAAGCCGGCGTCTTCGGCAATTTTCAATCGGCGTGAACTCTCCTGGGGGCGACAGCCTGATCGTTTCGGTGGTGCTAATGTTTGGGTACTTCCCAACCCTAGCGGTCTCAACTTTGCATTTCCCCTCGAAAGCTTGATAACTGCTTACAGAGAACTGTTCGAAGCCGCAAGGTTGTAGAACTGGGGTATACACCAGGGACTTACCCCTCATTCATTGCGAGCGAGGGGCAGGGCCTTTGAGTTACGAATCAGTATGATTAGGAGTATCGATGGATGAACTATTGAATTTGGCTATCAAAGCGCACGGCGGTCTTGACCGTTGGAACAAAGTGAAGGCCATAAAGGTGGGCGCATCCATCACGGGCGTGATCTGGTACGTCAAAGGTAAGCCGGACTTTCTCAAGAACATCGTGTTGACCGTCGAGACCCGGACGGAACGCGTAACAGTGGACTTTCCCGGACAGGACAAGCGCGCAATTTTCGAACCGAACCGCATTGTGATCGAAACTATGAATGGGACGCTGATCGAGGCACGCGAGAATCCGGAAGAGTCATTTAAGGGGCAACAGAGAGAACTCCATGGAATGACATTCATGTTATCTATTTCGTCGGCGAAGCCTTGTGGACGTACCTCAATACTCCATTCCTTTACGCTGATGAAGGGTTTACAACCGAGGAGATTCCGTCGATCCGTGTAGGTGGCGAAACTTGGCGGCGGCTGAAGGTGACCTTCCCGGACAACGTGAAGAGTCACACCAAGGAACAGATCTCGTGCTTCGGACGGGACGGTTTATTGCGACGGCACGACTACACCGTAGACATTCTTGGCGGTGCAACCGGGCTCAACTATGCGTCGGATTACCAGGATGTAGACGGCATCATCGTGCCAGCCAAGCGTCGAGTGTATGCGTACGAAGGCGATTACCAACTGGTAACAGAACCTTTGCTGGTCGCAATCGACATGGGGGAAATTGATCTTCTTTAACTGTCCTGCTCGTCCGATTCTGCTGCCGCATGGGGGGGAAATCTATGAAGAGATGTGCTCTCTTGTTCAATCTGGCGATGTTTTTGTTTTCTGGACAAGCAGCTTTCGGCCAGAACAATACCCTGCCAGTTGGCCCACCAGCTAATCTTGAAAACCCGCCCCTGGCCAGGACTCCGCCGATGGGGTGGAATAGTTGGGATGGCTACGGGACCACAGTCAAAGAACGTGACGTCAAAGCCAACGCTCAATGGTTGGCCGACCACTTGAAGGCTTTTGGTTGGCAGTACGTCGTCGTGGACATGGAATGGTTTGTCGTCAACCCTCAACCAGAGGGAAATTCCAAGACATCGCAATACAGCCTCGACAAATATGGCCGCTACACTCCCGCTGCGAACCGGTTTCCTTCCGCGACAAATGAAGCTGGCTTCAAACCCCTTGCGGACTATGTGCACTCGCTTGGCCTGAAATTTGGCATTCACATTCTTCGCGGTATTCCAAAACAGGCGGTTGAGAAAAACCTGCCAATCGCGGGATCTTCTTACCACGCCACGGACGCAGCAGACGCTTCCGATACCTGTCCGTGGAATTTCGATAACTTCGGCATTGACGGCTCGAAGCCGGGCGCGCAAGCCTACTACGACTCAATCGCCAAGCTCTACGCCAGTTGGGATGTGGACCTGATCAAGGTGGATTGCATCAGCAGCCGGCCGTATAAGGGCGATGAGATCTGGATGCTAAGCACAGCGCTGGCGAAGACTGGCCGTCCGATTGTGCTGAGCCTGTCGCCTGGACCCGCGCCTCTGGAAAAGACGGAAGAGATGCGGAAGTATGCGCAGATGTGGCGGATATCGAACGATATTTGGGATCTGTGGCACAGCACCGTCGACTATCCGCAGGGTCTGGGCGATCAGTTTGCGAATGTCGCGAAGTGGGCAAAAAAGGCACAGCCGGGACAATGGCCGGATGCGGATATGCTGCCCCTGGGTTATCTTGGCCCGGCTCCAGGTTGGGGGCAACCTCGTTATACCCGGCTAACTCATGACGAGCAGAGAACGTTTGTGACTCTGTGGTGTATTTTCCCTTCGCCTCTGATGGTTGGCGGCGACTTGCCTAAAGCTGACGAGTGGACGACGTCGTTGCTTACTAATCCGGAGGTCATTGCGGTGGATCAGCACTCGAGCGGAAATCATCCCGTAATCACGACCGGGAAAACCGTTGTCTGGGTAGCACAGTCGACCACGACAAACAGCCAATTGTTGGCTGTCTTCAATCTGGAAGAAAACGCCCAAGCCTTGCACTATTCATTTCGGGATTTGGGTCTCCCGACCGGTAAATATGAGTTAAGAAATCTATGGGAGCGGAAGGATCTCGGCGCGTCAGGCTCAGTGAGCGTGACTCTGCCGCCGCATGGAAGCGTGCTTTACAGTCTTACAAAAAGTGAACGATAAGTGGCGTGTCAACGAAGTCTTAGTCACGATGCTATGATGCGAGGCGGTCAGCTCGCGAGTCTTGGCTGATCAGCCGTGCGTGCTTGCCATCGGTATGCCTTGGCCGAATTTCTCCAGAAGAAGTTTTCTAGAGCGCGCTGGCCCTTCCCGGCTACATACCTCGTCATGAGATTGAACGTAGTGTCGTAAGGTGCGAGATGATCGCTGTTCGGCCAGTCGCTGCCGTAGATCAAGCGATCCTCCCCGAAGATTTCCCAGATCTCATCAAGCCAGGGCCTGTAGAAATCCAGATCGGTCGGTATCTTGCCATCTAGGAGGCGAAGCACTTCGGAACCTTTGACGAAGACGTTCGTGTGCCGGCTTAGCGCACGCAGATCGTCCTCGTAAGACTTCCGGGCGGCGGCCGACGCCGGAGGCACCGCTTGCGGCAGGTGATCAATGACAATCCGCAACTCGGGAATGCGATCGGTGAGCGTCAGGATGTCGGCGATGAGGGTGGGATTCGGATTGGCACTTTCAAACAGTAACCCGCGATTCGATAGGTCCTTCAGGTTCGCGATGAATCCGGGGTTGTTCAGGTGCTCACCGAGGTTTCGTCCCCACAAGTTGCCATAGCGAATGCCGCGGAACAGCGGGTTTGCTGCCAATATTTCCAACTGTTTTGGAAATTTAGGACTCGCAGGATCCAGATCGCCGATCAGGGCCACGATCATCGTGTCGCTTGCTGCAACGCGAAGTAGCCAGTCGTTGTCTTCAACTAACGGACTGCATTCCACCGCGATCGCTCCTACAACTCCAAATGGTTTAGCCAGATCCTTGTAGCGAGGCGGAAGCGCGGGCCGGTAGAGAAGCGTGTCGTTCTTTTCCGGCCAGGGAACTCCTCCGGGCCGGCTGGGATCGAAGAGGTGAATGTGTGCGTCAATGATGGGATAGACAGGAGTTTTCGTATTGGCGGCGAATATCCGAGGCCGGGACTGAACGCCATGGACAAGAGCAAAACTGGAAGCCGCCTTCAAGAAATCTCTGCGCCGCATATCCGTCAAAGTGTCCTCCGCGGACAACTCGCACTTTTTGAATTTAACACCGAAGCAACACACCAGCGATCTTGATGTGTCTGAGAGCGATTGGATCAAGCTCACGTCGTTGAGTCGGAAAGTGGTTGGTCGATCGGGACCAGTAGTACTGTCGTGCGCGTCGGCGCGAGAATCGGGCAGACTGGATCGTTACTCCCGGCCCGCCAGTGCGAAGTAGACCGCTGGAGTAATTACGAGCGATAAACCCATCGAAATAAGGATTCCGCCGATCACCGCAATTGCCAGTGGTTGTAGCATTTGCGAACCTGCTCCCAAAGCAAATGCCAGCGGCAACATTCCTGCGACCGTTGCCAGGGCAGTCATCACGATCGGTCTTAACCTTCTTCTTCCTGCCTGAATCATGGCCTCTTCCGGACTGAAACCCCAACCGCGGAATTTCTGATCCGCATCCAGGAGAAGAATGCCATTCTTCGCCACGATTCCAATCACCATGATCAGCCCCATGAAGGAAGAGATATTGAAAGTAGTACGGGTGATCAGCAGCGCGAAAGCGACGCCTGAAGTGGAGAGAAGCGCTGACGCCAGGATGGCGATGGGAGCGGAAAGATTACGAAACTCGAACAACAACACAAGAAAAACTAAAACCACCGCCAAGAGCAGGACGAAAACTAGATCCTTGAAAGACTGCTGCTGCTCCGCATACGTTCCGCCATATTCCACGCGAATGGAAGCAGGGAGATGCAGATTCCCAACCGTCTTTTGTACGTCGGCCATGCCGCCGCCCAGATCACGCCCTTCCAGCCGCGCGGTCACGGTAATGTCTCGCTGAAGGTTTTCACGACGGATCTCGGTCTGTCCCGGAATTCGCTCGATCGTGGCGAGGGAGCCCAGAGTGGCCGTGTGGCCAGTGCTGCTGTTCAGCAATGTATTGCTCATGGCGTCCAGCGAGGCGCGGTTCTGCTCCGGGTATCTGATCCGGATATTAAAAGCCCGGTCATTACTGATCACCGGCGTGACCGACGGTTCGCCCTCGAGTATTGCTGCTGCATCCGTTGCGACTTCCTCTGGCGTGAATCCTGCGCGGGCCGCTATGGCAGGATTTATCTGGTAAACCGTTGCCGGACCGCTGATCGTGTTGTCGATTCCGTTGAGCACATCCACCACCCCGGAAATCTTTCCTATCGCCTCGCCTACGCGTGGACCCCACTCAGCCAATAAGTGCGGATCATTCGAGAAAAGCTTGATCTGCACAGGTTCCGGCGAATTGCTCAAATCACCGATCATATCTTGCAGGAGCTGCAGGAGTTCGACGTCCAGCGCAGGCTCAGCATGACGAACTTTTACTCGAACTTCCTCCATCACATCTTCTACGGATCGACTGCGCTTCTGTTTCAATTTCACGGTGAAGTCACCAGAATTCGCTTCAGTAACAGCCGCGAGTCCGAGCTGAAGCCCGGTCCGTCGTGAAGTGGTCTCTACTTCGGGAACCGAATGGAGAATCTGTTCGACATGCTGCAACACCCGGTCGGTCTCTTGGAGAGATGTTCCGGCCGGCATCAGATAGTCGAGGATGAAGCCGCCTTCGTCCATCTCAGGCAGCAGGTCGGTCCCCAGCCCCCGATAGGACGCATATGCACATGCGATCAGAATCACACTCAATATCGCGATCAGGCGAGGCCGTCCCAAACCAACCCGCAAGACTCTTTCGTAAAAGCGAACAATTTGTCCGAACACGCCGGTGAGAGATGCTTCTTCAGCGGCCAAAAGTTGATCGGTCGTAATTTCGCCATCGGCCGACGATTTTCCTCCAAAACGTGGTTTTGATGAGATGAAATACTGGCTCAAGTTCGGAGTCCATGTGAGTGCGAGAACCAGCGAGGTGAGTAGCGCTGCAGTTACGGTGACGGCCAAGGCGCGGAAGAACGTGCCGGTTACACCGGCAATTGAAATCAAGGGGAGGAAAACTACGATCGGCGTGATTGTGGAGCCGATTAAGGGGACCGTAATCTCCCGCAGAGCGCTATGGATGGCCTGCAGACGGGGCTGCCCGGCGTCTCTGTGAAGCACGATGTTCTCCACCACCACGATCGCATCATCGATCACCAGTCCAACAGCAGCTGCCAGACCACCCAATGTCATCAGATTGAAACTCTCTCCTAGCAATCGCAGAACTATCAGTGTCATCAGCACCGTAACCGGGATTACGAGCCCAGCCACAATCGACGTGCCCCAGTCGCGAAGAAACAGAACCATGATGGCGGAGGCCAGAATCAAGCCAAGGATGATGGCATCACGAACGCTCTTGATCGACTCCGACACGATTTGCGACTGATCGTAAAACGGGGTCAACGCAATGCCAGGAGGCAACGTCTGCCGGATACGCTCGACCTCATCGTGTACTTCGTTGGCGACGCTGATCGTGTTGCTATTTGGCTGACGGTTGATGTTGAGCAGAACAGCGGGCTTTCCGTTTGCGGTGACCAACGTGTAGACAGGCTTGACCGACTTTTGCACTGTTCCTATATCACCAATGCGTATGGGAATGCCCGCCGGTGTGGTTTTGACTACGATCTGCCCGAGCGCGTCCGGGGTTTGGACCTGTCCGTTAATGAGTGTCAGATAAAGTTCGTGACCCTGTGGCAGCAATCCAGGAGAATCCACAAGATTGGTACGGCGAATCGCGTCCAGAATGTCCGTTACGGTCACTGACGTACTCAAGAGCTTCGCGGGATCCGGCACGACGTGAAACTCTGGCTCCTGTCCTCCTTGCACGATGACCGTCGCGACCCCGTCCAGCCGGTTGAGCCGCGGCTTCATTTCGTAGGTCGCCATCTCCCACAGTTGCGTCGCTGGGACAGTCTGCGACGCCAGGCTGTAACCCATGATCGGAAAGCTGGCGAACGTCAGGCGATGTGTATTCACGGATGCTGTTGCCGGCAGGGTAGATTGCACGCGGGTTAACGCCGAATCCACAAGCTGCAGCGTTTGGAACATGTCCACTTTCCAGTCGAAGAACAGATCGATCTCTGCCGATCCTCGGCTGGTAATCGAGCGGACTTGTTGCAATCCCTGGACGCTATTGACGGCTTCTTCGATCGGACGGGTGATCGTCACCAGCATCTGATCAATCGGCATCACGCCGTTGTCAACGCCGATCACAACGCGGGGAAAATCAGTGTTTGGAAAAACAGAGACGGGAATATTGAAAGCCAAATAAGCGCCGGCGCCTGCGAGTGCAAGGATGAGGCAAATGATCGGAGTAGAGAGGCGGGAAAACCAGTATTGCGCCCCGTCATTTTCGTCGCTTTGAGCTCGATGAAAGAGTGCACTTAGTCTCATCGCTCAATCACTCGTCGGGGTCGCGCCCTTGGTGGAGGCATCAACCTTCACCTGCGTGTTGTCCGGCAATCCGTAATTTCCACTCGACACCACCTGCTGACCAGCTTTCAGGCCAGAAGTAATTTCGACTCGATCGCCGCTCTGAATGCCGACCTGGACTGCCTGAAGATGGGCACGATTGTCAGTACCTACCACCATTACCGCTACACCACCTTCGGGCTGGTTCAGAATTGCTGAAGCAGGAACTACCAAGACGTTGTCCAGCTTTTTAGCAGTTACGGAAAGTTGCGCAGTCGTCCCAGGCTTCAGGCGATTGCCCGCATTTGCCGCTTTCGCCCAGATTTCAATAGTTGTGCTATTCGCATCAGTGGCCGGGCTCACGACGGTAATGTGAGCCGGAATTTTATCGTCGACGCCGGATGCTGAAAGCTCGGCTTCGTTTCCGACTTTTAGCAGGGCAGCGTCCTGTTGCTGGATGTGAGCCTTGGCAATGACCGACGAGGTATCCATCACGACTAGCAAAGGTGTACCTGCCGCGGCCATCTCTCCGGGATAGAGGGCGCGCTCCGTGACGAAGCCGCTGATCGGGCTCCGAATCTCGGAGTATCCCAATTGCGCCTGTGATCCCAAATATTTGCCGCGCGCAGATTCCAGCTGGCCGCTGGCAGACTTAAGTGCCTGTTCTTTGCCGCTAACCTTTAACGCATCCCAATGTTGTTGCGCGATTTCGAACTGGCTCTTCGCTTGCGTCAAACTAACCCGTGCCTGATCAAAGTCTTTTCGTGGCAAGGCCCCCTGCTGATAAAGATTCTGGCGACTGTCATACAGCTTTTGTTCAGCATCGAGTGACTGCCGGGCTGCCTCGACATCCAATTCTGCTTTGCGCAGTTCTTCGGGAAGACTGGCGCTGGTGGTGGTGGCATATGCGGCTTCTGCTTGCGAAAGAGCGCCCTTATTTTCGACCTCGGATGCCGCGAGGTCGCGGTTCTCCAAAACCGCGAGCAGTTGGCCCGCCTTCACACGGTCGCCGCGGTTCACCAGGAAGCGCTTTACTGGTGCACTTACTTTGGGAGTAATTGCCGCCTGTTGAAGTGGAAAAAGCACGGCTTCGCTATTGACGATCTTTTCAATGGAAGCCTGCTTGACCATTGCTACTTGCACGACCACGACGGGTTCGGCTTCCTTCTCCGCCGATGAACACCCGGGGGCCAGAGCGAGAAGGAGGACGGCAGAAAATAGCCGAATCGTCAGCCTGGCTTGACGGGGCATCCTTTAGAACGCTCCCGTCAGGGTTTGCAGTTCGGTGATCGCCACGCGGTAACGTGCCTGGGCGTCGTCGAACGCATCGTGCGTCAGGGTGAGCGTGTTCTGTGCATCCACGACTTCGAGCACTGTGGCTTCTCCAGCCTGATAACGAAGCGTAGTCAATCTCAAGCTCTCACTCGCCAACTCGAACGATTGTTGCAGGGACCCAAGTTGCGCCCGTGAGACGGAGGCCTCGTGATAGAACGATTGGAGATTCGCGGCGAATTGCCGTTGTGTCAGGCTCAGTTCCACCTTTGTGCGATCACGACTGAGCTCTGCCTGCTTCACTTTGCTTTGGGTTGCCCCCCAATTCCAGATCGGAATCTCCAGGGTGGCAGCAGCAGCATAGCCTAAATTGCGGGTGCGATCCGGATTCCTAATGGCAAAGTGATCGGAATCAATGCCGTACCAATAGTCCATAGTCAGTGAGGGCAAATGTGCGCTGCGCGCAGCCCAGACCTCTGCGCTCGCTGCGGCCACTGTGGCCGTCGCCGCAGCCAGATCAGGATTGCTCTTGGCAGCGAGTGCGTGCGCCTCCTCGACGGATGGCAGCGGGACGGGTAGATCCAGATCATCCGCAACCGTGAAGTTCTGTTCAAAGTTCGGAAATATGAGTACCGCCAGCGCCAAGCGCGCGTTTTCCATTGTCAGGTTTGCATCCTGGAGTCCCCGCTGGCGATCATTGAACTGAATCTGAGCCTTGATCGCATCAGAATGTGCCACTTCGCCGCCGCGTTCCAGGTCCTGACTGATTTTAAGGAAACGATCTGATTCGGCGAACGCGGTCTGGGCAGTGGCGTACTTTCGCTGTGCTACCGCCAGGCCATAGAAGTTCTGTGCAATGGTGACCACCAGGCCGCGCGCTACAACTTCCATCCGGGCACGCGCCGCCGCCTCAGCGGCTTGCGTGCGCCGCAGATCGTGGAACTCACCGCCCCCCAGATTGATCGCTTCATGAGCATTGCCCTGGCTTGCGTATTCATGGACCGAGTTGTTTGCGACGAAAACCCCGCTGGGCCTGCCATTTGGCTGGGTGTACAAGAACTGGGTATTGTAGGTCACGGACGGAAGAAGAGCTGCGCGTGCTTGAACCTTGTCCTGGTGTGCCAGGCCGTAATCGGTTTTTGCGCTCAGGAACTGCGGCATATTTTTCTTGGCGCGATCGACAGCGTCCTGAAATGTGAGGACCAGAGGGGCAGCAGTCCGCTCTGCCTGAGGGTTCGAAAGTTGCATTTCAACTTGGGCCATGCTCGCCGCACTCATCAGCACGGTAGCCCCAGCAGCGATCAACATCCGACGAAAGAATCTCATTATTCTCCCTCCAGACATGCACTCTTTGGAGATTAAACCATGTCCTGAAACGATAGTGTTCGCACCTCTACACGTGGGCTTTTGTTACAGCTAGTGCCGCAAACCCGACGTGAGTTGCCTGAAGAATGTTGCCGCTCGAACTGCTTGTTGGGTGCTGGGCGTAAACATAACTGTCACTCCGTACGCCTGTCGAGAGTCGTCGACGACCGGCAGTATGGTGAAGCTGGCTTCATTCCCATCCACGGCAGACGAATGATGGTGGATGACATAGCCACCGATCAGGTAGCCCAATGTACCACCCACTACAACGTCAGACGGAAAGTGCCTGCGCGAGGTAATACGGCTGGCGCTGATCGCCGCTGCGAAACTGTAGATGCCCAACTTGACCGGCCATCCCCGGTACTCGTCGGAAATAACACGTGCCAAAGCCCAGGAGGAGGCAGCATGAGCGGACGGGAACGAAGTGGAGACGGAGTAATCACTTGGCCCGTGCGGCCAGAACCCTCCTGTGCCAGACCCTTCATCGGGACGTTGCCGATTCGTTGCGAGCTTCAGTCCGCCGGCAACAATTGAAGCGTTGATAACGGCTTCTGCTCCAAGCACGCCCGTCTCGCGCAGGTGATCATTGTGGGTAACCGCTCCCACAAGATACAAGACGCTAGCTTCGCCGAACGTCGCATATCCAGATCCGAAACCCGATACTATTTCGCTCTTGTTTATGAGACTTGTATTGTTTCCAACTTCCCGGAGTGCATCTTGATCGTAGGCAAATGCCAGGCCGGTAGCCCCGGCGAAAGGAGCTAGCCACAGTGCATCATGGGCTTTTATACGCAACGGGCTGGTCCATATCCCAGCTTGATCATGCATCACATCCTTCAAGCACAGGCCGAGTTTGGTCAGGCCACAACGGTTGGTACTCTCTGGTCTGCTGGTAGAAATTGTTGGGGGCGTTGGTGATGACGAAGTGGTCGACGAGTCTTGGGCGAACACCGGACTTGTCAAGAGAATGCCCACAAGGACGCTCGCTCATATCATTTGCCACCTTCCACCAACCAGAACGTCGTTCCCCTCAATCGTGGGATGAAATCGTTGGCAGGTTTTCGAGTCAAAATCGAAGACACTGCGGTTGCGATCAGTCGTCATTTGTTCTATTTGGCTTCGCAACAATGAGGAGCACGCATGCGTTCTTAAAAACGCGCGGTCAGCAACATCCGCTATCAACTCTCAAGAAAAATGTAGCTTCTAAACCTGAAAGTTACCTGAACGTTCCGTCCTCGTAACGCGGGCTCGCCGCAGGGTTTATCGCTGGGAGAGTCGTCAAAAGTGGGGCTGAAACTGGGCCAGGATTCGCTGTGGGGTTGTGCCCGCTTTGCTTTCAATCAAGCCTCAGGCCAGACAGAATTCCTCAGAAGGAAGCATGTGTTGGTCGGAGAAAAGCCTATAAACTGTGCGCGAAATGACATTAGAATCTTTGGGATTCAGATGGCGGTCGCCCGCTGATTCTTTCATCCAATATTCAGTTATGGTGGATAGCCTCTAGTGGGACTAGGCTGAAATATTAGCGCCCGCAGAATGCACCCATGAATTTGCTGATCGTCGAAGATGAAAGGCGAATGGTGGAGCTTCTCCGCAAAGGACTGGAGGAGGAAGGCCACACGGTGGTCTGCGCTGCGGACGGAGTCGAAGGTCTCGAAATGTCCAAGACCTACGACCTCGACATGATCATTCTCGACGTAATGATGCCGAGGCTTGACGGATACGAATTGGCGAAGAGATTGCGCGCGGACAAGATTCCGACTCCGATCCTCATGTTGACGGCAAAAGATTCGGTACAGGATATCGTGCGCGGTTTGGACCTGGGAGTCGACGACTATCTGACCAAGCCGTTCTCGTTCAATGAACTCCTTGCCCGTTTACGGGCGGTGAAAAGACGCGCGCCCGTGCCTCAATCGACCATCTTCAAAGTGGACGATCTTTCGCTGGACCCTGCGACCAGGGAAGTATCCCGGGGAGGAGTAAGGCTCTCGCTCACTCGTACCGAATACAGCTTACTGGAGCGGCTGATGGGACGCGCGGGCAAGGTTGTGCCGCGCCGCCTTTTGATTGAGTCCGTCTGGGGTTTCGAACGCGAAATTGAGGAAAATACGCTTGACGTGTTTGTGCGTCTGCTGCGCACCAAAGTAGATGGCAACGGGCAACCGAAGTTGATTCATACGGTGCGCGGAGTGGGCTACATCATCCGCGCAGAATCGCGATGAAGCGTCTCTCCATCGGTTCGCGCCTCACACTGTCGTACCTGATCATCTTTGCGGTTGCACAACTGGCTTTCGGCTTCGGGATGTGGTTCATTCTCCGTAACAACCTCTACGACATCGCCGACGATACCGTGGAGGATCAAATCGACGATGTCCGTCATTTTCTGAAGGCACAGCCGAAAGGGGCTTCCACCTCACAGTTGCAGGAAGAACTTAACGAGACTTATATTCTCGAACATTCCGGCGATTACCTGCAAATTCAGGACGACCAGGGAAACTGGATCTATCGTTCTTCGTTCTTGAAGCAGGCTGATTTCGCCGCACCTCGTGCCAGTGAGTTGAAACAACCTTTATATGAAGACCGGAGGATAGGTTTCCGGCAGTTTCGATTCCTAAGCGAAACGGTGGAAGTATCCGGACGGATATTTCTGGTGCAAACCGGAATTCCGGAACATGACATCCTGGAAACTCTGAGCCTGTTCAAGCGCTATGTGTGGTTATTTGCCGCTTTCGTGCTCCTGGCAGCTTCAGCTGTTGGGTACTGGTTAAGCGGCAGGGCGCTTGCTCCGGTGGATGCTCTCACCCGAACCGCGCGAAACATTTCGGGAGCAAATCTCAACAGCAGATTGGAACGGCTGAACACTGGGGACGAACTGCAGCGTTTGTCGGACACCTTGAACGAAATGCTTGCCCGCATCGAGAATGCTTTCCTCCGAGTTTCACAGTTTACGGCCGACGCTTCCCACGAGTTGCGCACTCCAATCTCACTGATTCGTACGGAAGCGGAAATCGCATTGCGAAAATCGCGCGACGAGGCGGAATACCAGGAATCTCTTCGCCATATTCTCAATGAGGCAGAAAGAACATCCTCACTGATTGAAAGGCTTCTCTCGCTGGCGCGAGCTGACGCGGGCCGGGAATCGCTGGAAATTCGCCCGCTGGATCTCACGCAGACAGTGTGTCAGATTGCAGCCGACTGGCACGGCGTGATGGCCACTCATCAGCTGAAATTCACTGAGAGTCTTCCTGATCGCAATGTCTGGATCGAAGGGGACCAGTCTGCTTTATCGCGCCTGTTGAATATCCTGCTTGATAACGCAGTCAAGTACACCGCCTCTGGCCGAAGCATCGACCTCATATTGGAAGCGAACGAAAAGGCGGTGATCACGGTTCGTGACAATGGAATTGGAATCGGCGATGAAGATCGACCGCGAATTTTCGAACGTTTTTATCGCGCCGATAAAGCCAGGAGCCGTGATCTGGGAGGCGCGGGTCTCGGACTAGCGATTGCCCAATGGATCGTGGAACAACATCGAGGTTCTATTATGGTTGTCAGTTCTCTGGGCAAAGGCTCGGAGTTCGTCGTAGAGCTTCCGATTTCTCCTGTCAATTTCAACTAGCACGCCGGGCCGGCTGCTTGGGCATCGGCTTGCCGGGTTTCTCGACAGCCTTAACAGCCATCCCCTTTACGTACACCATTTCGCCACCAAGGTATCCGCCGAACCCAATCAGACCCACTCCCACAAGCGACAGTAGGACCGGTAGTTTGCTTCCTTCTTCAAAGTGAAGTCTGGACCAGAGATTAATCGCAAAAATAACGATGGCAGTCGCGTTAAGCCAGAGGTGCAGCGTGGCGATTCGTCCCATGTCCTTGTCGTCGATGGAGAAGTAATCGATAAGCCCGGGCACTGCTGCCAGAACTGCTCCCGCAATTCCCCCCGCGACACAGTACATGGCCACCACGCTCCAATTTGAGCCTCCACCAGCGAGGCGGACAATGTCGCAGATCAATGCAAATCCCGACAGCCCTATGGGAAGGGATGCCAGTATTGGATGGATTGGATGATTTTTGATACTCGCCGGGCTGGACATAAAGTCTCCGTTGACCTGTCAGCTAAGAAAACGTCTTGATCATGCGCGCCCGATTAGTTGCTCAACTTGTCGCTTGGGTCGGTTGGACGCTCTTGTCGAGCGGGAATGTGTGTATCAGCGCTTTGCCGGAAACGGTAGTTCTTGAGTACTACGGTAGAATCTGGCGAGTTCTCTTATGCGAACATTCATTCGCGGTATCCTTGCTGGATTTTTAGTCGGTCCTTTAGTTGCCGCATTGATCGCCGTCTCAGGCTATTGGCCGGTAAGTGGGACCGCTATCCCGCCCCCGTGGGAGACGATGATGGCGCGTCGTGCGCTCAATGCTTCGCTGGCACGCCAGGCTCCAAAGGTCCCGAATCCGCTGCCGGCATCAATCGAAGTGCTGAGAGCGGGGCTAAAGGTTTATCGTGACGGCTGCGCTGGATGTCACGGTGACTCCCAGAAACCCAGTCACTGGGGCAGCACGGCGTTTTATCCACGAGCACCGCAATTCGCGTCAGAGCCGCCCGACAAACCTGAATGGCAGATATTCTGGATCGTGAAAAATGGCGTGCGTTATTCAGGAATGGGAGCATGGGATGGAGAGATCCCTGACGAAAAAATCTGGCAGGTAGTCACATTCTTGAGCCAGCTGAAAAATCTACCGCCGGAAGTGCAGACGGACTGGAACCAGCAGCCAAAATAAAGAACGGCGCTACGCCCTGTCCTACGGCCTTCTAACTGTCCATGACAGTCCGGGCAGAACGAACGCTGGTTGCGTTGACAGCATTTCCTGGTTGGATGACAATTGGCCCACTCGCTTCGCTGCTCGGACAAAATTCCAACTTATGATTTCTAAGGGGTGTGTCGGATGGCCATGCATACTGAACTTCCAATCCATGAAAATTTCGGCTCTGAAAGAAACGAATTCGAACGCTGGCTGACCCGAACTCTCAAATCGACCCTTGTCGCTTTGGCCTTCTGTTTGTTTGTAATTCTTCCGAGCGTGGGGCAAGACGTGCCCAACTCGAAGGACCCCGCTGGGATGAAGCGTTATGAAGGAAGTGAACTCATCGGCTATCGCGCTCCACGATTTGATGAATATGTATTGCCCCTTGGGCCGCCCACGGACGAGAGTGCTCCGACTTTCGAGAAAAGTCAGCCAGTGGAGGGCCAGGTAAGCTACTACACGTACCTCGCTCCGGCAGGACGCACGCCGGCGGAACTGTTTCGCAACTACAAACAGGAATTCCAGCGCCTTGGCATAGAGACACAGTACGAGAAAGCTGCGGGACAACACGGCTGGTTTGGTCCAACGTTTGACAAGATTGCCACCGAGGTTGAAGTCTCGCAGATCCTCGCCTATGACGAGGCCGACGAACGCATGCTGGTGGGAAAGACTCGGGACGCCAAGCCCACCTACTATGTGGTTTTCGTGACAGCCTACAAGGACGGCGTCATCCCGGAGCGTCTCGAGGGAAAAGTTGCGAAGGGCCAGCCGCTCGCGCAGTTAGTGGTCGTATCACCAGACGTCATGGAAAAGAAAATGACGTTTGTGAATGCGGACGACATGAAGCAGGCAATTCACGATTCGGGTAGAGTGGCACTTTACGGTCTCTACTTTGATACGGATAAAGATACGGTGAAAGCTGAGTCACAACCTACTCTTGCCGAAATCGGAAAGCTGTTGAAGAGTGAACCGTCTCTTCGCTTGCACGTGGTAGGGCATACGGATAACCAGGGCAAGCTGGATTACAACCTTGACTTGAGTCACCGGCGCGCCGTGAGCGTCGTCGGAGAACTCACCCGGAAGTTTGGTGTAACCGCAAACCGGTTGGATGCATTCGGTTGCGGCGTCTATTCTCCGGTCGCATCCAACGAATCAGAAGAGGGACGGGGGAAGAACCGCCGAGTCGAATTGGTACAGTGGTAATCATCCGTCCTGGTCAGAGGTGACGTCAGATGCTATTCAAAGCTGATCCGACTTTCTATCCATCTCCCAAGCTGGCAATGCAAGCGCCGAAGGAGAAGTTGGCATACGTGGCTGCGCTGAACCCAAACGGCGGGACTAAGCCAGATGCGCTCACGGTTGTGGACGTGGATGCTGAGTCAAAGACCTACCGCAAGATCGTAGGCCGGGTCGACATGCCTAATGCCGGAGACGAGCTGCATCACTTCGGCTGGAACGCATGCAGTTCCGCGTTGTGCCCGTACGCCGCGCATCCCCATGTGGAACGCCGCTACCTGATTGTCCCTGGTCTTCGCTCTTCGCGCATTCACGTGATTGATACGAAGCCTGACCCTCGTCTGCCGAAAATCGTGAAGGTCATCGAGCCTGATGAAGTTCATGCGCGTACCGGATACAGCCGTCCTCACACCGTGCACTGCGGTCCGGACGGCATTTACATGAATGCTCTGGGCTCTCCCGATGGCGAAGGGCCCGGCGGAATTTTCGCGCTCGACCACTACACGTTTGAGCCGTTGGGAAGATGGGAAGTGGAGAGAGGTCCGCAATATTTGGCCTACGACTTCGCCTGGCATCTGGGTTATGACACTGCTATTACCAGTGAGTGGGGCACGCCAAAGCTGGTAGAGGATGGGGTGAATCCCGAGGCACTGCTTGCAGGAAAGTACGGACACAACCTGCACATATGGGACTTGCGAAAACGAAAACATCTTCAGACCATCGATCTGGGCGCGGAACAACAGATGGTGCTCGAACTTCGACCCGCACATGATCCAACCAAAGCTTACGGATTTGTAGGAGTTGTGGTATCGCTGAAAGATCTTTCCAGTTCAATCTGGTTATGGCATCGATCCAACGGAAAATGGGACGTTAAGAAGGTCATCGAAATTCCGGCCGAACCAGCCGACCCGAACCAACTGCCCCCGCTTCTGAAAGGATTCAAGGCGGTGCCACCATTGCTGACGGATATCAACCTTTCAGTGGATGACCATTACCTCTACGCTTCGAACTGGGGGACTGGTGAACTGCAACAGTATGACGTTTCCGATCCCTTCAATCCGAAGCTCAAGAGTTCGGTGCATATCGGAGGAATTGTTCGCCACGCCTCTCACCCAGCCGATCCCAAGAAGTCGCTGAACGGTGGACCCCAGATGGTAGAACTCAGCCGCGACGGCCGACGAATTTATTTCACGAATTCGTTGTACGCATCCTGGGACAAACAGTTTTATCCAGAGGGGATTGAAGGCTGGATGGCCAAGATTGACGTTAGCGCAGACGGAAATATCGCGCTCGATAAGGATTTTCTCGTAGACTTCGGCGATCTTCGGCCTCATCAGGTCAGGCTCGATGGTGGCGACGCATCGTCTGACTTCTATTGCTACCCATGAACTCCGCATGGCCCTGGGCATTGATCGCGTTGCTCGGGGCCTACCATGGACTGAATCCCGGGATGGGCTGGCTGTTTGCCCTCTCCCTGGGATTGCAGGAAAAAAGCCGGCGTTCGGTCCTACGGGCGCTTTTACCAATTGCGTTTGGTCATGCCTTGGCAATTGCTTTGACGATCCTTGTCATCCGCATCTTGCAACAAGCTGTATCGCAGCGAACCTTAAAGATCGCCGTAGCCGCGGCGTTGTTTGGAATGGGCCTCTACCGGTTGGCTCGCGCCCGTCACCCCAAAGGCGGAGGAATGCGGGTGGGATTCGGCGATCTGTTTCTTTGGTCTTTCCTCATGGCCATGGCGCATGGGGCAGGATTGATGCTGGTTCCCCTCTTGCTCGCGCAACCGATGCAGGGCATGACTCATTCCATGCATTCTTCGACAACTGACTTCTCAGGTCTACATGCAGGAATGTTGGGACTCGCAGTAGTGGTTCATACGTCCAGCCTTCTCCTGGTGGCGGGTATTCTAGCTCTGGTGATTTATCAATCCTACGAAACGTCGGGACTCAAGCTGCTTCAGAAGGCGTGGTTCAACTTTGATCTGCTTTGGGCGCTAGCTTTGCTGGTAGCCGGAGTTGCCGCGCTCGTAATCTGAATGACGAGACATCGCTGGGCTTTGTGCATTATCTAGTCCGCCGAGCGTCTCCCTCTCAGATAGCGCTCCGTTTCAGGATATAGTCCAGGCCTCCGACTCGGAACCATCGATATCCATAGGGCTCAAGGAGCACGCAATGCTTGCCCGATGCATCAGCGTTGCTGTTGTCCCCTGAAAGCAGATTCGCGAGGCAACCGGATTCTTCCACGCTCACATCGAGCCGGATCTCTCGCGGTGTCGCACTCAGATTGTGCACAACCACGACGGAATTATTACGCCAGTCATAACGCATGGCCAGAACTTCAGGCGTTCCGGTTTGCAGAACAGAGAACTCGCCCCAGCCGACTTCCGGCGCTTCCTTGCGCATGCGAATCATGCGTTCCATCCAGTTCATCAGGGACTCGGGATCGCGTCTCTGTTGCGCCACATTGACATGTTCAAAGCCGTATACCCCGCCAGAAATGAGGGGCAGAATTGGTTTATCGCTTTTGGTAAATCCGCCGTTCGGCTCTGCGGACCACTGCATGGGAGTGCGTGCGCAATTGCGTTCGGGAAGGTGAAGATTGTCTCCCATGCCGATCTCGTCGCCATAGCGCAAGACGGGCGTGCCGGGTAGTGACATCATCAAGCTGTAGGACAACTCGAGCCGTCGACGATCGCCTTGCAACATGGGAGGCAGTCGCCGGCGAATGCCCCGGTTGTAAAGTTGCATGTCTTTATCGGGACCGAAGACCGCGAATACTGCCTGACGCTGATCGTGAGTGAGCCGCCCCAGATCGAGTTCGTCGTGATTGCGAAGGAAGTGTCCCCATTGCGCTGTGGCCTCGGACGTCCTGGTTGCCTTGAGCGCCTTGATCAACGGACGGCTGTCGCCGGTCGCCAAGGCATAAAACGCGTGTTGATTCACTTCGAAGTTGAACATCATCTGCATGCGCTCACCGGATGTTCCGAAGTATTCCATGTCCGTGTCCGGGAGGACGTTGGCCTCTGCCAGGATGATGGCGTCCCCCTGCCGCCAGGAAAGAAACTCCCGAAAGGTCCGCAGCATGTCATATTGCTCCGTCGGCTTTCTGACTGTTGCACCCTTTGTACCGATCACGAATGGCACGGCGTCCATGCGGAAACCAGAGACTCCGAGCTGAATCCAGAAGCCCATGATTTTCAGAATCTCCGCCTGAACTCTTGGGTTCGAGGTATTCAAGTCAGGCTGGAAATCATAAAATCGATGGAAGTACCACGCCTTGGCAATCTTGTCGTAGTTCCATGTTGATTTCTGGACGCCCGGGAAGACGATTCCATCGCTGGCATGTTTGGGCTTTTTCTTTGACCATACATACCAGTCCCGATACTTTGAGTTTGGATCGGAGCGGGCTTCCTGAAACCAGGGATGCTTGTCGGATGTGTGATTCACCACCAAGTCAATGAGGACGCGGATGCCGCGCTGCTTGCAGCCGTGAGTGAACTCGACGAAATCGCCGAGGGTGCCGTACCGCGGGTCAACCCCATAGTAGTCGGCAACATCATAACCATCGTCGCGAAATGGGGAAGGCTGAAACGGCATGAGCCAGATGGCGGTCACGCCCATGCCCTGTAGATAATCCAGCCGGTTCATCAGGCCGGGAAAGTCTCCGATCCCGTCGCCATTCGCGTCCATGAATGTAGACACAGAAAGGCAGTAGATGATCGCATTCTTGTACCAGAGATCATTGATCATATGGCTGGTTCGCTTTCGTGTCTGTGAGTCGAAGCAAAAATCATTATCGCAGTGACCGTCTGGAGTGACTACCTAAGATGCAGGCAACGGCCTGGTGGCAACGCGGAATTATTTATGAGGTTTACCCACGGTCATTCCAGGATACGGATCACGATGGCATTGGAGACTTCGCGGGAATTCTCGCCCGGCTCGATTACCTGGTTGAGCTTGGCGTAGATGTCCTGTGGATCGCTCCGATCTATCCCTCTCCCATGGCGGACTTCGGCTACGACATCTCGGATTATTGTGACATCGATCCGAGGTTTGGCACTCTTGCGGACTTCGATCGCCTGCTCAAGGCGGCGCACGAACGCGGTCTCAAGCTGATTCTTGATTTTGTTCCAAACCACACATCGAACGAGCATCCCTGGTTTCTCGAAAGCCGATCTTCACGTCAAAACCCCAAGCGCGACTGGTACTTGTGGCGCGACGCCGCCGAGAATGGCGGTCCTCCGAACAACTGGCTGAGCAATTTTGGTGGCTCAGGATGGGAGTGGGACGCGATAACCGGTCAGTATTACTACCACTCTTTTCTTAAGCAGCAGCCGGATGTGAACTGGCGGAATCCGGATTTGCGTGAAGCGATGTTTAATGTTCTCCGGTTCTGGCTGGATCGCGGTGTAGACGGATTCCGCGTCGACGTGATGTGGCTGCTGTTCAAGGATGAGCAATTTCGTAATAATCCGGTCAATCCAGCGAGTCATCCGAACTCGCCCGCATCGCAGCGTCTACTGCCAATCTACAATTCGGACCGTCCCGAGGTCCACGATCTAGTCGCGAACATGCGATCAGTGCTCGATTCTTATGGCGAGCGGCTTCTTATTGGAGAGATCTATCTTCCGATCCACCAACTTGTCCTCTATTACGGAAAGGATCTGAGGGGTGCGACTCTTCCATTCAACTTTCAACTTATCCAATGTCCGTGGAACGCGGATGCGATTGCGCAAGTCATTCGAGATTACGAAGCGGCATTGCCCTCGGGTGCCTGGCCGAACTGGGTACTGGGAAACCATGACCAGGCACGCATTGCCAGCCGCGTAGGTCCAGAACAGGCGCGGGTGGCTGTGATGTTGTTGCTCACTCTGCGCGGAACTCCGACGCTCTATTATGGCGACGAACTTGGCATGAAGAATGTAGCGATCCTCCCTCAGGACGTGCATGATCCCGCCGAAAAAAATGAACCAGGTCTCGGGCAGGGACGCGATCCAGAGCGTACGCCCATGCCTTGGGATAGTTCACCATCCGGTGGATTCACCGGCGCCAAGCCCTGGCTGCCTTTGGGCGTTGAGCACGCACAGGTAAATGTCGCGAACTTGTTGAAAGACCAAAACTCCATTCTTACGCTTTACCACACTTTGATTCGTCTTCGCCGCGCAAACGAAGCGTTCATCTCCGGCCGAATTGACTGGGTCACGGTAAATTGCACTGTGCTCCATTACGAGCGCCGGGATAGCGACCAGAAGTTCGCGATCTTTCTGAACTTCAGCCAAGAGCAAAAAGCCACGGTTCCTGCACGTGGACGGGTCGTAGTTTCGACGCATCTTGATCGCAAAAATGAAATGGTTCGAGGAGCGGTTTCACTCCGGCCCTCCGAAGGTTTGATCGTGAGGTTGGATTGAGCACGTTCTTTTGCAGCACAGATGACTCATTCTTAGCCTTTCGTCATCGCCATTTCTCATCCGGGAGGGTTTACCATCCAGCTAATTTGTGTCAAGTTTTGTCGCCAATTGACAAACTGAGTCAGATTGCGACCCACTTAGCTGAGGGAGGGGCGGCCAAATGGTCCCATTTTGGCAAAAACTCCGTCGAAATTCACCGCATGATAGCCTTGTACCGTTGTTGAAATGTGAAAGTCGCGGATCTTCTCGCCATCCGGATAGCGGACAATGTCTCGCAGTCGACGGTCGTACATGCCCTGGGGACGGTCCTCTGGATACCAGACGATTTCATAGATGAAGTCGCCGAGATGCAACACGAAACCAATCCGCTCCGCCTCGGGAGCGCATTCATCCTCGAAGATTCGTCTTGCGATAACTATTCTGCGCCCCCTGATTAACATTCTGGCAGCTGACAAAAACGAATCGAACCGGTCTCGCGTCATCCGAGTCCAGCGCCGTGATCGTCCTGCCGACACGGCTGCCGAAGCCTTCGGAATCCGTGAAACGGTACCAGTACACATGGTTGGGCTTGAGGCCTCCCACCAGTACGCGACAGGACCAATCCGCGTCCGCGGAAACCTGAGTCGGCGAGGTCGCGAGAACGCGAGAGAAGGACTCATCTTCGGCGACCTCAACCGTCAACTTCAGAGCCGAATTTTCTTAAGACTCAGGGCTGACCAGTACCTCCTAGTGGATAACCTGCGAGTTCATTTTTAGAAGGAATCGTTTGTCTTCGGGATAATAAACGGCCTTTTCGTAGTCAGGTCCGGCGAACGCCCCAATAGATTCGAATGAATCCCAGAGAGAGGTAAAAACAAACTCGGCTTCATAATTGGACGGGGATGGATGAATTTCGTACCGCCTGTGGTCAGCGTGACATCTTAACCGGGTGGTTCCTGTGAACCCGTCGACCAAATTCAGGCGGCAAAGCAAATGCAATGTAGGCTCCAGGCACCGGCGATTGCCCGTTCAGAATGTTTTGAGCAGCTACGCAGAATACGACATATTCGCGCCCGTCAATCTCATATACTGCCGGCATCCCCTCAAGAGCTGTGCCTACCTCGGTCTCCCAGAGCACCTTACCTGTCATTGAATCGAGAGCACGCACCTTGCGGTCGCGCGTGCCGGTAAAGATCAATCCGCCGGCCGTCGCAACCGGGCCAACCTTGGGAAAATGCGAACCGGTATTCTTAAATCCTTTCGCAGCCAATTCAGGAACCTCGCCCAAGGGCACCTGCCACTTGATGGTTCCTTCATTGAGATCGTAAGCGGTGAGCGTGGTCCATGGAGGAGCGATCGCAGGCAACCCATCATGGGCAAACATGAAACCAAAACTGCTTCGATAACGGAGTTTCTCCGGCGGCAGGGATGTTGATGTTGTGCCTGTGGTGGGGACATGACCGTCTTCCGAAGGAATCGCTGCTTTGCTTTCCTGATGGACTTGCTCGGGATGAGAAAGATAGGCCAAAAGAGAATCCAAAGCTGAATCGGATAGCTTGGGAAACGCCGGCATCTGGCCGCGCCCGTGCACCACGATCGAACGGGTTTGCTCAGCGGAAAGTCTCGAGTTGACATCCACCAGAGAAGGAACCGCCGGAGGTTGGCCTGCCCGTTCTGTGCCGTGGCACAAACTGCAGCTGGATTGAAAAACGGCGCGGCCCTTGTCTTCGGGAGAACTCCCTGCGGGTAGTTGCTCGATCGGATTCAGTTCCAGTTTGAGCATGGAAGGAAGGTCTTTCGAAACGACAAACAGGTTGCCGTGCTCGGGGTCGGCGGTCGCACCCTGGAAATTGGCTCCCCCATTATTTCCAGGCATCTCGACAGTGTCGGTCAGACCGGGCGGAGTAAAAAGACCCTGATTGCGAGCTCTTTCCATCTGTTTGCGGAACTGTTCCCGTTCCTCAGGTTCCATAAATGGACTCAGGTCTTTGACGGTGAAGCTCTGACGCGCGAAGGGCGGCGGCGCGGAGGGGAATGGTTGCGTTGGCCACGTTATCTCGCCCGGCATGTCTGACTTCGGTACTGGCCGCTCTTCAATGGGCCAGAGCGGCTTGCCCGTTTCGCGTTCGAAAACCCAAACGAACCCTTCTTTGCCAGGTTGCGCTACCACGTCGATCATCTTGCCATTGTGGCGGACCGTCAGGAGCATCGGAGACGTTGCGTTGTCGTAGTCCCAAATGTCATGGTGGACCATTTGGAAGTACCAGATCAGTTTTCCGGTTCGCGCGTTGAGCGCAATCAGGCAGTCGCCAAAAAGATTCGCTCCCGTTCGATTCGCCCCGTAGAAGTTGTATTTAGGGCTTGCGGTAGGAATGAAAACGATACCACGTTGAACATCCAGAGAAAGACCGCTCCAGGCATTCGCACCGCCGACCGTCTTCCATGCATCTTTCGGCCAGGTCTCGTAGCCGAATTCCCCGGGATGCGGCACTGTGTGAAAGCTCCAGACCAGGCGTCCGGTCCGGACGTTGTAGGCGCGAATGTCGCCGGGGCCAGATTCGTATTCTTCGTTGGTCGCAGAGCCAAGGATCAGGAGATCTTCGAAAACGCGCCCCGGAGTGGTGGATTCCACCAAGGTGAGACTTTCACGATCGCGTCCAAGCTTGTCGCGCAAATCGACGCGACCGCTGTCGCCAAAATACAAAATCGATTTTCCCGTTCGTGCGTCGATCTCCTCCAGGAAGTTGTTGGCTGAAAATAACAGGCGCCGATCGGATCGGTCCGCGCTTTCCCAATAGTTAATTCCGCGATTGGTGATCAGCGTTGTCTTTGGGGCTGCTGGATGGGTCCAAAGCTCTTTGCCGGTTGTCGCATCGAGCGCCACGATCGAATTGTTGCGAGCCAGAACATACATAGTTCTGTCGACCACGATCGGGTTAAACAGGTATTTGTTGCCGTCCCCTGTTGGATAGGTCCATGCAATCTGCAGCTTGCCAACGTTATTGCGGTTGATCTGAGTGAGCGAGGAATACTGAGAGGCATCGGCGGCGCCCGCGTAGTCGCTCCAGGTGGAGTGAGCCCGAGCAGAAGCGCCATCGGGCTTTGTTTGTGCCAGCACTGGCAGCTGGAAGGCGAATGCCAGTCCTGCCAGCGTCAAAAAAGCGAGCGTTTCTTTCTTCATTCCGATCGCACCGTCGTTCTCAAATCAGTCTACGTCGAGGAAGACACGTGTGAACCTTAAGCTCTTCGGGTGAGAGCGGCGCGAATCCGCTGGCCTACGACCACATCTTCGCCCGGCTGCAACATCCATACTCCAACGACGAGAGTGTTAGCATCGGCTGGAATACCCTGGTTGGGTTTTTGACCGGTGTTCGGGTTCAACTCAATCGAGGGCTTTCCGCTGCGCAAAGCGTTAACGATCTCGGCAGTGGTGATGCCTGTGACCGCCGGGTCAAAGCGTATGAGGAGATGTGGAACATGGTTTGCGATCTTCGGCACGACGGTCTCGGTCGTAACGGAAGGGATACCCTTGACCGTCGCAACTATGCGATCTACTCTCTTTTGATAGTCGCCCTGCATCGACTCTTCTGTGTGCGAGAGCACCCAATCGACCGCTGCCACCATACCTACGATCTGTTCTTTAGCCACCTTCATTCCGCGTCCGATTCCTTCTTCCGGATTATTGTTCTGATGGGCCAGGTCGATCAGACTCTTCCGGCCAAGAAGCAGGCCTGCATTTTGCGGGCCGCGTATTCCCTTACCTCCCGAGAAAGACACCAGGTCAAAGCCAATGCCCGTGTATTTCCAAAGATTCGAGATTGGCGGCATGTCCGCTGCGGCATCGATATGACATGGAATCTGGTGCTCGTGTGCTACCCGCAGCCACTCTTCACGACCGATCTGCGCGCTAGCTGCGATCGCATCATCGTCCTCGGCGGCGTTAAAGAAATTCGTCATCACCGCGTTGCCTGCGGCGCACGCGCGCTTGTAGTCGTCAAGCGTGACGACCTCGGTCACTCGCGCCCCGCATAGATACATGGCGCGGTCATACCCATACCGGTGCGCGCGCTGGACGATGACCTGATTCTTCATGCCGTCAATCGACTGTGGCATGTCCAGAACATTAATCTTGTTCGCCTGTTGCATGCAGGCCGCGGTCGCGAGGCTGATGGCCCCCGACGCTCCAGAAGTCACCACGGCTCCTTCGCATTTGAGGCGGCTTGCGATGTACTCGCCTGCCTTGCGCTGCAGATCGTGCAAACGGACAGGGTGAAGCGCGGCCTTCTGCACTGCGGCTAAAACTTCCGGAGGCATGCAGGCAGCCGTGAGCGTTGTGTAGGTGCCGGCGGCGTTGATAATCGTCGGGACGCCGAGCTTTTCGTAATAGTCCTCACCATCATCCGATGCCGATGTCATCGGCGAAGAAACCGTTCTGGCGGAGGCAAGCAGAGGCGCCGCGCCCAGAGCCGCGGTGACCGAACTCGCCCAGTGGAAGAAGCGCCGGCGAGAAAGAAAACCTCTCCTGGACTCAGTCGATGCTGACATGTTGGCTCCTCCTGGTATCAATCGTTGCTCTCTGCGGCGATTTGCAGTTCAAGCGGACCGAGCTCGCCACCAATGGTCGATTTCTTCCAGCGTGCGGCCTTTGGTCTCCGGAACCATTCGCCACACAAACAGAAATGCAGCGATCGAAACTACGGCATACAGCAGGAATGTTCCGGGCGCAGTCAGGGCGTTGACCAATGACAGGAATGTGAGGGTGACGACCAGTGTTCCGCACCACAGAAAGATGGTTGCGACCGACATCGCTCGTCCACGTATGCGGGTAGGGCATATTTCCGCCATCATCACCCAGGTCCCCGTCCCCACGCCCACCGCAAAGCACGCTACATAAGTAAGAACAAAAACCAGCACAACAATGGCCGACGCCTGGAAGTGTATGGCGGCAGCCACGCCCATAAGAGACAGAGCCATTCCTCCGAAAGCCGACATCAGCAATGGCTTCCGGCCAGCACGATCTATAAGGGACATTCCCAAAATCGTGGCGATGAAATTGATTGCCCCGATAACGACGTTGGCCCACAGCGCCGTGGTAGCGGTCTGATGAGGAACGTGCTCGAGAAAGACCAGCGAACCGTAATAGATGATGGTGTTGATGCCGGTGAACTGGCTGAACAGACCGATAAGAATCGCCACTACCAGCGGTTTCCTGAAAGCGGGGTCGAACAGGTTCCCACTCTCTTCGGCGATGGCATCCCGAATGGCTTTGATTTCGGTTCCGGCGGCTTCCGAGCCGACCATTTGCGCGAGGAAGTGTTCAGCTTCGCGGTCCCGGCCTTTTTGCAGCAACCAGCGAGGGCTTTCGGAGATGAAAAGCAGTGCAATCAGGAAGCAGATCGAGGGTACGGCTGCGGAAGCGAACATCCATCGCCAGTTGGCTGGTCCGGCGCCAGTAAGCAGGTAGTTGACGCTGTACGACAGAAGAATTCCGATAACGATTGCGAGCTGATTCAGGCTGACCATCAAGCCGCGAGTTTTTGCCGGTGAAATCTCGGCAATATAAAGAGGTGAGAGCGTGGACGCGATTCCAATGGCCAGGCCGCCGATGACTCGAGCGGCTACGAACTCAGTGAGGTTACGCGGAAGAGCCGACCCGAGGGACGAAATAGTGAACAACGCCGCGGCCGCGATCAGAACTCGCTTTCTGCCGAAGCGGTCGCTGGTAAATGCTGCCAGGCTGGCTCCAACGACGCATCCCAAAAGCAAACTGCCGGCAGCAATTTCGGTCTGCGCGTCGCTCAATCCGAACTGGCTTTTCAGAAATACAATCGCGCCGTTAATAACCGCGGTGTCGAAGCCGAACAGCAAGCCGCCTATCGCCGCGACTGCTGCAGGGAGGAACAAGTAGCGCGCGGCACCTTTTTGGGCGTCAGGCATAGAATTTTGGCCGACTATTCAGATTTTCAGCAGCCCCTGCTGCAGGAAGACGAGCCCAGCCGCTCCGGCTACTCCACCGTAGCCGACCTGGCTCTGAAATACGATTGGGATATCGCGCCCTAACAAGATTCGGGTACGTTGAGCTATCCGTTCTTGAATGGGGGCGAGTAGTTGCGGGCCAGCCTCGGCGATATTGCCGCCGACGATCAAGACTTCAGGGTCGAAAATGTGCAGAACGCTGACCACCGCCCCGGTCAGATATTCGAGGGCGCGCTCAATTACGCAGCGGGCGCTTTCGTCTCCGTCCGCCGCGGCGCGAAAAATGGCTTCCGTGCTGGGTGGCTGGCCCGCGCTTCCAGCAGACAATTTCGTCGGAGCGGCCCGGTGAAGATGGGCCAGATAGTCAGACTCGATGGCCCGGGACGAAAATCGCGTTTCCACACAACCCCTGTTCCCGCAAATGCATAATCCCCCGTGAAGATCGAGGGTCATGTGTCCGAGGTGACCCGCAGCTCCCGACGCGCCGCGCAAGATGGCGCCGTCCACCAGGACCGCTCCGCCTACGCCAGTCCCCAATGTGAGCAGAACTACATTGCGTTTTCCACGCGCGGCGCCCCAGAGGACTTCCGCAATCAGAGCCGTGCGAGCGTCATTATCCGCATAGAGCGGGAGGTTTCCCGGAGCAACGACATCGGTTAAAAACTGCCCTTCAAGAAAATTGAGATCTCCGGGCAAGCTGTTTACTCGCGAAGTCGCTGTGTCGATAATGCCCTTGCACCCGATCCCAATCCCGCGAACCGCCGCTTTGGATTTGTTTAACGCGAGATGCACAAAATCATGTAGGGCTGCCGGAGTTCGTGGTGAGGGCTGATGAAAAGTCTCGATCAGGGTTCCACCGAGATTTACGAACCCGGCTTTGATAGCGGTGGCGCCAATATCGACGCCAACCACCACGGCCTGATCAGCGGAATGGTTTGCCTGGTCTGAACTCACAATCGTTGTGAATTATACGCACTCTGTGCCATCCTAGTGAGCCATCATTGAGCTGGCATTTGTAAGGCGTCACGGCCCTCTTCAAGGCCGGCTGAAAGGATCTTCGTGGATAACCAGGTTGCAAGCGGCAGTGCGAGCCTGACGTTCTTTGAACGTGCAATGGGCGCTTTGCAGACGTTGAAAGATACCCAGGGCGGAGTGATTCAGAAAGCAGCAGATCTGTGCGCCGATCGCATCGCCCCTGGAGGCCTGGTGTTTCTTTTCGGCAATGGGCACTCGCGGATGATGTGTGAAGAGATGACTCCGCGGCAGGGTTGTTTCGTCGGTTTTGTTGCCCTGGTGGAACTCGCCCTTTCCAATCACGCGGCGATCGTGGGTGCGAACGGTTTGCGCGCCCCTCTCTATCTGGAAAATTATGAAGGATACGCCGAGCAGATACTGAACGGATTTCACTTCGGACCTGATGACGCGTTTATCGTAATTTCGACCAGCGGAATTCGGCCGGTAGTAGTAGAGGCGGCAATGGGAGCACAACGGCGCGGGTTGCCGGTAATCGCCATCGTCTCCAAGGCGCATTGCGAACAGGCGAAAGCGGCCCACTCATCGGGCAAGAAGCTGATCGATTGCGCCGACCTGGTGATCGACAATCAGTGTCCGCCGGGAGATTGCGTGGTGGAATTGGAAGGTTTGGAGTGGAGGACAGGACCAATTTCCACGATCACCGGTGCGATGATCATTAATATGATTCGGTGTGCTACAGCGGAAGCGTTGCTGGCCCGCGGGGTTAAACCGGTTGTGCTGCCCAGCCATCAATTTGTGGGCAACACCAGTGCGGCAACTCAACTGGATGCATTCTACGAAGCGTACCGCAAGAGCCTGAAACACTTGTTTGAATGAAGACGTTCAATAAAGAACTCGACTAAACATGTGGACGAAGTACTTCTAATCACGGGCTCATCGGGAATCGCGGCGGCGGTGGCACGACTGTGGGCCGCGGAGGATTCGGTATTTGTTTTTGGCATAAATGAAAAAGAATGTCGCTCGCTCGCCGATGAACTGGATGCCGGCTACGCAGTCGGCGATGTGCGCGACGAAGCAGCAGTCCAACGCGCTATTGCTGAGTGCCTTGACCGCTTCGGGCGAATTCACGCACTCATGAATGCTGCCGGGATCAGCGCGCGCTCGCTCGGCGACGGTCCGTTGCATCAGTGCAGATCCGAGGCATGGGATACGGTCATGGACGTTAACGCCAAGGGAACATTCCTCATGTGTCGCGAGGTTCTCGGGTCGTGGACAAAAAATCACCAGGCAGGAGTGATTCTCAACACCGGCAGCGTGTTGGCGCGGCATCCGCAGCGCGAACATTTCGCGACCGCCGCCTATGCGGCGAGTAAGGGTGCGATTGAAGCCATGAGCATAGCGGCAGCCGCGTACTACGCCCCGGAAAATATTCGAATCAATGTGATAGCTCCTGGGCTGGTGCATACTCCGATGACCGCCCGAGCTCAGGCAAATTCCGAGATCACAAAATACATGGTCCACAAGCAGCCGCTGCGAAAGAGCATGCTCGCGGCTGACGACGTCGCCAAGACCGCATGTTTTTTACTGCGGCCGGAGTCCAGCGCAATCACAGGTCAAATCCTGAACGTGGACGCCGGATGGACGGTAAGCGAATGACTCCCAAACAAACGATGGTAGCGAAAAAGCCCGCACCGAATTCAAAGCTACGACCTGTACAAAACGGTTCGTTACGACAACCTCTAAGGACTACCGTTGTCGGCAGCTATCCATTTCCTGGATGGCTGGAGTTCGCGACCGCTCACGCAGAACAATTCGGCGAAACTGATGTCGAAGAGATGAGGAATGACGCGGTCATCGCGGCAGTTCATGACCAGCTCGCCGCCGGATTGGATGTGATTACGGACGGTGAACAGACTCGCTACGATTTCAATCTGTCATTCTATGGACGGCTGGAAGGCATTCGCGGCAATGCGCTTTCTCCGCGCCGCTTTGGACCGCCGGCGCACGATCAACGCGGCAAGTACGAGATCACTGGCAAGATAACTTCCGCCTACGGGTTGGGAGCCGTTGAAGAATTCAAGCGGCTGCAAAAGATTGCGCCGTCTGGTCCGACGTTGAAAGCCAGTGTTCCCGGGCCCTACACCTTAAGCGGGCGCGTCAATCCTGGAGGAAGTTATAAGGACCGTTGGGCGGTTACCGAAGCTCTGGTTCCGATCGTCCGGGCAGAGCTTGAACAGCTGGTCGAGATTGGTTGTGAAGAAATCACTCTCGATGAACCTTCCATGAGTTGTTATGCCCACCGCGAAGATCCCCGCCGCTTTGCCAAAATATTCATTGAGGCGGTAAAGCCGGTAATCGGACGATGCCGGCTTTCGACCCACCTTTGTTTCGGGAACTTCAAAGGCCGGGCGGTTGGCATGCGTCGTTACGCTCCGCTCTTTCCCGCATTCTTCGAACTGCCGGTACAGGAAATGCATCTGGAAATGGCGAGTCGCGAATTTGCGGAGATCGAAATCATCCATGAAATTGTGGCGCGGGGCATCGACGTCGCTGTCGGCATAATTGACGTGAAAAGCTACTACATCGAGACGCCCGCGGATGTTGCCGACCGGGTGCGGTTGTGCCTGAAGCATGCTCCCGCGGAACGGCTCTCATTCGCGCCCGACTGCGGCTTAAGTCAAACGGCGCGCTGGGCGGCGCAACAGAAACTGGCCAACATGGTGAGTGGGGTAAAAGTTGTCCGCAAGGAACTGGGACTGTCGTGATTCGTCCGGCTCGGTCCAACGACGCACTGCTTGCGGATATTCGCGCGTCCGACAAGCGCGATGGAAGTTTCCGTTTGTGGTGGCTGGGCCAAAGCGGTTTCTTATTGCAGTGGCAGGGCATTCATGTATTGCTCGATCCCTATCTTTCCGATTCGCTTACAAAAAAATACAGTCAGACCGACAAGCCTCATGTCCGAATGACTGATTTGGTAATTGCCCCCCCGCGGCTTTCGTTCGTCGACGTCGTGACGTCCTCCCACAATCACACTGACCACCTGGATACCGAAACTCTTCGTCCCATCCTGTCGAGGAATCCGCAGCCAAAACTTGTGATAGCGGAAGCGAATCGTGTATTCGTGGCGGAACGCCTGGGAATCGATCCCTCGATTCCTATCGGAGCGGACGACGGGAACACAGTTGAAGTTTCGGGAATTCGATTTTCGGGGATAGCGTCGGCCCACGAAACCGTGGAACGCGACGAGTTGGGACGAGCCAAATTTCTTGGTTATGTAGTTCAGTTTGGGGACTGGGCCGTATACCACAGCGGTGACACCGTTCGATACCCAGGCATGGCGGAGAAGTTGCGAAGCTTTTCGGTGGACGTCGCGCTTCTCCCGATCAATGGTCGTGTTCCTGAAAGGAGGGTGCCTGGGAATCTCTCCGGACCTGAGGCTGCGCAGCTGGCGAAAGATATCGGGGCCAGGACGGTCATCCCCTGCCACTTCGACATGTTCGAATTCAACACCGCCTCGCCGGACGAATTTGTAGCGGAATGTGAACTCCTCCGGCAGCGTTGCCAAATTCTTCAATGCGGAGAACGGTGGAACAGTGAAAGCTTGGTCTGACAGTTAATCGTCTGTGCCTCGAGTTGTGGTCCCGAATATTTTTGGGGAGATCAGGCAATTTCCCAACGTAGAGGTTTGCCGGGAGTGCTCTCGCCAGTAAAACGGATTTCCTTTGTCGTGTTTCGTAACGTTTCGACAGAGCCGTTGATTGTGATTCGTCCCATCCGTGACGCCTCAGAACTGGGCAGCTTCATCTCGATATCCCAGCGTCCGGCAGCAGCGGGCGCATACCATCCTGAGTAACCATGCTTCGACTTCTTGAATCCCAACAGTGGGGAAGTGAACCCATACTCCGCGAGTGGAAGATTCGGGCTGAACCGCACTCCGGTTTCGTGAAATTCGAGTCCCAGCAGTTTGGCGGAGCTGTACAAAGGCCAGGCGTGCGGATGCATATTCATGACGGGGAAATCTGTCCAATTAAATCCTAGATCGGCTTGTGTCTTGTGATCGGGAGACGGAGCTTCTGCGAACATCGTTTGTCCCGGATATCTTGATAGGACCGAGTTGTAATAGTCAGGACCACTCCAGATTCCGTACCAGATCTCCGGATATGCTTCAGCATGAAGTGCCAGCGAATTCTTTTTCCATTCATCCCAGGCAAGTGCGCCGTCTTCCAATGCGAGGGCCCAGATCAGCGTCCCATTAATGGATGGCCAAACGCCTCCGTTCGTCAAAACGCCTGCGGGGCTCGCCATGGCAGGGTCACCCTGGCTCTCAAGCATCGCTCCGATGGGCGAGGGTTTGCGAACTTGCTCGTCGAGAGCAGTGACCAGAGTCTTGCGTTGCTCTTGCGTAGCCGCGCCACCAATGATTGCCCAAGGCTGAGGCTCAAGCCATAGATGGTCTTCTCCAATCCACCCCAGATGCTGGCCAAGCCAGGCGCGACGGAACCATCGTGTCGACCAGTGGGCGCGAACTGCCTGGCGTTGTGCTTCGGCTTTGTCATTCGCTTCCCCCGCGGCTTTGGCATCGCCGACGTAGGTAAGCAGGCGCCCGTAATAATTCAGGACGTAGCAGGCCATGGCGGCATTGAGAACGCTCTCGCCGTCCTGGCGAACCTCGGCTGCCAGCGCTTGCGGCACATGGCCGACAACAATGTCGTCGTTCCAGTCTCCATTGGAGAGCCGCATTAACCCATGCTGGCCGACACCAATCCCATCGACGAGGTGGTTGAAGGAGCGCCCGAGAAGTTCGCGAACGGTCGGGTCATTGGGGCTGGCTTCGTGGCGCGGGTAGCCGGGGATTTTTTCATCCAGGAAGACTTTGTCACGAGTTGCCAGCACGTATTCGCTGGCCAACCATAGCAACCACATCTCCATGTCACTGGGACGATAGACGACAGGCATGGGCACGCTGCTTCCAACGATGCCGTAAGGAATCGATCCATCGTGCTGGATCTCTTTCAGCGTATAGCGAATGATTTCTCGAACGACCTCCGGATTGCTGAAGACAAAAGGCAGCGCGTGCTGCAGTGGATCGCGAGCCGCGCCTTGAAACCCGATAATGTACTGGTACACGTGTCCTTGAGAAAGAATGTGTTCACGGAAAAAGCTGTCATAGGTGAGGTTGCTGCGCAGGTAATAGTTGTGCCATGAGGTCTCCCTCTCGACCCATGGCTCGGCGGGTACGCTGAATCGAACGCCGTCCGATTTCCATGCGCTGCTGGAGCGTGCCCACCACTCTCCCGGTCCAACCGAGTACTTTGCCACCAGTTTGTTGATCTCGAATCCCTGCGGCGCATAGCCATACAGAAAGCAAAGCGTCCGACTCTCTTGAGGACGCAACTTAATGTGCCGTTCAAGCAGGAGTGCGCTCGCCGGGCCCGTGGAACTAAGACTATCGTTGAGCTTGGCCGATAAGCCAGATGGATGATCGACACCGCCACTACCAAAGAACGCCGCAGAGTCGGTGGCGAACCCATCCATAGGAGCATCCAGTGAGACGAGAAAAGTGGATGGCGGGTTGAGGTCTTCCATTACCGCATCGGACGCGTAGGCTGGTAAAGGGCCGCCCAAAAAACCGGTGGGGTTCTTTTCCAGATAGGCTTGAACCTGCTCCCACGCTTTTTTATCTTCGGGCGTCCTGCCAAGAAATTGCTGTGTTTCGATCAAGCCGGCGCGATTTGGCATCGCCTCGTATTGGTGTGAGAAGCGCCCGCCAAAGTCACGTCGCAGATCGGCGGCATTCGTACCTGTTTGCACCGCCGCCTGCATAAACGAACGATAAGAAAACTGGTAGTTGTGAGAACTCCAATACTCAACCCAACGTAATTCAGCCGTATCCTTACTATGATTCGTGAGAGTTGCCATCGAAAACAAAACGGGATCATCGCCGAAGGGGGCAAATATTACTTGATCGACTTCATACTGATTTCCCTTCGCGATTTTCCGAAAGTAGCCCTCGCCCAGAATTCTGTCGAACGATTCGCCATTCCCCGGATAGTAGGTACTCAGCACGGTCTTTCCATCTGTAAGAAATCCGATGCCGGCTCCGTAACGGCCGTGCTCGGGTGAATAGTCGTTCAGAAATTTCGGCGACCCTTCGTCCTGCCGCACCTGGACATATCCGTAATTCGACACCGCAGCCACCAGGCGATCATTTCCCACTTGATGTGTATGGTCGGCTGCATCGCGCCAGATTTTGTGCACCGGGGAAATGGCTTTCGGATCGGAGACCTGATTGCACGTGTACCGGTATGCCGGCAGGCCGAACTGATCAGTGATCCAGTCGCCGAAATGACCCGAGCCGAAAGTTTTCGATTCTCCTGCCCGCGACGCCGAGGCGCCATCATGCGCGTCCATCTGAAGCGCAGTGGCGTTGAACTTTGATCCCCCAAATTTGTGGAACGCTCCAACGCCTACAAGGGAGAGAAACTGGCGACGATCCATGGTTGACCTCTCTCGACCTCTGCCGTTCCAGGGGCAATTATTGAGGCAATTACCGTCCCGGGCATGGCCACCAACCCTGTTATTCTAAAACCATGGTTTCTCCGCAATTCACATCATTTCTTAGGAGTGTTGGCGCATGAAGGACGCGTACGCAGTATTGAGACAGAAAGAGCTTGAGGCATCGAGGCTGCAAAAAGAAGTTGAGGCCTTGCGAGTGGTAGCCCCGCTTCTGGACGAAGGGGAAAGTGACAAGGATAGCGAGCCGTTGCGCCGTGCGGTGAATGAAACTCCGCAACCCAATCACAGCGGATGGGAAGAGGGAACCAGAAAGCACTGGCCATAAGTTCAATATGGGCAGTCCTTGTGTCATCTTAGCGGCAGTCATTTTTGGTAAACCGTCGCGCCGCCAGTGACTGTCCGCACGATCTCGATATCCTTGATTTTCTCCTTGTCCACAGTGTGAGGATCGTCCGCCAGCACGACAAAGTCAGCCAGCTTGCCGGGTGAGATCGATCCTTTGATCGCCTCTTCATGTGAGTTGTACGCCCCGTTGAAGGTGTTGACCCGCAGTGCTTCATCGACGCTGATTCGCTGGTTGGCTCCCCAGGTTTCCTTATTCCACCCGGTGCGCGTCACCATTCCTTGCATTCCCATCAGCGGGGCAAACGGTCCCGGGCTGAAGTCCGAGCCCGCCGCCACCGGAATCCCCGCGTCGATGAACGACCGATAGGCCATGCTCCACTTCATGCGCTCTTCGCCATAAAAATGGAACTTGTCGGTGTTGTAGTACGCATACGTCGTGAAGGGAGCAGGAACGGCACCGATAGCCTTGATTCGGCGCAGCAGATCGTCGTTGACCAGCGTGCAGTGGGTGATTTTGGGACGCGCGTCGGCTCGCGGGAACAGCCCCAGCGCCCGCTCGTATGCGGTGAGTGCCATAGCGATGGCAACGTCGCCGTTAGCGTGGCAGTTGACCTGGATGCCGGCCCGATGGACCCGCTCGACCCAGGCATTCAGGTCGTCCTGCGTTTCTGTGATGTTGCCTTTGTACGGAGGATTGGTTCCCTCATACGGCTGGCTGATCGCCATGGTGCGTTCAGAAAACGATCCGTCGACGGTGTGCTCGGAAGTGGCTCCTATCCGAATCCACTCGTCTCCAAAGCCGCTGCGGATTCCGCTGGTGATCAGCGCCTCCAGCACCTCCTCGCCGGGCTCGTAGCTCACGCGATGCAGGAGCTCGCCGCGGGCACGCACCTGTTGCAGGGCAGATAGATCGCCACTTTCGTGGTGAACAGTGGTTAGGCCAAAGCGAACAAATTGTTTGGAGATGTAGGCCAGCCCGTCGCGATCGCGCTGTGCCTTTTGCTCCGCAGTAAATGTTTCGCGCTTGCCGGCCTTCTCGAACACGACTCGCGCGCGATCGGTGACCCGGCCGTTGAGTTCTCCGCTGGCATCGTGATCGAAGGTTCCACCTGGCCGATTGGGTGTGTTCTTGTCAACTCCGGCCATCTCCAGGGCTTTACCGTTGTAGTAAGAGGTGTGGCCGCCGCGATGATGCACCACCACTGGGTGGTCCTTCGACACCTGGTCGAGATCGTGGACGTTGAGCTGGCGATTATCTTTTACCTTGGTGTCGTCGAAGAAATATCCTTCGACCCAAAAGCCGGCGGGCGTCGTCTGGGCCTTGGCGCGGAGTTTTTCAATGATGCTGGCGATGGTGACAAACTCAACTTCAAAGGGATTTCCTACGATGACGTCGTAGAGCAAGACGTTGCCGCCCGCATGATTATGGCAATCGATGAACCCCGGCACGACCGTCATCTGCTTCGCGTCGAATGTCTCAGTTCCCTTGCCGACCAGCGGCTTGACCTCAGCGGAACTCCCAACGGCGATGAACCGGCCGCCTTTAACGGCAAACGCCTCCGCCTTCGGCGCGCGCTCGTCGACGGTGTAAACCTTGGCATTGACGACGACCAGATCAGCGTTTCGCGGATCGGAATTGGTGGTCTGTGCATCGACAGTGCCTGCAGCGCCAAGCAATGTCCCGCCGGCAATACCGGCAATGCCTGCTCCGCTCAGACTGAGGAATTCTCTACGGCTGTGGCGGTTCTTCGTCATCGCTCGCTCCCTCGGATTTTTGTCCCTGCGCGCTGTGTTTGGGTCGGTGCGTCCTGCCAACGGTACCCTACTATAAAAGCGTGTAACGCTGTAAATCGTTCCACAAGCCGAGTCGAGGACGAATTCCGTTCTGTTCATCAGGCGAGGCGGTCGCGCCGCACCATGCTCGGGTTACCAGAAAACCTGAAGCTTCTTGAACAGTATTCAAATCTGCCTCCACGCCCGCATGTGCATGCAACAAGATGCTTGACAATCGAGATCAATGTGCATAACCTTCCACGATTGTTGTAAGGTGCGGGGGACGATTTCGCTGTTTATCGCTCGATGGGCGAAAAATAAACGGAGATCCCATGGACGGCGTAACGTCTCGCGGCCCGGTTGCCCTTTCCGCCCACCATCGCCCGCGTCCGGCGCAATTTCACTTTGAAAAGTTTTTCTGTGCTTGGGTGTCTGACAAATTTGTGCGTCTCGGGGGAAATCCTATGTCACGCTGCCGTTCTTTTGCGCAATCTCGATTGCAGGCGCCAGTATTTGCCATCCTAGACGATTCTGGTCCTTGCTTTTTCGGTCTCCGCTCAAAACACAAATGGCCGCATTATCGGCACGGTTACCGATGCGCAGGACGCGGTAGTGCTCCGGAGCCAGAGTGAGGGTGATCAATACCGGCACCAATGTTATTTCCGAAACCGTCACTAATAGCGAAGGCACGTATCAAGTGTTACAGCTTCCGGTCGGTTCGTACACCGTCTCTGTGGAGCAGGCTGGTTTCGCCAGGGTGGTGACGGCGCCGACGCCACTGGACATCAATCAATCGCTGCGAATCGATGTGCGCATGAAGCCCGGATCGGTTGTGGAGACTGTGCAAGTCGAGGCGCAAGCCACACAGGTTGAAAGCTCAAACGCAACCCTCGGAGCAACCGTTACAGGAGCGCCGATCCAGGATCTGCCGCTCAATGGCCGCAATACCCTGGATCTGGCCCTGACCCAACCCGGAGTCGTTCCCATTGCCGATGACATCGGAACATACGGCACCAGCAATGGCGGGTCCAACGGCTTAGGGGGCATCAGCGTGGCCGGGGGACGTGGTGATTCTGTAACTTATCTCCTCGATGGCGGACTCAACAATAGAACCACGAGCAACCAGGTGGTCTTTAATCCCAACCCCGAAGCGGTAGAAGAATTTCGCCTCCTGGAGAACAACTACACCGCCGAATACGGTCGAAATGGCGGAGGCACGGTCAGTGTCGTGCTTAAGTCGGGTAGCAACTCCCTGCATGGAAGCCTGTTCGAATATCTGCGAAATGACGCACTGAACGCCAACGATTATTTTGACAAGGCCCAGGGAAATCCGCGGCCGGTCCTGAAGCGCAATCAATTTGGAGGCACGATTGGTGGCCCCATTACGATTCCGAAGTTAGTGGATGGCAAAGACCGCTTCTTTTTCTTCTTTGGTTACCAAGGGCAGCGGCAGACCGCTACTTTGAATGAGGGGTTTGTTTCGACATACACTCCCGCACAGTTGGCCGGTGACTTCTCAAACTTCAATGGCGCAGGTCCGGATCCAGGAGTCGCACAATTCCTCGCTGATCATCCTTTTTACCAGCCCAATCCGGCCCTTGCAGCGCAAGCGATTATCGATCCCACGACGATCGATCCAGTCGCGAAAGCCTACATCGCCGCCGGCCTACTGCCCACATCTCCCAACGGCCAGGTATTTCCTCAAGGGGCAGAAAAAGATGATGTGAACCAGTATGTCGGCAAGTTCGACTTTTACGCTACTCGCAACGACCGCATTTCGCTATCCCTCGGCTACAACAAGGAGCCGATAATCAATCCATTCTTTGGAGCCAACGTAACTGGCTTTAGTTCTGCCGCTACCACCTGGGACTACTTCTCCAACATCGCTTATACAAAAACGATTTCGCCGTCCACGCTGAACGAATTTCTGGTAACTGCGCAGCGCTGGTACCAGACCACTATTCCTGCTAGTCATCCGCCTTCGATTAGCCAATTGGGAGTCAACGTGAATTCGGACGATCCCTTTGGCCCGGCGACGCTATCATTCGCGAGCGGTATGACCGTGGGCTTTGATCCCAACGTTCACTGGAAGGCAGACAATAATTACGGGATTTCGGACACACTGACCTGGAATCGCGGCCACCACACTTTTAAATTTGGCGGCCGCTTCGGGATCATGCAAGAGAACACGGTCTATTCGTACCAGACCAACGGAATATTCTTTTTCTCCGGCGCCGATGGGATCGGTTCGGGAAATGACCTGGCCGACTTCTTGTTTGGAGCTTCGGACGAGTTTGACCAGTTCTCCAAGGCACCCAGCAACGAGCACCAAAAGCAGTACGCAGCGTTCGCGCAGGACGAATGGAAAGTAACTCCGCGCCTTACCTTGACGGCGGGACTTCGCTACGAGTACACGACGCCCGAAACCGATTCCAAGGGCTTTAGTTTCACCATTCTGCCCGGTGTTCAGTCGACAAGATTTCCGGGTGCGCCGATCGGGTTCGTTGTCCCCGGCGATCCAGGGGCGCCACGAGGCTGGTACTTCCCCGACCGCAAGAATTTCTCTCCGCGCCTTGGCTTTGCCTGGGATCCCCGGGGTGACGGGAAAACGAGCATTCGTGGCGGCTTTGGAATGTTCTTTGACACGCTCAACGGATGGATGTCGGATTGGGCTACCGACGAAGCCCCTTGGGCCGGCGGCGCCGCTGTAGTTTTCGATCCCACCGCGCCAGGCGTTCTCCCAGCAAACGCGGCAAGCCCGATCATGTCTCATCCGTACGAGACTGCCGGCCAGGCGGATCCCTTTCCATCGAGAATACCGCCTCCGTCGGACATTGACTTTACCGCTGCGGGATTCCTTCCGTTCCTGGGATCAGGCAATAATTTTGTGAACCCGCACCTGAAGACTCCGTACATTTATCAGTACAACGTGAGCATGCAGCGCCAGTTCAGCAACAGCCTTCTTGCTGAGATTGGTTACGCCGGCAGTTCCTCACACGGGCTTCTGACCTGGGTTGACCAAAACCCGTTCGTGCTGGGAACCACACACCGCGTCCTGAATGTGAGCCAGGGGCTGGACGACAGTACCTTCGGGTTCATGGCAACGTTTGATGGCCTGAATAACGCGAATTACAACGGCCTGTTGACCAGCTTGACCAAGAGAGCGAGTGATCTGCCTGTGTTCGGAAACGTGTTTTTTACGGCGGCCTACACTTGGTCACATAACCTGGACAATGGATCGGGATTCAATTCGCGCATAACAGCAATTCCTTTCTACAATCGCCATCAGTTCTACGGTAACTCCGACTTCGATGTCCGGCAGCGGTTTACTCTCAGCGGCGGTTGGGAGTTGCCATTCGCGAAGGCCTGGGACAGCGGCCCGAAACGGCTGACCAGCGGTTGGAGCCTGTTTCCCATCTTCTTTATTCAATCGGGGATCCCGCTCGACTTTACCGCAGGCACACGCCAGCGTTCGACCAGTCCTGGACCATCGGGAGCTGGCGACGGACAGCTAGTCAGGGCAGACCAGACCGTCAGCTCGGTTCAGACGCTTGATCCGCATCAGGTGCAAACGTTCAATGGAACCGCCGGAAACTATTGGTTCAATCCCAACTCATTCCAGCCAGACCCTTGTATCGACGCGGACACATGTCCGCTGGGATTCTACGGAACCTATCGGAGGAATTCATTTCACGGGCCACGGCGGGCCAACCTGGACCTGGCGCTGGAAAAGTCAACCAACCTGACTGAGCGAACAAAACTCATCTTCCGTCTCGAGGCGTTCAACGTATTCAATCACACGGAATTCCGGCCGCCTGCCTCTGGATCGTCGTTGTCCGGAACGTTTGGCCAGATCACTGGAACATACGACCCGAGAATCCTGCAGCTGGCTCTTCGGTTTGCCTTTTAGGCCGACGCAGCCGTCGACTGAACCTTGCGGAATGAGTAGAGGCATGTCTTGCCGGAGGGCGAATGAGCAAGAAGCGGGACCAGGCACTTGGAATGGGCAGCAATATTACGCGGCGAGATTTCCTTAATGGCTGCGCGATCACCGTGGGGGCTTCGCTAGCGGCAACAAGTCCCGGCTGGCTCGAGGCGATGTCATCGCCGGATGTGTCTCCGGAAAAAGATCCCTCCTATTATCCCCCGGCTAAAACCGGCATGCGCGGCAGCCATGACGGATCCTGGGAAGTGGCACATGGGATGCGCGATGGCAAGACCTGGCCGGATGCACCCGATGACAAGGAATCCTACGATCTCGTCGTTGTGGGCGGCGGAATCAGCGGCCTGGCTGCCGCGCATTTCTTTCGCAAGCAAGCAGGACCTCGCTCCAGAATCCTGATTGTCGATAATCACGACGACTTCGGCGGACATGCCAAACGCAACGAATTCCACGATGGCCAGCGGCTATTGATCGGTTACGGCGGAACCCAATCTCTCGAAGCACCTCATCATTACAGCAAGGAGGCATTCGGCCTGCTTCAGGAACTGGGCGTCGATGTCGACCGCTTTTACAAGTACTTCGACCAGAATCTGTACAAGTCGATGGACCTGAAACGCGCCACCTTCTTTGATAAGGAGACGTTCGGCGTCGATCGGATGCTGCCCGGCTTCGGAACTCACTATCTTGGTTTGACTTATCCTCCAGATATTCTGGCGAAAGTTCCGATTTCGCAGGCCGCACAGAAAGATCTCGCACGGCTGCAGGAAACGGATGTGGACTATCTGCCTGGCCTCACTCCCGCGGAAAAGCGGCGCAAACTAAGAAAGATCAGCTACGGGCAATTTCTGCTGCAGTATGTAAAGGTCGATCCCGAGGTTTTGAAGGTCTTCCAGACTGCGCCCCATGGGCTTTATGCCGTGGGCATCGATGCGGTCTCCGCGGAAGACTGCTATGGGATGAGTTACCCAGGCTTCAAGGGAATGAAACTGGAGCCGCGCAAACATGCAGGTGGAGGCGAGCAGGAAGAACCGTACATCTTTCATTTTCCCGATGGCAACGCCTCAATCGCGCGCCTGCTGGTACGCTCACTGATTCCGGATGCGGTACCCGGCAGCACGATGGAGGATGTTGTGACCGCCCGCATCAACTATGCGCGTCTCGACGATCCCGCTTCCCCCGTGCGCATCCGGCTGAACAGCACGGCAGTGCGCGCCAAACACACAGGCGATCCGCAAAACGCAACCGCAGTCCAAGTCACCTATGTTCGCGGTGACAAGGCCCACAAAGTTCATGCGGCCCATTGTGTTCTCGCCTGCTACAACATGGTGATCCCGTATCTTTGTCCGGAAATGTCAGACAAACAGAAAGAGGCGCTGCATTACTGCGTAAAGATTCCGCTCGTCTATACCAATGTGCAGATCAGTAACTGGGAATCCTTCCAGAAATTGGGGTTGAATTCGATTTACGCTCCGGGCAGTTACTTCAGCAGCGTGTCACTGGATTTTCCTGTGTCCATCGGCAAGTACCGTTTCCCCAGTTCACCCAAGGAGTCCTGCCTGCTGCATCTGCTGCGGACCCCGTGCAAACCCGGGCTTTCTGCTAAAGAACAGTACCAGGCGGGAAGATGGGAATTGCTGAGCACGCCCTTTGACGTCTTCGAGCGTAACATTCGCGACCAACTCGGACGCATGCTTGCCGGCGGAGGATTCGATTCTGCAAAAGATATCCAGGCCATCACCGTGAACCGATGGCCTCACGGATACGCCTACGAGTACAACCCGCTCTTCGAGCCTCTCGACCGTCCAGATTCCGAGCGACCGTGCGTAATTGGCAGGCAGCCTTTTGGACGCATTCATATTGCGAATTCTGACGCAGACGGCCACGCCTACACGAATATTGCGATTGACCAAGGCTACCGCGCGGTGCGCGAGATCAGCGGGGATAAAAAGCAAGAAACCAGCGCGTCTGTGTATGCGGGTGTCTAAAAGACAGCCAAGTGACTCCCTCAACGTCGCGGGCATTACCGCGATGTGCGCTGACACGCCCCACAATAGTAAGCTGTAGTCGCCGCTACAAAACATGAGCCACCAACAGAGCGACCGAGAATTGGGAATGGGTCGCAACATCACCCGCCGCGATTTTCTGAATGGCGTTGCGATGGGAATCGGGGTGCTGGGGACCGCCGGATTTGGCGGGATGGCCACGGCCGCAGACGAAGCCCCGAGCACCGCACATCCTCCGGCTTATCCTCCCGCGTTAGATGGTATGAGGGGAAGCCAGCCGGGCGCCTTTGATGTCGCGCATTCACTTCGCGATGGAACATTTTGGGACACTGCCGGAACTCCTGAGGACACGCACGAAACTTACGATCTGATCGTGGTGGGAGCAGGCATAAGCGGCTTAGCCGCAGCCCACTTCTATCGCAAGCAGGCGGGTGCGAAGTCACGCATTCTCATTCTCGACAATCACGACGACTTCGGCGGTCATGCCCGGCGCAATGAGTTCCAGGTAGACAACCGGCTGCTGCTCAGCAACGGCGGAACTCAATCTATCGAAAATCCCTCAGAGTACAGCGAAGTTGCCAAGGGAGTGCTCAAAGACCTGGGCATCGAGCCCAAGGTTTTCTACAAAGCCTACGACACGAAGCTGTACTCACATCTAGGGACGGCATGCTTTTTTGACAAAGAGACTTTTGGCGAAGACCGCTGCGTTCCGGGCATGGGCACGCTGCCCTGGCGAGAATTTCTAAGCAAGTCTCCGCTACCTGAAAACCTTCAGCTAGAAATTGTGCGGCTTTATACCGAGAAGAAAGACTACCTGCCAGGGTTGTCCCGCGAAGAGAAGGTTGCGCGACTTTCGAAGATCAGCTACGCCACCTTTCTGACTGACGTGTGCAAGGCAAATCCGGCAGTGCTGCCATTCTTTCAAAGTTATACCAACGATTTGTGGGCGGTCGGAATTGATGCGATCTCGGCGCTGGCTTGCTTTAGAAATCCCGACGACTACGGGGCATACCAATATGCCGGCTTCGACGGGATGGGATTGAGCGAGAAAGAAGAGAAAGAAGAAGAGCCGTATATTTTCCATTTTCCCGATGGCAATGCTTCTGTCGCCCGCCTGCTGGTGCGCTCGTTGATCCCGGGATCGATCCCGGGCCATACCATGGAGGACGTGGTCACGGCTCGCGCCGACTACGGCAAACTCGATCGTGCCTCTTCTCCCATCCGCCTGCGACTGAACAGCACCGCTGTGCGTGCACGGCACAGGGACGGCGCAAACTCGAAGCAGGTCGAGGTCGCCTATGTGCGCCAAGGCAAACTTCAGTCTGCCCGGGCGAACGCGTGCGTGCTGGCTTGCTACAACGGCATGATTCCTTATCTATGCCCCGAGCTGCCGGACAAGCAGAAGGAAGCTCTGCACCATGGCGTGAAGGAACCGCTCATCTACACTCACGTGGCAATTCGAAACTGGACGGCGTTCCAGAAATTGGGCATCCGGCAAATAATTTCTCCCGGCAGTTATCACGTTTTCACCATGCTGGACTTTCCGGTCAGCCTGGGCGAATACAAGTTTCCTTCCACGCCGCAGGAATCGATGGTGCTGTTCATGCTGCGCACGCCGTGCAAGTCCGGCCTGCCGCGACGCGATCAGTATCGGAGGGGGCGGTTTGAGTTGATAGGCACACCATTTTCGACCTTCGAGCGCAACATCCGCGATCAGTTGAATCGCATGCTGTCAGGCGCTGGATTCGATGCAGCGCGGGACGTGGCTGCCATCACAGTGAACCGCTGGGCCCACGGTTATGCCTACGAATACGATTCTTATTCCGATCCGCACGCGCGGGAAGAGCGCCCCTGGGTTGCAGGAAGAAAACAATTCGGGCGAATCTCGATTGCGAATTCCGATGCCGGAGCCAGCGCTTACACCAATGCTGCGATTGATCAGGCCTATCGCGCGGTGCACGAGATCATGGTTGGGTAGATTCCGATTTGCCGCTTGACAGTCATCGGGGCTTTCTCTAACCTTCCAGACTTATAGTAATGTCATAAAGAGATCCAGGCGGGCAGATAATAATGATGGTCTCGTCTTCCGGCAGAGATTCCATGCGCTGCTCGATATTCCTGTGCACTCTCTTGTGTATCTCCTCTCTCGTGGCCTCCGCCCAGGATCGCGCTTACGGGCGTTCCATGGTCGTGACCGACCGCGGCATTGTGGCCACCAGCCAGGTGTTGGCCTCGCAAGCTGGGGCGCAGATTCTGGCTCACGGCGGGTCTGCAATCGATGCGGCCATTGCGGCCAATGCCGTACTCGGTGTAACCGAGCCGATGATGAATGGCATTGGCGGCGATCTGTTTCTTCTCTATTGGGACGCGAAGACCGGGAAACTTTACGGTTTGAATGCCAGCGGTTGGGCACCGCAAAGCCTCACCATTGATTTCCTGAAAAAGCAGGGCATCACCTCCATGCCTGAGGAAGGCATCCACAGTGCCACAGTTCCCGGCGCAGTGGATGGGTGGGCGAAAGCTCATCAGCGTTTTGGACGACTGCCGTGGAAAGACCTGTTCACCCCCGCCATTTACTACGCGGAGCATGGTTACGCGGTGCCGGAAATCATTCAGGACTATTGGGTAGCCGGACAGGCGAGGCTAAAGCAGACGCCCGAAGCCCAACGGGTATTCCTTCCTCAGGGAAAGCCTCCTGCACTGGGTGAAGAGTTTCGCAATCCTGATCTTGGAAAAACTCTGCGCTTGTTGGCGGACAAAGGCAGGGATTCGTTCTATCAGGGTGAGATTGCGAAAGCGATCCTGAAAACGTCTGCCGGTCTCGGCGGGACGATGCAGGCAAGCGATCTGGCGGATTTTTCTTCGGAGTGGGTCGAGCCGATTTCTACCGATTACCGGGGTTGGAAGGTTTATGAGCTTCCGCCCAACGGCCAAGGCATGGCCGCGCTTGAGATATTGAACATGATGGCGACGTCTCAACCGGACAAAGACGGGCCACAGGGAGTAGTTGAGCTGCACAAGAAGATCGAGGCCATGAAGCTGGCCTACGCCGATCTTTATCGCTACGACGCCGACCCCAGATTTGCCAAGGTTCCGGTTAAAGGGCTGCTTTCGAAAGAATATGCGGTGCAGCGCGCCGCGCTCATTGATCCCCAGAAAGCAAATTGCGCCGCCGTCAGCGGCACGCCAGCCAAGAGCGACACTACTTACCTGGCGGTAGTGGACAAAGACGGCAACATCGCGTCACTGATTCAGAGTCTCTATGACTATTTCGGATCAGGAGTTGCGGTCAGCGGCATGGGTTTTCTGTTGCATGATCGCGGTGGCCTGTTTGTGCTCGATCCCGAACATCCCAACGCGTTGGCTCCGCGCAAGCGTCCTTTTCATACCATCATTCCAGCATTCATGGAACATGACGATTTGCATATCGGCTTCGGAATCATGGGCGGGTCCAATCAGCCGCTGGCGCATGCCCAATTCGTTTCAAACGTCGTGGACTATGGCATGAATATCCAGGGAGCGCTTTCAGCTCCCCGATTTACTATCCGCGACACGGGTGAGCCCATCAAGTGCACCATTGTTGTCGAGTCGCGCATTGCGCCCGCTGTACAGAACAGCTTGCGCCAGAAGGGTCAAGTCCTGATTGTGAGGAAGGAATACTCCGCGGTAATGGGGCGCGGTCAGGCAGTGCTGCACAACTCAAAAACGGGTGGAAACTCCGGCGCTTCTGATCCGCGGGCTGATGGCTCGGCGGAGCCGGAACCCATTCCTCTGCCGTAATCTGGAATAGCTTGGAAGGACAGGATTCGAGATCTCTCGGAAAACTATGGCTAACTCGAGTGAGCAAGAGCGGAAAAAGTCTCGCGATCGCGAGCTTGGTATGCATCGCGACATCACCCGCAGAGATTTTCTGAATGGCATGGCTATCGCTGCAGGTGGTGCGTTGGCTGGCACCTGGCTCCCTGGATCGCTAGCCGCCCAAACATCCGGGGCCGCGCAGGACGCGCCTGGCTACAATCCCCCAGCGTTGACTGGAATGCGCGGCAGTCATCCCGGAGCGTTTGAGACCGCGCATAGCGTCCGTGACGGAGACTTCTGGGCGAAAGCCGGAAAGCCCGTAGCCACCGGAGAAATTTACGATCTTATCGTCGTTGGCGGCGGCATCAGCGGACTGTCCGCAGCCTACTTCTATCGTAAACACGCCGGACCGTCGGCCCGCATTTTGATTCTCGACAACCACGACGATTTCGGGGGCCACGCCAAGAGAAATGAGTTCCGTCCCGGCGGCCGCCTGTTGCTGACTAACGGCGGAACCGTCGCGATCGAATCCCCGTTTCCCTACAGCAAAGAGGCGAGCGGGCTGATCACTGAACTGGGCATCGACCCGCCGTCGTTCGAAAAAAAATACTCCGACGATGAGGCCTACCGCGGGCTGGGTTCAGGCTACTTTTTTGACAAAGAGACCTTTGGAACGGAGCGGTTGGTCACGGGCGCGCCCGGAGGACGTCGAGGCGCGGCGGGCGGCAAGTGGGGGGAGTTTCTGGCTAAGACTCCGCTCTCCGCGCAGGCCCAGGAAAGCATTGCGCGGATACAGGAGGACAACACCGATTACATGAAGGGAGTGCCGCAAGCGGAGAAAAAGGCCCGCCTCTCGCGGATGAGCTATAAGGATTTCCTGCTCAACGTAGTGAAGGCCCACCCTGATGTGATTCCTTTTTATCAGTCTCGCACTCACGGCCTCTATGGAATCGGCATCGACGCGGTCCCGGCCCTCGATTGCTGGGCCATTCGTTTTCCTGGATTTCAAGGCATGGAACTTGATCGCGTACCCTCGAAGGGGCTCACTTTCACGGCGCTGGGAGCGGTGACTCCGCAAGAGGACTATCACTTCCATTTTCCAGACGGGAATGCGTCGATTGCGCGCCTGCTGGTGCGGTCACTGGTTCCGGGCTCTGCGCCTGGCAACACTGCCGAAGACATTGTGACCGCCAAGATGGATTACAGCCGGATTGATCGTGGCGACTCTCCGGTGCGTATCAGGTTGAATAGCACGGCGGTCGCAGTCCATCACGTGGGAGATCCCGCTTCGGCGAAAGAAGTGGAAGTGGCCTATGCACGAGACGGAAAGGTGTACAGCGTCCGCGGCAAAGCAAGTGTACTGGCGTGCTGGAACATGGTGATTCCGTACATTTGCCCGGACTTGCCGACCGAGCAAAAGGAAGCGCTCCGTTACGGGGTCAAGGTGCCTCTGGTTTATACGGTGGTGGCTCTGCGGAATTCGAAAGCGTTTAGCAAGCTTGGAGTTCGCGGCATTTCCTGCCCCGGTATGTACCACTCTTCGATTAACCTGGATCAGGCCATCAATATTGGCGACTACAAACCTTCCCGTTCACCCGATGACCCGGTCCTCGTGCGGATGTTGCGTACACCCTGCCAGCCGGGAATCCCGGCGAGAGATCAGCAGCGTGCCGGCCACTACGATTTACTTACCACGTCGTTTGAGATTTTCGAAAGAAACATCCGCGACCAGTTGGCAAGAGTATTAGCCGCGGGAGACTTCGATCCCGCGCGCGACATTACCGCCATCACCGTAAACCGCTGGCCCCACGGATACGCCTATGAATACAACCCGTTGTGGGACCCGGATTGGCCTGAGGGAAAGCGTCCGTGCGATATCGCGCGGAGGCCTTTCGGATTGATCACGATCGCCAACTCGGATGCGAATGCCGCCGCTTATACGGACCAGGCTATCGATCAGGCGTTCCGAGCGGTTCAGGAGTTGACCGAGACGCGGAAGGCGGGCAGCTCTTAGCTTTTAGCCCTTAGCCTCTAGCTCGTTCCTGTCATCATGGGCCCTGGCTAAAAGCTAACAGCTACGAGCTAAAGGCTAACTAACCAAGGAGATGGACCATGAAAAGTCTTACGCTGTTCATACTTGCCGTTATTTTATTGGCTGTCGCATTTCTCTATCCAAAGGCAGCGATGGCACAGTCGGGCGCGGAACGGGAGATCACCGAACTGGAACAGAAAATGAATGCAGCGTATGCCGCCAACGATCTTCCGACCTACTTCGCGTACTACTCCAAGGATTTCACGCAGTGGCTGCCGGAAGGGCGCACTGACCTTCCTCAGTACGAGAAGATGTGGACCGGGTTCATCAAGAGTGGCGGGGCCGTTGAGTCGGACGAGATTTCCGACATGCATATACAGATAGGCCCGAGCGGAGATACCGCGGTTGCGAGTTACCTGTTGCACGTCAAGACTCGCTCCCCAAAGAAAAAAGAAGTCGCCGACGAGATGTTTCAGGAGTCGGATGTCTGGTTCAAACGCGATGGAGCCTGGAAAGTTGTGCACCTGCACTATTCCCCCGCGCCAAAGAAAAAATAGTCACTCCACACTTCGGAGCATTTCATGAGTAGTTCTTATGACCGGTATCTAGGCATGGACCGGCCCATCACGCGCCGTGATTTCATGAATGGTGCCGCCATGGTGATTGGCGCGGCGATGTTGCCTCAGGGACACGCCTTCGGCGCTGCCAGTCCAGCGGAACCGCAGAACCAGGCAGGATATTATCCGCCGGTGAAAGAAGGACTTCGCGGCAGCCACCCAGGGTCGTTTGAAATTGCTCACAGCCTACGCGACGGCACCTTCTGGAAAACGGCGGGCCAACCGGTTGACACCGGGGAGACCTACGACCTGGTCGTAGTCGGATGTGGAATCAGCGGGCTGGCGGCAGCTCACTTTTTCCGCGAGAAGGCGGGAAAGTCAGCTCGCATTCTTATCCTGGAAAATCATGACGATTTCGGCGGTCACGCCAAGCGCAACGAGTTCCACATGGGAGGGCGTCTTCAACTGCTGAATGGTGGCACACTCCTGATCGACAGCCCGAACCCTTACAGTCCGGTTGCTGAAGGACTGTTAAAGACACTCGGAATCGATCCTCCGAGTTTCGAAAAGAGATTTACCGACAGAAAACTCTATCCCTCTCTTGGCTTGCACTCCGCGGTGTTCTTTGACAAGGAAACGTTTGGTGAAGACCGCCTTGTTGTGGGCACTCCCGGCCGCGGTTGGGACGATGACGATGAAGTCTCCGGTGCCCGGGCAAAGAAATCGGAGACTTGGACGGAATTCATGGCCCGCACGCCTTTGTCTCCGGATGTGCAGCGCGACATTGTGCGTATTCAGGAGGGCAAGGTCGATTACATGCCCGGCCTGTCCTCCGCGGAGAAAAAGGCGCGACTTTCGAAGATCAGCTATCGCGACTTTTTGCTCAATGTAGTCAAAGCTAATCCGGGTGTAATCGCGTTCTATCAGACTCGAACCGACGGCGAGTGGGGAGTGCACATCGACGCAGAGCCCGCACTGGACTGTTGGGCGATGGGCTTGCCCGGATTTCGGGGTATGAATCTGGAGCCCGGCTCCGCGCCCAACATGAGCTACACGGCGGCGGGCTATGCGAATGGAGGTTCGTATCGTTTTCACTTTCCCGATGGGAATGCATCCATTGCGCGCTTGCTGGCGCGCGACCTGGTTCCAGATGCCGTGCCTGGCCACACTGCCGAAGACATCGTCACCGCCCAGGTTGATTACGGCCGCCTCGACCGCGAGAACGATCCCATCAGGATCCGGCTGAACAGCACGGTAGTGGCTGCCCGCAATGTCGGAGAACCTGTCGCCGCGAAAGAAGTCGAGGTCATTTACGCCAGTGGAAATCGGGTGCTCAAGGTGCGCGCGAAAGGGTGTGTGCTGGCCTGCTGGAACATGACGATACCGTATCTGTGTCCGGAACTTCCCGAGGCGCAAAAAGAAGCGTTGCACTACCTGGTCAAAGTGCCGTTGGTCTACACCAGCGTGGGTATCCGGAACTGGACTTCGTTCCAGAAACTTGGCATCGCGAATGTGTCCGCTCCGGGTTCGTACTGGTCCAGCGTCAGTCTCAATGCCGCGGTGAACATCGGGGACTACAAAAGTCCGACGAAGCCAGAGGAGCCAATCCTGCTGCACCTCACTCGAACTCCCTGTAAACCGGGCCTTCCTGCCCGGGAGCAGCACAAGGCGGGTAGGTATGAACTGCTGTCCACAAGTTTTGAAACCTTCGAGCGCAATGCGAGAGACCAACTTGCTCGCACTCTCAGTTCGGGTGGTTTTGATCCGGCGCGCGACATCGAGGCGATCACCGTCAACCGCTGGCCGCACGGTTACGGGTATGAGTACAACCCGTTGTTCGATCCTGACTGGCCTGAAGATCAGCGTCCGAATGTGATCGGCCGCAGGCGTTTTGGCAGAATTACTATCGCTAACACTGATTCCGCAGCGACTGCTTATACCGATTCAGCTATCGATCAAGCGCATCGGGCCGTGAACGAGTTGTTGAGCGGGGTGTGAGATCTCGAAAAATACTTACATCTCGTGATTGTTCAGGAGTTCGCAGCAGGGAAACAGAACTCGATCGCGGTTCGGAATCATGCACTCGCTGGCATGCACGATCTTCAGGTTTCTTCGATTCAGCCCAGCAAAACTTTTGTCTTGACAGTGCTCCAGCGGCTTCTCTAACCTTCCACAACTATAGTAGGGTTTGTAGTTCACCGAAAATCTCCTGCCGGTTAAAAATTTCTGCCCATCAGAAATTAGAGGCCGTCGGGTCGCGGCACACGCTGCGGGAGGTGACTTATGACGCGCTGCAGACTGTTTGCGCTGTTTGCATTCCTGTTTTTATTTCCAGCCCTCGCAAGTTCCCAAACGGGACTTACATCGCTGCGCGGAACGGTGACTGATCCCTCCGGTGCGCTGGTTGCCGGGGCGGATGTCAGTCTCGACGATCCAACCACTGGGTTTCACGCTACCCACCCCACCGATGCGAATGGGGCCTACGAATTTCCTCAAATCCCGCCCGGCAAGTACACAATCACAGCAAATACTTCTGGCTTCGGGAAGCAGACCAAGCAGGCGGAGCTGCTTGTGAGTCAGCCTGCCACTATCAATTTCGTGCTATCGGTCCAGGCTTCGACGACTACGGTTGAAGTCAGTGACATTGCGCAGACGGTAAACACGACCGATGCCACGATCGGAAACGCGGTGGGCGGTGCGACCATCCAGGCGTTGCCGATCGAGGGGCGAAATGTTCCCGACCTGTTGAGCCTCCAACCCGGCGTCCTCTATTTGGGGCGCAATGTGAATCAGGACCAGGACAGCCGAAGCGGTGCAGTTGCGGGGGCCCGTTCCGACCAGGCGAACGTTACGCTGGACGGTCTGGATAACAACGATCAGCGACAGGGATATGCCTTTACCGGAGTACTGCGTTCCACGCTCGATTCGGTGCAGGAGTTCCGAGTCACGACTACGAATACCAACGCCGATAGCGGACGGTCATCCGGCGCGCAGGTGACAATGGTGACGCGCAGTGGCACCAATAACTATCACGGCAGCGTCTATGAATATAACCGGCTCACTCTCTTTGCGGCGAACGACTGGTTCAACAAGGCCTCGCAGGTTGCCGCGGGACTTCCCAACAAGCCAGGCTCGCTGATCCGTAATACGTTTGGCGCCCGGTTTGGCGGACCGATCAAGAAAGACAAGCTATTCTTCTTCATAAACTATGAAGGCCAGAGGACTGCGGAAAACCAGCAGCAGAACCTGACCGTGCCCAGCGAAGGGTTGCGCGCGGGAAATTTGACTTACGACTGTACCGGAGATCCTGCTTGTCCCGCCAGCGGCCAGCAGACCCTGACACCCGCCGATCTCGCGACCATGGACCCGAACTGCACACCGATGAATGAGGCTTGTCCGGGACATGGCGTGAATCCCGCAGCCCTGGCCGCATTGCAGGCATACCCGCACTCGAACGCCGCAGGCGGCGATGGTGTGAATACGGCCGGTTTTACGTGGTCTGCGCCCAATCCCATCAGCCTGAATACGTATATCGCCAAAATCGATTGGCAGGCGAGTTCGAGTCATCATGTATTCGTTCGCGGCAATCTGCTGGGTGACCGCACCTCGGGCCCGGCGCAATTTCCTGGCGATCCTTCGAATTTCAGCCAGGTTAACACTTCGAAAGGCATTGCCGCCGGAGACACCTGGACCGTCACCGGCAACCTGATCAATAACTTCCGCTATGGATATATTCGTGAAGCGCTAAACAACATTGGGGCGGGGAACAACTCGTTTTCTGATTTCGTCGGCATCAGTCCGCTCACTGCCGAGAATACGACCACCCTGCTGAGCGTTCCGGTGCACAACTTCGTGGATGACATCACCTGGACCAAGGGAAAACATACGTTGCAGGCGGGAGCCAACTACCGGCTGATTCACAACGATACGCTTTCGAACAGTGTGTCCTTCAACTCCGCTACAACGGGTTCTGCCAATATCAGCAATGCCCAGATCGCGAACAGCGGCCAGAGCTTCGACCCCGCGGCCTTTGGATTTCCCGCAGTCGCGGATTCGTTCTCTTCCAATTATGACAATGCTGTGACTGCGGTGGCTGGTCTGTTGTCGACAATCAACGCGCACAACACCTACAAAGTAACCAGTGGCAGCGCTGCGAGTCTTTTACCGACAGGAACTCTGATTCCGCGTAATTTCAAGACCAATGAATTCGAATATTACATTCAGGATTCATGGCGCGTCAGGCCAAATCTGACTGTCACTGTCGGATTCCGGCACACCTTGCTCGGGGTGCCCTATGAAGTGAATGGGCAACAGGTACAGCCCACGATTGACCTCCATCAATGGTTCCTAAACCGGTCCATTGCCGCCGCCCAGGGTATGGGAAATCAACCCGAGTTTGCCTTTGCACCGTCGGGCCAGAGCCGAGGTGGCAAGCCTTTCTGGGATATGAACAAAGCGGATTTCGCTCCGCGTTTCGCCGTCGCATACTCGCCTGATGCGAAGGGCGGGATTTTTCATACTTTGTTCGGTGGCACTGGTCAAACTTCCATCCGTGCTGGCGCAGGCATGTACCACGACCACTTTGGCCAGGGCATCGTGAACGGCTTCACGCAATTCGGCTCCTTCGGTCTTACCAGCACACAGGCAGCACCGTCGAATATCTTCACGCCAGACGATGCGCCCCGTTACACCGGTCGCACCGACGTGCCCTCCGCTGTGCTTACTCCGCCTGCGTCCACGATTGCTTACCCCGCGTTTCCGCCGGATGACCCCAACACCAATGGCTTTACCTTCAATTCCGTCGGAATCGACGATCACCTGAAGACTCCGTACTCGATTGCTGCCGACTTCTCAATCCAGCGCCAGCTTCCCGGCGGGTGGACATTGGAATCGGCCTATGTAGGCCGGTTTGGACGCCATCTGCTGCAGCAGTTGGATCTGGCCGAACCGACTAACCTTGTGGACCCGAAATCAGGCATGGACTATTTCACCGCGGCCACCCTGATGTCGAAGTTCGCCATTCAACACGGCGAAGACCCGAGCGCGACTATCGCACCCATTCCGTTCTTCGAGAATGTTTTTCCCACCGCTGCAGCGGGCGGATTCACCGCCACCCAGAATATCTATACCGGAGATTTGGGTTGTGCTCAGGACTCCTGTTTCAGCTGGGCTGGGCGGCCGGGAAGAGAAGTGGGCGCACCCTTCCGCCTGGGCCTGTTGTGCACCGGTGTAGCCAACGGCGGCGTGACCGCGGTTTGCGCTGGCGGACCGGCGGCAGCGGTGCCCTTCTGGAATCCCCAGTTCTCATCGCTGTTCGCATGGTCTTCCATCGGGACCAGCAGCTACAACGCCGGTCAGTTCATCTTGCGGCATCCCTTGAGTCATGGGCTTCAGGTGGAATTCAGCTACACCCTTTCGAAATCGCTGGATTTGGGCTCGGACACGGAGCGCACGAATCCCCAGGGCACCACATCTACAACTTCCGCCATAGGCGGCGCCAGCACGGTTCAGAGTTTCATTCAGAATTCATGGGATCCGCGTTTGAATCGAGCTCCCTCGGACTTCGATACCCGGCATGTCATAACGACCAGCTGGGTGTACGAGCTGCCCTTTGGCAGGGGAAAAGCATTCGGCTCGGGATCGGGCTCATGGGTAGATGCCGTTATTGGCGGTTGGCAACTGTCCGGGATCGGGCGCTGGACCAGCGGTCTACCCTTCAGCCTTGTCGACACCGAGGGGTTCACCAACAACTTCCTGTTCAACACCAACATGGTCCAGACTGGGCCGATCAAGACGGGCGTTTTCCGCAGCGCGGAATCTTCTCCCTTTGGTGCGCCCCAGGTCTTTTCCGACGCCGACCGGGATGCAATGCAGAACCAGATCTTTACCACACAGAGTCCGATACGTTTTCCCTACGTCGGTGAGGCAGGAAGCCGCAACAACTTCCGCGGTCCTGGATATTTCGGGATCGACACGGGTTTAGCCAAGACCTGGAAAATTCGCGAAAGTATGGGCCTCAAGTTCGCGTGGGAGGTGTTCAACGTCACCAACTCCGTGCGCTTCGACGTCAATACGCTTACGTCGCTGGACAACGGCTCGGCAGATGGATCTTCGATGGGAGTTTTTCGCAGAACGCTTACGACGCCCAGGGTCCAGCAATTCTCGCTGCGATTCTCTTTCTAGAGTTCAAAGCTAGCTAGAGTTCGAAGCTAGAACGTCGGTGGTGTGTTGACCCAGAGAATGACAGTTGGCTTTTTTGAGGGATTGAACCAGCGATGGCCTCGGTTGCTCTCGAACCAAAAGCTATCGTGTTGCTGCAGGATGTGACACTCGACCTCGTCAAGCCAGACTTCCAGGCTTCCTTCCAATATATAAAGAAAGTCCTCTCCTTGGTGCGCATAGGCGCCATCGCTGCCCGTTCCTGGAGGAACTCGAATCAACATGGATTCGAGCATCTTGGTGCCCGTTGAAAGCAGCTCCATGCGCACGCCAGACTTGGTCTCCAAACTTTTCCGGTTGCCAGGCCGCACCACCCGACTGGTTTGTACGGGGAGATCATATAGCTCGAGTACGGTGGTGCCATACGCCGCCGCCACGCGGTAAATCGTCGACACCGAAGGATTGGCGCGGGAAAGTTCGATGGCGCTAAGGAAGCCCGTCGAAATCTGGGCGCGTCGCGCCGCCTCAGTAATGCTGAGCGCGCACTTTTTGCGCAGCCGTCTCAGTTTTTCGCCGAGATCACGGACAGGCTTTGCGTCATATGTTGCTTTGGCGGGCAAAGATCCCGCCATGGCTTCCTTGATCCCCGGAACATTCAGCCGTTTTACGTCGTGCAGGTATTTAATACGTTTCAGGATGTCCAGGACCTCGGGAGTGTAGAGGCGGTAGCGCCCGGCACTTCGTGCAGGAGTAACGAGGCCCACACTTTCCCACAATCGCAGCGTCGAAGGACTGATCTTAAGGATACGGGCAGTCTGCCCGACGGTGAGGAAACGTACAATCTGAGGCTTGGACCCGCGAATGGCGGATGGAGTTCGTCGTCGCAAACGAGTAATAATAACCCGAACTCTAGCGGATTACGAACAGACTGTCCCGCAATTCTGAGCTACCGTTTAGTGTCTATTTCGCCAGGGACTTCGAGAAAAGCCATGGAAATAACTTGGGTTCATCATAGGCTCTGTCCCAGCAGGGATGCCCGATGCCTGGATATTCGGTGTAGTGAACTTCGGCGCCGATCTGCTTCATGGCTTCGGTCGTCCGTCGAGATTCGGTGACCGGGACAATGTCGTCGTTGGCCCCATGAAAGATCCAGATCGGAATTTTGCCGACTCTCTCGGCTGCGGCCAGGTAGCTTTTGGGTGAGTCCGGTGGCGTCACTTTCGCCAGATCAGGGGTGGCATTCAGCGCTGCCTCTGGAGGGCGAATGCCGCCGCAAATCACTACCATAGCCGCGAATTTTCCCGGATATTTCTGAGCCAGATGCCACGCGCCAAATCCTCCCATCGATAGCCCCGTAAGATAGGTTCGCTGAGAGTCCCCGTGGAATTCTCTTGTTGCTTGTTCCAGGGCGCCCATGGCTAAGTCGTCCATGGGCGGAAGCATCCACCAAAGATGTTTTGCACATTGCGGCATGACGACGATTGCCTTAATGGCGCTGCGGTTAGACCGGATGGCGGTGCCAATGCCCACGTCGGTTTGCAGCAAGCCGTCGTCCCCACGCTCGCCGGCGCCATGAAGGGCAAGAATCACAGGCCATTTTTGATGAGGCGTCCAGTCCTGCGGAACGAATACCTGATATTTGAAATTAACGGCTTGGATCGTGATGGTGCGGTCGATGAAGCCGGTCTCGTATTTCTTGGCGTGAGCGGAGGAGGGGAGCAGAAGGGAAAGAAACAAAAATGTTCTCAACGTTTTTGAAAAAACGGCCAACGAGCGCCCCCGAGGGTAAGACTTTAACACGTAATTTTGCGTAAAGCCGCTAGCTATTCGTATTTGAGTGTCGAATTCGAGTGACGGTTGGCTCGCAGATGGCGTCTAAGTGATGTGAGCGCCGGACGCCGACTGGAACTCGATGCGATGCGGGGAGTGATGCTTGTCTGGATCGCTTTGACGCATCTGCCCACGGCCGCAAGTTCGTGGGTAAATCAGCCCTTCGGTTTCGTGGGCGCCGCCGAGGGTTTCATTTTTCTCTCGGCTCTGTTCACCGGACGGATCTACTTCCGTATCGCGGAACACGACGGCTATGGCGCGATGACACGAAAGTTGTGGATTCGCACCGTGCGCTTGTACGGTTACCACGCCCTCTTGCTGGCTTTTGCGTTTCTGGTGGCAGTGCCCATTGCCTCCCACGGTGATCGGCCAGGGCTTCACAATCTCCTGGATTTTTATTTCATGGCCGGGGCTAAGCAAGCGGTTACGGAAGCTGCCCTGCTCATTTACCGGCCTCCTTTACTCGATATCTTGCCGATGTACATCATTTTTCTGATGCTCACATCGATAGCCATTCCGCTGGCACGGAAAATCGGTTGGAAACCTATCTTGTGGACATCGTTCGCTTTCTGGGTGCTGGCTCAGTTCGGCTTTCGCACCGCCGAACACACCTTCATGATGCGATACATTCCTACGCGAATTCCGATAAACGAGATGGGTTCGTTCGACCTCTGGGCCTGGCAATTTCTCTGGTTTGTTGGGGTATGGTTAGGCGTGCGTTGGGCCCAGGACAACTTGCCGATTGAAATATGGGCCAGACGCGCCGCTATTCCGGCCATGGTGATCGCTGTCTTTTGCTTCATCATGCGGCGAAAACTCGTTCACGGCTTGGAACTGGGAGCATTCGAGTTTCTCTTCGACAAGTGGCACCTTGGGCCAATGAGGCTGCTCGATTTTGCGGCCGTGGCAGCGTTGCTGATCCTTTCGCAACCGGTCACGAAAGCTGCAGCGATAAGACCTCTCGTTCTGTTGGGACAATCTTCGCTGCAGGTCTTTTGCGTCCACCTTCTGTTTTGCTTCGCCGGCCTCACGCTGATGGGCAATGCGTCGATGCTGAACGGATGGCGCCAATTCACACTTATTGGCGTCACATTTACCGCGATGTTGGTTACGGCGAAGATTTTCTCCAGGAGCGAGGCCAAGAATGAACGACAACGACCAACAGAAATACCTTCCGCACCAGATCTCGCTACCGCCCGGAAGTCCGCATAGATCGGCCTTCCGCCTGGACTCTGGGAACCGCTTCGAGAGTGTCAGTCACGATTACCAACCCATCTGGCGCATCCGCTCAAGGATAATCTCGCTGTAGCTATTCATGCGCTCGGGTCGTCGCTTCAGAGGAGCCGGCAGAATTGCAGCGAGCCGTGCTGCCTGTTGCAGGCCGATATTCCGGGCTGCGGTTTCGTCGTAGTAACGACAGGCCGACTCTGCACCATAAATGCCAGGGCCCCATTCGACCACGTTGAGGTAGATCTCCAGAATGCGCCGTTTGCCAAGGACGAATTCGGCCACCGGCACCAGCGTGGCTTCTGCGCCCTTGCGGAGGATAGAGCGGCCCGTTCCGAAGAATAGGTTTTTTACCAGTTGCTGCGTAATGGTGGAGGCTCCGCGAGTGCGATCGCCTTCCAGATCGTCTTCGGCGGCGATTTGGATCTCGTGCCAATCGAATCCGTGGTGCTGGTAGAAGTGCGCGTCCTCTGCGGCGATTACAGCGTGCTGGAGATCGGGCGAGATTTGGCTGAGCGGAATGAATTTGTAGCGTTCGCGATACGGCGTGTTGTGAATCCAGGCCTGCAAGCGGCGCTGGATGTGCACCGCGGTGGTCGGCGGGTCGATCCACCGAGCAGCCACAAGGATCAGCGCGGCAAGCGACCAAAGAAGCACCAGGCCGATGACAAGCCATCGAACAAAGGATCGGAGGAAGCCCATCCGAAGCCGGGTCTTGGTTTGTGTGTTCGGCATTGCCGTCAAATTTCAGAATAATATCCTGATCTGTTCTTTCCCCTGTTGGAGATCTAGTGGAGGGTCAGCCCATGGTCCGGGAAAACGCCTGTCGCGTTTGGTAGAAGCAGACTACAGGAACTCGTCGCCGGGAGAATAGTTTCAGGCGAGCTCAGTTGCTTCTGAGTCTGAATACCTTGGGAGGAACAGGTTCATGGTAGCGGCCAGCGCCAGAGCCGTTGCGAGGATCACCAGCAAAGAGGTATAAGAGCCCGTCGAATCGAAGGCGCGCCCCAATATCACCGGGCCGACTGCTGCTGCCGCGGCGTAGAACGTCCAGGTCACACCGTAAAGCGTGGAAAAAGAGCGCAGCCCAAAATAGCGAGTCAACAAATAAGGTGTGATGGCTGCTTCGCCGCCGGCGCCGATGCCAATCAGCGCAGCCGCGAGGCAGCCAGCGGGAAAACTGTTCGCCTTGGCGAGCAGAAAAATTCCTGAGGCGGTAGAGAGGGTTATTACAAAAGCCACACGCGCCCCGAAAAACCGGTCCAGCAGCCAGCCCACTCCAACTCTCCCGAGCAAGCTCGTGCCACCCAGTATGGACGCGCACAGCGCCGCCCCGCTGGCCGTGATTCCTCGGTCCGTCAGCAAGGCAGACATCTGAGTGATGGCTCCGTTCATGCTGATCGAACTCACGCACAGGACAGCGACAATAATCCAGAAAGCATAGGAACGCAGGCCTTGTTGAAACGTCATTCCAGAATGTGCGAGTGGCGCAGAATCGGCCTTTAACGAGCCGCGCTCGCGGATGTAGCGCCAACTAAGCGGCAGGCCGAGCAGCAAGGCGATACAGCCCAAGCGCTGCATAGGCCGCCCTCCAGCCCGAACGGCTGATAATGCTTTGCGCCACCACCGGCAGGATCATCGCGCCCAGACCCGACCCCACCATTACGAAAGCCAGAGCCATCCCCAAACGTCGGTGGAACCAGGTAGAAATGGATCGCGAATAGGCCAGATGAGCCGCGCCATTTCCCACCAGTCCCAGCACGAAGCAAGTCACGTAGAACTGCCATATTCCGGAGCGCAGCAGTGCCAGCGAAGCAATGCCGCAGCCAAAGACCGTCATGCAGGGAAGAATGATGCGGCGAGGGCCATAACGGTCAATCCAACGGCCCAGCAGCGGGGAGCACAGACCCACAGTGACCGCGCCGACAGCAAAGCCGCTCGAAACAGCTTCGCGGCTCCAGCCGAATTCCGCACCCAGCGGTTTCACAAAAACCGTGAATGTATAAACGAACAGCGACCCGAAGCCCGCCATCACGCCTAAACAAGCCGCCAGCACCACGCGCCAGCCGTAATAATTCAGATCGAATTCGCTCAGGCCGGGCCTTAAGTCGTCGGTCTGTATCATGTCGCCGCTTTGAGGATGACCGGCCAAGCTCACGTTTCCCTTTCAGCGCCGAGCGAATCTGCAATGGCGTTGGATAATTTGAGGAGTCGCCGCACTATCCTATCTGTCCGCGCCCGCCAACAAATCGTCCGTTGTTTCGATATAGCCTTTTTCTGCTAGCCGTTTCCCATTCTCGCGATACATGACAGGATCTGTCGGCGCCCAGGTAGCCAGGCCGTCCACATAGCGGTTGTACATGCAGAAGGCGGCGGCAATCAGCACGGTGTCGTGGATCTCTTTGTCGGTTGCGCCCTGCTCGCGGGCGCGGTCAATGTCTGCGGGAGTAACTTGCTTGCCGCCTTTTTGAACTCTGCCGGCAATCGCCAACAGAGCCTTCATCTTTTCCGAGATCGCGGCGGATTCAAAGTTCAACTTCACATCGTTCACCAACTTTTCATCCCCGCCCAAGCGATAGGCGGCTACTGCGCCGTGTGCGTGCTGGCAAAAGTAGCAATCATTCTGGGAGGAAACGTAGGTTGCGATCATCTCGCGCTCTGCCGGGGTCAAGGTGTTTTGCCCGCGCAGAAGGATCTCCGCCAGCGCGTTAAGCGGTTTTGCAGTTTCGGGACTGAATGCCATCGGCCCCAGGATTCCAGGAATACCTTCAGGAAGACGGATATGTGCCATAAATAATGAAGCTCCTCAGCTTTTCGAATTGTTCTGTTTGGCCGCGATCGCCTGCAGCGGCTTTTTATAGTCACGGCCTACGTAGCCCTGTTGGGCGGTCTGCTTTCCAATTTCTCGATAGATCTCCGGATCACGGGGCTGCCAAGTGTCCAGGCCGTCGACGTAGCGGTTGAACATGCAGAATGCGGCAGCGATCAGGACGGTATCGTGGATCTCCTTGTCCGTCGCGCCCTGCTCCCGGGCTCGCTCGACGTCTTTCGCGGTCACATACTTTCCGCCCTTTTGCACTTTGCCCGCAATTGCCAACAAGGCCTTCATCCTGGCGGAGATCGCGGTAGCTTCGTAGTTGTGCTTGATTTGTGAGATCAGTTCGTAATCCGAATCAGTGCCGCCAAGATGTTGCGCCGCGGTGGAACCGTGACAAGTTTGGCAGTAGTAGCAATCGTTCTCGGAGGAAACATAAGTCGCGATCATCTCCCGTTCCGCGGGAGTCAGGGTGTGCGGACCCGTCAGCAGAACCTGAACCAGTTCGCCCAAAGGTTTAGTCGTTTCAGGGCTGAACACCATCGGGCCGCGGATTCCCGGCAGTCCTTCTGTAAATTCAATGTGGGGCATTAATGTCGCGCCTCCTTAGGCTACTTCACGAGAAACTGGTTGTCCGGGTCGAAGATAACCTTCATGCGCCATGGTTTCGCCCATCTCGCGGTAGGCTTCTTGTTCCTTAGGCTGCCAGGTGGCGAGACCATCCACATAACAGTTGTACATACAGAACGCAGCGGCGATCAGCACAGTGTCGTGGATTTCCTTATCGGTGGCGCCTTCTCGCCGGGCGCGGGCTACATCCTCGGGGCTGACCTGCTTGCCGCCCTTCTGCACCTTGCCGGCGATGGCAAGCAACGCTTTCAATTTGTCCGAGACCCCGGCAGTTTCCGGAGCCAATTTGACGCTCTCAACCAGGTCGTAGTCTCCTCCCAGATGCGCGGCTGCTGCAGCGCTGTGAGAGAGCTGACAGAAGTCACATTCATTGCGATACGAAACATGGGCAGCGATCAATTCACGTTCCCCCGACGTGAGCGTGTTCGGCCCGCGCAACAACACCTCGGCCAGTTGCCGCAATGCCTGGGCAGTATCGGGACTAAATGCGAACGGGCCGACAATGCCCGGCAACCCGTCTTGAAGCTGAATATGAGCCATGAATTGTATTCTCCTGAGAACCCTACACGTCGAATGTGGGTACTACACTTTAAGCATGTTGGATGCCATGAGTGTTCCTTCGACCCGGTTTTTCACCTTGGCAAAGGCAGTTTCGCGCGAGGTGGATGTATCGTCGGCAAAGGGAGAAAATCCGCAATCGTCGGTCGTTCCAAGCGATTCAAGCGGGATCAACTCGGAAGCTTCAAGCACACGATCGCGAACCTCCTCGGGACTCTCTATCCTGGGATTGATCGGGTCTGTGACTCCAATGAAAAGCACCTGACCGGGCTTAAGCTGCTCTCGGACTGCTTTCAGGACACGCGGGCGGTCCGGCTCGCTCACCAACTGAATGTAGAAGCGACCCACGTTCAGACGAAATAGAGACGGCAATAAACCTGTGTAATCCACGTCGGCGCTGTGTGTAGAGTCGTGGTCGCCGCCAGGGCAAGTGTGAACACCGATGCGCTGCCGTTCTGCGGCGGTAAAGCTTTCGAGCACCCGGTTGTTCAATGCGATAAAAGTATTCAGCAGTCCGCCACTGGGATCTAGCTTCAGCGCAAGCCGCCCCTCGGTGAAATCTATCTGCACAGACGCGGCGTCCGCATCCAGACATTCACGAATGTCCCGCACTGCTTCTTTGACGAGATCTTCCAGAAAAACCTCTTGCGGATATCCGGGCAAACCACCTTGTGGATAGAGCAGGCTCAACGCCGAGGCGGAGATCACCGCCTGTTTCAGCGGTCTCCGCGCGTACTTCTGGGCAGCTCTGAGAAAGCTCACAGCGTGGATACCGTAGTGGAAGGGACCTGCCGTCAGCTTCGGAAGCTGCCGGGTGTGGCCGTCGGCAAACGGAATCACCACGCCCGCCGAGGCAAGATTTTCGAGTCCGGAAAGCGGATAGGTAGCGAAGCTGGGCTTAGTCTGTTCGCCGTCGGTAATGATGGGTGAGCCGGTGCGTTCAAAAAGCTCGATCGTGTCTCGCAGGGCGGTATCCTCGGCGGCATGAAGCTTCTCACGGGAAATTCCACCGGTTGCGTAAGCACTCATGGCCGCCAGCAAGTTCGGAGGCCGTGGAATGCTTCCTATCGGTTCGGTCGGTAGCGGCATAACGTTGTCTCGCGATTCCTCGATGTGAACAACCAATTAAACAGTATGGCGAACTGGGATCTGCTGTGCCGGCCCTTCACTTGTGCCCCCGGTTCAGCTTTCGCTGGGTTCGGAGACAGGGATCTCCTGAATTGGCAAGCATCTCTAAATGCGGGGAACCTTACTTCCGCTTGACTAGCGACAGCAATATTACAAAAGCACTAGAAAGGGCGGCGGGCAGTCCGTGCAAGATTTCGGTCGGCGCAGCAAAACTGCCTGTCAACGCGTCTGAAAAAGAGCGCGACGTGACAGTCCCCCGGGCCGGGCCACGTCCAGCCCCTTTTCCGGGAAGCACCATTCTAAAGACTTTTGCACACCCATACAGTGCCCATACAGCAATAACCCGATTCGAGGTCGTGGGTGCTGAGGCCTAGCATTAAGCTTCCTGGAAAAAATTAAAAACCACTGGAGGGTTCAATGCCGCGCAACGTTGAAGTCAGTGTGGGGCAGAAGTTTCAGGACGGAACCGGGCTGACGGTGAAAGTTGGAGAAGTCGATCCTAACGACCGCGTTCACTTCTCTGTGGTCGAAGATCGAGGAGCCGCCAGGCCAGGGGAAATGTCCTACTCGGCCTTCGTCAACCGCTTTACGAGAATTGAGTCAGCGGAAGACGCTTGTGCACGAATCAAACATCTCGGCTACGTTGCATTCCGGCGCGTACGAATTTATGGTGAGGAATTTGAATTGCTATCCGACCCGTTTCTAGAACGTGATCGGATCGCGATTCGTGCACGGGCGAAAGGAGACTCTGGCGTTCGTGTACTTCTCCTTCCTGCGACCATCGTGCAAAGTGGCGGAGCGCGGACGCCGAAAGCCGCGTAAGCAGACTCACTTGAGACGCGGGTCGAGCCGTCTCAATACTAATCGAGCGCGTTCAACAGCGCCTTTAGCTCCTTAAGGGGGCGTGAAGATTGGGCATGGCGTTTTAACCTATCGCCAGTGCTTCGTTCAAGCGAGCTGTTGAACGTAAAGCCGATTTGGACACGTGCCGGTACCAACGGCAGAATGTCCCCCTTTGGCATTCCGGTCTAACGCTGTACGTTGAAGAATCGGTCCACTCCCGAGGAGCCGGAACAAGGTCTCCCGGAAAGATGGTGAATGCCGCCGGAACCGCCGCCGACCCACTCCACTCCCCGACGTTCTCCCCGATCTAAGTCAGAGCCCCATTTGCGCAATAATGGCAGGGACGGAATCAACAGAGAGAATGCCAAATGCTCGACTTGACCACAGTCCGTGATGCCCAGGCGCTGTTACAACCTTTCCTTCCAGTGACGCGTCTCGTTCGTGCATTGTCGCTTTCGCACAAGGCGGGGGAGTGTTTTTGGCTGAAACTGGAAAACGAATTACCCACAGGATCCTTCAAGCCGCGCGGAGCTCTCTACGCGCTCTCCGTGAATCACCGGCGCAAGAAAGTCCATGAGGTTGTTGCTTCAAGCACCGGGAATCACGGCGCCGCGGTTGCCTATGCAGCGAGAGAGCTGGGTGTATCCGCCCGCATATACCTGCCTCGCAACGCCAACCCGGTCAAGCGGGAAAAGATCGCGGCGCTGGGCGCGAAGATTGTCGATGTGGACGGCACGGACCTGAATGCCGCATTCCAGGAAACCTGTTCCTATTCCGAGAAAGCAGGCGCATATTTCCTCAACGACGCTACAGATCCGGATTTGCCCGCGGGGCCAGCCACCATTTCAAGTGAAATCAATGAGCAACTCCCTGAATGCGACACGATCGTGGTGCCCATGGGCGATACGGCTCTCATCCGTGGCGTCGCCGCTGCCGCGAAACAACTGTGGCCTGCGATGAAAATCGTAGGGGTACAAGCCGAGCGGGCGCCTGCATACTTTCGATCCTGGAAGCAAGGACAACCAGTTTCCACGGAAACATGCGACACCATTGCTGATGGTCTCGCTACTCGAACGCCGGACGCGGCAAACGTTGCTGTCATCCGGGAACTGGTTGATGAGGTCGTTCTCGTGAGCGAAGAACAGATGCTTTCGGCGATCGCGCACCTTGTGTTCGAAGAACAGATAGTCGCGGAGCCCGCTGGGGCCGCCGCAACGGCTGCGGTGCTTTACTCGAAAACATCATTCGGCAAAAACGTGGTCGTGCTGATGACAGGCGCGAACGTTGCTCATGATGTCCTGCGGTCGGCAATTTGTTCCCGCTGAAGGCCCATGACTAAAACGCGTTGCTGCCCGACATTCGGGGCACGCCAACCGCGCCGCCGGGTTGAAGCAGGACTATTTCCGGGGAATATCCAGCAACACTACATCCGAACGCTCCTGTGCTCGTTCGACGACAGCTTCGTGACCGTCCGGGGAGATATCGAAGTCGCTAATGTCGAAGTCTGGCGGGAGGTTGGTCAACTGCCGCTCGACACCCGTCTCAAGGTCAATGAGCCAGAGATTTTTATGTTGGATCTCTCCTTGAAGCAGCACGAGTGACCGTCCTCCCTGCAGGAATGCCATGTGTCGGGCCCCCCGGGACAGGTTCAGGGCGGGCAGTGGGTACGCTGCGGCTTCAGCTGTGACGGCTTTCACCGAAAACTTAGTGCCGATGTCGGGTCCAGAGAAGACAACGAACCGGCTTCCGGGCGACCAGGCGGGATCGAGCGAGTACTCCTTCACAAAGAGAACGGGGGACCTACCGTCGACCGGAATGCGGAAGAGGTGTGGGACGCCGTGATCCACTGCGCCCGAGGTGATCGATTTTCCGTCGGGCGCCCATGCCGGCGAACCCTGCAGGTCGAGCGTATCGGTCACAATCCGCGCGTTGGTGCCGTCGGCCTGCATCACGTACAAAAGCGTTCGCCCTTGTTCTCGAACCGAGAATGCGACGTGCCGTCCGTCGGGCGAGATTGCTGGGCCACCAAAGACTCGCGCACCCTGACCACTCCACAACTCCGTGCCCTTGCCGTTAGCGAGTTTCCAGATACTCTCGCCGGTGCCGGTCGCAGAGATATAAAGAAGATAATCTGCACCCAGTCGCGGCGAGAAGCCTGTGCTCGTCGTCAGTGAGATTCGAGCCGCCGGCGTGGAAGAACCATCGAGCGGCAAGCGCCAGATTGTTCGCTTCGGGCTTGCCGGAGTGAGAACCAGGCGCCGACCATCAGCACTGGCAGCCAGTGATGTGTATCGCTCAAGTCCAGAGATCAACCGGTGGGGGATGCGGCGATCCACGTCCATGCTGTAAAGCCACGGCCCGGAACCGTCAGGATCGCTGGCCAGGTACATCAGCGTCCGCCGATTTACCAGAACCGGATAAGTCACGTGCCCATTGTGCGAGGTGATCCGTTCCGGGGTTCCGCCGGCTGGCTTGATGCGCCAGATGTCCATTTTGTCTGGCAGAGAGCCCTGAACAAAATAGATGAATGAGGTGTCGGGCGCCCACAAAGGGAAGTGACTGTGAAGTCCGGTGGGAGCAGTGAAGATCGGACGGTCCTCTGCACGCCGCTTGCCGTCGGAAACGAACAGCGGGTCTCCGGGTCCGGGCGTATGGTATGTGAGTCGGGAGCCGTCGTGCGACCAGTCGAACTCGGCCACGCCTTCAAGGTACGGTTTCGGCTGCCCGCCGAGTGTCGGCACTCCCCAGACGCTGATATCCCCGCCGTTGGCCCCGTCCTGGTTGCGAAGCCAAAATGTGACCAACGAGCCATCGGGCGAGAATGACAGCGTGCGCAGCGATGGATTGGCGAGCCCTGCAGCGCTCCCGCGGGTCAAGTTGTGGAATTGTCCTGAACCGACCTGGGTAACCCAGACGTCCATCGGTCCGTCCCGGTCTGACAAAAACGCCACAAATTGACCATCCCGCGACACTGCGGCGCCCTCTGCCGCTGCTTCGAAATCCGTAATCGCCTGAAACCGCGCGTCGGCGATGGGACTTCGCCAGAAGTATTCCGTCCTCTGAAACCAGAGGCTTGCGCCAAGCACCAGCCCGGCTCCTGCCGCTATCAGCGATAAGACGAACCTCCATCTGGTTCGAGAGGCTGAAATCTCCAAGTGCGACGGCGGTGCGGGGGGATTGGGCGCAACGGGATTGTTCTGGTTCTCCTGCGCTGCTGGAAGGTCCGGACTGTGTCCCTGCTCTTCAAGCTCTGCATGAGTTGACGATTCGAGTGGCAGCACCTGCGGCGGGGAGTCCCCATTGCTCAAGCTCACGGGGGCAGCAAAACGATATCCCCTTCCGACTACGGTTTCTACGAAGAGAGGCTTGTCCGGGTCGTCCCGTAGCGCCGATCGAACCTTCCGGATCGCAGTGTTAATGCCGTGATCGACATCGTGGAAGACACCCTTGCCCCAAAGGCGCTCGGCGATCTCTTCGCGGGATACCAACTCCCCGCGCCGTTGCACCAGCAGGATGAGCAGCTCCATGGGGAGCTTTTCGAGGCGCAGCAGGCGCGCACCCCGTTGGAGCCGATATTGGGATTGGTCGAGTGTGAAATCGCCGAAATGGAATTCTCCGGGCGTAAATCCTCTACACGGTTCCTGACTTGAACGGCTGCCATAATGCCCCAGAATCCGCCGGGAATCAAGCACATCAATAACTTAGCGGTTCAGCAGAAGTTCATCTCTTCTTCATAGACCCTGCATTGCATGGCCACGCCCAATGGACGATAAGCACAAGTCATGAATCGAACTTGGAGGTTCTTCATGAAACGCAAATCTGTCTGGTGCGCAGTACAAGTAGGACTACTGATACTGATTGTGAGCACCGGCGCACTCGCTCAAAGTCCGAAACGTGTCTTCCGTGGGGTGATCAGTGACTATACGCCCCGAACTATCAATGGACAGGTAGTTGGCCCGTGGGAGATTCGTGGGGTGTGGTCCCTGGTGGTAAAGAGATGGGATGGCAAGGCCGATTTTTCGGCTTCTCTGGCGATGGGCCACTCCGACCTTGGGGTAGCGGCTGGCGACCTGGAGTCTCCTGCGGCACGTGGCGCGCATACGCACCACATTACGCTGGTGGACGCCGCTGTAACGCCTCTGGCCAATGGTTTTCGGGTGAAAGGTACGGCCATCGCGACAGCGAACGGAGCTTTCCCGGCGCCCTTTGGGCCATCCTCCAGCTTGCAGATAGATATCACCGGCGGAAACACCATCGCCTTTTCGAACATACAGTTGACATTCACGGGTGACGCGACCAAACACTTCGGATCCCAACCCATAAACGGTGTAGTTCGAAGGCTCGACTAGTACGGTTGGGTAGGTGCAGATTGCGGGGGCACTGATGAGGGAGGCATTTGTTATGCCTCTCTCGCCTACCCCATTCCTGCCAGGACGCCTCGCATGTAAGCAAAGCTGCTGATCACCCCTGACATCGGATCGTCAGGATGAATCTCGTACTCCAGATCGACGAATCCTTCGTATTTTGTCGCAATAAGAGCTTCAAACATCTTCCGGACCGGCATGATGCCCTCTCCCACCGCGACTTGACTCTCTTTGCTTTGGAAGTTCGTGAGATCTTTCATGTGCAGGTTAAATAGCCGCGGGCCCGCTTTTTGGATCGCCTGAACCACATCGGTACCGGCACGAGCTGTGTGTCCGGCATCAATGCAGCATCCGATGCGCGGGTCCATGTTCTTTACCGCTTCCAATACATCCAAAGGCGAATGCCATAATTTATCCTCGGGCCCGTGATTGTGGATTGCGATGCGGATGTCGTATTCCTTCACGAACTTCTCGATCCGCGGCAAAGTTTCCGGGGTGGGATCACCCGCTACAATCACGACAATACCTGCTCGCTTGCAGTATTCGAACTTGGCCCGGATGTCCGCATCTTCATCTTTCGCGAAATAGATGGTTCCGGCAGCGTGCAGCTTTACGCCAGCCGTGGCATAGTCCGCCAGGGCAACCGCTTCTTCCTGCGGATCCATCGGAAGGTGATCTTTAACGTCTTTGGCATTCAGCGCGAACACGTTGAGCTGCTTCATGAAGCCGATCATCTGCGTGCGACTGAAGTTGCGGAACGTGTAGCTGGCCAAGCCCAGACGAATCGGCGATGCTTCATCAACGGATCGCTCTTTCTCCGATAATGCGAATGTGTCCTTCGAAGCAGCGAATGCTGCCGTAACGAGCGCACCGGAGCGAACGAAGTCGCGACGGGAAAACAGGTTGGTCATGAGCGGTCGATCATTCAGCTTTCTCCCAGAGACCCTGATTGTCACGAAATTATCCTGGGCTTGTTTCTATCCTTATATATGCGGCGCCCAGCCGTTCTCGTACTCGCGTCCCCACATCTTCATGGCTTCCGCGTCGTTCTGGATCCTGCCGTCTTTCGTGTCGAGATGAAATTCCCGGTTGACTTCCCATGCGATGTTGGAGAGTTGCAGCATGGTCACTGCGACATTGCCCACCTGAATCGGGGCGTTTAGCTTCTCGCCTTTTCGGATGCCCGCGATGAAGTTTGCGAAGTGTGCGTCGGTCATGGAATCGGCGCCCAGCAGGTCAGACGATGAGGTCGTCTTGCCAGTCTTGAATTCGCTCGTCTTGTTTCCTTTCAAGTCGTATATCTCGTAGCCGTCGCGATCGACGAGCACGGTGCCGGTTGTTCCCATGATCGTCGAACCACGATCGCGGCCGTAATATTTCATTCCCTGGCAGCTCTTGCCTTCCCAGGTAATCATCTTGTCTTCGTACTCAAAGCTAGTTACCAGCGTGTCATAGAACTGCCAGTCGTCTTTAAACTGGTATCTGCCGCCTGACGCAGTGACCCGCTTTGGATAGTCAACGCTTAGTGCCCAGCGGCAGACATCTACTTCGTGGGTGCCATTGTTGAGCGTTTCTCCGGTGCCGTAGATTCTGAACCAGTGCCAGTTATAGGGCTGCACATTGTCCTTGTAAGGACGGCGCGGCGCCGGTCCTTGCCACAAGTCCCAATCAAGCTGCGGAGGAACCGGCGCTTCTTTGCCAGTGCCAATCGATTTCCTCACATTGCTGTACCAGGCTTTGGCAAAGTACGGCCGGCCAATAATACCTTGATTAATTTTGTCGATTACCTCGATGGTATGCGGGGAAGAGCGCTGCTGTGTACCCATCTGCACCAGCTTTTTGTACTTCTGCTGGGCCTGCACGAGCATCTCTCCCTCGGCAGGATTGTGGCTGCATGGCTTTTCCACGTACACGTGTTTGCCAGCCTCCAAGCCCGCGATTGCCATCGGCGTGTGCCAATGGTCGGGAGTGGCAATGGTGATAGCGTCGACATCTTTCTGTTCGAGAATCCTGCGAAAGTCTTTCTCGGAGACCGGCGCCTCCCCCATTTCCCGCTGCGTAGTATCGGCGAACTTCTTAAGTATGTTGCTGTCCACATCACAGACATAAGAGATACGTGCGGCCTTGCGGTTTGCTTTGAGCGCTGACAGATGGGCATAAGCGCGCCCGTTCAGGCCGATCACCGCAAAGTTGAGGCGATCGTTAGAACCGAGGACCTGGCCATAGCTTTTTGCCGTGGTTCCCACCGCCAAACCTGCGGCCCCAACTGCAAGAGCATCGAGAAACTCACGCCGTGTCACCATTATTTTCCTCGTAGCGGCCATTGCCGCTCTGTCACCAGGCTGACAAGATACCTTGAGATCAGCAGGAGATGCCAGCCTTGGTCAGCGTCTTTTTGAGTCCCTCCATGCTGGCGCGAGTGGATGCCTCTGGTGTACCCGCGCCGCGCCAATGGGTTTCGAGGCTCAGCGCGTCATGGAAGCCATCGCGCGACAAAGCCTGGAGTTGACCAACCCAATCCACAACTCCTCCACCCACCGGGGCCCATTCGTATTTACCATCCGGCTTGCGAACCACATCTTTGCAGTGGCAGTGCCCAATGCGCTGTTTGGGCAGCAGTTGATAGCCGCTCGGATATGGCGTGCTTCCAGCGGCCTCCGCATTGCCCGGGTCCCAGTTCAGCATGAAGTTCCCGTTGGGAACCGCCTTCAGCACGGCCGCGGACTCTTCTCCCGTGGCGGTGTTGCAGGACATTTCATTCTCCAGCAGGAGGATGAGTCTGTCTTTCGCGCACCGCTCCGCAGCCCCCTGCAGTTTGGCATTGATGGCTGCCCGGTACGGCTTCTGATCATCCAGTCGCCAATAGTCGAAACAGCGAATCCTGTCAGTCTTGAAAGATTTGGCAAGCGAGATGCACCGCTCGAGCAGCTTATCCTGTGCCATTGCGTCGAAGTCCGCTCGGAACTGATCGCGGCTTTCGCTCTTGGAGGACCGGGGAGCGCCGGGCCAGTCCGTCTTGAACAATGGGCTTGCGATGTCCGCGACTCGCAATTTGTATTTCTCGAGGATCTTTAGCGCATCTTCGATTTGTTTCGGGTTGAGTTCCGTTATGTTCTTATCCCACATCGAGCGCAGCTCAATCCAGGATAGCCCGAAGTCGCCGGATACGATCTGACACGCCTTGTCGAAGTCCTGCGTGATCTCGTCGTTGATCACGGCCAGCCTGAATGGACATTTACCTGCGCGCATTTCCGCCGCCAGCAGCCCGGTTAACGGGGATGCTCCGGCTTTCTCGACCAGAGGCGGTAGGCAGGCCTGGAGCCCCGCCAGCCCTAAGCCCGCGAGCATCTTGCGTCGCGTATGTCCCATTTGTGTACTCGGCCCCCTGCTATCTGAGACTACTTTCCAATGCCACTGGCGTCCGCTTTTTAAGCGCCCGCCTAGAAAGTCAGCTTCGCTCCAAACTGCACCGAGCGGTTGCCGCCATAGGGAGCAGTGCGTGTACTCGTCACCAAGCCAAAACTGGTGGAGTTCACGTTCGTCACCGGATTGCTGAACTGCGGCGTGTTCGTCACGCTGATTGCTTCCGCGCGAAACTCCAAACCGACGCGTTCTTTAATGGGGAACCTTCGGAAAAGGGATGCGTCGAGATCTAGAAGACCAGGGCCGCTAAATGAGATACGCGAAGCAGTTCCCAGGGCGTTATCAGGCCCCGACGCAAATGCACTCGTATCAAACCAAGGACTACCCGTACCGATTCCATGCAACACGTGGAAGTTTCCGTTGAAGTTGGGGACTTGTTGGTTTCCCGGGGCGTTAAGTGCTCCCCCACCACTGAAGACTAGAGGTAGACCCGACATCACGGTGAGAACCGTGTTGACTTGCCAGCCGCCCAAAAGCTGGCTACCTACTCCAGAGCTCAGGAAACGCTTCCCTTTGCCAAAAGGCAGTTCGTAAATGATGCTGTTTACTAACGTATGCCTGCGGTCGTACTCGAGAGGGGCGTAATTCCGACGAATATCGCCACCGATATAGTCCGCAAGGGCGCCAACCGTGCTGTTGATGGTGACGCCGCCGCCGTCAGACTTATAGCCGAGTGCTTTCCCATAGGTGTATGCCGTCGTCATCAGGAACCCACCGGACAATTTGCGGTCGAGTTTTACTTGAAGCGCCTGGTAGTTCGAGCTCGTTCCGACAAATTTGTCGGCGACGTCCGCGGTAGGTCCGTTGACGCCGAAGCGTTGAACCAGGGGCCTGCCAGCCGTGCCGGATCCAGGAACAGTCGCGGCATTGATGTTGAACACGGTTGGCAGATCCACGCCGTGATTGCCGACGTAGGCTGCATCCAGAACGAACTTGAAAGGCAGCGCGCGCTGCACCGCCAGGTTCCAGGATTCCACGTAAGGCTCGCGAAAATTCAGATTCACGGCGGTGTAGGCCTGGCTTACAAGACTAGTGGTGCCGATCTTCGTGGCTGTAACCGGGATAATTCCATTAGACGGGATGGTGGCGAGAATCGGAGCTGGAAAGCCGGTGAGCATGGAGACCGGCGCTCCGGACGCCTGCGCCTGAGCGAACGAGTTGGCCGCACTAAATGCATTGTTTTGCAGGAAAGGAAAATCGAAGGCATAGTCGTTGTCAGGAAACGGCGAGTAGCTCATCGCAAACCCGCCACGGACCACCGTTTCATCGGTCAAACGATAAGCCAGGCCGAAACGCGGAGCGAAGTTGGTGTAGTTGGTCTGTCGCCCAAGGTTCAGCGGGTTTCCCCCGATCCCCGCTATCACCAGTTGATTGGCGACGGGATCGTAGTTGGAAAAGTGTCCGGGCGAGTTCGGCGTAAAGGGCGGATAAAACTCCCAACGCAAGCCCGGACTCAGAGTCAGTTTCCGGGTAACCTGCCAGGTATCCTGAAAGTAAGTAAAAAATTCAGTTCCTCGAAACGTCTTGGAATTGACGGGGACGTCGCGTCCCGCGAAATTGGGCAGATCCAGTAAAAAGTCTGCAAAGCCATTTACCTGGTCGTTGGTTGGCGGCCCGCCCTTCAAACCTGTAACGGAATCGCTGAAAGTGAATATTCCGCGCGGATTCTGGGATTGCCATTGCGCCAGATCGTCACGCACCCGTCGGACATCGACTCCCCACTTGAAGGTGTGATTGCTGTGGGTCATGGTCCAGATATTTACGGCATCAATATTTGTTTCGCCGCGAACCCAGGGCAAGCTCGCTGAATAGCCCAGCAGACAGCCGATAGTCCCCGACCCTGCGGCGCCGGGAACGTTGATGCACGGCATTCCGCTTGAATTTGGATCGCCGAGATTCGCACCCGGAATGTCCACTCCCAACTCACTCGCGACGGTGGTATTCCGGTCGGTGTTATTGGAGACGTTGCGATAGTGGTTCACACCGACACGGACCTCGGTGATCAGCCGCGGTGAAAAGACGTGATCGAAGTTGGCTGCGGTATTCCAGATACGCTGCGTCCCGGTTCCGGAGAAGGCTCCGTTGGAAGGACCGCCTACCTGGCCGTAAATCGGAGTTTGCAGCAGATTCTGATTCTGGAAACTGAAACGGCCTGAGATTCGATTGCTCTGGCTGTTGTTGTTGTGATCGACGCGCACGTCGAATGAAGTGGAATCCTTGGCGAATTTTGTGTTGCCGGCAATGTTATTGATCGCAGTCAGACCCAGACCTGGCACATTGGGAAGCGGCACCTTCGCCAGAATCGCCGTGACAACCGGGTCGATGCGAGTCGTATCAATAGTGTTCAAGGTCCCGGCAGGATACGGGGCACCTGTCGCGGGATTTACAGGACAAGCAACACTGCAAGCAATCTGAGTTCGTCCAGTTCCGTCCGCATTGCCGGTGGCCGGATCAAAGATGGGAACGGTCGCTCCGGTGAAATCACCGTTGCGAAAAGCCAACGGCGCCACGGTTCCTTGGAAAAATTGCCCCTGGTGGTCATCGACGCGCAGAACATCGGCGAAGAAGAAGGTCTTATTTTTTACAATGGGGCCGCCGATATTTCCGCCGTAATAGTTGTAAACGCTGCTGGCCTTGGGCGTGACTGCCGTGTTCTGGAAGTACGGAACTGCCGCCAGCGCACTGATCCGATTGATTTCATAGGCAGCGCCGTGAAATTCGTTCGTTCCTGTCTTGAGTATTACATTGGTTACCGCGCCATCCGCACGCCCTAATTCTGCGTCGTAGCTGCTGGTGGTTACGTCTACCGTCTTGATCGCTTCAATAGGTGGAATGTAAACCTGCAAAAGGCCAGTGCGTTCGTTGTCGTCCACCCCTTCGAATTGCAAATTGTTGGCTAGCCCGGATTGCCCGTTCACTTCAGTTCTCAGGCTGTCCTGAGCGTTGAAGAACGAGGAATGCTCCCGATGAGCTCGTGTCGTCCCGGGTACCAGGTTCAGTAGGCCCTGAAAATTGCGGTTGTAGGCCAGCGGCAAATCCTCGACCTGTCTCTCTTCGATTTTTCGGCCCGTGTCCGCGCGATCGGTTTGCAAAATGGGGGCCTCGGCGCTCACCGTCGCGGTTTCGTTTGCAGTGCCTGGCTGGAGCCCAAGATCGACACGGGTGTCGCTGTTGACGATCACGTCTACTCCGGCTCGAACGGCTCGCTTGAATCCCTCGTGCTCGACCGCAACCTCGTAGCGTCCAGGGGGCAGATGAGAAAATTCATAGTTCCCGCTATCGTTTGTGGTGCTGCTGCGCTGAAAACCGGTATTCATCTCCGTGATCGTCACTCTGGCGGCGACGACAACAGCCCCGCTCGAATCACTCACCGTACCGAGCAAGGTGGCATTCACCGCTTGCCCGGTTAGCCGTCCGCAAAACATAAACAGCACCAGTGCGAGTCCTACCGCGGTGCTCAAGTTGAGTAGGGCGGCTAGTTCGCGACAAGGATGAGTCTTGTTTGTTTTGATGTTCTGGACGAAGAAGCTTTTTGCGATTGTGCAGCAAGTGGACGCGAGATGTGATTTTTTCACGATATTTCACCTCGAGGCTGTGGAACCAGTTCCACAAACTATCCGCATTTGTAATTAACTGTCAAGACAGAATCTCAAGTCGGAACAGCGATTTTTTCGTGGGTTATCATCGTTACCCCATCGGCTCCATGCCCGCTGAGACTCAGGGATGCGCTGCTGCTCGATTTTGCCTGAGAGGATTGTCAGCCGGAGACGCATGCAATCCTCGGACCTAACAATGGCCATGTTTTGGCCGGCAATTGGTTCCTTTTATATCCAGGAGGTTAATCGTAAGTCACACTTATGTATGGGTTTATGTGAAAGTCGGACAGCAATGTGGCACATTATTTCAATCCGGTTAGGGTTTTAGGACGGACAATAATCCGCATCAGAGAATTTAGGGATGATCGAAGCCGTAGGCTTACCGACAGCCTGCGGACTGTTCCCCACTAAAGTCAGGTGTTAAACTCGGAGGCCCATCAGTAGTCAAGGTCTGGTGGTTTCTATGAAAGGTGAAAAGATAAAAAAAGTTCCGAAAACCGTGGAATCAGTTCCAGGAAGAGTGACGATTCGTGATGTGGCACGAGTGGCAGGTGTCGGTGTTGGCACGATCTCGCGCGTGTTGAATTCCAGTCCGCAGGTGAGCGGGGAAATGCGTGAGAGGGCGCTGGAAGCAATTAGGCGACTCGGATTTCGACCGAATGCTCTCGCCCGTCGAGTCTTGAAGCGGCGTTCGGAGATGGTTTGCTTTCTTTTGAGTAATCGTGATTTTCTCCATCCCTTTCACGCCCGTATTCTGCAGGGCGTCGAATCTTATGCGAGTGCTGTCAAGCAGCATGTGCTCTTTGCAGCCCTTCATTATTCTTCGCGCGTTCCGCCTGAGCGTATCAATTTACCTCCCGTTTTGCTGGAACACGGGCTGATTGACGGAATAATTTTGGCAGGGACAATTTATCCGAACCTTCTTCGAAGAATCGAATCCATCAACATGCCTTTTGTCGTCTTTAGCAACAACGTTGTGGGGATTGATGGGGAGTGCCGTTTTGACGAGGTGGGTTTTGACGACTTTAAAGGAACCCTTCGGGCCACTCATCACCTTATTAAAAAGGGCCACCGCCGGATCGACTTCTGCGGAGACATTTCCTATCCATGGATTCGCCGACGATACGACGGGTACTCTCATGGAATGCGGGAAATTAAAGTGAAACCCGTGGTCGCTACCAGCCGGCAATCTCAAAGCTTCGTGGAGTTCGGACAGGGTAGCGTGCCGGCTTTGTTAGCCCAGCAATCGCGTCCCACCGCGATCGTCGCCGGCAACGACGAAATTGCCTATGGCATCTGGCGATCGCTATGCCGGCACGGAGTAAAAGTGCCAGAAGATATCAGCCTGGTCGGCTTTGACGACCGGGAAGAAGCTGTACTTATGGATCCGCCGCTTTCAACTATCCGTGTCGATAAGGAAGAGATTGGCGAGACTTGCATGAAGATGCTTCTTGAACGATTGCACCATCCCCAGATGGCATTCAGCCAGCGGATTCTTCCCACCGAATTTGTGGTCCGCTCGACCGTTCGTCAATTGTGATGGCACTTCGATAAAGCTAGTGACACGCGGGCTGTGAGCGAAGCAAAATGAAAAAGGGGCTCCGTGCATCCACTGCTGCATGTCCGCTCTAAAATTCTTGTATTCAGAAACCGCCTTGGGCAAGCCTGTCTCTTGAAGCGCGGCCAGCGTGCCGCCCCGCACGTTTCTGCGAATGAGCGTCTGAAGACCAGGAGAACATATCTCATGCAAGCATTGGTAACGGCACTTTTGTTGTCATTCGTAGTCACTGGCGCCCAGGCACAGATTTTGACGACCGTCGCCGCCAACTCGGTGCTATCTGCGCCGGATCCAGCCCCGAGTCCGTCGGCACTAATCTCGCGCGCGAAGGCGCTTGAACTGGATACACCGTACGTCGCTCCACCCGGTGACCCGCTGTTGCACCACGCGGCTGGCTTCGCCAAAGTCATGTGTTCCGCAGTATTCATCACCGGGCTCGATCCCGACTTTGCCGCAGAGAACGTCGGTTACTTCACTGCTCCGTACGAGGTGCGCGCAAAGCTCGGCAAGCCGGTCGTGGACCGTGAGCACAAGCAGGTGCACGTTGCAGTACCCGGTGGAGTGACCCGCACGGCTGTTTACCTCGGGGATCAGGGATGCGTGACACTCCCCGTAGGTAAGGAAAGGGTCTGGTTCAAGCCCGTAGTGCTCAAGAGCAGCTTGCCCGATGCCTCGAAGCAAGCATGGCCGATGGGCGACGTGCTGCCAGATGGTCCGCCTCCGTCCGAACTGGATATGGCTAAGGTGAAACAGGCGGTGGATGCGGCCTTCGATCCACCGGAAGGGAAGACTGCCGCTTTGGTGGTGACCTGGAAGGGACGCCTCATCGCCGAGCGATACGCGCCGGGGATCACGGCGCAGACGCCACTCGAGAGCTGGTCGATGGGCAAGAGCATGACCGCCACCCTGATGGGTGTGCTGATCCACCAGGGCGCGTACGAGTTGTGGCAGCCTGCGCCGATCCCGGAGTGGCACGAGGCGAAAGATCTGCGCTCGGAGATCCGCATAGCCGACTTGCTGCATATGTCGAGTGGCCTACGCATCAAGGCGCTTGAGGATCCCGATTACGATCCTGCCGGCACGTATCCGGACCACTTGTACCTGTACACCGGCGGGGTGGACTCGTTCCACTATGCGGCCACCCGGCCGCTGCAATGGCTCCCGGGAAAGGTCGGGAGGTATCGCAACACCGACCCGGTCTTGACGAACTACTTGATCCGGCTGGCCGTGGAGAAGCGCGGCGAGGAGTACCTCTCATTTCCGCGGCGCGCGTTGTTTGACAAACTCGGGATGCGGACGATGGTCCTGGAGACCGACCCGTTTGGCAACTTCCTGAGCCAGGGCTATGAGTTCGCCTCAGCGCGGGACTGGGCACGGCTGGGCAATCTCTATCTTCAGAACGGTACCTGGAACGGCGAGCGAATTCTTCCCGAGGGCTTTGTGAAGTTCGTCAGCACGCTAGCGCCCGCCTGGGTGGCTGACAAGAACCCGGTGTACGGCGGCTTCTTCTGGATCAACGGCGACGGCTCCTACCCAGTGCCGAGAAGTGCTTACTTCATGTCAGGTGCCGGCGGGCAGAAGACGATGATGATTCCGTCTCACGACCTCGTTGTTGTGCGGCTAGGACACTTCAAGGGTGTGGATGAGGGCGTGAAGAGTTTCAAGAAAACTCTTGCCTTGCTGATGGAGGCAGTCCCTCCCAGCAAGTGAGCAGGAGCATTACGGAGCCCGATGCTACATGGTGGTAGCAAAGTTCATATGATCGTGATTATGGCGGGCCTCCCGGGGACAGGTAAGAGCACGCTCGCACAAGAACTTGCGCTGCGGCTGCCGGGCGCAGTTCTCGACAAGGATGCAATTCGAGCGTCGCTCTTCGAACCGCCATATATCGAGTATTCGCTAGCGCAGGACGATTTCTGCGGGGAAGTCATGCTGCAAACTGCCGCGTATCTGCTGTCCAAACATGCGGAACTCAAGGTTCTGTTGGATGGCCGCACGTTCTCGCGGCGATACCAGCCTGACCGTGTGATCGAGTTCAGCGCACACGTGAAAACGACCTGGGCCATCCTGGAGTGCGTCTGTTCAGAAGCGACCGCACTCAGGCGCATCGGGGATGCGAGGGCGGCAAACAGCCACCTCGCCGCGAATCGCACGGCGGAACTCTATCGTGAAATCCGAAAGGCATGGGAGCCGATCGACCAACCCAAACTCATTATCAACACCGACGAGAATGTGGAGTCATGCGTCGATCGGGCGGTACGCTATCTATCTGGTCAGACTTTCCTCCCCTAAAACCGAGGTTCGCAGCATTCCTGGAATAGATAGCGGTCTCACCACAAAGAGGGGCGATTTAACTTCAGGAATTCAATTGAGACGAAGATTTTGGGGGAATGCTGACCCGCGGCAAGCGTTCGCTGTTCGACAAACAGCGGAGAAGGAATCCAGCTAGGTTTATCCTTCTACAATCATTGACGCCCTATCTTAAGGCGAAGTCATGCGGCACCTGCCGCGTTAAGACCGACAAGGCGAATCGTTTATGAGGTTTGGGCTCTGGCTTGGCGCCGATCCTGACAAGCGAGAGGAAAAATAACGTCAGCAATCCCCAACCGAGGCACAACAGAAACGTGGCTGTTAGCATGTGCCCTCCAAAATTCAGCTAGTGTTTTAGATGCACGAATAGTGCCAATAGGAAGAGCAGCGTTTTCTGTTAGATTCACTAGAAAATCAGGGAAAAAGAGGGATTTTCGGCTAGAAACAGAGAAAATTTGCGCTACAGGGAAAGCTGTATTCGACCAGCGCCTCTTTGTCGGTTCCTGATGAAATCTATCGGGGGACGCTTGGACCGCAGCCCCACGAAGAACGTGTCGCGAGACCCGTCCAAGGAAGACCCGCTTCTATGGAAAGTTTCGGTCAGTTCCAGTTGCCGCGTTTTTTCCTCTGACCTGTTCCTCTCGCACCAATTCTGGCCTCTTTCTGTCGACGACCGGTTCTGACAGGTGATCATTTATCACCTGCTCCAATTGAGTCATAACGGAACTCAGAACTTGGTCACCAGAGTCCAGCCGATTACGCAGTTCATTACCGACAGTCAGTGCTTCCTGGTATGCCATCCGAGCCTCGGTCAGGAGGTGAACGTGTTCCATGAAGGAACTGGCAGACCTGCGAAATTTGTTCATCGCCTCGGCATACATCGCCCAGGTTGGGACAGCCTGTGTCCCGACAACCTCATCTCTTTTCCACGTTGGATCACTCACTTGGCAACTCCATTCCGTTGACCGCCGCAACGTTGTTCCAGCAGCGATCCTGATTGCCGGTACAAGCCGGTCAACTTGATTGCAAGATCGTCGAAACCCGGAAAGCATAACCGAGGGCCAGCTTATATCCAATCAAGGCAATTCCATGCTGTTAACTGTCTTGATTACCGTGGGAATGTCCGAGTAGCGGACGACGACGTAGTCTAACCCCCCAGTTGAGGACCGGTTGAGAGGTCCCCACCGCAAAAGACGCCTTTGCATCCCTTTTTCGTACGTCACGCTTTCAAGCCATATAAAGCGGTCTGGAGGACATGCTTCAGATTGAATTCAGCTCAACGAACCTGCTCAAGACGTACCGATTTGGCGCACTGTCCACCAGATGTCGGCTTGGACTCATCAATGTGCGAGATGTCGCAACTGGGTGCGGGTTGGAGCGAGCCTTATTGAGGCGGAAATATCGCTGCCACGATAATCCAGAATCCGCGAGCTCAAGGTGTGAAGACCCAGAAGGCGTACATCAGATACGGCTTCCATGCTCGTCTGGAGCCACATTCCGGAAACATCGCCAAACGACAGTTTGATTCGAACGCTTTTCAGCCACCACGAAGGCGTCGCTGCAGTTTCTCCCTCAAGGTGGAGGATCAAGAACGAACTTTTGTCCACCCAAACCATCCCTGAAATCAAATCTTTCTCTTTCCTCTTGGGTTTCAATCCTAAGACATAGCAGGGCCGACCGTCCAAGATGGTGTCGTTCATCGGGGTGAAATCGTAGTTGTCCCTGGTAAGCGCGGTTCGACCTTGATTGCCTTTACTCGCTTCTATTTCATGATCCAGCACACGCTGCACGACCTGCTTTCCTCGCGCGCTGCCTGACCATGTTTGAATGCTGTAGTCTTTGCCAGCCGGGGGGGTGAAATCCACCTGAGCTACGACATTGGCATTGGCGCCTGAACTTTTCATGCCACTCAAGCTGTACTCACGAATTACCTGATAGGCAGCTTGCTGCCGAACTTCCGATTGAGATTTTTCCATGCCCTGAATTATCGATTCGAGTGAGGGCGCTGTCGTGTTGGCATTCTGCTGCGCAATGGCAAAACAGCAGAGCAGTGAGGTCAAGCCCGCCATTTTCAGCAACGATGTTGTGATTGCCGGCGTCATCGTCGTCAGACCGCCTCAAACATCTGCACGCCTTGGGCCAATCAGAAATGATTGCCTGCAGAGAACTACCCACGACGGCGGAGCCTGAGGCATGCAATTTCTGCTGTGTTACCCGGCGATTTCTCCTACTGTGAATACGGTAGGGCAGATTGCATAAAGGACGGGACGATTGTTCATCATGGAGCTATGCGAACTGTCTTCGAAGCGGCGGGCGGCAATTTCAACTTAGTTTCTGGTCGATTACTGAAGGCTCAAAGCCTACAATGATCGCGTGAGTTGAAGGGAACCTCGTTTTCCCATGGCCAACCGAGCGTTCGGCCAAGATTCACTCGTCGGTTTCGAACTCGGCCACTACCGGATTGTCGAGAAGATCGGCGCCGGCGGCATGGGCGAGGTATATCGCGCGCACGACGAGCATCTGGATCGCGACGTAGCCATCAAAGTCTTACCTCCCCGGACCTTCTCCGACGACTCCGCGCGCAAGTATTTCCGCAAAGAAGCCTTGGCCCTGTCCAAGCTGAACCATCCGAATATTGCGACCATCCACGATTTTGACACTCAGCACGGGATCGACTTCATTGTGATGGAGTACGTGCCCGGGGCGGCGTTGAACGAGAGAATCGCGAATCATGCTCTGACCGAGAAAGAGATCACGCAACTGGGTTTGCAATTGGTTGAGGGACTGGCCGCGGCGCACGACCAACACGTCATCCATCGCGACCTGAAGCCAAACAACCTGCGTCTGACCCCCGACGGACGACTGAAGATCCTCGACTTCGGACTGGCGAAACTCGCTGAATCCCCGACCCCGGATGCAGAGACGGAAAGTCGAGGCTTGGCAGGAGTGGGAACACTGGCTTACATGTCGCCGGAGCAATTACAGGGGGAGAGAGTGGATGCGCGCTCCGATATCTGGGGCGCCGGTACCGTGCTCTACGAGATGGCGACACGGCATTTCGCTTTTCACGAAAAGACCAGCACGGCTACTGCAGACGCCATTCTGCACAAGCAGCCAAGCTCTCCGGGCCGGCTCGCGATTCGAACTGTCACCGGGACTGGAATTTGTCATCATGAAATGCCTCGAGAAAGAGGCGGAGAACCGCTACCAGTCAGCCAAGGAACTGGCTGTGGACCTGCGGCGGCTGAGTACTCCAAGCTCAGCTAATCCAATCACGGCCTCTGAGCTGAGGCCACGGCGAAGACTCGCGAAAACGGGCATAGAGGGCATAATTATGTTAATGATCGTTGTTGCTTTGCTGGTCGCGTTCAACACCGGCGGCTGGCGTGATCGTTTGTTGGGACACGACGTGCAGCCGCAGATCGGCTCGCTGGCAGTACTGCCTTTGACCAATCTCTCGCATGACCCAGAGCAGGACTACTTCGCCGACGGCATGACCGAGGCCCTAATCACCGATCTGGCCAAGAGCACAAACCTCCGCGTGATTTCGCGGACGTCGGTGATGCACTACAAGGGAAGCGCTAAATCGCTGCCGGAGATTGCACGAGAATTGCATGTGGATGCGGTAGTGGAAGGGTCGGTACAACGGTCGGAGAACCGGGTGAGAATCACCGCGCAACTGATCCGGGGGATCACCGACCAGCATCTGTGGGCGGACAGCTACGAGCGTGACCTCCAGGACATTCTGGGCCTGCAGGATGAGGTGGCTCACGCCATTACCCGGCAAGTCGAGGGCAAGCTGAGTCAAAAGAAGGATGCACCTCCGCAGAGTTCACGGCCGGTGAATCCCGAAGCCTACGAGGCCTATCTCAAAGGCCGTTATTACTGGAACAAGCGGGATCGCGCGTCTCTCGAAAAGAGCGTCGGCTACTTCAACGAAGCGATCGCCAAGGATCCTAAGTACGCGCTGGCCTATGCGGGCCTGGCCGATGTCTATGTTGTTCTAGGTCCTGACTGGGCCATGCCGCCAAAGGACATCAATCAGAAGGCCAAGGCAGCCGCCCAGAAAGCACTGGAGGTCGACGATAGCCTGGCAGAAGCGCACACATCTCTGGCCAGCATTTATCACAACGAGTGGAACTGGGAAGGTGCGGAGCGCGAATTCAAACGCGCGATTGAGTTGGATCCAAATTACGCGACTGCTCACCATTGGTATTCCATCTACCTCTCCACGGTAGGGAGATTCGATGAGTCCGTGAAGGAGGCAACGAAAGCAGCGGAGTTGGACCCGTTATCGTTGATTATCAGCGCCAGTTTGGGAAACCGCTTCATCGAGGCGCGACGCTACCAAGATGCCACCAGCCAATGCCGGAAGACCCTCGAGATGGACCCTAACTTCGGGCTCGCCCACGCTTGTATTGGCACTGCGTCGGTGAACGAAGGCCACTTCCAGGAAGGCATTCCAGAACTGAAAAGGGCGATAGAACTGCTTCCTGGAAGTCCCTATTTTATGGCCCAGTTGGGCATGGCTTACGCCCAGTCTGGGGACCGCGCACAGGCGCAAAAGGTCCTGGACCAGATGAAGAAATCATCCCCGCCCCACCTTCCAAACTATAGTATCGCCATGGTGTACGCGACATTGGCTGACAAAGAGCAGACCATTTCCTGGCTCAAAAAAGGTTATGAAGAACGCAATGACGACATGATTTATATGAAGATCGAGCCAGTGTTAGACCCTGTGCGTTCCGATCCTCGCTTTCAGGGTTTAATCCGTCGGATTGGCTTCCCCTAGCGCGTGCTGAATCCTATTGACAAACAAAGGGTTGCGCGCTTATCGTCCACAACGCTCGAGATTACAGCCTTGATCTTCAAGGGGGAGGCGGTCCATGGCTGCTCGACAGAAAATAGACAAAAAGACAGTTAAGAGATTGCAGAAAAAAGTCCGGGCCATTGCCCAGGCAGCGAAGAAGCTGGACGGCAACATTCAAAAGCTGGAAAGAGCACTCCTCAAGGGCAACTATCGCATCCTGTGAGGGGTCGGATACTCGATTCGTGAGGTCGCGATGGTGCCACCTCTGGGACGGCTGCGCCGCGCAACAAGTCTGGTGTCCTACTGGCGCGACGGCAAGCTGATCTTTGAGAACTATTGCAGCGGCGACCTGATCTCCGCTGACCCCATCGTGACCTCGCTTCTCCACCTTTTCAGCAAGTGGCAGAGTCCTGCCCAGGCCTGCTCGCGCCTGCCCGAGTTCACTCCTTCCAGTGTGCGGTCTACGTTGCGACAACTCACCCGGCAAGGGTTCCTGCTCCAGGAAGGCTCTGCTGCTGCGCGCGCCGACGCGACGTTCCAGGCATCGTGGGCGCCATGGCTTCCGGCCGGAGCCCTGCTTCACTTCTCGACCAAGGATTTGCCGTACATCTCCGATCTCGGCGAGTCCCGGCGTGCGCTTCTAACCCACGCGCAACATGAACCTGCGCCACCCGAAGTAAAGCAATATCCCCGCGCATCTCGCGTGCAACTCCCCAATCCAGATTCAAAGGGCGAGTTCCCCCAGGTCCTGCTGTCACGGCGAACCTGGCGGGAGTTCTCCCAGCGAGCTCTTGATCTTAAAGACTTGAGCACATTGCTGTGGCTCACTTGTGGCGTGCAATATTGGGTGAAGCTGCCGGGCCGGATCGGTCGCGTCGCGCTGAAGACGTCTCCTTCGGCGGGGGCGCGGCATCCATTGGAGGCATATGTTGCCGTTCTCCGAGTGCGCGGTCTATCGAACGGTTTGTATCACTACTCGCCCGACAAGCACAGGTTGGAGTTGATAAGAAAAGGTTGTCGGCCACGAGAATTCGGGAGTTTCCTGGCGGGCCAGTCCTGGTATGGCTCAGCTGGCGCGCTGCTGTTCATGTCTGCCATCTTCAAACGCAATCAGTGGAAGTATCCCGATTCCGCCGCCTATCGCACGATAATTCTCGATGCGGGACACATGTGCCAGACATTTTGTCTTACCGCGACTTGGCTGGGCCTGGCTCCGTTCTGCACCATGGCGCTCGCCGACTCAGAAGTGGAAAAAGCCATGGGCTTGGACGGAATCTCCGAGTCGGTGGTCTATGCGGCTGGCGTTGGTACGCGACCGACGGGAAAAGATTGGGCACCCTGGCCTGAGCCAGGCGTTCGACTCTCGAAGACAAGGAACTCTCCGGCTAAAAAGTGAAGGTACTTCGTACCTTTTTGATTCAGGCGTGCAGCTTCATGCCGAGTGGACATCTTTAAGTATGAGTTTGTGCGCGTAGATCCCAATTACACCGCTTCCCACCCTCACACTCAAGCATTCCTCCGCTCGGTACGGCTATCCAGGCCTGACCTCGCGTCAAAAGGGCTAGTAAAATACCTTTCCAACGAGGTGGTCTATGAAGGCGATGCAGTTAAACAAGGCAGACCAGGAACCCCGGCTCATCCTCGTGGAGTTACCGAAAGCGGAAGCTGGCGTAGGAGAGATATTGGTTCAGGTTCATGCTGCTGGTGTCACTCCCACTGAATTGCTTTGGTATCCCACGACACATACCAAATCGGGAACGGCGCGTATGAGCGCGGTGCCGGGGCACGAATTTTCGGGAGTCATCGCGGCGATCGGCAAAGGTGTCCAGGACTTCGAGGTTGGCGACGAAGTCTATGGCATGAACGACTGGTTCGCTGATGGGGCCACTGCGGAGTTCTGTATTACGCTGCCACAGAATATTGCGCGGAAGCCCGCAACCTTAAATCACGTAGCTGCCGCCTCAGTGCCGATCGGCGCCTTGACTGCAAGGCAAGGACTGATAGATCGCGCGAAGCTGGAGCCAGGCGAGCGCATGTTAGTCCACGGAGGCGCGGGCGCAGTTGGCCTCTACGCTGTGCAATTGGCGCATATCCACGGTGCCCACGTCATCACTACCGTTTCAACGCAGGATATCGATTTCGTCAAGCAGCTCGGAGCGGACGAGGCGATTGACTATAAGGCCTCCCGGTTCGAAAAAGAGGTTCGGGACGTGGACGTCGTCTTCGATGCCGTCGGGGGCGACACGCTCGAGCGGTCATGGGGTGTCCTCAAGCCTGGTGGACGCATGATCACCATTGCTGCGGACGCCGAAGGCACAGCCGACCAGCGAGTGAAAGATGCTTTCTTCATCGTCGAGCCGAATCAAAAGCAGCTGGTCGAAATCGCTAAGCAGCTGGACGCTGGTCATCTCAAAGCATTCGTCAAAACCACCGTTCCTCTGAATGAGGCTTCGGACGCCTACAGCGGAGCAATCAGGGAAAAAAACAAACACGGGAAGATCGTTATCGCCGTTTCCGCCTAACCCTTGCTTTGGAACGGATTTGCCATTCCTGTTATCGCATTAAATCAGGTCTTGCTGGTGCGAGTTGTATCGACCCCTTGTATGTACTCGTGAAGCGCACTCTGATCAGCCAGAAAATCAGCATAATCAGTGGGAGTATGCTGAGAATTAAATACAACGTCGTGCTGAATAGAGCCGGGGACAGGTGCTGCCCAAGCCCTACAGCCGACAGCAATCTCAGCGGACGGTTCGACGGGCCCAAGAAGAAAGACCCGGCCGCTATGAACAGGCCAAAGCACATTCGCCAGAGATGCCGAGCGATTCGCTTTGCCCCAAGAACACCGCCTCGTACTAGCATGCGAACGTCTCCCGCGGCAGCCAGCAGCATCACGGAACCCATAAAGAAGGTCATTCCGACGGGAACTCCGTTTTCGGAACTCGCTCCGCTGCGCAAGACTTTTAGACCATTCATCCAGGTGAGGATACCGAGCGTCAAAGGAATCAGGAGCACAACCCAATCGAAACGACTGGTTTCTCCGTCTTCGCGCCTGGCGGTGAGCCATCCCGTTCCGATGAGATAGAAGGCTATGATCCCGCCGCCAATGTTGTTCGGTTGGTGTCTCACGATTGCAAGATAAACGGCGCCCGCTGCCATGATGAGCATGGACGCAACAAAGATCCTTCCCGCCAGCACATGTCGGGAGGAACCCTTCCGGAAAGACATTGCAGCGGTTCCCGACAGCAACCCCAATGTCCCCGCACAGATGTGACCAATCAGTATGGGCGAATAGGACAAGGATACCTTCTTAGGGGTTAAATATACGCGGATCCGAGCCCTACGTTTCCACTGGACATTATTTTCAGAGATCCCGACACGAACCATTCTTGCGGAACTGTTGACCTCGGTCATACGCGACATTTGTCTGCGAGGCCGGATCTCTAGCACTTTTGTCCGCCCCATAGTAAATCCACGCAGTGGAGATGCTTCGCCCAAGCCATTCACACGCTTTGACTTAGCTGTAGTGGAGGAGTGGCGAAGCAATCCATTCCGAGTTCATTGAGGTACCGACAGTTGTAATTGAAGTTGGCGTCACCTGCGAAGGCCCAAGAGGTGAACGCCATGAACCGCCTGCTTTTCTCTCGCTGTCTGCTAGTAGCCCTAACCCTGTCGGATGCCTACCTTGGTTGGTCTCAACAGAATATCGATGCACCCATAGTGACGACCCGAACGGAGTTCCAAGACCAGCAATTGCTCCTCTTGGTCGACAAAGAGGGCCCCGCCCCGATGGTGTTCAAGAGTCGACTGTCGTCCTCTACCGGATTGCCGGCGCCTGGGACAGGTAACGTCAACGATTTCGGCGGAGTCCTTGGAATGAGTAAACCTCAATCCTCCAATATTGTGTTCGACTTTGATCGCCGTAGGTTCTCCCGGGAACTGCAACCGATTACCCCGGCGATCACCGTTGCAATTTATGACGATGTGCATCTTTCTCCGCAGATATTGGCCGAAGCCCAGGATGAGGCTATGAGGGTTTACCAGAAAGCTGGACTTGCGATCTCCTGGATTGAGTGCAAGGCGGGGGATATGGAAGCTGACTTGCGGTGCCAAGATCCACTTTCTACTACGCGTCTTAGCTTACGAATCGTCCCGAACGCCTCGAGAGTGGGCGACGGAGTCTTCGGAGTTGCGTTTCTGTCCACAGAAGGAACCGGGGCATACACCGACGTTTTCTACAACTCGGCTCAGGAATTGGATCAGGAATGGCATGTTGGCTTGGCGCGGGTGTTGGGCCACGTAATGGCACATGAGCTTGGACACCTGCTGCTGGGTTCTAATGCCCATTCACGCCAGGGCATTATGTGTCCACAGTGGCACCAAGGCGAGCTACGGCTGGCGAGCAAGGGATCGTTGTTATTCTCACAGGAGCAAGCTCGATTCATGCGGGAAAGGTTAGAGCACTAATCGGGCGGCAGCCGCTCCGACCTTGGGGAAAGCGCCAGTGGCTCGGTGGTAAGGTGATTCGCGGAACGCTGTCAGACTACAGTTTGCAGCGGTTCATCACTGCCGGTTCTTTCCCGCGACGCTGTCTTGGGAATCGGAATGACCGCGTGTATCCGGGTTCCCGAATCGTCGGACTCGATGGACATCGTCCCGGAGAATTGGAGAACCCGTTCTCGCATGCCCCGGATCCCGACGCCCAAACCTCTCGACTGAATTTCTGACAATTTTTCCAGAGGCATGCCTCTACCTTCATCCCGAACCTTCAGGATGAAAGCTTCATCCTCGCGCACGATGTGGATGCTGGCGGTCTTACTTCCGGAGTGGCGATGAATGTTCGTGAGGCATTCCTGGACAATGCGGAACAATGACAGCTCATAGTCGCGGTCCAGCCGGTCGATCACAGGTGGAAGGTCGAGGCATACGCGAATCCCACTCCGTTCTGCGAACCCCTTGACGTAGTCTTTCAGCGCAGACTGCAGACCAATTTCGTCAAGAAGGGGAGGATACAGAAGGTGAGACATGGTGCGAATGTCTTTGGTCATTTGCACGACCAGCGAATCGATGTTGCTGAGCGACATGGCTCCATGCGAGCTCAACCGGTCGCTCTCGCTCGCCAAATTGGAGGCTTCCATGCCGAGCGCAGCGAGAAGTTGTCCGGCGCCGTCGTGGAGTTCCCGCGCGATTCGCCGTCTCTCCTCATCTTGAGCCCGCAAAATGCGGGCAGACAGTTCGCGAAGCTCCTGGCTTGCGTTGAACAGTTCCTGCGTGCGTTCCTGAACTCTTTGCTCCAGCTCTGCCTGGCTCATCCTGAGTTGCGTTTCTCGATCTCGCTGCAACCGGGCAATCTCCAGTCTGCCGCCGACGCGAGCCAGCAGTTCCCGCGCAGAAAAAGGCTTTATCAAGTAATCATCCGCACCCGTCTGGATGCCTTCCACCCGCGACTCTTCACCGGCACGCGCCGAAAGAAGGACGACTGGAATGGTGCGAGTCTCCTCTTCTGCCCGGAGTGCCTTCAGAAGCTCAAACCCATCGAGTATCGGCATCATGACATCGCTAACGATGAGATCCGGGCGCTCTTTATGCACGGCCTGAAGAGCTGCTTGACCGTCAGCAACAGTTTCCACTTCATACCGTTCTGACAATAGTCGGGACAGATACTGGCGCATGTCGGAGTTGTCGTCAGCGACAAGGACGCGAGGACGGACGGCGGCTTGCGACGTCGTCGGACATGGGACTGGCAGCAAGTCGTCGTGTACGGAAAAGATCTCGTCGGTCCCATCTGTAGAGTCAGGAAGCCACCGGAGGGCCTCCTCTACAAATGGCTTCGCGCCCACGGCGGTCGAAGACAAACTACGGGAGCCATCCATCTGGCCGGACGCGATATGACTTTGCCCCAGGGGAACGCTGACGACGAACGTGGAGCCTTGCCCCGCAATACTTTCGGCTCTGACCGACCCGCTGTGTAACTTCACTAACTCATGTACCAAAGCCAAACCGATCCCACTCCCTTCGTGGGTTCGACTCGGCACATTGGGAACACGATTGAATCGCTCGAACAATTTAGGGATGGCTTCTGCAGGAATTCCTACTCCTGTGTCCCGGACGCGAAGCTCGGCCATGTCGCCCGTGCGACGTACACTGACGGCAATTTCTCCCTCAAAAGTGAATTTGAAGGCATTGGAAATCAAATTCAGAACAACTTTCTCCCACATGTCGCGATCCACGTAGACTGGTTCGCCAAGATCGGAGGTCTCTACTATGAGCCGCAATCCAGCCTTGTCCGTGGCGGAGCGGAATACGCTCACCAACTCGGAAGTGAAACCGGCCAAGTCCGTAGCCTGATAGACGGCCTGCACTCGTCCTGCTTCAAGGCGCGAGAAGTCCAGCAGAGTGTTGACCAAGCGCAACAGCCGGGCGCCGTTGCGGCTCACCAGGTCGAGCTGTTCCTTGGCCGCTGGGGAGAGGTGAGTCTGACTCGGCCAGCAAGTCTTGCAGTGGTGCCAGCATCAGAGTCAGGGGCGTCCGAAACTCATGGCTCACGTTGCTGAAGAATGCTGTTTTCGCGCGGTCAATTTCGGCAAGCGCCTCCGCACGCTTCTTTTCCGACGAGTACGCGCGGGCATTCGCAATGCTGGCAGCGATCTGGCCGGCGACAAGATCGATGAATCCAGCGTAGCTCACATCCAGAGGACGAAATGGATTCAGAGCGGCGACGATCACTCCCGCGGGCTTATCTTGACCCTGACTCGTGATAGGGAGCAGCAGCGCTCGCCAGGGTGATTTGTCCCACGCGCCGGACGGGACCGATCCCGAACCTCTCCGACAGGTTCTCAACGATGATGCAATCTTTCCCGGTGAGCAAGTCGCTGATCGGCCAAGGTTGATTCTTCTCGGTCTAATAAAATCGACTCCTGCGCCGCCGGATGATGTTCCGGCATTCCGGTTTGGCAGGCAAGGCGGGCCTCGCTTCCTTCTTCGGTGAAAAGATACAGGAGGGTAAACGGCAAGTCTCTCTGATTTTCCCCGAGACAGCGAGCGATGCAGGCAACCACTTCCTCTTCCGTAATAGTCTTGCTCAACTCTCCTGCCAGGGAGCGGAGAGTCTTGAGCCGGCGTTCGCCGATAACGCGATCCGTTTCTTCGGTTACAACGCAGAGATGCCCGGCAACTTTGCCGTCATCTCCCGACAGGGGACTGTAAGAAAAAGTGTGATAAGTTTCCTCGCGATATCCGCTACGCTCAAGAAATAGGAGCAACGCTTCATCCCACGTTGCCTCACCGGTCTCGAGAACCCTTTGAATGCGGGGACCGATGTCGTCCCAAATCTCCTTCCATACCTCCTGGGACGGCTTTCCCAGCGCCCACGGATGCTTCTTCCCAAGCGTCATCCGAGCATAGTCGTCGTTGTAGAGAAAGGTAAGTTCCGGGCCCCAGCTCATCCACATGGCAAAGCGGGACGTGAGCACGACCCGAACAACTGTTTTCAAACTTTGCGGCCACTCTTCGATGGCCCCGAGCGGCGTTTTCGCCCAGTCGAACTCGCGGACCAATTTGCCTCAGCGCGCCTCCGCCGCTGAGCCATCCCCGCGTGACAGCAGTTTCCTTCCCAATTCCTTGCACTGCTTTCGACTTCGGGTTCTCGAAGAGCTTTTTGATGGCGAGTGGGCAGCTCTTGGGTAAATTCCGACTTCGTGATCGCCCCTCTCGCATCGACCGCGGCAGCCTGCTGGCGTGCGATCGTTTCGTGATTCTGCGTGACAATGATCACATTGCAGTCGGGAAGTTCCTTCCGAATAATTCGTGTCGCCTCCAGTCCGTCCATGCGAGGCATGTTGATGTCCATCAGGATGACTTGAGGCCGAAGCAGCTTGGCCTTCTCGATTGCTTCCATCCCATCCCCGGCTTCGCCGCAGACATGCCAATCGGGCTGAGATTCAATGAACGATCGTGCAGTCCGTCTGAACAACTCATGATCGTCGGCGATCAGGATTTGCACCGCACTCATCTTCGTCTCACCCTTCAAATGGCCAGGCTCTGGAATTTGGCACCAACGCAGCCGAATATTATGCATTGAACGAAGATACGAAGCCCCTACAGTGTTCTATGTATTACTGAATGGTTAGCGTGACTGGCAGCCGTTGGACGTCCGGGCTGGTCTGTTTAGACCGCGGACTCTATGGCGTCGAGAAGACTGGAGACGAAATGGTCTTTGTGTATCGTCGTCACATTGGGTCGGAGCAGATCGCGACTACGTTTACACCAAGGCCGAAATCGGGCAAGAATCTCAAATGAAAGAGCTCGAACAGCACGTGAAAACGAGATCAGCCCAGATCTGCTTGGCTCGAAAATCTCAGGTGCGACAATCGAGCTTCCGGGCACATAAGAAATGCATCTTGATTGGGTAATCTACGGGGCTAGCGATCCAGGAAATTTATACCGTCTCTGGCGTTAAGTTCGTGGACTCTCTTCAACATTCGCTCAATCGTTGTTACGACGATGATGCCAGCAAGAAACAGTGACAGAATTCCGATATTGGTCATCTCGAATCGAGGACCGAACAAATGAACGTGAGCTGCTGCTTTCGTCCCAAAATAGACGAGCAGCGCTCCCGTCACTCCGAACAAACCTCCAAGAATCAAGAAAAGGGATCCAACCGTCAAGACTCCAAGAATCACCGGCAGCACCAGCCGACTGATAAGCTTGATATTCGGGCATTCGCGGCTCATTGTCATGGGGGGGAGACTCCGAAACGCTTCAATTGAGATTCTCGGCATTTTACGACTAAAAAGCGGACTTGTGGAGCGAAAATCAGTAGTTTTGACGATTTTTTCTTGGGTTACGCGAAGGCCTCCCCGAAGCCGGGAAATGGCTCAATTGGCTCTAATTCCGCACTGGAAGCGGTATACAAGGGGTGTAGGATAACATTCTAGGTCGAGTTCACGAGAAAAGACCTGGAAATGAGCAAGTGAAGACGGCTCTGTCTTTCGACTATAACGGATGCGAAGAATCAGCCTCAAAAAGTGCCCACACTGTGGGTCTTCTACGATTTACAGGTCTTCCCTCGCGAGTCGGTTGGAAAGACTGTCTGTTCTGCTATTGCTGAGACTTGTCAGGTGTCACGTTTGCATGCGCCGACACTACCGCCCGATTTTCTTCACAGCTGCTCAAAATCCGGCAAGAGATTTGTCTGCTCGAAAGTCCGCTGAATCCATCACCGGCAAGAAAGCAAGGAAACAATCCGCTTGAACCGGGTCGTGTTCCACTTGACATGGAACAAGGTGGCTGCCGGATCAGTGCTTCTTCATTTCTCAAGTCAGGAAGCAACTGCGTCAGCGTCCGGCCGGGAGTGGTCTCGGCACGCCCTCACCAGAAACGGCAAGCACATTTTAGGCGATGTAATCGATTACAAACAAAGGAGTTGACTCAATGCTGGGTTCGTTCTATATAAAAAGATAGTTAGGCCCTATTGAACGTACGCATTTCTCCCCGCTGACGAACGCGTTGCTGGAGTGTCCACATCAGTTTCCGCAGTACTACGGAGTGTCAAAATGGCTGTCAATCAAAGATTAACTGCTCCTTCCCCTTCCCGAGAGATCAAAGTGCCGATCAATTATGACTGGCAACGGCCATATCAAGCGGCTCTGCTCGAAACCGATTGGACGGAAATGCAGGTGCGCATTCAGACAGCCGAGTCTGAAATACGCAAGAGGCGGCTGTTGCTTTCGCAAGACCACGGCGGGACGTTGGAAGAACGGGAAGCTCTCGTCAATGCCATGGGCGTTCTAAGCGTGCGGCGAATGGATGCAGTGTCTTGGCTGGAACGGCAAGCAGGCACTTCCAAGAAGCCTGCGTCGCTCTCTCAAAACTCGACGGCATGGTCTCCGAACGCTCCCGCAGCACTGAGGGCCGCGGCTGGTCGAGATTGAGGGGAAGGTGAAAACCGCGCGACCTGCCGAGATCACAGCCGCAGTCTTTCTTCATTGAAAGTTCTCTACCAGGCTAGCTTACTCGTCTGGGGTTTGCGCACGGCAAACAGTTTCGATTTTTTGTCCGGCGAGACGCTAAGGCCTACATAGCCTTGCGGAAGCTGCGTTGTAACCGTGCTGATCTGCCCGGCGGTGTTGAGGAATTTCAGCGTAGTGGCATCTCCGCGAAAGCAAACGCCATCATTCACTACATCAAATCTCTGCAAGTGAACGGACGGAATAACCTGACCCAGGTTGTTGATTTCTTGATGCATCCGGGTCTAGGCTTTGCTGTCTTGGATGGAATTCCACTCCTCCACGTTGGGCGGAGAATTCCAACGAGGTGAGTCCGCATGGGTCGGTTCTTTGGGTTGTTACTTGCGCTGCTTCTGCCACTCTGTGTATCGGGTCAAAACACTCCCCCACCCCAACTCCAAACCCGGCCCGCGGAGCCGCCAATTCCACCGCCAGGCGGCACCGACCGACAAATCACTCTTGACGTGCAGGTGACGGACAAATCTGGTGCACCCATTCGCGGACTGCAGAAGCAAGACTTCACCCTTCTTGACGATAAACAGTCCAAGAACATCCTCTCCTTTCAATCCGTGGATAGCGCAGCAGTCTCGACTACCGAACCGCCTGTTGAAGTCGTTCTGGTGGTCGACGCCGTCAATGCTTCCTTCCAGACCGTTAATTACGAACGAGGTGAGGTCAAGAAGTTTCTGCTGCAGAATGGCGGAAAGCTGGCGCAGCCAGTGTCGCTCATCATCTTTTCTGACGGTGGAACGAAGATCCAGGACGGTTCCTCCCGCGATGGAAATGTTCTGGCGACGCTTTACGACCAATACGAGACTGGACTGCGGACCATTACGCGTTCTCAGGGATTCTACGGCGCGGCAGAGCGTCTTGACCTTTCCATCAAGGCCCTGAACTCAATTGCGGCGTATGAGGAAAAGAGGCCCGGCAGAAAATTGATGATTTGGCTCAGCCCCGGATGGCCGTTGCTCTCGGGACCGAACATTCAGGTTTCCCGCAAAGATGAGCAGTGGCTATTCAACTCGATCGTGGCGGCAGCCACGGAACTCAGGCAGGCTCGTATCACTCTCTACAGCATTGATCCGCTGGGTCAGGCGGATGCAGCTAGCGGTCGGACTTCGCTCTACAAGGAATTCTTGAAAGGTGTAACTTCGCCTGAGCGGGCGCTGCCCGGCAATCTGGGATTGCAGGTGCTTGTCGTGCAAAGTGGCGGGCGCGTTTTCAATGGGAGTAATGACCTCTCAGCTGGAGTTGCAAATTGCGCCGCTGACGCGGGATCCTTTTACGTGCTCTCGTTCGACGCCGCACGGGGGGACCAGCCGGACGAGTACCACTCCCTCGGCGTCATTGTCGAAAAGAAGGGGATCACGGCGCGCACGCGCACCGGCTACTACGCCCAGCCGTAGGCCCCAGCTCACAACCCTTTTCGCAGCAGCAGCCCGACACCGAAACGAGTCTGGATCGTTCCGATCTGCTTGAACCCGCAAGCGAGATAAAAATCCTCGGCGTGCGGATTACCGGTTACATGGAGCGCCGTGGACCCTTGCTTGCGCGCGACCTCTGCGCAGTATTCAACCATCAATCGTCCGATGCCATGCCTGCGAACGTTCGGCTCGACAAAGAGGGCATCCAGTTCGGTTTCTCCATCCACTCGAGGCTCTATTGCGGAAAAACCTACTGTTGCGCCGCTCAACTCCGACACGAATACCCGACCTGCTGCGAGTTGTTCCAGCGGGATTTTGATCGCATCTGGATTGGCAAGCAGCGCCTCGCGATCGCCATCATTCGTAAGAGATGCACGCAGTTGCAATGCTTCGAGGCCCTTTTGCTCGGCCATGGTAGCGATGCGAATGGTAATGCTGCTCGTCACAGGTTAGATTGGGTTTTCTAAGTGGCGCAAATCCTGACTATTTTGGAGTTTCGCTTTTGTTCGCGTCATCTTGCACGGATTGCGTCGTTGCTGACTTGTCTATCTTCGACTTGCTTGGCAGGCCGCACGAGGCTGGAGGATTTGTCATCTGCTTTGCGAATACCAGATAGCTCGGCACATTCGGTCGCAACGTCGACCAATATGCGGACGGAGTCAACAAGGGCTTATGCTGCACAATAATCTGGTTCACCAGAATTTTTACTCCACACTCCAGGTTATTTTTCGGCTGGAGAATGGTTTTGGCCGGATCTTTTGCCTTTAGCAACCGATCTGTTTCCCAGTCGAAATCGCAACCGTAACGGGTCTTGTCGGCGTATGCCAGTTGCAACAATCCCTCGGTCCGCACCGCCGTCCCCCTCGCTTCATCTCGCTCTGTGACGTCAGGTTCGGTGTGTCGGACACTGGTGGTTGGATTCAGACCAGCCTCGGCCCCTGCGAGTGCCTGAAAAAAGTAAGCCCAAAACACGCGCTTGTCGGCTTCCTCCATCTTGAAAAATCGCGGACAGAATTGAAGTACATCTTTGGGGACCTGCGCAGAAAGCATTTTCGCCGGCAGCGCATTTTCAACGATCTGGTCCCACTCCGGATTCCAAGGCGATCCGCCTAGTTCTACTTTCTCCTTGTCGATAGGGGTTGGTGGAACTGGCTTCGCAGTCTGCGCCCGCAGAGTCGGAGCTACCCCGAGGCAAAATACGCAGCTTCCGATCAATAAAGTCAGCGGAGAAATCCTCATCGCGTTAGCGTACGCTACACAACCTGCTTCAGTTGTTCGGCCCTATTGGAGGCGGAGATAATTGGCTTGTCGGGTTTGCGGAAGGTTGGTGTAATCGCCTGATCTATATAAGGGGACGTCAAGAACATTCTTCTCCCTCCGCCGGAGGCGCGGGTTTTGTTCGCGACATCCAGCCCCTTGTTACCACGGAAGACGCTAGTCTGGAGTCGTGGCCCTGGGTTTGGGTCTGTGTTGTTCCATCTCGGTTAGTTCCATGTTCTTGGTCGCGACGACGCCAATCAGTTTCGAAACTGAATCAAGCCGTGCGGTTGTACGGTGTCAACCATGGATCTATCTGAGGCTCGTGGCCTAGTGCTTTTTCGGGTTATCCGAGGGGGCATAGGGATTACACAGAGACTGGGTGCCAGAGGCACCGTGCGTCTACAGGCCATTAGTCATACTCACCCTCGAACCCGAGCGTCTCAAGAACCGACTGACCACCACCAGAAAAGATCACCGGAGATGGAAGGGCTCTTCACCCGAGACGCTCAAGCGGCTTGCGATTTTAGTTTTTCGGCGTCGAAGCTTTCTCCCTTCTTCCACAGAGTCAGCGTAATGGCTGCAATCTTGCGGGCCAGCGTGAGACGCGCCATGGTCGGCTTGATGCCTTTGGCGAGCGCAGCCTGGTAGAAATCCTGGAACGGCCCGGGACGGATACTCGCCATGGTGGCCGCACCTTTGAATAGACCTTTCAGATCATGGTTGTGGTCCTTGTTCAGTCCTCGAATGGAAAGCAGCCTTCTTCGAGCGCCGTACTTGACCTTCGACCAAGCGATATTCCGCACTGATGTGGGTCTCCAAAGCCAGCCCGCTGTAAGCCCAAAGTTGTCGCTTGGTACGAAACCGATACGGAGTCTGGATCAGTGCTACCGCCAGCGCCGACCGAATCGGTCCCAGATACGGAATCTGGCGCAGCTTCGCGGTGATGGCATGCTTGCGACTTTCCGCCAGCAGTTCCCGACGGGCTTGCTGACGCAAGTGTTGCAACATGTCCAGTTGCTCATAGAGTCGTTCGGCTCGACGGCGCACACCGGCTTCTCGCAATCTTCGCCAGCCACTGGGCTCGATGCCGGTTGTAGTAGACGTCTCTTCCGGCACAGGGAATCGCCCAGCTGCGGTACACCGCTTTCAGCCGATTCATGACCCGCGACAGATCTTTGACGATGGTCAGATAACTCCGGGATAGCTCCCGCAACATCCGCACGCCCGTCTCGCCATGGTAGACCGGCTTGAGCTGGTTGCCGCGCAACAGCTCGGCCAGCTTGCGGGCATCGATCCGATCACTCTTGTTCCCATCTTTGAGTAGCGCGTTCTTCCGGGGATTACACACCACCAGTTGGTCGACGCGCGGCTTGAGCAAATCGTACAACCAGGCCGCCCAAGTCCCTTCCTCGAAGGTCACCGCCAAAGTTCCGCGCAATCCGGCAAAGAACTGAAGAAGGGTTGCCGCTTCCGTCTCCAGGATGGATTCCATGACCAACTTACCCGTCGAATCCAGCACAGCTACTACAATGGTTGCTTGATGAACATCCAGCCCAATATACTTTTCATTGTTCATAAAGGGTGCTCCTTTTCGTAGGTGATGATGTCGAACGATCACAACCTACTCCAAAAGGGGCGCCCTTTTATAATGCGATTACAACAGTCACGGTTTCAGATTCCGAATTCTCATCTCGGTAGAAGTGTGTCCCTACCTGGCCGTGACTGGGTCTGCGGTTCCGTCCGACCACCAGCCCGCGGGAACCATGAATACATCGATTGGTTCCGGAGCGCCACTAAACTGTGGATTCAGCATGACGGGAGACTTGGACAGATCTGCCCCCCACACGGCGCCGTCCATGAGCGGAGTGTAAAACATCAGGTGAGCCATCCAGTTGTGGCGGTCGCCATCGGTAAGGTACTGATCTTTCGACATCATGTAGGCCATGGCCCCAGGCTCCAGGGGCGGCAGCTTTTGCTTTATGAATGTCTTGATGCCGTCCATGATCTGAGCTTTAGATTGACCGGCCAATACCATCTCCGTTCTTTTATACGTCATCGGCAGAATGGAGCGGGCAGCCGGCGGATTGAAGCAGACCGGGCCTCGAAGTTTTGGGTTCCAAAAATTAGCACCACTATCACCATCGAATGGGGACATCCACGCTCGCTCCACGACACACACGAAACCGTTCTTGCCTTTGACCGCGGTTTCGTAGCCATGCCGTCCAAGGACGAGAACATCGGCATCGCGCGAGATTGCCTCCGGCGCCGCACTCCGCGCCATGGCGATCTCGGCATTTCGATCCGTCATCAGGTACTGGTCAAGCGGGGCCATGCTCGGATACGAAGCTTTAGCATTCTGTGCTTGCGCTTGCCACACCGTGCACAGCACGACCGCCAGCGCGAGGCTTCCTAGTGCGATTGTCCTGACTATCTTTCGGTCCATTGATTTTCCTTCTTAGTGTCCTCGGCCTTTATAGACCACGCCCATACCGGGGCCACCTGTTTTTTCGAGGATGCGGTAGTGCGGAATGGTCTGGCCGATCATTGGGCTGAATCTTAGGACTGGAGGCAGGACAAGTCAATGAAGGCAATGAGGCTGGCGGCGTAACAGGGAATGTCTACCGAGCGCATATTTCGCCGTGACCGAAGACGAGGTACATCGTCGATGCTGAGCAGGCTGCCACCGACTGCGTCCGGGCTATGGAGTGAGTTTGCAGCCGCCAGCAAGCGGTATTGGTCACCGAAGCGTCCGAATCGTACCGGATACGCGGGACTATCTGAGGGCAGACGAATGTACGTGTGCCCGTCACCAATAGAGTTCTCGATTCGGTCCAGACCGACAAAAATCTCATCCGGATTCAGCTGGTCAAGCCGGCCATCAAGCTCCTGCACCTCTCGGCCGAACGCTTCCTTCGAGATGAAATGAAAAGCATTCGCATGGCGCCTCGCTAGCTGCGAGCTTAGGAAGCGAAGGTCCTCGTGCTACTGCGCCGGAGTGAGTTGGGGCGCAGAAGCTGGCTTCGGAGAGGCGACCGTCGTGGCCTGCAACCAGGCGTGTGCGCCTTCAACCCGGCTTTCCTTCTGGCAGAACAATGCCGGCGCGAAAGCGACCGCGAAAAGAAGCGTACTGCGAAGTTTCCCAAGTGAGCGCACTCGCACAGGAGTCTTCATTGGATACGGACAGTTCATTCATGACACGACTCATGAGTCTAAATCAGCAGATTGCGAGATCAAATTCGCAGACAACTTGTATTACTGGCGCCGGCAATGTGACAAGGCTGTGCCTGGCGATTGGTGTTGTGACATCGCCTGCCGAATTGTTGGAGTAATCGCCTGTTCAAAGAATCTTTTTGATGTCGTGCCAGCCAATCACGATTACGTGATTGGCTTCGAGAGCTTTGCGAAACTCGGGGCTCGAAACGGCTTGCAGGTCACGTTGACGCCATGCAGCACCCCAATCCGGATGATTGACCGTGATGGCTTGCGTTTCGACATCGTCGTGGGCGAGGTGCACGAAGATCTCGGTGACGCCGGGCTGCAGATTCCTGATCACGTTAACGTAATAGTCCGTCCATCCGGTCACAGGCACATCAGCCCCCGGTGAAAAGATCGCGTCGGGGATTGGGTCACCCGGGGCCAGCAATGGAAGCTTGGATTGAAATATAGTTTCGTTGCGTGCCATGCGGATAGGAAGTTTGTATTCGCGCGCCACTTTCTGAAGGACTCCAAACAGCTCCGGCGTCGCATAGAGCACATGCATGTGGGCATCGAGATGGGAAGGCGTGAGCCCCATGGCCTTGGCCCGCTCGATCTGCGCTCGAATCTCGATCTCTACTTCGTCGAGTTTGGCATGTTTCGCAACTTCGCCGCTGTTTGGATAAAAATAACCATCTGGTCCGACAAGGCTGGGAACCAGCGCGCGAGGAGCGATCGGCCCCCAGCGGAAGGTTTGCCACTCCGCAGTTAAGGTAAGGTGCAGGCCGATGTCCGCGTCGGGATGCGCCCTGGCGTAAGCGGCAACTTCGGTGAACCACGGGCACGGCACCATGGCCGTAGCCGAACTGACCAGTTTTCCATCCAGCGCTGAGAAACTGGCGTCGTCTTCGGAATGGGAGACGGCGAGGTCGTCGGCGTTGAGAATGAGAAGTTTGGCGTCGGCAGGATAGCCGAGGCGGACCTGCAATGCCTGACCTGCGCCGGGGATGATCGGCGTCGTCTGATACGCCACCACCTTCCAGTGTTGACCCGTTTTTATCAAGGAAAGCGTGTAGCGAAGCTCAAGCGATTTTGCCTGGCCGGTGGAGCGCAGTGAAGAGTGGCCGGTGATCACGGTTGCCTTGCCGTATTCGTTGATGGTCTCCTGATCGGTCTGCAGTTCGGTGAAATGCAACTGGCCGGAGCGAATGTGTTCAAGCAGTTCGGATTTTGTCTGTACGATGCCGTCGGGGTTCGTCCAAGTAAAACGGTCATCGAGGAGCGACCCAAGCGTCGAGGCATTCCCTTCACGCAAAGCCTGGTGAAAGGTCGCGCTGACTTGGAGAAGGTCTGCGTGAGCGTCGGCGAAAGCCGGAAACGAGAACACTACGAGAATTATTGCGGCGATTAGAGTCGTTACAATGTATATGGCGGAACGTGGGCCTTGCATGACAAACATGTGACCTCCGTTATGTTTTGTCTCGCGGAAGTTAGTGCAACGCAACGGATGAGCATGCATGCCGGCGCGATTTCGTCAGCAGTGTGCTCGCTATTTATATCAGTTATTTACTTCACAGAGAGGCTTGCAAGCGGGAGAAGGCCATCGGTTCCACGATAAACGGCTGTCCATCGGGAAAGAGAGACCGAACCGGATTGTGTCCGGGGCTGTCTTCTATATTGCGGTTGTACGTTGTTTGATTAGGCGGAGGCGGTTCGGAATTTCTTGATTGTGATCTCCTCTTTCGCGCGGAACCAATCTTCCAGCTCGTGACCATCTTCCTCGCCGCGTGCCTCGTAGAGTTCGTATGCGCGTAGGCGGATCTGGTTTTCTAGTTCTTGTGTTTCGTTTATGGCGGTCGCTGGGAATTTCTTGGGGGGATTTGCATTCATTGGGAAACTCCTATAAGGCAAACCTACGCCCGGTCAACGCATAGAGTCAATTGCCTAGGATCGGTGCACTGAAGAGTGCCCAGGGTCTCTATGCGAGTCTATTTTTATTTTTCAGACGCCACACGATAGTGAGCGAATCGCGACCTTTGCCCGGAGTGATGAGTCCGCGCTGCTTCATCGCTTCAATCGTACTGCGATTGGCAGAAAGCGGGCGGATTACCTCGTTGTCTTTCAATCGGCGCAGAATAGGGTCGCCGCCGAGCGAATCAGTTTCAAGCCCGTACCCATGTTGCATGTGCGACAGCAGGTCTTGTTCACTCTCGGTCGGTTTCGGCGGGGAACTAGAAGCTTTCTTCTTCGCCATTTCTCGTGTCCATTCGCGGGAGGGTTAGCTCTCCACTTCGCCTAGTCGAAGGACTGGAGCATTAGATCGGCAACAGACGCCGTATCGCTGCCATAGCCGAAACCACGGGCTGTTGGCTAGCATCTCGTCATGCCGTCGATTCGCAGCCAAGAGATCACTTGGCCCTAGCGGTCTGCTGTCCGGCACGGCGAAGATGCGCTCTAGGGTCTCGATCTCGGCAATGGTCTGTTCAGCGTCCATCCATCACAATATCTAACAGAAAAGCATGGAGGTCAATCCGGAGTAGCAACTCCAAAGACCCGCAACTGCGCGATTCGTCCGTAACCAGGCGATTCACCAGCGCACCAGAAGAGTATACTTTCGGCGCCGGTCCGGGTGGCACCGGCTCCCGAAAAAATCGTCAATGAAAGCGGGGAGTTACCGGAATCTTAAAAGGGTTGTTGTAAAGTCGCCTTTGCACTCACACCTTAACGGCGGAAAATTTCTCTGGTGGGCGTGTCTCGCGACCGTTCCACCCTTCGCGGCCGACGAAATCGGGTTTTGCTCTAGCTTCTCATCGGCTGTGGCCTCCGGAGAGCTACGGTTACAGCCTTACGGTTAGAGGATCTTTAGCTTCGGGGGATATCACGGTATTCTTCTGAGAGGCGACGTTCTTTTCATTGCGGTTGATGCGAAAGCGCTCAACCCGCTCAAGACCACAAGTATCCATAATGCAGCGCGAATGGTCGAAAGCTGCGCGACAAACCCGATCAGGGGCGGACCGGCAAGGAAGCCAAAATAGCCAGCCGTCGTGACTGCGGCGAGGCTGGGACCGGGTGCACTGCCTTCAATGTTCCCAGCAGCGGCAAACGTATTGGGAATAATCGTGGCGAGACCTGCTCCAGCGCATGTAAATCCCACCAACGCCCAACCTGCATTGCCGAACAACAAGACGAAGGCAAGCCCTGCCGCGGACAAAAGAGCCCCGTAACATACGAGGTGGCCACGTCCAAGTCTCCCGGTAAGATAGTCGCCTGTCAGGCGACCTCCAGCCATAGCGCCTGAGAACACCGCATATCCAAGAGCGGCCAACCCTGGCCCGGTGAGAACCGAAGTACGAAGATAAATCGCGCTCCAATCGGCGATCGCGCCTTCAACGAGCATAATCGAAAATGCAAGAAGAGCGAGCGCGCCTAATGGTACAGACCACATAATCGTGCCTCCGGATGCCACTTTCCCGGCTTCCTCAGGTGCTGCGGGAAGCGGAAGCCACGTGAATGCGAGTATGGACATTGCGGCAAGTGCTATACCGCTGACCCAAAAGTGAATTCCGGCCGGAACCCCACGTGAAGCAACCAATCCCCCTAACGCAGATCCGGCCATTCCACCCAAGCTGAAGAGGGCATGGAATGACGACATGATGTGACGCTGGTATCGCTGCTCGAGCATCACGGCGTGAGTATTCATCGCCACATCCATCGAACCAGCCATCGCCCCATAGAAGAGAAGAGCGAGCGACAGTGTTAGGACCGTATTGGATTCGGCAATCAAGGGCAGTGCGAGGCCAAACCCCAATGTCGATGCAATCACCATGCCCAGACTGCCGAACTTGTTAATGAGCCATCCAGCGGCAGGCATTGCGAGAACGGAACCGATCGCTGCCATCATCAATGACCTGCCCAAAACGGCGGGAGAAAGATGGAGATGCGCCTGAAAGGCAGGAATCCTCGAAGCCCAAGTTGCGACGATCAGTCCGTGGATCAGAAAGATTAAGGACACGCTCACGCGCACCTGTTGGAGGCTGCGTTGCTGCATCAATCAGATTCCATCCGATTGGCGACAGTGGCCATAACTCGGGACAGGGATGTCGAATCGGCTTTCGACTCTTGATGCAGTCTTTTCGACCGTGTCAAACAGTACGGAGTTAATTCCTAAGCGAGCTGCCGCCTCGACGTTTTCGGCGCGATCATCCAGGTACAAGATGTCTTGCGGGGCCGCCTTGAGTAGTTCGAGACAATTTCGAAACATCGCCAGCTCCGGCTTTATGGACCCGTAATCGCAGGAATAAATCAGGTATTCAAATGTAGAGAGGCTCGGAAAGGACTTGGTCACATGGCGACTGAGTTCGAGCGGCATGTTTGAGAGAAGGGTTAAGGGGAAGCCTTCATGGTGCAACAGCTTTGCCCATTGCACAGCGCCCTCATTTGGTCGAATGATACTTTCGCTATCGAGCTCAATTAGCGTTGCTATCTGTTCTCTGCTCAAACCCAGTTCTTGCTGGCCAACAACCGCTGTCCAGTAGGCAGGTCCATCGATATCACCCCGGTCGTAGGGGGGCCGTAGCTTCCAGTAAAGTTCCGAGAACCGCTCAAGGGCGGGAATTCCGCACACGAGCGCCATAACTTTCATATCCTCCGGCGTTTGCTCGAGGCAAAGAACGTTTCCGTAATCGAAGACGACTGCCCGGACCGAACGCTTTAGCGAAAGACCTTGTATGGCGCTAGGTTTGGCAGTATCATGCATAAATCGAATAATACATGCATATACGTGCATAATAAAGTGTAATCGTGCACAATGAGCAGAATGAATCCAGAAGCGGAAACCGGCCAACTCGCCCTAAAAGAAGAGCGCCACCAGTACATCCTGGAGCTGCTTGGCAGTGAGGGCCGAGTCATCGCCGCGGACCTTAGCAGTCGATACAGGGTTTCTGAAGACACGATTCGTCGAGATCTGCGCGAATTGGCGAGTTCGGGAAAGATCCAACGGGTACACGGCGGCGCCTTGCCTCGCCGTGCCGACGCCGTTCCTTTCGTTTCTCGCCAACAAATCGACATGGAGAGCAAGATCGGAATTGCTCGAGCCGCAGCTGACATGATCCGCGACGGTCAGGTGGTGCTGATTGATGGAGGTACCACTAATCTAAGAATTGCTTCCTACCTTTCAAGAGAGCGTTCGGCGACGATTGTCACCAACAGCCCACCGCTTGCGCTGGCATTGGCGGATCATCCGAAGTTGAGCGTGCTGATGCTCGGAGGAAATTTTCTAAAAGAGGCGCGGGTCACGACAGGCATCGAGACCATTCGTCGAGTCGAATCCATTCGCGCTGATCTATGCTTTCTCGGAATGTGCAGTTTGCACGCGGAGGTCGGAATAACCGTCGGCGACCAAGAAGAAGCGTACGTGAAGCAAGCGATGATAGGGGCTTCAACGGAAGTGGTGGGCCTGATTTCGCTCGGGAAACTGGGGACGTCTCTGCCTTACCTGGTCGGTCCTGCCTCCCGACTGACACGTTTGATCACGGACGCATCAGAGGAGCACGTCCTGAATCCCTACCGATCCCAAGGCATAGAAGTCACAAGTACGTAAACCGAAGCGGTTCGACACTGCTGCTTCTGTAGCTACGCCGTGTCGACATGTGACGGACAGGGAGAAGGGTCTATGCTGCGCGATCAAAGGCTTCATGCACGCAATTGCATTCTGTCTTCACCTGAGGAAATTGTTCATGTATGAATTCCGCCACGGAAAGGAACACGCAATAGCTCGAACCTTTTATAAGGCCTTCCGATTGCTAGAGAGGTGTTTGCTGCTGGGACTGATGGTCGCGGTCTCGCTTGAAGCACAACAGACTTCTCCGTCTGCGCCAGCGTGGACCGGTGTCGTACGCACGGCTGCCGGTGAACCTGTGGCCGGAGCGAGGGTAACGGTATACACGGCGGGCGCGAAAGAGAAAATGACAGCAGTGACGGGAAGCGACGGAAGGTTCGCGATTGCGGACATTCGACCCGGACCACATCCCGTGAGCGTGCAACTGTCCGGGCGAGGTTCGACAGCGTCAACCGGAGTGGATATTACCGGCGTTGCAGTTGTGCTGACGGTATCCGATCAAAACGTGCTGTCGATTACAGCCGATCCGCAAACCTCTGCGGGAGTCTCGAATGGGAACCCGAGCACAACTTCGACCGCAGTCAGCGGAACCAGCGAGGAGAAACTCTCCAGCCAAAAGGTAAATGAGTTGCCGTTGAATGGACGCGACTTCAGCACGCTGTTGCTGTTAGCAGCGGGGACGATGACCGACGTGAACGGGCAGACGAATTTCACCCAGCAGTTTGCCATCAACGGACAGCGCGGCGTTGAGGCAGTGTTCGCGATGGACGGTGCGGATGTCAGCGATCCAGAGATGGGCGGGAGCACGTTCACGAATTTCAACGTGGACGCGATCCAGGAATTACAGTCAAGCTCGGGCTGGATGCCGGCGGACATTGGACGCGGTGCGGCGGGCTTTACCAATATCGTGACGCGGTCCGGAAAGAACGGCTTTCACGGATCATTCTTCGAGTTCCTAAGGAATTCCGCTCTCGATGCGCGGAATTATTTCGACCATCCATCGATTGCGGAGCCGGGCAGAATTCCTCCATTTCGTAGAAATGAGTTCGGATTTACGAATGGCGGGCCGGTCGTGTTGCCGCATCTGTATGATGGCCGAGACCGCACGTTTTATTTTGTGCAGTATCAGGGATTCAGGCAGGTGCTGGGAACGACCCAGGTTTTGGCTGTACCAACCACAGCCGAGCGAGCGGGTCAGGACATCGTGAAGTACCCGGACGGCAGCACGGACACACTGCAGGTACCGGTGAATCCGGCAATTGCTGCGGTGCTGGACCGCTATCCACTCCCTAACAACCCAACTGGCGCGTTTAGTGCGCGAACTTATGCTGCGCCTTCAAACGTGAACACGGACACGGATCAGTTTTCTATCCGCATCGATCAGAAAGCTGGCGCAAAAGGACAATTGTTTGGTCGATTCAATTACGGCAATCTGACGGGGCCGACAACAAATCCGGATCAAACGCTGCTCGATCCGAGCTTTGGAGTGCAGTACGTGGATCGGCAGCGGAACGGGGTCATCACTTACACGCGCAACGCGTCACCGCGCTTTCTCTGGTCGACATCGTTGAGTTTTACGCGGACGACGCCTTCGTTTGTGACTCCAAACCATACCGATCCAGCCCTCAAGTTCAACGATGGTCTGTATGAGGCGTACAACAGTGCGGCGGGCTCGGTGATGTCAGCGTTCGGAAATTTGTTTCAGTTTCAATTGAATTTTGCCTGGACGACAGCGCGACACGCGGTGAAGTGGGGTGCCGAAGCACGCCTCAATCGCGACACGACTTACTTTGGCACCAGCCCGAACGGGGAATACAATTTTGGCGGCGGAACGGTTTATTCGCCCGTTTTCATCCCTTCTGCGAGTGGACAGCACGACGTCCAGCCGGGCCAGCCTCTACCGGACACTTTGAGCAGTCTGTTGCTAGGTTTTCCGTACGCATATACGGTCGCCGTGGCGCCGCCCTTCGCATCGGATGGCGCGCACATTGGGCCGGCGGCAATCAACCGCAATGATGTGAATGCTTACGTCGAGGACATATGGAAAATCAATCCGAACTGGACGCTCAATTATGGGCTGCGATACGAGCTTTACACGCCGATTTCGGAGCGGGCGCAGCGGACGTCGAGCTTTCTGAATTCGTTCCCATCCGCTGGCGTTGGGCAGGAATATTTGATCAATCCGCAGCCTACTTACCAGACCAATTGGAACGGCTGGGGACCCCGCGTGCAAGTGGACTGGAATGCGCCGAAGGCAGTGCATGTGCATATGGGCGGAGCGATCACGGTGATTCCGCCGAACATCTGGCAAGACAACCTTCTGACAGGGTCAACGCCTTACGTTGTTTATCCACGTGTCAACGCAGCGCAAAACGGAGAGATTTCGTACGGGTTCCAAATTACACCGAACGAATTACCGCAGGTCTATAACACCGCTGGCGTGAACGTGCTGGCCAGCGGCGATCCGAAAAAAGTCCCGGCGAATACGGTGATGGACGTAAATCGATACCAGCAGGATTTGGCGGCACTGTCGCCGAGTCATCAGCTCTCGCTGCTGAGTCTGGCCGGGATCGACCGGCGTTTCGGCAATGGGTACTTGCAGACCTGGACACTGGGGCTGGAACGGGCTTTCGGCGGCCTCACTGCCGATGTCGCGTATGTCGGAACATCGGCGTTCCGACTTCCCAGAATGTCATATCCCAACGCGTATCCCGGAGCGGATCCGGAATTCGCGCGATTTACAAACTTCGACAGTAGCGGAGCGGTGACGGGTGGTTTCGGATTCGAGTCTGTGGTGACAGGGACGTCGCACTCGTCGTACAACGCCTTGCAGACCTCACTATCGGGAAATGTTGGGCATGGCGGTCCGTCATTACAAGCAGGCTACACCTGGGGCAAATCGCTGGATGATGTCAGCGGTATTATCGGGGGAACAGGATCCACCGGGGCTGTGACGCTGTTTAGTCCGCAAAACCCGGTCGATACACGAGCGGAAACAGGGCCGTCAAGCTTTGACGTGACGCACGCCTTCACCTTGAGCGCAGCGCAGGGCTTGCATTTCGAGCATTTGGGACTTCAGTCGGATCGAACCAAGCTGTTGACGAAGGGCTGGGAGTTACTGAGCATCTCGACGATCACTAGTGGTTCGCCGTTTACGGTGTATTCGGGAATCCAGCAAACGGGTGCGGGAACGATTGGCGCAGACCGGCCGGACGAGGTCGGAAACCCGGACCTTTCGAGCGCCGGCAGTTCCACGCGACCGCGCGAAGACTATTTTGGGCGGGCCGCGAACAACGGAAGCTTCTTTTCGATTCCCATCGGGATCGCGGGCGGGACTGGACCGAACTCCGGGCGCTTCGGAACACTCGGCCGTAATACTTTTCGAGGCCCGGCATATTATGACTTCGATTTTGCGCTCATCAAGACAACTCCGATTGGCCAACGGGAAAGCGGTTTGGAGCGAGCAGACCTGCAATTCCGCGCAGAGTTATTCAACCTGTTCAACATCGTCAACATGGGCCTACCCGCGAACATCATCGCGGGTACAGGGTTCGGCATGATCAGCAAGACCGCAGGAACTTCGCGGCAAATTCAGTTTTCGCTAAAGCTCATCTATTGAGACGCGTCAAGCAGTAACTCAGGTTTGCAGACGACATGTTACTCGAAAGGCGCCATCGTGCGTCCACCCATGGCTGCCGGAGTGAGCATTTTGATGACCTACGAAACGATGCGCAGCGTCACGGACTCTAGCAGGGCTTTGATACCGTTCCAGACGATCTGTGCGCCGATACAGACTAGAAGAAATGACGAGAGTTTTATCATGACGGTCATCCCCGTCTGACCCAGAACCCGCGCTAATCGGTCAGCGAATCCGTAACACAGAAAAATACTCAATCCCACCAGCGCCAAGCCGACGAGCGCAGCCAAAATCATTAGAGGATGGAGCGCGTGGTTGTGCGCAGCATTTGCGCCTAACGTGATCGCGACAGAAATTGAGCCCGGGCCGACCGTTAGCGGCAGAGTCAAAGGGTAGAACGCCTCACGAACGATGTCTTGCGGACGAATGTCTTTGCGATTGCTGGCGTCGGAGCCTTCATCTCGTTCCATCAACATTGCCCATCCCATTGAAACCAGAACGAGTCCGCCACCCACTTGGACGATGGGTAGTGAGATACCGAAGAATGTGAGAATGTAGGTTCCGACAAAGTACGACGCAACGAGTAGGGCGAAACTATTCAGAGCGATTCGCCATGATAGTGCTCTCCGTGCTTCGGGTAGGTATTCATTGGTCATTGCCAGAAAGAAGGGACTGCCGCCGAGCGGATCGACGATCGGTAAGAGTGCACTGACAATTAGGAACAAGTTCTTGGCCGCTTCGAGCATGATGGAGGGTAAGTCTATACGGACGGGTACGTAATGAGCTAGCAGTGGCGCTCTAGGAAACACCCGCGGCTCATTTCGGCAATCACTGATCGGCAATCACTGAAACATGAGATTGTTCACGTGTTACAGAAATACCTGCGAACCCGCAGATTAAGAGCCTCTATGCCATCGGCGTGGCGCCTCCGGGGTATGCATCACTTGTTCGAGCATGGGGAGCGAGCTCACGCGCTCTCAGGTGTTCACCGCCACGGGACAACCTTCGCAGCAAGCCGCTTAGCAATTAGGGCACAGTCAGCGGAGCCAGCACGCTCCCGATCTGCCCGCTGATCTGGTCGCGCACGACAAAACGTACCAGATAACTTCCCGGGTCCAGAACGGCGCTGTTTCGATAGGTGAAACCATTGTTGTGCAGCTTAGCTTGATTCTCTGCCGTCAAATGCCCGCTGATTGTCTGCGACAACTCTGCTTTGGATGCTCCCTGAAGATCACGAGCGACTGCCAGAAGTTCGAGGTTGAAGTAGTCGCCATCTAACGTTGTCGACCCCGGGGGTAAGAGCAATTCAAAGCCAATCTTCTTCTTCTTCTCCTGAGTCTTAGACTGCGGCTCGGTGATGTCCGTCCACTTCACGTCGATGGGCAAGCCGGTGTAATCTACTGGCGACTGAACCGCAGCGCGCAGTTCTGTATCCCCTTCGGTCGTGTCATCACTGGTATCCCGCTTAATGAATACTCCGTCTCGTGCACGAACACTTGCTCCCTTTTGGCGCACTTTGACTGCGATTGTCTGCCACCCCGACTTCACTCGCTGCTGATCAACGTAATATCCCAGCATGTAGTACGACGATGAATCCTCAATTGCACTGTGGATGCCCAACGCAATGTTGTTAGTGTTGTAGTACGCTCTACCTCCGGTAGCGGACGCAAGAAACTCCATCGAGCCCGTGGTCTGCGCCTGGATATTCGATGACCGCTCCAGCCCAATCTCCGGGTACATCGAATCGATAGTCGACGTGCTCGCATCGATGCCTTGGGATTGAATATTGGTTAAGCCATGCACATCAATTGGGTAAACAGCCACATTTGCATCGTTGAGGGCCTGGATCGCGCGACGATATTGCTCTTGATTCCGCCCTTCCATCAGGGGGGCGGGTGATGTCGGATCAACGTCCCCAGACTGGGGAACAAAGCTCACGGGAATACCTCCGCTCAGCAAGATCAGGGACTCAAGGTCACCGCGAAGCGGCGATTGTTGTTCGTCAATGGCGGCGACGCACAATGAGCAGAGTCATGTCGTCGCTTGGCGAACCAGTCTGCCGGAAACGGGCGACGTCCTCCAAAACACCATCAGCCACGGCTTCCGTCGTATGGTCACAATGATCCCGAAGGGCGCGAATCAAACGGTCCTCTTCGTATTGATTGCCCGCCAGATCTTGTGACTCGGTGATACCGTCGGTATATAAAACGAGACTATCGCCAGGATCGAGGCTAACGTGCTGTACCGGATACTGACCAGAGGCGAACAAGCCCAATGGCAAACCTGTGGAATCAAGCCGCTGTGTCACATCCTTTTTCAGTAGTAGCGGCATACAGTGGCCCGCGTTGCAGATTTCCACTCCGCTTGCCGTTGCGCGACCACAGACCAGAGTTGCGTAGTGGGCCGGTGCGGTGCTGTCACAGAACAGGCGGTTGGCGCGCGAAATCACGTCTGTGAGCGATAAATCAAGGGACAATAAGCTTCGGAGGATTGCACTGAGGTGCGTCATCAGCAATGAGGCCGCCACTCCTTTGCCGGCAACGTCCCCGACAGCAAAGAAGAGCGATTCGCCATTGCCCAGAACAATGAGCTCGCAATAATCGCCACCTACAGCACCGACGGGCTGGTACCGATACTGCGTGTCCCAATTTTCCAGGGTAGTGTCACGCAGTGGCAGCAGTTTCGATTGGATTTGCGCAGCCAACTCAATATCCTGTTGATGAGCCTGCAGCTCTGCCGGACTGAGGTGGTCGAGGCAAAAGCGAACCAACGGATTCTGAGCGAGCCTGTCCGCTTCAATCGGATCCTGGCAAGTCTCGCACAGGCCATACGAGCCGTTGTCGATTTTCCCCAAGGCGGCATCAATTTCAGCAATCAGGTCGTTGAAGTAGGCAGCCGGAACCGCATTGGAGGCCGCAAGCAATCGAACGCGCCGATCGAGAAGCTGGGGCCGAAATGTGTCAACCGCAGAAGCTGAAGCAGTATCCATTTCGAAACCTCCCAAGGCTCCATATTGTCTCGCTTTGGACACTCAACGTCCACGATGGTATCAGTCTTGAGCGTAAATCATCGCCGTCGCCGAGTGAGTCGACATTCTTGTTGAAAAACCACCATTACACCAACTACACCATCCAGCCCCTTCGAGCGGTCAACGAGTGTAATCGCCTACAGCAGTTACTTCCGGTTAGCCCGTAATACATTCTCTATCTGCTCTTTGATCGCATCGCCCAGGAGTTCTGACGAAACGGCAGGCGGTTTGCGTCTGGGTTCCGCGTCGCACGCGATCCGCACAGGTGGATCCTTGTGTTCGTGGAGGCCGGGTCCGTGTCCACGTCCTTTCGAATAAGTCTGGGTTGAGCGCTCGACCGCAAGAGCGGCGCCTTGCGACTGCCAGAACTTCGCTAAGAGCCTGACCTCCACCGGTGCGGACCTGCCGAGTCCATATTCTTCGGGAACAGATTTGTTTCCCATTGCCAAGAGCCAGCCCTCTCGTATATCTTCCCGCCGGAAACGTAAGTTATGCTCAATGCGGTCGTTCAGAACCTCTTTCATGTCGAAATCGAGCCCTGGAGCAAATCGATAAGGAGTGCGTCCTTGGGCGTAGCACGGAAATATGTTCGGGTCCCAGTGCGTCACAACGTCGAATTCCTGCAGGGTTACACTACGTTCGGCAATTATTCTCACCCGAAGGGCGTACAGAACAAGCGTCGGGGAGATCTGTGTTATCAAGCTTTCCGGTGAGTCGGCAATCGTAATGTGAAGGAAATGCGCGTTTTCTTTCCATTCATCGGGAATATCGACGCGCGTCCCTGCAGCCGCTAACTCGCTTCCAATCGAAAGATATTCTGCCTGCTCGCTCGGACTAAGCTCCGGCTTATATTTGGGCATGTGAAAACTCCTACATAACCTACACTCCTACACCGATTCGTGTGCCACAATCGTGTCTGGCCTGGTGCAATCGCCACAGCCCGGCACCTCGGGCAAGTCGAGCCCAAATGTTCGAACCAACCGGTGAAGCAGTCGCGTGTTATTGCCAGAAAAACGCAGTATCATACCGTCCGCACTGCGGTGCCGCTCAAACCCATGCCCTTTTAAGATCCAACCGACTTCTTCAGCGGAGTATTCGTAGCAGCTTCCGCGGGTCCGCACCGTGAAGTTCAAGTACTCAGTAATTTTCTTTTGAGTAATCATCGGTAACTGATGCGCCGGCTGCCAAATCACTTCGAGCGTCACGCTTCCAGGCTCAAGCTTTCGACGGGCCGCCGCTTCGTCAACCAGGCCACGAAGAGCTGGGGTCACAGTCTCCATCAGTTCAGGTTCGTACCGCGCGCAAGCGGAGAGGGATTGAGCCAGCTGGCTTCCAGGAAAAAGTCTTCTGCCAACCGACAGATCGGCATCTCGATCCTTCCATAGCCAATCGAGGCGAAATCGAAGATATTTGGCCTGCAGGTCCTGTGTGATACGGGCCCGGGTGTTTTCATCGAGAGTGGGATGTTCGGCTTCGGACCCCGGCAACGAAATCCAGAGGCCCTCACCGCTCCATGTGTTCGGGCTCGTCGAGCTGCCCACAAAAATCGCCTTTGAGCCGGCCCAGTTCTGGATCGCACCTCTTCTGCCGACGACATGCACTCCGCGATAGTTCGCGGCGGACAGCAACTGCGACAACCTATGGGATAGATCGGGTTGGCTAATCAACAAGGTCAGGTTAAGGTCCGTTGGCAAGCCAATAATAGCTTCGCGGTTGATTCCGGTCAGAGCGAGAGCTCGGCGCGAGCCACATGCAAGCAGTTCGAACAAATTGATGGCACGGCGCATGTTCTGTCCTACGACGATGAGAGCGGGCGGGCTGGACAATTGATCCGAAATCCAAGTGCTGGCCTGCCACATGGCGAGCCGTTGCGCCACGTCTGGCGGAAGTCCGAGATAATGTTGAAACAGATCGGATGCTTCGGCGAAAAGCCGGGCGGCAGAAGTGTTTCGTTCGACCTGGTCAGGTAATCTAATTATGCGGCCGAGGCTAGGATGCAATTCGGGGGCTTGATAGCACACGTCGCCGTGTCGAATCCTCGGCATGATTGTTGCCTGATTTCCGTCCCACCAGGCCAGACTGGGCCTGCAGGGATCTGCTGAAGCCACCAAGTCGATGACTCCATCCGGGAAAATAATGCCTGCGGTCACGACCGCATCGTTTTTCGGTGAATTGCGGGTTGAAGTCTTGCTGCCTACTGGCATGGTTTACCCCGAGTCGGACACCGCCAAACCATGTCGGCTTCGATCGCACGAAAACAACCAATTTCAAACCGAGTATGGCCAGCTATGTGGGATTGTGACTACCTTGATCCAAACCTTGAAAAACCAGGAGACTTACGCGTTCGAGGATGAATACCGTATTCCGGAAGCACACAAAATATAAATGATCGCCACCGAAAAGTAAACCGGGGCTGCGTCAAGAAGAGGTCAACGCGAGGAAGCGATTCACAGCGCGAGCGTGCTCACCCGAACACGCACCACGCCAATCGTAAGGAGACGGCTTCGCCTGATGGAATTTCCTTCAAGTCCTATCGTTTGCCGGTCAACAGCCACTCGATTGTTTTCCTGATTTAATTGCAAGTCGGAGACGAACTTCGGCGCCTATTTCGCTTCGACCTGGCTCGTACGTGGAGAGTTGACCCCGGCTGACACCGAGCTCATGCGCAAATTCAGCCTGATGAATGTCAAACCTGCGAAGTTAGACGAAAGACAACAGGCAAACTCGTCTGCCCGTAATCAACGATGAGGGTAATCCTTTAAAAACCGCCTTTTCCCGACACTGCCGGTCGAGAGTATCCCTTGGTTTCCACCCGCGCTGATAACCACAGCGTCGATTTCCGCACCATCCTCCACCACAACGAAGTTCGCGACCACCGGGGGGCGTCCGTCAGTGAAGTTGATAGTGAAAGTACCAGTGCAATCGGAGTTCACAGTGTAAGTGCCGGTCGCGGGAGAATGAGTGAAGTCGGCAACAACGTTGCCGTTGATAGTGACGGTGTCGATTTGAGTGAACTCGCCCCGTCCATCGTAAGTAGCCAGAGCAACGCCAACCTGCACGCCTACCGGACCGGTCCGGCGAGCTTCTGGCCTTCGACCGTGAACCCGTAAGTTCCTCTTATCAGCCGATTGTTACAAGCCTGAGAATCTTGAGCGAACCCTAGTTGTGGAATGGCGAATCCCACGGCGATAAGAATAGCGATTGTCCCTAACATGCACCGCCCACTTGATTTGCGTCGCATCGTAATCTCCTTGTGAAGACTTCACGGTTTTCGTGACTGTGCCTTCGTAATGTCGATTTCCCAAAGTTGAATGGCCAGATTCAAGCCTTCACTCTCTATTAGCGGAAACCGCGACGGACCGACGTAACTGGGGCTTGAATAATTTTGGTAACAACCATGCCCCCGGCGCTTAGGTGCGTGCAAACAGCCTTTTCGCTGTGCTAATGTTGGGCGATCAAAGTACCCTTCCCTTTGCCCCGTAAGTTAATGGTTTTCAATGGGTAAACTCGTAGAACACGAGATCACAGAACTGCTCCAAGCCTGGCGGCAGGGGGACGAGCAAGCCCTGGAGAAGTTGACGCCTCAGGTTTATCGTGAGCTACACCGAGCGGCAAGGGGATGTATGAGGGGCGAGCGAGAAGGCCACAGTTTGCAGACCACCGCTCTGATTAATGAGCTGTATCTACGCCTGACCGAACTCAAGAAAATTGACTGGCAAAGTCGAGCTCATTTTTTGGCCTTATGCGCCCGCCAAATGCGCCGCATACTTACAGACCAAGCGCGAGCCCGTCAATCGCACAAGCGAGGCCGTGGAGTGCCCACCGTCTCTCTTGACGCGGTGCCATGGGTTTCGGCGCAGCCTCAGCGTGAAGTGGTAGCAGTGGATGGTGCGCTCAACGCTCTAGCAAAGGTCGACCTACGTAAGAGCCAAGTGGTGGAGCTACGTTTTTTTGGCGGCCTAAGCGTCGAGGAAACGGCCGAGGTCCTGAAAGTTTCGCCGGATACCGTGGTGCGAGACTGGAAGCTGGCAAAGGCTTGGCTGCTACGCGAACTCAGCCAGGAGACGTACGATGGATGCTGAGCGCTGGCTGAAAATCGAGAGCATCTTTCATGCGGTACTGCAAGCCAAGCCTGGCGAGCGGGACGTAATCCTGACTGGCCTGTGTTCCGGTGATGAAAGGCTGCGGAGAGAAGTTGAATCTCTCCTCGCCCATCATGAAAGCGCCGGCAGCTTTATTGAGACACCTGCGTTCGCTACAGAGCAGATGTCATCAGTGACGGGACAGCCTTCTTCAAAATCCCCTGGGATAGCACACCCGGGTGCGATCGTCGGCCATTACCGTGTGCTCGAACAGATCGGCGGTGGTGGAATGGGTGTGGTTTACCGCGCCGAAGATACAAAACTCGGACGACAGGTCGCCCTGAAGTTCCTTCCCCAGGAATCCGCCGCCGACATAGTCGCACTGGAGCGCTTCCGGCGGGAAGCGCGATCCGCTTCGGCTCTGAACCACCCCAACATCTGCACGATATATCAGATCGATGAGATCGGTGGGCGGACCTTTATCGCGATGGAGCTTCTCGAAGGTCAGACTCTGCGGCACGCGATCAATGCCAAACCGATGGAGTACGAGAGCGTCCTTGCTCTGAGTATTCAGGTCGCGGACGCTCTGGACTCTGCCCACGCGAAGGGCATTATTCACCGCGATATTAAACCCGCAAACATTTTCGTCACCAAACGGCAAGAAGCAAAAATCCTCGATTTTGGCTTGGCTAAAGTCGTAACGCCGAACAGTGCGGCCACGCTGACGACGATTGCGACCACCGCCGAACCGGACCACCTGACGAATCCGGGCACTACTCTCGGGACAGTTGCCTACATGTCCCCTGAGCAGGTTATGGGCAAGGAACTCGATGCGCGGACCGATCTGTTTTCGCTGGGGGTCGTCCTGTACGAGATGTGCACGGGCACAGTGCCCTTTCGGGGCGATACGGCTGCCTTGGTTTTCAAAGCGATTCTTGATGGGAAACCGACTCCAGTGGTTCGCATGAACCCCGAAGCTCCGGCGGAATTGGAGCGAATCGTAAATAAAGCGTTAGAAAAGGATCGGGAACTGCGCTATCAATCGGCGGCAGAGTTACGATCCGATCTGAAGCGGCTCCGGCGCGATTCGGAATCCGGGGTTGCAGAAACAGCTCGGCGAGCCAAATCCCCGGCATCGGCTCGTCGCGCTGTGTTCGTCGCCTCGATCATGGTGGCTACGGTGCTTGGACTTACTCTCTATTTCTTTCTGCATCGAAGCCCGCCAACCAGCTCGGTTTGGCAGCAGTTAACGTTCTTCACCGACTTCCGCAATTCAACCAACCCTTTCGCCAGACGGTCGCATGTTGGCCTTCATCCGCGGGGAAGAGGATGTCGTTGTCGGTCATGGCGACGTCTATGTCAAATTGCTTCCCGACAGTGAGCCGGTTCAATTAACACACGACAAGCGACTAAAGCTTGGCCCTGCATTTCTCCGGATAATTCCCGGATCGCCTACGGAGCATTCGATCCCTGGGAGACCTGGGAGGTTCCAGTTTTCGGGGGCCAGCCTCGCCTGCTGTTGCCGAACTCGTCGTCGTTGACCTGGATCCAGGATGGCAAGCATGTGCTGTTTTCCGAAATCAAGCAGGGACTGCACATGGCCGTCGTGACTTCCGATGAAGCCCGTGGCCAGTTGCGAGACGTGTACGTTCCAGTGGGCGAGCGCAGCATGGCCCACCGTTCGTACCTTTCTCCCGACGAAAAATGGGTTCTGGTGGTGGAGATGGATAACCAGGGTGAAATTGGTCCGTGCCGCGTCGTCCCCTTTGACGGCAATGGTGAAGCTCGTATTGTAGGTCCGCCGAAGGCGACCTGTACGTTCGGAGGATGGTCTCCGGACGGGAAGTGGCTGTATCTGAGTTCCAGCGAGGGTGGGAAATTCCATATTTGGCGCCAACGATTCCCTGATGGGACGCCTGAGCAGATAACCTCAGGTCCCACAGAAGAAGAGGGAATTGCGTTAGCGGCGGACGGAAAGTCGCTCATCACTTCCGTAGGGATTCGGGATAGCACAGTCTGGGTGCACGATGCACAGGGTGAGCATCAAATCTCCTCAGAAGGCTACGCCGCCGCACCGCAATTTTCTCCCGACTCCCGAAAGCTGTACTATCTGCGGTCCAATGGACAGACTGCCGGCCCTGAACTTTGGGTGACCGATCTGACAAGTGGTGCAAGCAGGTCCGTTCTTTCGGGATACTTGTTGCGTGGCTGTGGCGCTGGCGTACAACACTTTTCGTTGTCGCAGGACGGAGCAAAAATTGCCTTCTCGATGTTGGACAACGCAGGCCACTCCAGAGTATGGATTGCGCCAACCGATCGTAGTGCCTCAGCCCACGCCGTCGAATCACCTGCAAGTGTGGACTGCCCTCTTTTTCTTCCCGATGGAGATCTGATTTTTCGGGCAGTGGAAGGAGAGAGCAATTTCCTTTATCGAATGAAACCGGATGGGACGGAACGCCGCAAGATTAATGATGTCGCGATCTTAGAACCATACGGTGTTTCCCGCGATGGACGCTGGGTTCTGGCAGTAACTCATGGAGCGGATCGCAACCGTCCGTATTCTGTTGATGCATTTCCCGTGGAAGGCGGTCCGGTGGTGCCTGTTTGTATGGGGATTTGTCCGGCCAGTTGGGATCGAACTGGAGCGTCGCTGTATCTCAGTTTACCTACTGCGGATGACAAGAATCTCTATGCCTTGCCTCTCCAGCGCAACGGGCTTCCGAAGCTCCCTCCTGCGGGCATATCGGGCACTCAAGAGTTGGTCAAAATGAAGGCCTCAATTCTTTCCCTTGGAGTCATGGAATCTGGAGGAACTCCATCCCAGTACGCTTACACGCGCGGCACTGTCCGCCGGAACTTGTACCGAATTCCCCTGCCCTGACGTTCAGCGGTTCACTTCCGACCTGCCAGGATTACGTCCCTCGTCCACCATTCTCGCTATAGATAGACAGAGACTGTGTATGAGTGAAGGGACAATGAATGTTCCTAAGGTGGACCTGGTGAAGCCGTCAGTATGGGTGCGTAGAAATGCGCGCATTCCCTCCACAGTTGTGGCGCTGGTTCTTTCGGCAACCTTGTTCGTTTCGGTGCCGACTTCCTCATTGCTCGCACAAACGACCATCGGCACTGGCAGCATCGTGGGCACGGTCAGTGACCCCTCGGGCGCCGTGCTCATCGGTGCCACGGTGAGCATCACCAATGCAGCGACCGGCCAAGTCGTTCATATCACGACAAATTCTTCCGGAACATTCAATTCGGGAGCCCTGATCCCCGGTCGCTACACGACTCAGTTGTCGGCAGTTGGATTCGCTCCCGCGAGCGTCTCCGCGAACGTGCTGGTCGGCAACACCGCGACGGTGAACGTGGCTCTGCAGGTCGGACCTAACAAGGCAACGACTAACGTGTACGAAACCGCTGCAGGGGTGAACACGGAACAGCCCACCGTACAAGGGGTACTGAGTGAACAGCAGATCGAGAACTTGCCAGTGAACGGCCGCAATTTCCTCGATTTGGCTCAGCTCGAGCCGGGTGTACAGATTCAAGATGCTGCTGGCTTTGGTTTTGGCTTCAAGGACGGATCTTCGTCTGTCTCATTTGGCGGGCGTTTCGGTCGCACCGCCCGCATCGAGGTGGATGGCATCGACATCTCTGATGAGAAGTTCGGCTCATCGACTGCTAACATCCCGGCAAGCGCCATTCAGGAGTTTCAACTCAGCCAATCGAACTCGGATCTTTCAACCGAGCTAACCACTTCAGGGGCGGTCAATGTAACCACGCGCTCGGGAACGAATAGCTTGCATGGTGAAGGTTTTGGTTTTTTCCGCGATAGCTCTCTCGCAGCTAAATTACCGTCACCATCGGGACTTGCCGAGCCCTTTCAGCGCTCCCAGTATGGTGGGCGCATCGGAGGCCCAATTGTTCGAAATAAATTCCTTTATTTTCTGGATGGAGAGCGCAATCTGCAGCACGAGCAAGTGCCGGTTCTGCTGGAGCCTCCATTTCAGCAATCTTCGGGAGCGTTTACAGCGCCGTATCGAGAGACCAACCTCATGGCAAAGGCGGATTATCAAGTCGCCCAATCCGCACACGCTTTTTACCGGTTCAGCTATTTTCAGAATTCCTTCGCATCCAATGGAGGCTCTGGCTTCTCTTTGTATGACGGAAAAAACATCACGCGGAACCACGTGCTGGGATTGGATTTCAACACCGGCAATCTCAGCCATAGTATTCGGCTTGGGTATTTGAAGACCGACCGGACCGTAAACGATGGAAATAACGGCACCGACTTGTTGCTGGCCAACTACCCGGTGAACATGCAAATGGGACTGACGGGTTTGATAACCGGTCCCACGTCCAATGCGCCCTTCATCTTCGGACAGAGCAACCACCAGGGCAAATACGATGGCAGCAAGATCGCAGGCCGGCATATTATCCGTTACGGTTTCAATTTCAATCGCATCGACGCCGCGGCATTTGTGCCCTTTGGCGGTCTCGCACCTTTTCTAATGACCTCCACGGGTCCCTCGGAACAAGCATTCGCACAAAGCGGTCCCTTCCCCGGCGGTGATACCAATCCTCTCAATTACCCGGTGGAATTCGTTCTGCTTAGCAATGGGCTTGGCTACACGGTGCCGAATGCTGGTCTGGGACTTCCGGCGGGCAGTTTCCTCTACCACCGGCTCGCCGCTTATATGGGCGCCAGTTCAAGATGGAGAAAAAACCTTACCTTGAGCTATGGACTGCACTATGCACGCGAGACCGGACGAAGTGACAATCAATTCGCGGCTATCCCGGAGCTAAATTCATTGATACCCGGACTAGGCGACCGCGTGCGTCAGCCGAACCTGAACTTCGCTCCCCAACTGGGCTTTGCCTGGGATCCGACCGGCAACGGACAAACTTCCATACGCGGCGGCATCGGGCTTTTCTATGAGAATGTGCTGACCACCGTATCGCCGACCGATCCGCTATTTCGCGCTCCCCACGGACAGATATTCCTTCGAAGACCGGCTGCCTGTGCCGCGAGTGGGTTCCCATTGCCGGTCCAAACTCCCGGCGATGGAGTATTGCTTCCGACGTTCTGTGGCGCTCCCGGCGGTGGGCCTATTGCCATCGGTGCCGTGGGTTCCCAGATCGCGGCATTTCAAAAGCAATATCAAGCAGATTTTCCCTTTGATCTGAAAGCCCCAAACCCGAACTATCTGGGCTCGCTGCTCAGTCAGGGGCAAGGATTGAACGGAGGAGGGCCCCCGCTCGATCCTGACTATCGAACCCCACGATCAGTCGAGATGAATATTGGCATCCAGCGGGAGATTCTCCGAGGCACGATTCTGTCCGCAGATTTCGTCCGTAACGTGCAAACACACTACCTTACTTCGGTTGATGAAAACCACACCGGAGATGTTCGATACTTCAACAAGGCTGCAGCGCAGGAGGCGGTCGCCCGGACACTCACGCTTTGCGGTGCGAGTTCAATCGATCAGGCCACGTTCTTATGTCCGACCAATCCAGTCGGACCGAGCCAGGCGGAGTATGCACCGAGAGCAGCTACCATGGCGGACTTCGCTCAGAACGGATTGACCTCTTCAGCCGACTTTAACGCGGTATGCTCTTTCGCTTCGGTTACGGACACAGGCGTCACCTATGGATGTGCATTCCCTGGCCTCAACCGCAATGCACCACCTCTAAACTTCCTCAGGCCAATTGGTCGTTCGGTTTACAACGGATTGCAAACCAAACTTGTGCAAAATCTTGAAAATCCATTCAAGGGAGTGCGATCTGTGAACCTGCAGATCTCATATGCGCTGTCCAGGTTTGAAAATTCAGGAGGTGCTCAGCCTTCCGTCTCAATCAGCTCCGATCAGGACGCTGGCGTACCCGTGATCGACAATGCGCACCCCAACCGCTTCTTCGGGCCCGCTGTGCTCGACCGTACTCACCAACTCTCCTTTGGCGGATATGCCGTCCTACCGAAAGGCTTTCGAGCAAGCATCTTGTCGCACTTCTGGAGCCCGCTATCCACGTCCTTGGTTGTACCAATGACGAATCTCGGGCCCGGCGAGATTTTTAGAACTGATTTCACGGGAGATGGGACTACCCAGGATCTCATTCCGGGAACTCACGTCGGAAGTTTTGATCGCGGCGTCAATGCTTCCAACATCAATCGGGTGCTCAACGATTACAACCACGAGACTGCTCTGAATCTAACTCCAGCCGGCGAGACGTTAGTCAAAAATGGCGTGTTTACGGCAGCACAACTCGGGGTTGGGGACTCATTGTGCTACAACAATCCCAATCGGCTGCCTGTCGGTTCGCTGTGTGCGATCGCTCCGCCAGTGCCCATTGCACCGCCCGGACAAGTCAATCTCGCTTGGTTGCGAGCTCTCGACTTGAGACTTTCATGGATGCACGCCATAAGTGAAAACGTGACGATGGAAGCGAGCGTTGGTTTGTTCAACGCGTTCAACTTTTCAAACTTTGATTTGCCTGGCAACGCTCTGAACGGGGCGTTAAGCGGGGCGCCAGGGCAAATCGACGGCACGACTCAAGCCGGACATAACGTGAATCGCGTAGGAATAGGCACCGGAGTCTACTCGCTGGCAGCACCCAGGCAGATCGAATTCGGGTTGCGGGTGACGTTTTAGCACCCCTCATAATCGACCGCTCTACAGGAGCGAAAGGAACGAGCGGGTCGAAGAGAACGGAGGATCAGAATTCACGTATAGGAAAAACAAAAGTTTCGACCAATAGATTCCGCCCGACTTTAGTCACCACCTAGCGAAACTCGGGTAACTTTCTGCGTGGACGTTGAGGCAGGATAATAGTCTTTCCAAATGCTGAACAAACGAAAGTCGGACCGTAGAAAAATCGTGTTATCTGTCAAGATTTCCGTCGACAACGCAACCAGTCATCTGGCGCATACAGTCGACATCACATCGACAGGAGCAAGGCTAGTCACCTATCGAACGCCGCTGCAAGCTGGAATGATCGTAGGTTTGCAACGCGGGGCGAAAAAAAAGAAATTCCTAGTTCAATGGATTAAGCAGCTCTCCCCGAATGAACTCCAGGCCGGTATCGAGTGCTTGGAGTCGCAGAACAACTTTTGGGGCGTTGAACTGACTGACGATGTTGAAATAAAGAGAGACGTCAAAACCCTCTTGTCTCCGTTGTCCCGTCCTTCACAATCTGTAATGTAACCCACGTTGGATTTGACTAGAACTGCGCACGTCTAAATCCTGATTTGCAATCAGCAACTTGGCCGTGACAGCCATTTCTCATTGCTTCTATATCCGGAAGCTGTACCGCTAAGCCGGTTTGTAACATTGTTCCGCACGGCAGCTACTACGCGGTCGAATCGCACGCAACAACCCCCTAGGCATCTTCTTCGAAGGTTGCGGCGGTTTCGATAAAAAAGTCGTTGGTCAACCTACTTCTTCCGATTCCTTATTATTCTGGCAACATGCAACGTTATTTACGCATCTCGATATCGACGAAATCATCGTTGGAGACTTCTTCATGAGATTTAAGAAGCACGAGCCTTTTCTTAGCATCCTGTTCGATACTGGAGTTCATCTTGTTGATTCCTGGCGGAAACGTGTGCCGGATGGTGTTGAGGACATCAGGGACAAAGTCAGGGATACATACAACACCGCCTCTGGCCGCGGAAGCCGCGCCACTGACGCCCTTCGCGGCGAGGAAGACTCCCACATATTCGGCATGGCCATCTCTTTGCTGATCGGCGTTGGCATCGGCGTCGGAGTTGGTTTGCTCATAGCACCGGGTAGCGGCGAAGAAACTCGCGCGGACATCGCCGATAAGATTACGGATTTTGGCGACAAGGTCCGGGAGAGCGTAGGGAACAGACAGAAAACCGGAACCGAGGGCGCATAGGCAGTTGGACTGCCACAAAATAGTGTCGTAGCGCAGGTTGATCTCGAAGGCTGCAATTTGTGGGTCGCAAAATCCGAGCGGCAGAATAGGTCGGCGCAGACCTCATCGGCGCCGCGCAGTTTTGCGAACACTGCCGCCTAGCCCTGACTCTCATCCGCATCGCCCTCTGACCCTCCGAAGAAACTCATGGCTTCTTCGTCTTCGATATCCATCGGACGATCTACGACCGCAATAATTTCGCGCATGGTGCAAATTGCCTCACCGACGCCCATAGCTTGGGCGATGTCATCGAGGTCACTTTCCGCCGGATTCCAATCACACCAAACCTCAATCCGAACTTTGTAGTACGCCATCTCGCCCCCCATATACGCTGGAGTTTACCAAGAAACAAAACAGCCCCGCGATGGGCCGTTGCTAGAGGAGACTTGACTTGGCTTGAGCTCCGGATACGGCCAGATCACGAATACTACTATTGTCCCTCCCGGAAGGCATATTGCATGCCGTCGAGATTAACGGACGAGGCAGGCCCCCCATTGATTCCGCGAGAACTAGACGGCGAGCAAGAGGCAGGGGTGCAGCTGTTCCGATCGGAGACATTTGAACACAATGTGACCGTCGTCATATCCACCTCCGGAAAACTCTAGTTGTCTCTGACTGTTGCTGCAACAATCAAACTAGTCTTGGTGCTGCCATGAATTTGTCGAACTTCAAAGATTGGCCGGCTTGGTTGCAAATTCTGACCGCGTTGGCGGCGTGGGTGTCATTCTATTTCTGGACTAAGAAGACAAGGCGTGGGCAATATGCCCGCGTGGCTTGTGCCTTCAGTGCGGTTCTGTTCTATTTCCTTTTGCTCCGGCCCTCTCGCCATTGATGCATGGCTCTGTCTAAGTTGGGGACGCTCTGCTTTTAAGAACACCACCTCCACTTATTTCCAACTGGATCGGAATCTCTTTCGGTATGCGGCAAGACATTGTTGCCTTGCCGCATTGGTTCAGCCTATTGTTTGGTCGCCGTATACTGACCGTTGGACCCGCGCAATTTGTCGTCGACCTTGATGGTCATGGTTTTGCCATCGGGACCCACTGTCATACGTGCAATGCTGATCACCTTTCCTTCTCGCTTGTCGGTTTCCTCGATCGTGTTCTTTCCCATGCTCTTCACGGATACGCTGGTAGTCCCGGGATCCCCTTTGTACGGTGAGTCCGTGCCATCTAACTTTGCAACATAGGATTGCCCTGTCAGGTTGGTCATGCTCAGGCTATCGCCTTCCACCTTGAAGGTAACCATGAGCCCATTATCGGAGAGGGTGTCCAACTTCGAAGTCACCCAGGAGCCGGACACCGCATGCGAACCGGCAGGGCCCTTGGCCACCTGTGTTGTGGTTCCCTTGCCGGCGACCGGGTCGGCATTCGTGTTGGTACTGTCAATGAAATCGAAATTTGCCGTCTTCCCGTCCTGAGACACCACGGTTTTGGAAGTGGCGACCGTCTTCCCGTTCTTCTTGTCGACTTCCTCAATGGTCCGGTCATCCACGACTTTGATACTGACGCTATCGTAGTAAGGATGTCCTTTGACCGGCTGGTCCTGGCCGTCCGCCTTTACATCAAACGGGGGCACGCAGGTCTTGCAGTGATACATCCCGTCTTGCAGCACCAAAACATCGGGTTTCGTGGGGAATTGTGCGTCGGTGAGATTAAACTTCCAGGTACCGTCGAAGACATTCTGTGCGATGGCTGGAACGGAACCTGCCAGCGCAATCAGCAATCCAAACAAGAGTAGGTTCTTCATCGCGTATCCTCCATGGAATTTAGAATGGGCTTTCCCTGGGGCCTCTGAAGAGACGGCCAATGTACACCTGGCCTTCCCGGAGTGCAATGACTCCTGCCAGACAGCGGTAATTTATCTCGAGATTGTTTTAAATGCGGCGAATGCCGCAATGTCGAAACCTGAGCACAGCATCTGCCCTAGAGTTTAAGTCGGATCGTTTGCATCGCGCGAAGCCAGCTGGAGTTCTGGGATTGGCTGAGGCTCGGCATCCGAAGAGTTTGCTGCTTTTTTGAAGTACTTGCTCAATCGTTCGCGGAGCTGCAGGCGAGCGCGAAATGAGCGCGCCTTGACGGCAGTCAGACTAAGGGCGAGGGCGTCGGCCGTTTGCGCCAACGAGAGCCCCTCTATGTCGTGTAACACGAACACCACTCTCAAGCCGTCACCCAACTCTTGCAGAGTTTTGCGCAGAATTTCGCCTAACTCGGTTGCCCCGTAGAGTTCCTCGGGGTTCGGTGCCCAATCCGCAACATCAATAGGAATCTCTTCTTCTGAGTGAAAATCTTTGTCCATGGACACTTCTCTTAAAGGACGTTGTTTTCGCAACTTCATGAGGGACTGATTCAAGGTTATGCGAATAATCCAGGTCGAAAATTTAGAATCCTCCCGAAATTGGTCTAAATGCAGAAAGGCTTTCAGGAATGATTCCTGAACCACATCCTCGGCGTCTTCCCGGTTGTGCAGCATGTGTTGTGCGATTCGAAGAAGCTTGCGGTCGTATCGCTTTACGAGTTCCTCAAAGGCGCTGACTTCTCCCCGCTTGCTGGCGTGAACCAAGACCAAGTCATCGCTTGTCGTTTCGGGGCCCTCGAGTTGTGCTGGATGTTGGCTCACATCTTTATCATTTCGGCTAAGAATATTTGTCGTCGTAGCTGATAGAACTGGTCTCGGGCGCTTTTATTCCACAAAATGATTGGTTTGGGACCGCTAGGGTGCGAACTTGTAGCCGACCCCGTGCACGGTTAGAAAGTGAACTGGATGCCCTGGATCGCTTTCAAGTTTTTGGCGTAGTCTCAAGACGTGGTTGTCGACGGTACGTGTCGAAGGATAATTCTTGTATCCCCACGCCTTATTTAGCAATTCGTCACGCGAGAAGACACGATCCGGATTTAGCAGGAAACATTTGAGGGTTTTGAACTCCTGAATGGTCAGTACGATTGGTTCGCCCGACGATCGACTCACTTCCATCGTGGCGAGGTTAACGCGGACATGGCCGAACCGGGCAATTCCGCACTCAAGCAAAGTGCTAGATGCGCCGACAAGTTCATGAATTTGGGCTACCAGTTCCGTCCACTGGAATGGTATGAGCACAACTGGCTCTGCGGGCAGAAATGCCTCCGCCGGTGATCCTTGGATCAGATGCGATCTCCCGCGGAAGACAATTGCTATCTGATATTTGTTCGACTCCAACATCTCCCTAAGAGTCTGAAAATATAGTCGGTGATCGCGAGACGCTGAGTAACTTCCGACCGCACTCCTGGTTACCGAAGGCAGTGTCGATTCCGGTCGCTGATCGCACTCGATGAGTGGTCTATCGCTTTGCCGGGGCAGAGAATCGTTGTGGGCCATGACCGTTGTTCCTTCCTATGTTTCGCCAGTCTTTTCAACACCGAGGCTGTGCAGTGAGTCAACTCTCAAAAACTCCCTGCGATGGCAACCTGCCATGAGGCGATTTTCCGGTCAATGCTCCCGTGCTGTTCTCGGTATAGCCAATACATTTCCGGTTAAATCGATGATTCTGGAGTGTTTATCGGTCGACATTTCCCATGGGTTTAGGCGAACATGCTAGACTTCGTTGCGTACTCGGGTGCCGTATGGAGCCATTGCGGCATACTTCCGTTGTCCAATTCGGGACATATGAGATCGCCCTTCAATCGGGAGAACTCCGCAAAGCAGGTGTTCGGATCAGGGTCCAGCAACAACCGCTAAGGCTGCTGGAGATATTGTTGGAGCACCCCGGCGAAGTTGTTACCAGGGAAGAATTGCGCAGCCGCATATGGCCGAACGAGAGCTTTGGGGATTTCGATCAGGCGGTCAACGTCGCAATCGCAAAGCTGCGGGGTGCGTTAGGAGATTCCGCGGACAATCCACGCTACATTGAGACCCTTCCCCGACGGGGTTACCGCTTCATTGCAGACGTGACCGTCGTAAATCGGCCTGCCAAGAAACTGGAGCTTGCGCCCGAGGTTGTTTCCTCCAACACAGAACATCCTCCCCGAATCGATATTCCGCGAATCGACGTCCCGAGAAAGGCGCAACAACACTCACACCGGTCGTGGTTGTATAGCTGGAAAAAGTTAAGCGCGGCAGTTGCGCTAACGCTATTGGTTTTGGTGGCGTTGACGTTCTTCTGGAGAAGTCGGCAACCAGCCAATGCTTCCTCTTCCAGCCAAATTCGTTCCCTGGCAGTTCTTCCGCTTGAAAATCTTTCTAGTGATTCCCAAGATTACTTTGCCGACGGTATGACGGATGAACTCATCACGGATTTGGCGCAGATCAGCGCACTGCGTGTCATCTCCCGCACGTCGGTGATGTCGTATAAGGGCGTGCGCAAGCCCTTGCCGCAAATTGCCCGTGAATTGAACGTCGACGCCGTTGTGGAAGGCACGGTTCTGCGCTCCGACAAACAGGTTCGAATCACGGCACAGTTAATCAGGGCACCCGCTGACAAGCACATATGGGCTGAGAGCTATGAAGGGGATGTGCGAGATACCTTGGCGCTGCAGAAGAAAGTGGCACGTGCAATCGCCCAGCAGATCCGCATCAAGGTGACTCCGGAGGAACAATCGGTTCTGCAGAATTTCAGGGTTGTGAATCCGGAAGCCTATGAAAATTACCTCAAGGGGCGGTACTTTTGGAACAAGCGAACTGCGGATGGCATGAATAAAGCAATCGACTATTTCAAACAGGCAATCGAAAACGATCCGAATTATGCTTCCCCTCATGCAGGCTTGGCAGACATTTACCAGTTATCTGACCGTCCGCAGCTTGCTCGAGAAGAGGTGCAAAAGGCACTCGATCTGGACGATCAGCTGGCCGAAGCCCACAACTCTCTCGCCAATCTTCTTTATTTGTTCAATCGGGATTGGGAAGGGGCGGACAGGGAGTTCAAGCGTGCCCTGGAACTTGACCATAACTATGCCCCGGCACACCACTGGTATTCCATGTACCTTGCGTTTGGGGGCCGCAAAAAAGAGGCGCTGGTCGAGGCGCAGAAAGCATACGATTTGGATCCGCTCTCAGCTGTTGCGGGTGCCAATTTCGCCAAGATCCTCGAAGAAGCAGGTCAAGATGATAGAGCGATCGAGCAAGCCAAGAAGACGCTGGATCTCAACCCTGACTCGGCGGTGACGCACGCCGTACTAGGCCTTGGATACCAGGACAAGAGGATGTACGCGGACGCCATTGCTGAGTACAAAAGAGCATTGCAGTTAGGAGGGTCGCCTGCGGAAATGCGCGGGCTTCTCGGAAACGCCTATGCAGTTTCTGGTAACCGGACTGACGCCGAAAAGATGATCGCCGAATTACAGTCCCTCTGGCCTAGGGATTCACGTGCCGCGCTGGACCTCGCAGTCGTTTTTTCCGGCTTGGGGGATAAAGAAAATGCGTTGTACTGGCTTGAAAAAGCCAACGGGATGCACGTGAGCGACATGATCGGAATCGGGAAGGACCCACACTTTGTTGAATTGCGCGGTGATCGTCGCTTTCAAGCATTGGTGCAGCCGGCTGGGACGCTCAAATAAGAGCAGGGCCGGTCGCCGAATACCTCCCTTACGCACATCTTTGCAGTTCCAACACTTTTTGCATTCAAGTCGAGAAACCAGTCGATCTGGCGCCGGCAATGTTGACATTTCTAATTAAGAAGCATCCGAGCAGCCACGCGACTCATGTGTTCGTCCGCGCTTCGCAAGTAATCGAGTTGGGCATCGAGCGGACAAGTCCGGGAAGTCTTAGTGCTGTATCTGAAGCGCCCGAAGAGAAAGGCGTCCCCTCAGGTACTGTGAACGGCCGCTTCAGATACAGCACTAAGACTTATCGTTACTGATACGCTCGGTGCCATCTGGATCACTTCGGGTTAACCGACAATCCACGAGTCATGCCTCGCGTTGCTCCGCTAGGGCAGAGCAAAAGCGACCAACGCGTCATTCAGTGATTCTTCCGTGATCTTCGGATGGCCGCCTGCAGCGATGACGAGGTATTGTTTGCCATTCACACTATAGGTCATCGGTGTAGCGTTCCCGCTTGCAGGAAGTTGTGCCTTCCAAAGTTCTTTTCCGGTTTGGACATCGAGGGCGCGAATATAGGGATCAAACGTGCCGGCGATAAACACCAGCCCGGTAGCGGTGATGATCGGACCCCCGAACCCAATTGATCCTGGAGGCACTGGGTCGTGGCCTCCACCGAAATACTGCATCGAACCTAGTGGCACCTGCCACTTGATCGTCCCTTGATTCAAATCTACGGCGCTCAACATCCCCCACGGTGGCGGCGTGCACGGAAGGTCCGACGCACTTTGCAGAAAGCGCCGGTACATTCCATACGGAGCTCCTGTCTGTCGCGCATAGTCTCCATCTTCACCGCTCTGCGCAGCCTCTTCTAACTTCTGGCGCGGGATGAGTTTTGCCACATTGGCAATATTATTCGTCGGAACCACAAGCAGATTGTCCACGGGATCGAATGCATAACCGCTCCAGGTCATGCCACCCATCTTTCCAGGGACAACCAACGTGCCTTGCAAACTTGGCGGCGTAAAGATGCCTTCATTGCGAAATGATCGAACCCACTGTTGGCAGGTTTCGCGATCGGCGGGATTCACACCGAAGATGGCGTCTGCGGAAAGCTTCTGCGGGACGAGTGGAGGAGGCGCTACGGGAATAGGCTGCGTCGGCGATGTCACTTCACCCGGAACATCGCTTTGCGGTACGGGTCGCTCCTCGACCGGAAAAACTGGAACACCCGTCTCGCGATTCAGGACATATAGCAAACCAGTCTTATTCCCCTGGATTACAACCGGCACCTGCTTACCAGCGCGCTGCAGTGTCGCCAGCAGTGGCGGTGAAGCAGAGTCATAGTCCCAGAGATCATGGTGCACCAACTGGAATCCCCAGACGAGCTCCCCCGTCTTCCCGCGCAAGGCTACTATCGAATCAGCCCATTTGTCGTCTCCGGGGCGTAATCCACCGTAATAGTCTGGGCTGGCGCTTCCCGTGGGAATGAAGACCAGATCACGTTCATTATCCACAGCCATGATGGACCACGCGTTGCCGGCGCCAGTCCGCCACGTCTTTGCTGTGCCGCTGCCGACTGCAGGGGCCCGGTCGTTCTTGTCGATTGGATCCCAACTCCAGCGCAAAGCCCCTGTACGCGCATCGAAAGCCCTGACCACTCCGCTTGGCATATCAACGCGATTGTTATCGTTGATCGCAGCGCCCACGACAACCAAGTCGTCGATGACCGCAGGTGGCGAAGTCATATGATACTGCCCAGGTCCGTACCGTGGCACATCACGAAGAGATACCTCACCTTTATCGCCAAAATCGGCGCATGGGACGCCCGTTGCGGCGTCGAGGGCAATCAGCCGGGCGTCCAGAGATGCCTCGTAAATGCGTCGCCGACACGGTGCTCCAGTTTGCGCGCTGTGTGCCGTGTCGAACCACATCGCTACGCCTCGGTTCACGAGAGCATCGCCGTAGTCCCAGGTCGGATTGATCTTGGGGTCGTATGCCCACTGGAGCGTTCCCGTTTCGGGATTGACCGCGATCACTCGATTGAAGCCGGTGGCAAAAATCAGAAGGCCATCGACGAGGATTGGTGTAGCTTCGAATCCGCTTCTCTGTTTTCCGTGTTTGCCGTCGGAAACATCACCGGTATGAAAGACCCAGGCGATTTTGAGCCTCGACACGTTCTCCGGATTGAACTGGGTCAGCCGCGAGTAGCGCATCCCACCGGCGTCACCTCCGTAGTATGGCCAATTCACGTCTGGCGTCGTTTGTGCTGAGAGTGATATACCCAAGATGCAAAAGGAAATCACTCCCAGAAAAAGCGGAATGGACCTGCCGATTCTCCTTCGCATACCGGAGAGTTTAGCAAGAATCGAGTTCAATCCCGGTGATTTGCGGTCGGATGACGGCCCATCCAGGAGTAGTGCCTCGCGATTGGTCCCCATAAACGCCCTTCGCGGCACTTTATTTCCCGATCGTCGGCAATTCGGAAATGACTTGAATTGTCAGAGTGGAAAACGCCAGGCCAAAATCCGTGATTACACAAACATACGAGGTTCAGTATCCGAACCCGATCCAGGTCAAAGCTGGCGAGAGCGCGCAAATAGTGCGAGCCGATGAGGAGTCCCGCGGTTGGCACTGGTGTCGTGCTGCAGACGGCCGTGAAGGCTGGGTGCCTTTGGAATCACTTTCGAGCCAGGAATCTCCAGCCGTAGTGCTACGAGACTATTCGGCCAAGGAACTGGGCGTGCAACCAGGGGATGAGGTCGAGGTCCAGGAAGTCCGCCACGGCTGGGTGCTGGTCAAAGACGCTCAAGGCGAACTTGGGTGGATTCCCCAATCGCACTTAAATCTGTAGAGTCTTTTCGGCCGTGGCAGGGGAACCTTTGGAGCAAATCGACAGCACGGCTCGAGCCGGACATAACGTGAATCCCGTAGGAATAGTAACCGGAGTCTACTCGCTGGCGGCAGGTTCAACGCGGCCAGGCCACCTGTGAGCCCGGGGTATAATCGCGGCGCCATGCTGCCGAGACTAGTTGAACTCGTAAACCAAAGTATCTTAGTCCGAACGCTTGCTCTCGATGAAACTCATCCTGTTGTCGTCAAGTTAATCAACGTTGAGAACGCTGGGATTTGGGTTGAGTTTCCTGTTAAGACTAACGTCGAGTGGGTCGGCAGACCCTCTTTGCCAAAAACGCCAGTGTTTTTCCTGCCATTCGCGATCATTTCGTGGATCTCGTCCTGGATCGAAGGACGCCCTATCTGAGACGCGATTCGGGCGGAAAGAGTAGCACTTTTCTTTCTGAGAAGAACGTTCTTGTTTAGAGGTTGCCATTCCTTATCCTCACTCAACATCCCATCCAAACAGACACCACCAGGTGCACAGAATTTGAGAGAAGGTCTTAAGCGGGGCCGCACAAGTGGCCATTACGCTCATTGACTAGATTGTCGAGTGCAATCGCAAGTCGACCTAAACCATTCCTGACGGTGGGGACCTGCCGTAACTTTGACACTCCTCCCATGGAAGCTAGCATCCAGGGTGGGGATGTGCCGTGGGTTTGAAAAGCACAATAGCAGCAACTACGGCGTAATTGGGTCCTTGTAAGTTTGCTTCCCGAAAGTGACGGTGAGGAATCTGGAGGCCGTGATGGGTTTACGTACCCGTAACCGCAACGTTCTGCGCAAGTCGATTCTTATTTTAGTGTCCCTGACCATCTCGGTGTTTGCGTGGGGACAGCACCGGACGGAATCGGGGGAGCAGGGTGAGCATGGGAGTAATCCAGGCCGCTCCAGCAACCAGGGCCACGCGGGAGCTCCCACCCATGGATCGGGTCCGAGTCACGGAAACTCGCATGGACAAAGGGGTAACCCGGGCGCTCAGCCGGGCCGGGCCACAGGCGCTTCTGTGAGTCGTCCCGGGAGCGACGGCGATCGTGCTGCGACCTCGCGTGGTAACCGTGGCGGAAACACGTCTGACGATCGCAGCCGAAACACTTCTGGCAATCGAAGTAGAAATCCCGGCGACAATGGTGACGCATACACAGCGGGTAATCGCGGAGGTGAGAGCAACCGCCGGAATCCCGGACGCACGGTATCTCTCAGGGGCGGTGGGTCGGCGAACTTTCGACCGAACGGGCAAATCCGCGTCATCAATCGCAACGGAATGCGGATTCAACACAATCTCCGTGGCGAGCGCACCATCGTGTCCGAACGCGGGGGAGTGCGGATCGTGACCGGGGGCGGAGGTCGCGGCTACGTGCAGCGGGCCTACGTCACTCGTGGAGGGCGTTCCTATTATTCGCGCACCTACTACAACCATGGGGTTTACCGGGTTGGAATCTATCGCGGCTACTACTACGGCGGCCGTCACTACTATGGCTACTATCCCAACTACTGGTACCACCCGGCCTTTTACGGGTGGGCGTATCGTCCGTGGAGCGCGCCTGTGTCCTGGAGTGTGGGAATTGGTGGCTGGGGTTGGGGGCCGTGGTTCGGCTTTTACGGTGGATATTTCGCGCCCTATTCAGTGTATCCGTCGGCGGCGTTCTGGCTTACGGACTATGTGATAGCAACGAATCTGCAAGCCGCTTACGAGGCCCGGGCCCAAGCCAATGCCGAAGCGGCGGGCTACGATCAGGGCTACAGAGACGGAGCAGGTCAGGCAAGCAATGCCGGTCCGGTGACGCTAACTCCAGAAGTGAAGCAGGCGATTGCGGAAGAGGTGAAGGCACAACTGGCGGCGGAGCAACAACAGTCCTCCGACGGACCGAGCGGTTTATACGATGGACGGACGCGAGATGGACAGGAGCAGGCCTCGGTACCTGCTAACGATGAAGTGCCGCCAGCACTCGATCCCGCGCGGCGCACGTTTGTCGTGTCCACCGATATCACAGTTATGTCCAATGGCCAGGAATGTGACCTCACTGCGGGCGACGTCATCACCCGGCTTACGGATACTCCCGATCCTGGCCAGAGAGTCACCGCCAGTGTCTCGGCCAGCAAGAAGGGTGACTGCGGAGCGGGCAAACAGGTGGCAGTTTCTGTGGAAGATTTGCAGGATATGCACAACCGCTTCCAGGAACAACTGGACAGCGGCATGAAGGAGTTGGCGGAAAAGCAGGGCAAGAGCTTGCCGAAGGCCCCGGATACGGCAACCACGGCTGCCGATGTTCCGCCTCCAGCGCCGGATACGAACGCGGCCAAGGACCTGACCGACCAAGAGGCAGCAGCCGACCAGACCGAGACGCAGGTCGAACAGGAGAGCTCGGGAGGTCCCGGAGTGGAGCGGTAGAGCCGACACAACAGAGCTACGCGCGTTTAACCTGTGCCAGTCTGCTGGTGGTATCCCAGTTACGCTCACAACTGGGCCGTCCACTCGGGGACGTGAAACAGAAATGCTTTGGATGAGGCGCGCCGCTTCAACCGTAACGATGGGCAACCATGATATCTGGCCACTACGGTGGTAGACGGCTTATGTGCCTTCGCATGCCTTTTTCCCACCTCACGCGTTCAAGCTATATAAAGCGGTTATTTATAGGGAAAAAGGTCCCTTTGTAGCCGTCATGCCTTATAGCTTAATGAGAATCATAGATCATCTTGGGCTTTCTCCAGTTTTGTGAGCCGAACATCCAGATCCGCAATCTCGATTGCACAGCGCGGCTAGAACAAACAACACGCCGACAATCATCAGGAACGAAGCAGGGTACCTACAACCTATCCAAACAGAAACCACCGGGTGCACATCTTAGCTCAATTGCCCTTGGTAAGTGCTCTGTTCTGAGAGAGACGGCAGCCTAGAACGTCAACCTCACGGCCAATTGCCCAATGCGTGGCGCTGCACCGCGGAATGTGCCCGTTGTCGTAATCTGTCCAAATGTCGGGCTATTCAAGTTGTTGTTGGGCGAAGAGAATTCCGGATGGTTCAATGCATTGAAGTATTCGACTCGGAACTCGAGTTTGACCCGCTCGGTTATGCCTGTAGTTTTGGCGAGTGCGATATCCAGGTTGACCAAGTTCGGCCCTCTTAGAGTATTGCGATGAAGGCCATAAGTCCGGTCTGCCGGGTTACTGACTGGATCGATCGCCGGGAAACAAGGATTGGGAGCGCCGCCGTCGAAATAAGGACTGTTCTCAAAGGGAATATTGGAAAAACTGTTGGGATCAAAAGCGAAATTACCGGTGACCGGAGTTGTTGTGATCTGACAGTTTCCGTCGGTGTCACTACCGTAAGTGATGACATTTACAGTCCGCTGATGCCCAGGATCGAAGGTTCTGATCGGCTGCACGACGGCTGCGTGCGCTAGGTATGGGTCACCGGCGCCAGACGATCCGGGGTTAGCCGGATCGCCGGAAGAGGGCAAGCTGGCGGGAATATCGAAGGGAAATCCTGTCCTCCAAGTCACGATAGGATAGAGACTCCAGCCTTTGGTCAACCGGCTCGGTCCTGTGCCCCAAAGCCGGTCGAAGGGCAGGTCCCATCCTCCACTGAAGCTAATGCGCTGCCGGACGTCGCTATCGCCGGAGGCATATTCGAGATCCGGGCTGTAGTAAGGCACGCTTGAGTTTCGTTGCCGGAAGCCCGAGGCGTTGTCCAAGTTGTGAGCGTAGGTGTACGCGAGGGTGAAATAGGCTGTGCCTAGCCTCGAATCTTTGGGCTGCCGGGTTAGGCTCGCTTCGAAAGCGTTATAGTTAGCGTTCGAAACGTTCTGGAACTCCGGGAGCGGTGCGAAACATCCAGAACAACTACCATCCAGCACCCGATCGGTACTCCCAAGTACCATGGGATTGATGTCTTTCAGCGACGTCAATCCGTGCGCTGAGCTCCCTACATAGTTAGTTTCCAATACCACGTCGGCTAAAAAATTGCGTTGCAGGCTTAGGTTGTACTGGTAAACATAGGGCGTACGCAGGTGTGGGTCAACTACGTAGACGAAACCATTGCTGTTGATCGGCAAGAACGGTGTGAAATCAATGTCGGACGGGGGCGGTCGCGAAGGAAAAGGGTTGGTGACCCCAGCGGCGACAAATGGGTCAGACATGTAGTTGGTTGGGCCGCTTTGTCCTGGGCCAACATCATCAAAGAAGAGACCTGCGTTCCCGAAGAATGGCGGTTGGCCGTTGAACTGAAGATTATCTTCACCCTTTAGGATGTCATAAAAAATTCCGAATCCGCCGCGGAGACTGGTTTTGCCACTTCCGGTTAGATCCCACGCAAATCCTAAACGTGGAGCGAAATTTTTCTTGTCCGGAAAGTTCGCACCGGTAGGTGCTCCAGGGTCCCCCGGAAATAGCAAGCCTAATGGCGCGTTCACGAACCTCTTTGACTGTTGCCCCGGGACCACCGCAAAGCTCCGGCCCTGAGTGTCCGTCTTGGGGGTGTTGTACTCATAACGGAGACCAAAGGTCAAAACCAGATTCTTGCGAGCGTGCCACTCGTCCTGGGCGAACAGGTAGGTGCTCTTTGTGCGAATGTTGGAGGGAGCCAGCGGTCCTTGAAAGTAAGCGTCTGGAATACCCAGAAGAAAATCCGCAAACGGATTCCCTGTGCCGGTTGTTGTGCCGGTGTAGAAGTCGAATTCGCCGTTCGTGAAATAGTCAAAGTTAATGTTGTCCTGATAGGGGGAAAATCCGACTCCGAACTTCCAGTTGTTCTTTCCTCGGGTCCAGGAAACCGCGTCGGTCCAGGAGAACGTATTTTCGACAAAGCGGGTCGGGCCGTTTTCAGTAGGACCAATCTGAAAGCCGTTATCGAAAAATATGTTTGTGGGACCAGTCGCAAGATCGGGGGTGATCGCTATGCCCATCGCCGGACCCGTGACCAGATGGTTCTGCGGAACATCCTGGAGAAAATTATTGCGGTGGGTAACGAAATGAAATTCGTTGAGTAAATTGGGCGAGAAGACGCGAGTGTAACCAAGATTTGCGAAGTAATAATTGGCAACGGTACGGTCAGGAAAGCCCGGTACAGTTGCGAAGCCCAAAGGGTTGAGGAATGTTGTCCGATTTAGTGCCACCGTAGCGGAAAGCTTGTCCTTTGCACTCAGATTGAGATCAAACCTCGTGGTCAATTCGTCTGCATTGTTTACATCGCTCAGGATAGAAGAGAATAGCCCGGTGGGAGCAGCAGGAATCAAATGCGCTTTGATATACGCCTGGGCAACAGGGTCGAACTTTGTGGGATCGATTATGCCGTTATTTGCATTCCCGTTTGGGCTGGCAAAATCGGGATTGGCCTGCAGAAAAGTCACCACACCTGGATCGGGCGAGCCTGCGTTCGAAAAATCTCCCATTAGTTGCTGAGGCGTGAAGACCGGGACATCCAGGTCCGGGAAAGCCTCGATTTGCCGTTCCCCTTGGTACGCGAGGAAGAAGAAAGCTTTGTCCTTAACGATTGGCCCACCGAGCGTTGCGCCAAACTGATTGCGCTTCAGGTCCAACCGCGGGATGCCCTGCTGATTATCGAAGTAATCGTTGGCGTCAAGCACTTTGTTTCTGAAGAATTCAAACAGGCTACCGTGAATATTATTGCTACCCGATTTCGTCACCACGCTAATAATTCCGCCGCCGTTGCGTCCGTATTCTGCTGTGTAGTTACTCGTCAGGATTCGAAACTCGGCTACAGCATCCGGGTTAGGGTCGAGCATGTTGCTGTTGTCCAATAGATCATTGTTCAGGCCTCCATCTAGCAAGAATGTTACTGAATCTGTGCGCCCACCCGCGATGCTGTAATTGCCGGCGCCTCCGTTGTCGTCGTTGCTTTCCGTGATCCCAGGTTGGAGTAATGCAAGATCTAGCGTGTCCCGCCCGTTTAACGGCATATTGATGAGAGTTCGTCCTGTCACCGATTGGCCCAGTGTTGCGTTGACAGTTTCGACGGGCGCGGCCTCGGTCCCCACCTCAACCCTCTCGTTCGCTCCGCCGACTTCCATCTCGATGTCGATTCTCAGAGCCTGGTTAATTAGAAGTCTTTGCTCTGCACTGATTGTGGTCCGAAACCCAGCGTGGGCAGCTGTCACTTTATAAGTCCCAATGGGTAGAGCCAGTATCTGGAAATATCCGTCCTCGTTGGTGTTCGCATTACGGTCGGCTTGAGTAGCGGTGTTGGTGACGACAATCTCAACTGAGGGGATGACTGCGCCTTGTTGGTCGTAGACTGTTCCGAAGAGTCTTCCGGTTGCATCCTGCGCCAAGCACGTGACCGGCACGATCATGGCGGCCAATAGAAGCGTCGGAATCGTTAGCTTCATTAAGAATCTCCAGACAGGAAAGAGATCACCAACTTTTCGATTTCACGGGCCCCAAATAACGGTCTAGCCAGTCGAGGCTTTCCTTGATTAACTCACTCCGTGGAATGTCATGACCGGTGTCGTAAACGACGCGTCGCTTGTTCTCTTTTGGCGTCCCCATTAGACGAAACATCGGCTCTTGCGAGGACCCGGGTGGGAATATGAAATCGAAACGGCCATTCAACATCAAAACAGGAGCCTTCACGCGCGGTGCGAAGTTGAGCTGATCCACTTCCGGAAGTCGCGGTTGTAAATAGAACCCGGGTGCAACGAGCACCAAGGCTTTGAACCGATCTTCCACTGCTGGAAAAATGGCCCCCATAGCTGCTCCCCAGCTGTACCCTTCGTAGGCCAACTTGTTGTGATCGATGTCGGAACGGGTCTCGAGATAATCGATCGACCGTCCCAGGTCTTTGGACCAGGCGATGACGTGATCGCGGTATGTGGTTGTCGTGTTAGGCCAATAGCCTTTCTTGACGTCATCCCCCCGCTCAAAGGTTCCCTTATATACAGGAAACATGACGGCTCGTCCGCTCTTGATAATAAAATCGAAATCTCCCGCAAAATCTGCGAGCGCGGCAGCGAAAGACCGGACGTGATGTGCGCCAGCACCGGGAAAGTGCACCACGGTTTGAAAAGGTGGGGAACCTATTATGGGCAGAAAAAGATACGCTATTACGCGGTCGCCTCCATACGCCGCAGAAAATGTAATCTTCTCCATTTTCCAGCCGTCCGTCTTTTGAGTGGATTCCACCATCGCATTCAAGGGTGTCTTGTCGTATGCATAAAGGCCTTTGTATATCGGAACAATTGATCAGAAACAGGTTTCTCCCGGGCGTATCCCGCGCTTGAGCCTTCACGGGATCGGCAGCTCTAGCAGTCAGATCGGTCGAGGCATACCTGGCGCCGCGGAATCCAAAATTGGCGGAGCGCTCGAACGGGAGCGTGCATCGACATCGTTGAGCATGTAGGTCGGCTCGTCCCAGGCGCCGCCCATGATATAGCGATTACCAAAATCCGCCTCATTCGAGCACCACTCCTTGACATTGCCCGCCATGTCGTAGGCCCCAGACCAGCTCAACCCGTGGTACTTCCCAATACGAGCGGCTCCCTGCCCGGCAAAATTACTGGCAGGAATAATGCTGGGACTGTCAGCGGGCCAGGCGGCTGCTGTCCAGTGATAAATGGTGGGAAGGGACTTGCCTGCGAACTCCGCGTAGGCAGTTGCCTCGAACCAACTCACTCCTGTGACGGGATAGTCTTCCTGGCCACGTGGGTACTCGCCCTGTATCCAGGTGGCGGGGCCTGGCCTGCCCGTCCTGTCCTGAAAGAATTTCATCGCCTCAGCCCATGAGAGAATTCGACCGTCCTTGCGGAACTCTTGCTTCCAGTACTCTTGCTTCTGATAACCTCCCTGGTCTAGAAACCGTTTAAACTCCTCGTTCGTAACCTCGTACCTGTCGATCAAGAAATCACCGAGCTGAACGGCCGGCAACCCTTCGTAACCTGCAAGTCCAAACAGGGTCAATGGTGTACTTAGCGGCGATGCTGGTGTTGCAAGCTCGACGCGTACCATTCCAGCAGGAGCCTCCGATTCCTTATCCATCGTTACCGTCACATCGTCGGCTGGGAAGGTGGCGCGCTCCACGGTGGCAAAGCCTTTTAGCTCGAACTTCCACTGTGAATCCACAGGAGGAAATCTTCGCTTTTCGATCGGCGAGTGTCCAACGAACTCCCATGTGTTATCCGGGGCGTTGTAGTTCTTACGGAAAACGGAAACTCCTGGCGGCGTGGTTTTGATTGAACCTGGCCAGGAGATGTCGGGCCAGAATTTGTCGAGCATCGGATCATTTGGGATATATCGCTCAGCCTCGACCGCCAGAGCGTAGGCTTCACCCAATTGTTCCTTCTTGATGAGTTGTGTGATTCGTGGCACGAGTTGGTCTCGCGCCCAGCGTGCTTTGAAACTGCGATGGAGCCACCAGGCGGAACCGCTTCCGAAAGCGAGCAGGACAAACACGGCAGGGATCGCAACTCTGGGCTTCCTGGCGCGCCGCAAGAGGAGCCTCAGGTTAATGCCGCCTGCCGGTCCCAATGTCAGAGCACGGCAATTCTCAAGTTCTCGCTCGACCTCTGACATGGACGCATATCGTTCCCCGGCGTTCTTTCGCAGGCATCGTCGAATAATGCACTCCAGATCGTCCGGCACATCCTTGACAAATTCTCGGACAGCCTTGGGCTCCTCATGGTCCACCGCAGCGATGGTCTGAATATTGGACGGGCGTTGAAATGCACTGTGTCCGGTGACCATCTCATACAGAACTGCGCCAAAAGCGAAGATGTCGCTACGAGCGTCCTCTCCTTTCCCTTTCAACTGCTCGGGCGACATATAAGGCAGCGTGCCAACTACCTGTGCCTCGCCCGTCACGGGCACAGTCATGGTGTTTTCGTTGGCTGCTCTGGCCGGTTCGTACTTAGCGAGGCCAAAATCGAGGAGCTTCGCCCCTGCTTCAGTGACCATGACGTTGCCAGGCTTTAGATCACGATGAATAATCCCCTTGTTGTGTGCCGCGCCCAGCGCGCCCGCGATTGCAATGGCAATATTGAGTGTCTCGTCGAGAGGAAGAGATCCTTTCTTGATGCGGGCTGAGAGAGTCTCGCCCTTGAGATACCCCATGACCAGAAAGTCCACTCCATCCTGGCTGCCGATGTCATAGAGAACGCAGATATGCGCATGTTGAAGTCCGGAAATGGCCTTAGCCTCCCGTTCGAAACGGGCTCGGAGTTCCGGACTCTGATTCAAGTGTGAGGAAAGTACTTTGATCGCAACTTCGCGGTCGAGCCGGTGTGTCGCGTGCGCGATACACCTCGCCCATCCCACCGGCCCCAAGCGGGAATTGAATTTCATAAGGACCGAGTTTCGTGCCAGATATGGGGGTCATACGTAGGTTAGACTTTGAGGCCCCAGAGCCTTCTTTAGAGCCAACACGCACGTGCTTCTGGCCGTGGGACCCCGTGTCTTAAGAGGACTAACTTCTTGCGTCTCCCAGTGAAAGAAACTATCTGGACGTTTGACTACTAGCCCAACGATCCCAAGGAGTCACGAGGCCGCCATGTGGCCGCAACATAGGCCTGACGACATTACGGCGAGGATCTGAACGATTTGGGGAACTGATTCGAGTAGCAGCCACGTCTCTCTCAACATTAGTTTGGTGCGCTAGTTGATTTTCGTTGCTCGGCATCCGAAGAAAGCCGTGGCCGGCACTGTTAGTGTCGTAATAAACCCCTGTAATCGTCCCGAATAGGTTAAGGCTTTCCGGTATCGTACCGTTGAAATCGCCAGCCGTCGTATCCGCACCTGTTGCGTCGAACTCCGTGAACGTACCGTCGGGATGTCGCAGAAACCCGTGATACACGTCGCTCGAGTCAAGATAGTCTCCTGCAATACTCCCGAAGTCATTGAGGCTATTCGGAAACGTACCAAAGAACTCATCAGTCGTGTCTGCCCCAGGGGCCTCAAACTTTATGAAAGTGCCACTGGGATTTCGAAGATACCCGTGAAAAACATTGTTTGCGTCGTAGTACAGTCCGGTAATTGCGCCAAGATCGTTAAGACCTGAGAGGCTAGCCGGGAGCGTGCCTTGACCGGCCTCCATAGAAGAGCCAGGAACTGCAAAGGTCGTAAACGTGCCATTTGGACTGCGCACGAAGGTGTGCGCTACAAAATTTCCGCTTGTGTCTTCATAAGGACCGACAATCGTTCCGAAAAAGTTGATGTTCCAGGCGCCAGTTCCGTGACAACCTTCATCGACACTCATATTGCACGCGCCTGGGGCGGCGAACGTTTTGTACTTTCCGTCAGGAGTGCGGACGAACCCATAAAAGGTGTTGGCGTTGAGAAAGGCCCCCACGATGGCGCCTTCCAGGTTCAAGCGGTCGAGCATGATAGTTCCCTGACCGGGCGCCGTCCCCGAGCCTGGAGGATCGAA
>CAWCQR010000014.1:0-21050 GCA_963797725.1 Terriglobia bacterium
CTTGTCCGGGAACTTCAATAAATTGAAGTCCGCATAGGGCACCATTACATATTCTGCCTGTCCTCCGACCCAGCCTCCCATGTCGACGTAGCCATAGGCGGCGCCGGGCCTCGATTGGTTGACATTCAAGCACACCCCGGTCGATCCCTCCTTGCAATTACGGCATCGGCCGCAAGCTATGTTGAAGGGCACTGAGACTAAGTCGCCAACCTTAATAAACTCAACGTCTCGCCCGCACTCTAGGACTTCGCCTGTAATCTCGTGGCCCAACACCAGGCCAGCAGGCGCGGTGGTTCTGCCCCTCACCATGTGTTGATCGCTGCCGCAGATATTGGTCGAGACAATTTTCAGGATTACGCCATGCTCACATTTCCTGCTACCAAGCGCGAGTTTCGGGAACTCGATACTTTGGACTTCAACACGCCCTGGCGAAAGGTAAACCACCCCGCGATTCTCGGCCACATTTCCCCCTTGTATAAGCTGGTTAACAAATTGGGTGAGCACTGATCTTTGCTAAAAGGCCCCCGCCCCCGCCTCGGCGACCGCATGATCCTGGTCACCGGACCCGCCACTCACGCCTATTGCGCCGACGACTTTGCCGCTGCGCTTTAAAGGAATTCCTCCCGCAAAGATCATGATCTTTCCGCCGTTGGACGAATGAATGCCGAAAAACTGACCACCTGACTGGGAATGCGTGGCCAAGTCTTTCGTCGCGATGTCAAAGGCGCGGGAGGTGTAGGCTTTTTTGATTGATATATCAATACTTCCAATCCATGCCCCATCCATTCGAACGTGGGCGACCAAATTTCCGCCCTCATCTGCGAGTGCAATGTTCATGGGTTGACCAATTTCTGCCGCTTTTTTCTCCGCAGCAGCAATTGCACGACGAGCGTCCGCTAATAACATGGTCCATTTCTCCTTACAGCGTTTTTATCTGTCTACAGATTGCGATCACAAAACTAATCAAGGAACCTAAACTCCCACCGGCGCCGCAGGATTTGGTTTCGGCACTAGACAAACTACCGCAGTGGCAGCGCACACAATCATTCCAGACGCCAGCGCAAAGACCATTCCGTAAGACCCGCTCTGGACCAGCCACCCTGTGACTAGTGTAAAAATCATCCCTCCAATAGCCCCGGCCGTCCCGCTTATCCCGGTTACGCGGGCCACTTCGTCTGACGCGAAGAGATCCGTACCCAAGCTCAAGATATTGGCGGCCCAACTTGAGTAGCCGAAGAGGACAATGCAGATCCACGCGACGGCCATGAACTTATTTTGGGCAAGGAAAGCGGGAATGCCTAAGAGCATGAGCGAAGCGCCTGAGATCATCAGGAGCTTTCGCGCCGACACTGGGGGACTGCCACGACGTATCAAAAGCCCGGAAGCGTAACCGCCAAACGCACTCCCCAACGCTGCGAATACAAATGGAATCCACAGAACTTGACCGATCGACGCCAGGTTGAATCCCCTGCTGCGAACAAAGTATTCCGGCAGCCAGAACGCATAAAACCACCACACGGGATCAGCCAGGAACCGTCCAAGAATGAGTCCCCAAACCGCGGGCTTTCGCAGGTAAATCAAAATTGCGGCCGGCTGATGCTGAACGGCTCCGGCTGGCAGAGGGGTTTCCTTCTTGTAGAACCTTGCCCAGAACCAGAGCCAGATAATCCCCGAGAGCCCGACAAGCACAAACATCAGGCGCCAACCCCACACTCGAACCAGAGCCACCACGACCGGCGGAGCAAGAATCGCCGCGATAAAGGAACCGCTATTGAACATTCCCACGGCCAAGCCACGGCGCTCCGGCGACACCGTTTCACTGATCGATTTGACCGCTCCCGGCCAATTGCCGGCTTCGGCAATACCGAGCAAGACCCGAGCCACACAGAAGCTCACGAAGCCCACTGCCAATCCATGCATCATCGCGACGATAGACCAAGCGGCAACGCAAATCAGCATTCCGCTTCGGGCGCCAATCCGATCAATGAGTTTTCCCGCGAATGTTTGACTGATTGTGTATCCGAAAAGAAAAGCAAAAACGATCCGTGAATACCCGATGCTGGAGATTGCAAACTGATCTCGCAATAGAGGGGCAATAATGGAAAGAGTCTGGCGATCAAGAAAATTTATGAAGGTCGAGAAAAATAACAGGGTCACGATAACCTTTTCGTGGCCGCTATGATGGCTCGCAGGTGTTACGACAGGATCGGTGGTCATCTCCATACGGTCCTTGTCGTGGAACTCCGCGAGTTTGTCCTTTTTTTCATTCGACGGTTCCAAAATGCGACGACTCTCTACCCGGACGTTTTCGACTAGTTATTCAATCCGTCATCCTCGATACCGTGCCTGTTCCTTTATTGTTTCTCGTCCACGTTCTCGCCAGGCAAAACGTGCGGCGTACTGGTTTGGCTTGCGCTCCACAACGTCGGCGACAATGGTTCCCAGCATCGGAGTGAATTTAAATGCATGCCCGCTTCCACCCGTCGCAACGACCAAACCTGGCCACTCGGGAACGTGGTCGATGTAAAAATCTCCATCCCACGTGTCGCAATAAAGGCACGTTCGACTGCTGGCCAACCTTGCATTGGCCAGATCGGGCAGGCTTTCCCTTAGGAAATTACGGCAACGAATTTCGTCTTCCGGTGTAGTTTTACGGTCATCATCAGGATGCACCTGCCGGCCAGGACCATGATTCGAAACCTTGACGATTCCGTCTTTAGTAGACGGAAACCCGTACCAACCCGTCCTGCTCAAGTCAGCCGCCCAGACTGGAAAGCGATCGGGTTGGTAATTCCGGACATCATCCGGTTCAAAATAAAATATGGGCTGAGCCACGTGTGTGATCAGGTCCTTCAAGCTGGGTGAAAGGATCGGGCTCCACGTGCCCATCGCGACGATCACGAGGTCTGCCGTGTAGCGTTGACCGTCACTTCTTACCACTCCGGTAATACGTGCTGAATCGTCCAGCAGGCTTACCACTGACAAACCCTCCCGCAACACGACTCCAGCCGATTTCGCTTCCTGGATCAGGTGCTCGACTACTCTCGCACTTTCACCCCAGCCGGCACGAGGATTGAAATAACCATCTGAATATTGGTCAGCGTTCCATGCGGGAAATCGTTTCTTCAGTACCGTTGAATTCAGACGCATGGGGCTGTGTCCGTGCTTTCGTAATAGCTCGAAACTGTCGTACTCGAATTTGCCGGGACGCATTTCATCCGCACTAAGAACGAGAAACCCGTCTTCGTGGTACACAGACTCAGCCCAAAGAACATTCCATCGATCCCAGCGCGACAAGGCTTCTTCCATCAAGGACATATAAAATTCGTCAGACCCATAGTCCATCCGCACAGCTTTGCTGATGTCATTGGAAGCTGCTTTAGGGTGAGGCAGCGGACCGGGATCCATGAGAGTTATGGCGTGCCCTCGCCGGGCCAACTCGAGCGCTGAAGAGGCGCCGAACACCCCTGCTCCTACGACAATGATCGACAGTTTGTTTCGCATGCAACACCTTTGCCGCTCTGAATTAGCCGTTTAGTTTTCACAAGTGAAATGCTGTTGATGGTTAGTCCCGAATTCCTGTGAGTGCTTCGCGCGGATTTTCTACCAGCAGAGTATGTATCTGGTCCTTACTCAGGCCCGCGGCAAGCAGCCTTGGAATGAAATCCCGAAAGACGTAGTCATATCCGTTTCCACCGTAGGCATGCAGGTGAGACTTCATACAGCAATCATGGGAGAGCAGGATCTGCTTCAGAAAACCTTTCTTCACCAGTTGAAGAACCCACTGCACTCTGGATTCAATCTCCCAATCAAATTTGCTCCGGATCGTGTCGAACTGCACATAAGCGCCTCGCCGGGCAACGGTCTCGTGGTAGGAGGGGTCTGGGTAAGTATCGCAATGGCCCACGATCACGCGTCGCAAGTCCACATGCTCCTCTTCCAGAACATCCAGTTGATCCAAGCCGACGGGGCACCGGACTGCGTGAGTGGTGATGGTTAGGCCGGTGCGTTTGTGTGCGCGGGCTGCAGCCCGAAAGGAACGCTCCTCCGCGGGAGAGACATAGTTCCGATCACATCCGATCTCTCCGATAATGCCTGGGCGGACGCCGGTATCGTTCACGCCCTGTTCGATTTCTCGAATAATGTCTTCCGCTACGCGCTCAGTGGCCTTCTCATAAATTTCAGGTCGATAGTAAGGCTCCCGATACCAGCCACAACCCATAACGATGTTCAGCCCAGTTGTGGTCGCGACTTTCTTCAAAGAGACGGGGTCTCGGCCCAGATCGCGGTTAGTCACATCCACAACCGTGGCGCCTCCAGCTGTCAGGAGTAACCCCAACTCTTTAACCGTCAGCCCGAAATCGTTCAGCCAGTGATCGGGATCCCTGGTAACCCGACAAAGGTCGATGAACAAGTGCTCGTGCATGAGTGTCGTTCCCATTTTGTCTGCAGGAATCGGACCCAGCACCGTCATAATTTTGGGCGTCACGATAGGGATCTCCGGTTCATTTGCCAGCAATTAAAGGTTCTACTGAAGCCGCGACGACTCTCTTGGCAGCCGCTCGAATAACATCATCGTTTGCACCAAAAGCAAAACGAACATGATTCTCAGACCCAAAGAAACTACCCGGGTCGGTTGGCACGCCATATCGGTTCAGAAGCAGTCGAGAGAATTCCGTCCCAGACATGGCCGTGTCTGACACGTTAATAAATAAAAAGGGCGCGGCCTGGGGCACAACAAATGAAACCCTCCGCGCTAACTTAAGTTCGTGGATTGCAATATCGCGGCAACGCTGAAAGCGCTTCGCAATGTCATAGGTCCAGTCCTGTGGCCCCTTTAACGCGGCCTGGGCAGCGCGTTGCGCAACATGGCTGCATCGCAAGACGGTCCATTCCAGCGTCTTTTGCAGTTGCTCTACCAGATAAACGGGAGCTGCCAGAAACCCGATTCGCCAGGGTTGCATGGCCAACGTTTTTGTGAAGCTGCACACGGTAATCGTGCGCTCAGCAAGTTCGGGTACCGAAGCAACCCGGATATGCCGAAGGTTGTCATAGATCATGTTGTCATAACATTCGTCCGAAACAACGATGAGGTCATGTTTTCGAGCGACTTCAGCTATCGCAGCAAGATCCTGGTGGGTCGCAACGTAGCCGGTCGGATTAGATGGTGAGTTAAGCAGAATGAGTTTCGTGCGCGGAGTAATGACACTTTCAAGCGAGCGGGCATTCCATCGCCAGTTGTTTTCTTGCCGAGTCTCTGCGTAGATCGGTACACCGCCCGCGAGTTTTATGATTCCAAAGAAGAAGAAACTTGGATTGAACAAAACTACTTCCGCTCCTGGATCAAGAAGAGCGGTGAACACGAGGGACAGACCGTGCATAGCCCCATTGGTTACTATGACCTGGCGTTTTGGATCGACTCTGACACCTTCGTTCTCCAACTTATCGGCTATGGCCTTGCGAGTTTCCAGGAAACCCATTGATGGCGCGTTTTCGTTTGCTAATCCCGCTTCCTTAGCGGCCTGCAACACGTGGTCCGGAGGTGACCAGAATGGTGCGCCATTCAGCGTTAACACCTCCTTCCCCTGAGCTCTTAACCCCTCCACCGTATCTGCGAGCTCGCTCGAAGTTACGCGCGGAAGCAATCTTGCCCTTTCCGAGATCCTCCCCGCGCGATCCTCGACTGCTGATCCGGTCCTTGTCACCTTGTGTCCTCGTTTGTTTCGGAATCCTGTCTAACGTTGCTGTGCTGGAACCGCCATTTGTGTTGCCGAAGAAGTGTCTTTCGGCGATACCACAGCCGACACCAGCAGGTTGCCGTAGTTGTCAACCACCACCTGGAATCCAGGCTCTATCAATGTGGTCGAATCCATCTCTTCGACAATCGCGGGGCCTTCGAAACGATGGCCGGCACCGAAAAGTCCTCGATCGTATACCGGAGTCTGTAAAAAGTCCGCTGTTTCCTCGAAAAATACCTGGCGGATTCCTTTCCGGGCCGCATCGATGGCCTTTTCAGAGCGAGGTATTTCACGAAACCGAGGCTTCTTAATTCCACCAATTGCTGTAAGACGGAAGTTCACCAGTTCAGTGGGTTGATTGGGATAACCGTGCCCGTAAGCACGATCGTGCTCGAAATGGAACTGTTGCTTCATTTCCGCGAGCAACTCTCGCGTCAGCCTGCCGGTGGGGCAATCAATGGGAAGCTCGTAAGACTGGCCCGCATACCTCATCTCTATCTGTCGAGAGTAGCTGATGTCTTGATCCTGCATGCCCTCTCTCACCAAGACATCGCGACCTTGCTTCTCCATGATTGAAAACATATGGTTGATCGCTTCAACATCCTGATGTTCTTCGCTCATGACGCGGCTTTGGGAAAACTCGTGCTTGAGATCGGTGACCAGAAGACCGAATGCAGAAGCGGTCCCCGGACTCATCGGCACGATCAGCAGCGGGATTTGCATTTCCGCGCAGAGACGATTTGCATGAAGTGGGCCTGCTCCTCCAAATGCCACCATCACAAGGTCACGCGGATCGTAACCTCGCTGAAGCGTGGCGATTCGCAAAGCATTTGTCATCTCGGAATTTGCGATCTTTATGATGCCATTTGCACAATCGATGACGTCCATTTCGAGGGGTTCGGCACACTTCCGGCGAATCCCTTTCGCCGCGGCGTCAACGTTAAGAGCCATCTCTCCGCCAAGGAAGAATCCCGGGCTCAGGCGTCCCAGTACAACATTGGCGTCGGTGATCGTCGGGTCCTGCCCGCCATTTCCGTAACAGATCGGACCCGGATCGGCGCCAGAACTATGCGGACCGACTCTCAGAATTCCGCCCGAATCGACCCATGCGATGCTGCCGCCCCCAGCACCAATCTCTACCAGGTCGATTACGGGAGTGCGGATCGGATAACCGCTTCCGCGAAATTTACCGATGCCGGAAAGTGCGCGTGCACCTACTTCGTACTCCTTGGTGATCCTGGGACGTCCCTCCAGAATGAGACCGACCTTTGCTGTGGTTCCACCCATGTCAAAAGAAATGACATTCTTGTATCCAAGACCGCCGGCGATAAAATTCGAAACGATAACTCCGGCTGCCGGTCCCGACTCGATCATGTATACGGGTTTTTCCGAAGCCGCTTCAAAGCTGAGGACGCCGCCATTGGATTGCATGATCAGTAGTTCGGCGTCCATGCCTTCGGCACGCAGACGTTTCTCAATCCCGCCCAAGTAGAGAGAGAGAACCGGCTTGATCGAAGCATTGATCACGGTGGTGCAAGCCCGGAAGTATTCCCGGAATTCAGGACAAATCTCATGCGAAAGAGAGATTTTGCTTCCAGGGTTGTGTTGCAGGAGGATTTTGCCAATTTGCTCTTCGTGCACCGGGTTCAAGTACGCATGCAAAAGGCAAACCGCTATCGACTCTACTTTTTGTCTCTTTAATTCTTTGGCGATTTCGTGAACCCTCAGTTCGTCTAAAGAAACAAGCACGTTGCCGGAAGCGTCGAGCCTCTCGGTGACTTCGAAACATAGGTTGCGAGGAACTGGTGGCTTGGGTTTTTCGAAATGCACGTCGTATAGTGACGGACGAATTTGACGGGCGATTTCAAGCATGTCACGGAAACCAAATGTCGTTATAAATGCTACCCGCGGTGTTTTGCCTTCAATGAGGGCATTTGTTGCCACCGTCGTTCCATGAACCAGATATGAAATGTCCTTTTGAGTTCTGTTGGCTTTCGCCAGGACACGATCCACTGCCTCCGAGAAACTCAAAGCCGGATCTTGAGGACTGGACAATACCTTTGCAATCTGGGTGGCACCCGTAGCTTCGGAAATTAGCACTGCGTCCGTAAAAGTGCCTCCAACATCGATCCCCAGCCGAAATCTCTCGCTCATTTCTGCGCGCCCCTGACAGATTTTCGTCGAAGTTGTTGAGTCTTTGTCGCGTCAATTAACTTGGTTTTCTTGTCGAAAACGACCTTGTATTCTCGCGTGGCCCTGGCGGCTGTGATCTTGCCCTCTTGAACGTCGCACAAAACAGATTCCGGATTCCTTTCTGCGGCAAGCCCAAAACCACCGCCACCACAAGTTTCTACCCGAAACAGATTCCCTTTCCTAATTCGCACAGTGCCTTTTGACGGCACCGACTTTTCCTTGCCATCCTGGATCAGCAAGTAACGAGCAGGCCGTCCACTACCTCCTCCAAAAAGACCCCATGGAGGGAACTTGACCCGGTCCGCCAGTGTTGTGAGCGTGGGTTCATGGTCCAGGAAGGAATATTCCCGTGCGAGCCCCAGACCTCCGCGGAATTTGCCTGGGCCTTCCGAATCAGGAATGAGGCTGTAGCGGGTAATGCGTACGGGATAGTTCAATTCGATTTCTTCGATGGGAGCGTTTTGAGTGTTTTGGGCGTGAGTCTGGACGGCGTCGGGCCCATCTGAATTGAACCGCCCACCGTATCCCCCGCCGAGAGTTTCGAGAAACGTATAATATTCGCCGTGTTTCGTGTCTTTGCCGCCAAATCCCACGTGGCAGACCATTCCTTTTGTGCCAGCCGGGACCTGTTCGGGCAACGGGACTGAGAGCGCCTTGAACAAAATCTCGACTAATCGCATGCAGACTTCCCATCCGCCCACAACGGCACCAGGGTGGCTAACGTTTACCGCGGAGCCCGTCGGGGCAATAACCTCGATAGGTTGATAGAAGCCTTCGTTAACCGGAATATCGGGATCGATCAGACATTTGAAAACATAAACGCTGGCAGTAAAGGTCTGCGTCAAGTTGCAATTCATCGGACCGCTACGCTGTTCGTCTGTTCCAGCGAAATCAAATACGATCCTCTCGTCGTCTATCGTGATGCGCGCTTTAAGGAGTATTGGCTCGGGCGTAATTCCGTCGTCATCCAGATAACCTTCCGCTTCAAACGAACCACGGGGTAATTTCCGTAACTCCGTCCGCACGCGCTGCTCTGTGTACTCCAGCAGCCTGTCCATGTAAAAGATGATCGTATCGACGCCGTATTTTTCCGCCAAGACAGTCAGTCGCCGGATACCCATCTCGTTCGCGGCAATTTGCGCTCGAAGATCGCCGGCAACTTCTTTCTTCGCGCGGACATTTGCGATGATCATCTTCCACAGGCCTTCATCCACCTTTCCGCGGGACACCAGCTTCACGACGGGCAGGATGATTCCCTCTTGGTAGACCTCCGAAAACGCTCCAATACTCGCGGGGGCACCTCCGCCTACATCTACGTGATGACACACGTTCGACGCGAAACCGAGAAGCTCTCCCTTGTGAAAAAAGGGTGAGATCAAAAAGATATCGTTAAGATGGCTTGCCTGGCGATGCGGATCGTTTACGACTAACCCGTCGCCAGGTTCAAAGTTTTCTATTCCATACTCCGCAACTGCTCGAGGCACGATTCGCCCGATGGTGACCAGGTGGGCTGGCTGGCAGAATGCTTGTGCCACCATTCTTCCCTTCGCGTCCACGAATGCACACGAATAGTCCAATCGCGTTTTGACATTGGTGGAAAATGCCGTCCTTTGAATAGAAACCGACATCTCTTCCGCAACTTCCACCAGGGCGTTCCGAAGCACTTCCAGAAGGATAGGATCCATAGTCCGTCGAGGGTCTACTGTCGAATCCAGAGTCTTTACCGCATCCATGGTCTCGCTCCCAACATGTTCTGCCAGCAAACTTTGCTGTAGTAATCCGGACCTCGCTCATTGTGTCCGCTTCTCGGCCCCGATTGACCTGCTATAGGGGAGGGCCGGGAGTATCTCGTTAATGACACTGCTCGCTACGGGGGACTGAGCGAAGGCAGAATGAAGTAAGAGGGATATTGGGTGTTGTGGTAGATCGTTTGCTTCGCTTTTCGCAACTCTGTGTCCTGATCTTTTGGACGGCCGGTGTTCGTGTTGCGGTCGAACCAGGGAAAGTTGCTACTCGTAAGCTCGACTCTGATCTGGTGGCCTTTCATGAATACATGACTAATCGACCAGACATCGATGGTGAACTGATAGACATTTCCCGGAGTCATGAATTCCTGAGTTTTGAAGGAGTTCCGATATCGCGCGCGGATGTTCCCGGAAGTCACCAGGGCTGCGAAGCCATCGGGGTGTACATCAACGAGTGCCGCCATAAAGTCCGTATCAGGAGCACTCGAAGCAGCATGAAACTTGGCCAGGATCCTTCCCGTAATTTCGACGTCAGACGTCAGCACCTCGCTGGTGTAAACCAGAACGTCGTCTCTTCTCTGAATAGCCCGCCGGTCGCGAGGACCAGAAACGTCGGGCTTCATGATCACCCCTCCGCCATAAGTCGGAACCGGATCCTCGGGATCGTAGACAAAGCTATCTGTCTTCTCCGTTGCTGATGGCGTCGTACTTAGGGAGCCGTCTCCAAACAAGCCATTCGCTCGCCCAGCGCTATGGAAGTAATACTTCGCCTCCTGCGCACGCAGCAGCGGCCACTCGTGTTCGCCGCGCCACTCATTCTTGCCGGTAACAAACAAGTGCACTCGCGGTTCATCCAGGATGCCGTTGTCTACACCCTTCAGCCAGTAGTCGAACCACCGTAACTCGATTGGGTGCAGGTCGACTTCAGCCTCTGGACCGTAATCCAAATCTCCAACTTTCCGATGCACCCAGTTGTGAATCCAGGGGCCTATGATCAAGCGGTGTTTGTCACGAAGATTTTCGGGACCGAACTGCACCATTCCGAGGTAGTTATTAATGGTGTTTTGAAGCACGCTATCCCACCATCCTGTGATATTCAGGCTGGGCACGTTTACTAGGGGATACTTTCCCGCCGTCATCTCTCCCACCTGGTATCGAGCACCGGGACTTCCTATGTGCCAGTAGTCATCGTTATCGGGATGGTCCATGAAGTCCTGCCAATCCTGGGATTTTTTTCCCAGCAATTCCTCGTCGATGGTTCTGAGTGGCAGGTGGTGATGCAGTTTTTTCCAATCGACGAAATCGTCCCAAAGACCTGACTCGTTTGTTCGCCTTTCACCGATGATCATCAGCCAAATCGCTACGCTGAGCGACAGGCACCCATCTCGGTTGACATTGTGATAGTTGTCATCCGGGCTGCCGCAGGGGATGATCGCCTTCAAGTACGGACTTCCCAGCATCGCGCCCATCCATTGCACCATAGCGAGATAGGACACGCCGGTCATACCGACTTTGCCGGACGACCATGGCTGGGTTCCCAACCAAGTCAGGCAATCCTGCACATCCTGTCCCTCGAAACCGCCGGACTTTTGCCAGTCCTTAAGTAAAAAGAGATAGGGATCACCTTCGGATCCATACCTCCCCCGCATACTGATCGCAACAAACACATAACCTCGCGGCACAAAGTACCGGGCCCGGCCGATGTCATCGACCATCGGAGAATTGGGATCTGAAACGGTATTGTCGTAGGGAGTGAATACATAAATGACTGGGAATTTCCCTTCCGCCTTGGGGCGCCAGATGTTAGCGCGCAACTTGATCCCGTCCCGCATTGTGATGTCAACCTGGTATTCAAACTTGATCTCATACTGAGGCCGCGACAACCGATCGACCCACGGCGCGGATTTTGCGAGAAACCATGCGCCAGGCGAGGGACCGCGAGAGCTAGAAGAGGATTCTGCAAAAGCACTCTCCTTGGCTAGAGCATCGTGACCCAACGCCAACGCCCCCGCTACTCCCGCTCCGAGAGCACCCAGGAATTTCCGCCGCGAATTCATTTTTTCGATCTCCCTAAATACGTCATCTGGTTTTTAGAACGTATATTTAAGCCCGAACTGAATTTCTCGGGAATCGAACGCGCCAGAAATGACACCGAATGTTGGTGTTGCGAACTTGTTTCCCGGCTGGAAGAAGTTCGGATGGTTAAACACGTTGAACATCTCCGTGCGGAACGAGATAACTTGACCTTCTGCGGGAACAAATGTCTTAAAAACCGACAGGTCCACGTTAGTAAATCGGGGACCGTTCACAATGTCTCTACCCGAGTTGCCGTAGGTAAAGGGAGCGGCCGGGCCGAAGGCGTTTACGTTGAACCACTCCTGCGGAGTCTTGGGGCCGTTATTCGGGTCTTGCCCGGCAACCAGGTCCGCGTGATCCGAAAACTGTCCGGTATTGCTATTGTCGTTAGGAAGCAAAACCGTGAAGGGCTGTCCGGCCTGAACATCAAATATTGTCTGAACCTGCCAGCCTCCTACGAGAGCGCGGGCCAATCCGGATGTGTTTTTGCCGAACGGTAACTCATAAATTAAATTGCCGTTGAAACGCTGAGGCACATCGTATTGACATCTGCCGCGATTTAATTCGCGGTCCAAGGTTGGGTTCGCTACGAAAATTGGAGTGGCAGATCCATCCCCGATTAGTTGTATCGCTCCATTGTCGATACATTTAGACCAGACATAGCCCAGCAGGAAACTCAAACCGTGGGAAAACTGCTTTTCGGCTTTAATTTCGAGGCCATGATAAATCGAATTTCCGTCGCCTCCCGTGAAGGTTACAGTGCTGATGTCCGGTATTGGGCGCCGCGGGCCTATGTCCCCAGGACCTGCCGGAGGAGCATTCGCATCAGCGCCCCACCGCACCAGATCATTGCCCTTGTTGCCGATATAACTGGCGGAAACGGTGGTCCCGAAACCGAATGCACGCTCCAGACTTAGGTTCCAGTGCTGCACATAGGGATCGCGGATGTTTGGATCGATAGCCGCGAACGCTGAGCTTGTACCCTCCAGGCTGGCGGGGAAAGCGTTAGCCAGGGTCAGTTGAGGAGTGACGGAACTCGAAAAGAAAGTTTGAGCTGCCGCGAATGGTAAATTTCCATCCACGTCAAATGTGTATTCCTGGTTGATGTCGTTGAAGTTGAGGGAATACCCTCCTCGAACGACGAAAGCGGGTGTTATCGAGTAAGCAAACCCAAACCGCGGGGCAAAGTCCCTCTTGGTGGGATTTACAATTCCCCGGGAAACTCCGGCTGTTCCCGCCAGCAAGAGGTTAAACACCGGCGCGGCGCTCAGATCGGGTTGTGAAAATCGATTGTCCTTTTCAACCGTTACCGAGTGGTAGTCATAGCGAACTCCCAAATTCAGGGTCAGTCTTGAGCTCACTTTCCAGTCGTCCTGAAAGTACGCTCCGAAGTTCCACCTGCGCCAATGACGAAATCCATTCAGTTCGATACAGCATCTCGAACTCCTAATTGGAAAGCCGAGAAGAAAATCCGCTACGGGGTTTCCTGTTCCCGCTTCAGATGCGCCATCAACTAACTGACTGGTAAAGCTGTTGCTGAAATTGAATACGCCGTGTGCACCGGGATTGAATCCGCCATTGATCTGGTGCCAGACATTACTCGCACCGAATTGTAAGTTATGGGCACCCGTGCTATGCGAGAAGTTGTCTACGATTGAATAGTCATTCTGCGTTCGATCGTTAGGCGCATTGCTAATTGCTCCGGTTCCGGAAAGCCCCGCAATGTTGATGTTGGGATTTCCCAGGAACATTGTGCTGGTTCCGCCAATACCAAGCTGTTGATTGATTGCTTTGTGTTGATCGATGTCCTCTAGGATTTGGCTTGGGCGATTCAGCCCCACCTTCAGATCATTCAGGGTACGGCTGCTGAAAAGGTGCGTTTCGCCCAAAACCACATTGTGGGCCGGTGAATTCCAGATGCTGCTGAAATTCGGCAGAGCTGAAAACTGGAACGGCAGGGTTCGTTGTGGATTAAACCAGGTATAGCGGACAAACGCTTTGTCTTTTTCCCCGATATTCCAGTCCACTTTGAAAACAAGTTGATTCGAATTGATGACGCGATCTGCCGACTCGACGAGATTGTTCGATAGTCCTGGACGATTCGGCAGGGGGAATAGAAGTCCCAACGCCGCTACGGCTTGCGGACTGAATAGAGTTTGAGGTATCTGGTTGTTGGGGAAAGGCGCTCTCAGGCCAGTTCCTGCGTCCACGTCTAAAGGATTGAAGATGGGGGGGCCTTCGCTGAAGTCTCCATTTCTCTGAGCAATTGTCGGCACAGTTGCTCCCTGCGTCAACTCTTTGGAGGAACGAAGCCCTTCGTACGCCACAAAGAAGAACAACTTATCCTTCTTTATAGGCCCTCCCAGACTGCCCCCGAACTGATTTTGATGGAAGGGCGGTTTTTCAACTCCATCGAAGTAGTTCCTGGCATCAAGAACATTGTTGCGGAGATACTCCCAAACTCCGCCATGAAACTTATTTGACCCACCCCGCGTCGTGATGTTAATTACGCCGCCGTCCACGTTTCCAAATGCCGCCGAGTAATTCGACGCCTGGTAATTAAACTCTTCGATTGCATCGACGATCGGACGGACCATGACGTTCGTGCCGCCGTTGTCCCTGACAGTCACCCCATCGAGCAGATACTCGGTATCTTCAGCCGGGGCTCCATGAAGCGAGAAATTCCCTCCGTGGATAACAGTAACGAAGCTTTGACCGCCGCCCGGTAATTTGGCGGTCGAAATCCCCCCTGGCTGCAGAGCAACTAAGTTGAGAAAGTTTCTTCCGTTGAGGGGGAGGTTGACGATTGCCTCGTGTTCCACTACTCCGCCGACGCTGGCTGATTCGGTTTCCAGGGCGGGCGGCGTCCCTGAAACTTCGACGGTCTCATTGGCTTGGCCGGTTTTTAGCTCAAAGTCCTGTCGTCCTGTCTCGTTGACGGAGATCTTGATATCCTTCCGCTCGGCGGTGGCGAAGCCTTTAAGCTCCGCTCGGAGGGTATATTGCCCGACTGGCAAATAGGTAAAGCGGTATTCTCCCGCAGTCCCGGTGGTTTGCGTTTGCGTCTCTCCCGTTCCAACATTCATAAGTTTGAGAGAAACACCCGGTAGGACTGCACCAGTCTGGTCAAAAACAGTTCCTGTAATAGACCCGGTGGTAATCTGGGCAAAAGAGTTCGTAGACGCGAAGGAAAACAGCAACAGCAGAGCGGTAAGTACTGGAATTCGCCGAAGCATAATTCCCTCCAAGGCGTCGCAGAATACTTACTTCGCGCAAGGAATGTCAAGAATATTATTGCGTTCTGCATGAAATTTTGAGATTTATCTAATCACTTAGCCACTGTATCCTCATAAGCATCACATAATATTAGACATACTGACAAAGCAATGGTCTCGTTTTCGTTGCGCGCTATAGCACACGAGTGCTAGCATCCTTGCAGGAAGTAACTATATGAGTGAACTTTCCGAATACTTAAAGAAGAGCTTGGACCGCCGTGGTGATCGGGCATCCTTGGCCCGTCGACTTAAAATCAGCGAGGCTACCGTAACCAGGTGGGTTCTGGGTCAAACGGAACCGGGATTTGAGAATTACATTCAGATCGCGGACTACTTCGAATTGGATCCTCGGGAAGTTTTCCGAATGGCCGGCAGAGCGGACTTGGATACCCTGTACAACCGCACGTTTCCGGAATTCCGAAAAACTCACATCTCTGAAGAGGACTTGTATAAGAACGAAACTCACTCCGATCTTCACCGCAGGGTACAGACCTTACTGAACCGCGGGCGCAGTGACAAATTGGCGGCGCACGTAAGGCTTCTCGAAGAAGAGCAGGCTTTGATCGAAAGCGAGCAGCTGTTCAAGTGGGTGTTCGAACAAGGTCCCTTGGGCATGACGATGACCGCACCGGACTACCGGTTCGTGAAAGTCAATCAGATGTTCTGCCAAATGCTCGGGTATTCGCAACAAGAATTAACCTCGATGAAGTTCACCGAAATAACTTACCCCGAAGACATCGATAACAGCGTCACAGCAGCGGAAAAACTACTGAAGGGCGAGCTTTCGTTTCATCAAATGGAGAAGAGATATCTGAAAAAAAACGGGACACCGTTGTGGGTGAGGGTCACAGGATGTGCCATCGTCGATGAAGATGGCTATCCGCTATATGCCCTTGGGATGAGTGAGGACATTTCGGAGCGCAAAAATGCGCAAGAACGACTACGACAAAGCGAAGAGAAATACAGGCTTTTGTTTGAACGCGCCCAGTACCCCTCGTACATCACGAGCAAAGACGGAAGTATCGCGGAGGTAAATGCAGCTGCACTCGATCTCTGGCGATCGTCCCTAAGAGAAGTGATCGGTGTAGATTCATCGCGCCTGATCTTGCATCCAGCATGCATAACCATCTTGGGAATTCCCAACGGACCGCCGCAATCAGTCATCAAGGAACGCATAGGATGGAAAGACAACCTGTGATTCTGGAGGCTGGGGTTAGAACGCGGTCTTGAAATTCCCGGGCTTGCAAAGAACCGATTTTTATAATGTATTTTGCTCAAACATGCTCTTGCGTTACCTGGTACCGCTACTCACAGCGCCCCGAAGACGCTGAAGACCAGGCGCGGGACCTTTCCACGATTTGAGCGTTCGCAAAACTCGCAAGGCACCACACTGCGGTCAGCGCGAATTTCTGGCGCGCGCAGGAACGAGTACCCTGATCTCCATGCGAACTTCGTCCCGCCCTGTTGGGAAACTTCGTAGGCATGGCGGAAATCAAGTTCACGTGAGAATGTGTCCTGCGGACGCGCCTGGCGGAATTTGCCGTCGGAAGCGATTACCGGTACCCGAAACGGCTGGCCGCCTAGAAGATTTCCTCCTGCTTCCAGGTAGCGATGGATGATGGGCCAGGCGTCCGTCCGGATGGCAGAGCCATAGGGCAACACCAGAAGATCTGCGGAGGAAAGCGCTGCCGGGTCTTTAAAGCTCTCGAGGTTCATGACTGACAGCTCCGAACCTTTGAAAGCCGTGATCAGCGTTTCCTTCGTCACCGGCTGGCTGGCCACCGTGGGGAAACCGTCTTGCCAGAAAACCACAACGCGGGCGAACCCAGCTGTAGATCCTAGAAGAACCAACGCGCAGCAGACGATCAAGCTACGCATGTAGTGTTTCGGATTATTCAGCCGCGTCATCTTGCAGATTCGTGTTTCTTTCCAGAAGGTGCTCAGTGCGTCTCGATGGGGATCGCCGTTGTCGCCAAGTTCCATCCTCTGATCTCTAGCCGAGCCGCCCCTGAGGCGGCACTCGCCGGATATTCAATTTCAATTTCCTGACTCTCTCCGGGCAAGATGGAAACATAGTTATCGCTCCAGTACGCGGGGAGAATCCTCGATCCGTCGGAAACATTTTCCAATGTGAGCTTGTTGGCGAGCGCTGCGCCGGTTCCGCGATTCTCGAGACGGACATGAACTCTTATTTCGTCGTTATCGAGAATCGCACTGGCAAATGCTGAAACCGTCGCACGGGGCAGCCGGTTCAACGGCCGGTAGGGTGGTTCGTTTCCGCCGAGCCAATAAAGATTGTCAGAGATTGCCTTGCCGGATGCATCGGTCAATGACAGCTTGACGAAAACCATGTCTGCAGAGAGAAAAGGAGCCAGCTCCAACTGGAAGGAGGGAGTCAGAGCATTGGCACCAACCTGCAATTTTTGACTGTTCTCGAAAAGAAGCTTGTTCTCCAGCGAATAGACCTTGGTATTGAGGGACGCATCCTGCATCGGATGAAGGGTTGTATTCACGACGTCCACCTCGTAGCTCGAGAGATCCAACTGCACGTGGACGGGTTCGCACGCCTTCTTCACCCCGTAAAAGGAAGCTTGCGTATCGTAGTCGGAACTGAGAATCTGCCAACTTGAACTGGGCCACGCGGGCTGCGTCATCCACAAAAGGCGTCCACTATTGGGTGCCCACAAGTGAGCGTTGAAGCCTTCGAAGATTGCACGATGCTCCACGTAATTGAGCATCTGCGCTTTGCGTTCGAAGTCTTCCAGATCAGTGGCAGCACCAAACTCCGTTTCCAACTCCCGCATGAAGGGCGCGACATCTCCATTCCCGGCCTGATGCCAGTCGTGGTACGCCCAGGCATCGCTGATGGGCCATTGATCTTCCTTGGGAATCCAGTGACGGAACGATTCTAGCGTCGGCATCGAAGGCACGCCTAACTCAACCGAGAAGCCGTGATTGATCTGGTAATAAGTGGCAGGATCCTGGAACTTGTACGGGCCGCTGTTCCGCAAGTTGACGCGATTCGAACTGGGCGAGTAATAGCGGGTGCCGTCCAATTCGTAAATCAGCTTCGCAAGTCCTTCATTAAGGATTGGCTGGGGAACGCCTTCATTGCGTCCGCACCAGACCGCGATTGAAGGATGGTTACGAAATCGCAGAATCGTGTCGCGCGCGTTTTTCAGGAACAGATCAGGATCTTGCGGTTCCAGGTTGTAGTCCTGGGTGGTTGCCCAAAAATCATTCCAAACCAGCTGACCATACTGGTCGGCCAGATCGTAAAAGACCTCTTCCGTGTTCTGTCCAACCCAGTTCCGGATGATGTTCACGTTGGCATCGCGATACAGACGGAAAAACGGTTCGAGGTGCTCGCGGGATACGCGCTTGCGAGAATCGTCCATTCCCCAGTTGCCACCCCGACAGGCGATTCTGACGCCGTTCACTTTGATGATCAGATCGGTGAAGCCTGATCCGTCGTCCATTTTCTTGCCCGGAGACTTCTCGTCTCTCATTCTTAAAGGCGCCGGGTATTCTGGTGCGCCGTAGATATCCTTGACTGCTGGAGAAGCGTCACCACCCGGCGTCAGGGAAGCCACCCATCCACGAAAGATTTGCCTCATCCCTTCATGAGTGACGTCAACAATCTGTTCATCCCTCATTCTTGCCGCAGTAGGAGAAATTTCAACTCGCCGCAACTGTCCCGCGGAGTTGTAGAGGCTCACCTCATAGGTGATTTCGCGAATGCCGAAGTTGAGTTCCCTGGCGTCAGAGGCCCCTTTGGCTGAGCTGAACTCCAGTTTTAGCCTGTACAACTCAGGTTTGCCGTAGCCGTTGGGCCACCACAGTCGCGGATGCTGCACCGTAAGCTGAGAAAATTCCGCAGGCGCAAGTTTTACAGTGCTCTCGCCCGGCGGCACGGTCACTGTTTTCGTCACCTTCGTTTGATCGAACGTCGCGGTTACAGTTCCCTTCACCGGTGCGCTAGAAATGTTTGTGAGTGGAACCTCGATCTCGACATCCGCGCGACTGATGTCCGGAAGCGGCAGCTTCGTGATTACCCGCGGGTCGCCAATCTTCACCTCGTCTGTGGCCGAGAGGACAACGTCTTGCCATATTCCCGAATTGCGGTCGCGGATTGCTGGAATCCAATCCCAACCCTCCGTTGCCATGAAGGTCGGACCATCAAGAACCATGGTTCCACCGTTTTCTCCCGGGCCGGCTTTGATCGACTGCTCGTGGGGAATTCCGGGATGCGGCGGTGGAGAAATTCGCACAGCAAGCGCATTCACGCGGCCGGACACTAAGAGCTGAGTGACATCAAACGTACCGCGAATAAACGCACCTTTGATGTCGCCCAAACGCTGGCCATTGAGCCAGACCATGGCTGCATAGTTGATTCCGTTCAGGGTGAGGGTAAGATGGCGGCCGCTCGTGGATTTGGGCGCGGCAAATTCAATTCGATACCAGTAGTCCTGCTTATTAAGTTGCTCGGGGATGGCGAGATTATTCAAGCCATAATCCGGGTCTGGATAGACGCCGCGATCCACCATCGTAGTGAGGACTGTGCCTGGTATTGTTGCCGGCCACCAATCCTTCGCGTCGAAGCCAGCCTGTGCGATCGCTGCTCCATCTGCGCTCACCTTGGGAGCTGGCGTGAGCCTCCAGCCTTCCGCAAGAACCCACTGATTTTCAGCTCGCAGCTGTAAAGACGCTCGGGCGGCAGGAAGCGGTCGTGCCACCGCCGGAGAAAACGCAGCCACACTTCGCGGGAGGAAGCCTGGATCCTGAGGCGCACGGTAACCTGCTTGTTCCTTGGTCTGGAGTGGCCAAGACTTCGAACCTTCCTCGAATTGAACCAGAGAGGCATGAGGGGCTTGTGCCGCCAGTTGGCGAATTTCTCCTTCATTCAATGTCCTTCGAAGAAGCGTGAGCGCCGCTATCTTGCCTCCGAAGTGGCTCGCGCCCTTCCACGGAAGCGGTGACGGGGCCATCATTATTTCCGGGCTCACTCGCCCGAGTGCAAGCTTCCCGCTAGCAACTTCCCGCCCGTCTCTGTATAGATGCAGTTCAACGCCGTCAAACGTCGCCGCAACGAATTGCCAGTCGGCAGTCACCAACGGAGTAGATGCAGTAAGGGTATTGCCTTCGCCCATCCAAAAGATCAGCTTGCCATCACGAATGCCGAAATAACGTGAATACTCTTGCAAGGGATCGCCAACGCCCGCGAGAAGCGTAGAAAACGTGGCGGAGTTCGTGCTCGACGTTCCCAAGCCTTGAAACCAGCAATGCAGAGTCCAGGGAGACATCGCTTCGAATACCACGTCGTCCGGCTCTCCCGGTTCACTAAGACCAGCTCCGCCCGCGCGAAATACGCCGTTGTACGGACCGTAGTAGGCGTGGTGCATAGGAGGCTGGGCCAGTACAGTCCCGAGCGAAAACAAAACAGAGAAGATTAGCGCCGTCAAAGCGCGGTAGGCAATGTTCGGTCGTGTCATCTCATCATCTCGTTATTCCCCACTCCATTCCTTTACCATCACGGGCACGATATTACTCTCAACAGGTTCGACAGCGCACGAAGGAAACTGCCGCTGCAAGCCAGATGGTCAAGAAGAGCTGCGAGTGACGCACGAGTGTCCGCACCCGTTCTCGGAACGGCAAACTTTCGGAGGCGGAGAAGTTTAGCGCTTGGCAGGAAGCAAGCGGCTGCGACATTAGTCTGGTCGTATAGAAAACACCGGGCTGGGGAGACCGAAAAGATCAATCCCCCAACCCAGCGCCCGGGTTAGAAAATAAATTTCACAGCCAGCTGAATCTGCCTCGGCGAACTTCTTACCTGACCGTGGTCACGCCTGACCTCGACGGCGACGGATGGCCTGAGATTTACGTTGCCTGCGACTCCACTCCCAGCTTGCTGTTCATGAACAACCACGATGGCACATTTCGGGAAGGACTGGCTCGCGGAGTCGCGGTCAGCGCCGAAGGCCGCGAAAATTCGGGGATGGGCGTTCATGTAAGGCTGCCAATTC
>CAWCQR010000015.1:0-193180 GCA_963797725.1 Terriglobia bacterium
CAGCTGCAATCAATAAGACTCTTGCGGATTGTGGTTCGCCGACTGTCGACGCGGCTCTCATCAGCTGCCCCGGTCTCGAAGGGCCAGGCGTCGGGGCCACGATTGACGACTTTGCCAATGAAGGAATGGGTGCCGGTTCCGCTCTTGACGGATTCGCATTCAGCGGAAAGAACAAGAATTTCCGCCAGATGACCGTCATCGATCCGGTTGGGTTGTCCCGCTACCAGGGCCTCCAAGTAGCGCTAACCGGCAAACTTGGTACGTGGGGTCCGTTCAAGAACGCAACCACCAACTTCACCTACGCGCTGTCCAGCTTCCAGACAACGTCTCTCGATCAAGACTTCCTGGACAACGCAGTTACAAACGACAACCCGACCCAGTTCTACGGTCCTTCTAACCTGGATCGACGGCACCAGGTCGGCGTATCGCTGCTGACTGAACTCCCGCTTCACTTCCGGTTCTCCACCACTACCCAGTTCAAGACCAATGAACCCTCAAGCATGTACCTACCGAGCGGCGGAGGTGCTGTCGACATCTTTGAGAACGATCTCAACGGCGATGGCAGTGTCATCGACACCGGCGCCAACGGCGATCCGATTACCGGAACGGGACGGGGCGCTTATGGCCGAAACGTTCACGCTGGAAACCTGAACCAGGTGTTGTCCAACTTCAACACCAACGTTGCCGGCACATTCACACCAGCCGGAAAAGCGCTGATAGCAGCAGGTTTGTTAACTCCGACTCAACTGAGCACCATGGGCGGAGTGGTCGAGTCGGTGCCGTTGGCTTTCTCGCCCACCAACAACCCAAACTTCGTCACCACAGACATCCGTCTGTCGTGGCGCTTGAGCATCAAGGACAAGCTCTCGATTGAGCCAACAGCTGAAGCTTTCAACATCTTTAATCGAGATAACCGAATTGGCCAGTCCAGTATCGGCCGAGGGGGTAACACCGGTTTCGATCCGAACTTGTCCGGTGGTCCAGGAAGCATCAATGGTACGGTTGGACCGCTTGCACCGCTGCGTGTGGGATCGGGCTCAGGCTCGTTCTCAAGCGGCGCTCCGCGAGCCTTCCAGTTCGGTATCCGAGTGAGCTTCTAGAGTCACGTAACAACTGTCGTAGCGAATGGCGAGACCCAAAAAGTCTCGCCATTTTTCTTTGCCTGGGCGCCTCAGGCCGCGCCATCGAACATCGCCACCCCGGTACATCCTCAGACAACAATTCCTGACTAGACAATTAAGAGTCTTGGAAGTCGAGACACCTCAATAGTCTATGGAATTGTGTATAAGCTTATTCGTAACTACGTAGAAAGACTGTGTTATTGATGTCAACAGCATGTCTTTGCCTAGTTTAATGGCTTTAAAATAAGCGACTTCACAAAGACACTATGACTGGTAGGTCAATTGCCATGACAAATGCACTGGGCACTGTGTTTACATTAGTTTACAAGTTTTGGCTGACGTCCGGACCCATTTGAAATCGCCTAAAGAGGGAAATATGCATACGATGACGGACCATGCGTTTCGGCGCAGGGCTTCTTTGCTGGGAGTGCTGGTCGCGCTGCTTTTTACCGCAGTTTTCGCGAACTCCCAAGGCATTGTGACCGGCTCGATCTCGGGCACGGTAGAAGATTCGCAGGGCGCATTGGTTTCAGGCGCCAAGGTTTCTGCCAAGCAATTGGCGACCAATCGCGAATACACCACGGAATCGACCACGGCTGGCAATATTTCGCTGCGTAATTTGCCTCCGGGCGCTTACGACGTGCGGGTCCAGGCCCCTGGGTTTCGGGTTTATGAAGGCAAGGGTCTTGTTATCGCAGTAGGCAGCGACACATCGCTGGGTGCTGTGAGAATGGAAGTTGGTTCTTCGGCGGAGACTGTCACCGTCGAGGGTACCGCTCCATTGATCGAGGCGACGACCGATCAGATTTCTGCGACATTTGACACTCAAAAGACCTCGAGTTTGCCGGTAGGCAACACATTCGATTCGTTGGCGCTTTTCCTGCCCGGAGTCGCGACCGCCGGTGATGCCAGCTTCAGCAACAACAACGGCGCCGAGATTTCGGTGAATGGACAGCGCGCCCGTTCCAACAACTACCAACTCGACGGGCAGAATAATAACGACAACTCGATTGGCGGCCCTTCGATCTTCTTTGGCAACCAGGACGCTATCTCTGAAGTTCAGGTAGTCACGAATTTCAGCGCTGAATACGGACGCAACATGGGCGGCGTGGTGAACTACGTCACCAAGTCGGGTACGAACGCGTTCCATGGAACCGGCTTCGAATTCTGGCAGGGCAACACTTTCAGCTCTTTGGAAAATGAAGAGAAGTCGCCGGTTTTCGGATTCTGCGCTCCCGGGCAAGATCCCTCGACCGGTTGCACCGCTCCGGTAATGCCAAAGTTCGTTGACAACCGCTTTGGCGGCACCATCGGCGGTCCGATCATCAAGGATAAACTGTGGTTCTTCGGTTCCGCGAACTTCGAACGGCAACGCTTCGCAGGTTCACCCAGTTCGACCGGGACCGGACTTGTACCGACGGCGGCTGGTGTTCAATCGCTGATCGCTGATTTTCCGGGCAGTCCTGCCGGACCACTGTACTCAGCCATTGGGCCGACGGCGGTGGCAGCGGGCAATCCGACTTTCACCAACGTACAGGATGTACTGGCTACCAATCAGATCGACCCCACGACCGGTTCGGCATTCGACTGCGTCACGGCCGGCGTGAATGGATGCGTGCCTATTCAGATGGGTGTGATTAGCCGGTTCGTTTCGTCGCCTTTTAACGATTACGAAGCTACGGGCCGCGTCGACGTGCGTCTGAGCTCGAAGGACAATCTTTTTGGCCGCTACATCTTCCAGAAGACGGACAATCAGGGCGTCAACTTTGGAAATGGAATCTCTGTCGGCGACTGGCAGACCGTCCCTGGTAAGAGCCAACAGATCGGACTCGATTGGACGCGCACATTCAGCAATGTTTTCGTAAACCAGGTTCGTATCAGCTTTTCACGTTCTTCGTCTTTCTTCAACGAAGGATCATTCCCGAGCTGCAACAATACGGCTCCCTTGGCATGTCCTACGGACATTGTGCTGGCAGGTAGCAACCCGCAAGACATTACCAGCTTCGGAGTTGCGGCTGGATTCCCGCAAGGACGAATCATCAACGTTTATCAGTTGCAGGACAACGCCTCGATGTCGAAGGGCCAACACACAATCAAGTTCGGCGCCGAAATAGCGCAGCAGCGTTCTCCGAACGTGTTCCTGCCTGAGAACAACGCGGTGCCGATTTTCCTGTCCTTCAGCGACATCATCGCGAACAATCCGCTGGAGACTCAAATCGCATTAGGAAATCCGAACCTGCCGTTTAAAGAAAACGATCTTGCATTTTATTTTCAGGACGACTGGCGGATCCGGCACAACCTGACTCTGAACCTCGGCTTGCGCTGGGAATGGTTCCAGCAGGCGGCCAACCTGTTGCACGATCGTTCGGTGGCGCAACAGCAAGGTTCGGCACCCCTCTGGGATCCGACGCTGCCGCTCTCGCAGACGACTGTCCCGAGCGTCAATCAGGATTTGAACAACTTCAGCCCCGTGGTGGGCTTTGCCTGGACGCCAGTGATCGGACAAAGGTTTTTCGGAGAAAACAAAACTGTGATCCGCGGCGGTTTCAGAATCGCCTATGATCCAACCTTCTATAACATGTTCTTGAACGAAGCCACTGCCGCCCCTGCCGTGAATCTGGCGACGTTGCCGGGACCGGTGCTTGGTGGAACGGTGATTCTGCCTACCAGCGGCAGTTACCAGGGAACCCAGCTCGTACCTTTCCTGACGCCGCAAGTGCCAGCCGGAGATCCCGGATTTGCCAACCAGTTACTGTTGCCCAAGAATTTTCACAATCCTTACTCGCAACAGTGGAACCTCGGTATCCAACGCGAATTCACCAACAGAATCGTCGGTGAAATCCGCTACGTTGGAAACCACACGGTGGGTAACTTCCAGGAGTCAAACGGAAACCCGGATCTTGCGCCATTGGTCGCGGCCGGCTTCCAGAACCTGATTCCTGCGGGACAGACACCTTGCGCGGACGCAACCGCACCAGGTTTCGGATTCGCCAATTGCAATAAGAGCAACCTTATTCGGTACAGCAATACCGCCTGGTCAAAATACAACGCTTTGCAGACCGAACTGAGAATCGGCGGCTGGCATGGTCTTTCGGCGACGGTGTCATACACCTACAGCCGGACGTTCGATAACGCTAGCGAGATTTTCAGCACGCTGGGTGGCGGAAATACGCTGTCCTACCCGCAGAATCCGTTTAACGGCGATGTAGCTGAACGGGGGCCTGCAGGTATCGACTTCCCCCACGTGGCTGGCGTCACCATGGTGTACGAGTTGCCCTTTTACAAAGCACAAAAGGGTTTCACCGGGCGTCTGCTAGGCGGCTGGCAAGTGAATACCACCTATCGCTACAGTACCGGGCAACCTTACACAACCATCCAAAACCACAACGCTGGAAGTCTTTGCGATCCAAGCTCCAACTTCAGTGGTACGCATGACGCTTGCCGTCCCATCCTGGCCAGCGCCGGCGCTCCTCTGGATTCCGTCGGACAGTGTACCGATGCCACGGCGGCTGATTGCGGCCTGGTGGATTTTGTTACGGGTGCTCCGGTTGCACGGAGCGCGGTACATTGGATCTATAACGATCCGGTTGCGGCCGCGTTTCTTGGAACTCCCTACGCCGGTGCGGGCCGCAACATCCTGCGCGGCCAGCCTATCAGCACGGCCAACGCGGCTGTGTTCAAGAACTTTAAACTTAACGAGAAGTTCAACCTTCAATTCCAGGCGCAAGCTTTTAACGTAATGAATGTTCAGTTCCGGGGAGTGCCTGATCCTACGCTCAACGACACAGGCTCGTTCCAGAGCACGAAGTTCAATTCCAACGGTGGGCTGACTTTCGCGGGCAGCACGGTTTACGATGGCATTGCCCGACGTCGTCTGCTGTTTGGCCTGAAGTTAATTTTCTAACTTTCGTAAATGAACACAAAGCCGGCCAAAAGGCCGGCTTTTCTTTTGCCCGAAATTGAGATTGGCGCAGGCTGACTACAACCCACAATGTCATCCCGACCTGAGCTACTTTCCCAAAAGCGTGTAATGCGAACTGGCGGCCATGAAAAATATCATGGGCACGGACAGAAAAAGATTTGTTCGCGAAGCAAGAAATACCTGACGCGCCAGAATGGCGGCATTCGCCGGAGGAGTACCCGCCAAAGTTCCGCGAATGATCTTCTTATTGTTGGGCCAGATAATGCCCCAGACATTGAACAGCATGATGAATCCCATACCGCCGCCGATTCCGATCGAAAGCACGTGGTTATCGTCCTGGCCCACAGGCGTGTAGTTCACAAAGAGCCATCCTGCTCCGATCACCAAAACGGTGGTCACCAGCCCCAACACGTATCCGCTGGGCGTCTTTGAAATCACAAAGTAAAGGATCATCGAAGCGGCGATCCAGATGAGCAGGAACAAACCGATCGTGCTTCCTGGGCTCACGCCCATGCGCTTGGCATCCGCTGTGACGTAGATCTGCGACCAGTACCAGAATCCCATGAATACCGTCAGCAGTGAGCTCCAGCGGAACAATTGCAGAGTTGGCATAGTGAGGTATTGGAATATTTTCGGCTTCAGCCCGGCATCCACCTGCTTCATGAATGGGATGTTCACGAGGTTGAAGAAGTAGAGCAATCCTACCCAGGTAATTCCCGCCAACAGGTGGATCCAACGCAGAATAAAGGCGAGCGCTTCCGTACCAGTGTGAACAGGCATAACCAAAAGAGCTGGCAGGTCAGCCATCGGGTACTGCATAGATACCTACTTTCTTGAGTCACAGAATTGCGTCGCGATGAGATGCAAGGCTACCGGTCACGACGAGCGGGTTCCGGTTAATCCATTCCAAGCCGGAGATGGTTGCACTTCGGGCGTGCCCTGTCAAACCGAACAGTGCGAATTGCAAGACCATCACAACTTGCTGCCTTGAAATGTAGACAGTAACGCCGTATCGTACAAACACCGCGATTATGGCGGCGTGCGCTAGCGTACATTGCCGTTCAAGCCAGATAATTTTGAGGGTCTCCAACATACTGAGAGTGATCTGACAAGAAGAGCTTGCGCGCGGAACGAATTCGGTTCAGAATCCGGGCAGTCAGAACCCGGTAGTTGGGAAACGAAGGTCGGGACCAAGGAGGTCGGCAATGGAGAGTAAGCCGGCGCAGAATATCCAGGAATCCTTCCTCAATACAGCACGCAAAGAGCGAACCAATATCACAATTTACCTGTTGAGCGGAGTGAAGCTCACAGGACGTATTCGCTCTTTTGACAAATATTCAGTCGTGTTGGAAACCAACAATCAAGAGCAACTGATCTTCAAGCACGCCATCTCCACGGTGGCCGCTGGGAGGACCCTGCACGCCCACGGAGACAGGCCGACGGTGATGACAGCCGCGGCGGGCGCGAACTCCTCGGGGGTGTCAGGTTCGTCGACTGCATCCGAAGAAAGCCCGATGCCGCGCGCGTCGGGTACTGAAGGATGACGCCTGGACGTTCGCATGGTGCTCCTGCTGGACCAGGAGGACTTCTGACCCGGCAGGTCCTCGTGCGTTCGGCTCATTGCTCGCCAGCTTTGTACTTTGCTAGGCTGGGGGGCCGGAGCACCGCGACCGCGGCAGGTAGGAATCCAGGGAATTGACTAGGCTAAAACGAAAATCTTCCGAACCGAAAACTTCCGGTAAGGCGGACCGTGATCAGAGTGGCGAAGCTGGACGCGGCGCCGCCGGTGACGCTAGTCGCGGGCACCGGGAGCGCGCTTTTCTAGTCGGCCTCGAGACCCGCAGCCGCCCTCGATCAACGACGAGTTCCCGAGGTCAGAACGGCCCCCTGACCGCTGCGGCGCAAGCTGCCCGCGATGCATCTGCGGGCCCATCGACGACTAAAGCTCCCGACATTCCTGAGTTCAGCCCCGAGGAATCACTCGCGGAACTGCGTTCCCTGGCTACCAGCGCAGGTGCGGAGATTGCAGGAGAATTCCTCCAGCGCCGTGATCGCCCGGATGCGGCCACGCTGGTGGGGCGAGGCAAGCTGGAAGAGATTGCGGGTGCGACGGCCTCCGTTTCCGCTGACCTGATTTTGTTCGACCACGATCTAACTGCTTCGCAACAACGGAACATAGAAAAACTGGTCAATACCCGGGTGATTGACCGCACCCAGTTGATCCTCGACATCTTTGCGAAGCATGCCAGAACCCGTGAAGGGCAGTTGCAGGTGGAGTTAGCGCAATTGGAATACATGCTTCCCCGCCTGGGCGGGCGCGGCATCGAGATGTCGCAACTCGGCGGCGGCATTGGTACCCGGGGACCAGGCGAAACCCAGCTTGAAACCGATCGCCGGAAAATTCATCGCCGGATCCGGCACGTGAAAGAACAGATTGAAAACGTGCGGCGAGTCCGCGCGCAACAGCGCGCGCGAAGGGAGTCGGTGCCGGTGGCGACGATTGCGCTCGTCGGTTACACCAACGCTGGAAAGTCCACGCTGTTCAATGCGCTCACACGGGCCGCGGTGCTGGAATCTCCTAGAATGTTTGCCACGCTTGATCCGACGATCCGGTCCGTCGAGCTGCCGTCGCGCAGGAAGGCATTGCTCTCCGACACAGTGGGATTCATCCGAAACCTGCCGCACACACTGGTTTCCGCTTTTCGAGCGACTTTGGAAGAAGTGCAGCGAGCGTCGCTTGTATTGCAGGTTTCCGACGCGAGCAGCCCGTTGTCAGTGGAGCAGGACGCCCAGGTAGACAAGGTGCTGAAGGAATTGGAAGCGGATGGCAAGCCGCGGCTGCGCGTGATGAACAAGATCGACCTGTTGCCTCCGAAACAGCGCGAGTCGTTGTTGGACGATCCGAATAGGGTCCACGTATCCGCCGCTAAAGGCATTGGCATGAGCACGCTGCTGGAACGGATCGACGAAATGCTGTCCGAAGATCCGTTGAGCCGGGTGCATTTGCGCGTTCCGCAAGAAGAAGGGAAGTTGCTGGCGCTGCTCGAGGCGCGATCGCGGATTTATTCGCGTGAGTATAAGGAAGGGCTGGTGGAGTTGGAAGTGGAGGCGCCGGAGTCGGTGATGAGAAAAATGAGGAATTTTGTCGTGACCGACTAGGTGGCGTTCAATTCAGCTATTGTCGGCTTGAGAAATTAAATGGGCCGACAACCAAGAAGCGGTGACATTCCTTGGCTAGCGGCCCATTCGATCCGGATTGGATCGGAGGTGATACTTACATGCTAGACCCGTCAGGCCAGATGTCAAGGAACTTTCTCTATTTGACGAAAAAGGTTCCGGCCCACGAGTTTCAATCAGGAAACTACACTTTGCGGCACCTGATTGCGTTGACACTCGCTTTTGTAACATGTTATTTTCAATGGTCTTAAACCTCCTTACGCTCTGGACCTGATCAACACACAATGGACGAGATATTAGGACAACTAGGCGGATTACTGCTCGGGTCCGTTCCCACAATCATCATCATTGTGTTGTTGTATTTCATTTACACCACAGTCGTGCATAAGCCTCTGGTCGCAGTGCTGGCCGAGCGGCGAAGCAGGACTGAAGGCGCGGTAGAAAAGGCGAAGGCGGATATTGCAAAGGCCGAAGCGCGAACCGCGGAGTACGAGCAGCGGCTGCGGGAAGCGCGCATGAAATTGTTCAAGAGCCAGGAAGCGCGTCGTCAGGTGGCCTTACAGGCTCGAGCGGCAGCGGTCGCCGAGGCCCGGACCAAAGCACAGGCCCAGGTCGACCAGGCACGGAAGGGCATCGAGCAGGACAAGGCAGCGGCGCAGATTGGTCTGGAAGCCGAGAGTGGAAGATTGGCGGCTGAAATCATACGTACAGTCCTGCAACCGGCGACGCACGCCCCTGCGGAGGGTCAGTGAAGCAGGCTTCCCCGATGAAGCTCTACGTGCTGCTTGCTCTGGCTTCGCTCTGTTTAGCGTGCACGGTTCTGGTGTTCCCTACTAACGCTGCAGCCCAGGCTGCGAGCGCACCGCGCGCAGCGGAGCATACTGATAGCAGGCGTGCGAATACCGAGCTGACAAAACAATCCAGTGAGGCCGCCGGGGAGGACGAGCAGGAACAGTTCAAGCATTCTTCGTCTGTTCAGTTGGTGGCAAGACTGACGGGTCTCAGCCTGGAATGGGCATACCGGCTGTGCGTGTTTCTGAATTTTGCGGTGCTAGCGCGGCACTCTCCTGTATTTGTCCAAGAAGCATCTGCCGGGAGTGTTCCGGAATCGAACCGCCTCCATCCAGAAAGCGATGGAGGAAGCACGCAAGGCAAGTGAGGACGCCAACCGTCGTTTGGCAGAGATTGAAGCTCGGCTTTCCCGGCTGGATGCCGAAATCAGCGGGATGCGGGATGCGGCCGAGAAAGAGGCAGCGGCGGAAGAAGCACGGATCAAGGCAGCGGCAGAGGAAGACGCGCGCAAGATTGTCGAGTCAGCAGAACAGGAAATCGCCGCGGCAGCCAAGACAGCTCGTCGTGAACTGACGGCGTACGCGGCAAATCTGGCTGTCGCGCTCGCGGGCAGGCAAATTAAAGTGGACGCGGTCACTGATCAGGCGCTGGTTCGGGAGTTTGCGCGGGAGCTTTCGCCGAAATCCGGAAAAGGATCGCAACTAGCGCATGGCATCCGTCACCAGTACCTACGCGCGCGCCCTGGCTGATGTGGTCTTTGACCAGCATCTTGATCCGGGGAAGACGTTGCAGGAAGTGCAGTCGCTTGCTGAATTGGTGACGAGCAGCCAGATGCTGCGAGAAGTTTGGGAAGCGCCTTCGATTCCCGCGGAACAGAAACGCGCCTTGCTGGATGCGATTGTGGCGCGTGAAGGTATTTCCCGCTCCGTGCGGAATTTTATGGCAGTGCTTATGGACCACCGGCGCATCAAGTTTCTGGAACCGATCGTGAAAGAGTTTGGACAAGAACTCAACCGCCGGATGGGTTTTACTGAAGCGGAGATTGTGAGTTCGCGGGAATTGGGCGATGCGGAGCGGCGAGCGATCGAAGCGCAAGTCGAGAAATTGACCGGGCATAAGGTCCGCGCTCTCTATTCGCAGGACGATTCAATTCTGGGCGGCGCCATCGTAAAAGTTGGAAGCACAATTTACGACGGGTCCGTGAGAGGCCAGCTGGAGCGGATACGGGAAGCTATCAGCTTCCTAGGCTTGCTCCAGCTATTGAACTTTAAAGATTTTAACCGCAAAGGACGCAAAGAAATTCTCGCAAAGGTCTCAAAAAAGAAGATCAAAGCAGAGCTAGAAGCCAGAAGCTAGGAGCCGCAAGCGCCTTATGGCACAAATTAAAGCAGACGAGATCACGCAGCTGATCCGGCAACAGATCGAGAACTACGAGTCCAAGATTGCCGTGGACGAAGTCGGAACTGTCATCACCCTCGGTGATGGTATTGCCCGCGTTCATGGTCTCGACAAGGTCATGGCTGGAGAGCTCCTCGAATTTCCGCATAACGTGGCCGGCATTGCCATGAACCTGGAAGAAGATCAGGTTGGCGTGGTGCTGTTGGGCGAGTACACGGAAATCAGCGAAGGCGACGAAGTGAAACGCACGGGCCGAATCATGAGCGTGCCTGTCGGCGACGCACTGGTCGGCCGGGTGGTGAACTCCCTGGGGCAACCGATCGACGACAAAGGTCCGATTGCTACCGATCAGTTCATTGCTCTGGAACGTCTGGCGCCAGGCGTAATCGACCGCCAGCCAGTACGTGAACCGATGGCGACCGGCCTGAAGGCCATCGACAGCATGATCCCGATTGGCCGAGGACAGCGCGAGTTGATCATCGGCGACCGGCAGACCGGCAAGACTGCTGTAGCACTCGACACCATCATCAACAACAAGGGCAACAACCTCATTTGCATTTACAACGCGATCGGGCAGAAGCGGTCTTCGATTGCCCAGGTGGTGAAGATCCTCAGCGACGCCGGGGCGATGGACTACACCATCGTGGTGGCGGCTTCGGCTTCCGAGCCCGCGCCCATGCAGTACATCTCACCTTATGCTGCCTGCGCCATGGGTGAGTATTTCCGCGACACCAAACGGCATGCGCTGGTGATTTACGACGATCTTTCCAAGCATGCGGCGTCGTACCGCGAGATTTCGCTGTTGCTGCGGCGTCCACCAGGACGCGAAGCGTATCCGGGCGACGTGTTCTATCTTCACTCGCGTCTACTGGAACGCGCGTCCAAGTTGAGCGACAAGATGGGTGGCGGTTCCTTGACCGCGCTGCCGATCATTGAGACTCAGGCGGGTGACGTTTCCGCGTATATTCCGACCAACGTGATTTCCATCACCGACGGCCAGATTTTTCTTGAGACCGATCTGTTCAACAGCGGTGTGCGTCCGGCAGTGAACGTGGGAATTTCTGTGAGCCGCGTCGGCGGCAGCGCCCAGATCAAGGCGATGCGCCAAGTGGCCGGAAGCATGAAGCTGGAACTGGCGCAGTACCGCGAACTCGCGGCTTTCGCGCAGTTCGGCAGCGACCTCGATAAGGCAACCCAGGCGCAGCTCAATCGCGGTCAGCGGCTGGTCGAAGTGCTCAAACAAAAACAATTTTCCCCGTTACCATTCTCCAAACAAATTTTGATCATCTTCGCCGGTACCAATGGATTTTTCGATGACTTGCCGGTCGATCAGGTGCGCGAGTTCGAAGCTGAACTCTATAAATATGTGGATGCAACCAGTCCAGGCTTGCTGAATACGATCATGGAGAAAAAAGTTCTGGATGATGCTCTGAAAGCGGAGATGAGCAAGATCATCAAACAGAGCAAAGAGGCATTCGTGGCGGACAGGCAGGCAGCAGCAAAATAGCTGTTAGCCCTTACCTTTTAGCTGTCAGCGTGAGGCCAACTACCAATTAAGGAATGGCTGAAGACCGACGACCGACGACTGAAGACTGATTCATGCCCAACATTCTCGACATCCGACGGCGCATTCGCAGCGTAACCAACACGCGCCAGATCACCAAGGCCATGAAGATGGTCTCGGCGGCGAAGTTGCGCCGGACGCAGGAACGCGCTCTCGCGGCGCGGCCTTACGCGCAGATGTTGACCAATGTGCTGAAGTCGCTGGTTTCGCGGGCGGAAATCTACGATCCGGAAACTGGTGAGCCGAGACATCCTCTGCTGGCACGGCGTCCTGAGCAGAATGTGCTGCTCATCGTCGTCACCGGCGACAAAGGGCTCGCGGGCGCTTTCAATACGAATATCTTGAAGGCTGCAATGCGATTTCTTGAGACAAAGAAGGATAAGAATGTCGAGATTGAAACCATCGGCCGCAAGGGCCGCGACTTTCTAAGGCGGCGCTATCGGACCGCGGAGCCGAGAACTGCGGAGTCACAGGAGCAGGCGCAGACTTCCATCGTTGCCGAGCAAGTTGGAATTTTCAACAAGATCGATTATGCATTGGCATCCGAACTGGCCGAACACGTGGTTGAGCGCTACAACAGGGAAGAAATCGATTCCGTTTATCTGCTCTATAACGAGTTCAAGTCGGTAATCGCTCAGCGTTTAGTCGTCGAACAGATATTGCCAATCGAGAAAATCGGCGTGCCGGACGTGAAGCAGGCTGAAGCGATGACCGAGAAAGAACGTGACCAGGCTCTTGAAGCTGCCCGGGAAGCCGGGGTGGGCATTCGTCCGCCGGACACGCGCGACATTGATTCTGCGGCTGCGAAGTTTGCGACCGCGCCGGTTGACTACATTTATGAGCAGTCGCCGGAAGAATTATTCCGATCGCTTTTGCCAAAATACGTCGCCATTCAGGTCTTCCGCAGCTTGCAGGAATCGGTGGCAGCCGAGCATGCCGCTCGTATGACGGCCATGGATGCGGCGACAAACAACGCTACCGACATGATCGATTCGCTGACCCTGGCCATGAACCGGGCCCGGCAGGCGAAGATTACGAAAGAGATTATCGAGATTGTGAGTGGCGCCGCAGCAGCGCAATAAAACAGCTATTAGCTTTTAGCTCTTAGCTGAATCAAAACCGCATATTGATTGTTGAATTGAAAAGTTCGAGCCAAGCTAACGCTAAGGCTAATAGCTAAGAGCTGAGGTGTTATGCCTGAAAGAATTGGACGCGTAGTGCAGATTTCCGGTCCTGCAGTGGACGTGCAGTTTGTCGAGGGCGCCATGCCCCCCATTTACGAGGCGCTCAAGGTAGTAAGCGACGGCTTCACCGTCCCGAATCCAGTCAACGTGATTCTTGAGGTGCAGCAGCATTTGGGCGAAGGCCGTGTGCGCTGCGTCGCCATGGAAGCTACTGAAGGCATGGTGCGCGGCATGAAAGCCATCGACCAGGGCGGACCGATCTCGGTTCCCGTGGGCCGCGGCACGCTCGGGCGCGTCATGAACGTGATCGGAGCTCCTGTGGACCAACTGGGCCCGATCCAGCACACCAAGACGATGCCGATCCATCGGCCCGCACCGTTGTTCGAAGACCAGGCGACGACCGCTGAGATGTTCGAAACTGGCGTCAAGGTCGTCGATCTCATTCAGCCCTTCCTCAAGGGAGGCAAGATCGGATTGTTCGGCGGCGCCGGCGTCGGCAAGACGGTTTTTATTCAAGAACTGATTAACAACGTCGCCAAACAGCACGGCGGGTATTCCGTGTTCGCCGGTGTGGGTGAACGGACTCGTGAAGGCAACGATCTTTGGCTGGAAATGACCGAGTCCGGCGTGATCAAGCCGGGCGATCCTGATAAATCAAAAGCCGCGCTGATCTATGGACAGATGACTGAGCCGCCAGGTGCGCGTTTGCGAGTCGCGCTCACCGGGCTGACGGTCGCTGAATTCTTTCGCGACGAAGAGGGCGCGGACACCCTTCTCTTTATTGACAACATTTTCCGCTTTACCCAGGCGGGATCGGAAGTTTCCGCGCTTCTAGGCCGCATGCCCAGCGCCGTGGGATACCAGCCAAACCTGGCCACGGAAATGGGGGAACTGCAGGAACGAATTACCTCGACCAAGAAGGGTTCCGTCACTTCGGTGCAGGCCATTTACGTGCCCGCGGACGATCTTACCGATCCGGCTCCGGCGACGACTTTCGCTCACCTGGACGCGACCACCGTGCTTTCGCGTGCCTTGACCGAGATTGGAATTTATCCCGCGGTCGATCCCCTGGCTTCCACCTCCCGCATCCTCGATCCGCGCATCGTGGGCGACGAGCATTACGATGTGGCGCAGTCGGTGAAGAAGATTTTGCAGACCTACAAAGATCTGCAGGACATCATCGCGATTCTCGGCATCGACGAATTGAGCGAAGACCAAAAGGTCAGCGTAGCCCGGGCGCGAAAGATTCAGCGCTTCCTGTCGCAGCCCTTCCACGTGGCAGAGCAGTTCACTGGCTCGCCGGGACGCTACGTGAAGGTTGCCGACACGGTAAAAGGCTTCAAGGGAATCGCCGAAGGGAAGTACGACGACATTCCTGAGCAGGCTTTTTACATGAAGGGCACGATCGAGGAAGTGCTCGAAGCCGCCGAGAAGATGAAAGCAGCGTAAGGGCAACAAAAACCGTCGTTGGTCGTTGGCCCTTGGTCTTTGGCCAACGACTACTGACCGACGCCCAAGGACTGATGTCAGACACTTTCCAACTCGAAATCGTCACACCCGAAAAGATGGTGGTGAAAGACGTGGCCGAAGAGATGCAGATTCCCGGCAAGAACGGGTATCTGGGCATCCTGCCGGGCCACGCTCCGCTGATAACGGAGTTGGCGGTCGGAGAAATCAGCTATCGCAAGGGCGGGCAAACCTACTATCTGGCGGTGGCCTGGGGATTCGCGGAAGTACTTCCGGATAAGGTGACGATTCTCGCTGAAACCGCGGAGCGGCCGCAGGAAATTGATGTGAAGCGCGCCCAGGAGTCGAAGCGTCGCGCCGAGGAAGCGCTAAAGACGGGCAAAACTGAAGACGATTTCACACAAGCGGAAGACTCGCTCAAGCGAGCGGAAACCCGGCTCGAAGTTGCGGAGAAAAAGTAGACTCACCGCAGATCTTCTTACGCTCCTTTAGTCCCGAAGGAGTTTCGATGGTTCGCGCAATCGTCCCTTGGTTTACCGCCCTGCTCGTCCTCTCCTCAGTTTCTCTTTCCATTGCGCAGGGCACCAAGCATCCATCCGCGGGCTTCAACCCGGATGAGCTGGCAATCCATGACTACATCCTCACCATGGACAAGGTGAACCAGTACGCGGATGTTTCCAGGAAGCTGGAAGCCGCGGCTGCCAAAGATCCGGCGATGGCGGCCGAGATGAAGAAAGTTGAAAACACAAATGTCTACAACGTGGAGAAGGCAGCCCTGATCGAAAAATCTCCACATACCGCCGCATTTCTGAAAACCAGCGGCATGACGGCGCGAGAATTCGTATTGATCCCGATGACTGGGGTCACGGCTGGGATCGCGTCCGCAGCCCAGGAGGCCAACACAAACCGCCCGCCTTTGTGAATCCCGTTAACATCCAGTTTGTACGCGACCACAGGGCAGAACTAAAGAAACTTGAACGTTCAGCGCTCGGGGGATCAGGATTCCAACGAAAAAGATTCCGACATCAAAAGACAAAAACTGACAGCCCGGTTTGCTAAAGCCTGCCTGAAGAAGTCAGTGCGGTTCTTGTACTTCCCCGACCGGCAGGATCTTCGTACCTGTACGAAACTTTTTGTAGTCGCGGTACGTCACGTCCTCCGCGATATTCAGTCCCTTGAGTAATGCCAGCCGTGCGTCCAACTTGAGCGCAACGTGCCTGGGCAGCCAGACTTCGTCATTCACCCGCACTTGTTCGATCTGAATGTTCGAGCCTTTGTGTAGCCGCAGGAGAAACAACCCCACGGAAACCGTGTCGATACACTGGATATCGAGCTTGACCCACTGCTTCTCAGCTTCATCGATCCATACGCGGAACCTGAACTTGGGCAAGAACTTCGCATCTTTCATGTGCGGCTCGTAACCGGGACGCGGGTCGCCGTCGATCACGAATGTGTCCCGGCCATCCAATTTCTCCTCGCCGGTGAAACGAAAGGTGTAAGCGTCAGCAATTTCCTTTACGAATTGGCGACCTTCTTCCCGGTCCTTGTCTTGCTTCTCTACGCGCTTTCTCCGATCATTGTCACTCTCGTTCTTCCGTTTCTCTATGATCTTTTGGATTTTCTCTTCTTCTTTTTTGGCATCGTTTTCGTTGAGCGGCTTGTCGTCTCTTGCGATCAGCTTTCGTACCTGCTCTTCGTAAAGCACCATGATTTCATAAGTCCGCGACTCACTGGATTTGAGCTGGCCGTTCCCGTCCAGCTTGTGCTCTTCCTCGCGCTGAATGTAGGTATAGTCGCGCTGCTTCTTGTCATTCTCGATGTCTTTTTCCGCCGCCTCTCGCACGAGGTCGCGAATCTGATCCTGAGAAAACTGTTTATTACCGGACTGTCCAGCGATGGACGGAGCCTGCGCGCCAGCGAAGGAGAATATGAGAAGTACGAAAGAGAGAACCGTTATGCGTGTCAGCTTCGTGATCACTACTCTGCGCTCGCTGCCTTGAAGGCGATCTGTACGAGCCGCACGGGATTGGTCGACGCGCTTGTTGGAGCTGATTTCCGGCCGGCAGGAATCCACGCCACGTCTCCTGACGACTTGCGTATACGTTCGTATTCACTGGATTTCAGATCAATGTCCGTGACCGCGATCAGGAGTTCTGGGCCGCTCTTTTCTTCCGGTGGAGGCAAAGGGTTCCGGGAGAGCAGTTGACAATCGGTTATTGTCGCATCTCCCAGCTGAACCGAATTCTTGAAGCTCCCATGAGAATCAACCGGCGGATTGATTCCTGATGGACCGTAGTCCCACGTACCGGTGTTTGATTGATAGCCGTAGCTGGTCACCTTGGGATCGAGAAACTCGACGGTCACATTGCGGTACTCGGTAGTCTGGTCGTTGCGAATTCCGCTGGCGCGCCCTCCGAGACCGAAACGTACGTCGCCCTGACTGAAGCGGAAGTTAGTGATGTCCGAAGCGCCCTCCGGCCACATAATCACTTCGCAGTCCTGAAGCGTGACTACCAGAAAATTATGGTCGTGCCTTGCCATGGTCCGCTCGGTAGGCCTGAGATCCACCGCAAACACGCGCACCCGGTCGTTCGAGAGCAGCAACCGGTAATGTGGCGCGGAAGCCATGTCTGGTGCGCTCTGGGCGCGAGCCATAGACGTCACTATCATTAGCAGCAGTAGAAATCGTGACTTCATGTATCGATTGTATTCGGAGGGCGGTAGGGCTCCAAACCTGGATTCAGAGGTTGCTGAGATGAGCGTCTTTGAGAATCCGCCGTAAATGGCCTCTTCTCAACAGGCCCACGGAGCGCAATTCTCTCTCAAGGTTTGCCACTCCTCTTTCGTTAAGCCCAGCTTGCGCAGATTTTTGATCTCTTCCAGCGGAGTCAGGACATTGAAATCGGACCCAAAGAGGAATCGTTTGATGCCGATTCGCCTCATTTGTTGTGCCACCGCGGCCGCCGCTTGCGGAGTGTCGTCAGGCGCAGGCACGTACGAAACATCGAACAATGCATGCCTCGTCGCCGGATCGTCATGAACGATGTGATCGGCAAATGTGCGGAGCACCCCTAAATTGTTCCCGTCCTGCTGAGGCAAGCCTCCTCCGGCGTGAGCGATTTGAACCCAGGATTCTCCAGCAGCAGGCAGCACATCTCGAATGAAGAGTTCGGCGTCGGCAGCACCAAACTGGCCGCCTCCGATGTGAATTACTATCGGAAGACGTCCGGCAGCAGCGGCTGCAAGCACCGCGGCGACCTGGCGTCGGTGGCGTGAATTGTTCATGTGGACAGCGGAAGCAGTGAAGTGCAGCTTCAGGCCGACGAGTTGCTGACTTCCTTTCCAATGCCGGATCTCATCGATGGCGAAATCCTGCAGGGGGTTGACGGACAGAAATCCCACCAAACGTGTTGGAAATTTGGCAACCTCCGCTGCCGTAAACTCGTTTTCACGTCTTGTGAGTGCTTCGACGTCCGCGAGCTTCGGACGAAGAGAGGGAAGGGCCCAAAGATAAGCGCAAGATCAGGATCACGCCTTTTGAAACATGGGCTTCATCAAGGGCGCGTATGGCATCGGCGGCAAACACCGCGGGCGGATTGTTTGAAGTGAGGCAGTCGTTCGTATACCGGCACAACTCTGCTGATGCCAGATGAATATGGTGGTCAGCTCGCCAGGTCGGCAAGGTCGTTTGAAGAGCCGAAGCGCCGGATGACGCAACGCGAACACCCATCATTACTAAAAAGAGGGAAGAAAATATCACGAGGCGAGCAAGCTGCCATTTGCTGTCGCGGATCTGTTTGGGCATGGCATCGGGATTATGCCACGTCGAGCTTGGGCTGCCGAGGAGATAGCCAAGATGTCTACGGTCGTGACCAAGTTGGCTAATGTGTAGAAGTCGATGGGACAATTGTCACCGTCGCAGAATCGGTCTTGACCGTGTAATCTGGCAAAGCGGCGGTCACAGCCACGCGAGGGGGATTTGGGACACGAGCAGGTGCAGTGTATAGCCCATTTGCTGTGATGCTGCCGCACTCTGAAGCGGCACAACCCTGACCACTGAGACTCCAGTTCACCGGCAAGTTAGTTGCGTTTTCTGTCGCGACGGAGAACTGCTGCGAAGCTCCAACGGTCACCCGGGCAGACGCCGGAGAAATGGCTATGGTCATTTGTTCCATCACCCGTATGGACGAAGTAACGCACGGAAGAACTTGAGGATCGGCCGAGGATTGCTTTGCCCGGTCGAAATCTCTTCTGTCGGGGTTGTAATAGAAGTGATATTGCAGGGTCACGTATTGACAGGGAAATTTAAGTGGCAAAGGCTGAAACGGATTGGACTGAGCGATGCCCTCAAGCGCGGCTTGGTCCAGCGCGCGATCCCCAGAACTCTGAACAAAATGCAGATCGGTGATTGCACCGTCCTTCATAATACGAAACCCAACTAGAACAGTGCCCCTTTTCGCGATTGGTCCTTTGGCTACGTCCGGAATTACACGACCCCAATGTTCGCGAATAGTAGTTAACACTCGCGCCAGATACGGACCAAAGTCCACGCCTCGCGTATCTGACAGGACATCGACCGGCCCTTGACTAACTGGATGCGATTGAGCAGGGGTTGCAGCCGATGAGTTTGTCGCCGCAGGACTAACCCTTTGATCAGGCGATTCGTTCCTATCTTGCCCAAACAAGTGTTGCGCAAACAGCAGGACCGAACAGCTGAGTAATACTGGAAGTCCAATCCGAAACGTGAGAGTCATCCTTGCCTCTTGCAGGTCTGAGGATTTCTGTTGATCATAGTGCCTTTGGTCTTGGGCGCGACCGCATTACTGGCGGGTGTTTTCCGCCACAGTTTTATATCTTCTGTCTCATGTGTACAATCGCGCGGCAGCGATTTCAACCGGCCGATTGGTTTCAAGAAGGAAGGTTCTGATGCCCGACCAAGCAGTCGCAAACCGCCTCACACTTGCCGTTGAACAAGCCGGCAGTGCGGCTCTGGTGCGATGCAGCGGCCGGTTGGTCGCCGGTGTTAACGATCGCCTTTACCTCGAAGTCAGCCAACTGATTCCGACCTGCAACCGAATCCTGCTGGACTTTACAGATCTAACTCACGTGGACAGTTCGGGGCTCGGGACGCTGGTTCGGCTGTACGTTTCCGCAAAGTCGGCAGGTTGCGCTATACAGCTCTTCAACATTGGGAAACCAATCCGGCAACTTCTGGGCGTTACTCATCTTTTGTCCGTTTTTGAGATCATCGGCAACAACAACATCAGGTGTGGATGACCTCACGAAAAATTCTCGTTTACTTGAATCTCTGAGGCTGGTCAGTAGACTGCTTCATCGCCTTTCCCAGCGTCTCCGCCCGAAACAGCCTCTCGTCGATGCGATGCAGGCGCTTCGACATGCCCGGCTGCAAAATCTTGTAATGATGTATTTCGAAGAGATGGTCGACGATGAACCAGACTGGCGCCTCTGTGGTCATCCAGTTCAGGTGATCGAAACGGGTAAGGTTCACAGGACGCGAAAATGTTCGTAGTGTCCTCTCCCGCCGCAGGTTGAAATAAAGATTAAAAAAACTCATCGCCAGTTCGCGCAGAGAGCGATAGACGGGCTCGCGGTAGCGGCAGCCAGTGTAGTTCGATTTTGCTACCGTTCCCCAATGCCCGTTCAGTCGATAGACGGCAAGAACGTGGTCGGTGTCGTGCTCGGCTTCGAAATCCAGCAGAAGCGGCGGAAAGCCGTTTGCTCGCAGTGCGGCTGCGGCGAAGATCGCTCCCTCAAGGCAGTGCGAGGTATTTTCGCGTAGCACGCGGCGCGGTGACCATGCGGTGTCGGCGAGGTGATACGGCATATCGTCAAGATGGCGCTGAATGCCGTATGGGTCTTTCAGACTGCGCAGTTTGCGCAGTTCGGCGGGGGTAAAAGTGCCCGGGTCAGTCGGTTTATTCATCCTCGATTGAAGTTTAGCTGAAAGAACGAGACTTCACGTTAACCACAGAGGACACAGGGGATCACAGAGGAACTCGAGATTTGAGCAACCCAGATTTGAGTAACCCGAGATTCGAACACCCTACGTGAACAGCTCGGCCAGTTCTTCCGGCTCATCCAACACGACGTCCGGAGGAGCTTCACACAGGGTGTGCGGCGCAAAGCCGTAGGTCACACCGCAAGTCCACATTCCGGAATTGCGTCCTGTGAGAACATCGACCGAAGAGTCGCCGACGATTACCGCATCCTGTGGCTGGGTCTTTGTCTCCCGTAATAGAACGCGGGCACCCTCCGGATCGGGCTTCTTGGTCGGAAAGCTGTTACCGCCGTACACGTGAAGAAAGAAGTGGCCGAGACCGAGGGCATCGACAATAGCGCGCGATGGATGAACTGGTTTATTGGACAGCACAGCCATCTTGCGACGATGACCATTCGAGGTATGGATCGCAGCCAGGCTTTCCTTAATGCCATCGTAGACGTGCGTGTAGTCAAGCTTGTGCACCCTGTAGTAAGCGAGAAAATAATCGAGAGCTTCCTTCAGGAATTTCTCGTCCTTTGGATCTCCCAAAGCCCGCCGGACCAGCATTGAAGCTCCATCCCCTACATATGAAGCCACCACCTCTTCCGGCAATTCAGGGCGTTTGAAATGCCGCAATGTAGCGTTAATCGAGTGCACCAGGTCGAGACGGGAATCAATTAAAGTGCCGTCCAGGTCGAAGATCACAAGCTTGATGGAATGCGGGTCGAATTGGCGGTTGAATTTGATCATGCGATATTTTCAGGATAAATGATGGGGAAGGCTGGCAGCTATCAGCTCTCAGCCGTTCAGCAAAGTCCAACAATTTTTAGATTTCCAGCGGAAAGTAGCCCGATGGCGGAAGGTGGATTGCCGATGTCTAACGCCTCGAGATTGATGCTGGGAGCTGAGACCTGAAAGCTGACAGCTAACTCCCGATTGCTCCTTCCCCCGGTCCCTCTGAAGATTTACAATGCTCTTCGGCTCTCACACTTGCATCTAAGGGAACCGGATGGCGACCACGAAGACTTACCCTAAATCGGCGGCGGTATCCGAGCGCGATGGCAAGAAAGCCGGCAAGACCTACGAAGGTCTTTCCCGCGATCAGCTGATCGAAGCCTACCGCCATATGTTTACTTCGCGGCGGGTCGACGACCGCGAAATCCTCCTCAAGAGGCAGCAGAAGATATTTTTCCAGATATCAGGCGCTGGACATGAAGCGGTCGGCGTGGCTGCCGCTTTTGCCCTTAAGGCCGGATACGACTGGTTTTATCCTTATTATCGCGACCGGGCGCTCTGCCTGGCATTAGGCGCGACCGCCTATGACATGCTGCTGCAGGCGGTAGGTTCGGCCGACGATCCCAGTTCGGGTGGGCGGCAAATGCCTTCTCACTGGAGCCTTCCTGACCTCAATATCGTCACCGGATCCTCGCCTACCGGGACGCAGATCCTGCAGGCTGTTGGGTGCGCGGAAGTTGGCCGCTACCTGGCGGCGCATCCTGACGCAGCCAAAAAAGCCGACGGCGATTACCGCCAGTTCAAAGACGTCAAATTCCACGGCGACGAAATTACCTACGTTTCACTGGGCGACGGCACGACCAGCGAAGGTGAGTTCTGGGAATCGTTGAATACAGCCTCAAACTCCCGGCTTCCCATCATCTTCGTTGTCGAGGACAACGGCTACGCGATTTCGGTCCCGGTGGAAGTCCAAACGGCGGGCGGCAATATTTCGCGGCTGGTGGCCGGCTTTCCGGACTTTCACTTTGAAGAAGTGGATGGAACTGATCCGGTGGCGAGTTATGCGGCGTTTGTACGGTCGGTGGCGCACTGCCGCGCTGGACACGGGCCGGCCTTCGTTCACGCGCACGTGATCCGTCCTTACTCCCACTCCCTCTCCGATGACGAGCGCCTCTATCGCCCTGATGCCGAGCGTCAACGGGATGCGCAACGTGATCCCATCACACGCATGCAGATGTTCCTCATCCGGGAGGGCATTCTCGACGAAAAGGGAATCAATCAGCTGGAGAAACAGGTAGACGACGATCTGCAGATTGCGACCGATCGCGCGCTGCAGGCGCCGACGCCGACGCCGGATTCGGTGACGAAGTATATCTATTCTCCTGACCTGGACCCCACGTCCTCGGTCTTCGAAAGTCAGCCGGTCGCGGCGAAATCTGAGAGCGCAGCTCCTGATGGCAAGAAGACGGCTCCCAAGACAATGGCCGATCTCATCACCGCCACCTTGCGTGACGAGATGCAGCGCGATGAACGCATTGTGATCTTCGGGGAGGACGTGGCCGATTGCAGCCGCGAGGAATATCTGAAGCAGAAGCTGGTCAAGGGTAAAGGGGGCGTATTCAAATTAACGTCCGGGCTGCAATGCGACTTTGGTTCCGATCGGGTCTTTAATTCTCCGATTGCGGAAGCGAACATCGTGGGCCGAGCCACCGGCATGGCCACTCGCGGACTCAAGCCGGTTGTCGAAATCCAGTTCTTCGACTACATCTGGCCCGCCATGATGCAGCTTCGCAATGAACTGCCGCTCATTCGATGGCGCTCCTACAATACCTTTTCTGCGCCTTGCGTCATTCGTGTAGCGATTGGCGGCTACCTCACCGGCGGAGCGATTTACCACTCCCAGTGCGGCGAAAGCATCTTTACTCATATCCCAGGCCTTCGCGTCGTGTTTCCTTCCAATGCTTTGGACGCGGCGGGCTTGCTGCGTACGGCGATCCGATGTGATGATCCAGTCCTCTTCCTCGAGCACAAGCGGCTCTATCGCGAGACCTACGGACGCGCCCCTTACCCGGGACCGGACTATATGGTGCCGTTCGGCAAAGCCAAGGTGGTTCAGCAGGGAACCGATCTGACAGTAATTACTTATGGAGCGGTTGTTCCGAGAGCGTTACAGGCGGTGCAGAAGCTCGAGCGCGAACACGGCGTGAAAGCAGAGTTGATCGATCTGCGCTGTCTGAATCCCTTTGACTGGGAGACAATCGCGGCGTCGGTAAAGAAAACGAATCGAGCGCTGGTCGCCTATGAGGACAGCTTGAGTTGGGGTTACGGTGCTGAAATCGCCGCGCGTATTGCAGATCAGATGTTCGAGCATCTGGACGCGCCAGTGCGTCGTGTAGCTGCGATGGATGTCTTCGTGGCCTACCACCCGGACCTGGAGAATGCCATCCTGCCCCAAACCGCGGATCTGTTCCGGGCGATGAAAGAGCTGTCAGAGTACTAGCCCTTTGTAGCGCCGCCGTCCCGGCGACTGTCGCGATGGCGTCTCGCCCTCGCCATCCTCTATTGGCGCGGTTACCACGTGTTACTGCCCCATCCAACTGAACTACTCTGCTCGCGGGCCGCCCGCAGGACAGCCGGCAAGACGCGGGTGCTACTGAGTTCAACCCCAGAAGAGTTAGATGTTTGCGTGGATTGTAGCTTTTGCACCTCTTTCCGCGTGTCCAGATACCTGAGTAACGTCTGTAGTACTTTAGTTACGCAATTGGGGTAACGTTAGAACCGACTGTATAAACACCGCACCTGATGGTAGTCGAAGCCAATAAAAGCACTACATATAGCGCCGCCACGCAACTCCCTTCGAGCCACTTTCCAGAAAACAGGTATAAAACCCGGTAAAACCCGAAGATACGCCTTGACCTTGGCACTTTCGGGGTTGATATATGCTCAGCACACCTAAATTCACTCGAACGAGATTCTGAACGAGAGAATTTTCTCCCAAGTTTGCCCGGCAGCCGGAAATGGCTGCGATACAGGGCCTGAAATCTGTGGAAGGGGTTTGGAACTATGGCCGACTCGCGGGAAGTGATGAACATTCGCCAGGCGTCGCAATACCTGGGAGTGAGTCCGGACACGCTTTACAAGTACGTAGGCGAGCAGAAGATTCCCGCTTTCAAACTGGGCAACCGCTGGCGCTTCAAGAAGTCGAGGCTGGACCAGTGGATGGAAGAGAAGTCGACCCAGATGGAAGCGAAAGGCAAGAGGAAACCGAAGGCGGCTGGTAAGGCTGCCGGGCAACCGTAAAAGGCGGGCACATGTTTGGATTGGGATCGAAAACGATTGTTGGTCTGGATGTGGGCTCCTCCAGCATAAAAGCTGTGGAGCTTCGGAAGGGACGCAACGGCATCGAGGTCGCGCACCTTGGCCTGGAAATGCTGGCGCCGGATATCGTCGTGGACTCCATGATCGTGGATTCAGGAACGGTTTCGACAGCAATCTCGAAGCTGTTTACCGATAACCAGATCAAAGCCAAAGCGGTGGCCACCGCCGTAAGCGGTCACTCCGTGATCGTGAAGAAAATCTCGCTGCCCTCGATGAGCGACCAGGAACTGGCCGAAACCATCGAGAAAGAAGCGGCGCAACATATTCCTTTCGACCTGGCCGACGTGAATCTGGATTACCAGATTCTCTCCGAAGACGCCGGTGACCCGCAGATGGACGTTCTGCTGGTAGCTGTCAAGAAAGACAAGATTCTCAATTACACCAACGTACTCTCGATGGCCGGCAAGACTCCGGCTATTGTGGACATCGATGCCCTGGCGCTGCAGAACTGCTACGAGTACAACTACGAACCCGCGCCGGGTCAAGTGGTGGCTCTGTTGAACCTGGGCGCAAGCGTGATGAACATCAACATCGTGAAAGGCACCACGCCTCTGTTCCCGCGCGATGTCAGCGTCGGCGGCCATCAGTACACGGATTCGCTGCAGAAGGAATTGGACCTGAGCTTCGACGACGCTGAGTCGCTGAAGCTGGGCAACAAGGTCGGTACGGTGAGCGAAGACGCCAAGACACCGATCCTTCAGCAGGTGACTGAGATTATCGTGCTCGAAATTCAGAAGACGTTCGACTTCTTCCGCGCCAGCTCGGCGGGAGAGCACATCGAGAAGATTTATCTGGCGGGTGGATCCTCAAAGGTACCCGGATTGGTTGAGGCGCTACGCCAGGAGTTTTCGCTACCAGTCGAGATATTCAACCCGTTCCAGAAGATCGGTCTTCCGACCGAAGGACCGGGAGTGCAGCTGATCGAGCAGAATGCGGGCCAGATGGCAGTCGCGGTGGGTTTGGCCTTAAGGAGTTTTGAAGACTTATGATCCGAATCAACCTGCTGGGAACGCAAAAGGGAAAGAACAAGCGATCTGCTGCTGCTTCGGCGGCCGCCGTCATGGAAGTGGGTGACGTAGGCTCACCGAAACTGAAGATCCTGGTGGTGCTGGCTTTGGCGGCCCTGGTCAACCTGGGCTACTGGTACCAGCTCGACAAACAGCATCGCGACATCGCCGCCAAGATGGAAGTGGCGGTTCGCAAAAACGCCGAGTTGGCGGATGTGAAACAGCGCTACCTCGAGCGGCAGCGTGAAGCCGAAAACTACAAACGCCGGGTTGATGTTATCGATCAGCTGCGGGCGGCGCAGTCCGGCCCAGTCAATCTGCTGAACACGATTGGCCAGACAGTGAACGGCACCGAGGCTGTGTGGCTCAACTCGATGAAGGACACGGGCGCTGGCGTTGATATCGAAGGCATGGCTTTGAGCACAGATGCCGTTGCCAGTCTGATCGCGAATCTGCAAAAGACCGGATACTTCAAGAACATAGAAATTAAAGAGACCTACCAGGACGACACTTTCAAAGAAATGCAGGCGTTCACCTTTACCTTGTCCTGCGAGAAGTTGAAGTCCTAGGAGGGCGGAGAAAAATGGCGAACTTTGACGAAATCTCGGGCATTAAACAGTGGGCAGCCCTGCTGGGCATAGCGCTGGTGATTTCCGCGGCCTTGTACTTCACCATGTTCAAGAGCCAGCGGGAAGCCAATGCGGCAGCTCAGACCAGTCTGGATGCCAAGCTCCGTGAAAATGCGGAACTGGAATCCTACCGGCCGAAGTTGGCCGAGATCGAGCGCCAGCTGGCCAGCCTGAAACAACAGCTGGATATCGAGCGCAAGATCGTGCCCGACGAGAAAGAAGTGCCGGGCTTCATGAAGATGATGAACGCCGAGGCCGCCAGGGCTGGAGTCGAACTCCGCCGCTATACGGCCAAGCCTTCCGAATCGAGAGAGTTCTACACCGAGTTGCCTTTCGAAGTTGAGCTCGACGGGCCGTATTACTCGATGCTGAATTTCTTTGACAACGTGGGCAAGCTGGAACGCATTGTCAATGTCTCGGGGTTGCAGGTGGCAACCACCAAGAAGCCTACGGACGCCAAGGCGAAGCATACTTATCAGTACGCGCCTAACGAGAGTGTCGTGGCTACCTGCACGGCAACCACATTCTTCAGTCACGACATGCAACCGGCAGCGGGTGCGCCCGGAAAACTCGGCCAGCCCGTGGTGGTCAAGAAGCAGGGGAGCTTATGAAGCTGACGACAGGAATTGTTTTCTTGGGGATGTTGGCGGGAAATGCCTGGGGGCAGAATCCCGACGTCATCGAAAACACTCGGAATACGATGAAGGCGGTCCAGCAGAAGAAAGCAATGGACTCTGATGCCGCCTTGGCGTCTTCACAGGGAAGTGCGGTCAACACTGCCGCACCTGCCAGCAGCCACCCGGCCGCTTCCAAGGGAGCGATCAAGCCGGTAGCGCTCAAGACAAAGAGCGCGGCTGGGCACAAGAAATCGGAGCCCAAACAGCAGATCGCGGTCGAAAATCAGAAGAAGCCCGCGGACGCCAACCCCACCGCGCAACAACATATTAATGTGGTCGGACGCCGGGATCCTTTTGTGAGCCCAGTGGTCAACCGCAGCATGTTGGGTTCGGGCTGCAGTTCCGGCAAGCGCTGCCTGACCATCGATCAGGTCAACCTTAAAGGTGTGGTGAAGTCGGATTCGGGCATGATCGCGGTGGTCGTCAATACCGTGAATAAGGCCTATTTCCTGCGCGAAAACGACCCTGTGTTCAACGGCTACGTAGTCAAGATCACAGGCGATTCGATCATTTTCAAAGAAACAGTGCAGGACCGCCTGGGCAAGGCATTTACCCGGGAAGTGACTAAAAAGATCACGACGTCGGCAGTCTAGGCGTCAACAGAATTGGCCGGGAAAACCCGGCAGAAGCGAATCTTGGGGAAAGATCACGGGGCGAGCCAAGGCAAGGCCCGTGTGGGGGAGAGTGAAATGCGAAAGCAACTTCTGGCTGTTTTACTGTCGGCGCTGGTAATGGCGTTCATTACCGCGACGGCTCAGACGCAGGGCGCGGGCACCGAAGTTTCCAGGCACGCCGCGCTGCATAGCGTTAACGTCGTACGCACCGACGACGGCGTCAGCGTGGAGATCAACGCGCGCGGGGCTGTGAAGCCACACCTGAGCACGCTGGAAAACCCAGCACGGCTTGTGGTTGACCTGCCCAACACGGTGATTGCCTCTTCACCCCGCCTGATCGATGTGTACAGCGACGGAGTTAAAGCTGTGCGCCTCGGTACCGACGGCCAGACGACCCCGAACACCCGCATTGTGATCGATCTGATGCAGGCTTGCCGCTATGAACTGGTACCCGGCAGCGACAATCAGATGATCGTGAAGCTGTACACCAAGACCGCCGGCGCCAAGACCTCGACGCCGCAACCCGTCGCGGCTACGACTGAAGTCGCGGCCCCGGTCAAGGAAGCCAAATTGATCGAAGCTTCTTTGAATCAGACTTCGCCGGTCCAAGCTTCGGCTCCGGCCACTGATTTCGCTTTCATTGAACCTTCTTATCGTCCGAAGGATTCGGTTGCCGGAGACGATGCGCCAGCGGCGATCGAACCGTCCGTACGCGCAGTCGCGGCTGCTGGAAAGTTCGCTACCCGTCCAGAAGGCAGCCCGTTGCCCAACTCCAGCGCGGCCATGCAATCGGCAACCGCGGCGCAGCCGGCAGTCAACATGGCAGCTGAGCAGAAGGTGCAGTCACAACAGCCACCCGCCATCAGCGGCCCGAAATACACCGGCGAGCCGATCTCGGTCAACTTGAAGGATGTGGATCTGAAAGATTTCTTCCGCCTGATTCACGAGATCAGCGGTCTGAACGTGGTACTGGACCCCAACGTTAAGGGCACGCTCACCATCGTCCTCGACGACGTACCGTGGGACCAGGCTCTGGACATCGTTTTGAAGAACAACGACCTTTCGCGGCAGCTCGAAGGCAATGTCCTTCGCATCGCCACCGTCGAAACCATGCGCAAGGAAGCCGAAGGACGCAGAGCGCAGGTGGAAGCCGAGGCATTGGCAGTGGATAAGGTCACGGTCACCCGTTTCCTGAGCTACGCCCATTCCAAGGATGTCGTCGCCACGATCAAGAGTTTCCTGACCCAGCGCGGAGACGTTATTTCTGACGACCGCACCAATGCCCTGATCATCCAGGACATTCCTTCGGTGATGCCGGGCATTGACCGCTTGCTCACGCAGCTCGACCGCAAGACACAGGAAGTTGAAATTGAAGCCCGCGTCGTCGCTGCCACCCGCAGCTTCGCTCGCGACATCGGTACTCAGCTCGGCTTCGGTTGGGGCAACGGCACCAGCGCCATCGGCGGTGCTTCGGCTGTGGGCTCCTCGCCGACGACTGTCAGTGGTCTGAACCCCGGCTACATCACAACCGCCGGTGGTACTGCCAGCGGCAGCACGATCCCGCTGTTCTCGAACTTGCCGGTCACCAGCCCCACCAGTGGCTTGACGTTCGTGAATGCCAGCAACAACGTCCGCATCGACGCTGTCCTGAGCATGGCTGAGTCGCGCGGCTTGCTGAAGATTCTCTCTCGTCCTCGGGTTGTAACCCAGAACAACATTCAGGCTCTGGTTCGCCAGGGTGTGCGCGTGCCGATCGTGACGCAGGCGCAGTTGGGTGGACCGCCCACGGTAACTTACGTGGATGCGTTCCTCCGCCTGACTGTCGTTCCCCAGATCACGTCGGAAGGCACCATCTTCCTCAACGTCGACGTCGAAAATACGACTCCAGACTTTGGTCGTCAGGTGCAGGGCAACCCAACCCTCATCACCCAGCAGGCAACCACTCAGGTCCTCGTGACCGACGGTGGCACGGTGGTGATCGGTGGTGTGATCCAGACGCAAAACTCGGTAACAATCTCGCAGGTGCCGTTGCTCGGAAACATCCCGTTCCTTGGCAACCTGTTCAAACACACCCAGGTCAGCACCTCCAACCAGGAGCTGATCTTCTTCATCACGCCGCGCATTATTCAGACATAACCGGCAGATGTAGCACGAGGTAGAAGTAAAACAGCCGCCAGCTTCCTGACTTCAGGGCTGGCGGTTATGTTTTTGGGGGAAGGTATTTTGGGAAGAGCACGGCGTCAGCCATGCCGATTAGCCTCAAGCGTTAAACCGCGACACATTTTAAGCGGTCAGCCGCACGGCTAAAGCTGTGCCCTTCCCAAAATCCATACGCGGTCTTTTATCTTGACGTTATCGTTGGGGGATAGATCGTGTCCGCAAGATCCCCAGCCGGAGTGCGTAATTGTCTTCTTGCTAAACTTCTGGGATGGACCATCACGGCCGTCAACAGCGTCTGCAAAACTCTCTTTCCACACATCGACTGGATGCCCTGCTGGTCACACATCTCCCGAACATCAACTATCTTTGCGGGTTTACTGGCAGTGCGGGCGCGCTGCTCCTGACGGATTCCAAGAGTGTCTTGTTTACCGACGGACGCTACACCGCCCAGGCACGCTCACAGGTCAAAAGCGCACAGATCGTCATCGGTAGCAAAGGCCCGCTGGCAGGTGCCGCTCAGTGGCTGACCATGCGCAGCCAGAAGCGGAAAGCACCCGCAACGATCCGGGTGGGAACTGAGGGCGAGCACATCTCTGTGGCGGCACGAAGCCGCCTCGCTGCCATCCTGCCATCGGGTTTTCGTTTGCGCGAGGCGCCGGATCTCGTGGAGCGCGCCCGCATGGTGAAGGACGCGCAGGAGATCGAGCGTATTCGAGCGGCAGTTTTGCTCGGAGCCAGTCTCTTTGACCAGGCGCTTGAAGTGATACGGCCCGGCATGAAAGAAACGGAAGTGGCGGCCGAAATGGAGTATGCAGCGCGCGAGGCCGGGGCGGAGGGGATGTCGTTCCCGACCATTGTAGCGTCAGGAGAACGTTCCGCCCTGCCTCATGGGCGGGCATCCCGGTCTGCAGTCCCGGCCAAGGGGTTCGTGGTGTGCGATTTCGGTGTTATACTCACCGATTATTGTTCGGATATGACCCGCACTGTGCACGTGGGTCGCCCGTCTCCCGAAGAGCGCGAAGGTTATCAGGCAGTCAGAGAAGCCCAGCAAGCGGCAGTCGATGCGGTAAGACCTGGGACCAGTGTGGGAGAAGTAGACGGCGCCGCCCGTAAGTCATTGCGTAATAGTGGGTTAGGTAGATATTTCACACACTCGACCGGACACGGCGTAGGTCTGGAAATTCACGAGGCGCCGCGCGTTGCTGGCGGGCAAAGTGAGATTTTGCAGCCAGGCATGGTAATCACGGTAGAGCCCGGAATTTACCTTCCCGGGCGCTGGGGCGTGCGCATCGAAGATATGGTCCTGGTCACTGAACAAGGTTGCGAAGTTTTGACACCCACCAGCAAAGAACTGGTCGAGATTTGAAACGGCCGTCACTGTCAAACATTGGCCGGGCAGTAAACAGGTCCGGCGGTTCATTGCGCCTTTCCGGCGGGTGCAAAAAAGGTAGAAGTCGGTCCCACCTCATACGATGAATCAGAAAGAGCTGAAGGAACTCATAGAGTTCTTAATAGAGAAGGACATCGCCGAGTTCGAACTGGAGCGCGGCGACGTCAAGGTGAAGATCAAGCGCGCCAGCGAACACGCGCCGGACACCCGTTTTTTCACAGTGCATCCGGCACCACCGCCGACCGCAGAGCTCGGTGCTGCGCCCCAACCCACAATCCCGCCTGCGGGACCTCCTGCGCCCGCAGTTTCGGCGCCGGCTGCGGAAGAAGGTTTACACATTGTCCGCTCGCCCATTGTCGGCACGTTTTACGAGTCGCCTTCCCCGGGATCTCCGCCGTTCGTGAAACCTGGCGACGTGGTTCAAGCTGGCCAGATTCTCTGCATCGTAGAAGCCATGAAGCTGATGAATGAAATCGAGTCTGACGTGGCCGGGGAGATCGTGAAGATACTGGTCGCCAACAATGCGCCAATCGAGTACGGGCAGGAGTTGTTCGCGGTTCGACCACGGACCTAAACACTCACGTGGGGACAGCCGCCCCTCGGCTGTCCAGTCGAGCAGCGCTCGACAGTTTTGTTCAGGACAATTGCGGAGCTTCGCTCCGCCGGACAGCCGAGGGCGGCTGTCACCACGTCGTCTTAGCTGATCTGATCTAGCAAATGTTCAAAAAAATTCTGATTGCAAATCGCGGAGAGATAGCCTTGCGGGTGATTTGTGCCTGCAAGGAACTGGGCATTCGCACCGTGGCCATCTACAGCGAAGCCGACCGTAATTCACTACACGTTCGTTTTGCCGACGAAGCCATCTGCATCGGCCCTCCGCAACTGGCGCAGAGTTATCTCAATATTCCCTCGGTGATCAGTGCTGCGGAAATCGCCAACGTGGACGCCATTCATCCCGGTTACGGACTGCTCGCGGAAAACGCCAACTTCGCGGAAGTTGCTGAGACCTGCAACATCAAGTTCATCGGTCCGCCTCCGGAGATCACCCGCCTGATGGGTGAAAAGGAAAAAGCCCGTGCTGCCATGAAGCGAGCAGGAGTTCCTATCCTGCCAGGGTCAGAGGGCATTCTGGCCAGTGATGGTGAAGCCATGGAGTGGGCGAAGCAAGTCGGGTTTCCGGTGATTATCAAGGCGTCTGCCGGCGGTGGCGGGCGCGGTATGCGCATCGTGCGCAGTGAGGAAGAACTTCCTGCACTATTCAAAGCGGCGTCTTCGGAAGCTGCTGCAGCCTTCGGCAATGGCGATCTCTATATGGAGAAGTTCGTAGAGCGCCCGCGGCACATCGAGTTCCAGATTTTGGCGGACCAGTATGGCAACGTGGTCAGCTTGGGTGAGCGCGAATGTTCCATTCAGCGGAGGCACCAGAAATTGCTGGAGGAATCTCCGTCTACTCAAATGTCCGCCGAACTGCGCGACCAGATCGGCCAGGTGCTCTGCAAGACGCTTTCGGAAATTGGCTACGTGAATGCCGGCACCATAGAGTTCCTCATGGATGAAGACCGGAAACTCCACTTCATCGAGATGAACACGCGCATTCAGGTGGAGCACCCTGTCACTGAAATGGTCACGGACGTGGATCTGGTGAAGAGCCAGATACTGTTGGCAGCCGGTGAACGCCTGGAAAACGTCCTGCATGGTCCAGTTTTGCATCGGGGCCATGCCATCGAATGTCGTATCAATGCTGAACACCCGGAGAAGTTCACGCCCTCGGCCGGAAGGATAACGACATTCAATCCTCCTGGCGGCACCGGCGTTCGCATCGACACTGCCGCTTATGCTGAGGGAGTGATTCCGCCCTACTACGATTCCTTGATTGCCAAGTTGATCGTGCGCGGCAAAGACCGGGCGGAAGCGGTTTCCCGTATGAGCCGCGCTCTAGAGATGTTTATCATCGAGGGAATTTACACCACGATTCCTTTGCACCGCAGAATCCTGGCTGATCCCGACTTCCGCGCCGGAAATGTAGACACCACTTTCATCGAAAGATTTCTAGCAAAAACCGAACAGGCTAAGAAGCCGGCGGCAACTTCCGACAGGAAACAGGAAGTGGTCGCGAAAACCTAGATCGGCGTTGAAGAGACCTGGGTAGCGCCGGCATCCTGCCGGCTGTCTCGAGGGCGTCTCGCCCTCGGCGCGGTGGAGCGATATGCCCGCCGGGACGGCGGCGCTACAAGAGCCCCACATGCGATGATCTCCCTACCTCGGCTTTACGCCATCCTCGATGCATCTTCTTTTCCTGATACAGAAACCCTCTGCGCGACCGCCGAAGAACTGGTCGCGGGTGGTGTCACCCTGCTGCAATACCGAAATAAGTTCGGGAATGCCCGCGAGATGCTTGAACAGGCGCTGGAGTTGAAGAGGCACGTCGGAGCTTCCGTCAGATTAATAATGAACGATCGTGCCGACCTCTGCTTGGCGGCCGAGTTCGACGGCGTTCATGTCGGGCAAGACGATCTGTCGCCCGAAGGGGCGCGAAGAGCGATTGGCGATGCGCTCTGGCTGGGCGTTTCCTCTCACAACCCCAGCCAGCTCTCCGAGGCCGAAAAAACGACCGCAAACTACCTAGCCATCGGACCGGTCTTTGCTACCTCCAGTAAAGTGAATCCCGATCCGGTGGTCGGTCTTGACGGCGTACGCCATGCCAGGTCATTGACCCGCAAGCCGCTGGTGGCGATCGGAGGCATTACCCGGGAGAACTGTGGTGAGGTCATCGCGGCAGGCGCCGACACGGTGGCGGTGATATCTGACTTGTTACGGGACCCCCGCAAATCAGCAGAGGAATTTTTGCGGATATTGGGGTAAAGTCGAGACGCTCCTGCTGGCCGGCACTTGGCGGGCGACGTCGCGCACAAACCCCAGGCCACACCAACCCTAAAGGAGGGTCGTGAGCACCGACACCAAGCCATCCAAACCGCTCGCTGCCAGCGACTGGGACCTTCACAGTCGCCAGGATAAAGAGCTCGTAAAGGGCCTCGGCCTGACCAGCGCGACCATGCTGGTAATGGGCTCAATGATCGGCTCCGGCATCTTTATCGTTTCGGCGGAAATCAGCCGCGAAGTCGATTCTCCCGCATTACTCATCGGCGCCTGGTTGGTAACCGGTTTTCTTACCATCGTCGGCGCTCTCAGCTATGGCGAACTGGCAGCCATGATGCCGAGGGCTGGTGGGCAATACGTCTATCTTCGAGAAGCGCTTGGGCCTCTTTGGGGATTCCTTTACGGATGGACGCTCTTTCTGGTGATTCAGACGGGCACCATTGCCGCTGTCGGAGTCGCATTCGGAAAATTTCTCGGTATTTTCTTTCCGGCCATTTCTTCTTCAAACTGGATTCTACATTTCTGGAAGGTGCCGCCGGTTCGCATTGGCCCCATGGTCCTGGGGAATATGGAGACTGGACTTAGCACCCAGAACCTGGCCGCTATTTTGGTGGTCGTGGTCCTTTCAGTGATCAACGTTTTTGGCGTGAAGACTGGGGCACTGATTCAGAATGTTTTCACCGCCGCCAAAGTGTCCGCGCTGCTCGGGGTGGCGTTGTTGGGGTTGTTCATCGGCCGCAACGCGCAGGCGATCGCTGCCAACTTTCAGGGAAACTTCTGGCACAACGCGGGCTTAGGCGCCCAGCACGCTGTCCAAGTGGGGGTAGGCGGTCCGACAGTGATGGTAGGTACTTTAACCATTCTTGCAGTGGCTCAGGTGGGATCGTTGTTTTCCGCTGATGCCTGGAACAATGTCACTTTCACCGCAGGGGAAGTAAAAAATCCCAGCCGCAACTTGCCGCTATCTTTAGCTCTCGGCACCGGCGTGGTGATTGCGCTCTACGTTGCCTGCAACGTTATTTATCTGAATATTTTGCCGCTGGATGGCAGTCCGACCGGCGCAACCATTCTGGAACGTGGCATCAAGTACGCGACCGAAGACCGTGTCGGCACCGCGGTGATGTCCCAAATGCTGGGCGCCACCGGAGGAACTCTGATGGCGATTGCCATCATGCTTTCTACGTTCGGTTGCTGCAATGGCTTGATTCTCGCCGGCTCTCGCGTCTACTACGCTATGGCGAAGGATGGGCTGTTTTTCAAAAGTGTGGCAAAGTTACATCCCACTCACAAAACTCCCGCGGTTTCGCTGATGGTGCAGATGGTGTGGACCTGCATTCTCTGCGTGTCCGGCAGCTACGGACAACTGCTCGACTACATCATCTTCGCCGTGCTGGTGTTCTACATCCTCACCATTTTTGGTTTATTCGTGCTTCGCCGCACCCGCCCTGATGTCGAGCGCCCATATCGGGCGATCGGTTACCCGGTGCTGCCGGCGATTTATATTGTGATGGCTTTGTTTATCGATGTCGTACTATTACGCTACAAACCGCAATACACATGGCCGGGACTGATTATCGTTCTGCTGGGAATTCCGGTGTATTTCTTGTGGTCGCGAAGTTCGAGTGGATCGGTCGTCGAGTCGTAGCTTGCTGCGCCTCCCACCTCGAACCTTGACGTAGCAGGCTACGTCTCTACAGCGAAAAGGAGAAACCAACGCATGGCAAATGTGTGGGCTAGAAAGCCGATGAAAATGCTTCTCGCGGAAGCGGGCGAGTCGGGCGAACACAGCCTGAAACGAACCCTCGGGCCTTTCCAACTCACGGCGTTGGGAGTGGGCGCGGTCATTGGCGCCGGCATTTTCGTGCTCTCCGGTTTGGGTGCGCACTATGCCGGGCCGGGACTGATGCTCTCGTTCGTCATGTCGGGAATGGGGTGCGCTTTCGCCGCCCTGTGTTACGCGGAATTTGCGGCCATGATTCCCCTCGCGGGCAGCGCTTACACTTACGCATACGCCACCCTGGGAGAACTATTCGCCTGGATCATTGGCTGGGACCTTACCCTCGAATACGCAATGGGCGCCAGCACCGTGTCTTCAGGCTGGTCAAACCACTTCATCGAACTGCTCGACATTTTCCATATCAAGATGCCGCTCTGGCTGGCTTACGACCACTGGACCGGGCTTCGCGCGGCGGAAAATATCGTTGCCCGGCAGATGGCGCAGGCTTCGGACACGTCTCTTCTTCCAGGCACCCAGGCCTTCCTGAACAGAGTGACCGACATTGTGGCAGCGCAGTCCCCGCAACTGCTGGAGCGGGCACATAAATTGCTGGACGCACCAACCGTTTTCGGAGTCGAGCTTGGCTGGAACATGCCGGCCTTCGTGATCGCGCTGGTGATCACCGCCATTCTCGCTATCGGTATCAAGGAGAGCGCTCGCTTCAATTCCACTATCGTCGTGATCAAAGTGGCAGTGGTCTTGTTTGTCATAGGGCTGGGCTTCCGCTATGTCAGCGCCAGCAACTGGGGCGGAGACTGGAAGACATTTGCTCCCATGGGCTTCTCCGGCATTGGGGCGGGTGCAGCGTATATCTTCTTCGCCTATATCGGATTTGATGCAGTCTCAACCACTGCGCAGGAAGCCAAAAACCCGCAGCGTGACTTGCCGATAGGAATTATTGCTTCACTGTTGGTGTGTACCGCGCTTTATATCGCCGTAGCTGCCGTGCTCACCGGCATGGTGCCGTGGCGCGAAGTGAATATTGAAGCCCCCATTGCGCGCGCCTTTCTGGATCGTGGATTAACAGGGGCCTCGCACATCATTACGCTCGGCGCGCTCGCCGGACTCACCAGCGTGATGCTGGTCATGCTTTTGGGTCAAACCCGCGTTCTCTATTCCATGGCGAACGATGGTCTGCTGCCCAGAAAATTCTTCGCTGACATCCATCCCAAGTGGCGCACTCCGTGGAAGAACACCATTTTGGTTGGGCTCCTGGCCGCAATTGTGGGAAGCCTGGTGCCCATCGACGACATTGGAAAGATGGTGAACATCGGGACCCTGTTGGCATTTGTGATCGTGTGCATCGCGGTGATACTGCTGCGGCGGACAGACCCCGATCAGCCGCGTCCCTTTCGAACGCCCTGGGTGCCGCTGGTGCCAATTCTAGGCATCCTTTTCAACGGCTATATGATGTACCGCCTCGGCTGGATTAACTGGGCACGCCTCATCATCTGGCTGGCGATCGGACTGGTCGTTTATTTCACATATGGTCAGAAGCACAGCAAGGTTCAGGCGTATCTAGCGGGAAAAGAATAACAATCGACTGATTTACGAAGCCCTCCGCCTGAACGCGGAGGGCTTTTTGTTTTATATTCGTTGGTAGTAGTCGTTGGTCGTTCGCCAGCCGCGGGACGCAGCCGATCGTTGCCTTGAATGTTGACTAACGACCAACGACGAACGACCAATCGCTGCCATGAAAATCGTTAGCGCCGCCGAAATGCGAGAGACTGATCGCGCCACCAGCGAGCGCTTCGGCGTTCCCTCGTTGACGCTCATGGAAAATGCAGGAACCGCAGTGGCAGAGTTCCTGGCGGCGCAGTATCCCTCGGCAAAACGTATCGGCGTAATCTGCGGAAAAGGGAATAACGGAGGCGATGGATTCGTTGCCGCCCGCAAGCTGCATCAGGCCGGCAAGGATGTTCGCGTCGTTTTATTGGCTGAACGCATTGACCTGCGCGGCGACGCAGCTGAGATGTTTACGAAATTGCCGGTTGCGCCGGTCATCGTTTCTTCTCACGAACAATTAAGAACTGAGCCGGTCCGCGCGGCCTTCGACGCCGATGTTCTCCTCGATGCCATTCTCGGCACCGGTTTTCGGCCTCCGGTGAGCGGGTTGTACGCTGAAGCGATCGCTGATCTGAATGTGACTTCTATACCTGTCATTGCCGTGGACATTCCTTCCGGTGCCGACGCGGATGTAATGGGCGAGCAAGTGGGAGCAGTGGCCCGCGCTGATGCAATCGTTACTTTTACCGCGCCGCGACCTGCTCATGTCTTCGGTATGCTCACTGCAGGGCCGACTACCATTTCAAATATCGGTTCACCGGACGACGCGATTGTCTCTTCGCTTCAACTCAATCTCATCACCTCGCGTGACATTGCTCCGCTCATTGGGCCGCGGCCGCGAGCGTCCAACAAGGGAAGTTTTGGTCACGTTCTGGTGATCGGTGGATCGACCGGTAAGGCAGGATCGGTAGCCATGGCAGGGATGGCAGTTCTGCGTTCCGGAGCGGGATTGTCCACGGTAGCCACCGCAAAGTCAGTACTGGAGACAGTCGCCGGCTTTCATCCCGAGCTTATGACTGAGCCGCTTGATGAGACTGACGCCGGAACCATTTCCTTGCGCTCGCTTCAACATGGGCGGCTGGATTCTCTGGCCGAAGGAAAAACCGTGCTGGCGATTGGGCCGGGGATCTCGCGGTATCCAGAGACTGCCGAACTTGTCCGAAGCGTCGTCAAAAAATACAAACTCCCGGTCGTTCTGGATGCAGACGGTTTGAACGCTTTCGAGAATCGTTCTACGGAGCTAAAGAATCTCGCGGGCACGCTGGTGATTACACCGCATCCCGGCGAAATGGCACGGATCACCGGTTCGACCATACCTGCCGTGCAACATGACCGCCAGAACGTGGCCCGCACGTTTGCCCGCGAGCATAACGCCATCGTTGTGCTCAAAGGCCACCGAACTTTGGTTGCGCAACCGGACGGCGAGGTTTGGGTGAACACCACCGGAAATCCTGGCATGGCGACGGGAGGAACGGGAGACATATTGACCGGGATTGTTGCGGGTCTGATCGCGCAGAGTTCCACCCGCATCGCCGATGCGGTCATCGCCGCAGTACACCTTCACGGTTTGGCCGGCGATATTGCGCGTGAGAGCATGGGCGAGCAGTCATTGGTCGCGAGTGATTTGCTCGCGGCGTTGCCGGAAGCGTTTCGACGCACGCGGCAAGCAGCGAAGGATGTGCGCATCATAATTCTGGAATGATCAGCCCAGCTTTCGCATAGATTGGCGTTACCCAGTCTATGTGGTTGAAAGGAAAGACTATACCGCCATCTCCAAAATCTCGCTTCGTAACCTTGCCCTATATCTTCCGTAATCTATCTCGCTCAACGATGCCATGGGATATTCATTGGCCTATGACTCACTTCCCCCAAGTGCACCCGCAGCGCCGCTCTCCTCGTATTCAGCTTGGTGGTTCGGTTCCAGCACTCGTCATGCTGGAAGATGGTCAGCGCGCCAAAGCTAAACTCCAGACTGTTTCCGTGACCGGCGGCCTTTTACGACTCTCAAGATCCCTGAGCCAGGGCGACTTTGTAGAGGTCGCGTTTCACATTCAGGGAGGGCCCGTCCGGGGTATGGCAGAAATGCTTACTCCCGTTCACGCCGCGAACGAAGGAGCTTTGCAGCCTTTCCGGTTCGTCGCGTTGGGCGATGACGACCATCGCGCCCTACGCATGGCGGTGGATTCGGTGACGGACCGAAGTTTCCTGGGCATCCGGTCCAGCCAGTGGTCCGCGCCAAAACCAATTTAAGTTTCGCGGTGAGTCGAACGGTTCTGTAGAGGCGTGAATGTTCTGTCGTCGGTCACCAGACTCAGACGGCTACGTCTCTACGAGGAACTTTTTCCGACTGCGGACTCTCTTTCGTTAGTAGCGAAGCGAATAGCTATACTGGTCACTCGACTTGACCAGAATGGCTACTCAGGACTTTATTACTCACTCCGCCGAGGAGACTGTTGCACTCGGCCGCTCACTGGCTGAAATGCTTGCTCCGCCGAAGCTGGTTCTGCTGAGAGGCGACCTGGGAGCCGGAAAGACTACTCTGGTCAAGGGAATCGCTGAGGCGTTCCAGGCTGCCTCTGCCGAGGATGTGACCAGCCCGACCTTTACTTTAATCCACGAGTACCGCGGTCCCTTCGCGAATCTGTTTCATATCGATCTGTACCGAATCGACACTCCTCGCCAACTCGAAACCTTGGGGCTCGATGACCTTATCTCCGCTAACAGCATTCTCCTGTTAGAGTGGGGAGACAAATTTGAACGCTTCAAGCGCGAGAGGGATGTAGAAATTGCGATGGCGAGGGTGGATGACAAATTTGGCGAATCAGCACAAGGTTCAGATAACAACCGGCGCATTCGAATTACCACATCATAGTATTTCCGTTCTGCGTTACGGAATCGCTCCCTCTTCGCGCATTTCCAGTAGCAAACGCTCGGCGACCCGGCTCTCGCTGCGGTCTTTGCTCGTCATGGCAGTGATTGTTGGTACAACCACCGTGCCACTCTGCCAATCACAAGACGCTTCTCCTCCAACCGCCGCGGACAAAACTGTCGAGCAGAGCCAGGTACCGAAGCGAAACTCCTCCACCGAGCCACAAGGTCAGAAGCGACTATTCGGCATCATGCCGGCCTATGGATTGGTCCCGGCGGGAATGCAACCACCGCCATTGACCCCCGGGCAGAAGTTCAAATTGGCGTCGCAGTATTTAAACCTTTACACCCTGTTTTTTGTGGCTGCCGAATCCGGGTTTGACCAGGCGCTCGACCGCCCCCATGAATACGGACAAGGGGCGGAAGGCTATGGCAAACGCTATGGGGCTGGATTCGCCGACGGTTTGACGGATGGTCTATTCGTGACCGGTGTTTATCCCACAATTTTGCACCAGGATCCGCGTTATTACCGGCTTGGCGATGGCGGTTTTTTCCATCGTACGGAATATGCCGTGAGCCGAATTCTGGTAACGCGGCAGGATTCCGGACGTCGCGCCTTCAACATGTCGGAAGTCCTCGGCAGTTTTACTTCGTCGGCGATCGGAGTGACTTATTATCCCAAGAGTGAAAGGGATTTTTCACATGTAGCCGAGCGAGCGGGAATTCAGTTTGCGTTTGATGCGGGGTTTAATTTCCTGAAAGAGTTCTATCCTGATATCCAACGAAAACTCTTCGGCAGGAAGCACAAGCAGTAACGCTCTTATCTAAAATCCCATGATGTTGTAACCGCAGTCCACGTAGATTACTTCACCCGTAATTCCAGAACTTGCGTCCGAAGCGAGAAATACGCCGGTCGCCCCGACTTCATTGACATCGACATTGCGTTGCAAGGGCGCCCGCTCGGCGTGGGCTTTCAGCATTGCGCCCAGATCGCCAACACCCCGAGCTGCCAGGGTTTTAATCGGACCGGCTGAGATGGCATTCACTCGAATTTTCTTCTTGCCCAAATCGTACGCAAGGTAACGAACCGTGCACTCAAGCGCGGCTTTGGCGACGCCCATAACGTTGTAGCGGGGCACAACCCGTTCTGCTCCGTAATAGGTCATGGTGATCATGCTGCCGCCATCCTCCATGAGCGGCGCGGCAGCCCGGGCAAGTGCCACAAGGGAATAGACGCTGACGTCATGGGCGATGCGAAAACCTTCGCGCGAAGTGTCGACGAATTCTCCTTTCATTGCGTCGGCGGGGGCAAAGGCCACACTGTGCACCAACACGTGCAGCTTGCCATAGCGCTCTTTGAGCTGGCTGAAGAGCTGTTCGATGGCCGCGTCATCGGAGACATCACACATGTAAGCTTCCGCGCCCGGCAGAGAAAGAATCAGGTCTTTGGCTTCCATTTCCAGGCGCTCGTTCTGATAGGTAATGGCAAGTTTGGCGCCCGCCTGATGCAGTCCTTGAGCGATCGACCACGCAATCGATCGTTTGTTGGCGACTCCGAAGACGACCGCAACTCGACCTTCGAGGCTGGATGACATAGCGTTTCTCCTGAATTTTGAAGGGAAAGCATAACAGCGATTTCAGATTGTTGAGTTTAGATTTCCAGATCGGGGACTAGAAGCGAACTAGATCTGAATCACCAAATCTGAATCAAAAGTTTGAGATCGGCTTTCAATCTACTGCGCGAGCTTCCAGCACCGGTTCCGTCTTCACCGGCCAGATCGCGCTAATAAAGGCCACAGCGTACACCATGCCGATGATGGAAAAGCCCGCGACGAGATTCCACTGCGCGATCGCCCCCACAAGAAGTCCCAGGACGATCTGCAAAAATGTCCCGACGAAGTAAAAAGTGTTCTGCACTCGTCCCATAAAGTGGGCGGGGACTTGTTCCATGATGCTGGTGTTCATGGCCACACCGCTCACTCCGCGTCCTGAGCCCATGATTCCAAAACAGACGACTGCAAGCGCGAGCCATGGCGATAGCGGAGCTACAGCCATGCAAACTGCCAGCAGACCCATCGAGATCGCAATCGCGCGCCGCGCTCCCGTTGCGGCGATCAGTTGCGGGGCATAGAGCACGCTTAGAAATGCGCCCGTACCCCAGCCTGCATTCAGCCAACCGTAGCCTACCGCCCCGGCATGGAACACGTTGTCGCTCAATGGCGCGGTAACCACGACCCCGGTCATCATGGCTCCCAGAAAAAGCGCCCAACTCACCCCCAGGCTTACTACTGAGCCATGGCTTCGCAGAAAGTCGAAACCCTCACGCATCTCGCGGATGAATCGTGCGACGGTGGATTCCGCAGCAATCAGATCGGCATGCAGTTCGGCAGGTCGAGGTATGACATGACGGCCTTTGCGCACTCCGAGATAACAGAGAAAGGAAACCAGATAGGTTGAAAAATCAATGAGCAAGACTCCACCCAGGCCGATGTGGTTGTACACGAATCCGACAATGGATCCGGCAATCAGCCATCCACCCTGGATTCCCGCCATCAGAAATGTGTTGGCATGAACAAACTCTTCTCCCGGCGTCAACTCCTGAATCAGCGCAGTGATTGTTGGCCAGAACATCCAGAAGCCCGCAGCCACCAGCGTGTTCATTACGTAGAGCTCCCAGACTTTTACCTTTTGGGTAAATGCCAGGATCGAAACCGCCAGGATGATGACCGCGCGTATCGCATCCAGCATCATCACCAGCCGCCGCCGGTCTTCGCGGTCAATCAGAACCCCGGTGAAAGGCAGCATCAGCATGGCCGGAAGGGTTTGCAGAACGGCGAAAGTTCCCAGAGCCACTTCGGAGTGGGTAGCCTGCAGGATGTACCAGGCCACGGCGGCGGAATTCATCCCGCTGCCTAACATGGAAATCATGTTCGCCGCGAAAACATATCGCAGCGCTGGCTTTTGCAGGATGTTGCGCATCCTTTCAATGTAAATGATTGAGAAAAGCTCGCCAACGGAGGAGGGGTAGTTTCGGATGTTCAGGTTTTATTTTTATGCAGTGTCGTCAAGAGCTTTTCACCGCAAAGGACGCGAAGATCGCAAAGATCAGGTGGCCTTGTGTCGAACTCGTCCAAGGAATCTGAATTCTGGCTCGCTTCGTAAAACAAATATACGGCGAGCAAAATTATTTCCGGCTCGATCGCATGTTTGTAGCGCGGGAAGGGATTGACCAGGTAATACGGCAGCGGATAGATCAAGCAGAAAGCAGGCAAGAAGGAATCCAGCGGGCTTCCACTTGCGCAGCGTCAGCCACAGCCCTGCGAAGGCCGCGACGGCGGGCAAAAGAAATGCCACGTGACGAGCAAGCATCAGGTCATAACCGGCTACGATGTTGGCCTGAGGCGGTCCAATCCAGAAGTAGACGACGCGTTCCAGGGTGAAGCCGAATAAACTGCGCGGGATGTTCGTGCATGAATTCGTGAACTTCCCGTTGCTTTTCTTCCATGAACCCAGCTTCGCCTAACTCCTGAAATCTGCGCATCGCCTCGGGGTCGTTGCCGGGATGCTCGCTTCGCGTCCACAATCCGGTCGACTGATCGTTGTTTGCGATGTGCATTTCGAGCGGAAGATTGTCGCGCACAAAAATAAATTTGCCGAACACCGAATAGTTGCGTACCAGCCAGGGGCTCGTCACCAAAGCGGCTGCAAGCAGGCATAGACAAGTCCCGGCAAGTTGCTTTCCCTTCTGAGGCAAACGCCATATCAGGTAGAGCAGGCAAAATGGCAGCATCGACAGCAATGCGGTATTGGTGAGGGCAATTACGCCCCAAAGCAAGCCGAACCCGATCCAGAACGCGGCGCGCGGCGGAGGCTTGTCCTTATCTGACATGCTCAGCGTCAGCCACAAAGCCCAGCTCAGCAGGAACGCGCTCAAACTCATTTCCCACACCACGCGAACCGGCCAATAAACCGCGTACGGAAAAAGCGCCCAAGTCCAAGCTGTGGCACGCGCCACCGAAACTCCGTAAATCTTGTTCGCGATCCGATAGAGGGTGAGACAGGTCAGAGCGGAGAAAATGCTGTTGAACGTAAGGATCACTGCCGCCGAAAGCTGGCTGTACACCCCAAACAGCTTGAATACCCCCGCCAAAATATAGGGATAGACGGGCGGCGCCCACGCGCTGGGGCCGGTGGGCAGATCGGTGGGGGAACTGAAGCCTTGTCCCATCGCGATCGAGCGGGCGATGCGACCCATTTCCCATCCAAACTGAAAGTGGTCGCGGCGGGGCGTGATGCGGTAGGTGTGACCGATGACGATGACCGCCAGCCGGAGCAGAAACGCAATCAGAACAATGAAAAAGACAGATTGCCGCCAGGACAGCGACGTGGTCTGGGGTGAATTCTTCGCGATTTGCAGCGAGTCCTCCTCCCCTTGAGCTGACATTGGCTCAGACTAGCATACGAATCTGGACCGGCGTCATCCGTTAGCGATGCATGCTCTACCAGCAAGTACACCGCCCGTTCGGGCTGTGCGCTGGAATGAATATTACCTTCGGTGGGGCAGCCCAAAGTAATCGGGCTTGCCTAACTCCTGATTCGGAGCTAGTATGCCGTCGCAATTGCGGAGGCGCTTATGAAGGGTAGTCGCCTATTCAGCATTCTGCCGGTTTTGCTCCTTTCTCTTTCCTTTGTCCACGCGCAAATTGAAACCATCTCGATCCCGGCGGGCACGCCAGAAGATCAGGGACTGCAGGCGATCACAAAAGAACCTGACCCGCAAAAGAAACTAACGATGTATGCGGATTTCCTGCAGCAGTTTTCGTCCAACCCGGCGGCCGTCGCCTACGGAAACTGGCAGGTAGCGCAGTACTACCAGGGCGCGCGGCGACTTGCAGAAGGCGCTTGATTACGGCGACAAGGCTTTAGCCAGCCAGCCGCGTAATCTCGATATTCTGGTCTCCCAGACCAGCGTCGCCCAGCAACTTAAAAACAACGGCAAGCTTTTGGACTATGCCGTGCGCGGCGGTGAAGTCTACAACTCGATTGGCAAGGCCCCCAAGCCAGAGGGCATGAGCGACCAGGATTATGCCAACCAGGCTGGAGAACAGAAGGGTGCGGCGAAGAACTTCCTACGAGTTCCTCGAAGCCGCCGCATTCAATGTGATTGCTGACGACAACAACGCCAAGTCGCGATTAGCCGACATTGAGCGCTTCACCCCGGCTTTTCCTAATTCGCGTTTTGACGAACCGGTCGCCTCCTACGCCATGATGTCGCTTTCCGAGTTAAAAGACACGTCGAAGGTAATCGCTTACGGCGAAAAGACTCTGGCGACAAATCCCAACAGCCTGCCAACTTTGCTGCTCCTGGCCGGTACTTACGTGGAGGATCCCAAGCCGGGGAGCGTGGCCAAGGCCACCACATACGCGCAAGGGCGGTCACCGTGGCCAAAGCCGATGCTCCGGACGCGGACCGCACCCGCAAGTTGTCAGCCGGAGTGGCTCACTCCACTTTGGGCTACGCGTACATGAAGCAGGACAAGACGGCGGCCGCTGTCCCCGAGTTGAAGTCGGCAACAGCGCTTGCTGAAAGGATTGGATGACCAGCAATATGCAGTCGCGATGTACCGCTTGGGATATGCCTATGCCAAGTTAAATCGGGTGAGCGAAGCTCGTGACGTGTTGGTCGAGGCTGCGAAGATTCCCGGCCCAGTACAACCGCTCTCGCAGGATCTGTTGGCCAAGGTGAATGCTGCCCGCGCAAAAGGAAAGTAGGACAGTTGCGGCTTACCGACTGGTTGTGAAGACGGAGCGTGCGACGTTTCACGCACTCCCGGAGACTGCAATCAATGCTTTACCAGATCATCCGACAACATCAGCGCCTTGGACGCCAGATTCTGCGCGCGCTGCACATCTCCCTCGGCATCAGCTGCCTTGGCTTGTTCCATATATTTGCGAATCTGGCTTACGCTGGCCTGTTGGGTTGCACTCAATTGGCGAGCCGCGAGTTGTTTCAGGTTAGCGTCGGAGTTTGCCAGCAACTGAGTCGTGCTCTCGCGTTCACGCGAAGCCTGCTCGTTGCTCACACTGGGAGAGAGTTGGGCCGCCGGATCTGCCGCGCCTCCGTTTTTTACAACTTTCTTTTCTGACGCGCGTGTTTGATGCAGCCACAGGATGCTTTCGCCGCCGTTTCTTGGTTGCCGGCTTTTTAGCGGTCGCGTCCGGCTGCGATGGTTGAGTTGGTTTCGCCGCGTGATGTTTCCGGCGACGGTTGCTGGGGAGCGGCTTTCACCGAACCAGATCTGTTCGTCGCCGGTTCCCTGGCCAGGCTCCGAATCTTCTTGGGACGGGCTTGCGGGTTGAGTGTTCGTCGCCGGCTCTTGCGGCGAATTAGCTTGCGGAGCATCGCGACTGGCCCTGCTGTATGAGCGAAAGAATCCCCGCAGGAGATGCACCTGCCATGCCAACCGAAGAATTCGTCAGCAAACAGAGTCCGAGAATAGCGGCCAGATGCATACTCTTCACAATGCAATGCGTTCATCTTCCTGCGCGGCTATTGAGGATTTTAACGCCCGATGACCATCTCTGCACCCTCAACCGAATGCGGCGAATAAATCGGAAGTAATTCCACCAGAAATTCTGCAGGGCATGCCGGTCAATTGGATCGAAAACCTCGCGGCGATCTTGCCTTAGCTGCGAACCGCCGCTTCCCGAAGGGAATCCGAACGAGCCTGAATCAGCGGCAAACGCAGTCGAAAGGTTGTGCCCTCTCCTTCGACTGACTCGAAGTCTACCGATCCGTAGTGCCACTGCAGAATCTGATACGTCTGCGCCAGGCCTATGCCCGTTCCTTCTTTTTTGGTCGTGAAATAGAGTTCAAAGATTTTGTCCTGTGCATCCGGAGGAATTCCGCCGCCCTCATCACGAATTTCGGTGACGACCATGTCATCCTCGCGCCGCGCGGAAACCGACAGTTTGCCTCCCTCCGGCATCGCTTGCACACCGTTCAGCACAACATTCAACATGGCCTGCTTGATGAAGTCGGTATCGACTTTCACCATCAGAGGTTCCGAAGGCAGGTCGCAAGTCACGGTCACCCCATGCCGTCCGGCATCGGGCCCGGCCAGTTGAACTCCATCCTCGAGCAGGCGGCGCAGATCGGTTTCTTCCAGATGAAGGTCGCGCGGGCGGGTGAAGTCCACCAGAATTTGCACTACCCGGTCCAATCGATGGATTTCGCTGCCGATAATGTCCATGTGCCGGCGTGTGCCGGGATCGACTTCTCTCAGTTTGCCCTGCAGCAACTGCAGGTGAAGGACGATGGCATTGATCGGATTCTTGACTTCGTGGGCGACGCCCCGAGTGATCCGGCTGGTGGCTGACAGGCGGCGTGACATCTCGATTTCATCTTCGATCCGGCGCACCGAGTCGGCGTCCCGCATGGTCAACAGCGCGCCGATCTGCGTTTCCCTTTCGCGAATGAAATCAAGGGAAATTTGCACACGCTTGCCATTGGGGAATTCAATTTCACGCTGCGCGACCGGACTGCGTCGCTCGAATGACTGCAGCATCAGAGCTCCGAACTCCGACTCGGAGGAAAAAATCTCCCGGGCCGCGTGGCCAAGCAATTCCCGCCGTGGACGGCCCAGGAACCGTTCTACGGAAGCGCTCACCAGCACCACGCGCGAGTCGCGGGTAAACAGCATCAAGCCGTCGAGCAGATTGCCCATGATCTGATCGACGTTATCTTTCAGGGCGGAGAAAATTTCCTTTGCGTCGCGCATCTGCCGGCCCAGGTGTGCGATCTTGAGGCTCACCATTCCGTACTCGTCGTGGCCCGACTCCGGCGCAGCGTCGGTCTCAGCCGTACCCGCGGTGACGCTGTCCAGGCTGCGGCTGATTTGTTCCAGCGGTCCCAGCGCGAGATGGGAAAGCCCGGCCGCCAGCAGCAGCGAGAGAAGAATCGCGATGCTGGAGAAGATCACCGCCTGGCGTAGTCGCGGGGTCAATTCGTTCTTGAGAAAAACCGTCGACACGCCTACCCGGATATTTCCGAAATGCGCTCCATCCAACTGCAGCGGGATGCGCACGTCGTAAACCGTGGGCGGGTGATACACCATGTGGAACTGGCGGCGAAAATTGGCGTTCTCCACGGTCTGAAAGTCGGGCCGCTCGGGGACGGGTTTTCCAACGAGGTCGGGATTGGTGTGGAGAATCGCTTTTCCATCGCTGTCCACGATGGCTGCGTCGTAAATGATGGGCCATGTGCCCACCACCGATTCCAGAAAATTATTGAGGTCGCGATCGGTTCCGAGGTAATACGCAACGGCCTTCCGCATTGCCTGCGGGTTTGTGGTGTCCACTTTGGTGCTGCTCAGGTCAGGGATGGCATTGGCAGCCAGGTAGGCGAGATTCGAAGTTAACTGTGCCGCTGACTCATGTGCGGTCGTTACCCGCTGGCGCAGCAATTCGGAAATATAGATGTAGGAGAAGCCCAACACCAGCACCGCGACCATGAAGGTAATGGCCAGTACGATTTTGGTTTTTCGACGCATGAACTACATCACCGACAACTCGCGCTTCAGGACTGTCACCGGCAACAGTTCCTAATCCTCTCTCACCAACGCCGCGTCCGCGGTTGCGCTGCCATATTCCTTGAGTTTGTTATGCAGCGTCTTCAGGCTGATGCCCAGAATCTCGGCGGCACGGGTTTTGTTATTGTTCGTGGACTCCAGAGTCTTCAGGATCAGCCTTTTTTCTGCTTCCTCGACCGTGGTGCCGACCCCAAGATGCACGGTATCGCCATCCTCGGATGAACTGCGCAGGCTGGACTGGCCGAATCCCGGTGGCAAGTGCTTGGTTTCCACAACCGGGCCATCGCAAACGATAGTGGCTCGCTCCAGTGTGTTGCGCATTTCACGCACATTTCCCGGCCAGGAGTAATTCTGAAATGCATTCAGCACGGCCTCGCTCACTCCCGCTACCTTGCGGCTATGTTTCCTGTTCATGTCTTCCAGCAACGCCTGCACCAGTTCGGGAACATCTTCTTTGTGCTCGCGCAGCGGTGGCATGTGGATGTTGAAAACGTTAAGCCGGTAGTAAAGGTCATTACGCAACTCGCCCCGCGCAACAGCTTCCTCGGGGACTTTGTTGGTGGCAGCCAGCACGCGAACGTCCACAGTGGTTTCTACCTTGCTCCCCAGCCGGCGCAGCTTGCTGTCTTCCAGTACGCGCAATAGTTTGGCCTGCGTGGCGACCGGCATCTCGCCAATTTCATCGAGCAGCAAGGTCCCCCCCTCAGCCAGTTCAAAACAGCCGGTACGGCGCTCGAGAGCGCCGGTAAAAGCGCCCTTCTCGTGTCCGAATATTTCGCTCTCGATCAAAGTTTCCGGAATGGCGGCGCAGTTGATCGGAACAAACGGCTTGTTCCGCCGCGGGCTGAGTTCGTGGACGGTGCGCGCTACCAGTTCTTTGCCGGTGCCGCTTGCGCCCGTGATCAACACCGAAGCCGTACTGGGCGAGACCATTTCGATCAGGTGAAAGATCTCCTGCATTTTCTTCGATGAGCCGATCAGACTTCCCAGTGACCCGGCGTCCCGCAGTTTGCGGCGCGTAACCTCAAGTTCGGCGCGGGTGCCCAACAGCGCCGAGGCGTTTTGCAGGATGGTATGTAACCGGTTGGTGTCGATGGGCTTGGTGATGTAGTCGTAGGCGCCCATGCGCATTGCCTGGACCGCGCTGTCAATCGTGCCTTGGGCGGTTACGACAATCACCGCCATGGTTTGCGCGTCGGTAGCCAGCTTGTCCAGAAGTTCGAGGCCGCCCATGCGCGGCATCTTCATGTCCGTGATTACAAGGGAGGGCGCCCAGGCGGCGACTTTTTCCAAACCCTCGGCGCCATCTTTTGCCGTTTCGGTTCTATAGCCCCAGCTGGTAATCAGCTCGGCCAGGCCGGTTCGCTCATTTTCCTCGTCCTCGACGATCAATACCTTTTCGTGGCTCATATTTGGCGTCGCAGCCATTATTTAGGCTTTCTCGCTCGGCTGCAAGCTGGGCCGGGGTTTTCAGCTGCGATGTCTCCGGGCATGTGGTATCTCTTCGCGGCTCATTTGCGTTCTTTACGGTTAAAAGCTTTGTAGTCGCGATGCCAAGAACAAAAGCTTTTAACCGCAAAGAACGCCGAGACCGCGAAGACCGCTCCGCTTGATAAGGTATCAATCTGAGACGCATTGTCTCTCGGCCGTTAACAGAACTTAATTGCGAAAATCTTGATTTGAGCTTGCGCTGGGGTAGAATTGGTGTCCACACAAAAGCACGTGTGGCTTCCACGCTAACTCCCAGTATTCGACCTTGCATCTCAGCGTGAATGCAAAAATTGTTTCATATGATTTTGGAGGATTGAATGTCACTTCGCCGTGGTAGAGGTGCTGCACGTTTATTGCTGTCGGCTTTCTGTAGCTTTCTGGCTGTCGGATTGTTGTCCGCTGCTGCGATCGCGCAAGAGGAAGACACTCCTAAGGTAGACATCTTTTTGGGTTATCAGTGGCTGCATCCAGGCGGCACGGTGCCTGCGCCGTTTCACTCCGCGGAATGCGCCTGTAGGACAAACGATCGGTGATATTCCGCAGGGCGCCGGTGCGCAGCGCGACCTACAACTTCACCCCGCACTGGGGACTGGAAGCCGACTACGGCGGCAACTCAAACAAGTTTGGAACCGAGAACACCGCCTCCATCGGACCTCGTCTCGCCTGGCGAAATGAAGGGGTGATGCTCTTCGCTCACACCATGCTGGGATACAACCGGCTGACCGTTCCGCTCGTTGGTACGAGCAATGGCATCGGAGCGATCCTCGGTGGTGGAATGGATCTTTCTCTGTGGCGACGGCTGTCGCTCCGGTTGTTCGAAGCTGACTACGTTTGGGCGCATCACAATTTTTCCGACGAAGTTTCTCCGGCTTTCGCCAGCCTGGCGCGTCCTGATTTGCAGGGCATTCGACTTCGTACTGGTATCGTTCTGAACTTTGGCTATCCGTCTCCGCTGGTTCCGGCTGCCAGTTGCTCCATCCAGCCCAGCGAAGTAATGGTGGGTGAGCCGGTCACCGTTACAGCCAGCGCCACCAATTTCAATCCCAAGCACACTCTGACCTATAGCTGGAGCGGAACCGGTGGCAAAGTCACCGGCAAAGACAACACCGCCAGCATTGATACCAACGGAGTAGCCGGCGGAAGTTATGCCGTTACTGCTCGCGTGGTTGATCCCAAGGTCAAGAAAAACGGGGAGACCAGTTGCACCGCCAACTACACCGTGAAGGAGCCACCGAAGAATCCGCCGACGATGTCTTGCTCGGCGAATCCGACCTCGGTTCAGGCAGGTACTCCTTCGACGGTCACCTGTTCTTGCACCAGTCCTGACAATGTTCCGGTAACGGTCAGCAATTGGACCGCGACCGCGGGCAGCGTCTCCGGCGATGGCAATACCGCCACCCTCAACACCACCGGAGCGCCGGCTGGTCCTATTACGGTGAGCGCCACTTGTACCGATTCACGTGGCCTGACCGCACCCGCTTCTTCCGCTACGGTGAACGTCGAAGTGCCGCCGCCACCGCCGCCACAAGCCAGCAAGCTGAGCGAGTGCGATTTCCCCAACCCAGGTGAAACCCTGGCGCGTGGATAACACCTGCAAAGCCATCCTGGACGACGTAGCGCAGCGGCTGCAGCACGATCCCGACTCCAAGCTGGTTATTGTTGGCAACGCTGAACCCGGCGAGAAACGCAAGAATCTGGCCGGTGAACGCGCGGTCAATTCCAAGGCATATCTGTCCGGTGGCGAAGCCAAACAAGCCATCGATGCCAGCCGGATTGAAGTCCGCACAGGCAGCGCCGGTACCAAGACCGCCGAGTATTGGGTGGTTCCTGCCGGAGCGAGCTTTACGGGCGAGGGAACGCAAACGGTTGACGAGTCGAAGGTGAAGGCAGTTCCGGATCACCCGGCCGTCAAAAAGAAGGCAGCTAAACCGCCGGCCCAGTAAGACTTGTAAAAAACTAAGGCCGGTCGAGTTAACGCTCGACCGGCCTTTTTTTGTTTGCCCTTACGTAACTTGAACAAGAAAGGTTACGCTGTCAATCTCACCCGCAAGCGCATAATCCTTTGCTAGGGGTAAAGTTACTTATGATTTCACGTGCGATTCGGATGATTTCCCGTAAGACATTGATTACATTAGCTGTCGCCATGATCTCGGTTACCACTCTTTGGGCTGGTCAATGGACTTCCCTGGGACCGGATGGAGGCGATGTTCGGAGTCTGAATTTCGACCCGAAAAATCCCGATCACATTTACCTTGGGACCAGCACTGGAACCCTGTTTCTTTCCAACGATGGCGGACATAGCTGGGGCCGTCTGGCGCACTTGGGCGGCGATGACAATGTCCTGGATCACATCACGATTGATCCCCAGAATCCGAAACATATTTACGTTTCGGCTTGGAGCGTCGAGAACCAGCAGGCTGGCGATGTCTATCGCTCGCACGACGGCGGCAATAACTGGGATGTGCTTCCTGACTTGCATGGAAAATCGGTCCGGGCGATGGCCATTTCCGCCTCCGACTCCAATATTCTGGTAGTCGGCGCGCTGGACGGCGTTTACCGCACCAAGAATGGTGGCAAAAACTGGGAGAAGATTTCTCCTCCCAGCGCCGAAATCAAGAACATCGAGTCGATCGCGGTCGATCCCAAGAACCCGGATGTGGTCTACGCCGGAACCTGGCACCTGGCCTGGAAGACGGACGACGGCGGAGCCAACTGGCATCACATCAATAAAGGCATGATCGATGACTCGGACGTGTTCTCGGTCATCGTCGACTCCACCAATTCTTCCATCGTGTACGCCAGCGCTTGCTCTGGAATCTACAAGAGCGAGAGCGCGGGCGACTTGTTCCACAAGCTGCAGGGCATTCCGTTCTCGGCGCGCCGCACTCGCGTGTTGAAGCAGGATCCGAGCAACCCCGAGACCGTTTATGCCGGCACTACCGAAGGTCTCTGGAAGACCCTCGATGGTGGCAAGACCTGGAAGCACGTAACCAACTCTGAAGTTGTTGTAAACGATGTACTCGTGGATCCACGCAATGCCAACCGGGTGTTGCTGGCGACCGATCGCAGTGGCGTTCTGGCCAGTGACAACGGAGCACAGAGCTTTGAAGCTTCCAATCACGGCTATACCCACCGTTATGTCAGCTCGATTCTTGCCGACAATAACGATCCCAATGCAATTCTCGTTGGCGTGGTGAATGACCGCGAGTGGGGCGGAGTTTTCTCCACCCGCGACGGCGGACAGAGCTGGCAGCAGAAGAGTGCGGGCCTGGGCGGGCGCGACGTGTTCGCGTTGCAGCAGGCTTCCAATGGCGCTCTGATTGCCGGTACCAACAAAGGAATGTTCCTGCTTGATCACAATTCCAGCCAATGGCGTCCGATCAACTACGATCGTGACCGAGAAGACCGCGGCACGCGTGGTGAAAGGCAAGAAGGGGACGAAAGCGGCGAAAGTACCTGCGGTTGTTGTTCGCTCAGTCTCTGGATGCTCGCGTGAGCGACATTGAAGTCACACCCAAGCGCTGGCTGGCGGCAACGTCGGCTGGATTATTCACCAGTTCGGACCAGGGCAAGACCTGGACCGGCGGTGCGGTTCTGGGTAAGACTGATTTCGTTTCAGTTGAGTCCGAAGGCGAGCCTGGTAGTAGCGGCCACTCGCACCAATGTTCTTTATTCGAACAATGCGGGTACGACTTGGCAACAGGCGCCGCTGTCCTCCTACATCACCAGCATTCACGGCGTGACTGTCACTCCTGAAGGGCAGATCCTGATTGCCTCCCGTGAGGGTGCATTCCGCAGCGCTGACTCTGGTGCGACCTGGGAGCACGTTGTGAACGGCATTCCCGACAAGAACATCAGTTCGATCGTCTACGACCAGGGCCGGAAACGTCTTTTGGCGACCAGCACGGCGACGGGCGTGGTGTTCGAGAGCAAGGACAACGGCCGGACATGGCATCGCGGGCCCGATTCGGGATATCCGCTGCGACGCATCAGCGTCGTACGTGGACGCTTTGTCGGCGCAACCCCGTTTGATGGCGTGATTGTTCAGCCGGAGAATGAAGCCGAGAGCGCATCCGCTAGTTTCGGAGGCTCGTCCAACTAGCATCAGGCTAAATGGAAACATTGCAGATCAATGCTCTACACAACGGAGGAGGCGGCTTAAACCGCCTCCTCTGTTTTTCTTGGCCACCTTCTCGATGTTTAGGGAGCAAACGCCGAAAGCATGTGACGTCCGGATTCCTCGACGCCTCGGTCAAATAATACGCGCAAAAAATACACGAATACGCAGCGCCATGCCCTTAAGTAACTGACAAATCAATCCGCGACAATGGCATCCGTCTTGCGACTTGTCGGAAAGTGGTTCCTCACGGCAGGATTGTTTCATGAAGCTATCGGACGGCAGTTGGCCGAACTCCGTCACATATCTGCTGATTCTTTCCAGTTTATTGATGGCGGGATGCTCGCGACACGAGGGCATTTCAATATCCGACGAGGTAGCGAGTCCTGATCAGCATTTACCCTTTGATCGCACATCGGACAAAGGTGGAATTTTCCCCACTGGCTCCCTGACTCCCGCCGCCATTCCCGCCGGAACCCCGCTTTCTATTCATCTGCGTACGGCTCTATCGAGCGCGACTTCCCAGGCAGGCGATGCATTTGAAGCTGTTCTGGACGAACCCATTGTCGTCCATGGGAGAGTCGTAGCACCGCGCGGTTCAAGCATTGTGGGTAAGGTTCTTGATGCACGGGCGGCCGGCGAGCTTCAGGAGTCGGGCTACATGCGCCTCGCTCTAATCGCTGTGTCGCTTCATGGCAAGTCCGTTCCCATACAGACTTCGAGCATTTTCGTGAAGAGGAGCCCCCATCGCCGGGAAACGTTGACCGCGCTTGCCGGTGCGCCGAGCGGAGGAGTGTCGGCCATGGACGTGCCGACCGGCAGTGTAATGATCGACCGGGTATCAACCAGTGATCTGAATAGAACGGGCCTGAATAGAACCAGCCAGGCGAGTTTGATTGGAGCCACGACAGGCACGGCGGCAGAGATCAGAATGGACCCTCCGGTTGAGATCAGAGATGTCGGGATCTCCGCCGGGAGGCAACTAACGTTTCGTCTTGCACAGCCTTTGCCGCTGGTGTGAAATCTTCTCTTCTTCCCGCACTTCACACCCACTTACGGCCAGCAAGAAATAGAACTCCGACTGCTCCCCAGTAGCCGTGTCCAAAGAAATGCGATTCAAAGCTACAGCGTACTCATGAACGCGACCAGGTCAGCTTTGTCTTGATCGCTCAGGAGCATATTAAATCGTTGGTTGTAGAAGTTAACGACGTCCATTAAAGTCGCGGATGAGCCATTGTGGAAGTACGGAGCGCGCGCGGCCAGGCCGCGCATATTCGGGACTTTGAATTTGCTGATATCCGCGCACTTTCCGGTGACCAGTGCCCGTCCCGGGTCGCTGGTTGCGACTTGTGTTCCGTCATTGCAAAGAATGACGTAGTACGGGAGATCAGAGCTAGGAGAAGTGGTTCCAATGTTCATCATCGCGAACGATGAGTCGACGCCGACGTTCGGTGCGTTGTGGCACGTCGAGCAAGTGCCCGTAACCTGATCCTGACCCTGAACATCGTTAAATCCAGGCACGACAGAAATCAAAATCGGGCGATTGTTGAACAGCATCTCTCCGCGCGCGATGGATTGCTGCGCCGCTGCGCTGGAACCGCTAACGTTCGACCAATTTGTATACAGGGTGAACGCATTGGGGTTGAATCCCGAGCCCGAGTTCATGCCCTGAGAGAACGGCTGCGTCGAGAGGAATACCGGACCGCCATTTCCGCCCAACGAAGTAAGGTCCCCCGCAAGATTATCTTTCGATTGCGCCGTGAATACCGACGTTTCCAGGCTCATGATCTGCTGCAGCTGTGCATCGGTAGGCGCTTTCGACGCCTGGCCATGCACCAGACTCGCGTTCGTTGCCTGGCTCCGTAGATCGGGTTCCCGGCCATCCCACATGATTCCATTGAGAAACTTCAGATTGGTCGACGCAAGCGGCCGCCGGTAAAGCGCAGGCTGCGTAGCTGTAGTCTGCGGGCAGTTGTAAGGATCGTTCACCGAGATGATGCTGAAGTCAGCATTGGCAGGTACCGGCAACGAAATGCGTATCAGCCCCTTGTTCAGGAGCAGGGTATAGGCCGCGTACTGGGCATCCAGGTTCGATACGTCCGAGCTTGGGCAATTAGCGCCATCAACCGCAAGGAAAATCGGATCGTTGCCCTCGGTAGCCTGAAATCTTTGTTGTAGGTGTGCCGGAGTAATGCTCCATCCGTCGGCGGCATCATGACAACTGGCGCAGGTGCGATTATTCGTCCCAAGCTTGGTGAAGAATGGGCCGGAAGAATCGACAGGCCCCGGACTATACGTCATGAGCGTCCCGGTCGAATTCTGGAATGTCTGCTGAAACGCCGGTTGACTGGGCTCGGTTGGGGTTGAAGGTTGCGTTGAGCCAGCGGGTTGAGATCCGCCTCCCCCGCACGCTGTGAAGGTTGAAATCAGCAGTCCGGCAATGCCTAACAAAATCCGGTGTCGAGTCATTCGCTACATCGCCCTTTGTGGACAAAAGTCGGCTGGCGGAAACAGTGCGGCTCCGCGAAGCCTGTGGAACAGAGTGGGGGATGGTAGCGGGGGAGGACTCCCAACCTACCAGATTCATGTGGAAAATCAAGTGTGATTTATGACGTAAACAGATAGCAAATGTTGCAAGACCTTGCATACGGGAGCGATCGAAATTTAAGCACAACGTGGAGCGCAAAACGTCTGTGACAGCTGAACTTAGAAGTCGCTCTGCGCCCGGATAGATTCCCCAAAATGGAGAGTCCGCTACGGGTAAGCCTCTGGATGTCGGCTTCCCGATTTGGGAGCGACCGCACCTTCGACATGATGAATGTGCCCATTTGGAGCTTTCCCAAAACACGGCTCATGCCTAATGCTTCTGTTCAACGGCACGTTTTGAAAGTGCTTTGAAAGGATATTTTCGCCTCAATGTGCTCAGCTTGAAAATTCCGCCGCTGCGAGAACGGCGGGAGGACTTCCCGTTTCTGGTGGGGCACTTCCTGGAGCGATTGTTGCGAGTCTCGGGTCACGAACGAACTCTCAACGATGTGCCATGAAAGCCTTGCTGGCGTATGACTGGCCGGGCAATGCGCGGGAACTGGAAAACTGTCTGGAGCGCGACTGCGCGTTCAGTTCGGGACCGGTGATTCAGGTGGGAGATCTGCCCAGTTCGATCCACGGAGTTCCGGGACCCATCGCCGCGGAGGGAAATACCTCCGCAAAAATTCTTCCCATGGCGGAACTGGAGAAGCAAACTATTCTGGGCACGATCGGGCAGTTAAACGGAGACAAGCTGCTTGCCGCAAGGATGCTCGGGATTGGGAAGACGACGCTTTGCCGGAAGCTGAAGGAGTACGTGGCTCAGGATTAAACTTCGCGATCCACATGCTTTCTCATTTGAACGCGTCGGTGTGCCATCCCGGATTGGTCCACTGTCCTTCGCGGCGCACAAAGATTTCAGTGACCCTGCCGGAATCGACCGACCGCTTTCCGCCGGTCTCGGTCTCCACCAGATATTGACTCCAGATTATCGCGACGTCACCAAAGCGTTGAACTTCAGTCCGGGGGAACTCCAGGCGACGCAGTTTTCCTCCCGCTGCCTGAAACTCGGCGGCGGTTCGAAATATGTCCGCTTGTTTCTTCCATTTTTCCTCACCAGAGCTGATCACAATCGTGTCCGGGGGAACGAGTTTCTGCAGGGCATTGGTATCGTTGTCGAACCATGCCCGCCAGACTGTTTCACGCACCTTGAGGAGCTCTTCTCGATCATCAGGCGCGGATGTCCAGCCTGATGCCGGAAGCGTTGCCAGCAAAGCGATTAAGGCGGCGGCGACCTGGATAGTTCTATATCGGCGAATGCTTTGACGGATGCGATACATTTTCTTCCTCCCCAGATTGGAATCATGTTGAAACCAGCTTCAGGGCAGGCTTATGCCCGTGCTTTCGCCTGGCGGTCCTGGAACATAGCCAGCAGCAAAGCAGCCGCTGACGCCGAAAATACCGAGTAGTCCAGCGGAGATTTGATTCCGAAAGAGATTGCCATCGCCAGGCCGAACACGCCCAGCAGCAGGGCGCTTCCCAAAGCCACCCAGCGGGGCCATATCCCGAGAATCAAGGTCACGCCGAAAAACGTTTCAGCAACAGTGGCAGCCCAAGCCAGAAAAGGAATCGTGAACGCGGGCATGAAGGAGTTCACTTCTGCCGTATAGCGCGTGAAGTTGGCGAAGTTGCCCCAACCGACGTCTTTTCCGTAGAGACCGAAGCGTGCGCCGACTGCGGAAAGGAACGCGGCACCGAGGGCAATACGGGCGTAGACGATTGCCCAGCGCTCCCAGTGGTACGTTCTTCGCGCCGCGTCTCGCGGCAAGACCGCCGGAGTTCCAGATACTGGCTCGGTCATGGTTACTTTTCCTCCGCTTTCGCAGTTTCCGGCACACTAACACTGAGTGGCATGTCGCGGTCGCAAACGAAGTAGGCAACGAACTTCGCCGGCTCCGTAAGGCTGGCGTTGGCGGAGACGGCGTGAACGCCATTCGGCGCTTCGTAAAACGTTTCGCCTGCTTTATAGACGACCTCAGGTCCACCTTTGACCTGGGTTCGCAGCGTCCCCTGCACCACATAACCAATCACAGCGCAAGGATGGCTGTGCGGCAGCGAAGATTCTCCGGGTCCGTAGTTAACCTCAACCAGTGTTGCCTTGAGATGATCGCCATTTAGGTTGGGTAGTCCCTGGGAGAGCGCGATTCGGCCTCGTTCTTTGTGTCCAGGCGATATTGCGTCGTGATCCTGGGACCATCCACGAATTCCCGTGAGCGCCAAAACAATCGCGACCGTGCCGCCGAACCAGATTTTTGAAATATTCATGACCATGCCAACCTAAGCGGATAATGGATCGACTACAAGATCCATTTACATTAGTTTGCCTGTACCATTTATATGCCAAAAAAGGCAGCCACCTTCGACCTGTCCCTTCCGATGCGGAATTCCGGGGTCACCGCCCATCGCTGGTTGTATACGGTTTTGCGAACGGAAATTCTGGAAGGCCGCCTGCGTCCAGGTTCACGCCTTCCCTCCACGAGAGATATCGCTCGCCGCTACGGACTATCCCGCGGAACCGTCGTCAATGCTTTCGACCAGTTGGAAGCCGAAGGTTACGTAGAAGGAACCGTGGGATCCGGGACGTATGTCAGCAAAATCCGACCCGATGATTTACTTCAGGTTGTCGCTGACGAAGCGTCGAAGGCGCGTACACAACCGGAGCTGCCTCCACGGGTCTCGGAATACGGTAAGCGGGCAAGGCTGTTTTCAGGGTATGAAATGCGGCCTGTCCGCGCCTTCCGTCCCAACTTGCCAGCGTTGAATCTGTTTCCCATCGCCCTTTGGGCGAAGATCACGGCCCGCTGTCTGCGTCGGACTTCTACCCAGCTCCTGATGGGATGCGATTCGCTGGGACATCTTCCACTGCGGCGGGCTGTGGCCGAGTACCTAAACACCTCACGCGGCGTGAAATGCGTGCCGGAGCAGATCGCCATCGTCTCCGGAGTGCAGGAAGGCCTCGACCTTACTGCAAGGCTCTGTCTGGACCCCGGGGACAGGGTTTGCATGGAAAACCCCGGATATTCTGGCGCAGCAATGGTTTTTGTGGCATCCGGCGTGAAGATTTCAGGCATCGCTTCGGATGAAGAGGGCTTGAACGTAAGCCGTTTGCCCGCACGAGTAGCGCGAATGGTTTACATCACCCCCGGACATCAGTTTCCGTTGGGAACGACCATGAGCCTGGCTCGGCGCCTGCAGTTGCTGGAGTGGGCGAGGGAATCTGGAGCCCTGATTTTTGAAGATGACTACGACAGCGAATATCGCTATTCGGGGCATCCCATTCCGGCGCTACAAGGACTCGATCGCAGTGGATCTGTCATTTATGCCGGCAGCTTCAGCAAGGTGCTCTTTCCCTCGCTCCGGTTGGGATACCTGGTGATTCCTTCCCATTGGGTCGATCGCTTCGAAGCGGCGAAGTCGATTACTAGCAGGCACGCACCGATGTTGGAGCAGGTGGTTCTTTGCGATTTCATCACCGAGGGACATTTCGGACGACATATCCGGCGAATGCGAGAGGTATACGCGGAGCGTTTGTCTGCTTTGTTACATTTCGCCCGGCAGAGGCTCACCGGGCTGCTGGACATTTCGAGCGTAGAGGCCGGACTACAGACATCAGGCTGGTTGTGCAACGGGCTTGACGGTGAGACGGCCGCTGCAGCAGCAGCCGTTCGAAATGTGGACGTGACACCGTTAAGCCGATACCATCGTGGCGGTGCCGGACGAGAAGGACTACAGTTGGGCTTTGCGGCCGTCGACACCGAAGAAATCCGGCGCGGAGTCCAGGAACTCGCGATTGCACTCGAGCGACTGGGACCCGCGAGGCGGCCCCGCGACCGCAGACCTCGCAGAGTATTGGCAGACAGGAATTAGACTTCCGACCAGCCTTGTTGTTTTCGTTTGCTGAACCTTGATCGAATTTCGACAAACCCTTCTCATGACGGCAGAGAATCAGGCAGTCATGCATATATTGCCCGCGGATTGTGCATTCTCGGCGCGGGCATGACAGCGAAACGCAAATCAATCAGAATGTGCAGCACGATGGGCGCTAGCAGCGAGCCGGTGACGACATAAAGTCCGCAGAACAATACTCCGGCCAACGCGGTGAGCACGATGCCGGCCATCCCCTGATAGGAATGTGCCAGCCCAAAGAGTACGGCCGCCACCAGGATTAACGCGGTGCCATTGAGCCGTAATGTGCCGTGAAGCATTGACAATAACCATCCGCGGAAGACGATCTCCTCACAGACGCCAGCGCTGACGGCAACGGCTGCCCAAAGAACTCTTTCGCGCATCGTGGCCGGGAGCAGCGCAGAAAAGTCGGGCAACAGCTTGCGCCACCAGGCAGGAGCAATCGCCGGGGCGGCGCCGGTCCGATTGGATCTGATTCTGGCTATCACGATGGCAGCCGTCGTTCCGATGACCAACCCCAAAGCTATCCCGGCCATCCTGTCCCACTCGACACCGCTTCGATCCACGCCTCCGACTCGCCAACTTTGAACCATCCGCGTGCCCTCCAGCGCCAATAGTTTGGGATTCACGTTGCTCCAGTCCAATCCGAGTGCAAGCAGCGCAAGAAGCGCGCTGACCCACTCAAACACGATCGCCTTCTGGTAGACACGCGTAAGGGCCTTCTGGTCTCCGTTGAGCTATGTCGCGCTTGAGCTGGCGATACTGCGCTCCAAAGCGAACCACTTCCCTGATCACATAGGTTGCGAGAATAATGTCGATCACTAACGATAGGGTTTGCATAATTGTGTAGCCTGCCTTTCCATCGATTCCTGTTTTAATTACTCCTTAAGGCCGTCGACCAGTTTCCTGGTTTCTTCAATCTCACGTCGCTTGCGCCGGCCAAAGTGCTTGAAGAAAAACAATTCCGCCACCAATGCCACAAGGACAATTCCATCTCGCGGATGAAAGTGTTTCCAGTTCCATGCCACAAAAATCCCGAACAGCACGGTTGCGATGAGCAAAAAATAAAACGCAAAGCGGACAGTCCGCGCTTTCGCGAGGGCTCTTCTGTAACAGAGTTCGGCATAGGCCAGAGTGGTTTGCGCCGTAGGCTTCCATGCGCCCCGGCGAACCCACCATGCGTAACCGCCCATAAAAACGCTCGCGAACGCTATTCCCGCAGCGACCCCGGCCATAAAGTAGCTTCGATTTCGAAATGCCTCGACGGTAGAGAAAGCCAGACAGGCACAGACCGCGAGTATGGCCGCGACCGTGCGCAGGTTCTGCCGCCTGATCTTTTTCTTCAGGTCTGGCATGGGCTCGGTTCGATCCCGCCACTCACGTTGCCAGATTTCGAGCTCGGTCTCGCTATTCACGCGCGCTCCTCCATTGCTTCCTTGAGTGCTTTTCGTGCCCTATTCAGACGCACGGCGACATTGCTCTCCGAAATGCCGAGGACCTCAGCAATCTCCGCGTGGGGAAGATCCTCCAGCATGAGCATCACTACCTGTCGATATGCAAGAGGCAGTCGCTGAATGGCAGACCGCAACCGGTCGCGCAGGCCCGTTATGGCCGCCTGTTCTTCCGGATGCGGTCTGGGGTCAGCCGGCTCGTGGTGCGGCGCCAGTTCATCGAGCGGCTGGTGCGCTGGCTGGCGCCGGCAGACGTGGGTTACGCCACGATTGTGAGCGATCCGGTAAACGAAGGTGCGTTCGGAACAATCGCCGCGAAAATGCGGCAACGCCTGCCACAACGCCAGCGCGATCTCCTGGGTCAACTCTTCGCGTGCCCCCTGTACTTTTTCGTAACCGAACGCCAAGCGGGATAATGCCGGTCCATACTCGCGCAGCACTCGGTTGAACCGGATTTCAGTGGTTTCGCCAGAGTTGTTACTCACGGATTTACCCGGGTCCATCCTAATCTCAGGTGAAGGTTCAGAGATCGTATCCGCAAACCCGCGATATGATCCCGACTCTGGTGGCACGCTCGATCTACCTTCCCGAAATCAATTTCCGTTCATATGAGGTAGTCCCGGTGAGAGCCAAAACCTTACAAAGTTTTTGGTCACTTACCTGATTAGACTTTTAGAGCTTTCTAATGCCAGGACTGATTCGGAACGAGCTTCCCGGATCGGGATAAGCAAAAAGGGCTCGTGTCTCGATAACGCGCTTGTTTTCAGCAACATGATTGCGGCTAGCAAGTTGCAAAGACACAGTTTCATGCTGCTAGTTATTACTCCTTCCGGCAAAGTCCGGGGTTGCGCGCAGGTAATTCAAAGTGTCACCTGCGAAGAAACTCACCTGGCTGCCACGCTGTCGCAGGCGATGGCCCAGTTGCGCGCTCAGCAATACGTGGCTGTTCTCATCGATCAGGCATTTCCTTGAGACCGAGCCGGTCGAGAGTGACCTGGTGCTGGAACAAATCGGGACAGCCGCGCCTGTGCTGGTGAATTTTGCCACCAGCGGCATCGACCGGGTAGTGCGCGAGTTGCGTGCTGCCGTTTACCGTCACACGAAGGAACTCTTGTTGCTTCGCCATGAGGTGCAACAAGTCCCGCAATGAACTCAAAAGCACGATCACCGACTTGCTGCTTTCATGCGAAATGGCGTTAAAGGTTCCGAGCCTCCCGGGCGCCGCGGAAGTCAAAATGCGCGCTGCACGCGAGTTGGCGCACGAGATGCGGGTAAAACTCGACGGTTCCAGAAGCGGCGGAAGCGCGATTCTAGGCGCGATGTGCAACTTTTTGCGTATTCCGTAGCTACTACTCTCGGCGAGAATCTTGTTTTCGTTTTGTGTTTCCGCACCTACAATAGCGCAGCAGTCATGAACGTGGAGTGGCCATCCTCCCTCGGCCTTTCGCGCTCTTCCAGGGGATTTCGTGCACATTCTGGTTACCTCAGATACTCTCAGCGGTACTTGGACCTACACTCGTGAACTCGTTTCCGGATTAGTAAGCCGTGGGATGCGCGTCACACTGGTCAGCTTTGGCGAGATTCCACTTCCCCAACAGACGTCGTGGATGGAACATCTGCACGGCCTGGAATACCGTCCCACGGCATTCCGTCTCGACTGGATGGACGAAGGCCAACAAGATCTTAGCGAGTCCTCAGCTTATCTCACGGCGTTAGTTAAAGAGCTGAAACCTGATCTGCTTCACCTGAACCAGTTGTGCTACGGCAGTCTTCCTGTGGCAGTGCCGCGGGTGGTGGTCGCACATGGCGATCTCATTACGTGGTGGAAGACGGTGCATGGCCGTGAACCGAAGGACGATCTGTGGTTGCGGTGGTATCGGGACGTGGTCACGCGAGGCCTGGCGATGGCCAGCGTTGTCGTGGCTCCTTCGATGTGGATGCGGGACACCGTCCGCGACTGTTATACCCGGACAGCGTGCGACACGGTGATCTATAACGGACGCAATCCGATTTTCTTCAATCCATACGTAGGCAAGGACGATTCGGTGCTTGCGGTGGGCCGCTTGCTGGATGCCGGCAAGCAGGTCTCATTGTTGACTCAACACACCCATCCTCTCCCCGTCTGCATTGTTGGTGCGGAAACACCCGTGCATGGACCCGTGAGGACTCCGATTCGTGCTGACGTCAAGCTCTCGGTCGACGAAATGAATATTGCTCTGAGGGGCCCGCAAACCGAATCGCAGTTGCGCTTGCTGTATAGCCGGGCATCGATTTACGCGGCGACGTCACGCTACGAGCCTTTCGACATGGCCGCTGTGGAAGCGGCATTTTCCCGCTGCGCCATTGTTGCCAACGACATTCCTGCATTCCGCGAGATATGGGGTGATGCTGTTCTCTACTTTCACGAGAACGATTCTGCGAGTCTTGCGTCCGCGATCCGTCGTCTGAGCGGCGAGAAGGATCTGTGCCGCAACTACGCGAATCGAGCCTTTCAACGCGCCCGCGAGTGCTTCACATCCAAACGCATGATCGACCAATATCTCGAACTCTACCGAAGCCTGTTGGGGAGCAAGCGAGCCGCGGCGTAGTACTCGTTGCGCACACCTCGAGGCTCCGGCCGCCGCCAGTTGTAATTTTGGCTGAACTGATGGCGCACAGCTGAAAGGTCCTTCCAAAACTGCTATCTTCATGGCACAGACTTAAATCGGAGGTTTCATGGCTGCAGTCAAAATTACTGTCAAAAAGAATGGTCCGTACCGGGTGGAAGATCCCGAGAACTCGATCGAATTGATCGACGCCGACGGCAACAAGTACGACCTGACCGGCAAGCCGGCGTTCTCTCTCTGCCGTTGTGGCGGATCGGTGACGAAACCGTTCTGTGACGGCACCCACAGCCGCATTGGGTTTCAGGGAGCTGAAGTCGCAGTAAAAAAGGCCGAAGGCATCTGATCCGAAACGCGTCGCGTCCCAACGAAAAGCGGCAAAGATAACTGGCTTGTTGATGGGCCGGAGCCTCAATTGGCGTCGCGGTCGCGGCCGATGCCTGTGCTGCTCCACGTTTTAAGGACCTCGTGAACGATTCGAACGATCGAAACCTTGGGATGAATCGCCGCATCACGCGGCGCGATTTCCTCAACGGGATCGCAATCACCGCTGGCGCCACTATTCTCCCTTCTGAGTTACTGGCCGCCACCGGTGGCATTCCTGCGGAGCCGGAAAAATCTCCAAGCTATTACCCACCGGCTTTGACCGGACTTCGCGGCAGTCATCCTGGGTCTTTCGAAGTTGCCCATAGCTTGCGCGACGGAACCTTCTGGGAACAGGCCGGATCTCCCGTGTCCACGGACGAGAAATATGATCTGGTCATCGTCGGTGGTGGCATCAGCGGGCTTTCCGCAGCACATTTCTTTCGCAAGGTCGCCGGAACGAACGCTCGCATACTCATCCTCGAAAATCACGATGACTTTGGCGGACACGCCAAGCGCAACGAATTTAAAGCTCCGCAACGTACCATGCTTGGGTTTGGAGGTACGTTCGCGATCGAGAGTCCAGCTCCATACAGTCTGGTCGCCAAGGGACTGATTGAGGAGTTAGGAATTGACGTCGCGTCTTATCCCAAATATTTGAGCAAGGATTTGTATCGCTCGTTTGGCATGGGCCCGAAGGTTTTCTTCGATAGAGAGACATTTGGCGCTGACGCTCTTGCTGCCAATCCGTTGCCACATGTCGGCGGAGAGAGCGAATCAGACATCGTGCAAGCTCATGCTCTGGAAGTGTTCCTCAAAGACGCACCGCTCTCCGAACAAGCTAAAGCCGACTTCACCCGTCTTCTGACCGAAAAGAAGGACTACCTGCCCGGTTTGACCCCGGATGAAAAGAAAGCCCGCCTGGCTCGCATGAGCTATAACAGCTTTCTCACCGATCAGATCAAAGTCAGCCCTGAATTGGTAAAGTTTTTTCAGCCGATGCCGCAGCCGCTGTTTGGAGTGGGATTCGACGCTGTCGCGGCGCAGGACGCGTGGGGCCTGGGAGCGCCTGGGTTTAGCGGCATGAATCTTGATCCGGGTCCGGGGAAAGGCATGAATCGCGATGCCATCCCGAACGAAGAGGCGGAGAAATACTTCTTTCACTTCCCGGATGGCAATGCTTCCATCGCCCGCCTCCTGGTGCGCACGCTGATTCCTCAAGCCATTCCGGGCAAGTCCTCGACCGATGTAATTCCCGCCAGGGCCAATTACGCAAAACTGGACGAGCCGGGTTCCAAGGTGCGCATTCGCTTGAATAGCACCGCGGTGCGGGTGAAACATCAGGGAGATCCCGGCAGCTCCAGGGAAGTCGAAGTCGCGTACTCACGCGGCGGCAAAGTTTATACAGTCCGTGCTTCGCATTGCATTCTCGCTTGCTGGCACGTAGTCATTCCTTACATTTGCGAGCAGTTGCCGGACAAACAGAAACAGGCGCTCGCATCCGCGGCGAAGGTCCCGCTTCTTTATACCAACGTTGCTCTGCGGAACTGGAGGGCGTTCGAGAAGCTGGGCACGAATGCGATTTATTGTCCCGGCGGATATCACTCTTACATGAACCTCGATTTGCCGGTGAGTATAGGTGGCTACGAGTGCTCGCGCCATCCGGATGAACCGGTCGTCGCACACATGATGAAAACTCCGTGCAAGCCGGGGCGTCCGGCGCGCGACCAACACCTGCTTGGCCGTATGGAACTTTTCAACACGACGTTCGAAACCATGGAGCGAAATATTCGTGAACAACTGGCACGCGTTACAGGTCCGGGAGGATTCGATCCCGCAACCGACATCACCGCAATCACAGTGAACCGGTGGCCGCATGGTTACGCCTACGAATACAACTCGCTCTGGGACAAATTCTGGCTAGAAGGCGGAGAGACTCCGTGCGAGGTGGCTCGCCAGCCCTTTGGCCGGATTGCAATCGCAAATGCGGACGCCGGAGCGTACGCCTATACGGACGGCGCGATCGACCATGCATACCGCGCGGTGAGAGAAACTACAAAAGGGTAAAAATTAAGATTCTGGGCTCGGGCGTTAAAGAACTGGCGAGCACGAACGGCCATTTCATCCCGCTTGGCTCAGTGAATGGTCTTCGTCTTCCGCGACATGTAATCCATCAATAGATACTGCCCCAGCGTGTACGGGGTAGTGAAGTAAGCTTTGCCGCGGCACATCTCCGTTACTTTCTGCACAAACTGAATCAGCCCGTAATCAGATGCCAGCATGAATGTGTTGATCATGACTCCGGCGCGTTTGCACTTGGAAACTTCCTCCAGCGTCTGGCTCACTACCATGGGATCGAGGCCGAAGGCGTTCTTGTAAATCCGCCCGTCTTCCAGAGTGAGAGCGGACGGCTTGCCATCGGTAATCATCACGATCTGCTTCATGTCCTTGCGTTGACGCTGCAGAACGCGCTGGGCCAGCCGCAAGCCTTCACGCGTGTTGGTGTAGTACGGTCCAACTTTCACTCTCGCCAGTTGTGAAAGAGGAACTTCTTCGGCGGAGTCATGAAACAAAATGAGTGAGAGCGAGTCGCCTGGATATTGCGTGCGGATGAGGTGCGAAAGCGCCATGGCGACCTTTTTGGCCGGAGTGAAACGGTCCTCCCCATAGAGGATCATGGAGTGCGAGCAATCGAGCATAAGCACGGTTGCGCAGGAAGACTGGTACTCGCACTGATGCACCTGCAAGTCGGAGTACTCGATGTTAAGCGGAAGTTTCAGGCCTTCGCGCTGGATCGCATTGGATAGAGTTGCGGTAATGTCGAGGTTGAGCGTGTCGCCGAATTCATAAGTGCGCGACGCACCGCTGGCCTCCACTCCGGTGGCCATGTCGCGGGTATCATGACGGCCGAAACTGGACTTGCCCAATGAACCCATAAGATCGCGCAGCGTCTTGAAACCAAGGAAGTCCAGACTCTTGTCGGTAATTTCGAATTTGGCTTGCTGGGCTTCGCCGGTTTGTCCTCCAACGCTCGATTGCCGCGATGGATCATGGGGGTCGTCAATGCTGATGTAATCTTCCTGCTCCATACGCTGGAGGAGTTGTTCGATCAGTTCATCCAGCGTTCCGTCCATTTGCATCTGGCGAAGCCGGTCGCGCATTTCCTCATCCAGCAAATCTCCTTCCAGCAACGCCTGTTCGATAGCTCGGCGAAGATCGTCGAGCGTCTGCTCTCCGTCAAGCATGTCGTCAAACATGTAATTCTGGAAGCCGCTCTGCAGCAGGTAATCAGACAGAGCGCTGAGCAGATCTTCCATGCTCATTTCGCCGGCTGGATCGGGAACATATTTGCTATATCGGATGCGTTTCATAGAAAACAGCCTTTAATTGCAGGCGCCAGTGACCTTCATTTTAAGACAGATTGGAAATCGTCAGGTCTGCCAACAGAACTTTTGCACGCTGGAGACAGAACAGTGACAATCCCCACAAAAACTTACTCTACCTTCGCTTAATCCTAGCTTACCGCAGTTTGAAACTCGATGTTGCGAATTGTCCGCGCTAACTTTCTGGCCGACGCGGTCCAGCTTCTCACTCAGTTATCAGGAGGGAAAATCTTGAAAACATCAAGCTCGAAGTGGTTCGTGGGACCGCTGGTACTATGCGGTCTGGCATCCATATTCATTTTCTCGGCTGCGTCGGCCGAGGACAATCACGACAACCGGGGTAAATCCCAGGCAAACATTCACTTGTGGGATTATTGCGATCCCACCACCTTTAACATGGCATTTGGAAGTGGAGCTTGCGAACGCGACACCTCGACCGGAGCTATCACTGTTAACGGTTTCCTGGGAGAGCTTTCCTCGGACCAATCGGTCGGCGCGTGGCGTTACTCTCCAGCGGAAATCAAATCAGATCGTCGGCCAATCGCTTTGGCCCTCCAGAACATGGGCGGCGAAACCCACACCTTCACTCGGGTGAAGAAGTTCGGGGGCGGTTTTGTCGATGTTCTTAACCAGGCATCCGGTAACCCTGTACCCGCTCCGGAATGCGCTCAGCTTGTGGATGGAGTCCTCACTCCGCAAGCACCCGGACCTGACAATCTCATGATTCCTGCCGGCGGTACCGCGTCGGCTTCGGTACCTCGCAGGGGCCTGGTCCGTTATCAATGCTGCATTCATCCCTGGATGCATCTGGTGGTTGGCGATGACGACGACCACGGTCACGACCACTAGATAAGTTTCAACTAGAAACCGTAGGAAGAGAGGGAAGTGGCTGGCGCACGCGAGAGTTTTGCCTGACGTTCGTAGAGTTGCTTCCCTTGGATTTTCTGAAAGTACGGTTAGTTGTACGGGCGACGTCCTCGGAACGGCAACTCTTCCCGTTCGAAAGGTTTTTCGGTCTGCTTGGGTTGTTTTTCTCCTGCCGTGAAGACGCGCTCCTCGTTGCGCCCGATCCGCTTGTGCGCATGCAGGCCTTCGAGAATAAATTCGGCAGCGGACACCTGCACCTCAGGGCTATCTTTCGGCCCGACGCCAACCTTGACTGTTTTCTCCATCAAGCCCTGGATTCCACGCAATGAAGGTAGCGCCTCGGCGGCACTAGCGGTATCCGTCAATTGAATCTCGCCGCCCAGATCGAACCACTGCACGATCTGCTGCATGTCGGTGCCTTTAAAATATCCATCATGCGTCTTCGCGACCGCGGTGCGAATTAGTTCGCGGCCGACGTGATCCGCGCCCTTCATTTCGCCCTCGTACTCCAGTTCTAGTTTGCCGGTGATCGCCGGCATTGCGGCGTAAATGTCGGCGATACGCGGCACCACCAGCTTTTCGTCCTGATGGATAGCGCGCCGCTCGGCGTTTGAAATCACATTTTCCGTGCAGGAAATCGGCAGACGCTGGCTCACGCCGGAGCGCTTGTCAATCTTCTTGTCATCGCGGGCCGAGAAGGCAATTCGTTCAATGACTTCCTGCACATACTTCGGGATATGCAGTTTGTATCCATCACGCTGGGTCCAGGATTCTTGAGCAGTGATCGTCATGCCCTCTTCGACTGTGGCCGGGTAATGGGTTCGAATTTCCGATCCGATGCGGTCTTTCAGCGGCGTGATGATTTTGCCGCGTGCTGTGTAATCTTCCGGATTGGCGCTGAAGACGAGCGCAACATCGAGCGGCAGTCGAATCGGGTAGCCCTTAATCTGTACATCGCCTTCCTGCATGATGTTAAACAGGCCCACCTGGATCTTTCCCGCGAGATCGGGAAGTTCATTGATGGCAAATATTCCATGGTTGGCACGCGGCAGCAATCCATAGTGCACGGTAAGCTCGCTGCTGATTTCATGTCCACCGCGCGCTGCCTTGATCGGATCGATGTCACCAATGAGGTCTGCGATAGTGACGTCGGGCGTGGCCAGTTTTTCCACGTAACGATCGTCTGGTTTGAGGTAAGCGATGGGAGTGGTATCTCCCAAACGCGCGATTTCGTCACGGCAGCGACGGCAAATGGGCGCGTAGGGATTGTCATGAATCTCGCAACCGGCAATGTAAGGGACCTGAGGATCCAGCAAGGTCGTCAACGCGCGCAGGATGCGGCTTTTCGCCTGACCGCGGAGTCCAAGAAGAATGAAATTATGACGTGAAAGAATGGCATTGACGATCTGAGGCACAACCGTGTCGTCGTATCCGACAATACCGGGAAAAATCGGCCCGCCCTGACGCAATTTGATGATCAGGTTGTCGCGCATCTCGTCCTTGACACGCCGGGTGCTCAGCCGTTGTTCGCTAAAAGGACTCTGGCGCAATTCGCCGAGCGTGCGCGGCAAACTCATGATAAAAACCCCCCAAAACAAACAGATTCTGAGTTGGATTATACGCCGTTAGAGATGGCGCGAGCAGAGCCGCGTCCGCTGCGGATAAGCTTTCAGTCCGCCTGGCGCAATGTACGGCCGCACACAAAAGTCCTCCTTAGTGAACGTGGCCATTGCCGCCGGCCTTTTGTCGCACCCGCACCGTGCGGCGCAGGTTCGGCAAAATTGCTTCGAAGTAAGAGACGACTGCCTGCACCCGCTCCGCTTCTGATTTCATGCCGAGCAGGGTTTGTTTGAAATCGAGGTCAAGAGGAAGCGGTCCCACCAGATTGAAGGAAAGCCGGGAGTGGTCGGATTCGGGATGATCGTCCGGAGTGGATCCGGCTAGTTCCATGATTTCACCCTGCAGCTTCACCGCCTGCGCGATTTCCTCCGGAGACGCCAGGCCGGGTTCATCCGCCAGATAAAGCACATCGCCCTGCAAAAACGCACGCTCTTGGCTCACTTGCATCACCTCAAAGCGCTCCCGGCCCTCGGTTACGATGTCCATGCGCCCGTCGGGATATTTTTTAGTAACGGTGATAATCTCTGCAGTGCAGCCGATTTCCGCGACGCCTTCCTCTTTGGCCCGGACGATACCAAACGCTTTTTTCTGGTCAAGACACTCGGCGATCATCTCTCGGTAGCGCGGTTCAAAAATGTGCAATGGCAAGGAAGTGCCTGGGAACAGCACCAGGTCCAGCGGAAAGAGCGGCAGAAGGCTCACGACGAAACTCCACGATGTCTTGCGGCGAAATACGCCGGGGACTTCAAGATTGTACGCCCGCGATTGTTTTAACTTCGCCGGAGGAAAAGGGCTGGCATGAATCCAGATAAAGATGATCTTGCCGGAAAAGTGGTCGTCGTAACCGGCGCATCGATGGGCATCGGCGAAGCGATCGCGAAGATTTTCGCCGATCAAGGCGCGATTGTCGTGATGCTTTCCCGCGATGCCGGCCGCGCCGAAGCTGCTCGCTCCCGCATTGGCCACGCCGAGCGCACGCTGGGGTTGTCATGCGATGTCCGCAACCGGGAAGAAATTGATCGAGTTGTCAGCCTGACCTTGCACCACTATCAGCGTATTGATGTTTGGGTCAACAACGCGGGGCACGGCCTGATCGACTCGGCTGCCGACGTTGACATGGCCGCGTGCCGCGAAACGTTCGATACAAATTTCTTTGGAACCGTCGCCTGCATGCAAGCCGCTTTGCATGTGATGAAGCAGCAGGGTGCGGGGACCGTGATTAACATTTCAAGTGTTGCCGGTCATATCCCGCTTCCATTTCACTCTGTCTACAGTGCCACCAAATTTGCCATGAATGCATTCGGCAAAGCAGCGCGCGTGGAGCTCAAGAGGACCGGAATCAATGTCCTGACGGTGTGCCCGGGATATGTGCGCACTGATTTCAGCGCGAATGCGATCAAGGGAAAAGAAGCAAAAACGGTGAGGCCATCTTCTGTTCGTGGAATCAGCTCGGAAAGAGTTGCCCGCGCGGTGTTACACGGCTACCTGAAGCAGAAACGGGAAGTGGTCGTGCCCTGGACGATGCATCCCGCGATTAAGGTCTATCAATTATTCCCGGGGCTGGTGGAACGCGTGATGGCGAAAATGCCGCGTCGCGTGGACTGATGGTCTGCCCAGCTTAACCCAGTTCTCCCAGCATGGCTTCCATCTCTGCTTGAGCGTGACCATTGCCAGTTTTTTTCGCCGAGGCGATACCGTCACCAAGCATCTTTTTGGCTTCTTCGGTCCGATCCGCTTTTGCGAGGGTCTGTGCGGCCATGAAATAACCGGCGGTGTAGTCGGGATGAGTAGCCAACAGTTTTCCAAACTCCTCTAACGCCCGTTCGACCTCTCCGGTTTTTGAATACTCCATTGCCAAGCCATAGCGGGCGAAGGCATCCGAGGGATTCTGCGAGAGAACTTCGTTAAGCAATGCGACACGATCCATACGAAATTCTACAACGGTGGCGCTTTCCTTTGTGATTCGTGGCGTCCTTTGCGGTTGTGATTTCGATGTCGATTTGGCGAGGCGCTCTGTCGATGAGTACAATGTGCTGACCCACTACAGAAAGAAACTCAACTTTGGCCTGCCCCTTTTTCATGCCGCTGCAGAAATTGAACGGTGCATGGCTTCATCCGTCGCGCCTGCCTTTGGGGGGAGGATGGGATGGCCAGTGTTCCGCACCGGGGCATGAAGGCGCACAGCCTTCAAATGAAGAGCTTCATCAACTGTGTAATCTCGGATATGCCACGAAATGCTCGCGACTGCCACTTCAGCGTGATTGCGATGCGGTGAGGTTTTCGGTTGCACGCGAACAGGGTTCGCGGCTGCTGGTGTGGTTTGTTTGCGAGGCCGATCATCGTCCAACGAAGCACGGCACCGTGGAATACGATGTAGAGCTCTCAATGTGGAGTTCTCCGCATTCGGATCCTCGCATCCAAAAAATGCTGGAGTGTTACGTTCAGTCTTACTTGCAGCGCAAAATCCCGTCCCAAATCACGGACGACTCCACCCGCCCCAAGCCTATGACTCACCACGAAAACGTCGCACCGCCGCGGCCGGTCCGCGACTCACAATCAGAGATGTCGGAAATCGTCCTCCCCAATGATTCCAATGTGTTGAATGCATTGTTAGGTGGCCGTCTGATGCATTGGATTGACCTGGCAGCAGCCATGGCTGCGCATCGGCACTCACGCAATTACGTGGTGACGGCGTCAATCGACCACCTGGACTTCCGGGTACCGGTCCGGGTTGGCGACCTGGTGGTCCTGCGCTCGTCGGTGAATCGCGTTTATCGCACTTCGATGGAGGTCGGAGTGAAAGTCTGGGTGGAGAGTTATGTGCTGGATACGCGCAAACACGTGAGTTCGGCCTACCTGACATTCGTTGCGGTAGATGCGGCCGGTCGTCACCTTCCGGTTCCGGCGGTAATTCCGGAAACCGATGAGCAAAAGCGTCGCTACGAAGATGCGGGACGAAGGCGCGAAATCAGGCGTCTGGAGATGGAACGCAAAAAGCTCGCGGGAAATTAAGACAGCAATCAGCTCAGCGGTCAGCATTCAGCAAACGCAAGATCTGAGAGTCTGACTCAAAGATCGGTGTGTTGTTACCCGGCGAGTGCCCATGATCGTGGAAAGCTGATAGCCAACCCGCGAGGCTTACTGCCCGCCGTCCAGAGCCCAACGAAACTCCTGGTGCGTTCATCCTGAGCTTGCGAAGGATCTGGCGTGTAGTAGTTGGAACCATTGCTACGATCACGCTGATGCACCCGAGATCCTTCGGGACTAAAGTCCCTCAGGATGACAGCGGTAGAAGGAACTTTGTTCAAACTGAAACTTCACGGACTTGCCCACTACAGACATTGGCACCAAATGCTGAATGCTGAGAGCTGACAGCTGATAGCTGCTCTTCACCTCACGTATAATCGCTGTATGAGCACTCCTCTTCCTCCGCGTCCCGGTCAACCGCAGCATCCGCCATCGCCGCAGCCGTTGCCAGGAGTGGGTGCGATCGTCGCCGTCGGATCCGGCAAGGGCGGAGTGGGAAAAACCACCCTGGCAGTCAACCTCGCCATTGTTTTATCCAGGCTGGGACACAAGGTCGGTCTGCTTGATGCCGACGTTTACGGTCCAAACGTACCCCTGATGCTTGGCATTAATGCGCAGCCCAAAGTTCTGCCAGACAATCGCATCGAACCGCTGGAAGCCCACGGTCTTAAGGTTATTTCGGTTGGCTTTTTGAATCCAGGCGATAAGCCCCTGATCTGGCGCGGTCCCATGCTGCATTCCATCATCAAGCAGTTTCTGGGTTCAGTGGTTTGGGGCGAACTCGATTACCTGATTGTGGATTTGCCGCCGGGAACCGGGGATGTTGCGCTCTCATTGATTCAAACAGTACCGCTCACCGGTGCAATCGTGGTTTCCACGCCATCCGATGTTTCCTTGCAGGATGCGCGCAAAGCCATCGAAATGTTCCGCCAGATGAAGGTGGACCTGGTCGGAATGGTGGAAAACATGAGTTTCTTCGTCTGCCCGCATTGCCAGCATGAAACCGACATTTTTTCTCGCGGCGGCGCGGAGAAAACCGCCAGCCAGTTCGGTGTTGCGTATCTGGGGGCTGTAGAGCTTGATCCGGCGATCCGAAAAGCCGGCGACGGTGGCCAGCCCATGGTTCTCGCCGGAGAGGATTTTCCCGCGGCTAAATCGCTCTACGAGTTTGCCCGCAAGGTGGTCACGCGAGTAGACGAGATCAAGTCGACAGCAGGAGAGAGCGTCATCCAGGTCCAGTAGCGGTCGCCGACACGCCAGAACTCATTTTTTCAAGCGAAATATGGCTGCAGGGTCTTTGCGATCGGCTACCAATTCCGCCACCATCTCTCCCAGCGCCGGACCGTGCTTGAACCCGTGACCAGATCCCCCTCCCAGCAGCCAGACGTTTTCATATTTCGGATGACGGTCGATGATGAAATTGTTATCCGGACTGTTCTCATACTGGCAGACGCGCGATTCCAGTAATGGTGCGTCTTTCATCGCGGGAAAGCGGAACCCGATATAGTCGCGAACAGATTTGAGTCCTTCAGCGCTGATCGTTCGCTCGCCCGACGTCGGATCAAATTCTGCGCCGCGAGTATCGTCAGCGATCTTGAAACCTCTGCCCTGATTACCTGGAATTCCGTACAAGAACTTGTCGCGATGGTCAGCCCACACAGGAAGTTTCGTCTCGTCGAAGCGTTGATCTCCGGCGGGAGTACCAAAGAAAAACACTTCCTGCCGGGTTGGTCGAACGCGATTGCCGATGGTTTCGGGAAAAAGTTTGCCGAGCCATGGTCCGCAAGCGAAGACGTATTGGTCAGCTCGTAGCTTCGAACCGTCTGAAAGAGACAGGCTGTCCCACTGACTGGGGTCAAGGTCGCGCGACAAAACTGTCAGTTGCCGGTATTCACCACCTTCCGCCAGAAACGAATCCAGCACCGCCTGGCAAGCTAATCTCGCCAAGAGGAAACCACCCTCCGGTTCGTAAATTCCCCAGTGGACAGCCTGCAAATTGATCTGCGGCCAGCGAACCGCCATTTCCTGCACCGAGAGTTCCTGATAAGGGATGCCGGCTTCCTTCAACATCGGCAGCGAGCCGCGTTCAAATTGATCGTCTCCAGACGTCACCATCCACAACACGCCGATCTGGTGTAAGAGCTTAACGTTCCACCGTTGTTCGTTCTCTTTCCACAGTTGCATGGCCCGCGCCGCCATCTTGGTATAAGGCTGATGCGGACCATAGGTTCCACGAATCACGCGAGTTTCGCCGCCGGAAGACGCGCGCGAGTTTCCTGGACCCCAGGCATCCACTAACGTCACGCGCATGCCGCGGCGCAAAAGGTACAAGGCTGTCCATCCCCCGAACGCGCCGGCTCCGATTACTGCAACGTGAGATTTTGCTGGCATCGTTCCCTTTACCTGTGGTGTGGTTTGCATCGCCTGCCCATCGGCTTGCTTGAGAATATCTGCGGATGCAGATTTTAGGAAAGGGAACGACCCCTCCAATGTGCTTGAGCCACCTATCGCGACGGCCACCTGTAAGAGTCGTCGGCGGGAAACATGGCGAGATAAGCGAATATCGCTTCTAGGGTCGTTTGACATCGGCAAAAGTCGAACCAAGCTAATGTGAGTGAAAGGACAAGGTCAAGCATTAGCATTCATGGGTCGAGAGTGCTAATGCTTGACAGAGGCGTCCCACCTTCCTAAAATCAAACACTGGGGTATTGCGAGCCATCCGATCTAAGCCTTTGTATTAAAAGTACTTAAAATGCCATCTGGGCCACCAATTGGGGAGCGGGAGCGTGAAATCCTCACCGCCATTGTCGAGACCTTTATTGCCACTGGAGATCCAGTGGGGTCCCGGACACTGGCACGTTCAAATAAGGAAGGGCTGAGCCCGGCAACGATCCGCAATGTAATGGCAGATTTAGCCGAGGCCGGCTTCCTTGAGCAACCCCATACTTCAGCTGGCCGGGTGCCGAGCACTGACGCATATCGCTATTACGTTGAGCAACTTACAGGCAAAGCGAGCCTCTCCGATAGCCTCTCGCAAGAGGATCAGGGAATGATCCAGGAGTCGCTCCACGGTGTCTCCGACGTGCAGGAATTCATGGAGCGAACTTCCCACGTGCTTTCCCTGATTTCGCACAACGTTGGGATCACCGTGGCGATTGGCGGCCCGAAGAACGCCCTCGAGCACGTGTACTTTTCCCGGCTAGGCGATCAAAAGGTGTTGGCTGTGCTGGTCACGAGGTCAGGATTGGTGCGGGATCGGGTATTACGTCTGGATCTTCCGCAAGCCGATCTGGATGCTGCGGCCCGCTTCATCAACGATAATTTTCGCGGCTGGACCATGGAGGCCATGCGGACCGAATTGGCCCGCCGCCTGGAACAAGAGCGTAGTGAATATGACAGGCTCATGGAGTCGGTCGAGCAGCTTTACCGGCAGGGTGCGCTTGCGGCAGACGAAACGGCGCAAGTCGTTTTTGTTGAAGGAGCATCCAATCTAGTAACCGGCCAACAGGATAACAAGCGGCTGCAGGAGTTGCTGCAGACCTTGGAAGAAAAGCAGAAAATCGTCGAACTGCTGGGGGCGTATCTCGATGCCAAACAGGAAGCCGTCCGGGTAGTCATCGGATTGGATGAAGCCTTACCTTCCATGAGGAATTTCGTTCTGATTGGTGCGCCGGCCCGGGTGGGTGATGACGTGATGGGTTCGCTGGCGGTCATTGGACCGACGCGCATCGACTACCAGCACACCATGACTGCGGTTTCTTACATCGCGCGTCTGTTCGACAAGATATTGAACGAGTCTGAATGAAACTATGGCAATAAGAAACGGAAAATCCGACTTCGACTCTTCCGAGTTAGACACCGAGCACGAATTGCCGCCGGCGGAAGATGAACAGGAGAACACGAGTGCGGCGGCTGCGCCTTCCCAATCAGGCCGGGGAGGAGAATTCGACAAGCTGAAAGCCGAGCGTGATTCTCTGGTTGACCGCCTGGCGAGGCTTCAGGCCGAGTTCGAGAACGCGCGCAAGCGTTCTGCCCGCGAGCAACAGGAGTTCCGCGAGTATGCGTTGACTGACGCGGTGAAAGAACTTCTGCCCACACTGGACAGCTTCGAACGAGCGTTGCAGACGAGCGCGGGGAATAAAACGGAATTTCGCGGCGGAGTGGAACTCATCTACAAGCAGTTGCTGGATGCGCTCGGAAAGATCGGATTGCGGCCGATCCCGGCGAAGGGCGAGCCCTTTGATCCGCATCTTCACCAGGCAATTGAGATGGTAGACACCAACGAAGCCGAGGATCATCATGTGCTCGAGGAGTTGCAGCGAGGTTACAAATTGAAGGACCGGCTCTTGCGTCCTTCAATGGTTAGGGTCGCGCGCAACTCGCGCTGATCTCTCCAGAATCACTGAAAGGACTTGAGAAAGGCCATTCTGACCAGCAACGGAAAACGCGACTACTACGAGGTGCTGGGCGTAGCCCGGACGCGCCACCGATCAGGAGATCAAGAGCGCCTATCGGAAGCTCGCGCTCCAGTTTCATCCTGACCGCAATCCCAACAATCCCGACGCCGAAGACAAATTTAAAGAATGCAGCGAAGCCTATGCGGTTCTCGCTGACGTCGACAAGCGCGCTGCGTACGATCGTTATGGGCACGCTGGCCTGGGGGGGAGCGGGGCTCAAGGCTTCGACGCCAACGATCTCGGCGATATTTTCGGCGATTTCTTTGGGCTCGGCGAGATTTTTGGCGGCGGAACCCGCAAGCGCAGCCGCACTCAGCGCGGCGCCGATCTGCGCGAAGACATCAACCTGGAATTCGAAGACGCCGTCTTCGGCACTGAAACCAGCGTCACGGTCCGCCGCCATGAGAGTTGCGAAGATTGCAGGGGCTCAGGGGCGGCTCCCGGCAAAGCTCCGGTAACCTGCCGCTCGTGCGCGGGCCGGGGACAGGTTCGCTACCAGCAGGGGTTCTTCAGTATTGCGCGCACGTGTCCCACCTGCCAGGGTACGGGAAGCGTAGTCACCGATCCGTGCCCAAAGTGCAAAGGTGAAGGCCGGGTTCTGCGCCAACGAACGGTTGACGCGAAAATTCCCGCTGGAGTCGAAGACGGTACGCGCATCCGCTTCTCGGGATTTGGCGAAGGCGGACTTCACGGCGGCGCTCCGGGAGATTTATACGTCGTTCTGCACGTTAAGGAACATCCCTTCTTCGAGCGTGAGGGCAATGATCTTCACTGCGTGATTCCGATCTCATTTACACAAGCGGCTCTGGGCACGGAGATCAAGCGTCCCGACTCTCGAAGGCCAGCAGGTGCTGAAGGTGCCGGACGGAACGCAATCGGGCACCACACTCCGCATCCGCGGCAAAGGCGTTCCGGTGCTGAACGGGCACGGTAAGGGCGATCTTTTCGTCGAAGTGCGCGTGCAGACCCCGGGCAAAGTGACCAAACGGCAGCGCGAGTTGTTACAGGAACTTGAAGGACTCACGCAGGTGGAAAATCGTCCCCAACACCGCACATTGCTGGGTAAGGTCAAAGACATCTTCGGATAGAACAATCCCCTAACAGTCATGACCCGCCGACGCTGGATCGCCGACGAAGCTTCCGGCAATCACGCCACACTATTAGGTGCACACGCCGACCACCTCGCGCAGGTGCTACGCGCCCGCATCGGACAAGAATTTGATATTGCAACCGCTGAAAACGTCCGTCGTGGCCGCGTCGTTGGCATTGCTGCGGGACGGGTTGAATTCGAATTGGGCGAAGTAGTTCCAAGTGTCCGCCGTGCCCACCTGACGCTCCTTCTTTCCATCTTCAAATTTGACCGCATGGAATGGGCCATTGAGAAATGCGTTGAACTGGGCGTGACGAGGATTGTGCCGGTCATGGCTCAACGCACCGAGGCGCATCTTGCCGCTGCAGCAACGAAGCGTGTGGAGCGCTGGCAGCGCATCGCACGGCAGGCGTCTGAGCAATCCCGGCGAGCCTCGGCCCCTGAAGTATCCTCGCCGATCAAGCTTAAGGAGGCAGTGACGATGGTCATTGGTGCCCGGGTGGTTCTGGCTGAATCGGAAGAGCAGATGTCTTTAAGGGAAGCCTTGAAACAAGCCGTCAAAGAAAACCTGAGAGTATTGCCTGAAAACTCCGTACCGCCGGGCGAGATCACTCTGGCCTTTGGTCCCGAAGGGGGCTGGACGGACACGGAGATGAAGCTGTTTCTCGGGGCCGGCTGGATCCCGGCTTCTTTGGGAAACACAATCCTTCGTGCTGAAACTGCGGCTATCGCGGCCACCGCTATAGCACTCGCCGAACTGCAATAAGATTCTCTTCAGAAAAATCCTCATGCTTCTCTGATATGCTCCGCAAAGTGGCAGTCGCAAAACCCATCTCCAAGTCCGCGTACGTTCGAACCGGACGAACATCAGCACGAAGCCATCGAACACGTCCACGGGCCCATGCTGGTCATTGCCGGCGCGGGTACTGGAAAGACGACGCGTCCTCACCAAGCGCATTGCCAACCTGGTTCGTCAAGGTCATGCCCGGCCCGACGAAATTCTTGCCGTTACCTATACGAAGAACGCGGCCCAGGAGATGCGCCAGCGGGTGCAGGAAGAGTTGCGCGGGACGAATCTCTCCGGCATGCGCATCGCGACCTTTCACGAGTACTGCAACGAGTCTTCTGCGGGAAAATGGCAGGGAATTTGGCGTGCTCGACGATCAGGACCTGTGGATTTACCTGCGCCGCCGGCTTCGCGAACTGAACCTGAGCTACTTCGTTCGCGCCGCCAGCGTCAGCAAGTTCCTGGAAGACCTGCTCAAGTTCATGCGGCACTGCCACGACGAGCTGGTCACTCCGGAGAGATACCAGGAATACGTCCAGCAACTGGAACGTGGGGAGCTGCCCATCCCGCGCGTGACCAAATCGAAAGACGCGGACGATAGTGTCCGACGAAGAAGTACTGGGACGATGCCGCGAAATTGCCAGCGTGTTTTCCACAGTGGAACGCATGTTGAGGGAAGACAACCTGGGTACGTTCGGGCACATGATCACCCATGCCTACCACTTACTCCAGCAGGATGATGCGTCGCTGCGGGCTCGCGCAGCCGGTTCATTCTGGTGGACGAATTCCAGGACGTGAATTTTGCCCAGGTGAAAGTTCTCCAACGGCTTGCCGGGGAAGAACGCAATGTCTTTGCCGTAGGAGATCCTGACCAGGCGATTTATCGTTTTCGCGGAGCTTCAAGTGCCGCGTTCGTTCTTTTTCAGCGGCACTTTCCAGGTGTGGGCCTGGTCAAACTGGAAAAGAACCGCCGTTCCACATCGCCCATCCTGAACTGTGCGTTTGCGCTGATCTCCAAAAATCCGAACGTCTTCGATATAGAATCCGGGTCGACTTCATATCAGCGGTCAGTGCTGATCTCAGCTCGCGAAGAGGATGCTGCGCGAGAAGGCAAACAGTTACCGCGCGTACCAGTCGAAGCAGTGGTGTTGACGGCGAAAGATGCCGAGTGCACCGAGATCGTCAGCGGCGCTGCGGGACTGGCAACGAAAGACGCGCGGGCAGTGGAGCGACTGCGCTGTCCTTTATCGCACGCATTCCCATCGCGATCAGCTGGCGGGGGAGTTGGCGACCCAGGGCATTCCGTTCTCCATCGAGAACATGGACGTGATGGATATGCCTGAGGCGCGCGATCTGTTCGCGTGCATGGGCGCTGTAGTCTCCGATGCGGATGGTGCCAGCCTGTTCCGCGTCGCGGCCTTGCCGCAAGTTTGCCAATGGACCCCGAAAGCATCGATCCTGAAAAATTGCGTGCGGGAATCAAAGCGGTTCCACGTGACGCGGGCGCCTCCGCGATCGCATTAGTGCTTTCACAGATCGAAGGCGGTCCGGCGGTTCTTCAGAGCCTGCGACGTACCCGGGATGAAATCGCAGCCGCAGGCCTTCGCGGTCGTGCTGCGGTCGACTTGATCGTGCGCAACTTTTCCCTGGATGCCAATTCCCGCGCGCTTAAGGCCGTTCTTGAGTTCATCAGCGGATGGGAGCAGAAAGCCATCACCGAGACTGGAGAGATCAGCGAGCTTCTCGACTACCTGGAATATTTTCGAGAGGCTGGTGGCATCATCCCTTTGGCGTCGAAAGACGACAATGCGGTGCGGCTGATGACCGCTCACGCTGCCAAGGGTCTCGAGTTTGCACAGGTCTTCATTCTTCGCGCCAATTCCAATTCTTTTCCGGCGTCGTACAAGGAACCGCTGATCGAGTTCCCCCGGGAACTGCATGATCCCGGCCTCCGATCGCTCAGGGGGATGACAAAGAGCTCTGCAAGCAGGAGGAGCGGCGCCTGTTTTATGTCGCCATGACCCGCGCGCGGGACTCGTTGTCGATTTACGCCAAGCAGGGGACTGGAGCGAAAGATCCTACGCCTCCAGGCTTTCTCCGCGATCTTCTGAAGGATCCGAGCCTCCTTGGCCGCTGGCTGGTGCCGGCTCAGCCACGTGGATTCCAGACCGACATGTTCGCGGAGGCGGCGAGTTCGGCTGGCATGACGCGGGCCAGCGAATGGCTTTCATTGCCTCCGGTTTCTGATCTTTCCGCAAAATTGAGCGCCAGCGCCGTTCAGACTTACGAAACGTGTCCGCTGCAATTCAAGCTGGAGCGCGAGTGGAAAATTCCGGGCGAGGTTCCAGCCGCCATGCAATACGGCGGCGTGATCCACCGCGTGCTGCTGGAGTTTTACAACTCAGTCCGTGCCGAACGCGTTATGGAAGACGAGGCCGTGATTCAGTTCTTCCACGACGAACTCGCTGCGGCCGGCATCCAGGATCATTACCAGCATGACCTTTACCTCGAACAGGGCAACTTGCAGTTGAAGGATTTTCTGGCCAAGTTCCGGCGTGCCCTCAGCCTTAAAAGTCCTCCATACGGAAGAATTCTTTGATGTAAAGGTGGGCGACGTCAAAGTTGTGGGCCGCATTGATCGCATCGACGAAGCGTCCGGCGGCGGCGTCATCATAACCGACTACAAAACCGGCAAAGCTCAATCGCAGGAAGACTCCGATGAGAGTCTTCAGCTTTCGATCTATGCCCTCGCAGCACGTGAGAAATGGGGATATCGCGCCGACCACCTTGTCCTCTACAACCTGGAAGGAAATAGTCCCGTCGTCACCCGCCGCAACGATTTTCAACTGAACGAAGCCAGGCTCCGCGTGACTGAAGTAGCAGGGAATATCGCTGCGGGGAAGTTTGATGCCAAGCCGGGCTTCTACTGCAGATTCTGCGCCTACCGAAATCTCTGCCCCGCGACCGAAAAGCGATTGCAAGAACCTCCGTTGCAGAGTAAGCCCACCAAACAAAAAGCTATGTCATCCTGAGCGGAGTGGCTGCTTCGTTTTGCGAAGGAGCTGCGCTGTCGAAGGACCCCGTGATTAGTGTCGAGACGAAGTGCAGGGGAGATTTTCTCGATTAGAAATAAGGCTGACGAGATTAGGAGTGTCGTGTGGGGGTAGGGGTCCTTCGACTGCGCTATACAATTCGCAAGCGAATCGTATGGCTTCGCTCAGGATGACAGAGAATGACAGGGGAAAGAATCTTCCAGCAGAAAAAACTTAGGGGACGCTTCCGCGTCCCCGGTTTGCTACTTTTGGATACTTCTCTTAGTGCTTCTTTTTCTTCTTTGCCTTTTTCTTGGTTGCCATGGTTCTATTCTCCCTTCCATTTTTCATGGACTGCTATGCAACGATGCTCAGTTGCAACTTATTGAATGTATAGAGTCAATAAAAAGTGATGTCAAGAAAAAAATGATGCTCTCACGCGCATACGACCCTTGCACCAAAGTCACCAGAGATGATTTAAGAAGAAATTTTCATCAACGCAACCGTCATCATCAACGTTTTTTCCGCCGAAAACTTTTCTGACGCTTCTGATTTTCAACTTCTATCGCGTCAGGCTAACGCGTCCGCGGTTTCACGAGATGTGCGCAGTCCCTTCGCGAATTTCAGTCTTTTCTTAACCGCGCGCATCTATAATTAGAAGTGAGAAATCATCGCGAGGGCACATAAATGGCTGCTAACGACGAGGTCGTCATCATTTCTGGTTGTCGTACTCCAGTAGGAAAATTTCAAGGAAGTCTCTCCGATCTCAGCGCCACGCAGTTGGGTGCGATCGTGGTTCGCGAGGCGGTGAAGCGTTCCGGCGTCGATCCGAAGCTGGTCGACGAGTGCATCATGGGCAACGTCGTCTCCGCCGGACTGGGTCAAAATCCCGCTCGCCAGGCTGCAATCTTCGGCGGACTGTTTCCGGAAGTGGGTGCCATGACCGTCAACAAGGTTTGTGGTTCCGGACTCAAAGCGGTGGCACTCGCGGCGCAAGCGATCCAGACGGAAAACAGTTCTATCGTCGTCGCCGGCGGCATGGAATCGATGACCAATGCTCCCTATCTTTTGCCTCAAGCGCGAAAAGGATATCGTCTCGGCAACGCGCAAATCGTCGACTCCATGGTGAACGATGGCCTCTGGGATATTTTCAACAACTACCACATGGGCATCACGGGCGAAAATGTAGCGGAGAAATATGGCATCACCCGGGAAGAGCAAGATCAGTTCGCTCTCAACTCTCATCGCAAAGCGTTGTCCGCGATCAAAGAGTGTCGCTTCAAGACCCAAATCGTTCCAGTTGAACTGCCGCCGAGGAAAAGAGGCGAGCCTCCCATTATTTTCGAGAAGGACGAATCGCCTCGTGAAGATACGACGATTGAGGTGTTGCGTTCTTTGAAGCCGGCTTTCAAAAAAGATGGCACGGTGACGGCTGGTAATGCGCCGGGTGTTAACGATGGCGCTGCCGCGGTCGTAGTCACCAGCGCCACGCGAGCGAAAGATATGGGTGCTCAACCCTTGGCGCGAATCGTCGCCCAGTCAACCAGCGGCGTCGATCCCAAATGGGTGATGATGGCGCCAGTAGGAGCCGTCCGCAAGATCTGGGAAAAGACGGGTTGGAAAAACGAAGATGTCGATCTTTACGAACTCAACGAAGCATTCTCGGTGCAGGCCCTTGGAGTGATGCGGGAACTGGGTCTCGATCCGAACAAGGTCAACGTCAACGGCGGAGCCGTCGCCATCGGTCACCCGATCGGAGCAAGCGGCGCTCGTGTCCTGGTTACGCTTATCTACGAAATGGCCCGGCGCAACGTTCATCGAGGCATCGCTGCGCTCTGTTTGGGCGGCGGGAACGCAGTGGCGATGGCAGTGGAACGCTAAACACAAGCGTACTCCAAACCCGGGTACCCACGGCTTACGCCATGGGCTATATTCTTCCGCCGCTTCCCGGCTGCTTACATTCATTCGCCGGTGCGGCGGCTACATTCTTCTGCCGCTGTGCGGCGGTTGTCTTCTTTGGCCGCTTCGTGGCAACGCTGATTACTCTGAAACGTGCCGAAATCCCGCTTTAGCGCCTGATTGACCAACCCCCCCTAACATGCTATAAAAGCTGGTTTTGTACCGGGTCTCCGGCAACAAGCTCAGCGTCAAACCGGCGACCTCTGCGGTGCAGAACATCCGACGCGGCCAAGCTCAACACTCCCGTTTAAGCCGTGTAGTGGAAGCGTGTTCGGAACTCCGGCAATGCGCTCTCCGGCGCTCTAATTAAAGAGTGTCCGGCTGGTGTGATTCGCCGGGCGGCAGTGCCTAAACACGTGATGGTCCCAAAATAGTTCTCATACCGGAGGAATTCCTATGCGCACCTGGCTGGCGAAAGCTGTGTCTAACGGCTACCAATTCGCCCAAACATCAATAGTAATGAAGACGGTGGCTGCCGCAATTGCCGTCCTCAGCTTCGGCGCAACCGCCGCGTTGGGCCAAACCGCTCATGAAGTGGGGGGTGAAGCAGGTCTAAAACTTCCCGATCTTTCCCAGGTATTGTTCCTGGGAATCGACGGTCACCGGTTACTGATGGTGGGTATTCTGTTTTGTATATTTGGCCTTGGCTTCGGACTGGTCATCTATACCCGCTTGAAGAGAATGCCGGTACATCGGGCGATGCTCGAGATTTCCGAGCTAATCTATGAAACTTGCAAGACTTACCTGATTACGCAGGGTAAGTTCCTTCTGATCCTCTGGCTTTTCATCGCGGTGGTCATCGTACTTTACTTCGGTGTTTTGTCTCCTGTACCGGATAAACCGATCGCCGTCACGCTTCCGATTATTTTGATCTTCAGTCTGGTAGGAATCGCTGGAAGTTATGGAGTCGCCTGGTTCGGAATCCGTGTGAACACGTTCGCTAATTCGCGCACGGCTTTTGCCGGACTGGCCGGCAAGCCTTATCCGATTTACAACATTCCTCTGCAGGCCGGCATGAGCATCGGCATGATGCTGATCAGTGTCGAGCTGCTCCTCATGCTTTTTATTCTGCTGTTTGTTCCGCCTGATTATGCGGGGCCATGCTTCATCGGTTTTGCCATTGGAGAGTCGCTCGGCGCGGCCGCGCTCCGGATCGCTGGCGGCATCTTCACCAAGATTGCCGATATCGGTGCCGATCTGATGAAGATTGTCTTCAAGATCAAGGAAGACGACGCTCGCAACCCGGGCGTAATTGCCGATTGCACCGGTGACAATGCCGGTGACTCGGTTGGGCCGTCGGCTGATGGATTCGAGACCTATGGCGTGACTGGCGTCGCTTTGATTACGTTCATTCTTTTGGGCGTCAAAGATCCGACCGTCCAGGTACAGCTTCTGGTTTGGCTTTTCGTGATGCGCATTGCCATGTTGGTGGCGAGTGCGCTTTCGTACTTCCTGAACGGCGCTATCGCGAAGGCTCGCTATGCCAATGCCGCCAAGATGAACTTCGAGGCGCCGTTGACTTCGCTGGTCTGGATCACGTCCCTGATCTCTGTGGTCATGACCTTCATTATCTCCGCGATAATCATCCCGCAGTTGGGTGGTGATTCGACGCAATGGTGGAAACTTGCCTCGATCATCTCCTGCGGCACGCTGGCGGGAGCCATCATTCCCGAACTGGTGAAGGTGTTCACCTCAACCGAGTCACGCCATGTTCGGGAAGTTGTGATTTCTGCTCAGGAAGGTGGGGCTTCTCTGGGCATCCTTTCCGGATTCGTAGCGGGAAACTTCTCCGGCTACTATCTCGGACTTTCCATGGTTGGATTGATGTCGGTGGGATATTACTTCAGCACCATGGGTCTCGATGCCCTCATGGTCGCCGCCCCTGTTTTTGCCTTCGGACTGGTGGCGTTCGGCTTTCTTGGCATGGGCCCCGTGACGATAGCGGTTGATTCCTATGGGCCGGTAACCGACAACGCGCAGTCCGTTTACGAGTTGTCGCTGATCGAACAGGTTCCGAATATTCAGCAGGAACTCAAAAGAGACTTCAACATCGACGCGAACTTCGAGCGGGCCAAGGACTTACTGGAAGAGAACGACGGTGCCGGCAATACGTTCAAGGCAACTGCCAAGCCGGTTCTGATTGGAACCGCCGTGGTCGGCGCTACCACCATGATTTTCTCCATCATCATGGCCCTCACGCACGGGCTCACGGACAACGTGAGCAATCTTTCCTTGCTCCATGCCCCATTTATGCTGGGTCTGATCACCGGAGGCGCCATGATCTATTGGTTTACCGGCGCTTCCACGCAAGCGGTGACCACGGGCGCATATCGCGCCGTGGAATTCATCAAGGCCAACATCAAGCTCGAGGGTGTGGTGAAGGCTTCGGTTTCCGACAGCAAGAAAGTGGTCGAGATTTGTACGAAGTACGCACAAAAGGGAATGTTCAACATCTTCCTGGCGGTCTTTTTTGCCACGTTGGCATTTGCTTTTGTGGAACCATTCTTCTTTATCGGCTACCTGATTTCGATTGCGATCTTCGGTCTCTACCAGGCGATCTTTATGGCTAATGCCGGCGGCGCTTGGGACAATGCCAAGAAGATTGTCGAAGTCGAGATGAAGCAGAAGGGAACGCCTTTGCACGACGCTACCGTGGTAGGTGACACGGTAGGTGATCCGTTCAAAGACACGTCATCAGTAGCACTAAATCCGGTGATCAAATTCACAACTCTGTTCGGCTTGCTGGCAGTCGAACTGGCGGTGAAGTTGACCAACCAAACCAGCAGCAATTTCAGTCATGTGCTGGCTTTGGGATTCTTCCTGGTGTCCTTCGTCTTCGTATATCGGTCGTTCTATGGAATGCGCATTGTGAAAGAGGGACCTGCGGCGGCCCGATAACCTCGCGCTCCAAAAACCAAATGCCATCCGGGGGGATCCGGATGGCATTTGCATTTGGATGGACAAACGGTTACCGGGAATGAAACCTGTCCTTGGAACAATCACCGTTGGAAGTTTTAGTTTCCTTTCATTTTTTCTTTTACGCTGTGAGCCAATTTCTCGATTTCTTCTGCTTTCTTGACCACATCGACCGACAACATATTTTCGTTGGTCTTATCCACGTAATCTTTCAATTCAGTCGAGAGTTTGACCAGCCTCTCTGTATCCCGCGTGAGATCAGCCTGGCGCGCCTGATTGGCCTTTTTTGCCATTTCTCTTTCCATCTTGAGGCGTGGAGAATCTGCCGGATCGGATTTCGGCCCGAGCGGGGGAACCTGCACGCTACGGTTCTGCGCCGACGAAACCGAGACTGTTGCAAATATGAGGGCTAGAACTATCCGTGAAAGCGATGGAAATCGCACAATCACCTCGAGCACGAGAAAATTCGAAGCAATTATACGTTCCCGTGAAGCGCAGAGTGTCTCGCTCGGACAAAGCCAGAGTGCAGACCGGGAAAGGCACGACTTCAGTCATACTGGCAGGATTGCAGAGCGGTCTTGCTGCCGAGACATTGAAGGGCGCGCTTGACCCATCAACACTGTGGACCCAGTGTCGCGCAGAACGGTAAGAGTCGGGCCGAAAGGGAAGGGCACGACTTCAGTCGTGCCATCAACTTGCAGTAAAGCCCGCGCTTTAGCGCCTGAGGTACGCTTTTCTACCCGTGGCCTAGTTCTTCTTGAAGTGTAATTTCGATGCAGAGATTGATCAGGACAGCTCGGCGGTTAAAGCCGCCTGGGTTTACGCAGCTATCGGTACGACTAAAGTCGTGCCCTTCACAACTATGGAAGTTGATGCCGCAAACAACTAGAAAAGCCAAGCACGAGCCGGGACGCTCGCGCCCAAATGAACTATTACAGCGAGCTCATGTTTGCCAGGAACTCGCCATTCGACTTGGTTTTGCTCAGCTTGTCGATCAGCAGTTCCATCGCTTCGACCGGCGAAAGCGGGTTCAGTACTTTGCGCAGCACCCAGATCCGGGTCAAATCTTCTTTCGGGATCAGCAGCTCTTCTTTACGCGTGCCGGAGCGTTGAATGTCGATCGCGGGGAACGTACGTTTATCCACCAGCTTGCGGTCGAGAATAATTTCCGAGTTGCCGGTGCCTTTGAATTCTTCAAAGATCACATCGTCCATGCGCGATCCGGTATCGATCAGCGCCGTCGCAATGATGGTGAGCGACCCACCTTCTTCGATGTTACGGGCCGAACCAAAGAACCGCTTCGGACGCTGCAGCGCGTTGGAGTCAACGCCGCCTGAGAGCACCTTGCCGCTGGGCGGAACGATGGTGTTGTAGGCGCGCGCCAGACGCGTAATTGAATCCAGCAGAATCACGACGTCGCGCTTGTGTTCCACGAGGCGCTTGGCTTTCTCAATCACCATTTCTGCGACTTGAACGTGTCGGGCAGCGGGCTCGTCGAAGGTCGAAGAAATTACTTCGCCCTTTACCGACCGCTGCATGTCGGTAACTTCTTCCGGACGCTCATCGATGAGCAGCACCATCAGCACAACTTCAGGATGATTGGTGGTGATCGAATTCGCCACGTTCTGCAGCAGCATGGTTTTGCCGGCGCGTGGCGGCGAAACGATCAGACCGCGTTGTCCTTTGCCGAGCGGAGTGAGTAAGTCCATCACTCGCGCGCTGACGTTCTCGCGCACCGTTTCCAGCTTCAGACGCTCTTGCGGATACAGCGGCGTCAAATTGTCGAACAGGATCTTGTTGCGAGCTTCTTCCGGCGACTCGAAGTTGACCGCTTCAATCTTGACCAGGGCAAAATACTTTTCGCCCTCGTGCGGCGGACGAACCTGGCCGCTGATGGTGTCTCCGGTCTTCAGGTCGAACTTGCGGATCTGCGACGGCGAAACATAAATATCGTCGGGGCCAGGCAGATAGTTGTAGTCAGGCGAGCGCAAAAAGCCGTAGCCGTCGGGCAGGATTTCGAGCACGCCCTCGGCAAAAATGTGGCCTTCTTTTTCGCTCTGTGCCTGGAGAATCTTGAAAATCAGGTCTTGCTTGCGCAATCCACTAGCTCCGGGCAAGTCCAAAGATCGGGCGATCTTGGTTAGCTCGGTAATATTTTTTTCTTTGAGTTCAGCAATGGTCATCAATCACCTGCGAGAGGATTTTTCAAAGGGGGGTACACAACAGAGAAGGATCCATCGGCGGGGCAGGAAGGCGGGCTAAACTACGCAGCCCGCCGTTGTGCCTCAGCGAAATGTTCCGGTTCGGCAAGAACCGTCTGCCGCTCCGAACTTGCAATCCGATCCAGGACCTCGTTCATGGTCTCCTGGATTCTGGTGTTGGGCTTGTGAAACTTACGGGTAGCCTTCGATGCAAGCTGACAGAGCATATAACGGTTCCGCAAAGTATGTAAAGCATCAAAAACACGATCAGAGCGCTTCATTATTCTTTCTCCTGACTCCACAAATCCGGCAAAATTCTCAGATTCAGCGACAGGGCAAGTCCCAGCCAAAGATATAAGTCCTTCAATTCTTATGGGTTGTACGGGAAATGCTCTGGCTACTGGTATAGATGCTCCGCCTGAGCCGAAAGTTTCTCCGATTCGGATCCGGTCCCACTTGTCGGCGGAGGTACTGGGGACGGCTAAAATCCCGTCCCTATATGTCCGTGGAACTACGTAATTTAGCGGGAAAAGCTGGTGCGGTCAAGAAATTTATTTGAGATTTGGATGCCATACGGGGCCTGCCCCCTGTCCGGCATCACCAGCGCCATTTCCCCAATTTCTTGTTAGAAATCGCCATTCTCTGCTAACCTTCCGAATTAAAGAGCCCAAAAGAGTCCCATATGATCCAAAACTCATCTGATCAAGACGAAAAGCCGAGCACCACTCTGCCAGGAACAGTCGAAAAGATCATTAAGCCTCCCCATCCGAGTTTGCCTGAAAAGGCACAGATCACTGTCGAAGGCGCCGACGACCTTTATCGCGAGATCCGCATCGAGAACGTGTTGAAAGATGAGGACGGTGAAAAGGTGGCTCTCAAGCCGGGTGCTCACGTAGAAATCACGATCGAGGCCGATCCCGAACATACTGTTAAGAAATGAGCGTTTGCCCAATTTCTTGCTGCCGGTCTTTCACTCCAACAAAATAACCTAAAATACCCGGCCAAGCTGGAAGAACCACTTCCGATGTCCGGTATCTCCAATACTTGCTCCCAGGATTATGGGTCCTACCGCGGTCTCTGCCAGGATGCCTGCTGCGAAATCACTGGGGAATTTGCTCTCAGCGGGAAAACCATACATTTTGCCAAACTCAAAACTTCCGATCGCGTAAACCTTTTTCCCTGCCAGAGTCGGCAAAGTCCACAGATCGTGCAAATATCCCGCGCGGAAGAAGTAATACTGGTCGCCAAACAGTTCATTGGTGCCGTATGCGCTCAACCGCGTTGGGCCCCCGAGGAAGAATTGCGGATAGCCGTTTTGCGTGACACCAAATGTCGTCCCACCTTCGCCGACGATGAACAACGACGCGGGTTCGGTGATGGGGCGAAAATACTCGACACGGGCGTCCATCACCGGAAAGCTATTGGTTGCGCCCGGACTGGTGTCATACCAGTGGAAATTTGACTCCCCGCTTACCCCACGTCGGGGAATCACAGGATCGTCCGTATGGTCCATCAGGTAATGCAGGTGCATCGCTCCGGTTCGTCCGGTAAACGAAGCGAATTCCGGCGGTACCCAGGCGAAGCCTGGCCTGTCAGCGTGCCCACGTCATAACCGATGCGAAACTCGCTGAAGCGGCTGAATCCATAGCCAACATCGCCGCCAATGTAGGCATTGGTGAAGCGGTATTCAGCCAGCGGATCGCTCTTTCTGTAAATCTTGAAGTTTGTGTTCTTGGCGGAAGCGTGCGGAGCAAAAAACCACTTGCTGATTGGCGAAAACGGCCGGTAAAGTTCACTCGCAATACCGTAGGTGTTTCCAAAGATCACGTCAGTACGCCATTCCGATCGGTATCCGGCGACATCAAGAAGGGTCAACCGGGAAGCAAATGTAAAATCGACGTCGCTGCTTTCCGATCCGTCCACTTCAAAGCCCATCTGAAGCAATGGCGGAGCATAAACTTTTTCGTGCATGTTGATGAGCAGACCCACTTGACCGTTTCGCTTGGTGATCTGGTATCCGGCGGTGTCGTAACGACCGATTCCGGTAAGCCGGGTAAGCAGACCTTCGAGCCTGTCTTTGTCTATCGGTTTGCCAACCTCGGAATGCAGGAAACGCTCCAGATTTACCTCAGCTTCGGGGTTCGCTCCTTCCACCTTCACAAACTGAGGAACCGGAACCTCGCCTCTCAATCGGTCCGTGCGCCTCTCCAGATAAGCGGACCAGGTGGAGTCGTCGAGTGAATAGGTCTCGAGTATTTTCGATTTCTGGGTAGCGGCTTCGATGCCTTTCTGAATGATTGCATCCGCTTTGTTGTACTCAAGCGAGCTGAAATCCTGCAGCTCGACTTTGACCACTAAATCAGCATTGGCCAATCCGCGGATTTCGTTTCCTGCAACCACCACGTCAATCGAGCGCCCAAGAATTGAGAAAAGCGAATGAATCTTGTCGGCCTCCGCAGGGGATGTTTCAAGGTGGACGCCAATCACAATGTCCGCGCCCATTGCCCTTACCACGTCAGTGGGCATATTTCCCACCAGGCCGCCGTCAACATAAACGTGTTCTGCGTCGCGGACGGGAGAGAAGAGTCCCGGGATGGCCATGGTCGCTCGCATGGCAGTCGAGAGAGACCCGTCCTTGAAGACTGCCTGCTTCCCGCTTACAAGATCAGTGGCAACGCACCGGAAGGGAATCGGGAGATCGTCGAAAGATTTGACTCCTGAGTAGGGCAGAGTTTCGCGGTCGATCAACAGGCTGATCTGTTGGCCCGCGTTCAATCCCCCAGGTAGGGAGAGGCCCCTGCGCAAACCCAGAAGAATCGAATTGGGGAATGCAACCTTGTCTTCCTTCCTGCGGAATGACAGGTCCTCATAGGGGATGGCACCGCCAAGAATTACATCCCAATTCTGCGCCTTCACCAAATCATGCAACTCCTGCGGACTTTTGCCGCTGGCGTACAAACCTCCCACCAGACCGCCCATGCTGGTGCCGGCAATATAGTCGATGGGAATGTGATGTTGCTCAAACCATTGCAGGACGCCTATGTGTGCCAGTCCCAGCGCTCCGCCTCCTTCGAGCGCCACACCAATCGTCGGCCTGTGCTTGGACGGTGCCTGCTCTCCAGCGTTCAAAGTTCCAGGGGTTGCGCCCGGCTGATCCTGGGCCACGGAAAAGGAGAGCAACAACAACAGAAGACCAAATATTTGCCACCAACCGCGCATAAAGCGACTCCATTCAGCAGAATTCATGGCGTGCACAAGGAAAAGAGGAATGACAAGTTTCACCCAGCCTTCTTCCTCGCACAAGGCTGGTGGTTCCGGGGTTGGACTCGCTCATCTCGCTTGGCGACTCGGGGCCAGTTTTCGCTCGTTCTGGCTAGCTAGAAGTCTCGCCCAAAATCTGAAACACGCCATGAAAGTTTCCCTAATGCAATCATGGCGGGATGAACGCTGAACCGAGTCACAACTCCGCAACATTGACCCGCCTCCCCTGTATAATCGCGTGTTTTGGTAAATATCTGTTGCGGGAATTCATCAACCCATGACTAGAGCGGCACGTGCGGTGGCATCCCCCCATGTCGTGTGTATCAGCGATTTTCGGCCCATGGCTCGTCGCAGGCTACCACGCCCGGTTTTTGATTATCTTGACGGCGGTGCTGACGGCGAGGTAACGCTCCGCGAAAACTGCCGCGTTTTCGATGACATCACCTTTCGTCCACGTCATGCTGTTGCTGTGGCTGAGTGCGACTTGCGGACGAATGTCCTGGGCTTCGATATTTCTTTCCCGGCTGTGCTGGCTCCTGTAGGCTACAGCCGCCTGATGCATCCCGACGGCGAAGCGGGCGCTGCCAGGGCCGCTGGCCTTGCAGGCACGGGTTACATTCTCTCTACCATCTCCGGCCACCGGGTGGAGGATGTCAAAGCAGCTTCTTCCGGGCCGGTTTGCTTTCAGCTCTATTTGATGGGTGGCCGCGCTGCCTCTGAAGCCATCATCGAACGCGCCCGGGTCGCCGGATGTTCGGCTCTGGTTGTCACTATTGACACACCGGTAGCGGGCTTGCGTGAGCGCGACTTCCGCAACGGCATGAAGGAATTGATGAGCGGAAGTGTTCTGGACAAGCTGCCATTCCTTCCTCAAATGATCGCCCGCCCCGGTTGGATTGCCAGCTTTCTGCGCGACGGAGGTTTGTCCAAACTGCCGAACGTCGTGATCCCAGGGAAGGGACCCATGGAGTTGGTGGACGTCAGCAAGGCCCTGGCCAGCTCAACGGTAACCTGGGACGACTTGAAATGGATCCGCAATCTCTGGCCCGGACCGCTTGTAATAAAAGGCGTGCTCACCGGGGAAGATGCGCGCCGTTCCATCGACGAAGGTGCCTCTGCTGTGGTGGTCTCCAATCATGGGGGACGCCAGTTAGACGGTGTTCGCGCCTCGTTGCGCGCATTGCCCGAAGTCGTGGCTGCGGTAAACGGCCAGGTTGAAGTCCTGATGGACGGTGGCGTTCGCCGGGGCACCGATATTGTGAAAGCTGTCTGCCTTGGAGCGCGTGCTGTCCTGTGCGGTCGCGCTTATGCCTATGGCCTGGCCGCTGCCGGCCAGGCTGGCGTAACACGAGCTCTGGAAATCTTGCGCGCCGACGTAGACCGGACTCTCAGATTGCTGGGCTGCTCATCTGTTTCCGCGCTGGATCGCTCATACGTGGATATGCCAGCAAGCTGGCAGTAGGGATACAACAGTCAGCACTCAGCAAACAGCGTTCAAAGTATTAGTGGTTGTCATCCTGAGCGATCTTGCTCCTTCCCGAGCGAAGCAGCAAGTGAGTCGAAGGACCCCTATCGCCGGAATGACTCTGGGTTTATCACCGAGGCTGATGTCATTGAGCGAGAGTATGAATTCGCGCAGAGTATTGCTAAGGTAGGAATCCTTCGACTCCCGCGTGGACGTTCGCAAGCGAACCCCCAACCTGCGCTCAGGATGACTTGGAACTGAAGGCTGACTGCTGAGTGCTGATTACTGTTTTCAACGCGGCTTCTGAGGAAAAACACCATGCACTGGACGCAGGTCTACGATCCTTTCGGCCGCTGGTGGCTTTCCACTCTGGTGGCCACGTTTCCGATTGTCGTCCTCTTCGGGCTGCTGGTTGGCCTGAAGGTTAAGCCGCATTGGTGTGCAGCCGCAGGCGCGTTGACGGCAGCAGGGGTCGCGATCGGATTTTTCGGGATGCCGCCGCTCCTCGCAGCGGTTAGTTTTGGATACGGCGTCGCATTCGGATTGCTCAAGATTGCCTGGATTGTTCTTGCGGCGGTCTACCTCTACGACATTTCCGTCGAAACCGGCCAATTCGAGATCATGAAGGAGTCGATTGCCGGAATCACTCCCGACCGTCGCCTTCAAGTGCTGCTTGTAGCTTTCTGTTTCGGGGCATTTATCGAAGGCGCGGCAGGATTCGGCGCACCTGTGGCCATTGCCGGCGCGTTCATGATCGGGCTCGGTTTCAAGCCGTTCCATGCGGCAGCGCTTAATTTGATTGCGAACACCGCTCCGGTGGCGTGGGGCAGTGTGGGAGTTCCCATCCATACGCTTGCGGCGGTCAGCGGATTGCCAGAATCGGACCTCAGCGCAACCATTGGCCGCATCCTTCCCATCACCGCGGCGATTGTGCCCTTCTGGCTGGTGCGGACCATGGTGGGGTGGGAGGAAACCTTCGAGGTGTTCCCCGCCATTCTTGTAGTTGGCTTCTCTTTTGCCTTGACCCAGTTTTTCTGGTCGAACTACATAGACAGCAGTCTGGTGGACATTATGGGAGCGGTAGTATCGATCGTCGCCACCGTAATCTTCCTCCGTTTCTGGAAGCCGAAAAAAATCTGGCGCTTCGACTATGACAAGCCGGCCTCGTTCACTCCGTCCACTCGCGAAATTGCAGATGACGTTGGAGGCCAATGGAAGGCGTCAAACTTTGATGGATACGTGCAGGCGCGTTCCTACCCGTTGCCCACAATTCTGAAGGCCTGGACGCCGTTTGCCATCCTGTCGGTGTTCGTTCTGCTCTGGGGCCTTCCGCCGGTCAAACAAGCCATGAATCAGGCCACCACTCCGGCCTTCAAAGTGGTGTTGCCGGATGGAGTGGGTGGGCCCGGCAAACCTCGTCCCGGGCCGCCTGGGTGGGACGTGCCATATCTGCACAACGCGGTCTATCGCGCGGCGCCGGTTGTAGCGAAGCCGACACCCGAGGCCGCCAGGTATGACTTCAACTGGCTATCGGCTACCGGGACGGGCTGTTTTCTGGCGGCGATCGTATCGGGATTACTCCTCGGGGTGACTCCATTGCGGCTGGCGACAATTTTCTGGCATACGCTGCTTCGTATGAAGCTGGCGGTGATTGCGATTTCTTTCATGCTTGGTCTGGGTTTTGTGACGCGCTATTCGGGGTTGGATGCCGTGCTGGGTCTTGCTTTTACCCGCACCGGATGGGCTTATCCATTCTTCGGAACCTTTCTTGGCTGGCTGGGTGTTGCCCTCACTGGAAGTGACACTTCGTCTAACGCGCTGTTCGGAAGTTTGCAACGTATCACCTCGCAACAGCTCGGTATCGACCCCGTCCTGATGTGCGCAGCCAACAGCGCCGGCGGCGTCATGGGGAAGATGGTAGATGCCCAGTCCATCACGATCGCAACCTCTGCCACCGAGCAGGTAGGAAATGAAGGCCTCGTTTTTCGTTTCGTGGTGTGGCACTCGGTCGCCTTGGGCGCCATCGTCGGAGTGATCGTAATGTTGTACGCCTACGTTTTTCCCCACCTGATACCGCACGGACTAACGTTCGTAAAGTAAGAGTTTTCCTTTCGCTCTGTTCAAAAGGCCTTTCCGGAGTTCTTTGCGCACTTTGCGTCCTTGGCGGTTAAATGCTTTTGATCGCCGAACGTTGTGCTGAAAATTCACTGGATTGAGAACAAATCGAGCGAGCCAGCTCTGCCGCAAGCCGAATCTGTGTTTCCTGATAATCTTCAATAAAGACATTAAAAAGAAATTCAGGAGACCGCGAACCATTGCCGCCGATCATCAACGCCCAGGGAATCTCGAAAGCTTTCGGAGCAAACCCACTATTTCAGAACGTCTCGTTTACCGTTACCGAGGGCGATCGCATTGGTCTCATCGGACCCAACGGCTCCGGTAAATCCACGCTGCTCCGAATCCTGGCCGCCGAAGAAACGCCGGACGACGGAGAAATAGCGTTTCGAAAGCGGCTCAGGGTCAGCTACGTCGTCCAGGACTCGCAGTTTCCTTCAGGAGCAACGGTGCGCTCGGTGGCCGAAAATGCCATGGAAAGCGCAAAGGTTCATCAAACGGAACGCGGCACCCGTTTCGCTGAAACACTGGGTCGGGCTGGATTTGAAGCTTTGGAAACAGAGGCAGCCGCCCTTTCAGGAGGGTGGCAGAAGCGACTGGCCATCGTGGAAGCGCTGGTGCAAGCGCCCGATCTTCTTCTGCTCGATGAACCGACAAACCACCTGGACCTCGCAGGCATAGAGTGGCTTGAGGCGCTGCTGGCGGAAGCGAGATTTGCCGCGGTGATCGTGAGTCACGACCGCTATTTTCTGGAAAACATTGCCACCGACATGGCTGAACTGAGCCGTGTTTATCCCGACGGCGTGTTACGAGTGCGAGGAAATTACAGTACCTTCCTCGAGAAAAAAGAAGAATTCCTCCATGCGCAGTCCAAGCGCCAGGAAGCGCTTGAAAATCTGGTCCACAACGAAATTGAATGGTTGCGTCGGGGAGCCAAAGCGCGTACCCGGAAATCAAAAGCCCGCATCAGTAAAGCCGGTGAATTGATGGGCGACCTTGCCGACCTGAATGCAAGAACCAGAACTGCATCGGCGCAAATCGACTTTTCGGCCAGTGACCGCAAAACCAAGCGGCTAATCGAATTGGAAGATGTTTCTTACCGAATTCCTGTTCCTGGCAAGACCGATCGCCAACTCTTCGACAAATTGAACTTCGTCATCACGGCTGGAATGCGGGTGGGGCTCGTGGGTCCGAATGGCAGCGGCAAGACGACGCTGCTGCGGCTATTGCGCGGCGAGATTTCCCCAACTGGCGGCGAGATTGCACGCGCCGAATGGCTGCGCATTGTGTACTTTGACCAGACACGGGAACTCGATTCCAACGTAACCCTGCGCCGCGCCTTGGCCCCCGAAGGCGACTCGGTGATTTATCAAGACCGCGTCATTCACGTCGCCTCATGGGCGGCGAAATTCCTGTTCACCAGCGAGCAACTGAACCAGCCGGTAGAACGGCTTTCAGGAGGCGAACGCGCGCGCGTCCTGATCGCACAACTCATGCTGCAACCTGCCGACCTGCTTCTGCTCGACGAACCGACCAACGATCTCGACATTCCGACCCTCGAAATACTGGAGGAGAGTCTGCTCGAGTTTCGCGGCTCACTGGTTCTGGTTACACATGATCGGTACATGCTCGATCGTGTATCCACAATTGTGCTGGGTCTCGACGGACAAGGCGGCGCCGAAAGTTTTGCCGACTATTCGCAATGGGAAACATGGCAGGCGGAGAGCACGCAGGCGGCCAGGGCCGGTTCGCGTCCGGGCCCGCGGATAACCTCTTCCGGCGGACCGCCCGGCAAGACTCCAGTCACAAAAACAAAACTCTCGTATCTGGAAGCACGCGACTACGACAGCATCGAAGAACGCGTCGCGGCAGCCGAAGAGGTGTTGCAATCGAAACGCGTTCAACTTGAAGATCCGGCAATCGCGAGTGACGGCCCGCGGCTCTTGATCGCCAATCAGGAATTGGACGAGGCTCAAGCCAGGGTCGATGAGCTTTACAGCCGCTGGAGTGACTTAGAGAAAAAGAAAAGCTGAAGCGGGTGAAAGCACGTAGACACGAGATGTCGTCGCGCATGTGAAGCCCGCGATTGCTTGCAGGCGCCCTTCATTTTCGAATGGTTATCAATCAGTATGCGCAGTCAGAAATTTCTTGTACTCGCCATCGAGTGACGTGACTAGCGCATTCAGTAAGAGAAGTTGCCCTTGAAGAATCTCGATGTGCTGCTTTATGTAGACTGCTTCCTCGGCATTAGGGCCGCCGTCCTTTTCGCTCACGTTCATGAATGGTGCGAGGCTCAAGATCGCATCTCTGGCGGCTTGACGCTGAACCACGTCAATTGCGTCCTGGGTGTCGTAAATTTCGGCGTACTCTTTCGCGCTGGCATATGACATGTATGACAGCGCCCCCGTGGATTGCGCGGTTTTCCAGCTGACGTCATCAAACCCCCGGATATGGAAATTGATCTCCACGTGGCTATCCTTGGGGGATTTATGGTCTTTGATGATTTGCTTGAGTACGCCTACGTCCGATTTGAGAACATCTCCTTGCGTTCGTATGTCAGCAACGGTGTCTTTTAATCCATCGGCGTTATGTTGAATTTCAGTTCGCAAGCCTGCTTCCGCCTCATGAACCAGGTGGCGATGATGGCGCCATCCACAAGCCCTTCGAGGCTCAGTGCAATGAGCAACCCGATCGTGATGGTAAGAAGATGAAGCAGAAATTCGCGCCAGCCATGTATTGAATGATGGGGAGGATGTACATCGAGCATCGGAATATCCTACAAAACGACACCTGATATGACGCGGGCGAATTCCAGTTACTAACGTTGGGCCAGTGCGAACGCGATAATCGTCTCTCCACTCTCGCCGGTGGTCTTTTGTAGATCTTCCACCAGGGCAGCCTCCAGATTATTTGGGTCGGGATGCATTTCCAGGGCAGCCACTTCCTCTTCGCTGGCGCCGACATAGCACAACTCGCAATGTCCGAGATCGTCGTCAGTCTTCATCGCCGGACCAAAAGTCCGGCAAATCACCGGACGGAATTCGTAGAGTTCGCACTTTCCAGTCGCAGGATCGAGAACCGGGCAAGGTTCCTCATTGGCAAAATCGTCCCACCGTTTCGCCGCTTCGTCAGTATCGTCTTCGTCGAGTACGCCTGAAACTGGGTCGCCAGGGTAGCCCTCAGAAAGGCGCGCGACCGTATCGCGAACACGCTTGCGCAAATTCGCCGCCCGCTCCGGGTCTTGCACTTCGAACTCCGCGAGTCCCTTACGCAAGCGGATCGCATCAAGTTGGTTGATTGCGAATACGCCGTGGCAGCATTGCGAGCATCCTGGTTTGCATGCCAGCCACTTGCTGCTTTTCTGAAAAGCATCGGCCAGAGCGGAGTTCACAATCTGAATCAATTCATGGTCGCGGGGATGAACCTGCTGGCAGGGCATATGTGGTGATTGAAGAATAAATCAACGTGCCAGTTATGGGCACGAGATAAAACGCAAATGTCAGAAAAAGTTCTGCGAGACTCAATTCCGCACGCCAACAGCTTTTAATTTAATCCGGAATATCGTCGTGCTGGCGGTAATGTAGAGGGTCTTACCATCTTTGTCACCCCATGCGACGTTGCTTACGACCTCTGGGACTTTGATGGTGCCGATGTGCTTGCCTTCGGGGGTAATGATCCATACGCCGCCGGGTCCGGAGCTGTAAATATTCCCCTTCTTGTCGACTCGGAGACCGTCAGGGACGCCGGGTGCCGGATCGTTGGAGGGATCAAGAAAAACCATACCGTCAGTCACCGTTCCGTCCGGCTGAACGCGGTAGCGCATCCATACCTTCTTGCCCGAGTCGGCTACGTAAAGGAATTTTTCGTCCGGCGAGAATGCCAAGCCATTGGGACGCGGGAGGTCTTTGACAATAAGCTCCAGCTTGTCCCGGTCTGGCGGTGCGCCCGGTTTGTGCTGACGGGCTCCTGGAAGGCGGTAAATACCATTCACTGAAAGCTCTTTCATCGGCTCATTATCGGCCTGGGTTGGCAGCCCGTACGGCGGATCAGTGAAGTACAGAGAGCCGTCTGATTTGTAAACCAGGTCATTTGGGCTGTTCAGTTTCTTGCCCTGATACGAGTCGGCCAGGACGGTGATCTGTGTTTTGGGATCGACAGTCTCCATACGCCAGACATTTCGCCTGGCATGGCCCGCAACACTGATGCGGCCGTCTGGATCCAGCGTCATCCCGTTTGAGCCGGGCTCGGGTCCTTTGTAAGGTTCCGCGCCCTCATAGCCGCTGGGATGCATGAACACGCTTGCGCCCTTGCCTGGAACCCAAAGGTCGATGTTGTTGGCCGGAATCTCCGCAAACAGAAGCGTGCCGTCGTGCGTCCAAACCGGGCCTTCAGTCCACTTGTTAAAGCCTGTGGCAACGCGCTCGAGCTTGGCGTCTGCGGCCACAATTCCGTCGAGGGCTGGATCAAGCTTCTGAATGTCCTGAGAAAAGGCCGGCGCGACCGTCACGAGAATCAGAGTCAGGAGAGAAAGCCGAGGCATCTTCATGCGAGGGATTGTACTGCAACAACATACCCTGCGGCGGGTAACGGTGAAACCTTGATCGAGACGGCTCGGGCCGAAGACTCGGGGTACGAACCCCCGCGCAATTGGCAGAGTGCCGCGAGGAGAAACGCTCAAACTGCATGCTATGATCGGCGCCTTCATCAGATGAAGGAGGCCCAATGTACCGTCTCGCTCTTTCGTTTGGCGTGCTTTGCCTGAGTGCCGGCATTCCCTTGATGGCAGCCGAATGCGCGCCCGCCGATGTCATTTTCCGTAACGGCCACATCATCACGATGGATGGCGGGCGCCGGGTGACGTCCGCGCTGGCAATACGGGATGGCCGCCTGGAAGTCGTTGGGACGGATCAGGACATCGCTCTCTGCGCGGGTGTGGCCACAAAGACAGTTGATTTGAAGGGACGAACGGTGTTGCCTGGTTTCATTGATGTTCATACGCACGCGATCTCGTGGGCCAAGAGCATAGTCCGAGGTGAGATCGATGCCGGCTATCCTGCCGTGCATTCGATTACCGAAATCACCGCTGCGGTGGCGGAACACGCTCGAACGATCACACCCGGGCAATGGGTCCTTGGCGCAGGCTGGGATGACGCCAAACTGAAAGAACGCCGCTACCTCAATAAGGACGACCTAGACGCGGTGGCTCCTAACGTTCCGGTGTATCTGGTCCACGTTAGCGGGCACCTGGGAGTAGCGAACCGTGCAGCGCTGAAAGCTGCAGGCATCGATCGCAACACGCTAGCTCCGGACGGAGGGCTAATCGAACATGATGCGAGCGGGGAGCCAACCGGAATCGTCAAGGACAACGCCATGCGCCTTATCGATTCCAAGCTTCCCGCCGATCCGCCAGACGTTGCCGCGCGCGCGGCGCGTGTGGTCAGTGAACGAGCTGCCGCCGTTGGCCTGACTTCCATTCAGGACATCTGGGGTGGAGGCAGTGTGTCAGTGGACGATTTGCGCGGTTACCAGGATGCCCATCAACAAGGAATGCTCAAAATTCGAGTTCAAGTGGCTCCGGGCGTCGCTAGCCTGGCGGATGCTGAGCGGCTGGCATTTGCCGGAGTGCACACTGGGTTCGGCGATGACTACCTGAAGCTTGGCGCGGTGAAAATGTTCGCCGACGGCGGCATGGGTGCTCGGACGATCGCAATCTATCCACCGGGTTTGCAAGAACCGAGCTTGCCCGGCAAAGAAGATTTCGGATTGTTGATCTGGTCACCCGAGGAAATGCTGAAGACCCAACGGATTCTCGCCAAGGCTGGATGGCAGCTCTCGACGCATGCGATTGGCGACCGCGCCATCGACGAGGTGATCACGTCTTATGCCAGCATCACGAAAGAACTTGGGCTGAAAGACCCGCGGTTCCGAATCATTCACTGCGGACTCTCCACGCCCGCGATCTTGAAGCGTCTTCACGATGAGCACGTGCTGGTCGATGGCGATCCTGCGTTTGTATATTGGATTGGAAGTTGGTTCAAGAAATATGGGCCGGAGCGCGAGCGATGGGCTTATCCCGGCAAGTCGTATTTCGACTACGGTATCGTGGCTGCCGCGGGGACGGACGTGCCCGTGACCCCGATCAGCCCCTGGTGGGGCCTCTGGGCGGCGGTCGAACGCAAGGAGTTGAATACTGGCCAGGTGCTAGCACCCGAAGAAAGACTCTCTGTTCTCCAGTCGCTGGAACTGTACACACGCAATCCTGCCTATATAGGTTTTGAGGAGAACAAAAAAGGTTCGCTCGAAGCTGGCAAGTTCGCGGATTTTATCGTCATCGACCGCGACGTGCTAACCGTTCCGTACGACCAGCTCAAAGATATTCAGGTTTTGCAGACTTGGGTAGGGGGCGAACTCATCTACGAGAAACACTGAGCAAGACGATTTTCATAAGTGGCGGCCTATCTTAGGCCCCACAGTTGCGCCCCAAAATCCTTCATTTTCGCCAGTGATCAAACCCTGTTGTGAACGTTATTCGCGCGCTTGATCGTGGTATCCTAGATACAGAAGTTGCGTCCCCGCCCATTGGGCAATTTCCCGCACTTCCCGTAAAAGCCATGATTTCAGTTAGCAATGTTTCGATGCGCTACGGCGCCAAAGTTCTGTTTGACGAAGTGTCCACGGCATTTACCCCGGGGAAGCGCTACGGTTTGACTGGGCCGAATGGCGCAGGTAAATCCACGTTCATGAACTTGCTCACGGGTGAACTGGATCCGCAAAAGGGAACAGTTGTACGTCCGCGCAAATTGGGTGTTTTGAGCCAGGACCAGTTCGCTTTTGACAAGTACCGTGTGCTTGACACCGTCATTATGGGCAACAGGCGCCTGTGGGCGGCCATGGAGGAGCGCGACAGCATTTACGCCAAGCCGGAGATGACGGACGCCGACGGCATGAAGCTCGGCGAACTTGAAGGCGTGGTTGGCGAGGAAGACGGTTACAGCGCGGAAAGCGACGCGGCCATTTTGCTGGAAGGCCTCGATATCCCTGATGCCCTCCACGAAAGAAAAATGGCCGAGCTGCAAGGCGGACAAAAAGTTCGCGTGCTGCTGGCGCAGGCTCTATTTGGACATCCCCAAGCCCTGCTCCTCGACGAACCTACGAACTATCTCGATCTTGATTCGATCCACTGGCTGCAAGGTTTTCTCAATCAGTATGACGGAGTTGTGATCGTCATCTCGCACGATCGTCACTTTCTCAACCGGGTTTGCACCCACATCGCCGATATCGACTACCAGACCATCATCACTTATACCGGCACATACGACGATATGGTGGTGGCGAAGACCCAGATTCGCTCGCAGATCGAATCGCAGAACGCGCAGCGTGAAAAGAAAATCTCGCAGCTCAACGAGTTCATCGCGCGTTTTTCAGCAGGTACTCGATCCAGCCAGGTGCAATCACGACGGAAAGAAGTGGAGCGATTGCAGGTGACGGAACTGGCACGTTCGAACATCCAACGCCCGTATTTGAAGTTCGAACAGAAGCGTCCTTCCGGTAAGCACATCCTGGAGTTGGAAGGCGTGACCAAGTCGTACGGCGATACCCAGGTAGTTCGCGGGTTCACGGCGAGCATCGTACGCGGAGAAAAAATTGCCTTGATGGGCCGCAACGGAGCCGGAAAGACCACGTTGCTGAATGCTCTGCTCGCCAATTCTCCTACTATTCCGGAAGCCGAACTCCGCAAGACCAGCGGGTATGACGGACCATTTCTTAACGAGGGTAAGGTCGTCTGGGGACACGAAGCGGCTGTCGGATATTTTGCGCAGGACCACAAAGCCCTGATCCAGACCGGATCCACTGCCTTCGAATGGCTACATCAGTGGGATCCCGGAGCGTCGAACGAGGAAATTCGCGGCCTGCTGGGTCAAATGCTTTTTCCCCGCGAAGATGGTGACAAACGAACTGAAATCCTCTCGGGTGGCGAAGCTGCCCGGCTGCTCTTTTGCAAGCTGATGCTTTTGAAGCCGAATGTGCTGGTATTCGACGAACCTACGAATCACCTGGACCTCGAGTCGATCAATGCGCTCAATATCGCATTGCAGCGCTATCAGGGAACGGTCATTCTGGCGACCCATGACGAAGATTTGATCGATGAAGTGGCAACCCGGATCTGGCATTTCGAGGGTAATCACGAGATTACAGACTTCAAGGGTGCGTACGAGGAATATCAGTCAGCTGTGGTTTAAAAGGTGCAAAATATTTGCCTCTTTTCCCCTGCAATAACCCACCTCTTTTAACTGGAACCTAAGCAACTTTCTGTTGTTTCGGTCATCTCATAGCTCTACAGTTCCTAGGCTGGTTGGCAGAGTCTGGCGCGGGGATTGCTCTGTCAGTCAAACGGAGAGGGCGAAATGCTCGATTACGCAAGATAGAGTCGCGATCCAACAGGACTTGCTTGCACGCCTAAAAGAGGCCCGGGCCGAGACCGACCGGCTCTTCGACTTGGTGAAGCCGGAATTTCTCTATGACCGACCTATTCCAGAGCGCCATCGCATCATTTTTTACGTGGGGCATCTTGAGGCATTTGACTGGAATCTGTTGCGAGAGCGGATTTTAGGAAAGACCAGCTTCCACTCGGAATTTGATCATTTGTTTGCCTTTGGAATTGATCCGGTCGATGGCGGACTGCCCACCGATCAACCCGCGGACTGGCCTTCGCTTGTCCAGGTGCGTGACTATGTGTGTGAGGTTCGTCGGGCAATCGATGACAGCCTCAATAATTTGTCGCTGCCGTCGAGCGACGACGTCTCTCCGAGTCAGTTGTTGAATGTAGCCATCGAACATCGCCTGATGCACGCCGAGACACTCGCGTACATGCTGCACCAGTTGCCGCATGACAATAAAGTTCAGAAGCCGCATCTGCCGGACCCGCCTCAGCACCGCGTCACACCCTCGATGATAAAAATCCCTGCCGGTTCTGCAACGCTCGGACTGTCTAGCGGCGATGCGAACTCTTTCGGCTGGGACAATGAATACGAAGCCCACGCGGTCGAAGTCCCCGCATTTTCCATCGATCGATATGAAGTAACGAACGGAGAATTCCTCCGCTTCATGAATGCCGGCGGCTACGAAAACAGGTCACTGTGGAAAGACGCTGATTGGGAATGGAAGACTGCGCGGTCCATCTCACATCCCGTGTTTTGGAATCGAGTCGATGGCGAATGGAAATACAGAACGATGTTCGAAGACGTTCCACTCCCGCTCGACTGGCCGGTTTATGTCAGCCATGCCGAGGCGAGCGCCTACGCACGCTGGGCAGGGAAGTCGTTGCCCACCGAGGCTCAGTGGCATCGCGCTGCATACGGCACGCCCGGAGAACAAGAGCCGGAGCGTGCCATTTCCGTGGGGCACACAGATTCCGCGTCAAGGTTTGGGAAATTTTGATTTCGAACGATGGGATCCGACGCCTGTAGCCGCGTTCCCTGAAGGCAAAAGCGCGTTCGGGGTCACTGATCTTTTAGGCAACGCCTGGGAATGGACTTCAACCGAGTTCGCGTCCTTTCCCGGTTTTCAGCCGTTCGAGTTTTATCCCGGATATTCCGCGAATTTTTTCGATGGAGCGCACTACGTGATGAAGGGTGGCAGCCCGCGCACTGCGGCTTCCATGCTTCGCCGTTCTTTTCGCAACTGGTTTCAGCCACATTATCAATACGTTTATGCGGGATTCCGCTGCGTGAGCAAATAGATGATGAATCAAAAGGGACATTTCATGCTGACCCATGCCATTACTGCCGATCCGGTGCTGGAATTTGCCTCCGACGTGCGCGCCGGACTTACCCGCAAGGGACAGAAAGAGCTGCTTTCCAAGTATCTCTATGACGACGTGGGATCGGCTTTGTTCGAAGTCATCAGCGTACTTCCTCAATATGGTCTGACTCGCGCGGACGAACGTCTGCTCCAGCGGCACGCGCAAGCTATCGCGGACCAGGTGTCAGGACCAGTGGCTGTAGCGGAACTGGGCAGCGGCAGCGGCAAGAAGACCCGTTGGATTTTGAAGGCGCTCTGCCGTCGCCAGCATATTTCGTATTTTCCTATCGAAATCTCTCCCACCGCGCTGGCCATGTGCGAACGCGAACTCGGCGACATCGAAAGCATGAGCATCGTGGGCTTCGAACGGGAATATCTGGATGGTCTGCTTGAAGTAGCTGCCCGGCGCCGCGATGGGCAGAGCCTGCTCGTCTTGTTTCTCGGAAGCACAATCGGGAATTTTGACCGGCCGGCGGCTTCGAAATTTCTTCGGGAATTGCGCAACATCCTTCAGCCCGGCGATTCGTTGCTATTGGGCACAGATTTGGAAAAGCCGATTTCTCAATTGCTTGCGGCCTACGACGACCCGTTAGGGGTCACTGCCGCTTTCAACCTCAATCTTCTCGCACGCATTAACCGCGAACTCGATGGTGATTTTATCCTCGAGCAATTTGAGCATCTGGCAAAATTCAATCAGGAAATCCGCAGCGTGGAAATGCATCTTCGGTCAAAGACAAATCAGACGGTCACCATTCCCCGCGCAGGCCTGGAAGTCTCGTTCCGCGAAGGAGAAACAATCTGGACCGAGAGCAGTCACAAGTACGCGCGGACTGAACCGCTGCAGCTCGCAAAAGATGCTGGCTTTTTCTGCAAAGCGCAATGGATCGATCAAGAATGGCCTTTTGCCGAAAATCTTTTTGTCGCGGAATGAACGGCGGCCGTCTCTCGGATCCAGTTGACGCACTCTTGTCATAGTGCCAGTCGAACGCTTAGCGATCCAATTGCCTGCTCGAAATCACTTCCTGGAGTGCCGCGCCGTCCTTCGGGAGCGGCTATGTTAGATTTGAGTCTCCGCCATGAAAGACGTTTCCTCCTGGGCACTCAATACAATCGCGCAGCGTGGCGCCTCCTACGCAGACGTCCGCATTGCCGACGACCGTCATCGCTCGCTCTCTACCAAGAACGGTAAAGTTGGCAGCGCCTCGGTTTCGGAGTCATTCGGTCTTGGTGTTCGTGTGATCGCGGACGGAGCATGGGGATTCGCGGCCTCGGACGATCTCAGCCGGGAGGCTGTCGAAGCTACCGCTGTGCGTGCCGTTAAAATTGCGAAGGCTTCCGCGCGAGTGAAACAGTTCGATATCCAGATGGCCGCAGAAAAGCCGGCCACCGCGGAATGGATTTCACCTTTTCAGATCGATCCTTTCACGACATCGGTTGAGCAAAACATCGACTTGTTGCTGAAGGTCGATTCTGAATTGCGCTCCGTAAAGGGCGTCACGCTGGCCGAGGGCAACCTTAATTTTCGGCGCGAGGAGCAGTGGTTCTTCTCATCGGAAGGCGCCGATATCCATCAGACGAAATACACGACCGGTGTGGGTTATGCGGCGCACGCCTTTGCCGGAAGTGAAATTCAGAAACGGTCATATCCGAATTCGTACGGTGGACAATGGCAAAACAAGGGCTATGAGTTGATCGACGAATTGAAGCTGGTGGAGAATGCCCGGCGTGTTGGTGAAGAAGCTGTGGCGCTGTTGAAGGCTGACCAGTGTCCCGAAGGCGTATTTAATATCATCCTTGACAGCTCGCAACTGGGGCTCCAGATTCACGAATCGGTGGGGCATCCCATCGAACTCGATCGAGTTCTGGGCATGGAAGCTAATTTTGCTGGCACTTCGTTTCTCACGCTCGACAAGCTGCGAACTCTCCGCTACGGAAGCGACCTGGTAAACATCGTCGCAGACGCGCGTCAGGAACACGGACCAGGCCTGGGTACATTCGCATTCGATGACGAAGGAGTTCCAGCGCAGTGCACTCCTATCATCACGCGCGGTATGTTTACCGGGTATTTGAGTTCGCGTGAGACTGCTCACACTATCGGAGCGACTCGCTCGGGCGGGACACTACGCGCCGAAGGCTGGAATCGCCTCCCCATTATCCGTATGACCAACATCAGCATTCTTCCCGGCGAAAAGCCGCTGACGCGAGACCAGCTGATCGAGTCAACCGATGATGGCATTTACATGGAGACCAACCGCTCATGGTCGATCGACGACAAGCGCTATAACTTCCAGTTCGGTTGCGAAGCGGGATGGGAAATCAAGAATGGCAAGCGCGTCCGAATGCTGAAAAACCCGTCCTATTCCGGAATCACGACTGACGTTCTGGAACTCAATGGACGCGATCTGTTCCCGCGATGAATGGATTTTGTGGGGAACTCCACACTGCGGCAAAGGGCAGCCGCAACAGGTGATGGGAACGGGCCATGGAGCGTCGCCAGCAAGGTTCGTAGGTGTCAAAGTGGGAAGCGCATACAAGGGAGCGTGAGGTTCATCACAACAGAATTGTCTCACCGCGTTCAGCATTCGGCACTCAGCACTCGGCATTCAGCCAGTGAAAGGAGATGCTGAAATGAAAGACTTCAGAGATCTGCAGGTTTGGCACAAGGCGCATTCGTTGACTCTTGCCACATATCGAGTTACAAGCGAGTTCCCGAAGCAAGAGAATGTACGGCTTGACCAGCCAGCTGCGTCGATGCGCCGCCTCGATAGCCGCCAATATCGCTGAAGGATGCGGCAAGTGTGGGAATGGAGAATTTTAGCGGTTCCTGAACATATCGCTGGGTTCGCCTAGCGAATTGGAGTACCACTTCCTCTTGGCACGCGATCTCAAATTTGTGAGTGAAGAGGATTACGACGACCTGAATCACGGTGTAAGCGAGATAAAACGGCTGGCGTCTTTAGTTTGTAACGTCGAAGCCGACCGCAGAGCAAGCTAAGGGCTGAATGTAGTGCTGAATGCTGAGTGCTGAATGCTAACCCAAGACCAAGCCGCCGAGATCTTCAAGCGAATCCGGAAATACTCCGCCGCTGACGAAGTGGAAGTCCTCTGCTATGGCGGCAAGAGCGCTTTGACTCGCTTCGCCAACAATGTCATTCACCAGAATATGGCGGAGGAAAACTACTCTGTTTCGGTCCGAACCGTTTTCGGCGGTCGAACTGCCCGGGCGACTACGAACAAGCTTGATGATGAGAGCCTGAAACGAGTGGTGCAGGCGTCGGAAGCGCTGGCCCGGATTCAGCATCCCGACCCCGACTTGCTGCCCATGCCGAACGCATCCGAAGGCGCTCACAATAACTCGGCGCCGAGCCGGCATTTCGCGTCAACTGCCGCGCTGACTCCCGAATTGCGCGCCGAGGGCGTCAAGAAAGTCGTGAGCGTCGCCGAGCAGTACAAGCTGACAACCGCTGGAATTTTTTCCTCCGCGGAATGGGTCGAAGGTATCTTCAACTCACGCGGCTTAAGTGATTGGCACACGCAGACGTCCTCGGAAATTTCCGTCACCATGCTGGCGGGCGATTCGTCGGGGTGGCAGAAGGCCAACTATCCCGACGTAAGCGTGCAGGACCCTGCGGGGCTCGCCGAGATTGCCGCGCGCAAGGCTCTCGACTCGGCTGCTCCGCATGAAATTCCGCCAGGAAAATACACCGTCATCATGGAACCGGCCGCTGTCCTCGACATGGTTGGTTTCATGTTCTTCGATTTCGGTGGCCTGTCGATTCTTGATCAGAGATCGTTTCTCAACAATCGCGTGGGCGCGCAAATCTTTGGTCAAAATATCAATATCTGGGATGACGCGGCACATCCGTTGCAGGCTGGCTCCCCATTCGACGGCGAGGGCATTCCCAGACAGCGCATGCACTTGGTCGAGAATGGCGTAGTCAAGCGCCTGGTGTACGCACGCGCCACCGCTGCAAAGATGAAGCAATCCGAGTACGCGGACAAAGTGGGTCCCGTGGCGGCTACGGGCCACGGTTTTTCTCTTCCCAATGAAATGGGAGAGGCGCCGATGAATATCGTATTCGGGGCAACCGCAAACCCTCAATCGGTAGATCAAATGATTGAGTCGACCGAACGAGGTGTGCTGGTTACACGGCTTTGGTATATCCGTGAAGTCGATCCCTACGAAAAAATTCTCACCGGCATGACTCGCGACGGCACGTTCTATGTTGAAGATGGCAAGGTTCGCCACGGCATCCTGAATTTTCGCTTCAACGAGAGCCTGATTCACATGCTGTCGAATGTAGAAGCGATGGGGATTCCGGTGCGCGCGAGCGGCGAGGAATCTTTCGATATGGTCGTGCCACCCATGAAGGTGCGCGATTTCAATTTTACCGAAGTGACGAAATTCTAGGCGCAGCCGCTGACGCATTCAACCAGTCGGTTGGCCAGTTCTTTTCGGCTCTATAATTCTTGCTTTAATGCAATGGATCGAAGCGAATCTTCCCGCTGAAGAGTTTCTCTACTTTAGTTCAATTGCTTAATTATCCCGCAATTCCATGATCCGCAAGGCTTTACTGCCTAGTAGGTCAATGACTTCGGTAACTTTTAGAGGCTGGTTCCCCGGTGTAATCTGCCTCTCGTAATGGCGAATTATGGGCAATTTGCGGAGGGCGGGAATCCTGGTGCCGCAACCGACACGCGGAACGAAATCGGGACCGAAGTCCGGAAGCCGGATTCAGCGTCGGCTTCTCCCGAAACCCTGAGTCAGGACTCCCGGCAAACGAAGGTCGTGCATGCGCGCTATCCAGATATGCAAAGCGCGGTGCGATTTCCCATCAAGCTTCCAGTCTCGTTGAAGTCGAAATCCGGCGACAACTTGGCCGAGACGCAGAACATTTCCGCCAATGGTGTGCTGTTTCAGGTGGATTCGGAAATGCCGATCGGTTCGCTGGTGGATTTCACCATTTCGTTGCCCGCGGATGTAGTAGGAGCGGAAGCCGATGTACAAATCGACTGCCGCGGCCGCGTGGTGCGCAATTTTGAAGAAGAAGGACGACGCGGAGTAGGCGTTGTCATCGACGAATACCGTTTTGAACGCCGGTAAGTAAGGAAAGTAATGGCCAGCCCTTCCGTGAATATGGAGTTGAGCGTGGAACAGCCGCACGACACCGACGGCCAGTTTATCCGCGTAATTGTCGCGGATTCGCAGGCCATCTTCCGGGCGGGGCTGCGCAAAATATTTGCTTTGGAAGACGACATTCGCGTAGTAGGACAATCGGAAACAATTTCGCAAACGCTGTCCGCTGCCAAGAAATTTACCGCCGACATCCTCATTTTTGAAGCGGCGCTGGCACCCAATCCTGTTGAAGCAGTCGCGGACCTGATCCGGCAAACTCCTACTCTCCGCCTGGTGGTGGTGATTGGTGAGCCCGACGAAGAACTCACCCTGGAACTGCTGCGCCGGGGCGCCCATGGGATTGTGTCACGCGAAGTGGAACCGGAATTACTGGTTGACTGCTTGCGAAAAGTCTCAGAGGGACATGCCTGGCTGGACAGCCGAGGTGTTCAATGGGTACTCGAAGCCTATCGGACGCAAGGCGTACGTCCCACTTCACCACGCCCCAAGGTTCAGCTGACTCCGAAAGAATCGCTCATCGTGTCCTGCGTAACCCAGGGCATGAAGAACAAGGAAATCGCCCTTCGCGTAGGAACTACCGAGCAGGTGGTCAAAAATTATCTGCGCAAGGTGTATGACAAGCTCGGCGTGGCCGATCGCCTCGAGTTGGCGCTATTCTGCCTGCACAACCGGGTTCTCGAGAACGCGAAAACCCTAGTGGATCCCGTCCAGACATCTGGAAATGGCAGCGCTCCGGAACTCGCCCCCGTCGCAGTTGAAACGTCAACAAAACTTTCCTAAGCTCAACCTGAAAAACTTCCGCAAAGATTACTCTCCCCTTTCGGCTCATCCGCAACCCTTGCTCTGTGTATTGCGGACAATTACAAAAGTTGCGGTTCGCGGGTAGGAGCCATAGAATCGAGAAGCAGAAGTTGAGGCGCTTCCGTGCCGCACGCTTCCCGCAGCAAACCCGCCTGAGGAGAGATGGCCGAGTGGCTGAAGGCGCACGCTTGGAAAGCGTGTTTACTCGAAAGGGTAACGTGGGTTCGAATCCCACTCTCTCCGCCACATAGTCTGAGCTGCAAAGAAACTGCCTTGTCTTTGCCGCGAAATACGCAAACCTCCCCGTAATTCTGGCAGTTCCGTAAGTTCTGCCTCAAACCGGACTGGAGAAAGTGTCTGGTCGAGTCCGGCCCCCCCAACTTTTCCGGCCTTTTTCTCCGCAAGGTGCACTCGCAGTCCGGTTTCAGCAACTTCCCGCGCTGCAAAACGCTTTGCACGCCTCCATTTCAGACGTGCAATGGGTCGTTGAATCATATGCGTTGATGTTGGCGGCGCTGCTCTTTGTAGGCGGCTCTCTTGGAGATATCTTCGGCCGTCGCAAGGTGTATATTTCTGGCGTCGCCGTGTGGACTGTGTTGCCAAACTTAGACTCCAAGGTCCGGCGCTGTCCGCTAGACGAATCAGCTGGACATTCCCATCTTGCGCTTGATTTCGGCAAAGCGCGGATCAGAGCGCAGTGGGTTGTCGAAACCGACATTGATCAGGTACATCATTGTCGAGCGGAGTTCAACGCACTTCTTCAGCCAGGTGAACGACTCTGTCTTTGTTGCCCAAACTCGCATACAAACCGGCAATCTGAAAAGCAGTGAAATGCCAATGATCCTTTTTCCACTCGCCCAGCAGCCACTTCAGGTAGTCTTGATCGAGTCCCGGCCAGCCTTTTTCGGCGTAGAGCTGGCGATGTCTATCAATCTCATGGCAGTCAGTGCCAGATGCCATGAGAGGTCTTGACGTGCTCCTCAAAAGCCTCTTTATTGCATACCTTTACGCTCTGTAACTGTCTTGCAGTCGCGCGTGGATACATACTGAGATTCGCTGGGACTGGGGTCGATTTCGAGCGTCTTCAGGTCTTCCTGGATGGCTTCGTCGATACGGCCCGCAACCGCGAGAAATATCCAAGAAAGTTGCGTGCGGTGGAGGATACCGGATCGATCTCGACTGCTTTTCGTCGCTTCTTCAATGCTCTGGTCGGGTCGCCCTGAAGCGATCAGCAGACCGTGCCATAAAGGTGATGCGACTCTTCATTATTCGGATTGAGCGAATGGAGCGTTTCAATTCCTCCTCGGCGGCGGGAAAATTCCAGTCATAGGTCAACTCCACAGTCGCTAACGAGGCGTGCCCTTCTGCCGAATTGGGGTCGAGCTCGATGGCCTTCTGCGCGGCCGCGCGAGCTAATGGCATGGCTTCGGTCGGAGCCATGTGCCCCAACACAAACCCGAGATAGAAGTATGTATCCGCCAAACCCGCATATGCGAGCGCATAGTTCGGGTCTTTTGCGATCGCCTGCTGGAAAGAATCAACGGCCTTCTTCAGGTCCGCCTCAGTCCTCTGGTTCCAGAAAAAACGCCCTTTCAGATATGCGTCATGCGCCTCAGCGTTGACGGCCCGAGCAGCCGCAAAACGCGCTTTCTCTCAGGAGAAAGCTCGAGCTTGATGGTCTCGGCGATGGACTGCGATACTTCGTTTTCCGTGCTGAGAACATCGCGCAGACTGCGGTCATATGAATCGGCCCAGAGATGCTGGTCTGACCGCCCATCGATCAGCTGTGCGGTAATGCGGACACGGTCACCCGAACGTAAAACCGTTCCTTCAACTATCGCATCGACCCCACCGAGCTCACGCGCGATCTCCGGCAGCGAAAGTTTTGTGCCTTTATAACGCTCCACCGAGGTATGCGAGATCACATGCAAGCCGCCGGCCTTGGCAAGGTCCGTAATCAACTCATCTGTCATCCCATCGCTGAAGTATTCCTGGTTGGGATCATTGGAAAGATTGCGCAGAGGAAGGACCGCGAGGGATCGGATTTGACTTGCGCTTGCTTGACCGAGCAGCGAAATACGGAGATACCAAATCAATCCGATAATCGCGAATACCACTACGGCCGCAGTAGCGTAAGCGATTTTGGCTGGCACGCATTCGCGATCGTGTCGCACTCCACAGGCGGCACAATTCTGCTTGCACTGCCGCCCCTTGGCGAACGGATTCTTCACTGTCGCGATGAATCGATAGCCCGTTTCGGGATGGTCTCAATGAAGCGCGGCTTTTCCGGATCGTCCTCAAGTGCGCTCCGAATCTTGCCGTATGGCAAAGTTCAAGTCCGTGTTCGAAATCTACGTAAGTGTCGGAACCCCAGACCTGCTCGACTAATTCCTCACGCGTGACGACTTCGCCAGCCCGGTTAACAAGAATTGAGAGCACTTTTGTCGGTTGGGGCTGGAGTTTAAGGACGGCGCCATTCTCGGCGAAGTTCGCCAGTGCGCAGTCAAGGGCGTAGTCGCCAAAGCGGATTCTCGTGAGGCTGAACAGTGAAGCCAAACGGCACTCCAAGGGCGAAAACTGAACCAGCAGGAAGGGAGGCCAAATTATAGCCCGACCTGTGTATTTCCTTTGCAAATAAAAGGTTACATTCCTCACCAAAAACTCACCTCCGGCTTCCCCTCGATTCCTTGACCAATCTGGAAGACTGCTGCATCGTCGGAGCGTTCATGGTCAAAGCGCCAAACCGGAGATTCGATATCTCGTAGGTTCTACGCGAAGTCAACGCGTCAGGATCGCAGCTGGCCAGCAGCCGCAAAAACCATAGGAGGGTCCCATGAAAATTGCAGCTCGTTCGATTCCACTTAACGGTTGGGCTGGTTCTGTTACTCGCTTTGTCCACAACCACGGATTCGCTGAAAACCCGCACTGCTCACAGATAGGCGGCATGATCCTGACCAATCTTGGTGGCTTCGGCGTCATTGACGGCCAGCCCACCACCTTGGGTGTCGCCACCGGCGATTTAAAGGGAGCCCTCGGCGTTCAAATTGTAAGTGCTAGCCCCGACTTCACCACCATCACGGTGCAGCACCATTGGGTCACCGAGGACGGTGAAACGCTGAACTTTGATCAGGCCACCCTCCACGGCACCTGGGTCACCCAGACACTGCTTGCCGTAACCGACTACAAGCCCCACTTCAGCGGCGGTACGGGCCGTTTTGCCAACGCCACAGCCGAAACCTCCGCCATTGGCGAAATTGACTTCAGCACTGGTCATGCCGTGCTGCGTTACAGGGGAAAGCTTTGTTACGGCGGCACTAATTAAGAATTTAGTGAACCAGTTCTATGGTTTACGGTCCGGTCAGTAGAGCCGGCAACTGAGGTCGCCGATCAGGACGAAAGGAATGACCGACGTGCTTACTTGGCCGATGGAGATTTACGGTTTCAGCGCTCGTCTTGGGCCATTCAATGCCACGGATTCTATTTCGCGCCTCGCGCCGAGAGAGGTCTCATGCGCACGTGAGATGTTGTCGGTGGCACGGCCTGGCTGAGCAGCCGATGGATTTTCGCTTGGCGATTCGGGCTGTTGAAAGGGGAGGAATGAGCCAGTTTTGCCGGATTTTGCGTTATAGCAAGTACAGGCCCATGGACTGCCTGTGCGGCATGAGGTTGCCTGATCTCAACTCGAAATTGTCTAAAGGTAAGAAGTCGCGCAGAGGCGGGAAGTGGTTTCCAAACCAGATAGTCAGAATTCTGCAACGGGCTGGTGTTTAATTGTAGGAACTCGACCTTTCGTACACAGACTGTATCCGGGTCGCGGGGGATTTTAAGTGTAATGGCGCCGTGTTGCGTCCGCCCCATGCGCAGGTATAAAACTTCCGCGCATACTCCCGAGTCTCACTTTTGAAACTCACGCCGAGAGAGGTTTTGGTATGCCCCAACGGATTCAGACAGCGAGTACGGCATCGAAACGAATAAGAGCCTGTTTACGTTTGTTTAAGATCGTTCTCGCGATAGTCGTTATTCTTGGTTGTGTTTCCACTGGCGTGTCGGTGCAAGCGCAGCAGCCTGCTAATCCCGTGGTCACGCAGGGCGAGATTAGGACGTTACCCAGTGCTGACGCTGACCGAATTCAGCGCAACGTCCCAGACGGTGCTTCCACCGCGCGGAAGAGCTCCGCAAAGGACGATACTTGCCTTCTGCCTCCCTTAAACCTGATGAGCGATCCCACGGTCGCGGCTGAGCAGTTGCAGATTCCACCGAAAGCGAGAAAGGAATATCAAGCCGCTTGTGCAGCCCTCAAAGACAGGAAGACGGGGGAAGTGGAGAAACGCCTGCGGAAAGCAGTCAGCGAGTATCCGAAATATTCGGTTGCGTGGGTCACGCTCGGCCAGTTTCTCGCCACGCAGCAGCGTACCGACGAAACTCGCACTGCCTGTTCTCAAGCTTCAAGTGTGGACTCTAAGTATGTGCCAGCGTACCTTTGCCTTGCGGATTTTGCCCTGCGGGCGCACGACTGGGGTGAGGTGCTGAAGCAGAGCAGCCACGCCCTTGAGGTCGACCCTAGCAACAATGCGTTGGCCTATGAGTACCATGCCGCAGCCAACTTGAATCTCCATAACTTAGCTGACGCGGAAAAAAGCGGATTGCGGGCTGTGGACATCGATAAAGACCATCGCGAGCCTCGGGTGCACTTTGTGCTGGCTCAAATCTATGAAGCGAAAGGTGATTCCGCAAGCGAAGCTACGCAACTGCGAGAGTACCTGAAGTACGCCAGCAATCCCGACGACGTAGCCACGGTGAAGGAATACTTGTTAGGGCTAGAAAAACAGGCCGACAAGTAAGTTCGGAGTCGGAGACTCGGACGCACAATCCGCGTTAGAACAAGCTTGCGCCGTTTGTTCGCTCCCACCCAAGGGGTCTACCTGACAGTATTGTCTCCATCCGACAGTACGGCGTGCGGAGTGCAAGCCAAAGCAGGCAGCGAAAGGCGTTGCGGATTGGGCGACGTGTGCAAGTCAGAGACATGATCTTTTCCTCGAGATAACTTTTCTGGTGCGGGGGCGCACGCAATTTAGGTTTTCGTATTAACCAAGCCTCTGGCGGCATTGAGGGCAGGGCACTGAATTTATGTATTTGCTAGTTTAGGAGTGCGGTGCTCTAGTTGACCAGCTTTGTAACGGCCTCAGGGGATGACGATTGGAAGGGCAGCTCAAGCTCGCTGGTAGATGGCCAAACTGATGCAAAACCTACAGCGTGATCAGTCAGAAAATCAATCTTCACGGAACTCTGAAAACCGAGGCTGAGATTTCGAAGACAACCCGCGGGGTCAAGGCCAGATCTGCGATAATCACCAAATGTGCGGGCGCTACCGACTGTCGCGGGGAAAGCAGTTCGTTGAAAAATGCGGTACTTACGATCATCCGTTATTCGGCCTGGACTTGGGTAATTCGGATAACAGTAAGAACCAGAATGCGAAAGCGCATACGCTGAGGCTTCCAGACCAATCCACGCATTAGTATCGATATTCCCGCTTATCAGCCTACCTCCCGTCGAAAAGTCACATCAAAGGGCCGCTATGACAAAGTTGTTCCGACTTGCTGTCATATCGGTTGTTGTGGCATCGACGTCCGTGTGGGCTCACGCGCAGGCGAACTCTTCGCAGTGGCCTGACAGTCCGTCTCACAGCAGGGAGATGAACGGAGAAGGCCCTGATTCTCCATCAGCCCGGCAAGTATCATGGCGCAGCCTGCCCAAAGACTTCCTTCACGATCAAAAAGGTATTTGGTTGCTATTCCCTGGCCAATTGGCGAAGGGGCACCACTGGCTGCCCACTCTCGCAGTCGTTGGCGGGACCGCTGGGTTGATCGTGGCTGATCCCCACGTGATGCCTTATTTTCGTTCCCATGCGAGAAACCTTGACGATGTGAATGACACCTTCGACGCCCCGATTACCAGCGCCGAGGTCATCGCCCTGCCGGCCTCATTGCTGGTCGCGGGCTACGCGCGACATGACGAATACCAGGTGGGCACGGCATTGCTTGCAGGGGAGGCTTACGCCGACAGCGCAATTGTTGATCTTGTGATCAAAGCTGTCACTCGCAGAAAACGTCCCTCTGACGTTCCTCCCGGAACTCCATTCAATGACACCTTTTTTGCTGGCGGGAAATCACCCTTCAAGGGAAGCAGCTTTCCCTCCGGGCACGCCGCTGGAGCTTTTTCCGTAGCCACGGTGGTTGCAACGCGCTACCACACTCACCGCTGGGTGCCTTGGGCAGTCTATGGCTTCGCCACGGCAATCAGCTTTTCCCGTGTAACCACTAGCGCTCACTTCCCCTCTGATGTATTTCTTGGCGCTGCCCTTGGCTACGCAATAACACGCTATCAAGTGTTAGCTCCCCGGTAATTTAGCGTCGCAGAGAGGTAGTCTCTTGCCGGCTCGTCCATCAGCGCCAATACGTAATCATTTACACGTCCATAAGGTGTTCGCGGTACTGCGATTGTTAAGCCTTTCTCGTACAGTTGCATCATTAAGTAAAAAAGGCGTTGTCGAAGTCGTATTTGTTCAAAGGAGAAACAAATGAACATTTGGACGATATTATTCGTCATTCTTTTAATCGGTTGGATCAGCGGTTTCACCGTGTTCCACGTAGCTGGGGGACTAATCCACTTGCTCCTCGTATTCGCGGTGATCTCTTTGATTCTGCATTTTGTTCTGGGCCGGCGGACCGTCTAGTCGATTTATCGATACGGCTAACGCGCCATAATGCATCGCGGATTCGTCCGGGTGCCAAGAAATCTGCAGCTTAAGGAGAGCATTAAATGGAAACCAGAGTAGAACGTGGACAGGCGAAAGAAGATCGGATCACCGGGGCGATTGAGCGGCGGACAGCAATGGCGCCGTCCAGTTTGTTTCTCGGACTCGCACTCGGCTCAATGGCCGTATCAGCGTTTCTAAAATTGTCGGGCAAGAACAACTGGGCCCTTTTCGTAGGCCAGTGGGCGGCTCCTTTCCTCATCATGGGAAATTACAACAAGATGGTGAAACAGCACGGATCGGATGCGACTAGCCACCTGGAAGCGGCATAGCTTGCAAAGGAATTGAACGGCGTGTCAATCCTTCATGCACCCTAACCAGTCTGAAAAGGGAAGCTAACCAGCACATAGAACGTTCGGGTGGCCGCCACTATCCAGTGGAGGCTTATTTTCCTGCAATTTCGGCCAGTTTGGTGCCTGGGCGACAGAAATCCTGGTATCTGTAGATCGATCGCCGGTCTTGTAGCTGGAGTCGTCGCCGGTTGGCAGCGAACCACTTCTCCTTGGCCGGTGCCGATCCAATAGGACAAGTACACTGAGTTTCGTGAAAATCTATGTCGAGAATTAAAGGCGGCGCTCATGATGGTGGGGTATCGAAGACTGCTGGGAAGGAGACTGCTGAGATATTACACAAACTGTTAGATCGCAGTCTCGAAGAGCGGATCAGAGAGCGGGCCTACGAACTTTACGTCCAGCGCGGGAGCCAATACGGCCGAGCAGACCTCGACTGGTATGAGGCGGAGGAGGAACTATTAGCCAATCGCTAGCAGACTAGGGTTGATCAAGCGTGGCTAATTTTTGACGACTTGCAGGTTGTTCATGACGGAGAAAACTCCACTATGCGCAAGCGCTTAATCGCCGCAGTTCCTCAAGCCCCCGCAATGGGCAAGCTCAGGGTGTGACGGTTGCGGCGAAGACTTTTTCATAGGCCACCATCCTTCATCCGTGGATAAATGGGTTGCAGAAAAACAAGCAAAGTGTGGCTCGAAAAGATCCTTGCCGACGAGCACGAGCGCGACAAGAAGCACCCCGATCGGATCGAATTGCCCAAATAAACCGAAGAGGTGGAGAATATGACCCTGGCAAATATAGTTTGAGGCCGCCGTGGTACTCGGTGGTAATTGTGATGGCATTTCGTTTCTTTACGAAGCGGGGATGAGTTGCCGGCATGGAAAGCCCAAACGGCTCAAGATCTCCTGAGCCCGAAAACACCTAGTAGCTAGCGCAACCCGGTCTAGTGATCGTAGGGGAAGAGTGAAGATGCAAAGGGGGCAAGTATCGTGCCCACCAAAGACCGCATCGAATGGCCCTATGTCGCACTGTTTGTTGCGATCGTTTTAATGGTTGGAGTAGCTGCTCATCTTCTGTCGGGCTGGGTCGCCTATGTGATCTTCGGCGCTTTGTGGGTTGGTTTCGCAATATGGTCTAAAGCCCGTCGATGATTACGCGACGTAGGGACTTCCAAGGGACGGATGGAGCGGAACTGGACGTCGTCCGCAAGCGGCAACGGTTGTTCACACTTTCCTGCCAGTTCGGACCGATTCGCCGCCAAATCCACTGCCAACATCTCGCCCGGTTTCTGCATCTCCATACTGGCAAAACTATTGTCGGGAGAAGAATATGAGATTTAGAAAGCGAGAACCAATCCTTAGCATCCTCCTCGATACTGGACTTCAACTGCTTGAATCGGTCCGTGAACGCCTGCCAGACAATATCGACGACATTAAGGAGAGGGTCCGCGACGGCTATGGCACCGCATCCGAACGCGTAAGCCGTGCCACCAATGCTCTTCGCGGCGAAGAAGAATCCCACATCTTGGGGACAGTCAGTGCGCTGCTCGTCGGAGTTGGCATTGGGGTCGGGATCGGCATCCTAATCGCACCCGCCACTGGCGAAGAAACTCGCGGCGATATCGCCGATAAGGTTTCTGACCTCGGCGACAAGGTACGTGAAGCCACCGGAAAGAAGCCGCAGGCCGCTACTGGGACGTATGGTCAGTAAAAGCGCTGTCGTACGTTTCACTCGACCGCCCGGGGAGGGGCCTGCCTAAGTTGCCGCCAAACAGCCAGGCGCTGATGTTGCAGAGACATTTGAGTCCCGGAAAGATCTGCAACATTTTTCAGCAATTTACCTTTACCTGTCGAGCATAGGGTCTCTCTGAACATTCACTTTCCGAAAGGTGAGCGCTCTGTTCAGCCGAGTCGTGGCTGTCAGGAGGACCAAAGAGGAAAAAAGCAAGACAGCTCGCCAAAACCATCGAAGAGCAAATCTTGCCAAATCTTGCAAAGCCAGACTAGCTTCGTGGATGAGGTCGTCCTCATATCTGACACCAAACCTGACCAGATCCTTGCAATGAGCTTTTGGAACAGTCAGGAAGATGGTGAGCGATACATGCATAGACAATTCCCAATAGCTTGTAGAACCGTCTTCACTTTCACCGCCGATTGGTGAGAGTTGTTTTCCCAGGAACGAAATCCAAGGATTAGTCCGCTCCGCTGCGATCCTGAGACTCATCTACCTTGTCCATGATGCGTTCTGCCCACTGAACTGCTGCGCCGATCATCTGGTCGCTACGGGGGCTCCCTGACCGCGTGCCGAACAAATCCTCAGGCGTCCTGAACTGGCGCGCTACGAGAATACCAGCAACGATAGCAACGACGCGCTTGCGCCCTTCGTCCCACGATGAGAGTTTACCAGGTATTCGCTTTTTATTCGCCTATTGACTTAGATTATTTGTCTTCGTAATAATTTTCTCTATTCGCTTCTCTGGAGCGGCAGGAGGACGCAATGACTAGCGGATACGAATGGCAAAAACTGTACCACAAAGCTGTACTGGAAACTGACTGGTCAAACATTGAAAAACTCATCGAAGCGGCGGAGTTCGCTATACATCAGAGATTACGTGAATTCTCGTCAGACCACGGTGGCACGAAGGAAGAAAACCAAGCCATTGTGACTACCCTGGATAGACTCAAAACGTTACGGACGGAAGTTGCCTCATGGCGGTCTGAACAAGCAGAGGCTACGAAATCTACAAACCTGATCTCATCAGGGAAAATTCCTGAAGGTGTGAAGTAATCGCCTTATGGCGGCCTTGCGGCATTAACCTTAGTCTCAATTCATCATACTGATGCCCAAAGGGACGGCATCTTCACTAATCCTGACTCCGATGCCGTCCCCGATTTTACTACTCCGTCGTCAACGGTACATAAATACAGGCTTCACTTTATTTGGGTTTTCTCGCAATCTCGTACTTCAGGACACTAGGAAAAGGGCGTGTATGTCCAAGGTTCGGGTTCTTGTAGTTGACGACCATGCGGTCGTCCGACGAACCATCTGTGGCCTCCTGTCCCGTGACTCGGCCATAGACGTCATCTGCCAAACGGCATCCGGCGAGGACGCAGTCGCCAAAGCAGCCGAACTCCAGCCCGATCTCGTCACTATGGATATAGGCCTGCCAGGAATAAGCGGGATCGAAGCGGCACGTCAGATATGCCAGCTTGTGCCCAACTGCAAGATCATTTTTCTCAGTCAGCACGATTCCTCACAGATGGTGAAGGAGGCAATGAACGTCGGCGGGCACGGCTACGTTACAAAGATTGATGCTGCGGAAGAGCTTCTTCACGCTATCCGATCCGTGCGTGACGGTACGCGCTTCGTGAGCCAGAGGATACGCGACCAAGGATGGACGGCTAGCGTCTAGTCGGCAACAGATGCTGTTTAAAAAACATGCGCCTGTGGCGTGAGCTAATTTCCACAGCAGCCAACCCGCTTGACCTGTGGCAGACCCTCGCCATGACAAACCAGCAAACAAACCAAACCTTACGCCCTCAGCACCCGTGAAGACTACAAAGTCTAAAAGCTTATTGAACGTATCGAAGCGAAACTCGCGCTTCAGGCGAGAGCGCGCGAAGCCGACCGAAATTCGAAACAGTGACTGAATACGAGCCCACGATAGGGTAATTTGCCCTACAGTCGTCGCGTATCTGCGGCGATTATCACTATTTCCTGCCTATGTGTCGCCATCAATGGGGATTCTACCCTGGAGTCCGTTTGTACGCTAGCGTACAACCAAGTGTACGATTGCGACATCTTTAAGCCAGGACTGGGAGGGGCTTTATGCCGATGCCAGATCTACTATCTTCCGAGATTCTTTATCCATATTGGCAAAATGAGTACGCAGCTGCGGTCTTAGAACTTGATCGTGAAACACTGAAGGAGCGAATCACAGCCGCCGAACATGCCATTGAGAGACGGCTTCTGCAACTTTCAAAGGACTCCAATCACCACACCGAGAGACGCGTTATTCACGACGCGCTCATAAGCCTTCAATGGCTCAAAAAGTTTTCGCTGTCTGACAAGCCCGAGATGTTGCAATAAATTCGTCCAACTCTCGCCGTCCTCCTAACGTGGGGTTGTGAGCAGTCGTTCTGCGAATCCTGTGGTGATTACCACATAACTACTTTGTGTGTTAGGAAACCTGTTCAGCGTGTGGCCGAGTGCTCTTTGGACTACGACCAGAAAGCATAATCTCCGCGCCAGAAAGTTCTGCGCTCCAGACAGAAGCCATAATTTTCAGCACGCATTTAGGGCCTCGCCCATGGTATGTGCGACGTAGCACCGTGCGCTAGCCTACTGAACTAAAAGGATTCCTCTGTGACGCTCAACTAGCTGCTATAACCGAAACATGAGTGAAAACGAAACTGGGATTCCTCCCGATTGGAGACAGCTTTGCCAAGCCGCGCTGTTTGAACTTGACCCCGTGAAACTGCTTGAGCGTATTGCGTCAGCCCGCAGCGCAGTCCTGGATTGTGCTGAAGATGGTCACTTGAAGTCGGATAGTGAGCTATAGTCGCTGCAAGATCCTCTGACCACCTTGGAGACTTTGCGCAGGATAACGGAACGGCATAACGGACATTGGTCGAAGGCTAGCTGATTGGAGCGGAGAAAATGAGCATCGGTTGGCGGGATTATTATCAGGCGGCTTTCCAGGAAAGCGATTGGACTAAGGTCGAAGAGCGGATCCAGACAGCAGAGTTCGAAATCCAAAAGGCGCTTTCTCAAGATAATGGCGGAACGCAGGAGGAAAAAGACGGTCTTGTCGGCGCCCTGAACGGACTCAAAGTTCTTCGAATGGACGTAGCTGCCCGGCTGGAACGACAGTCGGAGCCAAGGCGGGCATGAAGGACAAAGAGCGCTGGCTGCAACTGTGCGAACCAAGCGGCTGTCGAACGGGACCCAACCAGCTGTTCGTTCGTCGGGGAAAATTCCTGAAGAGATAGAGTAATTGCCTTATGGCAGGCGTAGCGGAACAGCCCTACTCTTAGTTCGATCATACTGGGGGTATGGGACGGCTTCGCTTAACTATCCTCTGGCTCCGATGCCGTCCCTATAATTTCGCCATGAAGCACGCCGTCGTTCGATGGAATCCCGCCACGAAAGAACACTTTTGCGTGCGTTGTGGACGAACTTCCGATGCGATCAGTATTACCGACGCCCAGGAGCGACTCGAACAATATGACTGCGTCGTGCCCTCACTTGACGTGAAGATTCCTGAACCTGGCACTGAAACAATCCGTCTGAATCGGAAAAATAAGTAGCGTATGACAAACGTGAGATGTGCACAACTTAGCGACGAACTGGCCAAATTGCTTACTCAACAGACCGAGTTTTGCAAAAAGCGTTCCCATACGCCCGAAGAGATTACTGAGTATGAACAATCGCGTGACCGCGTCCGCGAACTCTTTGCAAAGCTGGAGCAATCCAGGGCGGCGTAATGAATCCATTCTGCCAAATCGAGCATGTAGCAAGTGACAGCGACCTAGGTTTGCCCTGCGGCAAGCCCGCCGTGGCGAAGTGTACAGACTGCGGAGCGGCTATCTGCGAAGACTGCCAGATAGAGTGCTGTGGGCAATCATTTTGTGAAGTGTGCGGTAATTACCAAGTGACCAGTTGTTTGAGGAAGCCAGTTCAGAACGAGTCACACGTTTTCAGACGGAAAGTTGGCTAGGCAGCCTATGCAAACAACCCGACTTTTCGTTCAGTGTCCGAACTGCCACTCACAGTACCTTTTGAAACAGCCTCTTAGTTACAGCAATGGCGCCTACATCGAAAATGTGGCTGGCGCACCAGAGTGGCAACGCCTCATCTGTCCTTGTCGACCAAGGGAACCTTATAAGTTTAAATTGAGCGAAAAAGCGAGACTCCAAGTCGTCTCCTCGGATGACAGTGACCGCACACACTTCCTTCCGCGAAAAAAAACTCCACCCAAATGATGGTTAGCGCCGTCGCCAGTGGCGAAATGTACCGATTGCGGATTATCCTGTGATCTGCGCTGATTGTCACATGGTGTTGCGACCGGTCCTTCTGTGTATCCTGCGGCGATTACCACGTAAGCGAGCGAGTGCCATCTGTGCTGAAGGAAGCAAATTACAGAGCGATCTTTTCTTCTATTTCCAGCAGCGACTACCTTCTGTAGCTTACCCGCTGGTAGTCAATACGCTCAAAGAGATAGCTCAGAATCCAGGCAGAGCCAAGCTGACGTTCGGTACGCGAGCCATCAATCAGCGCGAGGTCAAGAGCCAGCTCAAACCCTCAGATCTTACTTTGGCGAAAAAGCAGCCACAACGGCAACAAACAATTCGCATCAGCTTGTCACCCAATGAGATAACTTCATTTAGAAGAGAGGTATCAAGCAGTTCCATGCATATCAATCGAGCACTTTCTGGGGTTCACGTGTCCTTGCTAATTGTGTGCAGCGCCTGGCTTCTGCAACCCTTTGCCGTCGCAGGACAAGCGAAAACTTCGCAGCCATCTCAACCAAGCGCCGCCTCGCATGACGTTAAATCGGTCCTGCCGCCACAAACGTCCGCGCAGCCGCAGATAGCATCAGCTCCGGTCAAGCCCGCTAAAACTCCCAGGGAGCGGGCTTGGGAAATACTTGACACCGCATGCGGCGACGAGAAGACCACCGATCGCACCACGGCGGTCCTCGCCCTGGGACTGATTCCGAACGACCCCGGGAGTGCCCGGCTCGCCGAAAAAGCGCTGGCCGATGGGAAGCCTGAAGTGAGGTCGGCAGGAGCCGCAGCTTTGGGGAACATGCAATCGAGGAGGAGCATTCCCAAACTAAGAGCCGCGATGGGAGATCCGGACCCGTCCGTTGCCCTCGCGGCTGCTCACTCCCTCGACCTCATGCACGACAATTCCGCATACGAGGTCTACTACGCGGTTCTCAATGGCGAACGCAAGGCCGGGAAAGGCCTGATCGCCTCGAAAGCGTCGATGCTGCACGATCCCAAAAAAATGGCGGAACTCGGATTCGAAGAAGGCATCGGATTCATTCCGTTCGCAGGCATCGGATGGGGAGCGATCAAGGCGATCCGAAAAGATGACGCGTCTCCAGTTCGCGCCGCCGCAGCCAGAGTACTTGCCAGAGATCCCGACCCCGCCACGACCAAGGCTCTGATCGAGGCGACCGGCGACAACAGTTGGATAGTCCAGGCCGCTGCGCTCGAAGCTTTAGCCAAACGCGGCGATCCATCAGCACTGCAGGCAGCTGCGCAATACATGTCAGATGACAAGAGTGCCATCAGATTTACCGCCGCCGCCGCCGTGATCCACCTTACAGCGATCAACGGTTCAACCAAGAGGAAGTAGCCACCCCTCCCAAAGAATCAGTAACCGCGACAAATCTCGCCCCGGAACCTGCACGACTTCAGCGATTGTTAGAGGTCATTACAGAAGTTATTCTGTCTTTCCGACCGGAGACAGGCATAGCGCAAATCAAATTCGCAGTCTGGTAAGGTTTTCACGCTATGCCCAATTCCAAGGGGCGACTGGAAAAGAATGACATCGACAGATTCTGACCTGTTTCTCGCATTCGACCATCATGTCGAATTTCCCGTGTTCTGTTGAGGATAAATCGGGTATCGGCCAGTCGATTTGATACTTCACTTGACGTCTCCGAAGTCTGAAGAGTGCTGGCGTACCTGACATTCTCATTCGGGCGATGGTTAAAGGCCGTATCGGAAAGGCGAGCTGACAGCAAAAACAAACGGAACAAGGCAAAATGTCATAAGGACAGTCAGACCGAAAAACACTGCGAGAGGAACGCGAAAGGCATGGCTTCCCCGGGACGACATAAGATTCGCGCCTCTAGGGGCCTCGGTTATGCTTCCTTAGGTTTTTACGATCTCGCTATCAAGTTGGCCGACCGTACCTGCAATCAGGATCGCAAATGGAACCAAGTCGCGCGGCCAACGGAATCGAGTTGCTAAGTGGGGGTGATCGTATGTGGAAAAAAGGCGAAACTGAGGGGATACGGGCCGTCCCAACGTGGGCAATTTATGCCGAGGCGATGAACAAATTCAGCAAGTCCGGTAGCACTTTCATGGAACACGTCCACCTCTTGACCGAGGCTGACAGCGATCTAGGTCCAAGCATCTTCTCAATTCACCGATAGGGCACTAGTTCGGTTGTTGAGGCTGGGGAGCCGGTTTTTTCTTTCCAAATATTCCCATCAGTTGCTGTACCGGATTCTGTTGTGAGGGCTGTTGCTGCCCTGGCGATGGCGCAGCTTGTGGGGGATTCTTTGCTCCACCGAGCAGATTTTGCAATGCTCCGGTCACTGAAGCCGGATTATCGAAGTTCGGCAGCATTCCTTTGACCTTCATCTGTGCGATCTGCTGGACATCCGGGGCGAATTTAGGGTTCGAAAAGGTTCCGGTCACTAGCGCCGGCACGACCAATTCGCCTTTATTATTAGCGAGGGCCGTTTGCATGAACCCTCCAATACTGTTTCCCCCCGCTTTCTGACTAGCGGACTGTGAAAGAACTACACTCAGCCGCATGTTCAGGGTGTTGTCCACCAGACTTGCCGTGCCGACGGCCCCGACATTTCCCAGGTCCAGCTTGGCTTGCAGATTATTGGTTTCTGCAATTCCATTCCTTACGTTGATATCTCCCGTCATCTTCAAAATATTTGTGACGCCTTGTGCAGGGGTGCGACGCTGGATTCGTATTGAGAAATCCGGCAATCGATGCCAGTTCGTGATTAATGTCTGCCCCGGAATATTTCACGTTGTTAAAATCCACTTTGATCGTGCCATTCAGGGCTCGCATGATTTCGGCAGTATTGACGGACTTCAAGGGTCCCGAAGCCCGCAGATTCAGATTCATCGTGCCGGCACCATTAACGTTATCGAGAGACGTGACTCCATAAGCTTTAGCCATTGCGAGGATCGCCGGCAATTTTGCACTAGGTGCCTGGATGGTCGCGTCCACCGCCGGGGAAGGAGACAGGTAATTACGAAGCGCAAATTGAGCGTTCAGCGTGCTTCCGCCCGAGCTCACGTTGAATGTATTCGATTGGATTTGTGTAGGCGTCAGGTTAAAAGTCGCGGACGGAACTTGTATCGGCTGCGCGATGTCTTTGCCACTCATTTGAATGTTGCTGGCTGTGATTGTTCCATTCAAGGCGGGCTTGACGGCTGGTCCTCGGACTTGAATATTTGCATTCACATTGCCAGTCACGGTTGTACCCTGTGAGAACGCCACGCCGGAGGCCGCAGCCAGTTTAGCCGCTTCTGCGATGGAGACGTTATTTGCCTTCACGGTTAGATCGATCAATGCAGGCGCGGATCTAGAATTCACGGTTCCGTTCATTTGCAACGGAGTGGTCCCAAGCTTCAAAACGAAGTTCCTGACGCTAAGCATATCCACTGCCAAGTCGTCAGTGAGATCGTATTGCGCCACGATGGGATAGCCTAGTTCCATCCCGTGCATTTTGGCATTCTGGATATTGGTCTCGCCTTGAGCGGTCAACTTGCCACCTTGGCTATTGATCTTCGTCTCTCCAGTCAAACTTCCGTCGGATCCGTTCAGCGCTGGAGCACTGACAAATTTCGAAAGATCGCTGATCCCGACCTGCTTCAAAGTTAAAGTGCCATGGAACGGTGTGCTCGCCGGTTGCCCTTTAGTGATTGGTCCGCCTTCGCCTTGCAGGCGCGCCTCCTGCGAACCGGTACCTGCCATGTGAACTGCCGCGTCAATGCTGAATGGCTTATCGGGTAAGAAGTTCTTAATCGTCACATCGATGTGGTCGTATAACGAGGGCGTTTTGCTCTTCTGTTGATCCAGAATAGAAATCTGCCCATCATTGATCTTCAGTTCGCCCAAAGCAAATCGTTTCTCCGACGCCGCTGGTTCTGTAGAAGTCGATGGTCGTGTTGGCGTGCCTGCTCCTGCCTGTGGACCTACAGAGGCGGAATTCCAGACACCGGCCTGATTTTTGATCAAATTTACAGTCGGCCGCTCAAGGGTGATCGAATTAACCTCGACTTGCTTATGCAGAAGCGGCCACAGCTTTACTGAAACATCCAGTTGCTGTGCCTTGACGAAAGACGCTGCCGCCCCAAAATTGGGATCTTCAGCAATCATTGGGTTCTGGACCTGAAAGCGAAAGGGGAAAAACCCTAAACGCATGTCACCGAGAGTTACTTCTCTTCCAAGTCTCTTTTCCAGTTCAGACTGAATCGTTCCATGGTATTTGTTGACGTTGAAGGTCACGGTAAAAATCACAACGGCCGCAAGGACCATAATGACGAACACTCCAAAACCGATTACAAACCTGCGCATAAATCCTCCGGGCAAAGTCGCAGAGGCGGCTGTTCGGTTTGATGAGAATTCGGTGTCGGAGTTTGGCCGGATAGTTCTGCAAATGAACCCAGACCTCAGACGTCTGTGACGGTCGGTACCAGAGCGTCCGGTCCGGTAAGGCGATTTCAAGTGCAAGAGTGTTAGCTCAGATCTATGTCGACTTGTGGCCATCGGTTCTCAAAGCTAACCCTCAAACAAACAGTCCTGTGTCAGAGCCCTCGATAATGCGCTTGTAATATTCACCCAGGAAATTCGGACAGCCTCGTTTCAAATGGCTGATGTGTGGCGCCTTGATCGCAGTTCTGCCGATCGGCATCGGCAATGCCAAATAGTTCGATCAGGATTGGTGCAGCGGCCCGAAGAGTTTAATTGCTACATAGTAATCTACGCGTCTATAGGTAGTTCACGGTACTGCCACGGTTAGGCCTATCGCGTTTATAGCGCATCTCAAAGACAGGGCCAACGCGTCGAAGATGTCGACATTGGTATTTGTGCAAATAAGAATGAAAGCCTTTGGACGATATTGTTCTTAATTATTCTTTTAATCGCTTGGATCAGCGGCTTCACCGTGTTCCACGTGGCAGGAGGGCTGATCCACTTGCTACTCGTATTCGCGGTGATATCCCTAATACTGCATTTTGTTCTGAGCAAGCGGACCGTCCAGTCGGTTATGTACCGCATTCTATCGCGCCACACGGGCGGCTGGATGGATATTGGTTAGCCGAGATGAAAAGTGGCTTCCAAAGGCATACCAATACGAGTCGTTCATCTGGGTGTTCGGGTCAGATGAGTATGAGGACTAAACAGGTGTCGATGGAAACAGCAAGTCCCAGTTCGAAACGGCTAGTGGTTCATTTCCTTAACCGTTCCAAGTTGAGCCGCAGAGAAGCGTATAGATGCCGAAGCTATTCTTCATGACGGTGAGTCAGCGCCTGGTGTTTGCGCTCTGTTAGGTCGGCCACAGAATCGGTCGGCAGAGCTTGCAAAGTTTGCAACGGAGTGTTCCACATGGACGCGGACGCCCCTTCTCAAAACCGATCTGCTTTTGTTCAACGCTTAACCCAGGCAACGTGGTTACTCATTGTCCTTTCAGCTGTTGCGGTTCGCATCCGGGGAATTGGAAGACCGTTTTGGCTGGATGAAGCCTGGGTAGCAAACTCGGCTTTGGCGTCGTCGGTGCGCGATTCTTTCCAGTATGACACCTGGTTGCAGACCAACCCCCCGCTGTTTGTTTTGACGATCAGAATCGCTCACAAACTTTTCGGCGGATGTGAAATACCATTCAGGGCTATTCCCTTCGCTTTTAGTGTTGCCTCGGTCGTGCTGGCACTGCATCTCGGTAAGCGCCTCTTTGGGCCCGTCTTCGGTTTGTTTCTGGGGGTCATTCTCGCTGTATCGCCGATATTCATAAGCCTGTCGTTGCAACTAAAGCAATACAGTTCAGATACGTGTTGTGCCGTTCTGCTGATGATCTTGATTTGGGACTATTGGCATGGACCCACACGGCAGAACTATGCACGACTCTTGATTGCCACGCTTGTTTGTTTGCCATTGGCGTACACGACGGTAATGTTTCTCCCGGCGGCGGGAATGGTGCTTCTCGCGGCCGACACGGATCGCCGAACTACGATGCTGCGAACCGCGACATTTGCCCTGCTCTGTTCGACCGTGTTTTTAACGCTTCAATTCGTATTCATCAAGCCGAATCAATCTCCGGAGTTGGTGGCTTATTGGTACCTGCAGAATGCATTTCCGCCTGCCGGAAACGCGAATTACAAATTCTATATTCATGCATTTCGAGATGCCTTTTATACGTTTTATTCCCAATCCCGCTTCCTGCCGCGGCTCTTTGGTGTACTGGCAATCTACGGCTTCGCCAACTTACTATGGTCGATTCAAAATGCCCGTTCCAGGGTACTGCTGGCTCTCGCTTGCCTGCCGATCGTTACGTTACTAGTGCTGAACAGGTTTCTCCTGTATCCGTTTTATGCAGAGAAGCAAGACATCTTCATTTTTCCTTGTTTGGCCGTGCTTGTGGTCTGGGGTGCGACGAAAATTGCCGAACTTCTGACCAGAAATGGCCGCCAGAGGGTCATTATCGAAATCTTGTCAATATTGATTTGCGCAGCTTCTACGATGACTGCGTTTTGGCTAGATTGGCGAAATCCTCCAGGATTCAGTTCGGAAGACCCTGCGGCTGCGGTCCGCTTCCTGGAGCGCACCGTGAACCGCGGTGATCTTGTGTATGTCCACGCTTCCGCTGAGGAGCAGGTCAAGCTTTACTTGCGATTGTTCGACGTGCAGGGGATGCTGGTGGTCTTTGGTAATACGGGCTGGCCGTGTTGTACGCGCCATCATCAGTTCGAAACCGGACCGGTCGCCGACTCTTACGTGATAAGTGACTTTCAAAACAAGACTGCCGAGGCTCGGTCTGAAAGAGTCCTGCTCGTTTTTGCCGATCGCCCACACCAATGGGAGTGGCTTGGACGGAACGAAAGACAGATTATCTTGCGACACGCGCAAGACATGTCATGCCAGAATGTCGATACTCATTGGGCCGGATCGATTGTCATTGATGATCTTCGCTGCGGCGCTCGGGGACGGTGATTACAGCGTTTATCAGACCGGGTCTGTTTGAAACAAAAAGACCTTCGTTTCAACAACGAGTTTGAGGGGCGATTTGTGCGACTCTGGCTCGCCGGTGCGAGATCAGCAGTGGGCTTGATAGGACGAGCTGGGTGGGAAAGAGCCGCCTCCGCGTCACAATGACGCAGGAAAGCCCGAGCCAGGCGCTGCTGCCTTGACAGTAGAACTAGAACCCGCGCGAGCACATCTCGAGAGCATTCATCAACAGTAAGTGAAACGCGAACGGTTCAAGCGGGTCGTTTGTTGGCTTTCTTGCGAAGGACGGATTCAGCGGACTTTCGAGCGGACAAATCTCTTGCCGGATTTTGTGCAGCTGACAAGAATATCGGGCGGTAGTGTCGGCGCATGCAAACGTGACACCTAACAAGTCTCAGCAATAGCAGAATAGTGAGTCTTTCCAACCGATTCGTGGTGGGAGACTTGTAAATCGTAGAACACCCACAGTGTGGGCACTTTTTGAGGCTGATCCTTCGCATTTCTATATTCGAAAAGCAGACCCGTCTTCACTCGCTCATTTCCAAGTCTTTTCTCCTGACTCGAACTTAAATCTCATCCTACACCCGCTTGTATGCCGCTTCCAGAGCGGAATTGGAGCCGATCGCGGGATCTGCGGGGCTTCGGGGCGGCCTATGCGTGTGCATGCCAGGGTCAGAGAATAGACCTTCCCCGGCGCTTCGGAACAAAACAGTCAGCCAAAAGGAAACGAAGTGCATCTATTATTCATCTATAAGAAATGGCTTCATTTCGTTCGGCGAGTTCGACCTTGCGACGTCGCCCGCTGGGATTTTCCCGGGTTACAACAGAAGACATCAGCCAGTTTGTCCGCGTGCGGGGCGCTCGGGAGCACAATCTCAAAGATATAAGCGTCGACATACCGCGGGATGCTCTTGTGGTCTTCACGGGTGTGTCAGGGTCAGGCAAGTCGTCTTTAGCGTTCGGTACGCTATACGCCGAGGCGCAACGCCGCTACCTCGATTCAGTCGCTCCATACGCGCGCCGTCTTTTCCACCAGATAGGTATACCTGACGTCGATGAGATCGATGGACTTCCTCCCGCCGTCGCGCTCCAACAGCAGCGAGGATCGCCAACCACGCGGTCATCCGTTGGTAGTGTTACTACATTATCCAACCTGCTTCGAATGCTCTACTCGCGTGCCGGGAACTATCCTCGCCATCAGTCGCTTCTGTACGCGGAGTCATTCTCGCCGAACACTCCAGAGGGTGCCTGCTCTCGGTGTCATGGCCTGGGACGGATCTATGAAGTGACAGAACGATCGATGGTCCCCGATGATTCACTGACAATCCGCCAAAGGGCGATTGCAGCATGGCCGACGGCATGGCAAGGGCAGAATCAACGCGACATCCTGGTTTCGCTCGGCTATGACGTCGATCGCCCGTGGCGGGACCTGCCGAAGAAAACGCGGGACTGGATTCTCTTCACTGATGAGCAGCCGGTTGTTCCTGTCTACGCTGGCCTTGATCCTCCCGAGGCGCGGCAAGCGCTCAAACGCAAAGAGGAACCGAGCTACCAAGGCACGTTTACCAGCGCACGGCGCTATGTACTTACTACGTTTGCTAATTCGGAGAGCGCACTAATGAAGCGGCGCGTATCGCAGTACATGGTGAGCAGCGATTGCCCGCTTTGCGGTGGCAAACGTCTGCGTCGGGAGTCCTTATCGGTGACATTTGCAGGCTTCGACATCACTGACATTTCGCGATTACCATTGAAACTGTTGGGCGAGAAATTGCGTCCTTACGCGGCCGGAACGGCGGCAGATCTAGAAAAGATCGCATCGCAGCATCCGGAGAAAAAGATTGTTGCGCAGCGCATTGCCCAAGACCTACTTGCACGGCTCGCAGTCCTCCTCGATCTGGGTTTGGGTTACTTGACGCTCGAACGAAGCACTCCCACGCTTTCCCCAGGTGAACTCCAGCGTTTGCGACTTGCCACCCAGGTACGATCGAATTTGTTTGGGGTAGTTTATGTGCTCGACGAACCATCCGCCGGACTTCATCCTGCGGACACTGAAGCTTTACTCTCGGCACTCGATCGTTTAAAGGCTTCTGGCAATTCGTTATTCGTCGTTGAGCACGAACTGGATGTCATCCGCTATGCGGATTGGATCGTGGATGTCGGTCCAGCGGCTGGCGAGCAAGGTGGCCGCATCCTTTATAGTGGTCCGCCCGAGGGCCTCAAGAACATCGAAGAGTCTCGAACGCGGCGTTATCTTTTCGGTGAATTCAAACTAGCGAGAAGCACGCCTCGTTTGGCCAAAGACTGGTTGCGGCTTATTGGAGTGACGCGAAACAACCTGAATAAAGTCGATGCTCAATTTCCTGTCGGAGTGTTCACAACCGTGACTGGCGTGTCCGGTTCGGGCAAATCGAGTTTGGTGAGTCAGGCATTGGTCGAATTGGCTGCTAAAGAACTGGGTCATGAAGTTCCTATCGAAGACGGCGAAGGCGAAGAGCAGGAAAGAACCGCCGTCGCCACTCTCGGCGGCCAGATTACAGGTGGCATGAAGGGCATCAAGCGGCTGGTGACGGTTGATCAGAAACCAATCGGACGCACGCCACGCTCAAATCTCGCCACTTATACAGGTTTGTTCGATCCCATCCGCAAACTGTTCGCAGCCACCAAAGAAGCACGCGCCCATCACTACGATGCCGGACGCTTTTCCTTCAACGTTTCCAAGGGACGTTGCGAAACCTGTGAAGGAGAGGGGTTCGTGATGGTCGAATTGCTTTTCTTGCCTAGCGTCTATACCCCCTGTCCAACATGCCATGGCGCGCGCTACAACACGAAAACTTTGCAAATGAAGTATCGAGACAAGAACATCGCAGAAGTGCTGAGGTTGACGGTTGATGCGGCTTTCGACTTTTTCTCCCAAGAGCCGCAGGTCTTTCGTTCGCTGGACGTCTTGCGACAGGTTGGATTGGGCTACTTGCGCCTTGGCCAATCTGCAACCGAACTCTCCGGCGGCGAAGCTCAACGCATCAAATTAGCAACCGAATTGCAGCGCTCACAGCACGGCAACACGCTCTATATTCTCGATGAGCCCACAACGGGGCTGCATCCAGAGGACGTTGAGAAGCTAGTCGCACAATTAGACCGCCTGGTGGGGGCAGGCAACACCGTCATTGTAATCGAACACGACATGCGCGTTGTGGCTGCAAGTGATTGGGTAATAGATATCGGCCCGGGCGCAGGAGACGAAGGCGGCGGAATCGCTGCGTCCGGACCTCCCGCCGACGTCTCAAGAAAAACGACCAGTCGCACGGCGGGCTATCTCAAGCGATTTCTCGACTCATACTCAGCCGCAGTGGCGTAATTATCGTTTGATTAACTCTTGCCGGGTCCATGGACGAGACTGATTCATAGAATCTTGCGCGATAGGCTTTGGTTGCTTGCTCCTTATGCTTGCTGTAACCGACGGGGGCAGCTGCGTCGATCGCTTTTGCGAAACCTTCCCAAAGGACAAATTAAAGCAAACTCCTTGCTTGTGATGTGCATCGATGCACTCGCAGTAGTCGAGGTTGAAGGTTCCTTGCATGAAATGTTCTGGAGAGCTTTTAACAAATTCCCAGATTGCAGAACTACTGGCTATTGCAGCTGAAGACGCCCCTGCGCCATTTAATAAGGCTTATCGCCGTGCTTCAAGAAAGGCCTTGCTCTGGCCCGAGGAAGTTCCCAAGCTTCTACAGGAAGATGGTCCCTAACCGAATTGCCGGGAGTCGGACCGTATCTCAATAAAATCATTTCGCGGTGGATGGAACTGTCCCCGGCCGTCGCCAAGCCTCCCGATGTGAGGGCTAATTTTCTCACCAGGACGGAAGCGCGGGCGATCTTGCGAACAAATCCTTTGTGGGCTAGCAGGGTCAAAGGCGACCTTCAGATGCACACACTATGGAGTGACGGATCGGCATCGATTCAGGAAATGGCGGAGTCTGCAGAGACACGCGGTTACGAATACATCGCAATCACCGATCACTCTAAGGGTTTGAAGATTGCCGGAGGCATCAACGAGGAGCTGTTGGAGCAACAAGGGAGCGAAATCGGTAGCGTGAATGCATCGTTCGAAACAGCCGGTCGTTCCATTCGCGTTCTACGCTCGATTGAAGTCAATCTGAGTCCAATCGGAGAAGTCGATATGAGCGTGCCTTCGCTCAAAACTCGATCTTGTATTGGGCTGTTTCCATTCTTCGCTACGGAAGAAAGATGATCAGACAGAGCGTTATATCGCCGCCCTGCACAATCCCGCGATCCACATACTAGGACATCCGCGCGGCCGGATTTATAACTTCCGTCTTGGACTCAGCGCCGACTGGTCGAGAGTCTTTGCGGTTGCCGCTGAATTGGACAAAGCGATCGAGATCGATTGCTATCCAGATCGGCAGGACATGAGCTTGGATCTCATAAAACTGGCGTGCAAAGCCGGGTGCAGAATCTCACTCGGAACCGATTCGCACGGAGCCTCGCAGCTTGAATTCATAGAATTCGGCCTGGCTGCGGCGCTTAAAGCAAAAATAGATCCCGAACGAATCCTGAATTTCATGAGTCGCGAGGATTTGGTCAACTGGGCGAAGGAGAAACGTTCGCTCCCGCGCAGGAAAGTCGTCCCTTCAGCCCAAAACGTGGCTTGACCACCAACAACACCCGTTCCCGGAATTAGCAGGTCGTAACTGTCACCGCCTAACGTCTGCGGGAGAGCGCTTGGCTAGGACTTTGAAGCTGTAGGTGTGGTTTTCAGCAACCCGAATCCGATTTGGGTACCCAGCCCAAGAAACCGTCCGAGTTGAATATTTGAGCATGGACAACGGCTCCAGGTAGCGCGCATTTTCAAGTGGTCCGGCGTCCACCGCGTCGAATCCCAAACGCACGATCAATTCCCGGACCTGGGCCTTGGCTCCCGCAGTGTCTCCTGCGAAGAAAACGGTAATGGCGTGTCCGTCGATTTGAGCATTTTGAGATTGGTAGACTTCCGCGAATACAGCGTTAAACGCTTTCACCACGTTCGCCGTGGGAAACTCGCGTGCGATCTCTTCCGCTCCCGAAGTTGTATGCCCGACAATGAGACGCCGGCGATCAGACGTGATCGGGTTCGTCAAGTCAACCAGGGTTTTGCCGGCGAGGTCCGCGCCAACCGGCGCAAGAACCTTGCCGACCTCATCGTAGGGAACCGTCAAAAGCACTACTTCGCAACCCCTTACTAAATCGGTAATCGTCGTGGCCTTGGAATTGTGTCCCGCCCTCTGGGCTGCTTCTTTTGCGTGTTCTTAATCACGAGAAGTAAACAAAACGGAAAAGCCTGCAGCTGCAAGCCACGATCCCAGGGCTTTACCAACTTTCCCGCTGCCGATTATCCCAACTTGCATCTGAGCCTCCAGTCATTATCAATTTCGAAACCAAGCAGTAGCGGGTTATCGCTGCTTTTAGGTTGGACGCTTATCATCTAAAGTGTCGGCCAATGAACCAAGAGCGATGCTCGCACACTTGAGTCAAGGCCCGCGCTATGCACATTCGCGCCATCGCTTGGCTCGAAATTAGCTTGCGACGGCTTCAATGACGCTCTGTAGCGCCATGGTTGGAACGATTCGTGTCAGCTTGTAGCCGGAGGCGTCGAGCAAGACATTGAACTCGGAGAGCGTACGTTCGCGGCCTCCATTCATCACCAACATGTTCAAATCTATAAGCTTGCTGAAGGAAGCCGAAGCTGCCTCTGGCACAATCATCTCAACCAGCAATAGCTTGGCGTTCGTGGTCATCGCTTTGCGGCAATTTCTAAGGATTGTAATGGCACGATTGTCGTCCCAATCGTGAATCACGCTAGACAGAACGTAGGCGTCGGCTCCTTGTGGAACCGAGCTGAAAAAATCTCCGGCAACGTACGAACATCGCCTGCGCAGTGCGTTGTTGCCATTCTGCCGTGCTGCGCTTTCGATTGTCGAAGCCATGTCGAATACCGTGCCTCTTGTATGTGGATTAAACTGCAGTATCTTCTCCAGCAGCTTACCCTGGCCTCCTCCGATGTCGACGATGGATGAGATTCCCGCGAAGTCATAGGCCATCAGAACTGCGTAGGCCAACATTGACGACGCATTTGTCATACCCTGATTAAACGCATCCGCAGCGGCGATGTTTTGTCCCAGGTAGTCGAATAAGTCTGCTCCGAACGCATTGTTAAAGGCTGGAGATCCGGTCTGAATGCTATGAAGAAGGCTTCCGCACGCCTGGTAGTGAATTTCGCCGACCGTGATCACCATCGCCCTGAGAGATGCGGGGGCATTGCTCTGAAGGCTCTCGGCGAGACGGGAAAGGGCGAAGCAATCTCTGCGGACGTGCGAAAAGACACCCACACTTGCCAGGGCGCGCATTAAGCGAAAGAGCGAAGGGGCGTCTGATCCAGTCGCTGCGGCTAATGCCGCGCACGACTTGGGGCCGTCTTTCAGTAAGTCGGCGATGCCTAGCTTGGCAGCGACATAGATCGCCTGGGAAACCCAATAACTGGTTGCCATCTGGAACAGAACAAGAGGAGACGGGTTCCCATCTCTCGTGGGCGCAATTTTCACCGGGAAATAGTCGATCTTTCAGAAGCGGCTTCATCTCCGCCCACAAACCCATCCTCCTGGCACGATTGAAGACTCGCAGGAGCAGCCAAACGAGCCCGTCGACCAGCTACCATCTGAGTAGAGCGACCTCCGCCGCCATTCCTGGGCCTAATGCGATCATCACTCCCCAGTCTCCTGGCCGCGGATCACCGCTCCGTACGACCTCGTCCAAGACAAACATGACGGTGGGGGAGGACATATTTCCGTAATTCCGTAATACGGTTCTCGAGAAACGCAGCTGCGCGTCCGTCATGCCGAAATGCTTTTGAACGTTATCGATCACTTTGCGTCCACCGGGATGAACAACCCAGAAGCCAATGTCAGATCTTGAGAGTCCATGTCGCTGCAGCAACTGCTGGAGGGCCTTTTCGATCATGGGACCAGCCAGATGTTGAATCGAGGCCCCCAACACGATTCGCAGCTTCCCTTCGCGATGTTGCAGTCCGACCTCATCGATCTGCTCCGTATCGATGAAAGTCTCGAAGTCGATAATCTGAGGATAGGTGGGATTAGCTTCCCGCCCCGCGGCCAGCAGGAAGGCTGCGGCGCCATCCGCACAAATCGCGTTGCCAACAACTGTTTCGAGGGTGTTATCGACGTAATAGCAAGCTGAGCAAATCTCGACGGCTAGCATAAGTGCTTGGCGGCCCGGATTTGCGCGAACGAAATCGACTGTCTGCCGCAATGTAGGAAGGGCACCCGCACATCCAAGCCCAAGGATGGACGCCCTTTGTATCCTGTTGCTGAAGCCCATATGGGCGATGAGACGACTGCCCACATCCGGACATACGTAGCCAGTGCAGGTGCAGACTGCAAGGAAATCAATATCCCGCACGGTAGTTCCGGCTGCCTCGACGCAGTTCACAATCGCCTGACAACCTGTCTTCATGGCGCCGCGCAGATAGCGCTGATTCAGCTGATCAGAGCTTTCCTCGCGATTCGGTGTACCTTCCAGGTAGAAATGACGATAATCAATATCGCTATTCAGGAAAATCTTCCGAATGCGCTCGCCCTGATAGCCCGCAGCATAAAAGCTTTGCTCCTGGGTGAGCCTGATCGGCGGGTTTGCGGTTCCGATGCCTAGGATCCGAGGATAGTTCACTGGTCGTCTCCTGATTCGTGGGAGCAACTCGGTTTTGCCGGTGCGAATCGGCTCACCAAGTTCCGCGCCGAGCTGAGACTTCAGGCTGCGCGTCGCATTCTTGAGCTCAGCTTTAGCTCGCGCGACGTATCCCATCATGGAGTGGAGCCGCTTGGGTCCCAACACCACAAGTCCGAGCGTAATCATGAACAGAATTTCCGTTCCGACACCCACGATTCACCCCTTGGTCAGGCTTTGCTCGTTGGCAATGGTGCGTTGGTTGTGCTTGCCGGCTTCTCTTCGTCATTCATCGCAGCCTTGAAGCCGCGGATGCCCTCTCCGATTCCTTTGCCAAGTTCGGGAAGTTTTTTTGGCCCAAACACCAGCAGGGCAATTCCGAAAATCACCAGCAAATGCATCGGTTGAAACAGTCCTTCGAACATACTTGCTCCTTAGAGGTGTTCTCGCAATTCTTAATAGCCGAAAAACTCTTCCGTCCGAATATCGCTCTTCATCTATGCCTACTTCAGCGAGGGTTTGGCGCGCCGCCGTCACCATGGTTGACGGCCCGGCTATGTAGTAGATCGGACCTCGCAGCCTTTCTACCTGCCGGAGCAGCATTTCCGGCCTGAAGCGTCCAGTCTCGCCCTTCCAACCGCGATAATTTCTGTCGGTGCGCGTGAGGATCGGAACAAAGCGAAACCTTGGATTTTTACACTCTAAACACCAGAGTTCATCGATGAACGCGGCATCCTCTATGTAGCGGTTTGCGAAGAACAGCACAATGGGATGGCGCAGCTTCTCCGCGGTCGCGTAAGAGATCATGCTGAGAAATGGCGCGATCCCGATTCCGCCGGCGAGAAACACAGCCGGCCTCTCTGTATTTTTGTGGAGGCTAAAAGAACCCATGGGCCCTTCAATCCTGGCCTTGCTGCCGATCGGCAGGCTGGATATGGCCTGCTTGAAAGCTGTGTCTCGCATGCGCGTTGCGACTACGAGCTCTTTGTCGCACGGCGAACTCGCGATAGAAAAGGTGTGAGTCAGTCCGTCGGCCAGTTCCGGATGGAGACCCGACAGCGTCAGGTCAATATACTGTCCGGCCTTGAATGCAAAATGCTTTGGCTTTTCAAACCGAAACGCCATTGTGCCTTCGGCAACCTCTTCTCGAGCTAGGAGCGCACTCTGATAGTCAATCATCGCGATCATTTCCTTTGTCGTCCCGAGAACCTTGAAATGCCGCCGTCTCGGCCTCGCCAGGCCTAGAGACTTATAGCCCGAGGATTCGGTTCCGACCAACCGAAGTTGTCTTTCTCTCAATTGATAACCAGTGGAACGGCTTTTTATTCCAGGCGCCTCAGAGACTAACTACTCGCACGGATCCGGTTTCCTGGGATGGAAGTGCTTGTGGCACGCAATGCCCTTAGGAAGGACTATGGGCAAGAGCGCACAGGAGTGCGCTCTTGCGGTTTTGGCTCAGTTGATGGTGATGGCTAGGGGGCAAGAATGGCTGAGTGAGCCGGACGTACCCGTCACCATCAGCGTGACCTGAGAAGCAGGCGTTTGGCCTTTCGAACTACTATCGCATCCGAGAGCGAACATTGAGACGAGAAGCTGCAAACCCAATACGCTCGGCCACAGAAATCTAACATTACCGAGTCGTACATTCGTCTCATCTTTTTCTGTTACGAATTCGATACACAAGGTATGCGACTATTGCAATGTTGATCAGCAAGACTACGGTCTTAACCGCAGTCGGATGACGATAGATCTCATAAATTTCGATAGGAACTAATGAGCTGGTAATGACTACGGTTAGCCACTCAGCCCATCTCTTCTCGAGCCACAGGCCAACCCCTTCAGTCAGAAAAAGCGCAGCATAGATCATGCTGCCTAACCCGAGTCCTTTGATCTTCTCTGGCGTGAGATGGGAGGCTTTCTCCAAAGCGGTGTCGATATAACGATTGTTTGGGTCAAGCCTGAGCAATTCCACCCAGTGCTCAACGATATCAGCCACATCCTTGTGGAGCAGCTTCATCGCGCCGATTCCAATCGCGATCAGAACGGCAGCTTTGAGGAGCTTGAACCATGCAATAAGCCGGACCAAGCTGCTATTGGATGCTTTCACGTTCACCCATTATGCATGAAAAGAGCAAGAAGAGAGCCCAATACAGAAGCACGTCGAGGACGTTTCCTTTTATGGCGACTCGGATGCGCTCGCCCGCATTGATGCAGCCCGGCTTTAGCACTGGTGAAGGATGCGGCTATAAGAGCAAGTAAGGCAACATTTCGAGTCTTCATCGTCCTCTGGGCGGGGAAGGTCTATTTATCTCGACAATCGACCTTGGACGTCCCATACGCATCTCATTCGGCTAATAGGCTACTTACACGAATCGCTGACCATCTTAACTTGCGTGACGGTTAAGTGCCCGTGCTCGTCATTGGTCTTCGTCGCGCCGCTGTCGTTTGCGGCATCTTTTGCATCTTCTTTCATGTTATGCGCGGTTGCGTTGGACACGACGCCAGTCGCCGTCACTGTGTGGCCGACATGATCGGCGAGAGCAATCTTGTCGCTACGTACTTCCCAGGTACTTCCACCAGTCCCGCTGAGCAGGAATTCTTTTGCGCTATCACCTTTTGACAAACAGCCAGTCACATCCCGTACACTTGCCTTGTCCTTTGCAAGTCCAAACGCGCAAGTGGTAAGAAGCACGCACAAAAGCAGCTTGATTTTCATATTTCTCCTCTCAGAGTGGCTTTCCTCACGCCTAAGATGTCCAAAGTAATGAGTGCGCTGCATTTTACGATCGACAGCTTGGTGCCTTTCTTGGCGCCCGGAAAAACAGATTTAACAGAAGAAAGTTACTCGGAAGAGTGGGCTGAAGGCAGGGGCTGGTCTGCGTCTTTCGCGACCGCAGTTGTAGCCTTCTTCAATTGCTCAAGTTCGGCCTGCACTTTCGCCCACTCTTTTGGCTTTCGTTTAATCGCATACGGTGCATCCGGATGTCCAAAGAATTCCAGTAACTCGGCTTGAACTTCCGGGGAGGCGCCACCGAAATTCTGCTTGGCCAACGTGTCTAGCAGTTTTGCGTGGGTCTCATCGTTGAGGCGATATTTTCCCGGCCCGGCTATTTGACCGGTATCGAAGTTCTCGTTAGGCAATTGCAGGCTGTTGTTTCCTGCCTGGCTTAGCAGTTGTCGATAGCGATCCAGGGTCGTATTAAAGCTGGACTCGAACATTCGTTCCGTCTCAGGGGTTGGGGTTCTGAGTTGCAGCACCTTCAAGGGCCCGAATTTGGGAAGAATGCGAACCAGAAAGGCGAGGAATCTCTCGCCGAACGTGGGCTGCTCGTATTCGTGTCCCCAGTTCTTCTGGTAACTTGCCCGAGAAAGGTTGTAGAGAAACTTCTTTTTCGTGATGCCTGGCTGATCCTTCATGATGTCGTTTTTCTTGAGGCTCCAGGCAACACGAGTTGCCTTCGGAAGAAGCTGGCTGACGTCATGACGGTACGAACCGATCACCTTATCCTCGTTTGAAAGAACCTCTTTCAGATCCAATCCATAGGTTTCCTGGAACGCCTGTTCCAGCAGCGGAGCCGACACTCCGAAGCCAATAAAGTCGTGGTAGCTGTCAGGAGCGTATCGTCCGCGCGCTACTTCGAGCACGTCGAATCCAAATTCCGTCTTTACGTGCGCCAGCTTGTCCTGTTCGTAGGTGACAGAGTCGCCGTATTTCTTTTTCAACTTGGGATACAGGATCGGAACCGCGCGATTCGTGCCCATGGGATGGCCGTCATTGTCGGCGGCGTAGTGAGCGAGGGCCCCAAGCGCAAACGCATAACCATTGATGTCCTTGGAATCCCGGAGAAGAGCCAGGACAAAGTCTCCGCTGCGCACATAATGGGTTAAGTCGCTGAAGAAGAAACTTCCGTGCGGATAATAACCCATGTCCTGGATAATGGCGCCGCCATAGGCGTAGCCGTGGGCTTCCTTGATTTCCGCTACGGTCGCGCCAGGAAAACGCGTTAACAGCAAGGGGCGTATGTTGGTGTCCCACACGCTGTCAACGATGGCTTCGTGCGCGAGAACGGCATACGCCTCGGTTTCGCTTGGCCAGATCAGGGCAAGAACAAGCGCCATAACAACGGCAAAGGTTTTCACAGAAGAGGTTCCCCGGCGTGTCTCCATTCTGCCCCTCCAAAGTGCTGCTATACTTCGATCCTTCCTGGAATCGAGCGTGATTTGGATGCTGGCAGACCCGAAACCGGAGGTACCGGGAAAATCCGCTGCGACCTTTCCACCGGTCGCAATTGCATCAACGACTAGTGCATTTTGGACGCTGCCCAGTGCGTTTAGGCGGATGACAACGCAAGGCCAGCTAACAACCCCGAGACAAACTCTACGCCTCCAAGCACTCAAGTTGACATGACTCAAGTGCTCGCACAAACGCCGGTCCGTCAGTCCGCGATGGCTTAAAGTGGCTGCGCTGTCCGTGCTTGGTCTGGGTGCTGGTTGGTATCGGACTGCTGGCGTTCTTCTGGCCCTTTCGGCTTGACAAGGTCACAAAAGAGTTGGCGGACGAGAGCGACAGCAAGGTGACGGCAAGTTCGTTTCATGCGACATACTTTCCCCACCCCGGCTGCGTCCTGGAACAGGTCATTTTCCAACACAACCCGAAGGCCGGCACTCCGCCGCTGATCACCGTTAAACAGGATAACGATTCGGGGCACCTTCACCGGCATTTTTGCCAGGCACTTGAAACTGATTCTGGTGGAAGGTATGCACATTCTAGTCCCGCCACTCGGAAGTGAACCTTTCAAAACGCCCCAGAGATCGTCGGTAGTGGTGGATGACTTGGTAGCCGACGGAACGGTTCTCGAAGTGGCATCGCGCCAGGCGGACGCTCCGCCTCTCCGGTTTGCGTTTCATGGATTCACCATCAGCGATGTGGGCAGCAACGCACCGGCAGCGTTTAAAGCAACGCTGTCGAATCCGGAACCGCCGGGGGAAATCACCACGTCTGGGAAGTTCGGTCCATGGAACCCCGACAACGTGGGCAAAACGGCTGTTTCCGGGGATTATCGCTTTGAAACGCGGACCTGGGCGCGTTCCCGGGGATCAGTGGAGTGCTTGCTTCATCGGGAGAATATGCCGGCACGCTGGAGCACATTGAGGTTCAGGGAAAAACCGACGTGCCACTTTTCGCCGTTACGCGAAGCACGCACCGCCAACAACTCCAAACTCAGTTTCACGCCATTGTGAACGCTGAAAACGGGGATGTTTTATTGCAAAATGTGAATGCTAATTTTCGCGGAACCAACATTTGGACCGCGGGAAACGTCTCAGGAGCAGCCCGGCCAGACCGGGCAAGACTACTTCGCTGACAATAGCCAGCAAAGAAGGGAGAATTCAAGATCTTCTCCTGCTCTTCACCCAGTCACCGCAGGCGCCGATGTCAGGCATCGCCAGCTTCAACGCAAAAGTTTCCCTCCCGCCCGGAGAGGAATCATTTCTAAAAAAGTTGGAATTGCAGGCCGACTTCGGCATTAACGGCGGTAACTTCACCAAGTCGGATACCCAACAGGGAGTAAACAGCCTCAGCCAGGGCGCTCTCGGAGATAAGAATCATAAAACCGGAAACGATGACAGCGATTCTCGGAATGTGCTGTCCGACTTGAAAGGGCACGTTCTCCTTAGAAGTGGTGTTGCCACGTTCTCCAATCTTTCTTTCGGCGTCCCTGGTGCCGCGGCAGCAAATGCACGGTACCTACAACTTAATCAGCGAGAAAGTTAATCTTCATGGAACGTTGAAAACCATGGCTGAGATTTCCAAGACAACTCACGGAATCAAATCGCTGATGCTGAAAGTCCTGGATCCGTTTTTCAAAAACAAACCCGATGGCTACCTGGCGCCGGTAAAGATCACCGGCACCTACGACCATCCGAAATTCGGATTGGATTTAGGCGACCCAAGAAATAATAACAATCAGCGTGCGAAAGTAAAAACTGCCCGTCTTCCCGACCAAGCAAAGCACTGATTGCCTCCGCTAGAAGCAGGCACGACGGCCTACCTTCCATCACAAAACTACATCAAAGTCCGCTATGGCAGGGCTAAACCGACTTCTCTTCCTCCTTTGGCAGGCCGCGCCATGACACTTCCGGGTTCGACGGAAATTCCGACCCACCCGCACCGAGCTGAGTCGTCTGTGCTGTGACGAAGCGAATTTCTAGCGCATCACAAAGCCGCCATCGACTGAGATAGATTGGCCGGTCACGTAGCTGGCTGCATCACTGCAAAGCCACAGTACTGCGTCCGCAATCTCTTCGGGCCGCCCCAATCGCTTCATCGGAACGAACGTATTCAACATCTTGTCCAGCTCTTCCCCCTGGCCCTCGGCGATCATCTTGTCGGACATCGGCGTTTGAATCATCCCGGGGCACACGTCATTTACCCGGATGCCTCGCGTGGCGTATTCGAGCGCTGCACTTTTCGTAAAGCCGATGACTCCGTGCTTAGCGGCATGGTATATTCCACGCTGATTTCCGCCGATAAGACCTCCAAGCGAAGAGCAGTTAACAATGGCCCCGCTACCTTGCTTGCGCATCTGCTGAAGTTCGAACTTCATGCAACTCCACACGCCGCGCAGATTGATGCCCATGACACGGTCGTAGTCTTCACGGGACGTGTCTGCCGTTTCGGCAAGAACGTTTTGGATACCCGCATTGTTATAAGCCGCATCGAGCCGTCCAAAAATGGCGACCGTCTGCTTCACCATAGCTTCCACTTGCGCGTCATCCGACACGTCACAGCGGACGGCTAGTGTTTTATGGCCCTTGTTCGCAAGATCGTTCGCAGCGGCCTGCAATTCCTTTTCATTCCTGTCGGACAGCACCACACAAGCCCCGCCTCGGCAAAGGCTTTTGCTGTTGCGAACCCCAACCCGGATGCCGCACCTGTCACGAGGGTCACTTTGTTTTCAAACGATATCTTCATTCAGATCTCTCTCCTTCAGCTCTGTCTCTCCCGCTACTTCGCAACAGCCATTGTTCGTCGCTACTACGCGGCGGCTGTCAATAATGCTCCCACGTGACGGACCAGTGTTCGTCCGCCCGAGCCGACCGGATGACGAGGTGTCCATCTGCCGTCAATTCGTACTTGCGCGGCAGTTCTTTACCAACGAGTAAATCGCGCGTGACCGATCCCTGTACGAGGTGTGTCACCGTATGCGTGGTCTCGTCTAATTCATAACTGCCAAATGAAGCCTCATATCCGTTCAGCACATACTCGTTCGATAGAGTCTTCGCTGACTCTGAATACATTAACTGTACGGACATGTGCCCATCGCGAGTGTAGATCAGTATCCCTTTCGGCTGCGGGATAGACATGGACTTTCCATCGGGGCCCGGCGCATCGATGTGCACCAGATGCCAAGCTCCAATGAGCTTCTCTTTCGCTACGTCGGTACCGTATGCCTTCTTCGCAGATTGCGCGTGTACGAAGACGGCGAAAGTCATGACAACAACCAGTGTGGTGCCATACATAGCTTTGGGTGGAATTCGCATCCTTCGACCGCCGTTCATCGACCCACCAACGTCTGATGGAATGGGGAGTAGCGAGCCCCCACTACTTCCACCTTCGAGGATGCTTCCTCAAGAGCCTGAACATCCTCGCCTGTAAGTTCGATGGTCGCGCCACCGAGATTTTCTTCCAGACGCGAACGCTTCGTCGTGCCGGGAATCGGTACGATCCAGGGTCTTTTCGCTAGCAGCCAGGCAAGCGCGACTTGTGCGGGCGTCGCCTTCTTGTGTTGTGCGAACGATGTAACCACATCGACCAAAGCCTGGTTGGTCTTTCGATTGTCCGCACTGAATCGCGGCACAGTATTGCGGAAGTCAGTACTGTCAAACTTCGTCGCAGCATCGATCTTGCCGGTTAAGAAGCCTTTACCAAGGGGGCTGAAGGGCACGAAGCCGATGCCGAGTTCCTCAAGCGTAGGCATTACCGTAGTTTCCGGCTCCCTCCAGAACAGCGAGTATTCGCTCTGAAGAGCGGCGACGGGCTGCACCGCGTGGGCGCGACGGATCGTCTTCGCACTCGCTTCCGAAAGCCCGAAGTGCTTCACTTTGCCCTCTTGGATAAGTTCCTTTACCGCTCCAGCTACATCTTCAATCGGAACGTTGAGATCGACGCGATGCTGATAGAAGAGATCAATGACATCCACTTTGAGTCGCTTGAGCGACGCCTCCGCGGCCTTCTTGATGTGCTCGGGCCGGCTATTCAAGGCGCTCCACTTGCCGCCATCTTCGGGATTCGCCTCCCAGCCAAACTTCGTCGCGATCACCACACGATCGCGAAACGGTGCAAGACCTTCACCGACCAGTTCTTCGTTCAGAAACGGGCCATAGACTTCAGCCGTGTCAAAGAACGTGACGCCGCGCTCTACAGCCGCATGGAGCAGTGAAGTCATTTCTTTCGTATCTTTCGGTGGCCCATAAGAAAAACTCATTCCCATGCAGCCAAAACCCAGTTCTGACACTTCCAGTCCGCCCGTTCCCAATTTGCGTTTCTGCATATCGACTCTCCTAAGCTTTGTTGAACGTCTCGAAACTGGCCGCGAGCACCAGTGGTCGCAGATCGAAATCCGCGTCTGATCAAAGACTAGGCGTCTATCGTTCATGACACAAGGCGGTTGCGGTCGCAAGGAGTTATGAGTAGCATTCATGAATCATGCGGAATGATTTAGGAGAACTTTCGGCATTCGCAATTGTTGCCGAAGAACGCAGCTTTACCCGTGCCGCCGTGCGGCTGGGTGTCTCGCAGTCTGCGCTCAGCCATTCCATTCGGGGCCTCGAGAAGAGGCTAGGTCTTCAGTTGCTCGCGCGGACTACTCGAAGCGTCTCCCCAACGGCCGCCGGGACCGCACTTCTCCAAGACCTCGCGCCCGCCCTGGAACGAATCGAGAGAGCTTTAGCTGAAACGAGAAAACAAAGAGAGAGTCCGGCAGGCCGAATTCGACTCATCATCCCGAGAACCGCTACGCAAATGGTGATTCTGCCGAATCTCGCACGGTTCGCGCGCACCTACCCGGAAATCGTATTGGAGGTCACCTCTTCCAACGACCCTATTGATCTTGTAGCCGGGGAGTACGACGCTGGCGTTCAACTCGGCGAGTTCATCCAACGGGACATGATCGCCGTGCGCGTCACCCAAGAGATGCGTCTCGCGGTCGTCGGATCGCCGCAGTATTTCAAGTCACGCAGTATTCCCCGAAAACCTCAAGACCTTAAAGATCATTCCTGTATAGGTTTTCGCTTTAGCAACGGTCTCTATCGGTGGGAGTTCGAGAAAGGCCGGAAGGCACTGACAGTTAGCCCACAGGGGCCTGCGTCGTTCGATGATCCGGACCTGGTAATCCAAGCGGTGTTGAATGGCGTAGGAATTGGAACAGCGATGGAGGGAGGTCTGACGGGCATGATTTCAAAGGGACGATTGATTCAAGTCTTGAGAGATTGGTGCCCAACCTTCCCGGGGTATTTTCTTTACTACCCAAGCCGTCGAAATCAGCCTGCTGCTCTGGCCGCCCTTATTGACACACTCCGACTGTCGGATTGACATCCATCCTTTTGCTGCTTCCAGTCGCTCCTTGTCGATGAATGCGCTTGCGTCCATTCGATGGATCAGTTCAGGATTGTTTGAATGCTAAGTCTAGTGAGGAGCGCGTGGTGTACAAAAGGCTGAACTCAACGGAACGTTGATTCAGAGAACAACCACGGAGGCTCCTCAACGGACATTGATCTTTTGGCGCACCCGCCCTGTCGCCTGCGCGGTTGACTCGACTTCGGGAAATGGCTTCGAGACTTGCCAATGACGGCGCAGACGGCATCAAGAACTTTGCAAATTCCATAGAGGCGGACTGCATTCTGACGATGCCTTTGGATCTGGCCAAAGCGATCGTGGCCGAGGCCCACCGCGCTGAAAAGCCTGTCTTCGCTCATGGTTGCGCGATTCGTTCGTTCACCCGCCAGTAGGGCGTCACTCTCGCGTCCCAAGAGTGCCGCAACATCCGTAAGCAATAAACCGATCAGGATCGATGCAAGCGGGTCGAAGTAGGGCCGCTGGAATATCCACTACCACATCGCTTGGCGAAAGAGACTCCAGAGCTCACCAATGGGAGTCGTGTGGGCCAGGATATGGTATCGAGAAAAATATTCGACAAGAAAGAACCAACCGTCGGACGGATATTTATAGAAGTGGATTCGTTGAGAACCAACATCGGAATCTTGGATCGAGGCAAAACGAAGAAATCCTGGTGACGACCGCCAAAGAGAATGAAAAATAGACACAAAGGTTCGCTATTTCTTCACTATCATCCAACCCACACAACAGATGCGGCAACTAAATCGTTGTCGACCCGACAAGCCGCGCCGTCAATGGCCGCTTGAGACTTACGCCAGGCAAACGCCGATGGGAACTCAAGCCGCCAAACCGAAAACCGCATTCCAAGAGCCGAGGGTCTGCCACTGGCAAACAAGGCATAGCCTCGGGTTCCCGGTCTTTTTTCGAAAACTTGGCCCCGGATTAGTGACGGGGGCTTCCGATGACGATCCCAGCGGAATTGGCACCTACTCCCAGGTCGGAGCGCAATTCGGCTATGGAATGCTATGGACGATGGTCTTGTCCTATCCGCTGATGGTCGCAATTCAGGAAATCAGCGCACGGATTGGAAGAGTAACGGGTATGGGTATCGCCGCGAATCTGCGGAAAAATTATCCCAAGGCCTCTCCTTTATGGTGTGCTCTTCGTAGTGTCGGTTGCCAATATCTTTAATCTCGGTGCCGATATCGGTGCTATGGGAGCAGCGACTCAGCTGGTGCTGCCGGGAAAGATAAGCCTGTTCATTGTGATCTTTGGCGTCGGATCATTGGCGGGCGTCTTGCTCGTTCCATATTCGACCTATGCGAAGTACCTTAAATGGTTGACGATTTCTCTGTTTGCTTATGTCGGTGTGGTATTTTTTACGCATGTTTCCTGGCCCGCGGTAATTCGGGCAACCCTTCTACCGCATATTCAGCTGACGAAAGGATATCTCACGGCGCTCGTTGCGGTGCTTGGCACTACGATCAGTCCATATCTGTTTTTCTGGCAGGCTTCGCAGGAAGTGGAAGAGGTTCGAAACAACCGCGGAGAGAAACCGCTGAAGCGTGCGCCATCGCAGGCGCAAGAGCAACTGGGGCGCATTCGTGTCGACACTTATCTTGGAATGGCCTTCTCCAACTTGGTTGCATTCTTCATCATTCTGACCGCAGCGGCGACATTGCACGCGCATGGAATTACGGAAATCTCGACCTCCGCCCAAGCGGCCAAGGCATTGGAGCCGCTCGCCGGCCGTTTTGCGTTCCTGTTGTTTGTCTGCGGTATCGTCGGCACCGGTTTGCTGGCGGTTCCAGTGCTGGCGGCGTCGGCGTGCTACGGAATTGGCGAGGCCTGCCGATGGAAAACGAGCCTTGAACGTAAGCCTCGGGAAGCGGTCCGGTTCTACGCGGCTATCACGGCCGCGACCTTGATCGGTCTATCCCTGAATTTCATGCACATTGATCCCGTCAAGGCGCTCTTCTGGGCCGCGATTCTTAACGGAGTCGTTGCAGCACCTTTGATGGCCATCATCATGATTATGGCCTCCAGCAAAAAAGTGATGGGTCAGTTCGTCATCTCTCGTCATCTGAAAGCACTGGGATGGCTCGCTACTGCGGTCATGATGTGCGCTTGTATCGGCGTTTTTGTTACGTGGAAGTGAGCGGTCACAAAGCAGAGGTGTTCCGGCAGTGCCGCCATAAGGCGTTTACTTTATGTATTTCAGGAAAGTGTCCTTGCCAAGAAACTCCGCAAAGAATTACTTTCATTTGGTAGCAATCCTGTGAGATCAAAAGAGCCATCCGGACTCACGGACCTGAATTCGAATTCACGGACATTCCCCACGCTTTAAGCAGCTCCTCCGGAATGTAGCAACGATTTTTGTTCTGCTCACACCATCGCCGCAGCTCAGCCGACCCAGCACAAGTCTGGTTCGTAAGCCCTAACTGCCGAACTTTCTTTTCAAACTCGGTTGCCGTCGCTGGAGGGAACGGCTGCCTGTTTCCCCATGTAGGATTTCCGCGTTTGGTGGGCATAGGGCAAAGGAACCGCCTCATGCTACTCCAGCTAACTTGATTTCGCACCATGGAATGAGAACACCGCCGTTGAATCATAAGATAACTTGTGAAACATCCCGCTTGTGAAGCGAGGCATCCTACACCTGCCGAACAAACCTGAAAACCGGCAGCGAGCGAATTGTTCATGGGCAACCACTGTGAAAATCATCGGAAATGAATCAATAAGCTGGCAGTCGCGACTGTTCGATAGGCGGGATTGGTTGAAATCGACCGCGTCGCTGGCCGTTGTTGCAGAACTTTACGGGATTTGTGAGGCGATAACTGGTCTGGGCTTCTCCCGAACAGGCGAACCCAACGGGCTGGAGGAGCGCAGGGCTATGAATACATCCGAATCATTTGAGCCTTCATGGCTTACTCGCCAGGTTGGTTTTCAATTGGCCCACGAACAATTTCCGGTGCCGGAACTTGTCGAACTGGGAATTGCGGCAGATGAAGCTGGATTTGACCTCCTCGCTGTCAGCGATCATTTTCAGCCCTGGCAGGCAAATGAAGGGCATTCAGGTCAGGCGTGGATCACGATGAGTGCCATTGGGCAGAGAACAAAGCGCATCCGCATGGGAACCACCGTCACCTGTCCCACATTCCGTTATAACCCTGGCGTGGTCGCGGAAGCCTTCGCATCGTTAAGTCTTCTATCTCCGGGACGAATTTTCCTCGGCTTGGGTTCCGGCGAAGCATTGAATGAAGAGGCAGCGATTGGCTCATGGCCGGCGTGGCCGGAACGTTCCGAGCGCCTTGTCGAAGCGACCGAAATTATTCGCAGGCTCTGGAGCGGCCAACAAATCGATCACGCCGGGAAGTATTACAAGGTCAATGCCAGGCTCTACGATCCGCCATCGAAGGCGATTCCGCTCATGATGGCTGGCAATGGACCGAAGGCAATGCACCGCTGCGGTCAATACGCGGACGGACTCATTACCGATCCCAAAACCTGGAAGGAACATAAAACCGAGTTCCAAAAGGGGGCAACTGATGCCGGAAAGGATTCTGCTCGCATGCCGGTCTTCATCGAGCAATATGTGGTTGTCGGTGGCAAGAAAGAGATGACTCAGGCGGCTGAATTGTGGCGTTTCGGACCGAAGGCATGGAAGCCCTATTTCAACATTCGCGACCCGAAATCAATTCAGGAACATGCCAAAACCGAGATCCCACTGGAAAGAGTAACGGAAGGATGGCCTGTTAGCACTGATCCTGAAGTTCATTTGAAAGCGCTGACCGAACTGTTTGACAGTGGAGCAACCGGGGTTCACATACATACCGGCCAACACGATCAGAAAAGAGTGATCGACTTTTATGGCAAGGAAGTTTTGCCCCGCTTGCGAAAAGCTGTATCCGCGAAGGCCACGTAGTTCGAATTATCCTTTAACACTAAAATGACGCGGCCTTAGAGTCGGTTGCCTGCGCTCTCGGCTATCGCCGGAAAAGATGCTGAAGTTTGTGCCAGGGCTTGGTATTAAGGACGTTTGCGCTTTCCAGACCGGCCCGCCGCGCCTGATCGACGCCGCAACGCACGAGCTCCAGTTCTCCGGTACTGTGAGAATCGGTTGAAACCGCGATCATCACTCCTGCGGCGGCTGCCCTGCGCGCATTGTCCGCCGACAAATCCAGGCGGTCCGGGCTCGAATTGATTTCGAAGAAACAGCCGCTCTGCCGCGCGTGCTCGACCACTCGTTCGACATCAATCTCATATCCAGGGCGTTTGAGCAGTAGACGCCCGGTAGCATGCCCGAGGATGTTGAAATAACGATTGTCCATTGCACGCAGCAGGCGTTCGGTCTGGGCTTTTTTGTCCAGAGAGAACCGGGAATGAATCGAACATACTGTGTAATCAAGCTCTTTCAGCAAATCGTCCGGATAGTCGAGAGACCCGTCTGCAAGGATATCCACTTCACTTGACTTGAGGATGCGAAAGCCTCGCAGTTTGCCGTTGAGCTTCTCGATATAGCGGATTTGCTGCCAAAGATCATCAACCGAAACACCCCCCGCGATCTTCAGGCTCTGAGAATGATCCGTGATGCCGATATATTCGTAACCGCGCTCGCGCGCGGCTTCCGCCATGTCTTCGATGGAATCGACGCCGTCGCTCGACAACGAGTGTGCATGCAATTCGCCGCGAATATCCTTCGCCGTCACGAGGTGGGGTAGGGTCCCTGCCTTGGCTCTTTCGACTTCGTCATGGCCTTCGCGCAACTCCGGTTCGATGTATTGGAGGCCAAATTGGTGGTAGAGTTCGTCCTCTGAGGCAAAGCCTTCGCGCTTCAGCGCTGGTAGTGGCCCGGTTGCCGCTGCCAACTTTTTCAGGTGTGCTTTTGAGCCGGTGCACGCGGCCATATGGAACCCCCAGTCTTTATCCGCCGCCAGCTGCAAACGCAGCAGAATGCCTGAGGAGAGAGCGAAGGACGCATGGTCCACGCCGGCGTCAACGAGTTGCGTTCGTCCGCCATACCGCTGCAGTCTTTCGACGACATTCGGAAAATTGTCAGTTTCGATGACAAAGACAAGTTCCTCTATCACCTCGACGCGGCGGCGGTAATCGCCGGCTGCTTCCGTGCGCCTTACGTGACAGGTACGCAGCAGGAATTCCGCGATCAGTTCGCGCAAATCGTCTGCGCGATAGAGCAGCATGGCGTGCGTCTCGGTTAGCCCTTGCCAGATGTGCTGGGCCATGCGGTTTCCGAATACTTTCTCAACCTCACCGCTCTCGATGCGTTGACGCAGCTCGTCCAAGGAATTGATGTTCAATTTCTTGTAGACGCGCATGACGCGCCGGGGATCAAGCCGGGGATGTGCGCTCAGCTCCGCTACCGCCGGCGTGGCCTCTCCCCGCAGCCTTTCAAGCTTTGCCAGAGTTCCGGTTGTGACGATTTCCCGGATGGCGCTTGCCATGGCCGCGCCGATGGTGGAGAACTGGGTCAGATCCTCTTCACGGCGCACCATCTCATCGAGACTCTCCGGAAGGTTGCGAATGCGCGCGGCGGCCCTATGATAGGCCTTCACCTTATATGGATTTTCCTTTTGCGTCGATAGAAGCTGCGCAAGACTTGCCAGCCTGTCAGCGATATCCGCATTGCTGAGAACAACTGGAGGCACGCCGTTCTGTCCGCGGTCAGCGGGTTCTTCCATGGCCGCCCTTGTCGCGCTTGAAGTGAAGCGATGCCAGCGTGACAACCTGACTTCCAGCCATCTCCCGGATGTTCTCGATGGCTTGCTTGTGCTCCCGCGCCGTGCGCGCGGCGCAGCAGTCAGATACCACCGTAACTTTGAAATCCCGCATTTTTGCGTCGTGCGCCGTACACAAAATGCAACTGTTCGTGGCGAGGCCGGCAAGGATGATGGATGAGGCGCCCAAGTGGCGGAGCAAAAGGTCCAGGGGAGTCTGGTAAAACGCAGAATTCATTGGTTTAAGAACACAATAATCTTGGTTGTCGGGCTGGATTGCTTGGACAAACGACTTCCCGGCACGCTGGCCACGTAGGCAATGCGCGACTAGCTTGCCAGCGTCCGAGCGCCACTGACCGAAATTGTCGTTCACATAAATCACTGGAATGTTTGTGTGTCGAGCCCTTTTCTTCAGGCGCGCCAGGCGCGGAGCAATCGGCAAGGCATTCGCGAGAAGTTTGTCCCCGTCCGGAAACTCGAAATGGTTTACGACGTCAACCAGCACGACCACGACGGCAGACTTATGACATACGTTGTCGTTACCCACAATTCCAAATCCTTGAAATCAGACCCACGTGACACAAACACCGGCTTGCGTTGCTGAGGGGCAAGGTCATATTCCGTTCTCCGAGTATGCTATCGGCAGCATACCCGCTTCTATACAGCATTCACGGTAGGCTTAACCTATTAGACCGCCGATTGCTTCATAAAGGGCCTCGATTGGTCGGAGGGCGTCTCGCGCGGAGCCGAGAAAACGTTCGCGGGTAATTTGTCCCCTGAAGTTCGAGAATTACCGGCTGTTCAAGCGTTTGAAATCCGGCGAATGGAAGGAATGGATACTCTTCTGATTGAGGTTATAGGTGCTTTACTGTTTTGGACAAAAGTCTGCTAGTTGTAAACCACACGTATGGGGATGACGTTTCCCTTCGCAGCATCCGTAACATCGGATTTCCGCATGGTCGACGCACTACGTACGCGCGACTTTGAATGGTTTGTGAAATCTCTCGCCATCGAATACTGCGATTCTGCTGCATCAGACACTTCTGCTGGCTGGAATCGCGTCTTTAGGTCCGTCCGACCTAACGCTTCAGACTGTAAATAAATTCTTGTTGATTGGCCGGTGTCACCAGGAGTTACCGCAGTCGTCGAAGGACGCAAGGCTGCGAACATTAACATCGAGGCAGCGACTGCTGCGGTCTCCCAGAATAGTTTGAAACGTGGCTCGTTCAGGCGTCTTCTTTTGCCAAATCGCGACGTTACCGCAGTGAAAAGTACCGAATGTTGTTGTTGCCTTACAGGAAGTGACGACAATCTAGACTGACCAAGCGGAGTCATGTGAGCAGTTTCGCCTCGGGAGCGCAAATAATATATGAGGAGCAATCCAGATATGAATATCGGGCGAAAACAGTATTTTCCCCTTCTATCCCGTGTATGCCATTCGGGTCTGAACCTTTCATTTGGCCCGGTCGAGACTCTCGATACCGGCGTTCTATGTATGGCACATAGCGTCGGTCGCTCCCGACACCATGAACCGTTAAATCAACAATCAGCCGGCGCCGAAAAAGTGACAGATGAGTTGAAGCTGTAAATACAGTTCCACCGACGCCGGCAAGGTGGTATTTGGCGATTCAGGCGACCGAGTTTGGCTCGATACGCGATGATTTCCACGTCCATCGGGTGTTCATGACAGGATGCAGTTCTCTTGGAACGCCTCCGTTTTGCAAGTCCTTGTCGGGATCGGCAAGTGGAAAGATGACCCACGTATGAATTTGGGGTAGACCTCTCGCGATGTGCCCAATGCTCAGTGGCTGAAAAGCGCGATCAAAATAACTATCGGAATCGGCACACCTAGCAGCAAAAGCAGTATCGAACGCATTGAAGATCTCCTTAATCAAACCTTGCGTTAAGTACAACGTTTGGCCTATACCTAGACAAGAACCTTATCGCGTTGTTTACCGCCGATCGTTCCTGCATAGCTCGCGCAAAATGCTCCGCTTAACAATGCCACGAACAGCCACAAGGATAGATGAGCTACTGCTATCTTAGTGGTCTCCGCCGATTGCTGAGCCTCTCCGAAAACATCGGATACGCGCTTCTCGGCGTCCGACTGTCCCAACCCCGTCCTCGCGGACACGACCTGAACAAGATAGCTCTTGTCAGCCGGTGCCAGTGCGCCTTGAGCGAGGGCGTGAGAAAACATCCGGTTTACCTCACCGCGAACAACGGCCTGGTTCTGATCCGTTGCAGCGGTGGAGCGCAACAAAGTATCTACAAAATATGCATTTGGTTCGAGTACTGATGCCGCTGCTCCCGAGTCGTTTATGGAGTTGCGTGAATCGCGCACAGCCGCACCGGTCAAAGAAGTGGCGGCCGACGCCAGCAAAGAAGCAGTAATTACGAGTCCAACCGCCCACACCAAAAATCCGTGAGCAGTATCACGAAAATAGACTTCGTCCGTATGGACGTTGGCCCACTTCGTACGCAGTCTTCCTGCCAGATATCCACCCATCGCCGAGGCGATTATTTGAGTGAAAATTAGCCAAGCGACAGCCGCCTTTCCGATCGTCGGGGCTGAGGCACCAAAATTTGACCAGGGTAACACCGCGGAAAAACCCAGTCCGGTACCCAAGGAAAGTAAGATCAGAGCCAAAGACGCAGAGGCGAATGCCCCGCCGATGACGGCCGCCCATGAAATGCCGGACAAGAAAGATTCGATCTTGCCGGGGTGTTCATTCTCCAAGACCTGCCGATTTGATAATGGAATCGGCACTGGAACTTGTTGCATATTGCCCCCTTTTGCTGCCTGCCATTGAGCGATCCTTTCCACTTGAGTCGACATTGGCGCGCCGCAGTCGAAATCTACTCCTTCGCTTAGCAATGAATATCGGGTAAAGACTGTAGTTTGAGAAAAACGAAATGGAGGAATCGCGATTTATAAGCGCAACATTAATCTAGGATGAACAAGGGAGAGCCGGCCGATATTACTTCTTCTTCGCGGTTCCATTTGGAACGACTCAGCAAATGATTCGCTACTCGTTTCTAATCTCGCGCCGGCATCGTCTTCGTCGTCGTTATGCTGCCCAGGGATCAATCACGATCTTAGTGACATTTTGCTTTCTTGTCGCGCCAGACTTTGTACATCTCGGGAGCCTCGTCGAGAGTAATACGATGAGAAATAATGTAGCTGGGATCGATCTGGCCTTTTTCGATGCGCTCCAGAAGCGGCTTCATATAGTTGTGCATGTTGGTCTGACCCATTTTCATCGTGATGCCCTTGCCGAACGCGGCTCCGAAGGGAACCTTGTCTAGCAGACCGCCATACACTCCTGGTATCGAAACCGTGCCGCCTTTGCGCACCGATTGGATCGCTTGTCGCAGGACGCTCGGCCTGTCGGTTTCCAGCATCAACGCCGTCTTTACCTTGTCGTAAATCCCTTGCATCTGCGCGGAGTGAGCTTCGAGACCGACTGCGTCGATACAAGAATCAGGCCCAATTCCGCCGGTCAGGTCTTTCAACGCGGTGAGGACACTGACGTCTTCTTCGGAATAATCAACGGTTATAGCTCCGATCGACCGCGCCAACTCTAGACGTTCGGGGAGTCGGTCAATGGCGATGACACGAGCGGCGCCCAACATGAAAGCGCTGGCAATTGCAAACTGCCCGACCGGGCCGCAACCCCACACCGCGACCGTGTCGCCTTCCTGGATTTGCGCATTCTCGGCGGCCATATATCCGGTCGGGAAGATGTCGGAAAGGAAGAGCACCTTTTCATCGGGAAGGTCGCTTTCGATTTTCAGGGGACCAACATTGGCGAAAGGTACTCGCACATATTGAGCCTGCCCACCGGCATAACCTCCCATCATATGAGAGTAGCCGAAGAGCCCCGAACCAGAATATCCGTACGCCGCTTCCATCAGATGAGCGTTCGGATTCGTATTGTCACATGCGGACCAGATCTTTTTCTTACAAAACTCGCAGTTCCCGCACGCGATGGTGAACGGCACCACCACACGGTCGCCGCGCTGAAGATTAGTCACACTTTTGCCCGTTTCCTCAACAATTCCCATGAATTCGTGCCCGAGAATATCGCCCTGTTCCATCGTTGGGATGAAGCCGTCGTATAAATGAAGATCCGATCCGCAAATGGCAGTGCGAGTAATTTTGATGATGGCATCATGCGGATTCAGAATCGTCGGATCGCTGACGCTGTGAACTTCGACTTTGCTACTTCCCATCCAACAAAGTGCTTTCATGCTCAAACTCCATTCGACTAATAAACTAAGAACTAATCTGGCTAGCTCGCTGCGCGATTCAATCCTGCCGGCGTCGTGATCTCCTCGCCATACAAGGACTTCTTGATTCCTGCAACCGTTCCGCGCGGACCGTGGGGCTGTCCCTGGGTTCGCGGAATTTCACCTGTCTCGGCCAAGGCCTTGAAGTGTCGAAGATTTTCGATGACAGCCTGTTTCGGATTGCGTCCAACGACTGTTTCCCATGCGCTTGCCAGCTTGCCCATGCGAAACTCCTGCAGAACGGTGACCATCGTCGCCCTGCCGCCGGGCGAAGCTTCGAAGACGACCTCGCCCGCATTATCCGACTCGCCCCCGATGGATCGCCACGCGATACGGTGTCCCGGCTCATCTCTCAGAACTTCAGAATCCCATTCGATGGTTGGACCCGTGTCCGTGTCCCGCGATCGCATGATCCAATGAGAAGTCGTTTCACCGGTCCGACTTACGTTAGCGATCTGCTCTTGCCACAGCGGTGCGGATTCAACGTCTCGCCAGATTGTGTAAAGGGCCTCGGCGTCGACATGGATCAAGGCACTGGTTCTGACCCATATCTTGCCATCCTTATCCTCCGGAGGAGGAAGATATCGGCCATTCAGCGCTACCCCAACGCTTAGTGAAGTGGGAAGCGGTTCGGCATTCGGTTTTTCATTCAATGCTTTCGACATTAGTAACTCCAGAAAATTGTTCGTCGCCGAACGCTAGCCATGCAACAATCAACTAGCTTTGGGTTTTGCCATCTTCTCGTGCATCGCACCTTTTACACTGCCTGGCGTAACGTTTGCCAGCATGCCTTCTATCTTTGTTTTTGCCGACGCTGCGTAGACATGGTCTTTGCCGGACAGGAGTGCTTCGATACCCTGCCGAGCGACATCGTCAGGCTGGCTTTCAGTTTTCCCGCTTGATCCGACCTCTGTGTTGTCCATGCCAGCGCGGTGGAAGAAGTCTGTGTTCGCGGGACCAGGCTGGAGAGCGGTCACCGAGATATTCGTGTCCCGCAACTCGTAGCGAAGGCTGTGCGCGAAAGACAATCCAAAGGCCTTCGTGGCTGCGTACACCGCCTCGCGTGGCGCGACCATCTCTCCTGCGATGGAAGATGTGAACAAGATTCTCCCTACGTTGCGCGACAGCATATGTTGAACCACGTATTTCGCGAGTTGCACGGTACCCGCGCAGTTCAGGTACACCATGTTCAGTTCTGCATCTAAATCTGTTTCGGCAAAAAGCCCGCCGACACCGACGCCTGCGTTTATGCAAGCGACGTCAATGCTTCGGCCCAGCGATTGCATTTGACCCAACATTGTTTCACGCCGTCCTTTGTAGCTAAGTCCGCTACAATCTCCGTCACCCGCACGCTTTGAGAACGCAGTTCTTCCGCGGCAGCCCGCAATCGCTCTCCGGAGGAGCAAATTGCTAGATCGTAACCGCGCGCCGCGAGTTCTTTCGCCAGCGAGAGTCCGATACCGCTCGACGCACCGGTCACAATTGCAAATAATCCCGTCATTTCCGGTCCTCTTCTCGCCGTCGGATTAGCCGCGGCAACTTGAATGTCCTACGCCCTTCTTTAAAGGGTCCCTGGCGACGTAGTGACTTTCGGAGCCCTTGTGATGCATTGGGCTTGCGTGGGGATGGTTTAGAAAAACATGGACGTGCTCCATCCGGAAAAACGCTTAAGCCCTAATGTTCTATCCGCGTGGAGGTTTGACCGAGAGCTGGCAATCATCTGGCGTGCGAGGCGATCGAAATGTCGATACCGACAAATCGAGGATTGGTAGGCGATTCACCGCTGAACTTAATTCCCCCGGCGGATGGTAATAGACACAGAACGCAAACATCCGCAGGATTTCACCTTCAAGGCCTGAGCAGCCGAGGGTCGGCGCCTTCTCAAGGCGCTTTCCGTGCCTTTGCGGTTCTTCTGGGACATAGTTGTTTGCGCTGCGTGATTATTTTCGAGCAGGTAAGGTGTTTACGTGAGTGACATTAGAATACTTCCTCCGTACTTTGGACTAAGCTTCCCCAAAAACAGTCTTAATCGCGAGGAGAAATGATTAAACGCTGCGTAGTGCTATTGTTCGTAGTATCTCTAACCCTCTGTGCATTTAGTCAGCAACCTTCCGCCGACACCTCCGCCAGGATCACCAAAGAGGTAAGGCACGAACTCATAATGCTCCCATATTTCAGCGTGTTCGATAATCTCGCCTATAAGGTGGATGGGTACAACGTCACGCTGTTGGGTCAAGTCACTCGGCCGACCTTGAAATCCGATGCCGAAAATGTGGTTAAAAGAATTGAAGGAGTCGAGCATGTTGATAACCAGATCGAGGTTTTGCCAGCGTCGCCGAACGATGACCGAATTCGACGCCAGCTCTACGCCACCATCTACGGCGATCCGACGTTGCAAAAATACGCAATGGGAGTGCAACAGCCAATAAGAATTATTGTCAAGAACGGAAATGTAACTCTCGAAGGAACGGTAGACAATGAAGGGGATAAGAACGCCGCCAATATGCGCGCTAGTAGTGTCCCCGGTACTTTCAAAGTAACCAATAATTTGCAAGTATCGACTGCAAGTCACTGACCGCTGAAGTCAAATGGCTTGTGGAACGGGATGCCCAACGGAACCGGGAGCAAAGAACTTGTAACTAGTGCAGTTGTGCTTTGCGGTGGTGACCTTCATGTCGGAATCAATGCTTAGCGTCGAGCAACAGATCTCCTCCCTATGGGACTTGGGTGGACTGACGTGGAAAGAATTGCCCAAACGGGTTTGGGGTGGGATTAACAAAAATGATCTTGTGAACCGAGCCTATGAGCTGGCCTACAGTTTCCTGCTGGCTGTTTTCCCTTTGCTTCTGTTCTTGATCGCACTTCTTGGAATGTTCGCCTCCGAGGGAAGCAAATTACAGAGCGATCTGTTCTTCTACTTCCAGCAGGGACTGCCTCCTGTCGCTTACCAGCTGGTGGTGAGTACACTCAAAGAGATAACTCAGAATTCAGGCGGAGCCAAGCTGACATTCGGTCTGCTGTTTGCACTGTATTCCGGTTCAGGCGGGATGACGCAGCTCATTTCTACGTTAAACGCAGCCTATGAAGTGCCGGAGGGTCGCTCCTGGATCAAAGTCCATGTCGTTTCCCTTGGGTTGACCGTCGTCATGGCCGTATTAATCGTCACCGCTCTCTTGCTCGTGTTGGCGGGCGGTCGCTTGGTCGGATATTTAGGCCAAGGCTTTGGAGCGAATTCCGTGGCAATAGTTCTAGGGAAAGCGCTCCAGTGGACGCTGGCTTTGGCGTTCGTGATATTGGCCTTTGCGCTTATCTATTATTACGCACCCGATGTCAAGGAACGGCACTGGTACTGGATCACCCCAGGGTCGGTAGTAGGCGTGCTGCTATGGGCTTTATCTTCACTGGCTCTCCGTGGCTATCTTCATTTTTTTAATAGCTATAGCAAAACCTACGGATCACTGGGTGCCGTAATGATTTTGATGCTCTGGTTTTACATAACCGGCTTGGCATTCCTGGTCGGCGGCGAGATCAATTCTACAATTGAACACGCTGCTGCGGAGCACGGCCATCCCGAGGCTAAGGCAGAAGGCCAAAAGGCGGCCTAGCATTTTTATCCCAAGTAAATGTGAAAATCGCAATGGCACATCTTGGAACTCTTTGTAGCGTGGGAACCCCGGCGCCCGAGAATGGAAGATATAGCACTCCGCATGTGGCGAAACCAAAACTAGCAAAAAAAGAGATCATCCAGCCGTGTGGGAGTTTTGGTTGTCCGAACAAAGGTGCCCAATATGTATTGCAAGAATAGCCCGTAGGCTTGGTTGCATCTAATTCTTATGTCTTGCGGGATCGTCTTCGAACCGAGAAAAGACCATGTGTGCAGTGGCCCTTCATCAGGCGCCTGTGCGGAGTGTGGTGTAAACCTCGGCAACCTGCACTCGGAGTCCTGCGATCTTTGCAATGCGACTCTGTGTCGCAGGCCACATGGCCAAGCCATATCCCCGGAAATCGTTTTTGGTTAGGACCGACGGTTTGACTATCCTCGCTCAAAATTAGCACTTAATACCTCAGCTTGGACGTGCCTCTACATCTCCCGCTGGGCGAAAACTTATCGCAGTGTTTCATGCCAGACATAAGTAATTTCCGAACACGCCCTATGAACCGATCGTGACTGTGGCCATCGTTGTCACGCTGGTTAGCATCACAAGCGCGTACAGTTCCTAACCGTTAACAAAAAGGAGAAATTCAATGGGAGACAGCGAAAAAGATCGGCAACAAGGTGGGCAAAAGGGTGGGGGTCAGCAAGGTGGAGGACAGCAAGGCAGCGGACAGCAAGGCAGCGGTCAGCAAGGCGGCCAAAAAGATCGTGGTCAGCAGGGTGGCGGTCAACAGGGCGGAGGGCAGCAAAGCGGCCAAAAAGACCGCGGTTAACAGGGCGGCAACGCTTAGCTTTTATTCGGTGGCGAGAATTTTCGGCACCTGCTTTTTATCTTCGATACGTTTCCCGAAAAAGCTTAGCGATCGCTACTGGCATCCCTTGGCCAACAGGTGTCATCTTACCGACGCCAACGAAAGGAGAAAGCCAAAACATGAAAACAAAGCTTTTGCTGCTGCAGCTCGTCTTCATCGGCGTTCTGGGCTCGGCGTGGGCACAGCAAGACAGTGCCTCTCCAAATCAAGCTTCGCCGGACAACACTAAGGTTAATCAGCGCGATCGCGATAAATCTCAGCCTACGGCTGACCAGCAAAAAGAAAATAAATCAGATCGTGAACTGGCCAGCAAGGTTCGGCGGGCGCTGGTTCAAGACAAATCACTTTCTACTTATGCGCATAATGTCAAAGTGGTGGCGCAGGACGGAATGGTGACTCTAAAAGGACCTGTTCATTCCGATCAAGAAAAGCAAGCGGTTGAGGCGAAAGCAGCGGAAATCGCAGGGGCCGACAAAGTGACCAACCAAATCGAAGTTAAATCCAAATAGTTGATGGTAACTCAAGGAGATGTTCTATGGCTGGAAAGAATACCGCAGTCTTTGGAATTTACCCAAGTCGTACGGGTGTGGAGAATGCAGTGGAAGCCTTTAAGTCGGCTGGATTTCGGAATAGTGATATCTCAGTACTTTTTCCTGAAAATCAAGGGACGAAAGACTTTGCTCACGAAAAAAACACCAAAGCGCCGGAGGGCGCTACCACGGGCGCAGGAACAGGAGCTGTTCTGGGGGGTACCCTAGGTTGGCTTGCTGGTATTGGCGCACTGGCAATACCTGGTCTGGGACCTTTTATTGCGGCCGGACCAATTATGGCTGCTTTGGCTGGAGCAGGCGTCGGCGGAGCTGTGGGCGGTTTGACGGGGGCGCTGATCGGAATGGGCATCCCCGAGTACGAAGCCAAGCGTTACGAAGGCCGGGTCAAAGATGGAGGAATTCTACTGTCCGTGCATTCGGACAATTCCGACTGGACGAAGCGGGGGAAAGAGATCATGGAGCAAACAGGAGCTCAGGACATCGCCTCCGCTGGAGAATCCAGCGCGGACACCAAAGAAGGAACTCGTAACCGAGAAGTCGCTTGAATTTGATGAACAAGGGAGAGGCCAACATTTCCCGGCCTCTCTTCTTCTTTTGTTTCCGAAAACATGCTTTTTGCCAAAGATTAGCTTCAACCCCCTTTTAGGGCGAGCTGATACCACGGCAGACGGCGTGTCCAGAACAATTTCTACGGCGCATGAGTTCTTCGTCCCCATGGCCCACACAAAAGGGCAAACTCTTTCGAGGATCGTCATCTCAAGCTTTGTTGATCATTCTCAACAAAAGCGAGCAATTATGGCAAAGTCAAAAAAGAAGAACTTCGACCCCACCAAACTTAAGGCCTTTAGTCCCAAGGACGCGGACATTGTGCACTGTGTCATCGAAACTCCCATGGGGAGCCGTAATAAGTTTAAATTTGACGAAGAAATTGGTTCCTATGCTCTCTCAGGAGTCTTGCCTCAAGGCATGATGTTCCCGCATGCGTTCGGTTTTATACCAGGAACGAGGGCTGCGGACGGCGATCCGGAAGATGTTTTGGTAATTATGGACTTGCCGGTATTTACGGGATGTGTGGTCCCTAGCCGGCTGATTGGCATAATCGAAGCCGAGCAAACAGAGGATGGCGAGACAGATCGCAACGACCGACTCCTTGCAGTAGCAGCTCATAGCAAAGACTATTCAGACGTGAATAGCCTTCAAGATTTAAACGGTACTATGCTGAAGGAAATCGAACAGTTTTTTGTTAACTACAACAAAGAGAAGGGAAAGAAATTTAGAGTTCTTGGTAGGAAAGGTCCGCAAGAAGCCATGAAACTGCTTAAAAAGAGCTTAAAGTGAGTTGGCTCACGCTGTCGGCTGAGGCTCCCGACAAATTCCGTTTGCGAGTAGCTCTAATGAAAGACATCTTAATGCGGTTTCTGATCGGGGGAGCAGTGGTTTCGACGTTTGCGACAGTGGGCGATCTATTCAAACCCAAGAGTTTCGCCGGGCTATTTGGAGCCGCCCCCGCAGTTGCGCTAGCGACTTTAACTTTGACTGTTGGGACTCAAGGGGCGCTCTATGCTGCAACCGAATCCCGTTCGATGATTGCCGGGGGAGTCGGTTTCTTCATTTACGCTTCTTGCGTCAGTTGGTTTCTGATGCGATACGACCGAAAAGTGCTTCTTGTGACTCTTGCTGCTATTCCAGTCTGGTTCGCAGTAGCATTTGGACTTTGGCAAGTTTGGCTACGATAAACTTTATGAGAATTCAGGTCGACCTATCAGTTCTTGGCAAGACGAAATGGCACGAATACGCTATCCGGTTCGTGTTTGGCGGCCTGATTACGGCCATCGCAGGAGTCATAGCCAAGGATTACGGTCCTGTGATTGGAGGACTGTTTCTTGCATGCCCAGCTATATTTCCAGCCAGTGCCACACTCATCGAGAAACATGAGCAGCAAAAAAAGGCACGCGTCGGGTTGAAGGGGACTATACGCGCTAGGGACGCGGCGAGCATTGATGCCGCGGGGTCGGCCATCGGTAGCGTTGGACTACTTTCTTTCGGGGTTATAACTTGGAAATTCCTAGCCGGTCACAGCGTTGGGCTTGTCCTTCTGCTTGCCACAATCGGTTGGCTAGTGGTGGCGGCATTGCTCTGGCAAATTCGGAAAAGAGACCAGGTGTTGCTGCGCAAGCGCCCTCGACACCAATGACCTGGTACAAAATTGTTCCAATTCGATGAACCGCAGGATTTGGCTTGGGGCCAAGTGCACAACTATTGCGCCGCTTCTCGCGTGCGGAGAACAGAAATGACTGTGCTAAGAGGGCAGTTGATCAATGTTTCGAACCGGCTTCCTGTGCAACTAAAGAATATGCGGGGGCATGCGGATGACCCACAGTTCCGGTGGTTTGGCATCAGCGTTGGACAGTGTATGGAAGCGCCAGACAGGCACATGGATAGGATGGGCGGGAAAGGGAAACCCAGAGCAGTCCGAGCAGCTCTTGGCGGCATCGATTCTCTGCACGGAATTTGAAATGCAGGTCAAGCGATTAAACTTGACGCGAGAACAGTATGTATCCTCTGCGCGGCTGCGCAAATGGTGCGAGGAGAACAGAAACCGATGCTACATTCCGGATGGCTGCTTGCTGAATGGGGATTCCGGGTCCGCTCAGACCTCACCGGAGCTGCGTGATCGAACATGTGTTATATGCCCCCGTCCCCCGGCGAAAATCCATGACGGCCCTGCCAACAATTCGATTTGTGCGCACCATCTGCCATTCGTTTGGAGAAAATAATTAAAGGCGACTAGCAAAACTGATAGCTGACTGCGCAGGCGGGAGCATCCGCTCAGAATCCTAGGCTGGATTTAGTTGCGCCACAAAGAAAGTCCCCAGGTTCGACGGAACCTGGGGTTGAAGATCGGCAAACAACAATTCTGGGAGCCACTCGGTTAGGTACAAGGCGGACCAGCGTCGGCCAGGAAAGTCCCATTATTGGAAAACCAACCGTTAAGTCCTAACGTGGGCGCTCCATAGAACCAGGAGAAGAATGCCAATTCTTGCAGGTTGTATGTGAATCCATTCGGCATGGTCACGGGTGGGATATTCGAGCCTGTTAGGGGATCACCCACCTCCAGGTTGTTCTGGCAGCCGCCTACTTGTCCAGTATGTCCCCATGCAGGTGTCGGATTGAAACCACTCGGATCGTTAGCCCACTCCGCTACCTCATGAGCCAGAATATCCGTGTTTTCGGCGTCTGGGCCAAAGAAGCCAGTTGTGTCGAAGAGTGCTGGGGAGTAAGTCTGAAAGTTGGGCTCGAAGGAGTGATAACCACCGACGCAGCAGTTATTAAGAAGGTCCCTCGGGTCCCCAACCGATAGCGCGACATTGTAAAGCTGGAAGATCGGGAACGTCCCAGGATTAACTCCTTGGGCGGCTAGGGTTGGCAGGATCACGTTGGAGACAAAGGCATCGAAGAAGTTAATGTCGACGATACCAAAAGATCCGCACAAACCAAAGAAGTCTGCCGGTATGGAAAGGCCGCTCGCTGCCGGTACGTGAATGACAACGGGTGCCAGAGTTGTGACCGGCGAGAGATTCAAGTGGTAGGATTTTCGGTTGATCACTTCCCAGAATTCGGCGCGCTGGAAGGCATCAATGTATTGGGTGTTGCCTACGTTCGTGCCGCCAAAGCTGAAGTTTGTCGGCGTCAGAATCGGCGACTGCTCAACTAGGCGGGTTGGAATGTTGTTGGGAGCGGTGAGACAAGCGTGGTCGGCTTTGGTGGGATCGGACCGCGTTCTACCAGGCCCGGTGGAGAAAAACTGAGCAGCGCTTAGATCAGTCGCGACTACTTCCGTGACAATGACAACCGGTACGATCTGGGTATGCACCTTCACCGTGCCCTTACCGTTATCGAATGGCGTATTGCCGACAATTGCGCCAGCATAGCTGTTATTGTCTCTGCTTGAATCTACAGCATAGTTAAACAGTGGCAACCCAAATTTCTTGACTTTGGCGGCGTTCATTGCTGAGTTTAATGTGGCCTTGGGGGCGGGCCGCCAAGTTTTCAATGCCAACCTGGGGAGAGGGTGTTTCTGTGCGAAAACCGTACCCACGCACAGTAAGAGCGTGAAAAAGCACCACAGTGACAGCTTCCTGATCATCAAAGGCACCTCGATAATGAATTTTCTGAACTAGGGCCTCCCTTAACTAATTCCAAGCCTCACTTCGGGCCGGGATTCTACTTCACCTCTGCATGGGGTTGGTTCGATTATCTCTTTGAAGCGGGACCGAAAAACCTTCTCCGCTTCGACTGGGTTCACATGGGGTTCAAGGGGCGGAGGCACGGACTATCCCTCTCAACAGACCTGCTTGTCAAGATGAAAGATCTCGCAACAGGCCCAGAATATCCGTCTAGAACGTGGTCTACTTTATACAAATGGATCGACCGCCGATGGCCGACGCAAAGCGACAAATTGCTATCACCTTCGTTGTAATCGTTACACTCCTGTCGGCTGGATATGCGCAAAAACGGCAATGCACTGACAATGAAAGTCGGCAAGCACTGGATGAAGCAAGCACACTTCGAAGCTGGGATTCTCTCCATAGGTCATACAGGTTATATCGACAATGCGACGACGGCGCAATTGGCGAGGGCTATAGCGAGTCCATTGCGCGCATTCTTGTTGACCACTGGAACACTTTGCTCCGGCTACCTCACTTCGCCAGGGCGGACGCAGAGTTTCGAGCGTTTGTAATGAAACACGTAGATGCCACTCTGAACATGAAAGATGTGGACCAAATTAAGAAGAAGGCCAAAACACAGTGTCCGGCAGGATTAAGAACCGTATGCGATGACCTCGCGAAGCAAGCGGATTCTGCTGAGAAGGACGCCTCACCTCCGCTACACAAGTGAAAGGGGCTGAGCTTTGCGACCCAAATGTGTCCGGTAATTTTGCAAGTTGTTCCTTCGCCATGCAAACGGCTCCCCTGTGGTTCGTGCTGTCGAAGCCGATTTTCGCTCGGCGGCTGGCATCGCGGAGTGCAGATTCTATTCTTGCCGCGTGTCTGTTGTATCGACGATGGCCAGAACATCGGTAGTCATGTGGTTTGAGTACGCCATCTCACTCAATGTCGGCGCAAGTTGATCCCCCGCGGGTAACAAACCAACAGCCCGGTTCTTCCCGGCCCTCTTGGCTTCCCCTAGGGCTCGATCGGCGAAATTGAGGACTTTTTCGTAATTGACAATTTCGGGATGTTCGGAAAACCAGGGGAATGCAGCCCACCCAATCGAGCATGTTCTATAAGTCGTTTCATTCGGATTCGTAAGCGTGAAAGGTGTATCGCTGACCGCCGCGAGCACTCGCGCACTGAGAGTTTCAGCCTCAGCGCGATCCGTATAGCGCGACAGGATCAAGAATTCTTCACCGCCCCACCGCACCAAAACATCGGAGTGCCGGATGGCCGAACTGATTCTACGTGCCATTTCCACCAGCACTCTGTCACCGACATCGTGTCCATAGCGGTCATTTACTTCTTTGAAATTGTCCGCATCAATCAGGTAAAAGACCAAGTCTCGGGTTCGTTGATCACGATTGTCCGCGTAAGAACGCAATACCTGATTGACGTCTCCTTCGATAGTTGCCAAGAAGTATCGGCGGTTGCGGAGACCGGTCAAAGGATCGGTCAGAGAAGCTTCCTCCAGCACGTTATTGGTACGCTTCAATTCCTCATTCAATCGGTAATGCTTGAAAAAGATGAGGAACACCATCGCAAACATTGCGCCGAGCGTTACCAGTATACGAAAACGTGCAACTGGAGCAGGAATGTCGTGGCCCAAAAGAGCAAAGGCAGCCATTACCGGCAATGACAACACGGCCATCTTCGCGAGCGTTGCAATCCAGGAAGCGTATGTTTCGTCTGCGGAAGCTTCTGTCGTGGACGACAATCCTTGTCCGGCTAGGGCGACTATGGTGAACACCGCAAACGATGCTGAATAGGGAAGGTCATACCAGCTACCTGTGAAATACAACTCCATTGTCGAGTGCGCGATTCAGGAGGTAGAACGCCACGCTGTTGAATAACACCGCCCCAAAGAAATAACCGTAAAACTTCCTCCACTGGTCCTGAGGCTCGATGCCAGAACACTCCCAAAACAAAGGCAAGCACGAGCGCCTCTGCAGCATCAAGGAGATTGTAGTTTCTATCGTAGTGGGCCAGATCGGGAGAGACGTATTGCCAGCAAATCACATAGAACACGTAGAGGTACAGCCACCACAACAAAAGCAGCGAAAAATCCAGGGCACCCAATCGAGCACTGCGCTCCGAGGGTTGAAGCTGCGGCCGAAGCAACAGGCCAGCTAGAATTGGAACGCCCGCCATGAATAAGAGCGCATCGGCGGAAAACATCTCCGGCATTTTTTTCTGTAGCACAAGATCGAAAACAATCCACAGCATTTGGTCAGTCAGCCAGAGTCCCCACCCCGTGGCCTGAAGTATCCAAAACACGCGCATCCGCCCTTTGCTCGATATACCGTTCAAGCCGGTGACCACCAGTGCGGAAAGCATTAGGAGAGCACAGACAATGTCGCTAAAAGCTGCACGAGCAAGACCGCGCGGGAGTAGGGCGAACGCCACCGACTGCACCGCCGTGAGGAAGACAAGCGTGAGAACCCAGATTTTTGAAAGCTGAGGCAATTTCGATGGCACCCCGCACAATTCTGAACCTGCGCGATTGACTCCGGTAGGTTACAGAAGTTACATGCTGGCTCTCCGCCACTTCCGAATGACTGACACAGTCTGGGTTGCAGAGAAATCGGGCTACATCTCTGCAAGAATCGCTGAAAATTGCCGCAATTTCGTAAGTTCTGCCTCTAAACCGGACTGGAGAAAGTGTCCGCTCGAGTCCGGCACCCAACTTCCTGGCCTTTTTCTCCGCAAGGTACATTCGCAGTCCGTTTCAGCAACGTCCATTAGGCGAATGCGATACGATGACAACCCGATGATGCGGCGAAAGCCGTTGGACTTCGTCGCTGTTTGGCCATTCTCCGCAAGAGCCCAAGGAGCGAAGGATACGGTTGCGACTATTGTGAATGCCGTTTGCTAAAGGAGATTCCATGTCTAAAATTCTTCTTACCCTGTTGGCACTCTGCGTCTTGGCCGTAGCGCAGAAGAGCGACGACGCCGACAAAAAGAAGTTGATCGATATTGAGCAGAAGATCGCGGCTGTCCGAACTTTCAACAGCCCCGAAATGACCGACGCCTTCCAGAAGTATCTTTACGAGGGCACTAATTCCTTCGTGGTCCTGTTTGGGCACCTCTATCGCGGACCAAAAGCCGACGCTGTTGCCGCGACGAAACCAGATCCCAACTGCGAGAGCAGGGTCACGAGGTCCGGCTGATGCCGGCGCAGTATGTCAAGCCGTACGTAAAGACGAACAAGAGCGACTACATTGACGCCGAGGCGATTGCTGAGGCAGTCGAGCGGCCGACGATGCGCTTCGTACCGATCAAGAGTGATGACCAACTGGATCTGCAGTCCCTGCATCGGGTACGGGAGCGTTGGGTAATGCGTCGCACAGCAGTCATCAACCAGATTCGTGGCCTGCTGCTCGAACGTGGAATCACTTTGCGGCAAGGGCGCCGCCATATGCGATGCAGCATTGCCCGGGATCCTGGAAGACGCTAGCGCCACAGCTCTCGGGCGCAGTGCGCTTGCTGCTGGCACAACTGAAGCTGGAGCTCGATCACTTGCAAATGCGGATCGACGAAGCCGATGCCATGATCAACAAGGCTGCTAGCGAGAACGAAGCCTGCCGACGGCTGGTAGCGATTCCTGGCATCGGACCTGTGACGGCGACTGCAATCATCGCCGCGATCGGCAACGGAGCAGCTTTCAAAAAGGGGCGAGGGTTTTCCGCGTGGCTCGGAATCGTTCCGGGCGAATATACAACTGGTGGCAAGCAGAAGCTGCTGGGGATTAGCAAACGCGGGAACTCTTACTTGCGAAGACTCTTCGTGCAAGGGGCACGTGCTGTTCTGCAACAGAGCGCGAAGCAATCTTACGGTCTGCGGGCGTGGCTGGCCCAACTCACAGCTCGCACCCACAGTAATGTGGCCGCGGTAGCCTTAGCCAATAAGCTGGCGCGCATGGCCTGGGCGGTCCTCGCTAAGAATGAATACTATCGGCCCCCTATGTTGGTCGGCGCAGCTACAGCAGGACTGGCCTGCAGATGACGCCTGGCCTGAGGCCAGGCTTGGAAATCGCATTCGCGATTCCCACATCTACAGACCAGCGACTACTGCGGAGTTAATGACTTCCTGCCAGGTCTGCTGGCGAACTATGAGATGGCACAACGGTCGAACCCGGCGCTCTCTAAACCTGTAAACCGGAAAAGCCTTCAAGGCTGCATTACTAAATAGGAAGAGCGCGAGCGCATTCCATCATGGCCAGGAGCTTCGTGCTCCAACAAAGGCCGAATACATTTGCGCAGACCAACCTGTCAACTTCATTTTTCGCTTGCGACAAAGCGGCGGACCATACATTCCGGATTGCCGACATCCATGTAAGTCTTTGTCAAGAGAAAACACACTTCTCCTGACGCGCGCTCCGGAGGAGCGCGCAAAACCGCACTCGCCAGAATCCGCAGCTCGCACTTAGTGCCTCTCGGCGGTGGTTCCTGCCTTCGCAGAACCGGACATCCATTTGCTGTCTCGGGCCCCTGAAGGCCGTCACAGAAGATTGAGTTTGTGTTCGCTGCCAGTCCCGAAACAATCCGGAGGGAGCCTCGGGAGTTGATCTCCGTCGCTCAGTCGGCCATCTGCAGGACCTGGCAGCCTGCGCGCTGTGTGATCCTTTGTTTTTCCGCAGGCGGCGGCTTCTAAGCCGCCGCTGTCTGTGATTTTCTGCCGGCACGAAGTCCCGTTCTTCCCGATCCACGGCGAGCAGATACGCCACCATCTTGCGAGCTACCGCCAGATGTCGCTCGATTGGCATTCCCTTTCTGCTTTTCCTTTTCATAGACCAGAGCCAGTTCGTGATTCTGTCTGGGCGCCAGCTTCGCGGCTTCCACCAGCACGCGTTGGATATGCTTGTTGCGCTGTTTGGAAAGCGGTGTTCGCATAACCTTGTCGGCCGAACTCTTTTCGTCGCCACACAATCCGCAATAACTGATCGCTTGCTTCACCGATCGGAAGCGCGATAACATCGCCGATCTCCAGCGCCCAGGTCAGTGCGGTGATCGGTCCTACTCCGGGAACGGTTCTGAGGTTCTGACCCGCTCGGCCAGCAACGGGATCTCGTTGCAGAGAACTGACCAGAGCATATTCGGTCTTCTGCAGTCGTACGATCGGTTTCCCGGCTGAGCGCAGCAGTGGCCGGATGCTCTCATGCACTTCCTCGTTGGTCGCGAGCAACTCGCGGAAATAGCCCACTTTGTGCAACCGCTGCTTGTTATGGCTCACTCCGGTTTCCATCAGCAGACCCGAGACCCGATTCTTCATCTGCACCATCTGCCGCACCAGCAGATGCCGATAGCGCAGCGTGCGGCGCCGATCCCGAATCTCTGTCGAGGCCATGTGGCATTCCGGCAGGAAGTCACAGCGCAGGCAGTCTGCAATCTTGCCGGCATCGATCCGATCGTTCTTCTTCTTGGCCGCCGCGATCGCGCGCAGCATCAGCGGATGCGCCACCTTCACCTGTGCAGCATGCGGAAGCAGATGATCGTAGATCCAGCCCGTGAAGATCGTTGCTTCCATAGCCACCGTCCAGGGCTGAGGAAGAGTCTTCATCCAGCTATCCAGTTCGCTGCGCGTCGCTCCGATCTTGCCTTCCTGATGGACCTGACCGCTCGCATCCTTCACGCAGTAGCTGATCGTCTTCTTGTGAACATCCAGTCCGATGTAATACATATGTCCTTGAGGAGCCTCCGTGGTTGTTCTCTGAATCAACGTCTCCGTTGAGTTCAGCTTTTTGTACACCACGCGCTCCTCCCTCGACTTAGCATTCAAACCATCCGGGAGTTGAACGAGTTGGGCTCCAGTTTGCCTGCCGAGTCTGCATTTGGCAGCGGGTTATAATCACCGGCATATGCGGGTGAGAAAGCCATCGCTCGGTGCTGTTCTGCTCGGCCTGATTCCGTTCGTCGCGATGTGCTTTTCGGTCTCGCTCTGGGACCGCATTGATCCAATGATCTTCGGCATGCCTTTCAATCTCGTCTGGCTGATCTGCTGGATCGTGCTCAGCAGCTTGTGCATGTGGGCGGCATACCGCGTGGAGGCCGCGCGGCGTAAGGACTGCGGAGCCCAATGAGTCCCAGCGCCGTCTCCCTGACCACGATCTTCATCATCGTCGCGATAGGTGTCGCCATCGGCTTTCTGGCCGGAGTCCACCGAAAGATGAACCTGGAGCAGTGGACGGTGGGCGGCCGCGGCTTCGGCGCTGTTCTGATGTTCCTGCTGATGGCCGGCGAAGTGTACACCACGTTCTCTTTCTTGGAGCCAGCGGCTGGGCCTATTCCCGTGGCGGCCCGACGCTTATACATCCTGGCGTACCTGACGCTGGCCTACGTCGTGTCGTTCTTCATCCTGCCGCAGATCTGGGAAGTGGGCCGCAAGTATGGAATGCAGACCCAATCCGACTTCTTCACGCTTGCGCTACGGCAACAAGTATCTGGCGGGATTTGTCTGCGTCGTTGGTATCGTCTCCTTTATCCCCTACCTGCAGCTCCAGATTACAGGGGTCGGAATTATCGTCTCGGTCGCAAGCTTCGATGGCATCGGCCGTACGCCCGCCATGGCGATTTCCGTGGCGCTGTTGGTGGCGTTCGTTTTTGCGAGCGGTGTTCGGGCCGTGGCTTGGGTCAGCGTCCTTAAAGATGTGCTGATGGTATTCGCGGCGGTCTCCATCGGCATCGGCATTCCCTATATCCACTTTGGCGGCATCGGCCCCATGTTCGCCGCCTTGGCGCATACCCGGCCGGCACACCTGACCATGCCCGGCGCCACCACCAACCTTGGCCACTCCTGGTACATCTCCACGGTGCTTCTGACTTCGCTCGGATTTTACATGTGGCCGCACGCGTTTGGGGCCGCCTTCACCGCGAAGAGCGGCGACACTTTGCGCCGCAACGCCGTCGTGATGCCGCTCTACACCCTCACGCTGGCCTTTATTTTCTTCGCCGGCTTTACCGCGGTCCTGGTCGTGCCTGGCTTGCCCAATGGCGACCTCGCGCTGCTGACGATCGTCCGTCAGAGCTTCCCGCCGTGGTTCCTCGGGGTGATCGGCGGTGCCGGCGCCCTCACCGCGATGGTGCCCGCCGCCATTTTCATCCTGACCGCTGCGACGCTGTTCGCCAAGAATCTGTATCGGCCCATCTTCGCGCCGACAATGACGGACGATCAGGTCGCGAAACTGGCGCGCGTAATGGTCATGGTGCTCGGCCTCATCAGCCTGTACTCGCCATCTACAGTTCCACCACGCTGGTGTCGCTTCTCCTAACGGGCTATGCCGGGGTGACCCAATTCTTCCCCGGCGTGGTGCTGGGCCTTTACTGGAAACGCGTCACCATGCCCGGAGTCTTTGCCGGCATGATTGCCGGAGTGGCCATCGTCGTCTTTCTCATGCTCAGCCATCGCGATCCGTTGTTCGGCTGGAGCGCGGGCTTCGTGGCCCTTTGTCTCAACTTCCTGATCACGGCTCTCGTGAGCTGGCTGAAGCCAGCAATCGCCGTGCCCGAATGACGGGCTACCCGGAAGTTATGCCGGGAACAAATTTTCAGTGACGCAGGCCAGAAGTCGGCTTCTCGTCGGCAACTGTCATTGACGAGAAGCGCGTTTTCAGGACCAATCCGACGTATCGATAACTTCCTGCTTGCCCGTTTCCAGTAGCGATTCCTCAAGATGTAACAAGAGCGTCGGAAGTAGATTCTGTACTACAGCGCCTCCGTCATTTGTTCTGGAGGGCCCATAAAAGCAGAGTTTGAGCAGTTGCCTGTAGGCCTATAATTCCCAGCATTGAAGAGGCAGGCTGATGGTGGAAAACCAGGCAACGCTTTACGCAACTGGAGCGTATTTCCAATAGGGATCTTGGCGTTGGGAGATGGCCCGCTACGGTCATTAAATTCGTCGTGACACGTCGGTGAACGGGACGCGCGATGGAACAGGAACTTTGGCGAAAAGTCGAAGAGGTCTTCCATGCGGCACTGGAGCGGACGCCGGATGCGCGGAAATCGTTTCTGGACGGAATTTGCGGTTAACCATCTGCGACGGCAGGTCGAGTTGGCGAGGTCTTCCGCGCACCGAGCCGCACACTCACCGATGCGCACGCCTCGGCCTTCCAGGCCGTTTCGGCTGACAATCATCCTATTCACTACGACGTGGAGTATGCGCGGCGTCACGGGCACACGACTCCAGTAGTGCATGGCTTGCAGGTGCTCGCGTTCACGGCTCCCGGGGCAACGCTCTTTCCTCAGTACATCGGAGACGTGTTCATCGCGTTTACCGAGGCGTCCTGCAAATTTCTCAAGGAAGTACATGCCGGAGACACGCTCTATTCTGCTCTCGAGATTGTTGCTCTCACCCCGCAGGGAGATAGCGGCCAGGTAACGACGAGGGCCAACAATCCATAACCAGCGGGGTGAACTGGTGCTCTCTGGTGAACACAAGTATCTTCTACGCCGACGCACCTGATGAACTCCTGTATGACGGCGAGCTTGTCACTTGCTCAGAACTCGTTTGGCAGCTTGTTCGATCACAGCCGCGATTGTTTCTGGACCTTCAAGCATCGCGAGATGGCAGGTCGGGAGAGTCGTGGCTGATGCGCCCAACTTCTTTGCGTTTGTTTGCTTCATGGCCGGCGAACGGCTCGGGGGGTAAGTCATGACTGCCTCTGCGTCAGCGTTATTCCCGAAGACGCAAAGCACGACGATAAAACGACAGCAGACTGAACAGAGTACCTTCTTTAGTTCGCGGGCCTCGCCATGATCATTTGCTACTTCCGGGTATTGAGCAGTTTGCGTTCGCGCGTCTGCGTCCAACATGTTCTTTCGTTCCACTGAAGGAAAAAGCACATAGCTTGCCAAAAGTTCGAGCATCATGACTCTGCTCTTCGTGGGGAGAAATGGGCCAAAAATGGCGTCAACGGAGTCCCCCAAGTGACAGTGTCCGGAGGTTGACACTAAGCTCGGGAGTGCGTCGGTCGCCCCCGCGACAAAGGTTCGCGGGTCTGTCAATTGACCTATTGTTTTCACCAGCCAATGCGAGCGTTAAAGGCATTCACAGATTTGGTGCGGCCCGCTGCTTTGGCTGTCAAGCGCCACTTTGGCATGCGGTGTGCTTTTCTCATGTTGTCGGAGCAACAGAGTGCTTCGGAGGACATATGGCAAAGATAATCGAGTTCTATATACCGCAAAGCTTTCGCAAGGTTTCAAAGTGGCTCCCCCCAGTCGAACGTGGCAAGGTACTGGCATTTCCACAGGCCGTGCAAAAATTGGCGTGACCGGCGCGGAAACGCGCATAGCAGACCACGCCGGGCGGGCCTGACGTTGGGCGTTGACCATTAGTGTTCAGCTCTGGTCTCCGGTGCCGCTCCGGTGCTCTCCGCTTCCCGCTGTCTTGCGTTATCGTTTGACCCGGCCATCGCGGCAGCCTTGCCAGCAGCAGAGCTAAACTTCAGCAGACCAATTGCGGGAGACATGAAAACCAGGGAATTCGAAAAAGTCGCGACGTGCCCGGTGAAACGCTCTTCCTCTACATCGAATTCTCTCAACTGGAATTGCAGCATACCCATATTAATGACATCGCCGGTAATGCCGGATATCTGTATTCGATCTCCAATTCTGAATCCATGACTCCCCATCAATACGAGATAGCCGAGGCTCGCGAGAATTACATTTTGCAGCGCAACCGCGATTCCGGCCGTGAGAAGCCCAAAGTACGTTGCCACCGACCTCAAGTCTGAGGCGACGCTGAACAAAGCGACGACGGCTATGGCGAACATCGTCAGAAGGCGGTGGACCATGCTTAGGAACAGGCGCTCTCAAAGATAAAAGACCTGACATGTCTCTCGGACATTCTTCCAACTGGATATCACGGTGCCGTTACGGCAGGCGTAGGACCAGGCTCAACGGTGTACATTGCCGGCGCCGGTCCTGTTGGCTTGGCGTGTGCAGCCGCTTGCCAACTGTTGGGCGCTGCCTGCGTTATTGTGGGCGATCAAATCGTTGAGCGTCTGGCGCAGGCGCGAAGTTTTGGTTGCGAAACTGTCGACATCTCGAAAGACCCCACCATCTCACAGCAAATTGAAGCCATTTTAGGCGTGCCCGAGGTCGACTCCGCGGTTGATTGTGTAGGTTTCGAGGCCCGCGGACATGGATCAGATGCGAGTCATGAGGCTCCTGCGACGGTGCTGAATTCTCTGATGGAAATCACCCGGGCGGCTGGAGCAATCGGAATTCCTGGTCTCTATGTGACCGGAGACCCCGGAGGGATCGACGAGAGTGCAAAAAAAGGACAGCTGAGCATTCGCATTGGGCTCGGCTGGGCCAGATCTCACACGTTCACCACCGGTCAGTGTCCGGTTATGAAATATCACCGGCGGCTCATGCAAGCAATTCTTTATGACAAGATCCATATCGCGAAAGCTGTAAACGTTTCTGTCATTCGTCTGGATGATGCTCCTCGTGGTTACGATGACTTTGACAAGGGTGCGGCAAGAAAGTTTGTTTTAGACCCTCATGCCATGCTATCGATCTGACCCGCACAAATAGCAGAAGAGCGGTTCGGCTTGATTCCAGGGCGTAGCATATTTGCCAGTTCCGAAAGTGGCCTTCCGGGTAATTGGGTATCAGAGATGGATTGGCGTGTGGATATTTTTCTGCTCCAAATGACGATCGAGTTGAATGGCCCGGCCTCCGGCTTTTTCAAATCGAATTCTGGCATTTGATGGGCCGAAAGAATCGCTTGCAACCAGGTCCATGTCCCACCTGTAGCGGGAGGAAGCAAATCCTTTTCCTGGCAATCGAGCGGCAGAGCGAGTGATTTTAGGGTCATCCCACCGGGCGACTTTGGCCATAGTTCTGGCGAGGGAACTCGACGAGCATAAATCTTCACCTGTGGTCTACACCTGTGGTGGTTCCGGTTTGCAAGGGTTTAAGCGTACTATGGCAGTCCTCGATAACTTGTAACGCGTTGGAATCATCATTCGGGACGTGCCGAACGATTATGGGCATGCTGGGTCCGGAATTCGGGTAAGACATTGAACTAGAAATTGGGTTCGTATTTCTTGGCAGAGCACGGTCGGCTTGTCCAGGACAGATCGTTGTTGCATGAAGGAAAATCGATCAACACGAATCTTTTATGGCTGGTGGATTGTTGTCGCTGCGTTCCTAAATCTCTTCTTTGCTGTCGGAATTATCTTTTATGGTTTCCCGGTTTTTTATCCCGCGCTTGTGGAATCACTCGGGTTCGCGCGCGCCCAAGTCACTCAGGGCTTTCTTCTAGGATTCCTGATTGTCGGCTTGCCTTTTGGTTTCGCCGTGGGCGCGCTAATTGACCGGGTCGGCAGTCGATGGATCATCCTTACGGGTGTTAGCCTCATCGGGGTTTCTCTATTCCTCATGGGTTTCATGACTCGATTCTGGGAATACGAACTTCTTTGCATCGCGGAAGTCTTGGGTTACGTACTGGCAGGCCCAATAGCCAATCAAGTACTGATTGCGCAATGGTTCCGCAGGCAGCGCGGCCGTGCGATGGGCTTCGCCTATCTTGGCCTGGGTTTTGGCGGAGTGGTGTCGCCCTTACTGGTTAGTCGTTTGATCCGCACCATCGGGTGGCGGCACGCGCTTGGAGCAGTCGGCCTATTGATTCTGATTGTGCTCTTGCCGGTCGGAATCTTGCTTACGCGCTCAACTCCCGCCGAAATGGGCCTCTTGCCAGATGGAGATTCGAAAAATGATTTCCCTGACGACAGGGTCACCGCGGGTGCTACTACTTCAAGCGGTGCCGCTGCGGCGGCTCGAACAACCAACTTTTGGCTGATCCTGGCAGGCTCCACGTTGGTGGTGGGAGCGATCGGAGCAGTGATTCAACACTTCATTTTATTCCTTAGGGATCAGGGCTACTCGCCGACTGCGGCTTCGCGATTCTCAACAGTGCTGCTGGCGTCAAGCCTCGGTGGCCGCGTACTGGTAGGGTATTTGGCGGATCGGTTCTCCAAGAAAGACATCATGGCTTTCTTCTATTTATTGATCGGGCTAGCGATTCCAATACTCTACTTATCGCACCAGCCAGCTGCCACTTGGGTCTTTGCCTTGGCCTTTGGGTTTGCAATGGGCGCGGATTACATGTTGATTCCACTGGTCACGGCGGAATGCTTCGGCACCGCGGCGCTTGGAAAGATCCTCGCGCTGATCATCATGGGATACTCGTTGGGTCAATGGGCAGCGCCGTGGATGGCGGGAAGAATTTTCGATAGCTACCACAGCTATGACTTGGCGTGGAAGATTTTGGCTGGAGCCAGTCTGTTAGGAGCGGCTGCGATATACAAGGTATCCGCAGGAGTTCGAAAGGGTTAGCCGTTAGTGCGACAAGGCGGTGAATGGTCGCGTAATCATTAATGCGAGAATGCGAGTCCTCTCCCCGCCGGCCGTCTCAATGATGTTCTTCCATGTGCTGGCACGATGGATAATTCTCGAAGCCGTATTCGCCGGTCCATCCGAGTTCCGTCATTCCGGTTTCCGACGAATAGTACGCTCCACTGATCCAACCCTTCAGATTATTGAAGTGGTCGTTGAGCGAATGTAGCGTTTCTCCGGCATGTTTGCCCTCAGAATCTCGCGCCTCTAAATTCTTGTCCTTGCCCTCGTTGTTGCCCACATCCTCTCTCGAAACGGCGGTTAGAAGCTCATTCTGTTGGTCTTCCCTGAGAGCCGCGAACGGTTGCCCGAAGCGCTTCTGCGATTCGTCCTCCATCGCCGAGATACTCGCCAAGAAGTTCTTCTGGTTAGCAGCCGTATCTACACTTAGCAGCAAATCGATGAACCGGTTCACTTGAGCCTTGGTTGACCCGGGCACGATGATCTCCGACAGCGCGACGAGCACCTTATTCTGGGACGCGTTGAGAAATAACGGTTTCCAATCCGCGAACGCCATCTGCGCATCCGCGCCTGAAAAAATTGCGTCGTCCGAAAGGAGCCGGTGAATGGGGTGGGAACCCGCCGCCAGCGGCAACGCCATTCCGGCGCCCATTCCGGCGAGGATTCGTTGCACCATCTCGCGACGCGTAAGCGCGCGCCCTGCTGTTTGTCCATCCCCGATCAGGTGCAACGTCTCATCCTTTATCACGATAATGGCCTCGCGGTATGGTTGGCGTATCTCGTTATGCGGCAAATTCTCGCAGTAATGGTAACATTCGGCCGCTGCACCGTCACAAGTGCCATGCCAACGAGAGACAATTTCCGGCACGCCAGCTACAAAGTGAATGGATTTAAATTGACCCACCGTAGCGGAGTGCGCTCCATCTTCTTCGATTGACCTCGCTCTGCTTGGCTTGTTAGCATCCGCAAATCGTGACATTGTTTAGCGTGATCAATCATCGTCTCCGGCGGTATCGAACCCTTGGCTGAATCGACAACGCAGAAATACGACGTAATCGTGGTAGGTTCAGGGGCTTCCGGAGGTTGGGCGTGCAAGCGTCTGGCCGAGTCTGGGCTGAAGGTTGCTCTCCTTGAGGCCGGGCGCCCCCAATCCAGCGCGAATTTCAGCGAGCACACTCCAGCTTTCGCACTGAAGTATCGCAACCTCGCCCCGGAAATTGTCCGCAAAACTCGCCCCATTCAATCGCAGATGGGGGACGTTTGCAACGAATATACTCAAGACTGGTTCGTGAACGACATAGAAGAACCTTACACCGCGCCTGCAGACAAACCATTCAACTGGCTGGGCCGCTTACGCGTGACCGGTGGCCGCACCAACGTCTGGGGTCGCGTATCGTTGCGTTTCAGCGACTGGGACTTCAAGGCCGCTTCCCACGATGGCTATGGCGAAGACTGGCCGATCAGCTACAAAGACATCGCGCCCTATTACGATCTGGTGGAAAAGTATGTAGGAATCACTGGAATGGCAGAGGGACTCGAGGAGTTGCCGGATGGCCAATTCCAGCCGCCCATGGCGCTGAACTGCCAAGAATCAGTTTTTCGCGATCGCCTGAAACAGAAGATGGGCCGTACAGCCACACTCACGCGTTCAGCGAACCTCACCCAATCATTGAATGGCCGCGGCCCATGTCACTATTGCGGCCCCTGCGAACGGGGCTGCGTCACCAAGTCTTACTTCAATTCCGCTTTTACCACCGTCACCGACGCACTCAAGTCCGGAAATTGTACTTTGATTTCGAATGCCATGGCTTTCAAGGTTCTGATGGATGCGAACCTCAATCGCGCGAGCGGCGTTCTTTACATCGACCGAATCACGCGGGCGCCGCGCGAAATTCAAGCGCGCGCCGTCATCTTGTGCGCGCAATCACAAGAATCCACCCGCATCCTTTTAAACTCGGCGAATTCCCAGTATCCCAATGGCCTCGCGAACTCCAGCGGCGTTCTCGGTCACTACCTCATGGCTCACGTACGCAGCGCCGGTGGCAGGGGCGAATTTCCCGGGCTTGCACCAGCGCCTTCATTGAGTGCTCCGGTCAAGCCCTTGGGGATTTATATCGTCCGCTTTCGCAACATCAAAGGCAACCCGCCCTTCAAGAGATTCCTTCGCGGTTATGGCTTTGAATCCGACAGCACCTTCGATTTCAATTGGGCGGCGCCAGGTTTTGGCGAAGCTTATAAGAAGACGCTTCGTGAATCACGCTCTGAGTTCAGCATAACCGGATTCGGCGAAGTCTTACCTCGCTGGGACAACTTTGTGGAAATCGACAAGGAAATGGAAGATGTCTACGGCATCCCAGTCCTGAAGATTCACATGTCCGACGGCGAGAACGAGAAAGCCATGATTAAGGACATCGCCGAATCTGCGGGAGAGATGCTGGAGGCTGCGGGGGCCAAAAACATACGCACTCGCGCCAATCCTTCAGCGCCGCGCTGGGCTGTTCACGAAGCCGGCGTCGCCCGCATGGGAAGCGATCCCAAGAAGTCTGTGCTCGATCAATTTCAGCGAACCCACGACATCAAGAATCTTTTCGTAATGGATGCCTCGGGGTTTGCGTCCAATCCCTGCCAGAATCCTACTCTGACCATCATGGCTCTGTGCGTGCGCTCATGCGATCACCTGATGGACGAGATGAGGCGCAGCAACATTTAGGTACGACTCCAAGCCTCATTGTTTTTCCTTAACCAGCTCCAGCAACCCAAATCGCTCCGGGGTGTGAAACGTGCTGCTCATGGGCGGTTGCCAGGTGAGCTCGCGGTGGTTCGAAGTAGGCCCCTCGCTAAGAAACAAGTTCATCCGAAACGTATTTCCCGCCTTGGCGGAACGGTGATCGATAGCCGAAAATGGAATTCTCAGAGCGGCATACCAGCGATGCGCGCCACGATCGAGGCGCGCGGTCTTTTCAAACCCGGAGTTCCAAATCCATCCCACCTCATGATGCGGCTTGTGTAGATCGATATCCAGGTCGACCCACTCGCCTTGAGGTGAGACTTCGAATTCCTTGTAGAGTTTGATGTCGCGGAAGTTCGCGCTGATGAAAACCTCGGCCACATCCCAGTTCCACAGTTCGTTGGTCTCCTGGCGGGTGGTTGGTGCAGGCTTCAGATAAAGCTCGTCGTAAGGACAGATGAATAGAAAGTAAAGATTCTCCCTAGTCCAGCGCATACGGACTTCGCTGTGGAAATTGGGCACATCTTTTCCTTGCGTGTCTTTCTCCAAGGACGCAATGCCCGCTGAGCGCCAGAACGCGGTAGATGCGTCGGTATTGAGAGGAACATCCCGGGAAGCAAAGACCGCCTTCACCGTCGGCTTGCCACCAGCCAATGCCGTTCCCGCGCACACGAGGAAAGCGAGCAGAGTTTTAGCTAAGCCATTCATTGAGGTGCTCCCTGACAAAGTCATCGTCGGGCAAGTGCGAGTAGAGTCGGTAAACACGGTCGATCTCTTCCGATTGGCCGGCCGAAAGGTCCTCGCGCGGATCCAAACACCATCGGCCCTCCAGCAAACCTTGGCGCCGCAATACTTCGTGAATTCCCGCAATACATCCTTGAAATTGGTGGGCCGGATCAAAGAATGCGGAATTCGCATCGGTAATTTGCTGCGCAAGGGTAAGCATCTTGGCGGGAACAGTTGGTGATTGGCTTTTCGCTGCTGCGAGATGCGCAACCGCTGTCTTAGTCCACACCGCCCAATGGCCGAGCAATCCGCCAACGATACGAAGCCGTTCGCCGCCCAAATCAAATTCCGTGAGGAGATCGATCAGGATGTTGTCGTCATTGCCTGTATAGAGGGCGATCTCTCGTGCGCGACCGGATTGCACAACCGCACGAACCACATCAAGTGTCTGGTATCGGTTGAAAGGCGCGATCTTGATGGCCACGACGTTATCGATCTCCGCGAATTGCCGCCAGAATTCGAAAGGCAGAACACGTCCGCCCACCGATGGCTGCAGATAAAAACCAATGATAGGTAGCAGAGAAGCTATTTCCCGTGCGTGCTCCAGAAGCTTGGGAATGGTTTCATGTTTGAGGTCGGCCACGCTCAGCAGGGCAGCGTCATATCCTAACTCGGCGGCAAGCATCGTTTCACTAATTGCCTGATCCCGCCGGCCGCAGACTCCGGCAATTCTTATCACGTCTTTCCCGGCCGTTTCCTCGGCAGCGATGCGCAGCACTGGTTCAAGCAAGCCGACTTGTGGATCGCGGATCGCAAACTGCGTTGTATGTACGCCCACCGCAATCCCGCCGGCACCAGCCGCGATGTAGTAGCGGGTCAGGGCGCGCTGGCGTCGCTCATCGAGCTTGCGATCCTGATTCAGCGCGAGGGGATGCGCAGGTATCACGAGGCCGGAGAAAAGCCTGTCGCGAAGTTGCATCAGAATTTTCCGTCGCGCGTCTGAAAATGGGTCGGCTTACCCAGCGTTGCGCCGCCCTGCTTAATCCAATTCGCTGTCCACTCGATCATTTCCGCGGGCTTCACAGTTGTCTCGCCGAAGAGTTGCCGAGCTTTCGCCGCATTGCTCAACAGCGCGGAGGTCGCCGGCTCAGAACTAAACTGTGGTTCGACTTCGAAATGCCTTCCGAATGCCAATGCGATCTCTCGAACAGACAACGTCTCCAGCCCCGTGATGTTCAGCACAAAAGGAGGTGACTGGCAATACGCAAACGACCGCAAGCACCATGAGTTCGCATCTCCTTGCCAGACTATATTTACCAGAGGCATCCGCAGATCCACCGGGCGGCGCTCGTAAACTGCCTGGCCAATGTCCAGAAGAACACCGTATCGCAAATCGATAGCGTAATTCAGGCGAAGCGTGGCGACCGGCGTTCCCCATTTCGCGGACGCATATTCGAACATGCGCTCACGACCGAGCGCAGACTGGGCATACTCGCCGACAGGAGCGATTGGCGTGAATTCATCGGCTCCGCCTTCGCTCGCCGCCCGAAGTGGATACACATTTCCCGTAGAGAAGGCCACAATGCGCGAGTCGCGAAAACGGCTGGCCACGAGTCCCGGCAAGAACGTATTCATCATCCAGGTCTCGTGTTCGGCGCCGGCAGTTCCAAATTTCTTCGCGGCCATATAGATGACATTAGGGATGTTGGGCAACTTCTCAAGTTCGCCAGGTTCCAACAGGTCTGCCGGGATGGCCTCAATGTCGCACGAAGCAAACTCCGAAGGCAAACGGGCGTTGCTGTAGCGAGCGACCGCGATCACACGCTTCTTCACCCCCGCTTTATCGGCCGCGCGCCGCGCCAATTTGGCCAGGCTCGGTCCCATCTTGCCGCCGGCACCCAGAATGAGCAGGTCGCCTTCCAGCGAAGAGAGGGCCGCCGCATCCGCGTCACCAGGACGCGAGAGCCGCTCTTCCAATTCAGCTTCGTTTCGAATCGTCGTCATCTAGCCAAACTCAAATCCACCTAGCGCGTAAATGCGGTCTTCTCTGCCACGCAAATCCTTGCCTCGAACCATACGTGTAAGCGTTCGCCGAGGGACGAAGCCGAGGTCGATCGCAATCTGTTCGGCATTATGATTCTGCTTTAAAAAATCCCACGAAAGCGAAGTCCCTGTGTTCCGGATGCAACGCTCGATCAACGAGTGTGCAATGCCGGCGTCAGCAGAAACACAGGGTCCCGTATACGAAGTCACCCGGCCAGGCCGCACGAGAGCGTAAGACTTCTCTGCGACAAACGCACCATTTCTTCCCGCCAACCTGCCGAGTAGTTCGGAGCGGTCTGCGCCGAAAGATTCCCGGTCCGCAATCAGATGCTCGGGTGGCAACGAGTCCGAGCGCCCATTCAAAATGCCCGTGCTGCCCGTCGCCGCCCGCTCCCATCGTTCTACCGGCTGTTCACAACGAAATCCCAATTTCTCATACAGTGGTTGCCCCTGGTTTGTAGCATCCAGTTTCACAGTTTCAATCTTCATTTGATTCGCCAACGCCAGCGTTTCCAACAGTAATCGGCGCGCCAGTCCTTGTCCGCGAAACTTTTCTCTCGTGAGCACCATCCCCAGCCATGCCAGCCTCGATCCATAACACAAAAGAGTGGTCGTGCTGGCCAGTTCGCCATCCATGTCAATCGCCAGACAAGTTTCCGGCGCCAACTGAGTTAGCATTCGCCAGTCTTCTGCCGTTTGGTTCCAGCCTGCCTCTGTCGACAACTCCAATGCCGCCGAAATATCCTCTACGGCCATTCGCCTCACTCGGGCTTTTGCGGCTCGCTTCATTCGGTCATGTTTCGGCGAAACCACCGTCTCTCCCGCGCTGGCAAATCCCCGTGGGTTTCCGGCCAGCCCCCTAGCCGTTTATCGGAAGCAATCGCCGACAGATTCTGGATGCCCTGCGCGATCCGGGTGGATTGGCGGTCTGGCATCAAGCTGAATGTCGGCAAGTTTACCATCGCTTTTATGCCATTTACTTTCTTTTATTATCTATCTCCTTCTCTTTCTGGTAAAAACAAAGTATAAAAAGTGCCTGTGTTTAATATCATGCGGTACTTCGCCAGGGGGAAGCAACACTTCCACCATCGAGGATGTCGCCCCATCTGTAGCTTTGTGTCTGATGATGGCGAAGCATAAGGGAAGGGACCACGTAATCATCCATGCAAATCAGAACGTTTAATGACAAAAATACTCTGGGTGCAAGGGCGGCGGAGCAGGCGGCTTCCTTGCTCCGACGGGCGATCCAAGAACGAGGAAGAGCCCGCATCATTGCCGCGACGGGGGCCTCGCAATTTGAATTCCTGCAAGTACTCACCGGGCTCCCGGGTATTGACTGGTCCAAGGTAGAGATGTTCCATCTCGACGAATATGTTGGGATCCCCGAGTCTCATCCCGCCAGTTTTCGCCGGTTTCTGCGCGAGCGGCTGATTGAGAAAGCTGGAATCACCAAGGCTTACTTGCTCGATGGCGACGACGATCCTGCCGAAGTCATCCGCGTCGTGGGTAACGCTCTTAGGGCCGCGCCAGTTGATGTTGCATTCGTCGGCATCGGAGAAAACGGACACCTAGCGTTCAACGATCCGCCGGCAGACTTTGAGACAGAAGAACCGTATCTGCCGGTCAAGCTCGACGAAGTCTGCCGCCGTCAGCAAATGGGAGAGGGGTGGTTCCGTTCGATAAGCGAAGTGCCAGAACGCGCCATTTCCATGAGCGTGCGTCAGATTCTGAAAGCAAAGGCGATCATTTGCATCGTGCCCGACGCCCGAAAGGCCAACGCTGTGAAAGCATGCCTCGAAGGCGAGATCAGTCCCTTGGCGCCCGCATCAATTCTGCGGACTCACCCCAACACGACCTTGTATCTCGACCAATACTCGTCGGCACTGTTAAGCGCGGCGACATTGACTCCGGTTTAGCTTCTGCGCTAAAGACGTTGGGCTGGACATCTTTTTCCGGACTAAAGAAATTTCGTTCCTAAGTCTCGCCGCCATGGCAAAGGAGGCGCATAGTAACGTTTAATTCGCGCTCAAGGCTTCCAAGCTAAACCCCTTTACGCCAGCCGCGATCGTTCTCAGGCTTCAGCTCAATCGTGATCGAGCCGTCTTCGTTCACTGGCTGTTCACATGCCCATGCAATGGCTTTCTTCACCCCTGGACGAATTTCCAGCTGAGCCGAGAGATTGATTTTGCCCAGATAGCCTTTCGGCAGGAGGAAAGAGGCTTGCCGCTGAGCCCCTCCGTAGGGATGACCCGCGTCCAAAGCACCTTCCATGCTAACTGTCTTGTCCCGGCTCTCAATCCTCAACCACAGCACACCCGGAACTCCCGCGACCCCGCGATTCGCAATGCAAATCACAAGTTCACTCGTGCCATATCTCTTTCGCTGCCACACCCAAGCTGGCCGTAAGCGATAGCCAAGCTGGGTTCGCAAACGTTCAAATCCGCGCGGATATTTTTCGTTGTAGCGTGCAAGATTGTCAGCTTCCGTCCACAGTCCCCAATAATTCGCCTTCACATCAAGCGAGTGCAACATGTAATTCTCGAGTTCATTGATGCCCGCAGCATCCGCCTTAATCTGAGACGAATCGTAATGGCGCATATATCCGTCTTCGATAATTGTCGCGAGCCACGGCGGACGATTGGTCAATTCTTCAATTTGAATCGGCTCTTCCACAATGATGCTATCGGAACGCAGCCAGGCGCCAGCCCGCACGGACATATCTATGACTGTCCGGTTTCCGACGTTACTAATATCCGGTTGCGTGTTGACCGCTAGTGGGGTCTTCTTCCAAGTCTCGAGTTGGCGGGCCGTCATGCTGACGAAGGTCTTCTCCGCGGTAAGAAAATCGGGAAACGGACTCGGATAGTTACTGGTGTGGCCTTCTCCCCAGAATCCGTACTGCATCAAATCCATCCACGCGATTAAGGGATCTCCTTCGAACTGCGCTGCGAGAAGATCGTTCAGCTCGGCGAAAGCCCTTTGAAACTCGGGATGATCGTAGCGCGGTTCCCTGAATTCCCCGCCTTCTTTGGGAATGCGACCGATCTTGACCATCGGCACGCGATCGCGCAGAAACTCCGGCAACGCAACTTCGTTAGGCTGGAATGAGTAGTTGGAGAGCTGAATTCGGAAAGCCACGCTCAGGCCTTTACGCCTGGCCGCATCCAGTGCCAGGTGAAAGACTGGGTTTAAATCCAGCCGACCGGGTCGCGTTTGCACGTTCCGCCAGTCGCAGCGAATGTACAAAACGTCCACAAACGGCAGGCTGGCTAGTTTCTCGACGTGTTGCTCCACCGTCTCCCGGGCAGCCCTCGCGGCGAGCGATGGCCCATTTTCTTCCCAGGCATAGCCAACCAGCCCTAGCCCGGGATTGCGCTGTGGCTTCTCGGATGGAGATGTAAACAGAATCGTTTGCCAGCCTTCGTCTTGATCGATCTCAAACGGTCCCTGATTCAGCCGTTGATGCACGGGCGGGCCAGGTGAAAAATCGTATCCCTGCCAGAGGTGAACCGGAACATCTGCAGTAGCGACGGCAGGCATGAAGGCAGCGGCTTTCAAGAAATCTCGGCGACGCATGCCGGCATTTTAGCGCAAAAAGACAACATACAAAGGCAAAAGAAGGTTTCAAGCTTGTACTTTGGGCGGCCAACCATAGAGGAATTACGCAAATCATTGCACAGTAGGTGGATAGCTGCCGGCTCGCGCTGTATCTTATGTTTTCTTTTACTTTGCTATGATTCCCTGCTATTTTTCCTTGGGCCAAAAGGACGACCAATGTTCCCTGTATTTTCATCTGATTCGGATTGGCTGCGCGCCCTCGTAGAGCGCCAACCAAAATTGGCTGAATTACTATCCAAGAGTCCAGACGAACAACGCTGCCTGGGCTACCTCCACACTTTGCGCGAAATCTGTCAGCAGCCCCACACCTGGCTGCAAACTTCTCAACTGATGCAGGGCTGCACGAATATTCTTAAGGCGTGTGTGAGAGATATCCGTTCTCTGGTATTGACTGGATCAGGAAGTTCGGAATATGCCGGCGACTGCGTGCGTATTCCGTTGCAAGCGGAACTCGGGATCACAGTGCAGGGGTTCGGTGGCGGCGCGATTCTGGCGCACGGCAGCAAGTGTTTGCCTCCCGTCAAGCCCGCGCTCATGGTTTCTATTGCGCGTTCTGGCGACAGTCCGGAGAGCGGTGGCGCGCTCTCACATATTTTGAACACGGATCCCGAGATACGTCACCTCGTCCTGACTTGCAACGCTGCGGGTGGCTTGGCTACGAAGTTCGCGAGCGACTCGCGTGTCACCGTGATTACACTGCCGAAAGCTACCAACGATCAAAGCCTGGTGATGACCAGCAGCTTCACCAATCTCGCCCTCAGTGCGCGCTTCCTGGGGTTGCTCGAAATCCCTGATCAATACCAGGCGATATGCGAGCGGTCCAGCGCGATCGCGAGCTACATTCTTGCCGAGCATTTTGGCAGTCTCGCCTCAATCGCGAAGGCGCCGTTCACGCGTGCCGTCTTTCTCGGAAGCGGCGCTCGCTTCGCAGCAGCCCGCGAAGCCTCATTGAAGATGCTCGAAATGACATCAGGCCGGGTGGCCACTCTTTGCGAGACGTTTCTCGGGCTCCGCCACGGCCCAATGAGCTATGTCCACAAGGACTGCCTTGTCGTCGCTTTTCTGTCATCGGATTCTTTGCTGCGGGCTTACGAATCCGACCTGCTTTTAGAATTGGATCGTAAGGAGCTCGGGCTTTTGAAAGTAATCGTGGGCCAGAATATCCCTGGCGAACTGATTCGCGCAGACGATGTAGCGATTGAATGCCCGGGACTAAAAGATTTGAGCGATGATAACTCTCCACTGATAGATGTGCTCGTAAGCCAACTTCTGGCGTTTTTCCGGTGCCTGAATGAGGGCTTGCGGCCGGATTCACCTTCCGAAAGCGGAATCATCAGCCGCGTGGTGCATAGTTTCGCCTTGCACCTTCCCGCTTCCAATTGAGTCGCAAGTGAGTCCTTTACAACAATTTACCTATATTGTTTTATGCATGGCGGCTCCTTTCCATAAATCATATGCTTTCGTTTAATTTCTCACAGTTGCGTATCAACGATTTTTACTTGCCTTTGGTTTCGCATCGTGATAAAAGTCTGCGCATCATTCTTGGCGCTCTCGGGGGAATCTATGTGGTCTGCAATGCGCACCCTGTTCTTTGTAGTTCTTTTGAGTTCCAGTTGTCCTCTTTTGCTCGCCCAAGGCACCGACCTTGGCACCATTCGAGGCACTGTTACGGAT
>CAWCQR010000016.1:0-245761 GCA_963797725.1 Terriglobia bacterium
CGGAAATATTTCGAGTTCTGGAGGGCCGATATCTGTTCGAGGTAAATGGCCGCCGATTTCGAGCCTCTGCTGGAGACGTGCTCACTGTGCCCGGGGGAGATGCACATGCGTTTATCAACGTCACGGATAAGCCCGCCCGCCAACTCGTGATGATCCTTCCAGGGATGGACGCGCAAGGTTTTTTTGTTGCACTTGGACAGATCCTGGAGAAGGGACGGCCAGATCTGGAAGCTTTAAACATGTTTGGCAAGCCGTGGGGAGTAGAGTTCCTCGGCCCTCCACTTTCAGTCAAAGCGGAATAGACTCAGGGGCCCAGATTGCCCTCCTTCAAGCCAGACTCTGTTACCGAAGGGTCGGATATGCTCGAAATCGAGGCCATTGATATAGACTGGATTGTCAATTCACAAACTCAGGAGAACACATGTCTGCACCCAGCCGTCGCCCCGAGATACGCCGCCGCCGTACCCGCAATGAAAAAATCGCCAAACTAAGAAAACGGCATACCGCCGCTTCGACCGAGTCTGACAAGACCCGTATTGCGGCCAAACTGCATCGTTTGGGATTGATTTCTCCGGGGCAACCGCTTCTCAAGAATGCCTGAGGTCTGCGAACTTTCTCATCGCGTTATTACGGCGTTGCGGCTCGTGAGGGAACCGCTTCTTCCGCAAACTGCGTCCTTACTGGCCTTTTGTCTGCCACCTCGTGATAAATGCGGAGAATCTGTTGGGCCGAAGCGTCCCATGAGAAGCGTTTGGCCTGGTCATAACCTCGAGCCTTGAGCTTGACGCGCAGTGCCTGGTCCAGCAGCACACGATGCAGGGCGCGCATAATCTCAAAAACATTTTCCGGATTTACCAACACGGCGGCGTTGCCCACAACCTCGGGCAGCGATGAAGTATTTGACGTGACCACCGGGGTACCGTGCGCCATAGCCTCCAGCGGAGGCAATCCGAATCCCTCATAAAGCGACGGGAAGACAAAAATCTTCGCTGCGTCGTAAAAGATGCGCAGCATTTCGATGGGCACAAATCCCATGAACCGCACGTCGGTCTGCATTCTGCTGCGAACTACCGTGCGGCGCAAATCGGGATGCTTGGAAAGCTCATCGCCGATAATGATCAACTTCAGACCCGGAAACATCGCTTCTTTTTCCAGCTCCGCTTTCAAGGCGGAAAAAGCTTCGATGATTCGTACTACGTTTTTGTGCGGGCTGATTCGTCCCGCGTAAAGCAAAAACGGATGGTTAACCACGTAACGCTCCGCGAGCACCTGGCGGTCCGTGTCGTTCGCGTGTCCGCGCAGAAAACGCTCGTCAATCGCGTTGTAGACCACCTCGATACGCTCGGACGCAATGCCAAACAACTTTTCCACTTCGCTCTTGGTGAAGTTGGAAACGGCGAAGAGCCGGGCCGCTCCTTTAAGGGCGCGCTGGGTCAGAAAAAAATGCAGCGAGCGCCTGAATCCCGACTGGTCACGGGCCCGATACATGTGATCGAGGACGTCATGAACGGTCACTACATACGGACACGGAAGGTTTCGGGGCAACCAGAACAGGTGCGGAATATGCACCAAGTCACAGTCCAAGCGCTTAAGGATGGCACGAAAGTCGAAATAACTCTTTATCGTTGTGTCACTTCCGAGAAGCGGTACGGTTTGAAAGTTCGGCGGCAAGGGAGAGATTTCCGCGACTTTTTCAGGTGGGCCGATCAGGAAGTATTTGCTCTCGCTGTCCAGCCGTCCCAGCGCGCGTACGATATTTCGCGTGTAGGTGCCGACACCAAATTCAGTCATGCGCCGGATGTCGATAGCCACTCTCACGGCAGGAATTTAACCACAGAGTAGATATGGGCACACAGGAAATTCGCATTCCCGCAATCGTTGATCCCTTGACATGAAGTCGTTAGGCCCTTATTTCAAGCTGGGCCTTGGCTCTGCGCTCGGGATACAGGGTAAAGGCTTCGGCCAGATTCAAGACCTGCTTTCGGATTTTACTGAGTACCGCGGTTTCCGTGCGGTGATGCAGTGCCTCGGAAATCCAGCGCCCGACCTGTCTCATTTCTTCCTCCTTCATGCCCCGGGTCGTAAGAGCCGGGGTGCCGATGCGGACCCCGCTCGGTTTCATCGGCGGGTTGGCGTCAAACGGTATGGCATTCTTGTTCACGGTGATACCGGCTTCGCCCAATGCTTTTTCAGCCTCACTACCAAACATCCCTTTGGAGAACACATCCACCAGCATGAGGTGGGTGTCGGTACCGCCCGAGATGATGCGGAAGCCTTCAGCGGCAAGGGTTTCGGCCAATACTTTCGCGTTGGCGACTACCTGGCGAGCATAATCGCGGAATTCGGGCTGCATGGCTTCCAGGAAGCTGACTGCTTTTGCGGCGATGATGTGAACCAGCGGGCCACCTTGCATCCCGGGGAACACGACCTTGTCGATCTGAGCTCCGAACTCCTGCCTGGCCAAAATCATCCCGGCGCGAGGTCCGCGCAGCGTTTTGTGTGTCGTCGTGGTGACGATATGAGCGTGCGGAACTGGAGACGGATGGGCGCCTCCGGCAACCAGTCCAGCAAAATGGGCCATGTCCACCAAAAAGAGCGCCTCCACTTTGTCCGCAATCTGGCGCATTCGGGCAAAGTCGATAATCCGCGGGTATGCGCTCCCGCCCCCGATAATTAGTTTTGGGCGTTCCTTCTCGGCGATTTTCTCCAGGTCGTCGTAGTCGATGGTTTCCGTTTCCTTCGTCACGCCGTATGGAACGATGCGGTAAGTTTTTCCGGAAAAATTCAAATGGTGGCCGTGAGTGAGATGCCCACCGTGCGCCAGATTCAATCCGAGGATAGTGTCCCCCGGCTGCAGTACGGCAGCGTACGCTTCCATATTGGCTTGCGATCCGGCGTGGGGCTGAACATTGGCATATTCTGCACCAAAAAGCTTCTTCGCCCGCTCCCGCGCCAGATCCTCCACTACGTCGGCGAACTCGCAGCCGCCGTAGTAGCGCTTGCCCGGATAACCCTCGGCGTACTTGTTTGTAAAGACCGAGCCCATGGCTTCAAGCACGGCTTCGCTGACAAAGTTCTCAGAGGCGATTAATTCCAGACCTTCGTGCTGGCGGCGAACTTCGTTTTCGATGGCAGCGGCCACTTGCGGATCCGCTTCGAAGAGCGGGCGGGACATAGGATTGTTTTTCATAGTGTATTCAGCTTCTAGCTGCTGGCTGCTAGCCCTTTGTGTCAGTGGTGTAGACAGCCGGGTCGTGCCTCTCCATATTCTTTTCCGGCGTCTTGAGCGGCGTAAAACCGGATTGGGTGTACAGGCCGTGCGCGTCTGCGGTCACAAGGCTCCATCGTCGCAGCCCTTGTAACCGGGGATGGGCCATAATGCACTCCATCAGCCACTTCCCCAGGCCATGGCCGCGATTCGAATCCAGCACAAACACATCACCGATGTAAGCAAAGGTCGCGTAGTCAGAGATTACGCGGGCGAAACCTATCTGCTTGCCGTCACCATACACGCCAAAGCATAGCGAATTCTCAATGGAGCGGACCACAACCTCGCGGGAGATTCCCTTGGCCCAATAAGACTCCGTCAAGAAATTATGGACGACATCAAGATCAATTCGTTCTTTATCAGTGCTGATAACAAACTCGCCTTTGCGATGCTCGGTAATCTGCGTCTCACTTGCTTTCACCGTTTTGCCATTCTATCGCTTTTGACTCTTACCTCTTAACCTCAATACAGTCAGAGCTAGCAGCTACTTTTTTCATACACTTTCGAACGCTGTGCGCATGAACGAAGCCAATTGCCATCCATCCATGTATTTGTACGGCGTCTCTCCGGTGGTGTAGTGGCCGCAGGGGAGCACGACGACTTTGTGATCGAGGCTGTGCCTCTCGAACTCTTCCACCGCATGGCGTGAAAATTCTGGCAAGAAGGTGAGGTCGTACTTGGCGTAAATAATGAGCGACTTCCTGCGCCAGCGGGCGAACTGATCGAAGTACGAAATCGGGCTTATACCGCTCCAAAGCGAGCGTAGCCGCTCGAGATCGATTTGCGCTTCGAGTCCCTGTCGAATGTGGCGAGTGGATTGTCCGTGCCATACCACGTCCGCAACGTACGTGGCAGCATGATTGAAAGCCGCCACGCTGATGCGCGAGTCATGAGCGGTTGCCAGAAACGCATAACAGGAACCCAGGCTGGTACCCAGAATTCCAAGGCGGTTGTACCCCTGCTGTTCGAGCCAGTCCAGGCAGCAACGCACATCAATCACAGCCTGACGGCACGCATCGAGGGTGCGGCCGATGTTTGCAGAGACCGCGTAGTCGGCACGCCGGGTGTCGGCCGGCATTCGGATGTCGTGATAAGGCATAGTCAGGCGAAGCACGGCGATACCCATCATGTTGAGGACACGACAGAGCCCGGTATAGGCGAGAGCGTCGGAATTCCAATGCGGCAACAGCACTACGGCACGCCGCCCTCGGGCGGGAAACCAGCGGGCGTTGACGAGGTTATTTTCCGGATAGGGTGAGTGAACCGGCGAGGTGAAACGCAGAAAGTCTGCGTAGGTTCCGTGAACTTTGGCGTCTAGAGTGGGATCCGGCACTTCCCGCGTACTGAAGACCTTGACTTCGCGACGCTCCAGGCGAAAATCCGCGGGCGAGACATAGGAATAAAACTCGTCGCTCGATTTCACGATGCGCCGGTTGTACTCGCGAAGGAATCTCTCCACCTCACCGTTTTGCCGCGGATTTGCGGGAGCAAAACCGTTGCGGCATGGCCAGTCCCGCGCCCACTCCACCCCCCATTCCATGGGGCGCACTACGCGGTTGTTGTCTACCGACGTAAGTCGAGTTTCCCAATCGTACATCCATTGCTTATAGCGCGAAGACATCGATCTTCAGCATAGCAAAAGCATATCCGCAGGTCAGTCCGCACGCATTGGAAGGGCAGGAATCGCCATTCAAGGCTTCCGTTCGGCTGGTTAAACGATCAACGCCGTCCCGCGGAAATACGTGGAGAGCCGAAAAGGCGAGTAGGTTAGGAGTGAGAGAACGACCATGGCTGCCAGAGACCAACGACTACCAGCCAACGACTAGCTGTACTTCCTGGGCACACGTTTCGAAATCGCACAGAGAATTTCGTAGACATTGGTGTTCGCAAGCACGGCGTGCTCGTGAGCGTCTACGTTGAGACCGTCCTGAGAACCGAGGAGGACCACTTCATCACCCACACTGACGCCGGGGAGACCGGTTACGTCCGCCAGCGTGAGATCCATGGAAATGCGGCCCACGATTGGAGAATAATGCTCGCGGACGATCACCCGCCCGCGCGAAGAAAGCGCGCGGTTCAATCCGTCGGCGTATCCCACAGGAAGAACTGCAATCCGAGCCGGAGCCTTGGTAACGTACGTGCCGCCGTAACCCAGTGGTTGGTTGGCGCGTACTTCGCGCAGCGAGAGAATGCGGGTCTTCCAGGTTAGAACAGGTTTCACGCCCAGGCGTAGTTTGCTTCCGCTGACTTCCCTTCCCGCACGCTCAAAGGGCAAATGATAGCCGTACAACGCGATTCCCGGACGCACCATTGTGTTCCAGGATTCTCGTTTCGAAATTACTGCTCCGGTATTGGCCGCGTGGATGAGTGGCGGATCGAAGCCTTCGTTCTTTAGAAACAGGCGCGCTTCAGAGAACTTCTTCAATTGATCGTCAACCGAAGGCGCGTCCAATATTTCGGAAGAAGCCAGGTGGGTCGAGAGACCTTCCAGCAGCAAATGAGGAGACGACTTCAGGGCAGAGCAGACCTGAGGCAGGTCTTCCAATGCGACTCCCAGACGCCCCATACCGGTGTCTATTTTCAGGTGAACCGGATGTCGCGGCAAACCCAGTGCCAAAGCAGCTCTCTCCAGCAATTCCACCTGTCCCGGTTCCCAAACGGTGGGGGTCAGTTGCTGACGAATGATTTCCTCTTCTTCGCCACGCCAGAAGCCGGTCATCAGAAGAATGCGGGTACGGATACCGGCGTCGCGCAGAGGAATGGCCTCGTCAAGGGAGGTCACCCCCAGCCAACGCGCCCCCTCTTCTTCAAGCGCTCGTGCACATTCAATCGCGCCATGGCCGTAGGCATCGGCTTTCACCACGCCACAAACAGTGATTCCCGCCCCAATATGGCGCTGTACGGCGCCGAAATTATGTCGCAGGTTAGCCAGCGACACCTGGGCCCAGGTGGGCCGGGTCGCGGTTCTCTTCAGGATTTCAGCGGTTGCCACTGAGGCGATTATAGAGGCCGATTCCGCCGCAGGGACGTTACCCCTGTGCTACTCCCAAGACGCGGGTATGAACCTCTATCCGCCAGATAAGACAAAGTTCACCGTCACCTCGGTTTCGACTTCTACCGGCTCGCCATTGAGGACATATGGCCGGTAACGCCACCGCCGCACAGCATCAACGGCGGCCCGGACCAGCATGGGGTGGCCGCTGAGAACCTGCAGGTTCTCTATCGTGCCTTCGCGACTGATAATGGCTCGCAGAACCACTTGTCCCTGAACCCGCACTTGCCGTGCCAGTGACGGATAGTCCGGTTGAATGCGAAGGATGAGATTCCCTTCCATCATTCGCGACATAGGCGGCCGCCGAACCGCCGGCGGTGGCGGCGGCAACACCTGGACCGAGCCTGGAATTGCGTCGAAAACTGAACCAGCGCGATCGCCGATCCCGTGGCTGATGCCGATTGCACTCGCATCGACCATTGGCATCGAGGGAGCGACGTCGGTGAGCATCTCGATGCTCTCGGGAACTCGAACCGGGCTCACCAGCCTCAAGCCGGTGTACCCCTGGAACGTCGCCGCCGGCCTGAGGTGAGACGTTGCAGGGGAGTGAACCATGGGAAGTGGCGCTGGAGCGAGCAATGGTGCAAGCACCGCAAGCTTCGGCAATCCCTGAGTGTAGACCATCGGCAGCAAAAGCAGGCAGCCGACCACAACCGCTTGCGCGGCAAATGAAACTAGAGTTGTCCAGCCGGCGGTGCGAATGATTGGCCCAATCAGAGTCGCAGAAGGAATCGGCAAACATAGCGTTTCTCCATGGTGATGCGGCTATGTTTATGGACACCAGCGAGTGCAGTCTCGGGCAGGTGCTAATCGCGAAATAGCAAAAATAAAAAAGCCGCGTTCTGAACGCGGCTTCTGAAACTTTTTGTCGAGCCAAGGTGTCGCCAAAATTTACTACAAACTATTTTGGTTGAGTTGGCGGCGGAGCCTTTGGCGTAGTGGTCGCCGGCCTTGCCGACGGCGTGGTCGGTCTGGCCGCGGCGGGTCTCGTTGGGGCCGCAACGCCGGACTGCGCATTGTAGAGATCGACGACCGACTTGGTGATGTCTACCGCCGGCCCAGCCCAAAGCACTGGTCCGTTGGGCCAGGGATTAGACGTGTCGATGATCACACCGAAGCCCTGGTCCGCAGCGTACTTTACCAACATCGGACCCATCTTCTGCAGGATACGCTGTGCAATTTCATTCTGCTGATTTTGGGCATCGTCACGCGCGTCCTGTACCTGACGCTCCAGTGATTTCTGTTTCTGCTCGATCTGCTTCACGAGCGTACCGCGGCTTTCATCGTTCAGCTTATCGCTTTGCGTGTTGAGTTGCTTCTTCAGAGCTTCGACTTCATCGTTTGCCCCTTTAAGCTCGTTCTGCTTGGGCTCGAGCTTCTTGCTCAAAGCCTCGAAATCGCGTTGGCCTTCATTCGTGGCAAAGATGGCCTGTTCGACATTGATCGTCCCCATCCTGGTTCCGGTGGCGTTGGTAGCTACGGGAGCGGCGGCGTTGTTGGCAGCGGCGCTCGGAGCCGCGGGAAGCGCGGCATTCTGGGCCAATGCACCAACTGATACGGCGAGTACAGCAGGCATAAAAAATCGGGCGAGCTTGCTTGTCATGTGGTTGATATGAACTCCTTGGAAATTTGTCCCGGGAAACCGGCTAGATTCTCTGTGCAAGCCTACGCCTCAGAACGAACCCGACCGTTCGTTGTCAACGGAAGAGGCTGGGCCGGAGTTCCCAGCACCTCACGCCGAACCTGTTACGGCGTGGTGACCACCCCACGGAATTCTCTCGCAGGATGTCGATACTACCATTATAGGGACAGGCTGCGGTGAAGGTCAAACCAGTCGTCAGCTGAGTCATCAACAAAAGCAACGCTGGAGACGAAAGCTTCTGAGGATGAATACGGCGACTCGACGAACCAAGTCACTGAGTGAAAATCAGAATGTTGTTGCTACGCTGAACCGGAAAGTCTTCCGCGGCTCTCTCAACTGAAATTGAGGAGCCAGACTTCGCGAAGCTTGCTCAAAGGTGAAGTCTCCAGCTGCTCCCGGCGGGAACATGTCGCGGGTGATGGGCACGGGACCTCGGGTAACGCTATCCAAACGCAACGGGTTATAGGCCCAGTAGACTCGGAACGGGGCGTTGATAATCGGCAGAAATACCTGCACTTCCAGTCCCGTAGACATCCGGGGAATCCAATTGGTCGAGCCTACAATCTGCAGATCATTGGAGAATTTGGGAGTCTGAGGATGTCCCGCCAGTGCAATTTAGAGCGATATCAAGGGCGGGACAACCAAATACAGTGTTATTGATGTCAGCAAGTTGACCGTCGTTGATGCGCAACTGGGAACCTCTGACGACGGGGTTCATACCCACGTCGACAAAGGGGGCCAAGGCAACCGGTCCCGCGATGGTGAAGCGGTATTCCAGATTTGTTACCAGGCTGGCATCGCCACCCGGGAAAACGATTCGCTCAACCGGGACGGGTATCGTGTAGGCACCGCGTAAAGGATTGCTGGGGTCCTTAGGGACGGACGTGCCATCCGGATTCTGGAGAGTGATCGTCGATTTGTCGGGCAGAAACGCAACTGGAGACACGGAACGGATGTCGAATCCGCGTATGTCATTTTCGCCGCCGAGATAAAAACGCTCGAAGGGTGGAGCGACCACTCCACCATATCCCGCAAGGAAAGAACCCTGGAAGTTAAATCCGATGGTATTGCGGCGTTTCTGCATCGGAATGAAGTGCTTGTACTGAACAATCGGACGAATCGAACGTACCGTGCCTCCAAGGCCGGCAATTTCACCACCTAGGAACACGCTGGTTCCACCCTTAGGGGAGATAGCGCTGTCGATCGTGCTGAAAGAGAAACTGGGAAGAATTTTGCTGGTAATAATTCCGTTCAGCGAATTGGGTCCGCTGATGCCGCGGAATGCAAGATCCGTGAACAATATCTTCGATGCATTGCTGACCGCGACGATTGAAGAACTATCGAACGAATAAGTGAGACCCACACGCTTGAAGGAGTGGTGCAGCTGGTAGCTGACCGAACTGGTAAAGCCTGAGCTGGACTGAGTGTAATTCTGCAGGTTATTAAGAAAAGTATTGGGCAGGTTGATCTGCTGGCCGGTGAGAATGGCTTCCTGCCGAGCCTGATTGTAGTTGTATTTCTGCGTGAAGACGGTAAATCCGCCCTGGATGGGGCGATCGAAAAGATACGGCTCAGTAAAACCAAATGACAGAGATACGCTGACTGTTCCCAATGCTGGCCTGCACTGAAAGGGTTTCGCCCAAGCCCAGGAAATTGTTGGTGCTGTAGTTGATCCCGACGAATGCGCCCGCCAACCCGCTGACGCCGCCGTTCAATCCAATGCTGTTCTTGCCCTTCTCTTTTACTTTGAGTGTGAGGTCGACGGTGCCGTTTTTTTCGTCCAAATGCGTTTCTGTAACGTTGGGGTCATCGGGCTTCAACGCCTCGAAATATCCCAGCTGATTGAGCCGCAACAGGCTGAGTTTCCACAGACGCTCGTCATAAACCTGTCCCTCTTCCAGAGCCACTTCTCGACGGATGACTTTGTCGCGAGTTGTGGTATTTCCGGCGAATTCAATTCTTCGCACATAGAACTTCTTTCCCTCGTCAATGTCGATGGAAAGGTTTACCAGCTTCTTATCCTCGTCGAAAGTGGTGTTGGGAATGGAAGTGAAGTTGATGTGGCCCAACTCGCGATAGGCATTGCGCAGGTTGTCGAGACCTTTCGCGACCTTTTCACGGGAAAAAATGTCTCCATCCTTCATGGGAAAGAGCGAGCGCAGAGCTTTGACGTTGGTGACTTCCTTGTTCCCGTTGAAGGTGACTCCACCAAGACGATACTGCTCGCCCTCGTCAATCGGAATGGTGATGTCCACCGCCTTCCCTGGTCCCTTCATCAGGAGGGGAATGTGGAAGCCTGGCCGGCCAGTGTCGTGAATTTCGGTTTTTGGATCCTGGACCAGCACTTTGAAATAGCCGCGATTCTGGAATTCCGCCCGGACCCTTTCTGTGTCTTCATCGAGCTTGGTAGCGTCGTAAGTCTTGGCGAAGATATTTTCCAGGAAGATGGAATGCGGGATGCCGATCGGCTTCAGATTCTTCATTGCCCCACGAAGAATCCGCGAGTTGACGTGCTTGTTACCCACGAATGTGATCTTGCCGACGCTAACTTTGGGACCTTCCTTCACTACAAACGTGACGCTGACCTTCGCAGGCGGGATGGGGCGGACTTCCGTGCGTACCGTGGCGAATTGCCGTCCATGCTCGGATAGCAATTCCTTGATCGTGACCTCGGCTTTTTTCACCTTGGTGGGATCGTACTGGCTCTCCGGAGACAGCCCGACCTTACGATCCTTGAAACGATCAAGCACGTCGCTCTTGGAGACGGAACTTAGTCCCAGGTATTCGATCTCGCTGATGGTGGGTCGTTCTTTTACATAGACATGAATGCGCCAGCCTTTCGGCGTCTGTTCGCGTTCGAAGCGGATGTCCTCGAAGTAGCCGGTGTTCCACAGGGAGTTGAAATCACGTTCCAGCGCCGCAGGATCATAGACATCACCGACGCGAGTAAATATCCGGGCCTTCACTGTCTCTGCGGGTATACGCCGCTGTCCGTGGACCTGTATGTCGACGATCAGATCCTGCTGGCCCGAGCCAACAGGGCACAACAAAATCAGGCCAATAAACAGGCACGCGACAACCCGTCCCCATTTACAAATCTTTATGATTGAACGAGATGGGAGCGGTGGCCAAGCCGGCTGGGGGCGGACGCGGCCCAACCTGCTCTTCGTCACTACAGGGCTATCCTGATGAAAACGAAGAATCGTTACTACCTCGGATCCTGGAACTATGGAAAGTCGCAATTATACGGTAGAGAAGCGAAGACCGTCCAAACCACACCCCGTCACGTTAAGGAGACAATTTAGAAAGCTCCACTTCAGACAAGACGGAATAAAACGTGGCGGAGTTGCCTAGGGCCGTAAGTTTTTCTGATGTCAGCACATTTATGTTTCGATTCCAGCTCAACTTAGCCCAAATGGAGTTTGGTCGAGACTTCCTGCCTGCACTGCTCCGTCCACCCGGGCTTTAAGGTGAACGTCGCCAGGGCGGTTGATGCCACGCGCGGTCGTCATGAGCAATTTTTCTAGAGCGGGCGTCGGTGACGCTCACTTCCGGCAGCCCGACTTCTTCCATGTTCTGGATCGCCGGAAGGTTAGCAAAGTACGTGTTGAGGAGATTGTCGGTCTTTCGGGCCTACAGTTACAGGGAAAAACACTTTCATCTTCTACAGTTAGGGACGCCGCACGCATCCGGTGAATATACCGCGTGAATCACTTTGCTTCATGCTTGCGATTATACTCACCGCGGCCATCAGAAATTCATCGGACTTTAACCTCTGAGTAAAGTTTTTCAATTAAATTTTTGGCTACGTGAAGCGACGAAATCGGCGGCCTGCACTTCCTACCCCAGCCAGGCCGCCGTCGGAAGCGGCTGGTCATCAATCCTGTGCACAAACTGGGTTCATTGCTATTCTCATTGGTCGCGCTGTTGCTGCTCGCCGCTCGCGCCCCAGCTCAAGCCGACGCGCAATCCTGTCCGCGTCCGCAAACCGGAACAGAAGTACGATCCCCGGCAGAACTGCGCAGCACAAATGGAGTATTGCGGGCCAGTCTTTCTCTTGAGAACTCGAAGGCGCCCGATGGGCATATGCGCTACTGCTATATCGCCGATGGTGGCGGCCAGGCGCCAACTCTTCGGCTTAGTCCAGGCGATTTGCTGATCCTGACACTTAAAAACAAGATTTCGCTCTCCGGCAGTGGGATAGGGATTAGACACGCGATGTCACAATCCGCTTCGTGTTCCGTAAGCACGAGCATAATGGATCCTTCCTCCACAAATCTTCATTTCCACGGTCTGGCAATTCCTCCCAAGTGTCATCAGGACGAAACCGTGACCACGCTGGTCCCGTCTTCCAGTGCCCCGTTTGAATACCGTTTTCAGGTCCCGCAAGATGCGCCGCCGGGACTTTACTGGTATCACCCGCATGTACACGGGTTCAGCGAGGAACAAGTGCTCGGTGGAGCTTCGGGTGCCTTGATTGTCGAAGGGATCGAGCGCGCGAACAAGTTGATCGCCGGCCTCCCGGAGAGAATATTGGTGATTCGCGACCAGAAAATAGCCAACTCGAAACCGGATCCCAACCGGCCGGGCAAAGATCTGTCGGTGAACTTTGTTCCGGTCGTCTATCCCGATTTGAAACCGGCCATTATTCAAACGCGGGCTTCGGCGCGAGAGTTTTGGCGCGTACTCAACGCCTCCGCGGATACTTATCTCGACCTGAAGGTGGTGTTCAACGATAAAGCCCAGTTTCTGGGCGTAGTTGGTCTCGATGGCATTCCAATTGGCTTCGCCGACGGCAGCGCTCGCAATCGCATTCTTTGGGAAAGCCACCTCTCCCTGCCTCCTGCGGGACGCGTCGAATTTGTTTTTAACGGCCCGCCTGAAGGAGCGAAGGCAGCGCTACTGACCCAGGCAGTCGAGACTGGTCCGGTGAATGACAATGACTCTCCGCCACCGCCTGGCTCAACCCCTGTCCAGAACTCAGCCGGCGGCGACGATGACAACACGCCCGCCCGGACGTTGGCGACGATTGTCTCTTCTTCTAATGCGCCCGAACTGGGTTCGGTGTTGCCGGGCTCGGTTAGTCAGGCCGACTCACCCTCGCTTGCGCCGCTGACACTCACCCCATTGTCCGCAGTCACTCCCATTCGACAGCGCAAATTCTATTTTTCCGAGAAGGTGATAGACGCGAAAGATCCAAACAGCCCGACGATTTTCTACATCACCGAGGAAGGTAAAGTTCCCGCTCCGTTTGATCCTGCATCGACAGTACCCAACATAGTTGTGCATCAGGGAGACGTCGAAGACTGGCTGATCGAGAACCGGTCGCAGGAAACTCATGCGTTCCACATCCACCAGACCCACTTCCTCATCCTCGAACGTCACGGAGTACCAGTACAGGAATCGTATCTTCGCGACACCATCAATGTGCCCTACTGGGACGGATTCTCCCCGCAATATCCCAGCATCAAGTTGCGTATGGATTTTCGCGATCCCAATATCGTCGGAACTTTCCCTTATCACTGCCACATCCTTCAACACGAGGATGGAGGGATGATGGGCACCATCCGGGTCGAAGCTATCGATGCTGGGTCGAAAGCCCAAGCTGCTCGTGGGTCCAAGAGCGAACGCCCAAACTAACCCGCAAACAAACGGGGCGCTCGTTCCCTGGTCGATTCAGCCGGGTTATCCACATCGGTAATGGATTGAAACATTCATTTCATCGGACGTTCACACAACTGTAACGAAATCCGGATACCTTTCCCGCAAGCGGTCAACCCACAATCCTGCAAGCCAACAATCAACCGGCATTTTGCCGGCAAAAACGACACTCTCGAAAAGAGGAGCACTGATGATTCGCATGCGTATTCTCCGCATAACCTTTTTGCTCGCCTTCGTACCCCTGGTGCTGGGTTTTAGCGGTATTGCCCGGGCTGATCACAAGAGCGACGCGGATAGCGCTCAAACCACCACACCGATCAAGCACGTGGTTGTAATTTTTCAGGAAAACGTTTCGTTTGATCACTACTTTGCGACTTACCCTCACGCCGCAAATCCCACGGGGCAGCCAGCCTTTCACTCGCGGAGCGACACTCCCCGCGTCAATAACCTGCTCAGTGGTGGCTTGCTCGATGAGAACCCAAACTCTGCCCAGCCATTCCGTCTTGACATGACTCAGGCTGTCACCTGCGATCAGGACCATGATTACGCGGATGAACAAAAAGCTCACAACCACGGCTTGATGGACAAGTTCCCGGAATCAGTCGGCTTCGGTGGACCCGGTTGCCCTGACTACGGTCATGGAATCGGACTCGTGATGGGCTACTACGATGGCAATACGGTTACGGCGATGTGGAACTATGCCCAGCACTTTGCGATGAGCGACAACTCATTCGGAACCACCTTCGGGCCGTCAACTCCCGGGGCTTTGAACCTGGTTGCTGGCAATACCGCAGGCGCAACTCTGACGGCCGGAAGTGCTGACGGAAATATCGCCGGCGGAGCATCGAGCGGAGCAGTGATTGGCGATCCCAGGCCGGATGGCGACGATTGCAATCCCGCCACTGCGGCAAACCACGTTGCCATCATTGGTAAGAACGTTGGCGACCTATTGAACGCCAAGAAGCTTACCTGGGGATGGTTCCAAGGGGGCTTCCGGCGCACCAGTGTAGATTCAAAGGGCACCGCCACCTGTGCCGCCGCCAGCAGTAACCTGGCGGGAAGCACTGGGGACTACATCGCGCACCACGAGCCCTTTCAATATTTTTCCCAGACGCAGAACCTTCACCACCTGCCCGTGAGCGATCCAGCACTCATTGGCAAGGACGATCAGGCGAATCATCAATACGATCTGGATGACTTCTGGACAGCGTTCGACGAAGGGCGGCTGCCCGCAGTCAGTTACCTCAAAGCAAAGGGCGCGTTCGACGGTCATGCGGGATATTCCGATCCGCTGGACGAGCAGACGTTCCTGGTTCAGACAATCAATCGGTTGCAGCGCAGTCCGGAATGGCGACACATGGCCATTGTCATCGCCTATGACGATTCCGATGGCTGGTATGACCACGCAATGGATCCGGTGGTGAACCAGTCCGATGTCACAGACGATAACCTTACCGGTCCCGGAGCGTGCGGCGTAACGCCGAGCGGAGCGACACCTGGCCGTTGCGGCTACGGCCCGCGACTTCCTCTGTTGGTGATCTCTCCATTCGCAAGAGAAAACTACGTCGACCACAGGATTACTGATCAGTCGTCAATTCTGCGCTTCATCGAGGACAACTGGGACCTGGGGCAGTTAGGCAATGGTTCTGCGGATGCAAAAGCAGGCAAGCTCGACGGTCTGTTTGATTTCGGCAACCCCAGGAACAATCGGTTGCTTCTCGATCCGCAAACTGGAAGGGTGATTTCCGATCACTAAAACCGCTGCACATGACAGAAAAAGCGGGCGGCTTTCAAAGCGCCCGCTTTCCCTTTTTTAACCCGCGTTTATTGCTCGGCAATCCGGACGCGATGAGCCCACAATACTGGATTTCCGCTGACAGAGTCCTTCAGCACCAACCCACGCGCTACAACCGGAACGGACACCGTTGCGCTTGCCGTTTGGAGATCGGTCAGTGCGATTGTGTTGCTGTTGCCCTGGAAGAACAAAGTTCCAGCTCCGGTATTCACCGTCAGTGGCACACTGAGCGATAGTCCGAGAAGTCCGGTGTTCAGCAACTGAAAATTGCCCGCGTTCGCGCTGGTTACTGTCACACTGCCGGGTACGACCAATCCATAAGCGCCTTGCCTTCGTAAGGAAACAAGGTCGGGCGTAAATGTTGGGTTTGTGAACGCTCCACCAATAAAAATGCGTTGACCCGCCACCATCGACAAATTGCTGAACATGCTGTTCGGACTGAACCATGTATTGTTGAAGAAGTTAACGTCGAATACGCTGACTGCGCTGACATCGATCGTCTGGACTGTATTGAGCAGACCGGACGTTCCTCCGCCAGTTTCATTCACCCAAATGCTCACCGTCTGCACCGGGCCTGAACTCGGATTGACAACCAGAATTGGTCCCGAAACGAAAGCTGCGTCAGTAGTGATGAACTCTACGTCACTGGCCAAAATACTGCCGTCCTGCTGCACTGTGCCCTGGAGCGAGACAAATCCGCCCGACGAAGGCAGAGAAGACAGCGCGAATCCCTGATTGAAGTTCGTGCTGCCGTTCACGTCAACGGTGAACTGATGGCCAAACGGTCCCTGCAGCACAAAGGAATTCGACGAAAGGTTCACGGACGACAGCGTACCAGTCAACTCGGTAATCTGACCTTGCGGGTCGGTGGCGCTGACCGCCTGGATGAACACAACCGGCGTGATAAGGCCTGTAATCTGGCCACTGCCATCGAGTGCTAACGATTTCCGGATATCAAATTCGGTGTGTAGTCCCGCGAGCCCATTCGCGCCAACTACCATCGGCGTGGGAAAAGTTACGGTCACTGAGGTGGTCTGTGGGTTCGTACTCGTCGGGTTGGCGAAAGTGCCGTTTAACGTGGTTACCTGTGGAGGAGCAAGCGCGCTGGTAAAGCTGATCACCGGGCTGGCCAGCACAAATGTCGCGCTGGTATAAGTGTCAGCCGGTACTGCGCTGAATCCGAGCGGAGTACGCAGGCCCAGCAACCGGGCAAAATCTACAGTGATCGGAGACGATACCAACTGCGGCGAACTGGTCGCTCCGGTGAGCGTGATCGAATTGATTGTCAGATTCAAGCTCACAACGGAAGAAAGCGGAGCATCCTCACCAGTGACGTAAACAGCTCCACTTTGCGCACCGGTGGAAAAACTGGCTGAACCATTTCCCCCGCCGCAACCAGCCAAACCCAATCCGATCAAAGCGAAAAATGCAGAATGCGCAAGAAAACGTCTCATGAACCACTCCTGCGGTGCGAATAGCTAAGGCAAAATATCGTTGGATTCGTTGTACCGATATGAAAACACACTCAGTGTAGGAAGTTGCGTTACTTTTGGACAGAGTACGGAAGTAATTCCCGCTTTGGACGCGGCTTCTGCAGGGTTTTTGGCAGGCGATCGAGGATCGGGGACTACTTAATCTCCATCACTTCTTTCTCTTTTGCTTTACTCATTTCTTCCATCTTCTTAATCTCGTCATCGGTCAATTTCTGGATTTCTTCCATGGCACGCTTTTCGTCGTCTTCGGCAATTTTCTTGTCCTTCATGGCTTTCTTGATGGCGTCGTTGCCGTCACGCCGGATGTTGCGGACCGCGGTGCGATGCTCTTCCAGAATCTTATTCAGGTGTTTGACCATGTCTTTACGGCGTTCCTCGTTCAAAGGTGGCACGGGCACGCGAATGATTTTGCCATCGTTCATCGGGTTCAAACCGAGATCGGCGGTCCGTATGCCCTTCTCGATCGCAGGCAACGAGCCAGGATCAAAGGGCTGCACGGTGATAAGCTGCGGCTCTGGCGCGTGAACCTGGGCGATCTGATTCAGGGGCATCTGCGAACCGTAGTAATCCACGCTGACCGCATCCAGCATGTGCACGGAAGCCCGCCCGGTGCGGGTGGCAGCCATGGCCTTGCGAAAGTCTTCCACTGCCTTGTCCATGCGGGTTTTGAGCTGTACGTAGGTGTCTTTAAGGCCGGGTACCGATGCCATTGTGGATTGTGCCATCTTCAGCTCCGCCGAGAATTAGGATCAAAACGCTGAATTATAAACCCTGCAAAATTAAAGCCATCCACGATTGGGATCGTGACACTTCCGTCGCCTGCGATCTCGACCTCACTTTGCGATCTTTGCGGTTAAAAGCTTTTGACCGCTGAGAACCCCAAGAAAATCGGGGAAAGCGCAGAGCGAATCTTCAAGCGCTAACCAGCGAACCGATCTTCTCTCCGATTACAACCTTCCGGATATTTCCCCGCTGATTGAGATTGAAAATTATGATGGGCAGGTTGTTGTCTTTGCACAGTGAGATGGCGGTTGAATCCATCACCTTTAATCCCTGCTTCAGCACTTCCATGTAACTGATTTCGGTAAACTTTTTGGCGTCTTTCACCAGCATGGGGTCGGCGTCGTAAATGCCATCCACCTTCGTGGCTTTCAGAATCACGTCCGCCTTGATCTCCATGGCGCGGAGGGATGCGGCCGTATCGGTCGAAAAATAAGGATTTCCGGTGCCTCCGGCAAAGATCACTACTCGCTCTTTTTCCAGATGCCGAATCGCGCGGCGGCGGATGAACGGCTCAGCCACCTGGTTCATCTCAATCGCGGATTGTACCCGTGTATGGATGCTCTGCTTCTCTAGCGCATCCTGCAGGGCCAGCGCGTTGATGACCGTGGCCAGCATACCCATGTGGTCGGCGGAGACCCGGTCCATCTCACGCGCCTGCTGGGCAACGCCACGGAAGAAATTCCCTCCGCCGACTACGATGGCAATTTGAATGCCGAGCGAATGAACATCCGCCAATTCGGCCGCAATCTCGTGAATGCGCAGGGGGTCGACACCAAAGCCCTGGTTCGCGGCAAGAGCCTCGCCGGAAAGTTTGAGCAGTATGCGCTTGAATACCGGAGTTGGCATGTTTTTGTGACCCACGCGTCGCGCCGGCTTCGTGCGCACATCTCACCGGGCGCTTTAAAGCACAAAAAGGGGCGCTGGAGGCGCCCCGTGAATCACTCGCTCTTCTGTTCCGGTTTGGTGACAGCGATCGTCTCGCCAGCCTCACCCACTTTGAAGCGCGCAAATCGGCGAACCGCAATATTTTCGCCCAACTTACCAATCTTCGTGGCGATGAGCTGACCAATGCTGACGGTCTGGTCGCGGATGAAGGGCTGCTCGAGCAAGCAAACTTCTTCGTAGAACTTGCTCATCTTGCCTTCAACAATCTTCTCGACCACCTGTGGCGGTTTCCCGGTGGCGGCAGCCTGCGAACGATAGATGTCCTTTTCGCGCTCGAAAGCCTCGGGCGTAACGTCTTCCTTGCGTACGAATTTCGGGTCGCTGGCGGCGATATGCATCGCAATGTCGTGTACCAGTTCCTTGAAGTCATCGGTGCGCGCTACAAAGTCGCTTTCGCAATTGACTTCGACAAGAACACCGATCTTGCCTCCGGCGTGGATGTAGCTCGCGACCGCCCCCTCTTTGGTCACGCGGCTGGCTTTCTTGCCGGCAACGGAGATTCCCTTCTTGCGCAAAAGGACAACAGCCTGCTCCAGATCACCTTTGGCTTCGGTGAGTGCGTGTTTGCAGTCCATCATTGGCGCTCCGGTCTTTTCCCGGAGCTCTTTCACTTGAGTGGCAGAAATGTTCACGGTAGATGTACTCATGTCTAGATTATTCCAATACCTATTCTATTTTACGTCGTTGGCCATCGGTCGTTGGTCGTTGGAAAAATCTTGAAATCGGGTCTCACCGAGAGCTGCAGTAGCCCTTACAAACGTTGACCCGCGCCGGACGACCCGCGCGGGTCTTAATTTCCTTCAAGGAGCTAAGGTCCTGGCCAACGACCAACGACCAAAGGCCAACGACAGCTTTAATACGTCTGCGTTTCGACCTGCGGAACTTCCTCTTCGACGGCCTCTTTCGCCGCAGCAGGTTGCTTGCGCACGCCAGCACCCAGCACGTCTTCCATGCTGATGTCCTCTGCACCCGCTTCAGCCGCAGCTTCCGGTGCGGCCTCGGCGCCAGCCTCAGCTTCGGGGGCTGCCGGCTCGGCATAGATGGCAGCAGCCATATCAGCGGCCTGCTTGTCGGTCATCAGTTGCGCACCCTCGGCAACCGAGTCGGAAATCTTCGAAGCGAACAGACGGATCGCGCGTAACGCGTCGTCGTTGCCGGGAATCACGTAATCCACTTCGCTCGGATCGCAATTGGTATCGACCACAGCGACCACGGGAATGCCCAGCTTGCGGGCTTCGCGCACCGCAATCTGCTCCTTGTTGGAGTCGATTACAAAAATCGCATCCGGCAGGCGGCTCATGTTCTTGATGCCGGCAAGATTGGCTTGCAGGTGCTTGCGTTCGCGTTCGAGCTTGATGACTTCTTTCTTGGGGAGCAACTCGTAGCGGCCATCGGTGGCCATCTCGTCGAGTTCCTTCAGTCGCTTTACCGACTTCTGGACCGTAACCCAATTGGTGAGCAATCCGCCCAGCCAGCGCTGGTTCACGTAGAAGCCGCCACACTTGGTGGCCTCTTCCGCGATGGCGTCCTGCGCCTGGCGTTTGGTGCCCACAAAAAGCACAATTTTGCCTGCGGCGGCCAGATCGGCCACGAACTTCGACGCTTCCTTGAACATCTTCAGCGTCTTTTGCAGGTCGATGATGTAAATGCCGTTGCGCTCTCCGAAGATGTATTCCTTCATCTTGGGATTCCAGCGCTTGGTCTGATGCCCGAAGTGAACACCCGCCTCGAGCAACTCCTTCATGGTAATGTTAGCCAATTAACCTCCTCATTTGGTCTGCATCCCGGGCTTTTTACCACCACCCTGGATTGCCATTCCCGCCCCGCACCGAGGCGCGGGAAGAATTTAACACCTGGAAAATCAGTCTTTGGTCGTTAGCCGTCGGTCGTTGGCAAAACCAACACCGAAACCAACAACTTAACGCTTGCTGTACTGGAACCGCTTTCTTGCGCCCTTCTGGCCGTACTTCTTGCGTTCCTTCGAGCGGGAGTCGCGGCTGACCATGCCTTCGGCCTTCAGTTTCTTGCGAAACTCAAGGTTGAAAAGCATGAGCGCGCGAGCGATGCCCAGTTTCACTGCATCGGCTTGCCCGTTCACTCCGCCGCCAGTCACACGGACCACGACATTGAACGTAGCCGCGGTATCGGTCGAAAGCAACGGTTGCCGTGCGCTCGAACGCTGCGACTCGGTCACGAAATATTGCTCAAAAGCACGCCCGTTGACTTTGAAATCGCCACTGCCCGGTCGAAGATAAACACGCGCGATCGCCGACTTGCGGCGTCCCGTTCCGTAATATTGCACTAGCTCTGCCATTTAGCTTTCAGCACTCAGCCATCGGCGTTCAGCCAACCGGTGCTCAACCTTTCACAAATTTCCGCTTACGAAAAACTATCTCTTTAAATGTCTATGCCAGCGCTAAAACTTCCGGCTTCTGCGCTTCATGCGGATGTTTGTCGCCACGATACACCTGCAATTTGGTGATCATGTGCCCGCCGAGTTTCGTCTTCGGCAGCATGCGCTTGATCGCATCTTCGACAATTAGTTCCGGCTTGCGGTCGAAGCGCTTGCGGAACTCTTCGGTACGCAATCCGCCCGGATATCCGGTGTAATGCTGATACACCTTCTGTTCAGACTTCATTCCGGTGGTCTTGATCTTATCGGCGTTGATCACGATGACGTGATCTCCGGTATCGAGAAACGGCGTATAGCGCGGATTCTCTTTACCCATGAGGATGAGGGCCACTCTCGAAGCCAGCCGGCCGAGCGTTTGCCCGGACGCATCCACGACGTACCACTTGCGCACAATTTCCCCCGCTTTGGGGAAATAGGTTGACATTACGAATCTCCCAGAAAATTAAAAAAACTAAGAAGACCGCTGAGTACCCGCTTCAACGCCGAAGGCGCAGGACCACCAGGCGGGCAACCGCAGGACTACCAAAGACTTAAAGATAACGTACGGTAGCGGATATTGTCAACGGGAGAGGGCGTCTAAGCTAACACCTAGCCTACGGCAGCGCCGTTATATCCGTAATTTTACTTTCTTCAAAATGCTGTCATGCTGAGCGAAGGATGAGCGGCCGCTTGCGGCCGCTCGTCCGCAGTCGAAGCACCCTCTTCACGAACCCTCTATATTCCGAGGCTGATTCGCACCGCCGCGGTGCTGCTAGCAGTGCGTTACGCTCTGCCGGGTTCAGATGGGGGTATAGGGGTCCTTCGACTCTCCGCTTCTGATGACAGGGATGGTTCTTAGGTCTGACCCCCAACTTACTATTCGTAGGCCAGCGCGTCGATGGGATCCTTCTGAGCCGCTTTGTAGGCCGGATATAGCGCCCCCAGAATTGCCCCGATGATCGCGATAATCGTGGACCGCAAAATCCATCCGCCCGTGACGACTACTGGAAGCGTGGGCAGCCGATACTTTATCCCGGCGCGCGCCACCAGACTGAACAGCACACCGACCACAATCCCGCCAATCGCCAGCAGGACTGTCTCGCGCAGGATCACGTTGACGATATAGAGCTTCGATGCGCCGATGGATTTTAGAATCCCAATCTCGCGGGTTCGCTCCATCACCGCGGTGTACATCGCCTGGAAAATTACGATGAAGCCGATCACGACGGATATGCCAATCACCACATGGATGAATGTCGACAAGCCCGGATAGCTGTTTACTGTCATCATCGAGAGATATTCACGCATGGAGCGTACCGAATAGGTCTCCATCCCGGGAATGCTCTTAACTTCCTGTACTACCGCATCCGCGTTGGCGGGGTCGTCCAGCTTCACGTAAAACACCGATGCCTTACCTTCGCTTCCAATCAGGTCCTGGAGCGTGTTTATCGGCAGAAACTTCCGCGCACCCCTTCCGTGCTCCACGATCCCGGCCACGCGAAAATTGTGGTTCAGAATCTCAATGCTCGAACCGACCTTCACATGTTGAGACTGTGCGAAGTAGTCGTCCACCAGGCAATCATTAGGCCCCTGAAAGGGACCGCCGCGGAGAAAATGGAACGGTACTAGGGCCTCGAAGCTCTTAAGATCGATGCCATAAATCACTTCGAGATTTTTCGCGGTCGAGAGTTGCCAGATAACCGGGGCCACCGTCTTTACATGCGGTAGCTGCGCAAGCACGCCTCCGATCTTGATCGACATCGGCGCATTGCTTACGCCCGCCATGAACGACGTGTTGGGTGGTTGCACGATTACATCTGCGCCAATCCCCTCCTGCCGCTGGCGCGCGTCGTTCAGCATACCCACCGATAGTCCTACGATCAGCAGAATGAGAGTAACTTCCAGCGCGATGGCCACAATGCTGATCAGCGACCGGATGGGCCGGTGAACCAGATTGGCGACGATCATTTTGTTCATCATGGAGTTGGTTTCTAGTCCCAGGTTGACAGTTCAGCAGAGCCGCCACAAAATGCTGAAGCTACTTTGCGTTTCCGCTCATTTGGCTGGCCTGGGGCTGGTCCAGATGCACTACCTGCGCTCCGGGTGGTTGCTCGAGCACGAATTTGTCATCGGGCAGAGCTTCGTTCAATTGGATTTTTACGATGGTAATTGTGATGTCGTACTCTTCCTGCGGCCGCCAAATCTCGATCTGCGACGGAAAATTCAGGCCGTTGTAGTCTTTGTAGTTTTCATATCGCGAGTCGGTCGCGAGATTTCCGTTCTGATCATAGACAAGCTCACGATGGGGCAACAAATCCGTCCGGCTGAAGATGATCTTGCGGGAAAGAAACCAGCCATGGTCGCCCTTGCGAATGACCGCCATTTCATAATCGGCTTGCTGCACCTGGTGCTTTTTGGCGTCGGTAACGATTTCGAAGCTATTTTCCATCACCGCGATTTCACTTTGCGGATCAATCTCGCGCAGGATGAGAGCGTCATAAATGTGCTGCGGGCGAAGATTTTCCAGCGGCTGCTCGACGTTGTGGGTCTCGATATCGTTGCGGCCGACTACAAACCGGTTCCTGGGCGGGATCCATAGTTTGAAATCGCGGCCATCGCTGACCATATCAAACGCATGGTTGCGGACGATCGGCATCAGGCCAATCATGCGCAACATGGAGGGTTTGCGGGCCAGAATATAACCCCGAATCTGCTGATAATCGGTGACTTTACCCTTCTTGATGCCGCCAACCGAGGTGTCAATGTCCACGGTCGCCTGCAAGGTCTGGATCTTGGCCGCCTGGGAATTCACGTATTCGATTAGTTCGGCTTGAGTAGCGGATTTTAAAGGAGCAGTGCTGACCTGGCGCTCGACCCGGCGAGAACGGAACAAACATCCGGAGAGGGGGAAAATAAGTAACAAAATCAAGACTGCCCGAAAGCGGGAAAAAATCTGCATTAGGCTGTTTTGGATTCCTTAGGGGGCAGTTAAGTTTCTCAGAATTGCAGTATATGCGAATTTGAAGGCTGGCTGAGGATTTGGGGGTATCTGATTAGCACCCTTGGGAATTACAGTAAGCTCATTGCTTGCCTTGCATTGCCTGCCGCAGTCTGGCGACATTCTGATTGTGTTCCTCAAGACTGCTGGAAAAGCGATGGTGGCCGCTTCCGTCGCTGACAAAATACAAGTACTCACTTTTCGCCGGGTGCATGGCCGCTTCGAGAGAAGTGCGTCCCGGATTGCCGATCGGCCCCGGGGGAAGCCCGGTATGAAGATAGGTGTTGTACCCCGACTGAAAAGTCATATCCTGGTGATGTAGCGCGCCGCCGTAACTTCCGTCGAGAAGTTCGGCATAAATCACGCTTGGATCAGCTTGCAACGCAACATTTCTCCCGAGACGGTTGTAATAAACACTAGCAACAACCGGACGCTCTTCCGGCACGGCAGTCTCCTTCTCGATGATGGAAGCCATCGTGACAGTCTTCTGCACGTCAATTGTCAATCCGATTTGCTCGGCCACCAACCGAAATTGCTTCACCATTGCTCCGACCATGTCCTTCATGGTCTGTGTGCGAGTGAACTCGTAGGTATTCGGGAACAGATATCCCTCAAGACTTTTCGCGTCCGGCGAAAAATCGGAAATCAATCCGGCTTCGGATCTTGCCACTTCAAGAAATTGCTGGCTCGATCCGAGTCCCGCGTCCTGTATCGCCTGTGCGATATCGAAGATGGTGTATCCCTCCGGGATGACAACCGTGTGCACGTATATATCGCCGCGCACCAGGCGGTTGTGAACTTCGAAAGCCCTCGCCGGCTTATTAAAAAGGTATTCGCCCGCCTTCAACGATTGTTTGGGATGAACGCGGTGCCAAAGAATAAAAGCGAAACTGTTTCGAATGACGCCGGCAGATTGCAACTCCGTGGCAATGCGGCGGGTAGAGTATCCCGGCCGCAACATCACGAATTTCTGCCCATCCGGCGTGACGGGCATCCAAAGTGCCCACGCCAGCCAGCCGCCCGTGGCGAGGACGGCAAGCAGCACGAGTGTTAGAAACGTGCGCAAGTTGGTAACAGTTTAGATGAAGATGGTGGTTTGGTCGTTAGTCGGTGGTCGTTGGACTTCGGGGGCGGTCGTTGGCCGATGGTCGTTGGTCATTCGCCATCGACCGGAAACCATACTGTTTCCGATCACCACCTTTTCTCGCCAGCAACCAAAGATGAGGCCCAGGGCCAAAACGCCAACGCCCGACGACCAACAACTAACGACTGCCCCTCGAATCCATCCACGATTGCAAGATAAGCACTGCGGCCATTTGGTCCACTACTTCCCCACGCCGTTTTATCGACATTTCTGTTTCTCGGAGTAATCGGTTGGCTTGCACGGAGGTCAGGCGCTCGTCCCAGAGGTGCACCGGTAACTTGAAGCGGCGGCGTATTTCTTCGGCGAAAGCTTGCATTTTCTCGGCCTGGATTCCTTCCGCACCGCTCATGCGCAACGGCAGCCCCATAACAATGCCGATTACATCATGTTCGCGGATGATGCGCTCGAGTTGCGCGAAATCCGTGCGTTTGTTTCGGCGCTGGAGGGTCTCCAGACCCTGAGCCGTAATACCGAGGAGATCGGAAATGGCGAGACCAATTCTTCTCGCGCCCACATCCATCCCCAGTGTTCTCGGGTGTCGGCCGCTCCCGGAGTTATTAGTTTGTTGATTCGGCACGTCGCGATTATATGTCCCCCTCGCTGTTGGAGAGTTACGCTACGATACCGCTATGGCCGTTGACGAGGCTGGGATCATGCTCGCTCCAATGCAAGCTGCCGCAGTCCCGCAGCCGAAGCCGCGAAAGCCCCATTGGGCCTTCACGGCGATTGGAATCGCGACGGTTCTAGGCCTGTGTTATTGGGGAGAACTGGTACTCGCAGTCATGCTGGTGTCGGTACTGCTGGCGTTTATCCTCGCGCCGGTAATGGATCTTCTCATCCGTGCTCGCTTTCCTCGCGGTCTCGCCGCAGCGGTTGCCGTCATTCTTTTACTCGCAGTACTGGCCGGCCTCGCCTACTATTCTTCTAGTCAGGCCATCGTCTTCGGACACGATCTCTCGAAGTACACGCGCAGAATTCAGCGGGAGATTTATCAAGTCCGTCAGCAAGCCGAAAACCTGGGATCGCTGGATCCAGACGAACAGACGAAGAGCCCTCCACATCCCACCACTAGTTTGGATGATCTTCTGACCCGCGGGTTCGGTTCGCTATGGCAGGCGATACTGGCCGCCTCGTTCGTTCCATTCCTGGTGTATTTCATGTTGAGTTGGCAACACCATGTCCGCTCAGCGACTGTGATGCTTTTTACACTGGAAAACCGCCAGACGGCCTATGTCACCCTGGGATTGATTTCCGCCATGATCCGCACTTTCATGGTGGGAAACCTGTTGATTGGCCTTTTTTTGGGTACGGCAAGCACCATCGCGTTCGCAATTCTGGGTTTACCGTTCTCCTATTTCATTGGCTTCATCAGCGGATTCCTCAGTCTGGTGCCCTACCTGGGAGTCGTCCTGGCTTTGGCGCCGCCCTTTTTTGTCAGCGCTGGCCGTATAAGTTCAGGGGACGCGGTAGTTGTTGTCCTGGTCGTTCTGGGTCTGCACCTGACCGCGCTCAACGTGCTTTACCCGAAATTTTTGGGCAATCGCCTGCAGTTGAACCCCCTCGCAGTAACGATTGCGTTGCTGGTCTGGGGATGGCTATGGGGTGCGATGGGCCTCGTCCTGGCAGTCCCCATTACCGCCGCCATGAAAATAGTCTTCGACCATATTGAGTCGTTGAAACCGTATGGGGCGTGGTTGGGGGAGTAGTAGCAGCGGTGGCCAGTGGTCGGTGGCCAGTCTTTGGCCATTAGACAAACAGATGTTCTTCGAACCAGCGACGCACTCAGATAATGATAGTGATTCTGAATTGAGAGCAATCTTGTTGTCGGAGAATCTGTGAGCCGGTTCCGCCGACGAGTGGGCGAGTAGTTACTAAGCTACAAAGTCCGAGGCTTCTGGGAATGGCAGTTTGCTTTTGGCCAGGGCTTTGGCCAGCATTTCTTCAATCTGGACTTCTTCCGTGTTCTTGGCCATGGCTAGTTCGCTGACCAGCAAATAACGGGCCCGTTCCAGCATCTTCTTCTCGCGGAAGGAGAGTGGCTTTGACTGACTGAGGAGCAGAAGGCCCTTTAGGACGGCGGCCACTTCCAGCAGCGAGCCGGTCCGCATCCGTTCAGAGTTTTCCTTGAAGCGGTATTTCCAGTCGGCGTTATTGTCACATTCGCCATCTGTAAGAAAATCCACGATTTTCTGGATTTCGCCGTTCTTGACAACCCGGCGCAATCCCACAGTGCCTACGTTATGGAACGGCACCATGACTTTCAGGCTGCTGGCATTGATTTTCAACAGGTAGAACTTTTCCACAGTCTGACCAATTGTCCGACTGCTGATTTGTTCGATAACTCCAACGCCATGATTAGGATAGACGACTTTATCGCCTATGTGGAAATTGCCGTCAACGCTGATCATGAGAGGACATCCAAGAGCGAAGGGCACTTGAGGAACTGCACGCCTCCAGTCTATCCCAAGCGGACAGGAAAGGCAATCTAGAAGCGGCCTCGGACTCGCTGGCTCCGGCCTTGATCACCCTGCTTTTGTGCTGGATTTAATCTCGGGTTTTGACTCGATGAGGTGACGGAACCTTGAAGTATTTGAACAAAGCTCACGTCAGGAAGGTCTCGGTCCCGGGTGTCCGCCCGCGCCGTCCGACTTACGGGTTTATAATCCTGAGGCAATGACAGAGCAGATCAAGAGAAAACTGCAGGAAGAGATGAACGCGCTCGAACATGAGCTGGTTCACGACCTTCCGCAGGAAATAAAGAAGGCAGCCGCCCTTGGGGATCTCAGCGAAAACGCCGAGTATCACATGGCTAAACAACGCCAGGAGTTCGTCAAGGCGAGACTCCGGCAACTGGGGGCACGCATGGCGGAGCTGGCCCTCATCAACATGGACAACATCCCTAAGGACAGGGTCGGGTTGGGTTCCTCCGTCCGGGTCCACGACGATTCGAAGAACGCGGAAGTCGAATACAAACTGGTGACCAGTGAAGAGTCTGATGTGACGGCGGGCAAGATTTCAACCAGTTCGCCCATCGGGCGGGCATTGCTGAATAAGAAGGTTGGGGACACCGCCACCGTGGTCACGCCAAATGGCAAGCGCGAGATGGAGATTCTCAGCTTGATCACAATCCACGAACAGCCCGAAGCCAAGTAATGGGCAGATTGACTATGAGCCAAACCGACACCAGCCGAAGCGCATCGCAAACGACGGGTGGTAGTGGGACAGGTCCCAAGACCTGGACCAGCGCTTTCGGACGCGCCTGTGGTGTCCTGCTTGATGCCATCGTCCGGTGGCTGGCCTTGGCCCGGATCAATCCGAACGTCCTGACGTTTCTTGGCCTCGTGGTAAATACCATTGCCGCATTTCTGTTTGGATATGCGAATGGCGATAATCAGGCGCGGATGTTTCGTTATGCGGGACTGGTTATTATCGGGTCCGGGTTTTTCGACCTGGTAGATGGACGCGTGGCTCGCGCCAGTAATCAGGTAACCCGCTTCGGAGGCTTTTTCGATTCCGTAATAGACCGCTACAGCGACGCTTCCCAGTTTTTCGGATTGCTGGTTTTCTACTCGCGCGGGGATCGATTCTTCTACGTAGTTCTAACCGCATTCGTAATGGTCAGCGCAATCATGGTTAGTTACACCCGCGCTCGCGCGGAGTCACTCATTGGCTCCTGCCGCGTCGGCTTTATGGAACGACCCGAACGGCTAGTCCTGGTGATTATCGGGGCACTGTTCAATCGCATGGCGCCGGTGCTTTGGCTGATCGCTGTGCTATCAACGATCACGGTGATCCACCGCATCCGCTACACATGGACGCGAACGGAAGGCGTGGATGCGATCCCGGCGAAAGCCGGACAGGCAGCCTAGAGCCGGGTGTTCTGCAAAGCGGATCCATCTCTTACCAATCCACTCAATACTTCGAATCCTCGGGGGAGTCTCGTGAAAAGACCGACTGCCAAAAGAGTGATCGCTGTTTTCGCGTTGCTGGGAGGATGCTGCTTGCTCGCAACTAACGGGCAAGCGCAAATGATCCAGGTCGACACGACGCCAGCGCACGCGACGAACCGTTTCGTCCCAAACCAGACGTTGGGAGCGGGGATCGACAGAATTCCAGTTGCAGCCATCGACAAAGATCTGATGCCGGACAGTCTGAACCAGGTGTTTAAAGCGGGATGGCAGCCCGTCACATATCGTCAAAATACCGAACTCGCGGTCGAGGCCTGGCACTGGAATCCTAAAGGCACGTGGAGCGACCCCAGCGGCAAGGGCTACTTCACTGGATCAGCGACGCCCGCTGAGGCCATTCGCTACTCCTATGGCTATTCCCTGCCGCGTCGTGGATTCACGCGCAACGACGGAACCGATACGGTGGGCTTTTCGCGTCTCACGGATGGAAATCCGGCAACGTTCTGGAAAAGCAATCCCTATCTCACGCAACATTTCACCGGCGAAAGCGACTCGCTGCATCCCCAGTGGATCGTGATTGACCTCGCACAACTGCAGGACGTGGACAGCATCCGTATTGCCTGGACCGCTCCCTATGCAACTCACTATCTGGTGCAGCGCTGGACGGGGGACGATCCGATCCGGGTTCCGACCCGCGGTATCTGGCAAACGTTCGCGAATGGCACGGTAACGAACGGCAAAGGAGGATCGGAAACGATCCGATTGTCCCCCGACGCGGTAGCGGTCCGGTTCCTCCGCATCCTGATGACGCGAATCTTCCAATACGTGCGATTCGCACTTGTCGTCGAATTCCGGGTCGGGATTGTCGGACCCCAGAAATTGCGTCGGATACGCGATCAGCGAAATTTACGTTGGAACCACCACGGAGGACGGAAAATTCCACGACATCGTGCGCCACACACCCGATCAGGAACAGACAACCACTTACTGTTCTTCTGTTGATCCGTGGCACGAGCCTTCGGATTTGGGATCCACCACTGAAGCGCAAGTGGGATTTGATCTTTTCTACACCAGCGGCGTAACCCGTGGACTACCCGCGATGGTGCCAGTGGCTTTGCTTTATGACAATCCCGACAATGCCGCCGCGGAAATCGCCTATCTCGAAAAACGCAACTACCCGATCTCCTATGTCGAAATGGGCGAAGAAGCAGACGGGCAATTCATGCTGCCGGAGGATTATGGAGCGCTTTATCTTCAGTGGGCGACGGCACTTCACCGCATCGATCCGGGACTCAAGCTGGGTGGGCCGTCTTTTACCGGAGAGAATCACGACATTGAAGTTTGGGCGGACGCGAACGGCAAGGTTTCGTGGACAGGGCGGTTCATCGACTATCTCAAACAGCATGGCCGGATGAACGATCTGGCATTTTTCTCTTTCGAGCACTATCCCTACGAACCTTGCAAGATTCCCTGGGGCAGCCTTTATGACGAACCCGCTCTGGTCAGCCATATCATGCAGGTGTGGAGGGAAGACGGCGTTCCAGCGGACATGCCGATATTTATTACAGAATCCAACCTGTCTTCCGGGGCAAGCGAAACATCGTCGGACATCTTCTCCGGTCTCTGGCTCGCCGACTATATTGGATCGTTTCTCAACGCGGGAGGAAATGGAGTTTATTTCTTCCACTATTTGCCGCTGCAGATGGAGCACGGTTGCAACGACTCTCCCGGAACTTTCGGAATGTTTACGGTTGATGCCCACTACAAAATCCAGCAACCGCTCGCCCAGTTTTTTGCGTCGCAGCTTATCAATCTCGAATGGGTGCAGCCTGGCAACGGCGAACATCAGATGTTCCCTGCACAGAGTGACGTCACGGATGGCGCCGGCCACGCACTGGTGACGGCCTACGCCTTGCGACGCCCCGACGGACAATGGTCTGTGATGGTCGTCAACCGCGATCAGGAAAATCCACACAAGGTGCGCATTGCATTTCGCGACCAGGAAACAACGGGACAGCCGCCAAGTACATTCACCGGTCCAGTGGCCATTTCGATTTTCGGAAAAGATCAGTATCAATGGCACCCAGGGTCAACTCGCTTTATGGCGCATGCCGAGCATGCCGGGGAACCTTCCGTTGTGGCCAATACTAAGGGATTCGCCGATCCCGATGGACCCGCCGTGCACCGCGACGAAAATGCGGGGAAAGACACGTCATTCGATTTGCCTGCTGCGTCCATTGTCGTAATTCGTGGCAAGATCGGCGATCGGTAAAGTGCGAGACACCACGACGGTGTAGTTATTTTCGCAACTGCTTCGAATGCTAGACTGACCGGTACCCATTCGAGGATTTTCCTTGTCTACCAATCCTGTTCTGGTGGTTCATGGCGGTGCCTGGGCAATTCCCGATGACATGGTGGAGGCCCACCTCACTGGTGTGCGGAATGCCGTGGCGGCAGGCTGGCGCGTGCTTCAAGGTGGCGGTAAAGCGCTGGATGCGGTTGAAGAGGCCGTCGTCGTCATGGAAAACGACGAGACCTTTGATGCCGGCCGGGGCAGCTTTCTTAACCGCGACGGCAGAGTACAACTCGACTCCCTGATCATGGACGGTTCCACGTTGCGCGCGGGAGGCGTCGGCTGCGTTGAGCGGCTGCGAAACCCGGTTCGTGCGGCGCGCAAGATTTTGAGCGACAGCCCCCATGTGTATTTTGTGGCGGAGGGCGCGGAACGATTTGCCGAGGAGCATGGCATCGCGCTGTGCCGAAACGAAGACCTGATTATTCCGCGGGAGGTCACGCGGCTCCGGGAATTTCAGGAGCGGGTTGCGCGTGGGGGTGAAGACGAATCCAGCGCTCAGGATTTTTCGCGCCCACCATCTCACATGACACGGTGGGCGCGGTAGCGCTCGACGCCGACGGCAACATCGCCGCTGCGACATCCACGGGCGGAACGCTCAACAAGGCTCCGGGACGCCTCGGCGATTCATCCCTGATCGGATGTGGGTGCTACGCCGACAACCTTTCGGCAGCTGCGTCCACCACTGGATGGGGCGAACCGATTATGAAGCTGGTGTTGGCAAAGTGGGCTGCGGATCGAGTGTCCACCGGTAGCCTGCCGGAGTGGATCGCAGCCGAAGCCATCAACTATTTAAAAGATCGAGTGAACGGCCACGGCGGAATGATATTGCTCGACGCGCAAGGCCGCTTTGGAATCGCACACAATACCCCGCGCATGGCTTGGGCATTGAAGACGACAAAGCAGGAAGCTTCAGGAATTCAACGGCCGTGAGCCTCCGCTCTCGAAACCTTGGAGTACAAGCCGGAAGGCGCATTGCAAAGTTCACTTTGATCTTCTGATTGAGCAGCGACGGTGATCTAGCAGCCGTCTGTTAAACTTGCGTTTCTACTCTTCGCGATTGCCGGGAGTTCCTCTAAATGTCTGAATCCCATGCGCCCACGGCGCGCACACGTGTGGTCCGGGAGTCTCACCGCGGAGACTACGGCCGGGCTACGGCTTACGAAATTCTTGATGAGGCTTTCATCTGCCACGTCGGTTTTGTGGTGGACGGTCAGCCGTTTGTGATCCCAACCGCGTTCGGGCGTGTCGGTGACAACCTCTACGTCCACGGTTCGGCCGCCAGCCGCATGTTGCGCAATCTCGATAAGGGGATCCCTGTTTGTGTGACGGTTACGCTGCTTGATGGACTGGTGCTCGCACGTTCGATTTTCAATCACTCGATGAATTACCGGTCGGTAGTTGTGCTGGGCACCGCAGTGGCCGTACTCGAACCTACAGAGAAGTTGGAAGCTCTGAGGTCGCTTTCCGAACATATTCTTTACGGCCGCTGGAACGACTCACGTCAGCCCAACGAGCGGGAGCTCAAGCAGACTCTGGTGTTGCGCCTGCCGATCGAGGAATTTTCCGCCAAAGTCCGGCAAGGTCCACCAATTGATGACGAGGAAGATTATTCATTCCCCACCTGGGCGGGAGTAATTCCATTACGGACGACCGCAGGCGCGCCAGAAAACGATCCACGGCTGGATCCAAAGACGCCGGTCCCGGCTTATGCCAGCGAGTACTCGCGGAAGAAATGAAGCTGGTCGTTGGGCCGTGGTCGCTGGTCGTTGGCCAAAATCAAAATCGTCGTACCCGTCGTCGGTTGTCGCTCATCGGTTAAACACAAACAAACTCAACTTTCCGCGTAGAATTCAGCAAATCCCTGGCCACACGATTTTGATCTTGGCCAACGACCAACGACCAACGACCAAAGGCCAACGACTAATCATTGACCAACGACCATTCCGCTACTTCCCATTCAACCAATTTGCATACGCATCGAACGAGTACGGGCGCCCCAGGAAATCGTGCACCAGATCGGCGGCTGGCTTGGTCCCGCTGGCTCCCAGCACTGCACTGCGATATTTCGCCGCGACTTCCGGATTCATCAAACCGTTCTTCTTGAAGTCGGTGAACATGTCCTTCGCGATGACCAGCGACCACATATAGGTGTAGTAAACAGCTGAGTATCCGTTGAGATGATCGAATGCGGTCTGCATGTGCGTTCCTGGCACAAACCGGTACGGCGTGTAACGCGTTTGCAATTCAGCCACAAGTTTGTCCTGATCGAGTCCCTGCGGATTGCGGTTGTAGAAGTCGAGACTGATAGAAGCGTAAAACATTTGCTGCCCCACATTCAGGGCGCGGCCGAAATCGTCGGCTGCACGTGCCTTCTCGGCCAGTTCCACCGGGATCGGCTCGTTCGTCTGATAGTGGCGCGCGAAGGTCCGCAAAATTGTGGGATCTCTGGGCCACTCTTCGAACATCTGCGATGGAGCCTCGATGAAATCGTTCTCCAGATCGCCGGTCGCCCATTTTGTATTGCCTCGCATGATGCCGTGCACCAGATGTCCGAACTCGTGGAAGAAAGTGACCACGTCGTCTCGTTCCATTAGTCCGGGCTGTCCGGCGGCTCGCGGGAAGTTGCAGACCAAAACATATTCGGGGAGCCGGACACCGTCCTTGCCGGTGGCAAGAGTAAATGTGGCGTAGTGCTTGTATTTGTTTGCACGCGGAAACATGTCGAAGTAAATCCGACCGATCCGGTTATCGTGATCGAAAACGTCGTACACGCTCACTTCCGGATGCCACACCTGCGCATCGGTCACAGGTTTGTAGGAGATGCCATACATTTTGCTGCTGATATCCAGAATTCCCTGCAGGACGCGTGAATACTCGAAGTAAGGACGCATCACCTGCGCGTCGTATCCAAATTTCTTGATCTTCGCACCCCGAACGAGATGGGAGACGTCCCATGCGTTGACACTCTCCGCTTTCGGATCTTCCTGTTTCTTGAAAGCCAGCAACTCCTCGTAATCGCGCTTCGAACCTGTCTGCGCCGCCGCCGCAATCTTTTCAATAAAATCCGCGGCGTTCTGCTTGGTTTCAACCATCTTGTTGGCGGTAATGTAGGCCGCCCAGTCCGGATATCCCAAAACGTTCGCCAGTTCGTAACGTTTCTGCAAAAGCTGCGCCATCACATCGATGTTTTTGGGATAGGCGCGCTGTCGGTAAAGAACGTAGAAAGCCTTTCGTGCCGGCTCACTGGTTGAGTAATCCATGAAGGGAAAATAATCGGTGTTGTCGGTAGCCAGCGTAACTTTGCCGGAAGCATCGGGAGCGTGCGAACGTTTAAAGTCTTCCGGAAGCCCGTCAAGATCGGAGGGGTTCACCTGAAGTTTTCGAACATCTCCGGCGATGTTCTGCTCGAACTGCTGGCCAATTTTTACCAGGTCGTCCTGCAGTTGGCGGATTTTCGCTCGCGTTGGGTCATCGCGATCGACGCCGCCGAGATGGTAGTCACGCAATGTCGTCTTGAAGAAATATGTGCCGCCGGGATCAAGCTTGGAACCGTCTAACGCCGCGAGCAGGTTATACATTTCCTTGTCCAGGGAAATGTCTGTGAGGACACTGCTGCCCTCCTGTTCGCAAACCTGTGCGGCATCGCGAAATGGTTTTGCGGGATGCACCTGCTCCGCAAGACCCGCGCGATTTTCCGCGTCACTGGCAATGAGTATTGCGGTATCGAACGCCTGAAGGGTCGCCATTGCATCGCGCGGTGACGAACCCGCCTTAATCGCGGCAATTTGTTTCTTGGCATCGGCGAGATCGCTGCGGCAGGACGCCAAAAAAGCATCGGCAGTTCCCGCAAGATAACTGGAGGCGCCGGGCGTCAAATTCTGGGCGTGCGCGTTCAGTGAAATGCACACGAGGACCAGAGCGGTCAGCAACCCGACAGACTTACGATTCATGTTTTCTCCGATCGATCTAAAACGCATTGTGAGCAACGAGGATGTAGGATCACGGGAGCAAGCGGGTCAGCTTAAACAGTGCGCGTGATTATCGTCAAGAAGAGACTCGGCTGCTACGTCGTCTCCTGCCAACTTGCTACCCTCACAAGCAACAATTGTTAAGCCAGGGAGCAAATCCGAGTTTCCGCGGGCTCGATAAGTTTGATGCGAGTTTCGCCGGATTCATTCCGACAAACAGCGCCGGGGCCGTTGCTTGGCCGAGATCGATCTAATAATAGTGCGGCTCTTCCCGGTTGACCGCAACGGAACCCTGGCCTGCCCGGCTGCCGCTCGCAGAAGATCCTCCACTTGCGGCTTTTTCAGGGTCGCCGCGCTTTCCAGGCGGATAAATCGATTCTGATTTCCGCTGCCCTCCAAAAGTTTGTGCGGGTCAGGCAACGTTGCTCCGTAGTAGAACGAAAGCGAAACTCCCTTCGCCTGAGCTGCCAGTGAGACGATACAGTCGGAAGCCCGCTCAGTACTGCAATATCCGATTACGAAAAAGTTGTAATTGTCGTACACCAGTTCATTTGCGGTCGGAAATCGGTTGCGCAACGCTGAGCGCACAGAAATTATAAGTTTGGCCACTGCCGGATCAAACTTAGAAATAAAACCTGCGATCTGTTTTGCGGGCGACACAACCGAAATAGAGTTGGCTTTCTGCTTCATCACAGTTTCTTCCGGTCACGCAGCGCGTGAAACATTCGATACCATATTAACCAAGCGAAGCTGAGCGCAATCGCAACAATCTTTCTTCAAAACAATCTGTCTTCAAAGGGTGAGGATATGGCAGTCCCTGACGGTGAAAGCCCGCAATGTTACATCTGCGTCACTTGTGGTACCCAATATGCTCCCGCGTTCCAGCCACCGCAGCAATGCGAAATCTGCACGGATGCACGCCAGTTCGTCGGGCTGGACGGCCAACAGTGGACCACCTTGCCGCAACTTAAATCGACGCACCGTAACAATATCCGGATGGAAGAATCCGGTCTCTACGCAATCGCCTCTGAACCGGCCTTTGGAATCGGCGAGCGGGCATTCCTTCTTCAGACACCCAGGGGAAATGTGTTGTGGGATTGCATCACCCTGGTGGACGACGAAACGATTCGCGCGATCAACAACCTTGGTGGAGTCGCGGCGATTGCGATTTCGCATCCCCACTACTACACCTCAATGATCGATTGGAGTGTGGCGTTCAACAATGCTCCGATCTATCTTCACTCGAACGACCGCAAATGGGTCGTGCGGCCGCATGAGAATATCCGGTTCTGGTCTGGGGATAGCGAGCCGCTGCTCGATCACACAACTCTGATTCTCACTCCAGGACACTTTGACGGATATCAGGTTCTCCATTGGCCCGCGGGCGCCGGCGGCAAAGGAGCGTTGCTTTCCGGTGACCAGCCGCAGGTGTGCATGGATTTGCGCTGGGTATCTTTTATGTACAGTTACCCCAATTACATTCCGCTTGGTGCTGCAACTGTGAGCGAGATCGTGCGCCGTCTCGGTGCGTGGAAATTTGATCGCATCTACGGAGCGTTCCCACGTCGAACGGTTTCCACCAACGCCCAGCGGGTTGTAGAGCGTTCAGCGGAACGCTACCTGAAGGCGATCTGCGCTTGAGTGACGGTGGTGCTAACCCTTTTTACGAGGCGTCATCCTTCACCGGTTGAAGCCGGGTTCAGGATGACGACTTTGTAAAAAGGAAATTTCCGTGCAGGTTTAGAAAACCGGCTTAAACGAAGACCCGCTCGCGCCTCAGTTCGCGGGCCGGGTTTCACACTCGGTAGCGGTACTCCCTGGCATGCCCGTCGCTTCGCACTGGCGAATTTCTACGATTCGGGAAGTCACGATTGGCGTGCGATAGCCAGGATGGCGAAATTCAAGATGCATGCCGCGGCCCACGAATCGGATTTTTAACATCGAACCGCCCCACGACGAGCCTTCAATTCTGACCAGCAACGGCTCGGGACAAAAAGTGGGGTGCCCCCAAATCCATGCCTCGCCCTGTCCGCAATGCACCACGGTGTAGCGACGGTGCTGAGTCTGGATTTGGAGCGTGGTCCGCGCGGGGAGATCGTCGAGAAAGGCTCCGCCTTCAATCTCCGACGCGACGATGTTGTTATTCACGTCGTCGTCGAGATTGGGATGACAGCGAAACAGCTGCGGACAGGTATGCACCTGGGTCCCTTTCGATCTTGGGAACGATTAACGCTTACAGTATAAACCTGCTGTCCATTCCCACTGGCAACCTCGAGGCAAAAATTCGACTTCAAACCACCCTGGCGGGGTTTTAGCCCCCTTGCGAGCGGAAAGCACCGCGAAGTATCATCCCCGGCCTGTCTTAAGTAACGGCACGTATCCGGTTTGCGGATTGACCCTGCAAATTGATGGGGATAGGATTCATAAGAGTGGCTGGGTTCAGTCTTTTGGGCGGAATTCCAAGGTCACGCAAAAGAGTTTCAGTGAACGTGCAAGTGACAGATAAACATGGGAATGAGGAAGCTCAACCTTCCGATTGCACTCCTGTCAGCCTGGGTCTTAACCCTGGCCAGCACAGGCTGCCATAGCGACAAGCGGCAGGCTGGTTTGCCTGCGCACCAGGCGAATGCCCCCGCGATCGTTCCCGTGCCCGCACCCCTTCCTCAGTCCATACCTGACACAAAACCAGCAGCCGAACAGGTGAGCCAAGCCGCACCCAAACCCGACCCGGTCGTCGATTTGATTGCGAACGCCGAGAAGGAATATCAGGGCGGCGAAGAGAAGTTCAAAGCTGGAGACCTGGAAGCGGCCAAGCGCGGTTTTGATCGCGCTGTTGATGAACTCTTGCAAAGTCCGCCTGAAGTCCGGGCGGATGAGCGGGTACAGCATGAACTGGAACGCGTTCTAGAAGCAGTGAACCGTCCGGAACTCGCGGCCCTGCAGTCGGACAATCCGGCACCGCAGCAAAAAGCCGAGCCCGCGCCGATTGACGAAACCAACGAGATCACGCCCCCGGTAGATCCCAACGTGAAGGCCAAAGCCGAAGCCGAGGTCAAGGCCACACACTCCGAGCTGCCGCTGATGCTTACTGATCCGGTGGCCGCGTACATCAACTACTTCTCCACCCCGCATGGACACGAGATATTGCAGAATGCGCTGGTGCGCGGCGGACGCTATCGCGAAATGATTGAAAGCACCCTGAGGGAACAGGGGGTCCCACAGGAGCTTATCTACTTGGCACAGGCGGAGTCGGGCTTCCATCCGCTGGCGTTGTCACGGGTGGGGGCTCGCGGCATGTGGCAGTTCATGTCCAGCCGGGCGCGAGGTTATGGCTTGCAGCGAAATTTGTGGGTGGATGAACGTCAGGATCCGGAAAAATCCACCCGCGCTGCCGCTCATCACCTGAAGGATCTTGTACAACCAGTTCGGCGATTGGTATCTGGCCATGGCTGCCTACAATTCCGGGCCGGGCGGGGTGCAGAGCGCAGTGAAGCGCACCGGTTATGCCGACTTCTGGGAGCTCTACAAACGCAACGTGCTGCCCAAAGAAACGCGCAATTACGTTCCAATTATCCTGGCGATGACCATTATGGTGAAGAATCCGGCGCAGTACGGACTGGACGACATCTCGCCAGAGCAGCCGGTACCGTACGACACGGTCAAGATCGATTATTCGGTGGACATCCGCCTGGCGGCCCAATGCGTCGACGTTTCTCCGACGACGTTGCAGGATTTGAATCCCAGTTTGTTGCGGTTGACCACTCCGAAAGATCAGCCGTTCGAATTACATCTTCCGGCCGGAACCAGGGATCGCTATCTGGCGGCAATTGAGCCCATCCCGGCGTCGATGCGGGAATGGTGGAGGTACCACCCGGTGGCTGAAGGCGACACTCTCGCATCGATCGCCCGTACCTACCGGACCAGTCCAGAAGCGATTCAAAAGGAAAACCACCTTGCGAGTGGCGATGACCTTAAGCCCGACAGCAAGCTGATTATCCCGATCCCGCCAGGCAAGCATGCGGCCACCGAAGACGGCGCCAGTTACGCTCGGCATGCGACCCGCTATAAGGTGCGCCACGGGGACACCGTCCAGACCGTCGCGGACAACTTCAGTCTTCCGCCTGTCATGGTTCGCCGCTGGAACCACCTTCGGGGAGACAGTCTGCGGGGACGCCGCATCGTTTATGTTCATCTGCCCGTAACCCCAAATGCCCTGTCCAACGATCAGCCGGAAGGACCTAAATCAAAGCCTGCTAATGGCTTACATCCGGTCACGCAAAGAACGGTTCAGCACCACAAAGTGCAGGCCGGCGAAACTTTAAACTCCATCGCAACCACACACCACACCACCGTGGCCGCCTTAAAGCGGGACAATGGCAATCTCGCGATGCTTCGGCCGGGAATGATACTGGTGATTCGCAACACGCAATAAGGCAGCTTCTGGCATCTAGCTTCTGGTTGCTAGCCGTTGGTTGCGGTCTCCGACTTTAGCCAGCCTTACCCTCAATTGGACGAAAAAAGACTCTCGAGCCGTTGGCTGGGTTATGAGTTCCTTCCTTGGATCTTGTGTTGCAACGGACCCTTGCCTAAGGCAAACGCAAAATAATTTCCGGCGTCTACTCGACTTCGGCCTCTCGGTGTAATATGCAACCTGCGGAAGGCTGTGGCCGTCTCATGATGCGGTCGCGCGAAAAAGCCGTGCTATAATCGCGCCCCGTTCAGCCAACGTATCTGTCTTTTGGCTTTCTTTTTATTTCCAGCACCTGCAGCGCCTGCCCGGAGTCACGGCGCAGCCCAAAATCAGGAGGAAGAATGACTTTCGACGAGACCCTCTACGCACGCGATGATGAGATGGAAGAATTTGGTGACAGCGGCGCCTACGGCGATTCGCTGGAAGAAGATTACGAGGAAGAAGAAGAGGAAGAAGAAGCGGCGGAAGTACCCGCCGTCATCGACTCGCAACCTAAGCCATCAGCACCGGCTCCTGCCGCGCCGAAACCTTCCGGGGGTGGCGGCTCGCCCAAGCCACCGCGCAAGCCTGCAGCGAAGAAGCCGGCCAAGAAAAAGCCTGCGCCTAAAGCTGCTCGCAAGAAGCCGGCCAAGAAGAAGACACCGACGCGCAAACCGGCAGCGAAGAAGAAAGTGGCCAAGAAAAAGCCCGCACGTAAAGCGAAGCCAGCAGCCCGCCGCAAGGGCCGCCGCTAGTTAGAACCGAGAGCATCCGCGCCTGCCGAAAGAAACGGCCAGGCGCGGATTTGTCTCTGACTCTTTCCGGCCTCAAGGTGAGAGAACGCTGAACCTCAGGCATCACTCTGCATGCCGGAAACCCGCTTACGCTGCTTTCGGCAGGGTCGTCGTCGTGGTCAGCCGCCGGACCGCGGCTGACATCATCACCCGCGTTACCCCGCTCATAATCATGCTCACGCCGACCAGCGTGCCTATCGCCCAAACCGAACTTGAGGGCCAATGGACCCAGATCAGAAGCGCAAGTAGAAGCGTAACCACGCCATCAAAGAGCACCCAACCTGATCCAGGCGCTGGACGGAGCTTGGCGTACAACACAATTTCAAGCACACCTTCAATCAGGAACAGCGATGCCAGCACCAGCGTCAACGACGCCACTCCGAGCAGCGGATGCATAAGGAGATATCCGCCAAATACTATGTACGCGATACCTACCAGAAGCCTCCAAATGACGCTGCCCGCGCCGCGCGCGTGAAACGCCATGAAGATGTGAACTACACCGGCCAGAACGATCAGCCAGGCAATCAGTGCACTGACGGCCACGGCCGCCAACAGCGGCGCAGCGACAGCCAGAACTCCAAAGACAATAAGCAGAACGCCCCAACCAATAGACCAACCGGACGTCCTGTGTAAAAAGGCCGGAGATTGCGAAGTCATACATGCCTCCACGATTGAATTACGGGTCAAAACCAGAGGTCGAACTTAAGGACGGGCACATTTTGCGCTTCGCGGGTCGTTTGCGCAATGCCTAACAGCGCTGGTGGCCTGGGCTGACCGAAATAAAGCGAAAGCCAACAGGCGAAAAGCTTCCTAGGTCAATCAGTGGGGGTTACTTCTTCCCTGCAACAGACTGCAAACATTTTCCGTAAAGCTCCAGCAAGTGTGCGGCATATTCTTCCGGCTTGGCTGCGGCGCCACTGCCCTGAAAACCAACTCCTGACGAACTAGTCCGGCCGTAGCCTGTAGTCATAGCGACAAATCTCATGAGGTCGAGCGCAATGTCCTCGTTGCGTCGCGTCCCCGATGCTGCGGCGGGTGTTTCGTCCATGGCATGCCTCCCTGGGTCCGGTATTTCTTGCAGTAGAGAAAACTAATATGGCGAAACACCGATAATAGCAGAAGATTTCAGGGCTGCGGAGCGACGGGCCACCGTTCCCGCGAAGGGGACTCACGCTACAAACGAATCCTTCAAAACCGCGCTGGCCACCTCAGCACGAATTCGCCAGGCTTCGCTTACTACGCCTTGTGCAAATACGTGAAGGACAGAATCTGGGCAGCGGTAACCGTCTGTCGCCAAATCCCTTTTTAGTTCCTTGACCAGCAGGTTGGAATCCAACCGGGCATTCTTTTGCGTTTGAAATTGTCGCTGTCGTCGTTCACACCAACGCGAGAACGGAGCGAGTGCTCTCTCATGCCCTTTCGTGAAAACCCATCGACTTCGCGCAGGTTGCTCGATTTGAACCGATCGCGATGTCGGGGATGGAGCAAGCTTGCCATCGTAGGGTTCGAAGATGACGGTAGCAAGCAACCACCGAGTTGCTTTATCCAACTCCGCCGTGAACAACGCTTGCTCTGTTGTGGTGTAGCTCTTTTGAGCGTACTCGCCGAAAAAACGTAAGCCGAAAAGTAACGGCTCGAAACAGAGAGCCAGCCACACAGGATTGGGGACATCAGACTTGTCCTGTAATCGTTCAACGCAAGCCTGATGACGGCCCGCGACGCACCAAAAATATTCGTGGGCGATTGCGCGTGCGTGTACCTCTACGGCATGAGGTTCGCGGTTCATTCCAGTTGTTATTGTAAACCGCTTCGAGCGAGCCGGCTCCCCTGCCGATCCAAAGGCGTCTGCGATTCATCACGCCTCTCAGGCCTACTTCTTCCAAGCGAATCAGGACAGTTTGAAATTCAGGTGCGGTATGCGCTGTTGGGCTAGTTCACATCTTGCAGCATGGTGTAAGAAAAGCCGCCCGTCTGGCTGTTCAGTCCAACAAATGTTCGTACCTGGCCTGAACTGAGGGTGAGCGATCCCGTGTCCACTGCTGGAAATTTCTGGCCCGCTGGCGTAAGCACGATTTCATAGCTGCCCCCGGTCAATGACTGATAGCCAGAAGCAGAATTAAAGGCAAGACTAGTGATCGTGGGACTGACCGTATTCAGGTCGGTGAGCGGAGCGACGATATAAACATCGGCTGGCCCGAGACCGGGAGCGGAATTTACGATTCGAAGTTTGAAGTTACCGGAGACCGGAGCGGAGTTGTCGTCGGTGAGCACGAACGCGGAAATGTTCGAAGAAAAGTTTGAAGCAATCACCGTGGTATCGGCGCCGGATGGAAAACTGATGGACTGAGTGACCAGCGCGGTAGTCGATCCCGACGGTTCGATCACAACCTGCTGCGAACCGGACTTTATGGACTGATACCCGTTGGTGGTGCCATACGCCACATTGTTGCTGACCGATGTGCCGTTCACCAGTACCTCGAGATTGGCTTCGTCTGGTACAGCATTCATGAACCGGAAACGGGTACTGCCGCCCCCACCGCATCCAGCAATCACCAGGATGCTCGCCACACAAAGCATTACGGCAGAGGACTGCACCAAGCGCAACAATCGGCCCACAGTTCACCCCTTGAGTTTTTGAGAATTGGAAATACGACACTAAAGTTCGACTGATGCGAAGCCTTCAGCACGAAGTTGCTACGCCGAGGTAAAGAGTGCGTCAAGGGAGGTAAAGTCTTGTAAAACAGTCGTCTGTCTTCAGTCTTCAGTCGCCCACTGGGGTCGTCTACGCTAGTTCCGGTTGCCGTGATCTACTACCGACGACCACAACCACGTGACTCCGACGGAAGGAAGATCGAAGCCAGGAGTGAATACCGACGGTGGCTTTACGAACTTTTACTTGAATTTACGAAGTCTTTACTCTGTGGTTCTGGGAGAGGTGTTCTAACTAGCAGTGAGATTTTCTTATCGAGGGCCGTAAGCCTTCGAGAGTCACTGCAACACTGAATGGAGAATACATATGAATTCACTAATCCCCCACGAATCTTCTCGCGGACGATCCGCTAGCAAGTCTTTGGTCGCTACTGTTTTTCTGGCGGCCCTGCTGAGCCTCGGCGTCGCCGTTGCCCAGAATGATCAGAACGCACCACCGCCACCGGCGGATCAACAATCGGGTCAGCCCGCTCAACCAGGAATGGGACGGCACATGGGCGGTCGTCAGATGCCAAGCGTGGACGATCAGATCAAGCACCTGAGCAAGAAGCTGAACCTGAGCTCCGATCAGCAGGCGAAGCTGAAGCCGATCCTCGAGGACCAGCGCAAGCAAATGGAGACGGTGCACAGCGACTCGTCGCTGTCACGCGAAGATCGCATGAGCAAGATGCAGGATCTGCGAAAGAGTTCCGACGAGCAGATCAAAGGCGTGCTGAATCCGGATCAGCAAAAGAGTTTTGACAAGATGCGCGCAGACCAGCAGGAGCATATGAAAAATTGGCACAAAGGTGGTCAAGGGGCTCCTCCGGCCGGTGATAGTCAGCAGCAGTAAGCCCGATGTCAGAAGTTTGACGTCTTGAGTTTCTCCCCAGCCTCTGGGTTCGGTTACTTCTTGCGTCGCCGCAAAAGTTGCCGAGTTCAGGGGCCCCCTTTTTCCGCCCAAATCAACAGAGAGTCTAGGTTTCGATTCCCACATAACAGACTCTTCCGATCAAGTAGTCGTGGGCTTTCCTACCCGGGTCAATCGCCATCACCTCGACGGGGTAGGCCGTGTTGTGTGGGCGCAGAACCAGGTGATTTCCCGCTATGGTTATATCGAGATCGCACCCTGGGCCTTTTGAGACGGTACCATCGGCTTTCCGTGGAAGTGGGACGACTACCGTCTCTTTTGGGGCGGGGGTTTTTCGAACGCGGGTGACTTCGTACCATGCGGGAACTTTCGAGGATGCTGTCATTTTCGTTCATGACGTGGCGCGTGGCCTGACCAAGCTGGGATCATTCGAACACAAACTAATCGCGAAGATCGTGCTGCAGGACTATACCAACAACGAAACTGCGCGCCCCCTGGGCTGCTGGCGGCGTACAGTCGGACGACGCTTTCCGGAAGCGCTGGACCAACTAACGGACATTTTTCTGGAAGCGGGTCTGCTTGTACGGCTACCGGTCACGGATGTTGCGCGGAAAAAAATGTGTCAAGGGGATACAGTCGACACAAACTCGGTAAGTGATTCTGAACATTGGAAATAAAAATCTCAAATGGATGTCCCATTCACCCAGATCGATTTGCTATTCTAGATTCAGAGGTCAAGAAACAAGCCTTTGAGGGCGCGCTGCGAAGCGCGCCTTTATTTTTTTGCGATGAGCGAAGGTTATGAAGAAAGCAAAAGAGCGAACGGGAACCAAGCTGTCAAAGCGGGCTGTGCCGAAAAAAGCAGCCCGGAAACCGGTGGACCTGGCAGAGATCCGGCAGCAGATCACAAATCTGGTGGGTAATGATGCCGTAGGCATGGTCGAGATCACGATGGAGGAAGTGGGGAAAAGGTCATTACCTGGGAATGAAATATCTGTTCGGAAATGATTGGGCTTTATCCCGCGTCGGGAGAAGATGGGTCCATGGTGCCGGATTCGATGGCCGCGGTCCTGTTGCGCCGGTTGGGTCTGCCTGAGCCAGCGGTACCGGAAGATAGAGTTACCAAAGATCAGGAAACGGCGACTCCGGTTTCCGATGCACAGGGCTTAGAATGACAGTCGGCGGTTGGGCAACCAGCACTTGATCCAAATCAAGAGTGGCCGGCGAGAGTGTCCGCCGCACATAGCGAGCTAAAGGGGTCTTCCGGGATGGACATGACATGGCTGACCGACCGAATCGCGGTTGGGGGCGGCATCTGGAAAGATGACAACATGGCGGAGGTGTCGCGAGCGGGCGTCACACACATCATTGACATGCAAATCGAGTTTGACGATACCGAACTCGCGAAGCCTTATGGAATCGAAGTGCTCTGGAATCCGATCGATGATGACTTCCAGCCCAAGCCACCGGAAATATTGCAGCGCGGAGTCGAATTCGCAACCGATGCACTCGACCAGGACGGAACCAAATTGTACATTCACTGCGCAGCCGGGGTTCATCGGGCGCCGATGATGACGCTGGCTGTATTGTGCTCTATGGGCTGGACGCAAGAGGCGGCTCTTAACCTGATTGAGAAGCTGCGTCCGGTAGCGGATTTTGCAGATGTGTACGTGCGTAGCGTGGAGAGATTTCTGGATCAGCGAGTGAGTGCGGGCGAGTAACAACAAGTTGTCAGTGGGAAGTTCGATAGTTCAGTTCTGAATCCATAACATTTGGATGGTTCATTCCCTTCGAGTAGAGGGGAAGAGTCTGCAATGGAGGAATTATGTTTGACCGGCGCCACCCCTTGGGGTGGCTTTTTATTTGCTGATAGCAACGCTCGCGTCAGCACAAAAGCCGACGACCAGTACCGTCAGCGAAGTCAGGTGGACTGATTTCGGCTGGGGTAAGGACAATGATCGTAATCTCGCCGGCCGGTTTTCCACCCGGACTTTTAACCTGGCGCGGCTGGCTGCTGTGCAGAATTATTTACTGCGCCAGTTCGACAATTCCGTGCCGCCACGTTATTCCCGCTACACGACTGCTTTGCACCTAAAGTTCCCGTTGTGAAAAACCAAGAAGGCGAGAACTCGCTATCAGGGCGGTCATAGCGATGCATGACCGCTGGGAAGTGAAGTAAATGTCCAGTTTCTGAACCTCTCGAAGTTATCGAATTTAAAGCCTCAGCTCGCGGTTCTACGAGTTCACCCACCACTACAACTATTAAGGAGATGGACCATGGACTTCGTATCTAAGTTGCTGCAAGGAATTGGATTTTTGCCGGCTATCGTGAACGGAATCGAAAACTTGTTTGGCGGAAGATCCGGAGCCGAAAAGAAGGACGCGGCCATGTCATTTGTTACCGCAGCGCTGCAACTCAGCGACGCCGTAACTGCCCGGCACATCGTCGACGAAGATGAATTCAAAGCTGGACTGAGCGGAATTATTGACAGAGTGGTCAGGTGTCTCAACGCTTCGACGTGGTCAAAGCCCGCACAACCGCTAATCCTCAGACCTCTTCGCTCCAGTTCTCGATGGTTTTCTTCAACTGGGCCATGAACTGATCGGCGACGGCGCCGTCGATCAGCCGATGATCGTAGCCTAGAGTCAAATGGACCACCGAGCGGATGGCAATGGAATCATTTCCATCTTCGTCCGTGACAACCATCGGGGACTTGGTAATTCCACCGACGCCCAATATTGCTGCGTTCGGTTGGTTGATGATGGGCAATCCGAATACAGCACCGAACTGGCCAGGATTGGTAATGGTGAAGGTCGAGCCTTCCACCTCGTCCGGTTTGAGCTTCTTTGCGCGTGCGCGCTCACCAAGATCACTGATGCCGCGCTGCAAGCCGAGGAAATTCAGCTCGTCGGCATTCTTTAGAACGGGAACAATCAAACCCCAATCGAGAGCAACAGCGATCCCGAGATTGATGTTGCGATGGTAGCGAATGCTTTCGCCCTCGATCGAGGCGTTAACGATGGGAAACTGTTGCAACGTAATGATAACGGCGCGGGCAAAGAACGGCATGAAAGTGAGGCGCGCGCCATTACGTTTTTCGAATGAAGCCTTATTTTTATTGCGAAGATGTACGATGCGAGTCAGGTCGACTTCAAACATGCAGTGGACATGCGCGCTTGTCCGGCGCGATTCGATCATGCGCTGGGCGATGATCTTGCGCATCTGGGTCATGGGCACCAGATCGCCAGGAATCGAAGCGGAAGCCGGGACGTTGGAAGCCGACGTCGCGGAAGTAACTGCCCTTGTGGTAGGGGCGGGGGCTGAGGCTGCAGAGGTTGACTGTGCCGGGCTCGCTTCGCTTCGTTCCAGAAACGCCGTAATGTCCTGCTTGGTGATCCGGCCGCCAAGACCGCTGCCGGAAACTTGCGCAAGATTGATATTGTTCTCGCGGGCAATCTTGCGGACCAGTGGGGACGAGCGGGCATGTTCCTCATCGTCGTGACTTGGGGAGGCTGGGGCCGATTGCTTAGGCTCGGACTCCGGCGCGGCCGGCTTGGATGGAGCCGACTCTTTTTTTGCGGGCGGCGCCGGTGCAGCAGCAGCCGAGGCCGCTGATTTAGGTGCCGCACTCTCGCCATCGGCGGCGATTGTCCCCACTACGGTATTGACCTGAACGGTTGCGCCTTCGGCAACTTTGATGTCCTGCAAGATGCCTGCGGCGGGCGCTGGAATTTCCGCGTCCACCTTGTCGGTAGAAATCTCGAACAGCGGTTCGTCGCGTTGGACTTTGTCGCCAGGCTTCTTCAGCCATTTGGTGATAGTGCCCTCAAAAATGGATTCGCCCATCTGGGGCATGACGATGTCAGTCGGCATAGTTCCCTTCCACGCGGCCACCGTAAGGAAATTCCGGGCTCGCGCAACCCTCTATTATATATAGTCGGCTCACCACTCGGGCGATGCGACCAACCTGCAGCAAGAATTCTCTAGTCATGATGATGGTCGTGGTCTTCCCCTTCAGGGCCGGGTGCCGGCGGCGCAGTCCCAACAGACTTCTTCCAGTAATCCTGAACCGCAGGCGGCAATTTCTCGATGCGCGAGATGAATGCGGTTACTTTCCACATTTCCTGTTCGGTCAAAGCCTTATTCCAGGCAGGCATGCCTGTGTAGCGGATGCCGGTGCGAACGGCATAGAAAATGTGCCATTCGGGATCGTCCATCGGATCGATGATCATTTGCGGTGGTGGCGGATAGAAAGACTTCTCGAGCGCACTGGGCTTCTTGTCGAGCGTGCCATGACACAGGGCGCAGTTCATGGTGTAGATCTTCATTCCCTCGATCAAATTGTCGTCCGTGGGCGGCACAGGATTAGTCACGCGCGGGGCATGGCGTTCCATGGACGCGTCCATAGCGGTCATCGCGAGATGACTCTCCATCCGGGGAGGAGTTGAGTCTGCCTTCGTGGGTAAAAGACCCAGCATCGCAACGGCCAGTCCCCCCACAACAAGGACGAACAGAGTTATGATCACCCCGAGGATGAAATTGCGCATTTTGCCTCCTGTGCCCAATGATTCTTTGGAAGAAACAAGCTAAGGATTGTCTTGCGGTGCCGTTTGGTGCAGGATGGCCATCGCATCCTGGGCTTCTGATTCGCGCACTTGCAATTTGATCCCGCCAAAAACATGCGAATGCCAGCCGCCAATGCGAAGCATATTTTCATCATACGCGAACATTCGATACCAGCCGACTCCAGACGTGTGCGGGCCAGCAGAAATTCCGGCAGACCGTGAAAGACGGCGACGGTAACCAGACCTTCATGCATTGAAATTGCCGCCGAGCTTTACCTCGGACTCGCAGATCGTTCAATCTAGTATGACTTTTAGTCGTCGAGACTCTCGCACCAGGTCAGCCACGTTAGGCAGGAAATATTCTTCCTGCGGTGGAGAGAATGGCACTGGAGAATCCCGGGCGGTGATGCGAACAATCGGCCCGTCAAGGTCATCAAAGGCATCCTCATTAATCAACGCGGCGATTTCGCCGGCCAGGCCTCCGGTACGTGAATGCTCGTGCAGAATGATGACTTTGCTGGTCTTGCGCACCGTCTGCGCGATCGCCTCGCGATCAAGCGGAGAGATCGTCCGCAGATCCAGGATTTCGAGCTCGATTCCCTCTTTGCTTAGCAGTTCAGCAGCTTCGAGCGCGGTGTGCACCATGGCGGCATAAGTAATTACGCTGAGATCGCGGCCTTCACGTGCGATGCGCGCCTTGCCCAACGGCACAATGTAATCTTCCGCGGGAACTTCTTCCTTGATTCGGCGATACAGATACTTATGCTCGAAGAAAATAACCGGATTGTTGTCGCGGATCGCGGCTTTGATCAAACCCTTTGCGTCATAGGCGGTCGCCGGACAGACGACTTTTAAGCCAGGCGAATGTACGAACCACATTTCGGGATTCTGTGAGTGAAAGGGACCGCCGTGTACATTGCCGCCGCTGGGCCCCCGGATAACGAGTGGCGCCGGTGCTCCCCAACGATAATGGGATTTGGCGGCCATATTGACGATCTGATTGAAAGCACAGCCGATGAAATCCATGAACTGGAATTCTGCTATGGGGCGCATTCCGGTGAGTGATGCGCCAAACGCCGCGTCGACAATGGCTGCCTCGGCGATCGGGGTATCAATGACGCGCTCGGGCCCGAAGCGATGAATGAAGCCATCGGTGACTTTGAACGCTCCACCGTAGATGCCAATATCTTCGCCCAGGCAGAAGACAGTAGGGTTGCGTTCCATCTCCTCCCAGATACCCTGGCGGATCGCTTCGAGATAAGTGAGTTCGGGCATGCTTTTATTTGGCGACAATCATTTCAAATGCACTGCCGCGTCGGTCTGTTTCATGGTCGCGGCAGATCGTACTTTCGACTTCGGTGTCGCGTACTTCGGTTTGATGTCGTGACATCCGTTCTCGCAGTAGACACCGCCCGCGGCGGACTCGGGTTCGGGCATAGGACTGTTGACTGCGAACGCCCGGTCGGCTTCCAGCTGTTGCTCAACACTGGCGATGAGTGCGTCATTCTCCGCCAAGACTCAGCCACTTCTTTACGTTCAACAGATAATTCTCGAATCGGGTGATTGGGTCTCGCCTCCGCCAGTACTCGAACAAGGACTTGGGAACATAATCGGCGGCGTCATGAATGGCATGGCCTTTCATTCGCATCATCTTCGCTTCGATAAGGGTGGGGCCTTCGCCGCGGCGGGCGCGTTCGCAAGCTTCGTGGGCCGCGTCGTAGACCTGGCAGACGTCCGTGCCGTCCACGATCACGCCGGGAATGCCGTAGGCGATGGCACGCTCGGCAAGATCCTTCACCCGGAATTGCATGTCCGAGGGAGTGGAGTATGCCCAGACATTGCTCTCAACGATGAGCACAAGCCCCAGATCCTGAACCGCGGCAAAATTAATGCCTTCGTAAGTGACCCCTGTGGACTGGCCGCCATCTCCGATGTACGTCATGGCAGCGATATTCTTTCCCTGAAGGCGCGCACCCAACGCAATACCCGCGAGCACGGGAATGAGATCGCCCAGCATTGAGATGGGAGCAACAATGTTCCGGTCCTTGATATCGCCAAAGTGCGAAGACGCATCGCGGCCCATTGTGGGCGAACCGGCCTTCGCCATGTACTGCATCATGATGTCGCGAGGCGAAAAGCCCCGAACCAGGATGGCCCCCTGGTTACGGATCATCGGACCAAGCCAGTCGTCTTTCTTCAATGCGTACGCTGAGGCACAGGAGCAGCCTTCCTGTCCGAGCCCAAAATACACTCCGCCTACGACTTTGCCCTGCTTGTAGAGATTTTCAAGGGCTATCTCCATTTTGCGATTGAGAAGCATCCACCGGTAAATCTCAATGTGCTGTTTCTTGTTCAAATATTTTGATTCGCGAATGGGCGGGACGGGTCCTTCGAGATCGCCACTCAGTTCATAACTAACTCCGCCGTTTTTACTGATCTGGCGGACTGAGAAGGCAGGTTTCTCCAGCCGGAAATCAGGAATTAAGTAGGTACGCTGACTGGAGTTCGAAGGCGTGCCAGTTGGAGGACTGACAGCCGATTTTCGACCGTTGGGGTTTGCGAGAGCTTGCTTTTTCTTCTTCCTGGCCATGGCACTATGCCCAAGAAGTATCTTCTTCTTTATGTAGGTCGCGCAACTGCGAAGGCGCCGTCAGGGGAACACCGACGACTGGCATGTTGAGAAGAGCATCCAGGCTTTCCAACCACAACATCTGGCTCTCGAAAATCAGTCCGAAGTGGCGGGAAACGGAATGTGCGACTTCTTGCGGTGAAAGTTCGCTCCCCAATTCTTTTGTCATGGACGTGACCGGCTTCGTAGTGATGCCACAAGGAACGATCAGTTTGAAATAGTCGAGATTCGTATTCACATTCAGCGCGAAGCCATGCGACGTAACGCCGCGGGAGATGTGAACGCCGATCGCGGCGATTTTAGCCTCGTTGTTGTCAACCTTCGCTTCCGTACTTGATGCAGTCCAGACTCCGGTGAGGCCGCAAATTCGCCGGGTGGGAATTGCGAAATCGGCACAGGTGCGAATCAGCACCTCTTCCAGGCGGCGGACGTATTCGATGGCGCCGAGGGTCTTACGTTTTCCTTCGGGGGTAGCAAACCCACGAAGATCGAAAATTGGATAGCCGACAAGCTGGCCTGGGCCATGGAAAGTAACATCTCCCCCACGATCGGACTCAAATACCTCCACGTCCTGCTGAGCAAGGGAATTCTCCGAAGCGAGGATGTTGTTTCGGTTTGCATTGCGCCCGAGAGTGATGACTGGTGAGTGTTCGAGGAGTAGCAGAACGTCGCCGATACGCCCTTCTTTGCGCAGTTCGACCAGACGCTGCTGCAGGCTCAGGCCGGTGGCATAGTCAATCGTGCCGAGTTGGAGGACAGAGATCAAACGTGGCTGTGCAATTTAAGCAATTTATTAATTCGTAATTTGGTATCGAACCAAAAATACTCAACTCTCAACTTTCCAACATCTTCAAGCATTGACTGCCATTCCGTACACGCTATTCGAAGCGTCCAGCATCCCCTCAGCCAGTGTCGGGTGCGCGTGAATTGTCCACATCAAGTCTTCCACGGTTGCTTCGAGTTCGATCGCCACAACTGCTTCGGCAATCAGTTCCGTGGCCTGTGGTCCGATGATGTGTACGCCGAGAATCTCTCCATAGTCGGCGTCAGACACGATCTTGATAAAACCTTCGTGTTGGCCCACGATGGACGCTCGCGAATTCGCCGTGAAAGGAAACTTTCCAACTTTGATGTTGTAGCCTGCTTCTTCGGCTCTCGCTTCGGTCAACCCCACACTTCCGATCTCGGGATGGCAATAAGTTGCATTGGGGATATGTTCGGGATTGATCGGCTTGCCGGTTTTGCCCGCGATTTTCGTTACCGCCACGATGCCTTCCATGGCGCCTACGTGAGCCAGTTGTGGCGTCCCGAGCACAATGTCGCCGATGGCGTAGACGCCCGGCTCCGCGGTTTGCATCCAGCTATCAGTCTTGATGAAGCCGCGATCCGGCTTGATCTTGGTTTTCTCCAACCCGATGTTTTCGGTGCGCGGCTTGCGACCAACGGCTATCAGGATCTTCTCGGTTTCAAGCTTCTGGGCCTTGCCGTTCACGCTGAAGGTAACTGTGACTCCAGCCTTTGTCTTCTCGATCTTGTCCACTTTGGCTCCGGTATGGAAGTTGATGCCGCGCTTCCGATACACACGGGCAAGTTCCTTCGAGACTTCCTCATCTTCCACGGGAACGAGACGGGGCAGCATTTCAATAAGGGTGACCTCAGAACCAAAGGAACGGAAGATGGATGCGAACTCGACGCCAACAGCTCCGGCTCCGACGATGACCAAAGATTTCGGCACGTCCTTGAGCGAAAGAATTTCGATGTTGGTCAGAACTTGATCGCCCGGATCAAGGCCGGGCAGCATGCGCGCTTCCGAGCCGCTACACAGAATTACATTTTTTGCCTTGATTAGGGTGGCCTTTTCGTTGGCAGTGGCTTCGACAGTCAACACGCCACTTTGCGCCGGGCCCGTCAGCTTGCCGTAGCCCCTGATCGTCTCCACCTTGTTCTTTTTCATCAGGAACTCGAGACCTTTGGCATGTTTGGCGACGATCTTCTGTTTCCTTTCCTGAACCGCTGGCCAATTTAGTTTTGGCGCGTCAACGCCCTCGATACCGAATTCTTTGGCGTCTTTCAGGTGGTCCCAAAGTTCAGCATTGAACAGCAGAGCTTTGGTTGGGATGCAACCCACGTGCAGACAAGTGCCGCCGAGCACGTTATCTTTTTCAATGAGAGCGGTCTTCAGTCCGTACTGTCCAGCACGAATCGCAGCCGTGTATCCGGCCGGACCGCTCCCGATAACCGCAATGTCATAAATAGTTTCAGGCAAAGAAATGTTCCTCACTAAGTAGAGATGCGCAACGGCAAACGTTTGATTCTAGAACAGGAAGACTTACATGCGATAGCAGCCAACGCCAGGCCGGCTAACTCTGGAGACCGAAATTCAGGGAACTTCCACTCCGGGATCGACGTAATATTGTTCATAGGAGGTATCTATGCACGTCTTTGGGTTCTTCCTTTTCCCATTCTTCGGATTTGGCTTCGTCCTATATTTCCTGCCTACGATTGTCGCAGTGCTGCGCGAGAAGCACGACAAGGTTTCCATCTTCCTTATGAACTTCTTCCTGGGATGGAGTTTGATTGGATGGATCGTGGCCCTGGTCTGGGCATGCAAGAATGACCGAGTTATCTACGTTCAGAGTCCGCAGCGCTACTAGCCCAGCAGTCTGGCGGCTTCCTTGGCGTAATACGTGACGATGATGCTTGCGCCGGCCCGGCGAATGGACAGCAGGGATTCCATCATGACCCGCTCGCGGTCGATCCAGTTGTTGCGCGCGGCGGCTTCGATCATCGCGTACTCGCCGGAAACCTGGTAAGCCGCCAGGGGTAAATCAAAGCGTTCGCGGGCGGCCGCGATCACGTCGAGATATGGCATGGCCGGCTTCACCATGATCATGTCCGCGCCTTCCTCGATATCGAGTTCGATCTCGCGCATTGCCTCCCGCAGGTTAGCGCCATCCATTTGATACGAACGCCGATCGCCGAACTGTGGCGCCGAGTCGGCAGCTTCGCGGAACGGCCCGTAAAAACCAGAAGAAAACTTCGCAGCGTAAGAAAGAATCGGAGTATTGGAAAAGTTTGACTCGTCGAGCGCCTTGCGGATCGCGGCGACTCTCCCGTCCATCATGTCGGACGGAGCAATGATGTCCACCCCCGCACGCGCCTGCGAAACTGCAGTCCGGGCCAGCAGTTCGAGCGTGGCGTCGTTCAGAATTTCAAACTCTTCCGCTGCGCGCATAGCCACGGCAGCCAGCGCGTCAATGGCTTTCATCTTTTCTTCCGGCTTCACGACAGATACCGCGGCCATTGTGTTCGTGGCCGCCGCGCCCAGAGATTGCGGCAACGCACCTTTGCGGACGACGCCACAATGCCCGTGGGACATGTATTCGCACAGGCAAACATCACCCATGATCATGAGATCGGGCACTTCTCTTTTGATAGCGCGAGCCGCCTGCTGCACAATCCCGTTCTGCACCCAGGCGCCGGTAGCAACTTCATCTTTGGTCTCGGGCAAGCCGAAGAGTATGACTGCGGGAACTCCCAATGACCGAGCCTGCCGGGCTTCTTTGACAGCCTCATCCACAGACAGGTTGAACACCCCTGGCATGGACCGCACTTCCTTGCGGACACCTTCTCCCGGGCAAACAAATAGCGGGTACACAAAGGCTTCAGGGGTAAGTCTGGTTTCACGCACAAGACCGCGCAATTGCTCGTTCTGACGTAGCCGACGGAGGCGGGTGACCGGGAAGGCCATGGGCTAATTCTAGCAGAGCCAATCCGGTTGTTTCGTCGCCCAACACTCGGAGATCAACCTTCTCAGAAGTGAACTTGACGGGCAACCATGGTACTGAGCGGTACTTAAGTAATGCGTTGACTGGCCTGGGAACCTGTGGTGTTCGGCCTCAGACACTAGAATGCCAAATACAGATGATCTCAACGCGAAAATTGTGGATCGGGGGTTTAGTTTGCCTGGTCCTGGCATATCTGGTCGTGTCACTCAGCGTAAAAGCTGGGTCCGCGTTGCTCGCCTTTGGTGACATCACACAATTCCTCCTGCTTTTCGTTCTTTTCCTGTTGATGGTTGGCAACGCGATTGCCAACAAGGGCCAGATTCGATTGTTCTGGGGACTAATGGCCACGGGCAGCCTGCTGTGGTCCGCCAACCTGGCGCTGTGGACGCTTTACGAGGTAATTTTGCGTCGGCCTCTGCCAGAGCCGTTCATCGGAGACGTGATTCTCTTTGTTCACGTGGTGCCGTTCATCGCGGCAGTTGCCCTGCGACCCCACCTCGAGGAGGAGAAGAAGCTCTACTTCAGCACGCTGAACTTCCTGGTACTGCTTGTCTGGTGGGTTTTCCTTTACGCGTTCATCGTATTTCCCGACGAGTTTGTGGTACTCAATGTTGCCGTCTACAGTCCCCATTACGACCTGCTTTATCTGGTGGAGAATCTCGCTTTGCTTGCGGTGTTGGGGATTCTGGCCTGGAGCACGCGCGGCGCGTGGAAGACGATTTACTGGAATCTATTTGTGGCAATTGCTCTGTACTCCACAAGCTCGATGGCACTGAATGCCGCCATCGCCCGCGGCCAATACTACTCAGGCAGCATTTACGACGTTCCCTTTATTGCTTCGTTTTGCTGGCTGATCTGGTCTTGTGTGCTGGCGCGCGAGTTGAAGCCGCCTTGTGAGCCCGTAACGCGTCAGAAATCTCGCTGGCAGATGCTGGCACCGAGACTCGCCATGCTGGCGATGTTGTCTCTCCCCTTGATGGGATACTGGGCATGGTTTCGAGACAACGCCCCTCCAAATCTTCGGCAGTTCAGGTTGTTGGTGACGCTGGCAGCGACGTTAGTCCTGGGTCTATTTGTATTTCTTCGCCAATATTTGATGGACCGTGAATTGGTACGCCTTCTGGAGGAATCCCGCCTCAGCGTGGAAAATCTGCAACGCCTTCAGACCGAACTCGTGCAGCGCGAGAAATTAGCCTCGCTCGCCCAACTGGTGTCCGGAGCTGCGCACGAGATCAACAATCCTCTGGCCGTGATCCTCGGGTATTCCGATTTACTGGCTGCTGATCAGGCGATGCAGCCTGACCAAGCCAACATGGCGCGCAAAATCGGACAGCAGGCACGCCGCACGCGCGAATTAGTTTCCGGCTTGCTCAGTTTTGCCCGACAGTCTCCAGGAGAGAAAACCTTGCTGGACATGGGTTCTTTGGTGCAACGGGCGCTTCAAGTGAAGATGCTGCACGTCAGCAACAAGAACATCCGGGCCCAGTGCCAGATCGCCCCTGATCTTCCCCGAATCTGGGGAAACATCAACCAGCTCTTTCAGTGCTGCGCTGAAATTGTCGGGAACGCTACGGACGCCCTGGACGAAGTTGGAGGCGGAACGCTGTTGATCAACGTTCATCAAGACGGCGACAATGTATTGCTCGAGTTTTCCGACTCCGGCCCGGGAGTGCGAGAGCCGCAACGTATCTTTGATCCCTTTTACACCACTAAGCCGGTTGGCAAGGGGATGGGCCTTGGATTGAGCGTCACTTATGGGGTGGTACAGGAACACCAGGGGCGAATTACATGCCACAATCTGCCCGAAGGGGGCGCAGTATTTGTAGTTCGCTTCCCTGTCGCCAATCAGCCAGTCTCAGCTGCGGTCGCGGCTGCAAAAGCATAAGGACTTTTCTTAACGCGCTAACCTCACCTGCCCAACTTTCATACCAGCGAAAACTGACGACCTGCGGCTATAGCTGATTCGGTTCCTTCTTGTAACATTGATGCGATGCCTTCCCCGCTTATTCGCACCAGTGACCGCGTGCTGGAATTCGAGTCCCTGCGTAATCTCATCCAGGGATATGTGTCATCGCCACTGGGGCAAAAGCGGATTGCTTCCTTATCGTCATCGGTGGAACGTAGCTGGATCGAGGATCAGCATAAACTCGCTACCGAAATTCGCGAGTTTCGTCGCGTGGGTGGACGCTTCGAGTTTGCGGGACTACTCGATATTTCGCAGACGGTAAATAAATCGCGTATCTCGGGGGCGGTGCTTGAAACCGTCGAGATCCGCGACGTGATTCTCGTCGTCGACCGCGCAGCGGAGTGGCGGCAGATTGCTCTTGGTCCTCCCGCAGCCATGAAGCTCCCGTGGAGTGCGGTCGCACGGCTTTCGTCCGGGGTCGTCGACTTTACCGAGTTTCTGCGCGCCTTTCGCAACAAGATCCAACCCGACGGAACTCTTGAAGACCGGGCATCGCCCGAGCTCGCCAGGATCCGTCGCGAAACCGAACGTCAAAAGAGATCGATCCAGGAATCGCTTCGTGGCTATCTGAAGCGTCTCGCGGAAGGCGGCGCAGTCCAGGATGAACTGATCACCATCCGTGGTGAGCGCTTCGTCATTCCCATAAAAATCGAACAGAAACGCCGGGTACAAGGGGTGGTACATGGCGCCAGTTCGAGCGGCCAGACCGTGTTTGTCGAACCTCTGGAGACGATTGAGCAGAATAACGAACTGGTCCGCCTATTCGACGAAGAGCTGGCCGAGATCCACCGCATCCTTCTCGAAATGACGCGCCGTGTCGGTGAAAGCGCCGATCAGATTTTAGAGGCGGCGGAAATACTGGCAGAGCTCGAGTTGCAATTTGCAAAGGCCCACTTCGCCGAGGACTACAACTGCGTTCCAGTCATTCTGCTTGAGCAGCACGCAGGACGTGACAGCAGCAAGCGGACTAACAGCCACGTCCCACGTTCTGAGCCGGGTACCGCCCGGCTGATTCTGCACAATGCGCGGCACCCTCTACTTGAGCGAAATCTGCGAGCGAAAAAAGGACATGTCATTCCGCTCACCATCGAACTGGAAGGCGAAAATCTCGAACTGGTCATCACCGGCCCGAATACCGGCGGAAAGACGGTCGCATTAAAAACTGTCGGCCTGCTGGCCTTGATGGCTCAGTCAGGCATTCCCGTTCCTGCCGACCGCGCCGAACTCCCAGTCTTTGACTCAGTACTCGCCGACATTGGCGACTATCAATCCATTGAGCAGAATCTTTCGACCTTCTCAGCTCACGTCACCAACATCGACTCTATTTCCCGCACCGCGACTCCGAATTCGCTTGTATTGCTCGATGAGTTGGGGTCGGCTACCGATCCCGAGGAGGGGGCCGCATTGGCAGTGGCCATTGCCGAACATTTCCGCGAAATCGGATGCACCACGGTGATTTCCACGCACCACACTTCGCTGAAAGTCTATGGCGCCAATACTCCCGGAGTGGTGAACTCGTCCGTCGGGTTCGACGAAGCCACGCTACAACCGACTTACGAATTGAAAATAGGCGTGCCCGGAGCGTCCGCAGGTCTCAATATCGCGCAACGTCTGGGAATGAATCCGACAATTATTGCAGCCGCCCGGTCAAAGCTGGGCACGCAGGCGCGAGACGTTGGCCATTATCTCGACCGCCTCCATGAGCAATTGCGCGAGACCGAAGCCGAAAGCCTTCGGCTGAAGGCCCACGAAGCCGAGTTGGAACGGGAAAAGGCACGATTAGCGGTCGAAGGCCGCAAAGAGCAGCAAACGAAAGTGAAGGAAATGGAGAAAAAGCTCGAAACCGTATTGCGCGATTTCGAGTATCAGGCGCGGGAAAGTGTTAACGCAATCCAGGACCGGGCACTCGCACAAAAACTGACGAAAGACTCAGAGCGCCGCATCTCCAGGCTTCGCCGTGAATTCCGCGACCAATTTGATTCGACGGTGGTCGCGCATGCCTCGGGTGCAGATCAGGGTGATCCTCACGCTCAGCCAAAGCTCGTAAAACAAGTGTCCGAAGGCGACACGGTCAAACTCAAATCTGTCGGACGTCCAGCGGTCGTCGCCCGCCAACTCGATGAAAACCACTTCGAAGTCGCGATCGGCGCGATGAAGATGAAGATTGCGCGCGACGATATCGCGGAAGTTATTGTCCACGCTTCCGATTCGCCGGTAAAAGCGGCCCGGGCTCGCGGAATTTCAGTTTCTCTGGAGAAAGAAGATTCGAACGTGCCGTCAGAAATTAACGTAATCGGACGGACCGTAGACGATGCCACCAGCGAGGTCGAGAAGTTTTTGGATCGCGCATTCCTCGCGGGATTGCCCCGGGTGCGCGTGATACATGGCAGTGGCATGGGAATTCTCAGGAAAGCGCTTCGCCAATACCTGCAAAAGCATCCGCATGTGGAATCGGTCACTGAGCCCGCGCAGAATGAAGGTGGGGGCGGGGCGACAGTGGTGGAGTTGCGAGTTTAGGTTCGCTCTAAGCCTCCATCGCCAGTTTTTTTCCCCACGATCAACGAGATAAACGCACCTTCCACAGTTTCTCCACAGCAAACTGCTTCCGGTATATTCAAATCAGCGGCTTCTAGCCTCACAATTCCAGCGGGCAGCGAATCCTCAATGACCGACTCCGGCGACTTCAAGGAAATCGTCAAGCAGCAAGCGGACATCGTTCGTATTGTCGGCGACTACGTCAAGCTGAAGAAGGCTGGGGCACAGAACTACTCGGGGATTTGTCCGTTTCACAACGAAAAGACGCCTTCATTTTCCGTGCATGCCACCCGCCAGTTCTTTCACTGTTTTGGCTGTGGTGTATCCGGCGATGTTTTCAGCTTTGTTCAAAAGATCGAGAATATTACCTTTCCCGAAGCGGTCCGCACCGTTGCGCAAAAGCTGGGAATAGCGCTCCCAAAAGTGAGTTTCTCGAGTCCTGCTGAGGCCAAAGAGGCCAGGTTGCGTACCGTGCTCCTCGAGATTCACGAGCGAGCTTGCACATTTTTTCAGGAATACCTGAGGCGCCCGGAAAGTGCCAACGCCCGCGAGTACCTGGCGGGTCGTGGGCTGGATGAGGGAACCATCAAGGCATTCCGGATCGGCTATGCCCCCGACTCAGGATTTCTCCTTCGCGACCGGCTAAAAGGCGAATTTGATGAAGAAATGCTGCGGGAGAGTGGGGTGTTTTCGTGGAAGGCGGAAAGCAGCCGTCAGCCGTCAGCTCTTAGCCCTCAGCAAAGCGCAAGATCCCTCGACTCTGCTCGGGATGACAAGGCAGGCGCTGAAGGTAATGTCGCGGCCAAAGATCCCAAGCCAACGGCCAACGACCAAAGGCCAACGACCGCCTCCATCTATTCCAAGTTCCGCAACCGGGTGATGTTCCCAATCACCAATGAGGCGGGACGCGTTGTCGGCTTCACCGGACGCACCCTCTCGACCGACGAGAAAGCTGGCCCGAAATATCTGAACTCTCCTGAGACACCGATCTATTCGAAGTCACGGTTGCTGTTCAATCTCGACCAGGCAAAAGAGGCGATTCGCAAACTCGACTACGCCATCCTGGTCGAAGGCCAGATGGACTGCATTTCGGTATTTGCAGCGGGCTTTCATAACGTAATCGCCAGTTCGGGTACTGCCTTTACAGAACTTCAGGCGCGGCTTCTGGGACGGTTCAGCAAGAATGTGGTCGTCAATTTCGATCCCGACACTGCCGGTGCCAAGGCCACCGAGAGAACGCTCGGCCTGCTGGTGGAAGAGGAATTTCAACTCAAGGTGCTGACCCTAGAGCCGGGATTCGATCCCGACCTGTTTATCCGGCGCAAGGGGAAAGATGCCTACGCCGGGGCTCTCAAGAACTCCCAGAAGTATTTTGACTACCTGATCGAACGCGCCCGTAACCAGTTTCCTGTCCGTAGCGCCGAAGGCAAGATCAAGGCGGTGAACTATCTACTGCCTCACATCCAGCGTGTTCCCAGCCGCATTGCGCGCGACGAACTGGCTCGGGAGATGGCCCAAAAACTTGGCATTGACTCGTCCGTACTGCGCCAGGAACTCAAGCACGCTGCCGCCAACCGTTCCACTGCCACCTTGAAGGCGCCAGCCGAGGTTCAGGTGACTGACGCGGAAAAGATCCTGATTCGAGCGTTGGCTTCCGCAACCGAAATGCAGACTTCATCCGAGCATGTCTCCGCCCGCGACGGCGCGGAAGAGGAATTCGATCCCTGCCGTCAAGCGCAGTTCGCTTTCAAAAGCGAAAGTCTTCACGCGGGTCTCGCTACCGAGTCATTGATCGAAGTCCTGCTCGGGACCGAGTCAGAAACCATGCACATTACGGAACTTCCCCTACCCGATGCAGACCGGACCCTGCTGGCATCCGTCCTCATGAAAGACGACGAAGAGCTTACACCCGAACGCCTCGAGGGAGCGGTACGAGGGCTGCGTCGCATCCAGCTTCGAAGAAAGCTTGAGCGGGTCCAGAGGGAGCTTCAGACAACGCGAGGACAGGAGACCGGGCAGATGCAAGCTCTGTTGCAGGAAAAAATGCGGCTGAAGCGGGCTCTGATGGATCCCAGCCTGGCAGACGAGGGTCCCGCTGACCGGTCAGCCTAGGCAAAAAACACCCTGAAACTAATTGGAGGGCGGGAACATCTAATTTCCTAGTTGACCAAAGCATGGGCAGAGTGCGTCAAAATCCTGCCCGATGCTATAATTCAAAGGTTTGTGCCCGGCGCGCAGTTCGGCCGCTTCACGTTCCCACCGCCAAAAAACGTTTCCAGTCCTTTCCATAGGACGAAAAGAAGGTAATCCGTCTTGGCTCTTGACGACAAGTACGACGACATTAAAAAGCTGATCGACACAGGTAAAGAGAAGGGATATCTGACCTATGACCAGGTCAACGACCTTATCCCGCACGACGTGCATTCTCCCGAGGACCTGGACGATCTGCTGACCACCATCGGTACGCAGGGAATCGATGTGCTGGAGGGACCAAAACTTCCCTCCTCCGCTCTCGATAAAAAGTTCGAAGAAGAGGGAGAAGCCGGCGAGGATGTCGAACTCGACCTCACGCCTGGCGCTCTCGAAAAAACCAACGACCCCGTCCGCATGTATCTGCGCGAGATGGGCACTGTGCCTCTGCTTACGCGCGAAGGCGAAGTTGAAATCGCCAAGCGCATCGAGCGCGGGCAACTGCGAGTTCTGAAGGCGCTCTCCCGTTCTCCGATCGTAATCAACGAACTTCTGGAGATGGGCGAGGACCTGAAGAAGGGCGTCCGCTCGATCAAGGAAGTGGTCACCTTCGATGAGGAGGAGATTACCGATGAAATCCTTCAGAACCGCCTGAAGGAATTCACCGGGAAAATCGACGACCTCGCCAAGGCCTACAAGAAAGTCGGTGGGTTGCTCGAGAAGTTCGCCACGGTGTCCCAGAAGAAGCGTCCTAAAGACTACCGTCGCTATCGCATCGCCCTGGCGCGCTCGGTAGTGGCCGTTTCATTGTGCGTCCGCAAGCTGGGTTTCACCAACGCCGAGCGGAAGCGGTTGATCGATCGCGTCAATAAGACGGTCGACACTCTCCGCTCGCTCGACCGCCAGTCCCAGAACCTGGAACGCAAGGCGGAAGCCACTCGCAGCGACGAGCAGAAAAAGGAATATCGAAAGCAGTCACGTTCCGTCCGCTCTGAACTGGAAAAGTTGGAGGGTGAAGCGGGAGTTTCCTTTCAGGAGCTCAAGCGAACCCAACGCGAAATCATCCAGGGGGACATGGATGCGGAGCAGGCCAAGCGGGAATTGATCGAGGCCAACCTCCGCCTGGTGGTTTCCATCGCGAAGAAATACACCAACCGCGGTTTGCAGTTCCTGGATCTGATCCAGGAAGGCAACATCGGATTGATGAAGGCGGTGGACAAATTCGAATATCGCCGTGGCTACAAGTTTTCGACTTATGCCACGTGGTGGATTCGACAGGCCATCACCCGCGCCATTGCCGATCAGGCGCGTACGATTCGTATCCCGGTGCACATGATCGAGACGATCAACAAGCTGATCCGCACTTCGCGGCAGTTGGTGCAGGAACTGGGACGCGAACCGACTTCGGAAGAAATCGCCAAGCGCATGGACATTCCAGTCGCTAAGGTGCGCAAAGTGTTGAAGATCGCGCAGGAACCAATCTCCCTCGAAACCCCAATCGGAGAAGAGGAAGATTCTCACCTGGGCGACTTCATCGAAGATCGCGCTGTAGTATCGCCGGCCGAAGCGGTGATCAACGTCAACTTGAAAGACCAGACTTCGCAGGTGCTGCGCACACTCACGCCGCGCGAAGAGAAGGTCATCAAGATGCGTTTCGGCCTGGAAGACGGTTCGGAGCACACGCTGGAAGAAGTGGGCCAGTCATTTGCAGTCACTCGCGAGCGCATTCGTCAAATCGAAGCGAAGGCTTTGCGTAAGCTGCGGCATCCGTCGAGATCGCGTAAGCTGCGGGCGTTTTTGGATGGTGTTCGCGACTAGCAGCTAGCCACGGTGTTCACGGATCATACGAATTAAGGGCACGGCTTTCTGTCGTGGCCTTTTTCTTTTCTGTCATTGTTTCAAGTATTGAAGGGCCACACATCCTGATTTAAAGATCTTCGACTCGACCAGTTTTAAATTTAGGTTCTTCTGCAGCTTGGTATCTTCTAATAACCGTCTTCCTTCCCCGACAATGACAGGATGAACGACAAAATGAAATTCATCAACCAAGCCAAGCGCAATCAATTGCGCAGGCAGACTTACACCGCCGACTGAAATTTTCTTGCCTGTTTCCTGTTTCAGCTTGAGGAGTTCATCCCCAGGATTCGCGCGGACAATTCTCGTATTTCCTTCAGCGCTGTCTAATGATCGGGAAAAAACCACTTTGTCAATCGCGGCAAATGTTTGCGCAAATTCAATCTCTGCTTTTGTCGAGGACTGGTCTTTTGCGGCATCGGGCCAATAAGGAATCATCAATTCGTAGGTTTTACGTCCGTAGACGATCAGGTCAACGTCCGTCATGAGGTCCGTAAAGTACTCCAGCATTTCTTCGCTACCACCAAATTTGGTATGGTCGCAGCAGCCATCGATGGAAAGGTTGATTGCGTAGATTAGATTTCTCATCTGATTGCTTTCAGTTTTAATTTCTTTCGGTCCTGGTTATGCTGATCGTTTTTCACGATTTTTAACTATAAAGACAATTCCCGCTTCGCTTCAATGGGGGCTTCCCCGGCCCCGCCAAAACCCCATCGTAGATTCCTCCCCCTTTTCCTTCTGTTTCCACAAGGAAGTCACATCCTCCACAGTTTCTGCACAACTGAACATCAGTTTCTCGTTGCGATGATTTCTGTATTCGCGCAAAGTGCTCACAGTGCAAGCGTGAGTTGCATCGAGCCTGCTGGCGACTGCGGCAGAGCTGGCGGACCGGCGGTTCTCGAGGGTGAACCGGCGGGAGGGTTTTCAAAGATGCGTTTCGGCGCGTCACCGAAGACTCGGGCGTTGCGGCCTCCTCAAATGGTCCTTCTTAAAAAGCTGGACTTGAGCCGCCCGCTTCCGTGGTCACTGCAGATGACAATCTCGGATCGGGATCTTCGAATCACCATCTTCGGATCGTGAATCACGGATCTGGATTTCGCAGACAGCATCTGCAGCGTGCGTCAGAAACGTGTATTCCTCCGGGAACGCGGTTTCGCGAGCGCACACCTTGCCGCCAAGAGCGGTAAAGCGACAGGCGCGGCACTCACGAGCAATGCGGCTCAGGTGGCTGGCCTGGGCCGCATTTATTTTGAACTGTCCCGACGAAACGACTAGAAATAAAGGACTTGTCTCGTTGACCTTGGAAAATCCTTAACTTCGCTTTATATTCGCCTACATAGGCAACCGGTTCAATATCTATCATCTTGGCAACTACTGACTACAGTCTCGCGCACACGCTTCCGGCAAACGTTGAAGCCGAACGTTCCATTCTCGGCGCAATTTTGTTGGACAATTTTTCCTACAACCAGGCCGCCGAAAATCTCAAGCCCGAAGACTTCTCTCTCGATTCCCACCGCCGTATCTATACCCGGATGATGGATCTGGCCGAGTCCGCCCGGCCCATTGACATGATTACTCTGGTCGAGGAATTCGACCGGCATAAGGAACTGGAGGCGATCGGCGACGTTGGTTACATCTCGGGCCTGGTGGATGGTGTTCCCGACCGGCCCAGCATCGAGCACTACATCAAGATTGTTCGCGATAAAGCGCTATTGCGCGGGCTGATCCATGCCGCCAATTCTGCCATCGCTCGCGCCTCCGACCAAAGCGATCCTGCCGAGGAAGTACTCAACGACGCGGAAGCCGCCATCCTGCAGCTCTCTGAAAAACGCATCGGCCGCGGCTTCATGGGAGTGCAGGAGATCGTCAAGGAATCTTTCGGATCGGTCGATGCTCTGTTGCAGCGCGGCCAACGCATCACCGGACTGGCGACGCACTATCCCGATCTCGATGAGATGACCAGCGGTCTGCAACGCTCCGACCTGATCATCATCGCCGCCCGGCCTTCCATGGGAAAGACTGCCTTCGCCATGAACATTGCCGAAAACGCCTCGATCGAAGATAAGAAAGTGGTCGGCATGTTCAGCCTGGAAATGTCGCGCGAGGCTTTGTTGCTTCGCCTTCTGTGTTCGAAAGCCAGAGTTGATTCGCACAAGATGCGCACCGGCTCGTTGTGGCGTGACGACATGGATAAAGTTGTAGAGGCCATGGAACAGCTTGCGCATGCGCCTATCTTTATTGACGACACGCCTGGCATCAGTCTCAGCGAAATGCGCGCCAAGGCGCGGCGCCTGCAGCAATCACAAGGCGGCCTCGATCTGATCATCGTCGACTACTTGCAACTGATGTCCGGCGGAGGCCGGCGGTATGAAAACCGTACCCAGGAAGTATCCGCGATCTCGCGCGGCCTGAAGGCGTTGGCCAAAGAGCTGAAGGTGCCGGTGATTGCACTGTCCCAGCTAAGCCGCGCACCGGAAAGCCGGGGCGGCGACCATCGTCCGCAGCTCGCAGACTTGCGCGAATCCGGGTCCATTGAGCAGGACGCTGACGTTGTGGCGTTCATCTTCCGCGAGGAAGTTTACAAGCCGGATGAGCCTGAATTGGAAGGCCAAGCAGAACTCATTATCGCCAAACAGCGCAATGGTCCGACAGGCAAGGTCAAGCTGGCTTTCGTGAAGCGATCCACTCGCTTTGAATCGAGAGCTTTTGAGGGCGTGGAGCCCGAGGGATAGTCAGTTTTTTCGCGGTTTTCCAACTACATCTCGTGTACCACATCCCTGTGGAAAGGTTGTGGAACCGAAGGCAGCTCCCATTTCTTCATCAAATTAGAGCTCATAAGGTTTTTCTTTACAAAACGCCGAGCGCCATAAGTCCATTGAATGGCACCACTTACTTCATAACGAGATTGCAAACTGCCGCGGGAGCGTCCAAGCGCGCTAAACCTGTACAACCTTTGGGATTTGCACATCCGCAAGTACATGTCCCCATCCCGGGGACACAACGTCGCCACAACGGACTACGCCTTTTGACCCTTTCATCCTTCAGTGATTTCTAAGAGAAAACCAACGTCCCAGACCCAGGTTCGAGCCTTGGGACGTTCGTTAGACATCCCACACCCAACTGCTCAAACCGAAGGTAGGCTGATTGTCATGAAACGTAAATGGCCCTGTGGTGCCAGCCAATGCGGCACTGAGGAGCCATGGAATCTCCCGGCTCGATTGCCAGATTTGTTGCAAAAGGAGAGGTCAGAACGGATGAGACGCTGCAATTCCTAGGCGCGATATGCTGAGGCCCCACATCTCCCAGCTTCTTTCATGCGGGGCCTCTGCAGAACCACTGGCGTCATTGTGTCATCGAGCGCTGAACAACTGACAAAAGTCGAGTCCCGGTCGGTTTACCGACGCGGGTCGGCTCGAAAGCTATGCAGTTGTAATGTTCCTGGCGAGCGGTAGTTCGCGAATCCTTTTTCCTGTTGCCGCAAAAATTGCATTGCAGACCGCCGGAGCAAATGGTGGAACTCCTGGTTCCCCAACACCCGCAGGTGGCGCGTCGCTATCCACGATGTAGACGTTGGTTTTGTAGGGAGCTTCGTTCATTCGAGCAACCGGATAGTTGTCGAAGTTTGATTGCTCGATTACTCCATCCTTGGCGGTGATTTCGCCGCTCCGAACGATGCTGGTTCCGAATACGGCCGCACCCTCAAACTGGGACCGCGTTGCTTCCGGATTCACCACCAGGCCCGCATCTACTGCCGTGTGGACGACGGGGATTTTCACTTCACCTTGGTCGTTCACTTCAACTTCAACAACCGTGGCCACATAGGTCAAAAAGCTCCGGTGGACGGCGATACCCATCCCGGCACCCTTGCCCAACTTCCGTTTTCCCCAACCCGATTTTTCCGCAGCGATCTGCACGACCCGGCTCACTCGGGCCGTGTCCAACGGATAAACGGATGGCGACTCCCCGTAGTTGTCGTAGTCAGGAGCCGAAGCCTTGACGTCGACAACGCGCGCAGGCCCGATGAGATCAAGCAGGTATTCCACGGAGTCGCGTCCCGAAGCATGAGCCAGTTCATCGGCAAAAGATTGCGCTGCGAAGGCGTGATAAATGTTCGCAACCGACCGGAACCATCCGATGCGGACATGGTTTTCTGCAGGACCATTCTCAGCGCGATGATGCGGAATATCGAAGGGCAAATCCGTCCACCCCTGCCCTAAGTCGCCTCCATCGCCGTATGTCGTATCCAATGTGAACGTGGATCCGATAGGCGGAAAGACCGAGCGCTGGAGCCACGCGGCAGGTTTCCCTTTCGCGTCTAGCGCCGCTTTCATATACATCGCGGACACGGCATGGTAATAGCCGAACTTGATGTCGTCCTCTCGGCTCCAGACAACCTTCACCGGCCGGCCTAATGCCTTCGAAAGGATCGCAGCCTCAGCCGCGTAGTCCGGTTTGGATTTGCGTCCAAAGCCTCCTCCCAGAAGAGGCACGTGGCAAATTACATTTTCCTTGGGTATGCCAAGTTCGCCCGCGACCGTTTCCTGCACCGCCTGCGGATTCTGAGTGGATGCCCAGATCGTGACCTTTCCATCCCGATAATCGGCGAGCGCCACTGGAGGTTCCATCGGAGCGTGCGCCAGCAATGGGACGTAGTACTCCGCTTCGACAATTTTTCCACCCTTGGCAAACACAGCATCCACGTCACCGATGTTCCGTGCCACTTTCCCCGGGTTACGGGCTGTTTGCTGTAATTCTTTCCTGTATTGATCGGAGTTGTAGCTGGCATTCGGGCCGTTGTCCCATGATACGTTCAACTTCTTGCGCCCCTGAAACGTCGCCCAGGTGTTGTCGGCAATGACAGCGACACCGCCCAGCGGCTGGAAAAGATGCGGCGGCGTGAAAGGCTTAATCGGGATGGTTTGCTTTACCCCTTTCACCTGTAGCGGAGCCTTTTCGTCATAAGATTTGACCTTGCCACCGAGCACGGGAGGATGCTCGATTGACGCGTAGACCATGCCGTCAACGTGAGCATCCATGCCATAACCAGCTTTGCCGGTGCAAATGTCAGTTAGGTCATAGCTGGAAACACCCTTGCCGATATATCGCCATGCGCTCTTCGGTTTAAATTGAAGTTCATTTTTTTTCGGGATGGGTAACGCTGCGGCGGATGCTGCCAATTCTCCGTAACCGGCCCGGCGGTTGCTCGCCTGATGAACGATTACATGCAAATCGGATTGGCACTCCGAGACCGGAACTCCCCATTGCTTAGCTGCGGCCTGGGTCAACATCAGGCGTGCTGTGGCTCCGGCTTCACGCATTACTTCGAAGAAGCTGCGGACAGAATGCGATCCATCCGTGTCTTGATCGCCATAGCGCGGGTCGCCAATCGCCTGTTCCAGTTTCACCCGCTTCCAATCAGCATCGAGTTCATCAGCCAGAATCAGTGGGACGGACGTACGGCTGCTAGTACCCATCTCTGACCGGTGAGCGACGATGTAAACGGTTCCGTCGGTGTCAATTCCAACGAACGCGCTGGGATGCAGGACGGCGCGATCGGCGTGCGTTCCCGCTGAAGCCTCGGCAGCCCATAAAACATCAGGCACCAGTCGTACACTCAGAATCAGAGCGCCGGTGGAGAGCATTCCCTGAAGAAAACCGCGACGGCTGACGTTCAGAATATTGTCGCTCATGCCTGTTCTCCCGCGGCCGCCTTGATTGCTGCCCGAATCCTCTGGTAAGTCCCGCACCGGCAAATGTTTCCAGCCATGCTCGCCTCAATGTCATCGTCACTGGGTTTGGGTTTTTCTTTTAACAGGGACACCGCTTGCATAATCTGCCCGGACTGGCAGTAGCCGCATTGCGGCACGTTGAACTCGATCCATTTCTGCTGTACGGGATGTAGCCCATTTTCTGAAATCGCCTCGATGGTAGTAATTTCCTTTCCCGTCAGCGTGCTCATTTTCGTCACGCACGACCGGATCGCCTTTCCATCCCGGTGAACGGTACACGCTCCGCAAAGAGCCATGCCGCAACCGAATTTGGTCCCAGTCAATCCCAGAACATCGCGCAGATACCACAGGAGCGGCAGATCGGGATCGCCATCGAAGGAGTGGTCTAGTCCATTCACTTTTAACGGAATCATGTTTGGGCCTCCGGGTCTCGCTTCCGCAGCATTCTTCCAGAGAGTTCTCTGTAAGTCCACCAGCAAGCAGGAAAACTTTCAGCGTAGTTGGGACAAAACGTTCCGAACCTGGTCTAACTCCTCGGGAGTAAATCGGCGACGATTCAGATTGAACGACACGACATGGCCAAGCATTTCGCCCGTCACCAAAACCACCACATCGCACACACGAATGAAGTATGGCCCGTGCGAAGGACCGATATTCAGGCCCGGGCGCTGATCGTCGAGCAGCGGAAGGGCGTCAGCGAGCAACGAGCGGTCGTTTACGTACGGCAGGTCGCGAAGGGCAGCCACACGCTGGGCAACATTCTCGCTTTGCAGAAGACGTGCCCGCAGCTCATCCTTTTTGGCTACGTCTCCTAAACGCGCCATCGCAAGAGAAAGCGCGTGTTGAGCATGCCCGTCCTTTTCCGCCGGAAGCCGCGCATTTAGGAACAGAATGTTAGACGCGTCATCCGTTTTGCCCAACAGGAGCGCGAGTTGTTCCCGCACATACTCGTTTCGGTTGCTATTCAGTTCAGCCCTGATCGCGGGGATCTGTTCTGGCGTGTAGTGCGTGGCCAGCGCGCGGACGGCCGCGGCGCCGACGGTTTCAATCCTGTCGTTCAAAGCTTTTAGAAGTCCTTCCGCGGCTTCCGGACCACCGGCCAGGTCGAGGCAATGAACGGTCAACTCGCGCACCTGCGGGTCCGGATCGTTCAACAGAGGAAGCAGGGCGGGGACGGCGTCGGGGCCGACCACTCCGGGCTGGTCCACCGATCCCCATTTCTTGTGCTTCACGTATTCAACAATTTGGCTCGAGGGCATCTTTGCTCCTTCCTGCTCGACGTGCGGCCAAGCAGGGGCGGCGGCCGATAAAATCGCCAGCATGACCGCAAACGGAATACTCCGCATTCGACACCTAGTTTGGATGCAAGGCCCGGCGCCGGTTTCGGTCAACTTCTCCGTCATTCGGGTCTGCAGGGTGATGCTTGACGCTGATCAGGTTTCCGGTCAGCCGGTTGCCATATCCCACGTTTGACCGGTAGCCGGGGTTTTTCCCCGGCTTGGCGGGACCAAACATGAGCCTTCGTATCGACGAAATGTCATCGCGGATATGCTTGGACGTCGTATTTTCGTCCGCATGATTGTCATTGTCGAGGTAATGCCCCAGTTCATGGGCCGTCGTTTGCGCTGGGTCGGGATTTTGAAGATCGGCGATGACGACTCCGTGCTGGGGATTGTCGTTGTCGAATGTCAGACCTTGCACCTCGGTAGCGTTATGAATGAAGTACACATTGATGGCGTTCGGGTCAGGCTTGTCTCCCGTGACCGGATCCACCAAAGAGATCAACCGGGTGAACTCCGAGAATTCGGGAGGCGTGGACGAGAGATGGGTGGTCATGGTCCCTTTCGTGGTGAAACCACTGATACTTCCAGACGTGGTTTGCGTCTGGTCGTAGAGAAACTCAATCCCCACCGGTCGCCAGATCCGATTAACACCCTCGAATAGCGCCACCAGACTATCCGCGGTGCGGGAAGTGGAAGACGCCGCATCAGGTCCGCTCGCCGGAGGATTGATCGAGATCAGATGAGCCCGCACCCTCAGTTGCCTCAACTGAAAGATATGGGGCTCGAGTTCACCTAGCACGGGCCCGCCGACGGATCCCAGATGAATCTGAATTTTCAACGGCGTATTCTTGCTGTCGGTCGCCCCGGTCAGGCTGAAGACACTATCCGCCCCCAGCGCAGCCGGTCCCGAAACAGCAGCCATCTTCGAGTTCGTGCTGGTGACAAACAGGGGGACGGAATCATCGATGTCTTCGCGAAGCACCTTCACCCGAACGGTGTCCCCCTCCTGGACGCTGACCATGGCGCCGCGAGCATCGGTTGAACCCCAGGTGCCGGGACGAGTTCCCATGGCAAAACCGCGGTCGTCCACATCAGGCGCGTCCGCTTGCGTAGGTCCGTCCACCGCACGCGTGAAGCGGATCGGCACAACGATCTGCCGGTTCAGCCGCACTTTAAGACGAATCGCCATCCGCTCCTATCCTCCCGCTCGGCTTCTGAGGCTGGCTTTGGTATTGGTGCCGATTTTAGCGTCGATTAGGAGGTTTTGGTCTGCCTGGAAGTCAATCACCCCACGCTCCCATTCTAGGGTCATCGTTCCGCTGACCCCGGTGCCTTCCGGACCGCCGTGACCAATCTGGTAGCCAAGAATTCGCAACCTCTCCTGGGTACCTCGAATCGACGTTGCATTAGTGGCTTCGTTGGCAGCTTGAGGGCCAGATCCAGGATCGAGCGTCGCATCTCCGGCATTCAGATCCGACAGCGGGCTGGAGTCCAGGGTCACTTCATACTCGGCTGCCGGCTTTCCAGCGACCATCAATTGAATCTTCGCGCTGCCGCCCGGAGGAACACGGACATCAATTTTTCCGTCCGCCCCGGTCGTTCCGATAGAAATAACCGTGCCTGCAACCACCACCTGGAAGTCGAGACCTTGGATCCCGCGCGGGGATCCGCCGGGAAAGTCCGGGGATTTTTGAAAGTGGACGGGAATTGCAGGGGGGATATTCAGCGTATTAAACGCGGTCGAGCTCGGAACCAGCCGCGCGACTGGCGCCGAACGGTTATCACTCATTGGCCAAACTCGCTGACCAACCGGGCGCGGGTCGCGTCGTCAGCCTCACCGGTTAGAGGCATTCCCTGCTTGGACTGAAACGCGCGGATCGCTTCGGCGATATCATCGGCGCCATATCCCAGGTTGAGCAGGCGACCCTTGAGGCCCGTGGGAGTTTCAACGGGATCGAGAGCGCCGAACTGTAATTGATAAATATCTTGCGTCGTCCCGCTGCCAACGTACAGCGTTCCGCTGCTGACCGTAGGCGCGACAGACTCCTTCACATGTCCACTGCCGTCAACCTTGCCATTTTTGGTGACGCCATCAATGACCAGCCGGTAACTTTCACCAGCGCGGGGCTTGTCCTCAATCAGTAACCGCAGGTCGATCTTCGCGGGTGCACCCAGTTTTTCGAACTTATGCGTTTGATCGGTGGACCGGGATTCCTGCTTCACTTCTGGATCGGGAATGAACACCGAGTCTCCAGGAAAAAGCACGTTAGGGTCCTTGCGTTTCTGGCGAAGCGTTGAGTTCTCAGGGTGTTCCCAGATACGCTGCCACAAAAATCCGTAACGATCCGCAAGGCTGGTAATGCATTCTCCTTGTTGAACCACGTGAGGGGGCATGATGGCTGCTCCGAGGCAGCAGCCTACCTTATTTTTGGCGGGCCATCAACGGGCAGAAGCGAAATTGGGGCTTGGGCCCACGAACGCGCTGCGCGCGCCAAAGCAGGCGATCAGTTGAGCAAGTTTGAGTTGTTGCATCGACTAACTGCGCTTGATGATGAATACCGTCTTGTCATCAATTCGATCGACTTCGCCGATCTGCGTCAGGTGCTCGTCCTGCTTGACCGCGTATGCCAGGACCGTGTTGCAAATATCTCTCGCTGTCTCCCTTTTGTGATCACGGATCAGGCGCTCGATTTGCAACCGATCATTCTGATCGCTGCCGTCGTAGACCCCGTCCGTGTAAAGGAACACAATATCTCCCGGACTCATCAGTGTGATCTCTGCGACGTCCGACAAGTTCACCTGCCTTTTCCTGAGGCTCATGGAAAAATACTTGTTCCGGTCAGGATGGTCTTCAGGAATTTCCAGGCCCAGGGCAAGGAATTGGACCATGCGGTCGTCATCGATCTCCATGAACCTGCCGAATTCTGCGGAAAAGACTAGCGGCGGCGGGTGACCGAAATTTACGAATCGAAAATGGCCCTCCGGACGCATTTCGCCGTACAGCATGGTAGCGATCTCGCGCGTGCTGTCGTGCGGATCTAGCCCCAGCGCGTTGCGCGCGGTGACTGACTGCGCCAGCCTGAGATTGACCTTTTCGAAAAAACCGGGGGTTGTTTTCCCGTATCGATCCAGTTCAGCAAGCATGAGTGCGTGAAAAGTGTCATGCACGGTCGAGGCGATTTTCGCCGAGATGATCCCGTGCCCCTCGGCATCGACTATTAACACTCCTGCAGTTGTACGGAGTTCCTCCAGATCTTCAGCAATTCTCAGTTGCTCGGAGCTTTTTGCCTTTCGATACTCGACTGCCGCCGTCGGGTCGTGGCCGGGTCTGGATTCCAACCACTGCACTTGGTCATCCACCGAATTTCGCGGAGTCTGGCCTTGAGGCAGCGGATCCAAGTACTGCTTGGACAACTTGAGAGCGCGAGCGATTCGCGCGTCGATGTTGTAACGCTGCTGGAAATTGATGTACTCAAAGAGGTCGCCGCCCACAATTCCGGCCGGGATGGAGTCGCCGTACATGTCGATTCCAGCCAGGTGTGGAATCGCCCCCTCCACCGGCATCAGTCTCCGGCGAAGGTACTCATCAATTGTCGGGTCTACCAGCGGCCTCTCCATAGGAACCTCGGTTTACTCTCCACGGTTTGAGATTGCTGCTTCTGCTGCGTCCAGATTTTGTTGATGCCGCAGAGGATATTGGTCGGGGCGATAGGATTTGAACCTACGACCCCCTGCGCCCAAGGCAGGTGCGCTACCAGGCTGCGCTACGCCCCGACTGTTAGAAGGACATCTGTTTTCAATTATATCTGACCTTTTTCCCGTTGGTCTCCCTCGCAAATCCGCGCCGTTAACGGCCACGGCGTATAATTTCCGTGGGATGATTCCAACTTCGCGCTACGCTTTGGTGACTTACCTTAAGAATCCGGTCGGGGAGTTCGTCGAAGATCTCCGCCGCCACCTGCATCCCGAGCATCCTCATCTTGCCGCACATCTGACTATGCTGCCGCCACGTGTTCTCCATGGCACCGAATCAGCCGCGCGTGAAACTCTCGAAGAAATTTGCAGTCAGGTGGAACCGTTTACTGTCACTCTGGGAGAGGTCGAAACTTTCTGTCCGCTGACGGCGACAGTTTTCATCCGAGTTGCCAGCGGAGCTTACCGGATGCGTGAGCTTCACGACCGACTGAATACGGGAGCTCTGGCATCCCAGGAAGACTGGCCCTACATGCCTCATCTGACCATCGTAAAGATGAGCGTGGAGTCACAGGCGCAACAGGCCTATCAGGTGGCCAGCCAGCGCTGGAACCGCTTCGCCGGTAGTCGCGACATTTCGGTAAGCGAACTGATCTTTGTACGCGAAGAAGAACCGAATTGCTGGGTCGATCTCGCAGAGGTTCGGTTGGGACGCCAGCTAGTCTCGCCACGATAATCAGCAATCTGCCGATGCCCCGGTCCTTCACCTCCTGACTAGATAGCCTTCGGTTAACGCGCAAGAACTTCGACGTCTGCAGACCTTCAATCATCTTCAAAGTGAGCCAGTCTTCGTATCCATCTCACTCCAAAGCTGAAATTACCGCCTGAGGTACATGACCTTCCCGTCTATTGCCAATGCGTGCTTCCCGGCGTACATAAGATGTTGGGTAGCTGCGTAACGCCGCTTCCCATGCGGGTTTTGAGATATCGAGCCGGGGGGCGCATGCAGACAGGGGTTTACGGATCTGGCTATCTGGGCACGATCGTTTCGGCCTGTCTGGCGGATTTTGGAACTCCAGTAACCTGCTGCCATCCCGATAGTTCTCGCATGGTCGAAATGGCGCAGGGGAATGTTCCGTTCTTTGAGAAGAACCTCACCGAAGTGATCAAGCGAAACGTGCGATCCGGACGCCTGGCTTACTCCACCGACATTGAATCATTTGCCAGGAAAGCACAGGTGATTTTCCTGGCTGAGGATACGCCGGACCATCTTGCAGACCTGGCGATTCGAATTGCTCGCCTGGCGCCTCATCCGCCCATCCTTTCCATCATGACCCCGGTAGGAGTCGGGACTGCCACCGGAGTCGAAAAGCGCCTGAAAGAAACAGGATTGAAGGCGACCATTGTGTCGCAACCGGTTTTTGTCACCCCAGGCTGTGCAATGGAAGATTTCAACTGGCCTGACCGGATTATCCTCGGAAGCGCGTCGAATGACGCGGTGCTGGCGTTGAAACAGATCCTCCACCCGTTAGTCATGCGCGGAGTTCCTGTCATCGTTACGAATCACGAAACTGCGGAACTGGTTCGTGAGTCCGCGACAGCGTTTGTCGCCACCAAGATTTCTTTCATCAATGAACTTTCGAGCCTGTGTGAGCATGTGAACGCCGATGCCGTCAGCCTCTCGTTGGCGCTGGGGCTTGACAAGAAAATTGCTCCACGTTGCCTGCAGCCCGGCGCCGGTATGGGTGGACTATTCGCTGAATCCGACATGGATTCACTCGCCGAACTGGCGCGCGGCAAGGGTGTTTCTCTGAAGGTGCTCACAGCGGCTCGTGAAGTGAATTTCAGTCTGGCCGACCGGATCCTGGAAAAAATTTCGACAATGGTGCACTCGGTGCAAAACAAAGATGTAGGGATACTGGGTCTGGCTTTTAAGCCGAACACCAATTCTGTCGCTGGCTCTTCTTCGTTGCACCTTGCCAAAAATCTGGTCGCTCAAGGCGCCCGGGTTCGAGCTTACGATCCGGTGGCGATTCCTGAAGCGCGGATGCAACTGAATGGAACCGTTCACTATTGTGAAACTCCCTACGCGGCCGCCGAAGGGATGGATGCTTTGGTAGTCGGCACCGGCTGGCCAGAATTTCGGGGCCTCGATTTCGATCGCATCAAGCATTTGCTCAAGCGCCCCGTGATCGTCGACACCAAAAATCTTCTCGACTCCGTACGTCTGCGGGCCATGGGCTTCGAGTATGTCGGTGTCGGGCGTTCCTGATGGTCTTGCCTCAATCTTCTTGGGGCACGCCGAAATCCTGAGGCAAGTCACCCACAGCGAAACTCAAACAGATCTCGGCTGCTCACGCTCGTCGTTCCAGTCCAGTTGCTATAATCTTGAGACACGGTGGGAGTAGCTCAATCGGTAGAGCACCGGACTGTGGCTCCGGACGTTGCGGGTTCAATTCCCGTCTCCCACCCCAATGCTTGAATCAGAACCATAAGCAGAAATGCGCAGTACTTCCTCCCCCACTCGTCTTTTTCAAATTGTCCACGGCATAGTTTCAAGAATAGATAGCCCAATCATAAAGATATTTTTGATCGAAGACGAGCCTGCGGTGCAGAGTTACATCGTGGCTATTCTGAAAAAGGTCACTTGGTCGAAACCGAACAGAATGGGACCACAGCATTCCAGCGCTACTGCAAAGAAGGTCCGTTCGATCTTGTACTAACCGACCTGGAACACAAAGGAATGAATGGCATCGAACTCATCCATGCCATCCGTGAGAAAAATCACAACCAGAGAATGAGTATTGTGACGGGATGGCGGGTGCTGCAAAAACCATTCAGGGCTAAGAAGTTACTGGATTTTATCGAGAGCTCGAATCCCACCAAACCCTAGCCCCGGAGCATCTTTCGCCTCAACTTACGCTGGACGCTTTTTTCCCTGTTTGAAATGGAAGACTTCGGGTGCAGCGGTTCCTGGGCCAATGTTCCTTGCAGGATTATCGGGAGTGCGAACAAAAATCGGACGGAAGTGCCGTCGCATGCAGATATGGCACCTTACAAGTCGTAAGAAAAACATGACAAAGACGGTATCGCTGAACCTTAGGGATTTTGAGGCGTAGATCTTTGAGCATCCACAATACGGGCAATTTTTCAGGCTAATTCGTCGCATGGTCGACTTCTCGAAACCCTTTTAGTCGAAGTACGCCTATGACATTTGGGATGCAGATGGTTAGATGCGCCCCCGCGTCCTAAAGGGTCTGAAGATTTCCACCCTTTTGCACCACAAACGCTCCAGCCAACGCGAAAGCGGCGAATCGCGGGCAAAACACTGGTATTCGTCGCAACAAGCTATTTTTGCTATGCTACGTCGCGCCCATTGGGCTGTAAATACAGGAGAGTCCTGATGAACCCCGAGTTCCCTCTGCTTGCGGAACTGATAGCCGAGTTCCTCGGAACCTTTGTACTGATCTTGCTGGGAACAGGGGTTGTCGCCATGGTCGTGCTATTTCCATCCCAAACCCCGGGCGAAATCGTCCACGGCGGGTACACCAACATCACCCTGGGATGGGGACTTGCGGTGACGATGGGGATCTATATCGCCGGAAAAATTTCAGGAGCCCACCTGAATCCCGCGGTGACCCTGACCTTGGCGGTGTTTCGAGGATTTCCCTGGCGGAAAGTGCTGCCTTATTCCATCGCGCAGACGGCTGGTGCGTTTGTAGCCGCGGCCCTGGTTTATCAAAATTATCTTCCCGCTTTTCATCAGGTTGACCCCCAACTGGAAAAGACTGCAGGGGTTTTCACGACATTTCCAGCGTTCCCTGCTTTGTTGCAAGCAGGGTTTCTCGATCAGGTAATCGGCACGGGCTTGTTGCTGTTCCTCATTTTCGCGATCACCGATGAATTCAATACACCGCCGGGGGCGAATCTGGCTCCGCTCATGATTGGACTGGTAGTGGTGGTGATCGGCATCAGCTTTGGCGGGATGCACGGTTACGCGATTAACCCCGCGCGCGACTTCGGTCCCCGCCTGTTCACCGTGGTCGCTGGTTTCCACAACAACGGTATAACCGACGGAGCGCGCATCTGGTGGGTCCCCGTCGTAGCGCCCTTGTTGGGAGGGCTTCTCGGCGCCGCTCTCTACGACTTCGGCATTCGCCGGTTTCTTCGAACGGCCTCGTAACCCATCAGATCCGCTCCGAGGGCAATTCGCCCCCGGGGTGGAGAATGAAAATTGCCCCTAGAAACCCGGGCCGAAGGTATAACCGATGGAGACACCAACCCGGCCCGCCGTCGGTGAGCTGAATTCCTGGTTGTTCTTGATCAGATAGAGGTCCGCTTCCGGACGAACGAACAGATGGCCGTGGATGTAGTAACGGAGGCCAGCTCCAAAGTGACCCATGAAATGATTGCTGCTCACGAAGTCAGTGCAGCTGATGGCACCGCAACTGGTGAATCCCTGATAGAAGCGGATGCTTTCCCACCCGATACCCGCCTCAAGTTCCGCGGCCGCATGTTTGCCCAATTTTGGAGCGTAAATGCCGTTAAAATCATAGAAGAGCGGACGTTCAGGCGCGAAGCCTGCGTAGAGATTTCGGCTGGCTCTCCAGGCTAGTTCCCCACTCACTCCAAACTGATTCTTCAAAAGGATGTCGGCGCTGAAAACCGGATAAGTGCCACCACTTAAACTCACCGGGGCATGGTTTCCACTGGCGCTGGAAGCCGAGGGCGCCAACACTGTGCCGAACCCAAACGCCGCGTCAAACTGCTGTGCATGAACGGTGCTATGGATGAGAAAGGGCAACACCAGCACCATAAGTTGGCTGAGTTTTTTCAAAACAATCCTCCGTGCGAACATTGAATTAGTCGTTTAGATGCAACAGCATCCCTCCATGAAAAGCAAATTTTTGTAAATGTAGGAATGCCCCACTCCCAGGGCGCTCGATAGACAATGGTTTGCATCTATAATGCCGCTCCGGGAATCAAGATAACTTATTGTATCGATTGCGTTCCGCACCCTCGCTCGCTATGGAAGAACTGAACTCCAAATCATCCTCCAAAACATGGCCCCAGTTCGCTGCGGCGGCCGCGATTCTTTGCCTGGTGGTAACGTTACCCGGACAAACGTCGCCACAAAACTCCGGATACCCGTCCACTGGCACTGAGGAATCAAGCCAGGGCGCGGCGCAGATCAGCCTGCCTTCGAACCAAAGTCCTTATTCAGGCAGTGTGGCCCAGGGCAAAATCACGCCCGGGGAATTGCCGCTCACCTTCCAGGATGCGATCGATCTCGGATTGAAGAATAACCTTGGCGTGCTGATCCAAAGCTACGGCACCATCGCCGCCCGCGGACAAAAGTGGAAAGAGTTGAGCGCTCTCTTACCTAACTTAACGGCCGGCGTTAGCGAGAATGCGGCGCAACAAAACCTGGCGGCGTTAGGGCTGAACCTTCCCGGATTTCCGACAATCATCGGGCCTTACGGGTACTTCGATGCCCGCGTTGTACCTTACCCAGACAATTCTGAATCTCAAGGCCTTAAACCGGGAACGCGGAGCGGCAGAAGACGAGCGAGCGGCCCACTTGAGCTACAAAGATGCCCGCGACCTGGTAGTCCTGGCAACCGGAAATGCCTATCTGCAAGCGCTGTCGGGTGCAGCCCGGGTGGAAACCGCTGAAGCTCAACTGACCAACGCCGAGGCGCTGCACGAAAAGGCAGCGGACCAGCAAAACGCCGGCTTAAGTCCAGCCATTGACACGCTTCGAGCCCGCGTAGAAATGCAAAATCGGCAACAACAGCTAATCGTCTCCCGTAACGACTATGCCAAGCAAAAACTCGCTCTAATACGCGCCATCGGATTACCGGTCGGTCAGGAAATTACCCTCACCTCCAAAGCGCCCTACGACTCTCTTGCAACCCTTGGAGTCGAGGAAAGCCTGCAACGCGCTTATTCGTCCCGTTCCGATTATCTGGCCGCCGTGCAGCAGGTTCGAGCCGCTGAGCACTATAAAAAAGGCGCGTCCGCGGAATACTTTCCCACCATCGATGCGAACGCCGACTATGGCGATCTGGGCGTTACTCCCGGCAACTCCCACGGTACCTTCTCGGTTTCTGCCCGCTTGAATATTCCTATTTTTCAGGGCGGTAAAGTTCACGCGGACGTCCTTCAGGCGGATGCCACGCTGCGGGAAAACCGTGCCCGGCTGGATAATTTGCGGGGACAGATAGAATACGAAGTTCGGACTGCTCTTCTGGACTTGCATGCTGCAGACGAACAAGTGCAGGTCGCGCGCAGTTCGGTGGATCTGGCTGAACAGACCCTGACCCAGGCTCACGACAGATTTTCCGCCGGGGTCACCGACAACCTGGAAGTAGTGCAGGCCCAGGAAACGGTAGCTTCAGCCCATGAAAGCTATATTTCCAGCTTGTACTCCCATAACCTGGCCAAGATCGAACTGGTACGAGCCATGGGCTACGCAGAAGAAGGCGTACGACAATATCTGAAGGGCAAGTAATATGGAATCAAGCACAGAAACGAAAGTGAACGACACGCCTCCGGTTGAAACTCGAGAACATCGTCCCTTACCCGCGTCTGAGAAGGATCTCCACTGGAAGCAGGCTTCGCGCAACCCGCGCTTTCGCCTGGCCATGATTGTGGGCGGGATCGTTCTGCTGGTGGCCGGATTTTTTCTGTGGCGATATCTGGGCAGTTACGAATCCACCGACGATGCGCAGATTGATGGTCACCTGAATGCCATCAGCGCCCGTGTTTCCGGGCATGTGGCGAAACTGCTGGTTAACGATAACCAGTATGTAACCGCTGGGACGCCCCTGGTCGAGATCGACCCCAAGGACTATGAAATTGCCGTGGCTAGTGCCAAGGCTGCCTACCAGGATGCGCTGGCGACGGCGGAGTCCATGCAGGTAAACGTTCCCATTACCACGGTCAACACGGGGAGCCAATTGTCCTCGGCTCAGGCCGACGTCGAAAGTGGACGGGCCGGAGTTTCAATGGCGCGTCAGCAACTGGAGGCTGCGCGGGCACAACTGGAGCAAGCCATTGCCAACGACATCAAAGCCCAAAATGATGTTGGCCGTTACAAGCAACTGGTAGACAAGCAGGAAATCTCGCACCAGCAGTACGATCAGGCGGTCGCTGCAGCCCGATCCAGCGCTGCCGGCGTGGCCGCTGCACGGGCCTCAGCCTCTGCTGCGGAGCAACAGGTAACACAAGCCCAAGCCAAACGGGATCAGATGGATGCCAACCTGCGAGCTGCCGAAACTGGTCCGCAACAGAATGCTCAAATGCGTGCGCGCGCACAGGCAGCCATAGCGCAGGCGCAGCAGAAAAAGGCACAACTGGATCAGGCCATCCTCAATGTGCAATATGCGCGGCTGGTAGCGCCGGTCAATGGCGTCGTGAGCAATCGTACGGTTGAAGTAGGTCAGAACGTTTCGGTTGGTCAGGAGTTGATGAAAATCATTAACCTGGACGACATCTGGGTCACAGCCAACTTCAAGGAGAGCCAACTCCGGCATGATGCGGCCTGGGCAACGGGCCACCATCTCGGTCGACGCTTATGGTAAGAAATACAACGGCCATGTCGAAAGCGTCGCCGGAGCCAGCGGAGCGCTGTTCAGCCTGCTTCCCCCCGAAAATGCCACCGGCAACTACGTGAAAGTGGTGCAGCGCATCCCGGTGAAAATTACCTTCGATCAAGGAGAGACGAAAGAGCATATTCTGCGGCCCGGAATGTCAGTCGAACCTAAGGTCTGGGTGCGATGAGTTCGGCGGCTCTTACGATGGATGGCGCTGCCTTCGAGCGCCCGACGATCAACCCCTGGATCATCGCGATAACGGTCACGCTGGCGACGTTCATGGAAGTGCTGGATACCAGCATCGCCAACGTCGCGTTGCCGCATATCGCCGGGAGTCTTTCCGCAGGGACCGACGAAAGCACCTGGGTGCTGACTTCCTATCTGGTTTCCAACGCCATCGTTCTGCCATTGAGTGGCTGGATCTCTTCCATCATCGGGCGCAAGCGTTTCTATATGAGCTGTGTCGCCATCTTCACCATCAGTTCGTTTTTATGCGGGTTGGCGCCAAACCTGGGCATGCTGATCTTCTTTCGCGTCTTGCAGGGCGCGGGAGGCGGAGGTCTACAACCCAGCGAACAATCCATTCTGGCCGATACATTTGAACCCGCGAAACGGGGTATGGCTTTCGCCGTCTACGGTCTGGCAGTAGTCTTGGCGCCCGCCATCGGCCCAACTTTAGGCGGCTGGATCACCGACAATTTCACCTGGCGCTGGATTTTTCTGCTGAACATCCCGGTGGGAATTCTGTCTCTCATCCTGACCCAGCGTCTCATTCACGACCCGCCGCGAATGGAGCGCAAGAAGCTTTCAGAAACGAGAATTGACTACATTGGCTTGGGCCTAGTCGCTCTGGGTTTAGGCACCTTACAGGTTGTTTTGGACAAAGGCCAACGCGATGACTGGTTCGAGTCGCATTTCATCATCGTGCTCTCGGTCATCGCGGCCGTTTCCCTGCTGTTCCTGATCTGGTGGGAATGGAGGCACAAAGATCCGGTCATCGATTTGCATCTATTCACCAACCGGACGTTCGCCGCTTCCAACCTGCTGATGTTCATGTTGGGATTTGCGCTGCTCGCCAGCACCGTGTTGCTGCCGCTCTTCATGCAAACCATGTTGGGCTACACCGCGCAGCAAGCTGGACTCGCATTATTGCCAGGCGGCTTCAGCCTGATGTTCCTGATGCCGGTTGTGGGCTTTCTGCTCTCCCGTTTCGACGCCCGTAAGTTAATGGTGGGCGGCCTTCTCGTGCTCTCTTTCTCCTTGTTTCACATGACCAACTTCACTCTGGGAGTGGATTTTCGGACCATGGTCTACGCCCGGCTTCTTCAGACCGCCGGCCTGGCATTCCTGTTCGTCCCGATCAATACCGCCGCGTATGCGTTCCTGCCCAAAAACAAGAACAACGCCGCCTCGGGTCTTATGAATCTGGCCCGTAACATCGGCGGCAGTGTGGGAATCTCGATCGTCACCACCATGCTGGATCGGAGACAGCAGTACCATCTGAGCCGCATGTCGAGTCATCTTTCTTCGGCGAGTCCGCAAGTGCAATCGATGATTCAGGGCACATCGCGCGCCCTCGAATCCAGAGGGTTTTCGCCTCCAGACGCCATGCATAAGGCATACGCGCTGTTGCAGGGTAACTTCTTCCGCCAAGCCACCATGCTCGCCTACATCGATAATTTCTGGCTATTGGGGGTGGCGATTCTCATTCTGGTTCCCTTGGTCTTCTTGATGAAACGGCCACCTTCAGGTGGTCAGATGGCTGTTCACTAAGAGCTGGTCATGCTCTTCCCTTGTCGTCTCGAGCGGGATAGAATCCATTCGTTCCGGGGGACACAGTGTTTCGAGTTATCACGGTAGAGCGTGAATTCGGAAGCGGAGCCGCGGAGATCGCCCGCGTAATTGCCAGCCGCCTCGGTTGGAAACTCTGGGACCAAACCCTCACCGCAGAGATAGCCAAAGAAGCTCAAGTCGACCAGTCCGCCGTGATGTACTGCGACGAGCGGCTGGACAGCACCTTCCATCGTTTAGCGAAAACTTTCTGGCGGGGTAGTTACGAGCGCAGTATGCCGTCGAAGGGCACTGAGCCGTTTGACGCGGACCGCTTCGTGGCAATCGGGCAGTTGGTGATGACCAGGGCAGCCGCCGCCGGAAACTGCGTAATCGTCGGACGAGGCGCACCTTACTTCCTGCGTGCGCAAAGCGACGCCTTCCATGTGTTCCTCTACGCCCCGCGGGAAGAAAAATTAAGACGGCTGGCTCTGATCGGACACAACCACAGAGAAGCCGAAGAACTGGTCGACACAGTCGATCGCGATCGCATAGAGTTTGTGAAGCACTATTTCGGCGCCGATTGGCCCACCCGCTGCCTGTACCACATGATGATCAATACCGTTGTCGGGGATGAAAACGTCATTTCCATGATTCTCGACAGCAAACATCAATTGGAAACCGGACCGTTGCCCCAGAATGAACCTTGCCTTCCGTTCGTCACCCGCCCGTAACCCTTTGGTAATACAGCTTTGCACCTTTTTCGTTGCACTTTAATACTCCTGAAATATCTTCGGACTAACATCGGAATTGGTATTGCTGGCGGGACAGCTCTTCAGAGGCCTCGAACATGGGCGCGGCAAGGAACCCACAACACGCGCTACCCCTGCAGGTGGCGGCGGTCTGCTACCGCCGCAAGGGACCATCTGTCGAGTTCCTTCTGGTCAACACAAATGGCGGAAACAAGTGGACCTTCCCAAAAGGTGATCCCGAGCTTTCCCTCTCTCACGGACAGGCCGCAGAGCGTGAAGCCTGGGAGGAAGCCGGCGTAAGCGGTAACATCGGGCCCCGACACTTGTGCCTCTACATCCACTCCAAGGGAGTTTTCTGGAAGCCACCAGGCGTTCGCGAATTCGTCATCAAGGCATTCCTGTTGGAAGTCGAACGCGAAGAAGATCCTCCAGAGATGGGACGCAATCCCACCTGGTTCAGCCCAGATGAAGCCAGAAAGATCCTCGCGAAAGGCCGCGAGGTCAAGTACGCCCGTGAACTGCAAGCGGTCATCGACCGCGCGATGGAAAGACTCGGCGTTTTGAAAGCCGTCACCGCGCAATAACCGTTAGGGTAGCGCCGCCGTCCCGGCGGCCATCGTGAGCCCGTCCCGCCCTTCGGAGACGCCACGACTTTATTCGCGCCCCAATGTTGCTCGGGAAGGGCACGACTTCAGTCATGCCACAAAAAGCTCACACACAGGCCTTCCTTCCATTTGTCATGCTGAGCGAAGTCGAAGCACCCCTATCCCCTCCCGGTCACTCTCGTACGCGCTCTTTAGTATCGCTGCCAAATCCCGCCCTCCCGATCCCAGCGTCATCCTGAACCCGGCTTCAGCCGGTGAAGGATCTGGCGTGTACAACGATCAAAGCCTCCTCGCAGCGACTTCCCAAATCCCAAGCACGATACTTCACTTATGCCGCGAGCCCTGAAACCCACACGAGCTTCCCGCTCCGCTCAGGATGAGCACTCCTTCATCAAATCCCCCACTCATGAGACGATTGAACTGTGATCCAGCTCTCCTCAGCCGGCAAGCGCTTTGGCCACAAGCTCCTCTTCGAAGGCGCCGATTGGATGATCACCCCTCGCGACCGCGTGGGATTGGTCGGCGCAAATGGCACTGGCAAGTCCACTCTGCTCAAAATCCTGGCGGGCTCGGAAAGCCTAGACTATGGCTCCGTCAACCGGGCCAAGGGGATCAGTGCCGGATACCTTCCCCAGGACGGTCTCGCTCTCTCCGGCCGCACCGTGTTCGCCGAGTGCATGTCGGTCTTCTCCAAACTGCGCGCCATGGAAAAAGAGATGGAAGAGCTGACTGGGCGCATGTCCGAACTCGACCACTCATCTCCCGAATATGCGCAGGTTGCGGAACGTTATCAGCGCCTCGAACATGAATTCACCAGTCGTGACGGATATGCCATTGAGGCCCAAGTCGGCGCCGTGCTTTCCGGATTGGGCTTTCGCAAAGAAGATTGGACCCGGCAGACCGAAGAATTCTCCGGCGGCTGGCAGATGCGAATCGCTCTGGTTAAGCTCCTGCTGCAACAGCCCAACCTCTTGCTGCTGGACGAGCCGACCAACCATCTCGATCTCGAAGCCCGCAACTGGCTGGAGGAATATCTCAGCAATTATCCCTATGCATTTGTGCTCATCTCGCACGACCGCTATTTCCTCGACGTCACCATCAACAAGATTGCCGAGATCTGGAACAAGCGGGTTCATCTTTATCACGGCAACTACGAAAAGTATCTGGGTGCGAAGACCCAGCGCCTCGAGCAGCTTGAAGCGGCCTATCGCAACCAGCGTGAGCGCATCGAGCAACTGGAAGTCTTCATCAACCGCTTCCGCTATCAGGCAACGAAAGCCAAGCAGGTACAGAGCCGTATCAAGGAACTGGAGAAGATCGAGCGCATTGAACTCCCCGAAGAAGAAAAGACCATTCACTTCTCCTTTCCGCAACCCAAGCCTGGAGGCAGGATCGTCGCTGAGTTTGTGGGGGTCGCGAAATCCTACGGCGAAAAGGAAGTCTTTCGCGACGTCAACTTCATCATTGAGCGCGGGGATCGCATCTCCCTGGTCGGAGTCAATGGCGCCGGGAAATCCACTCTGATCAAGCTGCTGTCCCAAACCGAACCGCTCAGCCAAGGCGAATACAAGCTGGGCCACAACGTCCAAGCCGATTATTTCGCCCAGGACCAGTACAAAGAGCTCGATCCTGATGCCCGCATCCTGGACGATCTCGGTGAAATCTCGCCGCGTTCGACGCAAACCGAACTGCGCAGCTTGCTAGGTTGCTTCTTGTTCTCAGCCGACGACGTCTTCAAGCGCATTGGCGTGCTCTCCGGCGGCGAGCGCAACCGCTATGCCCTGCTCCGCATGCTGATGCACCCGGCAAATTTCCTTCTTTTGGACGAGCCGACGAACCATCTCGACATGCGCGCCAAAGACGTCCTGCTCAAAGCCTTGAGCGACTACACCGGAACCGTAGTCTTCGTTTCCCACGACCGCTACTTCATCGACAAGCTGGCCACGCGGGTGTTCGAAGTAGGCGATGGACGCGTCGAAGTCTATCCCGGCAACTACGAAGACTATCGTTGGCGCAAAGAAGGAGGAGCGGCCGAGTTGCAGAAGGCAGTGATCTCGGCGTCAAATTCTCAGCCTTCAAACGGCGCGAATGGCAATTCCAGCATTCAGAAACCGAATTCCGAGGAGGCCGCGGGCAAGCGTCTCAATCCCATCAAGCGCAAACAGATGGAAGACCGCCTCCATGAGCTTGAGGCAGAGATCAATCGGCTGGAGGATGCAATTGCCGAATACGAGGCCGGTTTGCAAACCTTCGTCAACGCCGAAGAAACCCAGCGGCTCAGCCAGGCGCTGGGCACCACCCGAACCGAGCTGCAAAGCCGGATGGCGGAGTGGGAGCAGCTAGGCCAGGCATTGCAGGCCTAACCGTCGTTCCAGTCGGTCAATCTTCAACGAACGATTTCAGTCTGGACAACGCCTGATCCCACTGCAATGAGACGAACTCAAGATATTCCTTCATCTCATCGATAGGCTTCGGAACAAATTCGAACAGGCTCTCCCTGCCCGAACGGATATTGTGGACGATTCCCACGCCCTCCAAGATCCGTAAATGCTTTGTGATCGCCTGCCGCGTCAGCCGCGAGCCTTCGGTTAACTGGGAAATTGAGCAAGGCCGGCCGCCGCTCAGCCTTACCACCAGCGACAACCGCGTCTCGTCCCCTAGCGCGGCAAAAACAGGTGCATGAGCCTGTCGTCTCGCAGCCACGCCGCTACGGTTTTTGTGCGACATAAGTCTCGATGTTCTTCATTTGCTCCGTCCAACCGCCGTCATTCCTGCGGAACGCTTCAAGCTGGCGGTTGCTGGGGATCTTGTCGAAGCCAGACTCGGTCAGTAGAAGCAGCGTGCCCTTCGCGGTTTTCTCCAGCCGGAATTCGACAAGCGTGGGCGTCTCCTTGGAGTAATCAACTTTTGTGTCGACCGCGTAGGGATGCCACGTGAACGAGAACAACCGTTCGGGCTCTATTTTTTGCACCACGGCCTCCCATTTGAGGTGTTCGTAGCCAGGATAGGTAATATGCCCGCGTGACAATTCACCGGCTACAAATGGGCCATCCAGTTTCACCCGAAACCATTCGCCAAACTCGCGATAGTCCGTCAAGGCGCGCCATACCCGTGAAACTGGCGCCTTGAGCTCGATACGTTTTTCAACGCGGTCGTTCATATCACGCAACCTCCAGGTTGCATATTAACTTGTGACGCCAGCGAAAAGCAACCATTCGGTTGCACTTTCGAAATCTCTCCGTTTGGCCTTGTGACAGATGCTCAAGATCAAGGGGAAACGGCCATGAAGGTCCATGTTTGGAGCCCTGGATCCTGCATGTTTAAACCGTAAGTTACTGGCAGTACATGGCCGACTTTCGCTCTTCCGTAACCTGCTCCATTTCGCGCCCCCGTGCGATAGTCACGTTAGAAATTGTCTAACATTCAGACACCCGCCGCATGCGGCATCGCCCGTTGTGCAGCCGCGCGGAAAACTTAAAGGAGCGCCGCACCCGATGCTGCAGCCATCAGATTCACAAAAATCGCAGTCTTCTTCGAACCAGACTTTCGCGCCGCCTAGAGCCGTCAGCGTCCCGGTAGATCAGGCCACCATCGGACGTTCGCTGGTAGTGAAAGGCGAAATCACCGGCTCCGAATCGCTCTACATCGACGGCAAGGTCGAGGGAACGATCAATCTGACCGATAGCCGCGTAACCATTGGCCGGAACGGCAGCGTCGCCGCCAGCATCAGCGCCCGCGAAGTGGTAATTCTGGGCAAAGTTCACGGCAACATCCAAGTCACCGACCGGCTCGATATCCGCAGTGAAGGTTCGTTGACGGGCGACGTGATCACCCAACGTATCAGCGTCGAGGACGGAGCCATTCTGAAAGGCAGCGTGCAGGTTCGCGCTGTCGAACAGAAGCAGGTACAGGCCAAGCAGGCACCGGTTGAGCAACCCAAGCAGCAGGCCGCAACCGAGCAGCCTAAAGCGGCTGCCGCGGTCGCAGGGGCCTAACTCGTTTCGGAGAGATCCACGGGGGCGCGCTACAGCGTGCCCCTATTTTTTTGCGTCTGGCGAAGGTTTCAGATCAAGGGACGCGGAATTCATGCAGTAGCGTAATCCAGTCGGCGTTGGCCCATCTTCAAAAACATGTCCCAGGTGAGCATCGCAGCGCGAGCAACGCGCCTCGGTTCGCGTCATCCCATAACTCCGGTCGGTGTGGTTTACGACCGCCGATTCGTCCACCGGCTTGAAGAAACTCGGCCATCCCGTGCCCGACTCAAACTTCGTGTCCGAGCTGAATAGCGGTTGCCCACAGCACACACAGGCATAGGTACCGGGATCCTTCGTCTTCCAGTATTTGCCGGTAAACGCCGGCTCTGTGCCTGCCTCCCGGGCAACGTGATATTGCTCGGGCGACAACTGCTTTTTCCACTCTGTTTCCGGTTTGACAACCTTTTTTTCTTCAGTCTTGTTTTCCATTTTCATTCTCCGGTTCGTCTTCCATGCGGCGGAGTCGTTGCATCAATCATATTTCGATGATCATGTCCTCAAGCCGCGTGGGATAAGTGTTTAATATTTCGCCCTTGTCCTTGCGAACAACGACCGTGTCCGAATGCCGGAAACCACCCCATTCCGGATCGTAGACCCCGGGCTCGCAACTGAACGTCATTCCCTGGACAAGCACAGTCTTGTCTCCCTCTGCGATCCAGGGAGCTTCGTGGCCTTCAAGACCAATTCCATGGCCGGCCCGATGCCTTAGAAACTTCTCGAAACCTGCTTTGCGGATTTGATCCAGACTCTTCTTATCGACCTCCTCGGCTACGGCACCCTCTTTCATGTTCTCTGCGGCCACGTCATGAGCCGCCAGCATGGCATCGTACAAACGCTTCGCATAGTCGGTCGGCTTACCTACACAAAATGACCGCTCGCATTCGACGTTGTAGCCTCCTACCTGCGCACCGAAACTCAAGATCAACGCGTCACCCGATTTCAGCCGGTCTTTACTCGGAACCGCATGCGGGATCGCCGAGCGTTTGCCAAACGGCACTAGGCCGCCGAACGGCGCATCGATTCCGACGCCCACCACATCGTTCAGTTCTTTTGACATCTTGTCCGCGACGGCGTCGGCGCTGGCTTTCAGGATTTGGTCCTCGGTCACACTGCCATTGTGTTGCACGAAATCGCGTCCCGCCTGCACGTTGAAGTCGGCGAAGTACATCGCTCGCCGCATGATGCGCAACTCGTCCTCATCCTTGACCCAGCGCAACTCCTCGATCAGGTCTCCCGCATCCACGATCTCAGCTTTGGGGGCTCCCAGCTTTATTTGATGCATCCGGCCCGGCCGAGGCTCCTCGACCCCAATCCGCCCGGTTGACAGTCCACGTTTTGCTACCCGTTCGAAGATCCAGCGAACCCGGTTTACCGGCCCCGGAAAATCGAAATACGATTCGTAATCTTTCACCCACCACAGTTGGACCTGATCAACTTCAAGTTCAGGGATGAATAAAACCGGATCTCCCGACTCCGGAATCAGCGCGGCAACCGGACGTTCCGTCGAAAGATGAAAATACCCTGTGGTGTAAATGATGTTGGTTGCATCCAGCAGAAGCATCGCATTGAGCTTGCGTTCCTTCATCTTCTGCTGCACCTGGCTGATTTTCCGGCGGTACCACTCCGGTTGCAGGCGGTCGTGCGCGCCGGTGTCCGGCATCGTGGTGGCCATACGTAGCCATCGCATTCTTCCCAACTTGCTGACGTCGGTTGTCACGCCGAGCGCTGCCGCACCAGACAACGTGCGCAAGAACCGTCTCCGACTTGCCATTAAGGTTCTCCCCTCAGTTCGTGCTTGTTGGAAATTCTCGTAGTGCCAAACGCTACTTCTTGAATTCTTGAATCGCCCGGTATTTCGCCCGGTAGTAAAGCAGCGGATCACCCTCCCGGACCACAACTTCTTCGACTTCCGCGATAAAAATCGTGTGGTCGCCCGCATCCTGTGCTGTATGCAGCCGGCATTCCAGGTAAGCCAGGGCGCCATTGAGCACTGGAGTTCCGTGTGCCGTTCGGTCGAATCGTGCACCTGCGTCCCGCTCGGCGTGGCCATGATCCTGGGCCGCGCGCGCATAGTATTCCGAAATGATCTGTTGGTCCTCCGCCAGCACGTTCACTCCAAACCGCTTCTTGGCATGAAGGTGGGCATGAGTTCGTGCGCGTTGATCCACGCATACCAGCACCAGCGGCGGGTCGAGCGAAACCGAGGCAAAGGCATTGGCGGTCATGCCCTGCACTTGTCCTTCATAATCCACTGTAATGACGGTTACTCCGGTCGCAAAACAGCCCAGAGCCTGTCGGAATTCTGCTGATGTAACGCTCATGAATACCCTGAGATCGCTATCGTCTTATATCACTCATGCGATGCCCTGGGAAAATGAGCGGACGCCGCGAACAAGGCGTTCCCGATTGACCTCATGTATCATTCTCCTGTCGATTCTGTTCTTTCACCCGAGTGTGCGGAGCGAGAAAGCCTATGCAAACTCTGTCATCCCGAGCAGCCCGGAGCGTAGGAAACAGAGTGAAGGGGCCCACATTTCCGGTCGCCGCATCAGCCCAGGCTGCCCACAAGAATCTCATTCTCGCAACTGAGCGAGGTTCGCAGGCTTGAGCACAAGAAACGACATCGCACCGCAAGAGAGACCATCGCCGGCATTTCTCGACGAATTGCGCCACGGTCTGCCGCTCACACGCGAGGAAGCCTGCCAGCTCATTGTCTGCTTGGATGACGAACTCCCATCGCTTCTGACCGCCGCCCTGGCCGCGAAGCAGCGATTCAAGCCCGATCTCATAACCTATTCGCGCAAGGTCTTTATCCCCTTGACCAATCTTTGCCGCGATTATTGCGGATATTGCATCTTCCGCCGCGATCCCGGCGAACCCGGCGCGCACACCATGACGCCGGACGAAGTCCTCGAAGTGGCCAAGGCAGGCGAGAAAATGGGTTGCACCGAGGCCCTGTTCAGCCTCGGCGACAAGCCGGAACTACTCTTCCCCGAAATGCGGGCCACCTTGCGTCATTTGGGTTACAACTCGACGCTGCAATATCTGGAAGCGATGTGCCAGAGAATTTTGCAGGAAACCACTCTGCTGCCGCACCCAAATCCTGGCCTGCTGAGCGCCGAGTGGATCGCTCGCCTAGCGGCCGTTTCGCCCAGCATGGGGCTGATGCTTGAATCCACAAACATGGATCTGCTCGGCCCCGGACGCGCCCATGACAACGCCCCCGACAAGATTCCCGCGAAACGTCTGCGCACCATCGAGGAGGCAGGTAAGCAATCCGTTCCCTTCACCACCGGCCTGCTGATCGGCATCGGTGAAACCGCAGAAGACCGGGTGGACACTCTGCTGGCCATCCGCGAACTGCACCGCCGTTACGGACACATTCAGGAAGTGATCGTGCAGAACTTCCGTGCCAAGCCGGGTATTCCCCTGCGCGATTGGCCCGAACCCACCCGCGGCGAAATGTTGCGCACCGTCGCGGTGGCCCGCCTCCTCATGCCGGAAGTAAACCTGCAGGCTCCTCCAAATCTTTCCGCCCCCTATTACGAGGACCTTCTTAACGCCGGAATCAACGACTGGGGCGGTGTTTCGCCCCTCACTCCGGACTTTATAAATCCCGAAAAGCCCTGGCCGCACTTGGCGCAACTGCAGGCGCGTACGGAATCGAAAGGGTATCTCCTGCGCCAGCGTTTGCCGGTTTATCCTGAATTCCTGAACGTGATCACCACGCGCCGCGGCTTGCTTTCGGATAAGGTCCGCGCAGCCGCCGATCGCGAAGGCTACGCAAAAAGGACAATGGCCGCATGATCGTTGTGCTCACAGGAGGCACGGGCGGCGCCAAGTTTGTAGATGGCCTGCGTCAAATCGTCCCCGCCAAAGACCTCACGATCATCGTAAACACCGGTGACGATCTCGAATGGTGGGGCCTCTACGTTTCCCCCGACCTCGATTCCATCACTTACGTCCTCGCCGGTCTGCTCAGCAAAGAACGCGGATGGGGCGTCAAGGGCGACACGTTTTTTTGTCTGCAGGCGATGGGCGAATTGGGCGAGCCCATCTGGTTTCACGCCGGAGACCGCGATCTCGCCGTCCACCTGCTCCGCACGAAATTACTTCGCGAAGGTAAAACTCTCACCGAAGTCGCCGCCGAAATCGCCGCCAAGATGGGTGTCCAATCCCGCATCCTCCCCATGTGCAATGCGCGTGTCGAGACCAGGGTGGACACTCCAATCGGCGAACTGAGCTTCGAAGAATATTTTGTGCAGCGCTGGTATCAGGATCCCGTCAATTCAGTCCGCTTCGCCGGAGTGGATAAGTCCGAACCCGCTCCCGGAGTCATCGACGCCATCCTCTCCGCCACGGTAGTGCTCCTCGCGCCCAGCAATCCCGTCACCAGCATCGGTCCGATTCTTGCCGTTCCGGGCATCGTCGACGCTCTGAAACAAACTAATGCCCCAGTCGTCGCGATCAGCCCCATCATCGGCACGAAAGCGGTCTCAGGACCTGCGGATATTCTGATGGCCGCCCAGGGATTGCCTGTCTCTATCGCCGGTGTGGCGCAAGCCTATAAGGAATTTCTAGATATTTTGGTGGTCGACAATCGCGACGCAAAGGCGGCCGAAGCCTTGCAGAAACCGGGGCTCCGCGTTCATTGCGCCAATACTGTCATGAGTACTTCCAACGAAAAGGCTGATCTGGCCCGCCAGATTTTGGCTTTGTTTTCCGCCGAAAGCGCCGCCCATGCCGGATCGGACCTCTCATGATTCTGGTTCCGGTCAAAAATCTCTCCGGCGCAAAACAGCGCCTGGCCGCGATACTCGATCAGCCCACGCGCACTGAACTGGCGCAAACCATGCTGCTCGACGTGCTCGAGGCTGTGGCCGGATGGCGTCAACGTCCGGAAGTTGGAATCGTTACAAGCGATCCATTCGCCATACAGCTGGCCCTGCAATTCCATTTCACCGTGATCCCCGACAACGCCAACAGTGGAGAAACCGATGCAATCGAAACCGCGACTCGCTTCTGCGAATCCCGCGGTGTCGACAGCACTCTCGTAATCCCGGGAGACATTCCGCTGATTCAGTCCTCGGAACTGGAAAGGCTCATCGCCGCCGCTCCCGAAGAAGGCTCCGTCCTGGTTCCCGCCGCCGACGGACGCGGCACGAATGCCATTTGGCGGCGTCCCGCAGGCTTGTTTCCCGCACGCTTCGGCAATGACAGTTTCAAACCCCACCACGCGGCTGCGCAGGCTACAGGCAAGGCATGCGTTGTGCTCCCACTTCCCGGCATCGCCCTCGACATAGACAATCCCGATGACTTGCGCACCCTAGCCTCCACTCCCGGCGACACTCGCGCCCAACGCCTGGTCCGCCAATGGGACCTGGCCGATTTACCGCTGGCGGCAAACGAGTAAACACTCCATCGTCTCCCAACCGTGCGAACTCCAACCGTCAATTCGCCACCGCAATCCAACCCAAGACAAGCCCCGCTAAGGAAAGCCCCGCAGGGGCAGAAGAATATAGCCCACGGCGTAAGCCGTGGGAACGCGTCTGGCAGCAACAAAGCCCCAAGGGGGCGAAAGAAACCGCCTGCGCCGACCTCGGAACTCCATATTATCCCCCTCCCCCTCGACGCCGAAATTAACCCGGGCGACTCCATCACCAACCTTCTTCTCGACGCACTAAAATTCCAACCACTCCTTCGAGGCGACATCCTCGTAATCAAACACAAAATTATTTCCAAGGCTGAAGGCCAACTGATCGACCTGCAAACCGTCCGTCCCTCCGCCGCGTCCCGACGGTGGGCCAAACGATATGACCTCGACGCCCGCGTGATCGAAGTCGCCCTCGCCCAAAGCCGTCGCATCGTACGCCGCAAACGCGGCGTCCTTATCACCGAGACACATCACGGGCTGATCTGCGCCAATAGCGCGGTCGACGTCTCCAACGTCGACGGAGGCCGCCACGCTCTCCTGCTGCCCAAAGACCCCGACCGTTCCGCCGCAAAAATCCACAATGCGCTGAAGAAAGTCCTGCACCTTTCCATCCCGGTCATCATCACAGATACTTTCGGCAGGCCCTGGCGAGAGGGTCTGACCGAGGTGGCCATCGGCGTCGCCGGCATGAAGGCCTTGCACGACTATCGTGGCCAACGCGATCCTCATAACTACGAGTTGCAGGCCAGTATTGATGCCGACGCCGATCAGCTCGCTTGCGCAGCCGGCCTTGTGTGCGGCAAGCTGGCTCGTACGCCGGCGTGTATCATTCGAGGGTTCACTTGGCAACCCGGACGGGGCACGGCCCGTGACTTGATTCGACCGCCCGCGACTGATCTGTTTCGCTGAAGTTGGTGTAAGGAGGAGTTGTGACCCGCATCCTGACCGATACCGAACTGGAAGCCTTCCCCGCTCTTGAGTGGTCCGGAGCAGCTGCCAAAGCCTCGTCCGAGTTGACCAGCGCGCTCGAACAGGTGATGGCATCACAGGATGGCAGCGTACTCTCTCCCGAACAGTGCCTGTTGCTCGCCAAAGCTGAAGGCGATGATCTGCTCGCCCTGCTGGTTGCGGCCGACATGTTGCGCTGCGATCTGGTCGGCAATCTCGTTACCTACGTCGTCAATCGCAATATGAATTTCACCAACGTCTGCTTTGTGGGCTGCAAGTTTTGCGCCTTCAGCCGGGGACCTCGGGAAGAGGACAGCTACTTCCACAGTCTCGAAACCATGGCACAAAAAGCCACCGAGGCATGGGCGATGGGTGCGACCGAAGTTTGCATTCAGGGTGGACTTCCCCACGGTTTGCCCCCGTTCTATTACCGCGACATCCTGCGCGCCATTAAGCAGGCCGTGCCCCGCATGCACATCCACGCGTTTTCGCCGATGGAGATTGTCTACGGCGTGGAACTCACCGGCATGCCGTTGGCGGATTACCTGCGAATGCTGCGCGACAATGGACTCGATACACTTCCCGGCACTGCCGCCGAAATTCTCGATGACGAAGTACGCTTCGTGCTCTCTCGCAACAAACTCTCCACCGCCCAGTGGAAGGAAGTCATCCGCACCGCTCACCAGTGCGGCATTCGCAGCACTTCCACCCTGATGTACGGACACGTGGAAACCCCGGCCCACTGGGTCAACCAACTCACGCTTCTGCGCGAAATCCAGGAACAGACCGGTGGCTTCACCGAGTTCGTTCCTCTGGGCTTCGTGCACCAGAACACATTGCTGTTTCATCAAGGCATTGCGCGCCCGGGGCCAACTCTCGCTGAGCACCTCAAGATTCACGCTCTCGCGCGAGTGATGCTGGCCGGCGCCATCAACAATATTCAGGTGTCCTGGGTAAAGCTGAATCGTCGCCTTTCGCAACTGTGCCTGCACGCTGGCGCGAACGACTACGGAGGGACTCTGATGGAAGAAAACATCTCGCGCGAAGCCGGAGCCACCGCCGGACAGTACACCAGCGCCGAAGACTTCCAGTCATTGATTCTCGAGGCAGGACGCATTCCCGCCGAACGCAACACAACTTACACGCGCCTCAACATCAAGCTGCAACCTGAACACGGCACCTTCGAAGAATCACTCGAGCCGGAGTTCGCATGACGAGGCCTGGCCCGATGGAGTTAGCCTAGTCATGTCAACCATCGCCATCCTTGGCGGCACTGGAGCCGAAGGCTTTGGACTCGCGTTGCGATGGGCTCGCGCCGGTGAGAATGTGATCATCGGTTCGCGGGAAGCGGCTCGGGCGCGAGAGGCAGCGGCGAAGATCCAGGCAATGCTTGGAGGCAAGGCAAAGATCTCGGGTGAAGACAACATTGCCGCCTGCGGTGCCGCTCAACTGCTTGTGCTCACCATACCGTTCGAGGGCCACTGCCCGCTTCTCAAGCAGGTCAGGACGGCGATCCGTCCCGGCAGCATTCTGATTGACACCACTGTGCCTCTGGCTGCCAGCGTTGGTGGACGCGCGACCCGCACTCTTGGCATATGGGAGGGATCGGCGGCGCAGCAAGCCGCCGAACTCGTCCCCCAGGGGGTTTCAGTTGTGGCGGCGTTCCACAACACTTCCGCGGATGTGTTGAACAGCGATGCTGTCGTCGACTGCGACGTGATCGTCTGCAGTGATGACGTTGCCGCCTTGAAGACGGTGAGAACTCTGGCCTCGAAAATCCCCGGCGTGCGCGCCATCGACGGCGGCAGGCTGGAAAATGCACGCATCCTGGAGCAGATCACCGCGCTGCTGATTGGGCTCAACATTCGACTCAAAGGCCACTCCGGAATCCGCATCACCGGCCTGCCACCAAAAGCATACGAGGTTGGGTAGCCAAGTAGCGCCGGCGTCCCGCCGGCTGTCGTGAGGGCGTCTCGCCCTCACAAATAGCGGAATTAAGTCTGGCGGTCGAGATAACAACGGAAACGAATGGTCAACGATTCTCCGAATAACCGGCCCGCCATCCAGTTCAAGAGTGTCTCGTATCGCCTCGAAACCGGTTATGACCTTCTGCACAACTTGGACCTCGACGTCCAGCGCGGTGAAACCCTTGTCCTGTTAGGTCGCAGCGGATCCGGCAAGACCACTACCCTGAAACTGATCAATCGTCTGCTGGTGCAAAGCGAGGGCGAGATTCTCGTTGACGGCCGATCCGTGGCCGAATGGGACGTAATCCGCCTGCGCCGCATGATCGGATACGTGATTCAGGAAATCGGACTATTTCCGCACTTCACGGTCGCGCGAAATATCGGCGTAGTTCCGCAAATCGAAGGCTGGGCACCCGATCGCATTCATAAACGGGTAGAGGAGTTGCTGCAACTGGTAGCGCTCGAGCCTCAGCTTGCATCACGTTATCCGCGCGAGCTTTCAGGAGGCCAGCGGCAACGGGTCGGCGTGGCGCGGGCTCTGGCCGCCGATCCATCGTTTCTTTTGATGGACGAACCCTTCGGTGCACTCGACCCAATTACCCGCGCCGAATTGCAGCGAGAATTTTTGGCCCTGCAACAACGCTTGAAAAAAACGGTGGTGTTCGTTACCCACGACCTGCGTGAAGCCTTGTTGCTCGGCACCCGCATCGCGCTCATGGAAGCGGGTGAATTGGTAGTCACCCTCACCCCCGACGAATTCCTGCACTCGACCAATCCAATGGTCCAGGCCTACGTAGACGCTTTCAAAACCATCCCCGGAGCCCGCGATGACCAAGCAAAGTAGCGCCAACGTCTCGAGTAGCGTTGGCGTCCCGCCGGCTGTCGCGAGGGCATCCTGCCCTCGCAATTGCAGGCAAATATCACTGCGAGGCCCGTCATGAACGTCTTCCAGTTCATCGCCCAAAACCACACCGAAGTCCTGGAGCTCACAGGCGAGCACCTTTACCTCGTCGGAGCATCCATCGCGCTCGCAGTGCTGATCGGTATTCCCCTAGGCATTCTGATCACGCGCTGGCCGGTACTGAAGAAGCCAGTCCTGGGCGGAGCCAACATCATCCAGACAATTCCCAGCCTGGCTCTCTTTGGATTTCTTCTGCCTGCGCCGTGGATCGGCGCCCGCTCCGACCGTCTCGCCATCCTTGCGCTCACGCTCTATGCCCTCCTGCCTCTCATCAGCAATACCTATACCGGAATTAAGGGCGTGGATCGTGCGGTAGTCGAAGCCGGACGCGGCATGGGAATGACCGATCGCCAGCTTCTCTGGCAGGTGGAACTCCCCCTGGCCCTGGGTGTGATCATCGCCGGCATACGAGTGGCCGCCGTGATCTCGATCGGCCTCGCCACCATCGCAGCCGCGATCGGCGCCGGCGGACTCGGCGAATATATCTTTCGCGGACTGGCCATGGTCAACAATTCAGTCATCCTCGCAGGCGCGATCCCTGCCGCAGGCCTGGCAATCCTCGCAGACGTTAGTTTGGGCTGGCTGGAAAAACGTCTAAGCCCTCACCAGCCAGTACGCGTGTCATCCTGAGCGCAGCGAAGGACCTATGCATTTAGCCCGCGCAATCCCCGCCCTCGCGCTCCTAGCACTCCTCTCCGCCTGCGGCCCACCCCGCGCGGATCGCATCGTCGTCGGTTCCAAAAATTTCACCGAACAACTTGTCCTCGGCGAAATCATCGCGCAGCAGATCGAAAACAAAACTCATCTCCCGGTCGAGCGCCGTTTCTATCTTGCCGGCAGTTACATCTGCCATCAGGCAATCCTCGGCGGCCGCATCGATATTTACCCCGAATACACTGGTACCGCCCTGACCGCAATCCTGAAAGAACCGCCCTCCAGCGACAAGGAGAAGGTTTACAACGAGGTCAAGACCGAATACGCGAAGCGGTTCAATCTCGACGTTGGGCGGACCTTCGGATTCAACGACACCTTCGCCATGGAGATTCGAGGTGAGGACGCACGCCGCCTCGGCTTGAAGACGATCTCGCAATCCGCTGCCTACACTCCGAAATGGCGCGCCGGCTTCGGTTACGAGTTCATGGAGCGCCCCGACGGTTACAAGGGCCTGGCTGCGACTTACGGCCTTCGCTTCGCCGAGTCCCCGCGAATCATGGACCTCGGCCTGCTGGCTCGCGCCCTCAAAGAGAAGCAAGTAGATCTAGCCGCGGGAAACACCACCGATGGCCTGATCCCGGCCCTCGATCTTTTTGTCCTAGAAGACGACAAACACTACTTCCCGCCCTACGAGGCCGTACCCATCATTCGCAAAGACATGATCGCCCGCCATCCCGAAGTGCTGCAGGCCTTGAATGAACTCGCGGACAAGATTTCCGACGATGAAATGCGTCAACTGAACTACGCGGTAGACGGTCAACATCGCGACGTAAAAGAAGTCGTCCGGGAATTCCTCCAGAAGCAAGCCCACTAGCCCCGGGTTTCCTTCGTGTACCCTAGTGTCCTTAGTGGTTAAAGCCCTTGCCTTGAATAAAACAAAACCACGAAGCACACGACGGAAGAAGTACTAAAACCATTCCCGAACAGTCGACGACTGACAACTGGCCACTGAAATCTGACAACTGTTTTTTACATCAGCCACACTGCATCCACATCCACAATCACCTGATTGCGCGGGATCTTTTGCTCCGCTGCATAGATCAGCATCGATCTCAGCAGGGCATTCAACTTCTCGCGACTGGCCGACTTCACCACAAAATGATACCGGTAGTCCTGCTTCAGCCGGAGAATGGGCGCGGCCGCCGGCCCCAGCACCCTGATACCTTCATGCCGCGTCTTCTCAAACCATTTGCCGAGAATGCCCGACCAGCGCAGCGCTTCATCCAGCTTGTTGCTGCGTACCAGGACGTTAGCCAGCGCACTGTACGGCGGATAGTGCATCCAGCTGCGAAAGCGCAACTCTTTTTCATAGAAGCCTGCGAAGTCGTGCTGCGCCGCGTACTGCACCGCATAGTGATCGGGAAAATAAGTTTGCAGCACGACTTTACCCGGCATTTGCCCGCGTCCCGCGCGTCCTGCCACCTGGGTCAGCAACTGGAACGTGCGCTCCGCGGCCCGGAAATCCGGAAAGCCCAGCGCCATATCAGCGCCGACCACGCCCACGAGCGTGACTCCGTGAATGTCATGTCCCTTGGCAATCATCTGCGTTCCCACCAGCAGGTCAAGCTCGCCCTCATCGAGCGCGTTGAGCGCGCGCTCGAAATCCTCACGCCCACGCACCGTATCGCGGTCGAGACGCCCGATACGGGCTTGGGGAAACATCCCGTGCAAAAGCTCTTCCAGTTTTTCCGAACCAGTGCCGAGGAAATACACGTACTCACTCCCACAATGGATGCAGGCCTTCGGTACCGGCGCGGTGTAGCCGCAGTAGTGACACTCCATGCGCCGCGACCGCTTGTGATGCGTCATTGCGATTGCACAATTTTTACACTCGAGCGTCTTGCCACATGCGCGGCACAACACCACGGGAGAATATCCGCGCCGGTTCAGCAGGACCATCACCTGCTCTTTTCTTTCCAGCCGCTCTTTGATCTCTTCCGAGAGTTTGCGTGAGATCACCTGCTCGCTGCCGGTTTCCTGGAACTCCTGCCGCATATCGATAATTTCAACTTCGGGAAGCGGCCGTTGCTCCACTCGGTCCGGCAGTTCGAGCAACGTGTATTTGTGTTTTTTAGCGTTGAAGTATGACTCGAGCGACGGCGTGGCCGAGCCCAGTACCACCACTGCATTCGACATCTTCGCCCGCATCACCGCCACATCGCGCGCGTGGTAGCGCGGCATCTCTTCCTGTTTGTACGAGGGATCCTGTTCCTCGTCGACGATGACCAGGGCCAGATCGGAGACTGGAGCGAACACCGCGGAGCGCGTTCCCACCACCATGTGGGTGTCGCCGCGCTTTATCCGATGCCATTGTTCAGCGCGCTCTTTGTCCGACAACCCGGAGTGCAGGATGGCGACTTCTTCTCCGAACATTTGGTGCAAGTCTGCTGCGACGGCGGGCGTCAGCCCTATCTCAGGGACAAGAAGAATCGCTGAACGCCCGGCATCGAGTACTGATCGCATAGCAGCGAGATAAATGGCGGTCTTGCCCGACCCTGTGATCCCATGCAGCAACATACCCGTGAACTTGCCCGCATTCACATGCTGCTGAATGCTCTTGAGCGCCACCTGCTGAGCCGGATTGAACTGGAAGTCGAACAACTGGGGGCGTGCTTTCAATCCAGAGAAGGTGAACCCCGCGGCTTCCTCGATAATCTCTACCATGCCACGCTTCACCAGCGTGCCCAGAGTCGTGCGCGGAACTTCCAACGATTGCAAAGCAGTGACCGACGCTTTGCTACCCGAGGCTGCGAGAGTCTCGATCAGCGTTTGCTGGTTGGCATTCAGCTTGCCTTCAACATTTTTCAGGACCACAACCTTGATGGTGGGGACAGCGTCACGTGCTTCCGACAAATCTTCCCGCGTGATCCATTTCTTGCGCACCATTCCTGCGAGCAACGACCTGGACACGCGGGTGGCGGAGCGCAGGCTTTCCTCCCGAGTCATCTGCCCTTCGGACAAATGTTCAAGCACACGAAATTCAGCCAGTTGATCCTCTGGAGTTTTTTGGGAACGAGCGGACGATCCCGACATGCCTGCGAGGTGCAGCGTCGTATGCCCCTGGTCGGTTATCCGGTAGCCAACCGCGCGCTTGAATTCGGCGCCCAGGGGCAGCATGGTGCGGAAAACTTCGCCGACGGGTGCGAGGTAGTAGTTCGCGATCCACTGGCCGAGGCGAATGAGGTGCTCATCAAGCACTGGCGTCGTGTCGAGAACGCTGACAAGGTTTTTAGTCGTCACCTTGGGCTTGCGATCATGAACATCCGTGACGATCCCGGACAAACGCTGCTGACGAAACGGCACGAGCACACGCCCGCCGATCACCGGTTGCATCCCGTCGGGAACGCTGTAGGTGAAAACCGTATCCACCGGCACTGGAAGGGCTACGTCGCAGAATTCAGGCATGGGGAGCGGCGCTTGCGCTTCGCGCACACGCAATTTCATCGTAACACTTGAAAACGTGGCGACTGCGGTTGGAGCAATGGCAAATCGGAATAATGTTCCACGTCGAACATTTTGTACTGGCTCGATTGTATGTACAATGCGGGTATGTCCATGAAAACGAAACGACGCACAAAAACTGCAAAAAGTGGGAAAGTTGCCCGGATCAGGGCAGCGGCCGACGAGCTGAGGCGGTCTCCGGAGATGGCGGAGATGTATCGTCCAATCAAGAAACCGGTGACGCTGCGGCTGGACGCTGATGTGATCGCGTGGTTCAAGGCCCAGGGCCGGGGCTATCAGACGCGGATCAATCGGGCGCTGCGGGCGGTGATGCTGGGGGAGAAGAGCTGAGGGAGAGTTCATCGTTGCCTCTCCCACGTCTCGCAAAAGACGCGAGACATGGAGCACCCGACGAGACCTAGGCACCCAAGATGCGGGGCGTACGGCGCCTTGTGGGAACTTCGGTGGCTTAGCCGGCGTCAGAGTAAGTAGTGCGGATACCGCTCTCAGCGCGAATCGGCATCTATCTGATTCTGACTGGGCTCCTCTTTGATCTCATTCTTCATTACACCCGCGGTGTCGAGTGTGCCGCACCCGGAATAGGATTCTTCTCTATCGTTCTTTTTCCGCCCGGGCTTATTCTGCTGGCTGGTACCGCGGCCTTCCAGTTGATTGCCCTGCGTCGCGAGCGGGTCCGGCGAATCTCTCTAACCTCGCCGGAACCGCCATCGGGGGAGTTGCACATAGGCCGCGGAGCATCCCCCTCCCGGCCCGCCCAAAGGATCGAGATAGCTTCACCGCTTCGCCGTTCGGCGTGGGTTGGTGCGGGGCTCGTACTCCTGGGGATCACTGCCTTCGGCGGCATCCAGTATTGGATAGCCACTCGAACCTTCATTCCTGTAGATATGCCGATTTCTCTGGCTCCTGGGCAGGTTCGAACTGGACCTTTCCGTATCAACCTCGAAGGCGAGTATCAGATCTGGCTCGATGCCAGCGATTACGATCTGATTAATCCGAAGTGCACTTCTCTCACCCCATTTAAGGTGATTTGGGGCTTGCACGATCGCGGAAAAGTGTTTGCGAGCGAGCGCCAGGGATATCTGCGCAGTTACATCGGCGACTTCTATGGCTACAAGGAAACTTATGATCTTGATTTACAAGTCTTGTCCGATTCCAGCTGCCTCAATTCCGGCCATCCGAGACTAAGAATCTACACCCCTAGGAGCGACCACACTGGCGAAACAACGCCGGTACTATGGCTTTCGGCGCTCTCAATTGTGGTGGGGCTGAGTTTGTTGGTGATTTTCGTGCTGGCGCGTTACAGGGTCAAACTCCCCGCAGCCACGGACATAACGGATTCCGAATCCGTCAGCCAATATTTTCAATGGGCCCAAAGGCTACCGCTTAAGCCCGCGCTTAACGCTCTGCCATCTTTTGGGCTGATGTGTTCCCTGGTGCTTAGTTGGCTGGTCATGCTGCACATGGTGTTTCATGAGGTCGGGCGTTTCCACTCTAAGGGACTGCAGATTTCCCTGCCGAGACCTTTTCCGCACATGGATCGCATCGATCGCTGGGGTGTGCCGCTGGTGCTCAATGTGAAGGCCGGCGGAACAAATTTGCCGGCAAAGCTATACATGAACTCGAAACCGTTATCGTGGGATAAGTTAAACGACAGTCTGCGGGCGGAACTCAACAAGCAGGAGATGAAGGTCGTTTGTGTCGAGGCGGATTCGGACGTGTCCTGGCAAGATGCACTCCGAGCCGTCGACGCCGCCTCTGGGCTCAACGCTAAAGTCGTGTTGCTGACGACAGAATCAAAGCAACACTGAGCTGCGGACGGTGATGCTGGGGATAAGGGCTGAGGGAGAGTTCATAGGCGCAAGACATAGCACGCCATCATCGGCGATAGTTGAGGCCCCGAAAGCATTATTGTTTTAACTTCTCCCACCAGCTCGATGGTCTGACAAAGATAGTCAGTTCACCTGGGCAACGTTCCCCAATTACCTTGCCGCATGTATTTTTCGACACAATGCCAGTTTGAACTAAATTCCTAGTTGCATACTCGTTTATCATGAGCCACGAATGATCCCCTCTGCTCATTTGGCAGAGTACGTATCCCACGTTGATTCGGATGTCATCGCGATACATGAGAACGGGATCGGCTACACCGAACAATCCGCACCCGCTCCATTGGTGGATTGTGTCGATTCTGCCGCTTTCTGTAGTCAGATGCAGAGTGGCTGTACCTTGACTATCAGTCGGTATCGCTGTCGCCTCTTTGCGGTCCTTTCCCACCCAAACGTTCACACATGTTCGCAAGAGGACGACCATTCCGGCCATCAATGAGTTTGGTCTTTATCTCCTGCGCATCAAGCTTCGCTTCGACGAGACCCGGCACACAGAGCAGCAATCCACATACAATGACGCGCACGAAAAAGGATCGAATCATCCAATTAATAATTGTCGCTCGATTTATCCTTTGCCGGAGCCTTCAGGCCCAATTCTTTCATCACCATCTGCAAGTCTTTCCAGGCTTCTTTCTTTTGGCGGGGATCGCGCAGCAGGAACGCTGGGTGATAGGTCACCGCGAGCTTGGTTCCACGAAAGTCATACCACTTGCCGCGAAGCTCGGTCATCGGGGCGTTGATGGCGAGCAGGGTTTTGGCGGCGACGGCGCCCAGAGCCACCAGCGCTTTGGGCTGGATGACACCGATCTGCCGCATCAGGAATGGGGAGCAGGTTTCGCACTCATCACGTTCTGGCGTGCGATTTCCGGGCGGACGGCACTTGATAATGTTCGCGATATAAATCTCTTCGCGAGTCAGGCCCATCGCCTTGATCATGTTGTTGAGCAACTGGCCGGCGCGCCCTACGAAAGGCTCTCCCTTCATGTCTTCATCGGCTCCTGGGGCCTCGCCGATAAACATCAAGTCGGCTCGGGGATTGCCCACTCCGAAGACGATCTGTTTGCGCCCTTGTTTCGCCAGACGGCAGCGGGTGCAATCGCCGATGTCTTCGCGTATGGCGATCAGGGCCTGAACCGGATCGGATATGGCTGGCTCGGACTTCGCGGCTCTTAACAGCTCTCACGGGAATTGTGGCGGCGGCTTTGGCTTTGGGCAATGGTTCTCGCTGTTCTGTCTGGATTTGAATTACTGCATCGGTTTCGCGGCGATAGAAATCGTAAATGCCGAGTTCGTTATAGTAGCGGATGCGGTCGGCAAGGGCGCGTTTGAGTCGAGGATCAAGAGTTGGGGACATTGGTTAACGCTGAAACGATTGCAGATTTCAGATTGAAGATATCAGATGAAGTTCTCTGGCTGGCAGGCTTCTGTGCAAATCTGCAATCGGCGATCGGGCGGCTACCTTGCTTGTGGCACTTTTCTCAGGCGGGCTACCTGATCGAGGACGCGTTGGGCGACTTCCCACTTTGTGGTTTCTGGCACATCGACGACTTCGTTCTGGGTGATGATCGTCACCGCATTGCGGTCTGAATCGAAGCCGACGCCTTCGCGCGAAACATCATTGACCACGATGGCATCGAGCGCTTTCGTCATCAGTTTCTTCCGGGCGTTCTCCAGCACGTTTTCGGTTTCAGCGGCAAAACCGATGATGATCTGCGAAGTCTTGACTCGTGCGATCTCAGCGAGAATATCTGCGGTCGGCTCCAGATCGAGCGAAGTTGCGCCTTTGCGCTTGATTTTCTGTTCGGCTGTATTCTTTGGACGATAATCGGCGACCGCTGCCGTCTTGATCACGATGGTCGCTTCGGGCAGCAGTCTCAGCGTTGCCTGACGCATCTGTTCCGCGGTCTCGACGCGGGTAACTTCAGTGCCGCCAGCCGGCGTCAAATTTGTGGGGCCACTCACCAGCAGCACTCGCGCTCCCCGCCGCAACGCGGCTTCGGCAAGTGCATATCCCATGCGTCCGCTGGAGCGGTTGGTGAGATAACGCACTGGATCGATTTTCTCCCGCGTCGGCCCGGCGGTGATCAAAACTGTTTCCCCAGCCAATTCCTGCGAGGCCCCTAATGCCTCCATGGTGGTCCCGACAATGAGGTCGTTCTCCGCAAGCCGGCCGGGTCCGGTCATGCCGCAAGCCAGGTATCCGTCTCCTGGCTCTACGATCTTGACGCCACGCTTCCGCAAAATCTCCAGGTTCGCCTGGGTTGCAGGATGGTTCCACATATTCACATTCATCGCGGGCGCGATCACAACCGGCGCAGTGGTTGCGAGATAGAGTGTGGTCAGAAAATCGCTGGCGATGCCCTGAGCGAATTTGGCGAGAAGGTCTGCGGTGGCGGGCACGACCAGGAGCGCGTCGATGGACTGCGCTACAGCAATGTGTTCGATGGCAGAGTCGATGTTAGGCTGGGCATTTTCATCGCCCGAAGCAAACATCTCAGTGATAACTTTTTCGCCGGAGAGCGCCGCGAAGGTGAGAGGGCGAACAAACTGTTGCGCGCCCTGAGTCATGACGACCTGTACGCGGATGCCACGGTCCTGGAGCAGGCGAACAACTTCTGCTGCCTTATACGCCGCAATACCACCGCTGACTCCGAGAGCAACCTTCATACGAGCCCCACAGCCCTTTTAGATGATCGTTTGCAGACTTCAGATTGAAGATTTCGAATTACCTGCGAGGCGCAGGCTCAAACCGAAATCGGCAATCTGCAATCCACATTGCGACGCCTTATTGCTAGTCCCTACGAGGGCTCTTTGGCCAAGGCCTTCTCCAGAATTTCGCCGGCAACATCCGCAGCGGTGCGGGGCATTTCGGGGATCACCCACTTCACTTTGCCTGCCCTGATTTCGTCCTGGGCAATCCGGCAAGGTTTTCGGGAAGGGGTTTCGATCGTTGGAGGCGCTCCACCCTGCAGTTGCCGTGCACGCCGCGCGGCCACCAGGATGTACCGGTAATTGCTATCAAACCCTTCGATCAACTTCATTGTGTTCTCCCCTGCTAACGTCCGCTCGCCGCTTGCGCGAACGAAGCCAAAATCGGTTGCAACCGCTCCCGCACATTTTCCAGTCGACAGCGGTCTGCCTTTGCTATCAGTTCAGCATCGGCAGTGGAGGTTTGTTTCGGCATCTGGGTTCCTGAAAGCTGCAGCCGCTCCGCGAGCAGAATCGATTTCAGTGCATCCACAGATTCTTCGAGGCGGTCGTTCACCAAAATATAGTCGTATTTCTCGTAATTCTCAATCTCACGGGAGGCCGTGACCAACCGGCGCTGTATCACTTGCTCCGCGTCCAGACTGCGCGTGCGCAGCCGCTTTTCCAGCTCCTGGCGATTGGGAGGGAGAACAAAGATACTTACAGCATCCGGGAGTTTGCGCTTGATCTGCGCCGCGCCCTGCACATCGATGTCCAGCAGCAGATCTTTGGCTTCCTGTTCCGCCTCACGAAGAAACCGCCGAGCCGTGCCGTAGTAGTTGCCGAAGACGTTGGCGTGCTCGAGAAATTCATCCTTGCGGACCATCTCTTCAAATTCAGACTTGGACACAAAATAATATTCCCGGCCGTTTTGCTCATCGCCGCGCGAAGCGCGCGTGGTGTAGGAGATGGAAAATTTCAGTCCGGGCACAATCTCGCGAACCTTGTTCACCAGGGTTGACTTGCCCGAGCCGGAAGGCGCCGAAATGATGTAGACGCCAGTCATTCGATGTTCTGCACCTGTTCACGCGCCTTTTCCAGTTCGGTCTTGATTGCCAGTCCCATCTCGGTGATGTTCAACGCCTCGCCCGCCAGGCCCGAAGTCTTCGAAAGCAGGGTGTTGGCCTCGCGATTCATCTCCTGCAGCAAAAAATCCAGTTTCTTGCCAGCCTCGCCGCCCTGCCCGAGCAATCCGAGGAAATGCTTTACATGCGTATCCAGACGGACCAGTTCTTCCTGTATATCGCTGCGATCAACCAACAACGCCGCTTCCTGCAAGAGTCGCTCCGGTTCCACGTGGCTTCCAATCAACTCCTGCATGCGCGATTTGAGCTTGCCCACATAGGTCTGCAACACCGCCTGACGATGTTTTTCCACTCCTTTGGCAGCCTCCTCAATCAACGCCATGCGTTGCCGCAGTTCGCGCTCAATGCCTCGCCCTTCCTCTTCGCGCATCTGATTGAGGCGATCGAGCAACTCTGCCACCTTTTCAAGGACCGAAGCCTCGAGAGCACCATCCGCAGGCAGGGACGCGGTATCCAGCGCCCCGGGCATGCGCAACACGGCATTCAAGTCAGGTTCCGCGGCCAGGCTGAACTCGGCAGCGGCGGCGCGGAATGCCTGAATATACCCACTCACGATCGACCGGTTCAACGCAAACGTATCGGAATTGCCACGATCGAGATTGAGGGTCAGTTCTACGTGGCCGCGCGCTATCTTTTCTTTGAGCAAGCGGCGCAACTTCATTTCGAGTGAATCACTGTCTGACGGAAGGCGGAAGTGCACATCGAGAAAACGATGATTTACCGATTTCAAAGAGAGGGTGAAGCCCATGGGAGTTCTGCCGGTGGCGTCGTTCCGCGGATCGGCGACTTGACCCTTCACCTGCGCGAAACCCGTCATGGAGCGTATCGGCATTGATTTTTTTCCCGGCTGGGCCGGTTCTCGCTTCACCAGCGTTATTCGGTTATGTCAGCGCTAAAGAACAGCAGGTCCCTCCACTTCGCTCGCTTCGCTACGCTCCGGTCGGGATGACAATGGTTACACCCCAATTCGTTCTTGGTTCTGGTATCTAACGGGCGTTTACTTTCGGCTGCTCCAAATCGGTGAATTGAAGATCATACAATCGCCGATAGGTTCCAAGCTTCTGCATCAGATCTTCGTGCGGCCCGATGTCTGCAATCGTTCCGCCTTCCAGCACGACAATGCGGTCGGCGCGGCGCACGGTGGAGAGCCGGTGTGCAATTACGAAAACGGTGCGCCCGGTCATCAGGTTCTGCAGAGCCGACTGCACGAGGGACTCCGACTCGCTGTCCAAGGCCGAGGTGGCCTCGTCCAGAATCAGGATGGGCGCATTCTTCAACAAAGCCCGAGCAATGGCTATGCGCTGGCGCTCTCCGCCGGAGAGACGAACGCCGCGCTCCCCGATCATGGTGTCATAGCCCGCGGGCAACTCCATAATAAAGTCGTGGGCGAGAGCAGCGCGAGCTGCCGCCTCAACCTGCTTTTGCGAGATTGCTGGCTGGCCATAGGCGATATTGTTGCGCAGGGTGTCGTTGAAAAGTACCGTCTCCTGGGTAACTACGCCGATTTGCGAACGCAACGAGGACAGGGTTGTATCGCGGACGTCACGACCGTCAATGAGCAGGCGTCCGGCGGTTACGTCAAAGAAACGCGGAATCAAATGCACCAGCGTGCTCTTGCCGGCGCCGCTCGATCCCACCACGGCCAACACTTCTCCGGCCCGCACTTCAAGATTGATGTCGCGCAAAATTTCGCGCGACTCGTCGCCGTCGGTGGCGTAAGAGAAACACGCGTTCTCGAAGCGAATGCTCCCGGCAAAAGCTGGCAAAGGCTTCGCGCCCGGCTTCTCTCTTACATCGTCTTCGGTATCCATGAACTTGAATATCTCGGACGATGCGCCCATGGCCTGCTGGAAGTTGTTATTGAACAGGGCAAACTTCCGCACTGGATCGTAAAGCTTGAATACCGCAATAATAAAGGCGAGGAATGTGCCCGCGGTAAAGACGTGATGATTGATCTGCTCGCGGCCGAGCAACAGAAGCAGTGCGATCGCGATGGCGCCAAAAATATCCATTAGCGGAGAGCTGATCGCGGCCGCAGCTACCGACCGCAAGTTGGCCTTGAACAGCCGCTGCGCTGCTTTGGCGAAGCGCGCAATCTCCCAGGACTCCATGCTGAAGGCCTTCACGATACGGTTGCCGGTAATGGTTTCGTGAAGAATGTTCTGGATGTCGGCGAGCTTGTCCTGTCCCTTGCGGGTGGTCTGGCGCACTCTTTGGCCGATACGGCCGGCGGAGAAGACGATGAATGGCACAAACAGAAGCAGTACCCATGCCAGCTTTCCGCCCAGCAACACAACTACGAATGCGGTGAAGATAAGCGTAAATAATTGCTGCAGGAATTCCGCCAAAACGCTGGACATGGCGAACTGCACGCGCTCAATGTCATTCACGATGGTCGAAATCAGAGTGCCGGTCGTGTGCTTCTGATAAAACGCCGACGAACGCCGCAGGATGGAGTTATACAGTTCATTGCGTAAATCCGTAATCATGCCGAATCCGGCGTAATTCACCAGATAGGTTCCGGCATAATCAAAGATGCCCTTCAGAACTGTGGCGGCAACCAGCGCAAAGGCAACGACCGTCCAGGGATTGCGGAAGTGCGAGGGAACAAATTGATGCAGGTATACCGAGTTGCCGCTGAAGGGAATCTTGAACAGCTGCATTTCGCGTTCGGGCGAACCGGGGTTCAAAACGCGGTCGAAAATCGGTCCGATCAGCAAAACCCGGAAGGCGTCCAGGAGCCCTACCCCGGCCATCAGCACGATTGAAGACAATAACTGCCACCAATACGGGATCACGTACCGTACAAGGCGCGTCAGTTGCCGCATCGGGGGCTCGCGAGGCGCAGCCGGCGACGGCCTGCGCCTGATGGATTCGGCATAAATTGCAAGGCTCTATCTTACTTCAGTCGTTGATCAAAGGCCGCCTACTTCGGACTGTCCCGGTGCTCAATCTTCACCCGGTATTTTGCTTTGCGCAGGCGTTTTCCTACTTCTTCCGCGATCATGACGGAGCGGTGCTGTCCGCCGGTGCAACCAAAGGCGATGGTCAGGTAGCTTTTGCCTTCCTGAACATAGTGCGGCAGCAGATAGATGAGCAGCTCAGAGATCCGCTGGATGAATTCCTTGGTCTGGGGGAATGACCGGATGTATTTTGCGACCTTGGGATCGCGTCCGGTGAGGGCGCGAAATTCGGGAACGAAGTGGGGATTGGGCAGAAACCGAACGTCGAAGAGCAAATCGGCGTCATCGGGCACTCCACGCTTAAAACCGAAACTTACGCACGACACCAGAATGTTCTTGTCGGATTCGTGCTTGCGAAAGCGGTCGGTGATGTGAGCCCGCAATTCGTGAACATTGAATCTGGAAGTGTCGATGACCAGGTCCGCGATCGCGCGGATGGAGCGCAGATGGCGACGCTCGGCAATCAAGGACGCCTTGACCGGCGCGTGGGTGCCCAAGGGATGCGGCCGGCGGGTTTCGCTGAATCGGCGCAGCAGAATGGATTCGTCGGCTTCGAGGAAAATCACTTTGGTCGGAAGCAGACGCTTGACCGACTTGACGATCGAGGGAAGCGATCCTAACTGCGTGCCTTCGCGAACATCCACTACCAGGGCTGTGCGGTTGATCTCGGAGGATTGTCCGACGAGTTCGGCGAATCGCGGGATCAACTCCACCGGCAGATTGTCCACGCAGTAGAAACCCAGGTCCTCGAAAGCCTTGAGGACGGAGGCTTTACCGGAACCGCTCATGCCGGTGATGATGACCAGTTCGCTCGAACTGCTGACGGCGGGAACAGCCGGGTGAGCCGCCTTCTTCGATACAGTTCTGACCTTTGTTTTTAGACTTGGCGCGGGCCATCTGTTGCGATGTTAGCAGGCAGAGCGTTCACTCGCTAGTCACGCCCGGGTTGCAGGGGAGCGGGGTGAGTTTGAAGATTTTGGGTGAAATAAAAAGAGGGGCACGCGATGTGTGCCCCTCTTTTCTCTCGGCTGCGCGAGAGGTACGCCTCCCCCGAGAGCGCAATCTAACGCAGCGTCGCTACTACGACAACGTCGTTGCTGGTGAAATCCATCGCGACTTCCTTTTCGCGCTGGCTCCGGTGCAGTTCAGTACCCCGAGTGTTTCCCGCGGTCCATACCTGGGACAGGAAGTACTGATCGCCGTAGCGATGGAAAACCAGCTTGGTCTTTGCCTGGGGCGCGGACGATTCGCAGACAATTGGCAGGACCATCTTGAGCAAAGTGCGGTCGCGGCTCTCGATTGCGAGGGCGCTGTTAGAGGTCCCGATGCTCTGGATCAAATACTCCCCGGCGGGGATCTGAGTTTTATCAACGATGAAATTGAAAGGAACATTCGCTTTCACCACGCCAGTCTGAGCGTATGCCGATGCAGTGGCCAGCAGCAGGCCCAGGCCGATAAGTGCAAACAGTTGGTTTTTCATAAATCCTCCTGGTATTGATGAGACGGTGAAACCTGCAGGGTCAGCCTGTCCTGCCAACGCGTACTGCTTTGTTATCGGCCGTCTCTCACTTTTCGCAACAGCTTTTAAAACCGTTGCCGCAATTGTTGAATGCAAGCCGCGTGCCAGAGTCGAGTGAGTGAAGAATCGGGATCGCCTTCGAGTACAACTGTCGGATTTGCTGGGATTTTCTGCGGGTGGACGTGAATTGGGAAGGATCCGACCTGCTCCCATCCGACTTTCGCTAACCCAAGTGTTAGCGGCGGCCATCCCTTCGGTTAGTTCCCGGGTGGGCTGTATGTAGTTGACGGCATGTACACGACGGCCCAAGTTGTGCTAAACACCGAGGTATGGCGTCGGAGACCAATCCCCGGCTTCTCGGAATCAGTGGACCGTTAAAAGGTTCTGCCTTCCCTTTGCCGGCAGGCGAGGTGTCCATCGGACGGGATTCCTCGAATCAACTTTGGGCGGCCGATCCTGCGTTATCGCGCAGGCATTGTCTGCTGGTTCAGGACGAAACCGGCCAATTTTCCGTCAGGGATCTGAAGAGCCGCAACGGAACCCTGGTCAACGGGGTACCCGTCGAACAGCAGCAGATAAGCCATGGAGATCAGATCTTCATCGGCGATTCGGTTCTCCTCTTCCTGGTTGAAGAAGGTGGGAACCACTTCAAGAAAAATCCGGTGGAGTTCGCGGACACTATCTCGTTCGACGGTCCTCCACTGCTGCTTCGCGCCGAAGACTCGCTCTATCTGCGGCCCGAAAAAGTGGTCGCCAGTCTGCCTCCCACCGCCCGGTGGGCTCGCGACCTGAATGCATTGCTGAAAATTGCCACCGGAATCGGTGGCATCCGGGACCAGGATTCGCTGCAATGGCAGCTCCTAGGTTTCATCTTCGATGTCGTACCCGCGGAGCGCGGTGCCATCCTGATGGGTGATCGCCCGGACGAGTTTGCTTCCACCGCGGCGTGGGACCGGATCCGCGGGCCTGGCCATGCTGTTCGGGTCAGTCGAACCATTGTGGAGCGGGTCCTACGGGACCGGGTCGGGCTGGTCGTGAGCGATGTCTCCGGCCACGAAGCGCTTCGGCAGGTTAAGACTTTGACCGATTTGAAAGTGACCTGCCTGCTCTGCGTGCCGCTGTTGGCCGCAGGGAAGGTTCTGGGGGCAATCTATTTGGACAGCTGCAATCCGGCGGCGCAGTTCGACGAAAACCATCTTCAGGTGATGGCAGCGGTAGCTGGGATAGCCAGTCTGGCTTTTGAAAATGTTCGTCACTGGGAACAATTGAGGCTGGAGAATCAGGAGCTGCGCGCTGAAATCGAAGTGGAGCACAACATGGTGGGCTCCAGTCCCAGCATGCGGAAGGTGTTCGAGTTTATCCGCAGGGTTGCGCCGACAGACTCAACTGTCCTGGTGCAGGGGGAAAGCGGCACTGGGAAAGAGTTGGTGGCACACGCCATCCATCGCAACAGCACACGGTCCGAGAAGCCTTTTGTGGCGATCAATTGCGCTGCGATCGCCGAGACCCTTTTGGAAAGTGAATTCTTCGGTCACGAGAAGGGTGCGTTCACCGGCGCTGCCGCGCAGAAAAAAGGCAAAGTGGAAGTGGCGGAAGGCGGGACGTTGTTTCTGGATGAAATCGGCGAGCTCGCGCCCGGACTACAGGCCAAGTTACTGCGAGTCCTGCAGGAGCGGGAATTCGAACGGCTCGGAGGCACCCGGCCCATCAAGTTGAACATTCGGCTGATTGCCGCGACCAACCGGAGCCTGCAAGAGTGCGTCAAGGCCGGAACATTCCGCAATGACTTGTACTACCGCCTGAATGTCGTCACGCTCACCATGCCCGCGCTGCGTGAGCGCCGCGAAGACGTACCCTTGCTCGCGAACTATTTCGTAGCCAAGGCCAGCCGCAAATGCAACATGCGGATTAAGCCGCTCTCGGCGGAAGCCCTTGCCTGCCTGACGGACTATGACTGGCCGGGCAACGTCAGGGAACTGGAGAATGCCCTGGAGCGTGCCGTGGTCATGGGATCGACCGATTCGATTCTCCCCGACGATCTGCCCGAGACAATTCTCGAAGCTGGCCCGGCGGCCCCGGCGTCAACCGACAAATACCACGGCACGATCAAAGAGGCGAAGAAACAGCTGATCCTCCATGCGCTGCAGCAAGCCAATGGTAACTACATCGAAGCGGCCAAAACGCTAGGAATGCATCCAAACTCGCTGCTGCGGCTGATACGCAATCTGGATTTGAAGGCCGTGAAAGCGGGGATGCAGGCACCGGGGGAGTGAAGCTTTCTGTCTTCTCCTCTAATTTGTTATCCCGTGGACTCGCAGAGCGAGTCCGTTCCCTTCCCTCAAGGTAACAGACCTTGGTGGGTGACAGTTCAGCCGGTGAGACTTCTCAAACCCGAAATGGCGCTCTTAGCAGGCGCGCCGGAAACATGATCACCGCCCAGACCAACTCCAGCGCGCCGTTGACGGCTATCCCAACCAGCCGGAACGGCAGCAGCAAGATCCAGACGAACGGATAAAGCACGAGCGCCACCAATGCCAGCGGCCAGCACATTACAAAAAGAACGCACCAGAGAAGAAAAGTGAACATGGCGGAGTCTCCCATCATTTGCTCCTGAAGTAGTTACGAAAGCGACGTGGGAAAAGTTCGATCAGGCGTGCGCTGAATTACAAAAACGCGAGCGAGTCGCCCGCGACCACACCACCCGCGCGACCCACCTCCGCGACCCACACTACGCCAGTTTCTGTAACGATTCTGTGTAGGGGGCGCGGGCTATTCCTTTTTCGGTCACGATTGCAGTCACATATTTCGCCGGCGTCACGTCAAACGCTGGGTTCTCCACATCCACACCTGTCGGGACCATCTGCTTGCCGGCGATATGCGTGACTTCCCTGCTATTGCGCTGCTCGATCGGGATGCCACTGCCATCCAGGGTTGCGAAATCCACCGTCGAAAGTGGTGCCGCGACATAAAACGGAATGCCATGCTCCTTCGCCAGCACCGCTACCGTGTAGGTGCCAATCTTGTTGGCAACGTCGCCGTTGGCGGCAATGCGGTCGGCGCCCACCACGATCGCGTTGATCTTTCCCTGCTTCATCATGGCGCCGGCCATGTTGTCGGAAATCACCGTGGTCGGGATACCATCCTTCATCAGCTCCCACGCAGTGAGGCGCGAGCCTTGTAGAAATGGACGCGTCTCGTCGGCGAAGACGTGAATTTTCTTTCCCTGTTCAACGGCGGCGCGAATGACTCCCAGCGCAGTGCCGTATCCACAAGTCGCGAGAGCGCCCAGCATTGCAATGGGTGAGCACGCCTCCGCTGGCCGGCATCAGGGTCGCCCCATGCTTGCCCATGGCCTGGTTTGCGGCAATGTCTTCGGCGTGCATGCGCTGGGCTTCTTCAATCAGCGCTTGTTTGATCTGAGGCAAGGGACGAACACGCAGCAATTCGAACTTGTCCTGCATCCGCTTGATCGCCCAAAAAGGTTGACTGCGGTGGGCCGGGTCTTGCCGATGACGTCGCAAATCTGATCGAAATCCTGTTTGAGCGCGCCAACCGTTTCCGCCTTGGAGTTTTTGGCACCAATGGCGATGCCCATAGCCGCGGCCACGCCAATGGCCGGCGCGCCTCGCACCACCATATTGCGGATCACGTCCGCAACCTGGTGTACGTTTTGCAGGTGACGTAGAGCTCCTCCATGGGAAGCTTCGTCTGATCGATGAAGCGCACACCGGAATCGGTCCACTCTAGAGTTTGAATCATAGAATCAGTCGTTGGTCGTTGGCTTCGTCTTTGGTCTGGTCGAGTCGTTCGCCTTTGTCTGTTTACTTGCCGCGGTCGCTGATAAGTGTTTGCAGAAAGTCGCTGTTCGGGTTGAGCCAACGACCAACGACCAACGACGCTCTTTGAACACTCTTCACACGCTTTTCTTCACACTTTATGCGCTTCACAGCGGATGCGGGGGTTATGCACTACGGCAGGTTTTCCGCAGATCTCGCAGCCGACGCCTACAGCCGGCATTCCGGGCGACGTCTCGTCGTTCTGCAGCAAGTGCTCTTGCCGGACATCTTTGGCGGTAAAGATCGAAACAAACGGCGCCGGAGCGGCCGCCTTCTCCACATCAGGGCGTCCTCCCGCCTCCTGACGTTCCACCAGGCACATCACGCCGACAACCTCAAAGCCAAATTCACGAGCCGCTTCGATTGCCTGGATGGTCGAGGATCCCGGTAGTGCAAACGTCGTCCACAATCACTACTCGCGCGCCTTTGTCCTGAAAGCCTTCGATTCGCCGTCCGGTGCCGTGCTGTTTCTCGGCTTTGCGCACCAGAAATCCTTCAATGTCGCCGCTGGCGATGCTGACCGCCACCACAATCGGATCGGCGCCCATGGTGAGCCCGCCAATGGCCTTGGGCTTCCATCCGCGAGCCCGAATTTCTTCCAGAAAAACCTGCCCGGTCAGCCTCGCGCCCTTGGCCGAAAGCGTAGTGGTGCGGCAGTCAATGTAGTAGTCGCTGGTCCCTCCGGACGAAAGCTTGAACTGCCCCAGCCGGAACGACTTTGAGGCCAGCAGACGCAGCAGATCCTGACGCGGTGGAAGACCATGGAAAACCTACGATATCACTTGCGAATCGCCATTGAGCCGTGGATCGTGAGGCATTTGGATCCGTTTGCAATCCGCCGCAAGCTTCACGACTGGACGCACGGAGTTGTTCTTGAGCCAACGACCGAGGACTAACGACCAACGACGAATTACCAATGCAACTTCGCCTCATTGAGTCATGCGCTCCAGATGACGGAAGTGATCGGTGCCCACATACAGCAAAGTGAAGAGCGTGAGGTTGTAACCAATGTGGATCAGCAAACCGGGCGTTATGGATCGAGTCACCACCCGTGTGAGGGTCAGAACCAGTCCGACGACGAACAGCACCAGCAACGGCCCCCACGCCTGGCCAAGTTGTTCGCTGTGCACCATGGCAAAGCCGCCGCTGGTGATCAGCACCGCCAGAAACCTGCCCCAGCGTCCGGCGGCCGAAGGCTCGCGGCGAAGCGACATACTGATCAGCCCCAACAGGCTGGCGAGAACCACCAGTCGCGATGGTCGACCGATTCCAAGGCCTGATCGCCGAACGATCGTGACGCCAATCCCCAGGCCACCAGCGCCGCACCCGGCAACAAGCACCAGATTCGCGCTCGTCCCCCCTTTGAGACTGCGCGCTACAAACAGCGCCGCCGTGGCTACAAAAATCACAACCGCCAGCAACACCGATTCCGCCAGCGGAAGGCGGTGTTCGATGAATCCCCATCCCGCCAGGATCAGTATCCAGATACACCCCCGGCGAATCTGGCGAGGAGTCATAAATAGCGTTTGCAGCCATCGATCCAGCACCGGATAGAGAAACCCGCGGAAGAGCATCTCTTCGGCAAACGGAGCGACTCCCACGCCAAAAATCATCATGAGGTACGCTCCCTGCCGGTCCTTGAAAAATTGGTCCATGGGGAGAGATTTGGGAATGGGAAGGAACCGCGATAGCAAGCCCAGTCCGAGGGCCAGCAAGCCTCCGCCGGCCAAATAACCGAACCACCGACCGTCCGGCCAGCGCCAAGCCACAGCTTGCCAAAAATCCTGTTGATGATGCCGCTTCACCAGAACGTACATGGATGCCAGCATGGCTATGTACGCCAGAGTCATGGCCGGAACGATCACCGACGGTCCGGGGTTTTTGCGTTAAGTCCGAAGGAATCGTCGACGCAGACAGATTGAAGCCATGCAGAGCGAAGGCAAAGAAAAGCGTACTAAATAAAAATAGAGAAACGACCAAAACCACCCCGATCAGCAAAAGATCGAGACCGCTCCACGGGGGATTTTCGGCTCCGGGATTAATCGGGGTTTCGGGCAGAATGACGGCCAACTCGGCAGGTGGCTCGATCTGCATTTCGGGCGCGAGATGGTCTGGTGAAGACAATCTAGTTTGATCTACCTTTTCAAACTCAACCGATTAGATGCAGGTCCCCATCGCGACCATTCTTTTTGCATTCGGCGTCGAATCGCATTCTGAACTATGCAATCGAACTCTTTTCTCGCACCGCGTTTCGATCACCGTTCAAGGATTGTCCATTCAAGGACTGCGCATCCAATGATTGTCCATGCGAAAAATGTCCATTAGCAAAATACTCCGCCAAAGCCTGCCCGGTGTAGGACTTCTTGTTCCGGGCTACCTGCTCGGGCGTGCCCTGGGCAACGATGCGGCCGCCTTCCTCGCCGCCCTCCGGACCGAGGTCGATGATCCAGTCGGCATTGCGGATCACGTCGAGATTATGTTCGATGATCATCACGGTGTTCCCGAGATCGGTGAGCCGGTGAAGCACTTCCAGCAATTTCTTGACATCCGCGAAGTGCAAGCCGGTGGTCGGTTCGTCCAGAAGATACATGGTCTTGCCCGTCTGCCGTTTGCTCAACTCGCGCGCCAGCTTGATACGCTGCGCCTCGCCGCCGGAGAGCGTGACTGCCGATTGCCCTAGGTGAATGTACCCCAGACCGACATCCACCAGGGTCTGCAGCTTCTGCCGAACCTGCGGAATATTTTCCAGAATCGGCAGCGCATCCGAGACTGGCATCTCGAGCAGATCGGCAATCGATTGCCCTTTGTATTTCACCGCCAGGGTCTCATGGTTATAGCGATGGCCGCCGCAAACTTCGCACAAGACGTACACATCCGGCAGGAAATTCATTTCGATCCGGCGCTGCCCTTCTCCCTGGCAGGCTTCGCAACGTCCGCCGGAAACGTTGAAGGAAAATCGTCCAGGCTTGTAGCCACGTTCGCGCGATTCCGGCAGCATGGCATAAAGATCGCGGATCTGGGCGAAGACTCCGGTATAGGTCGCGGGATTCGACCGCGGCGTGCGGCCAATCGGCGACTGGTCAATGCGAATTACTTTGTCGATATTTTCGGTTCCAGAGATGGCTTTGTGCGCGCCGGGTTCTTCGCGCGACCGGTAAAGTCTTTGGGCCAGCGCGGGATAAAGAATGTCATTCACCAGCGTTGACTTTCCCGAGCCGGAGACTCCGGTCACAACCGTCATCACCCCAAGGGGAAAGGTCACGTCGATATTTTTCAGATTGTTTTGCCGCGCTCCCAGGACAGTGATGGCCGCGCCGTTCGGCAGACGGCGCTCCGGCCTCATCTCAATCTTGGTCCTGCCCGAAATGTATGCGCCGGTCAGCGACTCCGGAACGCTGCATGATCTCGTCGGGAGTTCCGTGCGCCACCAGGTCACCGCCGTGCCGCCCTGCGCCCGGGCCAAGGTCAATTACATAATCCGCCCGGCGGATGGTCTCTTCATCGTGCTCCACCACCAACACGGTATTGCCAAGATCGCGTAATTCTTCCAGCGCCTGCAGCAGGCGTCCGTTGTCGCGATGGTGCAATCCAATGGAAGGCTCATCGAGCACATAGAGCACGCCGCGCAGTTTCGATCCGATCTGGGTAGCCAGGCGAATTCGCTGTCCTTCGCCTCCCGAGAGGGTGCTGGCCGAACGTTCAAGCGAGATGTAGCCCAGGCCGACGGCATCGAGAAACTGTAGGCGCTCGACAATCTCATGGACAATTCGCCCGGCGATGATTGCCTCGCGACCGCTCAGTTTGATCTTGCGAGCTGTCTCCAGGGCGCGCGAGACCGGCAGGGCCGTGAAGTCTGCGATAGACATGCCATTCAGCTTCACCGCGAGGCTCTCCGGACGCAGGCGCTTGCCCTGGCAAACCGGGCAGGTTGTAGCCGACATGTAATCGAGCAGGAATTCGCGGTAGGTGTCGGACGAGGAATCTTCCACCGCCTGCTTGAGATATCCCAGAATTCCGCGAAAACCGGTCTTTCCGCTTTTTCCGGACTCGCCGTGAAGCAGCAGGTTTTGTATCTTCTCGGGGAACTTCTCGAACGGCGTCGCCAGATCGAATCCGTGGGCGGCCGCTGTGATCTGGAGATGATGGATCAGATTTTGCGAAGCGGAACCCGGCCCCAGGCCGCCTTCAAGCAACGGCTTCGACCAGTCCGTAATCACCCTTGCCGGGTCAAACTCGTAGCGACTGCCTAAGCCGTGGCACTCCGGGCACGCACCGTAGCTGCTGTTGAACGAAAACGATCGCGGCTCCAGCTGAGGCACACTGATTCCGCAATCCGGGCAAGCCAACTTCGCCGAATAGAGCTGCTCATCGCCTCCCACAACCGCGACCTGCACCAGCCCGCCCGCCAGCTTCATCGCCAATCCGACGGACAATTCCAGCCGATGCTCAATTCCAGGTTTGACCAGTAGACGGTCAATCACCACTTCGATGGTGTGATTCCGGCGCTTGTCCAGCGGGATGTCATCTTCGAGATTCACCAGTTCGCCATCGATGCGCGCCCGGGTGAAACCATGCTGCACCAGCTTCTCCATCTCCTTCTTGAATTCGCCTTTGCGTCCGCGCACGATCGGCGCCAGCACCATGACCCGGTCTTCCGGCGTGAGGCTCATTACGCGCTGCACAATTTGCTCCGCCGACTGGCGAGCGATCGCACGACCGCACTTGGGACAATGCGGCACTCCGATGGAAGCGAACAAAAGGCGAAGATAATCGTAGATTTCGGTGATCGTCCCGACGGTCGAACGGGGACTGCGGCTGGTGGTCTTCTGCTCAATCGAAATGGCTGGACTGAGGCCGTCAATGCCGTCGACGTCGGGCCGTTCCATCTGGTCGAGAAACTGGCGGGCATAGGCGGAAAGGGTTTCCACGTACCGCCTTTGACCCTCGGCGTAGATGGTGTCAAACGCCAGCGAGGACTTGCCCGAGCCACTCAGCCCGGTGATCACTGTGAGGGTGTTGCGGGGGATTTCGACGTTTATATTCTTGAGGTTATGCTGCCTCGCCCCGCGCACCGAAATCTTGGTAATAGGCATGAAAAAAGCGAAAATCCAATTGGCCTTCCGTAATATGGACGGCCCCACAGAAATGTTAGAAAGTGGGTTTGCGCAACTCTACGTATGTATCCTAGTTGCTAACTGCAACTAGCGTCAACGAAGGTAGAGTGGTTGATCCGGGAAGAACGGGTCGCGCAAGACGGGTTCCGGAGCGTTTTCCGGCACTTACAGCGAAAGCAGGCCGAACTTGGGTACGTTGCTGGTTGCCATCATCATCTCTTTCACCGCTGTTACGGTCATACTGGTTGGGATTTTCGCCGCTTATGCTGCGGTTACCGGCATTCTGTACGCTTTCGCCTACGGTTCGCGCCAACGCACTATCCGCACCACCATGCTGGTCCCCAGCCAGAGCCAGGCCAGCGGAGACTAGTTTCAGGGATCAGACCTCCGCACTTCATCCTCAGGCAATAACTGGTCGACTCAGCCCGGTTCTCAGTTCCAGTTTCTCGGATTCAAGGTCGAGACGCAGCTTGCTGCGTCTCATTGACTTTTGGAAAAAGCCGAATCTGAAAGCCCTGTCCTTACGAACGGGTTAAGCCCTCGAACCAGATTAGTGGGGCGGAGGTTGTGTTGGTGCGGCACCCTGCTGTTGCTGTTGTTGCTGCTGCTGTTGCTGTGCTTGTAATTCACGAAGCATCTGCTCCGGAGTTTTTACCTGAGGCTGACCGGCGGGCGGTTGCTTATCCGCGTCTTCGTTGGCACTGGCGGAGTCCTCTGCCGCGCCTTCGGCAGGCTGTTCTGAAATATCCACGGGCGTTTGAGTTTCCGGTTCTTCCGCCGGAACGGCGGCAGCAGGAGGCGGGGGCGCTGAACCGGTATTCGGCATATTGCCCGACTTGGAAGTCAGGATGACCCGGTCCACCTTGTCAGGGTTCGTAGGCGATCCCAGCATCACGTAGTTGAAGTGAGATCCGTTCAGCAGCGATGCCAGCACCTCCCGTGGCATGCCAGGGCCGAGATGAGTGACCACTCGTTCCGTCGCATTGGGAGGCATCTCCACAGCCGCTCCCGTCTGGGTTCGCACTGCGCGCAGAATGTCGCTCAACGTAGAGTTTTCCGCAACGATCGTAAGCAACCCGTTGTTGAAGGTCACCTTGGGCTGCACTGCCGGCAACTGCTCCAGCGTGGGAGGAAGTGGGGGCGGCGGTGGTGGCGCCTCGGGCGGTGGCGGCTCCTGCTTAACTGGATGTTTGCGCGCGGCATGCTGCTGAGCCGCGTTCGCTGCACTTGCCGCATCAGGCAGCAACAATGAAAGCACCGCCACTAGAACCAAAACGATTTTGGGATACGGGCCTGGCATGAAGGAACCCACTGCACGGCCATCCAGGGGGCTTGGACGCCGGCTTTGCCCTGACTCAATTGTAGCATCGGTACCGGTCATTCTCCAGCGACGGCACTTCAATTCGTTACGTCGATTTCTACATTTTTCGACGATTGCCCAGCCCGCTGTTGGAGCTATGATGGCCCACGTTTCCAGGAGGAATCGATATGAATGGCGTAATCACTAAATCGCGGCGAGGCGGAATCTTGTTCGCTGCATTGCTGGTCTTCGGCGTCGCGGCCGGAATTATGGATTTCAACTCACAAGTGGCCGCGCAATCTACGGTCCCGTCCAACCCGGCGGGAGATCCTGCCCCGTTCTCGCATTCGCTTCCCCAGTTGGATGGCAGCCACTTGCGAGCCATCGTCATGGAAGTCAATTACGCGCCCGGAGAGGCAGACAAGCCCCACAGCCATCCCTGTACCGTGATTGGTTACGTGGCCGAGGGAGCAATTCGCTTTCAGGTAAAAGGCGGGGCGCCGGAAGCCGTCTACAAGGCTGGGGAGAGCTTCTACGAGCCTCCAAACGGAGTCCACCAGGTGTCCGCGAACGCCAGCGCCAAAGACCCCGCCAAACTGATTGCATTTTTTATTTGCGACCACGACACCAAGCTAACGGTCCCGCCAATGGACGATCACTCAGGACATTGAGGAACATGATGTTGAGAACAGCGGAGGCAGATAAGCTCGCTACTGACGAGGAGCGTAGTAGCCTTTGCGGGCGCGTACTTGAAGGTCTTTTTTAAGGGCGGTAATTTCGATCGAGCGGTAACGTCCGTCGGCATCGAAGTCAGCGGGCCTGTAGGACACGACATACTGGCTGCGCAATTCGTCCTCAATGGCAGCGAACGAATTCTTAATGTCCTTCATCTTGAAAGGAAAGAAGGCGCGTCCACCTGTTGCATCGGCCAATTGCTGTAACGCTTTGTCGCCACGCAAGATCAGGCCGCTGTCGTCAGTTGAAATCGCATAGACAATGACTTCTGCGCGCTGCGCCATTTCAATTGCGAGCGCGCGTGTGACTTCGCTCTGATTGTCTTCGCCGTCGCTCACCACAATGATGGCTCGCCGCACTGGGTGATCTGAATGTTCCTTGCCCAGCTTCTCGCGGCAGGCGCGGTAGATTGCGTCGTAAAGCGCCGTCCCTCCGCCATTGTGAAGACTTCTCACGCCGGTTTCGAGGAGTCTGACACTGTCTGTGAAGTCTTGCGTGACCAGAGCTGTGACTGCTGAAGCCCATTACAAAAGCCTGGTCAAAATTCGCCCGCAATGTGTGCTGCAGAAAGCTGACGGCAGCTTCCTGCTCAAAATCGAAACGGCTGTGCACCGAACCGCTAGTGTCCACCAGAAGACCCAACTCGAGCGGCAAATCCGTTTCATGACGAAAATTGATGATCGACTGGGGCGGCTTGTGATCGTCAAGAAAGGTGAAATCGCCCTGGCTCAAATTACGGACGAATTTCCCATGATGGTCGGTGGCGATGAAGAGTACGTTGACCTCGTCCACCCGTTTCTTGATGGTGAGGATCGTGTCCGCCGGATCGGTTCCGTTGGTTGCCGAAGCATCCGGGGATGCCAGGGTAGGCGAAGGTGAAGCCACGAAAGGAGTCTGCGCCCGTGCCGGCAGCCCTGCCAGGGCCGCGACAACCGCGATCATGCACAGTAATCTCTTTGTGTAGTTCATTCCCAACCCGTCCAAAATTTTCACGCCCAAATTCCGCAACTCCACTAGCGTCATCGTCAACCAATTAGATGCAATGACAAGTGCACGCGATGGGCCGAAACCCAACACTGACACCTACTGCCTCTTATGTCTGACTCTAGGGGACTTCCTGAGGGGGTGCCAAGTTACAAAAGGAGCACGCGTTTGGTCATGAAACGAAGTGCAGGCGTCGTTTCTTTGCAATTCCTTCGAAGTAGTTTTGCCGGTTCTGCGACTGGAACTTCTTACCGCAAGGCCGTTAACCGCAGATGCGACGACTTTCACGAACGAACAATTAGCAGTCGTTTTTGGTGACAGCTTGACGTGCTTGCCCCGACTGTAAGATAAAGGCAGCTCTGTGAAAACTCTGCTGGCCCTGTCTGCTCCCTTTCCAGTTAGCGGCTACTGGCCGTGCCGAGCGGGCGTCCCGGCAAAATTCTTTCTCGATGAAGAAAAAATCTACTGAACTTATCCGCTGTAGCTGGCCTAGCAACCCGCTATCCATCCGCTACCATGATGAAGAATGGGGATCGCCACAGCACGACGACCGCGTCCTGTTTGAATTTCTCCTGCTCGAAGGCGCGCAAGCGGGCTTGAGCTGGGACACCATTCTGCAAAAACGCGAAAACTATCGCGCCGCACTTGATGGCTTCGATCCCAAAAAAATCGCGCACTATGATCGGCGCAAGGCACAAAGCCTGCTGCGGAATCCCGGCATCATTCGTAACCGGTTGAAGATCGCTTCCGCCGTAAAAAATGCCAAGGCATTTTTAGCTGTCCAGAAAGAATTCGGTTCGTTCGACCGGTATATCTGGCAGTTCACTGGCGGGAAGCCGCTGGTAAACCCCGGAAAACCGGTCCCGGCCAGCACAGCGGAATCCGATGCCATGAGCAAGGATTTGAAAAAACGAGGCTTCAACTTTGTCGGTTCAACCATCTGCTATGCGTTTATGCAGGCTGTAGGCATGGTGAACGACCACCGGGTGGATTGTTTTCGCTATGCGCAGGTCGGTCGGGCAAAGCGCCGGCGTGCATAACTGCCTTCCTGATCCCTACTTCCAGCATAGCAACCCGGGAAGGGTAAATGGGACATGCCCGGCCACAATATATCTGGCCTACGCAGAACAAGTTATCGACAACTAGCCGATTTCAGGGTCTTGACAGACTCACTGCCGAATCAATCTCCAATCCACAATCGGTTTCATATTTTGAAATCTTTGTGCTTTACTTGACTCAGTCAACTATATAATTGCCTCCATCATGTAATTAAGGGAGGTCCATCAATGACAGCCGCCTCCGATGCCAGGGCTGACTCACACATCGACGCCATTCGCGCTTTTAACCGTTTCTATACTCGGCAGATCGGCGTGTTGCGTGAAGGCCTGTTACAAAGCCCGTTCTCACTAACCGAAGTGCGCGTTTTGTACGAAATAGCACACCGTCAGCAGCCCACTGCCACTGAACTTTGTCAGGAGCTTGGCCTCGACCCGGGATATCTCAGCCGCATCATGGGAAAGCTTGAAACGCGCGGCCTGGTTCGACGATCGGCATCCCAATCGGACAAACGCCAGATCCTCCTCGCGCTGACGGCGAAGGGCAAAAAGACCTTTGCCGTGCTTGACGCCCGGCAACGCGGTGAAGTCGCGGCCTTGCTGCGCCCGCTCCCATCCGAAGGACGGGCCCGACTGGTACAGGCGATGCACGAGATTGAAACGGTGCTCGGGGCTCGCCCGGCCTCCGTGTCGCCTTACGTCCTACGATCTCATCAACCCGGCGATTTGGGGTGGGTGGTCCACCGCCACGGAGTGCTCTACGCCCAGGAGTATGGATATGACGAAAGCTTCGAAGCTCTGGTGGCGGAGATCGCTGCCAAATTCATCCAGCACTTCGATCCCAAACGGGAGCGCTGCTGGATAGCCGAAAAAGACGGCGCGATCGTTGGCTCCGTATTTGTGGTGCGGAAATCGAAGACAGTGGCGAAGCTCCGCCTGCTTTTGGTGGAACCGTCCGCACGCGAACTCGGCATTGGTAAGCGTCTGGTGGATGAATGTCTGCGCTTCGCGCGGCAGGCAGGGTATAAAAAAATGGTCTTGTGGACGCAAAGCGAGCTTCCTGCGGCCAGACACATCTATGAACAGGCAGGGTTTCTACTAGTCGAAGAAAAGCCCCACCGGAGTTGGGGACGCGACAACCTTGTATCTCAGATCTGGGAATTGAAGTTGTAAAACCGCTCGAGGACGCAGCCAACCTGGGCTCAGAACCGGCATCGAAATGAATGGTTATGTCCATTGGGCTGCAGATCATTTGGCTTCTTGTATTGGCGATTCCTATCGCGTGCGTGGCCTGGACGGTCACCCATGAAGAATTTTTTCGGGAGCCGCGAGAGTACTGCCAGCGACAGTGCAAAGTATCTCCCAGCCTGCTCCGACGCAAATTCTTCTATCTGTTTACCTGCGAATTTTGCTTCAGTCACTACATCACGATCGCGTTTCTTTTTATCACCCGGTACAAACTTCTGTTCGATGATTGGCGCGGCTACCTCCTATCGCTGTTCGCGCTAGTGTGGATTGCAAACCAGTACATGAGTATTTATGCCCGGCTCAGGCTCGACATCCAGCATGAGCGCATCGCCATCAAGAGCGACGAAAAGAAAGAGGCCCGGCTTCCTAAAGCCCGGGCCGCATGAATTCCTGTTCATTTTTTCAGCGTGAACTCGTCAAGCTCCCTTCTTCATGGTCTCAGCCTGTAACTTTTTCGCCGGCTGATAGTTTCCCGGCTCGATACGAAAAGCAATGCTCAGGCGATTCCATCCGTTAATCGTCACTACCGCCAGCGTAAGATCCGCCAATTCCTTCTCGTTAAAATGATTACGTGTTTGCTTGTACACTTCATCGGGCACGTGCCCGTCTGTGATGTTTGTGACCGCTTCCGCCCAGGCCAGGGCTGCGCGCTCCCGTTCTGTGTAATACGGAGTCTCCCGCCAGGCGTCGAGCGAGTACATACGTTGGTCTTTTTCGCCTTCCGCTTTCAGATCTTTCCAGTGCATGTCGAGGCAATAGGCGCAGCCATTAATCTGCGAAACCCGAAGCTTGATCAGGTGAAGCAGTTTTTGTTCAAGACTGGAGCCGGCCAGGTAATATTCCAGTCCCTTCATGGCCTCCAGGGCCCCAGATGGGATTTTGTTGTAGTCAATTCGTGCCTGCATGAGTCCTCCTGGTTATTAGAATTGGTTTTCTTATTTTGATTCACGAGCTAGAGTTGCAGCCGCACTTTTTCTCGCGAAAATCTGTATTGAATACTTGGCGGGAGCGGCCTTTCACGCAGATGCGTCATCCAGAACCCGGGTTCAGCCGGTGAAGGATCTGGCGGGGATGACTCAGAGGTGTGATCATGCTGTTGCGTCGTCGTGACGTCCGAAGAAAGTAGGGATCAGCAGAGCACAACGTCGAGCATGAGTGAAGACGAATGGCGGATCTATAAAGCGAGGGTTTCCGAGAGGTCGCTGGTGAGCGGCATGTTGATCTGTAATGACGTTCCGCCGGTGCTGATTTCTTGAAGCCGGATAAACCCGCCGAGTTCGTGCACACGCTCGCGCATGCCGGTAAGGCCCACGCCCATCCCTGCGCCGCTCTGCTCAAACTCCGCTCGAACTTCGGCCGGTATACCGCGACCGTTGTCCCTTACTTCCAAAACTAAGTGGTCGGCTAACTGCCTGATCACGACTTGAGCGGCGGATGCACCGGAATGCCGCAGCACGTTGGTCAGAGCTTCCTGCAACCCGCGAAACAGGATTAACTCGACTTCTGCCGACATTCGCGACAGATCGCTCCGCGAATCCAGTGTCACCCGGATTCCACTCCTGCTGGTCAGACCCTCCACGAACCACTGGGCCGCTGAAACCAATCCCAGCTCTTCGATCATCGGAGGGTGAAGCAGGCAGGAAAGGGTTCGAACTTCCGAGACGCATTGATTCACTATTTCTGTCGCCTCGGACCATAACTTTGGTTGCTCGGGCGATTGCTTGAGCACGTCAATCGTCAGTTTCAGGCCCACCAGGTATTGGCCCAAACTATCGTGCAGCTCGCGGGCAATACGGCGGCGTTCTTCATCCTGCAATACAAGAATTCGCGACGACAACTGGCGCAACGCGGCGGTACGTTGCTCAACAAGGGATTCCAGTTCGTCTTTGGCGACTCGCAAGTGCGCTTCGCTCTCCCGCAGTGCATTCTCCGCCTCGGCTTGTTCGGTAACGTCACGGATGAAACACCGGCTGTGGGCGAATTTACCCTCCTGCCAAAGCCCGTTAGCGTGAAAGCGGACGTGCTTTATCGATCCACTCCGGCAGCGAAGATCTAGGATAGTCATAAACATCTTCCCCTCGCATCAGCCGTTGCCAATACTCCTCAAAGATATGTCTCTCGACGAGAAATCGACGAAAGAATGGTCAATGTATTCGGTCGCGTCGTAGCCGAGCAACTTCGACAACGCCCTGTTTGCCCACAGGATTTTTCTGTTTGGTCCTGTCTGCTGGGCGCCTTCCAAAGCGTTTTCGAGTACATCGGCCAGTTCCGATTCCTTGCCGCGCAGCGCGGCCTGGGCTTTCTGACGGTCCGCTTTCTCGGTCTCCAACGCCTGCGCCCTTTGCTGTAGGAGACCAATGCTGCGCAACCGTTCCTCACTACTCGGTAGTGAGGTGTAGCTTTCGTCTGGAATCACTTCGGAATGAGCGGCACAGATTTTCAGAAACGGTCCGCCATCGGATTCCCGGCTAAAACTGGCAATTGGATAGGCGCACCGCAACGAAAACGATTGTGTTTGCGCCAGATCATTCCAGAGTTGTTCGAGGTGAAGCGCCGCGTCGGATTTTCCTGCGCCCACAGGCGCGCGACTATTTCTCCAAAGGCGACTACGCGTGATCCACCAGCCGCAGCCCGGACTCCTTCCATGGCAGGACCGATCACCGAGGCGAAACATTGAGCGTCTGGAAGGTCGCCGCGCATGAATTTCGAGAGGGTTTCGTCTGCGTCCAGTGCGGCGTACCGCCCTTGCAGAACAGCCCCGGTGACATCGCATCCACGAGCCTCCAGGATGCGAGCGAGTCCATCCCGGTGAGTCTTCGTAGCGATCACGAGGGCGGCATCGCCAGCTTCCAGTGCCGCGCCAATGAAGCGGCCGATGGATTCGAACAGAGATGCGTCCTCCCCATAGAACTGGACAACGTGTCCATAATGGTCGTTCTCGTGCCAATGTGGCGTGGGCGCGAGTTGCGACAGATCGTCTCCCGGAGAATGAACGCTCTCATTTTGAGTGTCTGGGGAAAATGCGCCTTAAGTCATTACCAGGGGAGAGGTTATGGCTCGGCGACTGTCATTCTTTCAGTACGTGATGCCGTTACCCATACGGTAAACCCTGTAGTTTTCTGAACAATTGGAACGCCTAGAAACGCTCAGTCTATGACCAAGCGTGTTTGGAGGGATTGGCCTGTTCCAATCGTTCGTTCAATTAACGCCGGAACAGATTTCTGGCAAGGAACAGCGCATTCGCTGGCCGTTCCGCGAGGCGACGCATGAAATACGGATACCACTCCGTGCCGAACGGAATGTAGACGCGCATGCGCCAACCCTCGCGCACCAGCCGTTGCTGCAAATCGCGACGGATCCCATACAGCATCTGGAACTCAAAGGCGTCACGCGGAATGTTTTCCTGCGTCGCGAACGTCTGTGCCTGATTGATGATATTTTCGTCATGCGTGGCCAGGCCGTGATAGACCCCGCTCTTCATCAGAATTTTCATCAGCTTTACATAGTTGGCGTCCACTTCCGACTTTTTCTGGAAGGCGATTTCATCCGGCTCCTTGTACGCGCCCTTGCACAGGCGAATGCGGATGCGTTCCGCCAGCAGCTTTGCGACGTCATCCTCCGCATGCCGCATATAGGACTGGATCACTGCGCCCACAGCACTCTCGTGACCGGGCTGGCGGTGGAGCTCGTGGACAAAATCCAGAGTGCGCTGGGTATAAGGTGAGCCTTCCATATCAATCCGCACGAAATTTTTCGGATGCAGGCCAGCAGCCTTCTGCACCAGTCCGGTGACCAGATCGCGTGCCAGCTTTTCGTCTACATCTAGACCCATGTGAGTCAGCTTCAGACTGACATTGGCGTTTAGTTGACGGGTTTGAATCTCATCCAGCAACTGGTGATAAAGCTGGGCACTGGCGCGAGCTTCATCCGCGTTAGTCACATTTTCGCCAAGGTTGTCTACGGATACGCTTGGGCCCGCCTGGTTCACCGCCTGGGCTGCGCGGAGTGCGTCTTCCACTCCCGTGCCAGCAACGAAACGGCTGGACAAGCGTCGTCCAAAAGCGGATCGTTCAGCCGCTCCTCGCAGAGAGCGACTCTCGGATAGAGAAATGAACAGCGCCCTCAGCAAGAGATTCCTTCAAAGCTGAAGCCGGAATGGCTGGCGCCTTGCGCAGGCATGAGGATCACAGAATTTTGTACCACAACCATGAGGAATTTGAGGTTGGCGACGATAGCGGAACGCCGGTGCTCTACCTAGGGGTTGAACTTGACCTCAATCGGCTCCCGGGTTTCATGAGAAGCAGGCGCCCACTTCCATTTATAGATCGCATCCTGTGCCGCCCGCACCAGTACTGGGTGTCCACCCTTCACTTCGACGGCTTTGACCACGCCATTCGGCTCGACTACAGCTTCCGCTCTCACACTTCCTTTTAGATTCAGGGTGCGGGCTATGGCGGGATATTGCGGCGTGACGCGGTTCACAATTTTCCGGTTGCTTTCGCTCTGTGGCGGCTGACCGTACATGGCCGAAACCAGAACGACAACGGAAAGCAGAACCAGGCAGAGAACCGCGGGGATGCGCTTCATGAGAGGCAGCTTATTAGGCTGCCTGGAGAGAGGGAAAGATGACCAAGGTAACAAGCGGGTTTCAGGCTCTAACCCTCGGATTCACCTGGGCCAAGTGGAAGGCGCAAACCCAAAGCAGAGGGATCGCGGCACAGCTTCCCCTCACTCCAGAAACACTTCATCCACATAGCACCAACGCCAATTTTCTCCCGGCTCAAACGACTTCACAATGGGGTGTTTGGTCTGATGAAAGTGTTTGGTGGCGTGTTTGTTTTTGGAGGAATCGCAACAGCCGACATGGCCGCAGATCAGGCATTCCCGAAGATGGACCCAGGTGTCGCCCATTTCCAGACACTCTTTGCAGCCCTTGCCACTCGGCTTCACTTGCCGGATTTCTCCCAGATGAGAACAGGCAGCTTGTTCACTCGCCATTCCTTAACCTCCTGAACTGATGCGCGTTCGTGCGCCGGCTTAGTGCCCTTCTTCCAGAAATCTCTCCGCTTCCAGCGCCGCCATGCAACCAGTACCCGCGGCCGTGATGGCCTGACGGTAGCGGCGGTCCTGCACATCACCGCAGGCGTAAACTCCGGGCACCCGAGTGAAGATGTTGTTCGTTGTTACCAGATACCCATCCGCGTCGGTTTCCAACTGGCCTTCGAACATCCTGGCGTTCGGTATATGGCCGATGCCAAGAAACATGGCGCTGGCGGGCAGGTCCCAGACCTTGTCGGTTTTCAAGTTGCGCAACTTGAGGCTGGTAACTTCTTTTTTGGATGGATCGTTTACTTCTTCGACCATGGTGTCGGTCAGAAATTCAATTTTCTTATTTTGCTTCGCGCGATCGAGCATGATCTTGGAAGCGCGGAACTGATCGCGGCGATGAATCAGCGTCACCTTGGTGGCAAACCGGGTAAGGAAATTCGCTTCTTCCATGGCGGAGTCGCCGCCGCCAATCACCGCAATCTCTTTCCCCGAAAAAAAGAAGCCGTCGCAAGTCGCGCAGGACGAAACCCCGTGCCCGATCAACGCCTGTTCGCTGGGCAAGCCCAGCCAGCGCGCCGAAGCTCCGCTGGCGATGATAAGAGTGCGCGCATGAATGGTTTCTTTGCCAAGCTCAAGGGCAAACGGACGTTTAGAAAGATCGACGCTGACCACGTGGCCAAGCTGGTACTGCGCTCCAAAACGCCCCGCCTGCTTGCGCATATTCTCAATCAGTTCAGGGCCCTGGATGCCTTCGGGAAATCCGGGGAAGTTCTCGACCAGCGTAGTAAGCGACAGCTGGCCTCCAGGTTCATGCCCTTCAAGCACCAAAGGCTTCAGCTTAGCGCGTGCGGTATACAGTGCCGCGGTGTGGCCGGCGCAGCCCGACCCGATAATGACGACGTCGCGAATGTTCTCCATAAAGTTGGTCGAACAGATGTATCAGCTTTTAGATTGCAGAATCCCGATTTGGATGCAACGCAGGGCGGCGTCTCCCAACCACCGACTACGACCGGAACCGAAATCCTCTTACTTGGTCTTAGTCACGGGTTTCTTCGCAGGCTTCCCAGTTTTCGCCGCCTTTGGCTTTGCGACAGCTTCCAAACGCGCCAACTCCTCTGGAACAATAGTCCGCGCACCCAACAGACCGCGATAGTTCGACATTACTGCTGAAGCGCTTTGAAACAACGGCTCGTATGCGCTCTGGTCAGGAGCCGGACCTGCTTCCGTCGCCAAACAGCGGGCCAGTACAACCGACGACTTGCCAAATCGCTCCAGTTTGATCCGGCTGGCGGGCGTGCTGGTCGAGAGCATGGTAGTAGGCGAGGTCACAGTCGAAGCACTGTCCTCGATGGAAACCTGCATCAGGTCCTTGGGATCGCGTACCCGGAAGACCAGCGTTTCGACCATATTTTTGGGATCACTGCTGAATGAATACTGCGCCGTGGAAAACAGCGCCTGCACCGAAAATTCGCGCCGGATCCGCACCCAGTTGGCCACGCCAGGATCAGACGACATCTGCGATCCCGACCCCGGTTGCAGGAAACCCGGCCCAACATCCAGGCTCGAGGTGCCTCGATCAATTTCGAAGTCGGCCCCGAAACAGCGGCTGTTTGGGAACATGCGCAAGAGCGGAGGCAATTTCCTGCTGCTCCTCCGCAGACGGCGAACACACATTCAGCATGTTCACTTTGACTTTCGGCTGTGCTGGCTGTTGCTGCGCCACAGCCAGCATAGCCTGGCCAAGACAGACCAGCGCGACAAGAATGTTTCGGAGCACACAGGGATTTTAGCAGGACTCCAGCGCAGCTCGAGCCTCAGGGCCTTGAGACTTCGGCTTCCGGACCTCCGCGCTGAAGAAGATGACGGTTCCCGGAAAATGAAAGATGCCCGGCTTTAGAATATGGTTTATGGCAAATCTGACACTGGTTTATGGAATGCGCCTGTTACCGTCGGAAGAAGTTTCCGAGGTAGGAGACGCCACGCTCAAACTGAAAAACGGACGCGAAGCCCACGTCACCATGCATGTGCTGGAGGGCAGCAAGGAAGAGATCGAGAAGCAGTTAAAAACTAGCCTGGAAGCTTTCTTCGATTTTTACCCGGAGATCTAGAGGCTGAGGTTCTACGAAGAATCGAATTCTGAGGCCTGACGCTTGACGCCTACGCGCCGCGCCCTCCACCGGTTCTCCGATCTATAATCCTTTCTTTACCATGGAGACCTCCCTCCGGGCACTGCGTTTTCGATTGCAAGCGGCGGGCGTGCTGCCCACTACGCGACTCGCCCGTGTCGCCTGTTACCTTCTGGGCATCGATCTGGCCCTCTTTGCGCTGCAGAGGCTCTTCGGACTGCTGAACCTTCCCTGGGGTCAGGGTTTGAGCGGGTGGGTAGGCGTCCTCAGTTTTCTGGTCATTGTTCTTCTCAGTCTTCTCGCCATCCGCTGGCTCAAGGCCAGGATGCTTTGGCGGCTTCGTAACCGTCTGATTGTCACCTACGTATTTATCGGCGTCATCCCTGTGGCTCTGGTGATCGGGATGGCATTTATCACCATTTATTTGTTTGCCGGGCAGTTCGCTAACTTCATCGTTACTTCCGAACTGGACTCGCGCCTCCGCAGTCTGCAATCGGCGAATGCTGCCATCGCCCACGAACTGGCGGCACGCCTGGAGCACGGGCAGCCGGCGACAGCGGAATCGCTCGAGGGATTGAAGCGGCATGACACTGCCTGGGCATCACGTCAGATTTGTGGATGGAAGAACGGAAAGCCTCTCGCAGTCTGCAATGGCGCGACTCCTGGAGAAACCCCGTTTGCACTCCCGTCGTTTTTAAATTCCAAGTTCGCCGCGATAGTGCGCGATCGGGGCAAGCTCTATCTGAGAGTCGCCACGGAAGTCGGTTCTGACTCGGAGAAGCTGACCGTCGTGACCAGCGAACCGCTCGGCCAGAAACTACTAGAGCAAGTTACCAGCGATCTAGGTGAGATCACTTTGTATGCGCAGGGCTTCGATTTTAAGGTCAGCGCCAGCGACTGAGACAGCGAAAACATCAGCAGCCTTCGGTGGGTATAAATAGATAAACAGAAAAGCGATAACGGGGCGGGGAGAGGGATGATGACCGGCAAGAGCTTCATCCGACTCTCACCGCGGGTTCCCTGCCTGCCGCGAATAACTTCTTCGATAGCGTAATCACTTTTGGAACGCCGCTTCCGTCAATCGACTGGACAAACGGAGAGCGTACGAAAACTGGCGCGCTCTTGCGAGTTCAGACGCGTCCGTCAATTCTTTACGGCAGACTGTTCGCCGCATTGGGAGACTTTGCGACTGGCGTCGAGTACATGCTGCTTTTCGTCGCGATTGTTTTCGCCATTATCGAATTGCTGGCTCTGCTCATCGGGACGCGCCTCACCCGTACCGTCACCGGCGCGGTGGCACAGCTTTACGATGCCACCACTCATATCAATCGTGGAGATTTCAGCCATCGGATTTCGGTCAAGTCGAACGACCAGTTGGCGACTCTCGCCAATTCATTCAACTCCATGACTGCATCCATCGAGAATCTGATCGAGGAGCAGAAAGAAAAGCAGCGGCTGCAGAATGAGCTGGACATCGCCCAGGAAGTACAAGCCCAACTTTTTCCGCAGCATATTTCCCAACTGGCTTCGCTGGAGGTTTACGGCTTCTGCCGTCCCGCGCGAACAGTCAGCGGGGACTACTACGACTTCCTTACGTTGGACCCGGAAAGAGTCATCCTTGCCGTTGGCGATGTCAGCGGGAAAGGGATTTCCGCCGCGCTTCTGATGGCTACCATTCACTCGGCCGTTCGCGCTTACAGCATGGAGGGCATTCCCAGCCTGCGCTTGCCGGTGGCAGTGGGTGAAGACCGCGAACTCCAGCATCGCGGTGGGCGCGGAAGTTTCCTCGAGCGCGCTGCTTTCATTGCTCAATCACCAGCTCTATCAGAGCACGCCATCCGAAAAATACGCGACGCTTTTCCTCGGCGTCTATGATGCTCCCGAACGCACGCTCACTTACAGCAACGGGGGCCACTTGCCGCCGATCATTCTCGCCGAGGACGGATCATTACGTCGATTGGAGCGCGGCGGCACTGTCGTCGGTTTGTTTGACAACCGGAGTTATGAGGAAGGATCCGTCGCACTACGCCAGGGAGAGCTCTTCCTTGCCTACAGCGACGGTGTCACCGAACCCGAAAATGATTTTGGCGAATTCGGCGAGCAGCGGCTCATTGATCTCGTGTGGCAGAATCGCGACTTGCCATTGCAGCGAATTTGCGAGGTCGTGACCGCGGCTGTTGACGATTGGATCGGCGCCAATGAACAGCCCGACGACATCACCCTGGTGTTGGCACGGGGAAGATAAAGCCGGTGGGGGTGTCAGGACAGGCGTTTGCCTGACGTGGAACGACGTGTGATTCGTATTCGGGGGCGGCAGCCACACGGCGGCAAGGACCCGATCCTCAAGGCCCGGCAACACACCGCAACCACCACCCCCGAAGCTCCGCGCACCCAGAAAAATCAGGCACGCCCCGCGCGGAGCAAGCTTTACAAAAGGATGTACTGGAAAACAGGGTGAGTTAGCAGATCAGGACACACAGCCGCGAAAGACGAGAATGAAGGGCCGGAGGAGCAAAACTTCCGGCAGCTTCATTGGATCGTTGAGCACTCTGGTCAGGGAACAGGGTTTGAGGGATCGCTGCGATTGCAGCCCCAGGCGTCGAGTGACAAATACGGGAATGCGCCACTACCGGCGCTGTTCCACCGTGAAACGTAAAGTCAGGCAGCGCCACCTGGGGCAAAACCAGGATGGCAGCGAACAGAACCAACTCGAAAATGAGGAAAACCAGCTGCCAGCGCTTCATCGGGACTGATCCAACTAGTCAAAAATTACTCGCCCAGGTGCCCTCTGTCAATTAAGTAATGTGCCGCTGGACATGGCTAATCGTCACGGTGCGGCCAAAATCAAAGATTGCAGACCGCAAGTGTCCGGCATCGAACGGACCGGATCCCTTGATCTTCACTTTGGCTGTTTCGACAGGACCGCCACCTTTGATGTCACTTGTTGTCCCTTTTCCATGCCGCCAATAATTACCAGTCCTTCCTGTATCACCAGCAGGCCGTGATGGTCCATGGTCGGATCAGGAGTGTTCAGGTTGAGAGTCTCCCATTTGCTGGTGCGCAGATTGAAGGCAAACGTTACTGGCGACGGCTCCGAGGGCTGGCCGTTATACCCCACGCCATTGTAGTTATAGGGGTTGTCGGTTCCGCCGGAGAAATAGATCTTCATGTCTTTCTCCGAACCGCCCGCGGCAATTCGATAGCGCGCGGTTCCCGGATGGTTGGGAAGTTTGCTCCACTGAATTTTCGCAGGATCGTGGTGGTCAATCTTTCCCATCCAGCATTCGTCTGAAGCGACAAATCTGGGCTTGTCCCCTGCAGGATTCTTGTGGGCTCCGTCCACGTACACAATCGTGTCGCCCACCACAGCGCCGGCGTGGCCAAATACCGGGGTTCCAGGAATTGGCGTTCCCTTCGACCATTTGTTTTTTTGCGCGTCATACACCTGAACGTCAGGTACGGCATCCGTCTTTGACCAACCGCTCACCAGATAGATGTAACGGTCGTGATGAACGCCAGCCACGGAATCGTCGACGGGAACCGGCATGTCCTCCGCGCGAAGCCAGCGGTCGGTGAGCGGTTCGTATACATTGACGTCGGGCAACGTGGTCTCCCCCGCCTGCCCGTCAACTACGTAGCCGCCGAACAGAAAAATATGTTCACGCGCTCCCGCAGCGGACGCGGCAAGGCGTCCGACGGTCCCCGGAACCGAATGTATCTCGGCCCACTTTCCATTGTCGGGGTCGAGCACATAAGCCGAGTTGGAGGTTGAGTCCCAAGTCTTCTTCGGCCCCATGCCCATCAGCGAATAGAGCATTAGAGATCCGCGGCTCTTCACGCTGGCGACCGCGTTGTTGGAGAAGGGGGCGGGGAGAGGCTCATATTTGGGTAGCGGGACGGCGAAGAGAATTCCCGCGAACCCGATCAGGAGTAAAAAGCCGAAATGCTTTTTCATTGCTGATGATTCTAGAACTCATCTTGAAAACAAGCCACCGAGCCTTCTCGGGATGCCGCTGGCCTCGGTACGCGATTGCACCATTCATCGCGTAAACGGTAGCATTCGGAACGGTGGTATTCATTCATCCAAATTGCCGGTGGTTTGCAATCCGGTTGTTGCTGGGATTGTTATTGGCCGCTTGCACTCCGGGCTGGGCGCAATCGCCGGGCCTTCAGGCCCTGCTCCGAAGCGGCCAGGCTGCTCTCGACGCTGACGATTTTGCTCGAGCCGTTGCCAGTTTCGAACGCGCTCGCGAGATGGCGCCGGACAATCTGCAAGCCAATCGCGGACTGGTGCTGGGTTATCTCGAGTTGGGTCGCTTGCCGGAAGCTATAAAAGCCGGAGAGGAAGCGGTCACGCGTTGGCCGCGCGATGCCCAGTTGCAGCACTGGCTCGGACTCGCTTACTTCAAAGCCGGGCAAACTTCCGCGGCACGAACGGCCCTCCAACGTTCCGAATCACTCGATGGTACCCAGTTCGATATCCATTTTGATCTGGCGCTGGTTCTGCTTCAACAGAATGAATCTGGTGCCGCTGCGGACGAATTGGAGAAAGCTCTCAAGCTGCAACCCTCGCACGCCCTGGCTCACGTCCTGCTCGGGCGCGCGTATCAAAATACGAATCGAACCTTGCAGGCGATACAACAGTTTCAAAGCGCGCTGCGGATTGATCCGGCTACTCCGCTTGGGCATTACCACCTGGCATTCGCCTATGCCAGCCTCGGACGCAACCAGGAAGCCATTGCCGAGTATGAACAGGAACTCCGGCGCTCTCCGGACAATGCCCAGGTTCTCTACCAACTCGGACATTGCCTGCTGGAAACCGGAGACCTGCAACAAGCGATCAGTCTCTTGAAGAGAGCTACTGAACTTGATCCCTCCAATTCGGGTTCCGCGTACGACTTGGGCAAAGCCCTGCTGCTCGCGGGAAATGCCGAAGCTGCGACCGCCGCATTGCAGCGATCAATCGCACTAAAGCCCGCCGATCCCAGTCCGCATTACCAACTGGCTCGCGCTCTGGAAAAAACCGGAAAGAGCGATCAGGCGAAACTTGAATGGCAGCGTTTCGCCGAACTGAAAAAGGCGCAACCCGAAGCGGGAGGCATGGCGACGGGCCGACCTCAGTGAAGCGGTCGATCCGGTTTCTCAACCTCATCGCGATGCCATGGCTGTTGGCCGTGACTGCGTTCTTAGGTACGAGCGCGGCCTTCGGGCAACGTCAAGGAGTTGAACCCACCCGCTTGGCGGGAAAAAGCACGCCCGCGGGCGCAGTATCTTTTGCTGACGTGACGCGGGCCTCTAGCATCGATTTCCATCTCACCTGCGGCGGACCTGAAAAGCGTTACATCATGGAGTCGATGTGTGGCGGCGTCGCCGTGTTTGACTATGACAACGACGGTTGGATGGACGTCTTCCTGGTCAATGGTTCCACGCTGGAAGACCTGCGCGCCGGAAAATGTCATCCCGGTAAGCTCTATCGCAACAACCACGACGGCACCTTCAGTGACGTCAGCGCCAAGGCCGCGATTACGCATTGCGGATGGGGCTTCGGTGTCGCCGTCGGCGACTACGACAACGATGGATGGGAAGACCTCTACATCACCTATCTGGATGGAGCCGTTCTCTACCACAACAACGGAAACGGATCATTCACCGACGTCACCGGCAAAGCCGGGGTGGGAAATGCTGGGAGATGGGGTACCAGTGCGGCTTTCGGAGATTACGATAACGACGGCAACCTCGATCTCTACGTCGCCAATTATGTCGACCTTGATCTGAATAGTCTTCCTCCATTTGGACAGGGGCCCTTTTGCACGTATCGGGGAATCGCGGTCTCCTGCGGGCCGCGCGGATTAAAGGGCGGCCGCGACCGCCTTTACCACAACAATGGAGACGGAACTTTTAGTGACGTGTCCGAAAAGCTGAACATCGATCCTGGAGGCTACTACGGTCTCGGAGTTCTGTGGCTTGATTATGATCTCGACGGTTGTCTTGATCTTTACGTCGCCAACGACTCGTCACCAAGCCTGCTTTATCACAACGACTGCAAAGGTAATTTTACTGAAGTCGGTGCGGAAGCGGGCGTGGCCTACAGCGCGGATGGACGCGAACAGGCGGGCATGGGCATCGACTCAGCCGATTATGACCACGATGGTTGGCCCGATATCGTCAAAACAAATTTCTCAGACGATACCAATAACCTCTACCACAACGATCATGACGGCCAATTTACCGACCTCGCGGGGAGCACGGGCTTTGGACCGGTCAGCGTTCCCTTCCTGGGGTTTGGAGTTAAATTTTTCGATTTCGACAATGACGGCTGGAAGGACGTTTTCGTCGCCAACGGACACGTAAATCCCCAGGTGGACTGGCACTCATTTGGTGTGACCTATGCCGAGCGCCCGCTGTTGTTCCACAACCTGCGAGAGGGAAAATTCGCAGAGATCGGTCTCAATGCAGGAGCGGCCCTATCCCGCCGCTATGTCGCGAGAGGCACCGCCACAGCCGATTTCCTCAATAACGGCCGTGAAGATCTTCTGGTCACAGTGCTGGACGGTTCGCCTGTCCTGCTGCGGAACCAATCAGCCAACAAGAACCACTGGCTGCGTATCAAGACTGCGGGCAAAAAGTCGAACCGCGACGGGTTTGGAGCCCGGGTAGAAGTCAAAGCCGGCAACCTGACGCAGAGCGCCGAGGTCCGCGCTAACAGCAGCTTCGAATCCGCAAGCGATCCGCGCCTCCACTTTGGCCTGGGAACCGCTACCCGGGTGGACTCCATAACTGTTCGCTGGCCCTCCGGGAAGGTCGAGACGATAGGAAGCCAAAATGTCGACCAGGAATTGCTGATAGAAGAGGGAAATGGGGTGATCAGCGGTGCCGTACCACCCGCCACAGCTCGCAAACCCCGACTGTAGGCGCCAGACAAAAGGGCCCGCCGTTCCTATAACAAAAATTCACACCATCCGAGATGCTTCTAAACTGAACTGCTGCTGACAATCTTCCAATTTCTGTAGCGCTGTTGAAAAAGGTCTACCGTTCGTCATAGTCGTGCATACATGGTTCACTGTAAGTAATTGAGTCTCTTGTTAAAAAGCTTTGGAGAGCCACGTGCCAAGTAACTGCCTAGGTTCCTGTTTGGCAGGGCGCATTCTCGGGGCCCGTTGACCCGTTCAGGAACATCCCAGGGGAATCACCAGGATAGCTGTAACAGACCTTGACAGTCTGCGTTGTAGAGCGCAGAACGGCGCCCATTTTTACCGCGTGCCTGTTTGTTCGTGCCGAGACGCCGAACTGGTTTTACCTGTTTCCGTTTGAAAGATCTCCACACGAGAGGGTAGGTCACTAATGAAGAGATTTGGATTCTTCCTCATGCTGTTGTCGCTTCTGGCGCTTTCACTTAGCGCAGTTGCGCAGATTCAAAATGGCCAGTTCACAGGAACGATAACCGATCCATCAGGCGCGGCGATCCCTAACGCCAAAGTCACCGTCACCAACGTCGGCACCAACCTGTCGGTGACAGCAACCACCAATCCGACTGGCTCTTACGTCGCCAGGGAACTTCCGGTTGGCACGTACAGAATTACCGCCGAAGCCCAGGGCTTCAAGACCACGACGAACACCGATCTGGAACTCAACGCCGGAACCATCCAGCGCGTCGATTTCGCGATGCAAGTGGGTCAGACTCGGGAAGTGGTTGAAGTTACCGGGGAAGCGCGAACCGTAAACACCGAGGACTCCAAACTGTCCTCGACGGTCAATTCAGACCAGGTGGCAAATCTGCCGCTCAATGGCCGTAACATTTATGACCTCATGCAGTTGGCGCCTGGCGCGGTGAATGTGCGCGGCGTCTTGAGTGAGAATGGCGCAAACACCGTCGTCAACGGTCTGCGCGAAGACTTTAACGGCTTCCTGATCAACGGCGCTTCGAACAAAGGCCTTAGCGGCGGCGCAGTCAATCAGCCAATTGAAGATACCGTTCAGGAATTCCAGGAATTGACTCTGAACATGTCGGCGCAATATGGCAACAGCGCCGGTTCCGTGACCAACCTGGTAACCAAAGCCGGCACGAACAGCTATCACGGCAGCGGTTGGGAATTCAACCGCAACGACGCCTATGACGCCAACTCTTTCTTCCTGAATCAGGCTGGCGTTGACCGGCAAGCCCTGCGCTTCAACCAGTTCGGTGGAACGTTCGGCGGACCGATCATTAAAGACAAACTGTTCTTCTTCTTGTCTTATCAGCAAGATCACTTCCGGGAATCGGCGCCGCCCAGCACCTTGACGGCTGAATCGCCTGAGTTCGAGCAGGCCGTAATTGCTGCCCTGCCGAATTCAGCAGCCGCTTTGCTGTACAACAACTTCAAGCCAACTCATGGTGGCGCGGCGATTTCCGATCTCACCAGCTACCTTGGCACAGGGTCCGGTTCGGGATTTTCGACGTTCACCGATTATTTGTGCGCAAACAAATCCACTCCGTTGATCGCCAGCAGGATGGCGGCTGTAATCGGAGTTACGGCAGCGGATAATGCGAACCTGGCAGCCGCCGGTTGCCCGGTGTTGCCCCTGCAAGCTGGCACGTTCCCGCGCACGGGCGTTCCGTTCGAAGTAAGTGCGCTTGCCTTCAACGGTTCCCAGAACCAGAACAACGTGCAGGAAGGAAACCTCTTCAATGGCTGGGAAGGCTCGGCGAGGTTGGATTACAACTTCAGCCAGAAAGACCGCCTGTTTACCCAACTGAACTGGAACCGTCTGAACGACGGCTTCGGGTTCCCCAACACGGTGAGCCAGAGCAACGGCCGCGGATCAGCTTTCCTCAACCCTGTGCTGCAGAAGTTCCCCAACGGCCAGGTCAGCTATATCCACACGTTCAGTCCTGCGATCCTGAACGAACTGCGAGCGGGATACACGCTGAACATCACCGGTGATGTAACCACCGCGACCCCAGGCGTGCCCGATTTGCGCTTCGATGACGGCAGCATGGGATTCGGCTCCTACGCCGGTTATCCGCAGACGTTCCACGAGAACATCTACACCTACTCGGACATGGTTTCGATCTCCCACGGCAAGCACAGCATCAAGGCTGGCGTCGACTTCCGCCGGAACATCGAAAACAGCGAGTTCAACGTGGCGCGCCCGTCCTACTACTTCTTCGATCCGCTTTTCTTTGCGGCTGACAGCCCTTACACACAATCCGCCGGAGTCGATCCCGGAATTCTGACCGGACAGACTGCCCACCTGGCAAGCAACGTTCGCCACTGGCGCAATCTTGAGATGGGCGCGTACTTCCAGGACGATTGGAAGATTACCCGCAACCTGACCCTGAACCTCGGAATGCGCTACGACCTGTACACACGGCACACCGAGGAAAACAATCAGGTCACCACATTCATTCGGGGACCGGGGGCTGGGATCATCGACAACATTATCGACCGGCGCTGGCCAGATCCAGAGTGCGAGTATTCCGGCCGGATTGGCGGGTTGCGACACGGCCACAGAAGTTGCGCAGGCGCAGTTAGCGGGCGTTTGCGGACCGGGTGGATTTGCCAAGTCCGATAGCCTGGGCAAGGGCGATCACAACAACCTGGGGCCCCGTGTAGGCTTCGCCTGGGATATGTTTGGAGATGGGAAGTCTTCCCTGCGCGGCGGCTTCGGCGTTTCGTACGAGGGCACGTTGTACAACCCGCTCTCTAACTCGCGCTGGAACCTGCCGTATTACTCGTTCAATTCCGCCACCAGTTCGATCAACGGCGGAACCGACACCGTGATCTACGGACCTTACGCTTGCAACCCGACTTGCGCACCGGACACCACTGCGGTTCCGACCTTTAGCGGTCCGGCCACGAATCCGAACCAGGGCGTCGGAGCGCAAGCGTTCGGCAACCTGACCGGTTGGGATCCGAGCAACCCCAACACCGCAATTTTGACCGGAATCGTCTATCCCGAGGGGATTCGCGATCCTTACGTTTACAACTACTTCCTCGGCCTCCAGCGGGAGATTATGCCCCGGCTGGTAGTGGAAGCCAACTACGCCGGAACCACTGGACATAAACTGTTCCGCGCTGAGAACGTCAACCGCATTCCTGGCGGCCGGCTGCCCGAGGGCTCCTGCGTAACCGACAACTTTGGCAGACAGCTCTGCGGTCAGGTGAATGGTGACAACCCGCTTGGACGGCTCAACCCCAACTTTGGAACGTTGCGCGTCTGGGAAAACGTTTCGAACTCCAACTACAACTCCCTGCAACTGTCGATTAAGAAGCAGGCCACCCACGGCATGACTTTCAACGCGAACTATACCTATAGTCACGCCATCGACGAGGGCTCTACCTGGCACAGCGGCGCTACCAGTTCTAACGGAGCGGCCGCCGGCGAAGGTTACACCACGGACGTTACTCAGCCTGGTCTGGATCGCGGCAACTCGATCTTTGACGTTCGCCAACGCCTGGTTGGTAACTATGTGTACGAGCTGCCCTGGTTCAAATCGCAACAAGGCATCCTCGGCCACATCCTGGGTGGATGGAGCAACATCGGTGTGATCTCCTGGCAGACAGGAGCGCACTGGGAGCCATTCCGTTCCTCCAGCCGCAAGCTGCGTTGACTCAGCCGGGAACACTTGCACTGCGGCCGATGTCAATGGCGGCGACTGCACCAACGTCGGTGGCGACTACAATCTGGATGGCATCGCCAACGATCGCCCGAACGCCAATGTTTCTGGTTTGAGTGGCGCTACTCATGACCAGTGGGCAGATGGCTTCTTCCTGGCACCGCAGCCATCACAGCTTGGCGTTCTCGACTCCCTGCCTTGGTTGCACTGGCAATCTGGGTCGTAACACGTTCGTTGGGCCTAGCTTTGTGGGTTGGGATACTTCAGTCCACAAGCTAATCAAGGTCACTGAGCGAGTGAATATGGAGTTTCGTGCGGAAGCATTCAACACTCTTAACCACACGAACTTCCAGCTTCCCGGTGCTCACAGTGCGGGCAACAATAAAATCACCAATCCTAACTTCGGACAGGCTGGTTCGACCTTCAATCCTCGGCAGATGCAGCTGGGGTTGAAGATTTCTTTCTAACCTGGCCCTTCGGAAGAATGGGGGTCTGCTTCGGAACAACGAAGCAGACCCCTTTGTTGTTAGCGCCGAACGCGGAGGTGGGACCATGCCCGAGCGACTAAAAAGAACGCCACTCCTTTGCGCGGTTGTTGTTGCCCTGCTCTGCGCTGCTTTTCCGGTACGAATGTCCGCCCAAGCTGGCGGTGGAAGCATCGTCGGCCGGGTACGAATTGCCCCTGGGAATGAGATCAAATCGCCGGTGTTGGTGAACCTCGGCACCCGCGGCACCACCGTAAATTCGGTTTACACGGACAACGAAGGCAACTTCGGCTTCACTGGGCTGCCGGGAAACCTCTACCACATCGAGATCAACGAGACCGGCTATTTACCAGTGCAGGAACAGGTCGTGATTGATCCCGTAACCACCACAATGCGGATCGTGGACATCTATTTAACCCCGCGCGATGCCAAGACAAAATCCTCAGATCCCATCAAGGGTGGGAATACGCGTCTCGCCGACTCGGCGCAGTACGCCCACGAGATTCAGATCCCCAAGCCGGCGCGCAAGGAATTCGAAAAAGGCGTAAAGCTCGACAGGGATGGAAAATCCGACGAAGCGATCAAGCGCTACCAGAAAGCCATCGAGATCTCACCCGAGTTTTACGAAGCTCGCAATAATCTGGGCTCGGATTTGCTCGGCAAGTCCCGGTTTCCTGAGGCACAGCAGCAGTTCGAACAAGTAGTCAAAGTGAATCCCAGCGATGCCGCAGCATACTTCAACCTGGGAAATCTCTGCCTGCTCACGCAGCAACTGGACAAAGGCCAACAGTGGGTTCAGCAAGGTTTGAGCAAGCAACCGGACTCGGCCTTCGGGCATTTTCTGTCGGGATCGCTCTATGCCCGAAGCGGCAGGACTGGTGAAGCGGAGATCGCATTGAAAAGGTCTCTTGAACTCGACCCAATTATGTCCAAGGCCCACCTGGCTCTGGTCAATCTTTATCTGCAGCAGAAGCGAAGCGAGGATGCGGCGGTTGAATTGAGGGCATTCCTGAAAGCCTTTCCGGAGGACCCTTTCGCTCCGAAGGCACGACAAGTGCTGCAGAAGCTTGAAGGCTCAGATTCTGAGCTCAAGCCGCAATAAATCCTGCCGAGAAAAATAGGTTAGGGATGCGGCGCCATCTGGCAGAACTTCTGTTCCATCCTGCAGGCGACGGCATACTCTTGCTGCGCGGCTTTGACCTGGTTCAATCTTTGGTAGGCAAATCCCAGGTTCAAATGGGCCTCGGCCAAATTGGAATCGAGTTCAATGGCGCGTTTATAACTCTTGACCGCCATCGGCAGGCGGTTCGTGTGTCCGTACGCGATCCCCAAAAAGTTATAAAGGGGAGCATCGTTCACTCCAAGTTCTGCGGCTTTGGCGAGATGCTCCGCCGCTTCAGCGTAGTCTTGCCGCTGGAAATAGAGCAGCCCCAGATCGCGCCGCAATGGAGCGAAGCTCGACTGAATTGAGAGCGCTTTCTTGTAGTCCGCAATCGCTGCGTCCTTGTCGGTTTTTGACTCGATAAGACCCAATTGATACCAGGCCCGATAGTTGGCCGGGTTTATCTTCAGCGCGTTGCGCGCCCACTGCGCCGCCTCATCCGGCTTGCCCAGATAGATGAAGGCGCGAGAGAGTCCGGTCATGGCTTGGTCAAAATTCGGATTCAACTGCAAGCATTTCTGGAACGCAGCCGACGCGGCTTCCCAATTCTGCTGGCGCGCCGCACCCTCTCCGAGCATAAAAGGCACGATATACATCTGCGGATCTTTCTCCGCTACCCTTGCCAGTAGCGCTTCGCCCGCTGGATAGTCGCCGGCATGAAACGCGTCCCCAGCTTCCAGGATTGCATTAAATTCCCATAGTTTGGCCTTGGGATCGGGCAAGCCTGCAGCCAGTGCTTCTGGTGAGACGGGCGAGCGATACGCGACATAGCCCAAGGCACGCAATTTTTCCAGCGCGTCGGGACTCAATTCTGAATTCCCCGTATCCGTGGATTTGTACGAATTTCGTCGCAGCAGCGCCTGCAGCTTGTCTTCAAGCACAGCGACCGTTGCCGCTTGCTGTGCCGCCAGATTGTTTTTCTCCCCCGGATCCGCAACCACGTCATAGAGTTCCCGTTCAGGTGCCTCGATATAGTGATAACGACTGGTCTGCAATGCGTGCAGCGGGCTCCAGCCAAACGAACTGAAAGAATAAAAACTCTCGCTGTAGGCCGAATCATTGTTGGCGGTATCTGTGGACGTCTCCCCAAGAAGGCTTCGCGACTGAAATTGTTTTTCGGGTGGGTTCTTCTTGTTTGCGAGGCGAAGCAGAGTCGGCGCGACCGCAACCGTCTCGGCCGGGGTCGCGACACGACCCGGTCGAAAGCCGCTTCCGGCGGGTGGTTTGACGATCAACGGTATGTGGACAGTCGAGTTGTATACGAAGTATCCATGCTCCTTTTCGCCATGGTCACCAAGCGATTCTCCGTGATCGCTGAGAAAGACAATGAGGCTCCGGTCGTAGAGACGGTTTTGCTTCAGCCAGGTAAATAGACGTCCCAGTTCGTGGTCGGCATAGGCAATTTCGCCGTCGTAGAGATGCGCGCGATATTGCGTTCGGAAAGGCTCAGGCGGGTCATACGGACTGTGGGGGTCATACAAGTGCAGCCAGAAGAAGAACGGATGGGAAGAAGTCTTTGCCTGATTAAGCCATTTCAGCGCACGGGTAACACTTTCAGCCGCTTTACGATCTACCAGGCCAATATCTTTTTGCTGGAATGTTGAAGCCGAAAAAGCATCATCGTAAAAATCGAAGCCGCGCGCGAGTCCCCAACTGCGATCGAGGACGAAGGCACTGACCACAGCCCCGGTGACATAACCCTGTTGCTTGAAAACCTGGGCCACTGACCGAAAACGTGGATCGAGTGGCTGTCCAGTGAAATCCTGCACTCCATTTTGAAACGGATAGGTACCAGTCAGGATGACTGCATGCGACGGCCAGGTAAGCGGCACCTGGGAAATCGCACGCTCGAAAACAATGCCATCGTGAGCCAGGGAATCCAGGGTGGGAGTCTGGATATTGGTGGCGCCGTAGCATCCCAGATGGTCTGCGCGAACCGTGTCAATCGTAATGAGAATCACGTTCGCGGCGGGCTGCCCGGCGCGCGCCGGAGCCGCATGGGCGCAGCAGTTCAACAGAGCTACAAGCGTCAGAAGTTGGAGGAAATTTCTCAATCGAAACCAGTGGTGAAAACTCGGCGAATGGCCGACCGGTCCGCTACCGGTTACTGGGGCCGCGCTTGTTGTTGAGCCTGGCGCATTTCTTCCTGGGCCTCGCCGTCCAGTCCTTTTGCCGACAACGCTTTTGCCAAAGCGGCATGATTACCGGGATCAGTGGGAGCCAGTTCCACCGCCCGACGAAGCTCTACGAGGGAGTCATCTACCTGCCCCTGGTAAAGCAGCGCCTCTCCCAATCCGCGGTGACCAAGAGCGTAGTCGGGCGAGATACTCAGCGATTGACGAAAAGCGGCTGTTGCCTCTGTCATCATTTTTTTCTGCAAATATGCGACCCCGAGATTGTAGGCCGCGGAAAAATTGCTGGGATCGAGATCCAGGGTTCGCTTCAGAGTCTGGATCGCATGGTCGAAATCTCCCGTGCGGGCATACGCCAAGCCCAGTTGAAATGCTGCCAGAGCGTAGTCCGGGCTCAGTTGCAGCACTCGCTCGAGTTGCTCGACTGCATTGGGAAATTCGCGCATCCGGTAATAGTTCAGCCCCAACAGATAGCGAACCGATACAGAATCAGGATCGGTCTTGAGAGCTACATTTAGTTTCTCGGCGGAATCTGAATAGTTGCCATGCTGACTCTCTGCCATCGCATCTGAAATCAGCTCATAAACCTGGATGCGGTCTTTGGGATCGGGCAAGGTGTGGTCGGAAACGGTTGGGTTCCCGCCGCCCGAGAAGCCTGCATATCCGAGGGACTTCAAACGCTCCATCAGTGCAGGATCGAGGCCTGTTTTCTCGGCCAGTTCCTGCCCTGCGCTGTACTGCTTGATCAGTGCGGTTAAGCGGGCTCGCATTTCCTCTCCAACCGCCTTCTTGTCCGGATAGAGGTTTTGAGTTTCGCCAGGATCTTTGGTCAAGTCGTAAAGCTCGGGTTTCGGCGCATCAATGAAGTGGTAGTTCGCGCTCTCAACCCCTCGCAGTTCGCTCCAGTTGAAGTGGAGGCGGGGCAGGAAAGTTTCTGCGTATAAACTGCGAGCTTCATCGCGCTCTTTGGTCTTGATAACCGACAACAGGTTGCGACCTTGCACCTGCGACGGCATGTCAATTTTTAGCGTGGTGAGCACAGTCGGCATCAGATCAGCCAGGCTCACCAGGTCGGGCACAACCATGGGCGACGCCGCGCCCGGCAAATGAATAATAAAGGGCACGTGCAATGTGGCGTTGTAGATGAAAAATCCGTGAGTTTTTTCTCCGTGCTCGCCCAGACTTTCGCCGTGATCCCCGCTCAAGACGATCAGAGTATTGCTGTACAAGCCTTGCGCTTTAAGAAAACGGATCAGCCTTCCCACCTGCGCGTCGGCGAATGCGATCTCCCCATCGTAAGGACGATCTTTGTATTCCGCGTCGTATGGCGGGGGAGGACGATACGGATAGTGGGGATCGTAGAGATGCATCCACAGAAAGAACTTCTTGGTATGGTTCTTGCTTAGCCAATCCAGGGTGACATCTGCTACCACGTTCCCCGGACGTTCCATTTCTTCCAGGTTCGACTCCTGCAGGCGGTTGAAATCAAAGTGGTCGTAGTAGAAATCAAATCCGCGATTCAATCCGAACCGCGAATCCAGAACGGCTGAGCCGATTACCGCGGCGGTCGCGTATCCATGTTCCTTGAGGACTGAAGCAAGAGTCGGCTGTGTGGAGTTCAGTTTGTTGGCGGCAAAATCGTGCATACCGCTCAACACGGGATACGTACCCGTAAACATCACCGTATGCGAGGGCAGAGTGACAGGGACTGCCGTATACGCCCGCTCGAAGCGTGAGCCGTCGGCTGCAAGAGCATCAATGTTGGGAGTGTGAATCTGCTTGTAACCGTAACACCCGATATGGTCTGCCCGCAGAGTATCGATGGTGATCACGACTACGTTTGGCGCTGCGGCGGGCGCCGCAAAGGCTGTGGAAGCAGCGAGCAGGAGGGCGGCGGTCAACAGGAGCACACGAGACCGGGAGAAAATCATTGGATACAAAATTATATCCCAGCGACGCTGGCGCCCGGTGCGGCCTGGTGTGCTGATTATGCTAGTCTGAAGTGCGTGAAAGCCGTAAGAATCCTGGTAGTTTGCGGACTGTTCAGCCCACTTTTTTGGGTACATCCGGCGTCTGCCCAGGCGCAGAAAAAAGCACTCCGTCCTGAAGTGTTTTTAATCACCATTGACACTCTTCGGGCCGACCACGTTCACTGCTACGGGTACGAGAAGATCGAGACCCCCGCGCTCGACGGTCTCGCGAAGCAGGGTATACGCTTCGCTCAGGCGTTCACACCCAGTCCAATCACCAACACTTCCCACTTCACCATTTTGACCGGATTGTTGCCCAGCAATCATGGCGTTACCGATTTTGCAGTTCCCCTAGCGCCCGCGCACATTACTCTTACGGAATTGCTGAAGAAGAACGGCTATCACACCGCCGCGTTTATCGGCGCAGTTATTCTTGACAGCAAGACACTGGCGCCAGGGCTAGATCGCGGCTTCGATTTCTACGATAACTTCCCCGAGCATTCGCAGACAAAATCGCGCTGGGGAAGAGTTGAGCGCCGCGGTATGGACGTAGTGCAGCATGCCGAAACGTGGATGACCGCTCATCCAGCCGGTCCCCATTTTGTTTGGGTACATCTGTACGACCCGCACGATCCCTACGAGCCACCACCGCCCTACGCGCAAACCTACAATGATCGTTTGTACGACGGCGAAATCGCCTACGCCGATTCAGCGCTGGCGAACCTCGTCGCTTATTTAAAGAAAACCGGGCGCTATGAAAACTCACTGATTATAGTCGTTGGCGACCATGGCGAGGGTCTGGGTGAACACCACGAAAACACTCACGGGATTTTTCTCTACGACTCCACGACGCACGTACCGCTAATCGTAAAACTACCGAACGTAAACTTACCGAAGCCAAGCGATGCCGGCAAAGTGGTTGAGGCCCAGGTGCGTACCACGGACATCCTGCCCACGATCGCGGGTTTGTTGCATGTCCCGCCACCCGATCAACTGGACGGAGAATCTCTACAGCCATACTTTGCGGGTACGGAGAATAAAGATCGTATTTCCATCGGTGAAACCGACTATCCTCTTCGTTTCGGTTGGGCGCCATTGCGTTCGGTGCGGTCGGAAGGCTTCAAGTTCATCGAGGCGCCGCGCTCGGAGTTGTATGACCTACACGCCGATCCAGGAGAATTGGCGAATCACTATGATGCGTCCAATGCGACGGCTCAGAAGTTTCGCGGTGTGCTGACAGCTCTCAAAGCGGCGCCGCCAACACCCGCTACAGACGCCGCCAGCGCTGCAGGAGAAGGAACTAACGATCAACTAAAAGCTCTGGGGTATCAAAGCGGAACCGGTGCTGGAGCTTCAACCGCGCCTACCCAGGGCTCGCAGTTACCTGATCCAAAAGACAAGATCGAAGAACAGAATTTGTTGCATACCGCCATGATGGCCTCGGACGACAACCGCGCGGACGAAGCTAGGCGCGCTTTGGAGAAGGTCCTGCAGCTCGATCCGAAATCACCTACGGCCCTGCGTCAGTTGGGAGAGCTGGAGCTGCAGGCGGGCGACTACAACAACGCCGCCGACCATCTGAAGCAGGCTCGGGAAGTGCGTCCTGAAGACTCCACTGCAGCGTTCTTTGAAGGCCAGGCACGACAAAAAACTGGAGATTTCGCAGGCGCCCGCGATGCGCTCGAGGCCAGCCTGAAGCTCACTCCAGGACAATTCCCCGCCCGGTTGCTGCTGGGCCAGGTTTATCTCGGACTCAAAGATGGCCAGAACGCTGAAGATCAGTTTGAAGCCGCGCTTTTGTTACAGCCTAAGAACACTGAAGCGCAACTCGGCTTGACCCAGGCGCAGACACTTCGGAAATCAGCGCACTGATCTCGTCCCTCAAAGAAATTCAACAAGGAGAAAGCAGTGACCGAAGAGAAGATCGAGATTAAGACTACTGATGGAACTTCCGACGGGTTTTTCTACCGTCCCGATGGCGGAGACCGCTACCCTGGAATCGTTTACTACACAGACATCGGTGGCATTCGTCCGGCTTCGCAGGACATGGCGCGACGCCTCGCGGCTGAAGGTTACGCCGTGCTTCAGCCCAATGTGTTTTATCGGACTAGCAAGCCGCCAGTCTTTGGCGTCTCCGCAACGCACGGCGAAGACCGCATGAAGCGATTCGCCGAGCTGTCAGCTCCGTTAACGGAGGACGCTATGTCGAGCGATGCTTCCGCCTACGTCGCTTTTCTCGAAGCTCAAAAATCCGTCAAGCAAGGGCCCATGGGGGTGGTCGGATATTGCTTCACGGGAAAGATGGCGCTCTATACGGCAAAAACCCGTCCAGACAAAATCGTGGCGGTGGCATCATTCCATGGCGGAGGGCTCGTAACTGACGGCCCAGGCAGCCCGCATATTGCGCTCCCGGCCATCAAGGCGCGGCTCTATTTCGGACACGCGACCAACGATCGCAGCATGCCTGCGGAAGCAATCGCCAAACTCGACCGCGCGCTCGAGGCTTGGGGTGGAAAGTTTGAAAGCGAAGTCTACGAAGGTGCTGCTCACGCTTGGACGATGCCCGACGGCCCGGTTTACAACCAGCCACAAGCGGAACGAGCTTATAAGAAGTTGACCGAGTTGTTCGCCCAGACACTAAAGTAGCGGCGGGACTGAACCGCCTGAACTGCGTCTGCGTCCCTCGTCCTTTCGGAACGAATCGCTTGAAGTGGGCGAGACGCCCGTAACGCAGCCCGCGAACTGCGGCACTACAAAAATTATCGGCTACCTTTCACAATCCCTTCCACCTGGACGATGTGATTCAGATCGTGCCCTGCCATCATTTTCACGAGGTGGGCGATGCTCTCCTTGCCGCGTTCCTCGTGTTGCCCATAGTTCTCCCATAATTTGCGCGGCACGGAACTTAGGAGTTTCAGATTGATCTCGCGCAATGCCCGGAAGGTTTGGAGCGAAACTTTGGGATCGCGGCGAGCATAGCTGAAGGTTTGCGCCCACGCATCTTGATCGAAAGCCTGAATCGCGGTGCCGTTCGAGGCCAGGATAAGGCGCATGCGATAACCGACCACCAGTTCCGCATCCGCCAGGTGAGCGAGAATTTCGGCAATTGACCATTTCCCGGGCGCGGACCGCTTCGTAAGCTGTTTCTTCCCTAACCGCTGAATCAGCCTGGCAAGCTTGCCGGGAGTGGCTTTCTGCACGCGCAAAGGGTTCTTGCCCTGACTGTGAGCAAGGATGCGTTGGGTGTACTGCTGTGGCGTTTCCTGCATGGATCCTCCTTGAACAAGACACCGTTATGTGAAGGCCAGCTTAAAAAGCGAGGGAGCGCCACGACCGGCGCTCCCTTCGACTCGAAATTGGGTTCAACAGAAATATACTCCGAGCGACAGCGGCCATCACCAGAATTCGGAGATGCATCATATGCTAGAGGCTTCAACGCGCTGTACAGGTGGTACAGAGTGTTGCGCGCTGTACCGGGTCGTTTGAACCGCTCCCCTGCGACCGATAGAATCACGCGGCACCGGGATAGCCTCAGTTTTGCCTTCAAATTTTATGGTCCGGGAGGACCGTGTGTTGAGATTGCTGAGCAGACTTTCACTGGTTTTCATGGTTATTGCAGCCACTTTGATTTTGGCGGCTTGTCCGAGTCGGACCAGCATCGAAAGAATCAATCGCGACCCCGGACGCTACGTTGGCAAGGAAGTTGCCATCGCCGGTCACGTAACGACCTCCTTCGGGGCGCTCGGCTCCGGCGTGTTTGAAGTGGACGATGGGTCAGGCCGAATGTGGGTATTCAGTCAACGCTACGGCGTCCCCGGCAATGGCGCGAGGGTTGGGGTTCGCGGCCGCGTTGAACAGGGGTTCAGTTTTGGTGGCCGCAGCTTTGCGACCATTCTTCGGGAAACTGAGCGCCGACACTAGTCTCCCCAACGAGGAAAAGACGAGTTCGTCCGGTTTGGACGGGGTAGTTCCGGCAGATGGGGTAGCCGGTAAATGCTTCTGATTAAAGACGCTGGATTAGTTCTGCCGCGGAGGGTTAGCGATCGGGGTCGGTTCGGGTAGAGCTTGCGACTCCCGCATTTCCAGTTTCATCTGGCGCAGGTTGGTGGCTTCCGCCGGGTCCATTCCCGCCTTAAGGTCTGATTTTTCAATGAAATAACGCCATCCCGCGTGACGATCTTCCGAGCTTTGCCCGGTTTCGAAGTGTTTGACTCTGATATCGGCATTCTCCCGGCCCTTAACCACTAGCACCACTCCGCCTGATTCATAGGTGCGGATATTGTGCCGGATGATGGCGTAGGAGGCTTTCGATTCGTCGCGTGTCAGAGGCACCTCTGTAAAACGGTGAGGGATTTGGTTTTCGATCTACCAGATTGCGTGCCCGCCCGTTGGTTGCCGCGACGGGCACGCTTTCTTATCTAGAGTTGCCGCTCTTGCAATTACAGCGGACGGACGTTCTCAGCTTGCCAGCCCTTTGGCCCCTTGGTCACATCGAACTCCACACTCTGGCCTTCTTGCAAGCTGCGGAAGCCGCCTGCCTGAATCGCCGAGAAGTGCACAAATACATCTTCGCCACTCTGACGGCTGATGAAGCCGTAGCCTTTGGCGTCGTTAAACCACTTTACTGTTCCTTGTTCTGCCATTTTGTTACTGTTTCCTTTTCAATCGATTTACGCTGTGAGATCGGAGGTACTAAGGGCGGTTCTAGCTGGTATGCAAGAAGCTGCTCAACAACCGATTCTAATCAAACGCAGCTATAGTTTATCAGAAAACGCCCAATTCCGGTGGGTAAATTGCCTCCAGGTTCTGTCCTCGTCAGTACCCTCAGTAACCGGCCTTCATGAGCATCAAATCGTGCCCCCGATCGTCTTGGCTTACCTAGCATCTGTATTTTCTTTCACTTCGGCGGCAAGCAGGTATAATTAACAAACCCTTAAGCACGAAGACACATGCTACCTGCCATCCTGCGCCTTCGCGATTGAGAGAAGCGGTTCCCGGTGAGGCGCTGCATTCAGCTGCAAGCTGCGCCCGTCGCCGGTTAAGAGCGCTTCGTAGGCTACCGTGCCTGACCAGCCCTGAGAAAAGTTTGGACTGCGCGTCTTCGAAAGCGCGTCATGGAGGAGTTCAGCGAATGTCGCGAATCAACGGAGACAAAGCCAGATTTAATCGTGAACGCAAACAGAACATTCAGCGCCGCAAGCGGAGCAAGGCATTGTTCCAGGCCGCAGGGTTGAGCGCCGCCAGCCCGGAGACCGGCAAGAGACCGGGTAGCGCGCCCGACGCGGCCAAAGCCCGGACCTAAACCGCATCGCAGAATCTGGCGGTGATCGTGGGCATTTCCGCCGGAAAACTACATGCGAAATTTTGAGTTACACTTTAGCGTGCAGCACGAGGAACTTTATGAAGAAGCTGTTTGTCGGCAACATCCCCCACAGTACCACTGAAGCAGAGTTGCGGACGCTGTTTGAGCCCCACGGGGCCATCGAGCAGGTCAGCATCGTAACCGATCGCGACACTGGCCGTTCGCGCGGCTTTGCTTTCGTCGAAATGACCGATTCCGCCGAGGCAGAAAAAGCCATCGCGGCCCTCAACGGCAAGGAGTTGGGTGGACGCGCACTGAACATCAACGAAGCTCGCCCCAAGACTGATCGGGGCGGCCCGCCGCGCGGTGGTGGTGGCGGACGACCAGGCGGCGGCGGTGGTGGACGTCCTGGTGGTGGTGGCGGACGTTCCGGCGGTGGCGGTCGTTCCAGCGGCGGTGGCGGCGGACGCGATGATTATCAAGGTCATGCTCGTCAGCCTCGCGAACCACGCTGGTAGTCAGCGTAGCGAATATCGTTTGAGCATTGCAGGTTTAACGAATACTGATCTGCCAGAAGTACGTACTGTCAAAAAAATGCCCCTTGGAGGTGTCTATGTCTGGTCGAGGCCGTTCCAGCTTCACCAAGCGTCAGAAAGAGCGCTCACGGCAGGAAAAACAGAAGGAAAAAGCCGAGCGCAAGGTTCAACGAAAGTCGGAAAAGCCTGCAGGAGGCTCCGACGAACTTACTCCTGAAGACTTCGCGGCGGCGGCCGAGCAATGGGCCCTGCCGGGAGAAACCAACCTGGAAGAGATGGAATAGCAGGTCAGTAACTTTTGACCAATATTCACGAGAAGGCGCGGCTTTTAGCCGCGCCTTCTCCATTTCCGCGCGGTAGCCGCGCAGATGCAAAAATGAACCTTTCCGCCTGGTTATAAAGTCTAAACATAACAGTGAGTTCTCCTCCGATTGCAAAGCCCAAGCCCGCCTTGACCAAGCAGCAGTTGCGCGCTGTTCTTCCCGCCGTGTGGGAGCTGATGCGTCCCCGCCGGGCTCTGCTGGCGCTGGGCTTCGCGTTGATGATCGTGAACCGCGTCTCGGGTTTGGTGCTTCCCTACTCCACAAAATTCCTGATCGACAGCGTCATTGCGAAACACCACGTTGAATTATTGCGGCGACTCGTTTCGGTGGTTCTGCTGGCAACGGTGATTCAGGGAATCACGTCCTTTGCGCTCACCCAATTGTTATCGAAAGCTGCCCAGCGGCTGATTGCGGAGCTTCGACAGAAAGTCCAAACCCACATTTCGCATCTGCCTGTGGCGTTCTACGATTCGAATAAGACCGGCACGCTGGTGTCGCGAATCATGACTGACGTGGAAGGTGTCCGGAATCTGCTGGGAACGGGATTGGTCGATCTGGTCGGCGGATTGCTTACGTCCGGAATCGCGCTGGTCGTGCTGTTTCGTATCAGCCCGGTAATGACCATGCTGGCGTTCACGTTTCTGCTTTGCTTCGCGATCGCTCTCAACAAGGCGTTCAGCACCATCCGTCCAATTTTCCGGCAGCGCGGCAAGATCAATGCCGAGGTGACTGGCCGGTTGGCGGAATCTTTGGGCGGCGTGCGGGTAATCAAGGGCTATCACGCGGAGGAACGGGAAGAGGCGGTTTTCGCAGGTGGCGTGCGACGATTGCTGGATAACGTCATGCGCACACTCACCGCCACATCGGTCATGAGCCTTTCCGCGAGCCTGCTGATGGGCGTGGTGGGCGCCATTATCATGTACATGGGCGCGCACCAGATTATGGCGGGCACCCTGACCATCGGCAGTTTCTTCACCTACACGCTCTTCCTGGGATTTTTAGTCGCGCCCATCATTCAAATCGTCTCGATCGGAACTCAACTTACCGAAGCACTCGCGGGCCTAGAGCGAACGCAGGAAATTCTGCACGAACGCCCAGAAGACCAGGATCCAAAACGCACAGTCACGCTGCACGATATCTTCGGCAAAGTGGAGTTCAATCACGTCATCTTCAGTTACGACGGCAGCCGAACGGTGTTGCATGACGTCTCTTTTCTGGCGGAACCGGGAACGGTAACCGCGCTGGTCGGCTCTTCCGGTTCGGGCAAATCCACCATCATCGGGCTGATTTCCGCTTTTTACGTCCCGACGGAAGGCAAAGTTCTGGTGGATGGAGTAGACCTGAGCACGGTGCGCCTCGATTCATACCGCACCCGCCTGGGCGTTGTGTTGCAGGAGTCGTTCCTGTTCGACGGAACCATTCGCGAAAATGTGGCGTTTTCCCGTCCCGATGCAAGCGAAGAACAGATCATGCGCGCCTGCCGCATCGCCCGGGTGGATGAGTTCGCCGAAAGCTTCCCCGAAAAATACGACACCATCGTTGGTGAACGCGGCGTAAAGCTTTCGGGAGGGCAGCGGCAGAGAATTTCCATTGCGCGGGCAATTCTCGCTGAGCCTCGCATCTTGATCCTTGACGAAGCCACGTCCAGCCTTGATTCCGAATCCGAGGAACTTATCCAGCACGGACTCTCGTATCTCATGCAGGGCCGCACCACTTTCGTGATTGCCCATCGGCTCTCCACGATTCGGCGGGCCGATCAGATTCTTGTGATCGAACAGGGACAAATTGTGGAGCGCGGCACGCACGATGAACTTTATGCACTGCAAGGCCGCTATTTCGACCTCTACACCAAGCAGCAGGGCCTGCAGAACAACCTGTTCCTGGCACCTGGGGAAGGTGATACGCCGGTCTCCGCTGAGAAGGACGGTCCAGGAAAAAATAACGACGGAGACGTGAGTCCGGCTGATGCTTTGCGTCTAATCAGAGGAGAGGTCAGGTAGCAAGCGAAACGTGAGATTTGTGTGAATGAATGACCCTAGATGACCAACGACCTTAGCTCCTCCAGCTCAAACGGCGCCCCCGCTGTCCGTATTGTTGACCTCTGCCGTCATTACCCGATGGGTGACACGCTAATTCGGGCCGTAGATGGCGTATCGCTTCAGGTGAATTCGGGAGAGTTTGTGGCGCTGCTGGGCAGCTCCGGATCGGGCAAGTCGTCCCTGCTGAACCTCATTGCTGGCCTTGATCGTCCAACTTCGGGCGCGGTCATCGTCGCGGGCAGAGACCTGGCACAGCTCTCACGAGAAGAACTGGCGAAATACCGCCTGCGAACCGTAGGGATGGTCTTCCAGTCGTTCAATCTGGTTTCGCGAATGACGCTGGAAGAAAATGTGGAATTGCCGTTACGCTTCGCTGAGGTGGATCGCAGCCTGCGAGACAATTTGACGAGACGAGCTCTGGAACGTGTCGGACTGAGTGGACGCGCGACGCATCGCCCTAGTGAACTATCCGGCGGTGAACAACAACGCGCTGCGCTGGCGCGAGCATTGATCAATCAACCGAAACTTCTGCTTGCGGATGAACCCACCGGCAATCTCGACAGCCATACCGGCACCGAGATTATGAATTTCATCCGCGAGTTCAACGAATCCATGGGAATGACAATCGTGATGGTGACTCACGAACGCGCCCTGGCGGAGCGCTATGCCAAACGCATGATCTTCCTGGCGGACGGCAAGCTGATCGATGACCAATCCAATCCGATTCCGACGACGGCGGCGCGGCAGGAAGAAAGCCGATGAAGACTTACGATCTTACTGAACTGGCACTGCGCAACCTCCGGGAATCGTCGCTGCGCAATTCGCTTACCACCATTGGTATCTCGGTCGGAGTGGCGTCCCTGGTCGCGATGCTCTCTCTCGGTATCGGCCTGCAAAAACTGGCGACCCGCCGATTGGTGAGTTCCGGCCTTTTTGACACAGTCGTCGTAATGTCGCGACGGGACCTGCGCGGCTTTGGCCGGGATGACGAGAGGAATACCGCGACAGCAGCGGAAAGCCGTACTCTCGATGAGCCGGCCCGGCAGGAAATTGAGCGGCTGCCGAATGTGCTCGAGGCTTATCCCGACATTCGCTTCATTACCGAACTCCGCTACCAGGACAAACCGCACCTGACCATGGTGTCGGGAATTCCAAATTCCGCGCGATCGAACGACGCTTTTTCGGGAATACAGGGAGGCTTCTTCTCCTCGGACAATGCGCTCGAAGTCATTCTGCAAAAATCATTCGCCGCGGAGTTGCTGGACAAGGTCGGTGAAACCCGGTCAGGAGGATGATATTCCGGTAGCAGAACTGGCCAAGCCGCTTCTCGGACAGGAACTAATCATGCGCTATGCGCAGCGCATCCAGTCACCTGCCAAACAGGAGTCCAAGACCGATGCCGCCACATCTGATAGCAGGCTCCACTGAAAACCGGCAAGACGCCTACTCCGTGATCTCGCGAGAGCAGAAACTGAAAATAGTCGGTGTCTCAGATCTGGATCCCGACAGCATGCGCGGCGCGGCTCGTGCGCGGGTTTTCCTACCCCTTAAAGCTGGCTGAGGATCTGCACGTGATGCAGCCTTCGGACTTGCGCGACAGCATGCGCGGCTTCAATAAACAGCCCAGTTATTCCACGATCAGCGCGCGTGTAAAAGGTCCCAAGGAAATAGAAGCGGTGGAACAATCCATCAAGAAATTAGGTTTCAACACGTTTTCGATCCTTGACGCTACTCGCAGCCTGCGGCAGTTTTTTGCCGTGCTCGATTTGTTCCTGGGAATTTTCGGAAGTCTGGCCCTGGCGGTCGCTTCGATTGGAATCGTGAATACGCTGGTGATGGCAATCCTTGAACGTCGTCGTGAAATCGGAATTATGAAAGCAATTGGGGCCAGCGATGGTGACGTCAAGAAGCTTTTCTTCGCCGAGGCCGGTGCCATGGGAGCTCTCGGCGGTGTTGTGGGCGTCGTGTTGGGATGGCTCATCGGCCACATCATCAATCTCGGAACCAACATCTATCTGAAGCGGCAGTCGTTGCCGCCCGAAAGTTTCTGGTCGGTGCCATGGTGGCTGGTAGGCGCGGCCATCATTTTTGCTTTCGTCGTCAGCCTGGTTTCCGGCTTGTATCCGGCCGCGCGGGCGGCGCGCCTCGATCCCGTTCAGGCGCTGCGTTACGAGTAAACTCACAATCATGCCTCGAGTTCGTCGCTTATTGTTCCTCATAGTGATTGCTTTTTGCTTTTCTTTGGCGGCAAAGGCGCAGAGCCGGACGGATTGCAATGCATTCGAAAGCCGCATTCTCAAACAGTCCGTCCACTACTGCGTGCAATTGCCCCCTGACTACGACGCCAGCAATTCGAAGCAGTCTCGCTATCCGGTGCTTTATTTTCTGCATGGCCTTGGTCAAAACGAGCAGACCATGTTCGGCACCGGCGGCTGGAGCCTGATTGAAGACCTCCGCCGTCAGCACAAAATCGGTGACTTTCTGATCGTCGCGCCCGAAGGAGGGCGAAGCTTCTACATCAATTCAGCGAACGACGCTTTCCGCTACAACGATTTCTTTATTCAGGAATTCATACCGCACATCGAGCGCCGGTATCGCGTTCGTCCCGGACGGAATGGCAGAGCCATCACCGGAATCTCCATGGGCGGATACGGAGCGCTCCGTTTCGCCTTCGCCCATCCCGAAATGTTTTCCGCGGTCAGCGCGCAGAGCGCGGCCCTGATCACGCAGACGCCGCAAGAACTTGGCGCAGCCGGAAATCGAACAAAACTCTCGGCCGGCTTCTTGGGTCGGCTTTCGGACAGCCGATCAATGTGCGTCACTGGAAACAGAACAGTGTTTTCGTGCTGGCAAAAGAAAATCAGGCCGGTCTGAAAAAGCTCGCGATCTATTTTAACTGCGGGCAGGCGGATGATTTTGGCTTTGAGGAGGGCGCGGCGGCTCTCCACCAGCAACTGCAAGCGGAGGGGATAAAGCACGAATATCATTCCTATCCCGGCGACCATAGCCTGGCCTACTTTATGTCCCACATGGAAGAAGTCATGGAATTCCACTCCCGCGCATTCGCGGAACAAAAGTAGTTCATCCCTTCCAGTTGTTGCCCATCGTCCGTTTGTGCCATCCTCTTGTCGGATTGTCACTATACTTTCCTGCGATCCACTCCTTGTAGAGGTGACTGATGGCGTGCAACCCGGAAATGTTGAAGCGTGTCCCCTTGTTTGCCTTGCTTGACGACGATGAGACCGCGGTTTTGGCGGGACAAGTCGAGATGAAGACTTTTGCGCCGCGCCAACGGATCTGGAAGATCGGCGATCCCGGCGGACAAGCTTACGTACTGGTGTCCGGCACAGTGCGGGTCACGATGGTTGACGAGGATCACCAGGACGTCCTCGTGGATCAACCGGTGGCGGGGGAGTTTTTCGGTTTCGCCTCCATGCTGGAGCAAACCGTTCATCAAACGGAAGCCGTTGCCCTTGAAGAAACGGTCTGCCTGGAAGTGGACCGGCACGATATCGCCACCCTGTTAGAACGCAAGCCACACGCGGGAATGGATATGTTGACTGTGCTAGGGCGCCAATTTCACGCTTCGCAGCAACTGGTCCGGCTTCGGGCCAGCCGCAATCCCAATGACCTGATTGAAGAAGATATGACGTTCGGGGAACGCATCGCGGACACAGTCGCGAGCTTCGGCGGCTCGTGGACATTCATCATCACGTTCGCGGTCGCGATTTGTATTTACACGGCCATCAATGTCATCGGTCACCAGATCGCTTGGGACCCTTACCCGTTCATTTTGCTGAACCTGTTCCTGTCCATGCTCGCCGCTATTCAGGCGCCAGTCATCATGATGAGCCAGAATCGGCAGGATACGAAAGATCGACTGCGTGGCGAGCTCGACTACGACGTCAACCGTCGCGCGGAATCCGAAATTCAGGGCTTGGCCCGCAAGCTCAATTTGCTGGGAGAAAAAATCGGAGACGTCGAAGATCTGTTACGAACGAAAATGTAGACGGATCAACAGAAAATTCTGTCCGCTTCGGGTTCGCAGTTTAGGGGCTGCCGCTGCACAACATCGCGTAACCGCCCCGGGACGCCGCTACACAGGCTCCGGAGCAGCCTGGGTAACTTCGAACGTCACTTGCTGTTTGCCCAGAACGGGATGTGTCGCCGTGAGCCGAATCGTTCCCGCCTGTTGCCCAGCTCGGACCCACACTGCTCCTGTTCCCCCTATCAATGCAAAAGGATTGTCTCCGATAAGATCCGCAGGGCCGTCCAATTCAAACTTGATAGCGTCGTTGGCAAACGGGCGGATCGCGTCAAATTCGTCGGTAACACGAAAAACCACCCGCGTGCTATCGGCTCCGTCCGCGATCAGACTGTTGTCGTCGGGCAATAGCGTGAACTTCTCATCGACGCCTTTGCCGGAGTATTTCTTCACAATGACTTGCTTGCCTTGAATGTATCCCTCGAGACGCAAGTCTCCCCATTTGTGAAACAGCTCACCCAGTTCCACGATGAAGGGCGCATAACGAAGGTTTGGAAAACTTTTGCGGTCAGGATCCACGTCCGCGACGAGTTCACCGGCGATATAGATTTTCAAATGGTCGCAGTTGGAACACACTACTGCCTTTGAGAACCCAATGGAAGCATCCCCTCGCGCCCAATGAAACGCAGGTTCGAGCACGACTTCTTCCGCCGGGTCACATTGCGACTTGTAAAACCCAGCCGCCGGCTTAGGCTCGCGGAAAATATCTGTTACGCCGTGATAGCAAATCCGATCACCCGAGCCAAAGTTCCCGTGGGTGTTGTAATCGAAGGCGCACCAGGCGATGCCACCGGCGTACTGCGGGTTCGACGCAAGCTGATCGTGGACCCGGGCGTGGCGCAAAGTATGCTCCGTCAGACGTTCCACCTGGTCGATCGTCTTGGTGGGATAAGTGTGTCCCACGAACTCCGTATTCAGGTAGCGCGGATGATTGGGCGGCTTCAATGGGAAGCCGAAATCGTTCATGGTAAACACATCTTCGAGAAACTCTGACTCCTGAAAGTAGCGAATGCCGCCGGTTTGGCGGGTCGGATCCAGCTTGTGGGCCGTCGCGTTTGTGCGAACGTAGAAATCATGGTCATCTTTCGATTCGTTGATACGAACACCCCACAAAATAATGGAGGGATGATTCCAGTCGCGGCGAATCATGCGGCTCACGTTGTCGATGGAAATGAGCTTCCATGGTTCGTCGCCGATGTGTTGCCATCCAGGAATTTCTTCCAGCACCAGGAGTCCGATTTCGTCGCAGGCGTCCAGAAAGTGGCGGGATTGGGGATAGTGCGAAGTTCGCACGATATTGCACTTCAGCTTTTTACGCAGGATCTGGGCGTCGCGACGCTGGGCGCGGGCTGGCATTGCCTGGCCGACGAAGGGGAATGTTTGGTGCCGGTCCAGTCCCCGTAACTTGATGACGTTTCCGTTGAGCTCGAATCCATGGTCGGTAAACTGGGCTTCGCGAAAACCAATCGTGCGGGAAATCTCATCGACGTGCTGCGTACCGCGCAACAGGCGAACGTTAACGGTATAGAGGTTTGGGTTCGTAAGATCCCACAGGTTGATGGAGCCGAGGTTATCAAGATGGATGCTGTGCACGACCGGATCGGCTGCCGCCGCAGAAGCTGGAACGCGTTGTGTGCCTTTGGAGAGCACACGATCTCCCTCGCGAAGCTCAACTTCAAGGCTCAGGACATCTTTTGACGCGTCGAGATGTTGAATGAAGCAATCGACGTCAACCGTTGGATGTGGGGTCAACACATCTTTCGGCTTGGCGAAAACATTTTCGATAAAGGTGGAAGGCACGATGCGAAGAGAAACTTCGCGATACAGTCCGCCGAAAGTAAGGTAGTCAATCTCGTAACCGAACGGAGGGATATCAGGGCGCTCGCTGGAGTCCACGTCGACAACCAGTACGTTCTCCCCGTCGAAATCGATGTGGGGTGTTAGCTCGAAAGAGAAAGGCGTATACCCTCCCTTGTACTCTCCCAGACGCGTGCCATTGATCCAAACCGTCGAGGCGGTCATGACGCCTTCAAAATCAACAAAGACCCGATGTCCGCGTGCCTCCGCCGGAAGCTTGAAGCGGCGCCGGTAGCAGGAAACCAACTCGTAACTCTTCTCGTCAAAACTATGCCAGGGCAACCGGATATTCGTATGCGGAACGACAACGCGGTCAAACCCAGAGTCGTCGAACTCGCGGGCATGGACTCCTTCGACGACGTTCCGGCTGTAGCGCCAATTCCGGTTGATGGGCAGCACGAGCCGGCCATGAGCAGTATCCGAACCGGCTCCGGCACTGGCGAAAGCAGAACGCGCGAGAGTAGCGCCGGCAATGAAGGTGCCAGTGGTCTTGAGAAAGTTGCGTCGATCCATGAGCTTTACCTGTGAGGTGTCTTCCCGAGATGATCGCGGGGGCATTATCTAATATTGTCCTGCCTCTTGTAAACGATTACACAACCATTTTAAGCGGGTAGCGTTGGGTGATGCCTCTGCCTTATTCTCTGCTGGAAACTGGGGCTGAATTCACCTGGCAAGGCAGGATTTGTCCGCGTTGATCCTCAGTGTCATGACTTGAGCAACCGCGGTAGATCGGGCAAAACCACGTCGGAACCTCAATTCCTTTGCCTGCCAATCATTGCTAGAATTGGGATCTCCGAAGAGTGTCCTCGTAGACTCGCATGAACATTAAAGAGGTTGCCAAGAGAGCGAGAGTCTCCACCGCAACCGTCTCCCGTACCATTAATAACTCGGAGAAGGTGAAGCCCGGGACCGCTGAACGGGTTCGCAAAGCCATCGAAGAGCTGAATTTTTATCCCAATACCCATGCTCGAACGCTGGTATCGGGAAGAAGCCGCATGTTGGGGCTGATCATCTCAGACATCACTAACCCCTTTTTTCCCGAACTAGTTAAGAGTTTCGAAGACCAGGCAGTGCAGGGTGGCCAGGAAGTTATCATCGGCAATACGGATTACAACCCTAAACGCATGGCGGGCTGCATCCGACGCATGGTGGAGCGGAAAGTCGACGGCGTTGCCATTATGACGTCAGAAGGCGATCCTGCATTGGTCACCGAACTGACGCGAAGAAACATCCCCACCGTTTTTATGGATACCGGCAAGCCGGGTCCCCACATTGCGAACATTCGCATCGACTATGCTCAAGGCATTCACGAGGCCCTCGACCATCTTTTTTCGCTGAACCACCGGCGGATTGCGTTTATTACCGGACCCATGGATTTGGAGTCGGTGCGCATAAGACGCGCCGCTTTTCTCTCAGGATTGAAGTCTCATGGACTGACGGAACGGCCCCTCATCGAAAAAGGAGATCATCGCATCGAGGGTGGAGCGATTGCGATGAGGAACCTGCTAAAACTCCCGCAGCCGCCTACCGCAGTCATTACTTCCAACGATCTCACTGCGATCGGAGCTTTGGGAGCGATTCACGAGGCGGGATTGAAGGTTCCCGATGACCTGTCGCTGGTCGGTTTCGACGATATTTCTTTCGCTCATCTAACCCAACCTCCGCTTACCACAGTGATCCTGTCCCGGACTCAACTGGCGGTCACCGCCTTTGCCGCACTGGAGGCTCTGATCAGGAAGGAAGAGGGACCTCACAACGACTACACGATCTCTACCCACCTGGTGTTGAGAAAGTCGACACGCGCGATCTGAACTTGGTAGCGCCGCCGTCCCGGCGGCCCGATAGGCGGGCGGGACGCCCGCCTGACAGCCGGCAAGATGCCGGCGCTACAAACATTGATTGCAGCCAATCGGTTGTGGTCTTCACCGTTAAAGCTCTTGAGCGATTAGCTACTGCTTGCGCCATTGGCTGCGGAGCAAACATAGATATCTGGCCTGATCTTTAAGGCAACCTGATATCGCTGCGCAATCTCGGCGGCAAATTTTTGTGCATCAGCTGTCTTTACCAGATTCACCGTGCACCCCCCAAAGCCTCCGCCCGTCATCCGCCCGCCACAATACCCTTCCAGGGATTCGGCGATCTCGGCCATGACGTCAAGTTCCCGGCAGCTCACTTCGAAAAGGTCACGCAGACTGCGATGCGATTCGCGCATCAGGTACCCAAAGCGACTCACATCACCGTTGCTGAGGTACCTCGCACCTTCCTCCACGCGAGTGTTCTCCGACACAACGTGCAAGCAACGCTTGTAAATTGTCGGTGGGATCTCGGTTTGATGTTGCCCCAGTTGCCCGACCGAAACATCCCGCAAAGCACGTATCTCCGGATACCACCGGCTGAGGATCTTCACCCCTTCATCGCATTCTTCGCGCCGGAGATTGTAGGCGCCACTGGCGTGGTCGTGTTTCACCATGGTGTTGCAGATGACCAGACGAACTGACTCGGGAACTGGGATGAGCTTGAACTCAAGCGAGCGACAGTCAAGCAACAGCGCATGTCCTGCTTTTCCCAGGCAGGAGATGAACTGATCCATAATTCCGACACGCGCGCCGATGAACACGTTCTCGGTTCGCTGGCATAACTTGGCGACCTCGGGCAACGAAAGCTGCGCACCGTTAAGGCTTATCAATGCGAGCGCGCTAGCTACCTCGATCGCCGCTGAAGAACTTAGCCCCGCGCCGATGGGAACTTCACCCTGCACCAATAAGCTCGCGCCTGAGGTCTTATGCCCCATCTGCTGAAGCATGACAGCAATGCCCACGACGTAATCGCTCCACACCCCAGTACCCCGGGCAGGCAGATTGTCCAGGTCGAACTCAAACTGCTGCAAAAAATCTTCCGACTGCACTACGAGCTTTCGGTCAGGGCGGGGAGAAATCGCCACATGGGTGGAAAAGCCAATGGCGCACGGCATAACAAATCCGTCGTTGTAATCGGTGTGTTCTCCCAACAGGTTGACCCTGCCTGGTGCACAAAATACCCGGGGCTTCGATCCGAAGGAGTTCTCAAAGCGCCGAGTCAATTCTGCGGAGGTCATTCCACGATCCCAGATGCGTCCGAGGTCAAAAATATGTAGAGGTGCGAACCAAAAACGGGGGATATGAAATAATCCATATGTAAGCGATTACAACAGCTGTCACAATAGGCTGCCTTTCGTCCCCTGTCAAATGAACGTTCTGATAATGTTTTTAACGCTTTGGCGTAGATTGTAACCCAGCGGTCGGAGCCATCTGATTGAAGCTTGCGGAAGACCCACATCGCAGATTGAACCCGCTCACTAATGAGTGGGTATTGGTATCTCCCCATCGCGCCGGCCGTCCGTGGCAGGGCCAGGTCGAGAAGCTTCCCGTTCACAAAGAGCCTGAGTACGACCCCACCTGTTATCTCTGTCCCGGGAACTCCAGGGTAGGCGGAGTCGTTAACCCTCGATATACCAATACTTTCGTTTTTGATAATGACTTCGCCGCCTTAAAACCCTCTGATCGGCACGACCGCCTGGATTTTGAGGATCGCGGGTTGATCGTGGCCGAGGACGAATCCGGACTGTGCCGCGTGATCTGCTTCTCCCCGCGCCACGACCTTACGCTTGCCACCATGCAAGTCAAAGATATCGAAAACGTGATCCGCACCTGGACGACCCAATTCCGAGGAACTGGCTGCGAAGCCAGAAATCAATCACGTGCAGATCTTCGAGAATCGCGGCTCAGCAATGGGCGCCAGCAACCCTCATCCTCATTGTCAAATCTGGTCGACCAGCTCGATTCCAGATATTCCCGCGAAAGAACTGGCTCGTCAGACGGCATATCTCAATCAGCATCAGTCTTGCTTGCTGTGTGACTACATTCAGCTCGAAAACAAGCAACAAGTCCGGATCGTTTGCCAGAACCAGGGTTTCATTGCCGTCGTTCCTTTCTGGGCGGTATGGCCATTTGAAATCTTGATTTGCAGTCGGCGACACCTGGGCACGCTTCCAGATTTCAATATAGACGAAGTCTTCCATGCTGGCTGAAATTCTGCAGCAGGTGACGGCCACATACGACAAGGTTTTCGATGTTCCTTTTCCTTATTCGATGGGCTTTCATCAATCCCCTGCCGATGGCAAAGCGCACCCCGAATGGCATTTCCATGCGCACTTTTACCCGCCGCTACTGCGTTCAGCGACCGTAAGAAAGTTCATGGTGGGCTTCGAAATGTTGGGCATGCCGCAGCGCGACATCACTCCGGAAAGCGCGGCGGCACATCTGCACTCACTGACGCATCCACAAGTAGTCTTCGGTGCCCACAGCAAGGCAACGACGACAAGCGGTCACGCCGTCAGAGAGGAATGTAGTTTTTGAGAACAGGGTTTACAAGATTCGCGAAAATAATCAGTCGCCGTTCAGCATCCGCCGGGGTTTCCCCGGGCCGCAATTCCGTATTCATTCTGATCAGAGCATTGTCGGTGCGGTTCAATCGAAGCGAGTCCAGCACGAGATAGAAATCCATCTTGGTCTCATTCGCCACCCTGCGGCCATGTGCCGTGTACCAGAACAAAACTAGTTGACGGTCGTCGCCTCTCGCAATCAGGTAACGGTTGGCCGAGAATGGCGTATCTCCTGGAAGCGCAAGAGTGACGGTTCCGGACTCGACCGGCAGCCAGCCGGAACCCAGCAGGCAGTCCTGTGGCAGGTGATGGTATAGCGCAGGCCGGTTGGGAAGATAAGCCATGTATAAATCCACATCGGCTTCATCCGCACTTTGATTCTGGTACGTCCGTTGCAGAAATTCGCCGGGCCCGAGGCTCTTCGCATCCTCCGCGGCAATTGGCAGATCCATACCGACCCAACTTTGGAGTTGAGCCGGAAATGACGCCAGTGCAACTCTCGGCGGGACAAACTGGTCGCCGGCCCGAGCCTGCAAAACAAGAGCGGCGCCTGCAAGCAACACGGCTACCGCGGAAAAACGTGCGTGCCAGGAGATCACGCGTACTCCTCGCGTTTAACGGGTTGCTGTTCGCCTGCGAAGACGAACTGCGAAACACGGTGCAGGAAGAAAATCAGCGCTCAAAGAGCCGGCAAAAATCAATCCTCCTGAAAGCAGATGCAGCGTTCCCTGCGCACCTTCGAGACCCCAGTAGTGCACGACGAGGCCGGTGACGGCGATTCGCAGAGCATTGGCCAGAATCGAAACCGGGACGGCGATCAAAGCGAGTAAGACTCGCACTCCGGTTTTTGTTTCGGCAAGATACCCATAAATGACAGTCAAGGTGATAAGCGAAAACAGCGATCGTATCCCACTACAGGCCTCAGCCACTTCCAGCCGCGCGTTCGGCAAAAGGATGATATTGCCCTCCCGCATCGCGGGAACCCCGGCGACGTTCAGCATGAATGCAGCTGTCTTGGAAGCGATGATCTGAAGCGGAAAAGTAATCTGCTCCACCAGAGTTGACGACGGGATCATCAAGATCAAAAACCCCAGGGGGAATGAAATGGCCGCGAGGTGTTGCCAGCCGGCAAGAAACACCACCATGCCGCAAACTAAAAGCAGCAGCGAGATGCGGGAAAGGAAAAATCCGGAACTGATGGTGCCGAGCACCAGCGCGATCAGCGCAAATACCACCATGACCAGGCCCCACCACGACGGCTTGATCCTAAGAGTCGCCAGCTTTGCGCGATCCTGCCAAAGCAAGAACAACGAGAACACCGGCACAAAAAAGCCATGAGTGTAATTCGGGTCCTGCCACCATTGATGCGCCAGGCGAAGCAACAGCGGTGCATAAAGCCACGCAGTCAGCAGAACAAGAATTCCGGATTGCCAATAATGAAGAGCGCGGCGGCCGGAAACACTTCGAACAAGTTCAACGGGATTTCGCACTTATCGTTTACGCCTCGATTTGCGCAACTTCCAGTAGATCCCAGCTAGCCCCGAGGACAGCAGTAACAGGGAGCCAGGTTCCGGTGTCACCGCCAACGGTGTATGCGCCGACGCGGAGCCGCCTGGGAATCCGGCGAACGGCAGAAAGAAAAGCGGTAAAAACCCTTTGCGATGGTGTGTCGGCTGCAAAGCATTTCCCACGTCGGGTGGTCCTGGGAGGGCTGCGGCGTAGGTTTCTGGCTGCGGCTCGACGGCGTTCGTCACCATTTCATTTGAGAAAAGGGGCTGATCGAGATCCGAAATGAGCGGATCCATCGGGCCGGGCGGGCCAAGCGGCGCAACAGCCACGCGGTTGCCGCAGCGCGTGCGTGCTGTGATTTTTCCGTCGCTAATGAGAGTTTCTCCAGGGTGGAGCGGCATTTTCTTCCGCGTCCAATACACCTTGTCTCCCTTGCGATAGGCAACGTACACGAGTTGCTTTTCCGAAACTGTGACCACGTGCGCAAGCTGATAGTCGAAGCCCTTGAAGTGCTGCGCCACAACTGGATCGCGCTCGGCAATCTGGCGCAGCTCTTCCCCACTGTCAATCCCACCAGGAATTACCGAGTAGGGATAGGCAGGACGGCTTGGACGCATTGCAATATATAAGGATTCAGTAAGGTTTTTCCCCGGGTCGACCTTGCCCGCTTGAACGGTTGAGGACGGTCGCGCCAAACTGGCAACCGGTTGCTGACGCGCGAACTTCCAAGTCACTACGGCCGATGCCGCCAACAAAAGTACTATTAGAAACACGCTTCCAGAACGCGCCTTGATCTGTCGGCGATGTCGTCGACGAACCAGACGGACAAGGGAATCCTTCAATTGTGCCTCGTTAAGATTCAAGGATTTAAGTAGGGGGGAGGGGAGAACGAATCCCTACAAGCAGTGAGAACAGCACCTTGGCTTCCAAACCAAATTCAATTGGAATCACGTCTACAATGCAGCGATCGAAGACAAGTGTGAATACTTTTGCACAAAAGCGGGGTTTCGTTGCACAACCAGAGGTCAGAGAAAGCAAAGAGCTGCGGCTCAACGGCGACGCACAACTCTAATTCTGCAAATCTTCTGCGCCTCGTACAGTCGCGGAAGGGGAACTTCACTTTTTGTGGAGAAATCTCGTCATCACAGGCAATCGCGATGGACACCGCCTAATCCTCGTCGGAAGGCATCGGTTCACCCACGATGTTGTAGTAAACCTCTTTAGGTTTCTTCGGTTTGGATGGTTGGGCTTTTACCGCAGGCGGCGGGGGTTTCACCACCGAGCTCGGAGCTGTCGGTGCTAATGGAGCGATTGTCGCCGATTTCGGCGGCGGAGCCGGCTCGACAACTGGTGAAGGAGCGATAACCACCGTGGGCACAGGCGCAGGTGGTGGAATCGGATCGAGCTTTATCGCGGCCGGGGCTGGAGCGGGCGGCGACGGCACCTGGCTCAACGATGCGGGCGCGGTTTGAGGAACGACTCGCACGGGGGGCACCGGCACGGTTGGCGCCAAAGTCTTCTGCTTCACTCTTCTCGTTCCGGGCCTCTGGAAGAAATAGTTGATCGAGGCGGCCACGAGCCCGGCGATGCAAAACTCAATGAAGGAAACAAACAGGTCCGGATAGTTGTACGGCCGCTGGGTAAAGGATGTCGGCAGTCCAGAGGATTGTCCGAACAAATCTCCCAACCACGGCACCACCACGTTGTTCATGACCGAGACGATCACGCTCCAGATAGCCTCGCCCAGTATCACCGCCATGATGATCCGGCCTATCCATCGTCGGGCGTCTGTGCTATCGGATGTGAATGACTTCCCTGCCTGGTCCATGGTTCATTCGCCTTAAAAAGATTGTTACACACCAACCAATTGCGCGAAAGGCGGTTAAATAGCAGGCAAAATCCAACGTTGTGCGTCTTGTCCCGGACGCTCCGGGTAACGTCAAAGCGAGGAATGACTTGCAGTCATGGCGGCCCAAGAAACGCCAATAGAGCAATGTAAAGATTTGTTCGAGGAATGCCGATATGTCGCGGGCAACGATAAGTGATGAGCGACGGCCAAGTTGTGTTTTTGGGTCAGTCTGAAACGCGTAACCAAGCATCTGCCATAGTCGACTGCTCCCCGCAATTGGCACGGCATGCATTCATTGTTCTAAATATCCGGCATATTTCGGGAACAGGATACCCACACAGGAGATTTGATCGTGATTTCCCTGAAGAAGTATCTGGACATGGATAGCAAGAACCCGTACGTCGCGGAGCCCGACTCCACCGAGCTCCTCTCAGCGACGCTGGAGTCCTATAGCTCCACTCTGCTGGCTATGGGGAAGAGCGGAGTTCGCGCTTGCCCCGCTCTCGGTTCTCAGTTGGAGGAGGGCCTTGCGGGCTTGGGAAAGCGCCTTTCTCACAAGCCCACTCCCTCGCTTGTGCGGGGAACGGGAAAGCATGTCGAAGAACAGTTGCAACAGTGGGGAGGTCGAACCGCCGAATATTTCAAAGCAAAAACCAACGACGTAAAAGAACTCCTGCTTGTGCTGGCCCGTACTGCCGAGTCCGTTGGGCAGAGGGACCAGCGTTATACCAAACAGTTCAGCGAATTTACTACGCAGTTGCAGACCATTGCGAGCTTCGATGATCTCGCGAAAATGCGTTCATCTCTGATACAGAGAGCGACCGAACTGAAAAGCTGCGTAGACCAGATGGCGCGCGACAGTAACAAGTCGGTACAGCAGTTGCAGGCTGAGGTCTCAACCTACGAGACCAGACTCAAAACCGTCGAGGAACTTGCCCTGCGAGACGCGCTTACAGGAATCGCGAACCGGCGCAATGTTGAGGAGCGGATTGAATTGCGCATCGCGCACCAGGAATTGTTCTGCGTGGTCGTCGTCGACCTGGACGGTTTCAAGCAAGTGAATGATACATATGGTCACGTCGCAGGCGACAGTCTGTTAAAACAGTTTGCCCAGGAATTGCGGTCGAACATTCGGCCTACCGACGTTGTCGGACGCTGGGGAGGAGACGAGTTCATTATGGTTCTGGACTGCGATCTTCCCGGAGCGCGATCTCATATCGAGCGAATCCAGAAATGGGTACTAGGCGACTACACCATTGAGCCCGGCGCCGCCAAAGGCAAGGTAAAGATCAACCTGAATGCGTCTATCGGCGTCGCTCAATGGCAGCAGGGCGAAACAACCCAGCAGGTCACCAATCGCGCCGACGTAGCAATGTACCAACAGAAGGATCTATCGCGAAGCAACGTTCTCCGGTAGGGTTCGGCTCCGAATCGCCGAGCGAAACGGATGAGTGTCACGCGGTGCTGTCCTTGTAGGCAAGTTGTTTTTCCGAGAGACCGCTTCTTTCTCCTCTTCGCATTTCCCATCCCAAGGCCAGCCAGGAGATGCAATAGAGAACGGCCGCCATCAGCAGCAACGATCGAATTCCCGTCCAATAAGACATGGACTCGAGCAGGCCGCCAATCAGCGCTCCGAAAAGATTGGATCCCAGCGCCTCTCCGGCAAAGTTCGCTCGCGCGAAGCTGCGGATAAAAATAATCCCCGCAAAGAACGCCGGCAGGCAAAGAACCGCAATCGCACTAAGAGCTTTCAGCCAAATAGAAGGAAAAAAGAATTTTTCCAGAGGAATGAAATAAGCAACCGCGAGTGAAACGAAAACGCCTGCATAGGCTGCCCGGTACGGAAAATTGAGGAATTTCTGGACCAGAATATTTGCCGTCACGATCAGAAGCAGCAGACCGCCTACAACCACCGAGTTTACGAGCCAGGTTGTGCCAAACAACAAAGCCATCTTGCTTACAATTTGGGCTTCCAAAAGCATGAATCCCGCACCGAGGAAGAAAAAATGCCAGCGCAGCGAGGACAGTGCCATGCCCGTTCGACGCAGCAGTTGCCAGCAGAAGAGCACGAGAACCAGGGAGAGCAGTTCGAAGCTGACCGGCAAGCCGCGATCGCGCTGGTAGAAATATGGCCAGTCATCCGTCGTAATTTGGATATTTGGGACTACTGGGTTGTCCTCCAGGTACGAGCGCAGGCCCGGATCAGTCATGGCCTCCCGGATTCGCTCCTGTGAACCTGCGATGAAGAAACGGCCTGCCGAAGTGTAAAAGGAATTGAACGCGCTCACATCGACCGGCGGCTGCTTGAACACTGTTTCTACGAGTGCATAAAGGCGGGACGCGATCCATGGAGTGGCGACCCAGAACTTGACGATAAAAATGCCATCAGGCTTGAGCAGCCGTTTCGCGGCCTCAAAAGATTCGCGGGTGTAGACGTAATTGTCGATGCGGATGTTTGAATAATATGAAGTAGTCGTGTGGGAATCGAGAAGGGAGAAAACGATCACATCAAACTTCTCGTTGCTGTTCTGGATGTAACTCCGGGCGTCGTCGACCACCACATGGACGAGCGGCGATTGATATGGCTTTTCGAAATGGAGATCCCGTCCGATCTTCAGAATCAGCGGATCGATTTCGACCGCCACCACGCGGCCTGCGCCATTGCGAATGGCTGCGGCGACGTCGTTTCCGGTTCCCGCGCCCAGCACCAGAACTGACGGAGGGCGAGCATAAAAGTGATAAGGAATGTTGTAAGCGTTCCATTGCACGGGAACTTTCTGAAACAATTCCGGATGGCTTGCGGTAAATTCGGGCGATAAGTTGATGATCTTCTGATACCAGCTGTCGTTGGTCTTCAGGCCGTAAGTGATCGGGTGCTGGTCGTCAGGTTCCGGAGATAACGTGATCTTCTGGTACGGAGACCAGAGCTCCCGGATCGGTTTCTCAGGCCCAAGGGAAGTGAGGCCGATGCAAAGTAAAAAGGCGGCTGCAACGGTCCAGCGCAATCTGGAGACATTCCAAAACAAAATCGCCGCGATAACTCCGCTGAATGCGAACCAGACTGGCGGTGGCTGGTAGAGAAAACAAAACAGTGTGTACAACAAAATTCCCGCCAGGCTGGCCAGCACGTTGACTGTGTAAGCGAGAATCCCGCTGCCCGAGGCTTCCAGAGACCATCCGACGATCTGGCCTAGAGGGACGAAAACGAATGCGACAAGCGCAAACAGAAACACGATAAGCGATATCGCCGCCAGGGATGCGAAAAATCCTGTCTGCACTGGCGCGCTCCACAGAAAAACTTCCGATGCCGGCGCGATATAGAAGGGAATCGCCCAGATCACTCCTCTCAGAGCAGGCCATGGAAGTTTGATGACAGTGACCAGCAGGCAGACCGGGAACACAAACGCCAACAGGTTGATAGTCTTGCGTGAGAAGTAACACCCCAGCCCAAATCCCAGAAAACATCCGATCAAAACAACATTCTTAAAATAGGCGAAAGCCGACACTTCGGCTGCGACCCACCGGATCAACAGCATTTCCATGAACAGGCTCAACAGACTCGCCAGGGTGAGATGCAACCAGCTGAACCCGCCAATGCTCTGCGGAGTGAACGCCCAAGGACTGGCAATGCGGGTTACCCAGCTGGAGACCCGGCTGGGAGATCCTTGCCGGTAGAACGCCACAAGGAGAAAGACTCCTGACATTGAAACCACAAGGAGAAAAACGAAGGCAAGGGGATACTGGAGACCAGCAAGCATGGAAGGTTATCGGCGGCCCGATTCTACAGTGGATACGCAGGCCACGCAATCCCGTTGAGATCAACGGACATGCGGAAAATCTCCAACGTTTCCGTCCGGTCCCGCGAACAGAATGCCTCTTAAAACCTAAAAAAGAAGATGGCAAATTAGTATCGAGTTGGTGGAAGGAACTCCACCGCCTTCATTGACTTGGGCATGCTTCCGCCATAGCATGCTTGCGCATGATCGGCCAGACAATCTCGCACTACCGAATTGTCGAGAAACTCGGTGGCGGCGGTATGGGTGTGGTCTTTAAAGCTGAGGATGTGTCCCTCCATCGTTTTGCGGCGTTGAAATTTCTCCCGGACGAGTTAGCAAGGGATCCCCAAGCTCTGGCCCGTTTCCAGCGTGAGGCCCAGGCCGCGTCTGCCCTGAACCATCCTAATATCTGCACGATCTATGAAATTGGGCAACAAGACGGCCAAACGTTTATCGCCATGGAGTACCTGGAGGGCGTGACTCTGAAGCATCGGATCGCGGGGCCAGTGTTGGACCTGGATGCCATGCTTCCGCTCGCCATCGAAGTCGCAGACGCGCTTGACGCCGCGCACGCAGAGGGGATCGTTCACCGTGACATCAAACCCGCAAACATTTTTATCACCAAGCGCGGTCACGCCAAGATTCTCGACTTTGGCTTGGCGAAAGTTATGCCTCCTAGTACCTCTTCGAGCAAGGTTGCCGCTCTTAACACGCAGACGTATTCAGCAGACGCGAGAGCATCTGACGAGTCCGGGCACAATGGTAGGAACGGTGGCCTACATGTCGCCGGAACAAGTGCGAGCCAAGGACCTTGATGCCCGCACTGATCTATTTTCGTTTGGTGCTGTTCTCTACGAAATGGCGACAGGCAAATTGCCCTTCCGTGGTGAAAGTACGGGGCTCATATTTAAATCGATACTTGACTCCGTTCCAACGCCCCCGATTCGATTCAATCCCGAGATTCCGCTCAAATTGGAAGAAATCATCAACAAGGCTCTGGAAAAGGATCGCGAGCTACGCTACCAGACCGCGGGCGAATTTCGCACTGACTTAAAACGCCTGAAGCGGGACACGGAATCCGGGAAGATTGTTATGGCTAGCGCACAGATTGCGGCGGAAACGCCTGCCGCCCGCCGACCGGTCCGACTCGGCCTTGTTGTTGGTGCCGCTGCGTTAGTGCTCGTGGTCCTCGCGGTTGCGATTTTCTATCTTCGCGGTCCACTGCCGCCACCCAAGATAATTGGTTCGACTCAGCTAACGTCGGACGGGGTTTTTAAGAGTGGCTTAGTTACGGATGGCAGCAGGCTGTACTTTTCCGAATTTTCCGGCGATCACTTCATCGTTTCGCAAGTATCCATTGCTGGCGGAGAAAATGCTGCCATTGCCACCTCGCTTCCGAGTCCCATGATGCTGGATGTCGCCCCTGATTCCTCCAAGCTTCTATTGTTGGAGGGTAATTTCAACCAACTGGAGGGTCATTTTTGGCTCCAGCCGCTCCCCGCGGGCTCGTCGCGACGGATGGAAGCGATGGGGCATGATGGCACATGGTTACCCGACGGGAAGCTGATGTTGTCCAGGGGGCGAGAAATATTTCGCGCCGAGGATGATGGCAGAGATGCGCGCAAAATCCTAACGGTTGCTGGTAACCCCAGAGGAATCAGCCTTTCTCCAGACGGGTCGCGCATTCGCTTTACAGTCACGCTCAATACAGGGGCGCTGAATGCAGGCGGGCCAAATGGAGGCGGTGTGTCTTCGCTGTGGGAAGCACGTTCCGACGGAACAAACCCACATCCGCTTCTGTCACCTGGCTGGAACGTTCCCCCGCAAGAGTGTTGCGGCAAGTGGACCACAGACGGAAAGTACTTCGTCTTTCAAAGTACTCGTAATGGACTTACCAGCATTTGGGCTTTGGCCGATCAAAGTTCCTTCTGGCGCAGGGGGAGCCTGGAGCCCAGTGCAACTGACGACCGGCCCCTTGGACTTCAGTAGTCCTGTCCCCAGCCGCGACGGCAAGAAGCTATTCGTGCAGGGCTGGCAGAATCGCGCAGAAATGGTGCGTTACGACGCCAAATCCGGCGCCTTCTTACCTTTTTTCGCCGACACAGCCGCAGCTCAGGTGGACTTCTCGCGTGATGGCAAGTGGGCGGTCTACGTTAGCTACAAAGATGGAACAATATGGCGAAGCAATGAAGATGGAAGCAATAGGATGCAGTTAACCTACCCTCCTTTTCAGGCCACGGGACCCCGTTGGTCGCCAGACGCCACGCGCATTAGCTTTAGCGGGGCGAAACCGGGGGAGCCCTATAGGATTTACATGATCTCCGCTGACGGTGGTAACCCGGAACAGCTTACGGCAGGAGCAGGCGACCTCGACCCAAGCTGGTCGAAAGACGGCAACGCGATAATGTTCGGCGTATTTCCAGCACCGGACAAGCCCGAGTCCGCGAAGATTATGGTGTTGGATCTAAAAACACGCGCCCTGAACCAGGTTGCGGGGTCACAGGGAATCTGCTGCCCACGTTGGTCACCTGATGGCCGTTACGTAGCTGCCATCAGCGGCGACAACCAGAAATTGTTGCTTTTGGATTTAACTACGCAAGAGTGGCGCCAACAGTGGTCAGACAAAATGGGAACTGTTGGGTACCTGACGTGGTCGCCGGACAGCAAATATTTAGGTTTTGACACCTCGTTCACTGCTGATCCCGGGTTCTTTCGGGTGCGGGTGGGCGATGGACAAATTGAGCGCGTCGTAAACCTGAGCAAAATCCGCCGGTCTCTCTCACAGTGGGGCGAATGGAGTGGCATGGCGCCAGATGGTTCGCCCATAGTCGTCCGCGACATCAGTAGCCAGGAGATCTACGCGCTGGACTGGCAATTGCCATAAAAAGCCGCCTGGGTTTAGAAAATGATGCCAGAACCGGCACCCCTGGTTGAGCTACTGTGCCCACCAGATTGTGCTCCTACTACCGCTACTGTGCCACCCCGAGTGATTCAGACAGTTTCGACCAATTCGATGCGTCAGCAGCAAGTGCAGGTTAAAGACCCCGATTCACCGATACTGAGCCTGATAACTACGCAGTTGCTCACTTCTCCGTATTTGCAAAGTAAAGACACGCGTACATTAGTTGTTGTTTAGCTACGGAGATCGACTATGCGAATCCGTCGTCTCGCCGTTTTTTTAGCCGTAATTTTTCTTCCTGTTTCTTTCGGACTCGCTCAGACCGCTTCCAGCCTCGATTCCATTCCTGGGCACATGCACGACGTAATCGTCGCCAACGAAGTTTCAGGCACCGTCACAGTGGTCGCTACGCGTGACTCTGTACTTCGGATGGACGCTCAGGGTTGGGCTGATCCAGAACATAAATCGTTCATGCGCGTGGATTCGATCTTCTGGATCGCATCCATGTCAAAGCCGATTACTGCTACGGCGGTGCTAATGCTCATGGAGGAAGGCAAACTTTCGCTCGACGATCCTATCGCCAAATACGTTCCAGAACTTGCCGGACTCAAGACTGGGGACGGCAAGACACCGCGAATTACACTCCGGCACTTGCTCACTCACACCTCTGGAATGGGGGAAGCGACCGACCAAGAAGCAAAAGCCGCGCACAAGCTGTCCGACCTAGTGCCCGCCTTTGCCTCAAAGCCGCTTGCGTTCGAGCCTGGGAGCAAATGGAAATACTGTCAGTCCGGCATTCTCACTCTTGGCCGGATCGTGGAAACCGTTTCTGGTATGCCGTTTGAAGTGTTCCTACGAAAGCGTATTTTCGACCCGCTTGGCATGAAGGACACGACGTTCTACCTGACCGAAGCGCAGTTGCCGCGCTGGGTGATACCCGCTAGGCGCGAAGGCGAACAACTGTTGCCGGCGGAGATCGGGCTGCTGTATGGCCATCCTCCCACTTGGCAGGACCACTACCCAGCAAGCAATGGTGGCTTGTTCTCGACCGCGCCAGATTACACGCGGTTTGCGCAAATGCTGCTGAATGGCGGCGTGCTCGATGGCCGGCGCTACCTCACGACCGAGTCGGTGCGCATGATGTCAACTGTCCAGACTGGCGATCTAGTCACTGGCTTTACTCCCGGCAACGGATGGGGGTTGGGAGTGTGCATCGTCCGCCAACCTCAGGGTGTAACTGAGATGTTCTCGTCCGGAACCTTCGGCCACGGCGGGGGCTATGGTACTCAAGCCTGGATCGACACGAAGAGGGGCATCGCATTAATAATGATGATCCAGCGATCCGATTTTAAGAATGCAGACGAGTCGCCGGTCAGGTTGGCCTTTCAGAAGGCTGCACTGGAGTGAGTAGAAAAATGGAAAGTTGAGTGGACTGAGAAACCCAAGAAACTCCCTTACCCAACCTGCACTGGCCCTCGCATTAACTCCCCCTTGCCTCAACGGCTGATCTTTAACACCCACGCCGGCTGGGAACGCAGTTCCTCTGGAAGATCGGGAAGCTTTACCAAAACGCCCATTTTGGAAGCCTTGTACCTTAGTGGTACGGTCGACCCGAGGAGATTTGCCGACTTGATGCCGCTTACATCCTTCAGAAGAAGACTGTGGTCCGACCAGTGGGGCAGAATCGCATAAAGGTCGCTCCCCTTGGTGGTGAAGAACGCTTCGATGCCCGCCTTCCCCGACTCAGGCTTCTCCGTCAGCTTGTTTACGTCATAGGTGGACGAATATTCCTTGTTGTATTCCACTTTCGGAACTTCGCCGACGCTCCATTGTCGCGAGGTCTTCCATGGCTTCGTTCCGTAAATCGCTTCGCCGTTAATCTTCAACCAGTCGCCGATCTGAGCGAGCCGCTCCTCCATGATCACCGGAATGGTGCCGTCGGCTCCGGGCCCGATGTCGAGCAGCAGGTTGCCGCCTCGGCTGACCGTGTCGACCAGTATCATTACCAGTTCGCGACCAGTGTGATAAACGTTGAGATTCTCGGCACGGTTGTAGCCGTAGCTGACACCCATGCCGCGGCTTTCTTCCCACGGATGATCGATGCCGCTCATCCCAGCCGTATATTCCGTTGTCCAATAGCCACCGTGTTTGTGACGGGTGTCGCTGCCCCAGCGATCGTTGATCACGACCTCGTCTTTCACAGGCGATTCATTGAACAACCACGCCAGCAGTTCCGGACTGTGCCAGTCGGAGGAAGTCATCTCCCATTCGCCGTCGCTGAAAATAAAAGACGGTTTATAGCGCATAACCAGATCCTTGAACTGGGGGAACATGTGCTCGCGCACGTAGCGCGGCTTGTCGTACAGCCAAAGCGGGTTGTACCACTCGTAGAGCGAGTAGTAGTAACCCATACGCAAACCCTTCCGCCGAACGGCGTTGGTGAGGTCGCCCAGCAAATCGCGCTTCGGTCCGATTTCGACCGCATTCCAAGGCCGCCCCCACGTCGCCGAGGCTTCCTTACTGGGCCATAAAGCAAATCCCTCATGGTGTTTCGAAGTCAATACAACATACTTCGCGCCGGACCTCACAAACACGTCAGCCCAGTGATCCGGATCGAACAACTCAGCGCGAAACTGCGGCGCAAAGTTCTGATAGGGAAAGTCGGCACCATAGCGCTTCTGATGAAAGTCCCACGTGCCGCTCTGAATCGCGTCTGCCTTGGAGTCGTCCTTGCCGTGCGTCATAGCATTCCAATACCACTCTGAGTAGGCAAGCTTTCCGGGGAGGACTGGAGCGTAAGACGGCACCGAATAAGTGCCCCAATGAATAAAGATCCCGAACTTGGCATCGCTAAACCAAGCAGGCGTGGGCCGCTTATCGATTGACTCCCAGGTGGGCTGATAGTTTTGAGCGCTCAGACTTCCCACCAGAAGCATAGTGATGATCAGGTATCTCATTTTATTTTCCTGCTCTAATTCTTCCTGATTGCGCGCCGGAGTTGGCGCATCATATCAAGAGAACTCTGCTCAATCGTGCCGTCCTGATAGATTCCGATGTTGATCGTGGTGACGGCCTGGTGTTCCATGTTGGCTTTCACGTACGCTATCAAGTCCTCAACGACGAATTGAGGCGGTGGAATCGGACCGGTTTCGTTGTGCACCCAGGATGGCAGCATCGATAGCATCCCGTGGGCCTGGAATCCTGCACCAGCTCCCGCCTGCATGTAACGAGACTTGAAAGGACTTTGAAGGGCATTGAGCTCGCCTGCCCAGTAATCCTGCCAGGGAGTCAAGACTGGAAAGATCCAGAAGTTAAAGGCAGCAATTCGGCCTGGGTTTCCTTGTTTGCAATAACGATAGATTGCCTCGATGGGAACATCGGGGTAGGCGGCCAGCGACTGATACCATGAATCGAACCAATAACCGGCCAGTTCCGCTCCATACCGAGATCCGATTTCACTCAGAACATTCTTGTGAATTTCTGTGAATTGCTCCTCGCTGAAGGTGAGCTCGTAGAGGCCGGTTTCCCCAGTCTTGCCAAAGTTGGTTAATACGGGAGAGTTGATGTAAAGAATTAATCTGATTCCGCGTTTCCCCAAGGCACCGGCGATATCGCCGATTAAATCGCGTTTCGTTGTCAGTCCCGGATGGATGGTTTCCCAGGACTGGATGGGAGCCGGGCAGTGCGGATGAGCATGGTTCAACGTGAAAATGACGTAACCCGCACCCATCTCCTCTACAAGCCTGGCAAAAGCATTGACGTCAAAAGCGTTGACCGCATCGGGATATGACTTCTTTATGCCATCTCGCGGTTGCGTGAAATCTGTCCAGTGAAACATGGCCCCATAGCCTGCTTTGACAAACCAATCCGTACTTGCCCGATCAGTGCGCGCATTTGTTTCGACAGCAGTTATCTCAGCACTCGCTGAAACAGGAAGAGCCTCAAGGCATCGGAAGTGGACGACCGCATCCTTGTCAGATCCGGATACTTGAAGCGTGACTGGGTTTGTTCCGCGGGTTAAGTGCAGTCTGCCGTCGAGCGGGTTTCTTTCGAAGTTAAAATACCAGCCGCCGTCGGTCGACTGATATACCCCTTCGGTTGTCTTTAGATCCGATTTAACTGAACTGGGGCCTGAGACGACTTCCAGATGAAAATTTGGGCTGGGAACCGCACACGAAATGAACAGTTCGTACTCACCTGCTTCCGGAACGGTAAGACTCCACTTGATCCTGCTTGAATCCTTACAGCTTACGGAGATCTTTAGCTCATCCAGTTTTGCGTTGCCCCCAATTGCCGTCGCCGTCGCTCCGTATAGACGGATAAATGGCGTGAGTCTACGGATGAGAGGTTCTGTTGCTGGGGGAACTGTAGCTCGAAGGGATGATCGGGAACCAAAGCCTGCTGAAAAGACGCAAGCGGCGCCACTCATCATAACCTTCAAGAAATTCTTTCTGCTAAGGGTGTGAGGTTGAAAGGATGTTTTCAAATGTTATCCCGCTCACGCAGATTGTGTGTATACCCACGACAGAATATTAACTGGCCGGTGTAGCGAGCCAGCCACAGTTCATTGAAGTCCAAGCCCAAATTCTAGTTCTTGCGACCTTTGCGTTCCTCTTTAAGCGCGCTTTGCGGTAAAGGATTTGAACTAGGAATCGCGTTCACAATCCTGAACCGCAAAGTTCGCCGAAGACGCAAAGAAATTCAGTTAGAAGTAAAGTTTCAACGACAACTGCAGTTGTCGCTCCGTGCTGCGGGTGCTGGTTATCGACCCGAGTTGTGCGTGATTGTTCAGATCGTTGACTGGGGTTCCCCATGTCGGCGTATTTGTAATGTTGAAAGCCTCGGCCCGAAACTGAAGGCTTCTCTTTTCATTGAAGGGAAAATCCTTGAACAGCGATAGATCCAGATTCTTGAACCAGTCCGCTCGAAGTGAATTCCTGCCGGAGTTGCCAAATGTAAAAGGCGCGGGCGGAGCAAAAGCGGCGGTGTTAAACCACTCTCCTGTGTTCGGATTTGAGAGGTTAGGATCTCCAACCAGATTCGCCCGAACGTTGCCGCTCCCAGGGTCGAAATTGCCGACGTTGGGGATGTCCGAAGAAATGAACACGTTGTATGGCACGCCTGAAGTGAGAGTCAGGATGCCATTCAGCTGCCAATTTCCGATAATGTAGTTAACAAAACCACCGGAATTTGCGAAACGCCGGCCCTTACCGAATGGCAGTGGGGCGGTCGCGCTGGCACTGAGAACATGGGGAAGATCAAAACCGGATACGCTGCGGTCACCCTTGATGTTGTAAGGGTCCTGAACTGAGCAGCTCTCGATACCGAAAAACCCGGAGCAACCGACGTCAATTGACTTTGACCAAGTGTACGCAACCAGGTAGCTAAGCCCGTTCGCACTACGGTGGTTGGCAGAAAATTGGAAAGCATTGTAGGAACTGTTACCGATGCTTCTGTCATAAAATGTCGGGCTGATATACGGAAATGGCTGCCGAGCCGTAACCTCGGCAGGTGTCCCTGGTCCCGGAGTTAAAGCAACGTTGTACAACCCACCCACCGTAAGGCGATGGCTTTGGGAACCCACATAATTCGCCGATATCACGGTGTTCTGGCCCATCTGCCGCTCAACTCCAAAATTCCATTGTTCTGAGTACGGATTCTTGGCCTTCGGATCCCTATACCACTCAACTTGGCCGAATGGCGTTGGAGCGGGTAATCCCGCTGATCCTAAGCCCGCAAGCGGATCTTGCCAATTTACCGTTGCGACCTGATTGGACGTATTCAATGCGGGCGAGAGTATTTGCGCGATGGATGGCCAGTCGCCACCGATGCCCTGCACGGTTTGCATCACGCCCGCCCAGAGGTCGTTGAACATGCCGAACGAAGCGCGCACTACCGTTTTGTCGTTCAGACTATAGGCAACCCCGAAACGAGGTTGGACATTGTCATACGTATTGGAATATAGCCGATTATTTTTGGAGACAACCACATGAGGCTGTGGCAGGCCTCCAGGCACGCAAGGAGCTTGGCCAGCACTCGCGCAGTCCGGTGAATTCGTTTGAATCACATAGGTCCCATTGTTGAAATCGATATTCCCGACTTGGCTGGTTGGATCGCTGGAACCTGACCCATACCCCGGCCAAAGCATCAGGTCATACCGAAGTCCGAGATTCACAGTGAGTCTGTCAGTCACCTTCCATTTATCCATGAAGTAGAAGCCCCAACTGCGCTGCCCAGTCACGGGCGCCACGGTATCTCGACGCGAGGCGCTGGCAGCGGTTCCCATAAGAAACGCCGCCAAGGCATCACCCGTACCGGTCGGCGCTTCCGGATTCGCTGTTTGCGCAGCACCAAAAGTCACAGCCGGACCCCCGCCATGAACAAAGAATGAGTTTCTTTCATAATCGAAACCACTGGTAAACGAGTGCTTGCGGAGAACTTTCGTCAAATTGGCTCTCCACTGATAGATGTCCGTGAGCTTGGTTCCACCGGTGTTTGTGGCACCACTCGTCACGTACGCCGGAATGGTCAGGCCCGGGATAGAGCAACCAGCGGTACCCACAAAACCACACGCGAAATCGGAGGCTAGGCCGGCAGCATTCACCACTGTTGCCGGGTCTAGATTGTCATAGGCATTGCCAACATTATTCGTGAGATCCACATGTCCGAATTGCGCATCCAGGATGGTTGACGGGCTGAACTGGTGGTAGTAGGACAACACGTATTGCTTTCCGAACGTTTCGCCTGTCGCGGTCTCCCCTTCGATCCCACCGGTTCCGATCCTCGTCTGGTCCGACTTCGTGTACCGAAAAAAGACAGAGTTAGATGAGTTGAAATTGTGGTCCACTCTGAAACTATATTGGTTCTGAGGAGTCAGATTGGAACGGAGATCGTAGCCGTTGAAGCCGTTTACCATTGGTCGGGGGGCGGGAAAAACCGCCTTCGCAAGACTGACCGCGCCTGAATTCAATACACTCGAAATGTCATTATTCGGAAAGGGATCGCGGATAAATGAACCGGGATTGGCAGGGTCGGGTCGCGTCGTGAACGGGTTGTAAAGCTGGATGGGGTTAGGACCTTGCAACAGTGCGCTGAAGTCGCCCGAAAGTTCTGCTGGTGTCGGCACATTGTAAAACGCGCCGGACGGCTGGCCGGCAATACTCGCGCTTGAACCGGTTGAGGGCTGAGCGCGGCGAAATCCTTCGTAGCTTCCGAAGAAAAAGGTTTTGTTGCGGCCGTTGTAAAACGGAAGAATCACCGGACCGCCGAAATTCGCACCGAACTGGTTCTGTTCTAATCTCGAGGCAACACCTTCAAGCGGGTTCTTAGCATCCAGGACAGTGTTACGGAAGAACTCCCAAGCAGTCCCGTGGAAGCTGTTAGAACCAGACTTGCTGACCACGTTGACGATCCCGCCCAATACTCCGCCGAACTGCGCCTCATCACTGTGGGATTGGACCTTGAACTCTTGAATATCATCAAGGATTGGCGCTACCGCGTAGGTGGTAAAGACCTGGTCCGTATCGTCGATTCCATCTAACAGAAAGTAGTTGCTGCGATTCGATTGCCCGCTGACTGAAGGAAAAACAAATGAGCCGATCGGGGCAGCCTGTGCGCCACCCGAGTTTTGTGCCACGCTGACCGGACTCACGCCTGGCGTGAGGGAAAGGAGCTGCGTGAAGTTTCGCCCATTGAGCGGAAGGTCCCTGACCTGCTTGGACTCGATCACCGAGCCAAGCGTAGCATCCGAGGTTTCGAGGTTGACCGCGGAGGCCTCGACCGTGACGGATTGCTGCGCCGATCCTACTCGCAGCGTAAAGTCCAGAGTGCTAGCCTGATTGACCAGAACATGCAGTCCCTGTGTCGCGGTCGTAAATCCATCTTTTGTCACTCGCAGAACGTATTCACCGGGTGGCACGCTCACGAAAACGTACAACCCGGACTCGTTGGTGAGGCTCTCTCTGTCCGTGCCGGTGGCAGTATTGTGGAGAGTTACGATTGCCTGCGGGATTACCGCACTGCTCGAATCCTTCACAACTCCGTTGAGAGTGGCTGTAGCCTGCGCCGAAGCGCTATGCGGAATCACAAGTATCAACACAAGCGCAAGCAAGGCGATGAGGCGGCTGAATCCTAAATCACGCAAGCCGGATGAATCCTTGCCTCCTCGAACCACTGCAATAAGACTAGAAGCACCGTTATCCATAAACGCCTCCACCCCAATTTGTTTGCGATCAACAACCTCACAACGCCCCGTGCGGTTACTGGAAACTCGAGTCTTGCCGCTCACAACCATTCGATGGCAGAACTTTTATAGATGAAAGTACACATTCGCATATCAAACGGCTCGTTTATAGGCTCGGTGAACGACGCTTGTCAAGCACTTTTTGGTTAAGTTAAGGAGACGGGTTGCCGCGTTGTGTTTTCACGGCTTCACGCGGATCGCAGGAAAGAAGAGGAGCAAGGCGCTCTCATTAAGGCCATGCGGAGAAACCACCGGCTATCCGGTTAAGGCATCGTTCTCTTCCCACACAAATTCCGTGAGAAGGAAGACGCTACTTGGTCCAGATGCGATTTCTTCTAGGTTACAACTGAAACTTGCTGATCGTTCCACACTGGACCATTCGGGTATTGGTAGGCGAGCAACGTCTCCGGAAGTATTTCGGTGCTGTATCCGGGTTTTCCAGGCAGCAGATAGTGGCCGTTTGCAATGCGAGCGGGATCAGCAAAATGTTCATGCAGATGATCCACAAATTCAGTCACACGGTTTTCGAGCGACGCCGATACACGCAAATAGTCAAAGATCGCCAGGTGCTGCACGCATTCGCACAAACCGACTCCGCCAGCGTGGGGACAAACCGGAATATTGAATTTGGCGGCCATCAACAGTATCGCCAGATTCTCGTTCACGCCCGCAACTCTGCAACTGTCGATCTGACATACGTCCATTGCGCCGGCCTGCATGAATTGCTTGAACATGACTCGATTGTGGCAATGCTCACCCGTCGCGATACGAACGGGAAAAGCCTCTCGGCGAATGCGAGCGTGGCCTAGTATGTCGTCAGGATTGGTGGGTTCCTCCATCCACCAGGGATCGACTTCAGCCAGTTCTCTTGTGCGTTGAATCGCCTCGATCACGCCCCACTTCTGGTTTGCATCCATCATTAGCTTGTTCTGCGGGCCAATTTCGGCGCGCACCAACCGCGCACGGCGAAGATCATCGGCAGGGTTTCCACCGACTTTTAACTTGAAGTGCGTCCATCCTTGGCTGAGAGATTCACGGCAAAGATGCCGAATCTTTTCATCACTGAAACCGAACCAGCCTGCTGATGTCGTGTATGCGGGATATCCTTGCTGTTCCAGCTTGCTTAAACGCTCCGCTCGCGATGAAGTGCGCCCCTTTAGCAAATCAAGGGCTTCATCCGGAGTAGATGGCGTCTTCGATATATTTAAAGTCAATTGAACGGACAATCTGCTCGGGTTCAAAATCCGTCAATAACTTCCAGAGAGGCTTGCCTTCCATTCGCGCATAAAGGTCCCAGACTGCGTTGATGAGGGCTGCGGCAGCCAGGTGAATTACTCCTTTCTCGGGTCCGAGCCATCGGAATTGACTGTCTTCCGTAAGCTGCCTGGAAAAGGCGACGGTGTCGTCTGTCACAGAAGATAAATAACGACCCCGGAGAAATCGTGCAAGATACTCAAGTGCCAGCACACATAGTTCTGTGCCGTGGCCCAAGGTGAAGGCGAGACCGTATCCTTCGACTCCTAGATCCGTTTCCAGAATGCAATATGCCGCCGAGTAATCCGGGTCTCGGTTGACGGCGTCCGAGCCAATCTGATGGCGTGAAGTGGGAAATCGCAGATCGAGGACGCGAACGTTCGTGATCTTAGGGTCGCTCAAACGGATCAACTCTCCTTCAGGTTTTCGAGGCACGCCATTACAAGATCATACTTTCTATTCCTGAAATACGATATTTGTCAATAAAAATACCTCGCGCGCACACTGGCTCAGTCTAGGCTTAGCGCTGCAGTCGTCCGCAATCCACAACTCCTTCGTCGAGGCTCTTCGCGCTTGCGAAGGACTCCGGCTCCTCAAGATGACAGATGATGAAGGTTGAAATTAACGACTCGAAATGGGCTTAGGGGTTCAACTTCGGCCGCTCTCGCGAAGTTCCCCCGATGGCCTGGGAGAGCTGAGCGCTCGCTCGTTTCAAGGCTTGGCGTACGATAGCCGTCGTGGTGTTATCGCCGATTCGGTGAATGTACGGAACGGTTAACGCAGCGACCGCATACCCATGTTCATCGACGACGGGATAGGTAACGTTGATGACTCCGTCTACCTGGTAACTCTCCTTCTCTTCGTAACCTCGCTCTTTAATGGCAGCAAGATGTGAAGCCAGATCACGCGGAGCCTCAGTTTTATTGAGTTTGCACCACGTCTGTATGGTGCGTAAACGAGCTTCTTGTGTTTGGTGTGCCAGAATGACGTGACCTGTAGCAGCCCGCATGAGATCTACAACTGCACCAGCCTTGACATAGAAACCCGGGCTCACCGGAGAATCCACCTGCGCGATAATCACGACCTGCCCTACATTGAGAACACCCAAGTGACAAGACTGACTGAGTTCATGGGCAACTTGCTGCATAATCGGCAAGGCTTGTGTAGTCATACGTTTGATCGGCGGATACTCTTGCGCGAGTCTGAATAGGTGCAAGGTGAGATGGTAACGATCGCTGTCCGGACTTTGCGCAATATATCCACGTTCTTCGAGGCATAACAGCATCCGAAAGATTTCTGAAATGGTACGGTCGAGCTTGCGTGCCACGTCGCTTTTTGTCAGTCCCGACGGCTCGGTTGCGAACAGCTCCAATATATCCAACCCCTTCTCAAGAGCTGGAGTTGGGTACCGACTGGAAGTCTTGGGTGCCTTTTTCTTCATAAATTGTCGAAGTCAACCATTGGGTTAGGTGAACTTAAATCGCGCTGATGCTGATAGTGTCAACCAATCTTCTTGCAGCACTGTTCAGTTGCCATACCGACCGCGCCCGCGAGATTGTTGAAATACTATCGCACTTGGAAAATTCCTGACAAAAGCATAAAAACTGGCGCAGCATCCAGCTCTGTTTTTGTGGGCGCACGTATACTTTTGTATATGAAATTATCAAAGATGGCAAATCACGGTGGATTGCTGCGAACGTGGCATTGGGACCGATAACTTGGAGATGCAATAAATGAAAGACCTTTGTCTGTACCGCCGGCAAGCACGATTATTGAGCTGTGCCGCTCAGCAGGAATGCGAGGTATTTAATAAAACTGCTTGACATGTATAGGCCGGTAGCGATAAATCATTTGGGTACTTTTATTACCAAATATCTCTTTTTATTCGCTAAATTTACGTAGACTTAACAAAAATATCGTCCAAGAAACTGTCATGGCCATCCAGAGCATATTCCGCATCTCGATCGGTGGGTACCAAGGATGCCCAGTTAACTTTGAAGGGGCAATCTGTGAAATGTCAGAGCGCAGCTCGTAGGCGAAGATATTTCGAGATAGCTGTGTGTCACTTCTCTCGCGGCGGAGCATCGAAAGACCGCCGAAGGCGCGAAATGTCATACAGGAGAACCGAGCTCTGAGCCTTCAAGAATTAAATGCGGAGACCTTCAGGCTATACGGACGCATGGCAGTGGTTACGGGCGCTGCTACTGGTATCGGTCGAGCGATTGCGCACAAGTTTGCGGCCAACGGCGCTTCAGTGTGCCTCTTGGACATCAGTCGCACAAACGCAGCAAGGGTTGAGGCGGAGATCATAAGGGCTGGTGGAACAGCCTTCGCTTATGAATGCGATGTCAGCGATCGGGTTTCGATTGAATCCACATTCCGCACAATTTTGCAGCAGGGTCGGGTTCACATTCTCGTAAATAACGCTGGCGTCTCGCACATTGGTACGGTCGAAAGCACAACGGAGCAGGACTTCGACCACGTTTTTCGCGTTAACGTCAAAGGCTATTTCAACTGCATCAATGCTGTAATCGGGAGGATGAAGTCTGCAGGAGGGGGAGTCATTCTAAACATGGCTTCCGTGGCCGGATCTGCCGGACTGGCCGAGCGTTTCGCATACTCGGCCAGCAAAGGCGCGGCGATTGCGATGACCTATTCCGTTGCGCGTGACTATATCGGCCACAACATTCGCTGCAACTGCATTTCTCCGGCCCGGGTGCATACGGCATTCGTCGATGGATTTCTGAAAAAGAACTACCCCGGCCGCGAGAAGGAGATGTTCGAGAAGCTGGCGACGACGCAGCCAATCGGCAGAATGGGGAAACCGGACGAGGTAGCCTCGCTTGCTCTCTTCTTGTGTTCTGACGCGGCTTCGTTCATTACAGGAGTGAATTACCCTTTGGATGGCGGTTTCATGAATTTGCACGGCTGACTGCGAGAGAACAGTGGACCTGCAACTTGACCATAAAGTCGTGCTGGTCACCGGCGGAGCCAAAGGCATCGGCGCTGCAATTGTGAGGGCCGGCGCTGCGGAGGCTGCGATTCCCGTCATTGTGGACCGTGACCCCGAAGCCAGCAAGCACCTTCACGCCGAGGTACGCTCAAGCCACGCGGTAGTCGTGGATTTGTCGTCCTCTGCAGATTGCCAAATCGCAATCGAGTCGACAATTGAGAAGTTTGGTCGCCTTGATGCTCTAGTGAACAACGCGGGGATAAACGACAAAGTCGGTCTGGAGCATGGGACTCCAGAACAATACGCAGACTCACTAGGTCGAAATCTCCTGCATTACTACAGCATGGCACATTTCGCGCTTCCCTATTTGAAGAAAACGCGCGGCTGCATCGTGAACATCAGTTCAAAAACTGCGATCACCGGTCAAGGTGGTACGTCAGGATATGCGTCATCGAAAGGAGCAATATTGGCTTTGACCCGGGAATGGGCGGTGGAACTGCTGGGATATGGCATCCGCGTGAACGCAATTGTTCCCGCGGAGGTAATGACTCCACTGTACCGACAATGGCTCGGCACATTCCCCGATCCTGAACAGAAGCTTCAGTCCGTCCTGGCCAAGATCCCTCTGGAGCATCGGATGACCTCTCCCGACGAGATCGCGGCAATGGTAGTCTTCCTGCTTTCTGCACGGGCATCGCACATCACCGGCCAGCATGTGTTCGTGGATGGCGGCTACGTGCACCTAGATCGAGCTTTGACTTAAGATATGACAACCTCAGTACCCATTACCGAGCGGCGATACATCGCCCCATTGATTCTCGTCACCACGCTATTTTTTCTGTGGGCGCTGGGAGTCAATCTCAATGATGTTCTCATTCCGCATTTGAAGAAGGTCTTCGATCTGAACGACTTTCAATCCGCACTCATCCAGGTGGCATTCTTCGGTGGCTATTGTCTTTCCGCGTTGCCTGCGGGACGGCTACTGGAAATGATCGGCTACAAGAATGGAATCGTCGTTGGCTTGGTTACATGCGCGGCGGGCGCGTTGCTGTTTATTCCTGCGGCCTCGATTCAGGTGTATGGATTATTTCTTCTTGCTTCATTTGTTATGGCGTGCGGCCAGGGAATACTCGAGGTCGCTTCTAACCCCTACGTAACACTCCTGGGGCCACCAGCGAGCTCAGAGCGGCGATTAAATCTGGCACAGTCGTTCAATGCTGTGGGCGCAGTCGTAACGCCTTTCATTGGAGCGGCGTTCATCCTCTCGGCTCTCGAGTATTCCCGTGAGCAGTTGACCACGATGCCCCCCGCACAGATGGCTGCGTATCGCACGGCCGTGGTCAGTACCGTGAGGATGCCTTACCTGGTCATCGCAGGAGTCTTTCTCGCTTACGCTGTTGTATTTTTCTTGTCCAAGTTGCCAGAAGTCGGCGCAACCGATGGAACCGTCAAGCAGGAGTCAACCGGGAAAGAGCTCCGCGACATCTGGCGCTATGGCCATTTAGTCAAAGGAGTCATCGCTCAATTCTTCTACGTTGGCGCTCAGGTCGGCGTGGGCAGCTTCGTCATTCGACTGGCTCAACACAGTGTCCCTGGAATGCTTCAAAGAGACGCTTCCTTCTATTTGAAGCTGCATTTGATTGGATTCATGATCGGACGGTTCTTTGGTTCATTCATCATGAAGCGCGTCCCTGCCGCCAGGATGCTTTCATTGTTTGCAGTTTCGACCTTGACCTGCCTCCTCGTGGTCCTTCTCGGCTCTGGCGTTGCTCCCCTTTGGGCGGTCGTCCTGATTGGCTTTTTTCATTCGATCATGTTCCCAACCATCTTTGCCCTAAGCATCAAGCACCTTGGACGATTTACAAAGCTGGGATCGTCGTTGTTAGTGGCTTCGATCATCGGTGGCGCCATTTTCCCTGCAATAATGGGATTCATCTCCGACCACAGCACGATTCGGGTGGCGTTCTTAGTTCCGCTGATCTGCCAGGTGTATGTACTCTACTTCGCGGTGCGAGGCTATCGGCCTGTTCTAGTTCCAGAATCCCCAGCTCCCGAACTGAGTAGCGCAATATGAGCCGCCGATTCTGCCTCGCTCTCGACTTGAAAGACGATCCTTCTCTGATTGCAGAGTACAGGAAATATCACGAGAAAATCTGGCCCGAGATCACACAAAGCTTAAAGGACGCTGGTATCGAAGATCTGGAGATCTATCTGACCGGGACGCGCCTGTTCATGATCATGCAAGTAAACGAGGGTTTTTCGTTTGAAAAGAAAGCTAAGTCCGATGAGCAAGATTCGAAGGTGCAAGCCTGGGAGCGACTCATGTGGAGATTCCAGCAAGCGTTACCAGAAGCAAAGCCAGGCGAGAAATGGTTGCGCATGGAATGTATCTTTAAACTGGAATCTTAGCGCTAGCTGAATTCGGCCGCGCGTTGTGAGAGTAACCACTGAGAATCCGGAGTGGTCTCATTGCTGGCTGACCGAAAAACTATTAGCGACCTCGAATGCCATACGAAAAGATCGATGCCCACCATCACTTGTGGAAATATTCCGCCGCTGAGTATCCCTGGATTTCAGAGAATATGGGCCCTCTTCAGCGTGACTTCCTGATCCAAGATTTAACGGATGTCCTCGAAGAATCCGACATCGAGGGCGTTATCACCGTACAGGCCAGGCAGACATTGGCAGAAACTCGATGGCTGCTCGATTTGGCGCGCAGTCACGACGTTGTCCGAGGCGTCGTTGGGTGGGTGGCGCTCACTGACCCGAAGGTTGACCGCTATCTGGAAGATTTCTGTATTCAGTCGAAGTTGAAGGGCGTGAGGCATGTACTTCACGATGAACCCGATGACTTATACATGCTGCGCGAAGACTTCAATCGTGGAATTAATCTGTTAAAGGACTTTGATCTACGCTACGACCTCTTGATATTTGAGCGTCATCTACAGCAGACAATTCAATTCGTTGACCGCCATCCCAATCAGATATTCATTCTCGATCACATTGCGAAGCCCAGAATAAGGGAGCGCATGATGTCCCCATGGAGGGAAAACCTTACGGAGCTGGCACAACGGGAAAATGTCTTTTGTAAGCTCTCGGGATTGGTCACTGAAGCCGCCTTGCACTCCTGGACAGAAGCAGACCTCGATCCGTACTTGCAGGTAGTTCTGACAGCCTTCGGAGCAAAAAGACTTATGTTCGGGTCGGACTGGCCGGTCCTGCTACTGGGCAGCTCCTATAAGCGCTGGGTGGATACGGTTCGCGGTGCTATCTCTCGCCTCTCCGAATACGAGCGAGAGAGGATATTGGGGAACACTGCCACCGAAGTTTACCGGCTATGAGCAAGGTGCCTGCAATTCCTCAGTGGCTGACCTGGGAAAACAGTCAGTTTGTTATTTTCATTGACAGATATGGTATTTCAGTAATAGAAACGTCCAACGGTGAATGATAGTTGCGTGGCGAAGCGGGATCGCGTAGTTGGCCAATTCCGGACAAGGGGTGGGAATGAACTCGAAAAGCCTAAAAACTCGCGGGTCAACGTATGCATTCAAGGAACGGCGTTCGTTTATCGGCGCGATAGCGACCCTTGGGGCGGGGTTAGCTACTTCGGCTGTTTTACCCGCAACCGCGTTAGCGCAGCCCACGCCCGAAGCTAATAAGAAAACAAAATCCACAGCAAGCGTTTGCAGACACACCACTGTTATCGCTTCCGACGCCACAACAGTCGCAGAAACAACCGCAGGGAAAATCCGCGGCTTCAGGCGGGACGGCGTGTACATTTTCAAAGGCGTACCCTATGGTGCCTCAACCGCCGGCACCGGGCGCTTCATGCCGCCAGCCAAACCTGAACGTTGGACGGGAACTCGCAACGCGCTGCAGTATGGCCGGGTGTGCCCGTTTCAAGATTCTGCGCACTTTGATACAGATGGGAAAAACTTAGCGAACCACGACGAAGATGCGTTCGTGCTTCATCGAGGTGCGTTTCTGACGGTTCCAGGAGAGGACTGTTTGCGTGTCAACCTTTGGACGCCGGAGATCAATTCTTCAGGCAAGCGCCCCGTCATGGTCTACATGCATGGTGGAGGGTTCACCGCTGGCAGCGGGCACGATCTTCTTTCCTATGATGGGGAAAGTCTCGCCCGTAATCATGATGCAGTTGTAGTAACTCACAATCATCGCCTGAACGTGTATGGCTATCTCAACCTCGGACATTTGGCGGGAGAAAAATATGCACCGGCCGCAAATGTTGGGATGCTCGATATTGTCGCGGTGTTGGAGTGGGTGCGCGATAACATCGCGACTTTCGGCGGCGATCCCGCCAACGTTACTATTTTCGGCCAGTCTGGCGGCGGGGGCAAAGTCCTCGCACTTATGGCGATGCCGGCGGCAAAAGGCCTGTTCCATCGCGCGATTGTTCAGAGTGGGCCATTTCTCAAGTCCCTCTCTCCTGACTACTCGGGGCAATTGGCCGAGCTTGTGGTCGAAGAACTCGGATTATCCAAATCACAAGTAGACGAACTGCAGAAAATTCCGGTTGATCGTCTGTCGGCAGCTGCGGCGGAAGCAATGAAGAAAATGCCCGCGCATCATTCTCCTCTTCGTGAAGTGTACGGCGAAGACAACTGGGGACCGACGGTGGACGGCAGCATTCTCCCTCGCCATCCGTTCGATCCGGGAGCCCCAGAGATATCAGCGGACGTTCCCCTGCTCACCGGCACCAATCTACATGAGGCCATAAGCGGACTTGACCGCGCCGATCCTAACACCATGAGGATCGAAGAGGTCCAGCGGTTGACGAGTGAGGCATTCGGCGACCACGCCAAGGAAATCATCGACGCTTACAGACGCGACTATCCTAAAGCGACGCCGTTCGACCTATACGCCACAATTGCTGCAGCTCCATTTCGCCGTCCGGCCTTCGAGCAGGCCAGCAGGAAGGCTGCTTTGGGCGGCGCACCCGCATACTCTTACGTTTATTCTTGGCGCACACCGGTTCTGGATAGTCGTCCCGGCTCCTTCCACGCCTGTGAAATTGCGTTTACGTTCGACAACGCTGAAATTTGCGATCATTACAGCGGAGGCACCTCTGAAGCGTTTTTGTTATCGAAGCAAATCAGTAGTGCCTGGGTGAATTTTGCCCGAACCGGAAATCCTAATCACGACGGGCTCCCACATTGGCCGGCATACACTTCGGAGCAGCGCGCAACGATGTACTTTGACACGCCCTGCGCGGTGAGAAACGATCCCGAAGGAGAGGGATTGCGGCTGATGGCAAAGTCCTGAGTAAAAACTCGCGACCTCATTGTTTCGAGGAGGTGTATCGCTGGGTACGCACGATCCCTTTGCCTTCCTCGATTAAGAGAATTTGTCCCGCTGCTACAGATTGGAAATCTTCCACTTTGCCATCGAGCCAGCGGATTGATATTTCCGCTTTTTGTGCGCTGCCAATGCCAAAGTGCAGGCGAAGATCATTCTGTGAGATGTAGGAGCCGCCGCTGCGCACTTCGTCAATTTGTTTATGTCCCCCAGCAGTCACGGTGATGCGCGCGCCGATAGCATCTCGCCCGGAGGTAAGAGCGCGCACCAGCAGAGAATTCCCGCTGGCTCCAACGTTTTTGAGCAGCGATGGTGCCTCACCCATATTGCTGATTACGACTTCTTCGCTCCCGTCATTGTCCAGATCGCCGACGGCGAGACCGCGAGAGGAGTGAGGGTTAGTAATACCCGGCCCGCCCTGAACAGAGAGATCGAAGAACCGGCCGTCACCACGGTTCCAATAGAGAAGGCGCGGCTGCTTGTAATGTTCGGCGCTGTGGCCCGTATCTACTTCGGGATAGACATGGCCATTCGCGACGACCAGGTCCTTCCAACCGTCGTTGTCGAAATCAAGAAAGGAGGTTCCCCAGCCCAGATATTTTGTGTTCACTGCCAAACCTGAGTCGATGGTGTCATCTTCGAAATTGTTCCCTCCCCGGTTCTTGTACATAATGTGAGTGTCGTCGGCGAAGTTTGTTTTGAAAATGTCCAGGAGGCCATCACCGTCGAAATCAGCGGCAGCAGCGCCCATACCGGCTTGCTCGCGCCCGTCTTCATTATATGCGAGGCCGGAGCGGACTCCGATCTCTTCAAACATTTTGCCTCTCAGATTGTGGTAGTACAAACTTGCGGTCGAATCACACGCCACAAAGATATCTGGCCAACCGTCATTGTCGAAGTCTCCGGTCAATGCAGTGAATCCGTAGTAGTTTTGTGGACCTGAAATGTGAACCTGATCCGAAACATCGTTGAATTTTCCGTGTCCATCATTTTGATAGAACGAGAGCGTTTCGGGCGGGAGACCGCGCGGACCGCACATGACCGGTTTTCCTTTCCACTGGCATTGGTTGGTTTGGCCGGGGTGAGGCGTGTGGGTCAGGTCGAAGTCCACATAATGGACGACCACCAGATCCAGAAATCCGTCCCGGTTGAAATCGATGAACGCACAGCCCGTACTCCAGCGTGCTTTTGGCGAAAGCAGGCCGCGCTCTTTGGTCTCGTCCTTGAATTTGCCATTGCCGAGATTTCGATAGAGAACGTTCTGTCCCCACTGGGTGATGAACAAGTCCGGATAACCATGATTGTCGACGTCTCCCACACAGACGCCTTGTCCCCATCCGGTGGGCTTGATTCCCGCCTTGTCGGTAATGTCTTCGAATTTAAGTCCACCCAGATTGTGATAGAGGAAATGCTTGGGTGAGACAGCGTCTGCTTCGAGGGTCCCTGCGTTGACCAGAAAAATGTCGGGCAGGCCGTCGTTATCGAAATCGACGATCGCAACGCCGTTGCCAGTTGTTTCCACAATGTACTGCTTTGAAGTTTCTGAACCGGAGATATTCACGCCAACCAGCCCAGCCTGCTTCGCGATATCCCGAAATTCAACTGCTGGAGATCTCATACCGGGAGGAAGTGGACGTGCCGGAACCGCGGTGCCGCCTGTAGCGACACCCTGTGCGTGCGCGGCGTACAAGCCGGCAAGCGCTGGAAGTAAAAACCCGAAACAGAAAATGATCCCGACGAAACTGAATTTGCGCAACTGGCCGGTTCCCGCGCGCATTGTTTCGCGATCATAACACTAGAATGAACGTTTCTCGGCTGCCATTCTGCTACGATGAGCGGCGTGAAAACTCGACAGCGAGGCTACTAAAAATGCGGCGGTGTGCCCAAATCGCGCTCTGCGCTTGGGTTGTGCAGCTAGGCACTCCAGAGATGTTGGGACAAATGCCTGCTGCCTGCAAGGGTCCGACGGAGTTAGAGCAGGTACTTGCAACTCGTCCTTCGGCGGATGCCTATGACGCATTAGGCGCTTACTTTGGCCAGCGACAGCAGTTGTCGTGCGCGATCTCCGCATTTGAAGCTGCGGTGCATCACGATCCGAATTCATGGGAGGCGCGCTTCAATCTTTCTCTGGCACTCTTGCAGAAGCACGACCCTGCGGGGGCGGTCAGGGAATTGAAAGTTGCAACCCGCATACAGCCCGATAATCCCTTAGGACACATCGCACTGGGACAGGCGTTAAGCGAGTTGGGACAAAATGAAGCCGCAAGCGAAGAATTCAAGTTTGCTCTGAGATTCGTCCCGAAATCCGTGCCTGCTCTGGAAGGGCTGGCAAAAGCGCTGATTGCGCAGAAGCGTTACTCTGCCGCGATTGCATATCTGAAAGACAGTCCACCTGATCCTGCGCTTCAGGATGACCTCGCCGTGGCTTACTCGAGCAACGGTAACGTGGCAGAAGCTATCAAGCTACTGGCGCAGTTAGTGCAACAAAACCCTTTATCCGCGGACCGGCATGCCAGGTTGGCTCTCGCGTACACGCAGGACTCTCAGTTCCGCCAAGCGGTTGACGAGTTTCGCGAGGCGTTGCGCCTGGATCCAGGCAATGACGACACCAGGCTTTCCTATGTGAAGGCGTTGACTATCCTGGGAGAGTTCCAAACAGCATTACCCGAAATCCGGAACTACTTCCGCCGCAAGCCGAAGGACTTTAACGCACTTTACTTGATGGGTGTGGTCGACCGCGGGCTTGGAGACTATGCGGCGGCGGCTCCTTTGCTCAAACATGCGGTGCTTCTCAAACCGAATCATTTCGACAGCCGGTACAACCTGGGCTTTGTTCTTGCCAAGCTGGGCAGGCAGCAGGAAGCGCTGGTTCAACTGGAAAGGGCAGTGCAACTGAATTCAGCGTCGAGCGAGGCCCGTTTTCAGTTAGCGGCGGTGCTGCGAAGCCTTGGCCAGAAGGAGAGAGCCGAGAACGAGCTGGAAGGGTTTCAGGAAAAGAAACAGCAGAGCGTCAAAGAGAACGTGGCCGGAACGAAGGTCAATCAGGCCAACGAATATTTTCAGACAGGCGAGTACCAACGCGCGGTCGACATTTATCGCGAAGCGCTGGCCCAGGATCCTGGGAATGCCCGCACATACTACGATCTCGCTTTGGCCCTTGATCGTCTGGAGAAAATTGCGGAGGAGAGAGAGGCTCTACAAAGATCCATTAGCCTCGACTCCACCATCGCTCTCGCGCATAACCAGCTCGGCCTTCTGAGTCTTCAAGCCGGGCAAGATGCCGAAGCAGAAAAAGAACTCAAAGCGGCGATCGCCTTGGACCCGGGTTATGCAGAAGCTCAAAACAATCTCGGTGTGTTATATGGGCAGCAAGGGAAAAACAAAGAGGCCGAAGACCTCTTCCGGCAGGCGACAGAAAACAATCCCCAATACACGCAGGCATTCATCAATCTCGGGCTGATCTTGGCTGGTGACTCGCGCTTTGCTCAGGCGGAGGAGGCAATGCGTACGGCCCTTAAGACCAGTGCGGAGAATTCTCAGGCGTTGACGGCGCTTGCGATGGTACTCACGCGCACGAAACGGGAGGAAGAGGGAATTCGCTATTTTCAGACGGTTATCGAATTAGAGCCAAAGTCCTCAGGCGCACACTTAAATCTAGGAATCGCATACGCGGACGCGTTCAACTTGGAAGGCGCCCTAGCGGAGTTTTCTGAAGCGGTGAGACTTGATCCCAATTCTGCGCCCGCACACTACAACAAAGGACGGGTTTTGCTCGACTTGCGTCGCGATCAGGACGCAAAGCCGGAACTTGATACTGCGCTGCGTATCGACCCGAACTATGCGGAACCGTGGTATCTGCTCGGCCTGATCGAAAAATCCGCCGGGCATCCCGCGGCGGCAGTTCAGGCCCTTCGAAAATCGGCAGAACTTGATCCAGGAAATCCGGACACTCTATTCGTCCTTGGCCAAGAGCTTCTGCGTAGCGGAGATTCCGCCAGCGCAATCGCGCAATGGCGAAGAGTGATCGAGATGAATCCCGAACACGCTGAGGCACTTTACAACCTGTCTCGCCAGTTGGCGCAATCGGATCCGGATGAGTCCAGGCGGTTTCAAGCTCGTTTCGAAACGCTGCAGTCGCAAAAACAAGTCATGGATCGGGCTCAGACTTTGGGAAATTTCGCCTTGGCATCCGCTGCCGCGCACGATTGGCCGCAAGCCATCTCGCAATTGCAGGAAGGGATTCATATCTGCGACGCTTGCACCGCCCTTGGCCAGCTACATAAGGATCTCGGGCTCATCTATCTCCATTCAGGCAACACAAAAGATGGACTTCGTGAGCTGCTCGAAGCAAAGAAGCTCACACCGGCCGACCCGGATATAGATAAGGCCATTCGCATGGCGCAAACTGCCCAGAGGTGAAGTAATGTATACGGGTGCCGGGTCAACCCCAGTCAGAATTGCTCGCGCGTAAGGCGGTAGCGTTAGCGCGCTTGTTGTGCCCTGTCAGCGAAAGTTGCCGAAAATGGTTACTTGGGAAATCAGTACCGGTACACGCAGAAGAAACCATGCATGCACCGGGCCTGTCTGGCATCAGATCGTTGGGTTTGTAACCTGACGGTCGCGACCAGTACTCACATGGCTGAGGTCCGGCTCCGTAGAACTGCACGGAGATCCTCATACTCCACCTCCAGTCTTACCGTCGAAACCTTTTAATCTTGTCTGCCCTCCGACTCGCGAGAGCACCCGCTATGCGGGTTGGGGCCGCCCAGTGAACTCCATAACAGTCCTGACGCCGGGCGGTCACATGACCGTGATTTGGGCCTTCCATGCCCCCAATCTAACGCTTAGATTTGTTAGGTCCGCTTGAGGCTTGCACCGGTTAAAATCACTTTTCAGGACTCTACGGCCATGGCAAGGATTCAAAAGCGCCTCGTTTCATCGGCGTAGGTGGGCTGCGACGCTTCGCAATAACGCGGGTGACGGATCAATGGATGGGCGACGCTCCGCTATTTCACGCAGCGCTGTGACGATGTTGAGGCATCCACATCGGTGCAGCCACGCTGCCGTCATAGTTGGTGAGCGACTCACGCCGCCCACACAGTGAATCAGCAGTCTGTCGTGTCGTATGCCTTCCGCAATCGCTGTCATGACGGCGTTGAACTGCCGCGCTGAAATAGGGCTAGAATCGGGGATCGGGACGCGGGTGTACCTGACCCCGCTTGCCTTGTGCGGCACCTTGTGGGAGCAGAGGGAGACAACGGCGGTGATGCCGAACGGGTTCTCGGCCGCAAGCTCTGCCGCATCTCTCAGGCTACCCAAATAAAGACGTTCCCAAACTCTCGTTATCACTCGCCTTCCACCTCTCTGTTTGTGGCTTCGCCGTTATTATCGGCCTCGACCGTGAGCGTGGGTTTTATCCTACCGTGCTGATCGTGATCGCCACATATTACTAATTGTTTGCAGTGATGGCAGATGCTGGTCGAACACTTGTCATTGAGATCGTCGTCGCCAGCGGATTTTTGCTATTTGCCATAATCGGCTACAAAAGAAATCTTTGGTTAGTAGCCATAGCACTTGTTGGGCACGGAGCCTTTGATATATTTCATCACTTTCTCATTGAACACTCCGGCGTACGCGCTGGTGGCCAGACTTCTGTTTGGTGTTCGACATAATTCTCGGCGGTTTATTGGCCGTAGGCTAGATGAGGCGCAGGCTATCCGCTCGTTCCACTAGCCCACCAACGCTTTCGCGTCCAGAGATGTCGAAAGGCTAGCTTAGAATCCTGGCGGAAAAGGTCACTGAGGAAACTGGAGATTTAAGGGGAATGCGGGAGGGTGTCCAGCAAAAGGCATTGCGTAGATGACTGCATTCGCGACACCTCCTGCGAGAACGATATACGCAAGAGCGAAACAAGATAGCGAACCAAAGCCAAGGCCATGCAGCAATCCATATTTCCAAGGCTTGTACGTCTGGTCGTCATAGAGGAATCGTTCGTAGAAATAAGTCATCAATGCCATGAATCCTACGCTGTAGAGTACGCAAAGCCCCAAGAGAATAAGCGCAAACGCGCACGCGTGACTGTACAGGCTGAGCCGGGAACTCGGCACAAAAACCAAAGATGCAGAGGCAAGAGTGAGCATGACCTCCGCTACGTTCATGTAGCGCTCGTGGCGATGTTCAAAGGGCACGGGTTTGCCAAGAGAGTCAGGCGGAGTGAACGTCGCGGGCAGACCGTGCCATACTTTGATGGCATCCATTCTGACACGCCACCAAACAAGAGCAAAAATTCCCAAGCCAGTTACCAGCGCGAATATGACCGTTTTCATTGCCACATGCTACACCGAGCGGCTCAATTGGACGCTCGGGCTGACCTTTGCCCTGCCACTCCGATAGCTGATGACATAACGACGTCGGCCCCGCGACGACCCGAGTAGACTTTGCGGTACCAACCAAAAGGCGCGGGACGAAGGAGGCCGGGAGATGAAAATTGCAGGCTGTGATCTACACGCGAAGCAACAAACGATTGCCATGGTGGACACGGAGACCGGCGAGATCACCGGAAAAACCCTGGCTCACGAAGAGAACAAGGTGCGAGAGTTTTACGCTGCCTTAGAAGGTCCGGTGGTGGTGGGCATCGAAGCCACTGGAGCTATGCAGTAGTTTTTGCAATTGCTGGAAGAGCTGGGGATCGAGTGCCGAGTGGGACATCCGGCGAAGATTCGGGCCAAAGAAACACGGAAGCAGAAGTACGATCGGCGGGATGCGCGGCTGGAGCTGGAGCTGCTGATGGAAGATCGCTTCCCGACCATCTGGATGCCCTCCAGCGAGCAGCGGGACCTACGAACGTTGCTGCGGGATCGTCATCAGTGGGTGAAGGTGCGAACGCGAGTGCAGAACACGCTGCAGGCGATCGCACTCAATCACGCACTGCGCCATGGGCATGCTCTGTGGAGCCCAGTTGGGCAGAAAGCACTTCAGGCCCTGGCTCTGTCTCGCTACACCAGTCAAAGGCGGGACAAACTTCTGCATCTATACGTGCAGCTGCAGAAGCGGATCAAGCAGCTAGATCGGCAAGTGGAAGAAGAAGCCAAGCAGCGACCCCAGGCGATGCGGTGGCTCACCCATCCAGGAGTGGGGCCGATCACGGCATTGGCCACCGACGTATTCCTGGGAGATGCGCACCGGTTTGCCACAGGCAACCAGGTCGTGAGCTACATCGGGATGATTCCGAGTGAGCACAGCAGCGGAAAGCGGCAGCGGCTGGGAAACTGAGCAAGCAAGGCAACGCGCTGCTGCGCTACCTGTGGACCGAAGCAGTAATGCATGCGGCCGCGAAAGATCCCGAGCTGAAACGCTTCTATCGGCGCAAGCTCATCCAGAAAGGCATGGGCAAGGCCAGGATCGCGGCGGCACGCAAACTGGGTATCCGGCTGTGGATTATGATGCGCGACCAGATCGACTATGAAGAGTTCTGTCGCCGCGGAAAGCTGCGGCAGAGCGGGGAAGCCCATGCAGGTATGCCTGATTTCAACAGTGGTCCTGCCAGCGCAGTGACCGGGTAACTGAATAGGCCGCCTGCCTCCCCGAATGGGGGGAGTTCAAATAAGTCATCATGATCCTGGGTGACCGGAGAGATGTCTGGTGGGCCAACTCCACCGGCGTGATGAAATAAGGCCGAGCCGTTTGGTTGGGTATGAATAAAATTATCGAAACTGAGGGCATCGGTGGGAGACCCTACTCTGCGATCACACATGAGTGTCTTCGCCAGAATCGCAAAAACACTTGACGAAGCCGACGTCGTTAGAGATGTTGAAAAATCGCCATTAGACTCACAATCCCTTGCCGGGCCGAACCGCCACCCGAACCCAAGCCGCAGTGATTCGGTTAACACCTGATTTCATCAGCAATGCCAGACACTTGCTTGCGGAAGCTAGTCACGTCTAGGAAAGAGCTTAGAATCATGTCCCAGTCAGAGGAGACTATATGGCCAAGAATTCAGCGGCAAAGATCACGAGGCGTGGTTTTGCAGGGATGTGCCTGGGTGCGGCTGCTTTCGGAAGCACGGGGTCAGATTCTAGAGGTCAAATTGGTGGAACCCACGCCAATGACAGTCCGACTCGAGCGAGCACCGTTGATCAGAACCCCATTCGACGTCGTGGTACGGGCCTGCGTGCCCTCGACGTTGCTCGCGCTTCGGCTGGGCTGACGCTGTTTGCTCCAACTGGCGACCGAATGGTTTACCTGATTGATCTCCACGGCGTAGTCGTCCACACCTGGACCATGCCATATCCGCCAGGTCTATATGGCTACCTCACTGAGAAGGGCACTCTCTTTTACAACGGACAGATTCCCAACGAGACCTTTTTGGGGAAGTCGCCTTTTAAAGGCGGCGCCGCGCTGGAGTCAGACTGGAATGGCAAGGTCCTTTGGGAGGTGCGCCAACGCGACCACCATCACGACGGTCGGCTTCTCACGAACGGAAACGTCCTCCTACTCTGCGCAACTGAGGTATCTGATGAGGTGGCGAAGAAAATCCAAGGTGGCCGGCGGGGAACCGAAGAAAACGGGAAAATTTGGGCCGATTATTTGGTGGAGTCGACGAAAGACGGTCGCAAGGTTTGGGAGTGGCGTGCTTGGGAGCATCTCGATCCCGTCAACGACGTTATCACCGCGATACAGGACAGTCGCTCCGAATGGACCCACGGGAATGCAGTCATAGAGCTTGCCAACGGGGACCTGCTGGTGAGTTTTCGAAACATCTCAACGATCATCCGGATTCGTCGGCAGACTGGCGAAATCGTGTGGAAGTTGGGTGCCCCACCACTTGCGGGCCAGCACGCTCCCACTCCGCTGGCGAATGGCAACATCCTCATATTTGACAACGGGCCGCATCGCCTTGACCACTCTTTTCCTTATTCGCGGGTGATCGAGGTAAATCCCGTCACCAATGAGATTGTCTGGAAGTATCAGGAAGAGAATCTGTACAACTTTTATAGCCCGCGCATCTCTAATGCACAACGCCTGCCGAACGGAAATACCCTAGTCAATGAAGGCTTCTTCGGACGGTTCTTCGAGGTGACAGCGGAAGGCGACGTGGTGTGGGAGTACGTAAATCCTTACTTCGGCCCTGCGAGCGAGACGGCGAAAACCCAGAGCAATGCTGTGTTTCGGGTGTACCGCTACACAGAAGAAGAAATTGACAGGGCGAGAAAGGCCACATCGTAAGAGACTGGGACCAGAATTTCACTAACGAAACGTCGCCGTGTCTCTCGGAGATGGGAGGTTAGAACGGTACCACAGAAAGGCTTAAGTTCTAACCCATACGCCATCCCGCTCTTCCAAAGTTGCAATGATCCGCCCCGGAAAGTATTGGCCTTGGTCCTTGCCGCAATGTCGGTAAAAGTTTACGACCTCAGCCCAATGACTGAACTCGACATCCACACGGCATTTAGTTCCGCAATTGCAGGTGAACTCGGTCCGCCTCCACTGATGCGGGTAATCTATCGGGTTGGCACCCATTGGCGTTTACCTCGACGTGTCCTACGATGCTCTGGAATCGTTCTTGAACCAGAACGAAAACCAGACGAAAAGCCCAGTCGCACTGGCAAAGTCCCCCACCAGTTCGTATTTCTCCTTGTGGACACGACTACCATTATAGAGCCGCATGGAGCTGTGCTCCGACGACAAGGCTTCTTCGCGCAACTTTTCGGTGAGCGAGGGCAGTCAACCACTCTATTTACTGTCGGACATGGACCCTCGACGGATTGACCTCTCGTGGAAGGATGATCGGACGCTGCTTATTCGTTACAAGCCCGTTCGCAAAATGCCACCCGTTCAGAGATGGCTGTGGTGAAGGCCGAAGGTTGTCGGCGAAACATCGCCTCTCTAACAATGTCGGCGTTGTCAACAGTATTTGAGCACACTTCAGCCTGCACTCGATGAGGAGCGCCATTTCGCTCTCGTTGAAGATGTGCCGATCCAACCAAGGCTCGCTCGCAATCAGGGTTCAGGTCTGGACTCAGTCCGACCCATGCATCTCTTCGATCCACACCGCGATCATGATTACTAATTCGAACTCCCCCGCGAGGAGGAGCGGGATGCCCTATCAATTACTCGGTGTTTAACTGCACACCATGGCGATGTCCGGGCTTTCCCGCGTGCGAACCGAACTTTTTCAACTGCTCATAATCCCATCCCTTGCGCCACATCCAGTACAGACGAACTGCCAGTCTACGTGCCATCGCGACCTTGGCAATCTTCCGTCCCCGCCGCATGGCCAGGTGAAAAAACTTGCTGCGCCATTCCGGATCACTGCGCACCGTGACTTGCGCTGCCTCCACCAGCAGGAAGCGCAACAGCGAGTTGCCCTGTTTGGTGATGTGTCCCAGCCGGCGCCGATCTCCGCTGGACTCCTCCGACGGCACCAGTCCCAGATAGCTCGCAATCTGCTTGCCGCACTGGAACCGCTCCGCCTCGCCGACGATCAACACGAAAGCCAGCGCGGTCAGAGAACCCACCCCGGGATGCGTCCGCAAACGCTTGCGCCTCAGGACACTTCTCCACTTCCTGCTTCGATCGCTTGGCTCAGCTCCGCGATCGTCGGGTTCAGCCGGTCCAGCAACTCCAGCAGATCCCGCCGTCGCCGACTCGCCCACGGAGCTAACCGGAACGACTCTAGTTGCTTCCGTCCCGCTTCCCGCCACAAACCTTTCTTGCGGCGCAGTCCTTCGTTCAGCGCCACCGCTTGCAACTGGTTCATCAGCCGCGTGCGCGTCTGCACCATCCGGTGCCGGTGCCACAGCAGTTGCCGCAGATCTCGGTTCTCCCAGCTCGGCACCCAGATCCGCGGAAAGCGATCTTCCAGCAACAACCGCAGAATCAGCTGCGCATCCTGGCGATCCGTCTTCTGCTTCCGTACTCGCTTGGTTCGGATCTCCGCCGCATCTCCGATCCACAACTCAAACTGTAACTCGGCCAGCAGTCGTTCAAACCAGCGCGCGTGTCCACTGGCTTCCATCCCCACCCGCACTTGGTTTCGTTTAGGACGGCGTTACGTACGCACCGTTTGGTTATCGAACAATCTTGTTGGTGATCGTCATCGGATGCAGCGCTCGAGACTTGCGATGTAGCCTTCCCTGATATATCTCCCCACCCAGACAACTCCCCACAACAGTGACCAGTCGGCATACTCATCTCATCTCCAGAGGGAAACGAGTTTTCGATTTTCCTATATATCAATGATGCCGTTAAAAGATAAATCTGTGACCCCAGAGGGCAGGTAGATCATTGGTCGGAAGTCACACTGAACCAAACGTCTTCCGTATCGAGCACGACGATGGCGTTGCTAAACGTACGAACAAAAGTGCTTGGAGTGTTTACACCACACTCCACTGGTTCTGATACTTCTCAAGGTGACAGATCGCGACACCAGCAAAACTGATCGTGGCACCGAAGAGCAACCACCACGCAGGCGCAGCCTTGTTGCCTGAATACTCGATCAAAGCAGTACAAACCGCAGGCGTGAGGCCGCCAAAAATAGCTGTCGCAAGGCTATACGAGAGCGCAAAACCAGCGGTACGGACCTCTTTCGGTACGACTTCTGCCAGGAGAGGGATCATCGCGCCGTTGTACATACCGTATAGCAATGAAAACCAAAGCTCTACAAGCAATAGCTTCACAAAAGCCGGTTTTTCGGTAAGCCAGAACATTAATGGATAGACAGTAAGGAGGGCGACAATCGGCATGGCCAGCAATAGCTGGTAACGACCGATACGATCCGACAGCACCCCTCCGATGGGCACCCAGATAAAATTGAAGACGCCGATGAACAAAATTACCAGAAAGCTGTCCTTCGCAACCAGGTGCAAAACCCGCTGTCCGAAGGTCGGGGTGTACACCGTAATAAGGTAGAAGAAAGTTGTTGTAAAAACGGAAAGCATCATGCCGATGAGCACAATGCGCCAATTCGCGGCAAGCACTAGAAATACTTCTGTTGTCTTCCGTGGACGACCCTTCATTTTTACGAAGGCAGACGTCTCTTCACGACTGTCGTAACCAGAGCACAAGAGGAACGATGAAACAACCGATGAGAAATGGAATGCGCCATCCCCACAAAATCATCTGACTGTTGCTAAGCATTCCGGTCAACAGCAACCCAATAAGAGCGGTGAATATCACCGCAGCCTGCTGGCTAGCTGATTGCCACGAGCAGTAAAATCCACGGTGTCCTTCGGTTGCAATCTCAGCCAAGTAGATGGAGACGCCGCCGAGTTCCACTCCGGCGGACAAGCCTTGTAAAAGTCGACCTATTACGATGATTGTCGGCGCAAGGATACCAATTCTCGAATATCCAGGAGTCAGAGCAATCGTTAACGTGCCAACTGCCATTAAGCTCAATGTAAGGAGTAGCCCTTCCCGTCTTCCTTTCCGGTCGATATAGGCGCCCAGGAAGACGGCACCGACGGGCCGCATTAAGTAACCAGACCCAAAGGTGGCGAATGAAAGCATTAACGAAGTGAAGGCTGTCTTGGCGGGAAAAAACGTTTTCGCTATGTATAGAGCGTAATAGCCAAAAACGATGAAATCATACATTTCGAGAAAGTTGCCGCTCGCGACACGAATAACTGCGCGAACTTGTCCGGAAAGTTCCTGGCTGCTGAAGCCTCGCACGTACCTGTTGGCTGGCGGCATCGGGAGACGAGCGTCCGTTGGAAGGAGCGCTGGGAAATATCGACATCTCAAACTACGCGTTGTGAATGAAAACGACTTATATCGGCCTGCCCAAAACCTAGCTCACTGAGTATCGACGCCGTATGTTCTCCGAGTGCGGGTACAGCATCCATCCGTGGCGCGCACTCTGATGGAAGCCCCGACGGAACCAAGGCGGGAATAGATCCTTTCGATGTTTCGACTTCTACCCAACGGTTTCGTGCCTTTAATTGGGGGTGGGCCCATACCTCGGCAATCCCGTTAAGGCGACCATTCGCAATGGCTGCTGCATCAAGCTTTTCTTTTATCTGCTCTGTTGTGAACGCCCCGAATACTCGATCTATCATTTCTTTGAGCTCCAGGCGAGCGATACTGCGAAGAGACACTGAGGAAAATCGTGGATCACATGCCAGATCGGGATTATCTAGCACATGCCGACAAAATGCCTTCCATTCTTGTTCGTTTTGAACCGCCAGCAAAAGCATTCCTCCGTCACCACAGACAAACGGCCCATACGGATAGATCACTGAATGCGATGCGCCTGTGCGCGAGGGTGCGTCGGCGCCATTGAAACCATAGTAGAGAGGATGACTCATCCACTCGACCATGCTCTCAAAGATCGAGATGTCAATTCGACATCCACGACCAGTCTTTCCCCTGGAGATCAAGGCAGCCAAAATATTTGAGTAAGCGTACATTCCGGCCGAGATGTCGGCGATTGCACAGCCAGCCTTCACCGATTCTTCAGGGGTCCCCGTGACAGCTAGAAAGCCTGATTCTGCCTGTATCAGCAAGTCGTATGCTTTTCGGTCGCGGTACGGCCCTGTCGAACCGTAACCTGAGATATCACAAACGATCAATCGCGGATAGAGTTGCTCTAAGTCTGCGTAGGACAACCCAAGTCGACCTGCAGATCCTGGTGCCAGGTTTTGGACAAAAATGTCGGCCTTTTGAAGTAGCCGGAACAATATTCCTTTTGAATCAGGATGCTTAACGTCCAGCGTAATGCTCTCTTTGGAGCGATTGCACCAAACGAAATGAGAAGAGAGTTGGTGCACCCGCTCATCATAGTGCCGGGCAAAATCTCCGGTTTCCGGCCTCTCGATCTTGATGACACGGGCTCCGAGATCCGCAAGTTGGCGGGTGCAGAAAGGTGCCGCAACTGCCTGTTCGAGAGCAAGAACTGTTATTCCTTCTAGCGGGCCCAAAGGCTTTCCTTTATTGTTTTCGCGGACTTTCGACACGCAAGACGATCGCTTCGGCGCGTGTGAGCAATGGACGATCTATCATGACTCCGTCCACAGCGACGGCAGCCCCGCGTGCCGTGCCTGCTACAGCTACGATGCGCTTTGCCCATTCCTTTTCCTTCCGACTTGGCTCAAAACACACGTTTACCGTATGAGTCTGACGGGGATGAACGCAAAGTTTGCCGCCAAAGCCCATTCGGTAAGCTCGCAGGCTTTCCTTCCGCAGTCGCGAAGTATTCTCGAGATCCGTACAGATGCCATCAATCGGGGCACAAATGCCTGCAACCCTGGATGCCAAAACGATTCGTGAACGGTGATAGAGCAGTTCATTTTCGTCGGAAGTGATGCCCAAATCTAGTTGAAGATCAATGGATCCGAATAACAACCTCTGCACTTGAGGTTCTTCAGCGAGTGAATGCACGTTCCATAATCCCCGTGCTGTTTCAACCAAAGGCAAGATAGACATGCTTGGCGACACATGCTGGGCGACGGCGCGAATGTCATGAACGGTTTCAGCCTTCGGCAAAATAACTCCGATCACTCCATCAGTCCGGCATAGTTCCAGATCTCCCGTGAACCATTCTGTTTTGACGCTATTTATTCGAAGGATTATTGGCGTCTCGGGAGATAAGAAGGCGCCCACGGATGAACGAGCTATCCGTTTCTCGTCCGGGGAGACCGCATCCTCCAAGTCGATAATTACGGCGTCGGCAGCCGATGCGAAAGCTTTTGGGAATCGCTCTGGGCGATTTCCCGGGACAAATAGGTAAGAGCGCGGAAGATGCGGTTCAACCATGGACTACCTGAGTAAAACTCCCTGCACAAACCTATTCTTGAGAAACTGACTGCGTCAGATCAAAACTTCGAGACCGAAACGCGACTGACAAATCCCCAACAGTTACTTCGTAAGATCGTTAAGCTTGGTAAGCGCAGCAGTGATCGCGGTACGCGCATTCTTGCAATGCAACGCAGCCAATTTCCTAGCTTGTGCCGCGCGTCTGTTTGCGATGGCATCGACAATGGCTGCATGCTCCTCCCAGGTTTCATGGCGATAACCGCGAATATTGACCGACATAAGCATCGCGCGACGAATATGGCTCCATTGTGTTTGCATCACTTCATCAACAACGCGATTCATGGATAGGCCGTAAATGCCGTTATGGAATTGCAAATCGAGGTCGATAACAAGTTCAGAGTTTGCAACCTGGCGGGCGCGTTCGCCGGCGGCAATAATCTTTCTTAGTGGCTTGGGGTCGAAGTCAGAAAGCGTCGCTGCTTTAGCGGCTGAAAAGGATTCTATGATTTCGCGGAATTCGTAGACCTCACTGATAAACGCCGGATCAATCAGTGCCACAACCGCGCCCCGACCGGCTGTATTGCTGACCAGGCCCTCGCGTTCGAGTACGATGAGAGCCTGCCGCACGGGCTCCCTCGAAACGCCAAGTTTCGCAGCTAGGTCTTCCTGAGCAATGCGAGTTCCCGGAGGTAAACTGCCGTTAAGAATGGCCGTACGTATCTGCGCCGCCGCCTGCACAGAAGCCATTGGTTGCGGCGCAATAGCTTTCATGGCAGTTCTATTTATATGGCCAGTAACCGGTCCATTTCCATGATTGGTTGCAGACTCAGCATTCATGGTGTTCGATCCCAATGTGTTCGATGATTTTTAAAATCGTGGCCGGACTGCTGTTGGAAGAAAAATGACCCTGGCCTACATGGATCCAGGATCCCATGTATATCATTCGATATGTCGCTCTGTCAAGGATTTGAATGGCAGATCTCCGGACCTTCACCTCATTCTAGGTGGTCGGACCAAACGTCATCGTGGAACTCAGGCCTTTCCGTATGGACCACTATAACGGGAGCACAAACCGTTTTTTCGAAGTTACAGGCCCGTACATCTTACGAGCCGTGAATCTACTGGGAAAAGGCTGGCATCCATAACAGTGATATACCGAAAATTACTAACGAAGTTAGAAAGGTTACTAACATAAATCCTAGAATGCGACGCATTCCGATGCCGGCTATTGCTAGAACCGGAAGAGCAAAGAAGGGTTGAATCATGTTGCCGACTGACTCGCCCATTGCGACCGCCATTGTCGTACGTGGTAATGATGCATTCAGGGCCCGAGCCGCCGGCAGGATAAACGGCCCTTGCACAGCCCAATGCCCTCCACCGCTCGGGATAAAGAAAGTGATGATCATAGAAGAAACGTATGTCCAAAACGGCAGCGTTTTCGCAGACGCGAATTTAAGGAAACCTGTTGAAATCACGCCAGCCAAACCAGTGGTGGTCATGATTCCCATGATTCCGCCGTACAGTGGGTACAGAAGGATCAGCGGTCCGGTCACTCGGGCAGCACTCTTTACAGCATTTACATAAGCGATCGGCCTTTTGTGCAGTATCAGACCTAAGATCAGAAAGATCAGAATTACCGAATTGATATCGATAGAGAAATGAGTCGCCTTCCACTGTAATATCAAACTCGAAACGGCGAACAGCGCTAAGATTACGTTCAAAATGGGTGAGGCATCGAGCCATTCGCCAATACCTTTGTTCTCCACTGAAGAGTGCTTGAAAGCATCCTCGGGAGCCAAACGTTCGGGTGGCGCAATTACGGCAGACGCTTCTGGAGGTTCGGTGTAGCGGAAAAGCAGTGGCAGAAGGAAAAACAATGCGATCAAGGGAAACACCGTAAATGGCGCAAAGATCGTTTGCACTAATGGGAGCCCCTTACCGGTCATCTTTTCTACAAGGTTTAGGGATGAGCCCGGTGTAGCCTGAGACAACGCAATCGAGCCGGAAAAGCCTTCCGGGGTCACCACGAATCCGCTATACGCGGCGGCCACAAGCCAGCCGAAGTCGATGCGAATTTTTCTTGCGATCGCCCGTGACAAGAGACCGGCCGTAACCAGCCCGAAACCCCAATTAACCCAAGATGCGGCCAAGCACACGATCAAAGTTAGTGAAATCGCATCGCGTGAATTCTTCGGGAAGCTTGCGACAGCGTCAACTAAGGTCTTCATCGGTGGCGAAGTAGCCAGCGCGTATCCGGTTACCAGAATTAAGACCATCTGGAAAGCAAATGACAAGATGCCGAACACACCGTTGTACCAAGCAACGCCAATCAGTTCGGCCGACACTTGTGAAGAAGTCACAAATGCCATTGCCGCGGTGAGCAGCGTGAGTATCACAGCAAAAACAAAAGGATCTGGCACCAGCTGTTCAACAATGTAAACGACGAATGCAGTCGTCCTGGACGCAATTGAACTGTTTGTTGCGGGACTCCCCTCACGAGAGGGGACTGTTGCCAGAATCGTGTCTCGGTGATCTTGCGAATCCATTTATACCTGCTGATCACTGCGATACATGCAGTAGGTTATTTCACCTGAGCCACGATGGATATGTTTTCACAAATGACTGGCGTACCGAGGCCAGAAGGCAACGAACTGAGATCGCTCGTCTCATTAAATCCCTCCAAGGGCGTCAACCTACCAATAAATGGTATAGACCGGACAGAAACTGCGTCGAGACTACACATAGAAATACGGCGTAGAGATCGGAGATGTACCAACACTCGACACCTTTTTGCCTCGTCGAAGCGATAACAATGAAAATGTTACAGACGCGCAACTGAGCGGTCATAATTGTGTTTCATCGGGAACTCAACCAGATACGATAACCAATTGGCGAGGTGTCAATGCAAGCCCATAATTGGCGCAATGAGCTATTCAATCGCAGATCGATAATGCACTAAATCTCGCCCCTAAGCAGCATTGACAAAATATTTTCCGCGGCACACAACCGCTTTGCTTATCAGCATCTGGCGCCCGGTACGCTTGTCAGAAGGGCCATCCCCCACAAAATCGAACTTCCCTTCTCGTAGCTCAAAAATTCCGATGTCAGCCTCACTACCCGGTTTAAGCGTGCCAATTTGAACTCCATAATCAAAGACGGCAGCCGGCTTGACTGTTACTCTTTCGATCGCCATATCGAGACTCATGCCCAAAGCCATGAATTTGGAAACTGTTGTAGGCAGGTCGTAAACCATAGCATCGACGTTCCCTGAAAAAAGGTCAGTGCTGATTGTGTCCGGTAAAAGGCCTTGCTCCAAGCACTGTTCGGCTACTCTGAAGTTGAATTTATCCTGACCCTGGGCTGTATCAAAAAGAATGCCCCGGTCTCGGGCTTCCAAAACCTCGGATAACACCTTGCCATTCGCATCAACTACGCCGTGCGCGAGGTTATGGCAGTAGTGTGTAAAGACGTCTCCCTTGCGCATCATCTTGAGATGCGCCTGAAGCGGCGAATATGTATCGACGAGGTCCGCAATCAATGGCATCCGGCACTCTTCCGCTGCTGCCACTCCTCTACTGACACAATCGAGGTCTTTAGGACCGAGATGAAATCTCTCAGGATAAGCCTTTATCCCGACCGTGGCAGGTTTGTACTCTTCCGCTGCCTTTGCAGCCAATGCCGGATCCATCGATTCTGGATCATCCAATCCCGGTACGACTCTGCGATTTATCAGGCCCAAGGGAAAAATATTAACGGAAGTGTATACCCGTGTAATTGAGGGATTAACGATGTAATTGACGAAGCCCCCAACATTTATATATCCAGTCGCGCCGTTTTCCACCGCCGTCGTCACTCCCCTGGCTAGACAATAATGATCCGCATTGATTCCGATACCGCCTGCCCCATCGTAGCAATGCACCTGAAGGTCAATGAATCCTGGCGTCACAATTCTATCTTTTGCTGAAATGACTCTCGTAGCCCGACTTTCGGGAATTTCTTTGGAGACTTCGAGAATCTTGCCGGCCCTGACTGCGACGTCCATTGTCCCGTTTAAATGCTGCCCGGGATCAACAACTGTTCCTCCCTTAATAAGAAGATCACAGTTCCGTGAAGTTTGGTGATCATCGTATCTGGTATTCTTTTGACCGGGTCCAGGATCAGCGGCCACGGAATGTACACTATCCGCTACAAAGCTGGCTGTCCCAGTGGCCAGAAGAAACTTAGAAAAATCTCGACGTGTGAACATAGGCTCGGCCTTTCATTGTGAAATCGGCGACGCGCTCCAGACCTACGGCGTCAAATTATTGGTAGCGCTCCAATTCCAATTGATTCCATTTGCTGAGTGCCTGATAAGGTGGCACCTCCGCCAACCCGTTCGTAAAGTCCGCAGACATCGGTTCCCGGCTTGTTTGCACATTCAACAGAGCGGGCGCGTTCTTCAGGCCTCTGCGGATCGCTTCATCAAGCCCGTCTGCCTGGTTTACCGTCTCGGCATATAAACCAAGGCTCTGGGCCAAAAGATCATAGCGATGATCAGGCAATTCGGCGCCGACCAGATGACCGCCATATCGCTGCAATTGATCATGCCGGTCAATATTCCAGGCAGCGTTATTGGCAATAACTAAAAGAACCTTCGCCTGATGACGAACGGCAGTCGAAACTTCCATCGCGGTAAAACCGAAAGCCCCGTCCCCGATCACGGCGATCACTTTCTTGTCCGGATGAGAGATCGCCGCTGCGGTGGCAAAAGGAACTCCGACACCAAGGCATCCAAATGCGCCGCAGTCCAGAGAGCGAACCGCGCGGAGTCCCACTCGCGCGAAGGACAAAATATCCCCACCATCCATGATCAGAATGGATTGCTCATCGAGATATTTGTCAATGGCCTTTATCAGGCAATAAGGGTGAACCCTTCCATCTGCGCCTTCAGACTGCCGCACCATGGTCTCCGTCAGTCGTTCCTGACGTTTCTTATTTTCGGTCTGCACGGACGCCAACCATTGACGATCTAAATTGTTAGGCACCGCGTTTGCATACACGAGCGCCTCTAGAGCTGACGCTGCGTCTGCTCGTAACTCAACGTCACCTCGGCGATTTTCGGCCGTTTCATCAGATGAACGTCCAATGCGCAAAAAGGAGGCCGCCGGGGAAAATACCGCCGGTGAACCATAACCCAGCTGGTAATCGAGCTTACGTCCGACCGTAATGACAAGATCGGATTCCTTCATTGCGCGGGCACGCATTGCCGGCACATAGGAGGGATGATCGTACGAAATCGCTCCCCGACTCTCCCCTGTGTCCAGATACAGCGCCTTTGAAAGTTCCAGATACCGGAGCAGCGAATCAGAGGCAGAATGCACGGATCGACCCGCTATCAACAGCGGGCGGCGAGCGCTCCCAATCAATAATCGAGCGGCCTCAAGGCTCTCCCCGTTTGGTGACATGGGACTAAGCTCCCGAGAGCGCAGTTGTAGCGGCAAGACATTCGCTGGATGGACTAGCTCGGTAAGCAAGTCCGTAGGAAAATCGATATAGGACGGGCCGGGCGTTCCGTCTGCTCCAAGAGCAGCAAGATAAGCCATGTCAAGATGCTCAAGAATGTGTCGCGAGTCTGACACAGTCGCTACTTGTCTCATCACTGGCCGAACAAGCTCCACTTGTGGAATTTCTTGCATAGCACCCATTCCAGCTTGTGGGCGCGGCGGCCGTCCTGAAATGACGAGTATAGGAATTCGCGATACAGAAGCGTTCGCGATCGCAGTCACCGAATTAGTAAGGCCGGGGCCGGCAGTGACGATAGCGACGCCGACCCGCCCCGTCAGTTCCGCTTCGGCATGAGCCATGTGTACTGCGGAACCCTCGTGGCGAACATCGACAACCCGAATTCCAGCCCGGGCCACGGCGTCCCATATTGGCTGGATGTGGCCACCAACGAGACCGTAAATTCGCGCTACTTCCTGACTAACGAGATAGCGCGCTACAACTTCGGCAACGGACGACCTCGCAGCGGCGGAGTACATCTCTTCAAGTCCTCTTCAAATCAAAACACTCGCGAGGGGCGCGATCTCGATGAGCCTAAAACACTGGTACTTCAACGTAGGTCCCAAATACAGCTTTAAGGGTCTTGACGATTTCACCCATTGACGCTCGTGCCTTTACTAGCTTGATCGTTGTCGGCAAGAGATTTACAGACGCATCTTGAGCTTCCTGCTTCAACTGCTCCAGCAATCGATCGATCTCTTTGTGATCACGCCGTTCCTTTGTTGATCTTAGTGCTCCAATTTGGCGACTCTCGACATTTGGATCGATACGGTGGATATCAATAGAGACGGGTTCAGTTTCTTCGTTAAATTTATTCAGCCCAATCACCGGATGCTCGCCGGTAGCTTTTCGACGGGCCGTCATGTACGCTGAATCCGCAATCTCTCGTTGAAAATACCCCTTTTCGATTGCGCTAACCGGGCCACCCATAGCGTCGACCTTAGCTAAGATTTCGAGTACGGCAGTTTCCATCTGATTGGTCAATGACTCGACGTAGTATGAACCTCCAAGTGGATCAATCACATTGGCTACGCCTGTCTCCTCCGCAAGTATTTGTTGCGTCCGGAGAGCCACTTTCATAGCTTGTTCACTAGGAATTGCATAGGCTTCATCTAGTCCGTTGGTGTGAAGCGACTGAGCCCCACCTAGTACTGCGGACAATGCCTGAAAGGCGGTGCGAACGATGTTGTTGAGCGGCTGCGGTTTAGTCAAACTAAAGGCAGCGGTTTGACAATGAAAACGCAATCGCATCGATTCCGGATTTTTCGCTCCAAACTTTTCTTTCATCACTCGCGCCCAGATCCTTCGAGCTGCCCTGAATTTAGCGACTTCCTCGAAGAAGTCCGACTGGGCCACAAAATAGAACGCCAGCCGGTGTGCGAAGTGATCGACGGGAACGCCTGACTTCACAACCTCTTCAACGTATGCGATTCCATCCGCAATCGTGAAGGCAAGCTCCTGAACGGCATTAGCTCCTGCCTCAGAAATATGATAACCACTAATATTGATCGGGTTGTAGCGTGGCATGTGGTCTGCGCAAAATACTATGATGTCGCGCACAATACGCATGGAGGGGCGGACCGGGAAAATCCATTCCTTCTGTGCGATGTACTCTTTCAAGATGTCGGCTTGGACCGTGCCGGACAGGTTATTCAAACTGTAACCGCGTGACTCCGCAAGAGCGACGTACATGGCGAGAAGTATCCATGCAGTGGGGTTGATTGTCATGGAAACAGAGATTTTCTCCAGGTCAATGTCTTTAAAAAGCGCTTCCATGTCATCCAGGGTATCGATCGCGACCCCTTCCCTTCCGACCTCGCCCTCAGAACGAGGATCGTCAGAGTCAAACCCCATTAATGTCGGCATATCAAAATCGACCGACAAACCTGTCTGTCCCTGCGCGAGCAAATAGCGAAATCTTTCATTGGTGTCGGAGCCAGTGCCAAAACCCGCGATTTGACGCATGGTCCAATTGCGTCCGCGGTACATAGTTGGATAGGGACCCCGAACGAAAGGAAACCTGCCGGGAAACCGATATCGTCAAACTGGGTTTCAGAGATATCTTCTGGGGTATAAAACCGCTTCAGCGGAAGCCCCGAGGCAGTCCTGTATTCGGTTCGAGATTCCGACTGACGTTTGCTGAACTGGGACAACTCATTCCCCTCCCAGTTCTTCCGCATCTGGGAAATGCGATCAATCTCTGTGGGATCAAACATCCTTGATACCTCCGCCTTGGCTTTGAGCCAAGCGTGCCAGCATCATTCGTCCGCCAGCGTATGGAGCCAAGGTGCGTGCCATTATTCCTTTCAACAGATCGTCGGAGTGACGATCTTGTTGCGCAGCCATGTCGCTCAGAAAGCCACGCACAATCGCAAACAGCCGGGCAGTCGTCATCTTTTTGAGATGCCGCTCAAATTCCTCAGATTTTTTCATATGAGTAATGTGTTCCTGTATCGCCGCTAGGAGGGGTTCTACGCCTTCTTCTCGAGAATGCTACGCACAGCAAAACCGGCGGCTGCCAGGAATCAAGCTTGGGGGCAAGATCAAGCGCTAACATTGAACGGAGTTCGGCGGCGACGGTATCGGCACCTTCGCGGTCAGCCTTATTAACGACGTGAATATGCGAGATTTCCAAAATGCCTGCCTTCAGGGTTTGTATCTCATCGCCGAGTCCCGGCACACTAACGACAACAACGGTGTGAACTGTGTGCATTATGTCTGTTTCGTCTTGGCCGACGCCTACTGTCTCGACGAGAATGAGCTGCCGGCCAGCGGCGTCCATCAGATCGATTGAGTCTGCCGCAGACCGACTTAGTCCGCCAAGAGCACCGTGAGTTGCCAGACTGCGGACGAATACACCGAGTTCCACGGCCACGTCGTTCATTCGTATGCGATCGCCCAGAATCGCACCGCCCGAAAATGGCGACGATGGATCGACGGTATGATTCCTACTGTCAGTCCGACTTTTGTCGCAGCGCGCGCCAGAGCCCGAGTTAACGTACTTTTGCCGCTGCCTGGGCTGCCGGTAATTCCCACAATGTGTGCCTTTCCAGTGTGGGGATAGATATGCGCCAAGAGATTCTCTGCCATCTCTCCACCGCGTTCGACGCAACTTAAGGCCCGGGATAAGGCACGCTCGTCTCCGGCCAAGAGCTCCTCGGCCATCTCATCAACCTCAAACTTTGTAGCTGGAGTCATGGTTTGTTGATGAGCGACTTTCTGTAGAGGTCACTATCGTCGATTGCACGCCTTGCCTTAAATTCAGTCCGGGAAAGCGATCCTTTTGGCACCAGAGTTACGACTGGCCGCAGACCAAGCCGATCCCGCAGCTTTTCCTCAATCGATGTTCGAGCCATATCGTTGAAATTCGGTGCGTGATCTCCATTCCCGTACTCGACCTGGATCAATAGCTCGTCCATGCGTTCTTTGCTGGAGATTATGACGCGAAACTCTCCCCCAAACCCGTCAATCTCGCGAAGGGCATTCTCGATCGCACTTGGATAAATGTTCTTGCCACGCACAATGAGCATGTCGTCGTACCGTCCATAGATTCCCTGTGGTAGTCGCGGATAGGTTCGACCACAGGGGCACGGGTCGTCAACCCAGCGACTCTGGTCGTTTGAGGCGAGTCTTATCATGGGTTGAGATGTGCGCTCGAGATGCGTGTACACCGGCGTCCCCTCTGAACCAGAGGGGACCGGTTTGTACGTTACGGGATCACATATTTGGGTATAGACGAGGTCTTGCCACAGATGCATCCCTGTTCTGTGCCGGCATTCACTGTTGGTCATCCATGGCATTACTTCTGCCATGCTTCCCATGTCGATGGCGGCTCCAGCAAATGTTTCTTCAATCAGTTGTTTGGTGGCAGGAATCCCGGCGCCGGGTTCTCCGGAAAAAAATAACAGTCGAAACCCCAGGCTCTGAGGTTCAACACCGAGTCGCTGGGCAGTTTCCGCCAAGTGCAAGGCGTATGATGGGGTACCGTAAAATGCGCTTGGGTGAGCATACTGTGCCCACTCCACCGCGCGCGCTGTTTGCCCCGGAGCCCCCGCTCCAAAAGGAAACAAAGCCGCTCCTAGCCGTTCACCACCAATTAGCGCACCCCAAGAGCCGACGTACAGGCTAAAGAAAGAACAAACCATCATCCGGTCTTCGGGGCGAAGACCTGCACTCCACATAATGCGCGCGTGAGCATTAGAGAAGCGGTCCCAGTCGTCCGCGCCTACTCCAAATAAAATCGGTCTGCCTGTGGTTCCGCTGGTGCCATGAATGCGGCGAATTTCCGTGGATTGAATGCTGAGTAAATCGCCGAACGGCGGATTTTTCTCTTGATCCTTGCGGAGATCAGACTTTTGTATCACGGGAATCGAGCCAGGTCGCTTAGGTCTTTCAGAGTCTCAGGAGAAACACCGTACTCCTGCCATAAGCGGTGGTAAAAAATAGTATGCTCCCATGCATAGACGATCTGTTTCTTTCAGATCCAGAAGATAAGATCGTTGCGCTCATTGACAGATGCACACTCGATTTCTGGAAACCAATACTCTTCATCGGTAGCGGGACAATACGTGGTGTCGTATCGCGGAGGCCAAACGGTAAGATCTAGGCCTCTTGAATTCTTGAGGTGCTGGAGATCGAGCCCCAAAAGTCTAACTCCTCTGTCATCAGCCGCGAAGCTGAACAAGCCTTCGCAATTCTTCTGGAATTACATCCACTGATGTATCTTGTGTTAACACCTTGGCAACGCCGAGTTCCAAAAGCGCAGGAACATCTTCGTCAGGAATCACACCACCAGCCACAACGAGTATGTCTTCTGCTTTCGCCTGGCGAAGGTGTCGAAGTAGTCGGGGAGGATAGACATGTGGGCTCCGGAAAGGAGGCTAACGCCAAGAATATCGACATCCTCCTGTACCGCCGCCACAACAATTTCTTCTGGGGTCTTGTGCAGTCCCGTGTAAATGACATCCATGCCGGCATCACGCAGGCACCGAGCCACTATCTTCGCTCCACGGTCGTGACCATCAAGTCCGACCTTGGCGATAAGAACACGAATTGGTCTGTCCAAAGCCGAGCCTCTCGCTTTCCTCCGGTCACTCTTCCCGGCTTTTCACTTATCCGATTCCGGCATTTCGCGTGTGAGCGGAGGCCGTCGTCTCATCCGCTATACGTCACGTGCGATCATCGTCTCGAGAAACAATCGCGTGTTCGTTGTAGCGGCATCTGTCTTTCAAATATTCGTCACAGTGATCAGAAGATCACTTTGATAGCGAACTGAACCTCCCTGGCTGTCGTAGAGGTCGAGTCAATCCTGCCGGCGCCGGCTACGGTGCACCGGTCTGGTCGAATAACGACTGGTTGTCTACAGGAGGAGCGAAGTTCGCCCGATTGAAAACGTTGAACAGTTCCGCGCGAAACTGCACGTTAAACCGCTCCGAGATGCTCTTAATGTAATTGTTCTTGAAAACCGAAAAATCAACGTTAATCAAGCCAGGTCCAATCACGGTGTTGCGTCCCAAATTGCCAAGAAGGTTTTGGCATGTGCCCGGAGTGGTTGCTCCTGGAAAGGGAACGCAGAGCGACGCGATCTGTGGAGTGGCCATGGGAAGCGTGAAACAGTTCAACTTTAAGTAAGCATTAGCATCGCGGGGATTGACCACCGAATTACAGCCGGATCCGGGAATACGATCCGGAAAATCAATGCCATCCCCGGTTGCCTGCCCGAGCGGATCTCCTCCGAATCTTGGGCTGAACGGTATCCCTGTGCGCGCTTGCACGATTCCCCCGAATTGCCACCCACTCAAAGCCCAACCCGCCACCCCGCTAAAAGAGTGGAAGTCCGGCAGGCTCCAAGTGAAATTAGCTGTCAGATTATGGGCAATATCGAAGTCCGAAAGACCACGTCGCAGTAGAGAATCGAACGGAAATAGGTTGAGGATTGAATTGGCAAACTGATCGCCCGCAATTGACGTGGATCCTTCGTCGATGCTCTTGCTCCACGTGTAGCTACCCTGGACTTGCAGGCCGTGCCCCATTCTTTTCACTACTTGTGTCTGCAAAGCGTTGTAAGAATTGTTCGAAGGCCATGTCAAGCCGTCTATGCGAGCGTGGTGAGGATTGATTGGCACACCGGTTCCTGGAATAGGCCAGACATATCCCGCAGAGGTCTTGGCGGTCGGATAAACCCAATTGGCGTTATCTTCGGTGAAGGAATCGTGGTTACCCCGCGAACCGACGTAAGCTACAGTCGCAGTGACGGTTGATGTCAGCGCGCGCTGGATATTGAAATTCCATTGCATCACATAATTTCGCTTAGGATGCGGGTCAACAAACGTCATCGTCACATTCCCCAGTTGAAGAAGCGGAAATGCTCCCCCAGGGAAAGTACCAGCGGGTGGAATGGAGGTATCAAGAACGTCCCACGGAAATGTAATGAGTTCCGGCAATTCAAATTCGTATGGAAGGGGGAGAACGTCAAACATTCCAAATCCAGCACGAACGGATGTCTTCCCATCCCTAAAAGGATCCCAAGCAAAACCAACTCTAGGCTCAAAATTTCGCAGCGTCGGATTTGAATAAAGCGGATTCCCTAGATGCGGATCAATAGCCGTGACACTCGGCAGAGACGAAAGTCTTCCCTCGGTCTCATTGAGTACGGTCGCCATCTCATAACGCAATCCTAAATTGACTGTAAGGTTGGATCTGAGACGTACGTCATCTTGCACATAGGCGCCGTACACAGTTTGCCTGAAATATCGTGGTTCGAGGGGGCTGGGAAGAGAGGTCAGGAACGAAATAGGTTGATTATTCAGAAATCCTTGTAGCGAACCAAAACGGAATGAACCTCCACCGACTGCGTCTTCAAATAGGTGATTTTGTATTCTCTCGACATTGAATCCCAGCTTGATATTGTGAATTCCCTTAGCGATTGAGAGATCTTCATGACCTTGAAACGAATTGAAATATATTCTTTCGAAGCTGGTGCTGTTCGGCCCGCCACCAAAGGTCGTCAATCCCGGAACCGCTACTGCTGGTGCGAATTGGCCTGGAACTGCGGCGAAAGAGGGATCCGCAGCAGCCGGATTGAGGGCCTTGAGGAATTCAATATCATGCGCCGTGTAGCGGTTGAACCCAAATCGAGCATCATTGAGCACGTGCAGGCCAAACACGTGAGTCTCTTGAATCGTAACGAAGTTTCTCCCTGTGTTGCTGCCATTAAGAACGCTATTGAGCGAACTGGGCTGAGCGATCTGAGCCTTGTCGAATTGATAACTTCCGAAAACGCTATCGGCTTGAGAAAACCGGTGATCGACGCGGGTCGTCACAAAGTCTTCACTAGTAGCTTGATTTGCAACGAAGGTAAAAATACCCGTATTTCCTGGAGGCAATAAACCGCCGTTGGGCAGAGGATAAACTGCCAGAAACGGTGCAACCGAAGGATCGACGGTGATGTTAGTGGTTGTTCCATCCGCGTTGTGAAAAATCCCGTTTCGCACATCCGCGGAGGGAACGTCGTTAATTTGGGTTAGACCCAGAGACTGACGGAGCCCCTCTAGTCCCCAAAGAAAAAGGTGCGATCCTTTTGAATGGGACCGCCCACGGACGCACCAAACTGGTTTCGTTTAAACGATGGTATTGTAGGTCCGTCGAAATAATTGCGCGCGTCGAGAGCGCTATTGCGCAAAAATTCATACCCGCTTCCATGGTACTGATTGGTTCCGGATCGTGAGAGAGCACTGACGACACCGCCAGAGGTTCTTCCGAACTCCGCAGCATAATTGCTAGTCTGAACGGAAAATTCTTGGATGGCATCCACACCAAGCGACCCACCCGTTACGCTGCCCGGACCGCTATTACTGTAGTCATTGACGCTAATTCCATCGAGCAGGTAGTCATTCTGTTGAGGACGGTTTCCAGAAATCGACAACTGAGCTCCGTACCCCCGCAATCCTCTCTGAACCGAGATCGTCGCATCCTGCTCTGATTCGTCCGATACCACTCCAGGCTGCAGCGTCGCTAATTGTGTCCAGTCTCTGCCGTTCAGAGGTAGCTCGCGAACCGTGACTGAATCCACGACCGCACTTATTCCAGAGGTTACAAGTTGGACGCCGGTATCCCCTGCTTGAACATTGACGGTCTCAGACACCGAACCAACCGCAAGGTCAAAGTTCAGCTGCAATGTATCCTGCAAGTGGAGTGTGATGCCCGACTGGACGAGGCTTTTGAAGCCTTGCTTTTCAACCTGGATAGCATAGTTACCTGCCGGCAAGCCACTGACATAGAAGATACCCGTGTCGTTGGTTTCACCCTGGTAGGCTATATTAGTCCCAGTGTTGGTTAGAGTCACTTTGACCCCGGGGAGAGAAGCTTTAGCGGGATCGTCAGACACGACCCGTCACCGAAGCGGTTTGAGAAAAAAGCCAGCCACATGAAAACAGGATCATCAAAACAACAAATGCCATTCTGGACATAAGCAACTCCCCCCGAATGGAATAGCTTGCATTAAGTTATTACGGCTTACGCAACACAGGTGTACCAGCTTCGCCGAAATCCGTTCATACGAACAGTCTCGCTGTCGGCCATTACTTCTTATCGCGGTGCCTGCTAGACGCGTCCCTTCGTAATCGCTGCAACCCTCTGTAAAAATGGTGACGAACATTTCCTAGCGGCTCGTTGATTCTGGTTGCTATTTCCCGTAGATCCAGGGATCCGAAATAATACAGACCTAACGTGCGACGCTGACCGTCCGACAAATCATTAATGGCTCGTTCAAACTGGCTTAAATCGTGTCGTGCTCCAATGTTCCGATCCAAATCCGCATCTTTGCGGCACACATTATCCAGCGCGGCAACGTCGGTGTTGACGTAGAAACCTCTCCGGCGCAAATAGAGTCTTCTGTCAATCGCACGATGAGAAGCGATTTGAATTATCCACGCCTTGGCGGTTCCCTTCACGGGATCAAATAACTTTGCGCGCTGAAATAAGTAAAGAAAAGCTTCCTGGACAACCTCCTCCGCTTCTCCACGGTCGCGCAATATGCGGAAGGCAACACCAAACGCTAGTCTGGAGTAGCGGTCGAACAGCAGTTCAAGGACGGTCGAATCCTCAGTTTGGAGCCTCGACATTAATTCTGCGTCGCTGACGACGGACCGATCGGCGGGAACGGGTAAAACCGGAGATGAATGATCGGGGAAGACGTTCTCTGCTGGCGCAACAAACTGGGTGCTCATCGTTGTGTCCCGATTCTCAGGGTTTTTGATGAATGTGTCGGGCATCCTGGCCCCGCTTGAATCTCGCCAAGCCGTCCGGTCACTGGATTCTGGCTCCTGGATCCAAGCTCGATCAGGAGACTAGTACAATCTGCGGACGACTGTCAATCATTCTTTAAGTCTCGTGTTCAAACCGACAAAACTAGGACGAACGAGTCAAGGCATTTTGACTACTAGGTTCTGTATCAAGGTGCTAGCTGAGTGAGCTAGTGATTGGAAATGGTCAACACCATGGTACCGGGGCTGGGTTTCCATTGATAAGACCGCCAATAAAGGTACCCGCCTCAAAAATTCGCGGGACATCGATTCCAGTTTGGACACCCATTTCGTTGAGAGTATCGGCGAGGGTTTCGAGTGAGAGGTTGCCGCCCATACCTGGTGCAAACGGGGAGCCTCCAAGGCCACTGAGCGCTCCATCGAACCATACAATACCTGCCAGGAGCGCGGCGACCGCATTTGCGAGTCCCCGGCCGCGGGTATCGTGCAAGTGCGCACCGAAGCTTATTTCAGGGAATTCTATCCGAGCTGCTTTCGACAAAGCGTAAACCTGGTCGGGGGTGGCAAAACCAGTAGTGTCGCAAAGCATGATTCGGACGATGCCATGTCTCCTGAGTTCTTCGACGATTGTCATCACCTTGGTCTGTTCAATCCGACCCTCAAAGACGCAGTGATAGCAATTTGCGAATGCCACCGCGAACGAGCAACCAGACTCGGCGGTTCGGTGTGCCATCGTTGTTATTTCATCTAATGATTGCCGAGTTGTTCGGCGCGCATTTTTCTTGTTGTAGGCGTCACTGACCGCAACGACAGCCTCAATTTCGGTCGCGCCAGCGGCCAGTGCCCGTTCAAAACCAGTCAGGTTGGCGACTAATACGCTGCGGCGCTCCGGGCGTTGGGACAGCGCAAGCCACAGTGCCTCCGCATCCTCAAGCTGGGGAACTCTTAAGGGGTTTACAAAGGATGTAATCTGCAAATCTTCCACCCCGGCCGAAGCAAGCGAGTTATAGATCTTGAGTTTTGTCTCGATTGGCAACACCGTAGGTAGACTCTGCAAACCATCACGCAGAGTTACGTCGCGTAGAGCGAACTTTTGCCAGGTTATTAAAGATATCTGCCAACGGCTTCCTTCCGTCGTATCTGGATCGAGAGGTTTGGAGCGGTCCTAAATAACACCTTCCGCTCGTAAATTCGCGATCTCAGTGTTCGAGAGGCCCAGAAGGCCTCCATAAATCTGTTCATTGTGTTCACCCAGTTCCGGCCCTGGCCAACAGATTTCGCCCGGAGTGGCTGAGAGTTTCGGCACAATTCCTTGCATCGAAATGGTTCCAAAATCCTTCGTATCCATCGTGACAACCGCTTCTCGGTCACGATATTGGTCATCTCGGACAATGTCCGCGGCATTGTAGGCTGGCCCCGCCGGAACACGGCGCTCAACCAGCTCTTTAATAAGCTCAGCCCGTGACTTCGTCTTTGTCCAGGAAGCTCAAGCAAATCGAGCTCTTCCTGGTGACTGGCCTCGAGCTTCATGCGTTGAATAACGCTCATCAGACGCCAAGCAAGTCTGCCCCATCGCTTCGGTAAGACGACGAAATGGGCCTTCAGCGTTAGCAGCAATCAGGACCCAAGATCCATCCGAGGTGGGATAAAGATTGGAAGGCGCCACTCCTGGTAGTACCGCACCTGCTCTCTCTCGAATCATGCCCGTCGCGCTATATTCCGAAATAACGCTTTCAAGGAACGCGAGAACGCCCTCGGTGATTGCAGTGTCGACCGTTTGGCCATGGCGTTGCTCGTTGTGATCGCGAGCATAAAGAGCGTTCAATATTCCGAAGGCAGAAAAAAGGCCGGCCAGTGAGTCACCGATCGAGAGCCCGACTCGAGTCGGAGGGCGGTCAGGTAACCTGTTAAAAGTCGCAAGCCACCCATTGCTTCACAAACAGCGGCGAACCCGGCGCGTTCACGATAAGGGCCTGTCTGACCGAACCCCGAAATTCGTCCGACGATAGCTTCGGATGTTCGGACCGAAGTTGATCCGGATCAAGGTTCCAACCCTCGAGAGTTCCCGGCCTGAAATTTTCGATTAAGACGTCCGCTTCATAAATCAGCCGTTTCGCTAGAGTTTGTCCTTCTGCTTTCCGCAGATCCAGCGTAATACTCCGCTTGTTGCGCCCGATAACAGGCCACCAGAGCGAACGCCCTTCGAATTTGTGCAGCCCCCATTGCCGCATTGGGTCGCCACTTCCAGGCGGCTCGATCTTGATCACATCCGCGCCAAAGTCAGCCAGCAATTGCCCACAGTATGGTCCTGCAATATACGCGCCAACTTCGATCACCCGTATCCCGGTCAACGGTGGCCTAGCCGTGGTCATCAACTGCTCCTCGATCACAATCGTCAGTTCGTACAGCGATTCGATTCAAAGCACACTATTGCTCTGTACTTCTTGCAAGGCAACACCATCACCGAGAAATGGTTGCGGCTGTCTGGCTAAGCACTCGAAAAGAAGACCAACTAACGCCAGGATGGCGGCAGCGTAGAAAGCAGAACGGTAGTTGTGGTACTTATCATACAAAACGCCACCAACGCGAGGTCCGATTATCCCCGCAACCCCCAAGCGGTGAATAGCAGGCCGTGATTTAGTCCAAAATGTTTTACTCCCCAAAAATCGGCGCAAGCCGCCGCGTTCACCGAAAGTTGTGTTCCGTAGCAAAAATACACAAATATGATGGCCGCGTAGAGCAAGGCAACATGTTCGTTATTGGAGTAAAGGAATGGCATCGCAACGGCAGACGCGCCAATCATCAGCCGAAGAATCGTGAGGCGTCCAAAGTATCCGACATCCAACCCGACAACACGCGGCCGAACGTGTTAGCGACAGCTCCCAGGACCAGGAACATGATCGCTGAAGACGGACCCGTCATCCCCCGGCTCCTAACGTACGGAATGAGTTGGCTGATGACCATTAAGCCGGAGGCGCAGCCAAACGAGTATGCCAACCACATGAGGTAAAACGCGGGAGTCCGAAGCATCTCCTTCGTGGTGAACTGATGCGAGGAAGAGACGTCTCGAGATATTTCCCTTTTCCAATCCGCTGGTTGAAAATCTTGAGGCGGGTCTTTAAGTAGTAAAGCGCCCGTCATCGTCATCGCAAAAAATACAACACCCAGTATCTTAAAAGTTGTGGCGAAGCCGTAACTTGGAATAAGAATCGCCTCGGCGAGGGGACCAAAGATAGCCGAACTGGTCGCATAGGCGCCCACAATGAGGCCCATTGCGAGCCCGCGTCTGTCGGGGAACCACTTCGTAAGAACCGAGATAATGACGGCACATCCGAGGCCACTACCCAAACCACCGATCACGCCGAAATATAGAAACAGCTCTGGCAGAGTGTGACTGAATGAGGAAAGAACAAATCCTAGGCTCGCGAGTAAGCCCCCAACAAAAGCGCTGAACCTTGGCCCCCATCTGCGTAAATCCAGCCAGAGAGAAGAAATGTGACGCCGGTCATAAAAATAGCAATAGTAAAAACCATCGACGTGTCAGATCTTCTCCACCCGAAATGTTTTTCCAGCGGCGCTACGAACACGCTCCACGCATAAATGCTGCCAAATGCCAGGTTCATAGCCATACCGCCGGCAATTTTCCACCAGCGCCCTCTGAACCGGGACGAGTTTCGCGAAGGAGTGATCAGATGGTTATGCACCTCAGTGTTCCGGTATTGCCACAGACCGGCAACTCATCTAGTTTGTACGTTCAAGTTTGAACGTCTGTACCAACTTCAGAAGGGCCGAATGGCGGCGTTTTTGGTGCATTCTTCGTTGGACAAGAAGTAAGGTTAGTATTCTTGCCGCCGCTTTGTGATATTCTCCTCGCATTATGGATCCTGGATCCAGCATAGTTTTACCCTCGGGATGATCCATTGTCAAGCGGAGCCGGCTTAGAAGACGCTCTTAGCAATCGTCAGTAGAGTTTCGGCGCGGTTAGGAAGGATGGACAAGATGGGATTATTGTTACGAAACTGGGGCACCGTGGACTGACTCGTTCTCGCCGATGGTGTTCGAGTTTCTAAATCATTGTTGCGAGTCGAACAGTGGACGAACTTAACGCTTCAATAGCCTCGGTAACCGCGGGCATGGTAGGCGCGCTGACAGGACCAAATTCATGAGATTGAGTCAATTGAAGGCATTCTCACTGACTGGTCGGTTCCAGGCGAGGGCCTGGCGGGCGCTGCGTTTGATCTCGCGCGAACAATCCACCTGAAAATCATCCACACACTCTACCGTAACTTGGGTATGCGTGACGGTTTCGTGGCTTGGAATAGCAATACCTTGTTGACACCGGGGGCAAACATCTAAATGACTACCTCTGTAGCTTCCCGACTTGAGCGCCTACCAATTTCCAAGTTTCATCGCCGCTTCGTCATTCTTGTGTCTATCGGCTCTTGGTTCGATTTTTTTGACCTCTTCATGATGGCGTACTTGGGGCCCGCACTGCGAGATATACACTTCCTAACTCTCAATCAATTCAGCCATCTGATCGCGAGCGGGTTTCTGGGTATGTTTGTCGGCACGATCGTCTTGGGATTAGGGAGCGATTACTTTGGCCGACGTCCTACTTTCATCATCATGATACTGGCCTACTCGACTTGTTCACTAGTAGGGGCTTTCTCCCCTAACGTCGGGATTTTGCTCTTAATGCGATTTCTAGCTGGCTTCGGCATCGGTGGTCAACAAGTGGTCGCAGATACTCACATTTCGGAAATGGTTCCCAGCCACGTGCGCGGCCGCTATGTGGCTATGAGCCAATTGGTGGGCTTTACTGCCGTCCCAGCAGTGGCCATGATTTCCAGGCTCCTAGTTTCCACGAACTGGCTCCTTCCTGGGTGGCGCTGGGTGATGTTAATCGGTGGTTCGGGTGCTCTTGTCGCTCCGTTCATGATGCGAGGAATCAGGGAATCGCCTCGCTGGCTGGAATCAAAAGGCCGCCAGGCAGAAGCTGAGCGAATCATCGAGGCGATTGAAGTAGAAGTGTGCCAGGAAACAGGAAAGCCGTTGCCTGTTCCTCAGGCCTCGACCATTGAAGTCACCCACCGGATGCCTTTCGGCGAATTGTGGCAACCTCCATACCGAAGTCGCACATTTATGCTCATCGTGTTTCAGTTACTGCAGACGGTAGGTTTTTACGGATTCGCCAATTGGGCCCCCACATTCCTATTGGCCCAAGGTAAGAATCTCGGTCAATCCCTTAAGTACGGATTTCTTATCACATTGGTCAGTCCGATCGGTCCCCTGCTTGGAGTATTCACTACAGAGAGATTGGAACGCAAGCGCACCCTGGTAGTTCTTTCATTGCTTATAGCAGGGACGGGCCTCGCGTTTGCCTTCGCTTCTCGACCGATTACGATTGTATTCGTCGGAGCTGTTACTACGATTTTTAGCTATTGGTTCTCGTCCGTCTTCCACGCTTATCAAGCTGAACTTTTTCCGACCCGGGCGAGGGCGACGGGCGTAGGCTTCACATATAGTATGAGCCGCCTAAGCGCGGTCTTTTCCACCTTAGTCATTGGATTTCTCTTACGATACGGCGTTCTAGCGGTTTTCATTTTTATTGCCACAGCGATGCTCGGCGTAGCTGTTGTTGTGGGCGTATGGGGTCCAAACACGAACGCCGCCACACTCGAAAAGCTCTCCAGCTGAAACCGCCACTTCGAGAGACGAATGCGAGGCCGAGTGTGTAGCGGCGAACCTCTCGGCGATCGCTGGTTTGAAGGAACTTGCGGCAACCCGCCGACCGGAATCAGCGCTAGAACTTCTTTGCTGGAAAGAAGCGCGATGTATACTCTTTTTTATTAAGCCTGTGCTGAGAGATTCGCGAGAGGCAAGACGTCAGTCGATGCGTATGAAGTCGAAGGGAGAATTAGAGTAGGCCGTCAATGTGACCTCTCTTAGCAGACGCCTTCGACGAATTCGGTAATGCGCGACTGCGTTTCTTCGACTCAAGGGTGTAAGTAAGTAGCGACAACATCGACTATAAATCCACTTAACAGAAAGGGCCTTCGCTGTTATGTTGACTCGCCGCAAGTTCTCGCAGATGTGTCTCGCCACGGCTTCGGCCGTGCTTGTTCCAGACCGCGCGAAACCTACTAACGGTCCTCCTGCTTACGCCGGAGAACCCCGCAATGAGGGCAGCCAAAGTTCTGATCAAAAGTATGATTTGCTTATTCAAGGTGGAACGGTAATTGACCCTTCACAGAAGTTGCATGCACCTCTGGATGTTGCGGTAATGGGCAGCAAAATTGTTGAGATAGCTAAAGATATCCCGGCAAACCGCGCAATCAAGGTTGTTTCTGCAAAAGATAAGATCGTTACACCAGGATGGATTGACCTTCAGGTGCATTGTTTCGAGGGGATCGTCTCGGGCATTAATGCTGATCATTACTGTTTAAGCAGGGGAACGACAACTGTTGTAGAAAATGGCGGGATAGGATCTATAGGTCTCGATGGTGTCATCAAATATATCGTGGAGCCTTCGATCACGAGGGTTTTCGTAGGTCTTAATATTTTCCCACCAGGGTACTCTTTTCGTCCGCTTCCGGACGATCCGGATGCGATGAAGCCGGAGTTGGCTGCGAAGGCCGCTCTGGACAACAAACCCGTCGTGGTTTCAATTAAGGCTTATGTTGAAAAGAACCACGTGGGTACAAGGGATCTCGAAAGTCTCACAAAGGCAATGGAAGCCGCGGAAATGTCTCGCCTTCCATTGGTGGCCGATATAAACGATAGCTACTCACCCCTGCCAAAGATTATTTCCAAATTGCGAAAGGGCGATGTTTTTCTCACATTACTGCAGTGATCATCCGCACGGGATTCTGGATGCCAATGGAAATACTGCCAGAGGTGCTGGACGCCCGAGCTCGCGGTGTTTTGTTTGATACCGCCGAAGGTGGAGGACAGGTGAGCTTTGAGGTCGCTGATAAATGCTTACAGCAAGATTTCTTGCCGGATACGATAAGCACTGATCTTCTAGAGATTAATGTGGACAAGAGGGTTTTTGATTTACCTACCGCAGTTTCGAAATTTATGGCTTTAGGTATGGATCTTCACAAGGCGATTGAGCGAGTAACTTCAAAGCCTGCACAAGTATTTGACTACGGGGTGAAAATCGGAACCTTGCGGCCCGGGGAGCGAAGCGGACATCGGAGTCTTCGAGCTGCGCGATGGGAATTTCGAATTCCTAGGCAGCAATGATTCACAAAAACGAACAGGCCACAAGATGCTAGTCAACAAAGCTGTAATTTGCCGAGGTAAATACTTTGTAAATGCTGTTTGAGACCCTGTGCTTGAGATTGAAATATAACCGAATATTCGGGAGTGCTAGGGGTACCTGCTAGGTAGTCGCCGGCATGTAAGGCCGCATGACTGCATTGGCATCTTCGTCCTCACCGAAAATCTCCTAGCATCTTGCACTTGGCTAGGGCTACGATGTAGCTAGTTCGTCATAAGCTCGATCACATCCCCTGGCTTTCAGGCAGAGCGAGGTCGGCACTGCTCGGAGCCTGTCGGCGGTCTGTTCGGGCGATAATGGTTTGCTAACGTGGTAGCCTTGAATTTCGTCACATTGTCCAGTTGCACGCCGCAGGCGCTTGCATGGTCGATGCACGGAGATATGAAATCGCCAAAGCGCCCGACCGCCTCATCCCAAGGCGACCCCTTGCGGGATCCGTCAGCATGTAAACCAGCTCCGCACCTGATGCAGTGGCCACATCCACCGCTTGCTTCAGCCAATCCTGGCAGCCGCCCAGGTCGAGGTGTCTTCGAGGGTCGGGCCCACGCCGAGCAAATGAGCCGCGACGTCCACGCCGACTCTGAAGCGCCACGCGAACGCGCCCGCGGCTGGCCCCGCCTCCGCCACGGCTGCGACGTGCAGTGTCGTGTGCGCTGCACCAATCGCCGCGACAGTCTCGAGCACACCAAAGGGCGGCATCCCCGGAAAACACAGAGCGCTCACCGACAGGCGGTCATCCATCCGGGCTCCTCTCGGTGCTTATCGATCTGTGTGTTGATCGATCTGTGTGTTGATCGAGTCGGGATTTGTCCGGCTCCGGTGGGCACCCGGGGGTCCGGCTGGGCTCGATGTACCACGGTAATGGGCCAAACCATGCCATCCGCCCTTCGAGGATGGACTGTCCGAGCGCCGAGCAGCTCCCCATCCTGCGGACCTCTACACCTGGCCCCTTGGTCATGACGCCTGCCCGGCTCGAGAGCGATTGGCTAGGTGGGCGCGAGGGTCCTCCAATCGACCGTCCCGTCTTGGAGGGGTGGATCGCCGACTTCGCGAGCGGGCTACGCTTCGACGTCTGCATCTCACGAAGGTGCAGGTCAGGCCCGAGTAGCTCAGCCGGTAGAGCAACGCACTCGTAATGCGTAGGTCAGCGGTTCGATTCCGCTCTCGGGCTCAGGTAAAAGTCCTGGTCAGGGGGTTGGCGGGTGGGTGAGGGGCGGTCACCCGGATCGGCGCCATCCGCGATCCGTGCACGATCCGAAGAAGCGCTCGTCTAGGCGCTCGGCGGCGTCCTGGTCGGCATGGCTGACGGCCTGAGCGTAGACGGCCAGGGTCACACCGCGGATCGGCGTGTCCGAGTGGGTCTCGAGGACCGTCTTCACGTCGATAGCTTGACCAGACCAACTGCGTGGCGTTGGTGCGGCGGGTCGTGGAACCCGGCGCTCCATTCCGGCCCGCTTGACAGCCGGGAGCCAGATCTGGTCGCTCCAGTTGGCGTAGTTGAGGGGCGACCCGTCGTGGGAGGTGAAGACGAGGCTGTCGGGCTTGGTAGCGGTCAGCCCTTTGGCAACGAAGTGCTCGGCGAGGAGATCCACCAACCCGACCGGCAGGGTCAGCGCCCGCAGACCGGCTCGTGGGTTCGGCGGTCCGTGGGCAGGCCGCTGCTCAGCGACGCGCACGGTGCCGCGAAGGAGGTTGACGTCGCCGACGCGCAGCCCTGCTACCTCGCCCTAGCGAAGTCCGAGCAGAGCGCCGATCCAGACAATGGGCGCCTCACGCACCCCCACAGCCTCTGCGAGCTTCGCAACGGGGGACAGTTGGCGGCGGCGTAGGCTCGACGACCGGAAGCTTGATCCTCCGACACGGGGACCGGACCAACCAGTCGGAATCGACGGCGTATGCGGAGCTCCCGGACTTTCTGACGGTCGAGGAAGCGGCCGCGGTGTTACGGATTGGTCGGACCTCGGCGTACGTTCTCCGCCCACGATTCGTGCCGACAGCCCGAGTCCGGTCTGCGCCCCGAGCCGTCCGATGTGCTCCGGGATGACGCCAATCGCCAAGGTTCTGGACCGCCTCGTTCCGAGCGTCCCTGATCCGGCGCCTCGGGGATCGGTCGCCCTGCCGTCCCAGGCGGGATATTGAGGACAGGTAGTCGGCAACGTCCTTGTCCACGGAGTCGTTGGTTCCAACGCTGATGATGGCCCTTATCGACATCGTGATGAACGGCATGACGAGGACCACGATGCCAGGGCAGGTCCCACGAAAATGCTCTGGCCTACCCGGCAGGCGGTTCTTGATCGGCAGCGGCGAGGTCCTGCTCGGCGCCGATAGGGACCAGAGCTTGTCCTCCCGGATTCGCGTCGAACCAGCGCCGTGGATTCACCATTGCCGGCCATGATGGGCGCCCCCGGTCATCTGCCAACGCTCCCGGGGGTGGTGACGCAGACACCATTGCCGGAAACTTCCCTGCAAGTGGAAACACCGGCCGGGAGCGTCGAGAGGGGTGGTATCTCTACTGACAGAGGCCCGGCGGGGGAGTCACAATGTGATCGTGCAGTTGGCACACGACCAGTCTTACAGTGAACGAGTGGCGCCGAGACCACCCTGGCGCCGGCGCCTGGTTGGGCGTCTGGCCGCCTTGGCCGCGACCCTGGGTGTGTTGGTGCTGCTGATCTGGGCCCTGACGACGCCGGGTGGGTACTTCTGGCCGAGCTGGGTCTGGCTCGGGCTCCTGATCCCCTTCGCCGTGGTTGGGAGCGTGCGGAGGGCTCTCCGTGCGTCCCCGCCGCCGGGTGTTCCGGGTCCAAATCAATGTCTCGGCGGTGGTGATGGGCATCCTGTCTGGGTGTGGTTGATGGCCGAAACCGGTTATCCGTGGCCGCTGTGGCCGCTGTCTCGGGCTGAGTCGTGGCCCTCGTCGCGCACGCCCTGCCTGTTCCCGCCCCCGGTCGGCGCCCGGGAGCAGGAGCTGGCGGAGCGGGTCGGGGCGTTGACGCCAGTCGCGTCGCAGCGTGCTGGAGATCCAGGAGCTGGAGCTTCGCCGGGTCGAACGGGACCTGCATGACGGTGCGCAGGCCAGGCTGGTGTCGTTGGGCATGAGTCTCGGCCTGGCCGAGCAGCTGATCGAGACCGACCCGGCCGAGGCCAAGCGGTTGCTGACCGACGCCCGGACCACCGCCGGGCGCGGCCCTGTCCGAACTGCGGGACCTGGTCCGAGGTATCCATCCGCCCGTGCTGGCCGACCGGGGCCTGGAAGGGGCCATCCGGGCTCTGGTCGTCACCGTGCCGATACCCGTCGAGGTACCGATGGACCTTCCGCCGGGCGGGCTGCCTGAGCCGGTGGAGTCGGCGCTGTACTTCGCGGTGGCGGAATCGATCGCCAACATCGTCAAGCACAGCCAGGCCCGCCAGGCGTGGATCCGGGCTGAGCACACGGATGAGATGCTTGTCGTGGTCATCGGGGACGACGGGTGCGGCGGGGCCGACCGGACGGGGAAGCGGACTGTCCGGGGTGGCCCGCCGGCTGGCCGCCTTCGACGGAACTTTGAGCGTGGTCAGCCCGCAGGGGGGGCCGACAGTCGTGAGAGTGGAGGTTCCGTGCGAGCAGTCATCGCCGAAGACCTAGCCCTCCTTCGGGACGGCCTGGTCCGGGTGATGGCTGCACATGGGATCGACGTGGTCGAGGCGGTGCAGGACGGTCCTTCGGTGGTCCGCGCGCTTCTCGCCCATCGTCCGGACATCGCCGTTCTGGACGTCCGGCTGCCTCCGACGTTTACCAACGAAGGCCTCGTGGCGGCCATCGAGGCTCGCCGGCAGGTGCCGAATTTGCCCATCCTGGTCCTGTCGCAATACGTGGAGCCGCTCTACGCAAGAGAGCTGTTGTCGTCCCGGGCGGGCGGGGTCGGTTACCTGCTGAAGGACCGGGTCATGGACGTCGGCCAGTTCGTCGAAGCGGTCCGCCGGGTGGCGTCCGGGGGAACCGTAATGGATCCCGAGGTGGTCTCGCGACTGGTCATGGGCCGGGCAAGAGACGACACCATGCGCAGGCTGACGCCCCGGGAGCGCGAGGTACTGGCCCTCATGGCCGAGGGGCGGTCGAACGCCGCCATAGCCGCGGCCCTGGTGGTGTCGGAGAAGGCGATCAGCAAGCACATCGCCAACATTTTTCTCAAGCTCGGATCTGCCTCCCTCCGAGGACGACAACCGCCGCGTGATGGCCGTGCTCGCCTTCTTGAACGCCTGACCAACCGGACAGGGTGGATATAGGTCCACCCCGCAAACGGGTTTTGGCACCATGTTCACGAACAGGCGCGGGATTTTTACCGTTGGACAGCATGCCTTCCGTGCTCAGCCGTCTCGCCATCGCCTGCTACCGGCACCGCCGCCGTGTTCTCTTCGCCTGGGTGGCCCTGGTCGTGGCCGCCGTGGTCCTCGGTCCGGCCCTGGCCGGGACGTGGTCCAACAGCGGCCGCCTGCCCGGCACCGATTCGCAGGCCGCCCAGGACGTCCTGGCCGCCCAGTTCCCCGCCCAGGCCGGCGAGAGCGACGCCGCCGTGTTCGCCGGCATCGCCGGCCACGGGACGCCGCCGAGGCAGTTCCTGGCCCGGCTGGGCCGCCAGCCCGGCGTGACCAGCGTCGGGCGGCTCCAGTTGGCCCCTCGCGGTGACGTCGCCTATGCCCCGTTCACGTTGGACGAATGGCCCGCACAGCCACCCCGGGCAGACAGCCAACGCCATCGAAGATCTCGCCCATCCGTCCGGCCTGACGGTGGCCTTCAGCGGCGACTCGTTCGAGATCAGGGAGCGCCCCGAAAGGTGACGTCATCGGCGTGGTGGCCGCCCTGGTCGTGCTGCTCGTGGTGTTCGGTTCGGTGCTGGCCGCCGGCTTGCCCATTGTGATCGCCCTGGCCGGCATCGGAGTCGCCATCCCGCTGATCGGCATCGCCGCCCATCGTCGTGCCCAGCCCGAACTTCACCGACCAGGTGGCCGCCTTGATCGGCATCGGCGTCGGGATCGACTACACCCTGCTGGTCGTCACCCGCTATCGGGCCGCCCTGGGCCGCCACGGTGCGATCCCGAGGACGCGGTCGGCGGAGGCTCTTTCCACCGCCGGGCGGTCGGTGATCCTGGCCGGCTCGACGGTGGTCGTCTCGCTCATGGGCCTGTTCTTGATGAACCTGTCCACCTTCGACGGTCTGGCCGTCGGAACCGCGCTGGCGGTGCTGATCGTGGTGGCGGCCACCCTCACCTTGCTGCCGGCCCTGCTCGGATTCGCGGCGGGCCGGATGTTCAAGCGGTCGACCGAGGCGGGCCGGACCCGCCCGCACCCGGCGCCGGATCCGGTTCGCGGCGGGCAGCCGCCTGTCCAGCCTGGTCGGGCGGAGGCCGGTGGGGCTGGCCTCGCTTGGGCATGGTTGGCTTGCTCGTCCTGGCCGCCCCGGCCTTGCACCTTCACCTCGGCACGGCTGACGCCGGCACCGACCCTCCGGGCAGCACGACCCGCCAGGCCTACGACCTGGCCGTTCGGGGCTTCGGCCCGGGCTCGGTGGGGCCCATCACGGTCGTCGCTCAAGCGCCGTCGGCGTCGGAACCCATCCGCGCCACTCCCGGCCGCCCCGGCCGTGCGGGCACTGGTCTCCGCCTTCGAGGCCACGCCCGGCGTCATCGCCGTGGCGGCCCCGCAGTTCAGCCCGTCCGGCACGGCCGCGGTCCTGCAGGTGACACCGGCGTGGGGCCCGGCCGACCGGCACACGGCCGCACTCATCGGCCGGCTGCGACACGACACCCTGCCCGCCGTGGAGCACCAGACCGGCATCACCGCCCACGTGGGCGGGGAGACGGCCGGCAACGTCGATTTCGCGTCGCTCACCGCCAAGCGCCTGCCGCTGCTTCTGCTCGGGGTCCTCACCATCAGCTTCCTTCTCCTCCTCGTCGGATTCCGCTCCGTGGCGGTCGCGGCCCAGGCCATCGTGCTGAACCTGCTTTCGGTGGGCGCCGCCTACGGCATCGTGGTGGCGGTGTTCCAGTGGGGATGGGGCGCCGGGCTGACGGGCGCCCCCGCGGCCCCGGTGGCGCCGTGGATCCCCACCATGCTGTTCGCCATCACCTTCGGCCTGTCCATGGACTACGAGGTCTTCGTCATCGGAGCGATTCGCGACGCCCGCGCCCGGCACCGCGAACGACAGGCAGGCGGTCGTCGAGCGGTTTCGCCTCCACGGCCGGGGTCATCACGGCCGCGGCCCTGATCATGGCGCTGGTGTTCGGGAGCTTCGTGACCTCCAACAGCCTGGATCTCAAGGTCATCGGAGTGGGCCTGGCGGCCGCCATCGTGGTGGACGCTTCCATCATCCGGCTGCTGATCGTCCCGGCCACCATGACCATCCTGGGGCCGGCCGCCTGGTGGTGCCCGGGCGTGGCTGGACCGCTTGCTGCGAGGGGACGGCCGCCGTCGGCTGAGCCCACGGCCCCGCAGGCAGTGAGTGGGGCCGGGGCACCCGCCCTCACCGGACCGGTCGTCGACGGCGAGCTGTCGGCGAGCACCCATTGACCGCTTTGCCGGCGCCACTCACGCCTGCAAGGCCCTGCTCGCATACCAGCCGTCAGGCCTCAGAAGGCGTTGGAAGAAGTCGCGGTAGCGCTGGGAGGCCACCGCCAGGTTAGACCTGGTCGCCCCTGACCGGTGCCCCTCGAGAGCTGGTAGCGCTCCTGCTAGAATGCTGGTAACCTCTCTCATCACGTCGGACACAACCGTTTCGGCTTTCTGGCGCGCGGCGCGGGGGTCGTCCGAACCAACCTGGATCGTCAGGCATAACCGGAGGGATCACTGATGAAGGAGTGCTGCTAGCCATTCCTTTCCAGTGCTGCCACGCCGCTAGCCGCAGGTGAGGCGGCGGGCGCCGTAGGCTGTTGCCATGAAGTGTCGGCCTGTGACCATGACCCACTATTCGGACCCAGCTCGCGAACCTCACCAGGCCAGAGAGGTGGCCGAGTCCTTCGGGTCGGACGCCCATCGCTACGAACGGACCCGGCCGGGCTACCCAGACGCCATGGTAGGCGCATCCTCGACGCCACTCCCGGCCGCGACGTGCTCGATGTCGGCTGCGGAACCGGCATCGCCGCCCGCCAGTTCCGCCTGGCCGGCTGCCGGGTGCTCGGTGTCGAACCGGACGAGCGGATGGCCGAACGTCGCTCGGCAGAGCGGGCTAGAAGTCGGGGTAACGACCTTCGGGAACTGGGACCCAGCCGGCCGCGCTTTCGACATGGTCATCGCCGCCCAGGCCTGGCACTGGATCGACCCCCTCGCCGGTGCGGCCAAAGCCGCTCAGGCCCTTGAGCAAGGCGAACACTTCGCCGCTTTTTGGAACGCGTTCCAGCCACCTGACCAACTCGGCGAAGCCTTTGCAGATGTGTATCGGCGTGTCCAGACCGGACTGCCTTTCAATCCCTGGGCGAACTCTGCTCTCGCTGGGTACCAGACGATGTGCGACAAGGCGGCCGACGGCCTCCGACAGTCCGGCCAGTTCAATGAACCCGAGCGGTGGCAGTTCGACTGGGATCGTCCCTACGGCCATGACCAGTGGCTCGACCAAGTGCCGACCTTCGGTGGCCACAACCAGATACCGCCAGCCGAACTCCAACGGTTACTGGCTGGCGTCGGCGAGGCGATCGACACCGTCGGTGGCAGCTTCACGATGGGCTACGCCACCGTGGTGATCATTGCGACCAGCCGCTAGGAGTTACCGCTCCACATTGTGTCATGCACTTCCTTGCTTGCTGACGTGGTGGCGCGATACGACCGCCGCCCCGCGGGACTACGACGGCGAGTGCCGGACCACCCCACCGAGACGGACGCACGCGTAGCCCGATAGCCCAACTCGCACCTGTCACCGAACACCGGGTCAGGTACCCCGAGGACTGGACGCGGACTGCTTGTAGGCAGAGCGTTAGCGGGCGCTCCGTCTGCTCGGGTCGCCGGGTTCTTGCTCTCCAACGAGTCGTGGTATGTCAGCGCCCCCGCTCGCCTGGCCGACGACTGGTTGAGTATCGGGGCTGCCGGGTTCCGAGTTGAACGCCGGTTTACTTCTTGGCGGCTTCGTAGTAGGGGTTGGTGCCCGGCGGCGTGATCGGTCACGTCGACGATGCGGACGATCTCGGGCACCGATTCGCTTGATGGCCACCTCGATGCCCTGGCTGAGGGTCACGGCCGCCATCCCGCAGCCGGCGCAGCCGCCGCTCAGGCGCAGGTAGGCGGCGCCGTCCTCCACCGCGACCAGGTCGGCGCGGCCTCCATGGGCGGCGATGGACGGGTTGATCTGGTGCGTCGAGCACCTGGATGACCCGCTGGGCCACGTCTCCGCTTAGGTCCGGCGGGGGACCGGTCATGGCCGGGCTGGCCTGGGGCAGCGGGGGCCGGTTCGGGTTACGGATGCTCATCCCGCCGGCCATGAGGTCCCGGTTGAGATCGAGCACCGAGCCGACCATGTTGGCGGTGCTGGCGGCCGGCACGACGATGGTCAGCCCGTCCTGCACCGCCGGTCCAGGCGTCGGCTCCGGCGTCGCTGGTGGCCTGGAAGTACATGTCGTAGGTGTAGGCGTCGCCGCTGGTCCCGCTGATTTCGATCCACAGGGCCAGCGACTCGGCGAGCGTCCTCACCGGTCGCGCAGCTCCAGCACCTTGGCCAGCGCCGCGTCGGTCAGCGGTCAGGACGGCGAGGTGTCGGTGGGATCGTTGTCAGTCATGGTGTGCTCTGTCACATCCCGGTCGTTTCGCGGCCATCCTAGGGGTGATGCCCCGCGATACTCCTGCTCCTGCCCACTGAGACCTACCGGGCCTAGGACTTCCTGGCCGCCGCCGAACGTCTCGGCGTCGACGTCGTTGTCGGCTCCGAGCGGCGCCAGGCCATGGCCGACTCCATGGGTGATCGGGCCGTGGTCGTGCCCTTGGCCAACGTCGACGCAGCGGTGGAGACCATCGTCGCCCTGCATGACCGTCGAGCCCCTCGACGCGGTGCTGGCCGTCGACGACCAGGGCTGGTCGTGGCCGCGGCCGCGTCGGCCCGGCTTGGGCCTGACCCACAATCCGCATCGACGCCGTGGCCGCCACCCGGGACAAGGCCGTCATGCGGGCCCGCTTGGGCGCCGGCTCGGTGCCCCAGCCCGACTACCGGGTCGTCTCCGCCGGGCCAGAGCGTGGCGGCCGCCGCGGCCGAGATCGGGTATCCGTGCGTGGTCAAACCGGTGTCGCGTTCGGCCAGCCAAGGGGTCATCCGCGTCGATGACGCCGTCCAGGCCGCGGCGGCCGCGGCCCGGGTTCGCGCCATCGTCGGGACCCGGCGAGCCCCTGCTGGTCGAGGCGCTTCGTGCCGGGAGCCGAGGTCGCGGTCGAAGGCTCTGCTCGTCGGGCGGGGGTCTGGAGGTGCTGGCGGTATTCGACAAGCCCGACCCCCTGGACGGTCCGTTCTTCGAAGAGACCATCTACGTCACGCCGTCGCGCCAGCCCGCGGCGATCCTGGCCGCGATGAGGCCACGGTGGCCGCGGCGGCGGCGGCCCTGGGGCTGCGGAAGGGCCCGGTCCACGCCGAGCTGCGCGTCGGCGCCGACGGCGGCCTGATGGTCTCGAGGTGGCGGCCCGTTCCATCGGCGGCCTGTGCGCCCGGGCGTTGCGTTTCGGGGCCGGGGTGAGCCTCGAAGAGGTCATCATCCGTCACGCCCTCGGCGCCGGGCTCGACGGGCTGACCCGGGAGACCCAGGCCTCGGGGGTGATGATGCTGCCGATCCGGGCCGGCGGGGTGCTCGACCAGGTGTCGGGTCAGGACCGGGCCCTGGCCGTCGACGGAGTGGTCGGTCTCGAGATCAGCATTCCCGCCGGGCGACGCGGTGGTGCCCCTGCCCGAGGGTGACCGCTACCTGGGGTTCGTCTTCGCCCGAGGACCGACACGCCGGCGAGTCGAGACGGCCCTGCGCCGGGCCGAGGCGTGCCTCGACGTCGCCGTCGGCTCGAGCCGAACCGGAGGCGCCGAGACCGGCGCCGGTACGGCGTAGGCTCGGTGCGAACGTTCTGCTGGTGTCCACCTACGAGCTGGGTCACCAGCCGCTGCGCGCTGGCCACCGCCACCGCCGCCCTGCTCGCCGGCTGGCCACGAGGTCCGCTGCGTCGATGTCGCCGTCGACACGCTCGACGGCAGACGACGTCGACTGGGCCGACCGGGTGGCGTTCTCGGTGCCGATGCACACGGCCATGCGCCTGGCCCTGCGGGTGGCCGAATCGATCCGGGCCCGGCGACCCGAGACTGCCGCTGTGCTTCTTCGGCCTGTACGCCGCGGTGAGCCGGGATCTGACCGTCAGGTCGGCCGCCGACGCCGTCATCGCCGGCGAGTACGAGCCCGGGCTGGTGGCGTGGGTGGGGGCGGCGACCCGGGCCCGACCGATCCAGCTGGGCCGTGTCGAGGCGCGGGTGCCCGCCCGGCATCTGCTGCCCGCCTCTGGGCCGGTACACCCAGCTGGCCGTCGGCGGCGAGGAGCGCCTGGTCGGTCGGTCGCGGCCAGCCGAGGCTGCTCGCACCGCTGCCGGCACTGCCCGGTCCCGGTCGTCTACGACGGGCGGGTCCGCCCGGTGGACGTGGACGTAGTCGTGGCCGACGTCGACCAGCTGGTGGCCGCCGGGGCCCGCCACGTGTCAGCTTCGCCGACCCCGACTTCCTCAACGCCCCGCACCATGCCCGCCGGGTCATGGCCGCCATGCACGAGCGCCATCCGCGACCTGACCTTCGACTGCCACCACCAAGGTCGAGCACATCCTGCGCTCACCCCGACGTGCTCCCCGAGCTGGCCGAGGCCGGCTGTGCATTCGTCGTGTCGGCGCCTTCGAGTCGGTCAACGACACGCATCCTCGCCGATCTCGACAAGGGCCATACCGTCGCCGACATGTCCGAGGCGGTGATCGCCCTTCGCTCGCACGGCATCGAGATCCGCCCGTCGTGGTTGCCGTTCACGCCGTGGACCACCCTCGACGACCTGGTCGACCTGGTCGACTTCGTGGTGGCCCACGATCTCGTCGCCAACGTCGACCCGGTGCAGTACAGCGTGCGCCTGCTTGTGCCCGAGGGTTCGCTGCTGTTGGCCGAGCCGCCATGACCGCCCACCTGGGCGGCTACGACCCGGCCCGGCTGGGTTGGACCTGGACCCATCCCGATCCCGTCGTCGACCATCTCCAGGCGGAGATCGCCGCCCTGGTCGAGGCCCAGGTCGGCGAGGATCCGGAGCGGACCTTCGATCAGGTCGACGGGCTGATCCGCTCGTACGCATCGAACGCACCGGCGCGCCCCGCCCGGGGGGCCGCTTCCGTCGGTCCTCGGGGCGAGCGAGCCCGGCTCACCGAACCATGGTTTTGCTGCTCCGAACCGACCGAGGCCCAACTCGCCCCGCTGGCCCCGTTCGTCTGAGCCGCCGCCGTTGTTCAGGCGAAGCGGCGGGCGTCTTCGGCGGCGTAGCGGGCCACGGCGCCGTCGATCCCCGAGGTCTTCTCGATGGCCTCGACCATCGTGTCCAGTTGCCCGGCCGGCAGGGCACAGGTCATCTCCTCGGCGGGCATGCCCGTCCGTTGCCGGCTGAGGGCGCAGCCGACGCTGGCCGCCGGAACCCCCTGCTCCTTGGCCATGGCCACGATGTGACACTGGGGCTTGCCCCCGATGGACAGGCCCGGAAGGGCGTCGGAAAGCACCATCAACTGGCGGGCATTGACCCGCAGGAGCACCACATCGGGCTCGATCGGAACGGCACCGAGAGGGGCGTAGACGACCGACCCGGGCCGCGTCGCCACCTTCGGCAGCTGATCCAAGACGCTGGGCCCGACCCAACCGGCACCGACCAGCTCGGCCACGTCGCTACGGTCGATGACCTCGCCGGGGGCGAGCAGACCGTGGGT
>CAWCQR010000017.1:0-69255 GCA_963797725.1 Terriglobia bacterium
CCAGAAGTGAAGCAGGCGATTGCGGAAGAGGTGAAGGCACAACTGGCGGCGGAGCAACAACAGTCCTCCGACGGACCGAGCGGTTTATACGATGGACGGACGCGAGATGGACAGGAGCAGGCCTCGGTACCTGCTAACGATGAAGTGCCGCCAGCACTCGATCCCGCGCGGCGCACGTTTGTCGTGTCCACCGATATCACAGTTATGTCCAATGGCCAGGAATGTGACCTCACTGCGGGCGACGTCATCACCCGGCTTACGGATACTCCCGATCCTGGCCAGAGAGTCACCGCCAGTGTCTCGGCCAGCAAGAAGGGTGAGTGCGGAGCGGGCAAACAGGTGGCAGTTTCTGTGGAAGATTTGCAGGATATGCACAACCGCTTCCAGGAACAACTGGACAGCGGCATGAAGGAGTTGGCGGAAAAGCAGGGCAAGAGCTTGCCGAAGGCCCCGGATACGGCAACCACGGCTGCCGATGTTCCGCCTCCAGCGCCGGATACGAACGCGGCCAAGGACCTGACCGACCAAGAGGCAGCAGCCGACCAGACCGAGACGCAGGTCGAACAGGAGAGCTCGGGAGGTCCCGGAGTGGAGCGGTAGAGCCGACACAACAGAGCTACGCGCGTTTAACCTGTGCCAGTCTGCTGGTGGTATCCCAGTTACGCTCACAACTGGGCCGTCCACTCGGGGACGTGAAACAGAAATGCTTTGGATGAGGCGCGCCGCTTCAACCGTAACGATGGGCAACCATGATATCTGGCCACTACGGTGGTAGACGGCTTATGTGCCTTCGCATCCCTTTTTCCCACCTCACGCGTTCAAGCTATATAAAGCGGTTATTTATAGGGAAAAAGGTCCCTTTGTAGCCGTCATGCCTTATAGCTTAATGAGAATCATAGATCATCTTGGGCTTGCTCCAGTTTTGTGAGCCGAACATCCAGATCCGCAATCTCGATTGCACAGCGCGGCTAGAACAAACAACACGCCGACAATCATCAGGAACGAAGCAGGGTACCTACAACCTATCCAAACAGAAACCACCGGGTGCACATCTTAGCTCAATTGCCCTTGGTAAGTGCTCTGTTCTGAGAGAGACGGCAGCCTAGAACGTCAACCTGACGGCCAATTGCCCAATGCGTGGCGCTGCACCGCGGAATGTGCCCGTTGTCGTAATCTGTCCAAATGTCGGGCTATTCAAGTTGTTGTTGGCGAAGAGAATTCCGGATGGTTCAATGCATTGAAGTATTCGACTCGGAACTCGAGTTTGACCCGCTCGGTTATGCCTGTAGTTTTGGCGAGTGCGATATCCAGGTTGACCAAGTTCGGCCCTCTTAGAGTATTGCGATGAAGGCCATAAGTCCAGTCTGCCGGGTTACTGACTGGATCGATCGCCGGGAAACAAGGATTGGGAGCGCCGCCGTCGAAATAAGGACTGTTCTCAAAGGGAATATTGGAAAAACTGTTGGGATCAAAAGCGAAATTACCGGTGACCGGAGTTGTTGTGATCTGACAGTTTCCGTGGTGTCACTACCGTAAGTGATGACATTTACAGTCCGCTGATGCCCAGGATCGAAGGTTCTGATCGGCTGCACGACGGCTGCGTGCGCTAGGTATGGGTCACCGGCGCCAGACGATCCGGGGTTAGCCGGATCGCCGGAAGAGGGCAAGCTGGCGGGAATATCGAAGGGAAATCCTGTCCTCCAAGTCACGATAGGATAGAGACTCCAGCCTTTGGTCAACCGGCTCGGTCCTGTGCCCCAAAGCCGGTCGAAGGGCAGGTCCCATCCTCCACTGAAGCTAATGCGCTGCCGGACGTCGCTATCGCCGGAGGCATATTCGAGATCCGGGCTGTAGTAAGGCGCGCTTGAGTTTCGTTGCCGGAAGCCCGAGGCGTTGTCCAAGTTGTGAGCGTAGGTGTACGCGAGGGTGAAATAGGCTGTGCCTAGCCTCGAATCTTTGGGCTGCCGGGTTAGGCTCGCTTCGAAAGCGTTATAGTTAGCGTTCGAAACGTTCTGGAACTCCGGGAGCGGTGCGAAACATCCAGAACAACTACCATCCAGCACCCGATCGGTACTCCCAAGTACCATGGGATTGATGTCTTTCAGCGACGTCAATCCGTGCGCTGAGCTCCCTACATAGTTAGTTTCCAATACCACGTCGGCTAAAAAATTGCGTTGCAGGCTTAGGTTGTACTGGTAAACATAGGGCGTACGCAGGTGTGGGTCAACTACGTAGACGAAACCATTGCTGTTGATCGGCAAGAACGGTGTGAAATCAATGTCGGACGGGGGCGGTCGCGAAGGAAAAGGGTTGGTGACCCCAGCGGCGACAAATGGGTCAGACATGTAGTTGGTTGGCTCGCTTTGTCCTGGGCCAACATCATCAAAGAAGAGACCTGCGTTCCCGAAGAATGGCGGTTGGCCGTTGAACTGAAGATTATCTTCACCCTTTAGGATGTCATAAAAAATTCCGAATCCGCCGCGGAGACTGGTTTTGCCACTTCCGGTTAGATCCCACGCAAATCCTAAACGTGGAGCGAAATTTTTCTTGTCCGGAAAGTTCGCACCGGTAGGTGCTCCAGGGTCCCCCGGAAATAGCAAGCCTAATGGCGCGTCACGAACCTCTTTGACTGTTGCCCCGGGACCACCGCAAAGCTCCGGCCCTGAGTGTCCGTCTTGGGGGCGTCGTACTCATAACGGAGACCAAAGGTCAAAACCAGATTCTTGCGAGCGTGCCACTCGTCCTGGGCGAACAGGTAGGTGCTCTTTGTGCGAATGTTGGAGGGAGCCAGCGGTCCTTGAAAGTAAGCGTCTGGAATACCCAGAAGAAAATCCGCAAACGGATTCCCTGTGCCGGTTGTTGTGCCGGTGTAGAAGTCGAATTCGCCGTTCGTGAAATAGTCAAAGTTAATGTTGTCCTGATAGGGGGAAAATCCGACTCCGAACTTCCAGTTGTTCTTTCCTCGGGTCCAGGAAACCGCGTCGGTCCAGGAGAACGTATTTTCGACAAAGCGGGTCGGGCCGTTTTCAGTAGGACCAATCTGAAAGCCGTTATCGAAAAATATGTTTGTGGGACCAGTCGCAAGATCGGGGGTGATCGCTATGCCCATCGCCGGACCCGTGACCAGATGGTTCTGCGGAACATCCTGGAGAAAATTATTGCGGTGGGTAACGAAATGAAATTCGTTCAGTAAATTGGGCGAGAAGACGCGAGTGTAACCAAGATTTGCGAAGTAATAATTGGCAACGGTACGGTCAGGAAAGCCCGGTACAGTTGCGAAGCCCAAAGGGTTGAGGAATGTTGTCCGATTTAGTGCCACCGTAGCGGAAAGCTTGTCCTTTGCACTCAGATTGAGATCAAACCTCGTGGTCAATTCGTCTGCATTGTTTACATCGCTCAGGATAGAAGAGAATAGCCCGGTGGGAGCAGCAGGAATCAAATGCGCTTTGATATACGCCTGGGCAACAGGGTCGAACTTTGTGGGATCGATTATGCCGTTATTTGCATTCCCGTTTGGGCTGGCAAAATCGGGATTGGCCTGCAGAAAAGTCACCACACCTGGATCGGCGAGCCTGCGTTCGGAAAATCTCCCATTAGTTGCTGAGGCGTGAAGACCGGGACATCCAGGTCCGGGAAAGCCTCGATTTGCCGTTCCCCTTGGTACGCGAGGAAGAAGAAAGCTTTGTCCTTAACGATTGGCCCACCGAGCGTTGCGCCAAACTGATTGCGCTTCAGGTCCAACCGCGGGATGCCCTGCTGATTATTGAAGTAATCGTTGGCGTCAAGCACTTTGTTTCTGAAGAATTCAAACAGGCTACCGTGAATATTATTGCTACCCGATTTCGTCACCACGCTAATAATTCCGCCGCCGTTGCGTCCGTATTCTGCTGTGTAGTTACTCGTCAGGATTCGAAACTCGGCTACAGCATCCGGGTTAGGGTCGAGCATGTTGCTGTTGTCCAATAGATCATTGTTCAGGCCTCCATCTAGCAAGAATGTTACTGAATCTGTGCGCCCACCCGCGATGCTGTAATTGCCGGCGCCTCCGTTGTCGTCGTTGCTTTCCGTGATCCCAGGTTGGAGTAATGCAAGATCTAGCGTGTCCCGCCCGTTTAACGGCATATTGATGAGAGTTCGTCCTGTCACCGATTGGCCCAGTGTTGCGTTGACAGTTCGACGGGCGCGGCCTCGGTCCCCACCTCAACCCTCTCGTTCGCTCCGCCGACTTCCATCTCGATGTCGATTCTCAGAGCCTGGTTAATTAGAAGTCTTTGCTCTGCACTGATTGTGGTCCGAAACCCAGCGTGGGCAGCTGTCACTTTATAAGTCCCAATGGGTAGAGCCAGTATCTGGAAATATCCGTCCTCGTTGGTGTTCGCATTACGGTCGGCTTGAGTAGCGGTGTTGGTGACGACAATCTCAACTGAGGGGATGACTGCGCCTTGTTGGTCGTAGACTGTTCCGAAGAGTCTTCCGGTTGCATCCTGCGCCAAGCACGTGACCGGCACGATCATGGCGGCCAATAGAAGCGTCGGAATCGTTAGCTTCATTAAGAATCTCCAGACAGGAAAGAGATCACCGACTTTCTATTTCACGGGCCCCAAATAACGGTCTAGCCAGTCGAGGCTTTCCTTGATTAACTCACTCCGTGGAATGTCATGACCGGTGTCGTAAACGACGCGTCGCTTGTTCTCTTTTGGCGTCCCCATTAGACGAAACATCGGCTCTTGCGAGGACCCGGGTGGGAATATGAAATCGAAACGGCCATTCAACATCAAAACAGGAGCCTTCACGCGCGGTGCGAAGTTGAGCTGATCCACTTCCGGAAGTCGCGGTTGTAAATAGAACCCGGGTGCAACGAGCACCAAGGCTTTGAACCGATCTTCCACTGCTGGAAAAATGGCCCCCATAGCTGCTCCCCAGCTGTACCCTTCGTAGGCCAACTTGTTGTGATCGATGTCGGAACGGGTCTCGAGATAATCGATCGACCGTCCCAGGTCTTTGGACCAGGCCATGACGTGATCGCGGTATGTGGTTGTCGTGTTAGGCCAATAGCCTTTCTTGACGTCATCCCCCCGCTCAAAGGTTCCCTTATATACAGGAAACATGACGGCTCGTCCGCTCTTGATAATAAAATCGAAATCTCCCGCAAAATCTGCGAGCGCGGCAGCGAAAGACCGGACGTGATGTGCGCCAGCACCGGGAAAGTGCACCACGGTTTGAAAAGGTGGGGAACCTATTATGGGCAGAAAAAGATACGCTATTACGCGGTCGCCTCCATACGCCGCAGAATGTAATCTTCTCCATTTTCCAGCCGTCCGTCTTTTGAGTGGATTCCACCATCGCATTCAAGGGTGTCTTGTCGTATGCATAAAGGCCTTTGTATATCTGGAACAATTGATCAGAAACAGGTTTCTCCCGGGCGTAATCCCGCGCTTGAGCCTTCACGGGATCGGCAGCTCTAGCAGTCAGATCGGTCGAGGCATACCTGGCGCCGCGGAATCCAAAATTGGCGGAGCGCTCGAACGGGGAGCGTGCATCGACATCGTTGAACATGTAGGTCGGCTCGTCCCAGGCGCCGCCCATGATATAGCGATTACCAAAATCCGCCTCATTCGAGCACCACTCCTTGACATTGCCCGCCATGTCGTAGGCCCCAGACCAGCTCAACCCGTGGTACTTCCCAATACGAGCGGCTCCCTGCCCGGCAAAATTACTGGCAGGAATAATGCTGGGACTGTCAGCGGGCCAGGCGGCTGCTGTCCAGTGATAAATGGTGGGAAGGGACTTGCCTGCGAACTCCGCGTAGGCAGTTGCCTCGAACCAACTCACTCCTGTGACGGGATAGTCTTCCTGGCCACGTGGGTACTCGCCCTGTATCCAGGTGGCGGGGCCTGGCCTGCCCGTCCTGTCCTGAAAGAATTTCATCGCCTCAGCCCATGAGAGAATTCGACCGTCCTTGCGGAACTCTTGCTTCCAGTACTCTTGCTTCTGATAACCTCCCTGGTCTAGAAACCGTTTAAACTCCTCGTTCGTAACCTCGTACCTGTCGATCAAGAAATCACCGAGCTGAACGGCCGGCAACCCTTCGTAACCTGCAAGTCCAAACAGGGTCAATGGTGTACTTAGCGGCGATGCTGGTGTTGCAAGCTCGACGCGTACCATTCCAGCAGGAGCCTCCGATTCCTTATCCATCGTTACCGTCACATCGTCGGCTGGGAAGGTGGCGCGCTCCACGGTGGCAAAGCCTTTTAGCTCGAACTTCCACTGTGAATCCACAGGAGGAAATCTTCGCTTTTCGATCGGCGAGTGTCCAACGAACTCCCATGTGTTATCCGGGGCGTTGTAGTTCTTACGGAAAACGGAAACTCCTGGCGGCGTGGTTTTGATTGAACCTGGCCAGGAGATGTCGGGCCAGAATTTGTCGAGCATCGGATCATTTGGGATATATCGCTCAGCCTCGACCGCCAGAGCGTAGGCTTCACCCAATTGTTCCTTCTTGATGAGTTGTGCGATTCGTGGCACGAGTTGGTCTCGCGCCCAGCGTGCTTTGAAACTGCGATGGAGCCACCAGGCGGAACCGCTTCCGAAAGCGAGCAGGACAAGCATGGCAGGGATCGCAACTCTGGGCTTCCTGGCGCGCCGCAAGAGGAGCCTCAGGTTAATGCCGCCTGCCGGTCCCAATGTCAGAGCACGGCAATTCTCAAGTTCTCGCTCGACCTCTGACACGGACGCATATCGTTCCCCGGCGTTCTTTCGCAGGCATCGTCGAATAATGCACTCCAGATCGTCCGGCACATCCTTGACAAATTCTCGGACAGCCTTGGGCTCCTCATGGTCCACCGCAGCGATGGTCTGAATATTGGACGGGCGTTGAAATGCACTGTGTCCGGTGACCATCTCATACAGAACTGCGCCAAAAGCGAAGATGTCGCTACGAGCGTCCTCTCCTTTCCCTTTCAACTGCTCGGGCGACATATAAGGCAGCGTGCCAACTACCTGTGCCTCGCCCGTCACGGGCACAGTCATGGTGTTTTCGTTGGCTGCTCTGGCCGGTTCGTACTTAGCGAGGCCAAAATCGAGGAGCTTCGCCCCTGCTTCAGTGACCATGACGTTGCCAGGCTTTAGATCACGATGAATAATCCCCTTGTTGTGTGCCGCGCCCAGCGCGCCCGCGATTGCAATGGCAATATTGAGTGTCTCGTCGAGAGGAAGAGATCCTTTCTTGATGCGGGCTGAGAGAGTCTCGCCCTTGAGATACTCCATGACCAGAAAGTCCACTCCATCCTGGCTGCCGATGTCATAGAGAACGCAGATATGCGGATGTTGAAGTCCGGAAATGGCCTTAGCCTCCCGTTCGAAACGGGCTCGGAGTTCCGGACTCTGATTCAAGTGTGAGGAAAGTACTTTGATCGCAACTTCGCGGTCGAGCCGTGTGTCGCGTGCGCGATACACCTCGCCCATCCCACCGGCCCCAAGCGGGAATTGAATTTCATAAGGACCGAGTTTCGTGCCAGATATGGGGGTCATACGTAGGTTAGACTTTGAGGCCCCAGAGCCTTCTTTAGAGCCAACACGCACGTGCTTCTGGCCGTGGGACCCCGTGTCTTAAGAGGACTAACCTCTTGCGTCTCCCAGTGAAAGAAACTATCTGGACGTTTGACTACTAGCCCAACGATCCCAAGGAGTCACGAGGCCGCCATGTGGCCGCAACATAGGCCTGACGACATTACGGCGAGGATCTGAACGATTTGGGGAACTGATTCGAGTAGCAGCCACGTCTCTCTCAACATTAGTTTGGTGCGCTAGTTGATTTTCGTTGCTCGGCATCCGAAGAAAGCCGTGGCCGGCACTGTTAGTGTCGTAATAAACCCCTGTAATCGTCCCGAATAGGTTAAGGCTTTCCGGTATCGTACCGTTGAAATCGCCAGCCGTCGTATCCGCACCTGTTGCGTCGAACTCCGTGAACGTACCGTCGGGATGTCGCAGAAACCCGTGATACACGTCGCTCGAGTCAAGATAGTCTCCCGCAATACTCCCGAAGTCATTGAGGCTATTCGGAAACGTACCAAAGAACTCATCAGTCGTGTCTGCCCCAGGGGCCTCAAACTTTATGAAAGTGCCACTGGGATTTCGAAGATACCCGTGAAAAACATTGTTTGCGTCGTAGTACAGTCCGGTAATTGCGCCAAGATCGTTAAGACCTGAGAGGCTAGCCGGGAGCGTGCCTTGACCGGCCTCCATAGAAGAGCCAGGAACTGCAAAGGTCGTAAACGTGCCATTTGGACTGCGCACGAAGGTGTGCGCTACAAAATTTCCGCTTGTGTCTTCATAAGGACCGACAATCGTTCCGAAAAAGTTGATGTTCCAGGCGCCAGTTCCGTGACAACCTTCATCGACACTCATATTGCATGCGCCTGGGGCGGCGAACGTTTTGTACTTTCCGTCAGGAGTGCGGACGAACCCATAAAAGGTGTTGGCGTTGAGAAAGGCCCCCACGATGGCGCCTTCCAGGTTCAAGCCGAGCACGATAGTTCCCTGACCGGGCGCCGTCCCCGAGCCTGGAGGATCGAATGTTGTGAACGATCCGCTTGGACTTCGCAGAAAGCCGTGACTTACGTTGTTTGCATCGATAAAGTATCCCGCGATTAACCCAGCATCATTAATCCCGGCTGGGAATGTGCCATTGAAGTCGTCCGCAGCAAGGTCGGCGCCGGGAGCATCGAAGACCACGATGCTGCCGTTGGTTTTCCGAAGAAAACCGTGGTACACATTGCTGCCGTCCAGGTCATAGCCCGTGATTGCGGAAAAGGCATTGACGCTGAATGGGAAAGTGCCCTGACCGAATTCGGTGCCCGCGCCGGGCGCATCGAAGCTAATGAAAGAGCGTTTCGAGTTATCAGTTTTCGCACTAGCCTGGGCTGCATGCTCGAGAGGCAACAGCAAAGTGGCGATTACAGCGGCCATAGTCACGCAGAAACAAGTCAGGGATTTCATAATTCTCTCCTGGGCATCCCTCGTTATCGGAGATACTCCATACCGAGCGCGGCATCAAGTTCACCGGGCGCGCCAGCGCGCGGGAAAAGTTATGGGGTTTCGTTCGGGGGCCGTAAGCGGGGCCGTTGGAAGTACGGTTGTCGAGCACTACTGCTAGAAACCGCACCGTTTCAAACAAGAACGGGGACTTCTTCTGCAAACAGTGTGAAAGGCCGAGGGTAACTTGTCATCCCCCTAACGGGGGATGGCCGGGAGTCTATCTGGAAGTTCGGCCTCCAGATTCCGCGCAGAAACCCATGTACTTATACGCGGTTCATAGGACAGCTATTCTCAGGCACCGCAAATTGCGTCAGCAGGCGCATCAATTCAGATTGTCTCGAGGTACCGGTTTTTCGATAAATACTACTTAGTTGTGACTTCAGAGTGCTGCTCTTCACTCCGATCATCTCCGTGATCTCACGCGTGCTATGACCATCAGTTAGCAGTAGCGCCACCCGGGATTCAGCCGGTGTCAGCCCAAACAACGAGTTCAGAACTTCCTGCGAGGGTCGCGCTCTCTGCTTCGGATCATTTACGAACACGATCGTCGTCACTGGATTTTGCTGGGCTAAGGGCGAATTGCCGGCCGGCGCGACTCGCACAAGCAGAGCCATTTGATTTCTCCGACCCACGATCATCGAGCCGGCGAGCCCGAGCCTTTTCCCGCTTGGCCTGGCGTTAGACAGGAGATTTTCCAGAGTTGCAAATTCTTTTGCTCCGCCTGTCTGCAGCCTTCCATTTCTGACGAAAAGGCCGTCGTTTCGATCGATCGTAGCTCGCGCCGCCAGGTTCATCGTGACTACCCGGCAATTACGATCCAATAACAAAATTCCCGTGGGGGAACTATCCAATGCAGTTTGCAGACTGAGGCTATAGCCCTTTAAATCCGCCAATTGGAAATGAATTCGGTAGGCGCGGGCGATATGAGGACTTAAAAATCTAATCAGCTTTACGGCGCTCTGGTCGAAAGGCCCCCGTTTGTGACTGCGGAATATGCTCAAGTTTGAAAACAGACCTCCCAGATCTTGCGCCGCACCGAAAAGAGCATGTACCGAATCAAAACGAAGGAGGAAATCGTTAAAGAATTCCGTGCGCGCCAGGGCGTCAAAAGAACAAAGGGCTTCAGAGGGACCTAGCCATTCGGTGGTTGGGATGTGTCGTCCTTTGGCGGCCCAGACGTCCAACTTATAGTAGTGCTCGGTATATAGTCGAATCCCGTCCGGGTCTTGGCCCCAGCTCTCAGAAACGAGGTGCAAATCTCGGTCTGGTTTGCCCAGCATGAAGGCCGCCGATTCACCACCTACCGCACTCGCGACCTCGCGCAAGAACGGATTCCAGGCTTTGTCGTCAGTTGTGCCCTCATAGAGAAGGCCAAGTAGGTTAGCGAGTTTCCCTTCGCGCGGGAACATCATTTCCTCCGCGTATTGGGCCCGATTAGATGTGGCGGACAGGGTAGCAAAGGTCGGTGGAGGCCGCAAATGTATTTTTCACCCATTTGGGTCCAGGCAAGAGTGCGAGCACGAGCGGTGCTCTGCAGGGAATACTTAGCCACGCCTTACCAAATTACCGGAAATACTCAGACTGCCAGTATTTGGTGGTTCAACGAGTCTCGTATTAGCTATGTCTGCGTCTGGCTCTGTGAGTGAACATGATTCCAAATGCTACTCCGGTGGCCGCTCCAGCAATCAAACCGAGGAGGGTGAGGCTGGGAATTGATGGCGTGCTCGTTGCCAACATGAAGCCGGCAACAGCCATACACAAGCTCCAGAGAACTATGCGAATTTTCATGATGTACTCCCAATGGCAGCGCGCTGCCCTTATCGCCATTGGCTGCAGGTATACAGCACAGGAAGGTAACCTTTCAATCGGGTAAATGTCCTATTACTCCCCACTGGGCAAGAAAAGCGATTTGACACAGATGCTTGAACAAGTGAAATGGCCTCCCATGCTGGCCATCAGCGGTGGCAAAACCAAAATTGCGGTGAGGACAATGCAGCCGAGTGGGAACACCAGATATGTAATGCCTGCTAATCTTTCTCGCGTACCCAACGCTCATATCATGGAATGTAGGGAGGAAACGCTAGAGTGAGACCACCACAAGGAACTCTCGATCTGATGCCGAGGTCTTCGAGGGAGCACTCTGAGTTGGTACCGCGAAGTCGCTTGAGGTATCCACAAATGCAATTTGCTGGAAGCCCGGATGATAGTCACAACCTATAATCAACATGTTCGGCTCCTTTCCTCCGAGCCTTTGGTTGGTTTGCGCCTCCAAAGTCTACTCGAGCCTGGGAGCCGACATTGTTATGGAATCATTAGACTCATTGAGCCCGGTTGCAAGCTTCAGGTCGGTATCCCGATCGGGATTCTGAGTGTAATTTGATTGCGACAGTTGACTTCCGGTTTGCCCGTCATCCGCTCAGAATCCAGAATCTATAGATCGGAGCTTCGGGGGAACGGTCGAGAGAATCCCGCTCGGCGCTCGCCATCCGTGCACAACGGCCACAGTCAGCAGACCGCAGGACACGAATGGCGAGTTTCTCTCGAGCTAGAGGTCTCAGTCGTCCTCGTGCTGGGGACGTAAGTTGTTCCTATAGACGGCCGTGCCTATAGCCTTTCCCAGGCGCTCGCCTGCGATCTGATCGGTTCGAAAATGTATCCCACCGTAAACGCGCGCGTCGGAGATATCGTCGGTAATCTGCTTGAACGTCATGTATTGCAACACGATGTCGGGCACGGCGGGATTCGACAATGTGATGGAATGCCCACCTTCACCGAATATACGTCTCAGAATCGCGGCTGCACCATTAGCTGCGCTGCCATGGTTGGAGGGATAACTCGGGAAACATGGAGTCGTGATAAAGGGGGCGAAATTGGTATCAGAATGGGTTCTGGGATTACCGTCTTTGTCTCCAGCGCGGATCGCTGTTTCGGGGCGCCAGAAATTGTAGTGATACTTGTTGAGGAATGACGCGACCAGGCTGTCATTCATCGCCATGTTCACCAGGGCCAGAGAACGGGCATTTTCTGACATCGAACGCCCCTGTTGCTGGGCAACCTGCTGGACGGCCTGGTTGAAGACCTGAGTTGGCGAGGACGCCGCGTAGAAGAGTGCGACATCGGCGCGGTCCTGTGGTCGTTCTGTGCTGTCAGTTCCCCCCACCGTCATCACCTCTTTGTAGGCTCTTGCATATTCGTGGCTCCCGAGCGCTGGCGGCGCATCGAGGAGAAACTCTCGCGCACGCTTTATTCCGAACGGAGTTACATTCCGCCATTGGAGCGCGATTCCGCTCGCGATGCCATTGACAACTGGACAACTCGGTGTGGCCTGCCATTCTCCCGGACGAGGCGGGCCAGGTGTCTTGAATTGCGGGGGCGATGATCCGTCGTTAGCGCGCAGAGCAATCATGGCCAAAGCTGCGGCTTCACCCGTGGCAATGCCATCGGTCTTGGCTTGGCTGTCCGCTATAGACGCCAGCGAGCTGGCGTGCTCGGTGTCGAGTGACGAGGCTTTGCTTGGAAAATAAGTCCTAAGCACGCGATATGCTGCCTGGATGGCTGCTGCATCGGGAGATGCACCTGGCGGTGCGACGATCGTTCCGAGATAGGGATGATACTCGCCAGTGATGGCGTTCACGGATTCGAATACCGCGAGTTGAACGATCGCTGCGAATCGTGCTTGTGCGAATGGGTTCTCGCCGTTCGCGACCGCAGTGTTTACCGCAATCACGTTCCAGTCCAATACGGCATCGGCTTTTGCGACGGCAGAGCCTAACCAAAGAGTCGCCATCAACATGCATAGCCCGAGGGTCCTCTTTCTGGCACCATGTATCCGTTTCATTGTGCTTCCTCCATTCTTCACTGGCTTTCGGTCAGTGATGATTCGCATCTTTGCGGCAGCGGATGTCGTTGTCCATATCGGAGAGCGTGTCGCGGCGTTATCTTTTGTGTCGCTCTAAACAGAAGCGGGTAATGCATTTGCGCCGGTGTTTCAAATGTGGTGTAAAATCGTTCCGCTTCCGCGGGGTGTGCCATGGCTTCCGAGCCAGCTGAAGTGAAGCAACCGATCCGGTTCGGCGAAGGCTACGAGCTTGACCTGCGTCCTCGGAGGTTGCGTCGCGGCAGTCATGTGCTCAAGCTGGAGCGCATCCCGTTCGAAATCCTTCTCCTTCTGCTTGAACACAGGGACGAGATTGTTCCCCGCGATCAAATCGTTTCCAGGGTTTGGGGCCAGGGTGTTTTCCTGGATACAGACAACAGTATCCGGGGCGCCATCCGTAAGCTCCGTCAGGTCCTGAAGGATGACGCCGAGACCCCACGGTTCATAGAGACCGTGACCGGGCAGGGATATCGCTTCATCGCCTCGGTTATTCCCCCCAAAGAAGCGAATGCAGTCTCCAATCCAGCGGCATCGGTCGTCCCCACCAGCTACCGGGATTTGGCCTCGGAACTCGATGGCTGGTTGAAAGCCCGAAGACTGCGTTTGGTGGAGCAAGATCAAGAGCGCACTCCGGAGAAACCGACGCATGTCGGAGCTATTCATGGACAGGGGAATCGAAAAACCTACAGGTGGCTTTTTATTGGAGCAATGGTGCTGGTCTCAGTCGGCTGCCTCCTGTCAATCCTGGCAATTTGGCGCGAGCGCCGGGCATCGCGCCTGCCCATACGTCCCCAGGGCAAGATCGTCCTCGCTGTCCTGCCGTTTGAAAACTTGAGTCACGATCCGGACCAGGAGTTCTTCAGTGACGGCCTGACGGAAGAAATGATCGCTCAGGTCGGAAAGCTGAATCGCGACCGACTCTCGGTGGTAGCCCGAAGTTCGGTTGCCAGATACAAAGGCAGCAACCTGCCGGCGAAGGAGATCGGGAAGGAGCTGAACGCAGACTATCTTGTCCAAGGTAGCGTTCGTCGCTGGTCGGACCGTGTACGCATCACCGTTCAGCTCATCCAGGCACAAAATCAGACGGACCTCTGGACCGAGAGTTACGACCGCGAACTCAAAGACCTGCTAGCTGTGCAGGACTCCGTGGTGCAAAGCATCGCAAGCCAAATACCCATCGCCCTGACTGAAGGACAGAAAACACGTTTAGCAAATCCGCGGCAAACTAGGCCTGAAGCATACGAGGCATATTTGAAAGGCCGCTACTATTGGAACAAGCGAACTGCCGAGGGCTTGCAGAAGGCGGAACATTATTTTCAGCAGGCCATTGACAACGATCCAACTTACGCCGCGGCATATTCAGGGCTGGCCGACTGCAACAGCGGACTTACGTGGCACGGGTTCAAATCTCCAGCCGACGCACTCCCGAAGGCTTACGCGGCCGCGCGCAAAGCGGTCGAGCTCGATCCACAATCGGCCGAAGCTCACGCCTCCCTGGGCCTTGTGCTTAGCCACGATTGGGATTGGGCCGGAGCGGACGCTGAGTTCCGACGTGCTCTGGAGTTGGATCCTCAATACGCAAATGCGCACCACTGGTACGGAGACTATCTTTCGATTAAGAGACGCCATGACGAAGCACTTGCCGAAGCCAGCCGTGCACTAGAACTCGATCCTCTTAATCTCATGATCGGCACATGGGTAGCACTCCGCTACTATCAGGAACATGATTACTCCCGCACAATCGAACGAGCTCGAAACTCTGTTGAGTTGGATTCGAACTTCGCAGCTGCTCACCTTCTGCTCGGCGAGGGTTACGTTCAGGTAGGCTTGCACAGAGAGGGCGTGAGTGAGCTGAAGAGGGCGGCGAGTCTATCAGGGGGTAGCCCGCTCTACACGGCCCAGGTCGCTGTTGCCCTCGCAGCAGCAGGGCGGAAGCGTGAAGCAATACGAATTGCGCACGAACTGGAAGCAATCTCGAGGAAGCGTTACGTTTCGCCCTATGGATTGGCTCAGATCTACGCTGCGCTAAACAGCAATGAAGAGACATTCAAATGGCTGCAGGCCGCATATGACGATCGCGCCGTCTGGATGGAATACCTCGCCGTCGATCCGATTTTCGATCGCTATCGCTCCGACCATCGCTTTCAAGATCTACTCCGGCGGATCGGGCTGGTCTGACTCAGATTAAGAAATCCCCGATGTGCTACGGCCAAGTGCGGTCTGCCAGTCGTGTTCGCGCAACTTCTTGTTAAATACGGTTGCGCTGCTCGCATGGAACGTGGATCGTTCAGTAACTCGCAACTTCAGCCTGTGTTCATATTCAAATCCACGAAGCTCTGAATTGGTACAGCGAAGTCGCTTGTAGAAAGTTACGCTCACTCCCGAATCAGGGAACACTTATCTTATGATCCATTCTGCTAAGAACACCACCAGCACGCCGGTTCCTGCTCCGAAAATAACTAATGTTGCAATGAGAAGGAGCCGGCGTTTGCGTCGCCGATGAGTGTGCCACGTGTAGCGGAGTCTTTCTTGAGAGATGTCGACGGGCGGGTTTAGGGATGCCGGGAATCGGTGCTGACGTTGTTGCCGCATTCCGCTCATAAGTCTCCTTCTAGGTAGCGAGGTCCGCAGCGTGGGAGCCGAGACCATTACCTGCGATCGAGACCAGATGCGAAGTTGGCGGTGTATCGGTTGCAATTGTACTGCAAACGCACGAATGGCTTGCAGTTGGTTTTGAAGGGTTTTTGTTGAAACATCACCGTCTCATTGACGGGGGATGTGTGTAAACTGCTGATAACGCTCGTTGTCGAGCCCAAGCGCCTAGTCTTCTAGCTCGCCCTCTTCCGGTACCTTGGTGGGACTCTCAAAATCGATCCGGTAGCCATCGGGATTCGGACGCGGCAGACCCAATGCGATTTCCCGACGTAGGGGCGTCGTCGCCCAGGCAAGGCCCACCGCAGACTCCGACATCAAACTCGCAGTCTGGCTTCCGGTCTCGAGATGGAATGGCAAGCTGCAAGGGATCGGTAATGGCGAATTTGCTGGCCTGATTGACGATATGCAACTTGCAATGGCGGTGAAAGCGGGATACACGTCGACAGCAACGGATACGGGTCACACCGGATCTCCGACTGATGCGGGTTGGGCGATGGGGCACCCGGAAAAGATTATCGCGATTGCTGCACTCACTATTTAATGACGAATAGGAGGGCCGTATGAGCAATGGTTCGGAAGATGCTTGCGGCAGTACGCGAGCAGCCACGTGATGATGTTGTCGCAGCCGCAAGTTGCGATCGATGTGATCTTGAAAAGGCGGTAAAAGCCGCTCAAGGGGTGAGGGGACAGCCTAAAGACGCCAATCCTGCTCCCTTGGGAGTAATAACCGAGGTCGTCGGGTTCCATTGCAGGGTTAGGGCAAGGAGCGCAACGTCGTATTGAACAGGTAAGGATTTTGAAAGTCCGTTTGATCTCCTGCCTTTTTCCCTTTCACGGGTAGAATCCGGCCGGCCAAAGGCTTGTTCCATTTGAAGGCGAGTGAAGCGATATCGCCGAAGATGCGTTCAATTTGCGCGACGGATATGTCGCCCGGAAGTGGAACGGTGTCCAGGCCGGTTGCGCAAACGGCGGAATAGGCGAGAAGAGAGTCCACGTCGTAGGCAGACTCGCCCCACCTCCGGGCGAGGAGTTTGTCCTCCAGAACGGGCAACATTAACCCGGAGTAGCCCACTTGCCGGACTGGGATCGCCTTCTCAGCGGTTGTGATGATGCGGGCCGCGGTCAGGGTTCCGCTGGAGCCAAAGCGGGCTCCGGTAAAGGCTTCAATCGCGCCAGCGATCGAAACGTCGCCAAGCGCTGTCGCGGTAGGATCTAAGCCGAGATAAATCCAGCCTGTCGCAGCTGCGACTTTACCCCCAATTGAATCAGCTAACTTAGCGTGAGTCGTCAATGCAGTCGTAAGGTCAGAAATGGCAGATTCGACGTTGCCCTTGTTTTTTGCAAATACATCCCGAACGACGTTGGCGGTTTCGAAGCCGAAGGCAAATTGGCGTCCATTACCGTTGTGATAGGAGCCAGGATAGAAGGGAGTGTAAGGCTTGAGCATCGCAGTTACAGCAAAGTTGAAATTTCCCTGACTATGCGGGCTGTTTTCAGCCACATACTTCACAAGCTCTGCGGACCGGCGTATCGAGTTCCAATGAATGCCGCTCTCGTCAGCAATGATCGCGCTGGCGTTAAGGTGGGGCATGGTCGAGAGCACGCGCTCGAGAAGGTGCATTGTCGAGGGATCGTCGGAGTCGCGCAACAAGGCAGGGCCAATGTTCGCATCGAACTTCTCTTTTGCGGAAAGGTCATCGAACTTCTTCAGAAAGGCGAGGGCTTGTTCTTCCGACAGTCCGGAAACGAGCTCGGCGAGAGGTTGAGTCGTAATGCGAATGGATTCGACATCATAGCCGTTAGATGTGAATTCTGATTCGGCACGACGAAGGACGACAAGAGTGTCTTCGATTTGCTTCAGAAAGTTCGTGCGGTCGACCCGAACGAATGCGGTGATGGCGCGAACTTTTGGATTGGTCTTTTCGGGGATAGCCTGTGACACAACGCACACAGAGTGGAGCAGAAGTAGTGCGAGCGCGATGCGCTTCATTTTGACCTCACGCGACATTGGTGGAGGAGTGTAGCAAGAAACCGGCTCAATGGGTCCCTTGGCGAGACTCTCGCAGGGAAAGCGGCCTAGCTCCAGAATATTGGCTCAACCGGCTGGTAACCGACTAAAAGAGGTGAGTAGATAGATCCTCCCTACGAAAAGGATGAGCCGAATACAACCCTACCTGGAACGGTTGAGAAGATCATCAAGGCATTTGTCCCGAGTGAACCGGAGAAAGCCACAGATTCAGATTGAAAAAGGTGAGCTCATCTATTGTGAGATTAGTGTCAAGAACATTTCAGGGACGAGAAGGGCGATGAAGTAGAGATTAGGGAAGGAGAGCCGGTCACGGTGACCATCGAAGCGGACAAGAAAGGCATGATTAAAAAAGTATCAGTAGTTAGTAGTTCGCGGAGTATCCTGGCAGTATTTATCGCGCTACCGGATGGCTTTCCACCAGTCCGCTTCCAATTGCTCCGCTTCGCTCACAGCTTCCGCCTGGGGTGCGAAAGCAAACATGAGCTTCGACCATCGCTTGAGCCTGCGGATCATTGGCAACACCGAGCGAAACTTTTGTGGGATGCCCCACGCTACTCTCGCCCGAGTTCTATGTCAAATCCTGCCGGGCCGACCTCCCCACCGTAGTGAGGGCCGAGGTGTCAGTCACAAGGAGGTATCCCCGAGTGGGGGAATGATTTCCACGCGTTTTTGGGTTCGGCTATGGACCTGCCTGGATGATTGCACTCACGATACCTCCTGCCAGAATTAGGGTAGTGGTTCAGGAGTAAAATGCGCGTTTATGCAATCGTGCAACAGGGGCTGCTCGCGGGCATGCACGAATCGACAAGGATATCGACGTAACCAACGGACCGAACACGGAAAGCATCCCTCTGCTTGTAAGATTCGTTTTGATTTCAAGAGATCTCGGCTGGATTCTTGTCATGAAACCTGAGGACGGATGTTGCATGCAAAACAAATATGAATTCAGATCGATTGCCTTAATCTTCACATTGTTTTCCGGAATGATAGGTTGCTCGGGAAACGCCAAGCCGGCGCAGCCGCCAGGGGGCGGAGTTCAGGCCATACCGGTGAAAGTCATGGAAGCCAAGGCGATGCCTGTCAATGATGCCAGTGAGTACGTGGCGACCCTCAAATCGCGAGACTCGGCCGTGATCATGCCGCAGGTGGAGGGCCAGATTACGCGGATTTTCGTGCATTCAGGGGATCGAGTCGCGAAGGGGAGCGCTCTCATGGAGATCGATCCGCTAAAGCAGCAGGCGACGGTTAAGAGCCAGGAGAGCGCCCGCGCGGCACAACAGGCGCAGCTGAACTGGGCGAAGCAGCAATACCGGCGAACAGAGAATTTGGCAGGCGCTGGAGTCGTGAGCAAACAGGATCTGGATCAGGCGAAAGCGACATTGGATGCGGCACAAGCGCAGATGGACGCCCTAAATTCGCAGGTGCGAGAGCAGGAGGTGCAGCTTCGCTACTACAAAGTGACGGCCCCTCGAACAGGTATGGTGGGAGACATTCCGGTCCGGGTAGGAGATCGCGTCACAACAACGACGCAGTTGACCACTGTCGATCAACCAGGCAGCCTCGAGGCATATGTCTATGTGCCGGTTGAGCGCTCAGCGCAATTGAAGATGAATTTGCCGGTACAGATTCTCGACAGCACCGGAAAAGTTCTGGCCGACACAAAAATCAGCTTTATCTCTCCGCAGGTGGACAACACGACGCAGACGGTTCTGGTGAAGGCCCGAATATCGAATGGAAATGACGCATTTCGGCAGTCGCAGTTCATACGGGCGCGGGTGATCTGGGGGACTCACCAAAACCCTGAAGTGCCGATTCTTGTGGTGTCACGGTTGGCGGGACAGTACTTCGCCTTTGTCGCGGAACCACAGGAGAAGGGAGGGTTCATCGCGAAACAACATCCACTGACTATTGGCGAGACCGTCGGCAACAACTTCGAGGTACGAGAGGGGATTAAGTCCGGCGACAAAATCATCGTTTCCGGAACGCAGTTTTTGATGGATGGGATGCCGGTAGTTCCGATGAGCTGAATTGGGCTTTAGGCTCTGGAATTCTAGCTTCCGTCAGCTCATTTAGTTCATAACGACAATAGCCAAAGGTTCGTTCATGTTTGTAAATTTCTTCATAAGGCGTCCGGTGTTCGCCTCGGTCTGCGCGATGTTAATCGTGTTGGCAGGCGCAGCGGTAATTCCGACTCTGCCCATAGCGCAGTTCCCTGACCTAGCTCCGCCGCAAGTGACGGTTTCAAGCTTTTACACTGGCGCCAGCGCGCAGACTGTCGAGAGTGCGGTCACAATTCCGCTCGAACAACAGATCAATGGAGCCGAGGGAATGAAGTACATAACCTCGACCAGCGGCAATGATGGATCTAGCGGCATCACCGTGACATTCGATCTGACACGCGATCCTGACCTGGCCACCGTCGATATTCAAAATCGGGTGAACACTGCACAGGGAAGATTGCCGAGTGCTGTGAAGTCCGTCGGAATCACGACTCAGAAGAGTTCGCAGAACTTCGTTTTCGGCGCCGCGGTCACGTCTGAGAACAACCGATACTCGACCCTGTTCATGAGCAATTACCTTGACGTGTACGTAAGGGATCCGCTCAAGCGAATCCCGGGCGTGGCCGATGTACTGATTTTCGGCGAACGCAAATATTCCATGCGTTTGTGGCTCGACCCGGCGCGCATGGCGGGACGTGGGTTGACGGCACCTGACGTAGTGAATGCGCTCCAGGAGCAGAACGTTGAAGTCGCAGCCGGGCAGGTTGGACAGCAGCCGTCAATACCAGGGCAACAGTATCAGGTCAGCGTGCGAGCGGTAGGGCGGTTGAGTGAGCCGGCGCAGTTCGAGAACATTATTCTTAAAACGAATGCAGACGGCACGCTGGTCCGACTTAAGGATGTCGGGCGGGCCGAACTTGGGGCGGAGCAGTATTCATCGGACCTGAAGTTTAACGGGCAGGATGCGGTGGGAATTGGAGTGACGCAGCTCTCGACGGCGAATGCGTTGGACGTGGACCGGCGGGCCATCGAGGAACTTGACCGGTTATCGAAGAGCTTTCCGCCAGGAATGCATTACACGCTGGCATTCGATACGACGGATGCGGTCAGCGAGTCGATTAAAGACGTGCTGTTTACGGTAGGTTTGGCGATCGCGTTGGTCATCCTGGTGATTTTCATTTTCCTAGGTGACTGGAGAACTACGATGATTCACTTCATCGCCACTCCTGTCTCGTTGATCGGTACTTTCGCTTTCGTGAAGTTACTCGGCTTCTCCATCAATACGCTAACGCTATTTGGCATCACGCTCGCAACCGGACTCGTCGTGGATGACGCAATCGTGGTCATTGAGAACATTGAGCGTCACATGGCGGAGGGAGAGCACGACTCCCGCAAAGCCTCTGTTGCCGCAACGACCGAGATTACGAGCGCTGTCATCGCGACTTCGCTGGTGCTGGTGGCGGTGTTTGTGCCGGTTGCATTCTTTCCCGGAACAACTGGCATTCTGTTTCGTCAGTTTGCGCTGACTATTGCATTTTCGATCGCAATCTCAGCTTTCAATGCCCTGACGTTAGCACCGTCGCTAGCCGCCATCTTCCTGGCTGGGGGCCATCACAAAAAGATGTGGTTGCTGCAAAAGTTTGACGACGGTGTGAACCGGATGATCAACGGATATCGTCGTTCGCTGCACCACTTCCTGGAACACAAGATAGTGATGGTAGTGGTGTTCTTCGCTGGTCTGGGACTGACGTATTTCGTATTTACGCGCGTGCCGAAGTCGTTTGTGCCAGATGAAGATCAGGGATTTTTGATCGTGGTGATGCAGTCCCCGGCGGGAGCTTCGCTCGAGTACACGACTTCGATTGGAAATCAGGTAACCCAGATTGTGAGGCGGCAGGAGGAAGTGGAGAACGTTTTTTCCGTTGCCGGTTTCAGCTTTTCAGGAGCGGCGGCCAACCAGGGATTGATGTTTGTGTCGCTGAAACCGTATTCGCAGAGAAAGGGCGAGCAGCACTCAGCCCCGGCGATATTGAATCGGATTCGACCGCAACTGTTCGGCGTCTCGGGAGCGATTGTGTTTGCGACGCTGCCCCCAACTATTCAGGGACTCGGGGCTTTTGGCGGATTCCAGTTTGTCGTGCAGGATCTCGCTGCGCACGGGCTCGATGAACTGGCAGCAGCAACGCAGGGGCTGATTCGAAGCGCATCACAGCGGAAAGACCTGGTCAGTTTGTACACGCCTTTTACAGCGAATGACCCGCAATTTGTGGTCACGATCGACCGGGAAAAGGCGAAGAGTTTGCACGTTCCGCTTTCGCAGATTACCGATACCCTGGGCGTGTACATGGGATCGGCGTACGTTAACGACTTCGATTTCAACAATCGGTCCTATCGCGTCTACGTTCAAGCCGACAAGCAATTCCGATCGACAGCGAAGGATATGAAAGAATTTTATGTGCGCTCCGACAGCGGTGCAATGGTGCCGCTCGATAACTTGCTCGCAATTTCGCAGACGACCACACCGCAGGTGATCAGCCATTACAACCTGTTTCGATCGGCGGAAATCGATGGTTCGGCGGCACCGGGTTACAGTTCTGGGCAAGCCATTACGGCGATGGACGAACTGGCGAATAAGTTGCCGCAGGGATTCTCATACAGCTGGACGGGACTATCGCTTGAGGAATTGCAGGCGGGCGGGACATCTCTGCTTCTTTTTGGGTTGGGAACATTGGTTGTCTATCTGACGCTTTCTGCACTGTACGAAAGCTTTATTTTGCCTTTCATCGTGTTGCTGGCCGTTCCAATGGCTCTGCTGGGAGCGTTAGGAGCACAGTGGATTCGCGGGCTGAACGACGACGTATTCTGCCAGGTGGGACTGGTCATGCTCGTCGGACTTGCGAGCAAAAATGCGATTCTGATCGTCGAATTCGCTGAACAATTGCGAGAACAGGGGTTGCCACTAGTGGAGGCCACGATCCAGGCGGCGTCGATCCGGCTGCGACCAATATTGATGACATCGCTGGCGTTCATCTTGGGCGTTGTGCCGTTAGTCGCTGCAACGGGCTCCGGGGAGAACGGCCGTCATTCAGTGGGCACGACGGTGTTCGGCGGGATGATCATGTCAACGGTACTGAATCTGTTCTTTATTCCCGTGCTCTATCTGATCATCGAGGGGTGGCGGGAACACGGGAAGGCGCCCGAGCATCGGTAGGACGATACTTTCGCCTTTGGGGGTGAAACCGACGTTTTTCCAGCATAGCCCACGCCATCGGTCCCAGCAGAAATAGGTAGGGAGTTTTGCTAGCACCCCGCTCATAAGCGACTGCTCTACGCGAGTGAAAGGAACGAGCGGGGCCGGAGAGACCGGAGGGTCAGAATTTTCAGTTCACGTATAGGAAAACAAAATTCTCGCTCAATAAATTCTGTTCGACTTTAGTCACCGCCTGGCAGAAACTCGGGTAACTTTCTGCGTGGACGTTGAGACTGGATAATAGTCTTTCCAAATGCTGAACAAACGAAAGTCGGACCGTAGAAAAATCGTGTTATCTGTCAAGATTTCCGTCGACAACGCAACCAGTCACCTGGCGCATACAGTCGACATCACATCGACAGGAGCAAGGCTAGTCACCTATCGAACGCCGCTGCAAGCTGGAATGATCGTAGGTTTGCAACGCGGGGCGAAAAAAAAGAAATTCCTAGTTCAATGGATTAAACAGCTCTCCCCGAATGAACTCCAAGCGGGTATCGAGTGCTTGGAGTCACAGAACGACTTTTGGGGCATTGAACTGACTAGCGATGTTGAGACAAAGGGTAAATCATCACTGTCAAGCCAAGCCAGTTCGAGGGTGGTCGGTAATCCGTACCTGAACGGGTGACGTAAGAGCAGCCCGTCAACCGCTCACAGCGGGCGGAACGAGTCACGGTTCTTTCGGGGCTGTGTGTGGAAGCGAATAGGGAGCATTCGGGAATGAGCCGACACGATAGAGGTCCATTGACACGGTCGGCTCACTCCAGCAGCAATTGATGGTCTGTCCGAGTTATGGCCTAGCCTCATAGACCAGATTGAATGGCGTCTGTGTGGCCCGTCGGAAGCGGCTGAAGCCGGCAGAAGTGACGACTTTCCGCATCTGCTTTTCTCCGGCCTGAGCGCCCAGACACATTCCCACTTCTTGTGATCGGGAGCAGGGCGTGCAGAGCAAAGTCGAGAATGAATAGTAGATGCGGCCTACGGGATTGAAATTGTCCTGAAGGTCGTCATTGGCGAACGGTTCGACGATCATCCACGAACCATCGTCCGTTAGGGCGGCGCGGACGTGCGCCGCGGCGCCGACCGGGTCCCCCATGTCGTGCAGGCAGTCGAAGACTGCCACGAAGTCGTATTCTTTCCCGGGGAATTCTTTGGCTTTCGCCACCTCGAACTTCACCCGGTCGCCTACGCCTTGACGCTTGGCGGATTCTTGTGCGGCTTCGATGGACTTTTCGTGATAGTCAAACCCGAAGATACGGGACTTTGGGAAGGCCTTCGCCATCAAGATGGTTGAGGCTCCTTTCCCGCAGCCCACGTCGGCGACCTTTGCCCCACGCGCGAGCTTGTCGTGAACGCCGTCCAGGGCGGGGATCCAGGAACTGACCAGATTGGCGGCGTAGCCCGGACGAAAGAACTTCTCGCATCCGTGGAATACCCGGTCTTCGTGCTCGCCCCAACCCATACCGGCACCTGAGCGGAATGCCTCTGTGATACGGGGAACAGCTGCCAATGATCCAAGAGCGAGTTCAAAGGCGCCCGGCAAATACGCTGGACCATCTTCGTTCGCCAAGGTGAATGCTTGCTCTTCGGTCATTCCGAATTTGTGGGTTTGCGGGTTATACGTGATATAGCCGCCCGCAGCCTGTGAAGCCAGCCACTCGCGCACGTAGCGCTCGTCGGTGCGCGTTATGGCAGCCAGTTCTGTGGGTGTTAGTGGACTGGCCGCGAGAGCTTTGTAAAGGCCAAGCCGTTCCCCGATCACGACCATACCGGCGTGAACGGTGGCTCCCAGATCGTTAACAAACTGTCCTAAGAATTGCTCCAGTTTTTTTGTATCCACAGTCATGGTTTTCCTCCAAATCGATTCATAGTGACGAGAATCTACTTCTTGCCCGGGTCGTCTTCGGGATGGATGTAGTTGAACTGCATCGGTGCGACGCCGTGAATCTGGACGATGACTTCGCCGGACGCCATTGCGTAGTGGTGCATGTCGGGATCGAGGTAGGCGAAGCTACCGGCGGGAAAGGTCGCCATCTTGTCTTTATCGAAACTGTCTCCCATCCCGACCTTGAACGTCCCCGAGATAACCGTTACGTTTTCGCGAAGGGGATGCCAGTGTGGAGCGATGCGGTAACCGTCGGGCATTTTCACTCGCACGGTATAGTCACCGGTGGACGCGCCCGGATTACCCTCAATCACGGCGACCTGCGCGCCCGGGGCGATGAAAGGGGGCGGCGGACCCCACTGAACTGTGTCAGGGGTGAATGCGTTCTTTTCGTGATCGCCGGGACTTGCTGCAGTGGTGAAGAACTGGCCTGCGAAGCACAGCATGGCGACGATTGAGAAGGTGATGAAAAGCTTTTTCTTCATGACAGTTTCCTCCGAGATTTGTGATGGGGCATGATCTCTTGAGCTAGGGAGCTTAACAATGCAGGCGATATAACTTTTTGATATCTTTCGCATATCGTCGCAAGCGGTTGATTTTTATTGGATAATACTCGACAAGAGTTCTCCATGGGGCCTTCAAAGCAGAGTACCGGCGGAGTCGAAGTCGACTTGGGGCGCTACGAACTGCGGCGCTTCGGACAGCGGATCAAGATCGAGAAGAAGCCCATGGATCTGCTGATCTTTCTGCTCGAGCGCCGCGAGCAGATGGTATCCCGCGAGGACATCGTCAATAAGCTCTGGCGCTCCGACCTGTTTATCGATACCGAAAAAAACGTCAACAACATCGTGCGAAAGCTTCGTACGGCGCTGGGTGACAACGCCGACCGGCCGCGGTTTCTTGAGACGGTAGTCGGTAAAGGATATCGCTTCGTCGGCCCGGTTCGAGTGATCGATGCGAAATATCCGGTCTCCGATCCTGGCCGAAACTCGGTGCGCACGAACCTCCGGAAGGATGGCAGCGAAGGGGGCGAACGGGCTTCCATCGCCGTGCTGCCGCTGTTACTCCTAGAAAAGGCGACGGATGACCAGGGATTGTGTCTCGGGTTTGCGGACGCGCTGATTTCGCTCCTCGGCAATCTATCGGCCGTGGATGTGCTACCCACTTCGGCGGTCCTGAACTTGCCTCTTGAACTGACGCCTTCAGAGATCGCCTCTCGCCTGGGAGTGCGGTTTGTTGTTCACGGCGCTATTCAAATGTCAAAAGGTCAGTGGCGTCTCTCGCTGGAGATGTTTGACACCTACTTGCAGCGTCCCGGCTTCACGAAGAAGTGCGACATTGACATGGATCGCCTTGGGAGTCTCGAAGGCGATATTGCGAAGCAGATAAGCCGCGCCCTGAACCGACCGTATAACTCGGCCACGGTTCGAGCAACGCCCACGCTATAGCAGGGATCCGATGGCTTACGCGGAATTCATGCGCGGCTATCGGATCACGGCGTCCGGCGATGCGTCCATGATGGACCAAGCGAGCCACCATCTCACCAATGCAGTGACTCGCGACCCCACATTTGCCCTCGCTCACGCAACCCTCTCGTTCGCGTGCACAACCCGCCATTTCGAATTCGATCCCGCCAGCGTGTGGCTGGAGAAAGCCGAATTCCATTGCCGGCGAGCGCTCGAAATTGACTCGAATCTCCCCGAGGGACACGTCGCCCGTGCTTTTCTGCTTTGGGGGCCGTCGAAGAACTTTCAGCATCTGGAGGCGATTGCCGATCTCAAGCGGGCTCTCTCCCTGCAGAACAACCTGCCTCATGCTTACAACCGTCTGGGCTCAATCCTGGCGCACATCGGACTGCTCGATCACGCGCGAGCAATGTTCGAAAGAGGGCGGCCTTTTCAACCCCGGAAGGCGGTCAGCCCGAGCATCGTGCAAGTTCATGTTTGGAGCCAGGAGTACGACCAGGCACGCCAGCAGATTCAAGTTTGGCGGACTGAGAGTCCCGGCAACAAGTACGCGCTTTATTTTGCTCCCTTCCTTGCGATGATGACTGGGGATTGGAAAGAGGCGAGCCGCCTGGTGGACGAAGCGCTGCAGCTTGACCCAAACGAACCGCTTATCATTAGTCTGCAGGGTTTGCTCCACGCGCTAATGGGAAATCGAGATGCGGCCATCGAATGTGTGACCAAAGCCTGTTCGAGTCCGAAATCTTTTGGGCACTCGCATCATACGTATTATCAGATCGCTTGTACGCTCGCGCTGACCGGGAGGCGCGAAACTGCTTTTGAGTGGCTGGAACGGAGCGTCAGCACCGGGTTTGCCTGCTGGCCCTACTTTCTGAAAGATCCCAGCCTCGCGAGTTTGCACATTCTGCCCGAGTTCGAACTTCTCATCAGCACGTTGCAGGCCAAGTACCCGGACCATCTGGGGCTACTCTAGGGGAAACAACATTAGTGCAAACCGTCTGCTGCCAAGTGCGAACCAAGAACGTGCCGCTCATACTGAAAAGGTTAGGGGTTGCCCCAGCCAAGGACTAGCAGAATGCCTATATTTTTGTAGGTAGAGTCCTTGATCGCCCCCAAAAAGCGAATTGGAATGCATCTGACAAGTGGAAGCCCGGGGTTCATGAGAAATGTCAGCGGCATATGACAAGGAGAAATGGGTCGAGCTTTATGAAAAGGTCATTTTCGAGTTGAAGCACGCGAAGCATCGAAGATACTCGAATCGAACTTGCGGCGCGTATCGGAAACTTGCGCCATGTTCCTGGTCTCCACGGCGCAGAACTCCACGCGATTGATGCGGCCTACCGAATGCTTGGAGTTTTTGAAGGGAACGAGGAGCGTTACGCCGCGGGAGCGAAAAGCCGTAACATAGACGAAGCGTTGCACAAGCTGCGCTCGATTGCCCCAAAATTCAGAAGCTAATGTAATTCCGCGAGGGTCTGTTATAGCCACATTGTGCCCCCTGCTTACAACCACCGAGCCATTTACCTCGTTCGATATCCAGCTTTAACCTGCAGAGAACCCACTCCGGAGGTCAGAAATGAAGGACATAGTGCGATGTCCCTATTGTGCCTTAGGTCTCGAATTTCGCCCCATGGTCGTCCATGTGGATGGCAGATATATCTGCGACAAGTGCGGCCATACGGCACATTCCAGCGATGCAACGTACCAGTGTCGCTGCATCAGATGTCTGGAACTGAGGGACCATTTGCTTGCCGGATGAACGGGCAAAATCAATATTGTCGGCCCACCACCACGTCGCGCGGCAGGTTTTGCGATGATTTTGATATTCTCGGTTCAGATGGCGAAGGCGGAGGTAAGATTCGCTATGAGCGGTAGCGATTTCAGACTCACGGAATCCACGCGTGCGGTTTTTACCTGTGAACGCGGGACCGTACAGTTCTATTTCGTCGACTTCGACAAAGATGTCGGAAAGAGATTCTTTTATACGCTGGAAGAGGCTGCCAAACTCGGTGAAAGAATCGTCAAAACTGGCGTTTGGGAAGAATTTCCGGTGAGTGGAATCGCTACTTCAGAGCTTAGAAGCTTCGGAGAGCGCCTGCGTGACTACGGTATCAATGGCTGTTGAATGTTGGTGATCCGCCTTGACCATCCGCACGAACAATTTAGGACGACATTTCACAGCAAACCAGGTCGCTTCCTTTGTCACCCTGGGTGCACTGTTGGAGGCAAATTCCTCCGAGAAGAATCTGCGGATTTCAGCAAGCTACTCGGGCAAGGGGATGCGATAGATATTCCGCCGCGTGTTCTCACGGGTGTAAGAGTAATGATTCGGGGCGACGGCTGAATCAATTTGTTGTGGAATTACGATCAGCCCTTTCTCCGCCTTCAAATCCGCCGCTGTATGGAGGCCGCCAGGAGGGAAACCTGGAATGCCGCGAGCTGGGTTCACTGGCAAGGCATAGGTATTTAAATCGCCCGAAGCGCCGAAGAAGAGATAGAAAAACTTCCCACTGATGTCCCAGCGAGGTTCGCAAAGAGTGTTGCACAGGTCGGAGGGCGGACCACCGTCCACGGGGTAGGCGTTGATGACAGCCTGATGTTCGGCGTCCGGTCTGTTGCCCCCGGCCACCACCCAACGGCCGTCAGGCGAGATCGTCTCCACAATGTGGATCGTGTCGGGAGTGACCTTTCGCCGGTCGGTACCATCCTGGCGGGTGCGATATAGGAAATTCTGTCCATCTTCAGTGGAACGCAACACCAGGTCGCCATTGGGCAGAAAAAGCGGCGAGTCCTGGCTGGTAGCAGACGCTAATGAGCGTGGCGACGACCGGTGATCCGTGGGCGAAAGCCAAACCCGCGAGAAGCCTTTCTGATCTATCACGGAGAAAGCGACCTGCTTGTCATCTTGAGAGACGCTGTAAAATTCCATGGTGGATCCGGGCTGGACCGCGGAATCTGATACCACCCGCTCGGTTTTGCCGGAGCTCAGTTCTCGGCGCCAAATCTCGATCCCGCTATGCCCGCTCTGCATCAGGTAATAAAGCTTGCTTCCGTCGTGGGAGAAAGTAGTCCAGTAAGCGCTTCCTTCCGACGAGAGTTGACGATCCCCGCCAGCATCGTGGATCCAGACAGTGTCATCCCGTGCACCCACTGAGGTGAGCAGAGATTTTCCGTCGGGGCTCATGGCGATGCCTTCTTCTTCCGTGGTCCCAAAGGTCACTTGTTGCGGGGATCCGTCGGGAAACTTTTGCCGCCATATATGGAAACGCCCACCCTCGTTTGAACTGACATAGACCCATTTACCGTCGGACGACCAGGCTCCAGCAATACAAGTCGCCTGGGGAGGTCCCACGGCCCGCGCGCCTCCGCTGCCATCGAACGGAACCACATGGCACGCCGCCAACTCGCCCCGGTTGTCCATGGCGACCAGCAGGACCCAGTGGCCATCAGGAGAAAGGTAAGAGTGATGGACCATGCTGCGTTCCCCAGGAGGAACGTAGACGTCACGGCTTTGCCCGCGCGCCTCGTCGGTGGTGACCACCGCCATGTGCAGCCCTTCCTTGATCTCCGAAAAAAGAAGATGTTTGCCACCATCAATCCAGGTAAGCGATGAGGCATTTCGCAGGAGGATCTCAGGCTGCCCGCCCAGGACCGGGACTACCCAAGTGTCCCACGGACCAACCGTCCCGTAAGAGATGCGCGAGCCATCGGGAGAGAACACGGGACTCAGTTTGGCCACCGAATCATGGGTGAGTTGAACCGCATCTCCGGAAGGAAGCAGCTTGATATAAATATCCCCTCGGCCAAAAAAGGGGTCGTTCCCTCGAATAAACGCCAGCATGCGCCCGTCGGGAGAAAGCGCTGGGTACACTACGGAGTCAGTAAAAAATGTCATCTGTTCCCAGTTGGTGGAGGTGGGTGGCGCACCCCGACCCAGGTAGTGATAGAGTCCGATGATCGCGGCGATCAGAAACAGTACGACCACCCCCGCAACCATACCCAACCGCAAAGAACTTCTGCGGATCGGGGGCGTTGGTGCGACGATGCCTGACTCGGTGTCACGCTTCAGCCGCTTGAGGTCCGCCCGTAACTCGGCGGCCGATTGATAGCGAACGTCGCGGTCTTTCTCCAGCGCTTTGTTGATGATCTCGTCCAGCCTGAGCGGCACATCCGGATTCACCCGCAAGGGCGGCAGTGGTGTTCGGTTCATGATGCCGTCGAAGATCACCGCTGTACTGTCACCACGAAAAGGCAGCGCCCCAGTCGCCATCTCGTATAAGACGACCCCGAACGAAAACAAATCGGTTCGCGCGTCGAGCTCTTTGGCCCGCACTTGTTCCGGGGACATATAAGCGACCGTACCAAGCGTCGCACCCGGACTGGTCAAGTGCTCCTCAGTCATCGCCGTTTCTAGGGCGGTAGTTGCGGCCGATCCTGAACCTCTACGGTCCGCTGGCGTCACTTTCGCCAGACCGAAATCAAGAATCTTGGCATGGCCACGCTTGGTGACAAAGATGTTTCCGGGCTTGATGTCGCGGTGCACGATCCCTTCGGAATGCGCGGCATCCAGCGCGTCGGCAATCTCGATCCCCAAGCCCAGTAAAACCTCGATCTCGACCGGCCTTCCGGCGATGCGATGCTTCAGAGTTACGCCATCAAGAAATTCCATGGCAATGAACGCATTACCACTGTCCTCTCCGATGTCGTGAATGGTGCAGATGTTGGGATGGTTGAGCGCGGAAGCAGCCTGAGCCTCGCGCTGGAAGCGGTTTAGAGCCTGCGGATCGCGAGCAACCTCATCAGGCAGGAACTTCAGAGCTACGAAGCGGTGCAGGCGGGTGTCCTCTGCCTTGTAGACGACGCCCATTCCGCCGCCACCAAGCTTCTCTACAATGCGGTAATGAGAAATGGTCCGCCCGATCACCGACAAAAAATGTTACTTGGGTAAAATCGGCAAGTCAATGAACGCGGAGAGTTACCGGAAGTTTGAAAGGGTTGTTGGCGTGAAGTCGCCTTTACACTCACAACTCCTGGCCGGGATCGACCGACGGGTATATAGTGTGACGCCGCTGCGAGCTTAGACGGAAATTGGGGCTACCGAGCGACATGAAATCTCAAAGAAAATTGTTCAGCACCATCGTCCTCGCATGAGCGAGCCTACGGATGATGCGCGATAGGCTCTTTATTTCAATAGTCCGTCCATTTCCACGATATCAGCGTCACCCTCGCCGACGGCAGCAAAAACCCACTTCCCGTCTGATGACCAGGAGATCCGTCGCGCAATGAGAGTTCGTTTTTCCCCGAAATCTGTTATCCGCCGTAGTTCTCCAGTTGCGGTGGACGCCACCCAAATATTTGTTCCCTGTTTGTCTTCCAAGGGCATAACAAGCGATTTGCCGTCTCTGGAAATCACGGGATGCAGGCCTTGCCAGTTGGGAATGCGATCGCCGGAAATCCGCGTCAGCAAAGTTGAAGGTCCGTTCTCAGGTCGTGCTACGCGCAATTCATAGTCCAGCGAGCCATTCAGGTTTTGCAATGGGACGACGTAATACAACGCTAATCCGTCCGGTGCCACCGCTGGTGCTCGCGCATTGTCGGTACGCACTACTACAGGACTGCCGCCGCTTATCGGAACTTTCATGAGCACGCCTCCCGTTGTTCGTACCGGCGCCCAGTCGGAGTAGTAGAGCCACTTACTATCGCCAGACCAGGTTGCCCACGCGCCCTGCAAGATTGCAATGTGAGGATTACTTCCGTCAGGACGAATGATCCAGTACTTAATGCTCCGTCCCTCTTGAGACGAACTGTTAGTGACGAACGTTATGAACTTTCCGTCGGGGGACCAGATCGGAACTCCCACAACAACTCGGGCATTTCTTTCGAAGGTGATTTGTCGAGTCTCGCCGCTTGTTAACTGTCGCACCCAGATATTACCGTGTCCGCCAGTATCTGAAAGGTAGGCCAGTTGGCCGTCGTCGGGATCCAGTGTGGGAGTTTGTACCTGCCCAGTTTGGCGAGTGATGCGCACCGCGCGGGTTACATTTCGCGCAGGATCGGCATCCACCGGGAACTTCCAGATGTCGAATTGCATGTGTTTGCGACTAACCAGGGTTCGACCAAAGTGGTCAACGTCCGGACTCTCATCCCCAGCATCGCTGAAGGTTAGCTGCTGAGGATCTCCGCCCGAGGCGCGCGTCAGCCACAGATGCATCGTCGGAAGATAGAGGAGTGTGCTTCCCCGCGCGGAGCTGTAAATTAAATGCGAGCCATCGGGCAACCACGCCAGCCCGTTCATCAGAGTGCCTTCTTTTGTGACCTGCCTCGGAAGGCCACCTGCCGAAGACACGATAAAAATGTCGTCAGCCCAATTCTCGCGACTGTGCAAGTACGCGATGGAGGTGTCATCGGGTGACCACCGCGGTTGGCGATAGCTAAACGTGGCAATGGCTTGGGTTAGGACGCTACTGTTGGCACCGTCGCGATCGGAAACCGCCAGTTCCATCTGCCTGCCATTGAGGCGGAAAAATGTGAGCTTCTTTCCGTCATGACTCACGTCCGCACCGCTCATGCTGGACACCAGGCGTTGAGCGGTGCCGCCCAAGGCTGACACCTGCCACAAAGTACCCTGCGCGTCACCTTCGCCAGGTGGTGTGTAATAAATGATGGCGGACGAGTCTTGTGACCAACGGGGCTCTAGGTGATCACCGGGATCGCGGGTGAGCTGAAGAGGAGGCCCCCCGGCCAGCAAGCGGACCCAAATCTGCCGAGACCCGGTCGAATCACTGACAAAAACTACCGATCTTGCGTCTGGCGAGAACGAGGGGGTTTCTTCTAATCCAGCAAAATCGGTGAGACGCAGGAACTTTACAATTTCAGGATTCGGCTCCGTTCTCTCTCGCAACCACCATGCAACGCCGGAACCAATCAGCAAAACTAGCGCAGCTAAAAGAATGGAGTAACGTCGGGGCCAAGCCCAAAAATGTGATTCGTTCTGGAGGCCCGAGACGATTTCTTCCATCGGGAGCAAAGGACCCTGGCCTTCGCCCGTATCAATCGCCTCTTTAGAAGTCTCCAACGGTGCGATGAAACGATAGCCCCGCCGAGGCAAGGTTTGAACAAAGAGCGGACTTTCCGCCGAGTCGCCGAGGACCTCGCGAATTCTGTTAATAGCTGTATTGAGATTGTGCTCGACATCGACGAAGGTGTCTGGCCACAGACGCTGCTGCAGTTCTTCCCGGGTTACGACTTCGCCAGCGTGCTCCAGCAAGATTGTGAGAACCTCAAATGGCTGGCCGGTGAGTCTTAGCTTTGCCCCATCCTTGCGAAGCTCTCCCGCTCGAAGATCCACTTCGAAAGTTCCAAACCGAACCAATCTGCGGGCGTTCGAGGCAGTTTGTCCCACAAAGCTCTCCAAGGCGGCCAGTCTAGCACTGAAATCACCGTTAGCAAGTCCCGCTCGTCTGCCTGAAGCTATTTGAGGTAGCCCTACATCTTCATTGAATTCATAGCGCTACGGACCGACTTTCTTTTGACCGACAGTAGATCTCAATAGACATTGCCTGCATTGCCATAGTCATGGGCGAAGAGCAGTGTCTCCTCGACCTCGAAACTGCTGAAGGAGATTACTAGCCATGATTTCTCCCTCGGTAGTTCGTGACTAAATTGCAAACAATCAACCAAAAGGAGATTTATGAAAGCTATCTGCACTCAGACAGTCTTCGCCCTGTTCCTGATCTTCGGTGTTTTTTCCATGACTTTAGGAGCGGCCTCACCATCGGCGTCCTCCACTGGACACAAAAGGCTCCATGTCACAAAGAATTGCTTGGGGTATACGGGCCAGGCAGGTTCTTTCTGCACGATCAGTTCCTCAAACCTGCGGGCGATTCCTGTCGGCTCGAAGGTCTTTTATTTTCAGTCCCTGGTTCCTTCGACGGGATTGCTGGACAGCAACATAGTCCTCGACGCTGGGAGCGGCAACCGGGCGGTTGGCCGTTGCACACTCGATTTGGTGACCAACCTAGCGCTGTGCACCTTCTCGGATGGTACTGGCGACTTTAGCGGGTTCCACGCCCGAGTCAATGGCTCGGGGAGTTTCGCAGAGTACCACTGGGACGGGACGTATGGCTTTGACAAGCAACCCGGCGAACGCGATGACGACTAAATGACGGCCCGAAACTGGCGCGATTGGCCCATGTCTCGACCTTTCAGACATGGGTCTTCGACCCCCGACTTCTTCTGCGCAACTTGGAGTGCTGGTTCCCATTGGCATCCGTGATTACTTTCGAGGGGAAGTTTAGGACGCCGGATGTGCCATCCGGACCTGTGACAGTGGCGGTTGCATTTGCTGCCTGGAGTGGAGTTTGCTGTGATGAAGTAGCCGGATTCAGCTACCGAAATTTCCATTTGGGCTTGCTTCGCAATACTTCAAAGGTCCGGTCTACGGTTTCATCGTATCGGAAGCCCACTAGTTCTTGTGCCAGGCGAATGGGAATGTCGAAAATATGGTCAGCTTCACCCTCGCGGACAAGAGCAAATTGCTCCATTTGGATCTTTGGAAGCGGTTCCGGGGGCGATCCCTCAATCGACAAGTGATCACTTGTCTGCTGTGCATCATGCACAACACGCCAGCTGAGGTCACCGTCCTTAAATGAGGAGACTGAGGAATACATAATGTGTTCCTCCACGTCGCAAATGATGGCCTCGCTCTTGAGTTTCAGTCGGGCATGGCGAAACTTGTTAGGTTCAAAGCAATTGGACCAGACGACTGTCCAGTCGCCTACCTGCGTCGTGGACCATTCGCTGTCCGGGGTGTCCTCCGTCTCGCCTGTCTTTTCGAGGCCAAGTACTTCAAGCAAGGTATTTTCTTTGCTGTCGCGAATAGCCACCCAGCTAATGCCGTATCCCACGAGACTCCCTCCCCGATCAGAAAGCTAAGCTCAAAGCCTAAGCGGAAGTAGTTTGATTGCTACAACTGAACCTTTGCCCGCAGTAAGCGCCTATTGGCGCATGGTTGCTTCCGCATAGCTAGAAGGAGGCGTCGGAATGAAGCGTGCCGCAATCGTCGATGCGGGCCGTGCTTGACTTACCAGATCCTGACCCTGTCATCGGGCTTGAGATAGAGTTTATTGCCGGGTGCAACATGGTAGATCTCATACCACCGATCTACATTGCGTACGGAATCGCTTCGATATTCTCCCGGCGCGTGGGTGTCGGTTTTCAGCTGCTGACGCAACCCGACATCGGTTTGTAGTTTTCGCCATCTCTGTGCGAACGCCAGGAAGAAACGTTGTTCGCCACTCAGTCCACCAATGGCGACATCACTCTTTCCTTTCAAGGACAAAATGTAGGCGTCATGCGCCACCAGCAATCCTGCCAGATCGGCAATGTTTTCAGACGACACTTGCTTGCCGTCTACGCATGCATCGGGAAACGAACAATACTGGTTGAACTGCTGAATGAGTTGTTCGGCCGTCTTGCGAAACTTAGAGCGATCGTCTGCCGTCCACCAATCTCCCAAGCGGCCTTGCGCATCATAGAGATTTCCCAATTCGTCGAAGCTGTGACTGATTTCATGTGCCATCCCAGCTCCGGCTGAACCATAGTTAGAAGCCGAATCACCTTCGCTGTCGAAGTAGGGCGGCTGTAGAATCGCCGCCGAAAAAAACTCCGCGTTGGGACTGAACATGATCACCGCGCCCGGCACTTGCGGATTGATCGGCCAGTCGATCGGATCAACCGGCTGTTTCAGTCTGGCGATGTTGCGCGAACGGTTAAAATCCTCTGCCCGGCGCATGTTTCCGAAGGCATCGCCACGCACAACCTTGAGCGATGAATAATCGATCCACACCTCGGGATAGCCGACGATCACTTCAAGCGCCGCCAGTTTGGCTAACGCCTTTTGTTTTGTCTGCGATGACATCCACGTGAGATTTGAAATCCGTCCGCGATACGCGGAGATCAAATCGTTCACCATAGACTGTGCTCTGGCCTTGGCTTCGGGTGGAAAATGTCGTTTGGTATAGAGCTGACCCACAGCTTGACCTACGGCACCATTGGTGGCCGCGACTGCCTGCTCACTTCGTTCCGGCATTTGCTGCGCCCCTGAAAGGACGGGTCCATAGAACGCGAAGTGTTCAGCGGCAACTGCCGCGGGCAAGACGCTGGCATAGTGCTCCAATAAGTGAAATCGAAGATAGGCCTTCCAGGTTTCGATGCTCTCGCTTCGAACCAGTGCAGAAACTCCAGTGACCGCACTTGGTTGCCAGACGATAAAATCCTGTTGGTCGGCAAGGCCAGACGATTGAAAGTATGCAGCCCAGTCAAGCCCGGGCGCTTTGACATCAAAGTCGGCGCGCTTCCAGGGGTTGTTTTGCTTGAAGACGTCGGCAGCGTCTGAATCTGGTGCAAACGCTTGCGCGATCTTGATTTCAAGGGATAGGATCTGCGTCGCACGGTTTTCGGAATCCGTCTTCTCCCGCGATTTCAAGTAGCTTCTGAATATGCGTCTTGTACTGAGTGCGCAAGTCAGCCATCTTCGGAGACGATTCGAGGTAATTCTCGCGGTCGGGCATTCCCAGGCCGCCTTGCCAGATGTGAGGAAGATTGTGCTCCGAATCTTCGAAGCCCTGGTTTATCCAAATGCCGAAAATATGGTCCCCGTTGGCAGTGAGTCCTTCGACCTCACTGTTTAAGGTGGTGCCGAGATAGGTGGAGAGGGACGTGTTGTCGTGGATGGCGGCAATCCTTGCCATTTCGTCGGCGAGCGGCGAAAGCCCTCTGGCTTCGATGGCGCCCAGATCCATGAAGCTGGCGTAGTAGTCGCCGACTTTTTGTGTAACGCCGTCGGCGGCAAGAGTGGAAGCCGCACTTTGAATCAGATCGCGGACCAGCTTACTTGTTCTTTCCGCAAGCATGGCGCGCGTATCGTAACTTGAGCGGCCGGCGGGGATCGCATTCTCTTTCAGCCAGCGTCCATTGGCGTAGCGATAGAAATCATCGCCCGGCTTGACGGAGTTGTCGATGCTATTCAGATCAGGACTCTTGGAACGTGAGTGGAGTGGCGGCAATCAAAACGGCGGTCAACATCAAAACCGTCATTCGGCTCTTCATGATCGGATAACGGAATTGCACGTTGCCTTTCTGGCGACTGTTCCGGGTTGTTATACGCAAAAAAGCTGGAGGAAGTCACCACGGCTTCCTCCGGCGCCGTTCAAAATACGAACTTAGCAGTGAGCGTCGTCTGACGGTTCCCTCCACTGAAAATTTTCGGATTCAGAAAGTTCGGGTCGATGATGCTTACATATCCGGGATTTGAAGTCGCCGCGGTTACGCCAGCAGTACTGAACACGTTGCCATTGCTGATGGTAAAGTTTTGGTGATTGAGGACGTTGTAAAAATCTGCTTTGAACTGAACATAGGCAGATTCGGTTATTTTTACTGTCTTGCCGACCGAAAGACTCATGACTCCGAAACCCGGGGAGCGGAAACTGTTACGTCCCAGTGTTGCCTTAACGTCGGGCCCGGCGATCACATACTTGGCGGCGGGGTCAGCTGCCAGGTATCCGATGGTCGCGCCGGGGCACGACCCGCCGTTGGTGAGCGTGTCACCTGCCAATGAAGTTGTGCCGCCGGGATTAGCGCAGACGGGAATGACGTCAGAACCTCTTTGGGCCGTTCCAAAGGGATTCAGCATGCCCCGATCGCCTGCCGTATCTCCGTTGCCGTTTGAATCAATGCCCGCCTGACCGGATTGAATTGTTATCGGTTGACCGGTTTGGGCGAGATAGACGACGCCGAGGTTGTATCCACTCAACAAAGTCTTCAATACCATGTTGCCCGATTTCATGTCAGGCGTGGCGTAGGTCGCCGACAGGGCAAACTTATGGCGCACGTCCAAATCGGAGTCAGAGCGGTCCTCCCCCAGCTGAAAAGCGTCTTGTGATCGGCGCGGATTCAGAAGGCTGGTGAAGAATTCGTTGGTGGCATCGTCGATCGCGTGCGCCCAGGTGTAGTTTGCATTCATTGAGAGACCACGCCAGGCCCGCTGCGTATAACTCCAGGACAAAGCGTGATAGACGCTACTTGCCAATGGCGGATCGGACGTGACATTCGCCAGGAAGCCAAACGGAGCATAGATATTATTTGCTCCACCGGCGACAAAATTGTTAAAGGCGGTGTCGGTGGGGGTGTTCGCGTCCCAGTTGCGGGGACATCGGAGGCTTTGAAGAATGTGGGAATGGCATTCACTCCCGCATCAAAGGCACTAATTTCATTCCGGCGGAATTGAATTGGCAACTCCAGACCTCGCGTTCCCAGGTAGCGCACCTCGAACACGCCGTTGCGGTAAAGCTGTCGCTGAATACCGAAAGACCAAGTGAGAATCTTTGGCATTACCGTGTCGTCGATGAAACTCGTCGTCAGGGCCCTGGCTTCCGCCTGGTTCGCGGGAGGCAGATACACCGACGGCAAGCCACCGTCAGCAATAAAGGGCGACCCGGTCGCACACCACCCCGGCGGATTGCTCAGGTTACAGGCTGAGGCGGGATCCATTTCGCTCTGGATTTGAGGGGAAGCGTGATGGCAGCGAAGTTCTGGAATTTCCATCCGTAAGAAATACCGAACCCTCCACGGACCGACGTTTTCCCATTTCCAAATGGGTCGTAAGCAAAGCCAATTCTTGGGGCGAAATTGTTGACGTCTGTCTTCGGTTTTCTGAACGTAATCACGTTCGGAACATCCGAGATGGCATTAAGCGCCTGGGTCTCATCGCCGACCGGGTTCGTCCAGTACTCATAGCGGAGCCCGAGATTCAGTGTTAGACGCGGCGTCAACTTCAGATCATCCTGGAAATACCCTGCGAAGAGGCTCTGCGTTCCGATGAAGGTGCCGCTGCCCGCACCACGCAATGTTCGTCCTGGCACGGAGGCCAAATCGTCGTTCACCAGGTCTTCCATGGTGTTGTACCAGTAGTCGCCGTTGCTGCGTGGCAGGAAGAACTGTGGATAGATGAAATGTGTATATTCCGCTCCAAATTTCAGCGTGTGCTTGCCCATGACCCAGGAGAAATTGTCCTTCACCTGATAAGAATTCTGCTTCTGATTCTGGTTATCAGAGGGACCGACGGTAGTTCCACCGAGTTCCAGAATGGTTACGTCGGGTGGACAGCTGCTGCACGGATTGACTCCTGCCAACGAGTAGAACGAATACTGCAGGCGAAAGTCATTCACCATTTGATTGTTGATGGTCCATGTATCGTTGGCAGAAATCTTGCGACTATGTATCGGCTGGTCCTGATTGAACTGAGACTGGGTTGAGTTTACGGGGAGATGAAGTCCGCTTGATTGAGCAGAAAGCGGAAGCCGAGTTGGTGCTTGCCCATCGAATAATCAACGTTGGCAATCGCATCGTGTTCCCGCTGGCGTAATGGGCTGATGAGTACGAGCGGGCCGACCGGAACCGCCGCTCCGTTCACCGTAATGGAGAGACTGGGATCGGCGTTTGGAGCCACTGGATAATTCTGTAAGACATCTTGCACTGCCTGGTCCGCAGCCATGCCTTGTAAAGCAGACAGTCCTGCTGCGGTAGGGGCGTTCAAGAACGTAGCGTTCCCGGCTCCATGCAGGTCCGTGTATTCGTAGTTGCCGAAGAAGTAGAGTTTATTTTTCACGATCGGCCCGCCCAGATTGAATCCAAAACGATTGTTATCGTAGGCGGGTTGGCCCGGGATCGTATCGGCCGCGATTGCTTGTTTGGTGAGGTTATCTATCGAATTGAGATTTCGGTTCTGGAAGTACTCGTATGCGGAACCGTGGAAACTGTTGGTTCCGGTCTTGGTCACAAGATTGAATTGGCCTCCGGAGGAATGACCGGTTTCGGCGCTGAACTGATTGGTCTGTAGTGTAAATTCGGCAACTGCATCCGGAATCACGGTCGAATTTGGTCCGGTGACGCCAAGATTATTGTCATCCACTCCGTCAACGTTAAAGCTGTTCTCGCGAGGGCGCGTGCCCCCAACCGATCCGCCTACACCTGTAACCCCACCAGGCTGTGCGGTGACATTGGGCGCAAGTACCGCCAGGTTTAACGGACTACCGTTGAGGGCACCACCGCCGCTGGGTAAATTGAGCACGTCTCGGGAATCGAAATCGTTACCAAGCGAAGAGGAGGAAGTCTGGACTGCTACTGCGCTCCCTTCGACCTCCACGGTCTCGGTCGTCGTGCCCACCTCGAGCTGGGCGTCGGCAGTGTTGTCGCGGTCGGCAAGCACGGGAACATCTTTCCGCACCACTTGCCGAAATCCCGACGCCTCGATGCTCACGGAATATTTCCCGGGAATCAGGCTAGGAAGATTCCAGGTTCCAGCAGACGAGGTGGTGGTATTGGAGACGACTGACGTCTCCTGATTGGTAATTTTTATCTTCGCACCAGAGACGGCCGCACCTTGTGGGTCGAGAACCTGTCCGCGCAACGTTCCAGTTGTACTTTGTCCCACGGCGGCAATCGTTAGGAAAAGAAATACGCAGAGACTGGCTGCAGAAAAATAGAAAAGCCGCGTGGAATTTTCACTGTGTCGCTGAATTCGATTCACTTTTGACCTCCCGAGTCGGGCGATTGTGTCAGGAGGCTTACATCGGTAAAAGGCATCGGACGGACGCGGAGCGGACAAAAAACGACAAATCTTTTTCCGAACAGTTATTTGGAGACAAATTCATGACAAATCGGATTGCTTCAGAAATATCGGCAAGCCAAATCTCGAGAGAAATGAATTCTTCGGATGTTTCTTGCCGGGTCCGCTTGGATGTCCGTTTTTGTCCGATAAAGGTCCGATAGGGGCCTTTCATAGCGTGTGCGCCGATTGCGAAACTAATCACCCACGGAGGACTTCTGAATTCCACTTCTGCAACCGCGCTACTCGTGATTGACGTGCAAGAATCCTTTCGTCACCGCACCTATTGGTGTGAATCCGACTTGCCTGATTTCGTCTCGCGCCTGCGAGCTTTGATTGAAGGTGCCCAGGCGCGCAAGATTCCGGTCATCCAGATTTTTCACGTCGAGGATTCGGGCCCGTTCTCTCTCGAATCGGGCTACGTGGCTCCCCTCAAGGATGTATCTTTCACGCCGGATGCGGTCTTCCAAAAGCACAGTCACAGCGCGCTGATCGGCAGTGGAGTGGATGTGTGGCTCACCCGGCGAGGTATCCGGCGGGTTATCGTCTCTGGCATCCGGACCGAACAATGTTGCGAGACCACTACTCGTCATGCTTCTGATCTCGGATTTGACGTCGACTACGTCACTGAGGCGACATTGACATTTCCGATGGTTGGACGCCAGGGAAGAAGGTGGACCTCTGAGGAAATTAAATCCAGAACCGAACTCGTTCTGGACGAACGATTCGCGCGAATCACGACTGTGGAAGAAGCGCTTGCGGCTGCATCCCACGAACTTGTAGTCTGACCCACGACCTCACTGCAACCGGGTTGTCGGACAAGTCCGTCGAAATGTTATGAAGCCGTCAAAGACACGAAGAAGAAGTGCTAACTCTGATGGTGACGATAAAGCGATTCCCCGGCCGGCTGACGATGCTCCGAATGCTGCTGACGTCCGCCGCATCCCTGTGTTCGTCGTAGTCCCGCCACGCCTGCTACTGCTCGATATCGCAGGTCCACTTGAAGTTCTGCGTCAAGCCAACCGCCTACAAGGCCGTGTGCGTTTTGAAGTACGCTACGTTGGGCCAAAGTCTTCTTTGGAAACCTCGATTGGAATCACCGTGGCCGCCATTGATCCGCTGCCTGAAGAATTGCCCCCGCAGTCGTGGCTCGTGCTTGCCGGCGATGTTGAATATGTAATGCTCACCGGGGGTGGACCAGGTCCGGGAAAATCCGCCGATGACGAGGCGTCGGAAAAAACTATTGTGAAATGGTTGAAGGCTATGGTCCGACCCGGCCACAAAGTGATCTCGATTTGCACCGGCGCGCTGATCGCCGCCCGCGCTGGCCTTCTCGACGGATATTCCTGCACCACGCACTATTTGAGTTACGAAGAGTTGGCTGTGATCGCACCACGAGCGCGAATTCTGGAAAATCGTCTCTATGTGGAAGATGGCGAGCGCTATTCAAGTGCCGGCATTACCGCGGGTATCGACCTTATGCTTCATCTGGTTCATCAAGTTACGAATCAGGCTTGTGCCGTTGGAGTCGCGCGCTACCTCGTTGTTTACTTGCGCCGCAGCGGTTCAGACCCGCAGCTTTCCCCGTGGCTGGAAGGCCGCAATCACATTCACCCGGCTGTACATCGTGTCCAAGACACCATAGCTGCTGATCTTGCCAGGCCGTGGAGTTTGAGCGCGCTGGCACGGGTCGCGGGCGCTAGCGAACGCCACCTTTCGCGCCTCTTTCACGAACACGTCGGTGCGAGCATTCCTGATTACACCAATCGCCTCCGGGTGGCGTTTGCCCAGGAGTTGCTTCGCGAAACGCGGTTAGACATGGAACGCGTAGCGGAACAATCCGGATTCACTTCCACGCGGCAGCTTCGCCGTGCCTGGCAGAGAATCCACAAAACGCCACCTCGCGACGCTCGACTTCGCTCTTAACCGAGCCATTGATTGCAAGATTGTCCGATTGCCGAGAACGCTCCGGTAACAGAAGAAAACTGCCGCTATTTGCTCGTGGACTCCATTGACCGGCTTCGCAAGCCCAACGGCACTACAGATTGCGAGATCAGATTCGCGAACAGCTTGTGTTGCTGGCGCCGGCTTCGGGAGTGATTGCGAGAGCAATGTTGCACTCCGTAGCCAATTGTGAAACGCCTACATCGTAGTGTTCTACGCGTTTCAAGTTTTCTCGCTCAGAATCCTGCGAAGCCCGGGACGACTGCTCGCTCACGGTTTATTTCAGGTAGGCGGAATTATATTGGTCCAACACGGCCGGGCCACCTGTGAGCCCCGGGGTATAATCGCGGCGTTATGCTGCCGAGACTAGCTGAACTTGTAAACCAAAGTATCTTAGTCCGTACGCTTGCTCTCGATGAAACTCATCCTGTCGTCGTCAAGTTAATCAACGTTGAGAACGCTGGGATTTGGGTTGAGTTTCCTGTTAAGACTAACGTCGAGTGGGTCGGCAGACCCTCTTTGCCAAAAACGCCATTGTTTTTCCTGCCATTTGCGATCATTGCGTGGATCTCATCCAGGATCGAAGGACACGCCCTGCCAGAGACGCGATTCGGGCTGAAAGAGTAGCAGTTTCTTTCTGAGAAGAACGCCGTTGTTCAGCGGTTGCCATTCATTATCCTCACTCAACGTGCCGTTCCCATTAAAAAAAGAAGATATGTCGAATTCGCTCGTATACGTTAATGTTTGCGGCATGTGCCGGTTCTTGCGTATCGGTCTGCTAGGTCCTCGTTTGGGTGTTGCAAGTGATGTGACCTGGTTCGTGTCTTAAGATTCCCTCGGGCGTCTTCTGGACGTAACCGGCGAACGAAAACAACGGGTTGTATAGCAGGCCATTCACAACGGTGACCTTGCGCTGATGATCAGTGAGGGCTGCATCTGTATTCACGCCACCAACGCGCTGTTCTATGCTTTGCCACGTTCCTACGTCACGTGCTACATACACTGTCCAATCGACAGGAAACGGCGCAGCATTCAGGTCCGCCATCATTGGCACGATAAGATAAACAGACTGTCCTCCCCCAGAAGGACGATGAAGACGCGAAATGTTGTCTTACTTACGCTCGTAGCTGCTTCCTTCACCAGTGTACAAAGCGCTTGCGTTGGCGCCTAAAGCCGGGCGGCATCAATGCGGGCATCCGAGTTGCCCAAGCGGCAACGGTCACTCGATGTGCTTCTCTACTGGGCTCGTTCCTCCTCTTTTCATGCATAATGGGCTAACGTGAAAACATCCAATAGCAGCTTGGTACGGCTTATTGCATGGTTCAAGCTTCTCAAAGCTGCCGTTCTGATCGCGATTGGAATCGGCGCGATGAAGCTGCTCCACAAGGACGTGGCTGATATCGTTGAGCACTGGGTGGAATTGCTCAGGCTTGACCCAAACAATCGTTATATCGACACCGCTTTGGAGAAAGCCTCGCATCTCACGCCAGACAAGATCAAAGGACTCGGGTTAGGCAGCATGATCTATGCTGCGCTTTTTCTGACTGAAGGGGTTGGCCTATGGATCGAGAAGCGATGGGCTGAGTGGCTAACCGTAGTCATTACCAGCTCATTAGTTCCTATCGAACTTTATGAGATCTATCGTCATCCGACTGCGGTTAAGACCGCAGTCCTGCTGATCAACATTGCAATAGTCGCATACCTTGTATATCGAATTCGTAGCAGAAAAAGATGAGACGAATGTACGCCTCGTTGAATGTTAGAGATGAACCTTAGCAATACGCATGTGAAATTGCTTTTTGCCGAATAGGCGGTTACCGTGGCAGTTAGAAGAGCAAGACTTTCGCTACGCCGTCTCAGTTCGTCGGGTTGCGGTTTGAGACGTCGTCGTATTCTCCGATGCCGTATGGAACCATAGATACATTATCTATGACTTATTCTCGAAACGGCTTCCACTGCCGGCCCTCGTTCGCACTTCGACAACGAAATAAAGTGCTGGCCTTATCTTGCCAATGACAGTACTGATAGTTGCCCGTCCGCATCTCGAAGACGAAGCCACTGCCTTTCCCCAGGTTTTGAACGTCTACGTTCAGCGTCTTATGGTCAGGACGAACGTAGTCTGCGTTTCCATGCCATGCAATGGAAGAAACGCTCCGATCAAATCGCCGAATCTCGTCTTCTGAGAAAAGATCCCTTAACTCATAGTCCTTGATATGGTTACCGTCTGGAGAATAGAAGGCTACCACCTTCCCGTACCCCCTATTGTGCCAGTTGTCCAGGGTCGCCAGATATCCATCGTTCGAAACAAAAAATTCAACCGGCGCTACGGGATTAAACAACTCGATTTCCTTGAGCGGCCTATAAGACATATCCGGTTCCCTGCGGAAGAACTGTGCCTTGGCGGATGCACCCTTAGGCGCCCCTTTGAACCCGACTGTATCTCCCCAGTTGTTACCCGGGGTCACCCGCACAAAATAACTGCGCGAGTCACTGAACGCCTCGCGCATTTGCGGACTTGGCCATTCATCAGCAGAAACTGACATGCAAGCACATAACACAATGAGGAAAACGGCGAGCCAAATCGTTTGCTTTAACACTCGTAACCTCCCTACCATAGACTACCATCGGCTCGTTGCCTATCGTGCGCCGCGGACGAGTCCGCACAATTTGCGGAGGACCTTGCTTAAATCCTAGAAATGACGGATGGAAAACCCCCGATCCCATCCGTTTGCCTTAAACCACAATGCCTGTTTTTTTGGTTGCTCTTGCCCGAAGTCTGTGGTCCTACCTTTAGTCAGGATAGCGCATCCAAACGCAAGGCTTATGCGACATTTCACTCGTAGAGAACTACTGAAACTCGGGGCTGCGACCGCTGTTGCGCAATTCGGTCCTTTGGTTGTTTCCGGCTGCGGTGGCGGTTCAATCACTTCTCCGTCCGGTTCTTCCTTCCCGCCCTCTTGCTCCAAACTCACTGACATCGAGCATGTGGTCATCCTGATCCAGGAAAACCGGTCTTTCGATCACTACTTTGGAAGCTATCGCGGTGTCCGCGGATTTTCGGATCAGAGCGCAGCATTCCAGCAGCCCAATCCAGCGAACACGACAAGTTCACCTGTCGGGACACTCTTGCCATTCCACCTTGACACCGCCACAACGAATGCAGCCTGCACGCACGACATCACCCATGATTGGTTATCCCAACATCAGAGTTGGAACGCGGGGGCAATGGACGGATTTGTTACCTCGAGATTTCCGATTAATCCCAACGACGCCGTACTAAGCATGGGCTACTACACGCGCGAAGACCTTCCTTATTATTACGGCCTAGCCGATGCCTTCACGATCTGCGACAACTATTTTTGCTCGGTAATGGGCCCTACCGACCCGAATCGTCTCTACACGATGGCGGCTTCTCTTGACCCAGACGGAAAAAACGGTGGACCGATTTTGCAGACCGTTGTAACGAATCGCTCCAGCCTTTACGGTCGTCTGACATATACGACCATGCCCGAGCAACTTCAGGCCCGGAAGATTTCTTGGAAGGTTTACTCGTCACCTGACGAGACTGTTCTCGGCGGAATTCTCTCGGACAATGTTCTGTCCTACTTCAAAAACTTCCAGGATCCTGCATCGGTGTTGCATCAGAATGCGTTCGGACCGCAATTCCCCGTCGACTTCCTGGCCGACGTTGCGTCTGGGAGTTTGCCACAAGTTTCCTGGCTGGTAGGGTCGGTCCTTACATCGGATCACCCGCCATCACCTTCGATCTTTGGCGAGAATACCCTCTCCCTCATCGTTAGCGCTCTAACAGCGAACCCAGCCCTGTGGGCAAAGACCGTCTTGTTTGTCACCTATGATGAAAATGGCGGATTTTTTGATCACGTTGCTCCGGTGACGGCGCCTCTGGGGACACCGGGAGAATATATAACCACTCCGGCTGTTCCGGACCCTACTGTAATCGGCAGTCCAGCGATTACTGGTCCCATTGGGTTGGGTTTTCGCGTTCCGATGCTAATCATTTCCCCGCTCACTCGGGGCGGGTTAGTTTCGTCGGACCTCTTCGACCACACTTCGGTATTGCGATTTCTCGAATCTTTGTTCGGCGCTGAAGTGCCAAACTTGAGCGCCTGGCGCCGTGCCACGGTAGGGGATCTGACCAGCGCGCTTAATTTGAAAAGACCTGACCAGTCGATTCCGAATCTACCCTTCACCCTTCCAGCGGTCCAGCAGGCGATCCAGCAATGTGCCGCGAACCTAGCCGGCACGACGCCCTACACAACGCCAAGCGTGCAGATCGTTCCGACTCAGGAATCCGGAACCGCGACCCATCCCAGCGGTGTGTGCTAGGGAAAAGCGCTACATTGTAGAAGAATGGACTGCACTAACAAGTATGCTCCTGGTTGTGCACAAGATTTCCGCGCGGGTTGAGTGGGATGCGATTCAACCAATCTGTGCCGCCGTGATACCTGTGCTTATTTACCCCGTCTTCACGAGTGAGCCCGCAGGGCTGTCATGACTGAAGCGTATACCCCGCTGGACCACGCCGTGAAACGGTTCAGCTTGACTTATGATCCTTGGGCCGGTGGAGGGCAAGGCGAATTCGTCAAATGATCGGCGTGACGACCGATTAGCACGATTTCGCACAGGTAATGCGTTTAGTCGAAAGCTCCTCTTGGCAGCATACACAACCGACACATCTTACTTCTTTGTCTCAGCTGTCCTATCGTTTGACGCCAGACTAGTTCTGATACCAGATCGCTGTTGTATCGCTACCGACTGGCACCAGCTTCAGCACAGCTCCTTTTCATTCGCTTTTAGAAAGCGGCTATCGCTATGGCGAGCGCCCAATAGGACGCCGAGGCCAAATGTATGGCGGAATTGACTCGATGGTGCACAGGCGGTTGTCAGGCTTCCTTCATCAGCGTAACTTTCTATAGACGCCGTGAAGCATTCCGAGCAATTGACTAAAAGCGACCGGGAGTTGAAACTTGGTCATTAATGTGCTCAACAGCATCCAATCTGTGCACTCGAACTCTCGTGAGATAAAACGCGCAGCATCACAGCGAGGTTGGCAGAATGAGACGCGGCCGTAACTGTTCTTGGAGAGTCCTCGGCATCATCTCAGCGCTGATCCTGTCTTTGTGCTGGCCAAGCGACTTAGCGGCCTACGCGGTCCTTGCGCATGAAGCGATCATTGACAGCGTGTGGGACACCAACATACGCCCATTACTGTTGGCGCGTTTTCCCGGTTCGACGCCAGTGGAAATCAAAGAAGCGCACGGCTATGCATATGGCGGGGCTATTATTCAGGACATGGGTTATTATCCGCACGGAAGTTTTTTCTTCAGCGACCTGGCTCACTATGTGCGAAGCGGGGACTTTGTCCTGGCTCTTCTACGGGATGCCAAGGATCTGAACGGCTACGCATTTGCGCTTGGGGCACTCGCTCACTATGCGGCGGATAATAATGGTCATCCCATCGGTACGAATCGCGCGGTCCCGATTCTCTATCCCAAGTTAAAAAAGAAATACGGCGACTCGGTTACATATGAACAGGACAAGTTGGCCCACGTGAAGACGGAATTTGGATTTGACGTGCTGGAAGTAGCGCGCGGACGTTACGCTCCGGATAGTTACCACGATTTCATCGGCTTTGGAGTTTCGGCTTCGCTATTAGAACAAGCCTTTCAGGAAACCTACGGCCTAGATCTGAAGAGTGTTCTTTCTGATGAAGATAAGGTGCTCGGTTCGTACCGTCACGATGTCAGCCAGCTTCTCCCCAAGGCCACGCGCATTGCCTGGAGCTCTGAAGAAGGATGAGATCATGAAGGATCAGCCCGGCATGACCAAAAAGAAGTTTCTTTACAACCTTTCTCGTGCGAGTTACCAAAAGAGTTGGGGGGAGAAATACCAGCGGCCCACCTCCGGCGAGAGATTTCTCGCTTTCCTCGTTCGAATTCTTCCGAAATTCGGTCCCCTACGAGTTTTACAACTCAAAACACCTACGCCCGAGACGGAACGAATGTTCGAAGCCAGCTTCAACGCGACTTTGGATCGTTACCGACAGCTGCTAAGCCGGGTAGGTATCGGCAAGCCGGACTTGCCCAACGAGAATTTTGACACCGGTGAGATGACGGGGCCGGGCAAATATCGGCTCAATGATGAGACGCACGCGAAGTTGCTCAACGAGCTGGCAAAGCAGAATTTCGGGGGAGCTTCGCCGGAGGTGCGTGCCGAGCTCCTAGAGTTCTTCGGGCATCCGGATGCTAATTATTCGATCAAGCGGAAACCAAAAGAATGGGCGAAAGTTCAGTCCCAACTTGAGCAATTGAAGAATGCAGGTCCGCCGATGGTCACACAGACCGGCTCCTCTTTAACACGTCTCTCGACCGAATAAGTGGAATTGGTCCGAGCACGACGACCGAGGATGGAGGAAGGCCCCTAGGATAAAGGTGCACGACTCAAGGGTAGTGGAAGTCGTGGCTCGAATCGAGATTTATCACATCAAGACGGATCTAGCCGTTCGACCATTCGGTGGTCGGCCGTTTACATCGGACCAGATGCACGATGCAGCGCACAGTTTGGGCCTGCCGTAATCCTTGACGTCATCTACAATCACGCCGGCCAGCTCAACAACCGTTACTGGCAATATGACGGCAACTGCTCCGGCGATAACTGAATACCCGGCGGCATCTACCACGTCCACGGCCATCACACTCCTTGGGGTGAAGGCTTCGCAACCTGGCAGAGAGAGGTCAAAGACTTCCTTCTTGACAATGCCCGCATGTATCTGCGCGACTTCGGCGTCGACGGGCTCCGGTTCGACGCTGTACAAGCCATCCACCGCGCCGCTGTCTCCGAGATCGTCTGGTCCCTGCGTAACCTGTTAAGACTAACGTCGAGTGGGTCGGCAGACCCTCTCTGCCAAAAACGCCAGTGTTTTTGCGGCCATTCGCGATCATTTCGTGGATCTCGTCCTGAGTCGAAGACATCCATCATCTGAGATGCGATCGGGCTGAAAGAGTGACACTTTTCTTTCTGAGGAGAACGCTCTTGTTCAAAGGTTGCCATTCGTTACCCTCGCTCAACGTGGCTTTCCCATCAACAAAGATTTGCTTCTACAACCCGGAGTGAGTCTTTCCAGTTCTCTCGCCCTGGAATTTTGTCAGCGCAAGTGCGAGTAGTGTCCCGCTCGATCCGAACACAGGCAAGCAGGCCGGACCGGACAGTCGACCCGCGCACATCAAGCAGGTCGCGGACGCCTCGCTCAAGCGCCTTAGGCCAAAGCCAAGGAAGTGGTCCCAATGTTCCGTAGGCAAACAGAAAGGGCGCGCTATAAACGCGCCCTGAGTTGTGGCGGTAGGTTGGTTAATCTAGGCCGCTGCAGAAAGCGGTTGAATATGCCCGAGTTGCGTGAGAAGGGTGTATTGATCGTAGTAGCAGTTCCCCGACACGACCCGTCCCTGTTTGTCGAGCTGGCAAACCTCGCAAAACGCCAGGGATATCCTGCGACCGGTAGGTGCAAGAGAACCCAATGGCCCGTCATTCGTGCCTTCGACCGTAAACTGAGTGACGACGATGTCACCCGCGTCAATGTATTTGGGATCGGTGATTTTTCCGTCCGAGAAGGCTTTTGCCCATCCTTCCGTCCATTCTCGGAATTTGTCACGCGTGTTTAAGGTGATATTGCGGCCTTGATCGGTATAGCTAAGGCCTTCGGTGGTGTTACGGATTACGCCTGGGAAATCCCGCCGGTTCCAGCATTCGTGTGCGGCACGAACGGATTCCACGTTTTTTGTCGCCATAGTGTCTCCTTTCCCAGAGAAGCCGAAAGCGGACGAGACCAATACACTCGGCCGATTTTGCCTGTGAGGCCTCTATCTAGCGCTTCCGGCGGCTTTCCCAACTGCAACCTTGAGGTTGGTCGAACTGTGAACGATGAACATGCGAATCACGGGTTCGGTTTCTAGCAGGTGCCGAATTGTTTCATGCACTTTGTGGAACTCGGCGCGGTGATATTGTTCCGCATCCTCTTTGGTTTTCCAAAAACCCTGTGCGAGAACACGATTGTCCTCTTCTGAGACAAAAACCGTCTCATCCAAGAACCCTTTCTGCTTTTTCAGGATCGGGAGAACTTTTTCATTGATGGCATCAGCGAGCTGTCTGTTTTTGCCTGGCTTGGTGGTTAGTTCGACTATGCGGGTAAACATTCGTTCTCTCCTTTCTGGGTTTGCGGATTAAGGGAAACCGTCGAGGATGCCCGACCGACCGAGTTGTGAGAATTCTCGGTCGCACGGTACGCCTATTGAAGAAGGGAGTCAATCACCCAAATATGGTGCATTCTTGCGGTCGTGCGTGCGCCGAGCATAAAACGTGCGTACGCTTGTGTCCGGGGCTTTTTTCAATATTGCGGTCGTAATGTTGTGTGATCAGGCGGAGGCAACTCGGAATTTTTTGATTGCGATCTCTTCTTTCGCGCGGAACCAGTCCTCTTCTTGGTGGCCATCCTGGCGGCCCCGGGCTTCATAGAGTTCGTATGCGCGGAGGCGGATCCGGTTTTCTAGTTCTTGGGCTTCGTCTGTAGCGGTCGCTGGGAACTTCTTCGGGGGATTTGCATTCATTGGGAAAACTCCTATGAGGCAAACGTACGCCCGTTGAACGCATAGAGTCAATTGCCCAAAGATTGGGCGGTGAAAATCGTAAACTGCGCCGGCATGGCTGGGATGAAATGAAGAATGGTTAGCTTTACCTCGGCCCCAGTTTCAATTGGACATTGTCGCCATCGAAAATTCATAACAACCAAGGTTTGGGGCAATCTCCGCACGCCGAGCGGCCGACCAAATCATCCATCACGGCATTCACCGAGAAGAGACCGAAGGGAAGGCTTTCAGCGTCTGGCGGTTGCGCCAACTTGATATCTTTCGATTGGCCTCCTCAATCTGGACTCGTGTCATTAGCGCTCTTATGCCACTCAATCGATCGCTGTCGTTTCCGCGCAATCCACCACCAATAGCTGCCCACGTATATGCACGCACGTAGTCTCTTGGAACGCCTCGACCAGTCAGGTAAAGATCACTCAGAGCACTCTGGGCCCGGATATTGCCGTGGTTTGCAGCTCGTTTGAACCATAGCACCGCCTCGCGCTCGTCATGTGGCACTCCGATTCCCTTGAAATAGCCTAGCCCCAGCTTCCACTGCCCGTCAGCATTGCCGTTTGCCGCTGCTTTCGCGAACCACTGCATCGCGACCGGATAGTTCTGCGGCATGCCTTCACCATCAGCATATCGTAGAGCCATTTCGTATTGAGCAATGGAGTCATCTGCGTCGGTTAGGTTGAGTGTGCGATTTATATGTGTGCCCGGCTCTGTTTCCTGGATCGCCAGAATAACCTCTTGCGTAGTTGCTCTTAAAATACCGTCCGACGCTTTCCATCGCCCATTAGTCTTCTTGTTTTGTTCGGACGAAGTATTCAGCTGATTCGGAAAGGCCGTAGTATGGTTCGCGGCTTCAATTGAAAGTGTCGCGGTGTGTGTTGCTACTTTTGTATGATTGAGGTGATATCCGTAACCCAAACTTATAGCCGCGGCAAGAGCAATAGCGGCTAGTCCTCTTGTTAACCAACCCCGCCCACTCCAATGCTCTCGGCTCGCAATAGTCATCGGCTTGTCAGATAATTGTGCTCCGATGTAGTGCTCGTTCCATTGGAGCATTTCAGCTGCGGTCGCAGCCGGTATGGGGTCGCTATTTTCCCCAGGTTTGTCGGCATCGCCCACAGTTTTTTTGACATCTCTCATTGCTTCAATGTGCTCACTCGGGAGGTAATTTAGGCATCGATCCGGTATTGTCGCGAACTCTGAAGTCGATGGTAATACTCGACCGGCTAAACGACTCATCGCGATCGCGTCATGCCGGTTGAACGCATTCGGGTTGATGGATAGCACTTCGAGCACTCCCATCACCTCGGCATTCCGCTTAATTGGCAATACGAGAACGGACTGGATGCCTTTTTCTTTGCATAGTTGGGGGTCGACCCTCCGATCGCTCTTGGTGTCGTTGCACATCTGAATTTCGCCAGTACTGAAACAAAGCCCGGTTAGGCTGGTGCCTTCTTGCAAACGCGCCCCCACTTCTGGAGCTGGGCTACCAGCGGAGGCTCGGCAGCACAGGGCATCTTCTGTGGTGAAAGCTATAGCAGCTCCGGTCGCCCCTGTTCCTTCCATTGCCTCTTTTAAAATAGCCTGCAAATCCGGTTTAGGGCCGCCTGATTCTTTGGCTTCAGGAGTCATTGTTGGACTGATTGGGAGTGTGCTGTGCTCAATGTTCAGGCATGAATCTGAAGGAGAGCTGGGAAGAGTTGAATTACGGGGCAAAGGAAAACTCGACATACTCACGCCTAGACAATAGCGGTCCCCGACCGGATTCAAGGCATTCGCGTTACGGCCGCCAGAACCAAGAGAAGCAAAGATTAGTATACAGCTGTCAGCCAAACTACTACTCTAGTCCAGTCATTCGGAAAGCCGTTAGTTTCACGCGAATCGAAGCCGCAAAGGATGGCCAAGCGCCCTTGTTACGCTGCACGAAGAAAGTCGTGCTCCTTTTCCTAGTGGTTAGCTCAACCGGGATCGCATACCCGACCAAGCAAATAGGATCCGCGGGATTGTTAAGTTTAAAGAGAGCAGCGCATGTACTGGACGAAATCTCTAAGAAATCTCAAAATTCGATCCCCGATGCGGTCCTGAACAGCACGAGGTGCATTGTCGTGATTCCCTCGATAACGGGCGGAACTGTGAATGTCAGTCGTACCGGGGTGACTGAGTGCCGTGAACCTGGAGATAAATGGAGCGCTCCTTCACTTGTCAAATTCGATCCGCGTGTTATTTGGAGTCGCCGTACTGATTTGCTGATTTTTGTTTTGAGTGACAGAGGAGTGCGGGCGTTACGATCCGGCGAATTGCAAATCGGAGGACAGAAACGGGGGGCCGCTCCTCTCGTGACCACCACTCCGATTACCACCCAGGTTGAACTGACTGCCGAGTTTCTCGCCTATGAAAACACGGCGGGCGGGCTCTCCAGTAGCGAAGCCAGCGGCGTTATTCGGCGTGATCCGGACATCTCAGGCGCGGTCGACAAGACAATGCCGAGGAAAACGATTGAGAAATATATGTCATCCGTCGTTTCCTTCTTTAACACGATCACAGCGACCGGTATTGTCATTCACCACACGGCGGTGATTCCGGGCGAAAAAAAAGTGCCGAGAAGCCAGCGCGATATCGACGAATATCATCAGGCGCGTGGCTTCGAAATTTTGTGTTTCGGTCGCACTTATCATGTGGCCTATCACTACCTCATTATGGCCAACGGCAGTGTGCGAGCCGGCAGACCGGAAAGGTGCGAGGGAGCGCATGCGCAAGGGTACAACTCATATCTGGGAATTTCGGTCGTTGGGGATTTCAGCAGCGAAGATAACCCGACAGGAAGACAAGGGACCGGCCAGACCGAGCGCAAAGCAGATTGCCTCTCTAATTCAGCTCTGTCGTCGCATAAAAGACCGTTACAACATTCCCTTGCAACACATTGTCCGGCACAGTGATATTTCCAGTACCAGGTGTCCAGGCGACCGGTTCCCCTTCCGGTATGTGTTAGATCAGCTTCAACTCGGAAGCGTAAAGCCAAAACGTCGATGATTGACTCGAAACATTTGAGGGCTTGGCTTACGGCGGCGGCTTTATCGACGCCTTTAGTCGCTCTACCGATACCAGTTCCGCAAAGCACGAAAGCCTCTGGCGCGGAACCATTCCGCAGCTTTCGCACATTGGACGCTAAGCTGACTCTCCTTACCCACCAGCGAGAGGCTTTGAACGTGGCTTTCGATTCGGTAGGGGCGGGTTCCGGCAGCAAGGCCGCCATTTCGCGGTCTCGGACGACGGCTATTAACGGTATTAACTCCACCGCCTCTGAAATTATTCTCGTAGCGCGCGGGCTGGAGCGTTTGTATCAAAGCCGCCACCAGATCTTCGGAGTCCAAATGTTTGGGGCTCTGCGCACCAGAGCCGAGGAAGTTCAGCGGGGCATCAGGGCTGTGGCTAAAGCGCAAACGCGAATTGCCGCCGAATCCGCGGCAAAGAGGCTGGATGAAGGGATTGTTGCCCTTATTGTTCAGTTCCAAGCTGCGTCGGGCGGCTATGGAGCGGCTCGTTGCCCCCCAGGCGCATGGACATGCTGCGAACCGAAGCGATCCAAAGACTTGCTTCAGAGTGAACGGCTCGCATGCATGTGGGGGTGTGTGAGCACTGCGCCGAGGTGTACAGGATTTCTAGGTCCCCGCATGCATTGACTGGGCGCGATTTCGGTCCACTTTGCCCAAAACCTCTCCGTGCAATGGTGTATGCAAGCAGCAACAACTCGACCCGGTGACAATCGAGCGTCTAAGAAAACAGGCTGGATTCCTGCAAAGAATTCGTGACTCCTGTTTCATCGAGGAGAACCATGCTTTTTTGTATTCGATGCACTGATGAGTGAGGGCAAGATTTGCGTCGTGAACGGCTGACGGATCGGAAGCACGAACCCAAAGTGAACCGACCCCCGGCTGGCACACTTATGATCGTGCCTGTAGTTTGTAGCCATCCCCCCCAGATGGCTCAGCATCTCACGGTCGTTCCTGGGCTTGTATTTGTGATCGAAACGACGAGAGGGCTCCTAGAGACTGACCGATGGCATGGAGGCTTTTGATCGACTGTGATTGGCTCGGTGCCCCGCTTCTCCCAGGCACCACCGTGCATCTTGGGAGAGGACATCTCGAATTCAGGATTATATGAATTATCTACCTATTTGTATTGGAGTAACTGCAGCCGCGGTGTTGATCCAAATCTGCGTTCTCATCGCACTTCTAGTCTCCGTTCGCAACAGTATCTCTCGGATCGAAGTGCTGGCCGCTGGAGTGAAGACCAAAGTCGTGCCGGTCATTGAAACGGCTAAAGCTATGCTGGCAGAGATGAAGCCTAAGATCACCACTATTGCGTCTAACGTTACCGCATCCACCGACATGGTCCGCAGCCAGATTGCACGCGTGGACGCGACCCTTTGCGAAATGTCAGGCAGGACGCATCTGAAGGTCATTCGCGCCGAAGAATTTATGAACCGGACCAAGGATCATATCGACGAGACTAGCGAATTAGTTCGACGATGTGTTTCACCGATACGCCGGTTTGCGACGCTCTTTCAAGGCGCAAGCGCGGGGTTGGACTTCTTCTTTTAGGCGCCGTTTTTGACCCTTAAACGACTACTCAACAGTTCTGAAGATTGCTGGTAGCGCGGGCAGAACGAGTGAAGGCTGTCGATCGCGGCTAGAGACTAGCGGTCGATGATCTCTACGCCACAACAAGCAAGTCGCGCCAACCAGATTCAACCAAACAAACGCGGGGAGGGGGGGCAGCTTATGAAAAGACTAGCGACTTTCGCACTGGTCTTCGTGTTAGGCGGAATTACAGGTATCGTCATGCAATCTGCAACGATCGGGGCGGGAAATCGTGCTCGGATAGTTGCGCTTGAGAACGAACTGAAATCGAGAAATGAAAAACTCGACAAATGTACAGACGCCTTGATCAACGGCTTGCACTCAAATGTTCCGCCCACGAGTTCTCCCGTTTCGACCAGTCCAAAATGAAGAGTCGACCATTTCTCTGGTGGGTCTTCAAACTTGAGGGGCAACCTAGTCACGACGGAAGCTAGGCAAGTCAGTGAAAGCGGTGGCATTGGCGGTATCTTAAGCGGATTATTGGCGAAAAATCGCCGTTACACCCATGGACCACATTTGAAAAAAGGCCACCTAAACAACAGGCGACCCACTTCCTATCTTTCAGATTATTCGGTTACTTACATCTTGACTGGCGAGCCTTGACTCGCAACACACTGCCATTCCCATTCGACGTCTTCACCCAGGTATCGGGGTAAAGCGCTCCAACATCAAGAGGCTTTCCTGAGGATCCGTGCCCTTAGCCTTGAAGGTGCCCGTGGCGATTGCCGTATCGCCAAACACAGTTACCCTCAGATCATCATAGGCGACGCTGTCCGACCATGCACGACGTTGCTCCGTAGTGGTGTGTGAATATAGTTGACGCTGTGTATTCCGCGCAGTGATACATTTGTTGCGTTTATGTTTGTGCGGGATGAAATTCAACTTTCCGGCACTCTAGTCGCATGGTGTCCCGCCTGCCATATTCCACAACTTCAGGAGTTACCGTGAGAAAAAGGGCAGCGTCTACATTTCATCCCGACAATCCAAGCTTCACCGAACGCATTGGCAAGCTCCATATCAAGCGGCAGAAGCTCATTCGTCCAGTTCAAGAAAATCCAAAAGACTATGTCTTGTTGAGCATACGCAGCCTAGCCGAGCGCCTCAACACAGATCCTGCAACGGTTTTGCGGATTGTAAGGAGCCTGGGGTTTGAAAGTTACCGTGAGTTCAAGGCCTACCTTCATGAACTCTCCATTGCGAATGCTACTTCGCTGGAAGGTATGCAGCGCGTCGTTCCAAATGATTCGAGTCTTGCGTCTCACGGCCGCCGGACCCTGGAGCAGGACATCCACAACCTTCATACTTTGCGGAATACACTCGATATGTCGCGCCTGGCCGCCGTTACCGATCGAATCTACAGGGCTCAGAGGATTCTACTGCTGGGGGGCGACATGGCTATTGCTCTGATTTATTTGCTCGATTACAAGCTAACACTACTCGGTCTGCCGGTCTTTCAGGCGACCACCCCGGGCAAGATCCTACATGCGGTGCGCGGGATAGCCAAGAAAGACCTAGTGATCGCAATCAGCTTCAGACGAGGCCTCCGTCAGACCGTGGAAGGTTTGCAACAAGCTCGCTCCAACGGTGCTTACTGCGTAGGGATTACGGACACTTTTGTGTCACCAATTGCGCGCTTCTCGCATGAATGTTTTCTGACCTCTGTGGAAGCTCCTTTCAGCAATTCCTATGCTGCTCCGGCCAGTTTCATCAACATCCTATTCGCGACTTGCGCGCACTACCGTCGTGCACGCACCTTGGATGTGCTCAAACAGGTTGATCACGAGCAGCGCCATGGCTCACGCTGGTACCCGGGATGAGGGGAACCTCATTAGTACAATCGTGATACGTTTGTTGCGTATTGGACGGTACGCCATAACCCATCCTTCCCTTTAGTTCTTGAATATCTGCCGATACATAAGCTCGCCAATGCATATATGTTGGGCCACTTCCTTATCCAATAATCTCTGAAAAAAAGCAACAAATGTAGCGTTAGTGTGCAAATTAGCTTGACAGTTCATTGCCGCATTGTTATAGAGGTGTCCGGATTGCTGACCTAGCTCGCCAGGGGTTCGGAGATTGTGGTTTCAGGAGTGGACAACATGAGCATCTGTCTTTCAGCGCGTCGTCTTGCTTGTTTTTGGGTCTTGCTAGCTGGCACATTCGCTATGGCCCAAACCACCTCCCGAGTAACGGGTTTGGTGCGCGATTCATCCGGCGCGGTGGTGAGCGGAGCGGAAGTCAGATTGACGCATGAGACCACCGGAGTCGCTTTTGACTCCACTACAACTTCGGCCGGAACCTATTTATTTGACGCCGTGCAGCCAGGAAGTTACAGGTTGAGGATCGCAATGGGAGGTTTCAAAACCTATGAGGCCACGGGGCTGGTAGTTACAATCGGCCAGCCTGTCTCTGTCAACGCGATACTGGTTGTGGGTGCAGCTACTGAAATGGTGGAGGTACAGGGGGCTGCTGACCTGGTGCAAACCGCGACTTCCGGCAACATTGGCAACCTGCTTGACCATGAGGCTTTGAATACATTGCCGATTGTTACGGCGCGTGGAAGGAACACTCTTTCGCTGGTGGAACTTGAACCTGGGGTAGTCGATTCCGGAGGGTTCAATCAAGGCGGACCAAACGTCGCTGGCGGCGGTGTAAACGCGAATGGCGCGCGCGACCGAGCCTGGAATTACACTCTGGATGGAATCGACATTAATGACACTAGCGCCGGTGGCGGCAACTCCTCCCCGCTTCGCACCAATCCTGACATGCTGTCAGAGTTTCGGGTAGTGACTAGCAACCCGACTTCAGAATATGGTCGCAACAGCGGCGCCCAAGTGGAAATGGTTACACGCTCTGGCACGAACGCGTTTCATGGATCGGGATATTTCTTTTATCAGACGCCAGGATTTAATGCCAACGATCCTGCGAATATTGGAGCAGGACTTTCTCGACCGCAATTTGTTCAAAAGATCCCAGGATTTACCTTCGGCGGCCCAATTATCAAGAATAAGACCTTTTTCTTCGTGAATTTCCAATGGCTACAGACATTACTGACAACGCTCAATACCAACACGGTTTATACGCAACAGGCCCGCGGTGGGTTATTGCGCTTTATCGATCAATCCTCGCCCATCTGCGCCCCAGGACAGGCTAACGACGGACAGTGCTTCAATGCCGCGGCAGGAAGTAGCAATGCTACCGTCGACAACAAAGGCAATCCGTTGCCCAATGTCGATGTCGTGCCGTATGACGTATCCGCGAATGATCCTCAAGGACTAGGGCTTGATTCCGCGGTGCAATCGGTGCTGAATTCGATGCCTCTTCCTAACAATTACACGGTCGGCGACGGGTTGAATATTGCTGGCTTCAGTTTTCTAGGTGCAGAACACGAAAAACAATTGGACTACACGGTGCGGGTTGACCACAACTTCAACGCCGCCCATAGCCTGTTTGTGCGATGGTCGGCGGGGCACCAGAACACACTCGGTGACACCGCCAATGCCGGTCTTCCCATTTTTCCGGGATTTCCCAATGTAGTGGATACTTTCCGTACCCCGAGAAACCTGGCCGTCTCGTGGCGCTGGGTGATCAATCCCAACATGCTGAATGAATTCGTCTTGGGGCTTAACCGGTTTGGCTTCAACTTTGCAAATCCCGATCCGAACTCCTCCGCCAATCCTGCGTTCAACTTTTTCGGCCACCCACTCTGCGACTATTTCAACAACTCTTTCTGCATGCAGGTTCCGCTGCAAAACTATGCCGGCAACGCACGCTTCCTAACCACCTACCAACTAGCCGACAACATGACGTACCTTCATGGCGCGCATGCGTTCAAGTGGGGAGTGAATCTCCGCTACCAAAGACACATCGACCAACGGGGGAGCATCGGCGCCCTGAATGCGGCGCTGGCGATCAACTTCGATCCCGCAGTAAACACCCCCGATCCCGCCACCTACAACTATGGGGGCTTGAATATCGATCAAAGCTCGGATCTGCCCAATTTGCAGGGCTCGATCAACGACCTGTTGGGACGTGTCGGTCTAATTCAGCAGGGTTACGCGGCTAGAGATGCCAATACCTGGGCACCGGCTGGGACCTTTCTGCACGCCGATTTCCGAATGCCGGAATATGATTCGTACATTCAGGATACCTGGAGGCTGCGGCCTAATTTTGTCGTCGACCTGGGCCTACGTTGGGAAATCAAACTTTCTCCGCGGGTAACGAATGCAAGCAATATGTTGCGCCCTAATCCCCCTATCGGATGGGGATTCAGCAGTGATTCCCTCAGTTGGGTACCGGGGGAACTTTACAAGGATGCCTGGAAGAACCTCGGGCCGTCGATCGGTTTTGCCTGGGACCCGCACAATAATGGAAAGACCTCGATTCGCGGTAACTTCCGCATTGCATACGACCGCTTTAATACCTTTGCTCTCTCCTCGGCGATATTCCAGGGCATGCCAGGACTGACTACGCAGGTTACGGATGAGACTTTCGGGAGCAGTGGCGGCCGGTTGAGCGAACTGACACCGGCAGTACTGCAACAGAAAATTGATCCGCTGCAGTTTGGTACGCCGGCCCAATTACGTACGCCGGCACCATTTAGCAACAACTCCAATACTATCGTCGACCCAAACTGGCAGCCGCCTCAGACCTACATGTGGAGTTTCGGAATCCAGCATGAACTGCCAAAGAAGATGGTTTTGGAAATGAATTATCTTGGTCGCAAGGCTGTGCACCTGTTTGGCGCGTACAATGCCAATCAGGCCAAGATTCACAGCAATGGATTCCTAACCGCATTCAACACCGTCGCGGGTGGCGCCGACAGTGCTCTCGTCGACCAATTGCTTAGTGGTGATCCGTCCAGACCTGCGGGCGAGACGGGTTCGCAGTGGATGAGGGACCCGAACTCTCCTTATTCCGGCGACCTCGCCACCGGCCGCGTGGCCGATGAAGCCATCACCATCGCGACCACCACGGACTTGGCAGGCGTTCAGCTACCCGCAGCGGCTGGCCTGGGTTCAACTTTTTTCTATTCCTATCCGCAGTTCGCTGGAACCGGTACGGGCAATACCGGGCTGGTTGTATTAGACAGCCACGACTATTCGACCTACCATTCTCTACAAACCCAGGTTCGGCGTGCCTTCGCCAATGGATTCACTTTCCAAGCAAGCTACGTGTGGTCGAAATCGATCGACACCCGGTCATTTGATCCTACCTTCACAACGGTGGGAACGGCTTCCAGCCCGTTTGGAGCGTCGAGCACGCCTTTCGACTTGGATAATCGCAAGCTGAACTATGGGCCCTCTGACTTTGACCGTACCCACGTCTTCCAGAGCATATGGGTGTACCAGCTTCCTTTTGGACACGGCAAACGTTGGGGACATAGCTGGAACGGCATCCTGGACCGGACTATGGGTGGATGGGAAATCGGAGGCTTCGGCATAATCGAAAGTGGTCGTCCCACTACCGTCTATTCCACCACGAATGACTACACCCTCAGCAGCGTCGTCCGCACGGTTGCCAACTGCGACGGGTGCTCGCCGAGCATGTTTCACATCCATCGCGATAGCAGCACCGGACTGCTCACTTATGTTACCCCAGAACAAATCGCGAAGTTTTCTACCCCGGCGGCTGGCCAATTCAGCAATGTCGGCCGCAACTTCTTTCGACTTGCCGGCTACAACAATCTGAGCATCTCGATTGCGAAGAGATTTCGGATCACGGAACGACAGGAAATGGAGGCGCGCCTCGAGGTGCAAAACGTCACCAATTCGGTCCACTACGACGAGCCGGGTTCCAACCGTTACAATAACGGAGATTTCGGAGTGGTTGATCCCCTGACGGTAAGCGAAGACGGGCGCGGTCTGACGAGTGATCCCAGAAAGATGCAGGTTTCGATCAGATACACTTTCTGATCGATTGACGGTCGAAAAGAAGTTGAGTTTAGTGCAAATGATCGTGCCCACAATTTCAGTTCGCACTTCTTGCGCCCATACGCTACTCCTTTTAACCGCGACTCTGCTCGCTCTTTCCGGCTTGGGAGGAGCGAATGACAAACCGTCTGCCGTCGTCGCGGTGCCTGTCGCTAACATGTTCTCGGCGGCCGACGTGAATTCCGATGTGGTATCGCAAGCAATCTACGGCAGCACCGTTTCTGTTCTCGAGGAGAGTTCCGGCTGGGTCAAAGTGCGCACTGCCGACCAATATAGTGGCTGGTTACGGACGGAGGAGGCGCGTCGAAACTCATCATCTCAACCGACGTACGCAAGTTCAGGCAAGACGGCGCAAGTGATCGGCCTGACCGCAAACCTCTATCGTGAGCCGGACGTTACGGCGCACCAGCCCATGCTGACGATTCCCTTCGAATCGCGCTTGGAAATAACAGCTGAAGGGCAAGGCGACGATAACGGCTGGGTGCAAGTTCGCCTCGTTGATGGCCGCGCGGCATGGGTACAACGCGGAGATTTGGATCTTGCGCCGAAGAAGTTAACAATTGACCAGTCCATCTCTCTCGGACGTCGCTTTCTCGGGACCACCTATACATGGGCCGGAACGTCGAGCCTGGGTTTCGACTGCTCGGGATTTACTCAAATGCTGGTGCGAAGCCGGGGAATCGTTATGCCACGAGACGCCGATCTTCAGGCAGCATGGTCAGGTTTTGATGCTATCGATAGGAAACAACTTCGCTCAGGAGACCTTTTATTTTTCGGAAGCTCTGCTGACCACATCACCCACACCGGAATGTTCATTGGACGTGGCCAGTTTATGCACGACACGACATATGGGCATCCCGGAGTCCAAATCAGCAGATTGCGAGATCAGCCCTGGACGCGCTTGCTGGTCGCGTGCAGGAGGATCAAGCGTAGAATGACTGAAACTGCGCCGTAGGGCGTGTCCTCCCTCTGGCCCGCACCGCACGACTGAATTGCTTTCACGGCCGTTTGTCGGGAGGCTACCTTTCCATCGACGACTGCCTTGGGCCGGGCTCGTTTTTGTCTTTCAGGAAAACTGAGGACTGGATTCTACCTCTATTTGGGGAGATTTCAGCCTCACCGTTCCTTCCAAACTTGTTTTTTCGTTCTGACGGCGCCGGTCTTGTAGTTCGTCGAGCCTTGCCTCAAGCTTATAGAGATCGCGCTTATTCCTAGTCTCGTACCGGAGAGTTCGGTCCAGCACAGCCTTCTCCGGGATGGCGGCGAGATCAGTGGAGGTCGTGGCCCGAATCGAGATTTATCACATCAAGGGATCTAGCCGTTCGACCATTAGGTGGTCGGCCCAACCGGAACTGGGCAGAAAATGTCGCTCTTCGACCGCAGGTTGCACGAAAACCAACGTAGTCTCACGACGATCGCAGCTTCTCCCCGACTCCGTCCTCTCAAGCTCTGTCAAGAGATTCCTGTCTTAGCTATCACATTTTTTCGTCTTGGACAAAAACCGGCTGTGGTGGTATTCATGAATGAAAATTCGGTTCTTGGCTCGAGTAGCGGCTCACATTTCGACGGGGACCTGCGAACTTGAACGGCCTGATTCTTGAACGAGCGGAACAAGTTCTCGGTACAAGAGTGCCTTTCGCGACTCCGTCCTGTTAGAGGAGGGGAATCGGCCATGCGACTCTTGATCCCTTTATCCGTCCTCAGTCTTACCTTGGCGTTTTCCGCCTCCCTTCCGATCGAAGCGCCTGCCGGTTTTGACAACAAAAGCAACGGCGTCGCCGACGATGCGACCCATGAGATGGATCAAATGAGATTCGACGAAGTCGAGCTGGTGAGCGATGGCTTAGGGCCGCTCTATAACGCGCAGTCCTGCCGCGAATGCCACCAGAGTCCGGTTTCAGGGGCTGCCTCCCAGATCACAGAATTACGCGTTGGCCATCAGGGACCAGAGGGACACTTCCGTAGTCCGGAAATCCCGATCGCTCACGGAGCCGAAGTGATTTCGGGGCGGTCTCTGGTGAATGATCGCGCTATTTGTCCCAACGCAGGCTTTTCCTGACACTGAGATTCAAGAGCGAGTTCCAGAGACAGAAACTATCCGTACGTTTCGCCTTTCTTTAAGTTTATTGGGAGATGGGTTCGTTGAGGCGGTCGCCGATCAAACCCTGATCGATCTCGCTGAGCGTCAATGCAAATCTTCTCATCGGAGAATCTGCGGACAAGTTCTCCAGGTCCCTATCGTAGAAGCGCCCGGACAGATGGGCGTAGGCAGGTTCGGTTGGAAAGACCAGCACGCGAGCCTGCTATCGTTCGCCGGTGACGCTTACCTCAATGAGATGGGAATTACAAACCGCCTGCAACCGGATGAGGTAACCAAGCTTTGCAACACTGCCTCGGAGCCGAACGACAAGCCAGGACCCGACGGCCTTTCCGACATCGATCACTTCGCCAGGTTTGTTCGAGCCACGAAAGCGCCTGCGCGTGATTCCCAGCTTGCGAGTAGCGCGGTTGCACGGAAGGGCGAAGGTTTGTTCGACAAGATCGGTTGCGCGACCTGCCACGTCGAAACCTTGACCACTGCTTCCGCTGGAACGAAGATTAATGGCGGAACGTTCACGATTCCAAACGCGCTCGGGTCAATCACATTTCATCCGTACGGGGACTACTTGATGCATGACGTCGGCACGGGCGACGGAATCCTGCAGGCGACCCGAGAGCACTATGGGAATAAAGTCTTTCAGATGATGTCGGGATATCTTTCGAAACAAGACTTCGAGAGCAGTCGGAACAAAATACGTACCGCCCCGCTATGGGGAGTACGTTTACGTCCGCGATTGATGCACGATGGCGCATCCCTGACGCTTCGCAACGCGATCCTGAGCCATCACGGCGAGGCAAACCACGTAAGTCAGAAATTTGAAAAACTGAATGGGGAGGATCAGGAGGCCATCATCGAGTTCTTGAAGTCCTTATAGCCCTCGAGCGGCTGCGGCTCGTAAAACATTCTCATGGGAAGAATTAATGCAATGAATATGTCAAAATTTTGCCCTCGGCTTCCCGTTTAGAACCCCTGGTTCCCGTAAGGTGAACTCGAGTCCGTATTGCCCGTGCCCCGGGAATGGCCCTGGAAACGCCTTCGGCGTGTAGGCAACCAATGAAAAAGAAAGAGATTATCCAGCCTTGTGGGAGTGTTGGTTGCCCGAACAAAGGGGTCACTACGTTTGCAAGAAAAACACAAATAGCCATTGGCTTGGTTGCATCTAATTCTTATGTCGTGCGGGATCGTACTTGAACCGAGAAAAGACCATGTGTGCGGTGGCCCTTCATCAGGCCCCTGTGCGGAGTGTGGCGTAAGCCTCTGCGACCTGCACTCGGAGTCCTGCGATCTTTGCAACGCGACTATATGTTGTCCATGCTTCGCAAGGCACGTCGCCAAACCACATCCTAGGACATCGTTTTCGGTCAGAACCAACGAATTGAAGAGAACGGCATAACCCTCTCAGGCTCTACTCTCACAATGGCAGTGGCTAGGACGCAACGAAAGACAGATTATCTTGCGACACGTGCAAGACGTCATGCCCAGAATGTCGATATTCATCGGGCCGGATCGATTGTCATTGATGATCTTCGCTGTGGCGCTCAGAAGACAGTGATTACGGCGTTTATGGCTGAATACAGCTACTGCATGAAGACGCCATGAAGCTAGGCCATAACCGGGCAGAAAATTGCCGCGCTCGGCTATATGCACACGAACAGCGAAAACGTATTGCGTAATGTGTGGCCGTGGGTACAGCAGAAATGACTTGCTTTAACCGTTGATGAATGGGTACAAGGTTCACGCGGCGCATATAAAGCGTACAATTCTCGGCGCTTTCGAAATAATGAAAAACGGTCTTTAGTCGTTTCAGTTGATCTCCTGATGAGCAAATCCAACTTACTGCCTTCCGCCGGTCATTACAACGCCAACTACGGGAATTTTCAGACAGAGCTGTACGCACAGATCCGCCGCGAAGCATTTGGCGAGGACATTGGACAAAACAGTTGGCTCACCTCAGATGAGCAGGACAGGTTTTTGGAGTGGCTCGACCTTTCCTCAGGGAAGACCCTGCTCGATGTTGCTTGCGGAGCAGGGGGGCCGGCGCTGCGAATCGCCGCTACCACCGGCTGTTCTGTCGTCGGCATTGACGTTCACGAACAGGCGGTTACGACGGCGAGCTTCACTTGCAGCCCAGCGGGGCTTGGCCGAACGCGCCGAATTTCGGTCTACAGATGCTACCGGGCCGTTGCCATTTTCCGACGCGAGCTTCGACGCCATCACCTGCATTGACGCCATCAACCATTTCCCCGAGCGGCCACGCGTCATTGCCGAGTGGGCTCGCTTGCTGAAGCCGGGCGGACGGCTGCTTTTTACCGATCCCATCAGCGTGACTGGGGCGCTGACAAATGCAGAAATCGCGTTGCGCAGTTCCGCAGGCTTCTATCTGTTCGTTCCCCATGGCTATGACGAGCGCGTTATTGCACATTGCGGATTGGCGATTGCTGGTGTGTGAAGACGTAACTGCGAACATTGCCAAGGTCGCCGAGGCACGACGCAAGGCACGCGCATCGAGGAGTGCAGCGCTGCGTGAGATCGAAGGCGATCAGGCATACGATGGCCAGCAGGAGTTTCTTGCGGTTGCCGCTCGTGTCGCCCGGGAAGGCCGCCTTTCTCGCTTTGTCTATGTTTCCAAGAAGTTGAGCTGAGTATCAAAACTCGGTCCGAAGCGGCCCGGAGGAATGTCCATGAAATCGCATGGAGGTGCGGCTCCGGCGTTGGCCGATTTGAGTGATGTCGGCCGGCGAGCCCGCCGGAGAATCGCCTATCGTCTGCTTCCTTTCGTGTTTCTCATTTACATCGTTAACTACATCGACCGGGTCAACGTTTCCTTTGCCAACCTCAGGATGAGTGCAGATTTAGGCTTCACCGACCGCGTTTACGGTCTAGGCGTGGGCATGTTTTACCTAACGTACGTCTTGTTCGAAATCCCGGGAGCCATCATCGTCGAACGCTGGAGTGCAAGAAAATGGATTGCACGAATCATGATCTCGTGGGGAATAGTAACGATTCTGACTGGCTTTGTTCACACTGCCGGGCAGTTCTATGCCGCCCGCTTTATTCTGGGAGTTGCTGAATCCAGCTTCTTTCCCGGAATGATCGTTTATTTGACCCATTGGTTCCGCTTGCGCGAGCGCAGCCGGGCCATCGCTTGCTTATATGCAGCTGTTCCCGCCGCGTCGTTAATTGGATCGCCCTTGGCGGGGTGGCTACTCGGAGTGCATTGGTGGTCGCTGGCGGGGTGGCGCTGGCTCTTTATTCTGGAGGGAGTTCCTGCCATCGTCCTCGGGATCGTCACCGTCTTTTACCTGACGGACTGGCCTGTGCAGGCGCGCTGGCTTCCTCAGCAAGAACGCGACTGGCTCATCAATGAATTGCAAGCAGAGCTGGAAGCAAAAAAGAAGCTTCGAAACTACACAATCATGGAAGCGTTCTGCGACCTCCGAATTCTAAGATTGATCTTTGGATACTTCCTGGCTCTCACAGGAGCTCTCGGAACCATCTACTGGATACCGACCTTCGTAAAACGCCTTTCGGGATTTTCTAATCAGACGGTGACTTCACTGCTACTGATTCCAGCTCTGATGGGAATCGCTGGAATGCTCATCAACGGTTGGCACTCCGACCGGACGGCCGAGCGGCACTGGCACAGTGCAATTCCGCTGGTCGCTGCCGGATTCATGTTTGCGCTCTTGACTCTTGTCCGCCACGAAGTCCCATTGGCGATTGCGTGTTTGCTTCTGGGCAGCGGTTTTTTGTATGCGTACTACCCCGCTTTCTGGGCGATACCGACGATGATGCTAAGCGAAGCAGCGGCCGCCGCTACATTCGGACTGATCAATTCAATCGGGCAACTCGGCGGATTTGTCGGAAATTACGCGATTGGTTTTCTCAACGATCGAACGCACTCCCTTGCAGCCAGCTTCGCGTTCATAGCGCTGGTCTATGTTGCGGCCGGAGGCCTGATCCTTAGTCTAAGAGTTCGCAATCCTATTGGTGTCTCGCAGAGACCGATCTAGACCGGGGTGCCCCCAGTGAGCCGGTCGGAAAGCGCGGAGCGACCTTTCACCCCGCGGAAACCTCCGGGGGACGGGCAGCAGTCTCGTGGACAACTTTGCTCGCTGCCGGATGCAGACCGCGCAATCCAAAAGGTGCCGCTGCTCTTCGAACGCCGGAACAAATATAACGCCAGACGGGTCTATGCAACGTGCGAGCACAAGCGGAGGAGCCTCCTGAAAGCAGCTTGCTCTGCAGCGAACCCTAAGCCACGCCTTCCCAAAATCTAGCTAAGAAGATTTTTGATTTTCAGCATCGCCATTCATTTTTGAACCATTTTTTTCATTTCGTCGCCGGCGGTCCTGTAGTAGGTCGAGCCTTGCCTCCAATTTGTAGCAGTGACGCCGGTTGCTATTCTCGTGCCAGAAGAATTCTATCCAGAACGTCTTTGTCCGGGATGCACGCAAGATCACGCGCAGCAGCTTTCGCATCTGCCTCCTGCCCTTCCACGTGCACTTTTAGTGCTGTTAATTTCGCGACTTCCTTCTTCAAAATGTTGGCTCGGTCATCGATCCCGAAAGTGCAGTTCAAAACCCCGACCGCGAGTAACCACTTGGGAGCCGACGACAAGTCGCTGCCCGACGGCGACTATAAAAATATTCGACTGCTCGCAAGAGGTGGCCGCAATACCTCAAGTACTTTCTCACGAGATAAACGGGTCTCCTCAGGAGCCCTCAAATGTAGCTCATCTTGTTCAGCCTCGATCATTTGGGGATTTCGGCGGAGTATTTGACTGCGGAGTGTCACAGCACCGTTCTCACACCGACGCGCACGCCTGGTCGACCAGTGGCCCGCCCGCAAGGTCCGCAACCAGTCGCCCCTCTTCAAACCAATCGAGATATTGGTCGCGTCAGTAGTGGCGATTCTATGGCTAACTTGTCTCATGCGCGTGGGCCTCCTTGCGGTCTGCGTCTGCCGATTCGTTCTCTTCACACTGACGGATGGCCTAATTACCCTCTCTGATGTATACGGAGCCGCCTGGCAACTTGTAGCATGAGAGAACAAATCGGTTGAAGTGGCAAGCATAGGCCGACGATTGGGCACAAGGTCCAACTTTTAACTGTTTGGCCGGG
>CAWCQR010000018.1:0-289339 GCA_963797725.1 Terriglobia bacterium
GCGTCGTTGAGGGTACGTCGTCGCGGATAACTTCGTTTGCTGCAGTTCTGCTGCCTAGCGGTAGGCTTGCCCTTTCATTAGACTGCTCAGAGTCCGAAAACATACAGCACGCGATCGGCGCTGATGGCAATCCGCTGGAGTCCGTCCACGGTGAAGGCGATCGGGTTTGACGCGATCGCGCCCCCCGTCTGGAAATCCCACAGCGCTTTTCCTGTTTGGTCGTTGAGTGCGTAGAAGTTTCCCTCGTCAGAGCCGGAAAATACCAGGCCTCCAGCAGTTGAGAGCACTCCTGCCCAAGGCGGAGAGTGCAGCTTGAACTCCCAGCGCAGTGCTCCGGTTGCTGCATCTAGGGCGCGGATGGCGCCGAACGAATCGTCAGCCGGCAATTCATTCTCACCACCACCTGCATAAAACGTGCCGACCTTGTATTCCATATCGCGTTTAAAGTATGTCGCGCCGATCTCACGAACCGCGACGTACACGAGACCAGTGCTAGGGCTATAGGACGGACTGAACCAAACCGTAGCGCCGTTCGCGTTCGGGTAAAGGAGCGTGCCCTTTTCGGTCGGTTCCGCGCCCTGTACCTGGATGGGCCGACCCTTCGCATCGAGATCCGTTGCCCAAGTCTGCCTTGCATAAGGGCGACCTGCAACGAATTCTCCTGTGACACGATCCAGAACGTAGTAGAACGCATTACGGTTGGCGATTGCGACTAACTTGCGCTTGCGGCCACCGGTCGTCGTGTCGAAGAGAATCGGGACGTGATTAGAATCCCAATCGTGCGTGTCATGAGGCGTGAACTGGAAGTACCAGCGCAGGCGTCCGGTATCGGCGTCGAGGGCGAGAAGCGAGCATGTATATAAATTATCGCCAGTTCGTGGATCGCCGTTCCAATCGGGACTCGGATTGCCCACGCCCCAAAAAACCAGATTCAAGTCTGGATCGTAAGTCCCCGTAACCCACGTGGGCCCGCCGCCAGTTTTCCAGCTGTCTCCCGCCCACGAATCGTGTCCAGGATCGCCCGGACCTGGAATCGTCCAGAAACGCCATGCTCGTTTCCCGGTCTTGGCATCGTAGGCATCCACGAAGCCGCGTATACCCGCTTCTCCCCCACTGACGCCGACCACGACTTTGCCATTGATCGCGAGCGGCGCCAGGGTCATGCTGTAAGCGGTCTTGTAGTCTGCAACCTTGACCGCCCAGCGCTCGATGCCGCTCTTCACATCAAGCGCTACGAGGTAGCAATCTAAAGTTGCAACATAGAGCTTATCGTCGAGCACCGCCGGTCCGCGGCTCACGTGACCGAACCCAATGCTGTGGTAATCAGATGGCAGGGGACGTTTCCAGTTCCAAAGCACGCGTCCGGTGTGTGCGTCGAGCGCGGTGGCAGAGTTGGGCCCGCTAACATACATAATATTGTCGACGACAATTGGCGAAACTTCGTTGTTCGGATCCGGGAACTGGTACGCCCATTTCACCTTCAGACGGCTTACATTGTCCGCTGTGATTTCAGCCAGTGGCGAGAAGCGATGTCCCTGGTAATTCCCGGAGTAGGTTAACCAATTACCCGGTTCTTTGTCGGCGTTCGAAATGCGATCGAACGACACCTGTCCAAACGCAGTGGCACACATGAGAACAGCAAAGGCTAATTTCATTGTTTGCCTCGCAGCGAGGCAAGGTAAGCGACCAAGTCGTCGAGTTCGAACGTGTTGAAGACTCCCTCGTAAGAGGGCATGGGGGTCTCGCCGCGCAGCTTCTGCAATTCTTTCAAGTCCTGCTTGCGCAGGCTGTGGAACTGACCGGTTGCGTCTTTGATTTGGATTGAAAAAGTGTCCTCATTCACGCGAATACCTTCAATCTTGTCGCCAGCAGGAGTGATGGCCTCGACTAGAAGAAAGCCTTCGGGCATGGTCGCGCCAGGTTTGACAATAGCCTTTCTTATGTAGGGAGCGCTGCGTCGTATACCGATATTCGAGAGCTCGGGGCCATAGCCAAAGCCAGCACCGGCAACGATGTGGCAGTTGCTGCAGCCACCCTTGGCGTAGACCCCAGCACCGCGGACGGCATCGCCGGGCAGCGACTCGGATGGGATGTTGCTGAACGAGCGCACGTAAGCTGCCAGGTTCGCGACGTCTTCGTCCGTAAGAAACCAGCCAGCCGGCATGTCAGGCGAAATGCCATGCGAGATTACTGACTTTAGAGCCGTATCGTCGGGCGCATGGGCGAGCTGTGCTCGATTGAGACCAGGCCCTCGCCCACCTTTGGCTTCGATACCGTGACACACCGCGCAATGGCGCTCGAACAAATGTTTGCCAGCCGTCGCATCTGCGCCAATGGCGCTCGCTTGGACGGAGGAAGGTGGCGGCGCTGCCACTGTCGTAGCTGGAGATCGGAGAAGCGCGATGAGCAGGATTAGCGTTCCATACCGCACAGTCGGCGATATAAGCATCTTGCAGTTTCCTTCGTTAAATGCACGCGAAGCCTAGATCCAACAACAAACGCTGTCAACCATACGGTACGGATACTAGTCCAGAGCTCATCCCCGGTATTGACCGTGGATGACCCCGACGATTCCGAGCGTGTGGTCGGCCAACCGGAAGTTATCCAGAAAGGGCTTCGGGGAAATCTCCCAGAAGCCGACTTCTGGCCCGGAATGACTCCTGGCCCTTTATGCTGCAGCAATTGCGGATTCTCCTGCCTTAGCACTCGGGATTAGTTCCTCCATGCCGACTAATGAGATGGTCCGCCGCTTGATTTCCCTGTACGGCCAGGGAGATCGTAAAGGCAGCTTCTTAAAAGGAGGATCATCGAAATGCAGATACGTTCAGTTGGCATCGATCTGGGCAAGACGACCTTTCACCTAGTGGGACTTGGAGCGGCCGGCAAGGTGCTCGTCCGGAAGAAGTTCACTCAGCGACAGCTGCTGACGTACACCGCGAACCTGCAGACGTCTCTGATTGGCTTGGAGGCCTGTTCGGGAGCTCACTTCCTGGGCCGTGTCTTGCGGAAGCAGGGCCACGATGTGCGGCTTATCGCAGCTCAGTTCGTGAAGCCGTTTGTGAAGTCTAACAAGAACGATTTTGTCGACGCCGAAGCGATCGCAGAAGCCGTTGAGCGCAAGAACATGCGCTTCGTGCCGATCAAGACAGACGATCAGCTGGACTTGCAGGCCATTCATCGAGTACGCGATCGGCTGATTTCACGGCGCACCGCGGTGATCAACCAGTTGCGAGCCTTCCTGCTCGAACGAGGCTTAGTGTTTGCGAAGACTCCAGCCAAGCTACGAGCCGCGATGTCGGACATTCTAGAGAACGCGGAGGCAGACCTGACGCCGCAGATGCGAAATCTCATCGATCTGCTATGGGGTGAGTGGAAGACAGTCGAGCAGCAGATCGAAGTGCTTCGCCTTGAACTGGAGCGGATCTCCGCAGCAGATGCGGGGTGCACTCGCATACGGCAGATCCCAGGAATCGGGCCGATCGTCGCCACAGCCATCGTCGCTGCGATCGGTAACGGAGCTGCCTTCCACAAGGGCCGGGAGTTCGCAGCATGGCTTGGACTCGTGCCACGACAGTACTCGACTGGAGGCAAGGCGAAGCTGCTCGGCATCAGCAAGCGCGGCAACGTCTACCTGCGCAAGATCCTGATCCACGGGGCGCGAGCAGCTGTGCTTCGCATCAAGCGAGATCGATCCTCGATCGGCGCCTGGATGGATGCCCTCGATGCCAGAGCTCCCAAGAACGTCGTCGTGGTCGCTACGGCCAACAAGCTTGCACGGATCGCCTGGGCCGTATTGTCGAGCGGAGAAGACTACCGGCCTATAGCGAACGCTTCGTCCGTGACATAGCGTTCCCGCTCTACGGCACTACAACGGCTTTGTTTACTCACTGAGGTCTGCATAGGAACAGCAAGGACGAAAGAACAGTCACAACGGCGTGTCTGCAGCCTGGTACCGAGAATGGTCTTCAACGACCGACCGACTTATAAGGACAGACACGCGCGCAACTCATCATGGCCAGGAGAGCTGATCTCCATCAAAGGCCGAATACATTTGCGCAGACTTGTCTTTTCGCCCCTCAGTTTTCCCTTGCAGTCGTGCGGCGGACCATACATTATCGTTACTGATCGTGACTCAGAGAGTACCTTGGCGATCATGCACTCACCGAGATTCCGCCGATTCAGATTGCCGAGACGAAACAGCGCGATGGGTCAGGGCCTGGGGCTCGCGGCCGCCTCGGATGCCCGGGCCAGCGCTTGCGTGTCGACATACTCCCTTACTTTCGTCAATTTGCCATTTCGAACGGTAATGTCGAAAACCCAGTAGTCCTCGAAAGTCTTGTTCGTGGCTTTGATTCTCCCCGTAGCGAAGCCGACGACCAGAACCCGGTCCGCCTGCGCTATGAACTCGGGGGGCTCTGGGTATGAAGTTTCCACCGTTTCGTTTGCCTTCTGAAGTAAATTCTCCAGTCCCGCGTGCCCGCGGTGCGTGCCGGCCAGCGGCCAGTTCTTGCCCGGAATGATCCACTCAAGATCTTCGGCAGACAACGCGAGCAAACCTTGCTTATCGCGGCGGCCGAGTGCCGCAAGAAAATTCTTCACGATCTGGACATTCTTTTCAATGCTCATCGAATTGTCTCCTTTCCCCTTACACTCAAGTGTGTCCGATCTAATCGGACGCTTCGGAACCATCCTTCTCGGACCAAATCACACGGTCGACGATCGATTACTGCTCCTTCTTGAACAGATCCTGGAAGATGAGTGGCCCCCAAGTGCGGCCTCGTGCGTGCACCAGCGCGCCGCCTTCGTTGAGCTTTCCCAAGTTGACGGGTGCGAATCCGAGTTTTTTGGCCAAATCCGCCACGGGAGCGAACGCGGCCTCGTCGTCGCTCGACAGAAAGACCACCCGATGGCCCCCCTCGGCGACCGGATCGGTCGCCAGGGTGGCCGCAACCAGGTGATTGAAGCCTTTCACGAACTTAGCGCCGGTGAAGGACGTCGCAGCGAAGGCGGAGGACGGGAGGCCGTCCAGCTCTTCAGGGGGAATTCCAAACGCGTTCGTCGCGTCGATGACCGTCTTGCCTTTCCAGCTCGGCAGGGCCTTTGCAACTTCGCGATGTTCCCCGAACGGGACCGCCAAGATGATTGTGTCGGCCTCGAGTGCATCCCGCAGCGATCTGGCGACGACCGTGGGTGCAATCGCCCGAGCCTGCGGTGCCAACGCCTCAGGGGGGCGGCGGCTCGCAACGGTCACGTTGATATTTTTACGGGCGAACACGTGGGCGAGGGCCTGGCCTATCTTGCCGAATCCGACAATTGCGTAGCTCATAATGTTTCTCCGATCTATGTTGATATTGATCCAACCGATCGGATCCCGGTGAGCGCCTTGGCGATCATGCACTCAGCGAGATCCGCCGACTTCAGATGGCCGAGAAGCCGCCGTCGACATTTAACTCCACCCCGTTCACGAAGCTCGAATCGTCGGAAGCAAGAAACAGCGCGACCGTCGCGATTTCCTCAGGTTGACCCATCTTCCCCCGCGGGATCAGGGATTCGAACATCTCCTTCGCCTCCTTGGTGAGAACTTCTTCCTGCATCGGTGTGGCTATCGGCCCCGGGGCCAGCACGTTCACCCGGATATTCCTGCCCTTCAGTTCGTTGAGCCACGTGCGTGCAAAGGAGCGCAATGCCGCCTTACTCGCCGCATACACACCGAAACCAGGAAAACCCTTCACCGAAGCAACGGATCCGGTCATGATGATCGATCCGCCATCGTTGAACAGCGGCAATGCCTTCTGAACCGTAAACAGCGTTCCGCGCGTATTCAGGCCGAAGGCCGCATCAAAGTGCTGCTCGGTAATTTGGCCCAGTGGTAGGGCCTCGCCCCTGCCAGCGCTCGCAAACAAGACGTCGATCTTGCCCTTTTCCCGCTTGACCGTATCGAATAGACGGTCGAGGTCGTCGAGATTGGCCGCGTCACCGCGCACCCCGGTCACGTTTCGGCCAATCAGCTTGACGGCCTCATCGAGCTGCTCCTGCCTCCTACCCGTGATGAAAACGTAGGCGCCTTCTTCAACGAAGCGCTTGGCGCTCGCCAGCGCCATGCCGCTCGATCCACCCGTGATGACTGCAACTTTTCCTTCAAGCTTTCCCATAAATTACTCCCTTCGACAGATGTGTAGCATTGGGTACACTAGAGTAGAGCCCTTCAGGGGTGGACGAGAACTGCTCGGGAGTCCTAATATTTTGCCCATTCGTCCAAAAGATAGAGGCTAAGTTGGATTCGATAACAGACATCTTTAGAACGATGCACGTAACCGCTTTCGGTCTGCACAGGCTCGAAGCCACAGCCCCGTGGGGTGTCAAACAGGAAAACCAGACCGAAGAAAAAGTCACGCCTTCCGACAAAAAGATGTCACCCACAGATCTGGCGCACTTCGCCATGCTTTCGCGCGGCAACTGCTGGCTGAGTGTGGAAGGGATTGCGGAGCCGATTCCGCTCACCGGGGGTGATTGCTTTTTGCTGGCTCGAGGGACTTCGATTGTTTTGCGCGACAGTACGCGAACACGTCCGAAGTGGACCTTTCGCGAGATCGGGGCCAGGGCTAACGGCAATGTCGCTCTTTGTGGCGGCGGTGGCGCACCGACGACAATCGTCTGTGGATCCTTGAGTTTCGATCGCGCCAGCCTGAGGCCGATCACTCAGTTATTGCCGAACTTCATTTTGATGAAGGCCGATCAGGCACGCACGCTTGCTCTTCACACCACAGTGCAGGCGCTTGCGTCAGAGATGGAAGAACAGGCGCCGGGATCTGAAGTCGTCGCGAGTCGGCTGGCCGAGGTTCTGTTTATCCAGGTACTCCGGGCGCATATCGCGTCGGGACCGGAACGCAACAAAGGATGGCTTCGTGCAATTTTCGATCCCCAAATAGGCGCTGCTCTGAGTGCCATTCACGACAGAGTGAATACACCCTGGACGGTCGAATCCCTGGCCGAAGCGGCGGGCATGTCTCGCTCCGCATTCGCAGCGCGTTTCAAAGAGCTACTCGGACAAACGCCGCTGGAATACGTAACCGAGTGGCGGATGCAGAAGGCGATACAGCTACTTGAACGGCGTGACAAAAAGCTCCCAGAAGTCGCTCGATTGGTCGGTTACGAGTCCGACGCCGCATTCAGTAAGGCGTTCAAGCGAGTTGTCCGGGCTAATCCTGGTGAATACCTCAGACGTGGTTTGATCGACCGAAGCAGACCACGATCAGTCCCGATAAACGCGCTTGTGGCTACAAACCGTTCGGTGATTGGCCAGAAACGGGCTTCGCGGAAGGTCTCGGCTCACTTGGAAAGCGACGGTACTCCACTTCCCCCAAGCCGACTTGGGGCCCGGAATAACTAATGGGATGGTCCGCCGCCTCTACCCAGCCCGCAGGTTGAGCCCAACCAGGTGAAAGACTGTCTTGCCAAGATCAATGCCGATCGTGTGTAGTTCCATGGGATGCCTCCTCCGTACGCCTCTTATATCCCAGCTGTGTAACGGCGGACCATCCCATTATTTACCAGAAACGGATTTAGAGGAGATCAATGGCGATCTCCTCGAAGTCGACTTCTGGACAACATCGCATCTAGCTGGCCGAAGACCGACGATCAATGCAGTGTCCGCCTTTTAATAATTTCCGGATAGATTTAAAGGCTAAGCAATCGAGCATACGTGTTCCACAATCACTCGGAGAAAAGGCAGCCCGAAAAACCGGAGGGATTCAGCGGCCCGCGTATCCCCTCTAGAATGGCAACGAATCCGATCCGCTATGCTTCCACTCGACAAACCACAGCTTCTCCGAGCCTTGACCCTTCCGACGCGGAACGCGGAGCTGGATCTATTTGAAGCTGCTGAACATCACCACGTCGGTATCATTGTAGCGGGCTCGGGTGATGGCTAATTTCTTGCCGTCCCGTGACCACGCATACGCGGCCACAACTCCCGGCTCAGAGTCGAAATGGGTTAACTGCAGCGGCGCTCCGCCCGCCAGCGGCTGCATGTAGAGATTCTGCGTGCTTCCCGTTGTATTTTGCACGTAGGTGAGTGCGTGGGAATCCGGTGTCCAACCCAGATGATGAAAGTTCCCCGGATCAGCTTCGATCTGATTTAGGATTGCGCCGTCTTCTAGCCTTTGCACCACAATCTTCGACTTTGCGCTGGCTCCTTGCCCATCCGTCCGTTCGTAGGCGATCAATCTGCCGTCTGGCGAAACCGGCGGGTCAAAACGGGTTCCACGGGCCAATTCCACGGGGGTGCCCCCATCGATGGAAATCTTAAAAATATGCCCCACTCCATCGTTCGAGGGTCCGTTGTAAACGACCCATCTGCCATCAGGCGTGCAGGAACCCTTTTCTTCGTCCTTCCCGAAGGTAAGCTGCTTGAGTTCGCCGGTTACGATATTAAGGCGCCAGAGGTTGGGCGCGTTGTTATCGTTAACTCTCGCCACCACGATTATGTTCCCTGAGCCGCAGACATTTGGATCGAAGACCACATCATCATTCTCCAGCAAGCGAACTCGGTTCGCGCCGTTCGACCCGGTCATGAAGATGTGAAACGTTCCATCCCGCTGCAAGAGTTGACCCGCTGCGGTCCATGAGAGACCGTATCCGGTCGCTTGTTCGGTCGAAACGGGGGCCAGCTTCCAGTCAATCTTGTCGTTCAGCAAAGGCGGCGAATCACCGACATAAATCGTAGCGGCCGCACGCTTCTGGGTGGTGGCGAAAGACTTACCGTCAGCCGTCACACTCAGCGAGGAGTATTCACTCAAGTCATTGCTGATCCTGAAGGGATTTCCGCCGGGATATGGTTGAAACCAGATTTGCGTTCTTAAGCCAGTTGACTTTTCGGCTGCTGCGAAGAACAAGCCGGATGACTCTGGCAACCATGCAACTGCCAGGACAATCATTGGGAGCGGAAGGTCCTTAACCAGCTTGCCTTCTGGTGTCAGCACCAGAATGGAGCTGATTTTGTCTTTTCCCGGCTCAAAGCTACCGACGGCGATGAGGTTTCCCGCCGACCAGGAAGGATTAGTAAGAAGACTGCCAGCCTCATGCCGGAAAATAACTTGCTCGCCAGTTCCGTCGGTATCCGCGATTAAGACCTGATCCTCCGGCTTATCCTGAATTGAGCGCCGGTATACCATGCGCTTGCCATCGGGAGAAAATGCCGCCGCGCTCGCTACGTCGCTCACAACTTGACGCGAAACCCCGCCGAGGGACGGTACGCTAAATAAGTTCACGTTATTAGCGTTTTCCGGATCCGTATGCGTGTAATACAGAAAATTGCTGTCAGGCGTGAAGGCGGCGCCGGAACCGAAGAATCCGCTCTGTGGGGGCACGACCGTGACCTCACTACCTGTGGCTACCTGCTTCACGCGTAGGCTTCGTTCGCCTTCACGTCGCCCATAGGCTACCAGTCGGCCATCTGACGAAATGCTGGCAAAGTCTATGGCCTGTCCGTGTTCAGTGAGCTGGCGGATCCTGATGTTGCGAGTATCAATGGCAGTGGTGCTTCGGCTCACGAGTTTGTAAACCCCGAACGCAACTGCGAGCACCATCAAGACTATGAGTGCCGCTATGACGACTAGCACGCCTTTATGTCGCCGCGCCTCGGCGATTAGCACCGACCTGGACGATGCTGAAGAAAAAGACTGAGCTATTGCGTCAGCACGCCCAGATGCCGAAGATATCGATTGCGCCGAGGCAGAAGAAGAGGCGCGGGTGCTATCCATCACCCTCCCCGATTCAGTTTCCCGCTTCAGTCGCTTTAGGTCGGCTCTCAGCTCGGAAGCATGTTGATAGCGCAAATCCCGATCTTTCTCAAGGGCCTTGCTCACGATGCGTTCGAGCTCAACGGGAAGTTCCGGATTCAGGCGCACGGGGGGCGTCGGTGCCTTTCGCAGAATCCTGTCAAAAATATCGCCGGAACTTTCGCCACGGAAAGGCATCGTGCCCGTCAACATTTCATAAAGCACCGCTCCGAATGAGAACAGGTCCGTGCGGGCATCCAGGTCTTTGCCTCGCACCTGTTCCGGCGACATATAGGCGACGGTGCCGAGCGTAGCTCCGGGACTGGTCAGATGCTGTTCACTCATCATGTGTCTCTTGAACCGTCGCGCTTGTTCCTTCTACAGGTCGGCTGCTACGCAGCGTGAGTTTGGCCAATCCAAAGTCCAGAACCTTTGCATGTCCTCGCTTGGTAATAAAGATATTGGCCGGTTTAATATCGCGATGCACTATTCCCTCGGTGTGGGCGGCATCGAGCGCGTCGGAAATCTCAATGGCAAAGGTCAGTACGGTCTCGACTTCCAATGGCCGGCCTGCAATGCGGTGTCCTAAAGTCATGCCATCCAGAAACTCCATTGCGATGAACGCCTGGCCGTGCTGGTCATCAATCTCATAAATAGTGCAGATGTTGGGATGGTTCAGGGCCGACGCTGTCTTGGCTTCACGCTCGAAACGGCTCCGAGCTTGCTCATCCTTGGCTACTTCATCTGGCAGGAACTTGAGGGCGACAAAGCGGCCGAGTTTCACATCCTCGGCCTTGTAGACAATGCCCATCCCTCCGCCGCCGAGCCTTTCCACAATGCGGTAGTGCGAGATGGTTCGACCGATCATTGGCCTGAAATGTTAGGACTCGGGGCAGGACAAGTCAATGAAAGCAGACGCCGTAGCGTCGTCTCAGCGCGATTGTTGTTGAAAAATTGCCATTATCACTCATTGACCGGTGATGACTGAGTTACGTCCAGATTGCCCGTAATAGGTCAGGAATATGGAATTCCCGTGAGCTCTCCACTTGGTGCTGATCAAGCATCACAATATGCTGGCTGAAGACCGACGCTGCACTATGAGTCCGATACCTGCGGCTGGCCACCTAGGTCATAATCTTTGCTACGTAAGTGGCCACATCCATGCTTAAAACAGACGCTCCTCCCCAGAAAAACGCTGGATGCAGTCGGTGCGATCTCACCTTGTCGACAACGGCGCAAGCCAGAACAATCCCTACGCAAAGGAGCAACACCCCGATATCGCTGTCGCCTCGAAGCCCCTTCGCATATGCCGTGAGGCGCCCGAACGCGGGCCCAAGTAGGCTGAGCGTCGCCAACAGCATCAACCGCTTGTGGTAGTCGCCACGCTGGCGAAGCAAAATCGCAGCGCCAACTAGGCCCGAAAACACAACCAGAGCAATACCGTCAAACGCAGCCAGCATCCACAGAAACCGAGTGCTGTGAACGTCGTGCGATCTGCGAGCAGCGGCGCTAATCAGAGTGGGCATGCCGACCAGAATCACCAGCATTGCGAGTCCCACGCCAAACATCCCAAGCCGGCGATGCAGGTCGACTCGATGCCTCGCGATCAGTAAGGTTTGCGTCAGAAACAGCGCGATCCATGCCGTCATAACGAATCCGTGAGCATGCACGAGCAGTGTCAGATTCGGGTCGTGACGCAAGATACGCAACGTGTAGAGCGGTACAAACCCTGCGAGTACTGTCACCGTGACAGAGACTGCCACGACAGAGAAATATCGATGCTCGGTCTCCGCTATCGAGAGTGAATTCACGATCGTGAGATCTTGGAGGAGATTTCCCGTAGGGCGTTCGTAGTGTAGTCCAAGTCTCCATACCCCTCGTCATTCGGCGAAATATCGCCATCTCTAACAATGTCGACGGTGTCAAGGACGATGTGCGCACACAACTGGTTCTGACGCCTGATTGCAAACTTAAAGCGACCACTTCAATCAGCGGGAGCATGTATCCGGGGGGCAGCCCAATCGTCCCCCGAGGCTTGAGCGTCCAACACTGCCATATCCCAGGCAATCCACAAAACGGGAGTGAGTCTTATCGTGACGTCATCAAACGATGCAAACACTGGTCCGACATGGGGATCGGACATTGCTGCTGCACTCATATAATACCTGGCGAAAACACTCAAAAGTCTAGTCTGTAATTTGGTTGAAACTTCCGGGCCACCTCGATAGTCAACTCCTCTGTGCTTTGGCAGTACGCAGGCGTCTCGCATCAATTTTTTCGAAGTGGCGTTTGAATGTTCTGCCAATTTGAAAGGAGAAATATGAAAATCAGAATGTGTTGGATGACCATGCTGGTGCTGGCTTGTTCGGTCTCATTGTTCGCACAGACCAGCATGTCCAGCGATTCTTCCATGAAAAAATCGGATTCCATGGGCAAACAAATGACGATGACCGGCTGCGTCGCCGAAAAAGACGGCAAATATATCCTGAAAGACAAGAAGCATCCGGATGGCGTCGAGCTGATGAGTTCCGATGATCTCAAACCTCATGTGGGGCATAAGGTCAGCGTGACCGGGATGATGCAGGGCGATAGCGCAATGGCGGGCGACAAAATGTCCAAAGACAATATGTCAAAGGACAGCATGGCGAAAGACAACATGGCAATGTCAGGATTCAAGGTCACCAGCATGAAGATGGTATCGGAGAAGTGCGCTATGCCGGACGCGATGATGAACAAGTAGCGTATTGCGATTAAGATTGAAGCGGATTGCCTGCGGGTGATCCGCTGTTAAAATTCAAGAAACACTTCGACAAATCGAATGGCATTATCCACAGACCAACGAAAGTCTCGATCCGCCAGCCGCCGTGAACTGCTCAAGCTGCTGCCGCTGGCGGCGCTCGGCGCTTTCGCCGTGCCTAAGTTCCAAGAGCCGCTACTGAAAAAAGGACTCGCATTCAGTGACTGGATGTCGGACAAGTTTTTCCGCTCCCAGCACCTTGCACCCACGTTCAATGCGAGTGACCTGACACGCCCGGACAGGTTTTACGTCAATACCTTTGACGTGGACGACCCCGAAGTTGACCTTGACCGCTGGACTCTGGCGGTCAGCGGCGAGGTCCAGAAACCGGGTACCTACAACCTGGAAGTCATAAAGTCCCTGCCGAAATTTGCTCAGAACACACGGCATATTTGCGTGGAAGGTTGGGATGTCATCGGCCGTTTCGGCGGTGCCAGGCTCCGAGACTTTCTGGCCATGGTGGGCGCCGATCCGCACGCCCGCTTCATCACGGTTGAGTGTGCCGACAGCTACTACGAATCGGTGGACATGGCCACCGCGCTGCATCCGCAGTCTCTGTTGTGTTACGAGATGTATGACCAGCCGTTGACGCGGGAGCATGGCGCACCCTTGCGACTGCGCATGCCGACCAAAATTGGCTACAAGCAAGCGAAATATCTGACGACGCTCACGGTCACCAATGTTTTGTCGAGAGTGGGCTACTGGGAAGATCAGGGATATTCTGAGTTTTATTCGATTTAAGATTTCTATTTACGATTTCGATTTGAAGATGAGGACGTATTGAAAACCAGAACCATTCAGATCGAAGACCGAAAAGGTGGCATGACGACGGCTGTTTATGAACACCCATACATCGTACGTCTCTGCCATTGGGCCAACACCATCTCGCTCTTTGTTTTAATTGGCAGTGGTTTGCAGATTTTCCGTGCCTTTCCCAGCTTCGGCAGTAAGGTGCCGCAGACAGATTTGATCCAGTGGCCCAAATCGCTCACCCTCGGTGGCTGGCTCGGCGGTGCGCTGCAATGGCACCTGACCTTCATGTGGATTTATCTGATCACCGGCGTCATCTACCTCGGATACCAGTTGTTCTCCGGCAACTACCACCAGGTGTTGTTCACTCGCCTCGACTTTGCGGGCGTGTGGCCGATGGTGCGCCGGTATTTTTTCTTCGGCCCGAAGCCGCCGCAGCGCGAAGCCTATAACGCCCTACAGAAGCAGGCATACACCACGGTTGTGATTCTAGGAGTGCTTTCCGTATTAACCGGTTTTGCCATTTGGAAGCCGGTGCAACTCTCCGCACTGGCATGGCTGATGGGCGGTTTCCATTTGGCGAGGCTGTGGCACTTCTTAATCATGATTGCGATAGCTCTGTTCATCCTCGGCCACCTGGTGATGGTCGCGCTGCACGGCTGGCAGAACTTTGTTTCCATGCTGACCGGGTGGAAAAAAGATCCGGAATACCTTTCCGACTAAAAGCAGTTGCAGCAGCACGTTAATGAGGGGATGACGCTCTTGCCGGAGAATCCAGCCGAAGCCGCCTATGAGGCGGAGCTGATACAGCGCATCAAGAGCGGCGAGCATGATTTGTTCTATCGCCTGATTCAGCCTTATGAGAGACGCGTGTATGCAGCCGCACTCGCGATTTTAAGAAATGAGGCCGACGCTGAAGATATCGCGCAGGACTCGATCCTCAAGGCCCTCCGCCATCTTGCGCAATTTCGCGGCGAAGCGAGGTTCAGCACCTGGTTGCTCCGAATCACGGTTAACGAGGCGCGTATGAGAAGGCGCCGCATGACGGCCCATGCCATGGACTCCATCAACGACACGCAAGACGACGAGGGAGAATACGCGCCCCGCGAATTCGCCGACTGGCGCGAAATCCCATCGGAGAGCCTGGAGCGAAAAGAAGTCCGCATCGCATTAGTCGAAGCGCTGTCATCGCTCGGTGAAAAATATCGTTCAGTGTTTGTGTTGCGCGACATCCAGCATTTAAGCATCGAGGAGACCGCCAAGGTCCTCGACATTTCCCCCGGCTCGGTCAAGACACGGTTGCTGAGAGCGCGACTGATGTTGCGCGATTTCCTAAGTCCCGGTTTGAACGGACAATGGACTTCGAGGCTGGTGTTCGCGAAAGGGAACAAGCCATGGGAATAACCTGCGAAACAATTTGGCGCGAGAGTTCCAACTACATTGACGGAACTCTAAACCCCGAATTGCGGCAGTCGATCGATGAGCACATCGAAACCTGTCAGGCGTGCGCGTCAGTGCTAGCCGGCTTGCAGAACATCGTGACGTTGTACGGCGACGAACGCATGGCCGAACTTCCATCTGGATTTTCTCAAAGACTGCATCGCCGCCTCCAGGCCAACATGCCCACGACCCGGCGCAACTTCTTTGGCTGGGCGGTTGCTTTCGCTTCTTCAGTTCTGGCTGTAGCGGGAATCGAGTTGAGCCGCGCTTCGCACGAAGCACCCGAGCCAATCTCCAGACTCTCACAACATGCGGTGAAGCCGATTCCCCCGGACATGCAGGTCGTGGTCTCGGATAAAGGCAAGCTCTTTCATCTGGCTCCGTGTCCCTTCATCATCAACCGCAAAACAATCCGCTCCATGACTGCGAGCATAGCCCTCGCGCAAGGATTTGCTCCCTGCACGAGATGCATGAGCAAGTATTTATAGGATAGGGAAGCAGGCCTCCCATCGTCGTTCCGCTCAAAACCCTCCCGGAAGCGGCTCAAAGGAGGTTTCCCGAGGTCGTACTTGGTGGGAACCCCTTTGCAACAGCTGCTTTCGGTGAGCCCAAAAAGTTGGCCGATGAACGCACACGAAAGGCCGGAGCCTCTAAGGTTACTGCCTGAAAGGCTACCTGCCGTTCGGATTACACGGTTTCTGGGCAGGCCGAAACTTGACGCCCACAATCGTTCCGGGAAGCTGAGCGGCGCGTGATTATCGATGCTTTGAGCGATGCATCCGGTAGGATAGCCGGGAAAGGGGGGGCGGCTGAGCGCCTCGGACTTAAGAGAGCAACTCTTCAGAACAAGATGCGGCGGCTTAGTATCGGCCGCAGTGATTATTCGGGCGCCCCGTACACAAATCGGATCGCTGGCCCCAAGCAACGTCCTGACGATATCCGGTTTGCAACCAATTGAGTTGGCTGGAAGCTGTTGAGCGTTTTGCTCTAAGATCGGAGAGTATCCACCACCAAAAAGCGAGCGCGACGCCAAGCCCGGTGGGGCCGCTCTCCCACGTCCTACGTTCCTGATGCGTTTGCATTTGATGGATCAATGTTCTTGGTCAGCAAAGGCGAAAAAAAGAGAACGTAGACGTCTCGATTTGAACTGCGACAACCTGTGATGTGCTGGCCGGGGGGAGTTGAACCCCGAAAACCAGCCTTCAAGGGTGCCAAAGTACTTTCCTTCGATTGTGGCGGTTGTTGGTCCCGCGACCAGTAACTGGTACAGAGTCTTCTGTAGTCCTCTCTACTCCATCTAATGGCCCTTGCCGACGTCCGTTTTCCAAATTCAATAGACGCGCGTAATGAATTTCCACATAACGAAGCATCTAGTACGCGAATCTTCACTCAATAGAGGAAATGTCCTGAATCCGATTTGGTTCTTGGCTTGCTGAACTGAAACTTCGGGTCCATCGGGCCGGTATTCCCTATGTAGCCTGAGAAGGAGATTGTCAATGCAATTGCGATTTACGGCCCAAGTTGTGGTGGTTTGTGTGGTAGCGATGTTTGGGTTCTCGCAGGAAATCACCGGTGACATCCGCGGCATTGTCCGAGATCCCTCGGGTGCTGTTGTCAATGGCGCTACGGTTCAGGTTTTTAGCACTGATCGCAACGCAGCCGTCCGAACCGCTGTAACCGGCGGGGACGGCAGCTACGTCGCGCCTCTTCTGCCGGTCGGACACTACACAGTTCAGGTCGAGGCAGCGGGTTTCAAAAAGTATACTGCCGGGGACATTGACCTTCACGTAAGTGACCGTCGGGTCGTGGATATCACGCTTCAACTGGGGAGCGCCTCCGAATCGGTCAGCGTCAACGAGGCGCCCGCCCAGATTGATCTGGAGAGTGCAACTGCCTCCGGACTTTTGACTGGCACGCAAATTCGCGAACTTGGTACGGTAACCCGCAATTATGAGCAGTTGGTGTCGCTGGTGCCGGGAGTTTCGACAAACCTGGCTTCGGACCAGTTGTTTATCGGCGTGAGCAATCCGGTTGGCACTTCCAATCAAATCAATTTTTCAATTAACGGTAACCGTCCGACGCAAAACAATTGGAGTATCGACGGGGCGGACAATGTGGATCGCGGTGCCAACCTGACGCTGCTGTCTTATCCAAGCATCGATTCCATCTCCGAGTTCAACGTATTGCGCTCCAACTATCTTCCCGAGCATGGACGAAGTTCCGGCGGCGAGATCAACGTGATTACCCGCAGTGGTACCAGCCAATTTCATGGCGACGCTTATGAGTTCTTCCGGAATGACGATTTGAACGCCAACAACTTCTTTAACAACAGAAGCGATATTCTCAGACCGCCACTACGCTGGAACGACTTCGGTTTCACTGTGGGTGGTCCGGTATACATCCCGGGGGTTTACAACCAGCAGAAGGACAAAACATTCTTTTTTTACTCGCAAGAGTGGCGGCGCATCATCACTTACAATACTTTTACCAGCCTTCAATTGCCCAGCGCAGCCATGCTAACCGGTACCTTGCCGGCGGCTGCCTGCACCGCGCTTGACCCCGGAACCGGTACCTGCACCAACCAGACCACGCAAATCACGGCGATTGATCCAACAGCGCAGGCTTACATCAAAGATATTTATTCAAAAGTTCAGCCAAATAACCTGGCCAATAACACTCTGACGTGGGTAGGACGGAACCTCTTCAACTATCGCGAAGAGAATGTGCGCATCGATCATAGATTTACATCCAAGCTCAGCGTTTTTGGACGATTTCTGGATGACTCCATTCCGTCTGAAGAACCCGGGGGTTTGTTTACCGGGCTGGGAATTCCGGGAGTGGCTAATACCAGCACCAACTCTCCAGGCCGCAATTTCTCCGGACATGCAACCTGGACGCTGTCGCCAACGCTGTTACTCGATCTAGGATATGCCTATTCTTATGGTGCTGTGATCAGTACACCCAGCGGACTTGGCCTGACCGCAAATTCTCCGGACATCACGCCCACTCTTCCATTCGGTCTGACAGCTCGCATTCCTGATGTCGTTTTCAGTGATGGGCAGGGAGTCGCCGGCTTTGGTCCTTACCGCGACTTCAACCGCAACCACAACGCCTTTGCCAATCTCACCAAGGCGGTGGGACATCATTCGATGAAGTTTGGAGGCAGCTTCAACTATTACACCAAGGACGAGAACGTAAATGGCTTCAATGGTAATAACGGAAGCTTTACATTTTCTGATGACGGCGGGGGCGCTCCGGCAGATGGCACTTTTGTTCAGCAATGGGCGAATTTTCTGACCGGTAGCGTGGACAACTTCGTACAGCAAAATATCGATTTCAGAGCGCTTGTTCACCAGAAGCAACTGGAACTATATGGACAGGATGAATGGCGGCTCCGTCCGAATCTGACGGTTAGTTATGGTGTTCGGTATTCACTGTTCTTTGCGCCGACCTATGGCAACGGCCTGCTGACCACATTCGATCCGGCGAGTTTCAATGCGTCTGCGGTTCCGGGCATCGACGGCAACGGATTGTTTACCGCCGCCTCGGCGAGTCCTTACATTAATGGCATACTCATTGGCGGCAAGGGATCTCCGTTCGGAGACGCAGTGCAGAAGACGCAAAAAACAGCCTTCGCACCTCGACTGGGAATTGCATGGGATCCATTCGGGCGAGGCAAGACTTCGATTCGAAGCGGGTTCGGAATGTTCTACGACTCTCCTGCAGTGAACAGCATGGAGCAATTCCAGCCCGTAAACCCACCATTCGTTCAAAGCACATCTATTACCGCGACTTCCTTTTCAGACCCAGCTTCCGGCATTCCTGACGTCGATCTTTCGCCTCGAGACATCGGCGGCGTGGACCCGAACTGGAAGCAGCCTTACACCATGATGTGGAGCCTGGATGTACAGAATCAACTTACGCCTACCACGGTTTTCGACATTGGATACTACGGTTCGCGGGCCGGCATCTGGTTGGGGTTTTGGATGTCAACCAGGCGCCCGCTGGAGCTTTCCAAACGATTGGGCTGACTTCTCCGGTGAACTCCGGTCTTCAAACGCAACAACTGAACCAGGTGCGGCCGTTGTTGGGGTACGCTTCGATTGACCTTTTCAGTCCGGTGTTCACTTCGAATTACAACGGATTGCAAGCTCAACTGCAGAAGCGCTTCTCTTCAAATTCGACCGTAGTGTTGAATTACACATGGTCGCATGCGCTGGGAACGGCAAGTAGCGATTTTCGCGCTCCGCAAGACACCAGCGATATCGCTGGCGAGTATGGCAATCTCGACTACGACCGTCGGCAGATCTTCACCGCAAGCTACGTCTACACGTTGCCGTTCTACAAAAATCAGCAAGGTTTCGCGGGACACGTGCTTGGGGGATGGGAAGTGTCTGGCATCGCATATATCAATACAGGCAATTACTTGACCGCGAGTTTGTCGCGTGATCCCGCTGGTCTGGGGTTGCGCGATCCCAACACCTTCGAGGGCGGGAGGCCGGACATCGTCGGGGATCCCAACGCTAACGCGCCACACACCATCGCAGCATGGTTTAACGCATCAGCGTTCGCGGCTGTGCCAGCAGGACAGATTCGAGTAGGAAATGAGCCTCGTGGCACGATTGTCGGACCAGGTTATGGGCGGTGGGATGCCGCCCTCTTCAAGAACACGAAAATCAGTGAACGCCTGAATGTGCAATTCAGGGCGGAAGCCTTCAACGTGCTGAACCACACCAATCTGAATAATCCTGCGTCAACCTCGTTAACTAGCGGGGTGTATAACCAAATCACGAGTGCTCGTGATCCGCGACAGTTGCAGCTTGCGTTGAAGCTGATTTTCTAGCGAGGCACGAAAATAGCGTTGGCTTTTGCTGATTGAGAAGGACTAGAAATCGCACAATGACGTTGTTGTGCCGGTTATTTTCTTCGTTCTGGGCCTTTACAGCGCGTTCTTGAGCAGCGGTCTGGATCCAATCTCAAAAACTACGCGGTAATGTGGCTGGGAAGCTTGGCGAATAAGGAAGACATTGCGCGAGAATCATCTCCACTGACTTATGTCCGGAAACAAAACCCTCCAGTCATCACGGTACACGGCGACTCTGATGAAGTGGTTCCATACAGTCATGCTGTCCGGCTGCATCAGGCTCTTGATAAGGCCGGGGTCGTCAATCGGTTATTCACAATAAAAGGTGGAGGACACGGACAATTTAAGGAGGAAGACAACCAGCGAGCGTACGAGGCCATATGGCAATTTCTCGGGGAACTAAATCTTGGCCCCGCGAAATAATCGGGTGCGTTACCTTACCAGCGGCCTCTTATCATCTCCGCTTCGCTCCGAAACGGAGGAGCCATGTCTCGCATGTCCAATCGAATAAGTAGCATTCCGTAATGATAGAGGTTCTGGATCCCGGTTGCGATTCATGCCAGATATTCATGGATGGAAGTGGCGGGCAGAGAGGCTGCGATGTTTCCCGAAGAACCGATCAAGTCAATTGAACGGGCGCACACATGAACATCTTTGATTTTTGTCCCTGCTGGAAGCTTGGCCACGAACATCGCGTAACCGATCGTGCGCGTACCACCTCCGGAGACATGGGCGAGCGTTGGAGTGCCAAACAGTTGTCCCAGTTTGTGATTCTCGGAGCGAGTCAACGGCAACGGGCTGCATCCGAATTCGAGTCCGCGAGTTTGCTCGCATGCCCTCCAGGGCAAGGACTTGCGAGTAACATTCTCTTCCCACAAAGCGACCCATGGATAATCCTGCCGGCGAAAGCAATAGCCGACCGCCAATGACCCTCGTGCGTTGAGGGCACACACAAATCCATGTGTCCGATGAGGAGCAATCTGAACGCCCGCGACAAACCCCCGACCAGGTGTAGTTAGCGACCGGCGCAAATCAACTCGGCCGCCATTGAATCGTGGAGCGTACGGCCAATCGAATTCCGCATTCGATTTCAATAGTTCGCGGCCTTCGTATCCTGAAGGAAGGGTTTTACCGCGCGCGCCAGGCAAAACAATCGTAGCGCCCTGCAGGAATGGAGCGCCGATAGTCGCATGTTGCTGCCATTGAAACTTTCGCCGAACCGGACGCAGGTTTTTAACCAGTTCACGAACGTAAACTACAGACTCGCCACTGTTGAGCAACAGTGAGCGGGAGAAAGCCAGCGCAGACTGCGGCAACCAAACCGAGAAATCGAGCTTCGCGTGAGATCGGCCCTTTGTTGGACGAGCGATCCACTTCAAAACTCCCGCTTCCCCATGAATCGTGCCTCCGCGACTTGCTTCCCCGGCAGAAGGCATTCCAAAAAGATCCAGGCACAAATTGTGTCCAGCGATCCCGCTCAAGACTCTACCGACCTCAGGTGGCCCATAAATCGGCGAGTCCCGTTCGGGCTCGAAGTCATATGGTTCCATCGTCTTCCAGCCGGGAATCCAAAATGGATTGATGGGCGACGTCCCCAGAAAGTGAATATCTACAATGTGCCCGCCTCCCATAAGGTGGGTCAGTTCAATAATCTCATTCCTCAGCACGCAGGCCGCTCGCCCTCTCCATTGCTTACGTTTGCTTTGCATGTCAGCTCTACGCACGACTCGAGACTTTCAGCTTTACCGGGCGTCTTTCGAGGCTTATAAAACACTGGCCAATCAACTTGGTCGGAGAGAGTTAATTTATTTGTGCCGCAAATATAACTCTTAATACGGACAGAATGAATTTCTTTACCTCCGAAGACGCGCAATACGGGAGTTTCACCGGGGGGTTAGAAGTAGGCCCGGATCGGCCGCTTCGCGGGGGCATTATGGCGGGCTGGCGGTATGAGGCAGATAAGAAGAGCAACTGCCTCTCGATCTGATCCACGAGCCGCACGCTCAAGCTCATCAAGTTGCAACATCTTGCAAACACAGGACACTGACACCGACCAGCCACCGGCTTAAAGGGCGGCAAGCGGCTGGGTTTGGCGCAACTCCCGGCATCTCACTTCCAAGCAGGATTGGGCCCAGGGTGTATTCCGCCCACAAACTAGTGCGCGGGGACCGTAACTTTTCCGTCTTTTCTGGGGACTATGTGATTAGGAACGAAGTGCCGCGGAGAACACTTTGAAGGCGCTGGAAAACCAGAATGACGAGAGGGTGCAGGTCGAGGCGGCGCGGCATGATCCGGCTCGCTTTGCCGAGCTGTACGAGAACAATTTTGAACGAGTCTACGCCTACATTGCGCATCGCGTGTCCAACCGCGACGAGGCGCAGGATCTGACATCGGACGTCTTCCACCAGGCTCTGGCCAGCCTCCCGCGGTTCGAATGGCGCGGCTTGCCGTTCATAGCATGGCTCCTGGGAATTGCGGCGAACGTGCTTTCGGATCGCTGGCATCTGGCCGCCAAGCTGGAAGAGGTCGTGACGGACGACCTGGAGCAGGTCGGCATGGAAGACGATATCGAGCGGCGGGCAATACTTTCCCAGCTGGTCGACACGCTGCCCGACGATCAGCGGCGGGTGATCATTCGGCGTTTCGTCGGTCAGAAGAGCCTGCGCGATATCGCGACGGAATTTGGACGAAGCGAGGGCGCGATCAAACAGCTCCAATTGCGGGCGCTACAAAATCTTCGTGAACGGATAAGGAGCACTGATGGCTAGCATTTCTGTTGCAGACCAACTCGACGATGCCATCGAGATGATGATCCTGGAGGCGGATTCTATGCCACCCAAGGTAGATCTCAAGATCGGCGAGCTGTTGGGAATCGCGGCAGAACTGCGCTTCCTTCCCGATCCAGAGTTCAGGGCGGCGTTGAAAGCGGAGTTGCTCGGACAAAACCATGCTGTGCCAGTTGCAGCGGCATGTCGAAATTCAGACGAGAGGCAAGAGAACAGGGACAAGCACGACTGGATACGAGAGTTGATGAGATTCTACCCACTTTGTTTGGAGTAGGCTATGGGATCCCCCCTGTCCTTCGCGGACGTTTCGCAATTTCAGCGGTGATCCACGCGGCGCTGATTGCAGTCGTAGCGACATCGGGACTCTGGACTGCGAAGTCAACGCAACTTATGCCCCATACAAATAGTGTTGTGTTGACCGACATCAGTGCCTACCCGTTGTCGCCGTTAATCGGAAAAAAAGGCGGTGGGGGAGGCGGTGGCGACAGAGACAAACTAGCCGCATCAAAAGGGAGCCTGCCTCGTTTCGCGCGGGAGCAAATAACTCCTCCAACCATCGTCGCGCGCAATGAAAATCCGAGGCTTACCGCGGAAGCGACGGTCGTGGGCCCGCCTGTGCTGACCGTCCCGGCGACGTCTCAGATCGGCAATCCACTCTCCGCGATTCTCCAGCCACCGTCGAACGGAACTGGATTCGGTGGTGGACTCGGGACTGGTAGTGGGGGGGAATCGGTTCAGGGGAAGGGCCTGGTTTTGGCACGGGATATGGCGGCGGCCTGGGCGGTGGCTTGTTTCGCGTGGGCGGTGGGGTTTCCGCACCCCGCGCAATTTACGATCCTGACCCGGAGTATTCGGAAGAGGCTCGTCGCGCAAAGTACCAGGGCACGGTGTTGCTTTGGGTTATCGTTGGTCCAGATGGTAGGCCGCGCGATATCCGCGTGCAACGGTCGCTTGGCATGGGCCTCGATGAAAAAGCTATCGAAGCAGTTCGGCAGTGGAAGTTCGAGCCCTCGATGAAGGAAGGACACCCTGTAGCGGTTCAGGTCAACATCGAGGTCAGCTTCCGGCTGTACTGAAAATCGGCAGGTCGTTCATTCAACTTTGGATTCTAGAGATCTAAATCTACAGCGCTGCCAATCGCTCGCGAAAGCAACATTTGGCCCACCTCCCCGATAGTTGGCGAAAAATCGCCATCTCTAACAATGTCGGCGGTGTCAAGCACTTTTTGAGCACACTACGGCATGCACTCGAAGAAGAGCGCCATTTCGCTCTCGTTGAAGGTTTGCGCTGTTCCAACCAAAGCTCGCTTCGTAATCAGTTTCAGGTCAGGAACTCAGTCCGACCCATGCATCTCTTCGATCGCAACCGCGATCATGATTACTACTTCGGACTCCCCCGTGAAGAGGAGCGGGATGCCCAATCAATTACTCGGTGTTCTACTGCACACCATGGCGATTTCCGGGCTGTCCCGCGTGCGAACCGAATTTTGTCAACTGCTCGTAATCCCATCCCTTGCGCATCATCCAGTACAGCCGAACGGCGAGTTTCCGGGCCATCGCGACCTTGGCAATCTTCCGTCCTCGCCGCATCGCCAGGTGAAAATACTTGACTGCGCCATTCCGGGATGCTGCGCACCGTGACCTGCGCCGCTTCCACCAGCAGGAAGCGCAACATCGAACTGCCCTGCTTGGTGATGTGTCCGAGCCGTCGCCGATTCCGCTGGATCTTCCAACGGCACCAGTCCCAGATAGCTGGCCACTTGCTTGCCGCAGTGAAACCGATCCGCTTCCCCGATGATCAGCACGAACCCCAACGCGGTCAGCGCACCCACTCCGGGATGACTTCTTAACCCCTGTGCGGGCGGACACTTCTGGGCTTCTTGCTCGATCGCCGTAAGTTCCGCGATGGTCGGGTTGAGTCGATCCAGCAACTCCAGCAGATCTCGTCGTCGCCGGCTCGCCCAGGGAGCCAACCGGAAGGACTCCAGTTGCTGCCGTCCGTGTTCCCGCCACAACCGCTTCTTGCAGCGCAACCCTTCATTGAGAGCTACGGCTTGCAGTTGATTCATGATCCGCGTGCGGGCCTGCACCATGCGATGCCGGTGCCAGCCTGTCACCCACAAATCACTGATGGCTAGGTAGCAGCAACACAATCAACTTGTGCTATGTACTTTCAGCACGGTGCGCGATAGTTCTCACCGGTCGAGAAGGACGAGAAATCGCGTGATGACGTTTTGGTGCCGTTTATTTTCTTCGTTCTGGGCCTTTACAGCGCGCTCTTGAGCAGCGGTTTGTTCGCTGGAGAGAGCGGCCAGCCCAAGTCGTCGATAGATGCGAGCCATGCGGTAGTGATTTTCGGGAGAATCCGGATCCAGGCGAACGCATTTTTCCATTTGCATCCGCGCCTCTTTCCATTGTTGAGACCATTCGAGTGCTTTTCCAAGCTGACACACAGAGATGGGATTGCTGGGTGCAACCAGAACGGCCTGTCGCAGTCTTCGCAGAATCTCCGGCCGGCGGGAAAGCTCACTGGTGTCCTCGGCAACACGAAGCAGGACCCCACCGCAGAGGGAATTAATGATCTTATCGGCGGGATGGGAATCGGCGAACGTGCACACCTGAGCCACCGCTGCGGGATCGGGCGTGGCCGAGTCTTGCAGGGTTATCTCGCCCAGGTACCGTATCGCCAGAGTATCGGTTGTATCCAATCTTGTCGCTTCTAATAAGGTATAGATGGAGTCCTTTGAGCGATCTACAAAATAATAGGTCAGTGCCAGGAGAACCCTGACTCGCACCGATTGTGGGAAGAGGGTTTTCGCTTGCTCAAGTACAACAATGGCGGCGTCGAAAGTCTGGTGCTTAAGCAATTCTGTAGCCAGCGTAAGACGATGCTCTTCGACATTGGGTTCCAGGACCACCGCCGCCTGGTAGCTGCGTGCGGCGGCCAAGGCGTCCCCGCGCTTCTCTTGTATGTCACCTAATAGACTCTCGACTGAGCCGCTGTCCTCGAGAGATTTTGTGCGTTCTGCGCTGGCAAGCGCAGAGTCCCACTCGCCATTGCGATAACGAGCTAAAGCAAGATTGAAGAGAATATCGGATCGTTCGGGGGCCAAACGACTAGCCTCATCAAATTGCTTTGCAGCTTCCTCAAACAAGTTGGCCCGGCTCAAAATCTCGCCTGTCCGCAGGTTAAGCTCAAGTTGCTGCGGGCCAGTGAGTGAAAATCCTCGTACTGCCGCAAGTATCGGAAGTGGATCTTTGTGTGACTTAACATCGGCCTCCAGCCGGGCGAGACTGGCGGCAACCTTCAAGTCCAAGTTATTTGGCGCAAGTCTGCTCGCCACTTCCATATCGGCGGCCGCGGCCGCTGAATGTCCGAGACCAGATTCAATGGAAGCGCGAAGGCGAAAAAATCCTATCCTCTGATTTCGGTCTTCAGGTGGCGGAACATTCCGTATTGCACCAGCCGCTTCGGCGTAGCGATGGGCTTTCACGAACTGCACAGCCTGGGCCAGGGATTTCTCATCCCGGCTATGAATGTCGCTTCTTGCCTGATACCACGCCACCGATGACAGGCATGCGAGGCAAACTGTGAACATGAAGAAAAAAATGCAGAGAAAGGCCCGGCTCATGGCTGCGGCTATCTTATCGCGCCCGAATGCCTGGGTTGGGCGAGAGATCGAGCGAGTTTCCTGGCTTGGTCCATGCCCAATCTTGTGAGTTATGCAAACGTGTGAGAAAATCTCGCGGTGTCCGACCTTGCTCCCCCGCATTTAGATCGCCAGCTCGGTCTTTTCGAAGCCGTTTCAGCCAACATGCTGGAAATGATTGGGGTGGGGCCCTTCCTTACTATCCCTTTGATTTTGAGTACCATGAACGGTCCGCAGGCCATGCTCGGATGGCTGCTGGGAGCGATAGTGGCGGTCTGCGACGGGCTGGTTTGGGCCGAGTTGGGAGCGGCAATGCCGGGTTCTGGCGGACCTTACCGCTATCTTTCAGAGGCCTACGGTCCCAAACGGCTGGGACGACTGATGAGTTTCCTTTTTATTTGGGAGACCATCTTTTTAGCCCCGGTCTCCATTGGCGCCGGGGCCGTCGGGTTCGCGCAATATACCAAATTTTTGTGGCCACGCATGGGGATGTCGCAGGGCAAAGCCGTAGCCGTCTCCGTTTGCCTGGTCATTACCTTCATGTTGTATCGCGACATTCGCTCGGTTGGACGGCTCTCGATTATTTTGTGGGTTACGGTGATGTTTACCGCCCTGGCTGTTACCGCCGCAGGTTTGCTGAACTTTCATGTCCAGCGTGTGTTCGATTTTCCTCCTCATGCCTTCGTACTTTCGAAAGACTTCTTCGTCGGCTTGGGAGGCGCCACATTACTGGCAATGTACGACTACGGTGGCTACAACAACGCCTGTTTTTTTGCCGGCGAGGTGCGCCGACCGGAGCGAGTGATTCCGCGTTCCATCCTGATTTCAATCGGCCTGGTCGGAGTCTTGTATCTCACGATGAATCTCACGATCATTGGCGTTGTCCCCTGGCGGGAAGCAATGCATTCGACGTTTATCGTTTCCGACCTTATGAACCGTCTGTATGGATCGAGGATCGCGCAGGTGATGACCGGACTTATCCTGTTTACCACCTTCGCCTCGCTATTTGCGGTGTTGCTCGGCTATTCCAGGGTGCCTTATGCTGCGGCCGTCGATGGCCGTTTTTTCCCCATCTTCGGGCGCCTTCATCGCACCAAGAATTTTCCTTATTTTTCGGTGGCGTTCATTGGGATCTCTTCCGCGTTCGCCAGCCTGCTGGATCTCTCGGATTTGATCACAGCCCTGATCGTCATTCAGGTCCTGGTTCAGTTCATGGCACAGGTTCTCGCGGTGACTCTGATTCGCCGCTATCGTAAGGATATCCATCGTCCATTCCAGATGTGGCTCTATCCGGTAACGAGCATCATCGCATTTGCGGGGTGGGCATTCATCCTGGCGGCCAGCGGTCTCAGATTTATTCTTTGGGGGCTGGCTCTGTTGGTTTTTGGCATCTGTGCCTACCTGTGGAGAGCTCGGGTAGAAAAAGAATGGCCGTTTGAACTGGCGCCGGCTGAGGCGTCGTTATGAATAGCCAGCCTCAGCTGGATGTGCTGGTAGCGGGTGACCTGTTTCTCGACCTGGTACTAAGCGGCTTCGGATCTTGGCCTCGGCCTGGCGAAGAAACTTTCGCGACGAAGTTTCACAAGGAAGTGGGAGGCGGCGCCGCCATTACTGCGTGCGGGCTTGCAAAACTCGGCATGCGTACCGCGATCCTGGGGTCGGTCGGTAAAGAGGATGGATGGTGGCTGCTGGATCAGTTGAAGGCGAGAGGAGTTGACACCGCTCAAATCCTTCAGTCATCCGCAGAGCCAACAGCTTTTACGGTTAGCGTTTCCACCACTCAAGATCGCACGTTTCTAACGTACCGCGGTGCAAATCTTGAGCTTCCAGAGATTTTGCGCGGTTTAACCGGCATCGCATCCGCCTCTCAAGCCCGCCATATTCATCTGGCGCATGCAATGGATTTGGAAAAAGTACAGTCTTCTTTCAAAGCCGTTGCTGACTGCGGGTGCAGTCTCTCGGTGGATGTTGGCTGGCATCCCGAATGGCTTGCTGATCCGCGGGCTATCGCTGCGCTGAACCAGGTTGACATTTTCTTTCCCAACCAGCGCGAGGGTGCGGCAGTCACGGGCGAGACGGAGCCGGACCGAATTCTGCGAGCCTTCGAACGGATGGGACTAAACCGGGTCGCCTTGAAACTTGGCGGAGACGGCGCAGCCTTGCTCTGGGACCGTGAAATTATTTTTGAGAAACCGGGACCGATCGATGCTGTGGACACAACAGGTGCGGGCGACTGCTTCGATGCCGGTTTTCTTTACTCGTGGCTGCGCGGCATGGATCCTAAAACGTGCCTGAGAGCGGGCGCTGCTTGCGGCGAGATGTCCGCGAGAACTCTCGGCGGAATTGCGGGCTTTCCCGCCAGAGAGGAATTGGAACGAATCTTATGCATCGCAAAGTAAGCGTTATCGGCGGAGGTGGCGTCAGAACACCCCTCCTGATTCACGGACTGCTTCAGTCTCAATCGGTACTACAGATCGGCGAGTTGAAGTTGTTCGATGTTGATTCCCGGCGTGCCGAAATGATGGCTTCGCTAGGCCGCGAAATTGCGCAAAAGCTGGGTGTGAAACTCTCTTTGAACGCGGCTGCTTCGATTGAAGAAGCAGTACAAGACTGCGATTTCGTGCTTAGTAGTCTGCGCATCGGGGGCATGGCGGCTCGCGCGCGAGACGAACGTATTGCGATCGACGAAGGCCTTGCAGGCCAGGAAACCACCGGCCCCGGCGGGGTTGCGATGGCCTTACGGACGGTTCCGGTGGCCTTGGCGCATGCACGTGTGGTCGAGCGGCTTGCACCCAGGGCGTGGCTCATCAATTTTACGAATCCCGCTGGGCTTATCACCCAGGCGTTGTGTCAGCTTACTCAGCTCAAGGTCGTCGGTATCTGCGATACGCCTTCTGAACTCTTGCACCGTATCGCGCACTCCCTGGGCACGCCGTCTTCCCAGGTTCGCTGCGACTATGTCGGACTCAATCATCTTGGGTGGGTGCAGCGTGTCTTCGCCGAGGGAGAAGACGTGACCTCGAAGTTGATCGGCAATGAGCATGCGTTGCGGCAGCTGTACCACGCAGATCTGTTTGATCCGCTACTGATTCGCACCTTAAACCTCATTCCCTCGGAGTACTTGTTCTTCTACTACTGCCAACGCAAAGCCTATCGTAACCAGTTGAGCGCCGGGGCTAGCCGTGGAGAGGAATTGATGCGCATGAATTCCGATCTGTTCAGGCAGCTTTATTCTGAATCGCCGGGTAAAGCGCTGGAGACATACCGCCAATACTTAATGCAACGGAATGCTTCTTACATGCGTCTGGAAGCGGAAGCGGGAACCGCATTTCAGACGACCGAGAACGAACCGGATCCGTTTGACCTGCCCACCGGTTACCACAAGATCGCTGTGGAGGTAATGGAAGGCCTGGTCTCTGACATATCTCGCTCGGTAGTGGTGAATGTTCGCAATGAAGACAGCATCCCGGACCTGGCAACTGACGATGTGGTGGAGGTGCCGTGTACGATCAGCAAGGAAGGCGTAAAACCCATTCATTCTGGCGGTCTGCCTGAGAGTGTGCGTGGCCTCGTACTCGCTGTAAAAGCCTACGAGCGCACCGTCATTCGCGCAGTAGTCGAGAAATCGTGGCCAGTGGCCCAGTTGGCGATGCTCGAGTACCCAATTATCGGTCAGTGGGAAATCGCGCAGAATCTTTGCCGGGTGTGGGCCGAACGCGATCACGAGCATCTCGGATATCTCGGAAGCTAACTTTCGCTGCCAGTTAAGACAATGAAAGCAGGGATGTTAGCGGCCCCAACCGAGTCCGTGGTTTAGGATATAATCCCTCCATGCAAACGTCTGCGCAACCGGGTTTGCAACTGATGCACAAGCCGACGTCCATCAAAGATATTGCCAGAATTGCAAACGTGTCGTCGTCCACAGTCTCCCGCGCGCTGCAAAGCAGTCCCCTGATCAGCCGGGAAACGGCGGAGAGAATCCAGGGTATTGCCAAACAATGCGGCTACCGAGCCAGTGCGATTGCGCGTGGGCTGGTAACTCAAAAAACCAAGACGATCGGGGTTGTGGTCACCACTATTGCCGATCCTTTTGTCAGTGAAGTGGTGAACGGTATCGAAGATTATGGCAACGAGAACGGCTATTCAGTTTTCCTGGCCAACTCGAACGCGGATCCGGAGAGGGAAGCTAAGGTAGTCCACTCCTTCTCTGAAAGGAGAGTGGAGGGAATCGTCGTTACTTCCTCCCGCGTGGGCGCACTTTATCTGCCGCTCCTGTCCGAATTGCAAATTCCGATTGTGCTGGTCAACAATCAGCACCCCGGAGAATTCGTAAATTCGGTCTTGATTGAAAACGTAAAGGGGAGCGCCGAGGTTACGAATCACTTAATTCAACTCGGCCACCGCAGAATTGCGTATTTGGGAGATCGCTTTGGATACCAATCGGATGTCGAGCGATTTGCAGGATATCGGGAAGCGATGGACCGTGCTGGCCTCCCATTCCTCCCCGAACTGGTCGTGCATGGCGATGGAAAGTGCGAGGGCGGGATGGCTGGGATTGACACCCTCATGTCGCTGCCTCAAACACCGACGGCAATCTTTTGTTACAACGACATGACCGCTCTTGGTGCTTTACGGAAGCTCCACCTGCGAGGAATGCGTGTTCCCGAAGATGTTTCCCTGGTTGGATTCGACGACCTTTTTATTGCGTCATACATGCAACCGCCCCTGACCACTTTGCGGCAACCTCGCCGGATGATGGGCCGCTTAGCTATGGAGAGCCTGCTCAAGCTGATTTCGGGGGAGAGTTCCTCTCAAGTGATTCATGTTCCCGCCGAATTGATTGTCCGCGAATCTACCGCACCGCCTCGGGAGAGATGATGCATGAGTGTGCGAAATTTGCTGTTTCCGGCCATACCTACACCTCGCGGGCAGGGAAGAGCAATGTATTTTGGGGCGGGAAGCGCGACTGATTTCCAATACCTTCAGCTCGAGGTGCAACGCATTCCAACGGGGGAATGCCTTGACGGAAACACCGATTCGAACGAACTCGCGCTTGTCGGTTTGGGCGGAAAGTTCAATCTAGAATCCACGGGAGGGAATTGGAGTGACATTGGTTCTCGCGCCAATGTCTTCAAGGGTATGCCGTGGGCCGTCTACCTTCCTATTCGGACGAAGTTTGCCGTCAAAGCTCTGAGCGATTGCGAAATCGCGTTCTGCTATTGCCGCGCGGATGTTTCTTACCCAGCCACTCTCATTCAACCGTCAAATGTTCGAGTTGAGATTCGGGGTGGCGCGAATGCAACTCGCCAGATCAATCACATTATTACACCCGAATTTGCCGCAGATCGCCTTCTGATCGTCGAGGTCTACACTCCCAGTGGTAATTGGTCGAGTTATCCTCCGCACAAGCACGACGTGCACAATCCTCCCGGAGAAGTAGACCTGGAGGAACTTTATTATTATCGCATCGACAGGCCCGAGGGTTACGCGATCCAAAGGATTTACACGCGCGACCGACGGCTCGATGAAACCCTGACGGTTCGAGACGGAGACCTGGTGCTCATTCCCGAAGGCTACCACCCTGTGGTTGCGGCCCACGGATACAACCTTTACTACCTGAATATTCTGGCAGGCTCAGCCCGCTCCATGGCCGCTTCGGATGATCCTGATTACGGTTGGGTTCGCAATACCTGGAGGGAGCAAGATCCCAGAGTTCCCATAGTGAAATGAGAAACGAAAAGCGACAAGGTCGCAAACGATGTCGAAGATTTTAGGAGAGAAAATGGGAAGATTTCGAGTGGGCAATGCTCCGTGTTCCTGGGGTACGCTCGAATTCGAAGCCGTGAAAGGTGAGCCGATTGGCTTTGATCGCATGCTCGACGAGCTAGCAGAGACCGGTTACACGGGGACCGAACTGGGCGACTGGGGCTACATGCCAACCGAACCGCAGGCGCTTTCGCGCGAACTCATCCGCCGACACATCGTGATGCTGGGCGCCTTTGTGGCCGTCGCGCTTAAAGAGTCATCCTCGCATCGTTCGGGGCAGGAGACTGCCGTCAATACGGCGCGATTGCTTGCCGCGGTTGCTCGCGAGCCGGCGCCCTTTCTCGTTCTTGCTGACAAGAACGGTAGTGTGCCGCAGCGGACTCTGAACGCGGGACGGATCACTTCGGAGATGGGACTTTCTAACGACGAATGGACGACGTTCACGGAGGGCGCAAATTCGATCGCTCGAGCGGTTAGAGACGCCACTGGACTGGCAACTGTCTTTCATCATCACTGCGGCGGCTACGTGGAAACTCCGGACGAGATTGAACGATTTCTGGAGCTCACCGATCCGCAGAACATTGGGTTGGTGTTTGATACCGGGCATTACGTGTTCGGGTCGGGAAGTTGTGATGTTTCGGCTGGCCTAGAGCGCTTCAAGGATCGCATCCGTTACATGCACTTGAAAGACTGCAGCAAGGATCTTGCTTTGAAATCCCGCGAACGGCACTGGGACTACTTCCAGTCCTTAGGGCAGGGAATTTTTTGTGAACTGGGACGCGGCTGTGTCGATTTTGTGAAAGTACTAGGTTGGCTCAAACAGCAACACTACGAAGGCTACGTTCTGGTGGAGCAGGATGTTTTGCCAGGCATGGGTGCTCCGAAAGACAGCGCAAAACGCAATCGAGAGTATCTGCGCTCAATCGAACAAAATTTCGCATAGTGCCCGAAAAGGAGAAACGCTTGACGGAGACGAAGCTCCGAATCGGAATCATCGGATCTGGTCGGATCGGTAAGGTTCACGCGGAGAGTTTGGCTTTTCGAATTCCTGAAGCTTTACCTGTGGCGATTGCAGACGTTCATGTAGATGCCGCTCAGGAAGTCGCGCAACGTTGCGGGATTGCTCGCGTGGTCAAAGACGGCAAGGACATCCTGAACGATCCGAACGTCGACGCCGTTCTGATCTGTTCGCCCACTGAGACTCATGCCAATCTCATCGTGGAAGCGGCGCGGGCGGGAAAGCATATCTTTTGCGAGAAGCCGATCGATCACTCTCTCACGAAAATAGACATTGCTCTCCAGGAGGTGAAGAAATCGGGAGTCAAATTGCAGGTAGGGTTCAACCGGCGCTTTGACGCCAATTTCGCTCGGGTTCGCAGCGCCGTGACCCAAGGCGAAATCGGAACGCCACATCTGATGCACATCATTAGCCGCGATCCCGGCCCACCTCCGATCTCCTATATCAAAACTTCCGGCGGGATCTTTGTCGATATGACCATCCACGATTTCGATATGGCACGTTTCCTGGTGGGAGATGAAATTGAAAGCGTGTACGCCACCGGAAGCGTGCAAGTGGATCCCGAGATCGGAAAAGCGGGCGACCTGGATACCGTCCTGATCGTGTTGCAATTCAAGAATGGTGTGATCGGGACCATCGACAATAGCCGGAAAGCAGCATATGGCTACGATCAACGGGTCGAGGTTTTCGGAAGCAAAGGCTCAATCGCCACGGGAAATTGTTATCCCAATCAGGCCATACTGAGTACGGGTACTGCAATCCAGCGGGATTTGCCACTTAACTTCTTCATGGACAGATATACCGAGAGCTTTGTCAGCGAGATGAAGGCTTTTGTTCAGGCTGTGCTACAGAATAAGCCAGTTCCAGTCGACGGAACGGATGGCCGGGTTGCTGTAGTCATGGGACTGGCGGCGCGCAAATCCTGCAACGAGCGCAGGCCAGTTCATCTCAAGGAAGTCGATCAGTTGGAACCGATGCTTGCCTAAGAGCGGGCCACTACCAAATCAGTTGGTTCCGTTGTTTTGCGCTAGATTTGGATTTTTCGGCAGGCTGACCATGTTTGCGAACAGACGGAAAGCTCCCGGAACTCCCTCCGGTAATTCACGGTAGAAGGCGTAGGCATTGTAGATGTAAATCCCTTTGCCGTAGCGAGCGAACAACAATCCGCCCTTTTGCGGTTCCTGGTTTTCGTCATGGGTTGAGAGCAGCGCGTCATAGTGTTGGTCCCATGACTTAAGAAATTTTGAGCCGCGTTCTTCGACCCAACCTTCGAAATCGCGCTGCGTGATCGAATTCGGCCAGAGGAACACCGGATTCTTTGCATCCAGAATGTCCATCTTAGACGCCTCGTCGGTCACCTCTTCGGGATTTTCTCCCATGATGTAAGGATAAGGGCCGAAGTTGTGATCGTACTCGGGCGTGTTGTACTGGACGATCATGACACCGCCGTTCTTGACGTAGTCCAACAAGCGGCTGTTGTAAGTCTTGAGTTCCTCTCGTGCAGCATAGGCCCGCACTCCGAGAAGAATCACGCTAAATCGCGAGAGGTCTGCAGTCGCCAAATCGTTCGGAGTCAGAAAATTGACATGGATTCCCAACGACTCCAGCGAAGTTGGTACGTCGTCGCCGCTGCCCATGACGTAGCCAACCGTCAGGCCTTGCGCAACCTTCACATCCACGCCGGAGGTTCGCAATACCGATGGCCGGTAGAGATAATAGGGACGAAGTCCCGGATACCCCGTCAACTCGTAGCCTTCACGATATTGCCTGCCGCCGGTTTCAGCGACAGCCGTCACTTTATATATCTTCTCTGCTATTCCGGACGGCATGACTTCGAAGCTCAAAGACTGTTCATCTCCGTCCGAGATGGTCGAAAATTCGGCAGTCGCGGGACGGCTTGTCCATCCGCTGGGGAGATCGAGCCTGACCGTTCCTTTTCCGGGCCCTTTAAGATTGCTATGTACCGTCGCAGTCAGCTGGAACGTCCTGGCATTCATCGGCACAATACCTGCTCGGGGAGAGATGTTGAGCGATATAGGCGGGCCGGCAACCAATGGCTCAAGCACTTCGCCGTAGCCGGTGACGCGTTTGCTGGACTGTACAACCTTCGCCAGTTTGATCGGAACGTTCTGATAGCGAAACTCGGCCCAAGCCTCCATCGGATAAGGCGGCAATGGCCAGTTGAGATAGCGCTTATCAGAGATGTCGTAATAAGACTGTTCGATGTCGGGCCGTGAAAAATATGGACGCGTATAAATGGAATCCTCGGGCACGCTCAGGTCGAAACGGGCATCAACTGGTTTCCCCTTCGTAAGGTCTCCCCGGACGTCACCGGTGCTCTTGAATCCCCAGTCCTTTCCGTCGGTAGCGATAACCTTAATTTCCTGCAGTTTGACCGGAGCCGAACCCTGGCTCACGGCGTGTACCTTCACCCCAATTTTCTGTCCAGGAATGATCACCCGCGTTGTTTCTGGATCCCCCCTGAACATTGCAAACCGCGGATCAGGTTCCTTCTCCGGCGCGACATTTGCCGTCAAAGAGAGCCCAAGCGACTGCGCCAGGGCATTGTTGAACTGAGTCTTTTTGATTTCGAGTTCAAAGGTGATGTTGTATTTTTCATCGTCAGACAGTTGACTGGCTTTCACCTGGTCGATCAGTGCTGCCGTTTCGTTCCAGCCATCGGCCAACTTTGGCGCGATATTTTCAGGTTGAGCCACCGAGTAATCTGCGATAGCGCCTTCCACCAGTTGGTTCACTTTCTTTAAATCGGTCAGCAGAAAATCTGCTTTGCCCCCCGGGGCCAGGCTGGCGATTCCGGTTATCGATGTATCGATTCCATCGAAAAACGAAGACTCTTTGTCCGGGACAGACACGAGCGAGCCATAGCGATGATAGGTGGAACCAACCGCGCCTGCTTGCGGTATTGTGCCTCCGCCAGTCTGCGACTTCTGGAATCCCAGGCCTTCGCGTGCAATCTGTAGATAAGACATTCCCAGCATCGGATCGTAGTCACCCTCCGGGACCTCAACATTGACGGGGAGTTTGCCATCATCATCCCCGAACCATGGAGTGTGCGCGTAGTCCTTCAGCGGAGTCCAGGGTTTCAGTCCGGCGGCGATCTGATCCGGAAATATGTTTGGATCGCCGGCTGCCTTGAACACTTCTTGCGCCATGGCGCCTGCGGTCTGATGATTACCGTGCCCATCGGTGGGCCCGCCAACGAAGACGGAAGTTATGACCAGCGGACGAGTCATACGAACTACCCGAACCACATCGTAGAGCACACGGTCGTGGGTCCATTTAGCGATGGATTCGGCCTTGGTCTTGGAGAAACCGTAATCTACGACTCGAGTCCAATACTGGTCCACACCGTAGTAACGCCCGGCGGCGAGAAGTTCTTCGGTTCGAACCAGGCCCAGGCCGTCGAAATAGTTCGACGACATCACGTTGGCTCCGCCTTCGCCTCGATTTAACGTAAGGAGGGTGACGCGAGCGCCCTGCCCGCGCGACTCGTAGGTGAGCATGCCGCCATCTTCGTCATCGGGATGGGCGGTGACCATGATCAGGCTGGCGCGCGTATGCAGCTTCTTCAGACTCTGCCATAGTGCAGTCGCACCCCGATTGATAGGCAACTCTTGTGCATTGGGCGAGGCCACGATGGACGAATCGTAGGGAGTTTGTGCGTACAGCGCCGAAGAAAGCAGCAGGGACAGTCCAAGTGAAAGATATCTCTTCATAAGGATTTACAAGGATTGAGAGTTTCGTTTAGCAAACGGATTAACCGTTCGGCGCGATTTCACATTTTGTACTGCATTCGAGGCGGCCAGATCGGAATTGCCAATCTGGCCGCCTTAGGAGGAAGCCATCGAAACTAGAAGTAGAACTTAAGCGCGAACTGCATTTCACGCGGGTCACCGATGGTGGAGGCGATGGCCCCGAATCCGCCAGGTCCGAGCGACGAGGGCGAGTAGAAGGAATTCGGATTCGAGAAATTCGCGTGGTTGAAGGCGTTGAACATCTCGGCGCGGAACTCGAACCGCATGCTCTCCTTCACCGGGACAATCTTGAAGAAGCTGAGGTCCACATTGGTGAATCCGGGGCCGTGATAGATTCCGACCCCGCAGTTGCCAAACTGACCGGTTGCTGGCATTGCGAAGGCATCGGGATTCAGCCAAAAACCATTGCGCGGATCGCTGGAGGCGCCAGCACGTGCATCACCTACGCAGTCGGGGCGCGAAGCGTGATTTCCCCCTGAAAGGCTGGTATCGGGCGAGGCCACTTGAATTGTCGCCCCGGTTTGAGCGGTAACAATCGTGTTGATTTGCCAGCCCCCCAGAATGTAGCTCGCGACCCCTCCCTCTCCGAGATACCTTTTGCCTTTGCCGACGGGGAGCTCGTAGGTGACATAGGTCACGAAGCGCTGGCGAACGTCAAACATCGAGTCTCCGCGCTCGGCACCATAATCGTATGAATTCTGGGGGAAAGCCGTACCCGTCAGGTTGTCGACGTAGTCGGCTATATTGTGGCTCCAGGTATAGCTCGCACCGAAGGACACGCCTTTGGAAGCGCGATACCTGAGCGACGCCAGTAACGCGTTATAGTTCGAGTTGCCGTCGTTGGTCGCAAGTTCGAGAAACGAGTGGTTTCCGCTGGCACTGCTATTGGTGGTGTTCAGATTGGCGTACGGATAAATGTCGATGGGTTTCCCCGTACCGTCAAAGTTCCCAGTGAAGATCCCCTGGTTGGCGTCGCGCAGGCGGTTCATTTTGCGCGCAAAATTCCCCACATAGCTCACATCCAGGGACAAGTTTTGCGTGACCTGGAATTGCGGTCCGAAGCTGGCTTGCTCGACATAACCCGTCCGTTCGTTTGGATCCTGAGCGCGGATTTGTAACTGGGTCAGATCAAACGTGCCGGAAGTAAATTGACCGATGGGAAATCCGTTCTGCAACTGAAAGACCGGCGTCGTGCTTCCGAGACCCTGTGCCAGACTGTAGGAGACGACAGCAGGTGGATTCAGCGCCAGAATGCTCTCCGATCCGATGCGAACTCCCTGCTGATAAAAGACACCATATCCGCCGCGGAATACGATTCGCTCCCAGGGGTGATAGCTGAACCCTAAACGTGGTGCAAAGTTGTTTTTATCAGGATGGATCAGTGATCTCTCAAACCATCCCGAAGCGTCCGATGGAACAGTGATCAGGCCGCCACCATTGGCACCGGTGAAGTTGCTGAGTTCATTCTGATGATTCAGCAACGGGGAAAAGAGTTCGTAGCGCAGGCCCGCGGTAACCGTCAGATTCTTTCGTGCGCGCCATGTATCCTGCGCGTAAAAACTATTTCCGTTGGTGTAGTTATGAACCACCGTTGGAGTCACAAATACGGTGGAATCCACGTCGCCGAGTAGAAAGTCAGGCAGGCCGAAGCTTCCGTTCGCGGTGTAAATTCCATTTACGCCGATTTCTCCCTGGGGTGCACGAATATCTAGAAAATTGTTACTCCAGTGCCGGTACTCGTATCCGAACTTGAAACTATGGTTTCCCTTCAACCAACTCAAGTTGTCGAGAATTTGCCACACCTGAGAAATCTGGAACTGAGGCCGCCACGGCGAAGTCCCGATGCGAGTCAATCCGTTAATTTCAATGGGAGGAATTCCTGCCGTATTAGCCCCAACCGGTATTCCGTTCAACCCGAAGGATGGCGCCAGCGATGTGCCCAACTGAAGTCCTATGGGATCGCTATGAGCGTAGTCGCGGTTAAATCCGAATCTCAATTCGTTAAGCACGGAAGAGCTAAGAGTGTCATCCCATGCCAGTGCGGTGGAACGCTCGTGAATGTTGTAGGCGGTGGCGAAATTGCCGTTCCCGGCGACGGGATCCTTGGTCCACGGTGGGTCCTGATTATTAATGATGAACTGGCTGTAACGTCCGAATAGAAGGTTCTTCTTGTTCAACGTGTGGTCAACGCGAACATCGAAGGAATAAGTGTCCTTCGGAACGGAATATTGAAACTGGTAGTTAGGGCCGCCATTCCAACTGCCAGCCGTTCCCTGATTTGCGACCTGACTCGGAATGTTGGGATCGGGAAATACCGAGACCAGCTTGGTGGCTGTGGGGTCGAGGCATCCCGGCGCGACCACATTGCCAGCGACGCAACCGGTCTGACCTGCAACCTGTGAGTCAGTCAATCCCTGGCTTAATTCCGTAAAATCCCCGGTCTTCATCAACGGGGTGGGAACGATTGATTGGATCGTGGTTGCCTTGCGGCTGGTGAAGAACTGGAAATCACCGAAGAAAAATGTCCTGTTTTTCCAGACTGGCCCGCCGATGGTTGCACCATACTGATTCTGTGTGAAGTGTCCCCGGGGAACGCCATTGCGATTGTTGAAGTAGGAGTTCGCATCGAGCGAACTGTTGCGCAGATATTCCCAAACATCTCCGTGAAAGGAATTGGTACCCGACTTGATGCTGGCATTGATAACGGCGCCGGCGGCGGTCCCGAACTCCGCGGAATAAGTTCGAGTCTGTATCCGGAACTCTTCAAGCGCATCGGGCGGAGGCTGTATGACCTGTACCGAGCTTTCCTGAAGATTGGTCGATCCGGAGTTGTTGTCGATTCCATCGAGTGAAAAATAATTCTGCGTTTCCAGATTTCCATTTGAACTGAAGCGATCCGGCGCTGTGTTGTTCTGGTTTACCTGATTGCGCTGGATGCCCGCCTCAAGCAACGCCAGGTCGGAGTAGCGGCGCCCGTTCAATGGCAGATTGTTAATCTGCGTTCCCTGCAGCACGCCACCCACATCGGCGGATTCGGTCTGCAACACGGGCGTAGGCGAGGTAACTTCGACCACCTGGGTGGACTGTCCCAGCTTCAAGGTAAAGTCAATGGCCGGCCTCGACTGCACGTCAATTTGCACGCTGCTGTTGATCGCCGATTCAAAATTAGTAGAGGATGCCTGAACCGAATATTCACCAGGAGTGATAGCGGCAAACTGGTAGCTACCATCGTCGTTGGTTGTGACTGTTCGCGCCACCCCGGTGGTCTTGCTGGTCAGAGTTACAGTGGCGCGCGGGATAACCGCTCCGCTCGGATCTCGTACCACGCCAACGATCGAACCTGTGTCGATCTGAGCGCAAACAAGAGAGGAAAGGAGCAAAGTGAAGGCCAAGACGAAGAATTTCATAGCCGGTTCTGGGAAGCGAAGAAGGCTTCTCATCATTACACCCCCTGAAGAATGGTCCAGCTACCCTGGAAATGTGCAAACGTTACCATAAAACGTTTTCTATTGTAAACACGTTTGTGGAATTCAGTTTTTGCTTGACTCCTCTGCTGCAAGTGCGAATTCTTAGAGGATGTTATTTCCATACTTTGAGCACCGATCCGGGCAATTCCCAGGAAATCTACTGCTTTTTGCAGTCATTAGCGAAGTCGGCGATGCTGTTTTGGCGCGGAAAAGCCATCAGCCCGGATGCATCGGAGGTGGACACCGGCGTCGCCTTTCTGCCATTACTTTAGCGCAATCGTATGCATGCTCTGTGGTTGGCATCTGACGAATGTCGGATGATACTGATCACACGTTCGGTAGATTGATTGAGTTCTCAGGGAGGAATCCAGCCATTTCACCAAGATCCAAGATGCCTGAACCCGGCTCCTGCCAGTTCCTTAACCGGCGCGAATTCCTGATTGGCTTGGGAACTCTCGCCGCTGTTTCTAGACTCGATATTTCCCAACCCGCTATTTTTCAGGAAATGCCCGCTGATCGCAGCGGCATTGTCTGGGCTCACGAAAATGGCATGTCTCCTGAGCACTATCTTCCCGAGACTCTTGGCCCCGGCTGTGCTTTTTTGGACTACGACAATGACGGCTGGATGGACGTATATCTGGTGAACAGCGGGCCGTCAGAGTTCTATGAACCCAAGCGGCCGATTCGCAACGCTCTTTATCGCAACAACCGCGATGGAACGTTCACGGATGTTACCGAGCAGGCTGGCGTGGGAGGCGGAACATTTGGAATGGGAGTAGCTGTCGGCGACTATAACAATGATGGCCATCCGGACATGTTCGTTACCGCTTGCGGCCGCGCCTTGCTTTACCGCAATAACCGCGACGGTACTTTCACCGACGTCACGAGACAAGCTGGAATTGAAATTTCCGGCTGGACCACGAGTGCGGTCTGGTTCGATTTCGACAACGATGGCCGGCTTGATCTGTTCGTTTGTAGTTTCGTCCGTTATTTGCCCGAAGACCGCCAGTCCTGTGGCGGCAACGAGAAGGGTCAGAAGTATTACTGCATCCCGCGAGCTTTTCACCCCACGGTCAGTTATCTCTTCCATAACAACGGAGACGGAACCTTCACCGAGGTGGGTCACAGCACTGCCATTGGGAAGACGCCGGCAAAATCATTGGGGGTGGTCGCAACCGACGTAAACAATGATGGCTGGATGGATCTTTTTGTCGCGAACGATACCGAACCAAATTCTCTTTTTCTTAATCGCGGTGGAAATCGATGGGAAGAGATCGGCGTGTCGGCGGAGGTTGGCTACGGCGAAAACGGGATCGCCCGCTCGGGAATGGGTGTTGATTCAGCGGATTTCGACAGTGACGGCTGGCAAGACCTTTTCGTGGCAAACATTGATCAGGAGAAATTTTCACTCTACCGCAACCTCAAGGACGAAACTTTCGTTGATGTCGCGCAAAGCCAGTCTATCGCCCAAGCCACGCGCCTGCTCAGCGGATGGGGGTTAAAGTTTTTTGATTACGACAATGATGGGGAGCTTGACCTGATTCTCGCTAATGGTCATCCTGACGACATGGTCTCCCAGCGCTCGCAGACGGTGACTTATCGCGAACCACTCCTGTTATTTCAACAGGTCAATGGGAGATTTCAGAACGTGAGTGCGCAAGCCGGCCCCGCTTTCTCGAGAGATTTCTCCGCCCGCGGCCTGGCCGTGGGTGATTTCGACAACGACGGGAAATTGGACTTGCTTGTCGGGGTCAACGGTGGCGCTCCACTGCTCTTGCGTAACCACTCCAATGCTGGCAACCATTGGTTGGGAATCAAGCTCGAAGGAAAAAATAGTAACCGCGACGCTATTGGAGCACGTATCAGTTGGTCCGTCAACGGGAAGAAACGCTCGCGTCTCAAAACTAACGGCGGAAGTTATCTGTCCTCGCATGACCCGCGCGAAATTGTCGGCCTGGGATCAGCGCGCAGCGTTGACTGGCTCGAAGTTCACTGGCCCCCACCATCCTCACAGGTCGACCGAATTACAAATGTGACGGTGGATCGCTACATCAAAATTACGGAAGGCAAGGGAATTATATAAGCGTTAACGGGTCGATTCGGGAACCGATTCTTTAGATTCCGTTCCGAAATTTTGACGTTTCTAATCTGCTTCTGGAATCGTATCCAGAGCCCCAAGGCTGTAGAGTCGTCGCGACAAAGTACCATCTGGCTCTTCTTTATAGGTGGCTAGTATGCGTGTTCTAGGTTGGTATTAGGAAAAATCATCTCGCCCCGTTCGAGTTTCCCGAAGATTGATCTTAATTCTTCGGGGCTATACGTCTGCCTTCCTAATGCTGCACCGGCCTACTTCCGGATCACCGACTGGCCAGGAGTTAGCGCACTGTCTCAGGATTTTCGGGGATGGCTCTCTCCTGAGATCTTCCTTTGTTTGGAAAATTCACTCACGCTTGCACCGCCCCATTTTGTGCGCTAAAGCCCAGAGATCTCACCCCATAGACAAAACAATTCGGACCTTTGTCAAGTGGTGCGCCTTTCAAGCTGCAGATGCCTTTTTCGACTGCGTATATGAGGGAGCGGTACCGGCCGCAAGAGAAACAAAGAGAACAGAGACAAAAACGGTTGGCCAGGACAAGAATCAGGAATAAAGACCTCTGGCGACACTCATAAACGGGTAGTTGGTGTAATTGCCTGGTTTTGTAAACAACCTCAGCATCGCTGCCGAGATTGCCGGATCAGACAGGAGGACGTCTTTGTGTGAGTTCGGCAGCAAGGTTCCCGAGATTGGGAAATAACCCGTACTACTCAGGGCTATCCATCGGCGCGGTCTACCCGGCGCCGATGGAAGCATCGGTGCAGTTCAAATGCGATGTTACTTACAGTGTGAAGAGGTGTGCGTCGAAGGTATTGAGTTCTGGCTGTACCCCAGCCCGAATCCACTTATTCCAGAAACGAAGACATCCTTATCAGTGTCGCATCGGACACCTATTGTTGCGGCGACAACGCGCGTTCATGGAGAATCATCCAGTTGATGCCGAACCGATCTTGTACCTGTCCAAAGCGGAAGGCAAAGAAAGTCTCTTCTATCGGCATCAAGACCTGTCCCCCGTCGGAAAGCGCGGCGAAAACGCGCTCCGCCTCTACATTGCTCTCCATTCTCAACGTCAGGTAAGCGCTGCGCATTGGTTCAGCGTTTGGGATGTCCGCCGCCATCAGTTCCGTATCGCCAATCGAAATGCGGCCGTGCAGCACCGCGTCCTTCCATTCAGAGGCGATACGGCTCTGGTCGAGCGATTGCGCATGCGTCATCATCAGGCCAACTTTTGCTCCGAGATGCCTCTCGTAGTAGCGGAAGGCCTCGGTGCATTTGCCACGGAAATTCACGTAAGTATTCATTTTCATAACTCAGTCTCCTTGTTTCAGAATTCTCTGTTCTTGCCCCCAAGACTTGTCTGTGTAGCAAGATCCTCGATTTTCGTTGATCGCGATAAGCAGGTGCTTTGCCGATTGAGTTCCCTTAGTGCGAGAAGCGCCGATGAAAAATGTCGGAACGTCGTGAGATCCTCCTGTATGCCAGGCAATCAGTGACGCTCAGGAATGTTGCGGCACTCGATGAGTGCTCTAGAAGTGTGGCCCCTAGTCGCCCTTGGCGTTAGTGAAATGCTGCTTCGGACATCTGCGCGGTATGTTCATCAAGCCGACGCAATGTCTGGATGCTTCCGGCTTCCATGCCCACCTGCAAATGCCCGTCGCGTGCCTCGCGTGAGCTGTGCAAAATCGTGTGGGTAACTCGGGTACTTCCATGGAGATCCTCGAAGGTCACCGTCGTAAGCCACTCCGGGCTCCCAATCCGAGGTACGTCGTAACATTCTGTGTACAGCAGACGTTCGTTGGGCACGATCTCGCGATAAACGCCGCGAAACGGATGATCGCTGCCGTCCGGCATACGCATCACGATTTGCCATTCGCCGCCAACCCGGAGATCGACCTCGCAAACTGTGAGGCTCGATCCATCACAGCCCCACCAATGCCGCAAGTGCTCAGGCTGCGTCCAGGCTTTGAACAACAGATCGGGGCGACGCCCGAAGATGCGAGTGAAAGCGATCTCGCGCTCCGACGGAAGAGTCACAGTGACTTCAGTGTTGCCTTTTACGAGCATTGTTTTTTATCTCCTTGGCTTCTAATCTGGCAAGGTAATCGTCCAATCGGCTCATGCTGCGGACCCAGAAGCTGCGGTAGCGTTCGACCCACTCCGAAACCTCCCGCAGCCGGGCAGCTTCCAGACGGCAGGGGCGCCGCTGAGCATCCCGGCTTCGTCGAATCAGGCCGGCACGCTCCAGAACCTTTAGATGTTTGGTGATGGAAGGAGCGCTCAGGGAGAACGGCTGCGACAATTCTTTGACGGATGTCTCCCCCAATGCCAAACGGGCCAAAATGGCTCGTCTGGTGGGATCAGAGAGGGCTGCAAAAGTAGCGCTGAGATGATCAGGCACGTATTTTACCTATTGGCTAATTAGCCTTTAGGTAAATTAACAAGGTCAAATGACAATGTCAAGGACTTTTGGTTTGACGGATGACGGGCAACGTGAAAGTTCTGGTCGGGTGTACAGTCCAGCCACCGGCCACACGAGATGCTCTCGTAGGAAGCTATAAGCAATTCTGTACGACAAGATCCATGTGGCGAAAGCCGTAAGCGTTTCTGTAATTCGATGAGATGCTTCTCGGGGCTATGGCGACTTTGACAAGGGTGCGGGCGCGGAGGTGGTTGAGCTTTATGTTCACGACGGGCACTCGAGCACAGATCGCCCCATGCAGGAACTAAAGGGTTTTCACCGGATCAGTCTGGCGCCGGGCGAGACAAAGGAAGTGCATTTTACCCTTAACCGGAGCGAAACTGCTTTCTATAGCATCTCAAGGCAAGATTGGGTTACGGAGCCAGGTCAGTTCGACGTGCTGATTGGATCGTCGTCGCGGACATCCGTCTGAAAAGCTTGTTCATCGTAAAGCCTTGACCTGGTTGAGAGGGAGAATTTCAAGGATAAAGCTTGTGTCGGGTGCGTGGCCGGTGAATGGACGGCCCGTGACCTCGAAGTATAGAAAAACCAAAGTTCTGTGTTTGTGAGAAGCCGTGGGAACCGGATGGTCCCTTTTGAATTTCTCACAGTGGTGAGGCTGCCTTCGCAGAACCGGACATCCATTCGCTGTCTCGGGCCCCTGAAGGCCGTCACAGAAAGCTATCCTCGTTTGCGACCTCAAAGAATCGTGGGCCACAATGATATTGCTCCTGGAAGAAAAACTGACCCAGGTTCGTTTGATTGGACTAAGTATTTCTCGCTTCTACACGGGCGATCACTGGCGTAGTCGCCTGTTCTCACAGTTACGCACCAGGCGTCCGTTACGTCAATTGATCTAGGACATGATTTCGTGCGGATCTGACTGTCCGTTCTCTGTCGAAAAGACTCCGAATTTTCTCATGCTCTTCTGGGGAACACCGACCGTATTCACCGATCCAATTTAGCTACACATCGAAAGTGTTTCCAAAGGGGTGACATTCCAATGTCGCTCCACTCCTAAAGAAGCAGATCGACAAATGACGGATGGCCCGTATGCGCAGCTAACGAGAGGGCTGTTTCATGAGATTTGTTTCGTTTGTCCAATTCAACGCCATTTTCGATAAGAAGCGACCCCAAGGGAGTGTTGCCTTCGAATGCAGCAACCATCAACAAAGTCCAGGAGTTCTGATTACAGAGATTGGGGTTGAGCCCGTCCTCTAACGCTTTTCGGAGACCGATGACATCGCCCTTTTTGATGAGTTTGCTTACTTCGTCGAAGGTCATTGTGGTCAATTCTAATCTGGAGCTGGCTGCAATCTCGCCCGACTCTATCTTTTGTTTCTTTTGCGAATTCCAGCGTTTTGGGGTGTTAGCCGGATTTCGATTCAGGTTTGTTCCTGTCGGCTATCCTCTGCCTCTCTTTGTCCTTCGCATACTCTTCATCATCTAGGACAAACCATCTCATCCAGCGGGGAACTCCCCGATAGTAGACGTATTCACCCGAGCCGTCGCAATGGCGAGACATCTCAGAGATGGAGAAAACAGACCCAACGATCGCGAATAGTAACGCTGCAAAGACCCACGCAGTATGTACCCATGGATAGCGTTCATTAAGACCGATTGAAACCAGAAAAAGGAGCCAGAAGATGACCACGAAAATCCAACTTCGTCGATTCTGAGTCATGTGGCTATCTCTCCGCCATAATAAACCAAGCCACTCATCGCGCCCACACGGGAGGAGGCGGTTTACTGAAACCGCCGGCTCTGGCGAATACTCCCAGTCGAGCGGACGTATGGTCTATTATCCTGACGACAGAACTTCGATAATATGCGTTGTCGAGCGGTTCACCGTGAAGCCACCTACTTCAGCCTTCTTATCGGTCGTGTTCGTTTCTCTCCTAAGCATGCGGTTACTTGCGCAAGTGTCTCCTGGCGTGCAGGAAATAGATGGAATACGGGAAAATCAGCGGGTTACCACGTATGAGACTGCGCCGAACACCGCAGTGATTATCGTTCACACCTTCGCCGGGGAAAAGCCCGTTAGCCTCGACCGCTCGGCTCGGGTGGATGTAACGAATCTTGGAAACCATCGCGGGGTTTTTCTAATAGTCCCGGGGCGCGACAGTGCTGTGTTCGCCAATATAGCCCTCGGTAGTTACACCATTTCGGTGACCGCCGTGGGATATATGAGCGCGAGTCAAGCAATTAGCGTTTTGAGTCCCGAGAAGCAAGATGTTGAAATTGTGCTTCACCGTGATCCTGGTGCCGTCACTCTCAATGAAGCATCAGGCCTTCTGTCGGGCAAGGCACGGAAAGAAGCGAGCCGAGCTGTATCTCTCGTGAAATCCGGTGATCTCATTAACGCCGAGAAGCATTTGAAAACGGCTTATGTTTCAGCGCCGTCGAATGCGGATTTGAACTTCTTGCTGGGATATTTGTACTTCCAGAAGAATGACTACGTGCAGGCTGGGACCTACTTGGGCACGGCCGCCCGCCTTAGCCCTCACTCCGCCCAAACGCTAACTCTCCTCGGCAGAACGAAGCTGGCAGTACAGAACTACCCTGAAGCACAATCGGCGCTCGAACAGGCGATTCTCGTCGATTCGGAAGAATGGCTGTCGCACGACTTGTTGGCTGATACATACCTTCACCAGAAGGAATTCAGCAAGGCTCTCGACGAAGCTCGGGTTGCCGTTGCGAAGAGTGCGAGATATGGAAAGAATGCTTCCGGCGCTGCCGAACTCACCCTCGGACAAGCATTGATTGGAGTCGGCCAGAAGAACGAAGGAATTCAGGCGCTTCGCGTATACCTCGATGCGTCTCCCCCAAAAAACATGATCGAGCCAGTGCACGCTCTGATCACAAAGGCACAGGAAAGCAATCAACCACCGGCGGCAGGGTCAGAGATTACCACGTCGCCTGATCCCCTCATGGCCGTACCCAACCTCGTGCTCTCGATGCAGACTTGGCGTCCCCCCGATATCGACGATACCAAGCCGACCCTCGAACCCGGGGTAACTTGTCCTTGTGCCCAGGTACTCGCAAAAGCAGGACAACGTGTACAGGAATTGGTTCAAGATATCGCCCGTTTCACCGCTGAAGAGAATTTGTTTCACAAATCGCTAGACGGGGTTGGGCTTTCAAATCATGCAGAAACAAGAAAGTACAACTATGCCGCCGCAATTTCGTCGAAACCGGGATCGGTGTTGATCGAGGATTATAGCGAAGACAGAGTTCCTCAGAGTGGCTCTCCCGACGGAATAGCAAGTACGGGCTTCGTCATGCTGGCGCTCGTTTTTCATCCAGAGATGCAGAGCGATTTTGATTTCGACTGCGAGGGACAAGGCAAGTGGCTTGGAAAACTCACCTGGTTAGTACACTTCCGTCAACGTCCCGACCGTCCAAATCGCATGCAAGCCTACAATCTCTCTGGCAAGATTTATCGCATCGACTTGAAAGGGAGAGCATGGATCTCTTCCGACACTTCTCAAATCGTGCATATTGAGGCTGACATGGTCAACCCCATGCACGAAATCCAAATGCTCAGTGAACATCAAGTCGTGGAATACGGCCCCGTGCCGTTTGCCAGGAAAAGCACGATGCTGTGGCTGCCAAAAAACGTCGAGATTTACTTCGACTTTGGCAAGCATCATTATTACAGGCACTACACCTTCGATAACTACATGCTTTTCGATGTCGATGCTTCAGAAAAGGTCAAACTCCCGCCGGATACCGCCCTCTCAGAACCCTCCTCGTCAACACAAAGGAAACCGGATTAGGGGCTGTTCGGTCCTACGAGCCACCGCCTACAATTCGTTCCATCGGGGTCAGCTGTTGTAATCACATTATAAAAGGGCGCCTCTTTTGGAGTAGGTTGTGATCGTTGACATCATCACCTACGAAAAGGAGCACCCTTTATGAACAATGAAAAGTATATTGGGCTGGATGTTCACCAAGCAACCGTTGTAGTAGCCGTGCTGGATTCGACGGGTAAGTTGGTCATGGAATCCATCCTGGAGACGGAAGCGGCAACCCTTCTTCAGTTCTTTGCCGGATTGCGCGGAACTTTGGCGGTGACCTTCGAGGAAGGGACTTGGGCGGCCTGGTTGTACGATTTGCTCAAGCCGCGCGTCGACCGACTGGTGGTGTGTAATCCCCGGAAGAACGCGCTACTCAAAGATGGGAACAAGAGTGATCGGATCGATGCCCGCAAGCTGGCCGAGCTGTTGCGCGGCAACCAGCTCAAGCCGGTCTACCATGGCGAGACGGGCGTGCGGATGTTGCGGGAACTATCCCGGAGTTATCTGACTATCGTCAAAGATCTGTCGCGGGTCATGAATCGGCTGAAAGCGGTGTACCGCAGCTGGGCGATTCCCTGTGCCGGAAGAGACGTCTACTACACCCGGAATCGAGCCCAGTGGCTGGCGAAACTGCGAGAGGCCGGTGTGCGCCGTCGAGCCGAACGACTCTATGAGCAACTGGACATGTTGCGACACTTGCGTCAGCAAGCCCGTCGGGAACTGCTGGCGGAAAGTCGGAAGCATGCCATCGCCGCGAAGCTGCGCCAGATTCCGTATCTGGGACCGATTCGGTCGGCGCTGGCGGTAGCACTGATCCAGACTCCGCATCGGTTTCGTACCAAGCGACAACTTTGGGCTTACAGCGGGCTGGCTTTGGAGACCCACATCAGTGCGGAATATCGCTTGGTCGAAGGTCAAGTACGGCGCTCGAAGAAGGCGCTTTCCATTCGAGGACTGAACAAGGACCACAACCATGATCTGAAAGGTCTATTCAAAGGTGCCGCCACCATGGCGAGCACCCGTCCCGGGCCGTTCCAGGATTTCTACCAGGCTGCGCTCGCCAAAGGCATCAAGCCGACCATGGCGCGTCTCACGCTGGCCCGCAAGATTGCAGCCATTACGCTGACTCTGTGGAAGAAGGGAGAGGGTTTCGACGCCGACAAACTAAAATCGCAAGCCGCTTGAGCGCCTCGGGTGAAGAGCCCTTCCATCTCCGGTGACTTTTCTGGTGGTGGTCAGTCGGTTCTTGAGACGCTCGGGTTCGAGGGTGAGTATGACTAACGCCTGTAGACGGTGCCTCTGGCATCAGTCTCTGTGTAATCCCTATGCCCCCTCGGATAACCCCGAAAAAGCACTAGGCCACGAGCCTCAGATAGATCCATGGTTGACACCGTACAACCGCACGGCTTGATTTAGTTTCGAAACTGATCGGCGTCGTCGCGACCAGAACATGGAACTAACCAGATGGAACAACACAGACCCAAACCCAGGGCCACGACTCCAGACTAGCGTCTTCCGGGTAACAAGGGACTGGATGTCGCGAACAAAAACCGCGCCTCCGGCGAAGGGAGAGGAATGTTCTTGACATCCCCTTATATAGATCAGGCGTGGCTGTTGAAAAACTCAGTGCTTGGACGGAATCGTGTGCGGGTGGGGAAGTGCGACGGAGTTTTTCTCTTCTTATCTAGAAGGTGCCGACCTGGCTCGACATTCCGCAAACGATGCGCCTTACTATTACGACCTGCAATGTTCTAGCAAGGCTCAGCGACCGGGAAATCGCCCGCTAGACAAACAGTAGGCCTACGCGGTGATCAGGCAAGCCATGTGAGGTCGCGGGAACTCAACTCTCAAGCTGTGGTCGGCCAGCGCGACTTTGATGTCGAGGTCGACCGGGTAAAGAAGCTTCGCTTCATGTGAAGTCCACGGAACCTTGGTGACGGCCGCGCCGTCAATTCTCCACACTCCGAGCACGGTCTGTTGCGGAGATCGCATCCCCAATGCGAGAGGCGCAGCGCGATCGGTGACATCTGACGTTCCGAGAGGATAGAACGGCACTGATGCGGGAATGTGCTTGCGGAGAACTTCTTTGTACACCCGGATCCCTTCAGCAACCTGCGCCAACACCTGGGGCGCGATGGAATCGAGTCGCCCGCTTTGATGAATGCGGCACAACATGGCTGTGACCATGTTAAAGCTGGCCTGATCGGCGTCTGCGTTCGCCAGCGGATACGTCCAGATACCCAGTTGCTCCGGCAATGCGGCTGCGGACGCGCCCATCAGGATCGCAGGCACTTTCAAATAATTTTCCTGGTCAGTCATGGACTGCATCTGCAGACGGCTTAGCATGGCGTAGTCCATGCGCCCGCCTCCGCTACCGCAGTTTTCAATGATCAGGTCCGGGTACTTATTGACGATGCTCTCCAGCCACGCTAGGTGTGCGCGGTTATGTTCGAGCAGACCCTGCCCGAAGCTCTCGGCATTGATCTCAGTGCCCTGGAGCGAATCAACGTTGTAGTCCATCTTGATGTAGCCGACACCGTATTCGTTCACCAGCCTCCCCATCACCTGGTCGAGATAGGCGCGTACCTCCGGATTGCGGAAATCCAGCATAAGCCGCGAATTTTTGAACACTCGCTTGCCGTGCCGCATCAGGAACCAGTTGTCCGGCTTTTGCGCCAGTACCGACCTTGCTCCGGCCACCTCCGGCTCGAGCCACAGTCCGGGGATCAGGCCGGCCTGCCGTATCTGGTCGAGCACAAACTTGAGACCGTGCGGCCAGCGCGTTTTTGAAGGCTCCCACGCGCCGATGGTCTGACTCCAATCCTCATTCGCCTCCGCATACCAACCCGCGTCAATGACAAAATATTCGCAACCCGCCTTGGCCGCGGCGGCGATCAGCGGCAGTTCCTTGGCCTCCGTCGGATCGCCCCATAGACAATTCATATAGTCGTTGAAAATTACCGGGCAGCGCGAGTTGGTTTTGCTCGGCTTCACGCAGGCAACGCGGCGGTAACCGGTCAGGGCTGCGACCGCCTCGCCAAACCCGCCGCGCACACAGCCGATTGCAACCGGAACAGTTTCGTAGGTTTTCCCCGGCGTCAGATTCTTCCAGGCCGCCGAGTGCAAGTCATCCGGACCGCCGAGGTAGGCGTAGACGTCGTCGGCGTAGTTATTGCGGGCCGATACGTTGGAGATTTCCCAATACCAGGATCCATTATGTTCAATCTGCCAAAACCAGGTCAGGCCGAGACTCGTGTTTTCAGCCATCGCCATCGGCAGATAGCGTTCGCTGGACCAGCTACCCACGCTTCCAGCCTGCGCTTCCGACCAACTGGTGCGCTCATTCTCGACGAAGCCCATCTCGGATGGGCGAAGCGTGTGCCACTGGCCCTCCGCCATCCAGCTATTCATCGCCAGGTGGATACGCAGCTCGCGGTCATAATCCTGCGGCGCAGCCAACCCATGAAGCATGGCCGAACTCAGGAATTCGATTCCCACCGGCGATGTTCCGGTATTCTTGACCCTCGTGTATCGCCGAACTACAGGAACTCCAGCAAAGGACTCGTAGAACGATTTCACCTCCAGTCGAAGGACTGGGTCGTTATGCGTGCATACCAGGCGCTTACCTGTGGAAGTGGATTCCTCAGCTGTGCCGACAAAGATAAGCCGGGCCCCGGGCTGCCCCGTGCCCGACTTCATACCCTGATCGGGAGAGTTCTCTCCACTGCACTGAAGGGCCACCTCGACGCCAGAGGAATCTTCTGCGCCAAGCGGCACGCCAACCGGAACCATGCGCTTTTGCTGCAACTTTCCCGCAGTCACTTTAAATGCGAAAATTAGGTCGCTGGCTTTCCATTCAAATGTTTTGTTTGGAACTTCCGCTAAGGCAAAGCGAGAAACTAAAGGGACAAGAGTGGCGAAGGCAGCGACGCCGCTGGATGCTAGAAATCTTCTGCGATTCATAGGAGACCCGTAAGACAGCAGAGGATATCGGTAACTGTATCGCAACTTCTACGAAATGTAATCCCCTGAGAGGGGAATTTGTCTATGTCAAGTGTGGTGAAGCGGTCGGGTATTTTATTTCTTTCTTCGTGGCCGTGATCGCGCATTCGTCGCCGGACGCCGCAGGCTGGATTCGCGAACGATGAGTTTCGGTTGCAGCACGATCGTTTCAGGAGCGGGCGGTACCTTGGAATTGAGAATCGTCAGTGTGATGCGTGCAGCTTCTATCCCGATCTGCCGGCTGTGCTGGTCAATGCTTGACAGTCCAACCCGAAGCGAATCGTCGTAGTGAAGATTTCCGCATCCCACTACAGCGATGTCATCGGGTATGCGCAGCCCTCGCTTCGTGGCGTAGTTCATCGCTGCCATGGCCAGCGGGTCATTGAAGCAGAAAACGCCGTCGGGTCGCGCCTTCAGGGTCAACAGTTGACTCATCGCTTCTGCGCCCCTTTGTTTACTTTCGACATCGCCCTTGCGTTCAGAGATGATGTAATCATCGACAATCTTCATCCCGCTTTCCAGCAGCGCCCGCTTATACCCTTCCAGGCGGCGGATTCCAGGGCTGGTCTCCGGTCCGCGGATGTGGGCGATTCGCTTACAGCCAACGTCGATCAGATGCCGGGTGGCCAGTACTCCGACGGCTTCATCATCGACACCGACGAAGTTGCTGGAGAGACCGGGCAGCCACCGATCGATCAGCACATACGGTATTTTTTGATTCTGAATTCGGAAGAACAAATCGACCGTGGTACGGCAAGAGGCAATGATCAGGATATCGAGGCGCCGGGCCAGCAACTGATTAATTTCCTGCTCCTCGAGTTCGGGATCTTCATCGGACGAAGTCACGATCAGGTAATAGCCACTCTGCCTCAGGACCTCGGAAAGAGCTTTGGCAATCTCGGCAAAGAATGGGTGGAGGAGATCCGGAACTACCAACCCCACTAAATATGTGCGTCCGGTAACCAGGCTCCGTGCGGCTAGGTTCAGCTGGTAGTCAAGCTCTTTCACACGGGCCAAGACCCGCTTTCGGGTCTCGTCCCCGACGTCAGGATGATTGCGCAGGACCTTGGAAACGGTGATCACGGATACGCCAAGGTCCTTGGCGATGTCCTTCATTCGCACGCTCATGATGGCGCCAGTCAGTATATAGGAACTCTCGGGTGGTCCTAGCTGCAGCGATAACCAGGTTGAAGTCGCCATTTGACGAACTGGCGTCGTTGCCGGGAACTCGCGCTGAGGATCTTTATGGGCGGATTCCGTAGATGACCTGCTGCACGGGGCCGGCTTCCCCAAAAGCATCCATTTTGGACCCGTTGACATCGATAACTTTACCGATTATCTTTCCTTTGCCGTATGCACCGCGGTTCCTGCCAAAGAGCGGTGGTGTCGACGGAATCTCTTGCGGCGGAACGAGGTCTGCAGCATGAAGGTTCAGAACGCATCCGGATCGGTGACGAATGGATTGGTCGATCCTGCCCTTGTACCCCAGAAAATTTTATACACGGGCGCCAGGATGCCCGCGATAGGGCTGGGAACGTTTGGTTCCGACCATGTCTCGGCAAGCGAGGTGGCGGCTGCCGTGGAGGGAGCGGCCGCCGTCGGATACCGTCATTTTGATTGCGCCTCTGTGTATGGCAACGAACCGCAGATTGGATATGCGCTTCAGCAGGTCTGGCGCAGCTCGATCCGGCGCGAACAGGTGTGGATTACCTCCAAATTGTGGAACGACAAGCACGGAGAAAACGAAGTAATTCGTTCCTGCAAGCAGTCCCTGGCGGATTTGAGATTGGACTACCTCGATCTCTACCTGGTGCACTGGCCTTTCCCCAACTTCCACCCGCCCGGTTGTGACGTGACTTCCCGCAGCAAGGATGCGAAACCGTATCTGCACGCCGGTTTCATGAAGACCTGGCGCAAGATGGAGGAATTGGTTGAGCTGGGGTTGGTGCGGCATATTGGGACTTCGAATATGACCGTCCTCCAAGCTCAAGCCGCTTCTTCAGGACGCACGCATCAAGCCCGCAGTGAATGAGATGGAACTGCACCCACACTTTCAGCAACCCGAGTTGTTCGACTTCGTTCGCTCCCACGGCATGGTTCCTGTCGGCTACTGCCCGATAGGTTCGCCGGGGCGGCCGGACCGCGACCGTACTGCTGAAGACACCGCCCCCACCCAGGATCCGGTGATTATCAAGATCGCAAATCGCCTCGGAGTGCATCCGGCCGTGGTCTGCATCAAATGGGCGATCCAACGCGGGCAGGTGCCAATTCCGTTTTCTGCGAATCGCGATCATTACCTCGGCAATCTGGAAGGCGCGGTCGGCGGTTCCTTAACGCCAGATGACATGCATGAAATCAGCACCATTGATCGCAATTGCCGGCTGATCAAAGGCCAGGTCTTTCTCTGGAAAGACGGGCAATCCTGGGAAGATTTGTGGGACGTGAATGGAGAGATCACTCCTCCGTGACCACTTCTACCGGCCAATCTGCGTGAGTCACCCATATGCACACTAGCCAGGAGACTATGCGGGCCGCATATCTGCCCGGCAACGACAAAGTTGAGTTGCGGACACTCTCAGTTCCGCAGCCTGCGCATGGCGAAGTGCTCCTCCGGGTGAAAGCTTCAACCATCTGCGGTTCCGATATCCGCTGTATCTATCACGAGCACCTGGGCAAAGGTCCGGAGGGCTATCAGGGCGTGATCGCCGGTCATGAGCCCAGTGGGCAAATCGTAGAGGTCGGTCCCGGCTGCCGTCGTTTTGGCGTCGGCGACCGCGTCATCGTGTATCACATTTCCGGCTGCGGAGTCTGCAACGATTGCCGTCGCGGCTACATGATTTCCTGCACCAGTGAGAAGTACCGCCGCGCCTACGGCTGGCAGCGCGATGGCGGCATGGCCGATTTCATGATTGCGGAAGAGAAAGATCTCATCGCTCTTCACCAGGAACTTTCCTACGCCGATGGTGCACAGGTCGCATGCGGCTTCGGGACGGTCTACGAAGCTATCGAGAAAGTCGGGGTCAGCGGCAATCACGCTGTGCTCATTACCGGGCTCGGACCTGTAGGACTGGCCGCGGCGGCATTGTGCCGCAAGCTTGGCGCGCCGCAGATCATCGGTATTGATGTCGTGCCCGAGCGCCTGGAACTGGCGCAATCCCTCGGGCTGTGTGATTCGGTCCTTAAATCCAGTCCCGACAACGTGGCTGCGGTACGAGACTTGACGCACAATTACGGAGTCGAGCGCGCGTTCGATTGCTCGGCAAACGCCGCTGCCCGAGCGACCGCGATTCGGGCCACGCGCAAGTGGGGGAGAATTGTCTTTGTCGGCGAAGGAGGTACAGTCGAGTTCAATCCCTCGCCCGACATCATCCATGATCAGAAGACAATCTACGGATCCTGGGTGACCTCGATCTGGCTGATGGAAGAACTGGTCGAGCGTCTCGTGCGTTGGAATCTTCATCCCGCCGAAATCATTACTCACCGATTTGGCCTGGAAGAAGCTGCCGACGCTTATGCCCTGATGGCTTCGGGGAAGTGCGGTAAAGTGGCGGTCTGTTCCGACGAGGAGCTGATCTCGAAATGAGCTCACAATGGGAAGAGGTGCTGAAAGACCGGCTGCCTCTCTACGGCCACCGCAATTGGATCGTCATCGCCGACTCGGCGTATCCAGCCCAGTCCAGCGATGGCGTGGAAACCATTGTCTCCGATGGAGAACAGACGGCCGTGCTGGCCAGGACGTTCGCGCTTCTGGGCGAATGCCGGCACATCAAGCCGACCATCTACACCGACCAGGAATTGAATTTCGTTTCAGAGGCAGATGCCCAGGGTGTTACTGCTTACCGCCGGCAACTTGAACAGATCCTGAAGGGACAGGACGCGCGCGTCCTGCCGCACGACCAGATCATTTCCAAGCTGGACAGCGTCGGTCAGATGTTTCGCGTGCTTTTGATCAAGACCAACATGTGCATCCCGTATACTTCGGTTTTTTTGGAAATGGAATGCGGATATTGGAACGCCGAGGCCGAGAAGCGCCTTCGTGCGGCAATGCGAAGCGGCGGAGGAAAACGGAAGATCGCCAAGCACGAGAAACGGGGTTAATTGCTTGGCTCGGCAAACTGTGTTCAATCATGAAAGCACTGGTACTGCAAAAGCCCGGCGAGGCATCCGTCAAGTCAGTCCCGGAGCCGGTGGTTGGCGCCGGAAATCTGCTATTAAAAGTCCGAATGGTCGGACTCTGTGGAAGCGATTTGAACTCGTTTCGCGGGTTAAATCCGCTGGTGTCCTTTCCGCGAATTCTGGGCCACGAAGTGTCTGCCACAATCATGGAGGGCGATGGCGATCTTACCGCCGGAACCGATGTGGCGCTCTCTCCCTATACCAGCTGCGGTAAGTGCGCCTCCTGCCGGAGGGGGCGTCCGAATGCCTGCCAGTTCAATCAGACTCTGGGCGTGCAGCGGGACGGCGCGCTTACTGAATTCATTGCCATGCCCCGCGAGAAGCTTTATCCGGCCAGGCTTTCGCGGAAGGAGTTGTGCCTGGTTGAGCCGCTCACGGTCGGATTTCACGCGGTGGCCCGCGGACGGGTCGAAGCGTCCGATACGGTGGCGATTTTCGGCTGCGGAGGAGTAGGGCTCGGCGCCGTGGCTGGTTCGAGCGTTCGCGGCGCGCGCACTATCTGTGTTGATGTGGAGGATGAAAAGCTCCGGTTGGCGCTGGCGGCCGGCGGCGCCCATGCGATCAATAGCGCGAACGGAACCGTTGCACAATCGACTGCTCGAACTTACCGAAGGACGCGGGCCGGATGTCGTGATAGAAGCGATCGGATCGCCCGCGACATTCCGCGCGGCAGTCGAAGAAGTCGCATTTACCGGGCAGGGTGGTGTACATCGGATATGCCAAGGAGCCTGTGAGCTATGAGACCAAGCTTTTTGTGCAAAAAGAATTGGACGTGATGGGATCGCGCAATGCCTTGCCGGAGGATTTCCACGCCGTGATTAAGCTGCTGGAGGCGCGGAAATTTCCAGTGGATCAGGCCGTAAGCTTGACCGTTCCTCTCGAAGAAGCCGGGAACGCATTGCGCTCCTGGAGTGAGAATCCGTCAAGCTTCAAGAAGATTCTGGTGTCCTTGGATCAAGGTCAACTATGAGCACCTACACAAGCGAATCGACCCACCCGGCCCGTTCCAACGAACGCAGCGGCAGCTTGTTTCGCACTGCGGAAGGCAGGAACCTGCTGACTCCATTTGTATTGATTACCTCACTGTTTCTTTTGTGGGGCTTCTGCAACGGGATGATTGACATCCTCAATAAGCACTTCCAGGACACGTTGCGAATCAACAAGGAACAGTCAGGCTTGGTGCAGGCGGCCAATTACCTGGCATATTTTCTGATGGCGATCCCCGCAGGCCTGATGGCCAAGAAATTCGGCTACAAAGGCGGCATTCTGGTGGGGTTATCGTTGATTGCGGCCGGCGCCTTCTGGTTTATTCCAGCGGTCAGCATCGGCACCTATTGGGCATTTCTCCTTGGCTTGTTTGTCATCGCCGCGGGCATGACGTGTCTGGAGACGATTGCCAATCCTTACGCGACGGTGCTCGGTCCGCCCGAAAGCGGGCCGACGCGAATCAACATCGCCCAAACAACCAACGGCCTGGGCTGGATCCTGGGGCCGATCGTGGGCGGGTATTTTGTCTTCTCAGGAAGCGGCGGAGTGAATGCCAATGCCGGTCTCACGACGCCGTACGTCGGCATTGGCGTGTTCGTGGTTTTGTTGATTGTCGTTTTTGCTTTCTCGAACATTCCCGACTTGCACGCCGAGGATGAGAGCCGCATAGCGGCGGCGGGAAACACCCGGCTCCAACCTACCGGAGGGCAACAGGCCTGGATCGCCATTGTGTTGGCGGCGGTCTGCGGATTGCTGTACTTCTTCATTGGCCCCATCCTCCAGTTGATCTGGACGCTTCTGCATATGAAGCAGGCGTTGTTCCAGCCGACGAAATACGGATTGCTGATCGCAGCCTACGTGGCGGCTTTCCTGACCGTCTCCAGGAACTGGGACTTGTTCCGGCGCAAGCACTTCACCCTGGGCGTCGCGGCGCAGTTTCTCTATGTGGCGGCGCAAACCGGAATCTTCAGTTTCTTCGTCAACTACGTCCTGGAGAATGACCCCGGAGTGACCCGCTTGCAGGCCTCCCGGTGGCTGGGCCTGATTGGATTTGTCCTGTTCATGGTCGGGCGCATGTGTGGCAGCGCCGTGATCAGTCAGTTCAAACCGGAGCGCGTACTCGCGATTTACTCGGTCATGAATGTTGTCCTGGTGGGAATCACTATAGGGGGCGGAAAAACGGGGATGTACGCTATGTTCGCCTCGTTCTTTTTTATGTCAATCGGGTTCCCCACCATCTTTGCCCTCGGGATCCGTGGCCTGGGCGAGCACACCAAGTTCGGCTCATCGCTGATCGTGATGTCCATCGTCGGCGGCGCCATCAGCCCGCCATTCATGGGCCACATCGCGGACCAGCATTCCATGCGCGCCGGCTTCGTGGTGCCGCTTATCTGTTTTGTATTCGTCGCCCTCTATGGACTGGTCTGGGCCAGACTCAGCCGGCAAGATACCGTACTTCCGGTTAATGGTTAACGCCTTTCAACCCGTCACGAAGGACGGTGACGGCAATTTCGGGATAAAAGGAAGAACGCCATGTCACGCGATTTTTCATTGCTGACACACTCCCTTCTCAGATTCTCCGTTGCTGTGACCGTGTCGTTTGCACTTTCCAGCCTCTACGCTCAGAACGCCACCGCCCCGACCGCATCGCAGGATCCGGCGGTCATCGATCAGGTATGGCAGAAGGCGAGCAGTAAATATGATTCCCAGCGCGCCGCCCTGCTGAAAGAGGTGGACAGCGTCAATGCCCAGGGCCCCTACCGGGCGGACTGGGAATCGCTTCAGAAGTATGAGACGCCTGAATGGTACAAGGATGCGAAGTTCGGAATTTTCCTTCACTGGGGACTTTATTCAGTTCCTGCTTTCGGCAACGAATGGTATCCGCGAAACATGTACACGGAGGGGTCTCTAGAATACAAACACCACCTTGCGACCTACGGACCCCAGGACAAGTTTGGCTACAAGGACTTCATTCCCATGTTCAAAGCCGAGCACTTCGATCCCGTCGCATGGGCGGATCTATTCAAGAAGTCGGGAGCGAAATACGTGGTACCCGTGGCAGAGCACCATGATGGCTTCGCCATGTATGACAGTGGTCTGAGCGACTGGACGGTAGTCAAAATGGGACCGCACCGCGATACCACCGGTGAACTGGCGAAAGCGGTTCGGGCGGCAGGTTTGCATTTCGGTTTGTCCTCGCATCGCGTCGAACATAATTTCTTCCTGGGTGTGGGCCGCGCAATCACTTCCGATGTGAATGATCCGCAATACGCCGCATTCTACGGCCCGGCCCATAACTGGCTGACGCCCTGGCTCGATCCCATCGCGAATGATTTCACCTATGTTTCCACCGCCTGGCCTGACGATTGGCTGGCGCGCAGCGCGGAACTGGTAGAAAAATATCATCCGGACGTCGTGTTCTTCGACTGGTGGATCGGGCAAGCTTCGATCCGCCCCAACCTCACCCGTTTTGCCGCGTTCTACTACAACCGTTCCCTGAAGTACGGGGGTCATGTCGGCGTGATCACTTACAAGGACTATGCCATGCAGGCGCACTCCGCTGTGCTCGATGTGGAGCGCGGGCAACTGGGTGACATTCGTCCCCTTTACTGGCAGACCGATACTTCTGTGAGCAACAAGTCCTGGGGCTACATCAAAGATGACACCTTCAAGTCACCGGAATTCATCGTCCATCAACTCGTCGATATCGTCAGCAAGAACGGCAACCTGCTTATGAACATCGGTCCGCGCTCGGATGGAACCATACCGGACGAGGTGCAGCAGGTGCTGCTTGAAGTGGGCGGCTGGTTGAATGTCAACGGAGAAGCCATCTATGGTACTCGCCCTTGGCGGACCTATGGCGAGGGCCCAACGAAAGTGTCCACTGGTTCGTTTCACGACGCCGACACGCGGCCCTTTACCGCTCAGGACTTCCGCTTTACGACAAAAGGCAATGTTCTTTATGCGATCGGACTTGGCTGGCCGGGGAATGGAGAAGCGGTAATTCACTCGCTGGCGAAAACGGCCGGGGATGAACCCGTACAAAGCCTGGCCATGTTGGGTAGCATGCGGCATTGCATTTCGATCAGCGTCCGGACGGCTTGCATGTCCAGCTGCCCGCGGGAGATCCGCCTAAATATGCTTGGGTGTTGCGCGTGAAATTCGGCGGAACGCACGAACTAGGCGATCCGGGTGCTCGGACGCGGCGAAGGCTTTGAAGGCTACCAGTAATGCACAGCAAGCACTTTCGGTGAACTCGGAACACCATTTACCACATCGGTGTGGAGCACGACCTGTAAATTTTTCTTGTTCCAATCCTCGGGCGAAGTCTTTACAAGATCTACGATCATCTGCGGATTGCTGGCGAACTCGCCGGCCGCCCCATGTCGCTGTTTGTGCGTTCTATCAACACTTTCCGATTGTTGGACGCAGGCGCCTGAAAAACTTCGCCGGTCCGACCGATGTTGTCGCGGTTTCGGCATGCTCAAAGAATTGGCTTGACAATGCCTAGTAGGTTGGTACTAGAATCCGCAGAAATCGGTACAGTTACCGATACCGTAGAACTAAGAGGGATGGGGGTCCCTGTCGATGCCCAAATTTCGGAGTCTTTCCGTTTTATTTTTGGCGACTTTCTTGTTTTCCGTCGGCATAACCGTTCCCTTCGCTCATGGCCAGACGCTGGCTTCATCGGCTGCCTTATCGGGTTCCGTCTCCGACCCTTCGGGAGCGCGTGTACCCAACGCCACCGTCAGTCTGACCAACCCAGAGAAGGGCATTACGCGCGCCTTCAAGACAAATGATGAAGGCAATTTCTCTTTCGCGCTTCTGCCCGCCGGTACCTACACGCTGACGGTGGAGGCGGCAGGTTTCAAGACCTCCAAGCAAACTGGAATCACGCTGGAAGTTGGCCAGTCTGCCAGCCAGGCCATCACTCTGACGGTCGGGGCGGCTGAACAGATCGAAGTGACGGCTGTAGCCCCTCTGTTGCAGGTGGACAATGCCAACGTCGGTGCCGAAGTTTCGACCAAGCAGGTAACGGAGTTGCCCCTCAATCTCCGTAACGTGTTCAACTTTGTGGAGTTGAACTCGTCGGTCAACAACCTGTCGCAAAGGCAAACCATTTCCTCAGGCGGACAGCAAGGCTCTGCCGACCAGGATGTCTCGTTCTTTAACTTTGGCGGCGGCTACTTTGGAACGACGGCATTCCTACTGGACGGACTTTGGGATGCGAGCGAGGGTTGGGGCGGTGTTATCTACGTTCCTTCACCGGACAACGTGCAGGAGTTCAAGGTTCAGCAGAATACGTTCTCGGCGCAATATGGCTGGAGCACCGGAAATGTGATCAACGTTGTGACCAAGTCCGGAGGCAGCCGGTTGCACGGAGACGCATACGATTATCTTCGTAACGCTGCTCTCGACGCGAACAACTACTTCAACAACCTGAACGGCCTCTCGAAGCCGGTTTCGCATCGCAACCAGTTTGGTGTAGCCCTTGGAGGCCCGGTGTACCTCCCCGGCATCTACAAGCAGCGTGACAAGACATTCTTTTTCTTCAACTACGAGGGTCATAGAGACCACAATGCCGGAAACTACGCCGGTACCGTTCCAACTCCGGCTTTCCGCACGGGAGATTTCTCGGCGCTATTGGGGCCGCAAGTTGGGACCGATGCGCTGGGCAGGCCGATTCTGAGCGGTCAGCTTTATGACCCGTACAGCACTCGCGCCGTCGCCGGTGGCTTCATTCGCGACCCTATCCCGGGAAACAATCTGGCGACCTATATTTCCCCCTTTACGGGTGCGTCGCTCATCAATCCTATTGGCCAAAAACTGGTTAACTTTTACCCCACTCCGCTAAACAGTACGTTGACCAACAACTGGAGCGCCATCGGCCTGCTGGCAGACTATTCGGACGAGTACAGCGGCCGCGTTGACCATAACTTCAGCGACAGAACCCGGCTCTATGGACGATTTTCCTACAAGAAGGAATACAAAGACGAAGAGGCTGCTTTCTTTGGTGACACCAATCCTGCCGGTCCGGGACAGAGAAATCCCAACAATCGTTGGAATGTCGCTGTCGGTCTGAGCCAGGTTTTTACCCCCACTTTCACCATGAGCGTAAATGTGGGCGGGATGAAATGGGTGGAGGGTAACGACGTTCAAAGCAATGGCTTCAAGGCCTCATCCCTTGGGTTGCCGAGTTTTATAGACTCAAACTCACCGCAATTCCCGATTATCACCGTGTCCAGCTATCTGCCGGAAGGGCCGGTATCAGGGGCGGGGCAGGGTGCATTTCCACGAGCCGCTGTCAGCGGATCACTCGATTTTGTTAAAGTGCGGGGGGCGCACCAACTTTCTTTCGGATACATGGCAGTGGCGACGGACGAAAACGGCGGGCGCTTCCATTTCACCACGTTTAATTTCAATAACCTGTTCACTGCCGGGCCGGATCCTCAGAACGCGACTGCGGGGACTGGCGATTCCATCGCTGCGATGATGATGGGTCTTTCCACGAGCACAGGCTGCGTTCTCGGCGCGGCGTGCAACACCGGTATCTCAATTTCGGAGGTAACCCGCACCTGGTTCCACGGAGTGTATTTGCAGGATGACTGGAAGGCTACCCGAAAACTCACCCTGAATCTTGGCCTCCGATGGGAAGTTCAGCGTCCTGTGACCGAACGCTTTAACCGCCAAGCGTCCTTTAATTACAACGCGGTCAATCCCATCAGCACTGACGTGGGTCAGAATTACCTTGGCGAACTCACCTTCGCCAACTCCAGCAACCGCGGGCTCTTCAACACCAACTACAAGAATTTTGCTCCGCGCTTCGGATTCGCCTATCAACTGATGCCGAAGCTGGTGATGCGCGGCGGCTATGGAATCTTCTTTCCGCCAAGCTTTCGCGGTACTGGTCCTGCGCCTGGATTTAGCTCTGATACGCCTTACGTCTTTTCCAACGATGGTGGCTTGACTCCGGCAAATACTCTGAGCACAGCCTATTCGGGCGGCCTCGTGCCAGTCGTTGGAAGTTCGTTGGGCGGGTTGACCAATGTGGGATTCGGCGTAACTGCTGTCTCGCCCAGCCGAAAGGCTTACTATGATCAGCAATGGACGTACGGAATCCAGTACGCCCCGACGTCCAACGATGTCATTGATATTACCTACGTCGGAAATCACGCCGTCCATGTTGTCGACGCCGGCCTTAATTTGAATCAGATCGATCCCAAGTTCTTTTCAATGGGTAACGCCTTGCTGAATCAAGTTCCCAACCCGTTCTTCGGCCACATTACTTCGAGCGGTTGCAGCCTTGATCAGCCCACGATCCAGGAAGGGCAATTACTCCGACCCCATCCGGAATTCTGCGACATTACCGAAGCCCAGGATCCCGCTGGGGATTCGCACTACAATGCTCTGGACGTAAACTACACCCACCGGGTGTCGCGGGGACTCACGCTGTTGGCGTCCTACACCTTTTCGAAATTTATCGACAACGTAGGGGGACCCGACTCCTGGGCGAACGCGTCCGGTGAAAATATTCGCAACGTCTACAACCTGGCTGCGGAGAAATCGGTCGATGCGACCGACACTCCTCATAGCTTCGTTCTCAGCTATGTATACGAGCTTCCGATCGGCAAGGGCAGGAAGTTCGCTTCTGGGGTGAATGGTGTATTGAATCAAGTCGTCGGCGGCTGGCAAACCTCTGGAACACTGACGCTGAAAGAGGGCTTTCCTCTCAGCATTTCCAGTTCTGGCAACGGCGTAAACTATTTCGGCGCGGGCCAGCATGTGGATGTCGTTGGTGACTACCATGTTGCCCATCCGAGCCGCACTGAATGGTTCAACACGTCGGCCTTCGCGGTCACCGCGCCGTGGAGTCTCGGGGATGCCCCGCGATTCTTCTCAAATCTGCGTGCGCCCGGCTACGACAACTTCGACATCAGCATTCAGAAGTACTTCCCCATTAAAGAAAGCGTCCGACTCCAGTTCCGTCTGGATATGTTCAACGCTTTCAATCACACCAACTTCTACAGCCCAAACACGACCATGGGACCTGGATTTGGGACCATCAATCAAGCCTGGACGCCAAGGCTGATGCAGGCAGCTCTCAAGCTTTACTGGTGATACGTGGGGCGAACTATCTGGGTTGTTCTTGTAGGCTGCTGCTGGCTCTCGTCTGCGTTACCGGGGGCTGCATCCCCGCAACAACCCGATCAGTTTGAATCACTCCTGGCCTCGGCGCAAGATGCTCAAGCTAGGAGCGATTTTTTGTCTGCTGCCAGGTTTTACAAGCAAGCCGTAAATCTCCACCCAGAAATCCCAGAGCTCCAGGCCAACCTCGGTTTGATGTATTACCAGACGGGGAAAGATGAAGAGGCGATCGAAGCGTTTCATCGTGCAGCCCGCTTGAAGCCAGGTATGTTAGTCCCGCATTTGTTTCTTGGCCTCGAATACGTAAAGCTGAAACGGTTCAGCGAGGCGATTCCGCATTTCAAACAGGCCGCACTCGTCCAACCGGGCGATGTCCAGGTCCAACTCGGTCTGGGCCAGGCTTACGCCGGTGATGGAAAGACCCGCCTTGCCACCGCTGCGTATTCGCGCGCGGCCCAACTGTCTCCCGGAAATGCCGACGCCTGGTATCACCTCGGAGTGAGCTATCTGGAGCAGCTGGAGGCCGACGCCCGCATTCTGCTGACCCGGCACAGGGAGTCAGCTTACGTACAGATGCTGACGGCAGAGACCTTCGCCGAGCAGCGTGCGTCAATTCAGGCTGACGACGCGTATAAGAAGTTACTGGCTTCTCCCAAGTCCCCTGCCGGCGCGCATGCAGGGTACGGATTCGTCCTGCTCAACCGGCATGACCTTGAGGGAGCGGAGCGGGAATTGAATGCAGAACTGGCGGCAAATCCCGGCTCTCTGATGGCGAAGTTGGGCATGGCGCGGCTACATCTGGAACAAGGTGCAAGCGCAAAGGCGGCGAAGGAAGTCACAGAAATCTGGAAAATCGACTCGGGTTTTGCGCGCGCCAACTCCTCACGGTTCAAAGCCGGCCTGGCTGCTTCCAGGCGCGGTGAGCTACACATCGCGCTGCAAGAACTGCAGGCTTCCGGCGATATCCCGCCGGAAGCGGCGTCCCTGTTCGATGACGTATCCGGCGAAAATCCCGTGACGGGCGCGGCGGGCGCAGGAACAGACCGCCCGGCTCAAAGCGGCAAGAGCCTTGCCGGCGATCCGACACAATTTTATGCGAGAGGTAGCTATGGGCGATGCCGGGACGTGCTGGTCTCTCGTCCGCAGCCCCTAGCAGTAAAGAACCTTCAGCTCCTGGCTTCGTGTGCTTATCTCACCGGCGATTACTCGAGTGCGGTGAAGTCGTCGGGAAGACTGGCCCAAAATTCTGCAACCGAAGGTGAGGGTCTTTATTGGGAGACCAAGGCAGCCGGGAATCTGGCTACGGAATCGCTCGCGCGCGCCAGCGCAGCTGATCCCAACTCTCCTAAATTGCATGTGCTGTTGGGGGATATCTATCGCCAGCAGAAGAATGTTCTGGAGGCGGAAAAGGAATACCGTCAGGCTCTTTCGCTACGTCCGGAGGATACCGGCGCGCAATTCGGCTTGTGCCTGGCCCTGCTCGCAGCGGGGCAGAACGACGAGGCGCTAAGCCTGGCACAGACTTCGTTGGCAAAGAACCCGGGCGATCCGGAACTCAACGCCGTGATGGGCGAAATCCTTTGTGCTCGCAATGAATATGCCAACGCCGAGCCGTTCCTGAAAAAGAGCCTCGACACCAAGCCCGAGTTCGTGTCCCGGGTTCACGCCTTGCTCGGCAATGTGTATGCCAAGACGAATCGCACGCAGGAAGCGATCTCAGAGCTGAAGCTGGGGCTCGAAAGTGACAGGGACGGCAGCCTCCACTATCAGCTTGCACGTCTTTATTTGAAAGTGGGAGACCGGGCGTCGGCAGATCAGGCTTTTGAAGTTTCCAAACGGATTCAGCGAGAAGGGTTGATCCATGCGACCGTCGCCATGGAACAAGGCACGAACGATACCGAATCCCAATGAAAGCCTGCGAGGTTATCGTTCACGCGCATTGTATCCATGGTTGTCAATATTTTTCCCCAAAGCGCGAAAGGAAATCATAGAACCCGCATGAACAAAACGTACCGGATGATTCTATTCGCAATTATTCTTCTGGTTGCTACGGTTGCCGCTTGGGCCAGTGGCCCGCAATTCACCATCGAGGAATCTCACAAAGATTCAAACGGGGTGACCTTAAAGACTGCGGCCGGAACCATGCGCATCGAAGCCTGCGGCGACCGCATCATCCACGTGGTAGCCAGCCCGACAGCTGAAATTCCGGCCCCCAAGGTGCCGGTCGTCCCACAACCATGCCGCGCCGACAAGGTTGTGATCAAGATTGGAAAGAAGGACGTTACGCTTTCGACTGCGGGAGCTACTGCGTCTGTGAATGCGGCGACGGGCGCCGTAAGTTTTCTCTCCAAGGATGGCAAGACTGTCCTAGCCGAGCCCAACGACGGCGGCAAGTCCTTCGACGTGCCTTCGCTCGCCGAGACGAAGACCTGGCAGATCCAGCAGACGTTTCTATCGCCTGCCGATGAGTCCCAGTACGGGCTGGGCCAGCATCAGGAGGGCTTCTTTAATGTTCGCGGAGTACCCATCCGCCTTCATCAGGCGAACACCAATATTTCTGTTCCCTTCCTATTGTCGAGCAAAGGCTACGGCCTGCTCTGGAACAATCCATCCCTGACCGACTTCAATCCGGCCGATCAGGCAATTGCCATCGATCCGGCGACCGGCAAAGGAAAATTCAGTACGGGAGCGAGAGGGAGCTACGGTTTCCTGCTGGCCAGCGACAACAAAGATCAGCTCGTGGTGGATGTGGACGGCAAGTACGCAATTAATCTGGTGAACATGTGGACTCCGAGCTCGGCGTCCGGCGTGTTAGAGCTGGAGGGGAAGAAGGAGTATGAAATCACCGCCAAGGGCGGGCCCGGAGGCCTTCAATTGTCCGCGCGTCCACCCGAGGGCACGACAACTTTCCGCTCCGAGGTAGGGCAGGCCATTGATTACTACTTCTTTTATGGTCCGGCATTGAATCAGGTCATCGCCGATTACCGCCAGCTTACCGGCGAAGCGCCGATGTTTCCCAAGTGGGTGTACGGATACTGGCAGTGCCGGGAGCGATATCATACCCAGAAGGAAATCCTGGACGTTGGAATGGAGTTCCGCAAACGCAACCTTCCGGTTGACGCCTTAGTCCAGGACTGGCAGTACTGGGGCAAGTACGGCTGGAACGCCATGAAGTTTGACGAGAGCAACTACCCCGATCCCAAGGCAATGATGGATCAATTCCACGCCATGGGCGAGCACGTGCCGATTTCGGTGTGGTCGAGATTCGGAGAGGACTCGGACATCTACAAACGGATGAGCGCCAAGTCCCTATTGATTCCGGGAACACCCTGGATGGACTTCTTCAATCCTGAGGGACAAAAAATGTTCTGGGCGGAGCTAAAGACAGGTATCTTCGACTACGGCCTGGATGGCTGGTGGATGGATGCCTCCGAGCCCGAGTTCGACATCCTCAAGGGCCACCAGACGTTTCTGGGCAGCGGCGAGTCGGTACGCAACGCCTATCCTTTATATGTCACCAAAGCAATCTATGATGGGCAGCGATCCACCACCGACCGCAAACGGGTCGTGATCTTCACCCGTTCCGCTTATACCGGGCAACAGAGAAACGCGGCTATCTCGTGGTCCGGAGACATCTCCGCGAACTGGATTACATTCCAACGCCAGATCCCAGCCGGCCTCAACTTCAGCATGGCCGGTCTGCCTTATTGGACGACGGACGGCGGCGGATTCTTCCGGCCGAAAGACCAATATACGAATGAGGCTTACCATGAATTGCTGACTCGCTGGTTCCAGTACGCCGCATTCTGTCCCGTGTTTCGGGTGCATGGATGGATTTCGAATGCCGAGATATGGAACTACGGTCCGAAGTTCCTCGACATCGCCACACAGTACGATGAGCTGCGCTACCATTTGCTGCCTTACATTTATTCCGCCGCCTGGGGCGTCACCAGCAAAGGTGAGACCCTGATGCGGGCGCTGCCACTGGAGTTTTCATCGGATCCAGGATCGCGCGCGATCTCCGACCAGTTCATGTTCGGCTCCGCCTTGCTGATTAATCCTGTAACAGTGGAAGGAGCGACGCAGCGGCGCGTTTATCTTCCTGCGGGCAACAACTGGATTGATTTCTGGACCGGCAAGCACGCGAACGGCGGGCAGAGCATCACCGCGGAAGCTCCGCTGGAAAGGATCCCGGTCTATGCCCGCGGCGGCTCGATTGTTCCCTTCGGACCGGTGGTGCAATCGGCGGCCGGTAAGGCTGATCCGATCGATTTGCGCGTCTACACTGGTGCCAACGGCGACTTCAGGCTCTACGAAGATGAAGGGGACAACTACGACTATGAGCACGGGGCCCGGTCGGTCATTCCTATCCACTGGGATGATCAGTCCTCAACCGTGACAATTGCCGCCCGCGAAGGGAGCTTTCCGGGAATGCTCGAACACAGAACTTTCCGTATCGTGGTCGTCCGCGAAGGGCATGGAACGGGAATCGCGTCCACCTCCGAGCCTGACGCCAAGGTGGAGTATGAAGGTAAAGCGGCCTCAGTCCGGGTTCAGCCGAAGATGTGAACGCCCATTGCGCCGGAAGGAGCTTGTCGTGAAAGCAATCAGTCGCCGTAAGTTCGTTGCCGCCGCCGCCGTCGTGGGTGCAGGCGCAGTCCTGCGCACGCCTGCGTTAGCTTTTGAAAATCAGAATACAGGGGCAGTCTCCGCGCGCACTGCCAAGACAGTGGGCCACGAAGTGGTTGCCTCACAAGCGGTCCCCTTTCCGATGAAGGGCGTGAGGCTCCAGCCAGGCGTATTCAGCCAAGCAGCGGAGGCCAACCGGAAGTATTTGAAGACGGTAGCGACGGACCGGTTGCTACATACCTTCCGCTTGAATGCCGCCCTTCCATCTTCCGCCGAACCATTGGGTGAGTGGGAGAAACCTGATTGCGAACTGCGCGGCCACTTTGCCGGAGGGCATTATCTTTCGGCTTGCGCGCTGGCATTCGTCTCATCCGGAGACGAGGAACTCAAGCGCAATGGTGACTCGATGGTCACAGAACTGGGCAAGTGCCAGGCGCAACTTAAGAACGGTTATCTCAGCGCGTTTCCGATCACCTGGTTCGATCGCCTGCGCGACGGCGTGAAGGTTTGGGCTCCATTCTATACCTACCACAAGATCATGGCCGGGCATCTCGACATGCACACACTGGCCGGCAACCAACAGGCTCTTGATACCGCGGAGAAGATGGCGGGTTGGGTGCAGAACTGGGTCGATCCTTTGAGCGACCAGCAGATGCAGCGGGTGCTGCAGGAAGAATTCGGCGGCATGGGTGAAATACTCGCCAACTTGTATGGGGTGACGGGCAAACAACAGTACCTCCGGCTCGCGCAGCGTTTCGACAAGAAAGTATTCACCGATCCGTTGGCGGCGCATCGCGATGAACTCAAGGGGCTGCATGCAAACACGCACATTCCGCAGGTGATCGCTGCCGCCCGTCTATACGAAGTCACCGGCGACAGACGCTACTGGAACATCGCCGACTACTTCTGGAATGAGGTGACCAGCGAGCGCGCCTATTGTACCGGCGGCGTCAGCAACTTCGAGTTCTGGAAGACAGACCCCGGTGTGCTGTCAACACAGCTTAGCGGAGACACGTCTGAAGATTGCTGCGAGTACAACATGATGAAGCTGACGCGTCATTTGTTCGCCTGGTCGCCGCGGGCCGAGCACATGGATTACTACGAACGGCTCATGTTCAACCACCGCCTGGGCACCATCGACCCGGAGACCGGAACCACGGTTTATTTCGTGCCGATCGGTGGTGGGTACTCGAAAATCTTTGCCAAACCTTTCGATTCGTTCTGGTGCTGTAGCGGTTCCGGCGCGGAAGAGTTTGCCAAGTTGACGGACACTATCTACTACCACGATGACAATTCGATTTTCGTCAACCTCTATATCGCTTCGACCGTGGACTGGGCGGAAAAGGGAATTCGCCTGAGCCAGCAGACCTCGTTCCCGGAAGAGCAGGGAACCACGCTGGTGGTCTCCGCGGCAAAACCGGTAGATGTGGATTTGAAATTGCGCATTCCGTACTGGGTGAAAAACGGGAGCGTGAAGGTGAATGCACGGATCCTGCCGGCTTTCGCCGACCCCGGCAGCTACCTTGTTTTACGCGGGCCGTGGAAGAACGGAGACCGCATCGAACTGAGCCTGCCCATGCAGTTGCACGCCGCGCCCATGCCCGACCGGGAAAGCCTGCAGGCAGCGATGTACGGGCCGTTGGTTCTGGCTGCGCGCTTCGACTATGAGTCCAAAGAAAAGTGGTATCGCCACTACCAGGCACAAACCAAGCAGGAACCTGCGCCGCCATTGCAGTTCAAGGGGAAACTTGACGATCCGGCGAGCTGGCTCCAGCCTGGCGAAGGTAAGCTTACGTTCCGTGGAAGCTTGCAAGGGCAGACGGTTCCGTTCGTTCCCCTGTCGAGCATCCTGCATGAACAGTATTTTGTTTACCACGAAATTCAAGCCTAATGGACTCCCGAAAGGCATTATCAAATGAGAATTCAGACCGGGACGCAGATTCTGCGCCTGTTAGGCAATACTGGGCCTCATGCTCAAGGTGCTGAACAAATAGAACCAGTTGGCTGGGGGAGCATGTCTACCGTACCCATGTGTAGCTCACACGCAGCAACCTGGCGGCATCGGCGCAGGCAAATTTGGAGCGGCCTCACGGAGAATGGAACTGGAACTGGTCGTGGATCACGATCGCATTTTGTATTTCGTCAACGGAAAACTTGCCATCGTCGGAACGAATGCAAACACCACCCAGGGTGAAATCCTCTTTCAATGTGAAGGGTCGGAGGTATATTTCCGCAGGATGAATATCGCGATGCTGTAAAAGTAAGGTCGAATTGAATCTCAACCGGAGATGCGATGCGTTCTTCTAACTTCTGCATATTTGTCTTCTTTGTTCCTGTCTTTGTCCTGAATGTTCTCAACGCACAAAGTACTGAAGAGCCCTCATACCTGAATACTTTGTTGTCTCCAGAAAAGCGGGCAACCGATCTAGTCCATCGCATGACGGTGGAAGAAAAGGTCTCGCAACTGGTGAACCAGTCGCGCGCCGTTCCCCGCTTGAAGATTCCGGACTATGACTGGTGGAGCGAGGCGCTGCATGGCATAGCGAACAACGGCGGTATCACCACATTCCCTGAGCCCGTCGGCTTGGCCGCGACGTTTGATCCGGATGCCATTCACCAGATGGCGATTGCGACCAGCGTTGAGGGACGAATCAAGTACATGGAGGGGATGAAGGACGGCCACAGCGACATCTTTCAGGGTCTCGACTTCTGGGCGCCGAACATCAACATCTTTCGCGATCCCCGCTGGGGGCGCGGCCAGGAAACCTACGGGGAAGACCCGTTCCTGACGGCCCGTATGGGCGTGGCGTTTGTTACCGGCATGCAGGGCGACGATTCGAAATACTATCGCGTGATCTCGACCCCGAAACACTACGCGGTCCACAGCGGACCCGAAAGCACGCGCCACAAGGCAGATGTGATGGTCAGCAAACATGACGAATTGGACACATATCTGCCGGCGTTTCGCGCGACCGTAACCGAAGCCAAGGCTGCTTCCGTGATGTGCGCTTATAACAGCATCAACGGACAGCCAGCGTGCGTAAATGAGTTCCTGCTACTGGACCAACTGCGAAACAAATGGAAGTTTCAGGGCTACGTCGTCTCTGACTGCGACGCGGTCGTCAACATCTTCCGCGACCATCATTTCACCAAGACCCAGCCCGAGGCGTCTGCGCTGGCCATTCAGCGGGGACTGGACAACGAGTGCATCGACTTCGCCAAAGTCAACGACGATCACGACTACCGCCCGTATTACGACGCATACAAGCAAGGATTCTTAAAGGAAAGCGAGATCGATACCGCGCTCATCCGCTTGTTTACAGCGCGGATGAAACTTGGCATGTTCGATCCGCCCGATCTGGTTCCGTATACGAAGATCGATCCCAAGGAACTCGACAGCCCGGAGCACCGGGCGCTGGCGCGGATGATTGCAGAGAAGTCCATGGTGCTGCTCAAGAACGATGGCACCCTGCCGTTAAAACAGGGCAAGGTCAATATCGCCCTGGTGGGTCCGCTGGCCGATCAAACAAAATATCTACTAGGCAATTACAGCGGAAGTCCGAGCCATATCGTCTCTATTCTCGACGGTTTGAAAGCCGAGTTCCCAGACGCGCAAATCAATTTTGTTGCCGGCACGCAGTTCCTGCGAACCGAGGGAGACTTAGTGCCCTCGTCTGCATTGAGCACCGCTGAAGGGCAGCCGGGCCTCACCGCGAAGTTTTCTTCGGGAGTCAATCCTGGTGAGGGCGCGGTATTGGCAACGCGGACGACCGGAGTGATTGATCTGAAGTCGCAGGACATTTCTCAAGAAGCTGCGAACACTTATCCGCTGTCGGTCGAGTGGGACGGATTTATCTCAGCGAACGAAAGCGGCGAGTACAGCATCGGCGTACGAGGCACGGGCAATTTCGCTGAAGTCCTGATCGGCGGGAAACCGCTCGCCATGCAGTACCTGAACAGCGACGTGCCGCAAACCAGAATGGCGCATGTCCATCTGGAGCAGGGAAACAAGACCGCTATCAGAGTTGTATATCGCTTGACCAAAGCGGGTCCGGTGCAGGCACAGTTGATCTGGTCCAAGTACGATCCGAGGCCGAGTCCTGCGGCCATGGAAGCGGCGAAGAACGCAAATGTGGTGGTTGCCGTGACGGGAATCACCAGCGAACTCGAAGGCGAAGAGATGTCGGTGAGCGAGGAAGGATTTAAAGGCGGCGATCGCACCAGCATCGATCTACCGAAGCCGGAACAGGAGTTGCTCGAAGCGTTGGCGGCCGGGGGAAAGCCGATAGTACTCGTCCTCGCTAACGGAAGCGCGCTGGCGGTGAACTGGGCACAGGAACACGTGAACGCGATCCTGGAATCCTGGTATGCGGGCGAGGAAGGCGGTGCGGCAGTGGCGGAGACGCTCTCGGGAAAGAACAATCCCGCCGGACGCCTGCCGGTTACGTTCTATAGAGATATCGGTCAACTTCCGCCGTTTGAAGACTACTCAATGAAGGGGCGGACTTACCGCTATTTCGAAGGCAAACCGCTTTATCCGTTTGGGCATGGCCTGAGCTATACCACATTTTCTTACAGTGGCCTGATGCTTCCGCGGAAGGCACTCAAGGCCGGCGGTCCACTCACCGCAGAGGTAACCGTCACGAATACCGGCGAGCGCGAGGGAGACGAGGTCGTCCAGCTCTATCTAGGTTTTCCGAACGTGGCGGGAGCGCCAATCCGCGCCCTGCGCGGGTTCAGGCGGGTTCACTTAAAGCCAGGCGAATCGCAGAAGGTCGGCTTCGAATTGAAGGAACGCGACCTGGGCATGGTGACCGAAGCCGGCAAGCCAGTCATCGCGAAGGGGACGTATTCGGTTTCAATCGGGGGAGGCCAGCCGAACACGGGCGCACCGACAGTCGCAGGCACGTTCCAAGTGAGAGGCACTAGGACGCTCCCGGAATAGCCTGACTTCGGAAACAATCAAGCTGAGCAATTACTGACGCACGTGCGGCGGCCGCCAAATCTTGCGAAGTGAGGACAACATTGCATACCAGATTGTGGCAGGCCGTGGCATGGTCCGTACTCCTGCTGAGTACTGCTGCATGGGCCCAGCAGGTAAACTCATGTGTCGCCCTGAAAGACTTTCGCGCTCCGAAGGTTGAAATCACGAATGCCGAACCGATTGCTTATGGGACCACTGTGCCTAATCTCTACGGGCCGGGCCACAGTGCTCCCATACCTGCCCATTGCCGAGTCGAGGGCGTCATCAATCGCCGCGCCGGAGTTGGCGGCGAGGAGTTCGGCATCAACTTTGCGCTCGCCCTGCCCAACCAATGGAATGGCGATTTCCTGATGCAAGGTGGAGCCGGCAGCAATGGCATAGTGCTGCCCCCGCTGGGCCTGAATGCTGCCGGAGATACACCCGGTCTTATCCGCGGTTTCGCTGTAGTCAGCACCGATACTGGCCATAAAAGTCAGCTCGGATTTGATTTCGGTTTCATGAAAGACCAGCAAGCCTATCTGGATTTTGCCTACCTTGCTAACGCGGAGGTCGCCGCCCTGGCCAAACAATTAATCGCGCAATACTACGGGAAGGCGGCAGCGTTTTCGTATTTTTCCGGATGTTCCACCGGCGGCCGCGAGGGTATGATTCTTTCGCAACGCTACCCCGCAGTCTTTGATGGCATCATTTCGGGTGATCCTGCCATGCGTACAGGACTTTCCAACCTCGCGATCGGCAAGTGGATACCGGTCGCGTTCAACCAGATTGCGCCAAAAGACGCAGATGGCAAACCAATCATCGTGCAGGCCATCGGCGATGCCGATCGCAAGTTGATCGGTGACGCTCTGCTCGAGAAGTGTGATGCGAAGGACGGCGTGGCGGATGGTCTCATCTCCGATCCTCTAGGCTGTGATTTTGATCCGGCGGTGTTGGCGTGCAAGGCAGGGAAAAGCGAGTCGTGCCTGGGTCGGAAAAAAGTCGCAGCGATTAAGAAAGCTCTAGGCGGGCCAAGAACGCAGGGTGACGTCCAGGTTTATCCCGGCTTCCCGTACGACACGGGCATCACTGCCAGCGCTCCCATCCGTGGCATTCTCTCGCCAGGACCCGGCATTTTCGGGCCCGCAACCACCGCAATGGAAGTGGACGTCGAGAAGGAAGCGCTCGCTGACGTACAACCCCTAGTGGACTCGATGTTCACCAACCTGACTACGTTCTCCGGGCATGGCGGCAAACTGATCTTTTACCACGGCGACAGCGATCCCTGGTTCTCTCCACTCGACACCTTCGGCTATTACAAGGATATGGCGGCTGCAAATGGCGGGCTGGAAGCCGTTTCCAATTGGAGCCAGTTCTATTTTGTTCCAGGAATGGGGCACTGCGGTGGAGGCACGAGTCTCGATCAGTTCGATTTCCTGGGCGCGACCGTTAACTGGGTAGAGAAGGGGACACCTCCTACGGGGGTCATCGCGACCGGCAAGGCATTCCCGGGGCGCAGCCGTCCTTTATGCCCTTACCCCAAGCACGCCCAATACAAAGGACAAGGCAATACAGAGGATGCGAACAATTTCGAATGCCGTTGAACCGCCTACCAAAGTTTAGCTTTATTGTTCTACCGAAAGAACGGTGACCGATTTCGGTTCAAGCTTAAGAGTTAGTTTGCCGCCGACGACCTTCGCGGAAACCGGCTTCGGTACTACGGTGTTAGGAGCATCGAAGGTGTTGACGCTGTCAACCTTCGCGGCGGTCAGGATCTCCCCCCGTGCTGATTTCGCCGTGATGCCATTGAAACTCGCTTCGAAATCCATTGGCTGATCCGGATCAAGGTTAGTGATTTCCAGCCACAGTTTGCCGGTTGCGTCCCGGGCGGCAACGGCGTCCACCCGAGGCAGCGTGAGGTCGCCTTGCTTGTAGGTTCCAGCGTCGAATGTCACCGGCACAAACGTAGCGTCCTGGAACGGCACATACATTTTGAAAACGTAGTAGGTGGGTGTCAGGACCATTTTTTCTCTGTCGGTGATGATCATGGCCTGAAGCACATTAATCATCTGCGCGATGTTGGACATGCGCACCCGGTCGGCGTGACGCGCGAAAATGTTCACATTAAGCGCCGCCAGAATGGCGTCGCGCAAACTATTTTGCTGGACCAGGAAGCCCGGGTTGCTGCCGGGCAGAGGCGCATACCATCCCCCCCATTCATCCACTACCAGGGCCACTTTCTTCTCGGGGTCATACTTATCCATGATGGCCGAGTGCTTGTTGATCAGACGGTCCATGTCGAGCGTGGAGTGGAGAACTTGTGCATACGCGGGGTTTCCGAATCCGACGGAGGCCAATTTGTTCTCCCAGTTCACCACCGTGTAGTTGTGCATGGAAAGGCCGTCGATGTCCCAGCTCCACGAGTGATGCTGATAGGCCTTCATAATGGTTTCGGTCCAGTCGGTCCAACGGGGCCCATCGCCGCCGGGGCCCACCGCGATCTTCAGCATCTGCTGGCCTTTGCTCTGCTGCCCAGGATTGAAGTTCCTGACGAAGCGGCTGTAAACCTTGAGCTGATCCAGATAGTAGTCGGGTGTCATATTGCCGCCACAGTCCCAGCTTTCATTACCGATGCCAAGAAAGCTCACCTTGTAGGGAGCAGGATGGCCGTTGGCGCCACGCTCCTTCGCCAGGGTCGTCGGCTGCGCGGTGGTCAGGTATTCCAGCCATTCGGATGCTTCCTGAGGAGTGCCGGAGCCGACATTAACCGACAAGTACGCGTCGGCACCAATCTGCTCGAGAAAGTCCATGAATTCGTGGGTGCCGAAGCTGTTCGGTTCGATGACCCCGCCCCAGTTCGGATTAAGGGTCACAGCTCGTGGCGCGCCGATGCCTTTGCGCCAGTGGTATTCATCCGCGAAACAGCCGCCCGGCCAGCGAATGTTCGGCACTTTTATGGCTTTCAAGGCGGCGACGACATCGTTGCGAATGCCTCGGGTATTGGGGATCGTGGAATCCGGTCCCACCCAGATCCCTTCATAGATTCCACGACCGAGATGTTCGGCGAACTGGCCGAAGATGTTGCGGTCAATCTTCGCTCCGGCCTTGGTAGTGTCTACGGACAAAGCAAACTTGTCCGCGGCCATGAGAGGAGCCCCAAGAATCGCAGCCAGAAGAACCAGACGAATTATGAAAGTACGCATGGGAAGAAGTCGTGTCCCGAGTTGAGAATCAATCATTCATCGAAAAATAGAGTTCTGATGCTGAGAAATCGGGCGTTTCCTTTGCCAATCCGAGAGCGTAGTATTCGTTTACTTGATCGATTTTGCAATGCGGAATTGCCGTCCGGCCAATAATGGAGCTCACGTCGAGCAAACGATTGCTGAAACTGGCATAATTGCTACCCGGCGCCAAAGAAGAACAGCAGCATAGAACAATACTATGAAAAAAGCTGGAATGATGATGCTTATCTTTGCGACGCTGTGCTGCGCACAGGATGCCAGCACTTTCCAACCTGCCGCGACCAACGTCTGGGGAGCCGAATATCCGCAGGTTGACATCGCGGGCAGAGTGCAGCTTCGGGTTAAAGCTCCAGACGCCACCAAGGTCCGGGTGAATTTTTGGAGCGGCCCCAAAACAGATATGGAGAAGCAGCCCGACGGGTTCTGGACCATCACCACTCCGCCTCTTGTTCCCGGCCTTCACTACTACACGTTGATCATCGACGGCGCTGAAGTCAGCGACACCAGCAGCGAGGCGTTTTTTGGTGGAGGCAAATATGCCAGCGCAGTCGAAGTTCCCGAGCCGGGCTCGACCTACTATTCGATCCAGGAGGTGCCCCACGGCCAGGTGCGCGAAGTCTGGTACAACTCGAAGGTGACCGGTTCCTGGCGCCACGCGCTGGTGTATTTGCCGCCGAATTACGATAGTCAAACCAAGGTGCATTATCCAGTGCTTTACCTGCAGCACGGCGCCGGCGAAGATGAGACAGGATGGATCAGGCAGGGCCATGCGAACTCCATCCTCGACAATCTCATTGCCGCGAAAACCTGCAAGCCCATGATCGTCGTCATGGCGTATGGCTACGCCCGGCGTGCCGGCCTGCCGCCTGACTTTGCCCCAAAGACCTTTGGTTCTCCCGAAATGATGAAAGCCATGCAGGACATGTCGGCGGTGTTTGAAGACGACGTGACCCAGGCGTTGATTCCTTACATCGATTCGACTTTGCGCACGATGTCAGACCGCGACCATCGCGCCATGGCCGGACTTTCCATGGGAGGCATGCAGACTTTTCAGGTCACGCTCGATCATCTCGATCTGTTCTCCTATATCGGAGGGTTCAGCGGGGCGGGCGGTATGCTGGTGCTGGGAAACCGTAAACTAGATCCAAAAACGGATTACAACGGTGTGTTTGCCGATGCAGCCGCCTTTGGCAGAAAAGTACACTTGCTGTGGATCGGCGTCGGAACCAACGAACCGGAACGAATGCGGGCGGGACTGTTACGGCTGCATACTTCGTTGCAGGAGGCGAACGTCCAGCATGTGTTCTACGAATCTCCCGGCACGGACCACGAATGGCAGACCTGGCGCCGGGACCTCAAGGATTTTGCGCCGAGACTGTTCTGACGCCACATCAAGGATTTTGGCAGGATCGCAGCAATTCGTTCGAGTTCGGTCGATACAGATGTGCCGTAAGTGCGGGTTGCGCTTCAATACTCTGCGCGTCAATTGGGCCTCACTGCTTTTAGAAAGTGCGTCCGTGCGGGTTTAGTTGGGGCTAAGTATTGCGCCGGACTACCTATTCCCTACAGGTCTACAGTTGGGACTGCGCAAAATCTTGCACGAAGCATGCCCGGAAGAATACCACCGGCGCCTGGAAAGGTTTCTCCCTGCCTAACATCGGTCCTGAAAAGAAACGTGGACGCGCTAGGGCTACTGTCCTCGAGCATCCGTTTCGTTCAATGTGTTCATCTAGTTGGGCGATGATGGAGCTATTAGAAATGCCCTCGTCAGCGCGCCATCGGAAATTCGCCCAAGGGTCGGCTCGGAATCGCTTCCGGTTAGCTGGCCATCTGGGAGTTTCGACCGGACCAAGTGAGGGAAAAGTCCAAGAGAGATGAAGTAATCGCCTTATAGCGGTGCTCCGACAATAGCCTTACTCTCAGTTCATCATACTGATGCCCAAGGGACGGCATCCTTACTTCACTCTGTCTCTGATGCCGTCCCGATCTCACCTGCTATCGCCAAGATTTAGACAAAATACAGCCTTCACTTTATGTTGGTATTCCCGCACTGCTGTACCTTCAAAACACTAGGAAAAGCGCGAATGTGGTTGATGACCACGATCAGCCTACAAGTTCTACCATATAGATGGTGGCACTATTCAGACGGACAATTGCGCGATATCAATCATTGCCAGGGACGGCTAACGTCCAACCTGATGCCGTCCAGTCGGAGGGCAACCATGGCGGACCCAAAGAAGAACGAGATTCGAACAGTCGTAATCGTTGTGATTTTGCTGATTGTGTTTTTGCTGATTCGAAGAGAAAGTCATTTCACGTACCGGCACCCCCCTTCGCTTTCCAGCATTGTGTGTTACTGCTTCGACGGGAAAAAAGCGGCCTAGGTCCAGAATCTCGGCTTAACTGGCTGAACTAACCGAACCGGCCTACGCTTCCATTTGGGACTCCTGTGTGTATCAGACGTGACCCGCGCGCCGATGCTGAATCCCATCAGGCTGCCCATCACGGCGTATCGGTTATAGGATTAGGTTCCCTGACTGGCAGCTAGGCGGGAGTGCCACGCCAGGTGGCCCGAGGGGTCCGAACTCATCAGTCCAGTTGTTTCTCTACGAGCGCGAGAAGTTGTGAAGGGCGAAGCGCAAAGAATTGGGATAAATTGAATACGGCGCTCAATGAAGGGCTCTTTTCGCCTCTCTCTAGCTGACCTATATAGTTCCGATGGTATCCAGTCTTATGGGCGAACAAATCCTGAGAATGCCCAGACTGCTCCCGAAGTTGACGGAGGACGACTCCGAAAGCGATCTGCGGGGTTCGAGTCCGGCGATGGCGCTGTACCCTTCGGGCCATGGTGCCAACATTCTTCTGTTGACCACAATTGTGCGACCCACCTATAGTGTGTAATCTCGCATTTCACAGCCTGATCGATCTGGTCGAGACATCGCGTAGTGAGCTCTCCGATTACAACCCGCGCGCCTGCGTTTGCAATACCCAAACCGACACAGCAAAAAACCAACGCACCTGACGAGGCGGTTGTCGCAGATGCTCAGGTATCAGACGGAGCACTGCTGGCTCAGATCTGCGAGGGCAACAGAGAGGCCATGGCGTGTCTATTTCGTCGGCACGCCAGGGTGGTACGCGCAGTGGCGTACCGAGTCTTGCGGGACACTTCTGAAGCAGATGACCTGGTCCAAGAGGTATTCCTCCTGATTCACCGCCTTTGCAAGACATTTGATCCCTCCAAAGGCTCTGCACGGTTTTGGATTCTTCAAATGGCTTACCGCCGCGCCATTTCTCGGCGGCGATACCTAACGTCTCGTCACTTTTACACACGTCTCGACCTTGATGATACTGAGGGCCAACTCGCGGATCCGCGCGCGTTACCTCCGCGGTTTGAAGACTCGTTTGAGGGGATATTGGGAACTGGGGGCGTTCAAAAGGTCTTTGACGCTCTCTCGGAGAACCAGCGCCAAACTCTCGGCCTGCATTTTACGGAGGGTTACACCTTCGACGAAATTGCAGCGAAGCTTGGCCAATCCCGAGCGAATATTAAGCACCACTACTTTCGAGGTCTGGAGAGGCTGCGAAAGGAAATTTTTGGTGACAAATTACCGGGTAAGCAACCAATACGATGAAGGATATTCTCCAAGCTAGGAGCGGAGGCGTTGTCGCTAACCGAACCCCATAACGAGTTCTTAGAGCTCTGCGCCGTTTCGACCTCGGGCCGGTTGACTGAGGAGGAACATAAGAAGCTACAGGAGCATCTTGCTATTTGCGGGTCCTGCCGGGAAAGTCTAAAGCAGTACGAGGCGGTTGTTAGCCGGGCTATCCCGGCCATCGCTGCCAACAAAGTGTCAGACGATCTGGAACCAGGTCCGGACTGGTCGGAAGAACAAGCCGAGCACGCCTTCCTCGAACGCTCAGAACAAGAACAGCGAGGCCAGGCCAAGAAATCCACAGGCCCAAACGAGGTATCCACTACCCCGCATTACCTTCCCCCCTTTTCCAGTGAATCAGTTTGGCATCACGTGTGGATGCTTTATGCCGCTAGCATTCTCCTTCTTGTTTCCCTTAGCTTTTATGCTTACCAGGTGGGTGTACGTCATGGCATCGGGAACGCCAAGCTCGATTCAAACCAGCCAACCGCGCTGACCCCAACGTCTCCGGAAAGGCGACCAAGGGCTGCGGGCCACGAGCGCCAAGTGGCACCTGATGAGATTGACCCACGCGACAAGATCATCGCCCAACTTCGCCAGCAATCGGCTCAACTGTTTGCCGAGATCAATGGCCTGAAAGCAGCGAAGGATCGCCTAGAGGATAGTCTGCGCGCCGAGACCACGACCGGACAGGATCTGGCCCAGCAACGCAGTGAACTGGCGCAAAAACTCGATGCGGCCATGTCCAGTTCTCAGGCGCTCCAGCAAAAACTCAATTCTCTCGCAGAGCAGGCAGCGCAAGATGCCGGGCGTGTCAAAGTTTTGGATGCTAAAGTCGACGATCTCAACCGGCTGATTAGCGAGCGGGAGGTGGCGATTGACCAAAAGGATGAGCTTCTCGCTCACGACCGAGACATTCGCGAATTGATGGGGGCAAGGGATCTCTATATCGCCGAGGTGCATGATGTCACCCGCGACGGTCAGACACAGATACCATACGGTCGCGTCTTTTACACTAAGGGAAAATCGTTGATCTTTTATGCCTACGACTTGGATCAACAGACTGCGAAGAAAACAGTCAACGCATTTCAGGTGTGGGGGCGTCGGGGGCCAAATCAGCAAAAGGCCGTTAATCTCGGCGTTTTCTATGAGGATAACGCCTCCAAGAAACGCTGGGTCTTGAAGTGCGAGGATCCTGAAACTCTGGCACAAATTGATGCAGTGTTCGTGACTGTGGAACCAGGTGGTGGCAGCCAAAAGCCCAGCGGCAAGTCGCTTCTTTTCGCCTATCTCGGCGCGGATTCGAATCACCCGTGAACAAACTTCTGCCGTTGAAAATGAACCTTCTGAGGTCGAATCCGTACAACCTGCCTCGTCAGCCCTGAGCCAGAAAACCAAAAGTCCGGTCTTCTCTTAGCCTCACAAACGGGCCAATGTTAATGGACTTGGCCGATGATTTTTGGGTTTTCCCCGGGGTAGCCAACCCCGCTTTGAAGCCCGAATTGGCGGCCTTAGGCGACAGGGGTCTCGGGCGGGCCCGCTACGGTATCGTGCCTGCGGAACGCTAGCTACCAAGGAAGAAAAATCCTTCGTCGCGCGGCCCTTTTTCTTGCCCGAAGGACAGATTAGTTGAATAGAGCGAACAGGTGCCAAAGTGGTCTAGCCTCCTGGTCATGGCTTTGGGCCAACCCAAGCCCTTTCTTAAGCATGCTTCCACACCACTATGATCGCGCTAGCCGTGCCTGGCGAGGTGTCCGGATCGGTTCTCTGGAACAAAACTCTCGCATTGGAATCTGGAACCATTTCACGAAATGGTGTGTTCCACGAAATGGTTCCGCATCTCCTCCCCAATGTGGCCTTTAGATTGTTGCGACGGATGCGCTAATCAGCGCCCGTCCGGGTACTGTGCGGGGGTAGCCACGCCAAGTGGTATCCCTACCGCGATCCACAGTTATCGCTTCTGGCCGTCTGCCGCCCATCTTACCTACCGTTCCACGTCAGGAGCTCGTGCAGTAAACTCGATGCGAAGGGCGGTTTTGCAACACCTATACTAGGGACAGGAGGCACTACAATGGCGGTGAACCCAGTTGTTCCAACCCCGGAGTTGCAGATTAATACAGAGAAGAAAGCCGACGAAACCATAGTCTACGGGTCGGGAAGGATCACATCGACAACGTCTGATCTCTTGCAGAAAACAATTCGCGGGCTCATCCCGGAAACCAAGCGCATTGTTCTCGACCTGGCGGAGGTCAACTACATCGACAGTTCCGGCCTCGGTGCTTTGGTCAGTGTCTATCTGGCGGCGAGCAGAGCACAGTGTGTTCTGGATCTGGCGAATCCGACGCCACGGGTTAGAGATCTGTTCGAACTGAGCAGGCTACAGGCGGTGTTCGAGAGTCACCGAAAATAATCGGCGCTTGACTCCTGACTAACCGGTTCTGGCATCCGAAACGCCCGCTCGAAAGTCACCGCGCGGGCTACTGAGCAAGGTATCCTCCGTCGATCGCGAGTTCGGCGCTCGTCAGGAAGCTCGACTCGTCGGAGGCAAGGAAAAGACAACCGTTCGCGATTTCAAGCGCGGTGCCTGCGTTCTTCCTAGGCGTCAGGGCGAGACTTTGGCGTTGATGGCCGTACGTCCGAGTAAGTTTTGATCCAGTGAGTACGAACCTGGGGTCTTTTCTTGTGGCCCTGCCAGTCAAAGACAATGAGATTCGTGTCCTGTTCTGGCATGTGGCAATCAATACAGTTGCTAGTGGCCTGATGACCCGTCTTCGGGAAATCATCCGTTCCAGGTTTGTGGCAGCTCAAACACCGCTGCGAGAAAGCTTGCAGATCGTGCTGCTCGGTGTGGACGTCATGGCAAGTGAGGCAGGTCATCGTCGATGACTGGAAGCACCGGCTTCTTTTGAGCAGATCGACTTGGTCGCCATGTACGTCAATTTGCGCGTTTGGATCGGACCGCGGAAACTCAATAAATTTGGCGAGCGGTTCGCCTGGGATGTAGGAGAAGCTGGGGGAAACCGCGGTGCCATGGCCTGCATGGCACCAGGCGCAGAGGTCCATCTGCCGGTCGCGAGAAAATCGGTCGGGACTGAGTATGGCTGAACCAGAGGGCGGAGGACCTTTGAGGTTTTCTTGATGAACATGTTCGCTGCCTGGCCCGTGACATTTTTCACAAGTGATGCCGACCACGAAGCCGGTTTGTGAGTATCGATTTGTGGAGGACGGAGCCGATTCGAAATAAGTTGCATGACACTCCAGGCAGCGCGGAATCGCAGGACGCTCGAAATTCGCCACGCCATCCCGGTACCCAGGGCTGTTTACCCACCCAAGCTCCTTCCAGTAAGAAACCGGCAGTTGAAAGAGCCGATCATCTCTCCAGTACAAATATGTTTGTCCCTTTCCTCCCGAACCTATTACCAGGCCAAAGCGTTCCGTATGCGATTCGCTGTAAGGAGATATGCCCTCCACTGCTGTCTGGAAAAAGTGGTCCCCTTTTTGTTCCATCCGGAAGAATAAATCCGGGTTGGACGTTTTGAGAATATTTGCGCCGGGGGTGAAGTCACCGAGGATTGAATCCTTGCTCGGAAGTCTTGAGGTGAAGTAGTGGGCGGTCTGGTGGAAGGTTTCGGCTTTTGCTCCATGGCATGAACTGCATGCGCCGTCGCCGACAAAGTTAGGACGGAGAGGCGTTGCTGGCGCGGCGGTCGACGCTGATGGAGTCTGCGTTTGGGCGGAGGTCACCAGTCCTACAACGAAAAGCAAAATACCAGTACGATACTTAGGGTTGAGCCGCACGGAACTGAAAGTCTAGCAAACTGCGGGTATAGATATTGTTAACAGAGGTCAGCGCTCGATGAGCGCCAAGGGCGTACCAAGGCCCGACGCGGTCGTCGCGATAATTCGCCAATCATCCGGCAAACCTGGCGAAGGGCAGCTAGTTCTTGTTGAAGCTCACTAGCTTATCGGCTCCTGAGCAGTCGATGCCGTGTCCGAGATAGATCAGGCCGCTGTCGTCGCTAAACGCCGCTGTTTTACACCATGTGGCTTTGTTATGCATGTCCGAGGGCCGCTTGATAGTCGCCAAATAGTGCATGCCGTCTCCGCTAGTCGTGACCTGCAAAGCATAGGGAGCCATAGCGGACGGAGTAAGTTCTTTGGTGACAACCACAGCACCACTCGTCTTGGGCTTCGCTGCGAATGCCAGCAATTCCTCGCTGGTCGCGAATTTGTGGTTAGCTTTGTTGAACTCGGCTTGCAACGTATTTACCGAACGCATCCAGTTAACCAGCGTTTCGGGGTTTACATGTTTTTCCTGCGCCATTGTTCCCGACAGCAATAGCACGACAAGAACGAAACTGGGAACGAACTGTCTCATGGGTGCACCTCGCAGAGAATATTGGGTCCTGGACTCTGATACGACTTATTGTCCTCCGTTGGATAAATTGCTGTAAACGCATTATAAGAGGGCGTCCCTTTAGAAGTAGGTTATGAGCGCAAGCATCATTCCCTACGAAAGGAACACCCTCCATGAATAGCGAAAAGTATATTGGGCTGGACGTTCATCAAGCAACCATCTCGGTGGCAGTATTGGATTCCACTGGCAAGTTGGTCATGGAATCCATCCTGGAAACAAAAGCCGCGACCATTCTGGAGTTCTTTGCGGGGTTGCGCGGAACTTTGTCAGTCACCTTCGAAGAAGGAACTTGGGCCGCGTGGCTGCACGATTTACTGAAGCCGCATGTGGCCAAGCTGGTGGTGTGCAACCCACGAAAAAATGCTCTGCTCAAAGACGGAAACAAAAGTGATCGTATCGACGCCCACAAGTTGGCCGAACTGTTGTACCTGAACAAGCTCAGCTCGGTCTACCATGGCGAGACGGGCGTGCGCATGCTGCGCGAGCTAGCCCGGAGCTACCTGACCATCGTCAAAGATCTGACCCGAGTCATGTGTCGGTTGAAAGCGGTCTATCGCAGCTGGGCGATCCCCTGTGCCGGCCGCGACGTCTTCTATACTCGTCATCGCGCCGAGTGGCTGGGCAAGGTCAAGGAGGCCGGCGTCCGGCGCCGCGCCGAACGACTCTACCAGCAACTGGACATGCTGCAGTACTTGCGCCAGCAAGCGCGCCGCGAGCTGTTGGCGGAGAGTCGCAAGCATGCCATCACCGCCAAACTACGGCAGATTCCCTCACTGGGGCCGATTCGCTCCGCCTTGGCGGTGGCGCTGATCCAGACCCCGCATCGTTTTCGCACGAAACGACAACTTTGGGCTTACAGCGGACTTGCTTTGGAAACCCGCACCAGTGCGGAATATTGCTATGGCAAAGGCGGACTGCGACGTTCTAAGAAACAGATCTCCATTCGCGGTCTGAACAAAGACCACAATCATGATCTGAAAGGCCTGTTCAAAGGTGCGGCCACCAGGGCCAGTGTACTGCCTGGCCCGTTCCAGGATTTCTACCAGAGATCATTAGCCAAAGGTATCAAGCCCACGATGGCGCGTCTCACGCTGGCGCGCAAGATTGCAGCCATCACGCTAACTCTTTGGAAGAAGGGAGAAAACTTCGACGCTGACAAACTGAAATCGCAAGCCGCTTGAGCGTCTCACGGGAAGAGCCCTCCATCTCCGTTGATCTTTTCTGGTGGTGGCCAGTTAGTTCTTGAGACGCTCGGGTTCGAGGGTGAGCATCCTAATTGCCTGTAGGCGCACAGTGCCTGTGGCACTGAGCCTCTGTGTTAACCCTATGCCCTCTCGGATAACCCGAAAAAGCACTAGGCCTCGAGTCGCAGATAGAACCATGGTTGACACCGTTACAACCACGAGTGCTTGCCAGTTTCAGAAACCGATCGGTGTTGTCGCTACTCATGAACATGCAGCTGTTGAGATGGAGCAAAGCAAAACCCGAAACCACAGAGCAAGACACAAGACTCGAGCGTCACTCGTATCTGACAAGGGACTGGATGCCGCGAACCATAACCGCGTTTCCGGCGGAGGAAGAAGAATGTTCTTGACATCCCCTCTTATAGAACAGGCAATTACACCGATCCGTTATTGCAAGGTGAGCACCAGGAAAAGTCTACTAAAAGAATAGACATAATAGGCATAAAGGGGTACACTAGCTGCAATTGAGCAGCCTGAAGTGAATTCATTGGTGAGGCGCGAAATGAGGACTCGGCCGGAGAACATTTCGCCTTCCAAGTTCAATATCGCCATCATCGGTGGCGGGTTTACGGGTGCGACACTCGCGGCGCAACTGTTGCGATCCGCCGGTTCCTCTCTTTCTATCGTCGTGGTAGAAAAATCGGCATCGGTGGGGCGCGGCCTGGCTTATGGAACCAAGTCCAACTCTCTCCTTCTGAATGTCCGCGCCCGTAACATGAGCGCCTTTGCGGACGATCCGCAGCATTTTCTCCGTTGGGCCCAGGCGAACTATGACTCCGCCATCGGTCCAGGGAGCTTTTTGCCACGTGAGGTGTATGGCCGCTACATTGAGGCGTTGCTAAATGATGCAATGAGGTCGAACGGAAGTGGAAGTCTGCAATGGATAAAAGACGAGACGATTGGCCTTTCGCCGACCGGTGATGGCGCTGTAGAAATCGAGCTGCGAAGTGGTAAACGTCTGCTAGCGGACCGGGCCGTGCTGGCGGTGGGAAACTTTCCTCCGGCGAATCCTCTGGCTGGGTTGGACGCGGGAAGAGTGTCGCAATATTGTCGTGACCCCTGGTCGGCTGGGGTGCTCGACGGGGTAGAGAATCTCGAAAATATTCTTTTGATTGGCTCGGGGCTTACCAGTGTGGATCTGGCAATCCAACTGCGCGCTCATGGCTATCGTGGCACCATCCATGTTCTTTCACGCCGTGGCCTGTTTCCGCGATGGCATAAAGCTCTGGATGCCTGTCCGCCGTTCTGGAATGAATCCTCGCCGAAAAATATGCGTGGTTTGTTACGTTTCGTACGCGAGCAAGTCCGGCAGGCCGAAAAGCAGGGAGTCGAGTGGCAGAGTGTGTTCGATAGTCTGCGGCCTCTGGTTGGGCAGATTTGGCAATCGCTCCCCGAGCAAGAGAGGCGCCGTTTTCTCCGCCACGTACGGCCGTACTGGGAAATCCACCGGCACCGTGCAGCAACCGAGATCGCCAGAATCATTGAAAACGAACTGGCAAACAGAACGCTTCAGCTCCACGCCGGCCGCATCACGGACTATAAAGAGAAGAACCATAAAGTGGACGTAACGTATCTCGCGCGCAAAACTGGCAAAGAGGATCGCTTGTTGGTGGATCGAGTCATCAATTGCACAGGGCCAGAGACCGATTGTCGCCGCCTGCAAGACCCTTTGATCGACTCTCTCCTCGCCCGAGGCCTGGCACGCCCCGATCCGTTGTTTCTGGGATTGGATGTCTCTTCAGATGGAGCGCTCGTCGATAGAGACGGCGCTGTCTCGCGCATGCTCTATGCGGCGGGGCCGCTCCGCAAAGGCAATCTCTGGGAGAGCACAGCCGTGCCGGAAATCCGGCAACAGGTGAGCAAACTAGTTGAACATCTGGCGAGAGAAAGTCGGGATGAACGCAGCGCGCATCATCTATCAAAGGATCGATTGCGAGCGGAGAACGTGATCGCAACGAACGCGTGAGTCCAGTCCTCGCCATGGTCGGGAAATAGAGTTCATCGCCGTCCACTTCTACCTAAATAAAATCCCGCTTGGCATCGAAGTCCACTTCGGTCTGGTCCTGAACTGTCCACAGCGAGCGGATGGTAGAACTAGAGATAAACTACCAAGACCTGTATGACTACGCCCAAGACTACCGTTCGTATCGCAATGTTGGGATCTGGTTTTGTCGCTGGCTTTTACTTGCAGGGACTGGCCAATGTTGGAGGCCAAGAGGTTGTTGCGAATTATTCGAGGAAGAAACATCGCGCCAGGAAGTTCGCCAAGGAATGGTCAATTCCAGAACCGACGACAGACCTCGACAAGCTTATTGAGCGAGACGACATCGACCTCTACGTCATAGCCGTTCCGAACGAAGAGCATATGCCAATCTCTTTGGCGCTTTCGCGTGCCAGGAGAAATCAGGTATGCACAAAACCCTTGGCGCGCATGCCTCGGGAGGCGCATGCCATGCTCAAGGCTGCCAGACGTTCTGGCGCTCTGCATGGCTATGCCGAAACCGAGGTCTTTTCTCCTTGCGTAGTGAAAGCTCGGAAGATCGTGGCAGACGGCGGGATTGGTAAGGTTCTCTGGGTCCGTTCCCGGGAGTCGCACGGAGGGCCCCATAGTCCCCACTTTTGGGATGCAGAAAAAACCGGCGGTGGCGCCATGCAGGATCTGGGCTGCCACTGCATCTCTGCGGCACGTTTGTTTTTCGGCAAGGACAATGCCATCGCGGAAGTAATGGCGTGGGGAGGCCGCCTGGTTCACCAGAACATTAATTGTGAAGACAATGCCCTGTTGCTTCTCAAGTTCGCAAGCGGCGGAATTGCCCACTGCGAACTCTCATGGACGACAAAGGGCGGGCTTGATCTTCGAAACGAAATACATGGGTCCGAAGGCTCCGTCTTTACAGACGTCACTCGAGGTACTCCCATTTCGGTTTTCACAACGCGATCCGCTGGCTATGTAGTCGAGAAAGCAGAAATCGATTTTGGCTGGACCCGGCCATTGCCCGAAGAAGCGTTTGCATATGGCTATCAGGCGGAAATGCGGCATTTCGTCGAATGCGTTCGTGACGGAATGAGTCCTCGCGAGACCTATGAAGACGGCTACGTAGTGAACTGCGTTTTGGCTGCCGGTTATCAATCGATGCGCTCCGGTCGTTGGATCCGAGTGAAATACAGGGCGTAGTGGTTCGCCCGCGAGTCGCCTTCGGAGCGAGGCTAGGGAAAATGTTGGTGTGGCACCAAGCCTTTTGAACGTAGCTCAACGAAAACGAAAATCACATTCCAGGACTCGATGAAATCCAAAGAAATCAAGCCATGGAAGCGACTGGCTGGGCGCAATGTGCGCAGCGGCGCGCCTTGATCGGAATCATGCTGAAACACTCCGGACATTGTTTCGTTGTGGGGTCGGCAGGAGCGGGGGCCTTGCGAAGCCGGGCAAGCAGTGCATTCACCGGCACGACGACGAAGAAATAAACGGCGGAGGCGGCCAGCACGAACGCTACGGCGCTGTTGATGAAGTCGCCTATCGCGAAAACGCTACCATTCAAGGTGAAGGCAACAGAGGAAAAATCTGGCTTTCCGACGACAGCCCCGATGAGAGGCGTGAGCAGGTCTTTGGTAAGGGCGGTTACGACCGCTGCAAATGCCGCTCCGATCACTACACCGACAGCCATATCGACCACGTTGCCACGAAGAACGAACTGTTTGAACCCGCTGAGCATAATAGCCTCCATCGCCTGGATGGCGAACGCGGTCACTCTAAGACGGAGACGCAGTGATGGTCAAGATAAAGGCGCACGAAGTAAGGAGGCGGAATCGAGGCCTTGCGAACACTCGTTCGTCGTTTACCGGGCACGATAGAGTTTTCCGTCAAACTGGTAGGTGACGCGCTGTGATTTTTTTGCGCTTGAATTGGTTACGACCGTGAAGTCCCTGATGCCGTTGGTGACGGCGGGACCGAACTGAAAGCTCTCGGCGAGCGGCGCCTGGTCGTTTCCGAACAGAGATATCCACTTGTTGTTGGCTTTACGGAAGACCCAAGTCTGGCAATTTCCGGTTCCTCCGCAGAGCAGGTTTGTGCCCTGCGCAACGATGCCCGGACCTTCCCCGAGATCGATCTTTCTTATGCGCACTTCTTTTGTCCAAGAGTCCGGGGTGTCATAGGCAGACTGTTCCAGTCCGGCCACGATCTCTCGTTCTTCATTCGTGGATAGTTTGGCGACTGCGAAGGTGTCTTTCGGGCCGAGGCTTTGCGCTTGGGGTGGACTTGGGAAAAACAGGATTGTGATGAATGCCAATGCGGAGAGGTTTATTCGCATGCTGTCCTCGGGGTTTGCGACATTCTAGCAGCGGGTGAGTTATGGCGGTTGGTGATACATCTTGCGCGGAGGTGCTGCACGCCAGATCCCTCGCAAGCTCGGGATGACACTGTTCGTTTTAAAACGAGTGTTTCCGTGGAGTAGTACAAGAAACAAATTAATTAGGTCGTCATCCCGAGCTCGCGACTAATCTGGCGTGCAGAACGACAATGCGTCGACGTCGCCAAGTCGATGTTTTGACCCGTGGAAGTTTGCCAAATCGACAAACTGTGGCAGACTAACGGGCGCACGAGTCCGGGGTGAGAACCGCTCTGATGACTACACTTCGAATTGTGAAATACAGGAAGAAGCCTCGATGAGATCGATCCTGCGTTTAGCGCTGCTCGCGGTTCTGCTTGGCTTGGGGCTGTTTCAAAACGCCCTGGCTCAGAGCCGGTGTGACAATACGTCCGACTACTTTCAGCCGGTGAACAGTGGCGATGGGCAGAGGTATCCGCTCACGATTGGGCCGCTGGTCTGGCATCTTCTCGGCTCGGGCGTGTATCCGGTAAAGGGCTCGGATGGAATGACTCACGTCGCATTCGCGATGCAATTCACCAATGTGTGGGGTATTCCGGCGACGATTCAGTCGGTGGAGGTAGTCGATCCGTCGCATGGCGACAAAGTGAGCGGGAGCAAACCGCGTCGTTTCCGTAAAGGACGAGGACGTTACCGGGCAGGTAAAGCTTGCGTCGCTGCCGTCGACGATGGACAAGACGAATTATTCGACCAAGATTGGAGGCGGGGAGTCAGGCGTGATGTTTTTCGACGTGACTTATGGCGAAGGCGACGTTGTGCCCTGCGCCATCTCGCTGCGCGTGCATGCGCTCCAGCCGGAGAACAAGCATCTGCCGGAATCGACCGTGACCAGTCCGCCGATGAAAGTCAGTTCGCAAACCGGCGATTGTTCTTACTCCTCCACTCAAGGGAGATGGATGGGTGAACGGAAATGGCTGCTGCGAGGAGATCGGTCCGCACCGATTCGTTACGAATCCGATGAATGGATCGCTGGATCCGTCCGAACAATTTGCCATCGACTGGATCAAGGTGGATGCGCAAGGCAAAGGCTTTCGCGGTGACGGAAAAAAGTCTGAAGATTGGTTTTGCTATGGAGTTGACGTGCTCGCGGTCGGGCCTGGGACGGTGATCGAGACGTATGCGCGATCTGCCGGATGTGCCGCCGGGCGCAGCGCCCACTAACCTAGCGGTGGATCAGATTGCGGGGAATCACGTGATTCTCGATCTGGGCGGCGGGCGGTATGCGATGTATGCGCATTTTGCTCCCCACAGCGTGACGGTGCACGTTGGCGACCACGTTCGTGCGGGCGACAAACTTGGTTTGCTGGGCAACAGCGGAAACACCACCGGTCCGCATCTGCATTTTCAGATCAGCGACCGGCCTTCCACGCTGGATGTGACGTCCTTGCCATTCGTTTTCGAAACGATGACGTTGCAGCAGCGGACGACGGCGGATCTTGGGGAAATCGATGACATGTCGATTAAAGGAATGCCGCTTCCGATGGACTCGAAAGTCGTTAAAAAGCCGATGACGCGGAAGATGCCGCTCTCTCGCGACGTGATTAGTTTTCCGTAAGTTTCTTCACTTGTCTTTCTTCTTCCATTGGCCGTATCGAGTGCCAGACCTGCAACACCCTGCCGGTCTTCAAGGTCGGCGAGCAGACCGGCGTCACTAAGATCGAGGGGGTGGGCATGTTTCCAGTCGTGCTGTACGACATTGTGCAGCCGGCTTACAACGTCGTCATCGTGTACCTCGATGGCCAATTCACGGCGACTGTCGAAGCTGCCGGGAGCGAGATTGATGGATCCGACGATCGCGCGCAGGCCGTCAGCGAGCAGCATCTTGCCGTGAAGCTTGAGGTGCTTCATCTTGCGGACTTTGACTCCAACATCATCCATCACACGCAGGCCGCCGACGCCCTCTATCAGCTTTTCCTTTTTAAGCGTGTGCGGAGGGCGCGACATAATATGCACTTTCACTCCGCGCATTTGAGCGCGGACCAGGTGCTCGATGATGATGGGGTCCTGGTACCGTTCATTTTGCAGGAATAACGAGTGCTTCGCGCCGTCGATGAATGCGGCAATACGATCGCGGCCGTTTCCCTTGCACCAGATCAGGTGAGACTTCTCTCCTGATTCAAAAGACTTGCGGTTCCAGTCAGCCTCAAAGCACGCTGACGACTTCGTCGACCTCATGGGCATGGGAGGTCACGACGGCATAGTCGCGAGTTTCTGTCAGGTTCCGGGTTTGCCAGTTCAGCGATTTTACGAATGCGTGGGTGTCATCCACGACCATCGATTTTTCGTGGGTGACGTCGAATGCAGGATTGCTGTCAAGAACATCGATTCCGCCGGCGGTGAGGGTCTTTCTGGTTTCCTCGTTATCTTCTTCGCCACTGCGGCGAGCGGGATTCAGCATGACCTGAACCTTCACGCCGCGAGCCCGGGCGGCGAGCACAGCTTTCAGTAGCTCGGGATCCGAGAATACGAACATCTTGATTCGGAGCGACTTCTGCGCGCCGTTGATGGCATCCAGGATCGGCTTCGCGGAGTCGTCAGGCAGAACAATCAGAGAACGAGACACATTGCCTCCAGGTACGATTACTAGAATAGCAGGCGCAAAAGGGAAGAGCGTTGTGACTCAGAGCTGGGCTTTTGCGGGGGCCGTGTCGAACTGGCTGTTGCACAGGGCGGCGTAGATTCCTCCCAGCGCCAGCAACTCCTGGTGGGTACCTTCCTCCGCGACGACACCGCCATCCAGAACGATGATCTTGTCAGCGTCCCGAATCGTGCTCAAGCGATGCGCAATGGTGATCACGGTGCGACCTTTCATCAGCCGTTCCAAGGCTTCGATGACCAACCTTTCGGACTCTGTGTCCAATGCGGCGGTTGGCTCGTCCAGAATCAAAATCGGATTGTTGCGAACCAGGGCCCGTGCGATTCCGATGCGTTGGCGCTGACCTCCCGACAAGGTGTCTCCACGCTCGCCGACCATCGTGTCATAGCCATGAGCCATGCGGACGATGAACTCATCCGCATTGGCGAGTTTGGCAGCTTCGATAATTTCCTCGCGGGTGGCGCCTTCACGGCCATAGGCGATGTTTTCACTTATCGTTCCGCGAAAGAGGACGGTTTCCTGCAAGACATATCCGATCTGACTCCGCAGCCATTGCAGCTTGTAATCGCGAACGTCTACTCCGTCGATTTCAACCTTGCCGGAGGTTGGATCGTAAAAGCGCGGAATCAGGCTCACGATCGTAGATTTTCCACCCCCGGTCGGTCCGACGACGCCCACCAACTGCCCCGGTTCGATGCTGAAGCTCACATCCAGTAGCACGGGAATTTCGGAGCTATAGCCGAACTTAACCTTGTCGAAGCGCACCGCTCCCAAGACAGGTGCGGGCAACTGACGAGCATCCGGGCTCTCCGGGATTACATTGTCGGCATCGAGAATGGCCCGTACCCGATCGACTCCGACCGCCGCCTGTGCGATGGAATTGGTCATGCTGGCGAGGTCTTTCACCGGCTTGAAGAATTTGGTGAGATAAGAGAGAAAAACAGTCAGACCGCCAGCAGTCATGGCGCCGGCAAGAATGAGTGCGGAACCTCGCCACAGAACTATGGCCGTGCAGAGAGAAACCGTTACGGCCACGATTGGGGAAAGCAGCGCCTTTACCCGGCGGGCTTTGAGAGCAGCGTCCACGGCGGCGCGGCTGACCTCGCCGAGTTCCGCTTGCTCATAATCCTGCCTGCCGAACGCTTTCACCACCCGCATCGATTCGAGATCCTGCTGCACGACGGAAACGATGTTTGCCTGCTGCTTGCGCACTTCGTGGGTTGCGGCCTTCACCGCTTTCTTAAACCTGAATACAAGCAACAGCATGAACGGCGTAACTGCCAGCGCGATCAGGGTGAAGTCCCAATTCAGCCAGAACATGATGACCAACATGCCCAGGATGGTAAGCATGTCGACCACAATGCCGAGAGTCGCGGAAGAAGCAAAGTTCTGGATGGTTTGAACGTCAGAAGTGATCGTGCTCAGAAGGGCGCCGGTGCGCTGGGTATCGTAATAGCTTAGCGACAGACGCTGAAGATGATGATAAGTCCGCATTCGCAGGTCGTTGGCAACCCATTGACCTACGCTCTCGGTGTAGTAATTGGCGATGTAGGACGCAACGGCGCCCAACGCCGCGATGACTACAACCGCAATTGCGGCCCCTATCGCGATGCTCATTTTGCCATCGCCCTTCAGCAATGTCGTGAGCAGATGGTTGAGCCAGGCAGGAAGCTTATGGTTCCCGACCACGTTATCAAGCACAATCTTGAGGGGCCAAGGCGCGGCCAGGCTGGTCATGGTTTGTACCAGCATGGCGGCAAGGATGATGCAAAGGCTGCCAATGTAAGGGCGAATTAGATCACGGACTAGGCGGTACACCCTGGGAAACTCCTGGGATCGGTGCGTTGCCGACGCGCAACGAATTGTAAGCGATAGAGTCCGCCCGGGAAAGGCTCCACGCGAGAATTCCGCTGCAGACCTCGGCTACCAGGTGACCGTTTACAGGTCCGTATACTCAGGAACATAGTCCTTGAAGAGGCCCGTACCGGGGGAAATTGTCCGCACCGGAATCCGGTCCGCGTTCTTGCTGGTTCTGACCCACTCCCAGGCGAAAGTAGTCTCCGCAATAGTGAAGTATCGAGTCTCAGCCTGAAGGACGGCGGTTCCGGCGAGCACGATTGCCACTACTTCTTCCCATTTGTCGGCCCCAACCACTGCCATTCGAGCGATATGGTTTGTGTATTTCTGGAGAAAGCGCATCTCGATCCATCGCGCTTTCCAGTCGGCACCGTCCATTTGGGAAAGATCCGTGAGAATGCCGATGGGGCGCTGCTTCCGTTCTGCAATGACGAACTCAATCTGCGGCTCGAATGCCTTCACGTCGTCGGCGGTAAGCCTTCCCGTAATCCTGAAACCGATAGCCGATCCCTGGCTCTCTTTGAGTCTTTCGATCATGGTGGTTTATCTCCTTTTTCCTGACGATTTCCGCGCGTAATTTGTTTTCCACGCGAGTGGAACTCTTCTTCCCATAGTAATTCGACTCTGAATTACCGTCGTAACCGTCTCGTAACCTCAAAAATGCTGAGATTGGGCGGAGGTTCCCTGGCGCGTTTTTGCCGTCAATACCGACGAGCAAGCTAAGCTCCTCTGGACCGTGCGACTTCCGCGACTTCTGCGATCCGGATCGAATCGCATCGCCATCGCGTGGTAATACCGTCGGATTTGGTAGTCCACCTGCTTTTGTTGTCTGGCGAGACCCCAGCTCGTTTGTACCAGAAGTGGGATTCATGACCGAATTGTTGCCTATGCTCTCTTTCTCCAAATTCTCCGGGTGGGCTGCGCCTGTTGGCCGCTTCTTTACACAAGCAATCGTCAAAGTGAAACGTTCTGTGGTTGTAGTGGATCCACTTTGGCTGGTGTTAATTGCAGCGCTGCTCCTGGCTGGTTGCGGTGGGGGAGGCGCCGGCGTGGTGGGCCGGTCCTCCAGTACCGTGCCGGAATTGGCGGCGATTTTAGTTTCTCCAAAGACGGCGTCCGTGGTGGTAGGCGGAACGGTTCAGTACGAGGCAGTCGTTAACGACCAGAACGGCGACGTCATGCCGGGAGTGGTGGTCACGTTCTCCAGTTCCGGTGGGGCGACGGTGGACGGTAACGGACTGGCGACGGCTACGGCGCCCGGGAAGGCAACCATCACGGCCAGCGCCAATGGCAAGAGCACATCGGTGTCGCTAACTGTCAAGGCTGCTCCTGCCTCTGCCGTGCTCACCCAAATCAGCGTTTCGCCCTCGACCGCTTCGATTCAAGTGGGACAGCAGCAAAGCTATACGGCGGTAGGCTATGACCAATTTAACAATGCAATGAGCGGGATTACGTTCTCGTGGGCATCGGACGGCAGTAATGCGATCGCGATGCTGAACGGCAACGTGGCAACGGGAGTCGCGGCCGGGATGGTGCACATTACCGCATCGGCCTCCGGCATCAGCAGCGCGCCGGCATCGCTAACCGTGCTTCCGCCTCCGCCGGCATTGACGGCAATCGTCGTGACTCCGTCGAATCCTTCAATTCTTATTGGAGGGACGCAACAGTTTACCGCCGTCGGCTTTGACCAAACCGGCGCGATCATGAGCGGAATTGCTTTTTCGTGGTCCAGCAGTAATCAAGGCGTGGCAGCAGTCGGTACGGGCGGAGTGGCGACCGGCATCGCTGAAGGGACAGCCCAGATCACCGCGTCAGCGCAGGGCGTACATAGCAACTCTGCCGCCGTGACCGTCAGTAAACCAGCTTCGGTGCTGACTTCGATTCAGGTTTCCCCACCCAGCGCTTCCATTCAGGCGGGAAATACGGCGCGTTTTAGCGCTGTGGGATACGACCAGTATCAAAATGTAATGCCAGGCATCGTTTTCGTATGGTCCAGTTCGAACACGAACGTGGCATCGGTGGCAGCGATCAATTCGGAAGGGGTCACCGACGGCGTTGCTACAGGCATAGCTGCGGGTTCCGTCCAGATCAACGTCAGCGCCAATGGCGTAAGCACCAAGGCTTCTCTGACCGTAACGCCTCCGCCGCCACCACCGCCTCCACCAACGGTGGCATCGATCAACGTCATTTCAACCAATGGATCGATCAACGTGGGCGCAACGCAGCAATTCAGCGCTCTGGCGACAGATCAGTACGGCATGGCGATGAGTGGCGTTGTGTTTTCGTGGACATCAAGCAATCCCGCCGTGGCAAGCGTAGACGCCAGCGGCCTGGCTACCGGCATAGCGGCCGGTACGGTGCAGATCAGCGCATCGGCCCAAGGGGTAAGCAGTAACGCATTGTCCCTCGCCGTCACTGCGGTCTCTTGCAACTGCCCAATCACGATAACCCGACTCTCTCCACCCATGGCGTTGGTAGGGAGTGGAGACCTGGTTTCTCTCACGATTACAGGAGCAGGGTTTGTGAACGGAGCGGTGGTGAATTTTGGTTCGAATATTCTCGTCCCGTCTTCCATAAGCTCTACATCGATAGTGGCGACTGTGCCAGCGGCGGAGTTGACGTCGTTGACACCGCCAAATCAACCACTGGCAGTCACGGTAACGAATCCGGCGCCGAATGCAGGAACCTCGGGACCTTTACCTTTCAGCATTACGAATCGCGGGCTTGTATCGATCAATTTTGATGACGGATATCAATCCATGTACGACAACGGATTGCCGATCCTTGATGCCGCGGGATTGAAGAGTACGCAGTACATCATTACGCAGCAGGTCGGATGGGACACGTACGTGACCTTGAACGAAGTGTTACAGATGTACAACAACGGTCACGAGATCGGGGTTCATACCAGGACGCATCCCAACCTGACGACCCTCACAGAAGCACAAATGACCGATGAAATCGCCGGCGCGAAACAGGACCTCATTTCGTGGGGGATCAATCCAACGACGCTTGCGTATCCTTACGGAGCCTACAATCCCACCGTTGAGGGCGTTGTACAGAGTGCCGGCCTGCGGGGAGCCCGCGATTCAGATCTGGGTTACAACAGCTCCGGACTTGGCCTTACCTTCGGAGGCCCGTTGTATCACGACACCCATCCGCTGCTGTTGTGGAGTGAAGCAGCGGAAAATGACATGAACACGACGTTGGGGGACATTACTTCCGAGATTGACTATGCCGTGGCTAACAATCTCTGGTTGATCGTTCTGTTCCACCGGGTCGACGAAACCGGTTCCTGCTGTTCGTCCATCAGCGTGGATCACTCGCTGATTCAGGGGATGGTGAATTATCTTGTACAACAGCATGTTCCGGTGGTCACGAACAACGAAGGGCTGATCATTGAGAATCTGAATGCGCAGGGCCAGCAGGGTGTAGATAACCTTCGACGGAAGGCAAAAAAATAAGATCACTGCTAGGTAACGCGATCGCCAGAAATTGGAGTTAGGCTTTCGCCGGCAGAATGATATGAAACACTGAGCCGGAGCCAACCTGGCTGGTTACGCTGATCTTGCCGCCGTGAGCTTCGACAATCGCCTTTACGATAGCCAGCCCCATGCCAGTACCTTGCACCCGGTACCGCTGATTCTTGCCGCGATAAAACTTGTCAAAGATCAAGGCTTGCTCCATGTCGTCGATGCCGGCACCCTGGTCGGCGACGCTGAGTTCGAGATTGCCTTCGCGCATTTCGGCAGTGATGCGGATGGGAGACTCAGGCGGCGAATATTTGGCGGCATTTTCCAACAACTGGACTAATACTTCTTTCATGCGGTCCGCATCGAGACGCACGACGATGCCCTCTGGCACGCGAATCTCGACGGGATGCTTGCCGATGGTCTGTTTCACGTCTGCAACCGCGGTCTGTACCAGGTCGATGACCGGACAATCCCGCAGATCGAGCTGAAACTCGTGGGATTCGAGTTTGGCGACTTCGGCAGCCTCGCCAATCAGCCGGTTCAAGCGGTCGCTTTCCTCGTCGATGACAGTCATCAGTTCGCCGCGATCGCCTCGGGCTCAGACCAGTGTTGGACATTAGGCTGGTAATCGAGGCCTTGATCGATGTGAGCGGAGTGCGGAACTCGTGTGTTACTGAATCCAGGATTGCGGAACGCAGTTTCTCGCCTTCGCGGCTGGCTTCCGAGCGGGTGAGAGTTTCCACTGCGTTCGCGCGCTCGACTGAGATGGCAATCAGGCTTCCCATCGCGTCCAGAGTTTGACGGGAAAGATTGCCGACAACGCCAAGTGCGCCCACCGTTCTCACCCCCATCTTCAGCGGAGTGAAACTCAGGTTGCGCGTGCGGTCCATCGTGGGCTCGCCACGCGCGATGATGGACTTGAGCTGATCTGCGTTCAAGTCGGGCGCTTCCACCCCTGCCCGATAAATGTCTCCCTTCTCTGGCAGATAGATTGCCGCCGCGGAGACGTCGAAAGATTGCATAACGTGAAGGGGGATGGCGTTCAGTAGTTGAAGAACGTTATCCGCGGTCAGCAATTGCTGGCTGAAGCTGTAGAGGCGCTCGAGTTCGCGACGGCGGTTCACGGCTTCGTCAGTTTGCTTGCGCGCACGATCGGACAACTGGCTTGCGATTACAGCGGTGCTGAGAAAGGCAAGCAGGCCAATCCAGTTCTGCGTGTCCGAAATAGTGAAGGTCCCCGTAGGTGGCAGGAAGAAGTAATTGAATGCGGCGGTGGCGACGAATGCAGTGAACAGCGCGTAACGCAAGCCCCATACGGCTGAGACAATCAAAACGAAAACCAGAAAAGTGAGCGCCACCGTAGTGGGATTTACGCGGATCGAGGAAGTGTAAAGCAGCACGATAACAAGGAGAACCGCGCGCGCAAGCTGCGAAACGAAGCACCATCCTGATCGCGGACTGTTTCACGATCAAGGATTGTAGCTGAAGATATCGACAAATTGAACGCTGTCCATCACAATAGTCGGCGATGAGCAAGACGCCAGAGCAATGGCTTGCAGAAGCTGCGCCCGCGAAGAAGGGCGGCACGCTCAAGCTGTTTCTCGGGTATGCGCCCGGCGTCGGGAAAACCTTCAACATGCTGAGCGAAGCCATCCGGCGCAAGAGCCGCGGTGAGGATGTGGTCATCGGCGTGGTGGAGACGCATGGACGCAAAGGAGTAATCGAGCTTGCGTCCCAACTCGAGACTGTCCCGAGAAAGCGAATCGAGTACAAGGGCACGGTGTTTGAGGAGATGGACCTGGAAGGAATTCTGGCGCGTAAGCCAGCAGTGGTCGTGGTAGATGAGTTGGCGCACACGAACATTGAAGGCAGCAAGCACCGCAAGCGCTACGAGGACGTTCTTGAACTGGTGGATGCCGACATTGACGTACTAACGACCATGAATGTGCAGCACCTGGAGAGCGTGGCTCCCAGCGTGCAGAGAATCAGCGGGGTCACGGTCCGCGAAACCGTTCCTGACTGGATCATGAAACGGGTGCGGGAAGTCGTTATGGCCGACCTCACTCCCGAAGCGCTTCAGACCCGCATGCGGCGCGGGGATATTTATCCGATCGAACGTGCAGAGAAGGCGCTGGCAAACTTCTTTCGCCCCGGAAATCTGATCGCATTGCGAGAGTTGGCCCTGCAGGAAGTTGCGCAAGAGGTCGACCGCAGTCTTGAAACCTATCTTGACCAGGAAGGCGGGGAGCGCAAACTCGGAGTCCGTGAAAGATTTGCGGTGGCCATCAGTTCGAATCCGCTGGCCCAGCAACTCATTGCCCGGGCGGCGCGAATGGCGAAGAGGCTCGACGGTGAACTGTATGTCGTTTATGTGGACATCGGAGTCGACGACAACGAGCCCAATCAGCGCACGCTGGCAGCGAACATCCGCTTTGCGGAAGCGGTGGGAGCGCAGGTGGTCAGGTTGAAATCACCGACGGTGGCCAAAGCCGTCGCCGGATTTGTCCGAGAAAAACACATCACCCAGGTGGTATTTGGACATTCCGCGGTGAAGGGCTGGAAGAGGTATCTTTACCTGAATGCAATCCATAAGTTTCTCAGAGATGCGCCACCAGTAGATGTTCATATCGTGACTCAGCAATCTTCCTAAGCTTCTGTTATCAACCCCATGGCAGAAAAGAAACGCATTCTGGTAGTTGATGATGAACCGCAGATCACGCGCGTTTTGCGGACCTCGCTTGCCGGCAGCGGTTATGAGGTTCGCACCGCAGACGATGGCCATGCCGGGCTACGTGTAGCGAGAGAGTGGCAACCCGACTTGGTGATTACTGACATTTCGATGCCGAATATGAACGGAATCGAATTGTGCCGCGAGCTTCGGGCAGAGTCGACGCTTCCGATCATCGTGTTGTCGGTAAAAGGGGAAGAGAAGACCAAGGTTGAGGCGCTTGATGCCGGGGCGGACGACTACGTCACCAAGCCAGTGGGCATGGAAGAATTACTGGCACGAGTGCGGCGGAACCTGGCTCGAACGCGTGGTACGGAGGACAGCACCAAGCGAACCATCTCGATTGGCGACTTTAAGATTGATGCGGATGCGTTTCGAGTGACCGTCAAAGACAAAGAGATCAGGCTCACCCCGAAGGAATTCGAACTCCTGCTGTTCATGGCAAGACACGCCGGCCGGGTAGTGACACATCGAACATTGCTTCTCGCCATCTGGGGGGCAAACAGTGTTGAACAGCCGGAACATCTGCGGGTCCTGGTAGCACAGCTACGCAAGAAGATAGACACCGAGAATACGCCGCACTACATCATCACCGAGCCCTGGGTTGGGTATCGTTTCGAGCCCGCCGGCGAAAAACCGTAGCCCGGTTTTTGCTGAGGATCCCCGCTTGTCATTTCCAGCTTTTCTCCAGCTTGTTCGTGAATCGATCGCTTAAACAAGGCGATTACCGTTCCTCATTGACACTGTCCGTTCAACCCGGTAGAACGCTTACGACTTTTTTATGTACTTCTTATACAAAAATTACGCCCTGAACCATCCAATGTAGTGAGAGGCCACAATGCTTGGGCCGAACACAATTGCGAATTCCGCGGCGATCGGCTTGTTGGCGGCCTGCGTTTTGGGAATTGGATTCCTGATCCGCTTTTTCATCGGAGTGGCTGACGAAGGGAGCAAGGCACGGGTTGCGCATCCGTACGCTCCTGGTGAAGGGAAGTTTGCTGTAGGCACGCTTTACCAACGACCCCGGCACAGAGTAGCTGAAGTAAACTCCGGAGCTCACCTTGCGCTTGGAGTTCTCAGGATTACGACAGTTCTGAATTCCGATCTAAAACGGGGCAGGCGTCCTGCGGCGCATCGCGTGCACTTTGTGAACAATCACACTTATCAGGTTGTAGGGAATCCAGGCTCACGGTTGCAACGGACGGAGAAGAGGGGATGAAAGACATCATTTACGTGGCAGTTACGGTTGCTTTCTTTCTGGTTTCCATCGCGTATGTGAAGTTCTGCGATCGGATTCACTAAGGCAAAACACTCATGAATGCTGAATCAATCATCATGCTGATCGTATGTGCGGGATTAATGGTTTACCTGCTGTACGCGTTGTTACGGCCTGAAAGGTTCTAGAAAATGACAGTCAATGGCTGGTTGCAGATCATCGTGTTACCTTGCGGTGATATTCGCGCTGACCAAACCGCTCGGAATTTTCATGGCGCGCGTGTTTAACCGGGAGCGTACGTTCCTGGACCCGATTCTGCGTCCGATTGAACGGTTGATGTACAGCCTGACCGCGGTGGACGACGAACATGAGATGCGCTGGACGGAATATGCATTCTCCATGCTCTTGTTCAGTGGCGTCTCGATGTTGGTGCTGTACCTGATTCAGCGGTTGCAAGTCGCACTACCGTTAAATCCTCAGAAGTTTGCCGGAGTGGTGCCTGACCTCGCTTTTAATACAGCAGCGTCATTCACCACCAATACCAACTGGCAGAACTATGGCGGCGAAGCCACGATGAGCTATCTCACGCAGATGGCTGGCCTCGCCTACCACAATTTCACTTCCGCCGCGGTAGGCATTGCGCTGGCGATTGCGTTTATCCGTGGCATATCGCGGCGCGAGAAGGGGACGATCGGCAATTTCTGGGTAGATCTGACGCGGACGACGCTCTGGGTATTGCTGCCAGCCTGCATTGTTTACGCGATGCTGCTTGTCTCTCAAGGGGTGGTACAGAACCTCAGGCCGTATGACACAGCAAAGCTAGTCGAGCCACAACAAGTACAGAAAGTGGGGACAGACGGGAAACCAGTAACCGGTCAGGATGGCAAGCCAGTGATGGACACTGTGACTGACCAGGTGATTGCCCAGGGACCAGTTGCGTCGCAGGAAGCAATCAAGATGTTAGGCACGAACGGAGGAGGATTTTTTAACGCCAACAGCGCGCATCCTTTCGAAAATCCAACACCGCTAAGCAACTTCCTGCAGATGCTGTCCATTTTCGCGATTCCTGCGGGGTTGACTTATACGCTGGGGCGGATGACCGGATCGGCGCGTCATGGATGGGCAGTGTGGGCTGCCATGGCGATTCTGTTTTTGGCCGGCGTGACCACAGCCTATTGGGCCGAGGCAAAGGGAAATCCGCTGCTCAAGGGAGTGGATCAACAGGCCAGCGTTATGCAGGCCGGCGGCAACATGGAGGGCAAGGAAGTCCGCTTTGGCATCGCCGACTCCACGCTTTTCGCAACCGTTACGACCGATGCAAGTTGTGGCGCCATCAATAGCTGGCATGACTCCTACACTCCGCTCGGCGGAATGGTGCCCCTGGTCAACATCATGCTCAGCGAAACGGTTTTTGGAGGAGTGGGCGCGGGCCTGTACGGCGTGCTCATTTATGTAGTACTTGCCGTGTTCATTGCCGGACTCATGGTTGGGCGAACCCCGGAGTATCTGGGGAAGAAGATAGAAGCGTACGACGTAAAAATGGCGATGCTGGTCACGCTGGTTTTCCCGCTGGTCATCCTGGTACTGTCGGGAATTTCTTCGGTGGCCGGATTCGGAACTTCAAGCATCAGCAATTCGGGACCGCACGGCCTTAGTCAGATCCTGTACGCCTTCACGTCGATGGCGGGCAACAACGGTTCAGCGTTCGGAGGATTGAACGGGAACACGGCCTGGTACAACGTCGCCGGCGGGATGACCATGCTGCTGGGGAGGTTCTTCATGATCATCCCCATGCTGGCGATTGCGGGAAACCTTGCGAAAAAGAAATATGTGCCACCGTCACTGGGCACGTTTCCGGTGACAACGCCACTGTTCAGCGTTCTGCTGGTCGGCGTAATTGTGATCGTTGGAGCCTTGACGTTCTTTCCTGCACTAAGCCTGGGACCAATCCTGGAACATCTTCTGATGCAGGCGGGCAAGACTTTCTAAGGAATGTTTGTGAGTGGCACGGGTTTGATGGGGAAATATGGCAGAGAAAAAAGCTAAAGCGATTTGGGATGTAAAGATCGTGCGAGGCGCGATCTGGGATTCGGTGGTCAAGCTGCACCCACGCAAGATGATGGGGAATCCCGTTATGTTCGTGGTGGAGGTGGGCAGCGTAGTCACGACCGTGCTGTTGCTGCGGGATGTCATTCGCCATCAGGGCGCGTTCGGCTTCAATCTGCAGATCACGCTTTGGCTGTGGTTCACGGTGCTGTTCGCGAATTTCGCAGAAGCCATGGCGGAAGGGCGTGGCAAGGCACAGGCGGAAAGTCTGCGGAAGGCACGATCGGAGACTATAGCGAACCGGGTACTGGCTGATGGCAAGATCGAAAAGATTGCAAGTTCGAAGCTGCGATCCGGCGACTTGGTGAACGTTGTCGCCGGAGAATTTATCCCGGGTGACGGCGAAATTGTAGAAGGAGTGGCTTCGGTAGACGAGTCTGCAATCACTGGGGAATCCGCGCCCGTCATACGAGAGGCCGGGGGTGACCGGTCGGCTGTGACTGGTGGTACGCGAGTGCTCTCCGACTACATCAAGATAAGGATTACCTCCAACCCGGGAGAAACATTCCTTGACCGCATGATTGCCCTGGTGGAAGGCGCTGAGCGCCAGAAGACACCGAATGAGATCGCACTAAATATTTTGCTGGCCGGGCTGACAATTATTTTCCTGTTGGCGGTGGTCACGCTGCAGCCCTTCGCGATTTACTCCGGCGCGCCGCAGACAGTCTTTGTGCTGGTGTCGTTGCTGGTCTGCCTGATCCCTACCACTATCGGCGGATTGCTTTCCGCCATCGGAATCGCGGGCATGGATCGCCTCGTGCAGCACAATGTCCTCGCGATGTCCGGACGAGCGGTGGAAGCGGCGGGAGATGTCAACACGCTTCTCCTGGACAAGACAGGGACGATCACGCTAGGGAATCGCCAGGCTGCCGAATTTGTTTGCGCCGCGGGTGTTTCGGAAACCCAACTCGCCGATGCAGCCCAGCTGTCATCGCTGCCAGATGAGACTCCAGAGGGTCGATCGATCGTGGTTCTGGCAAAAGAGCGGTACGGGCTGCGAGGACGAGACCTCGCTTCGCACGAGGCGCATTTTGTACCCTTCACCGCGCAAACCAGAATGTCGGGAGTCAACCTCGACGGCCGCGAGATCCGTAAGGGCGCGTCGGACGCGATTTCAAAATACATCTCCTCGGTAAACGGCAACGGCCTTCCGAAAGACGTGCAAGCAACCGTTGAGCAAATTGCACGCTCGGGCGGGACGCCCTTGGTGGTGTCGGAGAATAAGCACGCGCTGGGTGTGATCTACCTCAAGGACATCGTTAAGGGTGGGATTCGCGAGCGCTTTAGCCAGTTGCGTTCCATGGGGATTCGCACCGTCATGATCACGGGCGACAATCCGCTTACTGCGGCCGCGATTGCGCGCGAGGCGGGCGTCGACGACTTTCTCGCTCAGGCCACTCCTAAAGAAAAGATGGATCTGATTCGCCGGGAGCAGGCGGACGGAAAACTGGTGGCGATGACCGGTGACGGCACCAACGACGCTCCTGCCCTGGCACAGGCCGACGTTGGCGTGGCCATGAACACCGGCACCCAGGCGGCAAAAGAAGCAGGAAACATGGTGGACCTTGATTCCAATCCCACCAAGCTCATTGAGATCGTCGAAATCGGCAAGCAGTTGCTGATGACCCGCGGAGCGCTTACGACATTCTCGATCGCAAACGATGTAGCCAAATACTTCGCCATCATTCCAGCGATGTTCGCAGGGACTTTCCCGGTGCTGACCGCATTGAATGTCATGCACCTGAAAACGCCGCAGTCGGCGATCTTGTCTGCCGTGATATTCAATGCACTGATCATCGTCGCGCTCATACCGCTGGCGTTGCGCGGAGTCAAATATCGCGCCATGGGAGCGGCTGCGCTCCTGCGCAACAACCTTTTGGTCTATGGCGTTGGCGGGATCATAGTCCCGTTTATTGGCATCAAGTTGATCGATATGGTCATCACCCGCATCGGGATGGCGTGAAGAAAATTACCATGAAAAAAAATCTTCTGATTTCCGTACTCATGACAATAGTTACAACAGTCCTGCTGGGGCTGGTTTATCCCCTGGTTGTCACCGGATTGGCGCAGGCATTCTTTCCGGAAAAGGCAAACGGTCAACTGATACGACGCAATGGAAACGTGATTGGTTCGCACATCATTGCTCAGCCTTTTGTGGGCGCAGGCTATTTTCATCCTCGCCCTTCCGCCGCGGGGACGAATGGCTACGACGCCAGCAATTCCGCCGGATCCCAGTTGGGGCCGACCAATCAAAAACTCATTGACCGTGTAAATACCGATGTCGCTAGCGCTCAGGCGGAGAATCCCAGCAAGCCCATCCCGGTTGATCTGGTGACGACGTCCGCGTCAGGCTTCGATCCCCATATCACTCCGGCCTCGGCCGAATTTCAGGTGCCGCGAGTAGCCAAAGCGCGGGGAATGAGCGAGGATGCGGTGCGTGTGCTGGTCGCAAACAATACTCAGGGACGGCAATGGGGATTCTTCGGGGAACCGCGAGTTAACGTGCTGGACCTGAATCTGGCACTGGATTCAATCTCGAATTAGCTGGCGAATCGGGCTTCGTGTCACGGCGGAACCAGCAGACACGAAGGCGCTCACGCACGAGGCTGTATTCTTAAGGCTATGACGCCGGCAGTGAACAAACCTACCAACAATTTAACGAGCGAGTGGTAGCGTGAGCCGTCTCACGCTCTTCGGACTATTTGCCGTGACCGCAATGCTGGTCTGTTACGCATTGGAAAATCGCAGCCGGTGGTTCATTTTGGCGTTCAGCGGGGCTTGCGTGCTGGGCTCGATTTACGGCTTTTTGCAAGGAGCGTGGCCGTTTGGATTGGTCGAAGGTATCTGGGCGCTGGTTGCGCTGCGACGCTGGTGGATGGCGGGAAAGTCAGCCTGAACTCTACAAATAAATCAGAAGCAAGCCGTTACGAGCTCTTGCGGTTGAACCGACAAAGTCCCTGGGTGGCGCGAACCTTTCCGCAAGAAAGGGCCATGGTCTCAAAAGCGCGCTCATAGCGAAACTCCGGCTTCATGTAAGGCTTCTTAGCGACGGCTGGGCTATCGTCCGCGTTTTTCTCTTCGCTAATTTTCTTGTCAGTCATAAGGCACGACCAATAAGGCATTCGCCGTAATCACAGCTTTGTCTCAGACAGATTACCACCAATCACGACGCCATTGTTGCATCTAATGACTTCCGGCTGCACTTTTTAACAGGCCGGAGGGAGGGCCCAGGGCTGAGGAACTCGGTGACGGCGTTCGCCGATCAGTAAGGCGGGCCTTCCATGTTAAACATGAAGCGTGCCCAGTGAGGATCATTCCCGGCGAGTGGGTTTGGCGCGCGCGCTTTCGAAGCTTGGATACTGCTCCCGATCGGATGCGGTTGATCTGATCCGCTCCGGCCGGGTGCGGCTTAACGGAACAATTCGCCGAGATCCCGAAACGCCGGTGCACCTGGAGAAAGACAGGATCGAGGTTGACGGCCAGTCGGTAGCTACCGCTCCCAAAATTTACCTCATGCTGAACAAGCCGCGTGGAGTGGTGACGACGGCATCCGACGAAAAGGGTCGGCAGACTGTGTACGCATTCCTGTCCCCTGAGCTTGCGAAGGGCGATCAGCCCTGGGTGGCGCCGGTGGGGCGCCTGGACAAGGCCAGCGAGGGGCTTCTCCTGCTGACCAACGATTCTGAATGGGCGGCGCGCATCCTGGCGCCGGCAACGCATTTGGACAAGACCTACCACGTCCAAATCGGCAGGGTGGCGGATGCGGCGCTGCTGGAATCAATCGGTCGCGGGGTCAGGACGAAAGAAGAAGACTTTCTCCTCGCCAAGAGCGTTCGCATCTTACGTAGCGGCACGCGCAATAGCTGGCTGGAAATTGTGCTGGACGAAGGCCGGAACCGGCAGATTCGACGGATGCTGGAACAAGTCGGAGTTGAGGTCCTCCGCCTGGTGCGGGTGGCCATTGGCCCGCTTCCACTCGGGAAACTTCCCAAGGGGGAAGTTCGTGCGCTGACCGCGGGTGAGAAGCGTGCGATAGACGCGTCAATGAAGAGCCGGAGTCGCCCCCGAACGGTTGATGGCTAGGCCTGACCAAGATTATCTATGAATGCGATCGACGAGATCCTTCTTGATGAACGGATTACCGTGCGCAAGGCAGGGCAACCGGCCACTGACGGAAGCTGCGTCGTTTACTGGATGCAAAGAGCCCAACGCGCCAGCGATAATCCAGCGCTTAATGTCGCGATAAGGGTGGCCAACGAACTTGAAAAACCGGTGGTCGTATTTTTTGCGCCGGTGCCATTTTATCCGGGCGCAAATCTTCGGCATTACTCGTTCCTGGCTGAGGGTATTCCCGACATTGCTGAAGAACTCGCGGCGCGGAATGTCGGATTTGTTTTGCGCCCCTATCCCGACCACAGTCTGCTCAAATTTTGTGAGGAAGTTCAGTCCGGCGATAGTGATCGGGGACGAAAATCCGATGCGGGAGCCCGAGCAATGGCGCGACAAGGTGGCAAAGACAATTCGTGTGCCGTTGTGGACGGTGGATGCGGATGTGATCGTGCCATCCAGGCTGCTATTGAAAGAACAATTCGCCGCCCGCACGATTCGGCCGCGCATTCACGCATTGCTTCCGAAATTCATGGCCCGGCAAAAGAATCCCGCGGCTCGTGTGCGCTGGACTCCGCCAACAGGCTTGCGTTCACTCCAGCCACAAGAAGACTTCCTCTCCAAATGGAAACTGGACGGTTCGGTGGCTCCGGTTACGGTCTGGCAAGGGGGAAGCAGGCAGGCGCTCCGTTTGCTTCGCGAATTCGTTCGCAACCGACTGGCGGATTACCCTGAGGCCCGCAACCGTCCGGAGCAGGATGGCACCAGCCGGCTTTCGCCTTATCTCCATTTCGGACATCTCGGTCCGCATACGGTCGCTGCGGCTGTTCAGCAAAGCAATGCACCAACGCGGGCGAAAGAGGCTTTCCTTGAGCAGGTGATCGTGCGACGGGAGCTAGCGGTTAATTTTGTGAGGTTCAATCCGTCCTACGATTCTTTCGAATGCCTCGAACCGTGGGCGCAACGATCGCTGGCTGAGCATGCGCGCGACCCGCGCAGCGTGCTTTATAGCAAGGAACAACTGGAGCAAGCCGAGACCCACGATCCCTTGTGGAATGCAGCCCAGAAACAGATGGTTTTTACCGGATGGATGCATAACTATCTTCGCATGTATTGGGCGAAGAAAATTCTGGAGTGGAGCCCGTCCGTGTCCGTGGCTTATCAGCGGGCGGTTCAACTCAATGACCGCTATGAACTGGATGGGCGAGATCCCAACGGGTACGCCGGAATTGCGTGGGCAATCGTAGGAAAGCATGACCGGGCCTGGTCGAATCGCCCGATCTACGGCAAGATTCGCTACATGTCACTGGCGAGCACGGCGACGAAATTTGATTCGGAAAGCTACATTTCGCAAATCGCGAAGCTGGAAAAATCCTGGACAGATCGTAGATTGTGAAGGCCGCTGGCGCGCAGGCAGGAGAATGAATTGATTATTGATCTGCGCGCATGAACTCGACCTGTGCCAGCGCTTTCGCGGCCAGCTCAAGTCTCTGAAGGTCGTCGAGGGTGAAGTCCGGTCCGGATGACGCGAGATCAAAGCCCTTGTGGCTGATCTGGATCACTCCGAGCACGGTGTCGGTTTTGTCGAGAACGGGAGCCGACATCAGCTTGTGAATCGTCGCAGGACGAAGTTCCTCGCCGCTTTCGCCGCTCGGCTTGATGGTCTCAAAAATGTTGGCGTGTTTGATCAGTGGTGAAGTTGTTGAACAACTCCACTTTCCGGGTGACTGCGGTGTGCGCCGCAACCGCTGAGGAACTTGAGATCGGAATCGTTCCTGCGTTGGTGAGCTCAGCAGGAAAAAGAAACCGCAGCAATCCCTTTTCTAGGTGCAACAGGGCGACTTCGTTGGGGCGCACGCCGAAAAGTTTCGACAGCTCAGCGCAACATTCCTCCGGACTGCCGGCATTTGCGAGTTGACGTTCCAGTGCTTTTTGACTTAACTCGACGCGCGCGGGCGCTGCCGCGGTTCCGCCTTGACCCGAAATTGGATTGTCTTTTCCCATTTTCCGAAACAATACACCTGCCGCGAACACTTTTGCGGTGACTCCATGCTGACGTTACGGACGAATCTCATCAAGTTACCGAGGTACTGCGGAAAGCGTATGAGGGTGTTGCACTAACCTTCGTGAGGGGAAACTGCTTTTCTCTCCAGCCGCGAATGCCGCCATCCATCGAGAGCACGTTGGTATAACCCATTTTCTGCAGGTTGTCGGCGGCGAGGGCGGACCGATATCCCCCGCCGCAGTACAGGACCATCGGAGTGTCCATCGCCGGTACCCGTTCCTCAATATCCCGCTCGATAATGCCTTTACCCAGGTGAATGGCCCCGGGAAGATGGTCGCTGGCGTATTCGCTCTCTTCGCGTACATCGATTAATACGAAGTTCTCGCGACGGTCGAGCCGGGCTTTGACTTCATCAATGCTGGTTTCGCGAATGCGCTTTCTTGTATCTTCGACGATCTTCAAAAAACGAGCAGCATGCTGGTGCGCCATAGGATTCTCAACCCCGCGACAAACCATTTTATCGAATCTGGAAGGGATGGACTACGAGCGAAGAACTCGGGGCTGCGAGCGAAACCTGCCTGCATTGCGTATTTCTATGGAGAGATTATTCAGAGCCCGCGGCGACGCCACGCGCTAACGGAGGTGAACCGACCGGGCCGGAGATCAGGAATTTCTGCAGATCAGATTCCAGCTTCTGGCGGTCTTCTTCTCCGAGTTCCGTGAATTCGAACGGCTGAAGACAGCCCTGGGTGGCCCACATGGGAAACAACATAGCCGCCTTGCTGCGTATGGTGCTTTCACTCACATGAAACATCACTTCCACCTTGATACCTTCATCCAGCGGCTTTTCCAGGTGAAGCAGGCCGCCAGTGAACGAAAGCTGGTGCAGGCGTGCGCGAACCTCCCGTCCGTTATCCAACCGGAGCAATGCCAGAACCGTTCCCGCGAGTTTTACCCGCGGGGCGCGCCGGGCCTTGTCAGATCGTTTTGATCGGGGCATGGTTTCCGTTCCCACTATGCCACTGGAAACTCCGGGAAGGCAGATTACGAAAGAAGCGGCACTGATTCCGGGGAAGTATTCGCTTTGTATTCGCCTTTGGTCGAACAGTGGCCCATATCTTGCTCATTCGGAAAGATCCAAGCGAGGATCATTGCAAACGCTGCATGAACCATAGGCAACCGACTGCTGCATTTCAATGAGATCAAGCGGACTAACAGGTAAGCCTCAGTCGATTACTGGAGTTACTTTACCCGCGTCCGGCCCAGTCGTAAGCTGCGACCTTATGGCACTCAACGCCTTGGTGATGTGCGGCGACAACCACTCGCTTCGCCTACTCGAAAAAGCCCTGGACGAGGTTGAGATGGATCCGGAAGTTTGCCCGTCCGCCCCGGAGGCGTTGGATCGCACCGTCGTGCAGCACTATTCGGCGCTAATCCTGGACTTCGACTTGCCCGGCGCGGCGATTGTTGCCCGGATGGCGCGGCTGGTGCCTTCAAGTCGCCGACCGGTGATTTTCGGAATGATCGGCGCATTCACCGAGATTTCGGAAACTTTTCAGGCGGGAGTCAATTTCATCATTTACAAGCCACTGGCTTTCGAGCAGATCGTCCGTTGCCTGCGTGCAGGGCGTGGATTCATGCGAGCGGACCGGAGACAATCGTCTCGTCAGGAGTTAGAATCTCTGGTGTATCTGCAGTTCGGCATTGCCGCTCTGCCCGCCATGATGTTGGATTTGAATCAGGACGGCCTTTCGTTACAGGCACCCGAACCTTTGCCGCCCGTTCAACGTGTGCCCGTGCGTTTTGTTCTGCCTGGCACTGACAATATGGTGGAGGGCATGGGTGAGGTGATCTGGGCGGACGACGGCGGCCGCGCCGGAGTACTGTTCTCGCAATTGACACCCGCTTCACGAAAATATCTGAAGCAATGGCTGGTGCAGCGCGAAACCAAAAAGAAAACTGTAGCGCGCGCTCCTCGAAGCCAAAAGTCACGGCGCGCAGCGGCGGGCTCCCACTAGCTCACTTTCTCTCGTCTGAACTCCCTTCGGCTGGTTGCTCTTTGCTACGTGCTAGACTCAAGCCACTCCCTTGAGATCGCATGCACGAACTCAACTTCCTCTCTGCTGTTTCCATGGCTGACCTGATCCGGAAGAGGAAACTGTCTCCCGTCGAACTGGTGGAGGCTCATCTTTCCCGCATCGAAGAATTGAATCCAAGACTGAAAGCTTTCGTACATGTGGACGCAGAATCGGTGCGCCGACAAGCGAAAGCCGCTGAGTCGGCAGCTGCAAACGGTGACCATCTCGGTCCATTGCATGGTGTTCCCCTGAGCATCAAGAGTTCGCTGGAAGTTGCGGGGCTGCGCTGCGAATCGGGATCGAAGTTGCGAGCTGGGATGGTTGCAGCGCAGGATGCTCCGTTAGTGAGGCGTTTGCGTGAAGCCGGGGCAATCATACTTGGGGTGACCAATACGCCAGAGATGCTGATGGCATGGGAGACGGACAATCTTCTATACGGGCGGACTAACAATCCGTGGGATCTTTCCCGCACTCCTGGAGGTTCGAGTGGCGGGGAAGCGGCAGCGATTGCGGCCGGGATGTCGGCGGGCGGTGTGGGCAGCGACAGTGGTGGATCGATTCGAGTGCCGGCCCACTTCAGCGGCATTTGCGGACTGAAAGCTACTCCGGGCCGCATCCCTGCCACCGGACATTTTCCAGTCTCAGCCGGGCCATTCGCGTTGTTGGGGGTGGTGGGTCCGATGGCGCGAACGGTGGCTGATCTGAAAGTCTTATTTGAAGTGATGCAAGGTTCGGACTACGGCGATCCCTCAGCGGCGCCGGTACCGATGCGCTTGCCTGATCAACGCGATCTGAAGCGAACACGCATCGGGTACTTCGAAGATGATGGCCGCACTCCCGTGACTGCGGAGACGCGAGCGGCGGTACGAGCAGCGGCCGCCGGACTTCAGCGGGCTGGATTCAAAGTGGAGTTATTTCGTCCGGAAGGACTCGAAGTAATTCGTGAGCTATGGTGGAAGATATTCGGCGTTGTCGGCGGGATGCTGCTTGGCCCGATGATGCGGGGCCATGAGACTGAAATCAGCCCGTTGCTAGAGGAGTTTTCCGGTTGGACAGCGGCCAAACCATCACATAGCGGCCAATCCTTGCTCGATACCTGGGTCCAGCGCGATCTGGTACGTATACGTCTATTTGAGCAGATGCGGGAATACCCGGTCCTGCTTTGTCCCGTCGCCGCCATTCCCGCGTTTCGTCACGGAGAGCGGAGCTGGCATGTCGGGGGAAAAACCGTGCAGTATCTCGATGCCTGGAGTTACACCGGGTGGTTCAATCTGACGGGAATGCCAGCCGCAGTCGTGCCGGTGGGGAAGTCGCCGGAAGGATTGCCGATTGGAGTACAGATCGCGGCGCGTCCGTGGGAGGAGGAGCTTGTGCTTTCGGTAGCCGCAGTTCTCGAAGAGCAGTCCGGCGGCTGGGCGCCGCCTCCAATCTAGTAAGATTGGGTGCTGGGATTCTCTATGCTTCGACGGACCCTCATCGCAATCGTCACTCTGACGATGTTCGCTATTTTGGCGGCGACCGAACAAAAAGCAGCGAACACAACCCCCAATCCCGCCGAGGCTGCGCACCTCAATAATGTGGGCGCCGCTTACATGAACCAGCAGTTGTTCGAGAAGGGTCTTAAATACTTTCAGGATGCCGCCGCGCTTGATCCAAATTTGCAGGTTGCGGGTCTGAATCAAGGGATCGCGCTGCTCAATATGACCCGCATCGAACCGGCGAAGGCGCTGATCGAAGCGGCGGTTAAAAAAAATCCCGGGGATGCCCATGCCTGGTTCAATCTTGGATTGCTCTACAAGAATTCCGATAACCCGCAGGGTGCTGTAGACGCATTTCGCCACGTTACCGAGATTGATCCGAACGACGCTGATAGCTGGTATTTTCTTGGAGCCGCGTCGGCTCAGCTCAAGCAATATCCCCAAGCCATCGATGCTTTTCAACATGCGCTCAAGCTGAATCCGCTGCACGCGTCGAGCGAATTTGGCATTGCGCGCGCCTACCAGCAGTCGGGTGATGCGGCCCATGCCCGGGAACATCTCGTCCGGTTCCAGCACATCACGCAAAACAAACTCGGTTCACCAATCGGGCTGGCATACGGAGATCAGGGAAAGTATTCGCTGGTGGAAGAATCAACTTCGGCGCCGGAGAAAGCGTTGCCGGCGATCGCGGTGCATTTTGTACCTGTGACAGACGCCGCAGGGCTCACTTCGAAGCCTTCGGCGAATTCCAACAGTGACGTCGCTTCCTATCTCGGTCAGGGTGCGTGTTTTCTCGACTATGACGGCGATAGCAAGCCCGACATCTTTCTCGCGGACAATGGCCCGCAGGGCGGAATCGCGCTTTTTCACAACACAGGAAGTGGCAAGTTCGAAGACGTGACGAAGAAAGCCGGATTGGATCCGACGATCCACGCCATCGGTTGCACCGCCGGCGACTACGACAATGACGGAGCGGTTGACCTCGCCGTAACCACGAATGGCAGCGTGCTTCTGTTGCACAACGAGAAGAGCGGAACGTTCAAGGACGTAACCAAGGCGGCGGGAATACAGAATGACGGTCTGAACATCGCCCCTACGTTCATCGACTATGACCACGACGGCGATTTAGATCTATTTATCGCGCAGTACAACAACCATCCCTACTGGGACCCGCGCAGGAAGGGAAACTGGACAGGCGGCGACCTTCCGAATCCCCAACTTAATCGGGTTTGGCGAAACAACGGCAATGGCACCTTTACAGACCAAAGCGAAGAGACTGGCATTGCGAGCAAGGTTCTGACTTTGGGTGCAGTCGGAAGCGATTACAACAACGATCGTGCCGTCGATCTGATTTTGACCGGCTGGTACAAGGAGCCGACGGCTTTTCAGAATCCGAGAGAAGGAAAATTCAAAGTTGAAATGCTGTGGCCAGGTCCTGGCGTGCCGACTGTCGGCCTGGCCGTCCTCGACTTCGATCACGACGGATGGATGGATACGGCCTTTACCCAATTATGGTCGGGTGGAGTAACGCTCTGGCGAAACAATCATGGCAACAAGTTCGAAGCTGTGGAGCTTCCCAAAACTAATTGGGATCGCGCCTGGGGAGTCGCCGCCTTCGATTACGACAACGACGGGTGGGTTGACCTGGTTGCCGTGGGCGAAACGAAGGAAGGCAAGGGCGAAGTTCGTCTCTTCCGCAATCTCGGGCCTGACGGTTTTAAGGATGTGACTGCCGATGTCGGTCTCGACAAAATCCAGTTGAAGGAACCGCGTGCTGTCATCACTGGAGACTACGACGGCGATGGCGCCACCGATTTGCTCATCACGCAGAATCACGGCCCGGCTGTGCTGCTTAGAAACGAAGGCGGCAACAAGAACAACTGGCTACGTCTTTCGTTCAAGGGGCTGGCTGACAACAAGAGCGCGATCGGAACCAAGGTCGAAGTCTTTGCCGGGGCGAATCGGCAGAAATTCGAGATCGCCGGTTCTTCGGGATTTCTGGGTCAGAACGCTGCGGACATCGTGGTCGGGCTAGGCAAGGCCAAGGAAGCCGATGTAGTGCGAATGCTCTGGCCCTCGGGTGTGATCCAGGATGAAATCCAGATCGCGGGAATGAAGGATCACAGTTTCCTTGAAATGGATCGTCGCGGCAGTTCGTGTCCCACGCTTTTTGCCTGGGACGGCACTCACTACGAATTGATCGGGGATATGCTGGGAGCTGGGGTCGTCGGCCATTGGGTTGGTCCCGATCAGCGCGACATTCCGCGGCCTACGGAATACATCCGAGTGCCTCGCACTTCGCTTCGCGAGAAAGACGGCAAACTGAGTTTCCGTTTCATGGAGCCGCTCGAAGAAGCCGTGTACCTCGATCAGGTAAAGCTGTTGGCCGTGGACCATCCTTCGACGGTTGACGTGTGGCCCAACGAGTATTTCGCCAGCAATCCGCCGTATCCGCCGTTCAAGGTGGTCTACAGCCGGGATGCACATCCCCCCGCGGGAGCCTGGGACGAGCATGGACATAACGTTCTGCCGAATTTGCTGGCGCATCGCTTCTTCGGAGACTTCGAGGTGCTGAAGTTCGAAGGCTTTACGAAAACGCATACGTTGGAACTCGATCTTGGCGAGCCGTATCGTGGTGGATCGCTCTGGTTGCTCATGCACGGCGAGATTGAGTACTTCAGCGCCACCAGCATGTACGCTGCATACCAGGCAGGACTGGAGCCCCTCGCTCCGTACGTGGAGGCACAGGACGCAAACGGGAAATGGGTTCGGGTGATCGACGACATGGGATTTCCCGCCGGCGGACCTCGAACCATGACTGCCGATCTCACCGACAAGCTGCCTCAGGGAACGCAGCGTATCCGCATCACCACGAACCTGCAAATTTACTGGGACAACATTTTGGTAGATCGCGCGCCGCAAGACCAGGACTCACGCCTGACGCCAGTTCCGCTGGCGCGTGCCGACCTGCGCTATCGCGGCTTCCCGCTGAAGATCGAAAACCAGCCGCCGGGCAACGTCTCGTACGTGTACGAGAAAGTAAGTGCAACCGGTCCTTATACGCGCCCCGCTGGCACTTACACGCGTTACGGGGACGTGCTTCCGCTACTCAGCGGCTATGACGATCGCCTCGCTGTTTTTGGGTCAGGCGACGAAGTGGTCCTGGACTTTGATCCCGCAAAGCTCCCCGCATTACCAAAAGGCTGGGCGCGAGACTACTTTTTCGTGGCGAACGGCTACGAAAAAGATATGGACTTTTACGCTGCCGAAGCCAGCACGGTAGAACCACTACCTTTCCGCAGCATGGGCACGTATCCGTATCCGAAGGGCAGGTCTTTCCCGCTTGACCAATCGCATGTCGACTATTTCCTGAATTACAACACACGGCATCTCTCCGGGAATGAACCGAAGAGTTACCGATTCGACTATCCGCACTAACCCCATGTCATCCTGAGCGGAGTGGCTGCTACGCGAAAGCGAAGCAGCTACGAAGTCGAAGGACCCCTATAGTTCAATGGCCGTGTGGAAGCGTGGATTTTCCATGCCTGCAAGAAAATGCCCCAGTGCCGAGAGATGTCTCGGCGCGTAGCGGTCTTCGACTGCGTTGAGTCATTCGCATTGCGAATGACTCAACTCCGCTCAGGATGACAATCCTTCAGTAGTTCGTTGCGCTCGGCGATGTCTTTGTGACGTAAAACTGGTACGAAATCGTTTTAATAGTTGACAGCACTGCACGCGGCATAATCCAATACGCGGGAATGGCAACCACCCCGACCGTTACTTCTTCCTCCTCCGGACCCCGGCTTCGCAGAACGCTGACGCTTTGGGACCTGATTGTGTACGGCATCATCGTGATCCAGCCCACCGCGCCCATGCCCGCCTACGGCGTTTTCAGCAACGCCGGCGGAGGACACGTGGTCACCTCCATCCTGATCGCCATGATCGCGATGGTTTTCACCGCAATGAGCTATGGACGGATGGCGCGCGTCTATCCCAGCGCGGGCTCGGCCTACACATACGTAGGGCGCGAGCTGCATCCTTCGCTTGGTTATGTGACTGGTTGGAGCATGACCATGGATTACATTCTTAATCCGTTGATCTGCACCATCTGGTGCGCCAAGGCGATGGCTGATTTGTTGAGCGGCACGCAGTATCAGATTCCATATCCCGGTTTACTTTGGCCGATCATTTTTGCCGTATTGTTCACCGCGCTCAACTTGCGGGGCGTCCAGACATCGGCGCGGATCAATCAAATACTTTGTGCCGTCATGGGCGCGGTCATCGTGGCTTATTTCTGGTACACGATCCGGTACATCTTTCATCTGCCGCAGTATCCCGAAGCCTACTTTTTGCGCCCGTTCTACAATCCCGAAACTTTCACCGTGAGCCGTGTGTTCCACGGGACGTCGGTTGCAGTCCTCACCTACATAGGCTTCGATGGAATTTCAACCTTGTCGGAGGAGGTTGAGAATCCCAAGCGCAACATTTTCCTGGCAACCGTCCTGGTCTGCGTTATCACGGGATTCCTGGCCGCGGCGGAAGTCTATGGTGCCCAACTGCTGAGCTCCCAGTACTTGTTCTCGGCGGCCGAAGTCGAGAACGCATTCAGCCATGTCGCTGCGATTGCGGGCGGGCCTTTGCTGACCAAAGTGATCAGTCTCACTCTTTTGATTGCGACCATCGGCTCTGGCATGGGATCGCAACTAGGCGCGGCTCGATTGCTCTACGGCATGGGGCGCAGTGATGCGATTCCGAAAAAGTTTTTCGGTGCGATCCACCCGAGGACGAGAATCCCCGCGAACAACGTGATCTTCGTCGGTGTGATAGCTCTGGTCGGCGCTTTTCTCATCACTTACGATGTCGGCGCCGAGTTGCTTAACTTTGGCGCGCTGATTGCATTCATGGGGGTGAATGTTGCGGCGCTCACCCACTATTACATTCGCGGCAATGACCGCAGCGTGGGGCAGTTGATCCCTCCCATACTCGGCTTTTTGATTTGCCTGTTCATCTGGATTCACTTGTCAAACAAGGCGATGATCGTAGGTTCCGTCTGGATGATCGCAGGTATCGCTTACGGAGCCTGGAAGACGCGAGGTTTTCAGGCCGACCTGGTGAATTTCGATGTCCCCTCAGAAGAAAGTTGAGAAGACTCGAAAGAGAAAGGCCGGCGCAGAACAGAATTTGCCGGCCTCAGCTAGCTCAGAAACCGCGTTTCCATCCAAGCCGTTGTTCTTTCCCTCCTTGCCCGATTGGCATGCCTGGCTTGAAAAACACCACGAAAATCATCTGGAGCTTTGGGTGGGTTTCTACAAGAAGAAGTCAGGAAAGCCCAGCATTTCCTGGTCGGAGTCGGTGGACGGCGCTCTTTGCTTTGGCTGGATCGATGGGGTGCGCAAGTCGATTGATGAGAGCAGCTATGTGATTCGCTTTACGCCGCGACGTCCACGGAGTGTTTGGAGTTCGATCAACATCAAACGCGTCGGCGAACTTACCGAGCTTGGTCTGATGCGTACACCCGGGATGCAAGCCTTTGAGAAGCGCACGGGTGACCGCTCGGAGATCTACGCGTACGAACAACGCAAAGGCGCCAAACTTAGCGGTGGGTACGAAAAAGAATTTCGCGCGCACAAGAAAGCGTGGGCATTCTTTCAGGCGCCAGCCACCCTGGTATCAGAGAACGGCGAGTTGGTGGGTAATCAGCGCCAAGAAAGAAGAAACACGAGTCAAACGGCTGGCCCAGCTCATTAAGGATTCAGAGCATGAACGAACCATCCGCGAGCTGCGGCGAGCCGGCGTAAAGAATTAGGATTCTCGTTATTCAAAATTCGAAAACGAGCAGCGTGACCGATGTTCTTATTTACAACACGTGAGCCAGTTGCGTCGTAACTTGCGATGAAACCCTTTCTGTTGTCCTGAGCTCGGAAATGGTAACGATTTTGTATTCATCACTCGAAGGCCTGCCGTTTTTAATTCCCGGAAAAGCCCGTCGAACACAGTCGCTTGATCAAGACTATGCATCTCGGCTTTATGCGTTTAACCTCGGAAATCAAACTCTTAGCGGCCGCCTTGATTTGCCTGACTTCGCTGCTGAACTACCGCCGATGGGCTCCTCGACTGCCTCAATGAGCAAATAGCCATTTTCCTTGAATTTAGCCAACCACTCACGTTTTCGCTTTCGCTCTTTACTCGTCTCGCCCCATTCCACAGGGAAAAGCTCTTTCATGAGTGCAATCCAAAGCCAATCGCCATTTCTCACATCTTCGAAATAAAAGTAACGTTCAAGAGACAGCGGTGGAGCTTCAGCCACAAAGAGGACACGTGTTCGGCGTGGCACATATCTTGCTCTGGCTTGCTGGTATCGGCGACGAGCGAATCCTGTTTTCATATCCCAGTGGTCTGTGACCCCTGTCAGTTCGCGCGGTTCTGCGTCACTCAACATTCCACCCGCTGACTTCCACTGACGCCTGGGCCGTTCCGAGTTCTTGCGCGCGGTAGGTAGCGGTTATTTCGCGCCTTTCGCCGGGCAGCAGTGACACATAGTTGTCCTGCCAGATGACGGGGAGAATTTCGTCTCCGCCCTTGCCCTTATTTACTTTGAGACGGACAAAGAAGGCCAGGCTCTTGCTGGGATTTTCCAGGATCACATGAGTGATCGCCTCTTCTCCCCCTTTGCGTTCGGTATGGTGCGCCAGATTCAGTTTTACCTTCGGCAATTGCGTGAGCGCGGTGTAATCGGCGTAGGAAGAAGTTGGAGTCGTGTACCAGTTGGATTTCTCCCAATCCAGCGTTTCTGGTTTGCTGGAGAGCCAGTAGAAATTCGAGCCAACCAGCTTCCCGCTGGCGTCTTCCACGCGTAAGAAGAGGAAGTACGTTGCACTGAGGCCGTCGATCTCAGGCAGCGTCAAAACTTTGTTTGTGCTGTCGGCGGCGGCGTCGAGCGGGGTTTGTTGTGAAAACTTCTCACTCATGTCGAGGTTAAGAACTTTCGTAGTGAGCTTCAGACCCTTGGCGTCGGTGTACTGACTGCTCACCATCCAGATCGAGTGATCGTCATAGCCATACATCGGATGCAGTGATTCCATCGACTTCTTGGCGCCAAAGTAGCCGCCACCCGGACGCAAGTAGAAGTCGTACAGGTGCCAGATCATCGACGGCCAGGCGTTATTCAGCATCCACTGGATTACACCTGTGGAAACGTATTTGTTGCGGCTATAGGCTTCGTACATCGCCCGCACGCCTTCATAGGTCTGAAGCTGCGCCTTTAGCGCGTAGTCGTCAACACTCGTCGCCTGTCCAAAGCGTGCGTTGAGCGCGTCACTGAAGACGTGGATGTCTTTGAACGCACCACCGCCGGCGTGATAGTTCCAGGTATCGTCGATGGGCCAAAGATGATCTTTGCCCACCATGGCGCGAATACTTTCCACCGGCGGTACAGCCGGTCCCATGCTGGTTTCGCTGTTGAAGCCATAGGCACCGCCGCATCCGCCCTGGTTGCACTGGCGGTTTGAGTCGGTTTTGTCCGTCTGCCAATATGAAGGGGCGACGTACTCGTAGGGACCGGTCATCTTCACGCCGCTCTCGCCGGAGTAGCCCGCGAGTTTTGCGGTAGCGGAAGAAATCACCGGGTTCGGCCACAGCAACTCCTTTTCGACCTTAAGATAAGTCTGCTCCACGTCGGGCGGCGGCGGATTGTCGCTGCCGTTCATCCACGCGAACAGGCTGGGATGACTGCGCAGACGATAAATCTGGTCGCGCAACGACTGTTCCGCGATGGTGAAATCCTGCGGCTTCCAATTTGGCCAATGTTCCCAATGATCGCAACAGCACCAGCCGGCGAGAACCAGAATGCCCCGCTCGTCGGCCAGATCGAAAAATTCTTTGATCTCTAGCTTGCCTTCGAGCCTGATCGTATTCAGCCCCATGTCCTGCACGTAGCGGAACTGGTCGCGCAAGCGCTGCGGGCTTTCCCGCAGCATCATGTCGGACGACCAGCCGCCGCCGCGGATCAAGATGTTTTTGCCATTGACGGAAAACAGCCGCCGGTTGGCCGCGAGCACTTCAGATTTGACCTCGCGAATTCCAAACCTGGTTTCTGACTGGTCGGAGGGCTTGCCGTCTACATCAAATTCCATGCTGAGGTTGTACAGCTCCGGCTTGCCCATCTGCGCCGGCCACCACAGGCGTGGATGGCTGATGATGAGTTGGGAAAATTGTTCCGGCGCGAAAACTACGTCCTTCGATTCTCCGGCTGCGAGTTCAACTTCCTGGGAGAATTCAATTTTCTCGATCCGGCCCTTGAGCGTTCCTTTCACCGGATGGCTAGCCGCGTTCTTCAGGAGTGCGGTCACTGTCAGTTCGGCCTTATCGTTCGCGGGCGAATCCACTTTTGAAACCACGGTGGGGTAACGGAGCGCTACGGGGCCGCTGGTCGTTATCTCAACATCACGCCACAGGCCCATGTTCTTGTCGGGAGGAGCAGGATTCCAGTCCACGAATGTGATGGCCAGATCGTTTTCCGTGGGGGAGAAGACCTGGACCGCCAGCACATTCGGCTTGCCCAGGAGGGCTGCGTCGGTGATGTTGAATTCGTAGGTTCGCCATGCGCCGGCCACATCGTCAGACTTGGCGATCTGCTTGCCATTCAGCCAGACGTTGGCGCGGTAGTTGATTCCTCCGAAATTTAGCCAGATACTTTTTCCCTTGAAGCTTGCGGGCAGAACGAATTCTTTGCGATACCACCATGGCACGATGAAAGGACTGTCCTGCTGCATTGGGATATTGGAAAAGTTTGAGCCAATGGGATAGGTCACTCCCGGGAAAGACCGCAGGTTCATCGCGAAGCCTGGATCGGGATACACCTTGTGCTCGACCAGCGCCGCGACCACTGTGGTGGGGACGGTGACGGTGTACCAGTCTTTGGGCTGGAATGACGGACTGGAAAGAACCTCGCCCTTCTCGTCCACTTTGCCAGACGACTGCAGGCTCCACCCCTCGCGCAGGAAAAGTGTGGAATCGTTGCGGGGGTGGGCAGATTTGGTTTCCTGCGAAAACAGGAGACCGCCGAACGACATGAACATGATGCACAACAGGGCGCACTTGTTTGCTTTCATTATTTTCATCAAGAGATCCGCGGGGGAAAGGACGTTTTTCAAGGGCGCTCCATTATGACGTATTGGGCTCGCAGCTTCACAGAACGGCTCTAGCTTAATAACACGTAGTATTAATACGTTTCAATGGCTGATTTTCCTGAATCGTGTGTGCGGACGTCCGGTTCTGAGTTTCTTCGTCATCGCGCGTTCCATTGCTTGTGATTGTCCTAGTCGCTGCCAGCGGGGCGCTCATGACCGCATTGCCTAGTTTATAATCAATAATTCCGCTCAACTTTCTGGAGTGACACCAAAATGATTCGATTTCTGCAAACCCCCGGCCCGATAAAGAAAATAGTTCTTGGCGGCCTTTTGACGATTATTTGCGCTGCCATGGCGATCACGCTGATTCCCGGCGGCCTTGGCGCAGACGTTATCGGAGTTGGTACTCCGGGGCAAGGTGTCGTGGCCAACGTGGCCGGTGATCCGGTGACCGCGCTTGAAGTCCAGCGCGAAGCCCGGCAGATGCTCCGTCAGCAGTTCCCTCAGGGCGGGGAGCAGGCGACGATGTTGCTCCCATACTTCGCAGAGCGGGCGGCCCAGAATCTGATCAGCCGGCAAGCCATTATCGTAGAAGCTCAGCGCGTCGGGTTGCGCGTCAACGACGAAGAAGTGCGGGACGAATTGCAGCACGGACGCTACTCTCCCACATTCTTTCCCGGCGGTAATTTCGTCGGACAGCAGCAATACGAGGCCATTCTCCAGGGCGCGGACCTCAGCGTGCCAGCTGTTCGAACAAACCATCAAGAATGACATTCTGCTCGACAAATTTCGTAACCTGATCACCGGCAGCGCGCTGGTCACCAATGCCGAAGTGCAGCAGGAATTTGAGAAGCAGAACGTCAAAGTCAAATTCGACTACGCCGTCCTGCGCAAAGACGATTTACTGAAGCAGATTCAGACCAACGACGCCGAACTGAAGGCGTTCTACGAGCGCAACAAGGCCAGCTATAACAACTCCATTCCGGAAAAGCGCAAGGTCCGCTACGTCGTGCTGGACATGGCAAGAGTCCAGAGCCGGCACATCGGTTTCGAGCCAGGAGTTGCAGAGTCTTATTACGATCAACATAAGGATGAGTACCGGATTCCCGAACAGGTCAGCGTGAGCCATATCCTGATCAAAACCCCGCTGCCAGGCCCGGATGGAAAAGTCGATCCCAAGGGCGTGGAAGAAGCTCGCAAGAAGGCTGAAGACATACTGAAACAGGTGAAGTCGGGCGGAAACTTTGCTGACCTGGCCAAGAAATACTCTGAAGATCCCGGCAGCGGGAAGAATGGCGGCTCGCTCGGATTCATCGGCCGTGGCCGCACTGTGCCCGAGTTCGAGAAGGCAGCTTTCTCACTCGACAAAGGTGCAACCAGCGATCTGGTGCAGAGCAGTTACGGATTCCACATCATTCGGGTGGACGACAAGCAGGCCGCCCATGTGAAGACGCTTGTCGAAGTGAAAGATCAGATTGAGGAAAGCATAAAACAGCAGAAAGCTGCACAGGCGGTAACGAACCAGGTCAACGCATTGCTCAACCAGGCTCGCAGTGAGGGGATCGAGAAAGCGGCCGCCGCAAAGGGCTTGCAGGTCGTCAGCCCTGACTTCGTCAGCAAGACGGATGCTTTGCCCGGCATTGGCAATTCGCCGCAGTTCATGAATGCAGTGTTCGGGCAGGCGGAAAAGTCTCCGCCGGATCAGGTACAGCTGCCGCAAGGCTACGCAGTGTTTGAAGTCCAAGCGATCAAAGCCCGCCGCCACTCCGACCTTCGACGAGATTCGCAGCCGGGTGGAAACTGAATTCAAAAATGAACGGGTCGCCACGTTGCTTTCGCAGAAAACCCAGGAGCTGGCGGACCGCGCCAAGGCCGAGCACGATTTGCAAAAGGCGGCCAAGGAAGCTGGAGCCGTGATTAAAACCAGCGAACTAGTGCAGCCAGACGGCCAGGTTCCCGACATCGGTTCGCTTGTCAGGTGGGGCTGCTGTGGCGTTCACCATGAAGCCGAGCGAAATCAGCGGTCCCATCACCAACGGCAACACCGGCGTGGTGCTGTCGATTGTCGACAGGCAGGAACCGCCACAACAGGATTTTGAGGCCAAGAAAGACCAGATCCGGGATTCGCTGCTCCTGAACAAACAGCAGGAAATATTTGGTCTGTTTATTACGAATTTGCGCACCCAGCTGGAGAAGTCCGGAAAGATCAAAATTAATCAGGACGAGATGAAGAATCTTACCCGCGCGCAGGTCCAGGAACAGGGAGAGTAAAGGCGGGAGCAACCTGATCCCATATTTGCTGGTAGCATCGGATGTAGTTCAGAACGATGCTATTCCCCCGCGCTACCGGCATTCTGTTACACCCGGCCTCCTTCCCGTCTTTCGGTGGCATTGGGGATTTCGGTCCCGCCGCCTATGAGTTCATAGATTTTCTCGCAGCGGCGCGCCAGGGTCTGTGGCAGGTACTTCCGCTGGGTCCGCCAGCGAACGGCAACTCTCCCTATTCATCCACTTCGGCATTTGCCGGAAATCCACTGCTCATCAGCCTGGAGCGTTTGGCGGAGCGTGGCTGGGTGGAATCTTCGACGTCTCGCTAGAACCTCGCGCCAGAAAATCGGCGCCATTGACTACGAAGATGTCTACCAGCGCAAGCTCCCTCTGATTGTTGAAGCGGCTCGATCATTTCTTCAGAATGCTCCTCCCATGCCCCGCAAGCGCTTTGAGAACTTTTGCAGCGCGAACTCCTGGTGGCTGGAAGATTTCGTTCTGTTTGACGTTCTGCGCGAGCGTTATGACAGGCGGGCGTGGAAGGAGTGGCCCCGCGAACTTGGCCAGCCGCCAGACGGCAGCGCTGGAGGCGGTCGCGCAAGGAACTGGCGTCGGAGATCGATCTGCGCCGCGTAATCCAGTTTTTCTTCTTCGAGCAGTGGCATGCCTTGCGGCTCTACTGCGCTCAACGCTCCATTCGCATCGTGGGCGATATTGCGATTTTCGTGGACCACGACAGCGCCGATGTCTGGTCGCACCGCGATCTCTTTCGATTGAAGAAAGACGATTTCGAGCCTGAGGCTGTTGCCGGGGTTCCGCCGGACGCTTTCAGCGCCACTGGCCAGCGTTGGGGCAGTCCTCTCTACAACTGGAGCGTGATGAAGGCGCGAGGCTACGACTGGTGGATCGACCGCCTGCGCTGGGCCACGCAGACCTGCGATTACATTCGTCTCGACCACTTCCGTGGCTTTGAGCAGTTCTGGGAGATTCCGGCGAGCGATCCGACAGCTGTGAACGGCCATTGGGTAGATGGCCCGAAAGATGAGTTGTTCAACACGCTTCGCGACGCTCTAGGCGGGCTGCCGTTCTTCGCCGAAGATCTCGGCTACATCACTCCCGCCGTACACGCGTTGCGCGAGCGCCACCAGATTCCAGGAATGCGCGGTGCTGCAATTCGGCTTTGGCGATCCCGGCGCGCACGTCTATCTGCCGCACCGTCTCACGCGGGATCGGGTCGATTTACACCGGCACTCATGACAATGACACCACCTTGGGTTGGTGGAAGTCGGGTACATCGGAAGAGGAGCGCCGCGCCGATTCGAGCCTATGTCGGCGAGAACGATGACGGACATTCATTGGGCTTTCATTCGCCTGGCACAGGAGTCAGTCGCGAGCTTGTCCGTGGTGCCGCTGCAGGATGTGCTGGGATTGGGCAGCGAGGCTCGTCTGAATACTCCCAGCGTGTCCGAGGGAAACTTTCGCTGGCGCTACCAGCCGGGAGCGTTGACCGATGCAGTGGCCGGGAAACTGGCCGCACTGGCCACAGTAACCGACAGACTGCCGCCGCATGTTCTGCCACCGCCAAGCGAAGATTTCGTCGCTTGAGAAAAAAGCCGAGGCCTCGCGGCCCCGGCTTGCAGTTGGTGGTTGCCCGGATAAAACCTGAGAGTGATCGGTCGCGCTAAGCGAAGAGGCTAAGCGGTGCGACGTGGTCGTATGGTCAGGTCTCTCACCTGCGCCAGTACGCTCGACAGCTGCATCCCGTTCAGCTGCGATATGAAGGGCAGCAGTTCCGCGATAAACTGGTCCTTCATCAGTTCGCCGATTTCCTCCTGCCGGTTGCGTTCGCCGCCGGACAGTAGATCGGGCACGGTGACTTCCAGCGCGCGCGCCAGCCGTTCCAGTGAGGAAAGGGTCGGAGTTGCCTTCTCGTTTTCGATCTTGGACACGTAGGTTCGAGGAACTGACATCCGCGCCGCCAGTTGCCGCTGGCTGAGCCCGTTACGCAGGCGTAGCGAACGGATGGAAGTCGCCAGATTCAGGTGTCCGCGGCCGTTGCCATGCGCCGGCATCATTGTCGGCGGGGGCGGTGCCACTACAATTTCCGGCTCCTCTTCGTCTAACGAAGCGCGGCAGCGGCGGCAAAGATCATTGGAAGTTCGAAATTGGACCAACAGGCAGTGATCGCAACGAACTACTTCCCTTGAATCTACAGGTGCAAGGGTTGTGGCCATCTAGGTGTGGGAGTTGCCAGAGCGGGGGCGTTCCCAGGAACGAAATAAACTTCAAGAAAAAATCTTCGTTCCAACCTGCAGCGTAATTTGAGGTACAACACCTGTGGATGTCAAGAACAATTCAGGGTCAAACACAAAGCTGATAGCAATCAAACCAAAGTTAGCCGGAGAAAACACGGAGAAAACAGGTAAGAAATCATGAGCAATCGAGAACAGGCGTGGGGGTTACTAACTGAGTTCACTCAATCAGAAAGTTTGCGCAAGCATGCGCTCGCTGTTGAAGCCTGCATGCGCGCTTATGCGCGAAAATTCGCCCCGGACAAAGAAGAACTTTGGGGCACGGTGGGGCTCCTGCATGATTTTGATTATGAGAAGTATCCCAGTCTGGACGACCATCCCTACAAGGGAAACGAAATATTGAAAGAGCGTGGCTACTCGGACGAAATTCGCCGCGCCATCATGTCCCACGCCGAATATTCCGGTGTTACCCGGGACACCCCCATGGAGAAATCTCTATTCGCCTGTGACGAGCTGGCTGGATTTATAACCGCCTGCGCCCTGGTCAAGCCAGGAAAATCGCTGGCCGAGGTTGAACCCAAGTCGGTTCGAAAGAAGATGAAAGACAAAGCGTTCGCCCGAAGCGTCAAACGCGAAGACATCATTAACGGTGCCGCCGACCTCGGAGTTGATCTGGACGAACACATCGCATTCTGTATCGACGCGTTAAAGGGGATTGCCACTCAACTCGGGTTGAATGGCAGTGCCGCTCAGGCGAGTTAGCGTCACGCGCCATCCTCGCTCCTGTGTCCACAGGTCGGAAGGTGCTTAGCTCCGCACGAGCCTGTACAGTTCAGCGCCCGTGTTATGTCTCGCCTAAACCCGTAAAAACGCGCCAAGTCCACGCCGGTTTGCTATCCAAATCCATCCATTCAACGTCTAGCAACACGAGACAGCCTGACGTTTCTCATTCCACATCCTCTGTATCGAGATGCGTGTATGCGTCGGCTGTGACGCTCGCGCTCACATAAGTTCCAAGGAGAGAATCCAATGCGCTTAAGCAAGCCAACGCACCTGGCACTCGCAGCAATCGTCCTTTTCACCGCTACTGTGTGGACCGCGTGTGACAATGCCAAGACACCGACATCTTCTCCGTCTGCGACCGCAGACGGCAAAGTCCCGATCACCACCAAATCGGAAGATGCGAGAAAAGAATATCTGCAAGGACGCGACTTGGCTGAAAAGCTGCTTGGACAGGAATCCTTGCAGCATTTCGACAAGGCGATTGCGCTCGATCCGGATTTTGCTACGGCAGAGTTGGCCCGTGCCAACAACTCGCCCACAACCAAGGAATTTTTCGAACATCTCAATAAGGCAGTCAGCCTGGCGGACAAGGCCTCTGACGGCGAGAAGACCTCGATCCTGGCGGCTCAGGCGGGATCGAACGGCGACGTGACCAAGCAGAAAGAAGATCTGGAAAAAGTCGTGGCCAGCTATCCCAACGATGAACGGGCACAATTCGCCCTGGGCACATTTTATTTCGGCCAGCAGGAATACGGTCCCGCGGTCGAACACTTCAAGAAGGCGACGGAAGTGGCTCCGAATTTCTCGCCCGCTTACAACATCCTCGGGTACGCCTATCGTCAGCAGGATGACTATCCCAACGCCGAGCAGGCCTTCAAGAAATACATTGAGCTGATTCCCAACGATCCCAATCCGTATGACTCTTACGCCGAGATGCTGCTGAAGATGGGGAGGTTTGACGAATCGATCACCCAATATCGCAAGGCGCTATCGGTTGATCCGCATTTCGTACCTTCGCACTTCGGGATTTCCGCCGATCTGACTTACCTGGGAAAACGGCAGGAAGCCGAAACCGAGTTAGGAAAGATGGCGGAAGAAGCGCGGAATGATGGCGAACTCCGCACCGCGTTTTTTGGCCTGGCGGTAGTGGCTGCTGACGGCGGCCAGTTGGACAAGGCGCTGCAACAGATGGATCGGGAATACGCGGTGGCAGAAAAGAAGAACGACAAGGCGTCCATGGCCGCGGATCTTCAGGCCAAGGGGAACATTCTGGCTGAGATGCAAAAGTACGACCAAGCCGACCAGACGTTCGAACGCTCACTAAAACTGGTCGAAGAGTCAGACCTGTCACAGGACATCAAGGACAACGCGAAACTTCTGCATCACTTCAATCTGACTGCACTGGCAATCGCGAAAAAAGATCTTGCGGCGGCCAAGACCCATTCCGAAGAATTCCGCCAGGGCGCCGAAGCTTCAAAGAATCCGGCGCAGGTAAAACAGTCCCACGAACTGGCTGGAAGAATTGCGCTTGCTCAAAAGGACTACGGAAAAGCCATCGCAGAACTCGAACAGTCCAACCTGCAGGATCCGCGTAACCTTTACCGCCTGGGCCAGGCCTACGAAGGAAAGGGTGACCACGCAAAAGCGCAGGAATACTACAGCAACGTGGCGAAATTCAATTCGCTGCCGGCATTGAACTATGCCTTCGTCCGCACCAAGGCCGAAAAGCTGGTAAAGAAAACGTAGTTCCACGCTCACTGGAGGGGCGGGTGTCCCCACCCGCCCAGCCGAGCAAAGCTCGGCGGTAGTTGTCCTGAAGTGCAGCTGTTTGGGGATGGTAAGGCGAGGTATTCCGCACATAACGAGCAAGAAGCTTTACCGCAGCGCCGCTGCCACCTTGCCGCTCGCAATCAACTCAGCAATCCGCGCGAAATCCTGATACATTACGCGGTCTTTATCCATCGTCGCGCACACCGAGCGAATCGCCGCGTGTGCAGCCTGTCCCCGCTTCGAGGTTTTCAGCGGCGCCAGAAAATCCAGGGCTTGGGCCGCGGCCATGGCTTCGATCGCCATCGCATTGCGTGTATTCTCCACAATCCTTTTCAACTTCAGGGCAGCAGTCATCCCCATGGAAACGTAATCTTCCTTGTTTCCGGAAGTCGTAATCGAATCAACCGACGCGGGATGCGCCAGTACTTTGTTTTCGCTGACCAGCGACGCTGCCGCTACCTGCGGCATCATGAACCCGGAGTTCAGCCCCGCTCCCGGCGCCAAAAATGGTGGAAGCCCTTCGCTCAAAGCGGGATTCACCATTCTCTCCAGCCTCCGCTCCGAAATTCCTGCCAGAGCGCTGAGAGCGATCCCTAGAAAATCCAGAACAAACGCGATCGGCTGCCCATGAAAGTTTCCGCCGGAAATCACATCGGCTTCGACTGCACGAAACCCGCGCTCCGCCGGGCGAACGAGAGAGTCCATTCCCTCGCGCGCTTTCAGAAATACCAGCGGATTGTCCACTGCCGAGTTGACCTCGATCTCCATCACCTCGCGGCAATGCGTCAGAGTGTTGCGCACAGCACCGTGTACCTGCGGCATGCAGCGTAGCGAATATGCATCTTGAACGCGGTCGCAGTTGCGATGCGATTCGCGAAGTTGGCTTCCTTCCAGCATCTTCCGCAAATTCGCTGCTGTCTTGATTTGCCCACTGTGGGGACGCGCCTTGTGAATTCGCTCGTCGAAGGCGACATCCGTGCCTCGTAGAGCATCCAGCGCGAGTGCGCCGATGACGTCCGCCGTATCCGCGAGCGTCTCGGCCGCCAGCAGCGCAAGTACGCCCACTGCCAACATGCCCTGCGTGCCGTTGATCAGCGACACAGCTTCCTTGGCTTCGAGCACCAGCGGTTTCACTTGCGCTCGCCGCATGGCGTCGGCTGCCGGGATGCGCGCGCCTTTGTCATCCAGGCATTCGCCTTCGCCGATCAGCACCAGCGCAAGATGCGCTAAGGGAGCCAGATCGCCGCTTGCTCCGACGCTGCCCTGCGACGGCACCATTGGAGTGACGCCGCGGTTCAGCATTTCGCAGATCGTATCGATGACTGCACTGCGCACGCCGGAATGGCCCTTGGAAAGGGAATTGGCGCGCAGCAGCATCATGGCCCGGGTCTCGGCAATGGAAAGCGGTTCTCCAACGCCGACCGCATGGGACCGTATCAGATTCACCTGAAGTTCGCGGATCTGTTCGCCCGCGATGCGAACGTCGCTGAGTTTGCCGACTCCGGTGGTGATGGCGTAAGAGACGCGATTCTCCGCGACCAGCGCATCCACCACGGCGCGCGCCCGATCGACAGCCACACGCGCCTCAGCTACCAGAAGGACGACGCGACGATCGGCGGCAACTTCCCGCACTTCTTCGAGCGTCAGATCGTTACCGTTGATGTGAAGAGCGTTCACGAGAGGGTTCGCTTTCGAATTGCCAGGTTCAAAGACGTCACTTACTTTCCCGCCGCTTCCAGAAATACTTTCAAAATATGTGCCGGTAGAGGAGAAGCTTTCATCTTCGAATCCATGATCATATGCGTGGTTTCACCCTCGGCCAGTAATTCACCGTCGGCGGCTCGCACCAGTTCGTATCCAAAGTGAATCACTGACTAGCGTACATTTTTCAAATGCGTCCGCACGATGAGTTCATCGTCATACCGGGCCGGACCCTTATAACGGCAGCGCGCGTCCACCACGGGGATGAAACATCCGTGGTCGCGTTCCATGTCGCGGTAGGTGAATCCCAATGTGCGCATCAAGTCCACACGCCCGATTTCGAACCAGATGAAGTGATTGGCATGATAGACCACCCCCATCTGATCAGTCTCGGCGTAGCGCACCCGCACGCGGCTTTCGCACACGGCGCCCGTGTGGTTCTTCCCTTCGCTCACTTGCCGCTCCAGCGCGGTTTACGCTTTTCGAGAAACGAAGTAATGCCTTCACGGAAGTCGGCAGTCGTCCGAATGCTGGCATTGTCTTGCACCGCCTGCTCGATCTGACTGTCGAGTTGTCCGGCGATAAACCCATTGATCAGCCGCTTGGTAGCCCGCATCGATGACGGGCTGTTTTCCATGAGTTGCGCCGCCAGCTCGCGCGCCCGTGTCATCAGCAGCGATGGTTCCACGACTTCATTAACCAGGCCGTAGCGATGGGCTTCGGTCGCGTCGAACTGCCGTCCGGTCAAAAGCAGATCGCGCGCAATCTTGTGGCCTACCTGCCAGACCAGCATGGAAGAAACGATCGCGGGGACAAATCCAATGCGCACTTCGGTATAACCAAACTTGGCTTCGGGGACAGCAAGCGTGAAATCGCACATGGTGGCAAATCCCGTACCTCCCGCGATGGCAGCTCCATTCACCGCCGCGATGGTCGGCAGCGGAAAATCATAAATGCGCCGGAAGATGCGGGCCATGCGCTTTGAGTCTTCGACGTTTTCATCACGGGTCTTGCCCAGCAGATTTTTTAATTCGTCCAGATCGAGGCCCGCACAGAACGCCTTGCCTGCTCCGGTAAGTATCAGCACCTGAGCCGGAGATTGCTCGATCTCATCGAGAGCTTTGAGCAGTTCTTCGACCAGCGCAAAACTTACGGCATTCCGTTTATCAGGCCGGTTGAGAGTGACGGTCGCAACACCGGAATCAATGGAAAGCTGAATGGTCGTGTATGCCATGTATAAGCCACTACGCTTTTGCCCCTAAACCATCGCCGGATGCGGGCCAGCCCAAATAAGTCCTGTCATCCTGAGCGAAGTAAATCGTTTCGCTTAGCGAAACGATTTACGTAGTCGAAGGACCCCTACCGTTACCCGTACCCTCGAAGTAGTGATGCTCCCACTACTCCGGAACCGGTGCAGCGAAATTAATCCGCCGCCGATGACGCCGCATATCGCGCGCCGATCTCTGCGGTCACCCGCAACAACACGTCCAGCGGTTTGAGCACAGGCAACTCCGCTCCTCTTTGCTTCAGCGCTTCCACTACTTTTTCTGTCGCAATATTCCCTACCAGCGCATCTTGCGCGAAGGGACATCCCCCAAGTCCCCCCAGCGCCGAATCAAACCGACGGCAACCCGCGTCATACGCGGCCAGCACCTTCTCCACGGCCTGATCTGGACGACTGTGCAAATGCAAACCAATCTCGAGATAGTCGTACTTCGACTTCACCGCTTCGAACAACTCGCGAATTTGCGCGGGACCAGCAAGTCCTACCGTGTCGGCTAGGGAGATGGTGCGAACGCCTTCCGCCTCGAGAAGCTCTACTGCATCCACTACCTCGCCGATGTTCCAGGGATCGCCATATGGATTGCCAAACGCCATCGAGACATAAACCACTGTGTCGAGTCCCGATTCCTGGCCTTTGTTATTGATCTTTTCCAATTCCTCGACAGCGTCTTCGAGCGTCTGGTGTTGATTGTTCTGCAAGAAAGTTGGTGAAACCGAATACGGAAACCCCAGTGTCCGCACCGCGCCGGTAGCAATCGCGCGCTGCGCCCCTTTTTCGTTGACCACGATTCCAATAATTTCAACGTCATCGGGAGGATCAAGCTCTTTGAGCACTTCCTCCGCGTCCGCCATCTGCGGGACAGATTTCGGTGACACAAACGACACCGCGTCAATGTGCTTGAATCCCGCGCTGATCAAGGCTTTCAGGTAGTCGGTCTTGATATAGGCAGGGATGTGCCCTTGCAGCCCCTGCCATGCATCGCGAGGACACTCAACGAGTTTTACCGGATCAGACATATGAAATCAGTCTTTCAAGTTTGCAAAACACCGACTTTAAACTCCGGCACGTCGGGATTGAGTGCGGCGGCTTCTAGTGCCAGCGTGATCGCATCCCGAGTTTCCACCGGATCGATGATTTTATCGATCCAGAGTCTGGCCGCGCCGTAACGCGGATCGGTCTGCTCGTCATAAGTCTTTTTCGTCGACTCGAACAGTTCCTTGCGCTCTTCCTCACTCAGCTGTTTACCGCTGCGTTCAAGTTGTTTGATTTTGATTTCAACCAGCGTGCCGGCGGCCGCATCACCGCTCATTACCGCGTAGCGGGCAGTAGGCCAGGCGAAGACCAGCCTGGGATCGTAGGCTTTACCGCACATTGCGTAGTGCCCGGCGCCGAATGACCCGCCGACGATCACCGTAATCTTGGGCACCACTGAATTCGACACCGCGTTCACCAACTTGGCACCCGCCTTGATGATGCCGCTCCACTCCGCATCTCGTCCCACCATGAATCCGTTTACGTCGTGGAAGAAGACCAACGGGATCAGATTCTGGTTGCAGTCCATGATAAAGCGGGCTGCCTTCTCCGCTGACTCGGTATAGATCACTCCCCCGAACTCGATTCTCTTACGGCCTTCGTGATCGGTCTGCTGCGCGTGTAACTTCTGGTTGGCCACGATGCCGACGGCGAAACCGCCGATGCGCGCGTAACCGCACACGATCGTTTTGCCATACTCCGGTTTGTATTCATCGAAGCGGCTGCCGTCCACGATGCGGGCCAGAATTTCTTTCGTGTCATACGGGCGTGCCGGGGAGGAGTCATAGATGCCATAGATCTCCTCCGCCGGCCAGCGCTGGCGGTTGCGGCTTCTTGCGGTCCCACGGGGACTGCCGCCGGTATCCCCACTTCTCGATAATGGCGCGGATCCGCGCCAGGCAGGCTTCGTCGTTGGGCTCGCGAAAGTCCACCGTGCCGCTGATCGCGGAATGCATCGCCGCGCCGCCAAGTTCCTCGGCAGAAATCTTCTGTCCAATCGCAGCTTGCACCAGGGCCGGTCCGGCCAGGAAGAGCCCGCTGCCGTCAGTCATGAGTACGTGATCGCACATGACGGGCAGGTACCCGCCACCAGCCACGCACATGCCCATGATGGCAGCGACTTGCGAAATTCCCATCGCCGACATGACGGCGTTATTGCGAAACACGCGTCCGAAGTCGTCGGTGTCTGGAAAAACGTCTTCCTGCAACGGCAGGAACACCCCGGCTGAATCCACCAGATAGACCGTCGGAATGCGATTTTCAATTGAAATATTCTGAGCGCGAATCACCTTCTTCGCAGTCATGGGGAAAAACGCGCCGGCTTTTACCGTGGCGTCATTCGCAATAATCATCACCAGGCGCGTCTGAATGCGGGCCAGCCCGGTGATGACTCCGGCAGCCGGTGCGCCGCCCCACTCCTCATACATGCCGTGCGCGGCGTAAGCCGAGAGTTCATAAAATGTTCCCGGATCGACCAGCAGATTAATCCGTTCACGTGCGGTGAGGCGTCCCTTGTTGTGCTGGCTCTCGACGGCCTTCGCACCGCCCCCCTCACGAATCTTCTCCTCTTCGTTGCGTACCTGCGACACCAGGTCAGCCAGAAAACGCATGTTCGCTTCAAAACGGGCAGAAGTGGGGTCGATATGCGACTCGAGTACGGTCGAACTCGATGGCAACTCCGAATCAATGCGTTCGTTCATAAAAGAATCTATGAAACCGATTACGGTATAACAGCTGAGGCGAGCGCGCAAACCTTGCGCGCTACGGGTTCTTTTCGATCCATCGGTCCAGCCGGCATCCGTCTTCCTCCAGCAGAAAACTGCCAGATCCGAAACATTCGCCAAAAATCCGCTGCGACTCGGGATCACGAGTGGCCCGCGTGATCCATTGCTTTCCTACCTGGTACTGACTGGCCGTAAACCATCTCTGCGGCAGAACCTCGACCAGCCCCGCTTGCAGATAGACGACATAGAGCGCAAAGGCGGGATCGTCGGGGTTTTTGGCCGGGTAGCTGGTGGGTATGATCAACTCGTCCAATTCCCGGAGGTCTGATGGCACTTCGATCTTATGCATCCCCGCGGGCATTCCGAGTTGAATTTCGAAATCGGCGACGGGCTCGGTGGCGGCGTAAATGCGTTCACTGGACTGTTTGAACCAGCCTGCAATCTCCGCAAAATCAAACGCTTTTAATTGATCGGGATCGAAAGAAACGAGGCGGATGCTGCGTCCCTCGGGACACCAGATGCCTAGGTGCGACGGGGGAACCAAAAACGGACGGCAATAAGTGTTCAGCGCCAGGCGCGGCTTTTCAGGCTCCTGTTGCAAGGCGAGGGAAACCAGATAGCCTAGCGGCCCCTCACTGCCGTGATGGGTCCAGGTGAAGCGCTGTCCGGAAGTGGATTGGAATGCAGGAAAAGTTTTCCAGTACCAGGGCGTTGGTCCGATGGTGTGCTGGAGGAGTTCTTTCAAACGGGAAGTGCTGATTTCAGCCATTAAGTAGTAGGCACGCCGCGCGGCTTGACGTTGGCACGGATGAACTGGACGATATCATCCATCGCGGTGCCTGGTTGGAAGATGGCGGCGACGCCGGATTTCTTGAGGCCGTCAACATCCTGATTGGGAATAATGCCGCCCAGCACGATGAGCACGTCGTCCATCTTGTTCTGTTTAAGCAGGTCCATCACGCGAGGCACGATGGCGTTGTGCGCGCCTGAAAGAATCGAAAGCCCAATAACGTGAACGTCTTCCTGTAGAGCTGCGTTCACAATCATCTCGGGCGTCTGCCGCAGGCCGGTGTAGATCACTTCCATGCCAGCATCGCGTAAAGCGCGGGCGATGACCTTGGCGCCGCGATCGTGTCCATCAAGGCCGGGCTTGGCCACCAGCACGCGGATCTTCTGCTCTGCCATCGCTTCCATTTAACCACAGAGGCCGCAAGGGAGCACAAGTTACCGGGGATCGGGGTTCTTGCTTGCTGATTGAAAAGCTCCTGCTGGTAGTGACTCAATTTGGAAATCCGGGACCGACTTTGACGTCATCCTGAGCGAAGCGAAGGATCTGGCGGGGGCGCTTGGGAACTCTTCGGGCAGTGTCGGTGTGCACGCCAGACCTTCGGACTAAAGTCCCCCAGGATGGACGGAGTCCATTAGGATCACGCCGGAAGATGCGCTGGTTTTTAAATCTGAAATCTGAAATCTCGGATCTGCACTCTGTTCCTACATCGTTTTGACGTCCAGACTTCGCCAGAGATACCAGCACGCCACACTGCGATACGGCTCCCAGCACTTCGCAATCTTTTCCATCTGCGCGGGCTTGGGCATTTTGCGCTTTTTGTAATGCTTCTTGATCGCCGCCTGGATGCCGTAATCGCCGGTAGCCAGGATATTGGGACGCCGCAGGGCGAACATCAGAAACATCTGTGCGGTCCACACGCCAACGCCTTTGACCTGCGTGAGATGCTTGATGACTTCTTCGTCGCTCATCCCAGGCAGTCGCGAGAAGTCGAGCTCCCCGCGGGAAGTACGCTGCGCCATGTCTTTCAGGTAGGAGGACTTCTGCTTCGACAATCCCACTGAGCGTAGCTGTGCGTCGGACAGCTTGAGTATGCCTTCAGGCGTGAGCGGATTGCCCGCCAATGCGGTGAAACGCTTGAAGATGGTCACGGCTGCCTTCCCGTGCAGTTGCTGGTAGACGATAGCCTCGGCAAGGCTGTGAAATTCAGGCGGGCTGAATTCCATGCGATACGCCCCTACGCTTTCGATGATGGCAGCGAGGACAGGATCACATTTCTTCAGGTGCTGAATTGCTTTCCGCATGCCAATATTTGACGCTTGTCAGATCAAAGAAGATAGCAGGCAATGGCTCGTGTGGTCGCGGGCGACTCGCCCGCGCCTTGTAAAATCAAGCATTGTTTAAGAAAGATACTGCAGAGTAGTCTGAATCAGTCCAGTAGTTCCCCGGTAAGGGTCGCCCGCGTCATCCCACTCCATCGAACAATAGCCTTTGTATCCGTGCTGCTTCATGATCCCGAACGTCTTCGCCATGTCCACCTGGAATGTTCCCTTGCTGTTGGTCTCCGAAGACTTCACGTGCGCGATGCTGTAAGCGTGGGCAAACATGGCATCGATGCCGCGGTATGCATAATCAGGATTCGTTGCGGCAAGGGTGTTGCCGAAATCCGGCAGGGCGCGTAGCCACGGGCTGTTCACTTTTTCGATCAGCTTCACCAGAAAAAATGGATCCTCGCTGACCGGGTTGTCGTTCTCCAGATTCACGACGACATTTTTCGTCGACGCGTAATCCACCACGTGTTGCAGGCTGTCTGCGGTGACGCCGACGTCTGGCTGCACGCCTTTCGCCCGTGGAATATTAGTGCGAATGCTGCGCGAGCCAAGAATGACGGCGGCATCCACCCACTGCTTGCTGAAAGCGATGGCCTGTTCACGCTCCGCACGTTCGGCGGCGTACGGACTGTGTTCACCGTCCACGGCGATGTTTGCGACGGCGGCGCCTGCCTTTTCAACCGAAGCCCGAAACTGTTCCAGGTATTTGGCGTCGGTAGCAGGGAAGTGCCCGGTCCAGGGCTCGATCTTGTTGACATTGAATTTCCCGACGACATGCGCCGCGAAGTCTTTGAGTTCAATGGTTGGGTTCCCCTGTTTATGCTCCGGCCCGGCAATGAATTCGCGGAAAGGGTAGGACGCGACGGCGATTCGCTGCCGCGGTTCGGAAGGAAATTGCAGGTTTGGAGCGGAAGCGGCTTGGCTTAAGGCCGGACAGAGCCACGCTGTGGCTGCGGTAGCTGCGCACTGTCCCAGGAAACGTCTTCGAGTAGTCGGCGACACGCGGGTCAGTCTAGCACGACGGTCTAAATTCAGGTTGGGACAGTCGCGGGCGAGTCGCCCGCGGCCACTCGTGCCCATGCGTGCGCCAGCCTGCAACGTTTACTATGGAGGCTTCACGAAAGGTGATCATGATAACAATCGTTTCTGGCCTACCGCGGTCGGGCACTTCTCTGATGATGCAGATGCTGGCTGCGGGCGGTGTCCCCATTCTTTCAGACGGCGAACGCCGGGCTGACGTCGACAACCCGCGGGGCTATCTTGAGTGGGAGCGCATCAAGCAACTCCCCAAAAACTCTGCCTGCATTGAGGAGGCGGAAGGCAAGGCGGTGAAGGTGATTTCACAGCTTCTGCTTTCGCTGCCGGCGGGACACGACTACCGCGTAATTTTTATGCAAAGGCCGCTGCCTGAGGTGATGGCATCGCAGGACGAAATGCTGCGCCGGCGGGGAACTTTCAACCCGAGTGAAGACAACTCAGTGGTGGCTCGGGCCTTCCAGGACCACCTATCGGATGTTTACGCCTGGCTCAACGGCAAGCCTCACGTGAAGGCAAGCAGGCTGCAGTATCACTCGGTTTTGAACGAGCCTAAAAAAGCGGCAGAGACAGTTGCGGCATTCCTGGAGCTGCCCCTCGACATCGAGGCGATGACGCGGCAGGTAGACGGGACGCTGTACCGGCAGCGGAAGCAGTTGGCGAAATGAAGAAGTGTTCCAGGTGGAACATTCCGTACCCATATTTGAGTATGTACACCGGTGTACAGCGAAAGAGCCAAGTTCGGTTGGGGGAAGAGTTTACAAGTCCCGCTCAAATTCGTGGTGACTCTCGGTCGCCCAAACTTGAGGTTGCAATTTGTGACCTCAAGAAGAGGACTTTACACCTAGGATTTTGCTGGAGGAAGCTGGAACCCGATCTTCCGCTTTGATCCTTCCTCCGGGATCATGAGTTCCTTAATTGCGTCGATGAGGTCCTGGATCGCGGTGTCATGGGTTTCGAGGCGACGGTCTAACTCGTTGATTTTGGCGGCAAGTTGGCGATTTTTGACCAGCATCTCGCGCATTCGCACGAAGGCGCGAACCACGAAGACGCTCATGTCGATGGCCTGCTTGGAGTTGAGCACGGTTGCAGCCATGATGGCGCCGTGCTCCGTGAAGGCGTAGGGCGGGTAACGGCGTCCGCCATGCGTTGGACTTGAGATCGCAATTTGCGATCTCAAGATTTGGTCTTCTTTGGCTGTGAGCTGGAACATAAAATCCGCCGGAAACCGTTCTCGGTTGCGCTTGACCTGCTCATTCAACCTGCTTACCGAGACACCATAGAGTTCGGCGAGATCGCTGTCGAGAATGACTCTCTGATGGCGGAGGATGAGGATCCGCGATTCGACCGGTATGGATAGAGTTGCGGGGCGTTTTGGCATGAAAAGTGGTTTTTTGAGGTCGCAATTTGCGACCTCAAGATTTGTTGCCTTCGATTGAGGTCACAATTTGTGACCTCAAAGGTAATCCTGTTGATGTTGAAATTGGAAGTGTTTTAAGGGCAGTGCTACTGCGGCCCGAGCGAGAAAGCTCGTTGCCTATTTTAGCTGAGTTCAAAAACCGCGGGCGAGTCGCCCGCGACCACACAAACAACTACACCACCAACCACAACATAAAACAGAATCAGGTGATGCTTACTTCGGTGTAGGTGCCGAAAACTTCGCGGAGGGCTTCGCAGATTTCGCCAACCGTGGCGTAGGCACGCACGGCGTCCACGATGTAGGGCATGGTGTTGGCTGGTGAGATGTCTCCATTGGCCGGCGAGCTTGGATCCTGGGCCGCGGCCTTCTTCAGAGCATCGAGAGCGCGTTGCACTTCTTCGTTGGAGCGGCGGGCGCGCAGGGCCTTCAGCTTGATGGTCTGCTGGCGAGCTACGCTCTCATCGATGTACAAAGTGTGAGGCGGAGTCTCTTCGATCACGAACTCGTTTGCGCCTACGATGATTTTTTCTTTCGCTTCGGCGGCGCGCTGATATTGGTAGGACGCTTCCGCTACTTCTTTTTGTGGATATCCACGCTCGATTGCTTTGACCATGCCGCCCATGGCGTCGAGCTTGGAGAAATAGTCGAATGCGCCTTTCTCCATTTGCAGGGTCAAGCTTTCCAGAAAATATGATCCGCCGAGCGGATCGACCGTCTGCGTCACTCCGGATTCGTAGGCGATGATCTGCTGGGTGCGCAGGGCAATGCGGGCGGCTTCTTCCGTCGGCAAGGCCAGCGCTTCGTCGTAGGAATCGGTGTGCAGGGACTGGGTTCCGCCGAGAACTGCGGCCATGGCCTGCAGAGCGACCCGGGCGATGTTGTTCATGGGTTGCTGGGCGGGCAGCGAGACGCCTGCGGTCTGGGTATGGAAGCGCAACAGCCAGCTGCGTTGGTTCTTCGCCTTGAAGCGGTCCTTCATCACCTGATACCAGATCTTGCGCGCGGCGCGGTACTTGGCGATCTCTTCGAAGAAGTCGTTATGGGCGTTGAAGAAAAAACTCAGGCGGGGACCGAAGTCGTCTACGTCGAGTCCGCGCCGTTGCGCCCACTCCACGTACTCAACGCCGTCGTAGAGAGTGAAGGCAAGCTCCTGCAGCGCGGTGGAGCCGGCTTCGCGGATGTGATATCCGCTGATAGAGATGGTGTTGAATCTCGGCGTGAACTTTGAACCGAATTCGAAGGTGTCGACGACCAGGCGCATCGACGGCGCTGGGGGATAAATGTATTCCTTCTGCGCGATGTATTCCTTGAGTATGTCGTTCTGTAGCGTTCCCGAAATTTTCTTCCAGTCGGCGCCCTGTTTTTCAGCGACGACCAAATACATCGCCCACAGAACCGAAGCGGGGGAGTTGATGGTCATCGAGACAGTGGTCTTTTCCAGATCGATGCCGCCGAAGAGGATTTCCATGTCCTCGAGCGAATCGATGGCTACGCCGCATTTACCGACTTCACCCTCGCTGGCAGGGTGATCGGAGTCATAGCCCATGAGGGTGGGGAGATCAAATGCGACCGATAGGCCGCTGCCGCCGTGTTCGAGAAGATACTTGTAGCGCTGGTTGGTTTCTTCCGGCGAGGCGAAGCCGGAGAACTGGCGCATGGTGAAAAGTTTGCCGCGGTAACCGCTGGCGTGAACTCCGCGGGTGAACGGCGGCTGTCCGGGAAAGCCAAGATATTTTTCCGCGCTCCAGTCTTCGGGCAAGTCGGCCTGGGTGTAGAGGCGACGGATCGGCACGCCGGAAATGGTGGTGAAGCGGGCGTTGCCGTGCTGGTCGAGGTTGGTGCCGGTGGCTGAGCCGATGGGTTTTTCCGGGGACTTCTCCAGCGTGGGGAGAAGAGTTTTTTCGGCCCAGTCTTTTTCGGACTGCGAGGGATGGCGGTCCTCGAATACGTCGGCGATCGGGTTTTCCGCGACTGGCGGCTTTGGAGACTTCTTGTCGGGCATTGGAGGCTCTTTTTAATTATAGAAGAGTGGGGTTGGGGGGCGAACGTTACTTTTCGGGATTGGGGGAGGGCGCGCGAGGATGGCGGTTGCGACGGCGGCATATCGCATTCCGGAAAGCCGACCTCAGTGGCTGAAGCCACGTCATGTCAGCGAATCAGGCGGCACGACTGAAGTCGTGCCCTTTCCCTCGGGCGCGCAAGGAGGGCGTGTCCCCGGGTTATTTGGTTACGGATTCTTTTTGCAGGCGGTCCTGCGTTGCGTCGTAGCTTTCGCCGTAGATGGAGGGGACCTTGGCGCCCATGGGTCGCAGGTACATGGAAAGCTGTCCTCGATGGTGGATGGTGTGATTCATCGCAACCTGGACGAAGGCGACTGCCGGAATCTGGAATATGCCGCGAAAGTCGATCATCCTGGCCAGCGGTTCACCGCCGGTACGTTCGAGGTTCTGAAGATTCTCGGCAAAGATTTCGTCAAACCAAGTGGCAATTCCGGCAGAGTTTGTGATCGACTCCGGGCGGTGGATTGGAGTGAAATCAAACGCACCTACAGGTATGCCACTGAAGAAACGTTTTTCCGCTGCCACGATATGCCATGCAAGCTCCAGAGCGGTTTTGGAAATAGTGTCGGGACGATAGTCGCCCTTGTTCGAGTGGGATAGCTTCGATCACTTTTTTTGTGGTCTGGTGTTCCGGCTTTAGGCTGGGGAGTGCTGAGGCCAAAATGAATCTGGCCTGATCGGGGGTGAGTTGCGGAGCAGACATGAATTCGATCCTTTCCAGGTGACTCGTCTTGCGTTGAAACTCAGGGGCCAACGACTGGCGGGGTGGACGGGCCGCCTTCGGTTTTGTTTGGACCCGGTTTTTTGGGGACGGGAGGGAGCACGATGACAGGCTCCGTCTCTGGCGTGGTGGGGCCTTGCGCCACCATCACCTAGGGCTCTGGTTGTCACCGTCACTCCGGAGGCTTTCCGCAGATCCCGCAGAATGTCCTGGCGGTCGTGACCGGCGTACTCGCGGGCGAAGCGGGTGAGAGCTTCGGTCAGGATGTCGTGGTGATGCAAGGCTTCCAAACCTTCTTCATGAGTGATATTGAGCCAGAGGCGGTGCACCAGGTGCACGTCTTCGGTTTTCAGCGAAGGGGTATGCGGACCGATGTGGAACGTGTCTACCTTGCGATCAGGACGAACCACCTGAAAAATGAATTGGCGCTTGGGCTCGGGCATGGCTTCCCACGCCTGTCCCAGGAAGAAGGCTTGCTCCTGCGAAGTCATCTTGCTGGAGAGACCGGAGACCACGGCCGAAGCTTCGAGGTTGTTTGCAGTCTGCACGATGGCGGACCAGGGATCGCGGGCCGGCACGACCAGCAGCGAAACGTGTTTGCCGAATCCTTCGGCGACGGAGACGGCACGGGTGAAAAGTTGTTGCTCGTAGTCGCTGAAGATTTGCTCGGTGGAGAGGTCGTAAGCAGCGGTGCCGAACTGGCTGACGCTCGCCGACATCACGACAATATCTTGTTCCTTGGTGTCGATGCGCTCCAGCGCCCACTTCAGGTGGTTCAGCGTGTTGTAGTCGCGGACTGTCACCATCACGTTGCCGGGACGGATTCCCAGACGCGATGCGCTCGACGGTGTCACTTTGCAGCAACTGGAAGTGCTCCTTCATATGTTGCTCGGCGAGGGCATGCTTGCTGCGATTCACGCGTTCCGAGATGGTGAAGATCAGGAAGAATCCAGCAGCGAAGGAAACGCCGGCCACGGTGGCGATGGACTTGGTGAAAAGGTTCACGATGGCGGTGGACGAGCAGCACCATGAAAACCGAAGCCAGGCCGAGCGGAATCTCGTGGCCGGCTATGGTGATGTTAGGCGGAACCTTCCATCCACGTTCGCCCTTGTATTTGACTCGCAGCACCAGCATGGCCAGGCTGTTGAAGGTGAAACTCCAGATGACGCCGAAGGCGTAGGCCTCGCCGAGCAGGTAGACGTTGCCGTGGCTGACCAGAATGGTAAATAGCTGGAGAAAGACGACCAGGTTGACGATCCGGTAGGTGGTGCCGAAACGTGGATGAGGTTGACGGAACCAGTCGGTGAGGACGCCATCTTCGGAAATCCGATTGAGGACGCCGTTGGATCCGATGATCGCCGTATTGACCGCGCCGGAGAGGATCAGGAAACCGACAACTACGACGAAGGCGCGGAAGAACAATTTGAGCAACACCGGGCCGTACTGATACATGGCGAGCCCGGCGATCAGGTTGTCTTTGTAAATCGGGATGCGGACCGAGTCCGGGATGATCATCACGAACAGCAGGGCCGTGAGTCCGGTGAATACGAAGCTGTAAACGGCGATGATGATGGCGGCGCGTTTCAGGTTCTTGAGCTTGGGATGGGCGAGCTCGCGATTGACCTGGGCAAGCGATTCTTCGCCGCTCATGGCCAGCACAGAGTGGCCGAAGGCGATCAGGATGCCGAGGATGCCGAACTTTCTCGCCAGGTCCTGAGCCAGGTCGGTGTGCTTCATGAAGCCGAGCGCTTCATTGCTGAACGTGCAGGTTGTCAGGTGTGGGCAGCGGGACGGTCTGGAATCCCTGCTTCAGAAGAGTGAAGGCGGACCAGCCAAGCAGGATGATGACCATCACGGTGGTGATCTGCATGACCCGTAGCGCTTTTTCGCTGGATTCCTGGATTCCCTTGGTGTTCTGCCACCAGAAATACATGGTGACCAGCGACGGCGAAGACGACCGAGGTCCAGTTGACGTCGACGTGCGGCGTGCCGTGGAACATGTTGTGCATGGCGCGAGGGACCCAGCCATGGGCGTCGGCGGTGGCGAAAGTGTCATTGATGAGACCTGCGATGTATTGTCCGGCGGAAACGCCTGAGATGGGGCCGGTGAGGATGTAATCGAACATCAGGGCGGAGACGCTGATCTTGGCCAAGGTGCCGCCCAGGGCTTCCTTGACCACGCGGTAGACGCCGCCGCGGACGAACATGGAACAGCTTTCCACGTAGACCGCGCGCACCGCGAACGAGAACAGCATGACTCCCACGATGAACCAGGGGGCGGATTTCCCGACGGCCTGTTCGGCGATGCCTGCCGCGTAAAACGCTGAAGAGCCGAGGTCGTTGAGCACGATGGCGGCGGCGCGCCAATAGGAGATGAAAGTGAGCATCACCGAGGTGGCTACGACGATGCGAACGCGGTTCGCGGTTGAGCCAGCGGGTTGTGGAGGAGAGGCCATGCTCGGGCGGGTTAACTCGTGAGAGGGCCGGAATCGTTAAAGGCTGGCGGCATCTTCACGTTTTGGGCGCCATCCAGGGCCAAAACGATCGCGGAACCAAATGCTCCTGTGGTCAATCACTGTAGCAGATGAATTGTATCCCTGAGGTGGGACCCAATGCGCGTCAGCTATGTTAGCCCATCGGCGGGGAATGGCATAGCCGGAATTGACAGGTCCGGATGGCTCCAGGGCGTTAACCACCAAGGACACGAAGTTTCACGAAGGGATCTCTTCGGATTGCCTTTGCGACTTTGCGTCCGCGGTTAGGTTCGATAGGAGGTCGACGGCACTTTGCTTACTTCTTTCGATGTGTCGCGAATGAGTACTTGTGGGAAATCCATAAAAGCGCTTGGCTACTGATGTTGCTTTCGGCCGGGTTGCAGATTTTGGTTTTCCCGTTGCCCAATTTGTATTTTCTTTGCTGGGTTGCGATTGCTCCGCTTGTGATTGCACTTTTGCGCGCCCGGGAACCTGACACATTGCAGCTTCGCGCCGGGGTTAAGCTGTTGCCGGCACGGCCGCTGCAGGCTTTTTTGCTCGCTTACTGTTGCGGAATTATTTGGTATGCCGGAACCTGCTACTGGATATTCAACACCATGCGCCAGTATGGCGGGGTGGGGACGCCGGCGGCGCTTGGGCTTTTGTTTCTTTTCTGTCTTTATCTTGCGCTGTATCACGGTTTCTTCGGATTGTTGATCAGTCTTTTGGCGAACCCTGCAGTTTTGGAAACGAGTCCAGCAGGGCTGAGGGGAGCGATATCCCGGCACCCGCCGAGGTTCTTCTGCTCGCGCCGTTTTTGTGGGTCGCGGTGGAATTGGCCCGGACTCGCATTACCGGATTTCCCTGGGATCTGTTGGGAATTTCGCAGGTGGACAATATTCCCCTCGCACGCATTGCCACGGTGACCGGGGTGTACGGGCTGTCATTTGAAATCATGGTGGTGAATACAGCGTTGGCGGCTGCGTTCGTGATTCGAGGCGAGAGGGGGCAACGCTGCAAGCGGCGCCGCTGCTTGCTGGCGACGGCCGCGGCGATGATGGTGTTGCAGGCCGGGACGGTTGATCAGTCCGCCGCCGGTGCCAGCCGACCGTACCGCCCGCCTGGTGCAGGCGAACATTCCGATTTTGCAGGGCGGCGACTGGACCAAGGAATATTTCGACGACACGCTGCGCGATCTTAGCCTGTTCAGCCTGACTAGACCGGGCAAGGACCAGAACAACTTCGGGGCGGCTTCAGATTCTTCCAGTACGGCCGCTGCGACTCCGGATTTGATTGTTTGGCCGGAGTCGCCGGCGCCGTTCTATACGACCGATCCCGCATTTCGCGATAGCGTCAGCAATATTGCGCGCCAGGCGCAAACCTGGATGCTGGTTGGAAGCCTGGGCATTCGCAACGCGGGCGAGACACCGCTGCATGCCACCCGGCTTTACAACTCGGGGAGCCTGGTGACTCCGGGCGGCGAGTGGGTCGGGCGCTACGACAAGATTCACCTGGTTCCGTTCGGCGAGTATGTTCCATTCAAACGGGTGTTCGGGTTTGCCGGAGGATTGACCAAGGAAGTCGGCGATTTTTCGTCCGGCGCATCGCGGGCGCCGCTTCAGACGCGGCGAACAGCAAGCTGGGTGTCTTCATCTGCTACGAGTCGATTTTTCCGGATGAAATCCGGCAGCTGGCGGCTAACGGGGCGCAGGTTCTGGTGAACATTTCCAACGACGGCTGGTATGGCGACAGCGGGGCTTACGCGCAGCACCTGAAACAGGCGCGCATGCGAGCGGTAGAAAACTATCGCTGGCTGTTGCGCGACACCAATACCGGGGTGACCGCCTCTATCGATCCTTACGGCCGGGTGGTGGCCAGCATTCCCCGCAAGATCCGGGCTGCTTTAGACGCCAACTATGCCCTCACCAACGTAACCACGTTCTACACCCGTCACGGCGATTGGTTCGCTTATCTCTGTGCGATAATTTCGTTAGCGGGGTTGCTTTTTCATTTCCTATTCCGCGACAGGACAGAACCCTAATATGCATGAAGAGCTCGAACAGGAATATTCAGGACTGAAGGACAAAGTTCGTGATCTTCGGGAGTACCTTTGACGCGGGCACGCTTCGTGAACAGCTAGCCGAACTCGACAAGCAAGCTGCTGACCCTGGTCTTTGGTCGAATCCGCAAAAATCCCAGCAGGTAATGCGTCAAAAGAAGCGCCTGGAGAACGTACTGGCCACCGAGTCGGACTTGGTGCGCCGGGGCGAGGACATTTCCGCCTACTTCGATCTGGGCCGTGAAGGCGAGAATGTGGAAGCCGATCTGCGCCGCGAGATCGATGGGCTGAAGGGATCTGGTTGACCGCCTCGAAACCGAGAGTCTGCTTTCGGGCGAGAACGACGCACGTAACGCCATTGTGACGATCCATCCGGGAGCGGGCGGCACGGAGTCGCAGGACTGGGCCGACATGCTGCTGCGAATGTATCTGCGATGGGCGGAGCGGCGCGGCTTTCCGACGGTGCTTTACGATTACCAGCCGGGGGAGGAAGCCGGATTGAAGTCGGCGACTTTCGCGGTGAATGGAGAGTATGCCTTCGGATTGCTGACCAGCGAAATCGGCGTCCACCGGCTGGTGAGAATTTCTCCCTTTGATCAGGCCAAACGGCGGCATACTTCGTTTGCCAGCGTGTATGTCTCTCCGGAAATCGACGACAGCATTGAGATCGTGATCAAGCCGGAAGACTTGCGCGTGGATACCTACCGCTCCGGCGGGAAGGGTGGGCAGCACGTGAACACGACCGACTCCGCGGTGCGCATGACCCACATTCCAACCGGGCTGGTGGCCAGCTGCCAGAACGAGCGTTCGCAGCACAAGAACAGGGAGCGGGCGATGAGCATGCTGCGCTCCAAGCTTTATGAATACGAACTGGAGAAACAGCGGGCAGCCACCAAGAAGATCGAAGACTCCAAGCTGGACATCGATTTCGGTTCGCAAATTCGTTCGTATGTTTTACAGCCCTATCGCCTGATTAAAGATCACCGCACCAAAATGGAAGTTGGCGACGTGGATCGGGTACTCGATGGCGACATTGAGCCCTTTATCCGCGCCTATTTGCAGATGCGACGGGGGGAAAAGGGTAATTAGTCGGCGGTTTTCAGTCTTCAGGAAAGTCGAACCCGTGGCTTAACGACTAAAACTGCTAACCGACGACACTGACGACTAAAGACCGACGACTGAAGACTGAAGTCAGGAGTTCGAACCTATGTCCCGCATGATTGATCTCATTCGCGCGTCGGCTGTGCCTTCGAATCTGATGCAGTCAGCCTCCAAGGGCTCACTGGCTTTGCCCGCCCAGGAGATGATTGAAGTCCTGGTCCATCTGGCCGTTCACAACAAGATTTTCGGTCAACAGGCACAGCTCACACTGGCCGGTTGGGATGAAGAGGCATCGCGGACTGCCGCGAGCAATCCATCAACTCCGAAAGAGGTTCTGAATTATTTGATTTCGCCGGCAAATCTTCGGCCGGTGCTGCTGCCGGCGCTGTTGGCGAATCCATCGGTATCGGCGGAGTCGCTGCTCGAATTGGCGCCGAGCGCGGGCCGGGACGCTGTCGAACTGATGTTGAAGAGCCCGAGAATCACGAGTTCGCCGGTGATCCTGCATGCGCTTTTGTCGAATCATCAATCTCACTGGAATTCAAGAGCGAGACCATCAGAAACCTGATCCATCCGGTTGCCGCGGGTCCGAGCGAGCCTGAACCAGTATCCGCGAAGAAACAGTGTCAGTGGCGTGCAGGACCCGGCGAAGCGCCGGCCTCTGGGCTGGATGAGGTCTTCCACCTTTCGACCGGGGAAGATAGCGCAGGAAGGCGATGCGGTTCTGGACGATGGGGTTCTCGCATATCTTTCCGAACATGCAAACGAGATTGCCGCGGAAGCTAACCACACGTTTCAGCCAATCGGCGGAATCTACGAAGAATTTATGCCGATGGCGGAAGCGCCCGCTGCCGAAGCTCAGGCGACTGAGGCAGGCGACGGCCAATACGACGGTGGCTACAGGGGCTGCGGCCAAAAAGGCTCCGAATAAGAAGACCAGCCTGACCCCAAGCGAGCAACGGGGCAGTGCCTTGCAGAAGATTTCCAAGCTTGATATCAAGGGCCGCATCCAACTGGCGATGAAAGGCAGCAAGGAAGAACGATCGCTTTTGATCCGGGACGGCACCAAGATTGTGGCGCTGGCGGTGCTGGAATCGCCCAAAGTCAGTGACGGCGAAGTGGAAAGATTTGCCGGGCAGAAAAACGTGCTCGAGGCGGTGCTGCGCGGCATCCCGATGAAGCGGCGGTTTGCTAAGAATTATTCGATCATCCGCGCGCTGGTTTTCAATCCGCGAACCCCGCTAGATCTTTCGCTCGGGACTGATGAAGAACATTCTGGTCGGCGATCTGCGCAACCTGTCGAACAACAAGGAAGTTTCGGACACGGTCCGCAAGCTGGCTACGAAAATGTTCAAGCAGAAGATGGAATACCAACAGCGGTAAGAGCTAAGAGCGACTTTGCCACGGGCGCGGATCTTGATTCGGGCAAGAGTTACAATTCGTCCATGGCTTCCCTGCCGCATTCGGATCCCATCGCGGACCTGCTCAAGCGATCCCAAACCATCGCCGTGGTCGGGCTTTCCAACAGCCCTCTGCGCCCCAGCCATGGAGTGTCTGCCTACATGCAGACGCATGGCTATCGCATCATTCCGGTAAATCCGACGATTCACGGCTCGCTGGGCGAGAAGTCGTACGCGTCGTTGCTGGATGTTCCGGAGAAGATCGACATCGTGAATATTTTTCGCCGGCCGGAGTACGTGGAGGAAGATCGTCGATCAGGCGATCCAGTTAAAAGTGCCGGCGATCTGGATGCAGGAAGGTCAGTGGTCCACGAAAAAGCGGCGGAGAAGGCGCGCAAGGCGGGGATTGTTGTGATCATGGACCGCTGCATTCTGAAAGAACATCGGGCGCGTTTCGGGTGATCTCAGAAAAAAGCAATAAACCACCAAGGACACGAAGTATCACTAAGGAATCCTCTGTAGCTGAATTCCCTTCGTGATACTTCGTGTCCTTGGTGGTTAATGCCTTAGGCTTTCACGAAAATTACTGTCGCGTCGTCGTGCAGGCCTTCGCCGTTGGCGAAGGTGCGGACGTCGGCGAGGATGCTTTCGGCGGAAGCATCCGGCTGCAGAACGTGATCGCGCATGCGTTCGGCGCCATACTCTTCATCCGATCCGTCCGTGGCTTCGGTGATGCCGTCGCTGTAGAACACCAGCCGTGAACCTTCGGAGAGCTGCACCTGGCTTTCGGAAAATTCTCCCGTTCCCAAGCCCAGTGGCATGCCGCGTTCGCTGTCCAGAAAGCGCGCGCCTCTGATCGTCTACCAGTAGGGGCCGCAGATGGCCGGCGCTGGAGAACGTCAAGGTGCGAGTCGGAGGGATTCAGACACCGCGAACAGCATGGTCACAAACCTGCCGGAAGGAAAATCCTCCACCAGCAAGCGATTCAGCCGAGTCAGCACTTCTCCCGGACCGGTGCAGGTTTGCGCCAGCGAGCGCAACATGCCGCGGGTGGCGGACATCAGCAGCGCCGCCGCCGTGCCTTTTCCCGAAACGTCGGCCAGAACCAGTCCCCAGCAACCGTCGTCGAAGGGAATGAAGTCGTACCAGTCGCCACCCACCGCGCCCGCCGGGATGGACAAGCCCGGAAATCGCGAAGCCGGGAATGTAGGGCGAACTCTTGGGCAACAGAGCTTGCTGGATCACGCGTGCCTCGCGCTCTTCCTGAGCTCATCCGCTCGCGCTCGTGCCGTTCGTGCTGGAAGCGCGCGGGCATTGTGCACCGCGACCGCGACGTGTTCGCACAGCGCCTGCAGCATCGCAGGTGCTCGCGAGGGAAGGCGTCAAGTTCGTGATGCGAGGCCGAAAACACTCCCACCAGCTTTCCATCCACCAGCAGAGGAATGGCAACTTCAGAAAGCGTGGACTCCTCGCAGGCCGATGTAATACGGGTCCTAGCCGCACGTCGGGCGCGTAGCGCATCTGCCCGGTGGCGGCGACGTAACCGACCATGCCTTCCTTGCCGATCTTTTAGCGCTCGATCCCTTGCCGTGACTGGCTGCAGCCATGCACGCCGGCCACCTCCAGTTCGCCGCGCTCTTCGTCGTGCAGATAAACGTTGGCCTCCACGCATCCGAAGGCGGCGGCGACGTCGTTCGACAATCTTGTCGATCAACTCATCCAGATCGAGGATGGACGTGATCTTGCGCGCCCATTTTTGCAGCTTTGAGCAGATGTTCGACCTGCTCGGGTTGCACTTGGCGGACGGTGACCAGGATCGATAGCGATGATGGCAGGTCCATGGGAACGAGCCATAGAAACTCCTTGCAATGTCAGCGAAAACGGGAAAGGCCTTACCAGTATTAGATGCTCGGAGCTATGTCCCGGATTCTGTTTTAGGCGCTGGGGAAGCGCTCTCGCAGCTTGCGAACGCCGCCGTTTAATCTCTTCCAGACGCTCCCGGATGCGCTTTTCCACGCCTTCGCTGGTGGGATGGTAGTAGACGCGATCGCGCAGATTGTCGGGCAGACACTGCATGTCTGCCACTTTGTCTTCGAGATCGTGCGCGTACTGGTAGCCCTGGCCGTAGCCGAGGCCTTTCATCAGTCCGGTGGGCGCGTTGCGCAGGTGCAGCGGAACTGGTTCGGCTGCGGTGCGTTCCACGTCGCCTTGAACGTCGCTGTAGGCGGTGTACAGCGCGTTGGATTTGGGCGCGATCGACAGATAGACCACGGCTTGCGCCAGCGCCAGATTGCCTTCCGGCATGCCGAGAAAATCGACGGCATCGCGCGCGGCCATGCATTGCGCGAGCGCGTTGGGATCGGCCAGTCCGATGTCTTCGACCGCCATGCGCACCACGCGGCGCGCGATGTACAGAGGATCTTCGCCGGCTTCGAGCATGCGTCCCAGCCAGTAGAGCGCGGCGTCGGGATCGCTGTTGCGCACCGATTTGTGCAGCGCGGAGATCAGGTTGTAGTGTTCTTCGCCGGCTTTGTCGTAAAGCAGCACGCGCTTCTGCAGCGCGTCGTGGACGATCTCGTCGGAAATTTCCAGGCTGCCCGGCTTTCGTCTTGCGCTTCTCGATCGCTCCGCGGGCCAGCGAGGCGGCAACTTCCAGCACGTTGTAGGCGCTGCGCGCGTCGCCGCTGGAATAGGCTGCGATCTTTTCCAGCACGTCATCCGAGGCGCGTCAACTTCATGCTTCCCAGGCCGCGCGTTTCATCGGCGAGAGCGCGCTTCAGCAGTTCAACGATCTGTTCTTCTGTGAGCGGCTTGAGCACATACACGCGGCTGCGGGAGAGCAGCGCGGAAATAATTTCGAACGACGGATTCTCGGTGGTGGCGCCGATCAGGCGGATGTTGCCTTTTTCCACGTGGGGAAGAAAAGCGTCCTGCTGGGCTTTGTTGAAGCGGTGAATTTCGTCGATGAAGACGATGGTGCGCGTGCCGTATTGTTTGGCGCGTTCGGCATCGGCCATGACCTGCTTGATTTCCTTGATGCCGGTGAGCACGGCGGAGAACTCGATGAACTCGGCTTTGGTCATGCGGGCGATGATTTGCGCCAGCGTGGTCTTGCCGGTGCCGGGCGGTCCCCAAAAGATGAGCGAGCCGATGTCGTCGCGCTCGATCTGCGTGCGCAGCGGCTTGCCCGGTCCGACGAGATGCTCCTGGCCGACGAATTCGTCGAGCGTGCGCGGGCGCATGCGATCGGCAAGCGGACGCGTGCGGTCGCCGGGGTTGCTGTCGCCGCCCGGGATGGTTTGGAAAAGGCTCATGTACTACTGAAAAATCATTAACCACTAAGGACACGAAGTTTCACGAAGGAAACACAGAAGGGAAGCCTTAAGTTTGTTTTCCTTCGTGTGACTTCGATGTCCTTCGTGGTTGATGCCTTTTGCCTCGCCACCTCATACAACACGATGCTGGCCGCCACTCCCGCATTCAGCGACTCCACCTGCGGCGCATGCGGGATCGCGATCAACTTCGTCCATTGCTTTGATGAGATCGCGGGACAATCCTGCGCCTTCGCTGCCGATAAAGATTGCCAGGCGGACCGCGACAGATTGGCCTGATCCAGCGGCGTGCCTTTGTGCGATGCGGTGGCGACCAAGCCGAATGCCGAGCGGTTTTCATCTGGCCAATGGCCTCGACAGTTTCGCCCGCGCCAGGGGCAGCCGGAAGACCGAACCTGCCGAGGCACGCACAACTTTCGGATTGAACGGGCTGACCGTGCCTTCGCCCAGCACGACGCCTCCGGCGCCGAAAGCCTCCGCGGAACGCAGGATCGTGCCCAGATTCCCGGGGTCTTGCACTCCGGCGATCACCAGCAACGGCCCTGCCTGCGGATTTGGCCAAAACGTCTTCGAGCGAGAATTCCTTCCATCGCACCAGAGCCGCCACACCCTGCGGCGTTTCGCTGGGGACGATGCTGGCGAAAAGCTTGTCGGGCAGCAGAAGGTTTCGACCTGGGCGCCGATTTGCGGGAGCAGACGGTCTGCCCTGGGCGGCCGCGGACTCGTTGAAGAAGACGGCCCGAAAGCGCAGGCCGCTGCGAATGGCTTCTTCCAGAATGCGCAGGCCCTCGATGGCGCAGTAGCCGTCGGCGGTGAGCTCGCCCCGGCTGAAGGCCCGGCGCAGTTCTTTGACCAGAGCGTTGTGGCGTCCCTCAATGCGGCGCAGGCGGCTGCGTCGACATTGGCTGTGTCTTCATGGCCGTAACTGCGCGCTCTGATGTCATCGAGGTCGCGATGTACGGCCAGCAATCATACCTGTTCCTCTCGGCTTTGCAGCGCTTCCCGTGTTATGTTAGCTTTCTCGATTTTAAGACCTGGGGCTGGAAGGGACCTGCGGTGCGCGTAGAAATCGTCAAGATCAATAGTGAAAACCCGGAAGCGTCGCTCATTCGATATGCGGCGGACCAGATTCGCGCGGGCGAAGTTCTGGGCATGCCGACCGATACTTTTTACGGGCTGGCGGCCGATCCGTTCAATTTGCGCGCGGTGGATCGCGTGTATGACATCAAGTCGCGCTCGCGCCACAAGCCGCTGTCGCTGCTGATCGCCGATGTCGACCAGGCGGAGGAACTGGCCGAGCCGCTGACCGAGGAATTCTATGCGCTGGCGCGGCGCTTCTGGCCGGGGCCGCTGACCATCATCGTGAAGGCCTCGTCGCGGCTGCCGCTGAAAGTGACGGCCAATACCGGCAACGTCGCGTTGCGGGTGCCGAAGGCGACGATTCCGCTGGCGGTGGTGCAAGCGGCGCAGATTCCCATCACCGCGACTTCCGCCAACCTCAGCGGCGAGTCCGAGTGCACGACAGCGCTAGCGGTTCGCGACCAGTTGCAGGATCGCATCTCAATCATCGTGGATGGCGGCACTTCGCCGCGCGAAGTGGCTTCGACCATCATCGATCTCACCGATGAAGAAGCCCGCTGGCGAATTATGCGGGAAGGCGCCATTCCTGCTCAGGAGATTTCCGAGTTCTTCGCGCAAGGATGAAAGACCGAACGCAGACCGGCGCCGGCAAAGCCCCTGGCCCTTATGGGTGGTGGCGCTGGCTGCGGTCGGTCGTGGCAGTCTTTCTCGCAATCAGCAGCATTCAAATCGTGCATGAAGCGGGTTTGCAGGAAGTTCATCCGGCGGACGCGATCGTGGTCTTCGGCGCGGCTGAGTACTCCGGCCGTCCGTCTCCGGTCTTACGCGCCCGGCTCGATCACGCTTACGATCTTTTCGAGCGCGGGCTCGCGCCGGTGGTGATCACTACCGGAGGCTCGGCGGCGGATCCCACATTCAGCGAAGGCGGAGTCGGCCACGACTACCTGATGCACCGCGGCATTCCCGAAGCAAAACTGATTGCTGAAACGCAGGGCTCCGACACCGCCTCATCGGCCGAGCGAGTCGCGGTCATCATGCGGACCAACCGCATGCGCAGTTGCGTGGCGGTGAGCGATGCCTATCACGTCTTCCGCATCCGCAAATTGCTGGAGCATGAAGGAGTGAAGGTATACGTGGCGCCGCGTCCGGACTCGCGTCCCGCATTCGCAGGATGGCAAGCGAATGGTAGCCGTGCATGCGAGAAGCGGCCAAGCTATACATGGCTTGGCGCGCTTGCTTCGTCATGAGTTCGCTGCATGTTAGGATGACAATTACCAACCCATCCTCTTCCGCAATTCCGTGATATGCGCGACGTGATGCCGGCCGTGCCACGAATACAGCGCAAGGTTTTTCTCCAGCGGCACCAGTCCCATCTCGGGATGGTTGAAAGTCCGCTTCCATTCTGCGGCTTGATCGAGCGCAACAGGTGTACCCAGCGATCATGTAGCGAGTCGAGCAGGGTCAGCGAAACTTCCAGCGGCGTCGACTGAACGTCGGGCAGCTTCGCCCAGCGATCTTCCATGTAAGGCTTGATGGTGGGAACGTCTTCGGTCAACGCCAGTTTGAAGCGGATGTAGGCGTTCATGTGGCTCTCCGGCACGTGATGAACGACTTGCCGCACCGTCCATCCGCCATCGCGATATGGAGTTTCGATCTGCTGCGGGGTAAAGCCATTCACTGCGGCGCGCAAGGCCGCGGGAGTCTGTGCGATGTCGTCGATGAGTTTCGTTCGCTGCTCCGGATCAGGCGGGCCGTCGAAATGAAATTTTCCGATGGGATAGCGCGGGTCGCTCATGTTTGCTATTTCCTCCATCGACACTCAATCAGAACTCTTCGTGATAGAAAACGCGAAAAGCTGGGGAAATGCAATGGAGAAGGACGAGCGAGAAAAATTTCTAGACATAACAATCCTGGGAAATGCTGTCTGGAGCGTCCAACGATGGTCATAGTTGGTCTTATCGCCCGATTAACACAATCCCAATACCACTTGTATGCTCTCCGAACACAAACACCGGGACGCGGCATCCACCAAACCGGGACCTGGTACGCCATCTACACGAGTAGATCAAAACACAGAGTGACGATGCGTATCGGATTGGCGCTACGCTGCAACGACTTGTCGAACACGAATGCAGTGAGTTTTTGCTCGACGGCCCTCCCGACAGTCAGAGTCCGTGAATCTAACGCAATCAATTGCAAATAATTTTCCCTTGCGTCAGGCTTGTGACTGTTTTCTCTAAAAGGCCTGGTTGATAGCGTTGGTAGGCTACGGAGTAGGCGTCTGTGTCCTCGCCCGCAGCACCCGGATTGCCAGTCACAATAATCAGAATTGTTCGATCTGAATTGTAGAATGCAGTTTGGGTGCGGGATTGGTATCCGCTCACTTTGTTGAAGCCGGAAAGATGCGAGGAATACCAGGCAACCACCTTGCTGACTTTGATAGTTTGCTTCGAGAAGTAACTAGCAGGAGAAAAGAGAATAGAAATCCCCCTGCATTTTGCTCTTGCAAACGCGACTATCCGGCATTTTTACTGGCTCGTTGCCCGCGCTTTGTACTACAACAGTGGCAGGAATTAGAGGAAGCCCCGTCAGCGGATCGTTCGTAAGTACTTTTGCCTGCCCTGCGGCGTTCGCCAAGGCGAGTACAAGGATTGTTACGACTACGATTGCGTTCTTCATCGATTTCTCCATTCTGAAAATGTATACCCCCCAATAAAACATGCAAGCCCGGGGACTAGGGATTTCGTGTTGCGGAGGTTTACGAACGAGCGATATAAGACCGATTGTCGGATCATGTTGACCGTTAACTCTTCTTTTTGCGGGAGCGACCCAGCAGCAAATAGATCGTCGTCGCAATGAGGAAAAATCCCAGAACCACAAAAGGTCTTATGTTGGTGCTGCTAGTACCACCTTCATTATTCGATGGTTTCCCTAAAGTGATTGATGTGACGAATGCCTCGACAAATCCAACGAACACCCTGCCCAACGTCTGGCCAAAGAAATCGTGACCGCAATCGCAAACAACCAAACCGTAAACAAATCCTGTCGCGGGCAGACAGGCAAACAAAGCAAATATCGACGACAGTAGCAGTCTGACTTGCGCATTTTTTGACATAGGTTCCCTCTACGGACATTCTTGTCAGGGCCGTATCCGCACTATGCGGGTGCTGGCGTTCAAGTTCGACGAATCAGCTTCTTCATTGTCGATTAAACCGTAAGTGGATTTTGCTGTCTTAGCTGCCTCGTTTAACAACCTCGCAACGAGCGAGTGTCTAGGTTTCGACATAGTCGTATGTCGCGGACAACCATCAATTCTTGATCGTCCAATAGGCCCCGCCTGCGCCGTCCTCTTTGAAATCGATATCGACCGGATATTGTTTGCCGCAACCCTTGACCAGCCACTTCTCCTGCCACTGTCTGGCGCGGGGCGCGCCTGAGAAGGGCGTTACGACGTAAGGCGCAACATCCTCAACTTTGCCGCATCCCAGCGCGGCCACCTTGCCAGTGACCCCTTGCATCGTGTCGTGCATGAGCTGCGGACTCGTCAGCGTGCCTTTTTTAATCGTGCCGGCAGGCAGATCTGTGTTGGGAGCAGGAAGGGATGGGCTGGTGGAGACCTTCACGGACGACACCATGGGTGAGGCATCGAACTGCAGAAGCTGCTGTTCAACGTCTGCAGCGTTCTTCGTTACCCATTCACTCGTCGTGCCGGCAGCTGACTGGCCGTAGGACCGGTGGGTGTAAAACACCCCGACAACTTGCTTGTCGACGAGGACGAAGCGTGTCGCATCGAAATCCACACCATGGGGGGTTGGCATCACTGCGGCAAAGAAATGCTCGCCCGGTTGTTGCCCTGAAGCGGAAACCGAAATCGTTCGCAGGACTGTGGCGTTCGCGCCTTGGGCAATCGCCAGGACCCGACTGGTGATCGTGGCCAGAGCCTCCTGGTCATGGGCCGTGGGATATAGATCGAGTGATAGCATGTCGGTAAAGGCATGAAGGTCCTCCTGGCCCAAGGGCGTGAAATCGTATTGTTGCCGTCCGACGAGCGCAGAAAGTATTCGGTGCCCCGGAACGTGACCTTGGCCTGCGCCGGTGACTGAGCGGGCGGGGCGGCGGCCAAACCTGTTGGCCCGTGCGGCGTTGCTGCGGCAGCAAGTGCGGTCGCCGTCGCGGCCAAGGCGAATGCAAAGAAGATGGATCGGCGTTTCATGATTTCGTCTCCCTGTTTGGTGCGACGAAGCGTCATAGGGTCTCTCACGTCCTGGTGACGAGTTTTGACAGTGGTTTTGCTACTGGCGAGAGAGGATGTTGCAAGTCGGGAGCGGAGTCAACAAAACAGTTCTTTAAATCTGGATTAACCGCGAAGTGGCTGTTAGGCAGTCTTTTAGAGAGACATCTTAACTCCCAATTCCAGTTCGATGGACTTGCTATGAGCAAGCAACAAGGCAGCATGTGCCACTGCTGATGAAATCGCCATTACACCCATTGACCAGTTTGGACTTTCAAATGTGGCGGCAATCACCTTCGAAATCCAGCGGAAGCAGGTGTCCTGGGGTTCCACCCAATCGTCCCCCGAACGCTTGAGCGTCTAACTTTGCCATGTCCCAGGCAATCCACGAAACGGGAGTTAGTCGTATCGTCACATCATCAAACGATGCAAACACTGGCCCGACGTGGGGATCGGACATCGCTGCTGCACTCAAATATCGGCTGTGCAGGCGTCGGTTTATCTCCTGGGACTCTCCGCCTGAAACAAGTTCCACTCTGCCCGTCGCAGTTACACCCCGCTCTGTTCCTGGTTTTCTCGCGTCGACCATCAGCGAAGCTTTCGGTCGCGCGATCACATTACGAGCCTTTCTGGGTCTTGGAAGACGTCGCGATGAACAGACAGCCATCCTCGAAGAGATACCAGACCGCAGTCAGGTGGATGGTTCCATCTGCGTTCTCGGTTCCGAGTGTTGCAACGTAGCGTCCTCGCAAGAGATCGTGGAAATTCGAGTCCAATTCTTTGCGTCGCCATTTGCCCTCCGTCGCGGTCGTCCAATCCGGCAGAGGACAATGCTACTACTGGTCCTTGCATCCCTTGAGCCGAGCAGCTGGGGTACCAATCGGATTGGTCTTGCGGCGCCACGATCTTCATAGCAGCGGAATGCGCTTACTCGAAAAAGCGAAAGCTATGACTGATTTCTCTTCTTGGATCCGCGTCGCAGGGCGGATCCGACTGGACTGATGATGCAGGTTCGATGCCACTCGCAGAGCACTCGGTCCCACCCTCACATACAAGCCACCGCCGTCGCTATGGCCTTCCCAGGCCTGACCCCGCGTCAAAAGGGCGAGTAAAATAGCCTTCGAGCGAGGTCGTCAATGAAGGCGATGCAGCTGAACAACAGCAGACCAGGGACCACGTGCTGATCCTCGCGGAGTTACAGAAGCCGGAAGCTGGCTTAGGCGAGATATTGGTTCAGGTTCATGCCGCTGGTGTCACTCCCACAGAATTACTGTGGTATCCCACGACACATACGAAATTAGGAACAGCGCGCATACACGCGGTACCAGGGCACGAATTTTCGGGAGTCATCGCGGCGATCGGCAAAGATGTCCAGGACTTCGAAGTTGGCGACGAGGTCTATGGCATGAACGACTGGTTCGTGATGGAGCCACTGCGGAGTTCTGTATTACGCTGCCCCAGAATATTGCGCGGAAGCCCGCAACCTTAAGCCACGAAGCTGCCGCCTCAGTGCCGATCGGCGCCTTGACGGCGTGGCAAGGACTGATAGAGCGCGCGAAGCTAGAACCAGGCGAGCGCGTATTAGTCCACGGAGGCGCGGGCGCCGTTGGCCTTTACGCTGTGCAATTGGCGCAAATTCGCGGCGCCCACGTCATCACTACCGTCTCAGCTCAGGACATCGATTTCGTCAAGCAACTCGGAGCGGACGAGGCGATTGACTACAAGAGCCTCCCGTTTTGAAAAAGAGATTCGGGACGTAGATGTCGTTTTCGATGCCGTCGGCGGGGACACGCTGGAGCGGTCATGGGGTGTCCTCAAGCCAAGTGGACGCATGGTGACCATTGCTGCGGACAGCGAAGGCACAGCCGACCAGCGAGTGAAAGATGCTTTCTTCATCGTCGAGCCGAATCAAAAGACAGGCTGAGTTGAAATCGCTAAGCAACTTGACGCTGGACAGCTAAAAGCATTCGTCAAGACCATACCGTTCCTCTGAATGAGGCTTCGGACGCATACAGAGGAGCGGTCAAGGACAAGAGAAGACGCGGGAAAGACCGTATCGCTGTTCCGCATAGTTGGAGCTCGAAGAAGGGCTTACTATCTGACTAGTGCGAGAATTCGCACAGGTGCGGCCGATCCGCCGGTTAGTTTCATCGGGGCGACCAAGGCAACCGCGCCGTTCGCGGGCATGCGGTCGAGATTTGCTACGTTGGTCAGAACGTATAATCCACGACCCAGCGTGTATTGATTTACTGCAGGATTTCTTGACGAACCGGGTTGCAGGTTCGGCGTGTCTGTGCCGAGGCCGAGAGCTGTACGTCCCTCAGCGAGAAAACGGGCGGCGTCCTCGGAATATCCAGGGAAGTGCATGACACCCCTGGCATCCGCGTTCCGATAATTTTTGGCAGAGACCCATCGCGGTTCCCATCCGGTACGAGCCATCACAACTGCGCCGAGCGGGATCTGACCGTTGGCCTGCTCCCATCGGGCAATATCTTCCACGGAAATCTCATAGTCCGAATTGCTCTTAACCTTGGCGCTCACATCGAGAACCACCAGTGGCGCGATGAGGCGTCCAGCCGGAATCTGGTCTACGGTCCACATGCGCGCCGGGGCGTCGATTCGGGTAGCGAACTGTTCGGAGGCAGGGACTGAAGTTCGTCCGGTCATGGCCGCGTTTTGCAAGCGAGACGCGGAAGCCGATGCTGATTCGGTGCCGGGCAACGAATGGGTTAAGTCCACGACCTCGCGGAAGCCACTAGGTTGGCTGCTCCCGGGGCGTTGCTGCGCAAACAGAAAAAGCGCCAGCGCCAGGACCGACCCGACTACAAATGTCTGAATCCTCATTACTTCAAATCGTCTTTCGTTGCTTTTCGGGACTCGTCGAAGAATTTCCGGCAAACCCAACCAAAGCAGTGAGATGCGAGCATCCTTGGGCAAAGATGCTCCCTGTATTTTCACGTGGAGGGTAACCTCCGACAAGGACCATCAGTACATGACCTGACGGGGTAAAAAACGGAATCCACCCCTGATTGCGGTCAAAAAACGAAGTCACAGGAGTAGATACGTCGCGTGATATGAGTAGGTTCCCAAAGAGAACCGACTCGATACTGAAGCGAACGATTAGCGAAAATTCAGGTTAACCAGAAAGATACCAAAGCGGCCACTAAAGTACTCAAGAAGTTTACGGCGTCGTTGTTCAACAGATGTCGCCGTTCCAACCAGGCTCCTAGAATACTGTCTGCAATTGTGCCCAGGATAGCGGCAACGACCGAGATCACGAACCACGAGCGGGGAAGCAGTCCACCAAAGAAGCAGACTGTACTGACGATCACGGCGGCGGCGATGCCCGCCAATGTTCCTGTCAGTGTCACGCCGCCATTCGTGCCTGCAGGAACAGACTTCCCTGTGGTGATCAACCATGCTTTCCCGCCGAAAGCTTGCCCCAGTTCGCTCGACACGGTGTCGGCGGCGGCCTCGGAGAGCGCAGCAGACATGGCGAGCAGGAAGATCAGATTGCGGCCGCCAAACCTCGCGGAATTGATTGCGTAAACCGCGGCACAAACGGTGGCCACGCCAAGGTTGGCCACTACTTGGGACGCTTTCCGGCCCTCCCGTTTTTCGGCCACGCCTAAGGTCTGCTTGCGCTGGTAGCCGATTCGCGTGGTTATCCAGGCGAGTGCGAAAACCGTGATCAGTGCGGCAAATGCGGTCGGACCGCCTCCGATGAACAGAATGAAGCAACAAAGGGCTCCGGCAAACGCGCCGGCGTTGGTCACGCCGCGCATCCAGCGGGCCAGCGCGGTGAAGGATAACGTCAACAATGCACCGACAGCCCACCGGTCGGGAAGGCGAGTCAGGTCGAAGCTCATGGATGCACGTTCATCGGGGGAACCGTCTCGCGGGATCAGACGCTTCGGTCACAATAAGGGGGAGGCCTGCATTTCGCAAACGTGGGCACTTCAGACGGGTATTTTTGACCAGCTGACGGCAGGCACAAGATGTGGCCCCATTCAGCAGGTAGTCCTACAGGTAGTGATAGCTTTTTGGTTACCCGGCGCGTCTAACCGCATCAAAGTCTGCTGCGTAGATTAAAATTCACTACGCTGGCGCGTCTTTCGCACATTTTGAATTAGGGGAGAACTATGGCTTCCTCGGTTTGGTCTGGTTATCTGACTTTCGGGTTGATCTCCATGCCGGTGCGTCTTTTCTCCGGCGCGCGCAGCAGTGGCATCTCCTTCAATATGTTGCATCGCGACGACCTGCAGAGGGTCAAGCAGCAATATTACTGCCCGGCGGACAATCGTGTGGTGGAGCGGAGCGAAATCGTCAAGGGCTATGAATTTCGCAAGGGCGAATACGTAGTGATCGAACCCGAAGAGATCAAAAAGATCGAGCCGCAGACCGCCAAGACGATGGAAATCCTGGAATTTGTGAAGTCCAGCGAAGTGGATCCGGTGTTTTTCGAGTCTTCTTATTACATGATCCCCGAGGAAGCCGGACGCAGGCCCTACGCTTTATTGACCAAGGCTCTTGAAGAGAGCGAGTACGTGGCCATTGCCAAGTTGACCATGCACAATCGCGAATACACGGTGTTTCTGCGGCCCCACGAAGGCGGCCTCATGCTCCACACCATGTACTATGCGGAAGAGGTCCGGTCGGTTGAGGACTTTGGCGCCCCCGATGTTGAACTGAAAGATGCTGAAGTCAAAGTTGCCCACCAGTTGATCGAAGCGCTGGCCGCGGAATGGGATCCGGAAAAGTATCACGACACTTTCCAGGACAATCTGAAGAAACTGATCGAGACCAAACTGGAAGGTGGCACTGTCGCCGAGGTCGAGAAGCCGAAGAAACTTGCTCCGGTAGTGGATCTGATGGCCGCGCTCAAACAGAGTCTCGCCGACATGGAAGGAAAGAAGAAGCCGGCGGCAACGGCGCGGGAAGCAGCGTCCGGCAAGAAATCGCGCGGCAAAGCGTAAACAAGTTTCGGGGCCTGCTGCGTAGGCCGCCCTGGTACGTCGCCGCGGATTTCGGACTACTCGCCGCGAATCTTCCGTCGGATCGACAGTTGAATCGAGTTCCCGCGAATATCTTTCTGCCCCAAGAGCAACCAAACGGTCTCAGATCAGAATCAACTTCAAGAGCGGCGGACGATTGTCTTCGTCCACACGTGGATCGCTGGCGCATATTCCTACCAACCATTAAAATGAAACATCTTCTAGATCATTGTGAGTTCATGCGACGTTTCGCTGGGGTGGGGATGAAGTTTCGGTCGAAGACCCGGTTGCTTGGCATCTTGGTTCTTGCTCTAGTCGGCGTCGGTTGTGGCGATCAATACCGTCCGGTAGCGATACCGATTGTCGGGCCTCCGCCCGATCCCGCAGCTTTTCATTTCGTCCTGGTGCTCAGCGACAATGGTACTCACGATCCGGGTGCAAGCAGCAATCTGGATGTGGCGGGCGACACAAACATAGGAGTAGCCCGCATGGGTCTGGGGCCGACTCACGCTACGTTACTTCCGAACGGGAGCCGGGTATACGTAGCGAATAGCCTGGAAGACACGATTTCCTCCTACGCGCCAAGCTCTCCGGCATCGGTCACGACCACATCGTTGCCCCCGGGGTCGAATCCAATTTTTGTGCACACTACCGAGAGTGGCACGATTTATGTCGCGAACTTCGGCACCAACACAGTGGCGGCAGTCTCAGCGATCAGCAACGTGATGTTAAGCCCGCAGATCGCGGTGGGTGTGCACCCAGTGGCTTTAGCGGAGACGCCCGACGCCAAGAAGCTCTATGCAGTCAACCAAGGGGACGGGACGGTGAGTGCGATCAGTCTGGTGGACCGAACTGTGGTGCAGACGATTGCGACCGGAGCCACTCCGGCCTGGGCGGTGGCGCGCTCGGACAGTGCCCGGGTGTATGTACTCAACAGCGGCCCTGGTACGGTGTCTGCCATTGACACCTCGACGGATCTCGTCATCGGCACTGCGCCGGTTGCGCCGGGCGCGAATTACATGGTCTATGACGGGAAACGCAACCGGCTGTACGTCACTAATCCGACGGCTAATACCTTGACGGCACTGGATGTCTCGGCGGATCCTCTCACGGTCTTATTCACTGTGCCGGTGGCTGCCGGACCGACCACTGTCGCAGCGCTGCCAGACGGTACCCGGGCCTACGTGGCGAGTGTTTCCCTGAGCGGTGGAAATGCTACTTCGCAAGTCACGGTGGTAGACGCGAATAGCGGAACTGTGCGAAATGTCATTCCACTGGCCTCCGTCCCGGCGGCTTGTGGCGTCGGACGATTCGAGCTATTTACCGCGGCGTCATCCGACAGCTCAAAAGTGTACGTTGGCAATTGCGATGCGCGAAATACGAGCATTATCCGGACTTCCGACGATATAAAGGTGCTGGACATGGCGGCACCGCTCAGCGTCATTACTCCGCCCAACGGAGGCAATCCGCTGTCACAAAACCCGGTGTTTGTCGTTCCCGGTCCCTGATTTTCTACCTGATGATTGCGAAGGCTGGAATCTCCAATGGCCGTTGGAGACTTGCTCGAAGATCAGCCGTGATCTGCCGGTGATGTCCTCGAGCTTATTTACCTACTGCAGCGGCGAGCTTGTTTGGCTGTTGAGCGCTATAGCGCAAAGCGATGTTCATGAACATGCTGCCCCGGGCGGTTTCAAAACTGATCACCAGCGCTTCGGTGTCTTCCGTGCTGGCGGGAGCAAGTTCGGAAGTGAGCAAGACGGGTGGATGGACACGGAAATGAAAGCCCTGGTCGTTGAGGGTGGTCACGGCGTTTCCTGTGACCTGATTGGCGAGTTCACAGACGGTTTCCCGGACCAGGTCATCGGATGCCGACACGTCCCCGCCGGCGAAGTGGCTGGCTACGCGGACGGCGGTCTCGGGATCGAGATCAAAAACAATTCTGCCCTCGATGTCCCCGGTGAGCGACACCTGGGCGGCCACGCCTTTACGGCGGTAGGCCTCCTGCTCCATGCTCAGGTTGCCAATGGACATGGGGGATTGCAGTCCTTGCGCCAACACGGCGTCCGCCGCGTTGATGAACGGCTGAATCAAATCCATCTTCATTGTTAGGCTCCCGCGCCCGCGGCGGAGGCGATCGCTCCGTCCTCGCCCAGCACGTATTTGATCACTTCGTAGAGCACTTCAGGTTTGACCGGCTTCTGCACAAAGTGACGCGCACCGCGTTGCAGCGCCGCCACAATGTTTTCCTGATAGCCGACGGAAGACACCATGACGATGCGGGCTTCGGGATGCTTGCCCACGATCTTCTCGGCCGCCTCAATTCCTTCCATCTGCGGCATGGTGATGTCCATGAGCACGATGTCGGGATTGGTGCGATCGTATTCGGTGATGGCGGTCAGTCCATCGCCCGCTTCGCCTGCGACCTGGCCACCGAAAGTTTCGACGATGCGGGCCAGATTTTTGCGTGCGAAGACCGAATCGTCCACCACCAGGTATCGGACCGGTTGACCGTCCTTGCTGCGTTTGAGAGATGCAAACTGCTCCATAACTCCTCCTACTTATTCAAAACTGAGTGCAAAATATTCAACATGCAAACGGAAACAGCCACACACGAGCATTGCAAATTAATCTTGTCCCGCTCCCGCGGCTTTGCCATTTTCGTCTGACCCATTACCAAAACTGCGTCTACGTTCCGCCATACACTGCACCTGCAAGGTGTTCGCCATCATGTCGAGGCCGACCACGCGAAGCGCGAATCCGCGTTCGATCGCAGCTTTGGGCATGCCGTAGACCACGCAGGATTCCTCGTTCTGCGCGATCGTCATTCCACCGGCAGCTTTGACAAGGCCGAGGCCTTGCGCGCCGTCGTCGCCCATCCCGGTCATCAGCACGGCCAGACCCTTAGGTCCGAACTCTTCCGCCAGACTTTTGAATAACACGTCGGCTGAAGGACGATGTCCGTTCACCCTGGGCTCATCGCTCAACACCGCGACATCTCCGAGCGGCAGGCGCTTGATCTTGATGTGACGGCTGCCGGGACAGATGAGCACGCGTCCCGCGAGCAGAACGTCGCCCGACTGCGCCTCCTTGACAGAGATCGCGCAGATTTCATCCAGACGCCGGGCGAACATTTCGGTGAAGCCTTCCGGCATGTGCTGCACAACAACTATCGTGCCGGGAAAGTCAGCCGGCAGTTGCGAGAAAACATATTGCAGGGCCTGCGGTCCTCCGGTCGAAATGCCGATCGCGATAACTTTGCTCGGGGTTTTCTTGGCGTCGAGCGGCGGTTTCGAATTCAGCCGCGAGGGTTCCGCCATTGCCCTGACTTGTACTCCCCGGCTCTGGGCAGCGGCTTTGATCTTTCCGATGAGTTCGGCCGCGATCTCCGGCATGCGAGCGTGCACATCAACCGGTTTAGCAACGAAATCGAATGCGCCCAACGACAGGGCTTGCAGGGTGATCGAGGCTCCTTGCGTGCTATGGGAGCTCACCACGATGACCGGCAGGCGATGGCGACGCATGATTTCCTTCAGCATGTCGATACCACCCATGCCGGGCATTTCCAGATCGAGCGTCACGACCTGAGGCTTCAGTTCTTCAATTTTTCTGAGGCCGAAGTTACCGTCCATCGCGGTGCCTACGACCTCGATGGAACCGTCTGACTGCAGAATTTGTGGAATCAGCTTCCGCATGAGCGCGGAGTCGTCCACCACCAATACTCGCACTGGCGTCATGGACGCACCTCGGACGGGTTCATGACCGCGATTTTTCGGTCAGCATGGGAAAGCAGAATTCCGGATACCACGCCTTCTTCCTGCTGAGGACGGCTCTTGCCATAACGATCCACGATGGCGGGAACGTTGACGATCAGAACTACCCGGCCATCGCCCAGTATGGAAGCTCCGCTGATCAAATCCGTTGCCACGCTCTGATCGTCCAGCGCCTTGATGACGAGTTCTTGTTCTCCGCGAAGACCGTCGACGATCAGACCCAGTTTGCGCTCGCCCACAGAAATGACCAGAACAAAAAGCTTGAGGTCTTCGGAATTTGTTCCGGACACAGGCGCGCGTCCCAGCCGCACCACCGGGAGAACTCGATTGCCTAACTGCAGAACTTCGTAGTTCTGTATCTGGTGTACTTCGGATTCTTTGGCGCGGGCAATTTCGGCAACAGCATTCAAGGGGATGGCATAAAGCCGTTGTTCCACGTTGAATAACAGTGCACGAATAATCGCAAGGGTCAGCGGCAATTTCAAGCGGAACGTCGTGCCCTTCCCGGCACGAGTGTCCATCTCCACCGACCCTTTCAAGCGATGCAGTACGTTTTGCACGATGTCCATGCCGACACCGCGTCCGGAAACCTCGGTGATCTTTTCGGCCGTGCTGAATCCAGGTTTGAAGACGAGCGCGAGAATTTCAGACTCGCCCATCCGGTCTGCTTCTTCTTCCGGTACCAGCTTGGTTTCGATGGCTTTGGCTTTGATCTTTTGGGAATCAATACCGCGGCCATCGTCGCTGATCTCGACGATGACCTGGTTGCCGTGATGATAGGAGGACAGATGGATGGTGCCGCGGGCGAGTTTTTCCGCAACGAACACGTTCCTCGGGACTCTCGATGCCATGGCTGATGGCATTTCTAACCAGATGTGTAAGCGGCTCGGCGATTGCGTCCAGAAGACTCTTGTCCAAATCGGTGTCCTGGCCCCGCATCACCAGGTCTACTTCCTTGCCACATTGTCTGGCCACATCGCGTACCATTCGCGGGAAGCGCCGGAATAGCTGTTCCAGGGGGACCATGCGGATTTTCATGACGGAACGCTGCAGGTCAGTTAACACCCGGGACTGGAATGCCATGGCATCACTTAAGCGTCCGCGTAAGGCGTCCTTAGGAAGATGAGTGGCAATTTCGGCAAACGCCTGCTGCAACATGGATTTGCCAATAATTAATTCCCCGACCAGATCAAGCACGCTGTCGATGCGTTCGGCATCCACGCGCAAAATGTTTTCCGCATGCGTATGTCGGGTTTTGTCGAGAACGGTCTGATCTTCCCCGGTTTCAGACGCTGGATGGGAAGAATCCGCAGAAGAGATCTCGCCTTCACTGGCGGCCTCGTTTTCGTTGGAGGCGGAAGAAGCAGAGGCCGGCGAGGGCGCGATCAATTCGATATTGACTTCGGAAATGATCGACGGGATGCGGCAATGAACGGTCAACTGCTCGACCGTCTTGACGCTTGATATTAAAAGTTCCAATCGCTTAGCGCTCTCCGGCGAATTCGTGTCGGGTCTGGTCCCAAGAATTTCAGCAGAGGTCTTCAGCGAATTCAAAACCATTTGACGCGCGGCGATCGGCATCAGGCAATGGGGATCGATACCAGCTTTGATGTGGTAAACGCTTCGTCCCCGTGCCTGCGCGTTCTGGATCGCCAGCTTTTCATATTCTGTCCAACTCGGAGTCGTCGCGACTTCAGGCTCGGGAAGAACGGGAGTTTTCTTTTTTGTAGACTTCGCGTTCGGGCTGCTCGTTTTTGATGCGCTTGCTGATTTAGGCTCTTGCGAGAGCTCGCGAATCATCTTCGCCAGCGGCGCAGTTGAAGGCAGCTTCCCTTTGTGGTGGTAGGCGGCAAGCATTGCTCCGAAGATATCCGCTGCGGCGAAGGCCACTTCCGCGATGCGATCATGCGAAGTCACGGAATCGAGAGCCAGGGCATCTTCCAGCGAGTGTGCGGCATTGCTTAGTTCACGAAAGCCACAGGCTGCCGAATCCCCCTTAAGAGTGTGGACAGTGCGGCGGATACTGCGAACCAGTTCAACATCGCCAGGCTGCTTTTCCAGTTTCAGCGCTTCGTCGTTCAGCGACTGCAGCAACTCCTGTGAGGTTTCGAAGAACAGCTCCCTCATTTCGGCGCCGCGTTCATCGGAAGAGTGAGTCATTCCGTCACCTCAACCTTCTGGTACGCAGTTCCGCTGTTGCGATGCACCATGACGAACTTGTCGCTTAATGACAGCAAGCTTTCCGCGTGTCCGACGAACAGATGACCATGAGGATTGAGACAACGCGCGAATTTTTCCAGAAGGCGCTTCTGTTCCGGCACGTCGAAATACATCATCACGTTGCGGCAAAAGATTACGTCATTGTGTTGAGGCAGATACTCGGTCTTCAGGTTATGAAAGTCGAAGTGTACTAATTCTTTCAGAGCTTTCTTGACGGCATAACGTTCGCCGGTCTTGTCGAAATAGCGCAGACGATAGCTATAGTCCACGCTCGCCATCTGTGTCTCCGAGTAGAGTCCTTCCTGAGCCGCGCGCAAGACCGAGTAGCTGATGTCACTGGCAATAATCTCCACTCTCCAGGGCGGAGGGATCAGCGGTTTCGGCGATAGCGCAGGTGTAGAGAGTGGATTGCGTAAGCTGAAGTAAGCCAGACTGTCCGCGACCAGCATAGCCAGCGTGTAGGGTTCCTGACCCGTAGAGCAGCCGGCGCTCCAGATTCGCAACGAATAATCTCGTTGTGCCTGCTTGCGGCGAATGAGCTCGTCGAGCGTGTGCTTATGGAATAGCTCCAGCTGCGCCTTGTTACGGAAAAAGCTTGTTTCATTGACCGTCAGGTTTTCCAGCAGCAGGGCAAGTTCGGCTTTGCCTTCTTTGCTGATCAGCAGACGGTAATAGCTGTAAAAAGAATCGAGATGGCATTCCCGGAGCCGCCGCTGTAAACGGTCCTGAAGGAAGTGAGTGCGGCGCTCATCGAAGTGCATTCCGCATTCCTGATAGACGAGCGCCTGCAGAAGCTTAAGCTCCGCTTCCGAGAACTGCGCCGCCATCGAGGGTGTGGCCATCGGTTCGAGTTTGTCCTTGCTCTCCCTAAGGAGGCCTTACTTACCTGCAGCGGCGCTAACCGCCTCGCTCTTTCCCACTGTCGGAATCAGTTTTGCGCACGGCGCCGTTTTCCAAAAGCTTCGTCATGTCCAGCAGCACAATCAGGCGTCCGTGATATTTGCCCAGTCCGGTCACGCAATTCAGTCCGCCATCCTGTAAAGCCGTTGGAGAGGGCTCGATGTCAGCCGCTGGAATCTTCAGAACCTCGGAAGCGGAATCCACGATCAAGCCGGAAAGCCGGCCGCGGTGCTCCAATACGAGAATGCGGTTGCGCCGATTGCTAGCGGTTTCGGGCTCACCAAAACGTTTTCGAAGGTCAATTACCGAGACGATCTTGCCGCGGAGGTTGATCACGCCTTCGATGTAATCGGGCGAATCCGGCACTGCCGTGATCTCGGGCACGCGCACGATTTCATGCAATGAAGTGATGGGAACGCCGTAGGTTTCGCGCCCCACCTTGAATCCGACAATGTGCAGTTCAGGGTTCATGCTATGTCCGAATTCAGGCGCGGGCGCCAGCTGCAGCGCGACGTACGCTGGGAGTTGGCTGTTCTTCCGAACGAGCGGGAACATGTTCCGCTTGCTCAAGTGCGAAGCGATGCATCGCATCCAGCAGATCGCGTGACATCTTGGACATCTGTTCGGCCGACGCGGCCAGTTCGGTGGACCCGGAAGTGGTTTGTTGCACCAATTCGCGCATACGCTCCATGGCTTTGACCACCGCTTGCGCTCCGGAAGCCTGTTCTTCGACCGCCGAGTTGATCTCGTGGGTAATCTCGTTGAGGCGGGTAGTGGCGCGGGCAATCTGCGAGGAACCGTGCGACTGCTCGTTGGTAGCGGCGCCAATCTCCTGGGCGAATTTGTACACCTCGGTGACTACGTTGGAGATCTTGCGCAGCGCAGTGTTCAATTCCTGCCCCAGGCCAAGCCCGTCATTGACGATGGTGGTGCTGCGGTCCATGTTTTCGACGGCCTTGCGGGCTTCCTTCTGAATGCTCTGGATCAGTTCTGAAATTTCCTTGGTGGATTGCGCGGATTTTTCCGCCAGCTTGCGAACTTCATCGGCAACCACGGCAAAGCCAAGCCCGTGTTCGCCGGCGCGGGCCGCTTCGATGGCTGCGTTGAGGGCGAGCAAATTGGTCTGTTCAGCCAGGTCGTCGATGACTTCGATGATCTTGCCGATATCGTCTGCCCGTTGTCCCAGGACGTCGATGATTTCGCCCGACGAACGGATGGTGATGTTGATCTTGTTCAGGCCGTCGGTCGCTTTCTCCATGGTGGAGATGCCGTTGTGCACTTCTTCCCGCGAACGGTTCGAGATATCGAGCAGCACCTTGGCGGTGTCGGCCACGCGTTGAATCGAGGCCACCATCTCGTCGATCGAGGCGGAGGTTTCGCTTACGCTTGAGGCCTGAGTCTGAGTGTTCTTCACCATGTTCTGCACGTTGACGCTCATCTCGTGCATGGTGCTGGTGACTTCGTCGATGGCGGATGCGGTTTGCAGACTGACTTTAGCCGAATCGTCAGAAGCACCTGCGACCTGGCTGGAAGCGCTGGCAACCTGGGAAGCGGCGTCTCTCACGTTGCTGACCAGGTTTCTCAAACCGGCGACCATGCGCACGATCGCATTGCCCAGGGTGTCGTCCTTGGAACGGGGTGTGATGTGGACTGACAGATCTCCACCCGAGATAGCCTCGGAGACTGATGCCATCTCCTTGAGGTATCCCACCATGCTGTTGAAGGTTCTTCCCAGTTCGCCGATTTCATCCTTGCGCTGAATGTCGATGTGGTGATCCAGGTCTCCGGCGGTCCCGATTTGCCGAGTGACCTGCATAAGTTCAGCCAGCGGGTCGGTGATTGATTTCGCGGTGCGGAAAGCGATGATCGCGCCCAGAGCCAGCGCAGCCAGAGTGCTGAACAGTGCGATTCCTATCGTCCAATTGCTTGCGCTCTCATCACTTTGCCGGCGTTCTTCAAGTACCTTCCGGCTTTCCTGGTCGGCCGTGTCGAGAAATTCAGTGGAAGTTTTGATCCAGCTGGCAGCATCTTTCTGCAGATAGAAAATCTGAAGTTCGGCGACAGTGGAGTTTCCCTGATCCACGTCTTTGCGCTTTTGCATTAACGGTTCGGCGAAGTCCCGCGCCCAGTTCTGCTCGGTCTGTTGCACTTTCGCCAGGGCAGCGCGCTGCTGTTCGGAGGTGGAGAGAGCGTTGGCGGCTTGGATACGGTCCGTCAAGCCACGGATTCCGTCGGCCACATGGTCCGACTCGCGGCTATCGCCACTAAGAAGGTAGTTGGTCAGATAAAGCCGGTTCTGCATGATCTGAAATCTGATTCTGTCGGTAGCATCAGCCAATTCCAGTGCTTGCGAGGCGGCGGCTTTGGCGCTGTGCTCGCGATGAACGGACCAGAGGTTCACGCCAAACAGCACTACGACCATTGCAAGTACTGCTCCGAAGGCCAAATAAAGTTTCTTGCCGATCGTCATGCCATCCCTCCGTACTTTGCTGTCGCGCTCGCCCAAGGTGCGGTGCGAAACACTCTGATTTGGATCTAGTCTTGCGGCTGAAACTTGAATTCCACGATCCCGCTGCTCTCGGTCGGAGCGGGTTCGAACTTCCATTGCTTCATAGCGTCCACGGCTGCATTGACCAGCACCGGGTGTCCGCCTACTACCTTGGTGCTTTTCACCGAACCACTAGGAGAAACGACTACTGACAGGCGGACGATGCCCGCAATGCTCATGCGACGAGCCACGTCGGGATAAACCGGCGACACTTTGCTCCGGGGTTTACGGTTCAGTTCGTCGGTCTTAACTTCCTGCTGTGCTGCTACTTCGGCCGGACAAATGAGGGCGGCACCGGCCGTTGCAAGCACGAGCCCAAGCCATGCGGTAGCTATCCAGCGATTTGTTCTGACCAAACGCACGAGTTTCTCCTGGACGTGGGAGTTCCCCGAAGTGCAAGTGCAATGACCAGTGCCAGCGGAAGCAATAGCCAATACGCGTTGGTAACACAAGCGCAAGTGGTTGAATTTATACGGCTTAGATCATAGGGGAGCGATTGCGTTTTGAAGCTTGGCTTTGGCCGCACCGTCTCATTGCGCCGTGACCATCTCAGGCTGAGACGATTTCATCTGTTTCTGGAGCGATTTCCCAACTCGGCACCTGACCTCTTATTCGCTTGACTCAAATTGAGATTGCACGCTAATTTGCTTGTATATCAACTACTTGTAAATCCTTTTGGGGTGAACGGTGGCAGCCTGACCATGTCGGCCGGAGAGACAACCGTGGCGCAAGGCAGCAGCCCGCGTTCGGATGACGCGTTTCAGAAATTGTTGCTGAAGTTCTCAGCCGCCGCGGCTGATGGAACGTCCCCCCCTGCACTGATTCGCCTCTTTTGCCAAGGTACCCGCGAGTTCTTTCACGTCGATGGCGCGTATTTTTGGCAGAGGGTTTCCACCGAGGAGTTGATGGGAGCTGAAGCGGACGGAGTTCGGGCGGACAAATTCCGAGGCACCAGGCTTACCGCCAGCCAGAGCGCCGTGGCTATCGAGGCTTTTCAACAACGCAAGGCGGTCTTAAGAAACCATCTGGATCCTTCCCGTTACCTGATGGCTGCGGAGTTTGGCGCCCGCTCCATCATGGGGGCCCCGCTAGTGGTGGGTAATGAAACCATCGGGGCGGCAACGTTTGTGCACTGCACGGATCCGGACTTTTTCAACGAAGACCTGGCAGCCAAGGCGACGATCCTGGCGGGGCAGCTTGGAAGTCTGTTGGAAGCCAGCCGTCTTACCCAGGTATCGCGGGAGGAGCACCGGCGGACTGAGATTCTGGCGGAGGTGGCGCAGGCCCTGCACTCCGCGCCTGAGTCAACGGCTGTGGTTGAGGCCATCGCCGACCGCTTACGGGTTCTTTTGCGAACGCGCCTTGTTTGTATCCTGCTAAGAGAGTCGGCGGGGTTCAGTCTGCGTGCGGTGGCGGCTGAATCGCCACAACTGGCTGCTTCGGTGCGGGCTCGTCATGATCGTCGAGGATTGCAGTTCTCGGCCGACCTTGCGAGCCGAGCGGTGGCGGCAGGCGAACCTATCAGTGTCGCCATCGATCCGGCGACCCACTCGCTCGGTGAACTGATTCCGCCCGGGATGCTTATCGCTGCCCCATTCCGGACCTCCGTAGCCCAAGGGGCAGTGCTGGTGTATCCCCGTCTGGATGGCGTCTTTACACCGGAAGAGAAGGCGCTAGTTTCCGTCGTGGCCGGCTTTGGTGCGGTGGCCATAGCAAATGCGGAGTTGTACAACACGGCCCGTGGCCAGGCCCACGAACTCCACCAATTGCTGGACATTTCCGCGGAATTGGGCTCGATCGGTCAGTTGGATGAGTTTCTGCAGCGCTTTGCGCTTCGTGCAGCGGACTTCCTTGGTTTCGGGCGAGGCTTCATTGGACTGCTGGAAAATGACGCGTTTCATGTCCGATGGGCCGCGGAAAACAGCCGGACGCGCGGAGTCGATTTCATGCTTCCGGGCGGACCGGTGACCAAGACTTTGCTTGCCAGAGAGGTTTTCTGGTCCGACGAGCCTAGCAAGCTTCCCGGAGTGAATCTCGAAGTTTTGACCAAGTTTGAAGTGCGGCAATTGTTGACAGTCCCGCTTCTCGATACCACCGGTGAAGTTTTGGGTATGTTCGGGGTGCTGGATCGGTTGGACGGATCGGGTATTTCGGAGGAAGACATTCGTCGCGCCCGCGCCTTGGCCGCGCAGGTTGCGGTCGCGCTTGAGGTAACGCGCAATCTCCACCAATCCGAACAGCATCGCAAAAGGGCTGAAGCCCTGACCTCGCTGGCCCTGGAATTAAAGTCCCACCTTAGGCTGCCGGAGTTTGTCCAGAGTTTTGCCGGCCGGGCTGCTGACATTCTGGGCGCTCGTCGCGCCTCCTTGTCGGTCAAGCAGGACATTGGCCTGGAAACCCTGCTTCTGCACGATACAGAAGGGCGGGAAATCCGGGACCCTGCCTTGCTGCGCCGCTACAGTCATGCTCTCGAAGATGCTTTGGCGCAAAAAGAAGGGGCAATAGTTTCCGCCACTTCGACGGAATTGTTGGGTCCGGCGCTGGCTGCCGAATTAGGCGGGACCGATTGGACCCTGGTCAGGCTCGTCGGAGCTTCGGGAGAACTGGTTGGAGTGCTGTCCCTCGAAGGACAGACGCAGCCTTTGCCTGATGAGGACGAGCAAGTGTTGCAGGCGATTGCGGGTCACGCCGCGGTGGCGCTGGAAAATGCCCGCTTGTTCACGCGCATGGACCAGGCCAACCGCCACTGGATCGAAATATTCGACGCCATCAGCGATTTCATCGTCGCCCATGACGAAGCTGGCAATGTCTTACGCGTGAACCGTTCTCTCGCCGATTTTATTGGAGTTGCTCCGCAAGCTCTTATCGGAGTCAACATGTGTGCGCTCCTCGCATTGGGTGACGGCCCGCCGCTGCGCTCCTGTCCGTTTTGCAGAAACAGCGTAGATGGAGATGACGAATATGTTCATCCCGTGCTGGAACGAACTTATCTGGTGTCCACCTCGCGAGTGCATGGAGCCAGCAACGAGGGGATGCAGACCATCCATGTGCTCAAGGACATCAGCGACCGCCGCGAAGTAGAACAGCGCTATCGTGAACTGTTCGACAACATTCAGGAAGGTCTTTTCTTTTCCACGCCGGATGGCCGTTTCGTCGAGGTGAACGATGCGCTGGTTCGAATGCTGGGCTACCTCAGCCGGGAAGATCTGTTGCAGGCCGACGTTCGTACCCAGGTGTATTTCTCAATTGAGCGGCACGAGGAACTCGCGCGGCAGATGCAGGAACACGGCGTGATACGAAATCACGAAGAGGCATTGCGCCGCCGTGATGGATCGATTGTTTACGTGCTGATCAATGCTTTTGCGGTGCGCGACAGCCAGGGTCGAATTACGCAATACCGCGGCTTGATGCTCGATATCAGCGGCCTGAAAACCTTCCAATCGGAGTTACAGCGCGAGCGCGACTTCTCCGGGAAGATTCTTAACAACACACAGAGCCTGATTCTGGTGGCAGACACTGCCGGACTGATCAGCTATGCCAACCGCCGCTGGTATGACATGGGCTACGAGCAAAAGCAACTGCTGGGGCGCCCGCTGGAAGATCTGGTGGCACCGACTCGACGTAGCAATCTGACCGATGCCCTCAGCGCCACCCTGGCCGGCCGTCAGGTGGACAATCTCGAACTCCAGATCTTGCGCGGGGATGGAAGGATAGGACATTTTTCCGTCAACCTCAGCCCCATGCGTGACGAGCAATCTCACGTAACCAGCCTGGTCGTGGTGATGACCGACGTCACCGATGCTGCGAGTCTGCAATCGAAGCTGATGCATGCGGAGAAAATGGCGGCCGTAGGACAGCTGGTTTCTGGCGTAGCACACGAGGTCAACAATCCTCTGACCGCGATCCTCGGCTTCGCCGATCTGTTGATGGAGAATTCCGAGGTTCCGGAGAGTGCGCGCAAGGATTTGCGAGTTATTTTGCAGGAAGCACAACGCACCAAGCAGATCGTACAAAACCTGTTGAGCTTTGCACGCCAGATGCCTCCGCAGCGAAAGGCGCTGCAGCTGAATCCTATTCTGCGGCGGACGGTTCAGTTGCGCTCATACGACTTTCAAAGCCACGGTGTGGAAGTCGTCGAACATCTGGACCAGGAGCTACCCAACGTAGTCGGCGACTCGCACCAGCTCCAGCAGGTGTTTCTGAATATTCTGAACAACGCTTACGATGCGGTCAGCGAGGTCGGCCGCGCGGCGCGGATTGAAATTTCCACTACGCGTAACGGCAATTCGGTTGAGATTTCGTTCCGCGACAATGGGCCTGGAATTTCGCATCCCGATCGCATCTTCGATCCCTTCTTCACCACCAAGGAAGTGGGAAAGGGTACTGGCCTGGGACTCAGTATCTGCTATGGGATCGTGCACGAGCATGGCGGCGAAATTCTTTGCCACAACAATACCGGCGGGCAGGGGGCCACGTTTGTCGTGAGTCTTCCTGCCACGCCAGAAACGGCCTCGGTCGGGGCCGCTGCCGGAGTCATACTAAGATGACCACACAAGCTGTTGCCAAACCCGCTCTTCTGCCGGTCTTGCTTATCGAGGATGAGCCTGCCGTGATGGCCTACGTCCGAGCCACACTGGAACGTAGCGGATATTCCGTAGTTTGCACCGAATCTGGCGCCGAAGGTGTACGGCTCCTGGAGACGGGACAGTTTCTGGGCGTAGTCTCCGACATGCGGACGCCGGGCGGAGTGAACGGGGCCGATGTCCATGCCTGGGTGGTTGAGCACCGTCCCGAACTGACCGACCGCATCGTCTTCATTACCGGTGACATTGCCAATGAAGAAACCGTCGCCACGCTGCGCGAAACGGGCGCTCCCTGCGTGGAGAAACCATTCCGGGTGCAGCAGTTCATCTCGGTAGTCGAAAAAATCATGGGGAAAGCACAGTGAGCGAAGACTTACGAATCCGCCTCTTGATCGTCGATGACGAGCAGAGTATCCGCCAGCTCTGCATGACCGTGGGAGAAGCCCTCGGGTTCATATGCATGGAAGCTGATGGCGGAGAGTCGGCACTGGCCCTGCTCGAGGAACAACCCGCGCACATCATTCTTACCGATATGGTGATGCCGAACATGTCGGGTCTGACCTTTCTCGAGAAGGTAAAGAAAATGCTTCCGCGCACTGAAGTTGCGGTTATGACCGGTCATGGCTCGGTTGAAACCGCAGTGCAAGCGATGAAGCTCGGCGCCTACGACTACATAAGCAAACCTTTCTCACCACTAGAGGAGCTGCGGCTATTCCTCCGCCGAATGGCGGAGAAAGTACGCCTGGTGGAAGAGAACGAATTCCTGCGCGAGCGGATGGACACAGAAACCGAACTGCACGGCATTGTTGGCGCGTCCACCAAAATCCAGGATGTGCTGCGCATGATTTCGCGCTTGAAGGATACGCATACTCCGGTCCTGATCACCGGTGAAAGCGGCACTGGTAAAGAGTTGGTGGCACGGGCCATTCATTTCCGCGGGTCATTGGCCAAACGTCCATTTGTTGCTGTGGATTGCGGATCGTTAGTGCCCACATTGATCGAGAGCGAATTGTTCGGCTACGAAAAAGGCGCGTTTACCGGAGCCATCAAGGCGCGTACGGGATTGTTTCAGTCCGCCAACGGAGGAACGATTTTTCTCGACGAGATTGGTGAACTGCCGCAAGAGATGCAGGCTAAACTGCTCCGGGTTTTACAGGAAAAGGAAGTTCGTCCGGTGGGAAGCAATCAGAAGGTGAAGGTTGATGTGCGCGTGATTGCCGCTACCAATCGCGATCTTGAAGTCGAGTATCGTAACGGCACGTTTCGCAAAGATCTTTACTTCCGACTGAATGTGGTGACCGTGCGTTTGCCTTCGTTGCGCGAACGTCGTTCCGATATCCCGATGCTGGCGCACTGGTTTCTGGAGCGGTATGCGCGTGGCAGTTCAATTCAGATCACGACCTCCGCCATGAAATCGCTGCTGCAATACGACTGGCCGGGGAATGTGCGTGAACTTGAGAATTGCGTTGAGCGTGCAGTTGCCCTGGGCGATCAGCGAACTATCGATTTTCATGATTTGCCGCCATCAATTACAGCAGTTGTTCCTGTCGCGGAAGTGAACGATGAGCCTTCCACGTCCCGACTCTCCAGCACCGATCTGGAAGATATCGAGCGTGCGACGATTCAGCGTGTATTTGAGCAAGTGAAGGGCGACAAGGCGCTCGCCGGCAAGATGCTTGGCATTAGCCGAGCCACACTCTATCGCAAACTGAAACGGTACAACATTGGCGGGCGGGATGAGGTCACCGCCAGCCAGGCATTGCAGTAGATTTCGAAATGGGACGGTGAGACAGCGTTTCATTTTGAGACGCTGCAGCGATATGGCGCCCGCAAGCCTTTGGGGCCATCTTGAGGTATGCCCTTAAAAGTGAACAACATATGGTGCATTCCACTTTTAATCGACTTTGGCCTCGCTCGTGCACTCTTTACTGCGATGCGGTCCGGGTGCCCTTGCCAATGCTAACCGGCTGGCCCGGGGACCCAGGCCGCGTCGACCCTGGAGATCCGAGGTATCGCCGTGCCCACACAGGCCACCGGCAGAGCGCGCATCAAGCAAGAGAGCTGCGCTGCCAAATTGGCGAAATTCTTTCCGGAGGCGAGTCCGGTTCGCATTCCAGTGCGTCTGACTCGGGTGGTGGGGGAAAAAGCTTCCACTGAAAGCACCGTGATTGAATTCGGTACGGCACGAGAGGTTCTCTTCTCGTCAACGCTGCCACTCGAATTTGCCGATATGCTACGGCTGCAGAACTCCGATGGCACGCTTGACGCCGAAGCTTCGGTGGTAGCGCTGCAATACACCAGCGGACGAACTGCCGTGGCCGCCCGCTTTACCCAAGAAGTTTCCAACTGGATCGTGAAATCATGACTCTGAAACCAAAAAAGCATGACCTGGCTACGGAGTGGGCTGAAGCGCGCCTGCTCTATCCTCTGTACAGCGCTTTGGCACGAGAATTTGTAATCGATTTGCCCGCGTGCGATGACCTAGAGGCGGGACGCGACAATCCGCCGCAACAGTCCGTAGAGCAAGCTCGGGAGTGGCTGCTGGAGATGGACCAGAAGATACAGGTCCATCAATTGCGCCAGTTCCTTCAGACCACAAACCTGACCAGCGAAGAAGGCCTGCAGACCTTGCTGGAACATCATCTGCATCGCGAGACGCGACTGGATTCGGACCGTGACAAGATTGATTTCCTCCTGGTCCAATATTTTTCGCACTGCGCTCCATCTCGCCTCGAAGATACGGATGTGGACCTGGCTTACGTGGCCCAGATGCTGGATCCGGTCCTTGGAAGCTTGGATTTGACACTTCCTTCATGGTTGCATCCACTCGATGACTTTATCCAGGCAGCCGACGCGTGTCGCAGTTTGAATGAGCTGCTGACCAGCGGCACTCTGGAAAAAGGCAGAAAACTTAAAGTATCAGTGGCAGACGATTATTTTGAACCTATCGCGATGGTGGCATTCACTCGCTTCAGTTTTCTGATGCGGCGAGTCTTCTTCCGGCTGATGCACCAGGACCTGAATACAATTCTGGAAGGATTGCGCGAACTGGAATCACAAGGCGTGGCCACACTCGATTGCCGCTCGGCGCAATTTTCCGCCGACGAACCGGTGGTTCGCCTGCGCATGATCTGTCAGTCCTGGAAGGTGATGTTCCATGCCGAGTACTCTGCCGGAAGCCCGCTGCGCATGCTTGTAGATCTGCGCAACGTGGTGGACGCGGCACTGACGCGGCCAGCCAAGAAAACCACCAGCGCGGAAACGTCAAAGCCCCCAGCCCTGCGGGCAAGGGCCGCTGCTGCCGGAGCACAGTTTGCCCAGTCCACTTCAGATGTGGCTGAGTTCGAAGTTAACGCGGCTCCAGAGGGCCACGACGATTCCGATGAAGCGCAACAGCAATCGGAAGACGACAGTAACGTTTAAAGAAGTCATTCGGACGCACGCTAAGGAACGGAGACGCGATTGGACCAGGCCACGGTACTAGTAATTTCAGACGATCCGGAGTTTTCGCGCGTCGTCATGGATCGTTGGCAGGGTGAAAGAAATGCGCCTTCATTTACCCTGATGAGCGCCGACGTCTGCCGCGATCTGGATTCTGACGGCTTCGACCTCGCGATCGTCGGGCCCCTGCGTTCTGCAATGCTTTCGGCTGTATTCAACGCGCTAGACCCGGCCGAAAAGCCGGTTTTGCTGGTGTGCAAAAACAAGCAGTCAGTGGAAGTCAGTGAGCCTGGACCGGACGTAAGAGTACTGGTGCAGCACGAAGGCTGGCTGGATGCACTGGTGTTGGTCTCGGCAGAAATGCTGCGACTTGGCGACGCTCTAGCGCGAGCCCATCGGGCTGAGTTGGCTGGAAAGTCGCTGAAGCAACACGCCGCGCTCGGCCGCTACATGCTGGACGTGCGCCACACACTGAACAATTCGCTCACATCGGTCCTGGGGAACTCAGAATTGCTGGTGCTGGATCCGGGATCACTGTCCGCAGGCGAGCGGTCGCAAATTGAAACCATCCGCAACATGGCGATCCGCATGCACGAAATCCTGCGCCGCTTTTCGTCCCTCGAAAAAGAACTGAACGCGGTTGAGAAGCAGGCTGAGAACGAAGCCAGAACTAAGTCCCGCGCAGCGATCGCAGGTTCCTAAGTCATTCAGAAGAAGCCTTTCAAAGCTCCAAACTGCAGCTGAAGCCCAACATTCAGCGTACCGTCATATCCTTACCACCGTTACGCCCGCCTTCTCGCATGCTCGAAGCAGAGCTTCATCGAGCGTTGCGAGTGCCAATCCGTTGGTAAGAGCCAGGTCTAGATAAGTTGCGTCGTAGCTGGTAAGTCCATGCGTGCGGCCAAGAGTTTGTATTCTGTCGAATACAATCCCGGCAGGAGCCTCAGGTTATGGGCTCCGCGAGGTCATCGAGAAAGAGTTGCGTCAACTCTTTGGAGATACGCTTCCGCTTTTCTCCAGCGCGCAATGCGTTCAAGACCTCGTGCGGCCAGAAAGAAGGGGCGGCAGTGTCGCCTTGTGTAAACCGCCGGGCGATATGCTGAGCCAAGATGGGGTTTTCTTCAGGGAAGCACCAGCTCAAAACAATGGAGGCGTCGAGGACGAGCTGGCTCACCTGCGCCCTTCATTAATCAGATCTTTGATTTTGAGCCCACGCAAGGACAACTTATGACGTTTACCGAAACTCGCGAGCCTCGCCGCAGCGTCGGCGGCAGATCCCGTGGAAGTCGACATCTCTCTTTAAGCAGTCGCCTAAAAGGCGCGACACGCTGGTGTCCCGGCGGGAGCCTCGATCCGGGCCCATTGAGCAACCTCTTCCTCCAAGGTAACTGTAACGTTCCGTAAGCGATTAGGGGACACGAAAACAGTGTAACCAGATTTAGTGTGTTTTCGACCGACCGCATTCCATCGCTAATCTGCTAACTTCAAACAAACAGGAATTCCTTTGTTCGCAATTCTTTAATCGCATCCCTCAACTTCGCTGCCTTTTCAAATTCAAATCGCTTGGCGGCTTCCCGCATATCGCTTTCAACCTTCGCGATGTAAGCATCCAGTTCGTTCTGGGACTTGAAATCAGGCAAGCCCTCTGCTTCGATATCTGTGAGGTCCGCGTAATCAGCCTCGATGATCCGAGCCAGAGTCATGTCGAGCGGCCGGATAATCGACTCCGGCGTGATGCCGTTGGTTTCGTTATAGGCCACCTGGATGGCGCGACGGCGGTCGGTTTCGTCGATCGCCTTTTTCATGGAATCGGTCATGCGGTCTGCGTAGAGAAGAGCGCGGCCATTCAAGTTGCGTGCGCAACGACCAATGGTCTGGATGAGTGATCCGCTCGACCGCAGAAAACCTTCTTTGTCGGCATCGAGGATCGCAACCAATGAGACTTCAGGCAGGTCCAAGCCTTCGCGCAGGAGGTTGATGCCAATCAGCACGTCAAACTCGCCTTTGCGCAGATCACGCAGGATCTTCACCCGCTCCAGGGTTTCAATTTCGGAGTGCATGTAGCGGCACTTGACGCCAACCTCGCTGTAATACTCAGCAAGATCTTCCGACATTCGCTTGGTGAGCGTGGTAACGAGTACGCGTTCTCCGCGCGCCACGCGTGCGCGAATTTCGTGGAGCAAGTCGTCAATCTGGCCTTTTACCGGTCGAATTTCAACGGGAGGATCGACAAGGCCGGTGGGACGAATAATCTGCTCCACGACTACGCCAGCGGATTTTGTCAGTTCATATGGTCCAGGCGTAGCGGAAACGTAAACCATCTGGTTCATGCGATGTTCGAACTCTTCAAACGTAAGCGGGCGATTGTCGAGCGCGGAAGGCATGCGGAACCCGTATTCGACGAGCGTTTCCTTGCGTGAGCGGTCGCCGTGATACATGCCATGTAGTTGAGGTACTGTCTGGTGAGACTCATCGATGAACATCAGGAAGTCGCGGGGAAAATAGTCGAGCAGGGTCGGAGGCGGTTCGCCTGGAAGTCTTCCTGTGAAGTGGCGAGAGTAGTTCTCGATTCCATGGCAATATCCCATGGCCTTGATCATCTCCAGGTCATACATGGTTCGCTGGTGAACGCGCTGTGCTTCAACCACCCTCCCTTGCTTTTCCAGTTCAGCTTCCCACCAGAGCAGTTCTTCACGAATCGACTGTGCAGCCTTGTCCCGGGTCTCCGGCTTCATGACGTAGTGTGTTTTAGGGTAGATGGGCAGGCGGACATATTTTTGCTTCACCGTTCCGAACAGCGGGTCAATCTGTGAGAGCGATTCCACCTCGTCGCCCCATAACTCAATCCGGTACGCCATGTCGTCGTAGGTAGGGAAGATCTCAATTACGTCACCGCGCACCCGGAAAGTGCCGCGGCGGAAGTCGCCGTCAGTGCGCTCGTACAGGATTTCAACCAGCTTGCGGGTGATGTCCTCACGCTTGATCTTCTGACCCTTCTCCAGGAAGAGAAGCATGCCGTAATAAGCTTCCGGCGAACCCAGACCGTAGATACAGCTGACTGAAGAAACGATCAGGCAATCACGCCGCTCAAAGAGCGATCGAGTCGCCGACAGCCTCAGCTTGTCGAGTTCGTCGTTGATCGTGGATTCCTTTTCGATGTAAAGATCGGCGGCCGGGACGTAGGCTTCGGGCTGGTAATAGTCGTAATAAGAAACGAAATATTCCACCGCGTTATGCGGGAAGAAGCTTTTGAATTCATGATAAAGCTGGGCTGCCAGAGTTTTATTGTGCGCCATCACGATGGCAGGGCGATTTGCCTGTTCAATCACTTTGGCCATGGTGAATGTCTTGCCGGAACCAGTTACCCCCAGCAAAACCTGGTGCTGCTCGCGGTCATAAATGCCCCGGACAAGGGACTCGATGGCATTGGCCTGGTCACCTTGGGGCGTGTAATCACTGACTAATTTGAAATCCATAAAATAGGCCGACCCGCGCACAGAAGGGAATTTCGGTGAGTGGGTATCTCTTGATTATAACGCGGAGAAGGAAGGGGGAATTATTCGTGAAATTAGGATCGCAGACTGTTCGTGACCAGGCCTCGTCAAAATAACTCAAAATAAAACGGCGCGAGCGTTGAGTCTCGCGCCATCATATTTGTTCGGTGGATTTGTGCTTACGGCAGCTTGAAGTTCACCGTGATTTGGGTTTGAACTTCCACCGGCTCACCATTGAGGAAGTAAGGCTTGTACTTCCATTGCTTAACCGCGTCCATGGCGGCGCGTCCGAGGATGTTCTGGCCGCTCAGCTGCTTGAGTCCCGTGATCGCTCCGGTTTTGGAAATGTTTGCCTGAAGTTCCACTGCCCCCTCTACACGCATTTGCAGGGCTTGTGCTGGATAGACTGGCTGGACCTTCTTCACAATCAACCCCTGCGAAACACCCTGCGAAATCCTGAGCGTTTGCTGAGGAGCTTTCTGAGCATTGATCGCATTCGTATTCACCAGACCGTTCAAAGCGGAGTTGTCTGCACCGGTTGCAATACTCGTCGGCGCGGGCGCCTCTTCTGGTTCCGGTTCAGCTCCAGTTTTGGGCTGGTTGGACACACCGTTGTTAACTACAAGCGCCGGTGCTGATTCCGTGGGGCTAGCAGCGGGCGGTTTAACGGTTGTGACAGCGCTATCCGTGCCAGCTGTCTTAGCCGTGACTGCCGCGGGAGTTTTCAGACCAGGTACTTCGGCTGCGACGCCTGCGGAAGGTTTCGATGAGGCAAGCGTGCCCGGTGCGCTGGCAACTTGTTCCGGCGATTGGGACGCAACCTGGCCGGTTGAGGGTTGAACCTCGGGGGCGGAGGGGGCCGGAGCCGGTGGCAGGGAAGCCAGTCCTGTTTCCGCCGGAGCGATTGAATGCGAGGCGGATTGAGACTGTCCAGTCTGCATCTTGCTCCAGCCAAAATAACCAGCAGCGGCAACGGCCAGCAGCACAACTGCGATCAATAGAATCTTCTTGCTGCCGCCATTGTTGGATGCATCTTCGCCGCGGAAATCTTTTGGAGCGTCTAACGATGAGAAGCTTGGCGCCGGCGTCTGCGCCTGGGCTGGTGAGTGCGCTTCCCAGATTTCGGCCGCGGATGGCAACTGTTTCGTCTCGGTTGCCGGCGCGAGGTGTGCTTGTTGCGGTATTGCAACCGACTTCGATTCGAGTGGCGTGACTTTCGGTTCCCGGGCGCGAGCGGGCGCTGCTGCAGCTCCGCTTCCCGAGTGTGTGGCGCTGGCATGACTGGCTGCCGGATTGTCAAACTCAGTTTTTCCCGCAGCTTCAGCGGCACGGCGCAAAGCTGATGCCATCGGCTCCGCCATCGGCTTGGAGCGTGGCTGCCACGCATATTCCTTCGATGGGCTGGAATCCGCCGCGGTCTGCTGTGGCGGTTCGGGAGCGGAAGGAGCGGAATCCGGCATGTACTCGAGCAAAGCCGCATCGACTGTGTCGGGCGCCGGTGTCGGTTCGGCGTCAAGTTCAAAAGAAGCGCTGGCCACCGGCGGCGCTGCCACAGCGCGCGGAGCCACAAATTGCGTCGGAATTGGAATATGCTGCGTCGCCATTGCTTCGGGCACATTCGGAACCCCGGTCGCCGGCTTCGCAGTCTGCCCTTTGCGAAGCAAGCCGCGGGCGACTCGCAGCGTTGCCTTGGATTGCTCAACATGAATTGGTTTAGTGAGCACCAGATTCGCGCCCAGCCGGAAAGCTTTGGCTACGCCTGTCTGTCCCTCCACCATCGCGACCGACAATGAAGACTGGTTCGAACCGGAGTTGCGTGCGCTCTTGAAGAGCAATGCCGCATTCTGCTCGTTGTCGCAGTCGACGACGATGGCGTCGAAATGTTGGGCCATCAATTTCTTGACCGCGGCAAAGGGCTCGTTGCAAGGTTCGACGCTGAATTCGAGCTCACTCAAAACCTGGCTGACTACGCGAGCCGTTTTCTCGTCCGGACAGAACAATAGCGCTTGGTAACTCATAGTAGTCAATCGTAGATAGGGGGTTCGGGGCCAGCAAGTTACTGAGGTAATTGGCGGTTACAATGGCGGCGATGCGCGTGCCGCTTTGGCTCAAGGTTTTGTGGACGGTCTGGGTGATCTTGTGGGCGCCGGTGTTCTGGAGACAATATGGCGCGCAGAACCTGCTCTATTTCTGTGATTTGGGAAATTTCTTCATCGCGGCCGCTCTCTGGATGGAAAGTCCCCTGTTATTTTCCTGGCAGGCCTGCGGGCTGCTTCTATTCCAAAGTCTCTACACCATCGATTTATTGGGTGCGACGATTAGCGGCAAGCACGTCATCGGTGGGACCGAATACATGTTCGACGCGACCGTGCCGTTATTTGTCCGGCTTCTGAGCCTCTTCCATGTGGCCACACCGCCTCTGCTGCTCTGGGCAATCCGAAGATTGGGTTATGACAGTGCGCGGATGGAAGTATCAAACTTTGACCACCTGGGTGGTCGTGCCGATCAACTATATGTGGCGGCCGGAGCGGGATGTGAACTGGGCGCGTGGACCCTTCTCTTACGAACAACACGTGGTGCCGGGATGGCTGTACCTGGTGGCTTATTTGATCTTTGTGCCTCTTCTAGTCTACTGGCCGACACACTTGATGCTGCGCTGGTGGACGTCGAGACGTAAAACAATCTGACTGCATTGCCCGATTGGATCACTGAGTGGGGCGTTCGGTGACCATGATGAACGCGCGCTGCGCCGCTTCCAGCAGAGCTTCCGCGCCGACTGGTTCGTGCGTGGCATTTTTCATCCAGAGGTCGGGAGTAACGGCTCCCATCTTTGCCATGCGTTCAAATTCGGCGCCGAGTGGCTCCGGCTTTCTTCATCTGCTCCTCAATCTGAAACGCGATCAGGTGACCGATCGGATAATCCGGCAAGTACAGAAAAGCGTCGATCATATGGGAGTAGACACCCAGCAATACGACATCATCTTTATGAAATACCGGCGCATAGTACCGGTTCCACATATTTTTGGAGATCTGCACCACCGCGTGATTCAATTCCTCCGGTGATGCCTGCGGATGATCGTACATCCAGTGCCAGACGGCCATATCAACCAGCGCCACGCCGGCAATCTCGTAGGTTCCCCAAAAGTCATTGAGGATTTTTTCCGCCTGACGCTTTGCGTCTGGGGCGGGAAGTCCCAGCAATTCAAGGTCTCGGCTTTGGAACAGGAAGGCAAATGCCTCGGTGAATGCCGTGTTCGGCACGCCTTTCAGGAAAATATGGTCAACGTCATTCAGGGACAAAGTCTGTTCGACATTGTGTCCCATTTCGTGGGCCGCCACGTTGAAACTCTTGTAGTTCATGCCGGCCTTTTCCACGCGGGTGCGCAGATGGGCTTTTTCGCCGCGCATTGCCGCGCCCATGGCGTGTCCGGCCCCGCGAGCTGGATCAACTGCAATATTACGCGCGAGGTATTGGGCTCGCTCCGAGGAGAAACCCAACTTCATTAGAAGGTTGGGGATATCCTGTTGATAGGCCTGTGCGGTCGGATATTTCTTCGCGACCATCTCATCCAGCTGCGCTTCCGTGTACTGACTCCCCGGCCGAAAGCCGCTGTACCAGATATCGAAAGGTTCGAGCGGCCGCTTCAGGCGCGCTTCGATTAGCTTCGCCACCTGGGGAACCAGCGGCGAAGTCACGACTTGCTCCAACATCGCCTGAACCCTGGCTTCGGGAATCTCACGGTTTTCATCGAAGCGCCGAGCGATCAGCGTTGGCGCTGTCGGTGAGTATGGATCGGCTTTCCTCGCAGCGAAAAACGTTTTCTGCAACATCGCGTACCGAGTATCAGGTTCACGTGCGTTGCTGAAATTCGCGGCGTTTCACTTCCGTATCGGAATCGATCACGTTCGGCGGTCGGACTTCGTTTGTGACGGGATCCCAGTCCACGGCGGGATTGTTGATTACGACTGCAGGAATGGTCTGGGTGACAACGCGCTCCATCACCTGCTGGATGATTCGCTGCTTGACCAGGCCATTCGTCGAATCCGCATAGCTCGCTTTAATTTCGTCACGCAAGCTCCAGTGGCTGAGCAGCCGCATCTTCGGCGGAAACAGGCGTCGTCCTTGGTCGTCGAGTACGTGGTGCATCCAAATGTTGTATTCCGAAATATATTGACCGGTCTGGGCTTCGGCCTGCGCCATGGCCAGGTTTACGTTTGCGGGAATCCGTTTGGAGAAGCTTTGTGCGAGGCGCACTTCGGCCCATTGCCTTCGCGACCAGGACGGACCCTCCCGCAGGCGTTCCTCAAGGGTCGTCAGCGGAAAATTCAGCAACACGACAAAGGCGAGCTTGTTCTCGAAGAAATCGTCGGCGACGTGCGCTGACGGATCATAGCCGCCAAGAATTTCGTCAAGAGGAAGCACAGGACCAAGATCGAGATCGAGTTGTTGGCGAAACTCACGATTGATCTCGTGCAAGTGCCCGTCCAGTTGTTCCAGCATGTGCTCGAGACGGTCAAAGATTGTATCCAACGTGGCCTGATCGCCCGCAAAGTTGGTGCGCACGAAGTCTTCAAAAGTGGCTTCGTCGCCATCTTCCGCACGCCAGAATTTAGCAACCTGTTGGAGACCTCGCTGAATTCGCGCGCGCGGCTCATCGCCATACTTGGCGGTTAACTCGGCATTCAGTTTCGAAATCGCAGTCGTTGTCCATGATGGCGAGACTTCGGCCTCGACTGTTGGACTGGCGGTGGAAGCAGGCATCGAACCCCCTAGAGGAATTAATCTGTGGCACGGGAGGCGCCCCGGCAGCCTTCAACTAAATCAGAGCCTACCGTCCGCGCCGGATTTTACTTTCGGTTTCCCATCGCCGATCCGGGTTGTGGATAAGGAAGCGAATTGCTGAATTCGGAGATTTCGGCTGCCGGGAAATCGGGGAAGGGCAACTGATTACCCTCTCTCCATTTTTGCACCTGACGGGCGACCCGCTCGGCCTTCTCCTTGTCCACGCCAGCGTCCCGACCCAGGTAGACAGTTTGCGAGGGGAACGCTAAACCGGTTCCAGCCGCATCGATAATATCCATAATCCGCAAGAGCATATCTTCACGGATCGCCATGAACTCGTTGTAGTCGCGGGTGAGGACATAGCAAAATACCTCCATGGTCAAGGCGCTTTCATCAAATGCGATAAAGCGATTCCGTGCGCCCTCTGTTTCTACCTTAGGATGTTCGTAAAGCAAGCGTCGGATCTGGGCGAGTACGTATCGCATCTGATCCGCCGAAGTCTCATAACGCAGTCCCAGCTTGGTGTTGAACAGAATCTTGTCGCGGCGGCTGAGATTCTCCACGTTGATGGTCGCCAGGGAACCGTTTGGAATAAAGAGTTCTGTACGGTCTGGGGTACGGATTCGCGTGGAACGCAGGCTGATATCTTCAACCGTACCGGTGCGATCTCCAATGCGGCAGACGTCACCGATGCTGATGACTTCGTCGCCAAGAAGCGAAACTCCGCCAAACAGATTTTCCAGTGTCTTCTGTGCGGCGAAAGCGATCGCAATACCGCCGATACCCAATCCGGCAAGAGGCGTTGTGAGATTAAAGCCGAGAATGCCGAGGACCAAAAAAATGGCGAGGACGAAGATTGCCGCCTTGAGCACGCGCTCGCCCAAAAGCATGAGTGAGCCAGTGCCCATCCGTCCGGAGAGGACGGCCCGATGGCGGACACTTCGCATCACCTCTCTTAGAAATCGCCACAGCAGCCAACAGAACGCGATTGCCGCCACCACGCCAGCGACTTGCTGATAGCGGTGCCTGGGCAGCACGGGAATCCGAATGTACGCGACCAGAATTTCGTGGATCAGCGTACCTAGCAACAGCCAAAGTGGACGGACGAACGAATTCCATGCCTCGCCCACGGCATGCTGGCGATATCGCGCCCAGCTATACCAGGGCAGTCTCAGAATCTGGACCGCAATCCATGCCAGGAGAGCAGCCACCGGAATCGTCAGCAAAATTGCGAGCCATTGCCACAGCGGAAGACCCAGGAACTCGTTGCGCACAAGAGCTTGAGGAAGGTGAGTTTCTACCTGATGGACTGCGGCTTGCTCGTAGAGCTCAGGAAGCTTGGCCAGAGTGTCAGCAGAAATGAGCCAGATCCTCCCCGCGTCACCTTCGGATGTGCGGATAAGAACAAGATCGGCTTCAACGTCACCTGCGTTCAGCGTGCCGACTCGCTGCTTGTCCAGCGGTACGCCTTCCTGCGGTGTCCCCTCTGGTTGGTTACTGATTCGTCGCAAGTCGCCGGTAAAAGCACGGTCGATCACCAGCTTCAGCTTGGTGGCAATATCTTCTCCTTGCGTAAGTCGCCTGGCGGGGGACATTTGAAGATATTGGGCTGCAGTTGAATAGTTGCCGGATTGAGCAGCTTGGAGAAATCCATACAAAGTGCCGCTGGGGGTGTTACGTCCGAGAGGATCGGAAGCCGTTCCCTTCGATGGGTTGGCCGCGGTACTGCTTGTGGTCTGCTGGCCGGGCAATAACTGGTAAGCAGAGGCTGGCACACCAGTGGATGGAATTACCGCCAAACTGATGATTAGCCAGAGAGCTCGTTTCAAGAAAGCATGCATGATTCTTTTCCCGGAAATGGCATTGTAATGTAGCCCCGAGCGTCCTCGCTCATACGCTTCGATGGACTCCGAGCCAACGGGACGCTTGCGGCCCTGTCAATGAAGACCTAACGGGGTTAATCTAACTTTTTTTCGGTCGGTAGATGTCGGTGGCGGTCCCGAAGAAAACTTCGGCGGAATTCATCAGCGTTTCCGACAAAGTTGGGTGCGGGTGAATGGTGAGCGCAATGTCTGTGGCAACGGCGGCCATTTCCACCGCGAGTACCCCTTCTGCGATCAATTCTCCGGCGCCGGCGCCGACAATGCCAACACCCAGAACGCGCTCGCTAGCTGGATCCAGGATAAGCTTTGTCATTCCTTCGGTACGATCGAGAGTCATGGCCCGTCCTGACGCGGCCCACGGAAATCTCGCTACCTTGATCTCGCGGTTTTCCTTTTGCGCTTGAGTCTCGGTTAGACCGCACCACGCGATCTCGGGATCCGTGAAGACCACGGCGGGAATCGCCGCCGGCTCGAACGCCACCTTGTGCCCGGCGATGGCCTCGACGGCGGTGCGTCCTTCATGGGTAGCTTTGTGCGCCAGCATGGGCTCGCCCACCAGATCGCCGATCGCGTAAATTACCGGGTCGTTGGTTTGCAGTTGCTTGTTTACCTGAACAAACCCGCGCGCGCCGATTTGGACCTGCGTCTTGCCGAGACCTTCTATTTCGGAATTCGGTTTGCGACCCACCGATACGAGTACTTTGTCGAAGACTCTTTCGCGCTCTTTCACTTCAGGCCCGTCAAAAGTCACGCGGATGCCGTTCGACTCTAGTTTCATCGAAGCGACGGTGGTATTGAGCAATATGGAGTCGAGGATCTTTTCCAGGCGTTTATGCAAAGGAAGAACAAGATCGCGATCCGCGCCGGGAAGCAATCCAGGAAGCATTTCGACAACTGAGACCTTCGACCCAAGAGCGGCATAAACTGTGCCCAACTCCAGACCGATATAACCGCCTCCAATGACCAGCAGGGTACCTGGTAGATCCGTCAGATCGAGGGCGGAAGTAGAGTCCATGATCCGCGGACTGTCGAGTTTGAGGCTGGGAATTATGGCGGGACGAGAGCCAGTCGCGAGGATAATTCGATCGAAGGAAAGACTCTGATCGCCGCCGCCGGTTTTGGAAATTCTCAGCGTGTTCGAGTTCTCGAACGCCGCGCGCCCCTGGATGTATTCGACCTTGCGTTGCTTCGAAAGCACTCCCAGTCCACCCGTCAGCTTCTTTATTACGCCATCCTTCCACGAGCGTAGCCGGGCTAAGTCGATCTTGGGCTCGGCAAACTCGACTCCCCAATTTTTGGCGTGGCGAGACTCATCGATAAGCTTGGCGACATGCAGCAAAGATTTTGAAGGAATGCAGCCGCGGTACAGGCAGACGCCTCCGGGATTCGCTTCGGGGTCGATCAAAGTGACCGTCATCCCCAGATCGGCGGCCAGAAATGCGGCCGCATACCCGCCCGGCCCGCCACCCACTACGGCAATGTGCAAGTTTGAGGTTTCAGTCATTCCAAAGGAAAGGTTTATAGATTTTCATGCAATCTATCCCTGCACTGACAGCAAGAAGGGTTGCTCAAAGGCTTCCGCAATCCATCGCAGGAATCGTGCAGCATCGGCGCCATCAATCAGTCGATGATCATAGGAAAGAGAAAGCGGCAGCACTTGCCGAGGCTCGAATTTCCCGTTCATCCATATCGGCTCCATGCTGGCACGCGAGAGGCCGAGGATCGCCACTTCGGGATAATTCACGATGGGCGAAAACCCGGTGCCACCAATCCCGCCAAGATTGGTAATGGTGAAAGTGCCGCCTTCCATATCCGCGGGAGTAAGCTTTTTATCTTTGGCTTTGCGAGAAATCTGGGTCAGTTCGGCCGCCAGCTCTACGATATTTTTCTTGTCCACGTCGCGAATCACTGGAACCAGAAGGCCTCGATCTGTATCCACCGCGACGCCAACGTTAATGTATTGCTTGTAAACAATTTCTTCATTCGCCATGTCGATGCTGGCGTTGAACTGCGGAAAAACTTTCAAAGCGGAAGCGCACACTTTCAGCGCGATTGCCGTGACCGTCATCTTGCCGCCGGCTTCCTCCGCCTTGGGCGCGAAGCGAGCGCGCAACTGCTCCAGTTCGGTGATGTCCGCCTTGTCTTGTTGAGTGACATGCGGAATCGTGGTCCAGGCTTCCCATAGGTGCTGCGCGGTCTTGCGCCGCACTCCACGCATGGAGACCCGTTCGATTTTTCCAAACTTGGTGAAATCGGGTAGCTGCGGTTGCGCGAAATGGCTCGCCTGCGCCGACTGGCCTGCCGCGGACGTGAGCAAAGATTTCGCGCATGCCTTGACGTCATCTTCGCTGATGCGTCCACCCGGTCCGCTGCCTTTCACTTCGTGAATGTCGACGCCGATCTCTCGCGCGAGCCGTCGGACATGAGGTGCGGCGGGCGCGGGCGCGCGATGCTCGGTGCCCGCTACTTTGCCCAACTGCTCCGGCATAGCAAAGGCTCTGGACGACTGTGCTGGAGGATGATCCGGCAGAAATACCTGTGCCGGGGTTTTCCCCTCGGCCTCTATGGCTGCCTGTACTGACAGGCGAGCCTCATGTTGCTCGGAGATGTGTTCCACGGGGACGTGCTTGGGTTTTTCCGCTTGTCCGACTCCGCCGCCTTCCAGGGTGAAAATCACCTGGCCTACTTTGATTTTGGTGCCTTCCTTGACCTTGATATCTTTAACCGTGCCCGTCACCGAAGATGGAACTTCCACCACCGCCTTGTCGGTTTCCAGTTCCATCACCGGTTGGCCTTCGGAGACCTTAGAACCCGGCGAGACCATCAGACGCACCAAATCGCCCTGATCAATGTTTTCGCCCAGTTCCGGCAGCTTGAATTCAGTGGCACTGGTCGTGGATGGCGAGGATGTCGCCGAAGAACTTGCAGCCGGCCGAGTTTCGGCCACGGCTGGCGCTGCTGCTTTGGGAGCGGGTGTAGGCGGTTTTCCTGCCGCTGCCTTCGAGGGACTTTTGGGCTCAGCTACTTTTGCCTTGGCGCCGGCACCGTTCTCGACAGTGAAGATCACCTGACCGACCTTGATCTTCTGTCCCTCTTTGACGCGAATTTCCTGCACTGTGCCGGTCACAGAGGACGGCACTTCGACCACAGCTTTATCGGTTTCCAGTTCCATCACTGGCTGGCCTTCAACAACGCTGGCGCCAGGTGAAATCATCAGGCGGACCAGGTCGCCCTGGTCAATGTTCTCGCCGAGTTCCGGTAACTTAAATTCTGTCACTGAGTATTCACTCCCACGTAGCGGCCAGTAGCGCCTTCGTCCCGGCAGGAAGCCGGCGTTGCATTTTAGGTATTTGCCGGATTTGCCTTCTCCGGATTGATCCCAAGTTCCTTGACTGCTTTCTGCAGCACATCGAGCTTGATCTGTTTCTCACGCGCCAGTGCGGTCAGCGTCGCCAGCACAATGTGCTTCGCATCCACTTCGAAGAAATCGCGGAGTGCCACCCGGCTTTCGCTACGCCCAAAGCCATCCGTACCCAAAGCCACCAGCGGTCTCGGCAGCCATTGCGAAATGGACTCCGGCAAAACTTTCATGTAATCCGATGCCGCCACCAGCACTCCGGGTGCATCTTTCAGCGACTGGGTCACGAACGGCACGCGCGGAGTCTCGCCGGGATGAAGCATGTTCCATCGGTCACAGTCGTTGCCATCGCGATAAAGCTGCTTGTAGCTGGTTACGCTCCAAACGTCTGCGGCCACACCGTACTTTTCTTCAAGAATCTGCTGCGCTTTCAGCACTTCGTACATGATGGTGCCACTGCCGAACAGTTGTGCTCGCAGTTTGGCATCTTTCTTTGTCGATGTGCGGAAGCGATAGAGCCCCTTCAGAATGCCGTCTTTTACATCTTTTCCTTCGGGCATTTCCGGCATGGCAAGCGGCTCGTTGGTGACCGTCAAGTAATAAAAGATGGATTCCTGATCGACGTACATACGCTTGATTCCATCCTGAATAATGACGGCGATCTCGTAGGCGAACGCCGGATCAAAGGCAAGCAGATTGGGAACCGAAAGCGCCAGCACGTGGCTGTGTCCGTCTTGATGTTGCAGGCCCTCGCCTGCAAGGGTGGTGCGGCCAGCCGTGCCGCCTACCAGGAAGCCCCGGGTCCGCAAATCAGCTGCAGCCCAGATGAAATCCCCGATACGTTGGAAGCCGAACATCGAGTAGTAAATGAAAAACGGGATCGTGTTGATCCCGTGGTTCGCGTACGCGGTTCCGGCGGCAATAAAAGAGCAGATGGATCCGGCTTCGGTAATGCCTTCCTCGAGGATCTGCCCATCTTTCGCTTCCTTGTAATAAAGAAGCGTATCCATGTCCACCGGTTCGTAGAGCTGGCCCACACTCGAATAGATTCCCACCTGGCGGAAGAGTGCTTCCATGCCGAAGGTCCGGGCTTCATCCGGGATGATGGGCACGATGAGCTTGCCGATCTCCGGATCACGCAACAATTTCGAAAGCAGCCGGACGAAAACCATGGTGGTCGAAACTTCGCGACCGTCCGTACCCTTGAAAAATTCCTGGAAGTGCGACTCCGCCACTGGCGCAATGGGCTTGGAACGAACTTTGCGCTCCGGAAGGTATCCGCCCAACTGCTTGCGGCGTTCCTGCATGTAAAGAAGCTCTGGACTGTCATCCGCAGGCCGATAGAAGGGTGCGGCGTTCAGTTCCTCATCAGGAATGGGGATTCCAAAGCGCGAACGAAAAATGCGCAACTCATCTTCATTCAGCTTTTTCTGCTGGTGAGTGATGTTCTTGCCTTCGCCAGCCTCGCCTAGTCCGTAGCCCTTGATGGTCTTGGCCAGAATAATGGTGGGCGCGCCCTTATGCTCGATTGCGGCCTTGTACGCGGCATGCACTTTGATGGGGTCATGCCCACCCAACCGCATGCGGGAAAGCTGCTCGTCGGAGAGATGCTCCACCATTTTCAGCAAGCGGGGATCGCTGCCAAACAGGTTGTGGCGGAAGTAAGCGCCGCTCTCGACAAAGTATTTCTGGTACTGACCGTCCGTGATCTCTCCCATGCGCTTGACCAGGATTCCATCCCGATCGTTGCTGATGAGATTGTCCCAGTCACTGCCCCACACAACCTTGATGACATTCCAGCCGGCACCGCGGAAAATCGCTTCCAGTTCCTGGATGATCTTGCCATTGCCGCGGACCGGTCCATCAAGACGCTGCAGGTTGCAGTTCACCACAAAAACCAGATTGTCCAGACGTTCGCGCGAAGCCAGGGTGATCGAGCCGAGAGATTCTGGTTCGTCCATCTCGCCGTCACCCATGAAGGCCCATACTCTTCCGCCCGTCGCTGTTTTCAGTCCGCGATTCTCCAGGTAACGAATAAACCTGGCCTGATAAATCGCCTGAATCGGTCCCAATCCCATACTGACCGTAGGAAACTCCCAAAAGTCAGGCATGAGCCACGGATGGGGGTAAGAGGAGAGGCCACCACCTTCCTTCAATTCCCGGCGGAAATTTTGCAGCTTCTGCTTGGGAATCCGGCCTTCAAGATAGGCCCGCGCATACATGCCGGGCGCAGCATGGCCCTGAAAGTAAACGAGATCACGATCGCCAGATTCAGTTTTCGCCTGGAAAAAATGATTGAAGGCTACTTCGTAAAGGGTGGCGGCTGACGCGAAAGTAGAGATGTGGCCGCCGATTCCTTCCTGATTCTTGTTGGCCTTTACCACCATAGCCAAGGCATTCCAGCGGACCAGGCTCTTGATGCGACGCTCCATCTCCTGGCTACCGGGGAAAGGAGGCTGCTGTCGTGATGCGATCGTATTCTGATAAGGAGTGGTGGCGGTGAAGGGAAGATTCACACCAGCTGCGCGCCGCGCGTGTAGCGAAAGCTGTTGCAGCAACCGTCCAGCCCGCTCCGGGCCGCCCTGGGAAAGAACGTAATCCAGTGAATCAAGCCACTCGCGAGTCTCTAGTACTTCCACTCCGTTAGTCTGCGTCTCAGCCACGTCTGATTTTCTCCATCGATGAGTGCGGAACTTTCTATGATAGTCAATTACGAGGAATTTTGCTGGCTTGCTGCCCGGGACATCGGGCGGGAACAAACATTTTACGCGTCCGCGCAAAAACAAGGCAGCGCCTATAATAAAGGTTCGCTGTGCTGCCGAAGCACCAATTCTTGCGGCAATCATGTACCGCAACGTCGATTACGCACATCCAACATCTGCAACCTGTCGGGAAATCAAAAGAGGAGAATTAAGATGTCCAAGAAATCAGCTTCAGGAAACGGCGGAATCACCGCCCAGCCACATTTTCATCAGAAGGCTCCGGAAATTCAGAAGTACGGCACTGTGAGCCACGCGTTGCCACTGGAGCTGGAAGAGCCCGTCCGTCTCGAAATGACGGAGCAACTCAACCAGCTCCTGGCCGACACCATGACCTTGCGCGATCTGTACAAGAAGTCGCACTGGCAAGTCGCTGGTCCCACGTTTTATCAGCTTCATCTGCTGTTCGATAAGCACTATGCCGAGCAGTTGGAGTTGGTCGACACCATTGCCGAGCGCATTCAACTTCTGGGAGGAGTGAGTCTCGCGATGGCTCCCGATATCGCCGAGACCACGCGCATCGAGCGTCCTCCTCGCGGTCGCGAAGAGGTGCCGGTGCAGCTCTCGCGTTTGCTGGATGCCCACAAGATCATTATTGGCGAGTGCCGCGAACTCGCGGAACGGGCCGACAAACTGGGCGACGACGGAACCAACGACCTCGCAGTCAGCGACGTGTTGCGGACCAACGAGTTGCAGGTGTGGTTTCTCAGTGAGCATCTGGTGAATATGCCGCTGTCTGACGTTAGCGAGTAATACCCGAATAGTTGGACAAACTTTATGGGGGCTGACTTCAAGTCAGCCCCCATTTTCTATTCATAGTCTGGAAAACCACATGTGTGAATGACGCTGCTCTACGGGGTGGGAATGGTGGTGTGCGACTGGTTTGAATACTTGCTTTCCTTCCCGTCGGGGCTTACCGCTGTGCTGACGTAGTAATAGGTTTCTCCGCCCTGAACCGAGCCGTCCACAAAGCTGGGGTTGCTATTCACCTGAGGGTTGATCTTTTGGTATGGACCGCCGGGCGTGGAACTGCGATACACGTTGTATCCCTTTACCTTGGTGGGAGCAGGGTTCCACTGGAGACGAACAGTATGCGAGGAACCTGCCATACCCGATCCCGTTAAGGTCTCAACCATCAATGTGTCAGCGGAGTCGCCGGCAAAGGAAATATTCCCGGAGGTTGCACCGCTGCTTTGTGGCGTGAAGATCAGTGAGACCGATGCAGTCTGACCCGCGGCGATCGTCATAGGCAGGGATAGCTCGCTCAGATGAAACTCCGGGCTGGTGGAAGTTGCGGAAGCGATAGTGACGTTTGATGCCCCAGCGGCAAGCCGTACCGTCAGGACCTTACTCGTGCCGACCGCTACCCCGCCGAAGTTCAGAGCGCTGGCACTTGAATTCAAGCTTCCCCCCGTGACCCCGGCGCCCGACAGAGTCACGGCCAAATTTGATTCTGCTGCACTCGAGATCACATCGATTCTTCCGGTCATGCCTCCCTTGGCATGTGGAGTGCATAGGACCCTAAAAGTGACGCTTTGTCCCGCATTGAGGCTTGCGGGAAGGCTGAGATCCCTCACTCCGAAGCCGGGTCCAGTTACCTTGACCTGCGAAATGGTTAGGGTTGAATCACCGGTATTCGTTAGTGTTTCGAATTGAGCCTTGGGCTGGCCTTGCGGAATGTTTCCGAAGCTGATGTTCGACGAACTGGCTACCAGGGTCGGATGCTGAGGACTGGTTTTCTCAGAAGAGGCGGAAATTGCAAGGCTTTCCGTAATCATCATAAAAAGCGAAATGGCGAGAGTTGCGGTCAGGAAGCGAACGGTGGGGAGGCCGGAAATGTTTCGGGGAAATGGCATCCCCCAGTTGTAATTTCTTCCCTCCATTCGTCGCAGGGGCCACTAGGACATTTTGAAAATCACAAGTTCCCAATACCCTTGCGTAGTCGAGGTGTCGCGGTTCGCAAATCAAGGTTATGATCTGGTGACTGACGGAACCTCTGCACAAGAAGATTTTGTTGGGTAAGGAGAAGTCTCGGTGACACAGGAAGAAATCAGGTTAGCGGAATCGGGAACGCGCAAGAAACACTGGAAGCGCTGGGGTCCTTACCTGAGCGAACGTGCGTGGGGCACGGTGCGCGAAGACTACAGTTGCTACGGGACAGCGTGGGAATATTTTCCGCATGATCACGCGCGATCCCGCGCGTACCGCTGGAATGAAGATGGCTTGGCCGGCATCAGCGACCGAAGACAGTTGATTTGCTTTGCTGTGGCGCTGTGGAACGAGCGCGATCCCATTCTGAAAGAACGCATTTTCGGGCTGACCGGCAACGAGGGCAATCACGGCGAAGACGCGAAGGAATATTACTTCTATCTCGATAGCACTCCGACCCACTCCTACATGAAATATCTGTACAAGTATCCGCAGGCGGAATTTCCCTATCAGCAGTTGGTGGACGAAAATCACCGGCGAAGCAAGAAAGATCCGGAGTACGAACTGCTCGACACAGGTATTTTTAGCGAGAACCGTTATTTTGATGTTTTCGTGGAATATGCCAAAGCGGATATTGAAGACATTCTGATTAAAATTACGGTTGCGAACCGCGGACCGGAAACAGCCAATCTGCGCCTGCTGCCGACGGTCTGGTTTCGCAACACATGGTCATGGGGAGGCCGGGATCCCCGGCCGGAACTGCATCAGTCACCGCTGTCCATCAACCCGGCGATCGAACTCAATCATAATCAAACTGGGCACTCGCTGGCTGCATTGCGAAGGCTCGCCGGAACTGTTGTTCACCGAGAACGAGACCAACGTCGAGCGACTGTTTGGTGCTGAAAATCCAACGCCCTTCGTCAAAGACGGTATCAACGACTACGTCGTGCATGGCAATCGAGACGCGGTCAACCCGCGGCATACTGGTACAAAAGCTGCGGCGCACTACCCGCTCACCATTCCGGCTGGGGGAAGTGCCATAGTCCGAATGCGTCTTGCGCCCTCTGACTTCAAAGGTGCGAATCCGTTCGAAGACTTCGGAACGATTTTCGCGCTTCGCCAGCGCGAAGCCGACGAGTTCTACCAAACCGTCATTCCTCAGAATCTTTCCAGCGATGCTAAGAACGTGATGCGCCAGGGATTTGCAGGAATGCTCTGGTCAAAGCAGTTCTATCACTACGTCATCAAGGATTGGCTGGATGGAGATCCCGGCAATCCTGTCCCGCCTTCGGATCGCAAGAAAGGACGTAATCACGAGTGGACCCATCTCTATAACGCGGATGTTATTTCCATGCCCGACAAATGGGAATATCCGTGGTACGCCGCATGGGATTTGGCATTCCACTGCATTCCGCTGGCACTCGTCGACTCAGACTTTGCCAAAGATCAGTTGTTGCTGATGCTCCGTGAATGGTATATGCACCCGAACGGACAAATTCCGGCCTATGAGTGGGCGCTTGGCGACGTCAATCCTCCGGTGCACGCCTGGGCGGCCTGGCGAATATACAAGATCGACAAAAAACGCAATGGCAAAGGAGACCGTTTATTTCTTGAGCGAGTATTCCTCAAACTGATGTTGAACTTTACCTGGTGGGTAAATCGCAAGGATGCCGATGGCATGAATATTTTTCAGGGCGGTTTTCTGGGCCTGGACAACATCGGGGTCTTCGATCGCAGCGCCCCACTGCCCACCGGCGGATACATTGAACAATCCGATGGAACGAGTTGGATGGCGATGTACACCCTCAACCTGCTGGCCATCGCCTTGGAGCTGGCCACGGAGGAGTCTTCGTACGAAGACGTGGCCAGCAAGTTCTGGGAGCACTTCATTTATATCGCCCATGCCATGAGCCATCGTGGCGATGACCACATGGGCCTGTGGAATCAAGAAGACGGTTTTTTCTACGACGTTTTAAAGCTCTCTGACGGTTCCCAATTTCCCATGAAGATACGTTCCATGGTTGGGTTGATCCCCCTATTTGCCGTGGAAACCCTGGAACCGGAAATGCTCGATCAATTGCCCGACTTCAAGCGGCGGCTGGAATGGTTCATCGACAACCGGCCTGACCTCACGAAGAATCTTGCCTGCATGGACACCGAAGGGATGGGCGAACGCAGGTTGCTCTCCATCACCGACAACGAGCAGTTGCGAAGCATTCTAAAATTCATGCTGGACGAACGCGAGTTCCTGTCTCCGTATGGCATTCGCGCCCTTTCGCAAATTCATCGTGACAATCCCTACAAACTGGTGGTCGAAGGGACTGAGCATCGCGTGGCGTATGAGCCCGGGGAATCTACTACTGGCCTTTTCGGCGGAAATTCCAACTGGCGTGGTCCGGTCTGGTTTCCAGTGAATTACCTGCTCGTTGAATCACTGCAAAAATTCCACTACTACCTGGGGGACGGTTTCAAGGTTGAGTTTCCGACCGGCTCCGGAATGATGATGAGCCTTGTGGGATGTGGCGGGAGAATTGTCCCGTCGCATGACCAGTATCTTTCTTCAGGACGAAAACGGACGCCGGCCGGTCTTCGGGAACCTCGAGAAGTTCCAGACCGATCCTCATTGGCGCGACCTGGTGCTGTTTCATGAATACTTTCATGGTGACAACGGCGCAGGCATCGGCGCCAGCCATCAAACTGGGTGGACTGGAGTCGTGACGAAGCTGATGCAGCAGAGCGGTGAGTCGCGCGACCAATCCCAAAAGCCAGCGAATGCTGACCCGGCGCTCGCCGACGCAGTCGCGGACTGAATTCAGCATCGCATAAGGCCCGACGATCTGCGGGAATACTCAATGATTCAGTTCGAACGCCAAACCTGCGCAAATCTGGGGGCAGCTTCCCGTCTTGAGTGGCTGGAGACCAATGGAATCGGCGGGTTTGCCTCGTCAACGATTATCGGTCTGAATACGCGCCGGTATCATGGTCTGCTCATCGCAGCCACGAAACCACCGCTGGGCCGGATTCTCATGCTATCCAAGCTGGAAGAGACCCTGTTTCTTGGTGACAAAGGTTTTGAGCTTTCTGCGAATCGCTATCCTGGGGCGGTTCATCCGCAGGGTTTCCGCTATCTCAAACAGTTTCGTCTCGATCCTTTCCCCACATTCACATATGAAATTGAGGGCGTTGAGCTGGAAAAAACTGTCTTCATGGTTTATGGAGAGAACAGTACCGTCATTCACTACAAGTCTAGAGAAAACAACCATCCGGAACCGAGAAAACTCCGGCTTGAGATCAAGCCGTTAATCGCATTCCGTGATTATCACAGCACCACCCATCAGAATGCGGCATTGAATCCCGAGTTGAAAGAAACGCCGGGGGTGACGGTCGTGGCGCCGTACCCGGATCTTCCCGCGTTGTTTATGGCCCACAATGCGGTCGAGTCGCACAAGACCAGCGACTGGTACCGGAATTTTGAGTACGACGTTGAACGCGAGCGTGGGCTGGATTTCCAGGAAGACCTTTTCAATCCCTGCACTTTTCGGTTTGATCTCACTAGCAGGGGCGAGGCTTCCGTCATTGCTTCTACCGAGTTCCGCGACGTTCTTCGCATACCTGAATATCGCCAAGCCGAAATCACCCGCCGGGGCCAGGTTACGCGTTCTTTGCCGATTGACGACGGCTTTGCGCGCGACCTTACCTCTGCTGCCGATCAATACATCGTTCGCCGCGGCGAGCAAAACACGGTCATTGCGGGCTATCACTGGTTCAGCGATTGGGGACGCGACACCATGATCGCCTTGCCGGGTCTCACGCTGGTCACGGGAAAGTATGAAGTCGCGCGCAGCATCCTCCGCACGTTCGCAGGCAATGCGGATCGGGGCATGTTGCCCAACCGTTTCCCCGACGCGGGAGACCTACCGGAATACAACACGGTTGACGCGACCTTCTGGTTCTTTCAGGCGGTCCGCTCATTCCTCTCATATACGGGTGACCTCGAGTTTGTGCGAAACGATTTATATCCGGTATTGAAAGACATTATTGCCTGGCATGTTCGTGGCACACGCTACGGGATCAAGGTAGACGCGGATGGTCTGATCACTTCGGGAGCGTCTGGTGTTCAACTTACCTGGATGGACGCGAAAGTCGGTGACTGGGTCGTGACTCCCAGGCGCGGCAAGCCCGTCGAGATCCAGGCGCTCTGGTACAACGCGCTCTGCATCATGGAAGAACTGGCCCGCAAGTTTGACGATGACGCTGGCCAACATCTTTATCAACGAATGGTGGCCCTAGCTTCTGAAACATTTAACCGCTTGTTCTGGAATGAGAAGCTCGGCTGTCTGTACGACGTAGTCGACGGCGGAACGCTGGATGCGTCCATCCGTCCCAACCAGATTTTCGCTGTTAGCCTTCCGCACAGCATGCTCTCGCCGGAACGGGCGAGCATGGTTGTAAAGAGCGTTCAGGAAAACCTTCTGACTCCGTACGGGTTGCGCACTCTGGCGCCAACCGACTCCCACTACCGTGGTCGGTTCTCTGGTGGACCTGTTGTACGCGACGGTGCTTATCACCAGGGAACCGTGTGGCCCTGGTTGCTTGGGGCATTTATTACCGCTTATTTGAAGGTGACCGACAGCAACGCGGCGCGGGGTCAAGCTGCAGAGTGGCTCGGTCCGTTGCGGAACCATCTTACCGAGGCCGGACTGGGACAAATTTCGGAGGTTTTCGACGGTGATGCCCCGCATGGGCCCGGAGGCTGCATCGCTCAGGCGTGGAGCGTGGCAGAAATTCTGCGAGCCTACGTGGAAGACGTGAAGGAGATACGTCCCGCAGGTCAGATTTAGGGACGCTGCTTAACCCAAAGGCTGCCTACCGCGAGGAAATTCTGCCTGACGGGCAGAACTCAAGAACAATTGCTTGAGGATAATCTCAAACCTCGCTACCGTAGACTGGGATCGCCGCGCCGTTCACGTCTTTTCCCGCTTCTCCGGCAAGCCAGACGATCAAAGCGGCTACGTTGGAAGGCTGGACCCATTTGCTGAAGTCGCCCTTCGGCATGGCCTTGCGGTTGGCGGGCGTGTCGATCGTACCTGGCAGGATGACGTTGGCGCTGATTCCCACGTCCTTGTTTTCCAAAGCCACCGTTTTGATCAACGAAACCATTGCGGCTTTTGATGCGCTATATGCTCCTACTCTCGCGCCTGGTTCCAGCGCCGCACGGCTCCCGACTGCGATGATGCGTCCGCTGCCGGTTTTTCTCATCACCGGGAGAACCGCGCGCAAAAGATAAAATGTCGAATTGAGGTTGATGTCAAACATGTGCTGGAAAGTCGCATCGTCGATTTCAGCAATCGATTGACCACCAGCAAAGCCGCCCACGGTGTGGACCACAACATCCAACTTACCAAAACGCGCTGTTACCTTATCAATCAGCTCCTGCGTTTTGGTCAGCGTCGAGATATCTGCCGGAACAGCCAAAAAGCGGGTGTCATCGAAATCTGATTGGCGAATTTTGGTGGACACTCCCACGACGGTTGCGCCAGCGCTAAGGAATGCCTGGGTCACGTGTTTCCCCAGGCCGCCATTGGCTCCTGTTATCAGTACGATCTTATTTTCCATTTGATCTTTTGTTCCTCAACAGCAACGGGATGGATTTTGGTGCGAAGAGGGCCGGGTCAGGAAAAAGGGTTTGGAGGCGCGGGTGAGAATCGAACTCACGTATAAAGGTTTTGCAGACCTCTCCCTTACCACTTGGGTACCGCGCCATGTTGCCGGATGGAAAAAGCCTCGCGGCTGCGGGGCTCCTCCTCTGAAAATTTGGAGCGGGAGACGGGGGTCGAACCCGCGACATCGACCTTGGCAAGGTCGCGCTCTACCACTGAGCTACTCCCGCTTGGCGAACTTGATTATAAACAACGGGACAACGTTGCAGCAATGACGCTCTGAGACTGTTCCCTTCCGCCCATGGTGGGACAGCGGGAGGCTGAATCCGATCTGGCTAAACCTTGGAACCTGTATCTTGCCTTGGCTTTGAGATCGCGTCTTTGGGCATGCCTTCGTTCGCCAGTGCAGTGATGCGGTTACGAACGTCCCAAAGCTCTTTGTAAAACAGATGTTCCATGCGCTGGTGTAACACTTCAACCGGAGTGCCCATCGTCCCGATCACACCCCCGCCGATGATGCGTTGAGCCAGTTTCAGGTGATGAAAACGGAAGAGGTGAACGCGTTCGTCAAAATCGAGCAGCCGCTCGGCCACGTCGTGCAAACCGAAGAATTCCTGGTGACGGCGGTACAGGTCGTCCACGGTGATATTTGCCTTACTCAATTGAGCGTTGAAGGCTTCTCCCAGCCGCGGTCCGATGTGGAGCATGGCCAGGAAACCGGGAGAATCAAGGCCACTGCCGTGCCCCAGCCCGGCCCGAATCAGATGGTAGTCGTAAGGCGTGATCGTCTCCAGCTCGTGCAACATGGAGATGGGATATTCCAGCATGTGATTGCCGCGGCGTAAAAGCAGGGCCGAGTTGAAGAAATCCCCGTCAGCGATAAGCGCGCGAGCGCGATCCAACTCCCAGGCAACGCCCTTCAGCAGCAGTTCCGATGCCTGATGAATGACCTGAAAAGTCATTTCATCCGCGTGCAGGAATTCCTCCGCACTCTTCTGCAAAGACAACAGTTCATCGGTTCGCAGGTAGCGCTCGTAGTCCGATGCGCCTTTGCCAGGCAAAATCGGTTTTTGCAGGTCATGCATACTATTGTCTCTCGCGGCAGACTATGCCGGGATCGATGTGGCTTTCCCGCTCAAGCCGGGTGGCCGGTCCACTGCGGATCTTTTTCCGGGGCAACGATTTCACCGTCGCGCATGTGTATGATGCGGTCGCCGTAACTGGCGGCCTCCGGATTGTGCGTGATCATGAGCACGGTCTGGCCGAGTTCCTGGTTGGAATGCCGAAGCATGGCCAGTACGATCTCGGAGTTTTTTGAATCCAGGTTCCCGGTAGGTTCGTCCGCCAGCACAATGGCCGGCTTGTTGATCAAAGCCCGGGCCAGCGCAACCCGCTGCTGTTCGCCACCCGAGAGTTCTGAGGGGCGGTGACGGAGTCGTTTATCCAAACCCAGCAAGCCGACGATCTTATTGAAGTAGGCGATATCGCGAGTTTCTGTCGTGCCGGCGATGTCGAGCGCGATATCGATGTTGGAACGAGCGTCGAGCGTCGGTAACAGATTGAACTTCTGGAAAACGAAACCAATCTTGCGTTTGCGCAACCGTGTGCGCTCGGCATCGGAGAGCTGGGCGAAGTCATCGCCGTCAATCATGACGTGGCCACCGTCAGCCCGAGTCAGCCCTCCCAACAGGTAAAAGAGCGTGGATTTGCCACTGCCCGAAGGCCCGACTACGCTGACAAATTCTCCCTTTTGCACGTTAAAGGAAATTCCACGGAGAGCGGGAACTTCAATTTTTCCCACACGGTAGGTCTTGCGCAGCTCGACGGCTTCGATAAAGGCAGGCATCCAACTAACCGATATTACACGAAGCCTGCATCGCGCGGACTGAAGTCGGCGATGAAGGCGACGACTAGTTGGAAATTTGGGATTCCTACGGGCTTGCTGCAGCTAGGCGGCGCCGGACTGACCCGCAGCTTGGGTACCGGTCTGGGCGCGTTTGGGTCCGCGTTTGCGCACCAGCAATAAACGGATCCGTTCTAACAGCTCCGCCGGCGCATACATCCCTTTGGGAAGAAATACATCAGCCCGGGTATCGCGATCGTAAATTCGTACCTTCCCGGAGAGCAGAATCGCAGGGGTTTGAGGCGAGAGAGTCTTGACGGCATCGATCAGTTTGCCTCCGTCCAGACCGGGCATGATCAAATCTGTCAGCACCAGGTCTACCCCGCCTTGTTTGAATTGCTCCAAAGCTTCCTGCCCGCTGGTGCAGGTGACTACTCGATAGCCCCGGGTTTCAAGCATCACTTTCCGGATAGAAAGTGATTGTTCGTTGTCGTCGACGCAAAGAATTGTTCGTTTCGGCTTCATTCCCGCTTCCGCAGTGGCGGCCACAAAGTGGCGCCCGCAAATCCAAAACTCATTTTACTGAACTGTTGTGGGAGAACTCAGAGCGAGAAAGAATCCTAAAGCCAGCAGAGCCGACTGTAAAGTGTCGCCGATGCTAATGGTCAGTTAGCCCCATTGAAAAAAAAACGGGCTTGTGCATGTCTGCACTTTTTCGCGTCAATCGCGTGACGCTGCTTAGAAAAAAACTTCGCCGCGCAAAACTTCCACAGCATTTCCTCCCACGCGCACGTTAACCACTCTGTCATCCACGCGAGATGCGCGGACAAAAATACGACTCGGACGCAGCATTTCGACTCCCTGCTCGACAAGCACGCGCTCATCCGGCTTCGCCACTTTGTTTGTGACCATCCATGCTGCCGCGCAGCCAGCGGCGGACCCGGTTGCCGGATCCTCGCCGTTGTAGAACAACATTCGAGCATGTAGCCGGGCCGTGGGATCGACGGTCTCCCTCGTGACGAAATAAAAGAATTTTCCGCCGCCCGCTCGCTCAAGATATTCGCCCGCGCTCTTGAGGTCTACCTGCAACCGCCGAATGGCCTCTAACCCGCGTAGCGGAACCACGGTGAAAGCCATTCCCGTCGAAACCGTCTGGATTGGTAATGAAGGATCGATGTCTCCATCGCGCAAACTGGTGGCGCGCACCACAGTTTCACGATCATGCGTGGGACCGAAAGTGGGACCCACCTGAGTCATTTCGCCGAAGACGGGTTGTCCTTGCTTTTCCTCGAACCGAATCGGAACTTTTCCCACGTTAAGTTCGAGCGCAACTTCGCTCGCTCCCGTCGAACCACGCAACCAAAAAGCCGTTCCCAATGTGGGATGGCCAGCGAAGGGCAGCTCTTCCTGCACGGTGAAGATCCGGACCCGTACTCCACGTTCCCGTTCGATTGCGGGCTCGCGCGGCAAGATAAACGTGGTTTCGGAAAGGTTCATCTCGCGAGCCAGGGCTTGCATCTGCTGGTCGCTTAGTCCGCGCCCGTCGGTAAAGACCGCAAGGGAATTTCCCTCGAAGGGTTGGGACGAAAAAACGTCGAGTTGCGCGAAGGAAAAGTGGCGAAGGTCTTTTGTCATGCCGTTATCTCAGATCTCCACAAGTTTGACTCAATTTAGGGTGCCGGGTATTCTAAATATTGCAATGAATCTGTGCTCCACGCCGGTTGTTCAATGTTGTTGTATGGGGGCGCCGGTGTGTGGGTAGCGCAGTAAGTTTCCGACACCCACCCGGCCAAATCGGGTGGGTTTTCTTTTGCCCGCGTTTCTTATTCCTTGAAAAGCGATGCGGGAGCAGATCGAAGGCCTAGTCCTCCGGACTAACCAAATCAGCGACTGAGGAGATCAATCATGAGTGCCGATACCGCAACTGCAGACGTCCCGACAGTACCCCGCATCAATGACACGGCGCCAGATTTTACCGCCGAGACTACACAAGGAACCATAAAATTTCATGAGTGGATTGGCGACGGTTGGGCCATCCTGTTCTCCCATCCGAAGGATTTCACCCCCGTATGCACCACGGAACTCGGCACCATGGCCGGGCTTGAGCCTGAGTTCGCCAAGCGCAATACCAAAATTATCGGACTAAGCGTGGATCCGGTGAGCAGTCACGGGAAATGGGCGCTCGACATTGAAGAGACCCAGGGACACAAAGTGAACTACCCGATGATCGGCGACCCTCAACTCAAAATTGCAAAGCTTTATGGCATGTTACCCGCCGAGAGCGGGAGTACGTCGGAAGGCCGTACGGCGGCAGACAATGCGACGGTCCGGACCGTTTTCGTAGTAGGACCTGACAAGAAGATCAAGCTGCAGCTTAGCTATCCGATGAGCACTGGGCGCAACTTCGACGAAGTGCTGCGCGTTCTTGATTCCATCCAGCTCACGGCAAAGCACAAAGTATCGACGCCAGCGAACTGGAAGCCGGGCGGCGACGTGATCATCAGCGGCAACGTATCAAACGAAGAGGCCCAGAAGCAGTATCCCGGGGGCTGGAAGTCGCCCAAGCCGTACATCCGCATCGTGCCACAACCGAAGTAGTAGTGGAGTCGTAGTCCACTGAGAGTGCCGCTGTTTTCGCGTGTTTCGCGAGAACTGGGGCACTCTCAAATCTTTGCGCGGAGATACTGATCGGGCCACTTCTGATCCTGGTGAAGGATAGAAGCGGCATGCAGGGAAAGATAAGGGTCGCGCAGCGATTCCCGCGCCACTAACACCAGATCAGCCTCTCCGTTGCGCACGATTTGATCTGCCTGGTTGGCTTCGGTGATCATGCCAACCGCTGCAGTCGGTATGCCCGCTTCGCGCCGGATTCGGGCGGCGAATGGAACCTGGTAAGCGGGACCGACTGAAATTGTGATCCGCGGTGCAATCCCTCCTGAAGAACAATCGACCAGATCAACCCCCAGAATCTTTAGAGCGCGGGCAAGCTCAACGCTCTCGTCAATCGTCCATCCTCCCTCAGTCCAGTCGGTGGTTGAAAGGCGTACGAACAGGGGCAGAGTGTCGGGCCAAACCGCGCGGACTGCGGTCACGACTTCTTTCAGAAAACGGGTGCGATTCACGAAGCTGCCGCCATATTCGTCGGTGCGGTGATTGCTGAGTGGGGACAAGAAGGAATGGATGAGATATCCGTGCGCGGAGTGTATCTCGATTATTTTGGCTCCCGCCAGCAAGGCGCGTCGGCTGGCGTCGGCAAAAGCCCGAATAATAGCTGCGATGTCCCCGGCGTCCACCTGTTTTGGTGTCTGCCATCCAACATCGAAGGGCAATGGGCTCGGTGCCAAGATGGGCGTCCAACCGCCGGATGCGGGATCGACAGGTACCCCACCTTTCCATGGCACGGTTGTACTCGCTTTGCGTCCAGCGTGCGCCAACTGAATTCCGGGAACAGCGCCTTGTTGCTCGACGAAGTGAAAAATGCGTGACAGCGCCTCCACGTGCTCGTCTTTGTAGATCCCAAGATCACCCGCGGTGATACGGCCATTGTCGACGACGGCGCTAGCTTCTGCCATCACCAGCCCTGCGCCGCCTACGGCGCGGCTTCCGAGATGAACCATGTGCCAGTCACTGGCAAATCCATCTTGAGAACTGTATTGGCACATCGGTGATATTCCGAAGCGGTTTTTGAAAGTAACTCCACGCAGCGTGAGGGGCTCGAACAGATGAGGCATGTCAAATTCGATTCCTTGAGATGCCATTCGGTCGCTTGAATGTGTCCGCTTGCCGATCGGCGAACGCATTCTGTTCCGAAACCCTATGCAGCAAGTGAGCGCTCCAGCTACCATGGACGGTCCGCCCTCGCCTGGTGGGAACGGAAGCGCATGGGTTCCGGTGATCCTCCCGGTCTTCAAAACCGGCGGGCGGCAGGTTTCCTGTCGCCGGTGGGTTCGACTCCCACTCGCTTCCGCCAATTCGTCCTGAGCTTACCTGCGTGTATTGCCAGACCCAGCATGCCACCAAGTTGCGCTAGACTCTAAGAGTCGCTCTTGCTGTTTCATCATTAAAGTGCGGCGGACCGCGGGAACTGGGAGTCTGTGAAGAAGCGAATGTCAAGGCGAGCGCGGATGCAGCTGGCGCTAGGACTAGGCGTAGTCCTACTTCTTGCAAGCGGACTGGCTGCCTACGATGCGGTTGTTCGGCTCCGTGCTGCGCAAAGCTGGGTGAGCCACACCCGCGACGTCCAGACCGCTCTAAGTGACTTGAATAACGTCGGCACCAGGGCTGGAAGGGCAAGAACCCGGTACATCGATTCCGGAGACGAAGCTTTTTATCAGGACTACCAGGCCGCAGCGTCAGACATTCCAGAAAAGTTAAAACAACTTCAGCACTTTACCGCAGACAACCCCGAACAACAGGACAATTGGACGCATCTGCAGGAGATCACCAACCGGCGTTTGAAGCTGCTTAACGACTCAGTGCAGTTGAGGCGCAGCGGATCCTCCGATCTTGCGGAACAGGCGGACCTCCGCCAACAAATTATCGTCGTATCTGCTGAAGCGGACGCGCTGCTCCAGAGAATGCAGGATGCAGAACAACAACTCCTGGACATGCGGCGAGATCATTCTGAACGCTTGTTTCGTACCACCGGCTTCATATTGGCTACGGCGTTTTTGCTGGCGCTAATCTTGTTCTTCCTCCACTACCTGCTTCTTAAAGCAGAATTGAGCGCCCGCGAGCAGGCGGAGGAGTCATTGCGCGGACTGAGCGTGCGACTTTTGGAACTTCAGGATCAGGAGCGCAGGAAATTTTCCCGCGAGCTTCACGATAGTCTCGGTCAATACCTGGTGGGCGTGAAGATGAATCTGACTATGTTGTCCAACTCCATTTCTGCCAATCCTTTGGTTACGGAGTCTCTGGATCTGCTGGATCAAGCTATCACCGAAACCCGCACCATATCTCATTTGCTGCATCCGCCGTTGTTGGACGAAACCGGGTTCGAATCAGCCGCACGCTGGTATGTGGAAGGCTTCGCGAAACGCAGTGGCATTCCGACCAGCTTGGACATCCCAGACAATCTCGGGCGCTTGGCGGAGTCGGTCGAACTGGCATTGTTTCGCGTCCTGCAGGAAGAGTCTGACCAATGTTCATCGCCATTCGAAGAGCCTGAGAGCCGATGTTTCGCTGCGATTGTTCAAGGACGAAGTTGTGCTGCGGATCAGGGACTACGGAAGGGGTATTCCAACCGATGTGATGGACCGCTTTCACCACAATCGAGCCCACGGCGGAGTTGGGTTGGCCGGAATGCGGGAGCGTATCCACGAACTTGGCGGACGATTGGAAATGGATTCGGATGGCGACGGCACCCAGATTTTGGTCAAGATGCCGCGATCGGAGCGCAAGAGCGCCCTAGGCGTTTCCGCCGATTGATCGATTAAGCTTCAGTCGCGGTGTTTTGAATGTACCCTCCGGGGCTGAAGCCTCAGCGCTTCAAACTCCGCGATTCAAATGACGGAACCCGATCAAACCTTCTTGCGCAGATTGCTCGAGGTGCCTCCGGCCGCGGGCACATAGCATTTAAGGGCATAATCCATCACCATGCGGTCGGCGTTGAAGCGCCAACCCAGGGTGCGGATGGTGCGTTTCATACGCTTGATCCAGCCGCGGGGCAAGCCGTCGCGGTCGCGATCGTAGTACAGCGGAATTACTTCCTCGCGAAGAACACGGTACAAATCCTCTCCATCACGAGTGTCGTGCACGCTCATGTTGGAGTGAGTTCTGCCGGTCCCGATTGCAAAACCATTAAGGCCATCGTAGGCCTCTGCCCACCAGCCATCGAGGACGGAAAGATTCAGCCCGCCGTTCAACACCACTTTTTGACCGCTGGTCCCTGATGCTTCCAGCGGGCGACGCGGGTTATTCAACCAAACATCCACGCCCTGTACGAAGTGCCGTCCTACGTTGATGTCGTAGTCTTCGACGAATACGAACTTGTCGGCAAATTCCATGTGCCGCATCAACTTGGCAATTTGCTGCAACATCTTCTTGCCGGGTTCGTCCCGTGGGTGTGCCTTCCCGGCGAAAATGAACTGCACCGGACGTTTGGCGTCATTGACCATGGACGTTAGTTTTTCAATGTCCGCCAGAATGAGGTCGGCCCGCTTGTAAGTAGCGAAGCGACGCGCGAATCCGATGGTCAATGCGTCAGGACTCAGCACCCGGCCCAGTCTCTGCAGCATTTCGGGGGACTCGTCCCGGCGCTCGGCCTGGTCGACGACACGATGCCGCACAAAATCCAGGAGACGCGATTTCAGGTGGAGATGCGTTTCCCAGAGTTCAGCATCGTCCACGCTTTCTATTCCTTCCCAGATGCTAGGGTCGGAGCTATGTTCTTGCCAGCCGGCCCCGAAATGCCGGTCATAAAGTCGAAACATTTGAGGGGCGAGCCACGAAGGCACGTGTACGCCATTGGTGATATGTCCGATTGGGACCTCATCCTCCGGCTTTCCGGGATAGAGGCCGGTCCACATAGCGCGGGATACCTCGCCGTGCAAAGCAGAAACCGCATTGGCCCGCCGCGAAAGCTTAAGTCCAAGCACCGTCATGCAGAAGTCTTCGTTACCGTTACCGGGATTCTCTCGTCCCAGTTCCATGAGCTTTTCCTGGGAAACTCCCAGCCCTTCGCGTAAAGGACCCAGGTGTTCTTCCATCAGTTCCGCGTGAAAACGGTCGTGGCCCGCAGGTACGGGAGTGTGAGTGGTGAACACTACTTCCCGCGAAACACGAGGCACCGCCTGGTCGAAAGTCAGCCCCTCGTCCTGCATGCGGCTACGAATCGCCTCTAGTACGGCAAACCCACTGTGTCCTTCATTAAGGTGTAGAACTCCCGGGGTGATACCCATGGCGCGGAGGGCGCGGAACCCGCCGACACCAAGCAGCAATTCCTGACGAATGCGGATGCGTGAGTCTCCGCCATAAAGCCTGGATGTTAATTCGCGATCTTCAGGCTGATTACCTTCAATATTGGAATCGAGCAGAAGCAGATCGCATCGCCCCACTTTCATGCGCCAGACTTTTGCGCGAATCGGTCCGCCGCGGGTCTCGACTTGAACGGTAACCGGTTCGCCGTTCGTGCCAATGGCTGCTTCCATGGGCAATTTACTGATATCGGTCGAAATATATTCTTCCTGCTGCCAACCAGCGCGGTCGAGGCGCTGGCGAAAATATCCCTGGCCGTAGAAAAGGCCGACGCCGATGAGAGGAATTCCCAAGTCAGATGCGCTTTTGATGTGGTCGCCCGCCAGCACTCCCAGACCGCCGGAATATTCCGGAATGGAAACGTGCAAACCAAATTCGGCGGAAAAATAACCTACCGGCCGCGGCCGCAAGACGCCGGCATGCCTTGCTCCCCAGGTACGGTCGGCCGCGAGATATTCACGCTGGCGGCGATAGGCGTAGTTGATCCGGCTGTGCAGCACCAGTTCCTGGGCGCGCTTCTCCATTACAGCGAGAGGGATTTCAGATAAGAGCGAGACCGGGTTGTGATTGACTTGTCTCCATCGCACCGGGTCGATGTCGCGGAACAAGCTGCTGGTGTCGTGGTCCCAACACCACCACAAGTTGCGGGCAAGGGCCCATAGTCTTTCCTGGGCGGGCGCAATGAAGCGATCCAAAGTTCGAGCTTCGCTGACCGCGGGCGCAACCTGGGCAGCTGCCTGGGTAAGCATGCGAACTTCGTTTTCGCGAAATAAACGGGGGCTGGTGGTTTGCACCACCAGGACGCCCTGCAAAACTCCACGGTCGATTAGGGGAACTCCAAGAAAGGACTGGTAGTCGTCTTCGCCGGCCTCGCGAAAATACTTGAAACGCGGATGCTTGTTGGCATGCTCTTCAGCAATTGGTCGTACCTGTTCGGCGACCAAACCGGCAAGACCTTCATGGATGCCCATCCGAAGCGTGCCAATGCATTGTGGGCGTAGCCCAACCGTCGCTGTCAGAACCAGGTTGGCGCGATCGGGTTCCAGCAAATACACCGAACAGACATCAGTCTGGAATCGCTTGGCAATCAGGGCGACCACATTCATCAAGGTCTCGGCAGCTTTGCCACCCTCGGCCGCCAGATTGCCGATCTCCTCCAGGGTTAAGACATAACTGTCATCATGCGCAGGAGCAGGTTGGCTCATGTTTTGAGTTTCTCGTCCTTCGTTTCAATTTAGGGTCAGGGCGCTGCTAGTGCGCACTCTTTCAGTGTAACCGCTGGGATAGGACGCGACTAGGTTACGACTGTGTTTCCCATTGACCCACGTTGTTCCGGGGCCGCTAGTAGCAAATCTTATATGAGAATTGAGTCCTTCAATTGGGCTCCCGATTCGAGAAACAAAAGGCTGTCATTCATCCAACGACCAACTTTCACGAAACCTGTGGACTTCAGATTGGGAATTTCGCAAAATGAGGAATCTTAAAGTTTCAATGCAGAAACTCCGCCGCAGCCACGTCTAGTCAAAGTTGCTTATTGCCGGATGGGCAAAACGTACTTTGGGAAAGACTGCAATTTCTGCCGACTACCGGGCATGAATGAATTGCGCGAAGCAAGGACAATTTGCCAGGGGTGCAGGTGAATATCTGTTGTAACTCTTTCAAAATACGTGTCCCGCTGTTTTGGCAAGGCAACTGCACATATGTCGCCAACGAAACTTCCAGGGAGGTGTGCATGACTGCAACCACAGGTTCTAATGACTGGAGACAGCTGGCGGAGGCGGCTCGTGATGAGCAAGATCCCGAGCAACTCATGCAGTTGATCGAGCAATTGACTCAGGAATTAAAGGAACGGGCGCAGATCTTGCATCCGCAGCCAATTGAGTTGGATAGCTAAACGCGGTGGATCAATCTTCGCGACTGAGTGTGCTCCAACATACACACATCTGAAGATGAAATCGGTGGTCTTTGACGGCGATTTCCGTCGTCGTCTCGCAAACTGTAATTCGCGCAGATTAAACTTTCCCGTGGGATTGCTTCGCCGCGGCTTGCGACGGTTCGCCGGCCAAACGGCAGTCGCGCCGATGCATGCCTGGCCACCTCACCGTTAATAATCCCAGTTCAAAGTTCGCGTATAGTCGTCTTGTTGTGAAGTCGCGACGGGAGATCTCTTCATGTCGGAGTGGATGGGCAAAGTTGCCCTAGTGACAGGCGGAACCTCCGGCATCGGACGAGAAACCGCGGTATTGTTTGCGAAGCGAGGAGCCAAGGTAGTAGTTGCCGGGCGCCGTGAAGTAGAGGGGAAAGCCACTCTCAATCTGATAAGGACGGCTGGCGGCGAAGGATTGTTCGTCCAGACCGATGTCACCAAAGCCGCTGACGTTAAGGCAATGGTCGAAAAAACAGTCTCGGCATTCGGAGGATTGGATTGCGTCTTCAACAACGCAGGCACCGAGGGCAAATGGATTCCAATTGTCGAGCAGGCCGAGGCGGACTGGGACGAAACCATCGCCACTAACCTGAAAGGTACGTGGCTATGCCTGAAGTTCGAACTGCAGCAGATGCTGAAACAAGGCCGGGGCGGAGCCATCGTAAACAATGCGTCGCTTGCGGGTTTTATTGGAAGTTACGGAACCGGGACCTATGCCGCAAGCAAACACGGGGTGTTAGGCCTTACCAAGGCAGCCGCTCTTGAGGTCGTGAGAAATGGAATCAGAGTGAATGCGGTTTGTCCTGCGGTGATCGAGACTCCAATGGCAGATCGTTTGTTTGGCAAGCCTGAGGCTCACGAACGGGCAATCGCGTTTCACCCGATGCGCCGGCTTGGGACACCTCTCGAGGTCGCTGAAGCAGTTTTGTGGATGTGTTCCCGCGCCGCTGGCTTTATGACTGGACAATCGCTGGTTCTGGATGGCGGATTTCTCGCCGGACCGAACCCGTCTTGAAAAACTCAAAACGCGGAATTGGACGATGGAAACCGAACGAGAAGGAGCCCTTCGTGATCAGGTGCAGCCGTAGTCTGATTTGGTTGGTTTTGTCGGCAACTCTTGCCATCTCTCCGGTGGCAGTAGCCCAATCCACCGCGAGCGAGCCGAAGGTCGTGAGCGTCGATGCCGCGGCACCGACCCATCCTTTCCCCCACTTCTGGGAGCACATGTTTGGATCGGGGCGGGCAAGTCTGAGTATGCGTGATAGCTACCGGCAGGATCTGCGACAGGTCAAGCAGGCGACGGACGTTCAGTACATCCGTTTCCACGCCATTTTTCATGACGAAATGGGCGTGTACGACGAGGACAGCGCGGGCAAACCGGTTTACAACTTTTCCTACGTCGACCAGGCCTATGACGGGCTTCTGCAGAATGGGGTGCGTCCCTTTGTCGAGTTGAGTTTCATGCCGAAAAAACTGGCGTCCAAGGATGCGCCGCACGCGTTCTGGTACAAGCAAAATGTTGCGCCGCCGAAGGATTGGGCCAAGTGGGACGACCTGATTTACCAGTTCACCAAGCATCTGGTGGACCGCTACGGTTTGGATGAAGTCCAGAAGTGGTACTTCGAAGTCTGGAACGAACCCAATCTCGACTTTTGGGTTGGAGACCCGAAGCAGGCGACATACTGGGAGCTTTACGATCACAGTGTCACTGCCGTGAAAAGGGTAAGCGCGAGTTTGCGCGTGGGCGGTCCTGCCACCGCGCAGGCTGCCTGGGCCGATGCTTTCATACAACACTGTGTTGAGAAAAAGATCCCGGTTGATTTCGTCTCGACTCACGTGTACGGAAATGATGGCGCGCAAGACGTCTTCGGTACCAACGAGAGTATCCCGCGCGAGCGAATGGTGTGCCGCTCGGTAAAGAAGGTGCATGACCAAATCAAGGCCTCGACCCTCCCCAATCTTCCGCTGATCTGGAGCGAATTCAACGCCAGCTATAAGAATGAGCCCGAGATTACCGACTCGACGTATATGGGCCCGTGGATGGCCGATACGATCCGTCAATGCGATGGCCTGGTGGATGAAATGTCCTATTGGACTTTTTCGGATGTCTTCGAAGAGCAAGGCGTGGTCAAAAAGCCATTTTACGGAGGCTATGGGCTGATTGCCGCCGGCAGTATTCCAAAGCCCGCCTTTACCGCCTTCAGATTGCTGCACCAGCTGGGCGATCAACGCATCTCGCTCGACTCCGACATGGCGCTGGCAACACGAGCTAAGGACGGTTCGTTAGTGGTCGCGGTTTGGAACCTTGTCCCCGCAGATCAGACTCCGTCAAATCAGTCGGGGGCCGCGACGGTCGTAATAATGAAGATCAAGAATCTGGGCCGCGCGCGCCATGCTTACATTTCCAGAGCTGACGGGGAACATGGCGATCCACGTCCACTTTACGAAAAGATGGGCTCGCCTGTTTATCCCACGCAGGCCCAACTGCAGGAGTTGCGCAAGACTGCTATGCCGGGAGCGCCAGAAGTGCAAGAGCTGAAAAATGGAGAGTTTAGGCTGACGTTGCCGGCGAACGGTTTGGCAGTAATCGCGATAAGGTAGCCCGGCCCAATCGCGGAAGGGTGAGCAGGATCATGCCGTTGGCTGGGGTGTAACTCTATAGCAGGAAAAACCTTACAGGGTTCTTCGGCATCTATTGCTGTGCAGCCGCCCGGCTCGACTTAGGCCGGCTCAACTTATCTGGACGTCCATTCAAAATGTACTTCGCAGGGATCACTTCAAGAAACTGTCGAAGTTGATTAGGATTCATGCATGGCGGAGCACAAGAGTTTCTGGAGTAGCTGGGAGGAGCGCCTAACAGCGCTTCGCAATACCCCGCCTGTGCTCAAGATTGTTTGGCAGTCCGGACCCGGAGTGGTCATCTTCGGACTGGTTGCCCGCCTGTTTGCTTCATTGTTGCCGCTGGCCCTGCTTTGGATCCCAAAACTTATTGTTGACGCGATCGTTCACGCCAGGGCAGTGAATCAAGTCGTGTCGCCCAGATTGTGGTGGCTGGTAGGGGCCGAGTTTGGCCTGGCGGTTTTGACCAGCATTCTCGCTCGAGCAATCGATTACTCGGACTCATTGCTGGCGGACAAATACACCCGCCATGTAAGCATCCAGGTGATGAAGCATGCGGCCGAACTGGACCTGATCGCTTATGAAGATCCGGTCTTCTATGACCGGCTGGAGCGCGCGCGGGTGCAGGCCACTGATCGCCTGGGAATGATTCAGCAAATTGGGCGGCTGATCCAGTTGGTGATCACAACCGTCACGCTGTCAGTCACTATTATTGTCTATTCGCCGTGGCTGATGGTGTTGCTGATCGCCGGAGTACTGCCCGCGTTTCTCGGCGAGAGCCATTTTGCATTTCTTGGGTATGCGAAGAACTTCCGGCAGACACCTGTCCGGCGCCAGCTTGACTATCTGCGGCTGATTGGGGGAAGTAAAGAGGCGGCTAAGGAACTCAAGTTGTTTGGCCTCAGTAAGTTTCTCACCGACCGCTTCACCCAGCTCTCCGATGGGATTTACGAAGAGAATGTCGCCCTGTCACGTCGCAAACTGATCGCCGGAGGTTTCCTGTCGGTGATCGCGACCATGGGATATTACTCAGCCTATGCGTTCGTGATCTGGAAGACGTTATTGGGCGCTTACACCCTTGGAGTGTGGTACCTGTTGTCGGGCGCTATATTGCAGGCCAGCAGCAATATTCAGCAGATCTTCTCTACCGTTTCAGGAATCGCGGACCAAGCCCTGTTCCTCACCGATTTACTGGCGTTTTTCGACATGCAACCTACTATTAAGTCAAAGCCGGATGCATTGCCGGCTCCCCGGCCGATCGTTCGAGGATTCGAATTCCGCAATGTCTCATTCCGGTATCCGGGAAGCTCCCGCATGGTATTGAATGGACTGAACTTCCATTTGCATCCGGGAGAACGCGTCGCCCTGATCGGCGAAAATGGCGAGGGCAAGACCACCATCGTGAAGCTGATCACCAGGCTCTATGATCCTGTCGAAGGTCAGGTCCTCCTCGACGGCGTTGACCTTCGGGAGTATCGTCTGGAAGACTTGTACCGTGAGATTGGCGTTATCTTTCAGGACTTTATGCGTTATGAGATGACGGCGCGGGAAAATATCGCCGTCGGCCGGATTGACGACATTCATGATCTGAAAATGCTCGAAACCGCCGCGACGAAAAGTCTGGCAGACGCGGTGATTGCAAAGCTTCCCGGCGGCTATGAACAAATGCTGGGCCGCCGCTTCGAGACCGGTGTAGATCTTTCCGGCGGGGAGTGGCAGAAAGTTGCGCTCGCGCGCGCCTATTTGCGGGACGCACAGCTGCTGATTCTGGACGAACCCACTGCCGCCCTCGATGCGCGCAGTGAGTTCGAAGTCTTTCAGCGCTTTGCCGAGCTCACCGCAGGAAAAATGGCGCTTTTTATTTCTCACAGGTTTTCAACCGTGCGCATGGCAGACCGCATCGTAGTTCTGGAAAATGGCAGGATCGCCGAAGAGGGAAGTCACGACGAATTGGCAAGCTTGGGCGGACGGTATAAGGAAATGTTCGAGATGCAGGCCGCCAGCTATCGTTAGGCTTGAGCCGATCCACCAAACAAACAGTTGCTGTTAAGGTTCAGAAGCAATGCCGCCAGACACCCATATCGAGATGTTGAGCGCCGAAGCCGAGCGTGAACCAGAGCCGCCCAAGGAATCTCTGGCTGACCTCGAGGCTTTGGGCAAGGCTGCTGCGGAACTGAGCCGGCGCCTGGTCTGGCTGCCCGGGCCGCACTCCTCAAGCTTTTTTCTGGATCGTCACCGTTTACTTCAAAAGGCACTCAAGCCGGTACTAGCGGCTTTCATGGGGCCGTTGCCGAAGAATCCTGTCGGGGACGATTACCGATGGATCTACGACAATCTCCGTCTTGTCCACTCCAACCTGCGAGGCACGAAGGAAGGTTTCAAGCTGGTTCAGAAACTTCCCCATGTCCGCACGCCCGACGGCGTTGTCACCCCGCGGATACTGGCTTTGGCTGGGGGATATCTGGCGGCTACCGGGTACGAGTTCAGTGAGCGGTCGTTGAACTTCTATGTGCAATCCTTCCAGCAAAAGTCGGCGCTGAAACTCCATGAGCTTTGGGCTCTGGTACCGGCGTTGAAGCTGGTGTTGGCAGAGGAGATTGCCGCGCGCGGCTCGAAAGTTATGACCGACCCCCAGGGCTCCTATGGAGTTGGGGTCTGTGTTAACAGCCTCAGGGAAATCAGCCAGGCTGGATGGAAGGATATTCTTGAGCCTTTCATCCTTTTCGATAAAGTTCTCCGCGAAGATCCGGTCGGCGCCTATCCGCAAATGGATTTTGAGAGCCGGGATTTCTTCCGGACCGAACTGGCGAAGATCGGTGAGCACTCCGATCTGACCGAGATGGAAATTGCTGCGACTGCTGTGACCCTCGCTCGCGAGGCACAGTCAAGGCAACATGCCAGCGAGCGGCTAAAGGCGCGTCTGGGGCACGTGGGCTACTACCTGGTGGCTGAGGGGCTTCCCGCTCTGGAAGAAAAAGTTGGTTTTCAGCCTCCGCTTGGCCGGAGGATTGTGTCGTTCTTGCGGCGGCACCCCAACGAGTTTTATCTTCCCGGAACGGAAGTGCTCACCTTGGCGATCATGTCAGCCATCGTGTTGCTTCTGACCAATACTTATACCTCTCCCGAACTCATCTTCTTTTCGATGTTAATGCTGCTTCTGCCCTGTTCGCAGGGAGCGATCCAGTTGGTGAATTACCTGGTGACATCTCTGCTGGAACCGCAGATTCTTCCCAAGCTCGATTTTTCGGAAGGGGTTCCCGACAACTGCACTACGCTGGTAGCCATTCCGAGCTTGTTGTTCAACCGGGAGCAGGTAAGCCACTTAGTGGATGATTTGGAAGTTCGCTTCCTTGGCAACCACGATCCCAATATTTGTTTCGCGCTGCTCACCGATCTGCCTGACTCACCGGAACCCTCCAATGAAGACGACCCGCTGGTCGACTACTGTGGGGAGTTGATCACCGAACTCAATGCAAAGTACGCGGGACAGGAAGAGGGGTCATTCCTGCTGTTCCACCGCCATCGCGTCTATAACCCCCGCGAAAGAGCCTGGATGGGTTGGGAGCGAAAACGCGGCAAGCTGATGGACTTGAACAAACTGCTGCGGAATGAGCACGACAGTTTCCCAGTAAAAGTAGGCGACCTCTCCATCCTTCCGCGAATTCGTTTCGTGATCACACTGGATGCAGACACTGAGTTGCCCCGCGGATCGGCGGATCGCATGATCGGGGCCATGGCTCATCCGCTCAATCAAGCGATTATCGATCCCGATCCAGAGAAGAATATTGTGGTGGCGGGCTATGGAATCCTGCAGCCTCGCGTGGGAGTAAGCGTACAAAGCGCTTCGCGTTCGCGGCTGGCCAGCCTGTATTCGGGCGAGACAGGGTTTGATATTTACACGCGTGCCATCTCCGATGTTTACCAGGACCTGTATGGAGAAGGGATTTTTGCCGGGAAGGGCATCTATGAAGTAGATACGGTGCAGATGGTTCTGGAACGACGTTTTCCTCGCAATGCGCTGCTCAGTCACGATCTGATCGAAGGTGCCTATGCGCGCGCCGGGCTGGCAACCGACATCGAGATCATCGAAGACTATCCATCACATTACAGCGCCTACAACCGCCGCAAACATCGCTGGCTGCGCGGGGACTGGCAAATTACGGGATGGTTGCTGTCGAAAGTGCGGGACGAGTCCGGCCGGAAAGTCCCCAATCCGATCTCGCTGGTTTCACAATGGAAGATTCTGGACAATTTGCGCCGCAGCCTGGTAGAGCCCGCAACTTTTCTGCTGCTGGTATTCGGATGGCTGATCCTGCCGGGAAATCCGTTGTACTGGACTCTGGCGACGATCGGAATTCTTTTCGTCCCGGCGTGGTTTCAATTCGCCTTTAATCTGATCAAGGCCCTGGTTGAGCATAAACCGGAAACAATTAAGGACGCGCGGTCTGCGCTGATTACAACCAACGTCGGCATATTCTTCACGCTGTGTTTCCTGCCACATCAAATGTTGCTGTCCCTGGATGCGGTGGTCCGCACGCTGGTCCGCCGCCTGGTAACGCGGAGGCGCCTACTGGAGTGGGAGACTGCGGCAGAGACCGAGCTCAGCAAACGCAAAAAAACTCCCGTGGACGTTTATCTCGAATGGATACCGGCGCTCGCGCTCGGATTGGGTGTCTTGGTCTTCTTTGCCAGGCGCCAGGCTTTTTATGCCGCACTTCCAATCCTTATCCTGTGGGGTTGCAGCAAGTGGATTTCGATGTGGCTGAATTTGCCTTCCCGGTCGACCCAGAACGATACCTCCGGCAAGGATGAATTGTTTCTCAGCGGGGCTGCGTTGCGCACCTGGCGATACTTCGCCGAATTCAGTACGGCTGAGCATAACTGGTTGATCCCGGACAATGTGCAGGAAGAGCCCGCAGTTGTCGCGGGCCGTATGTCGCCGACTAATCTGGGATTTCTTCTTAACGCCCGGCAGGTGGCGTGCGAGTTTGGATTTCTCACCGTTCCTGAGTTCGCTGAACAAACTCTGCGAACCCTGGCGACAGTAGCCAAGCTCCCCAAATCACACGGACACTTGCTCAACTGGTATGACACGCGTACGCTGCAGCCGCTTCTACCGCGGTTCGTTTCTTCGGTCGACAGCGGGAATCTGGTGGCATCTCTGTGGACGCTTCGCCAGGGATGTCTCGATCTGCTGCATCGGCCGCTGCTGGACCGGCAACTGGCGGAAGGTCTGGCGGATCATCTTCGTATTCTGGAAGAGCGGCGTGCCTTTCCCCACAAACGTCTCAGGGTTTTTGAGACCCAAATGAAGAAAAAAAGCTGGCTTCCGCGCCTGCTTACGCCTTCAGAAGAGGGGCTCCTCGAAATCGATTCCTCGAATGGGGATTCTAAGCATGAGGCCGAGGTTCGCTGGTTCGCGGCTGAGTCACTGTCCCGGCTCAGAAATCTCAGGAAAGCAGTGCAGGTTTATGTTCCCTGGATGCTGCCGGAATTCGTCCCGCTGTGGAATGACTCCACACTGAACTTTAAATTCGATTCGGGAAGTCTGACTGTCGAGAGACTGCCGGAAATTGTCGATGCGCTGAATGATCGTCTGCAGTTTGCTCTCGACCATGCCAATGGTTCGGGGGATCGCAAGGAGCTCTATCAACGGCTACAGGCTGTGCTGGGGGATGCCCGTTCACGAGCATTGGATCTCATCCGCGATCTGAAGGAAGTCGCGAGTGTCGCGGCGAAGCTTGCCGGCGAAATGGACTTCAAATTCCTTCTGGATCCGCGACGCAAGTTGCTGTCACTTGGTTTTGAGGTCGAGACTGGCAAGCATCCTACAGCGTGCTACGACTTGCTGGCTTCGGAAGCGCGCATCGCGGTATTTGCCGCAATCGCCAAGGAAGATATTCCGCAGGACGTTTGGTTTCAGTTGGGACGATCCCATACCCGCGAACACGGACTCCCGATTCTTCTTTCCTGGACGGGAACAATGTTCGAGTATCTGATGCCGGTGCTCTGGATGCGGACTTATCCCAATACTTTGCTGGATAATTCCCGCATCGCGGCAGTGCGTCTCCAGCAAATCTACGCCGGCGAAAAAGGCATTCCCTGGGGAATTTCAGAATCCGCTTACGCCAAGCGTGATGAAGCCGGGAACTATCAATATCAGGCTTTCGGTCTTCCTAAGATTGCGCTGCGCAATGCCGAAGAAGAAGCGCTGGTTATCTCGCCCTACTCCACATTCCTGGCTCTTAACGTCAATTCTGGCGAAGCAATGCGTAACCTGCGCCGCATGGCCGCGGATGGATGGTTAAGCGGTTACGGTTTCTATGAATCGGCTGACTACTCTTCTTCAGGCCGTCACTCGTGGCGCCATCGCCATGAACTGGTACGTTGCTGGATGGTTCACCATCAGGGCATGAGTTTGCTCGCGATGGCGAACTTCCTGCACGATGGAGTCGTGCAACGATGGTTTCATAACGACCGCCGGGTACAGGCGACGGAGCTATTGCTGCACGAAAAACCGCCGGCCAGCGTTCGCCGTGAGTTCGACGGCGCAGCTGCGTGAAATTGCAGTGAAGCAAGTTTAGAGAATTGGATCGCGCGGAAGTTCTCTACAGCTATGAACTAGCGGTAGCCCGATATTCATCCACCATGTCGCCGTCGGGCAATTCAAGGCCCCAGTTGTCGCCGGATGAGCTAAGTCCTTCCAAGCCCACCTGATATTCATTGGTTCCTTCGAGCGGTTTTACCCAAACCACGCGGAACTGAATCCGGCGCTGTCGGTATTGCAACGTGAGTTTTTCGCCCGCGCGCAAAGCATGGTGAATCGCACCCAATCGAGCGCCGTTTGGAGTGATGTCCAGGGTATGGACTAGTTCGTTGACCGGATTGTTGGCCGAATCTTTTCCCGATATGCGCACCGGCAAGACGACCTTGATTCTCTTTTGCCGTCGCTTCCCCACATCTTTTCCCACGTGAAGATCCCCCAGGTTCACTGACAAGGCTTTCTGTCGCTCTGCTGACAGCCGCAACTAATGGGCCATTGAATCGTAGCGTGGACGAAATTTGCGGCTTGCAGAATCAGGTATTTAGAGAGAGGCAAAGAAAGGGTTTGGCGCAACGAACAGGCAGAATGACATTACGGAGCAATGCGAATGACAATTCCTGTCAAGGTGCTTTCCGCGGGTCATGAAGTCCCTACCTCGTTTTACCCCGGCACAGAGTTGCAGCTATCATGTCGGGCATGCCCAATCCCAATAAGGTCCGATGGGGAGTCCTGAGTACAGCTGCGATTGGTGTTAAGAAAGTCATACCTGCAATGCAGAAGGGCGAGTGGAGCGAAGTGACTGCGATCGCATCCCGCGATCTCGGACGCGCCGAAAACGTGGCTCGCTCGCTCGGCATTCCCAAAGCCTATGGGTCCTATGAGGATCTCCTGGCCGATCCGCAGATTGAGGCAATTTATAATCCGCTCCCGAATCAGCTACACGTCCCCTGGTCGATCAAAGCCGCAGAAGCGGGAAAGCACGTCTTGTGCGAGAAGCCGCTGAGCCTGACGGTCGCGGAAGCCAAAACGCTTTTGGCGGTTGAGGCGCGTACTGGAGTGAAGATGGGTGAAGCTTTCATGGTGCGCACCCATCCACAGTGGTTGCGTACGCGCGAAGTGGTTAAGTCGGGCCGGATCGGCGACCTTCGTTCAATCGTTGGTTTCTTCAGTTATTTCAACGTTGACCCTGCCAACATCCGCAACGTTCCCGCATATGGTGGCGGCGCGTTGATGGATGTCGGATGCTATCCGATTAACACTTCGCGGTTCGTTTTCGGCGAAGAGCCTGCACGCGTTCTCGGCCTTGTCGAGCGAGATCCGGTAATGAAGGTCGACCGGCTCACGTCGGCCATCCTCGATTTTTCTTCGGGACAATCCACGTTCACTTGCAGTACGCAGCTTGTGCCGCATCAGCGAATGCAATTTCTGGGGACCAAGGGCCGCATCGAAATCGAGATTCCTTTCAATGCCCCCAAAGACCGTCCCTGCCGAATCTTCATCGACGATGGCGGCGAATTGTTCGGCAGCGGGATTACCACAGAGATTTTCCCCGTCTGTGATCAATACACAATTCAGGGGGACGCATTCTCCAGGGCCATTCGTGAAGACGGTCAAGTGCCAGTCTCGATTAGCGACGCAGTGAAAAACATGGCGGTGGTCGAAGCCATTTTTCGTTCAGCGGAGTCGGGCCGGTGGGAAACTCCGTAAAGATTTGATTCCGCGATTAGGAGTGCCAGGGGAGCGGCCTACTCGGTCTTGCTCTCGACGCATCTGTCGGGGAATACAAAGATTGACTTTGCCAAGCTCGATTTGAGCGTTTCTTCGCGATAAAACCGAGTCAGGATACCATCCTTCCAGACCAGAAGATCGGCGTTGTTTCTCGTGAACTCAGCCCATGTTTCCGCTCTTCCCGCCCGGGTCATACGTTCCTGAATCAGAAAAATGTAAGCCCAGGTTATCGTTTCGTGGTACAGCATGGTTTTTCCGTGGGAGGCAGCGAATCTCTTCAGAGCGGTAGAAAATCGGGAGAGCGCTTCGAGAGCAGGGTACTCCGTGAGATAGAGGAATGCCACTCGAACGTGCTCGCGGTGACGAAACTGTTCGACCGGAAGCACGGCGCTCTCGAACCCTTCCATCAGGTCCTGATCGGTTAAATCCAGATCGGTCGTTTGATTTTCAGTTTGCATTCAAAGCGCTGCTTTCGTAAACGCGTGCTCAACCGCGTGCCTTGCCTTCCCGTTTCTTTGGTGAAGGAGAATTTCTATGCTCTTTCAAGCGATGGCTCGCATTGGCATCCAGGTCGAGACCATAAAATTTCTTTAGCGATTTGATTTGGTCGAGAGACTCGCGGCTGAAAGGCGTCTTGCCGTCAAATGAGTGCAGGACAATTCCCTCCAACAGGTCACCAAGGGTCAGGTCGTGGTACTCGGCAAATGCCTTTAGCACCTTGAGCAAGCGCTTTTCCATCCGCACCCCGGTTTGAACCCGGACAACGACGAGTTTATCTGTCTTTGTCACCTTGGTACCAGTGTACCAGGATAACAAAATAGCGCCAAGCCTCAGGCTGCAGCGAGGTACGGGAAGGGTATATCCGTCTCGGAGCTGGTGTTAGGGCCGTAACCCTCCCGGTGATCCGAGTGGCCGGATTTGCTACAGAAGTAGGGGTCCCTCGCCTTGCTTTCACCGCGCAAGCGCGGCTCGAGGCTGCGATCGGGATGACAAATCGGTTGGGCGTTAGGTGGTCCCAATAGATTTCTCTTATCTCCTCCATAAATTTATGTTTTTAAAAGTATTTGTGATAGGCGCGAAAAGAATTATGCATTGGACTCGAACAGGTGATGGGCCTTACTGTTCGCTCGCTGAGTACAAGGGCCGTGATCGCGGATTACCACTGGACACGGCTTGGGGGAGAAAGCGGGCAGTCTAGATGAAGAGAACCTTCCATCGGAGGGTTGTGATTATTGCCATGAGTCTTGGATTTATCTCCAGTTCGGTGTGCCAGGTTCTCGCCCAGGCCGACCCGGCGCCGCAAGCTTCGCCGGACCTGGCTAGCCGCATTGATTCGCTGGAAAAACAGCTGGCGGATTTGCGCATTCAGATGGAAGCGCAGAAGGCCGCTGCTGCAGCCCCGGTACCCGTTTCGGCGGCGGTTGCGACGCCAGCGAGTGCCACGCCGGCAGTCGCTGCTCCGGCACCGGTCGCGACCACTCTCGCCGGACTTTTGGGGCCAACGACTTTAAGTGGATTTGTGGATGTCTATTACGGTTACAACTCGAATCAACCTGCGGGGCGCACAACAGCGTTCCGTAACTTTGATATCAACTCGGGCCAATTTGGCCTGAACATGATCGAACTCGTTGCCGACAAAACTCCCGACGCTACTGCGAGCCGTGTCGGTTATCACATCGCGTTGGGTTTCGGGCAAGCTATGAACATCATTAACTCGACCGAACCCGGCCAGTTTCCGACGGAATCGAACTTCGATCAGTATCTAAAGGAAGGGTATTTGGAATATCTTGCCCCCGTTGGCAAGGGACTTCAGATCAACGTTGGGAAATTCGTGACTCCAGCGGGCGCGGAGGTGATCGAGACCAAGGACAACTGGAACTATTCGCGCAGCCTGCTTTTTGCGCTGGCCATACCGTACTTTCATTTCGGAGCGAGCGCGAAGTATGCCTTCAATCCGAAGTTTGCCGTCACCGGATACCTGGTAAACGGATGGAACAACAGCGTCGACAATAACAGCGGCAAAACCACCGGATTCACCGCCGCCTGGACGCCGACCGCGAAGTTCAGCTTCATCCAGAACTACCTGGTGGGTCCCGAACAAAACAATGACAACGGGAATTTCAGGCATCTGTTTGACAGCGTTGCAACCTATACGCCAAACAGCAAACTTTCCCTGATGGCCAACTATGACTTCGGTCAAGACCATCCGCTGGGCGTATCTGCCCACTGGAGTGGTATCGCCGGCTATGTGAAATACGCTCCGGACGCGAATTGGGCGCTGGCAGCTCGCGGCGAATACTTCAGTGATAACGGAGGCACGCAGACGGGAACGCCACAGAACTTGAGCGAATTCACTTTTACGCTTCAGCGAATGTTGGCGAGCAAGATCATGACCCGGCTTGAGTTCCGCCGCGACATGTCTGACCGGGATGTTTTTCCCTACCGGACAGGACTATTAAGAGATGCGCAAAACACTGTAACGCTGGGCATGGTGTATGCATTTAGCAGTGCAGACGCGAAGTAGTCCAAGGAGAATGATTTGAAATACGAACTTCTTCTGTACCCGATGCCTGAAATTGGTTGCTGCACAGACGAGACACGACTTTTACCCAGCGGCAGCGATGCCGTTGTCATGTGGGCTAGCGGCTTGGGCTCAAGTCAAACCACCCCTAGTACCAGCACCCAAGCCGCGCCCGCACCAAGAGTGGATGACAGCAAGCAAATAGCAAGGTTATGCACGCCGTTGGAGCTTCTCACAATTCGAGTAATGGAGCGATGCTATGACTGTTGACTCATGTAGGGGTCCCAAGTTGTCTCTGGGCCAGAAGTTTTCCAGACTTGCGGTGCGATTACGGGACCCGGAATGGCGCCGGTACGGCAGACTTGTGTTGGCCGGCAAAGCGATGGGCATTGGCCTGGTTTTGCTGATCATTACGGTCGTCTCCGGCCTGTTCCTTAGTCACGTTCTGGCCGCGGATGCCGAGGTCAAAGCGGCGGACGTCGTCAATCCGTTAAACACAGTCTGGACGTTAATCGCTGCTTTCCTGGTCTTCGGCATGCAGGTCGGGTTCACCATGCTGGAAGCCGGCTTTTGTCGCTCTCGTGAGACGGTAAACGTGCTCATGGAATGCGTCGTGGATACCTGCCTGTGCGGGCTTCTCTTCTTCGCATTCGGCTTTGCTTTCATGTTCAGTCATGGCAACGGGTTCATCGGATATCACTGGTTCTTCCTGCAAGGAACACCAGCCACCTATGAAACGTCGGGAGTGGCTTTCCTCGCATTCTGGCTCTTCCAGTTCGCATTCGCGGATACCTGCTCGACGATCACTTCGGGCGCGATGATCGGTCGAACCGGATTTGTCGGCGACTTGATTTACAGCTTTGCAGTCTCCGGTTTCATCTATCCCATCATCGGTCACTGGGCGTGGGGGCCGGACGGCTGGCTGGCTACGATGGGCAGCGACGGACATTTCTTCGCTTCCTCAGGTATGGGCTTCCATGACTTTGCCGGGTCCACCGTTGTCCACACGATTGGTGGCTTCGTCGCACTGGCTGGCGCCATTGTTCTCGGTCCTCGCCTGGGACGCAAGTTCAAACGCGATGGCGGCGCCCCAATGCTTCCGCACGATTTGACTATTGCGGTCAGCGGTGGCCTTCTCCTGTGGTTCGGTTGGTATGGTTTCAACCCTGGCAGCACGCTTTCTGCAATGGATTTTGAGGGAATCGGTCGGGTAGCAGCCAACACTACACTGGCTGCGTGCGCTGCTGGATTGACGGCAATGTTCTGGGCTTACATGTCGAGCAAGAAGTGGGACGCCGGTTTCACTACCAACGGATTTCCTGGCAGGGCTGGTTGCGATCACCTGTCCTTGTTACTGGGTCAGCCCGGTGGGCGCCATCCTGCTAGGCGGAGTAGCTGGAGTGTTAGTCGTTCTGGGAGTTGAATTGCTGGAGTGGCTGCGCATCGACGATCCTATCGGCGCGGTACCGGTCCACGGGATGTGCGGTATTTGGGGAACGTTGTCGCTCGGTCTGTTCGCCTGCGGTAAGTATGGAGCGACGGGACCGATTGCACCGGATAACTCCGCTGCTCTGAAGGGTCTGTTCTACGGTGGCGGTACGCAAGTACTCGTTGCCCAGGCGATTGGAAGCGCGACCATCACGGTTGCGACGTTCGCAGTCGCCATGACGGTCATGCTGGCGGTGAATGCAATGGGTCTGTTGCGCGTTACCGAGGAAGGCGAAAGCTACGGACTCGATCTGCACGAGCACGGAATTTCTGCCTACCCCGAATACGTCATTTCAGCCTTGGGAGCGCCCGGCGGCATGAGCCAGGAGCTTCCGCATGCCGTACCCAGGGCTCACATGACAATGCAACCGCTACCACGCACAGGTACTATGTAACGTGCTGAGCGATGTTCGGGCAGGGATGGACTCACCATTCCTGCGCTTGGACAAACCTAGCGATTTGAGAGGACAAGATGACCAAACTCGAAGCCATTATTCAGCCATCCAGATTTGAAGCAGTGAAAGAAGTCCTGACTGAGCTGGGTATTGAAGGCATGACGATATCCGATGTACGCGGTCACGGAAGGCAGAAGGGCCACACGGAAACTTATCGTGGCAGGGAATATAGCGTGGATCTTTTGCCCAAAATCAAGCTCGAACTCGTCTTGCCGGACAACCTGGTCGATCCGGTGATAGACGCTATCGTAAAAACAGCATCCACAGGGAAAATAGGAGACGGTAAAATCTTCGTTTCGAAGATCGATGAAGTAATCCGGATTCGAAATCAGGAACGCGGGGTAGCGGCACTCTAACGCCTCGTCATTTCAGAACTCCCGGAGTCTCATGCCACTGTTGGTGAATAGCTTGGCGTCGCCGGACGCATATCAGCAAGAGTCTGAAAGCATACGCGAGAGGTTCGAACGGTCACACAACGGGCAAGCAGCCGTCCGCGAGCGTTCGAATCTTACAGACTCTCTGATATGCGAATTATGGAACCAAGTTTCCGCAAGCTCAGCCGGAACGGAAAAGATCTGCGTTGCGGCTCTCGGCGGGTACGGTCGCCGTGCGCTATTTCCTTATTCCGACGTTGACATCCTTTATCTTCACGAAGCACCGCTAAGCGAAACCGCCCAGCGGCAGATCATTCCGCACGTCTCACAGGCGTTGTGGGACCGGCATCTTCGAGTCAGCCCCACAATCCGGTCCCTGGCAGAGTGCGGGAAGCTCTATCGCGACAATCTTGAATTCAATATTTCCCTGCTGGATTGCCGCTACCTGTGCGGGGATGCCGGATTGTTTGAGCAGCTTAAGGCTCGCGTCATTCCAAAAATGGTGGGGCGCGAAGCTCTTGAGCTTCAGCGGAGGCTTACCGATCTGACATCCGCTCGCCACAAGAAGTACGGTCATACCATCTTCCACCTCGAACCAAACATAAAGGATTATCCGGGTGGCCTGCGGGACTACCAGGTCGCGTGTTGGCTTAGCCTGATTTCAGAATTGGAGAAGAATGGAGTCTGGCCTGCTCCGGAGGAGTTGCTGCCAAGCGCATTTCGCGAGGAGTGCCGTGCCGCTCTGGATTTTCTCTCAGCGGTTCGATGTTTTTTGCACTATCGCCAGGGCCGAGATTTGAACGGACTGACGTACGAACTGCAGTCAGAGGCTGCGGCTGCCGGCATTGGGCTTCCGGGCGGGACCCCGGCTGCGCCCGCAGCGTGGATGCGGACTTACTTCCGCCACGTCCGCTCAATCTACAGGCTCACGGTATTGTTTGATGAAGTTCCGCCTGCGCGCTCCGGATTGTACCGGCTGTTCGAAAATCGAAAATCACGTTTGTCCAACGCGGATTTTTCCGTGGTGGAAGGCCGTGTATTTCTACGCCAGCTTTCTTCCGTTCAGGATCCCTCCGTGCTCTTTGGTCTTTTCGAATTCGTCGGCCGTCACGGCCTAAAGCTGACGGCGGAAACCGAGCGATGCGTCGAGGCCGCGCTGCCAGGCTTTCAGGATTGGGCGGAGCATTCTCCGGACATCTGGTTACAGTTTCAGCGGATCCTGGTGTCGCAATATGCCGGCACGGCTTTGCGGGCAATGCACCGGTTAGGAGTGCTGGTTCTGTTGTTCCCGGAATTTAAAGCGGTCGATTCGCTGGTTATTCGTGACTACTATCATCGTTACACGGTCGATGAGCATTCGTTCGTCGCAATCGAGAATGTGCACGCGCTTCGAACGCCCGACAGTGAACTCGAGCGGCGATTTCACGACGTATTGGACGGCATAGAACGCCCTGATCTTCTCTTCCTTTCACTTCTGTTGCACGATGTAGGCAAAGGCATGCCAGCCGATGACCACGTGGCGGGAAGTTTGCAGGCGTCCGCCAGTGTGTTGGACCGGCTCCGTTTGGAGCCGGCAGACCGCGACACCGTGACCTTCTTGATCGCGAGCCACTTGCTTATGTCGGCGACCACCCGGCGGCAGAATATTTTCGATCCCAAGGTCGTCGCCGAGTTCAGTGAATCCGTCGGAACGACAGAGCGTCTGAAGATGCTCACACTTTTCACGTACACCGACATCAAGTCGGTAAACCCGGAGGCGTTGACCCCATGGAAAGCTGAGATGCTCTGGCAGCTCTATGCCGCCGGTTTCAACCACCTCAGCCGTACCGTGGACGACCAGCGCCTGACCGCGGACGTCACCAACAGCGAACGAATCAAGGAAGTGGTCGCTGCAGCTGGGGAAATCGATGCAAAGCACATTACTTCATTTCTAGAGGGCTTTCCCAAACGCTATCTGCTGATACACACGCCGGCCGAGATTGTCACCCACTGCCAAATGTACGACCGGCTCAAGCTAAAAGATGACGAACCCCAGATCGACATCGTAGGTCGCGAAGGGTATTTCGAGTTGGTTCTCCTGACTCTCGATTGTCCCGGTCTCTTTGCGCACGTTGTGGGCACACTTTCATCATGGGGGATGAACATCCTTAAGGCTGAAGCATTTTCTAACCGGGCAGGCGTGGTGCTCGACACGATCCGTTTTGCCGATCGTTTTCGCACGCTCGAGCTCAATCCCTCTGAGGTAGGCCGGCTGAAACGGAGTCTTTCTGACGCAGTCGCGGGTGAAATTAACGTAGTTGAGCTAATGGAAGCGAAATTCAAGCCGGGAGCAGCAAGCCCGAAAGTAAAAATCGAGCCAAGTGTCCAGACCGACAATGAATGCTCGCAACATAGCACCCTGATCGAAATCATTGCTCAGGATCGCCCCGGCCTGCTCTATGACATCAGCTCCACCATGGCGGAGCTAGGGGTCAATATCGAGGTTGCGATCATTGAAACGCAAGGTCAAACTGCAACCGATGTTTTTCACGTCACCTGCGCGGGCGCAAAGCTGGACCTTAAGCACCAGAAAGAAATGCAAGCTGCTTTGTTGGAGCAGCTGTAACGTACAGCTGATTCTTGCATAGCCACGCTGGCACTACGAATTACTGACCTTGGTTTTACGTTCTTCGAGATATCGCTGTAACGCATCCTTCCACTTGGGCATGGTTACGCCATACTGCCGCAAACTCTCGGGTGAGAGCACGGAATACTTCGGACGTTGCGCTGGACGCACAAACTTGTCGCTGGTAGTTTCATGGATTACCGTTTGCAATCCTGAATCTGCGACGATCTCACTGGCAAATTCGTACCACGAACACTCGCCGGCGTTTGTCGCGTGGACAATGCCCTTGGCATCTTTGTGGCAAAGTTGAACCAGCGCACGGGCCAGGTCGATCGCGTATGTGGGCGAACCTCGCTGGTCGCCAACCACCTCCAATCGGGGACGGCTTGCAGCCAACTTCAGAATCGTGTCAGGAAAACATTTGCCGCCATTGCCGAACAGCCACGAAGTGCGGACAATGCAACACTCCGGCAGGATCTGGGTTAGTTGTAATTCCGCTTCAGCCTTTGATTGACCGTAAACGCTCTGCGGCTTCCGGGGATCGTTGGCGCAGTACGGTGTCATCTTTGTTCCATCGAAGACGTAGTCTGTGCTGAGAAAAAGAAGCCGGCTGCCGTGTTGTCGGGCGGCCCGCGCAACGTTTGCGGCTCCGCGAGAGTTGACGTTAAAGGCGAGATCGCGATTGGTCTCGCAACCGTCAACATCGGTGTAAGCCGCGGCGAGAACGATCCATTCAGGCCGGCTGCGCGCGACCAACTCCAGAATTCGGCTTTCATCGCGGATGTCGCCATCGGCCGAACCGAACCCTGTAATTTCATCACTTGTCGACTTGGACATCAGAGCTTTACCCAGCAGCCCGGTCGCGCCGAAGATTGTGATTCGCATGAATCCGATTTCTCAGTCGTGATTTCTCTGGATCGCCAGCCGCTTACGAGTATTGAGTGGCAATCCACTTCCGGTAAGCTCCGCTGGTCACGTCCTTCACCCACTCCTCATGTTGCAAATACCATTGAACGGTCTTGCGGATTCCACTCTCAAAACTCTCGCGCGGCTTCCATCCTAACTCGCGCTCGATTTTGCGGGCGTCGATTGCATAACGTCGATCATGTCCCGGCCGGTCTTTCACAAAAGTGATCAGCTGCCGGTGCGGAACTACCGGGTCGTTTGGACAGCATTCATCGAGAATCGAACAAATGCTTTCCACAATATCCAGATTTCGCTTTTCGCTGCCGCCGCCGACATTGTAGGTTTCCGCGACCGTGCCCCGTGCCAAAACCCGGCGTATTGCCTGGCAGTGATCTTCCACGAAAAGCCAGTCGCGCACATTCTGGCCATCTCCGTAAACCGGCAATGGCTTGCCCGCCCGAGCATTCAGGATGACGAGCGGAATCAGCTTTTCCGGGAACTGATAAGGTCCATAGTTATTCGAGCAATTTGTAGTGAGAGTGGGAAGGCCGTAAGTGTGATGATAAGCCCGTACCAAATGGTCGGCCGCTGCCTTGGAGGCCGAATACGGGCTGTTCGGGGCATACGCTGTGGTCTCGGAAAACGGCGAATCATCCGGAGCAAGCGATCCGTAAACTTCATCCGTGGACACCTGCAGAATCCGGAAAAGCTCGCGCTCCTGCGGCGCCAGTTCGGCGAAATACGAGCGTGCCTCTTCGAGCAAACAAAAAGTCCCATGAACATTGGTGCGGATAAATTCTTCTGGCCCGTGGATGGACCGGTCCACATGGCTCTCGGCCGCAAAATGAACGATCGAGCGGGGTTTGTGAAGCTGGAGCAAGTTGCGCACGAAGTCGCGATCGCAAATGTCGCCTTGAGCGAAGCAATATCGCGAATCGGAGGAAAGGCCTGACAAGTTGCCGGGATTGCCGGCGTAAGTGAGCTTGTCCAGGTTAACGACCGGAGTTTGCTCCTGTTCAATCCATTGCAGGATAAAGTTGGAGCCGATGAAGCCCGATCCTCCGGTCACCAGAATCTTCTTTTCCATATGAACGGACAGGCCAGGTACACCGCTTCGGATCGGCGCTAACCGCTCTAATTGTAAACGAACAAGATTCAGGCTGAATGGTATTGAAGGTACCTTGATCGGGAACGACCAAAGCGAGCGCATCCCTGCTTAATAGGGAATGGCCCAGCATTTTACCCGTAAATCTTGACGACCCGTCGTTAGGCGGCGCGAGAAATCCCGACTCCTTCTGTCGCGGCTAGTTTTGGCAGGATTGTTTCGCCGACCAATTCCAAGTAGACGCTTTCAATCTGTCTCACCACCCGGCTCCACAAGTAGTGCTCCCAGACCCGCTCTCGGGCCTTGCGTGCAGCAGCCGTCCTGACGCCGGGTTCGGAGATCAGCAGTCGCAACATGCTGACCACTGACGTTACTCGTGAATACCGTACTTTTGATCAAGAAACGTTCGCAGGCGCTGCGGAAGGACTCTCGTAAGCTCTTGCCAGGTTAATACCTTGCAACGGATGCGCAGCTCGACCGGACACACACACTTCATCACTGCGAACCAGGCTTCGATCAGATCGAGTCTTCGCGCATCAACGAGTACGCAGAATGCGCAGTTGCTGGCGCTTGCCGCTAATACATTTCGTATGAGCTGATACGATTGATAGTCCTTTTCGCTTTGAGGCAATTTTTCGGCGTCGAACACTTCTCCGAAATCGCGATAGCCGGAAACGCTCTCTTTGGCCGCCTTTTGGAAGTCGCTCTCGGTCAGTTTTGCTTCGATCAATAGGTTGTCCAGCCGCATATCAACTTCTGTGCGGTCTAATTTCCCGCTTGCCAGCGGCACTCGTGCTCGGAAGCCGAACTGAGGGGCTGCTGAGGGTCGCACGTCAAGCATCGAACAGACACCTGAATTCTTGGAAACGCCCGGATAACAGAAAACGTTCATCAGCAGAGCGTCAGAACTGGTGCAGGTGTCGAGCTCCCGACGAACTCCAAACTCCAATCGCGGGAGAGATTTACGTCCTTGCGCATGCACCTTCTGCAAACGGCGTCGCCAGCTCGGATTTTTTAAAATGGCCTTATAGGTGACGGGAAGAAAGTTTCCGTGCAGCGAATCATCGTTGTAGCTCTCAAAACATACTGTCGAGGGCTGGCCGTAGCTTAAGCAGTGTGGCAGCCCATGAGCCAGGGCGTATTGCCCCGCTCGGTGACAAAGTTCAGCGCGTAGCCTGCTCACACGGTCATGCTACCACTAAGGGGCGAATAAAACACGAAACATCGAAAAGTTTTCGTGTCATAGCCCTTGCGACAGAGCCACCGCCAACTTGCTAGTTAATGGTAAAAGTCATGCTGGCAGAGGTCTCGCTCATTATGGTGCTACCGCCGCCATAGGGACCGCCGGGCGTGCTACTCCCCGGATTGGTCACCGTCACTGACACGTTGCCAGCGGTTGTGATGGCGGAAGCAGGGATCGCCACAGTCAGTTGATTCATCGCCGGGTGGGCCGTTCCAGATTGCGCCACCCCATTCCAATTCACCACAGCGTTGGCGTTAAACGTGGTGCCGTTGACCGTCAGCATGAAAGACGGGTCGCCGTGATTCGCCGTGTTCGGCACAATTGCGGCAATCGTAGGAACAAATCCAGCCTTGGGCGGCGCGCTCATCGAGGCCGGGGTGCTGTAGCCACCACACCCACAGCACACTATCGCCAACAACAACAGAGAGATCGTCTTCATAACCTTCCTCCGTTCGGAGTTACCCTTTGCCGAATGATTGAGCAGAGGAAGCCGGTGAGTGTCAGGCCGCTGTCATTCTTTTGTAAAGAATTTGGCTTTGGAACCAGACAAATACCCATTTGATCGGCGCCCGCGACCGCCTCGGTAGCTGGAACGAGCTGTCTTTGTTGAAGTCATCGAACCTTAATCACTCAGGATTTCGCTCAGTGAGAGGATCGCGCCGGGTATTTGCTTGAGGGGTGTATTGCCAAAGCCGAGAACCAGTCCGTGACGAGGAGAACGTCCGATGTAAGAAAGAGATAAGGCTGAAAGCCACAGTTTTCGCTGAATCGCTTTTTTCGCGACCTGTCGATCGTCAAACTTGTCACGAAACATCAGCGTCAGATGCATTCCGGCATCCGCTCCCATCACAGTGCAGGAGGTGCTTAACTCTCGTTCGATTTCCTCGATGAGCAGCTTTCGCCGTTCTTCGTAAACTTTGCGCATTCGGCGGATGTGGCGAGTGAAGTGGCCTTCCCGGATAAATGCAGCAAGTATGGCCTGGCTGGCATGGCTGGGACAAATGTCCATTGACTGTCGGACCGCCGCGAATCGATCCACGAGATCGGGTGGTATCACGATGTATCCCAAACGCAGTGATGGGAACAGCACTTTGCTCAACGTGCCGGTGTAGATCACGCGGGCATTGCTGTCCAACCCTTGCAGCGAAGCGATCGGCATACTGTCAAAGCGGTATTCGCTATCGTAATCGTCCTCGATGATCCAAGAACCAGCCTTTGACGCCCACTCAAGAAGCTGGAACCGCCTGGTCGCACTCATCGTTACGCCCAGCGGGTATTGATGCGAGGGAGAAACATAAGCTGCGCGGGCGTTTCGCTGCAGCTTTATTCCGGCGGAAACATCGAGACCCTCCGAGTCCACCGGAACCGGAATCGTCCTGCAACCGGCTGCTGTCAAAACATGGTGCACGAGCCAGTATCCCGGCTCTTCGACCCACACTGGCGCGCCCGCGTCGACCAAAACCCGCGTAGAAATGTCCAGCGCTTGCTGTGATCCGTTGACAATCATGATCTGTTGGGATTCGCACCGCACTCCGCGCGAGGTCCGCAGATAGGCAGCCAGCGCTTGCCGAAGTTCTTCCAACCCCATGGGATGACCATACTGAAGTGCGCCGACTTTCAGCTCGCGAAAATAGCGGGAAGCGAGCCGCGACCACAACTGGATGGGAAAGTTCCTGAGTTCCGGCTGGCCTACCTGGAACGCGCCGAGATGCTCAGCCCAGGAAGGTCTTTCGAATCTTGGCAGGGCGAGTGCGCGCGCTGAAATCATTCGCGGTGCGAGGGTAGTTCCATTGCGGCGTGAGTCATTTGATGCCGAGTGTGCCGGGATCGTCCTCGCTACAAACGTCCCGGAACCTGCCCGGCTTTCGAAATGGCCCTCCGCAAGAAGCTGGTTGTAGGCGTTCAATACAGGCAGTCGCGAGATTCGCAGATCACGAGCTAGTTCTCGTGTGGACGCAACCGGTTCTCCGCCACCCAGGTCTCCCCGTGCAATTTTCGCCCGGTAGTTCTCGTAGATCTGTTGATAAAGCGGCTTCGGCGATCTGCGATCAACAGCGATCAGGGAAGGGATGCCCCTCAACAGGCGTTTTGGCGATCTCGAACTGGTCATGCCAAATACCAATAAAGTGGTAATTGAACTGAACCGCTCCACTGCCTATACATATATATCAGGAATCGGTTTTGCAAAGACAACTTGCAGCGCATGAATAAAAGGAAAATAAAGATGTTCTCCCGTGGAATTGGTGTTTGTCTTGTTGTATTCATCTTTTTCGATATTTTGGTTTTCCCGCAGGCTATAGCCCAAGTGGAACCAGCAACAAAGGCCTCTGAAGCGGACCACACGACTCCGCGAGACGGGCAGCATGATTTTGATTTCGACTTCGGAGCCTGGAAGACCCACTCATCACGTCTCCTCCATCCACTGACGGGTTCGACGACCTGGGCTGATATGGACGGGATCACGGTGGTTAAAAAGATCTGGGACGGTCGTGCGAACATCGCCGAATATAAGGCCGACGGCCCCGCAGGCCACGTCGAGTTGATTTCGCTCCGCTGGTACAATCCCGCGGCACATCAGTGGAACCTGGATTTCGCCACCCCGAATGTCGGCACACTCGGTACTCCTGGCGCCGGCGAATTCAAGAATGGACGCGCCGACTTCTATGATCAGGAGCCGCTGAACGGGAAAGCCATTCTGGTGAGGTTTTCCATATGGGGTATCACGCGCGATACAGCGCAGTCGGAGCAGGCATTTTCAGCGGATGGTGGGAAGACCTGGGAAGTGAACTGGATCAACCAGTATACGAGGCTGAACGATCAAACCGAGATCGAATGGAATGCAACCTCTCCTTCTGGCCAAGCGCACTCGGATTTCGACTTCAACTTCGGAACTTGGCACACTCACATACGACGCGTTCTTGATCCGTTTTCAAGTTCGGACAACTCGGTCGAGCTTAACGGAACTGTGAAAGTGCGGAAACTGTGGGGCGGCCGTGCTCAGCTGGAAGAAATTGAGGCGGAAGGGCCAGATGGCCATTGGGAAGGGATGACTCTGTTTCTCTATAACCCTGAGGCTCACCAATGGAACCAGGTATTTATCGGCAGCAAAGAGGGCGTCCTTGCATCCCCACTGGTTGGTTCGTTCGAGAATGGCCGGGGAGAACTCTTCTCGGAAGACACGTTTAAAGATCGGACGATCATGGTGCGAGGAGCATGGTCCGATATCAAACCCGATTCCCATTCTTACACTGAGTCATACTCGGATGATGGCGGTAAAACCTGGAGACCGGCTTTTATTGCGAATCTCACCCGAGAAAATTGAAACCCAAAGCAACGCGCGCTCAGATGATGCGATTAAAAAATCATGACTAAAAATAGACCAGATGAAGCCTTATCCGAGGACGAACTAGAAATCCAAAAGCTCATCGCGAGATGGGCTAAAGCGGTTCGCGAAGAGAACAGGATAGCGATCCGTGCGGACCATGACTCCGAAATGTTGATGTTCGATGTGCCGCCTCCATTCTTGTCGCGAGGACTCGATGCTTACATGGCAACCTGGGAAACGTTTTTCTCCTGCGCTGAGAGACCAGTTGCGTTTGACTTTCGCGATATTGAGATCACTGCAGGAAACGACGTGGCCTTCGCGACGGCGATAGGGCAGTGCGTCGACATAGACCCGAAGGGCAAGCGGGAAAAGCTCGAATTTCGTTTGACCATGGGTCTCCGAAAGATTGACGGTCGATGGCGCGTGATGCACGAGCACCACTCACTGCCAGCCATGTAGATGTCGATAGAGCTAAACCGCTCGCTGCAACCGGCTGATGCGAGATAGCGTCCAATATCTCCATCCGGGTCAGCCAGTTGAAGGTTACGGATGGCAGCAACGGCGCCTCTGCAAGTTTCCCACAGGTCATTCAACCATTCGCAATGCTGATACGTCACAGACTCGCCAACTCACGGCAGGCGGAATGGGTGACTGGAAGCCAGCGCTTAGTAGTTTGGGAAGTCAGCAGACGGAATTCCCAAACTGGAATTATTTTTTATCCGGCATCTTCTTGCAGACAATCACCGTATGTCCGGTTTTTGAATCGATCCGCGTGGTGACCGGTTCGCAGCGGCAGGTGACGGTGTTTGCGTTCTCCTGCTTGCTCACGACGCAGTGCTCGATCGCTTCTGCGCTTGCCGGGGGCATCTGGCTGCGAACGGGAGCTGGCGCTGCAGGCTGGGGTGGCGGTGGAGGAGGAACCTGCGCCACCGGTTTCTTCTTGGCGGGACAGCCAGCCAGTAACAGAACCCAAACCAGAATCAGAATGGACCAGAGTTTTCTCATCGCCCCAATAGGAGACTACCCGCCCAATATAACCTTGCCTGGGTGTCAGAACCTATAGCATTGAGGATGCCGGATTACGTGGGTCACGTCGCTGGCGGAAACCCGGCGCGCGGACAAAGCCAGGGGAGCGCAAATCGATGTAATGTTCCACGTGGAACATTATGTGATTACAAAAATGTAAGTACAATATAATGTTGCTGTTGACCGAAAGGTTTTGGTTTGTGAGGGGTGCGGGGAGGCAAAAGGTGTTGCTTCTGGGAGCGGAGGCCGAAGCCGCCCGACAAGACGACCCGAAAATCCCCGCCCAAGCGAAGCTTGGACGGGCACCTTCGAGCTAAACGGTAAGGATGGGCCGAGGCAATGGCTCTACGATTTACTTACATTAGGGCGTATAGAAAACCATCGGTGCTGCCCACGTAGATTACGTTATTCACCACCACCGGGGACGACAGTATCGCGCCAACACTCATCATCTTGTTCACGCCGGCCACGAGATTGTCATAAAAGCTGTCCACGAAGGCTGCCTCGTAATTCGGACTTCCGTCTGACTTGGTGAGCGCCGGGCCGTTTTGTCGCGACGCGTCTGTCTCAAATGTCCATGCCAGCTTGTGGCTCGCCAGATCGATGGCGAGAAGTTTGCCTTGGTGTGAGCCAATGTACAACATGTCCCCGGCAATTGCCGGCGAGGAAAACAATGGCCAGTGGTTGAAGTTCAAGGAAAACACTGGAGTGCCCGTCTTCGCGTCCATTCCATAGACCATCGCGGTGTCAGAAGTCGCGAAGTAGACTTTCCCGTCCAGCACTGCAGGCGAGGTGATGACCCATGAGCCTTTGTTGTTGAAAGCCCATTTTTTCTGTCCAGTGGCGGCGTCGAGAGCGTAGAAGTTTGAATCGCGGCAGCCAAAATACACCGTGCCATCCTTGACTGCGGCAGAAGATTGGATGCCGACCTGGTTATAGATTTTGTGGTCTTCCCCGGTTTTGAATCGCCACTTTTGTTTCCCAGTGGCAGCATCGAGCGCGTAGAAATAACTGTCCCAGCTGCCGATAAACAACGTGCCATCAGAGATCGCTGGGGAGGCGTGGACGACGTCCCCGGTATGAAAATGCCACTTCAAGGTGCCGGTAACGGCGTCCAGAGCATAAATATTGCCGTCACCGCTGCCGAAATATACCGCACCATTCCACACCGCCGGCGACGAGAGGTAGAAATCGAACGGGTCGGGCATTGTCTCCCCGGCTGGTTCCGAGCCGTGCAGGTGCTTCCCAGCAAATCGGCGTTCTCCCTGGGTCTGAAACTTCCACTTCAGTTTTCCGGTCGCTGCATCCACCCCGTAGAACCGGCCACTATAGGTGCCCAGATAAACGGTCCCATGATCGACTGCCGGCGAAGCCGTCGCTCGCACGCCCAGCTCGAGTTTCCATTTCTGCGACCCGGATTCGAGATCGACGGCATAGAGATTCCCATCCGTGCTGGCCACATAGATAGTTCCATTGGCCACTGCGGGCGACGAAATTACTTCGCCGCCAGTGTGGAATTTCCATTTGATCCTGCTGAACTTCGGGACGCCGGGAGCATCGTAGACGCCGGTGTGCTCCAGGTCTCCGCGAAACATGGCCGAGTTCTGCGCGATCGCTGGCAGGGAAGAGAACAGGGCCGCGAGCAGAGTAACACGAGCGATCTGCATGCGGGATAGACGAGGGAAGTGAGGGAAAGTCATCTTTGGACTTACGAGTGGGGTATCTCGGCTTCGATCTGCAAAAAAGACCCGCCCAAGCGAAGCTTGGACGGGGCACCCTTGGATTCATGAGCCTGCACTTTTCCCTCTAGTTCTCTGTGGGCACTGGCACTTTCGGTGGGGCGGCGACGCGAGGCGGTTTGGGTGGCGCCGGGGCCTCCGCAACCTCTGATCCCTTGCGGAGTTCTATGCCGCCATGCTCATTGTTGATGACAAGGTGGGGGCCGCCAACTCCGATGGTCCCGCTTGCAGTGGCCTGGTCGTCGCCATTGTTGACCTTGAGGGAATCAAAATCCGATTCGATTTCGCCGCCGCGTGAGCGAGCGTCAACCTGAAACGTCGCTTTGTCGGGAAGATAAATCTGGATATCGCTGTTCCGAGTGCTTACCTGCATGCTTCCCAGCTTGTTCACGTGGATTTCAACGGCGCCGTTTTCATTCTCCAGGCGCACATCGCCATTGACTCCTGACAAGCGTACATCTTTCGATCGGGTCAGCAGGCGGAATGGACCGTTCAAATCGTTGGCTCGCATGTCGCCCGAATCCATATCAAGGTCGCCATGCAAGTTTGGAGAACTCCATGTCAGTGCGGGCCGATTTGAAGCTGACTTCTCCGGTGATTTGAGAGAGCTTGATTTCATCAAACTCGCCGTTCAGGCGGGCCGCGCCTTTGACATCCGACACAGAAACATCGTCAGCTCGTCCCTGCACGGATACGTCGCTGGAAACTTGCGAGATTCGCGCCGATCCATGGGTCACGTTCAGAGTGACCTTGCCGATGATGTCGGAAGCAGTGACATCGCCATGCTGGCTGGAAATTTCGACATCGCCATCGCGACCCAAAACGCTGACATCGCCTCGACGCGACGTAATCACCAAGGCAACTTTCCGCGGGACGCTTACGTCCAGGTCGGATGATAACCGCGTGATCACCGGAGCCCTGGGTATTGGCGTTGACTGTAACGGAGTGGTCTCCGACCGTAATTTGTGGTTTGGTGCCAGGATTCAACTTGTCGGCTTCCTGCTGGCTGTCCGCGTTAATACGTTTGTGCGCCGTGACTCTGATCTGGTTGTCGTCCGAGACTGTTACATTGACCGTACCGTGCTCGTTGACGATGCGCAGGTTCGCGTTCTCCGGGAAAGCCTGCTCCATCTGGTCTTCGTACGTGTAGTTGTGTCCGAAGAGTTGAAATTCGTCGTTACCCAGGTTCATGTGTTCACGAAGTGAGTCCAGATTCAGACGCGAAGCCGAGGTTGCGGACATACCGAACACGATCAGGAAGACCAGCAGAAGAACGCCGCCGGCTCCAATTCCCTGGGGCCGCACACCTTCCCTTTGTGCCTGCTGGTACTCGACCAGCTTGATCACTCCCCACAGAATGATGAACGCAGGCCAGTAGCTCCCGAACCAGCGCAGTAGTGGCTCTGGGTGGAGTACGTGCATGGTAGTGAGCAGGAGCACTACTCCCAGAAGGATCAGCACTACGGGGCCCGCTATGGAACGGCGGGGTCTGCGTTGTGGCTGTGGTTGCCACGCTGGCGGTGGAGTTTGTACCGGGCTAGCCATTCTTTACCTCCGGCTTCACTTCCGGGTATGGCGGCTGGGCCTCGCCGCTTCTCACGAGGCCCGACGGCGGCACTCCACCCTGCGTGGGAGGCGGGCCATCAAGCGGTCCCGGTCTAGCCGAACTCTCGAATATTTTTACCAACCCAATCACAATCAACAGCAACGGCAGGGTGCGGCCGAACCGGATCACGCCCATGCTCTCGAGCAGGAACTGAATTCCGAGCGTGAGCAGTACCACCGGCCCCATCAATCCGCGCCGGTTTCCCGTGCGATCGAATCCCGGAGGCACCTGCCCGATGAACCCCAACCGTCGAAACAACAGGAACGCCACCGATGGCTATCAGAACCAGCGGCCAGACGCGGTGAAGGCTGAAGTCCCAAATGTCGAGCGTATGCAAGAGGAAGATCGCGCCCAGCCCGATGAGGATTAATGCACCGACTGGAACCTTGCTGGCATCGATCCGGTCGCTAGAACCGAATCCGGAACTGAACGTGGTTCCCAACCCGAATGGGTCAGGCGGTGGTTGCCCCATTTGTATCGCCCGGGCGGTACGTACGGAATCGATAATTTGGTAAAAGTAAAACCCCGCGATAGCCAGTCCGAATATTGTGCCCATGGCCTCACTACCGCCACTCGCTCCCAGCACGAGCAAAGTGAAGATCACCAGATGAGCCAGTCCCTTGGCGTACTGGCCGGTGTAAACCGCGCCCACGCCGAAGGGAAAGAATCCCGCCAAAACTCCTGCCAGGGCCGGATTTGGACCCGAGCCAGCTGCAACCGCGACTGTCGGTGCCGGCGGAACGAAGCCCGCTGCCGGTGGTGGTACGTTCGGCTGCACTCCTTCGAGTCGAGCGGCCAGACAGGTCTCGCAATAGATCACTCCGTGCACCGAACGGGTGCAGTTCGCGCACAGCGGTTTTCCGCAAGTACGGCAAAACGCCACCGACGGAATATCGGGATGGTTGGCGCAGTTCATGAAAGCCTCCTGTAAGTGGTCGCGGTGCCTACAGGGGGGACATTAGGGAGCGAAGCCAACACTGGCTGGTTCTCTCCCTGGCTGTAGTTGCGTTCCTGCTTCTTCTCAGGTTCTCCACTGGTGTTGTTGTCTTTCTGTTCCTTTTTCTGCTCCGTGGTATTCGATTGGGCAGGCGCGGTGACTCGTTTGAGCTCCCGCATCCGCGATTCGATCTCATACACGAAGCGAATATTTTCGTAATACTTCACTACCCGGCCCGACGTCTCGTAGTAGGTACGCCGGATTGCGCTTGGCCGCAGGCTGACTTGGCGAACATCGCTCACTTTGACTCCGGCCAGGCTGAGCGAAATCGAGAGAGAGAAAAATGCCATTCCAAATGACATGGCGAAGCGTGGCTGACGGGCCACTCCGAGCACAGGAGCGAACACCGGCCGTATCCAGGCCGTGAGTCTGTCTGCCCAAGAAGATTCGGAGCTGGGTACGGCCGACAACGCGCTTGCTCTCGTGGCCTGTCGTCGCCACCAAGAATATTGTGGACAAGGTTAGCGGGCGGCTCTACTTCGGCCAGTGACTTCATCCAGCGCCGTCCAGCGTCGGCTTCGGCCAGCAACGGACCGCATTCCGCGCAAACCCGGGCGTGAGCCTGGAAACTCTCCAGCTTGGGCCCGGTTAGGGTCGCATCCAGGGCATCGTTCAGCAGGGCGTCGAACTCGCCGCACTGCATACCGTTTTTGGTTTCGCCTGGCATCAGATCACCTGCCTATATGTACGTTGTAGCAGGCGTGCAAGTTCCGCTCGCCCGCGATTTATCCTTGATTTCACCGTACCCTCCGGAACCTTAAGTACCGTGGCAATGTCCTTGTAGTCCATGTCCTGCAAATCGCGCAGGATGACCGCTTCGCGTAATTCGGGGGAAAGCTTCTGCAAGCCGCGATGCACCAGTTCGCGGGTTTCCCGGCCCTGGACGCCGGTATCAGCCGATGGACCCTTGTCTTCGATCTTGTCGCTGAGCGGCATTGCGTCCTCGTGCTCTGACGGAGCCGCGTCCAGTGAATCGGTCATCCGATCCTGTTTGCTCTTGCGGAAGTGGTCGACCAGCAGATTTCGCGTAATGGTGGTAACCCAGGTCATGAAGGCACCGCGCTCGACGTCGTAAGTGCTGAGGGTGCGAAACATCTTGATAAAAACTTCCTGGGTCAGGTCTTGAGCGTCGTCGCCTGAACCGGCGAAACGATAGCAGATGTTGTAGATACGCCGGTTATAGCGCTGCACGATCTCCTCCCATGCCACCACGTCGCCGGCAACACAGCGGCGGACCAACATGGCAACGGCCTGGGCGTCTTCCAACCCGCACTCCCCGGAACTCCTGGTTGTTACCCGGACGACACCCGGGTCTTAACACCACAATCTAGATACGTTTTTGTGGGCCCAAAAGTTCTACATTCTATTGAGGCTAGGCATTGTAACAGGGCGGGAAAATGGAGGGCGAATAAGAGGCGAATATCACGAAGAAACGGAAACTAGACTGAAAAACGAGGGTTTTAGGATCCAACCGAGGCGGGCTCTTCCGCGCGCTTGATCCGGACGACTCTGGCTGCCTTCCAACCAGCCAGCCGTCGCAATGCCAGCGTCAATCCGGTAAATACCAGTAACGAAGCCCCGGCTGAGGCAAGGGCAGCAATGCTTTGGCCGGGAAGTCCGAAGGCCTCGCCGGTGTGAGTGAAGCGAGCCCAGGCACGCAATCGGCGGCCACGGTTATAGCTAGAGAAGGGTTCCCAGCGTACGACCGCGCTGCTGGCGGTGTTCAATGTCAGCTGGGATCGTAGATCGGGCCGGCCACCATCGCCTTGATCAATGGCAAAGGTCAGTGTGTCTTGCGGGGTATTCGAAAAGCGTACGCCAATGGTTGTCCATCCCGGCACTTGTTGTGCGGCTCGAGCAAACAGATTTTCGAGGTTGTCAAAACGGGGAGCTTCCGCAGCTCGGTGCTTGCCTTGATGAGACCCTTGTTCCGGACGGATTTGGGCTGCGGCCTGATTTTGTGGCGGTGGTGGCGGATTCCCGGTCATCCGGTAAAGAAGATTGTTCGCCCAGCCGTAGGACATGACCACGCCCGTAAGCACAATCAGGAATAGGGGCGCGAAACACCAGAATCCAAAAGTATTGTGCCAGTTCCAATCACGCGCGCGTCCCCACGGTCCTCCTCGCAACAGGGTGATTTTTTTCAAATTTCTCCAGGTCCATTCCTTCGGCCACCACAAAAAGGGGCCGCTGGTGACGAGAACGAGAAAGATGAGAGTGGAAGCTCCGGTGACCGCCCGCCCCGCCTGACGGCTTTCTGGACTCGCAGCCAGCCAGCGATGCAAGTCTTCCACCTTGGAAAAGAACATGCGAAGTTTTGGCGACTCTTCGCCCAGAACCTGGCCGGTGTAGGAATCTACGAATAGGGTGCGTTCGCGGCCAAAGTCAAAGGCCACCGGAGCCGAAGATTCTGACCGAATCGTGATGCCGGTCGGCATGCGTCCCTGCGCTGCTTGCAGCTTTGCCAACAAATCCTCGAGCGGCAAACGCTGCGCTCCCGGTGCGGGTTGCGACTGGAAGCTGCGATCCCCCCGGATGAGGATCTGGCGCTTGAAGGCGAGCAGAACTCCGGTCACGGACATGACGAAGATCACCAACCCCGCCAGGCATCCGGCAGTCAGGTGGATCCAAAACAAGAACCGGCGAGGAGTCATCGAGAGATTCCCTGGCTCAAACTTCCGCCCAGCGGCGCAGGAGGTTGTGGTAGACGCCGGTGAGCTGCACCACTGCGGCATCGTCGGGTTTGGAGGGGTTGATTCGTTGAATCGCGGTGTCAAGGTCAAATAGCAGAGTGCGCTGACCGTCGTCCCGAACCATGCTCTGGATCCAGAAGAAGGAGGACATCCTCGAGCCGCGAGTGACAGGTGTCACGTGGTGCAGGCTGGTGGATGGATAAAGGATCATGTGTCCAGCGGGAAGCTTCACGTGATGCAGGCCGTATGTATCCTCGACGACGAGTTCGCCGCCATCGTACTCATCCGGTTGCGAGAAAAATAAAGTGGCGGACAAGTCGGTGCGGATTCTGTGTCCGGTTCCTGTGACTTGCCGGATTGCATTGTCGACGTGCGTGCCGAACGATTGACCGCCCTGGTAACGGTTGAAGAGTGGAGGAAACACACGCGCCGGCAACGCCGCCGAAACGAACAGGGCATTCTGACCCAACGCATTGAGGATGGTCTCTCCCAGTCGGCGGGCGGCGGGGTGATTTTCCGGCAACTGCATGTTGTCCTTGGTTTGCGCGGATTGGTGGCCGGCGGTGACCTTGCCGTCCACCCAATCAGCCTGCTCCAGGACTCGCCGAGCTTCGGCTACCTGCTCGGACGTAAGTACCGCGGGAATGGGCAATAACACTCGTCGGTTCCTTTGGGTGATCAGAATTTGAAATTGACACTAAGCAGTGCCGAGCGCGCTGCGCCTGGCACAATATGCGCCGGGTGAATCTGATCGTAGTAATACTTATCGGCAAGGTTATAAACGTTGGCGCGCAGGTCGATGTGCTCGGTCAAGGGATACTTCACCATGGCGTTGAACACCCAGTAACCGGGCACTTGTTTCACCAGACCGGTTGTGGGATCAAGCGGAACGGTGGAGCTTGCAGTCCGGCTGTCCACAAAGTCAGCTCCTCCACCAATCCCTAGGTGCCAGGGAAGGTCGTAGGTGTTCCAGATGCTGAAAGTGTTTCTGGGTACGTTGGCCAGTTGCGCGCCCACCGCAAGGGGAAAGAACCGGGATGCGATTTCCTTGCCATCCAGGTAGGCATAGCTGGTCAGGATTTCCCATCGGCTGGTTAGATATCCGTTGGCCTGCACCTGGAAACCATTCACCCGTTGAGTGCCAGCCAGAACCGTCAGCAACGCGTTCGTGGGATCAGTTTCGCGAGCGTTCTCCTTGGTGGTGCGGAAAACGGATGACCGAAGCGACAACTTACGCGAGAAGAGATCCCACTTGGTTCCTACTTCGATGGTTTTGTTTTCTTCCGGCGCGATAGCGGCAGTGCTGGCGCTGAGCGCAAGCGTCTCGGCCGATGGATTGAAGGAGGTTCCGTAGGCGAAGTAGATGCTGCCATTCGTTGCCGGCTTGAACACCAGCGCGGTCCGCCAGCTTGGCATAACATCTACCCGCTCGAGACTTGGCGAGTTCAGCGGCAGAGGTTGGTTCAACGTGGCGTCGAAGCGATCCACACGAACGCCACCTGTTACTTCCCACCTGGGTGCGAGCGCGACAGTATCTACGGCATAAACGCCTACGCTGATCGCGGTGACATTTACGTCTGTCGTCAAGTTGTTCAGGATGTCGCCCGAGAATACCTCGCTGGTATCGGGATGAAGCAGCCCGGTCTTGGGGACTGAAGTTGGGAGCGACCCGGTAATGTCGTAGCGCGTGCGGTAGGGCGAGGACGTTTCGCGCCCGCCCTCCGCTCCCGCGACCAGCGTGTGCCGCAAAAATCCGGTGCGGAATCGCATGGTGACATCAACCTGATCTTGCAGGAAGGTTTCCAGACTATTGACTGCAATCTGGTTGCGATTGACCTGGATTTCATCCAGCGGGGTTGTTGGCGTTACCTTGTCGCCGTCAAACGTGGTCCCGATCTGCGCCTCCGTAATGCGGAGGTCGCGATGATAGTGCGCATAGCGTGCCTGGTTGCGGAAGGTGATCTTGTCGGAAAAATCGTGATCGAGCTTAATCGTGCCCAAGTCCACATTTGTTCTCAGATAGTTGCCATGTTCGAAACCGTAGTAGTTGCGGCGGTCGACGGGTGCCGGACCGTTGAACAACCAGGGAATGCCATAGTCTGGTGTGTCGTCGGCGCCCTGGTGCAGGTAGCTGAATGTCAGCCTGGTGGGTGTGCCCAGTCCGAAGGCCAGCGACGGGGCGATCCCGAATCGGCGGTTTTCCGCAATGTCGCGCCCGGCAAACTTCGAATCGTGACCCATGAGGTTCAGGCGGAAAACTGTCCCGGACCCGAGGGAAGGCAGCGCACGGTCGATGTCGGCGGTGATCCGCTTGGTCTGATCGGTCCCCAACTCAACATCTCCGGACAGGATGTGGCCCATTTGAGCGACCTTGGTTTCCTGATTCACCACGCCACCGGTGGAACCGCGGCCGAACGCGATAGATGATGGGCCCTGCAAGACCGCGACCTCCTGCATGTTGAACGGATCGCGATAGTAGCTGCCGAAATCCCGCATGCCATCAAGAAAAATGTCATTGCGGGCGGTGAATCCTCGAATCGTCAGGCTGTCGCCTTGCGCGCCACCCTCTCCGGCGGCCAGACTGATGCCGGCAACGTTGCGCAAAGTGTCCCGCAGAGTGGTCGCGCCCTGGTCCTGAATGACATGCTGGGGAACCACGTCGATGGACTGCGGAGTGTCGATAAGGGGCTGGGTTAGAAGTGGCAGCGTGTCTTCCACGGTAGGCGCGGTGACATCGATCGCAGTCGCCATTCCCTGAATCTCAAGCGTGGCTTTATCCGGACCCGTCAAGCGAAAACCGATGCCGGTACCTGCAAGGAGTTTCTCCAGGGCGGCCTGCGGAGTGTAAAGGCCCGCTACACCCGGCGACCAGATGCCACGCATAGAGTCTCGGGGCACGGTCACATGAAACTGGACGGTTCTTTCATAGGCGGCCAGGACAACTTCCAATGTGCCCGGCGGAATATCGAAGTGGCGAACCGTTAGTCCTTGAGTCTGGCCGGACGCTTGCACGGTGGGCGCCGACCGGTCCTGCTGGGCGTGGAGTTTCAAGAGGGCGTCACCGCTGAATGTGGTGTAGGCAGCCATGGTGCCGACGGCCATCCAATATCTGGCGCTACGGCGGGGTTTGTCGGCTCGCTTCTTGTTCTTCTTGATCTTGATCCTGGTCTGACTCACTGTGGCTCTCCAAGCATTTGATTGACCCGAGGGCTGGTTCCGAACTATGTTTGTAAACCTAGATGCAATCGTGTTGCATTTGTTCGGTAGACTTCTTCCAGATGCAAACGTGTTGCAACTACTTTTGTTAGTACTAATCGTGCACTGTGCTGTTCAGACCTGTCAAGACGGGCCGTCAGATTTTGTTGCAATCCGTGTGCAACTAGATGACACAAGCCGCATCCAGCGCACGAAGGGCGGGATGCTCTCCCTCCCCTCAACTGCGAGGACCTGCCTGATGGGAAACCAGCGAACCCCAGCGGCTAAAGCCGCATTTCTTTGAGCGGTTGGTGGCACGACTGAAGTCGTGCCCTTCCCGAAACCCCGCGCCACGAGCATGCGCAATAACGATTTAGGACGCCAGAACGCAAAGCCAAAGCCTTCCCCGACAGGGCAAAGCTCGGCGGGACTTAGCTTAGGTGGGAGAACCAGACGAGCTTTGCTCGTCCACTCGGACGGGGACGTCCGGGTCTACGTTTGCGTGTAGTTGACGAGACGTTGGGTCTGCGCAGATATGCGAAATCTACCTGACGTGGGGTCTATGTGGCCGGTGGCGATTACTCGCTGGTGAAGTAATCCACGGTCACCGGATTCTCGAACAGGGAATAGTCGCGGGTGACGACAGTGATTCCGCTTTCAGTGACGAAATATCGCTGGCGATCGGCTTCGGTGTCGTATCCGATGGTGGTGCCTTCCGGAATGTGAACGTCGCGGTCGATGATGGCCTTGCGGATGCGGCAATGCCGCCCAACATTGACGTGGGAAAAGAGAATGCTGCTATCCACTTCACTGTACGAATTTACGCGGACGTCGGGAGAGAGCACGCTGCCTTTGACAATGCTGCCGGAAACGATGCAGCCCGCGGAGACGATTGAATCCACCGCGGTTCCGGTGCGGCCCGATTCGGCGAAAACAAATTTCGCCGGAGGATACTGGCGCTGGTGCGTGCGAATTGGCCAATCGGAGTCGTAAAGGTTGAACACCGGCGACACCGCCACGATGTCCATATTGGCTTCGTAATAGGCTTCCAGTGTCCCTACATCGCGCCAGTAGAGCGCTTCCTTCTTGTTTTCGTCAACGAAATCGTAGGCATAAACACGATAATCGTCCGCCATCTTGGGAAGAATGTCCTTGCCGAAATCATGGCTGGAGGCAGGATCCTCAGCGTCTTTCAAAAGCACCGGAATGAGCACATCCGTGTTGAACAGGTAAATGCCCATGGAGGCAGAAACCTTTTCCGGATTCGACGGCGAGCGAAGCTTGGTCGTCTTCGGCTTTTCTTCGAATCCCACCACACGATGATCGCGGTCCACGTCAACCACTCCGAAACGCGACACCTCGTTGGGATCGATCTGAATGGTCGCCAGAGTGACGTCCGCACCGGAGTCATTGTGCCGCTCGAGCATCAGACCATAGTTCATCTTGTAGATGTGATCGCCGGACAGGATGAGTACGTGCTTGGGCTGCTCAGAGCCGATCGAGTAGATATTCTGGTAGACCGCATCCGCCGTACCCTGATACCACTGGTCGCTCACCCGTTTCATTGGAGGGAGAACTTCGACGAACTCGCCCAGTTCGACCCCCATGATGTTCCAGCCTTCGCGGACATGCCGGTTGAGCGAAAGGGCTTTGTACTGGGTAAGGATGTACACCCGGCGCAGGTCAGAGTTGATGCAGTTGGAAAGCGTGACGTCGATGATGCGGTAAATACCGCCAAAGGTTACTGCAGGTTTGGCACGGTCGCGAGTCAGAGGATAGAGGCGCTCGCCCGCGCCGCCGGCTAACAAGACTCCCAGTGTGTCTTTCATAGCGTCTCGGCTTTGATGTCGCGTGCAGACCCGGAGGAAGCCCAGCGGTTCGTTATTTTACCGGGCCTCGGAACGCGTCAGTGTAACAGATGGGGCGGTAGTCGTCAGTCTTCGGTCGTCAGTCGTCAGCTAAGGCTTTTAGCCGCAGATATCTCCGAGGCCGCAAGAGCACCTGAGGATGAATTCAGAACCCGTAAGAGCAGTTTGGCGACGACTGAAGACTGACGATCGACGACTGCTTACGCAGCATCGTTTTCGATCTTGATGCGTAGCGACTTCAGGAATTTCAGGTCCTGATCGCTGATCTTCAATTCGGGATTGGTCGTGAGCGTTGTGACCATGGAGGTCTTGTCGTCCGACTTTTCGCCGGGCTTGCTGACCCCGATCGTGGCTTCGAGCACCAGGAAGATGTCGTATCCGCCGTCCTTGATTCTGGAAACGACTTCAGCGATTTGCTCGCTATCGGCCAGCGACTCGTTGATTGCTTCGCCCAGTTCCTTCATCAACTGCTTCAGTTGCTGGTCCACATTTCCCCCTGGAATAATGTCGGCACTTGCCGACTCCTCTCTTGCTTAGATGCCGTAATCGGTTACCCGGTTCTAGAGTTCACGCCCGTCATTGTACCTCCGAACACTGCTAAAATCGACGCTGATGACGAAGCTCTCCACTGTCCGCAAGTTGACCATTCTTTCGAGAGTAGTTGGCCAGTCTGCGGGACGGAATCGGACCATCCGCGCGGTGTCTCAAGGGCTGCGGACGACAGCGAGTCATTTTGGCCGCGTCCTCCGCCAGCTTTGGTTGGAAGTCACGGGCTTTGTTTTCCTGGCGTTAGCCTTCATTGGCGCGGTCGCCATGGTCCGTGAATTCGCACGCTACCAGGCCGGTCAAACCACCACCGCGAGAGTCGTGGTTGCAATTGTTTTCACACTCACCTTTGTCTGGTTCGGTGTGACATCATTCTGGCGAGTATGGAAAAAAGGTTGACACCAGTCGTCAGTCTTCGGTCGCCAGTCGTCAAGCACGCCACGCCCTGTGATTTCCTGACGACTAACAATTAACTATCCACGACTATTTTTCATGACCGACAAGCTCAAATCCGCCAGCAACCCTCCCGCCGATCCTGAAACTTCGTCTCATATTCCAATTCGCGCCATGTACACGCCTTCCGATCTGGATGGGCGCGATGCGGAAAGCCATCTCTCCTACCCTGGCGAATATCCATTCACTCGCGGGGTGCAGGCGACGATGTACCGCGGTCGCTTGTGGACGATGCGCCAGTACGCGGGCATGGGCGACGCCGAAGAGTCCAACAAACGCTACAAATATTTGCTGGCGAATGGAACTACGGGCCTTTCGGTTGCGTTTGATCTGCCTACACAGATTGGGCTCGATTCCGATCATCCGTTGGCTGTTGGGGAAGTGGGGAAGGTTGGTGTGGCGATCGACTCGATCGAGGACATGCAACGTCTCTTCGAGGGCATCGATCTCACCAAAATTTCCACTTCGATGACCATCAATGCGACGGCGTCCATTTTGCTCGCTCTTTACGTTGCGGTTGCCCGCCGCCAGGGGACGGATATTCGGAAACTCTCCGGGACGGTGCAGAACGACGTGCTGAAGGAATACATCGCCAGGGGGACTTATATTTACCCGCCGCAGCAGGCCATGCGCATCATCACGGACCTGTTTGCCTGGACCAATCAGAATGTTCCCGAGTGGAATACGATTTCCGTCTCCGGGTATCACATGCGCGAAGCCGGGTCGAGCGCCGTCCAGGAAGTGGCGTTTACGCTGGGCAATGGCATCGCGTATGTTCAGGCGGCGGTCGATGCTGGGCTCGACATCGATAAATTTGCCACCCGCATTTCGTTCTTCTTCAACGCGCACAATAATTTTCTGGAAGAAGTAGCCAAGTTCCGCGCTGCCCGGCGCATGTGGGCGCGCATCATGCGTGAGCACTTCCAAGCGAAGAATCCTCGCTCCTGGATGCTTCGCTTTCATACCCAGACAGCGGGTTCCACTCTCACCGCACAACAGCCGGAGAACAACATCGTACGGACTGCTCTGCAGGCTCTGGCTGCGGTTCTCGGCGGTACGCAGTCATTGCACACCAATTCCTACGATGAAGCTCTCGCACTGCCTACCGAACAGGCGGCGCGCATCGCTCTTCGCACCCAACAGATCGTGGCTTACGAATCCGGAGTTCCGCAAACCATCGATCCGCTGGCTGGATCGTATTACATCGAATCCTTGACCAACGAAATAGAGACTCGGGCAAATGCGTATCTGGAGAAAATTGAAGCGCTAGGGGGCATGATCAGGGCGCTGGAGAGCGGATATGTGCAGCAGGAAATCCAGAACGCCGCCTACGAGTACCAGCAACAGGTTGATCGCGAAGAGGCAGTGGTCGTCGGAGTGAATCGGTTTGAAGTGGGCGAAGAAAAGCCGATCCCCATCCAGCGCATCGACGAATCATTGGAGAGCAAGCAGGTGGAACGTCTGCGCGCGTTACGGTCCCGCCGCGATTCCAGCGTGTGGGAGGGTTCGCTGCGACGAATCGAAGAAGCCGCCCGGTCTGGCGCCAACCTGATGCCGCATATTCTCGCCGCTGTCGAAGCCAACGCCACCGTCGGCGAAATTTCCGACACGATGAGAAAGGTGTTCGGAGAATACAAAGAAGCGGTCGTTATTTAAGCTGCCTCATTCAGGCTGCCGCATTTAAGCTGCTGCGAAGCGATCTGTTTGCGTTCGCTGCGTCTCGGGATGTGTTCCACACTACTTATCCTCCCGACGCGTTTGCCTGGCTGAATCAATATCAGCCGGTGGAGAAAATCGGAAAGACGACTCTCCTTTACTACATTTCCCCGGGGGCGCATGCCGGAACAGGCGCCCCCGGCCCTTGAATCTCACTCCCCGCCATAAGTTCATGTTTGCATCGCGGCGCAGTCTGTCTACAATGGCTCAGCGCCCTTAAGGTCAAATTGAATACGCCCCTCACCCATTCTCGCCGTTGGACGGTGATCGCCTCCGGTTTGCTTTGCGGAGCGCTTGCCCTCATCGTGCTGTTCACCAACCGCGGGGCATTCTTCAGCCCGCTGGCGGTTGTGGTGATGGGTGCCGTCGGACTTGCTGCAGTGCTATTGCAACTTCGGTTGCAGAATCGCAATCAGGCGCAATTGTCACGTTCGCCGGCGTGGCTGAATGTGCTGGGGATAGTGTTTGCCCTTGCGGCGTTCTTTGGAGATATGCTGCGTTTCAGACCAGAGCTCATTGAGGCCCTGGCCCTGGGAGCTGTCGCAAGTTTTGGAGTCAGCGGAGTGATTATCCTGCGCAGTTTCCGCAAACGCGTTGCGACGAAGTGACCTTCGCGGTTTCCAACTAGATCTGTTTCTTCACCTGAATCCCCAAATCCCTCAACTGCGCTTCGCTGACCGGTGTTGGTGCGTCCACCATCAAATCTACCGCGCGGGCGGTCTTGGGAAAAGGAATGACCTCGCGGAGGCTGTCCGCACCGGCAAGAATCATTACGATGCGGTCCAGTCCCAGCGCAATGCCACCGTGCGGGGGCGTGCCGTACTCCAGTGCCTCCAGGAAAAAACCGAAGCGCGAGCGCGCTTCTTCTTCCGTCATACCCAGAGCGCGAAAGATTTTGCTCTGGATATCCTGGCGATGAATACGGATTGAGCCGGACCCTAGCTCAGTCCCATTCAGCACCACGTCGTAAGCTAGCGCACGGATTTCGCCGAGCGGAGACTTGGGATCGTGAATCGAATCGAAACTGGTCTCAAGCTTGGCCATGTCTTCGTCGTGCAGCGATGTGAAAGGATGATGCGCTGCATTCCAACGCTTGCTTTCTCCGTCCCACTCGAACATGGGAAAATCAGTGACCCAAAGGAACCGGAAATCTCGGGCGGAATCGCCTGTCTTTGCAAATGCTCCATGCTTTGCCGCGTATTTTTGCGCAAGATCGAGCCGGAGCTGACCGCAAGTCTGGAAAAACTGAATGGCGCTCCGTTTTGAATCGGCTTTGCGCACAACAAGCAACCACAAATCGCCGGGTTCAACGTCCGCGGCCTTGAGGATTCGTTCAAGCGAGGCCGGATAATCCTTCGCGAAACGATTTGGGTCGGTCATCAAACTTACGGAGGAAGTTCCCTGCGCGTGCGCGAAGGCTCCGTATGTTCCGATTGTCCGCCGCTCGGTTCCGGACATTTCGCCGGCTTTCGGGATGCGAATCAAAACAGGAGCCACGTCCGGTCCGACTTTGAATGCCGAAGCGAACTTTTCCAAATCATCACGGGTAAATGCCTCTCGCACATTCACCATGGCGGGCAGACGCATGTCGGGTTTGTCATTGCCGTACAGCCGTACCGCGTCGTCGTAACTCATGCGCGGGAACGGCGTTTTGATGTCGCTTCCAGCGGCTTTGAAAGCGGCAGCCAGAAAACCCTCGACCACTTCCCACACACGCTGCGGCTGCGGATATGACATTTCAAGATCGACCTGGGTGAACTCAGGTTGCCGGTCGGCACGCAAGTCTTCGTCGCGAAAGCAGCGGACGATCTGGAAATACCTGTCGAAACCCGAGATCATCAGAATCTGTTTGAACAGTTGCGGCGACTGCGGCAACGCGTAGAAACTTCCTGGCTGCACCCGGCTGGGCACCAGATAATCGCGCGCGCCTTCGGGAGTCGAACGCGTCATGAATGGAGTTTCGATTTCGAAAAACCCCTGCGCCGAAAGATACGTGCGAATGGCCAGCGCAACCTTATGCCGCAACTCGATGTTGTACTGCATCGGATCGCGCCGTAAATCGATGTAGCGATACTTGAGGCGCATCTCCTCGTTCGGAAGCACGGTGTCGCTGGGCAAGAATGGCGGCTGCTTCGATTCGTTGAGGATCCGGAGTTCCTCAGCGATCAATTCGACCTCGCCTGTACCGATGTTCTTGTTGACGGTATCCGGAACCCGTTGCTTTGCCGTACCTGACACGGCGACGACGTACTCGTTGCGCAGCGATTCAGCCTTCTGATGAATCGCGGGATCCCGCTCTTTGTTGAAGACGACTTGCATCACGCCGCTGCGGTCGCGAACATCGATAAAAATGAGGTTGCCCAAGTCGCGCCGCCGGTTGACCCAGCCCATGAGCACGGCCTTCTTGCCCGAATCCGCGGGACGCAAGTCTCCGCACATGTGTGTACGTCGTAGATCGCCTAGAAAATCGAGCAAGTTGTGCCCTTCACTGGAAAAATTGTGTTGCGTGCTGAATCAGAGATTATAGAAGATGTGGGCGCGAGCGTCCTGTTCGTGCGTGTTAGGTGCTGTGGTTTTTTCGTCAACCCTCAGTCGACCGGCCGCGCGGCTGTCGCTTGCTGAAACCGTAGACGCCACTGGTCATCCTGCTTTACCCACAGGTCGGAGATTCGCTGGTAGCGCGGGGCCATGCCGGGCGCGTCGCCCTCGGGCATGTGAATCACGCAGTCGTAGGTCACGATGGCGGCTTCTTCATTGACCGGTACGACGCGCAGATTGTATGCGTAATAGTCTTTTAACTCGCCGTCATGCGCGCTTCCCATAATTTCCTCTTTGTCATGAAGATGGCCCTCGCTGCCGACCGAGACGAAATCATCTGTTAAAGTACGCTTGAGGAAATTCACATCTTTGGTTTTCTGAGCTTCGCCGACGGCTTTCGTGTTGGCAATCAGCATTTGCTCCAAGGGGCTAAGAGGCTTGGGCTGATTCCGTGAAGATTGCGCGAGGCCGACCACCGAAAGACAGAAAATACAGGCAGTGAAAAAGAACTTGCTCATGTGCTCATCCTCTATTAATGTGCCGGTTCAATATCATTGGCGGTCTGAATCGCTTTCACCAAATCTGCCCGCAAGACTGAATCCTGCTTGCCGGTCTCCAGATTCTTCAGGGCGAACGATCCTGACTTGGCCTCGTTTTCACCTACGATCAAAATAAATCTTGCCCCGATCTTGCTGGCAGTTTCGAAAGACTTCTTCAGCCGGAAGGTTTCGTCCCCCAGTTCGACAACCAGGTCATGCTGGCGCAACTCCCTCGCCAGGCGCGCGGCCTCTTGATCCATGCTGTTCCCCAGAGGTGCAATGTACACATCCGGTTTTCGCTGTACACCGCCGGCCGATTCCTGCAAGGCCAGGACCAACCGGTCTTCACCAATGGCAAAGCCGATGCCGGGGGCGGGCGGACCACCCAAAGATTCCGAGAGTCCGTCATAGCGGCCGCCGCCGAGGATCGCATTCTGCGCACCCAACGCTCCGTGGGTAAACTCGAACGCCGTGCGAGTGTAGTAGTCGAGCCCGCGCACAAGGCGATCGTTAAGCGTGAAAGGAACTCCGACCGCTTTCAGGATAGCTTGCACCTGTTCGAAATGCTGGCGGCAGCCTTCATCCAGAAACTGACTGATACGCGGCAGCTTTTCGATGATCGGCTGATCCTCTGGAACCTTGCAATCAAATACGCGCAAGGGATTGGTGACGGCGCGACGCTGGCAGTCCACACACATACCGGAAACCACCGGCTCGAGCGCCTTGCGCAAAGCTTCGTTGTAAGCGGCGCGGTCGTTCATGCAGCCCACAGAATTCAGTTCGAGCGTCCAGCCTTGAATGCCAAGCCGATCGAGCAATGTTGCCAAGAGCTCCAGCACTTCCGCATCGCGCGCGGGAGATTCGCTGCCGGCGCTGGTCGGCCCAATGACCTCCGCTCCAATCTGGTAGAACTGGCGGTAACGTCCCTTCTGTGGCCGCTCGCGCCGAAACTGGGGGCCGATGTAATAGAGCTTCTGCAGCCCGCGTTCCCATAACTTGTGTTCGATGTAGGCTCGCACCACGCTGGCGGTATTTTCAGGCCGGAGGGTCAGAGACTGGCCCTTGTCGCTTTGCGCGCGTCCACGGTCCTCCCAGGTGTACATCTCCTTAGCTACAACATCGGTCTCTTCGCCAACGCCGCGTGAAAACAGTTCAGTGGATTCGAAGATCGGCGTGCGAATCTCGTGAAAGTTGTAGGCGCGAAATACGTCGCGTACCGCCGCTTCTACAAAGTTCCACAACGCCGTTTCCGGCGGGAGAAGATCGCGAGTTCCTCGGACAGCTTTGATCATGGTTGGTGGTCGTTGGTCATTCGTCTTTGGTTGTTGGCCCGCGCCGGTGCCATCCTGAGCCGGAGTCGAAGGACCCCTTGCAGCTCAATCGCAGTCTGGTCGTGCACAACGCAAGAATCTACGGGTACAGCGTGTCACGTTCAAGTAGAGATCCTTCGACTGCGCGGCTGCTTCGCCAAGCGAAGCAGCCACTCCGCTCAGGATGACAGATACCGGGCCAGGATGACCGATTGCAGCGCCGGTGTCCTACGCCCGTTCCTTCAAATACGACGCCGTGTACTCCAGATAGTTATTCGCGTACCTCATGATGGTCTCTTGATCCTTCTCTTCCAGCTTGCGGCGAAATTTTCCCGGCGAGCCCATCCACAGCGATCCTGGCTCGACAATGGTTTTCTCTGGAATCAACGTGCCGGCGGCAATAATCGAACCTTCGCCAATCCGCGCGCCGTTCAAGATGATGGATCCCATTCCGATCAGGCAGCGGTCACCTATTTTGCAGCCATGCAGTGTTACCGAGTGGCCCACTGTCACATATTCACCCAGGACGACGTCGTACTGCTCTTTCATGCCGTGCAATACGCTGCAATCCTGAATGTTTGAATGCGCGCCCACGCGAATCGAGTGCACATCGCCTCGCAGCACCGCATTCATCCAGACGCTCGCGTGTTCTCCCAAAACCACATCGCCAAGGATCTGCGCCGAGTCGTCAACGTAACAAGACTCCGGAATCACCGGCGTTTTCCCTTTGTAAGGACGGATCATGATGAAGACAATCGGCTCAACTTAGATGGAAATTGAACATAACACGCGCGCGGTCTGCGATGTAAGGGCCAGGCCCTTGCTAGGTGCCGACACTGAAACTCCTGCGTTCCAGCAGCACAACGTCACGCCAGCGCCCATTCATGCAGCCAATTCGAGAACGTGTGCCTACGACCCGGAACCCCGCCCTGGTGTGCAGTTCGATGCTCGCGGTGTTTTCCGGGAAGATGCCAGCCTGAAGAGTCCAAATACCTTCCGCCTCCGAGGTGGCAATCAGTCCCGCCATGAGCCTGGTTCCGATGCCGCAACCTCTCACCGATTCAGACACGTAAATGCTGACCTCACAAACGCCACGATATACAGGCCGCCGAGATACCGGGCTCAGAGCCGCCCAGCCGACAATCTCCCGCTCCGATCGAGCGACCAGCCTGCAAGCTTGCAGATGGCCTGCGTCCCATTCTCCCCAGTCGGGAACCGTCTGCTGAAATGTCGCGTCTCCGGTTTTGATTCCCTGCAAGTAGATGGAGCGCACTGCTTCCCAGTGATTGGGTATGAGCGGTTCGATCGAAATGGGGCGCTCCATACTTCAATTGTAGAAAAAAAGCGGGAAAGCCGAAGCCTTCCCGCCAAACTGCGTTGGTTCGAACCGACGCTCTCTACAAGGCAGCGCAGATCGACTTCACCTCGGTGTAAAGCTCGAGTGCGTCGTGCCCCATTTCGCGGCCCCATCCGGACTGCTTGTATCCGCCGAATGGCAGTGCGGCGTCGAACACGTTGTAGCAGTTAATCCACACCGTGCCGGCGCGGAGTTGCGAAGCCAGGCGATGTGCTTTGCCGATATCGCGCGTCCAGATTCCCGCAGCCAATCCGTAGACGGTATCGTTAGCTCGCTTGACGACGTCGTCGTAGTCCGTAAACGGGATCGCGGAGACAACGGGTCCGAAGATTTCCTCGCGCACAACCTTCATGTTTTCGGTGGTATCAACCAGCACGGTGGGTTTAACAAAATACCCTTTGTCACCATGCCGCTCTCCTCCAACGACAGCTTTCGCTCCCTCGGAGACCCCCGATTCAAGGAAACCGCAAACCCGATTCAGCTGTTCTTCTGACACCAGCGGTCCCATATCGCTCGATGCTTCCCAACCCGGCCCGACATTGATCTTTTTCGCTTTTGCGGAAACACCTTCGACCACTTCGTCGAAAATGCTCTTTTCTACGTACAGCCGGGAACCCGCGCAGCAGCACTGCCCGTGATTGAAGAAAATCGCGCTAGCTGAGCCGGAAATTGCTGTTTTGAGGTCGCCGTCATCGAAGACAACGTTGGGCGATTTTCCGCCGAGTTCCAGCGATACTTTTTTGAGGTTGCCGGCAGCTGCCTGAAGAATCAATTTGCCGACTTCCGTAGACCCGGTAAAAGCGACCTTGTCGACGTCGGGATGCGCTGCGAGAGCAGCTCCCGCAGTCTCGCCATATCCCGGGACGATGTTCACCACTCCGTCGGGGATCCCAGCTTCCTGAACGAGTTCACCCAGCCGCAAACAGGATAGCGGCGTTTGCTCGGCGGGCTTGATCACAACCGTACATCCGGTGGCCAACGCCGGGCCAAGCTTCCAGGCCGCCATCAGCAACGGGAAATTCCACGGAATGATCTGCCCGACCACTCCTACGGGCTGACGCAACGTGTACGCCAGAAACTTCGTCCCGGCGGAAATCGGAATGGTGTTGCCTTCGATCTTGGTCGCCCATCCTGCCATGTAGCGGAACAGGTCCACCGCCAGCGGTACGTCCGCGACCCGGGCTACCTTAAGCGGCTTTCCGTTGTCGAGCATCTCCAGTTCGGCAAATTCCTCGAGATTTTGTTCCAACAGATCGCCGAGCTTCCAGATGGCGCGTCCCCGTTCCGAAGGACTCATCTTTGACCATGGCCCGGTTTCAAAGGCAGCACGAGCTGCCCTGACGGCGCGATCGATGTCTTCGCGATCCCCTTCCGCCACACGAGCCAGGACCTCGCCCGTAGCCGGATTGTAAGTCGGGAAGGTTTTGCCAGAAGCGGCTTCCACCCACTTCCCGTTGATGAGCATTTTGCGGCTCTTGGATATAAAGTTTGCGGTTTTCTCGCCAACCGGAACGCTCGAAACTGCGGTCGCCATAATTCTTCCTCCTGGATTCCTAGGAATTGTAGTCCTTTCCGCAGTCAAAAAAGTGATGCAATTTATGTGTGACGAGGCTTTGAAGCAAAGGAAGAGAACGACAAGCGGAACTGTGCGGTTGGCAGGCGAAGGTGGATCAAACGTCGGATTGGGACTGGCTATTCGAGCGCCGTTAGTCAGAGACTTTGTACCCGCAAGCTTGACGGCAAGGCGGGCAATAGTAAAGGCTGTCACTGCACAGGCGAATATCGACCTGTCCCTGGCAGGAACAGCAGTACTTTTCGCAGTCGCACTTTTCTTCGGTCATCTCACACTGCATGCAGCGGTATTTGGTTTTCGTCGTGGTAGTGGCCATGGGCGAACTCTAGCGCGGGCCGGACAGGAGCGAAAGTTCCCTTGGTAACCGTCAGTTGAAGCCGCCGCCGACCACGTGTTAGGGTAATCAGTCTCACCATTTCAGCAGCTCAACCACTGCGTTTAACCGAGGTTTCATTGCCCGCTGTTGAGGCGACTACGCTTACCACCCGAAAGACCGCGCTCAACCCTGTGCACCGGCAAATGGGCGCAAAAATGGTGGAATTTAACGGCTGGGAGATGCCGGTGGAATACCCTTCCGCCGGCGGCATAATCGCCGAGCACAACGCCGTGCGGACGGGTGTGGGCATCTTCGATGTCAGCCACATGGGCGATATCCGTCTTGCGGGTCCCGAGGCGCTGGCGGCGGTCCAGCATATTTCCATGAATGATGCTTCGCGGCTTGCCGTGGGGCAGGCGCAGTATTCGGCGCTGCTCTATCCCCAGGGGACTTTCGTTGACGATGTGGTTGTTCACCGCCTCGCACAAGACGAATATCTGCTGGTGATCAATGCCGGCACCCGCGAAAAAGATTTCAATTGGGTGCGCGACAATACACGTCAGTTCAAATGTGCGGCTGAAGATCTTTCAGACGACTTTACTCAGATCGCGATTCAAGGTCCTGAAGCCGTGAATCTGTTGCAGAAGCTGACCGACGCGGATCTTTCAGCCCTGAAATTCTACTGGGTGACGCGTGGAACGGTTTGCGGACTGAAAAATACTCTAATCGCCCGTACCGGCTACACTGGCGAAGACGGATTCGAAATTTACGTCCCCAGCGACGGTGAGACCAGCGCGCGCGTATGGAATGAGATCCTGGAAGCGGGAAGGGAATTCGGCATTGTGCCGTGCGGTCTGGGTGCGCGCAACACCCTGCGCCTCGAAGCCAAATTACCGCTCTACGGTCACGAGATTTCCGACACGATCAATGTTTGGGAAGCCGGCCTGGACCGATTCTGCAAAATGGAAAAGCCAGACTTCGTTGGCAGGGCGTCGCTGGAAAAGGCCAGGCATGACGGCCTCGAACGTACCTTGGTTGGTCTGGAGATGGTTGACCGGGGTATCGCTCGCGACGGCTACAAAGTGCTCGACGATGCCGGCGGCGAAATTGGCTATGTAACCAGCGGTTCGCCTGCGCCGTTTCTGAAGAAAAATATTGCGCTTGCCTACGTGCCGGCTAAATTTGCCGCCGTTGGCACCCAACTGAAAGTTGAGATCCGGGGACAGGGAGTAAACGCTGTTGTGGTGCCGACTCCCTTCTACAAGAAACCGAAAAAAGTCTAACCACAGAGGACAGAGAATCCAAGGAATTCAAGAGCTGAAACCCAGGAGCCAGAAGCAACATGCCCTATCCGACTGACTTTAAGTACACCAAAGAGCACGAGTGGGTTAAGCCCGACGGAAAGAATGCCACCGTTGGAATCACAAATCATGCCCAGGAGTCTTTGGGGGACATCGTCTTCATTGATCTGCCGAAAGTTGGTTCGGAGATTAGTTCCGGCAAATCCTTCGGTTCGGTTGAGTCGGTTAAGGCGGTCTCGGATTTGTACGCGCCCGTTTCTGGCACCGTAACCGAACTCAATGCTGCTTTGGCGACTGCGCCGGAAATGATCAACAAGGATGCGCACAGTGCCTGGATGATCAAGCTGGTTTTGAAGGATCCGGCTGAACTGAATTCTCTGCTCTCCGCTGCCGACTACGAGAAGTTCGTTGCCGAGGAGGGCTAGTCGTTTTGACGGCAGCACGGTCGCGCCGGCGTCCAGTTCAGCAATCGAAGTGACTCCCAGATACATCTAAAGAGGGCCATGCGCTATTTACCCAAATCGCCCGCTGACCGAAAAGCCATGTTGGAGGCCATCGGTGCACGCTCGATCGATGATCTATTTGCACCCATTCCGGCGGAATATCGCCTGGAGCGGGACCTTAAAGTCCCGCGCCAAATGGCTGAGTCCGAGATTGTGGACTGGTTTCGCGAGCGCTCCCGCGAGAATGGTGACGACTACGCAACTTTCCTGGGCGCCGGTGCCTACTACCACTACCGGCCCGTTATTATCGATTCGCTCATCTCGCGCGGCGAATTCCTTACTGCCTATACTCCCTACCAGGCTGAAATTTCGCAGGGTACGTTACAGGCCATTTTCGAATTCCAGAGCATGATCTGTGAGCTGACCGGCATGGAAGTGGCCAATGCTTCCATGTACGACGGTTCCACCGCCGCCGCCGAAGCGGCCATGATGGCGGTGCGCGTCACCGGACGACGGTCAGTGGTGATTGCCAAAAGCCTCCATCCGGAATATCGCGAGGTTTTGACAACCTATGCCCATCATCAGAACCTTCCGCTCTCCACGTGTCCGTTCGATGACTCTGGACGCCTGAATTTGCGGGAACTGGAAAAATCAATTACGTCCGACACAGCCTGCGTGCTGATTCAGTCCCCGAATTTTTTCGGAACAATTGAAGACGCTTCTGCTGTCGCTGAAATCGCGCACAAAAAAGGCGCGATGCTGGTGGTGTCGATTGCCGAAGCGGTTTCTCTGGGAATCGTTGAACCACCTCGTCAGGCGGATGTGATCGCGATGGAGGCTCAATCTTTTGGCGTGCCCCTCGGCTTCGGCGGTCCCTATTGCGGAGTGATTGCGACTCGCGAGCAGTTCGTCCGGCAAATGCCCGGACGCCTTGCCGGCCAGACTACCGATCGCAACGGCAAACGCGGTTTCGTGCTGACACTGGCGACTCGAGAGCAACACATCCGGCGCGAAAAGGCTACCTCGAATATCTGCACCAACCAGGCCTTGGTGGCGCTGATGGTCAACATCTTCATGACCATTTACGGCAAGGTTGGTCTCAAGGAACTGGCCAAACAAAATCTGGCCAAGACGGCCTACGCTGCCACGCAATTCGGCAAACATGCCAAGGTGCTCTTTTCCGGAGCGCCGCGTTTCAACGAGTTCGTGGTGCATACCAGCGAAGATCCTCAGGCTATCAACAGCCGCATTCTGGGACACAAAATCATCGGCGGACTTCCGCTGAAGAAGTTCTATCCCGAGCTCGGTAACGCTTCCCTGTGGTGCTGCACTGAATTAACGACGCGCAGCGCCATTGACACGGCGGTTGGCATGGTCGCCGAGAGCGAGCGTTCGGTTGTTTCCGCTACTCAGGAAGCGGATGTGCAGGAGGTGACGCGATGACCCACACACCTCGAAAAGCGACCCGGCACGTGAACCAGAATGAAGGTCTGATCTTCGAAAAGTCGTCGCCTGGAAAGGCCGCCTGGAGGCTGGCTCCGCTGGACGTTCCGGAAGTCGATGTCGCAGCACTTTTGGGTTCGGCGGAACGAAAAGATCTGGGCAACATGCCCGAAGTGAGCGAAATCGAAATCATTCGCCACTTCACCCGGATGTCCACTTGGAACTACGCGATCGACCTCGGCATGTATCCGTTGGGTTCCTGCACGATGAAGTACAACCCGCGAGTCAATGAGCTGGTGGTTCGTCTCGAAGGGCTGGCCAACGGTCATCCGTATCAGCCGGAGAAGATTTCCCAGGGCGCGCTTCGCATCATCAAAACTCTCAGCGACTGCCTGCTGGAAATCACTGGCATGGATGCGATCACGATGCAGCCTGCGGCCGGTGCTCACGGCGAATTGACCGGATTGCTCATGGTTCGCGCCTATCACCAGTCAAAAGGCGTGCCGCGAAAAAAGATTCTGATCCCTGATTCGGCTCATGGCACGAACCCCGCTACCGCTGCGATGGTGGGATATGCGGTGGAGAATTTGAAATCGAATGCCCAGGGAATGGTGGATGTCGCGGCGTTGACGGCTCAGATGAATGAGGACGTCGCCGCGCTCATGCTGACCAATCCCAATACCCTCGGCGTGTTCGAGCAGGAGATCCATAAGATCGCGGAAATCATGCACGCCAAGGGCGGTTTGCTCTATATGGATGGCGCCAACATGAACGCGTTGGTGGGCAAAGTCCGTCCTGGCGATTTCGGCGTGGACGTGATGCACCTGAACCTGCACAAGACGTTTTCCACGCCCCATGGCGGCGGTGGTCCTGGCTCAGGTCCAGTCGCGGTGCGGAAGATTCTTGAGCCGTTTCTGCCCAAGCCAGTCTTGGTCACGAAACCGGATGGCACGCTGGCATTCGACTATGATCGCCCGGAGTCGGTGGGTCGTGTGCGAGCCTTCTACGGCAATTTTGGGATGTTCGTCCGCGCCCTGGCTTACATTCTGGCGAACGGCCCTGATGGTTTGCGCCAAACTACCGAAGATGCGGTTCTGAACGCAAACTACATTCGCAAGGGACTGCAAGGCGTTTTCGATCTGCCGTATTCCACGCCCAGCATGCATGAGGTTGTCTTCAGCGACAAGCTGCAGGCGAAGAAGGGCGTGAAAACGATGGATATCGCCAAGCGCCTGATCGACTACGGTTTCCATCCCTATACGACCGCATTTCCGCTGATCGTGCCCGGCGCCCTGATGATTGAGCCCACGGAGAGTGAATCCATGGAAGAAATGGATTTGTTCGTCGAGGCAATGAAGTCGATTGCGGAAGAGGTTGAAGAAGATCCCCAGATGGTTCTGGATTCGCCGCACTCTACGCGGGTCTCTCGTTTGGACGAAACTGCTGCCGCCCGAAAGCCCATTCTAAGGTGGAAACCTGTCGCTTAGTGTTGAAGCATGCAGCAGATTACAAGATAGATGCTAGGGTCAGAACCTCTGCAATCCTCCGTGTCGTCTGTGGTTAAATTCTTACGTTGCCCGAAAAGAATTTGCCCGCCAAGCCCGAAAAGCCCGCAGCTCTTTTCTCATCTCCCGAAAAGCGCAACGTAATTCTCTGCCTTCTCCTGGTAGTTGCGACGCTGGTGCTGTACAACCCGGTAAACCGCCATCCCTTCGTAAACTACGATGACGACGTCTATGTCACCGAAAATCCGCACATCCAGAATGGCTTGCGAGCGGACACCATCGCCTGGGCCCTCACCTCTACTGAGCAGGCAAACTGGCATCCGATCACATGGATGTCGCACGCGCTAGATTACAGTCTCTTTCACCAGAATCCCGCCGGACACCATTTCACCAGCCTTCTTATTCACGCCATGAATGTTGTCTTGTTGTTCTTGCTGGTGGCATATTCAACCAAACGGATCGGACCGAGTCTTTTCGTCGCCTTGGTATTTGCGATTCATCCGATCAATGTTGAATCCGTGGCCTGGATCGCCGAGCGCAAGAACGTGCTCAGCACATTTTTCTTCCTCGGGGCGATTGGCGCTTACGGCTGGTATGCCCGAAAACCGCACTGGCAGCGGTATTTGGCGGTGGCGGGCTTATTCGTTCTCGGGTTGATGTCCAAACCCATGGTTGTAACTTTGCCCTTCGTGCTGATGCTGTTGGATTACTGGCCCCTGGGCAGAATCCGCGGAGTTCCGTTTGGAACTCTTGGGGCACCTCAATCCTCTCCGGCAAAGTTATTGGTGGAGAAGCTTCCACTGCTCGCTTTGTCCGCTGCCAGCGCCGTGATCACGGTTCAGGCTCAGCAAGCCGGCGGAGCGATGCGTTCCACGGTTCAGTTCTCGCTGGGCGTGCGTCTGGAAAATGCGGTTGTGGCATACGCAATGTATTTATGGAAGATGATCTGGCCGTCGCACCTGGCGCCAATCTATCCTCATCCCGGAGGTTCCCTGGCTGCCTGGCAGGTTGCTGTGTCAGTGTTAGTGCTGCTGGCTGTTACCGGGGTCGCGCTTGCATACCGATCGAAGCGATATCTCCTCACAGGTTGGTTGTGGTTTTTGGGGACTTTGATTCCGGTCATCGGCCTGGTGCAGGTTGGAGATCAAGCGATGGCTGACCGCTATGCATACATTCCTCTGATTGGAATTTTTGTGATGATCGCATGGGGCGTCGCTGATCTGCCTGACTCATTCCGACTTGGCGTTTCGCTACGCCTGGTTGCGGCAATATGCGTTCTGCTCGCGCTGTCGCTTGCGACCTATCGCCAGCTCGGCTACTGGTCGAGCAACTACGATCTTTGGAGCCACGCGCTCGCGGTTACCAACAGAAATTTTATTGCCCAGGACAATCTAGGCGGAGCGTTATTACTGCTCGACAGGCCTGATGACGCTTACCCACACTTTCAGGTTGCGTCCGAAATCAATCCAAGAGATCCCATGAGCCGCTCCAATTTGGGCGCCTACCTTCAGGAACACGGACATCTCAACGGAGCGATTGAACAGTACAAAAGCGTTATCAGCATTACGTCTGACTCCGGCTTGCTCGCCGGGGCCTACGCCAATCTGGGTTCAGCCTATCTTTCGCTTGGGGCCGATGATCAGGCTCGTCAGAATTACGATCTGTCGCTGCGGTTCAACGCCAGCCAGCCCAATGCCTATCTGGGGCTTGGCAGGCTTCTGGAGAAGCAGAACAACCTGGATGGGGCCATCAGTGATTATTCAAGGTCAGTCGAGCTGAGCCCGACGGATAGAGGATTCATGTTTCTGGGGCACGCCTTGGAGAATACGGGGCGTCGATCTGAGGCGCTGGCGGTCTATCAGCAGGCGTTGAAACTTTCCCCCGATTCGACCGAAGCGCAACATGCGGTGGATGCGCTCACCTCGAAGGCGCGCTGACTCCACCGCACGAAGCTTCACCGCAGACTATTTCTTCTCGGCGATGTCCACGCTGGCGCGTGTGGTTTCCCAGTCCAGGTGCATGGCACAGTTTGAGCCTGTCTGGTCGAAAGCGATGGTGAAATTCTCCACCGGCGCGGGCAATGGCGAAACTTTCATGTCCACGCGAACAAAATCTTCCCCTTGACCAGGATAGGGTATGCCCCACTCGCCCGTCTTTTTGCTGATGATAAGCGTCCATTTATCGGCATTGGGGATGGTGAAGATTGTGTAGCTACCCGGAGGAACGTCTTTGTCTCCCACTCGCACATTGGTGTCTGTGACCAGCGTCGTGGCTTCGTTGGCGCCGGCACGCCAGACTTCGCCGTACGGTACGAGGGCACCAAAAATCTTTCGGCCTTTCACGCGAGGACTGGAATAGTCGCTTTTAACAGTCTTGCCGTCGGAAAACTTGCACTGGGCCTGGGCCGAAGGGCTGGGACGCTTGCCCTGATCCTGCGCGCAGGCAAGCAGGGTGAGTACAGGTAACAACAGGGCGGCGAAGGCGATGCGTTTTGTCATCTTTCTCTCCTTGGAACGTTTGGCACTCGACAATCAGCAAAAGCGAATGTGTCGACAAATGTCTGTCGCCAGTTGCTAAGAGCTTTGACGTAACGCTGGAAACTTGGACAGCGCACGCCCGCAATTATGCGCTACCCGATCCTCCCGCTACAATCTCACTATGCCGGTATTCGACGAAAAGCAGGAAGAATTAGAACACTACGAGACCATGATGGGCGTCCCTCGAGGGCGTTTGGCCGTGACCATGGACATGATCACCGATGCCATGGCGCTGGTTGGCCAGCACGGGGTCTACTGCCAGAGCACGCGATTCCCCGGCAAACCGGTGCTGGACATTCAGATCGTCATGAAAAGTCTTACCGATGCGAAGGAGTTAATTCAGAGCGTGATGGCTGAACTGAACAGCCAACAGGGCAAGTAGCCCCTGGATTAATGTCCGAGCTTCTGATCGAAAAATTTGGCCATCAGTTCCAGGCATTCCTTCGTTTCTGGCAACTGAAAGTGATACCAGAAGGCGTGCGGCAATGCCTCAAAGACAACCAGTTGCGCATCGTTCCCCGCGCCGAGCAGAGCGCGATGAAACAGAGCTGTATCACTCAAGAGCAGATCGCGCGTGCTCGTGACCAACAGCGTGGGCGGCATTCCGCTGAGGTTCGCGAACAGTGGAGACAATACGGGGTCCCTGCGATCGGCAGAGCCTGGATAAGGATCGGTGGGAGGCCGTTTGGGATCCATCGGCTCTAATCGTCCGGGAAGTCCGTCGAGGGTAAAAATCTGCCGCGAGTCGCTGGGGCGGCTGAAGTCGGTGAGTACAGAGAAGGCGCCCAGTGCGGCTGGAAGCGGTAGTCCCAGTTGCTTGAGCCGGACCGCAACCTCGCAAGTCAGAATGGCCCCTGCCGAAGTACCGAAAATTCCGATAGCGCCTGGCTTGTAAGTTTTCAACAACTCCCGATAAATGGCGACTACGTCGTCCACTGCGGCCGGAAAAGGATTTTCCGGCGCCAACCGGTAATACACCGATACAACTTTGACCTTGGCCAGATAAGAGATCGGGATGCCTTCGATCAGGGAGCCAGAATCAGAGACGAATCCTCCGCCGTGCAAGTTGATCAGCACACGTCCGCGATGGGCTTCCGGCATCGCAAGAGGAGTGATGACATCCGCGCGAACTCCCACGATGGTGGTTTCTTCGACGTTAACGGGATAGAGCTTGCGGGCTTCGGCCGAATCCTTCTGCCGCCATGCGTCAGTGGCGGCACGTCTTTCGGCCAGGGTTTGCGGTGCAGATTTTTTCTCGGTCAGCGAAGCCAGCCACTTTTGCGCTTCCGGGCTGACCGTCGACGGCATGGGTACCACGCGAGTGACATGCGCGGTACCATCGGAATCAAAGGTGGCTGAGTCTGACTGCGAAGCGGATTCGGACTGCGCGGCAAGCGGCAAACAAAGCGCAAACACGGCGGCAGACAACCAAAAAGCCAAACCTCTCATGCCGACATTTGTAGCAGACCGGAGCGAATAACGGAATGACGATGTCTGCCTGATTTGCTGATTTTCCGGGCGAGAGTTGAGATATCAGGGGAGAGAATCGATCAGGCGGAGGGCAAGCTCCGTGATCGCTACACGCACGCTGCCATACGAAATACGGATTTGACCAAGCTACGCCAGCGCGTACTTGCCTCGTTCGATCATTTTCTGTGCAATCTCCTGCCGCAATTCAATAGTGTTAAACGGCTCGTGTTTTGACAGACGCCGCAAAATCGCCAGTTGTGTGCGCAGCATGTCACCCTCTGCGACGGCCGCGATAACTTTCCTGGCCGCTGATTCGATCTTGTCCATGGCCTGCGAGAGATATACGCGAGTCATCGCAATAGAAAGAGTTGCCGTCGACTCGTTCGTACTTTCCACCATCTTCTGCGTTCGCAATACTGCAGATTCCATGGCGTATGTCTCAATGACGATGTCCGCGATCGCGCCCATGACTTCCTGCTGATCCTGAATCGCCTGCATGTACTTCTGCGTCGCCGCTCCCGAAACGAATAGCCCAACCTTCTTGGCCTGCGCCACCAATCTGCGTTCTTCCGAAAGCGCCCCTTCCAGTTCTTCACCCGCGCCGGGGCCGGCCAGCACTTCGTCCATCAACTTCTTGATCGCGGGCATCAACGGCAGTTGCCCCGATGTGGCGCGCTTGAGCAGAAAACCGGTGATGATCAGCCGGTTGATTTCATTGGTGCCCTCGAAGATGCGATTGATGCGCGCATCGCGGTATGCGCGCTCGGCGGGATATTCCTCGACGAACCCGTAGCCACCATAGATCTGCATAGTCTCGTCGACGACATAATCGATCATCTCCGATCCCCAGACCTTGATAATCGAGCACTCGACTGCGTACTCCTCAATGGCTTTGCGAGTAAGTTTGGCGGCGTCGGGGCTGGACTTGTCCACTTCGGCGAGAGCAACGTCCATCATGCCCACGGTGCGGTAGACCATTGCTTCGCCGACATAGATCAGGGTGGCCATGTTGGCCAATTTTTCGCGTACCAGTCCAAAATCCGCGATCACTTTGTTGAATGCCTTGCGCTGTTTCGCGTATCCAATCGAATTCTCAAGCGCTACACGCGCGCCACCCATACACATCGCGCCCAGCTTGAAACGTCCGACGTTCAGAATGTTGAAGGCGATGACGTGGCCCTTGCCGATCTCGCCGAGCACGTTTTCCACGGGAACCTGGCAATCGTTGAGAATGAGTGGGCAGGTTGAAGATCCGCGAATGCCCATCTTGTGTTCTTCCGCACCAACCGAGAACCCGGGGAAAGTTCTCTCCACCAGAAAGGCGGTGAACTTTTCGCCATCAACTTTGGCGAACACGGTGAACAGGTCTGCAAAACCGGCGTTGGTAATCCACATCTTCTCGCCGTTGAGGATGTAGTTTTTGCCGTCCGGCGAAAGTTGGGCGCGCGCCCGGCAGTTGAGCGCGTCGGAGCCGGACGAAGCTTCCGACAGCGCATACGCGCCGATAATATCTCCCGCGCCCAGTCGAGGAAGATATTTCTTCTTCTGATCTTCGGTGCCAAAATAAACGATCGGCAGCGTTCCAATGCCGGTGTGTCCACCCCACGTGGTCGCAAATCCGGCGTACTTCGCGATGTGATCGGCGATTACTGCGGCGGTAACTTTGTCCATTTCGAGGCCGCCGTAGGCCTCAGGAATCTCGGCTGAGCTGAGTCCCAAGTCGCCGGCTTTCTTCAGCAGTTCGCGGGTGATGGAGAAATCCTTGTGCTCCATCTTTTCCGCATTCGGCAGGATCTCGTTGACTGCGAACTCTTCCGCCGTCTGCCCGATGAGCCGGTGCTGCTCGGTGAAATCCTCGGGAGTGAAGACTTCGTCAGTTTTACGTTCTTCAAGAAGGAAGCTGCCGCCGGAAAGTTTAGTGCTGGGAATTGCAGTCGTGGCCATTGAGAAACCCCTTTAACCACCAAGGACACGAAGTAACACGAAGGAAGTCTTCGGGAGGTCGGTTCCTTTGTGTTACTTCGTGTCCTTAGTGGTTGATCGCTTTTACTTCCAACCCGTACCGTTCACTAAGCGCTTTATTCCGTCCTTCAAGTGCACCACGTTGAAGTCTATAAGCAGACCTATGGATTTACCACTGAGTTTCAGGTACGAAAGGACTTGGGCCAGATGGACGGGGGAGATTGCATCAACGGATTTGATTTCGACAACCACAGAGTTCTCGACCACCAAGTCCATTCGATAGCCGAGATCGAGCCTCACCCCGCGATACACGACAGGAAGACCAACTGTGCTGAAGATTGGAATCCGGCGTCCAAGAGTTCATATTGCAGACATGCGACCTAAGTGCTCTCCAGAAGACCAGGGCCAAGCGCAGAATGAACTTTCATCGCAGCGGTGATGACAGCGTGGCTGCTCTCTTGGGCGGTGACTCTGCGGACGGGCAAAGTAGCCATGGTGCACGTTCCTCCGAAGAGAAGTGTTCGCCCGGCCCGCCGAACCGCAAGGTTATCGGTCACTTCCGATTGTGATTTCCTTCGTGGTACTTCGTGTCCTTGGTGGTTCCCCAGGTTTTGTGCTATCCGAGGTTCTCGAATATCCCGGCAGCGCCCATGCCTCCGCCGACGCACATGGTCACCAACCCGTAGCGCGAGCCACGCCGCTTCATCTCGCGAATAATGCTGGCAGTCAATTTAGCTCCAGTGCAGCCCAGTGGGTGTCCTAAAGCAATAGCACCGCCATTCGGATTGACCCGCTCGGGATCGAGGCCAGCTTCCTTGATCACTCCGAGCGCTTGCGCCGCGAAAGCCTCATTCAGTTCGATCACGTCAATGTCGGAGAGCTTCAGTCCTGCCAGCTTTAGCGCTTTGGGAATCGCGTACACCGGACCCAATCCCATTTCTTCGGGCTTGTATCCAGCGGTGGCGAAAGAGACGTATCGCACCAGTGGTGTAATGCCTAGCGCCTTAGCGCGCTCCGCTGACATCACTACTGCCGCTGCAGCTCCATCAGATGTTTGCGATGAATTGCCAGCGGTTACGGTTCCGTTGGCATGAAAGACCGGCTTCAAAGCGAGCAACGCTTCGAGCGAAGTATCGGTGCGAGGACCTTCGTCCACTTTAAAAATAATTTCCTGGCGCTTTGGTTTCGAGCCATTCGGAGTGGTGAAGCTGACTGGCACAGGCACAGTTTCATCTTCAAATTTTGCGGCCTTGATCGCTGCGAGCGCTTTCTGGTGGCTGCGAAGGGAAAATTCGTCCGCGCTTTCGCGCGTGATTCCTACCCGTTCAGCCACTCGCTCGGCGGTGAGACCCATAGTTAGATAAGCGTCGGGGTAATGGTCCACAAGCCAGGGATTCGGCGAAATCTTATGTCCTCCCATTGGGATCATGGACATGGATTCAACGCCACCCGCGACCATAATTTCCGCTCCGCCAGCCATGATGCGCTCAGCCGCCATGGCAATCGCCTGCAATCCCGAAGAGCAGAAGCGGTTGATGGTGACCGCAGACACTTCAATGGGCAGACCTGCCCGCAACGACGCGATTCGAGCCACGTTCGTGCCTTGCTCCGCTTCTGGAGTGGCGCAGCCCAGGATTACATCTTCGATTTCTTTGAGATCGACCTGAGGCACTCGTTCAAGTGCGCCTGTGATGGCGATGGCGGCCAGTTCATCGGGACGGGTGGTGCGCAACGTGCCCTTGAAGGCGCGTCCGACGGGTGTACGAACGGAAGAGACGATGACAACTTCACGCATGGAAACTCCTGACAACATATTAGATTGTTTAGGAGTGATATTTGACTGAACAATTTCGGGGGACGAGATCCCCTTGCGAGAGCCGATAAAACCTGCCTCCAACGAGCATGGCGAAACCTGAGCACTCCGTGCTCCAATACGTCTTATTCCAAAGTCACCGACTTCACCAGATTTCTCGGATGATCTACGTCCAGTCCCTTCTTCACCGTCATGTAGTAGGCGAACAACTGCAGCGGCACAATTTCCAGCAGTGGCAATAGAAGTTCCGGAACTTTGGGAACAAAGATGGTGTGGTCCGCGAGACGCTGCAATTCCTCATCGCCTTCGGACGCAATCGCAATTACGCGCGCCGACTGCTGCTTGAATCCACGGATGTTGGCGAGATTTTTTTCATGGCGAAGCACCGACCCGGAGTCGTTGCGATCACATGTGGCGATAATGACCACCGGCAGGTTTTCGTCAATCATCGCGTTGGGGCCGTGCTTGGTTTCGCCGGTGGGGTAACCTTCCGCGTGTATGTAGGAGACTTCCTTGAGCTTGAGCGCTCCGTCCATGGCGACGGGATAGTGAATGGCGCGGCCCATGAAAAGAAAATCTTCGACCTTGTAAAATTTGTCAGCCAGCCGTTCACAAGCCGCCGGCGCTGATTTCAGCAGAGTCTCCAGTTTTTCCGGCAGGTCGAGCAATTCACGGATGTAAAGCCGCCGCTGCTCTTTGGAGAACTTGCCTCGCACCTGGCCAAGATAAAGCGCGAACAGATAGAGAACGGCCATCTGCGCAGTGAAAGCCTTGGTGGAAGCGATACTGATCTCCGGTCCGGCGTGGGTATAGAGGACGCCGTCGGCCTCGCGGGCGATCGTCGAATCCACCACGTTGGAAATGGCAATCGTGCGCGAGCCTTTCGCTTTGGCCTCACGCTGGGCAGCGGTGGTGTCGGCAGTTTCACCAGACTGCGTGATCACGATGGTCAGTTCGCCAGGCCCGATCAGAGGGTTGCGATATTCGAACTCGCTCGCGTAGTCCACATCCACCGGGATGTTGACCAGGTCTTGAATCATATACTGGCCGGCCATGCCCGCATGTCGGCTGGTGCCGGAAGCCACAATGTTGATCCTGCGCAGGGAGCGGAGTTCATCCGTGCTGATGCGGACCTCATCCAGCCGGACGACGGCTTCTTCCAGTGACACGCGGGGCGCGATGGTATCGCGCAAGCCCTGCGGCTGGTCGAAGATTTCCTTGAGCATGTAGTGGGGAAATCCACCTTTGTCAGGCATTGCACTCTCCTCAAGTTGAGCTGGCGCTGTCAGATTCCCGTTCCGCGAATTACCGTCTTCTTCACTTCACCGGCGGGGCTCAGGACCACAAAATCGGCAGGTGCGCCGGGTTTTAGCCAACCGCCTCCTGGCAGACCAACCACCCTGGCCGGGTTTGTGGTCGCCAGACGCACCGTCTGCTGCAGATCCCATTGCGCGAAACGCATCACATTCCGCACCGCCAAGTCCATGGTCAGCACGCTGCCCGCCAGGTTTCCCCCGCTCATGCACCTGCCATCCTTCACTTCCACCTCCAGCGAGCCCAGGCGATAACGACCGTCGGGCATGCCGGTGGCCGCGGTGGCGTCGGTGATCAGCACTGCGTTGTCCGGCCCCTTCAATTTCAGAAATATTTGAACGACGGCCGGATCCAAATGAATTCCGTCCACGATGATATCTGCCGAAAGCCGCAAGTCGGTCAGCACTTCGCCCAGAATTCCGGGATCGCGATGACCCAGTGGCCGCATGGCGTTGAAAGTGTGCGTAGCATGACGAGCGCCGGCGGCCACTCCGGCACGGGCGGCGCCAAGCTCAGCGTCCGAGTGTCCAAGACTTACACAAACTCCACGCTTCGCCGCCTCGGTGATGACCTCTATAGCGCCTGGCAATTCAGGCGCGATGGTCAACACGCGAATGTGGCCGCGCGCAGCTTCCCAAAAGCGCTCGAATGCGGCGAGGGAGGGGGTCAAAAGATCCTCCGGAGGATGCACCCCTCGCCGGCAATGGCTGATGAATGGTCCCTCAAGATGAATTCCGAGTGGCCGGGCCCGCGGCTCGCGTGGAACCGTTTCGGCGTCGGAGGCTTCGATTGCATCCGCCAGAGAGGCCAGCGCGGAGAGTGTTTTATCCAGCGGAGCAGTCACGGTGGTGGGGAAGTAGCTGCTAACGCCGTGGGATGCGAGCAGTCGCTCCACCGGTGGCAGCGCGTCTGTGCCAGCTTCCATCACGTCATGCCCGCCGCCGCCGTGGATATGAATATCAATGAATCCGGGCGCCAGCACGGCGCCAGGGAAATCCGTCACGCGGCTGCCCGCGGGTACTTCGCGCTGGCTCCGCGACGAGACCTCCACAATCGTCCCGTTCTCAATCAGCAGTAACGGCTGCTCGATGCGCTCCAACGGCGTGAATAAAGTTGCGGCAGTGATCGCGATCATGGAAGGGCAATGCTATATAGCAAACGACATTCTATAGGAAATTCTGGCTGGAGCTTTCCGATTGCATAATGCACAGGTTGAGACACCCGGCACCGGTCGCAGGATGGCGTTCGGCACCCCGAGATCCAATTCGCGGACCGGCGTCGGGTGCTATACTTTTTATCGGAATCACAATCTCAGGCCTGCGTTTCCTCGGCCCCTGTGGTTCCAGCGATCGGGTTCGTTCGATCTTGTCGGGGAGTGGCTCAGCCTGGTAGAGCACCTGGTTCGGGACCAGGGGGTCGGAGGTTCAAATCCTCTCTCCCCGACCAATCTTAAGTCAATCACTTGAAGAAGATGCCAGAGGTTTCATCGCGAGGCTTTTCGCGCTAATATCCGCACTGTGCCTAAAATTGTGCCCACTCAGCCGATCAAGCGCAGCCAACACTGCATCCTCGCTCGGGTGAACATATCGGGCCGACATCGCGACTGAGCTGTGTCCAGCGATTCGTGTGCCGTGAGCTGCTTAGGGGCAAGAGGGCTTAAGCACAACGTTTCAGCATATCCGCTAATTCCAGTTTGATCTCCACTAGGCGATCATGCCGTAACGCAGAGGCTGACTTTTGAAGCGGGGTATGACCTTTCCGGACCCAATACCGGGCGTTCGTAACTTTGAGGTTACTCATTTCGTTCTTCAGACTGAAGAGCCGTTCCGAAATGTAATTAGCATCCATCATGACGAAGATCATACGCCCTTTCGCTTCCCTGAGGAGATCCAGCATCTGCAGACTGTTTGACAACCGCTGAGTGCAAGCCTAGCATTCTAGTTGAGCAAGCTACCTCTTCTTACTCGTTCAGATTCCCTGAACTAAGTCAGCCCATCTGAAGTTTTTCCTCTTAGCTTTCCCCAAGGAGGAACTGCGTTATGACACTATTGACCCGCTGGGAGCCTCTCCGTGAGTTCTCCACCATGCAAGACCGCATGAACCGCATGAATCGCCTTTTCCGTGAATCGTACAGCCCTGAAGGGCCGGAAGACGCGTTAACAACCACCACCTTCGCACCCCCGGTGGATATATACGAAGACGAGCACAACATTACTCTGAAGCTTGAAGTCCCCGGCATCGACGAAAAGGACATTGACGTTCGCATCGATAACAACACTCTGACCGTACATGGCGAGCGCAAGATCGAGAAGGAAGAGAAAGAGGAGAACTTTCGTCGCGTCGAGCGGCAATATGGCAGCTTTACCCGCTCGTTCACCCTGCCCAGTTCCGTGGACCCGGGGCAAGTGAGCGCCGACTACAGCCAGGGTGTGCTGAAGATCAAGCTGGCCAAGAAGGCCGAAGCTAAGCCCAAGCAGATCAAAGTCAACGTAGGCAGCGAGAAGACACTCGAAGCCAAGGCTGTCGGCAAGGCAGCGTAACCGGTCGGTGGTAGAAAGAAAAGGGGGTGGCAATTTATGCCGCCCCCCAGATTTGAAAAGGAGTATCGCGATGAACGCAACCCTCTCTTTCGGTCTCCTTGTTGTGCTATTTGCGATCCTACTGCTCTACAAGATCCGTAAGCTGAAGCCACAGACTGCCGAGTACGGATCGCAGAGGATGTGCCCGTCTTGTGGGTTGATCACATCTCGATTCAAGGCATGTTGCTTAGAGTGTGGCAGATCTCTTAAAGACGTGGGTGTAATCCCTGTTCTCGAAAAGTAGAGGTCGTTTGCCAACAGTCAGCGAGGCTTTGATCGTCAAAGTCCGAACATGAAGGATGAAGGAGGCGTCAGATGCTAGTTGCAGAGAAAGCAGGCGGCTTGTCATGGGTTTCCGTGAAAGACCGACTTCCATTTGATGGACATGAGTGTGCTCTTATCTGCCGTAACCCGAATTCCGGTGCCCTTAAAAGTGCGATTGGGTACCGGCTTCATGGAGACTGGGAAATTCAGGATAGCGCGCTGTTGAATTGCGATGTCCGTGCATGGTTAAAACTTCCTTCAACTCCTTGCAATATGTAGGCGTCTTGGGCGATCATGCCGCACGCACATGATCAGGGGGGCGAGCGCGGTTGTGATCCATGCATTCAATAGCGAACACGATATTTACCCGATTGACCCTCCGACCTGTGAAGGGTTGAACCTGGAGGTATCCCAATACTGAAACCGAAGAGGGATGGCCGCTCCAACCAGGCTGTCCGAGACCGCGCCGGCAATCTGAAGGCTTTTACGCTTTGCGCACCCGGCGAAAAAGTCGTCAGCATCGAACTGGATGCTACAGTTTTCACCCGATAGTCACGCCACGCCAGGATTGTTAATGTCGTGAACTCCTTGCTATGCGAAGTGAGAGGGAGGGCGCACAACGCTGCTGCGTCGTCCCTCTTTTGGTAAGGTTCGCATGACAGCGGAATGATCCCTCCCCTTAATTCCAGTCTGGCATAAAATTTAGGTTCAAAGGGAATCGTTCGGGTGACATCTCCAACTTGGGAAGAGGCTTATCACCGCGCCGTGCTGGAAACGGACGCTAAAAAGATGCCCGAGCGGATATCAGCGGCACGTCAGGCGATTGGCAAACGCTTTGCCGGTGCGGGGAGTCATTTCGCACCTGAGGATGAAAGGCAGCAGATGGCTGAGGCGTTAAGAAGACTCACTTTGCTGGAAGCGGAGACCTGGAGGTGGTAGTTGCGGGAAATACGCCACACACTATTTCCGAGGTTGCGCTTTGCCACGGTCTTGTCCCTTGTCCGACTCTCGGCGTTCTAACTCACGCTGGATTGTGAGCATTTCCTCACGCACCATTTCCACGCGGTCAATCAAATCTGTGAGGGTAGAATTGCGGGCTGGTTTGGGCATGGTAGCGCGACTATACCCCTTCGCCGTGAGGTTGGTCTGCACGCTCGCGTACTCACCCTAGCCGGTTACGCCACCGTACATTAGGAGGTTTTGCGCTTGAGCAATAGTGCTCAGATTCCCTTCTGGAGCAAACCGCACACATTTAGACAACTCTTGAAATAAAAGTTGCTACCTTGCATTGTGGTATGTGACAGTCTCCCACAGAGCAGAAAACTTCGCTACCCGTAGCATGTTGCAGTTGTGTAGCAGTTAGCGTAGCAGTTGAAAAACAAAGAAATCGCGATGAGGTCTATGCAGAAGGCCAGTGTCGTAGAGGACTTTCTTAAGGAGAACGATTGGGTGGCCATGATTGGAACGACGAATCGCGGCGAGATAAAACCTGACACGCTGCGAATACGTGTTGGATATAAACCAAACCCGTACTTTGCAGAAGCCCAAGAGCCTGAATGGCTAAAGAGGATGCAAAGTGCGACCAAGAAAACTCTGCCAAAAAACAAGCCCGAAGCAGTGCGGCTTCGCGCATTTACTCCCTTCCCCGAAAAACCAGAAGTGCCAGACCAGCCAACGAATTGAAGAATGCCTGACTCACACTACTGGGGGAGTCGCAAGCTTATTCCGGATCAGTTGGCGCAGCCAGCCCTCGGTCAGCTTTTCGGGATGAGATGTTTGTCGGATGGACGCGTCGTGTAGGCGCACTTTCCAGAAAAAAGGCGGTACAACGGGTACGGCCTCTTTTTCTGGGCGCAGAGCAAGATCCCACTCTTTTTCAATATATCCATTGCCCAGATGAAAGCCATGAGAGGCAACATGCTCATCGCGAACCCACTCGAATGTGATTCGAAAAGTCTGCCCGCCCTTCTTGAGCGAAACCATCATCCGGTTTGACTTGGGCCTTCTCTCAGTTTTCTCGATTTTCAGGACGGCCGCGAGTTCCTGCTCCTCTTCTCCCAGAATCTTAAGGATGGCGTTCGCGGCGTCTTCAGTGGATTGATAGCTCACGAGGCAACAATGCTACCCCCAAAGGGTACTCAATGAAATCGCTTTTCGCTAATCCTCTTTGCAATCTCATTCCGCAGTACCGTCCTATCTTCCGCTTTTCCCACGGGACATTTGCGCCGTCGCACTTCAGCGGCTTTACGCCAATCAACTGAGCAAGCCGATCGCGGTCAAAGAATCCTTTTGATCAGCAGACATGGTTTGCCCTTGACTTCGCCAGGGTCCAGGTGCAAAATCCGCACCAATCGCCTCCTCCGGCGAGCAGAGCAGTCCAGCACGAAGGGCGCAAACCCGCAAGACGCGGCCCTCATACCGAGCGAGCCCAATCGGACAATTGAATTTCTCTCTTAGCTCAAAATCTCAAAATGATGGAGAGGAGAATACTCCGTGCGAACTTCGAAGATTAGCTCTCTAGTGATTTTTCTAATACTGGGAATGCTACCCACCGCCATGGCTCAGACCACAGCAGGCAAAATGACTGTCGGCGAGTTGACAATGGTTGGCACGTCGGCGATTGTTAGCTCGTCACAAGCAACTTCCAACTCGATACCCAAACACCGGGTTCAACCCTTCCGCCAGCCGCCGATTCTAGCGGCCGCTTTGACTGCGTCATCACTGCAGGTTCCGACGCCTAAACCCAACCCTGTAAAGAGGGGCGGAAATGCCCTCGGTTTTGCAGGCCTGACCACGGTGGATACGGCGAATACCAACGGTTTCACTCTCAGTCCGCCGGACCAGGGACTTTGCGTCGGGAACGGCTTCGTGCTGGAAACAATCAATTTGGTTATGGTTGTCTACAGCAAGACGGGAAAGCAGCTTACAGCTCCGGAGTCGGGAAACGCTTTCTTTGGAGCTGACCCCGCCGCTACGTTCCTTAGTGATCCGAGGTGCTATTACGATCGCCCCACACAACGCTGGTTCGTTTCGATTACGAACGTGCTCAATTTGACCACCAATCGCAGCAATCTTTATCTAGCCGTGAGCCAGACTAGCGACCCCAGGCAGGGCTTCACCGTCTACTCCATCGACACCACCGATGATGGTCTAGATGGGACGCCGGCCGACCCCGGATGCACGACCGACAGCCCGTGCTTTGGCGATCAGCCATTACTTGGCGCCGACGCTTTCGGCATTTATCTCAGCACCAATGAGTTTGGAGTGTTCAGCAACGTCTTTAACGGCGCACAGATCTATGCGCTGTCGAAGAAGGAATTGGAAGCAGGCACTTTGGGCACTATGGTCCACATTGGGAACCTGCCGCTCGCCGAAGGCACTGCGTACTCGGTGCAGCCGGCCACTTCCCCGGATCTCGAAGACGAAACCGACTCCGGTGTCGAGTACTTTCTCAGCGCACTTGACTTCACGGGCACGCTCGACAATCGAATAGCGGTGTGGGCCCTGACCAACACCAAGTCATTAGCCAAGGCGGTTCCGAACGTGTCGCTGCAGAATACTGTGATTCACAGCGAAGTCTACGGACTGCCACCAAACGCGACCCAGAAAGCCGGCCCCTTTCCTCTGGGTCAGTCACTCAATGAACCGGAAGAGACCCTCAATTCGGATGACGATCGCATGGAACAGACTGTCTTCTCCAATGGCCTTCTGTGGGGAGGGCTTTCCACGATCGTGTCAGACGGCAGTCAGGATAATGCGGGGATCGCTTACTTTGTAGTAGTGCCTTCCGTCCGGTTTGGGAAGCTTCGGGCCTTAATCTTAGGACAGAGCTATGTCTCCGTAAAGGGAGCCTCGATCATATACCCGGCGGTCGCTGTGACGAAGGCTGGGTTAGCGGCCGTCGCATACACGCTGTCTGGACCCTCCTACTTCCCGAGTGCAGCATTCACCTATCTGACTCCGTTCTTTGGACTGAATGTCAACGTCGTCGCGGCCGGCGCCGCCCCCACTGACGACTTCTCGGGCTATCCGGAGTTCGGCGGCGCCGGAGCTGCACGTTGGGGTGATTACTCTGCTGCCGTGGCAGATGGAAATTCGCTCTGGCTCGCCACCGAGTATATTCCCGGAGGCATTGACAGCACGTTTTATGACACTAACTTCGGCACATTCATCTACAACGTGGGCCTGCACTAACCACCGCGTGCCGGGGGGCGAGGGGATTAACGACGGTGGGAGCTGTTGAGAAAATCGAAGTAACACCCCATGAACGACGGCGCGGATGGCTAAAGAATGGCAATCCGCCAAGGGACCTGTCGCGAGTACGGCGGTGTGGTGCCAAGAACAGGCATGGGACGCCTTGCCAGTGTCCGGCGATGGCAAATGGGCGGTGCAGGCTCCACGGTGGGCTCAGTACAGGTCCGAAGACGCAGGCCGGTATCGAGCGCATTCAGCGAGCCGTGACGAAGCACGGCCAATATTCTCAGGCCACCAGAGCTGAGAAGCTGTATTTTCGAACACTGTTAAGGGAATGCCAAGAACTCTTAGAAAGGATGAAACACGTCTGACCAAGCCGGAATTCACCTCGAGATGCGGTTCGCTGTCACACGTTGTGGAACCCTGATTTTCGATGGAAAGACAGCCGGGGAAAATACCGGGGACCCTAGGTAGTGGAAGAAAGAAATAGAGAGTAGTTTAGCCAGAGCAACATCGTCTGAAACTGCCGACTGGCAAGCATCAAGAGATATTCCCATCAATTGAGAGAAATGGCCCCGCTCCTACTGTTAACCGGAGGGTCGTAGGTTCGAGTCCTACCTGAGGAGCCATTCTATAAGGGTTTCAACGACTTACCTTCCCAAGACTTCTATCTGTGCTACCAGTTTGCTACCGCAGGAACATTTGACATGGCACTCATGCGGGACTAGCGTGGGGGCGTCGCGCAAGCTTTACTCGAAAATCGTCCCTCTGATTCGTGATTAAAGTGCTCTCATTCGGCAGCTATTGTGCGCTGATATGTGCGCTGATATAGCAAATCCGCTTAATGAATCAGACTTGGAAGCCGAGCTTTACCGGATGTACGAAGAGGGTGGGCAACTCGGCTATTGGGCGAGATACTTCTATCAGATGTTTATGCCTCACTGTCAAAGATACATCGGCGGCGTCGCAGCGGTGCGTAAGATGCTTGAAGCCGGCGGTGCAGCGTCCGGACTGGAAACTGTATTGGAAATGGAGAGACCTGATCTCGCAGTAGAAACATTGGTGCTGGGCGAAAAATGGAGTCATTTGTTCAAGCCTTGGGACCGCAGGCAGGCCCAAGAGAATATGCGCTTGGCCAATGCTTTGAGATCTTCTAAGCGCAAATAGAAAACGCGCCGTGCCGACGTGGACGCGCCGACACGACGCTAACCAAGTTCACCTTACAGGAGGCAAACATGGCTAAATCCAACCCTAATTTCGACCGGAGTGGCTCAACGCTCAGCAGGAACTTTTATGGATGCTCTATCGCATGGCCGAGCTCAGGCAGGCCGCACTTGCAGCAGTAGGGCTTTCAGGGGCCCCAGATATCAAATATCCGAGGCCGTGACCTTTGAGCTCTCAGCAAACTCGATGTTCCCTTCGCCTGCTCTGTGGCCTCATTTTTCGCGGAACACCTGGGTCGTTACTGAGACTGGCGAACCATTCGGTCCTTGTTCAAATAAACCCAGCATCTGGACGTCGCAAGACGATCCTCCTCCGGTGCCAAAGCACCCAAAATCGATTTCCACCTTATGCTTCTGATTTTCCTTGGTGTTCTTGACCAACGCAACGAATGTTGTTGACGCCGAAACAACCTGTTCCCCGGTCCCGTTTAGAGCCCACATGTAGTAGGTCGATGCAACGGTAGACTCAGCATCTCCAACGTACTTGAAGGCACTCTCCGATCCAGTCTGGGCCCGCGCCGCAGCGTCAACGTGGACCGCAAACGTGCAAGTTTCTCCTTTATGGGCAGGACAGGTGACTTCTAGCGGTGTAACCAGTGGTACAAAAATTCCGGCGTCCGTACATGAGTCACAGACCGCGCTAAGTTCTGTATATTCTCCCACCTGAAATATTGTGTCCTCCAATTTGAGGCTTCCCGTGTGAAAGGTCGGCGTCGTCTGAGCTATCGCCAAAGACGAAAGCAAGATGGTAAGTGCTGCTAGGTCGCGAATCGCTTTCATTTGTCGTTCCTCCTCTTATTCCGCTTCCACGCCCCTGCGGGTGTGGAGCTGCGTCCCTACTGTCGTGCGGTTGAGCAGAGTCACCGAAACGGGGACGATTAGGCTATGAGCGGATTCATGCTTAAAACTTCCTCGTTCGTTGGACCTTGGGCCGAGCGACTGGAGATCTAGGAGCAGTGCTGAGGAGGATCGGAAAGTTTGCGCGAAGAGGGAAGAGTACCGCGCACCTAGATGCGAAAAGCGTACTGCGGGACCAGGGTGCCGAGAATGGCACGATTGTGCTACGTGTCCGTGGCTTGACACGAAGCTTGTAAGCGCAGGCGCCTGTCAGAACGAATGGTCCCCATTCATGCGGGTCTATTACAATTTCGCTAGAATCCACAAGACGCTGAGAATCACCCCAGCAATGGCCGCTGGGATATCTAATCATGTTTGGAGTCTTGAGGAATCATACAGACGGCAGACGCAGTCATGCCGCAATCGCCAAAGCGCGGCCCTTACAAAAAGAGGCTAACGACGGTGGGGACCGTTGGGGAAATCGAGGCAACACCCCATGAACAACGGCTCGGCTCGCTGAAGAACGGAAATTCGCCAGGAGACCTGTCTCAGGTGCGGCGTTGTGGTGCTAAGAACAGGCGTGGAACGCCTTGCCAGTGTCCGGCGATGCAAATGGGCGGGTGCAGGCTTCATGGTGGCCTCAGTACCGGGCCGAAGACGCTGGCCGGTATCGAGCGCATCCGGCGGGCCGTAACGAAGCACGGGCGATATTCCCAAGCCGAGAGGATTGAACGCGCTTATGCTGGGAATACTACTAAGGGAATGCAGAGAGCTGATAAGGACGATTGCATAGTTTGGCAAGCACCGCACAAAAGCTCCAACAATCAGATGTGAATCCGACGTTTTATCTGTGCCCAGTTTTGTGCCCAGTAGCCGCTTGCAGGCGTTTGTCTTACCGGTGGCTGAAAACGATTGAGGGCGCTTAAATACTAGCTAATCTGCGCCTCCAAATTGCGCTAAAGTGTTGATTCTTCGTGAAACCAATCTTCGGGACCAGGGGGTCGGAGGACCAAATCCTCTCTCCCCGACCAATCATTTGTGTAGGTTTCCGGCATACCGGGCTAACCGGAAGTAAGACTTGTATCCAGGCGATT
>CAWCQR010000019.1:0-177430 GCA_963797725.1 Terriglobia bacterium
CTAACGATGCCATTCAACCCTGCGGGCCGCATCGCAGCTTTGTCATCGAGGCATTCGACGGAGACTTCGTTGGCGTGATCGGCACCAGTGCGACTTCTCCGGACTTTGCCGGAATCCTGGCACCCAAGGAAGAGAACCTCGCGGATAAGGCTGGGTAACGAGAACTTCGATATTTACGCACTGGTGGCGGCCCAGCAACTGCTGGGTTCCGCGTTTGAGATCTACCGCCAAAACATTGACGGATTTAACGGCGTCTTTTCCACGAACCGGGGATACGACCAGGTACTGGGGAATGGAACGCCCATCGTGAAGAACTTTGTGCTGGCACCCAATGCTCCGTCGGCTGGGGACCCGCAGACACCTTCGAACCCGTAGGGGTTTGAGGTAGAGCAAGGCTAAGCGGCTCATTGGTGAAATGAGCCACTCCGCACGATTTCTTTACCGCGTCAACCGGAGCTTGCAAGGGACGGAAGCACAGCGTTTTGGAGCTCCTCAGGCAGTGTCAGTGTGCACGCCAGATCCTTCGGGACTGAAGTCCCTCAGGATGACGCATAGCCTTTTCAATTCAGTCGTCATCCTGAATGTGCGTCAATCCTGAGCGAAGCGAAGGATCTGGGTTTAGCATAAGCGAAGTCTCCCTTGCTGCTGGGATACACGGGATGGGTGCGTTTTGCCAGGGATAGTGACGCGTAACAGAGATCCTTCTGGCCGCAAAAGACGCGGCCCTCAGGATGACACCTGTAAATAACGTGACCGGAAATAGCAAAGGCCCCGAAAGGGGCCTTTTGCCTGTTGCGACTGAAAACTTCTACTGGCTGACTGGCTTCACGTCCGCGGTATCGGCTGGAAGCGTGGGGTGAGCCAGGAAGAAAGAGTGATCGTAGAGGCTGCGATACATGCGGCCGGAAATCTCCGCTGCCTTCGGTCCGAAGGTTGGACGTCCGCCCTGCAGGAAGACGACGACGACAATGCGCCCGATATCTGTCTTGGCGTAGGAAGCGAACCATCCGTAGCGGGTGCCAGCGCTGGAGCAGGTTCCGGTCTTACCCAGAATTTCTTCTTCGTTGAAGTTGACTCGGAGACTGCGTGCGGTGCCGTAGCTGACCGCTCCAGCCATGCCATCCGAGATTTCAGGAATCATGGGAGCGATGTCGAGGTGGCGCTTCACGCGCGGCTCAAAGTTTGCGACTTCTTCTGGCGAAGACGGGTGCTGCAGATAATAGAGCGTGCCGCCGTTGGCGATGGCGGAAACCATGGCGCCCAATTGCAGCGGCGTCATCGAGATGCCTTCTCCGAAGGAGCACATCTTGCCTACACCGCCGAGCTTGGACGAAATCTCCTCCTGCGGATAGGAGCCCAGCTGTTCGCCCGGAATGTTATATCCAGCGAGTTCGCCTAATCCGAACTGGTGAGCATAGAAGCTGACCTTTTCGAACCCCAGGCGGCGTCCCAGAGCCTCGAAGTAGGCATTGTTGGAGTGGGCCAGAGCCGTGGTCAGGTTCATGCGGCTGCGGCTGCCCAGGCTGACCTGCGTATCTTTTGTGATCAGGTCTTCGCTGAGGGCCGCCAGGGCGACCGACAGCTTGATCGTGGAACAAGGCTGAGCACCGCTCGAGAGAGCCAACTTCTGGTTCACCATCGCCAAAACCCGGCCACTGGTGGGCTCGATCGCGAGCACAGTACCGTTCATATTGCCCAAAGCATCGATAGCGGCCTGGCGAACAACTGGGTCCTCGCCAGCAGTGACGTCGGTTTCAAACTTGTCGTCCACAAACGAACTGGCGGTAAAGCGTTCGTAGTAGCGATGCCGTCGCGTACGGCTGTTCCTTACCACCCGGGTGCGGGCACGGCTGCGCGAAAGCGTGGACAGTCGTTTGCGCGTGCGCGGAGTTTCGCTCACCTTTTGCGATTTTTTACGTGTGGTCAGAGAGCGGGTACTGACGGTGGCAGCCATTCCAAACGGAGGCAGCACCGACATGACGAAGGCGAGTAGCAATCCCAATAGCGAAGAGCGTTTGCTAAAATTCACTGATTCTTTCCCCATCCCAGACTCGGATAACCCAGCGTCAATACCAGATTTGATGCACGAGGCTTGCCAGTCCATGCAGACCTTTGCCTGTACCGGTAATCCTTCGATATTAAGGGACTTAGGGCTTGTCGTACATTAAAAAATCAGTTTGTTACTAACAGCGAATCAAGTGTGTAACCCAATGAAAGTGAATGGCTTAATTCGGTTTTGCCCTTTGATTACCGCCCTTTCGTAATAGGAAAGCATTTACCCTTCAGACTCCCGCAAGGAAAACTTTTTCTCTTTTTTGCCGGGATTTTTGCGGCCGGGACTGCCGACATTCCGGCGCCTGCCGTCACATGGTTAGGGCTGAATAATGATCTTCTTAGCGTGCTCTGCTGAATTCTTCGCGCCCTTTGCGATTAGAGACTTTGAGGATGTCACCAGTTCTAAAATTCGAAGGTTTCCGAAAGGCAAGGTCTCCACGTCTCAATTCGGCTTGGCCCTGGGGGAGTTAGAATCTTCAGTCTGAAATTCCTGGTCGAAAATCGGAGCCACCGTGAGGATTTGTCCATGACTGACTGCTTGTTCTGCCGGATTATTTCCGGTGAGATTCCTGCGAAGAGGGTCTTTGAAGACGAACACACGTTTGCGTTCGAGGACATCGATCCGAAGGCTCCAACACACGTGCTTGTCGTCCCCAAGAAGCACATTCGTGGACTGAAGGAAGCGTCGGTTGAAGACGCGGAGATCGTTGGGCGTTGCCATCTCACCGCGGCGCAGATTGCGCGGGAGCGAGGCATTGAGAATGGTTATCGAACCGTGCTCAATGTAGGCCCGGGCGCGGGACAGTCAGTGTTCCACATGCATGTGCATTTGCTCGGAGGGCGAGGCATGAGTTGGCCGCCTGGATAGGGGTTAGTGAACGCAGCATCTGGCTGGGTCTGCGTTCGATGTCCCTCTCTGGCGCCGACCTTTCTTAAATCGGCCTGGCTTCTTCCGCCGGTTCGGGAGCACCGTGACGGCGCAACAACTGCGGCAGGTTCTGCGAGAACGCCGAGCGCGGCAGCACCATGTCACATCCCACTTCGTGCGCCTTCATCTTGAGGTCGCCCTGCACGTGTGACAGGAACCCGATGATTGACGTCCCCTTTTTCAGCTTGGTCTTGAGTTTGGGAATCAGGGTCAGGGGTTTGGCGTTGGCGTTGTTCATGTCAAAAATGATCAGGGAAGGCTTCTCTTCACCGTTCTGCTTCATGTGATCGAGCAGATCTTTTTCGGTTTTGACGAACTCAACCTTCACATTCAACTTGCGCGCCGTCTCCTGGATCTTGGCCTGGAAAAACAGGTCATCGACAAAGGCGAAGATGCGGGAATTGCCATTGTCGCCTTGAGGCAGGGGTTCGGGCTCGAGAGGGGCATACGCGGGAGCGAATCCGGGACGCATTCGTCCTGGTCTCGACCCGTTGTTGCCATTCATTGCGGCTCGATAGCTATGGTCCATGGGAGCCGAGTAGATGCCACCGCCCTGTTGTTGACGGTCACGGCCGGGGGCTCCACCACGATTGGGCGGACGACGTCCGCGCCGACGCTTGCTTCTCCCTCCTCCACCACCACCAGAGGGGTGTCCGGGTCCTGCATTCATATTGTTCTCTTTTTTAACGCTGCATTCAGTCCGCCCGAAGGGCGACTCGATTTTGTAGCTGGATATTCAACTTCTCTAGTATTCCCTTTCGCACACATACCTAGAGCTGTGCGGAAACCCAGTGCGGCTGGAACTCACGCGTGAATGATCTTTATCCGAAAATCTGCAAGACCCTTAGGATCTTTTTCCGTAAGATCGCTTTTCCGTATGGCGTCTGGAGCCAGGGGGCGCGGAGGGCCAGCTAGAGAGCATGGCCGCTGGAAACAGTATGATGGTACCGCTCACGCGGGATAAAGCGCAAGTCCCAAAAGACTTAGTTTTGCACAATGGTAACTTTCGAGAGCCAGTAGGGCGGTTGAAAGCCGCGCACAGAGCCGCATCAGAAAGCGATTTTCCTGGGGTGGAAATCCATCAGCTGCCGCTCACCTGACGAGCCCACTGCATCGCCTGCCAGTAAACTTCGGCGACTTCGCTTTCACGAATATTGAGAGACTTCGCCAGTTCCGCGGCACCCTGCCAGTCACCAGACTCCTGCGCCAGCATGAGTTGATAGAGCGGGCGCAAGCGGGTTCCGCGGCCCAGTAGAACTTCTTTCGTCTCCTGATCGATGGGAACGCTGTCCAGAACTTCGTTCATGGGAATTTCGAGGATCGAGTCCATCAGGGATAGCAATCCCAGCAGGAACAGATCGGAATCCCCGTGCTTAACTTTCGAGGAGAGCAATTCGCAGAAGCGCGCGCGAACCAGGGCGGACAAAACTATTTCGCTCGACCGGTTCTGACCCGCTGCGAGAGTGACGACCAACCGAACCCAGCGCCGGACCTCCCGTTCTCCCAGGATCGCGAGCGCGTGGCGGACCGAATGAATCTCGTTGGCAAAGCCAAAAGCGGCGGAGTTCATGTAACGCAGAAGGCGGTAGCAAAGCGAAGCCTCGCCCTTGATCGCGTTTTCAATCTCACGCGGCTCCAGTTCAGGCTTGGAGACCACTTGCAACATGCGCACGTAGTTCAGACGGTTGCCCGCGATTTCATGGGCCTTCATGGTTTCCGGGCGGCGGAAGAAGTAGCCCTGGTAGTAAAGAAATCCGGCCTTCTTGGCAGCGAGAAATTCTTCGCGAGTTTCGACTTTCTCCGCCAGCATGCGGCATTTCCACGGGCCGTAGCGTTTCACCATGGCGGCGCGTTGTTCAGGAGTTGTGTTGCGTACGTCCACCTTGAGAATGTCAGCGAAGTCGGTCAAGGTGTGGCGCGGATCGTTCTCCGTAAAATCATCGAGCGCGATCATGTATCCGCCTGCCTTCAGGCGTTGGCAGGCTGCCATGACAAGTTCATCCGGTTCCACCGTCTCCAGAATTTCGACGACGGCCAGGCTGGAAGGCAGCAGTGTCATGTAGTCCTTCAGCAACATATCGCGGGTGCAGTTGATGAAAGCACGACGGCCATCGCTGAGGATGTCCAACCCCATAAGCAGCGAAGTATCGAGAGTGCTGCGTGAGGCGGCTTCAGGATCATTGGAACGAAAGTAATCCTCGACTCCGTCTCGAAACAGAATCTCGTACCCAAACACCTTTTCGTCCTGGGTGAGGATCGGCTGACGAGCAACAAAACGCGCATTCGGCGAAGGGAGAACTTTTGCTTGGGCTGGAGTGGTCACGTCGAATCTTATCGGTAGGTCAGGCATAAAACTTCAACCGAACCGACCCTGCCAGCGCTGATAAGTTGGCAGACAACTTGCCATGGGCGAAGCCTTTATCATGGTGCCATGCCTCAGCCGAAGATCGACCGCGAGAGTATTACTGCCACTTATGAAGTGATCCATCCCTACATACGGCGAACCCCTGTGGTTGAAGTCGAGGGCGCAGATTTTGGAGTCGACGGCGTTCGCCTGTTCCTCAAACTGGAGTTGCTGCAACACTCCGGATCGTTCAAAGCCCGCGGTGCATTCACCAATATGCTGACGCGTGACATTCCCTCGGCCGGAGTCGCTGCGGCCTCTGGTGGAAATCACGGGGCCGCTGTCGCTTTCGCGGCCATGAAGGCGAAGCGTCCCGCCAGAATTTTTGTTCCCGAGGTAGCGTCTCCAGCCAAGCTGGAACGGATCCGAAGTTATGGCGCGGACCTGGTGGTGACCGGCCAACGTTATTCCGACGCACTGGCGGCAAGCGAAGAGTGGGCTGCGACGTCGGGCGCGCTTTTGATTCATGCCTATGAGCAGGTTGAAACGCTGCTTGGTCAGGGAACTGTCGGACTGGAATTTGAAAGTCAGAACCCTGAACTCGACACCTTGCTCGTGGCGGTAGGCGGCGGCGGACTTATCGGCGGCATCGCTGCCTGGTACGGATCACGAATCAAGATCGTCGGAGTCGAGCCGGAAGCCGCGCCCACACTCACCCGGGCCCGAGAGGCGGGGCGTCCCGTGGACGCAGAGGCAGGTGGAATCGCGGCGGACTCGCTGGCTCCGAAGCGGGTTGGCGAGATGATGTTTGTCATTGCTCGGGACCACGTCCAAAGTGTTGTTCTGGTTTCGGACGACGCTATTGTGGAAGCGCAAAAAACGTTGTGGAGTGTGCTGCGCGTAGTTGCGGAGCCGGGCGGAGCAGCGGCCGTGGCGGCGCTGCTGTCCCGGCGCTACCAGCCGCAGCCAGGAGAACGGGTCGGCGTGGTGATTTGCGGTGCGAATACGACGGCGGTGGATTTCAAGATGTAGTGCAGCGTGGCGGACTAAAGCAGGTCCCTCCACTACGCTCGCTGCGCTTCGCTCCGGTCGGGATGACAGGAGTTTTTGCTGGCTTCGCTCGCCGACTCAAGCGGGACGGGCGAGACGCCCGTCCTCCACAAAATTTGACTACTGCACTGTCAGGACGACGGTAGCGGTATGAGTCAGAGAGCCGCTGGTGCCGGTGACTGTAACTGTATAGCTGCCGGAAGGAGTTCCTCCGCCGCTTGTGGAGCCGCCACTGCTGTTACTGCTGCCACCGCCGCAGCCCAGGCCAGCCGCGAAAAACACCAGCAGCATCAGCCCAAGCCCAGCGGTTCGGCGACGACGCGATGGCCCGCCGAGCAACACGATCCCTGCGAAGAGTGCACCGCCACTCGCAGTCAGCCACCCAAAACCATGACCACGGTGTGGAGAGACTAATCCGCTCGAAAGAGAGTGGGACGCCGTGGTGTTGATGGTCAGCGTGGACGTGCCAGAGGCGTTCGCAACTGACCCCGGAGCCAAAGTGCATGTGGGCGCCGGCGTTCCGCCCCCGGTAACGGCACAAGTCAGAGCCACGGCGCCGCTAAAACCAGCCGCCGGAGCGACAGTAATGATCGAAGTCGAGGATGCGCCTCGCACAACGCTTGCCGATGAGAGCGCGCCTGCGCTAACGCTGAAATCGGGCGTCGCCGCCGCGGTGACCGTAAGTGTCACTGAGGTCGTGTGGCTCGTAGATCCGGAAGTACCTATCACGGAGAAGTGCGAGGTCGCGATTGGCGTAGCCGCGGTTGTTGCGATTGTCAGCGTTGATGTCCCCGACGTCAGCGAAGCTGGGCTAAACACGCAGCTCGCACCCGCCGGCAAGCCGCTACAAGTAAGGGCTACCGCTCCGGTAAATCCATTGGTCGGAGAAACGGTGATGGTTGAAGTTCCCGACTGTCCCGGGCCTACGACGGTGGCAGGGCTGCCTCCCACTGAGAAATCCGGAGATGCGACAAAAGTAGGCCACGAGGTCACGAGCACGTTGGCGTCGATCGAGCCCAATCCTGTAACAAGATCGTAACCAGCACCGGCGCTGTAGCCGATCTGGAAGGGAGCAGTTGTCGGGCAGCGCAGGGTGGCGGCTCCGGAGGTCGGCATTCCCGAAGTGCAAGGGACAATGTTGTTTCCAGTGGTGATGTCGTGGAAGGCCGTAGGCGTCGATACCGCCATGGTGTAAAGAATCGGGTTGATGTTCTGTAACCCGCTCGACTGGGTGGCCTGATTAAGGATCGCGACAATGCCGGCAAAGGCTGGCGCGCCCACCGAAGTCCCACCGACCGCTGCCAGGCTTCCGTCACTGGCTCGAAACCCGCTGGTACAACTTGTCGGAGTGGTGGCGGGAGCAAAAAAGGCCTGCGAACAGATCAGAGAAGCGTCGTGGTCCGGCGAAGCACTCAGGGCAACATCGGGAACGTCGCGATGACCATCAGCGGGAGTGAGTGCGGTCTGCCAGGTTGGTTTCGTGAACACCGTGCTCACGCCACCGCCTCCGGCGGAAAGGCTGCCACCGTTCGCAATGGACAAAGCCGTGTCATTCCATCCCATTTCCGGGATATAAGACAGCGCCGAAGAAAGGTTATCGGTCGCGCCTGTAGTACCGCCCCAAAAGGTCGTTGGACCGAAATCGCTGGTGTTCGGCGGAGTTCCGCTGACAAGAGTACCTGCAGCGTCACCGTTGAACTCGCTGCCTCCGATTCCGGTGACTTCCGGAACGCTGGCGGGGGCATCCACTGCCAGACCTTTCACGGCCGTGGTAGCGCCTTGTGATTCGCAGTCTGCGGCTCCGGCATCACCCGACGCGGCTGTCACTGTCTGGCCTTGCAAGTTGGCCTGCTGCACATCCTGCCGGAGAGTTGGAACAAAGCCTGGCAAGTTTGCCTCGCAGTTGCCGTAGCTGGTGCTGACTACTGGCGCCAGGTTATTGTCGATGGCGAATTCCAACGAATTAAAGACGTTCAGATTGGAATTGCTGCCTACGTAGACAAAGAGGATGGCCGCACTCTTGGCAACTGCGCCCGACCACTCCACATCAAGATCGGCTTCCACTTCGTCACCAGAGGAAAATCCGGTGCTTCCATCCACGGAAACCAGCTGGAGATTCGTAGCCGGGAGGCCGGCGGCGCTCCGGAAAGCATCGACATCCGCCGTCGATATCTGCGTTTGACCGACCACCGCGATAGTCTGGCCGGTGCCATCGAGCCCGGCGTTGTAAAGAGGTTTGAGGTTGTAGATCGTGGCAAAATCACCCGGTGCAATGAAATGGTTCCCAGTCTGGTGGGAGGTGAAATTCGGCCTGGCAACGACTGCCCGGGGCCGCGGACGAAAGCTGTCCAAGCCTCGAACGCTCAATACCACGCTGGAAAGCGCAGCCGGCAGGGACACTTCGACGGAATTTGCGTACCTGGTCTCGTCATCCACCTGATAGCGGTGCAACTCGGTGCGGAAAGCACTCTCGACCTGAGCGGCGGTTCCGCTGAAGAACACCCGGGTGCGGGCGCGGGAGTAGCCGTCCACGGTTAGGCCCTGCGATTTCAGCCAGGAGGAAACTTTGGCGAGATCCCCACTGCTCATGCCAAAGCGCGTGGCGTATTGCTCCGGAGTGAGCCATTTGCGATAGTTCGGGGAGTGAGGGTCCCGCTGCTCGGCCAGCAGTTTGTCCAAAGCGGATTGCTGATCTGGCGCAAGCTTGAACCCCAGTGAAGCCCGAGTGATTTTCATGCTGCCTTCCACCCGGCCCCGATCAAACTCCGCACGGGCCAGGGGATGGGCACCTGAAACCACGACGGATTCAGTGTCTCCGATATTCTGCACGATCCGGTTTCGGGTTTGCGCCGAAGCAGCGACGGCAAGAAGGACAGCGACCACAACCAGCTTGGGAAGCGCACACACCCGGATCCTTAGCATTACCAGGCTCTCCTGTTGATTTACTGCAGAATGATTTGCCGATGTCTAGTTTGCCGCCTTAGGCCGGTGGTTGCGACCGGCGTCGCCATTCAAATTATGGATTCAGGTTATCCCAGCAAAGGATGTACGGAAAGTGACCTTTGGGTCAAAAAGAAGGACATGTCTCTTCGAGTGGTCGTGAATTGGACGGAAAATGGGGTTTTTTGGCGTTTTCGAGGGCAATTACCAGAAAGATTCGAGGGTCAGTGGTCAGTTGCCAGTGATTAGTGAAAACCACCGCCGGCCACTGACCACTGATCACTGGCCACTAACTCAGCGTCTTCGTCAGGAAAACCGAATTCGTCGGCGGCCTCTGCACTGGCGGTGTCAAAGTCGTTCGCCGACTCGTGGTACTCGTGGATACGCACTCCTTCGGAGTCGATGGTCAGGTAGGTCGGCGGAGAATCCGCCCAGTTGCCGGAGTTGAAGTAATCTACTCCGTCGCGCTCGATGGACTCAGCTTTGTGAGTGTGTCCGCAGAAGACGCGGTCAGCCTGACGCATTTGGGCATGGAGAATCGCACCCGAAGCCACCTTGGAGGAAAGCCGCAACCAGCGGGCGCCCTGACGATCCAGAAAACGGGAAAACGCTTTGCCTTTGAAGTCGAGCTTTTGCAGTTGCAGATGCAGAAAGGTTCCCAGCGAACTCAGTAAAAGATTGTTGACTGCAAAGCGGTCAAACTGATGCCCGTGAATCGCCAGGTGGCGACGGCCTTCAAATTCCCACTCATATTCTTCATAGACCTTCACCCCCACGAGATGGGACATCACCTGGCTCAGTCCGCGGTCATGATTACCTTCCACCCATACGACCTCTATACCGCGCTTCGGGTTTGAGAGTTTGCGGATGTAGCCGAGAAACTTCCAGTGGGGCTTGGTGAGGCGGCCGAAATTAAGGTCGGAAAAGATGTCGCCCAGGAGGATGAGGCGCCGGAAGCGGTTCTCCCGCAGCATCCGCGTAGCTTGCTCGGCGCGGCTGATCTCCGATCCCAGATGCAGGTCGGAGAGGATGAGCGTGTCATAGACGGCGGAACTCATCAATCTGGTTGTAACAAAGCAATGTTACGGGCTGATTAAAATTGCACCAAAAGTTGGGCAGGGGTGGTTCAATAGTCAGTGGCTGGTGTTCGGTGGCTAGTGCTCGGCTGCCAGTGGTTGGTGTACGCAGTGGGTCACTTCAGTCCTCGGTGCCTGCAGGGGTTGTCACTGCTAACTGACCACCGACAACTGGCAACAGCCCTTGGGTTTTCACTGGCAACTGACCCCTGCCTCTCACTTCTGCGGGACGTACTCTTTGGGCGGGGCCGCGCCTTCACCGAAGAAGTATTGTTCCATCTGCTTGACGATTACTTCCTGATCCTCACGGCGGGCGGGGTTGAGGCGATATTCATTGAGCAGCATCTTGCAGAATTCGGTCCAGCCCTTCCACGCTTCCTGGGAGACGTTGTCATAAACCTTCTGGCCCAGTTCGCTGTCGAAGGGCGGCTCATCCAGTCCGGGGAGCTCTTTTTTCAGCTTGACGCAGAAGACCTTATGCTCTGCCATGAAGTGCCTCGCAATCCAAATTCGCAGGAATCAGCGAAATAAAATTATCTCACAAAGGAAGAGAGCTGGTCGGGGGGCGGGCGTGGTCAGTGGTTAGTGGTCAGTGGTTAGACGGAACGTCACAGTCCGCAGCGATTGGTTTTTTATCAAGCGACAAGCTGAATGACTTGCCGCCGGCTTTAAAACCGAGACTGACGACCAACCTTACACATCGCACAAATCAACTGCCTGGCGCAGCGAAGTAAGCGGATCGCGCGTGGGCACAAACTCATGCGCCACGTAGCCCTGAAAATTGGTGGCAGCGATCCCACGCATGACCCCATCCCATTGGACTTCCTGCGTGTTATCCAGCTCGTGACGGCCGGGAACGCCTCCGGTATGGAAGTGGCCGAGCCACTGTATGTTCTGCTGAATGGTCGCGATCAAATCCCCTTCCATAATTTGCATGTGGTAAATGTCGTAGAGCAGTTTGACGTGCGGTGAGTTCACCCCTTCCATCACCTGAACGCCCCAGGCAGTGTGATCGCACATGTAGTCTTTGTGATTCACTTTGCTGTTCAGCAGCTCGAGACAGATCACGACGCCGTTGTCCTCGGCAATCTTTTTCAGACGATTGAGTCCCATGATCGTGTTCTTGGCGCCTTCTTCATCTGACATGCCCGCGCGGTTGCCGGAAAAGGTAATCACGTTGGGCACGCCCGCCTTTGCCGCCAGCGGGATAGTTTTGCGAAGAGCATCTTCAATCTTCGCGTGGTTTTCCACCCGGTTCAGGGCGTTGGGGATCTCGCCTCCTCCGCCATAGCCCATACTGCAGATCAGTCCGTAGCGGCGCGGCACTTCAAATTCATCCGGATTGAGCAGATCGACGGCCTTCAAACCGATCTGCGCCGAGTAGGCGCAAAGCTGGTCAAGAGGAATCTCCTTGTAGCACCAACGGGAGACCGATTGTTTGATCCGTCCTTTGCGCTGTACCGGGGGAGTCTGCTCCGGCCATGCCACTGACGGAACTGAGGCCAGGGCCGCTCCCGAGAGTGCACCTTTCAATATCGTGCGCCGCGACAGTTTGTCCATAGACCGCAGAGTGTAAATCAGGTTGAGGGAAAATGGTTGCAGAAGTTCGTTCCGCACGCGTAGCCGCTGCCCAGCGAGAAAGAGCGGCTGGGAGGGTTTTGTGGCAACGGCGACTGGGTGCATAATCGACGGCGAATGCTCTTTTCCGACCTTGCACTCTCGAGACGTCTGGAACGCGCGGAAGGGTACGCGTGCGTTCAGTACGCCGAAGCGCGTAGGCGTCTATTCCCTGATAGCGGCGCCAAGTGGATTGAATGCGCTGGCGCCTATGCGGTTTTCGATGGCGTCGAGTCTCCGATCACGCAGACATTTGGGCTCGGTATATTCGAGGAACTGAGTCCGGCCTCGCTGGACGTGATTGAGCGCTTCTTCCTCGACCTGGGGGCGCCAGCGGACCACGAAGTGAGTCCTTTCGCCGGGGTGGCGACCCTGGAGATGCTCTGTAGGCGCAACTACAGACCTATCGAGATCAGTAGTGTGCTATACCGCCCAGTTGAGCGGCCCGCCGCCGTGGAGCAGAGTGCCGTCAGTGTGCGGGTCATCGCGCCGGACGAAGCGCAATTGTGGAGTGAGATCAGCGCGAGAGGCTGGTCACACGAACATCCCGAACTTCGTGATTTTCTTCTGGATTTAGGTACCGTAGCCGCGGCACGCGAAGGAGGTGTGTGTTTTCTCGCCGAGTATGAGGGGACGCCCGGCGCCGCGGGCGTGCTGTGCATTCATGACGGGGTTGCCCTGTTCGGTGGATCGGCTACGGTTCCCGAGCTGCGGCGTCGTGGGCTGCAAGCGGCGCTGCTTCACGCTCGTATGCGATACGCCTTCGAGCACGGATGTGATTTGGCCATGATGGTCACGCAGCCGGGCAGCGATTCCCAACGCAATGCAGAGCGTAAGGGTTTCAGGATCGCGTACACGCGCACCAAATGGCGGTTGTCGTCGTCCTAAACACTTCACTATGAAGTTTCTTCAGTTGCGGAGCGTGGTCTCTTGGGCAGTGGATGTGTACGACACTTCGACGAGGAAGATGCCCTAGCCCCGCTACTTCACGCGTCATGTGTTGGCGCCCTCAGCTTCGTTTCTCAAATCCCTGGCGTAAGTTTCGAACACGGGCCCAAAGTCAGGCAGCGAACGCTTGATCAGCGGCATCATTAGACCCGAAAAGCGTTCCTTCATCGCGAACTCGGTCGAGCCATCATTGCCCGGCCTTAATTCGAAGGTCCGCACGCCTTTAAAGAGAGGGAGAAATCCTCCGGTCCAAATCATGCGCCGGGACGGTACGACGCCCGATACTTTCGGAGTGAAAGTGCGGTCCGTGCCCGGAACACGCACCTGAAGTCGCCCACCCTCCCGAATGTTTCCGTCGATGCTGGTGACCGTCGAATTCCAGCGTGGGAAACCCTTTGCATCGGTCAGGAGTTTCCATATGGTTTCAGGCTTTGCCCTGATGTTGATAGTGACACCGCACTCCAGCGAAAAGACGCCTCTCGCCTGAGTAAATTTTGGTTCTTCCATTTGTCTAGTCCTGGCTCGTCTTTATTCTGATTAATCTAATTCTGGTAGGCGGGAAATTGCAGGGAAAATAAATAAAATTGGTGGGCAAGAAGGCCTGATCTTGCGGCTACCGCAGCTTCGCGTACTCTAGTTTGGCTTCCTTCAGAACAATGACGTCCGGATCCGCGTCTTTCCACAAAAAGAGAAAATCCTGGTAGGCCCTGCGCGCGCCTTCTTTGTCGCCACTCATAGCCTTGGCTCGACCCAGTTGCAGATGCGCCAGTGCCCCCAGTATAAAATTTTGCACGACGCGCCGATAGTCGATGAGTTTCTGAAACTCGACTGCCGCTTCCCGGCCTTGGCCCGTTTTGAGGTAGGCCTCGCCTCGTACATACACGGGATAGAGTGTGGCCATAGATTGGGGAGCTGGCGGCGGAGCACCCATTTCGTAATCAGACGCCTCTTCGAGTAGCTCGATAGCTTTCTCAGGGTGTTTGCGGTTCAGTTCGACGGCGGCCAAAATTGTCGGCAGCCAGTAGCCGTTGAGTACGGTATTCAACGGGGAGCGTTTGGCGACATCATCAGCCATTCTCTGTGCCCCGTCCGTTTCTCCTGCCCGCGCCAAGGCTAGAGCCGCAAGGATTTGGGAATCCCGGTTCGACCCGAGGGCCATCGCCGCATTAATCTGCCGTCGCGCCTGGGCTGAGTTTTTGAATTCTGCGTCTCGAAGGGCTGAATTCAGTAGCACCAGTGCTGCTGTTCCGTTCTGATCATTGCGCTTTGCAATATCCGCGGCCTGGGTAGAAAGTTCTCTCGCTTTCGCTGGACGTCCGCCAAAAGCCTCAGTATCCGATTGAAGAGAAAGCAGTGGGTCCTCCGCTCCCGGCTTGCCCTTTCCCCAGGCAAGCTGTCGTCGCATTTCGCCGTCGTCTCCTTCCAGGAAAGCTACTCCGTAACGGTGTAGGTGGAGGTAAGGGTTTTCCAGTTGCCGGGCCAGCGCGGCTTCATAAGTGGACTTTGCTTCGTCGAGACGGCCCAAGGATGCATAGGTCCACATCAGATTCTCGTAACTAACGCTGGCATCGGGCTCCAGGCGCAGGCCTTCCAGCGATGTTGGCAAGGCTTTCTCATACTGACCGACGAAAGCGGAAGTCATTGCCAGATTCAGGGGCGGTATAAAGTCTCTGGGATAGCTCGCGGCCCACTGTTCATTGACCTGATTAGCCTTCTCCAATTCACCGGTTATGGAAAGATAATAGAGACTGGAAATATTATATTTCTCGTTTTCGCTCGCCCGTTCGCGCAACTCAAATGCCTTTCGCATATTGTCGCTCGCCAGGCTCAACTCATTAAGATTGAGATATGTAACTCCGAGCATGCCGTACGCGATGGCGAAATTCGGATCAAGCTCGATGGCCCTCTTGAACATCGGGAGAGCTGTAGTTTCCCCGTCTACCTTAAGAGCTCTCAGCCCCTTACTGTAGACCTGCAGCGCTTCCAGGGACGGCGTGGTGGCCTCCTCTAACGGGGCATCGTACTTGCGCACGGTAGCGAGCGATTCCCCAAGTTTCGTTCGCAGGCTGGCAGCTGCCTTGTCCAGCGCCTTCAGCACGTCTTCTCTAGACGATGCCTCAACCTGTTCTAGCGCCAATGCGTCCCCCGCCTTGCAGTTCACGGCCTTCAGCCCGATCACGAAGTGGCTTCCCAGGCTGGAGATGGATCCGGCCAGCGACGCCTTGCTATTGGTGCGCAAGCAAATCTCGTGCGCGACTACCTGAGTGACACGGTCTCCCGGAGCGCGTCCCATCAACTTCAAGGTGTCGCTTACTTTCTGATCGGGTAGAAGTTTCAGGAAGGGCGATTGGGAAAGTGAAATGGTGAGTCCTTGTTTGAGCGTGTCGTCGAAGACCGGGTCTCCGGTGGTGTTGACGAAGTCCGCCAGGACGATGGAGTCTTTTTCGGTCAGAGTTGTTGTGGAGCGCGAGCGGAAATAGAGGCCACCGGCAAGCAGGCCAATGACGATTAGTGCTGCGGGCCCCAAAAGCTTCCACGGTGTCTTACCAGCAGCTACAGGAACCTCAGTAACTTTCCCCTCACTCGATAGCGGGGGTCGTCCTGGGACCGCCACTTGGGAACCGCTTCCTTGCGCAATGGGTGCCTCGAAACCCGTTTTGCCCTCAGTATCCCTCTTGAGTCGCATCAACTCGGACCGCATCTCCTTTGCGCTCTGAAATCGCAATTCCCGGTCTTTTTCCAGAGCCCGATTGACGATGTCCTCCAGCTTTGGCGGCAAATCAGGATTCAGGCGAAGTGGAGACAAAGGCACTCGGTTGAGAATCGCCTCAAAAATTAATCCTGAACTCTCCCCCCGGAACGGCAGTATCCCTGTGGCCATTTCGTAGAGAACGGCTCCAAATGAGAATAGGTCCGTGCGCGTATCCAACTCTTTTGCTCGCACCTGTTCAGGAGACATATAAGCGATTGTCCCCATCGTCGTGCCAGGACTGGTGAGGTGCTGTTCGTCAACGGTGGCGGTCATCATGTCCGCTGCACTTTGGCCGGATGAACTGCCAGCAGTTGTAATCTTGGCCAGACCGAAATCCAAAATCTTGGCGTGGCCGCGCCTGGTCACAAAGATGTTTGCCGGCTTGATGTCGCGGTGGACTATGCCCTCGCTATGCGCCGCATCCAGTGCGTCGGCTACCTCAATGGAAAGATTGAGAAGCACATCCAACTCCAGCGGACGGCCCGCGATGCGCTGCGTCAGCGTCACGCCATCGAGAAACTCCATGGCGATGAACGCCTGCCCGTCCTGCTCGCCGACGTCGTAAATCGTGCAGATGTTGGGGTGGTTGAGTGCGGATGCGGCCTGGGCTTCGCGTTGAAAACGGGCGAGTACCTGCTGGTCACGCGCGACCTCGTCGGGCAAAAATTTGAGGGCCACGAAGCGGTGCAGTCGCGTGTCTTCAGCTTTGTAGACCACGCCCATCCCGCCGCCACCCAGCTTCTCCAAGATGCGGTAGTGCGAAATTGTCTGCCCGATCATGCGCAAGGATGCTATGGCGGAAGCATACCCAAGTCAATTAAACGCTGATGAGTTAGCAAGAGTTGAAAGGGTTGGCGTGACATCGCTGTTTACACGCATTAACCGCAACTGCCCGACCCCGGGGCCTCGGAACACGGAATCGAGCCCGGTCCGAGGCGATCGTTGGTCAATCTCGTAACAAGGAGGAAGGCGGTGCGAGAATTTGCCAGCTGTATTGCGGTTGGTGGGCCCTCCAGGATTTGAACCTGGGACCAATAGATTATGAGTCTACTGCTCTAACCGCTGAGCTAAGGGCCCTTCTCAGTGAATCTAGCATGATGCAGGCGCGAACGTCCTGCCGGCGGGTAGCGACTGGCCACCTCTTACCCGTTTTGATCCGCGACTTTTCTGGATTACTTTAACACCCAGAATGCGACAGACTTGAGAGCCACACCTTCGGGTTGCGGGCGGGATCGAGGCTGTTACGAAACTCACAAATCGAAATGCCCGTTCACGCCAGCAATCTTGTCAATCAAGAATATGTGACTCAGACTTCGGGGGTCATGGCCCGGGCGGCTAGCTCTTGCGTGGCCTTCAGACGGGCGACGGTGCGTTCTTTTCCCAGCGTTATCATGACAGCGAACAGGCTTGGTGCGACGCCCTGGCCGGTGAGGACTACGCGGGCGCCATTGATCAATGCACCTGCTTTCATCTCTTTTTCGGCGGCGAAGTCACGGAGCAGCTTTTCGGTTTCCGCTTCCGTGAAGATGTCCTGGGAAGCGGCGTAGCGGTCGCCGAGTTCTACCAGCAGCTGCCGCACATGTTCGTCATGCAGGAATTTTTCAACCGCTGTGGGATCGGGTTGGAAGGTGTCGGTGAAGAAGGCTCGAAAGGACGTGGCAAAGTCCTTGAGGCTGCGTGCACGCGGCTTCAGAAGGTTGATGGTGGCGAGCAGCCAGTCACGATCGGTTTGCGCGGGATCGAGTCCTGCCTTGTTCCATTCTTCCTCAACCAGAGGCAATAGCTTTTCGGCCGGGTAGCTGCGGATGTATTCGGTATTGAACCAGTCCAGTTTGGCGCGATCGAAGACCGCGTTGGAGTGCGAGATTCCGTCCAGATCAAACAGCCGGATCAGGTCCTGGTCGCCTAAAATTTCTGTGGCTGTCGCTTCGGATGCGGCTTCCGGCGGAGTCCAACCCAGCAGCGCCAGGAAATTGCGGAAAGCTTCCGGCACGATACCTTCTTCTCGGTAGGAAATCACGCTGGTGGCGCCGTGGCGCTTGCTCAGCCGCGTTTTGTCCGGACCCAGGATCAATGGCACGTGAGCGAAAATCGGCAAGCGGGCGCCCAGAGCCTGGTAGAGGAGAACCTGCTTGGGCGTATTGGAAATATGGTCCGCGCCGCGGATGACGTGAGTGATTCGCATGTCCACATCGTCGGTGACAACGCTCAGGTGGTAAGTGGGACCTCCATCGGAGCGTAGCAGGACAAAATCCTCCAGCTCCGTGTTGGAGAATTCCACGCGGCCGAAAACTGCGTCATCGAAAAACGTGCTGCCGGATTCAGGCACGGCGAAGCGGACAGCTGCTGCCTCTCCCGCAGCCCTGCGTCTGGCGCCGTCTTCGCGAGAGATAGCGCGACAGATCCCCTCATAGCGCGGCGGACGGCCCTCTGCGGTTGCAGCGGTGCGACGCTTTTCCAGTTCCTCTTTGGTACAGAAGCAATAATAAGCATGTCCTGAGGCAACCAGTTTCGCGGCGTTCTCGCGGTACATTTCCATACGTTGGGTCTGGAAGTATGGGCCTTCGTCCCAGTCGAGCCCGAGCCAGCGCATGCCCTGCAGAATGCCTTCGACCATTTCGGCAGTCGAGCGCTCCAAATCGGTGTCCTCAATCCGAAGGACGAGAGTTCCACCGAAGTGCCGGGCGAAAAGCCAGTTGAAGAGTGCGGTACGGGCTCCGCCGACGTGTAAATAACCCGTCGGGGAGGGTGCGAAACGGACGCGGGGCAACGAACTGAATGAAGATGACATTACGAGATGACATTACGAAAGGACGTGTCCCGATGGTACGGGCTGAGGAAATGTAGCGTCAAGCTATCCGCGACCTGCACATTCCAAGCAAGTAGCTTGCCTGCAATGAGAAACACCTACTCCGAAGTGTCTTCCCCGCGTTACACAAGACTATTGTCTTGGCTGAACCGGTGTGAAACCATTGATAGTTAGAAAGCACTTATTCCTCTGGCTGAGGTAGCTGTTTCGCGCCATGAACAGCGTAACGATCAGTATGGTTGTTGTCCCCGCGGTTGTTGCTCTGCTGCTCTTTCTGGTCTTCACTTACCTCTATGAGCAGACGCGGCAGGACTATTTTCGTGCGTGGCAACTGGGCTGGGGAGCTTACTCGCTCCACTACGTCCTGGACGCCTGGAGTGTGTTCCGCAATCCTTCCGCAGTAGTCTACCTGCTGGCATCGCTGCTGCTCGCTGCGATGGCGCTCTGCATCTTTATCTCGACCCGACTGATGCGGGAAAGGTTTCGCTTCCGCTGGTACGACGCAGTAGTGGGCGCGGGAGGAGTTGGGCTCAGTCTCTGGAATCTCAAGCAGCACATGGTGGGCGGAGTCTTCCACCCGGAACAACTTTCGCCGCCTAACTTTCGGCTGGAAGTAGGCGTGGCCCTGGTACTGCTCTACTGTTCATTCTATTTCTACAGCTACGCGCACCGGAAAAACTCTCTCGCTTTTACGCTTCTGGCGATGTCGCTGGCACTTTGGTCGGTGTTGATGCTGTTCGGACAATTTAGTAATTCCTACGTACAGCTGTTCGATCTGCTGGGACCCATTCCGCAGTTGTCCCTGGGAATTGCGATGGTCATGGTGCTGGCGGAAACCGAGCGCAATGCAGTGCAGGAGAACGCGCTGGCCTTTTCCACTCTGGGCGTTGACCCGACCCGGCTGCTCTCAGCCGATGATCTGATCCCCAGCATGCAAAGCATTCTGGATCGCCTGGTGGCGCCTCTACCGGCGGGCGGAGCTGTCATCTGCGTCTCGGAGCGCTGGCGCGCGGTGTTGCCGTCGGTGCAGCGTGGTTTTTCACCGGAGTTTGTCGGCAAGCTGGAAAAGAGCGGTGCGGGTGAATACGTCTGCGAACTGGCGTACCGCCGCGGCGGATTTGTGACCTTCCGAGGTGTAGCTGAAATGCCGGAGCCGTTGCCCGTGTTTCCTGGCGGCCGGTTCACGCAATTTCGCGATGTGCTGACGGAAGAGCGGATCTACAACGTGACTGCCGTGAGTCTGCAAACGCGGGAGCACAATTTCGGCGTGATCCTGTTCCCGCATACGGCGCGCCGAATGTTTGGGTCTTCGAATTTGCGACTGCTTATCGGGCTGGCACTGCAGATTGGCTTGACGCTGGAAAATTATGTGGTAATGCACAATGCGCAGCGCCGGACAAAAGAGTTCGCGCTACTGACCGAGATCGGGCAAGCCATCAGCTCACGACTTGACCAGGACGAGATCCTGCATACGGTGGTAAAGGAACTGGGCCAGATTTTTGAAACCAGCGATTTCTACATCGCGTTCCAGGAAGGCGACGAGATCCGTTTCGAACTGGAAGTTGAGAAGGGCGAAACGTTGCCCAAGCGTTCGCGTAAGGTTGCCAATGGCTTGAGCGAATACATGATTCGCAGCGGGCAGCCGCTATTGATCCGGGCGGAACTGGAAAAGACGCGGGAGCGGTTGGGCGTGACTTATCTGCCACCGCGGCCGGCAAAATGTTTTTGCGGCGCACCCATCCTGCTGGGCGGGCGTCCGGCTGGAGTGATGGCGGCATTGAACACAGAGCGGGAGTACGTCTTCGAACAGCGAGACCTGGAAGTGATGCAAACTGCCGCTGGACAGGTTTCCGTTGCAGTGGAGAACGCGCGCCTGTTTGCCGAAGAGCAGCGGCGAGCCCGGCAGTTTGCTTTCCTGAACAACATTTCGAAGACAGCGATCTCAAGCGACGACTCCGAGCAGATGCTGGCGGACATCGTCGGCCACATCCAGAAAAATTTCAGCTTTGATCACATTGGGATCGGCATTCTTGACTATGTGACCAAGGACATCGAAATCAAAGCCGAAGCGGGGATCACCGCGCAGGCCCTAGGCAAACGCATCCCGCTGGGAACGGGTATCCTCGGCCGGGTAGCACGGAACGGCGAGGCGGCGCTGGTGCAGACAACTGGCGAGGCGCAACTGCAAGGCGTGATGCCGGGAGCCCGCTCGGTGCTATGTATCCCGATATCGTATGGCGAGAGCCTGATGGGCGTGCTCAACGTGGAGAGCCTGAAGGAAGACGCCTTCATGCCGCAAGACCGGTTGATCATGAATACCCTGGCCGATCTGCTAGCCACTGCCCTGCACAATGCGTTCGTATTTCAGAAATTGCAGCAGCAGTCCATCACGGACGGGCTTACCGGCATCAAGACGCGACGATTCTTCTTCGAAACTTTAAGCTCGGAGTTAAAGCGCGCCTCCCGTTCCGGCCGTCCGATCTCGGTAGTGCTGATGGACCTCGACAAATTCAAAGGAGTGAACGACACCAAGGGGCACCTGGAGGGCGACCTGGTGCTGGCGCGTGTGGGCCGCCTGCTGGAGCAAAAGTGCCGGCAGTCGAATGTCGTGGCGCGGTATGGAGGCGACGAATTCATCATCCTGATGCCGGAGACTGGAGTGGAGCAGGCGCAGATCCTGGCGGAACGCCTGCGTTTGTGGATCGCGCAGGATCCGGCACTGCACGAGCACGACATCACGGGTAGTTTCGGAGTCGGAAGTTTCCCCGTGCACGGGTTCTCCATGGAAGATATCGTCCGCGTCGCCGACAAGGGCATGTACCTCTCAAAGCGCGCGGGAGGCAACAAGGTATCGACTGGTGAAGACTTCTCCGAGGGAGGAAATGCCGGGGTGCGCCGGCAATTGATCTCCGGGTACATTGAGGGCTTCCTGCAACGTGAACATACCGACCCAAAACATCTGGATGATCTGCTCGTTGCACTGAAAAAGATGGTGACTGAAGATGACCGGGACGCAATCGTGCTGCGGGAGGCCATCGAAACTCTGACGGGTGCAGCGGAATCGCGCGAGCAAAACAGTTCCGGACACGGTGAGATGGTAGCGCGGTACAGCGAGATCATCGCCCGCGCGCTCAGTCTGCCGGCTGAAGAAGTTGCTGATCTGTCATTCGCCGCCCGGGTGCATGACGTGGGAAAGATTTTCGTTCCCGAGCGAATTCTGAACAAACCTGGCCCGTTGAACGAAGAAGAGTTCTGCCTGTTGAAGTGGCACTCCCGGGTGGGAGGGGAAATCCTGGCGACATTGCCGGAGGGTCAGAAGTTGCAAGGAGCAGTTCTCCACCATCATGAGTCGTTCGATGGCATGGGCTACCCCGACGGCCTGAGGGGTGAGGAAATTCCACTCTGGGCGCGGATTCTCGCGATTACGGACGCCTATGTGAACATGACTTCCGACCGATCCTTTGCCACCGCCAAGACGAGCGAGGAAGCTCTGGCGGAGTTGGAGAAAATGAGTGGAACGCGCTACGACGGTATGCTGGTGCGCATTCTGCTTCGAGCACTCAAGGGAGACCGGACGTCAAGCTGGGGAGTCTAACCCTGGTCGGTCTGCCAGAGCGCACTTCACTTCAAAACATCAATTCAGATTCGGTACTCACACCAATCCGGGAACGGCGTGTTTTCTACGCCGTCCATTTGTGTCGTGCACTTGGCTTGAGATAGTAAGGTTGTCTGAAGAAAACCTTCTGACCGCACGACAATGGGCCTGACCGCTGGCAGCGATGATCAAAATGATCGCAACCCCACGATCAGCAACTCGATCAGTGAAAAACCCTCTTGTTTACGCATAATAATCTTTGTGACTCCGTTTCTTAGTGGACTCTTAATCTCCGCACCGTTATCAAGTGCAGTTGATCTGCTATCGCAAATCACACTTGAGAATGCGGGCATCGCGAAGTCAAATCTGATTGCTTGCACTGCGCGTACTGTCGGTGTCGAACAGAGCGATCGAGTTCACCACTTGACGACGTGCGATCACGACCACTTCATGTCACAAAAGGTGACACATTGCAGCAGCCCATAAAAGGAATGCGCCCGATTCGGAACGAGTGCAGTGCATTGCGGGCGCGATCTGTCGAGGTGGAACAACGCATTCGTTGAACAGTGCGAGTAAAAATCCGACGGCTAATTTCTCTGGTGCGCGCTGGGGGTCCGTCTTACAAAGACTTTGGCGGATTTGCGTTTTCTAAGAAACTGTGGAGTCTCTGACGTCGGCGTGCCGGGCAACCACTTGCCAATTCCCAACCAAAACTTCAAACTATCCCTGCATGTCTATCCCTCTTTCCCTTTCTGGCAAAGTAGCTCTTATTACTGGCGGTTCGCGTGGCATTGGTGCGGCTGCGGTGCGCATGTTTGTCGGTGCCGGAGCGCGCGTCATGTTCAACTACGAAAAGTCGAAGGCACCCGCCGAAGCTCTCGTCAAAGAGCTTGGACAGGAAAACTGTGCCACCATGGCCTGTAATCTTTCCGGCACCGATACCGCCCACGAACTGGTTGCGGCCTCGGTCAAACGGTTTGGGCGGCTGGACCTCCTGGTGGTGAATCATGGGGTGTGGCCTCCGCATGATGCGCCGATCGACAAGATGGCGGACACGCAATGGCGCAGCACCATGGCCATCAATCTTGATAGCGTCTTCGCGCTGGTAAAACACACCGTGGCGCAAATGAAAAAGCAGGGGAAATCCAGTGGCGCCGCGGGACACATCGTCCTGGTCAGTTCGACGGCCGGGCAGCGGGGAGAGGCGTTTCACTGCGACTACGCCGCCACCAAGGGCGCCCTGATCAGCATGGTCAAAGGCCTATCGACGGAACTTGCGCGGGATGCGATTTACGTCAATTCGGTCGCGCCGGGATGGGTGGATACCGATATGTCCAGGGCTGCTCTGGACGACCCTGCAACCAGCAAGCGCATCTTTGCCACCATCCCACTCGGACGCGTGGCCACAGCCGAGGAAATTGCCGGACCCATACTCTTTCTGTGCTCGGAATTTTCCGGATTCATCACGGGTGAGATTTTTAACGTAAACGGCGGAGCGGTGCTGGTGGGCTAGTCAGGCCGCGAGTGTTTCGGCCTTCAAGGTCTGGATCCAGACACGTGCGAGCGGCGCGCTCTCGCCACTATGGACATTTCTCGGCGGATTCTCTGCATCTAACTTATCGAACCCACATGAAGTTCTTTCTATCTTTCTTGATGCTGGCGGCTCTGGCTTTCGGACAGTCAGAGATGGCGCCTCCCGCCCAGTCCATTCCAGTAGATCAGGAAAACGCCCGGAGAGCCAGAGCGGTGCTGGACCAGACGATCCAGGCTCTGGGCGGATCCGCTTATCTCAATCTCCAGGACATGACCCAGGAGGGCCGTAACTACAGCTTCTATCATGGGCGGCCCAACAGCCTTGGCATTGTGTTCTGGCGGTTTTACAAATTCCCCGACAAAGACCGTATCGAACTCACAAAGCAACGCGATGTGGTTTACGTCTACAACGGCGACAAAGGGTACGAGATCACCTATAAAGGTGCGCGTCCGGAGGATCCCAAAGACCTGACGGAATATTTACGGCGGCGCAAATACGCACTCGACTGGGTGCTGCGCAAGTGGCTGCACGAACCGGGTGTCGCTTTGTTTTACGAGGGACAAACCGTGGCAGAAGGCAAGACTGTCGACCAGGTCACGGTGATGAATGCGCACAATGAGGGAGTAACTTTATACGTCGACATCACCGACCATCTTCCGGTGAAGAAAACGTTCACCTGGCGCGATCCGACCGACAAACAGCGCAATGTGGAAGACGAGGTATATGACAATTACAAGCTGATTCAAGGCATACCTACGCCGTACACGGTTACCCGGTTTTATAACGGCGACATGTCCGGACAGCGCTTCATGACGTCGGTCAGCTACAACCAGGGAGTGAGTGACTCTCAATTCGAGGCCAACGTCGGCGCGGGGCAAAATGCGGGACAAAAGAAGCCGTGAAGTCCGGGTTCCGTCGAAAATTCGTGGATTGTAAAGACGATGTAAAACAATAATTACTCCAGCAGTAACACTCTGGATTCCAGTCCTTGGCCTAGCCATCAAATAAGCCTTTATTAATCAGCATGTTATCGCAATATCATCGGCTAAGCTGAGTCCATCACCAACACGTAGTGTGGCAAATCAGCCACAGGCGAAGATCTCCCCGGGAGCGTAGATTCCTCATCTAATGGTCTGGATAGCTGGATGATCTGGTCCGTTACTCTGATTTGATACACGAACAAACAATCCGATCAGCTGTGGAATGCGCAGGTGTGGGACTTCACAGCGGGGCTCCCGTGACGCTGCGAATCCTGCCGGCACCAGCCGGTTCAGGCGTGGTGTTTCGTCGCACCGACCTCGACAGTTTCGAACTGGAAGCGGTAAGCCGTAATGTGGCACGGGTCAGCTATGCCACCAGTTTGATGAAAAAAGGCGTGTTCATATCCACCACCGAACACCTGCTTTCAGCGTTGATTGGCTGCGGCATCGACAATGCCATCGTAGAACTGGACAATTTGGAACTGCCTATCCTGGACGGGAGCGCGCTCCCCTTTGTGGAAGCCATACACAAGGCGGGGATTCGCAAACAAAGACGGCCGCGAACCTATCTGCGCATCCGACGCGAACTGGAAGTGCGCGAAGGCGACAAGTTTATTGCCGTTTATCCGGCCGATACTTATTCCGTATCCTATGCCATCAATTTCCCTCATCCGCTGATTGGGAAAGAGACGTTCAGCGTCGACCTGTCGGACGGCAATTATTTGACTGAAATTGCGGCAGCCCGAACCTTCGGCTTCCTGCACGAAGCCGACGCCATGCGGCAGCAGGGCCTGATCCGAGGGGCGTCCCAGGAAAACGCGATCGTCCTGACGCGAGATGGGCTGATGAACCCTCCGTTGCGCTTCCCCGACGAATTCGTGCGGCACAAGGTCCTGGATCTGATCGGCGACCTGGCATTGCTAGGCAAGCAGATTTTGGGCAATGTCGTGGCGGACCGAGCGGGTCACGCCATGCATACGGCGTTGGTGTCGCGAATCTTGCGCGACCGAACGCTGTGGGAAGAAACCACGCTGGAGAAGGATTCAGAGACCGTCACGCCGCTGGTGCCAGCCGTGGCGCAACCGTCGGTCTAGGGACCGAGTAACCAGCGAATGGGTCGCTAGTCAGCGGGGTGGGGTGTCGGATCGTTGTAGTCCCAGTAGGAACCCTCTTCAAGAAGCTTGGCAAGTTCGGCGCGGGCCTGGGCTGTTACCTGGGCGGCGTAGGTTTTGGCTGACTGTTGATAGGCGGGGGTTAACTCCGCGACGCGGCGCGCCAAAAGAGGCGCATCCTGCTCCAGCATGCGCACCAAACGCTGTGCGCGATCAATCCTCACATGAATCGAAAGCATAGACCTCTACCTGGGTTAGTTTTTCTTTCCCAGCGTGATGGGTGAGGCGGAAAGGCGCAAGTCTCAAAGTGGGTACGGCACCGGCTTTTTCAGCTGGGGCGTTTGGTGGTTTTTTCGACTTGCTCGGCCAGCCATTGGTCTAGCTGTTCGCGCGATTCCCGGGGCATGTCAGTGAAGCGCAGACCTGCCCGGCCGGAATCATCCACCCACGCAACTTGTAGCTTGGGTTCCAGCGCCGTCGCCATCCCTGGCAACTTGAAATTGGCAGTGGAGACGCTGCCTTTCGGAAGCGGGCCACGGAAGAAAATGGCCATGCCTCCCTCGCTGATGTTGGTGATGGTAGCTTTGAGCTTCTCACCCTCGCCAAATGCGATGCTGGCTGGGATCTCAACCGGATGACGGAAATAACGCCTCTGCTCGCGAATCATGAAGTTGACCGCGGCGCCAAGGCAACGACTCGCGTTCAATGCAGAGATGGGTTTCTGCAAGACAAAGTTTGCTCCCATTTGGAAGGCTTGTTGGGTGGTGGTGCCTCCGTTCAAAATTGCGAAGGTCACGGAGTTCTTGTTGCTGTCGCTCTTGCGCAAACTTTCCAGTACGCTCAGCGCGCCCGTGAGGTCATCGCAATCGACCAGCACCGCGTCGAATTTCTCGGTGCGCAGAATTTCCTGTCCGGAATTGACCCCGCGGCAGACCTCGACTTCGATCGACAATTTCTCAAGCGCAGGCTGGAGGACTCGAATCACTTCAGGATCACGGCTCAGAAGCAGCGATTCCAACGGCATAGCAATGATGTTAGCGGCGCGTCTGACGACGTGAAAGTGACTAAGGTTCACGGGGTTTTGCGTCGTATCGGCAAGGTACGCGAGCGATGTGGACATGGGCTCTTATGGCAATGCTGATTTTCATCTGGAAACCGTAGTCAGGAAACACGAAACTAAGTTCACCGTGCACAAACTGGTTTATCTTTCGCTCGGTTCAAACCTCGGAACGCGCGAGGCAAATTTAGAGACGGCGATCGAGCGCCTGGGCAGTTTGGGCGAAGTGGCGGCGGTGTCCTCTTTTTACGAAACCGAGCCGGTGGAATTCGCAGCCCAGCCCTGGTTTCTGAATTGCGTGGTCGCGCTCAAGACGGAAAAGATGCCGCAGCAATTGCTTCGCAGCATTTTGGACATCGAAAAGAAAATGGGACGCAAGAGGGTGCAGGAAAAAGGTCCCCGCATCATTGATATCGACATCCTTCTCTTCGGAAATTCGATCGTCACCACAAAGGGGCTGACGATTCCACACGCCGCCATGCACGAACGTCGCTTTGTGTTGGAGCCTCTCGCCGAAATCGCGCCGGAAGCGGTGCATCCAGTGCTCAACCGCCGGATCCGCGAGTTATGCGATGAGTTGCCGGCGGGGCAATCGGTGAAGCGATTGAGCAACGGCTAGGTATTCGTTCCTGAATTCGTCGAGTAGCGCAGGCGGTCGGCAAGGGGACGCATGCGATCTCCGGATTTGCCATCACCGGCCGGCATGGTTTGGAACAGATTCATTTATGCTGCCTGAAAATCATCAACCACCAAGGACACGAAGTTTCACAAAGGAAAGCCCAAAGAAAGCCTCGACGTTCGTCTTCCTTCGTGGAACTTCGTGTCCTTCGTGGTTGAGGCCTTTTGCCTCGCCACTGGTTACAACTGGCTGAGGGCTACGGGATCACGATGCTGCCAGCGGTTTCAGGGGTGGCGATTCCCTGCGGCTTCTCCGGGAACTGGGAGAGGAGGAAGTCAGCGAAGGCTCGCGACTTCGGCCTGCCGTTCGTACGTCCGTATGCCATGCGCACCAGGAAGACGAGGGCGCGCAGAGCTTCCGAGTCACGTAGTTGAACGTAACCCACGTGCTTCTGCTCGGCCTCGCGAAATTCCTTCAGCATGTTCTGTACTTCCGCCGCGACTGCCTGCTGGGCGGTATTGGTGATTGGGCTCTCATAATGCAATCCGGAGTTGACCAGCGTCTCGTAGGTTTTCGCGAGCGAAGTAACTGCGGCGATCAAATCAGTGTCTTTCAGACTGCGGTCAGCGCGAACACTCCTGGCCAAGGCGAAGGTCAGGCCCATGATCAGGTGCTCGCGCTGGTAAAGAAATTCGTCTGGGACCTCGACTTGCAGGAAGACGTCGGTCGGGTTCACATCCGCCATCCCGCGGGGCTTTTCATGCTCCCGGGCTTGCTGCAGATACACACAATCACTGGGGCAATCGAGCGTTACTTCGCGCTGTTCGCCACAGCATTGCGGACAAATGCGACCGTGGATGGCCGGGCAGAAGCGTTTCTCCTTGCGCTTTTCGCAAATCGCACAAACCACTAGAAGAACCTCCTATTCATTATGCCATCACTGTCCGCCATGAGCGGATGCTTCGAGCGCTTCTTCGCGGGCTTTGCAGTCAAAAGCTTTTGAACGCTGAGGTCGCTAAGAAAACCGCAAAGTGCGCAAAGAAAATCAAAATCGATGGGACGAGTGCGACCCCGGCTCACCGGCTGTATTCGCCGCATAGATGGGCCATTTTGGAACGTCAGGGTATGAATCGTGGCGATTTTTGCGGCTTTTCGTGCACCATGCTTAACAACATCCGCATAAAATGCGGCTGCGACGCTACTTTTCCACAGAACGCTGGTATAAGATGCGAACACCGCAGGAAAATCTAAGTTCAATTTACGAGGAGGCTTCATGGCATCAGGCATGACCAAAACTCAACTCGTCCGTCATCTGGCGGAGAAGCTTGAGACCAACAATAAGACGGCGGCGGCTTTTCTTGAGCAACTGACCGACACCGCTGTTAAAGAGACAAAGAAGAATGGCATTTTTGTGATCCCCGGACTGGGCCGGCTGGTGAAGGCTCATCGCAAGGCCCGCATGGGACGCAATCCGCAGACCGGCGAACCCATCCAGATCAAGGCCAAGACTGTGGTGAAGTTCCGCGTTGCCAAGGCTACCAAGGACGCGATCGCTCCGAAGAAGTAGTTCCCTTCTTCTGCTTCGTGAGGGCCGGCTGAAAAGCCGGCCTTTCGTGTTTTTGCGAGGTTCGTGCTCGTGAGATTTACAGCGAGGATCGTTTGCAACGTCTGCAGAAACGCCGGTTGCGTTTTGACACCTGTAGTTCAGCGCCGTGATAATCGATGCTGTGCCTGATCCAATTTCCTATTCCGCAGTAAATCAGAATTCCACCCGCTCCGCCGTTTTCCGGCGGTCTTTTCTCAGGACTTTTCCTGCCGCGGTTCGAGGCGAGGGCGTCTATGTTTGGGACACAGAGGGCAAACGGTACCTCGATTTTGCCGGATCGGCAGCGGTAAACTTTATCGGACACGGGGTGCAGGAAATTGGGCTTGCGATGGCGGAGCAGGCGAAGCAACTCGAATTTGTCCACACCAGCCAGTTCACGACGCCCATCGCCGAAGAATATGCACGCGAACTGATCGAGTTTGCCGGCGAGAATTTTCGCGGTGGAGCGGTGTACTTTACCTGCGGCGGTTCGGAGGCGGTTGAAACCGCTCTGAAACTGGCACGCCAATATCAGGTGGAAACCGGACAAGGCAAACGCTACCAGGTGTTGAGCCGGACACAGAGTTATCACGGTTCCACGCTTGGCGCTCTTTCAGTTTCCGGCAACCGGCGGCGGCGAGAGATTTATTTACCCATGGTGCGCGAGTTCGACCATGTGGGAATTCCTTATTGTTATCGCTGCAACTATGACTGCACTGACGGGTGCCGGAACTGCGGGCTGGAGTACGCGGCTGAGCTGGAAAGAGCCATCGAGTCTCACGACGGCGAAGTGGCGGGATTTATCTTCGAACCCGTAAGCGGCGCAACCCTGGGTGCCGTTGTTCCGCCGCCTGGATATCTGCAAAAGATTGCGGAAGTGTGCCGGCGCCATGGAGTGTTGCTGATTGCCGACGAGGTGATGACCGGAATGGGCCGCACCGGCCGCAACTTTGCTATTGAACACTGGGACGTTGCGCCTGACATTCTGATTGCGGCCAAAGGTTTGTCGAGCGGTTACGCTCCGTTGGGAGCGGTTATTGCCACGAAAAAGGTTGTCGACGGCATCGCTTCCGGCGCATTTCTGCACGGATTTACCTACAACGCTCATCCGATCTCGGTGGCAGCAGGGCGGGCTGTACTTCAGCATCTTCAGCGACAAGAACTGGTGCACGCCGCCGATTCTGGGATCGAACAAACTGCAGGTGCGAAGTTGCAGCGATCGCTCACCAGGCTGCTCGATCTAAAGAATGTGGGCGACGTCCGTGGTATCGGCTTGCTGTGGGGAGTGGAGTTCGTTTCCGACAAGGCCAGCAAAAGCCCGTTTGAACCCAAGCTGAATTTTGCTTCGCGAGTTACAGCGAGCGCCCTGAAACGCGGCTTGTTAGTTTATCCCGTCCAGGGATGCGTGGATGGTGTCGCCGGGGACCACCTGTTGATCGCGCCGCCCGCAATCATGACTGCTGAACAGGTCGACTGGGCGGTAACACAGCTGGGTGAAGCGATTGAGGAAGCCGCTGGCGAGGCGAAATAGCCGGCTGGAAGCTGGGCGCTACTTGTCCCATTGACCCTGATTTTCTTGGCGTGCTTGCGTTTTTCTTAGCGTCCTCAGCGTTCAAAAAGCTTTTGACCGCAAAGCTCGCAAAAAAAACTCGCTAAGAGCGCAAAGAAACCATCACCGCCCTCTGTCGGCCCTACGGCTGAGGCGGCTTTACCCTGTTTATCTCCTGTTGATGTGCAGTTTACCTGTTGTGCATTGCCGAATTGCCCCCTTACAGGCAAATTGTCTTCTGGAGGGTGGGATGGCGAGTCGATTGATTGATTTCCGCGAGCAGGCAAACCCAAGTGTGGAAGAACACGGGAATTCAAAGGGATTCAGGAATGCCCGGCGGGTCCATAACGGTCTGACCAGCAGCGTCGAAAAGAAAGCGTTGGTCTGGATGGCTGAACGCACGCCAGACTGGATCAATTCCGATCACCTGACCGCATTAGGCTTTGTAGCCCAGGTCATGGCGGGGGCGAGTTATGCCCTGTCGCGCTGGAACCGCTACTGGCTCCTGGCGGTCATCGGTTTCCTGGCGCTCAACTGGCTCGGGGACAGCCTTGACGGCACAATTGCCCGAGTACGGCAGCAATTGCGTCCGAAATACGGCTTTTACGTGGACCACATCGTCGACAGCTTCGGCGGGCTGGCACTCATGGCTGGGCTGGGGATGTCAGGATACATGCACCCGGCAATCGCCACCGGGTTACTCATCGCGTTTCTAATGCTCTCCATTCAATCCTACCTGGCCACCTACACACTGGGAGAATTTCAGCTTTCATTCTGGAACTTCGGACCGACCGAACTCCGCATCTTGCTGGCAGCGGGAAACATTGCGCTTCTGTATCACCCCATGATCTTTCATGGACGGTACCGGCTGTTTGACTTTGGAGGCGTCATCGGGCTGATCGGCATGTCAGCCATGCTGATCTTCTTCACGGTCCGCAATACGCGGCGGCTATATCTTGAGGAACGAATTCAATGACACCACATGGTGGGCGGAGAAGTGGGCAGGAAGTTAGTCCATGTGAGCTTGACGCTCAACCGACCAGATGTCTTCAGGTTTTTGCTCGAAGGGATACACGTGAACCATCCAGCCAAAGATCTGGGGCATGAACTTCCCGCCGGCTGCGTCACAGTCGGCCCGGTTGGTAATGGATCCGGCCAAACCGAATTTTGCATTGTGGCCCCAAGCTTCGTTTTTCTTGTCTGACGGCGGCAAACACATATTCACGTGTGCGTGCCACTGCGCGATGCTCAGAGGAATCCGCTGATCAAGCTCAGTCCAGTTGGAATTCTTGGGCGCCGTATACATGACCCCGATCAACTTGTAACCATCGCCCTGCTTTTCGTAGAGCAATGACGTGGGATGTTCGGGGTTAAAACTGATCGCCGCTTCGAAAGCATAATGATAGTTGGTGAAGTGATACTGCTTTTGCGGAAGATTGGGCAGGAAGATTTTGTAACCATCAGCCAGCGCAAGCTTGTAATCCTGATATTGTTCGGCAGCTTTGCGCGCCGCGGCTACCACCTGGTCTGCCTTTTCCTGATCTCCGGGCTTCAGGTCGCGCAGCGTGGTCATTTTCATGTGCGGCCCCATGTTCATCTGACGATCTTCCATGGAGCGCATGGCGTGGGCAGTCCCGTCGGGATTCGTGCGGGACATTTCGCGCATGTCCATGTTCCGCATATCCGTGTCGTTCGTCTTGATCTCTGGCGTTTTTAGTGCAGGCTTTGGCGCGTCGGAGGAGGGGGCCTCTGATGAGACAGGCGAGGATTCCGGTGCGGGGCTATTCATGCCCGGCACGTCCTCCTGCGATTTCGGTTCCTGCGCCCAGATCGTCGTGAGCGCAAACACGATGAGCGAAGCCAGGGCCAGGATCTGTCGACGCATGGGATTCTCCAATTGTAATAACCCTGAACCACGGCAGTTGTTTCTGCAACAGGAGAAAAGTTACCTGGGTTACGGGCGTAACGGAGAGTAAAGAATGAAGTCGCCTGGGACTGCGCTTTCGGAAATTCAGGCCGCCACAACTTCTGCCGCAGCTTCTTCTCCTGAATGGATGCAATCGGGAATTCCAATTCCACGATAGGCGTTGCCCGCCAAGGCCAAGCCTGGCATCTGTTTTCGCAGGATCTCGATTCGATCGATTCGTTCCAGATGGCCGACGTTATATTGCGCCATGGAGCTTTTCCATTTGTACACGCGGGTGAGGAGCGGTTCCGCGGTGACTCCGAGGATTTGGCGAAGTTCCTCCCGCACGATGCCTGATATTTCTTCGTCCGACAGTTGCAGAACCGGTTCGTCGCGGGTGCCGCCAAGAAAGCAGCGCAATAACGCGCGGTCTTCGGGGGCGCGATAGGGAAACTTGTTGTGGAGAAATGTCACTGCCAGAACGCGCTTCCCTTCTTTGCGAGGCACGAGAAAGCCGAAGCCGGGAGGCAGTGCATCCCGCACGTCTTTGTCGAAGGCGAGCACCATGGTTACTGAGGAACTGTATGGGATGGTCAGAAGTTCCGCGGCGAGATCCGCGCTCGACATTTCAAGCAGCACGGCGGCGGCGCGCGCAGGCGTAGCCACGATGACTGCGTCAAAACGGTCTGACATATATCCGGCGGAAACTACCCAGCCTTTATCCTGGCGTTGGACCGCCTGCACCAGAGAATTTGGGTGCAGGTTGTCTGCCGAGAGTTGTGCCACAATCGCATCCGGTAACTGTTGCATTCCGTTCTTCAGCGACGTAAAGATGGAAGGCGTTCCGAACTCGGACGGAGTCATTTTTTTGCGCGCGGCCAGGACGCCGCGAGCCAGGCTGCCATATTTGCTCTCCATTTCGGCAAAACGCGGCAGCACAGCGCGCACGCTGAGCTGCGAGGCCTCGCCGCCGTAAACGCCGGAGAGAAGCGGGTCGGCCACGCGGTCGACCATTTCTGCACCGTAGTGCCGCTCGACCAGAGCAGCAACACTCTCATCTCCGTTCGACTGACGCTTCGAAAAGCGCCATTCCCGGACCATGCGAAATTTTGTCGATGGAGAAAAGAGGGGGGACAACAATGTTGGCGCGAGGCTGGTAGGGACCATGAACATCAGGCCATCGGGCATGGGCGTCAGCTTGCCGTCTACCAGGATGTAAGTCTTGCGACCGGAGTCATTGGAGCCAATGAGCTGATCTTCGAGTCCCAGACGGCGGCATAAATCGGCAGCCCAGGACTTCTCCGTCAAGAAAGAATCGGGGCCAGCCTCTAATACACAACCGTCGACCTGCTCCGTGACCAGCACGCCACCGAAGCGCGGGCTGGCTTCGTAAATCGCGTATGACACCGATTCGCCCGCGCGGCGGCGTTCTTCAAGCGCGAAAGCCGCAGCCAACCCTGAAATTCCACCGCCGACGATGGCAACGCGTTTCATGAAACTTCGTTTCTTTTGATGCCAACCACGCGATTAATTGTTCGCGACATATTCCTGAACAAACTTTGCCAGGCTTTTGACGTTTTCCACCGGAGTTTCAGGCAGGATGCCATGGCCGAGATTAAAAATATGGCCCGGTCGCCGGGCCGCTCGACGCAGTATTTCGGCCGCTCTTGGTTGTATTTCCTTCCAGTCGGCAAACAGAAGTACCGGATCCAGATTGCCCTGTACGGCTCCTGAACCAACTGTCTCCCATCCTTGATCAAGTGGGATTCGCCAGTCGAGCCCGATGACCTCGGCGCCGGTTTGCTTCATGGATGGCAGAAGTGTGGAACTGTCAGTACCAAAATAGATGACTGGCACTCCGGTATTGCGCACAGACTGCACCAACTCGGATGTGCGAGGCAAAGCGTAACGCCGGTAGTCGTCCACGCTGAGGCATCCCACCCAGCTGTCGAAAATCTGAATGACGTCGGCGCCCGCACGCACTTGTTCGGCCGCGTACTCGGAGACCACTGAGACCAACTTGCGCATCAGTTCATCCCAGGCCCCGGGCGACGAATACATCATCTTCTTTGTGTTGATGTAATTTCTCGAACTGCCGCCTTCGATCATGTAACTGGCAAGGGTAAACGGTGCTCCGCAGAAGCCAATGACGGGAAGGCTCGACCCGAAGTGTTTGCAAACCAACCGCACCGCCTCGGAAACGTATCCGAGATCGGCGGCCCGGTCGGTGCGCAGACGCGCGATATCTGCCTGATCGCGGATCGGGCTCTCAACGATTGGGCCTTCTCCCGGTGAGAAATAAAAAGGTAAGCCCATCACTTCGAGGGGTAACAGCAGGTCGGCGAAGATGATTGCCGCATCTACGCCCAGAGCCTCCGCAGCTGTGATCGTGACCTCCGCCGCGACCTCGGGTCGGTTGCAGATCTCGATCAGGGAATATTGCTTGCGGACGGCACGATATTCGGGCATATAGCGCCCTGCCTGACGCATGAACCATACCGGCGTCCGGTCAACGGGCTGCGCCTTACAGGCCTTTACGAAGCGGGATTCTGGGGCAGACATTGGACGCATTAACTGTAGCATCCTGGCAAGATGCGAGGTTGTTCGCAGAAAAGCCGCCATGTCTGAATGGGGAAAAGGCCTATCCGGCCGTCCGGCAACCGCAAATTCTTCCCAATCCTGAGGGATTAATGTTCGATACCGGGGAGGCACCAAGAGAGTACCTCCATTCGGGCTCGGATTCGGCCTATGATTTCCTCTGATCGAGATTCTCTAACTTCACGATCATGCAGAATTCCCCGGGAGGTTTTTCACATGGCAGCGAGTCAAGTTGTTCTCTATTTCGATAAACCGGAAGACGCGCTGCTGTTCACTTTGGCCGCCAGCTCGATGATTTCGGACGATACACCGGGCCGCGCCAATGATGCACTGGTGAAAGTCGCCGCCGAGATCCGCAAGGCCAGCCGGATTACTACCGAAGGCGTTCTGGAACCGTCGAACTAATTTTCCACAGTTTGCGCTCTGCAATCAGATCGAACACTTGGGCTATCATTTTGTGCCGAGCCCTTTCTGCTTCCCCATACCACTTCATTGTTGCTCTGGGTTGAATCTCCCCCATGAGCTTTTACCTATCATTGAAACTCCGCACGTCGTCGGAAAAGCGACTTGATGTCTGCTTTTTTTCCTGAGCGTTTCTTTTTTGCAACAATTCATCGCAAGTCTTGGGTCGGGAGGACATCTTCAAGGTTTCTTTGGACGTCCGCAGACGGATTGTGAAACCCGGGCTGGAGGTAGAATTGTGGCGCGCGAAGTCGAGGCCCAGAAAAAAATCTATGTGGCTCCTTGTTTCCAGGTAATTGACCTGATCACTGCCAAGACGAGATTAGAGTCTAAAAAACAGCGTGACGTGAACGCAGGGTACATGCTGTCTCTGATCTACAAGCTCGAAGAAAGGAAATCTGCGCCAATTTGAGCACCTTTAAAATGGTGCTTTCGAAGGTAATGGCTCAGTCCGGCGGAATGGCGCAGCGTCGATGAAACACAAGACTCTCAGGTGGAATCCTGCGACACAGGAATGGTTTTGTCTTGCCTGCGGCCGCACTTCAGATCACTCCAATGAACCAGATGCGCAGATCGAACTGGAACAGTACGAGTGCGTAATGCCCTGGGTAGAAGTACAGGGCGCTTCCCCTAACAATCCAGGCGGCAAGAGCCCTCTCAGATAATTCCGGTCTTTGATGTCTCGGCTATTCCCGGTCAAGGCGAGTGTAGGCTTGTTCGGCGAGCACTAATCCTCCCAACACCCCGGCGCGACCGCCCAGTTGGGGAGGGACGACATAGTGGTCGATATCGCGCATCACTTCAGGCGCGCGAACATAGCCATTCAGCAGTCCTACCATTTCCTGCCGAATGCGTGTGAAGACCTGTGCCTGGCGCGACACGCCACCACCCAGCACGATTCGTTGGGGCGACAAGGTGAGGACCCAGTTCGCCAGCCCGTGTGCCAGATAATGTCCTTCGAGTATCCAGGCCGGATGATCCGCGGGAAGATCCTGCGCGGCCTTACCCCATCGAGCCTGCATGGCCGGACCTGAGGCGAGTCCTTCCAGACAATCTCCATGGTAAGGGCATCCGCCGGGATAGGGATCCTGCGCGCGGTCATGCGGAACGCGAATATGTCCCATCTCCGGATGAACCAGGCCGTGAAGAACACGTCCATTAATGATCGCGCCTCCGCCGATCCCGGTGCCAACGGTGAGGTATAGAAAGTCGGTGAGGTTTTGCGCCGCACCCCACCGCGCTTCGCCGAGCGCGGCCGCGTCGACATCGGTGTCGAAGCCGACGGGAACTCCGAGAGCGTCTCGTACGGTTCCCGCAAGATTACAATTCTGCCAGCCAGCTTTGGGCGTGGAGGTGATATAGCCAAACGTAAGTGAGGTGCGGTGCAGATCAATCGGCCCAAAGGACCCGATGCCAACTGCCTTCAACTCGCCCCCGGACTTTTCCCGAAGGAATTCGATTGCCTGGGCAAGCGTGGCGTCTGGCGAGGTGGTGGGAAACTGAATCGTCTCAAGGTCCGACGGACCCGTTCCAACGCCGCAAACGAATTTTGTCCCGCCAGCTTCGATCGCACCAAACATATTTGGGCCTGAGCCTTAAGGAGTCTGCCACATAACTGGTTCGGGGTAAAATCCTGTGCGGATGAGCAGGTCCGGGATTAGGGGTGCAGTTGCCCCTTAATTAAAAGCTTTTAACCGCAAAGGACGCAAAGAATGCGAAGAACGCAAAGAAGAGCATTCTTTACCAACCGCAAGTTCTTAGTGCTTGTGTTCGAGCGCGCGGCGGAAGTCGTCTGCTGTGGTGCGATAGCAGGGCAACATTCCTTTCCGATCTTTGGCGGTCAAGGCTGGAGAGTCGGCTGAGTTCTGAGAGTCGGGGCGAGGATCAGTTTCGGGCCATGTCATTTGCATCAAACTCTCGTCGCAACTCTTGTCACGCGTAATGCGAAGCTTGTTCACCGTCGAGCCTTTGGCGGCGTATTCGGACAATCGCTGCTGGTACGGGAGTGAGACGTAAACAAGTTTTATGAGCAAAGGCTGGTCTTTGCCGACTTTTCTCTCCGCGATGAAAACCTCGTAGTTTGAGAAGTAGGAAGAGCCCGGTAAGGCCATCACCGGCGCAATCAGCCGCAACGGTATCTCGATGGTAGCCGGTTCATTCGGATCGATACCCGCCGAAGATGAACCGGATCCCGCTCCTTTGCCGTCTTCCTTGGCGAGCCCATCCCCACCAGAACTGCCGGACCCACCCGAACCCTCCCCTGCGCCCTGACTGGATGCGCCTGGAGGCATCGCTTGCATCTGGGCATCGGCGGAAGGCGAATTGCCGTTGCCTCTTCCCGAACCCTCACCCTCGCTTTGCACCGATGGCGCTGGCGGTACAGCTTCGAAGCCGCCGGATAGCGAACTGCCACGGCCCGCCCCATCGCCTGCGCCTTCCGCCGACGGAGCCGGCGGTACTGCTTGTATCCCGCCGGATAGCGCGCTGCCGCGGCCCGCCCCATTCCCCGCACCTTTCGCCGACGGAGCCGGCGGTACGACCTGCAAACCTGAGGACAACGAACCCAGGCGGCCACTCGCCGCCCCATCACCTGCGCCTTGCGCGGACGGAGCGGGCGGTACAACCTGTGATCCTCCTCCGGAAAGTGAACTCGAGCGGCCACCGAAGAGGGTTCCGGAGCCGTGCAGGGTCGGCGAAGGAGGTACAACCGCGCTTCCTAGTCCGCCAAACGTCCCTTTACCCATTCCCGAAAGAGCTCCTTGCGCGTCCGTCGGCAACTGCGGTGCCGGGTTCACCACTGCGGACTCGCCAATATTCAGGTATCCAATCCGGCGGCTTGAACCTGAGACGCTGGGTGATGGGGCGACGACGCCGGCATGAAGGCCGGGTGTGCCGCTGCCGCGACCGGATGAAAGTCCGCCAGCCTCAACTGCCGGAGCTACCGCCGAAGCCTGAAGCTGGCCCAATTGGCCCATTCGACGTCCCGTCCCCTGAATGGACTCGGGCGGCGGCGCCACCACCCAGGCTGGGCCCGCAGGGACGCCCATATGCGAACCCCCAGTAGCGGAAAGCGGCATGATCGGAGCGGGCGACGAGATGCCCGCAATCTTTGGCTTACCACCCTTTCCCAGCGTGAGTTCGGGCGCACGCATGGCCGCTTCTTGCTGTCCGGATTTCGGGGCGTGCTCCGAAGCCACCCGGATCGCGGGCGCCTTGACTGGCTGTGGCGCCCGGATGGATTTCGCACGCGGGCGCGGCTGATGGCTTCCCAGCGCCGGAAAGGACTTTGGCGGCGTGTAGTAGCTCACGTACTTGTGAAATACGCTGGGCCGCTCGATCGGCCCGGAGGGCCACACCTTGACCATGATCACTACAACAGCTACGAAGACCACATGGCCGACTAATGATTTCCCAAACCACCGCCAGGGCAGGTCCGACTGGATGAAAACATCCTTCCAGAATGGCACCGACCAAGGCGGGCCGGCGACTTGAGGCTGCTTCCACTTCTGGATCGTGTCGACGAGGTTTTGGATAAAGACACGATGGGCCGGCTCCAACTCCACCAAGAATGTCGGGCTGGGCACGCGCCGAGGCGGAACGCTTATCCTGATGTGTCTGCGTTCTGTGATGACCTCTAGCCTGGCCTCTTCTAGCCTGGCTTCCTCTTGCTCTACTTCGACCTGCTCAACTTCGACGCTCGCTAAATCAGTGTTTCCGTTGCCCTCGCCGTGCATGCGTTGCATGCTCTCCCAGTCGTATTCGTATTCGGCCTCACAAATACGGCAGACCTGATAGTAGCGGCCATCGCTGGCCCGCCGGGGCCAGACAAACTGATGCGAACATTGGTCAAGCATTGGCAATTGAGAACCGTTTTCCGTCAATTCAGTTGTGGCAGGCTTTTCATTCACGAAAAGACCACATGAACTAACTATCTTCTAACGGCCTGCGGCGGGTGGATAGATTACTTTCGCGTCAAAGGTTTTAAGCCTTATGTGGTAGGAGCATTTCAGGCGCAGCGGCCTGGTGCAGGTCGCGATCCCTGCGAAACTTGCTTAATAAGAATAATATTATGCGTCGATTTATTCGGCAAAGTTCTTCTGCAGCAAAAACGGCAATATGACGGTGGCACGGAGGCTGGGAATGCATGGAAGGGGCCGGGTTGTTGGGTTTCTGGCGATTCTGTTTCTGTCTGGCATTGCATCAACTTCTTGGGGCCAAGGCAAAGATAAGACTGAACGAGTCTTGTTTAACGCCAAGGTCTTTACCGGCGTCCCCGACCATCCCTATGCCGAGGCCGTTGCCATCCGCGGGGACAAGATTGTGGCTGTCGGCAGTCTGGCCGAGGTGTTGCAGGCCGCCGGAAAAGGCGCGGAACGAGTCGATCTGGGTGGAAAAACGCTGCTTCCGGGGCTTATCGACAGTCATGCTCACCCCATCGACGGTGGTTTCAGTCTGATTTCAGCGGACTTGGGTGATGAACTGAAGTCGACCGACGAATTAGTCAAAGTAGCTGCGGAGGCAAAAAAGTCCGGCAAGGGCATGCGCGGAGATGTTCTCTATATCAGCGGAATGCCCATTACCTACTGGTCGAAGCTTGACCAACTGAATGCCCGGTTCAATAGCGGCGACTATGCAAACCAAGCGGTGTTTCTCGAGGGCTCCGACGGCCACACCGGATGGGCGAATCAGGCTCTGTTGCGCCGGGCCGGCGTTACGCGGGATTTTCTTGCCCATCTATCCGCGTCCGAGCGTGCCTACTACGGGGTTGGCACCGACGGCGAACCCAATGGTTTTGGCGTGGACGCCGGTATAGACAAGACCAAATCGGTCATACCCGAGCGGTCACAACAACAGTTACTGGAAGGCGGCCGCGCCGCGGTTCGCTACCTGGGCAGCCTGGGAATCACCGCCTGGCTGGATGCCGACTCCCAGCGGTTTCTGCCAACCTACAAGAGCCTGTCCCAGAATAACGAGCTGATCGCGCACGTGGCAGCTTTTGTGGTGGTGAACCCACGAAACGATCCTGCGAAAGAGTTGGAGATCTTTAACAAGGTTAGGCAGGAGTACGCGGGCCTGCAAAACCTGACTCTCCCGGGTATCAAAGTATTCGCTGATGGCGTGGTGGAATTCCCCTCGCAGACCGCATCCCTGACCAAACCATACAAAAATAGTGGGAGACCGGGAGACCTGCTATTCGAGCCTGCTCGCTTTGCCGAGCTGGCCACATTGGCCGACAAGCAGGGCCTGATCGTGCACGTTCATGCCATTGGCAACCGCGCCGTAAAGGAAGCACTGAATGGAATTGCAGCAGCGCGAATTGCCAACGGAGACAGTCATCTCCCCGACACGATAACCCATCTTCAATTCATCGACCCGGACGACTTCCCACGCTTTCGCCAACTTGGCGTCATCGCCGCGTTCCAACTCTACTGGGCGAACGCCGGGGAAGAAACAATTGAGCTGATTAAGCCCTACCTCGATCCTGCGATTTACCCCTGGCAGTATCCTGCCCGATCGCTGCTTGATGCGGGAGCAACTATTTCCGGTGCCAGTGACTGGAATGTCTCCACTCCGAATGTCTTTGAAGCGATCTACCAGGCGGAAACCCGCAAGGGAACGGAAGGCATTCTCGATCCTGGACAACGAATGCCACGAGAAGCGATGCTCTTTGCTTATACCCGCAACTCAGCGCGCGCTTTGAACCAGCAGGACTCGATTGGCTCGCTAGCTCCCGGCATGCAGGCAGACATGGTGCTGGTTGATCGAGACGTTCTGACGGTTTCGCCCGAGGAACTGAAAGCCACCAATGTGATGTGGACCATGTTTGGCGGAGTCACGGTTTACCACGCGCAACCGTGAGTATTGCCGAATAGCTTGCGAACGATAGTCGGCGGCATCAGCGGGCTTCAGGGGGAAAGCTTAACCGCAAAGAAAGCGAAGATGTCCCGCAAAGATCGCAAAGAAATTCTTCGCGGATGAATCGTTGATGCGGTTGTTATTCGAATTTGACCGCAAGAATCGGAGTGTTGTGTCCGGCTGTAATTGCTAGATTACTCATAGTGAATTCCAGGAGAAGAGTCCCCTTTGAGCGTATCCGCGGCAGCAAAAATCTCCATCCCAGCCCACTATACCGTCAGCCGGGTTGAACAACTCGACTGGGAGCAAGTCTCGCAAGATATTGATTCGCGGGGAAGCGCCATCCTCGATCGCATTCTGTCCGTTGATGAATGCAAGTCTATGGTGGAACTGTACTCGCAGGATGACCTCTTTCGAAGCCACGTGGTGATGTCCCGGCATGGTTTTGGACGTGGCGAGTACAAGTACTTCAGCTATCCCCTGCCCGAGATCATCTCAGAATTAAGGAAGGCGATTTATTCGCGGTTGGCGCCGGTCGCCAATCGCTGGAACAGCGCGATGGGCATCGATGTCCGTTATCCGGAAGACCATGCTGAGTTCATTGAGCGATGCCATCATGCTGGGCAAATCAGGCCGACGCCCTTGCTGCTCCAATACGGCGAGGGTGATTACAATTGTCTCCATCAGGATATTTACGGCGAGCACGTTTTCCCGATACAGATGGCGATCCTGCTTTCCGACCCTGCGAAAGATTTTACCGGTGGAGAATTTGTGCTGACGGAACAGCGTCCGCGTATGCAGTCTCGGGCGGAGGTCATTCCGCTTCGGCAGGGAGACGCTGTAGCCTTCGCCGTCCATCATCGCCCGGTGCGAGGTACGCGTGGCAACTACCGCGTCAACATGCGACACGGCGTCAGCCGTTTGCGGTCAGGAAATCGTCATACGGTTGGCATCATTTTTCATGATGCGAAGTAGAGGACACTAATGACGTTGAACTTGTTCGATCACATAAGCGACATCGAGCCTCGAAAAGAGGATCTCGCTCAAGGTGCATTCCTCCTGCGAGGGTTTGTTCTGGCGAATGAAGCCTCGCTTTTGGACGCGTTGCGCAATGTGGTCACTAGGGCGCCATTCCGTCACATGAATACGCCGGGCGGTTACCGGATGTCGGTTGCGATGACGAATTGTGGAGCCCTTGGCTGGGTGACGGACAGGAACGGCTATCGCTACGATCCGATCGATCCGGAGAGCGGCCAGCCCTGGCCTGCCATGCCTGATTCCTTTTTGAGTCTTGCCACAAATGCGGCCACCAAAGCAGGATTTCCTGGCTTCGTTCCCGATGCGTGCCTTATCAATCGTTACGATATCGGGGCCAAACTTTCGCTGCACCAGGATAAAGATGAGCGTGATTTCGGTGCGCCGATAGTTTCTGTGTCACTCGGAGTTCCCGCCGTGTTTTTGTTTGGTGGATTGAAGCGGACCGATAAAACGAAGCGCGTGCCTGTGACCCATGGCGATGTGGTGGTTTGGGGCGGCCCGGCGCGGCTTCGCTATCATGGCGTCCTGCCACTCAAGGAAAATCAGCATCATCTTCTCGGCGCGGAGCGCGTCAATCTTACTTTCCGCAAAGCCGGTTAGTCGGGCTCGGAACTTTCCCACTAGAGTCCGCGACCTTTTTGCGATCTTGGCGCTTAAAACTTGAACGCTGAGGACGCTAAGAGTTCCGCAAAGCACGCAAAGAAAATCAGAGCCCCAGCATATTAACGAGTTGCCGGACGGCTGGGCCTGGGACAGCAATCCGCAGCACATTCGTCAAGACGCGGACCCATCGAGCCCAATGCGCGCCGCGTTTGTCCTTCGTTGATACGCTCGAGGATGAGTTCGTGAATCATGCTGATGAATCTGGGATGAGTGCCGACAGTTTCCGCTCGCACCATTTGCAAACCTAATTCTTCGCACAGTTCACGTGCCTGGGTATCCAGATCGAAGATGATTTCCATGTGATCGGAAACGAAACCGATCGGGGCGATCACCACATCTGAACTCCCGCCCTGCGCCTTGAGTTCCCGAAGAGAGCCAAGGACGTCGGGCTCCAGCCAGGGTTGCGAAGGCGGCCCACTGCGGCTCTGGTACACCAGTTTCCATTCGTTGGGTTTGCGTCCCAGTTGCTCCGCCACCAGCCTGCCGGTTTCCCTGAGCTGCTTTTCGTAGTCGCTGGTCTCGGCCATGCTCATCGGAATGCTGTGAGCGGTATAAATAAGGTGAGCCGCACTACGCCGCTCCAGCGGAATTTCGTCCAGCGCGTGCTGCACCCGGTCTGCGGTGGCTTCGACAAATCCGGGGTGGTTATAGAACACGCGGATTTTATCCACCACGGGCGCGCCCTGCCCTACAGCTTCTTGCGCGCCTGCGATGTCTTCCCGATACTGCCGGCAGCTGGAATACGAACTGTAAGCGGAAGTGACAACTGCCAATGCGCGGCGCATTCCGTCCGCTTTCATCTGACGGATTGTATCCGCCAGCAACGGATGCCAGTTGCGGTTTCCCCAGTACACAGGCAAGTGAGGTCCGCGCTCGGCCAATTCCGCTTCGAGTGCTCTGATGAGTTGACGATTCTGGTCGTTGATTGGACTCTTTCCACCAAAACGATAGTAGTGTTCAGCCACTTCGAGCATGCGCTCGCGTGGCACGTTCTTCCCGCGCAAGACGTTCTCCAGAAACGGGATCACGTCTTCAGGCCGTTCCGGACCGCCGAAAGAAGTCACCAGAATTGCGTCGTAATCCATGCGTTCTTTCGTGGACACTGGTTCATCTTCTCACAAGCATTTCTTTTGTATTTCCTCGAATGGACCTTAGAACGGGCTCATGATCTGGCTTTGGGCCGGCATGACGGATTCTTGCAGCCTTTTAACGTCGCGAAAAATCGATTGCCTTACAGTTGAGGTGCAGCAAACGAAGAGGAAATATTAAGGGGTCATTTATGGCAGTGCTACCCATCATTCCGGAGATTGTGACGAACCTGAGCGGCGAAAAACGCATCGAGCTGGTCTTGTATCTTACGCGGCGCGTCGATATGCTGGATGATCTGCTGAACTGCGTCCGGGTCAGAAAATTGGTTGTAGATGCCGATATTCTGGCCGAGATGGATCAAATTGAATTCGATCCGTCGATGGGGTTTTGACGGATTTCGAAGCTCTGCTTTTCTTTGCGTGCTTTGCAGATTTCTTGGCGTCCTCAGCCGTAAAGAGCTTTTAACCGCAAAGCACGCAAAGAAAAGCGGCAGAGGTCGCAAAGAAAACATCACCGCATTCGTCCCATTTTGTCCGCGATCAGTACCCGAACAGCTGTCGTAGTAAACTCCACTCGCGACTTTTCATCGTCGGTCGCGCAATCCATCCCCGGAGAGTGGAAACGTTCATGGTCCGATCCCTGGTTCTGATGTTGTCCCTGCTGCAGGCTTTTGCGGCGGTATCGTGGGCGCAAAGCACCGCATCTCCTGATGTGCCTGAATCCGGTTCGATTGAAGCGATCGCCGCAGCAACAGGGGACAAGCGATTTCTATCGCCATGGGTGTCCTACCTGCCCAAGTCGGCGACCGTGCCTTCCCCGGTTGCCTTCCTCGGACGAATTGCGGGCGCGCCGGGTGAACTGGTGGACAGCGCCAAGGCCTATGCCTACTGCCGTGCGCTGGCATCCAGTTCGCCTCGCGTGCGGGTTTTCACCATCGGGCATAGCGAAGAAGGACGCGACATCGTGCTGCTGGCGATTGCAGATGAAGCCGGCATTCGTGAACTCGACCGTCTGAAAGCGGTGACCGCTTCCCTGGCCGATCCACGACGCACCGATCCTGCTGCTGCCGACCGGCTGATTCAGAGTGCCCGCCCTATCTATTATTTCAACGCCGCCCTGCACTCGGACGAGACCGGATCCACGGAGGCCATGCTGGAGATGGCTTACCGTCTTGCGGTTTCGGAACAGCCGATGATCAAGCGCATTCGCGAGCAACTCGTGGTCTTGATCAATCCAGTTTCCAATCCCGATGGACGCGACAAGATGGTCGAGTGGTTCTACCGGTATCTGAAAGGCAAAACTGATCGGGCCTCGCTGCCTCGCCAATCGCCTCCTTACTGGTCAAAATACGCATTCGTAGATATCAACCGCGATACTCACCAGCAAACCCACGAGACCACGAAAGCGGTTCACCGGATGTTTCACGAGTGGCATCCCACTGTGGTCCACGATCTGCATGAAGGCGAGCCCATGCTGATGACGTGGAACGGCACTGGGCCCTATAACCCAAACATCGATCCCATCACCTATACCGAATTTCTGGAACTAAGTTTTCATGAAGTGGAAACTCTGACTGGCATGGGCATGCCCGGCGTTTCAACCTGGAATTTCGGTGAAGCCTTCGCCCATCTCTACCTCGACTCAGTCGCGATGAACCACAACAGCATTGGCCGTGGCTATGAGACCTGGGGCAATGGAAGCGCTGAGACCATGCGACGTGAAGTGCCACCGAATGATGCCACCATGGAGTGGTATCGGCCTCTTCCTCCGCCGAGTGGAGTAGTGACGTGGTCAGCACGCGACAACCTTAATTATCAGGAGACGGCCGCGTTGGCTGCGCTCGATCTCAGCGCGATGAATGCGAAGTCCATGCTTCACAATTTTTACAAGAAGGGATGGGATTCCTGGCAGAAAGGTGTGAACGAGGCTCCGTATGCGTTCCTGATTCCCGACGGACAGGGTGATCCGACCCGCGTGGCGCAGATGGTTGGACGCCTTCTCGGTCAGCACATCGAGGTGAGCCGCGCGAAGGAGACGTTAAAGCTGAAAGACGGGGAATATCCCGCTGGCACTTACGTTGTGCGTCTCGACCAGCCGTATCGCAATTATGCCGTGGACCTGCTCACACCCCAGCGCTATCCGAAGGATGGCAGCGAGCCCTACGATGATGTCTCCTGGGAACTGCCCGCGCACTACAGACTGAATGTGATTCCCACGGCTGATTCTTCGGTGCGCTCTGCACCTCTCACTCCTTTGACCGAAGAACCGCACCCGGCGGGCAATGTAGCGGGACTGGGCCCGGTGTTCCTGATGAAGGATACGGGTCAGGAAGGACTGATCGCAGCCCGTTACCGTCTAGCAAAATTCGGAATCGAAATTGCCGAACGGGAATTTACCGCAGGAGGAACCACTTTTCCCGCCGGATCATGGATCGTTCCGGCGCAAGACGGGTTAGCCGATGCCGTCCGGTCCACGGCCAACGAGTTGGGTTTGGATTTCGTCAGCGTCGCGACGGCGCCCGATGTTTCGCGGCACAAAGCTCAGGCCGCACGCATCGGGGTGTGGGTGCCATGGGCAGACACTGACTCAATCGGATGGGTCCGCTACTCGCTCGACCAGCGCAAGGTTCCCTACATTTATCTACGGGATGAAGATATCCGTGCAGGCGCGTTGCGCGATCGCGTCGACGTTCTGCTGTATGGTCATGTGGATCTCGAACTCGCGGAGCAGATTCAGGGTTTGCCAAAAGCGTGGGGACCGATGCCTTTCAAAGCCACTCCGCAGACACCCAGCTTTGGCAAGCCTGCGGAAACGGATGACATCACAGGTGGGGTCGGATGGGAAGGTCTCGCTCAAATTCAACGCTTCGTCGAAGACGGAGGATTGCTCGTGACCCTGGGCAGCGGATCCATGCTGCCGCTGGAGGCGGGGATCGTGCGCGGAGTTCGTCGTTCCTCCGGCGGCGTGCCGCGCAGCAGTCAGGGTGGCGGGTCGGATTCGGCTGCCGCCGCGCAAACGGCAGGCACGCGCACTCCGGGCGCTCACGTGCGTGTCACTTTCGACCGGCCGGATTCACCGCTGGCTTACGGCTACCCGGCGCACACTCATGTGTTTCGTCAAAACTTTCCGCTGTACGATACTCCCCGAAGCTGGCTACGCATGGCCTATTGCACTACCTGCCTCGACGGGCCGGAAGACCGCAGCAACGTCATCATGGAATGGGGCGATCGTGATGGAGCTCCGTTCGTCGTGAGCGGACAGGCGTGGGGAGAAGGCAGACTGATCGGACGTCCTGCGATTCTCGATATGCCGGTTGGCCAGGGACATGTAGTTGCTTTCAACTTCAACCCCTTACATCGCGACCTCAACCGAGGCGATCACCGTCTGGTGTGGAACGCAATTCTCAACTGGCAGACGATTCTAGCGACGAAGCCCGGTAGACCGACATCGGAAGGCAATTAAGGTCTAATGCCTAATTTAGGTTGAATGATTCAGCGGTTGGGGTCTTTAGGCTTCCATGGAAAGAGTAACCAGTTACTGGTGCGATGGTCCTTGCTTCTCTAACGCATCCAGTCTTTTCTTTTTTTTGCAAGATTTTTCGTGATTGCGCAGCAGCAATCATTTATTCTTAAGCCTGTCACCTCAGTCTCATTCCCACGCCGATAACCTGGCCACGGCGGTAGTTACGCTCTCTCGGAATGCATCCTATGCAGTAGTCCGGTTCGTTGGAACTGGAGAGTATCGCGTATATGGCACACGGCTACGCTGTTGATGTCCTTTCTCTGTTGAACCATAAGATCAACATTAACCAGAGCCTCGATCAAATGGCGGCGGAGTACAAATCTGCACGCCCCTTCCCTCACGTCGTCATCGACAATCTGTTTGAGGACAGGTTAATCGATCGATTGGTGAGCGAAATGCCCTCGTTGACGGCGGATAAATTCTCGTACTGCCACGATGGTCACCTCACGCAATATGGGCTGCGCTCCGCGGTTGAGCTTGGCGAAACCGGTTCCCAGTTCATCGCGTTTCTGCACTCAGCCGCTTTCCTCTACTTCCTCTCCGACATTACTGGTATCAAGGAACTTTTGCCCGACCCATATTTGCAGGGTGGCGGGTACCATGTAATGCCGCCGGGTGGGAAATTTGATGTGCACGCCGACCGGAACATGGCCTACGAAACCGGCTTAACCCGGCGTCTTTCGCTGATTACTTATCTGAATAAATCCTGGAAACACGAATACGGCGGCCAGTTCGAAATGTGGAACCACGATGGCAGCCGCTGCGAAGCCGTGGTGGAACCGCTATTCAACCGGACGGTAATCTTTGAGATTGCTGACCAGAACTTTCACGGCGTTCCCTCGCCGATCGCCTGTCCAGGGCGAAGCCGCAGCTCTTTCGTTGTGTACTACCATACCGCCTGCGCTCAGTATGTTCCTTCGCACAGCTCGCTTTTTCCATCGGGCTCCCGTAAATCCGGCAACCTGCTTGGAGATAAAACTAGGGTTCTCAAACTTGCTCGAGAGTTTTGCCCGCCTATTGTCACCCGCGCCGCCAAGAAAGATTTTCCGCCGGAGATAGGGCGACTAGCTTCTCGCTAACAGCACACCCGTCGCATACCTTCGCACTCTGATCCATAAGAGCGAACGTAGCACGGAGTAAATTAGTTGTTGTGAACTGGAGAAGAGATAGGGACGGCGGGGACAGACCTACTTAGTCATTGCACTTGCAACAGGAGCAGGCGGGGAAACAAACCAGCGGTTTCGCAGCTTGCGGGGCCAGTCTTTATCCATACATGGACGTTCCACCAGCAGAAAGAATATCCCGCAGAAGATCAGCACGAAAGGCAATACCACAATAGACTGCAGCGCATAGTATGCCCAGAAGTTGCCTCCGAGGTGCAACGGCTTCGACAATCGGCATACCGCGGAAATGACAAGGAAATGAAACAGATACAGGCTGTAACACATTCCACCGATGTCAGTGAGCATTGGATGGCTGAAAATTGCTGAACATACCCTCCCACGGAACGCCGCAAGGTAGAGCGCCACGATAATGAAGGGCAGTATGAGGTGGCTCCATCCTGGACTCAAGTACCAGACTAGCGGCCAACCAAGAAGGGCTACCAAGTCCCAGGACCACGAAGGCTTCCAGTCACTTCGAGTTACATACAAGATCGCAGAGAAGAAATCCCGCCAGAAAGAACGGCAAATAGTATGCGATGGACGCTTGCCCCCAGGTATTTACAAGCCTGCCGCCAAGCAGCGCCGAAGCGAGCATGAGGATCACAATAACACGCGCGTCGCAAGCGCGTGTCGGCGATGGCAAATACACTGGCCAGGAGTGGAACGAGAACGTAGAACTGGACTTCAACCTCCAATGACCACGCCACCACGTTAATCGTGCTGTCGCTCTGATAAATCACATTGTGAAGATAGGCCATGCTGGCGAGCAAATGCGGCATGATCTCGCGGCCGCTTTGTTGTCCAACAACAAACAGGAGCCCGGCCCACACCAACAAACTCAAGATGTAAGGGGGCTCAAGGCGCGTCAGCCGCCGGAGAAAATACTGTTTCAGTTTGATTTTCGGCGTGCCGCGGAGATAAGCAGACGCGAAGGGAACCCCCAGGATGAATCCGCTTATCACAAAGAACAATTCGACGCCGCGCTTGCTCAACATCCCAACATTTGCGCCATCGAAACCTGCGTTTAGAACTGCACCACCGTGATTCAAAGAAGCGTATAGATGAAACAAGACTACCGATGAAATGGCGACAAAGCGCAAGCCATCAATCTGGGGTATGAACCGTTTTTGACTGGTGATGCGCCTGAAGTTGAGCGTCATTATCTTACCTTCGCCGCAGCCGGCAAAGCGCAGGGAGCGTGCGGCAAGAGCACTAAATTCGACCTGGCTTCGTGCCTGGGTTTCTTCTCACTTTGCGCGTGATCTTGAAACATTCGACCGCCATTTATACAACCTGACTCAGTTCGCGGTAGCGACTCCGCCCAAAGGGTTTATGTTTCTGGCATGCTCGTCCCTCGACACGCTCGCATCCGGCGGTGAGTCGATGAGCAAATGCAAGTTGCCTTTCGCCGGGAATAACCTGTCTCGCAGGCGTAGCGATGGCCACTCGATCAACAAGGTCAACATTGTGCCTAGTACAATCGCGGTGGCATATTGAGCCGTAAGCCCAACTGGCCATTGCAGAGCGGGACCAAAGCGCTGCGCAAAATGCGCGCACGCATCCCGGACAGCCAGATGCCACAAATAAATGCCATATGAATAGACGCCGATCTTGGCCACGACCCGGTAAATCAACCAGTCTCGCAACCCTCCCGAGTGCTGGTACACCAACAGCATGAAGGCAGCGTATCCAAGATAAATAACGGTGAATCCGACCGTGTCCATGAGGGCCGACTTCTGATCATGCACCAGTGCAATAAACACGATGGTGAAAGTCGTGGCGAGAATCAGCCCAGTCCTGCGCCGGGTAAGCCACTCAAAATGGCTTGGATAAAATTGAAGTAGCGTGGCGAGGACCACACCACACAAGAGCGAATCGATTCGCGTATGCGTCGCTTGCCGAGCCATGTCCTCGAATCCCAAGGACCAAGTAATGCAGCGAATGGCGAAGACGCCACACATTGCGATGACGAAAGCCTTGATCATTCTTCCGGCGGGCCATCCTCGCAGAACCATCCAACCAAAACTCAGCGCAAGCAGCAGGTAGAAATGCTCTTCGAGCGAAAGCGTCCACGTATGCTTAAGGCTGCTGCCTACATAATTCTGGATATGGAACAAATTCGCCCACAAAAACGATTCGAGCGGATGGCGATGAACGATTATTTGAAAGAGGATGTAGAAGTAATAGGGTGGCCAGATCTTCAAGCCACGGCGGATGACGAAGCGCTTCACATCGACCTGCTGAGTCTTGCGGTATTCGCTCAACAGGACGCCACCTACCAGAAAGCCGCTCAGTACAAAAAATAAATCAACACCAGTCCATCCATAGGTCTTTAAAACAACTTCCATTCCTCGGAACCAGGGATTCGAGGTGGGCAAGCTCAAAGCGTGGGTCCCGATCACGATCAAGATCGCCAGCCCTCGCACGAAGTCGAGTTCAATGTTCCGATCGTGCTGAGTTAAAAAGCGTTTGAGAATCATGATTGTGTCTGATTCTGAGGACGGTTCACTTTCGAGTTGGCCCGGCGAGCGGGAAAGAACGCGCCGACCATCGGAGCTGCCGGCGTACGAAGGCACCTTAGGGGGTTGGTTTCAGCAGCTGCGGGATTTGACCTATTTCAACAGTCGTGCCGTTGAGCGGCTGCGGATTCCCCAATAGTGGAACGACATTCCTGACACGCCACGCGGGCGGCACTGCGAAGGTTCTGGTCTGTTCAGCATTCCACACGATCCATTGGGAACCTCGGTCTCGACTGAGCTGGCATGTCCAGGTGGAGTCGGCATCGGCTTTGCACCAGTCCATGCGAGTCCCAATCAGCCATTTCTGAATCGTTTCGAATGCCCGACCTGCCGGCGTCAGCGTCTGGCTGTCACTTTCTGTCGTCCGCAGAGCAACCGTTACATGGTTATCCCATGAGTACCAGTAGAAGCGCTGAATGCCGTCTGCCCAGAGAACAATGTACGATCGCGCCAGGTAAGCGGCGCCAATCTCTGGATCAATTTGCGCGGGCGGCAACCAGCCGGCTTCTGTATCCCAAAGCGGCTTATCCTGGGCTCCATTTTCCGCCATGACTTTTTTTATTGCGTCGACCAACTGCACCAGCGTTGCTTCCGGTGCTTTAGCAGAAGGATAAAAGTGATACCCAACGACGTCGACGTACTGGCCGCCCTTACTTAAAAACTCCGGCAGCCATTTGATTCCGGGAAATCCGGTCGCGGGCGGAGAAACCACGATGGCCTTGGGATCGACCTTATGAATGATGATGGAAGCTTCGCGGGTGAGATCGACAAGCTGGTCGATGCTGCCCGTCCAAAATCTCTTCACGTTGGGCTCGTTCCAGATCTCGTAAGCTTGAATGCGGCCCTTATAGCGTGTAGCAATGGTTCGCACGAAGATTCGCCAGTCCTCTATATCTTTGGGTTCGGCCGCATAGCCCGGAGCGTATCCGGAGGCTTCCTGGGGACGAGCAGAAGCCCATCGCGGGGTCAGGCCGAGGGTCATCAGCACATTCGCATGGTGAGCCTCCGCCAGGGCCAGGGATCGATCGAGATCGTCGAAGTGCCACTGACCTTTGCCAGGCTCAAGGTCCGGCCAAGTCACTTTGGCATCCCATAACCGCCATTCTGGTACCGGCACGCTGGGCCACGGTGTTAGCCGGTCGGTTCCGTGCAGGCTAACCATATGGTGGATATGCATGCCGAACAAACTTGCGGGAATCGGCGTTGAAGGCGGAGTCAACGCAATTGGCTTGTTTGCCGAGGCAAAAATCAGAAACATCGATAGCGAAAGAATTTGAAGAGTTTTCATTCTGACAATGCCGAAGCCATCAACGGACTGGAATCGCGCAGAGCGAGACATTGTTTGATGCCTCGTCTGAAATTCTGCGCCATCGCTTCTATCGTGTACTGCGATCCCGTTGCCAAGGCATTTCGGCGCAACCGTTCCAGTACAGAAGGCGAGTTCAGCGCCTCAACAACAGCGTCGGCATAGGCGTGCAAACGGTGAGCCGTTTTCCGGCCGTTATACCCATCGATGAGGTAACTTTCCTCGGGGCCATGAATCGTGAGGTCGGTTGTAAACAATGGCAGCCCGGCAGCAAAACTATCCAGAACCGCCAACCCTACGCGCCCCGGCAATACAAAGATATCGGCCATGCGGAGTGCCAGCGCTTTCTCCTGCCCGAACTTCTGTCCGAGGTAGTGAATCCAGGGATTTGTGCGGGCCTCGTCTTCGACGCAGGTCCGATCCGGACCAGTTCCGATAACGAGCAACTGAAAATCGGGCACTCGTTGCCGGATCAAACGCGTCGCTTCTATGAGGAAAGGAACGTGCTTAGTCGGTTCCAGGATGCCGCAATAGATTCCCAGTGGTCCGCCTGGGATCCCCAAAGTGGATTTTGCTCTCGCGACTTCATCATCGCTTATGCTCGCAAGGCTCTTTCGAAGTTCACCGGTATCCACCGCGTTCTGCACGGCGGTGATTCTTTCCGGAGAGACTCCATGTCGCCTGAGGTATGGCACGATCCCGCTTGTATAACCGAAGTACCAGTCCGTGGCAATCAGAGCTTTTTTACGGAGCCAGTGTGACATCTGGGATTGATCTTCTTCCATGCAAGGCCCCAACCCCCATAGGGCGACCTTCTTGAGCCGAAGCGCAGAGAGCATGAACAACCACGGATTCATCAGGTATTTATTCTCGTGCCCGGTAATCACCAGATCGGCCTCCGAGATTTCGCTCCACAAAGGCTGGTAGATGGCTCGACCTGCCAACCAATGACCTGCGACTTTCCGTCCAATTTCCGGTGGAAGATCGCCGTCATCGCGCACCATTCCGTGCAGGCCGTGCGGGGGACTGTAGGCGACCTTCAAATCAATTCCATCCCGCTGCAGAAGCTCGTGCAGATGGGTAAACAAAGGAATGCGGTAATGCTTCATCTGCGCCTGAATGATCAAGACTCGTGGCATATTTCGACCGTCTCCCTTGAGTTTGATTCTCGCCGCCGCGCGGCTGTGTGCGTGACCGCAACCCTTGAATAAATCGTTTCCAGCACACGAGTCTGCCTTTCCAGATCGAACAACCGAAGCACTCGCTCACGGCCGGCCGCACCGAACTGACGCCGCAGATGGTCGTTTCTAAGAAGCAGACTCAAGTATTCAGCGAGCTTCCGCCAATCCTTCTCCGGCGCCAGAAGGCCGGTCTGCTCGTGCTGCACCGCCTCCACTATGCCGCCTGAAGCAAACGCGACTACTGGCTTCTGCATAGACTGCGCTTCGGCAAATACCATGCCGAAGGCTTCCTCTCCGCCGGACTCTGCTCGAATACTGGGCGCGGAAAACACAGCCGCCCGATTCATCCATTCCCGGACAATCTCCGGCGTTTGCGCGCCCAGAAATCTGTATTTTTTCAAGCTGATTTTCGCCTGTTGTTCAAGTTCTTTCCGAAGCGGGCCGTCGCCAATCAGAACCAACTCGACGCGTGGATCGTCCTGCTGAACGCTCGCCATTGCCCGAATCAGGTAGTTGCGGACCCTTTCTCTCGGACAGGCGGCCTACGAAAAGAACTATGGGTTCAGGTTCCTCCTGTGCTGGCGAAAACAAATTCGTATCCACTCCGGTGTAATGCACAATCACTTTTTCAGGAGGGAAATTCTGCTCCAACAGTTTTCCCCGGATGAAATCAGAAACAGCCAGAAACAAGGAAGCCCCGTTTTGCAAAATGCCCTTCCTGGCCAAATACCGCCTATGTCCGAAGGGAACTTCATTTCGCGCGGGATTAACGGCAGTCGCATCAGATCCGTGGAAGGTCACAATTAGGGGCAAGCCGAGCTGACGTGCCAGAGGCAACGCACGCAGCCCGTCGGGACCAAAATGAGCGTGAATCAGAACCGGATCGAACGCCTGCAGTTGCCGGATGAGACCCGGAGCCTTTCCGAATAGTTTGAAAACTGCTTCGCCAATCTTTCCAACAGGGCCGCCAGGATTGATCGTGTATGTGCTGCCCTCCGGTAACTCGAGCCCGGCCACTCTTCTGGAACCGGCGTAAACAGGAGAGAAATGCCGGAGCGCTTGCGCCTGGGCGAGAATGAAGGTTTCCGAAAGATACAAAAGGTGATCGCAGAAAATCACGACCATCCGCGACGAAGCGTCAGTCACGCGTATTCCTTGCCGCCCGTGAAGGGCCCTGGTTCAAAGGCAGACTCGCGGATGGAAACATCAGATTCAGCAGGCAAAGCCACGCTGACCGAGCATACGGTAGAAACGTAAACCATCCACAAAATAGTATTTCCGACGAAAATCGTGCTTTCGGTTACCTGGTAAAGAGTGACGAATGCAAGGTAAGCCAACGGCCACATCGCCTCCTTTGCAGGATCGCTGGAAGAAATAGCCAGGGCGCGACGTACCGCCACGAAAAAGACCATCAGAAAAAGCGCGAGTCCGACCAATCCTAGTTGCAATGTGAGATCGATAAGACCATTGTGCGCGTGCGGGATTTTCCAATGCAAAATATTACTGATCCGATCAGCTTCGGGAGCGACGTTCCAGAAGGCGCTGAATCCGTATCCCAAAATAGGTTTTGCCTGAATGCTCTCAAGTGCCATCGCCCAGATGTTGGTGCGCCCGGTCAGGGTTGCGTCGCGACCCAGCAACCCCGCCATACTGTCCATATCGACGACAACTGACAGCAGCGTGCTCAAAAGCAGGACGGCCACGATTCCTGCGATCAACGCTCTTGGACTCCGCTGCCGCAGCTTGAATACGCGTAACAGCACAAGCATTGCGGCAAACACCACCAATGCGGTCCGGGAGTGGCACAGAAAAATCACGCCCGACGAGGCGCCGACGATAAGTATTGCGACCAGGAAATGTCGCGCGCGCATGAGAAGCAAGATTCCTGCAAGCACAACCAGCCTTGCAAACTCGTTCTTCTGAACGAAGGCCCCGTTCCACGCGTCGGGATAAGCGTTATCTACGGTGGGAATCAGGCCATGGAAGAACAGTTCCACCACGATACTGATTCCGACAGCCAGGCCCACCGCAATTCCGAATAGGCGAACTTGTTCGCGAATCGAGTAACGGACGGCGAAATCGATCCCAAACAGCGTGGTCCCCAGCACTGCGAAACTGCGGCGAATAGTAACCCCCGCATCCTCCGACCAAATCGTGGAGCCAATCGCAAGTAGTATTAAAAATAGCAGTGCTTTATTGGCTTTTACTGCCCGCTTGATTTCATGTCGAAGCGGAACCGCGCGGACCAATACCGCGATGTAGATCAGAGTCCATCCGAGCTGTAGAAACATGCTGCCATCGGCGGCGCCGTTGGGGTTGGTAGTGTCCAACATGAGCGACATGAACGCACCCGTCCCGAAGAAAAGTACCAGGACAGTGAAAGCGTCATTTAAGAATTTGAGTGAGATCCGCATGAAACACGATCAGGAGACATTTCAAAAGATCACGGCCGGTGGAAGATGTTTCAACATCGCCACGTGTTCGACGTTCGCCGGTTGCTGGCTTGGCGATCGCAGTGGTAGTGGCTGGGAACACAGCCGGGAATAGAGTTCGATGGTGGCTTCTACAATTTGAGGCCAGTCGAAGCATGACAAATCCGGGCGCGACTCGCGATTTGCGGCTTTCGCCCAGGCAGCCGCGTCTTTCAATATCGCCGCCGTCAATTCACCATCATAGGTACGCACCCATTCGGAGCCGACGCGCATTTGTAGTTCCGGAAGCGAGCCGCGAGCAGGAACAAGCACGGGCCTGTCGAACGACAGCGCCAGCATGGCCGACCCGGAATGCATGATGTCTGAGAACGGGAGTACAACCAGATCAGCCGCCGAGAAAAGTAGCTGCACCTCGTTGGTAGGAATGCGGCGCAGGTCGAGCTTGATACGGCGGTCGGTCCCTGCGGCTGTTTCGACCAGGGGGCGGTGCCGGCGCTGCGGCCTGCCGGAGATCAGCATGATTGTGTCTGGTAGAGAGGCATCGCGAAACGTGTTAATCAGATGCGGGACATTCTTATAGGAAGAGACTCCCCCGAAGAACAGCAGTACAGTCTGCGCCGGCCCAATCCCCATTGCATCGCGGGCGCGAATTGGATCTATTGTCGCTGGATAAGCTTGCCTGTAGTGCCCGTGAGGAATTACCGAACTCTTTGTCCTTCGCAGATGTGGAATATCCGTCTCTATCCATTTACTGCAGGAGTCGCTAAGACTGACGAAGCCGTCGAGCATCCGGGTAAATATTTCCCAAAACCACGCTTCCATTGTCGGGTGTGCATGTGAGTGGCTGTGAGGATTGTGAACCGTCCACAGGATGCGGGTGCCCCGCGCGCGCAACCATACAGTGGAAAGCAGAACCAGAAGCGATCCGAACAGGGCTTTCAGTAAAGACCGGTTCAGATAATATTCCGGCCAGTGGAGATGGAAGACGTCATATCTTCCCCAGAGTGCCTGCCAAATCGAGAATCCATGCACCTCGACCCCAAAGCTGGGCATGTCGCGATACAACAATTCCCCGTATGGATTGTCGGAGCAGCGGATGTTCCGGGGAAAAATGAGTATTCGCATGGTACGTCTTCAACTCAAAACACGGTTAGCGCGTTTTCCTCCGCATGCTCGAGAGGAGCATCGCCCTGCACCACGCGAGCCCGCCGTGACAAGACAAACGCCGCGGCTCCTATGCTGAACATCAGCAGCGCGTCGGATGCGATACTCGACCACGCCGCACCGCGCCAGGAGTATGCAGGAATAATCCATAGATTAATCAGCACATTGAAGATAGCTACACCGGCTTGAATACATGTGCGCACTCCCTGATAGCCTGCGCCGGTCAAGGAGTCCGATAGAAAATAGTGAAGAACCTTCAGCACCGGAAGCAACGCCAGCCAGCGTAGTGCCTCTGCGGTGAACGTGTATTCCGGACCAAGTATGAGCGGGACCACCCCGGCAAACACCAAGATGGCTACGCAAGCGGCTACCGAGTACGCGAGCGCGCCCCAAACCAATCGACGGGCGTAACCAAGGCTCGCCGAGATTCCAGCGGCGCCGGTGCGAAAGAAGTTAGGATAAGCAGCGGCAAGCAGGGACTGTATCGGCACGAAGGTGACATCGATCAAGCGGTAGGCGGCGCCGTAAATCCCCGCCGCTTCGAGCGTGCCAAGACGAGCCAGCATGGTCTTATCGATGTCGTTGTAGATGGTCTGCGCGCTCAAGCCCGCGGAAAAATAAAAGCCTTCCCGCATCTCCGCTATGGACCTCCCCAACTTGAATCGGGGAACGCCAACCTTTGTGAACACCAGAAACAACGCGGCGAGTACTACCGCCCACGTACTGGAAAAATACAAGTAGCCCCACTGCAAGGCGGAGGGATGATGATGGATTCCAACCAGGATGACCGCGCCCAAAAGCCGGCTGGCACTGCCCATCACGTTGATGGTTGCAGTCCAGTTCAAACGCTCGAAGGTCTGAAAAGCCTGGCCACAGAGCTGGATGATACTGAGTCCAAAAAGATCAGAGGCAGCTACGAGTACCACCAATCGAAACGGAATCGATCCAGGCAAAACATAGTGAGACAGAGCGAGCACAACGGCAAAAAATAAAGAACTGGCTATCGCGGTAGTCACAAGCGCTCTACCCCAATACAGCGAGAAGAGGCTCGCATCCCGCGAGACGTTTTTTACCAGCAAGTTTCCGCTACCAAGAGTCGCAAACGGAAAAACGATGCCGACCAGCGCCACCACTCCGACGAATGCCCCGTAGTTGGCAGCGCCAAGAGACCGCGCAATTACGACGAAATACAGCGCCTGAATAACCAGCCGAAGCCCCTGGCCCAGGGACATCCACACAGTATTGCGAGCTAATCGGCTTTGGCTTAGAAAATGGACCATGGCAAAGAAACTTACGCGATCATGAGAGTGCTTCCGCTTTTGCAGAACTGTTGAAGCATGTTTCGCTTCGGATGGCGCTCGTGTTAATGCAGAGCGCCATCCTTAGCGATTACATCGGCGACGTCAGGCCAGAACCGAGCTACCCGGCGGCTTGGACGGCATACGCGGCTGGAATACGATCGGCTTCGCGTAACTCGTTCTCAATCCACTTATAGGTAGTTTCCAGTCCGGTCTCCAAAGAAATACCGGGTTCCCATCGTAGGGTCTGGAAAAGCCTTGTGTTGTCGCTGTTACGTCCGCGGACGCCTTGCGGCTTGGTCTCATCGTGCCGTTTGATCAACTGTTTTCCCGCGATTGCAGAAATCATGTCGACCAATTCGTTGATGGTGACCAGGCGATCGGTGCCGAGATTCAGCGGTTCGTGATAGTTGGAAGCCATCAGCCGCAACAACCCTTCGACGCAGTCGTCAACATACATAAAGGACCGGGTCTGCTCTCCGTCGCCCCAAATCTCAATCTCACCGCCATCCTCCGTAAGCGCCACTTTACGTGAGATCGCGGCCGGCGCCTTTTCCTTGCCGCCTTCATACGTTCCCAGAGGACCGTAAACATTATGAAAGCGGACGATCCGGGTTTCGAACTTGTAATCCCGGCGGTAGTAGCGGCACAACTCTTCAGTGAAGAGTTTTTCCCAGCCATATCCCGGCTCGGGATCGGCGGGATAGGCGTCTTCCTCGCGCAATGGGCTCACATCGGCGCTGGTTTGCTTGTATCCAGCATAAACACAAGCAGAAGAGGAGAACAGGAACCTGTCGATGCCGTTGAGACGGCTGGCTTCGAGCATGTGCGCATTGATCAGAATATTATTGCGCGAGATGTCCGCGTGCGAGGCGGTGATGTAGCCAATACCTCCCATATCTGCAGCGAGGTTATAGACCTGTCCGATTCCACCTCGGGTTGCATGCAGACAGTTGTCATACTTGCGAAGATCCACCACATCAAACTCATCGGCCGCTGAAGATTCGTATTCCGGCGGTTTGACGTCTACACCACGGACCCAATTGCCCTCCTCCTTCAAGCGCTTAACCAGATGGTGACCTATGAATCCTCCCGCGCCCGTAACCAGTATTCTTGGTTGCTTTTTCATATGTATGACTTCTCCTTGGGGAAGTGACCGCGTTTAAAAGCTTTTCGAGAGAGTGCCGGGCTTTGTTGCCTTGAGGGTGATGACTCCCGGATTTTCAAAACTCCCGTATAAGTTCCAGACACACGAACCAGGCAGTTTTTGGAATAGTGACGAGATATCGCTTCCACAGGCGTTGTGGTTCCGCGATAAGCCGGAAGAGCCATTCAAGGCCGCGCTCCTGCATCCAGGCCGGAGCTCTCTGCAATTTGCCTGAATTCATGTCGAAGGCGGCGCCGACTCCCAGCATCACCGGGACCTTGAGCTTTTCCCTGTGCTCATACATCCAGCGCTCTTGCTTGGGAGTGCTCAGCCCTACCCAAAGAACATCGGCGGCGGATTCCTCTACGCGTGCCGCGACTTCGATTTCTTCTTCTTCGGTGAGCGGGCGAAATGGGGGAGCGTAGGTTCCCGCCACCACGATGCCGTACTCTTCATGGAGCACGCCGGCCAAATCATCCGCCACTCCAGGTGCACCTCCGTAAAAGAAGTGGCGGAAAGCCGGTCCGGTCTCACGGCAGAAAGTTGCCATCAACTCGGACCCGGTCACGCGTCTGCGAAGTGAATAGCGATGCCAGCGGCCCAACCAAACCAGGGGCATCCCGTCGGGCACGACCAAGTCGGCTGAGTTCAAAATCTTCCGAAAATAACGGTCTTGCCTGGATTCAGCGACACCGTGCATGCCCGTAACCGCGACATAGCGGCCGTTATCGCGGTTACGAATCCACGCCCGTAATTGGGCAATCGCCTCCGACATTTGAACGGCGTGAACTCGCACGCCAAGTACCTGAAAATTGGGCAGCATATTTATTTGATTGGTTTATGTAGCGTGAATTGGTTGAACGTGACCGATGGATTGCGACTGGGCTTGTAAGACTTGCTGGTAAATGGCCATCAGGAGGGAGTAGTTGGTTTCAGGGGTATAGAGTGCTTCGTAGTCCTCGCGAGCTTCCCGCCCCATCGCGGCGAGTCGAGAGGGATGACTCCACGCCCATTCAACTTTTTCCGCCAGGTCGATGGGGTCGCCGGTGTTGAAATGTAATCCGGTGCGACCGTCAGTAATGACTTCCTGCATCGCGCCCAGCCTCGAAGCCACCACGGGTGTGCCACAAGCTAGGCTTTCCGCCATGACCATCGGAAAACCCTCGTACCACAGGCTAGGCAGCATCAGAAAACTTGCCCGCTTCATTGCGTCGCGAGTTTGCGCAGAATTCAGCCGCCCCGCGAACGTCACCTGCCGCAAGTTATTTTTCTCAACTTCCCTTTCCAGGGTTGAGCGCATCGGGCCGTCTCCTGCGATTACCAGCGGAATCGAACTCTTGAGCTTGCTCCACGCTGCCAGTAGTGTAGGCAGCCCTTTTTCAGGAGCTAACCGGCCGACGAACAATGCATAGTCACCCGGCCGCACACGCTCTCCTGGGTCAGGATCGACGAAGTTCGGCTTGACGTAGATTTTCTCTGGCGGTAATCCCCCGTCAATAAACTTTTGCCGGGCAAATTCAGTCGCCACCACATAACCCGTCACAGCATTGGCCCACGTTCCACGTTCGCGGTGTACTTTGAGCATGAAAGCCACTGGAGCCGTTTCCAGTCTGGAATCTCGATAGCATCCGTGTAAAACGCTGCGCAGCAGTCCGTGTTCAGGACACTCTTCGCAGACGTGTCCGTTGCGAAAATGAAGAGCAGCGGGACATAACAACCGATAGTTCTGCAGAGTTTGAAGAACAGGAACTCCAGCCTCGCCACAGGCCTCATAGATCGAGGGAGAAATCATGATGAAGGTGTTGTGGGCGTGTACCAGGTCGGGCTGAAACTTGTCGAGAATTTTGCGAATGGCAAGTTTGCTGTCATCCGCGGCGATGATGCGTGTAACCAGGCCTAGCTTTTCTGATAACGAGAGCTGTTCAATCTCATGATTGCTTCGCTCGTAACTGGTGACCTGGTGTCCGTATTGCTGCAGCAGGCGGCGTTCTTGTTCAAATACGACATCCTCGCCGCCAGGCTGCTGGTAGGTATTGTGGATAAGTAGAATTTTCATTTTGGTATGAAATGGCCAGAGCTCGCGCCTTGTGCACTCCGGATAGTAGGAAAGCGCGACGAGCGGATCTGCCGAAAAACGCGAAATAGCGCGGAGCTACAGGATTACGTGGTTAGGCCGCCCCTGAGCCCTTCACCACGGCGGGAATGGTCTGCGCAAGAATTTTGAAATCCAGCCAGAGAGACCATTTGTCAATGTATTGCATATCCAATTCCATCCAGGTTTCGAACGGGACGCTGTTCCGGCCATTCACCTGCCACAGGCAAGTGATCCCGGGCTTCACGCTGAAGCGGCGCCTCTGCCAATCCTGGTCGAATAACTGGTAGTCACGCAGCGACATGGCGCGCGGACCCACCAAGCTCATGTCTCCCTTGAGGACATTGAAGAGTTGCGGCAGTTCGTCAATGCTGGTTTTCCGCAATACTCTTCCCAGTGGAGTGATGCGTGGATCGTCCTTAATTTTGAAAACCGGGCCAGTCATTTCATTGAGAGCAAGTAACTGATCCTGTATTTGTTCCGCATCGGCGGTCATGGTTCGAAACTTGAACATTCGGAACTGACGCTTGTTCAAACCGACGCGAGTCTGACCAAAAAAAGCCGGCCCTGGCGAGGTCCATCGGACCAGGATGGCGACCACCAGGAACACGGGAGCAAGCAGGACGAGAAGCATTACAGAAATGGCCAAATCAAATCCACGTTTCATGACGGCGGGCCAACCCTGGCCCTTCGTGCCAACAACCATGAGTTCGGGGTTGCCGTCCAGATCAAGTGACGAATGCGACGGGCCAAGATTAAAAATCTGCGAGTCAAATCGAACTGCCGTTCCGTGTTCTCCCAAGGCAGCCAACTGACCAGAGTGCTTGTAGTAAGAGCGAAGGGGCAAGTAAATTGCCGCTTCATCGACGACATTATGTCGGAGGAAGTCCGCTAAACCATCGAAATTACAGCAGAGACAATTTCCCGTCTCGGTAAAGGAATGCATTCCATCCCAATCGTCGTCTACGAAACCCACGATCTTGTAGCCCAGTTCCGGACTGGTCGAAACTCGCCGTGCGAATTCCATGGCGCGAGAATTGGTTCCAATAATCAGCAGGAACCTCGTGTTCCGTCCGTGGCGCCGCAAGTTCAGGAGAATCGAGCGCGCTCCCAACCGGCTCGAAACCATTAGGGATGTACAGAAGACCCAGAACAGCGGAACGAATGCGGGCTGCACGATAAAGATGTGGAACATTCTTGCCACGCCCAGAAGCAGAACCGAGGCCAGGCAAGTGGCTCGCAACAATTCCCATACTTCCGCGCGCCAAGTCGTCAGTCGTTTGGACTCATAGAGTCCGCACATTACGAATACGCCGTGCCAAATGGCAACCAACAACAAGAACAGCAAAATCGTGCCTAGCCGTATACGCATGGCCATGAATCCGGCCAAGGTTATGGCATTGGGCGACGAATAGAGAGAAAACGTCGCCAGGGCAAAAGAACTTACCAGGATGCAAATGTCGAATACCTTTGCCGCGTGTCTCTGAAAAAGCCTTTTGGTATGGGGGAACATCATCAGCCTCAATGGATCGGGGGTGGCCCTTAAGGTTCTTGTCTTGTCGCCGGGATTCTTTGAGCGGGAAGCGCCCTCACAACCTCTTGTACAGAATCTGCGGAATGGGAAAAGTTCGTTTGTTCAAAACTGCAGCGAGGATCTTTATTTGAGTCGCTTGCAGCGTTTCGGCAATTTGTCTGGCAAACTCCCTTCGCGTCGAATTCGCCTCTACGACCATAACCAGCCCGTCGGCGAGCCATCCCAGGGTCACGGCATCACCGTATTGACGAAGGGGCGGCGCGTCGATCAGCACATAGTCGAATTCCATACGCAATTCAGATAAGCGCTCCTTCAAGCGTTCGGAATTCAGAAGCATCGGAAGGTCAGGGTTCTCGGATCCGCCGGAGAGGAGCCATAAATTGCTTCGGCGGATGCGTTTGGCAAAATCTGCAATGGGACCGTCCCTCAGAAGAGAATCTGTAAGCCCTCGCTGATTCGTCATTCCAAAAATCTGTGCAAGCGACGGAGAGCGCAGGTTTGCTTCCACCAGGCAAACTGTCCCTTGGGTGTTTTCAGAGAGCAGCTCCGCGGTTTGTGCGGAAATCCAGCTGCATCCGTTGCCATGTTCAACGCCGGCAAACACCACACAATGAGGAGGCTCGTCGTGCAGCAGAAACAAGCGTTGCACCAGCTGCAAACATTCTTCGTGAGCATGCTGGTCGAATTGGAATGTATTGAGACGACTATTCCCGCGTCTCTCGACCGGCATTGGAGTCGCGCGAGGAATCTCGGGCGTTGGATCTTTCTCCAGCCCGATCCCAATGTTCTGCATCAACTCAAAGTTCTTGCTCACGGTATTTCGCTCCTAGTGGCAACTCGGTTGTTAAATAACTCCCATATGCTCGCTGTGCCGCTCGTCCGCGGCGTCCGCCAGGCAAACTGAATCTTCATTTTCGAAGGAAGACAAATCCAGATCCGCAAGAACGTCGCCAACCATTTGCCGGGTAATTTCCTGACGTTCCAGTCCGCGCCCCAACAGAAGCGAGTTGAAGCAGATGTTGTTGATGTTCCGCGGGATCCCTCCACTGGCGTGCGCAATCAATGCCGAGGCAGAGGGCGTGAACAGCGGATATTGAAACTCATAACCCGCTGTACGTAAACGGTGATCGATGTAAAGGCAAGTCTCTTCGTGACCAAAAGGCTTCAGGCGAGAGACCATGGAGAGCCGCTGCCTGAGCTGAACCATTTCCGGCGATACCAGTTTGCGGGCGAGCTGTGGCTGTCCGGCCAGGATGATCTGAATCAGCTTCTGCGCAGAATTCTCGAAGTTCGAAAGCATGCGTACAACTTCCAGCACGGAATTGTCGAGGTTCTGCGCCTCGTCAATAATGAGGACGAACCGCTTACCCCTTCGGTATTCGCGCACCAGCATCTGGTTTAGTTGCGAGTGAATTTTTACCGGATCGCCATCTTCGTCCGGCATTCCCAGATCCGCCATGAGGCTGCGAAGAAAATCTCTTGGGACTGGCATGGGTCTGAAAAAGAAAAACAGTTTTCGCCGTGGCGTCAATTCGTTTCGTCAGCTGGAATAACAAGGTGGTCTTTCCCATACCTGGCCTTGCGATCAAGGCCATGAATCCTCGCCCACCGGTGACTCCACAAAATAGAGACGCCATCGCTTCGCGATGAGTACGGCTCTGATAGATGTAGCGAGGATCGGGAGTGACCCCGAACGGTTGTTCGCGCAGTTTGTAATAGTCCAGGAACATAAGGAAGGGATTAGCTCAGGCTCTTAGCTTCGGGATAGCGACGACCAGAGGAATTTTGAGGACTTCAACTACCTCGTTAGGCGTGCGGAATGACGGATCCATGAATTCGGCGAGATATGCAGCTCCCATCCCGACAGCAACCGACAAGAACAGCCCACCGATTGCGATCATGATTGCGTTATGAACTGGCAACGCAGGGATCGCCGGCGGTATGGCGAGCGCGACATTGGCGATTCTTTTCTTGTCCAGTGCATCCGATGTGCGCTCCTGCTCTCGCTTGGACAGATAGAGCAGATAATTCGATTCATTCGCCTTGTTCTCACGCACCAGGTCAGCCTGTTTCAGGGCCTTCTGATCAAGCTCAACCATCTTCTGACGAATGGTCGCAATGGTTCGATCGAGCGCGGTCGCGGTGGCTTTTTGAGTGGCCAGGTCAGCTTGAGTCTTAGCCATGTCCTCTCGCAAAAACTCGTAGGTCGGATCGCGGTCGGTGGTCTGGTTCACATATTTCGTCTTTTCTGCCTCTTCGATGGCCGCCTGGGTCTGCTTGATCTGCTGGTCGGCTTGCTGGACCAACGGATAGCTCGGGTCATACTTCAGCAACAGTTGACCTCGATTGACCTGCGTCGTAAGGAGTGTGCCCTGCAATTGCTGAAGCAACAAATCTGCCGAACTTGACACCTGTTGCGTAGTGCTTCTCTGAGGAGTCTTGTGCATCTGGCTCTGCACATCCTGAATTCTGCGTTCATCGGCCGCGACCGATTGTTGCGCTGCGTGAAGAGCTGCGACCGAATCCGCCAGCTTCAGACCCATGTTGGTGCGTTCTTCATCGGGAGCGACCAGGCCTTCCTGGGTATCGAAACTGGCCAGGCGAGCCTCTGACTCCTGCAAAGCGTCGCGATATCTGTCTGCCTCTTTAGTGAAGAATTCGTAAGAGCCAGCGGGTCGGTGCACTGCGACGTGCTTCTCCAGGTAGAGGTTGGCGAGAGTATTCAGAACTCCAAACGCCGACTGAGGAACCTTGGATCGATAGCTCACATTGATCAGGTTCGTCTTCGGAACGATCTTGACTTTCAATTGCTTGCCGAGTGATTCCACCGCGCGGTCGACTTCACTGTCGTGACTGTGGCCGGGAAGTAATCTGCCAAGCCATGAAGTACTTCCATCCTTTTGCAGGCCACAGGCAAGCACCACTTTTTCTAGAACGTCCCGGCTCTGCAATAACTCAACTTCAGAATTGATTTCTTCTTCTGTCACTTGCGGCGCCATTTGAGGCAGTTGAGTGGTGGATTCGGTAGTCACTACCGGGTCCAGGCGTTCGCGGTTTACGAGGATTTCCATCTTCGATTCATATTTGCCCGAAACCATCACGGCGGCGGCAATAGAGCACAGGAATGCTCCCAGGAAACAGGCGATCGCGAGTCGCCGGTGGCGGAATAGCGGCGATACCAAGTCCCGCAGGGTCGCCTCATTATTGGTTGCCCCTTCCAGTAACCGCGTTGTGTTGGGTTGGTTCATTGCTTTCCTTCTAAGTAGAAACTGCAGTGCTCCTCCGAACTATGGGACAAATGCCGACTGCGGATTGAACGACGTGCCGACCGAGTACGGAATATATTTTCTGAAAATGGTGATGAATTTTTCGGGCACGTAAAGCGTGTCTCCCGGTTGCAACATCGCATCTTCGTTCACATTCTTTCCGTGATAAATGTCTTTCACGTTTAATTTCTTTACTTCCATCATGCCCGGGGCGGTTCGATGGTAGAGGAATATCTGGGTTTTTCCTCCTCCTGAAATTCCTCCCGCCAACGCGAGCGCTTGTGACACCGTCGTGTCGTGCCGCAATTCGTATTGCCCTGGTTTCCCAACTTGTCCGCCAGCAACGAAAAATGGTTTTTGAAAATCTACAAGATCAACGTCGATGATCGGGTCTCGCAACACATGTTCGTAAGCCTTCTTCACGGCCTCAACAACTTCGGGCACCGTCATCCCCTGCACGTACACACTCCGAGTACTTTGAAGGTTGATGTAGCCGTCCGGCTGCACGGTAACCTGACGATTAAATTCGGGAGAAAGCGGAAACGACAACGACAGGACGTCACTCCGAGTAACCTGGTAACGTGGGTACCTTTCCTGCAGTGTCGGGCGATCGCTACTCGAGTCTGCCTGATGATTGTTGCCGGCATTCGGAGGTGAAGGCGCAACCGCCGGCGCAGGATCAGGACCATTCTGCGCTGCAATGTGAAATGGCGACGCCAACACCGCCATGACCAATGCTGTGTTAAGGAATTGATTAGTACTCACAGTAACTCTCCTGCTTTGGAAACCTGGGTTTGGGGATTCTGGTCGAATATTTCTGCTGGAAGAGATTTTGACCAAATGGTTTCTGAGAGATGATGCAGCTTCGCCCTCTCAGTCCCAATCGGAACTGCGGAGAAAAACTTGAGTTTCTTCCTAAAACGTACAATCTCAGGCGGATAGCCGCTTCTTTACTGCTCCAAACTTCCGGCCACCGCGAATCCTTCGGCACATAGCCGCCCACATTCCTGCTTGCGGATAACCCGGCCCACACAATTGAGTCGGACCTCGCGAACCGCAGGATCAAGTGCGGGAAGCATTACTTCGACATGAACTTCCGCCGCCAGCGGAGGACACTTGGTAGTAAGTACAAACAACCCGCCCATGCCGATATTGGTGCAACAACCGATTTCACGATGCTCCTCGTCTCCAATCCAGCGAAAGAGCGCAGGTACCGCGAGCTGGAATCGACGGAATGCCCTCCGCGTATTCGAAGAAACCACGGTTCCCGTTCCCTGTTACGAAAGTGATGACTCACCATAGGAGTTTTGCGAGACATGCCGCAAGCGGGCAATCATCCACATGTACGAGGCCGGATTACTCCGTAACATCCTGTATGTGGCCTACAACAATTTTCATTGAATGTGCCGAAGAGGGCGGTTAGACTCTGGGTATGGCAACGAACCTAAGCAACGACTTCACACTCCCACGAAGCCGCAGTGTTCGAGATCTACGCGTGACCTCGCGACACATAACCATTCGCCCTTAGCGGCGACAACACTGGGGCCGTTCTCCTCTCACTCTGGCCGGCGTGAGTTCAGCCCACATCAAATACAAATGGAGTACGGGCCCATCATGGCATTGTCTGCAGCAACCTCCCCCATTTTGAATACGTCTGAAAAGCGTGTGCGTATCCTGATTTCCGACCGTAACCGGATGGCGAGTCATTTACTCGCTGAGTCGTTGAACCGTGATCCACAATTTGAAGTGACAGGTGTGGCAGTGGCAGATGAAGTTCTGCCTGCTGCTCTCTCCCACAAACCCGATGTTGCCGTGATCAGCGCGGAATTTGATGGCGGATCAAAAACCGGATTACAAATTGTCCGGGCTCTGGGTTCGCGTCAGCCGAATATCGAGAAAATAGTTTTGATCGATGACAACACCAGAAGCTCCGTACTGGCTGCGTTCCGTTGCGGCGCTAAGGCAGTCTTTAGTCGCAGTGAACCACCCTCCGAATTTCGTGCATGCATCGAGCGGGTGAGTCGCGGAGAAATTTGGGCGGGACGGAAAGAAGCGGAATATCTTTTGGGAGCAATGCGGAACAGCCCTTCGTGTGACGGCATCGACGATGACAAGGTTAGCGTTTTGTCAAAGCGGGAGCTTGAAGTCGCGGAATGCGCTGCGCAGGGCCAAAGCAATAAGCAGATTGCAGACCAACTTCATCTCAGCGAACATACAGTAAAGAATTATCTGTTCCGCATCTTTGACAAACTCAATGTATCGAACCGATTTGAACTGCTGTTCCTGCTGTACAACGCTCGCGACAACTTCAACCGACCGGAAGACACCAACCCGACTCACTTCGAAGGCCAGGTTCAGCGCTGCCTGAAAGCCGCCGAAGCGGGATTTGCAGCGGCCCAGTTCTCGCTTGGTCTCGCGTATCTGGGGAAATCGGGATTTGAGAGAAATGCTGCTTCCGCCTACTACTGGCTCAGAATGGCCGAAGAGAGTTCTGCAGCTTTGCAGACCCGCTCGCACGAACTGGCGGAGGAACTCAAACCCATGCTCAACCTGTCCGAGATCAGAATGTTAGAAGCGAATGTTGAGCGAGCAGCCGGCAGCAAAAAGGCGCTGGATGAAGAGCATTCAATCGATGCGGTCCAACAGAATTTGAGCCTGCTGGCCCTGTGATGACCGTTTGATTTCCCAAATCACCCGCAGGCTGCGGTGTCGGAGGAGTGAGTAGGCAAAGGATCCGACCAGGAGCAAGCGCCTATTCACTCCTGAGTGGATGAGATCGCAGCCAGTCTATGACCTGATCGGCGCTCTTGTCGGGTGGAAATACCGGATAGAAGACGTGCTCTATGCGGCTTTCCCGGACGATTAAGGTCAGTCGTTTCAATAGACGCATTCCGTCAACCTCAAATGTCGGCAACCGCAATGCATCGCACAATTTGAATTCCGCATCGCTCAGGATTTCGAATGGAAGATGATTTCGTTCCGCCATCTCACGCTGGTACGGGGTCGTCTGCGTGCTTAAGCCGAAAACTTCGGCTTTAAGAGTCGAAAACTCCGAATGGAGATCGCGGAAACCACAGGCTTGGGGCGTGCAGCCTCGAGCACCTGGAATTGCGTCCCACCCTTCGGGCAATGGTTTGCCCGGTACGCCCGTCATCGGATAGCAATAGATGACAGTTCTTGGCGCGCTCAGATGCGAGAGATCTACGCGCCTTTCTCTGGTAGACGGAAGAGAAAGCTGAGGCATCGCCATGCCCAGGAGATGTTTTGCCGCTCCGTCATCGATGGGCTTAGGCAGGTCAGGCGGCAGGGGGAAATGCGATTGTTCTTTTGTCGTCATTTTTTATCGCGCGCCGAATGCTGACTAGATTCTAAGGTCTGCCGGTCGCCTGAAAGTAAAAATGATAGTGGTTTTTACATCCCGGATTGAACTGCCCTCCGCAATTCGGGCAATGAAATTCGCATCGCATGTACTGGTCGATAGTTAGCCTTGCGCCGCAGGCCCCGCAGAGTATGGCTTCATTGTTCCATTCATGTTGCGGCCAGACCTCGATCATGTGATCTGCAAGCGCAATGTGACAATCTTTGCAAGCATAGTAGGTATCACAACATTTCATCCGGATCGCGATAATGTCAGTTGGTCCGCGGTAGTGTTCGCAACGAGTTTGAGGATCGAGATTAATACCGCGGACATCAGGAAAGTCTGGGGACATTGTGCCGAAAGAATTACGAGATCAAGTTCAACGTTCTAATATGTTGCTCGGCCTCCGGAAACGTCAAATACCGCTCCGGTACTGAACGAACATTCTTCGCTGGCGAGCCAACATACCAGTGACGTTACCTCTTCGATTTTCCCGAAGCGACCGATAGGAATTTTGGACAGCATGAAGTCAATGTGGTTTTGACTCATTTGAGAGAATATCGCGGTGTGAATGGCGGCGGGCGTGACACAATTCACGCGAATCTCCGTTCGAGCCAGTTCCTTGCCCAAAGACTTTGTCAGACCAATCACTCCAGCCTTCGATGCGCTATAAGCGGAGGCGTTGGGATTCCCTTCCTTGCCCGCAACCGATGCGATGTTCACGATGCGACCATACCCATTGCGCTGCAAGTGTGGGACCACGGCCCGGTTGCAATAGAAGAGGCCGTTCAGGTTCACGTCAATCACCTGGCGCCAGGCGTCGACAGGGTAGTCCCACAAAGTGGCGTTCGGGCCGGTTATCCCAGCGCTGGCGACGAGAATGTCGATCTTGCCCAAGGCCGAGATGACCTGCTCTGTTGCATCGCTGACTTGATCGAAGTCGGTGACATCCAGAACGACTTGATGCGCGGCGCCCATCTTCGCTGCCGCGTCGGAAAGAGCCGCTTCGTTCCGATCCCACAGGCTGACTTTCGCACCCTCAGCATCGAGCCGTGCCGCAATGGCGAAACCGATTCCGGATGCTGCTCCGGTCACGACCGCAGCGCGGCCTTCAAATCGTGCATGGTCTGGCACGCAATGATTCTACCTTGATGTTGGCATGTCTTTTGGTGGCGAGCGGAATTTGCAAATTCTGAAGCGTGCTCTCAAACAGATTCAATCTAGTGAATATCCTGGGCCACCTGAAGCGCCGTTAAACCATATCTAGTGCGACATGCCCAGATAATTTCCGTAACCGACGATTACAGTTGAGCCCACCAGCAAGGCCAGCGCAAGAGCGAGCAATCTGCCGGCCTGCACTCCAGCGCCCTTCCACTCTTTCAGTCCGATGCCCCACAAGCTGCTGAAGATGATGATGCTGGCCATATGCAATGTCCAACTGGAGAATTTGTACCGGCCCATTTGAGTTTCGCCCATCGAGTAGAAGAAAAACTGGAAATACCAGGTCGTGCCGGCGAGCGCACAAAGCAGGTAGTTCGTCAGCATCGGCACACGCACCGGGGTTAGATCCTTAGAAGCGGGCACATCTTCCACGGCCACCGACGACTGTCGTTGAAACTGCCGTCTCGCGGACGGGATGTCCTCCACGATCTCCCGGCTCGGTGCGTCGAGTGCGGTCTCAATGATGGTTTCGCGTTCACCTTGATTAGGGTCATTGCTCTCACGCGAAATCGAGGTGAAATACTGGTAGCCAGTCTTGTTTCGGATATTCAAAATCAGGCACCAGATAAAATTAGTGGTGAAACCACCCAGCAGCACCACCACCAGCACCGGCAATCCTTGCCATAGATCCGGAGTTCCATGCTTGATCGTGAGAACCTTAATTGGATCCCCCGCCGCTAGGCCGTAAGCAAAACAAGCGCTCATCACACCGGAAAGAAGCGCTACGCCGACGCCCTTCTTCAAATCGAATTCTTTGATGGTCTCTTTCTGCTGTTCGGGCGACATCGCCCGCTCCTTATATATGCCTGCCAAACCCGCAGCCGCGATACCGAGAAGGCAGACGAAGATACCAAGGAGGATGATTCTGCCCGAAGGCGTCCCAGCCACCTGGGTCATGAATTCACCACGGAAAATCGGTGGGATCAGCGTTCCGAAGGCGGCACACAGACCCAGCACAACCGCCATCCCGAGGGACAATCCCAGGTACCGCATCGTCAACCCAAAAGTGAGTCCACCGACTCCCCATAGAAGCCCAAAGAAAAAAGTCCAGAAGAAGACCATACCCGGGGTTTCACGCAACACCGGCAACAGGTCCTTGGTCAAGAGGAGAGCAAAGAACCAGGGCGCGATGATCCAGCTAAAAAATCCGCCGGCCAGCCAGAACGTCTCCCAGGCCCATTTCTTTACACCGCGGTAGGGCACGTAAAAACTGCCGGAAGCCAGACCGCCAAGCCAGTGATACAACACGCCAATTACGGGATTTGGATTCATCTCAACCTCGAGATCCGACCTTCACCTGTTTTGATTGCCTGTATTCGTCAGCACACCTGGATGCATTCGATGCCCGTGAGAGCACCGAACTTTTTCAGCTTGCTTGCAACATGTCCTATGCCCACGGCACAGTGATGCGCCGGACCATGCACATTCCATTCGTTCATGAAATTTCTGGCTCCGAGAGAGAACCGGTAGCGGCTATTGGTATTTCCGATCTCGAGGATCGGGCCAGGTACGGATTCGCCCTCTGCCATCAGGAGCTTCAATTTTCCATCCACCGTCTGGACCACCGACAACAAGGTCACTGGACCATGCTTGACCGACATTTCCACAGAAAGTCCGCGTCCCACTTTACCGTGGTAAACCTTGAGTGGACGCACCTTGGTTTTACCCTGAGCAATTGCAATGTGACCCGGGCCGTCATGTCCCATGAGCACGACGTCGTCGGCAAAATCAGCGGCGTAGTATTCCGTGAATGATCCGCCCGCGCCGAAACTGTCCATAATTTTCATCGCCTGGGCATTCTTGATTTCATATTCACCGGCGACCGGCACGCTCCTCGCGGTTAGCAGGCTGGTGCCCAGAATAATGGAGCTGATTGCATCCTCGTTCTCCGCGTTGCCGGTACCCTGGTAGTAGTAAGCCAGTGAGCCGAGCTTGTGGACCTCAACTAGGCGATCCAGCGCTACCGAGGTACGCGCTGCCCGCTCTAATTCTTCCTGCGGACAATCGGTCTGCACCTCAAAACTCTTCCGGAAGTCCCGGACCCGGCTTCTAATTTCTTCGTCGGACATCTGACGTCGCAGGGCAGCGAGTTCATCAACCTCCAGGATTTCTATATGCCCGCCGAAATACGCGCACTGTTGGGTAAGGTCGGAATAAATATCGAGCATTCCTCCGTAATAATGACCCATCACACCGAGACGATTGTGTTCCATGATGTGGGCAACGCGCGCTGCTTCGACCCACTCCGAGATCTCGCCCCAGGCAATCGGATCGTTCTCCAGCATCCCGGTAACTTGAAAGAAAGGGATTCGGCAGCGGTTGAACACGTTGGCGATTTCCGGCACCGGACAAGACTGGCAATAGGCCAACCATTCACCCGTCATTTTTGTCCGGTCACCGAGGCCGTTGAACCAGTCGTAGTCAATGGCCGCGGAAGGGGACAAATTCAGGATGACAACTGGAACCTTGGCTCGCCGGACCACCGGAAGAACCGTGGAGGAGAGCGCATAAGTAGTGACGTGCAGAAAAATGAGATCGACGTCAGCACGCCGAAAATCATGACCCGCGATCAGAGCTTTCTCGGGGGTGTCGATCAAGCCCAGATTCACTACCTGGGCGCCGGCCCGCTCGAGGTTTTGGGCAACCTGCTGGCCGTACCCTTTCAAGCGATCTTCCAGGCCGGGAAATTGCGCCCAGTACGCCTCCAAGCCAATTCCAAACAGCCCAATTTTAAGCTCGGCGTGTGCTGTGGGCTTGTCCATTGGCTAGGTGGGCTGACACAAATCTCGCTCGCGGTAAACGGCTGAACTGTAGTATTCTGCGTCGGTCGTTGTCAATAGTAAGTTTATTTTCCTATTGAATTTAGCGGCAAACCCCAGCACAATGCTGCGTACTTCAGAGTGGAGGATTTGCTTGAACCGATACCGGTCACCCCTGTTGTTGGCGATGTTGCCGGCTGTATTTTTCTGTGTCATCGCAGCTTCCAGTTCTTCTTCGGCCCAAGAGCAATCCGCGAAGGTCTCTGCGAATTGGGACAAAGTGACCGGCATCTCGAAGACGACAGCCACCCTGCAAGTGGTGGTAAATCCGCCGTTACGCCGCGGGTCAAAAATTCACGATAACGCATTCAAGTCTTTGCGCGATATTCAGGCCGACTATGTTCGCTATGTTCCCTGGCTGCCCTATCCAAAATTGGCTGTGGCCGAGCTCGAGCCTCCTGCGGGCGGCAAGACTTCGTGGGACTTTTCACTGATCGATCCCATGACCATCGACTTCCTCGACGCCACCAAAGGTCATTCCGTCATTCTGAACTTCAGCACGATACCGCAATGGATGTTCAAGACCGACAAACCCGTTGCCTACCCGGCCGACCCAGATCAGCCTGTATGGGACTACACGCAAGGGACTGAGCCTCGCGATCCCAGCATGAAGGAGATTGGTGACTACTACGGCCGCCTCTTTTCCTGGTACACGCAAGGCGGATTTACCGATGAGTTGGGCAAGCGTCATGAGTCCGGATATCACTACTCCATACCCTACTGGGAAGTGCTAAACGAAGTTGAGTTCGAGCACAAGATGACGCCGGAAACCTATACGAAAATCTATGACGCTGTGGTCGAGTCCATCCGGAAGGTCTCGCCCCAGACTAAGTTTGTGGGACTCGCTCTGGCGCAGCCTTCGACGCATCCGGAGCAATTCGAGTATTTTCTGAACCCTAAAAACCATAAGCCCGGTATTCCGATCGAGTGGATCTCCTACCATTTCTATGCGGTGCCGACCGGCGATCAGAACCCATCCATACAGCCCTACACATTTTTCGCGTACGCCGATGGATTCCTTAATACCGTCCGCTACGTGGAGACGATCCGGAAGAGGCTGTCTCCCAAAACAAAAACTACAGTTGACGAGATTGGCGCGATTTCCGCGGATGACGTAATGCAGGATCAACCAGGGCACGTCACGCAGCCGATTCCGAATTCCTACTGGAACCTGACCTGCGCCATGTATGCCTACATTTTCGGCGAGCTGACGCGCATGGGAGTTGATGTCGCGGGAGAGTCTCAACTTGTGGGTTATCCAACGCAGTTTCCGTCGGTCTCGATGGTGGATTGGAACACGGGAAAACCCAACTCCCGTATCCGGTTGTTGAGCTTACTTCGGGATAATTTTGGACCTGGCGACAAGATTGTCGAAACGGAGCCCTTCAACCGTGCGGTGGATTCGTATCTTTATTCTCTGGCCGTGGTGAAGCCCGACGGCAAGCGGCGCATTCTGCTGATCAATAAACGAGATCGGCCCTTCGAAATCACTGTGCCCGGAGCGACTGGCGGTCAGGAAGATTATGTGGATCAGACTACCGGCTTTGATCCGCCGGGCTCGTCCAAATTGACGAGTGAAAAGCTCACACTGAACGGACTCTCGGTGGCCGTGATCACGCTTCCGTAGTTGTAGCGCCGCCGTCCCGGCGGCCCAGTATGCGGGCGGAACGCCCGCCAGACAGCCGGCGCTACAAAATTCTAAGAGATGTCTATATGCAGAGAGTAGCTTTCCGTTTGCGAATCAAGCCCGACGCCATCGCCGGCTATGAGAAGGATCATGCCCATGTGTGGCCCGAGTTGCTTGCCAAACTGAAGGAAGTTGGCATTTCGGACTACTCCATCTTTCGTCGCGATCAGGACCTGATTCTCGTCATGCGGGTGAAGGACTTCGATGCCGCCTGGGACGCGCTGGCCACCGACCCTGTAAACTTGCGCTGGCAGGCGGAGATGGCCAAGTATTTCGAGCCCATGCCCGGACTTCAACCCGGCGAACGCTTTCCTATGATGAAAGAAGTCTTTTATATGGAGTAGCGGCTGTTCTTCATGGCGACTTCGCGAAGGGTTTTTCTCACCGGACTGCTCGGCGCCACGGCCACCGCTTGTTTCGGCCAGGGTGTAGCGCCTCATAAAGCCATTGCACAGGCCCGGAGCAAGCCATCCGGCCTTCCTTTTAATTCCACTTTCACCGATGTTGCGGGCCAAGCAGGCTTGCACGCAATCACCGTCTACGGTGAAAGCGATCACAAAGAGTACATCGTTGAAACCCTGGGGTGCGGATGCGCCTTCCTCGATTTCGACAATGACGGCTGGCTCGACATTTTTCTTCTCTCGGGCACTCGCTTCTCTAACGCCCCCAAGGATGTTAGCAATCGTCTGTTCAAAAACAATCGTGATGGCACCTTTACCGATGTAACCGAACGTGCGGGACTATCGAAGAGGGGCTGGGCTTGCGGCGTGTGCGTGGGTGACTATAACAATGATGGCTTCGATGATCTATTCATTACGTACTGGGGCCAGAATATTCTTTACCGCAACAATGGTGATGGAACGTTCACCGACGTGACCCGTGCGGCTGGACTGCCTGATTCCGCTGGCCGCTGGAGCACCGGATGCGCCTTCCTCGATTACAACCGGGATGGACATCTCGATTTATTTGTTGCCAGCTATCTTGATTTTGATTTGCAAAATTCTCCCAAGCCCGGGCAAAACGCGAATTGCCGCTGGATGGGGACTCCAGTCACCTGCGGACCCCGCGGTTTTCCGTATGGCCATCACCGCCTTTACCGCAACAAAGGAGATGGCACGTTTGCCGATGTCAGCGCAGCATCTGGCATCGCCGCATCGAAAAATAGCTACGGACTCACTGCCATCGCGGGGGACTTCGACGATGATGGGTGGCCTGATATCTATCTTGCTTGCGACTCCACCCCGAGTCTCCTGTTCATGAATAATCGCGACGGCACATTCCGCGAAGAAGGCGCTATCCGCGGCGTTGCTTATGGCGAAGACGGCCAGGAACAGGCTGGGATGGGCGTCGCGGTCGGCGACTATGACCTCGATGGCCGCATCGATATTTTCAAGACGAATTTCGAAGGGGACACGCCGGATCTTTACCACAACCTTGGCAATGCTAATTTCGAAGAAGCAAGCCGCCGCGCTGGGCTGGCGGTGGAGAATCGCTTCGTATGCTGGGGCGCGGGTATGGCCGATCTTGATAACAATGGCCAGCCCGATCTGTTCATGGTGGCGGGACACACTTTTCCAGAGATCGGAAAGCGCTATCCCGACTTTCCTGCAAGAGATCCCAGGATGTTGTTTCGCAACCTGGGAAACGGACGATTCGAGGAACTCACGGATCAGGCGGGAACGGTAATTCAGGAACCGCACAACAGCCGGGGCTGCGCCTTCGGAGATTTCGACAACGACGGCGATCTCGACATCCTGGTGATCAACCTGAACGAGCCGCCGTCACTGCTGAGAAATGACGTTGCCGGCAACAATTCGTGGTTGAAGGTAAAACTGATCGGAACCAAATCAAATCGCAGTGCGATCGGCGGGCGGGTAGTCGTCAAAGCTGCGGGCTCGACTCAAACGCAGGAAGTACAAAGTCAATCGAGCTTTTTGTCTTGCAACGATTTCCGGCTGCATTTTGGATTGGGCCAGGCGAAAAGCGCCGAGGTAAAGATTCGTTGGCCCAGCGGCGAGTGGCAGACTCTTCCAAATGTCACCGTCAATCAATTCCTCACGGTCAAAGAAGGCGCAGGCGTCATGCCGGGTCTTCATACGTAGACGCAGACGCCCACGCAACGAGCTTACTGAGGCGCCTTGGGGTCAAGCTGTTGTGGTGTGACTTCGTCTGGCGAGAAGATCTGCTTTGCCGCCTCTTGTTGACTTGATTTGCGGTTACGCAAACGCTGGAATTCCGCAAAACTTTTCTTCTGCTCTGCTTCGTGTCCCAGCATTCCGTGTACTTGTGACAGGCGATACCACGCAACTTCGTTTTCAGCATTCAATGCAACCGCTTTCTGCAGGGGCGGCAGCGCAAGATCGGGTTTCTGCAGAGACATGAAAACCGACGCCAAACCTAACTGGGCTTCCTCGAAGCCGGGAAAGTGTTGCACCGCAAGCTCGAAAAGCTTTTGCGCTTCGTCGAACTCTCCCGCACTGCGATAGATCTCCCCGAGCTCGTACGCGGCATTCGCGTTTCCCTCGTCGACTCGCAGTTCCTGCGCAAATTCCTTAGCCGCCGCGGTCACATCGTCGGGCGTATTATTTTGCCTGGAACGCGCCAACAGTGTTCTTCCTATCCGGTAATGAATGCCTGGCCGCTGGGGACTGACCGAGAGCACTTGGCGGTACTCACTGATTGCGGCATCATTCGATCCCTGGCTTTCGTAAGCCTCGGCCTCGGCTTGATGCCTCCAGACCGACGTTGGCGCCACCTGCGCCAGCTGCTGCATGTTCAGGAACGCGAAGTTTCCGAAGATTCTTCCAGTGTGATAAAGCACTTCCGGATCGTTGGGATAGGCGCGATTTAATTCCAGCGCCACCTCCACCGCTTTGCTGTCGCGCCGCAGACCGGTGTACGCCCGCAGCAGTTGCAGACCGCACATGCGTTTGACGAGAGGGTCGGTAGATTGACGAAATCCCTTCTCCAGTCCGGGCACAGCTTCGTCATACCGGCCAAGTTCAGACAGTGACATCGCCAACATTGCCGCGCTCTTCGGAAGCGCTGGCTTGAGTTTCAGGGCCTGGCGCAGGGCAGAAACCGCTGGTTCGAACTTTCTTTCCTGAAAATAGATCGCACCCAGATTGGCATGCACTTCGGCTACGCCGGGCTGCAATTCCCGCAGCTTTTCGAATGCCGCTTGGGCTTCGGGGTAATTTCCCTGGGAGAGCGCCTGTTGTCCGAGTTCGGAGTATTTCTCGGTCTCGTCCGCGGACTGCGCAGACGCGCCGACCGCGAGACTGCACATCAGGACTAATGTGCCAAACCGACGAATTCCGGAAAATGAGATCACCAGGAACGAGTGTACCTTACAAGAAAAATCCGCCAAACCGAATCTCGGCTGGCGGATTTCACAAAACAAAAAGGCCGCTTAGAAGACGATCTTGCCTCCAAGCTGGATGATCCGACCCGGGCGGGCGGCTGTGACCCGGCCGTACGCCGTGTCGTTGGGATTGTTGTCCACGGGAGCGCCGATTCCCGTACTGGTTGTGGGATCGAATCCGTATTGAGCGTGGTTGAACACGTTGAACGCTTCAGCACGGAACTGGAAGGCAACTCTCTCCGTAAATCGGAAATCTTTGCCAATACCCATATCCCAGTTATTGATTCCCGGCCCGCGCAGAATGTCGCGGCCGGTGTTGCCAAACTGGCCGGCAAGAGGCTGCACGAAGCAGGCGGTGTTGAAATACTCGTTGATGCTCTTGTGGAATCCGCCATTGGGGTCGCAGCCGGCTACCAGGTTCGCTCGTTGAGTGAAGGTTGTCAGCAGGCCCAACTTGTCGTTGGCAAGAACCGAATAAGGGAATCCTGCCTGGAAGGTCGTGATGCCGGTGACCTGCCATCCGCCGATTGCGAGGTCCGCCGCCCGGTTCATGTTGCCTCCGAAGCGCTTTCCACGGCCCACAGGCAACTGGTAAACGAAGCTGGTCACGAAACGGTGGTCGACATCGTAGTCCGAGCGTCCGTAGTCAAGACCCGGATCATTCTCGTTCATGTGTCCCGCGAACGCGTTGGTGGAACCGACGCCGGCGGCCGCAGACTTGTCATCCAGACTCTTCGCCCAGGTATAAACCGCAACCAGGGCAAGCGAATTGGACCGTCGTTCCAACTTCACGTTCCCGGCGTTGTAGCTGGAATAGCCGTTCCACTGGCTATCGAGGAACCCGTTTGCTGACGTGATGTTGGCGAATGGTCGGCGAGCAGCCACCGGACAGTCGCCAGTCGTGGGGTCGCCGCCTGTAAGAGGATCGCAAAGCGCCGGATTTACTGGCGCCAGGCCCTGCCCAATGTTCGTTCGATTGAGAGTGTGAGTTCCCTTGTTGCCAACGTAGTTCACTTCCAGCGTGGTGTTCTTGGCCAGTTCACGCTGCACTGACAGAGTCCACTGCTGAACGTAAGGATTCTTGGGGAACTCCGAGATGATTACGGCGAAGAACTGGCTACCGTCCAGCGCGGGAGTTACCTGGTGAAGCGGGACCGGCGGGAACATGGCGTCGGTCAATTTGGGAAGAGTGGCATCGGTCGTAGGATTGGGGGAAGCGCGAACGACAAACGGGTAGATGTCGCCGGAATCGTCAATTTCGCGATTCTCGGCGGAGTCGAAGAAGATGCCGTATCCTCCGCGGACCACAGTCTTGTCGCCTAACCGGTACGCGAATCCTACTCGCGGAGCGAACGGTTTCTTCGGGCCCGGAGCCGGATTGTTGCGGCCGCAATACCGGTAGAAGCCGTTGCCATCGGGCGCGATCGGACCACCAAGTCCTGGAACGGATGCCGTGCCCAGACTCTTGTCGGCGTAGCAGAGTCCGCCAAGCGGATTGGCGCGGTCAAACCAAAACATCTTGTTGTCCGCCTCGGTAGGCACGGAGCGGTAGTCCCAGCGCAGTCCAAGATTCAAAGTGAGGCGGTTGGTGACCTTCCAGTCATCCTGGATGTATGGCGCGAAATACTGGAAGTGGTACTGATTCAAATTGCCAGCAACATTAGTTGGACTGAATGGTCCAGGCTGGAACGTAGAAGCATTGTTGTAGTAGCCGAGCAGGAAGTCCGCGATCGAATTTCCCGTGCCGCAGTCGCCTGTCGCATTGGGACAACCTGCGCCATTCTGAAGAATCGTATCGTTATTGAATGTGAAGCTTCCCAGGAAGTCGGCTGACAAGTCGCGTTTTTCCACCCAGCGACGATAGTCAAATCCGACCGCGATGGTCTGTTTACCGTGGGTCATTGAGAGTGAGTCCGAAAATTCCCATGTCGGACCGTCACTGGTGGTCGTATCGTTGCCCTGGCTTCCGAAGCTCGCGCCGTTGATTCCTTGAAGTGAGACTCCCGGATATAGCCGGGCATAGTTGGGAAGGTTTGGAAAGACACCGGTCAACCCAAGTGCGCTCACGTCCCCATCAGGAGCGGCGATGCCTCCCTGGATTGAGCTGGGCTCGAGGCGTCCGAAGCGGAAACTATTCACCATGCTGTGGCTGAGAGGAATGGTGTGCGAGACCATCCAGCTCTCAGTTTTCTCGTTGAATGTGCCGATCCCGAACGGAAGGGATACCGAGCCATTAATATTTTCGTTAGTAAAGCTCGATTTTGTATAGCGGAAGAATATCGACCCCAAACGGCCTAACTGCTGATCGAGTTTGTAAGTCTGCTGATTGACGGTGTTCGGCAAGGCGGTGGTCAACCGGTAATTTCCGTGGCAATCGCTGCTAAAGCAGTTCGGCGCGGGAAAAAGACCGGCGCCAATTGACACGTTCGCCAGGCGCGAAAAACTGGACGCAGGAATGATGTTTCCAGGAAACGGTGCGCCCGTTGTGGGATCGATGGGCAAGCAGAACGTGGTTGCGCTTGGCACGCAGCCTGCGGTCACTGGGGTCAGTCCTGAAGCTGAAAAGTCTCCGGAGAGCTCGGCAGGCGACGGAACGTTGAAAGTGTCCTGATTCACTCCGTTGCGAATGCGCCAGCCTTCGTAGTTCACCAGGAAAAAGGTCTTGTTGCGTCCGTCATACAATTTCGGAATGTAGACCGGGCCTCCGACGACGAAGCCGAACTGGTTCTGGCGTAGCTCTGGAATTGCCGATTGGAATGGAGCCTTGGCGTCGAAAGCATCGTTGCGGAGAAATTCGAATGCGGTGCCGTGCAGCTGGTTGGTCCCGCTTTTACTGACGATATTGACCTGATTGGAACTGAAGCCATATTCCGCAGAGTAGGTTTCGCTCTGCACTTTGAATTCCTGGATTGCATCCTGCGAGAGAATCACGGCTGGAGTGTTCAGCGCCGTATCCGTATTGACCAGTCCGTCCAAAGTGTAGTTGTTGGAAGTGGGGCGTCCACCGTTGATGCTGATGGCATTGCCTTCACCCTGCCGCATCTGGCCTTGTTCGCCGTTCGTCTGTACGGCACCCGCGCCGATAAATAGCAAATTCAGAAAATTACGTCCGTTGAGCGGTAATTGCTCGACTTGCTTCTGGCTCACAAGTTGGGATACCGCGGCGCTGTCCGTATCCAAAGACACTGCGCTGGCTTGGACTTCGACGCTCTCCGTTACCGCGCCCGGCTTCATGGTGATATTCACACGAGCCTGCTGCGCGACCGCGAGCACAATGTCTTCAGTGACAGCTTTTTGAAAACCTGGTGCCTCAACCGTGACCTTGTAAACGCCCGGGGTGAGATACACCACGGTGAAGTTGCCTTCCGAACTGGTTTCGGCGTGACTGGCTATGCCGGTGCCGGTGTTGGTCACGTCGATCTTTGCGTTGGCCACGACCGCACCCGAATTGTCGGTCACTGTGCCCAGTATGGTGCCGTTGGCGCCGCCCTGCCCATAGAGCAGTCCCGCAAAAACGACGACAAACAGACAAACCGCAAGTTGATGGAGCTTCATGGCCGCATTCCTCCGGTGGCGCTTGGACGCTGATTGGTCAACTGGGACCTGGCAAAGACCGCATTTAAACCGAGTGGCGGTCAGGATGTTCAAGACCTGCCACTCCCAACTGCGAGAATCTGTTTCGCTGTCGGCTGGGAGATTCACTTCATACCTCTGCGCGCAATTTCCACAGCCGGAACTGCGCGCACTGTAGCGATGCGCAATTAGCGTTGTCAAGAAAAAAGTGAATTTGTTTCTCTATTGGAATAAGGAAATAGCCAGACAGACTTCATCGTGCGACTTCCAAGAAGTAATTAGCGAGTGGAAAGTACGCCAAGCGATTGGGAGCGCCCATCCCTGCAATAGGCGAAAATACGCGGCCCACGTTATAGTCTGTTAGACGTTAAATTTGTTGAGGCACACGCGAATTGACCCGCTCATCTCCGAAGCGACTCTATCTGATCCCAGTTCTCTCGAAAGCGCTCGACATACTCGAGCTCCTGCAGAATGAAAAGGGCCCGCTTGCGCTGGAAGCGATCTATCAACGCACCAACATTTCCAAAACGACTGTCTATCGCATATTAAAAACTTTCGTTCATCGCGGATATCTCGCACAATCCCCTGATGGCCTTTACCGTTTGGTGGCGCATCCGAAAAAAGCCAGATTCGGATTTGGCAGCCAATCGGCCGAGATGCCTTTTTCCGAGGCCGTAACCGACAGTCTCCGGGTCGCTTCGTCCGCAGCCGGCGTCGATCTGATGGTGCTCGACAATCGCTACGACGGCCCGACAGCGCTGCGCAATGCCGACGAGTTCGTGCGCAACCAACTGGACCTGGTAATCGAATTTCAGATCGACCAACACGTCGCCCCGGTTCTGGCGGACAAGATCGACGCTGCGGGCATCCCTCTCATTGCAGTGGATATACCCCATCCCCACGCCACATTCTTTGGAGTTAACAACTATCGGGTAGGGTTTGAGGCGGGTGAGTGCCTCGCACAATACGCCAGGAAACTGTGGGGCGGGAAGGTGCGCTGGGCGCTGGGACTGGACGTAGACGAGGCTGGCCCACTGGTGCGCAGCCGAGTCACGGGCGCATTCGAAGCCATTCGGTCGCGGCTGCCGGAAATTCCACCTGAATTCCTGGTTCGAATGGATGCTCGCGGTCTACGCGACAAGAGTTGTCAGTTGGTCGCGGATTTCTTACGCCGACACCCCAAAGATCGCGGAATTCTCATCGCTGCCGCCACCGACACCAGCGCGCTTGGCGCGGTGCAGGCTGTACGGGAATTGAAACGGACCAAGCACGTCGCCATCGTCGGACAGGACTGTATCCCGGAGGCACTCGAAGAAATCTCGAGCACGGACAGCCCGTTGATTGGCTCAGTTTCCCACGAAGCTCATACCTACGGCCCCAGACTGATTCATCTCGCCCTCTCCCTGCTAAGCGGGCATCGCGTCGCACCTTATAACTACGTGGAACACAAATTGGTGACCGGTTCGTGGGCAGGTAAAAGTGGCAAGACCGCCTGATTTTCATAGCTGCGCCAGACTTCCCTGCCCTCGCCTTGAATTCTCTTATAGAAATAGTTGCCCTATTGCACTAACGGAGTATGATAACAACGTCTTTTTGAGCGCGGCCGCGCACACCGGTTTTTGCCAGGACTCCGTGTCCTACGCGGTCTTCCCCTGAGAGTAATCATGCAAGTCAAAACCAAACTGCGATATCTGGAAGATCGTTGGGATGAGAAGATCGCCCGCGGCCTGAGCGAACCGGAGTTGCTCCGCTACCGGTCGAACCTGTTGGGATCTGATCTTCGCATCACGAACTTTGGCGGCGGGAATACCAGTTCGAAGATCACGCAAATCGATCCTCTCACTAAAAACGAAGAGGAAGTCTTGTGGATCAAAGGCAGTGGCGGCGATCTGGGAAGCATCAAGCTTGCGGGCCTCGCTGCGCTGTATCAGGAAAAACTGCAAGGGCTGGAGAATGCGTATCGCGGCGCAGAGTTTGAGGACGAGATGGTCGACATGTATCCCATCTGCGCTTTCGGGAAGAGCACAGTTGCCGCGTCCATAGACACTCCGCTGCATGGCTTTCTTCCTCATCGGCATATCGATCATCTGCACCCCGACTGGGGTATTGCGTTAGCCGCATCCGCAAACGGCCGCGAGAGGATGGAAGAATTTAACCGTCAGTTTGAGCATCACCTGATCTGGGTCCCGTGGCAACGTCCTGGCTTTGAATTGGCGATGATGCTGCGCCGGGCAGTACAAGACGCTCCGAACTGCGACGGCGTCGTACTCGGCGGCCATGGCCTCTTCACTTGGGGAGATACGCAACGCGAGTGTTACGAAAATACAATTTCGATCATCGATCAGCTCGGGCAGTTTGTTGTGGAGCATGTCGACAAAAGAGGCGCCGGTTTATTCGGTGGCGCACAACACGAACCGCTGCAGAATCGCCGCGATCTCGCGCTCGATGTCTTTCCCTTTCTGCGCGGCAGGGTTTCCGCCGTCCGGCGTTTGATCGGAAACTTCAGCGATCTCCCGGAAGTGCTGCGATTCGTGAATTCCGCCGAAGCGGAAAAGCTTGCTCATCTCGGCACGAGCTGTCCCGATCACTTCATTCGCACCAAAGTGCGGCCCCTATTTGTTCCCTGGAAGCCGGGAGGAAATGGGCAAGGACTTCGCGAACAGATCGATTCGGCTCTTCAGAATTACCGCAAGGAATATGCGGAGTATTACCACGCCTACGCGCGACCCGATTCGCCCGCCATGCGGGACGCGAATCCTACGGTAGTTCTGATACCCGGCATTGGGATGTTCAGCTTTGGCAAGAGCAAGACCGAAGCTCGTTTGACGGGCGAGTTTTACACCAACGCGATTCATGTAATGGAAGGTGCAACTGCGCTCGGGAACGGAAAGACGCCCGACACATTGCCCCAGGCGGGTCCGGCAGCGCCGACCAGTGCGTTCACGGTGCATTCAAATTACGTGGCTCTGCCTCCATCGGAGGCGTTCCGCATCGAGTACTGGCAGTTGGAAGAAGCCAAGATCCGCCGGCAGCCGCCGGAAAAGGAACTGAGCCGACAGATTGTCTTGATCGTTGGCGGGGGCAGCGGTATCGGTCGTGAAGCCGCATTGCTGGCCGCCGAACGCGGGGCACACGTGGTAATCGCGGACCGCGATAGTGAAGCAGCCGGGAAAGTCGCGGAAGAGGCCAAACTCATCGCGGGCAAGGAAGGCAGCATTGCGGTGTCAGTGGACATCCGGCGTCGCGACGTGATCCGGCAAAGTTTGCGCGATCTGGTAAACACTTACGGCGGGCTTGATGTTGTGATCAATACCGCCGCGCTGTTTCCTTCCTCGGCCGACGGAAATATCACGGACGAACAATGGGGCGTAACCTTGGATATCAACGTCACGGCCAACTATTTACTCGCGGATGAAGCAGCACATATCTTGCGCGACCAGAATCTCGACGCCTCGATTGTGCTGACCAGTTCCGCCAATGCAGTGGTTGCCAAAAGAGGCAGCGAAGCTTATGACGTGAGCAAGGCCGCGCTCAGTCATCTGGTCCGCGAGTTGGCGATTTCATTGTCACCAAAGATTCGGGTGAACGGGATCAGTCCGGCAACCGTGATCAAGGGATCGACAATGTTTCCCCGCGACCGGGTAATGGCATCGCTGAAGAAATATCAGATTGCCTACGACGAAACGGCTAGCGATGAGGAGTTACGAACCCTGCTCGCCGAGTTTTACGCCAAACGCACGCTCACCCACCGCCCGATCGATCCAAGAGATTGCGCCGAGGCTATTCTTTTTCTGGCGGGACCAAAGTCTCCTTGCACAACGGGCCACATTGTTCCGGTAGATGGCGGGCTTACCGAGGCCTTTTTGCGATGAATGATGTAGCCCGAGATCGGAACGCCGCGGCTGATGAGAGCAAGCGCGCCGATACCCAATCGGGATCGCAGAAACGGCGAGCGCTCGTCGCGGTGGATCTGGGTGCGGAAAGCTGTCGCGTTTCGCTGCTGCGATGGGTCGACGCTCAGCCCGAGATTGAACTGGCTCATCGTTTCGCGAATTCAGCAGCTGATGATGGAAATGGTCTTCGATGGGACATTCGCGCCATTTGCGAAGGCGTAGAAGCGGGGTTGCAGATCTGTGCGCAGCTCGCACCTGAAGGAATCGCCGCCATCGGAGTGGACGGTTGGTCGGTGGACTATGTCCGCCTTAGGCCGGATGGCCAACCAATCGCCAGTCCTTTCTGTTATCGCGATGAACGCACCATCGAAGCGCAAAAGCGTGTGCACTCGCGAATTTCTCCCGAACGCCTCTACGGACTGACCGGGGTTCAGATCCTCTCCTTGAATACGCTGTATCAGCTGGCCGCGGATCATGACAGCGAACGAGCCTTGCCCTGGATCAATGTGCCGGAGTTTGTGATGCACAGGCTCGGTGGCAGACGTGTCTCTGAATACACGAACGCCACGCACACCCAGTTGCTCGGCGTGGACGATCAGGCCTGGTCGCGGGAGATATTCGAAGCGGCTGGTCTCGAAGTGGGTGCAGCACCTCCGATGGTGCGGCCGGGAGCTGACATTGGGCAATTGCAGGGCCCGTTGGCTTCTCTGCCAGCATTTCGCGAGACCAGATTAATTGTTCCTGCCTGTCACGATACCGCGTCGGCGATCGCAGGAATTCCCGGGCAGGGAGAAGACTGGGGCTTCATCAGTTCTGGAACATGGTCGCTTGTGGGCTGCGTACTCGATGCGCCTTGCGTTTCCGACGGGGCGCGAAGTACAAATTTCAGTAACGAAGGCGGCGTCGGCGGCAAGATTTATTTTTTGAAGAACGTCAACGGCATGTGGCTGCTGCGCCAGTGCGTAGAGCACTGGAAGTCACAAGACCAGGCGTGGACGGTGGAGCAGCTTATTGCTGCGTGTGCGGACCTCGAAACGCCCAAACATTTGTTTGACGTAGATCAGCCCGAACTGCTGTTGCCAGGTGACATGCCCGCCCGCATCAACGCGCAACTGAAGCGCGCCGGCCGCACCACCATCCCGAACGGACCTGAAGCGGCACCCCAAATGGCAAACTTGATTTTCCATAGCCTTGCGGCCCGGTATGCTGCGGTCTTGAAAAGTGCGATAAGCATTTCAGGAAAGAACCTGAAGCGGCTATATGTTGTGGGAGGCGGCAGCAGGAATGCGCTGCTCAACCAACTTACCGCCCGGGCCACGGGATTCGAAGTTCTTACCGGATCAACCGAAAGCACGACGGTGGGTAATTTCGCCGTCCAGCTCGCCGCTCTCGACGGGGACTATGCTCATGGTATCGGCGTATCCGCCGGGGCCGTCGCCAGGTGGGCGAATGTTCTCGCGCCACCGCTGGCGGGATTGGGAAATAAGATTCGCGCTCAGAAATTGAATGGAATTAAGGCTGAGACTGGAGAGGCACTCGCATGACAGAAAAGCCGGACGCACTCATTTATCGGGCATTGGATAATTTCAATATCGAATTGCCATCGTGGGGATTTGCCAATACAGGGACACGTTTCGGGAAATTCATCCAGCTCGCCGCAGCTGTTTCTGTCGAAGACAAATTCAGCGACGCGGGTCAGGTACACGCGCTGACAGGTACTTGCCCCACGGTCGCCTTGCACGTTCAGTGGGATATGCCCAACGGCCTCAAAGATGTGGCCCAGGTTGAAGGGTTGGCGAAGAAGTATGGCGTACAGCCAGGATCGATCAACCCGAATGTTTTTCAGGACCAGGAATACAAATATGGATCTGTGGGCAATCCTGATCCCGCAATTCGCAAGCGCGCGCTCGATCACATTCTGGATTGTGTCGCCATCGCTGATGCCCTGAAGTGCCGCGATATTTCACCCTGGTTTGCCGACGGCTCGAACTATCCGGGAACGCAAAGCATTCGCAATCGCATCGGGTGGTTTGAAGAAGCGCTCAAGACGGCTCATGCCAGTTTGAATCCCAAACAACGACTGCTGATCGAATACAAACCGTTCGAGCCGGCCTTTTACCATACCGACATCGCTGACTGGGGGATGGCATTTCTGCTGGCGCGCAACGCCGGTCCGCAAGCCTATGTCCTGGTAGACACGGGGCATCACTACCAGGCTCAAAACATCGAGCAGATTGTTGCCTGGCTGCTGCATCACCACATGATTGGCGGGTTTCACTTCAACGATCGCAGGTTCGCGGATGACGATTTAACTCTGGGCTCAATCGATCCCTATCAGATTTTTCGTATCTTCCATGAAATTCACACTTACGCATGGGAGACCGGATCATTTGCGGATGTCGCATATATGATCGATCAAAGCCACAATCTCAAGGGCAAGATGGAAGCCATGATTCAGACCGTCTGCACGGCGCAGGAACTCTATGCCAAGGCAGCGATGGTCGATCATGCCCGTTTGGCATCATTGCAGCAGAGTTGCACCCTGGTCGAAGCTGAGGAGACTTTGCGGGGGGCATTCTGGTACGACGTGCGTCCGGCGATACGAGAATGGCGTCGCAGTCATGGTTTACCGGAAGACCCCATGCAAGCATTCCGGGAGAGTGGATATCTTGAGCGGATCACTGCAGAGAGGCGCGATCGAAACGCGGTCTCCGTCACCACCTACGCATAGTTACAGGATCGCGCCCTGCGAACGGATGATTTGGGTGTAGCGGGCCGCTGAATCTTTCACTATCCGTTTTTGAGTTTTGTAATCCACGTAGATCAGTCCAAAGCGCTGGTTGAAGCCCTGAGTCCATTCGAAATTATCCAGAAGCGACCAGTGAAAATATCCCTTCAGTCCAACGCCCTCGTTTGAAGCTCTGCGGAGTGACTTCAGATACCCCTCGAGAAAGGCTATCCGTTTGGGATCATGCACCTTGCCGTCACTCGCGGGTTGGTCATCGTCCGCGAGCCCGTTTTCCGTAATGGCAACCGGCTTCTGGTATCGCTCGAACAAAAACTTCGGAGCCCAATACAGGACATCCGGCGTGATCGCCCATCCATTATGCGAACGCGGAATGTCCGGAAGATCAGGAACGTCTTCGGGCTGACCGTCAGCGCCGGCTTTGACTGTCGGAGCGGAATAAAGGTTTACTGCGCAGAAATCCAATGGCTGGTTAATCGTCTTCAGATCTTCGGACTTTACCAGCTTGACGGCGTCAGGAAACATTTTGAGCCCATCTTCCGGATACTTTCCCAGATAGATGGGATCGAGCCACCAACCCGTACTGAGCATTGCCATGGGCGGTAGATTTGGCAGCTTCGTTTTCGCGACCTTGAAGGACGCGGTACGAGCTGCGGCAATATCGGCGGGACTCTCGCTGGCCGGAAGACTGAACATACCGGCAAATGCCAAAGTTACTTCCACGGGACGTTTGGAGGCTGCACGGATCGCCTGCACCGACTTGCCGTGGCCCAGCAGAATGTTGTGAGCACCGAGTACAAGATCGGCGTCCCCCAACTTCTGCTGCGGAGGCATGAGTCCGGCTTCGCCCCCGAATCCCCACAAAATATTCGGCTCGTTAATCGTGATCCAGTGCTTCACCCTGTCTGACAGGCGATTCGAAAGCATATGCGCATAATCAGCCAGCCATGGCGAGCTGTCGGGATTCAGCCACCCTCCCTGCTTTTGCAATGCTTCCGGGTAGTCGAAGTGGTAGACCGTGAGGAAGGGAGTGATCTGCGCTTTGAGCAGCGCGTCGATCAGCCGTTCATAGTAATCAAGCCCTTTGGGATTGACGCGTCCTTTTCCCTCGGGAAGAACGCGAGGCCACGAGACGGAAAATCGGTACGCGTTCAGGCCGATCTGCTGCATGAGCTTCAGATCTTCCGGCCACCGGTGATACTCGTCGTCGGCAATAAGATTATTGCTGCCATCAGCCGTAGCTCTTGGCGTCCGAAGAAATACGTCCCAAACACTTTCGCCGCCGCCATCGGCGAGGGGCGATCCTTCCGACTGTGCCGCTGATGTCGAGGCTCCCCAAAAGAATCCGTCCGGAAAGCGAGCGCCCGATGCAGCAGACTGTAAGGCCAAAGCAGACCGCGGCAAGGCGGCAACCAGCGCCGCTATACCCGCTTGAGTCAGAAATTGGCGACGATCACGAAAACCCATCGATACTCCTATTGTGCCGATTCCCTTTCCAGCTTCACCGGCCCCAACAGTCCAGAAGGAAGCAGCGGCGAATTCGCCTTGTACGGCTTCACGTCAGCAAATGTGTACTTCGTCGTCGCGTCGGGTTGCTGATCGCCGATCAACCGGTTCACCCAGGCATTCGTCACCTTGACGGTAAGCTCGTTCGCGCCCGGCTTCAACGCACCGGTGACGTCCACACGATACGGCGCATGCCAAACCGTTCCCAGAGATTTCCCGTTGAGGGTGACCTCCGCGAGATTCTTCACCTGACCCAGATCAATCCACAACTTTGCGCCTGACTTAAACCAGTCGGCGGACGCCTGGATCGACCTGGTATAGGTTCCGGTTCCGGAGAAGTACTTTACCCCTTGATCCGGACTGTCGTTCCAAGACATGAGCTTGTCGAGAGTGACTGATGCCGGTGCCCCACGGCCAGTCTGGAAATTCACTTTCCACGGGCCGCTTATCGTAGCTATTTCCGTCTCGGTTGTCTTGGGTAGATTTTGCGACTGCGACTTCGCGGGTTTGCGGAATACCACGAACACTGTTCCCCACGGCTCAAAGTGCAGCGGGACCGTGGTACGGCCGTTCGCGATGTTGTAGGAGACCGGTTTCGACTTCCCGGTCTCGGCATACCACAATTCCGGCAACTTTCCAGTTACGCGAAAGGTCGCGTCTACCGCCTCATCGCGATCGTTGCGATTGTCCAGAAAATAGACGTCGCCGTCTGCCACTTTGCGATGGACAAACAGAATTCGCGTATCGTTTTGCGGCTTGCTGTGGTCAAAGTCAGGATCCACATTCAGCGCCTTCAGAGCGGCCTCAGCGTTCTGTCCAGCAAACACCTTGCCCTTTCCCACCGAATGCACGCCAGTACCGTCACCGAACAGGTCGTCATTCAATTTCTTGAATTCGGTGGCATCGTCCGCCAGGCTGGGCGTATCCGTCGGCTTTGCACCGGCCACAATTGCGCCACCTTCGACCAGTTTGTGAATGCTGCGCAGTACCGGCAATGACATGTGTTTGCTGTACGGATCCAGGGCCAGAACCCGATAGCTCATTCCGCTCCTGGTTGTGATTCGACCGTCAGTCGCACTTAATTCGTGAATCAGGCCGTCGGCATTGATGTAGTCGAAGCCGTATCCCGCCGGCACATCGGGTGCCTTCTCATTGAAAATTGCGGTGAGATTCGAGTCCTCGCCGTAAAAATAGACAACGTCCGCGGCAAATTTGCCCTCTTGCAGCAGGTACGAACTGCGTGCCAAATAATCGACCCACGCGCCCGCTTGTTCAGCCCATGTCTCGTTACGGTTGAACCACTGTCCGAACGGCCCGAGTGTCAGACCTGGAGCTTTGTCGATGAGTGGCTGGTGCGCGGACTCATGAATAACAAATCGGTTGATCCCGTTCAGCAACTCCTGATCAGCTGTCGGTTTCAGCGTATCCGGCGCCCATGCCCACGGCGCGGCTCCCGCTGTCATAGACTCTGCTGCGACCAGTTTCTGCCCGTAGATATGCGCCACTGACGCGGATTCGCGATCATCCGCGTTGTAGCCAAATTGTTCCTTGTTCACGCCCGGGACCTGCGTCCACATCGCACTCATCGGCACGTCATTCAGCTTTTTGACTTCCATGCCATCGCCGACGAAAGCCCGGCCACTTTCGTGCGATTCTCCATAGTGGCCAATACCGCGCTCTTTCAGCGACGCCTGCACCTGGCCGTAATGTTCGTCCGCAATCAAATCGGCGATGGTCTTGCGAAAATCCCACAGGAACTGGTCACTGGCCTCAGCGCTTTCGACTACGTGCCCGGTCAGAACCGGCATCCAGGGCGTTGGATCGTAGCCCCGCCGCTTCTTGAACTGCGCGATCATGTCGTCAGTCCAGTTCTGCGAACCTGCCTCCCAGCTATCCGTAATGACGAAGCGTATACCGCGCTTGCCCATGTAATCCGCGCCGACCGTTTTCTTATAGCTGTCCAGGTATTCGTCCATGTAATTCTTCACATATCCATGGTTCAGCTTGTCGACTTCAAGACCTGTGGCTTCTGCTGTCGCCGGATGGTTGGTGATTCCCAGAAGCGAATAGCCAAAGCGCACGACGACCCAGTTCCCGGCAGGAGGTGTCCACTCAAGCGTGCCGTCGGCACGCATCTTCGAAGTCAAATCAATAACATCGGATTTCGCAATAGCTTCCCCCGCGGCAACTGGCGCCGTCGCGAATCCATAAACATCGGGCACCGGAGTAAAGGCCGCCTTCTCTTCGAACCGGTTGACCCGCGCTCCCTGGTGCAACACCAGTTCTGCGATTTCGTAGTCGGTCGGAGGTCCACTTATCTTCAACCCGAGAGACTCTGGATCGATTCCGCTCGCCCAGGCCGGAATCGGCGGAGGAGGTGTGCGTTTAAAAACGACTCGGAAAAACCTGGCGTTCACAGGCGCAAAAGAAACTGTGTGTTGGGGTGCGCCTTCCTCCGGCAGTTTCACGATTTCCCTGAAGGTTTGACCGTCGTCACTCGCCTGAAGGGATTTCTCCGGGTTCGAGATGCCGACGACCATCGCCGTGATAAAGTCCACGCTCTTGGTGGCAATCGTTAGAGACTGAATCGCTTTTGGCTCGGCGAATTCGTACTGAATCCAGACGCTCTCCCCCGATTTCGGGATTGGAAGCTTGGTGGTCTTTTCCAGGTCGCCATCACTAAGCATCGCGGTGTCAGGAGCGCCCGCACTAGCTGTGATCTTCGGATTTAACGCTTCGATCGCCACATCGTCAGCCGGCCTGCGATATGCAACCACCGCGGCGTCTGCGTAAAACTGCGGAGGCGCTGGGGCGCCTTCCGGCGCGGCGAGAGCGTCGCGAACACCCATGTTCTGAAAGGCGCCGGTGTTGCCTGGCGGAGGAGTAAGCTTGCCGGAAAATTGCTTGCCACCCGCCACCAGCGTCTCACTCCAAACGTACTTCTTCATTCCCTGGGATCCTGGGACCCACGGACCACCAGTTTCGCTCCACCCCGGAGAGCCAGCGATAGCTTCTTCCATTCCCAGCTGGTCCGCCATCGTCGTTGCGTATTTGAATGCATCCTTCCACTCAGGCGTCATGTAAGCCAGGCGGTGATCGACAACCTGCGGCGTCGCCAGCGCGGCATCGAAATTCTGAAATCCTCCCAGCCGCACGCGATGCATCCACTCCAGGTCAAGCTTAATGCCTTCCTTGCTGATATTGCCGTTCATCCAGTGCCACCACACCATTGGCTTGGCGGAGTCCGGGGGCTTCATGAAACCCTGCTCCAGGGAGTCGCTCGCACCTTGACCAAGCATGGATCCGGTGATCGCGGCCAGGACAAATCCAACGGCAAGAAAAGCAAGAGAGAAAGAGCGGTATCGGTTCATATCAACTTTTCCTTTTGAGGGAATTTGGCTGAGCGGAAGAAATTCGAGTCCATTGACGCTCGCCGGGAATAAGGGCGCCCTTGCGATCTAAACTCTCCAGACGGACTCCTCCATCGAAGACATCTGGTTATCGGGTGCCGCGCCACTTTAAACAGGGCACGGACGGGGTGTCAAGCAAAATGAACATATTTGCCTATTGAAATTTAGAGTCCCACCCCGCGCATCATCACTGCTGAGTCGTGGACGTTCCGAACTGTGGGTATTACTGAATCGTGAAGCTATAGGTTCCGGCTCCGGCCTCGTAGATCGCGTTGTGATCATCTCTGAGGACCAGCGAAATTCCGGCGCTCTGCCGAATGTCTTTCCCAGCTTCCAGAATTCCGGTGGTGACATCGCCGGGAAAGTGAAGCAGGGCTGTCGTATTGGGCGGGACTACCACATCCCAAGTCGTGCGGTTGCCGTCCACTTTCCAGTTCGAGGTGATCGGTCCGTACGAAGAATCGTACGTAGCCCTGGCTTCGCCCAGGCTGGCATCGAATTGCGGGTGCAGGATGATACGGTGAAATCCCGGATCTTCCGTGGACTCATCAATGCCCGCTGCATACCGGTAAAGCCATTCCGCCACTGCGCCGTAAGCATAATGATTGTAGGAATTCATGGACGGGTCGCCCATCATCTGGTCCCCGTTCCAGCGCTCCCACATAGTGGTGGCGCCATGCTCAATCATGTATCCCCATGAAGGATACGTATTTTGCAGCAGTAACCTGTAGGCCACGTCGCTGTGACCGCTGTTGCTGAGTTCGATCATCAGGTACGGCGTGCCAAGAAAGCCGGTGGTCAAATGCCAGTCGTGAGCTTTGATGTCCGCGACCAGCTTTTCCGCGACGACGGTTCGCAACTTCTGCGGCAGCAGATTCATGTGCAGGGCCAACACATCACTGGTCTGGCTCCCGGTTCCCACTGTGCCATCGGGCTTTACATACTCTTGGTTGAATGCCGCTCTGACTTTTTTGAACACTTCTCGATACTTTTGCTCGTCGGCGGGCCGGCCCAACACCTGCGCCACGCGCATCATCAATGAAGCGTCGTATGCCCAATAGGCTGTAGCAATCAAGTCTTTCGACGTGGTGCTGCCGATGGCCAGCCAGTCGCCGTAATCATTACCGCGCTCCTTCAGCCATAAATAATTCGGATTCGCGCCGGCGACGTGCTCCATCCACTTTTCCATCGCTGACCAGTTTTCTTCGAGGATGCGGTGATCCCGAAATTGCAGATAGCCGGACCATGGAATAATGACGCCCGCATCGGCCCAGCCGGCAACGCTGTCGGTCGTCGGACCAACGCGCGGAGATACATCGGTGAACGCTCCGGTGGAGCTCTGCGCGTCACGGATGTCGGTGGCGAACTTATGCGAAAAGGCTGCCAGGTTGGCGTTGAACGAGGCCGTGCGCCAGAAAACTTCGGCATCGCCCATCCATCCCAGGCGTTCGTCGCGCTGCGGACAATCGGTGGGCACGCTCAGGAAATTTCCACGCTGTCCCCACAAGATGTTGCTCCATAGCTGGTTTACAGTTTCATTCCCGGTTTTGAACTGAATGGTGAATGGCGCCGCAGTATAAAAGACAATGCCCTCGACCGCGTCACGCGGTGGCGTGCCTGGATAGCCCGTGAGCTCAACGTAACGGAAACCATGAAAGGTGAAGTGAGGTTCGTAGGATTCAGATCCTTTACCCCGCAGAGTGTAGGTATCAGTCGCTTCTGCCGTTCGCAGGTTCTCCGTATAAAGTTCCCCGTTCGGCTTGAGGACTTCTCCAAAACGGATTTGAACTTTCGTTCCAGCTTTGCCTGCCACGTGCAGGCGCGCCCAACCGACCATGTTCTGGCCGAGATCGAAAACATACACCCCAGGTTTCGGATTCGTAACTGCCTTTGGCTTAAGAGTCTCGTTCGTGCGGATGGGCTGAAAATCCTGCGCGACGATCGGTGCAGGCGGTTCGGCGGCAACCGCAACAGCGCCCCAGCGGGCATCGGAGAACGAAGGCTGGTTCCATCCCGGCTGTTCAAGCCGCGCATCGTAGCTTTCGCCGTTATAAATTTCCGAAGCGAGAATCGGAGACTGCGTCGCTTTCCAAGATTCGTCACTCACGACAGAATCGTGCGTGCCGTCGGTATAGTCCACCTCTAACTGAACCAGCAACCGGACAGGTGGCGGCCCAAAGTTATACCGGGTTTGCAACCAACCCAATCCATCGGCATACCAGCCTCCGCCGAGAATCGCGCCGATTGCGTTCCCGCCAGTTTTTACTTGCGAGGTAACGTCGTACACCTGGTAGACAATCCGTTTGCGATAGTCGGTCCATCCGGGAGCGAGAATGTCATTTCCGACGCGTTGCCCATTCATATACAACTGGTAGGTTCCCAACGCGGTCGAGTAGATTCGGGCGCTGCGAACAGTTTTGGCGAGCGTGAAGTTTCGGCGAAGCAGATTCACCGGCTGCGCCGGCCAGGGAGTTCCCAGCGGCTCGTGTCCGATCTCTTCGACAACTGACGCGCTAGCCCACGACGAATCATCGAAGGCTTGCGCGGTCCAAGCATCTCCGGTCTGCTCTTTGCCGACTTTCCATTCGGGTCCGGAAACCAGACGTTCTACTTTGCCGTCCGCCGTCTCGATACGGATCAGTGCAATCAATCCGGCCTGGGGTGGATGGTCATGGTCCTGCTGAACAATGGCCTCGGCAGAGAGCGAGTTCGCACCCGTGGTCAGGAGCTTGCCGATCGGAATCACCCGGAAGTAGCCCCAGGGATCACGCGCACGTCCGAAATTGCCCATCGGCGATTCGGTCAGCACCTGCTTGCCGTTCACCCAAGCTGCCACATTGTCTTTGGCAGTGATGAAGAGCGTGGCGGCTTTGGGCTTTCCTTTCAGATCAAAGCGAAATCGAAAATAATGTTTCCCCGGAGTTGCATTGGTGAGCGCGTTATCGTCGGCGGCCCAAATCCACTTTGGAGCCGACTCATAGTCTCCGCGCTCCAATGGCATGTCACGAGTAATCCATTTCGCCTTCCAGTCTTGAGCAGAAAGCAGTCCCATCTCCCACCAGCTTGGGGCGCTGTACGACGATGGTTGTCCCTGCGCATCCCAGGTCCGCACCTGCCAGTAGTAGCGGCGTCGAGATTCCACCGCGGGACCGCCATAGACAACGTGGACCGATTGATCGGACTTTACCTGGCCGCTGTCCCAAACGTCGGCATGATCTTGAGCCAATGCATCGGCAGAGCTGGCGACCCGGACTTGATACGCCGTCTGCTTTGCTCCGCGGGTTGAATCCTGAACTTGCCATGAGAGACGTGGATGGACAATATCGATTCCCAGCGGCTCCTTCATGCCTTCACACTGAAGCTGGGCCGGCGCGGTACTCTCATAAGCCAGCACAGTGCTGGAGAAGATTCCGCCAGTCAGAACCAGCACGAAGCAGATCATTGCGACGAGTGGAAAACACCGGGCGTGCGCGGCAACATTGAGGCGGCAACCGTTGTCTGAGTCTTTTATTCTCGAAAGACTTCCCGTTACCGCGTTGGTCACACTGGCGCCTGATGCTTTGGACATTTATGAAGCTCCTGGCAAAGTTCCCTATTGTACTTATTCGTCTTTTGAATGCACAGCAATTTGTCCCAGTCATGGATATAGACCAGGATTCGAATACACGTCGCGAACGATCATCGCTGCGAGCGCAGAAGTTTCACCGGTCCGAGCAAACCAGACTCCACCAAAGGAGAATCCGCTTTGTAAGCGCCATAAACGGTAAAGGTGTATTTTTCTTTCGCGTCGGGTTGCAAATCACCAATGATGCGATTCGGCCAGAGATTGGTGATCGCGATTTCGATGCGATTCGATCCCGTTTTGAGGGCCGATGTCACATCCTCAGTGAATGGCGGCTTCCAGAGAATGTCGGGTAGCTTATGCCCGTTAAGAGTGACCTCGGCAAACTCGCGAACACGCCCAAGATCGAGCAAGAGTTTAGTCCCAGGACGGTCCCAGCCGTCCGGCAAGGTAAATTGATTTACATACGTCGCCGTGCCCGAGAAATACTTCACGCCGGGATCGGCTAACGTAGTCCATGAGGAAAGAGAACTGAGATCAATTTGAGGCGGCGCGCCCAGGTTTGGAGGAAACAGGACCTTCCATGTTCCAGTGATGGACAACAGATCTTCGGCCGCCCGCGCGTTTGGCTTTTGTTGAACCCCGCCACCGGCGCGGAAAACCACAAAGGCGGATTCTTCTGGCGCAAGATGCAGAGTGACTGCGGTCTTGTCTCCTTGCGCCACGGAACTGGCAGGTTCGACCTTCCCCGTCTCGGGATGCCACAATTCAGCGCTCTTTCCCTGCACTCGAAAGTGAACGGCAAGATCCTCGGTTCGCATTCGCTGGTTAGCGACAAAATAAATGTCGATTCCTGAATCACTGCGGTGGTTCCATACGACCTCCGCATCGGTTTTGGGCGACGGGTAGTCGTAAGCCACCATATTCGTTGGCGGATCAAAAGTAAGATCTGGACTAACATGCGCGTCCGCAAGAACTGTCTCCAGCGCAGTTCCCCAGTAAACCTTGCCTTGACCGAAATTATGCGACCCGCGGGCGGCAGTGTCAGGTCCCCACAGCGTAAGAGCCAGGGTTTTGAGTTCGGAAGACGCATTCTTGTCCGCGAGGCTTGGCGAATCTTTCACTCGCGGCGAGACCAATGTCACGCCAGCCTTTACCAGGTCCGAGAGCTTGCGGACCAACGGAACGCTGAGTTGATCAAACTCGTCGGGCACAACCAGCACGCGGTAGTGCATGCCGCTGGTTAGAACCAAATCGCCTTTCTCCACGGCCGAGTGGTTCAACAGGATGTCGGAGTTAACAAAATCACGCTGGAATCCATCGGGAAGAATGGGGGATAACTGCTTCCAGTATGGCACTGTGACGGGAGCGCTCTCTCCGTAGAAATATGCGACATCAATCACGGAGTGCCCGCGCTGTTCCATATAAGAGCAGCGGGCGAGGTAGGTGTTCCACGCTATTGCCTGTTCTGCCCATGTCGTGTTGCGGGTGTAATGCTGGCCATAGTATCCGAGCGTAATTCCCGGCTTGTGTTTATCGTCGGTAAACGGCTGATGATCCGAAGTATGGAAGACGATCCGGTTCACGCCGCGCGCGAAGTTCTGATCACCAAGCTGCTTCAGATAAAACGGGGTCTGTCCCCAGCCCGGAGTTGATGGGTTCGACGTGAACGACTCGGTGGCGACAATGTTCTTGCCGTAAATGTGCCCGGCGGAGGCCGCCTCCAGTACATCGGCCTCACGCGCTGGAGTGTCTGCCGCGCCTGCAATGGGCGTCCAGAATTCGCCCATCGGAATGGTGACTTGACCCTTATTTAAAAGGCCGTCGCCCGTTGTCGGAAGTGAAATGCCCATCGCCTCCGCATAAAGACCAATTCCCTGCTGCGCCAACATGTCGGCTACAAGTTTGTAGTGATTGTCAGCGAGCATTTCCGCAATCGTCCGCCGGTAGTCCCACAGAAACGCCTCGCTCTCTCGCGAACTGCCGACGATTCTTCCTGTCAGCGTAAGAAGATACGGGGTCGGGTCATATCCGCGACGGCGCTTGAACTCCGCAAGCATGTCTTCGGTCCAGTTTTCCTGCCCAGCCTCCCAGCTATCCATAAGAAGGTAGCGAAAACTCTTCCCGTAATTTGGCGCGACAGCGCTGGAAATCATATCGGTATAAGTCTTCACATAGTCGCGGACATGCTGGCTGCTTATTTTGTCGACTTCGAAACCGGTGGCTTCCGGTGTTGCAGGATGGTTCTTTTTCCCAGTCAGCGAGTAGCCCATCCGAACCACCGCCCATTTTCCCTCGGGAACCTGCCAGTCAAGCGAACCGTCGGCTCGCATCTTCCCGGTAAGGTCGATCACCTTGTCCAGCAGAACCGCATCTGCGGCTGCAACGTCTGGCGTTGTGGTATCAGCTGCGGCAACGAAGGTGCCGAAGCTGGCCTTGTCCTCGAAGAAGGCGATGCGTGGCGAAGAGTTCAACGCAACCTCAGCAATCCGATAGGACTTCATCGGACTCATCCCGCGAAGAATCTGGTCGGCTGTGAGTTGAACCTGCTCCACTGTCAGACGAAAATATCGGGCCGACACTGGAGGAAAGGCAAAGGTGCGCACGCTGAAGGGACGCGCGTATTGCGGCGAGTCCGGAAGAGAGACCAGCCTGGTCCAGTTCTGACCGTCGTTGCTGTAAGAGAGATCGCCGGTAGGAAGCTGCGGTACCTGCCGATTGGGTGGCTGTGGCATGGCAATAGTAAAAGATCTTGCGGCGAAGGCTTGCGGATACTCCCACTGGACCCACGCGGTGCTATTGCCCTCGGTAAACTTGAGCTCGGAGGATGTTCCGTAGTCGCCGTCCATCAAATCTGTCCCCGAGAACGAGGAATCGCTCGAACTTAATTTCGGCGCAGGATTTGCAGCAACAGATTCGCTTTCCGGGAGGCGATACGCCAGAACGACCGTATCTGCATAGAAAGTTGGATCCGGTTCGGGCTCCGCTTTCGGAGGACGTGGAATACCAGGAGCACCACCAACCATCGGACTCGAAGGCACGTCCACAACGGAAATTCCCTGGAATGGCCCGTTCACGTGCGGCGGCGCTGGCAGTTTGCTGTCGAACTTCTTCGGCCCGGTGACACGGGTCTCGCTCCACACCACTTTCTTCATCGCCGCTGCTGGCTTGACCCATGGACCCGCCGTCTCGCTCCATCCGCCCGAAGCCGCCATGGACATCTCCAGTCCAAGCCGATCCGCCTCAGCTCCGGCATGGTGAAATGCGTCCTTCCACTCCGGCGTCATCCAGATCACTGGCTTGGCGATGTACCGGGCAACGCCGAGATCTCCGTCAAACATTTGCATCCCGCCGATACCCACGCGGTGCATCCATTCCAGATCAGCCGTAATTCCCTCTTTGCTCACGTTACCGCTCATCCAATGCCACCAGACGCGCGGCTTCGCAGCCTCGGGAGGATTCTGGAAATCCTTCAGCATCGCTGTATCGGGCTGCTCTTGCGCTGATGCGAAAAGGACCAAGGCGAGGGCGACAACTGAGACTCTCCGAACACCACGAAAGGCCGGCATCAGGGCTCCTTCAACCGTAGAAATTATCGTGGCATCGATTTTTATGCCTGCAAAAACTTGATGTCAATCGGAAACTAATTTCCTATTTGAAACAGCAGGAAAGGACATGGAAGCAAAATAGGGTCCGACGGCGGATTATCGCGAGCGAAGACGCCCAGAAATCAGCGACTAACGAAGAGGGCGGTTCAACCAATCGTCAGCAGTTCTTCGTAGAAGCCGCCGATTTCGCGAGCACGATCCACAAAGTGAATCTCGAAGATCCAATGGCGTTTTCGACCGGAAGCATCTGGCACGTTCATGCGGCCATGGTTCTCGGGATGAACGTAAAGAGTTATCTTGTCGCCGGCGATTTTCTCGTGCGGAAAGACCCCGATCAGATGTCCTGCGATGGGCCCACCGTACTCCCATCCAGCTTCCTCTGCCAAACGATGCGCGAACTTGTACAACTCTGCTGCCGTGATCTCAGGATGTTCGTGAAAATACTGTTTCCCCTTGGCAAACCCTTCTCCAATGTCACGGCAGAGTTTCTGTTTCAGGGGATCATTCCCAACCACGTAGCTGCGTCCGAAATCGGCTTCCCATTCCTCGAACACCGGACCGAGATCGAGAAACACGATGTCGTCTTCCGCGACGGTCAGGTCGGGCGGATTCTCGTCGTAGGGCGCGAGCGTGTTGCGTCCCGCGCGCACGATGCGTTTATGCCAATAGCGGGAGATGCCGTACATACGCTTGGCGAGAGCGTAAACACTCTCATTGATCTCGCTTTCAGTTACCCCTGGACGAATTAGGTCTGTCGCACCGACTTCGTCGAATAATCTCTGGGCCTTTACTTGCGCATCCAGCAAGGCGCTGGCGAACATCTCCTCTGATCGTTCCATGGAGAACAGATTACCGGATTTGGAGGCGCTGGAAAACATAGCGCGTGGCTCAACGACCGTAGCGCGCGACGAAGACTGCTTTGCCAAGCACGTTTTCTTTGGCGGTTGACGTCACCATCGCTCCGCTGGCTTCAGCGGGCACATCCAGCTTCTCGACACTCAAGGCATAAATGGTGAACGTGTAGTGGTGGGGAGGCTGTCCCTTATCAGGGCAAGGCCCATGATAGGCGTCATTCCCCAGGTCGGTGCGACCCTGTTGGGTACCGGCGGGAAGCACGGAACTATGTTCGGCGCCTGCACCCTTGGGCAAACTGTTGACGTTCGCAGGCAGGTTGTAAACCACCCAGTGCCACCATCCCGAACCCGTCTCGGGCACGTCAGGATCGAACAAAGTCAGGACGAAGCTTTTGGTTCCTGCCGGCGCGCCACTCCATTGCAATGCCGGCGACAGATTTCCGCCCGTGCATCCGAAAACGTTAGCCGTGTATTCCTCAGGAACCTTTGCTGCAAGCTTCGCATCCGGGCTGGAGAGGACAAAATGAGAATGCGGCGTGGATTTCACTTGTGCACTGATCGCGCCAACCGCTGCGAAGGCCACGACGACAACCAGCCACAATCGCGAACTGAAGAGAATTCTGCTCATGAACATTCTCCCTCGTCTTTGTAGCGCCGGCGTCCCGCCCGCCTATAGGGCCGGCCGGAGGCCGGCGCTACTACTACTGTTTGGCGTGTCCCAGACTCCAGACATAAGCCGCCAGTGCCTTTGTTTGCTCCGGAGTGAGTTGCGCCCCACCCATCGGCGGCATAGGGCTGCGATATTGCTTTGGAGTGGGCACACCTTCAGTTATCGATTTCAGAATTCCGGCAAAACTGCCATCACTCCACAACCATTTCGGACCGGTTAGATTGGGACCCAAAGGAGAGCCGGTCGCGTTCGCACCGTGGCAACCGGTGCAGTTCGCTCCGCCCTCTTGACCGTGGTAGACGCGATTACCCAGGGCAACCATATCCTGCGTCACGCCTTCGGGAAGAGGAGCGCCCGCATCTGGATGGGTGCCCTCCGGAGGCTTGGCAGCAGCGGCAACCACATCGCCAGCAGGTGCCGTTGCACTGGGACAAGGAGTGCCGGAACCGGCATTGCCGGAAGCTCCCCCCGTATAAACAATTCGATAAATCCGTCCGCGTATATCGTCGGAAACGTAGAGAGCGCCATCGGGTCCGACGGCAAGGCCGGACGGACGATGCTCGGCACCCTCCGGAGTCATAGTCGGGCCTGCAAAACCATCCGCGAAGATTTCGCAATTGCCGGATGCGTGGTCACCAGTGAGCGGCTGAAAGACCACGTTGTAGCCGCCCTGCGGATACGGCGCCCGATTCCATGAACCGTGGAAGGCGATGAACACTCCATTACGATAGCGGGCTGGAAATTGTTTCTTGTCGTAATGCAGCATCGCGTTCGGGGCCCAGTGAGCAGGAAACACCGCGGCTGGAGCGAGCTTGTTCGCGCATACGCCAACCGTTTTGCCGCCGTCGCCACCGTACTCTGGCGCCAGCACCAGTTTCTGCTGGAAGGGATCGTAGTAGCACTCGGGCCAGCCATAGTCTCCGCCCGACTTTAGGAGCATCACTTCTTCAGCAGGCAACGTCGCTTCCTGGTCCGCTTTATATAGGTCGGGCCAGTTCGTGTGAAGTTGGTCTCTCCCGTGCTGAGAAACAAAAAGACGACCCGATGAATCAATGGCAAACCCTTCCGCGTTGCGGATTCCGGTGGCGAAGCGCTCGGCCGGTGAAAACTTCTGGTTGGTCTTGTTCGCGTCATAACGCCAGACGCCACCACGCGTCTCAAGTTCAGTGCACGGGTCGGTGCCGGGTATCTTAGGCTGGCGATTCTGCGGCTGGCAGGAATTAGTAGCCGTAGCGACATCCACGAAGAGGGAGCCTTTGGCATCAATGATGAATGGATGCATGGGATGGTCGCCACCCAGCGGCAATCCTGACACAATGGTTTCGGGCGCTGCCTTCGGCACGATACTGCCCGAAGACAGCGAATAACGCAGGATTCGATCATTGTTCTCGGCATAAATCGAACCCTTATATAAGCCGATGCCGCTGCCACCGGCGCCGCCGGTCTGGACGGTCTCACCAAAGCGTTCGATCACATCAGCTTTTCCTGTACCGGACTTATCCTGAAGCGCGACCAGAAATCCGCCTTCGTGCGGCGGCTTGTTGTCGTAATATTCGCCGGACCAGGTGTTGGTATAAACCACTCCGTTCGGTGCCACAACCATATGGCGGGCGTAGCCAATACCGTCGGCAAAGACGGTTGCGCAAAAACCTGCCGGCAACTTCAACCCGGTGTCATCTTTCGGGCATGCCTGGCTCCTGCTTCCCGTTCCGGAGTCGGATGTATTTTGAGCCAACGCCAACGAACTATTAAGGCATGATGCGGCTAATACAACGGAAGAAAGGAACAGAGTCTTGTAGAAACCGAGCGATCGCATTGAACCCTCCCGAAGGTCAGCGGTGGGAAAGACGTCTGAGAGCCAAAAAAATATACCACAGCCATTGCAACCTACCCCCGTGGGACGAGCCCGGGAGACGGGTCTCCCTTCGCCTGCTGTACGCTATCATTACTGTAACTTTTCCACGGCATGTGAATCCAAGTATGGAGTTATGGCAATGGATCAACATCCGAAGGTTTCCCGTGCGGTCCGCCGGTTCGCGATTCTGTTTGCAATCGTCGTCTCCGCCGGGCTAGGAACATTGAGCCGAGCCTGCGCCGCCGACGGCGTCAGTCTTCCCAACCCGGTGGTTGATTCCCCCCTGGCCGTAAAGAAAGGTAAAGAAACGGCGGTGGTGGCCGGAGGATGCTTCTGGGGAGTGCAAGCGGTTTTTCAGCACGTCAAAGGCGTTAAAGATGCTGTCTCGGGCTATTCGGGTGGAACCGTAAATTTTCCTTCATATGAGCAGGTCGGTACGGGAGAGACTGGACACGCAGAGTCCGTGAAGATCACCTTTGACCCTGCGCAAATCTCTTACGGACAACTCCTGAAAATCTTCTTCTCCGTGGTGCACAATCCAACTGAACTCAATCGTCAAGGACCGGACACCGGCACGCAGTATCGCTCAATAATTTTCTACAGCAATGACGAACAGAAGCACATTGCCGAGGCTTACATCTCCCAGCTCGAACAAGCCGGTTCGTTTCCCCGTCCAATCGTGACTCAGGTAGTGCCGCTGACAAAGTTCTATACTGCCGAGCTGTATCATCAGGATTACGCGAGTCTGCATCCTGACAACCCTTACATCGCCCGGAACGATGCCCCCAAAGTTGAGCACCTCCGCGAACAATTTCCAGACCTCTATAAGAAGAAGTAGTAGAAGTTAAAGACACAAGCGAGCCTGGAACTTCGGCCGAGGAGAGTCGACGGACACGAATGATTATCTACCTCTTGGCGTTTGTTGGTGGCGTGCTGACGATCCTAAGCCCGTGCATACTTCCCGTGCTTCCTTTCGTGTTTGCTCGAGCAGACCAGCCGTTTCGACGCTCCGGTTTACCGCTGCTCGTGGGCATGGCGCTAACGTTTTCACTGGTAGCCGTTGCTGCCGCCTTCGGCGGCCATTGGGTAGTGCGTTTGAATCAGGGTGGACGCTATGTAGCGATGGTCGTTTTTCTGGTGCTGGGAGTGAGCCTGTTATTTCCCTCGCTGGCCGAAGCATTGACTCGACCCCTGGTTCGAGCGGGTGGCCGGCTCCAGGGCGGTGCGACGTCTGAAAGCAGCATCGGCAAATCATTCATTCTTGGAATTTCTACTGGATTACTTTGGGCTCCATGCGCCGGTCCAATTTTGGGCCTGATTCTAACCGGCGCAGCAATCCAGGGACCGGGTGCCCGATCTTCTTTCTTGCTTCTTTCATTTGCGCTTGGCGCAGCGACTTCTCTTGGCATCGCTTTGTTCGCAGGCAACAAAGTGTTCTCCGCGCTGAAACGCTCTCTGTCGTTTGAGGTCTGGATCCGGCGCGCCCTCGGTGTTGCGGTGATCCTGGGAGTGGTGGCCATCGCCCTTGGGTGGGACACCAACCTGCTCACGAAATTCTCTTTCGTGAACACCTCTAAAGCTGAAGCCCATTTGATCAGCTCCCTTGGACCAGACAAGTCCAATGCGCATCCCACAAATGCCGTCGGGTCTCAGGTGGTTCTCGCTGACGAGGGTCCCATGCCAAAGCTGGATGGGGCGGTTGCGTGGATCAACTCCGCACCACTAACTGCCGATTCCTTGCGCGGTAAAGTTGTGTTGATAGATTTCTGGACGTACTCATGCATCAACTGCCTGCGCGCATTGCCCTACGTGGAAGCCTGGTCCGCGAAATATAAGGATGCCGGCCTGGTTGTCATCGGCGTGCATACACCAGAATTCGCGTTTGAAAAAGAGCAGAGCAATGTGGAGAAGGCGGTGCGTGATTTAAAGGTCACCTACCCGGTTGCGGTCGATAGCGACTACAAGATTTGGCGGGCCTTTAACAATCAGTATTGGCCGGCCCACTATTTCATCGACGGCAAAGGGCGCATTCGCTATCACCACTTCGGTGAAGGAGAGTATGAGGAATCCGAACGCGTGATTCAGCAACTCCTCAAAGAGAACGGCGCAACGTCACTCGCGGAAGGCACGATCAATGTAGCGGCTACAGGTGCGGAAGCAGCGCCAGACATGGAGAAGGTCCTTTCGCACGAAACATATATAGGATACGGACGCGCCGATAATTTCGCTTCCGCGGAGTTCATTGCTCCGGATGCGGTCAGGGTGTACACACCGCGCCCTCGACTCTCGCTGAATCAGTGGGCCTTGGGTGGGCGTTGGAAAATCAGCAGTGAAAGCGCCGTCCTTCAAGCCCCCGGAGGCAAGATTGTTTTTCGCTTTCACGCGCGCGACCTGCATATCGTGCTGGGGCCTTCCAAAGACGGCAAGCCTGTACGCTTCAGAGTGAAACTCGATGGAACCGCGCCAGGCGACGATCACGGTAGCGACATCGATGCCAACGGCGCCGGCACGGTTAACGAGCATCGCCTCTATCAACTCATCCGACAAAAAGGAACTGTAGAGGACAGGACTTTCGAGATTGAATTTCTCGACCCAGGTGTGCAGGCTTTTGCTTTCACGTTTGGCTAGTCTGAAGTGCGATCAGAACAAGCGTCCAGATATGCGCACGCAACAAAGATCATTTCCTCGCGCAAAATGTCGACCTGTTGCTCGAGATTACTCGATTCCAGGAGTATCCGACTAACTCCACTCATCGACCCTTGGAGCATGGAGGCAACCAGTTGCGGATCGGTTGCGAGCGGATTGGAAGCTGTCCGCAACATCCGGACGATCGCCTTGTTCAATCGATTTCCTATCCCCTGAACGATCTTCGCCCCGTCGACGTCGGAGCTTACGGAGTATAGAGCGATACTGGTCTTGCCAGCCTTCATTTTGGCTTCAAGAAAAGCAGTGATGAGTGCAGTCGCCATTTGCCGGAGTGTTCTGCCCTCCTGCTCCCGGCAAACGAGTTCGACAGCTTCTGCCACTTCTGTCAGGTGACGTTTTAAGGCCGCCTGAAGAAGGGCCTTCTTGTTTGGGAAGTATTGGTAGAGGGTTCCTACCGAGACCCCGGCTCGCATTGCCACCCGCGTCGTAGTCAGCCGCTCCTTTCCGACGTGGAGCAAAACCTGAATGGTGGCCATAAGAATCGCGTCCACGCTCGCCACCGAGCGGGCTTGAACAGGCGATTTACGCGGCTCTAAGATGACTGCTGCACGCTGAGGCAAATGCGAACTCCTAACCTGAAGCTTCCTTCATCTAATCAACAAGTAAAGCAGACTTAACGGAAGGTCGCAACCGACCAGAGGAGAAACACAATGACGAAACACGAGAAACTTGGTGGAGCCTTCACCGTTGCGGGTACTCCTTTGAACTTGAACCGCATGGGCTATGGGGCGATGCAACTTGCCGGTCCGGGAGTGTGGGGGCCGCCTCGTGATGTTGATGCTGCGATTGCTGTTCTTCGCGAAGCAGTGGCTGCCGGGGTAAATCACATTGACACCAGTGACTACTATGGCCCCCACGTGACCAACCAGATCATCAAGCGCGCACTCCACCCCTATCCAGACGGGCTGACAATCGTCACCAAAGTGGGTGCTCGCCGCGGTGCAGACAAATCCTGGCTACATGCTCTTTCGCGCCAGGAATTGATCGATGCAGTTCATGACAACCTGCGGAACCTGGGACTGGACAACTTGGATATCGTGAATCTTCGAGTTGGCGGCATAATGGCCCCAACGGAGGGATCGATTGAAGAACCGCTGACTGTGCTAGCCGAACTCAAGCGGCAGGGACTTATTCGTCATCTCGGCGTAAGTAATGTCAGCCTCAAGCAGGTGGCTGAAGCTCAGAAGATTGCAGAGATTGTCTGCGTGCAGAATTTCTACAACGTAGCGCACCGGGAGGACGACAGCCTCATCGATAGTCTCGCGGGGCAAGGCATCGTTTATGTGCCCTTCTTCCCATTGGGCGGGTTCACTCCCCTGCAGTCGTCGACCCTTGATGAAGCGGCAGCATCATTGCACGTGACGCCGATGCAAGTGGCGATTGCCTGGCTTTTGCAGCGCTCGCCTAACATCCTGCTGATCCCGGGCACATCTTCAGTTGCACATCTTCGCGAGAATCTTACGGCAGCAACACTACAACTTCCTTCGGACATACTCGCCAAGCTTGACTCAATTGGGGCAAGCCGTGGCGGTGACGAAGAAAAGACGTCCGCCATCGCGACGTAAGGTATGCAGTTCTATAGAAACGGGGTGAGATTGTGGAAATGAGTCCGGTGTCTGGAATTAAAGACAAGGTCGTCGTAATTACGGGCGCGAGTAGCGGAATTGGCGAGGCGACTTCCCTCCTGCTCGCTCAGCGCGGTGCAAAGGTAGTGCTCGGGGCGCGAGGGTTGGACCGCCTGAAAGCGGTGGCCGCCCGCATTGCCCAGATGGGCGGTGAAGCCGCCTACGCCCGCACAGATGTGAAACGGCGAGATGATGTATCCGACCTCGTCAAGTTGGCGTGTGAGCAATATGGCAAACTCGATGTTCTGGTTAACAATGCCGGCATTGCCCCGATTTCTCTGCTCGACGACCTTCTGGTAGAGGATTGGGAGGAGACGATCGATGTCAATATCAAAGGCGTCTTGTATGGCGTCGCCGCAGCGTTGCCTGTATTCCGCAAGCAGGGCTTCGGACACTTCATCAACACCGCCTCGACAGCCGGGCTGATCACAATGCCAACCATGTCGGTTTATTCCGGCACGAAGTTCGCAGTGCGCGCCATTTCCGAAGGTTTGCGACAGGAGGCTGGCGAAAAACTGCGCGTGACGATCATCACACCTGGCTTCGTTCGAACGAACCTGCCAGATTCCATGACAAATCAGAATGTGAAGGCCCGGATCGCCGACACAATGGACAAGCTGGCAATTCCGCCAGATGCGATCGCACGCGCCATTGCATTCGCGATCGAACAGCCCGCCGACGTTGACGTGGGCGAGATCGTTGTTCGTCCAACTGCACAGGCCTGATTCCATGCCGAGTTGGCCATCAGAAATTAGGATTAGTTTTGAGTGCGATTTCAGTACAAATTGTGTTTCGCGAACGCGGAGCTAAAGGGTTGCGAGTTTCTTTTCTATTTTCGGCACCCATTCCACTTTTGCACTGGGCTCCATCTGGTTTGCGATCGCGAGAGCGAGTTGGTACGCGGGCCGTGCCTCGGTCCCCCGACCTAGCGCGATGAGGAGATCTCCAAGAAGCACTTCAGCTTGTAAGTTATCCGGATCAATCTCAACTGCCTTTTTCGCTTCTTGTAATGCTCCATCCAATTGCTTCGCCGCCTTGAGGTCGACGGCCCGGGTAAGATGGCCGAACGAAGAGACGAACGCAATGTCGAACGTGCCCTCGTAGACGAATACGCCCCTGTCGATTATGGCGACCGGTTGTATCTGCTGGAACTGCTGATAGGGATTCAGGAATTTTGAACCAAACTCGTAGCCAGACAGCGTGCCGGCACTAATCAGAACAGTCCCCCGTACTGCCGGAGGCGCGTCGATCTGATAGTGCGTCCACTGACTTGCCCCTGTCGGAAGCGATCTGCAAGGAATTCCGTATGAGCTGAATTGAATGTAAGGTTCAGCAAAATACGCAAACCAGCAGTCTTTGATTCCTCGGTTGTCCAAATACTTTTTAACGCTTTTCAGCTGTTGACCCCAGTCCGTGTTGGAGTCGGTCAAATATTTATAGGTATTCGCGGGACCACCCCAGAATTCATTCGAATAAGCCAAAGTGACCGGTTGTGCACGTAGAGAGGAGATGGAGTGCCATGCCAGCAGCACTACCGCAAGGTAAGCCCAGCGCCGGTCGAAACTTACAAGTGCTGTCACCGCGCCTCCGATCAACACGAACAGAAACGCATACATCGGTAGAAGGTGCCGTTCGCCGATATTCGGACCGGTAAGGACTGCGATCAGTAAATACAGAACCGGAGAAATGACGAGGAAGGCAATCTCCCGCCGGCCGCGGAGTTTACCCGTGTATATCGCGAAAACCGCCACCCCCAGCAGCATAATGGATGCCGCCGTCGACTTGATGATGAACGCACTAGGAAAATAGAACCAGACGCTGTGGGTGTATATCTTTCCGAAGATGTACGTCGTAACTTTGGCGATCCGCCTCACGTCTATGAGCCCATATAGATAAGACTCCGGCAGAAGATGCCAGTGAGCCACGGCAGGATAAACGCGAGATTCCACTCGATTTAATTTCTGTACATATTCGATCAAAGAAGGGTTGAGCGAGGCTCCATCCGGCCTTGCCGCGTAACGAAATCCATAAAAAGCCCAAAGCACTGCAATCGCTATGAGAGATGTCGCCAGAAAACCCAGCCCAAAGCGCAAGGCAATTTTCTTTTGCTCAGGCCATTCAATATCGCGGGTCCAAAAGATCTCGGCCAGCAGAAGCGCTACGCTGATTGGAAGTAATAGTAATGCCGAGTGTTTCGAAGCGAGTGCGAGTCCCGTTGCTACACCAAGGATTACCAACCTCCCCAACGATGGTGCCTTCACAAAGCGGTAAAGTGCACATAGGCTGGCGAAGATAAAACAGGACACACCCATATCAGTTGTGACATATGCGCCGTGTGCAATTATGTTGGGCTCAAAAACGAACAAAGCAAGTGCAACCAACGCCGCCGGTTGGCCAAACATCTCACGCGCTGACAAGAACACGAGCAGTGCGAGAAACAGACTTAAGCTCGCGACCGCCATTCTCGCGCGAAAAATGATTCGATCCGCCCCTGCTTCTCCGCCGTTCCCGAATATGAAATCACTTCCGTCAAAATATGCTTCGTCTTTAAAGGACGCGAGTCCCTTAGGATTTGGGACCTTGAGTGTCATGGGAAGTAGCGGTATCGCCGCTAACGCTTTTACCAGAGGAGGGTGCTCGGGATTGATACCGAAGTCTGCCCTCTTCCATGTCATATATCCGGCAAAAATATGATTGCCTTCATCCCAGCTCAACGATTGTTGTCGCACCGAGAATGCCAGCTCGCAAAGCAACACTAACAACAGTAGTATTGCGGCCGCGGTCCCGTAATACCTGGGCGTTATGCTCCTGGAAGTTTGACCACTCTCTTTTCCTGGCTCCGAACCGATTCCCATCTGACCTTTCGCCTACAATTGCCGTTCGTTTCTCGCCTATAGAACGTGGCAACTCATCCTATCGCAGCCTCGCTGGCCGCCCGTTCCCCTGAATTTAGATGTGCTCATTTTGAGAATTCAGGCATCGCCAGGCCCTTATAGAGAATCTAAGAACCATTGCTTGGGGAGTCGTTGCAGCAATCGGGCCTGCAACAAAGTGCTAAGTGGACCCAAAGTGCTTTGTCTTCATGGGTCTACATCCATGAGCGGTACAAAAGGTGGCTATGGAGCCGTCAATGGGATTGTTACGCAAAACGACTGAGGACAAGTCTATGGCGCTCAATTACCCGGTCCTTTTAAGAAAACTTGACCCTGTTGAAGTGTCTGTTGTGATGCCATGCCTGAATGAGGCCGAAACGCTCCGTGCCTGCATTCTCCAGGCTCAGGAGGCGCTGGAAACCTCCGAGATTAATGGGGAAATCATTGTGGCGGATAACGGCAGCAGTGATGGTTCTCCTCAAATTGCTGCCCTGGTGGGAGCGCGAGTCGTACATGTTCAGGCTCGAGGTTATGGCAGTGCTTTGATGGAAGGCATCGCGGCCGCTGACGGCAAGTACGTTGTTATGGCTGATGCTGATTGCAGTTACGATTTCGGCGATATTCCGAGACTCCTGGAAAAACTGCGCGATGGCTCCGACCTCGTGATGGGAAACCGATTTCAAGGAGGCATCAAACGCGGTGCGATGCCGGCACTACACAGATATCTTGGAAATCCGGTTCTTACCTTTATCGGAAGATTATTCTTCAACAGCCCTTGTAAAGATTTTCACTGCGGACTGCGCGGCTTCTCGAAGGACGCATTTAGCCGAATGAAGCTCAGGACCACCGGCATGGAATTTGCGAGCGAGATGGTGGTAAGAGCGACCCTTTTAAAAATGCAAATTAGCGAAGTGCCGACCACATTGTCGCCTGACGGTCGAACTCGCCCTCCACATCTCCGAAGTTGGCACGATGGTTGGCGTCACCTGCGATTTCTTTTGCTTTACAGCCCGCGTTGGCTGTTTTTGTATCCAGGACTGGCATTGTTGACGGTCGGAACTCTGTCCGGCCTATTTCTTTTGCCAGGTCCAAGAGTCTTGAACGGCGTCACATTTGATGTCCATACGCTTCTGTATGCTGCGATGGCAGTCTTGTTGGGTTTTCAGGCTACGGCGTTTGGACTGTTCACAAAGGTATTTGCCATATCCGAAGGTTTTCTTCCAGAAGATCCCACCCTGAATCGGTTATTTCGATATGTCACTCTGGAGACTGGCCTGTTGGTTGGGCTCATTTTGATGGTAGTTGGGACAATCGGGAATGTTGAGGCTCTCGCTTTGTGGATCCAAACACATTTCGGTGCGCTCCGTCCCGAGCAAATGCTTCGACTCGTCATCCCGGGCGTTTTGTGTTTTACTCTGGGCTTCCAAGTCATATTATCCAGTCTGTTCTTGAGCGTCCTTGGCCTTAGACAGACCCGCGACCAACAGAAAAACGCCGAGTAATCAAAAAGATGAATGTGAAGACAGCTCCTTCCAGCGCGCCCTTAACCATGAAGCGCGATGTGATGCGCGCGGACTATTTGCGATCCGACACAACATTTATCTTTTTGGCATTCCTGGTCGCTGCCCTGGTTCGGATCGTGCTAATGGTCTGGGAGTATAAGCACGGACTCATCATCGATAGCGAAGGCGCGGAGTATGCCCGGCTCGCGGAAAACATACGTTCCGGCCATGGTTACATGGGGATGTTCAATAACGGAATACAGCTGAATTTCCCGCCGCTGTTCCCGCTTCTGATAGCAGCCGTCTCATACATCGTACCGAGCACGGAAATCGCGGTACGTCTGATAAGCGTGGTACTCGGCGCGATGTTCGTCGTCCCGATGTTCTTTCTCGCCAAACGAATCTACGGCGCCAAAGTAGCTTTCATCGTAACTGTATTGGTAATTTTTCATCCGCTTCTGCTGGCACGATCGGTCTTGTGCTGCTCCGAGACTTCCTATCTAACTATATTTATGTCCGGGGTGTACTTTGTAATCCGATTTACCGAAGATTTTAAGATTAGAACTGCCATTTTTGCCGGACTATTATTCGGACTTGCTTATCTAATTCGCCCCGAAGTTTTCATTTTTGTTGGCGGATTTGCCGTCCTGGGACTGATCTCGCTGTTCCGGGTTCAGTATCGGCGTCCCGTAATCGTGGGAGTGCTAAGCCTCGTTGCAGTCTTCGCTCTTGTTGCCTCCCCATATATTGCCTTCCTTTCAATCAGCTCGGGAAAGTTCCGGCTTGAGGCAAAGGGTTCATTGGTTTATGCCTGGGGCACGAAGATGAATGCGGGGATGAGTTATACCGAGGCAGCCATGAAAGTGGCGGACGATCTGACCCCTGACGGGGTCTTCATGAAGTCGAACTATGAGGCCTTGAATGCAAGTCGACACACGTTGCACGACTTGATCTCGTACGTCTTACATTCTGCGCCAAAAAGTCTGCGGAAGGTTTACGACACAATCGTAACCGCCCAGACCAGTGGTGCGCCGATACTTGTCATTTTGGCTCTGATCGGATTGTTTCGAGCGCCCTGGGATCGAAGGCGTCTTGTGAACGAAGGGATACTGCTGCTTGCCGGGTCCATGATGGTATTCGTGCTACTGCCTGTCACGGCGTTCTGGCCGCGCTATTTTCACTCCTTCATGGCGCTTCTCATTCTATGGGGAGCAAACGGAGTGAACGAGATCTACCACTGGAGTCACGACACCCTTGCTTTAAGTTTCTCGCAGAGCGAGATTCCAGGACGGGTGGCTTCGACCGTTCAGTGGCTGGCTATCGTTCTAGTCTTCGCCCTGTCATTGAAAGCTGTAGTGGGGGAAAGCGAATTTCGTGAGCAAATGATGCCGGAGCGAAAGACGGCGGGAGTATGGTTGGGACAACATCAACCGAACGCTAGGTGGCTGATGGACACGTCGTTGATCCCCGCGTATTACGCGGGCGGCAATCTCATGTACCTGCCTTTCTGCAATTCCGATGTGGCGTTGCGTTACATGGTGAAGAAAAAGCCCGATGTGATCGTTTTACTTGAAAATTCAAAGCACTCGTTGCCCTATCTAGCCCAATGGTTTGACAACGGAATTCCGGATAAGAGGGCGGAATTGATCTACGACCAGGGAGGCAATAACCACGAGAGGATAAAGATTTATCGCTGGAATGCCCCTTCTGGTCAGAACCAGTAAAGAATAGTCTTGCGGCGTCGCGCGACCATTTTCCGGGTAGTCTTACAGACGTCAGCGGATCAGACGGTCTCTGCCTCGTAAGGGATGGATTTTATTTCACGCCGCTGTTCCAGATTGCGGTGGTGATGGAAACTGCCGGCAGTTTCAAGCGCAACATCTGGTCGTGGAACCTGACGCTGATTTCGACATCGTCGTTTTTGCTGTTCATCAGTTCGGTCACAATCTTGCCATCGGGTCTTTTGAAGGCCATCACCCGCACTCCGTCTGGTGATTTGCCGGATTCGATACGCACATCCCCGGGGCGTACAAATTTGCTGAAATGCGCAAGGTAATAATAAAGACCGGTGTAGGTCACTTTCTTGGATTGCCGGTCGATGATCACTACTGGGTGCTGGACGTTGGGGTCGGGGTTTCCATGAACTTCCGACACCGACCATGGGCCGCCTTTTTCGTCCAGAATCATGTTCCAGTAGATCCACGCAGAAGTATCCACTTCGAGATCGTTGAAAATCTGGTTGCCCCAGTAGTCGCCGTCCTCAAAGTCAAATCGCGGAAGCGGCATCGATTTAGGCGTGCCCGCGTCGTAGGCGTAGCAAATCTCGGTCATCCATAAAGGAATATCCCGATACTTCCTGTGCAGGGCCTCGATTTTGTCCCAATCCTTATTGTCATATCCGTGATACGGCGCTATCGCAACATACTGTCGAGACGCGGGATCATCCAGTACCAAGGGGTAGTTGCGAGCCGCATCCTCACGGTGCGGCGCTTCGCTCAACATGATGCGGGTGCGGATGTTTTCCTTTTTCAGCAGTGGACCCACGTGGTCTCGCAGCAAGAGGTTAATCTCGTTGTATGGAATCTTGGTGTAGATGTCTGGCTCATTGAAGAGGCTGAGATAATCGACAAATACGCCGTTCTTCTTGTACTCCTGGAGATAGCGAAGATAATAGCGAGCCAGCGCGTCGTAATATTTGGGATTCACATCCTGGTTGGTATTCACATCGAACAGCATCCAGTCAGGTGGATAGTCCATTGGCGCCTGCAAGACAAATTTGCCATAACGCCGGGCCATTTTGATAAACGGAATCAGACCGTTGGGCCCGAGATCACGCGCGATGGAAAAGTGTTCCATGTTGACGTCGCCAGCCACGTCGTCATAGCTGTAAAAAGGCCCTGCTGACATGAAGTCGGTGGAGGCGATAACCGTCTTCATTGCGGAGAAGCCCGCACCCTGCTCCGGGTCAAAGAGCGCACGTAAAACGGAGTCGCGTTCCTTTGGCGGAAGGCTGTGGAGGCAAATGAGGCCTGCTTCTAAAAAAGAGGCGCCAAAGCCATCCATGCGCTGGTGCGTGGTGGTGTCGTCGATGGTGACTGCAACCGGCGAGGCTTCCCGGTACTGCTCGAAATGAAGGGCCGGCTTTCGAGTGAGGCGGTCGCCGGCTTTCGACGATACAAAGGTCTGAACTTCTTGTGCAATAGTTGTGGCGCGTGACGCGATAAAGAAGACGGCAAGAATAAGGGCTAAATATCCGCTGTGCTTTACCTTAGCGTTTAACCTGTGCATTCAGAACCTCTCTATGTGGAGAAGCTAACTCTCGCACGGCTCGGCGATACAGGCAAACGATAATAATAAGGATGAAAAATCGACCGGTCTCGCCAGGAATGGATTCGACTTTATTGAACCGAGAGCAGGTGAGACTGAAATCCCGAACCATAAGTGCTAGTCGGATCGAAGGCGTCATTTTTTATGAGGGATGGTCCGGATGTGCACCCGAAAGGATTCCACGACCACGCCCAGTACCCGATTTGCGGCGTCTGGGCGTCTGCCCAGTTCATCAACTGGTTGATCTTGGTAGATGTGCACGAACCCTGAAATCCCATCTCATCGACAATGACCGGATGGCCGGCAGCCTGGATAGGTGCAAAGACGTTGGTCCAGCAAGTCGCATTTTCGCAATCAAGACCATCGAAATAGACATGCACTCCGGCGATAATCTTGTGTAACGAGTCGGTAGGCATGTAGGTCAACCAATTGTTGAGTTGGTTCGAGTAATCCAATCCCGCGACGATAATCGGATTGGTGGCGCCGGTGCCGCGAATCGTATTCACGATGGATTGTGTCCCGACTACCGTCCACGTGCCAACTTTCTTCACTGTCGGTGTTGTGCAACCACCGTCGCGGTAACATGGCCAGGATGTGATGTAGGGTTCGTTGATCAGGTTGAAGATCACCGAGGCATTGGTTTTGAACGTGTTCGCGACAGATTGCCAAAACGTGGGTGCGTAAGTCACGTCAAGACCCGGGTAGGCGTCGGTCTTCGCCAGGCTTGCGGTGCCCGAACCGAAGTGGAGATCGACCTCAACGATGAAACCCGAAGCATTCGCCAGGTTCACGAATGTTTTCATCGCATTCTGATAGTTGACCCCGCTATAGGTCGCGTTGAGCCCGGCTTTTGTTCCAATCCAGCAATCCTCGTTCAACGGCAATCGGATCACATTTGCGTGCCACGCCAACATGCCATTGACCGTTGTCTGATTGCCCGGGGGGTCGTCAAAAAAGGAATTTTGCGAGTCACAAGCATATTCGGAACCGGAGAGGTTGATTCCGCGAAGAACCACGGGAACGTTGGCCCCGACGCTCTGAACGCCAAGTGTACCGGCGGTGGTTGTTAACAACTGATTGCCCATCACCGTGATGCCGGGTGCCGCACCTGCTAAGGCGGCTGGCGATCCGGTCAGGAAGAGAAACAATGCGAGTAGCGCGTTCAATGCCCAGAGCCTTGTCCAGGTTGCGAGGGTTTTGTCTTCAACTTGCCTCATCGGACTGTCCCTGTTGCGGGCATTTTCAACTCGATCGACCTAAAGCTGCCGCGTAATCGCGCTCTTTTACACGAAAACCGTTGTATTAATTCAATAATGAATTAATATCGATGAATCCGCCCATTAAATACGCCAATTAATTCAATTGTGTCAAGAAGTATTTTTGGACTGACTATGAAACCGCCAAATGTAGATCGCGCAACGAGGTCGAAAAAGGGACTCGAACACGGTTTCCAATTCAAACCGTTCAACAAAGAATTGAGTGTGTTGCAACTCATCCACGCGAAGCGGAACATTTCACGGATCGAACTGGCAAAGCAAACTGGCTTAAGCGCTGCTTCCATCACGGCGATCGTCCAGCGGCTGATCGACAAGGGTCTGATTGTAGAGTCCGGACACAACTCGAGTGGGCTTGGGCGAAAACCTGTCTCACTCACCGTTCGCGATGACGCTGGATTCCTGGTTGGGCTAGATCTCGGCTCGTTTTACACGCGAGTTGTAGTCACCGATATTCGGGGAACGTTGATATTCAAACAAGAGTCAGAAACTGGAATACCGGATGGCCGCGATCTGGTGCTGTCCCGAACTATCGAGTCGATTCATAAGGCAATCGATGATTCGCGAATACCGCGAACTGCTTTCCGGGGAATCGGCATCGGCCATTCCGGCGTGATCGATGTGAGTAAAGGCCTGGTGCTGTCCTATCCGCGCCCGGGCCAGATGGCGGAATGGAAAAACGTTCCGCTGAGAGAGATTATGCAGCGTGAGTTCGGTGTTCCTTGCCTTCTCGAGGACAGCGTACGGGCAATCGCGACTGCGGAAAAATATTTCGGCCAGGGAGCGGGCCTGGACGATTTCATCTACGTCGATGTGGGGATGGGCATAGGGGCCGCGATTTTTCTCGATGGAAAACTGTACCGTGGCCCCGGTGGAAGCGCTGGCGAATTTGGCCACATGACGGTCGATGAGCATGGACCCTTGTGTTGTTGTGGCAACTACGGATGCCTGGAAACGCTTGCTTCGTGCGGAGCCATTATCCAATCGGTCAGAAGCGCCATCGAAAAAGGGGTCGATTCGCAGGTGCGCGAATTGAGCGAGGGAGATCTCAATCGAATCAGCATCGAAAGCATCGGCCAAGCGGCGGTGCAAAATGACAGTCTGTCGTTTCGGGTGCTGCACGATGCGATCTCTCACATCGCCGTGGCTCTGGCGGACGTGGTGAACCTGCTAAATCCGCACGTGCTTATTTTTGGAGGCGCGCTCTTCCGTTCCGCTCCGGAACTCTTCCTCGAACCATTGAAGCGCACCATCAGACAACGCGCGCTGGAAAAATCTGCCAACGAGGTGCAACTCAAGATCTCGAATTTGGGCAGCGAAGCTGGAGCCCTCGGCGCCGGAAGATTAATTTCCGAAACCGTGGTGACACAACTTTACCAGGAAGCCTAGAAGCAAAAGGTTTTCCCCGTTCGGCTCGCTACACGATTGAAGCTGCGCTCGAACGCGAGACTTTCATTTTGTTGACGAGGTCACTCGAACGATATTGGAATAAGCGGACTCTCCCTCCGCGTTAACGGCGCGAACCCGATAGGACATATGCTGTCCGTTCTTGCCGGGATCGCTGTATTCTTGAGCGCCCTCCGGCAAGGTCGTGACTTTCTTCCATGCCCCTCGCGAATCTTTCCCGTCGTCAATGCGTCGCTCTATGCTGATTCCGGTTGGGTTCCCGCCGTGTCCCTGCCAGGTCAACTTCAAGGCGTTACCAACCGAACTGACGTTGAGCGAACTGGGGGCTTCTGGAAGCACTGGCCAGTCAAAATAGTTTTCGTCGGTGACCACCATGATGCTGTCTTTCAGAGGCAGAGCTTCGATCGTGTCGGTTGTGCCTTGCTTCCATGAGACCGGCTTGATTTCTCCGCTGACGACATCAACCAGCACAGGGTTTTTGATCCCTGTATTTTTCAACGATAGGGTTGTGAACAGGGGCGGAAAGGAATTGCCGGGAAGGCTGTGCGCCGCCAGCCAGTAAGCGACAACGGCTTTGCCTTTGCTCGAACGAAAACCATACGACATGAAAGGAAATCCTGTGTGCCGCCGCAGTGCGGGCAAGTCGGCGCCCGAAATTTCGATGGATTCATCGAATTTGGTATCGGCAAACAGGGCATTCGTGTTTTGCAACGCAAGGAAAACGGGCCGCGGTGTGAAATCAGTGGCGTGATTTGTGATTCCGTGGATGATGCCGAAGTCGTCGTACTCGTTTCCGTCCGCACCCGCGGCCAACAGCCACACGAAGGTTTTTACTCCGGCAGCATGGTTGTAAATCAGTCCTCTCGGAACATATTTTGCCTGCACGGACTCATCTGAACCGACCCAGGAAGGAATCGAATTGAATTCGTCATCGAAGAATGGAATGTCGGACTTTATCTCCGGATAATGCGTGACCAAGTCACGCAATGCCCGCGGCGATTCGGTGAGATAGGCGCCATAGTCCATGGCTTCAGGATTCAGGTTCTGTCCGTAGCCGGGATAGGTGTGGTACGCATACACGTCGATGCCCGCGGCGCACTTGCAGGTATCCAAAGCCTTCTGTGTAAACTCGCGCGATGGATCGGCCTGTCCGCCGTAAATCACCTTTGCACCAGGATCAGCTTGATGGACCGTGGGGACAAAGGAACTCAGAAGCTTCCCGTACTGTTCGGGATTGCCCCATGGATTCCAATAGCCGATGTCCTGCTCATTCCACAAAGCCCAGTAGTGGATCCGATCATGAAAGCGGTTCACCATCCACGCGACATAACGATTGAAGCCGGCAGTCTGCTCCGGAGTGGTGGGTGGCCAGAACACGGAGTACAAGCTTCTATCGTCGTTATGAAAAGAGCCTGGTTCCGGCGTGCCTACGTCGGGTAACTTTCCAGAGGGAGATGTGTACATCACATTCCCGTACATGAGTTGAACCTGGATATTCATTCCGTTGTCGACCAATGAGTCCACGTAGTCGTCCAGCTCGGGCACAGTTGCCATCACCCCGCGTTTTTGTTCAACCCAATCCCAACTGGTGTAGTCCGAACTGTTTTCGTACTGGCCGATACGAATCCATTTGAATCCGGCGTCGAACATGCGCGTCCACCACCACCGGTTCCATGGCAGATACGGATCGCGAGGCATGTCGGAGTTGATACCGAAGCCGTCCTGTATCTGCGATGAACGCTTCGGCGGAACGTGATCGGGCACATGCCGCCGTTCCTGACTATGGGAGCGCACGGTCAGTGCAAACAACAACGCTACCAGCGCGGAAACAAGTAACCGCCTGCGAGGACTGCGCGATGCTTGGTTCAACATGTTCTTTCCTCCATGTCAGACAGCGGGGATTGATTCAACAGGGTGCTCTCACGAACTCTATTGCTCTGCGATCGCGGACGATCAAACAAGACATTTCATAATCCGGAAGCAAGATGACTTATCTTGATGCGGGCCCACGCGTCGTCTTCGCCTTCGGGAACGTCTCGAAAGAGTCTCCAGCTTTCAGTATGACGAGTGCTTTCACCGGGGTTCAGCCGAACGATTGGGCCGAGGGTTTCCAGTTCAAGGAAGTCTGGATTTGTGAACACCTCAAAATTGCATCCGAAGTCGGGATAAGCGGCGCCGGTGATTATGGGGGCAGTTTTCACAAACACTGTTCCCTGCAAGTAGTACGCACCCCAACCCGCGGAATTGTAGATGCCGGTCATTTGTTCCTGAAAGCGCCCAGTAGGATTTCGTTGCTGCCGCAGTTGTACGTATTCGGTGCCGAGAGTCCATCGCGAGTCGGCGAAGTCGGTGAATGACCACAACGTCAATGGTCCGACCGACTGGAAGTGATCTTTGTCCATCGCTGCGCGCGGCGGCAAAGGAAGAATTGCGCGGCCTCCCGCTCTCATCATGGTCGGGGCCCACGGCGCTAATTCGGTCGGGCGGTTGTCTCGATTTGTGATGACATGCTCGAGTTTGACCTGGGTCCCGCGTTCATCCAATGTGATTTCGAGTTCTTTCTGAAGATTGCTCCCCGGAGAAGTGTTTTCCGGAGGAGAGGTGAAACGAACCAGACTCTGGTCTTGATGAACATCTACCGGGCAATTGTCTGGGTAATAAGTGCGGTCGACTTCCGGCGATACCCAGAGACGATGTCCTCCGTATAGCCTGAACTCGCTGCCGCCGGTGAGGCCAGCTTGCGCGGCAACTTCGTGAAAGATATTTTCGCCACCCGCGAAACGATACGAGATAACCCGCGGGCCCACATCAGCCAGAACCAGAAGTTCTACCGTGGCATTTGAGATGCGATACACATTGTTCCATCCCCGATAACTGATTCGTTCCACCATGGGTGCTTTGCCGGCACTCAGCCCCGGGCCGGCACTGGTGCGGTATGAGTGTCGTGCGCGGCAATTTCTTTCGCATTTGCCTGGATCTTCCGGATCGCGGCAACGACCTCGTTCATATCGGTTTCATCTCCCAGCAACGCAGGCTGCGGAATCCAAACCGTTTCCCAGGCGGCGCGTTGTGTGTGCGGAAACGACTGCTTCAAGAATGCATGCTCGGCCGTGGCTTGGGACCCGCTGAGTCGCTTGCGGTACTCGCCATTACGAAACATGTCCAGGTCGTGAACCGGCGGATAGCTGGCCTGATTCGGAATTCCTTCCGCATTCATGGCCGCGATAAAGTTTTCGGTGGAGATGCCGGCAAATTGTTTGGCGTCGACGTGAAAGATATACGCATACTGGCCGTTACGAGTGCAGCGTTCGTCGATCTTTTGCGGAGTGATGCCGGGAATCTGGCTCAGTTCGCGATCTAGCCAGCGAGCATTCTTGTGGCGCTTGCGGGTTTGCTCGTCCAGACGGGCAAGTTGCGCCGTAAGGATCACACCCTGCCATTCGCTGAGACGATAATTCGATCCGTAGTTGAAGTGGCTGTAGAACCACTCTCCCGGAAGGCGTCCGCAATCGTGAACGGAACGGACCTCGCGCTCGAAGCCGTCATCGTTGGAAATGACAATGCCGCCTTCGCCGGCAGTCATCAATTTGCTGGCTTGAAAACTAAACGTTCCGCCGATACCGACAGTGCCTACGCGCTTTCCTCGCCATTCGCTGGCATGGGCGTGAGCGCAGTCTTCGACCAATGCAATCCCTTTGCGATCGGCGAGATCTTTCAAAGCATCAAGGTCGGCCGGAAGGCCACCCATGTGAACGGCAATGATCGCCTTGGTGTGCGGAGTAATGGCAGCCTCGGTGAGTTCGGGATCGAGACAATACGTATCGGGCAGAACGTCGACTAGCACCGGAAGAGCATTCGCAAAGAGCACGGCGCTGGCGGTGGCGACGAAGGTAAAATCAGGCACGATCACTTCATCGCCGGGTTGCAGTCGAAGCGCCGCCATGGCTACTTCAAGAGCAGCCGTTCCGTTTGTAACTGCAACTCCGTGACGGGCGCCATGAAAGCGTGCGAACGCGCCTTCGAACTCCAGCGTCTTGGTACCAGGAGTGCGCCACCAGACACCACTCTCTAACACTTCAGTCAAACCGCGCCGCTCGGTATCGTCGAACTGCGGCCAGGTTGGGAAAGGTTTGCTTTTGGATTTCTTGCCGCCGAGCAATGCGAGATTCGACATGTTCCATCTCCTCAGTAGTCTGATCAGTAGTTGTTGAATTCCGTGGCATAACGAAATGCTTCTACGTAATGCCCATCTTTTTTGGGTTGTTCCTTGCGCATCTCATCCTTGGCTTTTTTCAAATCTTCGGGAGTCCAGTCGGGGCGGTACTTGTTGACGGCCGGCTCAAACTGACTTACCTGCTTGGTGGCAGATTCGAACTTCAATTCAGCTACGCCTTCGATGTTGACAAAATAATTTGCTTCCTGCGGCGAAGGGTAGAAGAAATACATTTCAGGAACTTTGTAAGGCTCCAAACCCTGTTGTAAACGCTGATTGGGAAAATACAACCAGAATTCCGCGGCACGTACCGCGTCGATGGTATTGAAAGCGGCCATCCGATGATCGGTCTTGTGCCAGCGCTCATACCACTGGCCGGGATCTACGCTTAGCAAAACGTCAGGACGAATCCTCCGAATGATGGCGGTTGCTTCCTCAGTGAGTTTTGGTTGCGGAGCGTACTCGAGCATGCCGTCGTCGTAACCCATCCACATGATGTTTTCTTTGGGAGTCCCCAGCAAGCCCTCTGATACTTCCTGCTCGGCACGTCGAATGCGAGCGAGACGCTGCGAGGTCATGTCAGGGTCGTACGAACCCTTGTCGTCATTGGTATAGACAACGATCAACACCTTGTTGTGATTGCGATTCAGCAAAGCGATGGTGCCACCAGCGCCGAAGACGTCGTCATCAGGGTGTGGGGTGAAAACCAGAATAGTCTTGTTGTGCAGGTCTTCAAGACGGGTTTCCTGCGCCTGTACCGATGTTAGAGCGAAACACAGCGAACAAAAAAGAGCGAGCACCAAATTCCGCATGCTGAGAGTCTCCCCACGTGGCAGTGCGATACGGCAATACCATAGCTCAAAGATTTGGATTCGTCGAACCGGCTCGTTGCAAGCGATCCAACTTTTGCAGCTAAAGCAGGGCACACTTCGCACCTAAACAATCTCGCGGCGGCATCAAGAACATTCATCATCCTGCGCTAATAGTGTTTAAGTTTCATCGACACATTGCATCCGCAATTCATCAAAACAGATTTTCTAATTTGCCAAATCTCATCAGGCTTACTCACGACACAGTCTTGACAGGCCGGATAAGGTGATGTAAGAGTTGCGCACTACGGCAAGAATTTTCGGACCGTGCAGATATTCAGGAGGCCTTATGCGCCGCAGCCTGCTGTGGTTGTCAGCATTTCCTCTGTTAGTCTCCGGTTTTTTCCTGATCAACGTCGACACTTTGTTCGCGCAAGTCGATCGCGGCAGCATCATAGGATTGGTCACGGACCCAGCAGGGGCGCGGGTTTCCGGCGCGCGGGTAACTGTCACGAATCTCGATGCAAATCAACCTGTGAGCCTGACCACGGACGAGAACGGACAGTACGCGGCGAATCTTCTTCGCATCGGACGCTATTCGGTGACCGTCGAAAAACCGGGATTTCAAAAAGCTGTTCAAGCGAGCGTCGATGTAGGCGTGAACCAGACCGCGCGGGTCGATATTGCGTTGCAGATTGGATCCGCGACTGAATCCGTGCAGGTGACGACGGCCGCGCCCCTTTTGCAGACCGAGGCTTCGTCTTTGGGAACGATCGAAACTGAACGCCGCATTTCCGAGCTTCCGTTAAATGGACGAAACTTTATTCAGCTTGCATATCTCGGGCCGGGCGCAAACGGGGGTCAGACTGGGTCGAACGTGAGTGGCGGTGTATTTGAAAATGAAAGAGCGGATGAGGCCATTTCAGTTAATGGACTTCGTGTGTCCAACAACAACTTTCTGCTGAACGGTGTGGACAACAACGAATTTGGATTGGGAGGAGTCGTCGTGCTGCCGCCACCCGACGCCATCCAGGAATTCCGCACGGAAGAGAATTCGATGAGCGCTGAATTCGGCCGCGGCGGGGCGGCAGTGAACGTCGTGCTCAAATCCGGCACGAACCAGATTCATGGTGGCGTGTATGAATTCATTCGTAATGACAAACTGGATGCAGTCAACTATTTCAACGATGGTCAACAACCCTTCAAGCGGAATCAGTTCGGTGCGTTCCTGGGCGGGCCTATCAGGAAGAATCGCACTTTCATCTTTGGCGACTATCAGGGATCCCGGCTGCGCGAAAGCAATCCATTTATTTCCACTGTGCCTACTGACATAGAACGTACGGGAGATTTTACCGACCGGCTGACCGGCCAAACATTCTCTCCGTGCGCCACTCCTTCTGCAGCCGACACCTTTGACACAGGAACGATTTTCGACCCTTTCAGCACCCACGATTACACCTGCGCGGATGGAGGGACTGTGTCATTGCGTAACCCCATTGCGAGTGGCGGGCAACTTAACGTGATTCCGACAGGATCGATCAATGCAGTCGGAGCGAACGTAGCCAATTTCTATCCGAAGGCCAATTTGCCGGGGCTTACCAACAACTATCTCGCGAATCAGAACCACGTGAACAATCAGGATTCATTCGACATCAGAGTTGATCACCGCCTTCGCGAGGCCGATCAACTTTTCGCATCGTACAGTTTCGGCGACGTGCGCAGTCAACGGCCTGGCCCTCTCGGTCCCTTGTGGGGCGGATCTGATTGCTGTCCGAGCGTAAGCAATTCGCGCGCCCAACATTTCGGAATGGGTTATACGCACACCTTCTCCCCGCAAATATTGAATGATCTTCATGGTGGATACTTTCGTTATGCGATCAACGCCCTGCCCTTTAATTTCGGGTCATCGTTGTCCACGGATCAACTCGGTATACCGAATGCGAACCGGAGCACCGATCCCAACTCAACTGGATTGACCAATATCGATATTGCCGGCTTCACACCATTGGGGGACTCAGAATTTCTTCCTGAACACGCCTTTGAAAACATCATTCAAGTCGCAGATACAGTGACCTGGATCCACGGCAAGCACTCTCTGAAATTCGGCGGCGATTTTCGCCGTCAGCAACGCAACTTCTATCAAGTCACCGCTCCGCGCGGATTTTTCGACTTCGGCGGCGTTTACACCAATGACCTCAGCACCGCGAACGGCGGAAACGGGCTGGCAGACCTGCTTCTCGGCATTCCGGATGCGAACGAACAGGACTTCCTCGCAGGCCTTTATCCCACTCGCTACTGGGATTTTGGTGGATTCGTACAGGACGACATCAGAGTTCGTTCCAATCTTACGGTTAACCTGGGGATCCGCTACAACATCACTTCGCCTGCCAACGGACGCGTCGGCAACTTTGATCTCAATCGTGCCATCGTAGTGACGTCATACGGACCAAACCCTGTCTCGCATGGCGGTGTGGAATTTGACAAGAATGATTGGGCACCCCGTATCGGGTTTTCCTGGTCGCCACTGCGAAACACAGTCGTGCGCAGCGCATTCGGCGTTTTTTATGCAGCCGAAGCCAACGTCTTCGACGATCTCGGTTTGAATCCTCCACAACTGAGTTTCCTGGCGAATAACTTCAATTCCGGCACTATTCCAACGAACGCACAGCTGATATCGACTGGATTCCCGGCTGCGTTGCCCGTGGGAGACGCGATCAATATCAGTGGGCCAGTAAAAACCACTGGACCGAAGCGCACAATTCCCAGGATTATGGAATGGAACTTGAGCGTGCAACGCCAGTTCGGAGATAATTTTCTGGCCCAGATCGGATACGTTGGAACCAGGGCCAATCATTTGTGGAACCACGAGGCCAGCGATCTCAACCAGCCGACGCAAATTCTCGACACCAACTTCTGTGGCCCCGACCCGAGCAACTGCATTCCAAACTTTGGACGTCGTTATTTTAACCAGCAGCCGAATATGACTGCCGTCCTGCCCTTGGACTTTCCACAACTGCAGATGTTTTACAACTCATTCCAGGCTTCTTTGAATAAGCGCTTCTCGAACGGCTTCAATTTTCTGGCGGCGTACACATTTGCCAAGAACCTCGGGAACGCGGATGGAAACGTCGGAGGATTTATTCAGAATTCGTATCGAGCCGATCTCGAGCATGGACCGGTCGTGCCGGATTTGCGGCATCGTTTTACGCTCAGCTATCTGTATGAACTGCCATTCGGGCACGGGCGAAAGTTCATGGGAGACATGAAAGGCGCTTCTGAAGCGGCCTTCGGAGGATGGCAAGTAGCCGGAATCACCTCAGTGCAGAGCGGCGAGGCGGTCACTGGAGTTCTATCTTCCGATCTCAGCAACACTGGAAGTTTCAGTTACCGGCCTGACCAAATTGCAGATCCCAACAACTTTTCTTTTAATACCGGATCGCAAGCGACGGATTTCGGCTGCACCAATCCCGGCCATCAAACTCTCGACTGCTGGTATAACCAGGCTGCCTTTGCGGTTCCGCCCTTAGCACCTGGACAACAATCCGCGCACAGCTTCGGAAATTCCCGCATCGGAAATATCCGGGGACCTGATCTGGTTGACTTCGATTTTGTGCTGCAGAAAAATTTCAAGATTCGAGAATCTCAACAGATCGAGTTTCGAGCTGAAATCTTCAACCTGTTCAATCATCCCAATTTTGGCTTGCCTGGCGGAGGTTCAGCAATCCCCGTCGATGTGCCCGGCGGTGCCAGTATCACCAACACTGCAACGGACAATCGTCAGATCGAGTTCGCACTGAAGTACACATTTTAGAATTGTTCAGGGAAGCTGATGTTCATTCATGCATTCTGCGCGATCAGCTCATCCGTTCGCTTTCGTAGCTGTTCGACCAAACCCGGTGGCGCGGAGTGAATAATATTTTTGAGCTCGTTGGCGTCACCCACCCGGTCAAATAACTGCTCGTTCTCGATCTTCTGGCGGGGATAGCGCAGATACGTGTAGCGCTCGTTGCGAACTCCCTCTGAACTCGGGATGAAATTGTCTGCCTCGATCGAAGGATTGTGCAGCCCGGGCAAATAATGCTCATATAAAAAGTCTGTCCGCCACGGCTTTTGCAAGGGAGCCTGAGTCCACAAGGGGGACAGGTCACGTCCCTGCATGGCGGGAGGAATGGGGACGCCCGCAAGCGTCAGCATCGTCGGCGCCAAGTCGATGTTTAAGGACGCATCCAGAACATCTCGCGAAACGAACTTCCCAATCGGGCGGATCATCAGCGGAACACGGATCGAGGCTTCATAACCGTACCACTTGTCCGAAAGACCATAATCGCCCAGGAAATATCCGTTGTCGCTGGTAAAGAATATGACCGTATTGTCGAGCAGCCCTCGGTCTTCGAGAGCTTTCAGGACGCTCCCAATCGCCCGATCAATGCCGGTGGCTAGGGCATAGTACTTGCGGACTGAGTCCTGCCAGAGCCAGGGCGTTGAAAAACGTCCGAGCCAGCGACGACGGCTTTCCGAGTTGCGAAGAAAATCGGGCAGTGTGTGGAAAGCCGCCTCGTTCATAGTCGGCCCTTCGGTAAAGATGTCTCTGACGTACAAGGACAGCAGATCCGGTTCGGCGACATACTGCCCCATAATAAGGTCGTCAACATCGTTGGCATGCGGCGCTTTAAAGCTTAGCGACAGACAGAATGGCTGACTGGCCGAAGTGGACCGGATGAATTGCTCGGCCTTTTCGGCTACCCTCTCGCTGTGATGGTGTTCCCGGGTTATGTCCTTCGGGTCGTAATATCGATCAAAGTCCTCAATTACATCAAAGTCTGCCTGGTCCTGGGGCGGCACGTGCGGCATTGGTCCGATGCCGTCACCAAAATCGTCGCCGAGTTTATAGTCCCCAACACCGTACTTGCCGAAGAATCCGGTCCGATACCCGGCGTTCCGCAGCAACGCTGGATAAGAATTCTTCAACAGCGTGCGAGGCAATGTCGTAGTAAAGTCCCAGACGTTGTGGCGACGCGCGTACGTACCAGTGAAGATCGAGGCTCGACTGGTGCAGCAAATCGAGGTCGTCACGAACGTATTGAGAAAGCGCACGCCATCTTTCGCGATGCGATCAAGATTAGGCGTCCGCACATCCTTATTGAGATAGCCGACAGCGTCGAACCGAAGATCATCCGCTAGCAGGAACAGGATATTGGGACGGCGAGGACTGTTGTCCCAGCTCCTCCCCATCCGGGCGAACAGAGTCGCCCCTCCCAGAGCTGCGGCTCCTTTCAATACATGCCGGCGCGTTGTGGAACGCTTCACCATGAAGTGTTTACGAAGACTCGAAACAGTCAATCGACCCTTCTATGCTGGCCGATCTGCCCACTTGTGACGCACAGTGAAGAGCAACAATCCCATCAGCAGACATGCCGTGATTCCGATTGCCGCGTCGATGGCTAACGCTCCGGTAACTCCACGCAAACTATAGCCCCAGCCGTCGACCATCGGCATGTAAGCAATTGGGAAATTGTAGGCTGCATTCAGAACCGCGAAGGTGGTTGCGGCAAGTGGATTGTTTGGGCCAATGGTTTCGAAGGCAATCGCGACGCTGCAGGTTATGGCAAGCGCCTGAAACATATTCTGGTCGATCAGGATCAGCGCAAAAGTGCCTGCCGTGCGAGGAAGCAGAATAAGGATCAAGGTCAGGAGACCGCCGACTGCGCCTATCGTCAGATAGAGCGGGCGCAATGGCATGCGCTTTGCTAAAGTTGGGAACAGAAGAGTGCCACATATGGCTGCCAGAACCACGCCGGCTCCGCCCAGCAGGCTCACTTCTCGAGGTGAAGCGTGAAAATCATTGCCGAGGCCATACAAAATATTGACCAGAGAGAATGTACCGCATGGAGCAAGGAAAAGCGCAATTGCGATAAGAACCTGGCGGCGGCGTAACAGGGCAAGTACCTGAGCCGAAAATTCACGAAACGTCTCACTTGCCAATCGGCGATCCGGACCCGGTGCCGGTATAAATGGAAATATGAGTGTTGGCAGCATGATCATTCCGCCCAGCAGTAAGGCCGCAACGGGCAAGGGCAGATGCAGAATCAGTTCCCCTCCGACAATAGACATGAGGCCACCACTGCCCACGTTCGTGACAGTGAGCCAGGCACTGAGCCGGTTTTCATCTTCCTTCTTCGAGACGGTGGACAACCAACCACCTAGAGCACCGTAGGCAAGGCAAACCGCCGCGAAACCAACAACGGCCGCGATCCCCAGTATCAGCAGATGGTGCAAATTCATTATGCAGATTACTGTCAGGACAGAAGCCACAGCGGTGAGAACCGTCGCATACCAGCGGCGGCTGAAGCGAACATCGAGGATTGGACTAATCAGAAAAACCGAGAACCCAGGCGTGAACGACACCGCTGAGATCATCGCGATGGTCGTCTCAGGGACGTGTTGAGCGGCCAGCGCCTGGGGCAGAGTTAACGCAAGAAAACCGGCGAGCAGGCCAAAGCTCGCGCCCGACAACCCCATTAGCCAGGGTGGTGGAGCGCGACGCTTAGAGTTCACGCGGTCTCCTGTTCTCGGAAACAATCAGACTTCTGAGAATGAGTACTTCGATTAGCCCCGGCTGACTGCCATCGCCTCGATCTCAATTAGCAAGTTTTCAAACGCGAAACCGGAGGCACGCATCATGGTTGAAGCAGGGCCCGGCTCAGGATAAAACTCGCGCTGGATGTCGTTGATGGTCGCCGTGGCCTTGGCGATTTGAGTCCAGTCATCGCCGGCGTAATAGTATGTATAAAGCTTGACTACATCACGCTCGTCGAGACCCGCCTCGCGCAGGACACTTCGGATGAATTTGAATACGTTGCGAGTCTGGGTTGCAAGGTCTTTCCCGACTGCCTGCGCTTTGTTGTCTGCCGATATCTGCCCACCGATGAATGCGAGGTTTCCGATCCGCCAGCCTTGAGTGAATTGACTGTTTGGAATGCTCCAGTCCCAGTGATTTTCGGGCACCAGCCGCTGCCTATGTTCACCCAACACACCAATACCCTCTACCTGGATAATCTCTTCCGAGAGCGGAAATCCAGCCATCCGGATGCCTGCGCCCGCAGACGAAGGAACCGACATGTAACGCTGGCGGACTCTCGTCATCTTCTCCCAGAAGTCCGTCACTTCATGACCCTGGCCGGAGTAGCGATAATAGGTATTTTGTCGCAACAAATTTCTCTGATCGCCACCACCTTCCTTCAGCATCGTGTCAAGGTTGTGGAACGTCTTGTCGGTTTGTACTTCGATGTCTCCGGCACCGATTAAACGACCGTCTCGATCAAGCGATCGCTGGCCGCCGACGAAAATCATGTCGTCGACTCTCCAGCCTTGAGAAAAAGGCAGTTCCTTGTTCCACGTCCAATGATCGGCTGGCGTCAGGCGTTTCTTTTCAGCGCCGACTACCGCCCACGCGTCTACGAGGATGAGCGCACCTTTACGGTTGAGCCCAGCTCGAACTTCCGTTGCTGTGGGGCCGGGATCGGAAAAGTATGTACGGCGCACCTCATTGAGATTCGCAATGAATTTGGCGACCTCAGCTTCATCTCCATCGCAGTGGAAATAAACGTTGTGTTTGACAACGTCTGCCATCGTGGCGCCTGCCTCGGCCAAAACCCGTTTCACCCCGTCAAACGCATTTCGCGCCTGCGTGGCGATGTCCGAGCCGACGATCTCTCCCCGGCTGTCGAGAGACATTTGACCACCTACGAAAATATGCTTCCCGACTCTGACGCCCTGTGTTGCATTTTCCGAAGAGCCATGCCGGTCGCCGAACGAAATGAATTTTCTTTCCACTGACTTGCGCCTCCTGTTGAACCAAATCGCTGCATATCTCCTACGAACTCGGGACATCGATCATCGCCGTGCGAGCTGCTATGCCATCTCGATCTCCCTGCCAGAACCAGCTGACTCAACCAGCGCCAAGGTGGTTCGAAGCGCTTCCAGACCCTCCTCGGCGGTAATCACTGTGGGCTGTTTGCCTTCGAGTGCACAAAGGGCGAAATAGCTGAGTTCCTCGCGTAAAGCACCGAACACCGAACCGCGGAGTCGAGGTTCATAACTGATTTCCGGAACTTCTTGTCCCTCTTCCTTCCAGAAAGTCAGGCCGGAGTGGACATCAATGTTTGCAACACCTGCGGTGGTGATCACCTGCATCGAGTCGTCTTGGACCTGCGCTTTGTCAGGCAGTAACCACATGGTTTGGACAAAACCCAGCCCGCCGCCAACGAATTCAAAAACTCCCCAAGTCAAATCGGGCCCACTGCCCTCTTCGAGCCGGACTTCATAGCCGCGCACACGCTTCACCTTTTTTCCGGTGTACCAAAGCATGATGTCAATGTCGTGAATGCAGCACACCAGGGCCTGGTGAGTTCGCTTGTAAGTGGCGGCCAACCATTTTGGACGATTCTGTCGAGCAGTAATGGAGACAATCTGACCTAGTCGACCGCTTGCAAGCTGTTCTTTCACGGTGGCGTACTTCGTCTCGAAGCGGCAAACGTGGCCAGGCATAAGAATGAGATCCGTTTTCCGCGCGGCATTCAGCATCTTCTGGCCATCCTCCATGGTTGTGGCCATCGGTTTCTCAACAAAAACATGCTTGCCATGCTCGAGTGCAAAAAGCACTGCATCGAGGTGCTTGTTCTCAGGAGTTACAACGCTTACTGCATCGACCTCCCGGAGCTGACAGAGTTCTCTAAAATCCTGCAAGACTTTAGGAATCTTGTAACGCGAGGCCATCTGACTCGCGCGTTCGCTGTTTATATCTGTAACCGCTACAACCTCTGCGTATGGAATACCCGCGAAAGTCGCGAGGTGACTCTCACCGAACGAGCCACAGCCAACTAGTCCGATGCGCAACTTGTTTAGCGGCATATTTTCTCGCTGGCAACAGTGCAGCCCACTGCTCGGTACTTACGATCAGTTCTCGCGGAGGCTGCGGATGCTTGGACACCTCGCGATATCGTTTAGCTCGCCGAGCTTATTGGGGTTCCATAAACCGGGTCCGGCCAGGATGATCCCACTCGGCAGCCGCAAGGTAGCCCCCATCGATAACGAGCGACGTCCCGGTGATGCCGGCGGAGTCTTCGCAGGAAAAATAAAGTACGGCTTTGGCGATTTGATGTGGTGTAAGGAGTACGCCAATCGGAACGCGGGTTAAACGGGTCCGCAATGTGGCATCCGCATCGGGTGTCATGTTGAGGTGCTCACGCAGCATCGGCGTGTCGGTGATCCCCGGGCAGACGCAGTTGCAACGAATGCCATAGGCTGCATAGTCGAGCGCAATCGACTTGCTGAGCATCATCACGGCGCCTTTTGACGCGGTATATGCCGGCGTGGAGCTTTGACCGATAAAGCTTCCGACGGAGCCAATATTGATCACGTAACTTCGCGAATTCTTTTTCAAGTGCTCGAAGCCGTGCTTGATCGACAAAAACATCGACTTTACGTTGGTGTCCATGAGCCGATCCCAGTCGGCCTCGTCTATTTCATGCAGCGGCTTAAACTGGACGATTCCGGCACAGTTCACAATCGATTGCAGCCCCCCGAATTCCCGAACAGTCCGCTCCATCGAAGACGCTACCGATTTTTCGCAGCTGACGTCACACTCGACAAAGATCGCACGTCCTCCGCCCGAGACGATCTCCTTGGCAATACTCGCGCCTCTGGCGACTTGTTTATCCACTACCACAACCGCGGCGCCTTCATGTGCGAACAATCGTGCAGTTGCTTCGCCCATGCCGGACGCGGCACCGCTAATCCACGCCACTTGATCCTTGAGTCGAGTACCGACGATCATTTCGTTCGAGCCTTCCTATGACTTGCTAACAATCTAGCGAGACTAGCTCGCAAAAATTCAATTGCTATTTGCCCACTAGCATAGAAAACGTAGTGCGTTCTATTGACAAGACCGTTCCCACTTTTCTTGAAAGCCCAGATGATCAAACACTTCGGGATTCAACACGCCCTTTGGACGGCGCCTGAGTGAAAGGTCCACCATCACCTGCCACGTGGCCGTTCCGATATCACGAAATAACTCGTCAGTCCACGCAATGCAGTGCGGAGCGAGAAGCACGTTATCCAGGTCGGAAAAGCAATGAGGAGCCGTGACTGGTTCCTTCTCGAAGCAATCAAGGGCGGCGCCAGCAATGCGGTGGCTCTTTAGCGCCTCATATAGAGCTGCCTCTTCGACAATGCCTCCGCGAGCGGTGTTCAGCAGATATGCGTCGGGTTTCATCAATCCCAACTCGCGCTTTCCGATGAGGCCACGTGTTTTCTCAGTCAGGGGACAGTGGATGGACACAAAGTCGGACTGTGCGAGTAGCTCGTTCAGACTGACAAGACGGACGCCAAGCGAGTCGGCTAAGTCCTGCTTGACGAATGGATCGAAAACTACTGATTGTTTCATCCCGAAGCTAGCCAGCAGCTCGATCGTCTTCCGCGCGATGCCGCCCAAACCAATCACGCCGAGCGTGCGGTCACGCAACTCCCGGCCCATATACTTCGAACGTTCATCCCACTGGCCGGAACGCACAAGCTTATCTTTCATGTGCACGTTGTGACTCAACGCGATCATCCAGCCTATAGTCGCTTCTGCCACTGACCGGTCAACCGCTCCTGTTGTTATGGTAACGAGGACATCAGCAGCGGTGCAGGCTTGCACATCGACTGCGTCGTACCCAACTCCGAACCGGGAGATGACAAGAAGCCGGTTTGCCCGGGAAACACTCTCGGCAGTAACGGCTGGCGTCAAAACAATCACTCCCTGGGAGTTGCCTACCTGATCTGCGCCGATTTGGCCCCGATGCTCTTTGAACACCCGCTGGTTGATATGGGGATAATCTGCAAGCAAGCCCAAGCCGATGTCCTTATACTTCGGCGCGCCGGTATTGTCGCTGAAGTCGGCGGTAAGAGACACGGTAAAATTTCTGCCGTTCATGATTAATTGGTCTGCTCTTTCCAGGGATCGCCTTCGGTCGTGGCACAATGCTCTTCCACGATTATCCGTTCCGGTGTGGGCCCCGCATAAACCCAGATCATCTCCATCGGCCCTTTACTCTCGTTAGTGAAGTAATGCACCCGTCCGCGCGGTTGGAGCGCAGTTGCACAATTAGCTAGTTGGTAACGTCGCCCTTCGACGACACAAACCGACTCACCCTCAATGATGCATATAGATTCATCGAAATCGTGGAAGTGCGCAGGTAAACGGCCGCCAGGCTGGAACAAACCATAGCCCCCACTCATCTCGATTCCTGGCACCAGGCTCTTGTTGAAGTAGTCGATAAAACTGGTGCTAAGGCCGGCTCCGAATCGCGGTGCCGTGGCGAAGCGGGTCACTCTTTCTTTTCCGGGAATGCCTTCAGACTCGCTCGGCATAACGCGGCGTTCGAACTGAGCCGAAACTAGTTCGCGAGCTGGCGTGTCCGATGCCAGCGCAACATGCACCACAACACGCTCGCGGTCGGAAGCATTCCAGGAGGCGTGAGCCAATCCGCGAGGCACGGCAACCGTGTCTAGACGCTCGAGCGAATATTCGCGGCCTTCCACCGCCACAACGATCGACCCGGAGAGCAAGGTGATCGCTTCGCTTACGGGGTGAGTATGATAGGCAAGCTTCGCCGAAGGCTGGATCGTGACTAATCCCGTGGTGAGATTTCGCGCGCTATTATGCGTTCCTACGAGACAGTCCAAAGCAATTCCGGGCCCAAGCTCGACCAATGCATTTTTCCCGGGTTCATTCATCACCTCCACACGGTCAGGACGCAGGGATCCTGGCGGGCGTGGAAGGGGAGTGAGGGGGAGTGCATCTTTCTCCGGTACGAGGGTCGGCAAAATGCGTCGATCTTGTCCCGCTATGCCGAGCGCGGCGTGCAGGCTGCGCAACAGCAATCCGGCGTCCGAGCCGACACCCAATACGCGAAAGCCCTGCTGGCGACGTTCAATCAGATTTTCGTGGCTGGTCACCATCACGCCGCAGTATTTGCCCTTGGCACGGAGCTTATCTTTGATTGCGAGCAGCTCTGCGGCAACCCCCGGCCCCTCCCACTGGCCTCGAAAGCCTGCCGTCGAGGAATAGTCCGCGGGTCCGAAGAAAAACAAGTCCACGCCATCTACATCCGAAAGCTCGTTGACGTTGCGGCCAGCGGTCACGGTTTCGATGATCGGCACGACCAAAACATGTTCGTTCGCTTCTTGGGTGTGCTGAACGAAACTTTGACCCCAACCGGTAGCGCGTTCTGCACCGATTCCTCGTAGACCTTCCGGTGGGTAAGTGGCGAACTTTACTGCTTGCCTGAGTTGATCTGCGGTTTCAACCCAGGGAATGACCACTCCGTCAGCACCAATATCCAGAACCCGCTTGATGAGCCCTGCGTTCAATTCGGTGACGCGCACGAGCAGAACTGTTTCGCTTCTGACCGTGGCGCGAATGTGCTCAAGAATGTCTCGCCAGTCAAGATGGCCATGTTCGGCATCCACAACAACCCAGTCGAGTCCGAGTGCAACCGCCATTTCCGAAATGCTGGCAGACTCCAAAGTGACCCAAAGGCCGTGCACAGTCTCGTCAGCCGCCAGTTTTTCTCGAAGCCTCTTGATCGCTTGAGTCTTCATCTGCGTCTGGCCTCTGGAGTCGCCGGAATGTTTGGCGCTTCCGCGCCGGCGGTGGAGTTACCTGGCGTGTCATTCTTCTTGCCCAGGTAAGTACCGTAGCCAATAAACAATGTTGATGAAACCAGGACCACCAGCCCCAATAACATCAGGCGATGAGTTCGGATACTGACTCCCTTCCACTCGGAAAGATAGACCCCCAACAACGTTCCGAAAATGATGATGCTCGCCATGTGTAGGGTCCAGCTGGAGAAGTCGTATCTACCCATCTTCGTGGTGCCCATGCCGTAAAAAAAGAACTGCAGATACCAGAGAGTCCCTGCAAGAGCGCAGAAGAAATAATTTGCATAACGCGGAACAGCGACTACTCGCGGAACATGATCTTCCGCCGAGACAATTCGCTCTTCGCGTTTAAGGTAATCACCGAAAGTCTTATTGCGAATGTTTAGAACGATGCACCAGATCAAATTTGTAGCGAAACCGCCGGCTAAAATAATGATGAGTACCGGGAGATTTTTCCAAAGATCCGAAGAGCCATGAGCCACCGCCACTTCCGCTATCGGCTTTCCCGCTGCAAATCCGTAGGACATGCAAGCACTCATGATTCCGCAAAAGGTCGCGACCCAGACGCCCTTCTTAAAACTGAATTCCTTGACTGTCGCCTTTTTCTCACTTTCGGGCACTTCATGTTCTTTTGCGATACCTGCGATTCCGTTGATTGCAATACCCAGCAAACAGACCACCACCCCTCCCATAACAACCAGGCCGGATGTTGTCCTTATTACTTCGAGCAATTCACCACTGAAAATGGGGGGAAGGAGCGTACCGAATACCGCGCAATAGCCAAGCGCCATGGCGGTGCCGAGAGCAAATCCGAGATACCGCACTGTCAGACCAAACGTCGCACCTCCCACTCCCCATAACATTCCGAAGAAGAAACTCAAGAACACACTTCTCGACGGAGCGTTACTCAACGTGGTCAGCAGGTTGGGCACCGCTAGATACGCAATAATCCAGGGCACAACGATCCAACTGAACACGCCCCCTACAATCCAATAGCTTTCCCACGACCAGTGCTTAACTCTACGATATGGCAAGTAGAAAATCGCGGACATCAACCCGCCTATGGCATGAAGCAATACACCGAGTGGAGGATTGGCTGTCATATCGGACTAGATAAATAAGGCCTGAGGCACTTGCGGGAGTATCTTGAAACTCGTTGATTCGTTGATTCATCACGCCAGTGAACGCGCAACAGTCTGGTTGCGAAGATAATCCGAGAGGGTTTCCGGTCCTAAAACACCACCGCCGCATCCACTCAGATTGCATCCTCCATAAGGCATTCCGTGCGCGAAAAGATTATGCGCGTTAATCCAGCTATTTCCTGCTATCAATCTCTCCGCCACACGATTCGCACGGTCAAGATTATTACTCCAAACGCTGTTGGCTAGACCGTAGGACGAACTGTTCACAAGGTCCACTACTTTGTCTTCATCGTTGAAAGGAATCAGAAAAGCCACCGGCCCAAACACTTCCTCGCGCGCGCAAATATTTCCAGGATCTCCGGTCATCAACGCCGGCTTAACGTAGTAACCCTGCTCATAGCCTTTGACCTCAGCTCGACCACCAGCCAGCAGCAGCTTGCCTCCTTCTTTCACTCCCTTATCCAGATAGCCGAGAACTCGCTTGCGCTGTTTTTCGCTTACGACTGGCCCGATGCTCGTCTCCGGATTTGCGCCATAGCCAATTTCCATGGCATCGAGTGAAGCCGTGACTTTCTTCACAAACTCGTCGCGAATCCCCTCATGAACCAACCACCGCGTCGCCGTGCAACAAACTTGTCCGGCATTCAGCGTGAGCGCTGCAGCAAGCGATTGGGACACAGAGTCCACGTTCACGTCGTCAAATATCACCGCTGCGCCTTTGCCTCCCAGTTCCAACTTCACGGGGACAAGATTCCGTCCGCAAACTTCTGCAATCAGACGGCCGACTTCGGGCGACCCCGTAAACGACATTCGCTTTAGTTCCGGATGACGAGCGAGAGCGGCGCCCGCCGTTTGGCCGAGGCCGGTAACGACATTGACCACGCCTGGCGGCACGCCAGCCTCTTCTGCCAATTTCGCGAAATAGAGAGTGGAAAGAGGCGTGTCTTCGGCTGGCTTGATTACCACGGTATTGCCGGCAGCCAGTGCAGGGGCAATACCCCACCCCACTAACAGGAACGGAAAGTTCCAGGGGAAGATAAATCCGCAAACACCATACGACACTCGCACCGTCCGCGCATCAAGACCCGACACAGCGATGGGCTCACGCCGTCGTGATTGAACCGCAAGGTCAGCATAGTAACGGAAAGACTTGGCGGCGTGCGGAACGTCGAAAGCGATAGCTTGACTTCGCGGCTTGCCCACGTCCAGCGATTCGATTTGAGCGATCACTTCCTGATGCTTGTCTATGAGGTCGGCAAGGCGATGGAGAATCACTGCCCGTTCGTTTACCGGCATCGTGGCCCAGCCAGTCGTTCGGAAGGCCTTTTGCGCAGCCGCAACGGCCGCATTCACGTCAGCCTCATCGCCGGCCGAAATTTTCGCGAGAGCTTTGCCTTCGCCCGGATCTCGCGTCTCAAATGTTTCACCGGACACCGCCTCGGTCCATCGACCACCGATGTACATCTTCAGCGGTTGCGGCGCGAGGAATTCCGTTACCTGTGGAAGCAGGTTGATCATGGCGTCTATTCCCGCTATGTATCTTGCGCTTCAGGAGCCGAACTAAGGAATGGACAAACTGTTCGTTATCATGGATAATTTGCGCTTTCGCGGCCTGTTGAATTTTCAGAATATGCCCAATCCTGCGCCAAACGCCTTCTTTCGCTATCTGCCGGTCAGTTCGCGGGACAGAGCCTGGGGCATGCATGTGACGACTGCGGGCTACAACCGAATCTCACCCACAATGGAATATCCACCACCAGGGCATCCTGAGCGCTACGCATTGTCGTGGAAAAACGGGAGAGTGTTGGATGAATATCAGCTCCATTATTTTCCCCGTGGAGGCGGCATTTTCGAGAGTGAGGTAAGTGGAGAACGCAAAATAGAAGCTGGCGACTTTTTCCTGCTATTTCCTGGCACGTGGCATCGCTATACTCCATGTCGCGCAACCGGCTGGGACGAATTTTGGACCGGGTTCCAAGGGGACGATGCAGATCGACTAGTTCGACACGGCTTCTTCTCTCCGACAAATCCTGTTTTCAAACCACGTACGGAACATGGCGCGCTGAATCTATTCAGCGAGATTTTCATCCAGTTGCACACCGAGCCCCATGGCTTTATGCAAGTAATTGCCGCTCATACCATGCAATTATTGGCCGGTGTACTAGCGAGCAATGAAGCCCGTCGCCCTGGCTCTCCCGCGGAAGAAATCATTCGCAAGGCCAAGCAAAGACTGCGCGGCGAGTTGAGCAGTGATGTCGACCTCGACAGGCTAGCAATGGAATTAGGTGTAAGTTATGCCTGGTTGCGGCGAATGTTTCGTCAGTACACGGGAATGTCCCCGCATCAGTATCACCTCCAATTGCGCCTCAACAAGGCTCGGCAACTGTTGTCTGTTTCGGGTTGCTCAGTGAAAGAGGCCGCGTCACAAATTGGTTATGATGACGAGTATTATTTTTCCCGCCTGTTCAAACTCAAGACTGGTCTTCCGCCGGAATCGTGGAAGCGGCTCGCCTCGGGAGACAAGACTGACAGCGATACGTAGTCCACGTCAGTCCGCGCACAAGCATCCCGGACACCCAAAGCCTTAGACGATCTGCTACTCGTTATGAGTTCACCTGACTCACAACCTGATTCGAGTTCACACCTTTCAGTTGGTAAAACACCCGACGGGTTCATTGATACTCACGTTCACATTTGGACAGACGATTTCAATCGCTACCCACTATCCCATCCCTTCACCTCAGCGGAAATGCATTTACGCACAGCACATCCGGAAGATCTTCTGGCTAGCGCGCGGCCTTCATCGGCAAACCGAAGCGTTTTGGTTCAGATGAGTTATTACGGATTTGACAATTCCTACATGTTGGACGTAATGCGGCATTTCAACGGAGTTTTCGCGGGCATTGCCGTGGTTGACTGGAGGCGCAACGATCCTGATAAAGAAATGTGCCGGCTTGCACGATACGGCGTACGGGGATTCAGAATCGACGCTGAGGGTAAGGCTGGTACCGCATGCTTGGCGTCCGATGGCTTAGACAGGATGTTTGTCTGTGGTGCACAGGAGCACCTGGCAATGTGTTTTCTGATGCTTCCTGACGCACTGCCGGTCGTTGCCAAACGTTGTGAACGTTTTCCTGACACGCCTGTTGTTATCGACCACCTTGCTCAGGTTGGAATAGACGGCCGGATTCTGGAACAAGATGTTCAAGCACTATGTGCACTCTCCAAGCATCCTCTCGTCAATATTAAGATTTCGGCTTTCTATGCTTTGGGCGCCAAGCGCCCGCCGCACCAGGACCTCGTGCCGTTAATCCGGAGAGTCTACGACGCGTTTGGCCCTCAAAGGCTGATGTGGGGCTCAGACTGGCCTTTCCAAGTAAGTGAAGAAAGCTACGACGATAGCATCGCTTTGATTAGAGACGGACTCGACTTTCTCTCGCGGGACGACAAAGAATGGTTACTCCGCAAGACAGCGGAAGACACATTTTTTGACTGAAATGGTTGCGCGAGAGTTCCTCCTCGTGCCCTGACCGGCTTCCATCATTCTCTTGGATAGTCGTCCGCGGTTGCCAGTGGATCAGTGGCCAGTTCCGGCACGCTGAAATATCGCGGACGTGCTTTCTCCCACTCGACCATACTCAAGCCGGACGGATCGTACAGAATGCGCCCAGCCCGCAACGTCATGCGCGCCATCAGTTTAACGTTGCCGTCCATGCGAGCGAAGCCGCAGTCAATGTAGCTGAATTTCCCCGTGAGCTGTTCCAGCACGGCGATGTCGGCTTCCTTCCCGACTGACAATGTTCCCAACTCAGGCCTGCGAATCTCACGCGCCGGATTTACCGTGGCGCGCCGAATGATCTCATCGAGCGGCACACCCATAGCCAGAAGCTTTGACATCACCTGCGTCATGCTCAGCACGGTGTAGTTGTCGATGTGCAAATCGGTGGATATCGAATCGGGAATGAAGCCTTGCCTTATGGCAGGAACAGCATTTCGGAACCAGAAACTACCCGATCCGTGGCCGACATCGAAAATTACTCCGCGAGCCCGCGCCTCCGCCAAAATCGGATTGAGCGTACCGTCGGCAAGAAGAATGGGAAATTGCTGCGCGAACACGTGGGTGTGGATGTCCCCGGGCCGCATCTTTTTCAGGATCAGATCCGCATACGGACGTTCCGGACGCGGCCAGTGGTCAAACATCACCGGCACGTCCGCTGCCCGACCGCACTCCTCGGCCCGATCTACTGCCGCCCAGGGCGGGTGCGCCGCATCCCACGGCGCGTCGTTCCGATAGTGCGCCGTTTTCACTCCGACGATCAGGTCCGGATACTTCCGGATGGTCTGCTCACACTTCTTGACGTCCATCTGGTCTACGGTTTGTTCGAGACCTCCATTCATTCCGTTGGCGACGATGTTTAGAAAAGCCAGCACCCGAACCTGGGCTTGATCAATAACCTCTTCTTTTTCCTGAAGAAAGGTATCGGCCCCTGCACTTCCCGCATCCACGATCGTAGTCACGCCAGATTGCAAAGCGATGTCGGCCGGAATGCCGATTGGTTTGCCATGGGAGCGCGCATCAGGCGCAAACCAGTTGAGCGGCGCGCCTCCGTGACCAGTGTGGGTGTGAATGTCTACCAATCCGGGCGTGACGAAAAGGCCCGATACATCGATGACCTTGCCAGCCTGGCTGGCCGGAATATCTTTTTCGATCGACGCGATCTTTCCACCGGAGACGGCGACATCGAACTTTCCGTCCACATGATTGGCCGGGTCGATCACGTGCCCGCCCTTCAGCAGTAGATCATAGTGAGGACTTTGCGCACTTGCGCTGGAGCCAGCGACCGCCAGGAGAATAAGCAAACACGTCTTGATTGATTTCTGCATAGTCAGTCTGTTCCAGAAATGTAGAGATAACGGCAACAGTAATGTCGAATGCCAGGCGCACTCAGGCATCTTTGAAACCATGGGAATGGCTTCGTCGTGTCCGTTCTTGAGAATTACGCCTTGTGGCTGAGGGCCGCGCGAATACGCCGGGCTACGATCTGGTCTTCGCCGGGCTCCAACATCCACACTCCGACCACGAGCGTGTTCGCATCCGCTGGAATCCCCTGCTTAAGATCCTGCCCAGTATTTGGATTCAGTTCAATCGAAGGTGTCCCGCTACGTAACACGGCCACGATCTGGTCGGTGGTGACTCCAACGATTGCGGGGTCAAAGCGTATGAGCAGATGCGGAACATGGTTGGCGATCTTAGGAATCACCGTCTCCGTCCTGACCGAAGGAATGCCCTTCACCGCAGCGGCGATAAGATCAACCCTGTGCTGGAAGTCGTCCTGGAAGGACTCCTCGGTGTGCGAGAGCGTCCAGTCGACCGCCGCAACCATGCCGACAATCTGTTCCTTCGCCACTTTCATGCCGCGGCCGATACCATCTTCCGGATTATTGTTTTGATGCGCCAGGTCGATCAGACTCTTCCGGCCGAGAAGCAAGCCTGCATTCTGCGGACCACGCATGCCTTTGCCGCCTGAGAACGCCACCAGGTCGAAGCCCATGCCGGTGTACTTCCATAGATTCGAGATGGGCGGCATGTCCGCGGCTGCGTCCAGATGGCACGGAATTTTGTACTCGTGCGCCACGCGCAGCCACTCTTCTCGGCCGATCTGCGCGTCGGCTGCGAGCGCAGGTTCGTCTTCCGCGGCATTGTAGAAGCTCGTCATGACCGCCTTACCTTCTCCGCAGGCGCGCTTGTAATCGTCAAGCGTAACCACCTCCGTCACCCGCGCCCCGCAGAGATACATAGCGCGCTCGTACGCAGTGCGGTGCGCCCGCTGAATGATGACTTGATTCTTTTTGCCGTCAAGCGCCTGCGGCATGTCAAAAATGGTGATATTGTTCGCCTGCTGGATGCAGGCTGCGGTCGCCAGACTGATGGCTCCCGTAGCTCCCGAAGTCACGATCGCCCCTTCGCACTTGAGACGCTGCGCGATGTACTCGCCCGCCTTCTGTTGCAACTCGTGAAGACGCACCGGATGGAGCGCGGCCTTGTACACCGCGGCCCGAACCTCTGTGGGCATGCAGGAAGCGGTCAGAATGGTGTAGACGCCGGCGGCGTTGATGATCGTCGGGACCCCGAGCTTCGCGTAGTAGTCCTCCCCTTCTGCGGCCGCCATCGGCGACGCGAGAGTCTTGGCGGACGAAATCAGGGGCGCTACGCCGAGGGCCGCGGTAAGCGAACTGGCCCACCCAAAGAAGGTGCGACGAGAGAGGAATCTTGCTGGAGACTCCGTTGTTGCTGACATGCGGGCTCCTAGGAGTCAGAAACGTTCCACGATCCTTGTCCGTGACGGGTCAGTCAGCGGGTTCGAAAACAAATCCGCCAAGCGAGGCGCCTGGCGGATCTCGAGACTATAACGCTAGAAGACTACCTTGCCACCAAGTTGGATGATGCGGCCCGGTCGCGCAGCGGTAACTCTGCCGAAGACGGTGTCACCAACGGTTTGGTCAACCGGGGCGCCAAATGTGGTGTTGGTCAGCGGGTCATTTCCGTACTGCGCGTGGTTGAAGATATTGAAGGCCTCTGCCCGGAACTGGAAGTTCACTCTCTCGCTGAATCTGAAATCCTTGCCCAACCCCATGTCCCAGTTGTTGATGCCAGGCCCACGGATGATGTCGCGACCGCTGTTGCCGAACTGGCCTGCAAGAGGCTGACTAAAACACGAGGTGTTGAAGAACTCGGTCAGGCTCTTGTGGAATCCGCCGGTCGGATTACAGCCGGGAGCTAAGTTCGCACGCTGCGTAAAAGTAGTCAGCAACCCCAGCTTGTCATTGGCGAGGACGTCAAATGGAAAGCCAGCCTGGAAGGTAGTGATCGCGGTAACTTGCCATCCGCCGGCGATGATGTCGGCGGCCTTGTTCATCGAATTGCCATACTTCTTTCCGCGCCCGAAGGGCAGTTGATAGACAAAGCTGGCGACAAACCGATGGTTCACATCGAAACTTGAACGGCCGTAATCCAGACGAATATTGTTCTCGTCCATGTGCCCGGCAAAGGCATTAGTTCCGCCCGAACCCGCCGCCGCAGACTTGTCATCCAGACTCTTTGCCCAGGTATAGACGACAACAGCCGCGAGTGAGTTACTGCGACGCTCCAGCTTAATATTGCCTGCGTTGTAGTTCGAATATCCGTTCCATTGGCTGTCAAGGAAGCCAAGAGAAGACGTGATGTTTTTGAATGGTGCTCGAGCAGCGGCGGGACAGTCACCGAGCGTAGCGGCGTTTGGCGGGTTGCCCGGCACGTCAGGGTCACAAGCGGCCGGATTGACCGGTGGCAGCCCCTGGTTAATTTGGGCACGGTTGAGTAGGTGAGTTCCTTTGTTCCCTACGTAGTTGACCTCAAGGGTAGTATTCTTCGCCAACTCACGTTGTACTGAAAGAGACCACTGCTGAACGTAGGGATTATGCGGAAACTCCGAGATGATGACTGCGAAAAACTGGCTGCCATCAACTGCCGGAGTTACCTGGTGAAGATTAACTGCCGGGAACATATTGTCGGTCAGCTTCGGTAGAGTTGGATCAACGGTAGCATCGGGAGAAGCGCGGACAACAAATGGATAAATGTCACCGGAATCATCGATTTCGCGAGTCTCAGCAGAATCAAAGAAGATTCCGTAGCCGCCACGAACCACAGTCTTCTCGCTAAGCCTGTAGGCAAAGCCAAAGCGGGGAGCAAATGGTTTCTTCGATCCGGCAGTCGGATTGTGCCTGCCGCAATATCTATAGAATCCATTGCCATCGGGAGCAATCGGGCCGCCCAAGCCACTGATGGTTTGTGTTCCTAAGTCTTTATCCGCATAGCACAACCCGCCGAGCGGATTAGCTCGATCAAACCAAAACATCTTGTTGTCCTGCTCGTACGGAACGGCGCGATAGTCCCAGCGCAGACCCATGTTCAACGTGAGGCGTGGTGTCGCTTTCCAATCGTCCTGGAAATACGGAGCAAAATACGTGAAGTGATATTGGTTTAAATTTCCCGCCGTGCCCGCGGGACTAAATGGTCCGGGTTGAAACGTATCGGCATTGTGATAGTAGCCAAGCAAGAAGTCCGCCACCGAATTTCCCGTTCCACACTGCGGAGTTGGACAGTTGTTTCCGTTGTTGAGAATAGTGTCGTTTTGATATGTCCACGATCCCAAGAAGTTTGAGGAGAGGTTGCGCTTTTGGGTCCATTTCCGATAATCAGCGCCAACTGCGAGCGTGTGCTTGCCATGAACCAACGAGAGAGAATCAGCAAACTCCCAGGTCGGAATATCGCTGGTCGTGTAGTTGCCGGACGGGCTTCCAAAGGTTGTGTTGTTAATTCCCTGGAAAGCAACGGTTGGATAAAGACGAGCGGCATCAGGCAGGTTTGGGAAGACCCCGGAGAGACCGATTTTGCTGACGTCGCCATCCGGCGCTGGGACACCACCTTGATTGAATATGGGTTCTAGCCTGCCGAAACGGAAGGTATTTACTATGTTGCTGCTTAAAGGGATAGTGTGCGAGATTTCCCAGCTTTCAGATTTTCCGTCAAAAACTGACTCTCCGAACGGCACCGAAGGTGACGCGCTGATCGAATTGTTTTTGTAGGTCGAACTGGTGTAACGGAAAAACAAAGACCCCAGGCGACCGAGATGCTGATCTAATTTGTAGGTAGCTTGATTGACGGATTGGGGCAAGGAAGAAGTAGCCAGCCGATAGTTCCCATTACAATTACTCGCAAAGCAATTCGGTGCGGGGAAAAGACCGGCGCCGATTTCTACCTGCGCCAGACGCGAAAATCTGTCCGCGGGAATGACATTGCCGGGGAATGGAAGTCCAGTTTCGGGGTCAATCGGCATACAGAAAACCGCCGCTCCCGGGGTACACGTTCCGCCGGCCGATGTTACTGGCGATAAGCCCGAGCCCGAGAAATCTCCTCCCAGTTCAGCAGGGTCAGGAACATTAAAGAAGCCGGTGACGCCGTTACGAATTCGCCAGCCTTCGTAGTTGACCATGAAGAAGGACTTGTTGCGCCCGTCATACACTTTGGGAATATAAATTGGACCGCCTACGACAAACCCGAACTGATTTTGCCGAAGCTCAGGAATTTGGGATTGAAAGGGAGCTTTGGCGTCGAAAGCGTCATTTCGAAGAAAATCAAATACGGTGCCGTGCAGTTGGTTAGTACCGCTTTTGCTGACGATAGTGATCTGGTTCGCGCTGAAGCCGTACTCGGCGGAGTACGTCTCAGTCTGCACCTTAAATTCCTGAATTGCGTCCTGCGACAAGATCACGGCAGGAGTGTTGAGTGCTGTGTCGGTGTTGGCCAGGCCGTCCAAGGTGTAGTTGTTTGATGTCGGACGGGCACCATTGATACTGATGGCATTGCCCTCCCCTTGTCGCATCTGGCCCTGTTCGCCTTGTGTCTGAACCGCGCCCGCACCGATAAAGAGCAAACTCAAAAAGTTGCGGCCATTGAGAGGCAACTGGTCCACTTGTTGCCTGGTCACTTCCTGTGTGATCGCAGCGCTGTCAGTGTCAAGCGCGACGGCGTTAGCCTCGACTTGCACCGTTTCCGAAACTAAGCCGGGCTTCATGGTGACGTTCACACGAGCTTGTTGAGCGACCGAGAGATTGATGTTGTCCACGACCGACTTTTGGAAACCTGCAGCCTCTACCGTAACCTTGTAGGTTCCGGGTTGCAGGTATGGAACAGTAAAGTCGCCGCTCGAACTCGCCTGGCCGAGTGTTCGAACCCCGGTGTCCACGTTGGTGACCTCAATTTTGACATTGGCCACAACCGCACCCGAATTGTCCGTGACGGTTCCAAGGATAGTTCCGTTGGCGCCTCCCTGCGCGTAAAGCAGGCTGGCGGAGCCGATGATAATCAGGCCAAATAGAACGTGGATCTTCATAGTCGCTCTCCTCGAGCTTTTCAATGTCAACTGCACATCGTATTTATGCACCGCGAACGGCGAACAAGAAATGGACAAACTGCTCGTTGTCATGGACAATTTGAGGCTCGCAAACCATCTGACTCACCGTCTTTCCAGGCGACAACGGCTTCGATGACAGAGGCAAATCAGATACCACTGAGCGCTCTCCACTAAGATTTAGGACGCAAGTGAGTAGGAGCCAGACGCACTTCTGGCGTGCTCAAGACACAGATCCGAAAAATAAGAGAGATGCGGCGAAAGTTGCCTCAACTGAAGAGAAACCAGCCCAACGGTCCGAAAAATGGGCCAGTCCGCGAGGCGTACAAAATGAAGATTCTCCTGGACCGCGCGCCCAATCGGTAAGAACGCGACACCCATACCTTTTGAGACGCAACACACGATCGCATCGTCGTTTTCAAGCTCAACTTCGACCGTCGGCGATATCTTGAGTTTATGAAACGAATGTTCCAGAATTTGGCGCGTAGCGCTGTCGTAAGGAAACGAGAGCAGTTGCAGATTGTTGAGTTCTTGGGGTTGAATCACTGTCCTCGTGGCAAAGAGATGGTTCTTCTCAACCACCACCACTAATTCCTCCCGATAGAGTCTGCGTACTGACAATCCGCGCGCGAGCGGTGGCAATGGCAAACTCCGGACGACAAGATCGACCTCCCCGCTCCGAACACCCTCAATGATGGCTGGCCATTGCCCCGTTTTAACGTGCACCGTCACGGAGGGATACCTGTTCCTGAATTCGCGGAGTACCGGAGCTAAAAAAGAGTTCAGAATTGCGGTACCGGTCCCCAGCGTTAAGCGGCCAGTGATCTTCTTTGACCTCTGCGAAACAGCTTGTACGGCGCTGGTTACCTCTCGGAAGATGGAAGCAACATGGTTTAGGAGCAGCTTGCCGGCATCGGTCAGGAAAATCTGCTTGCCTGCTCGAGTAAACAGTGCCACCTGGAGCTCATCCTCCAGTAACTTCACCTGCCGGCTGATCGCGGAATGCGAAACGTGAAGCCGTTCCCCGGCCCTCGTAAAATTGGACGTCCCGGCAACCGTAGCGAACATTTCTAATTGTCGAAGATCCATGTCAGAGTTCTCCGGTGACCTTCAACACATCGGCACAGTTTCGTAAAAGCCCAGACGTTGACTAACAAGCACGCGAACGAACGGAGCAGATCACTTTCGAATCACGGCCAGCAACTCAATTACCTAACGCCGCTTGCGGCATTAGTGACGGGACCGCCCAAACCGTACACTGGCGTGGGTATGCCTTCCATACGAGCCTTGATCTGCAGAGAGAGAAATTGGGAGTAGTGTCGCGATTGGTGGAGATTCCCACCGTGAAACCACAATCCTGGCTGACGAGTCGGCTTCCACATATTGCGCAGCTCGCCCTCCCAAGGACCTGGATCTTTCGCTGTGGCGGATCCCAAACCCCAGCACTTGCCGACCACGTCGGCCACCTCTTGTGAAATGAGTCTGGCGGCCCATGATTCCATGGACCCGTAACCGGTCGCGTAGACTATCAAATCCGCCGGCAATTCCGTTCCATCGGAAAGCTGCACCGACCGTTCCTTGATTCGAACGATCGTCACGCCGCTTTTCAACTTGATCTTGCCTTCCGCAACCAGTTCAGACGCTCCAACATCGATGTAGTAGCCTGAGCCTCTACGAAGGTACTTTATGAAAGAACCGGATCCGTCCTCGCCAAAATCAAGCAAGAAACCCGCGTCAGCCAGACGCTGGTAGAAAACTGCGTCCGTTTTAGCAATCTCTCCGAAAATAGGGATGTGCATGGTGTGCAAGAGCTTGTAGGGTATCGAAGCGAAGGTCAGGTCTGCTTTATCCGTCGTCATTCCGTTTTGGACGGCAGCCTCCGAATACAAACCGGCCAACAACTGTTCCATAAGAGCTTCCGACCGGACCACGTGCGTTGATGAACGCTGGATCATGGTCACATCGGCGCCGTGCTCCCACAGATCCGCACAAATGTCATGGGCCGAGTTGTTGGAGCCGAGCACAACACATTGCTTTCCTCTGTAATCCTCGCCGGAGGTGAACTTGCTCGAGTGGCACAACACGCCCTTGAATGCGTCCGCATCTTCGATTTCTGGAACATTTGGCATGCCTGACAATCCAGTTGCCAGAACCAACTGTTTGGGTCGCAAGATTACTGTTTTTTCTTCGCGTCTAACCGTTACTGTCCATTCTTGAGTTTGTTCATCGTACGTGGCACCTTGGCACTCTGTAGAACTCCAATAGTTCAAATTCATGATCTTGGTGTATGCCTCAAGCCAATCTCCGATTTGATCTTTGGGAGAGAAAACCGGCCAGTCATCCGGGAAAGGAAGATAAGGCAAGTGGTCGTACCACACCGGGTCGTGCAGACATAGTGACTTGTAGCGGTTTCGCCAGGAATCTCCGGCACGTTTGTTCTTTTCGATAATTATTGTAGGTACATCCAGCCGTCTCAATCTCGCGCCGAGGGCGATCCCGCCTTGCCCACCGCCGATGATGACGCAGTATGGCTGGGTGGAATATCCGAGTTCCGCTTCCTCTTTGGCTCTAAGCTCAAGCCAACTTTTCCGATTCTGCACAACTCCATGCTGAGCACCTCTGGCGCGAGTTGCTCCTGCCTTTTCGGGAAACTGCTTTAATTCAGCCATCGTGGTCAGCAGCGTCCGACACTTACCTTCTTTTAGACGAACGTGCCCCTTCCCTCGGGACACCTCAGTCTCAAAAGTGAACCAACATTCCACAACGCCCTGATTAGTCGCGGCTTCTCCGTCCACCTGCCACTTGGAAGGTTTCATCGCAGGCGCTGTGGCCTCCAACATCGCCTTGATATTGTCTTTTCCTTCCGCGGTCTTGATGTTCCACGTGAAGGATACGAGGTCACGCCAATAACTCTCCGCACAAAACAAGTCCGCCGCTCCGTTAAAATTGGCACGGCCTAGCTCAGCCGCAAATTTCGAGAGCCATTCTGCCACCTGACGGGTTGATCCATTGGTATTAGTGCTCATATCGTTTCGCGCCTACTTCGAAATTCCAACGCTGCCGACAAATAGCGGAAATCGCCAAGTTAGAAAGTGGCGAGAAATCTCCTCAATGGAAAAACAATTCGTCCGCCGTTCCTGCAAGAATCCACTCCTTGTCATCATCGGAAATGAAGTCGAGCCGGTCGCGAATGAGCGAAATGGCGTCGTCGTATGCTCCGTGCGCTACTTGAAATGGGCAGTCTGATCCCCACATTAACCTTCTTGCTCCGAACGCTTCATATACGCGTTTGATGAGTGGCGCCAAATCGAGGTGTGGTGGTTTGCCCTTGCCGAGGGCATAAAATCCAGACAGCTTCACTCGCACCTGAGGATGCCGCGCAAGATCACACAGCGCTTTGACATCAGAGTCGCGGATTGAACCATCGTAGCCGACGCGGGCAAAGTGATCGATCACGATCTGCGTCTCAGGAAACTTGCGACATTGGCGGCTTACTGTTTCGAGGGAATGCGGATTCATCAACAGACATATAGCCAAGTGTTTTTCGGCTGCACTGCGGAACATCGTCTCAAACCCAGAGCCTTCCAGATTCGATGGTGTTATCTCATCGGGATACAGTCTGAAGCCTCTCACTCCCAATTCGGCGAGCTGGCGCATTACGGCGCCACAGTTTTCGCTCGTTCCATCGACGACGGCTATTCCTCTAAACGTGCCGGGACTAGTTCGGATCGTGTCCAGCATGTATGAGTTGTCGAACCCGTAGCAGTTCATTTGCACAAGAACAATCCGGCTGACGCCACCCGATCTTGCATCGCGCAGAATATCGTCGGACAGGTACGCTGTCGGTTGCAGATATCCCGGCTTAAATCCGGTTGCCAGTCCATACTTTTGAGTGTCGTCGCTCCAGATGTGCACGTGCGCATCGACATATTTCGGAGCTTTCTCATTGTCCATAACGATATGTCTTCCGCACTTCCCACAGGTCATTACCGCAACAAATTCGCGCGAACAAAGACGGGTTACGCGAAGTCAAATTTCATTTGCGGTTCTCGAGTACCAGAAGCCAGTCTCGACCGTAGGGCAAGATATCCGGCCGGTAAGAGTTGAGCAGGATCAGCTTTTCTCCCGGCAAGTGAAGGCCACTCTCTTCCCCGCGGTAACCGCCTCGAGCATCGTAGAGTTTGTTTTCGATATGCTCATCGGTTACCAGCGTCGGACTCTTTCGTAGCTCAAAGTTGCCAAAACTTTGGACACCGCCATCTTTGCGATATATGAGCCCCGCGCCTCCGGCGGTTTTGTTAGTGACGTTCACAATCGGACTGGTATAAGTGCGCTGACCACCCGTTAACGAGATGGCAGCCGCTCCTGCCCGCACTTCTGCTGTCAATCGAATATTCGGGCCGAGCGACTGCACCGGCGTACTGGCCAGGGGAGGGCCATCGACACCTTTGCTGCGATCAAGCAAGTAAATCAATTTGTCTTTAGATGAATAAACTGCCGCCAGATAATTGTCGGCGTCGTGAAAACGCAGAACCAGACCGGCATCGGCATTGCTATGCGCGTCCACGGTAGCGCTGAAGTTTGTCTCACTCAGATCCTTGAGAACCGCGAGCCCATCTCCACTGGCGAGTAAATTCCCGCTGCTGCGCTCTGTCTTAATGCCGTATTCGGTCCAAGCTGTGGACCCCGAATTCTCAAACTTGTCTTCGCGGATCAGCACTCCCGGTGCGGGACGCTGTACATTTCCCAAATCAAGCTTGATTCCTAGCGAGGGCTCCCAGTAGTACGCGTGATATCGAACACCTGACTCCAACTCAAGCACCGTTGGCGGAGCTCCTGGAAGAAGACCTGAATATGGCATGTAGATAAAGCGAACTTCTCCAGGTATGCCAGCGGCGTACGGTAACCGAAAGTTCCCATCACGCGATTTCCATTCGCTCGGCCGCCCGGTACTCCACGGCGGAGTGGATCCGAACCACCAGTCTCCCCATTCTTCGGACAAATTGACATGGAAGGGATTGCCGCCACTGCGTGGCTCCAGAAGAGTCGTCCCACGAGGCGTGACCCATTCCGGATGCGGCTCGAATCGCCACCATGGGTATTGCTGGAGAAGTTTCGCGCCCAGACCGATCTGATAGGAACCCGGAAAGACCATTCCTTCGTCCCAGGTTAGAAGCGACCATTTGTAGTAACGCTGGAAAGGTTTGTCCGGTGTGTATGCCACAAACGTCGCGTTGGCCCCATATGTGTGACCGGCAGCGCCATTCAACATCGCCAGCCAAAACGCGATTCGCTGGAAATCCTCGAGATGCTGCCCGCCTATGTTCTCGTAGCCGATCTCGCCGACTACGAGTGGTTTTGCCACATCCGTGCGTGCGCGATGAACATTAAGCTGCGCTATCTCAACCGCAATACTGTTCCACCCGAAGTGAGCAGGCTGGAAGAGCCGAAAATCAAGCAGTGATTCATCTTTAAGAGGGGGATCGTCGGGGGACACTTCATGAACCGTGACAGGATGATGATAGGGGTCGACTTCGTGAACATACTTCGTGATTTCGGTCCAGCCAGGAGCCGTGGGCGGCCAGGGATTACTCGAGTTCTTCTGTACCCCGTCGGGGGGATCGAATATCTCTCCACCTACTACCCAAAAGACCGGGTATGCGCCGTATCGGGCAACAATATATCGCCAATGTTTTTTCATCTTGGCGGCGCCCATCCGGCCGAGTACTTCGTTCCAGGAGCCTACAATCGCGGGCGCTATCCCGGAGTCCACCAGCGCCTGAATTCTCCGGTCAGCAGAATCAAAGAATTTGGGATTGATCTGCTTGAATTCCGGATCCCAAACCGCGCCTCCCTCATTGAAAGAGCCGGGATCGAGCGGTGGCTGCTCTTCCGCAACCAACCCTGCCACAATCTGCACGACTGTAAATCCCTTCGCCTTTCGGTCCGCAGTTAGTTTCTGAAAACCCTCCCAACTCAAGCGGTCCGACATTCCGCTCCACCACGTGTCGCCCAGCCAGTAGAACGGCGTCCCGTCAGCGTGCTCAAAATATCGCTTGTTCGCGCTCACTCTTAACATGCCATGACGGAGCAGGAGGTTGGTTCCCGTGTATGCGGTGATGTTGACTCGGCCTTCATGCCCATTGAGATCCGGATTGCTTGTGTCTGTACTCTCCAGATGGAAGCTGTATTCACCCGGGGCGGACGGAGCGAAGCGGACAGTCCATTTGCCGCCTCCGCGCCAGAAGGTGGGCACGCGCCAGGATTCCGAGCCCTTGGTAAAAATGACGTCCACATCCAAGTCGTTAAAAGGATCCGCGTACGTCTTTTTTGACTCGAATGTCCACTCAAACATTCGATTCTGACTGGAAGGCGGTTGGGCACTTGCAGCCGCAATCTGTGCCAGAACCATGAGAAATACGGCCAAGCCCCTCGCGATGACTTGTCTCTTCATTGTTTCCCAACCTTCCCTGACACGATACTTTGCGACAGAAACTGGCGAACTATGGCCCGCCGCAACAACCAAAACTAACCACACATTGCAGTGCGTCGGATTTTCTCCGCAATGCTGAAGCTGTTATTTATGCATTTCAACGGAAGGAGGAGGAATGGACAAACTGTTCGTTGTCATGGATAATTTGGCGCCTTTTGACTTTGACAACCGGCCCAACCCCTTCGAAATAGGGTGATAGATTCGACCTTTCCGCCACGACGCGCGCGGAATTGATCTTGCGACGACAACGCACTGGCAATTTACACACGTTCGACAACTTCGACGAGGGCGCGCATCTTACTTCCGGCGCGGCCAATCGCAAAGGTTCCATCCGGTCTCCTCAGCAATTTCCAGAAGACGGTTATATTTTGCCAACCGTTCAGACTGACGAATCGACCCATTCTTGAATTGGTCTGCCTGCCAACCGGTTGCCAAGTCCGCAGCCCAGTGGTCCTCGGTTTCTCCACTGCGAACACTCAGCGTGACGGACCAACCGGCTGAGCGCGCTTGTCTAAGCGCAGAGAGGGCTTCGGTAAGCGTTCCGATTTGATTCACTTTCAAAAGCAGCGCATCGCAGGCTTTGCTCTCAACGGCTCGTTGAATACGGACCGGATTGGTGCACAACAAGTCATCTCCTAGTGTCAGCGCTCTGTCAGCAATCGCCTTACGAAGCATTGGCCAGTGAGCCCAGTCATCCTCCGCCAATCCATCCTCGACACTTATGATCGGATACCGCTCGATCCACTCGCTGATTCTTTCAATCATTTCAATGCTGTTGAGACTGTCAGAGTCGATTTGATATTGGTTCTGCTCGAAAAAGTGAGAAGACGCTACATCCACACCGAGCGAGATATCCTCTCCGGGCCGATAGCCTGCTCTCTCAATCGATTCCACTGCCAGTGCAAACATCTCTTCCACACTTTGGGCCGGAGGTGCCAGCCCACCTTCATCCGCAGTGAGAAGCCGCATGTTGTATTTCTTGAATATGAGGTCGGCAGCAGCCTGATAAACATCAGAAGCAGAAACCAGGGCTTCATCAACCGTTCGTGCGGACATCGGAATAATCAGGACATCCTGAATTGCAACTTGCTGTCCCGCATGTTTGCCCCCGCTAAAGAGGTTAATCGTCAGGCGCGGCAATCCGTCGATCCCAGTGCCGAGCATATCCGCGAAGTGCTGGTAGACAGGAACGCCGATATGGTTGGCATTGGCGCGAGCAAAGGCGATCGAGACCGCCAGCATTGCATTGGCCCCAAGACGTGATTTCGCTGGCGTGCCGTCGAGAGCCACCATCGTGCTGTCCAGTTCAGCCTGGTCTCTGAAGGCGGTACCGCTTAGCTCGCTGTTCAGTTCCCTGCTAATATTTGCGGCCGCGCGACGGCAACCCAATCCGCGATAACGGTTAGGATCATTGTCCCGCAACTCAAAGGCTTCAGCACTTCCTGTCGAAGCCCCCGATGGTACAGAGGCGGAAGCAACAGTTCCATCTTCGAGAACACAGACACACAGAACGGTAGGGTTACCGCGACTGTCGAGAATTTCTCGCCCGGAAAGCCTTTTAACTTTTGGCATGGACCTGGATCATCTGAATGAAATCCGCAATCAGAGCTTCGATCGTAGTTGGGATGTTGCGAATGAGAAACAATACAGCATCTCGTTGTCTCAAAACCTCACGCTTCGACAAATATTCCAGCGGTGATTTCCCCACGACGCGGGCCAGCAAGCATCCGAGCGAGTGTTGAACAACCCTCGGTTCGAGTGCATCCGCCCAGTCGAGCCGAGCGATTTCGCTCCGGTAGCTCTGCCAGAAGATCATTGCAGCATTGGCAAGGCGAGAGCGAACATCCGGCAAGTGATGGGCCTTGCTGAGAAAATGGGAGAGCGCAAACCCCAGATCAAAAGCAGGCTCTCCAAAGTGAACAACTTCGTAATCGAGGATAATCACTTTGCCCTGATAGATCAGTGCATTCTTTGGGCTGAAGTCGCCATGCACTAAGCTCAGTTTATGAATTAACGATTCTTCTGCCAGCGCATTCAAGAAACCGGCCGCCGCAGGGACCGATCGCGCACTGTAGAGATAGTAAGGCTCGACCCGCAGGTTCTCGAAGTACCTTGTGTTGGCAAACTTCTGGCTGACTTCTGCTCTCAACTCTGACGATCGGCGGTGGATGGTGCCGAGTAAGAAACCAAATTGCTCGAAGTGACTGACAACAGTCTTTCCAGCAAGTAACAACGATTTCCAATTTTCGTGCTCTTCCGGTATCGCTTTCATCGCTAATACGTGATGGATTGGATCTTCAAAAACGAAGGAAGGGGTCGCTCCCGCAGGGGCCCAGCGATTTAGCCACCGCAAAGCGTTCGCTTCTACTTCGATCCTCTCCGGGTTGCTGAACCAGTCAACGTCAACGCGCAATTTTGCCAGTGCTTGCTTCAGAATCCAGGCGCGCCCATCCGGCCACATAATTCGGACTGTCCGGTTCGATACTCCTCCCAGCAGCTTCCTGAATGAAACTCCGTCATCGGCCTTCGCGTGTCCGCACTCGACTAAGTACTGCCGAAGCGTTCCGAAGTCCTCAATGTCAAATTCCATGTCCAGCTAGACCACCCGATTGTTTAACGGCAACCCCGCCACCAAATGCATCGCATTGTCGAGTGCCAATGTCCTGCATGCCTCAAGACAATCCGCAGTTAACCACGCCACGTGTGGGGTGGCCAAGACTCTGGGATGCAGGAGAAGAGGAGAATTGGTCGGCACTGGCTCTTGCCCAAATACATCCATCGCCGCCAAAGCTACCCTACCCGAGTTTAGGGAGCCGAGCAGAGCGTTTTCGTCCACGAGCTCTCCTCTCGCCGTATTCACCAGAATCACTCCTGGTTTTGCGCGTTCGAGCAGTGATCTTCCCACCAACATGCGAGTATCAGGATGCGACGGTAGATGAAGTGTAATAAGGTCTGCTTTTTCGAATAGCTCCTCAAGGCTGACTTGTTTCCCGACCTCGGAAGATCGATCGCTGCGCGCCCAATAAATGACCTGCGCATCAAATGCCGCAAGAATTCGAGCTACTCTTTGACCAATCGAACCGAAACCAACAATGCCTACGGTCTTTCCTCTCAGCTCTCTAAGATTGTCAGCGATCTCGGGTGGTACCTTCCATACTCCCTCACGGATTTGAGCGTTCAGGTATGCAATTCTCCTGAGCGAGGAAAGCATCAGACCGACTGTGAATTCCGCAACGGCATTTGAATTCACGCCCGGCATATTGCATACAGCGATTTTGTGTTTTTTTGCCGCATCGAGGTCTATGGTGTTGACGCCAACCCCTAGCTTTTGAATCAGCTTCAGACTATGCCCGCCCTCGATGTGGCACCGGTTGACCGGTGTCAGCACGTGCCAAAGGATGTCAATTTTTGGCCAGAGATCCGTAAGCGACATCAAATCCACATGCTCTGGAACGCAATGTAGGCGAAGCTCTCCGTGACTAGTTGCGTCTACCTGCGCCGACCAGCCGTCCAGCTCTCGGTAGTGAAGGAGTATTTCTGTCATCGCATTTCCCGAATAGCGAGCCGGCTTATTGATCGTCGTTCAGCAGAGGTTAAATCGCGGACGAGCCAAAATCGACGAAGGCAACGGCGTATGCCCCGAGCGAAACCTTCGAGAGATGTTCGGGTTCGCTAGTCATTAGCCAGTCCGGATCACTGATTGCAGAGCCGAACGTATCTTCGTCAAGGCGTCGTACGAGCGCTTTGTGCGGCAGAATTACATTACGCGATTCGGCAGAGAGATTGGCGAGAATGAGCTGTCCGCCTGACGGCGTTTCACCGGCAACGCCGACAACCCCATGAGGAACCCCGCCGACAGACAGACGGGGAAAATTTCCTATCCGCGATAACGCCCGGACGACATGAAAGAGTGGGTAGACTGCTGTGCCAGTCCGGTCGTCATAAATTGGCTGTGGCCACACAGCTCGCCGATAGATAATTCCGAATGGCCCCACAGGCATGGCAAGCGCCATTGACGATATGCGCTGCTGCTCCGTCATTGCTACTGCCCCGACTGCCCACGCAGCCGCGAATAGTCCGCGTTGCCTCGGATCAACCTCAGCCATCGGTAAGCGGATTTGGGCAGGATTTCCAGCCGTACCCGAGCCATAAGGATTGAATCGCATGCCAACACAAACCAGCCCCAACCGGTAATCCCCGTCGCTGGCCATTGCGCGCGTGCTGATAAACACTTGCGACAAACCTTCAAGACTCTCGATCACTGACCGATCGTCGGCAGCGTGCACTATTGCCGTTGTGCTATGCGTGATGAAATTGCAGAATGACATGTCTGGCCGGCAGCGATTGAGCTCGGTAAAATTAGTGAGGACGCCGCCACCAATACGCGCACCAGGAAACCACTTGCGCGCTGCGACTGCGGCCTCCTGCGGGGTCAGCCCCGCGGGCCACGGGCCATTCGGCTGGTAGCTGCGCAGATAAACCTCGGGAAGGGCAATCACGCGCGCGATCGGAATCTGCTTTTTTGCGAACCGCTGTGCGATCTGCTCGAGACATGCTTCGATCTGCTGGCTTTCCGGGACCACAATTTCCAATTCGATCTCTGGTTTGTCACCATCAACCCAAGCCTGGGCCCACTCGAGTACCCGGTCTACAGTCTCGGGGCGTACACGCAACTGCAGAATCTGCGGCGCGACACGCCTGGCAAGCGAGCTTTCGTTCATATCCGTAACGGACGTTGAATCGACAGCGAGCGCTATGGCCGGAATCAGCTCACTAGTGTGCTCGAGCTTTGATACAGCCGCAGGAACTTCAGTGGGATTTTTGGGCTGCGCAAGGCCTCCACTCAAACTTATTTCAATCTCCTGCTTGACCGTCTCTCCGGCAGCGATGAGATAAGGCATCGGGCGAGACAGCGGTCGACAGTAGGTCTTGTAGGAGGCGTCGCTCCAATTACGTTGATCCTCCATTTCAAAGATTTCGCCTTCAAAAGTTATGGTTACTTTTGCTCCCTCGACTGAGTGGACAAGACCGGCAATGTCGAAGGCTGGCTGCGAAGGCAAAATCAATCTGGGGAATTCAGACTTTAGAACTGAGCCGTCCGGATGCATTACCGTTAATGGCGACCCAGCGACCCCACGGATCGGATGAAGAACCGTAAAGCCGGCCCGATTGGTGCGAAATTCCCGAACCGCAGTCAACTCTACCGAAGCCCGGAATATGCCATCTACCTGGCCAATGAAGACCAGCCGACATGACAACGCACCTCCTGCAATCACATATCGCCGCTCGAAACTAAATGCTTCGTCGCTTGTCCCTATCTTCTCTTCAGCAGACTCTGCCGCGTACGTTCCCCATCGTTCGTCGCGGATCGGACAATCGATGACTCGAATTACCTCGACACCATTCCACCGAAGCCCGCGGGCAATGCCGTTGATGATTTCAACAGAAAGAGCTCCTGCCGTCAGGCGGGTCGAAACCGGCATCGGATCAGGTGTCCCGAAAGCAATGATTCTTGAATGGTCGTTTTGCAGACTCATATGCACGCCAGTTCGTAATCAAATTGCGCAGCCAGTGGAACGATCGAGAAGCAACAGAAAGTCACGTCACAGCAAATTGATTTGCCCGTACAGCGAAGGATCATCGCGAAGCCATCACCTAGTCAAGGTGGAACACTTCCTCCAATTCAATCTCAAACGCACTTTGCCCTTGTTGTCTGGGTTCGAAAAACGGAAGCATGAACTCGTGCCATTTGCTGCTGATCTGTTCACTGGCAATCGCGTTTTGAGCGGTATCAAAATCGTTTGGAGTTTCAAAATAACCAAACATCAAGCCATCGTTTCTCAGAAACAACGAGTAGTTGTGCCAACCACTTCGGCTAAGCGCGGCAAGCATCTCAGGCCACACTTCCCGGTGGTGCTTCTTATACTCTTCAATCCTGTCGTGCTTTACCTTGGATACAAATCCTATTCTCTTCACGGGTTCTCCTTAGCCGATCGTCTTTCAATTTCGCAAGATACACAGCATTGTTCCCGACTCAAGCGAGAACGACGTCGCTGTTCCTTCTCTGCCGACTCAATTAACGCCGCAGCGATACGAATTCCCTCTAACGCTTCTTCGGCTGTGACAACTGCCGGCTTTGTCCCATTTGTTACACAAGCGAGAAAGTAGGATAACTCCGCCGCCAGACTGCCTTCGATATGGCCTCGGATTCGCGGCGCTACACTCGTATCGGGAATACTGAGGCCATTTTCCATCCAGAAGCTCAACCCGCCATCGACGAAATCCAATCGGGCGATACCTTTATCGGTGATCAGTTGGAGCGCATCATTGCTGGAAACTCCGACAGAGTCAGGGGTAAGCCACGTGGTCTCGACAATTCCCAACACCCCGTTCGTAAATTCGATGATCCCCCATACAACATCGGGCACAGGACCACCTTGCACGCTTCGCTGGTAGCACCGCACACGATGGACTTTCGACTGCGCGTACCAGAGCAGCAAGTCGATGTCATGCACAGCGACTGCAAACAGCGGATGTGCGCGCCCATACTTTTTGAACGTTCCCTTGGTACGATTGCGACGAGCCTGGATCGACACGACAGCACCCAACTCGTGATTATCCAAGGCTTCTTTGATCAGCGCATATCGGGGTTCGAAGCGCAGCAGATGGCCGGGCATCAGAATGACCCCCGCTTTTCGCGTCACGGCAATCATTTTCCCGGCATCACTTGCGGAATAAGCAATTGGCTTTTCCAGCAGGATATGTTTTCTAGCCCGAGCCGCGGCCTCGACCGGTTTCAAGTGTTCTGCCTCTGGGCTGACAACACTCACCGCGTCGATTTGATCTATCGCACATAAGTCTTCGAAATTGTCGAACCAATGTGGAATGTTAAATTGCTTGGCGACCGCTTCTGCGCGGCCCGGCGCTGGGTCGGCGACAGCGAATACTTCCGCATTGGGCATGCCACGATATGCTTCAATGTGGTTCACGCCCCACAGGCCAACCCCGATAATGCCAACTTTGACTCGGTCCACGGTTATATTTGAATCAGTCGTTCACTGGATTAATCCGAACTCCTAATGCAGAGCGGGCGCGTACGGCTGGAGAGCAAGCAATGGCACCAAAACGTCGCTCTTGAATCACTTCAAGGGCGTCCATCTTCTCGCAATACGTCATAGGCAGCCAATGCATAAATTTTGCAAGCCTGAATGATGCTTTGTACGCCGACCCATTCATTTGGTCCATGGCAGACTGAAATCATTCCCGAGCCGTAGGCCGGGATGGTCGGAATTCCCGCTGTGTGTTGAAAGTGGGTTGAATCTGTGCCGGCGGGATAAATGCCAAACGGAGGCCGAAATCCTAAAACTTGCTGAGAGGCATCGGCAAGAGCACCGGCGATAGGAAGGTCTGAGGACACCTCGGTCGGCGCGATCCAATCCAGCGGCGCAGGCGCAAACTCCAACGTCACGTCCAGCCGAGGATCGTCTTTGCGGCATTTATCCAGGAAGGCTTCCAGATCCCGAACTACGTCTGCCTTGCACATTCCGGGCACGGTGCGGATGTCCGTCCCGAATTCTGCGTAACCCGGGTTCACTCCGAAAAACACGCCGCCTTTCATCAAGACTCCCAGGTTCAACGTCACTCCGTTCGGGCACAAGGGATGAGCGACAAAATCAAACTTCAGCTCCCTCTGCATCCGGGTCATTAGCTCAGCCAGTTTCACACTAGCGTTTATTGCTCCGAGTCGGTCCGAAATACTGCTGTGTATCTGCGTCCCGCGCACCTTTACGGTGAAGCAGCAAACCCCGCGAGAGCCCAAATGGATGTTTTCCCATTCCTTGTTGACGCCAGGAGGCTCGCCGATCACTGCCATATCGGCTTTCAATCCGTACTTGGAGCAAAGATATTGGGCGCCGTACTTGCTCCCGCCTTCTTCGTTGGAGACCAACGCGAGGAGCAGATCACCCTCCAACCGGTCCAGCTGTTTGAGCGCTGCGGTCGCGTATACAAACGCCGCAACGGCTGCTTTCATGTCTGCGGCGCCGAGGCCATACATCCTGCCGTCTCGGATTGTCGCGTGGAAAGGGTCCGTCGTCCACAGAGGCGCCGCGTCGCCGACAGGCTTCGTGTCGGTATGCGCAACATAGAGCAGTGTCCGACCACTACCTTTGCCCGACAGGCGGTACAGGAGATTAGGATGTTCCGGTGCGTCGTATGTAACCCACGAACCAGTCAGTCCAAGCTGGTCTAATTTGTTCGCGAGCAGCTGCGTAATCTGCCGCTCATCGCCCGTCGGCGTCTCACTCGGTACGGCAATCAGCTCACCGGTAAAATCGACGATCTCCTGACTGCGGTCAACAATGAATCTAGTGATCTTCTCGGTCGTCATTTCGAAGCCTCGCGAGGGTCGGAATGTTCGTGAAAGCTTCCGAATGACATCTACACACACCTAAGCGAAATTTGGTCAGTAACGAGGGACCAACGGGCCATGCAGATGATAGTGGCTGGGTTATGCTGCCACAATCAAAGTTTTGTTGCCGTAACGGTCTAAATTTGTTGCAGTCTCTCCCTCGCAGCCACAACAGTTTCCTCTTTCCTGCCCTTCAAGTTGCCACGCAGTTAAGGAACTCTTGTATCGAAAGGGCGTTTTTTGCCTGCCGATCGCGACATTCTTGCACCACGCCGGTACGGCAATTGATCTTGACATCCCTTCCTTCGGGCAGCAGTGTCTTGTACTCAGTTAACTGTTCCTCAGAGAAACAGGTGTGACTCTATCTGAATCACCTCTCATTCCACGACCTGTATTGTGAGGTTCCGAGTCAGATCTGAGGAATTAGCAATCAATTTGCAGGAACTTTTGGATAACAGTCTCGCAGGAAGGCGGCAAACGTGGAAGGCGAAATGCGTTTCGGGATCTGCGCGGTTCTTCTTGGAGGCGTACTCCAGGGAAGCATATTTCTTCCAATGAAGCTCACTCGACATTGGCAATGGGAGAACACCTGGGCCTGTTTTTCGGCGGTCGCCTATCTGTGTTCTCCGTGGTTCCTGGCATACCTGCTTGTCCCCCATTTTTTCCAGATGCTCAGCGAGCTCGACCTTCGCACAGTGCTGACGACGCTCGTATTCGGTGTCGGGATGGGCGCAGGCGCCCTGATGATGGGTCTCGCATACAAATATGTCGGGATGGCCATCACGTTCGCGATCGTTCTGGGAATTTCTTCGTCAGTGGGGACGCTTGTGCCGATGCTCGTACTCGCCCCCGATCAAGTTCTAAAACATCAGGGCCTCGTTGTAATTGCTGGCGTTATCATCGGTCTCGTCGGTACCGGAGTAGTCACGCAAGCTGCGCGCATGCGTGACGCAGAGAAGGAAGCACCTGAGGGGCATGTTCCCTCCCAGACCGCAGGCAGTTTGTCAAAGAACATAATGATAGGCTTGGGTCTGAGTATCGCTTCCGGTTTCTTGTCCTCATGCGGCAACCTCGGATTCGCGTTTGGCGCCAAGATCAGCCAGATGGCGCATAATTTCGGAGCCGGTCCCACCGGGGCGGCCAGTGCGGTTTGGACGATGATTCTTTTGCCGGTTTTTCTTTGCAATTTCACTTACAGCCTGTATTTGCTAAAGAAAAACAAAAGCAGCGCTCGCTTTCGTGAGCCCGGAACCGGCCACTATTGGATTTTGGCTATTGCAATGGGAATTGGTTGGATGGCGGGCATGGCGGCCTATGGTGCCGGCGCTCTCTCAATGGGAAGAATTGGAACATCGGTGGGTTGGATTCTCTTTTTGTCTTCCATGATCATAGTCGCGAATGTTCTCGGAGCGCTCACTGGTGAGTGGAAAGGAGCGCAGGCGAAGACTCTGAAAATCATGGCTGCTGGCATCGCGATTCTGATCGCCGCTATCGTGGTGGTGGGCATGGCAGGAACTTCTGCTTAGGGTCGGAGCGGTCGCTCTTTCCGCAAGAGCTCACGTCTTGACATTAATGGAAACCACCGACGAAATATGAACGGTTAGAATCGCTGACTTGCAGACTATGAACAAGCCACTTTTAGGCTGCATCGCAGACGACCTCACTGGCGCGACCGATCTTGCCAACAATCTGGCACGTGCAGGAATGCGGACTGTCGTCACTGTCGATTTGCCTCCGAATGATGAGACCATTCACGCTGACGCACTCATCGTCGCGTTAAAGTCGCGTACGATCCCTGCGGCCGAAGCAGTCGCTCAATCGTTGCGGGCCTGCCGATGGCTTCGTGAGCAAGGAGTTCACCACGTCTATTTTAAAATTTGCTCCACTTTCGACTCGACGGTGCGAGGCAACATTGGTCCTGTGATCGAAGCACTGATGGCTGAATTGGGTTGCGAGTTCAGTGTTGTCGTCCCATCTTTCCCAGACAACGATCGAACTGTGTTTCGTGGGCATCTGTTCGTGGGTAATGTACTGCTTTCTGATAGCGGCATGCGGAATCATCCCCTCACGCCCATGACCGACTGCAATCTTGTTCGCTTTTTGCAGGCGCAATTGGCCAACGGCAAACTAAAAGTGGGACTGATCGACTATCGGACAGTCGGGCAATCTGCAAGCATGATTCGCGAGCGAATCGATGAACTTCGCAGCGAGGGAATCGCGGTTGCTATCGCGGATGCGATCAGCAATGACGATCTCAGGACCCTGGCCGCTGCGCTTCGTGACGAACCGTTCCTCACCGCCGGCTCGGGACTTGGCATTAGCCTACCCGCTGCATGGGGATTCTCCAGTTCCCCGCAATCCTGTGATTTGCCCCCGGCCAGCGGGCGGAAAGCCATCATTTCGGGGAGCTGTTCGATTGCAACTAATGGTCAAGTCCAGCATTTCATTCAAAATGGGGGCATTGTCCATATGCTGGATGTGTCACGGCTCGCGTCCGATACCGACAAGGAAATCGAGAGCACTCTCGCCTGGGCCGACTCATGTTGGAGCCGTGACCCCACGCAACCTCTGCTCGTATACTCCACAGCACCACCGTCTGCTGTCGATGCGGTCCAGGCGGAATTAGGGGTCGGAGGGAGCGCCAAACTCATTGAGCTCGTTCTTTCCGGAGTAGTTCATGGTCTTGTCGCCCGCGGTGCAGGGCAATTGGTAGTGGCCGGAGGGGAAACGTCTGGTGTGTGCGTCCGCGCCCTCAAGATTCAGCAGATGCAGATCGGACCTCAAATCGACCCGGGAGTTCCGTGGTGTTTCGTGCCGCAGCTCGATGCCAAAAGAAACGGATTACACATCGCGTTGAAGTCCGGAAACTTCGGATCCCAAGATTTTTTCAGTAAGGCCTTTGACGCTCCTCAAGTAGTCCCATGATGACCGAAATCGAACTCGCACAAGAAATCTGCCGGGTAGGCCGTTCACTTTTTGAGCGTGGTTACGTACACGCTACGGCAGGAAACATCAGCGTACGTCTCCCAGATGGTTATCTCATCACGCCTACCGATGCCTGTCTGGGATTTCTCGAACCTAACAGGCTCGCGAAAGTGAGCAACGACGGCGTGCAGCAAAGTGGTAACCGCGCGAGCAAAACCTTGGCACTCCATCGGAACATCTATGCGGCAGATGAGAATGCGACTTGCGTTATCCATTCTCACTCCAGCCACTTGGTCGCCCTGACGCTAGCGGGGGTTTGGAGTCCTGACGATATCGTGCCGCCAATCACCCCCTACTATGTGATGAAGGTCGGGCACGTGCCGCTGATCCCCTACCATCGCCCCGGCGATCCGGCCGTTGGTGACCTGGTTGCCCAGACTATCGCACGCATGCGGGCAAAGGGATCGCCAATCCGTGCGGTCATGATCGACCGGCTCGGGCCAAACGTCTGGCATGATTCGCTTGCGGCAGCTATGGCAACTCTCGAAGAATTGGAAGAAACTGCGCGGCTATGGTTGACTACAACGCCCAAACCGGCACCACTCTCGGAAGGCCAGATCGACGAACTGCGCCTCAGCTTTGGCGCGAAATGGTAGGTGCCTTCCGCAGCTCCCACTTGTGTGGTCGCAAGAGCGTTTAGCATTCCGCCGGTCCCCAAGTTTGCTTTTCCCGGATCCGAAGAAGACTCATTTCCATGTGCCGTCTCCTGTAGTAGCATTGCCGGGATGAGTAGGAGATTATGAAAGAACCACGCCTTTCAAAGGCCGAAACTCGCATCTTGGAACAATGCTGGAAACTGGGAACCGCGTCCGTGCGCGAGGTGCTCGAAAGCCTGCCTGAAGACGAACGTGTTGCTTACACAACCGTGCAAACGCTTGTCTATAGGCTTGAGGAGAAAGGGGCGTTGAGGAAGGTAAAGAAGATTGGTAACGCCCAGCTCTTCGAGCCCGCTATCAATCAGAACCAATACCGCGGCAGGCTGGTACGTGATTTGTTAGATCTGTTTGGAGGGTCGCCGCGCCTTCTCGTTTCCAATCTGCTCGAGAATGGCACCCTCAGCTTGCGGGACCTGAAGGCGCTACAAAGCGCGGCACGCAGTGATAAGAACGGCCGCGGCCGTGGAGGCAAACGTGCATGAACATATCGCACGCACGATGTATTACTTCAGCGTCCACCTGCTGTATGCATCCGGGGTCGGTGCTGCCGCGTGGGTACTCACGTCAATTCGGAGTGCCAGCGCCACGACGAAATATTGGATTTGGGTTGTCACCGCATTCAATTTCATCGTTCCAATCGGCGCCACTGTTGATAAGGTCTGGGGGCTGCACTTGCGGTGGGCCGCACCGCTCAGTGCTCTCGGCGGGCCGATATGGGACATGACGCAGGGCCGTACGGCAGTGGTGCTTGCGGCGATATGGATCGCTGGCGCACTTACCATGCTGGTGCGGTTGATCTCGCGCCTTCGTAGCGAACGCTGCGAAGCCGAAATCGCGCACGGCCTGAGCGTCGATGGTACGGCGTCCAGCTTTACAAGACGTGGCATCCCGGTGAGCTTCGATGCCAACCATCCGGCTCCTGCAGTCAGTGGGATTTTTTACCCACGTATCCTGCTCCCCATCGGCATTGATCGGCTACTCAATCAGCGTGAGTTCGATGCTGTCCTTCTTCACGAACTTGCCCACGCCAGAAGGCGCGACAATCTGATCCGCTTACTCTACGAACTTTCGTTGTGCGCGGTATGGTTCCACCCGTTCCTCTGGCTCGCTGGATCGAGGATGGCGCTCTATCGCGAGCTCTCCTGCGATGAAACTGTCATCCAGCGTGAGCATGGAACAGATCTGGTTGCAGCGCTCGCAAAACTTGCAGTCCCGGAACGAGCATTCTCGCTTCAAGCGACCGCCTCCTCACACCTGAGCCACCGCTTGGCTTGGTTGTCTGGGCAACTGCAAGCGCGGCGCGCAGCAAGCCTGTTGCTGACGTCGCTATTTGCCGCTGTTATGGCAGCAGCCCTCCTTGGAACCGTGGCACACACCGCCTGCTGTTTCATTCTTCGCCACTGACTCCCGCCGACATCCCATCCTCCCAATTTGCATGTTGAGTTTGCAACGTATATTGTAGTAGCATTGCCTCCATATGTAGTAGAAGAGGTGGTCGTGCGCCACGAACTACGAAATCGAATCCTGAAGTTCGCTGTATTTTTGCTGTTGTTGCTTGTGGCAAAGTATTCAACGCTCCAACTGCGCGGCCAATCGGCTGCTCCCGTTACTCTGGTGAAAGCCGCCCGACTACTCGATCCGCGCACCGGGAATGTGCTCGCCCCTGCCGCCGTTCTGATCGAAGGGGCCAAGATCAAACAGGTTGGTTCGTCCTCGCAAATTGCTGTTCCCCCCGGCGCAAAAATCATTGACTTGGGCGCCTCAACCTTGCTGCCGGGATTGATTGACGGCCACACGCACCTCTTCCTTGACATCATTGTGCCGCCCGAAGCGGAGCAGGACCGCCACGCTAACGGACTGTTTGCTCCTGGGCTGCTGCTGGCCATCGTAGAATCGCCAAACAAACGCGCCCTAATGGGCGCTCAGCTGGCCCGAGAGGACTTGCAGAGCGGTATCACGACCGTTCGCAACCTGGGACATTCGGGAATTGACGGCGACACGGAACTGCGTGACGCGATCAACGCCGGCCGCGTCCCCGGGCCGAGAATGCTGGCCTCCGGACGCAAGCTGATCACTCGCGGTGAATATGTTCAAAATCTCAATCCTGCCCTTACCGATGCCATCCTGCAGCAGGAATTCTTGTTCATTGAGGGACGCAAACGGCGGACGGCAGGCAGTTCGACAGAATGAACTCCAGAACGTCGACGTGATCAAAATCTCGGCCGATGAAAATCTCACAGTTCCTGAACTTGCTGCGGTGGTGGAAGAGGCGCACCGCCAGCACCTGAAGGTTGCGGTCCATGCCGTCGATACCGTCAGCATACAGACGGCGATCGACGCCGGCGCGGATTCGATCGAACACGGTAACGATGCAACCGACGAACAGCTCAGGCAGATGCGTGATAAGGGCATCTATTTCGACTTGACTCCGACTTTTTATGGTGGCGGCTATCTGAAGATTGCCGAGCCAGTCATCGTGATCTCGCCCGCCGCCCGCGCTGAAAGATTAGGGTCCGCGGCACGCGGCAAACAACGTTACGACCAACTGGTGCAGCGAGTCTTGAAATCGGGAGTCAAATTTGCCGCCGGATCGGACATGTGCTGGTTCTATCCCGGCAAAACGCGAGGCGAAGCAAGCATTACAGCTTTAATTAATTTGCGGGCGGCCGGCATGTCGTCGCTTGAAACCATTCGCGCAATCACAACCAATGCCGCGGAAATGCTGGGATGGCAGGACCGCATCGGCGCTATCGAGCAGGGAAAGTTTGCCGATCTCATCGCCGTCGCCGGTGACCCGATCGCCGATCATCACCGAACTGGAACATGTTCGCTTTGTGATGAAGGGCGGCGATGTAATCAGAAATAGCATTGCACCACTGCCTTAAGCGGTGAACGGGGAGAGTGGAATGAAGAAACGAGTGAGCGTGATGGTAATGATGTTAGCCACTGGTTGCGTTGCTTTCGCGGAGAACCCTGCACCTCGCATCGTCGATCTAAAGTCTGCTGACGGCACGCAGCTGAAAGCAACTTATTTTGCCGCAGTGAGGCCGGGCCCCGGTGTGCTGCTGCTGCATCAGATCAATCGCGATCGCAAATCGTGGGACGCGGTAGCGGCGCAGCTTGCAGCTGCGGGAATGAACACTCTCACTCTCGACCTGCGCGGCTTTGGCGAAAGCGGCACGCATCTGGACAAACTCACCGACGCTGAGCGCAGCAAGTACCAGCAAGGCTGGCCTGACGATGTTGACGTCGCACTCGGGTACTTGAGCTCACAGCCGGGCGTCGATCGCAATCTGATTGGGGCGGGAGGAGCAGGTTGGCTCGGCGTACTCTATTCCGTCGATGCGGCACGCCGGCATCCCGAGCAAATCAAGTCGCTCGTGCTCATGTCGGGCGAAACACTTCGCGACGGGTTACAGTTTCTTCATCAGGCGTCGCAATTGCCTGAACTCTTCGTCTTTTCCGATGACGACGAATACCCACCGACGCAGGACGCGATGAAACTGCTGTATGTCACTTCATCCAGCCCGAGCAAGAAACTGGTGCACTACGCCGAAGCTGAAGACGCCCCGTGGCTATGGTATGAGGACTCTTCCGGAAAAGTTTCCGCCCACGGCGGCCACGGGACTGACATGTTTCAGGTTCATCCCGAGCTGCCGGGCATGATTGTCCATTGGTTTGTGACCACGCTCCTCAAGACTCCAGGTCACGCTCCCGCTGATGCGCTGGCAGCAGCGCCAATCCTGAATCAGCTGCAATCACCAGGCGGGGCGGTCCAGGTCACGCAACAATTATTGGACGTCCGCCGCAAAGATCCTCAAGCCCAGCTGTGGCCCGAGGTCGCCGTTGACATCATCGGCGAGGACTTTCAGCGCGCTGGCGATGTCAAGAATGCAATTGAGGTCTTCAAGCTGAATCTCCTCGCCTATCCCGACTCGGCCGACGCGCACTCTAACCTTGCCGACGCCTATTTAGCGGACGGTCAGAAGGATCTCGCACGGCAATACGCAGAAAAGGCATTGACCCTGATCGATTCCCATAAGGCGCCGCTATCTTCCTGGTCTGACACTGAAGAGCGGCGAGCAGAGGTCCGCCGTGCCATTGAGAAAACATTAGAGCAAGCGAACAAGGGGACCGAACATTGAGATCACGTTAGAGAGTGCCTTTACCTACGCCTCAGCTATTGCAGTTCTGGAGAAGGCGGGGTGCTTTCGGCAATTGTCCGCAGCGGGACCTGCTTTTGGACAAAAGCGAGAGTTTGCTAGTTGTAGACCACACGTGTGGGGATGACGTTTTCCTTCGAAGCATCCGTGACTTCGGATTTCCGCACGGTCGACGCACTACGTACGCGCGACTTTGAATGGTTTGTGAAATCCCTCGCCATCGAATATTGCGGTTCTGTTGCATCCGATACTTCTGTTGGCTGGAGTCGCGTCTTTAGGTCCGTCCGACCTAACGCTTCAGACTGTAAATAAATTCTTGTCGATTGGCCGGTGTCACCAGGAGTTACCGCAGTCGTCGAAGGACGCAAGGCTGCGAACATTAACATCGAGGCAGCGACTGCCGCGGTCTCCCAGAATAGTTTGAAACGTGGCTCGTTCAGGCGCCTTCTTTTGCCAAATCGCGAAGTTACCGCGGTGAAAAGTGCCGAATGTTGTTGTTGCTTTTTGTGTGGTAACGGCGGCATGGACGGACCAAGGGAGGTCATGTGAACATTCTCGCCTCAGCAATCGACGTCATGATATCAGGCGAAAACAGTATTTTTGTCATAAATCAAGCGCGATCCGCGCGCTTGAGGAGTCGGGACACTTCCGGCACATCGGCAAAGCCCCAACCGTCACGATTCGGCCGAGCAGAGATGCCCGTAAGTAATTGAAACTTAATACCCTTGATGGAGAGGGAGGGATTCGAACCTCGGTACCGGTATTAGCCGCATCTCTGACTGGTTTCCATCTTCCGCAATACTGAATGGCCTTTGAACCCCCAATCCGTGGGGAGCCTCGCCGAGCTCTAGCACGTTCTTAATCTACGAGATCAGAAAGTGACGCGAGTCGCTACTTGTATTGCACGAAGACTACCCGAACCAAACACTTGAGCCACCCGACTAATCACGTGCCCGAAGCCGGCGCCGAGCAGATCGCCGCTCCGGCCTGAAAGGTTCGAGATGTTATACAAATTGAAGACCTGTCCAATCAGCGTCATTCGCCAGCGTTCGTGCCGGATGAAATCACGACTCAGCCGCAGGTCCTGCGTCGGAAACGAATTGCCGAACTCGAATTTGACTCGGCTCGATCATTACCGTATAAAACTTACGACTCGGTGTTGTATGGGAATCCGGTTTAACGCCGGAGCGGCCCAGCCACTGTAGGCGCTGAGGAACGAAGCGAGCATGCCACTGGCGCGTAAGCGCTGGGAAGGCTGTTTCGATCCAAAGAAGCGCAAGCCAGGAGACCGACCGAGTTCACTCCGATTCGCAATCGACCTCTACGGGAGTGTCGATCACGATTCTATAGTCAGATCAAGCGTCCTAATTTTTGGCTTCATATCTTGGTAGCTCTGTCTCTAGTTTCTGAGGCGTCCTCCCAAGGCGTAGTCCGTTGGCTGAAGCAATACGCTGGTGCGATGTTCGGGAAGCGCGGTGTAAATCCGCCACTGCCCCGCAACTGTAAGCGATCGTTTTACGGCTGCACGAAGCCACTGCCCGTCAGGGTGGGAAGGCGCAGCCGAGAGAAGTAGGTCGCAAGTCAGGAGACCGGTCCCGCCAAGCTCATGGTCCGCTCTTTCCAGGGCGAAGGAGGACTTCATGTCCGTCTCAATTTCACGCACAGTCCGTTATTTTTTAAGTTCGATCGTTGCGATCATCTTTTTCGCACTGACTCTACAAGCGCAATCGACGGGAACCTTGCGCGGAAGAGTTGTTGATCCGCTCGGCAATCTTGTCCCCAACGCAAAACTGGTCCTCCTGCAGGATGATAAAGAGCTGGTTGAAGGAAGGTCGGACGCAGAAGGGTCGTTTAGCCTGGCCGCACCTAACGCCGGACGATACAGCCTTCGCGTGGAAGCCGCCGGATTCGCGACACAAATAATTCCAGGCGTTTTTATCGCCGCGGGTAAGAACGAAGTACTGACAGTAACGCTGAACATCGGTCCTTTGGCACAACAGATCGTCGTCTCAGCCACTGGCATGGCGGTTCCGGAATCGCAAGTAGGAGCCTCGATATCCGTGATTGACCAGGATCAAATTCAAGCCTTGAACAAGCTTGATGTGCTCGAGAATCTCCGGCTCATCACGGGCTCCCAAGTAGTACAAGTCGGCCAGCGAGGAGGCGCAGCATCTCTTTACATCCGAGGCGGAGAATCAGACTTCAACAAAGTGGTAGTTGACGGCATTCCGATAAACGCGATCGGCGGCGGTTTTGACTACGCCGAACTCTCGAACAATGGAGTCGGCAATCTGGAGGTGATGCGCGGCGCGAACAGCGTTCTGTATGGCAGCGACGCCTTGAGCGGCGTCGTCAACATTACTTCCACCCGCGGAACTACTCCGCTGCCGGAGTTGAAATATTCTATCGACGGCGGCAATTTCGGAACGATGAACCAGGACGCTTCCCTCGCGGGTGCTTTTCGCGGGTTCGATTATTTCTCCGAGTTTTCGCGCTTTGATACGCAGGGCAACATTCCGAACGAATCCTTTCACAACGCGACGACCAGCACGAATGTCGGCTGGCAATTGAATCCGACCACAGGCATCCGTGCCACGTTTCGTCGCGCGGCAACCGGACTGGGAAGTCCGAACGGCACTCTTGTTTTACGGAATTCCAGACAACTCCTTTCAAACCAACCACAATACCTACGGCGGGGTCAGCGCACAGCAGCAGACGACGGAGAAATGGCATAACCAGGTGCAATTCTCCTACGCTCAGTTTGATTCAACCTTCGAGAATCCTTCGCCCACCGGTGAGCCTTTTGATCCGTTTGGCTTTGGACCAAACTATCTGGGAAAGAATGTCACTATCAAAGGGGCGAATGGCTTCAGCGTCACGGGTCAGGCAATTCTCGATTTCGGACCGCCGCCGCCCTATCCCCAACAATTTCCCGACTACGAAGCTCGCCGTTCCGCCTATGCGCAATCCGACTATCAATTCTTCAAAGACTGGACGGGAGTCTTTGGATTTCGCTACGAGCATGAAAACGGCAAGGCATTACGCGGGACAACTACAGCTCCTTCTTGCAAGGGCACGGAAGCATCGCACACAGATTCTTCACAACCTTCGGCGTAGGCCTGGAACACAACTCATTTTTTGGCTTTGCGGCTACACCACGAGTTTCGATGGCGTACTACCTCCGCCAGCCATCCCACACCGGAGCGTTCGGTGATACAAAATTGAAGTTCAACTTCGGCAAGGGCATCAGGGAGGCCAGCACATTCCAGCAGAGCGGCGCGCTGATCGACATTCTTACGCCGGAGCAGATCGCACAGTTTAATGTCGGACCCATCGGCCCGGAACGCAGCCGCACATTCGATTTCGGGATCGAGCAAAGGTTCTGGAGCGGCCGGTCGCTATTGGGCGCGGCATTTTTCTACAACGACTTTTACGACCTGATCGCGTTCCTCAACCCAGCAGCCTTGATTTCCATCGGCGTTCCGCCGGACGTGGCCAATGCTACTCAAGCTACAACCGGTGGAGCGTATGTGAACGCAACCTCGGAACGTATGAAAGGCGCCGAACTCGAATACAAAATGGACCTCGGCCACGGACTACTTTTCCAGGGGCAATACACTTATCTCGATGGCGTAATTACAAAAGCGTTTGGTGACCCGTCCTTCAATGATACCTTTCCCACAATTCCGATTGGCGCATTTTCTCCTTTGGAAGGTGCTCGGCCTTTCCGGCGTGCGCCTCATTCCGGCAGTTTGTCGCTCATCTACGGCCACGAGAAATTCACGGGAGCGTTTACCGGATACCTTGTCAGCCGCCGTGACGACAGCACGTTCCTCTCCGATGGATTCTTCGGAAATTCAATGCTTCTGCCAAATCGGAATCTCTCGCCCGGATACCAGAAGTTCGACCTGAGTGGAAGCTATGCCATAAAGTCTTATGTCAAGATTTACACCAGCATCGAAAATCTGTTTAGCCAGCACTATCAAGCCGCCTTTGGTTTTCCGGCTTTGCCCTTCGCCATTCGAGCCGGCATGACCTTCACCATCGGCGGGGAAAGAGGCTGGTGGAAATAATGACCTAGACGTATATCTAGAAGCGTTGGCTACAGGAGGAGACTGGTGAGAGCTTATTTGTTATGCCTTGCGTGTGGCTTGCTTACGGCATGGTCGTCGGTTCCCTGCCTTGCCGGGAACTCCGTCGACGCCTACGCGGAGAGCGTCATGCAGCTAGTTCACAAACAACAGGAACGTGTTGACCGTCTGGCATCGCCAGCGGACCTCACGGCGAAAGCCGTGCTCGCGGGCGCCGCGTTCTATATTGGAGGTGATCCCGCGTTCGTTTCCGAAGGAACCGGACGGGCGGGAGGACTGCTGACCATCAGTCCGCTCCCAACCGCGCTGCAGTTTGAACAACTAGGAGAAATGTTCGGCAAGATTCCGCAAGGCGCAGTGATCAACAAGGGCGACGTTGTATGGCTGGCTTACACCGCGGAAACCATAGTCCCGGTGCAGGCTACCGCCAATGATCTTGAACAAAAAGGATGTTTGGTAATAGCATTCGGTCCCCGGCCAGCGGATGGCGCGCCGCATTTTTCACATTGGCTCGACAGCTTTACGCCGTGGTCGGGCAAGGCCAACTTGGCGCGAATAGGAAATCTTCTTTCCCTCTGGACCCTTACCGGGGAAGTTACGGCCGATACTGCACGTGTTGGCCATACTTTGGGATTTTTTCAAAGCCTGGTGATTTACGGCGCCCGGGAACGGAATGATATCTACACTAGCCAGCAGTCATCCAAAGGGACGGTCGCAATGTCCTCCCCGCCGCAGTCGACTTATCACAGCGGCCTAAACAACGTTTTCCACGACGGCATCCCCACAATGAAACCGGTTGAGGCAGGCGTATTGGCAAGAGCTTATCTGGATTATGTGTCGAATATGCTCGGCCAAATCAAGGAAAAGGAGATCGACACAATTACCAAGGTTGGTCAGGAAATGGCTCGCAGGGCATCTGAATCAAATCAGGCTTCTCTGATGGCCCTCGGACACGTCATGTTTTATGCGAGCGCGAAGGATGGCAAGTTATTTCGCTATCTTGATTGGAATACGGAGTACAAGAACCTTCAGACCCTCCTTGGCTCTGACGGATACTTCATTTGGCTGGGCTACGTCGCAACCCCGCTGGATTTGTGGCATGCCGTCAGAAGCGCCAAAGCAAAAGCGGTATGGGTCGTCGCGCCGCTTCCTGACGAAGTCGATTTTCGTCAGTTCGGCGATGTCGTCATCAACGAACACTGGCTTGTTGGAGATGGCGCAGTAGATGTTCCCGGATACGACGTTAAAATACTTCCGCCATCGGGCGTGGCGCAGCTATTCATTTACGAATTGATGCTGCGTGCCGCAGGATCATGATAGAGATCATGGCACGCATCATGGATCACGTGAACATTCGAACAATCTCAGAAAACGATCTTGATCAGGCGGGTGACTACTTCTTCAAGCGAAAACATCATCAGCGCCAAAGGCAAAGAACCGAACACCGCGCTATCGCCACGCCCACTATCAACGCCTTAGTACGTCTTGGAAACTGTTACTTGTGACAGCCGCTATGTTCGTGTGGTTCAGCGGTTATTGGACCGGCGGAAGTCATCATCGTGGGTTGTACTTGTTGCAGTTCTGGCCTACCGGGGTATGATTTCGGTTAGCGCCCAATCAATTCGCTCTACTTCTTCGCGAATCACCCGAACAGACTGCTGGTTGCTCGGATACGGAATGGGGGTGATCGCTTCGACCGCGTGACGAATTCTGTAGTTGCGATCCCGAATCAATTTGATTTTCGCGGAGGTCTCCATTCGGTGCTGATAAATCCGTTTGGCCAGTTTCGTAACGATCCAGGCAAAGGTCAGCCCAAACACCATCTCTAGGGGAAGACGATCGGTTGCTCCATCGAAATCGCGGAACAAGAACCGATACACGGCCTCTCCCAAACCTAGTGAAGCGAATACTACCCCGATCCCAATCAATCCAACGATAAAGCGGTCGCTGGATCGAAGTGCCACACGTGATTGCTCACTGCCATAGTTCTGAGCCGATGCCATTAATCCTCATATTGTGACGTGGAGTGGATCAACCTTTACAATTCTATGCCAACCTGAAAGCCTACTCGCTTCCTCACTCTTTTTGCCACTGATAATCCCAGATGGAGCAAGGCCTCAGCCAGTTGATCTGTCCTGAAGTTTGCCTGAGAGTAGGTTGTTACCGCGTCTCCGTAGATGAACGCGG
>CAWCQR010000020.1:0-37874 GCA_963797725.1 Terriglobia bacterium
TAAACGATACCGAGTGGCCCACAACCCACCCAACATCTGAAGCCGCCCAGTAGACATCACCGGGGCTGATACCATAGATGTTCTTCATCGTCCACTTCAAGGCCACAAGGTGACCGCCGTTGTCGCGAACCACGCCTTTGGCTGCCCGGTGGTGCCGGAGGTATAGAGAATGTACAGGGGATCCGTTGCGGCCACCGGAACGCAGTCGTGTGGCTTTGCCGCAGCCACGACTTCATCCCACTCGCAATCACGGCCTGCCACGAGGTCGGCGCACTCCATCTCGCGCTGAAAAATTACACACCTCTCTGGTTTGTGACCGGCGATTCGAAGCGCTTCGTCGAGGAGTGGTTTGTAAGGAATTATTCTCGTCCCCTCAACGCCGCACGAGGCGGAAACGACCACTTTGGGCTTGGCATCGTCGATGCGGGTGGCCAGTTCGCTTGCAGCGAAGCCGCCGAATACCACTGAGTGCACTGCCCCCAGGCGGGCGCAGGCGAGCATGGCTATGGCCGCCTCGGGGACCATTGGCATGTAAATGATTACACGATCGCCTTTGTCGACACCTAAGCGCATGAGCGCTCCGGCAAAAACGGCTACCTTGTCGCGCAACTCGCGGTAGGTGAACGTCGTGATCGTGTTGGTGACGGGGCTATCGTAGATCAGTGCCGATTGGTTACCACGGCCCTCTTCGACGTGCCGATCCAGGGCGTTGTAACAGGTGTTCACCTCTGCACCGACAAACCAGTGATAAAACGGTCGCCGGCTGTCGTCCAGAACCTTGTCCCACTTCTTGTACCAGTGGACGGAATCCGCTGCTTCGCCCCAGAAACCGGCAGGATCTTTCAACGATCGATTGAACGCCTCTTGAAGAGCTCCGGTTACCATATGATTCTCCGGGAGGATTATAGCTTTCGTAGCCGAGGAGAGAGCACCACTTTGTTGCCTCTGGCAGCGAGGCATTCAGCCGCTTGTGGATCTGCCCACGGCGACGGCAAAGACAGCTTCGTGATCGCAACCGATGAGGCAAGTGGGAAAACATTGTGGACGGTAAACGTGTTTCACACCCGAATAAACTTCTGGCGAGGAGAAGAGGACAATCCGTGGTTGTTTATTAGCGACCTGGAACTCGGTGAGAACTTTCTGCTCGTCCGAGATGAGAAGAATCGTTGTTATTCGGTTTACCTGAATACTAGACGTGTGAAGAAAGTGCGGTGCGGTAGCGATTTTTCCCCGCAAGAAGCACGACGCTAAACTGTCGTAACATCGCGATTTCACTCATTGAACGGGTCTTGAGTGTAATCGCCTCACCTAATGATTCGTTCCGATTCTGCGATAGCCTTGTGGAATCTCAAATAGGGCAGGATCTGGCTCTGCGCGAGTAATTTGAGAAACTGTAAGCGTTACTGTTCCCGTGCGGGGGTCGATGTGTTTGATCATCAGGTTAATGCGTAGATCATCCGAGTACCAGTATTCATCCGTTATGACGATTTCCTTATCGCTTCCGTTAGTCTCGGCTTGGCCAGTCTGAACCTGGAGAATCCCGTGCGCGGCTACCCCTTCAATATCACGAACGCCCAGGTCTTCTTTTTTCGTGAACTCGTTCTGAGGAAGGCTGTCGCCCGTCGGCGACGCGAGAAAAGCAGGCGGCACCGTTGCGGGTGGGCGATTCACGGTCTGTGTCCAGAAGGTTCGCTTTTGGGGATTAAGCATAGTGGAGATGCGGGTCTGCGGGTCGTACAGATGGATGCTTTCAATCGGCGGTTTTCTTGGGTCCAAAATGGGGACGAGTGCCCGTGACTCGTTGTGGATGCGCCCCACACTGTCCCGGCCAATATCGCGGATCGTCTTGAGATTGACAATGGCCCCATCAGGCTGAGTCAGCGAGCGTTCTACATTGACTGTACCGCTGAACGGCACGCCGGGGATGGGCGTGACGAAAATGTCTTGAGCCGACGAGGTGGTAGCCGTAACAAGAAGGGCCAACCTGAAGATTGCGTTCAGCCAGAATAGTAAGCGCACTTTAGCCTCTAGGTTTCAACCGACAGAATAGGCCTGGTGTCGTAGCCCAGACAACCAGAAACTGCCATGGTTGACGTAATATCGCGATGATACTGCGGCGGGGTCGCAACCCCAACCTGCGTCCGGGCATGGTGCTGGGTCTGGGACGGGATCGGACTCGGTCCGCGTTATGGGGGTTCGCTGTCGAGCAATAAAAGAAGGAACTAGGAAATAGGTTCCGTTCCTAATAGGCGGCTGCCGTCGCCCCCGCGCGACCGGGTGCGCCATTCGCGAAGAGAGCCGGGTTTCGGGGTTTCAAGGTTTACATATTTTATGCGGAGGACATTGCGGGCCGGGGCCTCCGTCAGCCAGTACACTTGAAAGTGTGCCTACCAGGAGAATGCTGCCGACAAGAAGAAGCATAAATCTTTTCGTGATGGAACTCCTTCCTCAGTTGCAGGCGGTAGCTCTGAACGAGGGGGTTCGACGGCGGAAGGGGTTATGGAGCAAGGCGGGCCGGGTTCAGCTCGGGTCGCTTGCTCTGGCCCCGTGGGCAACACGACGTCGGGAAGACTTGCTGGCTTTGCTGGACTACCTAGAACCCAGGATTGCCAACTTGACCACAGCGATTGAGCAAGAAGCAGCACCGCACAAGGGCACGAGTGATAGAGTTTCACGATGCGATTCAACCGATCTGTACCGCCTTGCGCCGTGATACCTGTGCTCATTTACCCCGATCCCAGCGCTGCCGCAGATTGGCTGGAAAAGGCTTTCGGCTTCAACATCCGGCTCCGGATCGCCAATCACCGCATCCAGATGAAAGCCGGCGAGGGCTGCTTCACCATCGCCGAAGGAAATGTGTCCCCCAACAATTCGCACATCGTTCAGGTTCGTATCCAAGATGCCAACGGTCACTGCGAACGCGCGCGGCAGAACGGAGCCATAGTTCTGACTGAACCTCAAGATCAACCCTATGGCGAGCGCCAATACAACGTTCAGGACTTTTACGGCCACCGCTGGGACTTCACCGAAACCATCACCGATGTCGCTCCCGAAGAGTGGAGTGACGGTGCATTTCATGTTGAGTGTCCCTGACTTTGGTAGAACACAGTACTACTCTCAGGTGGCGTGTCCGGTCGTGAAGGCGTGACGGCCCGTTTTCTATTTCCTGAGAAGCGATTCGCCGGTTCTCGCCTGCAGTTCTTGCCACGGCGGTCAGAGCAGTGGAACCGAGCGTAACCATGAGGCACCCAAGCAGCACGCAATTTTGTCACACAGTACGACAAACCTCCGCGTCGCTCGGCGGACCGCCCCATCTCGGTTCTTTTTTTTCGCCCTATTCAAACTGCTGTCATTCTTATGAGTGTAATCGCACAATTTTCCAATAATTACTTGCCAAATGCAGAAGTGATCCGCCATTCCGGAGAATAGCAATCTGGAGACTATTTTCCTGTACGGATCAAATCGATGAAGCGCCTCCAAGCAATCTTGGGGACGAGGCGACGCTGGTCGGGAGGCATGGCTTTGTCCATCATTTCCTTAGCAAGCCTTTGCGTCTCCTTGGACGCTTTGGTCATGTGACCAGAGTCGAACGGTGGCCGGGGATCGTATTCAATGTACAACTGGATCGCTTCTGCCCGATCGCGGCCAGTGATCTCGCCTGCCAGCCAAAGCCCGAGGTCGATACCTGCCGACACGCCAGCGGCGGTGACAATCTTTCCAGAACGCACTATGCGCTCGTTGGGTTGAGGTTTTGCGCCCATTGTCTTAAGCACTCCCATCTTGATCCAGTGCGTCGTGGCCGGCAGACCCTTCAGGATGCCCGCAGCTGCCAAAATCAATGAACCGCTACAATCCGATGCGGTCCAAGTAGTCGTCTCATGGGCCTTGTGCAGCCAATCAAGTACTTCATCGTCCACCATTTGCCCCGGTGTGGTCGTGCCTCCTGGTACGAGCACTAAATCGGGGGAGGGTGTTTCGGCTAGCGTATGCGTGACGCCAAGAAGGAGTACACCACCCTCTGTCATTAACGGTCCTACGTCTTTGCCGACAAACCGTACTTCTGTGTTGGGCATTCGCGACAACACTTCAAACGGCCCCACAGCATCAAGTGCAGTTACGCCGGGGTAAAGAAGAATTGCTACTTGAAAACATTTTTCATTGTTATTCATGTCACTATGTTCCCCCCTCAAGTCGCGAGGGCGCGTGGCTCGACTTCTGTAAACAGGTTCTGACGAACAGTGCGCGCAGCTGCGGAATTCAGGGAGGCGAAACCGCCCTGACCGGCTTGAGGATTGCCCGCTGCTGGGAAGTCCGTTCGGCGGGCGAGGCTCGGCCCTTGCCGTTTCCGAGGTCGTCCGAATACCCAGCGTTCAGGCGGGACCATGCGGAGTGGGGCGTCCATTCGTACGCATATTTTGTATGCCTTCGAACCGCTGAGGTCAGCCGGCCGGCGAGTCCTCCCAAGTTTCCTGACGCCCGTAGACGCTTAAATCTAACAACCGGTAGCTATTATCCATCGCCTCGACGCCGCGCATCGTGGTCCAGTAAGTCTCGAAGACATTGAAATCTTGCCGCAGATAACAAACGATGTACATCGTGCCGGCCGGTCGTTCCCCCAACAGGGTGTCGAGCGAGTCCTTGACTGAGTACCAGGGCATGTCCCAGCCCATGAAGTTGCGATAGCGGGCGCTTTCCTGGTACGGGCCTTGGCAAAACACTGCAAAGGTCACGTCGCGAGAATGAATATAGGAGAGCTCACGGACCTGCGAGGCAACCCATGTGCACCCCTCGCATTGTTCCGGCGCAGGCTGGCCGGTGTGCCACATGAAGTAGTAGGCGATGAGGAGGCGGCGTCCCTCGAACGCATCGCAGAGTGTCACATCTTCGCCTTCGCCCATGAGCGGTGTTGTGCCGTCAACCTTCACCATGGGTAGCCGCCGGCGTCGTGCTGCAATGGCGTCGCCTTCTTTTGTGTGGGCCTTTTCCCGTAGCCGCAATGCGTCCAGTTCGGACTGGAAGGTGTGGCGATCGGCAACGTTAGGGACGTCAAAATCAGCTTTCAGGAAGTCTGACATCGTTTCTCTCCGATTCGGGGACCGGTGGCGAGTTGGCCGCCATTTGCTAGCCTGCTTTCGCGTCTACGCCCCGTTTTTGAAAGGCGGCGATACCGGCTTCGGACGAGTCGACCCATTTCGGGTCAGGCAAGGCCTCGCCACCGTAGTTGTCGTGCCAGTTCCACCATTGGTAAGGCTTGGACTGCGGGTAGCCTTCCGGCGAGTCCTCCCACGTCTCCTGCCGGCCGAGCGGCGTGATGTCGAGGTAGCTCCAAGTTGTGCCCAAAGCCTCATCGCCGCGCCAGTTGGTGAAGTAGGTGCGGAATACTTTGTCGTCTTTGCGAAAGAAGACGTTGTGGCCGTGGTATTCATGGACGCCAAAGTCCGAATCGAAGCCGGGGCCGAAGGTATACCAGGGCATGCTCCAGCCCATGCGGGCCTTCAGGCGGACGATGTCCGCCTGGGGAGAGGGAGATACGTAGATGAGGGTGGTGTCGCGAGCGTTCAGATGGGCCAGGTGGGAGACTTGATCGGCTACGAGGGAGCAGCCGCGGCAGGCATGCTCAGGCCAGCCGAAGACCCCGGGCTCGAAGAAGGCGCGGTAGACGATCAGTTGTGGACGACCCTCGAACAAGTCGAGCAGACTGACCTCGCCCTGAGGACCCTCGAACTTGTATGTCTTCTCGACGGCCATCCACGGCATCCGCCGGCGCTCGGCCGCCAGAGAGTCGCCGGCCCGCATATGGGCTTTTTCCTTGACGAGCATCTGCTGGCGCACAGCTTCCCAAGCCTCCGGCGACACGATTGGGGGCGCGCCGATGTTGGGCTGCCCTTTTCCGTGCTCCTTGTTCCTCTCCTTGCCTATTGCCATTTATTTCTCCTTTGCTTTCTGAAACGGACCAAGACGATTCGTTCTGAACTCTTTTCTGGACTCCGGATTTTGGACTCAGCATAGCGGAACTCGAAAGTGAGCACCGCGTCTGTACTACAGTTCTCAGGTTTCTTGGACATAAGGCTTTACGAAAGCGGCAGGCGAACCAGTTTCCAAACCTTCGATATTTGGGGAGGGTATTTTCCTATTCCTGGCGATTGCGATCACTGCCGGTGGCACCAGCGCAGAAACGCCACCAGCGATCAGCCATGCGATGGTACTGAGACATACGGGGCACATCGAGCAACAGTCCTTTCACATTCGAGCGCGAGCACGCTGATTATGCTTCGGGGAGAAATACCACCGCTATCAAAAACTTTCGATGTGCGATGCTACGAAGACCTTGCTGTGCGCGGTTGTTTGGCGAGTCGACTGTCGAAAATCAGAGGGCGTGCAACCGAACGATTTCCGAAAGGCTGCGGTGAAATGGCTGTGACTGGAGAATCCCAGGCGGAACGCGAGCTGCGTCAGATCGGCCGAATGTGGAATCTCGACCAACGCGTGGGCAAGCCGCAACTGGACTAGGTAGCCATGAAGCGGGATGCCTTCGACGCGCCGGAATGCATTTGTTAAGTAGGCCGCGGACGCTCCGACTGCGGAGGCTATGTCCTTGAGGCGGATGGCGCTGTTTGAGTTGGAGCCGAGGAAAGCCTTGGCACGATCTACGAGCCTCCGGGTTCCCGGGTGCAGCTCCTCATTGCAGTCGCATCCCTGCAGGGCGGACACGACAAGGTCAAGGAGCATTTCATCGGCGGCGAGTTCATCCAACTCGCCGGCGCGGACCAGCTGGCGAAAGCGCATGCTGGCCCGCTGGACCACCGGATCCGCACGCCGACACCGACGGCGGAAAAGAGGGTGTGTGCAAGGCCGTTCGACATTTCCGACGATTTCAGCGAGGACATCCGGACGTGGAGTAATGATCAACTCTCCGCAACCGTCTTTGTGCAGTTGAGACAACCGAAATGGTTCACCCGGCGGGACAAATAAGATTTGATTCGCATCACCTACGATGTCCTGGCCGCCGACGTGCCAAATGAATACACCACGATAGGGGAAACAGATTTGGGTTTTTGGAGAGTAGTCTTCGGCGCTCCTCGTCAAGGGCCCTTCCTGAGTCCCCCAATCCTCTACCAGCGCGATGTTGGAGTCTATGAGCACGGCGCGCGCGGGCTGCTCGATTGAGAGGTTACGGGCGCACCGCGTGACGGGGCTAGTGCGGCTAGAAGAGACCGGGGTGCGGTGAGATGTCACGTCTTTAATTCTACAGGGGAGTGTCCTGGCCGCCGGTGTGCCAAATGAGCGATGGGGGCTTGTGTCGTCGTGGGCGAAAGATCCTAGCATTGGAGTCGCCGCCGCTCCGTCGACTCCAGAGATTTTGCGGCATGCAGCATGTTGTGAGCAACTTGCTGCTCTGTCCGAATTCGGGCACCGAGTTTGTTCCCATCATTCCCAGCAATACTGATCCGTTCAGCGATGGATAACGACTGAGTATAAAGCGCATCGGCCACAACATAATTATGATGTTCACGGTGCCAATTCGCTAACGTACACAGATTTTCTGCCATGGCCCGAAATTGGCGGAGATGAAGATGATCAACACCATTGGAATTACTCATCGAATGTTCCTTGCACGCCCTGCAGAAGGACGACTTCTATCTGACCTCGCCTCCCTCGCGATGGCTACGCTAGACAGAAGGGCATTTTCGCTGTACTCCCGTTCTGCCTTGCCATACGCCAGGATCCCGTAGTACATCGCACGATCGAAAAACTGAGTGAGCATCTGATGTAACTCAAGTTCTCCATACAGTTCCACTACGCTGCAGGCGAAAGCCTCTCGTTGAAGGAATCGCCATAAATAGTCACGGCTTACGATCAAGGCCCAGACAAACTGATGGAGGCTGATTTGCTCGGCCGCTCGGCGTGCAGCAATTGTGCCAAACCGTCTTTCGATATCTTCTTCTGTCTTCTGCAGTAACCATTCACCCAGGTTGCGATAAACCTCGGCAGCCGCAAGTTCCAGATCTTTTGGCGGGATACCGCGAAAGTCACACAACCGTTCGGAAGTACGGATCTTCTCAACGAGTCCCTGGACCAAGCTCTCCGAATGCTTCTCAATCAGACGCACTAGCTTTAGTGCCACCATTTGAAGCTCTCCTTGCTCTGGCTAAACAGAATACGAATAGCCCAAAAGGATGTTTCCTAAGACTGATATCCCTTAAATAATGGGCATGATATCGTGTCACGATACACTCGTGAAAAGAGTGTTTCATAACGCTGAAGTATTCAACCGAATCATTTTCGTCTTGTCAGAAAACGAAGCGATTTGAACGTGTCGGAAAATGGTTTACGACATTCACCACCCATCGCCTGCCGCAACTGAGGGGGATCTACCTAACGAAGGACTGATCTCAGGTTGATAGCAGGTATATGAGGAATGCCAGACACAACGCAATGCACAGAGCAGCAATCAGATAGCACGAAATCCGCATCGCCCTATCTTGATCGTCGGCCCATGAGTGTGGTTGAAAGTTCATCTAACGGGCCCTTCCGCACAATATCTATCGTACTACGATATACATATCATATGCCACACTTTTCTGAATCGTCGACCCGGCTGGCGTAAGCATCTAATGGAAAGTATGACGACACGATGGCGTCTGTCGTTTGTGCCTGTGGACAGCGGGCAAAATCGACGTAAAGATGCTTTCACTTTGATGGAGGAGTCACCTTGTCGGTGATTGACGAATTCCGAATCATTACGATAGAGCGCATCTTTGCCCTTGTAGCGGAAAACGGAGTTGCGTGATTTCACTTTCAACTGGGGCAGATGGGCGAGGCTGGCGATCAATGATTCCGTGAGGCCGTCACTGAGGTAATCGGTGTCCGCGTTACCGCCAACGCTGGCGAATGGAATAACTGCAATGGACTCGATTTGCGAAGCGCTCGCCTTGCCGTGCCAATACCAAATCCCAGCCGCCGCCATCGCGATGAACAAGACAACCACCACCGTGACCCAATACTTGCGAACTGACGCTTTTTCGGTTGCGGCCGGCAATGTCGTAACTGATTTCCCCGATTCCGATTCGCGCTTGAGGCGTTTCAAATCGGTGCGTAGTTCCGCGGCGGACTGATAGCGCAGGTTGCGGTCTTTCTCCAGAGCCTTGTTGATGATGTCTTCTAGCTTGGGCGGCACATCGGCATTCAGCCTTATCGCGGACGTCGGAGCCGCGTCCAGAATGGCTTTGAAGATTACTCCCGAGCTTTCCCCATGGAAGGGCAGCGCCCCAGTTGCCATCTCGTAGAGCACAGCTCCGAATGAAAACAGGTCGCTTCGGGCGTCCAATTCTTTGGCGCGGACTTGTTCCGGCGACATATACGCGATGGTCCCGAGCGTAGAGCCAGGACTGGTCAGATGCTGAGCATCGATCGTCGCCGTCATCGTGTTCGCCGATGCAGCCTGGCTGGAAGAACTGGCGGGGGGAGCGACCTTTGCCAGCCCGAAATCTAGAATCTTCGCGTGGGCACGATCGGTGACAAAAATATTGGCAGGCTTGATGTCGCGATGAACGATTCCTTTGGCATGAGCGGCTTCGAGTGCGTCGGCGATCTCAATCGCCAAATCAAGTAGAACATCGCTCTCGACGGGCCTACCGGCGATACGATACTCAAGCGTAAGACCCGTCCAAAAATTCCATGGCGATAAAGCGTTTGCCGTCGTGCTCACCGATTTCATAAATGGTGCAGATGTTGGGATGGTTGAGGGCAGACGCGGCCCGGGCCTCACGGCGGAAACGTTCCAAAGCCTGCGGATCCTGTGCCACTTCGTTGGGAAGGAATTTGAGTGCGACAAAGCGACCGAGTGAGGTGTCCTCAGCCTTATAGACGACGCCCATCCCGCCACCGCCGAGTTTTTCAACGATCCGGTAGCGCGAGATGGTCTGGCCGATCATTCGGAGATATCCGGTTTTCGGATCGCTTCATCTTAAGGATGCCGCCAGCGGCCAGTCAATAAAAGCGGCTCTGGCGCGAGTGTGTCGGATCCAGAACACTGCTTTGAGCGGGTAACCGTGGAAGTGGTGAGATAACTTCAGGATGGTCGGCTACCCGGAAGTTATCCAGAAACGGGCTTATAGGAGAGCAACGGCAATTTCGGCGAACCAACTTCTGGCCCGGAATAACTTCCGGTTAGCCCATCATCCGTCCGCGATGAAAGCCGGCAGAAGGAGTTCCGCCTGCTATGATCGTCCGTCAAACGGAGCCACCATGCGCAAGCTTATTTTCTTCCTGTGCCTTCTAGCGGTCCCGACCACTGTGGTATCCGCACAGCAGTACGATCTGGTGCTCGAAGGCGGACGTGTCATGGACCCCGAAACCGGCCTCGATGCAGTGCGCAACGTTGGCATCCGCGACGGGAAGATTGTTCGCATCTCGTCCGACACGCTGACCGGGCGCCGTCTCATCCATGTCGGCGGGCTGGTGGTCGCTTCCGGATTCATTGACCTGCACGAGCACGGCCAGGAAATAGACAGCCAGCGAGTGAAAGCGCTCGACGGTGTAACCACGGCGCTCGAACTGGAAGTCGGTGCGCCAGACGTCGCTCAGTTCCTGAAGGCGAAAGAGGGGCGCTCGCTGATTCACTACGGCAGCTCCGCCAGCCATGTCGCGGCGCGGGCTCTGGTCTTCGGAACTCCACTTTCAGAAGCTGAAATTCTCCCGAAGAGCGGACCCGCGACCGACCAGCCGGCCACAACAGAACAAATCTCGCGAATCGAGAAGCGCCTGCAGTCGCAGCTGGACGCTGGCGGCTTGGCCATAGGCATGGGCATCCAGTACACGCCCGGAGCCACCCGGTTGGAAATCATTGATATATTCCGTCTGGCTGCCGAGACGGAGGGTTCCGGTTTACAGTCATGTGCGCAGCTCGGGCCGCGTCGATCCCGGTTCCTCAATTGAATCCGTCAGTGAAGTGATCGGGGCGTCCGCCATCACAGGCGCCCCACTGCACATTGTGCACATCAACAGCTCTTGCTTGCGCGATGCGCCGGAGTGCCTTTCCATGGTCGAAGGCGCGCGCGCCCGCGGCCTCGATGTGACCACCGAAGCCTATCCCTACATCGCGGGTATGACCTATATCAACTCCGCGCTCTTCAATCCGGGCTGGCAGGAAAAGGAAGGAGGCATCAGCTACAGCGACCTGGTTCTTCCTAACACCGGCGAGCACCTGACCAAAGAGCGTTTCGAGGAACTCCACAATTCGATCACTCCCCAGACAGTGCTGATCTTCTCTAATTCTCAGGAGATGCTGGACGAAGTGATACCGTCACCCACTGGTGATGATCGCCAGCGATGGCTTCCAAGGCCATCCCCGTAATGCGGGAACCTACTCGCGTGTGCTGGCCCAATACGTGCGTGAAAAGGGGACGATCACGCTGATGGATGCGCTGCGAAAGATGAGTCTCATGCCAGCGGAAATGCTGGAGCGTTCTACTCCAGCGGCCCGGCAAAAAGGCAGGTTGCAGGAGGGCGCCGACGGCGACATTGTTGTCTTCGACCCGGCGACCATCAGCGACCGGGCCACATTCCAGAAACCCATGGAGCCGAGCGTAGGAGTCCACTACCTCTTGGTAGCAGGAACCGTGGTTGTCGATGAGGGCAAGATCGTTCCCGATGTATTTCCCGGCCGCGCGCTGCGGGGGCACGCAGGATTGCATGACTAGCTAAGGTTTCTTCAAAGCGAACGACATTGAATCCCATGGTGCGAGGGGGTTACTCCCGGTTGGTCGGCCAACCGGGAGTTATCAAGAAACGGGCTTAGAGGAGATCAATGGCGATCTCCTCGAAGCCGACTTCTGAAGAGTTTGCAATACCGCGCCAACGACTTCGTAACTAACGAATTCTGGCAATGGCGAGGATCAGACCGGAACGGCGCAGACGATCTCACCATCACACGGATGCCCGGAGTGCCTGAATGTCCCGTATGTGTTCTGCGGCATTGGAACAACCGCTTTGCCGTCGGGTTTTAAGGTTACTGCACGGGGCCCAGCCACAGGTCGAACCAGTTCAGTGTTTCCTTAATCAATTCGTTGCGAGGGATGTTGTGACCGGTTTCATATTGAATGCGTTTCTTCTGGTCCTTTTTGGCGCCTAGCAAGTTATAGAAAGGGATCTGAGTGGAATCGACTGGAAAGAAGAAGTCGTAATGACCGTTCAACATCAGGGTTGGCTGCGTCACACGGGGCAGGAAGTTGATCTTGTCTACCTCCGGCAGTGATTGGCTGTACTCCATTCCCCCAAGAGCCAGTATGTTTACCTTAACCCGCGAGTCAACGGCGGGGATGATGGCCCCCATTACCGCGCCCCAACTGTACCCGTAATACGCAATCTTCGTATGATCGAGATCGGGGCGGCTATCCACGTAATCCAGAGCACGAGAGGCATCTTTCACCCACATGACAACGTGGTCGCGCCAGTTACTGGAAGTGTCAGGAACGTCAGTTTCCATGCCATCGCCGCGTTCGTAGGTGCTCTTATAGATCGGGTAAATCACCGCGCGTCCGCTGCGCAGAACAGCATCGAGAGCGGCCGTGGGGTAAAGCGCGAACTTCCGAAGAAGGAGTGCGTTTGAGCCCGGGAAAAATAAGACTGCCTGATAAGGCGGTTTAGCTTTCTTGGGCAGGAAGAGGTATGCCATCGCGCGCTCCTTGCCATAGCCCGCAGCATAGGTGGCCTTCTCTACTTTCCAGTCGTCTTCGTCACCAACTTCTTCCACGGACGCATTCAGCGGTCCCTTGTCGTAAGAATATATGCTGCGGTATGCCTGAAAGAGCTGGTCGCTGGCAGGTTTTACCTTGCTGAAATCGCGACGCGGCGAAGGGACGGGAGCAAAGGCTTGCGTCGGCAGTGAGTTGGAATTGATATATTCGACCGTTCGGAAACCAATGTTGGGGGCGCGTAGCCATGGCGACTGTGCGTCAGGGTCAACGAACATGTAGATGGGGTCGTCCCATGCGCCGCCGAGAACCCAGCGGTTGCCCGTCTCCGCTTCAGTTGCTGTCCACTCCTTGACGTTGCCTGCCATGTCGTAAGTGCCCCATGGACCAACGCCGGGCTTGCTGCCGACCGGAACGACGCCGTTCGTTCCCAGATTGCTGAGAGGCACAATGAAGGCAGCGGAAAATGGTCCAGCCGCACGGTTCCAATGGTAGATGGTGGGCAGGCTCCGGCCAGCGAACTCTGCGTACGCGGTGGCTTCGTACCAACTGATGCCAGCGACAGGATAGTCATCCTGTCCCCTTGGATATTCGCCCTGGAGCCAATCTTTGGGCCCGGGCCGGCCGGCGGCATCGTGGAACTGAACCATAGCTTCTTCCCAAGTCAGCTTCTTGCCGTCACGAACAAACTCGAATTTCCAATACTCACGTTTCTGGTATCCTCCGCTGTCGACAAAAGTCTTGTACTGTCGATCCGTAACCTCGTACCTGTCAATCCAGTAGTCCGGGAGCTCAAGCTCCGGCATACCCTCAAACCCTGGAATGAACAGAGTCTTCGGATAATTCTTTGGCGAGACTCGTACCATTCCGGCAGGGGTTTTAGCTACTTCATCCAGCAGGATCGTGTTCTCGGCAGTACTAACCGGAAACGCCCTACCCACTAAAGCCGGCGTTGTCCTGAGCACCGTTTCGTAGCCAGGCTTTTCAGCCTTCCAAAGGAACATGCCGCGGGGCTGGCGAACGTTCTTGAGTGGGGTCTTTCCTACGAGTTCCCAAGAAGACTCCGGCTGGTCGTACTCGCGACGGAAGAAATCTGCGCCTTCGGGAGTGGTGTCAATCGATAGCTCGAAGGAAATGACTTGCGATAGCTTCGCCAAAGCGGGATCCCCAGGGATCGCTTTTTCCGCACGCGTCGCCAGTGCGAAGGCTTGTCCATATTTGCCTTCATCGTAAAGGCGCGAAATCTCCGGCACACCCGTTTCGTGCGCCCAGCGAATCTCACGATTGTGGCGAATAAGCCAGCCGACGCCAATGGCGATGAGAACCATGACCAGCAGCAGCGGTATGAGAACGCTCGACCGCTTCGCCTCATGCATGATGCGAGCAGGACTAAGCGTCGCACCGGAATCTGGGAACAGGAGGTCGCGCGACCGTTTGAGTTCGTTTAGTAGTTCCGTCGCCGATGCATAGCGGTCTGCCGGATTTTTCTTTAGGCAGCGCGAAACGATGCTGCGCAGTTCAGAGGGAACATCCCGCCGCAGATCGCTGACCGGCTTGGGATTGTCCCGCAACAACGCCGCCAACAGCGCGCCACTGGAATCAGCATCGAATGCCTTCTTGCCGGTTAGCATCTCGTAAAAGACTGCGCCGAATGAGAAGATGTCACTGCGAACGTCGATTGGCTTGCCCTCAGCCTGTTCCGGCGACATGTAGGCCAGCGTGCCGACAATCATTCCCGGACTTGTAGCCGAGCCGGTTCCGCTGATCGTAGCGCCAATGTCACCCCCGGCTGCTTGAGTGGTTGCGAGCTTGGCCAGGCCGAAATCGAGCACCTTAACTAGGCCGCTATCGTCGACTATAACGTTCGCTGGCTTGAGATCCCGATGAACTACGCCGGCGGCGTGGGCTCGCGCGAGCGCATCGGCCATTTGAATCGCATATCGTGTGGCGACGTTAGCGGGCAGTCCGCCGGGCGAAATGATCTTGTCAAGAGTCTGGCCGGCGACATACTCCATCACCATATAGTCCAGGCTGTCTTGCGAACCAACATCGTGCACGACGCAGATGTTGGGGTGTTGCAAGCAGGAGATAACCTTCGCCTCATGCGCGAACCGGGCATGGAGGTCAGGGTCTAAAGAGAGGCGGGCCGGCAGAACTTTGATGGCGACAGTGCGCTGCAGGCGTGTGTCTCGAGCGCGATACACTTCGCCCATGCCACCCGCGCCGAGCAGCGATTCGATTTCGTAGGGGCCAAGTCTCGTGCCAGAGGTTAGTGCCATGAGTGCGCGCAATTATAGTCCACCCAGCGCGTTATAGAGGATTCGACGATTGCGGGCGGTTGGTCGGCTACACGTAAGTTATCCAGAAACGGGCTTGGAGGAAGTTGGCCGAATCGGTACCGCTTAGTCGCCTTGTGAGAACTGAACTTAGATCTTGGGCAAGTTGATGGACCATCTGCGGTAAATCGGTGCTTCTACTTTCCCAGTCAATCTTCCCGGACAAGACCACCACGTAACATCCACTCAAGTGGTCGACGGCGCGGCGCATCCAGAACTGATCTCCGATTCCACAGCGTACCGCCTTTTCTTTCTTACAGTTGGTCAGGTTTCGGATTCAGGCCATCAACATGCTCTCCTCCAAGCTGCGGGGCTGGGTGACGAAGACATACAGTCGGCCATTCAGGTGATAGCCAAGTTCACGATTGCCTACCAAAGCATGATCAGCACCCATAACCAGAAAATGGCATCCACGAACGCCGCGAGTGCAGAGACGAATACAGCTGCTTTGAAAGCGCTACTGAAAGAGCGAGACGCGTCGGTACTAGCTACCAGGGCCTCTTTGGCTTCTAGCATTTCTTCACAGGGAATGAGCAATTTTGACGCCTACATCCAAGGAGAGAAGCGTTCAATGACAGCGGTAGAGGACGTGCAACAATGAAATCATTCGCTGCGCGGATACTCTGTCTTCTAATTTGCCTTGCAGGCACAGTTGGTCCGGCCTTGGCGCAAGGGTGTGGCGTTTTAATGACAAGAAACTATGGGGTATACCATAGTGCTACCACGGATGGGACGCACATCTTTACGTCAACACTCACGGACGGTTCCGCCAGTTGTACTCCCTCTCTCGGTTGCCCTTGCGGTACTGCTACGCACACGCCAAAAGCATTAAATAAGATCGGATCGGTTGGCGGCTGGGGTTCGGGGACGCCGCAGTGCGTAAATTGCTACTTGTCGTACCAGAACAATCAAAGCATAGTTGCCACGCCTGGTGTGATTTATACGATTTGGAGGGGCTGAGGGGGGAAACGCAGAATCAAAGAACGTTCCAGCCAGACTGCAGATGACCTGACCTTCTGCCTGGAATGTCGTTCCGGAAGAAATAGCGTTTGCTCTGCCGACAGTCTGTTACGCGAGGTGGAGGTGCGATTGTCCGCACCTCCGACTTAGGGATTAAAAGAACGTCTAGTGCCGCGAAGAAGCATCCGGAGATGCAATTCGATCGAAGGGGACATCAGATGGAATGTTATTTCGCGCCATAATCTCTTGCATATGGCGCACATCTCGATCAATATCGTCCCTATCGTTCTCGCGCGTATCCTCGACCCATTTTGCATAGTTGCTATCGAAGTCGCGCTGGTCATCTGCGGATAGTTTTCCTTGCCACGCCCGGTCGACCCGGGTTGGATAATCATTTGCCCGATGAGACCCTGGACTTGCAATCCGGTCGAAGGGTACATCGGCGGGTATGTTGTTGCGGGTCATGATTTCCTGCAGGCGACCAGCATCTCTGCTGACCTCGTCTCGGTCGTCCCGGCGGGTATCGTCAATCCACTGCGAGTAGTACCTGTCGAAGTCGCGCTGGTCATCCGGAGAGAGCCGGTCTTGCCACTCTCCCCTCCGCGGATAGGCATTCGGGGAAGAGGCCACCCCAGCATTCCCAGCACTGGCAATCTCGTCGAAGGGAACATTCGCAGGAATATTTTTGCGCGCCATGATTTCCTGCATATGTCGTACATCCTTAGCGATGTCATCCCTGTCATTCTTGCGCGTATCGTTGACCCACTTCGTATAGTATTTGTCGAAATCTTTCTGCTCATCTGCTGACAGCCGGCCTTGATAAACGCGGACCGGGTACGTGGCTCCTGTGCTCGCCAGGCGGTCAAATGGAACGTCAGGCGAAATGTGATTGCGATCCATGATCTCCTGCATGCGCCCGACATCTTTCGCAATATCGTCCCTGTCGTTCTTGCGAGTATCATTCACCCATTTGGTGTAATACTTATCGAACTCTCGCTGGTCATCTGGCGAAAGTCTGCTTTCCCGTTGCGCAAAAGCTCCTCCGGTCACCAGCAGGAATCCCAATAGAAAAATAAGCTTTTTCATAGACTCAACCTCCAGATGAAAAACCTATTTGCCCGTGCAGACGAATCGGCGTTGTTATAAGACGATGCATGCGACGCCGCAGTTGGCCGTTGTGAGACAAAAATTAGGGATTGTCATAAGAGTCAGAACGCGACTATCGGGATTTTCCCCTAGACGGAGGTGAGGGGTTCGTTTGCCTATCATAGGGTCCCACTAAACAGTGGTGCAATAAATCGTGCGTGCTCATGCGCGTTCGGAATCTCGGACAACATTTCGGTGCTACACGGAATCACAGAGCAAGCACAGGAGAGCCGCATGAATCAGCACCAATTGACCATCATCATTGCGGTTGTCATCATAGCTGCCGCGGTCACCGTGATCGTTTTTTTTGTCATGCGAAAACGACGTAGCCAGGCGCTCCGGCAGCGCTTTGGTCCCGAATACGATCGAGTAGTCCAGAAAGAGGGAGATGTCCGTCGGGCGGAAGACATCCTCCAGTTTCGCACTCAACGTAGAGAAGAGTTTCGAATCGTGCCCCTATCCCAAACAAGCCGGGCAGATTTCGCGAATCGTTGGACTGCCGTGCAATCGCTATTTGTTGATGACCCCAAAGGCGCAGTCTCGCAGGCGGACCGACTTGTGAATGAAGTCATGCAGGTACGCGGCTATCCCCTAGGGGAGTTCGATCAACGCGCGGCCGATATTTCCGTGGACCACCCAGTGGTCGTCGCCAACTACCGCGCGGCACATGAAATTGCATTACGCCACAGTCGTGGCCAAGCAAGCACCGAAGACTTACGTAAAGCCATGGTCCATTACCGTACCCTGTTTGACGAGTTGCTCGACAATTTAATTCCAGCGAGAAAGGAGGCACGAGGATGAGCGTGCCATTGAGGAAAAGCAATTTGGAGGACGAACTGACTACAGCCGACCTGGCCCAGAGCAAGCGTCCCGCCGCGGCCGAAGAAATGCGGCCCAAACCCGTAGTTTCTGAAACTGTCGCAACGGAGCATGCGGAGAGATCCACTGAGAACATCAGCCCTACGGGCGAAGCAGCTCCGTTATTCCCCAATTCCGAACTTGACGATTTGCGGAGCCGGTGGAACACGGTTCAAACAGCTTTCGTTGACGAACCCCGTCGCGCGGTGGAACAGGCAGATGGTCTTGTTGCCTTGGCGATGAAGCGACTCGCTGAGGTGTTTGCCGAAGAGCGCTCCGGGCTTGAAAAGCAATGGGATCGGGGTGACAACGTATCCACTGAAGATTTGCGTGTCGCGCTTCAGCGTTATCGTTCCTTTTTTCATCGTTTGTTATCGATTTAGCTGGGCATGTCGAGCGTCGGATGATGACAGGCACCGGCACTAGCTAATGAGTGGCGTGGGCGATGATCGTGTTCCTGCGCGTGAGATTACCTGCAGCCAACTTAAACCGCGCGAACCCTGGCGAGAAAGGTATCCGATCTGAGCATAGCGCAGGATTTCTTCCCGTGGTTCTTCAGCCGTTTAAATTTTCCCGGCAGAGATGCCGTCCGCCATCTTTGGCCCGTAGCACCGCCGTTTGTGACAGCTGTTTTTTCCCGCAGAGGTGTGCTCACTCGAGAAGGACGGCTCCTAATCCGTGGGAAGTTCCGGCGCCTGCTGGTTTGCTCCATACCGCCACTGGCGAGGCATTTGCGCGCCTATTATGGGCTTCAAGGTGGATGTACTAGCTGTGGGGCAAGTTGCAACCTGCTATTTCGTTGTCCGCACTGGGACAGGGATTCACGCCTGTGCACTATTTATGAATCCCGGCCAGGCGTCTGCCGGATGTTCCCAATCACCCCCGCCGACCTGCGCGACCGAGATTTAGCACAACAGCAAACTGCCTGCGGATTCCATTTCGCTGCCGAAAGCCACGATATCCGTACGTTGATCGTTCGTCACGAACTTAAGGAGCGAGGTCTCAAGACGTAGCCCTTCTATTGCGCGATGTGTGAACCCCTCGAGCAGAGACACCTAAGTTCCAAAAACCAGTGTTTAACAAACACACTGGCGTGTGGAATTGCTCATCACCAGTCAGAGACATAGCGTGTGCTGCGGACGAGGTTTTTGGAACACACGTTTCAAGCAAGAGGTCTCCGGACGCAACAACCCCAGCCATAATTTCATGCACGCGCATAGGCCCCTCATCCATTTTGGCGATATTTAAACTCTTCGCTTCGACTCGTTGCCAGCTCTTTACCCAAGTGCATCGCTACATTCCACGCAAGACATTGTGCGCTAGCGTACCGAATAAAAGGAGTTTGACTGGAATCGAGGCTTATTTTTAAAATTTCAAGAAATGAGCGACATCGACAACCTCGCTCCGCAGGATTGGCGAGAACTTTGTAAGGCTGCTTTGGTAGAACTCGATCCAGTGAAACTTCCTGAGCGGATTGCGTTAGCCCAAACCGCTATATTGGATCGCATCAATAGTCAGTCACAATCCTACAGCGAATTGCAGTCGCTGCAAGATGCCCTATCCACTCTAGAGACGTTGCGCAGTATCACAGAGAGGCAAAACGGTAGTCAGTCAAGGTTAGCTGGCTGACTTCAGCGGAGGACCGATGGCCATTGCTTGGTGCGATTTTTACAAGGCGGCCCTGTTGGAAAGTGATTGGACGAAGGTTAAAGAGCGAATCCAATTGGCAGAGTCCGAAATCCATAAGAGACGGCTTGCGCTTTCCAAAGACCACAGTGGAACACAAGAGGAAAGGGACGCTCTAGTTAGCGCTCTGAACGGACTCAAAGTTCTTCGGGCGGACGTAGATGCTTGGCTGGAACGCCAGTCGCAGCGTCGAGAAGTATCCGACTACGGTGTTCGAGCTGACCTAGGAGATCATCCAGTCGGATGACGCAGCCCCCTAGAGCAGTGTTAGGGAAAATTCTTGACGACATAGAGTGATCGCCTTATGGCGACACTGCCCATAACGGAATACCGTCAATCTCATCATACTGATGCCCAAAGGGACGGCATCACCGTTCGCTTTCCTCTGTCGCGATGCCGTCTCTATAATTCCCACCGCAACGTTAAGCCGATCTACAGTCTTTACGGTATGTTGATATGGGCGCCATACTGTACTCTCAAATTAGTAAAGGGCGTGCATGCCTAAGGTCCGGGTGCTTGTCGTTGATGACCATGCTGTCGTCCGGCGAACGATTTGCGGCCTACTTGCCCGTGACTCTGGAATCGATGTGGTTTGCCAAACATCATCCGGAGAAGACGCTGTCATCAAAGCAGTCGAGCTCAGCCTGATCTCGTCACGATGGATATAGGCCTGCCAGAAATAACAGGAATCGAAGCGGCACGTCAGATAAGCCAGCTCGTGCCCAACTGCAAGATCGTTTTTGTCAGCCAGCACGATTCCTCACAGATAGTGAATGAGGCAATGAATATCGGCGGGCACGGCTATGTGACAAAAATTGATGCTGCGGCAGAGCTTCTTCGTGCTATCCAATCTGTGCGAGAAGGCACGCGCTTCGTGAGCCAGCGAATACGAGATCAAGGATGGGTAGAAGTCATCGCTTGAGCGACGAATCGACTCTGCAGAATTCTACTCTCTTGTTATAAGACAATGGCTGCGACTTCGACCGCACCGAGTCCAATCCAGCACACCGCTCTTTTGTGCTCCCCGGCGACCCAATACCCCGTAGCCGCACTGAAACAAAGAAACGCACTTGTCCATCCACTGCCCCAAGCTGCGGGCTTGCTGAGCGTTTTCAGAAGATCCATGGAACATTTTACCGTAGCGGGCGGTTCGTCTTCGTACCCTGTCGTGACTACCACGTTGTTAATTCCTGCGAACGAAAACCTGAGCAGAACGAACGCTATGCCGTATTTTTGATTCGTCTAACTAGGCCAGCTAACATGTGTCTCCTTCAGCGGGATCGACCGGAATGGCCTATAGGTGATTGAGGTATGGGGCAGGGTTACGCGGTAAAGCGGGCCACTGCAGGGGTCCCAGTGGCCCGCTTTCGGCCCTTAGCGCTTCCCCCCAGCAGCCAGGGCGTAGACCTCGATTAGTTGGGATGATCTGCACTAGCCCGCGGATCTGGCCGGCAAAACTGTTCGGACACCAGCAGGAGCCGAAGTCTTCGTTTAAGAAGTTCTAGAATCTCTGGGTCTTTCTCGTTCACAACCCTAGAGCAAATCGCCCGAAATATATCGTTGTCCATTGGAACATCCTCATATTTGACCCCGGCATTGTGCCCTTCTCTTCACTAGGCAAACTGTACAAAATTGACCATTTTGTCCTTTTTGCGAAGTTGCATCATGTAGCGATGAATAGCGTAAAGAAGACACCGCTGTCAGTTCGTTGTCCGACTTGCGGTGCAAAGGTCGGGGAGAAGTGCGAACTCAGCACGGGCCAACTGCGAACCGCCCCGCACCGAGATCGGCGAGTGATTGCCAAGGACAAGCAAGAGTAGTGACGTGTGTTCAGTTCTTTTCTGCTAGACGCATTCAATTCAACTGCTAGGTCGGACGCCGAAACAAACGGGCCGCACCCGCGTCTTGGTCAATCAGCGGAGGGTTTGGGTGATCCGCAAACATTCGATCCCAGAGATCAATTGCCCTCAATTCAGCAATGAGCAATTCCGCCTCGTTTACTTCTTGACTCTGGACATCGCTCAAGGGTTTATCGTTACTTCAGGTGGCAGAGACCGTTCATATCGGAAAAGCCGCAGAGCTCGCCGGTGTCAGTGTGGATACAGTCCGCTTCTATCAAAGGCTCGGAGTCATTAAGGGGACGAAACGTACGGCTAGCGGATATCGCCTCTTCAATGCTGCGCAAATTAGCGACCTCAAATTTGTACGGCACGCGCAGGAACTGGGCTTCTCCCTAAAGGAGATTAAGGAACTACTTGGCGTTGCGGCAGAAGGACCACGCTTGTTCAGCGGTGCATTCCATGCTGAAGCGCAAAGTTGCAGACGTGCGCAAGAGGATCAAAAGCCTTGTGCGTCTGGAATCAGAGCTCAGGGTAGCAGTGCGTAATTGCAATCGTGAGTTGCGTCTCAAACGAGAAGTCAAGCATGGGGCCAGTTGCCCGCTACTCAGAAGGCTTGACCGATGGTTCTAACGAAAACAGGCAGTATAGCAGCCATGGGGGAGGACAATGGAGCAGGATTCACCTGAATCAAAGGAAAAACCGTGTACAACCCTACCTGGAACGGTTGAAAAAATCATCAAGCCAATACATCCACAAGACCCCGAGAAAGCCCAGATCGGTATCCACGGAGCCGAGGAATTCTATCGTGAAATTCGGATCGAAAACACCTTAACGAACAAACAGGGCGAAGAAGTAGCGATCAAGGAGGGTGCGAACGTAGATGTCACGATCGAAGCGGACAGGAAAGACACAACCAAAATAGTCGGGGGCGCGTAGTTGTTAGAACTGAATAGGGGTACCTCCTATTCCAGAGGCAACCATGAAAGAAAATAGTGGCCATTCGGATTGGAAGGTTCTTTTTGGAGATTTGTTAGCAGAACAGGATGAAAAGAAGATCGTAGAGAAACTTCAAATCGTGGAGAATGCTATTTACCAACGCGCCCAGGAGCTCCCTTTAGATGATTCGGGGGTTGAGGAGCGACGTGAGATGAGAGTCGCCTCCAAACGACTCCTTCGGCTTAAGATCGACAAGTTGGGTTATCCGCTTGATCCAAAGCTCCTAGGCAAAAAGCCTTAAAAGTGAACGCACCGTCGGAATAAGCTCCGTTGTCGCTTCGTCCTTGGATACCATTGCCGAGATTCCAGACTTGGCCAATTGCTCGGTGCGCAATAGCTTCGAGTGTAGGGTAAAGAGGACGATTCGCACGTTCGGCAAGTGTCCCTTAATGCGCCTTGCGGCCTCTACGCCGTCCATCAACGGCATCGAAAAATCCATTACGATTAGGACCGGTTTCATCGCCGTTGCAATTCGGACCGCCTCAAGCCCATTTCCAGCCTGCAAACATGAGGAGAGTCCAGCGTCCTTTGCGATGAGACTGCAAACAGCTGATCTAATGTGGGGATTGTCATCTACCACAAGAATAGTTTTTGACACATTTCCTTAGATCGCAGGGCCGGGGCCAAGGTTTTCCAGCACTGAGTTTTAATTTCCTATACATCCATCCTGTTCCGGTGTTGGCTGCAGCAGAGGATTAGGCACCCGCGCCCGAAATTTCGAGCCAAGGTTCTTCAATCCACACATGACGGGCCCCATTGCTCAACGTGTACGGGGATCGCCAAAATTATCGACCGCGCATCGTGACGGCGATGGCGGGGGCGTCATCCCCCTCGCCGAATGAGAGCACACCGCCCAACCACTCGTCTTCCTGGAAGGGAACCGCTCGCAGCAAACGAACCACAACATTCGGGCGAAACCGTCGCACGTCCGGGCTCCGCCCGGCGAGCCGTCCGATCTCGCGCACCGTATCGAAGGCGATCACCGAGATGCTCGCTTCATCGAAGATGCCATGCTTCAACTGCATCATCTGCACGGGAGCCCCATACCGACGTCCGACCTCCGCGGCCAAGTCCTCCCCGAAGACAGGCAACTCTTCGCCATCCGGCGTGCGAATATGCGTAGGAAGGTCTCCGCTGAGCACCGTCTTCACGGCGGTGCGGAGCAAACAGGACCAGCTCGGGAAGCTTGCCTGCTGTCAGCCATGGGAACCCGCTGCGGTCATCAATCCGCCGGAATGCCAGGCGTCGGTCACCCTCGAGGCCGTGCCAGCCCACTTGGCGGCCTCGAGCCGTTCGCCGCCCATGGACTTCACGGGATACCGGAAGATCGCCTCCACATGTCCGATTTCTATAAGCATGCTCGAATCCCGTCTCCACCCAACACATGCCTTGTTTCCGTAGGCGCAGCGACAGAGGATGTGAGTGCATGTTGGAACTCCCATGTCCGGGGGACGAATCTGCACGATCACAATAACCGTTGTTTCGCCTGGACCGCCAGAAGGCGCCCTTGCTCCGGCGTCAGCACAATAGTTTTTAGTTCAACCTCAGTAACACCAGGTCGCTGAACTCCTTGCACCGTAACCGAAACGGCCTGGTCAGTGGCCTAAAAATAGGGTGATAGGCTCTCTGGCATAGGATGATTTAGAAGAAGCCAGGAGTGGCCGTGGCATGACCGTTCGACTCATTCTGAAACAACTTTTGTGGGCCATCGGTTTGTGGTTTCTAATCGCGGCGGTGTCTGTTTACATGTGGTATTTCAGCATTCCTGTACTGTTCGCTGTGGTCTGCATTATCTCGTTTGCACTGCGCGTTGTGCGCGGGGGAAACGCAGCTCCGGCCTGCGGGACGCGATCTGCGAGTTTTAATGTAATGGTTCTGAGTAGTGGCCACGTTGCTGTGCCGCAGAATGCGCTGGATCACCGAATCGTCCACACCTAAACGGTTCAGATTCGATGCCAAGCCTCTACGGAAGCCATGCCAACCATGCCAGACAATTCCGGCCCGGTTGAGCACATCCTTCATTTCCCGTTGATACCAAGCATTTAGGTCAAGCGGATTCCCGACTGAATTTGCGAAGATCGGTCCGGTCGCCGGATCACCGCATCTTTTGCGATGCGCCTGAAGGCTTTGGGCCAATTGTGGAATGACCGGAACAGGAGCTTTCGACTTCGCAGTTTTCGGATCACCAACTGTGTTGCGCCATACGGATCGAGTAACGTTTAGCCAGCCGAATGATTCTTCGTCTTGAGCAGGCTCGTAGGATTCCCATGTGAGTCCACGGAGTTCCCCCAACCGTAACCCGGTAAAAGCGGCCGTAGCCACGACCGTTGCGGACGGCTCCGATAAAAACTTCAGCATAGTTGCGACTTCTTCAAGCGAATAGGGTCTGTGTTTCAGCCCCGTTAGGTGCGAATGCAGGAATCTCAGCGAGTTTCACTGGGCTTGCGCCGTCAAAGTATCCCTGCTGGGCTGCGTGTCGAAAGATCCCACTAAGGAAGTTTTTTACATGCTTTAGTGTTGTCTTCGAGATTGCGTGCGTCTCGCCCAATCTCATCAAGCCACGATTGCACCTGATGAGTTTTGACTTCTCTCATCCAGGCGTCTTCGCAGCAGTTTCTGAGATAGTTTCGCCCACATTTGGGAGTATCCCCGATATGTAGACGGGCGTTTCTGTTGCTTTGTGAAGGGCAGATAGACCCGTTCCACGAAATCGCCTAGTTTCGTGATACTCATTGGCTCAGCTGAGATTCGACTCAGCGAGTCCAATTCGCGGTTAGCAAGGTCTCGAACACTGGCTTTGGTTTTGTGCTGAGCGTCCACTGGTGCAAGACGTTTAGCTCTTTGAACAGTCTCAATCTTCCCGCCAACACCTACACGCTCCCGGTATCTGAGCACCCACCAGTCCCGGTGTCTCATGATGTGGCCGGACTGCTTGGTTCTTCTCACGGTATCTCCTTTCATTTGGTCTTCGGCTTTCCAGCCGAGGCTTTGCCGCCGAGCGCGGCGATTCGCTTACGCTCATCGGCGCTTAGTTTTTGACTCCGCACGAGTCCTGCATTTCGAGCGATCTCGGAGCGCCGCTCTGGACTTAACTTTTCAGTCCTAGCTTTGCCACCAAGCTTCCCTAGAGCACGAGCGTGCGGATTTTTTTGTTTCATGCCAACACACTAACGCAGCTCGCACGAGCACAAATCGGACATGATGGCCGCAGCGGTTGATATGGTTTTCCCAGCTACTGCAGCTTCGCGTACTCCGCTTTGGCTTCTTTCAGGATGGGGATGTCGGGGTCGGCGTCTTTCCAGAGCGTGAGGAAATCTTTGTAGGCGGCGAGCGCCCGGACGCGGGCGGCATCGGCATCCGCTCCCTGCGAGGTTCTCGCCTGCAAGGCGTTGGCGCGAGCCACGCCCAGATGCGCCAACGCTCCCGTCCAGCAGTTCCAGACGATGCCGCTGTGGTCGAGAATCTTCTGAAACTCGGCGGCGGCAGCGCTGCCCTGTCCGGCTGCCAGGTATGCCTCTCCGCGCACATACGTCGGATAGAGGCAGGAAATATTGGTGACGAACGTGAATTTGCCCCAACTCGATGGGGGAAGCAGCTTGCAGGGTATTCAGGGCGAGAGCCGGATTCTTTCTGTCCAGCGCCAATTGCGCCTGAATCGCGGGCAGCCAGAGCGACTGCATCTGCGTGTCCAGCGGGAAGCGTTTCCCAAGTCTTGCGCCAAGGATTCGGCTCGTGCCGTATCGCCCGCCATGGCAAACGCAAGCGCGGCTTCGACCTCGACGCCCTGACTCGCGGGAGCGAGCTTCAAAGCCTCTGCCGCTGACTGCCGCGCTTCCGCGGCATTGCCGTAAGCGGCTTCTCGCAGAGCGGCAATCGCCTGCCATATTGCCCCGCTTTCTTTGTTGTCGGCCCGGATGGCGGAGTCCACGGCCCGCTTGGTCAGTTCCCGCGCCTTGCCCAGATGACCGCCATATGCCTCGGTGTCGGATGCGAGCGCCAGTCCAAAGTTCTCATATTCGGGCTTGCCCGCAAACCACTGTTGCTGTTCCGCCATCGCCGCGGAGTCCGATCCGAGAAAGGCAAGAGCGTAGAGAGCATTGTGGAGTACAGAATCATCCAGTTTTCGCGCCTGCGCCTCGTGGATGATCTGCCGCGCTTCGTCGAAGCGCTGCAAGGCAAGCAGCGTAGTTGGCGAGATTCGTCGTAGCAGACGCATCGATCCGGCGCAAGGCGCAAGGCTTGCCGTCGTGACCTCCGCGGCTTTCTCATACTGCCCCTGCTGAGGCAGTACACGATGCCCAAATTGCCGTACGCCTGCGGTTCCCGCGGGTAGCTCTCGATCTCCTCCTGATAGGTCTGGGCCGCTTTATCCAGTTCCCCGGTTACATTCGGATAGTAGTCGGCGGTGATCGCCAGCTTTTCCCGCTCGCTGGCATGTTCCCGCAACTGAAATGCTTTGGTGAAATACTCGCTGGCCCGCCCTAGCTCGCCGAGACTGAAGTAGTCGACGCCCACTGCCCAGTAGCCCATGGCAAAATTCGGATCAAGTTCGATGGCGCGTTGATCGTAAGGCAGGGCTGCGGCAGGCGCCTTTCTCGCGATGGCTCTTTCGCCAAGGCTGTACGCTTTCAGAGCTTCGAGCGAAGACGTGGTGGCCTGTTCCAGCGGAACATCAAACTTCTGCACCGTGGCCAGCGATTCGCCCAGTTCGCCGCGCAGCTTGGATGCCGCCTCGCCCAGCGCGTCCAGCACCTTCTCCTTGGACGCCGCCGTCACCTGCTCCTCGGCCAGCGTGTCTCCGCTCTGGCAATTCACCGCCTTCAACCCCAGCACATATTCGCTGCCCAGACTGCCAATCGACTCCGGCAATGTAGGCTTTGCTGCCCGCCCGCTGGCAAAGCTCGCGGGCTACCTCGGGCGTGAGTTTCGTGTCGGCCGGACGGGTCATCAGCTTGCAAGGTCCTCGCGACTTCGCTGTCGGAGAGCACATTCAGAAAAGGCGATTGCCGCAGGGAAACGCTGAGCGCCGTCTTCAGCGTGTCGTCGAAGACCGCATCGCCCGTGCTGTTGGCGAAATCGGCGAGAACGATGGTGTCTTCGGGAGTGATTCGGGAGCTTGAGCGGCGAAAATGCCCCAGAATCCTCCACGGCTGATGCCGGCTGCGATCAGAGCGTAGCTGCGAACCAAAGATACGCATGTCGACGGACGTGGCGGACTGGATTGGCGTTACGGCTTGCGGTTCGGGCGAGCCAACCACCGGAGCTACAAAACGATAGCCCCGCCGGGGAATGGTTTCCAGAAACCTAGGATTATCGGCTGAATCGTTCAAGGCCTCGCGTAGCTTCCGTACCGCCGTGTTCAAGGCAGCGTCAAACTCCACAAACGTATCGTGCGGACCACAAGCGTCTGATGGATTTCTTCCCTGGTGACGATTGGCCCGGATGCTCCAGCAAAAGAGCAAGAATCCGAAACGGCTGCTCTTGCAGACGAATCCGGCCCCCCAGTCTTGTGAGGTTGCCCCCTTGAGATCAGCCTCGAAGGATCCAAAACGAACAAACCGGCCTGCCGCTCCTGCGGCTGGATACTCTCGTCACGTGGCAGCCCCAAATCCATTTGGGCCAAAATTCTAGCACGGCAGGTCACAACATCCTGCAAACTGCTCTCCCGCTATGTGTTAGCTGGTTAGCCTACGTAAATGTACCTAGGCACCCTTGTGATATACGGCTTTCTCAGGCGAATCAAATACAGGGTAGGGACTGCGTTCGTCCTGGACAGGCTTCTCGCACGAAGTCGCCACGTGGTGGTCAGCGCACTGTTAGCTGGCCCGCGACATTTTGGGCGCGCTGATTTCGGCAGAGTGCTCCGATAATAGCTGATTTCCTCGCGTACTTCAGATGGGGCCAGATCTCGCGCATATTGCGCAACCATCTCCGCACGCTGCAGACCTTCTACCTCAGCAACCACCTGCTCCTGATTTCGCTTATGGTCAACTCGGTAAATCTGGTAGTAATGCCGTTGGCGGAACATCTGTATTCACCGTGGGAGCTGGATCGGTGCGAGCATTTTCTACGAGCGTTTTCCAACTCATCCGAAGCTCTCAACGACATCAGGTCCGTCACACTTTGATGTGATCTAGATTGCATCGAAAAGCCGCCTCGTTCGTTGAAGCCTCACCTGTTCGGGAGCAAATGCAAGCAATTTGCAACGGTTCATCCCAGTCGGGATTGAATACCATCACCCGAATGACGAGCCTGCCGTCCCCATCTTCCTGAGCGTACACGCCGACGGAATCCCAGATCCTCTCCCCGTCTTCGAGCTGTGTTAGTTGGCCCACAGTTACGGACACCGAGTCGGTTCCGACACAGAAACGATTTTCACCTGTAGCTTTGCAAGACACTTGGAACAGACTATCTCCCATGCGCCAGACACCCCTCCCGAAGGTGATCTCGGAATTCAACGAGTTTATTCGTCACCTTTGTTGTCCCCGTGGTCTTCAAACGCAACAGACTCTGAGAACCCCGTCGAAAATGCAACTGAATCTTGGCTAACCCGCTAACATAAAGCAAGGAAAGCATTTGCTCACTGCTCTAACCCGCTATGCTAGAATCCCTTTCAATTTAGGGCGAGAGGCCATATGCAGCAGCACCAGCCAACTGGCCGCTTTGTTCATTTTGGCCTCTTCGAGGCTGATCTCCAGGAACGCAAACTCACCAAAAGCGGGTATCAGATTCGTCTGCAAGAGCAGCCGTTTAGGATTCTCGCGCTCTTGCTGGAACGTCCCGGTCACCTCGTGACACGGGAGCAGATACGTCAGCGACTGTGGTCGCACGATACGTTTGTGGAGTTTGACGACGCTTTGAACACAGCGGTACGGAAGCTGCGCGAGTGTTTGAACGATTCGGCTGACAATCCAAGGTTTCTGGAGACCGTTCCCCCGCCAAGGCTACCGATTTATAGCTCCCATTGCGCCGCCTCCTGAACCGCAGAGCGTGGCCTCAACCGAACCGCGGCTCAGTCGACATGTGTATCTTTGGCCTGCAGTCGCTTTGATCGCGGTATATGCAATTATTGGGGAATACTCGCTTCGTCGTCCTGCTCCCAAATCACTCCTAAAGACACCATCGTTTTGGGGATTTTGCTAACAGCGCGGGCGACATTGTGTTTGACGACACCCTGAAGACTGCGCTCAACGTTTCCTGCGGCAATCGGCTTTTCTGAGAATGCTCCCAGACAGCCAAATTGGGAGCACCTTGCAGCAGATGACCCTCCCAATCAACACGAAACTCACGCCGGAGGTGGCCCGTGAGCTTTGCCAGCGAGCTGGCAGCAAGGCTTACGTCTCGGGATCAGTCGGCAATTTGGGCAGCGCGTATGTACTGGGATTGAAGGCGATCAACTGCCAGAACGGCGATACGTTGGCCCAGGAGCAAGTGACCGTGTCGTCTAAGGAGAAGGTGCTAGACGCTCTGGGCCAGGCTGCGTCGAAGTTGCGCGGCGAGCTTGGGGAATCCCTAGCCACGGTGAGAAGTTTGACGTCCCGCTCGCACAGGCCACTACGTCTTCGCTCGGAGCCCTTAAAGCTTACAGCCTTGCCAGGAAGGCTTCTCACGAAAAAGGTCACGCAGCCGCGATACCGTACGATCAACGTGCCATCGCGCTGGATCCGAACTTTGCCACGGGTTACCACGCGCTAGGCGACGACTACCTGAGTATTCAACAATTGGGGAGGGCCAGCGATTTCTACACCAAGGCATTCCAGTTGCGCGAGCGGGCCAGCGAGCGGGAACAGCTTGCGAATAACTGCCGACTTCTATCTTAGCGTCACTGGGCAACTGGAGAAAGCGGTCCAAACGTACCAGCAAGAGATCGAGAGCTATCCAGGGGAAGATACTGCTTATGGCGACCTGAGTTTACTGCTCAACCAGTTGGGGGAGTACAAGAAAGCCGAAGACGCGGTACGGCAAAGCTTGCGCATGGATCGGACTGTTGTTTCTTCCTACGATAGTCTCGCTTACACTACCCTCGCCTTGCAGCGCTTCGACGAAACGCGGGCCATCCTCGACTCTGCGCCACCCCAAAAAGTGGATCACTACCTGTTTCATACAGCTGTCTATGCTCTTGCCTTTCTTAGATCGAACGCAGTAGCTATGGCCGTCCAGGAACAGTGGTTTGCGGGGAACCCGCAGCATGAGAATTTCGGACTTGCGCTTGCCTCTGACACCAACGCCTACAGCGGCCATCTTCGCTTGGCGCGGAAATTGACTAAACGGGCTGTGGAGTCCGCCATTCGGGCTGACGACAATGAAAATGGGGCAGTATGGCTGGCGACTGCGGCTCAGCGGGAAGCCGCATTCGGCAATCCTGCGGAAGCGAGGCGCGCAGCATCAGAAGCTCTAAAGCTTGCTCCGGCGAGTCCGGGAGTAGAAGCCGAAGCTGCGCTTGCGTTTGCCATAGCGGGCGATACGGCGCGGGCCGAATCGATAGCCCAAGAGCTTGGGGAAACGATTCCCGCTCGACACGCAGATGCAATCGCTCTGGCTGCCTGCGATTTAGGGCGCAATTGGCGCTTGACAAAAAGAATCAAGCGGACTGCCCTAAGTGCCTTGCCAACCGCTTCTCGAATCGACTTAGGAGTTTGTTCTGTTCGTTGACAATATTGTCCTGCCTATACAACATTTTCTCCGCGGGGAGGCTTTTTTAGCCGCAGCGACAGGGCGTCGCCGCGGCTGCCGAGTTCCAGAAGATCATTGACCATAGCGGCATCGTCTGGAACTGTTGGACGGGAGCATTGGCGCACCTGGGCGTGGCTCGTGCCAATGCCTTAGAAGTGAGAATCTTCCAGGGAGCCGATGCCGACGCTGCCCGCGATCGGGCGCTTGCCCCTACAAGCATTTCCTCACGCTCTGGAAAGACGCCGACCCTGACATCCCCATCCTAAACGAAGCCAAGTCAGAGTACTCCAAAGCTGCAATAATAAGGTGACGCCTGCCATTGATATTGCCCTCGCGCTACTGGAAGGCAGGTGGCAGGTTCAACTAAACCTACGGTTCATCTTGCCCTGAAGTTTCACCTGCACCGAACTCGCTGAGCTCTCAAGCAACCGTGAATCCCTGGTAGAGGCCATTTTCAGCGCACATCGTGAGCAAGCTCCGACCGATTCATCCTCGGTGTCAGTTGGCATCCTCAAAAACAAAATACATGATCCTGGTAGTGGACGATTTCGAACTGCTACGGCGTGGATAGTTTTGGCCGTTCCTATCATTAGGACAGTTCGCCCCAAATTCTCAAATCATTTTTCTCAGCCAGCACAAGCGGGAGCTGATACTGACGGAAGCACCTCGGGCTGGCGCAGTAGCTTACGTCTGCAATTCGGATGCAGGCGTGGAACTAATTCCTGCGGATCCGAGGAGCTCTCGTGGATGGGCCAAATATTGAGTCGGGTTCTTCGATCTTGATGACACCTTCGAGGGGTCCTCCGCTCGTAACAGATACGAACAATTCGCTCGCCTCGCCCTATGTCCCGACAAAAACCAGACCCGATCCAACTCAGCTTGTATGTACATTGACGTTGGCCCGATCCAGGCATTGCCAGGCCAGATTTAGAGAACCGTTCTCAGGTAAGTTGCATTCGCCGGCGCTCAGATCTTTCAGCGGGGCCTTCCGGGCAATGTCGCTGCCTCGTATTCGGTGTGTTCCTGCATTCCTGGATTGCGCAGCGGATTTAAGCGACGACAGCGGAAAGCCCTCGAACCACCCCAGGCATCAAAAGGCGCTGTCCCGGCGGTTGTCTGAAGGGTACTATCTAACCGAACAGTGACCGCTTTTCAGGAGGGTGGAAATGTTTAACACAAAAAATTGGATTTACTTGGTGTTGATGGTGTCTGCGCTCGCGGTGTTCATTCCACGGAGCACTGCCCAAGTCATTTCGTGTTCGTCTGACGACGGCAACCGGCACTATTGTTCGTCGGGTGCTCAGGCCGAGCCCGATTGGTGAATCAGCGTAGCGAAACCGCCTGCACAGAAGGCTACAGTTGGGGCTCGGATGACAGAGGAATATGGGTCGATCACGGCTGTAGGGCTGATTTTGCGATCGATGAACGACGTGGTGGGGACCGAGATCACGACCGTGATGGCGACCATGGCCCTGATTTTGGACAGTATGTCATCCTGAGCGCCCAATATGGCACCTCGCGCCGACACGTGGACGTCACCAACCGCCTCAAGGAACTTGCGCGTCAGGACCGCACTTTTCGCATGGGCAACAGCACGTTTGGCATAGACCCCGACCAAGGGCAGGAGAAGACGCTCCGGATCTATGCCCGTGGGCCAAATGGGCAGGACCGTATGTTCGAGTATCGTGAGGGAAGCACGATTGATGGCTCTCAGTTTCGCAGCTGGGGCGGCGGCGACTGGGGCAACAGCGGGTGGAATGGCGAAGTGGGAAGGCAACGGCTATGAAGCGCAACCCGAGATGACAGCGGCCATCGAGCACCTGCGCGAAGCACAAAGAAGCCTCGAGTTAGCTTCGCGAGACAAGGGCGGCCACCGCGTGCTGGCTCTGCAGCACGTGAACGAGGCCATCGCGGAGGTCGAGGCGGGAATGCAATACGACCGGGCCCATTAATCGAAACAACGAAAAGAAGTTGAATAACCCGTGATTCGCCCTCGATTCGCAATACTGGACTCGAACCAGCGACGTCTACCGTGTCTACATCGCGGTCGTATCCGGAAACAGAAAGGAGATTGGCAATCGAGGTCTGTCGGGCAGGAATTGTCCAAATGGCGAGTCTAGAAGGGCATTTCACTGAGGGTATCAGGCTGTGGGGAGGATCCCCATCCCAATCATGGATCATGCCACACAGAAGATAAGCACCCGCGATCAGTAGTCTCTATATCGCGGGCTGGTTGGGGAGAACGGGCGGACAATCGTTCCAGGATGCACAGCAACCTTCGTCGCGATCACTGCTTCTGGGAAAACGGTATGGGCGTGAATGCCATCAAAGAGGCCGTAGGCCGAACCCAGCCGAGCAAGGCTAAACAATGGAGAAGTGGCGAACGAGACTCCGTATTGAAGAGATCCGCAGGGAAATCTCAGAGTTGCGAGAGGCAAATCGAATCTACAAGCTTCGCATCACCCACACTAAGAAAGAAATGGACAGTCATGCACAACGGGAGCGCCGATTACAGGAGATCATGGTCGAACTCGGAGTTCTGTCGCGACGACGATAAACCAACAAACTAACATCAGGGTAGCTCGGTGAGTTCTTTACAGAGTTGGCGAAGGCGGTTATTCCGATGAGCATATCCTTCGACTTCTTCCGCACTGATAGTGCGGAGAGCCTTCTGACTGTTTAGAAGATGGCTTTGCAGGTCAAGAAGGCCGCGCATCTCCACGCTTATTTCGTGCATTCGGGTTGGATTTTGCAATCAAAACAAATCGTCAGCTCCGCAGTCCACTGGGAGTGGCAGTTGGGACACTGAACGAAAAGTCGGGTTGTTTGCATGGGCTACTTAGTCAACTCCTCAGGATCGCAGCAGGGACTAATCCTGGATTTCATTCCTGGGAAAACAACTTTTACCCATTCGCAATCGGGAGTGAAAGTGAACACGGTCCTACATGCTTCGCACAGAACAACTCGGGAAGATTCAGTCGCACTGCAGTCGATCAACTCCCCCGTGACAGAAATGCTCGGGCACGATGTCACTATGCTGGAGCGTTGGCTCATTGGGCGGCTTTTGGCTGATGGTCTTGGTCCATCATGGGAACATTTGTTACGATCAAAAATTCTTTCCAGCAGCGGTCACATGTAAAGTCCATGCGTAATCGCTAGCTGTACACCAATGCTCCGAACGCCGTGGTTTCGCACCCGCAATGTGGGCAAGTTAACATTTGTTTTAAGGGACGGCTCATAGCTGTCCATCCCTTTCACGCTATTAAACAATTACTATATGCACAATATAGGCGGACGGTGCCAGCATTAGAAATCGGGAATAAACATCAGGCGAGCCAGAATCTTAATGTAGAAGCAGCTCACCGCTGTGAACGATGACGGGCGCAAGCGAGTGATCGGAGATAAAGGCCGCAATCCTTGTGGCCCCGGAAACTGGTTCAGATCCGACGATCGCTCCCTTATGGTTGAAACATTTGATATGAGGTAGTCGGGCATTTTTGCTGTCTGCGCGGCTCCCACCAGTCGGGCGATTGTCCGCCGAGGCAGCCTAAAACAGATTCACGGATGCCATCTCGCAACTTGCAGACCATACCTCTCAGAACCTAAGTGGTTACAATTGACCACCATTCATTACTCCGCTGCATTATGCCGTAGTGAGTCACATACGAACGCAGCAAATAAGTACGGAAATGTGCGGGATTATAGAACAGCAGAGCAAGCTTCTAAAGAGCAGGCTCGCCAATTCCATGAGTGGGGACGAAGTCGGAGCGTATGCCAATAGGAATGACCGCCTTCGCCAACTTTGTAAGGAGCTGACGGACCTGCCCTGATGAAAAAAGACAGCCCGAAAAATGTACTCTACATCCGTTGTCCAACCTGTGGCGCAGCCTGGAGAAAAGTGCGAACTTTGTACTGGACAACCGCGTACGGACCCACATCGTGATCGCAGGCTAAGCGCGAAAGATTGAGGTTCACGACACGACAGACAATATCCGGCGAGCGCATTGTCGCCAGAGCGCAGATAAACTTGAGGCTGAAACTAAAAGCGATTGACCTCTGGGATCCCCTCTATGCAGCCGACCCCAATCCCAGTGAGGTCGATAAAGATGCCTGTGCTACACGCATGCTTCGGCGGTTCCGTACCCCGCTTCTAAGACACTAGAACGTTTACACATTGATCCGGTCAGTCTCTTCTGAACGAATAAGGCTCCGGCGCTGCAAACAAGCGTATAGTCAAATTAGTCCGAAGACCCACCGTCCACGACCTCAAGCTCAACTCTGAGCCTTCGCGATTGGAAGCGGCTCAGATGCCGCAGTATTTCCAGATCCGAGGAAGCCGGTCCTCGACCATGAGCCTCAGCAACAGCTGCGCATCCTGCCGATCGGTCTTCTGCTTGCGCACCCGTGTCGTGCGAATCTCCGCGGCATCCCCGATCCACAACTCGAACTGCATGTCGTTCCGCAAACGTTCGAACCAGCGGGCGTGCCCGATGGCTTCCATCCCCACACGCACCTTCCGCTCTTTCAGCGTGTTGTAAAACTCCTCCGCCTCTTCCCGGTAAGTCAATCGCCGTTCCCCGCACTCACCTGTTTCAGTATCCACAAATGATCATCAATGCTTTGGCGAGCATTTATACTCTAGTTAATTTGCCAGCATTGATACCTAAGAAACTTGACCTACTGGTAATTTGCAGAAGACAAAGAGAACGCCCTGATCAGGACGGCAACCGCCCTCATCATCGCCTGTCCGCACGCCCTGGGACTTGCGATTGCGCTCGTGATTGCAATTTCGACATCGCTGGGGCTCAGAACGGCCTTCTCATCAAGGACAGACTGGCACACGAAAGTGCCCGCAATTTGGATAGGGATCGGAAGGACAAACCACCTTTAGTGGAAGTGCTGAGGCGGTGGTGAGGATTGAGCGGCTTGCGCGGAGTGAAATCTTCGGTGTGCAGGCGGCGAGGGGCTTTGGGCGTCGCGCTGGGGACGCTACGGCCGGCGCCCAGACGGCTTGAGGCAATTCAATCCGAGAATATCTTGATCTCCATAGCGCAAGGTGCGCTTGCAGATCTCCCTGGGTATTAGGCACCCACCTTCACCTTATGAGCGTCGGGCCCGCGCGCCTGACTCGCCGTGTCGGGGAATGCAGAGACATACGAACGGTCCGGCCGACGAAGAAGACTATTTCGGCGCCGGCGGCGGCGCGAAGGGCTGCGGCTCGCGTGCCGGCCTAGGAAAGATCACGAAGTCGCGGTGGGCCTGCTGCACCGGATTATCGCCCATGGCATTGAGCGCAGTCTGCAACTCGGGCAGGTTTGAATAGGAAATCTCGAGCACATGCTCGTCGGGGTGGCTGGGCGCCTCATCGGGGATTAGCTCTCCGGGCTTTGTGGTCATCTCGATATGAGCGCCGAGGATCCAGGACACGTGCTTGTCCCTGGTAAAGGTGGCCACACGATCGATGCTGTTGCGATAGGTCTTCGCCTCGTTCATCGGGTATGTAAAGACGGTAGGGACCCAGCGAGTCGCCCGAGAACAGGAGTCGCGTCTTGCGGTCAAACATCATGATGTGCGCCGACTGGTGGCCGGGCGTCGGAATGATATCGAGCACGCGGCCGCCGAGGTCATACGGCACGATCTGGTTCGGCCAGTCGGCGATCTTGAAGAAGTCGGCCACGTCCTTGGGATAGAGGCCGACGACAATGGTGTCCGGTCGATCCTGGAATTCCGCGTCACCCTGGTGGTGGTCGCCGTGGCTGTGGGAATGTGCGACGACCAAGGGGATCGACAGTCCGGTGATGTCGGGCCGCCCATTCGGCGATGACCCGGTCGATCGTCGGGCGGACCTTCAATCCGCCGGCTCCGGTGTCGATCAGAAGGGCGCGGTCTCTACCGAACAGCAGGTAAAGAAAGGGCCCCTCGAAGTTGGTCCGGATCGACTGGCGGATGACGTAGGTGTCCTCGTCGTAGCGCTGCACTTGCATCTGCGGCTCATCGGCTGAAACGCCGTTGATCCAGGGCTTGAATAGCAGCGAGTGAATTGAAGGGTCTGCGGCATCGGTTACAGAGGTCGCCACATTCGATGCTAGTTCTTGAGCTAAAGCGGGAGCAGACCTTATTGCGGCACCCGTTGCACCTAATAGAAGAGCTATCAATCCACATCTGTGCATTCTTAGCATTGAACCGTCCTCGTTTTTGCGGTTGCAGCCAAAGCGAGTATTACAGATGTGGCGATTGAGTCCGCTGGGATCGTGCTTGTGCGTAGTGATCCCCGTGATGTTGTGGGAGCGATCAAGCTATCTCGGGCTACCTATCGAAAGATGATTCAAAATCTCGTTTGGGCGACTGCCTATAACCTGGTTGCCATCCCGGTCGCGAGGAGGCCGTCTCGTCCGATGGGGACTTGATCTGCCGATGAGCGTTGGTGCAGTCGCGATGAGCCTCTCCACCATCATCGTGGCTGCGAATGCACAGTTGCTTCGCCGACTGAAACTGCAGAGCTCGGCATTATAAAATGAGAAATCTTTCCGGAACAAGATCCCGGACCAACGAAAGAAATCAGCGTCCATTAAGCGTCCAATAAGGCCTGGAGTTGATGGTTTTGATATGTTTTTAGAGGTTTGATGTGTCATTCACGCCTCCTAATTTGTTGATTTTGTTAGAGAGGCTGGATTCGAATCCCA
>CAWCQR010000021.1:0-2213411 GCA_963797725.1 Terriglobia bacterium
ATTCCGCGGGTGAGCGCGTGGACGCGCTCGGGAAATATCCGCGCCTTGCCGATGCTCCCAATCCCCTGATGTTTGAACTCATACTGAATCTGGCGGAATCCGGGGACTTTGATCGCGCCACAAGTTTGTTTCACAATCATTTCTTTCCAAAGGAAGAAGGCGGAACCAACGTTCGGCAGGTATGGATAGAAGTGCAACTTCAGCGGTTGCTGTCCCTCTCTACACAGCAACGCTGCACAGAGGCGTTGAACGCCGCAAAAAACCTGGGAGCTGAGATTCCCGAACTCTCGTTCACCAAGGATGGCTTGAACCCCATTCTTAATTCCGCGCGGACCAACTACCTGCTCGGGACCGTCTATGCATCCTGCGGCAAAGCCGAGGACGGTAAGAACAAGTTCGAATCCGCGGCCTCGGCTTCGAGCACAGATCAGGTTCGCTGGGCGTGGTTGGCAGCACAAAACCTTCCAGGTTTCGATGAGCAACAATGGCAAAGCCGATTGCAGAACGCTCTGGCGGATGCGGTCGGGCGTACTGAGACGAGCGCGTACCCCAGCTGGTGGATGTATATGGCCGGCATGCTCGAAAGAGACTTGGGTAAAAAGCAAGAGGCGAACGCGAGGTTTCGAAGGGCGCTGTTACTTCCGGATCGGATGTTGGCATATCACCTGTCGCGCCTCGCGCAGTTGGATACGAGCAGGAAATGAAGAGACGCGACTTCATCGCCGCCCTCGCTGCCTCAGCGGTATTCGCCCGTTCCTGGGGCCGCGCTCAGAGCACATCGAAGCGTCCCAGATTGCTCATCGCAGAATCCGATCCGTTCACAGGGCTTGATCTCCTGAAATTGCGCTATACCAAAGGTCACCGGCCCTCGGACGATTTCACGGGACTTGCCCTCTCATGGCAGCTCACGGGCCAAAAGGATTTCGCCGAACGCGCCTTGGCAGAGATGAAGGCCAAGCACATCACTGCGACCGGCAAACCCTCGCGCGCATGGATTGACTACACAAAATGGGCGCTGGCCTTCGACTGGCTGAACGAGTATCCCGGATTTGAACAAAAGTACAAGGACCGCATCGCGAACGAACTGATGGACGGAGCGGCAGCGATGCTGGCTACTGCCGACTTTGCCGATCCCGGTCAGCTTTCCTATCACAATTACGCCACGCGTTATCTGGCGCTAGCTGCATTCACTTCCGCCGCGGTTGATGGCTATCCCGGTTGCGGCGCGCGTTGCGATACTTGGCGCACGCAGGTCTCCCGCGGACTGGAGAACATTCTTGAAACCACGAACTTCGTCGATCCCCAAGGCAGTTACCACGAATCGCTGGACTACATGCGAATCACGTGGGCCGCACTGACCTTGCTTGCGGAAATGCAACGTACCACAACCAGAGTCGACCCTGCACAGACATTCTCTGTCTTCCAAAACATCGGCAAGACTTATTTGTATAAGTTGCTGCCCGACGGTACGCCCTCGCGCGAGGGAGACAATGAATATCCAATTCTCGACTTGCAAGACACGGCGGTTATCGGCTATGCGGTCAACCGTTTCAAAGATCCCTACAGTGCATGGCTGCTTCGAAAGAGCGGCTTCTTTGCTGATAAATGGGTGATCCCCGCGCTACGGTTTCTGTGGGACGACCCGGGAGTAACGCCTCGCGATCCCGCACTGGCGCCCGAGAGTGAATTGCCTCATCAGTGCTATTTTGCCGGTGTCGGGCATCTGGTGATGCGAACAGGGTGGAAGCCGGATTCAACCTGGATTGAATTCGACTGTGGCCCATATCTGGCCAAGCATCAGCATCTCGACGAGAATCAGTTCACCATTTTCCATAACGGGTATCTGGCGATTGACAGCGGCGCCGACTACACCGAAACGGAGAGTCCGCATTATTTGAACTACTACCGGCGAACGGCGGCTCACAATTCCATGTTGGTATATGACCCTGCTGAGAAGTTCTTTTGGTCAGACAATGTCATGCCTGCAGCCAACGACGGCGGCCAGCGGATGGATTCTTCCCGCTATTGGAATACGATTCGCAATCCCAGCGATTGGGAACGGAATCGCGATCTTTGGGATTTGGGAACAATGCGTGTAATCGACTACGTTCCCGGCAAATACCATTACGCGCTCGGTGACGCCACGAATGCATATTCGCGAAGCAAGTTGCGTTGCTTCACCCGTGAACTCGTATACATTCCCGGCGGGAACGCTTTGTTCGTGTTTGATCGGGTCGTCAGTACGAATGCTGGATTCGAAAAGGTATGGCTGTTACACGGAGTGAACCCACCATCCGTTGATCAAGATCGCCAACACCAGGCAGGTGCAACGGACTTTACCAACGCCAACACATTCCGCTTCAGCGACGGTGCGGGGGAGTTATTGGTGCATTCACTTTTGCCCCGGCAGCGACTTGTCACTCGGCGCGGCGGTCAGGGACACGAGTTCTTTTGTCCAGGCGATGAAAACGGCGGGGGTTGGGGCAGCGGAGAAAACTGGCCGCTGGAACCGGCCGAAGGAGGTCCCTTGCCGTCCGATCCTCGGTTACTTCACATGTGGAGAGCTTTCTGGGGGCAGGATCTCGCCAGACTCGAATCGTCGAATCGCAAGAATGTGGTGCCGGGAAGCTGGCGCGTTGAAGTATCGCCTAGCCAGCCCGCGGAAGAGGATCTCTTTCTGCATGTGCTGGAAATTGGGAATACGGGAGTGACGGGCAAGAAGCCAGTAAAGCTGGTAGATGGTTCCGGGATGATCGGCGCGGCATTCGACGGGGGCCCTGTCGTCCTGTTTAGTTCTTCGGGGCAGGGCATCCGCCAGGCCGAAGTTTCATTTCCTGGCCTACACTGTGACTCGCTCCTGCTAACCGGCCTGTTGGCAGAATCCATGTATGAATTGAGCTTCAGCGGTCTTAACGTCTCCGATTCGCCGGACGCGACTTTGCCAGGTGTGCTGAAGGACGTTCTTCATGTTCGTGCCAATGCGAAGGGCGTCCTGCGGATTGAAAATCAGCACTTTGAGAATCTCCGTCTCCGGATCGCACGGGTTTGAAATTGTGGCTGGGAGAAAGAACATGAAGCGGATCGTACTGCTTGCCATCTTGGCCCTGTTCTGCGCGGCTGCGGCCGCTGCTACCGACGAAACTCCTCGCCCCGAGGATTTTCAAGTACTGCCGCAGACCTCCACTCTCGCTCCTGCGATTACACGGTATCTGAACTACCAAGTGAACATCGCTTGGGGACTGGACGACGTTCGCAGAAAACGCTTTGAGCAAATCCGCGACGAAACCGAACTTCTTCGGGTACAGCGGGAATTGCGCGAGAAGCTCTTGGCCATGCTCGGGGGCCTGCCGTCAGCGAAAACTCCCTTGCGACCACAGATCACAGGCCTCATTCAGATGGACGGCTTCCATATCGAAAAAATCATCTATGAAAGTCTGCCCAAAATTTATGTGACTGCTCTCCTCTATGTCCCCGACGATGGCAAGAAGCATCCGGGGATTCTTGTTCCTTGCGGTCATTCCCCGGCCGGCAAAGCTTATTATCAGGCGCTCGCCCAGCGACTGGTAAAGAGTGGTTACATCGTTATCTCCTGGGATTCTGTGGGTCAAGGCGAGCGTAGCCAGTTTTGGGACGCGAAGCAGAAGAAGAGTCACTACAACCTGATCTGCGCCGAGCACGCAATAATGGGTAACCTGGCCTATCTCGCTGGCACGAATCTGGCGCGCTGGGAAGTCTGGGATGGCATCCGTGCTTTGGACTATCTGCTCACCCGCCCAGAGATTGATCCTGACCGGATCAATATCACCGGAACCAGTGGGGGTGGGACTCAAGCTGCCTTGATTGCGGCGCTTGATCCGCGAATTAAGGTGGTCGTTCCTTCCTGCTATATCACATCTCTGCCCATGCGGATGTACAACCGCATCTTCAAAGATCCTGACAGCGATCCCGAGCAAGACCTCTACGGCATGGTTTCTGAAGGCCTCGATCATGCGGGATTGCTCTTGCTGATGTATCCCCGCCCAGTTTTGGTAGCAGCTGCAGTCCTAGATTTTTTCCCAATCGAAGGCACCCACAAGACCTTTCGTGAAATCGCCGACATCTACCGCCGCTTCGGTCATGCGGATCGTATTGCACTGACTGAGGGATATCACGAGCATCAGTACTCCATCGAGAATCAGCGGGAGGCAATCCAATTCCTCAACCACTACAACAACCTGGCAACGGGCAAAGAGTTGCCCGCAGTTAGGGAACTTGATGTTTCTACGGTGCAATGCACGCAAAGTGGTCAAGTGGTCACAGACTTCAACGATGCCAAATTACTCATGGACGAAATCCGCGACTACGAGGTGCTCCACAGAACTGATCAGTCGCCTTCACTCAAGGATCTTTATTACGGCAGGGGCTATCCCGAGATTCGCACCTGGACTGTCGGCGAGTACAGGAATGACGGTGCTGCCGATGGCACCATTCTTTGGGAAGGCGCCGGTACCGCCCAAATCGGAGCGGTAACCGTGGACAAGTATTTGCTCCATCACAGCGGCGAAATGCTTATGCCGCTTCTGCACATCTATCGCCCCGCATCTCGAAGCCATAACTTGTTGTTGTGGTTTTCCAACAATGGGAAGTCGGGACCTGCGGATTGGCCGATCATCACTAAGTATCTGGACGCAGGCTTCGAACTTGTTTCCTTCGATTTTCGTGGCCTCGGCGAAACGCGGATGAAATACAAGGCACTTTCGCCGGATGATCCGCTTCTCAGCCAGCTTAGCTACGATGCCGCCTATGTGAACCCTATATCGAGTGTGTTAGCTGACTATGTTTACAATTCACTGCTGATCGGGCGGCCCTTTGTTCTGCAAATGATCGAGGACATCGAAATCGCGTCCCGCTTTACCGAATCTCATTTGAAACCAAGCAGAATTTTTGTTGCAGTAGACGGGGAAGCTTCTGCGCTGGCGGCGGCAGCAAGTGAGATCGTTCCCGGAGTTGCCGCTCAGTCCTCTGATTCTCCTAAGTTTCCATGGTCGGAGATCGTGGACGAGAAGAAGGAGATTTGGCCTATCCAATATCTCTTACCAGGCGGTGCGAAGATCTACCAGCATTGATGGCATTGGGCGGCCCGCACTCGAATGGGGCAAAGAAAGCATCCGAAAGTAAACGACGTCGGCGAATCGAAAAAGTAAGGCTATTGGCCTCAATAGCTTAAGGCGAGTAATTTCACGTCGGGAGCACGCGGCGCTTTCGTTTGTTTTCTCCTGGTTGGGCGTATAAAATCGCACTTCCGGTGTGACAGTCGGGACAAAAATAAGGAATAGGGACATGGTTTTCAAGGATTCGCGTCTTTTGACGGAGCAACGCAGGCGCAAGGTGCTCGACCTGATTGAGCAAAAGGGTCAGATCACGGTACGCGAGTTGACCTCCCGCTTTTCGGTGTCGGCTGTCACCGCACGGGCCGACCTTGATGCCTTGTGCTCCGAAGGCCTAGCCCTTCGATCCCACGGTGGCGCAGTCAGCAAACTGGAGGGCAGCCACGACGCAGCAATCGCCGGAGACCCTAAGAAATACACTGACATCGCGCGTCGCGCGAAATTGAGTGCCAGCAGCGCCGTTTCTCGGGGTGCGCAGGGCAGCCAAAAAACGGCCCCGTTGGTTCAGGCATCGATCCTCGCGGCAGGAAATGACCTCAACGTCAACTTCACAACCGAAGCCAGCAGCCGGACCATCACTTTCGTCCTTGGCAATCGCGACACCATCAACGAATTTCAGTCGAAAGTCCTGCTGGGAGCAGAGGGATTCTGTACCGACCAGGACTGGGCTTTTCAGTTTCTATCCTTCCGTTCAGATTTGAGTGCGCCGCCAAACAGCGTCGTCCTTCCCGAGATTCTGACTCAGGCGAGCCGCACGGCAGGGGTGATTCTAAGTGGCACGCACTCGGCTAATATTCTCGCGGCATTTACGGAACGCAGGATTCCGTTTTCGCTGGAAGGAAATAATATTGTCGGGGAGTGGCAGCCTGAACAGTACGACTGCGTTTTTACCGACGACATACGCGGATCCGCCGACGTCACGCGTTATCTGATTTCTCAGGGCCATCGGAATGTCTGGTACATCGGCAATCAGCGACTGCCATGGTTCGCGCGCTGTGCGCGCGGTTACCAACAGGCTATGGAAGAATCCGACCTGGAACCACACTTCAGCGAAATCGGATCGGAAGACCGTGAGCTGGGATATCTCGCCGTAAAGTCCCTGCTCAGCAATGGCGAGCGCCCCACCGCACTTTTTGTTGCGACCGATCAGGCCGCTTCCGGCGTTTACCAAGCATTACAGGAATCCGGCATCCGAATTCCCGATGACATCAGCGTCGCCGGCTTTAATGACACCATCGGAGATGTGCTTCACCCAGGCCTAACAACGGTTCGGGAATTTCCCAAGGAATTAGGCGCTCACCTCGCGGAATTCACCATTCGACGAATCACCGAACCAGAGCTCCCACCGCAGCAATTGGTCATGCCCACAGAACTGATCCGCCGGGAAAGCGTGCGCCAAATTTCACCGAGTTCACATCTCTCCAGGCGCTCTTCAGGCGCCGATCTCTAGCCAACAGGGGACCGCGTTTCTTTTTTGCCACGAAGTCCCTACCCTGACCCGTTAGAACCTGACTAATGATTACTATTACTTTTTATTGCCTGGGGATATTGGAGCGTTTTACTTTACTTTGCTTTCGTTTTATGCTCTAATGCTTTGCTATTTGCCGGGTTAGCGTGGGTAAAGGGGGGAGACAGATGAAACGTGCATTCGGGCTGTTCTCTTTGTCATTTATTATGTCCACAGCACTTCTCGCGCAGGTCGACACCGGAACCATTACAGGAAGTGTTCGCGATAGCCAGGGGGCCGGCATCGCTTCTGCTGCGGTCTCATTCGTAGAGGCCAGCACCAATGCAACTTTGAAGACGTTGACGGACGGATCCGGAGAATATGTCTCTCCTCCGTTGCGGCCCGGCACTTATAAAACCGTTGCTGAGGCGCAAGGATTCAAGACCCAGACCCGTAACACAATCACTTTGAAAATTCAGGACCGGCTGCGCATTGATTTTGATATGGCTGTCGGGTCGGTCTCGGAAAATGTCGAAGTAACGAGCGACATCCCCATCATGCAAACCGAAACGTCCTCTTTGGGGCAGGTAATCACATCAAACCAGATCACAGAACTTCCGCTCAACGGACGCGATTACATCCAGCTCGCAACTTTAAGTACTGGTGTCGTGCGCACCAGTTCAGGCACCAACGGCAATAGCGGCGGTAGCAGCACCGGCGGACAAAACAGCTTTGTCGCCAACGGCACTCGCGGAACCTTGAACAATTTCCTACTCGACGGAATTGACAACAACTCCAATGACAACGGCGGAGTTGTGCTGCGCACGAATGTAGACGCGATCCAGGAATTCAAATTGCAAACAAACAGTTACTCTGCCGAGTTCGGACGCAGCGGCGGCGCGGTGGTCAACGCCATCATCAAGTCAGGAACGAATCACATCCACGGAAATCTGTTTGAGTTCTTCAGGAACTCAGCGCTGGACGCTCGAGACTACTTCGAAGCCTTCGACGGATCGAAAAGCGTCCTACAAGCAAAACCAATTCGGTGGCACTCTCGGTGGTCCACTCATCAAAGACAAGCTGTTCTGGTTTGGCGACTATCAGGGCACGCGCATCCGCAATCCGCTCAACTGGAACTCGCTAGTCCCAACGGCGGCGGAACGCGCTGGTGATTTCTCCGCTCCTGGGGAACCGATCATCAACGATCCGCAAACTGGCTTGCCATTCCTGGGTAACGTGATTCCGGGCGACCGGATCGATCCCATCAGCCAGGCGTATATGAACCTTTATCCCGATGCCAACCAGGGCGGCCGCTTTGTCATTTTCCCGATTGAGCAGGACGGAATCAATCAGGGCGACGGTCGCGTGGACTACGCCCCTTCGCAGCACGACCAGTTCTTCCTCAGGTATTCCATGAGCGGGAGGAGAGACATTCGCCCCGCTCCACTACCGGGACTCGCCAACGGCGGCGACTCCAGCACAGGCGACGGCCACGAGGACACCTACGGAGCCTCGCTCGGGGTCACTCACGTATTCAATCCGCGGACGGTAAATGAGGTCCGTTTTGGCTTCAATCATGTGCACATCCGCCGCGGCGTACCGGTGGACGGAAACGTTCTTCCTTCTGAGGATCTGCGTGTGCCTGGTGTCCCTGACGATGCTCGCGTCAACGGCCTCACATTGTTCGTGCCGACCGGCGGTTATCGACGGGTTGGCGACCCACGGTTCGCGCCAACCATTCTCTCCAGCCAGGAGCTGCAGATCACCGATGTGCTGACGCTGGTCCGTAACCATCACACGATCAAAGTCGGCGGTGAAATCCGCTGGAGCCAGTTCAATATTTCTCAGGAAGCTGCGCCACGCGGGCAGTTCGCGTTCAACGGCCAGTACAGTGGAAGCTCGTTGGCCGATATGTTGCTTGGCCTGCCCAACCGGGCCAACATCTCAACTGTGATTGGGATGTACAACCGGCAGCATGTACCAGCCTTATTTATTCAGGACGACTGGAAGGTCACCCCACGCCTCACTCTCAACCTTGGCCTTCGTTACGACTACTTTGCTCCGCTGGTCGAAGCCAACAACCGGCAGAGCAATTTCGATTATGCCACTGGGACACTGATCACTGCGGGTTCGAACGGAGCTTCCGACTCGCTGGTAAAGGGTGACAAAGCCAATTTCGCGCCACGCGTCGGATTTGCGTGGACTCCGACTGCAAATGGAAACACCGTAGTTCGAGGTGCTTACGGTTTGTTCTATAGCGGCCAGGAAATCCGTACCGCGGCTCCCTTGCAGTTGGCTTACAACTTACCCTTTTTCTACGAACCGCTGTTTATCAATGGGGACACGCCTGCATTCACTGTCTCGCAAGGATTTCCGACTCTTGATCCGAGTCAAGCTGTGAATCCCGGGGTGACCAGCGTCGATGCGCGTTTGCATACTCCTTACTACCAGAGCTGGAACCTGGCGTTGCAGCGGTCATTGCCGGGCTCCATCAGCTTGGAACTTGCATACGCAGGTTCAAAGGGCACACACCTGCAAGGCGTGACGGATCCCAATCAGGTCCTGACGCCGGGAGATGGAGATGTCCAGCCGCGCCGTCCCTTTCCTCAATTCGGCGGATTTACTGCGATCCGCAACATCGCAAACTCCAACTACCACTCGCTTCAGGTCAAGACCGAAAAGCATGCCAGTCACGGGCTCTACTTGTTAAGCGCGTTTACCTACAGCAAGGCCATCAACGATCTGCCGGAGATCTGCTGCGCAGCGCCCTTCGCGCAGAACAGCTACGACCTTGCCGCCGAACGAGGAGTTGCCGACTTCAATCAGAAGCTACGCTGGGTATTGAGTTTCGATTACGAGATCCCGTTTGGCGGCAGCCATTCCCATGTGGAGAATCGAGTGGTGAACGCGGTGCTCGGGGGATGGCGGATCGGTGGCATCTACACACTGGCCAGCGGATTCCCATTTTCTGCGTACCAGGCGGATGATCCATCCAACACCGGCAGCCAGGGCATTCCCCGGCCTGATCAGCTAAGGAATGGCAACCTAACCCGCGGCCAGCGGAGTCCCGATCACTGGTTCGACATTACCGCTTTCTCCGTTCTCCCGGACGACGCTTTTCGGTTTGGCAATGCCCCGCGCAACAGCCTGATCGGTCCCGGACAGAATACATTTGATTGGGAGCTGCGCAAGCAATTCAAGGTGACGGAAACGCAGAACGTCGAGTTTCGCACTGAGTTCTTCAACGTGTTCAATCATCCGAACTTCGCGCAGCCGGACAACTTTATTGACGACGGTCCGGGAAGTGCTGGCGTAATCACTTCTCTGGCAATCCCACAGCGGCAGATTCAGTTTGGATTGAAGTACAACTTCTAGGTTTATTCATCGCTCGGGTGCTCACTGTCGCAAATGACATTGGGCGCCCTTTTTCTTCTTGAGAGAAGCTACTGAGGCCGCTTGCTTACCTGGATCTGGCCTTCGCTGTACCATCCGTCCGCATCGCGCCCCGCGATGGCGAAACGTACAGCCGGCTTGCCATTGCGCGGATCGAGCATGGCGACGCGGACGTCATAGATGCCTTCCGGCAAAGTATCGGGAACGTAGAGGCTCCCATCAAATACGGCATCCCCGGGGAGCCACTGTCGTACGTCTACAGGGATATTGATCGTAGCGCTAGCATTCGGCGAACGCAGTTGCACTGCCAATGGGTAATTGGTGTAAGGCGGCGACACTCCGGCATTCAGCCACCACATGTGGAAGGCCATCATGGCCCCGCCAATGACGTTCTTGGGGTACTCCAACCTGCGGAGCAAAAAACGATAGCCCATCTTTTTCTGGAAACTATCGAATTGGGATTTCCACTCTTCAGGAATTGGCGACGATTTCAAATTCACCGAGGTCACGTGCCAGCGAAGGGCCTGATCGAGAATGTAATTTACATCGAAGTGATCGCGCTTCCACTCCGAAACCGTGCCGCAGACTTCCAGCGATACCGGCCGCTTGCGCCAGACCTCCTGAATCCCAGCACGAACCACCTGTTGCGGGTAGATATCCAGCATCTCCGGCTGGAAGTTTGGATTATCAGATTTGATCCGCAGGTCGCCTAGACAGTCTAGCCTCCAACCAGCTCCTCGGCTGGTTCCGTAAGTCAGCGCCTGTTGCTCATCGAAATTCATCAGAAGGGTCGTATGGGGGAATGCGTCAAACCAGATGTCGATGAGGTCTTTCTGGTACGGAAATGCCGGCATGTAGGGGCTCCAGCCTTCGCCCCAGTACCCAACCGAAGAAATGTCCACGCTATCGAGATAAGGATTGCCGTCATAGCGCCGACCTGCTTCAGCCACCAATTCTCTCCACAAGTTCAAAAAAAGAGGATCCGAAAAATCGGGCTGCCAGATTGAGCCATCCTTGTCGGTCGGCTTGTTGGCGCGCCGTGCCCCGCTGGACGTGTACCATGCCGGCAAAGGGTCTTTGTTGGAATAGGGCATGAGGCGAATTGCGAGTGTCTGACCGTGCGCGTGCGCTTCCTCAATCGCAAGGTCAATGATGTCCCACCGGTATTTTCCACGTTCGGGTTCGAGAACATTCCAATACCAGCGCAGGTAGGCAATCGTTGTTTCAGGAAAATCGGGCTTGATGGATGCTTGCGCGACCCTTTCCGTCGGGCCCGCCTCAGACCACTCCAGAGCCGGGTTGAGCGCCTGCCCATTGAAGCGGTTGAACGTAGTGATCCCCATGTTCGGGTTCTGCAAGATGTCATCAATCGGCTGGGGACGGATGATGACGGTGTCACGCTGGGCATAACAAAAGACTGCAAAACACGTTACAAACAAAAAGCAGCGGAGTTTCAAGGGTAAACCTCGTAACAGCGATGTTAGTTGGGCGAGAAACGATAATAAAGGAAAGGAGATGACAGCTGCCCCACCTTTTCTGATTTTCGACAGAGCCTGCCCTGAGCAGGATCGAAAACGTGCATGAAGCAAATTGTCCGCAAAGTGCATCGTTCTGCGAGCAGTGCCTCTACGTCAAACCGCAACTCTAATAGCTTCACTGTGACTCACCCACCAGCGTGGTATTTAAAGTGCAGACATATCTCCATGCACGAAGCGGTGACTCGTGCTCACCTCCCCTCCAGTCTTTCGGGAGGGTTTTCTGCGTCGCGCCGACCTACTGAAGCCTGATGTATTGAGCGAAGTCATACTCCTCGGTGCGGGTGCGTTGGTCGTCGCGATCCTGGTTCTGATCCTTACCGTAGTTCTGACTCAAGCCTCCGCACCGATTTGAAGCCGAAGAACTAGCCAGAAGCGGATATGATCGCACCCCTTTGGATTACGCTGCTCATCAAGCGTATGGGACTGCGACAAGTTCGGAGCTGAATCAATACCGGGCACGGGCTCTTCGGCGGGATTCTGCTGCTCCAGTTCTACCAAGTACTGGCGCACGGTTCGGTTCACTTGCGCCGCTTCCGCTAACTGCTCGCGGGGAATGCGGCTCTCTTTCGCCGCATTCGTCTCTACGAAACTGCCATCGACCGACAGGTGTTTGCCCTGAACCAATCCCACTTCCACACATTGGAGCACGATCTGCTCGAATAGTTCCTGGAACAGCTTCGATTCCTGAAACCGTCCGTGCCGGTTTCTCGAGAATCTGGAGTGATGCGGGATCTCCTAATCGAAGCCCAGACCGGTGAACCAAGGCCATGCCAGGTGCATGCGCAGTTCTTCCACCAGCTTCCGCTCGCTGGTGATGCCGTACAAATAGCCGATCAGAAGTATGCGCAACAAAAGTTCGGGGTCAATCGAGGGGCGCCCGCTCTCGCTGTAGCTGTTTCTTAATCGCTCGCGCACAAACTCAAAACTGATGTGTTTTTCGATCAGCCGCAACAGGTGGGTTTCAGGAACCTGATCTTCCATGCGGAAGTAGTAGAACAGCGCTTCGGAGCGGTCGTGTTGCCCCATCATGATCAGCAGACCTCCGACGATGAGAATCAAACAGAGCCTGCCTAGGATCACTTTCTTCTAACATGCTTCTGCCGATTTCCAGCCGCCAATCTCAGTGACTTTTTCAACACCCACGCCTGTTTACAACAATAGCCCGCCATGGCACGCCACGGAGCTGGCACGGCTCATCACCCTTTCAACATGACGCCCGGCTAAAGCCGTATCTCCTAACTTTTTAGTTGACAAGCCAAATTCAGAGAGCTATTGTCCTAACAACTTAGGAGATAAAATGGTCGGTAAACAAAAATCCCAACAACTTACGCCTCTGGAGTTGCAGATCATGAATGTGCTGTGGGATTGCGGTGCTTCCAACGTGCAATCGGTTCAAGAGGGACTCACGGGTTCGCCGAAACTGGCTTACACCACCGTGCAGACAATGCTCAATATTCTTCATCGTAAAGGAAGGGTAAGGCGGAGACTGCGAGGTAGGGCCTATGACTATGCCCCCGTGTTGACCAGGGAGAAGGCAGCGAGCAACGCAATCGGGGACATGATTGACCGTCTTTTCGGTGGTTCGGTGGACGGTCTTCTGATGAGCCTCGTCAAGAACAAGCAACTCGATCCCACAAAACTTCAGGAATTAAGCGGTTTGGTGGAGGAGCACGAGCGGGGCAAGGAGGGGAAATGAATCCAATTAATGAGGTTGTCACGTATGCGGCGAACGCCCTCTGGATGACCTGCGTCATCACAGCGGTCACAGCGCTTCTTTCACGAGCATTGCGTCGTGAACCTTCATCGTATCTGCATGTATTGTGGGTCGCGGCATTACTGCTCGCTGTCCTGATTCCCTTCACGAGCTTGCGTGGATCTCGAAACAATTACGAACCGAGATCCCTGCCTTTGGAAGGAGTGAGCGCGCTGCGCTCCGTAGGAACGGCTCACCGCGGCGCTTCTTCCTGGACGCTCTGGCAGCAGTTCCGGCAGAGCAGTCAGCCAGTTCAGTTTGGCCCGATCTTTGTTTGGCTCGTCGCTGCGCTGTACGGAAGTTTCATTTTCTATCGAGCGCTTCGCCTGTATTGCGAATGGAGGGCGCTGCGAGCCGTGCTTCAGCGGTCGAGTAAGCGGCCGATGCCGCCAGCGATGCATACTCTTGTCGAGCAATGCCAGTCGCAGCTGGGACTCAAACCGGTGCCCATCTTATGGTCGTCGGAAGGCAAAGGGCCCGCCACGCTGGGAATCCGCAATCCTGTCCTGGTATTGCCCGATTGGTTCTTGTCGCAAGTGTCAGAGGATGAGCTCGTTTGTACGCTTAGCCACGAACTCACGCATATCCAGCGGCGCGATTTCTTCTGGAATCTCGTTTACGAGCTCTTGATTTTGCCGATCTCGTTTCATCCGGCCGCTGCTTTCATCAAGGCGCGCATCGATCAGACAAGAGAGTGGGCCTGTGACGAGACCGCCGCCGCAGGCATGCCCACTCGCGCTCAATACGCCCGCTCTCTTTTGAGCATCGCCCAGTCCATTGCCGCAAAGCAGCGCCAGGCAACGGTTGGATATGCAATGGGACTGTTCGACACTAATCCATTGGAGGATCGCATCATGAACGTATTCGCAAAAGCCAATCGAATCGGCAAATCCCGAGTGCAGGCGTCGGGCGTTGGCACATTGGCTCTCTTGCTCGTGGCCTGTATTAGCGTATCCGGTTTTTCCATTCAAGTCAGTCAGCCCAGTACCGAAGCCGATCTGCAGCAATTTGTCGGTACCTGGCACGGAAAATTCAGGGGCAAGACATTCATGACAGTCGAGTTGGAGAAAAGGAATGGGAAGTTGACCGGATCTGTCAGCCATGGTCAAGTCGGTGTCGATGAAAAGACCGGGGAAATGACCAGTGCGGAAGAGCGCGATGGGAGCGACCCGATCGTTGAAGCCAAGCTTACCGGCGGAGTCCTGCGGATCACCACTCAGGAAGAGGGCTCGAACGAGACTCTTCAAGCTGAGATTAAGCTCATCGGAATCGATCAGGCAGAGATCCGACTACTGGTTCCGCCGGAGGAGCCCGTCCCGGCGTTTAAACCGTGGAAACTGGAGCGGGCAAAGGTCGCTAAATAAACGCAGCTCAATTCGCGGAAGAATGGGAGAAATGGCCGTCGGTGCTACAACAACCGATATGACAGCAAGTCGGAACAACTTTGTCATAGTGCCCTTTGATGTGACTTTATGACTGGAGGTGGGCTGATAGGCCCGATTATGGATACTAATGCGGGGATTGCGCTGGAAGCCTCGGCGCATGTGCTTTTGCGTTCTGGTTCTTACTGTTATCCGAATTACCCAAGTCCAGGCCGAATAACGGATGATCGTACGTACCGGTGATCTTGACCGGGGCCACGTAACCGTTTGGCTTGTTCTTGAAAAAAGGATCCATCATTTTCAGCATTAAGGATTTGACCCCGGAGGTTGTCTTCGAAATCTCAGCCTCGGTTTTCAGAGTTCCGTGAAGATTAATTTTCTGACTGATCACGCTGTAGGTTCCCCGCATTTGCGCCAATGCGCCGGGAACACTGAAGGAAAGATTGGAAAACGTAGCAGTACCGTCTTTAAGAATAAGGTGCCCTTTTAGGTTGGAGAGAACATTTGGAGTATCGGTTTCGTTGTTGCTGTTGTTAGTCTTTTTTTCTCCCGAACCGCCCTCGCTCAGGTTGTTGACGTTCTGTTGTGCGCCTGGTGTAAAACTTCCGCCGTTAATTCCAAAATCACCCTGCAATTCGACCTTCTCCAGGAAGGGTTTATCTTCTGGCGGGATCGAGACATTCGCCTTGAAGCTGACGACACCGGACATCGGTGCCTGCGGTGACTTGATGAAGAGTAGTAGAAAGTCCTGTATCCGGCCGTCTTTACCGGTGATTTCGAGCGAAGCCGTCTTGCCCGTTTGACCTGCTTTACCCGCGACGCTGCCCTGAGTCGAGATGGTTGTCTGGCGAAAGTTCGCACTCACCTTTTGCAGCGAAACGTCTCCGTTTTCTGCGTTCACAACCGCATTGAACTGAGTTTGGATCTGCGTCTGGTGCGAACTTCGGCTCACGCCGAACAGCGGAACATCTGCGCTTCCCGCAACATCGATGTGCGCTAACGTGCCGGAATATTTCCCCGACGACGCAAGCAAGCCACTGATTCCTCCGAAGGTGCCCAGATCGGCATGTTCGAAATAATATTCGCCGGACACAGCAGTCGAACCTACGTCGTCAGGCTTCCACGGGCCAAACTTGCCGGTAGTGGTAATTTCTCCCGGCGGTTCAGGATTTGAGAGTGTTGCCTTAAAAAAGGCGGGAACGTTGCTGCCGACATCACTAATGGTGAACCCACGGAACGTGAACTTGAGCGGCTGATTGCCCGCGACGCGAGACGCCACTTCTAAAATCGTCCCATCAGCGACCATATCATCAATGACAACCGAAGATCTTTGGGGTGTTTCAAACTGTTCGCTACCCAGTGGTGGGACCAGAATTCGCATGCCGTCAACCCGAACCAGTTTCACATGCCTGGCGAACAGGCCACTGAGACTGCCTTCGATCCTGATGCGCTGGGCAATGATCAGGGGCGGAGTTCCGCTTTTTGGGTTGTGCTGAAAAACGACTTGCTCGAGGACGCAGCCTGGACGGGGGAAATAGGTTTCGTGAAAGGAAGCGGCAGTCACTTTGCTGTAGCTCTCGGCTTCCAGTTCTTTCATCACGGCATCGCGGCGGAATGGCCAGAAGTAGACGAGGAAGCACGCGGCGATCGCGATGCCCAGCGCTATGATTGCTACCGGGCTTCGCCAGCCGGACCAGCGAACCCGCGTGTGACTGAGCGGCTGAACCATCTGCCCCCCCGAGACTGCTTGGAAGCATACTGTTGTCCGCGGGTTGTTGACGGAAATCTTTTAAAGACAATATAGTTGTCACCGGAACTCGAAGTAACTGGGCCGGAAAACATCGGCGAAACGACGAGACGCACGCCAAACTTCTTGACGCGCTCGCAAAACATAACTTTGCCGGAATCACGCCAGCTTCGCGCCGAATTCCTTGTTTTCTACGGGCGTCCAGACGCTGAATATGCGACCAAGCGCAAGCCAAAGGTGTGGCGAGGGTTCAGGCCGAACTTGAGCAATTGAAGAAATCTTCATCTCCGACTGCAGAGGCGGGCGAATCCTCGTCTTCGGCGCACGTTTCAGAGTAATCTCTTTCTCCCCGAAAATTCTATCCTTTAGTCCACATATTGGAGTTCCCGGCAATCTATTGCGTTGGGATACTTTCGGTCGCGCTTAAGAATTGCGAAAATCCTTTATTCGGTAAGCAGCCGAGTTGCATCCTTTTGACATCTCAACCGACGACCGCAGATCCTGAGAAGGAGGGAATATGAAAATCAACCTGCTTTTGTGTTTGATTCTAGCCGCCAGCACATTCGGTTTTGCAAAGGAGAAGTCCGATGTTCGGGACATCACCGGCTGCCTGGCAAAAGGTGATAGCGCGAGTGAGTTCATGCTCACCGGCCAGGATGGTAGTACGTGGGAAGTGCGAAGCAGTAAAGTTGCTCTTGCCGATCATGTGGGTCACACGGTGACCGCGACTGGCGTGGTGTCGAATGCCGCTATGCACAACATGAAAGAAGACGCGAAAGACACCGCCACCGACGCTGGTATGAAGAAGAACAACGAAGAACATGGGCACTTGAAGGTCACAGCGGTAAAAATGGTCAGCGAATCGTGTAAGTAATGGCGAGTCCAAAAACTAAGGCCGGAGAGATCCGGCCTTTTCCTGATTATCGGTGTTGCCTGGGCTGGCAGCGTTTTTAGTCAATCACGTTTTATAAGGTGTTCTTTCCGTCATTGCTGATGAAAGGCAATGGGATGCGTTCGCCTTTCGGGAGTTCCAATCCCACATCGCAGTCATAGGACCAGAAAGGATTTGTAGTGTTGAATTTGTCGGTGATGAATTCTTCGCTTCGGAGGACGCGATGAGTTACTCGCGTGATGATTCTGGCCTGTTGTTCTGGATTCAGGTATTCAAATTCCATGGCCACTAGGATTTTCCATTTGCGGACATTGCAGCCCTCACATCAGGGAACAGAGCCCTCAGCCCATACGGCTGATGTAAGGGCCGGAAGCAATACTGCGATGGAAGTTAGTCGGCCGAGTGGTTTCACCACAATACCTTCCTTCCCCGCAACGTTGCAGCTAACTTTATGCGCCCAATCGTAGGGTTCGAGAAATGATTGTTGATAAATCTCAGCCGCTTGATCTTCGCCGGCTCGCAGAACAGCGAGGGTTCGAAATGGTGCTATTTCCTGTGCCTCGTGCTGATTCGCTCCCCCCGCTTTCGCGTCGGATCTGGGTGTTCCAGAAGCTCAGTGTCCGGCTAAGCAGAATAGATTGTTGATGAGTTTTTCGCCAATGCAACACGGACGCACTTCGTAATTGACGTATCATCGCCATTACGCCAGATGGTGAGCAAAGGCAGGAGAGAATGCACGTCAAATATCTAAGGCGATCTCAGCCACGAGCAGTCGATGTACTGGCACGAATGCTGATTTTGGTCGCGGCTGCAGGCTCCGTCGTCGCGCAGAACGCGAAACAACCCTGGATGAACTCCAGTCTCCCGCCTCAAGAGCGGGCTGAGCTGGTGCTGAAGGAGATGACTCTGGAAGAGAAGGTCGCGCTACTGCACGGCAACGGCATGGAGCACGCTTCCCAATGGCAAATGCCCTTGACCCATATTTCCAACGGCGGCGCGGGCTACGTCGAAGGGGTGAAGCGTCTAGGTATCCCACCGCTTTTCGTTTCTGACGCCGCTTACGGCGTTCGCGATAGCGGAGCGAATGGCCGCTACTCGACAGCGCTTCCGTCCGGTCTGGCGGCCGCTTCCAGTTGGGACACGCAAGGCGCCTGCGAATATGGCGCGCTTATCGGGCGTGAGTTACGGGCGCAGGGCTTCAATATGACGCTGGGCGGAGGAGTAAACCTTACGCGAGAACCGAGGAACGGTCGGACCTTCGAGTATGCCGGTGAAGATCCGCTGCTCGCCGGAACCATGGTGGGCAATCTCATGAAGTGCGAGCAGGCAGAGCACGTCGTTGGAGACATGAAGCATTATGTCCTCAATGATCAGGAAACCGGGCGGAACGTGGTGAACGCGATCATTTCCAAACGTGCCTTGCAGCAAACCGATTTTCTGGCCTTCCATATCGGAATTCAGCTTGCGAATCCTGGCGCGGTGATGTGCTCCTATAACCGCATCAACGGCGATTACGCTTGTGAGAACACCTATACGCTCCACGACGTGCTTAAGGGTGAGTGGGGATTCAAGGGTTTCGTCATCTCCGATTGGGACGCTACGCACAGCACCGAGAAAGCTTCAGCTGCGGGCCTCGACCAGGAACAACCGATGGCGGGTTATTTTGGCTCGGCGCTTTTGCGGGCGGCAAAGGACGGCAAAGTGCCGATTGCTGAAATTGATGACCACGCGCGCCGAGTTCTTTACGCGGAGTTCATGTCCGGTATTGTGGACCATCCCGTTGAAAAAGGTGTCGTCGATGTTCTAGGCGGGTTGGATGTCGCGCAGAGAATCGAAGAAAAGAGCATTGTGCTGCTCAAGAACGAAAAAGATATTTTGCCCCTGGAGCCGGCACGAACCAAGACCATCGCGGTGATCGGCGGCCATGCTGACGTGGGCATGATTTCGGGCGGCGGCTCAGCCCAGGTGGATCCGCCCGGTGGCAATGCGATCATGCCTGCCGGACAAGGTGCTACGCACTGGCAGGATCACATCTGGTTTCCCACATCTCCGCTTAAATCGCTGCGGGCAAAGTTCCCTAATGCCACGGTGGAGTTTGACGCCGGCCAGGACGCAACTGCGGCCGCAGCTCTGGCGAGAAAATCCGATGTCGCCATCGTCTTTGCTCACCAATGGCTTGCGGAAGGCGTCGACCTGCCGAGCCTCTCACTTCCCGACAATCAGGACACATTGATCGAACAGGTCGCGGCGGCGAATCCAAATACGATTGTTGTTCTTGAAACCGGCACGGCCGTGACCATGCCCTGGATCGCAAAGGTGCGCGGCGTGGTGGAAGTATGGTTCGCGGGCAGCAACGGTCATACGGCTCTCGCAAACATACTGGCCGGAGATGTGAACCCCAGCGGCAAACTGGCTATGACTTTCCCGAAAAGTGAGGCCGACCTGCCGCGTCCAGTCATTCCGCCGCTTCCTGCAGAAGACGCAGGCCAGGGCACTGGGGTAGAGAACGGGCCTACGCACGTGGCATCGAAGTACACCGTGCACTACGACGACGGCTTGAAGGTCGGATACAAGTGGTACGAGTCCGAGCACAAGGAACCGCTGTTCCCGTTCGGCTTTGGGCTGTCTTACACAACCTACGACTATTCCAATCTCAAGACTGACAACGCACAGCGCACCGTAAGTTTTTCGGTGAAGAACAAAGGCAAGCGGGCCGGCGCCGAAATCGCACAGGTCTACGCCACGATCCCGGAAGCCGCCGGTGAACCCTTCAAGCGTCTTGTGGGATGGCAGCGCATCGAACTTGCTCCGGGAGAGTCCAAGGCCGTGACCATCGCGGTCGATCCTAGAGTGATTTCCGTCTTCGATGAGCAGAAAAATAGTTGGAGACTGGTGCCAGGTGCTTACAAGATCTATGTGGGTCCATCTTCGAGCCAGACTCTTCTAAACACAGCGATCCAAATTCAATAATTGTCCTTCACGCCCCGCTTGCTCAGATGTGGCGGCGGTAGGTAATCCGCCTTCGCCTCGGGATCGTTGCTGTAATCGCCAATTAACAACAGTTGTCCAGATTCGCTCTGGCGGTGGCGTAGACTGCGCCTATGCGACTGGCGATTAGGGCGGCACCAATTACACTCATTACCTTGGTTTCGGTGCTGATATGAAAACACATGTCGAATTCGTTCAGACAGATTTCCACCTCTAGAAGGGAAGGAGAACCTCATCAATCCCGACTTGTGGGGCAAAAGATTGGCCGACTTTCTCCGGGAAGGTTTTTGACATACATAGAACCGCAATGTATAAGACTTCTACGTATGGACATGAGCAAGGACCTGGTTGCGGCTTCCGCCACGCCGCTCGTGCTCGCCATCCTTGCCGAAGGCGACAGTTACGGCTACGCCATCATCAAGCGAGTGACCGAGTTGTCAGGCGGGCACCTGCAGTGGACCGACGGCATGCTCTATCCCGTGCTGCACCGGCTCGAGCGCCAGGGTCATGTCGCGGCGAAGTGGTCCGCGTCCGAGAACGGCCGCAGGCGCAAGTACTACCGGATCACGAAAGAAGGCCGGGCGCAGCTCGCCGCCCAGCGGCAGCAGTGGCAGGTCGTGGACGGCACCCTGCGGGGTATCTGGATGAAGGCGTGCACGGCATGACGACCTTCGCCGATCGACCGCTCGAGGAGCAAATCGCGCAGTGGCGGGCGTACGTCCGCCGCCGGCAGGCCCTTCACGGTCCCGACGTGGAGGAGCTCGAGGGACATCTGCGCGACCAGCTGGTGGCGCTCACCGAGGCCGGCCTGGCAGGGGATGAAGCGTTCCTGGTCGCGGTCAAGCGCATGGGCAGCCTCGATGCGCTGTCGCGCGAGTTCGCACGCGCGCATTCCGAGCGGCTGTGGAAGCAGTTGGTCATGGCGCCCGACGCTGATGACGCCGGCGAACACCGTCACACGCCGAGATGCTCGTCGTCCTGGGCCTTGCCGTCGCCGCGGCGTTGGCCGTCAAGGTGCCGGCGCTGTTCGGTCTTCCGCTCAACCCTGATGAGGACCTGCCGCGGTTCTACGTCCGGAACGCCAGTCTGTTCGTCTTCCCGCTGCTGACCGTCTACTTCATGTGGAAGCGCGGGTTGGACGTCGTCAGCGGCTCTCTGGCTCGCGCTGCCCTTCGCGGCCGGGGCGGTGTTCGCCAACGTCTTCCCCTTCCCACAACGCGCAGGCGACACTGAGGTGCTGACCGTTCTGCACCTGCCAATCGCGCTATGGCTGGCCGTCGGCTTCGCCTACGTCCGAGGCCGCTGGTTCGCCGACGGTGGGCGCATGAACTTCGTCCGGTTCTCGGGCGAGCTGGCGATCTACTACGTGCTCATCGCGCTCGGCGGCGGCGTCCTCACCGGCTTTACGTTCATGATGTTCCGCGCCATCGAGATGAATCCGGCGTGGTTCGTCGCGGGCTGGCTGATCCCGTGCGGGGCGGCGGGGGCCGTCATCATCGGATCCTGGCTGGTGGAGGCGAAGCAAAGCGTCATCGAGAACATGGCGCCGGTGCTGACCAGGCTGTTCACGCCGCTGTTCACGGTTCTGCTCCTGGCGTTTCTGGCGACGATGGCGTGGACCGGCAGCCCCATCAACGTGAAGCGGGAGGTCCTGATCGGCTTCGATCTGCTGCTGGCGGTCGTCGTCGGGCTGGTGCTCTACGCCGCCTCCGCGCGCGACCCGCAGGCGCCGCCCGACTTCTTCGACGGCCTGCAACTGCTGCTCGTGGTCAGCGCGCTCGTGGTCGATGGGGTGGCGCTCGCGGCGATCGCCGCCCGCATCTCCGAGTTTGGCTTCACTCCCAACCGGGTGGCGGCTCTTGGCGAGAATCTCATTCTGCTCGTCAACCTGGCGTGGTCGGCGTGGCTCTATGCGCGCTTCCTGCGTCACCGGGGCTCGTTTGCCGCCCTGGAGCGATGGCAGATCGCCTATCTGCCCGTGTACTCCGTATGGGCGGCACTGGTGGTTGTCGTGTTCCCGCCCGTGTTCGGCTACCGTTGATACGCCCTCGCCGGCACTGCACCGGCGGATAGTCCTGACTAGTCGCCTACTGTTTAACGAATTGCAAGAAGTGCGGCCAGTTGACCGTTGAACCATCGAACCAGGTCGAACGACTTGGCCTTCGAGCCCTTGTTCCTGAACATCGTGCAGATATTAGACTTGTCGGCTATGATGGCCGCCGCTCCAACGGAGTTTGCCTCTTATGCGCAAGGTCATTTCAATATCATCCATTTACCTCTTTTTACTCGCGTCTTTTGTTTGGCCGCAGGCTACGAAGACGCCGATCACGAAGCGGGGACCGAGTGTTGCCGCTGGCAACCAGGGCCTGGTTGTTTCCGGTAAGCCTGCCGCCACGGCGGCCGGCGTCAAGATTCTGGAACAAGGCGGAAACGCCGCCGACGCAGGCGCCGCCACTCTTCTCGCACTGTCCGTGACCTATGTGGGAGCGTTCTGCGTCGGAGGAGAGATTCCCATCCTCGTTTACAGCGCCGAACAGAAGAACGTGAAGCTGCTCGAGGGACAAGGAGAGGCTCCTCGCGATCCCAAGGCGATCGCCTGGTACATGCAACACGGAATCCCGGACGGTGACGTCAAGGCGGCGGCCGTGCCTGGCACCATAGACGCGATCGTTACCTTGCTGAAACTTTATGGAACCAAAAGCTTCGAGGAGGTCGTGCAGCCGACGCTGGCCATTCTGGACGCCGGTGGACCGAGTTGGTACATCGACACCGGCGGCGGGCAGAGGATCGAAACCGGTGTGAACTGGCAGGCGGACATGGCGGTAACTTTTCGTAAATTGGTCGACTCCGAAAAGGCCGCGATAGGTACGCGGCAGCAGAAACTGCAAGCTGTATCGGATCGTTTCTATCGCGGCGACATCGCTGACGCCCTGGAAGCCTGGTACATCGAAAAGGGAGGGTTCCTTCGCAAGACGGATTTGGCCGCGCACAAAACTCCCGTGGTGGATCCGCTCCGAACCACCTACCGCGGCTACACGGTCTATAAGGCTGGTCCGCTGACGCAGGGTCCTTATCTCTCCCAGACGCTGCGCCTGCTGGAAGGCTTCGACCTGAAGAAGATGGGCTTCAATTCGCCGGACTACATTCACACAGTGATCGAAGCGGAGAAGCTGGCGCTGGCGGATCGCGACGAGTATTACGGTGATCCGAACTTTGCGAACGTACCGATGCAGCAGTTGCTTTCCGATCAATACACCGAAATGCGGCGCCAGCTGATCGATCCGAAAAAGGCATCTCTCGAACTCCGGCCGGGAGACCCCTACAACATGAAAGCGACCAAGCCGCCCACCATCACCGGCCCCTGGCATGGCGGAACCACAGTCATGTGCGTGACCGACAAGTTTGGGAACGTCATCGCAGCTACTCCCAGCGGCCTGTCAAGCACAGCTGGCGTGGCCGGACGCACCGGCATCATTCACGGAGCCCGGCTCAGCAGCCTGAACACGTTTGCGGGAACTCCCAACGTGATCCAGCCCGGCAAGCGGCCGCGAATTACGCTGAGCCCCACACTGCTTTTCCGTAACAACGATCCAGTGATGGCGATCTCCGTAGCGGGCGGAGACATGCAGGATCAGGCAGCCATTCAAGTCATCCTTAACTACGTGGAATTCGACATGAGTCCCGAGGAAGCGTTCAAGGCGCCTCGCTTCTCCACCACACATTTCATCAGCTCCTTCGGTCAGGAGGGTGCCAGCCTCGGCAGCCTCTCTGTGCCCAAGACCCTCCCCGAAGCAGTGCAGGCCGACTTGAGGGCTCGCGGTCATGTGGTGACTCTCGGCCGCGAAGGAGTGGGCGGGGTGGCGCTGATCGGCATTGATCCGAAGACCAGGCAAGCTACCGCCGTCGGGCCGTCTGCGGGCAAAATCAATTAGACTCCCGGTACCTGGGGTCTACCACCAGGAAAGAGCATCAAATTGACTTGGCGTGGTGAGTACACGGCGCTCCCCAAACCCCGATTGAGGACATGTTACTGAGAGCGGAGTTCTCAACTCGATAGTTTCAAATCGCGAATCGCGTCTCCAGCGCCGCTGAGGTTGGCGAGACGCATCTCGGAATACTTGCGGGAGAGAATCACGCCGGGCGCGCCCGCGCGGAAAGCAGCTGAAACTGCTTCCTTCACGCTTTGCGGCGTGGGCTTGCTGTGGTTGGCCTCGGTCGGGATGTCAATATCAATGCCTGACCAGATCTGAGTATTTGTGCCGGCGACCCCCTCAAGCGCTCTTTTGGTCTCGCGGTAGACGTAATCAGCGGAAAGCCCTGTATTAGGAATCTGATTGTAATTGCGTTCCTTGTATCCCATCACTTCGTAGGTAAACTCTGTCAGCTCTTGTTTCGAGAGATCTCCGTAGAGTGTCGAGCCGATATTGTCCACATACAGCGCCATGCGCTCGCCGCCGCAGTTGTTGTACATCACCACCTTTATGAAATCGGAATAATTGGAGAGCTCGCGCCAGTCCTGCTCCGCCCGGTAGATGGGATTGAAGGAACCGTTGTGCCAGATGTGCCAACCCACAGGAATTGCTGGCTTCGCAGTCTTCACCGTTTTGTAGAGCGCGGCGTAATTCTCGCGAAGGCTGTCAGTGAAGAGCATTTCCCAGGCTGCTATTTCGGGATACCGCAAAAGAATCCGCCAGAATTGAACGTAGTAGCCGTCCGAAGGGCGCTTGCCGTTGCGTGCCGAACGAACGAACTTTTCCAGCTCCAGAAATCCCTGCTTGGCCCGATCAGGATTAATTCCACGCTCTTTGGCTTTTTTGTAACAAAACTCGCAGAAGCAGGTTACGTTCCCCGGATCGATCGGCGGTGTGTCATGCGTGGCTCCGAGGCTGTCTGAAAGTGCGCCCTGTCGTTCCGATCCCCACATGATTCCGTCGACATCATAAGAACGGGCAAAATCCTCAACCAGACCGGTAAAGAAATTAAGGTAGTTCGGATTGTTGACGCACAGCGTCTCCATATTTCGTCCGTACAAATCCCGCTCCTGGACTTTCTCGATGTTCGGCAGGTCGGGACGGAACACGTCCTCCATCCAGCAGATAACCTTCATGTCGCGCTTTTTAGCTGCAGGGACTACTTCCGCCAGAATATCCAGGTCGCCGTGGTCGGGAGCGTGAGCAGGCTTGATGACTGTATTTTTGTAGTACTGGGGATGAGGCGTGGCAAAGTTGCCACCGTGATAATTGAGATCGTATTCTTGCTTGCCGTGATCGGGCAACGCGTACCCAGGAATCTGTCTTCCCGCGATGCCTCGGCCGTAGGTGAAGACCGCGAGGAACAGCGTATTCACGCAGGCACGCTCTTGAAGTACGTCCAGCACTCTCTCGGTACCTTCATCCACAAACGAAATCGCTCCGACCTGGATGCCGATCATTTTGGAGGAAGAGGAGCCAGCCGCACGCCCCAGAGTTGGCATGGCCAAAGCGGCGCCGGCTCCAGCGGTGATCTTCATGAATTCACGGCGATTCACGTCCGAGTTGAGCATGAGTGTTCCTATTGTCTTTGGTAGCAGCCGATATCTACTTTTCCAGATTTGACTCGCGGTGAGCCATCAAGATCCAGTTCTCCTGCCGGCACTCCGTCAGTTGTGCCGGCAGCAAGTCCAGAAGAATCTGATTGCAGATGAAAGTTATGCGCCGCTGCGTCAACAAAATGCGGATCGAGAAAATGGGAATGAACGTCATTCCCCGTGGACTCGACATACTTGTCGAATCCGGTCACAGTGGCGGCGGATGCTCCGATCCAGGTGCTCGCCTTCGCTCCGGACGCACAGTAATAAAGGTTGTGATCAATAGTGACGGCCGGTTGGTTTTCGTCGACTTGCGATTTGTTCAACGAGATAAGGCAACGTGATCCCGCGTAGACGATATTGTTGGCAAAAATATTGTCCGCCATATTCCACTGCATCTGCAACTCACCGGATCCTGTTGCCGACGTATCGTTGTCGTAGAGCGTGTTGTTGACCACAGTGCAGTGATCGGTGTGTCCCCGCTCCGGCGCATAGCCTCCGATCGAGACGCCTGCAGTATGGCTGTGGTAGATAAGGTTGTTTCGCGCAATGATATAGCTGGTGGCGCGGTCCTTGTGCTCACTGGCTAGTTCGATTCCGAAGTCCACGTCGTGCATGACGTTCTGTTCGATCAGGATTCTGGTGCCGCCATCCACGTAGATACCATCGGAATTTTCTTCGTTGCGATAAGCCGGATTGCCGCGCGAAGTTATGTTGTAAACCAGGTTGTCGCTCACCACTCCGTCGCGCGCCTGGTCGACGGCGGGATCAGGCGCCGTGCGCTCAAAACCGATGACATCGATTCCGATGTTGTTGTTGTCATGGACAACGTTGTGCGTGATACGAAAGTTCGTGACGTTCCCGTTCACCACCAGTGACTCGCTCGATCCGGTTTTTAGGTGATGCACCTCGTTGCCGTCAATGATCAGGTCAGTGATCGGCGCTTTCGCGTCTGTACCGTATACGGCAATGCCAAATCCGTTGTCACCGTGTCCCGGAGCATCGCGGCCGTCAAAAGTTTGTTCAATATGATGAACGTTGTTCTTTAGCAGCTCTATATGGGAGCCCGACCCCATAACGCTTATACCCAATGGACTGAGCCGGTGTACGGCGGTACGGAAGTTGCGAATTTCAAAGCCCTCGATTCTGACGTAACTCTGATTGTGAATCGTGAGTATTGCCTGTCTCCCAGAAGGCGTGAAACGGGTGGCGTCAAGCACGGCCATTTCACCCGGATAGCTTCGAAACGTAATGAATCCATCCGACGCGTTGCCGGACGCGTTAATGCTCACGAGCTCTTCGTAGATTCCACCATGCACGTTGACGATGCTGCCCGCCCGCGCGCTGTCTGCAGCATGTTGAATGGTGCGCCAAGGCTCAGCTTGACTTCCGGAGTGTGAATCATTCCCGGTCGTCGACACATAGTAGGAGGTATTGGTCTGACCAAATGTGGCGGAGAAACACGCGAATAACGCAAAAAGAGTAAAGACTTTCAAGCTTACCTTCCTGTGAAAAGCAACTTTGCCGGGTGTTAGACAACCGCCGAAGGCTTATGCGCCAACCTGTGAACCTCGGGAATTGAGGATCTTTTCCGCATTTGTGCGATAAACCTTCCGCAGTACTTCGTCTGGAAGCCCGAAACCGTTAAGGCTCCAGTGGTAGCCGAACATTTCCTGTTCGTAGAAGTGCTCATCCTCTGTTTCAAGAATTCTGAAGGTGACCCAGTACATCTCCTTCTCGAAGCCCATGTCAGTGCCATAGACCAACCGGTCCGCATACTTGGCATAAAACTTCGCCACAAAACGAGGAATGGGAGCCGTTTCGGCATAGCGTGCTGCAATATCGGCAAATAAGTTGGGATGTTTTTCAAGTACCTGCCCCAGTCGCGTGAGGTCGTAATCGAGATTCACCAAGTGGCAAGCAATGAAGGCTGTGTTGGAATGTTTCTTAACAGTGCGTTCCAGGATATCAACCATTCCGGAGAGGTCCACGATGCCCGGCTCATTGTCCAGTCGCCAATGGTAGGCGTTCATCAGTCCGTCGTTCGTCTTGTCCATCGGTTCGTACATCCAGATCGGATCGGCAACGTGGATACTCACCGGCATCCCCAACTGGCCGCAGCGTTCAAACACGGGGTCCATGCGCGCGTCGTCCGGATGCATGCCGAAAGCATTCACTGTGTCCGAAGTGAGCCCTTTTCCCTTATCGTGAAGTTCGCCGACACCGCGTGCCCCAACCTGATGGCACTTTTCTAGAGTCCGTACGGCTTGCGGGCCGAATCCAGGTTCGTTATAGCCCGTGTAATCAAAGCCGCACCAGAGCTCGAAACGATCGGGATAGCGAGCATATTTTCGATGGATATCCTCGAACTTCTGCCCGGTCGCTCCCGTGAGAATAATGGTCTTCTCGACTCCGACCTCGTCCATGTTTCTCACCCATTCGCCAATTTCTTCCGTTGTCTTGGCGTAGGCGTGGGAATGCATATCAATGATTGGAAATTTCGCTTTTTTAACTTCTGTAATTGGAACCTTGTACAGGGATTTAGGCCGGTAGTCCTTCAGTAGTATCGTTTCAGGCGAAGCTTGTTCGGGTGATTTGTGCGCGTCTGAAGAACTTGCATGGGGATCCTGTCCGTTTGTGACTTGGGGCATGCTCCACGCGGGCGTAACACCAAGCGCTAAGCTAGCCGTGCCAACCGTCTTCAAAAAGGAACGACGTTTCATTCGCCTCCCCTGTATGTCTTCACCGCGTTCACGGAGCATGGCCTGACGAATGCCGCATTTTTTTGAGGGTGGCTCTCCGTGCCGACCATCTACGAATCGTCGACGTGCGGAGCTTCTATGAAACCAAAAGAAGCGATCTGGTCAGATGCTGAGCTGGCCCGACCCAACGTTAGAAAGCCAAGAAAACTGTCGAACCATTTCCTTTTAGATCGTTTTCTTTCATTTGTCTAGTGGAAAGAAGCAAAACGATCAAAACCCGAAACCAGCTACGGCAACATTCGCCTGAAGCGGGGATGACGGAGAGACTTTGAGCTCGAACGGCAGAGAAACCAGGGTTGGGAAGTGGGTCAGTCCGCTTCGAGAATGTAACTTGACACTTATCAAAGTGAAAGTAAAAGTCATACTGCCTAATAATGAGACACGACTGCTACTGAGCAGGCCTAATCCGGCAGAGGAGAACCATGTCCACCTTAGACGTATGCGTTGTGGGTGAAATCAACCTGGACCTGATCCTCTATGGACTGCCGAAAGATCTTGTGTTGGACAGGGAACTGCTGGCGAGCGGCCTCGCGCTTACCTTGGGCAGTTCGTCCGCAATTTTTGCGCATAACCTTTCAATGTTGGGAAACAAGGTCGGGTTTATCTCGAAAACTGGCGGTGATGCTCTCGGCAAGATGGCCCTCGAGAGACTGTCAGTTGCCGGTGTCGATGTAGGACGTGTAAGCCAGGCAACCGGCCGGACGGCTACGGGTCTGACCGTCGTTTTGCCCTATTTGCGCCAACGTTACATCCTCACCTATCCCGGCACGATGTTTGAACTCCAGTATTCGGACATCGACTTGGGATACGTGCGGTCCGCGCGGCATCTGCATGTTTCATCGTTCTTCCTGCATCGTGCGCTGCGGCCAAGAATTTTGGATCTGTTTCGTGAAGCGAAGGGGGCAGGCCTGTCAACCTCTCTCGATACCAACGACGACCCCGAGAACAAATGGGACCGGGATTTACTGGAAGTTCTCAAATACGTAGATATTTTCCTCCCCAATGATCGCGAGGCGAAAAAGATCGCCCGCACCGACGATCTTTCGCAGGCTATCAACCTGCTGGCAGGACTAGCCAAGATTGTGGTCGTGAAACGCGGTTCTGCGGCGGCCATTTGCCGTTCGGGGCAGGAGCAGGTCAGCCTCATGCCTCCGAGTGTGAAGGCTGTGGACGATATCGGTGCTGGAGACAGTTTCGACGCCGGATTCGTCCGCCAGTTCTTGACGGGAGCGAAGCTCGAGGACTGCCTGGCATTTGCCAACGTGGCTGGGGCGTATTCCACAACAAAAGAAGGCGGCACAGAGGCTTTTCGCGATCGGGCTGCGCTGAGCAGCTTTATTCGGCAGCACTGGAGCGGCAAGGCCCCGAGCTAGGTTACTTCCATCGCGCGCTAGTTGTTAAAAAAATCTTATCCGGGCTGTGAGCGTTGGGAGAGTGCGAATTCGTTCTTGAGTTAGACAAGCGTGACCTCGATACCAGATTTCCTAAGTGCGCTGAGATCGGACTTCGGGATTGCATGGTCAGTAATGACGCCGTGCAGCGAAGAGGTAGGACCAATTAAGGAAAGGCTGCGTCGGCCAAACTTACTCGAGTCACAAACCGCAATCCTCTGCCGCGAAACCTCAAGCATCACGCGGTTAACTTTCGACTCCAACAAATTCGGAGTGCTCAAGCCGTAGTGCACGTCAAAGCCATCTACTCCCAGGAACAGCAGGTCGGCATTCAGATGGCGCAAGGTTTCTTCCGCAATCGGGCCTACGAGTGAAAATGAATTCTTGCGCAGCGTGCCTCCGGTAAGGATGACATCTACCGCGGTATTCGAGAGCTCCGCCGCAATATTGACGGCGTTAGTAATAATGGTGAGATCGCGAAACCGGCGCAATGTGCGGGCGATGGAGGTTGTCGTCGTGCCCGAGTCCAGAATGACCACCTGGCCTTCTTTGACGAAACGCGCGGCGGCGGACGCGATGTGCAGCTTCTCCTTGCGGTGAAGCTGTTCTTTCTCGCGCAGGGTGGGATCTTCAAGCGCACCTTCCCGAGCGGGAAGCGCGCCGCCATGGCTGCGATGTAGCAACCCCTGGTCATGAAGCAGTTCCAGGTCCTTGCGAATGGTAACTTGCGATGTTTTGAAGTGCTTGGAAAGGTCGGCAACCAGGACCCGGCCTTCGCGCTTTACCAACTCGACAATCGCGCGCCTGCGCTCTTCATTCATCACAAGCGTTTTCGCTCTTTCCTGGACTCCGGGGTTGTGATTTCGGTTTCACTTTATAGCGTTTGATTTCGTTTGTCGAGCCGCACCTTTATGGAATAATTAATAAGTAAACGTAATCATCTGACAACCAAATGAGGGCATGATGAAACCCGCCTCGCAGCAAAAGTTGAGTTCCGGGGAAAAACTGAAGGACGTCCTCAAACAGAATCGCCGTCTGGGTTCTGGGGGTGTGTACTCAGTTTGCTCGGCCCATCCTTGGGTTCTCGAAGCCGCGATCCAACGAGCGGAGGAAGACGACACCATTTTTCTTGTTGAATCAACATCCGCTCAGGTCAATCAGGAGGGTGGATATACTGGGCAAACGCCTGAGGAGTTTGCCCAGTTTATTCGATCGGCCGCGACTCAGGCTGGACTTGCCGCAGACCAGGTTCTACTGGGCGGAGACCATCTCGGGCCGTTCCCGTGGCGAACCCAGAACTCTTCCATCGCAATGGAGAAGGCATGCGGACTAGTGCACGCGTGTGTGTTGGCCGGCTATCAGAAGATTCACTTGGACGCGAGCATGCCTTGCGCGGACGACCTGAAAAATCCGCTGGAAGCAGAAGTCGTCGCACAACGTGCTGCGGTCCTTGCTGAATCGGCCGAAAAAGCATTTGCGGAATTGCGTCCCGGCTCCGATCCGCCTGTATATGTGATCGGTACGGAAGTTCCAGCGCCAGGAGGAGAGACGGAAGCGGGTGCTCCGCCCGTGGTGACATCGAGCGATCACGTCCAGTACACCTTGGAAAGTTTTCGATCAGCATTTGCCGGGCACAAATTGTCTGACGCTTGGGAGAGGGTTATTGCTTTAGTTGTCCAACCGGGTGTGGAGTTTGGCGACGACGTGGTATTTCCCTACGACCGAGCGAAAGCCCGACTGCTTTCTTCCGTGCTTCCTGAAGATTCGTCGATCGTGTACGAAGCACACTCCACCGACTATCAATCCACGCAGGCTCTGAAAGAAATGGTAGAGGATCACTTTGCCATCCTCAAAGTAGGGCCGTGGCTCACGTTCGCTTTTCGAGAAGCTATTTTCGCCCTGAGCGCCATGGAACGCGAATTTCTCGGCGCGAACAAAGCCATCCGATTGTCGGAGGTGCGCCAGGCACTAGAGAATGCAATGCTAAAGAACCCATCTTACTGGCGCTCCTACTATCATGGAGACGAAGCCAAACAACGCTTTTCCCGCGCTTACAGCTACAGTGATCGCTGTCGCTACTATTGGCATGGGGCAGAAGTGCAGAAAGAAATCGGACAGCTTCTGACCAATCTCGAAAATCAGTCCTTACCGGCAACGCTTATAAGCCAATTTCTTCCATTGGAATATGAGGCCGCGCGGGTTGGCTCACGTTCAACTCGGCCCAGAGACTTAGTTCACATTCACATTCAGGCAGTATTGCGCCGGTATGCTAAGGCCTGCGAATTTAGGAATTCGCGCTGACACGGCCGAGGCGGCAGAGCGCTGTAGAAGGCACTCGCTTTCAATCCAGGCCGCAGACCTTTGCCAGGATGTGTAAAACCAACTGAAGAAAATCTAAGCCACGCGTCCAGGGTTTATTTCGTCAGGTACGGCACAAACCCTGTTGCATTCGTCCTGAGCTTGTACAGCGATGTTGTGGCCGTAATATAAAGTGTTTTCCACTCCGGATCTCCCCAGGCAAGATTCGCTGGCTGCTCCGGCAGAATGATCGTCCCCAAGTGATGTCCGTCGGGATCCCAAACCCAAATTCCTCCGGGACCCGTCACATAAAGGTTACCGGCACGGTCCATTCTCATCCCGTCCGGAACGCCTTCTCCTTTGCCGCCCGGTTCTTCACCAAAAATGCGGCCATTGCGGATTGTCCCGTCCGGCTGAAAATCGTAGACCCGAATGTTTCTTTGCGTGCTGTCGTCCACATACAACCTCTTCCCGTCAGGAGAAAAGGCGAGCCCGTTCGGTTCAGTAAGTTCGTTGGTTAGCAGCGTGACCCGTCCCTGCGCATCCAATCGGAAGACGCCCTTGAAGTCAAGTTCCTGCTTCTGGTCCTTTGGTAAATCAGACGTGGGGTCAGTGAAATAGAGCGCTCCATCCGGCCCCATTACCACATCGTTCGGACTGTTGAAACGCTTGCCTTGATAGCGGTCAGCCAGTATCGTGTACGAGCCGTCAGGCTTGATGCTGATCACCGCGCGAAGCACGCTTGCGCAATCGATGAGTTGGTGGTGCTGGTCGTAGGTGTTGCCATCCGGATCACCCAGTGAAATGAGTTCTTCCCTGTGCCCGTTCGGGTAAATACGAAATATCTTGTTCAACACTTCGTCGCTTACGTAAACAAAACCGGACGGATCCCAGACTGGCCCTTCGGTGAAACCCATGCCGCCGGACACTAATTCCAACTTGGCGTCTTTCGGCACCAGCTCCGAAAATTTGGGCGAGTATGCTTTCAACTCGAACTGCCGGAGAGGTTGCTGCCCGGTTGCCCACACACCAGAAATCAGCAATCCCACGAGCACGGCCAACAGGAATTGTTTTTTCATTGTTTTGCGTCCCCAATACTCAACAGGTAGGCAACAAGTTGGTCTAGCTCAGATTGGCTAAGCTTCGAATCGTAATCGCTGGGCATCACGGGCCAAGGCACCTATTTAATGCGCGGGTCTGCGGACAGCGATTAATGAAACCTGCTCCAGGTCAGGATAGTGATCATTCTGATCAGCTTTGCGTTCTGCGGGAGCAATCTGTTGAACCGTGGTGCTCGCAGGCATGATGCTGAAGTATTGACCGTAAACTTCGTTAAAGATCGACGCATCGGCGAGATTGTCCAAATACACATTCGTGGCCACTACTTGACTGAAATCCATTCCAGCTTCTTCGAGATTGTCGAGAAGATTGCGCATGGTCTGCCGGGCCTGATGGGGGGTGGTGGTGGCGTAGACGCCGCCGTGCGGCCCAGGAATGAAGCCACTCTTGGCCGAGCAATATAAGGTGTCCCCGGCAAAGACGCAGGGACTGGCTGTCGGACTGGGAGGCATGTTCTTCGGACGCACCGCTTTGCGCTGCTGAAGGTCGCGAACCGCCACGCCGGTGTACTCGATGTGAGCGCCTCCGGGAAGGCTCGACACCTCGATGGTGGCGCGTCCTGGCGTATTGCCGAATTCGAAACGCCGTGCATACCGCTCGTTCATCACGCGCGACGGAATATCCGAAGTCAGATAAGGATTGACGAAAACTACATGGCTCATTTCCAGGCCGGCGGCTTTGACGACAGCCTGCATCCGATCGAGCGCGAGATCGACCTGAGCGGCGGGATCATCGGGAACCTTGCCGGTTGTGGGATCGATCCCAGCCATGCTGGAAATGAAAAGACGATCATGGGTAAGAATGCCCGGCGATGCGGATTCGTCTTTAGACGAATTTGGAGGATAGACTGCCTTCCGTCCCTCCAGATTGCGGACCGCAACTGCATTGATTTGAACCGGCGGATATGGAAGAGCGGAAACTCCGAGGACCGCTCGAGCCGGCGGAGTTTTCGGGAAGTACTCGCCGAATACTCGATTCATCTCCGGATATGTACTGATGTCGGTCAGATACACCTGGACATACACAACGTTTTCCAGAGTCAATCCGGCAGACTCCACGACGGCCTTGACATTGTCGAGAGCTTGCCGGAATTGTGCATCAGGCGATGAGGGCACGGTGCCATCTGCGCGGCGTGGCCCTTGGCCCGAGACGTAGAGATAATCGCCAGCATCTACGCCCGGCGAGAGAAAGTGGTTGCTGCTCGAGGCAGAGTAGACAGGCGCCACAGCGCGCACCTGGTCCTGCGCGGCAAGAAGGGAAGCAAGAAACACAGGAAAAGACCTAAACGATCGGGCGATGGTCGCTCGGTGCACGGGTTTCCTTTCGTGCTGCTTATGCAGCCTTTTTCTGCGCTGCGCTCAGTACGGCGCGCAATCTTTGCCCGACAATAATTTCCTCTCCGGGTTTGATCGTCATGGAAACCAGTTCGATATGATCAGGTTCCTTGCGTTCCTTGCGGTTGGGATTGCCTTCGCGCACCGCAGTCACCAGGCTGGGATTGTCCGCGCCCAGCACTTCGATGACGGGATCGCTGGCACGAAGTTCACCGTACACAGTCGGAGATGGAAAAACCCCAGGCTTGCTGGTCCCACTTCACTCTTAAAGTTGGATAGCGATTTCCATCCTCGGGAACAAACGTGCTCGTTGTCACCCCAGGCACAGTTTCGACCAGCTTGCGGATGCGGTCGATGCGCGCATTCCATTCTTCGTAAAGTTTCTTCTCGTCGGTTTTCAGCCAGGTTTCAAGCGCTGTCAGGCAGCCGATGACTTCTTCTTTCCCGACCTTCATGGGACGGCAAACGGCTCCTTCACGCGGGTTGCTGTTCAGGAGAGCGGCTTCGATAAGGTCCTTGCGGCCCAAGAAGCAAACCGCTGCACTGCGGACCCGCGAAGCCCCTTACCTCCGGAGAAGCAATACATGTCGATTCCCATTCTGGCGTAGAGTTTGGCGTTGTCGACAGGAGGAATTCCGGCAGCATCGTCGAGCAGCATCGGAACCTTGCGGTCTTTGGCGATCTTCACTTCCTGTTCCAGCTTTTCGCCCAGATCGTTGGTGTAGATCATGGCCGTGTTTTCGTTGATCGCGTTCGCGATTTCTTCCGGGGAGTGCGCGAGAACAAGCTTCGCTCCGGTGAGTCGAATGGCGCTATCAAAAGCGCTGCGGCCTCCCGCCATGACCACTTCATGTTTCAACCCTGTGGTATCGGGAAGCTGCCAGATCAGTTTGTCGTCCGTACCGGCCATGCAGGCAGCCGATGCTGCGGCCATGGCTCCAGCGGAGCCCGAGGTCACAATGCCCGACTCTGCGCCAGTCAACTCCGACAAGCGGCGGCCGACGGCGCGTTGAAGTTCCAGCATGTTCGACGAAATATTCACTGGCTTCCAGCTGGGCCTGGCGAACCTCAGGAAACTCCAGCGAGCCGCTAAGATAGGTCCAGGTGCCGCGGCAATTGATGACGGTCTTCACTCCCAGCCGGGAATACACATTCTGCTTCCCGCCAACTCCCATCGCCGTAGCGGCGTGCGCATAGAGATCGCGGGCAGCAATTTGACTCAGTAGCGGAGCCGCTGCCAGGAATTTGACGAAAGAGCGCCGACTAGAATCATTTCCGGCCATGATGATTCTCCTTGAAAGTCTTGCCCTGTCTGTCTCCACAAATCAGGCTCCTAGGGTTTAACACAGAACTTTTTGGACACCAATCATTTTATTTCGTTTTATATTGAATTATTTCATTTCCCGCGTTTGCGGAGTATATTCCGGATTCCGGTGGCGCTGTCCGCAGCCGTTGCAGCGGGCATCACCGGTGGATCAAAAAAGGCAATGTTCGTCATTCGAGTCGTTCGAATCGCACGAATCGTCTAAGTTCAGTGCAGGCGAATCAACGATGTTTTGGTCAATTTTTCGTGAGCCGAGTCGAGTGGACCCAGTTGGTCAGAAAAGCGAGTGGCGGAGCGGAGCATGGACTTGTATCGAAAAATCGCTGGAGCCGTTGTTGTGATGGCGGTGCTGCTCGCTGGAGCCAGAACCTCGACGGCCGCCGCACAGGCGGCGGCGACAGCCAAATCCGCGGAAAACGCAGAGTGCCGTGTGGAGAATGCTGACTATAAAGGGTGGCAGGCACAGCAGATTTCCAACCAATGGGTACAGGTCGTGATCGTTCCGCAAAATGGCGGGCGTCTGATGCAGGTGAGCTTCAACGGGCATGCTTACCTTTTTGTCAATCCAAAGCTCGCAGGGAAGTACATGCCACCATCGCAAGACCGGTGGTTCAACTATGGTGGGGACAAGCTTTGGTTGTTGCCCGAGGGGGACGACGACGAACAACACTGGCGAGGCAATTCTGACTTGCTGGATGACGGGCCCTTCAACTTTCGAAAACTTTCGGATGGTCAGGCGTGTGGGATCGAACTCACCGGACCGCCAGATGCTCAGACTGGGGTCCAGATTTCACGAACTATTCGCCTGGACTCCGATTCGCCTCATATTTCTTTCCGTGCATCGATGAAAAACGTGAGCGGCCACACGGTCGAGTGGTCGGTACAGTCGGTTTCGCAGTACGACACCGCCAACCCAAAAGATTCGTCACACAGCAATCAGGAGATTTGGGGATTCACTCCTTCGAATCCATCCAGTGGATACTTGAATCGCTATCACGTTCGCACGGGTCCCGCTGAGAACCCTGCGGCGATCATAAGAGACGACGGTTTATTTTCTCTGCATTATTCCCATTTGGCAGCGGAGTTTTGGGTAGATTCGACCGATGGTTGGCTGGCTGTCGTCGATGGCAACAGCCGCTACGCCATGGTCGAGCGTTTTCAATATCAAGAACTCAAGCCCTATCCCGGGAAGGCTTCCGTAATTTTCTGGACGAATGGCCCTCAGCTGAGGTTCAGCAGCGACGGTGTGGCGTCGGTGAGCGATGCATCCGAAAGCGCGTCGCCTTTTTATATGGAAGCAGAGATCAATAGTCCGATGTGCCGTCTGCGTCCGGGCGAGGCTTGCCAACTGGAAACGGACTGGTTCCCGACGCGTGCAGACAGCGAATTCCATGGAGTGACCGACGCAGGCCTCGTGACCAGGCCGCTTCGCGCAGTCAGTTTGGAGAATGGCAAGGTCAGGCTGGCAGGTTCTTTTGGAGTATTCTTCCCCGGCAAACTTGTCGCACACTTCTATAACGAACACGGCTCGAGCACTGGGACCCTGGTGCTTGCCGAGGTGCGGCCGACTGAGCTGGTCGTGTTGGACTTAGAAACCGCACCCCAAGGAAAGCCAACACGGATTTCTCTACATCTGGAAGATCAGGTTGGATTGGATCGAGGCGCACTTCAGGAAGTTCCAATCAGAACGGGAGAAATTCGCTGAAATGAAAGTGCCCGGCGTAACGCTGTTCGCACTTCTTGCCGTGCTGATTGGCGTCCCCTTGACGGGACAGGAACGTTCGGCAGTCTCCGGCAGCGCCGTAGGTGAGGAGGACTTGCTGGCGAGTCCGGTCGGAACGAATTGGACCTCGTACAACGGCGACTACACGGGGCGCCGTTATAGCGCTTTGCGGGAAATCAATACCGCAAATGTCCATCAACTTCGAGCAGCCTGGGTCTTCCATCCCGGTAACTCCCAGAGCCTGGAAACAACACCAGTAGTCGTGAGGGGGGTAGTGTTCGTGACATCAGCCAATGATGTCTTTGCCTTGGACGCACGGACCGGACGCCAGTTATGGGCCTATCATCGGCCCGTGAGTTCCGGACTGCTGGATGATGCCGCTTCGCACAAAAATCGTGGGGTAGCGGTATGGCAGAATTCCGTTTTTGTAGAGACCGATGATGCGCATCTGCTGTCACTCGATGCCCGCTCTGGTGGTCTGCGGTGGGACGTGGAATATGCTGACAAGACCAAGCACTATGGAGCGACGGGCGCCCCGTTGGTGGTGAAGGGCACAGTAATTGTAGGGACGTCAGGCGGCGACTCCGGCGTGAGGGGATTTCTGGCAGCGTTCGATGCGGCGAATGGAACGAAAAAATGGCAACGCTGGACGATTCCGGCACCAGGAGAATTTGGCGCCTCCAGTTGGCCGGGCGATTCCTATCTGCACGGCGGTGGTACCACTTGGATGCCCGGAACGTATGATCCGGAGCTCAACACGCTGTATTGGACGACCAGCAACGCGGCTCCTGATTTCGTAGGCGATTCGCGACCAGGGGACGACCTTTACACTGCCTGTGTACTGGCTATCGACGCGGACACTGGCGAATTGAAATGGTACTTTCAGTTCACCCCGCACGATTTGTTTGACTACGATGCGAATGAAACTCCTGTCCTGATTGATAGCCGAGAAAACGGAACAGTGAAGCACCTTTTGGTGCAAGCCAACCGCAACGGTTATTTCTATGTTCTCGACCGCACCAATGGCAAGTTTCTTTACGCGACGCCCTTTATCCAGAATCTGAATTGGGCCAGTGGCGTGGACGCATCGGGGCGTCCGATTCTCACCGGGAAAGTTCCAACTCCGGGAGGCACCTACATCTGCCCAGGAATTGACGGAGCGACAAATTGGTTTTCGCCGTCCTACAGTCTGGATACCGGACTCTTCTATGTACTCGCCTCGGAGAACTGCGATATTGTTTTCGCGAAGCCCGCAGACTTCGTGGCAGGCGAGACGTTTTACAATACCGGGACCATTCATTCCTCGATGGAAAAGTCCGAGAAGATATTGCTGGCACTGTCGCTGGCAGATGGGAAAGCAGTTTGGAGCTACCCTCAGATAGGATCCGGAAGGTCCTGGGGCGGGACGTTGACGACCGCTGGCGGCCTGTTGTTCTTCGGCGATGATAGCGAATCGCTTGAAGCGGTTGACGCGAGCACGGGACATGCTCTCTGGCACTTCAATACTGGCCAGATGATGCGCGCCTCACCGATGACCTATGCCGTCGATGGCGTGCAGTATGTTGCCGTGGCGGCAGGGAGCGACATCTTCAGTTTCTCGTTGCTGCATTGAATACCGACCGCTCCCGCCTATGCAGCGCATCTTCACTCCAATCTTGGCTGCACTTCCAAAAGCAGATGCCAGTAGAACTGAACCGACAGGTGTGCGCGCTATGTCAGTGCCTCACTGACGCCGAGCATTCTGCCCTCCGAAGCGGGACAAGGAAATCACAAGAAATTGAAATCACCAGAAATTGCTTGACAGATCATATAGATGAAAAGTAAAAGTAATCGCAATAGAACGTAATCATTCGTAATGGTTGAAGGAGTGATCATATTGTCGCCACTTTGACCTGGCACCGGAATCACCTTGTTTGCGATTATGTCCCGCTTTGCAGGCCGAGGTTGGCACACAAGGAAATATTACGAACACTTGCTTTTACTTGCGTTTTGGCGCTGTCAGGATTACTGTCCGTGATTCCTAGGAGGTCCAAGATGGCCATCTGTCGCGCTGATTCCCGCCTTCGCCGCTGGAGTTTCTTTCTCACCGTGGTTTTCCTCGTTCACCAGGCTGCACTAGGACAGGGCAGTTACACAGCACAAGTGCGCGGCACGGTCACCGACCCTGCCCACGCCGTGATGAACAATGCAAAAGTCACGATAACCAATGAGTCGACCAATACCGCGACCACTGTTACCACCAACGCTAGTGGAGAGTACGTGGTGAATGGACTGCGGCCCGCAAGCTACTCCATCAAGGTGGAGGCGCCCGGCTTCCGCGATGTCGTTCGGACGGGCGTGGTGCTGGCGGTCAGCCAACAGGCCACGGTGGATTTCGTTGTGAGCCTGGCGTCAACCAAGGAAACGGTCACCGTGACCGAAACCGCGCCACTGCTAGACACGGGAAGCTCAGCGCTGGGCACGGACGTTACGAATGAGTTCGTCAGCCGGATGCCACTGCAGGGCCGGGACGCCACCCAACTGGTATATCTGTCGGCTGGGGTTACAAAGCTTAATAACGCGGATGCCTATCCGGATGGAACTGACTTTTCATCCAATGGGCAGCGTTATGGTTCGGCGGAAATCCGGCTGGATGGCAATCTGACGACTGGTCCGGAGCAGGGGGAGGGGGCAACAAACAATCTGAGTTACATGCCGTCGACCGAGGTAATCCAGGAATTCAAGGTGCAGAATAACAGCTTCTCGGCGGAGTACGGCAGCAACGGTGGGACGGTGGTAAATGTCCTGATGAAGTCGGGTACCAACAAGTTTCACGGGAGCGGCTGGTGGTTTGGGCAGCGGCCTTGGCTGAACGCCAACGATTTCTTCGCCGCACGGAATGGAATACCGAGGACCGGGCCGACACACGATCAATACGGATTTTCCCTGGGCGGTCCCATCATCAAGGGGAAGACTTTCTTTCTGGTTGATTTGGAAAGACAGAGGAACATCTCGAAGAACCTGATCAGCGCGAGAGTTCCGACTGCATTGGAGCGGCAAGGCGACTTCACCCAGACACTGACGCAGGATACCAACGGGAATTCCGTACCCGTGCAACTCTTCAACCCCTTCAATGTCGACTCGGATCCCTCGAGTCCTACTTTTGGCGACCGGCAGCCTTTTCCGGTTGATCCAACCACCGGTAGCACGGAAGTAATTCCCCAGTCCCTGATGAGCCCGGTCTGGAACTTGCTGAACTCTAAGAATGCGTTTCCCTTGCCCACGGGTCCGATCGACAACTCGGGCAATAATTTCAATCAGGCGGTCACCGAAACCACGCCCTCAACCCAATTTGACATCAAATTGGACCACCAACTCACGAACAATGTCCATTTGATGGGCCGGTATAGCCAGAACAGCACTCATGACACAACTCCGGGTTTGTTCCAGGATGGGTCGACGACGCACGTGACCACGCGCAACGTGGGCCTGGAGCACACTTGGACGCTGCGTCCGAACCTGCTTCTGACGAGCCGGTTTGGATTGGAACGGTACTATCAGAACGAACAGCCGGAAGCGATCGATCCCGCGCAGTTCGGATTTCAATCGATTCTGACGGAAGCCAACGACATCGTGAGAATGACAGAAGTCAACGTGGACAATTACGCGTCGTTGAATGGTGGCCCGAACGGTGGCCAGTGTTGCATTACTACCGTCAATGGGCACACGCAGTACGTCTACTCCTCATCGCTGAATTGGGTGAAAGGAAACCACGTGCTGAAATTTGGCGGGGAGCAGCGGCTGTTCCTCAACAATTTCTTTCAACCCGACGACGCGACCGGGCTGTTTCATTTTTCCGGGTCCACAACGGCGGCCAATGCGTTCTCCGATCCTAATACCCAGGATGGAGACGCCATGGCGGCGTTGGAACTGGGATGGCCGACCGACGGCCACATCAACATCAAGCCGGCGGTGCTGGAGAAATCCAAGGAGACCGCTTTCTACGCACAGGATGACTGGAAAGTGACCTCCAGGCTGACGCTGAGTCTGGGATTGCGGTACGAGTGGAGCACGCCCTACACGGAGCGCTTCAACCGCATCCAGTTCAGTAATTTCACGGGAAACAGCGGGGTTACCGTGGATCTGACACCGCCCTCGAGCGGGATCGTGGATAACAATGGAAACCCCGTTGACTTGAGCAGCCTGGGGCTGGGACCAAGGCAGTTGCTGGGAACCACGGTGTTTCCGAGCTCGAGCAATCGGCATGTTCCCATCGACCGCAACAATTTTGGACCGCGGTTGGGCTTTGCTTACCAGGTCGCGAAGGACACGGTTCTCCGCGGCGGCGCGGGGCTCTTCTACGGGCTTTCGTCCGCGACCAACTTCCAGTATCCGGGAACGGCGTTCCAGGACTCGTCGGCCTTCCACATCTCGCTGGACGGTGGCGTAACCCTTGCCCCGGGTTGGGCACTCAACAATGTGTTTCCGACATTGCCTCCCAACACGCTTCCGCAGTCGCAAGGAACCAAGTACGGCGCGTTGGCCGAGTGGGGGCTGGGGAACAACAACGATCTGGGGACAACTTCGGATCGCAACCCGGAGATTTATCAATGGAACCTTGGGCTTGCAACACCTGTTGCCCGCCGGGATTGTCATCTCCGCCGACTATTCAGCGAATCGCAGCACGCACTTGCCCTGGGGAGGAGCGACGCGAAACCGCGATTCGCTGCCGACCGCGGCGCGGGACTTGTGTGATTCGACCTGCCAGTCTACGCTGGTGCCGAATCCGTTTCAGGGGATGTTTACCGGGCCGAATGCAGTTTTCAACCAGCCTGATTCCATCTACAACAACGCGACAATTCCGCTAAGCAATCTGTTGCGGCGTTTTCCCCAATTCGATGGGGACTTTGAGGGGCTGCCCCTGCTGGCGGCGAGTTCCTGGTACAACGGACTGCTGGTGCGGTTCCAGAAACGCCCTACCCACGGGTTGAGTTTTGAAGGGAACTACACGTGGTCGAAGGCGACTGACTACTCGTCCTATGGGGCGAACAGCTTCATCTTCTTCGACGGGTCAGGGCTGGGGAATCCCCAGGACATCAATAACCTGAGAGCGGAACACTCGATTGGGGCCAATGACACGCCGCAGCGGTTTGTGCTGGCGGCTGTGTATGACCTGCCGTTCGGGCGGAACCGATGGATGGGTGGAAGCATGAACCGGATCCTGGACGCGATCGTGGGCGGCTGGTCCTTGAATGCTCTCTTGACCCTGCAATCCGGTCAACCTGTGCCATTCGCTTTGGCCAATTCCCAGATTGCCGATGGCCAGCAGCGGCCGAATATCACCTGTTCCAACCTCGGGACCGGGCTCAGCTTGCATGATGTCGCTTTCTCCAACGACCCGAACGCAAGCGCCTACAACGGCGATTGCTTCAGTATTCCTGACGACCAAGTGCCGGGCAATGCTCCGCGGTTTTCCGCCAATGCGCGTGGGCAAGGAATCAAGAATATTGACATGGGGATTTTCAAGGACTTCGCGGTGCGAGAGGGAATGAAACTGGAGTTGCGAGCCGAGTTCTTTAATATCACCAACACGGTTCGTTTCCGGACACCCGATTCGTTCCTGGGAGACACCGATTTCGGCAAAGTCACCCGACAGGTGAGCAGCTCCCAAGCAGGCGGGCCGCGCACCGGCCAGCTTGCGATAAGGTTCGAATTCTGAGAGCGGGTGTGCTTTGAGAAGAACGCCTGGCGCCTGAATGCGGGGTGTGGGAGCGGTGTGGGTTGAGAGTTTCCTTGCGCCCCGCCTGAACATGTTTGTTGGCAAAGCCACCACGACTTACTCACTTTGAAGAGTGAGAGCAAGCTGCCTATCCTTGCGCTGCTTCTGCTCGAGGCTGACTTCCGGAGTCTGCGAAAGCGGTGACGGTTCGCGGAACCATCTTTTCCGAAAAGCATTTATGAAACCAATTCAGGTTGTACTCGTGTCCCTCGTACTGCTTTCAGTTTCACTGGTGATGCTGGGCGCTGCTCCTTCCTATCCCGCAGGGCAGAACTGGACAAACTACGTGCGTATCGGGGCGTACGGCTTGCAGCCAAATAACACCGACAAGATTGTTGCCGATGCGGAGGCCAGCAACGTTTTCGGGATTGAGGTGGACAACGATATTCCGGGACGGTACGAAAGTTTTGTGAATCCGGAGGAGAAGCTCAAGGCAATCCACGACGTGGCGGAAAAGGCGCATCGGGCGGGCAACTACGCCTTCGTGTACATCGCGGGCACGGAATGCATAACGGCGAATGCAGACGCGACATCGCACACGATGGCGAAAGAGCACCCGGACTGGTTGCAGAGGAAGATCACGGGCGAGCCGGCAATCTTCGGTGGGGGCACGGCGTTTTGGATTCGGAAAGGCGACGAAGACGTATGGGTGACGCCGTATGCCCCCGAGTGGCGCAAGATTTATATGCAGCGTGTGCGGCAAATCGCGGGCACGGGAATCGATGGGATTTACGTCGACATTCCGTACTGGATGACGCACTTTGACGGATGGGAAGACACTTGGGCCAGCTTCGATGAATACACGGTCGCCGCGTTCAAGAAGGAAACGGGGCTGGATGCGAAGAAGGATTTGAAGCTAGGTGACTTCTCCGACCCCAATTTCCGCAAGTGGGTGGATTTTAGAATTCGAACTTTCACCGACTTTATGCATGAGATTGATGAGAACGCAAAATCGGTGAACCCGGAGATCAAGACAATTCCTGAGATTTACCCGGGCATCGAGGAGGCAGCGGTCCGCGTAGGAGTCGACGTGTACAGCCTGTACGGGGTGGTGGACGCGATTGCGCATGAGTACTCGGCTGGCAAGGGCGGGCATATGGCCTCGGCGCGCAACCCTCTGGGCTGGTTTCAATATCAGGTGGGGATGCATTCCTTCCGAGCATTCGCAGAGGGCAAGGCCTCCTGGATGTTGAATTATTCCTGGGATGGCGACAAGAACGTGGCCCCACCCGAACCGATGAAGAACCTTGCCATGTCAGAGATTATGGCGGGAACGAATTTCTGGGACGCGCCCGGACACTCCATGGCTGGGTCGAATGACCTGCCCACCCGAAAGACAATTCTTTCCTGGATCCAAGCTCACGAGAAGACTTTTTACTTGCCGCGTGCTCCTGCGCATCCGGTGGGTGTTTATTTCTCCCCGGACACGCGAAACATCTATGCTGACGAATTTATCCGCTCCTACCAGGGGATTCTGATTCTACTGATGCAGAAGCATTGGGAGTTTCAGGTGGTCACGCCCCGGACTCTCGCGAATTTCAAAGGCGAGACTCTGGTTCTTCCCGATGTCCGGATTTTGAATGACCAGGAAAGAGACGGGCTGCGAAACTTCGTTGAGCACCGGCACAACCTGGTGATCACCGGCACCGATGCTACCCAACTAGAGGTAGCGCCCAACGTGTTACGGTTCCCGAAAGATCCGGGAAAAGACTATATGAGCGCGATCGAAAGCGACTTCGAGCAGGCGGACCCTGGCTCGCAAGCGGAGTTCTTGAAGGGCCTGAAGAATATGAGCGAGCTTGAGGTGACGGCGTCACCCATGGTCGCGACCTCGATTGCAGCAGTTGAAGGAAATCCGCACATCTTTTTCGCAAATTTTGCCGGATTACGCGGCAAGGTGAATGCCGTGCAGACGCCGCAAACTGGAGTGCGCGTCCGCATTGCGAAGGCCGGCAAAGGGAAGGCATTCTTTCTGCCATTTCTTGGCGATTTGCAGGAGGTCAGCGGAGTTCACGATTCCGACGGCCGCATAACCTATACCCTCCCCACAATCACTAAGGGCGCAGTTTTCTGGTACGAGGCGGGCGACGTGAAGTAGCCCAAAGAATAGACCTTCATCATAGAGGCCAGCGAAGAATCGCCGGACGACGGGGACATCAAGTTCGCAGCCTGGATAACTTCGAAAGATTGAAGATGGAGCTAACTCATGAGCGACGCACCATGTCAGGTCCAAAAGCTAACGATTGCGATCGCAACCACGCGAAAGGTGCTTACAGTCTTGCAGTGCACCACAGTGGGCGTAATTATTGCCGCATTGACGCTGGGCGCAGCGAGGTGTCCAGCCCAGCAGCTGACTAACGGCACTCTGTTCGTCACGGTCAATGGTCAGGATGGATCGTATCAATTTGGCCCCACTGGTAGCCAATCTACGCTGCAGGCAAGCACAGGTGCACTGGTCGACCACACATGGCTGCGTCCCGGGAGCTATCCCTCCCATTCGGTGTCCGAGTCGCCATTCAGCGACGCACTCGGCTCCGGAAAACAGTTGACGGTCACCTGCAGCGGACTACGCGGCAGCCCCGACCTTATCTATGTGCTGCAGCTTTACACCCAAAATCCCTACGGCACCATTCAAGTACGGGTCAGGAACGGAACGGGCAAAGCTACGTCGGTGCAGGCAATCCGCAGTGTGGACGCGACGGGAGACTCGATCGTCAACTTGGGCGGGCATCCATCGGATGAGCGAATTCTCTCCGATAGTTTTAGCGAAGATTGGCCCGACTTGGTCATCTACGATCTCGGCGGTGCGCCGGACGGAATGCATCGCGGAGTCGGAAGCCAGCTTATTTATAACCGGCAGAGCAAGCAGAGCTTGTTTCTTGGCGCACTTACCTCGGATCGCTTCCTGACTATTTTGCGGCTTAAGGCCGAGGGCAAAGGTGCCGACGCTAAGATCGCAGCGTATAACGTCGAATCTACGGGAACCACGGAGATTCAGAAAGCTTTGAGCCGGGCAGAGACTCTTGAACCGAAGCATTTGAAAAGCGACCGGATCGAACTAAGTCTTCCACTCAATCCGGGCGAAGAGATGAGTTCTGAACGTGTGATGTTTGCGGTAGGGAAGGACTACCTGGGACAACTGCGCGCTTATGGTTCCGCGATTCGACGGCTGCATCACGCGCGGGTTTCGAGTCAGATTCCAATTGGATGGTGGAGCTGGACCGCCTATTACGCCGCCATCAACCAGGGCGAAACGCTGGCCAATGCCGATTGGCTGTCGCAGCATTTGAACTCGCTCGGTTACAACTTTTTCCAGATCGATGAAGGCTATCAGTACGCTCGCGGAGAGTACGTCACTGCCAACGCGACGCAATTCCCGGACGGTATGGGGTTTGTGGCTCATTACATTTTGAGAGATGGCCTCACCGTTGGCCTGTGGACGGCGCCCTTTGAGGTAAGCAGCCGGGCGTGGGTTTACGAACATCACAAGGATTGGTTGGTCCACAATGCCAACGGCGAACCGATTCCCCTGGAGGATGTGTGGCGGCAGGGTGTTGACACGCTTTACGCGCTTGATACGACGCATCCGGGGGCGCAAGAATATTTGCGCCAAACCTACAAGAAGTTGACCCGGGAGTGGGGAGTCCGCTTCATCAAATTGGACTTTATGGATACGACGGCTATTGAGGGTTACTACCATCGTCCAAATACCACTGCGCTCGAAGCCCAGCGAATCGGCTTGCAGGTGATCCGCGACACGGTCGGCGATAACGTGATCCTGGACAAAGACGGAAGCCCCATGCTCAATCCTGTCGGGATCGTGGACACAGGCCGCGTTTCCGCGGACACGGGGCACACTTTTCTGAGGTCGAAGACAGCCGCTCCCGGCATCGCCGCGCGTTTCTATATGAATGGGAACTTCTTCATCGATGACCCGGACGCTTTCAACATCACCGATACATATATGGTGGAGCATTCGCGCGAGCGCTCCGCGCATTCGCTAGAAGCAGCGCAAGCTTCGATTGCACTTTCTGCTATTGCCGGTGGCAATTACGAAATCGGCGATGATCTGCTGGTTCTTGGCAGCGAGAAGGATCGACTGGCATTGGTCGAAAACCGAGACTTGCTCAACATGGCCAAAGCTGGTCGAGCCTCTACTCCTGTTGATCTGATGGCCTATGAGGCGGAGGACGGACAACCGAGTATTTTCTTGCTCCGGCAAAGTCCGCGGCAAAGCATCTTGACGGTTTTTAACTGGACCGACGGGCCGCGCTCGCACTTGTTGAGACTCACGGACTTCGGGGTCCCCGTGAGCTCGACACTGGTGGCGACGGCGGTGATGGATTCAAACGCCGCGTTTGCGCTCGAAGGTGGCGCAGTCCGGCTTCAGAATCAGCCGCCACAATCAGTCGTGGTTATCAAGTTGGTGGACACGGCCGTCGCCAAGGCCGCCCCAACTGTTACGGCCCGGGTTCCATCTCAGTCGAAGGCTGGGGAAACGATAGCCTTCTCGGCTCAGGCCGACCCTGACGGTGTGCCGGCAGTTGGTTATCACTGGGATTTCGGCGATGGCACGGTCTCGGAAGGGGCCAAGGTTTCTCATTGCTATACAAGAGCGGCCGAGTTCAGTGTTCGGCTCACAGTGGACAGTCCGGACGATGCGCCCTATGAACAGAGCTTTTCCATCGGAGTAACAGGCGAATTGAAGCCGACTCCCGATCTCCGCATGAACCGGCGTTTTGAGCAAGCAGACGACAAATGATGTACACCCTCACCTCAACGCCCATGATGGCCAAGGTTGCGGATGTGTCGTTGCCGCGGTTGATATGACCTTCACACTCTGCTTGACAACTATGGCAACTGCAGCGCGGTTCTAGATTTCGGTACTGTTACAGTTTGAATTCAACAGGCCATAGCGTCAGTACTCTGCTTGTGGCATGATGTTCTCGTGTTAGCCTTCGCACCGACGAAACACCAAATCTCATCAGAAAAACATCTGAGGTGCGGGCATGAACGAACAAGAAAAACCCAGCTTAATGATGCCGATGGAAATTGTAAGCAATGCGGACACCTGTTTAATCCCCACGTAGTGGTCGCCTACGATACGAATGATTTTTCGAAGGGAGGCGAGATTCGGTGTCCCGTGGCAGGATGCAGTTGCTTCCACAACCTAGATTTCAAACTGTAACAGTAACTAGATTTCCCGTACTAGTCCTTCATCCGTGGCTTTCGTGTTACGGACAAGGATGAGCACGAGAACCATTCCCACAAATGGGACCAACCCGGCTACCATCACAATCGGATCGAAGGAGTGAGTCGCAGCCGCCTGTCTCAGATCGGAAAAATGCCCAACTAACTTGAAGGCAATGATCGTCCCAATGCCGGCCCCAGTCCCGCTCAGACCGCTGACCGACGCGACCGACTCATTGTTGTACACATCGGACGGCAACACGTTGGCCATCGTCGAGAAGCAGGCGTACGCAAAGGTCGAGAGCGCAAACAGCAACGTAATCAGGTAGAGATTGGTGGTAAGTATCGTCGGAATGAGCAGAGTCACGCCCACGCCCCCAAATACAACCAGTGCCTTTCGGGCCGCGCCCAGTGACCATCCAGTCTTGATCAGGTAACCCGACATCCAACCGCCAAAAAAGTTTCCTATATCCGCGGCGATAAACGGTATCCAGACCGCAACTAAGCCGCTTCTGAGATCGATCCCTTTTGCGACCAAGTAGATGGGAAACCAATCGGTGACGAAGAACCACACCGGATCACTGAAAGTCTTCGCGATGATGATTCCCCATGTCTGCGGCAGTTTCAGAAGGTCCTTCAATCCCAGGCTAATTCCGCCTGTCGGTCGAGCGCCGCTGTCACCACGTTCCGCGAGGATGAGATTGAGTTCCGCGGCAGCGATTCGGGGATGTTGATCCGGTGGCGCGTAGAGCCATCGCCAGCCAATCAACCAAATCAATCCCAGGAAGCCTGGGACCACGAAAGCGGGACGCCAGCCCCAGCGGAAATAAATGTCGAGAACGATGAATGGTGCGATCGCGCCTCCCACCGAGCTACCACTATCGAACAGCGCAGTTGCCAAAGCGCGTTCGCGCTTCGGAAACCATTCGCCTACGACTTTGGTCGCAGCTGGCCAGTTCCCCGATTCGCCCGCTCCCAGCAGGAAACGAAATGTCATAAAACTGTAGAAGCCGCTTGCCAGCGAAGTCAGCATCGACGCTATCGAGTACCAAGCGACTGTCAGAGTCAAACCCCGTCTCGCGCCGACGCGGTCCATCAGCCGGCCGAACACTGTCTGCCCGATGGAGTAGGCCACGCGGAATCCGATGACTATGTCAGCGTAGTCGGAATTGGTCCAGTGGTACTGCAGCTTGAGATAAGGGGCGAGAAGAGAGAGGGTTTGGCGGTCTATGTAGTTAATGACGGTCGACGCAAACAGGAGCCCGCCGATCCACCAGCGCAACTTCGGAAAGGAACGGAGCCTGGACCCGGCATTCGCGGTGGATGGGGAGTCTGAAGTGATGATTCATCCTCATTTGCGCATTACCTTGACGAAACCGCTGTCAAGAAATGCTTTGCGCCGCTTGCGTCAGCAAAGCGGCAGAATTCCTATCGAGGTAAACGGTCGTGTTGTGATGCTTGCGCAAAATCGATGCCGGGGTCATCGGACTTATCTCTCCCTCAAGGCAAGCTCGGACAGCCTTTGCCTTGCGCGAATCTGGCACGACTGCGAGGATCTCCTCCGCTTTGAGGATCTGCCGTATTGACATCGAAATGGCTTGCTTCGGCGTTTCGGAAATACTCGCGAACCATCCCTCTCCGACCTGCTGGAGCCGACAAGCCTCGTCCAAGTTGACGATCAAATAAGGTTCCTCAGTCTCGAAATCAGCGGGCGGATCATTGAACGCGAGATGGCCGTTCTCGCCAATGCCAACGAATGCGATATCGATCGGCGCGGCAGCGAGGGCATCTCCTACGCGTTGGATCGTCGCTGACGGGTCGGTATCGCCGTCGAGAAAGTGATAGTTGGTAATCCCCACTTTTTGAATCAAGCGTTCCTGGAGAAACCTGCGGAAACTGGCGGGATGTGACATCGGCAAGCCGATGTACTCATCCAGATGAAACATCTCGACGCACCGCCAGTCGATATCCGCCACCTTGGTCAACATTTCCAGGAACTCAAACTGAGCGGCGCCAGTGGCGGCGCATAATGCGGGCGTGCTGGCGAGCATCAATTGCGCGGCGGATGCTCGACGCTGCCTGTTCCGCAGCGACCTTCGCCAGAGCATATTTATCATCGAATATTTTCACAGCCAACGCTTCGTCTTTTCCGGTACTCATTTTTTCCCCGGTTTTCGCCAATTCGTATGTTTGGACTCGACTTGAGTAATTATCTTGCCATACGACAGGCAGAATTTCTTCCGAACGATTTCCAGAACCATCCCCGTTTGCTCCAAACTCGGCCGCAATCGGTTGAAGCCTCAGCGGAGACAAACCGGCCGGCTTTCTCCGTTGTGACCGTGGGCTGTCCTCCAATCATATGGCATACGCGAAAGTGACGGTAGAAGATGGGCGATGATGTGTGGGGTACGACGATTGAGTATGGCAAACAGATTCACCACGTCGGCAGGTTTCAGGGAAGAGATCGTGCCTCCGTTGCAAGAAAAATCTGTGAGCTTGCGATCGAGCTTGAGTGATGAATGCTGGCGCAGTCCTTTCCCTGAGCGATTCGTCGCTTTTCCGTCCACCACACCTCACTCTTATTCTTTGAGGGGCACTGCTGGCGAGTGATCAGTCTTTATTTCCTAGCCAATCGCGTTACTTACTCTCGGACTCGTGACTTCAGTAACAATCGTTAGTCCTTTTTTTATATGGTGCAGACGCAATCTGCCGACAATAGCGCAGCGGTGAACTATGTTTGATGGGTCGCATCAACAAACCGGCGGCAATGTGTTGATTGCCGACGATCAAGCCTCAAACCGCGAGTTATTGGAAGAACTCCTCTCGGGCCAGGGTTACACAGTCATAGCTGTTCCAGATGGCGCATCTGCGGTCGCCGAACTCGCGAGAACCCAAGTCGACCTTGTGCTTCTGGATGTGATGATGCCTAACATGAACGGGTTCCAGGTCTGCCAGACCATCAAGGACAATCCAGATACATATCTAGTACCTGTGATCTTGATTACCGCTCTCTCCGACAAACAGGACCGGCTGGAAGGAATCAAGGTAGGAGCTGACGATTTTCTGAGTCGTCCGGTAGATCGAGCCGAACTGCTCGCTCGCGTAAGGTCACTTCTGAAGCTGAAGCAACGCACAGACGAACTGGAGCGTGCTGAATCGGTTCTATTTACCTTGGCGAGAAGCATTGAAGGCAAAGATCCTTACACGCATGGTCATTGTGAGCGACTATCGGACTACTCAGCTCGTCTCGGCGAACATATGGGCCTTTCGGAGGATCAACTTGTCGCTTTGCGACGTGCTGGAGTAGTTCACGATGTTGGAAAAATCGCCGTGCCAGATGCGATTCTGCTGAAGCCTGCCAGCTTGACCTCTGACGAATGGAAATTGATTAAGGAACATCCTGTCGTGGGCGAGCGAATCTGCGCGCCGTTGAAATCATTTCGCTTTGTGCTTCCGATCATTCGCCACCACCATGAGAAGTTTGACGGCTCTGGGTACCCAGATGGGCTTCGGGGAGAGGCGATTCCTGTGACGGCAAGGGTACTTCAGATCGTAGACGTTTACGATGCGTTAACCACCGATCGACCTTATAAGCGAGCTTTTTCCATCACGGATGCACTGCAAACAATGAAACAAGAGGTCGCTAAAGGCTGGTGGGATCCTCAGATTTTTGACCAGTTTGAGCGGTTGGTCAGGAGCGGTACCGCAGATTTTCTATCTCGCGGAGCCGCGGCAGGTGCTGGGAGTTAAAAAGTATCTTCAGCAGGATTAGTTTCCATGAACAAATCTTACTCCTCTAGTTGTATCCGGCGAAGTGCGAGCGATGCAGATGGACTGCGGTCAACAAGACTGATCCGGCGCCCAATCGTCGCGATTGTCCTTGTTTTGTTCGCCGGCGTGTTCAATGAAGCCCTGGCTGATTCCCCGGCTGGACAAGGAAGTGGAGAACCGCTGAAACAATTGAGCCTTGAACAATTGGGCGATGTCGAGGTAACAACAGCATCCAAAGAACCTGAGGAAGTGTGGAAAACTCCAGCGGCGGTTTATGTCTTAACCAACGAAGACATTCGACGCTCCGGGGCCACGAGTATCCCTGAGGCTCTACGGTTGGTTCCCGGAGTACAGGTGAGCCGAATCGACAACGATCATTGGGCCGTCGGGATACGGGGATTTGCCGACCAGTTCTCCAAATCCATGCTGGTAATGGTGGATGGCCGCAGCCTCTACACTCCACTTTTTGCCGGCGTCTATTGGGCGCTACAGGACGGCGTGATTCTTGAGGACGTCGAGCGTATCGAGGTCATTCGGGGACCGGGCGGCACAATCTGGGGTGCGAACGCGGTTACCGGTGTTATCAACATCATCACGAAGAAGGCGAAAGACACGCACGGGGTACTCGCTTCCGTCGGAGGCGGAAACATCGATCAAGGCATCGGCGAAGTCCGTTACGGATCTGGAAATGGCAACTTCGATTACCGCGTCTACGGTAAAGGCTTCAGCCGCGGGGCGGGTTTCCATTCCGATGACCAAGGGTACGACACTTGGCGATCGGCTCAGATGGGCTTCCGTACCGATTGGGATGTCAGGCGCAATGACCATCTCACCATCCAAGGTGATATGTACAAGGGTGGGGTTGGCGAGACCGTCGGCTACGGATCGTTCAATCCGCCAGAACAAATTATCTCGAATCAAGCAGTGGCGGTTTCAGGCGGCAACCTGCTAGGACAGTGGCGGCACGACCTGCGGGAAGGGTCCGACATCCAGGTTCAGGCTTACTACGACCGCACTTTTGCCCAGGCCCCCCACTACCAAGAAACGCGCAACACCTTCGACGTGGATTTTATTCACCATCTGACACTGGGGGCGCGTCACAATTTCATATGGGGAGTCGGGGCACGTATAAGCCCGAGCGAGGTTGTACAGACTGTCCCGACCCTCGATCTCATTCCTCACAACTTCTCAAACAATGTTTACAGTGGATTCGTCCAGGACGAGATTGCCATTGTGCCCAACAAATTCTCGCTCACGGTTGGCTCCAAGTTGGAACATAACAGCTTCACCGGATTTGAGTTTCAGCCCAGCATACGCGGGTTGTGGACGATCACGCCTCGGCGGACGTTTTGGGCGGCGGTCACACGCGCCGTTCGCACTCCCTCGCGTATCGAGGAAGACTTTCGTCTCCAAGACTTTGCAATCGCCAATCCGTTGGTCTACTTGGCGGTCGACGGTAACCCCCAGCTGTCATCGGAACGTCTGATTGGCTACGAGGCTGGGTACCGGACCCTCATTACTCCCAAGATCTACATTGATATCGCAGTTTTCCATAACGACTACAACGATCTGATCAATCTGGGAACGTCGACGCTGACCCTTGACACGGCGCCGACGCCAGTCCACCTTACCCTTCACCTTCCCTACGCCAACGGATTGCGGGGCAATACCGACGGCTTCGAAATCGCGCCCGATTGGAAGCCGTCACACTGGTGGCAGATGAAGGCGACGTATTCATATCTGAATCTGAATTTGGAGAGTATTCCGGGCGTAGTTGACAGCAATGACTATATAGGTAAAGACGAGGGGTCAAGTCCGCACAATCAAGTAACTCTGCAATCTCGGTTCAATCTGCCCAAAGGATTTGAGTTTGATCAGACCTATCGCTATGTGAGCGCCCTACCTGCCTTTTTAGTGGGCAGTTATAGCACGGCGGACGTGCATCTGGCATGGCGGGCTACCCGGGAAATGGAGTTTTCCGTGGTGGGAGAGAATCTGTTCCAACCCCATCATATCGAATTCGGAGGTAATCCTGGACCGCTTGTCGGGATCAAGCGAAGTGTCTATGCACAGATCATGTGGAGACAAACCGCAGACTGATCTCCCATGAAGCCGACTTCCCAAACAGCTCTGCGTTGTATTCCCAAAAGTCGACAATTTGCGCGAAGCCGTTGTCTCTGGTTCTGGCTGCCAGTATTGGCCGTACTGTGGACTCTGCTAATTGCCGTTCCACGCTTGGTAGCACAGGGCGCGAAGCCGAGTGACTACGATGTTAAAGCCGTCTATCTCTATAACTTTGGGCGTTTCGTGGAATGGCCTGCCAGTGTCACGTCTAAAAGCGAGGCATTCACCGTCTGTGTTCTCGGCCAGGATCCTTTTGGGCCTGCGCTCGATGCCACACTTGCAAACGAAACCATAGCTGGGAAAAATCTTGCCGCCAAGCGAATCACCACTCCACAAGAAGCGGGCAATTGCCAGATCCTATTCCTGAGTTCCGCGGAAGACAGCCGACTCAGCAAGATTATTGAAGCCTTGGACAAAGGGGCCGTCCTCACTGTCAGTGACATGCCTCAGTTTTCGCAACGAGGTGGCATGATCCAGTTTGTTCTCGAAGGAAAGAAAGTCCGGTTTGAAGTCAACCTTACTGCAGTGCAGCGGGCTGGACTAACGCTAAGTTCTGAACTACTCAAGGTGGCAATTGCGGTAAGGAAAAATCCCTTACCGGGAGACTGACAACCTATGGTCAAGCGTGGGCAATATTCGATTACTACGAAACTGACCAGAATGAATATGCTGGTGAGCGGCGCCGCGCTAGTGCTCGCCTGCACCGCGTTCATCGCCTACGACTTGGTCAGCTTTCGCGACAGTATGGTGCACAACCTGTCGATTCAGGCTCAGGTTGTCGGTTCTAATTCGGTTTCCGCACTTTTGTTTGGCGATCCCCACTCGGCCGAGAACACCTTGGCGGCTTTGAACGTCGCCCCTAATATCGTATCGGCAACCATTTACACAATCAACGGTCAACCATTCGCTACGTATCGGCGCGATGGCCTGAGAGAAGCTCAAGAACTATCCATGCTTCCTTCTGGACACACAGAGGATCACTGGTTCAAGAATGGTCACCTTGTCTTGGCACATATGATTATGTTTCAGGGCAAGGCAACTGGCGTTGTATACATCAGTTCCGATCTGAAGGAAATGGCTCGGAGATTCAAGCGCTATGCGGGAATTGCAGCCGTAGTTTTGTTGGGATCTCTTATTGCCGCTCTTCTCGTCGGATCGATCTTCCAGCGTTCGGTCGCCGAACCCATCGTTCATTTAGCCGAAATTTCCCGGATCGTTTCCCGCGACAAGAACTATTCCATGAGGGCGATACCAACTGGAAATCATGACGAACCGGACCGTCTGATCGGAGCCTTTAACGAGATGTTGGGGCAAATTCAGGAACGTGAGGAGGCTTTACGCAAGGTGCACGACGAACTGGAGAAGCGCGTCCAAGCACGAACTGCGGAGCTAGGGGCTGCGAATAAAGCGCTGGAATTACAGAATCGTGAAGTCGAACGCGCAACGCGACTCAAAAGTAAATTCCTCGCGAGTATGAGCCATGAGTTACGAACTCCACTGAACGCCATTGTTGGCTTTTCAGACCTGCTGGCCGAGCAGACTGCCGGCCAGCTCAATGACAAGCAGAAACGCTTTGTGAATCACATCAAACAGGGATCCTCGCATTTGTTGCAGCTCATCAACGATATTTTGGATCTCTCCAAGATCGAAGCCGGGCAACTCGAACTCCGATGCGAGGATTTCAAGGTTAAAGATGCACTACCAGAGGTTTTATCGACCATTCGCCCGTTGGCGATGGCAAAGAACATTCAGGTACGGCACACGATGGAGACAGATTGGGCTGTGTATGCTGATCGGGTCCGTTTCAAACAGATTCTTTACAACCTGATTAGTAATGCGGTCAAGTTCACTCCTAAGGAGGGCCGTATCGATATCGATTGCCATGAGGATGGAAACTCGGTTCGAATATCGGTAACGGATACCGGCATCGGAATTCGGCCTGAAGATCAAGCAGTCATTTTCGAGGAATTCCGGCAAGTCGAAGGGGCGGCGGATACGGCACAAGAAGGCACGGGCTTGGGACTTGCGATTACGAAGCGACTAGTGGAGCAACAAGGGGGGAAAATCGCGGTGGAAAGCTCCCCCGGTAAAGGTAGCCGATTTACTTTTACCCTTCCCGCTGGCTTCAGAAGCGTGTCGGAAGGTCTCTCTGTCAACCCGGCGACAAATGCTCTTTCTGCCCTAGTCCCAAGCCGCTCCAAACCACTCATATTAGTCGTAGACGATGAAGTTTCGGCCCGGGAGCTTCTCGCCAGCTACCTTGATTCACAGTATCGAATTGTCATGGCTGAGTCAGGCGCCGAGGCTGTCAAAAAAGCTAAGGAATTGCGCCCCGACGCGATCACCCTGGATGTATTCATGTCGGGTGGCAATGGTTTCGAAACCCTGGTTGAGCTAAGAAAAGGGCTTGAGACTGCAAACATTCCAATCATCATCGTGTCTATCGTGGACCAAAAACAAGTTGGTTTTGCCTTGGGTGCGGCAGACTACCTCATCAAACCTATTCGTAAGCCAGTGCTTTTGGAAACCATTCATAAGCACGTGCCATCGGCAATCGATGACGATGATGCCACTATCCTATTGGTTGACGACGACTTCAGAGCTTTGGAGCTACTGGAAGAAACTTTGCGTTCAGCCGGATACGAGACACAGAGCGTACAAAGCGGAGCACGAGCCTTGGAAGTTCTCTCTTCAAAACTGGTTAGCGCAGTCTTGCTCGATCTGTTGATGCCAGGCATGGACGGTTTTGAAGTCATCCGGCATTTACGAAGCGAACCCACTTTGAAGGATTTACCTATTTTTGTTATGACTGGAAAGAATTTGACACCAGAAGAGACTGCAATTCTCGATCGTGAAACCCAGGCTCTATTTCATAAAAATGGTTCGTGGCAGCAACAACTCATTACCGAAGTTGGCAGGGTCATTCAGGGGCGCCAGATGGCTAAATCCGCGGGACAGTCATGAAAATCCTCATTGCCGAAGATAATGCCACTAACCGCGAATTGTTCCGCGAGTTGCTGGAGGCACGAGGGTACGACGTCGAAGAAGCGTGCGACGGTCCGGAAGCGCTCCGGATGTTGGAACAATCACAACCCGACATAGTGCTACTTGATATCGGAATGCCGGTACTTGACGGGTTTGCAGTGGTACGAGCAATCAGGGCGAACTCTCGCCTGGCAGATCTTCCCGTACTCGCCGTCACGGCATATGCCATGCAAGGGGATCGGGAACGCATTATAGAGTCTGGCTTCGATGGATATCTCTCGAAACCTATTAATGGCAAGTCTCTTGCAGACGAACTCGCCCGCCTATTGGACAAACGAAAAACTCGGAATGTCGTGGAGCAACCGGGCGCTGAATCGAACGCTGCCAAACGAGCGGCAAATGCCTCAGGAGGGAAGAAGGGCTAGTTACCAGCTGTCAAGATTCACTCTACTTTTTCGGCCTCAATGATGAATTCATGAATTGCCTGTCGGGCCGGCGCACTTATCTTTGCGAATTGAATTCCTTCGCGCTGTTCTTTTGCCCACACGACCGCGCCATTCGCCTTGATCTCTACCCCTGATCCGGGCAATTGAAAAGATATCTCTACCTGATTTCCCGGCTGTAGCCCACCCACTTCGACCTGAATGCCTCCGGAGCTCAGGTTCCAAGTAACACCCTTCAATCTCCGAGCGCCAATACTGCAGACGGCCGACACATGGAGCGGAATTCGTGCATAGCGGCGCCGGTTCTCCAACAGCGAGCCGCGAACGGTGCGGAATAAGCCGGATAGCCTTTGCCTGTCTACAGGCTTCTGCAGATAGAACGTAGCGCCGATAGCGAATATTTCCTGCATGGTTCGTCTGTCGTCACGTCCAGTGACGATAACAATTGGAACAGACTTATTCCACGGCGACCGGCGGATCAATTGGGCAAGCTCAAAACCGTTCATTTTAGGCATTTCGAGATCAAGAAAGATTCCGTCAAACTTCTCTTGATCTACCAGGTCGGCGGCCTTCTCGCTGTCATTTATCGGGCGAACGACTGCCTTCAGCGATGTGAAGACCTCGGTCATCAATTCTAAACTTGCGAGGTCGTCCTCTACGACGAGAAGTTTAAGAGAGGCCATATATTGTTTTCCTCAGTAACTCGTTACTACTATTTCGGTCGCCATATCAGCCGTCGGGACTCTGTTCTTTGTTATACGGCACTCACGCATAGTAACTTTAATCACCCTCATGAAGAAATGATCTCGCAGTGGCAACTAGTAAGTAGCTGCAGTTACTTGGGTAATGATTAAACTCGACAAATCTGACACAAATCTTTGTGTGCGTGTTCCCCTTGTTAGTACGACTAGTGTGTCGATGTCCTGAGCGCCAATCAGGCATCCACGCTTACTCAATGAGGAGCCAATCAGGTCTGAGAGTGTGTTCATGTACCCGCGACATCTGATCATTCGTCACGCTCTCGTTTCGCTCGCATTCCTATTTCTTTACCTTCTGTTGAACCGGCCCGAAGTTATTTTCTTTTCCAAAATCGGAGTTGTCGCCTGGTATCCCGCCATCGGTCTGGTCATGGCACTTCTACTGGGGGTGAGCCCGTGGTATGCGTTGCTCATTTGTTTGTGCGATGCGTTGGCAAGCAGAATCATTTACGCACAATCGGCAATGTCCTTCAGCAATACGGTCGGATCGCTGGGAATGGCGACTTGTTACGGGCTGGCGGCATATGTGTTGCGCGGTCCTCTGCAGATCGATCTCGGATTGCGTCGCCGTCGAGATGTGGTCCGCTACGTTGTAGTAAGCGCCACGGCAGCCACAGGAGCAACAATCATTGGGGTAGCCTGCCTGATTGCGGATCACAGCATCAGCCGAAGTGAATACCGATCGTCTGCGATTGGATGGTTTCTGGGCGACGCCATCGGGCTAGTGGGTATTGCACCGTTTCTTCTTGTTCATGTGTTTCCACATGTTCGTAGCTGGCTCGCAGCGAACCCGGTCCGGCTCCAGCCACAAGCGACGCGTCCCTCTGGAACGCTACCCAATTTGGCATCGGTCGCGGAGACCTGTGGCCAAGGTTTTACTATATTAGCTGTCACCTGGGTAATGTTCGGAACGCAAGATGGCCGCTATGATCATTTTTATCTGTGCTTCATTCCTATCATCTGGATTGCCATGCGTCAGGGAGTACGTCGAGTTGTCACTGGCCTGCTGCTGCTGAATTTCGGAATCGTAGTCGCAATGCACCTGTTTCCTCCGACTGCAATACTGTTCACGAAGGTAGCCCTTCTGATGCTGGTAATGTCTGCGGTAGGGCTCATTGTGGGATCGGAGGTCAGCGAGAGACATCGCTTGGCAATTGATCTGAGTGAGCAAACAACCTACTTGGACTCGCTGATACAAAACAGTCCGCTCGGGATCGTCGTTCTTGACCGGAAAGGGTGTGTCGAACTGACTAATTCTGCTTTTGAGACGCTCTTTCAATACAATCGCCACGAACTGGCTTCGATTGATATTGGGAGTATGGGTGTACCAGATGATGAGGCTACAGATTCGGCACAACTAATCCCCCAAATCTTTGCCGGACATACCCTGCAAAGGACGGTACGACAGCGCCGGAAAGACGGCCAGGTTCTCGACCTGGCTCTGCATGGCGTACCACTGCTATTAGGCAGCGAGGTTCGCGGCGCCTACCTGATTTACGAGGACGTTTCTGAAGAGGTCAGGGCCGCGGATGCCCAGCGGCAACACGCGGAATCATTGGATCGGTTGGTGAAAGAGCTGGAACTTCGTACCAACCAAATGACGGCGCTGAATGAAATGGGCTCCTTACTTGAATGCAGCGGGACGGTTAAAGAAGCCTGTTCGGTTGTCGCCGAATCAATCCGGAAGCTTTTTCCTGAAGCTCCGTCTGGAACGCTCTATTTATTTAGGTCTTCGCGGAATCTGGTCGAAGCGGCTCTTCGGTGGGGCACCACTGGTTGTGCATCGGAGCCGACATTCACCCCCGATGCGTGCTGGTCTCTTCGGCGCGGGCAACCTCATTGGAGTGAGCATCCGGGGACGGGCGTCTCATGTCAGCACTTGGCAAACAGTTCGACAACAAAATGTCTCTGTGTTCCGATGGTGGCACAGGGCAACACGATTGGGGTTCTGCACTTCGAATTCGGGGGCTCGGCGGCTTTACTAGATCCAGGCCGAGAGAGTTTTCGCGATTCCAGTCTGCGACTGGCGGTCAGTGTGGCATCGCAGATCGCCCTTTCACTTGCCAGTTTGCAACTCCGTGACACTCTTCGCGAGCAGTCGATCCGTGATCCGCTGACCCGCCTGTTCAACCGGCGTTTCTTGGAGGAGTCGCTTGAAAGGGAACTGCAGGTGGCGAGCCGCAAGAAACAAGCGGTGGCAGTTCTTTTTCTCGACCTTGACCACTTCAAACGATTCAACGATACCTTCGGTCACGATGCTGGAGATATGGTGCTCCAGGCACTTGCAGATCTATTTCGCGCTTTCTTTCGCGCCACCGACATGTGCTGCCGCTACGGGGGCGAAGAGTTTGCCATTATTTTGCCTGAATCCTCAGCACAGGACGCGGCGATCCGTGCGGACGCGCTGAGGTCTGAAGTAAAAAATCTACGATTACAGTATAAAAAACAAACACTTGGTCCTCTAACACTCTCGGCAGGTATCGCCGCATTTCCGGAACACGGTTCGACGGCCGAGGAGTTGCTTAAAATTGCTGACCAATGTCTCTATGAATCCAAATCGAGGGGCCGGGATGTGGTGACTGTGGCCGTGCAACAAAACGCGTAGGCTAACTCTGGTGGCAGTACATTCGCTGGCATCTCCCTTCCGCGTCAAACTACCCGAGTAATATGTAGGCCCGAACCGTCTCTTGGCATTCCACGCTCATCTCCGTGAAATAGAGGCCTTGTCGATTTTCCTGTGCCCATACCACCTCGCCTTGAGCTTTAATGACGGTTCCGGGCTGCGGAAGGATAAATGATATCCACACTCTGTCACCTAGTTTCAGACCGGCAACTTCGAGTTGAATACCGCCTTGGCTGATGTTCCAAGTCACGCCGTTCAGGATTGCTTCGCCAACAGTGCAAGTCACTTCAGTGTTCAAAGAGACTCGTGCACAACGGCGACGACTCTCAAGAAACACCCTTTCGATCTTCCCCAATAGTGTTGTAAGTTTTTGTGTATCGATAGGTTTTTGAAGGAAGTAAGTGGCCCCCAGAGAAAATGACAAGTGCATTGTGTCCTTTTCATCTCTTCCGGTAACGATCACCAATGGCGTGGCGTTGTTGCGCTTGGACTCGCGGACTAGCTTCGCCAGCTCGAAACCACTCATGATGGGCATTTTAAGGTCCAAGAAAATCGCATCGAACTTCTCCCGCTCGATCAGACCGGCGGCCTCCAGGCTGTCGCTCACGGGTCTTACCTCCGATTTGAGCTGTCCCAGTAACTCCGTCATTAGCTCCAGGTTCGCGACGTCATCTTCAACCACCAAGAGCTTAAGGGCTGCCATACAGCGCGGGGCATCCTTTCCGGGCCAACGTATTAATGAAATGAATCTACCATACAGCCTTGGCCCAGACTCCTTAAGCAACAAAATTGCGCCCTGTCCACTTTAGGCTTAACGGAAAACAATCCGCTGCCATCGCATACTTGGCTCCGCATTTGTCTCTCGAAGTGGCGGGCCCATCTGGAAGTGTTTGAATGGGAAGTGGGGAACTCCCTGGCGAGGCGGTCGAACAGAAATTTGAGGGCCCCTCTTAGATCACGGTTGAGCTGGGAGCCGACTTTCAAATTGCACACTATGCACCAATTTCATTCGGGCCCACTCGCGCCGGTTGAGTCCGCGCACGTCCAGAGAGGCTCTGTTCTAGCTAATCTGTTATCACCACGCAGTGCCGTAGTTTTTGGTAACTTCCTGCATAATATTGACTGTCCGCCATGCTCCTAACCATTACCAATACGAAAAGTCCCGCCACGGATTTGGGCTATTTGCTTCACAAGAACCCCAGCCGCATGCAGTCATTCGAGCTTTCTTTCGGAAAGGCTCACGTGTTCTACCCCGAGGCTTCAACGAACCGTTGCACCGCGGCTTTGCTGCTTGATGTTGATCCAGTGGGGTTGGTGCGGAACCGCCGCGGTCCATCCGGAGAGGGTGGGATGCTTGACCAGTATGTCAACGACCGCCCCTACGTGGCTTCGTCCTTTATGAGTGTCGCCATTGCGCGGGTTTTCAACTCCGCGCTGGCTGGCAGCAGCAAAAACCGCCCGGACCTCGTGACCGTACCACTGCCTCTTACGGCGCGGATCGCCGTATTGCCCTGCCGTGGTGGAGAGGAGTTTTTGCGCCGTCTGTTCGAACCGCTCGGATATCAGGTCGTCGCGGAACACCACCCCCTTGACGAGAAGTTCCCGGAGTGGGGCGAGGCGCCGTACTACACGGTAGAGGTCTCTAAGGACGTTTCCCTGCAAGAACTGCTCACGCACCTTTACGTCTTGATTCCGGTGCTCGACACTGACAAGCATTATTGGGTGGGGCAAGACGAGGTCGAAAAGCTTCTGCGCCACGGGGAGGGCTGGCTCCAGTCGCATCCCGAACGTGAGGCAATCGTAAACCGCTATCTCCGGGGATTTCGAAAGCTAACCCGAGAAGCATTGGCGCGGCTCACCGAAGACGAATCCATTGACCCCGACGCCGAGCAGGAGACCAAGGAGGAACAGGAACTAGCGATTGAAGCTCCCATTCGTCTACACGATGTCCGGCTACAACAGGTTGCGTCAGAACTAAAGTCGAGCGGTGCCAAGCGGGTTCTCGACCTCGGCTGTGGGGAAGGCAAGCTGATCCGAGAACTGTTGAAGGACAAGCAATTCGAAGAAATTATCGGAATGGATGTCTCCTACCGGAGCCTCGAAGTGGCCGCCGAACGCCTCCACTTAGATACTCTCCCACCAAAGCAGAAGGAGCGGATAAAACTCGTTCAGGGCTCGCTCATGTACCGGGATAAACGGCTGTCAGGATTCGACGGGGCGGCTGTTGTCGAAGTTATTGAGCATCTCGACGAGCCACGGCTGGCAGCGTTCGAACGGGTTTTATTTGAGTTCGCCCGCCCACAGACAGTGGTACTGACAACCCCGAATGCCGAATACAACGTGAAGTTCGAGACGCTTATTGCCGGGCAGTTCCGCCACCGCGATCACCGCTTCGAATGGACACGCGAGCAATTCCATAGCTGGGCGAAAGGAATCGGGGAACGATTCGGATACACCGTGGAGTGCAAGCCAGTGGGCGAAGAGGATCAACAAGTCGGAGCGCCAACACAGATGGGAGTGTTCCGGCAATGAAGATCACGATTCCCGAACTCTCCCTGGTGTTGCTTGTCGGTCCTTCGGGCTGTGGGAAATCTACGTTCGCGCGGCAGCACTTCAAACCGACCGAGGTTCTTTCGTCGGACTACTGTCGGGGTCTGGTATCGGATGACGAAAATGACCAAACCGCAACCAAAGAAGCATTTGAGGTATTACATTTCATCGCCCGAAAACGGCTGGCTGGGGGTCGTCTAACTGTTATCGACGCAACGAACGTGCAGCCGGACTCACGAAAACCCCTGGTTGCCTTGGCTCGCGAGTTTCACGTTTTGCCGATTGCCATTGTGTTTGACTTCCCTGAAAAGCTTTGCCATGAGCGGAACCGAGACCGGGCGAATCGCGACTTCGGTCCTCACGTCGTCCGCAATCAGATGCAGCACCTAAGGCGGTCGCTTCGCGGGCTCGAACGGGAAGGTTTCCGCGGAGTGCACATTTTCAAGTCTCCTGAGGAATTGGATGGATTGGAGATCGTGCGGCAGCCAATGTGGACGAATCGTCGCGCCGAGCACGGACCCTTCGACATCATCGGCGATGTGCATGGCTGCTTCGACGAGTTAATGGAATTAATGGCGAACCTTGGGTATTCGGTCACGAAGGATGGTGAACGGTATGAAGTCGGCACACCTGACGGACGCAAGGCGATCTTCATAGGTGATCTGGTTGATCGAGGGCCAAAGATTCCCGAGGTCTTGAGGCTGGTGATGGCCATGGTCGAAGCCGGAATCGCCCTCTGCGTGCCCGGCAACCACGACATGAAGCTGCTTCAGAAACTACGGGGCAAGGATGTGAAGATGGCGCACGGGCTCGCCGACTCCGTGGCGCAACTTGAAGGGGAGTCGCCGGAATTCCGGGGCAAGGTGAGCGAGTTCTTGGACAGCCTTATCAGCCATTATGTCCTTGATGACGGAAAGCTAGTCGTAGCCCACGCAGGAATGAAGGAGGAAATGCAAGGGCGCGGCTCTGGAGCCGTTCGGTCATTCGCAATGTTCGGGGAAACCACGGGGGAGACCGACGAGTTCGGGCTTCCCGTCCGCTACAACTGGGCAGCGGACTATAGGGGCAAGGCGATGGTAGTTTACGGCCATACGCCCGTTACCGAAGCTCAGTGGCTCAATCGAACCATCGACATCGACACAGGATGTGTGTTCGGCGGGAAATTGACGGCGCTCCGCTATCCGGAGAAAGAGTTGACTTCCGTCCCAGCCCGCCGCACCTATTACGAGCCTGCGAAGCCGCTGACTCCGCCGCAATCTGCGGCTGCCCTATCGCAGCAGCAGGAGCAGGATGATGTGTTGGACATTGATGACGTAATAGGCAAGCGGATCATTGAGACAAGGCTTCACCGGAATCTGACCATCAGGGAAGAGAACGCCATCGCCGCACTTGAGGTGATGAGTCGCTTTGCCACGAATCCGAAGTGGCTGATCTACCTGCCGCCTACCATGTCACCGAGCGAAACGAGCCAGCAACAAGGATTACTGGAGCATCCGACTGAGGCCCTCGGCTATTTTCGCAAAGAGCATGTGGACAAGGTGATCTGTGAGCAGAAGCACATGGGTTCCCGCGCAGTTGTCATCGTCTGTCGTGACAGGGATGCTGCTTTGCGCCGATTCGGAGTTATTCAGGATGAAGTCGGCATTTGTTACACGAGAACCGGAAGGCGATTCTTCAACGACGCCGCACTGGAGAAGGAGTTCCTCGGGCGCGTTCAGGCAGCGGTGACGAACTCAGGTTTATGGGACGAGCTTGCCAGTGATTGGCTCTGTCTCGACTGTGAACTCATGCCTTGGTCGTCAAAAGCACAAGACCTGCTTCGCCTGCAATATGCTCCGACTGGAGCGGCTGCCCGTGCTGGATTGGCTGCATCGGTTGCTGCCCTGCGGCTGGCACAAAACCGTTTGCCCGAAATCTCCGAACTCACTGTTCGGTACGAGCAGCGCGGAGAGATGGCGGAGCAGTATATCGAGGCCTATCGCCGCTATTGCTGGACGGTCCGTTCTTTGGCGGATTTAAAGCTCGCGCCCTTTCACCTTCTGGCGAGTGAAGGAGCGGTTCATACGGACAAAGACCATGTGTGGCACATGACAACGCTAGCGCAACTCTGCACATCCGATCCGGAGCTTCTCCTAGCAACTCCATACCGGGTTGTTGATATGACCGACGAGCTTAGCCAAAAGGACGGCATTGCATGGTGGGAAGATCTCACTGGCGCGGGCTGTGAGGGGATGGTAGTAAAACCTCTCCAGTTTAGTCCGAAGAGCCGCCGAGGACTCATTCAACCAGCGGTGAAGTGCCGTGGTCGAGAATATCTCCGCATCATCTACGGGCCGGAGTACACAGCGCCGGAGCACCTCGAACGCCTTCGCTCAAGAGGTCTCGGGACAAAACGATCGCTAGCCTTGCGCGAGTTTGCCCTTGGTTTGGAAGCTCTCCAACGGTTCGTGGAGAGGGAGCCGCTGAGACGTGTGCATGAGTGTGTGTTCGGCGTCTTGGCGTTGGAAAGCGAGCCCGTTGATCCACGACTTTAGATCTTAAGGACAGGCATCGGACGGCTCCGCAATTCACATCAAAGTGTCAAGGCTCATATCCCCATACATCTCAACTCAACGGGAGAAACATTTATCACGTAGATCATCCCTGGCTCGTTCGGGACATTGACGGATACCGTGTCAGTCGCCGAGAGAAATAAAGGATGGAGAAACGCAATCCCAGGCATTGTAGTCCTCATAGTTCATGGTCATCTCCTGTGAGTACGACCACGTTGACTTACCATCCATTGCGTGTAGAGGACGCGGCTTACGACCACGATCCACAGGATGCAGATGGTATCAGATATGGTCGTGCCCCTAGTCTCTCCGGATGCAGTCCCGACATTCACTCGACTTGCTAATCGATCCGAGGACGCGACCTTTGGTGAATTAAAGTTGGTCCTGAACTTGCAATCAACCGACAACCGCACGCGACCAGCATTTGGAGATGCAGGCGGACGAGGCGCTTCCGATAAACTTGGTTGCGATGGAGGCTTCATGATCCGAAACGTCGCAATAGTTTTCGTCTACGTGAGTTTGGTTACAGGGCTCTCGCTGCGTAGCTTTTCTCAGACCAGCACTGAACTTCAGGATTATTTCAAGAACTCTGTTGGACTCAGCGATAACCAGATCGCCGACCTCCGTGGCGGCAAAGCAATTGGTAAGGTGCTGAAATCTCGTACGCCGGCCGAGATCTTCGTTTTTGGCGCGGTATACATCAAGGCTAGTCCTGAAAGCTACGTTCACTTCGCGAGTGACTTCGATCGACTTAGGAAACTCCCGGAGTTCCTCGCTATTGGAAGATTTAGCGACCCACCGCAAGCGTCCGATCTTGAGGGCTTCGAGTTCGACAAAGATGACATAAACGCGCTGAAGGAATGCAGGCCTCGCCACTGTGAGGTGCAGATGCCAGCAGAATCTATTGAAGAAATCCACAAATCGGTCGACTGGGACGCACCTGACCTCGACCACCGTGTGAATCAACACCTTCACCAGCGTGTGATTAAAGGTCTGGAGGAGTACCGACGCGAGGGCAATCAGGCACTCGGTGAATACAGCGACAAGGAAAATCCGACAGATGTAGCCAAACAGTTCGAGTACATGCTCGGTTACGCACGTACGCTACCGGCATATTTGCCGGGTTTCCATCGTTATCTGTTGGCCTATCCTAATGCGAAATCACCAAACATTGAGGATACGTTTTATTGGGCGAAGGTAAAGTTTGGGTTGAAACCCACGCTGCGTGTTGTGCAGCTCGTGACGTTTCGGGGCCAATCACCCAAGGAACCGGCTTATGCCATCGCGGAAAAGCAACTTTACTCCAGCCATTACTTCGAGACTGCTCTGGATCTGACATTTTGCGTTCGTGGCACAGGGGATTCGAAGGATCCCGGGTTTTACCTTATTAAAGAGATGGGCTCCGAACAGGCTGGCTTGACAGGCCTTAAGGGGTCGATTGTCCGCAAGGTGGCAACAGGCCGTTCAGCTTCTTCATTGGAGAAATCGCTGGCAGCTATTAAGGACATCTTGGAATCGAAGCCGGCGCAATAGGAAAATCCATATTCACCCCTGTTCCCAATTGCCCACGGCGGGCACGATCAGCGGCAAATATGTACGCTGGAGGAGTCATGGCAAACACAAAGACACTGATAGCTCAGGCCTATTTTGCTTTTAATCAGCGAAACGTTGACGGCGCCCTGGCGCTCATGAGTGAGAACGTCAGTTGGCCCAAAGCATCGGAAGGTGGTCGTGTGGTTGGGAAAGAAGAGGTTCGTGCCTACTGGACCCGTCAGTGGCAGGAGTTTGATCCTCATGTAGAACCGATTGAAGTAATCGACCGCGAAGGGGGCAAGACTGATGTCAGGGTTCACCAGCTCGTGAAGAGTCTCGGAGGCGACATTCTGTCCGATAGCGAGGTGTGGCACGTTCATACCATTGCGAACGGTCTCATCGAACGCATGGACCTCAAAGAAAGCGAAGCGAGCTCGCCCCGAACTCCGTCTGCGGCATTTTCAAAGCACTAGCATACGGCGGGGACACCTGACGCTCTTCATCGGGAGGGCCAGTGCTGAAAGCGCGTTTCTCGGGACTAATCAAGACGCGTTGTGCCGCCGCATCCGAATGACTTGCGATATTGGCCCGGAGTAGTGCCCAGTCGTCGGGCGAAGACACGACGCAGCACCTCAGCACTCTTGAAGCCGCTGAACTTCGCAACTTCTTCAAGACCTGCCGCCGTCGACTCAAGCTGACGCCGCGCCGCTTCAAGACGAAGATCCTCGACGTGTGTTCCCGGCGTCTTGCCAATTTCTTGTGTGAAGAGACGGGCAAAGTTGCGTGGGCTCATGGCCGACCGTCGAGCGAGCATATCAATTGAAAGGTCGCGTGTTATGTTGTCCGCAATCCATGCCAGGAGGTCGCCTAATGGTCGATGGTCCTGGCTCTGGGCTGCGAGCGTCGCGCTGAACTGGCTCTGGCCTCCCGGACGCCTGAGAAATACGACCATCATCTTTGCGATACGAAGTGCTAGTTCACTCCCAAGATCCTCTTCAACCAGCGCCAGAGTCATATCGATTCCGGCAGTCACGCCCGCAGAGGTATAGCAGTTTCCGTCCTTCACATAAATGGGATCTGGATCGACCGTAACCCCCGGATAGTTTTGCGCAAGCTCGGCACACCAGTTCCAGTGCGTTGTGGCACGTCGACCTTCCAGCAGTCCGGCTTTGGCAAGAACCAGTGCACCAGTACAAATTGATCCGAATCGGCGTGCACCTTCACACTGCCTCTTCAGCCAATCCACGAAGTGCGGTTGATACCGCATCGTATTCGCACCATCCCCGCCCGCGACCAGTACAGTGTCGAATGAACCTGCTACTTCACGGTATGTCCGATCGGCCAGCATCGGCATACTGAAGTGTGTGTCCATTAACTTCTCCTTGCCGGAGGAAACAATCTCCACCAAGTAAACTGGCTCACCGCCACGCATTCGGTTTGCATCTCCGAAGACTTCAATCGGACCGACTACATCGAGCGGCCGCACCGGAGGTATCGCTGCGATAAGAATTCGCATCGGCTTTCGGGACTTCAAAGTGCGTGAAATCGGCGTCCCGAGAGATCGTCTTTTTTCTGGTTCATTTTTCTTCATTGGAGTGTCGCTCTACACCCTATGATGCGGATCGCTTTCTTTCGGGGAAGCAAACCGCAATTTAGTTGCAGCCCGCCGTTAGAATGCGGTTGGCCCCACGGCTCCATACCACTTGCTCACTTTGGAAGGGTCGCGTTTGTCCATGTAGAAGAAGTGGGTCATGGTGGGCTTCGCCGGTTTTTTGCCGGGATCGTCGAAGCTCATCGTGACCGTCCCGCGGAACACCTTGATGGCTCCGCCATCCCAGTATTCGACGACATCGTGGTGCGCGGTGAACCCTGTATCGATGAACTTACGGAGATTCTCCCGAATCACTTCCCGTCCATTCCATTCCGCAACTCCGAGGCGGCACTGGGCGTCCTCTGCGAAGCAGTCAAATCCCTCGCCGAATGTTTTGTCATCAATTTCCTTCCAGAACGCCAAGAGCCATTCAGGAGGTGCGGTTTTCGTAAAAGTCATTGAATCCATGCCGTTCCCCTTTTTTGGTCAAATTGAGCGGCCAATTTCTTCATTCGCTCTTAAGTCCTTTGATGGCGAGCCTGATCGTTTCGACCCGCACGACAGCAGACAAACAACCCACCATTCCTGCCAATCACCCAATTCCTTGTGGCGAGCATCTGTATGGATATTGGGCTAAATATTCCGGGTCTTTACCATCATCGGGAACGCACTCCACAGTTGATACGGCATGTAAGAGCAGCGAAATTTGTGACACTCCTATGACATTACACAGTGCCCCCGCGAATTCGACTTTGGTAGCGCTCCGGACTTTCCCCAATTCCACTATGCCGGGCCATTCCACGATGGACGCGGCCGCATGGACTTCGATTTTCCATGGGAGCAGCTTACAGGCGAGCCGATCGTCTACGCTTCGATGGGCACGCTACAAAATGGCTTGATAGACATTTTTCGCTCGATCACACAGGCTGCGATCGGATTGAAGGAAGTACAGTTTGTCCTTGCGGTTGGTGAACATCTCGACCCGAAACAGCTCGGGGCGGTTCCTGCGAATGTGATGGTGGTGAGTTACGCGCCCCAAATCGAGGTCCTTAAACGCAGTTCACTGTGTATCACTCGCGCGGGATTGAACACTTCTCTTGAATCCGCTTTCTAGCGGTGTGCCTATGATTGCGCTACCCATAACCAATGATCAACCCGGTGTGGCAGCGAGGATAGCGAACAAGAAAGTGGGCGTTATCATGTCTCCGAACCATGCGTCCCCAGCGAATGTTGTAGCAGCAATCAAACGGGTGCTCGGAGATTCCACGTACCGGGATAACGCTCGGAGAATGCAGGAAGCAACCCGCAGCACCGGCGGTCTTTCGATTGCCGCAGATATTCTGGAAAGAGCATTTGACCTGAAGCAGGGGGCGGCCTAAGGTCGCCTCCGAATGCGCTCCGCATAGTCTGTGGCTCCTCACGGACTTCGGATTTCACCCGGGACTCATCGCTCTCATGGCTTCCCTGAAATCACGACGGACTTGCTCTTCGCTTTTTAGAGCCTGTTTGAGTTCCTGAAGGATCTTTAGCAACTCATCGGGATCTTTTGCACCCAGTGCAGACTTGCACAACTCTCTCCAGTTTTTGCGCTCTACTTGAGCCATGGTGATTTGCTCCTTCCTCGTCTGATTCCTTCGTGAATAAATGTGAGCCGACGATTGCAGCGCGATGTTTACCGCACGCGAATTGTTCTCGAGTTCAACACAATGCATGTGGGATGCCGAAGTTTGGTTCTGGCTGCGCTAGCGTCAACTGCCTGAGCGAACGAGGTTACGCAACTGTAATAAGCGCCTGCAGCACATGGATTGTCGAGGCCTCGACACACGAGTCGACAGGTGACGAGCATTGCGACATTTTGTTTCGCAGCTGTAGCGTGCCTCACCTGGATTCGTACGCGTTCCTTGAATTGCCATTTCTAGATGCACCGCTCGTTCACGAATCGCCGACAAGTGTCGAGATCGCCTCGACATTTTTGACACCATCCTGGGGCCCGATCTTTTCCTCACTATTAGAGTATTAGAGTCAGCGATTTACGACGTTTCCTTGGCTCAGCGCTTTGGTCGATTGATTGCACTGGCTTAGTTTGCGGCAAACGTAGCACCCAGAAAGAGGTGCCGTTGCAGGCTTGCCGGCCGCGCCGGGTTACTTGGAAAGGGGACAGCTTATGTCGGCTGTGGGGACAATCATTGAAGGTAAGCCAAGAGTTCGCCCAGGTTTCTTTGGCGAGCATCCTCAAGAACTCGACAATGTCGTGTCGCGCTACCTTCCCATGTTTTACAAGAGAGCTTTTCAGTTCTTGGGGAACGCAACTGACGCGGAAGACGCAGTCCAGGATGCTCTCCTTTCGGCTTACAAGCATTTAGGCCAGTTCAGAGGGCAAGCGCAACTTTCAACCTGGTTAACGACAATCGTCACCAACGCTGCGCGCATGCAATTACGCCGCCGCCGCGGCAGCCACTTGTCGCTTGACGAACAGCAGGGGGAAGACGGTCTCACCCTCTCGGAACGGTTGCCTGATTCGAGGCCGGATCAGGAAGAAGTCTGCTCCGCGGCAGAATTACACAACCGGCTGGCCAATGGCGTCAAGCAACTCTCGCCAACGCTTCGCAGAGCATTTGAGCTACGACATGTCGAAGGCTTAACGCCGAAGGAAGCTGCGCGTGTTTTGGGCGTCCCCGAAGGGACCGTGAAAGCGCAACTCGCCCGAGCGCGAATCAAGCTTGCTGGAATCATGAAGGTGACGCTTTCCGGGCGGCGATCTCGAAGATCCCTGGCGGGTTGACGTCGCTCTTGTGAACACTGTCGTTCGTCTTCTTGTGCAGCACGGTTACTCGGTTCTGTTCGCTCTGGGGCGTAGATAACTCTCTGCGTTCGGCCGCGTATTGCCACCAGTGGTCCCATCCAACCCCTCTCCTTCGCAACTCGGTAAGAAAAGCCTCAGACTCAGGGGCACCTGTGTCTCTCTCCTCCCTCGACAATTGTCGATCTTGATTTCGACACTTCCCGACACACCACGTCGACGCCTGACCCGTCGCTAATAGATTCAACAATTTGCTGGGATGCTATGGAGTGTGGCTTTGGCAAGCGTGTTGCGATATCCAGATTTGGCACCACAGCAAAGTGTTCAAGATTTCCATCGTCGATACACGGTCACGGCGAACGCTAGTCGTGGAAGGAACACTTGTCGGACCCTGGATCGCCGAGCTTGGCAAAACCTGGAGAAACGCAAGCCAGGGCCAGGACAGACGCAAATTGGTCGTCGACCTGAGGAACCTGACTGTCATCAGCCGCGACGGAGAAGCCGCGATCTTCGATCTGATGAAGGAAGGGGCGAAGTTTTCCTGTGGTGGCGTCCTCACGAAGCACGTGTTGAAACAACTTGTGCGAAAGAGACAACAGGAATCACAACGGAGGTGAACATGCCGGAGACAAAGCACGTTAACAGCCCTATGCCATACGCGAGCAACGGCGATTTTCAACGAATCTTTCACGAAGATATGAATGGCCTCTATCTTCTCGCGCTTCTGCTGACCGCGGATCGCGAAAAGGCTGAGCAGTGTTTTGTCTCCGGCGTGGAGGATGCGGTAAATGGCAACCGGGTCTTCCAGGAATGGGCGCGTTCATGGGCTCGGCGGGTGATCATTCAAAATGCCGTGAGGCTAATGAACCCACGGCCTGTCGAAGGAAGTGCAGATTCGGTAAACAGCAACGGCAAAACCCTCCCGGCTGAGCAGCAAGTGGAAATTACCGCAGTTCTTGGACTCCAACCGTTCGAGCGCTTTGTCTACGTAATGACGGTTCTTGAAGGCTGCTCCGATCAAGATTGTTCTCTTCTACTGGGCTGCGCACGGCGGGACGTGCTCGCTGCACGCAGCCGCGCTTTGCAGCAGACCGGAAGCGTGATCGAGTCTCGCCTCCGGCGAACGCTCACTGCTAACCACGAAAAACTGGTATTGGATCACCTCAACGGCTCTGCACTTGAAGACTTGCTCCACGTTTAGCAACTTTGGCAAGAACCAAAAAATGACTCATGATGAGGATGGAAATGGGCACAACAGTCAACGCTATGTTGAATCGTCAATACAGTAAGCTCGGTTTTACTGCCGTACTGCTGTTGTCGCTCGTGGTCGCGGCCTGTGGCAAAGGCAACGTCCACGCAGCACCGCCGCCGGTCCCCGAAGTGAGAGTCGCGCCCGTCATCCAACAGGATGTGTCCGTGTACAGCGACTGGGTGGCTACCTTGGACGGCTACGTGAACGCCGAGATCCGACCCCAGGTCTCAGGTTACTTAACCAAGCAAAACTACAAAGAAGGTTCGCTCGTCCGCAGAGGGCAAGTACTTTTTGAAATAGATCCGCGGCCCTTCCAGGCAGCCCTGGCCCGCGCCAAGGGCGATCTCGCGCAGGCACAAGCTCAACTTGGCAAGAGCACTCTTGATGTGAAGCGTGACACGCCGCTCGCGGAGGCCAGGGCCATCGCTCAGAGTCAATTAGACAACGAGATTCAGGCGAAACTCGGCGCCCAAGCCGCTGTCGAATCGGACCAGGCTGCCATCGAGCAGGCGGAGCTCAACCTTGAGTGGACAAAAATTACATCATTGGTGGATGGAATTGCGGGAATTGCACAAGTGCAGATTGGAAACCTGGTGGGGCCCAATTCTGTATTGACTTCGGTTTCGCAAGTGGACCCCATCAAAGCTTACTTTCCGATTAGCGAACAGGCGTATGTCCTGGCGCAAGAACAGAGCAACTCCGGTTCTAGCAAGCACGCCGTCAGTTTTTTCGGAAGCTCGCTTGACCTGATCATGACTGACGGCCGTACCTATCCTCGCAAGGGCAAAATCCTGCTGGCCGACCGTCAAGTGGATCCAAATACGGGCACGATTCGCATCGTCGCGGCCTTTCCCAATCCCGGGAATGTGCTGCGTCCTGGCCAATATGGACGTGTGCATGTCGAAACCAACATGAAGAAAGGCGCTCTGCTGATACCTCAAAGCGCGGTTGGGCAATCGCAGGGAAGCTATCAGGTGGCCGTGGTCAGCGGCGATCACAAAGTCAGTATGCGCACCGTGAAGCCGGGCGAGACGGTCGGGGCGATGTGGGTTATTGACGAAGGCCTCAAGCCGGGTGAGCAAGTTGTGGTCGAAGGACTGGCGAAGCTCAAGGAAGGAACTCTAGTTACGCCTAAGCCCGCACAACTTTCCGGAGAAGGAAACTGAACCATGTCAAAGTTCTTCATCAACCGTCCGATTGTGGCGATGGTGATCGCGATCCTTATGGTGATCGTGGGCGCGGTCACGATCACAGGTTTGCCCGTGGCGCAGTTTCCGAACATTGTCCCGCCCGAGATCAGATTGCAGGCGACGTTCGTCGGTGCGGATGCAAACACACTCGAGCAAGCCGTGGCCACGCCGATCGAGCAACAGGTCAATGGCGTCGACAACCTGGACTACATGTATTCCTTGAACGCCACGGGCAATTCGCAGACGACCCTAAACGCAGATTTTGATCTCAAGACGGACCCTAATATCGACCTAATTCTCCTCCAGTCGCGCCAGCAACTGGCCAGCGCTCAGCTTCCGCCCGAAGTGAACAATTACGGGGTCACCATCAAGAAGTCAACGACCGCGCCGCTCATGCTGATCGCCTTGTCTTCCCCGCGACGGCACTCACGATGCGTTGTTCCTCGCCAACTACGCCGACCATTAACCTCAATGACCCCATTGCGCGCTTGTACGGTGTCGGGCAGACGCAGGTTTTCGGCGCCGGGGACTATGCCATGCGGCTGTGGGTGAAGCCTGACCAACTGGCGAAGCTAGGGCATCACCGTCACTGAGATCTCCAACGCGATCCAGGCGCAGAACAAGGTAAACCCGGCAGGTCAAATGGGTGGCGAACCAGCCCCCAAGGGCCAGCAATTCACCTATTCCGTTCTCGCTCAAGGTCGTCTGACATCGCCCGAGCAATTTGAAAATGTCGTCGTTCGTGAAGCTCCCGATGGCGGGATCGTTCGAGTGAAAGACGTCGCACGCGTCGAAATGGGAGACGAAAGATTACAGCATTGTTGGCCGTTTGAATGGCCAGCCCTCCGCGCTCATCGCCGTTTACCAGTTGCCCGGTTCCAATGCGGTTCAGACGGCTGCAGGCGTCCGCAAACTGATGGACAAGATGAAGCAGACGCTTCCCCGAGGACATGGATTACGTCATATCGCTGGATCAGACGCGAGCCGTGACGGAAGGCATGAAGGAGATTATCCAAACTCTGGTGATTGCCATCCTGCTGGTGATCCTTGTGATCTACCTCTTCCTGCAGGACTGGCGCGCCACGCTCATCCCGTTGCTGGCTGTCCCCGTTTCGCTGGTGGGCACGTTTGTTTTGTTCCCGCTGTTCGGTTTCTCTATCAATACGCTTTCGCTGTTCGGGTTGGTGCTGGCCATCGGCTTGGTGGTCGACGATGCCATTGTCGTGGTCGAAGGAGTACAACGCCACATCGAAGAAGGTCTGGCGCCCAAGGATGCGGCAAGAAAAGCGATGGAAGAGCTTTCCAGTCCCGTTATCGGCATTGCGCTGGTTCTCTCGTCGGTCTTTGTACCCACGGCCCTCATTCCTGGCATCACTGGAAGGCTCTATCAGCAGTTTGCTTTGACCATCGCGATCTCGGTGGTCCTATCGGCCTTCAACGCCCTCACGCTTAGTCCGGCAATTGCCTCGCTCCTGCTGCGGCCAAAGAAGGAGAGTCATGGGCTTCTCCGAGGGTTCTTTGACTGGTTCAATCGAAGTTTCGGGCGCGGGACAAATCTCTATGTCCGCCTATGCGGTGGTTTTATTCGGAAGGGTGCGCTGGCCTTTGTGGTGATTGCGGCCTTTGCCGTCGGCGCGGTTTTCTTCGGCAACCGTCTACCAACAAGCTTCCTGCCTGATGAAGACCAGGGCTATGTCTACATCAACATGCAGCTTCCGAACGCGGCTTCGCAGGAGCGGACTGCAGCGGCATCGAGAGATGTTGAGAAAATTCTGAGCGAAACGCCTGGGGTTCAGTACTACAGCAGCGTAATTGGCTTCAGTTTGCTGAGCTTATGTCCGCACCAGCTACAACGCCTTTTATTTCGTCACTTTCAAGCCCTGGAGCGATCGCACAACCAGGGCAGAACAATATCAGGAGATCAAGGCGCACTTGAATCAGCAGCTGAGCAAGCTTCCGCAAGGGACCGTTTTCAGTTTCTCGCCGCCGGCAATCCCTGGAGTCGGCACTTCTGGCGGGTTTCAGTTTGTGCTGGAAGACCGTGCCGGACGAGACGTTAAATTCCTGGCAAGCAATCTGGACAAGTTCCTGGCGGCGGCACGCAAGCGTCCCGAAATCGGCTCGCTCAGCACCACGTTTTTACCGGGCGTGCCGCAACAGTTCGTGGAAGTGGACCAGGAAAAAGTGCTGAAGCAAGGCGTAGCCATCAGCGACGTTTATCAGGCCATCCAGACTTTCATGGGAGGGCTGTTCATCAATTACTTCAACGAGTTTGGCCGTACCTGGCAGGTATACGTGGAAGCGGAGGCTCCTTACCGTTCGGATTTGGGGAAGCTGGGACAGTTTTACGTGCGCAACAACAAAGGGGAAATGGTACCGCTTACCGCGTTGACGAAGTTCGAGTCGCGCGCCGGTCCCGAGTTCACCATGCGCTACAACGAGTACCGTTCGGCACAAATCAACGGCAGCGCGGCGCCCGGCTACAGCTCAGACCAGGCTACAGCGGCACTGGAAGACGTCTTCAAGCAAACTATGCCCGGCGAAATGGGCTTTGACTACATGGGGATGTCCTTTCAAGAGCAGAAGGCACGGAAGGGAGTCTCAGCTCCTGTCATCTTTGGGTTCTCGCTCCTGTTTGTCTTTCTAGTCCTGGCGGCGCTCTATGAGAGCTGGTCGTTGCCGTTCAGTGTGCTTCTGGGCACGTCGGGGGCGGTGTTCGGGGCTTTTCTAGTCTTGTGGCTGCGCCGCACAGTGCTCGCCGCTTTCTATCCCGCTTACATGGTGCAACTCGAAAATGACGTTTATTCCCAGATCGGCCTGGTCATGCTGATCGGTCTGGCTGCCAAGAATGCGATTTTGATTGTCGAGTTTGCCAAGGAGCGGTACGAAAACGGGACACCTCTGGTGGATGCGGCTCTCGAAGCAGCGAGGCTTCGCCTGCGTCCTGTTCTGATGACCTCGTTTGCTTTCATTCTCGGATGTGTGCCCCTGTGGACGGCGTCGGGCGCGGGCTCGGTGGCGCGCCAAATCATGGGCACGGTCGTAATCGGCGGGATGCTGCTGGCGAGCTCGGTCGATATCCTCGTCGTTCCTGCACTATTCGTTTTGGTCGAGCGTCTGGCAAGCCGCCGCAGCAGCGAAGCATCCAGCCATGCGAATGTCCCGCAGCTAAGCCCGTCGGAAGGAGACTAAGGTGACAAAACTGACGGCCCCGTTGCTGGGCCTCTCGCTAACTTTGCTCCTAAGCACGGGCTGCGCTGTGGGACCGAACTATAAGCGGCCGAGGACTGACGTTCCTGTTACCTACCGTGGAACTACGCCCCAAGACACAGCGCAGCCCAAAACGGAATCGCTCGGAGACCAGAAATGGTGGGAGGTATTTCAGGACAAGCAGCTTCAGGACTTCATCCACACGGCTCTTCAGCAGAACTACGATGTTCGCATTGCAGCCGCGCGAATACTGGAAGCGCAGGCGCAGCTCGGCATCACGCGCGCCGACCAGTTGCCAACGATCAGCGGCGGAGCTTCGGCTGTGAATGAACGCAATCCGCAGACAAAACTTTTCCGTCAATTCGATACAAGCGCGAATCAGGTGGATCTCTCGCTGGCCTGGGAGCTCGACTTTTGGGGGAAGTACCGCCGTGCCACCGAAGCAGCCCGCGCAAATCTATTGGCAACAGAGTGGGCACGTGAAGCGGTCAAGAGCACACTGGTGCGTGATGTGGCCACAGCCTATTTTCAACTTCGTTCGCTCGACCTGCAGCTCGAAATTTCGAGGCGGACGCTGAAATCACGCCAGGACTCGTTGCAACTCACCCAAAAGTTAGCCAACGGCGGGGATACGTCCATGCTCGACGTTCGACAAGCCGAGCAGCTGGTGTCCACTGCGGCCGAAACTATTCCCGATCTTGAGCGCCAGATCGAGCAGCAGGAAAACTTCATCAGCGCTCTTCTGGGAAATAACCCTGGCCCCCTTGCAAGGGGAATGAAGTTGACGGAGCAACCGCATGCGCCAGAGGTTCCCGCGGGAGTTCCTTCCAGCCTGTTAGAGCGACGACCCGACATTCGCGAGGCCGAAGCACTGTTGATCTCGGCCAACGCACAGATTGGAGTAGCGAAGGCAGCGTACTTCCCGCAAATTAACTTGACCGCGGACGCTGGATATCAAAGTTCAGCACTGACCAGCCTTTTCACCGGACCGGCAGGGCTGTGGAGTTTTGGAGGATCACTGGTACAGCCCATTTTCACTGGCGGAAGGATTCGGTCCGGCGTCAGGTTCAGTGAAGCACGGCAACAGGAAATGGTGCTGACTTATCGACAGACGATCCAGCAGGCTTTTCGTGGGGTCTCAGACGCGCTGGTTGAGTATCACAAGGACCGTGAGTTCCGGGAATATCAGCAGCAGCTGGCATTCTCGGCTCAGGACGCGGCACAACTCTCTGAGATGCGCTATCGAGGTGGAGCTGCCAGTTACCTCGAAGTGCTCACCAATGAAACCAACTACTTCAATGCCGAGCTGGGACTGGCTCAAGCTCAGGCGAATGAGCTTGTAGCTCTGGTCCAGATCTATCAAAACCTGGGAGGCGGTTGGCAGCAGTGAGACACGGTTGGAATTGGACCATTCTTCGACTGGAGAGTTGAGTTGATAGCAACAATTTCCAGAGTGACGCGGATTCCTTTGCTTGCCCTGTTCTTCGTTTCCGCCGTGGATTTCAGCCTGGACAGCGCGCGAATAGATCTCGTGCTTATGACCGCGGCGCTAGCGATCTTGTTATGGGGCGGATTGCGGAGCCCTTGACTGTGGGGCGCCGCATTGCGGTGCGCTTTGGCCGCAGCCCTCCTCCACTTCGCAGGGTAGCCAGGCGCATCGCACGCCCCGCCAAAACCTCAGATCATGGATCCGCTTGGGACAGTCGGTGGCGATGCGATCACCCTGGTCGCCAGTGTGCTGCAGATATGAGAATTCTTTATTTGACCGAGACTCCCGGGTTACCAAGACACCAGGTGGTTTTGGAGAGTGAGCTCGTGACCAACCCCAAGTTGCTCACCGAACCGGAATCGATCGAACTACTCGACCGCCTCGCCCCTGATTGGCAGATCCGTCTTCACGATGATGCCGTCATCGACCATATCCTTAAGGTCATCAGTAGGCCCCGCAAGGATTAATCGAGCGATCGATGGATCCATCGCCCATCTCTGGATCGTGTATCAACTAGGTCAGAACTGCTCGGTAGAGGGCGACGAGTTTTCCCCAGGCACGCTCGGCTTCTGGCTTGTTGTAAATCGCCACGCCGTCCCGGAGCGGCATATCCGGCACGCACCAGCCATGCTGGGCTGGATACACTTCGATCTCGGCGGGAACCTTGGCGGCCGCAAAGGCTTCCTTCAGCTTGTCCTTGGCATCTGGTTGCTTCGAGTCGTCGCTGGACGCGATCCCGAAATACATTCGCGCCTTGATCTTAGGCGCGAGCAGATGCGGACTGTCTGGCTTGTCAGTGACCAGGCCACCGCCGTGGAACGATGCCCCGGCTCCAATCCGATCCGGCAACTGCGCGGCGGTTCTCATAACCAGCGCTCCGCCCATGCAGTAACCCTGGGATCCGATTTTCTTAGCCTTGTTCACCTCTTTTTGCGCGTCGAGGAAGGCAACGTAGGCGGTGGCATCCTTCTCGGCATTGCCGGGAGCGTTTACGGATGCCATTAACGGCATGATTTTCGCCATGTCGGCGGGGTTCTTAAAGTCGAATTTGGAGCCATCGGTGAACGGAGCTCTGGACACGCGATAAAAGGGATTGGGGACAAGGACAGAATATCCGTCAACTTCGGAGGCAATTCGCCGGGCAATGCCGCGCATCGAGGGCCGCAATCCGAATGCGTCGGGCCAGATCAACACACCCGGATGGGAACCCGTTTTCGGACGAATGAACGCGGCGTCGCAAATTCCGTCCGGAGTCTTGATCTCGACGTCCGTTTCGACCAGTTCAATGCCTGCAGCCGCTGCTGACGGTACCGTAGCAGCGAGGCCCGCACCTACCAGGAGGGTTGCGAAATCGCGCCGTGTAATGTCTCCAGGATACGCGTCGTTCGTCGGTTGGTTTTTCGGGTCGTCTGTCATGGTTCCTCCGGCAACGATTTTATCGCTTTTAATTACTCAACCGCATCTTCGAGACGCCCGGTTTGTTGAGTTGCCAAATAGCGGACTCTCGTCTATCGCGACGCTATGCCTGCACCCGAAGGTGGTTCCAGTACAAATTGGTCATCCATGATGGGCCCGTTGATGGTCAGCTTCGTGACTTCAAGCTTGATGGAGTATTCCTCCTGCGGCCGCCAGATCCGTATGGTTGTCGGGAAAAGGACACCATTGAATTCCTTATATTCGTCGTACAGCACATCGGTGACGACAGACCCGCTTTCGTCGTACATAACCTGCTCGCGCGGTCGCAAGTCAGCTCTGTCAAAAACGGTCTTGCGCGCCAGGTGCCAACCCTGGCCGTTCTGTTTGATGATGTCGAGTGCGTAGTCGGCCTGCGGTACCGGTTTCTGAGTGTCATGATCGATCCCCGTGTGCTCGCCCGTGTCCAGCACGGCAAGTTCATTCTGAGGGTCTACTTCCTGGAGCAGGAGGGCATCGTAGATCACCTGCGGCCGCAGATTGTCCAGAAGCTGCATCGATGATCTTGCTGTGTCGTTGTTACCGGCAATGAGTTGGTTCTTGGGCGGAATCCACAGCTTGAACTCCTGGCCGCTGCTCACCATATCGAACATCTGATTCTGCAGGATGGGGGAAAGTCCGATCATTCGCAGTGAGGACGGCTTGCGGACCAGGATGTAACCATGGATTTCCTGATACTCGGTAACCTTGCCGCGCTTGCTGCCGCCGACGGAAGCAGTGATGCCGACTGCGGCATTTAACGTCTGGATCTTGGTGGCCGCGGCATTGATTCGATCCACTAGATCGACAGTGGTAGCCGTTTGAAGCTTCGCTTGGGTCGCTCGAACAGCGACTGGACGCGTCCTGGACAAACAGCCTCCAAGTGGAAGGACGGCAATCAACAGAATCAGGTTGTAACCCGGCTTCATTCCGTTGAGTACACAGGCATGGCAGACGCCAAAGTCGTGACTCCCGCTTCCTCACCCGAAGTAGTTGAGTTAAATGCAAGTTGCGTGGACCCGACCGGACGCTCGCCCGCGCGCTTGTCGAGCGCTTCGACACCCGTTTCGACAAGTGTCGAGTGTTCGACACCTAATCGTCCTGACGAGAGTCGCCGACTGTCCCGAGTGCCGGTTACAACACCCGTCGCGGGTCGATGCCGAGTTTTTTCATTCTGGAGATCAGAGTGGTTCGCGGTATTCCTAAACGTTGGGCGGCGCCAGTTGCACCGGCCACTCTTCCGTTTGTTGCCTTCAGAATTCGCAGAATGTCATCGCGTTCGCCGGCCTCTCGGGTTCCATTTAGGGGAAACACCCTGGCACCATGAGTTAGCTCCTCCAACGGAACATGGAGCGCCGAGCCACGGGTCAAAATGACCGAGCGTTCGATAATGTTTTCCAGTTCGCGAATGTTTCCCGGCCAACTCCAAGCGGCGAGTTTTTTCATCGCTGGGGCGGGAATGGTCTGGATGTCCTTGTTCATCAGGCGGCCGTATTTCTGCGTGAAATAGCGCACCAGAAGGGGAACGTCTTCCGGACGTTCGCGCAAGGGTGGGATGCGGATGGGAAATACGTTGAGCCGATAGTACAAATCACTGCGGAATTCCCGGTCTTCGATCATTTTTTCCAGGTCGCGGTTGGTGGCAGCTACCAGGCGGATGTCGACTTTCTTGGTCCGAGTGCTTCCCAGACGTTCAAACTCCCGTTCCTGCAAAGCGCGGAGCAGCTTGGGCTGGACCTCGAAGGGAATATCTCCAACCTCATCGAGAAAGAGGGTGCCTTGATCGGCGAGCTCAAGCCTTCCAATCTTCTGCGAAATCGCTCCTGTAAAAGCGCCCTTCTCGTGTCCGAAGAGTTCACTCTCCAGCAAGCCGGTTGGTATGGCTGCGCAATTCAGGCGTACTAGAGTGCGGTCTTTTCGGCGGCTGCGATCATGGATGGCGCGGGCAATTAATTCCTTGCCGGTTCCTGTTTCACCCAAAAGGAGAACAGTAGAATCGCTGGGAGCCACGGTTTCTACGAGATTCAAAACGTGCCGAAGTGCTGAACTCTGGCCCACAATCCCTTCGAAATCCGATTCGCCTCGAATCTCATCTTCCAAATACAACTTTTCCTGTGCGAGCCTGTCTTTGAGGTTGGCGATTTCCTTATACGCCATCGCGTTTTCAACCGCGATGGCAACCTGGTTCGCCACCTGCATCAGGAACTCAAGATCCCCTCTACCAAAACCATTTTCCTGGCCCTTTCCCAAACCCAGAACACCCAAGGCGCGACCCCTGCTGATGAGCGGTACGAAACAGATTGACTTGACCTCACGAAGTGCGGCCTCCTGGTGTTCACTACTTTCGAAAAACTCGGACGGTAGCTCCGCAGGAATTCCTACGACGGGGGTTCCGGTCTGGAATGCCTTGCCGATGAGCGATCCCTCAATGGGGTAGAGCTTGGTGTCGTCATACTCCTTGAAGACGGAGCCCTCTGGAGCGTCATTGGCAAATCTCCGCAAGTTCCTGCCCGTCCCGTCGGGCAACATCAGGCCCACGCCATCACATTGCATGACCCGACGAACACTTGCGGGAAGGGCTCGCAATACGTCGCGAAACTCGAGACTCGATACAACACTGTTGGTTAACTCAAGCAGGAGCTTCAATCTGCTTTCGGCAATCTCTGACGACATGAAGTTGACAGCGGCGTCAATCGCAAGAGCGATCTGATCAGCCACGAGCGATAGAAATGCTACCTCGTCCTGGGTATATGCATTCGAACGAGAGCTGCCGAATTCGAGAACTCCAATCCGGCGATCCGGTCTGCTCAGGGGCAGGGTACAAGTGGAGGCAATGCCTAGTCCGATGAGGAACTCCTGCATCTCTGGAAAGCGTTGTTCCTGGGTCCAATCTGCAATCGTCAGCACCTGCTGCTTTTCGTGCACCCATCGGGCAGTACTCTCCTGGAGGGGCATTCCTACTTCTGCAGCTTCAAATCTTCTTCCATTCGCCTCCAGCACACACTTCGTTGCGCGTGCATCCTCCATGCATTTGCCGACGAACAAATAGTCGAAGGCAACAGCGGAGTGCAATTCGCGCGAAAAACTCTCCACACGATGGTTCCGGTCGCCAGTGCTGGAAAGTGCCTGCGATGCCCGGAGCAGGGCACCAAGACGTTCGACCGGCGTAATGATCTCGGTTGTAGACGCGGCACTCATGAATTAGCGCGGTTCTTCTTTTGAGTTTTGATGTCACCAAAACGGTCAAGGATTCGATTAGTGTCGTGATAATTCGTCAATTGACGAAAAGGCGCCGGAATCGACGACACCGATCAAACTCTTGATCCAACGCCATCCGGAAACATTCTCCGGCTCAATCACTTGGCGTGATTCTCCGCACAGACTGGTGTGGGCATGGATCTTGCATTAACAGGGAAGTGTCAATCATGTCTAGCAACCTCATCATCGCAGCCTTTGTAATTGAGATGTTCACCCTGAGTGCTGCAAGCCAGGAGCGGCGCCCCGAGATTCTTACCCCATTACAGCCGGCATTCACCGCAGGACGAAGCAAGCTTCCCGAGGACGAACCGCCGCATGTAGCGATGGTGGCTGCCTCAGCGGAAAACGCGCATGTCCTGTCGGATATGGTTGCGCCCCCGCCCGTCATCCCCCAAGGCCCGCACGCATTACACACAATCGTTGAGACGCATATCGCGCGAAAGTCGGCAGTGCCAGCAGAACCTGCCCCCTTCCACGCTGGGGAGACGGTATTGGTCACAATGCCATTTTCCTCCTTGCAACTAAATCCATCATTGGTCGAGTATTTGGGAGTAAACCTGACTCAGGTTAGATCGATCCAAAGTCTGATGGACCAGGAGCGGGTGAGAACAGAACCGTTGGTGCTTGAACTACGAATCGTTGCCGCGGAGCTGGGCGTCGCCATTCGGCAGAGTCAAAACACTGACAACGAAGGCCCTGCCCAAACCCTCGCAGCTAAGCAAGCACGACTTCTCAAGCAGTTGATGAGGGCCAACTCGCGTCTCCAGAGAAAGATCGACGCCGTGCTCGATTCGCAACAACGAAAGAAACTCGACAACTTCAAGCGCCTGGACGAAGTGACGGTGGGAGAATGAGACTAGAGATTGCTGACGACATCTTGCGGTCTCGGACGCCCGACATCTCAATCGTTGAAGCTATTGCAAATTGACGAGCACACGCCCCCGGGAGAGCCTGAGTCACGTTCCTTTCAGAGAACGAACTCCAGGCCGACACCCTTTGCTGGTTCCGTCGAAAGGCGCCCCGAACGAACGGCCGACCGCGAGCGGAAGCAGTCGGCGACGACATAAAAGCCTACTGAGCATCCAATCATGGCTGGTTGAGAGAATGGCACATGGGTTGCGTCCCCCGGCAGACCTAGAAGCTCCCAGGTAAGAGTAGCCATTAAGGTTCTATTGGAAATCTAGTATTTTTTAACTATGGCCGAACCCAAGCCTTCCCTTTAACGTACGAGAGCTAACTGGAAGGATCCATGAGGATTCTCGGAGAAGTGACGGGAAGCAACTTTCGGTTGCTGAAGATTCTTGGGCTCAGGCCAGTTCGCACGCGCACGATTCGGATTTCAGACGTCCAACTTGACCGTCTCCTGCATCATGTCCAGAACATAACTCTGAGAGCCAGAAATTTGGTTGCCGGCCGCAGCCCTAGTCATCTGGCAACAAGCCTCGAAACTACCTCATGGTCGGTGGTGGAGTGCCTCGACCATTTGACCCAGACCACGAATGCGTTTATCCCGGCGATAGTGTCTGCCATGGCCGGCGCCCAACGCCTGACCACCAACCGGACTCTAAGAACGGGTACCCTCACACGCCTGTTCATCCGGAATTTGGAACCGCCCTACCGGTTGCGCTTCAAAGTGCTTGCATCATTGATCCCGGTTCGCCGGGACTTGGACTCCGCATGGAGTGCGTTCGAAGAGTCGCAGCTTCAACTCGCGAGAACTATACAGTCGGCGGTTGGCCTAGCCATAGACCAAGTCAGAGTTGAATCACCGGTGTATGCGCGCTTTAACTACAACGTATATGGAGCCCTCTGCATGTTGGCAGCCCATGAGCGCCGCCATCTCTGGCAGATGGAGCAGATTCTCAAGGCGCTTGACCTCGCACAAGTCCGCAACGCTTCCTAGTTCTTCAGTAAAATCAACGCATAATGCCCGACCTGGCGCGATCCATTGAGTGTGATGCAACTGTCATTGGCGGCGGCTTAGCTGGAAAGGCGGCCTCGCTGCAGTTGGCCCGGGCGGGTTTGAATGTCGTCTGCGTTGAGCCGCAGCAGCCCGTACGGCCGCCGGTGGGAGAGTCTTTGGATTGGTCGGCTCCCGATCTCTTGACCCGGCTTGGATTATCTCCCGAAAGCCTGTTTGCATCCCGCATTGCAACCTGGAAGCGGCATGTCACCCTGAAAATGCGTGATGGGTGCGATACGCATTACGTCCCTTCTGCCTGGCTGGCCGGACCCCCATTCCATGTCAACCTGGCCACGCTGCATGTGGACCGAACACAGCTGGATGATGAACTCCGAAAGATGGTTGTGAATGAAGGGGTAACGTTGTTGCGCGACCGCGCGGTCGATGTTGAAATCGACGACCAGAGGATTCGCGGTGTCCAAACCGAAGGGGGCGTGCGTGTTACCTCTCCATGGCTGATTGACGCTTCCGGGATCGGGGCTTCGCTGGTGGGGAGAAAATTCAACCTGCCTTCGCTGCAGTATGGTCCGACGAAAGTAGCGATCTGGACCTACTACAAAGTGCCGCAGCAAGTTGAAGGCACAACTCTATATATGGACCCGAAGCCAGCGGAGTATCTCGAGTGGATTTGGGAGATTCCGGTCAGTCCTGACACAGTCAGCGTGGGATACGTAGCTCCGGGTTCAACCCTGAAGAGCAAGCGAGAAGAGGGACTATCAGTCGAAGATATATTTCAGAAGCAACTCTTAAAATTTCCGCGCTTCGAGATGCTGCTCCAACAAGGCGCACTCGGCGCTCTGAACGTGACTTCGTTCCGTTGCCGGGTTTACCTGCATTCCGCCGGGCCGAACTGGCTGATTGCCGGCGAGGCGGCGTCTCTGGTAGATCCCATGACTTCGAATGGAGTTACCGCGGCCCTTCGGCAAGCGGCCGAGGCTGCGGCCCTGGTTCTGAAATTCCGGAGGCGAGGGCAGTTGCCGTTGCGCGCGAGGAAAGCGTACAGCGCCCGGATTTTGCAGACAGCCAAATTCTTCAACGAGGGGATCGAAAAAATAATCTACGAGCCGGTAGTCAGAAATCGCATTGGACTGTCGACTGCAGGTGCGGTGTATACGAGTCCTGCGTGGAGCATGAACGTGGTTTATGCTCGTTTAGGTCCCGTCGGTTTGTTCTCGACCTTCTTCCTGGGCGCGATGCTGGGATTTTTCCGAATCAGCGCTGCGGTCTTGTACTGGTGTTGCAGAGTGACGAGACCGTCTACGGCGAAGCGCGAGCGTGTGTTGGGATAATGCCTTCGCTATTATCGATAGGAAGGATTCCCTCAAGTGGTTCCTCGGCAGATCAGCATTGCGGCACTTCATTAATTAAGGCAACTCGAAGCACACGTTGAGTTGTCTGCTCCACATACCGCTACATCCGCTCGTTCCGCTATCCAAAAGATTGACAATCACTGAGGTGAGCAACCAGAATGCGTGTCATGCCGGAAAGTTTTTCCAAACGCGCGCAGGCGCCAGGTACGCCAAATCCGGCAGTGGAGGATGTAGCGTTGCCGGTTCGGGCCGGCGGCAACTTTCGCTGGGTTATCTGCGCCCTGCTGTTCTTCGCAACCACCATTAATTATATGGATCGGCAGGTCCTCGGATTGCTGGCCCCTCTGCTGCAGAAGACTTTCGGGTGGAGTGAGATTCAATACGGCAACATCGTGCAGATGTTCTTTTACTCTTATGCGCTGGGGCTGCTATTGGTGGGCCGTTTCATCGATCGCGTCGGCACGAGAATTGGGTATGCCATATCCATCGCTGTCTGGAGCCTCGCAGCGATGGGGCACTCTCTCGCAACATCAATCTTTGAATTCGGTGCGGCGCGTTTCATGTTGGGGCTTGGAGAATCGGGCAACTTTCCAGCAGCGATAAAAACCGTTACAGAGTGGTTCCCCAGGAAAGAGCGCGCGCTAGCGACCGGAATTTTCAATTCCGGATCGAATATCGGTGCTCTCGTCGCTCCGCTTGCCGTTCCCTGGATTGCCGTGCATCTTGGCTGGCGCTGGGCGTTTGTCTTCACCGGATTCTTCAGTGCGACTTGGCTGGTGCTGTGGCTCCTGCTATACAGACGTCCACAGGAGCAGCCGAGACTGTCTCCGAGTGAACTGCGATACATACAGAGCGGCCCCCTCGAACCGGAGACGAGAATTCCGTGGCTGAGCTTGTTACCGCACCGCCAAACCTGGGCATTCGTACTGGGCAAATCGATGACCGACCCTATTTGGTGGTTCTATCTATTCTGGCTGCCCAAGTTCCTTCATGAAACCCATGGTGTGACGTTGTCCGGGCTTGGTCCCCCGCTGGTTGCAATCTATTTGGCCGCCGATTTTGGCAGCATTGGCGGAGGATGGCTCTCTTCGAGTTTTCTTAAACATGGTTGGAGCGTGAATCGAGCTCGAAAGAGCGCAATGCTGATTTGTGCACTGTGCGTATTGCCGGTGCTCTTTGTTTCGCGTGTCCAGGGTTTGTGGCCCGCAGTCGCAATTATTGCTTTAGCAGCCTCAGCTCACCAGGGTTGGTCGTGCAACATGTTTACGCTCGCATCCGACATGTTTCCCCGTCGAGCGATTGCTTCGGTCGTTGGGATCGGCGGCTTCGGCGGTGCAGTTGGAGGCTTCTGCATCGCATGGCTAGTCAGTCATCTGTTGCAGTGGACGCACAGCTATTCCGTGGTCTTGTTCATGGCCGGCTCAGCTTATTTGTTTGCCTTGCTTGGAGTTCAGCTTCTAGCGCCACGTCTAGAGCCGGCGCACATTGATCCCATTAGTGTGTCGGAATAATTAAATAACGGATTACAAAAAAGCGATTGGATCGTGGTGCTCGCGATCTCTCACAATTAGCGAAGAATTCAAACCGCCACGCCATTCAGAGATCTGAACTTTGAGGCAATTCCTTCATGCTAACGATAAAAACCAACGCCATGTGGATGTGTGTAGTTATCTGGTTCATATCGGCGACACAGGTTTTGCTGGCGGAGCCGCATCTCCGGTCGATTAAGGTCGCGGTGACGAACCCTACAGACGAGAAGCGTCCGGCGGAAAACATCGTTCTGCCGATTGCGGCGTTGAGCAAAATAGCTCCCGATTTTTACCCAGGCTCGCAGATCGTGACGGCGTCAGATGCCACCAATGTTGCTGAAGACGCGGTCGTACTTCATCCCAGCGAGCTTCCTTCCCAGGTGGATGATCTCGATGGCGACTCCAAACCAGATGAGCTCGTGTTTCAAATTGATCTGAAGCCTCGCGAGACCCGGATCGTAACGATTACCTGGGGACCGGTGGATCGCATCTTTCGCTTACGCGGCGACTATGAAAACCAAACGAATGCGATCTTCGCCAAAAAGATTGACGGGATCGGATGGGAATCCAGGCGCAACGCCTTTCGTCTGTACTTTGACAAACGGGACTTTTCTGGACCGGTAGTTTCTGGACGGGTGAGTTGTGGAAAATGTACTCCCGAACTCATGACGAGAAGTACCGGCGCTGGGCGGAACTGTGGACTGCTGCTCTGGTTGGCAAAGAGTCGGAGCAGAATCACGACACCGGTTTTCTTTACTTCTATTCTTCTGTGCCCGGATTTCAACTGACCCGCGATTCCAAGCTCCGCGACAGCGCTCTGCGCGGGGCCGATCATCTGGTGGAACCTGTTTAATCCTGTTACTCAATTGATTCCCGCATGGAGTGCGAACGGAGACGATACGATCGTTGACAGCATGATGAACTTGCAACTTCTTTGGTGGGCGAGCCACGAGACTGGTAATTCTAAATACCGCGATGTGGGTCTGAAGCATGCCTTACGAGTGGCAGATTGGTTTGTTCGCGATGATGGGTCGGTGATTCAGTCGGTCCACTACAATCCGGGCGACAATCGTCAGGAATTCCATAGCGGAGGGACCGAAGCGATAATGTTTCCGAATTCCGCAAAACCTGGTGAGCGCGTGTTCTATCACACCCATCAGGGATATTCATGGGAGACAAGCTGGTCACGCGGTACCGCTTGGGCTCTCTACGGAGTTGCGGCAGCCTATCAGGAGACTGGGGATCCGAAGTTGTTGGAAGCTGCACAAAAAATTGCCGACTACATTATTGCCGAACTACCGGAAGATGGCGTTCCCTGGTACGACTTCTTTGACGAAGGAGTGATGTATCGTAATCGCGACACTTCGGCGGCGGCGATCGCGGCCGGGGGACTGCTCCAATTGGCTGCTCTTACGCCAGACACCCAGAAGTCTCAAACCTATCGGAATCAGGCGGAGCGGATCACACACTCGCTGATCGACCGCTATCTGACGCCTGGTTTCCAGGGAGACAAAACTCCGCCAGGAGTTTTGCGCCACGGGAGCGGGACCCGTCCTGCGCACGGCATGCTGATTTACGGGCAATATTACTTGCTCGAAACACTGATGAAGCTCGATTCCTCAACTCCAGAAGAGGCCCGAACGGGCGCACAATGAATATGAAACTCACGTTTTCTCGAGTTCATTTGCCCGCTTGTGAATCGCTTTTGCCCAGTTATTAGGTTCCGATGCGTAACCAAGAAATGAGCCCCTGGACATTTACCGATGTCCAGGGGCTCTGGTTGCGTCAGAACATCTAGGGCGACGGAATCTTGGATGACATTTGATTCGAGAAGACGCTCTCTACGCCGTCGGCATCTACCGCGGTCGTTACGTAGTAGTAGGTCAATCCCGACTGTACCGATGTGTCCGTATAAGAGTTACCTTTGATGTTGGTCGCTAACAGGGTATACGGTCCACCGCTAACCGTGCCGCGATAGACTTTGTAAAACGAAACGGTAGTCGTTTGTGAATCTTCCCAACTCAGCGAAACTGAATGTGGGAGAAGAACGTTGATTGAAGCGGTAGCCGACTTGGTACTGTCGGCCTGGCTCGTCGCGGTGACCACGTCGGTTTCGGCTGCCTTCGGGGCGGTATAGAGACCGGACTGTGTGATCGTTCCATTTCCACGAGTCACTGCCCAGGTGACCGCCTTGTTCGACAGTCCCGAAACTGTAGCGGTCAATTGCACCTGGCCTGCTTCACCTATCGAGGTGTTCGTGGGAGAGAGCGTGACCGTTGTCGCTGATTGCGGAGCGCTGACAATAGCCATTGCCGACGCGGACTTCGTCGAATCTGCCGCGCTTACCGCTTTGATAGTGTAGGTTCCTGCGGTACTGGGCGCGGTGTACATGCCACTCGACGTAATGGTTCCTGCGGAGGCTGACCACGTCACGGCTGTGTTGGTTGTGCCGGAGACAGTTGCTGAAAACTGCTGCTTTTGGCCAGTCTGCAGACTGGCAGCCGTGGGAGAGATTGTAATTGTCGCAGCCGTGGGTGGAGGCGTCGGCGTGGTTTGAGCGACAGTCACCACTGCGGAGGATGAACTTGATCCCGTGCCGGACGCGGACGCCTTCGCCGTCACTGTGTAGGTGCCGGCGGATGAAGGTGCCGTATAAAGCCCCGTACTGTTAATTGTGCCACCCGATGCTGTCCAGACCACCGAGGGGTTATTCACTCCGCTTACGGCTGCGGTAAATTGCTGCGATTGCCCTGGGTGCAGTGAAACTGTGTGAGGAGAGACTGAAACGCTCACGCCAGGTGTGGTGCTTCCGCTTCCAATCCTCCCCGCCCCAAACATCGAAATGCCGCAACTTGACGAGCGGGCTCCCGATACCCACGCTGCTGATAAAGACCCCAGAGTGGTCTGATTGCTCTTCTCAGATTGGCAACTCCCGTTGCGGTCGCGGAATTGGACCACGCCATTCACGCCCAACAATGCAAACCAGTAAGTTGTACCGCGGGTTATCTGCACAGCAGGAATCGCGACCGAGTTCCAGCGTCCATCATTCGGGTTGGAGATCGCTCCCGCGGACATCAAAGCCTGTGGATGGCCACTGGCGTTTGTATACAAACCGACCCAGACCGTCGGCGCACCATTCGTCCGGCCGAGAAACACCGATAACGAACTGACTTGGCCCGTGAATGCCGCTTGCACTGGGAACGCCTCCGCCACTCCGCTGGGGTTGTTGTCCGACGAACCTTGGACATACGGGTGACCGAGGAGGATTTGTGACCGCTGCCCGAAAGCAGACGTCGCTAGCACGACAAGCAGGAAGAGTGAGACCGCTAATTGACGCATCCGATCAGGAGCGGACAGAGAAGAATGAGGCATGGGGAGGGCATGACCTTTCTGACCTGCGGTAGTACTGCAACATCACAAAGCCATTAAACGCACGTTGGGCAGTTATATGTAGAGCACGGAAGTACACGGGGGATACACGTTAGGGCATGCGGGTTGACACGCCACTAGTACACGAGTCGAATTCACGGGTTCCTGCGCAAAGCCCCACCAGCAGGGTTTCCCGGCGAGGCCTTGCGATGAAGTAAGATGTCAGCAAGAGATTGGACAGCGCGAAGGGGAGATCGTGAATTCTGGCCGCGCGATCAGATGAACGCTACGTTTGGCAACGCTCGAAGGGCAACTCGAAGCGCGTGCTTCGTTATTCTTGCCTTGGCCTCGGTTGCTGTTTTTTGGCGACCTTTGACGGTTCTGTTTGGAACAGCTCTTTACGACGATCGATACTCGCACGTTCTCCTGATACTCCCCGTAAGCGCCGCACTTCTCTATAGCGAACGCTCGCGCGTGTTCGAGAGCCTCAAGTACTGTTTCGCGGCTGGCCTTCTTGTTTTGCCGCTCGCGATGGGATTGTTCTGGTCCTCTCGACACATGTCGCTTTTGAGCTCAAACGACAATCTATCCCTGCGCACGGCTTTATTCGTTGGTTCGATTCTTATCGGCTTCGTGTTCTGTTTTGGCATCGCCGCCTTTCGTGCGGCAGCTTTCCCGTTGTTGCTCTTGCTTTTAATGATTCCGATTCCTGATCTTGTACTGGAGCGGATCGTGTGGTTATTGCAACGGTTATCTACGGACGCGACCTTTTTCATGTTAAAGGCAGCGAACATACCGGTCCTGAAGTCTGGTTTTGTTCTGTCAATTCATAAAACAGACATCGAGGTAGCCCGCGAGTGCAGCGGTATCCGTTCCACTCTCATCTTGTTCATTGTCAGTCTGGTTCTGGGGCATCTTTTTCTGAGGCCAGTTTGGCGGCAAACTATTCTGTGCCTGCTGGTTCTTCCGATTGCAGTCATACGAAACGGACTGAGAATCTTCATACTTGTTGTCTTGGGCGTCTACGTGGATCCGTCTTTTCTGTACGGCAATTTCCATCGATATGGCGGGATTCTTTTCTTCTGTGGGGCTTTGGGACTTGTAGTGGCGTTCATCTGGTGGCTTAAGGGACCGGAGAAATACCTGCCGGCAGTCGACCAACGTTCTCCGCGATCGAGTGTCATCTGAGCAATGGCAGACCCGGAACGTGTGCAGACATGTGGATCTGTCGTTCCCCAATTCTTTCCTCTCTGGTGACACTAAATCACACTGGATGCTTACCAGTTAAACGATTCGCGGCCGACCTTGAGATCCAATCTCCCCTTTGCCCTCAATGGAACGCTTAACAAACAAACGAAATATCTGAAAGCACCTGGCTGAGAATTTCTCGGGGGACCAATATTTGTGGCCAATATGTCCTGGAGACATTCGGACCACATCGAACCAGAGTTTGTCGCAATCGGAGTTGGCTTGTGCGGCATCCGTCCCGGAGAGTTCCTGCATCTTGTCGTAAATTACGGCTTCAGCTAACTTACGCCTGAACGGAAGTCTATCCCCCATTTCCGTGACCCGGGATCTAAGGCGACGCTAAACTTCTGTGCTTTCCGAGTTGTCGGAAAGGCGGAGGTTTTGGACTGCTTCCAAAAATTAGCCGCCACGGAGTCCCAGGGCGTCTAGAAAATTTACGAAAATGATCGCCGAGAGGAGATATCCGTCGTGAAATGGCCTACCCATCTTCGTCTGCTTGCGGCTCCCTTGCTAGCCGTCCTTTTGTTGGCTAGCGCACCTCCTGCCCAAGGTGCAGCTCTTCGCTCGCCCCTTCTTGATTATTTTCGGCTCAAGGAAAAACCTAAGGAAAAACCTGACAAGCCCAAGGATAGCGACGACAAAGGAAGGAATAAGGCGTCGGTGCCCGAGGGAAGTGGCGGAGCTGCCCTGGTCTTGGCAGCAGCTGCCTTGACAGGCGGTCTTGTCCTGTCACGACGCAAGCGGGGCGCCAAAGAAGTATAGACACTTGAAAGCCAAGGGGACCCGGAAGCACCTGCGTGGATTCGTTTGGGATCGCTCGCGTCAAATCTTGACGCCTCAATCTCAGACTAATCGCCGGGCCGGTCTCAACTATTTCGCGGTCCCCTGCCACGGCTTCGCTCACGTGTTTGAATTCTGCACAACTACGGCAGCTCCTTGTTCGTAATACCCAGCGCGGGATTGGTGTCCGAATCGGACCTCCTGAACTCACATTTACGGCCAAGCGGGTTCTGAATGAATGGAATCGGTGTTGAAGGCTTATCGATCGTTGAAAAGGAGACGGATCCTGTGCTCAAGACCTTGGGTCTGGTAACAGCAAACGAAAGTTCCGAAGTGAGTCGTAAATATTTCAGTTTTCAAATTAAAGGTTGGACGCAATTCGACCCGGTGGACAAAACACTTGGTGAGATCGCTGAGGGTATAGAACAGCGTGGCGACGGATTCCTCACTTTAGTGGAAGTCTTAAACGTTACGGACGATGTGTCTTCCATCGATGACGAAGAGACCAGGGGATATTTTGAGAACTTGCTTGCTGCCAGGAGACTGATACAAAACATGAACGACCTTCCGCCCGCATTAAGAGAAGTGCTTCGAGCGGCGGTAAAGGGCGTGGAGGGGGAGTCGATGGATGTCCCTTGCATCCGTCAGGAGCTAAACGCCAAATAGTGGAAAGGGAGTCTAGCTGAAGGGAGTATCCGTGAGTTCTGAGAATCGGGAGATGCTTGCGCAATGCGATGACCGATTGGATCAAGAACTCTTGACCTGGGTTTCCCAACGCGCAGGGGGCTGGTCAGGGACCGCAGCGGAGTTGTTGCGATCGTTAAGAAAAATGGACCCGAGCAACAGTGCTTGGCCTCAGTCTCCACAAATTCTCTACTCACATTTGCAATCGCAAAGCGAGACGCTGCAGGCGTTGGGTATAGACGTTTTGCTGCGAAGCGGCCTTCCGCGAATGGTATCGCTCCGTCCATGTCAAATCGGGAGTCCATCCGAAACGCGCCTGAAGGTGGCCAAGATTGAAAGTATCTCAAAACCTCCCACAACTGTGGCTCAGGCCTTGGAAGACCATAGAACGAATCTCTCAGATTCCGACAGTACGACAACGCCCGCGATCGATATGTCGAACGTGACGGTTTCGATATCTGGGCCTGATCCACTAATGAGGCCTGTCAACAGAAAAGTTTTCGAGGGGCCAGTATTCCAAAACGTCGGCGAGGCACTCTTTGCGATCGTGGAAATGCGGCGACGGATTCGCGAAGAAAATCTCGATCTCCCCGCCACAGTGGATTTGGTTATGACCCTTGCGCAAGAGATCGCTCGATCCCATGGCACCGCCGTGGGATTCCTCAATCCGAAAAGGACCTTCAGCCCAGTTGGGACCGTTAGCCATGTTTCGCAGATCGGAAAACATTTTCACGCGCACCTTTTTCAGTCGAAACTCACCGCCGGCGAGGCAGTCCAGTTGCGGGATGCCCAAAAGCATCCGCTTCTAGGTGCGGTTTGCAAGCAGGAAGGTATCGGATCGCTGATCATTGTCCCAATATTTGAAGATGGAAAAGTCGAAGCAGCGATGGAGTTCGTGTTTCGAGAGGTGCGGTCGTTTTCCAGCGGCGATGTGATGGATTTAGCTCTGATCGCGGGGGTTATCGGCGAGAACCTGGGGAAAGCTTCGCAGGGCGGAGCGAAGCACCCGGCGGTGGAAGCGGAGGGCCCCGGAACAGAGCCCGACGACGAAGACTTGCTGATGAAATCTGGGATTTTCGACAACGAGGATTCGCCTGTCGGCCGTCCCAGCGAAGTCACCATGCCTGCCGAGGCGATGTCGACAACGTCATCTGCCCCTGAGCCGCCTGACAAGAGGTCGATTGTCTCAAAGGTGGTTGATGCACCCTATTTCTTTTACCTCAGCCTGAAGAGATTGTGGGCGAGATGATGGTGTTGGTTGTAAGCCGCTGTAACCGAATGAGTTAAACCCGGTCTTGAATGCACTCAGGGTATTCAGCAAAAGGATTGACCAAGAGGGCACCATACAGTTATAGTTTGCTAGGTCGAGTCCGTATACCGACGAGCAGATTGGCCAAAAGCCGCTCTGGAAGCCCAACACGAAGCTTTTCCCCGTAGCAGCCCTCCCCTTGAAGTCCCTCCCCGGACCATTGCTTGAAGTTAAGAAGTTATTGCGCGAAATTCCACCATTCCTGACTTGTTCTGGATTGCGTGGCGCGAGTCGGGCAGGGGCTGTTCATAGTCGAGAACTTCGACTACGCCCAGCGTCTCTACAGGGGAGTCAGGTTGATGAGCAGAGTCGAAAAGGACAACGCGGTTAGCGAAAGTGTGCGTGTGCTGGTGGCGGATAGCACTCTGCTAACCGGCGGTTTGATCGCTAACGCGTTGCGGCGAGACCGAAAATTGTCAGTGACCAATGCTACCTGTAGCTCGGTCCTTCGTGATGCGTCCAATTTGAACCCGGATGTAGTCATCCTCAGTGAAACTTTGGAAGGGATTCCGGGCAAAGGTTTCGAGATTTTGATGGAGCTGCGCGCAACTCTCCCGCAAACCCGGGTGGTCATTCTCCTGGATTCCGGGCAGCGCGAAATGGTAGTGGAAGCATTCTGCAAAGGCGCTAGGGGAGTCTTTTGTCGAAACGACTCGCTAACATTGTTAACCCGCTGCGTGCATCGGGTTCACGAAGGCCAGTTGTGGATCAGCGGAGTGCAGACGGAATATCTGCTGGAGACCCTCGAAGCGGTCCCGGTAACACGTCTGGTGAATGCACAAGGGACTGTGTTGCTTTCGAAGCGCGAACAGGAAGTTACCGGCTGCCTGGCCGCGGGCCTTTCGAACCGTGAGATTGCTCGAGAACTCAAGATCAGCCAGAATACGGTCAAAAATTATCTTTTTCGGATTTTCAATAAGCTCGGAGTGTCCAGCCGGATCGAAGTAGTCCTCTATGTCGCCAGCCAGCGGCGAGCAGACCGCGGTGACCCAAATCGATTTAACCTGAGTTCTCAACCACCGAATGTTCAGGAATCTCGAACTCCAGAGTTGTGAACTGGAACCGGGGACAAACGGTTCCTTGAACGACTGTCTTAACGCATTCCTGAGGAGCCTCAGGAAAACTATGCAACCCTCTGGTCAGGGGCCGGGAGGGGAAGGTCTATATCTGTATCGAATGGCTTCGACTGGCTCAGGATGAAAAGCACCAGTTCCATACGGGTGGAGATACCCAGCTTTTCGAAGATCCGGGACAGACAATTCTTCACCGTGTGGGGACTCAAGCCAAGTTTGTCGGAGACGTCACGATTCGAAAGACCCGTGGCCACGAGTCTGGCAATTTCTTCTTCTCGTTTGCTTAGCACAGTAGTTGCTTTCCCGTTAGCGATCGCTCGGGCCGGCGCCTGCATCAAGGCCTCGACTATGTACTCTATTTGGGTATTGTTGACCCAAACTTCGCCGTTGTGAACGCTTTGTATGCACTTGCGAAGCTCTCCCGAAGACCCGAGTCTGCAGAAAATACCCCTCGCGTTATTGAGAAATGCCTCAATGACGAGTTCGCGCTCGTCATTATCCAGCACCATTACAATGCGCGACCGGTTCGGGAAAGCGCGTAATCCACGCAGAGCCAAGAGACCTGCAAAAGCTCCGTCCTGGAGCCTCGCGCTGATTACAGCAACGTCCGGTTGGAATCTGCGAACAGCTGAAATGGCGTCGCTCGAGTTGACAACGCGATCAATTACCCGAAATTGCGTGTGACGCTGAATAGCTTCCGAAACCAGTTGGCAATCCATCGGGGTGGCGTCCGCCACGAGGACGGATGTTTTGATCGAAGCGGGGCTGTCAGTTCGACTGCTCATACTTAAACCGATACATCAACAATTACCCGTAACATACGGTCGCGAAACTATATCCTTCAACCATTGCTAGCGCAAGCAAAAAATAAGAAATGTGGTAGTAGAGGCCTATCCGGAAGCAGGGGGCGTGAGTCCGGAACTGGGGAAGTAGGGATTACTCTATCGCGACATTCCGCATAGATCAAACGTAAAGATGTCCCGGAGAAGAATGGGTGGCATGGGTTGAGCCGAGTGCCCTGCCAAGCCAGGCTGCCCTAGTGCTCTCGCCTCCGGGAGGTTCTGATTCTTGTCCGGAATTGCTACTTGGCTTAACTTCGGACTCGCCTCACGACTCAGGGTAGCGTCTGTAACCCTGGCGTCGAAGGCTGGCAAGGTTCCTGTTTGGTCGCGAAGTTCTCCCATGGCACCCCCCCAACGGAGACGACCAAAGCGATGGGACAAGCGTAACTAGCTCGAAGCACTTCTTGAACATCCTTGATCGTTTGCACCGGCAGTCGAACTCTGTCGGAAAGAAGGCGAGGTTCCCAATATGGGACTTAGAGGACCGGGGTGTGAGCCGGGCATTCAAAGTTTCGAACTTGGGGCCGCCAACCAGCTCTCGCAAAAGAGATGAGAACTTCAGACTACTTCTAAATAGGAACAACCATGAATTCTGTAATGCAGTTAGAGAAAGCCATTCCGATGCTGGACTTGAACTTACAGTACAGCTCTATCCGAATGGAGATAAAGGCCGCGATCGACCAGGTTCTTGATTCACAACATTTCATCCTGGGCCCCCAAGTGAAAGCGCTTGAGGAGGAAGTTGCCCGGTATTGTGGCAGACAATTTGGAGTGGGAGTGGCTTCCGGAACCGATGCGTTGACTCTGGCTTTAAGTACCTCAGGAATCGGCACAGGAGATGAGGTCATCGTCCCGTCTTTCAGTTTCATCGCAACTGCTGATTCGGTAAGCCTTTTGGGGGCGACCCCCGTATTTGTTGATATTGACCCGGAAACATTTTGCATCGCTCCCGAGCAGCTGATAGGGAAAATAACATCGCGAACTCGGGCCATCATTCCGGTTCATCTCTATGGGCAATCCGCCGACATGGACGAGATTGTCGACATCGCAAGAAAGCACAATCTGGTAGTCATCGAAGACAACGCTCAGGCTATCGGGGCAACCTACAAAGGCAAAAAGACCGGTTCGGTGGGAGACATTGGTTGTCTCAGCTTTTTCCCCAGCAAAAACCTCGGTGCATATGGGGACGCGGGCATGGTAGTTACGGACTCTGAAGAGACAGCGCGCCGGTTGCGTTCTCTTCGTGCTCACGGAAGTCTCAAGAAATATTTCAGTGAAGAACAAGGCTGGAACAGTCGACTAGACGAAATCCAGGCCGCGATCTTGCGCGTCAAGCTGCGGTACCTCGACCAATGGAATCAAGGGCGGCGTTCCCGGGCAGCGCTTTATGAAACTTTGCTTCAGGGTGTAGCCGGTGTGAGGACGCCGAAAACTTCTGAATGTGGCGAGCACGTGTTCCACCAGTACACCGTCCGCGTATCGCAACGCGACGTGGTCCAGAAGAAGTTGACGGCACGCGGAGTCCCCAGCATGGTCTATTACCCGGTGCCGATCCATCTGCAGCCGATATTCAACTCGCTGGGTTACAAACAAGGGGACTTACCACAGAGCGAACAGGCGGCACAGGAAGTACTGTCGCTTCCAATCTACGCGGAGCTTACCGACGATCAAATCGAATACATAGCTTCCGCCCTGGCCGACGCTGTAAAAGGTTAGATCTTCCGAGACTCGTATGCCCGACAAACCCTTCCCAAAACATAAGAAGCTTATTTCGCTGGTTGTCCCGGTCTTCAATGAAGAAGACGGCATTGATCAGTTGCGCGAGCGGCTTGGCACGGTTAGGACAATGTGGAACGACGCAGCCGATGTTGAGTTCGTATTCGTGGATGATGGAAGTGGGGACGAAACCCAGTCCGCTTTGCGCAGAGTTTTCGGTGCGGACCCGTTGAGTCAGATCGTGGTTCACAACGTGAACCGGGGCATCGGTGCGGCGTTCCGGACTGGTTTTGCTCGAAGCCGGGGCTGCATCGTATGCACCATCGACGCGGACTGCTCATACGGCCCGGAGAATCTTCGGGCTTTGACAGAGGCGCTGGATGAGCGTGCAGCGGACATTGCGGTCGCTTCCCCTTATCACCCAGAAGGCACGGTAGAAGGCGTTCCTTCCTGGCGACTTGTTCTTAGCAAGTCATGCTCGACTTTTTATCGCGTAGTAGCGCCGGTGAAACTTCACACCTACACCAGTGTTTTTCGAGCTTACCGAAAAAGTGTGGTGGAATCGGTTGCTTTCCAGGAAGACGGGTTCGTTTCCGCTACAGAAATATTGATCCGGGCTGCTGAGCAGGGTTACCACATCACGGAAGTGCCCATGACCCTGCATGCCCGCAAGATCGGGCAAACGAAAATGAAAATCTTGCGAACCATTCGAGGGCACCTGCGCCTTGTAGGCACGACCGGCGTGCGCCGGATTCAATCGGCACTGAAGATGGGTCCTTTGGTCCAATCCGGACGGCGCGGGTCTGAACCTTCGCAAGTTTCTGACGTCCGCCGGTAGAAGCATTTTGTATCTCCCAAACATCCACGATCAGGAGAGTTAACATGGTGAAAGTCGGAGTTGTTGGGCTTGGTGCGTGGGGCTGGAACGTAGCCAGAAATTTCGCTGACCTGAAAGACTGTCAACTTGTAACTTGCTGCGACGCCGATCCCAAGAGGCTCGCAGCGGCAAAAAGAGCGTGGCCCTCGGTGAACGTTGCCAGCACGTTCGACGAGATGTTGCAGGAGTCGATCGACGCGGTGATCATCTCTTCACCCGCAGTCACCCATTACGAACTGGCCAAGAAGGCGCTCCTTTCTGACCGCGATGTGTTCGTCGAAAAGCCGTTCACACTGAGCGTCCGCAACGCCGAAGAGCTTTGCGAACTTTCCGAGACTCGCAATCGGATATTGATGGTCGGACATCTCCTGGAATACCACCCCGTAGTCCGGCGTCTGAAGTCGATGATCTTGAGTCGGGAGTTGGGGGACATTTACTACATCTATACGCAGCGTGTGAATCTCGGCCGGATCCGCGGCGATGAGAACGCCCTGTGGAGCTTCGCTCCTCACGACATCTCTCAGATTCTTTACCTGCTCGAGATGGAGCCCACCGATGTGAGCGTTCGCGGGCAGAGTTTCATCCAGGATGGAATTGAAGACGTAGTGTTCTTGAGCCTGTTCTTTGAGAACCGCGTCATGGCGCACATTCACTTGAGTTGGCTCGATCCGCACAAAGTCCGCAAGACGACCATCGTTGGAGCGAACAAGATGGTGGTGTTTGACGATAGCGAGGCCACCGAAAAACTCAAAATTTACAACAATCATGCGGAGCTTCCTTCGGTTCGCAGTTACGGCGATTCGATTCAGGTCCGGTTTGGGGACATTCTGATTCCACGCGTCGACATGACCGAACCCTTGAAGCTCGAATGCCAGCACTTTATTGAATGTGTGAAGGCGAGAACGACTCCATTGAGCGATGGACAGGACGGGTTGCGTGTCGTCAGGATTCTGGAGGCGGCGCAACGCTCAATGGAACGTGATGGGGAACCAGTTCGTATCGAGGGGGCACACAGCACAAATGGGAAGCCAAATTCATCAGTCATGCCAGATCGGCGCTGGCACTCTATACGGGCATAACACGGTCATTGCCGAAAATGTTCGCATCGGCGTTAACTGCCGAATTGGCCACGGGGTTGTAATCCATCCGGACACGGTGATCGGTAATGAAGTTCGCATTGATGACAATTCCGTGATCGGCAAACTTCCAATGAAAGCAGCTCTGAGCGCTATCACCCAGGAGCAGGAACTGCCGCCGTGCGAGATTGCGGACAACTGCCTGATTGGAGCGTTGACCATTCTTTACCGGGGCTGCAAATTGGGTACCAAAGCAATGGTTGCGGATATGGCGTCGATCCGCGAGAACGTGGAAGTCGGCGAATTCACAATCATCGGCCGCGGAGTAACTGTCGAGAACAAGGTGAAGATTGGTAAGCGATGCAAGTTGGAGACCGAATCTTATATTACGGCTCTCTCTGAGATCGAGGACGGCTGCTTCATCGCCCCTGAGGTTACCTTCACTAACGATAATTTTCTGGGACGTACCAAGGAACGCTTCAAGTTCCACAAAGGCGTGACGGTGAAGCGCGGTGGGCGAATCGGGGCAAATGTCACCGTGCTGCCGGGAATCACTATCGGTGCCGATGCACTGGTTGCGGCGGGTTCGGTGGTTACGCGCGATGTTCCGGATAAGAAGTTGGTCATGGGATCTCCCGCGAAAGTGAAGAGAGACGTCCCCTCCGAACAACTTCTGGACAATCAACAATGACCATGCATTTCTTATCAATCGTTGGCGCGCGACCACAGTTTGTAAAGGCTGCGATGATTGCCGCTGCGATTCGCGAACATAACCGGGAGCCTGGCTCTGCGCGTATTCGTCATACGCTCGTTCACACGGGGCAGCACTACGACAAGAACCTTTCCGATGTGTTCTTTAACGAACTTCCATTACCTGAACCAAAGCATCACCTGGGCGTGGGTTCGGGGAGCCACGGTAAACAGACGGCGGCACTGTTAGAGAGGATTGAGACGGTTCTGCTTGAAGAAGAACCCGACGTAGCCATCGTCTACGGCGATACCAACTCCACTGTGGGTGGAGCCTTAGCTGCGGCGAAATTGAAGATTCGAATTGCTCACATTGAAGCAGGTCTCCGCAGTTTTAATCGCGGGATGCCGGAAGAACTAAACCGAGTCGCTACCGATCATCTTTCCAGTTTGCTGTTTTGCCCTACGGGCACCGCAGTCCGGAATCTCAAGCGGGAGGGCATCACAGACGGCGTGTTTCTGACTGGCGACGTCATGCTGGATGCCGTCGTGACTTTTCGGTCGCTGGCAGAAAAGCGCTCGCGAGTGATTTCGGAGTTGGGTCTTGAACCCGGCGGATACATTTTGCTGACGATTCATCGCGCGGAAAATACCGATTCGGTTGAGCAGATGGTCAAAGTTGTCGAATTGATAGCGCAATTAAAGCGTCCGACAGTGTTTCCTATCCATCCCCGGACTCGTGATCGTCTCGCCAGTACGCCAAAGCTGAGAAAGTTGAACAGAGCTCTACTCAATGCAGGAAACCTGCGCGTTATTGATCCGGTCTCCTATCTGGACATGCTTGCCCTTGAAAGTCGAGCGCGCTTGATCCTCACCGACTCCGGAGGCGTACAAAAAGAAGCCTACTTTCTGGGCGTGCCCTGCCTCACACTTCGTGACGAGACCGAGTGGACAGAGACGCTTAAGGGCGGCTGGAACAGGCTTGTCGACGCCCCTTCCCAAGATACCCTCCCCCTGCTCGAGAGTTTATGGGTACGAAACGGTAACAGTCCGAAGGGACGACCAAATCTTGCAGCGTTCGGAGACGGGCAAGCTGCGAGGCTGACAATAAAACACTTGATCCACGAAGTTGCTGAGGGGCGGAGGAAACAGGCATGAAGCAAACCAGGGTGTTAGTCACAGGGGCGGCTGGGTTTTTGGGCTCGCATTTAACCGATGCATTGCTTGCGCGAGGATACGAGGTCATTGGAGTTGACAACCTCTCACATGGGTCACTCGATAATCTGGAAGAGGCATTACGCCACCCAAATTTCCAATTTTACAAAGAAGACGTTTGCGATTTGCCGGCGCTGCGTCGCGTCTCTGAGGGCGTGTCTCTAATCGCCCACCTTGCGGCGTTCAAAATACCTCGCTATGGCAAAGCCATTGATACGCTGCTGATCAACTCCCAGGGGAGTCACAGCGTGCTGCAGCTAGCCACCGAACTGAATGCGAAGTTCGTCTTGGCTTCAACCTCCGATGTCTACGGAAAGAACCCTGTGATTCCGTTCTCCGAAGACAGCGATTCAGTGCTCGGACCATCGACGATCGCCCGTTGGGCCTATGCTTCGTCGAAGCTGTTTGATGAGCACCTGGTATTTGCCTTCGCCGACGCTTATGGAATTCCCGTAAATGTCGTTCGCATTTTCGGCTCGTATGGTCCGCGTCAGAACCTGACCTGGTGGGGCGGCCCGCAATCTGTGTTCATCGGCTCAATCTTTCGCGGTGAGGTAATTCCGATTCACGGCGACGGTCTGCAAACGCGGAGCTTCACTTACGTGTCTGATACGGTCCGCGGGATTGTTTCCGTGATGGAGAACGGGCCCTCGGGAGAGATTTTCAATATCGGTAGCACGCATGAAATCTCCATCGTGGACCTGGCAAAAATGATTCACCGCATCGCAGGCGTGGACGAACCGTTGGAGATGAAGTTCACTCCCTACGACGAGATTTCCGCGGGACGCAAGTACGAGGATGTTCGCCGGCGAGTTCCTGACGTCAGCAAAGCCAGCCGTCTTCTGGATTTCAGGGCGACGATGAGCTTGGAAGAGGGACTCAAGACAACCATTGAATGGCAACGTCCCTTGGAGGCGTCGAAATTACTAGTTAGCGCCGCATAGCTGCATTCCAACCTGTCATTCCAAATCCCTACCGCCACGGATTCCCACAAAATGGAAACACGCGAATACGAACTCGGTTCCACGGCTTTGTTGGAGCCGCCAGCAGACGACGCTTCTGGCCACCTCCCTACAAAGAATGGGTACCGTGCAATCATCGGACGCTGGTGGGTCGCTTTTTCAGCGTCATCGCTGTTCGTGGTCAGTGGTCATCTTCTGATCAAGGCGGGATTAAACGCGGCCACGTTGGCAATGTCGCCTGCGACCGGTATCTCCCGAGTCGTTCATTCAGTTCTTCATCCCGAGGTCGTTGCCGGATTGTTGATCTACTTTCTTGGTTCAGTCTGCTGGATGATCGCCGTAGCCCAGCGGGAGATCAGTTTCTTATATCCACTTTCGAGCATTAATTACGTACTGGTGGTCATCATCAGTTACGTGATGTTCGCGGAGGCAATCTCATTACAGCGAGCCTCCGGCGTCGCGTTGATAGTGCTCGGCATGATCCTGATGAACCGGGGCACGGGAAGAGTGCCGGCATGAATCCGAAGCTGATGATCTGGGCCAGTGTCGTGCTCAGCGCCGTGGCGCAAATCTTCCTGAAGCGGGGGCTGAGCAACCTGCAGCGCGCGATTGGCATTGACCGGAATCTCGTCGCGCTGGCCTTCGGCGTCATCCGTCAGGGCTATGTGTGGCTCTGGGGAATATGTTTCGTCGCCGCGACTGCTCTATGGCTGCTTGGCCTGCAAAAACTGCAACTCTCGTACGCGTATCCGCTGGTGGCGGCCGGATATGTGTTAGTCAGCATTTTGTCGGCAATTTTCTTTCATGAGCGGGTTGATCGAAATCGCTGGGCTGCCGTCGCAGTCATTTCTTTGGGCGTAATGCTTATCGCGGGCAGCTAATCGTAATGAAATCCTCCAGCAATTCAAGAAGCAGAAAAGTGGCAATACTCGGCGGCGGAATAACCGGCCTGACGTCGGCATACTACCTTCTGCGCGCGGGGGCTGAGGTCACAGTGTTTGAGAGCCGCCCTCAGCTGGGTGGGCTCGCAACTTATTTTGATTTCGGGAAGTTCAGTTGGGACAAGTTTTACCACTGCATTCTTACCTCGGATAAACCCCTGCTACAGCTTGTCGATGATCTAGGGCTCACGTCCGAACTCCGCTGGACGGAAACCAAGGTTGGTTTCTTTGCGGACCAGGCTCTCTACCCAATGACCAGCAGCGTTGATTTTCTACGTTTTCCTCCGCTCAGCTTGTGGCAGAAAGCACGACTCGGACTGGGAATCCTGTACGCCTCTCGCATCAAGGAAGGACGCCCGCTGGAAAAGATTCTCGCGTCGGAATGGCTAACCCGGATCTTCGGAGAGGCCAACTACCGCAAGATGTGGGGGCCACTGCTGAAATGCAAGCTGGGGGCATGTCGCGAGGAAGCGTCGGCGGCTTTCATCTGGTCGACAATCTCCCGCCTCTATTCGACTCGCGAGAAAGATGCCAGCAAAAAGGAGCGGCTGGGGTATGTGCGAGGCGGATATCGCACGATTGTGAACCGGTTGATTTCAGAAATAGAAAAGATGGGCGGAACGATCGTGACCGGCGCCACGGTTGAACAAGTGACTGGATCCGGTGGTGCGGTAGAAATCGTGACCACTAACGGCACGTTCTTGTTCGAGAACGCCATTTCTACGGTCCCGAGCCCCGTGCTTGCACGAATCGCACCCCAGCTAGGCGGAGATTACGTCAAGAAACTTCTCCAGGTGAAGTATCTGGGCGTGGTCTGTTTTGTTCTGGTCCTGAAGCGAGCGCTTACTCCTTATTACGTCACCAATCTGACTGACGAAGATCTTCCATTTACCGGCATCATCGAAATGACCAATCTGATTTCCAGCGAGGAGACAGCCGGCTGTCACCTCGTCTACTTGCCGAAATACACATCACCTGGCGACCCCCTGTTTGAGGCCAGCGATGAACAGATTTGGCAAACATTCTGGAAATCGTTGAAGCGCGTTGTTCCGGACCTCCTCGAATCAGAAGTAGAGAGCCGGTTCTTGTTTCGTGAACGATTTGTACAACCTCTCCCCGTTATCGACTACTCCGAGCTGGTTCCTGAAATGCGAACCAGCGTAGAAGGATTATTGCTGGCGAACACTACTCAAATCGTCAACTCCACTCTCAACAACAATGAAATGGTGAAAATCGCGAAGAGGGCAGTTGCGATATTGACCGGGGATCTCGCCACCTCGGCACTCGGGCCCGCTGCAAACTTCAGTCCGCACAGTTCAGACGCCATTGCGATGCAGTCCTGATCGCTCCTAGATGCAAGCTTTTCCCAGACAAAATGACAGCCTCCTGACGGTTGCTTCCCCGAATAGACCCACCGTCAAAGAACAGAGAAAGACTATGAGCAAGATGCACCGATTTCTGCTGTTACTGACCCTGGTTGCCAGCGTTGCGTTTACCCCGCGCGCGGTTGGCCAGAACTGCCCCTGCTCCATCTGGACTTCCACTGCGACACCCGGTGCGAGCGATAGCGGAGACACAAATTCAGGTGAATTCGGAGTGAGGTTTCGGGCGGATGCGAACGGCACCGTCACAGGCATTCGCTTCTATAAAGGCGCGGCGAACACTGGGTCGCATGTGGGAAATTTGTGGACCAACACTGGCACGCTCCTGGCGTCGGCGGTATTCGCTGGCGAATCCGCGACGGGATGGCAACAGGTAAATTTCACAACACCAGTGGCGATTACAGCCGGAACGGTATACGTCGCCTCGTACTTTACTCCCGTCGGACACTATTCGTACGACCCGAGTTTCTTCGCCACAGCGGGCGTCGACAGCCCCCCGTTGCACGCGTTGGCCAACGGAATCAGCGGTGCCGATGGGATTTACGCCTATAGCTCCGTCAGCACGTTCCCTACGTCAACCTTCAGTTCCTCGAATTACTGGGTGGATATCGTCTTTACTACGACAGCGCCCACGCAAGGGCCGACAGTTACATCGTTCTCGCCTGCGAATGGGGTTTCGGCAGTACTACCGAATGCACCGATTACTGCCACCTTCAACGAGTCCGTCGACTCCACTACGGTCAACAACAACACTTTCCAGTTGCTGGATTCCTCGAATACCCCGGTAAGTGCATCGGTCACCTATAACAATTCGACGTTTACCGCGACGCTGCAACCCTCCGTTCCGCTGCAGCCGTCAACAAATTACACAGCAGTGGTGAAAGGTGGTCCGACCGACCCGACGGTGAAAGACCTCTCTGCCATACCGATGGGCGCGAGCGTGACCTGGTCATTCGCGACGGCAAGTCCGCCGGGAAGCTGCCCTTGCACGATTTGGACATCCGCCGCAACACCGGTCCTGGTCGATAGCGGAGATCCCAATGCCGGAGAATTCGGTGTACGCTTCCGCTCCGACGTTAGCGGTTTTATCACTGGCATCCGGTACTACAAGAGCTCAACGAATACCGGCACACACGTAGGAAACCTGTGGAGTAATACCGGCGCGTTGCTGGCGACCGCAACCTTTAGTGGAGAATCGAGTACAGGCTGGCAGCAAGTAAATTTCGCCTCCCCAGTTGCGGTGACGGCTGCCACGACCTACGTTGCAACCTACTTTGCACCGGTGGGCCATTACTCGGTGGACCAGAATACCTTCCTTACCACCGGAATTGACAATGTCCCGCTACATGCCCTCGCGAATGGAGTGGACGGCAGTAACGGCGTCTTTGCGTACTCAGCCACTACTACGTTCCCAACCTCAACGTTCAATTCGTCGAATTATTGGGTGGATGTCGTATTCAGTACAACGCTCCCGACGCAACCGCCGGTAGTGACCTCTTTCTCGCCGCAGAACGGTTCAGCTGGTGTCAGTACGACAACGGCGATTGCCGCCACATTCAACAAGGCTCTGGACCCCACCTCTGTTAACAACAGCACGTTTGAATTGTTCGACGCTTCCAATAATTTGATCGGTTCCTCAGTCAGCTACAGCAATTCAACACTGACGGCCGTTCTTCAACCAACGACTGCCTTGGCGAACTCGGCGAGTTATACCGCAGTCGTCCAGGGCGGTGGCATCAAGGATTCTTCTGAAACGCCGATGGCGTCGAGTTATTCGTCGTCGTTCGTGACCACCTCTTTGAATCCGCCGCCAATCGTGACTGGTTTCTCCCCTGCCAGCGGAGCCTCAGGGGTGACCACTACCGCCATAATTACGGCCACATTCAATAAAGCCATTAACCCGGCGACACTGAATGCGAGCACCGTCCAACTTCTGAATTCGTCCAATGCTTCGGTTCCCGCGTCAATCACCTACAACAGTTCAACCTTTACGGTGACTCTGCAACCGACCTCGCCACTTGCGATTTCAAGCAATTACACGATGGTCCTGCGTGGCGGTACCGTCGATCCCCGCGTGAAGGATACGAATGGGATAGCGTTGGCAGCGAACGTTACCTGGACATTTGCCACCTCGTCCATCGCCTCGCAGGTCTGTCCCTGCAGTATTTGGAGCCTGTCGAACGTTCCAGTGCAGATCGATTCCGGGGACATGACGCCGGTCGAAGTTGGGGTGAAAATACGATCCGATGTATCAGGTTTGATTACAGCGGTGCGCTTTTACAAAGGGGCCTCGAACACGGGCATTCACACGGTGAATTTGTGGTCCAGCAGCGGAACTCTGCTGGGAACCACGACAGCGGTAAATGAGTCGAGTTCGGGTTGGCAGCAGGCGACGTTCAATTCGCCGATTGCCATTGCGGCCGGAACTACCTATATCGCTTCTTATTTTGCGCCATCAGGTCATTACTCTTTTGATCAAGCGGTATTCAACACTGCCGGAGTCGACAACGCCCCACTCCACGCCCTGGCGACGACCACCGACGGAGGCAACGGCGTTTTCGTGTACGCCGGAGCGAGCGCCTTCCCGACGTCGACTTTCAATGGAAGCAACTATTGGGTTGATGTTGTATTTGTACCGAACAACTCGACGGCTCCGCCTTCGGTAATTTCGACCGTGCCGGCTAGCGGTTCCAGCGGTGTCGGAATTGGTGCCGGACTCCTTGCGGGATTCAGCGAACCAATGGATCCGACGACCATCAACAGCACCTCTGTGTTGCTCGTCGATGGAGCGAACAACCCTGTAGCCGGAACTGTGACATACGTCACCGGCTCTGCCAGCGCCGTGTTTTCGCCTACCACTGACTTGGTCTCGCAAACCACCTACAAAGCTACGATCAAAGGCTCAGTAAAAGACATTTTCGGCAACGCTCTTGGCACCGACGTAAGCTGGTCGTTCACGACCAGTCCGGCTCCAGCCAACAGCGGCCCGGGCGGACCCATCCTTGTCATATCCTCAGCCCAGAATGCGTTCACCCGTTACTACGGAGAAATTCTTCTGAATGAGGGCTTGAACGAGTTCACCGTGCAGGACATCTCGTCGGTGAATTCTTCAGTGCTGGCTACCTACGATGTCGCGATCCTGGGCGACATGCATTTGACGTCCGGGCAAGTCTCCATGCTTTCCACGTGGGTCAACGGTGGCGGCAGGTTGATTGCGATGCATCCGGACAAGCAACTGGCCGGGTTGTTGGGCCTAACCAGCACCTCGGGCACGTTGACGGACGAATATCTGTTGGCCAATACCACCGTCGGTGCCGGTGTGGGAATCGTGGGCCAAAGCATTCAATTCCACGGTCAGGCCGATCTGTACAGTCTTAACGGCGCGAACTCTTTCGCGACTCTCTATTCAAATGCGACGACGCCAACCGCCTCTCCCGCAGTGACGTGGCTGAATGTCGGAGCTGGACAGGCCGCGGCATTCACCTACGACCTGGCTCGCTCAGTTGTCTATACACGTCAGGGAAACCCCGCCTGGTCTGGAGAAGACAGAGATCAATACATTGACCCCGCAGTCGGTTCCGGGCAGATCCGCTCCGACGATCTTTTCTGGGGAGCCGCGACTTTTGATCCGCAGCCTGACTGGGTTGATCTCAACAATGTGGCGATTCCGCAGGCCGACGAACAGCAAAGACTATTGGTCAATTTGATCGAGCAGATGAATGTGAACAAGAAGCCCCTCCCCCGCTTCTGGTACTTCCCAAGTGGATTCAAAGCAGTGGTCATCATGACTGGAGATGACCATAACCTGGGTGGGACTTCCGGACGTTTTGATCAGTACCTCGATGACAGTCCAGCCGGCTGCTCAGTAGCTAACTGGACCTGTGTGCGTGCGACCTCATACGTGTGGACGAGCACGCCGATTCCGAACTACCAATCGTACGTTTCTCAAGGGTTTGAAATAGCCAACCACACGGACAACGTGCCGACTTGCACGAACTTCACTCCGGCGTCTCTAGAGTCGGCAATCACAGCTCAACTGGCAGAGATGCAAGCGAACTTTCCAAACAATCCCGCGTCGAAGACAAATCGAACCCACTGCGTGCTGTGGTCAGATTACGATTCCGAGCCACAGATCCTGCTCAACCACGGCATCCGTCTCGACACAAGTTATTACTACTGGCCTGGCATTTGGACTCAAAACAGGTCCGGCGTATTCACGGGATCGGGTTTGCCGATGCGATACGCGGATCGTAACGGAAACATCATCGATGTCTATCAGGCAACCACTCAAATGCCTGACGAAGATCCCTGGGACTACGATCCGGCAATCTCCACGTTACTCGATGATGCTATCGGTCCACTTGGGTTCTACGGCGCATTCACGATGAACATGCATACCGATCAGTCAGAGTCTGCCGGATCGGATGCCATCGTCGCGGCTGCGCAATCGCGAAACGTTCCAATTATCTCTTCTTTACAGATGCTGACCTGGCTCGACGGGCGCAACACCTCGTCGTTCAGTGCGATCTCCTGGAACGGAAGCACACTGAGCTTCACCATCAAAGCTGGGACAGGCGCGACAAATCTTCAAGCCATGTTGCCGGTGAGTTCCAGCGCCGGCTCTCTGATAAGCATCGTCCGGGGCACCACTAACGTCAGCTTTACCTCACAGACTATTAAGGGAATGCAGTACGCCGCATTCGTTGCGACGGCCGGCTCCTACCAGGCCAAATATGGCTCGGGTGGCGCGTTCTCGATCGCAGGCACTCTGACGGGCCCGGGCGCAGCGTCCGCTACGGTGAAAGTGACCGGAACCGCGACAGCGAGCGTAACCGCAGACCCCACCGGCAACTATCTAATCAGCGGTCTTGCGAACGGAACCTATACCGTCACACCGTCCAAGGCTGGCATGACATTTACGCCGACCAACAAAAGCGTGACCATAAGCGGCGCGAATGTAACCGGGGTTAACTTTACTTCGGCGGTAACACCCACATTCAGCATCACCGGCTCTATCACCGGGGCTGGCGGTGCCTCGGCCACGGTGAAATTGACCGGGACTTCCACCGCGACCGTCATAGCTGACGCATCTGGAAACTTCGTAATCAACGGAGTTGTAAGCGGCTCGTACACTGTCACTCCCTCGAAGGGAAGTTATACGTTCACTCCCACGAACCGTGCGGTCACGGTTAACGGCGCGAATGTAACGGGAGTTACTTTCACGTCGGCACTGGCCGTCTCTACCACCGTGGCGCAGGACACTGTCATATTTAAAGACACTGCCTCATCCAGTGCGGCGCTCACCACGCCTGTTTTCTCCACTACTGTTGGAAATGAGTTGCTGCTGGCATTTATCGGAACCGATTATCCTGGTTCCGGTCCAAATACCACGGTCACTAGCGTCACCGGAGCCGGCCTGACGTGGGCCCTGGTGAAACGTGCCAACACGCAATCTGGAACATCCGAGATCTGGCGTGCTCTTTCTACAGTTCCACTGAATAACGCTACCGTGACCGCGAATTTGTCGGTGGCGGTTGATGTGGCCTCCATCACCGTAGTGAGTTTCAGTGGCGTCGACCTATCCGGAACCAACGGTTCCGGAGCGATCGGTGCAACGGGTTCGGGAAGCGATATAGGAGCTCCCGAAGCGACACTCGTTACGACGCGAAGCAATTCGTTGGTGTACGGAGTCGGAAACGATTGGGACGCAGCAATTGGAAGAACGGTAGGAACGAGTCAGACCCTGGTCCACCAGTACTTGCCTACGGCAGATACGTTCTGGGTGCAGCGTCAAAACTCGGCGATACCAGTGAAAGGAACTACAGTCTCAATCGACGATAGCGCTCCCGATACTGACCAGTACAACTTGAGCATCGTGGAGATATTGCCAATCGTACCGACGTTTACTATCTCCGGCACGATCAGCGGCGCAGGAGGCAACGCAGCTACGGTAAACCTGACCGGTGCGGGTACGAGCACAGTCACCGCCGATGCTTCGGGAAACTACAGCATTCCTGGATTGGTCAACGGAGCCTATACGGTCACGCCAGTCAAAACCGGCTGGGCGTTCACGCCGGCCAGTAAGGCAGTAACCATTAATGGCGCAAATGTGGGATCCACCAATTTCACGTCAACCGGCGTTCCAGTTGCGGGCTTGTCGCCGGCCACCGTGGCGTTCGCAAACCAGGCACTGAATACGACCAGCGCCGCGCAGGTCGTGACCCTTTCGAATACTGGAAACGCAACTCTGACGATTACCAGCGTTTCGATCACCGGTACTAACCCAGGGGACTTCGCGCAAACGAAAACCTGTGGAACAACTCTTGCCGCTGGCGCGAGTTGCACCATCAGCGTGACGTTCAAGCCAACGGTTGCTGCTGCTCGCAGCGCTTCCATATCCGTGGTCGATAACGCCGCCGGCAGCCCGCACACAACCACACTCACTGGAACGGGAACCAGCCCCGCAGCTCAACTGGCGCCGACATCGGTAGCCTTCGGTGTGCAGGTGATCAACACGACCAGCACTTCTCATACGGTAACGCTGTCAAATACCGGAAATTCAGCGATGACCATTACGACCATCGCGTTTACCGGAACCAATGCAGCCGATTTCGCAAGAACGACAACTTGCGGCACCAGTCTTGCCGCAGGAGCGAGTTGCAACATCGGCGTAACCTTCCGGCCGACGGGCACTGGAGCTCGCACGGGGAATCTTTCTGTCACCGACAATGCGCCCGGAAGTCCGCACACCATTCCTCTGACGGGAACAGGGACCGCGATCACGGTAAGCCCAACGACCCTGACATACACCAATCAGGCGGTGGGCACGACCAGTGCGGCAAAGGTCGTTACCGTAACGAATTCGGGAACGACGGCCGTAACGGGCACGGGAGTCTCGTTCACCGGGACCAACGCGGCGGACTTTGCGGAAACCACAACTTGCGGAGCCAGTCTCGCAGGCGGGAGCAGTTGCACATTTAGCGTGACCTTCAAGCCGACCGCTCTTGGCACACGAACAGCATCGCTAGGAATCGCCGATTCCGATCCAACCAGTCCTCAGCTGGTCGCGCTAACGGGTACCGGAACCAGCCCTGCGGCTCAACTCGCGCCGACATCGGTCGCGTTCGGTCTGCAGACGATAAACACGACCAGCACTTCTCACACAGTGACGTTGTCGAATACCGGGAATGTGGCGATGAGCATTACGACCATCGCGTTTACCGGAACCAATGCGGCCGATTTTGCAAGGACGACGACTTGCGGCACGACTCTTAACGCGGGGGCGAGTTGCAACATCGGCGTAACTTTCCGGCCGACGGGCACTGGAGCTCGCACGGCGAACCTGTCCGTCACCGACAATGCACCTGGAAGTCCGCACACGATTCCTCTGACAGGAACAGGAAGCGCGGCCACAGTAAGTCCGACGACCCTGACATACGCTAGTCAGACGGTGGGCACCACCAGCGCAGCCAAGGTCGTTACTTTGACGAACTCGGGCACGACTGCATTAACCGCAGTGGCAATCTCACTCACGGGGACCAATGCCGCCGACTATGCGAGAACGACCACTTGCGGAACCAGCCTTGCCGCCGGCGGTAACTGCACGATTAGCGTGACCTTCACGCCGACCGCGAGAGGTACGCGAACAGCCACGCTAACAGTGACTGATTCTGATCCATCTAGCCCTCAACAGGTAACCATCACTGGAACCGGGAGGTAATTTACTGCAATGAATCGTCTACTCAGTTGTAGAAAACTCTGCGGTTCGCGTGGGATCGAGCTCCGAACGACGCAACCTGCATCACCGGAAGGGGGAGCGTCGATGAATGCCTGGCGAAGATTGCGGCACTTGTACGCGGCCGCCATTCTCGTGGCTCTCTGCGTCGGTCCTTCCATGGGGCAGGACGAGAACAAGGTAGAACTAGCCAGCAAATCGATAACTCCTCAACGATCAACTGCCTCGGACACCAAAATCGCGGATGAAGGGTTTGTCATCGGGCCCGAGGATCTGCTTGCAATCAATGTGTGGAAAGAGCCTGATATCTCGCGCTCTATTCCAGTTCGCTCCGACGGGAAGATCACCTTGCCACTTATCGGTGAAATCCAGGCGAGCGGGAAAACTCCCCACACTCTGGAGCAAGAGATTGCGTCGAAGTTGCAGGGCTACATGTCGGAGCCTGAGGTTACCGTCATCGTTCAGGAAATCCGCAGTCAGCGGTTCAATATTCTTGGGCAAGTGTCAAAGCCCGGGTCCTATCAATTGTCGACCTCCAGCACGGTTTTGGATGCCATTGCTGTGGCAGGAGGCTTCCGCGACTTTGCCAAGAAGAAATCAATCTACGTCTTGCGGCAGACCGCCGACGGCGGGCAAGAACGTCTGCCGTTTAACTACAACGAAGTCATTAAGGGCAAGAAATCAGAGCAGAACGTAAAACTCAAGCCGCGCGACACCATCGTCGTTCGTTGAGACTCTCATGCGTATCTTTGGATACATAACGTTCAGCCTAATCCTGTTGTCGCTTCCGCTATGGGCGCAAGAGGATTCTTCCGGCGCGGAACCGGCGGCAACCGGGTTTGGCGAGACCGACGAACGCATGATTACTCCCACTCCCGTCGGTACCGAAGGCTATTCACAGGCATTCGCTGCAGAGACGCCTCGAACAAACTACATACGTGGAAATTTGCGATTCGGGAGCGCCTACGACGACAACATTCTGCCCTCGAGCAGCCATGCGGTGAGTGACATCAGCTACTCGGTTTGGCCGACTATTTCCTTGAACCAGTCGCGGTCGACCGTTCGCTGGGACCTGAACTACACTCCCGGCTTTACGTTCTATCAACGCAATCCGGCCCACAACGAAGCAGATCACAACATGAATTTTGAGGTGGAATACCGGCTGAGTCCTTATGTAACTCTGACGGTAACCGACGCGTTCCAGAAAACTTCTAATCCGTTGAACCTGTCCACCCAGAATCCGGATACCTCCACTTCCGGTGTAGTGCAGACTCCAAACATCACGATCGTCCCCCCGATAACTGACATGATCAGCAATTACGGCAATGTGGAGATGACATATCAATATGCCCAAAACTCAATGATTGGGGCAAAGGGCACGCTCTCAGGATTGTGGTACCCAAATCGGAATGAAACGCCGGGACTGTTCGACTCGACGGCAGAAGCTGGTGAAGCTTTTTATGCCCATCGGCTCTCGGGAGCGCATTACATCGGAGTAACGTACCAGTTCCAGAGTCTGGTCTCTCGGCCAAGTCCGATCGATACGGAGACGCACAGCGCGTTAGTCTTCTATACGCTCACTCTGCAACCCAGGTTTTCGTTTTCAATCTTTGCTGGGCCGGAATACTCACATACCTACGGCGGAAATGTTCTTGTGAACCGGTGGTCGCCAGCCGTTGGGGCCAGCTTTGGCTGGCAGGGAACTCACGCCAGTTTATCCACTACTTATGCGCGCAGAACGAGCGAGGGCGGCGGTCTGAGGGTAGCGGTTCTCTCCAGCAACTTGGGTGCTTCCGCTCGCTGGCAGTTCACCCGGACTCTTACCGCCGGTCTGGGAGCCAACTACTCGCTTAACAATGTGCTGGATTCGTCTCTCGGTGACACGGGAGGCCACACGGTTTCAGGGGCGTTCACTCTCGAGCGCACTTTGGGAGAAAACGTCCGTATGCAGCTCGGATACACGCGGTTGCGTCAAAGGTATAGCAACTTCTTCGTTGCCTCTGACATTCCAGACCGGAATTACGTTTTCTTCTCCCTCTCGTATCAGTTTCAAAGACCACTGGGAAGGTAATTATGTCGGAAGAGTTCACGGACACGCCCGAGGAAAGTATCGACTTGCAGCGGTACGTCGCTGTGGGTCTTCGGCGGCGTTGGTATTTTCTGATTCCATTGTTTTTAGGTTGGGTCTTGGTGTGGGGAGCAAGCTGGTTTGTGCCTTCAATCTACCGGTCCGGCACCCTCATCCTGGTCGAGCAGCCGGCCGTGCCTTCGCAGTACGTGGTTTCCAACATTACGGAGAATTTGCAGGTCCGGCTTCAGAGCATCACCCAGCAGATCCTCAGCCGCACTCGGCTCATGCGCATTATTGAAAGTCAAAATCTGTACCCTGAAGAGCGGAAAAGGCTAACGCCTGACGAAGTGGTTGAACAAATGCGCAAGGATGTTGAAATTGAGCTGGTACAGGATCGCGACCAGCTTACCGCCTTCAACGTTTACTATTCGTCGCTTGATCCTTACGTGGCGCAGCGAGTCACGAAAGAACTGACAGATCTGTTTATCAGCGAGAACCTGGAAGCGCGGCAGGAACAGTCCGAAAATACGACTCAATTCCTGGAGAGCCATCTGGAAGAGGCCAGGAAATCGCTGACCGGCCAGGAAGAAAGACTCCGCGAATTCAAAGACCAACATCTCGGCGATTTGCCCGGACAGTTACAAAGTAATCTTCAGATTTTAGGCGGTCTTCAAGGGCAGTTGGGCGGCGAGCAAGAGGCGTTAAATCGTGCCAAGCAACAAAACGTTTACCTGCAATCTCTTCTCGGACAATACCGTTTAGTTCAGAAGTCGAGCAAGTCGGGAGACACCGCGTCGGTCGGCTTGCCGGCAATTGAACAGGAACTGGAGAGGCTAAAGACGAGACTAGCCGACCTTAGCTCACACTACACGGACAAGCATCCCGACGTTCGCAAGGTAAAAGAACAAATTGCCAACGCCGAGAAAATGAAGCAGCAAATCAGCGAGAGTCTGAAGGCCAAGGCAGCGTCGGCCCAAACAGATGACGCATCGACAAGCGCCGCTAAGAGCGGCGTGGAGATCACTGAAGTGTCTCCCACTGCTGAGTTGGACAGCCAATTGAAGGTCAATCAGATCGAGATCGCAAACCGGGAACACTCCCTGGAGGACCTGAAGGAAAGAATCGCGGACTATCAGGCGCGTCTCAACCGGGAACCAGTGCGAGAGCAACAGTTGGCCGACATCACCCGTGATTACGATCAATCTCGAACTAACTACGAATCGCTGCTAAGGAAGAGAAACGATTCGGAACTATCAAGCAGCCTGGAGCGCCGTCAGCAAGGTGAACACTTTCGCATTCTTGATCCGCCCAGTTTGCCTGTGAAACCTTACTCGCCGAATCGGCTGAAGCTGAGCGTCATAGGGCTGTTCGTAGGGTTGGTCCTGGGCGCGGCCGTGAGCGTTGGGGCGGAAATGGTTGATGGTCGTCTCTACAGTGAAAAGGAATTTAAGGAATTGTTGCCAGTGAACATCATCTCAGAGATTCCAGAGATCAAAACCCCCAAAGAGGGAAGAAGAAAGCTGGCGTTCGCCGTTCTAGGCTGGACGGCGATGGGTCTGGAGTTTGTGTTGATACTGGCAGGGTGTGTAGTCAGCTACATACGGGGTTAACGGCCAATGTACAAAAGCTTTTATAATCTGCGACGCAACCCGTTCGAAATCACTCCGGATCCATCCTTCCTGTTTCCTACAAACAGGCACAAGGAGGCTCTGGCTGCCCTGTACTACGGAGTCCGGCGGCATAAGGGTTTTGTGGTTATGACCGGGGAGGTAGGCACCGGCAAGACGCTACTGGTCCGGTGGTTGTTGCAACTGCTCAAAGGCACTGGCGTTGCTTATGCGTACGTTTTCAATACCCGGTTATCGCCAATGGAGTTTTTGCAGTTTCTCGCGGGAGACTTTGGGCTTACGACTTCCGGCAAAACAAAAAGTGAGTTGTTGCTTGAGCTTGCCAGTTTCCTTGTCGATCGCCATCAACATAAACTGACGACCGTACTAGTGATCGACGAAGCCCATCATCTGTCAGCAGATGTATTGGAAGAGGTACGTCTCCTCACAAACCTGGAGACTGCGCAGGAAAAGCTTTTGCAGATTCTGCTGATTGGTCAACCCGAGCTGGACGAAAAGCTGGATCTGACGGAATTGCGGCAATTGAAACAGCGAATCGCTTTGCGTGCACATCTTGAACCGCTGGATAGTGAAGAGACCCAAAGTTATATCGAACGCCGGCTGAAGATGGCAGGAGCCACCGCCAACGCCAGTACACTTTTCCCTCCCGAAACCGTTTTTGAAATCTATCGGTATTCTCGGGGCGTCCCTCGTTTGATTAATACAATCTGTGAGAACGCGTTGATCACGGCCTACGCAAGGCAATTGCAAAGCGTTCCGGCTGGAATCATCCATGAAGTAGCCAAAGACTTCCACCTCCCCCTTACTCACCAGTTGCGCACTGAAAAGCTGACCGACCATGACCGCGGCGAAATGTGGCAGGCAATTTAACCAAGTTGACTGCCGATCCAGAAGTACAAACCAGAGACAACTAGACAGAGCAGAGTAATCGGAGCGAGCAAGCATGAGCCGCATCTTTGACGCGTTGGAGAGATCGAAGTTAGACGGGGACGGTTTCGAATTCCCACTGCTGACGTCGTTGGCGCCTGAAACGCCGCCGGCAGTGGAGGAGGAGAGTCACGAAGTCACCACGGACGATCCGGAGTTGTTCCAATCGATGCCAATCGCCATCACCCCGGAGAGTCGACTGATCAGTCTGACCGACCCGGCAAGCCTGGGAGCGGAAAAATTCAGGTTTCTTGCAGTTCAGATGCGTCAACAACAGTTAGTTCGTCCACTCAAGAAAGTGTTGGTTACCAGCACCATTCCGGAAGAGGGCAAGAGCATGGTTTCGGCCAATCTTGCGCTGACTCTGGCCTTGAGACGAAATCAAAGGATTCTTCTGGTAGACGGAGATCTGCGCCGGCCTTCTTTGAGTGCGCGATTGGGACTTCCCAATTTGCCCGGTCTGAGCGACTGGTTGCAGGGGAGCGGCGACCCAATTAGAAATATTTACCATCTTGAAGACGTAGGGCTCTGGTTCTTGCCTGCCGGCGAACTGCCCGATAACCCGTTGGAGCTCATGCAGTCGGGACGCTTGGCTGGACTTCTGGATCACTTGGCCACCAGGTTTGATTGGATCCTGATCGATTCTCCCCCGGTATTGCCCCTCGCCGATACGAGTGTCTGGGCACGTTTTGCAGACGGTGTGTTGCTCGTGACCCGGGAAGGCACGAGCAAGAAGCGAGAGTTGCAGCGAGGACTACGAGCACTGGAATCAACGCATCTACTCGGAGTCGTACTCAATAGTTCTGCCCCCACTGACCAAAGCAACTACTACCAGCGTTATCAAGCGGTCGGCGTCAGTTCCAAGCGTTCGTAGAACTTAACCTGCGACCAACAAGCTTTGCCCTGCAGATTCCAATTGTTGTTCAAGTGATAGTTCCCTAAATCCAATTCCAAACGATCTTTTGGTTCAGGCTCCGGACAACCAGTCGTTCCGGCAGCACAAAAATGTTTGGAGAAGACCAAAAGAAACGGAGTCGTGAATATGCCGCATTCCAGCAACGGTACGAGTTCGAGCCTCTTTCCGCCGCGGGCGATCGCTGAAGATCGCAGCGTACCGAATGAAGAGTGCTTCCACCGGATGATCTCTGTGGAAAGAAAAAGAACGGCACGCTCACAGAAGCCATTCCTGCTCATGTTGTTGGACATGAAAAGTTGTTTGCCTTCGAACCAGGATGGGCGAGTTCTCGCCAAGTTACTGTCGGCGTTGGCATCTTCGACCCGGGAGACAGATGTGACGGGCTGGTACAAGGACAATTCCATTATCGGAGTCATGTTTACGGAAATCGGAACTGCGGCGAACTCGATTATGAGCACGATGCTCACACGCGTCGGCGATGCCTTGCGAACTCACCTGCCCCTGGAGCAACTTAACCAGATCAGCATTTCGTTCCACCTGTTTCCGGAAGAGCGGAATCATGAAACACCGCAACGCAGGAGCAATCCGATTCTTTATCCGGATTTGGCACGCCGCGACAATGCCAGGAGCGCATTCCGGGTGACCAAGAGAATGATGGACATCGTCGGCAGCATAATCGCACTCATAGTATGTGCCCCCTTGTTCGCGGTGATCGCGGCAGCAATCAAGCTTACTTCGAAGGGCCCGGTATTCTTCAGGCAAAGTCGGGTCGGGCAATACGGAGTACCATTCGTATTTCTCAAGTTCAGGTCGATGCACACGAACAACGATCCCAGTGTCCACCGGGGTTATGTTCGAGATCTTATTGCAGGTCAGGCTGAACGCAAGCCCTCGAATGGAAAAGGGGAGAGCCTTTACAAGTTGACCAACGATTCCCGGGTGACGAAGGTCGGCGCATTTTTGCGCAAAACCAGCCTGGATGAGTTGCCGCAGTTCTTTAACGTTCTAAAAGGCGAGATGTCGCTGGTCGGACCGCGGCCGCCAATTCCTTACGAAGTTGAAGTCTATGACATTTGGCACCGACGTCGCCTGTTGGAGGCCCTACCCGGCATCACAGGACTCTGGCAAGTGAACGGCCGCAGCCGGGTTAAATTTGATGAGATGGTCCGGCTCGACCTGCGCTACGCGCAAACCTGGACGCCGTGGCTCGACGTCAAGATCCTCGCACGCACCCCCCGAGCAGTCCTGTTCAATAGCGGCGCCTGTTAGTTTCATTACCCTTGAATCCCTTCGTCGTGAGAGGTTGCAGAAGTCGAACTTGTGTTCGTTTCCTGGCTAGCGTATTTCGAGCGTTAATTCGAATTCCCATGAGTGCCACAGCGAATCACAAATCGACACGCTATATCGTAATTAGTCCAGTCCGTGATGAGGCGGAATATCTCGACGAGACGATCCGAAGCATGGTCGCCCAGACCGTAAGACCGGTGCAATGGATCATTGTGAACGACGGATCGACAGACGGAACCGCCGAAATCATCGATCGTTGGGCGGCGGAGCAACCCTGGATCCGGGCTGTCCACCGCGAAAATCGGGGACGTCGCGAACCCGGAAGCGGCGTAATCGAGGCCTTCTACGAAGGCTATGAAATTGTCTCCGACGCGGATTGGGAATACCTGGTGAAGCTGGACGGCGATCTGAGCTTTGAGCACAAGTATTTTGAGGAGTGTTTCGCGGAATTCGACTCCGATCCTGCCCTGGGAATTGGCGGCGGAGTCATCTGTCATATGTTCAACGGACAGTTGCAGGTTGAACCGAATCCAACCTTTCACGTTCGGGGAGCGACAAAGATTTACAAGCGTGCCTGCTGGGAACAGATTGTGTCTCTGATCCGTGCTCCGGGCTGGGACACGATTGATGAAGTCAAAGCCAATATGCTTGGTTGGCGCACCAGGAGTTTCGAGAATTTGAAGCTAGTGCACTACCGCTTTACCGGAGCGGCGACGGGAGCCTGGCAGAACTCGATCAAGAATGGCGTGGGAAGTTATATATCCGGATACCACCCATTGTTCATGATCTTCAAGAGCATCAAGCGCATGGTCGAAAAACCTTATCTGGTGGTCTCGGCCGGTCTGCTCTACGGATTTGTCCTCGGTTATATGCGTCGAATCCCGCAGATCGAAGATCGAGGCTTGATTCTCTACCTTCGACAGCAGCAAATCCGGCGCCTGCGTCTAAGCGCCAGTATCTGGAAGTAATTGCATTGAGCGATTAGCCGATGGACCTTTCTATCATCATCATCAACTGGAATTCACTGGAGTTCACCAAGGATTGCCTGGCGTCGATCCAGGCGACTACGCGTGAGCTGGAATATGAAGTGATCGTTGTTGACAATGCGTCGGATGACGATTGCAGCGACCTCTCCGACAACTCCCAATCGGTAAAGGTCGTGCTTTCCAATCGCAATCTCGGATTCGCGGGAGCCAATAATCTGGGAGTCGATCATTCGTGCGGTCGAGTGGTGCTTTTCCTCAATCCGGACACCGTGGTGACAGGGAATGCGATCCAGCAAATGCTGACGACGCTGGATTCCAATCCTGAGATTGGCGCCGTGGGCTGCCGTCTTCTAAACCGTGATTTGAGCTTACAAATGAGCTGCGTTCAGCCCTTCCCGACCATTTCCAACCAGTTCCTCGGCATCGATTGGCTTAAGCGGCGCTGGCCGATGTTTCCGCTTTGGGGTGTGAGCGCATTGTTCGCGAAAGATCGGAAGCGCATTCAAGAAGTGGAAGTGGTTTCTGGTGCCTGTGTGATGGTCAGGCGAGATCCGTTGGAGAAGATCGGGCGTTTCAGCACCGAGTATTTCATGTACGCAGAGGAAATGGATCTTTGCTACAAGCTGCGGACGGCCGGCTACAAAGTGTGTCATGTCGGAGCAGCTGAGATAGTCCACTTTGGCGGTCAGAGCACAAAGAAGAAGGGTGACGGCTTTTCAGACGTCCTCATGCGCGAATCGGTATTCAAGCTGTTGACCAAGTTTCGAGGCAAGATGTACGCAAACATGTATCGCACTGCCTTGTTTCTCAGCGCATTAGTTCGGATGACGCTGCTCCTGCCCCTGTTCGCAGTCGTACCTATTGTTCGCAATCAAGACGATATTGCCGGCACGTTTCGAAAATGGCGAAGGATTGCAAGGTGGAGTTTGAGCATGGAAGGTTGGAGTCGGGAATTCGGATCCAGCCCGGCGAATTCAACGGCGGTGAAACAGTAATGTGCGGCATTTGCGGCAAGCTTAATTTTGGGACGACGTCCCATCCGGTGGAACGCGAGTCCGTCGATCGAATGATGGCGGCAATGAATCACCGCGGGCCGGATGAGGAAGGCGTGTACGCGTCTGGAAATGTGCGTTTGGGACACAAGCGGTTGCGGATCATTGATCTCAAAACCGGCGCCCAGCCTATGGCGAATGAGGACCGCCGCATTTGGGTAATTTTCAATGGAGAGATTTACAACTACAAGCAGTTGCAGGCTCTTCTGCTGAGCAAGGGACATTCTCTCCGTACTCGCTCCGATACCGAAGTAATTGTTCACCTGTATGAGGAGTTCGGAGAGGAGTTTGTTTCGAAACTGGAAGGCATGTTCAGTTTTGCCTTGTGGGACGAGAACAAACGCTTGCTCATGCTTGCCCGAGATCGCGTAGGAATAAAGCCTTTGTACTACAGCGTTACCGACCAGGCATTATTGTTTGGATCCGAAGTGAAAGCGATCCTGGCTGACGGGTCTGTGACGCCTGAAGTAGATTTCAAAGCGCTGGATACATTTCTGAGTTTCCAGTACCTGCCGGGCGAACGCACTTTGTTCAAGCACATTAAGAAGTTGAATCCTGGGCACTACCTCACGGTCTGTAACGGTGAGTTAAAGATTTCGCAATATTGGGATCTGCGGTTCTCCGGTTCCAGACAGGATCGCACCATCGACCAGAACGTTGCTGAGCTGAGCGAACTGTTGGGGCAAACGGTTCGTGACCATATGATCAGCGATGTGCCGGTTGGAGTTCTCCTGAGCGGTGGTGTGGACTCGACCGCAGTCCTCAGTTACGCCGTTGAGAGCGCCGGTAGCCCGCTCAGCACTTTTACAATCGGCTTTGACGAAAGCCTCTGCTCCGATGAGCGGGTTGGAGCCAGGCTTGCCGCTACAAAGTTTGGTACCCATCATTACGAGGCTACGATTTCAGCTGCGGCTTTCGCGGATTGCCTCCCGAAGTATGTCTGGCATATGGAAGAGCCGGTGTGCGAGCCCCCCGCTATCGCTCTCTACTACCTGACCAAGTTGGCGCGAGAACACGTTACGGTTTTACTTTCAGGCGAGGGAGGAGATGAGGGCTTCGCCGGCTACTCGAACTATCGAAATCTCGGCCAACTGGAAAGGCTGAAAGGACATCTGGGGCGCCTTGCAAATCCTTTGTCGCGCCTTAGCGGGGTCTTAGGGAGGATCAGCAGTTCTGAAAGGTTACGGCGATATGCGCCGCTTCTGGCAATGCCGTTGGAGAACTACTATTACAGCCGAGCGTCGAGCCCATTCGAAGGCTTCAATCGAAATCGCCTCAACTTGTACAGTCCTCAATTCTCAAACGCTGCTCAGGAAAATGGGGATGATGTTCTCGGGCCGCTGTTCGAAACGGTGCGAACATGTACCCCTTTAGAGAAAATGCTTTATGTGGACACGAAGACTTGGCTTCCTGACGATCTTCTGATTAAGGCAGATAAGATCACGATGGCCAACTCTGTCGAGCTTCGCGTGCCGTTCCTTGACCATCGCGTATTGGAATTTGCCGCCTCACTTCCCTCGTCGCACAAGATCTACCGAGGCGAGTCAAAATATGTGCTGAAACGGGCTATTGCTGACCGAGTGCCTAAAGAAATCCTCGAACGCCCCAAAACAGGTTTCCCGGTTCCTTACGCGACCTGGCTAAGGAAAGATCTGAAAAGCTTCGCCTGGGACATTCTGACGGACTCGCGGACAGTCCAGCGAGGCTACTTCAACCAGAAGGTTGTGGAGGGGCTGCTGGAAGAAAATTCTCGCCACTTCGATCATTCCAAAGAGATATTCTCCCTGATCGTGCTTGAATTGTGGCACCGAACCTTTGTTGATGACCCACAGTCGCTTAGTGCGGATGGAATCCAGGACGAGTCCTGCAGGATGGTTTGTTGACGATTGTCAGCAGCACGGCACGCTCCATCCGAGCGATATGGACACACTCACTAGTTCTAGAACTTCGGGACATGTCCCCCGGGCCATGTCAGTCTAGATGTGACCCGATGTACCTTCGACTCTTTCCAAGCTGGTAATCAGCCTGCTAACGTAAAGAAAGTTCAACAACAGCGGAGGCAGAATGATGTCGACAAGGGCTAGCGGGCTGGCAACATGTTTCCTGATCCTGGTTGTTCTCGGTGCTGCCATTCCGGCGGGAGCCAATACCCTGTACGTTGCGAAGACAGGTAGCGACTCCAACTCTTGTTCCCAAGTTTCTCCTTGCGCCTCATTCAACCGAGCTTTCTCTGTCGCGGCCGGTGGCGACACCGTTCAGGTGGCAGCAGGCTCTTATTCTTCGCAAGAGATCTCAGGCTCGGCGAAATCTTCAACCGTGACATTCAAGCCGGTGACGGTCGGAACGGTTACCCTCAGCGGATTGACAGTTCAAACCAGCTTCGTTGAAGTTGACGATATGACCTCCACGGGTGGTTGCGACAATGAGCCTGCCAATGGTGGTAATCCCAGCGCGGCTACGCACAATACCTTCAAGAACATTTCCTGCCAGTCGTGGTTCATTGTCGGCCAGGACATTCTGGTCAGCGGCGGAAATGTCGGCCCTTATGATTCGTGCTCGGGCAACGGACCGGAAGACGGTGTCGATATCTGGCAGAATTCCGGGATTGGATCGAGCCGGGTCACGTTCGATGGCGTTACCATCCATGACATTACGGATCACGGAAATGAGTGCGCTGGCACTTCTCGCTCGGGTAGTCACGTCGATTGCATGCAAATCCTTGCCGGGCACTCCATAACCGTGCGCAAGTCGCAATTCTACAATTGCCCAACCAGCGACATTATCGCTCGCCCCTACCAGGACACATTGAATGACATTACGATCGAAAATAACTTCATGCAGGAAGTCGTGTCACCTGGTGCGGCGTTGAATCTTGGAAATTCAACGGACGCGATCGGGGGAACCAACGTTGTTCGGTACAACGTCATCCAGAGTGCGTCAGTGATATTCGGCCAGGGCGGCACGGTAGACATTTACGGAAATATTATGGCTACTGGTTCGTGCCAAGCGGGAACGACATTTGAACACAATGTATTCTCGCCTTCATGGTCCTACCAGTTGCGGCTCGGGGGCGAAAAAGGCCAACCCATCGTTTATCGGTCCCACTCCCGGCCCAGCGTATCTGAACAGCGTCGTTCCAAACTTTCGCTTAAATGCGAGTGACACCGTGGCAAAGGATGCAGGCGACTCGCGCTTTCCAGCCACCGACATCGATGGCAATCCCCGTCCTCAAGGTGCCGGCGCTGATGCAGGTGCCTTCGAAATTGGCGCAGCAGTCACGGGAAATCGTCCTCAGCCGCCAACCAATCTTCAGGCTGTCGTGCAATAACTCAGCGTTCACGGAAGTGGCGACGTGCAAATCAGGATGGACTGTCACGTCGCCTCATTCCTGAGCCAAAGATCCAACGCTGAACAGCTGTTTTGACGTAGTCAAGCGCTGTTTCTCCCCGTAACACGCTTCGGTTTCTCCGCTTTCGCGTTAGCCCGTCAGCTTAAGTCCAAGATTCGTTGTCTCCGTAAGGCTCTGAGAGCTATGCACTCTACAGAATTGGTAAGTGTCATTATTCCGACGTACAATCGCGCCGATCAGGTATGCCGGGCGGTGGAGAATGTACTAGGCCAGAGTTACAAGAACAGGGAAGTTGTTGTTGTCGATGATGGATCGACGGATGACACTCCGTCCAGACTCAAACAGTACGGATCGCAAATACGGGTTGTCACACAAGCGAATGGAGGACCTGGGGCTGCGCGGAACCGCGGGATTGAAAACTCTGCAGGCGAAATTATTGCTTTCCTCGATTCGGATGACACGTGGCTTCCAACGAAACTCGAACGGCAAGTATCTCTTTTGCGCCGGGCCGGCCGATCAGTACCGTGCTGCGTCTGCAACGCACTACTGAAATTCACGGATTCGCGCGAGCAGTCATCATTTTCAGTTGCCTGGTTGAATCCACAACATGAAGAAGGCATATGGACGAATGTTCCAGATGTCTTATCGACTCGCTTCCTCCTGTTCAATCAAACGGTGGCCGTGCGCCGGACAGTTCTGGAGAAAATTGGCGGCTTCGAGCCCTCGTACGCACTGCTTGAGGATTATGACCTTGCGCTGCGTCTCTCCCTCGAAGGACCTTGGGGCTTTCTGAGTGAGCCGCTCACCATCTGGAACGGCGGGAGCGCGGATAGCCTTTCTGGGGCGGCGAAAAGTCTACAAGTGGATGTCAAAGCCTACATTGTAAGGATGCAAGAAAGTGTCCTGGCCGAAATGGAACTGCGCGAAATATCCGAAGGCACTTTACGCCTTGCAAGGCGGGAACTGGAACGTGCCCGGCGCGAGCTCAGAGCCGTAAAGATGAGTCGCAATGATTCGTGGCCAATCGCAGCGGCTGGTCATCTGGTGGAAACGGTTGAGCGGTTTCGACGTTCAGTCGCCAGAAGAGCTCCGTGGTTTCCCCGAATGGAAAGTTCGGCGATCAGTTCCTCTGAGCAGTGGGTTTGACGCGGCATTGAAAGTTACGAATTACCGGTCGGTGATTGAGTGATCTACTCATTCTTCCCAGCTTTCCAATTGAAATTATCGATATGGTTCGTATTTTCTTATCCGTGGTGACAGCCCGTCCTGCCTGACCGTTTTAGTGAATCGCTCCCTCGCATCATCTAATTTTTATCCGAATATCCTCATATGGATCTAAATACTGGCGTTATCGTCGGCGACTCAGACGAACAAATCGCGGAACTATCCGTTACTGAAACATCAGACTTTTCAGATTCTCAGGTCGGCGGAAGATCCGGCGTAGCCTCTGATCGTACTGCTGTCGCAATGCGTGGAAGTGCCTGGAGTATTGGCGGGTACATCGCCACGCAATTGCTGCGCACAGCCGCAACCCTGGTGCTGGCGAGACACTTTCTCGGACCTGAGGCGTTTGGGATAGTGGGACTTGTCGGAGTATTTCTGGCGGGACTCACGATGTTTTCCGAGCTGGGTATTGCGGCTAACATTGTCCAACACCGTCACGGCGACGATCCTCAATTCCTCAATACAGCCTTTTCGGTTCAGGCCGGACGAGGCATGGCCATCTGGCTGGGCGCCATTCTGGCGGCCTACCCGCTCGCGCTTTTCTACAAACAGCCGGAACTGCTTCCATTGCTTGTAGCCGCTGGTATGGCGGAGATGATCCGCGGGCTGACTAGCACCAGCGTTTGGACTCTGACGCGGCACGTGCAGCTTAGGAGCATCACGCTTCTCACGGTTTTTGCTGAAGTTGTAGCTTTTGGTCTCGGCGTCTTGTGGGCGGTAGTTTCCCCTTCGGCCTGGGCACTTGTAGCCAGAACGATCGCGAGCGCCTTAGTTTATGCCGTGGGAAGCCATTTTCTGGGGAGGCGCGGAGTTCGCTTTGGCTGGGACCGGGTCGCGGCGCGAGACATTTTGCACTTCGGTGGATGGATTTCATTAGCTACCGCAACCTATTTTCTGGGCGGTCAGGGTGAGCGGTTGATTCTTGGAAAGTTCATCACCCCGGCTGAGCTTGGGTGCTTTTCGCTGGCTCTTATGATTGCAACTGTGCCGGCCGGCGGAATCAACCAACTGGTGAACCAGATATTTCTGCCCATGATCTCCCGCAGTGTTCGCACGAGCCACGAAGAGACGGTGCGAGACTTTTTGCAGGCAAGACGATTATTTGTCGGGGTCTCAATCTTCGCAGCAGTCGGATTTCTGGCGCTGGGTAAGCCGTTCGTAGCTCTGTTGCTCCCACCTAAGTATCGAATGGCCGGGTGGATGTTGCAGGCTCTTGGAGTGCGAGTGGCATTGGATATCTTTGCTGCGCCGCTTTCAAACCTGATACTGGCATACGGAAAAACCAAATACTCGGCGGCGGCGAATACGTCGCGACTTGTGTTTATGATCGCGGGAATCTGGATTGCATTTTCAATGTTTGGTTTGCGGCAAGCCATTATTGCTTTGATCATTGCACAAGCTCTCTCGTACTTTCCCCTGATCGTGGGCCTGAAACAGTTGTTGCCAGAAGTGGTTCGAAACGAATTGCGATGGTACGTCTTGTTTCTGGTGGTGCTGACCGCAGCGTCGCTGACGCCGTGGCCGGCATAGGCGCAGAAATCGTGGTTGAGCGTACTGGGAACAAGACATGCCAATCTATCAAATAGATCCAATTTCTGATGGTCGCTGGCCGGGACTCCTGGAGCGGGATTGCCGCGCCTCGGTTTTCCACACTCGAGGTTGGCTGGAAGCTTTGCGGCGCAGCTACGGATACGAGCCGGTGGTGTTTACGACCTCAGCTCCCGCTCGAGAATTAACGGATGGCGTAGTTTTCTGTCGAGTAAACAGTTGGCTGACCGGAAACCGAATGGTCTCGCTGCCATTTTCCGACCATTGTGAGCCCATCCTCAATGAACCGGATGGAGGCTCAGAAATTCTGTCGCACCTGCTCGGCGAGGTGGAGAGCCAGAGACTGAAATATGTGGAATTCAGGCCATTGACTCCGATCCAGGAGAGCGCGAATGTGTCTCGCGATTCAGAGAAGTTTTGCTTTCATAAACTGGATCTTCGGCCTGGTACTGACGACATCTTTCGAGCCCTCCACAAGGATTCAATCCGGAGGAAAATTCAGCGGGCCGAGCGGGAATTGTTGGTTTACGAAAAAGGTAACGACCAGGCTCTCCTTGAGAAATTTTATCGGCTGTTTGTCGTGACCCGAAGACGCCACGGTTTGCCTCCATCACCGCTGCACTGGTTTCAGAATCTCCTCTCTTGCTTGGGTGAAAAAGCGCAAATTCGAATCGCATCGAAAGGCAATGTACCCGTAGCCGGGCTATTTACGTTAACTCACAACAAGTCAATTGTTTACAAGTATGGGGGGTCTGACATGGCCCTCAGCAATCTCGGTGGAACGCCGTTTCTATTTTGGCGAACGATTGTGGAAGCCAAGGCGGAGGGTCTGCACGAATTGGATCTTGGTCGTTCAGATCTCAACAATGAGGGCCTGATCACTTTCAAAGAACGATTGGGAGGAGTCCGATCGCTTTTGACCTATCGACGGCTCTCCCGCAAAGCCATGCAGCCTTCTCATGAAGACTGGAAGTCACGGCTCGCGAAGCGCATGTTTGCATACACATCCGATCACGTTCGTATCCAAGTGGGCAATCTCCTCTATCGACATCTTGGCTAATCTGCATCTCCTGGGACCTGACACTCTCTCAAATTAGAGCGAATTTATGACTGTTTCCGCGGTTATCCCTGCCTACAATCGCAAGGCCTATCTTCGCCGCGCGCTCGACAGCGCGCTGGCACAAACCGTTCCAGTCGACGAAGTGATCGTCGTTGACGACGGTTCTAGCGACGGGACCGCGGAAGCTGTCGAAGCATGGTACGGCTCCCGGGTCAGGGTCGTCCGACAAGCGAATACGGGCGTATCAGGGGCACGTCTGCGTGGAATACAGGAAGCGCAAGGGGAATGGATCGCATTCCTGGACAGTGATGACGAGTGGATGCATGGCAGGAATGCCGAATTGCTCGCGGTGGCGGCGCGCGTGCCGAGCGACGTGGCATGGATTTTCGGTGACCTGCAATTTATAACCGACGAAGCGAGCGATACAACGCTATTCGGTGAATACGGGCTTCCGCTGAACGAGACTCCAACCATCTTCGACGATTCGCTCAGCGTCCAATATCCATTTCAGTTCTGTATGTTTCAGGGGAGTTTCATCCGGAGAAGTGTGCTCCTCGAACTTGACTGCTTCAAGGCAGGACTAAAAAGCGATGACGATCTGCTCACGGGGTTCCAGATCGCCTGTCGTTATAGATTTGCTGCGATTCCATCGGTCGTGGGCAAATACTTCCGCACGTCCGACTTGGCTGCAAGCTCAGTGGTAGTGAACGGCAACCGAGCCCCGGATTATTTCCGTTCCCGGATGCTGGCCTTTGCCCAGGTCATTGAGACGGGACGAAGAAGACCCTGGAATCAGCGCTACGCCGCTGAAGCGCGGGGATTGTGTCAAATGCTCGCGAGCCGAGGACAGAGTGTTCGAGGGCTGGCGTTGCAACAATTCCGATTTGGCGGCGTGTCAGCAAAAGGGGCGGCGTTTTTCCTGGCGGCTATGGCCGGTGGGAAAGGAATCCAGATGTGGAATGCCGCTGCTGCTTTCCGCAGGAATCACGCGGCCACAGGACACGAGACAGTTTCCAGCAAGAAAGGCCACAGAGCTTATTTCGAATCACTTGCGGCTGAGAAAAACAATATCGGCGAAGCAGGGTAACTCCGATCGAAATGTGCCCGCGAGAGTGTGCGCCAACTGACCGATAAACAGCTAACGAAAATGCAAACAATGATAGATGACGTCGTCCGAGAAAGCTTTCGCTGTCCTGAGCAATTGTGTTCTTTCGAATTGGCGAATGAGCTGTCGACGGATCCAGGATACTTCCGTTTTGGTGAGGACACTACCTGCTATGGGCGTTGCGTTGGTCAGCCGCCTACCAACCCGACTGCAGCTCTTTACGATTTATTGAGCGATGTGCGAATCGACGGATCGACCGCGACATTACCATTTGATCCTGCTGACACAATTGCGAACCTGAGACTCGAACGATACGTGGCAGGCGCTTCGGATCCTGGCAGCAAGTTCCTTTCGAACGCGTATTACTTCACTCGCCCGCTGATGCCAGTGTGGTTTCGACGTCATCTTCAGCGTTTGCGTTTGAACGGCTCCCGCAAAGTGCAGTTTCCTCGCTGGCCGGTGGATTCAACCGTTGAACGGATACAAGAGGCTCTTCTGAGCATCGCCATCGAAGCTCAGGGCGGTGAGCAGGTGCCGTTTGTCTGGTTTTGGCCCCAAGGCGTTTCCAGCTGCGCCATCATTACTCACGATGTGGAAGCGCAGGCAGGCTTGGACTTCTGTCCCCAGCTGATGGACATCGATGACTCGTTTGGAATCAAGTCTTCCTTTCAGCTTGTGCCTGAGAAGCGATACGTGGTGTTCGACGATGTTCTGAACAGCTTCCGGGAAAGGGGCTTCGAAATCAATGTCCACGATCTCAATCACGACGGTCATCTCTATTCTGAACGCGAAGAATTCTTACGCAGGGCGCGCAAGATCAATCGGTATGCTCGCCGCTACGGTGCGAGGGGTTTCAGGTCAGGCGCCCTCTATCGGAATCTGAACTGGTACGACGCTCTTGAGTTTGACTACGACATGTCGGTCCCGAGCGCTGGACACCTGGAAGCACAGGGCGGGGGATGCTGCACGATTCGACCGTACTTCATAAACAAGATGGTCGAGCTTCCTGTCACCACGACACAAGATTACTCGCTGTTTCACATCCTGAATGACTACTCGATTGACCTGTGGAAACAGGAGATCGAAACCATCATGCAGCGACACGGACTTATGTCATTCATCGTTCATCCGGACTACATCCGGGAGAAAAAAGCACAACAGACTTACCGTTTATTGTTGGCGCATCTCGCGCAACTGCGAGCAGAGGGCAAGATCTGGATCGCGCTGCCTGGCGAGGTTGCCGATTGGTGGCGGCAAAGGAGCCAGATGACTCTGGTGTATGACCAGGGCGAATGGCAAGTAAGCGGACCAAACGCAGAGAAGGCCAAGGTCGCTTATGCCCACACTGACGAACACAAACTCGCATACAAGATATGACAGCCCCGAAACAGCATCGACCGGGAACAAGTTCCTCGACTAGAAATTGGTTGCCTATGGCCTCAGGGATGGCCGGTCGCCGAACTGGCTGGGCTCTGGCGGCGGTCCTGGTCGTCATTTTTGCAGCTACGACTCCGTGCCATGCGGAGCGGGTTGTAGTAATCCATGCTGGAGATTCACTGTCCGACGAGGACCAGCAGATTCAGCAGATGGCGGAGTTTTACGGGGTCAAGACGGATTCTGTAGAAGTTGACTCCCCAGCTGCAGCCGGTAACGCAATCACGCGATTAGAACACCACGACACACTGGGTGTGTTGATTTCATACGACGCACTCCGTCTGCTTGATAGAACACGGGTTTTAGCGGCCTTACGCAGGCCGGGAAAAACAGGTACTCCGGTCTTGATCTTTGGAATTTCCGCCGATCAGAATCCGACCGAATTGAAGCGGTGGTCTGCTGGGCGGGTCCGCAGTTGTGTGCCCTCGGTGAAGGGTTTTCAACCTGAGGTGCTGAAAGTAGAAGACATTCCGGCGCAGTCCCGCACGATCGCCGGTGTGAGGCTTCCGGCTGTTGCCGCGCCGGCTTGCATCATGCAACTCGAGCCGTCGACGGAAACTGAAACTCTGCTGGTCGCCGAAGGCTCCGGGTCGAGCAGCGCGGTATTGGTTCGTGTGCGATCTGAAGGCAGTGAGATTTCCTTTATTCCCCGGATGCACCTGTTTAACTCTGAGTGGATAGGGAAGCCGGCGGCGTTTTTGCAGGCTTTTTCATCGATGGCTCCATTCCTGATGTTCCTGAAAGATGCAGTCGGAGATTACGGATGGCATCTGGATGGTCATTACGCGAACTTGACGATCGACGATCCGTGGCTGGTCGAGCCTTATGGGCACCTTCGCTATGGGGCGTTATTGAAGGAGATGGAGGAACACAATTTCCACACAACCATAGCGTTTATCCCGTGGAACTTTGATCGGAGCCGAGATGAAGTGGTAGAACTGATTCGCTCCCATCCGGAGCGATACTCGATATCCGTTCATGGGAACAACCACACCCATCAAGAATTTGGAGATTACGGCCGTAGTTCGCTGCAGGAGCAAACCGCCAATATCGAACAAGCCGTCGCAAGAATGGACAGATTCCATGAGTCAACGGGCATTCCCTACGATCGATTCATGATTTTCCCGCATGCGGTTGCTCCTGAAGCCACATTTGCTGCCCTCAAGTCGTTTGATTTTATGGGGACCGCAAATTCATTGAACGTTCCATCTGGCTCATCTAGGCCGTCCGATCCAACTTTTCTGCTGCGCCCGTTCACGCTTGATTATGGCAACCTGTTAAGCCTGTTCCGCTATTCCACGGAGGGTCACATACCGCGGACGGAGATAGCGGTACAGGCATTTCTGGATAATCCTGTTTTATTTTATGGTCACGAGAAGCTTTTCGATGATGGCATCACCCGGTTTAATGAAGTTGCCGATTTGGTGAATCAAATTCAGCCTGACACGCAATGGAAATCGCTGGGAGATATTTCTCGGCATCTTTACCTCGTGCGCCGCAATAATGAAGGCGGATTTGACGTCAGAATGTTTTCGAACGAAATGGCGTTAAGAAACCCGACGCAGGCGGACACGGTATTTCATGTCGCCCTTAGCGGAGATAGCTCACAAGCAACGCCCAACCTGAGCGTCGACGAATCTCCTGTCAAGTTCACGCGCTCGGGAAACGCACTGACTTTCGATGTGACAGTGCCAGCCAGCCAGTCAAAGAGAATAAGCGTCCGCTATCGTGGCGATACAGTGGTGACTTCGGATCTTGGCAAGACGAGCCTGTATGCGTCCGCACTACGTCGCGTATCTGACTTTCGCGACCTCTACCTTTCTCGTTTGCCGCTAGGGCGTTCGTTGACGGAAGCGTACTACCGCAATCGATGGGACTCTTGGGAACTCCGTGCCGAAATGATCTGGAAGAGCGTTGCGGCGGCTCTGATCATCGCTTTGGTGGCCATCTGGTCTTTTCACCGATGGAATACTGCCAGACGAGCATAGCTACTGTCTAAAGATTAGAGATCGTAGCCGCCTCACTTATTACAGCAATTGTTCTCGCGCATCTCCGCTTAGGCGGAATTGACCTCGAAGAAGTTTCTCTTAGCTTATGGGCCTGATTCTCGTTCTCGATATCATCGCAGTCACAAGCGTCATTTATATGGCGCTCCGGAAGGGGTTGGAGCAAGCGTTGCCGTTGGCAGCTTTCCTGTTCGTAATCTTTCCGGAAGAAGCCAAAATACCGATCCCGGGCTTATTCGATCTGACCACGCAAAGGTTGGTTGTCGTTGCCCTGCTCGTGCTTTGCATGATATCCAAAGTGCCCAAGGGATCAGCCCCCAAAAAGCTACCGCTTGCCGCAGGAATCATAACGTTGGCATCGTGGTGGATCTTGTCTGCGGCGACTTCGGTTGTGTTCACGGTAAGTATTAAGTATGTTCTGTCCCAAATCCTTGACCTGTTCATGATTTATTACGTTTACGCCAGGTTTGTAACCAAGACCGAAACTGTAAGAAACGTTCTTTTCGGTATGGTTGCCGGGATAATGGTGTGTTGCGTGTTTGGCGTCCTCGAAGTCTATGCACAATGGAGCGTGATATCGCTTTTCCCGGAGATGGTACATCGCAGTGGCGCCAGCGGGCGGGTGTATGTGGACATGGCCAGAGGCGTCCGTGCTCAATCTACATTCGGGCATCCAATCTTGTTCGGTAGTGCCTTGGCCATGGCGATCCCGATGGCTCTGTACTTGGTGAGCAATGCAAGAAAGTCAGCCCGAAAGGTTTTTCTGTGGATCGGGGTTTTGCTGATGTTCGTGTGTATCTATAAAACGGCCAGCCGCGGACCCTGGTTGGCATTGGCGTTGTCACTCGCAGCGTTGTTAACGTCGAGCAAAACAAGGTTACGGAAATATCTCATCGTCATCTGTCTCCTCACAGCAGTCGTACTGGTGGCCCGGCCGGGAGTATGGGAAACCATTCAAAACGACTATCTGTCCACGATGGACAAAAAGTCCTCACAGGGAGAGTCCTACCAGTACAGGTTTGCGCTCTATGAACTCGCTGCCCACGAACTCAACAAGAGCGCGCCAAGAGCCATCTGGGGATACGGACCTGAATCGTTTTTCTATTTGGGCATCGTCGGCAAATTCAATGGTCGAATAATGATGTATGAGAGTTGCGACAGTTCGATGGCCGCCTTGCTCATCGAGACCGGCTACGTTGGGTTCATTATCGCGATCCTTTTACTCTACAAAGCCCTAAAACTGACGTATCGGGCATACCGTAAACTCCCAGCGCCAGAAAACGCCATCTGTATGATCTTTCTCGTCAACATCGCTACCTTCTGCTTCATGATGACGAACGTCGCTATTTTTGGATGGGGCCAGGAGAACATCATGTTCTGGATCGTTACCGCCCTCGCGATGGTCTATCCGTACATTTTGAAGTCGGAACGAAACAGGAAGTCTGTGGTGAAGCGTGTCCGCGCCACGGATCTCGAACCGAGCCTGGCTGTTTGAGTGTTAGGTACGCAATTCAGAGCTAGTGTCCAAATATTCCTGACCATATTAGCGCGCCTATGACGACATGCATGGTGACATATTCGTTTTATGAGGGCGATACGCGCGTGATGCGTTACGCGGAAGCTCTCGCTGAACGAGGTGACCGGGTTGATGTAATCGCTCTGAGGCGAGAGGGTCAATCGGCTAGGGAGGCTGTCCACGGTGTGAACGTCTATCGGATTCAACGGCGGCGTCAAAATGGCGGCGCTCGAATTTCTTATCTGACGGGAATCTTGGTGTTCTGGTTTCGAGTGATGTTTCTCCTAATGCGCAAGCAGGTGACTGCTCGCTATCAGATGATTCACGTGCACTCGGTGCCTGATTTTCTGGTATTCGCCGCCTGGTTCCCAAAGCTGACGGGGGCGAAGATCATCCTCGATATTCACGATCTGCTGCCGGAATTCTATGCCAGCAAGTATCAGATGAAACACGATTCTGTTTCCTTCAAGATGCTTCTGCTGGTTGAGCGGGCGTCCGCGTCGTTCTCAGATTACGTCATTGCCGCGAACGATCTTTGGCGAGAAAGACTAGTTTCGCGCTGCGTCGCCAGCGACAGGTGCAGCGCGATGGTAAACGTGCCAGACCGGGGAGTCTTTGCTCCTCAGGGACGAAGCCGAAATGACGGCAAAATAATCTTGTTGTATCCAGGAACGCTGAATTGGCACCAGGGTCTGGATATTGCGATTCAGGCGTTTGCTCTTATAGAGGATCAGGCTCCCGAGGCGGAGTTCCACATTTACGGAGAAGGTCCATGCCGATCCCAACTAGTCAGGCTGATTCAAGAATTGGGATTGCATGAGCGAGTATTTATCAAGAGCTTTATGTCGGTGCGCAAAATCGCGGCCGTTATAGAAGATGCGGACATAGGCGTGGTGCCAAAACGAAAAGACGGCTTCGGGAATGAAGCATTCAGCACCAAAATCATGGAATTTATGGCAATGAGGGTTCCAGTCATCGTTTCCGACACGCAGGTGGACTGTCACTATTTCAATGACTCCATTGTGAAGTTCTTTCGAGGCGGGGACGAGCAAGAGTTAGCTCGTGCCATGTTGTTAATGATTAAGAGTCCAGACCTTCGCAATGCGCTCGCATCAGCGGCTTCCCAGTTTGTCGAGCACAATAACTGGGACGTCATGAAAAAAGATTACCTGGCGTTAGTGGATTCGTTGGTCGGAGATTGGCCCAATCCAGAGCCAGCGAGGATATAGATTATGGCCCCTAGCACCCATCCTGCTTCGTCAAGCCGCTTCGTTCTGTTCTCCTTCCAGAGCTTTCAGTGGCTGCTTTTGGTTTTTACCGGCCTTGTCGCCTTATCGTTCGCAATTGAGGCCGTGAGATTTCTGCCGGTTCAGAGTGACAACATGTATCCGGAGGCAGCCGGAGTGTTGTCGGCGCAGCGTTGGGCACATGGTCTTAGCCTCTACGAAGACTACCGGCAAGCTCCATATATGACGGCATCATTTCCTCCGCTGTGGTATGGAATTCTCGCTATCGCTGCGAAACTCGGTTTAAACGATCTGAATGCACTGACGCTCTTTGGCCGTTTATTGAGTTTGTTGTGCCTTGTGGGCGTTGCAGTGCTTGCATTTCGTTGGAATCGGAAGATCGGATATCCTGCCGGGCTCGCGCTGCTGGCTCCGTTGTTCTATCTGTCGCTTCCCATACTCGTTCCTTGGGCCGTTACTGCTCGCCCTGACTTCCCAGCGTTGCTCCTGGTTTTCTTCGCGCTTTATTTGAGCAGCCTTCCATCCACAACGACGTCATCAGTAGCCGTAGCTGCAGCGCTAGCTGCTGTTGGATTTCTGGTCAGGCACAATGCAGTTTCGGTTCCGGTTTCTGTGGTGCTCTGGCTGGTTTGGTCCCGGAAATGGAAGGCTGCATGCATTTTCTGCGCTACGTGGGCCGCAGTTGTTGTGCCCGTCATCGCAACGGTTCAGCATTCAAGTCACGGTTTATTACTGCTCAATATTTCGGGCGCAAAATTTGGCGAGTTCGCCTTGACGTATGTTCGAGATGTGATCGGCCGATTGCTGGTCGCGCAAGGCCACGGATTCGTAATCGCGCTGTTTGCTTTCGGAATATTTGGCTGTATCGAAGCCTGGCGTCTTGGAGACAAACGTTGTCAGTTGGTGTGCATTTACCTGGTGGTCTCCCTCGGCCTTGCAGTCCTGGGTTCGGCGGCCAGAGGAGCGGCTGCGAACCATTATCTCGAACCTACACTCGCGCTCGCCTTGCTCATTCCAACCGGCATGTCACGGCTTAAAGCAGTGTGGGCGCCAGATTCTGCGTTTGCATCATTATCAATCGTAATGGTCCTAGTCCTGCTCCTTCCGGCACTGGATGCGCAGCGCTGGGATGTGATGCACACCCGTCCAGAGGACTTGCGGCAGATAGCTCGCCTTGTGGAAAACAAGTCGGTCCTTACGGATATTCCTTACCTTGCAGCCAGAACGTCCAGTTTGGAACTACTGGATCCCGCGTCGCTCACGAATATGGAAAGAACAGGTGCGTGGTCAGCTGCCGGAATCACGCGCGAGTTGGAAGAAAAAAAGTATGAGTTGGTAGTCTTGAGCCAGGCACCGAATACTTCTTCTGCTGTCCTCACAGCGACCTATCCCCGGTATCCTCATCTGGATTCCAAGGTCCAGACGGCAATAGCGGATAACTACGGCTTATGCTTTAGAACGGACACGGCATTCGTCTACGTTCCACTTTCGACCGACGGGTCATCGATTGGCAGCAACTGTGTATCTGTCACCCAAACATTTCCTCAGGGATTGGCGCAGGTAGATCGCCCCTAGCTTTCAAGTCCCTTGGGTCCTCTTAAAGTACCAGCCAGGTTTGTTCACTAATCGTAGGCTCTCCGACGCTTCAGATAAGCCAGGTTACGGTGCGCTGCGCCCGAGCTCGATACGTAATCAACATTCGACACTTTTCCAGGAATAATTAAATGCAAGAACAAACGATTCTTGTCACGGGAGGAGCCGGATTTATCGGTTCGAATTTTGTCCTCCAGTGGCTGGCCACGGAACGTAGTCACGTCGTCAATCTCGACAAGCTTACGTATGCGGGGAACATGGGCAACCTCCAGTCGATCCTCGCGGACAACCGCCACTCCTTCTTCCAGGGAGACATCACCGACAGGAAGCTGATAAGAAATCTCCTAAGGGATTACAAGCCCCGCGCCATCGTTCATTTTGCTGCCGAGAGTCATGTAGACCGTTCCATCGATGGTCCCGAAGAGTTTGTTCGTACTAACGTGAATGGGACCTTCAACTTGCTGCAGGAAGCGCGGGACTATTGGAGTGGTCTAGAGCAGGAGCGAAAATCGAGTTTCCGTTTTCTTCATATCTCGACGGATGAGGTTTACGGTTCGCTTGGAGTGACCGACAGCCCGTTCTCCGAGTCGACAGCTTATTCTCCCAATAGCCCGTACAGCGCTTCCAAGGCGGCTTCCGACCATCTTGTCCGCTCCTACTACCACACTTACGGGCTGCCCACGCTCACCACCAATTGCTCGAACAACTACGGCCCATATCAGTTTCCGGAAAAGCTGATCCCTCTGGTTATTCTCCGTGCTTTGAGCGGAAGTCCAATTCCGGTATACGGTGACGGGCAAAACGTACGAGACTGGCTTTTTGTAGCCGACCATTGTGAAGCGATTCGGAAAGTGCTGGCCGAAGGCACGGTTGGTGGGACCTACAACATCGGCGGCAGCAACGAGAAGCCAAATATCGAAATCGTAACTACGATCTGCTCGATTCTCGATGAACTGATGCCCGACGACCCGGTTGTGCCTCATGCCAGGCTGATCACGTTCATTAAGGATCGTCCCGGACATGACCGGCGGTATGCGATTGACGCCAGCAAGATTGAAAGGGAACTGGGATGGAAACCTCGGGAAACGTTTGAGACTGGCATACGTAAAACTGTGCTTTGGTATCTGGCAAATGAAGAGTGGATCGAGGGGGTTACGAGTGGAGCTTACCGCAAATGGATGGCTGAGCAATACGCTCTTTGAACCAGCAGCGCGCTTGGAAAGTCTCGGCCGATGACGAATAATCCGCAGCCTGAATACAAAGGGATCATTCTGGCGGGAGGGTCAGGGACGAGGCTCTATCCCGTGACCCACGGGGTCTGCAAAAGTCTCTTGCCGATCTACGACAAGCCGATGATCTATTACCCGCTTTCCACTTTGCTATTGGCGGGGATACGAGACATCCTGATCATCTCAACTCCGTCGGATACTCCCCGGTTTGAGCAACTCCTGGGGGATGGTTCGCGCTTTGGCGTCTCCATTCAGTATGCGGTTCAGGCGCGGCCGGAAGGAATCGCACAAGCGTTTCTTGTCGGACGCGACTTTATCGGGTCTTCGTGCTGTGCCCTGGTGTTGGGCGACAACATCTTTTATGGGCATGATTTCGCGAACACTCTTTTGAAAGCGTGCGAGTCACGCAAGGGCGCTAGAGTTTTCGCGTGTCCGGTTCAGGATCCTGCCCGCTACGGAGTCGTCGAATTCGACTCGGCCGGTGTTGCCCTGAGCCTGGAAGAGAAGCCGAAAGTTCCCAAGTCACGTTATGCAGTTACAGGCCTCTACTTCTATGACAACAATGTTGTTGAGACTGCGCGTTCTCTGAAGCCTTCTGCACGGGGTGAATTAGAGATAACCGATGTGAACAAGGCTTATCTCGAGCGGGGCGAGCTGGATGTTGTTGTGATGGGCCGCGGAATGGCATGGCTCGATACGGGAACCCATGAATCGATGCTCGAAGCTTCACTTTTCATTCAGACCATCGAATCTCGCCAAGGGCTGATGATCGCCTGCCCCGAGGAGATTGCGTTTCGTTACGGCTACATTACTGCAGATCAGTTGGAAGCAGAAGGAAGAGGGATGAAGAACCATTATGGCGATTATCTCCTTCAAATTCTTCACGAGAGCGTGGTCTAAATGGCAACCAGCATAATGCTCGCTACGTTGAGTGTTCAACGTACCCCTCTCTCCGGCATGTTGATTCTGGAGCCTCGCGTTTTTGGCGACGAGAGAGGTTATTTCTTAGAGAGCTACAACGAGCGGGAAATGGCGGAGGCCGGCATTCGCTCGCGTTTCGTCCAGGACAATCAGTCTTACTCGGTTCGAAACGTCATCCGGGGGTTGCACTACCAGATAGGACACCCTCAGGGTAAGTTGGTGCGCGTCGTGAAGGGTGAGATTTTGGATGTCGCCGTGGATCTGAGGGTGGATTCATCCACATTTGGCGAATGGCACGCCGTGACACTGTCTGATCAAAACAAGCGAATTCTTTGGGTGCCTCAGGGCTTCGCACATGGATTTCGAGTGCTCTCCGACAGTGCTCATGTGCTCTACAAGGCCACCGACTTTTACGCCCCTGCATGTGAGCGAACAATCCTCTGGAATGATCCCGAGTTGAAGATTGACTGGGGTCTCAATGCCCCGCCGATCGTTTCTCAAAAGGATTCGCTTGGAAGCTCCTTTGGAGAAGCTGAAAAATTCGATAAGTGGCAAAAGGATGCGGCGTGAAATAGGCCAATGGTAAGAACTGCGTGTTGTCATGAGCCACAGTATTCGTGACTGCTCGAAGTTGCGGATGACTGTCGACCCAGATCGGCAGGCGTCAGATGGGCCGTCGGAAACGCATTAACCTGATTCTGTTAATTATCTCCGGGGTTGCGACCGGACTAGTTACAGCACTGTTGGCCAGTTGGCTGAGCACTTTCCCTCTGTTTCGATAAATCCAAGCCTGGGTTTGTCATGCGGGCGGTATGATTTCTAAGTTATTTGTTTTCTTTCGTTTACGGCCGGACGCCGCTCCCTCAGGGCTCCGGAGACTTGTTACGAAAGGACTGGGCCCATTGTAAAACCGACTATGTCTTTGTGAGGTCTAGACAGGTTTCCCACTTGCGGGGACAATGCAAGCTGGACGGGCAAGTTATGTCGCGATATTCCCGAGCATTGGTCATACTGGTCGCTGCGGTGCTGTCTGGCTGCGGCGGAGGCCAATCCCCGATGAACAACAGCCCGAGCACCAAAGGCACGAGCACTCCTGGGACACTCTTATTTTCGACCTCGTCAACTAACTTTGGCAGTGTCGCTGTGGGCAGCAGCACGACTCGGACAGCGCAGATCACCGCCTCCAATTCCGCAATAACGATCTCGTCCGGAAATTGGAATGGAAATGGATTTTCGTTAAGTGGCATTACTTTCCCCTTAACGCTGGCGGCTGGACAAAGCGCTTCGGTTACGGTCAACTTCGCGCCGCAATCGTCAGGTTCAATCTCTAGTGGCGTGTCACTCATCAGCAACGCCACGAATTCTCCGACCATCGAGACATTCACCGGCACCGGGACCCAGTCATCTAATCCGCCGTCGAGTCCTCCGCCGTCAAACCCGCCGTCAAGTCCCCCCTCGAACCCGCCAACGGCACATAGCGTTTCGCTGTTCTGGAGTCCAAGCCCTTCCGCCGTGATCGGTTACAACGTATATCGCGGAACGGCTTCCGGCGGACCATATCCCACCAAGCTGACCTCAGCTCCACAAGCGACCACCAGTCTGACCGATGATTCGGTCATGGGCGGTACAACTTATTACTACGTCGCGACCTCAGTAGATCAGGACTCAGTGGAGAGTGTGTTTTCCAACGAATTCTCCGCCACGATTCCGTAATCCTCGTTTCGACCCTACAGCAGAACCGCAAATCCAATCAAAATGAAACGTTTTTGATGCGAGGAGGGCAGAGCTACGCCTGAAAGGCGTCAATGTGTAGTGGCACACAGGGGAAGGCGCAAACACGTCAGACAATGTAAGAATTATTATCAGTGAAAAAGGACTTAACTCGCTGAGTTTAGGAAATCACCACGTAGTTGCGAGATTGGAGTCTTGCATTCCACGGCGACTACAAATCCCGTTCCGGAAGAGCGCGGCTCGACCCTCACAACCTTCCCCTCTCCAACGATTTGAGCGTGCCCAATAACAGGGTGTTCACGGACCGTCATCACAAAACTCACGTCACAATGTCGCGGAATAGTTGCGTCAGTCTCGAACAATACGCCTCCGAGGCTTATGTTGTTGCTGACGGCTCGGAGCTCAGTAACAGAGTCTCCGGTGTTGAATGTGACGTTGACCGGATAGCGCAGGTCGAACCGACGATAACGTCGATTTTGAGGGCCGAATCGCCGATCCATATGAGATACATCAGGCATGTGAGAACTCATGCTGCCATCGTTCGGGTTGCCCAACAAGTGCACCGAAGGGAACTGCCAGAAACGAATTCGGGCAAGACAATCCGGTCTTGTCGGCAAACTCGAAGAGCCTGCTGCAATGGGTTCTGCGTTTCCTGGCTGCGTCTGCTTGGCTGTTAGTAGGATGCCTTTGACGCGAGACTCGTATAGCTCTGCTAGAATTCACGGCCGAGGGGGAAACTCATGGGAAACTTGAAGGGATTAGTGTCGATAGTCTTGGAATTGAGAAAACAGAGGACGAACTTGGTAAATGACCTCAGAAACGTTGATGCGGCTCTATCGTCTCTTGGCAGGGTGAATCCTGGAGGAATTCATGCGGAACCGCGCGGGACGATGTCGGCATCCGGTCGCAGAAAGATTGCTGTGGCTCAGAGAGCTCGTTGGGCGAAGGTGAGAGCACAGAATGTGACTCCCATTGCAAAGGGAACGAAGCCCGTCAAACGCACAATGTCAGCATCGGCCCGTCGCAAGATCGCGGCGGCTCAGCGCGCGAGATGGGCAAAGGTGAAACGCGCCGCTTGACGCGCTGCGTCATCCTGAGAGACATCCCGAAGGATCTGGCGTGCGGACCGACACTGTTCGAAGAGTTCCGAAACGCCACACGCCAGATCCGTCGCAAGCTCAGGATGACGTGCCCTATGAAAGACTAAACTAGCCGAATTTGCAGCGCCCTGAAAACACGGCAATACCCTTTACGTCCTTGATGAGCCCACGACGGGCGCTGCATCCAGAAGACGTCGAAAAGCTGGTGGGGCAAATGGCGCGCCTGGCCGGCAACGCGGTCATCGTAGAGCTGGCCGCCCGCCGTTGTGACTAGGCAGAATTCAGGCCAATGTAAATAGCCCATCCTGCAATCACAAGAATCATTACGCCAGAGGCTGCGCCCACCGCTTTTATCATTGGACCAAGCTTGTTCACCTTGGCGATCAGTTCCCGCTGATTGGTCGCCATGGATGAAGCAGACTCATCAATGAAAAGCTGGTCATCCTCCTGTCTCGTTAGTGTGCTTCGGTAGAACAGGAGAATAAGGAGAACACCAGTAACGATACCCCAAGCGATCGACAACCATTCCAATCCCGGAGTCATAGACAGTCTCCATTCAGAAGAGCAAGACTCGGACGCGCAATTATAGACCTTCCGGTACAAGTGAGTTTCAAGCTTTCAAACATTGGGACCATCGAATTTCCGAGGTACGATGCCGGACACTGGAAGCCCGGGTTCCGGTGGCAAAAGGCGGGCACCAACCAGTTCCAGTTCAACAAGTTAGACGAACTATGATTTATTGTGGAAAAAGCTAAAACCTTTCGCTAAAAGGCAGAACCTTTCTCCTCCGAGGCATCCTATTCGCTGACAACCTTGACTAAAATCGTGCTCTGTTCTAGATAACAGTGCCGTGATGGACCTCGATGGCGATCATCACGGTTACAATCTCAAACAGAAACTATGGAAGAAGTGATATGAGTCCGTTTTGGCAGATCGAACCTGCGGCTGGTGATAGCGGTGTCTGGACGCCCGGCGCTAATCGCTCCGGGGACGAGCGCAAACCTAGGACCGAACAGCGGGCCGCAACAGCCGAAGTAAATGGAGGATACCAAGTGCAAGCAAATGAAGCCGTGCAGAAAAAAGAAGAAGCTGTCATGGGTGTACAGTCTGTCCCAACGTGGGCCATGTACGCCGAGGCCATGAACAAGTTTCGGAGATCTGCTTCAGCCTTTATGGAACACGTACATCTTTTGACCGAAGCCCGGGCTGCATATCAGGAAGCCATTTCAGTCGGCACTGAGCTGCGGAAAAGGCTGGATGTTGGTGACGATACTTTGAGTTCCCTGATGGGTCAACTTGAACAAGTAGTCAACGTCCACCTGTCGGAACCAGTTCCCGACAGGAAGAAACCAGAACTCGTCAAAGGGGAAGCAAGCAAAGGAAAGAGTGAAAACGCCGAGGCCACTTTCCCGTAAACCTTCTCGCAATTCTCCTTCTCCGCGCCACGATGCCCAGGATGTTTCCTGGCTGACATGTGAGAAACACAACCCGCATTAGCTTTCGTTCCAGGGAACCTCTGACCGCGGATACTGGGCAACGGGGTGGACCCTGGCCCAGATCCGTGAACGCAAATGCGACGGCTGAGAATTCGTTTCCAGTATGGAGGATTAGTAATACTCTTATTTCTTGTGTTTCCGAAGATGCCTACCGTGAATCGATGACTGCAACGTCGCCCGTCCCTGCCGCGAGATTTAGGAAATTGCCGATTGTTCTCGCTGCTATTTTGGTGTTCGCTTCACTGGGAACTGCCGCCAACCATAAATTCCCTGGTGAAACGGGAGCCTCACCGACTTCCTGCAAGGCCAATTGCTCTGGATCTGTAGTTGGCACAGCAGGCGTGAAGCGGAACACCGCACAGGAACAGCGCGACTGGCCAGCCTTTGGCGGGGGTGCCGAAGCCAACCACTACTCTGCGCTGGCGCAGATCAATCGCGCGACTGTGAAACAGTTGGCGACGGCGTGGAGTTTTGACACAGGGGAGCAAGGCGTCCTGCAGACCAGCCCGATTGTGGTCGATGGAGTGCTCTACGGAATTACGCCGACGCAGAAGATTTTCGCCCTCAATGCCGCCACGGGCAACCTGTTCTGGAAGTTCGATTCTGGCATTAAAGGAACGCAACCGGACCGCGGACTTGCCTACTGGGCCGATGGCAAGGACAAGCGGATCCTGGTCGGAGTGATGAACTTTGTCTATGCCCTGGATGCGGTCACGGGCCAACCCGTCTCCAGCTTTGGCGAGCGGGGCCGGATTGACTTGCGCGAGAACCTTGGCCGCGAGCCCGCTTCTTCGCAGTCGGTCGACTTGACCAGCCCGGGCATCGTTTACAAAGACTTGCTGATCGTCGGCGGACGGAATCCGGAGACTTCTCCCTCACCACCGGGTAATATTCGCGCCTTCGACGTGCGAACCGGAAAGCTACGCTGGTCGTTTCATACCATTCCTCATCTCGGGGAGTTCGGATACGATACCTGGCCTAAGGACGCGTGGAAAACCGCGGGAGCCGCCAACAATTGGGCGGGCATGGCGCTTGATTCCAGGCGAGGGATTGTTTTCGTTCCGACCGGTTCTGCCGTCTCCGACTTTTACGGCGCGGACCGGGTCGGCGATGACCTGTTCGCGAATTGTCTGCTTGCCCTGAATGCCGAGACCGGCGAGAGAATCTGGCACTTTCAGGGAGTTCGTCACGATATCTGGGACCGTGACTTTCCCTCGCACCCCGTGCTTCTGACGGTGAAACGTGACGGGAAAGACATTGATGCAGTCGCGCAAACCACAAAGCAGGGTTTTGTGTATCTCTTCGATCGAACCAACGGAAACCCGCTCTTTCCGGTCGAATATCACAAGTATCCAGCAAGCACGGTGGAAGGCGAAGTCACCGCCACGGAACAACCTCTTCCAACCCTCCCGGCGCCGTTCGCCCGCCAGCTTCTCACCGAGGAGATGCTTACCAACCGGACTCCTGAGGTCCATCAGTGGGCGTTGGAGAAATTTCGCAAGTTCCGAAGCCAGGGTCAATTTCTTCCATTGAGTGTCGGAGAAGACACCGTGGTATTTCCCGGCTTCGATGGCGGCGCGGAATGGGGTGGTCCAGCGGTAGATCCAGAGAGCGGAATCATTTACGTGAATGCGAACGATGTGGCGTGGACGGGTGCGCTCACACCCAATACCGGAGACAATTCCGCCCAGGGAATTTACTTGAGCCAATGCGGCGTGTGTCACGGGGAAAAAATGATGGGCTCGCCGCCTGCGATACCCTCGCTCGTAGGAGTGGGAGATCGCCTGTCTCCCCAGCAGATTGCGGGAACGATCAAAGACGGGAAAGGAAGGATGCCCGGGTTTCCCAGCCTGTCCGACGACCACCTTTTTGCGCTGATAACGTTTCTCATGAGCGGAGAGAGCAAGGAACTTACCAGTGGCGAGCCAGCGCCAGCGCCCATGAAATTTCGCTTCACTGGATATCACAAGTTTTTGGATCCGGAAGGATATCCAGCGGTCCTGCCGCCGTGGGGTACGCTGAACGCGATCAATCTCAACACTGGCGAATATGCCTGGAAGATTCCATTTGGCGAATACCCCGAACTCGCCGCCAAGGGACAAAACAAGACGGGCACAGAGAACTACGGGGGACCGATCGTGACTGCGGGTGGCCTGGTATTCATCGGAGCAACGAATTTCGATAAGAGATTCCGGGCATTCGACAAATCGACCGGCGAATTGCTGTGGGAGGCAAAGCTGCCGTTCTCCGGCAATGCGACTCCGATCACGTACGAAGTAAACGGCCGCCAGTTCGTTGTCATTGCCGCCGGAGGCGGGAAGGACCCCAAGTCTCCATCGGGCGGAGTTTACGTGGCTTTTGCGCTGCCTGAGTAAGCCACATTGTTGAGTAGTTTCTTTGGTCAGTGAAAATCGTGTGAGGGCGTGATGGCAGCGCTAACGCCTAGCCGCTGAATACTACGCGCCTTGAGATGTATGACATCGTCCTGGTTCTGAACCATTCCCGAAACCAGAACGAACCTTTCATTCAGCACTGCCATTCGATTCTTGTCATAGAAGTCAGGACTGATAATTACTCTTGAAGTTCCGGTTTCGTCTTCCAGCGTCATAAAAATTATCCCCTTCGCTGTTCCCGGTCTCTGACGTGTAATTACACACCCGGCAACCTTCGCTTCTTTCCCGTGAGGTACATTTCTTAATTCCATGGCTGACTTGACACCTTGGGCACGCAGAACGTCTCTGCGGTATGCCATTGGATGATGCCCAGTCGTCAATCCAGTGCCGTGGTAATCCGCTACCAGTCTTTCCTCGATATCCATTCGGCGTAATGGCGATACCGAATCTTTCTCCATGATGCCTTCGAGTAGAGGCCCTGTCTTTTTCATGGCCCTCTCCACCTGCCACAGTGCATCACGGCGATGCAAATGATTCGCGTCCGTCCGCAGATAGTTGAGAGCTCCAATTCTTGCCAGCATCGCCAGGTTGTCGCGGCTGAGTTGGGGTACTCGCCGGGCCACATCGTCGACAGAGACGAAACGAGCACGATCACGCTGGCTTACCAGAGTTTCAGCCGAAGACTGTTGCAGACCACGCACGTAACGAAGGCCAATACGAAGCGCGAGACGGCCATTTTCGTCAGGTTCCAGCGAACAATTCCACTGAGAGCGAGTCACATCCACCGGCCTCACGCGCAATCCGTGACGCTGAGCATCTTTCACAATCGTGGCTGGATGATAGAAACCCATCGGCCAATTATTCAACAGCGCAGCGGTGAAAGCCGCCAGATAGCGGACCTTCAAAAATGCGCTGGCATAAGCAATCAATGCGAAGCTGGCTGCATGGGATTCGGGGAAACCGTACAGCGCAAAGGAACTGATGAACTTTACAATCTGATCCTGGATATTCGCAGGAAAACCGTTTGACATCATGCCGGCGCGAAGTTTGTCTTCAATTTCCCGCATTCGCCGTTGGGACCGCTTACTGCCAATGGCACGACGCAACTCTTCCGCTTCTCCGCCGGTGAAATTGGCGCAGATCATAGCCAGTTTCAGGAGTTGCTCTTGAAATAAGGGAACTCCAAGGGTTCGTTCCAGAGTGGGGATGAGTAATGCGTGCGGATAGGTGATGGCTTCCTTCCCCTGACGCCGCTTCAAATATGGGCTGGTCATCTCGCCAGTGATCGGACCAGGACGAATCAGGGCAACTTGCGTAACCAGATCATAAAAACGAGTTGGATTGTTGCGCGGCAGGGACGCCATCTGAGCACAACTTTCGATCTGAAACATGCCAATGGTGTCCGCTTTACGGATGGTGTCATATACATCAGGACAATTTTGCGGCAGATGCGCCAGGTCTACTTTCACGCCGTAGTGGTCTCCAATCAGGTCAATGCTATCTTTCAGCACCGCCATCATTCCCAATCCGAGCAGGTCCACTTTGATGAGTCCGAGATCGGAACAGTCGTCTTTGTCCCACTGCACCACGACCCGCCCTGGCATGGTGGCAGGTTCGAGGGGTACGACAGCATCGAGTTGACCCTGACAAATGACCATCCCTCCCGAATGTTGGCTAAGGTGACGCGGCAAATCCTGAACGCGCTGGCAGAGATTGAGGTACACAGCAATTTGCGGATGGCTTAGATCAAGGCCAGTATTCGTGAATTGTCTTTCCATGGTGTCATTCGGGTCCCGCCACTCCCACGTCCCCACCACCGCTGACAATCGCGCCAGGGTATCCTCATCGAAACCGAGCACCTTTCCCATCTCGCGCGCAGCAGAGCGTCCGCGATAGGTACACACGTTCGCGGTCATGGCCGCGCCGCGGTTTCCGTAGCGTTGATAAACGTACTGAATTACCTGCTCGCGCTGATCTCCGCTGGGAAGGTCCAGATCGATATCCGGCCACTCGCCACGCTCTTCCGAGAGAAATCTTTCAAACAGCAGATCCATCCCAATCGGATCGATGGCGGTTATTCCGAGCGAGTAGCACACCGCGCTGTTCGCGGCTGATCCGCGTCCCTGGACCAGGATTCCATTCTGGTGACAGAATCGGATTACATCCCACACGATCAGGAAATAACCCGCCAGCTTCAGCTTTTCGATGAGGGCCAGTTCCTTTTCCAGTTGCTCGCGGACTCTCGCAGTTACAGATTGATACCTGCAACGTGCTCCTTCCCATGCTCGCTTTCGCATGAAAGAGTCCATCGTCTCGTCTTCAGGAACGGGATAATGCGGAAACTCGTACCCCAACTTCTCGAGTGTGAAGTCCAGTCGTGAAGAAAGTTCGTTCGTGTTGGCGATTGCTTCAGGCAAGTCAGCGAAGAGGCATTCCATTTCTGCCGCGGTGCGGACGTAGCGTTGGGAGTTTTGAGAAAGCAAACGTCCGGCTGTATCGAGGCGGCATTTGTTTTTAAGGCAGGTAAACACATCTGCAATTTCCCGTTCTGCCGGAGTGGCATAGCGGACACCATTCGTTGCCAGCAATGGTAGACGAAATTCGTGGGCCAGTGAGATGGCTGCCTGGTTGCGGGATTCCTGATAGCGGTCGGCATGGCGCTGCAACTCCACATACACGTTCTCACGCCCAAAGATGGAAACGAGCTGTTGTAATACTTGCTGGCCGCCCGTTTTGCCTTCCTTTTTTAGTGCATGAGCCAGCGGGCCGTTTTCATCCCCGGTTAAACAGATCAGCCCTTCTGAATGGTTCCGTAGTTCTTCGAGTGCGACTGTTGCTAGCTTTTTCTTGTTGGTCCGCAACTTTGCTGTGGTAATCAGGCGGCATAAATTCTGATAGGCAGCGCGGGATGTAACCAGCACCGGAAGATTGCCATTTTCCGCAATACTGATCTCTGCTCCGATGTGAGCTTTAATTCCATACTGTTCCGCCGCCATGTGAAAACGCGGCGCACCATACACGCCATCCCTGTCCAGCAAAGCCATGGCGGGCATTTGCAATTGTGCGGACGTACAGGCGAGAGATTCCGGCAGGGAAGCGCCTTCAAGGAAGGTGAAAGCAGAACGGGCGTGTAGTTCCACGTATTGCATGGCTAATCAAACACGCCTTCTACGAACCACTGCTTCCTGATTCGATCCAGATAAATCCGGTAGTAGGCAATTCCTTCGAAAGTCTTTAGAGCAACGTCCCATTCTTCCCGTGCCCAGGCTGTAGTTTCATTCCACCAGTTTCCAGAGCTGCACCACGGCCCGGATGCGGCCAGCACGCGACGATGCCTCTTCCACAATCGAACGAGATGTGGTGTCTCGCCACTGAGTTCTACAGATGTTTCAAGTGCGGGACGGAATACTCGCAAAGCAATCGTAGGAATCATCGCCGCCGGGTTGCGTATTTCTGTCGTGGCCGAAAAAGGCTGCACAGCAAAAGCGCCGGATTTGTGAGTGTCAACGAGCCTGGGAGAGCCAATACAACTGACACCATCCGCATCCGTAGTGCCGACCACTCCACGAATCCGTGCCAAAGTAATTTCCAGTTTCTCTGATTCAGGGGATGGCGGTGCGAAGAGATCGCCTTGCGCCATTCTGGGCCTGACGGATACAGCTTCAATCGTCAGCCGTTTTATGGGCGCAGAAAATGTGTTTCTTTCCAGATCAAGCCGCAGAAGAGTGAAGAGCATGTTTCTGTCCTGCGTGGGGACTGGCAGCTTCCATTCATGTTTGTACTGTTCTCCGTCATTGCCGTCCCGCATCTGCCGCACTTCCAGGTCCAGTGTCAGCCGCAGTTCGTTGGTAGCAAGAGATTGCGAAACAAGGCGATCGCAGACTTGCTGCAAAACTCGATTGAGAACGAATGCCAGCGACTCCAGAGTTTCTACCGGATCGTCAAATTCATAAGTCTCGGTAAACTCCGGCAAAGGCTCTACTGGTAGCAATGGCCTGCTGGTCTTTCCTTGTGCGAGTTTTTGCAAAGCGAGACCCTGCTGACCTAACCGCTCCACGAGGGCGACTGGAGGCAGGGCGGCAAGGGATTTAAAGCTGTGGATTCCCCAACTTTCGAAAACTTCCAGGAGTTCGGGCGTGGTGGGTAGTACGTCAACACTTAAAGGCGCCAGCTGTTTGGCCTCGTCACCTGCTGGGATGATCGTGATGCCTGCAAAGCCGCGTGCGGCATACAAAGCGGTGTCGGGATTCGCGGCAATGGCAATTCGCAGATGAAACCCGGCTTGCCTGGCGCTAATCGCAATTTTGCAGGCTGTATTTTCTGGCGATCCGAACAGCTTTTCCATACCCGCCAGGTCCAGGATTGCGGTTCCAGGACATGTGGATTCAACCCGCGGGGAGAATTGGCCTGCACATTCGAGAAGCGTAGCTTGAGCAGAGTCTTCGTGATCGACAGATCGCTTTCTCAGTGACACGCCACCACAAACCTCAACCTGCAGCTTTGTCATCCCGGCTTCAATTCCCAGGTGTCTGGCGGCATCATTGAGCGCCGCAACTTTGAGCAGATTGGAGGGGCCGTCTAAAACAACGATTGGAGATCGTCTAATGATCTCTCTTTTGTCCCTGGGCTCCAACAGCAAAGCCGCTTGCACGGGAAAGTCGGGAACTAGTAAGCATGCGAACATGAGTCAGGCCCATTGTGCTTTGATGGAAAAGCCCGGTGTTGCCGACTGAACGCCCTTCTTTTCGCGGGTACGGATCACGTCAGCATTCAGGGTGAAATTCGTGAGTAATTTTCCAGAAAAAACTCCTGGAACAGCCATAAGTTTCAAAACCAGTCCTGCACAACTCGTCGAATGAGATTGTTGAGCAACAAAGACGAGTGCCGTAGGCTGATTTTCCACAACACGGCTAAAGCGGAACCACGTGCTGGGCGGAACGTTACGGACCACCTTCTCCGCAATATCGCTGAGATCAACGACAATCAGACCGAACCCGCTGCTTTGCAAAAGCATGTCCGCGACTTTGAATGCCTGTTCCAGCGGGCGTAACTTTTGTTTGGTCTTTCCGCACCGTACCCAAAGCAAGCGAGATAAATCTGCGCCTGCTGCCTCTGCCGTATCTGGATTAAAGGCGTCCCTGGCATCCACCAGGGCGCAGTAATGCTCATGGGAGGCATGGGCCAACAGGGAAACCAGGACCGATGTTTTGCCTGTTCCGCAGATCTCCGTCAGGGCATGCATGGGAATACCTCCAGTCAGGGAATCAACCTCGGAAATCCCGGTCAAAATGGTCCTGGATTGTGACCGTTTGCATACCGCAAGAGCGGAAGGGAAGCGGGTTTCAATTTGAGCGCGGAGTGAGCTGGCGGAAAGCATAAGATACTGTATGTTCGCTTTTTGTTCGCTACAGGCGTATGATTCTGCATTGGAGGGGAAGAGTTGTCAAGGCGGATCTTCAATACCAAAATTTCAGTGAAGGCAGTATCAGAACAGCAGGTCAGCTAGGAGAATAGACGCCTTAGGCGCGGTCACGATTGCGGACAGGGGCGAGCTTGGGTGGTCTGGCCCCGCGTCGGACGGCAGAGTGAACCGGTACATAATCCAACTCGAGCTTCGACTCAGCGCAACGCAGCATGAGGCCGCCGCGGCTCATATCCCCTCGTCCCACAAACTGTTGAGGAAACAGGAGATTGGCTCCGAAAATTTCCAGCAACGGGTCAACATATTTACCGCTCGCGATACTGCCGAGCAACACAACCTGGGATCCAGAAGGCAACGTACGAGCCAAACCCCATGCATCCCGGCAAAGGGGTTCCCGGTATCGGGCATCATCCGGATCGATGGGAACCGAGGACATCTCCAGCAGGTCGTCCAATGTGATGATGGTCTGGGGTGGCAGAAGACCACGCGAGGTCGTCATAACCAGGGTCGCAGGGAAGTCAGTCGACAAATTCGAAAAGGCTTCCGCATAGGCAAGCTTGCCACGAAAATACAGGCTGCTGATAAAGCTGAAAAGTTCTCCCAGCGGAGCGCCCTGTTGCCGGATGCGCTGGGCAAGTGGGAATTCGGAATTTGTGTTCAAAAGCAACTGCCCGCGAATGGCTGAGGTATTGGCGGGAGAGAGTAGAAATACGCGTGACAGAAGCGGCCTGCAATCGGAGCGACCGGATTCTGGCGCAAGGCTATTGGCGAACAGTTTGTCTGGGGCCATCCTGCTTGATATCAAGTGATCCGCTCGTTGAAGTGCCAACTCTTCAAACATTCTAAATCGTTAGAGCTTAGCTCGTAATTACGGGTTTCAGCTGTGGTTGCGTTCTCAGGATTTCGCCGATGAGAAACAGGTCTGTGAGCAAGGCGCGGATATGAATGGAGGCATTCAGATTGTCAATCAATTGCGAGCTGATGACAGGCTGGGCAAACACCAGTTCGAGAGCGGCCAGGGAGTCGCGGGCATCGCGGTCGAGCACTGCAATGAAAGCCTGATATTTTCCGGTGGGTTCCAGACCTGCGTCTTCCACGGCCGCGGCGCAATTTTCTGCCATGCCGGTCAGCGCATGGATGGCGCGACCCAGGAATTCGCGGAGCTGTCCGCCAGACTGGCTGCCTTGATCACTCGGGAGCCCTTGTCCCGCATAGGCCAGCATGAACTCGTAGCACTCTTCGATGGCATCGCAACGCTCTGAAAATGCAATCGCCATCCGTCAGCCTTGCCGTCCGGGGGAGGATGAAGCTGAAGGCTCGACCACCCACCGCTCGGGATCGTGTTCTTTCAAATAAAAGTCACGGCTCATCGTGCCGACGATCATCGAAGCGGTAATAGGCAGCTTCTCAGGTCGGATCGCGAAATAAATGTGCACAATGACCAGCGTAATGAGTCCGACGCCTGCCAGTCCGTGCAGGACATACATCAACCCCCACGTCATGTCGCTGAACAGATATGGATTGCGGGAAAAGAAGATGGTGCGCACACGAGACATCATGAACACGCCGGTCAGGATCACCGACATCCCGGTCACGATGATGGCTCCATGATAGAGCTTGTTCTCCAGCGGATATTTAGCGAATTTTCGCGGCAGCGCTGAGGATTTTCCCATAAAGCGCTGGAATCGTTTCCATGCATCTTCAAGGTCGGCCCGGTCTGGCCAGATCGACCAGAAATCCAGGTAGAAGGAAGCGTGGATGATGTGAAAAATAATTGAAACGGTCAGTACTGTGCCTGCGATCCAGTGATAAGTGACCCAGTCGAACTGGACGCCAACCTTTGGAAGAAATGCGGTAAACAGCAACGTGAACATCGACGCTGCCATGACCCAGTGAAAGAGCCGGGCCGTGAGGGAGTGTCTGGGGATGCGGGCTGGTAGTTGGGCTGCCACTTTTGGAGAAGCGCCGGTGGCGAATTCTTTCTCTTTGGCGAAGTACCGGATGTAAATTGCGTGAACGATCAGGAAAAGCATTCCTGCAATGAGCGCAACCCAGATCAAAAACCACGCAATATGAATCGGAACATTTTGTCCCAGCGGACTCGTAGCCCACTCTATGATGCCCATGTTGCCTCCTGTACTCCGCTGATGGCGCGCTTTACCAGGTTTCGCATCAGCGGGATTTTGTAGGCATTGAACTGCAAGCGGGACCGCCCCCTGGACCGCCAGTTTCCCCGCCATTTCGCCGGTGGCCGCGCTTCGCTGTTTGCCCCGTACGGAATCTTCCACCGCCTTCAAACGCAATGGCCGGGCAGCCACGGCGTTTACTGCGATGCGAATGTTCTGAATCGTGTCTCCCGACAGGATCATGGCTGAAGCCACATTCATCAGCGGGAAGTCCCACACATTCCGGTCCCGCACTTTTTCGAAATAGAATTGCGCGCCAGCCCACGTGGACGGAATGCGAATAGCAGTCAGCAGGTAACCGGGTTGAAGGATGTTCATCCGGGTGATGTCAATTTCCGGGCCGACGAAATAATCCTCGGCATCCACCACGCGCTCGCCTTTGGGTGTTTGAACGACAAACTTGGCGTCAAGCGCAATCAAAGCCGGTGATGAATCAGATGGATTGACTGCCACACATCGTTCAGCATGCAGAATCGCATGCTCGCGATTTCTGCCGACCGGAGTGTCGGCATAGCAGATATTTCCGCCGGCACGATAGCACGGCCAGCCTGCGCGATAGTACCAGCAGCGCGCGTCCTGCGACACATTTCCGCCAAGCGTGCCCTGATTGCGAATCTGCGGCGACGCGACCAGCTCCGCTGCCTGCGCCAGCAGTCCATATTTCTCTTTGACGATCGGGTGTTGCACAACTTCAGTGAGCGTCGTCATCGCGCCGATTTCGATTCCGTCGCTGGTAGGTGCGGACACCTCTCAGTTCTTCGATGCCGCTCAGATCGACCAGTGCCTTGGGCTTCTTGATCCGGTCTTTCAGCCAATCGAAGCTGTCGAGTCCGCCGGCCATCACCCACGCGTCGCCGTCCATGTTGCTCGAGAAGCTTTTGCGCGTCCGCGATGGAAGTCGGCTGAAATAACTGGAACGCCGGCATGACATCTCGTATTACAGCCATGTTGCTCTCCGTTTCAAAGTTCTTCACCGTTAGCATTCGCTAAATGAAAGCGGTCAGCGGATCCTGCATCGGCCGTCCGGCTTCGAGCGAAGTCAGAATCGTGTCCAGATTAACCGGCGCGCGACGATAGATTTCGTCGCCCAGCGCATCCGAAAGCGCGTTCAAGATGGCACCGCAGCCACCACCCACCGGAGGTTCGCCGATACCACGAGCGCCAACCGGGGTCTCGGGGTCCGGAATGTCCAACGCCGCCCACTGCATGTTGGTCGGCACATCAAGAATGGTCGGCGGCTTGGTGTGGTGGAACCGGCGCGAGATCGTGTGGCCGTATTGCGGATCGAAGACCCACTTCTGACCGATCGCGTGACCAATTCCCAGGATCGAGCGGCCCAGACACTTGTCCGCCCAGCGCCTTGGGATGAATGACCGTGCCTACATCGGCGACCGCGAGAAAATCCGTGATGTAGTACTTGCCGGTCTCCGTATCAACTTCAACTTCGGCGAAGCTGGCGACGTAGGAGAATGTCTGGCCGTCATGCGGATACTTATCCTTCGCGGCCGCAACCAGGCCCTGACCTGCCAGCGCCGCGATTGATGCCTTGGTGTACTTGTTCACATCTTCGGGCGGTTCGTGGCCGTCGTAGACGCCGCCGAGTTGGATCGCGCGCTGCGCGGCTTGCGCCAGAGTCATGCTCTTGCCGCCGCCCTTATGGAAGACACGTTCGTTGGCGACTTCGTACTGTTCCGGCTTGCCGCCATAAGTCTTGGCGGCAATTTCCTGCAGCTTTTGTCTTGCATCCATGCCAACCGCGTGCGCCGCTCGTGTCATGGCGTGTGTGGTCTGGCTGCCGCCGGAGACGCAAGTCCAGGGCAAGTTCTTGCTGGTATTGCCCCATTCGACATCGCACTTTTCCCACGGAACGCCCAGCACTTCGGCGACGACGCGATGCACGTCGCTGATAGATTCTGTTCCTAGGTTGCCGATTCCTGATTGGATTGCGATCCGTCCGTCGGGCTTGATCACGAACAGCCCGTCGTATCCTGTCGAACCAGCAAAGAAACCGCTCGACGAGACGCCTACTCCGCGAACCTTTGTGCCGCTGCGCTTGGGACGCGCAATGCGTTCTTTCCACTTGAACTGCTCTGAGCCACGATCGAGAGCTTCTTTGAGAAATGCGCTGGTCGAGTGGCCGCGCTTGCCCTCTCTTGGCGGCCCAAACGGCGCTTTGCCCTCGGGAGCGTTAGCCTTGCGAATGTCTACCTGGTCGAGCGAGAGTTTGCGCGCCGCTTTCGCAAGGATCGGCTCCATGATGATGATGCCCTGCATGCCCCCCGGTGCGCTCTGCGGACCTCGCGGTGGAGTGTTGGTGAGCATGGTCACGCCTCGCCAGCGCATCGCGGGCGGCTGATACAAGAGAGAGACAATGATTCCCGAAGCATTGGCGTCGCCGTTTGCGTCGTAGGGGCCATTGTTGGAGATGGCGAACATGTCTAATGCGGTGATCTTGCCGTCCTTGCGAGAATCCGACCTTCATCCGGCCCTGGAAGCCGGGACGTGCCCGCCCGATGAAATGTTCTTCCTCCCGGCTGATGCGCATCATCACCGGTGCATTGGCTTTTTTCGCCAGCAGTGCCGGGATAATCGCGAAGATGTAACCAGTGGCTTTGCTGCCGAATCCGCCTCCGGTGTACTCGCTGATGAGCACAATCTGGTTGGGGTCCATATTCAACCAGCGTCCCAGGCCGGCCAGAGTTTGCACCGTGCTCTGAGTGCCCATGTGGATGAATACCTTGCCGTTTTGCCAATATGCCAGAGCGGTGCGAGGTTCGAGAGTCTGATGGCTGCTGTCCGGCGTCGTGAAGGTTTCATCCAGAACCAGTGCGGCGTTCTTGAGACCAGCGTCAACATCGCCATAGGACCACTCGTCTGGCGCTTTGCCCATAGGCAAACGGCCTTCCTTTACCTCGGCGAAGTCTGCGGCTGTCCATTTCAGTTCTCCTACGTGAGGAGGCGGAGGGCTGGGCGGCTTCTCGCCGGGCTTGGGCGGTTCGACTGGGGGTTTGACCCAAATATTCCCTTCCGTGCGCGGGTTGGGCCCGCCAGGGCGGAGACTGTCGAGCGGGTCAACCACGAACGGCAGGTGTTCAAATTCGATGTCGATGTTTTCGATGGCCTCCGCGGCAGTCAGTTCGTCCACCGCCGCTACAGCCAGGATCGGCTCGCCCTGGTACAAGGGTTCCATGGTGAGTGCTTTTTCGCCCTGCATGTTGGCCTTGATCACCGCACCAAGGTCGGTCACGCTGTCAGCCGGAGCTGGAAGATCATTTTGCGTGAGGATTGCTTTGACCCCGGGCATCGCCAGAGCTTTACTCAAATCAAGATGTTTCACGCTTCCGTGCGGCACGGGGCTAAGCAGCAACTTGCAGAAAAGCATGCCTTCGGCGCGAAAGTCTTCGGCGTATTTCGACCGACCAGTCACCTTCGCGTAGAGATCGGGCGTTGTGTAATCCTTGCCAATGAGCTTGTACTGGGCACCGGCCTTCGATTGACCCGATTTCTGCTGGTCAGCGCTCTTTTGATCGGGTTTTCCAGCTTGGCTAGGCATGGTTCACCTTCCTCAGGTTTTCTGCGCCTCGCATCATTGCGGTGAGGATTTTGTCGTAGTCCTGGCATCGGCAGAGATTGCCGGAGATCCCATGAGCCAGCTCGGATCTGGTCGGATTGGGATTGGTTTTCAAGTATCCCACCGTTGCCATCAGGAAGCCGGACATGCAAAATGCGCACTGGAAGCCTTGCTCGTCAATTACGCCCTGCTGCACTGGATGCAATGTGCCGTCGGGACTGGCCAAACCTTCGATGGTCTGGACCTTTTTGCCGCGCACGGTATGAGTAAGCACTGAGCACGAATAATGCGGCACGTCGTCAATCAGGACGGTGCAGGCGCCGCATTCACCGCGGTCGCATCCCAGTTTGGTGCCCGTGAGGCCGAGCTTGTAGCGAAGCGTCCAAGCGAGAGTCTCCTGCTTCATCGCATCTACCCGGCGTTGCTGGCCGTTTACATTCAGGGTGATGAGCCGCTCACCCACGCTCCCGGCAGGCTGGCCTAACAAGGTGGAGGCGCGAAAGAGATAATTCGCGGAAGAAACCGCGACTCCACTCGTGATCACTCCCTTGATGAATGCGCGCCTTGAAATCCCTCTGGCTGTTTCTTCCGGTGTCTTGATATTGGCTTCGTCTGCCATGCCGGGCCACCTCTGATTGCATGTGTATTGACGGATACCTAATTTCTACACCCCAACGGCTATCCCATGTCAAACGGGGAAATTCTTTGAAATAACCGTACCAATTACAACAATTTCCGTGCCATCGATCATCGCCCGAACCCTCATTTTACAGAAGCCTGGACCACCGGCGTAGGCTGGAAAGCCCAGTGATCAATGGTCCGAACCAGTGCCTTGGTCGCGCTCAAAATAGGCACACCCCCCATTACTGGGCCATCAACTGGCACGGAGGGGCCATTTTGCTGATTCGTTCCCTGACATAGCATTAGAGCGCTTTCTGGAGGTCCAGCCATGCAACGAGATCTGGTTCGCGACGGACTTCGGTTCAAACTTGCTCAACGGTACAAGGAAGATCCAACCAACTTTTTGAGCTTGTCAAAGCAGGCGATCGACTCGGCGTTGGCCCGCGAGATCGTGGCGGAGCTAAGGAATGAAGGGCATGTTGAGGAAGAAGTACGCGGCACAATCCGGCTTACGCCGCGGGGCTTCAGAGCTTTTCAGAACGATCCGCCACCCTATTCTTACGAAAATTAAGCGCAGACAAGTATCACCGTCCAGGAGAACTTGGCAGCAAGTCCTCCTGGCGGAGTTGAACATCCCGCGCGTACTCATTCTCCGATTCCGGTCAATCGCAATTACCTTCGTCACTGCAGCATGTCTTAGTGTGTCTTTACAAGCCACATCGGATCAGCGACGATCAAGCCTCGTACTTGGTCACCATAATTTCTCACTCGGAGGCCGATGTGTCCGCTGTTGTTGTGGTCTTACTTATGTTCGGCGCCGTCATTGTGATGGTGAACAGAGTTGATAACGATCGCGAAAGTCATGCGATTCTCGATTCCAACGATACAAGTCCAACCCGGACGTAAAAACACTCCGCTCGCGTTCGAAGACTCAGCCTAAAGGTATGAAAGCCGTTCCTGCGGATATCCCGTGGCGTTTTCTGCTTGTGTCTCCAATCATTGCGGCCAACCTGTGAGGAGAAGGGCAAAAGGCGGTAAAATTCTCTCGTTTCTAAATCCAAACGAAAAAAATCACGGGGCGGATTTTTTTAGGAGAGGACATGAAAGTCAGGAAAGTATTGATCGGAGTTTTGACGATCCTTTTATTGATGTGGGTCGGAGCCCTCGCCCAGGAAAAGGGCGGCAGTCACGGCAGCCCGCACGGTGTAGGAGGCGGAAATATTCCCAAGCACGGCCCCGAACCGTCTAAAGGTACGGCGCACCCTCCTCAAGAGAACAGAAACTTCGCTGACCAGAGTGGACACCCGAACGCGCCTCACGTGCATTCCAATAGTAAGTGGGTCGGACATGACACCGGCCGGGACGATCCTCACTACCATCTCGATCATCCATGGGAGCATGGACATTTCACCGGTGGCTTCGGCCGCGGCCATGTCTGGCGCCTGGCGGGAGGAGGGCCGAGCCGTTTCTGGTTCGGCGGCTTTTACTTTGGCGTCGCTCCCTACGATGTTGCATTCTGCAATGATTGGGTGTGGGATTCTGACCAAATCGTGATCTATGAGGACCCCGATCACGAGGGCTACTACCTCGCCTACAACACGAGACTCGGAACGTACGTCCACGTTACATATTTCGGGACAAGTTAGAATCCCAGGAATCCCACGCTTCGCAGCCGTGCGATGCGTGGGATTCCGCCATCCCACGAAAAGAGATCATTCCATGCGAGCAGACATCGTAGCTGGTGCGGTTTTTCCCGACTATGAATTAACCGATCACACAGGTAAGCACCGGAAGCTTTCGGATCTGCAAGGACCGGATCCGATGGTACTGATCCTCGGTAGAGGAGGGTTTTGTCCGAAAGACCGCCGGCAGGCGGAGGGCTTACTGCAACTCCATCGCGAGATGGAGGTGGGCTACAGTCGCCTGGTCACGATAACAACGGATAATTTAATTGCGACCAACGAGTACCGTAGCGGCGTCGGAGCTCATTGGACGTTTTTATCTGATGCAGGACGTGTGGTGCAGAAAGATCTCGACATCGCCGAGTATACTGATCCCTCCAACAACCCGATGATCCCGCACACTATTGTGCTCGAGCCTGGACGCGTCGTGTTCAAGATCTACAACGGCTATTGGTACTTTGCCCGTCCCACTCTCGAAGAGCTTCGGCAAGACTTGCGATCAGTGCTGAAGAAATGCAGACCGGATTGGGACATCACCAAACCTGAGTTGAGGACGGCGTGGGAGCGAGGCGAAAAAGATGGCTTTTATCCATACGGTAAGACTTACGCACAAGTATTCGGGGAACAGAAGTAGACGGGAAGACAAGCAGCACGGTGCGGCCGCGAATTGCGGCCAGCCTGTGCGATCAGAAACGGAGAAGCACCATGATTCTTGGCATGTCGACGGAGACTTACACGCTCCTGCATGTACTGATCAGCCTCTTGGGCATCGGCTCAGGATTGATTGTTGCCTTTGGATTGCTCACCGGGAAGCGGCTTGATGGGTTAACTGCGATCTTCCTCGTGACCACCGTACTGACAAGCGTTACCGGATTTGGCTTTCCATTTGAACATCTCTCGCCGGCGCACAAAGTCGGCATCATCTCTCTGGTGGTCCTCGGGGCCGCCATTGCTGCGCGCTACTTGTTTCACCTGGCTGGCAAGTGGCGCGCAGTCTATGTTGTGGGAGCAGTCACCGCGCTTTATCTCAATGTCTTTGTCTTGATTGTGCAGGGCTTCATGAAGGTACCGGCATTGAAAGCGCTGGCTCCTACGCAGAAGGAGCCGCCATTCCTGGTCACGCAGCTCGTTGTTTTAGTGATTTTCCTCGGCATTGGCATTGTCGCGACGAAAAAGTTCCACATAGGAACAGCCCACGCACTTTAATGCTGCTGTGGACGTAAGACCGTGACGCGGCTTTTGACCTCACCCTAAGCCGCGTTTTTATTAAGTAAACTGCCTCCACTCGCTCTCTGTGCTTCTTCAGATTCTTTTCATGTTCGCGTGGTTCAATCATCATGGCATCCATGTGACTGCCACGGTAAATCTCGAAGCAAAACCCAGGAGGCGCTCGTGCAGAAATTCTTTCTGATGGCCGGGCTGGTATTGGCATGTTCACTCGCGATGAATGCGCAGCAATACGCGGTCGGTGAGCGGATCCCGCTCGAAGGTGATGGCGGCTGGGATTATCTCTTCGCTGATTCCGCGAACGGCCAGCTGTTCGTGTCTCACGGCACCGAGGTGCAGATTGTGGACATGGCGTCGGAAAAGGCCGTTGGAAAAATTACTGGCATGAAGCGCATCCACGGGATTGCGGTTGCCGATGACCTCAATCGAGGCTTCATCAGCGATGGTGGCGACGATGTCGTTGTAATTTTCGACCTGAAGTCGCACGAAGTGCTGCAGAAGGTGCCCGCGGGGAAAAATCCGGATGGTATTGTGTACGATCCGTACAGCAAGCGCGTGTTCGCTTTCAATGGTCGAAGCAACGATGCCACCGCCATCGATGCTGCCTCCGGAAAGAGTGCGGGAACAATCGCGCTGGACGGCAAGCCTGAGTTCCCGGTGAGCGACGGGAAAGGACATGTTTACGTCAACATCGAAGACAAGAGCGAGATTACACAAATCGATCCGCAGACCTTGCGATCGGTGAAGACGTGGCCGCTTGCTCCTTGTGAAGAGCCTTCCGGGCTTGCGATGGATGTGGAAGCAAGAAGGCTGTTTTCGGTGTGCTCGAATAACAAGATGGCGGTGGTTGATGCGGATTCGGGCCACGTGATCACAACTGTCGCAATCGGAAACGGGCCTGATGCCGCTGGTTACGATCCAGGCCGCAAACTGGCTTTTTCTTCAAACGGCGAAGGCAATTTGACAATTGTGAAACACGACAGTCCCGACAAATATACGGTCCTTGCTACGGTGCCGACCGAGAAGAGTGCGAGAACCATGGCGCTGGATCCAACAACCCACAAAATCTATTTGTCGGCGGCCAAGCTTGGCTCTACTCCGCCGGCGAGCGCGGACAATCCGCATCCGCGTCCCCAGATCATGCCGGGGAGCTTTCATGTTTTGGTGGTGTCGCCACAATAGGGCGGAACGCGAACTCTTGCCTGGAACATCGACAGGTGGCCACGGAGGCTCCAGATCGAATTGCTCGGCCCTTACACGACCTGCTTGTGGAACATCTTCAGCTCTTTCGGGATGATGAACACCGATTCATCCTTGGACAGTTGAAGTTCCTGGAATTTTTCCTGCGATAATTCAACGTGGACCGGGGCTCCCCATTCGGTAGTGGCCTCGATTTTCACCAACGGCCCAGCAGAGTTGATGTGTTTGATGGTGGCACGAAAGTTGGGCCCGCCGTTGGGCTGGCGATGAATCTCCAACAGGTGAGGACGCACGTAAACCAGTTCTCCTGTTGTCCCGTCGTGAATCGCCGGGCTGTCTTCGTTTTCGTTGATCCGGCCATGGAACAGGTTCACATTGCCCAGGAAGTTGTAGACGAACGGCGTAATCGGACGATGATAGACCTCATCCGGGCTCCCGACCTGTTCGATGCGCCCTTCGTTCATCACCGCAATCCGGTCTGAGACCTCAAGCGCCTCTTCCTGGTCGTGAGTGACAAATACGCTGGTGATGTGAACCTCATCATGTAACTGGCGTAGCCAACGACGCAGCTCCAGCCGTACCTTCGCGTCTAACGAACCAAAAGGCTCGTCCAGCAGCAGAACGCTGGGTTCGACGGCCAAGGCCCGCGCCAGGGCCACCCGCTGGCGTTGTCCGCCGGAGAGCTGAGAAGGATACCGTCCAGCCAAATTCTTTAACTGGATAAGCTTGAGAAGTTCGTCTACCTTGGCGCGAATCTTCTCTTTAGATGGACGTAAGGCGCGCGGCCGGACTCTGAGTCCAAATGCGATGTTCTCAAACACCGTCATGTGGCGGAAAAGCGCGTAGTGCTGAAAGACAAAGCCCACGCGGCGATCACGCGCCGTCTGATGGGTAGTGTCTGTTCCATCGAATAGCACAGTGCCGGAGTCTGCAAATTCTAGTCCAGCAATCACCCGGAGCAAAGTGGTTTTACCCGAGCCCGACGGACCCAGCAGAGCGACAAGTTCGCCGGACGGAATCTCCAGGCTCACGTCGTCCAGTGCAGTGAATTGCCCGAACTTTTTGGTAATGTTTTGCGCTTCGATGCTCATATCTCAGAACTCATACAGATTCCCCGTTCCATAGCGCGGATTCAGCTAACTGGCGCCGCGCCCTCCACTCTACGACCGTCTTTGCCACCAGGGTCGCCAAAGCCAGCAAGGCGAGCAGGGATGCTACGGCAAAGGCAGCGGAGAACTGATACTCGTTGTATAGAATTTCCACATGCAGGGGCATGGTATTCGTCCGCCCTCGGATGTGGCCCGAAACAACCGAAACAGCGCCGAACTCGCCCATGGCGCGGGCATTGCAGAGAATCACGCCATACAGCAGACCCCATTTTATGTTCGGCAGGCTCACGCGGAAAAAGGTTTGCCAGCCACTTGCGCCAAGCGCAATCGCGGCCTCTTCCTCTTCCTGCCCCTGGGCTTGAAGCAAGGGAATCAGTTCGCGGGCCACAAATGGAAACGTGACGAAAATGGTGGCCAGGACGATTCCCGGGACCGCGAAGATAATCTGCAGATCGTGCCTGGCCAGCCACGGGCCAAGCAATCCCTGCAAGCCGAACAGCAACACATAGATCAAACCCGATACCACCGGGGAAACGGAGAACGGTAGATCGATCAGCGTAATGAGCAGACTTTTGCCTACGAAATCGAACCTGGCGATGGCCCAGGCGGCAGCTACGCCAAAAACAAGATTCAGCGGCACTGCAATGCCCGCAGCGAGCAGCGTCAATCGGATTGCTGCCAGCGCGTCCGGCGTGCGCAGGCTCGCCCAGTAGACCCCAATCCCTTTTGCAAATGCTTGCGAGAAAACAATGGCCAGCGGCAGAAATATAAATAGCGCGAGAAAGAAGACTGCTACACCGATCAGAATCCAGCGGACAGCCACTGGCTCTCCGGTTGCGGCGGTCGCAACCCTCCGGGTTACCGGAATATTTCCCGCGGTTAATGATCCAGAGGCCATTGTCTACGCCCCGGTCCCTTCTGCCGGAATGAGTTCGGCCTGCTTCTCGTCGCGGTTGCCGGCCCATTTCTGCAACAGATTGATAGGCAGCAGCAGCACTAACGAAAACACCAACATCACCACAGCAATTGCGGTGGCGCCGGCGTAGTCGTACTGGTCCAGTTTGGTGATGATCAGCAGAGGGGTAATTTCGGTTCGCATCGGCATATTGCCGGAGATGAAAACCACGGAGCCGTACTCGCCGACGGCGCGAGCGAAGGCCATGGCAAAGCCTGCGAGGGCGGCTGGCAAAATTGTTGGCAACACGACCCGGGAAAAAGTCTGCCAGCGGCTGGCCCCCAGGCTGGCCGCGGCTTCCTCGAGTTCTTTGTCCATGTCTTGCAGTACCGGTTGCACGCTGCGGACCACGAAGGGCAGTCCGATAAACGTCAGTGCGATCGCCACTCCCAGTGGCGTATAGGCAGCCTTGATTCCGATGGAGGCCAGCGGACGTCCGAGCCAGCCGTTGGGCGCATAGATCGTTGTCAGGGCAATGCCGGCAACTGCTGTCGGCAGCGCGAAGGGAAGATCCACCAGGGAGTCGAACAGACGTTTGCCGGGGAAACTATAGCGAACCAGCACCCAGGCCACCAGGACCCCGAACACGAGGTTGATCGAGGCGCCAATCAGTGACGCTCCGAACGTCAGGCGGTAAGATGCCACCGCACGCGGCGACGCGGCGATATGCCAGAACTGCTGCCATGAAAGCGACGAGGCTTTCAGAAAGGTCGCAGCCAGCGGGATCAAAACAATCAGACTGAGGTACGTGACGGTGTATCCCAGAGCCAGTCCGAAGCCCGGCAGGTTACTGCGTTTTTTGAAGATAAATGCCATTTAACTAGCTACTGGCTTGGCTGATAGATCTGGTCGAACACGCCACCATCTGCGAAATGAGTCTTTTGAGTCTTCTGCCAGCCGCCGAAGACATCGTCAATCGTGACCAGCTTCAGATTGGGAAAAAATGAAGAGTACTTTTTCGCCACTGATGCCAGCCTGGGCCGATAGTAATTCTTCGCCGCAATCTCCTGACCTTCCGGAGTGTAAAGGTATTCGAGATAGGCTTGGGCCACGCTGCGAGTGCCTTTTTTGTCGACCACTTTGTCGACCAGCGCGACCGGCGGTTCAGCCAGGATGCTCTGAGATGGGACTACGATTTCCACTTTCTCGGGCCCTAATTCCTTGATCGAGAGAAATGCTTCGTTCTCCCACGCAATTAGCACATCGCCGATCTCGCGCTGTACGAACGTCGTGGTTGAACCTCGCGCGCCGGAATCCAGCACCGGCACGTTTTTGTAGAGCCGGCTCACAAAGTCCCGCGCCTTGTCGTCGTTTCCACCAGGTTGTTTGAGCGCATAAGCCCATGCGGCGAGATAGTTCCAGCGCGCGCCGCCGGAAGTTTTAGGATTCGGCGTGATCACGGAAATTCCCGGCTTGACCAGATCGTCCCAATCCTTGATGTGTTTTGGATTGCCCTTTCGTACCAGCAACACAATCGTCGACGTGTAAGGAGTGCTGTTCTGAGGCAGTCGCTTTTGCCAGTCGGCGGGGAGCAAAGCGGCATTCTGCGAAATCGCGTCGATGTCATAAGCCAGCGCCAGGGTTACGACGTCGGCCTGCAGGCCGTCAATGACCGCGCGGGCCTGCTTGCTCGATCCGCCGTGCGACTGCTCCACGGTAACTGTCTGGCCAGTCTTCGCCTTCCAGTACTTCGCAAAGGCCTGATTGAAATCTTGATACAGCTCCCGCGTAGGATCGTATGAAACATTCAGCAACGAAACCTGTGCCAGCCCCGGGATCGACAAAATAGATGCAGCAGCCCGAGAACTACAGTCGCTTTCTTCACCAGTTTCCCCTTTTCAGTTTCGTGTGACATGAGTGAGAGTTCCCAATCGCTGGCCATGCCACTGAAAAAGTAAACGGCCAACGATCTTGATCATCGTTGGCCGTTTGAGAACTTGAATGTGTGCTTTAGTTACATTCGATCCTCATGCCCACGATGACTTCGACACGAGCAGCAACAGCTCGCGTTCCTACAACACGTGAACATGTTCGGAGTTGGCTCCATCGAACAAAGTATACGCAACGAGAGAGAGTTAGTCTAGTAGGACGATAGACATTATTGTAATGTTCCGAATCGATTTCGTAGATAGCTGAAATCGCAGGAATATCCGGTGTTCGGACAGTTACTGTTTCGCGGTCGCCGGTCCGCGACCGCTCGCGCTTTGCATCCTCGGCTCTACCTAAGTGATCGTAGGCCTGTGCAAGCAGTGCATGGCCTTCCGCAAAATCGGGCATACGGTCCGCAGCGATCTCCAGATGAATGACAGCGGTTTTGTAATCGCCGCTCTTCAGCAGGGACAATCCCATTTCATGATGTGCCCATGGTGAGTCAGGCTGTAGTTCGATCGCGATACGCAAGTGCTCGATGGCCTGGGGGTATTGTCCGAGGAGGGCCAACGCCGATCCCATCAAATACTGTGCGAGATACATCTTTGAGGCGCCAGTCACATTGATTGCCGGTTTAAGGATGGCCAAGGCTTTATCCGGTTTCCCGTCGTCTCAACAGGCGCTGTGCCGCCAGAATCTTGTTCGCGGTCGCGATTCCATCCTTGGGATCGACTCCGTTCGCCCCTGCGCTCGCGAGGGAAGCGGATTTCTGGAGCCCGACATATCCGAGCGAAGCAAGTTTCTGCATTTCAGTAGAAGACAGCTCGGGTCCCACTCGTACTTCCGCGCCGCTAAAGTGCCGGTCGAATGCGTCCAGCTGCGCGGCCATCGTTTCCAGCGTGGCCTTGGAACTCTGCGCCAGATTGTGAGCGGCGCTCGGATCAGCGGACAGGTCGTACAGTTCAGGCTTGGGGGCCTTGATGTACAGATATTTCCCGGCGCGCCATGACTCCAGGGCACTCCAGCCAAACGCCCGTTGGGGAAAATCACTAACGGAATAGACAGGCTGGTCCGCGCTCGAAGCGCGATTTCGCAATCCGCAGGAGCGATTGTCCCTGCATCTGGGACGGAATGGGCACGCCAGCCGTTTCCAAAATAGTGGGGGCAATGTTCACCAGGCTGGTCCTCGCATTCACCCGCTTTCCCGCACTCTGGTTCTGTGGCAACTTCACAACCAGCGGAACGTGGACGGTCTCGTCGTAGAGAAATACTCCGTGGGTGTCTTCTCCATGCGCACCCATACTTTCGCCGTGATCGGAAGCAACCACGATAAGAGCATCGTCGTACAGCTTGCTGGCTTGAAGCGCCGCCACCAGCTTCCCGACCGCCGCATCGGCGGCTGCCACCGCAGAATTGTACGAAGTGCCTGAAGCCATTTCCGGATCATTCAGATGTACCCACAATAAAAACGGTCCCTGTGTGTTATGTGTGAGCCACGCGGTCGCGCGACTCACGACTTGAGCTGCAGGACGCGCAACGGTACCGGCGCCACTCGCTTCGCCGTCAGGGAAATGAAACCCGGCGTCGTAGACGCCAAAGCCGCGGTCAAACCCGGGAGCGAATCCATTCTTCGGGTCCAGTGCGATCGATCCAACAAAGGCCGCCGTGTGATAACCGCGAGAGCGAAGCAGGTCTGGAATGAAGGGAAGAGCGGCCGGGAGGCGGTTTCCGAACTCCGTGGCCCGGTGCGTCTGCGGATAGGTGCCCGAGAGTATGGTGGCGTGCGAGACCACGGTGAGCGGCGCCTGCGAATAAGCTTGCTCAAAAATCATGCTTTGGGCCGCGATGCGGTCCAGGTTTGGAGTGAGTTTCGTTTTTGCGCCGAGGAAACCCATGCGGTCCGCGCGGGTTGAATCCAGCGTAATAAGGATGATGTTGGGTCTGGTGGCTGCGTGCGTTGAAATTGGGACGACCATAGAAACAAGATGACAACGACGGAGGACACGCAGGCTGGCAAATTGCGCCGCAACATCTTGTCAGTCTACCGCAGAGAGCTTGGTGCACCACGGACAGAGCGCTGAGGCGCGCCCACGAGTGCTTGACATCAACTGTTATGGAGGCGAGAATCACGCGTCTACCTTGCATTCCCGACGAATCCAGCAAATTGGCCTCTCTCTGCTGCTGTGTGCTGGCACTGTCTCTGCTGCTTTCCTGCCAGCCGCGAAAATGGCACGGCGATCGGAAACTCATCATCCTCGGCATCGACGGGATGGACCCTCAACTTCTAAAGAAGTTTATGGCCGAAGGGAAGATGCCTAACTTCTCGAGCCTGTCCGAGAAGGGATCATTTCCGTTTGCTTACGACCAGCATCCCTCCGCAAAGCCCCGTGGCCTGGTCGAACCTGATTACAGGCATGAATGCGGGCGGGCACGGCATCTTCGACTTTATCCATCGCGATCCGCATACGCTGCAGCCATATTTTTCGGCATCGCGAGTGGAGCCGCCGAAGCATGGAATACATCTGGGCAATTGGGTCATTCCGCTCGGTGGCGGCAGCGCCGAGCAACTTCGCCAAGGAAAGAGCTTTTGGGAAACACTGGACGATTATGGCGTGCCTAGCCTGATCTTTCGGATGCCTTCGAATTTTCCGCCGGTGAAGGCGAAGGGACACACCTTGTCCGGCATGGGAACTCCCGATTTGCGCGGTAGCTACGGAACGTTTTCGTTTTACACCGACGATCCCATGAGCGCCGCAGGAATCGTCGAAGGCGGACAGATTATTCCGGTCGAGGTGAAAGAGTCGCAGGTGAAGCGCGAAATTGATTGGACCGGACAATACATTTCGCAAGGGATCGCCGCCGGCACTCGAGCCCTTTACGGTTTCCGTCGATCCCCTGGAGCCGGTGGCCAAGTTCACCGTACAGGACGCGAAATTCGTATTGCGCGAAGGTGAGTGGAGCGACTGGGTGCACATCCAGTTTCAACTGATTCCCGTTTATCGGAAATGTAAAAGGCATCTGTCGGTTTTATTTCAAGCAGGCGCATCCGCGATTTGAGTTATACGTCTCGCCCATCAATATCGATCCCGCCGATCCCGCGCTGCCGATTTCCACCCCCAAAAGTTATTCGCGTGAACTGGCGGAAGAAGTCGGCGAGTTTTATACCCAGGGCATTTCAGAAGACACGAAGGCCCGCTCGGCCGGAGTTCTCGACGACAAGGAATATTTGCAACAGTCGCACACCGTCCTGGCAGAACATCGCCAGATTTTCGATACCGAGTTTCCCAAGTTTCATTCCGGCTTGTTCTTTTTCTATTTCTCCAGCCTTGATCTGAATTCGCACATGCTGTGGCGCCTGATCGACCCGAAACATCCTGAATATGATGCCTCGCTCGCGGCGGAATATGGGTCCGCACTGCCAGAGTTCTATCAGCAGATCGATCAGGTGCTGGGACAGGTGATGCAACACGTGGACGACCAGACCACGGTGATGGTGCTCTCGGACCACGGTTTTGCTCCGTACAACCGCTCTTTCAATCTTGAATACCTGGTTGCTGAGCCACGGCTACATCACATTGAAAAGCGAACCCAACCCCGATCAGAGTCAGGCCTTCGCCAACGTGGACTGGAGCCGCACTCGCGCCTACGGGCTGGGATTGAATGGTCTTTATCTGAACCTTCGCGGCCGCGAACGAGAGGGAATTGTCGAACCCGGCGCGCAGGCCGACGCACTGCTTAAGCAAATCAAGGACGAACTACTCGGCGTTCGCGATCCGCAAAATAATCTGGTTGCAATCACGCGGGTAGATCGAGCCAGCGAGGTTTATCAGGGGCCATATGCGCAGGAGGGCCCCGATCTCGTCGTCGGCTACAATCGCGGTTATCGCGCCGGGATGGCAGACTATCCTTGGCAATTTTCCGGCTGATATTTTTGAGGACAACTCCAATCCCTGGAGCGGCGATCACTGCATGGATTACACGCTGGTGCCAGGCGTGCTGTTGAGCAACCGGCCGATCGATGCAGACTAATCCGGCGCTCACCGATATCGCTCCGACCATCTTCGCGGAATTTGGAATACCCAAGCCCGGCAGTATGATGGGACATACAGTTTTTTAGATATTGGAGACGGTGCCATGTCCTCGCAAAAGATCAAAATTGAAGGTGAATTGCTGGAAAAGGCAAGCACTGCGCGGAAGCTTCTGGCTACGCGTCCGTGGATGAATTCGTCCTGCACACGATTGAGAAAGAAATAAAACGTCTCGCGCCCGACCAGGGCGGCAGGTCCGAATCCAAGGAGAAGGTGACGAAACGCCTGCAGGGCTCGGTTACATCGAGTAGTATGTTGCTTCGCCGTTCCTGAATCCATCAGCATCTGTGATCGATCTTTCTTCCATGCAATTACGTTTGCTCTCCGGATCCGCGTTGCTGCAACCCGGACCGCTTCTGCTCGTGCTGGCGATTTCGATTGTGATCGGTCTGGTGATGGTTGTTGTATTTCGTTACACCTCCGATCAAAAGGCGATCGGCCGGGCGAAGGATCGATTGAAGGCGAACCTGCTGGCGGTCCGTTTGTTTCAGGATCAGCTTCCGGTGGTGATGCGCGCCTATGGAAGGATTCTGCGTGGAACTGGCAGCTATCTGCGGCTTGCCTTCACGCCGTTTCTGATTGCGATTCTGCCGATCACTTTTCTGATTGTGCAACTCGACCGCTATTTTGGCTGGATGCCGCTGCGTCCGGCGCAGACTTTTCTGGTGGAGGCGCGAGTCGACGACCCTGCGGCCGCGAGCGAAATCGAATTGCAATTGCCCACGGATTTAGTCAGTTCGGCTCCCGCGGTCCACATTCCGCAAGATAGAGAAGTTGTGTGGCGCCTGGTGGCGCAACACGATGGACAATACGACGTCCATATTGCTGCCGGGGGCCAGACGGTTTCGAAACAGGTGGTGGTATCGCAAGGACTCGCTCGCATTTCGCCGGTTCGGATGCGGGGGAGATTCTGGGAGCGGATATTCACTTCGGGCGAACCTGCGCTGGCAGACAATAGCGCGATCCAGTCGATCTCCGTTACTTATCCGCCTCGCATCATCAATTTTGCCTGGATGGAATGGAACTGGATCGTACTGTTTTTTGTAGTTTCGTTGATCGCAGGTTTCATTTTTAAGAGCGCGTTAGGAATCCAGGTATGAGGGCGTTTTCGTCACGCAAGAAATGGCCGGGTGTTCTGTCAGCCGCAGTACTTGTCATCGGGTTGGTGCTGCTGTTTCCCCTGCGCAGCCAGGCATATGCTGGGCCGGGCGCGGGATTTGCCGTCCTATCCTCCTTCTGGACCATCTTCGTCGCCTTCCTTTATTCCTTTTACGCGCTGGTCACTTGGCCGATTCGCCAACTGTTGCGGCAGTTTCGCCGCCGCAAAGCGTACGGCAAAGCCCAGGTAAAACGCGTAGTGATTGTTGGCTTCGACGGCATGGACCCGGTTCTTGCCGACCGTTTTATGGCCGAAGGAAAACTTCCGAACCTCACCAAGCTGCGTGACAGCGGAACGTTTCGTCCGTTGAGAACGACATTTCCTGCGATCTCCCCGGTCGCGTGGTCGACGTTTCAGACAGGAGTCAATCCTGGAAAACACAATATTTATGACTTCCTCGCCCGTGACCTGAAGAACTATCTTCCATATCTCTCGTCCGCGCAGATCAGCGAACCGAAACGCCATTTGCGAATCGGCAAATACTCGCTGCCTCTCGGCAAATCGGAAGTCAAGGGCCTCCGCAAAGGAACGCCTTTCTGGCACTGGCTGGGTAAGGCGGGAGTGTTTTGTTCGGTCATCCGGGTCCCCGTGACCTTTCCGCCAGAGAAATTTCCCGGGGTACTGCTTTCCGGGATGTGTGTCCCGGATTTAAAGGGGAGCCAGGGCACATTCTGTTTCTGTACCACGCGTGCGAGTAGCGACAAATTTCGCGAAGGTGGCGTGCGGATTCCAGTTGAACGGAATGGATCAGGGTTTCATTCCTATATTCCAGGTCCGGAGAATCCTCTGGGCACGGGAAGTGATCTGCGGGCTGATTTTAAAATTCGCCCGGGTAAAGGACGCAATCAAGCCCGTATTGATATCGACTCGGAGACCTTCACGATTGAGGTTGGCGAGTATTCGGAATGGATTCCAGTAAAGTTCAAAGCCGGCATGGGATTTACCGCTCACGGTATCTGCCGTTTCTATTTGAAAGAAATCTCGCCCGAAGTAGAGGTTTACGTTACGCCGGTGAACATCGATCCTGGACGTCCCGACTTGCCAATTTCGCATCCGGTCACGTATTCGATTTATCTCGCGAAACTGTTTGGACCGTACGCCACGCTGGGTCTGGCGGAAGACACTTGGGCACTAAACGAAGAGGTTCTCGACGACCAGGCATTTCTCGCGCAGTGTTATGGCAATCATGAAGACCGCGAGCGAATGTTCTTCGACGCGCTGGAGAAAACTCCACAGGGCCTATGCGCCTGCGTGTTCGATACGACTGATCGCGTACAACATATGTTCTGGCGCTATCTGGACAAGGATCACCCGGCAGTAAGAGATATGCCGCAGAATCAAAAGCCACGCGTGATCCAGGATCTCTATGACCGGATGGACAATTTGATCGGGCGAGTCATGCAACAGATTGACGACGAAACCCTGCTGCTGGTCATCTCCGATCACGGCTTCAAGTCCTTCGCTCGCTGCATGAATTTGAATGCGTGGCTGCACCAGAATGGCTATCTGGCACTGAAGGAAGGCAAGAGTGAAAGCGGGGACTGGTTCGAAGACGTGGACTGGTCTCGCACGCGCGCCTACACGATGGGATTGAACGGTCTTTACATGAACCTGAAAGGCCGCGAGCGTGAAGGCATCGTCGAATCTGGCGAGGAATCTGACGCATTGAAGGAAGAACTGCGGGCGAAGCTGGACGGCCTTGTTGATCCGGCCTCAGGGGCCATCGGAATTACGGGGATGTTCGACTGCGATTCCGTCTACGCCGGTCCCTATGTCGACAACGCGCCAGACCTGATCGTTGGCTATGGCGAGGGCTTTCGTGCTTCTTGGGACTCGGTAATGGGAAAAGTGACTAGCAATATCTTCGAGGACAATCTGAAGGCATGGAGTGGCGATCACTGTGTAGACCCGCGACTTGTTCCGGGAGTGCTATTTTCGAATCGCAAAATCGCAATCGAAAAACCCGCCATCGTGGACGTTGCTCCCACAATTTTAAAACTCTTCGGTCTGGAACTCCCAGCTTACTTCGATGGCAAGCCCTGGGCCGTCGCCTCCGTTGCTGCTCAGCCGCAGAAGGCAACATGATTAAGAGTTCCTCGAGGTTTGACCCTCCAATATTTAATGAGGTGAATTGAGGCTACCTGTACAGGCGCGGGTTTAAGACTGTACGATCTACGAACCAAAAGCAGCACAACTAAACTAACGGAAGTAGGAGAATCCCTGAAATGAACAAAGGAAAGCTTGTTGGCCTTACTCTATCTGCCTGGGCTTTGGTCTGCGTGCTCGGCATTGGCAATTCCCCAGCACTGGCCCAAACCGAAACCTGGCATCTGGATCCTCCACACTCCGCCGCCCAGTTCGCGGTCAAGCATATGGGAATATCCACGGTGCGAGGAACATTTGCCAAGGTTAGCGGCGACCTTCAGTATTCGGCTGCCGATCCAAGCAAGTCGTCGCTCGACGTGACCATCGATGCTGCTTCGGTGGACACACGAGTCGCGATGCGTGACAACGATCTTCGAAGCGCAAACTATTTCGACACCGCAAAATATCCGACTATAACCTTCAAGTCGAAGCGGGTGGAAGCGGCTGGATCCGGCAAGCTGAAAGTGACCGGCGACCTGACCATCCATGGTGTAACCAAAGAAGTCGTCCTTGATGTCGATGGCCCGAGTGCTCCCATGAAGGACCCAAAAGGTAAGGAACACATGGGTGCCGCGGCGACCACCACCGTAAGCCGGCAGGCGTTCGGCGTGGGTTCCGATTCAAATATGATCGGCGACGAGATAAGCATCGTGATTGATGTTGAGATGGTGAAGCAGTAGGGAAAAGCGTCACATCATCACGGCGGTGAACGCAGACTCGACATTCGCGCGTGCACTGGGCTGTTCGCCTAAAAGTTTGACCCGGTATTGCGAGTCGCAAGCCATATGCACGTCAAGAATGTCAACGGAATCGCCTGTGAAGGCCAATGATGACGAACGATGAGATAAAAAGGTCCGGAAAGCCGGCGGAGTTTGGGTCATACCCGAGCCTGCGGGGTCGGGTCGTCGTCGTGACCGGCGGAGCCAGCGGTATTGGCGAAAAGATTGTGGAACAGTTTGCCAGGCAAGGCGCGAAGGTGGCATTTCTTGACATACAAAATGAGGCAGGGATACAACTCGCGAAGAGGATCAGCGCGAGCGTCGACTTCGAGCCCCATTTTTTAGCATGTGATCTCACGGACATTCATGCGATTCAAGACTGCATGCAAAATGTCATCACGAAATTCGGAACAGTCGATGTCTTGGTGAACAACGCCGCAAATGATGCCCGCCATTCTGTGGAAGACGTCACTCCGGAATATTGGGACCAGGCCATGGCCGTGAACCTCCGACACCAGTTTTTTGTGAGCCAGGCGGTGATTCCGGCGATGAAGAAGGCGGGCCGGGGCTCCATCATCAATCTGAGTTCGATCAGTTGGATGATTCCGTCGACAGGACTACCTGTCTATGTCACTGCGAAAGCTGCGATCGTTGGGCTTACGCGCACCCTTGCCCATGAACTGGGAGCGGAAAACATTCGGGTAAACTGCATACTGCCGGGAGCGATCCTTACAGAACGTCAAAAGAAATTGTGGTTCACCGAGGCCTACAAGGCCGAGATTCTTAGAAGCCAGGCCCTCAAGAGAATGATTGAACCGGTGGAAGTCGCCCGGTTGGCGCTCTTTCTGGCGGCAGATGATAGCAGCGCCATCACCAGTCAAAGTTATGTCATCGATGGGGGCTGGGTTTAAGGGATATCCGTTCCGCGCATCATGAGCGTGCAACCCATCACTCGACGATTCATGCCAAAAAAATCACCGATCCTGCTATTCGTGCTTTGTTGTTGGTTTCCTCACGCACTTGCCCAACAGAAGCCGATCCGTGCGAGTGATTCTCTGCAGTCTCTAGCCGATGATTTCTGGCAGTGGCGGGCCCGCTACCAGCCATTTTCCAAGGACGATATTCCGCGAATTAACCATCCAGTTGGAAAAAGAGACTGGTCCGCTGCGTCCATCGCGAGACAGAGAGCCGCTCTCGAGAATTTTGAAACACGGTGGAAACAGCTGAAAAAAACGGGATGGAACCGATCGCAGCAAGTTGACTATCGGCTAATGGGGTCAGCCATTGCGCGCGTGCGATGGGAACTGAACCTCAATCGCCGGTGGGAGCGTGATCCTTCTTTCTATTCGGACCAGGCTCTTACTGCCATGTTGGAGGCGCTGGTTCAGCCTCCCCCGTTTGATGCAAACCGCAGCAGGGAAATTGTCGAACGAATGAATGAGATTCCCGAACTGCTCGCGGATGGGAGAAATAACCTTCATCCAATTCGACCCTTTGCCCAACTGGCCATCGCCGATTTACAGCAGATTCGACCCAAGCTGAGGCGGATTGAAACTGAGGTTGCGCCGATGCTTCATGGGGACGCTGCGGCCTTTCGGCAAGCGACCGAGAAGGCAGTCGCGGCGCTGGAGTCTTACCGGTCGTGGCTGGAACAAAATCTGGACAAAATGCCCAGCGACGCGGCGGTGGGTCGCGACAATTACGAATTCTTTTTGAATCAGGTTGCGCTTATTCCATACACGCCCGAGCAGCTTTTCGAAATCAGCGCCCAAGAGTGGGCCCGCGCGGTGTCTTTCGAACAATATGAGAGAGTACGGAACCAGGGCTTGCCTGAACTGAAAATCTCCGCAAATTTGAACGACGAGATCAAGAAATCGCAGAGCGATGAACTCGCGATCCGGGAATATCTCGAAGACAAGGGCATTCTGACGGTACCGGCGGACATGCGTCATTACACCCTTCGTCCGATGCCAGGCTATTTAGAGGCGCTCGAGGATTTCGGGGAGTTGGATGATTTTACCGCTCCGTCGAGATTGAGCGACGACAGCGTCCGCTGGGCAGCTCCTCCGGGTCCGAATCTGGGATATTTCTGGCTGGCCACTGCCAAAGATGCAAGGCCAGACATGGTTCACGAAGGAGTTCCTGGGCATTTTTTTCAGATGTGCCTCTCCTGGAAGCATGAGGATCCGATTCGACGTCACTACTACGACTCAGGAGCCAACGAGGGAATCGGATTCTACGCCGAGGAAATGATGCTCCAGGCAGGATTGTTCGACGACAGTCCACGAACCAGGGAAATCATCTACAACTTCATGCGACTGCGGGCGTTGCGTGTGGAGGTGGACGTGAAGCTCGCACTCGGCACCTTCAATCTCAAGCAGGCCGCCGATTATCTGGCTGAGCACGTTCCCATGGATAAAAAGACCGCAGAGGCGGAAGCGGCTCTATTTGCGACCACTCCTGGGCAGGCGATCAGCTATCAAATCGGCAAGAATCAGATCCTGAGATTTCTCGCCGACGCCAAGATGGCACAAGGAGACAAGTTCAAGCTGCGAACCTTCGACGACTTCCTGTGGAAGAACGGCAACGTGCCGATTGCGTTGCAGCGCTGGGAATATTTGGATAAGGACGACGATATTCGCCTGTTGGATGAGCAACGTTCCAAGTTTACGACTGCCAAATAAAAGTCACTGCATCATTGTTAGAGCATTGTGATCCAGCCTCCGTCATCTAGTGGTTTTCCTGCCTGGCAATCCAGTTCTTGACCTGAGAATGCAGGACATCAAGGGGTAGCGGACCGCTGCCAACGACCTCGTCGTGAAATGCACGAAGGTCGAATTTGTCACCGAGTTTCTGGCGAGCTTCCTCGCGCAGGCTCAAAATTTCCAACTGTCCCAGTTTGTAAGCCAGAGCCTGTCCCGGCCACGAAATATAGCGGTCGACTTCGGTCTGAATGTTGGGCTCATCCATCGCGGTGTACCGGTGAAAGAGTTCTACCATCTGGTCGCGTGACCAGTGTTTTTCGTGTACTCCGGTATCGATAACCAGGCGAATGGCGCGCCACATTTCATTCTCAAGGCGTCCATAATCACTGTAAGCATCCTGGTAGAAGCCGATTTCCTTGCCGAGACGCTCTGAGTAGAGAGCCCAACCTTCAATGAAAGCGGTGTAGTCTCCATTCTTCCGGAAATCGGGCAGGCCTTTTAATTCCTGACCGATGGAGATTTGTAGATGGTGGCCAGGGACGCCTTCGTGATAAGCGATCGCTTCGATGTTCAGCGTTAAGCGATGCTCCGGATCGTATTGGTTGACATTAATGCGGCCGGGACGCGAACCGTCCTGAGCTCCCGGCGTGTAGTCGGCGGGCACTGCGTTCTTCGCGCGAAACGAATCCATCGGAATTACCACTAGCTTGTTTTGCGGCAGGCGTCCGAAGAGTTTGGGCAATTGCACTTCCATCTGGCGCGTGTACTTTGTGTAGAGATCGAGAACCTGTTGTCCCGAGCTGGCGTAAAGACTGCGATCCTTCTTGATATGTTCGTTCAAGCTTGCCAGATCGTTGAACCCTAGCTTGTGAGCCAGGACCAGCATTTGCGTTTCCGTCTCGGCGATTTGTTTGAGGCCGATCTGGTGAATTTGTTCCGGATCGAGGTCTGTTGTCGTCAGACGGCGGATGTTATAGCGGTAGCGCGCAGCCCCGTCGGGAAGCGCCCACACTCCTGGATCTGAGCGCCCGCGGGGTGCGTAGTCGTCGCGCACAAAAGTCGCAAAAGTCCGGTAGGCCGGCAGAATATGAGTATTGATTTCTGCCTGAACCGCTGACCGCAACCGCTCTTGATCGGCGGCAGAAATGCTCTTGGGGAATTTGGCTAACGGCTGTGCGAAAGGGCTTGCCTCGCCAGTTTTGTCGGCAACCTCTTGCGCCTGCACGGCAACCTTTTCCACCAGATAGCGAGGAGGCATCAAGTGATCCTGCATCCCCTGGCGCATATTGGCGATCGTCTGCTCGAATGCTTTTGGGATCTGTCGTAAACGTGAAACGTAGTTTTCGTAATCGTGCAAATCATTGAAAGGTGTGAGGCTCACCAAATCCAATAGTTCAAGGTGCGGCCCGGCCATCTGGTTGATAGGCATTTCCCAGGATTTGAATTGCGCACCTTCTATTTCCTGGCGCAATTTTCGGATCATCAGGTCATGGCTGAGCGCGTCCTGTTGAGAAAAACCAGCCGCATCGATAGCCTCAAAACGCGCGAGAAATGCACGTCTTGCTTGAAAGTCAGATTGCTGGAACTCAGGCGATCGATCGGTGAGGCGATCGTTGTAGCGAGTGTCTCCGAGGGTGGTCGCCGTTTCAGGATCTGAACGCAATTCGTACTGCCACTCTTCATCGAGCAACGCCACAAACTCTGTTTGGCGCTTCTCTTTACTCTTCCCCTCGTCACTGTTTGCCTCGGTGTTCGTGGTGGGCTGTGTATCCTGCGCGAAGGACGGGATCCCAAGCAATACGGTGAGGCTCAACAAGAGGAACGACGAACCAAAATTCACCGAACGGAGAGGCATCGAGAATCTCCTGAGTCTGTTTTCTGAAATCTGACCAGACAGCCGGTGCGTCCTGGTGCGCATCCGCCGATGTTCCGCAGTCCGAGCAGAATATGGATCTTTCAAATTCAAATTGCTTACGAATGCAGGATAATGAACGGACAGACTACACTCCTAATGCTTATGAAGACCAGCGACCTCAGAAGAATTCGGGTGATCGATTCTCACACAGGCGGGGAGCCCACTCGGTTGGTCATCAGCGGAGGGCCGGACTTGGGGAACGCGCCGCTACCGGCTAGGGTGGAACGTTTTCGCCGGGAACATGATGCCTTCCGGTCAGCGGTGGTGAATGAACCACGAGGCTCCGATGTAATGGTGGGCGCGCTTTTTTGCGAGCCGTTCGATCCGACGTGTGCGGCTGGGGTAGTTTTCTTCAATAATGTGGGATATCTGGGAATGTGTGGTCACGGAACCATCGGCCTGATCGCTAGTCTTTCTTACATGGGACGCATTACTCCCGGGCAGCATCGGATCGAGACACCCGTGGGAACCGTGACCGCGATCCTGCATCCGGATGGTGAAGTCACCGTCAATAATGTGCCCAGCTATCGTAGTGCCGCGAAGGTCACAGTCGAAGTGCCCGGCTTCGGCCCGGTATCTGGTGATGTTGCCTGGGGAGGAAACTGGTTCTTCCTGATTGAAAATTCCGGCGTGGAAATATCGCTCGCCAATGTCGAATCTCTGACAGCCTTCACCTGGGCCGTGCGCCAGGCGCTGAGTGCTCAAGGCATCACCGGCCTAGGCGGGAATGAGATCGACCACATTGAAGTTTTTGGCCCGTCGAAGGTGTCAGGAGTGGACAGCAAGAATTTTGTATTGTGCCCGGGCAAGGCCTACGATCGCTCTCCTTGCGGCACCGGGACAAGCGCGAAACTGGCATGCCTTTATGCTGATGGCAAGCTTCGCGAAGGGCAAGTCTGGAAGCAGGAAAGTATTGTGGGCAGTGTGTTTGAGGGGAGTGTCAAGGTGTGCGACGGCCAAATCTATCCCAGTATCAAGGGGGCGGCGTTCGTGAACTCTGAAGCTGATCTGGTGCTGGATACCCGCGATCCCTTCTGCGCGGGAATCCGGAAGTGAGCGCGGCAAGTTACGATGCGGTGGTGATTGGGGCGGGCATTGTTGGTGCCGCTTGCTCAGACGGGTGTGCTCGCCACGGCATGCGCGTAGCCGTGGTGGACGCCGACGTAATTGCCGGCGCTGCAACTGGTGCCGCCATGGGACATATCGTCGTGATGGATGATTCAGAGGCGCAGTTTGCCTTGACCCGTTACTCGCAACAGCTCTGGCAGGAATTGCGTTCCGACTTGCTGGCAGATGTTGAGTATGAACAACCCGGGACCATCTGGGTTGCGGCTAACGAGCAGGAGATGGGGGAAGTGCGTCGGAAGCAGGTTTATTACAGCGAACGCGGTGTGCCAGTCGAAGTGCTTGATCAGTCTTCATTGGAGCGCGCGGAACCTAATTTGCGCAAAGGACTGGTAGGAGGTCTGCTTGTCCCTGAAGATGGCGTAGTGATTCCGCCCTTCGCGGCGAAATTCCTGATCGAGCGTGCCAAGTTAAAAGGCGCGACGCTCCATCTTGCGTCTCCGGTTTCACAAATCGGAAATGGTCAGGTCCGTCTGCGCGACGGGCGGGAGCTATCGGCTGGCGTGATCATCAACGCGGCGGGAATCGGAGCGCCCTCTCTCACTCCGGGCCTGAACATCAAGAGCCGGAAGGGACACTTGACGATTACTGACCGATATCCGGGATTTGTCCACCATCAGCTGGTTGAGCTCGGATACCTGAAAAGCGCACATTCCTCGAATGGAGATTCTGTGGCGTTCAATGTTCAGCCGCGAAAGAACGGGCAAGTGCTGATTGGATCATCGCGGCAGTACGACGTTGAGGGGAAGCAAGTCGATGATCCAATCTTCCGTCGCATGCTCGATCGGGCGGCGGAGTACATGCCGGGACTGGCGCAGATGTCGACGATGAGGGTGTGGACGGGATTTCGAGCAGCGACGGCCGACAAGTTGCCCCTGATAGGCCCCTGGCCTGCGGACGCGACCGTATTTCTCGCAACGGGGCACGAAGGATTGGGAATCACAACCTCACTGGCAACGGCGCGGATCCTTGTAGATCAGATTACGGGACGAAAGTCCGCGATACCCGTCGAACCCTACTTGCCGTCGCGGCTATCAATCCCCGCGCAATTACATTCAGCACCGGAAGCGAGCCCAACCACGTAACGGGAGGAAACATATATGAACTGGAAGGGTGTGATGCCTGCCATTACGACGTGTTTTGACGAACGCTTAAAGGTCGACCACGCCTTCATGGAAAGGCATTTTCTCTGGCTGCTGGCGAACGGATGCAGTGGGATCGTGCTTCTCGGATCGTTGGGAGAAGGTGCGACCCTGTCGTTGGAAGAGAAACTTCAAATTGTGGGGAACTGTGTGAGAGCCGTGCGGGGTCGCGCACCGGTTGTGTCCGCCGTCTCCGCGCTATCTACGTCGGACGCGGAGTCTCAAGCGAAAGCTTTCGCGGATGCAGGTTGTGACGGATTGATGGTCTTGCCCCCCTACGTCTATCACGGCGACGATCGGGAGATGAAAGCGCACGTTTCCGCCGTCTTTAAAGCGACACCGCTCTCCTGCATGCTTTACAACAATCCGATTGCTTATGGTACTGACTTCCACCCTGAATTAATTCGGGACTTGGCCGCTGAGCACGAGAATCTGGCATGCGTGAAAGAGTCGAGCGCAGACGTTCGGCGCGTCGCTGCAATTCGTGCTTTGCTCGAGGATCGCCTCGAGGTATTTGTAGGAGTGGACGACGCGATTGTAGAAGCGATTTCAGTGGGCGCCACAGGCTGGATTGCAGGTTTGGCCAACGCCTTTCCGAGGGAATCAGTCGAACTGTTCGATTTTGCAGCACAAGGGAGCCGGGAAAAGGCTTTCGAGTTGTACCGCTGGTTTCTGCCGCTGCTCCGCATGGATACGGTTCCAAAATTCGTCCAACTGATCAAGCTTGCGCAGCTTGAAGCGGGGATGGGGAACTCGCGGGTGCGGCCACCCCGCCTGGAATTGATCGGCGATGAACTGAGAGATGCCAGGAGCATAATCAGGCAGGCGCTGCAGAATCGTCCGCTGGTGGCAAGCCAGATTTCGATCACGAATTGAGTTGGGAGAGTGCCGTTTTGAAAATATCGGGACAGTCTTTATCTGGACGATCAATGATCGGATTTACCCAGGCCGCGAATTCGGGTGAATCCTTTAGTGCCACCAATCCTCGAACTGGTGAGTCACTGCCACCAGATTTCTTTTCAAGTGTCCTCGATGACGTAAATGCCGCGGCTACTTTGGCAGATAAGGCTTTTGCGGTTTACAGCCACACTTCCGGCCGGGAAAAGGGCAAATTTCTCCGCACCGTCGCCGCCAAGATCGATTCCGCGGTGGATGCACTGGTCGAACGTGCTGAACTGGAGAGTGCTTTGCCGAAGCCCCGCCTTATCGGCGAAACCGCGCGCACCAGCGGCCAGCTTCGTCTTTTCGCGGAAGTTGTGGAAGAGGCTTCCTGGGTTATGGCCCGGATCGACCGGCCAGAACTGGATCGTAAACCGGTTCCTAAACCCGATTTGAGATCGATGCTTCATCCTCTGGGCCCGGTTGCCATTTTCGGCGCGAGTAATTTCCCGCTGGCGTTTTCCGTTGCAGGAGGCGACACGGCGTCGGCTCTCGCGGCAGGAAATCCTGTGATTGTGAAAGCGCATCCGGCCCATCCCGGAACCAGCGAGCTGGTCGGCCAGCTTGTGCAGGAGAGTGTCCGGGAATGCGGTCTGCCAGAGGGCGTATTCTCTCTTCTGTTTGATTCGGGTAACAAAATCGGTATCGCCCTGGTAAAACATCCATCGGTAAAAGCGGTGGGCTTCACCGGGTCGCGTGCCGGCGGTCGGGCGCTCATGGATGTTGCGGCCGCTCGCCCCGATCCCATCCCCGTTTTCGCTGAAATGGGCAGCACCAATCCGGTTTTTGTCTTGCCCGGTGCCTTACGTGAAAAATCTGAAGTGATTGCGAGCGGGCTGCACGCGTCTTTCACGATTGGTGCCGGCCAGTTTTGCACCAAGCCGGGACTGGTATTTCTGCCAGAGGGCGTGAGTGACGAATTTTTCGTTGCTAACTTGCAGAAACTTGTGCACGAGTCGAAACAGTTCAACCTGTTAACGTCTGGTATTCGGTCTGCCTATCAGGCCAACATCGCCCGCCGCAGGTCGGGGAATAACGTCAAGCTTTCGGCGGAACGATTGTCGTCAGGCAACGGCTCCGCTATCGGCGTTGACCCGGTTCTCTTCGAGACCGATGTTCGACCATTTCTTCAAAACCCGGATCTCGCCGAAGAGGTCTTCGGTCCCACAACGCTGTTGGTTCGGCACACCTCCCGCGCTGAATTATTGGAAGTGGCCTCCAAGCTGGAGGGTCATTTGACCGCGACGATTCATGGGACTGAAGACGATCTTCGCGATTTCGACGACCTGCTTGCAATCCTGAAAACCAAGGTTGGCAGAATTGTTTTTAACGGTTTTCCGACCGGTGTCGAGGTTTCGCACGCGATGATACATGGCGGCCCCTATCCTGCGACATCGGACGGACGCTCTACATCGGTAGGCAGCCAGGCTATTTTCCGGTTCTGCCGCCCAATCTGTTATCAAGGATTTCCGCAGGCGGCAATTCCTGAGGAACTGCGAGACAGCAACCCGCTCCGGATTTGGCGAATGCTGGACGGAAAAATGACCAAAGAACCGATTTCCTGATCTGTATTATCGGAAGAGTGCAAGTCTCTACCGACCGCGGGGTGACTTCATTTCCGCGAAGCCGCTCCGGGCTTCGACATCGCGTCAATGAACATTCGGTAGAACTTCTCTTTGTCGAGATCATCCTGCACATGGACCAGTTGCTCGCCCAATCCGGGCTGCAGGCCCGGTGCCCAGACCAGCACATTTCCATATCCCGCCGTGTGAGAGATGTCTATGTCCATGTAAAGCGACGTCTCCTTGGTGATGATGCTGGGATCGAGCCAGGCAGCCGCGGCTAACTCATCCCACAGGTATTCTTCGTCCGCATATTTGCCAATGTACTGGGCTGTCGGGCTCGGAGATTTTGCAATTTCGGCGATCATGCTCCGGGTAAGCCGCGTTTTAACCGAAATATCGACCGTTGTGATCGTGATCTTGTGCCATGGAGAAGTAAGAACCATGTGCACCGCTTCAGGATCCCACCAGAAATTGAACTCGCGGCGATTTTCGGTTTGCCACTCTATGGGCACAATCGGAGCGATACTGCCGCCCATGATGACCAGCTCCTGCGCGAGATCGGCAACCTTCGGATCGATGCTGAGGGCCAGAGCCAAGTTGGTGAGCGGACCGCCGGCATAGATCGTGACCTCATGCGGATACTTGTGGACCATGCGAACGATGAAGTGTGCGGCGTCTTCGTCTGCGGGCTTCGTGGAAGGATTGCCTTCAATGATGTCCGGAACGTCATACGGCCCGTGAAAAGTTCCGCGGACGCCATCGCCAGTCGGCTTTCGATTCCACGCGCCTTTATAAGCTACCTTGCCGTAAAGGGATTCCCAGCGCTCGATCGTTTCCAGACGATTGATCAATGGATAGACGGCGCCGGGATAGACCGACACATCGGTTCGGCCGATGATCTCCAGCATCCTGAGCGTGTGTGCTACTTCTTCGTCGCGCCATTGATCACCGCTCACTACTGTGATCCCGAGAGTTTCGACCATCGGGGATTGTAAAAGAAGGATCATCGACTGCTGGTCGGTGGTAGCCGGACCGCGCGCGTCCTGATCGATGATTATTTTGCGTTTTGATTGGGCCGCGATGGGCAACGAGACGAGAAGAATTGTGGCGATGAACAAAATTGTTTTAAGACGCATAGTGACAAGGATTCTAACGTGAATTGTTTCTTCTCTGAGGTTCTCTGCTCGCCTGTTCCAGTTTCGGCAAGGTCATACTTCTACCGAAATGGAAAGTTCGGCCTTACAGTCGTCTAGAAGTCTTCAGCATGATGACTCTATGACGACTCGATTTTGCTAAGATTGAAGGTTGAGGGGGATACATGGCAAATCTGAAAGGACTGGAATCAGTTGTCTCGCAGCTGAGACTGGAGCGAACCAATTTGGTCAACCAGTTAAGACACGTAGACGCTGCTCTTTCAGTTCTGGGTAAATTGGACAATGGACGCTCTTACACTCACCGCGGCGCCGAACATTATCCGCTGCGGCCCGTAGAAAAATTGCCGCCGCCCAAAGAGCACGTTGGGCGAAGGTAAGACAGATGAAAAAAGCCGCCTAGCTCGTGATTGGCCTGAGTAAGCCCGTCAGGTTCCTTCTGACGGGTTCTTGCTACGATGCGCTTTAATGCGCGTCACCGGTCTTCACCACTCCATAGGCAAACCCACGTAATTTTCCGCCAGACTTTGAGAGGCAGCGCGTGAGCTGCTGACGTAATCAAGTTCTGCGAGCTGGCGGCGACTGTCGAAAGGATTTTCGTCGGGGAAGCGATGCAGCATGGAGGTCATCCACCATGAAAAGCGTTGCACTTTCCAGACGCGCCGCAAGCAGATTTGAGAGTAAGCCTCAAGCAGCTCACGCCGTCCGGTGGTGTAGAAATCGGAAAGAGCGCGGGCCAGCACGCGCACATCGGCCACGGCAAGATTCAGGCCCTTGGCGCCTGTTGGCGGCACGATGTGGGCGGAATCGCCGGCAAGAAATAGCCGGCCGTATTGCATCGGTTCAACGACGAAACTGCGCATCCCGGTGACGCCTTTTTGAATTACGGTGCCTTGGGTAAGCAGCCAACCGTCCGACGCGAGACGTGTATTCAACTCTTCCCAAATTCTTTCATCAGGCCACAAGTTGATGTCTTCATCCGGCTTGCATTGCAGGTACAGGCGGCTGATTTTTTCCGAGCGCATGCTAAGCAAGGCAAACCCGCGCTCGTGATACGTATAGATTAATTCGTGTGACGAAGGCGGCGCTTCAGCGAGAATGCCAAGCCATCCGAAAGGATAGACCCGCTCATACTCGGTGAGTACTCCGGCGGGAATGCTTGGCCGGCAAATTCCGTGGAAGCCGTCGCAGCCGGCGATAAAGTCGCAAGCCAACTCGCAGACTTCACCGTCTTTCTGATAGCGAATTTTAGGCTTGGCTCCGTCAAAGTCATGCACGCTTACGTTCTCAGCCTCAAACAGAATCTGACCTCCAGCTGCGAGGCGAGCATTGGTCAGATCCTTGACCACTTCATGTTGTGAGTAGATCGTGATTCCTTTTCCCTCAGTCAGCTCGTTGAAATCGATGCGGTGGCCCTGACCATTGAACCGCAACTCGATTCCATAGTGAACCAGGCCTTCCCGCTTCATCCGCTGGCCTACGCCGGTTTCGATGAGTAAGTCCACCGTTCCTTGTTCCAGAACTCCGGCGCGCACACGTTCCTCAACGTACTGCCGACTCCGGTTCTCGATGACGACCGATTCGATTCCTTGCTGATGAAGAAGATGGGAAAGAACCAGACCAGCTGGTCCCGCACCTACAATTCCAATTTGCGTGCGTGATGGGATCGGCACCGGCATTCTCGGCTCTCCACAAGAGACTACCAAACCGGACGGCGCGTGATCCTGACGGCGACTCGTTTCCCCAGCTTTCAGCACAAAGTGGCGACCATGAGTGTGAAGAGGTTAGACTCGTATTTCGTGCGGCCCGATAACTCAAAAGCGCAACTTAAGAAGGCGAAAGCAGGGAAAAAGCGGGGCTTCCTGGCGCATCACTCATTGAGTATTGCGGCGGTTGCGATTTTGATTTTATGGATTGTCTTGTATGTGGTGTCTGATCCTAAGACTCACTGGGGCTCATTTTTCGGAAATGCGATCGCAGACTGGTCCGGAGTTGTGGTGACAATTCTTGCCACCAAGTGTCTGTATGAAAAAGGTTCCAAAGAGAGCAGAGAGCCACCGCCACCGGGTTTGGTCGGTTCCGTATGGGAAACAGTGAGAGACCATTCCCTGACACTGTTCCTACTCGTAACCGGAGCCGGTTGGGTGATCGTCTACGTCCATTCCGATTCTGAATCGAAATGGGGACAGGTCGTAGGCAACGTTCTCTCCGAGTGGACCCAAATCCTGGCGCTGGTCATCATGACCAAGCACCTGATTGAGACGCACTCAAAAGAAAGTCACTAAAGACCTGCTCCCCGGAACGCGATGATTTCCCAATGCCTCGCTCAGAATCGGCCAGTCAATGCGAGTATTACGACAATCAACAGAACCAACCCGAGTCCGCCACTGGGGTAATATCCCCAACTGCCGCTGTACGGCCAAGTCGGCAGGGCTCCCAGCAACAACAGAACCAGAATGACGATCAAGATTGTTCCCATGTCTGTTCTCCTTTTGAAGACCGAGCGTTAAACATCGGTTGCGAATCTAATATCGCAGCCAGCACCGGACAATCAGGATTTGACTGTAGCTGGCGGAGAAACGAAGCTTAGAAGCAAGGGAAACTTACCCGAACCGCGCATAACTCCAGCCCTGTCTTCACGACTCCACGGCTTGTGACGCGATTTTGATCCTCTATTCCTCTTCTATCTGGCGACCTGCGCCGCGGCCGATGTGCCTGGCCACGCGAGGCTTAAGGTGTTGCGAATCAGATCCAACAGTTCGTTGTTATCCGCAGGTTTTTGCAGGAACGCGCAAGCGCCCGCTTGCAATGTCCGTTCGCGGTTGAACTGCGGGTCTCGAGGCCGGGGCCGATGATTACTGACCAAGCCATTCGACGTAAATGAGTTGCATGCGCGGGTACGTGCCGGAAAGCTAGTCCTCGAGTTGCAGTCTGCTTTGATGCGAGCGCACACCGATCTAAAGTTTGAGGCCGCCCACGACCGGCTGACCGGACTGTGGAACCGGGGAGCCATCATGGATTTGTTGAACCGGGAGACTCAACGCGGCTTACGAACTGGCGAGCGGTGGGAGTGATCATGGCCGACCTGGATCACTTCAAGCGAATCAATGACACTTATGGACATCCCACCGGCGACGCGGCTCTTCGCGAAGTGGCCAGCCGCCTGGTCCAATCGGTGAGAAATTATGATTACGTCGGTCGCTACGGAGGACAAGAATTCCTGATTGTTCTCGCCGAGTGCTCACCTTCAGACCTGATGGTGCGGGCAGAACGAGTGCGCAGCTATGTTTCGGAAAAGCCAGTCAACACGGAATCGGGCCCAATTCCTGTGACGATCAGTATTGGGTTGGCGGAACCGCTGCTAGCAGGTTCCGGTCTTCGCAGAGAAGAAGAATTGGTGCGGTCCGCCGATGCGGCTTTCTATACCGCCAAGGCCAACGGCCGAAACCGCATTCTACAGGCTTATTGACTCAGAACCAGGAGCACGTTAGTGGGTCAGTCTGGCACGCTCGTGCCATTTTCAAAAATCACCGAAGCTTCTATTTTCAATGACGAGCAGTTCTGGGGGAGGGCTGCCCGGGCGTCCGGCGACTCGCAAGAGTCGGGACGCCCGTTAATTTTTGGGGCGAGTTCCGAATTGCGCTGGGTTGTCGTTTCGCGGAACTAGTCTTCCGGGAAACGATCACTGGGTCGAGATTGTGAAATTCACCGTAATGCGGGCTTCAGTTTCGACTGCCTCCCCGGATTGCAAGTAAGGCTTGAAGCGCCACTGCTTCACAGCTTCGCGGGCGGCCGCCGAAAGAATCGTAGGTCCGCTGAGGATGTGGAGGTCCTGAATATTTCCGTCACGTCCGATCAAGGCTTCCAGCACGACCGCACCCTGCACCTTCATCTGCTTGGCCAGAAGTGGATAGTTCGGCTCAACCGGTCGTGAGATGATCTGCGCAGCGCCGGGAGAAAGGTGTACGCGTCCGGTCGCATCGGCGACTCCGCCGGTATCGGACGCGGATTGCATGACCGGACTTCTGGGCTGCAAATCGACTTTAACCGAATTCGTGCCCGCTTGGATTGTCCTGTGCTCGTCGCCGGCCACGACCTCTACTTCCAGCGGAGGGAGTACTGTCCGGCTGGTCACTACTGGAGCCAAAGCCGGCGCTGGGCTTGGAGGGACCGCCGGAGGCGAGGTGCGGGACCTACTTCGAGCGTGCTCTGAAGTGGATGGTTTTGTTGTGCTGCTCGATGCAGGCGTATTGGTGGATGTCTGCGCTTCGGGTGCTATCTGTTCGGTTGGTTCCGACGCGGATTCGGCTGGCGGTGTTGGCGGAAACCAGAATTCGCGGTCTTTGATTAAAACCAGGATTAAGGCAATGAGCAGAAGACCCAGAGCGATGAGCATCTGCCGCTGCTGCTTCTGTTCAGATTCTTCTCCGAATGACGAGCTCAACTCCGGTAACTGATTCTCCTCCGGCAAGGGCATGACAACGAGGCCTCCCGCCCGTGGCGTGGACGGGCGTGCGGACTAGTATGCCCTGAAATTTCCCCGGAGGCCAGCGAAACCAGTGGTTTTGTGGTATGCGTTGGCTAACATTGATTTTTGTTGCACACTGAGGCGAATTTCTTTCCCACCTAGGATCGAAAAGATCGGGTAGTACCCGTTGCCGGAACTATTGGGAAGTTGGCGGAGACAAAAAAACGCCCGGCTTTGGGCTCGCCGGGCGTCGATTGGAAATACCGACCGTCTTAAGCGGATTTCTTCAGATCAGTCGGGAACGCGATAATTTTCCCTCTCTGTTCTGCCGGTATCCACTTCACTTTCGGCTTGAACCTTGCGGGAATGTAAAACTCAATCACCTGTGCCATAACCAACCTCCGATCCACAGCAGGTTGCCCGTCTTACTGCGAACTCACCGCGACGGGTTCTCTGCTCCATTACCAGATTAGATGCGAGCAGATTGGCAAAGTGTCAGGAACTATCTCAGGGGTGAGAGCGCAACTTCCAGAAGGAAACAGGGTTGTTCTACAACCAGATTTAGCAGGCTAGCTGATCACGATTAAGCTTCAAACCGTTGAGATTGCCGAGCACGGTGACCGCAATTGATTCAGTCTTGAAAAATTCGTTCGCCAGAACATTCAGGTCTTCTACCGTGACTTTCTCAATGCGCTCGATCAGTTCGTCCAATCCGAAAAAGCGATCGAAGTACATTTCCTGTCGAGCCAGGTTTGACATCCGCGCACTTGAAGATTCCAGCGACAGCATCAGGCTGCCCTTTAACTGGTCTTTCGAACGGCGTAATTCTTCTTCGGGAACCGCCTCCGCTTTCAATTTGCGGAACTCGGATACGACCGACTGCACGACTTTGCCCGCTGACTCACGCGAGGTTCCGGCATAGACGGACAAGCACCCTGTGTCGCGATAGGGTGACAGATCGCTGTAGATGGCATAGGCGAGGCCCTGGCGTTCGCGAATATTCTGGAAGAGCCGTGAGCTCATACCTCCGCCCAGCAATGTATTCAGAATGTACGAAGCATGACGGTTTTCGTGGGCTATCGGGTGCGAAGGCACCCCCACGCAAATCTGTACCTGTTCCAGGGATTTCTTGTTCCGCATGATGATGCGCGGCACGATGGTCGGCTTGGGGCTATGGAAACCGTTCTTTACCGGCTTCATTCCGTCAAAATGTTTCGACACCAGTTCGACGAATTGTTCGTGTTTAAAATGGCCGGCGGCACAAATGATCACGTTGCCTGGCGCAAACCTCTGCTTGTAGAAATCTAGAACCACGTCGCGATCGAACTTTTTTACCGTGTCCTTGGTTCCCAGGATCGGTTTGCCCAACGGATGGTCTTTCCAGAAATTCTGGGTAAAGATTTCATGGACCAGATAGTCGGGATTGTCCTCGTCCATCTTGATTTCTTCGAGGATCACGCCGCGTTCTCGTCCGATGTCCTGGGCGTCAAAAACTGGATTCAGTACTAGGTCGCTGAGTACGTCCATGGCAATCGGCATGTGCTCATCCAGGACCTTGGCGCTGAAGCAGACGCACTCTTTCGCGGTAAACGCGTCCATGTTGCCGCCGATCGAATCCACCTGACGGGCAATTTCTTCCGCCGTGCGGTGCTTCGTGCCCTTAAAGACCATGTGCTCGATAAAATGCGATATGCCGTTGGACTGCAGATCCTCGTCCCGGGATCCGGTTTTGATCCATATCCCGATCGAGGCCGAACGAATGTGTTCCATTTCCTCGGTAATGAGGGTCAGCCCGTTGGGCAAGATCTCACGGCGTATGTTTCGAACTTCTTGAACCATGGTGTATTTGACTAGGGTCGACGGACTATACGAAGACAATAAACCCAAATCTATTGTTGCACAGCCTGACCAACTACGGCGAATGCATCGTTAGTATTTTGTTATCAGTAACTTAAGCGACATACATCTGCTCTTTCAGGAGGTTCTGCAGACCTTTTCTTTAATCCTCTACAATCGTAGGAGATAGATCGGCCCAATGTGACGTATGGATCAAATGGCTGCCAACTCATTGCTGGGACTTCAGATGCCCGAACTGTCGACCCTTGTCGAGGAGTTTGGACAGCCGTCTTACCGGGCGCGCCAGCTCTTTGAGGCGCTTTACCGACAGCGAGTTCAGAACGCCGAACAAATCTCGACATTGCCGCAGGACTTTCGGCGAAGTCTGGCGGAACGAGGATTCCGTGTAGGCCTACCGGGCATTGAAAACAAGTTTGTCTCGAGCGACGGAACCGTCCGGTATCTGGTAGCTTGCCTTGACGGGCAGACCGTGGAAACCGTCTGGATGCCAGAGGGGGACGAGGGAGAAGCCGGAGATGGCAGCGACGCCGGTACTGAAATGGAATCAGCAGGACGCAACTGGAATCGCGCCACCATTTGCGTTTCCAGCCAGGTCGGCTGCGCGGTGGATTGTCAATTCTGCCTGACCGCGCTCCTGGGCATAAAGCGGAACCTCACCGCAGGGGAAATCGTAGGGCAGGTTTGCGCGGTCCTGAACGATCAACAGGTTTCGCCACCCAATGATCGGGTGAATCTTGTATTTATGGGGATGGGCGAGCCCTTCCTGAACTACGACAACTTCATGAAAGCGGTTCGCCTTCTGGTGGAAGGCGTGGGCATCCCCGAGTCCCGCATGACTGTTTCTACGGCAGGTATTGTTCCTCGCATTCACGACTTTGGCAGCGAAACTGTACGTCCTAAACTGGCAATATCGTTGAATGCTTCGAATGACGATCTGAGAAGCCAGTTGATGCCGATTAATCGCAAGTGGAACCTGGAAAGGTTGATCTCCGCTGCTCGCGATTTTCCTCTGCGAAACCGGGAAAAATTGACCTTCGAATATGTTTTGCTTGACGGAATAAATGATTCTCCGACGAACGCTCGCGAGCTGGTGGAACTGATCCGAGGGTTGCGTGCCAAAGTAAATCTTATTGCTCTCAATCCCGGCCCGGGAATTGCCTTCGAAACGCCAGCTCAAGAGCGCGTGCAGCAATTTCAGGCGATTCTGATCGCTGCAGGAGTGCCGGCATTTGTACGACGTCCTCGAGGTCGTGACATTTTCGCCGCTTGCGGGCAGCTGAAACGAACGGTGGAACTGGCTCCTGCGTCCTAGCTGGAAGCAGCCCGATCAGCCCTCGTATTCTTGTCCAGAGGAGCGGTCGCTGAAGTGGCTTGCATCCCGGTCAATCGCGCAAACAAGTCATTCGCGTTAATGGGCTTCGAGATGTAGTCATCCATCCCTGCGGCCAGGCAGCGCTCGCGCTCGCCTACCATTGCGTGAGCAGTCATGGCGACGATGGGGATACGACCTTTGCCAATTGCCCTTCGCCGATCTTCCCTTCGCCAATCAGTGCCAGATTCCGGGAAGCTTCGTGTTTCCGAATCATGGTGGTTGCTTCAATCCATCCATTTCTGGCATCTGGCACATCCATCAGAATCAGATCGAAGAATTGGCTTTCCCACGCTGCCAGCTTGTTTGGTAAAACAGCGCGCCTGCCAACGTATAGCAAATGCAGCCTAGAAATGCGTACCAGGGGCTGATTCCGAGCAGCCATGCCAAAACCAGCCCGGTGGCCGGATACCACGCAACAAATCCAAGCCGGTTTATCAGGATGACTTCAGGTCTGCTCAGCACCAGGTAGCTCGCGATAAAGGCGAGACAGAGAACTGAGTGCCGCAGGACGAGACCTTTTATTGGCGCTTGAAGTGTCCCGATTAACCCGTTAGGTCTCACCGCGTTTCTCCTGGGAAACCAGCCAAAAGCGAGGCGTCACCGCTCAAAACAGGACGGCTCACCAGAGTTATCGGCGAGATTCGGGTGCAGCTTGAGGGAGGTATTTGCCGCCGATGGACGATTTTTGAGAGGTGTCCGCGATCGCGTTTGGTAACGAATCTACTTGCTCATCAGAAAGGAAAAACCGGGGAAGAAGTATTCCTGATTGTCCTTTCTAGGTGTGCCCTTAACTTTGCCAGAGCGGACTTGTCCCATTGCCTGAGCCACCCGAGGGAGATTGGAGGGATCCGCAACGGGTTCATTGTGGGCGGGCAAGAGGAGCTGAAGGCTAGGAGCGAGGCTGGCAAGTTTCTTGACTGAGGCCAGATACGCATCCAGATCCGTCTCCGGTCGAAATAACCAGATCGGGCCCGGATAGAAGGTGTCTCCGGTAAACAGAAGGCCGTTCTTTTCGTCTAGTAAGGCGATGGAATCGGGGGTATGGCCGGGAACAGAAATGACTTCAAGAGTTCGCTCACCGAGATCAATCTCGTCATGATCGTGAATCCAGTGAGTGATGTGAAACGGTTTCGTGGCATATTCGGCGGCATTGAAACCCGGCGGCAGGTCACCACAGATTTCACCCGGTCCAATCTCAGCTTGCGCATCTTTTTTAGATCCCTTGGCATTGGCGCGAGTGAAATCGGTATCCATTCCATAAATATCGGTGAACCGCCAGTTGTCGCCCACGTGATCGTTATGGGTGTGTGAGTTCAGGACGGATACCGGCAGGCTGGTTAGACCTTCCACTACATTACGGATATTGCTGATCCCCATCCCTGTATCGAACAGCACCGCCCGCTTCGTTCCCAGAATGAGGTAGCAGATCACTTCTTCCGATTGATGGGGCTCGTAGATGGCGAAGACTCCGGGCCGGACTTTGTAGACTTCGAACCACGGATCCTTGATGGCGACTCTTTCCAAGTGCGGTAGGCCGGCCGGGGAAGTTTTTGGCACCAGTCAGGCCTTGTTGTGGGCATCGTGGACAGCAGCGCGAGAATAAGGATTGTGAGTTTCACTATTTCTTCCAGACTGTATTTAGGAAAAGATACCGATCTCTGACACTATCTTTTTCAAACTTGGGTCGTGGGGTTAAGTACATCACCTGCCAGCCGCTTATTGACTGATACTGCGGCCATTCCGGCACGCCGGGGCCATTTGGATTTCCTACCCGGGCGAAATTTGTCCAGTATTTCTGCATGATGTCGCTCAGAGTTCGATCGTCGGGTCGCCAGATGACCCCAGCTTTCGAATCGAGCATTCCGAAGACATATTCAATCTCAGCCGAGTGATACGCGCCCTGGTCAGGCGAATCGGGATCGGGCGGCGGTGGATAATCGAAGCGATATCGATAGACGGATTGCTTCCCGGTCGTGGCCTGGGCTTCGAGCCATCGCCATGTGGACCATGCAATAAAGCGATCGCCCTCTAGATCCTTCAGTGCGCGACGAGCCTGCGCATCACTATTCGCGGAATAAACGCGAAGGAATTCCTGCGCGTTGTTACCGAAGTCCTTGGACGCTGTGGCCTTCAAGGTTTCCAGAGGAGCCTGCCCACGAACCACTTTGAAACTGCCTTCATCGTGATTCCATCCCGCCAGAAGCGGAACGTCATTTTGTTTCTTTTCAGCAAAGATTGCTGATACCTGCTCGGGTAGAAAATACCCGTCAATGTCGGGAGCAAAGCGCGGAGGATCATCGCCGGCATCTTTTTTCAGTGATGCGTCGAGAATCTTCTGCGCGGGCACGGCCCGTAATTGCTGGAGTGACTGAACCCCGAGGAGCGAGGCGACAAACTCCGAATCCCTGCGGGAGCGAGTGTCAACCGGCTCAAAGACCAGGGTTTTAGAAAATGCCGCGCCGCTCTCGCCGATAGCTTTGTGAAACAAACCCTTTGCCACCGGCGAAGCCATCAGCGCACTCACTGAGAATGATCCCGCGCTCTCGCCAAAAATAGTTACATTGTCGGGATCCCCGCCGAAAGCAGCGATGTTGCGTTTTACCCACTCGAGGGCAGCAACCTGATCCAGCAGGCCATAGTTGCCCGCAGCTTTTTTGTCGGATTCGGCCGCAAGGTCCGGCAGAGCCAAGAATCCAAAGATGCCGAGGCGGTAGTTCATGCTGACTACCACTACGCCCTGTCTGGCAAGCACCCCGCCATCTTGCCGCGGTTCGGAAGATGCGCCAGCCATAAATCCCCCACCATGGATCCAGACCATGACAGGAAGTTTGGCTTTGGCATTCTTTGCGATTGTCCAGACGTTTAGCGAAAGGCAATCCTCGTCGATGCCAGGATCGCGGAAAACCATGTCGGAATAAATCCTGCCCTGCATGCAGCGTGATCCAAATTCTTTCGCTGGGCGGACGTCGGACCATTTAGCAGCAGGAGCGGGTGGTTTCCAGCGAAGGTCACCCACGGGCGGCGCGGCGTAAGGAATTCCGAGAAAGGATCGCACTGGCCCGCTGGCTTTGCCTTCAACCGTACCTGTTTCAATTTTTACCTGGAGCGCCGGTGACGCACCGTATGATGCACAGGAAATCAGTATCACCAAGAGGCCCAACCATTCGCGACGCGCTCCCATGCGTATCCTCCAAACGCATGACAATACCACACGAGCACCGCGGCAAAAGCGTGGACAAAAGGCAGCAGCGCGCGGCCTGATGGTGAACGTAGACTGATACAATCACAAGTTTTCGGCGCCCTGCGAAAGCTGTCATGGAAAGAGATGAAAGCATGAATTACCGCGCACTTGGTCGAACCGGATGGAAGGTTTCAGAAATCAGCTTTGGCGCCTGGGCCATCGGTGGCTCGTGGGGCCAGGTATCCGATGAAGAGTCGATGGCTGCTTTGTATAAAGCGATTGACTGTGGGGTCAACTTCATTGACACCGCAGATGTCTATGGCGATGGCCGCAGTGAGCGGCTCATTGCGAGGCTCAAGAAAGAACGTAAGGATGAGATCGTTGTCGCCACCAAGGCGGGACGACGTTTGCCGCGGCAGACGGTTGACGGCTATAGCCGGGAAAATCTTACTGCCTGGATCGATGAGAGCCGGCGAAATCTCTCAACCGAAACATTGGACTTGGTCCAGCTTCATTGCCCGCCGACCGCACTTTACGATCGACCGGAAGTCTTTGGAATTCTCGACGATTTGGTGAAGGAAGGGAAAATTCGCTATTACGGCGTCAGTGTCGAAAAAGTTGAAGAGGCGATGAAGGCGATTGAATTTCCCAATGTCCAGACCGTGCAGATTATCTTCAACTGCTTCCGGCAGCGTCCGGCGGACGCGTTCTTTGCGATTGCCAACGAAAAGAAAGTCGGGGTTCTTGCGCGAATTCCTCTGGCTAGCGGGTTGCTGGCTGGAAAGCTTCATCGGGATTCCACGTTTGCTTCCGACGATCACCGCAATTTCAATCGTCAGGGTCAGGCGTTTGATGTCGGCGAGACATTCTCCGGAATCGACTACGAGGTTGGCTTGGCGGCGGTGGAAGAGATCCGCAGGCTTGTGCCTCCCGGCATTTCGATGAGTCAGTTCGCGCTGCGCTGGATTCTTATGTTTGATGCAGTCACCTGTGCCATTCCCGGCGGAAAGAGACCCGATCAGGTTGGCGACAATTGCGCAGCCTCTGGTCTGCCCCCGCTAACCCCGAAGGCGATGGCCGCCGTGCGAAAAATCTACGATGAGAAGATTCGCCAATCGGTAGAGAATCGTTGGTGATCCGGCGGGAAGTCAGGAAGACAGAAATTCTGGAGCAATCGGAACGAACACATGAATGTACTCTTCATCGGAGGCACAGGAATTATCAGCAGCGCGTGCAGCCGTCTGGCAGTTCAGCGCGGCATCAATCTAACCCTGCTTACACGCGGGCGGCGTGTTGCGGAGGTGGTGGAGGGCGCTGAGGTCGTGAATGCGGACATCAATGATGAGTCTGCAACCACGCGTGCACTTCACGGCCGTCGCTTCGATGTCATTGTTAACTGGATCGCTTTTACTCCCGCTGACATCGAACGCGATCTCAATCTCTTTCGTGGACGCACCCGGCAGTACATTTTCATCAGTTCAGCCAGTGCCTACCAGAAGCCGAGCACCGTCTATCTGATTAACGAGTCGACGCCTCTGTCCAATCCGCATTGGGACTATTCCAGGAACAAGATCGCGTGCGAAGAGCGCCTGCTCAAAGCCTATCGAGAGGAAGGCTTTCCGGTTACGATCGTCCGCCCTTCGCTTACCTATGGCGAGAATCTGATTCCGCTGGTAATTAATAGCTGGGAACGCTCATACACAGTGGTTGACCGTATGCTAAAAGGGCAAAAAGTCATCGTTCCAGGAGATGGCTCATCTCTCTGGGTCATCACCCACAATACCGATTTTGCCAAAGGGTTTACCGGCCTCCTCGGCCATGAACAAGCCATCGGCCATGCTTTTCACATTACAACGGACGAAGTCTTAACCTGGGACCAACTCTATCGAACCGTAGCTGAGGCAGCGGGTGTAGAGGCTCGTATCGTGCACATCCCGTCGGACTTCATGGTGGCGTGTATACCTGGAATGGAGGGCACGTTGATCGGCGACAAATCGGTGAGCGTTGTGTTCGACAATACCAAGATCAAGCGCTTTGTTCCGGACTACGTCGCGACTACGACTTTTGCACAGGGAATTCGGCGGTCATTGGCTTGGTTCGATGCCGATCCAAAGCGGAAGTTGATTGATGAAAACGAAAATGCGATTTGGGACAAATTAATCCATGGCTATGAAAACGGGTTAAAGGAAACTGTCAAAAGCTTCAGTTGACTTGGGATGTTTCCAGCCGAATTCCTCTACAGCTCACGAAGTTCAAAAATGCCGAGCTTAATTTGACGCATGCCGTTGGCAACGCGCCCCAAATACTCCGAATCCAAGGGGCATCTTTGAGGTAGTACGATGAAAACTCCTTTTCTGATAGGCCGGCTGATTTTCGGCGGTTTCTTTCTATACAACGGAATCAATCACTTCATCCAGCGTGAATCGCTCGCCAAGTACGCGGCGGCAAAGAATGTAGCGGCTCCTGAACTTGCGGTGACCGTGAGCGGGGCTGCCCTCACCCTGGGCGGAGCCAGCATTATTTTGGGTATCAAACCCAAGATCGGGACCGCGGCGGTCGCGGGCTTCCTGGCGGCCGTGTCTCCCGTAATGCATGACTTCTGGCGAACGCAGGATGAAGGTCAGAAGATGAGTGACATGGTCAATTTCAGCAAGAACATGGCCTTGCTCGGAGCGGTTATGGCGATTATGGCGATCGATGAACCGTGGTCTGCGAGTGTGCCCGTGTCACGGCCGGGCAAGATAGAACGGATGCGGCGTTCTATCCGGCGACAGATCGCGGCTTAAGTAGCTGGGCGTGTCACGGCAACGGAGGGTGGCATGTCCGGTGGAATCGTGCTCAATTTCACCGAGCTCTGAAACGGCCGATTTGGTTATCCTCGAAACCCCGCAATCCACGCGACTTGTGGGCTTTCTGCTCGTCCGAGATCCGCGCTGGTAAAAAAAATGTAAAAGGGGTTGGCAGCGAGCGCGGGATGATCTATCTTGGCAGGCACAAAAGTTAGGCTTCCGGGGGCGGAAGATCAACGATAGGTTCATAGTCAAAATTCAGCGCGATGGCGGTACTCGGGCCCGGGTTAGCCAAACCTGACGCTATTCGCGCGATAAGTATCCCTCCGTTCCCAGTCGTCCTGCTGATTTGGCACCAAGTCGTTCCTAAGATGTGTAAGGAAGGGCCAGCCGTGAAACCTCTTTTCCTGCTCAAAGCTTCTCTCTTTGCGAGTCTTTGTCTGTCTGTAAGCGTTTGCAGCGCAGCTTCAAACTCCTCGTCGGACACTCCTACCACCACGCCACAGTCTTCTGAAGTTCCGAGACCGATGGCCGGACCTTCGGGCGGTGTAACGATTCCCGGGCCTTTGCGTTCTTTTTTGCGTATGGCTGGAATCAGCCAAAAGATCTCGAGCGAAGAGGTGCTGCCTCTACTTGCCAGAAATGTGGCGGTGGAAGGCTATCAGGGGCGAAAGGACAGCAAGGGCAGGTCTACTGAGTTTTTGATTCTGTTGAAACGCTACGTCGACCAGGCGAGAGAACTGGTCACGCTCGCGGGCCCGGAAGGCGTGATTCGCGTTCCCAATTGCGAGCAGGCGGGTCCCTTATTGGCGGTTTTAGGTTACAAGTTGAAACAGGGATGTGGGAATGGGGCCGCGCTCGAAACGGCTGAACCGGAAAGAGCCTTCCTGACCATCGACTCCGGGTTTCCCCTGGCGGAACTTGAAGGGATGCTTCAGGGAGGCAAGCCTTTTGTCTATCCCTATGCGACTTCGCAAGTGCCCGTGCTGTTTTCCCCGGCCGATTGGACCCAGGCCAACCCCAGAGGAACGCGCGGCGGAAATGACTTACTGAACGCGCTGTTGGACGATCCCGTCCTGGCTCGGCTGTATTGGGCAATGGCCCGGATGGATGGCGAAACCGGCGACGCCTTTCGACAGTTCGCGGGAGTCCAGCGCCTGCTTCCGTTCGCCCCGGTACTCGATTTCTATGGCAGTCACATTTTGATTCGGCACGGGCGGGTCGTTGTGCCTGGTGGAGTGGTTGCTGAGCCTGCATGGAAGAGTCTGGCTGGCGCGGATCCTGGGTCTGCCAAGGATTTTGTCGCCCGCTTGCTGGCAAAAGACGACGGCTGGCTGGCTGCCTATTTCGATACGCTTTCTCGACTGACTCCGGCGCAGCAGGTCTATTTCGCCGACAGCCACCGCCTGCCGCGTTTCTATGATGCGCTGCGCGGCAAAGACATTAATCCAGGTCCCGCGCGCCCCGTGTTTCGGCCTGATCCTGGGCTGTTGCTGCTGGTCACAAGGCTTCAGTTCGATTCCTCCGGCCAGCCGACCGTGCCCGGTAACCTCGAAGTTTGGGAAAAGATACTCCACCAGAAGACCGACTCCAAGGTCGTCCGTCAGTGGGCCAAGCAGTCAAGCCATTGGAAAAGCCCCGACCAATTGGTTGAAGCCATGTTCGCTTTCTCCCGGCAGAGTGCGGAGGACGGGCCCCTATCGATCTATCTGATGCTCAGTGCTATCGATACTGCGAGGCCAGTCGATCAACGATTAAGCCCGGAGACAGTTCGTTTACTCGCTGAAAAGTTCTCCCGCTACGGAAATCAATACCTGATTTTTTCGGAGTTCGAAGGCTTGAACGACGCTTCGATCACCCGCTTCCTCGGAGTGGTTGACGCCATTGATCACACCTCAAACATCACTCTTCGAGCCAACGCTCTTGGCATCTTCCAATCCAATGTAGGTCTATGGCAGATTCTGGCACGGCAAGGTCAGATTGCTCCGCAAGATCTAAACGATTCCTGGCAGAAGGTGATCGGTCCGTTCGCGGGAGGAATATCTTCCCAGGCGCAGTTATTCGATGTCGCCCAGGCTTCAATTCATGACCTGTGGCGGTCAGCAGCCGGCAGAACGAATCTTACCCAGGCCGAGGTGATCTCTCTATTGGCGGGCCCCAAGCAGGCCTTTCCGGCAGGACAACAGGTCCGGCAGGAATTGGCTAACCGGATCCGTTCGGTTATGGACGGTCAACGCCTGGTTTCGCTCGACACCTTGCTCGCCCTGGGAAATGGCCTCAACGAGTTGGCGCAAGGCAAACCGGTAGGCGATTCCCTGATTCCTCTCGCAGGGGAGTTGCGGGAATTTGAAATGCCGCGGCCAATGTTCACCAGCAGTGAGCGCAGCGAGTGGGCCGCTGGTTTCTACAACACCCGTCATAGTTCCTTGCAGACGCGGACCGATCTCGTGAAAATCATCAAGTCTCCCAACTCTCACAAGGAGTTGGTGGATGCCCGCGGTATCGTTGTTCCGTTCCTGCGAGACACCCTGGTTGGATTGAATTACGCGTATTACGAGCCACCGGGAGCGCAGATTCTTCTCAATAATCCTCTTTACGTTCGCTCGCATGACTTCTCCGGAGAAATGGCGCTGGGAGGAGGGCAGTCCTGGCACGTGCCGCATGTGTTCGGCTCGGGGCTTCCAGCCGGCGGCGGCGCTCACCTGGCGGGGTCGCTCGCGGATCTACCTTTTGTCTTGGCCGAAGCGGAGCAGGACTTTATCGTTCCGGAAAATGTTCAGGCCTTGATCTGGCATGAGTTGGTGCCAGGGCTGGTCAGCAGCGCCATCTTGCCTCGCTGGTGGGGGATCACACCTAACGAGTTGCACGCCGTCACTTTGTACCAGCGCACGGGTGAGGAACTTTTAACGGCTTCCGCCAAAGACGAGAAATTGCGAGCCACGGTTCTAAGCATCCTTTCCGAGCGCATGGTTCCACAGCGGGCGGAGCAACTTGAAAAAGCCTTGCAGGCAGGGAATGTGAACGATGCTCTTTCCCGAGTGATGCCCGGAGAGACCTTCTATCTTGCAGCTGAGTTCCGGCGGAGATCTCCTGGCGAAAATAATTCATGGGGAAAAGCGGGGGAAGAACTGGAAAGTCTTTCTAGTCACTATCCCACGGAAGTCAGTTGGAAAAAATTGTCCGATGACTTTGGCGTTCCCCATCCTGCTCTGGCGCAAAGCTACAGTCGTGAATTGCTGAACGTAAAACCGTTCCCCGCGTTCATGGGTTACTCAAGCCGACTCCTGGCCGAGTCCTGGGATTCCAATAATTTGTACTGGGCCCGCCTTGCGGACGAACAGGGTTATCCGCCGGTGATGTTGAATCGCTTGGTACCGGAGTTGACATATCGGATGGTAGAAAAGATTTTTGCCACCGACTTCGAGGACTGGCCGGCGATGCTTCGCGCCATGCGGGAGACTGGCGAGGAGTTCCGGCAGGGCAAGATCACATCGCTGCCCAAGGTCGCGCTCAGTACGCCGGTTCAGTAAGGAAGCAGTTTTAAGAGCTCGAGATGTTCAAATTTAATCGGTCCGCGGCCGGTTGAAGGCGCGGCCAGGTGACGGCAGGGTCTCATGGCGAAAAAAGTTGTTCTCGTTCTCGTGGCTACTTTCACATTCCTCGTTGGGTCATTTCCCCGTATGGCCGCGCAGGAAGGCGAAACCAGCATTCGCGTCGAAGTCGACATGGTGCAGCTGAACGTGGCAGTCATGGACAGCAAAGGCAATTACGTGACTGGCCTCAAGCCTTCGGATTTCGAAGTGACCGAAGACGGCATCTCGCAAAAAGTGGCAATATTCGGCGAAGGTAACGAAGCCACGCGCAGAGTGGTGGCGGCCGGTGATGAAGACAAGTCCGGGCAGCTCCACATTGGTTCGTCAAATGGTGCCTTGAATTCGGAAACGTCTTCCGAGCTTGGTTCCGAACTGGGATCGGCGATGGCTGGCGCCAATGTTTTCATCCTGTTCGACACCAGCAACTATATGTATCGCGGTTTTGTCTTTGCCCAGGATGCCATCGCCGAGTTTGTTCGATCGCTCGACAACCCTGACCGGGTGGCTTTCTATTCATACAGTCGCGATCTCTCCCGCGCTACCACCCTCACGCCTGACCGCAACCAGGTATTGCGCGGAGTGCGCACCACGGTTGCCGGAGACGATGCTGCGCTCTACAACGCTCTGCTGATGACGCTGAAAGACGCTGGCCAGAATATGGGCCGGAAAGTTGTCGTGGTGTTCTCGAATGGGCCTGATAACTACAGCATGGTGCCGCCGGAAGATGTGGCGGAACTGGCCCAATCCAAAGGCATTCCCATCTACATGATCAGTACCCGGGAAGCCAAGCTGGAGCCGGTTTCGAGCACCGTATTCAAACGGATGAGCGCGGCCACGGGCGGCGAGGCCTACTTCGCAAAAACCTGGCGGGAGCAGCAGAAAGCATTTGCTTCCATCCGCAACGATCTGGCACATCTTTATTCGGTGAGCTATTACCCTCAGCCCAATCCCAATCGCGGGTGGCGCACCATCACCGTGAAGTTAAAGGGAGAACGGATGAAGAAATGCCGCATCCGGACGCGAAACGGTTACAGGCCAGAGTCGTCGCGAGTGTCCGCGGAGCGCGTGGTCCCGCCCTCGGTGGCGGAGCCTGCTTCGGCAGCGTCGAATTAGGTAGATGTGTTGCGAATCCCTTTTGTCTTAGGGAAGACTCAATTCTGAGTTCTGCTACGTCTTTGCGATTGGATTTTTTGTACTGGGTTGATTGACGCGGCACATTCCTCCCAACCCAAAGCCAACCTCAGTGGTTAAAGCCCATCCTCCCGCTCGATACGGAAGGCACAACTAAAGTCGTGGCCTTCCCGCATAACGTCTGCCCTCAAAAAAGTGTGGCATGAGATTTGGTAAACGTTTACTATTCGTCGCATTCTCGATTTTCGCTTTTGCAAAATAGGCAGGAGTTTACAAAAATGTTCTCTTCCAACCGCCGCCGTTTCCTGGGACAAGCCGCTGCTGCAGGAATCGCGTGCTCCACCCAACTCGCTTTCGGCAGGTTTTTGCCGGCAACGCCCCAAACCTCGAGTCCCGGCGCGGACGTGCGCGTTTATATCGACTCTCGGCGAACCGTCGCGCCATTGGATCGCAATCTGTTTGGATCATTTCTTGAACACCTCGGACGGGCGATCTATGAGGGAATTTACGATCCCGGCTCGAAGCTTTCCGACTCGAACGGTTTTCGTAAAGATGTAATGGACGAAGTTCGTCAGATGGGTGTGCCGATTATTCGCTATCCCGGAGGAAATTTCGTCTCCGGCTACAACTGGCTCGACGGCGTGGGTCCAAAAGCAGACCGTCCGCGAGTTTTGGATCGCGCGTGGAATTCGCTCAACACCAACCAGTTTGGTACGGACGAATTCATGGCGTGGTGCAAAGCAGTCGGCACTCAGCCTCTGATGGGTTTAAATCTTGGAACCGGAACACCCGAGCAAGCGGCCGCCCTGGTTGAGTACTGCAATATCGAGAAGGGCACAAAATGGAGTGACCTGCGCCGTAAGAACGGATTTGCTGAGCCCTACAAAGCGAAGTACTGGTGCCTGGGCAACGAGATGGACGGCCCCTGGCAAATCGGTCACATGACGGCCACGGAATATGGCCTGAAAGCTCAGGATGCCGCCCGTCAGATGCATTATGTCGATCCCTCCCTTCAACTCATCGCCTGCGGATCGAGCGGACCATTGATGCCGACCTATCTGGAGTGGGATCGGGAAGTTCTCGAGCAGTGCTACGACTACGTCGATGGCCTCTCCTTGCATCGCTACGTGGGCAATAGTCCTGACGAAACCGGCGGTGATAGCACAAAGTTTTTGGCCATGAACCTGAGCATGGAAAAGCAGATCGCGGAGACAGTGGCGGTTTGCGATATGGTGCGTGGACATCGCCGCTCTCCGAAAAAACTCTGGCTGTCCTTCGATGAGTGGAACGTCTGGTACCGGGCGCGCACTGGGGACGCAGTGAATGGCCACGGACGCGAAGCTCCGCACTTGCTTGAAGAGGTCTACAACCTGGAAGATGCTCTGCTTGTCGGCGGATTTCTTAATACTCTGATTCGCAATGCAGATCGCGTAAAGCTGGCGTGCCTGGCGCAGTTGATTAATGTCATCGCGCCGATCATGACCAATGCAAACGGCTTGTTCCGGCAGACTATTTATTACCCGTACAGTTGGGCGCTTCAGTTTGCCCGCGGCGCGGTGTTAAATTTCCTGGTGGAATCGCCGACCTACGACGTCACAGGAATGGGCCAGGTTCCTTATCTCGATGCGATTGGCACGCTGGACAAAGAGAACGGAAAGCTCGCCGTTTTCGTTCTCAACCGCGATCTGGTCAAACCGCATACGGTCGAACTGAATTGGCAAGATAATGCGCCGACACGCGTGTTGTCGTCCTTCGTGTTGACCGGAGAGGATCTCAAAGCCTCGAACAGCTTTGACACACCACAACGCGTCGCACCGCGATCTATGGACAAGCCCTCGACTTCAGGTGGCCGGACTCGCTTCGAAGTGCCGCCTCACTCTTACAGCGTAATTCAATGGGGAACCTGATTGGCGGCGTGGTCTACGACGGTTTCAATCTTGCTTTGGCGGAGTTCGCGGCCGTTTATCTTCCTTCGCCGTTCCGGAAAGCAGACTCGTTGACTCCCGCAGCACAAGAGTGGTCTTGAGCACATACTCGGTGCCGTTGGGTGCGGGTGTTTCCCGTTCTACTTCCGCCAGCAGCGCGTTGAAAGCCAGCGTTGCTAGTTCGGATTGCGACATCTGCACCGAAGTCAGCGGAGGCAACACGAACTGAGCCAATCTGATGTCGTCGAACCCGATCACCGACATGTCGCGCGGAATTGAGATACCGACATCGTGGCTTTCCCGCATTACTCCGATGGCGGTCATGTCATTCGAACACAGCACCGCGGTCGGACGAACCGGTCCAGCGAGCAAACGCGAGAAGGCCGCCATCCCGCCTTCCATCGTGTGATCTCCCTCAACAATCAGCGCTGGATCTGATTCCATGCCTATCTCCTGCATGGAACGCAGAAACGCTTGCTGGCGCGCCACGGCTGACTTCAATCGCAATGGGCCGGTAATAAACCCGATTTTTTCGTGTCGCAGGGCGGCCAGGTGTTGAACCGCTTGGCGAATCCCGTTGAGATAATCAATCCGAATATTGCTTACGCGGGGGCGAGGCGGTCCGACATCGACAAAGACCAGCGGGACCTTCCGCAATTTCAGATCTTCCAGCAACAGTTCTTCCATGCCGAAGGTCATGATGGCCACTCCCTCGACGCGGCGCTCGATCATCCGGCGGACCGAGCTTTCCATTCGCTTGGGATCGTTCCCGGTGGAGGTCAGCAGGATTTCATACTGATGTTGGACCGCGATCGTCTCAAAGACCTGCATGATTTCCGGAAAGAACGGATTAGTCATTTCGGAAACAATGAGACCGAAAATGCGGCTGCGTCCGGAGACCAGCGCCCGGGCTTGTGTATTCGGGTAATACCCAAGTTCTTCAATAACAGTCCAGACTCGCTTGGCCAACTGGGCGTTGACCGTGGGGACCCGGTTAATGGTTCGGGAAACGGTGGCGGTTGAAACCTTGGCCCGTTTTGCGATCTCCCGGATGTCCATAGAAACGCTTTCCGTGCCGCGGGCTGACGCCCGGATTTTAGCACGGCAAACGTTATCTCAAAACGCACTGATACGAAGGTCGGTCGGGCAGCGCGAGTTGTGCAGAAGAATCGAAAAAAGTGCTATTGTGTGCGCTTGAGAAACTATCTGATTGCCTCCGTGCACAAGCTCATCGTTGCGTTCTTCTTCCTGCTTGTAGCTTCTTCACCGACATTCGCCGCTACCTCGTCCCCATGGACGGCGAAACAGGCTAATGACTGGTATGCCCGGCAACCTTGGCTTGTGGGCAGCAATTTCATTCCGAGCACCGCGATCAATGAATTGGAGATGTGGCAGGCTGACACCTTCGACCTTCCTACGATCGACCGCGAACTGGGGCTGGCACAGGGTCTTGGGATGAATACGATGCGCGTTTTCCTGCACAACCTCTTGTGGCAGCAGGACTCGGCCGGATTTCTCCACCGGATGGACCAGTTCCTCGAGGTTGCGGACAAGCACCATATCCGGATCATGTTCGTTCTCCTGGACTCCGTCTGGGATCCCAATCCCAAGCTTGGCAAGCAGCGCGATCCCAAACCTCATGTTCATAATTCAGGCTGGGTGCAGGCTCCGGGAGCGGAGATTTTGAAAGATGAGTCCCGGTGGAATCGCGAACTCAAACCCTATCGTGGTAGGAGTCATTAGCCATTTTCGCGCCGATCCGCGCGTCCTCATGTGGGATCTGATGAACGAGCCCGACAATGAAAACCCTCCATACAAATCCCAGGAACTTCCCCACAAAGCAGACATTGCGTTGCGATTACTCAGGGAAGAGTGGGGCTGGGCTCGAAGTGCCGAGCCGACTCAACCCCTGACAAGCGGAGTCTGGCAGGGCGATTGGTCGAGCGACGATAAGCTGAGCGAGATGGCGAGCCTGCAACTGCAGAATTCCGACATAATCACGTTCCACAGCTATGAACCGCCCGACGAAATGAAGCGCCGGATTCAATCATTGCGGCGCTTCGGCCGTCCGGTGGTCTGCTCGGAATATATGGCGCGGCCGCGGGGTAGTACTTTTGCGGCAATCCTGCCGCTATTGAAAGACGAAAAAGTCGGCGCCTATAACTGGGGCTTTGTAAACGGCAAGTCACAGACGATTTATCCCTGGGATTCGTGGGACAAGACCTACACTGCGGAGCCGCCGATCTGGTTTCACGACATCTTTCGTCAAAACGGGGATCCGTTTGACCCAAAGGAAGTCGCTCTGATCCGGCAATTGACGAAGTAGGGCGACCCGGAATGAGGAAATCGTTTACCAGGGCGACTCTGCGGTTTGTGCTTAAGTCATCGTTGACGTTAACGGACTGGAGATTACAAGGGAAATTTAAATCCGAGATTGACAAACTCGGCAGCGTGCTCTAGTTTCTCTTGTTTGTCTTGGTAAACGATTGCTACTCGGTTACCTTGCTGGGAACCGCCAGATATGCTTCTGCCGCGACTTAGGGAAGAGGTGCTGGAAGCAAATCTTGAACTGGTGCGCAAGGGCTTGGTGCTTTACACCTTCGGCAACGCCAGCGGCATTTCCCGTGAAGAAAAATTGGTAGTGATCAAGCCCAGCGGCGTCCCTTACGACAAGATGAAACCGGAGCATCTGGTAGTTTCCGACTTGGAGGGGAAAATCGTCGAAGGCGATTTGAGACCGTCGTCGGATCTGCCCACTCATCTTGTGCTTTATCAGGCCTTTCCGGACATTGGTGGCGTGGCCCACACCCACTCCGAGTATGCGACCTCATGGGCGCAGGCTCGTAAATCGATTCCATGCTTAGGCACGACCCATGCCGATTACTTCCACGGTTCGATCCCAGTGACGGCGGTTATGAAAGACAGCGAAATCGCGTCTGAGTATGAGAAGAACACAGGCCATGCCATCGTCCGGGTTTTTGAGAAGCTCGACTATGCGGCAGTGCCTGCGGTCCTGGTCGCCAACCATGCGCCTTTTGCCTGGGGACCCGACCCAGCCGCAGCCGCGCACAATGCGGTGATTGTGGAGGCCGTGGCGCGAATGGCTCTTTTCACCATAACAATTGATCACGAAGCGGAATCAGTCGGCAGCGGATTGCACGACAAACATTACCTCAGAAAACACGGATCGAGCGCTTACTACGGCCAGCCAAAGGAAAAGAAATGATCCCAGCGATAGTGATGTTTGCGGAGAAGCAGCTCGTGCACCTGTCCGCGGTGGACGTGGTGATCATCGCGTTCTATTTCGTTCTCGTTTTGGCGATCGGTTTCTACCTGCGCGGCCGGGCAAATACCGGCGAAGATTTCTTCATGGCGGGACGCGAGATGACGGCTTGGGTGGCCGGTCTCAGCTTTCTCTCCGCCAACCTGGGCGCCCTGGAATTAATGGGTTGGGCAGGCTCAGCCTATCAATACGGCATTCTCGCGACACACTGGTACTGGATTGGCGCCATCCCAGCCATGCTGTTCCTGGCGCTGGTCATGATGCCGTTTTACTACATATCTAAAACGCATTCTGTCCCCGGATATTTGAAGTTGCGTTTCGGTGAACCAAGTCGCGCTCTGTCGGCAGTTTCATTTGCTTTCATGACGGTGCTCATGAGCGGCGTCAACATGTTTGCCATGGCCAAGGTCATGCAAATCGTTCTTGGATGGGACATCAACTTCAGCATCTGGGTCTCATCTCTGACCGTCGCGATTTATGTAACTCTGGGCGGGCTCCGTTCCGCAATTTTCAATGAAGTGCTCCAATTCTTCCTCATCTGGGCGGGCGCACTTCTGATTCCTATCCTCGGGCTCTATGAGGCCGGCGGATGGGGCAACCTCAAGATTCAAATTGCACAGAGAACTTCGGAACAGTATGTCCATCTCTGGGCTGGTCTGGGCTCGTTTACCTCCAATCCGATGGGAATTCATTGGACCGGGATTGTCTTTGGCCTAGGCGCAGTCATTTCGATGGGCTATTGGACTACTGACTTTCTGGTCGTGCAGCGCATCCTCGCCGCGAAAGATATTCGCAGCGCGGAAATGGCGCCGATTATCGGAGCCGGATTCAAGATGCTGGTTCCGATTATTGTGATCCTTCCCGGATTGCTCGGGTTGGCCGTCCTGCCAATGAAACTGGTTCCCGAGTCGGTTGCCGCTGTAACCGGCGGCCACAGCTACAACGACGTGCTGCCGCTCATGTTGGCCCGCTATTGTGGCCCCGGGCTGCTGGGGTTGGGAATCACCGCGCTGATTGCTGGCTTTATGTCGGGGATGGCAGGAAATGTCAGCGCATTCACAACTGTCTGGACATATGACATCTACAGGCCGCTCATCAACAGCAAGGGCACAGACCATCACTACGTAAACATGGGTCGTTGGACGACGGTGGTCGGCGTACTCATTAGCGTGGGCACGGCATACCTGGTGATGCAGTTTGCCAGCATCATGGACTACGTGCAGGCTCTGTTCAGCTTCTTCATCGCACCCCTGTTTGGCACCGTGATCCTGGGGATGCTTTGGAAACGAGCCACCGGACCTGGCGGATTTTGGGGGCTGTTGTGCGGAACGCTTTCCTCGATTGGGATGTGGGCGTGGGTCAAGATTGATCCAACCGCGCTGCGATACGTGGCGCTCTCGCCTCACGCGAAAGCTCTCGCTCAGGATATGTATCAGGCGCTTTGGTCCTTCATCGTCTGCGTTGTCGTAACTGTGACGGTGAGTATGGTGACGAAACCTGTGCCGGACGGTCAATTGACTGGTCTGGTCTACGGTATGACAGAAATTCCGTCAGTTGGCGACGTGCCCCTGTATCAGAAGCCGCTTTTCTGGGCTGGTGTGGTTGTAGTGGTGTTCTTTGTGCTGAATATTATTTTCTGGTAGCCGCGAGTAGCGCCGCCGTCCCGGCAGGATGCCGGTGCTACCCTCGATCGTGACGCAGGAACTCTTGACTGACTGAGGTGTAAACCATGATCTCGATTTGGTTTTTCATCGGCGTCTCGCTAGCGGTAAATGGGGCGTTGATTTTGGCTGCGGGAATTTATCAACTGGTGAATCCTCCCATCGATCCCGGCGTGGTCTTGTTCAATCTGCACGCCGGAGTGTGGTGGGGAGCGGTCCTTTTACTTGTTGGACTGATTTATTGCATCAAGTTCGCCCCCAAGCGGCAGATGTAAGGCGAGCGATCACAAGGTAAAGTATGTCGACGAAAAAAATGACGATGGGCCTGATCGTGGGGAACCGCGGTTTCTTTCCCGATCATCTGGCCAAGAGCGGCCGCGAGGAAATGCTTCGCGTGTTGACCACGGCCGGAATGGACGTAGTAGCGCTTACTCCGGAAGAGAGCAAGTACGGGGCGGTTGAAACCCGGGAAGAATCCAGGCGCTGTGCCGATTTGTTCAAGCGTAATCGTGACCGCATCGATGGCGTAATCGTGACCCTTCCGAACTTTGGCGAAGAGCGCGCCATCGCCGATACTCTGCGTTTGGCGGATCTTCGTGTTCCAGTTTTGATCCAGGCTACTCCCGATGATCCCAAGAAGATGACGATTGCGTTCCGCCGCGATAGCTTCTGCGGAAAAATGTCGGCTTGCAACAATCTAAGGCAGTATGGGATTCCATACTCCATCACGACCCTGCATACGGAGAGTCCCGATTCGTCTGAATTCGCCAAAGACCTGCAGTGGTTTGCCGGGGTCTGCCGCGTGGTCAACGGTTTCCGAAACCTTCGCGTGGGCGCAATCGGCGCGCGTCCGACCGCATTCAACACGGTTCGCTATAGCGAGAAAATCCTCGAATCTCAGGGCATCTCGATCGAGACGCTCGATCTTTCTGAAGTTCTCGGCCGTATCGAGCGAATGAAGGACACTGACGACAGCGCGCAAGCCAAACTGGCATCGATCAAGAAATACGTGGATGCGAGCAGTGTGCCGGAGGCCGCGTTAATCAAAATGGCCAAGCTCGGCGCGGTTGTTGATCACTGGATGGCTTCCACTGAAGTCGCCATCAGCGCGGTGCAGTGCTGGACTTCCATCGAGGAAAATCTCGGCGTCGTGCCCTGCACAGTCATGAGCATGATGAGCGACAGTCTGCTCTCGAGCGCATGCGAAGTCGATATTTGCGGCGTGCTCGGCATGCATGCGTTGCGTTTAGCATCGGAAACACCTTCGGCGCTGCTCGACTGGAACAATAACTACGGAGCTGATCCCAATAAGGCAGTTTGCTTCCATTGCTCAAATCTTCCCAAGCATTTCTTTCGTTCGGTGAAAATGGATTTTCAGGAAATCATCGCCGGAACGGTTGGTAAGGAAAACACCTTCGGTACCTGCGTGGGGTTGATCAAGCCCGAGAAAATGAGCTTTGCCCGCTTCTCCACCGACGACACCGCTGGCAAGATGCGCGGCTATGTTGGCGAGGGAAGGTTTACCGACGATCCGTTGAATACCTTCGGCGGGGCTGGCGTGGTCGAGATCCCCGAAATGCAAAAACTTCTTCACTACATCTGCGAAAACGGCTTCGAACATCACGTCGCCGCCAATCTTTCCAGCGTCGCCCCCGCCGTTTACGAAGCCACCACCCGCTACATGGGCTGGGACATGTACCGGCATCCGGATGATGGCAAGGCCTGCTGATGGCCATCGTGGCTGGAGTCGATTTTGGAACCCTGAGCGTCCGCGTTTCTCTTGTGGACAGCGAGCGCGGGTTGCTGACCTCCGCCGTTGCTGAATACCCCCTGCACCGCAAGCGCGAAGACCCTGAATACGCCACCCAGTCGCACGACGATCACATGCGCGCGCTGGTCGAAGCTACTCGCGAGGCTGTGAAGCAAGCCGGCATCTCAGGCGACCAGGTGCGCGCGATAGCCCTTGATACCACGGGCTCGTCGGTTATTCCGGTCGGCAAAGATCTGCAACCGCTCGGCGAATACTATCTGTGGTGCGATCACCGCGCCAAGGGCGAGGCCGCTGAGATTACGGCAGCGGCCCATCGCGAAGAGCTGGAAGCGATCAACTGGTGCGGAGGTGTTTACTCGTCCGAGTGGGGATTTTCCAAACTTCTGCATTGGTTGCGTCACAATCCATCGAAGCGTTCCGAATTCGTCTCGGCGTTCGAGCATTGTGACATGGTCGCAGCGACGTTGTGCGGCATCACTGATCCTAAAAAAGTGAAGCGCAGTATCTGCGCCATGGGCCACAAATGGATGTGGAACAAGGCCCTCGGCGGTCTGCCTTCTGAGGAATTCCTGGTTAAGGTCGATCCGTTACTTGCTGGCGTGCGTGAAAAACTCGACGGGGAATACGCGGCGTCAGACCAGATCGCCGGAACGCTTTCCAAATACTGGGCGGAGCAACTTGGCCTCAAGCCCGGCATTCCGATTCCGGTGGGAGCCTTCGACGCTCATTGGGATGCGATCGGGGCCGGTTGCGGTACGGATGACATGGTCAATGTGGTCGGAACGTCGACCTGTATCATCGGAATTACACCTTCAGTGAATCTTGTCCCCGGCGTATGCGGCGTCGTGCAGGGAAGTGTGCACCCGCTTCGGACCGGAATTGAAGCTGGACTTTCGGCGGTCGGAGATATTTTCAATGCGATTGCCACACGCGCGGGCACAGATGTTCAGAAGCTAAGCGAGGGACTTGAGGACTATCGCGCGGGTCAAACCGGTCTGCTGCGGATGACCTGGGACAATGGCGACCGCACTGTGCTGGTGAATCCGAATCTGCGCGGCATCACGTTAGGCTGGAATCTACAAAGCACCGCTCAGGACGAATTATTTGCCGCCATCGAAGGCACGGCGTTTCATACTCGCGTGATCCTGGATCGTATGGCTGGCCACGGCGTTCATATCAAGCGGGTCATCAACGCCGGCGGGATCCCACAGAAGAATGACGTGTTGAACCGCGTCTACGCGAACGTGCTTGGGCGTCCGGTATTGGTACCGAGCAAAAGTGTCACCAGCCTGGGCTCCGCAATTTTTGCATTTCTTGCGGCGGGAATCTTCAAGACCGTCGAGGAAGCGCAGCAGAAGATTTGCCCTCCCCACCGCCTCTATGAGCCTGAGAAATCCGAACAGAGTGTCTACGAACAGATCTACCCGCTTTACAACCAGCTTTATTTTGCCTTCGGCGATCCTCAGAAAAAGGGCCTGGGTGAGGTCCTCCCGTCATTGATTCGCGTGGCCGAATCGGTGAATAAAGGCTCACCAGTGGCGGCGGACTGATTCCCAATGTCATCCTGAGCGCAGTGTGAAACCCGCAACGCGGGCTTCACACGAAGTCGAAGGACCCCTGGGGGCGACAGGACATGCGGACGTAGGGGTCCTTCGACTCCACAAGGTGTTTCGCAAGCAAAAGGTCATCCTTCGCTCAGGATGACAGGCGTTTCAGAGTGACACTTCGGGTATCGATTGCTGCCATTCCACGATGACCTTGCTTTAGAATTACGATTCTTGCCTGCTCCGTTAAAATCCGACAATTTACGAGTAGTACTGGTGGAGACGCGCAACCCTCTCAACATCGGCGCTGCGGCTCGGGCCATGAGCAACTTTGGCATCCTACAACTCGGGGTTGTGAATCCCTATGACGTTGCATTCCGGAAGGCGAAATCCGCAGTGGGCGCGGCTGCGCTGCTGGAAAATGCGACGGAATACAAAACCGTCGCCGAAGCCGTCGCGGATTGTACGCTGGTGGTGGGGACGACCGCGGTGCGTCATCGCGAATTGCAGCATCCACTTCGCCGCCTTGAGTATGGTGCACGACTGATGCGGAAACGAATGCAATCCAGTCGCGTGGCCCTGCTGTTCGGCTCGGAGAAGTACGGGCTCTCGAGGCGAGACCTTAGCCACTGCCATTGGTTAATGCGTATTCCTACCAGGGACGAGCATATTTCGATGAACCTGGGGCAAGCAGTTGCCGTCTGCTTGTACGAACTCGTTCGTGATGACCGGGTGGCCGGAGTTTCCGAGAGCCAGGCGCTCGCTGCCTCGGAGGACGTCGAGCGTATGACGGCGATCCTGTTAGACGCCCTCAGCACCAGCACCCACATGACCCCGGACAGGGCTCCTGCCACTGAGGAAAGGGTCCGGCGCATGGTGCGCCGCCTCAAAATCTCGGCTCGCGATGCGGAGGCCTGGCTGGGTGTCTTGAGGCAGATTCTTTGGGAACTGCGTCATGGGAAACTGCCAGCCAGTTGATTTCCCGGCCCAAATTCAGGGTTGCAGGATCGTTTACACTGAAGTGGCATGTCTGATCACATTGTGAGTTCGTGTGTAACTTGTCCCAAGTGTGGAACCTGGGTGGTAGTGGAACGGGAAGTGACTCGGGAAACCAACAAGGAAAAGGTCAGCACTACCTGTCCAGCACCTGAATGCGGCAAACAGTTCTTATTTGCAGTCGGGGAGACCAAGGTTTTCGAGTTGCCAATGAGCCTTTTTGAGCGGCGTCACTTCTTCCGGTCGGAGCTTCCGTAGGTTCCAGCCTTGGCGTCAGGCAGGTCCGAAGAGACTGTAAAGCAAAATCACCAGGACGATGGTCGCAAAGACCACATACATGCGATCCCGCTCCGCGGCAAATCCAAGGATGGAAAGCGCGACCCGGGCAACCGGGGTTGCGATCAGCACGAGCAATCCGAGTTGGATGATGCCTCGCGCTTGAAACGCAAAAGTCTCCTGCAAAACCCCGGGGATGGTACGAAGCTGGCTCGGTTCTCCGTGGAAAACCCGGTAGTCGGCAGGCTCGGCGCCGTGCCTAGCAAGGTAAACGACCCCGCCGATGAAGACGATCAGCGCCGCCAAAGACACTCCGGCGCGCAGCAGGTTGCCGATAAGATCCTCGACCTTACGGTCAGTCCAAACTGGCAGGCTAATCGATTTCATATTTTCCCCGCCGCTCCGTTGTAGATCATCTGTGCCCCCAACATCAGGATGACAATGCTGAAAATCAACCGCAGCCATTTGGTTTCGGCTTGCACCAGAATGCGGGTACCCACCAACGAACCGCCGAGAACTCCCAACATGACCGGCATGGAAAGGCCAGGATCGATATACCCTCGGCTCAGATAAACGCCGGCGCTGGCCGCCGCGGTTACCCCAATCATGAAATTGCTGGTGGTAGTCGACACCTTGAACGGAATTCGCATTGCCTGGTCCATGGCAAGGACTTTCACGGCGCCCGAACCAATGCCCAGCAATCCAGAGAGAGCCCCCGCGCCAAACATAAAGCTGAATCCAGCGGGTACCCGGCGGACAAAGTAATGGCGAATACCCTCCGGAGTGGGGAAGCTCCCATTCAGCTGTAATCGCGTGGCTAAAGGGTCGGGCATTTCATCGCTTTTCGACCTGACGCGGACCCGGGCGGACAGATAGGCGGAATAGAGCAGTACCGCCCCGAAGATGATGGCGATCGCCGAAGTCGAGACCCTGGCTGCCAGAAATGCTCCGAAAACCGCTCCGAGAGTGGTCGCAATTTCGAGAAACATTCCAATGCGGATATTGGAAATCCCTTCCTTGACGTAAGCGGAAGCGGCCCCGGAAGACGTGGCAATTACGGAGACCAGGGAAGCCCCGATTGCGTAGCGAATATCCACTTTGAAGAAGAGGGTCAGTAGGGGAACGAGAACCACGCCACCGCCAAGCCCGGTGAGAGAACCGAGTAGACCGGCAACGGCCGATCCGATCCATACCAGAACGGTTAACTCCCAAACAGTCATTGTTCCTAAATTATCCTCATGGTCAATTTACTTCACAAATAGCCTCGCACCAGGGGGATGAACACAAACTGTTATTGTGATCGATTGTCACCGATTTTCGCGTAGACTTGGAAAAAGTGTTATCTCTGATTAAGCCAACAGAGCCTCCTTCGTCCAGCGCATCCGCGCCTCGTCTCGGCTCACTTCCGCTTCTTGCCGCATGGTTTGGAATTATCGCCGGCCTGGTCGAGGGCGCTGGCCTGCTGCTCTTTCAAAGAATCAACTGGGAGCGATGGGGACCGACACTCCACGTCTCGGAACAGATCATCTGGATCTCTCCAGCCGTCAATCTGGTCCTGTTTTCTGTTTTGATACTTCTTTTGTTTCTGGCAGCCCGCCTGGCGCCGAGAGTTCCGGTCTTCCAGTCTGCTTTAGCCCTCCTGATTGCCTTGACGGTCTACGACTGGCTCTGCATCACAGCTCGTCTCTCACGCGGAAGTTGTCTATTGCTGGCGCTTGGGGTTGGTGTTGCCTGCAGCCGCTGGATCACAAAACATGAAGAGGCTGTCCTCCGGTTCGTTCACTGGACATTACCGATGGTTGCTGCCACCGCGGTCGTTGCCTTCGTTGGAATCCAGGGCAGCCAATGGTTGAAGGAGAAAAGGGCAGTTGCAAGTTTGCCATCCGCGTCCGCTGATGCACCGAATGTAGTGGTCATAGTCGTGGATACTCTCCGCGCCGATCATTTGTCGACGTACGGATACTCACGTCCCACCAGTCCGAATATCGACGCCGTAGCAAAGCAGGGGATACTTTTTGAGAACGCCATCTCGACCTCTTCGTGGACCTTTCCATCACACGCTTCCATCCTGACCGGCCGTTACCAGTTCGAGCACGGCATGGAAAAGATACAGCCGATGTCAGTATTCGGTGCCGACGCATTCAGCCTGGGTGGCTTTCCCACGATCGGAGAGGTACTGGCGCGCCGTGGATATCGCACCGGGGCATTCTCTGCCAACCGCACCTTCTTTACCCGGGACCTCGGATTCGGCCGCGGATTTATCCACTTTGAAGATTATTTCCACTCAGCCGGCGACATGCTGGCGCGCACACTCTATGGCAGGGAACTTATAGGCTTCTACGTGAAAAGGCTTCAGCGGAGCCTTAAACGGGAACTGCTCGGATACGGTCAGGATTTTGGATTGCGAAAGCATGCAGACGCAGTCAACCAGGAAGTTGTGAACTGGATCGATCGCGATGCTGGCCATCCGTTTTTCGTGTTCCTGAACTATCTAGACGTGCACGAACCTTATGGGAGCCCGTCTTCTTATCCCACGCCGGAATGGGGTCAACACAATGCGACCGACAAGTACGATGACGGGATCAAATACGTCGACGACTACATCGGACGCCTTCTTCATGATCTGGATCGCAGAGGCCTGAGCAAAAATACTCTGGTCGTTATCACTTCTGATCACGGAGAGTCGCTAGGGCAGCATGGCCTGGCCCACCACGCCGTCGCTCTTTACCGCGAGCTGATCCATGTGCCGCTGATTATCGAATATCCTGGACACATTCCGACCGGCATTCGGCTGGCGCAGCCAGTTACGAACTCAGCCATTCCGGCAACAATCATGGGACTGCTAGGCGGCAGCGATCAGCAAGTATTTCCCGGACCGGCTTTGAGCGCTCTCTGGCAAACGCCTGGAGCAGAGCCAGCCTGGCCGGATTCTCTCTCTGAAGTGGCCCAACGCAATATTTTCAGCGACGAAAATAAGGCCGCGTCCAAGTTGGTGCCTACGACCTTCGACGGTCCTATGAAGTCGATGGTCACTCCCCGCTGGCATTTGATTGTTCACAAGGAACTCGGCGACCAACTCTACGACTGGGTCCACGACGTCGACGAATCCCACAATGTCATAAACACTCCGATGGGCCAGCGGGTGGCTCGGAGTCTAAGCACTCGCCTGGAAGACTTGCTGGCGCGCGCCGACAGCGAAAAACCAGCGTCCACTCTGATTGCTCTGCACGATGGCAAATTCAACGCTCAGGAAACCAGTGTTCGCGGAAGCGGATCGGCGGGGTCTGTCGACGACTACTACCGGGTTGAGGCGGAAGCCGGATCCGTTATGACGGTCGAGGTAGATGGCCCTCCGCTCACTTCGCCGAGGTTGCTTGATCCGGTGATCGCGATCGTCGACGCAAAGGGCGAGCCCTATCAGACTTGTCGGAATCCGGGAGATGACCACACCCAGTCGCCGGGAATCGCAGATTCCACGCCCGACGCGTTCGACGATATCTGCGTAAATGATGACATCAGCCCCGGCGTCAATACCGATGCGCGTCTGGACATTCTGGTGCCGGGAGCAGATAAGTCTAACGTAGAATTGAACATACGGGTCTCCGACTGGAACGGTCTGGCTCGGTCGCAGGTGCACTACAAGATGCAGGTGTACGACGCTGGCGACGCGGCCGGAATTACCAAGGCCGCCGGTCAATGACCTGGGTCAATGACACGGATAGACAGAGGAACCCGCTCTCCAACTGCGAATGAAATGTCGCGATGTTAAGATCGGAATAGGGGTGGGGGCTAGGCCACCAAAGTTCGAGGAGCGTTCATGAGATTTGCATCGTTGATGGCACTTTATGGTGGCCCCGATCAGGTAATGACGGTGACCTCCGGGCTGGCTAGCGTACTTGGCCTCCTGCTGCTTTTCTGGAACAAGGTTGTGGGAGTTTTCTTCAAGGTCGTGCGAATGTTCCGCCGCTCCGACGTGCCAGCCACTCCGGAATCTCCCAAAGACGCTCCGAAAGGTTCTCTATAGTTCCCGGGTCCGTTCTTGCGCAAAAAAGTCATTGTCATCGGATTGGACGGTCTTGAGCCCAGTATCGTGGAAGCGATGCTGGAACGCGGAGAGCTCCCCAATCTTGCAAAGATTCGGGCGTCCGGCAGTTACACCCGGCTGAAAACCACATATCCGGCACAAACTCCAGTTGCCTGGTCATCGTTTATGACCGGCGCAAACCCTGGCGCGCACGGAATTTTTGACTTCATCAGCCGTGATCCGGGAACCTACCTGCCCGATGTTGCATTAACCCGCTTCGAGCGTCCGAAAAATATGCTTGCGCAACCCCGGGTGGTGAACCGGCGCCAAGGCGTCCCTATATGGCAATTATTGTCGAAGGCAGGCATTCCCAGTGCGATTCTGCGTTGTCCGTGCACCTTTCCTCCAGAACCTCTCCAGGGCCGAATGCTGGCCGGAGTAGGCGTTCCTGACCTCCGCGGCAGCCAGAGCAAAGGCACGTTCTATACCCAGAACGGTGCCGTGGTGGCAGAGGAAAACGAGCAGCTTGTTTTTCTTGATGCCAAGCCGCTGGATACGGGGTCGGAATTAACTACCCGCGTGATCGGCCCGCGCAATACGAAGGCGTCGCCCGCGGCGGATACCTTTTGCGAGATACGAGTACAGGTAGACAAGGCCGCGCGCAAGCTCGTGATCCACACTGGCGGCTCACCTTCCCTGATTGAAATCGCCGAAAAAGGCTGGAGCGAATGGGTCCGCTTCAAATTCAAGTTTTCCATGCTGCAATCTGTAACCGGCATCGCGCGATTCTATGTGCGGCAACTTGAGCCGCATTTGGAGTTTTATGTTTCGGCGGTCAACTTCGATCCCGCGGCTCCGATGTTTCCGGTTTCTTCGCCCGGCGATTATGCGCGAGAACTGTCAGACAAAATCGGCCTGTTTTCCACCCTCGGCATGGCGGAAGATCACAACGGCTTGAACAATGGGCGACTGGATGAGGCGGCTTACCTGCAGCATTGCGAGTTGGTGCTCAGCGAGCGGGAACGCGCCATGCGGTTTGAACTCGATCGCTTTAGCGAAGGCCTGTTTTTCATGCTCTTCGATACGCCGGATCGGGTGCAACACATGTTGTGGCGCTTCCGCGATCGCGAGCATCCCGGGTTTGATCCCGACCTCTCGCCCGAACTGGCTACCCTGATTGAGCGGCACTATCAGCGCTGCGATGCATTGCTGAGTGCAGTGCTGGATAAGGTCGACGAGAATACGCTGCTGGTCGTGCTCTCCGATCACGGCTTCGGGACTTTTCGCCGCGTCCTTCGACACCAATACCTGGTTGCTGCAAAATGGATTGCTCGCACTTAATAGCGGGCGCGAGGCTGGCGAAAATGCCGGCGAAGGATTTTCCCGGGTTGATTGGTCGAAAACCTCTGCCTATGCGGTGGGCCTTGGTGGAATTTACCTGAATCTGAAAGGCCGCGAGAGTCGCGGTATTCTCGAGGAAGGCACAGAAGCGGAGCGGGTACGACGCGCGATCCAGTCTGGGCTGGCTGACTTCCCCGATGCGCACTCCGAACGCACTGCGATCCGCAGCGTGTCGCGCCGGGAAGAGCTATACTCGGGTCCGTTTGTGGAGAATTCCCCAGATCTGCTGGTGAATTTTAATCGCGGATTTCGCGTTTCCTGGCAGAGCGCCCTGGGGGGCTTTTCGCATTCTCTGCTGGAAGACAATATGCGCCGCTGGAGCGGAGATCACATCGTGGATCCCGAATCAGTTCCCGGTATTCTGTTCATGAATCGTAAGCCGCGTTCGAGTTCGGATAAGGTTCAGGCGCGAATTATTGATCTCTCGCCAACGATCCTGAATTACCTCGGCGTCGCGGTGCCGGAATCAATGGATGGCACGCCGTTACTCTGAAAGCTCAATCTGAAATTTGACACCGGAAGTGGAGCAAATTTAAAGACATGAAAATCTGCGTGCTGGGACTTGAAAGCGCCGCACCAGAAATCGTGTTTGGCGATGAACGCCTGGTCAACTTGCGACGCCTGATGGACCTAGGAGTCTACGGACGGCTGGAGAGCGTGATTCCGCCGACCGCGGTTCCCGCATGGATGTGCATGAGTACCAGCCAGGACCCGGGCTCGCTCGGGGTTTACGGATTCCGCAATCACTCCGATCGTTCCTACGGCAACCTCGGGTTCGCGAATTCGAACTCCTTCACAGCGCCTTCAATATGGGACCATCTTGGCCGCGAAGGTCAGAAGTCGATCATCGTCGGCGTTCCCCCAAATCATCCTCCCCGGCGGGTGAATGGCATCAGTATTGGCTGCTTTCTCACGCCGGACAAAGCGAAGAATAATTTCACTGATCCTCCTGAGTTCAGCGCAAAGATCTCTGAACTGGTCGGCGAATATCCCTTCGACGTAAAAGACTTTCGCTCTGACAATAAGGATTGGCTCAAGGACGAAATCTTCAATGTGAGCCGGAAGCAGTGGGATGTTGTCCGCTCGCTTCTGACCGAGCAGCAGTGGGACTACTTTCATTTTGTAGACATCGGCCTCGACCGCATGCAACGCGGTTTCTGGAACTTCTTCGATCCGAAGCACGCGCAGTTTGCGCCTGGCAATCCGTACCACGATGTGATTCCGGAGTATTATCGCTGGCTCGACGAGCAGGTCGGCAGCATCCTTGAACTCCTGGACAATGAGACCATCCTGCTAGTCGTTTCCGATCATGGCACGCAGCGCCTGGATGGAGGTTTTGCGATCAACGAATGGCTGATCCGCGAGGGCCTTCTGGTGTTGAATGAATATCCGAAGGAGTTGACGCCGTTTGAAGAACTCGATGTCAACTGGAGCAAGACCAGAGTCTGGAGCGAGGGTGTACACCACGCTCGCGTGTTCTTCAATGTTCAGGGCCGCGATCCGCAGGGTGTGATCCCCGCCAGCGCATACGGGTCTTTTCAGGACGAAATGAAATCCCGGCTGGAGTCGCTTTCGGATGAAAGCGGTCAACCTCTCAAGTCGCAGGTATTCCGGCCCCAAGAAATCTATCGTAACGTACGCGGTGTAGCTCCTGACTTGATCGTTTATTTCGACGACCTTCGGCATCGTTCGTTCGACTCTGTGGGCCACTCGACATTGCGCGTGCGGGAAAACAGCCCGGATACCGACGGCTGCAACCATACTGAGCATGGAATGTTCATTCTCACCGCTCCCAATTGCCCATTAAACGGCGAGTTCGAAGGAGCAAGCCTGCTGGACATTGCTCCCACTTTACTAGATCTCGCCGGACACAAAATTCCGGAAGAGATGCAGGGACGATCCCTGGTGGCTGGCATGGAAAAGAAAAATTCTGGTAGCGGTCCGGACGCTGACACGGAAAGAATTGTGCATGATCGCCTGGCAGGGCTGGGTTACGTCTAGCGGTTGGCACAAGACGCCGGCCGCGGATCTATTTTGCTAAGAAGCTTATTTGGAGGAATGATGCTGAGAACATCGTTGTTGTCTCTTTTGATCGCGGCTCTTTTCATTACCGCATTCGCACAGCAGGGTAGTCCGGCGTTCGACGGAAAAACCTGGTGGGAGCACATAAAGGTCCTGGCGGACGACAACATGGAAGGCCGGGACACCGGAAGTCCGGGTCTAAAAAAGGCGCAAGAGTATACGGTGAATCAATTGAAGGCTGCGGGTCTCCAGCCTGCAGGGGTAAAAGGCTTCTATCAGCCGGTCAAATTCGAATCGCGGCAACTGGTGGAAGCGGATTCGAGTGCCGCGCTGGTTCGTGACGGCAAGGCTGAACCGCTCACGCTGGGTGAGGATGTCACCTTCAGTACGCGGATTGATCTGGCTCCTGCTGTCGAAGCTCCATTGGTGTTCACCGGTTATGGTTTGAGCATTCCAGAAAGCAATTTCGACGATCTCGCCGGGCTCGATCTGAAGGGGAAGGTTGCCGTCCTGATCAGCGGGTCGCCCGAGCAGATTGGCTCGGCCCTGGCTTCGCACCACCAGACTGCTGGCGAACGCTGGAAAGCCTTTCGCCAAGCGGGTGCGATCGGGATCATCACGATTCCGAATCCTGCGTCCATGGATGTGCCCTGGTCCCGTCTCGCACTGAACCGGCTGCACCCCAGCATGGAACTTGCCGGCGCGGAGTTTAAGGAAACCGAGGGCGAGAAGCTGGCGCTCACTTTTAACCCGGCACATGCGGACAAGTTATTCGCCGGTTCGGGGCATACGTTTCAGGAACTCGCGGATCTCGCTAAAGATCGCAAGCCGCTGCCACAGTTTCCGCTGACAGCATCAATCAATGCCAAAGCCAAACTGGACAAAAAAGCTGTCGAGTCGGCCAATCTCGTAGCCGCGCTCCCGGGGAACGATCCGCAGTTGAAGAATGAATATGTAGTCCTCTCTGCGCACATCGACCACATCGGCATCGGCGAGCCAATCAATGGCGACCGTATCTACAACGGTGCAATGGACAACGCGTCCGGCGTCGCTGTATTGCTCGACGTCGCCGCATCGCTCAAGCGGCATCCCGAGAAACTGAAGCGCTCGCTTCTTTTTGTGTTCGTCACGGGAGAGGAGAAGGGGCTGCTTGGCTCAAAGTATTTTGCGGCCCATCCTACCGTAGATCCGAAGTCGATGATTGCCGACATCAACGTTGACATGTTCAGGCCGCTGGTACCTCTGAAACTTCTTACCGTTCTGGGATTGGCGGAATCGGACCTCGGGGACGTGGCCCGGCAGGTGGCAGAGTCGAATGGCGTTTCCATTCAGCCTGATCCGCAGCCTTTGAGAAATATCTTTGTTCGCAGTGATCAGTACAGCTTTATCCGCACGGCGTTCCCGCTCTGGCAATGGATATTGCGCCCACGACGCCAGAAGAGAAGCAGATCTACGCAGACTGGCTGACTCATCGCTACCACGCGCCATCGGATGATCTGAATCAACCGGTCGATCTCGCAGCCGCCGGCAAATATGAAGACATCATCCGGCAGATGATGATCAAAATCGCAAATGATCCGCAACGCCCGCAATGGAAGGCAGACAGCTTCTTCCGGCGCTTCGCCGAAACGGCAAAAAACTAAGTTGGTTTGGAGGCAGTGAGTCGGGGCTTTTGAAATAAAAAAGCGAACTGTTTACAAGCGGCCGGAACTTGCAGGCAGATATTCGTTCACCAGCGCCAGCAGTTCATCGCGGAGTCCGGGCCCGCAAGCCAGCAGGCCTGACAGCAATGGTGATTTGTTGTTACAACGCAGGGCAGAATTCTGTAAAGTGCTGACGAATCCACCTCCGCTAACGACCAGAGCGGCGCCACCGGCGACGTCCCATTCGTGTTTCGGAGTGAGTGTGAAGGTGGCATCGGCCAGGCCGGCAGAGACCAACGCGAGTTTGTAGGCCACAGAACCCATCGGACGGATATTGAGCCCACACTTCTGAAATTGCTTCCACTCGCCGCGCTTTGTCTCGCTGCGGCTGGCAAGCACGACGGCCCCCGCAAGGCTGGTTCGCTGGCTGGCCTGGGCTGGATTTCCGTTGTAGGTCACGCCCGAGTCCAGAGATCCAAGAAAAAGTTCATTGGTGGCAGGATTGCAAATGCCTCCAGCAACAGCGACTCCGTCCTCTACCATCGCGACCGAAACGCAGAACTCGGGAATGCCGGCGATAAACTCTCGCGTGCCATCGAGAGGGTCCACAATCCAGACTCGCTTTTTCTCCAGTCGTGACGGGTCATCAATGCTTTCTTCCGAAAGCCAGCCTTCACCTTCGCGAAGCAGTTCCTGGCGCAGCACAGCGTCAACCGCCCGGTCAGCTTCAGTCACCGGATCATGGCCGGCTTTATATTCGGCTTCGATTGCGCCGAGGGTGAATTGGCTGAAGACCTGGCGAGCGGCTTCCAGCGCAGAGTGAATGCGCTGGAGAGTGTCGGTGTGATAAGAACTGGTCATCGATAATTTCTATCGCGTGCCGCGAGCGGCCGCCTCTGGCTGGGCCCAAAGGCCACCAGCGATTCCCCGCTCGTATCTACTGGACTAGGCCGGCTCTCCGATGGCGCCGACGAAGCCCTCTCGTTCCAGGTGGAGGATGATTTCCTGCGCCGCTTCCTCAGGTGTAAGTTCCGCCGTGTTGATGACGACTTCGGCGTCCTTTGGGTCTTCGTAGGGATCCGAGATTCCGGTGAACTCTTTCAGTACTCCGGCGCGTGCCTTTGCATACAAACCTTTTCGGTCACGCTTTTCGCAGTCATCAAGAGAAGTGGCCAGATGTACCAAAATGAATCCGCCCAGGGGTTCGATCAGCCCACGCACGTGTTTGCGGGTCGCATCATAGGGTGCGATAGGAGCACAAATCGCGATCCCGCCATTCTTGGTGATTTCCGAAGCCACGTAGCCGATTCGGCGAATGTTAATGTCGCGATGCTCTTTGGAGAATCCCAACTCCGACGACAGATTTTTACGCACCAGGTCTCCATCCAGCAGTGTGACTGGACGCCCGCCCATTTCCAGAAACTTGGTCATCAGCACATTAGCGATGGTGGATTTACCCGAACCGGAGAGCCCGGTAAAGAAGATCGTCACGCCCTGCTTGTGACGGGGTGGATAACTGCGCCGCAACTCCTGCACCACTTCAGGATAAGTAAACCAGCTCGGAATATCGCGACCCTCGTTCAGCCGCTGGCGCAGCTCAGTGCCTGAAATGTTGAGTACGCGCGCACCCTTCGGTACTTCATCATCAGGATAGTATTTATCCTCGTCTTCCAGATACACCATCATGTTGAACGGCACCATCGTCACGCCGATGTCGGCCTGATGTTTCTTGAACACCTCCTGCGCCTCGTAAGGGCCGTAGAAAGGTTTACCGTCAGTATCGTTTCCCGGGCCGGCATGGTCACGGCCAACGATGAAATGAGTGCAACCGTGATTCTTGCGAATCAAAGCGTGCCAGATTGCCTCGCGCGGACCACCCATACGCATGGCCAAAGGCAGCAAAGAAAGTTTCACTGTGCCCGCGGGATATTTTGACGTCAGCAGTTGATAGCAACGCACGCGGGTGAAGTAGTCCACGTCGCCGGGTTTGGTCATACCCACCACGGGATGGATCAGAAGATTTGCTTCAACCTGCTTCGCCGCTCGAAAACTCAACTCCTGGTGAGCTCGATGCATTGGGTTACGCGTCTGGAAGGCGACGACCCGTCGCCACCCCAAACGAGCGAACTCGGCGCGCAGCTCGGCTGGAGTTAGCCGCAACGTCCGGAAATCGTAGTGCGAAGGCATCTGGATGCCCTCTACGCGGCCGCCCACGTACCAGGGATTGGCCTTGTTCATCACGTAATCCGCACCGGGATGGGCCTTGCTCGTGGAATTGAAAACCGCCTGAGCCTCAGCTTTGCGATCCGGCTGCCAGATTTCTTCGACGTGCAAGCCCCCCAGCATCACTCCCTCGGGATCGCGTAATGCCACGCTGCTGCCGGGCTTGATCGACTTGGCAAACTCTTCGCTCACATCGAGCGTGATGGGCATGGGCCACAAAAGTCCGCTGGCCAGCCGCATGTTGCTACAAACGCCTTCGTAGTCGGCACGAGTCATGAATCCGCGCAGGGGCGAAAAGCCGCCATCAAGCAACAACTCAAGATCGCAGACCTGGCGCGGGTTGAGGTCCCATGATGGCCATTCACGCGATCGGGTTTTGAGTTCTTGGGCGTCGTCCGGTTGGACGATGAGGTTAACTAGTTCTCCACCGTGTGGCGGGATCAGATGACTGCTCGAATTGGTCAAGCCCTGTGGCCTCCTAAGTTTGTGAGAGTTGCAGACTCAGTATTGTGTGGCGTTAAGGCAGGGACAGCTATCCTGCACTAGTTGATGTGAGAGGGTTGTTTCGGTCGCAATTTTTCTAGCGTCTCCTCGCCGGCCGCGGCCTTCAGAGCGACCACCGGCTCGGTGATCGAATATTTCAGCAGGCACCAGAGGGCACGGAAGCCGTCCTTCCAGCCAATTTTTTTGCCCTCTTCGTACGTGCGACCCCAATAGCTGATGCCGACCTCATAAATTCGCAGACGCCGCTTGGCCACCTTCACCGTGATCTCCGGTTCAAAGCCGAAGCGGTTTTCCTCGATTGGGATTGCCTGGATAATTTCCCGGCGAAAAACCTTGTAGCAAGTTTCCATGTCGCTCAGATTGATGTTGGTGAGGCAATTCGAGAGCAGAGTAAGCAGCCGGTTTCCCACCGAATGCCAGAAGTAGAGAACCCGGTGCGGCCGGCTACCGAGAAAGCGGGAACCATAAACTACGTCCGCCTTCCCCTGTATCAGGGGCTCCAGCAGGCCGGGATAATCCGCCGGATCGTACTCGAGATCCGCATCCTGAATCAGGACGAAGTCTCCGGTAGCGGCCTCAATCCCACGCCGCAGAGCTGCGCCCTTTCCCATATTTTTCGGTTGTAGAAAAACCCGCAAATTGGAATGCTGATTTTGCAGCTCATCCAGAATTTCGCGGGAGCCGTCACGCGACCCGTCGTCTACACAAATGAGCTCCATCTCCAATGGGACCGCAAGCACACGCTCAATGACCGGCCGCAAGGTTACGCGTTCGTTGTAAACCGGCATGATGATCGACAGTTTCATAGCGCGAGAGATGTCCTTCAGTTTAAAGCAAAGCCGCTGATTGGTCGCGACCGGGGTCGCCGAAACTGCAAGAGCGTGAGAAACGTCAGAAATAGAGGGACGAAAATTCTTGGATCTCTCCGACGCTCGCCATGGACAGGGATTCTCAGTAACACGGGGGTAACATTCGTGTTATTGACGAACATGACTGCAGGTTAACAAACCGACATCAGGTAAAAAGTGTAATTAGTTCCGATTACGCCCTTACGACTGGGAAAAATTTCCCGCCGGGGCAGTCCCTTAGCTTGTAGATAAAGAACTTAGCTCAAAAAGTGCAGCTCCCAATCATGCCGACGCATCGGCAGCTTCGGCAATTTTCGCACTTAATCCACAACCCCGGCAGAGGAAATTATCCTGTCTCGGCCAATCCGGGGTCCACATTAGACAATTCAGCATTCGTGATCTTGTGGATGCCTTCATGGAGTTATTTCGGCAATGCCACCATGTTCAAGAAAACAAACATATTTGCCGAGTGGCGATCGCGGTATTCAAGAGTGCGGAAAAGTCTTCATCTTTTCCATTAAAAGTTGACGTACACGGCGTGCTTGGCAGTGTGCATGCTATGAATTTCGGGAGAAACCAAAATATTGGAAGAATTCAGTGCTTCGGATGCTGGCAGCAGCATCGCGCACGAGTTACTTCTTACCAATAAACGCCCGACTCGGGCCCGAACTACTGAACGAGGGGGAAGTCGGAATGCAGGAGAGCTCTATTCGGCTAGGTCCGCGTGAGCAGCAAATTGCGGAACTGCTGCTCCAGGGTTGCGACAATTCAGAAATTGCCCGGCAACTCAAGATGGCTAGGCGCACGGTCAAGGCGCACTTTAATCGTCTTTTCTTACGCTTTGCAATAACTGGCGGTATCAAGCGAGTCAAACTCGCAACTATTCTTTATCGGAGGCAATTATGTTCGGAGAAGAGCGTTACGGAAGCCGTGTACCCAGCAAGCGAGAACAACGAGTCATCGAACTCGTTGCCCAGGGACTCAAAAATCGCGAAGTTGCAAACGAAATTGGAACCACAGAACACGTCGTCAAAAATTACCTCCGAATCATCTATGACAAACTTGGACTCTGGAACCGCGTCGAACTGGCCCTCTGGTACGAAGCGCGCCGCCAGGAAATCCCGGCCCATGCCTGAAGTTCTGGAAAGCTGGGAACACAGCATCATGAGTCTCGATCACAATGTTACTCGCCGCAATCTTTACCAGCGGTGAGTACCGGGTCGTCCCACCTCGATTCGCAAAACACCCGATCCGCAAAACAAAAGACCCCGCTCAAAGCGGGGTCTTTTACTTTTCCATCTCCACGAAATTTCCACGCACAGCCTACCGACAGCCGCGAACTTCCAAACTGCGTAACTGTTCGGCGGCCTGAGGTGCGCCGCGCTTGGCGGCCGCTACCAGCAGCAGTCGCGCCTGATCGCAGCTCTTCGGAACACCATCACCCCGTGCATAAAGATCCGACAAGAGAACGGCAGCCGTCGTATTTTCTTTGCGTACTGCCTGCCACAGAAATTTCGCTGCCTCCGACGTATTCCGAGGACTTAAACTACCGTCCAAGTAACGCTGTGCAAGCCGCAAATTCGCAGTCCCGCTCTCCTCAATCTCACTTGGCTTTCGAGTCACCGGTGGAAGTAGGGAAGCCTTCTGTACAGCGGGCTCCACGACTTCAGGAGTCTTCTGCACAGGAACATCCCGCATTCCGGACAGAGAGGACGCGGTGTGAACTTCGGACAATTTGGCATCCGACAGCTTTGGAGCCGCCGGCCGGTCTGCCGTCGCAAAAGATTTCTCCGACGAGAGCGGCGAGGCACTAGCAGAGGAAGTACTTCCCGGAGTTGCAGCCAGAATGGAAGAGGCCGTAGCGCTAATCGAGTGGCCGGGAGCCCATTGCAGATAAGCAAAGCCTGCGAGCAAAATCACGAGTCCGCCCAGCGCGTATTTCCAGCCACGACGCGGCGTGTCCTCTGACTCATAAATACTGCCAAGCGCCCGGTCGCGCAGCCACTCCACTTCGTCATTCGAGCGGACATCGTGTGAGTGATCCCCGACGGATCGATTCTCGGTAGATCGCTCATATGGTTGCGATGAATACACCGTGCGAGTTGGAGATACATTCGAAGCAGGAACACTTCTGGCATTGGACGAGACAGGGCTGATTGGGGCTCCGCACTGCCCGCAGAAACCGTTTCCCAGATAATTGCGATGCTGGCAGACCGAACAAACAACTTGAACTTCCCTGGATCCGGTCCGTGTGTTTTCGTCTTCTGCGACGTCTTTCGAAAATTCCCGGCGAGCGCGTTCGGCCGTCAGAATTTCCGAGGTTTCGTCCTTGATTTCCTGCAGCAGTTTGCTGATTGCCTGTTCACGCTGTTCAGGAGGAGTACTGAAATACACGTGAGCCCAACGTCCCAAATTCCGTTCCAAAGCGGGATTCGTCAGGGGGTTCAATTCCGGCTGCGGGAGTGTGCCCGCTGTCTTTTCCCATGAATATGGCAAGCTTCACCCTCCCTGCACCATTGTAATAAACATTTCATCGCGTATGTAGGCTGTCAAACACTTAGATGTGGAAAAAAGTTACTGTAGGTCGGTAAGTTCAGGTGGCGGTTGCTTCCTACCCGGCCGGAGCGGCGCTCTCAGCGCCCCCGCGACGTCGAGCAGGGAAATGGCTAAGCGCGTCTGAGCTGAGTGGATTTATCCTCAGGAAAAATTTACGCTTGCAGGCTATGGACAGGCTTTGCGGTTGGCGGGTTCAAACTGGTCCTGCTGTGCCTCCCGCTGGGTAGACATTCTTCCATCGGCAGTCTTGCCAAACAAGTCGCTTCCCGGACAGTGATACAGAGCGGTGTGGACGTCAACCCAGACCTGTGTGTCAGGGTTCCCCATGTAAACCGGCGCAGGCGGAGCCTCCGCCAGACCGAGGTTGACCATAAGCTTTTCAAATGGCGTCAGATTCGGCGCAGGTGGCGCCTGGTGCCGCGTAGTCGTCGCCGGTGATGCATTCCCAGCGATGGCAGTGGACGAAGGCCGCATCCCCCAACCCGAAATCACCGCAACCAGGATCACCGCTGCAAGACCAATGTAGATATTCGCCCGCCTGGTTTGCCATTGATGTGCGACCCATTCGGCAGTCGGGCCGCGCTGGGCTTTCACGGTTTCCAGCCATTGTTGAGTTTTCCGTGCCGAACCCCACGGAGCCACCTGAAGTTCTCTCGACTGACCGCCGGCATCGGCTGGGACCAAACTCCCCGGACCCATGTCTGCCGGAACCAGGTTTGCCGGAGCGATGTCGACCGGAACAATGCGGAGTGATTCTCCGCCATTGGCCACTGCGGTCGCGTTCTCGACAGGCGGTGCGAACGGGCCCGCCGGCGGGACGGAAACTGAATTTGGATATTCCGGAGCTGCAGGCGCGGAACGAGTCTCCGACGGACGCGCAAAGAAATCGGACTCCGGCCGAACCGAAGGCTCCGGTACAACCGCGATCGACGAATTTTGCGTCGCCTTTGGAGTTTCGCGTTTCTCGAAATGCCTCTCAAACTGAGTCACAGCATTTTGCTGGATGGCACTCAACTCAATGAGTTCCTGCAGCGAAGCGGGCAAAGGCTCGGATTTCGTTGGCATGGCCGCTGCATCTAAACGCGAATTGCCATTCGATGGAGCATCCGCGCCGTACGGTGTGATTACAGGAGAACCGCTTCGGCTTCCTGTCTCGGCGCCATACGGAGCGCTGGACGAAATCGGGCGAGCAGTTCCGCAAATGCCGCAAAAGGACTCGCCCCTGTCGACGAACTCGCTGCCGCACACGGAACACGCTTCACGAGTCGCGAAGACCTCACTTTTTGTCGAGGTCGGGAGTTCGAATCGCGTCTCTGCCGGTCTTCTCTCTACCAGATTTTCCGGCGAAGATTCACTGCCCAGCCGCTCGAGCTGAGGCTTGATTCTTTCCAAAGCTTCCAACATGCTTTGGCGTTCTGAAACCAGGGCGTCCTTCCATTTCATACGCGCGGCGGTGGCCATGGCTTCACTCAACAGCCCGGCCATCAATTCAGCGGTGCGCAAGTCGGCTTCGCGAAACGAATTGGCCTTCGCGAACCGCAGTTCGAGTACGCCTGCAACCTGCCCAGCGTGATACACAGGCACGGCGATGAAAGACTTTACTTCACGCTCGCGAAAAAGTTCGGCGCGGGGTTGCGCGATCGCGCTGGCATCGGGATAGCTCACCGCACTGCCTTGACTCAACGAGTCCGCGGACAGCGACGAAGCCGGTGCCACCCGTGTACCCGCATCCGCAGCCGCAATGCCGTTAGCGGCGCGATACACCAGTTCACCCTTTTCGATGATCCCTATCGCGGCGCCTGATGCGCCGGAAATCTGTCTCACCCGTTCCGCAACCAGTTTCGTCGCGGCCTCAAGGTCAAGTTGAAGTGTTTGAATCAGCTTTTGAGTTTCCACGATGGCGGAGAGATTTTTCGCGAAGTCAGCATGCACTTCCTTCCCTCGCAGCCGGTCGTTGTGCTCCTGGAGCACATAAGCTGCGGTGAGAAGTTGCTGAAACGAAGCCTCGTCAAGAAGAGGCTTACGTCGCGGGCTGGTAGCTGTTTGGGTCACTAAGTCAATACTCCGCCAGCCGGTGGGGGATTCCGGAGACTCTATTGTAATGCAATCCGCCAACCAATCCGTGGCACGAACGTGGTGTTCAGGTTACGAATTGCTGGCACAAATTGTTAGATGAGAAGGTTGGCAGTCAGGTAAATGTCGCGCTGTAACTGTATGTAAAAAAAGCTTGTCTGTTGATTTCGCCGTTCGGGGCCATGCCAGGGGGATTTTAACGGAGTTCTCCCAGCCCAGACAGGCGAGCAATCTGCTGGGGAAATGTGCAAGATTTTGCGCTTTCGCCTGCTCTGGATACCCGGGCCGTGCGGAATCTACGGTCATGTTCTTTTTCTCTCTTTCTTCCGTGGCCTCCCCAGAGATTACCGTCGATTCGTAAACAGGTTACTCGAGCAATACTTGCGGTATGGAGTTGAAAGGCAGGCAATGATAGATCTTCACGATCAGGCAGTTGACGGTTGCTTGTAAGGTGGCAATTTTACCGTCATCCGGGTTCCTTTACCAACGATACTTTCCGCCTCAATGCTCCCGCCGTACGCCTCGACCAGCGCTTTCGCGATTGCCAGGCCCAGCCCTGAACCGCCGGTCGCGCGGGTTCTCGAAGGATCGCCTCGGTAAAAACGTTCGAAAATATGAGGCAGGTCAGTTTCGGAAATACCAACGCCGTGATCCTGGAAAATGACCTTCGCTCCCTGGACATCCTGCTTGATCGCGACTTCAACCGATCCGCCGTCAGGACTGTAACGCACCGCATTTTCCAATAAGTTCGTCCACACCAGTTCCAGGTCTTCAGGATCGGCTCGGAACGGAACCGGGCCATTGGTGGTGAGGTTGATGGAGGTATTGTGCGATTCCGCCAGTGCGCGGATTCTCTCCACCGCTTCCTCGCACGTGGACGGGATATCAATGACATCGAGTTCGCGTTGTCCTGCGTTCTGCGCCCGCTGCTCGGCGCGTGCCAGCCGCAACATCCATTGGAGAAGTCGTTCCAGCCGGTCCAGGTCCTGCAACGAGGCCTGCAGGCCTGCGCGATATTCCTCGGAGCTTCGTGGACGTTGTAGCAGCGACTGCAGAGTAGATTTCAACACCGCAACCGGAGTCTTCAGTTCGTGAGCAGCGTTGCCGAGAAACTCGCGTTGTTGCACGAATGAGCGTTCAAGCCGAGCCAGCATCTGCGTCATCGCCTCGGTCAACGGCCGCAGTTCCTCGATCTCGTCCGCTTCTTTGGTCTCCTCAAGTTGCCAGCTCTGCGCCGAGACTCCAGCCGCTTGCTGCGCCAGAGCTTGGAGGGGCAACAGGCCGCGGCGGATACCCCAGAAGGCAAGCCATGCCGTCGCGCCCAGCAGGAGCAGGCTCACCAGCGCGATAAAGGCCGCTGCAGCTCTTACCTGCTGGCGTATTCGGATGGTCGGCGAAGCATAAACAATGGTCAGCGTTTGAGGAGGGGAGGTATCGCTCCCTTCGCGGTCCAGAATTGGGACGTGGGTAATTCGCAACGCATGGTAGGGAACTCCGGCCCAGGTAAAATTCCAGTGCTCGTTGCCGCCAGGCTCCAAAGGAAGGCCCTCTGGCCAATCCTCGGAGCGTGCCAACAGCCCGGAGCGGTCAGCCCAGACCTTGAACTGATCAGGATGATTCGGATCAATCGACTCAGGCAGCAGGCTGTTGTCAAAATACACATTGCCGGTCGCATCGTCGGTATAGCGCACCAGCACCGCCACGCTGACCGCGTGCGCCTGCATTCCAGTATCGAGCGTTGCCAGCAACCGCCAGTAAGTCGCCACTACGCCGGTCACCATCAGTCCGACAGTGAGGATGGCTTGGGAGAGTACGACTGTGGCGATCAGCCGCCGTTGGATGGAGTCGCGGCGCATCCTCAGTCCTGCAGCATGTAGCCCTGTCCGCGTAGAGTTCGAATCAACTGCCGGGACGCCCCGTCATTGAGCTTCCGTCTAAGGCCCGAAATATATACCTCAATCACGTTGCTGAATTTCTCCCAGTTGTAATCGTACAGGTGCTCAAGCAGCTCAGTCTTTGAGACCACTGCGCGCGGCCGGTGCATCAGATATTCGAGGACGCGGTACTCCATCGCGGTCAGCGTGATTGCTTTTCCGCCCCGCTGCACCGTGCGCTTCACCGTATCGAGTTCCAGATCGCCAATGACGACCACCGGCGAAGGCTGTCCCTTGCCGCGCCGGATCAGTGCTTTGGTACGCGCCAGTAATTCTCCCAGATCGAACGGCTTGGTCACGTAATCGTCGGCGCCCGCATTCAGCAGGGCAACCACCGATTCCTTGTCGTCTCGCGCGGTCATGACCAGTACCGGCGTGTGCTGCCCTGACTGCCGGATCCTGCGAAGCAATTCCATGCCGTCCATTTTGGGCAGCATCAGGTCGAGCAGCATCACGTCGTAGGCATTCGATTCAGCCAGAAATAGTCCTTCCTGGCCGTCGGAGGCGACATCCACGGCATAGCCGGCGCTCTCGCGCAGACTTCGGGCAACGTTCTCAGCCAGGCGTGGTTCATCTTCCACCATCAGTACCCGCATGACGCACCTCTGTTGGCCATTCTATCCATGGCTCAAGCGATAGGCCTCGAAGATACCAACAACGTCGCAGTGCTCAAAATGGGAACCGCTGCCCACAGGTGGTGAAAAACTACCTGCGCAATACCTTCGATAAATTGGGCGTCTGGACCCGCCTGGAACTCGCAATCTACGTGGCTGGCCACGGAGGCGCGCGGTGGCAGGAAGAGGTTGGCACCCTGGCCAACAGTTAGCCCAAATGGGACCATTCGCGGCTGTAGGAATTCCTCCGGAACCGGAATAGTCCAAAGGCTGCAAAATCTTGCGCTGGGACTCCGATCCAGGTTTCAGGCTCTCCCACAACTTGCTACAGATAAAAGAGTTAGCAGGCGGCTCCCGGCCTTCCAATTGCTATTTCCAAGTGGGGCGTGATTCACGCTCCACCCGGCGCTATCCCCCATGCCAGGCACATACGACCCGCGAGGTGGAGATGGCGTACAAGGAAACGTTCTGGATGGCATGTGACTCAACCGAACAGATGCGGGCCGAATATGGTCCTTTTCATGCCCGGGCTGAAGCGGAACAGGAAGCTCGTAAACTCGGTTTCACCTTCCTTTTGCGCTACGAACACATCATCGGCGACAACGAAGACATTCAGGAAGTGCGCTGCGTATTCATTGAACTGCCCGCGGGACCAGTCCTCGTTCCCGCACGCCCGGTTCGAAAGCTGCATACCCGCTGCGCCACCTGTGGCGAGACTGCAATCCACGACGAAGCCTGGCAGGCTGAAGTATGGGCGGACATTCACGAATTCGAACACTCGCGCCACCGGGTACGTCTCTTCGAGCAAACTCGGGCCGAAGGTTTGAAAGAAATCGCCGATTGGCGCGATACCTGCGCGTGAGTCGAAGGCGGTTCCACCCAAAACACACTCTGTCATCCTGAGGAAGCGGAGTCCTTCGCAACGCGAAGGACTCCCGACGAAGGACCTGTGTATTGTGGTGACGCTGGCAGCGCCAAAACCGCGCCAGATCCGATCACGCGCTTTCGCATTGGATTCGCGACGTGGCGGCTACAGCGGGCGAACTGAGACACTGACCTACTACCCACTACCCACCGGCCACTGATTCAGATGAACACGAAGCGGCTTTTTTGCTAATCTGGTGGCCGTGACTTCTGGCCTCGACGGCGTCCTCCGGAAAAAAACATGACCCTGTTCCTCTCTGCGCTTTTGGCGCTGCTTCCATTGCTTGGCATTGTGGCAATCGTGCTGAATGGTTCCATCACTACCGTAGACGGCCTCTTCGGGTCGCTGATCCTCCTGGCCATGTCAGGCATCGTGGGTGTGAACGTTCTGCTCGAAGTTCGCAAGCGAGTTACCGGCGCAACAAAACAGAGTTCTTCCGCAACGGTCTCGACCGTCACCGGCCGGCTTACTCAACGGGGCAAGGTGGAAAGCGTTCTGTTCTACGAATCCGGAGTCGGCGAACCCAACAAGTCTGTCGTTAGCCTTGGCGATGGTACCAACTCATCCCGGCTTTTGATCCTTGAGGGAGATATGCGCAACGCTCTCCCGGTAGGACAAAGGGTCGAAGTCACATTCCGCAAGGAAAGCGGACACAACGTTCTGGTGAACGTGGACTATCCTTAGCCGGGCTACGCACTGTTTTCTTTGCAGAGAATTCCTGAGTTCTCATCCCGGTTTCAACCCGAGGTGTGCTGGTTTCTTGCGGCAAATGCCGTCCTTCTGCCGGTCCTGCCGGTTACGAACGTAACCGCAGAGCTGCTTTTACTGCTCGTTCCTTGCCTCCACTGCGGTACAAACTCTAAGGACTAGTTCTAGTAGCGGGAAGTCCACACGCGCTACGGGGGGAGCAATGTCGGAATCCAGCGAAGACCGCATCACCCAACCCTCCATGCTGGCTCGCACCGATGACATTCAGCAACAGATCCAGCAGCTCTCCGGGCGCGATCTGCAGCTTTGGTCCATTGGAATTCTGGTTATCCTGGTTCTGACGTCCGGCCTGTTGGCGCTGGTGTTACCCAACATGGTCTGGAGCCAGCGTGTTATGCACGTTGAGCACTCCTACCTGCCGCAGCTCTTCTTCGGCCTGATTTCACTGATACTGTTGTTCAATATTTATCTGCTGGCACAGAAGAGAAATCTGAACACGACCCGCGTGGCTCTGATTCGTGAGCTGGTGCTGAATGAGCGGCTCGAGAGTCTTTCCCTGGTGGACCCTCTTACTCAACTTTTGAACCGGCGGGCGCTGAATGAGTTGATTCCCCGCGAGGTCGCACGTTCCAACCGCCTGGGCAGCAGCCTTACTTTCATGGCCATCGATCTGAACGGCTTCAGCGGCATCAGTTCGAAGTTTGGTGCTCTCGAGGGCGACAGGGTTCTGATCGATTTCGCAAAAATGCTGAGATCTGTTTTCCGCGGCGCCGACCTTGCATTCCGCAAGGGCGGAGAAGAGTTTCTGATTATGCTGCCGGATACCACCGAAGAGCAGGCGGATTGCCCGGTTCACCGGCTTCTCCGCGAAGTCGACCAATGGAACCTGGCCAGCAAAAAGGGTTACGAACTATCTTTCAGCTGGGCCCTGGCGCCCTACATCACCGGCACCGATGCCGACGACGTCCTCCGTGCCGTAGACCGCAAGATGTACTCCAAGAAACACAAACTCACGCCAGTGTTTTAACCTGCCGAGAATCTTGCGCTAACTTGTAGACCACATTGTTTTCCTGTATTTCGCTTCATGTACGTATGCAGCTGTGCATACAGAATGTTCCACGTGGAACACTTCTAGGCATGGTGGGACAGGGTCAGGCTTGGCGCAACACAAGGAAGATCAGATCGAAACACCGGAACCTGCCGGCGAAAATTGGTTAGGGAGTTTTGTATTGAGCGCAGCGCGCGGCGCCCAACAGTGCAATCTGGTCGTTGGTGATGACCATGACCGGCATGGATTCCAGCAGAGCCTGCATCCTGCCCTTGGCGGTAAATGCCTGCATGAACAACGGTCCGGAAAGTTTTGATAACATTTTTGGCGCGATGCCCCCACCCAGGTAGACTCCCCCGGTCGCCATGATCTTGAGCGCCAGATTGCCGGCCTCGGCTCCATAAATGGAGACAAACAAATCCATCGCTTTCTCGCATACCGGGCACGTGTTGTTGATGGCGGCACGGGAGATTGCCGCTGCCGGGTCGGAGTTGGTCATCTCCTCTACCAGTGACTGCGAGGGAGTGCCACGGCCCGTGTCGCGGAGGAAATTGAAGACATTGACCAGGCCGGGTCCGGAAATAATTCGTTCGTAGCTGACATGGCCGAAGCGAGTGTGAAGATAATTGAACAGTTCCACTTCCAGTAGGTTGCGTGGAGCGAAATCCCCGTGCCCTCCCTCGCTCGCGAAAACGTGGTGCCGCACACCATCCCAATACATTCCAGCTTCGCCCAGCCCAGTGCCTGCCGCAATCACCGCTTGATTGCCGACCGGTTGTCCCTTGACGTGATTCAGCGCAACCACATCTTTGGCGTCGAGAGCGGGTATACCCCAGGCGTTGGCCTCGAGATCGTTGATCAGAAGAGCTTTCTTGATTTTCAGTTCGTCGGCGAGACGTGTGGATTCGATGATCCAGGGCAGATTGGAAGCTTCTACCCTGCCGTTACGCACCGGGCCGGCAATACCGAAACAAGCTGTATCCGGACGGAGGTTTGTCGTGTCCACGAACTTGGCTACGATTTCATCCAGGCCGGCGTACTCGCGGCTGGGGAAGATCGAAGCCGATACCAGCCCAAGGCGGCCATTCACAAGATTGAAGAATGCCAGCCGCGCATGTGTGCCTCCAATGTCGCCTGCAAGAATCATTTCTCGGAATTCCTCCAATGGCGACCGTCACGCTCCAGCAAGTCTTCAGCTTCTTTGGGCCCCCACGTGCCAGCTGCATAGTTGGGAAAATTACGCGGCGGCAAAGCCTTCCACACATCCAGGACCGGACTGACAACGCACCACCCGGCTTCCACCATGTCGGCACGCTGAAACAGGGTTGCGTCGCCAATCATGCAATCGTGCAGCAGTCGCTCGTAACCGGTGCTGGGCTGGGACCCGAAGTAGTCGGAGTATTCAAAGTTCATGTCCACCGCGCCCAGACGCATGGCCGGGCCGGGAACTTTTGCGGCAAAGCGGAGGGAGATACCTTCCTCCGGTTGAATGTGTATCACTAGCTGGTTGGGCATCAGAGTTTCGACCGGAGTATCACGGAACAGGACAAAAGGAGCGCGGCGGAACTGGATGACAATATGCGTGCTGCGGCCAGGCAGGCGCTTGCCGGTGCGGAGGTAGAAAGGAACGTCCGCCCACCGCCAGTTGTCGATCAGAAGCTTCATGGCGACGAAAGTCTCGTTCTTGGAATCGGGAGGAACGCCAGGCTCGGTGCGGTACGCAGGCACGCGTTCGCCGCCGACAACGCCTTCGCCATATTGACCGCGTACCGTCCGGGTCAGCACGTCTTCCGAACTCATCGGCTGGATAGCGTGCAGAATTTTGCCTTGTTCGTCGCGGACCGCGTCGGCGCGAAATGAAACAGGTGGTTCCATCGCAGTCAGGCTGATCAGTTGCATGATGTGGTTGGGCACCATGTCGCGGAGCGCGCCGGCCTTGTCGTAATACCCGCCGCGCTTCTCCACGCCCACAGTTTCGGCAACCGAAATCTGAATGTGATCGATGTAGCGCCGGTTCCAGATCGGTTCGAAGATTCCATTGGCGAAGCGCAGAGCCAGAATGTTCTGCACTGTCTCCTTGCCGAGGTAGTGATCAATGCGATAGATCTGCTTTTCCTCAGCGACTCGCAGCAGTTGCTGGTTGAGAAGGCGGGCGGATTCCAGATCATGTCCAAAAGGCTTTTCTATGACCACTCTCCGCCAATATTGATTCTCCTGTTGCTGCATCAGTCCGACGGCTGACAGTTGCTCCACGGCGGGACCGAAGAAATCCGCGGACGTGGCCATGTAATACATATGATTGCCGTGAGTGGAGTGGTCTTTGTCGATTTTGGCGAGCAAATCCTTCAGCTCAAGATAGAGTTTTTTGTCGCCCATATCGCCGCTAAGGTAGTAGACACGGCGAACAAATTCGTCCCAGATCGTGGGATCCACTTTGTCGGTAGCAAACTTCTGGATATCTTCCGACACTCTCTTGCGATAGTCCTCGGATGACATGGGCGAGCGCGCCACTCCGATCACCGCAAAATCGTGTGACAAGAGTTTATTTTTTGCCAGATTGTAGAGGGCAGGTATCAACTTGCGGCGAGTCAGGTCGCCGCTAGCGCCGAAAATCACCATGGCACAGGGATCGGCGGGTTTGCCGATCCGCTGTTCGATGGCGGGTGTTATGTCATTCTGTGCCATTGTTGCAATCTTTCTGGAGGCTCTTATGCCTTCGGCTTGGGAGCGGTCAGCTCAATGTGGCCGCCGAATTTTTGGCGCATGGCCGAAAGCATCTTTTCCGCGAAAGTATGTTCCTGCCGCGAACGAAAGCGGGTATAGAGCGCGGCAGAAAGAACGTCGGTCGGGACCGCTTCATCGATCGCGGCCTGGATCGTCCAGCGTCCTTCGCCGGAATCTTGAACGAAACCGGTGTATTCGGAGAGTGTGGGGTTCTCGACCAACGCCATGGCCGTAAGATCGAGCAGCCAGGAACTTACAACGCTGCCGCGCCGCCATACCTCGGCGATGTCGGCAAGGTTCAGATCGTAGCGATGTTCCTCGGGCACTTCTTTGCTGGTGGCATTGCGGAAGATATCAAAGCCCTCGGCGTACGCCTGCATCAGGCCATATTCAATTCCGTTGTGAACCATTTTCACAAAGTGTCCCGCGCCGGAGGGACCGCTGTGGATGTACCCATCTTCGGCGGTTCCCGCCATCTTCTCGCGGCCCGGAGTGCGGGAGATGTCACCGCGACCGGGGGCAAGAGTCTTGAAAATTGGATCGAGCTGCTGCACTACTTCCTTTGGACCGCCGATCATCATGCAGTATCCGCGCTCCAAGCCCCAGACACCGCCGCTGGTGCCAACATCGACGTAGTGAATACCTTTTTGCTTGAGTTGAGTCGAGCGCCGAACGTCGTCTTTAAAATAGGAGTTGCCGCCATCGATAAGAATGTCACCGGGCTGCATGCGTTGAGCCAGCGCCTGTACTGTCTGCTCGGTAGGCGCGCCGGCGGGAACCATCAACCACGCGATTTTGGGCTTACCCAGTTTGCTTACGAAGTCGTCGAGCGACGACGACGCGATCGAACCTTCTCCGGCCATTGCTTTGACGTTGTCCGCGCTCAGATCGGTGACCACGACTTCATGTCCGCCACGCATCAGGCGGCGCGTCATGTTCGCGCCCATCTTGCCAAGACCGACCATTCCCAATCGCATAATCCGCTCCTTATCCATATTAAATCGTTTCTCTAGATCGTGCAGTCTACTGCCATGGTTCCGGGGTTAAGCCAGTGCAGTATACCCGTCGGAGGATTAGTTCAGAACTTAGCGAAACTACGGCAAGCAGGTGACGCCAAAAAGGCGCCGCCATGACTCGAGGAACTGCTGTTCAGTCGCAGAAGCAGATTCCCCGCCAGGAATCTGCTCCGAACAATAAGGCAAAACGAATCCACCACAACCGGCGACTTACGGTTGACTCACTTCTGTTTGGAGTTTTTTTCCACCGCCGCAAGAAGTTTGTCGAACGCTTCCGAGAAGAGACGGACGCCATCGTCGGTAAGCTTGTCAGTCACTTCTTTCATGGAGATGCCAACTTTGGCGACAGTTTCCATAGTCCTGTGAGCCGCTTCGACGTTTTCGGTCAGGCTGTTTCGCGGCTTCCCATGATCGCGGAAGGCATCGAGGGTCGCTGGAGGAATCGTGTCGACCGTATCCGGTCCAATCAGTTCTTCAACATAAAGCACGTCCCGATACGCGGGATTTTTGGTGCTGGTGCTGGCCCAAAGAACGCGTTGCGTCTGGGCACCCTTCGAGGCGAGCGCCTTCCAGCGATCACTGGCGAAGATAGCCTGATATTTTTCGTAGGTTTGTTTGCCGTTCGCGATGGCGACTTTCCCTTTGATGCTCTTCAACTGATCCTGCTCAGCTGGATCCTTGGAAGTCTTCAGCCGCGCATCGATGATTGCGTCCACTGCGGAATCGATACGGCTGATGAAGAAACTGGCTACGCTGGCCATCTTGCTGAGATCGCCACCGTTTTTGGCGTACTGCTCCAGGCCTGCGATGTAGGCTTCAGCCACTTTGACGTAGACGTCTTGCGAGAACAGCAAGGTCACGTTGATGTTGATGCCTTCGCTGAGGGCTTGCTGAATGGCGGGAATCCCCTCGGCAGTGCCGGGGATTTTAATCATTACGTTCTCCCGCCCTACAGCCTTCCACAACCTTCGCGCCTCTTCGAGCGAGCCCTTGGTGTCGCGGCCGAGGTAAGGGGACACTTCGAGGCTGACGTATCCATCGCGCCGCTTCGAGCTGTCATAAACCGGCTTCATTAAGTCGGCCGCGGTCTGAATGTCACGGATGGCAAGAATTTCGTATCGTCCCTTGGCATCGAGATCGGTACGTGAACGCAACGAGTTCAGCAAATCGTCGTAGAGAGTGCCGCCGGTGATGGCCTTCTCGAAGATGGTCGGGTTGGAAGTCATGCCACGGAGACCGTCTTCGTCGATGAGGCGCTTGAGTTCGCCGCCGGTGAGCAGGTCACGGCGGATATAGTCCAGCCAGACTGATTGACCGAACTTCAGCAGATCTTTGAGTGGATTGGTAGCTTTGGCGGTTTCAAGAACACCTACTGGCTGCATAAAAACCTCTCTCTTTTTAGTCCTCAGTCGTCGGTCTTCAGTCTTCAGCAAAACCCTACTCGTGAAAACCCTACTTCGTTTGATGACCGACGACCGATGACTGACAACTGTTATTTTCCAATTGCTTTTCGGGCCGCCGCGACTACGTTCTCGACGGTGAACCCGAACTTCTTTTGCAAATCCTTGATCGGCGCGGACGCTCCAAACCGATGCATTCCTATCACCGTACCGGTTGGACCAACGTATTGTGACCAGCCGAAAGTCGCGGCTTGTTCAACCGCAACTCTTGCCGTTACGCCCGGGGGCAAAACCTTGGTCTTGTAGTCGTCACTCTGACGATCGAACAGATTCCACGAAGGCATGCTGACTACGCGAGCTTTGATGCCGTCAGCCTTCAACTTTTCGTAGGCGTCGACGCACAGGTACACTTCCGTGCCGGTGGCCATCAGAATCACTTCAGGCTTGCCGTCATCTGCATCGGCCAAAATATAGCCTCCCTTGGCCAGGCCGGAGGCAGCGCCGTATTTCGAGCGGTCGAAAGTGGGTACTGGCTGGCGGCTCAGCACCAATGCGGCCGGTTCATGGTCCAGTTGCATGACTACTTTCCACGCTTCCACAACTTCATTCGCATCCGCCGGCCGGATCAGCATCAGGCCTGGCATGGCGCGCAGGGAGGCCAATTGCTCGATCGGCTGGTGAGTCGGTCCGTCCTCTCCCAAACCAATCGAGTCGTGGGTGTAGACATAAATTGTTGGAAGCTCCATCAACGCGGCCAGGCGGACGGAAGGCCGCATGTAATCGCTGAAGTTGAAAAACGTGCCGCCGAAGGGCCGTATCTTGGATACCGCCATGCCGTTCAGCGAAGCAGCCATGCCGTGCTCGCGAACTCCGAAGTGCAAGTTGCGTCCGCCGTAGCTGCCGGCCTGGAAGTCTCCCGCACCCTCAAACTTAAGCCTGGTTCTGTCGGATCCCGCGAGATCGGCTGAACCTCCGACCATCCACGGCATATTTTCCGCCATCACATTTTGAACTTTCCCTGAACTCTCGCGAGTGGCGATGCCCTTCGCGTCGGCGGGGAATGTGGGTAGATTTTTGTCCCATCCGTCGGGCAGTTGGCGGTGCTGCATATGATTGATTTGCTCCGCCAGTTGGGGGAATTTCTTCGTATACTCGGCAAACATCTTCTCCCACTTCTGACGCAGGTCGCCGCCGCGCTTCCCAATCCCATTGCGGAAACTCTCCAACACTCCGTCTGGCACCAGGAAATGTGCGTCTTCCGGCCAGCCGTAGAATTTCTTCACCAACTTGACTTCGTCTTCGCCCAGGGGTTCGCCGTGAGCGGCGCTGGTGTCCTGCTTGTGGGGTGACCCGTAGCCGATGTGGCTGTTCACGCGGATCAAGGTCGGACGATCAGTGGTTTGCAGAAAGCCGTTGTAGGCCTTGGTCAACATCTCCGCATCGTTTGCATCGGTGACATGCAAAACGTTCCAACCATAAGCCTCGAAACGCTGTCCTACGTCCTCGGTGAACGAAACATTGGCCAGACCGTCCAGCGTGACGTGATTCTCGTCATAAATCCAGCAGAGGTTCGACAATTTGAGATGGCCTGCCAGTGACGCTGCTTCGCTGGCAACGCCTTCCATCATGTCGCCGTCGCCACAGAATGCCCAAACCTTGTAGTTAAAGACTTCAAAACCGGGTTGGTTGAAATGTGCCGCGAGCCACTTGGCGGAAATTGCCATGCCGACGCTGTTGCCGACGCCCTGGCCGAGCGGGCCGGTGGTAGTCTCCACACCTGCGGTCCAGCGATATTCGGGATGTCCGGGTGTCTTGCTGTCGAGCTGGCGGAATTTTTTGATGTCGTCCAGAGTGACGGCAAATTCGCCCAGGCGTTCGTACTCAGGATTTATGCCACGGACTTCCGCCAGATAAAGCATGGCGTAAAGCAACATGGAGGCATGGCCGTTGGAGAGCACGAAGCGATCGCGATCGGGCCAAACCGGGTCCGCCGGATCGTAACGAAGGAATTGCTGCCACAAGATGTACGCCACTGGCGCCAGCGCCATAGGCGCGCCGGGATGCCCCGAGTTCGCCTTCTGGACGGCGTCCATTGCGAGAGTACGGATGGTGTTGATGCAGAGCGCATCCAGCTGTTTGCCGGTCGCCAAGGTCTGTTCGCTCACTGCCATGGGGAGGCCTCTTCTTTTGAGGGTACGTCACTCATCGACCAGATTGGAAGTGCGACCCTGTCTAATAACGTCTTGAGAAACAGAGAATTCCGGTTCGCGTTCTGCCAGTCTACCAATTTCTTTCGAGCCGTGCAGGCATGGAGTCGCCGGTATGGTTCTGGCCGTGGGCGAGGCAAAGCTGCGCTGCATCGTGGCGAAACACGCCCCTTAGCAAGCAAGAATTGGTGAGCTGTTTAGATAGATGATCGGAAAGGCTCTAGCGTTTCAATTGCGCCAGATATCCATGGTCGGTGTTGTAGCCCTTGGTCGTGCTTTCGACGAACTTGAGGAATGCCCGCAGGTTTTCGCGTTCGGTGGGTTCCAACTCGGAGAATTTAATACGAACGCCAAACGACGGACTGCTCTTGGTGACGATTCCCGTCAGGATCAGACCCTTGATCCAGATTTTTCCATTAGCCAGCCAGAGCCCGATTTCTACATTTACTCCTGAAGGCACGGGGGTGGCAGTCTCGACGAAACATCCACCGATGCCGGTGTTGGCCAAATTTCCCCACACTGGTACGGAAGAATTACTCAAACGGAGTTCGACCGCCACGAAACATTTCATGCGAGTGTGGCGTCGGCGATCCTGGTTCGACGCCGGTGTAAAGATGTCCGGCTCAAAGGGCGGGCTGGACGCCGCACTGATCGCCACTGGTGGAATGGGTGTTGGCTGTGCGACCGGGGCGGGCGGCGCCGGCGGTTCAGGGTCAGCGACCTTCGAGGCGACGGGCGCTTTCGCGCTGGTGCCTCTGATGTTACGCATGGCTTCGAGCAGAGCCTGGTCGCGCTTGTCAGGCGCGGCTTCCCGATAAACTTGCAACAGCTCGCCGAGATGGCTTACCAGGGAAGGATCGGTCAGCAGTTGCGTCCAATCCGCACCTGTACCGGAATACTTGGCGTCGCCCATAGATGAGAATGTGCCCCGAAAACTTTGGTTTTGCCTCCATTAGATTGAAGCAGGAAGAGCTCTCAAACAAGATGACCTTAGTCACCTCATTTGGTGACGGCAGGGCATTGTTCTGCACCAGACTCTCGCTAAAATGCAGAAGTGAGAAGTGTTTGATCTCGAGCGGACGATAACGAGGGGGGCCATGAAAATTCTGGTACTTGAAGCGGAAGAAACCACCCGGAATCTTATGGGCGTGATGCTGACCCGGCTCGGCTACAAGGTGGCGCTAGCGGTGAATTGTGACAATGCGTTTCGCACCTATTCCGACGAGGGTCCCTTCGACGTGGTCCTGATAGCAATGAAATTCATGCGCAGCTCGCGCGGCGGCGGCGCCAAGTTTGTGGAGAACCTGTTGCAGAAAAATCCCGGCCAGCATTATGCGTTTGTTACCGGGGCTCCGGTCCTGCGCAAGCCATTTACGTTGCAGGATATGGACGATTTTATGGGCGCGTTCCGCCGGCCTGCGAACAGCCGCTTCGGCTAGATCGAAAGTGCGGGCCGGATCGTTTACGATCCTATGGATTTCGGCCGGTGGATAGAACCTTCACCAACTCATAAAGAAATGTCTGTCCTTCATAGAAGGATTGAATACCCATGCGCTCATCGCGCCCGTGAAAGCGGATGTCGTTCCTGTCCATGAAAAACCCCTGAACGCCATAAGTTGGAATGCCTGCGATCCGCAAGGCTTTCCCATCGGTTGCGCCCATGACCATAATTGGCACCACCGGCACGCCCGGCCAGATTTGGTTGGTGACACGGGTGACTGCGTTCAACACATCCGGGCGCATCGGAGAGGCCGGGCCAATGCTGGCTTCGCCGACCATCTTGATGCTGACCTGATCGTCACTCACGACTTTCTGCAGCGCGCCCTGCACATACTCGATCGAGTCGTCGGGCAGAACCCGGCAATTGACGTTGGCGGCGGCGAGCTGCGGAAGAGCGTTCATGGCGTGTCCGCCCTCCAGGAGCGTTGCCACGCAAGTTGTGCGGAGGGTGGCGTTCCATGCCGGAGTTGCCGCTGCCACTCGTTGCATGGCATCCTGCGATCCTTCGGCAGCCTTGGCGAGATCCGCGGCTATGGGGCCAGTCTCAGTCTTCGACATTTGCTGGAAATATGCGGCCGTGACTGTGTTTGTTTTCAGCGGAAATCCGAAGTGTGAAAGCCGCTCCAGCGCGCCCGCCAGATGATAGATCGCATTGTCCGGCACTGGGACTGAGCTGTGTCCGCCCTTGTTGCGAACCTCAAAGCGGAAGTTGATGACGTACTTCTCGCTGACTTGCAAGTCGTTAGAGACTTTCCTGCCTGCGTCAGATTCGCCCCATCCGCCCTCGTTCAAAGCCAGCTCTGCGTCAATCAGTTCGCGATGGTTCTTGATCAGCCAATCAACGCCGTTGTAAGGACCGCCGCCTTCTTCATCGGCGGTAAGCGCAACGATGATGTCGCGATCAGGTTTGAAACCCTCTCGCTTGTAACGAATGAGGGTCGCGATCCAGACGGCCGCTTGCGCTTTGTCGTCTCCGGTGCCGCGCCCGTAAAAGAAGCCATCCTTTTCGGTCAGCTGGAATGGGTCGACGCTCCAGTCCTCCCGTTTCGCTTCGACCACATCAATGTGAGCGAGGAGCAGTAGCGGCTTGCGGCTGCCGCCTGTGCCGTGGTAACGGACTACAAGATTGGCTTTTTTGGGAATTGCTCCGCCCAGGAAGATGTCGGAGTCGGGAAATCCCGCGGCTCGCAAGCGGGTTGCGGCGGCCTCAGCCACTGGAGTGGTCGATCCGGTGGTAAAGCCGGACTGGATCTCGACAAATTCTTTGTAGATATCGTGAGCGAGTTTCTGGTCCGCCGCGGACGGCATCGTCTGAGCAGAGAGGGGAATGGCGCAGAAGAACAATGCAAAGATCAGTCGGAGCATGTGGCATTCTGCCACGGCGAACGCATTCAGGCCATTATTTATGCGAGCACGGCTGATGCAAGAAAATGGCGGCTTCTTCGGGGAAGCCGCCACAAGAGTAAAGACGGACCGCCTTAGCGCCTCTTCGGTTCTCCGCGGGGTTCTCCGTGGTTTGCCGGCTGCTGCCTTTGCTCCAGGTGCTGCTGCTGCTGGACGTGTCTCTGTTCCAATTGCTGCGTCTGCTGCTGGTGGCGCTGCTCTACCTGCTGCTTTCTTCCCTCGTCTGCATTTTGGCGCGTCAAGTTCTGATGTTCGTGCTCCTGCTTCTGCTCGAGTTTTTGATGTTCCTGATTTTGCTTGTTAACCAACTTCTCCTGCTGTTGCTGGTATTTCTGATCCTGCTTCTGATTGCCGGTGTTGGGTGCGGATGGCCGTTCGTGGGCTGGGAGATCCGCGGGATGCACTGGACTTCCGGGATGAGGAAAATTGCCCTGGGCACCGCGATTGGCTCCCCCGTTATAAGGTGCGCCCGCTTCTCGGGCCGGTACGACCCCGTGTTCGTTGAACGCTCCCGGTCGTTCGCTCGCGGCAATCGCTGGTCTGCCGTGGTTGATCGAGGCCCGCTGATCACGGTTTTGCTCAGCGGCCCGCATGTGCTCCGTCTGTGCGGCGACTGGCCCAATATGTCGCTCGCGAAGGGCGGCTTCCTGGTCTGCAGTCGCGCGCGCGTTGATTCCACCGTTGCCGCCGTTGTAGCTGACCCGATTCACCACCGTGGTCCGGTTAATGATCGTCGTGTTGTAAACGTTGTGGATGTTGGTGACGTTCACGTTGTTCACCGACCGGTTGTAGAAAAACCGGTCGTGGTCCCAGCGACCGCCCTCGTACCCGTCTCCGAAGTAACCAAACCCGTAGTTGATTCCGCCATAAAACCCGACGCGCGGACCCCAATAACCTTCATGGAAAAGAAACCTGTCGCCGCCCCAACCCCAATACGCCGGAGTCCACAAATAACCAGGCTGAGGAGCCTCCACCCATGTTCCGGGCACCCAGTAGTAATCGGCGGCGTTGTCGTCGTATGCCCAATAACCGGGCGTCCAGATGTAGCCTTCAGCAGGACAGGGAGGCTGCTCATAAACTGGAAGCGCGGGCGGACCGACGGTTATTGCAATGCCCAGTTGCGCCGACAAGGCGGCGGGCATCGCCAGCATCAGAAGTGCGAACAACAGGAGGCGAACAGTAGGGAACCTGCGAATCATGTTTCCTCTTGCCGCTCATCCTTCGTTTTGCCCGGTAACGCTTTGCTACTCCGGGTTGCGCGGAGTGAGAGGCGATTTTGTTCGGACGCCAAAACGGCCAGTTTTGGTTGCGGAATGGCAATTCAGGGTTGCTTTGCAACCCTGACAGGGTGAACTGCCAGGCAGAATCTGGTGCGCCCGGAGAGATTCGAACTCCCGACCTATTGCTCCGGAGGCAATCGCTCTATCCATCTGAGCTACGGGCGCGCTTGAGGTAGTTTACATCCCGAAAGGTTTGGGCTCAATCAGGAAGGAATTCATGTACTGATGTAGTGAAGTGTTGGGCAGGAGCTCGAACGCGACACGAATTTAGGCACAGACCTGACCTTAGAGTCTTGAAACGAAGTTGGGGTGCCGAGTTCCGGACCAGGTAGCCAGCGAGCGCGTTTGATTTGCCAGTTGCGACGCGCGGTAACTAGTAACGGCCTCTGCCTCCCCCCCCGCCGCCACGGCCTCCGCGATCGCCACGATCTCTGCCGCCTCCACCACCCCCGCCTCCGCCGCGCTCCACCTTGGGACGCGCCTCGTTGACATTTAGCGTGCGCCCTCCGAGCTGAGTGCCGTTCAAGGCCGCGATGGCTTTGTCCCCTTCTTCGCCATTGGTCATTTCGACAAAACCGAAACCGCGCGAACGCCCGGTGTCGCGGTCAGTCATGATGCTGACCCGATCCACCTGTCCGTGCGCTTCGAACATCTGCCGTAGTTCTTCTTCCGAAGTATTGAAGTCGAGGTTCCCAACGAAAATATTCTTCAAGCGAGTAGCCTCTGTGTGAGCTATCTGAGAGTGGCTGACTTCGGCGGAAAAGCGAAGGCTGGTTGGCCGTCTTACAGCCGGAGCAGATGAACAGTCAAATGCGTGGGGAAGTATAGCAGGCTTTTTATGGATGGGAAGCTATTCCGTGGAAGGTGGTAAGACCTTGCTACAGATCCGTATGAACACAGTCTTACTCTGTGTTCTTGTGCGCCTTCGCGGTTAAAAGTCTTGAGCGCAAAGCTTGCCCAGGAGAAGAAATTCGATCCCTGGCTAAAGCTCTAGCTTTCCGATCACCGTTTTCAATACTTCCGCTGAGTGCCGCAACTTGTCGGTTTCCTCCGAACTCAGTTCAATTCGAAGGACCTTCTTTACTCCATGACGATTAATCACCGTGGGCAGGCTGAAACAGACATCACTCATGCCGTAATAATTGTCAATCAGGCTGGAAACCGAAAGCACGGTGCTCTGGTTGCGAAGAATAGCCTGCGTGATTCGCATCAATCCAGCGGCCACGGCATAGTAGGTCGCGCCCTTGCATTTGACAATCTTGTAAGCCGCGTCTCGCGTCTGGACGAAAATTTCTTCCATCGTTCGCGGCTCATAGGGCAGGCCTTGGGCCTTACAGAATTCTACGAGGTGCATGCCCGCGATGTTGGCCATTGACCAGACCGGCACTTCGCTGTCTCCGTGTTCGCCTACGATGTAGGCATGGACACTACGCGCATCGACACCGAAGTGCTGGCTGAGCAGGTAGCGGAAGCGCGCCGTGTCCAGGACCGTCCCTGAGCCGATCACACGTTCGCTTGGCAATCCGGAGAGTTTCCACGCCACATAGGTCAATACATCCACCGGATTGGTCGCGATCAACACTATGCCCTGGGGGTTGTGCTTCACCACCTCAGGTATGATCGCCTTCCAGATGGCGGCGTTTTTTTGCACCAGATCAAGACGGGTTTCGCCGGGTTTGGTTCCAGCCCCCGCGGTGAGGACCGTGACTGATGCGCCGGCGCAGTCCGAATAATCACCCGCCCACACTTTGGTGGGAAAAGCGAAAGGCACGGTGTGATTGAGGTCCATGGCCTCGCCTTCGGCCTTGGCGCGGTTAGCATCGATCAGCACGATTTCCGAAGCCAGTCCGCTCAACAGCAAGGCATAGGCAAAGGTCGCACCCACATTGCCGACGCCCACCACGGCAACACGAACAGGATGTGACTGTTCTCCCATTTCAGTGCCCATCGAAATCTCACCTAACACTTATCTACCGTCCAATATCCGCCGTGCTGGTACCCGATCTGCAACAAGCGGTTCTTGGGGTCATGCCGTTTCTCACACTTGGGACATTTCAGGTATCGGTTCCAGGCTGTTCCTTGCCGATCGTAATTTTCGGCGACTGCGAAGGTAGTCCCACAGCTGCAGGGGATGACAAACATCTTGAGTTGCTTGTCGTCGGACTTGGGCATTAGGCACGTCAAGGTACAGATTTAACGGATTCCAAGCAGAACCGCAACATAATCGCGCACTTTTCTCAGCAGTGCGGGATCGGCTTTGGAATGAAATTCCGCACGCCGAGCCGCCCAGTCCAGACTCTTGAGATGGTCCACCAGAACTGCGCCGTCCACTTTGTTTACAACGATAGGCAGAGCAAAGGGATACGGCTTGCGTTGGCTGGTCAGAGGACAGAATACGGCAAGGCCGCTCGCGCGGTTGTAACTCTGATCAGTCAATACCAACGCCGGACGCCGCTTGGCCTGTTCACGCCCGCTTTGGGAATCAAAATCAATCCACGCGACGTCGCCTGCTCGGGGCACATAGCGCGCTACCATTCCACCGTTTCCTTGCTGCGTTCTCGTCCGATGGAGGTTTCGCCGTAACGATTTTCGGGAGTGATTTGCGCGACCAGATCGCGCAAACTCAGGGGTTGGTCGGCGCGTTGCAGTTCGATCTGACCGTCCGCAGCCTCTATCAGGACTCGGTCGCCTTCGGTGAAACCTGCCTCCTCAGCCAAAGGCTTCGGAATCCGGACCGCCAAGCTGTTTCCCCACTTCACGATTTGGGTACTGGCCATAGTGATACAAAGTATATACCTGTGTATCTACGATGTATATACATTCTCTCTGTTTTGTGACATCCGGAAAGGCTACTCTTCTACCGCCACCATCGACGTTTTCTTGCCGCGCCGGTTGGCCTGGAGAACTTTCTTGCGCAGGCGCAGCGACTTTGGGGTGACCTCGACGTACTCATCGTCAGTGATGAATTCGATGGCCTGCTCGAGATTCAGATTGCGGAACGGGACGAGGCGGATGGCCATGTCAGATGTCGAGGAGCGCATGTTGGTCAGCTTTTTCTCGCGCACCACGTTCACATCGAGGTCATTGTCTTTCGCGTTTTCACCAACGATCATGCCTTCGTATACGTCGATTGTGGGGCCGACGAAAAGCTCGCCCCGCTCCTGCAGGTTGTAAAGAGCGTAAGGCGTGGTCACACCGTTGCGATCGGAAACCAGAGCGCCAGTCAGCCGGTGTGGAATTTCGCCCTGCCATTCGATGTAGCCGTCGAACAGGGAGTTCATGACGATGGTGCCCCGCGTATCGGTAAGTAGCTGGCTGCGGAGGCCAATCAGTCCGCGGCTTGGGACACGAAATTCGATCCGTACGCGGCCATATCCGTGGTTGTGCATGTTGAGGACTTCACTCTTGCGCGCGCCGAGTTGTTCCATTACCACGCCGACAAACTCTTCCGGCACGTCGACGGTGAGCTTCTCTATCGGTTCCATCAGCTTGCCGTCGACGCGCTTGGTAACGATTTCCGGCTTGCCCACCATCAGCTCAAAGCCTTCACGGCGCATCATCTCGATCAGAATGGAGAGCTGTAGCTCGCCCCGGCCCATGACGACGAAGGAATCCGTTGTTTCGGTGTCCTCTACGCGCAATGAGACGTTGGTCAAAAGCTCTTTCTGCAAACGCTCCCGCAGATTTCTTGATGTGACATAGGTCCCTTCGCGGCCGGCGAAAGGCGAAGTATTCACCGTGAACAACATGGCAATCGTAGGTTCATCGATCGCGATGTGGGGAAGCGGGGAAGGGTTCTCGGCGTCGGTGATGGTCTCGCCAATGGTGATGCCTTCTACTCCCGCGACCGCAATGATGTCTCCCAGAGCGGTTTCGGTAATGTCGACACGCTTCAGACCCGAGAATGAAAACAGCTTAGTGATTTTGGTTTTGTGCAGGGAGCCATCCAGCCTCGCGATGCCCACATCCTCGCCGGTGTGCATGGTTCCATTGAACACGCGCGCAATGGCCAGGCGGCCGAGGTAGTCGCTGTAGTCGAGGTTTGCCACCAGAATCTGCAATGGACCCGCGGGATCGCCTTTGGGCGCCGGAATGGTTTTTACGATCGCCTCGAACAGGGGCTGCAGGTTTTCCCCGCCACCTTCAATGTCAGCAGACGCGGTGCCAATTTTGGCATTCGTGTACAAGACCGGGAAGTCGATTTGCTCTTCTTTCGCGTCAAGGTCAATGAACAGGTCGTAGACTTCATTCAAGACTTCCTGCGGACGCGCATCGGCACGATCAATCTTGTTGATGACCAGAATCGGGGGAAGATGCGCTTCAAGCGCTTTGCTCAGCACGTAGCGTGTCTGCGGCAATGGGCCTTCACTGGCGTCGACCAGCAGCATGACTCCATCTACCATCTTTAGTGCACGCTCAACTTCGCCACCGAAATCACTGTGACCCGGTGTGTCCACGATGTTGATCTTGATGTCGTGATAGAAAATGGCGGTGTTCTTCGCCAGAATCGTGATGCCGCGCTCGCGCTCAAGATCATTGGAGTCCATCACGCGCTCGATCAGGTGCTCATTGGCGCGGAAAGTGCCGCTCTGCCGCAGCATGGCGTCAACCAGCGTGGTCTTGCCGTGATCCACGTGGGCGATAATTGCGATATTGCGAATGGTTGAATTCAAAAGTCAGTTGCCTTCCTGAAGCGTGGCAAGCACAGCTCTACTACTACTTTACTATGTATTTGGATTTCTGCAGTGAGCTAGTTTGCTCATGCAGTTTTCATCTTTGTGTTCGTTCACGAATGGGAAGATGCAGTCGAAGGACGCCGATCCTCTACGGTTGTTTTTGTGAAAGTAGGTTTCAGGAGTGGGTGTGTGTTCTGACAGAGCATTGTAGTGGTAGGGGTCCTTCAACTGCGTTTGTACGCTCGCTAGCGAGCGCATCCAACTTCGCTCAGGATGACACTCGGGAGCTCAGGATGACACTTGGCTGGGGCTACAAGACCAGATCCGGTTTGCCGTCGGTTCTTTGGCGCAGCCGGTACCAGGTCGCGATCGCGACCAGGGAGAAGACAAAAATGATGCTGGAGATCGCATTTATCTCCGGTGTGATACCGCGGCGCAAACGTCCCCAGATTTCCAGCGGAAGCGTATTCTCGCGCCCAATTAGGAAAAAGCTGACAGCAATTTCGTCCATGGAGAGCGTGAAGATCAGCAGTGCGGCGCCGATGATGGACAAACGGAGGTTGGGAAGAGTTACACGCCAAAAGGTTTGCCAGTAGTTCGCGCCCAGGTCGAGCGACGCTTCCTCCTGGGCGCGATCGAGTTTTTGCAGCCCGGCAAATACTTCGGTCGTCGCAACTGAAATCAGTGCGGTGCCATGACCCAGGACAACTGTGAGCAGGCTGAGCTTAACGTCGCCTTCACGAAATAACATCAGCAGTGAAAGTCCGGTAATAATCCCTGGCAAGATCAGGGGCAGAAGCACCAGTCGGCGGAACAAAGCCTTCCCGGGAAAGTCGGCACGATCGAGCGCCAGCGCAGCGGGTATGCCGAATGCCAGGGAGATTGCCATGGCCGCGAATGCGACCAGCAGACTGTTCAGCACGGAACTCCAGATGGCGTCGTCGGCAAAAAGCAGGCGATACCAGTTGAGGGTGAGGTCGCGCGGCGGAAATCCGCCAACGCCCGGACCATTGAACGAGTAAACGATCAACGTGACGATAGGCAGGTAAAGAAATCCAAAAACTAGAATCGCGTGCCACGGAAGCCACGGTGAAGATGGCAAGCCGCTGTCGCCGTTTTGCCGGCTCATCGGAAGCTCCATTTTTTCTCCAGGCTTTCGGAGAGAAATAGCAATCCGAGCACCAGCGCCAACATGCAGAACGAAATCGCTGCGCCTAACGGCCAGTTGTAGGCCGCTCCAAAAAGACTGACCACGATATTCGAAATCATGATGCCGCTGGGGCCGCCTAAAAGCAGCGGCGCGAGAAAATCTCCCAGACTAAGCACAAAAGCAAACGTCGCACCCGCGAGTACGCCGGGGATGGAAAGTGGAAAAATGACACGCCAGAAAGTCTGGAAGGGCGACGCTCCCAGATCGTGGGACGCTTCGATGAGGTTTCGCGGAATGTGTTCGAGCGATGAGTAAATGGGCAAGAACGCGAATGGCGTGTAGATATGCGTGAGCGTAAGAACCACGGCGAAGGGGCTATACAACAGAAATTCCAACGGATGTTTGGTCAGGTGCACGTATTGAAGCAGCGTGTTGAGAACGCCGTCACTCCCGAGGATCGTCTTCCAGGCATAAGCTCGGACGAGATAACTAACCCAAAGCGGAATGATGACCAGTTGATATAAGAGTTCTTTTCTTTTTCCCCCATATAGCGAAAGGTAGTACGCCAGCGGGTAACCGAGCAGCAAAGATAGGACCATCACGCGTGCCGCTATCCACATCGAGCGAAACAGGGTTTGCAGGTAAACGTTCACATCGAAAAGCTGGCGGTAGTTGTCCAGGGTCCACGAGTGGACGATCACCTGTGACGGCGAGACTGACCAGAAGCTGAAGCAGAAAAGAAGCGCATACGGAACCAGCAGGAAGACCACCACCCAGATCAGCGGCGGTGCTGTGACTGCAGCGCGATACGCTCGTGAAAACATCAGGAGATTTCCTGGGACGGTTGAGTCTGAGTGGCTGGAATCTGGACTGGCAGAATCTCTGATTGCTTAAGAGGCACGGCGTCAGCCGGTGAGAACTCGAGGTCTACATCTCCAGACCAATCATCGCGGCTGGCGGTTCGAATGGAGATCAGCAGGCCGTCGGCGCATTCAACCTGAATCAGTTCGGTAGCCCCGTGAAATGCCTGCCGGAGAATCTTGCCGCGAAAGCGTACGGCGCCACGATCAGCGCCTTCCGCCAACCGGATATTCTCCGGGCGTAGTGAGAAAAGTCCAGGGCCATCCCGTAATCCGGTTCGCCAGGAGAGCGATTTGCAGCGCGCCACGCCATCTTTTACTTCGCCGCTCAGCAGGTTGGTGTGTCCGATGAACTGGGCCGCATAGGCAGTTGCGGGACGGTTGTAAATCTCACGCGGAGACGCCACCTGCTCCAGTTCTCCCATGCGCAAGAGAGCGATGCGGTCTGACATCACCATCGCTTCTTCCTGGTCGTGGGTCACAAACACGAAAGAGATTCCCACCTCGCGCTGCAGGGATTTCAGTTCCACCTGCATCTGGCGGCGGAGGTTGGCGTCGAGCGCGGAGAGCGGCTCATCGAGTAACAGCAGGCGTGGGCGGTTTACCAAAGCTCGAGCCAGAGCAATGCGCTGTTGCTGTCCACCACTGATCTTCGAAGGCTTGGAAGCAGCGAATTGGGTCATCTTTACCATGTCCAAAGCCTGTTCCACGCGCGTAGTAATTTCTTGTTTCGACAGCTTTGCAATCTTCAATCCGTAACCGACATTCTCTGCGACCGAGAGGTGCGGGAAGAGCGCGTAATGCTGGAATACGGTGTTGACGCGGCGGCGGTAGGGAGGCAGTTTGTCGAGGCGCTCGCCTCCCATCAGGATTTCGCCGGAGCTCGCGCTCTCGAAACCCGCGATGATGCGAAGCAATGTTGTCTTGCCCGAACCGCTTTCACCTAGAATAGTGAGAAATTCTCCTTCGGCAATCTCCAGCGAGATGTCGCGCAGCACAGGAATCTTCCCGAACGATTTGGCGACATTTCGGATGGTGAGTAACGAAGACGCGGAATTAGGCGTGGAATCCGAAGTTGCGGGTTGGCTCACTATGGCCAAAATATCCTTTTTAACTCCGGGCTTCCGTCAGGGTTCTGGAATCGCGGGCGAGTCGCCCGCGGCCACACAACCTGCGATACAACGTCCCTTCCTGGTCCCGCTATTGGACTACTGCGCCGCTTTTACTTCGTTCCAAACCTCGTTGTACTTGGCGCGCCGTGGGACATTCTGCCAGAAGTAAAGCCGCTTCTGGTAGTTATCCACATCGTCGAGATGCAGATATTTGATCTCATCGGGCGTCATGTAGTGCGCCGCTTGCGGGTTCGCCGGAGTATAGCCCGTAATGTCGGTCACCTTCTTCTGGGTCTGGGCCTGAACCATGTATTCCAGAAATTTGTAAGCCAGTTCTTTGTTCTCACTTCCAGCAGTGATCATCAGGTGATCGATCCATCCTGTTGTGTTCTCTTTAGGAATGGTTTCACCGACTGGAAAATTGATCTTGCGAAGCTGGTTGGTCATCAATGGCCAGCCCATGGCTGCAATCACTTCGTGGTTCTGAAACAGGTTGGTCAGCTCGCCTCCTGTCGACCACATCTTGCGGATGTTCGGTTTCAATTCCAGCAACTTTTTTCTCACCGCGTCGAGTTGTTCGTCGGAGAGATTGTAGAGCTGCGAAGGATCGGGCTTGTCGTAACCCAGAACCTGAGCGGCCATGTAGACGGTGGAGAGATCATCCCAGACCGAAATCTTGCCGCGATACTTTGGATCCCAAAGAACTGCCCAGCTGTCCGGGGCTTTGGGGAAACTTGTTGTGTCGTAAATCAGCGGATCCGGTCCCCACATAAAAGGCACGCCGTAGACTTGTTCTTTGATTCGAACCAGGGGCAGCGAAGTGAGTTGAGGAGAAAGTTGCCCGTAACTGGGAATTTGCGAGAGATCGAGGGGAAGCGCCAAGCCGGCTGCCGCGATCGAGGTGGCAACATCGCTTGAAGGTGAGATGACGTCGTAATTTCCAGCGCTGCCGCCGCGCAGTTTCGCGACCAGTTCGTCACTCGATCCCATATACGAAGCGGAAACTTTGCAATGGTACTGTTCTTCGAATCCGTGCACGAACGACGGATCGGCATAACCTTCCCACACCAGCAGGTTCAGGGAAGGAGTCTTCTTGCTGCAGGAGATTGAGACGAGAACAACTCCAAGTAACGAAATCAGAACTGCGATACGCCTGGCTATCATTTCGTCCCCGCTGCGGCCGGCGCGGCTGCACGTTCTGGCGCCTGGTAGACCGCTTTTCCACCAACCATGGTCAACAACACTTCCGTGTCCGCAATCTGGTTCGGCTCAATTTTGAAAAGATCCTGCGAGGTGATGATCAAGTCAGCCACCTTGCCCAGTTCGAGCGAGCCTTCAGTTTTTTCTCGATGTCCCGCAAACGCCGCGCCGAGAGTATAGGCCCTGATGGCATCCTCCAGGCTGATACGTTCCCGCGGGACAAAACCCTCGGGAGGATCGCCTTCTCTTGTCTTTCGGGTCAAAGCGTTTTGAACGCCCGGCCACGGATTGAGGGTTACAACCGGCCAATCGCTGCCGAATGCCAGGGTGCCGCCGGTGCTCTCCACATCGCGCCAGGCCCATGCCCGCTGCGTTCTTTCCGGGCCCGCGTTCCGTGCCCAAACGTGGAGCGCGTTGTCGTCAGGATATGCATGCAGCGGCTGGAAGCTGGCAATCACGCCCAGTTTGCCGAAACGCGGAATGTCTTGCGCGCTGATGGTTTCAATATGCTCGATGCGTGGGCGAGCGTCAGTGGTGCGATTGGTTTCAGCTGCATTCTGGTAGGCATCAAGGGCTAGCCGGACGGACTTGTCTCCGATTGCGTGAGTAAAAACCTGTAACCCACGGCGGTCTAGCTCAGCGATCGCCTTCTTATATTGGGCCGGCTCCCAGAACAGTTTCCCAATCTGTGACGGATCGTCGCTGTAGGGTTCAAGCATGGCGGCGGTGTGCGCTTCGATCACCCCATCCAACATGGTTTTCACTACGCCGCCGGAAATCCAATCATCATGATAAGTGCGGCGTGCCTGCTCAATCTGGGAGATTGCCTCCGGGGTCAACTCTGGCGGGTCAAGGAAGTAGGCAATGTAGAACCGGACCGAAAGTTGTTGCTGTTGTCTCAACTCGTTATAGAGGTCGAGCCATTCGAAATCTCCGCCTGCGCTGTGCACCCGGACCAGGCCAAACTTATTGGCCTCGCTCATTCCCAGGCGCAAGGCTGTCATGCGTTCTTCGCGAGTAGGCTTTGGCATAACCTTGGAGACCAATTCGCCGGCTGACTCTTTCAGTGCGCCAGTGGCTTCGCCTTCGTCGTCGCGAACAATCTTGCCATGCGGAGGATCGGGAGTTTCCCGCGTTATCCCTGCCAGCGCAAGCCCCTTGCTGTTTGCCCACGAGCTGTGGCCATCGTAGGCCTCCAGAAATACCGGGCGGTCGGGTACAACCTCGTCCAGAAACTTCTTGTCTGGCAACGCAGCGGCACCGAAAATGGAGTAGGCCCAACCCATGCCCGCAATCCATTCCTGCTTAGGATGGGATGCAGCATAGTCTTTTACTCGCTGCTGAACCTCGGCCACGGATTTCGATCCATTGAGAATCACATGGGTCAGACCAAGCGAGCCTTCCATGAAATGAATGTGACAATCGGTGAACCCCGGCAAGACCAATTTTCCGTGCGCATCGATCACCTTGGTTGAGGTTCCCCGATAAGCCGCGATGTCCTTCGCTGTGCCCACGGCAACAATCCTGCCTTCGCGAATGGCCAACGCTTCTGCCCATGGCTGTCGCGTGTTAACGGTGTAAATCCGGGCATTCACGATGACGGTGTCCGCCGCCGGAGTAGGTGATTGCGCGACCCCGGGCAGGGAAGCGAGCAGGAAGGAAGCGAGCAGGAGAACGACAAATAAAAGCGGCAGCCTTCTGTGGAGTTTCAAGGGGTCAGCCAAAATCCCTCCCGTTAGGTTCTTGTCGCAAACTCGTGATTCTGGATTCCAGACTCGCTAAAAAGTTGGAGGAGTGTTTACCCACAGCACCCAGGTTTCTCCGCGCCCGGGATTTGTCCAGTGATGCGGCGTAGTGCTCTCGAAATAGAAGCTATCGCCTGGCTGCAGCCGGTATTCTTCGCCCTCTAAAGAAATTTGCAATTCTCCCTGAAGGATATAGAGAAACTCCTCGCCTTCATGAGTGTAGGACTCTCCGCTACCGGAGTTGGGAGCAATCCGGAACAGATGGGGCTCCATCACAGTATTTCCCCAGGCCAGCAACTCCATCCGGACGCCAGGGCCAGCCTCCAGAACCTTACGCTTGTCAGCCGACACCAGGCGAATGCTGGATTCCGCGGGGTCGAAGAAACCCAGGATGTTGGTTTTGTAAAAGCGCGCCAGCTTGCGCAGCGTAGAGACGGACGCGCTCATGTGCGAGCGTTCCAGCGCACTAAGAAACCCTACAGAAATGCCCGCGGCTTTCGCGACCGTGGCAAGAGACAACTTGCGCTTGGTCCGCAGCTGGCGCAGGCGTACCCCGATAGCGCGGGCGCCGCCGTCAGGAACGGAACGCACCTGGCCGTTCCGCTTCAGAAGCTGAACGATAGCGGGAGCATTCAGGCCGCGCACTCGCCGCAAAAAGCGTGCACGTTTGAGCAGTTTGACGTCTTCGGGTCCGTAGAGGCGATACTTGCTGGCAGTGCGTCGCGGATGGGTCAGGCCGAGGTTTTCCCAGGACCGAATGACCGATGGAGACACGCCGACCAGGCGAGCGACGTCGCCAATTTTCAAATAGGGTTTTCGATCCGCCGGTTTCATCCCCAAGCCAATGCTCCCTGCGAATTTAGCGATTAGAAAGAACGCTATTTTTTGCTTGACAGTCTGTGCAGTGTACCTCTAACCTTGCGCGATTATAGCAAGGTTTGCTGGCATCCCGGTACATCGATTTTTAATGTACATCGATTTTTAATAAAGACTTCTTAAGATCCAAACAAAAAATGCATTCGCAATCCGGAGGTCACTCCATGGATCAGTCGACGGCGCGTCGTGCGCCAGCTTTCTGGCTGGCATCTCTTGGAATATTGGCGTTACTCATCGTGCCGGCTGCGGGGCAGAGCACCGGAGGACGGGTACTCGGGCGAGTGGATGATCCTACCGGCGCTGTACTCTCCGATGTTCAGGTACACCTGACCAACCAGGCAACCAGCGTTGGCCGGGAAACGAAAACCAACTCCAGCGGAGATTACAGTTTTCTTGAGGTGGTGCCGGGTGTTTACACCGCCGAGTTTGAGTTGGCCGGCTTCAAGAAAAATATCCAGAAGAACATAACCGTCGAAGTAAACGGCGTGGTGACTCTGAATTCCGTATTGCAGATCGGCCAGGCGAAGGAAGTTGTTGAAGTAACCTCCGAAGCTCCGCTGGTGGACACCACCAGCACCCAGCTGGGAGCAGTGGTCAACGACCGTACTGTTGCCGGTCTTCCCCTTAACGCGCGCGATACCTACCAGTTCCTGCAATTGCAGCCAGGCGTCATGTCGACAGTTGGCTCCAGCAACTCGTCGATTTACGGAAGCAACAATGCAGGCGCAGTTTCGGTGAACGGCGGTCGCGGACGTTCCAACAATTTCAACGTAAATGGCGGCGACGCCAACGATCAGTTCGTGAACTTGCCCACGGTGCAGCCTACGCCCGACAGCATTCAGGAATTCCGGGTTCTGACTAACACCTTCGATGCCGAGTATGGCCGCAACTCCGGCTCGGTCGTCAATGTGGTTACCAAGTCAGGAACCAACCAGTTTCATGGGAACGTGTACGAATTCTTCCGCAACAAAGTCTTGAACGCGCAGGGTTATTTGAATTCGGTCAAACCGGACCAGAAGCAAAACCAGTTCGGTGGCACTTTCGGCGGACCACTCAAGAAAGACCGGACGTTCTTCTTTGCGTCGTATGAAGGCCGTCGCATTCGGCAGGGCATTCCGTCGCCCACGGTCACCGTGCCCACCGCAGCGGAACGTCCGAGTGCGACGCAACCGTTTGCGGATTTCACCGACGCCGGTGGCTTTAGTCCCACCTCTGTTCTGACCAACTCGAGCAACCTCAGTGGCCGGCCGGGCTGCCAGGCGGCAGTAACCGCCAACGGTGGCGGCGCCATCGCCGATGGCGCGCTCTACTCCAGTATTTTTCCGACCAACCAGATCCCGCTGGCCTGCATGGACGCGACCTCTGTGGATCTTCTCCAGCTTGTCCCGCTGCCAAACGTGGGAGGCAATCTGCTTCAACTGGTACCGGTTCAACCCACTCGCAGCGACCAGGCGACCTTCAAATTTGACCACAAGATTAATGATAAGCAGACCTTCAGCGCTTATTACTATTTCACCGACGACACCACCACCCAGCCGTTTGCTAATTTTCAGTTAGCTGGAGCCAACGTCCCCGGATTCGGCAGCGTGATCGCGGAACGTTTTCAGCAGTGGAATATTTCGCACACCTGGACGGTCAGCAATAGTTCCGTCAATGAATTCCGCTTTAACTACAATCGCGAAGCGCAGCGGACTTTCCAGCACCCTCAGACGACCAGCCTGGTGCAAGATTCCTGCCCAACGGCGCCAACCTGGCTTACCAGCGTGACCGGTCCGGTACCCTGCTTCTCGGACGGAACCGCGGCCAACGACACTGGCATTCATCCAGGACTCGGGCCGACGCGTGAGGGGTTGCCATTCATCCAGATTTCCGGCGGTTTCAATCTTGGGAACAACGCCGAAGGCGAACTGCCTCAGGTCGGAAACTCTTTTCAGTGGTCGGACAATTTCACCAAGGTATCCGGTAACCACACTTTCAAGTTTGGTGGCGATCTTCGTCGCCAGCGTTTTGACCAGACTCTTTACTTCAACGTGAGCGGCGAATACTTCTACTTTGGCGGGGGCCCGAATGACCCTGGCGCGTCGAATCTTTTTCCCAACTTTCTACTTGGCCTGCCCGACCAGTACGGACAGGGTTCGCCACAAACCGAGAACGTACGCAGTACATCCACTTATGTATTCGCGCAGGACAGCTGGAAGATCAAGCCGAATCTGACTTTGAACTACGGCTTGCGCTGGGAATTCAATACCCCGATCGCCGACATCGGCCACCGCGTACAAACTTTCCGCCCCGGCCAAAGTACCCAACTTTTTCCCTGTCTTGACACTGGCAGCAATGACTGCGCTTCGCAGTTTCCCACTGGTCTGGTGGTCCCCGGAGACACAGGCGTTCCCAATGGACTGACACAGACCTATACCAAGGCCTTTGCGCCGCGTTTCGGCATCTCGTGGAGTCCGGGAAAGTCAGGCAAGACCAGCATTCGCGCAGGTTGGGGATTGTTCTACAACCCGATTGAGCAACTCGTCCTTGAACAATTCAGCGCCGAGCCTCCGTTCGGCGGCAGCATCATCAACTCCAATACGCAATTCAACACTCCGTTTGTCGGACAGGATGGGTCAACATTCCCCAACGTGTTTGGCGGTTTTATTACGCCCAAGCCCGGCACCGCGGTCGACTGGTCGCGCTACGAACCAATATTGCTGTTCGGGCAATTCCAGCCACACATGCGGGCCCAGTCTACGGCCCAATACAACCTGGGTGTTCAGCGTGAACTTACCAACAGCATGAAGTTGCAAGTCAACTACGTTGGCTCCCAGGGCCATCGGCTCCTGGCCACGCATGACATTAACTTCGGCAATCCGCAAACATGCCTGGATTTGAATAACATTTCAAATCTCACGGGCGACGCGAGCCTGGCCTGCGGACAATTCTTCGCCGATAGTTCATACAACATCGCTGCGGGCGAAATCCCGGCAGGAGTTACGCTGCATATGCCCTACGGTCCACAAGCGACGGTGACGGGGCCAAATCCGACGCCGATTACGCTGGTGGGTCTGCGGAAATTCTCTTCTCCCAATTGCGATCCCTTTACTGGAGCCGGTTGCCCGCCGACAGGCGTGCCCGTCTTCTCCAGCATTTTTGCTCAGGATACGATCGCCAACTCCGCATACAACTCTCTGCAAGCCTCGCTGGAGAAGCGTTTTTCTCACGGTCTGCAGTTTGAAGCGGCCTATACCTGGAGCAAGTCTTTTGATGAGGCGTCCAGCTTCGAAGGGATACTCAATCCTATCGATCCCCGCCTCAGCCGGTCTCTTTCTCTTTTCGACGCCAGGCACCGGATTGTGTTCAGCTATGTTTGGGAACTGCCAGTGCCCAAATATTCGGGTTTAAAGGGAGGAATTCTGAATGGCTGGTCGCTGTCAGGAATTGTGACCTTCCAGACAGGTTTCCCCATTCGTATCACTTCTGACGCGGACAACGAATTGATGAACAGCTTTGATTTCGAGTTGCCGGGCGAGCCGCTGCAACTGTCGAAATTCAAGACACAGAATCCTCGCACAGTAGGGTGCGCTTCGGAGACTGGGCCTACAGATCCGACCGGCAGTGGGGCTGCCTGTTCACCAGTCACGAACCAGTTCTTTGATCCCAATATTTTTTCCGAAAACGCCGACGCTTTTCCCCGAATATTGGGGACGATTCCCGACACCAAGCGTACTCAGTGTTGCGGTCCCCACATCAGCAATACAGATTTAGCGATTCTGAAGGTCGTTCCGATCAGTGAGAACAAACGCGTGGAATTCCGGGCCGAGATGTTTAACATATTCAATCACACGCAATTCCTGAACCCGGACGGAAACAGCAGCGACGGGTCGCAGTTCGGTCAACTCACAGAAACGCGCGATCCGCGTCTGGTGCAGTTTGCGTTAAAATTCTATTTCTAGTTCTGCAGCCCGGGCGGGTCATACTGTCCGGGCAATCTAATGGCCGCATCGGCCTGAGTTCCCTGGAGAACAAGATGTATCCCGCATTGCAAAAAGAGCTCGAAACCTTCGAGCGCCGTACGCCGAAATCCGCCGCAGCTCACAAGAAGAACCTCAAGCGCATCCCTCTTGGGGTTGCCAGCAACTACCGGGCTTACGATCCCTATCCAATTTTCGTCAAGGAAGGGCAGGGCAGCAAGTTTCGCGATCTCGATGGCAATGAATATATCGACCACAATCTGTGCTTCGGTGCGCTCATGGCCGGCCATTGCCATCCGGCGGTCATGAAGGCAGTGGAAAAACGTCTCAGTACCGGGACTATGTTCGGCATGCCTCACGACATGGAGTGGGAACTGGCCGAGGAAATTTGCGATCGCTTTCCCGTCGAGATGGTGCGTTTCGGCAACAGCGGTACCGAAGCCACGATGCATGCCGTCCGCCTGGCGCGTGCTGCCACTGGCCGGGACAAGATCGTGAAATTTGAGGGTGGTTATCACGGTTTGCATGATGCTGCACTGGTGAGTGTGAAGCCGCACGCGCCGGATTACGGCGATGTCAACGCTCCGACTTCCGTTACCGGCGGTCTTGGAGTGCCCAAATCCGCGATTGCCAACGTTCTCATCGCAACCTTTAACGATCTTGCGAGCGTTGAGCTTCGGTTCAAACAGAATCCGGGAGAGATTGCGGCCATCATCCTTGAACCCATCATGATGAATGTGGGGTTCTGCTTGCCGCAGTCCGGTTTTCTTGAAGGTTTGCGCGAAATTGCCACAAGGAACGGCGCGTTGCTGATTTTCGATGAAGTGAAAACGGGCGCAAAACTCGGCTGGGGAGGCGCTTCGGAATACTTCGGCGTCAAGCCGGACATGATTTGCCTGGCGAAATCGATCGGCGGAGGTTTGCCGCTGGCCGCTTTTGGTACGCATAAATCGGTGATGGACCTGATCTCACAGCACAAGGTCTTCCACGGCGGCACCTATAACACCAATCCTGTTTCGATGGCTGCGGGCCTGGCAACATTTCGCGAAGTGCTCACCCGCGAAAACTATACCAACGTGGATAAGCTCAGTAAAAAGTTGACTGAAGGCTATCGCAAGATCGTTGCGAAGTCCGGATTGCAGGCCTACATCGCGAGCGCGGGAGTGAATGGTGCGCTCATGCTTTATCCCAAAGAGATCCGCAATTACCGCGATTGGGAAGCCATTGACGTTGATTTGTGGCGTCACTACTGGTTCGCCATGGTGAACCGCGGCGTGATGGCTCAACCTTACTGGTGGGATGAGCAGTGGACCATTTCCGTTCAACATACCGATGCCGACATCGAGAAACATTTGAGTGCGTTTGAAGACGTTGCCCCATCGCTCGCCAAGGCACAGCAGGAGCGCGTAGGAGAGGTTGTGGTGGCGGCGCACTAGATTTTCGTAGCGCCGCCGGGGCTTCGAGATGGCGTCCCGCGCTCACACGAAATCTCGAAAGCTCGGCGACATAGGAGCAGGTATTGTCCGCTAACGATTCCGACCAGCCGCATCTCAAACGCGTACTGGGACGTGTCGACCTTGTTCTTTTGTTCGTAGTTGCGATTTTCAACCTGAACGTCGTTCCGTCGATTGCGGCGAACGGAGGCGTCACCGTCTGGCTGTGGCTGGTTTCACTGGTACTGTTCTTCTGGCCGCAGGGCATCGCTGTGATCGAGTTGGCTCACCGCTATCCAGGGGAAGGCGGTGTGTACTTGTGGGCCAAGGAAGTCTTTGGCGACTTCCACGGTTTTCTGTCGGGTTGGTGCTACTGGACCAATAACATGCTTTACGTGCCGACAGTGATGCTGTACTTCGTGGGCGTCTTTGTTTTTGTTTTGGGGCCGAACCATCAAGGTCTTGCTGACAACAAAGCGTTCGCGCTGATCGCGTCGCTTCTCCTGCTGGCCTTGCTGGTCGTGCTGAACATCGTGGGTCTGGGAGTGGGTAAGTGGGTAAATAATCTGGGCGGACTCGGCACTGGCGTCGCAGCTGCCGTTCTGATCGGTTTGGGGTTCATTATTTGGCTGCGCTTTGGTACCAGCGTAAGTGCTGCTGATTTCAAGATTCCAGCGAATCCACGCTTTGTGCTGAATTCGTTTGGCGTCATATGTTTTGGGCTCGTCGGATTGGAACTGGCCTCGGTGATGGGCGACGAGATCCAGGATCCCGCACGAACGTTGCCGGGCGCGGTCGCATGGGGCGGAGTGCTTTCGGGTCTGCTGTACATCGGCGCTACGCTGACTTTGCTGATTGCAGTCAGTAAAGATCAGATCAGCGTGTTGCAAGGGATCGTTCAAGCAGTAGCGCACATGGCGGCACGAGTTGGAGTCGGCTGGATTGTTGCGCCGTTTGCGCTGTTGCTGAGTTTTTCGATCGCCGGAATCGGTTCCGCGTGGCTGGGTGGCTCGGCTCGAATTCCGTTTGTCGCCGGTCTGGATTCCTATATGCCGTCATGGATGGCAAAGGTTCATCCACGGTATGCGACGCCCTATGCCGCGTTGATCGTTCACGCCGCGGTTTCGATGGTCTTGATCGTCATGAACTTTGTCGGCGCCGGGGTGCAGGAGACATTTCAAAAGATGCTTTCCCTCGCCGTCGTGCTGCAGCTGATACCGTTCCTGTATATGTTTGGGGCTCTGCTCAAGCTCGCTGCAACCGACGCGCCGGGCGCGGGACATTACAGCAAGACCACCTTGATTCTGGCCGGGACCAGCGGGCTGGTTACGACCACTCTTGGGATCGTGCTGGTATTTTTCCCCGCGCAACAAATCAGCTCGCTCTGGTCGTATGAAATTTGGATGTTCGGTGGGACGCTATTCTTCGTGGGGCTGGCCGCATTCTTCTTCTATGTGTACGGCCGCCGAAAGGTGCATGCCGCGACATAGGCTCGTGGAAAGGTTTCACGAGGCCTTGTTGAGTTCGACGATATTATTGGTATAGGAGGTCACATGCCGGGCGGAGTGAAAACCGACGTGCGAACTTATCAGCTCTACATCAACGGTGAGTGGGTCGACAGCAAGTCGAACAAGACTTTTCCCGTCTACGATCCTTCAAGCGAAGAAGTAATTGCGCAGGTTCCAGACTCGAATGCCGATGATGTCAACCGTGCCGTAGCTGCCGCCAAAGCCGCCTTCGAGGATGGTCCGTGGGCGACCACGACTGCGCAGGAGCGCGGACGGACGCTCTTCCGGCTTGCCGACAAGATTCGTCAGAACACCGCCATGCTGGCGGAACTGGAATCGCGTAATACAGGCAAACCAATTGTCGAAGCGGAATACGACATCGCTGATGTTGCTACCTGTTTTGAATACTACGGTGGTCTCGCCACAAAGATTCTCGGATATGTAAACCCGGTTCCGGACAATGCCATGAGCCTGACGCTCAAGGAGCCGATCGGCGTTGCCGGACAGATCATTCCATGGAATTATCCGCTTCTGATGGCGGCGTGGAAGCTGGCGCCGGCATTGGCGGCAGGTTGTACCTGCGTTCTGAAACCAGCCGAGCAGACGCCGATCACTGCTCTGGAAATGGCAAACTGGCTCGCCGATGTCGGATTCCCGCCCGGTGTGGTCAACATCATCACCGGCTTCGGCGAGACCTGCGGCGCGCCGTTAGTGCGGCATCCCGACGTGAACAAGATCGCCTTCACGGGCAGCGCCGCGGTCGGAAAAATCATCGTCAAACAGGCCGCAGATACGGTCAAACGGGTCACTCTCGAACTTGGTGGCAAATCCCCCAACATCTTCTTCGCCGATGCGGATTTCGAAGCTGCCATCGATGGCGCTCTTTTCGGCGTGTTCATCAATCAGGGTGAAGTTTGTTCCGCCGGCAGCCGCATCCTGGTGCAGAAAACAATTTACAAGAAGTTTGTGGATGCCATGGTCGAAAAGGCCAAAAACATCAAGCTGGGAGCGCCTCTTGACCGCGACACCAAGATGGGGCCGCTGGTCAGCAAAGATCAATATGACCGTGTGCGTTCCTACCAGGAAGTGGGGAAGAAAGAGGCGAAGCTGGCGATCGGCGGCGGGCGTGCCGAGAAATTCGCCAAAGGCTACTACGTAGAGCCGACTATTTTTTACGATCTGGACAACAGTGCCCGGATTTCTCGCGAAGAAATCTTCGGACCGGTTGCAGCGGTCATCCCATTCGACGACGAAAAGGACGCATTGAAAATCGCCAATGACTCTCCTTACGGACTCGCCGCCGCAGTCTGGACTCGCGACATCTTCAAAGCGTTCCGTACGGTGAAATCGCTGCGTTGCGGGATCGTATGGGTCAACCACATGCAGCCCACGTACGTTGAAGCGCCGTGGGGAGGATACAAGCAATCGGGTTTCGGCCGTGAACTCGGTCCCTGGGGAATCGAAGAATATCTGGAAACCAAACAGGTCCATATCAACCTGAATGAATCCCCCATCGGGTGGTACTGAGAACTGAGAAGTGGAAACTAAAACTGTTTTACTAAGAGGGTAGGGAAATCATTCGATTGTCATTGAATCGGACACCGGCGAGTTGCCGACGGCCCAACGACCAACGACCGCCCCTAACATGTCGACCATTCAAATAAAAACCGCGATTCCGGGTCCCAAGTCGAAGGCTCTTGGCGAACGCCGCGCTAGCGCTGTACCGCGCGGGCTCTCGATAGGCACTCCTGTCTATGTCGCCAAGGCTGAAGACGCATGGATCGAAGACGTCGATGGCAATCGCTATCTGGACTTTGCCGGTGGCATCGGTTGTCTCAACGTGGGTCATCGTCGAGAGCCGGTTGTGAGTGCGATAAAAACTCAACTCGATCGCTTCCTGCATACCTGCGTCCAGGTAGTTCCCTACGAAAGCTATATCCGGCTTGCCGAAAGGATGAACCAGGCCACGCCCGGAAAGTTTCCCAAGAAGACTTTATTTGTGAACAGCGGCGCGGAAGCGATAGAGAATGCCGTAAAGATTGCACGGGCGCACACCGGACGATCGGGAATCATCGCCTTTGAAGATGCCTTTCACGGCCGCACCATGATGACTCTTGCGCTGACGAGCAAGACGCATCCGTACAAGGCTGGCTTTGCTCCATTTCCGGGCGACGTGTACCGGATTCCTTACGCGTACTGTTACCGCTGTTCCTATTCGCTCAAGTATCCGTCCTGTGACCTGTTTTGCGCCCGCCACCTCGAAGACACATTCAAAAGGGTGGTCGCTTCGGAGGACGTGGCGGCCGTCATTGCGGAACCGGTTCTCGGCGAAGGTGGGTTCATTGTTCCGCCGAAGGACTTCTTCCGCGTTCTGATGGAGATTTGCCACAAGCATGGAGTGGTATTTATCGCTGACGAGGTGCAGAGTGGCTTCGGCCGCACCGGAAGAATGTTTGCCAGCGAATACTATGGCATCGAGCCGGATATTGTTGTGACAGCCAAGTCGCTCGGTGGCGGTCTCCCGCTCGCTGCAATTACCGGACGCGCAGAAATCATGGATGCTCCGGGCCCGGGAGGCTTGGGAGGTACATTTGCCGGTAATCCACTTTCCTGTGCCGCCGCACTGGCTGTGCTCGATATCTTCGAGCGCGAAGACTTGCTGGCACGCGCCAGCGAATTGGGTGACCGGTTCCAGGTACGGGCGAAACAGTGGCAAAAACGCTGGCCGATTATTGGGGACGTGCGGGGATTGGGCGGTATGCAGGCGATCGAACTAGTGAGGTCGTCGGACAAGCGGGAACCTGCGGCCGAGGAAACTAAACAGATCAGCCAGTACTGCTATGAACATGGCTTGATCACGATTACCGCTGGATCGTATTCCAACGTGGTCCGTGTGCTGGTGCCACTGGTAGTCAGCAATGAACAGATGGACGAGGGTATGAACGTGCTGGAGTCCGCCCTGCAGGCAGTGTGCGAAAAAAGAGGCGCAATCGCCCAGCCGGTTTAGACGCGAAAACCCTGCAACAAAAACCGCTACAATATCTGCGAGATGAATTTATGACTGTAGCTACTGCGACTCTTACAAAAGTTCCCAATTTCATTGGCGGCCAGTGGATCGATTCCAATGCCACCGAATGGATCGACGTCACGAACCCTGCCACTGGCGAAACCATCGCCCAGACGCCACTCAGCAGTGCCGCTGAGACTGCCGCCGCAGTTGAAGCCGCCGCCGCCGCGTTTCCAGAATGGCGGCGAACTCCGGCCGAAGATCGCATTCAGCCGCTCTTCAAGCTGAAGCAGCTTCTGGAGGAGCATGTTGACGAACTCAGCCGCATCCTCACCCAAGAAAATGGTAAGACTTTCACCGAGGCCAAAGCCGAGTGGCGTCGCGCCATCGAGAACGTCGAGGTGGCCTGCGGTATTCCGATGATGATGCAGGGCTACAACCTGGAAGATGTGGCCCGCGGCATTGACGAAATGATGATTCGGCAACCGTTGGGTGTCGTCGCGGCGATTGTTCCGTTTAATTTCCCCGGGATGATCCCTTTCTGGTTTCTGCCCTACGCCATTGCCACGGGAAACACGTTCGTGTTGAAACCATCCGAGCGCGTGCCGCTGACCATGCGACGAGCATTCGAACTGATGGAGCGCATTGGGTTGCCCAGGGGCGTGCTGAACATGATCAACGGCGGAAAGTCGGTCGTGAATGCGCTGATTGATCATCCCAAGGTTCGAGCCATCAGTTTTGTTGGCTCTACTCCGGTGGCAAGATACGTTTATGCGCGTGCCGGCGAGCACGGGAAGCGTGCGCAATGCCAGGGTGGGGCGAAGAATCACGTTGTCGTTTTGCCCGACGCCGACATGAAAATGACGACGCAGATTATCGGAGACAGTGCGTTTGGCTGTGCCGGGCAGCGTTGTCTGGCGGTTTCTGTAGCGGTGACGATTGGAGAAGCCCAAAAGACCTTTCGCGACTCGATCACCGAGGCAGCGGCATCCCTCAAGGTAGGGAATGGTCTCGACGAGGGTGTACAAATGGGCCCCGTGATCACGCCACAGAGCAAAAACAGGGTCGAGTCGTTGATTGCTACCGGGGAAAAGCAGGGCGCCAAGGTTTTGCTCGATGGGCGCAACTCTCGAATCACCAAACACGAAGGAGGGAACTTCGTGAAGCCAACAATTCTCGATGCGGTTCCCGCGACCAGCGAGTTGACTGAAACCGAAATCTTCGGCCCGGTACTGAGTTTGGTGCACGCCAACGACCTGGACGAAGCGCTCGCGTTCCTGGAACGCAGTGCATACGGCAACCAGGCATCGCTATTCACATCTAGCGGGGCAGCAGCCCGGCGCTTTCGTTATGAAGCGCCCGCTGGAAATATCGGGATCAACATCGGCGTGGCTGCTCCCATGGCGTACTTTCCGTTTAGCGGTTGGAAGGATAGTTTTTTCGGCATTATGCACGCTCAGGGCAGAGACGCCATCGAGTTTTACACCGAGAAGAAAATCGTGGTCGAGCGTTGGGCGAAAGACCACTCGCGAAAGTTTTGAGCGTGAAAATGGCTTCACCAGAGTAGAGCCCGTCCTGAGCGACGTCAAAGTGTATCCGCCCAGTTCGGCTGAGCGAAACATGACGTAAACCTGGCGAGCTTCGCCCACCCAGACGAGGGCGTCTGTGCCCGAGCAGTCCATTCAAACCGAGGCATCAATGTCCGACACCATCCAAAAATACAAAGACTATGTGATGACTGGCTTCATGAAGTCAGTCGTGCCGATAGTGATCGAGAAAGCCAGTGGAGTCACCGTCACCGACACTAATGGCCGCGAATACCTCGACTGCTTCGCGGGTATTTCGGTTATCAACGCCGGCCATTGCAATCCTCAAGTGATTGCGGCGGCCAAAGCGCAAATGGACAAGCTGATCCACTGCTCGTCCTACATTTATCACGTGACGCCGGTAGCAGACCTCGCCGAGAAAATTGCCCACATAGCGCCTCGTGGGCTTACAAAGACATTCTTCGGGAACGGTGGCGCTGAGGCCATCGAAGGCGCGATGAAACTGGCCCGACTTTACACCGGAAAACACGAGTTCATCGCCCTTCACGCCAGCTTCCACGGACGCAGTTGGGGCGCGCTCAGTGTTACCGGGAACATGGGCCGCAAAAAGCGGGGCGGGCCCTACGCTGCTGGCGTTACTTTTGCTCCTGCTCCTTACGCGTATCGCTCGCAATGGCCTCACGACCCCGAAGAGTGTGGGCGCCAGTGCGCGCAAGCCATCGAAGATGTGATCCGGTTCACCACTGCCGACGACGTGGCCGCATTCATTGCAGAACCAGTGATGGGTGAAGGTGGGATTCTTGTTCCGCCCGGCAACTACTTCAAGGAAGTGAAGAAGGTCCTCGACCGCCACGGCATCCTTTTCATTGCCGACGAAGTTCAATCCGGCTTTGCGCGCACCGGCAAGATGTTTGCCATCGAACATTATGGTGTCGATCCTGACATTCTCGTCACTGCAAAGGGGATCGCGGATGGCTTCCCGCTAAGCGCTTTTACTACGCGGCCTGAAATTGCCGCGGCTTACAAGCCAGGCGATCATCTTTCGACCTTTGGCGGCAATCCGGTATCCTGCGCGGCTTCGCTGGCCAACATCGAGTTCCTGGAAAAGCAGGATCTTCCGGCTCGCGCTACCGAAAATGGCAATTACGCGATGATGAAACTTCGCGACTTGCAGAAACACAATCCACTGATAGGAGAGGTGCGTGGTCTCGGCCTGATGATAGGTGTCGAACTCGTGAAAGATGAAAAGCTGACGCCGGCTACCTCTGAAGCGGAATCCGTTCGCGCCGGGCTCTTGCGCCAAGGCGTGCTGGTCGGCGTGGGTGGAGTGTATGGCAACGTCGTCCGGTTCCAGCCACCCTTGATAATCACCCGACCGCAAATTGACCGCGCCATTGATGCCTTTGCAGCAGCGTTGCAGGACGTCGCCCAACCCGCTCGGGTCTAGTGCGGTTCCTCGAAACCACCGGTGGCGGCGCGTCCGGGTTACTTACGTCATCTTTCCTCGCTCCGTCCGGCAAGTGACAATGGGTTCAAAGAAGTGGAGCGGTTGTGGACCCTATTGTCGAAAAGCGCCGGAAGCAATTGCGAAAGTGTGCCCGCGCCATTTTATTTTCCGCTTTTCTTCTCTCACATCTCTTTCTATCAGCCCAAGTCCCCGACCAGACAACTGACCTTGAGCGACCCGTACCCATTCTCACTGGGAACGCGGGCTTTTTCACAAATGTAGAAGGTGGCAAACCCGAACTCGTGCCAGAGATCAATCCGGTTGTCCTGGTTCCTTTGGGAGACCGCTGGCTGATTGAGTCCAGGGCTGAATTTACCGGCGAGTTTGAACGGCCCGATGGTGGTAGTCCTTATGGAGGGAAGGTTGAGCAGGAAATCGACTACCTTCAACTGGACTACATCGTCAACAAATACATAACTGTCACGGCGGGACGCTTCCTCACGCCGTTTGGCATTTACAACGAACGTCTCTATCCGATCTGGATCCGCAGCCTGCAACCCACGCCACTCATCTTCCCACTCGGCACGGGGTCGAGTGACGGTGCGATGCTGCGCGGCGGATTTTCTGTGAGTCCAAAAATAAATCTCAACTATGCGACCTATTTTTCGACCCTCAGCACCGTGAACAAGTTTGAATCTGATCGGACGGCTGGCGCCCGCTTCGGGTTCTTCCTGCCCGGTCCGAGGATCGAGGCTGGGTTCTCTTTTCAGAAGGAATTGCAGGAGGAGCGGTCCAACGCCTTTGGCTTTCATTTTGCCTGGCAACCGTTACCGCTTCCGCTCAATTTGCGATCTGAGTATGCCCGTTCGCATGACGGCAGCGGCTATTGGATTGAGGCAGCGTACCGCCTTAGCCAGTTGCCATTCTGGCAAAAGACGATGCGTCGCACAGAAATCGTGGGGCGGGCGCAACAGCTGTTTGCCGGAAACATTGATGAGGATGAAGCCGAAGAGTACGGCTTGCCCGACGTGAACACGCGGCAAGGGGATTTCGGAGTGAACTATTACATCCGCGACGGTCTCAAACTAGCGGCCAGTTACAGCCGCCGTTTCAATTCGGATGGAAACGTGAATCTTTGGACAGTCGGAGTAGCCTATCGCTTCGCCTTTCCATTGGGACGCCTGGGGCAGCAATGAAGAATGAAGTTACTGATACTGATGACGGTCGTGGCGATGGCTTCGCTGCTCTATGCAGCTGATCCGCATCGCAAAAGCGAGAGTGCAGGCCCGGCAATCCCAGTAGCACACAACAGTGAGGAAGCGGATGCGATGCGGGTGCAGGGGGAGCAACGATATCGTGCTAATTGTGGTCGCTGCCATGCCGCACCCGAAAAGTTTCCGCCGCGAATGATGGCGACAATTGTTCGTCACATGAGGGTCCGCGCCACCATTACCGATGAGGATATGCGATTCGTCCTCTTCTACATGACGCAATAGGAGACCGACGTGCGCGGCGGGTACGGGAAAGTAAATTTATTTGCAATCGTGCTCGCGATCGCACCGCTCCTCGGATCGAGCTTCGCCCAGGCGCAGGTGCACGTCATCGAGATCGTGGCCGACAAAGATAGCCGCTATAAGTCTCTCGACGGGAAGAAGCCCGAGATCACTCTGAAGCCAGGCGAGCAGGTCCTGCTTCGAGTGATGGCGCGCAAGGCAAAGTCGTGGAATCGGGATGGATCAATCCACGGGTTCACCCTCCTACGAGCCAGCGACCGGTCAAAGGTACCCGACTGGAACCTGTTGTTGCGACCAGGCACGCAGGAGTTTCAGCTAACCGCTCCGGCTGAGCCCGGAGAGTATCTAGTGGTATGTACCGTGATCTGCAGTGAAGATCACGAGGGAATGAACATGCGAGTGGTGGTGGCGCCATAATGCCACAAGGGAGCTTCAGAATGAGCAGGTCCGGATTTTGGATAGGCGTTTGGTTGATCACCAGCACTTTGCTCGCTCACGCTGGCGGCGAAAAGCAGGCAACTTTCCACGGTCAGATCGCCGACACCCAATGCGCCATGAATGTTCATTCTCTGACCCGGTCACATGCCGAGATGCTGAAAACCAAGGCCACTGGCGGTACTGAAAGTTCTTGTGCCACCTACTGCGTTCGCTACCTGGGAGGGGATTTTGTGTTGTCGTCGAAAGGCGAGGTCTACCGCCTCGATAACCAGGAAAAAGCGCGCCAGTTCGCAGGTCAAAATGTGAAAGTCACCGGCAGCTTGGAAGGGAAGACCAAGACGATCCATTTGCTGGAAATCGAGGCTGTGGAATAGGTCATCTCCACGGAGCCTTGCATAGAAGTTAGCTGGTCCTGGATTTTTTCTCAGCTTCAGAAACTACGTACACCATCAGAATTCCCAACTCCGGCTCAATCGGATGACGATATCGCGGATGAGGAAACACCACGTAATATAGCGCCGGATAACTGAGTATCAGCCAGAAAAAAAGCCATGCTCCTGGCTTTTTCTTGCGTAGCGCGCGCCCCAAGCCCCAGAACGCAAGCACAGAAGATGCCAGAAACACTGAGTTCTTGATGGGAGCCAGGGCCGGGATCTCGGACGACCGGGGAACTCCGCCCCAATAATAGATAAATCGCTTTACGTTGAGCCCCATGAAGCGTGCGTAGTCCTCACGAATGAAGGCGAACGCTTCGCGCTGACGTTCGGCGACGTACGCAATCTCGCCCATCGTGCGGTAACGTCGCATCTCGTAGAGGTTCTGCGTGGGGTGAAGATATTCCCTCCACGTGCCGTCTGCCCACGGACCATTTCCAATTCGAAGTTCGGCCCCGAAATTTGACCGCAAAAACATCAGTCGTCCAAACACGACGGAATTTCTGGTGACCCATGGAGTAATGCAGGCGACGAATACTAACGACGCCACCACAACACCAATGACTGAAGGCTTGCCGCGTTTCCATCGGCGATACCACGCCCACAATCCTGAGGTGGGCAGGAACGCCAGCAGGGAAGTGTTTGTCAACGCTGCGATTCCCCAAAGCAGCCCGAATTTCAGCCAGGGGATCAGTCCTTCTTGTTCTTCCAGATCGAGGGTTAGCCAAAAGATTAGTCGTGAGTAGAAGTGCCGCCAGGCTTGTTTCCCAAACCCACCGCGTGCACCAGTACATTACGGGCGGCATCACTGCCCAGAGCCAGCCACTCCAGATCGCGACTTTGTCACTGAAACATCGCTTGGCGATCAGGAAAATCGGAATGCAGGTGAGGGCCGAAAAAAGGCTGTTGAGGCCCAGGAGAACCAGCGCTGAGGCGTGGCTATAGACGCCGAAGAGTTTGAAAACTCCCGCAATCAGGAAAGGATAAAGTGGCGGCTCCCACGCCGTAGGCCCGGTGGTTTCGTTAAATGGATTGCTGAACCCTTGACCTTCCGCAAGGGACCGCCCGATGCGGCCCATTTCCCAGCCAAAGCTGAAGTTGTTGTCGAGAGTCTTGAATTTGTAGGTGTGGGCAACAACGATCCATCCAAAGCGCAGAGCGAACGCGACCACCACCATCCAAAAAAAAGAAGTGCGGGCTTGAGCCCACCAGCGGTCGAAACCTGAGGATGTCACGGGAGTCGTTCTAACGGCTTCGGCCATTGGTTAGCCCGGTGGGATTCCGGGGCAGTTCCATTTGTAACCGATACTTCGGAGTGCGGCAACTGAGGGATGAACCTGTTTGTTGTCAGACAGCGTTCTTATTTTGTCGCGGTATCGCGACTTTCAGGAGGCAGCTTCGAATAGATCAATGACTCAACCTGGTTCCACACTTTGGGATCGCATTCGATTTCCGTGTGCGCTTTCACCACTACTCGATCGAACCAGGGATATCCTTCACACCGAATCGGGTTGGCCTTGTACTCGTAGCGAAAATTTCCAACGATCTGGGTCCGTGCCGGATCGGCGGCGCGAATCGCAGGCTCACCGTGCACGATTCCATCCGGCTGGTAAAAATTGACGGCCTGACTCACATTCGGTGGGAATCACCGTGTCGTTTTGTCCAATCTTGGAGACGCTGTCGACCTGAATGGTCAGGAGGACTGGAATGCCATCTTGTTCAAGCTTGCGCGCCAGCATGACAGTTTCTGAAGCGCCCCAGCTATGTCCGAAAATGACGATGCGGGCACTTTGTTTTTCTCCCGCAGAAAGCGTGCCATCGTTGTTCCGGTCCAGACGCCGCAGGATTTCCTGGTAAGCCTTGTCGCGGTGACGATTTTCGAAAGCCTCAATGTACACGCCGGCGGGATACTGCTTGCGGAGATGCGTCACCAGTTGCACGGTGCTGTGTACTGAATTCTGATGACTCACGAAACCGCCGACAAAACCAATCACGATGATTGGCGCCTCGCTGGACGCCGGTGCGGCTGTGATCAAGGCCGGGGCGTTCGCTTCAGCGCAGGCTACTGCTGCCGACAGCAAGAAACACAAGACGCGAGGCAGGACAGGCGAACAACGCATGACTAAACTGGGATAATAACAAAAAACTCGGATCGCCGCTTCCCAATTGGGTTCGTTGTGAGAGGACAGGTCAGGAAAGCACTTATTTTGCGTTCAATGGGAAGTAATTTGCGCAGACAGAAAACGGTCCGGCTTAGCTATTGTCGGGTCAAGAACATGTTGCCGCCGCTGCCGGTATTCAGCGAACCTGGCGTAGCGCCTGAACGATCGTTGAATCTTGCGCTATACGAAGGCGCCGACTGCAACAGGTTCCAGTCGGCTTTGAATTCCAGCATGTTCTCCCGGCCGTGTTTGGGGCTCTTCAATATTTTTTCGATGCGTGCCAGCAAGAGCTGGTGGGCCAGTTCCGGGTCTGACCCCGAACTGAAGAGGTTATTCGCGCTTAGTCCGACCCGGGATAATTCGTCGCCTTCCGAAACCTCCATCCAGAGGGCGCCGTTGTCGTCCGCCACCGGAGTGCCTGTCTCGTTCAGGTGATGAAAAAAGCGGTTCAGTGACTGCTCGGGAATACTGTCACGGCGGGTTTCCTCCGCGATCATGGCGTCGAACTGTTTCCGGTATTTCTTCCACTGTTTTCCAGTGCCCATGACTTTGCTGCGCTGCTGGTTCAGTTCGGTTTCGAGCTGTTGGGCGCGCTGCTCGTCGTCCTCGGCTTTGGCCAGACGGACCTGATGGTCAAGTTCTGTGGCCTCGACCGTCGGGTGTTTCTCAAGTTCATTCTGCGGATCGAATCGCCCGGTCAGAAGATAAGATCCGGCGACAAACGGCAACGCCTGGTCTGCAAAAATTGCCATTGGAATCAAGAGCTTTTTTGAGCGAAACAACTGCTCCGTGCCCGCCCGTGCCACTGTGCTTCTCTTGATTGTGCCTGGAACCTGAGCGAAATGAAGCACCCGGAAATGCGCCTCGGGATGGCGTTTGGCGTAGCGCGTAAATGAACGCGCAATCGCTTTCGGGCTGGTCATGCCGAAGTCGTTGATGTAGTCAGGTCCAGTGGCTCCGGGGAAATAGGCGTTAATCACCTTGCGGGTGAAATCAGCGCAGTTTCTGGTCACGCCATTAAAATGGTTCTTGTTCGGGGCCGAATTGAACTGCTCGATCATTTCACGATCCTGGTCGGTCGTGGTTGCCATCACAAACACATACATGCTTCGTTCCTGGGTGGCACCCACCATCTCCCGCCATTCGGCTTTGTTGCTCGTCTTGCAAAATTCTGTGGCGCAATAGTCAGCCAGGTAGTTCTCGCGATATCTCTCTTCGAGCACGTGCTTGATTTGCTGAGATCCCACCAGGGGGCGATAGCGCGCGTTCTCAACTCCATATAGATAGACGTTGAATGGCACAACATTCCATTCAAACGATTGGTCCTCGCCTAGGCTGATGTAATTGCTCATGACAGAGCCCAGTTCACCCTGGTGACAAAGGCGCAGCTTCACCGGCGACTCCGGACAGATGTTTGAAAAATACACCGCGCTGTGTCCTGAGCCTGTAATTCTCGCGACGCTGGTGTCGAGCGACTCATTCAAAATCACTCCCACGTCGCCATACGCCCGCGGAGAGCTCAGCCCGATCAGAATCAAGGCCAGCAAAAAGGACCACAACTGCGCAGTGCTGGACCTTTTTTCCGTCGCATCTGGCAACCGATTGGTCGCGGCCGTTGGGCGCGCGCTCGGAGATGATTTTTGCATTAACAACTGATTCCCCTATGCTGGATTGCTTTGCCGGACCAATCCGTTATGTAAGAGTGTTTCAACCGATCTGAAGGTTGTAATGTCAAGTACTGTAAAGACAAATGTCAGGCTTTCCCGTTAGCCCGCAATCTTTTTCACACCGTTGTCAAAACCTGTAACACGTATGCGATCAATGTGTTGAAGCGCACGGCGCTGCGGCCTTACGTGTATTGTCGACGCGGACGCGGCCAACCGGAAGGTAACCGTTGTAATGGACCAAAGTAATGCACTCGTGGGATGTTGATTTGGGCGACGAACCACAGCTTGCGGAACAACGGACAGTGCGAACGCGCACGATCAATCGAGCCTGGCTACGCCAAGCCTGGCCGGACGACGCCTATAATCAAGAGATGACACTCTCAGCGAGAAATAAACTTTGTGGGCAGGTTGAAGACATTGTTCTTGGAGACGTAATGGCGCACATCGTCGTCCGGGTCGGCGACAATCTGATCGAAAGCGTGATCACCCGTCGCAGCGCTGAGGACATGAATCTCAAGAAGGGCGACACGGTTGCTGCGGTCGTAAAAGCTACCGAGGTGATGATCCTGAAGGACTGAGTGCGCTGTTGATCTCCAGCGCAATTACCATTTTTATCCATCGCGCCGGCCGCTTGTCACCCGGAACTACCACCTTGAAGGGTCCCTGTTTCGGTTCCAGCGCTTTGCCATTCATCGAATCAGCCAGGATGATCTGATTGTCGTTCATCGCCGGATCAAGTTCAGCGAGTGAATACACGACAACGTATCCATCCGACGCGCGTGCCGCGACATATGTGGCAAAGGCTTTTCCGCGCAGCTTCTCACCGAGTGGGACTCCAGCCTTGGACAGAAGATCCGAGAGTCTCACGCCCTCGTAGTGCTGCGCCTCTCCCGTGTGCGGGTCTTTAACATCCAGCGCGAGGCGTGGCATTTTGGCCAAGTCCGCCGCCGTCACTTCGAGAGGCTCAATTCCGGCCCCGCTGATTTGTACCTTCGCGACCTGCCCGGCACTGGAAACAACCGCGGCAACCAACAGGATCGCGACGGACGACAGCCGATAGCTCACGTTTCGCATGCGCAATTGTAGCGCGGCGTTCAGCCTCGCCGTGGAGTGAGTTTTTTCTTCTTTGTCTTTACTTTTGTCTTTGTGTTTTTTTCGAGCCTGAGGCTCCAGGCAGTGCGGAGAGCTCCGGCCAGCACATCCTCGGTGACTTTTTTCAGGACGACATGCGTCATTCCCATGCGTCCCCAGCCGCCCTTGATAGGCACGAAGATCTCTGGCAGTTCGTCGACGAAATCTGCCTGCTGCTCGGGAGTAAGCTTCATGTTGCCGTAGCCCTTGTCCTGGGATGCGAGTGTGGCGAAGATCCTGCCTCCGACGCGAAAGTCAGCGGACCCCATATGGGATCCTTCTTCGGCGCCTTCGAGGCTCAGGGCTATCCGGCGAAAATCAGCCGCAGTCATTGATCGTCACGCCTATCAATCATCGAATTAGAAACTGCGGCGGGGGATCGCCGAAGGCTTTTATTTACGAAGTCCTCAGCCCGCTCCGCCATCCATATATCTATCCGTGGTTGGCGGTCGTGGGGTCGATGGTCTTGCCGATCTCCGTGACCTTTGTGGCCGGAAATCCACTCAGTTCCGCATGCCGGTGGATCAGCGACTCATCCGCAGCCAGATACATACAGTACATCTTGTTGGCGGTGATGAAAGACTCCAACCACTGAATATCCGGTCCAAGCTGTCGCAACACCTGGTTGGATTTTGACTGCCCCCTCCTGCAATCGTTCTCGCTCAAGACTCCCGATTTTTGGGATTTCTCGCTCGATCATGTATTTCTTCATTGCATCCTCCCCTTTAGACTTCTCGAACAATTTACATTCGACTGCCTCTAAAAGTAGGCGTAAAAGAGCCTTGCCACAAGATGGCAGATTTGCCATTATACATAGGTGATTAGGCCAAGAAGCTTTTCTGGTCTTCTCCGAGAAAGCCAGCCATGACAGACGTAACAGTTCTGTTCCTCGACGAAACGTTCTCCTCTACCGCCATCGGTCCGATGGAGGTCTTCCGGCATGCTGGCACGCTCTGGAACTATCTCACCGGGAGCCGACCGGTCCCCCGCTTTCGCGTGACGACGGCGTCGACGGATGGACGCGCAGTCCGCTGTGATGGGCCGATCCATATCAAGCCCATGGCTGCGATCAAAGACATTCGAAAGACCGACCTGATCTTCATCCCTACCACTGGGCTAAGCCTGGATGATGTGGTCGAACGCAATGCGGCGGTTGTGCCCTGGCTGCGTCGCTGGCACAAACGCGGTGCTGCCATCGCCAGCGTCTGCTCAGGTGTCGGCCTGGTTGCAGCCACCGGATTACTGGACGGGAAACGCGCCACCACGCACTGGGGACTGGCCGAGCGCTTTCGGCAGAAATATCCCAAGGTGAAGTGGATGCCGGAGCTGATGGTCACCGAGGACCACGGCTTTTATTGCGGCGGAGGCGTTCATGCCGCGCTCGACCTCAGCTCTGTATCTGGTGGAGAAATTCTGCGGGCATGACGTTGCCATGCAAAGCGCCAAAGCGCTGCTGATCGAAACACCCCGCGCATGGCAGGCCGGATTTGCCATTGTTCCTCTCAAGACCGAGCATTCGGACGAAAGCATCTCCAGCGCGCAGGAGTGGTTGCACCAGAATTTTCATCAGACTTTCCCGCTGGAGGCTCCCGCGCGGCGCGTGGGAATGAGCCTGCGCAATTTCGTTCGTCGTTTCAAGCAAGCCACCGGAGACAGCCCTTTGATCTACTTGCAGAAGCTGCGAGTCGCGGCCGCCAAGACGCCTGCTGGAGAGCGACCATCGCACCATGCAGGAGATCAGTGACGCCGTCGGTTACCAGGACGTAGCCTTTTTCCGCTCGCTTTTTCAACGGCATACCGGGCGCCTCTCCGAGCGCCTATCGGCGGAAGTTCGGCGTGTAACCAGTTCAAACCACGAGACTTGCAGGCCAGCCATTTGGGGCTGGTCTAACAAGACCTTGCGCGGTATATTTGACGCGCTGGTTGAAACTCCAGGGCTTCGAAGCCCAGGACAGAGATTGGTTCATCAGCCCCGCTCGGGGCTGGAGTAACGAGCGCGTAGGCAATTCTTCCCCCGCCGATGCTCAGAAATGTCTACTTCAATTATTTTCCGCAACGTAGAGGTTCAAATCTCCAATCCACCGGGACTGATCTCCTCTTGTTGGTTGCTGAAGGTCGCTCGTCCCGCGAGGAGCTCAGAGAAAATGGAATCGAAAACCGGACTTCGCATTCTCCGTCTGATTATTTTCATAATTCTTACGTCGGTAGCGGTTCAACATGCACAGGCTTCCACGGTTCATAAGAACGCGGCCGCGGCGACTCAATTGGACCCAGTCCTTGCTTATTCCACCTATCTGAGTGACTTTTATCCAAGCCGCGGCCTTTTCAGCCGTGGACGCAGCAGGAAACGTTTGCGTGGTATTTGGGGCTCACTCTGACGAAACTTCGGAGCGATGGTTCCGTCATCTTTTCAAGGCAGGATTCCGGCTGGGGAGGCGGCGCGGTAGCCATAGACGCGCAAGGTAATTGCTACGTTGCAGGTGGAGGCACGATCACAGCGACTGCCGGAGCCTTCCAGTCAAATGGGGGGCCAAAGCAATTCGTAATGAAATTCGACGCGACAGGGCAAGTCGTCTATGCAACGTACCTGGGAGGCAGTGGCCAGGACGGACTTGGGGGATTGGCGGTTGATGCGGTTGGAAACGCTTACCTGGCGGGATCGACGGCCTCGAACGATTTCCCTACGGCACATCCATTCCAGGCCACCCCCGGGGGCGGCGGTGATGTGTATGTCGCGGTCTTGAACCCAACCGGAACTGGCCTTGTGTATTCAACATACCTTGGAGGCAGCGGATCTGATAGCGCCGCGGGCATCGCCGTCGACTCTTCCGGCAATGCCTACATCACTGGCGAAACCGATTCACAAGATTTTCCCGTGGTTGCTGCGTTTCAACCGAATATCGGGGGACAGCGGAACGCATTCGTAGTGAAACTGGACCCGGCCGGAAATCCAATTTACTCGACCTTTCTCGGTGGTACGGGAGCCGCGGCAGGTAGTGGCATTGCTGCCGACGCAAGCGGTAACGCGTACCTTGTGGGCAAAGCCGGTGCGGGGTTCCCGCTGGTGGGCCCCGTGCAGAGCTTTTAATTTATTTCCCGTAATTTCATTGCCAAGCTGAACCCTGCCGGATCCGCCCTGGTCTTTTCGATCGTATTTCGCGTCCAACCTGACGGCAACGAGGATCGTGGTCGACTCAAACCAACGAATCTACATCACGGGCAACACACCAACCGCAACCAATGTTGCTTCGGCGCTGCAACAGAGCTATGGTGGCGGAGAAACTGACGGATACGTCACCGTTCTTGATTCTTCTGCGAATATCGTGTTTTCAACTTTGCTCGGTGGTTCTCGTGATGAAAATTTCACGAGTGTAGGGTTTGACTCCGCAGGCAATATTTACATCTCCGGCAGTACCGATGGTAATTTTCCGATTGTAAACGCTGAAAATGGGACTTATGAGCCCTTTTATCACTGTGTGCTTCATGAGAGTTGCAGCGCCAAAGTTCCAACGCAGCCGATTGTATTAAAGATCGCACCGGTGTCCGGAACCGCGCTTGCGGTTCCCTCACTAGTGGACTTCCAGACCCAGCCTGTGCCTGTGGGCTCGTCGACCGGGCCAGCGTCGATACTTGTAGCGAATCCGAATAGTTCCAATAGCATCCTAATTTCCGGGATCGTTGTTGCAGGTGACTTTTCGGAGACCAACAATTGTCCAGCTGAGTTTAACCCCGGGCGGCAGTTGTACGCTGACAACCATCTTCACGCCCACCGGTGCTGGCACCAGAACCGGAACGATTACGATCTCTGACAGCGCGCCAGGTAGCCCACATGTAATCAAGTTAATAGGCACTACTCTCTCGGCTGAGGTCGATATTGGACCGGGCCAACTCCCGTTTGGATCCGTGCCAGTTGGTTCTTCCAGTTCCACCCAAGCTGTTACGCTGACCAACTCGGGAGGAGCCACCCTGAGCATCGAGAGTGTCCTGATTTCAGGCGACTTCACAGAAACGAATACCTGCGGAATATCCCTGGCTGCTTCAAACACGTGCCAGATTGCAGTGGCTTTCACACCGACGGGTACGGGAGACCGAACCGGTACCTTGACAGTGAGCTATGGGGCTCCCGGAAGTCCTCAGGTAATTCCATTGTCTGGCATTGGCACCGGAGCCGCCCCGGTTCTCGGCCTCGCTCCGGGAGGTCCAACTTCGGCTACGGTTGCTGCTGGGGGAACCGCGTCTTACGGTTTTTCGATCGGAGGGGCCGGGATGAATGGGACGGCTACGTTGAGTTGTACCGGCGCTCCGACCGGTGCCACTTGTACCGTACCAGGCACCGAATCGCTAAGTTCTACGGTCCCTACGAAGTTTAACGTCACCGTGACAACTACGGCTCGTACCCTGGCAGCACTTCACCCGCCTGCTTCAACGCCGATGCCCTGGTTGGCAACGGTCATTTTGCTGGGTGCGTTAGTTCTCTGTGGAACGCGTATGCCGAGGTTACCGGGGCGGCGGTATCTTTTACTTGTTCCGCTGGCGCTGTCATTTTTCCAGTTTTCTTGCGGAGGTGGTTCCAGCACACCGCCGAACCATAATCCCACGCCGACCCCTGCCCCCAACGGAACTCCGACAGGGACCTACACTCTCACCGTGAAAGCGACAGCAGGTTCTGCAACAGAAACATCCGCGCTTACACTCGTCGTGCAGTAGAAGACAGACGAGGATGTTGTAGCTACCGCAGCGGCGCAGGATTGCTATTCAGGGGCGGAATCTGCCGACCGGATTTGGCTATCCGCCAGCCGGTCATTGACGGCGGTTCCCCTCACACCTAAACTGGAGCGTCGTTGCCTTTGCCCTAACGGGGCTTAGGCTGGCAGGCTGATCCGGACACCTGTGTCCGGAGATAGAGGATATTCATGGGCTGGTTGCAGAACAAATTCGAAAAGAACTTCATGATTACCACGGTTGACTACGTGTTCAACTGGGCACGCAAGTCGGCGGTTTGGCCAATGACGTTTGGGCTGGCGTGCTGCGCCATCGAAATGATCGCATCCTCGACCGCGCGGTTTGATATTGCCCGCTTCGGCTCCGAGGTGTTTCGTCCCAGCCCGCGGCAGAGCGACTTGATGATCGTGGCCGGGACCGTCACCTTGAAGATGGCGCCGGTAGTGAAGCGTATCTACGACCAGATGCCTGATCCCAAGTGGGTGATCTCGATGGGCGCCTGCTCCTCGGTAGGCGGTCCGTTCAATACCTACGCCGTGCTGCAGGGCGTGGATAAGATCGTTCCCACGGATGTGTACGTAATTGGCTGCCCGCCGCGTCCCGAGAATCTGTTTTACGCGCTGCTCAAGTTGCAGGACAAGATCGATCAGATGTCGCTGGCCAAACGTCCCACAGAAGTGCGGCTCGATCCGCACATGGTGGAGAATTTCAAGCGCCAGGTGATGATCGCGCAGACACTGCAGCCGAAATAGCTGTCAGCACGTAGGGGCAGGTGTCTCACCTGCCCGGGCGAACGAAAGCTTGCCGGCGCTAAAAAGGCCTTATGACAAATTTCACAAAACTGACCACTCAATCTGATCTTCCTCCCGAAGGCGAGGCCAGGGAATTTCCTCTCGGCGACAAAGTCATCTGCGTGGCCAATGTAAACGGAACCATCTCTGCCATGGACAATGTCTGCCTGCATCAAGGTGGGCCGCTGGGTCAGGGTGTGATCGAAGGAGACAAAGTGGTTTGCCCCTGGCACGGCTGGCAATGGGACCCAAAGACAGGCCAGGCTGCGCACAACGCTCGCGCGAAAGTCGCGGTCTATCCGCTGAAGGTCGAAGACGGAAATGTAATGATCGAAATTTAGTTGCGAGCATTTCGCTCGCGGCTTTGCGCTAGTCACCTGCGCGCGAGCGTTGCTGTCTACGTCATCCGAGAAACTTCAAGAACTTTCCAGTCTGATTGTCGAATCCCGGGAATACCTGGTTCAGCGCTTTATTTCCCAGATGCACGTCCACCACTTCGCCGATCACGCGGCGGAAGTCTGTAGTCACCGCGAGATCACGACCGTCATAGAGTTGTGACTGTTCCAGGCCGGGCCAGCGGCCATACACCTTGCCGCCTTTGACCGGTCCGCCCATGACAAACATTACGTTCGCGTGGCCGTGGTCGGTGCCGCGGTTGCCATTTTCGCGGGCCGTGCGGCCGAACTCGGACATGGTAACCACGACCGTGTCTTCCGCGAGATCCCCAAGGTCGATCCAAAAGGCCCCGAGCGATTGCGAGAATTCGCGCAGCACATTTGCAATTTGCCCTTGCGTGCTGCCCTCGTTGACGTGGTGGTCCCACCCGCCGATGTCGGCAAACGCCACTTGTACTCCGACGTTGGCTTTGACGAGCTGGCAAAGCTGTTTCAAGCTGTCGCCGAAGCGGCCTCTGGGATAATCCGCGCCGGCCGCCGGTTTGTACTTGGACGGATCGGCTGACTTCAACATCTTCACCGCTTGGAATGTTTCCTGTCCGGTTCCATGCATCACGGAATCAACCGAATTCGCATACATGGCTTCGAAGGTCTTGGAGACGGGCGCGGCGTTCGGGTTGCGCCCACCCACGCCGAAATCGTTAATGTTGTTTATCGCGACCGCCGGCTCGTGTCCGGAAAGGATTCTGGGAAGCGACGGTCCCAGGCCAATGGCGCGGAAGGCTGCCTTGTCCTCCGGGAACGGCAGAGAGCGCAAGGCGCGATTCAGCCAGCCGTCTTCGGTGGCTTTAATCCCAGGCGTTCCTGACTCCATGAAGTCCTGCGCATCGAAATGCGAACGGCTTGGATCGGGCGAGCCCGCCGCGTGCACAATCGCAAGATGGCCTTGGCTCCATATGGGCTGCAGGGCTGACATCGCCGGATGCAGGCCGAAAAAACCGTCCAGGTCGATTACCGCGTTGCGCGGAATGTTGATGGAGGGCCGCATGGCGTAATAAGCCTGTTCGCCGTGGGGAACCACAATATTCAATCCGTCAGCCGCGCCCCGTTGAAAGATGACCACCAGACGTTTGTTGCCGGCTACGGATTCAACCGCGGAAAAAGCGGCCCGAGTCAGAAAACTCGGGATTGCGGCAGTACCGACGACCGCGAGAGCACCGTTACGAAGAAATACGCGGCGAGACAACATAGCGACAAACTCCTGGCTAACGTCTTCAAGCTAGCAACCAACGACCAACGACCGCTTTAATCCTATCTTCTCTGAAATTCTGGTGATCCCAGCAGCAATCCAGCGATTGTACTGCTGGTGCCCGGCGGGCTAGGTTTCTTGTCGCCCGGCTTCGGAGCAGCCGCTTGTACCTGCGCTGCGATGGTGTCGTGCGTCTGCCGCGAGACATCCCCGGCCAGCAAACTGGTCTCCAGCTCCAGTAGCGTTGCCTGTGGATCGCCGGACGGCACACCTGTGCCAAGAATGTGTTCGGAGTCCGCCTGCACGCCCTTGAGTTTTCCCGCAGTAAGGGCAAGCGCAAAGTTCATTCGTCCGAGCAATGCGGATGAATTCACCCAGGTCTCAGCTTTCATTGAATAGCCGGTGGGCGGCTGCATTCCGTAAAGCTGCATGCCCATGGTTTGAAGCTGTCGCGCCAGGGGCAGGGCATCGCTGACCTCGGCCCCGCTGGCTCGGACCGCTGAAACCACAAACTCCAGAGGAGTTTTTACTTTGGCCCGGTATGCATCGGGTGACCAGAACTCGGGCGAATCGAACATCGTCTTCAGCACTTCGCGAATGTCGCCGTTTTTCTTCAAGAAGGTTTTTGCCATGCGATCAACCAGGGCCGGTGGTGGGTTATCGGAAACGAAGCGCATTGCCAGTTTAGTAGAAATAAACTTGGCTGTGGAAGGATGACGCGCCAGAATGTGCAGCACCTCGCGCCCTTCCTTTTCTCCATTTGGCTTGATGCGATGTCCGAGCACGTTCTTGGTTCCTGGCTCGTGCATGCGGTCTTCGAAGATAAAGCCGCCGCCTTGTTTAGGCTGCTTCAGCGTCCATCCAGTGAGGACGCGGGCGACCTCGGTCACATCCTTTTGGGTGTATCCGCCGTTCACGCCCAGGGTGTGCAGTTCCATGAGTTCGCGGCCGTAATTTTCATTCAGGCCGCCACGCTTACCTTTGGCCTGCTTCGCCGGTGGCTGTTGGCGTGGCTTCGGAGGCCGTCGCCAGTTGTAATTGTTGTTGCGTTTGGGGATCCCGTTGGCGAAGTCTGAATCTGGTCCCACGCTCAACCAGTTGTCGAGGTAGAAAAGCATGGCGGGACTCTGCGCTGTCGCCACCAGCAGATCTTCAAACTTGCCCATGGCATGAGGACGGATCACGTCGCGCTCATAGCTGGTCAGCAGGTAACGATCCGCGCCCTTTCCGACAAATACATTGAAGTGATTGAACCAGAAATCGGTCATCACTTCTTCCAGCTGGCGATCGCTGTAAACAGCGCGCAGCAGCTTGCTCTGTACCAGTTCGCTAGTGACGACTTGTTGAGGGTTGTTGAGCGCCATCAGAGTCTCGCGTTGCTGCGGCTTCATCCCCTCCATAAATTCGTCCCGCTTATCACCCTTGAGCGATGTCTCGAAAGCGCGCTGGTCTTCAGGCGACATTTTCAGGATCGCCTTCATGCGCTGGTCGGGTGGCAGATCCAGCAGGTCTTCCGCCTTAAGGTTGGCGTAGAGATGGTCCTCGCGACGTCGCGCCTGTTCTTCATCGCTCATCTGGGCAGGCTTTAGGGATGCGCCCGCGGCTGAAGGATCGGCGTTTGCCGCCTCCTGTTTACGTTCCTGCTTTTCCTGATACCGCTGCAGCTGTGCCTCGTACACGGCGCGCTTGGCCGGATCCGAGGGGAGCGATTGTTTGCCGTCTGCGATGGCTTTGATCACCTGCGGGGGTGGAAAGGTATCGACCAGTTCGTGCGTGTCCATGCGAAGGGTCCGAAATGGAGCAAGCCTGGCGTCAAGCGCGCGATCGTCGATCCTGTCGGGATGCAGTTGCTGGTCAATCCACTTGTCCACACCCATCGCTCTGACTCGTTCGACGTCGCCCGGGCGCGGCCCAAAGGCCAGCCGATTGAGCGCGTGAAGCGCGCGCTTTTGCTCGTCCATCTGGACAGCAGAAGTGTCGCGCTTGTTTTTCTTAGCGATGGCAAGCTGAACAAAAGTCGCAAGCCCGAGTGTGGAAGCGGCTACAAGAACAACGATCTTTTGTCGCAGGCAACTCATGTCTAACTTGGGGTGGGCGGAAAATGCCCTATGGATCATTAACCCTAGGGTGTGAAAAAGTTGCTGAGTCTGCATCGTTCTCCAGTGCCGCCGGTGTCTGTAAAATCCAGCACCGCGGTAACTCCAGGCGGGATAAGGACTTCAGGGCATGTGAGTTGAGGGCGCGGCTATGTCAGGTATAAACGGCCGTGGCTGACTTTGTGTTGCAGAGTAGCCGCGAGTTGGTCGACGTCCCCGGCGGCGATGTTGACGGAGGTGCGGTCTTCGAAAAATGGCACGCGATTGCTGCCAACCGCGTCTCTGCGGATTTGCAGAAGCAGTCCCTGTACCGCATTGGGATCGAATTTCTGCGGGGTGAGACGCACGATTTCGCTGAGGGTGCTGCCCACTGAAAGTGATTCGCGATAGGGCCGCTCGCTGGTCATGGCATCAAAAGTATCTGCCAACCCGATAATGCGCACAGCCATGGCCACATCGTCCATGACCAGCCCGTCGGGATAGCCTGAGCCGTCTCCACGTTCGTGGTGGGATCGCACGATTTCAGGAATGCGAGGCCAGGGAAATTGCACGCCAGTCACGATCTGATGTCCGACAACAGTATGGTCTGCCATCTCGCGAAATTCTTCGGCGTCCAAAGACGTTGGCTTCCCGAACAGGCGCTTGTCGACTGCGACTTTTCCAATGTCGTGCAGATATCCGGCTGAGCGCAGGCCGGCGACGTCATTGGGATCCATCCCCATGGCTTCTCCGATCGCGGATGCATAACGCCCCACCCGCAGTGAGTGACCATGAATGTTTACGTGCTTTACGTCGATAGCGGCGGCAAAAGCCTCGAGCGCCGTGTCGTAGAAACCATGAAGGGATGCGAGCAAGCGCAAATTCTCTGAAACGCGCTGCGCCAGGGTTTGCGAAAGAACGTGATTCTGTATTGCGATTGCCACGTAGTTGCAAAGCAGATCGAGAGCGCCAAGTTCTTCGTCGTCAAACAGGGTGTCTCCCTCGCGGCGGCCGAGTCCGACCATCCCCACAAGTTTGCCTCCAACTTTCAACGGAGCGATGCACTTGAAGAGTTCAGGAGCGACGTTCCCATTGGAGCTCAGAAAAATTTCGTAAGAACCAGGAGCCAGGATGACCGGTCCGCGCGCCGAAGTGAGGGCATGAACATGCTTCGGCAACAAAGGCATGATTGCAGGCTCGGGCATGAGGGAGAAACCCTCAGTTGCAATCGAGGAAAGCATGGAAGGCTTGTCGCTAAAGGTAAAAAGCACACCTTCGCGAGCGCCGCCAGCCTGAAGCAACGCCGATACCATGGCTCGCGCGGTCTGAGGAAAGTCCCGCTCGGCCGTTATTTCAGGGCCAAGATCGGACAGAGCTTCCACAGTTCGCAGCAGCCGCCGCAAATTGTTTTTCTGCACAGCCACGCAAGTATGCGGGCAAGACCAGAGCAAAAAAAGAGTAACACGCGCTGAAACAGCATGATATGGACGTTGTTGGTTAGTTTGGTGCTTGAAAATTACTCGCGCCCGTCGTCCCGGTCGTCAGCTTGATCAGAACTTGAAGTCCTGACGCTTGTGAGTGGCTGAGGATCGCTCTCGAGATCAAAAATGCGTTGGCAATTCCGAGAACTTCTTGACCACCAGCAATCGTTGCGGCGCTTTTGCCGATGCAACTTCCTCGTGTTCCAGCACCCAGGTGTCGCCGTGGGGAACGAACACCGCGTTGATCCCCGCGCCCAGTGCGGGATTGATGTCGGACTTCGGGCTGTTACCGATCATCCAGGTCACCTCGGCTCGCAATTCGTATTTTGAAATGACCGTATGGTAGGTCGGAACATCCTTCTCGGAAACTATCTCCACCGCGGCGAAATATTCCTTCAAGCCAGAGCGCTCAACCTTTCCCGTTTGTTCGGCAATCGCGCCTTTTGTCATCAAAATCAAGTGATGCCGCTGCGAAAGATATTGGAGCGTTTCAGGCACGCCGTTCAGGATCTCAACCGGGTGCCCGGCGATTGTATAGGCGAAGCCCTTAATCGTTTCGTGCAGCGCCGGGGTGATTGGCTCAACCGCAAGGCGCTCGAAAGTTTGGACCAGGGAATGCGCGAAGCTATGCAATCCGTATCCATGCGTGACGATGGACTCGCGTTCCACGTGATTCAAGACCTCGCGCACCTGTTCCGGAGAGTATTCATGGTGATTCAAAAACGAGATGAAGTTTGCGATGGCACGTTCAAAATAGATGTTGTTTTCCCACAGGGTGTCGTCAGCATCGATCAACAGATTCTGTGCATCGCTTGAGTTGGTGTTCGCAGGCATCGTGCAATGATAACGAGGATGTGCTTGATTGGCGAGATGTCGCCGGCGTGTCCCAAGACCTGCTCTGATAAAATTGCGGGCAATGACTACGTCGAAGTTCCCGATTGCCCTGCTGCTTGTTCTTCTGACAACGTTCCCCGGTGCAGCTCAGAAAAACAAGCGGCCGATGACGGGATCTGCGGCCAAGGGCGCGGGTTCCGCGGGTGCACAAGTCGCGCCTGATCTGGCTGAGCGGCTTGAAAAATTCAAACGCGTCCAAATGCCATTTCGCTCTGCCGGCCTTACTGCCCGGGAGAAGATGATGGTAGAGAAGTTGGTGGATGCCTCCCGCTACCTCGAAGACATTTACTGGCGCCAAAGCGATCCCGAAGGCCTTGCTCTCTACCAGTCGTTGGCCGGCAGCAAAAATGTGAAGGATCAGGAACTACGTCACTATCTCTGGATCAACGGCTCGCGTTTCGATCAGATCGAACAAAACCGCCCATTTGTCGGGACCGCGCCCATGCCGCCGGGCCGCGGGTTTTATCCCGAAGGGCTAACCCGGAAACAGATCGAGCAGTACGTTCAGGACCATCCCGATAAGAGGGCGGAAATTTATAGCTCCACAACCATTGTGCGCTGGCAAGGCGACCAACTCGAGGCTCTGCCCTACCACAATACCTACCGATCATTTCTGGAGCCGGCTGCGCGGGATCTGCGGGAAGCTGCCAGCCTGAGCAGCGACCCAGCGTTCGCCAATTTCTTGCGTTTGCGGGCGGATGCTTTGTTGACCGACGATTATTTCAAGAGCGATTTGGCTTGGCTGGAATTGAAAGATCCGAAGTTCGATGTGATCTTCGCGCCCTATGAAACCTACACCGACGGTCTTCTCGGAGTGAAAGGATCCTATGGCGGGGCGGTCCTGGTACGCAATGAAGAAGAGAGCCGCAAGCTGGCGATGTTTCAGAAATATGTGGCGGACATTCAGGATGCGCTTCCCCTGGCTCCGGAAGACAGGCCCTCCAAACATGGTCTCGAAACACCCATGGAAGTCATGGACGCTCCTTACCGCGTCGGCGATTTGCGCCACGGATATCAGGCGGTGGCGGACAATCTTCCCAACGATCCGCGAGTGCACGAGCAGAAGGGCAGCAAGAAAATCTTCTTCAAGAACTTCATGGATGTGCGGGTGAACTATGTGATTCTGCCGCTGGCGCAATACATGATGCTGCCAGAGCAGGCGGCCAAGGCCTCCGGCGAGGGATATCTGCTGGGCACGATCATGCACGAGATGGCGCACGGACTGGGCCCGGCGTTCGCTCATGGAATATCCGGCAAGGTTCTGATTCGTGAGGCCATCGGCCCCGCGTATGCCGGCCTGGAAGAAGCCAAGGCGGACGTGGTTGGCATGTTTGGGCTCAAATGGCTGGTGGATCATGGTGTTCTGCCCAAGGAAAAACTGGAAGAATACTATGCGTCTTACGTCGCCGGAATTTTTCGCACGATCCGCTTTGGCGTCGGCGAAGCTCATGGCCAGGCGGAGATGATGGAGTTCAACTATTTGTCGGAGCGGGGCGCGATCAAGCGGCGATCTTCGGGACAGTACGCGATTGACTATGGCTTCATGCCTGCGGTCCTGGCCGACCTGGCGAAAGAGCTTTTGGATATCGAAGCAACAGGGGACCGCACTAGGGCTGAAAACTGGTTCAGGAAATACGACGTAATGCCGACGGAGCTGCAGGTAACTTTGAAGGCGGCATCAAAGGTGCCGGTGGATGTGGACCCAGTATTTTCATTTCCTGACCGGCTGAGATAGAACGCCGGAAATCCGGAAGATACAAGCCGGCACCATCAGCTTGTAACTCGCTAAAAAAGCCAGATTATTCCACGAAATCTACGCGCGCTTCGCGCGGAATGATGCCCGCTTTATGTCCCATGTCCAGCAGACGGCGCACTGCTTCACGCCCGTCAGGTCCGTAGTCGAGCGTGCGTTCGTTTACATACATGCCGACAAACTTGTCAGCGAGTTGGGTATCTACGTCGCGAGCAAACTGCATGGCGTAGGCGAGGGCCTCATCGCGATGGTCGAGCGCATATTGAATGCTGTCCCGGAGGGCTTTGGACACGCTTGCCGTGAGTTCCGGCCCTAAACTGCGGCGGATAGCATTTCCTCCCAACGGCAGTGGCAACCCGGTCACTTTCAGCCACCATTTGCCCAGATCGACAATGCGTTGCAATCCCGCCTTGGAATACGTCAGTTGGCCTTCATGAATGATCAGGCCGGCTTCATATTTGCCTTCGAGGATCTGCGGAATGATCTGGTCGAAAGGCACGACCTCGGTCTCAATCCCCGGAGCGAAAAGTTTCAGCGCAAGATAAGCCGTTGTCAGAGTGCCCGGTATGGCGATCCGCTTACGTTTGACTTCGCTTTGCGAAAACCCCTGTGTGGCCACAATCATGGGACCGTAGCCATCGCCCACGCTGCCCCCGCTCGGCAGCAGGGCGTAATTGTCCTGAATATAAGGATAGGCGTGGAAGGAGATCGCGGTCACATCGTAAACTCCGTTGCCATCCCGGGCCTTCTGATTCAATGTCTCGATGTCGCAAAGTGTGTGGGTAAATCGCAGACCCGGAACCCGTACCTTGTTGGTCGCGAGGGCATAGAACATGAACGCGTCGTCAGAGTCCGGACTGTGCGCGATGCTGATTTCACGCACCGATGAATCCGTGCGAGCCGCGTCCCTGGCTTGCGGAGCGATTGTTTCGACTGCCGAATTTTCAGAAGGTGCTCCGACGAGACTCATGCTTGCTCCTTGCGTGTATATCGCCAACCGGTGGAAGCCGCGGCGGCCAGCATTACCTTGATAATTTCCGCGAACACAAACCAGTAAAGACCGAATCGCACTGCCATGGAGAAGGAGTGCGTCAGCATGGTGAGCCATGCGAGACCGCCGGCAAACAGCAGCACTTCAGCCAGCAAGCCCGCAACGCAGGCGCGTGCAAAACTTTTCTTGCCTCGTTCCATGATCCAACCCGCAAACGCAGCGACGAAGGGGTACACCAGCAAAAACCCTCCGGTTGCGCCCAGTAGTTGCGCCACGCCGCCCGGCCCGGCAGGATTGAAAACCGGCATCCCGCTGGCGCCTTCGACCAGGTAAAGCGCGAGCGCGGCAAACCCGCGGCGGCTCCCGAGAGTGAGACCCACCAGCAGCACGCCAAAATTCTGCAAGGTCAGAGGCACCGGGGTAAACGGCAAGGGCAGCGTGACGCGGGCACAAAGGGCGACGAACAGACTGGCGGTAACCACGATTGCCGCCTGTTCTGCCCAGTAAAGAGCGCGACCACTCGTGCCAAGAACAAGACTAGCGGGCTTTGCCATGTTCGACGTTCTCCGATGTAAGAATCCGATACCTGTGTGAGGACCGCAAAAATCGTGCTCAAGCCATCACTACGATGAGTCTCTGCCGTGGGATTCTCTGGGTGACGCTTGCTTCATATGGCGCCGTACCCGAAGATAGGCCGCGAGTCCGACCAAAGACACCGATACTGCGCTTAGGGCCAGGATCAGGAACAACCAGATCATCCGCACGATGTCTTAGGATATCAAAATGAAGTAGAACGTGCGCAGGCAGGATGAATCAGTCCCCCGGCGGCCTCAAACGTGTTTTTGTACAACCCATCTCATTTTCCGGACATGGCGCGTTCAACATCGTCGGCGGTATGTGGAAGCTTCTCAGTCAAGTTGATTAGTTTGCCGCTCTGATCTACATAAAGAATGTCTTCGATCCGGACTCCCAGCTTTTCCTCCGGGATGTAGATGCCGGGCTCTAATGTAAACACCGTCCCAGGGCCAAGCGGCACGTCATAGTCATCCGGATCGTGCACGTTCAAACCAACATAGTGGCCCAGACCGTGAATAAAATACTTGCCCAAAGGCTCGCCATGAAGGTCTTTGCCATGTGTATTGATGTAGTTGTAAGCAACGTCCTGAAGCGAATCCGGTTGGTTGCGCCGGAGTCGCGATTTGCCGGAAACAAAGGCAACCGCTGCCGCCTGTTGCGCTCCGAGGACGATGTCGTAAATTTCCCGCTGCCGTGCCGTGAACTTGCCGGACGCGGGCAAAGTGCGCGTGATGTCAGATGCGTACATGGAATATTCGCCGGCGGCATCAATCACCACCACGTCTCCCGCCTGGATCGTGCCGGAATCCGCCGAATAATGAAGTACCGTCGAATAGAAACCTGATCCAACAATGGGAGCATAAGCAGGACGCTCGCAACCCCGTTTGCCCCACTCGTATTGCATCAGTGCTGAAATTTCGCGCTCGGTTACACCAGGCTTTACGGTGCGCATGGCGGCAAGGTGCGCCGCAATCGATGCATCGGTGGCGTGGCGTATACGTTCGATTTCTCCCGCGTCCTTATAAGTTCGAAGCGACGCTAGAAATGGCCGGACGTCCTGGAAGGAAATTCCAACCGGAAATGCATTGGCGCGATTCAGCCACTCCAGGGGAGCGGTTGAGTTGGAGGTTTCATCCCCTGACGGCACATCGGTATAAACGGTCGGGCGGGTCGTGGGTAGAAGACGAACAAGTTCCGACCGCAGATTGTCCAGGATTTCGACGCGGTCGAATCCCGTAATCTTGCCCGCTTCCGGACTCTCGGCACCCAGCTTGGGTCCAGTCCATTTTTCCTGAGAAGGATTGTGGTTGGGGAGAAACAGAATTTCTGTGTACGGATGGTCCGCGGTCGCACCCATGATGAGCAACGCTGCGCCGGGTTCACTCCAGCCCGAGAGGTAAAAGAAGCTATCGTCGGGACGGTAGCCGTAAAGATCGTTTGGCCCTTCCGCTTCGTCAGAGGCGAAAAGGAGTATAGCTCCGCCATTTGCCTTGGTGGCTATGGCTTGGCGGCGCATATGAAAATCGGCGTTGGATTGGCGATCAAGTGCCGAGCTGAGTTGAGAGAAAATAAAAAACAGCAGCAGGACGCTTAGGATCCAGGATTGCCGCATTCGTGGTTTCAGTTTATTTCCCTCCGCTCGTTACCTGTTTGCTTGCCGCAATCAGTGCGTCCACATTGCTCTTGTCTACCAGCGGACGATCCGGTGTCAATAAATGCCGGAATGGGAGCGAAGCTGTCCCGCGCCCAGTCCGCCGTCAGGCTGCTCAGCTTGTGATGATGAAGATCGTCAAGCATTTTCAGGCCAACAAAACTCATGGTGTAGGGTTTTTGTGAGATTGTCGCCACAATCACCCCTTTCTGAATCCACTGCAACGTGTCTTCGTCCGTGTCCATGGCGAGCACAACCTTATCTTTCGCGCCATGTTGGTTCAACACAGTGGCGACTTCCTTGCCGGCGAGTGCTTCCAGACAGACAAAAGCGTCCGTATGTTCCTTCTTGTCGTTGCCGAGGACTTCGGTCGCGGTATCAAAAGCGACGCGAGAATCGCCTTTCATATCTACAACGCGCGTGATCTTGATCTGCGGGGACGCCTCCAGCGCATCGCGATAGCCTCGCAGACGTTCTTTCAGGTTCGCTTGCTCAGGTATGGTGAAAACCACCACGTTGCCCTTGCCATTCATTTCCTTCGCCAGGCGCTGGCCGCCAATTTGTCCGGCGTGATAGTTATCCGTGCCTATAAACAAAAGCCGCTTGCTGGCGGGCGCGTCGGAATCCACCGTGATGACCGGAATGCCGGCGGCTACGGCTTGATCGATATCATCTTTCAACAAGCTGGGGTCGGCGACGGAGATCAGAATTCCGGTGGGCTTGCTTTGCACCGCCTCCTGAAATGTTCTTCTGCTCAGCCTTGGGATCGTAAGAGTCCGGTCCGGCGAATTCAGACCGCACCTTGAGCTGCTGTGCCGCCTGAAACAACCCGGCCGAACCGGCCTGCCAGTAAGGAATTTTGACATTCGTGGAAATCAGATAATATTTCTCGTCCTGGTCATGCGCGCTTCCGCAACTGGCCAGAAAAACCATCAGACCGCAGCACGCCAATTTAGCGATTACATTGAAGTGGCTCATCGCATGCTCCTCTGGAACAACCGACGCGACAGCGCCCGGCAGGGCGCCTAAGCGGTACGAATTCTAAACCCACATGCCACGAAAAGAAAGAAACGCGAAAAGAAAGAATTGGATTCGATCAGAGTGCCTATTCCCAACGAAGATGTCATCCTGAGCTTGCGAAGGATCTGGCGTGGAGCAGACAGGAGGACGGCTACACACCGACCGGAAATGGTTTCGTATGCGTCTCCGCGCTGAGGGCCAATCCCGAGAAGCGCCCCTGTAACAATGACATCAACCCCGTGTACCAGTAGCCCACCACGAAGAGCACAAGAAACGGCACTGTGATGTAGTTTTCATTGGCGATGGCGTAATAGACGGTGAGCGCGAAATAGCTGCCGATCAGAAGCTCCAGCCAGGGAACCCATCCCAGGCGCCGACGGTATTTGGTGGCGTTGATTCGGTCCTTCCTGGATTCCACCCGATACTTCGGAGTGCGTGCGAATGCCGACTTCTGTCCCAACAGCGCTTCGAGAACCGCCCGCGTGTTCGTGACGGTCAGACCAATGCCCAGGGCCATCAGGAAAGGAAGATAGAGCAAGGCTCGCGGCCAACTCTTGGGAAACAACTCGCGCTGGGAAACCAGGTAAAAACTGGAAATCGAAAACGTGGACGCCATGAACAGCGGCAGATCGATGTACAGCATCTGAAACCAGCCCTGATAGAACCGGATAATCATGGCCGGCAGCAATAGCACCGAGAGCAATACCATCAGGGGATAGCTGAGGTTTGCGGTGAGGTGGTACCAGGCCTCGAGCTTGACCCGAAAAGGCTGATCGCTCTTCATTACACTGGGGAGAATCTTCTTCGAAGTCTGAATCAGGCCCTTTGCCCAGCGAGCCTGCTGCGTCTTGAAAGCGGTCATTTCCACTGGCAGTTCGGCGGGACATTCGACGTCCTGCAGGTAAATAAATTTCCATCCCTTGAGCTGGGCGCGATACGACAGGTCGGTGTCTTCGGTCAGCGTGTCGTGCTGCCAGCCTCCGGCTTCTTCGATCGCGGTGCGCCTCCACATTCCCGCCGTGCCATTGAAATTGAAAAAGACGCCACTGCGTGCCCGCCCCGAGTGCTCGAGAACGAAATGCCCATCCAGCAAGATGGCTTCGACTTCGGTGAGGAAGGAGTAGTTGCGATTGATATGTGTCCAGCGGGTTTGCACCATCCCGATTTTGGGATCGGTAAAATGATGGACGACCTTAAGAAGAAAGTCTTCCGGGGGAACGAAGTCGGCGTCAAAAATGGCGATGAACTCGCCTTTCGCCGTTTCCATGCCTTCAGCCAAAGCTCCCGCCTTGAATCCTTCGCGATTCGTGCGATGGTGATAAGAGATGGGAAAGCCCTGTGCCGCATAGCGGTCGACCAGTCCCCGCGCCACGGCCTGCGTCTCGTCGGTTGAGTCATCCAGAAGCTGAACGTCGAGCTTTTCGAGTCGGATATTGCAACCGGCAAATCGCATCCACCAGGCGCTCGACTACAAATTGCTCGTTGAAAATAGGAAGCTGTACCGTCACCCGGGGCAGATCGGCGAAATGCCCGGCCGGATCGATCGTCCGGTTCTTCCGGTGCTTGTAATAGAGATACACCAGCACGTAGCGGTGCATGCCGTAAGACGCCAGAAGAATCAAAACGATGAAGTAGGGAACGAGCAACGCCATGTCAAACGCATTGGCCTGGTAAAGGCCTCTGAAGGTAGTGTCGAGGAAGTGCTGACGGATGTACTGCCCGATGCCCCGCGAGGCCACGAAGGCGGCCATATAAGACAGTGAAATGGAGGGAACGCCCAGGGAAAATCCTTATCCGGTTATTTTCGTCCGGCTAACCGGAAACGTCATTGTACCCGAAAGGTGCTGTCAAATCAGGGGAATACACACTCGATCGAGGATCAAAACTTAATCACTCGGAGACTAGTTCAGGAAGTAGGTTCGGTACAGCGTGTCACGTTGGGCAGGCTTGAATCCGGCATCCCGGATAATGCGGCGCAGCTCTTCTTCGGTGGTGCAATTGGTAACGCCCGCTGCCCGCACTACGTTTTCTTCCAGCATCACGGATCCTACATCGTTGCCGCCGAAGCGCAGACCCATCTGGCAGACTTTCAATCCCTGGGTTACCCAGCTGGATTGAACATTCAGGAAGTTCGAGAGATATAACCGGGAGATCGCCAGTACTTTCAGGTATTCGACTGAGGTTGCTTCCTCCCAGTGACGGCCGCCCAAAGCCGTGTTGGTCGGCTGGAAGCTCCATGGGATAAACGCGGTGAAGCCGCCGGTCTCTTCCTGCAGCTCGTAGAGCCGCTGAAAATGATTGACCCGGTTTTCGATGTTCTCGCCCACGCCGAACATCATCGTGGCCGTGGTCCGCATACCTAACTGGTGCGCGGTGCGATGCACATTGAGCCAGTCCTCGGTAAGGCACTTGAGCCGGGCGATCTTGTAGCGGACTTCATCGTCCAGAATTTCCGCCCCGCCGCCGGGAATGGAGTCCAGCCCGGCGTCGCGCAGCCGCGAAATGGTGTCGCGAATACTCAAAGCGCTGTATTCGGCGATGGCGATAATCTCCGAAGCCGAATAGCAGTGCAGATGGATTTTCGGGAAGCGCTGCTTGATTCCGCTGAGCATCTTCTCGTGCCAGTCAATCTTCAGATCCGGATGAAGACCGCCCTGCATCAGCACGCCAGTGCCGCCGAGTTCAACCGTTTCACGAATCTTTTCGTAGATGTCTTCGAATTCGAGGATGTAACCTTCTTTGGCTGCGGGTCCTTTCAATGGGCGGTAAAAAGCGCAGAAGGTGCAATATTCCGTGCAGAAATTTGTGTAGTTAATGTTGCGGTCGATGATGTAGGTGGCCACTCCTTCGGGATGAAGCTTGCGGCGCAGCGCATCAGCTTCCATGCCAATGCCGATGAGGTCGTCGGAACGGAACAGATCGAGAGCTTGTTGTTTGGTAAGGGACATGATTCAAATCGCTGTAACGATTCTAGCGGACGAAACCGCAAGCTCCAAACTCAAAACCCGAATGCTCTCAATCGTGGGCATTAGGCAGTCTTCGGACGAATCGAAGGGCTGCCGCTCTCTCCCATCGTTCCATGCTTGTACCGGTAGTACTGGACGAGAGCCAGAATCCCACCGATGACCGCAAGTCCGATCAGGACAAACATGGCCGGTTTGTAGTATTGCGAGAAGAAGCGGACGATGTGCCTGCCATAAATCGCTCCCAGGCCGGCAACAATCGTGAACCGGACCGCGCGACCCAGGGCCAGCGCAGCCAAAAACTTTTTGCGAGAGTACTGCATGGCGCCCGCCGCCAGCAGAAATGGCACAATCGGAAAAGGTGGCGGCAGCAGGGCAGGCACCGCAACTGCGCCGAATCCCCAACGCTCGAATCGCTCAAAGACCTTCGCAGCTTTCTTGCTGGACAGCTTGCGTTCGAAGGCCTCCTTACCGCCCTTTCGCGCCAGACTGTAAGTAATGTAGCCGCCAAGAACCGCCCCGACGGTGGCCATGACCGCGTAGTACCACCACAACTGGCGATGTCTGGCGGCAAGATAGATGGTCAGAACATCCATGCTGCCGGGTAGCGGCACCACCGAACTGTCTGCCAAACCGAGCAGCACCAGGCCAATTCCGCCCAGGTGCCGGAGCCACGTCCAAACTGACGTCGCGATCAGGAAGTGAATCTGCAGTGACATTCCTGCCTTTAGAAGCAAATGAACCTGTGCAAGTGGTACGAGAAATTGGAACAATCAGATGACGGCAGTCCTGGCTACGTCAAGAAATTGTAAAGGCGGCGCCGCAGGCAATGCGCCGCACTCTTCCGCGTAGCGGTAGAAGAGCCGCAATCCTTCAAGACACGCGGGATCGAGATCATAATAGATGTTCTCGGTCAGATATGTCTTAACATCTGTTTCCCGCAGCCCCAGTCGGGGTGCCCACTCCCGGGCAATCTGTTGCAAACTGGCCGGCTCCAGGCCGTGGTCGCGCGAGTCCTGAAATAGGGCGGCCAGATCGGAAGCATGGGAAGCGTCCGTCAAGGCAGCTTGTCGCACTGCCCAAAAGGCAAAAACAAATGGTTTGCCGGTAAGACGGATCCACTCCTCGGCCAGATCGTAAGAGTGATAACGGGACCGGTCAACCTTCAACGCCGGGTCGCCAATCACCAGGCCGGCGTCGTGTTCCTTCAACATCGTTTCCACATCGGGGGCCATGGGCGCGAATTTGCGACCCGCTCCCCACCACTTCGCGAACAAGACCTTAGTTAGCGCCACCGAGGTTAACGAAGAAGTATCAAGCGCCACCGAACGAATCCGTTCCAGCGGCACATTGCTTACTAGAAGGATAGAGCGAACCGGACGCCGCGATGCGATGGCTACTCCCGGAAGGATGGCTAGTCCCGGAATGCTGGCGTAAGCCGCGGCCGGAATGATGCCAATGTCTGCCGAGCCTGCGGCAAGATCGGCGGCGCATTGCGACGGTACCGTGTAGGAAATGTCGAAGTCGGCGCCCGCGTCCCCGTGCTCGAAATCCCACATGAGCGGCGCAGTATTAAGGTAGGAAATTGCGGAAATGCGAAGTCGTTTCATGCTGCTACGAGATGTTCAATCTTAACAGAGCTGTGTGTCGGCTGACCTTGACACCTTTTTCCGCGGGTGTAACAGTCCGCGAGTCAAACGACTTGCGGAGGTGGTGAAGTGCCCGAAGCCTCGGTTGCGACTGCTGGAACCAGCGAAAGCCTCGCCTTGAAATGGCTGGCCCTTTCCCTGACTGAAGGCTTTGGTCCAAAGCGTGGCCGAAGCCTGGTGGAGCACCTGGGTAGCGTCCAGAACGTTTTCAGAGCGTCGCTGACCGAACTGGAGGCCGCGGACTTCGGGCCGTCTCGGCCCAATCCCTGGCCACTGGACGCTCCATGGAATTGGCGCAGGATGAACTGGGGCGCGCAACCGCGGCCGGGGTGTCCGTCATCTGTATGGACGATTCCGCTTATCCCACGGGCCTCAGGCAAATCTATGATCCACCGCTGGTTCTTTACGTGCGCGGAAATATGGATGCGATCGCAAAGCCGGGTATCGCGGTCGTTGGCACTCGCCATCCCACGCCCTACGGGCTGGGAATGGCGGAGCGATTGTCCTGCGATCTGGCGGCCCGGGGACTGGTGATTTTCAGCGGATTGGCGCGGGGGGTGGATGCGGCCGCGCATCGCGGTGCGATCAATGCCAAAGGAGAGACGGTAGCGGTTTCTGGTACCGGCGTGGACATTATTTATCCCAAGGAAAACACCGCGACTGACAGAACAGATCGTGGCTTTGGGAGGCGCCTTGATTTCCGAATTTCCCATGAACACATTCGCCGCGCCGCAGAATTTTCCGATTCGGCAACCGTATCATCAGCGGTATTTCCATCGGCGTGTTGGTGATCGAAGCGGCCGAATATAGCGGCACGCGGATCACTTCGCGCTGTGCGCTGGAGCAGAATCGCGAAGTTTTCGCCGTCCCCGGCAACGTGACCAACAAGAACTCCTGGGGACCAAACACTCTGATCAAACAGGGTGCAAAGCTCACTGCGACATGGGAAGACATTTGGGAGGAACTCCCTCCGCAAGTACGACTTGCGCTCACTCCGGCTTCCCCCGATGAATCGCAGAGCGGACGAACTGCATCTCTATTCGGGGAAACAGAGCTGCCGCCGCACGAAAGAAAGATACTGAAATTGTTGAAGGCGGACGAAGCTACCCAGATCGACGAGATCGTGGAGCGCCTGGAAACAGAGCTGTCGTCCTCCGAAATCTTCGCCGCATTGTTCGAGCTTGAGCTGGCCGGCAAAGTAAAGCAAATGCCGGGAAAGAATTTTGTGAAGAGCTTTTAGCTGAAGCCTCAGCTTCAGCTTTTAGCTGCTCAGTTGAACGCCTAGCTTCTGAGGCGCGTATGGAAGATTTTAAGGACTTGCGAGTATGGGAAAAGGCGTACACGCTGACTCTGAGCGTCTATAAGAAGACCCGTGGCTTCCCGAAAGATGAAATGTACGGGTTAACCAGTCAGCTCCGCCGTGCTGCGGGTTCGATAGGAGCAAATAGCTGAAGGTTGCGGGCGAAGGGCGGATCCCGAAATGAGGCGATTCTTACAAATTGCTCGAGGCTCAGCGAATGAGGTTGAATATCATTTGCTGCTAGCGAGAGATTTGCAGTTCTTGTCAGCGGATGACTTCGAGGAACTTGAGGCGTCAGTGGTAGAAATTAAGCGCATGTTGGCGTCTTTAGTACAGCGTCTGTCCGCCGACGTTTTAGCGAGAAGCTAGTAGCTAGAAGCCAGCGGCGCTTTTCAAAACTTGTTGCTAACACCGCATTCATGCTAGCTTCACAACCAGCAACCACTAATTAGAGGACACATTGTCAAAAGGTTTAGTCATTATCGAATCGCCCGGCAAGGCGAAAGCCATTCAGAAGTATCTTGGCAAAGGGTTCATTGTCGAAGCATCGTTTGGCCACGTGAAAGATCTGCCCAAGAGCACGCTGGGCGTCGATATCGACAACGAATTCGAAACCGAATACGTCGTCATTCCCGGCAAGGAGAAGGTTCTCGCCAAGCTGAAGAAGCTGGCCTTGTCCGCGGACAATATTTATCTGGCGCCTGACCCGGACCGCGAAGGCGAAGCCATTGCCTGGCATCTTGCCGAGGAACTAGGCGATGGAGAACAAGGCTAAAAAGAAAAAGAAGAAGAAGGATGGTGACGAGCCCGACCGCATTCGCCGCGTGACCTTCAACGAAATCACAAAGCGCGCCGTGCAGGAAGCTTTCGAGCATCCTCACGACATCGACCAGAACCTGGTAGACGCGCAGCAGGCGCGGCGTGTACTTGACCGCTTGGTGGGCTATCAGGTTTCACCCTTGCTGTGGGACAAGGTCCGCCGCGGACTCTCCGCAGGCCGCGTTCAGACCGTCGCGCTGCGCCTCATCGTCGAACGCGAGCGCGAAATCAAGGCCTTCCAGAAAGTTGAATACTGGACGATCGACGCTCACCTGGCCGGACCGAAGCCTCCGGCATTCGACGCCCGCTTCGTCGGCAAGGGTGAAGAGAAGGTAGAAGTCAACAACGGTGAAGACGCGGAGAAAATTCGCGCCGCCCTGGAAAAAGCCGACTGGCTGGTTCGCACCGTCGATCGCAAAGAGCGGCGACGCAACGCAACTCCGCCATTCACCACCAGCAAGCTGCAACAGGATTCATCCCGCAAGCTGCGCTTCAGCGTCAAGCGCACCATGATGATCGCGCAGCGCTTGTACGAAGGCGTGGAACTTGGCGAGGAGGGTTCGATCGGTCTCATTACTTATATGCGTACCGATTCCACCCGCGTCTCCAACGAAGCGCTGGCGGAAGTGCGCGAGTACATCACTTCGCAATACGGCGCTCCCTACCTACCGGAGTCGCCCAATACATATAAAGAGAAGAAGGCGGCACAGGCGGCGCACGAAGCCATCCGTCCCACCTCCGCGATGCGCCATCCCGACCAGATCAAGCAATATCTGAAAGAAGATGAATACAAAGTTTACAAACTGATCTGGCAGCGTTTCGTGGCCTCGCAGATCACGCCGGCTGTCTTCGACCAGACCACCGTCGACATTGACGCAAAGTCCGGCGCCGAAACTTTCTGGTTCCGCGTGACCGGATCAGTGCTGAAGTTCGATGGCTTCCTGAAGGTTTACGAGGAATCGAAGGAAGGAAAAGACGAGGACGACGAAGAACTCAAGCACAAACTTCCTCCACTTGAACCTGGACAGAAGCTGACGCTCAGGGAACTGAAGCCGGAGCAGCATTTCACCGAGCCTCCACCGCGCTACAACGAAGCCTCGCTCGTGAAGGAGCTCGAAGAACGCGGCATCGGCCGTCCTTCAACCTACTCGGCCATTCTCAGCACCATTCAGGAGCGGCAGTACGTGCAGAAACTGGGCGGAAAATTTTCGCCAACGGAAATCGGCCTGGTGGTCACCGATCTTCTGGTGGAAAATTTCCGCGATATCTTTGACGTTGAGTACACCGCGCGACTGGAAGAAGAACTGGACGATATCGAAGAGGGCAAGGAAACCTGGACCGACGCGCTGGGCGGCTTCTACAAGCGATTCGCTAAAGACCTCAAATATGCCGAAAAGCATATGGAGAACGTCAAGCGGATGGAGAAGCCCACGGACGAGAAGTGCGAGCGATGCGGCTCTCCGCTTGTCATCAAGTGGGGCAAGCACGGGTCCTTCTACGCCTGCAGTTCTTACGACAAGGAAAATCCGGAAAGCTGCACCTTTACCAAGGAAAATCCCATCAACCTGCCCGATCTGGATACAGCGGATGTTCAGGAGACTACGCAGGAAGAATATTGCGAAAACTGCGGCCGGGTGATGGTTCTTAAACGCGGCCGCTTCGGCCAGTTCATGGCCTGCACCGGATATCCTGATTGCAAAACCACTCGACGACTCGATCAGGGCAAGAAGGTCCCGGATATTCCGCTCGACGAACTCTGTCCAAAGTGTGGACGGAACATGATGATCCGCCACGGACGCTTCGGCGAATTCACTACCTGCAGCGGCTATCCCGAATGCAAGTACGTGAAGCAGAACTTCATTGGCGTGAAGTGCCCTCTCTGCAAAGAGGGCGAAGTCGTGGAAAAGAAAGCGCGCAAGGGAAACACCTTCTACGGGTGCGGAAATTATCCCAAGTGCAAGTTCACTTCCGCGGGAAAGCCGCTGGCTGAAAAATGTCCCAGTTGCGGCGGCGAATATCTCGTGGAGAAATTTCTTAAAGCCGGCCCGGTGATCGCATGCCCGAATAAGGAATGTGATTTCGAGCGTGCCGTAGAACCAGCAGAACCAGCTCCGGTTGCGTAATTACCACGTAGGGGCGGGTGTCCCACCCGTCCGGCCGAGCGAAGCTCGGCAGTCCAACCAACGAGCTCCAATCAGCTAAGGAGATTAGCCAATGGCCAAAAAGCCCACTGCATCTGATGCCCAACTGATCCTTCAACTATACGATCTGCGTCGGGAAGCCGAAATGCGTAAGGCGCGCAATTGGTGGCTGGTAGATTTCTGGCCAAACACTCCTGAGGATTTCATCAAGGTATCCTCGGCGATGGGCACCCAGGAAAATGCGTGGTTCCGTCAGGTTGCTGGGTATTGGGACATGGCGTCTTCACTGGTGGTCCACGGAACCATCCATCCTGATCTATTTCTCGAAGGCGGGTTCAGCGGAGAAATGTTTTTTATCTTCGCTAAAATTCAGCCCATGTTGAAAGAGTTGCGCGCGAAGATGCAGAGTCCGGGACTGTTCCGGAATGTCGAAAATGTAATCATGAGCTCAAAAGCTGGGCGGGAACGCTTGAAATTGATCAGTTCACGCGTCGCCTCACGTCGCAAAGCGATGGCAGAGAAAGCAAAACAAGGCTAGTGCGGCGATAACTAGAAGCTAGAAGCAGCAGCAGAGCCAGAAGCGCTCCTACGAAATATACTCTCGGATATATTCGTCTTTCGTCTTCGCCAACTCGTCAATATCGCCGTCGAAAATCACTTTACCTTCGCGAAGAATCAGGAAAGCCATGGGCACCTCACAACGTGCTCCGCGCTCCAGCGGCAGCATCTTGTTTGCCTTACGATCAAAGTAGTGGGTCGCCATGATGAAGGCATCCTGCAGGCGATGGGTCACCATCAGTGAACTGGTTTTGTAGACGTCGCGCTGCTTCACGATCAGTTCCACGATCGTGGTGGACGTCACCGGGTCCAGTCCTCCGGTTGGCGAATCGTACAAAATAACCTCCGGCTGGGTGATGATCGCGCGTGCAATCGCTACCCGGCGCCTCATTCCGCCAGACAGTTCCGACGGGTACAAATCCATCGTGTGTTCCAGTTCGACGAAACTTAAAGCCTCACGCACCCTGCGCTCGATTTCGTCTTCGGACACATCGCCGTCTTCGATCAGGCGAAACGCAACATTGTCCCGCACCGTGAACGAATCGAAGAGCGCGCTTTCCTGAAAGACCATTCCCACGCGGCTTCGCAGCTTGAACAAATCGTCTTCGCTCATCTGGGTGATTTCTTCGCCCAAAACGAAGATGCGTCCCGAGTCAGGCTTGATCAACCCGAGGGCCAGCTTTAGAAGAGTGCTTTTGCCCGAGCCCGCCACACCGAAAATCGCCTTGGTCTCTCCGTGCGGAAGCCGGAACGATATTTCGTCCAACACTTGCTTGTCGTCGTAGGCAAGCGAAACATTTTCGAACCTGATTGCCTCCGCAGATGGTTGGCGGTTATCTGCGGCAGGTGTTTCGAGCGGTAGCGTCGGAGTGGACATATCTCAACGGTAACCCAACACGGCGATGAGGAGCTTCGTTACAAAGAAGTCGACCACCAGAATCAGCACGGATGCGACGACTACGGCCTGGGTAGTCGAACGCCCTACTCCCTGCGTGCCTCCGCGGGTCGACATTCCGAAGTAGCAGCCGACGGTCGAGATTACAAACCCGAAGAGCACCGGTTTAATAAGTCCGGTGGTTACATCCCGCCAGACAAGTGACTGCCAGGCCGAGGTCCAATATTGTCGCGAATCCAGCCCCAGCAGCAGGGTCGAAACCATGTTCCCCCCCACCAGTCCAAGCAGATCGGAGATGATGGTGAGGAAAAAAAGCATGACCACCGTCGCCACCACGCGCGGTGTGACCAGTTTCTTGGAAGGGTCGGTACCCAGCGCGCGCATCGCGTCAATCTGCTCGGTCACGGTCATGGAACCAAGTTCGCTGGCCATACCGGACGCGTTGCGCCCCGCGACCATCAGCCCCGTGATGACCGGCCCCAGCTCAGTCACCATTCCCACTGAAACCAGCTGCGCGATGAGCGTAAGAGAACCAAATCGCGATAATGTGCTGGCGCTGTTCAAGGCGAGCACCGCGCCGGTGAAGCCGCCGGTCAAAATGACAATAGGCAACGAGCCGACCCCGATCAGGTCAGCCTGCTGGATCATGTCGGTGACGTACAAAGGGCGGCGAAAAAGGTTGGCAAGAGACTGGCCTACCAGCAGCGCATATTCCTGCAGCGCTTGAATCTTCTCTTTGGCAAACTCGGTGGGCGAGATAAGTTGGACCTGAAAGTCCCCAGCAGCCATGCAGTGTGCCTCTACCTGAAAGGAATATAGCAGAGAAAGCGGTCAGCATTCAGCTATCAGCCGTCAGCAAAAACAAACTGATCACCGACCACCGGCCACTGATTTTCTACTCTCGGACTTTTTTCTTGATCTCGATACTGAGGCGTTTGATCTTCTGATTCAGCGTAGACAGGGGTACGTGGAAGCGGTCGGCGGCTTCGGTCTGGTTCCAGTTACATTTTTCCAGCATGTCGAGAATGATGCGCCGTTCGCAGTCTTCGACGATATCGAACAGGGAAGCGTCGCCACGATGTTCCAAAAGAGGAAGAGGGGTTCCCCGTCCTACGATCTGGTCGGGAAGAAGTTCCGGACCGATGTCGAGTCCGGTCGAAAGCACTACTGATCGCTCGACGACGTTCTCCAGTTCACGCACGTTGCCTGGCCACGAGTAGGACAGCAACGGGCGCAATCCTTCCGGAGTCATTCTCCGATGCGGGCGTTCATTTTCTTCCGAATACTTCGACAGGAAGAAATCAACCAGCAAAGGAATGTCTTCTTTTCGCTGTCGCAGCGGCGGCAGATCGATGGTGATCACGTTCAAGCGATAAAAGAGATCGTCACGAAACTTGCCTTCGCGGACCAGTTGCTTCAGGTCCACGTTGGTGGCTGCGATGATCCGCACATCCACCTGAAGTTCGTGCACACCGCCCAGGTGCATGAACCTGCGGTCCTGAAGTACACGCAGGATCTTGCTTTGCGTGTCCAGGCTCATGGTGCCGATTTCGTCGAGGAACAGCGTTCCCTTATCGGCAATTTCAAACAGCCCCTTCTTGCTGGCAACGGCGCTGGTGAACGCGCCCTTCACGTGCCCAAATAGTGTCGACTCCAGCAGGTCGGGCGGCATGGAGCCGGTGTTCACAGGAACAAATGCACGATCGCGTCGCGGTGAGTTCAAGTGGAGGGCTTTGGCGATAAGCTCTTTGCCGGTTCCGCTTTCGCCCTGCAAAAGTATCGTCGACCGGCTGGGCGCCACTTGCGCCACCAGGTCGAAAATCTTCAACATGGGCTCACTCTTGCCCACGATGTGTTCGAAGTTGTACCGCTGCTTCAGGGCGCGTTTGAGTTGAACGTTTTCCGCTTCGGTGCGGTGACGGCCCACCGCGATGCGGACATCGGCTAAGAGCTTTTCATTGTCCCAGGGTTTCTGGACAAAATTTGTTGCGCCTGCCTGCATCGCCTTCACCGCATTTTCCACCGTGCCGTAGGCGGTGATCATGATGACGGAAAGCTGTGGATCGTGTGCGTGAAGTTCCGCCAGCAAATCCAGCCCGTTGCGATCAGGCAATGCCAGGTCGAGCAGGACCAGGTCGAACGGCCGCTGTCCGATTCGCGCCAGGCCCTGGTCAGCAGTCTCTGCCGATTCCACCGAATAGCCTTCCAGCTCCAATAAAGTTTCGAGCGACTCGCGGATCGCGGCTTCGTCGTCAATTATCAGCACGGCGCCGGCGGACGAAGGCAGTGTTTCGTTCATGGCGCGACGCGGGATTGTTGCCAGTTCAGACATTGACGGCTTTCTTGGTCAGCGGAAAATCCAGATAGAAGGTGGTGCCCTGTCCGGGTTCGCTCTCAACCCGGATCTTGCCGGCGTGTTCCTGAATGATGCCGTAAGTTACCGATAGTCCCAATCCGGTGCCTTTGCCCTGACCCTCGCGTGGCGCCGCTTTGGTGGTAAAGAACGGATCGTAGATACGCTGTATGTGTTCTTGAGCAATGCCGCTTCCCGTATCGGATACCACGACACTGACTCCGTCACCGTTCGATGTCGCGATCCGCAGCCTGCCGCCTGTGGGCATTGCGTCCCGCGCATTCAGAAACAGATTCAGGAAAACCTGCTGTAAACGTCCCGGATTACCGCTGATAAGCGGCAGGTGTCCGGCAAGATCGTCTTCCACCTTGATCTTCGTGATCTTGAACTGGTGCTCGAGCAGGGCAAGCGTGTCCGCGATGATCTTGTTGACGTTCACCTCGGTGAATTCCGTGCCGCTGGTGCGGGAGAAATTCAGCAGGTTGTTAACAATCTCCGAAGCCCTAAACGTCTGCCGCGTGATCTTGTCCAGCAAGCCGCCTTTTTGCGGATCGTCCTGCAGTTGCTTTGAAAGCATCTGGGCGTACGACGAAATCACCGCCAGCGGCGTATTGACTTCGTGTGCGACCCCGGCAGCGAGCAGTCCGATGGAGGAGAGCTTGTCCGCCTGTGAGAGTTGTGATTCCAGGTCAATCCGCTCGGTAATGTCGTCCACGATAATCAGCCGCCCGATCACGTTGAATTTTCGCGTGACCAGTGGGGCGATAGCGACGTTCACAATGCGGCTTTCGCCAGCCGGCGTTGCTAATCGGAACTTGTACAGATTGTTGACTCCCGGATTTTGCCGCACCCGGTAGAACTCCTCCACGAACGCCGCGGGAAATACTTCGCTGAGCGGCCGGGTCAGCGCCTGCCACCTGGGCAACGCGTACATGACCTCCATCTGCGAGTTCCAGGATTCGATCTTGTCCTCGAGATCGACCGCCATCACGCCTACGTTGATGGATTCAACGATGTTCTCGTTGAAGTCCTTCAGCCGTTCATATTCCGTAACTTTCTGCTCCAGCGAGGCGTAGAGGCGGGCGTTCTGAATGGCAATACCGATGTATCCAGCCAGAGTCTCTAGCAGTTCGATATCTTCGCTGGTCAGGAAATCACCCTCAACCGTCTTGCCCAGGCCAAGGAAGGCAATCGTCCGCTGCTGTGCCCTGCAGGGGATGTAATAGTTCAGGTCCAGTTTCTCGATCGTTTGCTTGGCGCTTGCCGTCTCGCGCGGTACCTGGTGAACATTCTCCAGGAAAAGATGTCCAGCCTCGAGTTCCGGCCGCGGCGCGCTCAGGAAGTTCAAATCCAAACCATTCGTCTGAGTCATGCCAAACGATTTGGCCAGGAAGAATTGTGGCGGCTCGCCGGCGGAAAGAAAAATCGCCATGCGATCCACCAGCAATGTCCGTGACAAACGATCGACCACTGAACTCAGCATTCTGTCCAAATCGGTTTCAGCGCTGAGTTCGCGTCCAAATTCAATTAGGGTCTTGCGATAGTCGTAACGTGTGCGATAGAAAAACTGGTCGATCCGCTCCTGGATCCATTTGCGAACGGGATCAAACAGCAGCGCCGTAACGACCATCGCCAGGATCAGTCCGATCGGTCCGGAGCTGGGCACTTGGGTATGCACCAGTTCGGCGACTCCGGCAACAACCGCGAAGTAAACTCCTACGATTGCGCCGGCCGCGAGCGTGTAGACCATGCCGCGCTTGAAAATCAGGTCCACATCCATCAACCGGTAGCGGAAGATGGCGTAGCCAAACGTCAGGGGAAGCAGGCCCAGTGACAATACCGAAACCTTCATGGCTGCGGTGGGCAAGGCGCCCGTCAGGTAAGGGATCACGTAGAAGAGCGTGAACGGAGCAACGGCGAGAATCGTGCCGCGCGTTACCCACTTGAGTTGCTGACGCAGAATCGGAGTGCTGGCCCGCCGATAACTGAACCACAACACTCCAGCCGCGATCACGAAGAACAGGGCCAGATATCCCATCTGGACGCGGTCAAGGTTCCAACGCACACGTTCGCTGGCCTTCAGAAACCTGAGTGTGAAGACGTGAATGGCCAGCAACACCATTCCGGGCACATAGATCGCGGGAACCACCCATCGGTGCTTGCGGACAATGTTGCGCTTCTCGGGAAAAGTCAGAACAAAATGCAGAAACAGAGCGGGCTGCAGCAGCCACGCCACCACATTGCCCCAGTAAATGATCCAGTCAAAGTCGTTGAGCTTCCCACTGAACTTGAAGGCGTAAAAGACGAATGAAACCAGACAGAAAATATAGAAATGGGTCGAACTCGGCGCCGTCCAGCGGCGCAGCAATACGTAGAGTCCGATGCCCAGATAGATCAGGGCAATGAACCGCAGCCAGTAGTTGAGTGAACGCTCTGCTGGAATCAGGATCACGGTCATGTCGACCGGTACGGTCTGCCTGATTACCGAGTAAGTTGCCTTTGACCATGCACCCACCCGGTAAGACAGGCGCATGCGGGTTGGGGTGTCCTTCACTTCTCGGTCGTTAATCGCGGTGAGTTGATCGCCGACTCGAATACCGGCTTTGTCTCCAGGCCCGTTTGGCTCTACCCGATCTGCGATCAGGCCGCCAGAACTCTGCTCGACCCACCAAACGCCATCCGAGGGGATCTGGAAATCGCGTTCCTTCTGGAAATTAATCCAGGCAAGAACCACAGCGGCGGTGGTCAGCAGAATCAGCAGACCAGCGGTAAATCGAGTTTGGAACTCACGGTTCATTGACCGCAACGGCTCCTGTGCCTTGGGCAGGGAATCACCCGAACCAAAGGTGTGCACGTTCGGGGCCACGGGAGTGTGCAAAGTCTGACCTCTAACCTATTTCAACGAAAAGACTTTTGTAATTATAGAAGCGTTCCTCGGGTAAAAATATGTTTTTTGGAAGGCGTATCTGTGCTTTGGTAACTCAATGTAACGCATACGCTTAAGCCGCTACCAAAGCGTGAAACCCGGGTTTTCAGCGGCGCCCGAATTGTCGGCAGACGCTGGCGTTTTTTGCTGGTCTTGTGACTTTGCCTTTAAAGTATTTTTTGGTCCCTGACGCGCCGGGGCTTTCAACGCGCGACTCCGATACAATCGTTTTTCCCCATATGACCACCACTGAAGAGATTATTGCCCGCGAGAGTCGTTTTCTCTTGCCGACGTACAACCGCTATCCCATCGTCCTGGAGCGCGGCAAGGGAGTCTTCCTCTTCGACCTGGAAGGGAACCGCTATCTGGATTTCGTAGCGGGCCTTGGGGTCAATGCTCTCGGCCACGCCCATCCGCGCGTGGTGAAGGCAATTCGTGAGCAATCCGCCCGCGCCATCCACTTTTCGAATCTTTACTACCACGAATTCCAGGGACGCCTGGCGGAAAAGCTATGCCAACTTTCCGGCCTGAACCGGGCCTTCTTTTCCAATAGCGGGACCGAGGCGATCGAAGGTTCCATCAAACTGGCCCGGTTGGCAGGTCACCGGGCAGGAGGCGAGGCCAAGAGTCAGTTGGTGGCTCTTGCAGGCTCGTATCACGGAAGAACCTTCGGCGCCATGTCGCTCACTGGCCAGGACAAATACCGCAAGGGATTCGAACCGTTACTCGAGGAAGTTAAGTTTGTTCCTCGCGATGACCTCGATGCTCTGCGAGCTGCGGTGGACGATCGTACCTGCGCCATCGTTCTCGAGCCGATCTTCGGTGAGGGCGGCATCTACGAATGTTCTACGGCCTTTCTCCAGGAGTGTCGCGCTCTGGCGGATCGCTACCGGGCGGCGTTGATCTTCGACGAAATTCAATGCGGTCTTGGGCGCACCGGTACCATCTTCGCCTTCCAGTCATTCGGAGTGACTCCTGACATCGTCGCCATCGCAAAGCCTATCGCCGCCGGTCTGCCTCTGGGCGCGTTTCTCGCCCGGGAGGAATTCGCGTCGGCGATCTCTCCAGGTCAGCACGGAACCACTTTTGGCGGAGGACCTTTGGCTTGCCGTGTGGCACTCGAATACCTCGCCATCATCGAAGACGAGGGGTTGCTGCAAAATGTTTCGCGCGTGGGCGCGTACTTGCAGGAACGACTAAAGTCACTTGGCGGACGTTACGCCGCCGTGCAGGAGGTTCGCGGACGAGGCTTGATTCAAGGCCTGCAACTGACGATTCCTGCGCGTCCCATTGTCGAGCAGGCGCTGGCGGAAGGGGTTTTGTTCAACAGCACGCAAGACACTGTGCTTCGTTTTCTTCCCCCGTTTCTCCTTCAGGAGAAGCACGTTGACAAAGGCATTCGCGTGCTCAAGACGTTGCTCGGGAAAAAACAGAAGTGACGCGGCGCGGTTGAATTTCGTCGATCGAACACGAGGCATCTAGTTGCTGCGTCGGCGCGGACAACCACCCATAGTGAAAAATAAACCGGAGACGGAAATTGCGCCGCTCTCTTCACCGGCGGTCGAGGAATGCTGGGCTACGGTTGCGGGACACCGCATGCGTTATTTACGCAGCGGCAACGGTCCGGCGCTGGTGCTGGTTCACGGACTGCTCGGTTACTCATTCTCCTGGCGATTCGCTTTGCCGATCCTTGCGGAGAGCGCTTCCGTGTACGCGGTAGACATGCTGGGAACGGGTTTTTCCGACCGCCCGCCCAATCTGAATTGTTGCTTCGGGGCACATGCTCAACGCCTGCTGGGTTTTCTTGACTGCGTGGGAATTACGTCCTGCGATTTGCTGGGAACGTCACATGGAGGAGCCGTGGCCATGATGATGGCGGCTCAAGCGCCCGAGCGTGTGCGAAGCTTGATCCTAGTCGCCCCCGCGAATCCGTGGTCGGCAAACGGGAAGCGATGGGCTCCCTTTCTAAGCAGTGCGGTAATGTCATGGCTGATTCTGCGATTAGGGCCCGGACTCAATACCGCGCATGACCTGATGCTGCGGCGCCTTTATGGCGACCGCAAACGCATTCGTCCGGGAACACTCGAAGGTTACTCAGATCCCTTACGAATTCCCGGCGGTTTTGAATATTGGCTGAATGTCATGACCACGTGGAACAAGGATCTTGAGGAGTTAGCATCAGTCATGCCGCGAATCGCCGGAATTCCCGCCTTGCTTCTCTGGGGCAGCAAAGATACCGCAGTCGATCCGGCTTCGGCGGGACCGTTGAGCCGGAAGTTCGAAGATTGTGAAACAAAAATATTCGATGGCGTGGGACATCTGCCTTATGAAGAAGTTCCAGAAGAATTCGCGGCTGTGGTTTTGAAATTCTTGCACCGTAACGGCCGGCCCGCCTGAACATGTCCAACTACTTCTTTGAACTTCTGCGTGGCTATCTCATCCACTACGGTTATTGGGCGGTGGGAGCCGCGCTCCTGCTGGAAAACGCTGGATTGCCGGTTCCAGGCGAAACCATTCTGCTGCTTGCAAGTTTTCTGGCTTACTCCGAACACAAGCTTGCTTTGCCTTGGATCATTCTCGTCGGCGTTCTGGCCGCGACGCTGGGAGATAACCTGGGATTTGCCATCGGCTTCTATGGCGGACGTCCACTTCTCGAGCGATACCAGAAAGCCCTTCGCGTCCGCCCTTCGGTCATTGCCCGGGGTGAAGAGCTGTTTTCGCGCTACGGGTCCCTCACAATCTTTGTGGCCCGCTTCATCGCCGGGATGAGAATCATCGCAGGGCCCCTTGCCGGTGTCCTGCGCATGAGCTGGCGCAAGTTTCTCCTGTTCAATTTTTTGGGCGCAGTGGTCTGGGTAAGCGTCATCGCCAGCGTGGGATATCTTTTCGGCAAGCATTGGGAAGCCTTGCTTGACTGGGTACAGGATGCGAACCTGGGAATCGCCGTGGTGGCGGTCATCGCTGCCGCACTGTTCTGGTGGCGCCGGCAAAGAAAGAAATGATCCCCATTCACTTGTCGGCGGGATTCACTTGACTGTTACCTTGATAACGAGCCCCGCCATGAACTCCCACTTCAAGAAAATCCTGCTTCAGATCGTGGGCTGGACGTTCATCCTGGTTGGCATCGTGGGGCTGTTCTTACCGTTCCTGCAAGGCATTCTGTTCATTCTTGTCGGGCTGGTCATCCTCTCCTCGCAGTACGCATGGGCCCGCCTTCTGCTTACGAAGGTGCGAAAACGGTTTCCCAAGGTGGGGCGTCTGGCTGACCAGGCTGCCGCCAAGGCGGCGACTTGGCTGAAGCGCCTATTTCGCCAACGCGATACGGATTGATGCCCGCTTACAGCAGTGCTAACCTCCAGACAGCGAATCAAATCATGGCTGATCCGGTAACAATGGCCGGGAGGAGGGCCCACCCCCCGGAAACATCATCCCGTTCCCGCTTCGTTCCTTTTGCGATGTCCGAAGTCTGGGCACGCTTCCTGATGGCGATCATCGGGTTGGTTCTTGCCTTTGGCGCCGCTCTATTCTCCACGGTGGCGCGCGAAGCCGGCAGTCTGTGGGGAACACTCATCTTTTCGTCAGCGGCGCTGGCGCTGGCGACCATCGTGGGTTTGACCACGGTCCCATACCTGGCCCGCCGGGTTGCCGGTGGCCGTGTCCGTGATGCCTTCGACTACGACGTAACCCGCGTCGGCATTATTTACGTTGTCACCATCGTCCTGATCGGGATCGCCGCTCTGAACACCGGCAACAACCTGCTGTATGTCATCGTCGCTGCGATGCTGGCCGCGATTCTAGTGTCCGGAATAGCTTCGGCCGTCGTTCTTCGCGGATTAGAACTGGACGTTCACCTGCCCGACCAGGTTTTTGCCGGCCGCCCGGCGCTCGCGGAGATCGTCGTCCGGAATGGCCGACAGTGGCTGCCCACCTTCTCGACCAGCGTGATTCCGCTGGGCACCAACAAGCTATCCCGGCGCTGGCGATGGGAACCCGCAACTTTTGGCCTCCCGCCCGGGCTTCCCCACGACAAGCAGTGGTTGACCATGCGCGATCTACGCTTACGGCGCCTGGCCGACAGTGCTGACGGCGCTCCGCAAAAACCCATTTTCTCGGAATCGGCATACTTTCCTTACGTCCCGGCCGGAGCCGAACTCAAAGCGGAGATGGAGTTGTGCTTCCCGCGGCGCGGGCGTTGCCAACAGAACAGCTTTGGCCTGGCCACGCGGTTTCCATTTGCTTTCCTGACCAAGACGCGCCGTGTTCAGTTATCCCGTGAAATATTGGTCTACCCGCCGGTAGAACCAACCGACGAATTCTTCGAGGTGCTGCCCCTGATTACCGGCGAATTCGAAACGTTTACCCGCGGACGCGGCGACGACTTGTATCGCATTCGCGAGTATGTGCCGGAGGATTCGGCGCGTCATGTGGACTGGAAAGCCACGGCAAAGTCGGGGTCGCTGAAAGTTCGCGAGTTCAGCCGCGAGGACGAACGCAAGATACGGGTGATATTTGATAATCCCGCTCCCGAGGACGTCTCCGAACAATCGTATGAAAATGCAGTGACCCTGGCGGCGTCTCTGGGATGGCACTTCTCCGAAGCCGACACCGAGATTTCCTTTGCTGTCCGGGGTCAACCGGTGACTGGGGACATCCGGGAGTTCCTGTCTTACCTGGCAACCGTTAGTCCGGCTGTCTCGCCGTCGCTGCTCGATTCCGTGGAGATCTCTGACGACTACAACATCATCCTCACCGCGCGGTCGCGCGAATCCATCCCGGCAAACCTGCTGTCCTGCTCGCATGTCATTTTTATTGGAAGTCCGGCTGGGCGCGCGGTTTAAGATTCGATCTGGCTCAGCGCGACGTTTCCGTGACTTCTGGCTCTCGAAGCTTTAATCGCAAAGGTCGCTAAGATCGCCAAGAAAAGCGCGCAAAGAAAGTCGCAACCAGCTTACAGTCGGAGTCGATCTTTATGCAGCCGCAAGGCCGATGGCCGCATCCGAACAGGTAGCGCCGCTTTTGCCTGGCTAGCCGATACTTCAGATGAGGTGGAAAACGGGCATGAATCGAAAAGGTTTCCAAGTTGCAACCGCGGTGCTTGCGTCTCTGCTGTTTGCGAAAGTGTCTCTCTCGGCCCAGGAGGACAGGGGGCTGGAGATTCCTTCCGGTACCAGGATTAGCGTACGCATGATCGACAAGCTGAGCAGCGAACAGAACCAGACGGGAGACACTTTCCACGGCACCTTGGACGAACCCATCGAAGTGAATGGCAGACAGCTTTATCCCAAGGGTGCGGATGTGATTGGGCGAGTAACTGACGTTCATCCCACCGGCAGATTGAGCGAACCTGGAGAACTGGATCTCGTCCTGAATACCGTAAGTTCGGGAACTGTGGCGGCGTCCATCCACGTGCAACCCTTGGTGATTAAGGGAGAGTCTCACTCCAAAAGCAATGTCACCAAGATCGGCGGCGGCGCAGCATTGGGTGCAGTGATCGGCGCCATCGCCGGAGGAGGGAAGGGCGCAGCAATCGGAACTGTCGCAGGCGGAGCCGCAGGCACTGGAGCAGCGGCGGCTACAGGCAAGAAGCCGGCGCTGGTGGATCCGGAAGCGATTTTGACTTTTGTTACGTCTGCCACCTCAAATCCCACCGCGCCACCGCCACCCAGCCCGGGCGCAAACGAGCCTCCTCCAGCATCAGCTCCTCCTGCTGCTTCTTCCGGTCCCATTTCCGGGGCGGATGTTCCACCTTCGGATCCGGCGAATGGCACGGACGATCCTTCAACTCTGTTCACTTTGCGCGACCGCAGAATTATTCGGGACTGCGTCAATGAACATTCGAGCGATCTTCCGCAGGCGGCGACCCAGCGTTCCGAGATGCCCTCCAGTTCCGAGCGCCAGCTTCATCGCGGTGGAATCTTATCCTCCGACATCCAAAACCAGGCCCAGGCCCTGCCTTTGACCTGTGAGGATCAACTGCCCAAGCTTCCCAGCGACCTGGAGCGCGTGATCTACAGCGGGCGCGTGTTGCTGATCGACAGCAAAGGTCATGTGCTGGACGTGTTTGCCCTCGATCAGAATCAATAGCGCTCATTAGGCGCGGTACGAACAAAGCCTTGTCTGCGCGTAACTTGCGAGACACAGGTCCTGCCTCGAAGTGCGTTCAATCGCAACGCCGCACGCTTGTTTCCAATCCCACGAAGACTAGCTCGGAATGCGGCCAGTAACCATTACTTCGGATTACCTTGGTACATTGCCCTTTGAGTGCGAACTGTTAAGGTTACGGTTGAGGAGAATTTAATCCAAGTACCGTCAACCGTGTGTGGCAACCCCCGGCTGGCAAGAAGAACTGGTTGATGACGAATCAAGCTCAACTCGCGTTGTGGATCAGTCATCCGGTGCTGCAAGTCGCGGTCGCCGTGGCCATGTTCCGGCAGAAACTCCACCGGACTTTTCCAGTTTTCTTCTGGTACATTGCGTTCCAAATTTTCAGTTTCTGCTTCCTGTTTCCGCTGCACCAGATGAGCAACGAGCAACGCTACTACGTGGCTTATTTCTATCTCTATTGGGCCTGCTCGGCGGTCAACCTCGTCCTGGGTTTCATGATCATTCACGAAGTTTTCCTTGATGTGTTCCGTCCGTATCACACACTCAAAGATCTGGGCTCGGTGATGTTCAAGTGGGCGGCGCTGGTGATGCTGCTGGTGGCGTTCGTGGTGGCAGCTTCGAACTCCGGACAGGACATGGAGCCGATTCTGCAGGCAATCACCACAGTGCAGCGCTGCGTCCGAGTGGCTCAGTGCGGTCTGGTTCTTTTTCTCATCGTGTTTTCCCGCTACCTTGGAGTTTCGTGGCGGCAGCAGAGTTTCGGGATCGCTCTTGGGCTGGGCGGCGCAGCGGCGGTGGAGTTGGGTACCCTCGCACTATTCGCAGGCAGCCCAATGTCACAGGTCACGCTGCATGTGATCAACCTCGTGACTTACAACGTCGTCATACTCGTCTGGTTCGGCTACGTCTTTCGAGAGGCTCCGGCGCGAACGCCCGAGGCAGACCTGTTTACTCCTCATCGCTGGGAGAGAAGTCTCAGTGATATTCAGGCGCCTGCACAGGGCGACTCCCTGATTCCGATGTTCGAAAGCATGGTTGATCGGGCTCTTTCCCGCACTCAGGGAGAATATCCTCCGAAGAAATCCGCAGCCGCCGCGGCGGGCGCAGATTCGTCAGCGCCCCCGGTTGACACGCTTTACTCGCTGCCACCTCGGACTCGCCGAATTCAATAGCCTTTCAGCCCGAGAAACCTGCTCCAATTCACCGCCTGAAATCTTCCAGTACTACTTACGGTTAATTCCGTAACTTTCCAAAATTAATACCACTTGATTTTGAATATAGTTGCCAGTCTGACGCCAGCGCTTGCCAGGGCGTGAAGGTGATTTCAAAAATCTGTGGACTGTTTCGTCGTCGTCTGTATAATGCCGCAACCGTGAAGTTCCGCTCCCAGGGACTTCGCACTGTAAGGAGAACAACCATGAAACGTGCGGTCAGGATGTTGATCCTGATGGTAGGTTTGGCTTGCACGTACGTGGCAATCGCGACCCCGATACTCAATGCTGAATTGGGCCCGATGCCGCTATGTCCGCCAAGCAAACCGAATTGCGGCCGGTAGCCGCTTGAGTAACGGGCCGCTTCTCGGCGGCTTGCAGGTCTCCCAGGGCTGACGAATTGCGAATCGCATAGGTCAGCCCTATTTTCTTGTTCGCTCTCCGGTTACCTCAAGAAGCCTTGTCTTCAATCCTTCCCGCGCTGGCGAGAGTCTGCCTGAGTTGTTCCGGATCAGAAATGGGAGGCTGGCAAGTGAATCCAGAGCAGACGACCGCGATTGACTTTCCCTTCGCAATGTCGGTCAGATGGGGAATCGTTTCCGCCAGGCCGGGTGGAAGATTCTGTGGAGCTGCCCCGTTCGCGGGCAGTTTGAGAACCGACTTGCCGATCTCGAAAAAACTTGAGGCCACGCCATAGAGTTGCGTCGCCATATCATCATCGCCGATGACGACGGTCTGCGTGTGAGGCTGCGAGAGATGTACGGCGGCTACGCCATAGGTCGCGGCGAAGATCCCAAATTTGTCGGCTAGTCCAGCCAGCAACTCCATCGTCTGTTCAGCTTTGTCGCGATATCCCTGCTGGTTGGTGTAGGCATACAGCCGCAGCAATGCGATGGCAGCGACGGAGTTTCCCGCAGGAGTGGGCGAGTCCTGAAAAGGTTTCCGGCGCGTACCCAACACTCCCATTGGTTTCTGCTCTCCTTCGGAGAGTGTGGCTGTGTCAAAGAATCCCCCGGAGACGGAATCGAACATCCGGTCAACCATCTTGTCGATGATGCGCTGCGCGAAGTGGAAGTAGCTGATGTCGGCGGTTGCTTCGTAGGCATCCAGACAGGTGACGGCAGTGAAGGCATAGTCGTCGAGCAGTCCAGGGATCACACGCCGCTCCTGGTCGGAGGAAGCATCGGAGTACGCGATGACATGCTGCAGTCCGGACTCCGGCTGCCAGGCTTCGGCGAGAATACGGTCAAGCGAACGCAGCGCAAACTGCCGGACCGGGTCTAGCTTCAGAACCTTGGCGGCTTCCAGATACGCAGAGATGCAGAGCGAGTTCCAGCCTACGTACACCGTCTTGTCGACGTAAGGCGTGGGGCGCTGCAGTCGCGCGGCATACATTTTCTGCCTGGCGGAATCCAGCAGAGCCTGGGTGCGCTCGACCGCCAGACCCATCCGCTTCGCAATTTCCTCTACGGGCGCGCGGACGTACAACACATTTTTCTCGGGATTATGGTGCATCTCGCCGACTTCGTTGACGTCATAGTGAAGGCCAGCGACCGCAGCTTCCGCCTCGGTCAATACCGCCTGCATCTCGGCGCGGGTCCAGGTGAAATAGTCGCCGTCATCGTCCATCGAGTAGTCGGCGTCCTGGGACGCATAAAACCCGCCGCGCTCGCGGTCGCTTAGCCACTCGTCCATCCAGCGAATGATGTCGCGAGCCACGGAGGCAAAGAATTCCGATCCGGTCACCTGGTAGGCGTGGACGTAGTTCTTCAGCAGTTCGGAGTTGTCGTAGCACATCTTTTCGAAGTGCGGCACGATCCAGCGCTCGTCCACCGAATAGCGATGAAAGCCGCCGGCCAGCTGGTCATAGACGCCGCCGCGCGCCATCTTTTCCAGCGTCGGAACGAAGACGGCGCGCAGTTTTTCATCCCCCGACCGCGCATACTGATCGATCAATAAATCGAGAACCGCGGGATGCGGAAACTTGGGCGCGTTTCCAAACCCGCCATTTTGCGAGATCAAACATCTTCAGTGCGGCTTCGACAATGGCATCGATCACTTTGGGAGAAAACTTGCCACTGCTTCCGGCGAAAGACTCCGCCCGCGAGATGGCGACTTCCACCATCTCAGCCTGCTCCATCACGTCGCCATTTTTCTGGTGATAGGCGTCGGCGATTGAGGAGAGCACGCGTTTGAAACTGGGACGCCCATAATTTTCGTCGGGAGGGAAATAAGTTCCGCCATAAAATGGCTTGCCGTCGGGAGTGAGAAACGCGGTAAGCGGCCAGCCACCCTGTCCGCTGATCGCGCTGACCGCCACCTGGTAGCGGCTGTCAATGTCGGGACGCTCGTCGCGATCCACTTTCACCGCCACGAAGCGCTCATTCACGATTTTCGCTACTTCGGGATCGTCGTAGGATTCGCGATCCATCACATGGCACCAATGGCACCAGACCGCGCCGATATCGAGCAGGATGGGCTTGTTCTCGCGCTTGGCGGTGGCAAACGCCTCCTCGCCCCACTCGTTCCACTGGATGGGCTGATGCATGGCGGAGCGCAAGTAGGCGGAAGAGGCCTTGGAAAGGGAGTTCAGGGTCTCGGTGGTCATCTTTCCAGTTTACAGCGAGAGGGCAATAATCCTGAGCCTGTATGTTGTGCAAAGCGTGCTCGACCAGAGGATGCAGGCATTGCGAGTCGAGGGCGAGACGCCCTCGGGACGGAAGGATCCCGGCGCTACTTGTTACTTGGATAGTTGTTTCGCGATCGAACAGTACAGATCGACGGCTTCAGCCAATTGTTGCTTCTCCACGTATTCGCGGTCGGTGTGGGCTACGTGGATTGATCCTGGGCCGAGCAGCAATGGCTCACCCCAATTGCTGAGCGCTGGAATATCGGTGGTGAAAGCTGCAACCATGGTGGGAAGTCCTTCGACCTTGCGCAGACGCACGAACGGGATTTCCAGCACAAATTCGACTTCCGCCAGATTTCCCACGGCCTCAACAATGTTGCCGCTTCAATTGGTCCGAAGGACCCACCAGACGATAGAGCAATTGCGCTCGCGCTTTATCGGGGATCACATTGGGAGCGCGGCCTCCTTCAATCACGCCGATGTTGAGCGTGCACGGTCCAATGCCTTCTTCGCTGGGCAATTGCATTGCTTGCAGACGCTGCAGGGCGGCCAGGAGCTTGTCGATCGCGGACTCGCCTAGTTCCGGGTACGCCGAATGCGCCATGCGTCCATGAGCGATCACCTCTACCCGCAGAGCGCCCTTAGACGCGACCGCGACCCTGTTTTCAGTGGGTTCGCCGTTTACCAGAAATTTCGAACCTCGAGGACGTTGGTTCGCCACTTTGGCGCCCAGGCTGTCGCGTTCCTCGCCGACCAGAAAGAGCAATCCCACGTGGATGCCTTCCTGCCGCAATCGTTCAGCTGCGGCAACTTGTACCGCAATAATTCCCTTGGCGTCGCAAGAGCCTCGTCCATAAACCGGGTGGCATCTTCCGAAGAAGAAATGAAGGGTGGGACCGTGTCCATGTGAGTCGAGAAAACTACCGTGGGATTTGCCACTTCGGGGGAAGTAGGCGAACACATTGCAGCGCTGGCCTTCGACGGCAATCTTTTCCGACTGGAATCCACGCCTGAGTAATTCGCCGTGGAGGAAATCGCCGACCGGCCCCTCGTTGCCGGTGATCGATTCAATATCCACCAACTGACGGGTGAGGGCGACGGCATCCATGCGCGACAGGATATCCTACTTCACCGGAATTCGCGGCTGGGTAAGCTTTCGCGTTCCGGCTGCGTAGCGCCTGACTGCTATTCTGATTCGCCGATACAGAATGAGCCCCGAAGGAAACACAATTCGTACGCTGCATCTGGACGGGCCGGCTGGCCGACTGGAAGCGCTACTCAACGCCGGCACGCCGGAAGCTGCCTATGCTGCGATCGTATGCCATCCCCATCCCGTCTACGGCGGAACCCTTCACAACAAGGTCGTGTTTCATGCCATGAAGGCGCTGAACAGTTTTGGCTTCCCTGTGCTGCGCTTCAATTTTCGCGGGACCGGCCTGAGTGAAGGGGACCATGACCACGGAAATGGGGAAGTCGACGATGTTCGAGCTGCGCTGGATTGGCTGGATCATGAATTTCACCAGCCCATGATCTTTGCCGGATTTTCTTTTGGAGCGGCCGTAGGCCTGCGGGCTGCGTGCCCCGACTCGCGAGTGAAAGCCACGATCGGCCTGGGGCTTCCAGTGGCTCCGATTGACGATCGGACCTACGACTTCGGCTTTCTCCAAACCTGTCTCAAGCCCAAGTTGTTTGTCAGCGGCGATCGCGACCAGTTCGGATCACCAGCCCAATTGAACGCGCTTATTGCTTCCGTGCCGGAACCGAAGAAGCTCGTGTTGATCCCGGGCGCCGACCATTTTTTCGAAGGAAGGTTGCGCGAGATGCGGGAGACGGTTGAGCAGTGGGTTGTAGACGTGGTGAATCTGTAACATTCGGCAATTTGAACCTGCGACAAGAAGCCATGGCCTGCTGGCCTTTTATAATTCTCTCGAATGCCTTTCTCGGCCACCGATCGTAACAAGCTTGCACTCGACATGCGCGTCACCGCGCGTCATCTGTTCGAGCATGCGCTTTGGCGGAAGCCAGCATCGACCGGGCATTTCAGCGGCATGTGGAATGCGATAAGGGAGTGCTCCGCGTCGGTGAGGATCTGCATGACCTCGATTCCTACAATCGCGTGCTCGTCATCTCTATCGGCAAGGCTGCGCATGCCATGGTCAATTCGCTCGAAATGCAGGCGGGTAGCCGCTTTCAAGGTATCGTAGCCAGTTCGGTCGACCCGGTTTCGCAGCTGCGGGGATTCCGGTATTTTCGCGGCGGGCATCCCATGCCCAACCATGAGTCGATTCGCGCTGCTGAAAGCATGTTGAAATCGCTCGGCGCTCAGGATGCGTCCTCGCTGGTGATTTTCATGCTGAGTGGTGGCGGATCGTCGATCGCCGAAAAACCGATTGACGACGAGATTTCACTCGAGGATCTGGTCGCGACCTATCGCGTGCTCGTGCATTCCGGAGCGCCCATCTCCGAAATCAACACCATCCGCAAGCATCTTTCCGCGGTCAAGGGAGGCAGGCTTGCAACCGCTGCTCCACTGGCGCAGCAGGTTTCACTGCTGGTGTCGGATGTTCCCGACAAAACTCCGGACGCCTTGGCCTCGGGTCCCACGATGCCCGACTCCACCAGCGTGGCGGATTGTTACGGCGTCGCCGAGAAATACGGCATGCTCGAACAATTCCCGGATTCCGTGCGCGAGTTGTTTCAACGCCACGCGCTGGATGAAACTCCCAAATCCGACGACCTGGCTTTCCATCGCTCGCGCTGGTGGCCTCTACTGTCAAACGCTTCGCTACTGGAAGCCGCAGAGCTGGAGGCCCAGCGCCACGGCTTCACCGTGACAATCGACAATAAGCTGTGACGACTGGGACTACGTGCGTGCGGCGGACTATCTTCTCGAACGGCTGCGCGGCCTGCGCAAAACATCGAAGCGCGTTTGCCTGATTTCCGGTGGGGAGGTCACGGTGAAAGTGGCGAATGGCGGAGCGGGCGGCCGCAACCAGCAGTTTGCGCTGGCTTGCGCGGCTGAAAATATCGCGGAGAAGCGATCACGGTGCTGAGCGCTGGAACCGACGGCATTGACGGCAACAGCCCCGCGGCCGGGGCCATTGTCGATGGCAGCACGCTCGAACGCGCGCGATCCCGCGGCCTCGACCCGGCCGCGTCCCTGCAGAGCTTCAATGCTTACCCATTTTTTGAGGCCCTGGGCGACGCCATCACCACCGGTCCAACGGGAAACAATTTGCGCGACCTGCGCATTCTTCTGGCTTACTGAAGTGCTGTGCTAACTGAATGACCTTGCCGGAAGACGCCCTCGAAAAAGCCGGCGGGACACCGCGCGCTAGCTCAGAAAAACCGGGTTACGCCTTCTTCCAGCACGAACACCCGATCCTCGATGCCAGCCGCCTTGGCCTCTTTTTCCAGCAGTTGCAGAGGCTCGTCCATCGGTTCATGGGAAAGCGAAACGTTCCGTAGTGCATGGGCACCATCCAGCGCGAGTTCAAATCGAGAAACGCCCGCGTGGCGTCGGCCGGGCTGGTGTGAACATTGCGGAATGATGGCGGATTGTAGGCGCCGATGGGCAACAACGCCAGCTCCGGCGACAGCCGCTGTCCGATTTCGCGAAAGCCGGAAAAGTAGGCGGTATCGCCGGCGTGATAAAGGGAATGCTTGTTGTCGCGAAGCACATAGCCACCGTATCCGCGATGCGAGTCTTCAATCACCCGCGCTCCCCAATGCCGCGACGGCACATGGGTGACGGTCAGTCCCCGGTGGCGGTAGCTGTTCCACCAGTCCAGTTCCACCACATTGTCAAAACCAAGGTCGGAGACCAGATCGAACACATGATGCGGAACCACGACTGTCGGCGCCACGCCATGCCGGCGCTTGCTTTGCCGAACAATTGCGCGCAACGACGGCCGGTGCAGATGATCGAAGTGAGCGTGGGTGACCAGTCACCAGATCGACCGGGGGCAGATCGCGCAGCTGCAAACCTGGTTGCCGCAGGCGCTTCAGCACGAACAGCCAGTGGGCGAAGTTGGGGTCGATCAAAATATTCTGCCCACCAACCTGAAGGAAAAAACTGGAATGACCAATGAACGTCACTCCCATCTGACCGTTGCTGGCCAGCTTCGGCTTATGAGTTCGTCCGGTTCTGGGAGTAATCGCCGAATCGCGCACTAAGCTGCCAAATTGCCGGGCACGCTTGCGAAGCGCGGAATTCTTCAAGGTATTCTTTAGCATCGGCGACGAACCGGATTGGCGTCGGCCTGTTGACTTCAGACCCGATGTCCGTTGTCAGATCGTTCCCATGAAGTTTTCAGCAAATTTCTACTGCTGGCTTCGGCCGCGCTGTATCTAATTCTAAAACAATCACGGGCGGGATTGCTTGACCCCACTGCTGTCGTCGTTTCTAATCGCTGCTGGTCATCATAGCCCGTTACTTGGCGGAATCAGGGAGAATTCAGGATGCGTGTTGCTTTTTTGGGTTTAGGAATCATGGGACGGCCGATGGCCTCCAACCTGGTCAAGGCAGGTCACGAAGTTTCCGTCTGGAGCCGGTCCGGCAAAGACGTTGAAGGCGCACGCCGCGCTGCTTCTCCTGCCGACGCTGCACAAGGTGCGGAAGTGGTCTGGATGTGTGTCTCTGACACCAAAGCGGTGGAAAGCGTCCTGTTCGGCCCCGAGGGTGTGGAGCGCTCACTCGCGGACGGTATGACGATTGTCGATTCCAGCACAATTTCACCATCAGCAACTCGCCAGTTTGCCGAGCGTGTTGGCGCCCGTGGCGTGCGTTATGTCGATGCACCGATGACCGGGTCAAAAGTAGCGGCGGAAGCTGGAAGCCTCATATTCATCGTAGGCGGAGATGAAGTCGTGATCGAATCCCTGAAGCCATTATTTGCCGCGATGGGGAAAGTATTTTTCCGCATGGGAGAAACCAGCAAGGGACAAGCCGCCAAGCTGGCCATGAATCTGCAAATTGCCCTGATCTATGAAGGCTTCGCCGAAGGCCTGACCCTGGCCACGAAGTTGGGAGTAGATGTTCAGAGCCTGATTAGTGTCATTCAGGCGTCCATGGTCCGGTCGGGCGTGGTCGACTACAAAGCACCCTTCGTCCTCAAGCGCGATTTCACGCCAAATTTTCCACTGCGGCTTATGCACAAAGACATTCGCCTGGCGCTTGAAGCCGCCAAAGAAGTGCGGGTCAAACTGCCAGCCCTGGAAACGGTCGAGGAAGTCTATGAAATGGCGACCGAGGACGGGCATGAAAATCTGGACTATGCCGCAACCCTTACGCTGCTGGAAAAATGGGCGGGTGTGGAAGTGAAGGGAGCCTCAGCATAAGGCTCCCAGCAGGGCAATCGCGCCGCCTGTTAGAAGATGACCAATGCGCGGCGAACGCTAGTTCACTGCTAGTACCTCAGTAACATCCTTCGCGTCTTCTATTACACAAGTTTTACACGGGATTCTCCGTGCCGCTGGTACCTTAAATCAAGGGATTCTAATACCACGAAGACTGGAAAAGAAGATGGCAATCGACCTTCAAGTTCTGGACCGCAAAGCAGCTGCAGACGACCAAGTTAACTGGGTAACCGCGATATTTATGGGCCTGTTTCACGTCGGCGCCATCGCGGCACTGTTCTTTTTCTCATGGAAGGCTTTGGCGGTCTCGATGTTCCTGTGGTGGGTTTCCGGCAGTCTGGGCATCGGCATGGGCTATCACCGGTTGCTGACGCATCGTGGTTACAAGACTCCCAAGTGGGTCGAGTATTTCCTGACCATTTGCGCCACACTGGCTCTCGAAGGCGGACCGATTTTTTGGGTCGCTACTCATCGAATTCACCATCAGCACTCCGATCAGGAAGGCGATCCGCACTCTCCCCGTGATGGCAAGTGGTGGGCGCACATGGGATGGATTCTGACCGGCAAGTCAATGCACCACGACACGACTACGCTGGCGCGCTACGTACCTGACTTGGCCAAAGATAAATTTCACGTCTGGATTACGAAGTATCACTACGTGCCGATGATCGGACTCGGCCTGGTGCTGCTGGCGATTGGCGGTTTGCCGTTTTTGCTCTGGGGAGTGTTCTTCCGCACCGTCATCGGGCTGCACACGACCTGGCTGGTGAATTCGGCGACCCATAGCTGGGGCACGCGACGCTTCGTCACCAAGGACATGTCCACCAACAGCTGGTGGGTGGCGATTCTTACCTTTGGTGAAGGCTGGCACAACAACCACCATGCGCATCCAGTTTCGGCCCGGCATGGGTTGAGATGGTACGAGATTGACATGAACTGGTACGGAATCTGGGCACTGAAAAAGCTAGGCTTGGCCCGCCAAGTCTACCGCGTAAAGCTTGACGAACTACGCCGCCGCGAAGAAGAAGACGGCGCGCCGGCAACCGCAAGGCCTGAACTGGTTTCCGCCTAAAAAACTGCTTTTGCATCCAGGGCGTATCCGAGTTCGGGTACGCCCCTTTTCCGTGCTAAGCGGTAGAATCCTGCCATGCGCATCAGCAGCCGCCGCAGGGCCATCGCCTTTTTTGTCGTGCTGGGCGTTTGCCTGGTGGTGCTCGCGGTCGGACTCAATGTCGGCTGGATCATCCTCAACTGGCGCGAAGGCGTATTGCTCTTCCTGGGCATCGTCTTCTTTGCCGTGCTCATCGCCGGGCTCATCGTGAACACCAGCTTCCTGGTGCGTGAAATTCGGCGGAACGAGCAGCATGACAGCTTCATCAACGCTGTCACTCACGAGTTGAAAACTCCAATTGCATCCATCCGACTTTACCTGCAAACCCTGCAGCGCCGCGACGTGGATGAAGCCCAGCGCCACGAGTTTTACCGGTTGATGCTGGACGATACCGATCGCTTGTTGGGCACGGTCGAGCAGGTATTGAAAGCGGGAGAAGCGGGGAACAAGAAGCAGGATCGGCGGGTGCCCGTGGACTTCGCCGGACTGGTGCGGGAGTGTGTGGAAGTGGCTCGAACCAGCCATCATCTTCAACCCGAGTCCCTGCACTACAATCAATCCGCTAACGGTGCCGGCGCCAATGTGCTGGGTGATTCCGAAGAATTGCGGACAGCGGTTTCGAACGTGCTCGACAATGCCGTCAAATATTCCGGAAGCCAGGTGGCAATCACTGCGAAACTGGATCTTCCCGATGAGAAGCATGTGACCCTGAGCGTTCGCGATCAGGGCGTAGGTATTCCCGCAGGGGAGTTGAAGCGAATCTTCAAGCGGTTTTACCGGGTCTCCAACCGCTCGTTAAGCCACGTAAAGGGAACGGGCCTCGGCCTTTTCATCGTTCGGGCAATCGTCCGCAAACACGGAGGCAGGGTGTTCGCCGAGAGTGAGGGCGAGGGCCGGGGTACAACGGTTGTCCTGGAATTGCCGCGAGTGAATTCGTAGCGCCCCAACCATAGCCGCCGAAACGGCGGTGTGAAAACTGCATGAGTCGTGTTCTGATTGTCGAAGACGAGGCCCACCTGGCCAAAGGTCTCCAGTTCAACCTGGAGGCTGAGGGGCATTCCGTTGCCGTTGTCGGAGATGGGGAAAGCGCGCTGGACTTGCTCCTGGGCGACAATGCCACCGGAAAGCGCAGCGATTTCGACGCCGTTGTGCTCGACGTAATGCTTCCCGGCAAAGACGGTTTTGCTGTCGCCGCCGAGTTGCGCGCCGCCAAGCAGTTTGTCCCGGTACTGATGCTCACAGCGCGTGGCCGCCCCGAGGATGTGCTCAAAGGATTTGCGTCGGGCGCGGACGACTATCTCCCCAAGCCTTTCGAACTCCCAATCCTGCTTGCTCGTTTACAAGGCCTGCTCCGACGGCGCGACTGGATGCGACAAAGCCCTGTCCCCAGCTCCGTAGACACGGCCGAGTACGACTCGTTCTCGTTTCACGGCCGGACGATTGATTTCGGCAAGCTCGAGCTGCGGGTAAACGGCAACACGATACAACTCACTCTGATGGAGGCGGAACTCCTGCGCCATCTCATTCACAACCAGGGAAGGGTAGTGTCACGTAAGTCGTTGCTTGAGGAAGTCTGGGGACTGCACGAAGACACCGATACGCGGGCCATCGATAACTTCGTGGTGCGCCTGCGCCGTTACATCGAAGACAATCCGTCTACTCCCCGCCATCTGCTGACCGTTCGTGGCGTGGGATACCGCTTTGTTGCCGAGCCAGAAAAAGCCTGAAGAATGTCGCCGCGTACGGTGCTAACGGCCAAGTTGAGCGAACAGGTTTTCCCGGTGGTCCAGCGCCATACGATCAACCCGGTTCAGGGCAAGAATGTAAACCGCGCAGGCCAATGCTGCCGGCAGCAAGAAAACTGGCACTATGATCCAGGAGTTCTCATAGTGGCGTGACAGCGTCAGCATCAGCGCAGCGCCGCCGAAAAGGATTCCCCGAATCCCAAAGCTTGCCATCACCGTGGTCAACGAGGCCCGCTGCCGTCCAAAAACACCCGCTTCGATTCGGCTGGGAGAATAGATAGAAAACAGGTTTCCAGCGGCGAAATCGATGGGGAGGGCAAACAGAATGCCCGCGAATGTGGCCAGCGTCACCCCGATAGACGGAGGCCGGTAGAGCAGGCTTGTGCCCAGCCATACCAGTAGGACCTCCCAGGCAAAGATCGCGGCATGTGCCAGATTTTTGCCCACCATAATTTCGCGGAAGCGTACCGGCGAAGCGAAAAAGAACTGTACGCCGCTGCCATCAGCGCCAAAATTGTTGTACGAAAGATTGGTCAGCAGCAGCAGTGAGTACGCCGCGCCCAGCGGAAATGTGAGCGCGGGGGCGCGAGCGAACAAACCCTGGTCATGTCCCGAGCTTCGAAACACGAGCAGCATGAACAAAGGGACGACAAGGGTGAACAGCATCGGGCCACTACGGCTGAGATAACGTAATTCTTTCTCGAACACAGCGGCTATCGGGCCGGGGAGTCCCGGCACGTTCCATCCGGGATGGAGTGCCTGCTGTTCCGCCGCTGAAACTTTTTTGGAAGACTCGCTGAGATTCTCCCCATGGTATTCGGCGCGCAGACGAAAATTCAGCAGCCACAAGAATGCAAGCCCATAAAGCCCCAACAGTACAAAAAAAAGCGCAGCGGTCCATCCCTGTCCTTGCTCAACCCTTGCAATCGCTGCTGCCGCCAGGCCGGGTGGCAGTGGCTTTTGGACGCCCGAGATTTCCTGTCCCAGAAGCCGCGATTCAGGTTTGGACTTGTGTCCGTAGAAAGTAATCAGGGGACCGATCAGTTGAAGGCTGAGGAGAGCAAGGAAGAACAGAACTCCCAGAATTTCGCGCGTCCGCCGCTGCGCCAGCCAGCGCTCGAGCCACGCAAAAGCCATGCGTGCCAGAAGCAGATTCACCAACGCGAAGGTCAAGAGCACAAATGCGGCCCAGGGAAGCAGACGCGGCCGGGCGGCTCCAATGCCAATGGTGATTCCCAGCAGCCATAGTCCAGACACAATCGTGGCCGGATCCAATGATCCGTAAGCCAGGCGAATCAGAAAATACGAACGAAAGCTGAGCGGGAAGCGCAGCAGGCTGGCCGACTCGAGATTCTCGGTAAACGCCGTCGCCACCAAAGGGAAGAGTTGCCAGAACAGAAAGACAGGCCACAGCAACGCGCCCAGCCACTCCACATTTCCCGCTGAGATCAGATACCAGGCAGTTGTGCCCATGCCGATGGCGCCGCCGATGCCGCCAGCGACAAACGCAATACCAACAAGAATGCGTGACACCAACTCCAATCGACCGCGGAAAGTGCGTAGCGAATTGAAAAAGATTCGCCAGCGAAGTCCCGCCACTACGGCCATTTGCTGGCGCGCTCCCGGTACAGGATTGGTGCCCGAATTCGACTCGGTGCGATTCGTCCCGTTTGTATTCGTTTCCTGCTGATTCATCACAACCACGACAATTCCTGGCTGGCGGTTCGCGACCCGCCCACGATCCGAAGAAAAATTTGTTCGAGAGTCAACTTTTCGCGAGCCGGGCTGCCAGATGTTGTCAGATCTTCCGGGACGGCTCCCTGGGCCTCCACTCCGGCGCGTAGTTCTTCGATCGAACCCTGCGCCACTAGGTGGCCGCGATGGATGATTCCGACGTGACTGCACAGCCGTTCTACGATCTCCAGCACATGCGAAGTGAGGAAGATGGTTGCCCCGCGCGCGATCATACGTTGCAGCATGGCTTTGAGCGTGCCGGCGGCGATGGCATCCACGCCTTCGAACGGCTCGTCCAGAAAAAGAACCTTTGGCCCATGAATCACTGCGGCGGCGAGCGCCAGCTTTTTCTGCATACCGTGGGAATAGTCAGTCACCATGGTCTTTGGCTGGTCAACAAGTTGCATGAAATCTAAAAGCTCCGAAGTTCGTTTGGCCGCGGTCTCGCGATCCAGACCGTACATCCGGCCGACGAAGTTTAAATATTCCGACCCGGTCAATCGTCCGAATAGGGCCATACCTTCGGGTACCACTCCGATCTGGCGCTTTACTTCGACCGTGTTGGTAACCAGATCGAGACCGAGAATCTGGATCTTTCCGCTGCTGGGCGCCAACAATCCGGTCAGCATCTTGATAGTGGTGGATTTGCCTGCTCCATTCGGGCCCAGGAAACCAAAGAACTGTCCCGGCGCGACTCGCAGGTTCACGTCTTCGACAGCGACAAGTTCGCCGAACCGGCGAGTCAAATGTTCGCTGGAAATGGTGGGAGAATCCATCAAGTTTTCGACTCTAGCATACGATGCTGTGAACCCTGGCACAGCTCAGGTGTAAAATAGCCGCCATTTTCAAATCCAACTGAGCCATGAATAAAAGAACCTTTATTAAACTTTCCTCCGCGATGCTTGCGATGCCTTTCGTCTCTCCCCTGTTGGCACGGATGTCGCAGGACAAAGCTAAGATGTCAACGCAAACGACGGCTGCAGCTGGCGATAAATTGAAAAATTGGGCAGGCAATCTCGAATACAGCACTGAAGCCCTATACCCCGCTAACTCGGTCGAACAGGCTCGTGAGTACGTGAAAAGCCAGAGCCGGCTGAAAGTACTCGGGACGCGTCACTGCTTCAATAACATAGCCGACAGCAAGGACGATTTTCTTTCACTGCGATCGATGGACAAAGTGGTCGCGCTGGATCCCGCCCGGCGCAGCGTAACCGTCGAATCAGGCATGAGCTACGGCCAGTTGGCCCCGGTTCTCGACGCCAAAGGTTTTGCGCTTCATAACCTCGCTTCATTGCCCCACATCTCGATAGCTGGTGCATGCACAACCGGCACCCACGGTTCTGGGGTCAAGAACGGCAACCTTTCCACCGAGGTTTCAGCTCTGGAATTCATCACGGCAGCCGGCGACCTGGTCACCCTGTCCCGCGAAAAAGATGGAGAAAACTTTCGCGGAGCAGTCGTGGGCCTGGGAGCACTGGGTGTCATCACGAAAGTCACGCTCGATATTCAACCCACCTTCACGATGCGGCAGTACGTGTACGAAAACCTTCCCTTGAGCCAGATGAAAGACCACTTCGAGGAAATCGAAGCGAGCGCCTATAGTGTCAGTCTTTTTACCGACTGGCAGAAACAGCGGCTCAATGAGGTCTGGATCAAGAGCCGCGTAGGAGAAGGCAAAGCCTTCGATGCGGCTCCTGAGTTTTTTGGAGCGAAACTTGCCACCAGGAATCTTCACCCCATTGCCGAACTATCGGCCGAGAACTGCACTGAGCAGATGGGTGTCCCGGGCCCCTGGTATGAACGGCTGCCGCATTTTCGTATGGGCTTCACACCGAGCGCCGGCAAGGAATTGCAGTCGGAGTACTTTGTGCCGCATCAGCATGCTGTCGAAGCGATCCTGGCGATTGAAAAGCTGCGCGATCAGGTTGGCCCGCACCTGTTGATCTCAGAAATTCGTGCCATCGCCGCTGACGATCTCTGGATGAGCCCGTGTCACAAACATGACTGCGTCACGATCCACTTCACCTGGAAACAGGATTGGCCCGCGGTCAGCAGACTGTTGCCAATAATTGAAAGGGAACTGGCTCCATTCAACGCCCGCCCGCACTGGGGAAAACTGTTCACTACTTCCCCCGCGCAATTGAAATCCATTTACGAGAAGCTGCCCGATTTTATCGGCTTGTGCAAACAGTACGACCCGCAAGGCAAATTCCGCAATGAATTCCTCAACAGGAACATTTTCGGTTGATCGATCAGATTAGATTCAGGCGAGAGCGCTTACTGATGCGACGCTGAGGCCCCAGCGGCGAGTTCGCGGAGAACGCTCAGGAAACCCGCAGCGGCTTGCTCGTCCGCCAGCGCTTCCAGAGGGACCGTAGCTGCCAGGTGGGGAGACTCGGAGCGGAAACGCACACTGATCAGGCTGTGTCCACGAGAAGTGATCAAGGTGTTGACCACCGGCGAAAGTTCCTGAGTCCAGTGGGTTCGAGTAGTGAGCACAACCGGTCCTGGACGCGAAATCGACCAATCCCGCGAGGCTCCTGAAACTTTGCCGTGTTTTTGCGACAGCCAGCGATGACGAAACACGTCCAGATCGAAGCCTGGAGCACATCCAAGATCAGCCTCGAACGTGAGAGTTTCCTTCTGCTTGTGCCAGGCGCTGACAAACCACTTGAAGGGGATCGGGCGGGGACGAAGTCGAATCGTAACGCGAGCGTTGTCGAACCAATGCGAGGCGAAACCAAAACGGGCCTGCAGCAGGGTAATGCTGAGCCAGTGGGAGTCGAGAATCCGGCCTTTGCTGTAGCAGGCTGACTCTACCCAGCGCAGTGCCAGCGCGCCCTTGCGCCGGTTATACCGGGTGAAGTAAAAGAACCATGCCCCTAAGAGAACCGCTGCACCGATCGCGTCGAAGAGCACCAGTCGTCCCACAGAGACCTCTTAATGTGAATATTACGACTACGGACGCAAGTGCCGCAATAGGTTCGTCAAGGTTTTCCTTGCCGCGACTGCGTTTCGTCCCAGGTATAGCGCCAGACCTACGAGGCTGCCCGGCTACAATGAAGCCGTGGAATTCAATTTGAGGGATTTCCGGAAGGCGGACTTCGAGGCTGTATGGCGCATTGACCAGCAATGCTTCGCCCCGGGAATTTCCTATAGCCGCCTGGAATTGGCCGAATATTTGCGCCGTCCGGGGGCTTTTGCCATTGTGGCGGAATCGTCGTCAGATGCGATTGCATCCGACCCATCCCTGCCAAAAGCGCCAGGGACGATTATTGGATTCGTCGCCGCCGAACCCGGGCGGGCGAGTGGGCACATCATCACAATCGATGTACTTCCTCTGTTCAGAAAGTCCGGGGTCGGTTCGGGATTGCTGCGTGCTGCGGAAGACCGCTTGCGTACAGGGCGTTGTCATTCGGTAATTCTTGAAACAGCGGTGGACAACCGGAATGCTTTGTCCTTCTACAAAACTCACGAATACAACGTGGTGAAGAGCATCCCGCGATACTATTCCGACGGTGTGGACGCGCTTGTCCTGAAGAAAGATTTGCTTTCGACGTCCGGGCCAGCTAAGTTGCCGCAATGAAGATTGCGATTCAGGGGGAGATTGGGGCATTCAGTCACGAAGCCGCCCGGCGTTTGGTGCCGGGCTGCCAGATAGTTCCATGCGCACGTTCCTCCGAGGTTTTTGACCGGCTTGCAGCGTAGCTTGGTCGCTGCCGCCGTGATTCCAATTGAAAATTCACTGGCAGGTTCTGTGGCCGAGCACTTTGACCTTCTGCTGGCGCACAAAGTCTTCATTCAACGCGAGCTTCGGATGCGGATCGTCCACAACCTTATCGCTCCGCCGGGGGTAAAACGCAGGGACCTGCGCCGGGCCTACTCGCATCCAGTTGCGTTGGAGCAATGCCGTGACTTCTTTGCACGAAATCGCAAGATTCAACCCTTGCCTTTCTATGACACCGCAGGCAGCGTCAAATACGTCATTGAAAACGGATTGACGGATGCGGCAGGGATTGCAGGTACACAGGCTGCGAAAGCGTACCAGGGCCGCATCTTGTCGGCTGGCATTGAAGACGATAAGCGCAACTTCACCCGGTTCTTTCTGGTCCGCAGAACTCGGCGTATTCTGCCTGGGGCCAACAAGACTTCGATTGCGTTCAGCGTCAAAAATATCGCAGGGGCTCTTTTCAAGGCTCTGGCCGTATTTGCGCTGCGCGAGATCAGTTTGACCAAGATAGAGTCGCGTCCTCGTCGGGGACGTCCCTGGGAGTACATGTTCTACGCCGACTTCCTTCGTGGAGATGACGAACCAGCGCGAAATGCCCTCCATCACCTCGCCGAAGTGGCCGACGTGGTCAAAGTGCTGGGCATTTACCCGGCAGCCTAAGGTGTTCCAGGTCCAAACTGCAAGAAATGCCAGTTTCGGTACAGCGAGCTTGGCCGGTAGTCTACCAACGGCCTCAGCACCTTTGAGTAGTACAAACCGTCCGCGCAGGGTTTAGAATCCAAATAATCTCAAGCAATCCCGTGAGTTGCATCTTTCTATGCCTTTTGATCATCAAAACTTGAGCACAAGACACTCAAGGTGAAATATGGCAGAAAAAACGCGCGTTGAGCGCACTCCAAAGCCAAAAGAAGAAGAAACCGGGGTATTGCCCATCCTGCCAGTGCGGGATACGGTGCTGTTCCCCCATGCCGTTCTTCCCCTGACCGTAGGCCGGGAAAGTTCGGTTCAACTCATCAACTCCCTCGGTGAAGACAAGACCATTGTGGTGGTGGCGCAGCGCGAAGCTCGCGTGGATGCCCCACAGGCAAGCGATCTTTACACCGTGGGGACGTTGGCCGTCGTCCACAAAGTGGTCAAGATGCCCAACCAGAGCCTGTTCGTTTTTGCGGAAGGCCTGGAACGTGTGCGATTGGCCGAATTCGTTCAACTGACACCGTTCATGCGTGGGAAGGTAGATTCCGTGCCGGAGTCGATTCCACCCAAGAGTTCCGAGGTGGAAGCGCTCCAGCGGAACGTCCTCACGTTGTTCCAGCAAATCGTGGCCGGTTCACCGACCCTGTCGGACGAGCTTTCCACGGTTGCCATGAATATCGACGAGCCGGGCCGGCTAGTTGATTTCATCGCTTCATCCCTGCCCTCGCTCTCGACGGCCGACAAGCAAGACACGCTCGAGACTACCGACGTCCGGGTGCGGCTGGAAAAGATCAATCATCACCTGGCAAAGGAACTTGAAGTCCAGCAACTACGAAACAAAATCCAGTCGGAAGTGCAGGACCGGGTGCAACAGACCCAGCGCGAGTACTATCTGCGCGAGCAGATGAAGGCCATCCAGAAAGAATTGGGTGAGCAGGATGAAGGTGCGCGCGATACCGAAGAGCTTCGCCAGAAAATAGACAACGCCGGCATGCCGGATGATGTGAAGAAGGAGGCCCTCAAGGAACTGGGCCGCCTGGCTCGCATGTCCCCCATGGCGGCGGATTATTCAGTCACGCGCAACTACGTGGAATGGCTGGCGGCGTTGCCCTGGAACAAAACCTCCGGCGGCGAAGTCGACATTCTGAAGGCCAAGGAAATCCTGGATACGGATCACTACGACCTCAAGAAGGTGAAGGATCGCATCCTGGACTATCTTTCGGTGCGTCGTCTGAAGCCCGGAATGAAGGGACCAATTCTCTGTTTCGTCGGACCTCCAGGCGTAGGCAAGACCTCGCTGGGCAAGTCGATCGCTCGTGCGCTCGGCCGGAAGTTCGTCCGTATCTCGTTGGGCGGCGTCCACGATGAAGCTGAGATTCGCGGTCACCGTCGGACTTACATCGGCGCCCTACCTGGACAAATCATCCAGGGCATCCGCCGTGCAGAAACCAAAGACCCAGTCTTCATGCTCGACGAAATCGACAAAGTAGGGCGCGATTTCCGTGGCGATCCAGCCTCGGCATTGCTTGAAGCATTGGATCCTGAGCAGAACTCCACGTTTCGGGACAATTATCTGGACGTGACGTTCGATCTCTCAAAGGTGTTGTTCATCACCACCGCAAACATGCTCGATCCGGTCGCGGAGCCGCTGCGCGACCGCATGGAGATCATCGAACTCCAGGGCTACACAGAAGAAGAAAAGGTCCACATCGCATTTCAATATCTGATTCCGCGTCAGATTGAAGAAAACGGTGTGACCGCAGAGCAGATTGAATTTCCCGAAGACGGCGTCGGCTTTTTGATCCGTCACTACACCCGCGAAGCTGGCGTGCGTAATCTGGAGCGCAATATTGGCACCATTTGCCGCAAGCAGGCTCGTCGTATGGCGGAAGGCAAGACTGAGAAGCTGATCGTGACTAGGGAAGTCGTGCAAGAAATGCTTGGCGGCATAAAGGTGCGCAGCGAAGGCGAAATTGCGGAACGCACCAAGCGTGCCGGAGTAGTTGTAGGCCTGGCCTGGACGCCTTCTGGTGGAGACGTGTTGTTTGTCGAAGCCAACACGATGAAGGGTAAGGGGGGCTTCACCATGACCGGACAGATCGGTCAGGTGATGCAGGAATCCATGCAGGCTGCTCTGACCTGGGTCCGTTCAAACGCGGCGCAGCTGGGGATCCAGGAGAATTTCTTTGCCGAGCACGATATTCATATTCACGTGCCCGCGGGAGCGATTCCGAAAGATGGCCCGTCCGCTGGTGTGACTATGGCGACCGCGTTGGTTTCACTGCTCACGGGTCGTCCGGTTCGTCCGCTGACAGCCATGACCGGTGAAATCACGCTGAGCGGCGATGTTTTGCCGATCGGCGGAGTGAAAGAAAAGGTGCTGGCCGCAAAACGTGCCGGAGTTCGCGACGTGATTCTGCCGGCGGAAAACAAAATGAATGTGGAAGAAGACCTGACCCCTGAGCAACTCGAGAACGTCCAGGTTCACTATGTGAAGACGATTCCCGAAGTGCTGGAGTTGGCTCTGCCTTCCAGTCAACGCGAAGAGAAGCAGGACGAAGAAGAACGGGAAAAAGTCCTTACTGCGCAAGTTTCATAAGTTCCCGTCTTAAGCGAACCTTAAAATGCCAGTTTCCGGAAGTGAACGGAAACTGGCATTTTTGTCGCCATCCAAGTGATTGAAAATCAGCACCTAAGTACATACTCCCACGTATAAAACTAATCGTTACGCGAGGGGTTTAATGTAAATGTGAGAGGTCCAATTCCGGACTGATAGTGAGGGACAATATGCCAAAGACAAAAACATATCGGACAGTGTTTGCCGGGATCGTTCTAGCGGGCGTATTGCTGTTGCTTCATAACCCGTCACTGTCGGTCGCTCAGGATCTGGACCAGAATCCGCCGCAAGACCAGGTTCAATCCGATCAGGGGCAACCGCAGCAGGGTCCACCGGACCAATATCAACAGGACCAGAATCAACCCGACCAGAATCAGGGACAAAACGATCAGGACCCGCCCAGCGTCGTAGCCCGCATGAACTACACGCAGGGTTCGGTGAGTTTCCAACCTGGCGGTGAAGGCGACTGGGTGACGGCCGTTCCCAACCGTCCGCTGACGAGTGGCGACAATCTTTGGACCGATCAGGGTTCTCGCGCCGAACTGCACATTGGCTCGACGGCGGTCCGCCTGGCAGCTCAGACCAGCCTGACCTTCCTCGACCTTGACGACAACACAACCCAGCTTCGCTTGTCGGAAGGCAGCGTCATTGTTCGGTTGCGACATCTCGATGATGGCGATCTGGTGGAAGTGGATACGCCCAACCTGGCTTTTGATCTGCAACGCAATGGCGAATACCGGATTGATGTCGACAACGCCGGGAATGTAACCAACGTCAGCGTCTGGAGCGGACGCGGTGAAGTAACCGGAGGCGGATATTCTTATACCGTCGTGGCCGGACAATCGGCACGCTTCTCCGGCACTGACCAACTGAACTACGACATCGCGCAGATTCCGGCTTCTGATGACTTCGATAGCTGGGCGTTTCAACGCGACCACAACGAGGACGGATCCGAATCAGCCAACTATGTCTCGCCGGAAATGACCGGTTACGAAGATCTCGACGACTACGGGCATTGGCAGTACGTCGGCGGCTATGGAACGGTTTGGGTTCCTTCGGGGATTGCCTCGGACTGGGCTCCTTATCGCAATGGCCACTGGGCATACATCGATCCCTGGGGCTGGACGTGGGTTGAAGACGAACCGTGGGGCTTCGCGCCATTCCATTATGGCCGTTGGGCCTACGCCGGGAACCGCTGGTGCTGGGTGCCTGGACCAGTTGCAGTCAGACCGGTGTATGCACCAGCTCTGGTCGCTTTTGTCGGCGGTAATGGATTCGCCATCGGTGGCGGTCCCGGCGTGGCCTGGTTTCCGCTGGCTCCCGGTGAAGTGTATCTGCCGTACTACCGCGGAAGCCGTGGTTATGTGGAACGGTTGAACATCACCAACACGCGGGTGGACGTTGTCCGCGTAACCAATGTTTACAACGAGCGCACGGTCACAAACATTCGTTATGTAAACCAGCGGGTAAACAATGGCGTCACCGTGGTATCTCGAGAAACGTTTGTGAACGCTCGGCCGGTGGCCCGGAACCTGGGGCATTTTGATGCCCGGCAAATTGCGGATGCTCCGGTCGAACGTAGATTCTCGGTGCAGCCGGTGCGAGCGAGTGTGATTGGGGCGGGTATGCCGGCACGAGTGCGGCCGCCACAGGCAGTCATCAACCGGCAGGTGGTTGCGACTCAAAGGCCGACTCCGGCGAAGCAGCCCTTCGAGCAACGACAGGCTGCGATCAACATGCGCACCGAGCGGCCCAATCAGCCACGGCCCTTGAACAATCAGGGGAATCCGAACCAGGGCAATTTTAATCAGGGCGCCGCTCGCCCCACCGCACGTCCACAAGAGCCGGCCCGGCCTGCAGAAGCGGGACAGGGCTCGCTGTCGGGAATGCCGCGACCGGATGCCCGACCGCAGCGACCGATAGGCAACCCACACGATGCAGATTCCGCGCGCTACGGGACCGACGCGCCACGTCCGGGACAGCCCATGGACAACCGTGGCTACAACAATAACGGTTCCGCTTCGCAGGGCTGGTCTCATCCGCAAGCAAGGCCCGCCCCTCCTGTGCAGCAGAGAAGTCCGGCCCAGGCGCAAGAAGACGAGAACAAGTTTCGTAGCTGGCAGCAGCAACGCCCGCCGGCACCCCCGCAGAACCGCGCGCCCCAGGAACGTCCGGCGGCCCATCCCCAGGAAGGCAGACCAAAGAACTGAACATCACTCGATGAGTTGCCAGTCTCCAATCCGGAGACTGGCAATTCAGCATTCACGCGATAGACTACTGGCACCCGGGAAACTTGAATCGGGTGCCGGTTTTCTATGCAGATCCGTGTCCTATTCTTCGGGATTTTGAAAGACCTCGCTGGACGAGCCAGCGATTCCCTCAATCTGCCCGAAGGTGCAACCCTGGACGACGTTCTTCATCACTATGAGCCGGCCATTCCGCCGAAGTTGATGGCGTCTCTCGCCATCTCTGTGAACCAGGAATACTCCGCAGCCGACGTTCGGTTGAACCAGGGCGACGAGGTTGCACTGCTGCCGCCAGTGAGCGGCGGAAGCGCTGAGATCCAAACAGAAGCAAACGGCATGAGCCGCGGACATGCCGCAATCGTGAAGGGGAAAATCGACACGGCTTCACTGCTGAAGGGAATCAAGGAGCCCGAAGACGGGGCTGTTGTCATGTTCGAAGGAATTGTCCGCGACAACACTCGAGGCCGCCGCACTCTTTATCTTGACTACGAAGCCTACGAGGCGATGGCGCTCAAGCAAATGGAAGAGTTGGCCGCGCGTGCAATGGTGGAGTTCGAGATTCGCGATGTCGCAATCGTCCATCGCCTCGGGAGACTGGAAATCGGAGAGACCAGCGTTCTAATCGTGGTCGCATCGGCTCACCGGGCAGCTGCCTTCGAAGCCTGCCGCTGGCTGATCGACACCCTCAAGAGGACCGTTCCCATCTGGAAGAAAGAACATTTTGAAGATGGCGCAGTCTGGGCCGACGGCGAACCCTTTCCGGACGACATTCATCCGCAGCCAAGGCACCCATTCCACAGAGCGTGCATCTAAGTGAAAAGCCGTTTTCGCGCTGGGAGCAGAACGCGGCAAAAGACTCTATCCTTCCTGATGAAACGAGCCGCAACTGCTGGCCTTGTGTTGTTCCTGTGCCTCGTCTCCTCTGCTCAGGACTCCGATACAACTTTCAAAGTTGATGTCAAACTGGTGAACGTGTTCGTGACAGTGACGGACGAGCGCGGCGCCCCCATTGCAGGCCTCAAGAAAGATAACTTCGACCTGATGGAAGACGACAAGGCGCAAAAGATCGCGCTCTTCGACAAAGAATCGGCTTTGCCGCTCAGTATCGTGATGGCAATCGATACAAGCTTGAGCACGCGCAAAGACCTCCCGCTTGAGTTAGCCTCTGCTCGTCGCTTTGCGCACGCGATCCTCCGCCCCGTAGATGCGTTGTCGCTATATCAGTTCAGCGAGACGGTAAGTGAGTTGACCGAATTTACCCCGGACCTCAGGGTCATCGACCGCGCCATCGATCACATTCATCTTGGCTCCGCCACGGCTCTATATGACGCGTTGTTTCTGGGATCGGAAGCACTGGAGCCACGGCAAGGGCGCAAGGTGATGGTGGTCATCACCGATGGCGGCGACACGATGAGCAAAGTGAACTACCAGGAGGCGGTTCGCGCCGCTGAAACCGCCGAAGCCATCTTGTACAGCGTTATCGTTGTGCCGATCGAAGCCAGCGCCGGGCGGGACACCGGCGGTGAACACGCTCTGATCCAGCTTTCCGCGGATACCGGAGGAAAGTATTTTTACGCTTCTTCGGTCGCGCAACTCGACGAAGCTTTCCGCCAGATCAGTGACGAACTGCGCACGCAGTATTTGCTCGCGTATTATCCTTCGCAGCGGCTTTCCGATTCAGATTTTCGGCGCATTCAGGTGAAGGTTAAAGGCATAGCGTCGGATACCGATTTCAAAGTGCGCCATCGCACGGGATATTACACCTCGAAGTCGCACTAAACCTCATGGTGTAGTGGTTGTCGTTAGTGTTGACGTGGTTGACGGGACAAATTCCGTTATGAAAGTCTTGTAAGATTGCTAATCGCAGGTTCTCCGTTGCGCATGGCGGGTTGTGTCCGTCGAGAAGCTGACCCCTTCTGCCTTCCTTCAATCCGGGCAGTGGAATGCTTTCTTTCGTTCGCGCGGGGAACGTCCGAATCTTTGCAAGGAAGGTAAGCTAGACGAATGTCGAGTAATACTGGTTGTGCCCGTTCCACCTTTAGTCACTTAATTCTGTGGATCGGAGCGATCACAGTTCTCCTCGTATTTTCGTCGCTGGTTTTCGCCCAGGATTCCTCCACCGGCAATGTTTCGGGAACTGTGACCGGACCTCGAGGCGCGTCCGTCAGCGGGGCCGACGTTACACTCACCGCCAAAATCACCGGACAATCTGCCAAGACCACCACCAGCCCGGCAGGCACCTACGCAATTCGCGACCTGGTCCCTGGAGAATATGTTGTGCACGTAGAGGCCAAGGGCTTCCAGCCTGTTGACATTCTGCTGAGAATCCAGGCTGCCGGTACCGCTACCGGAGACGTCAAACTTCAACGCCTGGTCGTCGCCGGCCCCGTGCTGGTAAATACCGAGACTCCTGAGGTACGTGGCGGGGTCAATTCAAGCCAGATGGAACAGGTCCCCACGGACCGTAATTTTCTGGATATGGCCAGAGTTGAACCCGGAGTTCAGCTGCGCGACGGCCGGGAACTCGCGCCTTCGAAGAGTGCTACGTCCGCCGTCTCCGTGGTTGGTCGCGACGGCCGCACAATCCGGATGCAAGTTGACGGCATCGACATCACTGACGAAACCGTCGGCGCGACAACGACCAATGTACCCGTTGGAGTGGTTCAGGAAGTGCGCATTAGCCAATCACTGTTGCCGCTCTCTTCCGGACTCGCATCAGCCGGTCAGGTGAACGTAATTACGAAATCCGGCGCGGACGATATTCATGGCCAGGTTTTCGGAAACTTTCGTGACAAAGCGGCAGGAGGGGCAGACTTCCCCGGCGGGCTGGACAATTCCTATTCGCGGGAAGTTTTCGGTGGAGACGTCGGCGGAGCGATCCGGAAAGATAAGCTCTTCTACTTTCTTTCCGGCGAATACTTCAAGCAGGACCTCGACTCTCCGGTCGTTTTCAATGCTCCGTTCAACGTCATTACGGGAACCTACAGCGCTCCGTTTCATGCCACTGAACTCGCCGGACGGCTTGATTACAAACTCTCTCCGCAATCACAGTTGTTCTACCGCTTCACTTATGACAACAGCAGCGTGATCGACGCTTTCGGAGGCAACAACTTCCAGCCTCTCAAGAGTCGCGACAACACGCCCGGCAATGCCGTCGGTTTCGATCTCACCCGAGGAACCACGCTACACAGCTTTCGTTTTGCCTATGACCACTTCTCCAACAACATCGTAGATGCGTCCCAGGGCGTTTTCAATCCGGCCCCGGGGATCAGCCTGAATTTTGGCGGCGGTTCCGGCTTCGCCAGTGGCCCAAATTCGCAAGCGCCGCAGAAAACGATTCAGGTGAACAAAGAGGCTCGTTACGACGTCACCAAGACTCGCGGAGGTCATACATTCCGGGCCGGTTTCGCAGTAAACAGAATTAGTAATCTTATTTCTGCCGATCTCTTCGGTTTAGCTCCTCAAGTCGGCTCGGATACAGACCCGAAGTCGATTGCACTGGCCAGCGTGGGGCCTTTCGCCGGGGGCGCAGGTAATCCGCTGAACTATCCGGTGGACAGTATCACTCTCGGAAATGGGTTTAACTGCTTTAGTGAAAGATCGGCCTCGGGTTCGTCCTGTGGCGGATTCGCTGACACCCGCATTCAGGCCTATGTCGGGGACAGCTGGAAGGTTCACCCGAATCTCACCGTAACCATTGGACTGCAGTACGTTCGCGATACCGGGCGCTCCGATTCTGATTTAGCCCCCATTCCATGCTCCGCGGTCGCGGCTTCTTACGGTGCTCTTGCGCCCTGCTCTGGCAGTGACCCGCTGCTCAGTCATTTCGGGGGCGTTCCCGGCATCGGTAATCGGGTGCGTCAGCCCGATATAAACTTCGCTCCGCAGTTTGGTCTGGCATGGGACCCCTGGAAAAGCGGACGAACAGTCCTCCGGGCGGGCATCGGCATTTATTACGACAACAATGTTTTTAGTAACGTCCTGCAGGACCGCGTAAGTCGTCTCGCGAATGGCGCATACAACGCGCAGGCGAATGATCCATGCGCCAGTCACGGCAACGTTATTTTGCCTGGCAACATTCCCCAAGCCACAGCGGGTCTCTGTGGACAACCGATTGGAACGGTGGCTACGCAAATCGCAGATTTGCAGAGCGCTTTCCAGTCTGCCAACTCTGTCCTCACTGCGAGTTCTCCAAATCCCAGTTTCCTTGGTCAGTCGTTGAGCAGCCAGGGCTTGCTGGGAGCGAATTACCAGACTCCGCGCTCGTTGCAAATGAATATTGGTTTCCAAAAACAGTTCCGGCAGACGACTGTGTTTAGCGTGGATTATCTGCGCAACGTGGGTACACACTACCTGCTTGGATACGACACCAACCACGTGGGCGACGCGAACCATCTCGACACCAATGCGGCGGTCCATGCGATCAATTCCACGCTCGCTGGAAATCCGCTGAGTTCCGCTTGCCTGCCGGCTGCCAGCGCCGGCGCAAGTTCGCAGAATGCGGTCAATTGCTATCTGGCGACGGTGCCGGGCGCCAGCATCTCGGACTTCGCTTCCCACGGTCTGGATTCCGGTGGGCAGTACCTGGGAGGTCTTCCCGCTTCAATATTTGGCTTGACCCCCAACACGGTTCGCCCACAACTGACAGTGGCGCAGCTTTTCCTGGGATCAATCCGCTGGTGGGACGCAACACCATGTTCTTTCCCGCGGGGCGGTCACTGTACAGCGGTGTTCAGGTCTCGTTGCGCAGCCAAATTGCCAGTCCGGTGCGGGGAGTTCGCGGCGGAAGCCTGCAGGTTTCGTTCACCCATTCCAGCTATCGCAGCAATATTCCGGAAGGCGTCGGTGAGCAGGACCTCTTGCCTCTCGCGGCGGATTTTAACCATCCCACGGCATTTTTCGGCTCGGCGTCCGAAGACCGCAAAAACCAGATGTCCGCGGCCGCCGTCCTGGACCTTCCTTATGGAATGAGATTCGGTGCGATTGCAAATATTGCCACGCCTCTGCCGCAGACGCTTTTTCTGCCACCGCCAACAGTGTGCAGGCGAAATTTTTCGCAGCGACGTAACCGGTGATGGCGCCTTCGGTGGCCAGAGTCAGACGGGTTCCAGTGCGTACGGCGACATTTTACCCGGCACCAACATCGGATCGTTTGGACGCAGCGTCAAAGCCGACAGCCTCAACACCACCATCGATAACTACAACTCGAACTTCGGGAACCAGTTGACGCCCGCCGGACAGGCATTGGTCAATGCCGCCGTGCTTTCCCGATCGCAACTGATTCAACTGGGGGCGGATTCGCCGGCCATTCAGCCAGCCCCAGCCGATAACCCCAACCTGGCATGGTTGAAAACCTTCGATGTGACGCTGTCGCGCCCTTTGAAGCTGGGGGACCGGTTCGTTCTGGAGCCCAGCCTGTCCGCGTTTAACATCCTGAATTTTGCCAACTTCGATGGTTCGGGAAACCGCTTGCTCGGAGTGCTGAACGGCTCTGTGGGAACGCTCAATGGCACAACTACTTCGGAGCGCGTCACCAATCGCATCGGGCCCGGTTCCGGCGTATTTTCGCTGGGCGCTCCGCGACAAATCCAGTTTGGATTGAAGCTCACTTTCTAGACCACCGGCTTTTGGCGGTGGCGTGTAAAATACCGCTATGCCTTTTCAAGGACAAGGAGCATCCGGCCCACCTCGCAAGGGAAGGCCAGCGCCTCCCGAGCAAACCTCGGAAGAGGCGGCTTACCTGAAGTCTCTCGGAGAAAAACAGAAGCCGGTAAGCATCAAGCTGGCGGACGGGGAAGTCGTCCGCGGCTGGATCGAATACTACGACAAGAATATGGTCCGGCTCACCCGCGAGGACCAGCCCAATCTGTTCATCTTCAAACACGAAATCATGTACATCTCTGAAGACAGCGCCAAGCGCAAGTAGGGTTCTCTGCGTCTTTTGCGGTCTTTGCGGTTAGAGTTTTTGGTTCACGCCAAACCCTTTAACCGCGAAGGGCGCAAAAAGAGCCGCAAAGTGATCGCAAAGAAGACACGTTTGCCCATGAGTCAAACCACTCGCAATGACTTTGTTCCCGCAATCGCGGAGATCGCTCGCGAAGCGGGAGCTTTGCTGATGGAATATTTTCATCAGCATGTGAAGGTGGAGTACAAGGGCGATGCGGACCTGGTCACCGTAGCCGATCGTAAATCCGAAATCCTGATTCGCGAGCGCATCAAGGCAAACTGGCCGGCGCACGACATTCTTGGGGAAGAACAAGGCCTGGTGGACACTGGCAGTGACTATCGCTGGTACGTGGATCCCCTCGATGGAACTACCAATTTCGCCCACGGATTCCCGGTGTTCTGCGTTTCGATGGGGCTGGAGCACAAGAACCAAATGATCGCCGGCGTGGTTTATGACCCCACGCGGAACGAGCTCTTCGCGGCCGAGCAGGGAAGCGGCGCTTTTCTGAATCAGCAGCGAATCCAGGTTTCGAAGATCGCGAAGCTGCCGGAATGCCTTGTGGCTACCGGCTTTCCCAGCCATAAGCGGCACAAGAATCCGAATATTCATTTTTACCATCAGATTACGTTGCGCACTCACGGGGTAAGACGCGCCGGCTCGGCGGCTCTGGATCTGTGTTGCGTGGCCAGCGGACGCTTCGATGGTTTCTGGGAGTTCAACCTCAATCCCTGGGACACCGCTGCGGGCGTGCTGATCGTCGAGGAGGCCGGAGGTAAGGTGACCGATTTTCACGGCGGACCATTTCAGATGAACAGCCGCGAAACCCTGGCCTCCAACACTCTGCTGCACGATGCGCTGATCGGTGAGTTCACGCAGATTTTCGAAGGCCGCGGACTGGAACCGCTGCCGAAGATTAACGAGTACCGGAAAACATGAAGCGCAAACGCAATGCGGTTTTCGCTGCCCTAACCCTGTCGGTGCTTGCGGCGGTCGCACTTGGCGCGGGTAAGCCAGATCCAGCCAGCGTCGATGCCGCCTATCAGCAGTCATTCGACAAATGGAAATCCGAACTGACCGAGGATCTCAAGCAGGAATGGCTGCCCCTGGCGGGCTTATTCTGGCTCAAACCGGGCGAGAACAGTTTCGGTACAGATCCAAAGAACGCAATCGTCTTTCCCAAAGGCCCAGCTCAAGCCGGATCATTCACGCTGGAAGGTAAGAATGTAACGGCTAAGTTTGAATCGTCCGCCAACGCAACCATCGCAGGCAAGGCGGTAACGACGGTAGAGCTTCAGCCTGATACTTCCGGCAATGCGACGGTGGTTGAGATCGGGAGCTTTGCGGTTTCACGTGATCGTGCGCGGCGAGCGTATCGGCATCCGCGTAAAGGACGAGGAGAGCGATGCGGTGCGCCAGTATCGCGGTCCGGTATTCTTTCCTCTCGACCTGTCCTATCGCGTGACCGCCACATGGCTGCCCTCCGATGGCAAGCAGACAGTTGATGTTCCCAACGTGCTCGGTGACGTGACGCCAACCCCAATTGCTGGCACAGCCGTATTCAAGATCAACGGTCAGGAACTAAGGCTCACCGATCTAGGCGGCGACGCGACTGGAGAACTGTTTTTTGTTTTCAGCGATCCGACCAGCAAGACCAATACCTACCCCGGTGGCCGCTTTCTGAAGGCCGGTCCGGTTGTCAAACGGAACTGTAGTGCATCGACTTCAATCGCGCCTACAACCCTCCGTGCTCGGTCACGCCCTACGCCACTTGCCCCTTGGCGCCAAAAGAAAATCGCCTCACCGTGGCAATCCCGGCCGGTGAAGAGTACGACCACAAAAGTGGCCACCATTAAGTCGCTGGGTCGGAATGGCTAGGTTTTTGGCCAACGACCAACGGCGACCGACCACCGGACCACTGCCCTTTTGCTGCCTCCAGCAGTAAAATAAGCCCAGGGAGTCATCTGTGATCACCTCATTGCTGGATCGCAAGATCGAAAAGCGACCTGACAAGGTCCGCCTCAAAGGCCGCATCCTATTTCTCACCGAAGATCCGGAACTCATCAAGCGCCAGCTGGCCGGCGAAGACCTTCCCGTGGGACACCAAAAATCCAGCGAACAATCCCAAACTGCGCGACGACATCTCGACCGACGAGATAACCCCCGCGCACTACTGCTTCTATTTTGACGAAACTCTGGGCGAGATTCCTTACCTGGGTCTCAAGTGCGGAGACGTATTGCCGATCGGGCGAAGTGAAGTAAAAAAAGGCGGATTCGTCTGCGCGGTAAGCGGCAAGCGGCGCGGCAAAGGATCCAGCCGCGAACAGTCGCCTTATGCGGAGATGTGTGCGGGCATTCAGCTGGTCATCGCCGAGAACATCGAGCGCATCTACAAACAGAATTGCCAGAACCTCGGGTGTGTTGACCTCCACCAATTTTTCGTTGATCGAAAAAGTTCGGGCCGGAGAAGAAATTCCCCTCACCGAATTCACTGCCGGCGAAGACGAAATCACCCGCCAGGTCATCGAATACGGCGGCCTGTTCCCTTTCAACGTTGCGCGAATGCAAAAGAAGGTTTTTCTCCCGCCGATCAAAACGTCGAAGCGCCCGATGACCCTGGCAGAAAAAATCTTCGCCAGTCACATGCTCGATTCCAATGGAGGGACGGGCGTCCCCGCCCGTCCAGCCGAGCAAAGCTCGGCAGTGGCAGGACAAGCTGTCCAACCCGGCGACACCGGCTTTGCCCGCGCCGATCTCCGCTTCAGCCACGAATACGTGACCCCGATGGCGGCAATTTTCTTCGAGCGTTACGTAGGCAAAGATGCCAAGGTAAACGATCCCTCGAGCATCCTGTTTTTCCGCGATCACCTGACTTTCCTCGACGAGGTGATCTCGGAGGAGAAAAAGAAGCTTGGCCTGCTGGACCTGGCCACCCAACTCAAACTCAAGCAACAGGATTTTGCCGCGAAGCAGGGAATCAAGCTCCACGGTGAGTTAAAAGACCGCAAAGGATCGGAAGGAATTTGCCACTCCATCGTTCTGGAGAGCTATGCGCTGCCTGGGCAATTGAACATCGGCTCCGATTCCCATACTCCGCACGTGGGCGCAATCGGCTGCGTGGCGTTCGGCATCGGTACTACCGACGTTTTCAATTCATGGATCACGAAAGATGTACGGGTGAAGGTGCCGGAGTCGGTGAAAGTCATCATTCGCGGCAAGAAGCATCCCAACGTCACCGCGAAAGATTTCATTCTGAAGATTCTCAGCCTGGACTACGTTCGCAGCGGCAAAGCCCTGGCTAAAGTGATCGAGTACGCGGGTGAGGCCATCGAGGAACTGAGCGTGGACGAGCGCGCCACCATGACCAATATGGCCGCCGAAATCGGCGGGTTTACGGGAATTGTCGCGCCGGATCAGAAGGCAGTCGAGTTCCTGGTCGAACGCCGCGGCATGGATCGCAAGCGAGCCGAGTCAATGATCAAGGGCCTCTATAGCGATCCGGATGCGACAGTATGCGCACACCATCGAACTCGACGCCGCCGAAATTACTCCCATGGTCGCGACGCCGGGCGATCCCGGAAATGGCAAGTATGTCCGCGACCTGAATACTCCGGTTCCGGTTGAACTGGCCTACGGCGGCACTTGCACCGCCGGCAAGAACGAAGATATGGATATGTACGCCGCGGTCCTCTCGGACGCGTTGAAACACGGTAAGCGGGTGGCTGATTCAGTCCTGTTTTACATCCAGTTCGGATCGCAGGAGACGCGCGAGTACTGCATCCGCAAAGGATATCTCGACGTTTTCCAGAAAGCGGGAGCGCACGTGATCGAGCCCAGTTGCGGAGCCTGCATCAATGCCGGACCGGGCGTGACCACCCGGCCGGAACAAGTGGTCATCAGCGCACAGAATCGCAATTTCCCCGGCCGCAGCGGCCCCGGACAGATGTACCTGGCCAGTCCGCTGACGGTGGCGGCCAGCGCCGTAGCCGGATACATTGTGGAGTACGAGCCAAGTCTGGAAAGAGAGCTGGCTGCGACTTGACTGCTGCAGCGGGCGTGTAGGCTTGGCGATGCTCATCAGTCTAAACTTGCACCCGCTACGCCGCATTCTTGCTAGAATAACCAGTTCCTACGGTTGCCGTACAGACCAGTCGTCGGATCAGGGAGACAATGAACTTATGACCTATGTGATTGCAGAACCGTGCATCGGAACAAAAGACACTGCCTGCGTGGACGCTTGCCCGGTAGATTGCATTCATCCTAAAAAAGATGCACCCGCTCACGCCGAAGAAGAAATGCTCTACATCGATCCGGTGGAGTGCATTGATTGCGGCGCGTGCGTGCCGGTGTGTCCGGTATCGGCCATCTTTGCGCTGGACGATCTGCCGGAAAAGTGGGCATCGTTCACCGAACGCAATGCCAAGTATTTCGGACGATAGCTCTTGGACATCGGCTTCAGACCTCGCCCAATCACCAAATGGACTTCGAGGGATTCAGCACGCGGCTGAGTCTCTTTCGGATTTCTCCAGGCGGGACCTTGCGGCGGAGGTCTGGGCCCTGAAGGTCTGACGTCCGCCGCTGCCTTTCCATCTCCCACTCCTCCATTACAATCGAAAGTTAACTGAACCTGCTGGGCTTCCATGGCACTGAAGGAGTCGGAAGCAATCGTCCTGCGCACGTATCCTTTGCGCGAAGCCGATTTGCTGGTCACCCTGTTCACGCGGGTCGAAGGGAAAGTTCGCGGCGTAGCCCGCTCGGCGAAGAAGTCGAAGCGGCGGTTTGGCGGAGCGCTCGAGCCGCTCACTTATGTTCGGGCCTATTACGAAGATCGCGAGCGGCAGGAGTTGGCCCGGTTGGATTCCTGCGAAGTGCTGGAATCGCCGTTGGCGACGGAAGTGAGCTTATCCGCGGGCTGTGGCGCTGGCGCACGTGGCGGAATTGCTCGACGAGTTATTGCCGGACCGTGAAGCCAACGATGCTGTTTTCCGGTTGGCGCTTTCGGTGCTGGCCGGGCTGCGTGGCAGCGATGTCTGGATGCCTGTCACATATTTTGAGCTGTGGATGACCCGGTTGATGGGCTATCTCCCGGACCTGTCGGAGTGCATGGTTTGCGGGCGCACGCTGAATGGCAGTCGGGCATTTTTTCACGCGTTGACCGACGGCTTGATGTGTGTCGACGACAAGCGCCTGGCGTCGTCAGAAATATCGCCGGACTCGCGGACGATTGCGGCGCAGATGTTTCGCGCACCGTTGGAGAGTTTTGCCGGAACACCGTGGCCCAAGCAGCAGGGAAGTGATCTGAGGAAATTTCTGATCCAGACACTGCAGCGGCAGATTGAAAAAAAGCTGATCACTGCGGGGATGCTGGAGAAGATCAGCACTTGAGTCTTAAGCTTTTACGAAGAGCACTATTGATTTCTCGGATACACCGCTTAGGGCAGCGCGATAGAAAGTCTTGAGCCAGAAGCCATGAGCTAGAAGCCAGAAGCTACTAGCTAGCACCCAGAAGCTGAATGCCACCCAAACCCAATCCGCTGACTTTTCAGGAACTCATCCTCCGTCTGCAGACTTTCTGGGCTGAACGCGGATGCGTCCTGCAGCAGCCCTACGACGTCGAAGTGGGTGCGGGCACGATGGCGCCGGAAACATTTTTGCGCGTTTTGGGACCGAAGCCTTACAAAGTTGCCTACGTGCAGCCTTCGCGACGACCTGCCGACGGACGCTACGGGGAGAATCCCAATCGGCTGTTCAAGCACATGCAGTTGCAGGTCATCCTGAAGCCTCCGCCGGAAAATGTGCAGGAACTTTATCTCGAGTCCCTGGGCGCGATGGGTATTGACCTGCGCCAGCATGACATCAAATTCGAAGAGGACAACTGGGAGTCGCCCACACTGGGTGCGTGGGGGATCGGCTGGCAAGTCATGCTCGACGGCCTAGAAATCACCCAGTTCACTTACTTCCAGCAATGTGGTGGCGTGGATCTCAATCCGATTTCAGCAGAGTTGACCTACGGCCTCGAGCGCATCGCTGCTTTTTTGCAGGACGTAAATTCCATCTACGACATCGTGTGGGCGCGTGATCCGCAAACGCGGCCGCGCTACGACCTATGGCGACGTGCGCCTCGCGGATGAGTTGCAATTCTCGGTTTACAATTTCGAATTCGCAGACGTTGAGAAGGCATGGAAACATTTCGAGCTTTGTGAGGGCGAGTGCAAGGCGCTGCTGGAAAAGTACTCAACTCTTCAAAAAAATATTAAAGCCGACGGTAACGAGAGAGGCCAGACTGAGGCGCTTGCCAAAGACAAGCAGCGCTTTCCATTGCTCGGCGCGTACGATCTTTGCCTGAAGTGCTCACACCTTTTCAATATTCTGGACGCTCGCGGCGCGATTTCGGTAACCGAACGCGTGGGTGTGATCGCAAGGGTGCGAGCGTTAGCTGTGGGGATTGCGAAAGCATGGGTAGATCAGCAAGCTGGCGAGCCGGCAGCGAAAGACAAAGCCGAGGAAGAACCCGCGGTCGCCAAAAAGCTGAAGAAAAGAGCAGAAGCAGTCGTACCTACAAACGCATAATGTGTTGTCATCCTGAGCGGAGTGGAAACTTCGCAACGCGAAGTTTCCACGCAGTCGAAGGACCCCTATCGAAGCCAAACGTGAAGATATCCAGGGATCCTTCGACTTCGTCGGCCCGCTCGCAAGCGAGCGGACTGACTCCGCTCAGGATGACAGATCAGTAGACAGAAGTAAGTAATTCGCTTAAATAAAATGCCTGACTTTCTGCTGGAGATCGGTTGCGAAGAGATTCCGGCGCGCATGATTGACGCCGCGTCGCTGGAACTGCGCCAGCGCGTTCACAAACTCCTCGAATCCGAACGTCTGCTTTCTTCAGGCGAAATAAGCTAGCCTGGATACTCCTCGCCGCCTGGCCGTTCTCTTGCCGAATGTCTCCGCCACTCAGCCGGACGTCACCGAGCAAGTGCCTGGTCCGTCAGTAAGCGTTGCCTTCAAGGACGGACAGCCCACTCCGGCTGCACACGCATTCGCCAGGAAAGCGGGCGTCGAGATTGCGCAGTTGGAGCGGGTCACTACTCCTAAGGGCGAATATCTCTCGGCGAAGATCACGAAGAAAGGGCGCGCCGCGGCGGAGATTCTGACCGAGTTTCTGCCCAAGGAAATCGCTTCGATCTACTGGCCCAAAAATATGTACTGGCGTAAGCCGAGTGAGCGTTTTGTCCGTCCGGTACGCTGGCTAGTCGCCATGCTCGATGACGAAGTCATTCCACTCGAGTTCGACGGTGTGCGTGCCGGCAATCAGTCGCGTGGACATCGCATTCTGGCCGACGGCCCGGTGCTTATCCCGAGTGCGGGAGCCGGATACGTGAGTGCCCTGCAACGCGCGAAGGTCCTCGGTCGCGGAGAACGAGAGAAGTACATTCGTAAGAGTATGGATGCCGCGACGCGAACCATTCCTGGCGCGCGCTGGCGTGATGACAAGGTTTTGCTCGACACCGTAATCAACCTCACGGAATGGCCGTCAGCAATTCTCGGCAGCTTCGATCCGGAGTTTCTGGAGCTGCCCGAGGAAGTTCTCGTCACGGTGATGCGCGATCATCAGAAGTATTTTGCAATCGAGGACGCCAAGGGCAAGCTCCTTCCGCATTTTCTCGCGGTGCTGAATACCGATGGCGATCCCGCCGGCATCATTCGGCATGGCCACGAACGCGTGCTGCGGGCCCGCTTCAACGACGCGCGCTTCTTCTGGCAGACCGATCAGAAGCATCCGCTGCGCGAGCGGGTGCAGTGGCTTAAAAACGTCACCTTCCAAAAAGACCTCGGTAGTTATTACGAAAAGGCTCTCCGCGTCCAGCGCGTCGCCAGTTGGATGTGCGAAATCATTCGCCACAACGGAATGGCGGTTCGCCCAGGCGTGGTGCACAAGGCGGTGTGCCTGGCAAAAGCTGATTTGACTACCGAACTGGTGAAAGAATTTACCGAACTGCAGGGCATTGTCGGCGGGCTCTATGCCAGGGTGCAGCAGCTGGATCCGGACTTGCCTGAAGCTACCAGGTTTGCCATTGCGGACGCGATTTACGATCACTACAAACCCGAGTCCATGGAAGACTCAGTGCCGCGGACAACCGAGGGCGCGGTGCTCTCGATCGCCGATAAGGCGGACAGCATAGCCGGCATGTTTGCGCTTGGACTCCAGCCTACGGGATCGAAAGATCCGTTCGCACTGCGCCGTCAGGCCAACGGAATCGTGAAAACAATCGCGGAGCATAAGCTGCCGATAAAGCTGGAGCAACTATTCAAGGATGCACGAGAAACCTACCGCGGATCGCCGGCCGAGAAAACATTCTCAAGCGAAGCCGAGTACAACCAGACGATAAAGCTTTTCCTTCGAGAACGCCTCGAGTTCTATCTGCGGGACGTTCTGGGCTTTAAATATGACGTTGTGAAGGCCGTGCTGGCGGCCGGTTCGAACGATGTGGTGGACGCGGTGGCACGAGCGGAAGCCGTCACTCAAGTACGCTCGTCGGCGGATTTCGAATCCATCTCGATTGCATTCAAGCGCATGAAAAACATTTTGCGCCAGGCCACTGAAGCGGGCGGTCAGACGGTCGGCATGTTGGATGTCGACGCATTACGGGAGCTGGCGGAAAAAGAGTTGGCCGCACAGGTTCCGCAAACTGTACAAGCCGTCAGCCAATTGAGCGGGCAGCGGAATTACGAGCAAGCGTTGGTCGAGGTATCCCGGCTTCGTCCGGCTATCGATAATTTCTTCGACAAAGTCATGGTCATGGTCGAAGATGAGCGCCTTCGTGCCAACCGGTTGGCGCTTCTGCAAACCCTGTTAAAAGAATTTTCGACCATCGCCGACTTCTCAGAAATCGTAACTGAAGGCAAAGAATCTAAAGAATCTTCGAAACAATAAAGGATCAACACTCATCATGGCGACGCAAACTCTACCGCAAGCAGAAGTCCAGGAAACCAAAAAGACCGGCACTCAATACGCTTATTCATTCGGCGGCGGCAAAGCCGATGGCAACGGCAAAATGAAAGACGATTTGGGCGGCAAGGGCGCTGGCCTTGCCGAGATGACGAACGCCGGTCTTCCCGTGCCTCCCGGCTTCACCATCCAGACCGAGGCGTGTCGCGAATACATGCGTACGAATGGGGTCTCTTCCGAGATCGAACGACAGATGGATGCCGCGCTCAAACGTCTTGAGGAGTTGCAGGGTCAGAAACTCGGCAAGGGAGAGAATCCGCTTCTGGTCAGCGTGCGCTCGGGCGCAAAGTTTTCGATGCCGGGCATGATGGACACCATTCTGAATCTCGGTCTCAACGATCAAAGCGTCGAAGCTCTCGCAAAACGGAGCAACAATCCGCGCTTCGCGGCTGATTCCTACCGCCGCTTGATTCAGATGTTCGGCAGCGTTGTGCTTGAAATTCCAAAGCCGGCCTTCGATGAGGTTTTCGATGCCAAGAAAAAGCAGAAGAAAGCCAAGCTCGACACCGACCTCGACGTCAAAGCCCTGAAGGAAGTAATCGAGGAATACAAAAAGGTCGTTAAGAAGCACACCAAGCAGGATTTCCCCCAGGATCCGCACGACCAGCTCGTGATGGCCCGTAACGCCGTATTCCGCTCCTGGCAGAACGATCGCGCCAAGCACTATCGTCGCATCAACAACATTGACGACATGCTGGGCACGGCGGTCAACGTACAGGCGATGGTCTATGGAAATCTCGGCGACACCAGCGGCACCGGCGTCGGCTTCACCCGCAATCCCGCCACTGGAGCGAAGGAGTTTTACGGCGAATTCCTGATGAATGCGCAAGGCGAAGACGTGGTTGCGGGCATACGCACTCCAGTTCCGATCCTCGAACTGCAAAAAGTCATGCCTGCTGTGTATGACCAGTTGCGTGAGATCACCAGCCGCCTGGAAAAACACTATAAAGACATGCAGGATTTTGAATTCACCATTCAGGACGGCAAGCTTTACATGCTGCAAACCCGTAATGGCAAGCGAACGGGGCCTGCCGCTGTTCGAGTCGCCATCCAGATGGTAGATGAGGGTCTGATCACGAAAGAAGAAGCAATTTTCCGTGTGGACCCCAACCAGGTTTACGAATTCCTCCTGCCGCGATTGGATGAGAAGAGCGCGAAAATCGAAGTCTTGGCGACCGGCCTTCCCGCCTCTCCCGGTGCGGCCGTTGGACAGATCGTCTTCACCGCTGACGAAGCCGTCGAAAAAGCTGGACACGGAAGTACCAAGAATCCCGTCATCCTGGTGCGTGCGGAAACTACGCCGGAAGATATTCACGGCATGGAAGTGGCCGCCGGAATTCTTACCTCTCGCGGCGGCATGACCAGCCACGCCGCTGTCGTAACACGCGGCATGGGTAAGTGTTGCGTGGCGGGCGCGGGCGACATCGAAGTAGACGAAAAGGCCCGCGAGATGCGCGTGAAGGGGCAGGTATTCAAAGCGGGCGACTGGATCTCGCTCGACGGCACCACCGGACGCGTGATCAAAGGCAAGCTCGGCACCATGGCGGCGAAGCCGGACGATCCAGAACTCATGAAGCTGATGGGCTGGGCCGAACCGTTCCGCAAACTTGGTGTGCGCGCAAACGCGGATATTCCGCGCGATGCCATTCAGGCCCGCGCTTTTGGGGCGGAGGGTATTGGACTCTGCCGCACCGAGCACATGTTCTTCGGCGAGAAGAAGCTCCCGCATATGCGCGCCATGATTCTCGCCAATACCGAGAAGGACCGTCGCGCCGCGCTCAAGAAACTGCTGCCTCTGCAGCGAGCTGATTTCGTCGGGGTGTTTCGCGCAATGGACGGTTTCCCGGTCACGATTCGAACTCTCGACCCGCCGCTACACGAGTTTCTGCCGCGTCGTGAAGACCTGATGGTAGAGATCGCGGTGCTCGAAGCCACCAAGCCGCGTTCTTCAAAATTGAAGGAACTGAAACCGCTGCTGCGCCGGGTGGAGGAGCTGCACGAATTCAATCCCATGCTCGGACATCGCGGCTGCCGTTTGGGAATCACCTATCCGGAGATCACTGAGATGCAGGCCCGCGCCATCTTCGAAGCCGCTGTAGTAGTGGCGAAGGACGGCGTTAAGGTCTTCCCCGAGGTAATGATTCCGCTCACAGCAACGTTGAAAGAAATGGCGAACCAGGCGGCAATCGTGAACCGCGTAGCTCAAGAGGTTTTCGAAGAAAAAGGAACAAAGGTCGACTATCTGGTGGGCACGATGATCGAGTTGCCGCGAGCCGCGCTGGTGGCCGATGAGATCGCGAAGGAAGCCCAGTTCTTCTCCTTCGGCACAAACGATCTCACCCAGACCACCTTCGGCTTCTCCCGTGACGACATCAATAAGGTGCTGCCAACTTATCTGGAAGAAGGCATCCTCAAGCAGGATCCGTTCGCCGTGCTCGATCAGGAGGGTGTCGGCCAGTTGGTAAAGATGGCAACCGAGCGCGGACGAAAGACACGCCCCGGGTTGAAGGTCGGCATCTGCGGCGAGCACGGCGGAGAGCCATCGTCTGTCGAGTTCTGCCACAGGGTTGGACTGAACTACGTGTCATGCTCGCCATTCCGCGTTTTGACCGCTCGTCTCGCGGCGGCGCAAGCGGCAGCGACGGACCAACTGAAGGTCGAGGGCGGAAGAACGAAGTAGTATACGGAAAGCGCGGCGGGCGCAGAAGCTGAGGTGTCTGCGCCCTCTCGCGGATTTTGTGGTCTGGTTCTGAGCTTACTGCAGTTTTTGCAACCGGGCAATCAACTTCTGCGCGAAATTCTGATCAGATTCTGACCAGAGCAAGCGGGCATTGGCTCCGGCGTTTTTTTCCACCTTGCTGGTGAAATCTACAAGCTTTTGCACATTTGCGCGCACTCTGGCCGCGGCTTCAATAGTCAGCGGCATATCTTCCTGAAGAAATGGCGAGTCCAGGCCCAGGTCCACCTGGATGTGACCTTCCTGCTGATACACGCCTTCATCGAACTCCGTGCCATGCACCAAGAAACTTCACCTGCGAGGGCTGCAAAGTCCACTCCCCATTCTCAGCGACAATCCATAGGTCCCAAAATGCCTCGAACAGGTAGGCGTAGTCTTCGTGCAACATGTCGGATGCAACCAGCACGGCTTGTTCAGGCGGAACGCCCGGCCGGAAACGTTGTTCGAGAATCGTAGGTTCATTCCAGGAAACTGGATGCACCGCCAGATAAGAAACTCCCGGCTGTTGCGCGGAGAATGAGAATTGCCGCATCACAGCCAAAGCATGCGGCAACATATCGTCCGCCTCGAAGCTGGAAAACCAGATACTGAGATAAAGAGGATCAGGCATTGGGCAATGAGTCCAGGCGGTCGTTCCGCAAACTTCAATTGTAATTTGCGCAGTGCTTCGAGACCCGGGAAATGAGGCAATCCGACAGAAACGCCGGTGGGATAAAAGTGCGGAATACCTACTTTAAGTACAGCCGATGAGACCTCCGGTATTTTGACACTCAGTCCAACCCGCTGTTACCATCGAACCTTCAACAGCGGCTCCCACCTTTGCTTCGTGGTCCCCGTCGTCTAGCCTGGCCTAGGACATCGCCCTTTCACGGCGGTAACACGGGTTCAAATCCCGTCGGGGACGCCAAACCTTTTCAAGCAGTTAGCGCCAGTGATGTGATCGCCTCGTTCGTCACGGTGACGCTGTGGTGACGCGGAAGATTGAAAACGGCATCCAAGCTTGCAACGGCATCAGCCAGAAAAGCTGGAGACAGATGCTGATATCTGGCGGCCATCCTCAGGTCCTTGTGGCCGAGCAACTGCGCAACCGTATGAATGTCCGCTCCTTGCATACGCAACCAGCTTGCCGCAGTGTGGCGAAGATCATGGAACCGAAAATCAGAGATACTCAGCCGCTTACACACTCGGGCAAATGCCATGCTCATTTGCTCAGCCGTGAATGCCTGAAAAAGCCGATCTGTGGAGCGAGTTTTAGTCGTGACAGCCAGGCAACGAATTGCAGCCTTAGCGGTTTCATTCAGGTACACGATCCGACCTTCGCCGTTCTTGGTTTGCGCCAACATGACGCGCCCCTGTGCCAAGTCCACATCTAGCCAACGCAATCCCAACATCTCAGATCGGCGCATCCAGTGCAGGCTGCCAATGCCACGATTGACCGTAACCATTCTGGCGACGCCTCCAGAACTGCTCGCAATTCGCCCGGCTGCAAGTACCGGATGCGGCCAGCGGGGACACGGGGCGACTTCACCCCCTGCGATATATTAAATGGGACAATTTCCCATTCGACAGCTAAACGCAGCAAGTGCTTCAGGATATTGAGTTTCTTCTGGAGGGAATATGCTGAGACTTCGGCGGAGCGTTTGCTGATGTATCGTTGAACGTCCACTCTACGGATTGCGGCAACGGGCCCGGCGAAGAAGGGGGACAAGTGTCCGTTAACGATGCCCTTGTTCGCGGGTGTAGGCCTTCGTAGTCAGCCGCACCTTTTGGTGGCTGAGGAAACGGGGCGCCACATCCGACATGGTTTCTTCCCCTGGAGGCGCGAAACCCAACGCTTTGGCGTGTTCAACTCGAACAAGTTCAGCTGCTCTTGCTGATCGTGCCTGGGACAGCGTTTTGGCGCTCGTTTTGCGCCTTCTCCGTCGCCCCTGCGCGTCAATCCAGCTAATCCAATACCCGCGCCTGTCCTTCGGTGTGTAAATGCCATCAACGTTGTTTGCCATGTGCCACTCCCTTCCGTTTCCGCGCTTGTCTTCGATTTCTGCGAACTGATTCGATGTGGCCGCAGTACCACGTGCAATATTTTCGCTTGTGCCCACCTGTGCTGGAAAATGAAACTCCACAATCGGGCCGCGCACACTTCCGCACTTTCGCACCCTGCACTTGGTCAACGGAAAGGGTGAGCACGAGTGCGTCTAAGAAGGTCGTGGTCGTGAGCACCAATTGCGACTTACCATCTTTAGTCCGCTCAATACGTACCTGAAAATCGTGATGCCCTCCCGAGCGTTGGGCCGGCGTGTGAAGGGACTTTTCGATCAATCTGCGAATCCCCCAAATGTATTTTTCACTGATTGTGGACTCATATGGCGAGTCATAAACCTGGCCGTCTTGTGTGGACAAAAGCGTCTTTTTCACTCTGGAACTCTCGCCTCCGAGGTAGGGACGCTCAAATAATCCGACGCTTCGCAAGAATTTCAAGAGTGCCTTTGTGTCGCCTTCTTGAAGTCGGAAAAACTCGTTTCTTTTCTCCCAAGCGTCGAAGGTCGTTGCGCGAAAAAACTCGATTGCCTTCGCGTCGTTATCGCCAGTTGTTGCATTTTTGCCGAATACTCGCTTGGCCTCCAGTAAGTCCCCATCCTCCTCGTCTTCAGGTGGCTGGGGTGTGCCCAGCGAACTGAGGGAAATGACGTTTGGTCGTTGCTTAATTGCTCGCCGCCATTCGACGGGCACGGACAGACAACGAAAGTACAGCGGAATGTTCGCCTCGACCAATTTGTGTTGTGTCATCAAATGTTACCTTGTTGATGGCACTTTATCGTGACATCGTTATGGTTGTCAACTATGACACGCACAACGATCCAATGGAGGAATTGCGATGGATATTGTCCCAAGCGATGCTCTGTTTTCGGTGGACGAAGCTGCGAGACGATTGGGCGGAATCAGCAAATGGACGGTTCACGCTTGGCTGAGCCAGGGAAAGTTGCGACGCACGAAAGTTGGTGGACGCATGATGATCCGCGAATCGGAGTTGCAGAGAGTCATTCAGGACGGAGGCAAGTCGCCCTCGCCAAATCGAAATGCCTCATAGAAATAACTCCCAGGGCGACCACCAGCGTAAACGCTCAAGGTCCTACCTCGGAGACGGCTAGTGAAAAGCCGCCTAGCGCGGCCAGGGTTTCCGGACCGACATATCTGCGAAAGCCTGCAAAGGAAAACAAACGGCGCTACACGCCGGAAGGATTAAGGTGTGCTCAAAAGACGGGGCTCATAGAGGCCGCGTCCGCGTTCATCGAAAGCTTTAATGTCACCCATTACTTCACGCTGACCTATGCTCGCCGGATCAGCTGGGAGGGGCGTTACAAGGCGTTTCTGGCGCTGACAGACTCAATAGAGTGGATGCAAGGATGTCCATTAGGCTGGTTCCGGGCCGATGAGATGCGGCGATATTCTGGCTTGGGATTGCCCGAGATTCCGGAGCATCACCATGGGTTGCTCGTGAACACTGGTAACCTCTGCTGCAATACGGCTGAGCATCTCTGGCGGTGTTTCGGGGATGCCCTTGTCGAGCGATACGAACCCCACGGCGGGGCAGTCCCGTATTGCTTGAAACATACATTCGGTGATTGTGGAGACTGGGATATCGGCGGCAAGGCACTGCGAAGGCTGAGCTATCCCAGAAAACCTGAATAGGCCGTGCAGAAAGGCTAGGTCTCGAATTCAGATGGAACTGACGTGGGTTTGCCATTCATTGTGCGGTGGGGCGTAATCACTTCGCCTGCATACGCGTCGAGATTCGGCACGAGCCAACGAAAAAGGAATGTGGCCGTCAAAGCCCCTGCGATCTGCGCGAGGATGAACAAAGGCACGTCTGCTGGCCGAACTCCAGCGAATGTGTCTGACAGTGAGCGCGCAACAGTCACGGCTGGATTCGCAAAGGAGGTTGATGAGGTGAACCAGTACGCTGCGGTTATGTAACTTGCGACTCCAAATGGTGTTGCACCTGACCGCAAGCGCGAACATCCCCAGATCACGGACAGCAAGCCGAAGGTCGCCACAAACTCGCTAAAGACAAGCGACCAGCCGTGCCGAGCATGAGATGACAGTGAATATAAAGGCAGGCCAAACATTAAGTGGGCTACGGCTACTCCTGAAATTCCCCCAGTACACTGAGCTGCTATGTATGTCGGTACTTCCCGCCAGGCCAGCCCCTGTTCCAAGGCATCAGCCACTGTGACCGCAGGATTGAAATGGGCGCCCGAGATCGATCCAAAAGTGAGAATAAGCGCGAGAAGAGCAGCCCCCGTCGCAATGGTATTGGCCAATAGAGCTATCGCAACGTTGCCGGCAGCCAGACGTTCACCCATGATGCCAGAGCCGATTACGGCAGCAACGAGGAAACCCGTTCCAAGGAACTCAGCCGTAACTCGGGCTTGAAGGTTGAATTTCATTGATGTCCGATGTTGTCAATTTCTTTCTGAATCGCAAGGCCGTCCAGACTGGCTAGAGGTAGAGACGTGAACAAGCTGATTCTGCGGTCGAGCATGAAGAACGCATCGCGAAAAGCTTTAGCGATCACATCAGGCGTTCCTTGCACTGCGGCGGGATCGGGGACACCCCAATGTGCGGTCATCGGCTGGCCCGGCCAGAAAGGACAAACCTCTTTAGCAGCGTTGTCACAAACGGTGAAAACAAAGTCGAGTTTGGGAGCGCCGGGCTTCGTGAACTCGTCCCAACTCTTGCTGCGAAGACCCTCGGTTGGCAGACGGGCATTCTCTAGTTGTTTAACGGCTTCTGGGCGAACTGCGCCAGAGGGATGGCTACCTGCACTGTAGGCGCTAAATTTCCCTCGTCCTTTGTGATTCATGATCGCTTCGGCCATGATGGATCGAGCCGAATTTCCAGTGCATAGGAACAATACGTTGAAGTGTTCCGGCATTGCCATCTCCTCAGTTGCAGCAGTTTGGTCCACAGCATGTTTGCTGTGGTTTGACCGCTCGGACGAAAGCACTCATAAACTTGCCGTCCACCTGCGGGGCAATCGCATCCACATCGATGTTTTGGCCTGAAAGGAATTCGCGTGCATCTTCGATGCGATAGACTCTGGTTGGCTCAAGATCGATTTGCTCGAATCCAGCCGAAGACAATTTGCTGCGGTATTCGTTCTCCTCCAGCGCTCCTGCTACACAACCGACCCACAGCAGGACGTTCTCGCGAATCTCGGGAAGCATCTCACCACGAGTCACAACGTCGGACACGGCAAAGCGTCCTCCCGGTTTGAGAACTCGAAAAGCTTCCCGCAACACAGCGTCCTTGTCGGCGGATAGATTTATGACGCAGTTGGAAATGATGACGTCAACCGAGTTATCAGGCAGCGGGATGTGCTCGATTTCACCCCTCAGAAATTCAACATTCTCTACACCGGCTTTACGCTTGTTCTCTTTCGCTAGAGCCAGCATTTCATCGGTCATGTCCAGGCCGTAGGCTTTGCCAGTAGGGCCGACGCGTCTCGCAGAAAGCAGGACATCTATGCCACCGCCGGAGCCGAGATCGAGGACAACTTCGCCCGGATTGAGTTTCGCCAATGCCGTGGGATTGCCACAGCCTAAGGAGGCCAAGAGAGCCTCTTCAGGAATTTGTCCAGTTTGCAGCGCATCGTAAAGGTTGGACGTAATCGGGTCGCCGCAGCTGCTGCTGGTCGTAGCCCCACAGCAGGAGCTACCGCCGCTCGTGACACGCAGCGCGGCTTCTCCGTACTTTTCCTTAACTACTTCCTTAATGTTCGAGCTGGTCATGTTGGCCCCTTTATTTGCAAATTTGAATGATTTGGTCCGGCTTGACGGCCTTGTTGCGCGTACAGCATTCTGAGTACAGGAACTGCAGCAATTCCTGAAGCGCTTCGGTGTTAGCGGTGTAGTGCAGAAAAGTACTCTCCCGCACTACGTGTACGAGGTCTTCCGCTTTCAGTTTGTCTAGGTGGTGCGACAGGGTTGAGTTGGGGATGCCGAGTTCTTCCTGAATCTCGCCGACAACAAGACCCTCAGGATGTGCGGACAGGAGCAACTGCATAATCCGAAGGCGCGGTTCCGTTCCCATCGCCGAAAACATGTCGGCGTACTTAGCGATCTTCTCTATGGATTTCTTACCGTGAGCTGCTGGCATGTTTCGATAATTGCAGAAATATGGCAGGGCGTCAAGTTATAATCTCCTGCCGGATTCCATGAGTCGCTACGCCCCGAAAGAAGGCTGGAACTGCCCGCATAGACAACTCACTGATAATCGGTAACTCTCTGCTTGTATTGCATCTCCATGCTAGCGAACCTATACTTTCTTTCAGGACATGCAGCCCGTTGGCAAAGTCGGTGTGTCACTTGTGTCGCTTGTTTTGCTTGCGACCCCGATTATGGCGTGTGTGATGCCCGCGGCTGCTATGACGACTGCTGAGCGTGACTGTTGCAAGCGCATGGCGCAGGAATGCGGAAATAATGGAATGGCCAAGTCACATTCCTGCTGTCAAACTGCGACAGCCCCTGATCATTTACCTGCATTCAAGAGTTCGTCGGATGATGGTTCAAGGCCCGTGGCGCTAGCACTTGCCCACGCGATCCTTCCGAGTCCCACGCTCATACCTATGACCGAATCTGGCTTGTCCGTTAGGGAAGCGGACATCCACTCGCCACCCGTTTCACCTCCCGCCAGCATTGCTATCCTCAGAATCTGATCATCTTTTCTCTCAACTCCTAACGCACCCGTGCGTCTGCACGTTCGTGCGCTTAACAAACTTGTGTTTGTGATGCGGAGGAAAGATGCGATCCATTGCCTTGTCCCGAATATTCTTCGGGTTCATTCGTATTTCACTAATTGGGGTAGAGCTGTTATTCGGAACGATGGTTCTCGTCGCTACTGGAGCAGCTCAACAAATGCAAACTTCGCCGCGAGCCGATGCTCGGGAATCTCTCGGCATGGCCGAGCACAAAGGGACGCCCACGTCCCTGCGTGAGTTGGTACAGGAAGCAGAAGACAACAACCCTGAGATTGCGGCCTCGTTTCACGCCTGGCAGGCCTCACGAAACGTTCCCAAGCAAGTGTCCGCACTTCCTGAGACACAGCTGTCGGTGCAGCAGTTCAGCGTTGGTAGCCCACGACCCTTCGCAGGTTATAGCAACAGTGAATTCGCTTACATCGGATTCGGAGCGTCCCAGGATATCCCGTATCCGGGAAAGCGTGAACTGCGTCGCCGTGTCGCCGAGCACGAGTCGGACTCAATGGAAGCACAGACCGATTTGGACCGTAGAACCGTAGTAGGCAATCTTAAGGTGATCTATTTTCGCCTGGCATATATACAGCAAACCCTCGGCTCTCTGCAGAGAAGTGATGAGCTGCTGAATCAGGTAGAAGAGGCAACTGAGGCACGCTACCGAGTTGGCCAGGGCAACCAGCAGGATGTGCTGAAAGCTCAGTTGCAGCACACGAAGATTCTTCAAGAGATCGCCCACCACCATCAGGAAGAAGGGTTACTCGAAGCCCAGATGAAGCAGCTTTTGGGCCGCCCTCAGGAGTCACCGGACGTTGTGACGGAGACCCTCAGGGTCCGGTCTCTCCAGTACACCGCAGCCGAACTTTTGCAGAAAGCTCGTGAGAATAACCCTAGTGTGCGCTCGAAAAATGCGTCCGTCCATCAGCAAGAGACCCAGGTTGAGTTGGCGCACAAAAATTTCCGTCCAGATTTCAATGTGCAGTACACCTACCAGCATACGGCCAGCGAGTTCCGCGATTACTACATGGCAACATTCGGTATTCGGTTGCCCAATCGCGGACGCCAGACGTTCAGAACTAGCTGAGGCTCAAGAGAACCGTGAGCGTGCCCAAAAGGAGCTGGATTCAGAATCGCAGCGCGTGCTCTCAGAAGTCCAGCAGCAATATGTCCGCACTAAGACCTCTGAAGAACGGCTGAAAATCTATAGTGACGGCCTTGTCCCCCAATCAGAAGCTGCCTTTCAATCTGCACTGTCTGCATATCAATCGAACCGCCAGGACTTCGAGAGTCTGCTCTCTGGATTCCTTGATGTAGTGAACCTCGACTTGGAGTATCAAAGCGAGTTCGCGGAGCACGAATCGGCTCTCGCTGAACTGGAGCGCCTTACGGGAGTGGATGTGCCATGAACGAATTCGACTTCAGAACCAATACGAACGAGGGATCAGCCATGCTACACACAAAACAACCTAACTACCGCCAAGCCTTTTGGATTGCGGTTATCACAACTGTCGGGCTCGCGATTGTGGCGTCGGTCTTGTGGTGGCGCTTAGCCCATGCAGGGGCTGCGTCTAAGCTGGAAATCATCTCCACAAGCCGATCTATGGACGCGATGGCTCCCACAGTGCCTTCTCGCACCACCGGGGCAGGCGAAACACAGACAGGCGACATACGGGAGACTCCCCTTGCGCCAATTCAGCTCACCCCTCAGCGAATGCAGAGCATCGGCATGGTGCTTGGGAAGGTTGAGTCCAAGTCTGTGAATGCTGAACTGCGTTTCTACGGCAATGTACAAGTCGATGAGCGGCGTCAGGCCTATGTACAGACGCGCTTCGCGGGGTGGATTCGCAAAGTCTATGCCGACGCCACCGGCAGTTACGTTGGCAAGGGTCAGCCGTTATTTACGATCTACAGCCCGGACCTGGTGTCTACCCAGCAGGAATATTTGCTGGCCATGCATAACTCAGAGTCCTTGCAGCAAAGCAGGGTAAGCGGGGTCGCTGCGGGTGCCTCTTCGCTGTTCAGCGCTGCCAAAGAGCGCCTGCTGCAATGGGAGGTTTCTCCTGCTGAGATTGAGAAGCTGAACCGGGACGGCAAGCCGATTGCCGACCTCACTATCTACTCTCCCGTCTCGGGCTATATCACCCAGAAGAATGCACTGTCCAATATGTACGTGCAGCCCGAAACGATGCTGTACACGATAGCTGACCTTTCTGATGTCTGGGTGATCGCCCAGGTATTTCAAAGCGACGCAGGGAAGATCAAACCCGGCGACCTGGCAGAAGTCACGGTCGATGCGTACCCAGGACGAGTCTTCAACGGGCGCGTCGATTATCTTTTGCCGCAGCTCGACATGAACACGCGCACGCTGCCGATGCGTTTAGTGTTCCCGAATCCCGGTTTGAAGTTGAGACCTGGAATGTATGTGAATGTTCGCGCCAAGCTGCCGATGGGCCGACAGCTAGTAATCCCTGCCAGTGCAGCGTTTCATTCAGGAACCAAGAATTTGGTCTTCGTCTACGGCGGCGACGGCAACATTGAACCGCGTGAAGTCGAATTAGGCCCACAAGTCGGCGATGAACTGGTAGTTACGAGAGGTATAAAGGCACAAGAGCCGATTGTCACCTCCGCAAACTTCCTCATTGATTCCGAAGCACAATTGCAGACTGCATCGGGTGCGTTTGTTCCTCCTCCACCTGGTGCCGGTCAGGCGGCCTCCATGAATGCCCCTGCACAACAACAAGTGAATGCGGATTTGACGACTGACCCGGAGCCTGCTCATAAAGGCAGCAACCTGGTTCGCGTGAAGGTGACTGACCAAGACGGGAAAAGAATTGTCGGAGCAAGCGTGGTTGTGACCTTCTACATGGCAGCGATGCCCGCGATGGGAATGGCCGCGATGAAGACCGTCATCAATGCAACCTACAAAGGTGAGGGCTTATACGAAGGCAAGGGCGATCTCGGTGCCGGCGGCACGTGGCAGGTCACAGTCACGGTACAGAAAGACGGACACACCATTGCGAATAAGCAGCTCACGATCAATGCCACGGGAGGTATGTAATCGTGATCTCCCGAATCATCGAGTGGTGCGCACACAATCGCTTTCTGGTCTTGACTGGGGTCCTTCTGCTTACGCTAGCTGGAATCTGGTCCCTAGACCATATACCACTTGACGCCTTGCCGGATATTTCCGATGTTCAGGTCATCATTCACACCAACTGGGAGGGCGAACCGCCCGGCATAGTCGAAGATCAGGTTACCTATCCAATTGTGACTGCTCTCCTGGCTGCGCCCCGAGTAAAAGCGGTGCGCGCCCAGACGATGTTCAACGATTCCTATGTCTTCGTTGTCTTTGAGGACGGAACGGATATTTATTGGGCGCGTTCTCGGGTCGTGGAGTATCTCCAGACAATCGGCGGTCGGCTTCCTGCAAATGTGCATCCTGCCATCGGCCCGGACGCCACTGGTGCAGGTTGGGTTTATGAATATGCCCTCGTCGATCACAGCCACACGCACAGTCTCGCCGATCTGCGAAGTATTCAGGACTGGCACTTGCGCTACCAGTTAGCAACTGTGCCTGGCGTGGCCGAAGTGGCAAGTATCGGCGGGTTCGTGCGGCAGTACCAGGTGAATCTCGACCCCAGCAAGCTGCTTGCATACGGCATTCCGCTTTCGACAGTGATCGAGCGTGTGAAGTCGAGCACCAATGAAGTGGGCGGGCGGGTGCTCGAATTGAGCGGCACGCGATACATGGTTCGGGGCCTGGGTTACTTGAAATCGTTAGACGATCTTGCCAACGTGCCCGTCATGGCAAAGAACGGGACGCCGGTGACTGATCAAGGATCTAGGTACTGTTTCCTTCGGCCCAGACATCCGCGAAGGCGTGTCCGAATGGAACGGCGAAGGCGAGACCGTAGGCGGCATAGTAGTGATGCGCTACGGCCTGAATGCCCTCAATGTAATAGAGGGTGTCAAGAAGAAGCTGGCTGAGATCAAAGAATCGCTGCCGCCGGGAGTGGAGGTTGTCTCCGGCTACGACCGAAGTGGGCTAATCAACGAATCCATAAACACTTTGAAACATAGCTTGCTGGAAGAAGCGATCATCGTTTCTCTGGTCATTATCGTGTTTCTGTTTCACTTCCGCTCGGCGCTCATTCCGATTCTCACTTTGCCCATCGCGCTCGTGATCTCTTTCATTCCCATGTATTACCTGAACGTCAGCTCCAACATCATGTCGCTAGGCGGGTTGGCATTGGCGATTGGCGTCTTGGTGGATGCCGCCATAGTCATGGTGGAAAACGGATACCGACACCTATCCGAGCGCCCGGCACAGGCCACCGAACGGGAGCGTGTGCGAACTCTTATCGACGCCGCGAAGCAAGTCGGTCCCGCGTTGTTCTTCTCTCTTCTGATCATTGTGGTTTCGTTCCTTCCGGTGTTCCTGCTGGAAGCGCAGGAAGGGCGCATGTTCCGTCCACTGGCATGGACGAAAACTCTGGCCGTGGGCTTCTCATCCTTGCTAGCAATCACCCTGGTTCCTATTCTGATGGTCATTTTTATTCGGGGAAAGCTGCGTCCCGAATCGGAAAATCCAGTTTCAAGAGTCACGCAGGCACTCTATTTGCCCGTCTTACGACTCTGCCTGAAATACCGCAAGACGACTTTGTTGCTCAATTTGGCATTCCTCCTAGTTACGTTCCCCTTAATGTTCAAGCTAGGCAGCCAATTCATGCCGCCCCTGTTTGAAGGGTCTTCTCTGTACATGCCTACCGCGCTGCCCGGTATCTCTATCACTCAAGCTTCGCAGCTCTTGCACGACCAGGATCGGATTCTCCGATCTTTCCCAGAGGTCGAGACTACCTTTGGTACGGTCGGTCGATCCGACAGCGCAACCGACAACGCTCCGCTCGACATGTACGACACGACGGTGATGCTGAAGCCACGGGAAGAGTGGCGAACGGGAATGAACTACGAAAAGCTCATCCGCGAAATGGATGCAAAACTCCAGTTTCCAGGTCTGACGAACACCTGGACCATGCCGGTTCAAAACCGGCTCGACATGGCGCTGACGGGAATCAAGACTCCTGTGGGAATGAAACTCCAAGGTAAGAATCTGGAGGAGATCCAGCAACTCGTGGCGCAAGTGCAACAAATTCTCGCGGGATTACCGCAAGTGCGTTCCGTCTTTGCCGAACGGGTCTCCCAGGGTTTCTACATCAATGTTGAGGTGGATCGTCCCGAGGCGGCCAAGTATGGCTTGACCATCGCGGACGTACAACAAGCCGTGGAATCCGGCATCGGAGGGATGAATGTCGCCGAGAACATCGAAGGACGCCAGCGCTACCCCATTAATGTCCGCTACCAACGCGACTTTCGTGACAACGTCGAAGAACTCAACCGAGTGCTGATCGCGACTCCATCAGGCGCACAGATACCAATTGCGGAAGTGGCCAACGTCTCCTTTTCACGTGGTCCGGCGATGATTCGCGATGAAGATGGCCAGCTTACGGGATATGTTTACATTGACCTCAACACCACCGACTACGGCGGTTTCGTAGTCCAGGCCAGCAACATGCTTCGCCAAAAGCTACAGTTGCCAGCGGGCTATACCTATCAGTGGTCGGGTGAATATGAGTTCCAATTGCGAGCAAAGGAACGGCTGAAGATCATTCTGCCGGTTGTGTTCTTTGTGATCTTCTTGCTGCTGTATTCAGTCTTTCACTCTCTGACCGAAGCCATGGTGCTGATTTTCCCCACGTTATATGCGATGACGGGCGGGCTGATACTGCAATGGTTGCTCGGGTACAACTTTAGCGTCGCGGTGTGGGTAGGGTATATCGCGCTCTTTGGCGTAGCAGTTGAGACGGGAGTCGTAATGGTCGTGTATCTCCACGAATCACTCGACAAGCGCATAGCATCGGGTCATCCGCTGACCGACGCTGATATTCAAGAGGCCGCCATTGAGGGTGCCGTGCAACGGCTCCGCCCAAAGCTGATGACTGTCTGTGCGGTTCTCGCCAGCCTCATTCCGATCCTGTGGGCGACGGGTATCGGTTCTGACGTGATGAAACCAATTGCCGCTCCTATGGTGGGTGGGATGATTACTTCGACCATCCACGTGCTGATTTTGGTGCCAGTATTCTTCGTGCTGATGAAGGAGCGAGCATTGCGACGAGGCACACTGCGAATAGGAGACAAGCAATAAGCTGACGTATATGGAACCCGTGGCCTCTAGCGAGGCCACGGCGCGTCAGTACGGACGAGACATCAACGAACCCGATCTAAACATTCTCCCTAGACAACCGGGCGACTGATGATGCAGATGCAGTGTTCAACGAAACTGCCGTCAGCCAACTGATGCAGGATATCCACCATCTTGTTGTGACCACCGACAAAGGATTCAAACCTCCCTGTGGCCTCCGGTATATCTAGATCGAACGTTCCTATGGTGTAGTTGCCACCCTGCCCATCTGGAACATTTTGAACATTGCTGCCCGTGAACACCATCGAGATCGCACCCCCTGGCAGATCGTATGCTGCTGAACTGCCAGCGAACTGTACGTAAAAGGTTCCGATTGGTTTCTTCGCATCGCCGTCGCGATTGCCATGCTCTTTGTCTTCATCGGGAAGCCCGCTGACGCTGAATATCTTTGTTTTGCTGAACGAACCATCACTGAGGTCAACCGTAGTCAGGCCCAGGTCCGGGCCATGGCCCTTAGCAACCTGTTTATAAGGCCCCTCCAACAGGATCGAGAAGGTGTCGGCAGGTCGTCGACCTCGATCTAGCGAAGGGCCAGCCGCGTGTAAAGGTGCTGAAATCAGCGTGAGCATGGCCCAGACGAGCAGGGAAGCGAGGAGTAAGTGTTTGGTGTTAATCAGGCTAAAACGTCCGAGTGATTGATTGAATGGTTGAATAAGAGAGTATGTCCCGAATTTACAGTTCATCGTGTACTTCCTTTCATGAAGTACCCAGCTTGCTTCGCTGATGCAAAGCCCGCCAGGGATTGTTTGGTTCGCAGTTAATCGGGCACTGCACGCAGATGCATCGCCAATTCAATGGCGATGAGCCGATGAGTGATGACTATGGAATTGGGCTGAGATTAAGTAGTCCGACTAAACTAACAGCGGAGGGCACATAGGAGTTTCAGGAATTCACTCGATTCGCTCGAGTGAGCGGTGTTCGCAGCAGAGATACCGAATATTAGAGGTTTTGCCATTCGCGCCAACGCCACCGGCACGCATGTTTCCCTTGACGGAATGTACTGTTGAAAAGAAAAGGCTTTGATCGTGAGGATCGTTTGAATAGTCGGGGCGTCTGTCTCGTCGAATATTGTTTCAGGCAAATCGTTCTTCGGTAGGATCGACACAACAGCGACTGCGATCAGCGCTAACAAACAGGCCGCTCGAAGTCGAGACAACATATTAAAAACTCCAATTGCTGGGGACGCTATGCTTGGGATGACCGGTTGTCAACTAAAATAGAAAAACTCCCGAGGTTCTTCCTTCCCGAGCCGTGCGGCAAAATGGGAAACGGAAGACCATTTTGTGAGGATGACTTTTCACGAGACCGGAAAGGTCCTAAGTTCACCTTCAGCAGCAAGTCCGCGCCTTCATTCCGTCAATTCCTTCTTTCGCGATGATGGGAACCATGACCAAAGCAGCGATTGGGTCCGCCCACCACAGTCCAAATCCGGCGTTCAAGAGAAGGCCCACTAATAGAATAGCGGACAGGTACACACAGAAATCGGTCTGTCTAGCATCAGCGCGCATAGCGGCACTTCCAAGTTCTCTTCCGATCTTCCTCTTGGCCCGAGCCAAAAGTGGCATGACGACGAGCGAAACACAGGCCAAGATAATTCCGGGGATACTGTGTTCCGGTGGCTTTTTACTTAGAAGGTCCGATGCCGACTCGTATCCGACGTAAATTGCGAGGGCGACGAAGCACGCACCCACGATTCTTAGGCTTAGCCGTTCATTTCGTTCCCGACTCCGCGATTCCGCGTCAACCGACATCCTCCAGAGGAGCACAGTGCCGGACGTTACTTCTATGAAGCTGTCGATCCCAAATCCAACGAGTGAAATGCTGCCTGCCAGCGCTCCAGCTACTAAAGCCACGAGACCTTCAAGGCTATTCCAGGCGATGGTGAAGTACTCTAAGCGTTTTCCGCGTTCGGCTACGACTTCGCGGTTCAGTAAGGTTTCGACCATGTCAAAAGTCTAGCTCATTCGCGATTCAGAAAGTGGGAGGGATCGTCGGGACTTTCGGCTTAGTTCTTTGCTCGTCGAGAGCACTAGGCTTTGGACCTGGGCGCGCCGCAAGGTCGTGCAGAAACACATCTGCAGGAGAGACTCTGAATCATTTATCGGTTTCAACTCTTCCCAACGTTTCATCTCCTCGCTCGAAGGGACTAATCCAGATTGCCGTTTTCGGAGGGGAGCAACACGTACACACAGTGAGGCTGCGTTCGATGTGCCGCCAGTGCCCGATCACATCGTGCAGGCGATTATGCCAGCCACGGGGGCGGATAACATACTCATGCGCTTGCGCGGCCGGATCATAGATTTTTTCAACGCCATCTATGATGAACGTTCTCACTTGCTTCAGCGGTCCCTTTACCTCTTTGCCATTCTTGACCCTTGCAGCGCGAGATCTTTGAACTATTGACGTGACCGTCATCCTTTCGGGATTGCTCTCGAAGAACTGGATGAGCTTCAGCATGTACTGATACCAACCTTGCAAATGGCCGTTCCTTGGGCCTCAGTCGGTGAAATCAGAGTAGACCTGTTCCGTAGCTGGAAAGTCGTGAGTTTGGAAGGAGTTGCACAAGAACTGGCTACCCCGTTTTCACAGGCAATCACAATATCGCAGGGTCACGACCGATCCGCTCCTCGAACCTTTCCAATGGAAAACAAATAGTCGATCGAACTCATCGTCTCCAATTGGATCGACCCTGCCTGCTCCCAGTTGTTCAATCATGGTGGGCAGAGTATCCGAATGCCCGACGACCAGCACCGTTTTGTCCGACATCGAATGCAGTTTCTCCACTAACCCAGCAGTATCCTCATATTCAACCGTTTTTAGACCCAGCTGCGTTGCCAGCGGTTGGACGGTCTCTCGAGTACGGACAAAACCTGTCGTGAAAATGGCTTGGACTCCTGCACGGCCAAGGGTACGAGCCAGACACTCCGCTCTTTTGACTCCCTGCGCACTCAGGGCCGTATCCCTGGCCGTAGACGCTTTCTCGGCATGACGCACGAGAAAAACTGTTCCGCTGTTCTGTGAATAGGCGCTGACTGAGAGCCACGCTACGACCATTCCTAGAATGAAGAGATCCTGGAATCGACATTTCGATTTGCCTGTCAAGACTCCTCCTGATACCAAACCGCGATTCGGTTCATTTCGTCTTGGATCTGGCGATACTGACGGTTGGGTCTGGGGGTTTGTTTGGCGGAAAAGATGCACTTAAATATTCAATAAAGGCTGCACGGTCGCTCGGATCGACGAAAGCGCCCCACTTGATCATTTTGTCTACTTCTTTTGTCCAACTCTTCTCGCTCAAGCGTTGCTGGCGAATAATGCTTGCATCATGGCACTCGGTGCAAGCCGTTTGAACTTTGGCTTGAATTTTGCCAGCTGGCAAATCGAGAGACTGCGCATGTCCGACTGCTGCCGCACTCAGCCAAAGCAACAGAGCAACTTTCCCGGCTCTAAGAGTGGACATTGATTTTTACCTGATCGATTGCGTTGTAAAGGTATCCGCTCGGATTCCAAGTAGCAGTTTGTGGCTGGGTGCGACCTTGATCATCGCTGGCACGTGACATGATCGTAAACTTTCCCGCGCTAGGAGCATGCCAAGGGAAGTCCCACAACCGCCAGCAATAACGAGCTCGTTCCGCAGCCAGACGAGCTGGCCGCCAAGTCCGACCGAAGTCGGTTGAAATATCCACACGGGTGACATTCGCCTCACCTGCCCACGCCGCCCCGCGAATAGTTACCTCACGAGATGATGAGGAATTATCGGCTGGTTGCGCGATCACAGACTTCACACTTAGCGAGGTAATCGGATGGGTGTCGTCCGGATTCACTTCGCCACCGGAGGAAATTATCTGGTTCGGCATGCGATAGCCGGGTTTCATGAAGTTGCCTTCATATTCTTTATCCAAGACCTTGATTTCCGTCAGCCACTTGCAGGAGGCCGCTCCGATCCATCCTGGAACCAAGGCGCGTGCGGGATAGCCATGATGCCGCGTAAGCGGAGCGCCATTCATTCGCAGAGCAATCAATGTGTCCAAATGCATAGCTTTCTCAATCGGTATGCTCCGAACGAACGGGGGCACCTTACCGGGAACTTCATCCGAGCCACGAAACGTTACATGCTTGCCAGCGCTCTTTACGCCTGCCCGTTGGAGAAGATCACACAGGCGCACACCTTGAAAGCGTGCCGTCCCGACGGCTCCCCGCTCCCATTGCACACCTGGAACTTTCGGAGTTTGGAAGGCGCGACCGTTTCCAGCACATTCAAGCGTGTTGGTGACGGTGTGCGGCGCCATTTTCCCGAGATCGAAGAGACTGAGATTGAGCTGGTTCTGTACTTCGCCCCCAATATTCAGCCTCCATTCCGCGGCCTCCCATGTGTTGGGTTCGTGCATATGATTTCGGACGAAGAAATGCGGTATCGGAGTAAGCCAACTGCCGAAGTAAACCGGAGGCATTTCCAGATCAAGAAATCGGGCGGAACGCACGATCATCCCTGACTCGTTCGGGATATTGACTGCCACTGAGTTGGCCGCCGAGAGAAATAGGGGATGGAAAACTGCAATGCCAGAAAATTGCTTCAATAAATCGCGTCTGGTAAGGATCGCGGGCAATTGAGTACCTGGAACTTAACTTTAGCGCTGGATCGGCCACAGATCAAGTTCAGTCCCGAGCTCTCGGCAGTCCGGTGCAGCAACCAACTTACTAAGCAGCGGGATAGGCCAGCCGGATGATCCAGAAAGTCAGCCCAGCAGCCGCTGCGGAAGCAGGAATTGTAATGATCCAGGCCCACACGATGCGCCGCGCCACTCCCCAGCGCACGGCCGACAAACGATGGACCGCGCCCACTCCAATAATTGCTCCGGTAATCGTATGCGTGGTACTGACCGGAATGCCAGCCAGGGCCGTCCCGAACAGGGTCAAAGCCCCGGCACTCTCTGCGCAAAATCCACCCAGAGGCCTCAGTTTGGTAATTTTCGAACCCATTGTATGAACAATGCGCCAGCCCCCGAAGTATGTGCCCAGGGCAATGGCGGTGTGGGCGGACAGGATAATGAACCACTTGAAGCGGCCCCATTCGTGGGTGATTTCATCCGGGGACATGTATCCGGCAGTAAACAGCGCTCCCGCGATGATGCCCATCGTCTTTTGGGCGTCGTTCCCGCCATGGCCCAGGCTGTAAGCCGCCGCAGACAGCAATTGCAGCTTGCGAAACCACTTGTCGACTTGCCGCGGCGTCCGGTTACGTAGAATCCAATAGCTGGCCGAAGAAAACAACAGCGCGAGTACCAGCCCCATAATCGGAGCGATCACGATAAAAATCAGAGTCAGAGTCCAGCCGTGAGGCAGTATCACGGAATACGCGTGCGCAACTCCGTGGTTCAACGCCGCTCGGGTCATGGCTGCGCCCGCGTAACCGCCAATCAGGGCGTGCGACGAAGAGGTCGGCAGACCCCACCACCAGGTGAGCAAGTCCCACACAATGGCCCCGGCGAGGCCCGCGATAACCACATACTGAGTCACATCATCCAGCCGGATCATGCCTTTGCCAATGGTCTTGGCTACCGCTGTGCCCAAAAGGAAAGCAGCCACGAAGTTAAAGAAGGCCGCCCAGATCACAGCCAGCTTGGGTGACAAAACGCGGGTGGAGACTACGGTAGCAATGCTGTTGGCGGCGTCATGGAAGCCGTTTAAGAAATCAAAGGCCAAGGCAACGGCCACGGTGATGATCAGCAGCAGCAGTCCGGTATTCACCGGCGGCGTCCCCTTGCTCGGATAGTGGTCTCGAACCAGAAGACCATCAGGCGCTCTTCAAGGCCACTGCTTCCAGCACATTGGCGGCGTCTTCCGCCTTGTCCGTCGCAGTTTCGAGGACTTCGTACAATTCCTTTATCTTGATCAGATGGATGGGATCTTTCTCATTGTCGAACAGCTCGGCAATGGCGTTGCGGCTTACGCGATCGGCCTCATTTTCCAAGCGATGGACCTCGACGCAATGCTCCAGTACGCGCTGATTTTGTTCCAGCAGTGATACTCCTATCGCCAGTTCCTCCGACTGCTGCACGATCAATCCCGCCAACTCTGCGGCAACTGGTGGCGGATTGTCGATCCGGTAAAGCCTGAGCCGCACTCCTGCCGAATTGACAAAATCCAGCACGTCATCCAGCGAAGAAGTGAGTCTGTGGATGTCTTCGCGATCGAACGGTGTGATAAATGTCTGATTCAGCGTTGTGATAATAGAGTGGGTCATGTCATCGCCGCGATGCTCGATCTCTTGCAATCTATCGAGCCTGTTTCCCAAGTTGGCTGGGTTTTTCAGAATGTCCTGGAGGAGGCGGGCACCCTCAGTAAGGTTCTGCGACACTTCCGCGAACATTCGGAAGAATTTGGTTTCTCGCGGAATCAGACGGAACATGAAACGTGGAGCTCCTTGATGGGCTTGTCGCGCCGCGGGTCTCCCGCTCGGCAACAGAAGCGCACAACTATCTCACGGGGGTGGTATAGCGTCAAACCTCAATGGCCAATTGTTCTTGAAGGAAGGCCCGGCGTTTCCCGACTTCACCGAAGCTACGTGTCAACGGAGAAGACGCAGGTCGCGATCTCAAACAGAACCACCTTGGCACAGTGCTCGCACTCGCATTATCAAATCAGCAGGGCTAAAGGGTTTCGTAATGTAGTCGTTTGCGCCTATTTTTATGGCGAGTCTGCGATCCGCCTCACCGGTTCTCGCAGTAAGAATCATTATTGGCAGTCCTCGCAGAACCTCGTGTTTCCGTATACTCTGGCAAAGTTCAAAACCATTAACTCCTGGAAGCATTAAGTCCAATACGAACAGGACTGGAGGGTGATTCTCGGCTTCACGAATCACATTCGTCGCTGTCCGAAACCAGCGAGTAGCGAAACCAGCCTTTTGTAAATGATGTTCTACGAGACGTCCTATATCCGCATCGTCCTCTACTAGTACGACGGTCCCTAACATTGTGCGGCTCTCAGATTGGGGCGACATTTTCGCGTTGGATCAATTGAATCATGGGCACTCCTGCCACCCCATTGTGCTGCCGGAGTGTGCCCGCCGCACGTTGGACTGTTCGATGTGATGATGTTGGCCATGATTGGCAAAGAACCTTGGGAACATACGATTTGGGTCCAGCGGAAGTGTTTGGAACCGGAAGTTCACTGAAACCGATTTTGAGGGTAAAAGCCTGTTTACGTCAACAATTATGCCTGGTAGATACCTTCCATTGTAGAATCAACCAACCATCGACCGCCTCGAGAAGATCCCGCTGGCGCGACTTGGCTTCCGAGAGTATTCCCACCCTGTTAGGCCCTTGGTTATCTAGAAAATCTTAAGGGAGAAAACGATGAACTCTGTGAAGCGTCTCCATTCACGCTATCCGAGGCTTCCAATGACTGCGTGTTCTGCTCCAAAGATCAGACTTGAAATCGGACATCCCAGCTCATCACAACTGGAGAACATCTTGCGAGGGCCCGTACTGATGGTCGTGCTTTTGCTCGGGCTCTCCGCCGTACTTGGCGCGCAGACGCAGCAGGGCTCATGGCCTAACCTGGAACGCCTGAAGGCCGGCCAGAGAATCGAAGTGATCGAATCCACTATGAAGCGCCACGCCGGAAACTTTGTCACCGTCACCAGTGAACTACTCACCCTGAGAGAAAACGGCTCCGACGTCCCCATTAAACGCGAAGATGTCGCCCGGGTCTCGACATCGTCTGGCCCCAAGCGCGGCGAGCATGCCCTGATAGGCCTTGTAGTCGGCGGAGCGATTGGAGCGGGCGTTGGCGCCGCCTCCGGCTCGAGTAACGGTTTCCTTGGTGGCTCTTCGCGGGGAATTGGCGCCCTTGTTGGCGTCGTGATTGGTGCCCCAAGTGGGGCTCTGGTCGGCGCCGTAGTCCCTGCCCACGCAACCGTCTATCGCTCCTCCCCTGCTGCCAACTCGCACTAGAACGCCATTCGAGAAGCTTTCACCGATGCAGGCTTTGCCGTATTTCAATCCGCACAGCTTCAGAAATACACTTGTCCGACTTGGTCAAGAAATCTGTAGGTCGCCAGAGGAATTCAAGTCGTGGAGCCAGAATCTGGGGCATGAAAAGGTCTTAACAACCTTCTGAGCTACGGAGAAATAGCGTGTGAGCCGAGGGCTCGAATACGAGTTCCAGTCATTCGCCGAGTATCACAACATCGGCATACTGGTCTGGAGCCCGCTTGCTGGCGGGTTTCTGTCCGGCAAGTACAGCCGCGTCAACCCTGCGCCTGCCGGCACACGCTTCGCGGAAGCGGGCAATTTTGTGCCTTTCGATAAGGAGATGGGATATCGCGTTGTAGAAACGCTGAAGGAGGGGCCACTGGAGGCAAGCTGCTGGTTTCTACATCGGGAGGGTTACGTCCCATATGGCGTCACGACGGCAAAGAGATTTTCTATTTGGCCTCCACTGGTGAATTGATGGCCGCAGCGGTAAAACGCAACGAATCGGAGTTGGAAATTGGGGTTCCAAAGCCCTTGTTTCAAATGCATCCAGAGTCTTTCCTTCCCAGTTACGACGTAACTCCCGATGGCCAGCGAATTCTCGTCGTGTCCTCGCGCGGCCAGAAGCTGCCTTCCCCCATCACGGTTGTTGTCAACTGGGAGACGGGATTGAAAGCGCAATGAATGGAGTCCTTGTAAATTCTTAAGAGGTGCCATTTTCTCGCGAAAAGGCCGCAGACTTCGGCGCCGGCGAGCAGATCGTCCAGATGCTGCATCGTGCGGGGGCCGAGGATCGCCGATGTTACGCCGGGGTGAGCCATCACAAAGGCCATCGCCATGTGCGTCAGCGACATCCCGGCCCCCTCCGCGATGGGGATGAGGTGTTCGACCGCTTCCAGATTGCGCTCGTTGGACATCTTCCTGGGAAACACCTTGACACGCAGGCTTTCCGGCAGTGCCTGGCCCTTGCGGTAGCGGCCGGTGAGCATGCCCTTCGCTAGCGGGCTCGAGACCAGCGCGCCCATGGACCAGACCATATCGAAGCCCAGCGAGTCGCTGAACGACCGGTTTCATCAAAAGCGTTGAAAACGCCTGGTTTCCGGTCTCACAATTTTCTTGCACAGCTGCTTTCTGAAAACCCGACCTTCCAAACTGCCGGATTAACTCTCACCGCGCCTCCTCGTTCTTCCTCATCGCCGCCATTCGCGTTCGCGACGCGGCGCAGGTATTCAACAACTAGTTCGCCCCGTGGTATACCGAGCCCGATAACGACTTGTGGGCTCTTGCCGCCGATGCCGGCTGTGTCTTTTCGTGCAACTTTCTATGCACCGTTCCGGACATCTTAAAGGAATTCTAGGAAAGGGGTAATACGTCAAGGTAGGCAATCGTCAGGGAACGCAATGTGAACAAAGTTTCCACGGTTTCCTATTGGGTGCGATGCTGGGGGACTTTCGATGGCATGGCAGTGCAGTTTAGACCTGGAGTAAAGCCTGAACTGTTAACAATCATTGTTGGACCGGCATTAAGGGGCTTCGGCGCCGGTGTTCTAATTGGAGTTGTCGTTCGCAAAATACTTTCCTCGGATCGGGACGGTATTGGAGTTAACAATATGGGTGTTAGTGGCACTCCTTGTCTCCCGTATGCGGGATGAACACCGCTTTTCAGATAGGTCCAGGGGGACACCATTGTAGAGCTCATATTCATTACCGTTGCGTCGCACCCAAGGCGCAGCAAATATTCGATACTCTAAAGCTAAGAGGAGGCTAGGACAGTGAAACAACAACATGTCGTAACAGTTATAGTTAATGCCATACTGATTGTTATAGGTGCATCATCGGCTCTAGCTCAAGGAAGCATTCCGATTATGGAAAATCGGCCACACCCCATAATAATGACGACCTATATCGTGGGTGTAATTCGGCGAGGGCCATCTTGGGGAAGCGGAACAGCGAACGATGCACAACGGATTCAAGAGGGGCATATGGCGACTATTGACAAAATGGTAAGCACGGGAAGGCTAATCATCGCTGGACCATTCGAAGATCGTGAGGTGCGCGGCCTGTTCATTTTCGGGACTAATTCCGTGGACGAGGCACGTACTCTGCTTCGCGACGATCCGGCGGTTGAATCCGGGCGATTGATAGTAGACCTCTATCAATGGTTTGCCCCGGCAGGATTGAGCACAGACCAACTTGTCCGATCGCGCGAGTCATTGGTGACCCTGGTCGGCGACGTCCAGCGGGCAGACTACGCAGGGGACCGCGAGGGACTTCAGCGACTCTACGGAAAGCTTGCTGTTTATGAAGCGGAAGAGGTTAAGTCACGGGTCCAGTATTGGCGAGGGTTTGCCCTATGGCGTAGAGCAATCAACGGGTTCAATGATCACGTTGATTCGCAGGAACTGCGAGATGATCTGGTACGGGCTTTGGGTGAGTTTGAGGCCTCGGCCAAGACTGAACCAGGTTTTGTTGAATCAAAGATTGGGGCCCTCTCGTGTATAGGCCTTCTCTCATTTGCGACAAACGAGAAAGATCCAGAACGAATTCAATCATTACTTGAACGCGGGAAGGCACTCCGGAATGACATTGAGAGAATCGATAGGGATAATCCCCGATTTTTGTGGGTGATAGGTGCGAATTATTGGTACATTCCGATCGAGCAGGGAGGTGGTCAAGATAAAGCGATGGAAATCTACCAAAATGGTTTGAAAAGTTTTAATCGGAGAAAGACTGTCGTAAACGATCCGCTAGATCCTTCATGGGGAGAACCAGAGTTACTGATGAATCTTGCGTGGTCTAATCTTCATCGAACCAGCCCCAACCTAGATGCGGCGGAACAATATGCTCAGCAGGCCTTAGGATTAGTGCCCGAGTGGCACTATGTTCGCGACATTCTGGTGCCTCAAATTGAAGACTCCAAAACCAACACAAAGTGAGGTCGGCGCATTCCGTAAGGGCTGGGGTTAATATGAAGGTCATATTTTCTGCGCTCCAGGACAGACAAGAACAAGGGTTCCTTGGTTTTAAAATGTGCGTATACAGCTCCCCTGGTGCGGCCGGCGTCAGCTGCGATGTTGTCTATTTGAGCCGGTCGAAGCCATCGCGAAAAAAGATCTTCTGTGCGAATTCAGCAGAGATGTCCGTGTGGCCTCGGATTTCGCTCGGTGCCTATTGGCGGGTAAACCACGCATTCTGCTTATCCTAAGAGAAGACTGCGGAAATTGCCCAGTTCGACCGTGACTGAACGCTGATTGTGAGCGAGCCTTGGTTGGATCGGCATTTATTCCACGATAGCGGAATGACGCTCATCGATTCTGATAGATAACGCCGACATGTTAAAGATGCGATGTTTCAACAGCGGAGATCCCGCCTGGTTGCACTTCCCTTAGGGTGTTAACACTATCCTGCTGTGAGCATGATAGAGACGGTAATCTGAAAAGGATGAAGCTCCATAGCGAAATCCCCAGCTTGCTGAGAGGAGATGTGCACCTCCTGCGGCAGCCACAACATTGCACCGAACTCGCGGATGTGCACTGAACGAAGTTATTCGGTCGCATCGATCCAGACCAATCCCTGAAGAAAAAAGGGGACTTCCTTCCCATTTGAGACGAATCTAGCGGGCGACCTAACCTTTTCGGGAATTTGCGCAAATGCCACCGCAAAGGTTTCGTGCCGCTCAATTTTCTGCTGCCCAAGATAGCGAAACCGAAATTCCGGCTGGTCAACGGACGAAAAGAGTAACCATTGGTATGCGAATCCATAGCCGCGTGGAACTAGACAGCCGCGTGGAACTAGACCTTGAGCCGATGGCTCAATGCGCCGATTTTTTAGGGCAGTTCGATACTCTTCAATCGTGTTGCTACCGTCTCGAGTAGGATGAGACAAAATCAGATAGTTAAACTCTATGCTGCGAGAGTGTCGCAATGTTGTTTCGGGGTCTTGTAGCGGGTCTCCTATGCCAAGAGAGATTGCCGAAGCTTGGGTACCACGCAGGAGGAAGACGTCCTCACGTGAAATCAAGTTCGGCATCTTAGGCAACAAATCCTCAATCATCTGGCCACTTTAGGAAGGACGAAAGAAAGCCGACCTTGGTTGGAATCCGCTTGAAGCCCTTGGAGCAGGGGCACTGCTTGTTTTAGCCGCTGCAAAGGATACTCGACGTATGACACCGGTCCCGCGTTGGGATCGGGAAACGACTGCCTTGGCACCGGCAGCTCTACAGCCCGTTTCCTGCGCATCCCGTGTCTTTACCGCCTGAAAGACTGACCGCCGCGACCATCTAACTATGTTTGAGTGAAATGTTTTATGGAATATGTCGCCGTTCGGCGACATCCTTCGATGTCAACGAACGCTGACTTTTTGTCTTGTCGCCGTTCGCTGACTTTGCTATGATGTCGTCGTACGCTGACATTCCAAAAGGACGTGACATGCGGATTCGAACGCCAACCGATCTCGGGGCCCTCATTCGCGACCGCCGGAGCAAGCTGGGTCTTGACCAAAAGTCCCTTGCGGCCAAAGTCGGGGTCAGCCGGCAGTGGATCGTCGAAGTCGAAAAAGGCAAGCCGAGAGCTGAAATCGGCCTCGTCCTGCGCACCATCGACAGCCTTGGAATCCAGTTGGCGGCGGACGGGCCCGGAAAAACAAAGGAGCGAAACGGACCGCCCGCGGTCGATATTGATTCCATCATCGCTTCCGCACGCGAGAAAAGAAAATGAACGAGGAACTCATCGCCATCCTTGACGGTCGGGAAACGGGCCGCGTCGCGCGCGAAACCGGCGGAAGGTTATCCTTCACCTACGACGAAGAGTGGCGTGCCGCCGACAACGCCTATCCCCTTTCGATTTCCATGCCCTTGGCTCTTACTAGGCACGGCCACGCCAAGATCGATCCGTTCCTTTGGGGGCTGCTCCCTGACAATGAAATGGTGCTGGATCACTGGGCGCAAAAATTCCATGTCTCGGCAAGGAATGCCTTCAGCCTCATTGCTAACGTCGGCGAGGATTGCGCCGGAGCGGTGCAGTTCGTCCGGCCTGAGCGGCTTGAAGTCATGCTGGGTCAGGCGCCCCCCGAGATCGAATGGCTCGACGAAGCCGCCATCGCGCAACGCCTGCGCGCCTTGCGCGTGGACCACTCCGCGTGGCGCATTCCGCGTGATACAGGACAGTTCAGCCTCGCCGGGGCGCAACCGAAAACCGCTCTTCTCTTCGACGACGGCAGATGGGGCGTACCCTCCGGCCGCGTCCCAACCACTCATATTCTCAAGCCGCCATCCGGCGACTTCGACGGCCACGCCGAGAACGAACATTTCTGTCTGGAGCTGGCGCGTGCCCTCGGGTTTCCGGTTGCCGATTCCAGAATCATGCATTTTCAGGATGAAGTCGCCATCGTCGTGGAACGCTACGATCGAATCCGCACGGCCGCCGGTCTGCGGCGCGTCCATCAGGAAGATATCTGCCAGGCGCTTGCCATTCCCCCGACCCGCAAATATCAAAATCAAGGCGGGCCTGGTATCCAGGATATTGTCGAACTCTTGAGAACTTATTCGACCAACACGGCCGAAGACGTTCGCACGTTCCTCGACGCGATCGCCTACAACTGGCTGATTGTCGGCACGGACGCCCACGCCAAGAATTACTCCCTGCTCATCGGTGCCGGAGGCCGTATCCGTCTCGCGCCACTCTACGACGTGGCGAGCGTTCTTCCTTATCCCGACATCGATATCCACCGGGTCAAGCTCTCCATGAAGCTCGGCGGGGAATATCGCTTCCGCAACATCCATCTCCGTCACTGGCAAAAGCTCGCCGAAGAGTTGCGCCTTGATCCTGGCGAACTGGTTCACCGCGTAGATGATCTCGCCGGACAGCTAGCGGACCATGTTCCCGATATCGTGCGCCGCATGACGGAGGAAGGACTCTCTCATCCTCTCATCCCCCGTCTGGCCGACGCGCTCACCGCGCGCGCGGCGGCATGCAGGGACATTCTGCGCTAGCTCACGACGCCATCGGAATAGCGCACGGATACGCACACGGCCGGCCCGTTGCATTGGCGGGGATCTCCTTCTCACGTGGCACGCGGACGACAGGGCACTAGTATTCAATGCAGACCTTGCCAAAATGCCGGTGACTCTCCTGAAACTGAAACGCATCGACGATTTTTGCGAAAGGATACGTCGCATCAATCACTGGCCGCAAATCCATTCATCTCCTTCGTGCGCGCCTGTCCGTCGGTTGTCAACTCCACCCATAGAAAGGGAACGTCGCTCCGCTGCAAGAAATCGCGAATCGAGTATGCCGCGGGCGACCCTCGCGTCCCGAAAAGCCGAAACTCTGAAACAGGTGGTTTGCCCATGGATTCCGCCACTCTAGCTAATTAGAGAGTCGATCGTGGGAGTATGGAGACGCGATAAGGCTACCCGACTCTTGTTTGTTTCCATTGGCTGGATCGGGACCAGCTTCGTCATGGGCATAGTATCGAAAACCGTCTAGCGCGGAGCGGAAGGCGTGTCGGGCTTGGCACCGTCTGCGGCTTTGGTACCTTCGATCTTGCATTTGTATTCCTTATTATCGGCGCGGCGGATGAAGAGCCGGTCGCCGTCTACGCGATAGTCCACGGTTTGCCGGATGTCGAATTGGCCGGCCTGGAACGCGCCGCAGTAGTCAACTTTGTAGACCAGGTCGGATCCCTTCAATTCGTACACCTTCACCTTGGCGCGACGGTTGCTGGTCGTGAAGGGCGAATCGTGATTTTATACCCACCGAAATCACCATAGCTGCCGCCTCGGCACAGGCACAGCGAAATGAAGTACACCATCAGTCTTACGTCAGCTCCACCCAGAAGTCGGAAGCTCAAACTTCTTCGCGAACGAAAGCCGATGCGAACGATAGGGGACCGTGATCCGAGGAAAGAGGCGACCTCGAACCTGGCGCATGTAGTCGTTGTACCCAGCGAGATTCGCATGGAGAAATTTCTCTTCCTTGTCAACACGTTTCAGGATTACGAGGCAAAATGCCGCAGCCAAAACGAGTGACAGCCATGAGCCAATGGCCAACGCGCTGGCGGGCGCAGAAACCAGCATGGCGAAATAGCCAGGATGTCGTAGACCCTGGTAGGGCCCGCCAGTGATAAGCCGGTGTCCGCGCTCTGCCTGCAGCCGAATGTCCGGCGAGAAGAATGGATTGACGATCATTGCCCACATTTGTAAAGCGCTTGCAGCTCCGACAAGCAGAAGGCTGCCCAAGCGCGCTTCAGAGGGAACGGAGCGAATCCAGTGAAGGCGTCCGACATCCAACGCCGCCAGAGCCTGAGTTGCGAGGAAGCACAGACCGGCGACGAACCTGCCTGTTGTTCCCCCTTTCTCAAAAGTGCGAGACCGTTCCTTGGCGCATCCTGGATCAACCGCCAACATCGTCGCCAATAGAAAGGCGGAGAAGGTCGCCAGATAATTCCGGAGGGATGGAATCCGCGTTGTGCCCGCCGCGACGAACAGAAGAAACGAAATGGAAAGGGTAATGGTCGCCCAGCGGGCGAACAGTTTCAGTAAGTAAGCAGGACTCCTCACGGATGATTATCCTTTCCTATCGATCCGGTTTAGAGTCGGGGGATCGGTCTTCGTCCGGCCCTGAAGGTGTCGCCATACCCAGATGCGCCATCGCGCGACAGACCGTGTGCTCGGCATAATAGCGCGGGTTAGACTTTCTTGGAGCGGTTAGTTTCGTGGCGTCATTTGAGTCGTAGCGATCCGCCGTACGATACGCGGCTATTTCTCGAACAATGTCGTCCGGATCGTCGCCGCGACGGAGATGGCGAATCGCATAGGCCCAGTCCCGTTCGGATTGGGTATTGGCGGATCCGGAACTGACGGTGGTCGCAGCTGAAACATTCATGCGCCCTGCTGTTCCGTGTCTCGGCGGGACGGTTTCAATCCTGAAATCCGATTGGTGATAGACCGGCTCGGGCATTGATCCGGCGGCTAACCTTACGGCGAAGTTCTGTTCGTACTTTTTGTTGTTGAAGCCAGGAAGTCGGAACACACGGGTCGAGTCAGTCGCGGCCGGATCGCCGCCAAATTGTCGGGCCAGGCTGCGGAGAAGCGCTTCCGCCTCGCTCTGTCGAAGATCCTTAACCCGCCAAATGATTTGAAATCTGTCCGGCGAGGTCTGAATCACATAGTTCGGATGAGGTACCGCCGGATTCTGATAGATCGCTGCGAGCTTCTGCTGACCTTCCTCGTCCAGATCGAGATACAAATGGCGGATTTCCTTCACGTCAGATTTGGTGCGACCGCGGGCATGTTCGTTGAGCGTGTTTAGGCTCAGGTAGATGTCAGAGCCATGGGCATTCTTGTGACGCAGCCAGGACTGAAAGTCAGGGCTGGCTATCCGCTGCGCCGTGGCGATTCTTTGCACCGTATCGCCCGTCTCACGATTGCGTACAACCACCGCCAGCCAATCTGAGCCTTCAAAGTTCTCCTGGATGTAGCATCGCGCCATAGCCTCGGACGGCAACTCGCGTTCCTGGCTGGAAGCGTGGCGTTTTCGCGGCGTCTCCCCCCGTTCGGGGATCTGATCTTTGTTCAGTCGGCTGTCCATTTCGTTGTGAGAACTGTCTATGGGTGACACAGTTCATTCTCCGTCTGATTGAAAAGAGGTTTGAGGTCGTAACGGTCGAGTTCGGGTTCGTAGCCAGAAATCGCGGCGACTTCGGAAACGAAGCGTCGCCCTGGCCGGCGTTCCAGATGAACGAGAATATTCAGCGAGTCTGCGATGTTGTTCTTGATCGCGCGGTAGGGCAACTCAACACCACTTTGGAGAACGCAGCTGGTAAACCGGGTGAGCGCCTGCGCGGCGGAGTTGGCATGCACAGTCGAAAGAGTTCCCGAATGCCCTGTATTCAGCAATTGCAGCAAGTCAAAGGCTTCGACGCCGCGAATCTCGCCCAACAAAATTCGGTCAGGTCTGTGCCGAAGGCTCGCCTTGAGCAGATCCCTGATCGTTACTGCGGGAACTCCATTTTGTTCTCGCCGGGCTTCAAGGCGGACCAGGTTCGGCGTTCGAATTTGAACCTCTGCTGTGTCTTCGATTACCAGAACGCGCTCATACGTCGGAATAAAGCTTGCGAGTGCGGTTAGGATCGTGGTCTTACCGGTTCCGGTTCCACCCGAGATCAGGATGTTTTGATGTTCAAGAACGGCCAACCGAAGGCAGTCAGCAACCGCCGCTGTCAGGCTTCCGCTGGCAACTAAATCGTCAATTCCAAAATATTTCACGTTGAACTTGCGAATCGTGAGTACCACTCCGTTTAGGCTGCACGGCCGCAGGATTGCAGCTACGCGGCTGCCGTCCGGAAGCCGAGAGTCGAGGACTGGCTTCTCTTCTGAGATGTCGTCACCCAATCGACGCGCGATGTTTCGGACGGCGACTTCAAGAGACTTTTGGCTCATTGTTATGTCGTGTATGAGCTGCAGGTGTCCATGTTTCTCGATGAAAATGTGCTCCGAGCCGTTCACCATGATCTCGCTTATATCCGGATCAAGAATCAAGTTCTGGATCGGCCGAAGGAACGGCAGGATGAGTTCAAAGCCGTTCATCACAGTTCTCCATCCGCAAGTTGCCGGAAATACGACTTGTTCACATCGTTGTAGTAGGGCTTCAGGTACATAAAGGTGGGGGGCAACGGATTCAGTCCGTCATACACAAGGGCGACGGACTGAGCGTTCTTGAGTTCGGTAAATGTTTTGAAATCGAAGCGAAAGTCGTTCTGAGTGTTGTAGCTCTTTGAGGTCGTGACGTTGGCTTTGTGAGCCAGAGCCCTGCCTGTCCAAAGACTCACACGTGCATCATGCCCACTCTCAGAGATGTTGTAGTTGACCTTCCACTGGTCTTCCTTGCCGCACAGTTCGCTTGCGATCTTCGCGGAGAATTCATCGGAGAGCGCGAGGAAGATCTTGGTGCGGAAGGTTTGCAGCAGGGCCCGCCAGGTTTCCCCCGGCAAGGTCGACCGAAGCGAGCTGATGCTTTGGGTGGCGACGATAGGAATGCATTTGGACTGGCGGGAAAGAGCGAAGAACTTCTCGTCGCCATTCGGTTCATTCTCCCCGGCAGTCGCGAAGTGCTGATATTCATCGCAGATGAAGAAGACTTGCCTAAAGTGGTGGGCGGAATTTGACTCGATCTTTGGAATTCGATTCAGTAGAGCACGCTGGAAGTCGAGCTTCATCATGACGCCTATGGCCTTAGCGAGCCCTGGGTTCAAGGCGACCGGAAAGTTCAGGGCACAGACCTTTCCTTGTTCGACCAGATCCGCAAACGGAGGCAGCGGTCGCCCGAAGCGTTCATCCGCGTTGAGTCTCGAGTTGTAGCACTCTTTCGGTGGACAGAAAGTACGCTTGACCATCGGGTTGTCGTCGAACAGAGAGAGGAAAACAGAGATTCCTTCGACGATCGAGGTTCGCAGTTTGTTCTCGATTCGTCGCCAGTCGTGATAGAACCACCGTTTTACGCCCTCGAGAATCTCCGCTTTCAGGGGATCGACAAGGCCCGATGAAGCTTCGACCTGGCATTCATAGTCAACATTCTCTGCTGTCAGAATATTTTCGAGCGCATCGGACTGCAGGGCCTTGTGACTTCTAGCCGGCTCATCCGCCACAAAGTGGAAGCGTTCCAATTCCGGATGAACGCGGAACAACGAATCCGAGACTACAAAGTAGTGGCGACCTCGAACCAGTTGTTCGGCCTCGTGAATCTTTCTGTCGAGAAGCTCCGGGTTGATGGCGCATTCGTACACGTCAAACAAGGTCACATAGTCGTATGCGACTTTGTGCAGCTGGATGATGAATTTGACGAGGTTTGTGTACGCCTGCTGCCAGAACGGTTCTTTGCCTTTGCCGAACAAATTGTTCAGCAGCGACGCGATATTGTAGGCCAGGGCGTAGGCGTCCAGATCGTTGTACAGAGGGTTATACCGGTAGTCCGCGTTCAGGTTGACTTCCACATAGTCGTCAGTCCGGTCGTGAGATTCCAGGATCGTCCGAACCTTGCGGCAGAAATCGCCCTTTACTTCCAGAACCAGCCCTCCAATTCTCTGCTGAGGATCGCGAGATTTGTAAGCGAGCAGTTGCTTCGCATATGGGTAAATACATCCGCTGGTCTTGCCAGTGCCGATGGCCCCAAAAATCGCGATGCCAGTGAACAACCCCCGTTCAGAAACGTTCAGCCAGTACGGCCGGTCATTGGGTACGGCTTTCCTCGGGTCGTGAACTTCGCCGAGAGTTAAGAAGAGGCTTTCTCGTTGACTCGGGTCCGAGTACGGTGCAAGCGCCAAAGACCTCGTCTTCTCCTGTGGACGAGAAGCAAATACGTACAAACAGGAAAGCACTAGCGAGAACAGAACGTAGGGCGTTGTGAAAAGAAAGAGGGAGTAGATGTAGCTCAGTCCGTCGTAGATCGCCGGTTCGCGCAGGGCAATCAGCTGAAGCACCGGCTCATGGCCTGGAAAGGGCCACTTTAAATGCAGAGTCAGGCCAGTTGCACAGGCAAGAAGGCATGCGGTCAGGTTTTTGGAAGCTAGAATGCGCTGGATCATGGTCTGGTTGCCTCTTCCAGTCCGGCCTGTTTGGGTCACGCTCGCCTGGGGTGGAATTCAGAGCGGATCTGGCTTTCTTTCTTCTAGTCAGAATCCGTCTCGGCGCGGGCAGCGGATTCTGTGACAGTCATTCCTTGAAGTCACTATTCTTTCGAAAGACGAACTCCGTCTACCAGGAAATCCAGCGTAGCGGTCGAGTGTGACGGCAAGCGATTTCTCGGTGCGCACCGAAACTTTCTCTTCGGCACCTGGGGATCAGGCGGTCTGAGCGAAGGCATCACGATCCTCCGCATGAAATTGGATACGTCTCGTCAAATTCTGTCCGACACAATGGCGTGGCAAAAGCGGTCGAGCGAGTCAGCAAGGAGTCGAACCGCGGCCGGGAGCGACAAAAATCGGGTCGATCCCGCCGCCAAATGGTTTTTTTCAAGGTTGGGTCCTGGTTTCATTCGTTCTGAGCGCAATTCCAATGAGTAGGTGGCGCCGGTGTGGAAGAAAGAGAGGAACCAGCTCTCGAACTCCGATTTGCAGAGATGGTTCCAGCCTGGTCCGCCGAATAGTCCTTGGAAAGGCATTCAAAGATGTCGTAATCGTCGGGGAGAACGCAGGTGGAAAACAGTCTGCGTTCCTGGACTTTGGCTCGGCCGAGGACATCGTTGAGGTCGGTCCTAGAGAGCTTCGCGGCGGCCCATTGCCCATATGCGTCTTCAAATACCTGGCTGTGAAAGCGCCTGTCTCCGTCACGAAGGAGCTGCCGATCAGGCCGCGTTAAGGCACTGGTCTTGTGGTCTTCCCAGAGCTGCCGGATCTTGAAATAACGGATCAAATGTTCCGCGTCGGGACTGCTTTGAGACATAAACAAACGAGCAAAGAACTTGCCTGCCCGCTTGAATTTCGCATCGGTTGCGGACGCATAAACAAAGTTAAAAAAAGGCAACTGGCTCAGCAGGCGTTCGTATGTCCGGAGATGGCCGATATAGCGAAGTAGACCAGGGTCCCCGAAGTCGCAGTACACAAAAGTCGGTGCAAGCGGAAGAAACAAGGATTCGGATCCACAAGGAATGAATATGGGAAAGCGGTCTACAAAATGGCGTTTGGTGTTGGAATTGGACTTGATGCCCTTGTACATCCTCCCAGGAAGCATGGGCAAAGGAACACGCAATGTTCGATGGAAGTAGCTGACTTTGTCTGATTCCGTTTCAAGGTATTGATGTTCAAGGTGGCCCAATACGAAATCCAAAATCAGCAGCCGGGTGCGAATGAGATCGTTTGACTGCCGGCACCGGTTGCGGTGATTGTCTTTGTTGATGGTGTCGTAAATTAGGCGGGAGTAGAGGTTGTAGATGAGTGTGTTGCGCCCATGGCGCGCGCTCCGGCCATGCCGAAATCTCACGAGTTTTTCGGTGAATCGGCTCGCTGCACCACCCTTTTCGACCCGCGCAAAGCGGAGAAATTGCCCCCGGGTGAAGTACCCGGAATGTGTGGCAACGAGGTACAAGAACTCAGCCTCAGTACGGGTATAGCCACAGCCTTGAAGGGCTGCGAGGTGTTCCGGCGCGATGTTCATAAAGACAGGATTTCCTGCATGATTTCCGGGTCCTGCATGGCAGGACGGAGCCGCGCTGCGTCTTCGGCAAGTGCATACATAACAAAGCCGGCCTGGGCTTTTGCTGCAAGGTGGTGATGGCGATAGTGGCTGCTGACTAATTCCAAATCGACCTTTGCCAATTGCTGGTCAGGACCCTCGTACTCCAGGCGCAAATCGGGTAAGGGGATCTTGCCTTTCACCACCGTCAGGCCGTGCTCTTGCGCAATCTGATGCTTGCCGTCGATCTGTTCTGCGTCAGGTAATGATTTCAATTTGGCGAGTCTCCGGTTGATGGATTGCTTCAATTCAAAGTCGAGAATTACGCGGCGAACCTTGCCTCCCATTTTTTCAATGCGTGCGAGCTCCTGGTGATAGAGCCGATAGAGCGCGGCATCGTGCCGGGCTTCGCGCGTCTTGACGAAACCGTGATAGAACCTTTGATCGGGCTGGTGACGTTCGCGCTCTGCCGTCAGTTTCCGATGGCCGGACTTGGTCAGAGTCAGATAGACGGAGCGGTCGGGATAACTGGTGCGCGACCGGACCAGGCCCTTGCGAGAAAGATCGCTCAAAAGGTTTTTGGCCCTGGGCAGATTCCCTCCGTAGCGCTGGTGAGCGAGATCTTCGAGGGTCAGCGCCCGGAATGTACCAATTTCAGTCAACGTCCTCACCTCTGGTTCCTCCAAAGATTGCGAATGTTCGTGCTCCTGGGCTCGATTGAGCGCCCGACCGTGGGCGGTCTCGTCGTTGTGATCGTCGCCCGCCCTACCGCTGGAGTGCGACGCGAAGTGCGCCTCAATTTCAGCGCGAGACGGCGAGATTGATGGGGATGGGAAGCTTTCATCATGGCTAAGATCTCGACCGGAGCGGGTCACTAGTTCAGCTCCTCGCGATGGAGATGTGGCGGCATGGGAGTTCGTCCGGCATTCAGCTCCCGGTCAAAATGGGCAAGCTTTCTACCCGTATCCTTCAGGAAGAATCGTCTTCCCAGGGCAAAGAACGCAGCCGTCATATTGACCGAAAGGACCGCGACTGAGACCAATATCGCCGGAGCGTAGTGCTCCATGATGAGAAGGCGGTATGGCGTCAAGAAACGAAGCCTGTCGGCCAGAAAAAAAAGGACCGCCAAGTCGACAACCGCTGCGGAAAGCAGGGCATTCGTGATCACCTTTGGCCTCCCCGTCGCGCACGTTCAGTGGTCCGCGCGTTTGGAAACGTGGCAAGTCGCTTACGCCATCGTTCGATCTTGGTACGTGAAGCTTTGGTTTGAGGGACACTTTGATGCAGCCAAGTGATGTGCACGGCCAGACGACGGGCGAGTTCATGCCATGTGGGGCAGTGGGTCGTGCGGGCACTCTTGTGCGGGGAGCTCTTCATCTCGTCACCTCGTCGCTGAACGCTTCATCCTGACGGAAATAGGTGATGGTCATTCCAAGCGGATTGACCGGGATCAATTCGTTAGGAACTTCGTCCTTGAATAGCAAGACGAAATTTGCCGTGTGAAGGGTTTTCCTTAGAACTGAGTGGTCCGCCGGAGCATATTCGACCTGGTAGAAATCGACTGAAGCTCGGTAGGGGGGATTCTGCATGTCATCGAGAGCTACCTTCTCGACTTGGATATCGACTTCCGGCGAAGAAGGATTGGCAAGGAACCTGTGGACGGTGTCGTCCTTTTTATGCTGCTCCATCGTGTCATTGGCCAGTTTGCCGTCGAGAAAATACAGCGCCTTGGTGAGGTCGTTCTGAATGGTGTAGCGGTTCCTGCGGTAGAAGAGGCGGCAAAATTCCGAGAGGAAATACTTTGCTTCCCGGTCGCCGGGGTGGTATTCGAGGCTCCTGTATTCGACGGCCTCAGCGCGCCCGAGCTGGTCAATGCGAATGACTAGAGGACGGAAGTGCTGGAAGGTATGAATCGTCCTCAGGTTCAGCCCGACTAAGCCGATCGCAGCCAGGCACAGCAAGGTAACGGCGATCTTGAGATAGTTATTGGTGACGATCGCGTCGCCATACTTCTCCAGATAGAGCTGTTTCGCTTCGTTGAAATCGTTGTCGCTCATGATAAAAAGTGCTCAATGATGGCTCCGGATGAGAGTCCGGACATGCCACTGAAGATGTGACTGGTGAGGGCTGGAACCCTAAGCAACGCATAGGCGCCGCCCAGGAAAACAACGATCAGCAGGGTCAGGAGAGTGGCTGGATCGGGTACTGGCAAAAATGGAGGCTGGGTGAGGACGGTGATGACAAGATTGCCCATCACGAACATGGTTGCGGCGGCGATCACCTGATAGAAGGCATACTGCATGAAGCATTTGAGCCATCCCCAGAAGAGCCATTCCAGCTTGGGAACAATGAAGAAGGGGATAAAGATAGGGCCGACTAGAATGCAAATCGCCTGGGCCACGAAGCCATAGGCCGTCACGATAATGGCGACCGCTTCCCAGAGCGCCAGAATCGCAAGGTCCACGATGTAAGCGATGCTTCCGGATAAATCGCTTAAGCCTGGGGACTGAATCTGCGCCTGATAGTTGCTGATCGCATCCGCGGCGTTTTGCAACTGCGTGCCAGCAATGAGATCACTGAGATAGGAGGTTTGATCGATGATGAGGTGATAAAAGCTGCGACCGAACCCGGGGATCGGAGCCGCATAGTACTGCGTCATGGCAAATCCGAAAGCGATCATCATGATCAGCGCGGTGAAGTTGCCAAATTGGAACCCTCCACCGTGATCGGCGGAACTGAGAGCCGCTTTGGCCCCAAACCAGACGATCATGATGGTGGCGAAGGAAAGGAACATCCCCTGGCCGAGGAAGGCGAATTGGCCGATGTGCTGGGTGAGCAGCTGCGTGATGAAGTCGGTGATGGTGTTCAGCTGACCCATATGGATGTCCCTTTCCTCGCTTGCGGAGTGCGCTTATGGCAAGCGGTATGTGTTGAGAGTTTGGCCAATGCCTCCGTTGAGTTGCTGGCCAAAGGCAACGCTATTGAGGCGGCGGCTGATGTCGGCGTTGGTGACGTTGGCGGCGGAGTCGCGGGCCTGCTTGGAAAGAATCGTCTGCTGTTCGAGCAGGGAAACGAGCAGTTTGTTGGTGTCCTGAGCATTCTGCAGGGAGAGGACGTTCGTGGCATTGACCTTGTTTAGAACAGAAACTTCGGTGTTGAGGTTGGGATCCTCGGACAGGGAATCATTCTGAATGTTGTTGATCGTGTCGGTTGTGTTCAGAGCATTGGCCCGAACGGTGCCAATCATTTCCATCGCATTTTCGGCAGCGCCATCGGTGAGCTGGATCGTGGCGGCATCCGACTGCACCCGTTGAACCTCGTTGGCCGGCATCGCAGCCAGGAGTTCGGGGCTATAGGGGAGAAGTGTATTGGTGGCCTGCTGATAGCCATTCACCACGGTCGGCAAGACGCCAGAGTTAATTCCGTCGATCCAGGTGGCGGTGTTCCCATATAAGTCTTGGGCGTTGGTATTGCGCCAGGGTGCCCAAATCGCGGCATATCGCGCAGCCATATTGGGGAGGTTGCGTGACATTTGCAGGGCAAGATTGTACTGGTTAACGATTTGATCGTAGGTTGCGCGCAGCTGGTTGAGCTGCTGAACGAGCTGGGCATAGCGCAACAGGGCGTTTGCGTAGTTGGTCGGGTCATAGACGATACTCACTCCGAGCTGTGCGTTCGCCCTTCCCGGCGACGTTGCCAAAGCCAAAGCAACGAACAATAGAAGCAAGGGTTTCTTCACGGATTGGTCTCCTTCCTGTTTTAGAGATTCGAAGGCATGGTGTGTGTGGCGTAGTCTGGAAGGAGCACGTCGTTCGATAGGTAAATCTTGACTCGTGAGCCCTCCCGAATCGTTACGGTCGGAAGAATGTTCAAGAAATGATCGAGAATGTGGTCGCCGCCATTCGCCATGCCCACGCCAAAGCCTTCGCGAATGCGGTCTGTGGAGTCGGAGGTTAGGACGCTTCCGCTGCCGATCTGCGCCACGCCGCCTAGGAATCCGATGGCGATGGACGCTCCAAATATCCTGGCGTAATGGTTATTTACCTGGTCTTTAAGAGCCGTGGCACCTTCCTGGCTGAGCCCTTTGAAGCGGTCGAGATTGACCGAATACCCATCCGGCATGATGAGTCGATGGAAGGCGACGCTGAGCCGTGCCTGGCCGAAAGTGTCGACTTTGCTGGCTTCACCTACGATCTTGCTGCCAGCCGGGATGAGGAGGTGCTGCCGGTCACGGGAGTAAACATTGTTAGAGAGCAAGCAGGTGACTGGGCCGGCAAAACTGCCGTCAAGCCGGTTAATGAGGAGCGCTTCAAGAATTGTGCCTTCAAACAAGATGTATTCTTTGCCTTCGTGAGTGGAGGCGATGGCCGACTTCTGAACCGCAGTATCCGGCGCCGATTTGGGTGGTTCGGACTGATCCTGGCCTGAAACGCTTGCTGGCTGAGTGGTCCTGGGCAAGGCTCGCATCGCAGAAGGGAGCGGCAATTGCGGCATGAGGCCCGCCTGCTGCGCTTGCGCAAACAATTGACCTTCGCGCGCTAGTTCCGCCCCCGCTTGAGCCACGAGAGGGTCTTGTGTAGGGAACGGATCAGAGACAGTGGGAACTCGCGGAACGGGGCCATTTGTCGCCACGCTTGCATTGGCCGAATGGCGATCGCCACGCGATTCTTTTCGGTACGTCAGCGCCACATTGTCTGAGAACAACGAAACGTATGCACGCTTTATCTTTTCATCTCGGATCGGGTCGGACGGAGCTTGGCCGTCAGCACCTCGAGACGATGAGCTGTTGTAGGGGGCGGGCGGATAAGGCTGGCCGGTCCGGTTTGCCGAGGATGCCAATTGCCTCTGCTGCTGTAGTAATGCGGCCTCGACCTGCGCTGCGGATTCGCGTTGCGTTTGCTCAATATTTTTCTGAAAATCGCTGACCTTTTGCGAGTTAACCGGGACAAGACCGGGCAGTAACGGGGTCGCCGTTGTGTTTGGTGGAACCGGCTGTCGGCGCCCGGTGACCGCCATGATGAAAACCATCAGCAAGGCTAGCCCGACGAGGATGAAGGCCTGGAGGTTCTTGGGAACGAGGCCCGCGGGTTTGGGAGCTTTGTCTTTGATTATCTGTTCCATGGGAGGCTGGTCTCAGAGTTCAGTTGCCGTTCCGGTTGAATGTCGCCCGTTTCTTTCCAACCGCCAGGTACCCGCTGTCGATGATTTTAGGAACGACATAGACACCGCTCTCCAAGTCGAAGTTCACGAGATTCGGCTTCTTGTCCTTTATCTCGTATATCGTGGGCTTCTCGCTGGCTGCGGACCTGATGTAGGTGAATCGGTCGTCGTGGTAAATGGCCGAAACCAGAAATGGCGGCGCCTGCGCCCTCTTGTCGAGGTTGTAGTCGAATTGAAGCTTGGCCGGATAGGTCCGTTTGTACTCGTCCAGTTGCTTCGCGGTCTGGTCTTGCGCCCTCTGCAGATCTTGTGCGGCCTGATCACGAATCTTGGCCACTTCTTCCTTGTAGGCGTCGACTTCGCTGGCACGAACATACCTAGCTGGCTTCTGGCTCCCGGCAATGCTTGACTGGTCATTCGGCGCGACGAAAACCTTCAAGTCTGGTTCGCCGCTGGCCTCTTTACTGATTTCTGTAAGCAGGAATGAATAAACGTGACCACTGGCGGTCACAAGATTCATGTTGCTGCGGATGCCGGCCTGGGCGGGATGCAGAAAGCACAAATTGTGGGTGCCGTTGATGATCCAGAAGTCTCTGTCTCCGGTGGTGAAATCAAGAATCTCCTCGTCGGCTGGGAGAACGATAAGGGTGGAAAAGCGGATCTTGGCACGGATCGGGATAATCTCTGTTTGCGAGTATTTCACGATCCGCGCGGCGTTCTCGGCGTAAACGACGGCGAGGGGACAAATAAAAATAAGCAGGCAGAGGGCGCGGTACATGAGCGTTTTCATAATTAATCTCCGGGTAAGGGAAGCTCTGCATTCGTCGAAGGTGAGCGTAGATTGGCCAGGACTTCGAGTCCCTTTTCAAAGCCGTAGGTAGCAAAGGCTTGGTCGCGCTTGCGGTTGTCGAATGGATCGTTGGTATAAAGCCAATAGCTCTTCGCGTCGACATTCAAGTTGGCCACCTTTGACGTGTCGGGCGTCTTGATCAGCATCTGCTGCTTGGGAATGAGGCCAGCAATCAGATCCATCTCGTGGTCGTTAAGATGGAATTGTTGCTGGTACAGCTCGCGATCCATGTCGGGGTTGGCCAGGAAAATCTTGGTAACACAGCTCTCGAGAATCACGTCGAGAATGTCCGATTTCCGCAATTCGTCCAGCGACTGGGTCGAGAGCACGAGGGCGGCGTTGTACTTCCGCCAGGTCTTCAGTGCCTCGACGATGTAGGAGCGAATGCTCGGATTTTTGAGAAAGACCCAGGCCTCGTCAATGAAGAAAGCTTTGAAGACATGCCTGATCTCTGGATCACGGATAATAGCGTCAGCGCGATGCAGAACGTAAAAAAGCAACGGTTCCAGGAGTTGCGGGTACTCCCGCATACCCTGAAAATCAAAGCATTGGAACCGAGAGAAACTGATGTTGTCTTCGGTGTTGTCGAACAGAAATCCGAATTGGCCGCCCTGTTTCCACCTGTAGAGCCGGTTGTCAAGATCGCGCCGCAGGGTATTACCCAGAGTACTGAGCGTATGGAGAGACACGTCGTCCAGTTCGTAGAGGTTCTGAATCTGCTCGAAGAGTTCTCGGTCCTGCGAACTGGTAATGGTTCCCGGAGCCTGGGATTCGGCCAGAACTCGTACAAAAGTGCTGAGGAAATCCAGATTGCGCTTGGACGGTGGCAAGGCAAAGGGATTGATCTTGAAATCGGAAGATTCAAGCCCGATGTGGAGATAAGAGCCCTCGAACAGGCGAGTCAGGCTGCCAAAGCTGCCGCCCAAATCAAATATGAAAGTACGCGGTTCATACTTCTGTAGATTCGTAATCAGAAAGTTCAGCAGGAAGGATTTGCCCGAACCGGTGCGCCCGAGGATCACGGTGTGCGCGATGTCCCGATGATGCAGATTGAGGAAGTAGGGGGTGTGGTGGCTCGTCTCAAGGAGCGCCAGGTATTCCCGGTTCAAATGCTGATTCACGGGCTCGCCGGAATGGAGGGTAAACAGGAATGAGTAGTCGGCATGGTTGGCGTTCGTGATGTGAAGTCGCCGCAAGTTGAAAGCAGAGTTGCCGGGTACGGTGGCCAGATAGGCATTCAACAGGTTGTAGCGCTCCTCGTACAGCTGGGCGTCGTGGACGCTGAATACTTTGTAGAACTCCGCACAAGCGGCTTCGACCTTCGACCGATCGGTGTCATAAACCACCACCGTCAACGAAAACTCTCCGAAGTAATTCCCATGGACCTCCATCTCCTTCAGCGCCTGGCCGAGGTTCTGAATCTGGGCTTCCTTCGAATCGTCAACGAGAATGTCCTGGGCGGCTGTGGGTGCATCAGATGTGTTCAGGTAGCTTACAAACGAGCGCTTGGTGTTGTGGAAGTGCCTCCGACGCGAATGAATGCGAGCGCGCGTCCTGTCCGCTTCCTCCTTCCGCCACTCGGTTGTGATGAAAAAATTGGCCTGAACCTCCAGCAATTTCAGAAAAACTAGCGGGAAGCTCTGTGCGGATGGTTCTTTCAGGGTAAGCACCTTCGTGTAGAAATCGTCGATGCGCAGAAACCCGCGATGGCATTCCAGGTGAGATTCACATAGGTAATAGTCGAGGAACGTGTCGTGTTTGATCTCGGCGAATTTTAGCTTGGGTGATGCGAAGTTTAGGATCCGCTTGAGGACTCGAAAGGCCTCGTGTCTGTTCAGAAACTCGACGCGAACGAGGTCATTCACCTGCTGGATGAAGCTCAAGACCTTCTGACCGAGAGCTGCCTGAGCGTCGTGAATATCGTCTTGCAATAGGAGAACCTGTTTCTGGGTGGACAGAAACGCTTGCAGCTCTCGCCAGGCGCGGTTTTTCTTGCGACCCGGTGTTGAGAAGGTGCGGAGGACGGCTTCTTTGGCCTGCGAGGCTTCGAAAAGAACCACGAAGTAGATGTCGAGTGCATAAAGACTGTCGGCCTTACCCTCAAGGTAGGCAATTCGGCTCTCAATTGCAGCGGAGACGACAGGATTCGGGTAGGTCTGATGTGGAAGGTCCGGAGCATTGCGTTTGAAGAGGTATTGGTAAATGCGACAGCGGTCGTCCAGAATTTTGAAGGCAGACTCCAATCGCTTCGTGCAGTTGTCGATTCCGTTCGCATCCATGCATTCGTAGTCAACACCTCGAACTGCCAGGACAACTCCCACATCGCCGCTTTTGGTTAAGAAAGTGTGATCGTCGATGAATCCAAAGAGGTTAATCCGTTCGTTTAGCGAGCCTGCTTCACGAGATTGCCTGAGAGCATGCGCAAGTCTAAACATGCCGTACTCCCCGAACCGGGATGGGGACAAATTTCATTGGGTCATATTGCGCGCGTGTCTTTGCGGAATTGAGCAGAAGTCGCAGGATTTGGGGATCAGTCTTCGTCGCCCAGCGGGCGAATGAATAAAGCAGCGTAAACATGAACAGTCCGCCGAGAAAGGTGTGCAGCAGATTGAAGACCGCTGCGCCCATCACCAGGGCGAAGAAGAAGAGCTTTCTCTCAGCTCCCAGCAAGGTAAGTGGGGCGTTGAGCGAACGAAATACGGGATTGAGTCGTCGTGGCATACGTGGAACCCTTGGAGTCTGCTTCAGGTCTTTTGCTCTAGGGGAACAGCCACGCCATGAAGTTCACGGCACCGACGGCCATGCCGACGCCAAAGACCACGCCCGCCAAAGTGCGCTTGGCTCCGCCCTCGCCGAAGGCAAACATGAGTCCGCCTACCACGATGGCAACTAAGGCCAGGCCGGTAGCGATTGGGCCGGTGAAGGCAGTTTGAAGCGCTTGCGTGGCTTGCGTCCATGGGTCGCCGCCAGCCTGGGCGAAGACTTCGTCTGCAAGCGCGAGACAGGAGGCAAAGGTAAGGGCGCCCCGGCGAAGTGCTCTGTGATCACTGTTTTTTGCGCGGCGAGGGTTCAGAGGCAGTGGATCGCGCATACGGGAATCCTCCAGAAGGAATCGGAAGAATGGAGAATCCTCGCCGGCCTCGAAGGGGAGAATGGGATGCTGGGGGGCACCGGTTGTCCATCTGCGTCTTTCGGAAGACCAGAAAGCAAGAGCTTCGGTGACAGGGTGTTTCAGCATCGCTAGGTGGTCCTGGGTTAGAAGCCGGCGAGAACTTCTTTCTCTTACCTAATCTGCCTGGAAAACAAGAAACAGACCGCGCAGCTGAAGAAAAAAGGTCGATTGTGTCAGGCCGCAGAAATTCTTCCCCCCGATGGTCGAAACGACGCACTCGTCGTGGCAGCAACTGCACGGCGCTCTGTGCCGCGAGAAGGCGATTGAGCGATGCGCCGGAGCTTGTCAACCACTCGTTGCATGCGGTGTCTGAAAGCTATTTCGGACAAGCCTTCCCGAGCGGCCAGTACTTCTGCTGAAACGCCTTCGATCTTGAAAAGCATTAGTAGGTCATACTCCGTCTTCGTCAGTTGACCCTCGTCAAGACAACCTCGCAAAAAGTCCCTTAGGTGGATCGTGGTCTCGAATCCGTGTTCAACAACAGCTTCGGCGACAATCGGCATTGCCAGCTCTTGAGTAGGAGCGAGCTTCGCCTCGCGGATGGCCCAACGAAACGCTTGCCGTCGCATCAAACGAGTGATCGTAAATGCGAAATGGGATTGCTGTTTCAACATTGATTTGGATCGAAGGATCTGCAGGAGTGAAGTGATCAGCTGCTGAGCGACGTCATCGCGAGCCAGTGAAGGGAAGCCGTACGCAATTTGGCGGCTAGTCCTGTGCAGGGCAGGCATCAGAATGAGCAGGAGCACATGTTGCCGAAGCCCTTGACTAGGGATTTCCCCCCTCCGTAAGAGCTCCCCAAGGATTTCATCTGACGAATCTGCGTCTCCCTGAGCTGTTGTTGTTTCGCGCACGCGGCGTAGAAGCGCCAGGGCGGTCGGAAAACCGGACAAAATTGGACTTCTGCGGGCAACGTCATAGTACTGTCGTGCCGTTTGTTTCTCTGCGAATTGTTCGATCAGCGCCTGCTCGACTTTACAGAGTGGGCAACTGCAACCTGACCATTCATCCATAGTGGAACTCCTTGGATTATCGTTCCGCGAGGCGCAAGATGTTCAGCTCCGTGCTTCTGCCTTGAAAGTGGCCTTTGGCGATGGGGTGACGAGTTGTCCATCTCGCCATCCATTTCTAACCAGCCCTTGGTGTTCAGTGAATACTCAACTGACCGATCACACCTCGGTGATGGGTTCAGATGACTCATCTTGACGAATTTCCGGTCGCATTGGTTGGAGTTTTGGTCCGGTGGTAGGAATTGCGGGCAGTGCGCAAAACTAACGTCAAATTAGATGGGAGGCCTCACCAAACGAAGATTTTAAACACGCCGGAAGGTCCTGGCTGCGCTTCTCGGAAGAAAAGACCGCGTTGAAGGGATCCACTACTCCTTAAGACCTTAAATTGACCAATCGTTGCGGCAGTTGTGGCGGGTCTTCGGACACCGCGAGAACGCATGTCTGGCCGTCAAATTGAATTTTGTCCGCAGAGTAGGTTGTCATTTTGATATCGCCTGATTTTGTACGCAACCGCGCGACAACATTTCGGATCGGACCGCCTGTGAGCAGAGATGAGACCATTAGCGAACCTTCCGCAGGCTCGTCCCAAATTCTTAGTTCGTGCACAGTGCGCCCGATCAGCTCCGTTCGAGAATACCCATACCGACACTCAAAGGCGGCATTCACGTCTAGGAACCGGCCATCATCTAACGTTGTTATGGAAAATGCGACGGGGCTCGAACGAAAGACTTTCTGGAACTTGTCTTCGGAGATCTTCCGGCCTTCTTCGGACTGGTCTAGCGCCCTTTTGGCCTCGTGGAGATCATTGACCCGCTTTTCAAGTTCAGATCCATAGATTGACGCACACTCAAACAGCCGCGAGTTTTGGATGGCAACGGCGGCCGGGATTGCCAAAAGCTGGGCGCGTCGTAAGTCTTCGCCGCTGAAACAGCCAGGTTGGCTGTGGCCGACAGAAAGCAGGCCCAGAGTTCGTTGTGAGGACATTAAAGGAACGCAGAGCCATGAACGCAGATGGACATGGTTCTTGAACGTCTTCCAATCTGATTCCTGTTTGGTGTCCGAGAGCAATACGCTTTTCTGGTTGACCAGGATTCGGTACAAGAATGGGATGTTTGCGGCGTCCAACGTCAGCGGATAATCCGGAGGCTTTTTGGGTGTTTCGTGGCGCAACTTCTCGCGCGCTACAAATAAATGTGTGTCGCTTTCCAAGAGCCATATACGCGCACATTCGCAGGAAACGAGTTCAGCCAAAGACTGAAGCAGCGCGTCCAAAACTATGTCCATACGCAGGTCCTGTGTCAGGGCAAGCGTTGCTTTACGGAGGGCTTCGGATTCCGTCCAAGCGCTTTCCGCCAACACCAAGTTCTGGGCAACCTGCTCCTCTGCTTCCTTCTGCGCGGTAATGTCCTGAGCCGTTCCGACTAGCCGGCTAATGCTGCCATCGGATTCCCGAACCGGAAATCCTCGGACCGAAACCCAGCGCACCTCGCCCGCGGGCCAGACGACACGGAATCTTTCGTCGAACCGTCCTGTGTGTGTCGCTTCATCGAGCTTAGCCAGGACATGAAGGCGATCTTCAGGGTGGATGGCCTCTTCATATGAAGAAGGGTTCTCCCGCAGACTCAAGCAGGAGCGGCCAGTGATCGCTTGATAAGCCTGATTGACGTAGAGTGTTCTCTTGGTCTTTGCGTCAAGCATCCAGAAGATTTCCTGGATGTTGTCTGCCATTTGCTGGAAATCATGTTCGCTTGAGAAGAGGGCCCGAGTGGTCTGGCGATGTTCATGGTGAAGCTGAATCAAGAACCGCCCGTGTATAAAAATCACTGTGCAAATGGCTAAAACCAGGATGAGCAGCAGCAGAGAAGAGACTTCAAGCCTTTGCAGTTTGGCTTCGAACACTACCAGAGACAGGACTACAGCTGCTGCGGCAGCAATGATCGAAATGATGCGCCAAGCGCGATCCGGTGCGCCATTGGAGGAGGCCTGGGAGCGCAGAGGGCCAAGCGAATGCATGAAGTGACCGCGGAGAGTGGCAGTTTCGGGCCGATAGTACTCGTCTGGCCTGAGTGCGTCAAGATGTAGGCGGTTGCCGGAAGTCGATGACGGCATTGGCGGTTGACAAAACCTTCCGCGAATATTCGCGGCATGAATCGGGCAAGAGCCGGAACTCGTTCCGCTCTTTGAAATTCCTGATCAGCCGATCAGCCGTCGCGTTCTTCCCGAAAGCAGACGTCAAGTTGAGGAAGCAGTAACTCTGTCGAGTTTACGAATGGGCTTGTTAAACCCGCTCCTCAAATTCTTTGGGGCGAAGAGGTTGTTTTGGAGGGTTGCCGGATTGTTCATTCACGCGAAACGTCGGTCGTACTTGCGGGACGTGCGAGTTAAGAGCTCAGAATATTCCATCACGGTCTGCTTTTCGTCTACCCATGAAAGTGGGAAAGGCGCAACATTGGTGGCGATAAACTTCAGGAGAAGGAATTCGTCGAAGTGTGATCTTGCCTGTTGCTCAAGCCGAGATACGGCCTCTGCTGCTTCCTTTATCGGATGCTTGCGCTTGCGGCCGTCAGTAGGCCAATGTCTCGCACCCTAAAACGATGTGTACCCCTCCGAGAAGTTGACCCCGACAATCGGAAGGCACAGAGGGTTTCCACCATGTTTCCGAAACTGTTCCACTTGGCGAATTAGATCGCTGATGACTCGGTCAATTGGAAAGGTTGGAATGCAAGCATTTGAGCCAGCTCAACGACGCAGTCCTGAGAGGGCCAGCTGGTCAGAAGCCGAGTTTTGTGAAGACTGGGGTCAACTATGCCGCCGATCGAGTGGCTTCGCCGGGCGAGTCTGACCCGGCAATCGGTTCACTGGAAAACTGGATGCAAACTTTCACGACTTCTCTTTCGGCACGATGCTTATCACACGTGCTGCCGCACATGCAAGACGACGCGGCTGCAAAAGTAGCCCTGATGAGTCCCACTGTAGTAGCGCCCTCAGTCTAGCGTAATGAAAAATGAGAGATTCTTTCCGTAAATTCTTGCTAGTAACTGAAGCTCAACAAAATCCACGCGTCGTTCACCTAGTTCACATTTAGAGATGAAGGAATGGGGCTTCCCCATGCGGGTGTTGACCTCGCCTTGTGTCAATTCCGCATCTTTTCGAGCCTTAATAAGGCGTTCTCGAAAAGCGGTGTAGGCCCTTTGGTATGCCTTGTCCTTGGGATTCACGCTATCGGAGGTATAAGCAATGCGCGAGCGATTCCCCAAAATAGGGAATAATCACGAATGGCTCGCAGGCATGGGATAAGGGCCTTACTCGCGCGGAGGGCCAAAAAAAGAGACTGGCTTGCGATAGATCTTGGCGAGCTTCCGCAGCTCGACATAATCAAGTCGGCGCTCGCCTAGTTCGCACTTCGAAATAAACGAAGTGCTCTTTCGCATCTTCGCGCAGACTTCACATTGAGTGAGACCGGCTTCATCGCGTGCGCGTCTTAGACGCTCACGAAATTCTCGGTACGCCTTCTGATACTCAGGATCCTTCGGGTTCACACCCCGGACATATATTCACCTGTTGACTAATTCCCCAAAATAGGGAATTATGCGAATCGAAACATATCCCTAAGATGGGGACTTGGACACAATGGCTCGTCAAACTCAGTGCAGAGGGACAGGGTCGGTTCGTGGACTGCGGTAGGTAACTGAGTCCGCTAGTGCTCGACTGATACGTAAGTAATTACAAGTAAAATGGTTATGTTTGTCTGCGCGAAAGCTAATAAGTGAGACCTGGGAACCCAAATGGTAACAGCAGGGAAGAGTTCCCGGTAAAAGAGAATCTCTCGACCCCGAGATCTGGCTGCGGGCTGCATGAATCCTAGCGTCACAATTCGCTTGCCTAGGCTCGCGATGCCCGCAGAGAAGACCCAAACGACGCCTTCGGGTTCCTCGTCGGCTGTAACGCCCCAGATCTCCGACGAAGCCCTGATCGCTTGCATATGCGTGGATGACAAAGAGGCTCTGGCCTTGTTGTTCCGCCGTTACGCTCGCGTCGTTCGTGCAGTGGCCTACCGAGTTCTGCGAGATGCCTCCGAGGCAGATGACCTGCTCCAAGACCTTTTCTTGATAGTTCACCGTGAGTGCAAAGCTTTTGATCAATCCAAGGGCTCGGCACGGTTCTGGATTATGCAAATGGCCTACCGTCGCGCCATCTCTCGCCGCCGCTATTTGACGTCTCGACATTTCTATACACGCGTCGACCTCGACGACGCAGCAAACGATCTCGCCGATCCGAGAACTGCGGTCGGGTTTGAGGATTCGATTGACGGGAGACTCGGAGACGGAAACCTTCAGAGGGTATTTGAAGCACTCTCAGAGAACCAGCGCCGGACCCTCCACCTCTTCTTTATAGAAGGGAATACCCTGGATGAAATTGCCGCCGCATTGGGCCAATCGCGCGGGAACGTCAAACACCACTATTTCCGCGGATTGGAAAGGCTGCGGAAAGAGCTCTTTGGTAACCAATTGCCGCGCGAGCGACCAATATGATAAAAGGTCTTGTCCAACCTAGGAGCGGGGGCGTTGTCACTAACCGAACCCCATAACGAGTTCCTAGAGCTCTGCGCCGTTTCGACCTCGGGCGAGTTGACTGAGGACGAACAAAAGAAGCTACAGGAGCATCTCGCTGTTTGCCCGCCCTGCCGGCAAGTCCTCCAGCAGTATCAAGCGACTGTTAACCTAGGCATCCCAGCCATCGCAGCTAGCGAAGCATCTGTGGAGTCGGAACCAGGCTCTGATTGGACTGAAGAACAGGCCGAGGACGTATTCTTCAAGCGTCTGGCACGTCAGGAAAGGCAGGATCGAGAGAGGGAAGAGAGAGAGAACGAATTTCTTGCCGGCCCCGGCCGGGTTCCCGTGTTTTCCAGTGAATCAACGTGGAGACATGTATGGATGCTGTACGCCGCCGGAATACTGCTGTTCGTCTCTCTTAGCTTCTACGCATACCGGGCTGGGATACATCGCGGAACAGATCGTGCCCAGGTCGTGCGCATTGAGCCCAGCACACAAGACAAAGTCTCGCTCGAATCTCGGATTAGCGATGCCGGACGTGATCTGCAGATCGCCCGTACGCAGATCGAGGCTCGGGATAAGGCCATCGCGGACCTCCGCCGGCAACTAGCGCAGCGGGCGAGCGAATTTGCTGCGCTGAAAGCGTCGCAAGCCGTGCTCGATAGCGACTTAAAGTCCAGCGAGAGAAACAGACAAGAACTCGCCCAGCAGCGGACGGAAATTGTACATAAGCTCGATGGTGCCCGTTCGGACTCCCAACTGTTGCAACAGAAGCTCGACTCGTTGGCTCGACAGTCGGCTCAGGACACCGCGCGCGCCAAGACCTTGGAGTCCAAAGTCAATGAGCTGAACGATCTTCTTCGCGACCGCGAAGTCGCACTGGAGGAGAAGGACGAGCTCCTAGCCCATGATCGCGACATCCGGGATTTGATGGGTGCCCGAGATCTCTACATCGCGGAAGTGTATGACGTCGCCCGTACAGGCGAAACCCAAAAGCCGTATGGCCGGGTGTTCTATACGAGAGGGAAGTCGTTGATCTTTTACGCCTACGACCTGGACCAGGCCGCCGCCATGAGAAAAGCAAACGCCTTTCAGGCTTGGGGGCGCCGAGGATCGGACCGGCAAACTGCACTCAATCTCGGAGTTTTTTACCAAGACAACGGTTCAAAAAAGCGCTGGATCTTGAAGTGCGACGACCCGAAGACGCTGGCGCAAATCGATGCTGTCTTCGTTACAGTGGAACCAAATGGAGGCAGCCAACGACCTAGCGGTAAGTCTCTACTGTTCGCCTATCTCAGAGTTGATGCGAATCACCCCTAGCTCGTCGTTCTGCTGCCTTCCGGTTAGTCAAATTGTCCTAAAATGATTGGGTGAGTGGTGCCACCACGGATTGTCCTGCGAACAACATAAGAAGAGTTCGACACTATTGCTCGCTGGAGAACCGAAATGCGCTTCCCCCAGAACGTTTTTCTTCTCATTTGCGTGGTCTTGTTCGCCTTGCCCGTTCTTACCCAATCCCCAAACGGGACGATCAACGGCCTTGTCAATGACTCCTCCAATAGTGTGATTCCGGAAGCCGATATCGTCGTAGTGAACGACGCGACCGGAATCAAATACTCTGCAAAGACCAGCAACGAAGGTATATACATCCTGTCGAATCTTCCCCCCGGCTCGTATCGGCTTCAGGTTTCAAAGATCGGTTTCAAGACACTGATCAAACCTGACATTGTTCTGAACGTTCAAGATGCGTTGGCCATCAACTTTACGTTGCCGGTCGGCGCCTTCTCGGAGACGGTCACGGTCGAAGGAGGAGCGCCTCTCGTCAATACGGAATCGGCGGCTGTAAGCACTGTTGTTGATCGGCAATTCGCAGAAAACCTGTCCTATGAACGGCAGGAGTTTTCAGACCTTGATCCAGCTTACGCCGCCGACCAGCAGCCACTCGCTGGGTCGTAGTCGACCACCTCGAGGTACTCATCGACTGGGCCAGGTTGTAAGTTGTGATCCCAAGGAACTTCAAATACCGTTTCGTTGATAAGAGCCGTGTCGAGGCGAATTGACAAGCTAGGGTCAAACGCGTATCCGCGCAAGCGCCGGAAGAGAGGTGGGGGAACTTGAGAACTACGGTTCTCCTGATCGCTTTATTGTTGGGAGACCTGGTTCTGAGAATTGTCGGATCCCATGTTTTCACCTTTGCTAAAGGATTCCAGGATGGTACCAATAACCAGTTTCAGTGGGGCCCCGACTGACCAAATATCGAGGGCACGCTTACGAGAAAACCTCTTCGGTGTTTAGTACCGACGCCACGGGGAAGAAATGTCCCGACTTAGCCCTCCCAGCAAGTTCCGGTTAGAAACACACATGCACCTGACGGACTTATGTGTCCGGTGCGCCTTGACCGCATGGTTTGTCGGGGAAGTCGGCTTTTGGAAGCCCCTCACACTTGGATCTTGGGCAGGTCCAGTCTATAGTCGGCTCACAATTCGTCCCTGCTCGGGCCTGGAATTTTCATGTGCCGCCTCGCTAACCTTCGTCAGGTGGATTAGCGTCGGCGAGGGAGTCCCTTTGCCGAGGCCTCGGATCCAGGTGGTTCACGGAACGGTTCCACAGAAATGCGCTCGTAACGCACTTCCAGCACGGTCAGGTATTCGGTACCGCCCGGCAATTGAAGGACTACGCTGTCACCCGCTGCCGACTTCATCAACGCGCGCCCCAGAGGTGACACCCAACTGATGTGGTTGCGGTTGAGATCGATCTCGTCCGTGCCCACGATGCTCACCACTCGCTCAACTCCCGCGGCATTGGCATAGCGCACGGTCGCTCCGAAGAATGCCCTCGTCGCCGCCTGCCCCGCTCTCGGAGCTTCCGGGTCCACCACTTCCGCGGCTTCGATTCGCTTTGTGAGAAAGCGAATCCGCCCATCGATCTGCCGCAGCCGCCGCTTGCCGTACTGATAGTCGGCGTTTTCACTGCGATCGCCGTTGCTGGCAGCCCACGCCACCACCTCCACCACGGCCGGGCGTTCCCTGGTGAGCAGAAACCGGTGCTCATCTTTAAGGCGCTCAAGCCCGCTCGGCGTGATGTAGTTCTTGACTGGCGTCGCGGGGGCGTCCGGTTGTGGTTTTCTCGTAAACCCTTTTCGCATCTGATGGTCCTTCCAGCCGTCCCGCTCGAAACGCAGCAACTCCTGCCGCAGATGCCATAGCTTACACTCAAACCACATGCTCAACCGGGGCCATGCCTATACCACAATCATCAGCAGCAAATATCAGGGACGAACCCTGCTCTCACACCTGGCAAGCCTTTACCCACACTCAACCCCACAAGCCTGGCAACAAAAACTGAACAATTGCGAAGTCACCCTCAACGGCGTCACGGCGACCGGAAGCGAATCGCTTATTTCAGGCCAAACCCTTGTCTGGAACCGTCCACCCTGGATCGAACCCGACTCTCCTCAGCACTTCGAAGTCCTGTTTAATGACCCCCATCTGTTGGCCGTCAACAAACCTGGTGGGCTGCCGACCCTTCCCGGCGGCGGCTTCATGGAAAACACCCTGCTGCGCCTGGTGCAAAAGCAAACCCCCAACGCAAACCCTGTCCACCGGTTAGGCCGCGCCACTACCGGCATCGTTCTCTTCGCCAAAACACCGCAGGCCGCCTCTAAACTAGGCGCGGACTGGAACACACCCAGAATTCAAAAAATCTATTGGGCGCTGGCTCAAAACGTTGCACAGCACGACGCCTACGAAATCCTCACACCCATCGGCCTTGTACCGCACCCGCGCATCGGTTCGGTGTGGGCCGCCAACCCGAGTGGCAAGCCGTCAAAGTCATTGGCGAAGGTGATCTCACGCGCGACAAGCACCACAACATTTGAGGTAAGCCTGAATTCAGGCCGCCCTCATCAAATCAGGATCCATCTGGCATCCATCGGCCATCCTCTGGTAGGCGATCCTCTGTACGGTTTATCCGGCCAGCCTCTTGAAAATCTCCCCGGCCTCCCGGGCGATGGAGGATATTTCCTGCACGCCCGATTTCTAAAATTTCACCACCCCATCACCGGCGAACAAATCAATCTTGAGGCAGCGTTGCCGTCTGGATTCTCATTGCATCAGTAGGTCCCCGGATTTCTGTCAAGCGTTTCGCGGTTTCAGTAAACATTTCTCAAGGGCGAACCAACTCAATAGGCAAGATCTTGTGATCACGCTCGCAGCGCTAGACCGTCCAAGATAGTGGGCCGACATGTTCGCTCACTATTTGGGACGAGACGTCTCATCTCGAGTGTGCGTGGGCCTTGCAGCGGAAAGAAGGAGTTACAGCATGGGAAATATTAGCCGTCGCGATTTTCTGGCTATGGCCGCGGTGCTTGGTGCGGAAGCGGCTTGGGGTCGCTCATTCTCGACTCCCTCGAAGATTTCCTGGCGCGAGCGTCGCGACCTTTTCCCGGAAGGTGTAGCCTCCGGCGATCCCGACAGCAACAGCGTATTGCTGTGGACCCGGCGCGCCCCGCAGCCTAAACCGGCCCAGGAATTGATCGTCGAAGTGGCGCTCGACCAGACGTTCCAGCGTGTGATCGCAACTCAGAAAGTGTCGATTTCGGCGGAGGCGGATTGGACCTGTCGTGTGCTGGTCGGAGGACTGAAGCCGGCCCAGGTCTATTGGTATCGCTTTACCGATCCTGAGGGTTCCGGCAGCCGCCTCGGCCGCACCATCACCGCGCCTGCCGATGATGATTCCCGGCCGGTACACTTCGCGTTCGTCAGTTGTCAGAACGCAAACCTCGGAGCGCAGAACGCGTACCGAAGAATGATCTTCGAGGATGAGCACGCTTCTGAGCAGGACCGGCTCAGCTTTGTTCTGCACCTGGGCGACTTCATCTACGAGCTGGTCTGGTATCCGGAGGACCGCGCCACTTATTACGACCGCAAGGTGAGGGAACTCGTTCGTTATCCTCAAGGAGAAAAAATTGAGGACTTCCACATCCCAGTGAACGTGGATGACTACCGTGCTGTGTATCGCGCCTACCTGCATGATCCCGACCTGCAGGACGCTCGTGCCCGCTGGCCCTTTGTTCCCATGTGGGATAACCATGAGTACAGCTGGCAAGGATGGCAAGCCTTGCAAGTGTTCGACGGCAAAACGCGTCCCGCGCAGACGCGCAAGGTCGCAGCCATGCAGGCATTTTTTGAGTATCAGCCCGCGCGTATGGTGAAGAGCGGTGGTCCCTCGCTCAGAAGAGTTCAGCCCACCGTAAGGTTAAGGATGCCCCGGTCACAGTTTTCGATGAGCATGGACTCGGGCAGGAGGCCAACAATCTTGCGGCGATCCATAGTCTGAAGGGATACCGGTCGCTCCGCTGGGGCCGGAACGTGGAGCTCATGATCACCGACGAGCGAAGCTACCGATCGGAGGACCCCGGAACCAAGTTCGCTGACGCAGATTTCTTTAATAAGGACTATTCGGAGTTCGTGCCTGAGGAGGTGCTTGAGATACTCGATGGCGGCCGGGATTACAACGGAGGCAAACCGCCCGACACCATCCGTTTCGGGGACAAGCAAGTTCCGAACCTCCGTAAGGCGGATCCCGCGCAGACCATGCTCGGAGCCGAGCAAAAAGCGTGGTTTCTGGAACAACTGCGGAATTCGAAAGCTACCTGGAAGATCTGGGGAAGCACAACTGCGACGCTGGATATGCGCGCCGACCCGCAGAACCTTCCTCCAGGGATGGTTGCAAGCGCCTGGCCCGGTGCTGGGTATGCCAGCTTTGGCGGCGGGGACGTCAGCAGTGCCTATCAGGAGCGCGGTGAAATTTACGATTTCATTCAAAAGCATGCGATTACGGGGTTTGCCACGGTGGCGGGCGACCGGCATAGCTTCTGGGCTGGTTTATCGGCGAAGTCTCTCCCGCCGAAGTCCTTTGACCCCGTAGGTGTGGCATTCGTGGTTGGATCAATCTCCGCGCCCGGAATGGTGGAGTCAATGGAACATCACCTGCCCAAAGACGCTCCGCTGCGGGCTCTGTTCCTCGGGCAAGGTCCTGGTGACAACCGTCCGCAACCCACGGTTAATATGCTGGTGCGTCACGGTGTTCGGTCATGCCTGGAATATGCGAAGAGTGGTGACGTGCAAAAGGCACGCCAGCTTTCCAACCGGGATTTGTCACCGCACTTGTCGTTTGTTGACATGGGCGGCCATGGCTATTCGGTAGTGCACGCAGCAGCGGACCGGCTGGAGACGGATTTCATCTGCCTGCCGCGTCCCATCGTTCGCCAGGACCAGCCGGATGGCGGACCTATTCTCTATCGGGTTCGACACGCTGCAAAGCTCTGGCGCAAGCACGAACGTCCGAATCTCGAGCAGAAGGTGATAGAAGGCAATCCGGCGTTTTCGATTTAGGGATCGGCTAACAGGAAAATCGCTCCCACGTCGGGAGGTTAAATGCTCTAGGGAAATTCGGGGACAGACGGATGTAACCCAATCGTGGTCATGCAACGAACCACGTATTGCTGGCCGACCAACGGCATGCGGGCATGTCCTGGCTGAATTGAGCTCAGTTCCGTCTGTCCCCGAATTTGTTCGTTGCGTTACGTTCAGATCTCGCGCATGACAATCATCAAAACTCCAACTTCTTATTTCGCCTGCGCTAGCTTCGTAACAACTGCAGCAACTTTATCGAGTATCTGGTTCCAGCCCTCCATTTGACCGCTATTTTTCGCGCTCTCCATGGGTTCATTTCCAATGAAGGTGAGTTTCGTCCGGCCGTTTCCGAGATCCTCAAAGAGGGTCACGTCGTACGCACCGTCAATGGCCTCATGTTCTATTCCTAACTGCGCAGGGTCAACCTTGTTTCCCTTCGAGTCCGAAAAGTACATCAAGGAAACGATCTTCTCGTGCGGAACAATCTCGTGGTATTCAACCGCATTCCAGAACTCCTGCCCATCCGGCGCTCTCATGCAGAAGAGAGATTTTCCTCCAACGCGAAAATCCATCTGGCAAACCGGCGCAGTAAAACCCTTCGGTCCCCACCACTGCATCACGTATTTCGGGTCTGTCCACGCCTTCCAAACCAATTCGCGTGGGGCATCAAAAACTCTTGTAACGACCATCCGCTCTATTTCGTTAACCGTGTTTTTTGTCATCTCTGACCTCCGTTTTTTTCATTTCGTTCACAACCACTTCCAGCTTGTCGAAACTCTCTTCCCAGAACCGGCGATAGCTAATCGCCCAGTCGCTGACCGTCTTGATCGCCGCTGGCCTAAGCGTGCACACACTCTCTCGTCCACGCTTCGTCTTGATCACAATCCGCGCCCGCACCAGGTAGGCAATATGTTTTGAAATCATCTGCTGCGAAAGTGCAAACGGTTCTGTCAATCCATGCACAGAGGCAGGCCCATGGGAGAGTCGTTCGATCATTGCCCGCCGGGTTGGATCGGACAAAGCCGCAAACGTTGTACCCAATTTATCCACAACCGTATGGTAGTGGATTATCTGTCAATGTCAAGTGTGAATTTTGCGATCCCTGATTTCTGTTCACTGATCCCCAACTTGCCAGCGTTGGCCGCCAATTTTCCAGCCACGCTACACTGGAAGAGGCACCGTGCCGCAGTTGCTCCTTCAAAATGATCTCTTTCTCAAACATCAATAAACAGTATGGCAAGCAGTTGCTCTTCGTGGATGCTTCGTTTCAGTTGAATCCCGGCGAAAAGGTTGGGCTGGTCGGTCCCAATGGGGCGGGCAAGACAACGCTCTTCCGGATGGTGGTCGGCGAGGAAACTCCCGACGAGGGCGCGGTCTCTGTCCCCAGGAAGTTGACGATCGGCTACTTTCGCCAGGACGTCGAGGAAATGCAGGGCCGTTCGGTTCTGGATGAAGCGATCGCAGGCAGCGGACGCGTCGGCGATCTGCACCACGAGCTCGAAGCCTTGCAGCGGGAAATGTCCGATCCCGATAAGGCTGATGACATGGACCGCATCCTTGATCGCTTCGGTCACGTTCAGGAGGAGTACGAGCATTTGGGCGGTTACGCGCTCGAATCGCAAGCCCGTGAAGTGCTCCACGGCCTGGGATTCAAGGACGATCAGATTGACGGCGACGTGGGCGCTCTCTCGGGCGGATGGAAGATGCGGGTTGCGCTGGCGCGCGTCCTGCTCGGAATGCCGGATGTATTGCTGATGGACGAACCGACGAACCATCTCGACATCGAATCCATCATCTGGCTGGAGCAGTTTCTCAAGTCGTTTCCTGGCGCGCTGCTCATGACCTCGCACGACCGCGAGTTCATGAATCGTCTGGTCTCAAAGATTGCGGAGATTGATGGCGGCGAGATCATCACCTACTCGGGTGACTACGACTTCTACGAGCGCGAACGGGCGGTGCGAGAGAGCAACCAGCAGGCAGCTTTCGCCCGGCAGCAGTCCATGCTTGCCAAAGAGCAGCGCTTCATTGATCGTTTCAGGACGCACGCCGCCAAAGCGGCCCAGGTGCAGAGCCGGATCAAGGCCTTGGACAAGATCGAGAAGATCGAACTGCCGAAGAAACGCCAAGTGGTGAAGTTTGAGTTTCGTCTACCTCCGCGATCCGGCGAACAGGTAGCCGTCCTTGAGAATCTGCACAAGAGTTACGGCCCGCGTGTGATTTACGAAGGGTTCAATCTCACCATCCGTCGCGGAGAACGCTGGGCCGTCATGGGAAGAAACGGCGCGGGCAAGACCACGCTGCTCAAGATGATTGCCGGCGCCAGTGCTCCAGATGCGGGAAGCGTGCGGCTCGGCGCCAGCCTGTATATGGGCTACTTCGCGCAACAATCCCTGGACGTGCTCAATTCCGACCTCACCGTGATCGAACAGTTGCAACAGGATTTCCCCCAGGACGGTCTCGGGTCACTGCGGAATCTGGCGGGAGCATTCCAGTTCTCCGGCGATGACGTAGATAAGAAGATCCGCTCACTCTCCGGTGGAGAAAAGTCGCGGCTGGCAATAGCGCGCATGCTCTACAACCCGCCGAACTTCCTGGTACTCGACGAACCCACGAATCACCTGGATCTTGCAACCAAGGAAATGCTGGTGGACGCCCTGAAGGATTTTGAAGGCACCATGATCTTCGTATCGCATGACCGCATGTTCCTTCGCGGTCTCGGCTCACGTGTGCTGGAACTGGGCGGCGAGAGTGGTACGGACCGCCATCCCACTGTTTATCCGGGGTCATACGTTGAGTACGTGCAGAAGCTTGGACATGAGGCGCCTGGGATCTATTCGTAGGCCTTGCGGGGCTTTTGTGTAACGACTCGCCCGGATGGATTTCGAGACCCCCGTCGTAGCGAGAAACCACTCGGCAAAGAAGATGAACTACGAACCCAACATCTCCGGATTTTAATTGCGGAGATCCGAGTTTCCCACAATCAGACTTCTGGCAAGGCATAACTTCCGGCTTGTCCGTGATTTGACCGGTATCGAGCCCGTTTCAAGCCTCTGGGAGTCTGGCTTGTATCCCGAATAACGAGTGGATCAGGCGCGGGAAACTCGTGCGAATCCAGACTAATTAAACCATTTATCTTCAATCGTTTGGGAACATTTAGCCAGAGCTTACGAATAGTATTGACGTACAATACATCGTACGATATATTTTGAGACATGACTAAACAAAACCATTTCGAAGATTTCTTAACCTCAACACGTTTCGATCGCCTCTTCGGCCGCGAACACCGTCGAGAACGCGACCACGAGCATGCCCGAGGAGACGGACGAGAACACAGTCGCGAACACGACAGCGAACACGGCCGAGAACACCCGCGAGGACACGGACGTCATCACGGGCGCCGCGGGTTCCGTCGTGGAGGCCCCGGATTTATGAGCGACTTCGCCGGCGGCGATTTTCCCGGCGGCCGCAAGCTCGACGCGATCGACATTCAACTGGTGATACTGGCGCTGCTCGCCGAACAACCAGCGCACGGATACGAACTGATCAAGATGGTCGAAGAACGTTCGGGCGGATTCTATACGCCCAGCCCGGGTGTGATTTATCCCGCGCTGACTTACCTGCATGAGATCGGTCACACCAGCGTGGAGCAGCAGGGTACGCGGAAGCTCTACAGCATTACGCCCGAGGGCAAGGCCCATCTGGAAGCAAACCGCGCGAACGCCGAAGCGATTCTCGATGCTCTGGCGCGAATTGGAGGACGAATGGAGCAGGTACGCGAAGCATTTGCCGGCGTGGGCGATTCTGACGGAGGTGCTTCCGATGAAGTGCATCGTGCGCGCCACGCTCTGAAACATGCGCTGCGCCGCAAACACGGGTGCGATCCCGAGGAAGCGAAGCGGATTGCCAAGATTCTTGACCGGGCCGCGGCGGAGATATTGGGAAGGTAGCGGCCACCCCAGGCGCACATCAAACTTGAAAGGACAGACCAACAGAAAGAGCGATTCATGCCAAATACTTTGCTAAATGAAACGTTCAAGAGCGTAATTCAGGATGAACGGGTCCGCGCGGTTATCCAGCGACTGGAGGCGGAACGTCGCGGCGCGCAGGGCGGCAGTCCTAACGATGATGGCCAAAGTCAAGATCCGTATGACTATGCGGACCGGGGGTTCTCGATTCGTCCCGCTCAAGGCGACCTGATCTATCTTTTGTGCCGAGGAATGCGCGCGACGCGCGTCGTCGAGTTCGCGACTTCGGTCGGAATGTCGACCCTGTATTTCGCTGCATCTATGCGTGACAACGGCGGCGGTCGCGTAATCGGTTCGGAACTCGTACCGGCAAAAGTCGCGACCGCGAAGCGCAATCTCAGCCAGGCTGGTCTCGCTGACTATGCGGAGATTCGCGAGGGCGATGCGCGGCAGACGCTGCGCGATCTGGGGGGGCCGGTGGATTTTGCCCTGATCGACGGCTGGCCCCGCGATGAAGAGCCTTCGCTGGCGCGCGAGGTGATTGAGATCGTCGCTCCACAACTTCGCGTTGGCGGGTATGTGATGAATGACAACGCGGAGCCGGATTTCCTGGAGTTTATTCGCGATCCAGGCAATGGATTTATTTCGATCACGCTGCCGCTCAAGAGTGGAACAGAGCTTTCGGTGAAGGTGGCGTAATTCAGCGAGGCGCGCATGGCGCCGCTTGATAGCAGTGGTAAACCGATTCCTGAAACAACTGCTGCGTGGAGTTGCATCTGCAGAAGACGCGGATCTTACCTTGGGGGAGTGAAGGACGCGGTTGTGAATGAATAGTCGGCAAGCCGGAAGCTATAAAGAAACGGCGTTTTTTGGAAGTTTCGTTGCAGCTAACCTCCAGCCCTTGAGTAAGCGCTTATGGGGCTCCGCTTCGGCTCCCCGTTGGACTAGGCTAGCGTTGGTTCGGCTCTTTGCGGCTCTTTCCACCGGTAGAATAATGCGAGCTCGGATAGCGAGTTCGTTTATTCCTTTTTGGGGACACCCAGAAAGCACAGGGACGGAAAGGGATTTGGTGAAAGTCGCCACCTTCAACATTAACAACATCAATAAGCGGCTCGACAACCTCCTGGCTTGGTTAGCGAAAGCTGAACCGGACGTGGTGAGTCTCCAAGAGCTCAAGGCAGAGCAGGACGCCTTTCCCGTGAGTGCCCTTCGGACTCTCGGGTACGAAGCAGTCTGGCAAGGGGAGCGCTCCTGGAACGGCGTGGCCATTCTCGCGCGAAACCACGCTCCCGTGCTGACTCGCACAAGCTTGCCGGGAAATCTTGAAGATCATCAAGCTCGCTACATTGAAGCGGCTGTTCAGGGAGTTCTGATCACTTCCATCTACCTCCCCAATGGGAATCCGCAGCCCGGACCGAAATTCAATTACAAGCTGGCCTGGTTTGAGCGCCTCATTGCCCACGCCGCCGAACTCATGGCGAGCGGCGCACCCGTGGTGTTGGCCGGTGACTACAATGTCGTGCCGACTCCGCAGGACATCTATCCGACTCGATCGTTGGATAACAACGCGTTAATCCAACCCGAGAGCCGACAAGCGTTTGCGCGTTTGCTGGCTCAAGGCTGGACTGACGCCATGCGGAAGCTACATCCGGACGGCCCGCTCTGGACATTCTGGGATTACAAATTTGAACGGTGGCAGAAGGACAAAGGCATGCGGCTCGATCACTTTCTGCTCTCACCGAATTTGTCGGACCGGCTCGTGGACGGCGGTGTTGACCGATGGGCGCGTGGGCAGGAAAACGCGAGCGACCACGCGCCAACATGGATGACGCTCGATCTCAGGGCAAACTAAGCGGCGCTCCGCCACCTCAGTGACATTCATAGCGTCTCGTTCCCCTTCTCACATTTTGGTCGGCGTGGGTCGGAGAACGATTGCAGGGCGCGTACGCGGCAAACCTCACGAACGCCATGCGGGCACTTGGCCAACGGCAACATGAAGAAATGCTCCGCCAAGTGATAGATGTCTCTCCTTTGCACATGTTCATCTTGGAGGCCGATGCGATGGCATCCTACGGGAACCGGGCATCGCGCGAGTATTTTGGTGCGATTCCTCCGATGGATCCTTTCGAGTTCATTGAACTGGTCACCCATCCGGAGGACGTGGATAGGTTAAGAGAAGAGATACGGAACGCAATGGCTCGGGGCGAGGGTTTGGAGGTGGAAGTGCGGATGCGAAGGCATGACGGCGCCTATCACTGATTCCTCTACCAACTCTATCCGTTGCGGGACAAATCAGATCGGATCATACGATGGTGCGGAGCCCGAATTGATATTGATGCCCAGAAACAATCGGAGAATCGGGCACAGCGCGAAAATCTGGCTCTCCGCAAAGAGATAGACAAGGTTTCGATGTTTGAAGAAATTGTGGGTACCTCGCCCGCAATCCAGGCAGTGCTCGCACGCGTGACTCATAGAGGCGGCGCTCGCCAAAACCGGGGGCCGCGTTTCGGGAGCTTCTGGAGCGGCTATCAAGCTTGGCATGCCCGCGTCTACCTTGGATTCCAAGATCGAATCGCTGAAGATCGATAAGCATCGCTTCCGCGTTTAATTGATCCTCCCCGTACCCTAATGAGGTGCAAACGAATCACGTCAAGGCCCACATCCTCGATGTCCGGGGGCGAATCATCCAAGGAGTTCCTGAACTCGCGTAGAATCCGGTCGGGGGCACCTCGGATCGCGTCGCGTTGTTGAAGTAAGTTTAGTGAAACAGCGCGGAGACCTTCCGTCTGCAGTCCTGCTTCAGGAGAATTTTGTGAGGCTTCAAACCGTACTCATTGCCCTGGTTTTGCTACTGGCGAGGAAATCACCTGCTCAGCAGGTCTTCGACAGTCATGTCCATCTTTGGGAAGGCGAGAAGTCACTCCGTCAGTACGAGGCGGAGGCGAAAACAGCAGGAATTGATCTGGTAGGTTTTGGTGGCATGTGGTTCGGCGGGCCAAACCAGGCTTTGAGCGGGCATCCCGACGAGATCGGAAAAAACAACGACGCCCATTTCGCCCTTGCAAAGAAGCACCCAGAGATGGTCCCCATTGCGACGGTCCATCCCTATGATGGCGAAGTCGCGATCGAAGAGGTCACGCGTGTCGCCGCGCTTGGCTTCAAGGTACTGAAGCTGCACCCGCACACGCAGAAGTTCGACCCCTCGGATCCGCGCGTGCTGGCCGTCGTCACTCGTGCTGGTGATCTGGGCATGATCGTGCTGGTGGACAACTTCAACATCATCCCCGGAGACAGCGAGAAACTGTTTAATCTTGCGCTTGCAGCACCGAGAACCAAGTTCATCTATGCGCATCTGGGCGGCATGAACTTTCGCTTCTGGAATGTGATACGGGCAGCTCGCACGGCGAAAGGCCTGTATGCGGACAACATCTACTTCGACATTGCGGGAACGACCGTTTTGCTCAAGAACGCGCCGATCCGGGACGAATTCGTATGGACGATCCGCGGTGTAGGAGTAGACCACGTCCTGCTCGGTTCAGACTTTCCTCAATTCACTCTCGCGGAGACACTCGCTGCGTTCGAGGACCTCAATCTCACGGCAGAGGAAAAGAAGAAAATCCGCTATCAAAATGCGCAAACTCTGTTCGGCAGAGAGCCCTGATGATCTAGAGATGCCCGTTTGTCCGCAGTGCCAATCTCGCTCGTAGGATGCCAGGAAGATGAACAGGCGGAGAGAGCAAGGTCAGGAAGAGGTTGACACCAGTGCGCGAATCCGGACACCTTGGGGAATAATATTCTGTCGGAGGCTAGCTTTTATTGACGACCTCAATATCATGGCCGTCCGGATCAAGCACCCAGGTCGCATAATAGCCGGGATAATATTCGAGACGAACTTGAGGTGATTCCTTACTCTTTCCTCCAGCTGCTAACGCAGCTTCGTAGAATGCATCTACTTCGGAATGGTCTTTCGCTACAAATCCCACGTGAACGGACTGAGGATCGGGCTTCCCTTGTTTGAGCCAGAAAAAGTACCTTTTGCCATCGCCAAAACCTTTCAAGTCTGGATGTCCGTCTTTGCCTTCGTAGGCTATGAACGCTGTGATCCCAAGTGGCTTCAGAGCCTTGGCATAGAAAGCCACTGAACGCTTGAAGTCACTGACTGTGAGAATGACGTGGTCTATCATATTTTTCCTTCAAGCCGCAGCTTCTTTAAGAAGGTTCTCAACTTTGGAATCGAGATCCCGAGCTACTGCGAGAGCATTCGCATTCTCGTAGGGAGCCAAAAAACTCGCCATCCTGTCATACGATAAGTGCACGCCGTCTGGACGCTCATCCACCAGGACTGTAACTGGAGCGTACGACCCGGCATCGGGCACATACTTCGCCATTTCCTTCATGACGAGTGGATTGCCGATGACGAGCCGCACGATTTTCGGCGTGTCCGTCCTGTTTCCTTGCGCAGAACCGCGCCATGATCGAGTTCCAGGAACAACATCAGTCCGGTCTTGCCCAGATCACGGCTAATCACGCTTTCCAGTTCAGCGAAAGTATCTGTTCCTTTGGACGCATTCGCGAACGCGGCCAGATCGAGACGCCCAACACCTGCCTTAACCGCGGCCACGACGGTCTCGAACGGCCTGGACGATATCAGAGCTGAACCGCTCAATTTCGAACCTTCTGATCGACATCGTATCCTCCCTTTCAGCGGTGAATCACTTTTCTCTAATTGGCTAGCCTTACACCTGCGCGACACCCCCATCCACAAACAGCTCTATTCCTGTCACATAGCTTGCATCATCGGAAGCGAGAAACACGACGGCCTTGGCGATCTCATCGGGTTTGCCGAGCCTGCCGAGAGGAACATTGGTGGAGACATTCTTCAAGCGTTCCTGCCCGGCCTCAGAGGAACCCAGCAGGCCACTCAGTCCGGGCGTGTCAATGGAGCCTGGACTCACGGCGTTCACGCGAATGCGGCGGGCCTTCAGGTCGGTTGTCCACGTGCGCGCAAACGAACGAATTGCGGCCTTGGTGGCGCTATAAACACTATTGATGGGGAATCCTTTGCTGGCGACGATGGACGAATTCAAAATGACAGAAGCGCCGTCCGGGAGAAGGGGCAGCGCCTTCTGCACCGTGAAAAATAGACCTTTCACATTGATGTCAAAGGTCCAGTCAAAGAACTCCTCGGTGATCGTGCCGAATGCGGCAAGCTTCGCTACTCCGGCATTGGCGAACACAATATCGAGTCGGCCCTTTTCTTTCTTGATCTGCGCGAAGAGACGATCAAGGTCGCCAAGATTCGACACGTCTCCTTGTATGCCCGTTATGTTTGTTGCCGATTTCTTTAACCGTCGCAGCCAACTCTGCCTCACGTCGACCTGTGATGAAGACATACGCGCCTTCGTTGACAAAGGCTTTGGCCGTAGCGAGACCGATCCCGCTAGTCCCACCAGTAATGAGTGCGATTTTTCCTTCAAGTTTGCTCATGTGCTTTTTCCCTTTCTGACAGTCCTATTTATTGCCCTGTGACCAGCACCACGCGGAAGCGCGCTTTGCCTTGCATCATGCGAGCGTACGCATCAGCAGCTTGTTCGAGCGGAAATGTCTCGATCATGGGTCGGATATTCTCCAGGACGCTGAACGATAGCGTGTCCTCGCTATCAATCGGCGTACCTGTGAGCGCTCCGTAAATCGAGCGCCCTCCAAAGACAAGCGGGAAGGCACTCAGCCGAATTTCGTCGTTTGGGACCCCGACTACGATCAGCTTGCCTCGTACTGCAAGACCGGCCACAAGTGGCCCCATGGCATCGCCACTTGTTCCTGTTGCCAGAATCGCTCTGGCTCCGCCCATGCGCTGCAGCACCGCTGCGGCATCCTCGCTGGCACTATCGATGTAAGCGTGCGCGCCCAAATCTTTCGCAAGCTTCTCCTTCTCGCGTCCGCGTCCGATCGCAACAGTACGGAATCCCATCTGCCGCGCGAACTGGACACCCAGATGCCCAAGGCCGCCAATGCCCTGCACAGCGACCAGGTCGCCACCACGCAAGCCGGCGTTGCGAAGAGCGTTGTAGGTCGTGACACCGGCGCACAGGAGAGGAGCGGCTTCTGCTGATGTGAGCTCATCCGGAACAGAAGAGAGGGCGCGCGCTTCAGCGATCATCACTTCCGCATATCCTCCGTCCGCGGTTACCCCCAATGAGACCGGGTTCTGACAATTCACAGGGTCTCCACGTCGGCACGACTCGCACACCCCGTCTTCGCCGGCAATAAGGCCGACACCAACGCGTTGACCGATTTTCCATCTGGATACTCCGCTGCCCAAAGCCTCGATGCGGCCCACTACCTCGTGCCCAGGAACACGCGGCAGCTTCAAACCACCCGGGTAAGTGCCAGTGACGGTGGCTGCATCGGTGTGACAGATTCCGCATGCCTCCACCCGAATCCGAACCTGTCCCGCCCCAGGCTCGGAGACTTGCCGTTCCACTACTCGAAGCGTGCCCGGTGCCGAGACTTCCACTGCTTTGTATGTGCTTGTCATTGAATCCTCGATTCTTTTATGAACCTTCTGTATCTCTGCGACAAAGATCGTTCTCGTTCAAGTTGCCGTTTCGATCCGGTCAAGCTAGCAGATTCACGTCATGGGTTGCCAGCGGTTGCGAAATCATGTCAGATTGTGACGACCCTGCCGAACGGGTGGTCCTCAACCGGGCTTACATTGTTGCTGTTTCTGGTCACTTTGAAATTACCGCATACATCAAAACTTGAACAGGACCTTGCCGCTGCGATTCGATTTCAAGGATTGTTTGAACGCTTCCTTGAACTGGTCGAGCGGGTACACATGCTCCACCGCGGCGGAGAGCGATCCATCAGCTACCAGGTCTCCCAGCTTCTGGTAAATCTCCTTGATCTCTGTGCGGGGAGCGTTACGTATCCAGTTGATGAGCCAGAATCCGTGGAGGCTAAGACCACCGTAGATGAACTCCTTGGGAGGCATGGCAGGGAACTGCCCACTTTGCATGCCGTAAACTACAATCGAGCCGTCAGGTTTAAGCGACTTGGCCAACTCGCCCACTGATGTTCCGCCCACATTATCGAGGACGAGGCTGAGTTTCTTGCCATCGAGAGCCTCCTCGATATCCTTATGCAGGTTGTCGCCCTGAACGACTACGCGGTCCCCTTTCCACTCGCGCACTTGCTTGGCAGCTTCTTCCCGCCGGACGACATTCAGCGTCTTGACACCTGCAAGCTTGGCGAGCGCAATGATGTACTGCCCCATGGCGGCGTTGGCTGCGGTCTGACCAATCCAGTCGCCGGGCATCAGGGAAACGTATCGGTTCAGCAAGAGATAGGCGGTCGCCGGGTTAATCCCTATCATCGAGAGTTGCAGGGGATCCGCTTCGTCGCTCATCGGCACTACGTTGCGCACCGGGACGACAACCTCATCTGCCCAGGTGCCCTGCTCGTAGGTAGGGAGAATCAGGACTCGCTTGCCCCGCAGAGCAGGATCAACCTTCGATCCGATCTTGGTGACTCGGCCAACGCCCTCCGCCCCTACTTGGGATGGGAAGGCCGCCTGAACGCCATATATGCCCCGAATGAACAAAAAGTCCGACGGATTGATCGGTGCCGCTTCCATCGAGATGAGCACATCGTCCTGACCAAGTGCCGGTTCGGGTAACGTTTTGAGTACGATGACATCTGAAGGTTCGCCGTGAGCTATGAGGTGCAACTGCCGCATAAGAAACTCCTTTAGTTCAGAACTGAATCCTGATCGTCGCTAAGTCAATCTGGATAACTGTTATAATCCAGATACAGGATTAGATTCGTAATCCTGATTTAGTTGCAGTTTATTTTGGGGAGGGAAGCATGGGCCATTCCCGGGCTGAAAAGGCAAAAACTCACAAGCACATCGTTTCGATCGCTTCAAAAAAGTTCCGCGAAGAAGGCCTTGCCGGGGTCGGAATCGCAGAACTGATGAAGGAAGCAGGTCTTACGGTGGGCGGCTTCTACAAGCACTTCGATTCGCGGGATGATCTGGTCGCTGAAGCAGTCGGCTCGGCCTTCGGCAACTGGAAGCGTCGGGTGGACGCTGCTGCCTCGGGCGGGCCGCCGGTGTCCTACGAAAAGTTGATCGACAATTATCTGACCGAGGCGCACCGCGACAATCCAGGCACTGGTTGTGCCTACAGTGCACTCGCGCCGGAGATCGCACGCAGCGATAAGAAGACCCGTGCGGTCACCTCTGAGCAGGTCCGAAACGACATTCAGTTGATTGCCGGTTTGCTTCCAGATCAGGACCAGCGCACGGCACGATCGAAGGCGATTGTGACTTTCAGTGCGCTCGTCGGAGCAATGTCGCTGGCACGTGCCGTATCCGATGAGGAGCTTTCGCGCGAAATATTAAAAGCCGTCGGAGAAGATTTGAAGAATTTCACCTTCGAAGCAGCGGGGATCAAAACGACATAAGAGATCTGCGTTACTTAGCGACTAGCGCGGTTTTGTGCCGGAATATTGGAATATGGTCGATTCGTTTGCTAGACGTAAGTCCGCAGACTTAGGATATTGCCTCGCGGCCCAGCCTGCCCCGAAGGTTAAGGCTAAGGAGGCTTCCTTGAGAATTTACCAAGGCTATTATCTCGTTTTGCTGTGCGGAGTATTGATTTGTGGAGCAGCGATATCTCTTGCGCAAACCGGGATCGCACCCGGTTCGAGCAATCCCGGCCAAGCCATTCCCGGCACCGGTGCACTGAGCACGTTCGCGGGCAGCGTGCCGGACAAGCTGGTTCCTGGCGTTATGCCGCTTTCGCTGCAGGATGCCATCAACCGCGGTTTAAAGCAAAATCTCGGACTGCTACTTTCGCACGCGGATATCCGCGCGGCCCGGGGAGAGCGCTGGCAACAACTGAGCGCTCTATTACCACACGTGACCGCAGAGCCTTTTTTAGAGGCTTCCAAGATTAATCTCGCCGAGCTCGGCCTTACGAGTTTTGGTGGAGTTCGCCTTCCAGCATCCGTGGGCCCGTTCTCTTATTTTGATGCGCGTGCCGCTGTGACCCAAAGCGTGTTCGACTGGAAGTCAATCAATTCCACCCGCGCCGCGAGCCAGAATCTGAAATCCGCCGCTTATACCTTTAAGGACGCTCGCGACCTCGTAGTGCTCGCCGTGGGCTATGTTTATCTGCAAGCCATCGCCGACGAGGCCCGCATCGAAACCACAGAAGCGCAGGTGAAGACGGCACAGACGCTTTACGATCAGGCGGCCGACCAGATCAACGCCGGCACTTCGCCGGACATCGATGGGCTGCGCACCAGGGTCGAGCTCCAGACCCGGCAACAACAGTTGATACAAGCGAAGAACAACTTCGCCATTCAGAAGCTGACCGTGGCGCGCGTCATCGGCCTGGCTCCCGGCCAGCAATTTGAATTCACCGACAAAGCGCCTTACGAGCCAGATCGACGCGATCACCGTGGATGAGGCCCTGGGACGCGCTTACGCTTCGCGTTCCGATTACCAGGCGGCCATGACCGACGTACGCGCAGCGGAATTCGCCCGAAAGGCAGCGGTGGCCGGCTATCTCCCATCGCTTTCCTTTAACGCGGATTACGGCTTAGGAGGATCGCATCCCTCCACGGCAACGACAGTGGCTGACGTGCGGGGAACGCTATCAATTCCGATCTTTCAGGGTGGTAAGGTTCACGGCGACGTTTTGCAGGCTGATGCGAAGCTCGAGCAGACCGCTATCGCCTGGAAAATCTGCGAGCGCAGATCGATTCCGACGTGCGTGCGGCACTGCTGAACCTGCAGTCCTCGGCGGATCAGGTGAATGTGGCGCGCAGCAACATTGATTTGGCAGAAGAAACGCTGACTCAATCGCGCGATCGTTTCAGCGCGGGCGTCGCCGATACCGTGGAAGTGGTGCAGTCGCAAGAGGCCGTCGCGAGTGCGCACGAACAATATATATCGAGTCTCTACAGCTATAATTATGCGAAAATTTCGCTGGTTCGCGCTCTCGGCATCGCTGAGCAGGGCGTCAAGGAATTTTTCAGAGGAAAGTGAACATGGCGGAAGAAAGCTCACCCTCAGTCAAGCGGCAGGAATCCTCGGCCGACCCTTCGGCGAACAGGGCCTATACGCCCCCAGCGCGCCGCAGTTCCAGGAGCCGCAGAAACGTCGCGATTCTGGTCATCGCCGTGGTGGTGATTGTCGGCGGCGTGTTCTTGTGGCGCTACCTGAGGAGTTACGAATCGACCGACGACGCCCAGGTTGATGTTCACCTCTATCCCGTCAGCGCGCGTGTTTCCGGCTACGTGGTGCGAGTCAACGTAGACGACAACCAGTGGGTGGAGAAAGGCACGGTGCTGGTGGAGATCGACCCGAAGGACTATGAAGTTGCGGTCGCGCAGGCGGAAGCCAATCTCGCCAATGCCGAGGCCACCGCCCAATCGCTGAATATCACGGTCCCGATCACTTCGGTGAACACTTCAAGCCAACTGAAATTCACGGCGTCCGGACATCGAAGACGCTAACGCCGGAGTCATCGCCGCGGAGAGACAGCTGGCCGCGGCTCATTCCCAGGTGGAGGCGGCCGAGGCGAACGATGTGAGGGCGCAGGACGATCTCCAGCGCTACAAATTGTTGGTCGACAAGCGGGAAGTATCGCGGCAAATCTACGATCAGGCGCTGGCCACCGCCAAATCCAGCACGGCAAGCGTAGCGGCGGCGCGTGCCAGTGAGTCCGCGGCACGGCAATTCGTCCAACAGGCCCAGAGTCGCCTGGCGCAAGCCAATGCGAACCACCAATATGCACAGACCGGGCCCCAGCAAGTGTCGTCGACCCGGGAGCGCGTGCGGGCTTTGATTGCGGATGTTGGGCAAAAGCGCGCGCTGCTCGAGCAGGCCCAGCTGAATCTCGGATACACCAAGATCGTTGCCCCGGTCAGCGGTGAAGTGAATAAGACGGTGGTGGTTGGGATGAACGTCCAGGAATCGGGCAGCAACTCCTCACCGTCGTGCCGCTCGACGAAGTTTGGGTCACCGCCAATTTCAAAGAGACGCAGCTCAGGCAAATGCGCGTTGGGCAGAAGGCGGAAATCCACGTGGATTCGAGCGGCCGGACGTTTAAAGGCCATGTGGACAGCATTGCGGGCGCAACCGGACCGCTATTCAGCTTGCTTCCACCGGAGAATGCCACCGGGAACTACGTGAAAATTGTCCAGAGGATTCCGGTCAAGATCGTTCTGGAGCCCGGAGAGAACAAGGATCGCCAGCTGCGACCAGGCATGAACGTTGTGCCGGACGTGTACCTCCAATAAATCCGCTCTATGAGTTCCGCTGCGCTCACTCTCGACCAGGAAGTTTGGCGGCCCAAGTACAATCCCTGGCTGATTGCCGTTGTCGTGGCTCTGGCAGCCTTCATGGAGGTCCTCGACACCAGCATCGCGAACGTGGCCCTGCCGTATATGGCCGGGAATCTGGGCGCAAGCAACGACCAAAGTACCTGGGTGTTGACTTCTTATCTGGTCTCGAACGCCATCATCCTGCCGATCAGCGGTTGGCTCGCGGGCGCACTTGGGACGCAAGCGGTTTTTCATGGCTTGTTTGACCGTCTTTACCATGAGTTCCTTGCTCTGCGGCGTCGCGCCGAGTCTCGGGTTTCTTCTTCTTTTCCGAGTGCTGCAGGGCGCGGGCGGCGGCGGGCTGCAGCCGATGGCGCAGGCCATTCTGGCTGACACCTTTCCCCCGCAACAGCGAGGCTTGGCCTTTGCGCTGTATGGCATCACCGCCATCATGGCGCCCACGATCGGGCCGACCCTGGGCGGGTGGATCACCTTCAACTATTCCTGGCGGTGGATTTTCTTCATCAATCTTCCGGTCGGCGTGATTACATGGTTTCTGGTCCGGCGTTTTGTCGAAGATCCTCCTTATTTAGGCAAACTCAAGGCGGCGGGCGTCAAGTTGGACTACATTGGCATCGCTCTGCTGACTCTGGGTATCGGGGCGTTACAGGTGCTGCTCGACAAGGGCCAGGAAGATGACTGGTTCGGGTCGCACTTCATCACGACTTTAGTCGTCGTCGCGACCGTGTGCCTGATCTCGCTGGTGATCTGGGAGTGGTATCAAAAGGCGCCAATCATCGACGTCCGCATGTTCAAGAGCTTCAACTTCGCGAGTGCCAGCCTGATGATGTTCATGCTGGGAATCATGTTGTTCAGCAGCCTGGTCCTGATGCCGCAGTTTCTTCAGACACTGCTGGGGTACACGTCCGAACTGGCGGGACTTGCTCTTTCGGCGGGAGGCCTGGTTTTGCTGTTCGAGATGCCCATCATGGGCCAATTGACAACGAAGATCCAGGCGCGTTATCTGATTGCCTTCGGGTGGCTGGCGCTCTCCATCGCCATGTTTTATTCCACGAAGCGAATTGACTTGCAGATTAGTTTCAGCGCCGCCACATGGTTGCGCATTGCCCAGGTGATCGGTCTGGGGTTCCTGTTCGTGCCGATTACGCTGGTGGCTTACATCGGGATTGCGCCGGAGAAGAACAACGCGGTCGCCGGAATCGTCAATTTCATGCGCAACATGGGAAGCAGCGTGGGCACGTCTCTGGTCACCACATTGATTGCGCGGCGTTCACAATTCCATCAGGGAAGGCTGGTGGAGACTGTCAGGGTCGACAACCCAATTTTGCGAATGCGGCGAACGGCTTGGCTCGTCATCTGGCCACGTCAGGGGTGGGCAAGCACGAGGCGGAGATAACAGCGTACGCCAGGATTTACCAATCCCTGCAAGCACAGGCGGCCAGCCTGGCATACATCGATACGTTTATGGTTCTTTCCGTGGGAGCGGCGATTATGTTTTGTCTGGCATTTGTTTTGAAGAAAAACGATCCTGGCGGTGGTGGGGTAAGAGTGATGGAGTAAGTAGTCAATCTGATTCCGCGGCGATTAGAATTGCCCGTTCTCGCCGTCTCCGGTTGAACTGTTGGGCTTAAGGATATGCGAGCAGATGATAAAAATCGTCACGATTGAACGCGAATACGGAAGCGGCGGCGGCGAAATCGCTCAACTGCTTGCCAGGCAGCTCGGGTGGAAGCTCTGGGATCAGCTGCTGACGGAGGAGATCGCCCGCCTTGCCGATTGTCCGAAGTCGGTGATCGAAGGTCGAGAGGAACGAACTGATCCGCTGTACTACCGGCTCTTCAAGTCGTTCTTGCGCGGAAGTTATGAAGGAAGCATCAATGCGCACAAGCTGAAACTGGTCGACAGCGAATGCATTTTGAAGTTCACGGAACAAGTCGTCCGGGACGTGGCGAAAACCGGAAACTCGGTCATCGTCGGAAGAGGCTCGCAGCATTTTCTAAAGAACCGCCAAGACACGTTGCGTGTGTTTCTTTACGCTCCCAGAGAAGATAAAGTGCGACGCCTGCTAGGTCGAGGCAAGAGCGAGAACGAAGCCGAAGAGCTTGTGGATACCGTTGATCAGGAACGCCTCGATTTCATCCAAAAGTATTTCCACGTCGAATGGCCTGACCGTGCGATTTACCATTCCATGATCAATACTGCGATCGGCGACGAGGCAGTCGTTCACATGATTCTGGATCTTATGAAGACCCTCGAGACAAGAGCTACCGCCTGAGGGCTCGCGCAATAATCTCTTCGGCCTGAATCCTGCGATGATCTGGGACCATCCTAAAGAGTCAGAGTGTTATGAACGAAAAAACAGGGAAGTTGTTGGTAGTGGAGTCCGATGATGTTCTCAGGGACCGCATCGTCGCGGGGCTGAGCGATGCGGGATATGAGGTCTCGACCGACTACCGCGAAGGAATGAAGGCAGTCCTCGCCTTCGCCCCCGACGCCGTTGTCCTGGGTGCTGATCCGCCCCAGCTCGATTGCTGCGACCTCCTCTCGGAAATCAAGGGTTCCGAGCAAACTCATAACATACGCGTCGTGATGCTATCTCCCGGAGGATCAGGCGAGCGAACTCGAGGCCTGGATCTTGGGGCCGATGACGTGCTGTCACTGCCATTCGACCCACACGAATTGCTGGCGCGCGTGCGTTCGCAACTCCGAAATAAAGCCATGGCGGACGAGTTTCGAGAACGGCTGCGCCTTGCCGAGGAAAATCGAAGCGCTACACAACAGGTGGTCACAGCAGTCAACGAAGAGCGACGGACACTTCGGGTTGGCGGCCTGGTGAGTATTGCCGTGCTTGCGGTTGCTGGCCTGGTCTTTTTCTTTTTTTATCGCCGCACCCAGGAACAAAATACTCGGGTCTATGCTGCGATCACTCGATTGCAGACTGGCATGCTGACTCAACAACAGTTGATGGAACGCTCGCGTCGCGCCGTTGAGGGTGGGGAACGCGGTCCGTCCGTGGCGAGCGATCCCCAAAAACTCCAGCTCCAGAAGAAGACCGAAGACCTGAAGTCACAAATTGCAAGCAGCACGACAGAAAACGCTGCCGCTTTGCAAAATCAATTGGCCGCAGTAGAAGGCCGGCTTCAGAAGCTCGAGACAGAGGGAAAAGTTGCGCAGACGATTATCCAGTCTTATGAGCCGAGCGTCTGCCTCATCCATGTTGTGCTCGGCTTCCGCGAGCGCACTACCGGGTTGAGATTGCATTACGCCGGGGTGACGAGTAGCGGCGAGCCGACGACCGACGAACACAGCAATCCACTCTTGAGTCTTACCGGAAGTGGCCCCGAGGTACATCTGGACGTTTTTGGTACCGGGTTTCTTGCCTCCGCCAGCGGGCAGATCCTCACCAATCATCACGTGGCCGAGCCTTGGTGGCAGAATGATGATTTGAAGGAAATGCTCAATCAAGGCCTTGAGCCTGTGATCGCTGACATGGCGGCTTATTTTCCCGGCGTTCCACACGGTATTGCCATCAACACCGAGAAGATTTCCTCGGAGGCGGACGTTGCTGTCGTGAAAGGGAATGTTTCAGAGCTGGGAATCAAACAGATAGCGCTTGCCGACGGCCGCCGTTCGGCCGTCAGCGGGGGGCCGGTCGTGTTACTTGGATACCCTACTGCTCTCGATGCCATTCTGGCTCGGACGGGCGCAGAGACGCTCCAGTCCATCGCGACCGCATCCAAAGGTGATCCGAAGCAGGTGATGGAAGAACTGGCTCGCCGCAATCTGATCCGCCCTACTACCACTCAGGGACACATCGGCGACGTCCTGCCTGACAAGATTGTCTATGACGCTCAAACCACTTCGGGCGGCTCTGGCGGTCCGCTTTTCAATAACGAAGGCAAAGTTATAGGGATTAACTTTGCGATGGTGCGTGAGTTCGGCGGATCGAACTTCGCCATTCCAGTTGGCTATGGCAGGTCACTTCTGAATCTAAAGCCGGCGCCGGTGCAGAAGCCGTGATGCCCAAGCTTTGTCGGGGCCAACTGTACACACTGCGCAATGACCGTAGGAAGGTCCGGCCTTCACATCAAAGTGAAGGCCGGTTTCATTTTATGCGGCCACTTGCTTAGCTTTCTTGAGGAATGCCAGCAGGTCCGCGTTGATTGTTTCGGCCTCGGTCGTCGGCATACCGTGCGGAAAGTTCTTGTAGCTCTTGAAGGTGCTATTCCGCAGCAGTTTTGCCGACAACGGTCCGGCGGCGACGTACGGAACGATCTGATCGTCTTCGCTATGCATCACAAGCACGGGCACTGTGATCTTCTTCAGGTCTTCGGTGAAGTCCGTTTGAGAGAAGGCCACGATGCCGTCATAATGCGCTTTCGCGCCTCCCATCATGCCCTGACGCCACCAATTCCAGATCGTCGGCTGAGAGACTTTCGCGCCCGGCCGGTTGAAACCGTAAAACGGTCCAGCCGGTAGGTCGTAATAGAACTGGGAGCGGTTGGCGGCTAGTTGCTTCTGAAGGTTGTCAAACACCTCTTTGGGCAGACCGTTCGGATTGGCTGCCGTCTTCACCATCAGCGGCGGCACCGCGCTGATAATTGCCGCCATGGCCACGCGGCTTTCGCCGTGGCGCGCCAGGTAGTGCACCACCTCGCCGCCGCCAGTGGAATGGCCGACGTGTATCGCATCCTTGAGGTCTAGATGAGCGGTCACTGCCGCCAGGTCGTCGGCATAATGATCCATGTCATGGCCGTCAGCAGTTTGGGAAGAACGTCCATGTCCGCGGCGGTCGTGAGCGATCACCCGGTAGCCATGGTTGAGGAAAAACATCATCTGCGCGTCCCAATCATCAGAGGAAAGCGGCCAGCCGTGGCTAAAGACGATGGGCTGACCTTTACCCCAGTCCTTGTAGTAAATCTCTATTCCATCCTTTGTCGTAACCGTTGGCATAATTTGTCCTCCTCTATTACCAGGTTGGATTAAAAATAGTTATTCCTGTGGCGATGCCGTCATTGCCTGAAAAAGCTATATCCATCGGACAGTGCACCGCTTGCATTCGCTCCACGAGTTTGAAAGCCGCTTGATGAAACTGCCCAAGCGAATCTCCCATTGCCCCTCGCGACCTCACCCGTATTCCTGCGAACAAATGATCTTTCATTGACGTTCGCTTTGTCTAGTCTCCGCCCACCGGTAGGCTCGCCCGGGGAAGACCTCCCTTGAATGCTTTCAATGGAGACTGACCTGAAAAGATTGACAGTCTCACGAACTCTCCGTCCCGAATCCGGATCGGGTTACATTTTGGAATTTAAACGGCCCAAGTTAGAGAGAATCCTTTGGGGTAAGGTGCAGGCCGGGTATACCCTCGCGACGGGACCGAATGTTCCTTTCTGAAGGGTGCAATCTTCCATGAAACACAGGTGGTCTCCCGAATCGTCGTTCTGTTGATGAAAATGACCGCAATGAAAACAATTCTGTTCTCAACAATACTTGTCTTGCTGACGGGCTGCGGTGGCGGAGCCTTGGCCGTTCCCCGAGCTCCGATAGAAGAGGTAGGCATAAAAATCACAGATCGACAGATCATTGAAAGCGATGGAATGTATAACAGCACTCCCAGTGTGGTCGAAGCAGCGAATCGAACGTGGGTGCTTACTTATTTGAAGGGAGCCGGCCATGTCAGCAGCAGTGTTCTGATAATGCGCCGAAGCCTGGATTTCGGGAAAACTTGGGGTCCTGAAGTGCAGTACTTTGATACCTCCAAGCCCGACCCCTCACTGGCCAACACTCAAAGGGGAATCTTTTCGTGTCCCTCGTCAAGCAAGATTCCAACGGCTTCAGCGGTGCGGCGTACAGCCGTTCACAAGAGAACGGCTCAACATGGAATCGATTCACGTTGTTCAGCAATCCGGCTGATACAACATACGCATTTGGGGTGACTCGCGTACTGGATCAATCAACGATGCTCGGTTTGGGTTATGGCCCCGACGGTGCGACGCTTTGGGATTCTATGGATGACGGTACACCTGGATTAAGCTGTCGCCCATCGCACAACCCGACGAAGCGCCGATAAATGAAACCACTATCGCCAAGGTAAGGCCCAGCAGATTTCTGGCAATCAGCAGAGACTCCGCCATTACCAATACCTGGGCACACTTCTCCGAAGATTTGGGAAGATCGTGGGGCAGCCAGATCGACTACACGCCTCAAATCGGAATTCTTCACGCCCCGGAACTTCTTCAGCTAAAGAATGTCTTACTGTTGTTTGGCCGTCAATGGATTAAGTGAAGCTTCCGCACGAGTTTGTGGTGTTTGCTTCCTACGACGGCGGATCTACTTTTACAGATCGCACAGTGCTGGATACCTATACAGGATGCTATAGACGGCGGCTACTGTTTTCCGCTGCTCCGATCCGATGGAACAGTCTTTGTCATCTATTACGCAGATTCAAACAACCTCGAGAAACCCGACATCAAGTCGTTAGTCTTGCACTGGAACAAGACCAAGCCCGAATGACCACCTTGTGGCGATTACATTCCTTGGGTGACCGAAGCTGAGTTGCCTTTCTCCTGACCGGCAACTTTGCCCTGGTCACCCAAAGATCATTGATGTTCCTGACAGATCACTATTCACCAACATCCCGGTTCTAAAAAATAAGTTTGAGCGCCAACTGTAGCGCACGCGGGGTGTAGTTCGGGTTTGTGATGACGATTTTGCCGAATCCTGCACCTTCAACCGCGTTGGTTGTTGGGGCATCATTCTGATTGTTAGCGATAAAGTAGCTCGGCGTATTCGTCAGATTGAATGCCTCGGCGCGAAATTGCAGCTTGATCCGCTCCGTCACAGTGAAATCCTTGAAAATGGAAAGATCAAAATGCCGGAAGGACGGGCCATACAGACTATTGCGAGCCGTGTTTCCGATGGTGCCGAGAGGCGGAATGACAAACGCGGCTGGGTTGAACCACTCACTGATGCTTTGATTGGACAGGTTCGGATCAGCGACCTGGTTTGGACGCGTTGGCCCGCCGCCGATTCCATTAAAGACGGAATTCGGAAAGCCGGTGAAGTTGTCGGTGATGCTGAACGGGCTACCGGAATTCCAAATAAGAACCGAATTGGCTTGCCACCCGGCTAGCGCCAGTTTCTTGGCTCCTGAGAAGTTCTTGCCAAACGGCAACTCGTAGGTCACGGTACCAACAAAGCGATGACGAAGATCAAGATCGCTGTTGCCGGTTTCAGTCTGTTGGATGGCAAAGGGATTTGCATTTCCAAAGCCTTCCTGGCCTTCATAGCTCAGAGTCGTGGCATCGTCGATGGAGTGAGAGTAGGTGTAGTTGGCGGATACGGTGAGTCCGTTGTGGTAGCGGCGCTGGAACGACGTTTGCAACGAGTGGTAGCTGGAACTGCCTATGCTCTCGTACTCGCCGACTCCACCGAGACCCGGCAGGATACCGGCGGTTGGGCGAGTGTCGAAGCGCCCGTCCGGACCGCGCAAGGAAGCAGGAGCTGTAAATGGATTGGGGACATTAATGTCATTGATCACGACAGGCAGATGGCGTCCCAGGGACCCTACATATCCGATGGTAATGACATTCTGACCAAATTGTTTCTGAAGCAGAAGGTTGAACTGCTCTACATACGACGTCCTGAAATTCAGCGCGACGTTGTCAGGAAGAGACAAGCTGGGACTGTTTAATGCCTGGGGAACCGGGATCGGAATACCTTGTCCCAGAGCCGTGGTCTGTCCCAAGGTGGTGTCACAGGTTGGCAGGGTAGAGGAACCAGTCGAGTTGGCCTCAATTTGGGTAGCGAGGGTTGATTGGCATCCCTGTCCATTGATGCTTGGAGCGTAGACTCCGTTGAACGGTGCGTTTTTCAGGGACGCGTTCGAGGTGTAGTTTCCGGGGAAGTCGGCAATGCCGAAGCCACCGCGAAGCACGGTCTCGTGACCCAGCGAAGCGGCAAAGCCAACGCGGGGTTCGAAATTGGAATAGGTAGTTTTGAGGCCGGCAGTGTCGGATGAGGCGACGATCCCAGTAGTGTTAACGCCCTGGGAGTTGAGAACGGCAAGCGCATGTGCCGGGACCAGGAGTGTGTTGGTCGCCGGGTCAAAATTGGAGATTCGGCCATCGGCTTCCGTAAATGGGGTGAATATGTCGTAGCGAAGGCCGTAGTTGAGGGTCAGCCACGGCTTCACTTTCCAGCTGTCTTGAGCATAAAAGCCAGGTTCCCACGAACGATAGTTGGGAGTAAATAGATCTGTGTTGCGGCCTTCGGCAACAAATGCCCCAACCAGGAAAGTGGCTAGATTGTCGAGTGACGCCGATCCGCCATCCTCCGGTAGTCCAAAATTGATGTTGCCCACTCCGTTGCTGCTTTGTTGGTTCTGTGCCTGCCGTCGAATTAAAGAGGCTCCAAATTTCATACTGTGGTTGCCGCGGTTATAAGTTATGGCTCCGTTGTATTGGAATGTATTGCTGATATCCACAATCGGAACAAAATTGCTATCGCCAAGCGGCGCAAAACCAGCCACGTTAATGAGAGGCAGTCCTGAGCTCGCTAAAGGGCCGAAGTTGATATTGCTCGGGAAACCCACCGCGGTGGCGGCGTTAGTGCCGGAGTTCGGCGAATTGGACGTGTTATCGATTCGTGTGTATGCGGCCTTCAACTCAAGCAGAAGATTGGAGTTGAAGATGTGGGTGTAGTTGAGTTGACCGTTATAAGCCACGTCTTTTGCCGGTCCAGCAAAGCCAAACTGGCCGTTGCCAGGGTTGATGTTTACCCCATTGACCATGACATTAGGCAAATTCGTCGGAATAACTGAGCTGACGTTGTTGGACGTGAATCGCGCGTAAAAAAGATCGTTGCTGCTGAAGCGATGATCCACGCGCGCGTCAAATGTGGTACTGAACTGGGTTCTGTTCGGATCGAAGAGGAAATTATTGGTTTCTTGTCCAGCCGCTCCAAAGTTGGGCAGCGGATACAACTTGAATAAATTAGCCGCAATCGGATCAACCGCCAATCCTGCGGTAGCCGGATCTGCAGCGACGATTCCCGCGGGACCTAGAGCCTGCTCAGCAGCGGTGGGTACGGTACTGGTGATGGGGTTTTGGACGCCTGCAACCTGGCGGAAACCTTCGTAGGCAAAAAAGAAAAAAGTCCGGTCTTTAATAATAGGTCCACCAACACTGCCGCCAAAGTCGTTTTGGCGAAACTCGGATTGGGGAAACTCTGGCGAGGGGTTAAAGGGATTTCGGGCGTTGAACGCATTGTTTTGAAAATATTCGTACAGCGTCCCGTGAAAGGCGTTGCTTCCGCTCTTGGTAATGACACTTACCAGGCCACCCGGCGTTCGTCCGCTCTCGGCGGTATAGTTGTTGGTCTCTACGGTTACTTCCTGAATGGCATCGATCGACGGCTTGACGCCGATGGTCCCGATGATGCGTTCGTTGTTGTCGGTGCCATCAATCTGAGCGTTGTTCAGCTCAACATCTTGCCCGTTCACCGAAAACGAACTGGTCTGGCGGCGATCGTCAGGGCGTTGGCCGCTACTCAGCGAGTCGACACTGGAACCCTCATTGGCTCCAGGTACGAACGTCACCAAGGTCGTCAGGTTGCGGGTATTGAGGGGCAGATTCTCCACATGCTGCTCGGGCACGGTATTCGAGACCGTAGAAGTTTCCGTTTGAAGCAGAGGACTTTGTGCCGCTACCTCTATAGTCTCCGAGCTTTGGCCTACGTGCATGGATGCGTCTACCCTGGTGCGATCGCCAGCGGAGATGCTGACACTGGAAGTGAAGGTCGTGAACCCCTGCGCTTCGACCCGCACGGAGTAGCTGCCCGGCAGGAGAAGAGTGAAAGAATATTGGCCGCCGCTATTGCTTTGCGTGTTTCGCGTCTCGTTTGTCCTCTGGTTCAGAAGCGTCACGTTGGCGTTGGGCACGACTGCTCCCGTACCGTCGGTTACTGTTCCCACTACATCGGCGGTTGTTAGCTGCGCATTCATCACTACAGGCAAAGCAAGAATTGCACCCAGTAGCATCGAGAACAGCACCAGGCGTTTGGTCGTGCGAGCCTGTGCTCCGGCATTCTTGTAATTGTCAATTTTCGTTAGCCTCTGTAATGTTTTGTTTCCAGTTTCGCGACGGGCCGATACTTCATTGAATTTCACAGTGGTTCTCCTAGGAAGACTTACCTAGCTAGAGCACGGCCGTAACCAACGATGATGTGATGAACCGCCACGTGGACGGGGTAAACCCAAGGTCGGCGATGCTCGTGATCAAGCGCTACCAAAAACTGAAAGCGAGCGTAATCCACATATGATTTGTCGGAGGACAACAACGAGACAACAACGAATAGGCAACACTCTTCGGCAGAGGTGAAATCTGCTTTCAATGATTTCTGTGGAGCATCATGGAACAAAGGAAAGCCGAAGGAACTGAGAGTTCCCGTGGGAAGAAGCGCAAACACAATCATCCAGCTAAAACTGAACTACGAAATATCTTTCAGCAGCTTTCGCAACAGTGCTCGACTGGCCTTTCGAAGAGGTAAGCAGAGTCCGTCGTCCAACTTCACGAACATGTTTCCATTCGGCGGCAAATGGAACTCTTCCACATGGTCGAGATTCACGATCGCATTGCGATGCACGCGGAGAAAGCGATTTGGATCGAGCTGCGCCTGGAGGTTTTTCAGGCTCTGCCGAATCAAATGAGATGTCTTCCCCACGTGTAATCGAATGTTATTTCCCGACGACTGCATCCATCGGATATCGTCGACTTTTACAATTACGATCGTTTCATCTTCTTCAACTGCCAGTCGCTGCAGGAAGCGCGGCGTCAGCCGTTGTTGCGGGTGGTCACTCGACCTTTCCTCAACGTCACTCTCCATTCGAGCACCAGCAATTCGCAATCTAGCCAAGTCCAGGGCGGCTTGGAAGCGCTCGGCATCAAATGGTTTTACAAGAAAGTCGATAGCGGAAGAAGCAAAGGCGGACAATGAAGACGAATCGTAGGCGGTGACGATGGTTGCTGGCGCGCGCTTGATCCCTGCATCTTTCCAGCTCGGGGCTTGTCGAAGCGCGGGCGTATGTACATCCAATATGACCAGGTCCGGGACGCTCTCCTGAATTGAGGACAGCAGCCTGGAGTCATCCACGCACGTCACCGTCATACCTGATTCACACTCAAGCAGCGAACACATAAGCCTGCGGCTCATGGCGTCGGGTTCCGATATTAAAACTCGGATCGGCAACGCGCCGGTCGATGCCCCAGACTCACTTTCACGTATTTCAAAAAAAGAACTCAATGGACGTCTTCAAACCACGGTTGACAACAATCTCGTACGATCAGGTGAACTAGGCTGAATGGGGATGACTGCATCCCCTTCATTTCATTCGATGCGGATTCTCTGCGAACAGACGCAGGCAAAGTTGGTGCCGTCTGAAAAGTTTTGTAATGAAATGTAAAATTCACTACTGGCGATGATTTGTCGGAGTGGTACTCGATGTCGACTTTGCCGGCTCCTCTTCGTCCTTCATAGCGGTCTTGAAGCCACGGATGCCCTCTCCGATTCCTTTGCCAAGGTCTGGGAGTCTCTTTGGTCCAAATACGAGAAGAGCAATCCCGAAAATAACCAGCAGATGCATCGGTTGAAACAAGCCTTCAAACATACACGCTCCTTAGATCGAGTAACGAAATCCGAAACCTAGGATCGTAGAACGGCGAGCGCTGCATAATCAGTTACGGCGTCTGTCGGTTCCACGCGTACACCACCGACACGAATACATTCACACATCTTGTTAAGCGCTGTACTACCGGAACGGCGCCACATACCATGCATAGTACGTTCCAGCACCACTGGCTAATGAAACAGCCCAGAGCACCATTTCCGTACGCATCCACCACTTCCAATGTTTGAAGCGCAGCCAGTGCGGAAGAATGTTTGTGCCCGCCACGATCACGATGTAAAGCCCCAGAAGTTCCGCCGTTATTCCCAAAGCCGCATGGATGGTCGCTATTGCGTAGTACCGTTTGTGCAGAACCCTGGTCAGCGTCGGCTTTACTTGCTCATGGAACGACGGCCACATCACCAATCCGATCATCAACAAATTCAAGAGCAGCACCGTAGTCTGGCAAATGCCATGCGCGGTGTAGCGTTTTTGTTTGGCAAGAAAAGCACCTGCCGTCAACGCCACCCCCATCACGAACTGAACGACGAGGTTGAAATCTGCCCCGAAGGTGGCGCCCGTCCCGAGAAAGCCTTTCACTGGAAAGAGAGCCAACAATGCGAGACCTTTCTGTTCGTTCCGCTAGTCCCCAAGTCGATGCATTTGACTGCGACCAACCGAAGTTTATCTTTCTTTCAACGTAGATAACCAGCGAGGCCACTGTTTATTCCAGAATTCTCAGAAACTGATTGGCGCCCCGCGCTTAGGCGGTTGAAGTTGTCTTCAAAACCTTACAATCATCGTCGCTGCGAAGGCAGTTGCTGGATGGGAAGGGAATTCAGGCATAGGTGGTTGCACCTTCTACGCTCTGAACTCCCCGCCGCAACCGTGTAAGAATTGCTGTTATATCGACTTAGTTAGCGCCGACAGAACCGATGCCGTGGTCTTTTACCTGGGCTGTCCGGGTCACAGCTCCTGGTGTCCTGATGGCATAGACGCCCGCCGGGGTCTCGATCTTACTGAGGAAGTATTTATCCCCTACATGCTCGAAGCGAAGGTCTGGTTGGTCAGCAGCAGTTCCATCGAAAAACATAGGGAGCAGAACCGCGCTGTTGTCGTTGCTGCGGATGAGTAAGGCCGGAAATGCCTGATCAGAAATGCGACTAACGCTGTATGTACCCGCAGGAAGCGTTTGGCCTCCCGCCACAAACTCGAACGGAACATTCACAGCGACCTTGTCCACATTCTGGGCGCGAGCTGTTACGCCCAACCCAATGAGGCAAGTCAGAGTAAGTATGACGGCTGAATACGAGTTCTTCATGAGTTCTCCTTGTTGAAACGTGTGACTGTCATGATTAATAACTTTGCCCTTCAAGCCTTATTCCACATGCGCCTGGAGAGCCTAGCTTGATAAAAATGCTTTTCACAACGTATATGTGGTTAGATACAGCGAATAAGAGCGAGATGCGGACGAGATGTCATTTGATGGTCAACTCTTTGTCAGCTTTCGTAAACGAGCGGCGGCAAGCTCACTGCGATTGTGGAGCTGGCAGTGAGCCGCGAAATTGGTGACTGCTTGTTGATGGAAAACGTGAGGTAGTGCCAATCGACTAATTATCGAGTGCGTCCGACGCTGACTCCCAAGCGACGAAATCTTCGGAGGGCCGGACAGGACGCCAACTCGATGTGATTCCATTCGAGAATCATCATCTCCATTGACTCCCTGCCCGTTGCTGGGAGGCTAGACCTGAAATTCTCTATTCGACGATAGTGGTCCTCGTTATCAATACTTCATACGCGACCGGTTCAGGGTCAAGAGAGCTCACTGCACGACCACCTTGCCGGTCATCTTCGGGTGGACCGAGCAGTAGTAGGAATACGTTCCTGCCTTGGTAAATGTGTACGTGAACTTTTCATCTGTATCCATAACCTTCGACTTGAACACGCCGTCTGTGCTCACCGTCGTGTGCGGAATGTCGTCTTTGTTTGTCCAGGTAACTGTTGCTCCGACGGGCACGGTAACGGTCTGAGGGCCAAAGACGAAATTATCGATGTTCACCTGGGCGTTTGCCGCCGACGGTTGATCCGCAGCCTTAACTCCCGATGATCCTGCGAAGAGCAGCAGCATTGCGATCATTACCGGCGCTGCCATACCCGCGATCCAAACATTGTTCCTTGTCATTTCCTGTTTCCTTTCTTTTGAGTTCGATGTTTTTGCTTAATCTTGTTTCGATCAGATTCCTGTTGTTTTACCCAAGGATGTGAGCTAACTCTCGCCTAGGCCGCTGCCATTCCCGGAATTGTCATTCGTCGAAGCAGAGGATGCCGAGTCGGCGAGCGGTGAATCAACGACGGCAAGGCTGCGACCGCTGACCAAATAATTGACATCAGTGATACCCAATACACGCTGCAGCTGGTCGGCCGGCACCTTCATGGGGCCCGCAGAGGGAGCGGTTCCCGGCGCAGGTTGCGGGAAAGCGGTCGACATCGCGGTGTGGAACGAGACCTTACCTTCGATCTTCTGCATGATCTGGTGAATATGGCCGTTCAACACCGTTACGGAACCGAAACGCTTTACGTAGGACAAGGCCTGTTCACTGTCATCGGTTCCCCAGCCCCAGTCTGGATAGATGGTCCACAGCGGAATGTGCGCATAGAGCACAATGGGAGTGCTGGCAGAGCGGCCCTTGAGATCGTCTTCGAGCCACTCCAGTTGTTCGTGACCGAGCGACCCCATGCCTCCAGCTTTCAAATTGGCAACATTCACCAGGCCCACAAAATGCACGCCCTTGTGGTCGAAGCTCGACCATCCAGCACCCTTTGTACCTTTCCCATAGCGCTGGAGATATTGCTCTCCGTTGTCGCTAAGCATGTCGTGTTCACCCGGCACAAAGTAGATCTGTTTCGCCGATACTCCCTTTAATGCCTGGTCAAGCGTGTCGAATTCAGCTCGGCTTCGAGAGCTGACTCAGATCACCGGTGTGAATAATGAAGTCCGGAGTCTTGGGCATGGCGTTGATTTTGTTGATAGCCGTCTGCAGCGTGGCAGTAACGTCCGGATTGGCTGGTTTGTTAAAGCCGATATGACTGTCGCTGATCTGGACAAAAGTGAAGTCGCCACCTTTGACGGTCATTTGATCGTGGCCTTTGGCGAATGCCCGTGACATCGGAATCCCGCCGCTCATGGTCCAGACCAGTCCAGTACCCGCCCATGCCATGCATTTCAGGAAACCACGACGGTCGACGCCGTCGTTGTTGAGGTTTTGTAAATTCTCGTCGATAAGATTTTGCTTCTTGTTCCTCATTTGTCCTCCATGTGTGTGCTGCGTTCTGAGTAGATAACCGGCACGAGTGACTTTTATTCCACGGTCTATTTCGCCAGTCCCGTCTGGAGGTGGCGGAATCGCTGGGTCATCAGTGATAACCGGCCAATGAGCCTTAATTCCGCAAAACTATTTCCTATGTCAGGGAATAAAGGTGCTTTCCAAAAGTTAAAGACTGTGTACTTGACCCTCTTGGACACTCAATCCGATTCTTTCGCAGAGCTGGCGATGCCGCTGTTCGATCAGCTATACAACTTCGCGCATTGGCTCACACGGGATCGCGACGAAGCGGAAGATTTGGTTCAAGAGACCTACGCCAAAGCGTTGAAGGGTTTCTCATCGTTCCGTTTGGGAACTAATTTCCGGGCATGGATGTATCGAATCTTGCGGAATACATTCTTGACGTCGCGTACAGGATTGAAGGCGACGATGACTCTCTCACTTGATTCCGAAGACGAACCCGAACCGGCAGCACCGGGCGACACACCGGAAACGATCGTCATTGAACATTCGAATCGCCAACTGGTGCAGAGTGCAATCGATGAGTTGCCGGTACATTTTCGCGAGGTCCTCCTTCTTTGTGACCTGGAGGAGATGTCGTACCAGGAAATTGCAGAAACGCTTTCTGTTCCCCTAGGCACGGTGATGTCGCGATTATCGCGTGCCAGAAAAACGTTGAGAGATCGTCTACGACCACAGTTACAAAAAGGATGAACCATGGTTTGTGAGCCCTGGAAAGCAAAACTCGACACCTACCTCGATAGTGAGCTTCCGTCGGAAGAGATGCGCGACTTCGATGTTCATGTACACAAATGCCCCTCGTGCTCGTCGGATGCCCTTGTGCGCATTCAGACGAAGCACGCTATTCAGGCGGCTGGAAAGCGTTTTATCTCCACTGCGGACTTCCGGAGACGGATAGAGCAGAGCATTGCCAGAAAACCGCAACGCCGGCGGTTCAGCTTCGCATGGGTGATGGCGACAGCGGTCATCGCTATTCTTGCGGCCGTGGGGTTGACTGCCACTTACAACAAACGAGAGGAAGCGCGTACAGAACAGGTCTTCAGCGAGGTAGCGGATCTGCACGTGGCGACGCTCGCCAGTTCTTCGCCGGTCGATGTGATCTCGACAGACCGGCACACGGTGAAGCCGTGGTTTCAAGGAAAGATCCCCTTCGCGTTCGATCTGCCGGAACTTCAGAACTCCGAATTCTCCCTGATCGGGGGTAGGATGGCCTATCTGGATCAAACGCCGGGAGCGCATCTCATCTACGATGTTCGCAAGCATCACATTTCTGTGTTCGTGTTCCAGGGACGGTTTTTTAGACTGCTAGGCACGTTGGAGGCGAATACTTTCGCGCCGAAGAATGAGGGATTCAACGTAGAAACCTGGAGTCAAGGCGGGCTGCGTTATTTCGTCATTGGGGACGCTGGTGCGGCGGATATCGATAGCCTTGCAAAATTGTTTAAAAGTGCCGCACCACAGATTGAGGGTCCTCGGTAGTAGATCCTTGCCACAACGTCACAGCGTATCGACGACAAAGTTCTGTTGTCATTCGACCCGCAGGTGAATCTCAATGAATGGGTCCTATTTCACAGGCCCCGAGTTTGCGCTACTTCATACAATGCTAGTGGGTTAGTACTCCTACCGAGTGACTCGCGAACTGCCTTCCGGGCTCTAGCGAGCCGTGACATAACCGTTCCAATCGGAATCGACAATACTTCCGCGATTTGCTGATAGGACATTTCCTCCACTTCACAAAGAAGGAGGGTCTCTCGGTAATGCCGCGGCAGATCGTCGATGGCGCACTGCACTGCTTGTAAATTAGAGCGATTTATCAGAATCTTTTCGGGAGTCCTTTTATCCACTGCCAGTTCCGGTTTGCCCTCCTCCGACTCTAGCGGATCGATCATGCGCCGCTCGAATGTCGTGCGAGAGCTTAGAAAGGTGTTTCGCAGGATGCGGAATATCCAAGCCCGGAAATTCGTTCCCGGCTGGAACGATGCGAAACCGCGCAAAGCCTTCAGATAAGTCTCTTGTATGAGATCCTCGGCATCGTCCGCATCGCGGGTAATCCACCGCGCGAAGTTGTAAAGGGAATCAAACAAGGGCATGGCCAACTCTTCGAACCCAGCCGCTTGAGATCCTAGCGACGGTTGATTGTCGTGCGAGGCAGAAGACCCGAATCCGATCAGCTCTTTCAGTCCAGATCCCACACTCTTCATTCAGATTCTCCCGAGTCGCTGCGTCCGAGGGTTCGAACCGCTTGCAGCGCATGCGTGACAATCTGACGGCCCATAGTGAGCCGTCAATTGACTGAGAGTTTTCTCCACATATCCAATTCATTTCCCGTCAAACGATTGATGCCTAATGAGTTAACGCCCCCTATATCCCGGAACGAAGTCCGTACAGGGGTGCTAGACTTTCCTGCCAAGCCAAAAGGCGCTATGGGATCCCTGCGGCCCACTTCCGTCGTGCGATTCGGAACCTATGAGGTTTCCATTCAGTCGGGCGAAGTGCGCAAATCGGGGATGAGAATCCGGATCCAGCAGCAGCCCATGAAGCTGTTGGAGGTCCTTTTGGAGCGTCCGGGTGAAGTCGTCAGCCGGGAGGAATTACGTGGCCGCGTCTGGACCAATGAGAGCTTCGGTGACTTCGACCAGGCTCTCAACATCGCGATCGCGAAGCTTCGGAGTGCGTTGGATGACTCGGCTGAGAATCCGCGATTCATCGAAACTCTTCCAAAACGTGGCTATCGCTTTATTGCCGATGTGTCGGTTGTCGATGCGGAAGCCGGCCCAAAAACACCGGCGTCTTCGGCTAAGGAACTGGATGGGTCACATGGAGAAGAACGGAAGGTAGGCGCTGAACCTGAAATCCAAGGCGCCGAGCCGACCAGTGCGCCAGTTGCGCCAAAACGCCGGCTGTGGCAGGCGACTCGGGTCATCATCGCGCTCGCCGTCGTCCTGGGTTTGGTGACTCTCGCGGTTTGGCTATTGCGTTCGCGTGGCCGTGCCACGACGGGCATCCGATCGCTGGCGGTGCTTCCCCTGGAGAATCTCTCTGGCGATGCTTCGCAAGATTACTTCGCCGACGGCATGACTGACGAGCTGATTACGGATCTGTCACAGATCAGCGCTTTGCGGGTGATCTCCCGCACTTCCGTGATGGCATACAAAGGAGTTCGCAAACCTCTGCCGCAGATCGCTCGTGAGCTGAATGTGGACGCCGTCGTCGAAGGCACCGTGCTCCGTTCTGGCGACCAGGTGCGCATCACGGCGCAGTTGATCGATGGCTCCACGGATAAGCACTTGTGGTCCCAGAGCTATGAGGGTGAGTTGCGTGACACTCTGGCGCTCCAGAACAGGGTGGCTAGCAGCTATTGCAGATCAAATTCGGATCAATTTGACGCCTCAGGAACAAGCTGCGCTGAAAAACGTGAAGGTGGTTAATCCGGAAGCTTACGAGTCCTACCTCAAAGGACGCTACTTCTGGAATAAGCGAACGGCCGATGGTTTGAAGGTCGCCCTCGCTTATTTCAATCAGGCAATCGAAGAGGATCCGAAATACGCCCAGGCTTATTCTGGTTTAGCCGACACATATGCTTTGTTGGGAGACTGGCAGTATGCGGTGATGACACCCAAGGAGGCATTCCCCAAAGCGAAGGCGGCGGCGATCAAAGCTCTGGAATTGGACGACACCCAAGGCGAAGCTCACAATTCGCTTGCTTTCATCCTGGACGGGTTCGACTGGGATTTGGAATCTGGAGGAAAAGAATTCCGGCGTGCCATTGAACTGAACCCAGGCTACGCAACCGCTCACCATTGGTACGCGTGGCATCTGAGTCTTCTGGGTCGGTATGACGAAGCGATTGCGGAAATGAGGAAGGCGGAAAGCCTGGATCCGCTATCTCTTATCATTAACGCCGACCTGGCGGAGCTCCTGGTCCTCGCCCACTCTTATGACGAATCCATACGACAGAGCCGCAAGACGATCGAGATGGATCCTAATTTTGCTCTCGCACATAACCAACTCGCCCAGGCATACCTTCAAACGCACATGTACGATGAAGCGGTCGCAGAACTGCAAAAAGCCGTCCAGCTTTCGGGGCGTAGCCCGATATGCGTAGCTAATCTTGCTCGCGCCTACGTTGCAACCGGCAACAGGGCCGAAGCGGTCAAGCTGTTGAACGAGTTGAAGAAGCGCTCAAGCCCCGATTATTCGAATGCTTCGGAGATCGCCATGATCTATGCATCCTTCGGAGATATGGACCAAGCGATGAATTGGCTCGAAAAAGGCTACGAAGAACGATTTAACCCGGGCGTCCTCCTGCGCCCGGGCTTCGATCCTCTCCGCTCCGACCCGCGCTTCCAAAAGCTCGTGCGCGGCATTGGCTTGCACTCGTGAGATCTGCGTACAGATAGTCATTTCCTCGAAGGCACATAGTACTTAGCCTTCGCCAGATCATTCGTGTCGGAGCGGTGTTGAAGATCTTTTCTGGAAATGAACCTTGGACCATTCGCTCGGATTTGGGCTCACGTGTTCCCGCATTCCCAAGGCTCGCGAGTTAATAACTCATCTCACAGAGGCCTCAGTAGAATCGAAGACAAGGCGGGCTGGATCACCCCCTGCTGCTTTACGTTTTCCTGGTGCAACAGAACGGCTGTCACGCGGAACTTCTGCCTGATATTTTCGAAATGCCTTTTCGATGATATCCGCGGCCACATCCAGTCCGCGCGTCTTTGAAATCACCTTCTGGAAATAATCAGCCCGCTCTCGATAGCTCGGATCTTGCATCACTTTCTCGATCAACGCCTTTAGGCGTTTCGTTGTTAGATCGTCCAGTTCTATAAATTCGCCTACGCCATGATGTGCAATCCTGGCGGCAGCACCTGGCTGGTCGTAGCCTATTGGAATAGCAACCATGGGCACTCCGTGCGCCAGGGATTCAAGCACAGTATTCAGTCCGGCATGCGTAATACAAAGTGCTGCGCGCTTCAGCAATTCAATCTGAGGAGCAGAGCGGACGACAATCGTATTTGAAGGAATACGGCCAAGATTCTCTGGACTAATATTTTTACCGACAGAAAGTACAACTTGAACCTCTTCCAGTGTCTCAACCGCTTTAAGAATGTGTTTGTAGACGTCATCCAGGCCATTCACCAGTGTCCCCAGTGAAGCGTAAATCAGAGGTTTGCCCGTCAATTGTTCCCATGGAAAAGGCACCGGCTCCCTGCCTTCATGGTCATGAAACGGACCAGCGTAATGAAAGTGTGCAGGCCAGGGGATTCCGGGAAAATCGAATTCCTTCGGCGTCTGAGTTATTACAGCCAACTTGGAAACGGTTGCAGCAGGATCATTCCAATCGATCTTGAGTCCGACCTCTTCGGCATAAGATCTCGCGATTTCGGCCAATGGACCAAGGGTCGCGCCCAATTTATGTAAATTCTCAGTGTTTCGCTTAAGACCTTCGGCAGAAGTATCAAGCGGACAGCTGAAGACAGAGGCTGGAGTTACTCCCGAGAAATCGAGGTGAAGAACATTCCAAATGCGCACATAAGGTATGGACATGCTTAGAGGAACAAGTTCCACGAAGAAGTGGATAGTGTCGATCACCAAAGCCTCAACGCCCGTTGTTGCCAATTTGTCGCCCAGGTAGTCGAAGACCACTCGGGTGAGGTCAGGATTTAGATCCATACAGGAATGCCGCAACACTTCAAAGCCACGCATCGTTGCCACGGAACTATAGAATTTCTCGATAGAGCCGACGGGAAACTCTGCTTCGCCGTATGGGATGAAATCGAGACCCGCAGCTCGAGCGAACGGTTTGACGTCGGGAAAGCCGAAGAATACAACTTCGTGGCCGCGTGATTGCAGTCTGCGTGCGAGTGCTGTCATGGGGTTCAAATGCCCTGACAAGGGCATGCTCACAAAACCAATTTTCATTACTGCTCCTTGTTTGTTTTTGTTCAATGATCTGCGCTAATACTTTGTGGCTGTCGCTTCACTAGATCGGGCGGGTACGTCGAAATGGGTAGTTCTTGTGCAAGAGATGAAAGTTCGTTCCCCGGCAAAGCTTGTATAGAACTTTCGATGCACCGCCAATTCCGGAAGACGCGTTGCTAATTGTCTCTTTCCTGTAAAAAAGCAAGAGCCAATCGCTTTCTTGCGCGACGCGGCAAGGAACACGTCACCTCATTCCAAATCCAGCGGTCCCCGGGTCTGCGCTAGACGCACAACGACGCATGATCGGGCTCTACCGGTGTCGATGTTTATCAACTTTTTACAAAGTTTTTATGCAAACTTTACGGGTAGTGCCATTGAATCAGACTAGCGTTCCGGCAGTGGAGGCAGATGGAAAGTCGTGGACGCGCTTGGGGTTTCATATGAAAACTACTGTTCGATCCTACCGTTCAAGAATTACGAAAACATTCGCTACAGTCCTGCTGATTTCTCTCTGTTGCCAGTCGGGAGCCTTTGCGCAGAGTGCTGGGCAGAGCCAGAATTCTGCCGCTGATTCATCCGCAAGTTCAACGCCGACCCAAGGATCTGAAAATCAGAACGTTCTTCAGGAACTTGAGAAGATGCGGGCGCGAATACAGGAATTGGAGAATCAACTCAAGCAGTCCGGCACTGTGGCGGCCACAGGCACATCAAGTTCGCAGAGCGGAGGGACACAGGGTGGCACCCCCGATAGCTCGACCCCTACCGCCACAGCCCCTCCCTCTGCGGCCCCAGCCTTAGCTCTCGTTGGCCAATCCCCGGAATCCGCTCCCGCGGTTAAACCGGGTAAGGAAGAGCCATTCGCGTTCGCGGATTGGACCTGGCTCAACGGAAATCCGCGCACGAAACAGCCGGCTTTTGACAGCAAGTTTTTCACGCCGGAAATCAGAGCTGACGTCGATTACGTTTACGACTTCAACCATCCCAAGGACGACACGATTGGCGGGTCGAGCGAAGTCTTTCGGTCAGACGAAGTGCACGTGACTCAGCTTGGTGTCGGCGGCGACTTTCACTTTGACAACGTTCGCGCCCGGCTCATGACGCAGTTCGGCCTCTACTCGGAGACCACTCCACGGAACGACGCCAGTCCCGCGCGCGGCCAGTGGAACCTGGACAATGCCTACCGTTATCTCTCTGAAGCTTACGGCGGATATCACTTTAATGCCTTGCACGGAGTCAATGTCGATGCTGGGATTTTCATGTCCTATATCGGTCTCTTCAGTTATTACAACTTCGATAACTGGGCCTATCAACCTTCTTATGTTTCGTCGAACACGCCGTGGTTCTTCAACGGAGTGCGGGTGCAAATCTTCCCCACGGCGAAGTTGAAGATCGAGCCATGGTTCATCAACGGATGGCAGTCTTATGGCAGGTTTAACAACCGGCCCGGCGTAGGAGGACAAATCAACTGGCGCCCTAACGGATCAATTTCAATCATTTCCAACAACTATGGAGTGGGCGCTGATGCCTTGGGAAATCCGAACCGCACCCGCTTACATACCGATGACAGCATCGAAGTGAAGTACTACGACCACCCGGAGAAATTCCTGCACCGAATGGCATTTTCATTAACAGGTGATGCCGGATGCGAAACCGGTGGAGGAGTGAACTGCACTGGTGATCACGGGACTGACAAGAAACAAAGCTTTTTGGGTTTCATGTTTTACAACCGCCTCTGGTTCAACAAAGACCGTTATGGCCTGACCCTTGGTGGTGGGAAGATCAATAACCCAGGGCGCTATTTGGTGTTGCTGCCGCCTATCAATGGGGCGACGGCGGCTTCGGGAACTCCGTACTTTACCGAGAATCCGGGAGACCCGTTCAAGGCATGGGATGCTTCAGCGACTTTCGATTATATGCCTAGCCAATACATTACGTTCCGCTGGGAGTTTGACCATCGCGCCGCGAATGTTCCTTACTTCTCTGGTCCCGGCGGAGTTACACCGCCTGGCGGAAACACCGGAGCGCTCGGATCTGTGGTGCCGGGCTTCACGCCCGATCTCCGCAAAATAGAGAATCGCCTCGACCTCTCGATACTGGTGAAATTTTAACCAGTCGGCAACGTGGCAACGCGAGAAATGACAAATGCGGAGAGACCAACCCCCACACCGGGATTCAGTCTTACTGCTGGTCGGTACCGATTCGTCGCTGCGCGACGCTTTACAGGGCACTCTGACGTATAGCGGATTTATGGTGAAAGAGGCGCGCAGCGCAGACGACGCACTCGCTCTCCTCCTCGAGTCCGACTTCGACCTGGTGCTGCTTAACGTCGACATCGGGGAAATGAGCGGATTTGAGATTTGCCGAGAGCTGCACAGTCGGGCGCCGGAACTGGGCATAGTCATGGTGACGGAGAGAGGTTCGGAGACGCAGATGGTCCAGGCTCTGGAAGCTGGCGCCGACGATTATGTTACCCGGCGTTTTCGTTTTCGAGACCTGTCCGCACGCCTGCGGGCGGTGCTAAGGCGAACACGGGCTGATCCTTCGCCTCAAGTCAGCGTCCTGAGTGCTGGCGATCTGCAAGTGGATCTGAATCGCCGTCTATTGCGCCGTGCCGGAAAAATCGTTCACCTCACTCCAACCGAATTCGAATTGCTTGTGTTCCTGATGAAAAACGAGGGAGTTCTTCTCACTCACTCCAAATTGCTTCAAACTATCTGGGGACCAGAATACGGTCAGGAACTTGAGTATCTCCGAACCTACATGAGGATGCTTCGCAAGAAAATTGAGGACGATCCAGCGAAGCCGAAATATCTTTTCACCGAACCATGGCTAGGATACAGATTCTGTAACCCTTCCGACTAACTTTCTGTCTGAGAGTCTGGCTACCTTGCTGCAATAACAATAGGTTACAAAAGTTACGACTTCTTTACGGATCTCTAACGCCTTTTTTACATTTTCCGCGATAGTCTTCTATTTAGATAACTAGAAAAGGCCGACCGGTCGAGGTTCCGTCGGCTGTGATCAAAACATCTAAGAGTTGGCGCAACCTCACAGGAGAAGGTTATGAGCAAGTTGGCGATCTTAGCGTCGGTGATTTTGGTTAGCGGTGCGGCAGTCCTGTCCTCTGCGACAGCCACTACCGAAGGGTCCAGCAACAACGTAACTCTCACGGGAATGGTGAGTTGCTCGAAATGCCAGGGCATACAACCGCTACATAAAGGATATACGCGATGGAGCTGGGCGCTTCAATCCGTTAATGAAGGCGACGACATTGTGCTCGTCGTCGGGGACGATATGTACAAACTCCGAGGGGACAAAGACCAGCTCTTGAAGTTCATGGAGAATAAAGCGTCCGTCACGGGCACGCTCGAGGGACAACAATTGACGGTGCAGACAATCGCCCGACCTGGAAAAAGCAAGTAGCAAAACAAGCGACGACGAACGCAACAACCGAGCCCGAAGCATCACCGCCTTTCACCTGGTGACTGCTTCGGGCCTGTTTTCGCACTCAACGAGAATGCCCAACTTCCGAATGCCACTGACAGTGCTCTTTCAAGTGCAATACTTTGCATCCACTACATATCCACAGGTGGGCGTAGGCACTAACCGCTTCAGTTGCAGTAACCTGCGGTTCTTCCTTTGGCACAAAACCTGCTGATTAAGCCTGTACGGTGACCTGATCCCCCTTGCCCGTACGCAGGTAACAGGTGCGAAAGGACTAAGGTGAACGAGGTAAATTCGTTCGGGGATGATGGATCTACCGTAGGGCTGAATTTGACCGGGCTCGCCCAGCCCCCTCTGGAAGTTCATCCAACCACTGATGCGGCCAAATTGGCGGACGCTCTCGCATCGCATGTTACCCAGGAAGAATCGCGCCTTAATGAAGAATTAGTACAGGCCTGCGTTGCGACGGGAGCCACTGGAGCAGCCATTGCTTTAGTGCGAGGCGACGAGATTGTCTGCCACGCTTCCGCTGGTCCACACGCCCCGAGTGTTGGCGCACGTCTTGATCCACACAGCGGACTTTCGGGCGCCTGTATCCGAACTCGCGAGGTTCAACACTGTAGTGATACGCAGACAGATAACCGTGTTGACGCCGAAGCCTGTCGTCGCCTGGGAGTCAGGTCGGTTGTAGTCCTGCCGCTAACGGATCGACAACAGTTATTTGGCGTCCTCGAAGTTCTTTCCTCTCAACCGGATGCATTCGACAAGAAGGATCTGGACGCTCTGCAAACTCTTAGCCGCAGGATTGTCGAAAACCGTGGACAAAACTGGGAAGCTGCCGCGATTCTTCCGACGGAAGAATCTGGATCTGTGCCGCGTGAGACGGTCCAAGTCGTTCGTCTCGACAACAGCGCGTCCTTGAAATCGGCCACCGGACTCCCAAACCGAAGACGTACGACGAGAAGAAGCGCCATATTAGCGACCCTACTTAACATCCTCGTCATCGCCGCGGCATTGCTGTTGGGCACATTAGTAGGCTGGCGACTCGGCTGGGAGAAGGCAACTGCTTCCTTCAAGTCTGGACCTCGAGGTCATAGCGCAGACGCGTCTTCGACGAATGTCAGGACGACGCGCACCGAACCTCAGACGACCGTGATCCAACCTGCTTTGTCGATGAGCGAAGACTGTGGACCGTCATCCGCGTATCCAGTCCAGCCACCGCAGGACGCTGGTTTAACGATCTGTCAAGGCGATCGTGTGATCTTCCGCTTGCCCAACCCATCCTCGCCGGACAAGGACCTGAAAGCGTCGTCCCGTTCGGCGGCTTTGAGAACGGGTCAGCTCCGGCAATAGTTGGCCAGGAATTCGTCAGCGGTCACTTTTGGGCCCCAAGAGAAGCAGAGAGAAATCGATTCGAATCAACCGTATCTGAACACGCGCGGGAAGGAACATCACATGGCGTCGCAGGACAATCCAGCAGCAGAAATGAAACTCTTGTTCAGTGATGAGTGGGCGAGAAAGCAACGCCGCCAAATGCTCATCGCGTTAACCCTCCTGTTAGCCGCTCTGATCGTGGTATTAACGAAAGATCGCGAGTTCTGGTTTCCGCCCGCTCCAGTATCGCAATCAGAATCGGAGCCATCACAAGACATATCCGTTCAATCTGACGCGAAATCCGAACCGGCCGCCAGCACCGAACAGCTCCCACTTTCTACGCGATCGAAATCGAAATCGCACATGGGACTGGCAGCCACAGCCAAGACGGAATCCGCACCCGCTGTGGCGCCCTTGGTTACCAGCCGAACTGTACTTCCTCCATTGGAAGTAGAAGTAGTTGCGGGCGACGAGCACAGGACAATTCAAGCTGGCGCAAATTCAGTCAATGTTGATTTGCAGCCCAGGACGGCGATTACCCACTCTACTTCCGATCCCGGAGGAGTTTCCGACGCGACGGGACGTGTACATCTTTCCGCCGGCGCCGCGCAAATCGTTTCTCGCCCGGTTGAACCGAACTATCCGCTGCTGGCCAAACAGATGAGAGTGCAGGGCGCAGTCGTTCTTCAGGCCTTGATCGCACGCGACGGAAATATCCAGACCTTGCAAATACTTAGCGGCCCAACGATTCTTTCGACCGCAGCCCGCGAAGCAGTGAAGCAATGGCGCTTCAAGCCTTACGTGCAATCGGGTGAGGCTGTCGAAACTGAAGCCCGAATTACAGTAAACTTCACCATTTTCACTCAGTAAGCAATCAGTGTGATGTCTCATGACGACCGCAAGTGGGTAAGTTTACTGAGGTCTCACGGCCCCACTCCCCACGGTTTGTCCGAAAGATGAGCCAACGCGATACGCGCCTCTACCGAGCCAGAAGAGTTCAATTCTGCAGATTGCCTAAAGAAGCGTTCGGCAGATGAGTGATCGCCCGCTGCCAAAGCAATTTCCCCGGCGTGCCGGAATATCTGGGCATCGCGGACGCCCACTGCGAGGGCGGCGGTGATCTGATTCTGGGCTTCCTGGTTCTGTTTATTCAGGTGTAAAGCCCAGGCGTAACAGTCTCTGGTAAACACATCATGCCGCCGGATGTATTCGCGCTGCGCAACTTCCAGAGCCTTGGCAGGCTGGTTCGCGTAGTCGGCATAGTAAAAAACCAATTCGTGATTGGAATTGTCTGCTCGATTCGTTTCCAGCAGTGATTTCCGTTCAAATTCTGCAAAGGCTTTCTGCGCTTCTTCCTGGTGTCCGGCCAACTGCAATGCTCGCGCCAGATCGAAGAGATTTTCGGCGTGCGGTGCTGCCGCATAGCGTTGCTTCAGCAATTCCGCTGCCTCATCGTACCGTTTCTGCTGGATTCTCACTTTCGCCAGATTTCCTAACGCATAGTGATAGCCGGGAAACATGGTGAGCGCTTGTTGTGAAAGCTTTTCCGCGTCATCGATCTTGCCAATTGACAGATTCAGGTGAGCCATCTGAGTGACGATCCATGCCGCATCCTCAACTTCGCTGGGCGGTGTGGACTGGTAAGCCATGTTCATCAAATCCATGGAGCCATCAATGTCACCGAAAAGCTCCCTTAGATAGGCGCCACGGGTCAAACCCGGCATATTTCCAGGTTTGAGATCAAGCATCCACTGCGCTGCAGTTTCGGCCTCTTTGTAGTTCCCCAACTCAACGTTGGCATCAGTCAAAAAGCCGTAGAGCATGACGTCGTCTGGAAGTTTTCGGTTGAGTTTCGTGGCCGCCTCGAGAGCTGCCGCGAACTCATGTTTCCCTAGCAGTAACCAAACCTGAATCCTCTGACCGTCGAAATTGTCCGGAGAGATGGCGAACGATTTCTGGAGCGCCTCTTCCCCCTGTGTGTAGAAAGCAACGTTCGAGGTTTCGCGCGCACGTCGAGATAACGCAAGAGCGAGTGAGTTATAAGCTTCGAAGTCGTTGGCATTTGTGGCTATTAGCTTCTCCGCCTGCGCCATGCTTTTTTCAGCGGGAGAAAGTTTTTCGACAGCGGAGCCGCCGGGAGTTTGCCCTAAGCCGGCCGTCCCTGCCATAACCAGCAATAGAAGAGCTGCAATTCGCTTCATATATTCCTCGCAGAGTAGAAAAAGTTTGTGGCCGCGGTTATCCGCGGCCACAAAGCAGGCTTACTTAACTGGACAAACGCCGCTAGGTTGACCAGTGCAACCCATTTGACCGGGACCAGTGTGGTGACTGTCGCGACCGCTGTGAGCAGGCATCACATAAGGAAAGGTAGTGCCATAGCCAACTTCGTTGGTATTCACCCCGTCGCCGATCCGGGTGCCGAACTTTTTCGGGTCTGCCAGAATCCCAGCGACGGCACGAGAGGCGATATCGACTACGTCATCGATGGGGCGCCGACCTTGCGGGAAGCCCGCCAAGTCTCCCGCAATGAATCCGAGACGTTTCTGGCTTCCTACTGGCGTGGGAGGGATACCCGTATTCAGCCGCAGCAAATCAGCAATCGGTCCGGCATCTTTCGGGCCGCACCCTGGACAAATCGGGGCCATGTACTGGACCAAAGGCAGTAGGTCAGTACGCGGTGCCGGGGCGACGGGAATGCCCAGTGACCCGAACAGATGGGCCAGTAGCGGATCGAGGAAGAAGCTGGCAAACTGCTTGTCGTTTGCTGGATCGTCAACGCTGAAACGGTCTTTGAATCCAGTGCCGATGATCAACTCATTGATAAGCGAGTTGCCCTCACGGTTGACCTGCTTCCAGTTGCCTTCGCCCTCAACTCCCCCATTGTGACGCCGGATCGAGATCCGACGGCGCGAGGTAGCTCCATAGGTGCCAATGACAGCATTCTTCTCGCCCGCGGCATGAAGTTTGCCATCTACCGTCAGCATTGTGATGGGAACTTCCAGCACAATCGAATTGACGTTGAAGCCGGCCACTGCGTCGGGAGCGTAGTTGTGGGTATCATCGGCATCCTCCGCGGCCGGCAACACACCACCCACTCCCATGCGGAAGTGCAGTGAGTCAAAGGCGGCGCCCAGGTCGATGTAGAAAGGGTCATCGACCGTTCCCGCGAACACACGCACGCCGTCGTCTAGATCGTAAATTCCCTGCTTGAACAGGTCGTTATAGTTAGGCATTGTCTGGGGACCCACGTTGGAAGGCACGGCAAAGAGAGTTTTTCCATCGGTCAGATCGGTCGAGTAGCCGTTCTTAACCATTGTCACTGAGTACGTTTGCCGGAGGCTAAGTCCTGCGGCGCCCGAGCCCGACAGCGAAGTTATGGGAGGGATTCCGGCAATACCACCTACGTAGCCTGTAAAAACTCCCGGCTGCCGGATCTCCGTCTTGAAACGAAATTGAAATGTGACGTCCTCACGCCCGTCCTGGTCGTTGTCGACCTTCATTTCGTAGAGCACGTTGGGATCAAAGGGAAAGTAGTTGGGCCCGTTCGAGGGTTCGAGAAAACCGTCCACATTGAGAATCATGGTGACTCTGTCTGGATGGTCATAACTGACGAACGCGTACCAGTCGGTCACGTCCGCGCTATGATCCAGCGCAGAGATGGGAGCCTCGCGGTGGCTGGAAGCAAGCAAATTTGCGGGCACCAGCACGCATATCGCCGCAATGAGTGTCAGGAATCGCTTCAGTTGCTGCATAGGATTTTCCTTTTGTGAATAGTTTGACCATCGCTCTTGATTGCCTAGGAAAGTTCGGCCCGGGAAGGCCACAACTGGCACCGTCCAAACTGTGTACGTCACAGCAGTAGTTTTGGATTTTTCGGTTGAGTGCGGTTGCTTGTGTGTTCCGGTTGTCTCCAGAAGGCGGGTCTCTGCCCAGTCGTGGCTTCAGAGCAGCACAACATTCACGTGATAGGCCAACGTAGAAGCGGCGGTTTAATTCGGATATTTACAATTTCCACAATCAATTCAAGATCCATTCGGCAACGCCGTCCGTAGTATTGGTGTACACGGAAGTTGCATTCCGATCTCGCACTGATTTGCTCGGGACGTCGGGACCTCTGAAACGAGACTTTTGCGGAAGCTGGGACCCAGCCAGCTTGTCGCCGGTCATGTAGCGAAGATTCACATGAAGTCTGACTTCACGATCCGATGTGGCTTCGCACGATGGTTATGGACACTTGGGTTTGTGTTGTGGGTTTGCACTTTTAATCTCCACGGAGAAGTTGCGCCTAGTCTTACCGGTCTACTGATCGACCCTCAGGGCCAGAGCATTCCTAACGGAACCATCCGTCTTGTGCGCCGCGCGGACTCTACCCAGCGGGAGGTGCACACCGACATACAGGGAAAGTTTGTCTTCACTGGTCTGGACGCTGGAGAATATCGCCTCACGGCGGAATCGCCAGGTTTTGCGGTAGTTACGCGAACGATCATCGTGCAGGCGGGCGGTCAAAAAAGTCAGACTCTACAGTTCTCCAGGATGGCAGTGGAGGATCAATCTGTCACCGTTACTGCGTCAGTATCCGATGTGGGCGTTTTTGAGCCGGACCCGGCGCAGCGAGTCATGATTCGCGACGAAACTTTGGACGCGAATCCGGGACGGCCAGGTATGCCGGTGTCGATTCCGGGCATGCCGATTGAGTCCCCCGCGGGCGGCGTAAAACCACCACAATATTTTGCACCCGGAGTAGCTGGGGATCATGGCGAGCCTATCGCGATGTTTTTCCAGGTCGGCGGATATCTTTTCCCCAACAATTTGCCGGCCAATGCGCACGGCAATGGCTATGCCGACCCGAACGTGATTATCCCGATCGCGATCGAGAGCGTGCAAACCGATGGCGCCGCTTTTAACGTGCGCGAAGGAAATAACTCAGTGAACTCGGCCATCACGTTTGGCCTGCGTGAACGCATTGAGCCGATGATCCGCCTCACCGGCGACTATCGTGATCTAAATATAGTTACGGCCTGGAGCCCGGCCAATCCATCGAACCGAACCTGGATGGGAGCCGAGGTCTCGGCTGGCAACGGCTACCTCGATCGACTGGAGCATCGCAAGCAATATAAGGGCAACATCTCCAAGGTTTTCGATTTTGGAAAGCATGAATTGACGATCTATGGCACCGGTTACTACGGTGCTGCGTTCCAGCCTGGGTTGATACCGATCGACACTCAGGTCCGAGACGATACGATTGACGCCCGCCAACATGAAGAGACATCGAACGGGACCGTAATCTTCAACGATGTGTGGCATCTGACTTACCACCAGCAGTTCCAATTTTCCGGATTCTACCGGTATTACACCCTGGACGTGCGGCCCAACTTTGGCGACGGATTGATCAGGCAGAGTGAACATCGCAACGTGAACTCCGAAGATGCGCTCTACACGGATCGTTTCAGCCGAAGCGCCTCATTGCTGGTTGGCATGGATGTCCGACGGGAGGCGCCGAGAGCGCTAAATCTGGATAAGGCCGATCCCTCCGGCGTGTTTATTCCGGAGACCTCGAATAATGTCACGATAAACTTCTACAGCCCGTTCGCTGCTCTGGACGGTACGGTGCTTCATGTCCTGCATTACAACGCGGGCTACCGGCTGGATCAAGTCACGGTGAACAATCAGGATTTGCTGCGACCGGATTTTTCTTTCAATCGAGCTGCTACCGTCAGTTCTCCGAAGGGTACGTTGACGTTCCTGCCGCCGCAGTCGACATCATTCTTGCCAACTGTTTCGCTGAGCTACGGTCAGGCTTTCCACGTCGACGATCCGCGCATCGGCACGACGGCCATCTCCGGCGGCACCATCGTCGCTAAGGCACGCGCATATCAGTTGGTCGCCAGTAAAACCCTGGACAGGACCGAGTTTCGTCTTACCCTGGGTCACGTGACCACCGCACAACAATTGGCCCGCATATCGAACGACACTGGCTTGCAGGAGGACGTGGGTCCTGGAATTGTGAAGTATCTTACGTTTACAGCCCGGCATAATTTCGCTCACGGTTTTGTGCAAGGTGTGTTTTCGAAGGCAGACGCGCGCGATCGCCTGACCGGTCTGCCCACGCCCGAAGCCCCACGGCAGATTTGGGATATTTTGGCCACCATCGACCGTTTACCTTTTCACCTGATCGCGCGTGGCGAATACGAAGAAGTGGGGAGGAAACCCCTGGGTGATGGATTTGTCGCAGTGCCCGTCCGCGAATTTCGCAGCGCTCTAGTCCGGCCGTTTCCCTCACGAGGCTTCGACATCGGCATCAATGCGCTCATAGCCGCCGGATACGGCGGCCAGACGTTGGAAACGCTGTCGCTTCCGGGAGAAGGATCTCCGTTCGAACGGATCACGGGGTTTCCCTTGAAATCCTACGTCAGCGCTTCCTTTACTTATTACTTCCGCCGCCGTTGACGTTTGGGACGTTGGCAAGTACGTCCCTTTACTAAGGCTTGAGCCCGCCAGCATTGTGCGCGTCGAGATTTTCATCGAGCAAGGACTTATCCCACTGCTGCTTAATCCATTGCAAAGCTTCCGCGGAGTTTCTTGCCACCTGCACCAGCTTCAGGTTGGCGGGTCTCACGAATTCCTCCTTCACCGCGTGGTCGAGAAATCGCAGCAGGGAATCATAGTAGCCATCTGTGTTGATCAGGACGCAGGGCTTGGAATGAATATTTATTTGCTTCCATGTGACGATTTCGAAGAATTCGTCAAGCGTTCCGTAGCCGCCCGGTAGCGCGATGAAGGCACTCGATAAAGACGCCATGAGTGCCTTACGTTCATGCATGCTTCCTACCAGATGCAGCTTGGTCAGGCCTCGATGAGCAATCTCGCGGTCCTGCAACGCTTGAGGAAGTACGCCGATCACCTCCGCGCCGCCGGAGAGGACAGCGTCGGCAGCTGCGCCCATCAACCCAATGGAGGTTCCCCCATAAACCAGTCCCCATCCGCCACCAGCCATCTGCTGGCCCAGCGATTTCGCTTCGGCTAGGTATTTTGGGTTTGCGCCCATGCTTGACCCGCAAAACACGCAAATCCGTCTCGTCGCCGGCCTTTCACTTGATAAATCACTCATGGAAACAAGATACCCGTCTTAGCGTGGTGATGTCGAAAGGGGACCGGTCAGTCTTCGCGATCTATATTGCTGGAAACTGCAACGCTTCTCTTCTACAGGTCATCGAATTCCTCAGACACCGAGAACAGACCGCGACAGTTCATCAGGAGAACTTGACATGGCGACCAAGAACTCAACTTTGCACGAGTCGGCGAACGACTCTTCTGTTTCAATAGACCAGTCTGCGGCATCCGGGCAGTCAGAAATCCTGCCCGCAGGAACTCAAGCTCCCGACTTCATTTTGCACGTCACACCGGATCAAACACTGTCTCTCAAAGAATTGCGCGGCAAACCGGTTATCATGGCTTTTTATCCCGCGGACTGGAGTCCGGTTTGCGGCGATCAAATGGCGCTTTACAACGAGATTCTTCCCGAGTTTCAGGGATTTGGCGCCGAATTGCTGGGCCTATCAGTCGACGGCGTTTGGTGTCACAAGGCATTTTCGGAAGCCCGTCACCTGCACTTTCCCTTGCTTTCCGATTTCGAGCCCAAGGGTGCAGTCGCTCAGAAATATGGCGTCTACCGCAGTGATGACGGAATCACGGAACGCGCCCTGTTCGTGATCGATAAAGCGGGGGTTATCTTCTGGAGTTATCGTTCGCCAATCTCGGTGAATCCCGGAGCGGATGGCATTCTGCAGGCGCTCGAAACGCTGCCAAAATAGGAGAAGTTTATGGCTTCACTCAAACTACCTGTCACGCACGAAGACCACATTCAAGGCTCCGAAACCGCGCCAGTCAGTCTTGTGGAATATGGCGACTACGAATGCCCGCACTGTGCACACGCATATTCGGTCATTAAGCGGGTCCAGAAACATTTTGGAAAAAAGCTTTCCTTCGTTTACCGAAACTTCCCCTTGAATCAGATACATCCGCAGGCGGAGTCCGCCGCGGAAACTGCCGAATTCGCCGGTGCTCAAGGAAAGTTCTGGGAAATGCATGACCGTCTATTCGAGAACCAGGAGCGACTAGGGGAGGAGCTTTATTCGGAACTGGCCGAGGAGTTGAGTCTTTCTTCCACGGAACTCCTTCAGGCGCTTGAAGAAGGGAAATATACCAGCCGGGTTCGCGCCGATTTTAGCGGGGGTGTGCGCAGTGGGGTCAATGGCACACCGACGTTCTTCATCAATGGGATTCGTCATGATGGACCGCCCGACTACGAAAGCATCGTGCTCGCAATACAAGAACGGTTAACTGAACCGCGAAGTTCCGCCAGCGCGTAGCCGGCTATCAAGCGTGATCGCGCGCTGCCTTGTGGACAGCGGCATGGCTCGAATGTATTTGTTGTGCCAGCAAAATTAAGGAGCGATCATGACGACGACACGTCCCCCGCTGCCTCCATTCACCCGCGAAACGGCGATCCAGAAAGTCCGGCTGGCCGAAGACGGTTGGAACTCACGTGATCCGGAAAAGGTTGCGCTCGCTTATGCGGTGGATTCCCGTTGGCGGAACCGCGCGGAATTTGTAAACGGAAGGCAGGAGATCATCCAGTTTCTCACTCGCAAGTGGACGAAAGAGCTGGACTATCGACTGATCAAAGAACTCTGGGCTTTTGATGGTGACCGCATTGCCGTGCGCTTCGCTTACGAGTGGCACGACGACTCCGGGAATTGGTATCGCTCCTACGGCAACGAGAATTGGGAGTTTAACGACGATGGCCTGATGCGGTTGAGGTTTGCATGCATCAACGACCTTCCCATCAAGGAATCCGACCGCAAATATCATTGGCCACTCGGCCGCCGACCGGATGATCACTCAGGGTTGAGCAGTCTTGGACTATAGCTTTGCGGCTCTCGCCCCAGGCATCATGCGGCACTCAATGGCGGTTGCCTGGTTGTGTCTACGCCGACAAGAATGCGGAAAGCTGTAAGATATTCCTTCTGTTGGCGGGAAGATTTCGTCTCGCCACACAGTTCGCACGGCAGTAAACAAGAGAGGAAAATAAGTTTGTGATTGTCGGAGTTCCCAAAGAAAGCTATCCCGGTGAGCGGCGCGTGGGCCTTGTCCCGATGGTTGTGCCGAGCCTGGTCAAAGCCGGGCTTGAAGTTGTGATCGAAGCTGGCGCGGGATTGGCAGCGGGCTACCCGGACGCGCAGTACAGAGAAAAGGGAGCGAAAATTGTTCCCGACCGTGCCAGCGTGTTCAGCCTGGCGCACGTTATTGTCCAGGTTCTTTGTTACGGGTCCAACGATGTCAACGGCGACGCGGATCTTCCTCTTTTGCGCCGTGACCAGATTTTGATTGGTTTTCTGCGTCCGCTGGGATCGCTCGAAATGATTGATCGACTGGCGAACACCGGCGTTACGTCGTTCGCGATCGAACTGGTGCCGCGCACGACACGCGCGCAAAGCATGGATGCGCTTTCTTCCATGGGCACAGTATGCGGCTATAAAGCGGCGCTGATTGCCGCTGAAACCCTGCCCAGATTTTTTCCCATGCTGACCACTGCGGCAGGAACCGTTACTCCCGCACGGGTGTTTGTGATCGGTGCCGGCGTCGCCGGGCTTCAAGCCATCTCTACCGCGCGCAGGCTCGGGGCTGTGGCGCAGGCATACGACCTGCGGCCCGCCGCCAAGGAGCAGGTGCAAAGTCTGGGAGGGCGATTTGTAGAGCTTCCTATCGAGGCCAAAGACGCCCAGGATGCGCGTGGATACGGCACGCAGCAGGACGATTCCTTCTACGAACGCCAGCGTGAACTTCTCGGACGTGTAGTGGGAGAAAGTGATGTTGTTATCGCGGCTGCTGTGATTCCGGGAAAGAAGTCCCCGGTGCTGGTGACCGAGGAGATGGTGAAGGGGATGGCCCCGGGTTCAGTGATCGTCGATCTGGCTGCGGAACGTGGAGGAAATTGCGAACTGACAAAGCCCGGTGAAACCGTTGTCGCACACGGCGTCACCATAGTCGGCAGGATCAATCTGCCCAGCGGTGTGCCCTATCATGCCAGCCAGATGTACGCGCGCAATATCTCCGCGTTTCTGTTGCACATGGTCAAGGACGGAAAGTTGCAGCTCAACCTGGACGACGAAATTATTCGGGAAACTTTGTTCACTCAGGGTGGGGAACTGCTGAACCGGCGCGTGCGAGAGTTTTTCGCGCTGCCCGCGCCAGTGACCGCGGGCGGGGATTAGATTTTCCAGAGGTAAAGCGAGGGAAGAATGAGTTCGACGTTGATCAACGGCCTGTTCGTTTTTATGCTGGCGGCATTTATCGGATTTGAAGTCATACGCCGTGTTTCTCCCCTGCTCCACACCCCGCTTATGTCGCTGACCAATGCACTGGACGCGATCGCCGTAGTGGGGGCGATTATGCTGGTCGGGCGGCATGAAAGCAAGCTCTCGTATGCGCTCGGCATGCTGGCCGTCGTCGCAGCAACCAGCAATATTGTCGGTGGCTTCCTGATTACCGATCGCATGCTGAAGATGTTCAAGACCAGCCGTCCGACCAAGCCATGAACATTCTTCCAGCGACCCAGCCAGCGATTGAAATCATCTATCTCGTCGCCAGCATTCTTTTTATTCTTGCCCTGAAATGGATGAGTTCGCCGAGTACTGCGCGCCACGGCGTGTGGGCGGGCGAAATCGGCATGCTGCTTGCCATCGGCGGGACGTTGCTGGAGCGCGGCATCGTCGACTATCGAGGAATTGCGATCGCGCTCGTGCTCGGCACCTGCATCGGAGTTCCGCTCGGCCTGGTACAAATGACCGCCGTTCCTCAGCGAACGGCACTCAGTCATGCCTTTGGCGCATTCTGCGTAACCCTGGTGGGCACCGCGGAATTCTATCTGCGAAGTCCGGACGTCCCACGCTTCACCATGACTGTCCTTTCTATTGAGGTCATCCTTGGAGCCCTTACGTTTACGGGAAGTCTGATGGCCGCCGGGAAGCTTCAGGAAATTCTGCCTCAGCGGCCACTTACGTATAAAGGACAGAACCTCGTCAACTTCCTGTTGCTTGCGATCGCGGTCGGCGGTGCCGGATACCTCATCCTCCATCCCGGCGCAAAACAATTGTTTCCGGTAATAGTAGGAATTTCATTTTTGTTGGGTGTGCTCATGATCATTCCGATCGGCGGGGCGGACATGCCGACAGTGATCTCCCTGCTCAACTCGTATGCAGGTCTTTCCGCCGCCGCCATGGGATTCGTTCTCGACAGCAAGCTCCTGATCATCGCCGGCGCGCTTGACGGTTCTTCGGGTCTTATCCTGTCGATAATCATGTCGAAGGCCATGAACCGCTCGTTCAGCAATGTTCTCTTCGGGGCATTCGGCCAGGTTCAGGCTTCCACGGCAACTGGGACAGAAGCAAAGACGGTTCACAGCGCAACTGCGGAAGAAGCGGCGGCAATCCTGGCCACTTCGAACACAGTGGTCATTGTTCCCGGTTACGGAATGGCGGTCGCGCAAGCTCAGCACAAGGTACGTGAACTCTATGACGCACTCAGCAAGCGAGGTGTGGATGTGCGATTTGCCATCCACCCGGTCGCGGGGCGCATGCCAGGACACATGAATGTTCTGCTGGCCGAAGCCGACATTCCCTACGACCGCCTGGTCGAGATGGATGACATCAATGGCGAATTCCCGCAGACTGATGTCGCGCTGGTGATCGGTGCAAATGACGTGACCAATCCGGCTGCGCGTAGCGATTCCTCCAGCCCAATCTTTGGCATGCCTATTCTCGACGTAGACAAGGCTAGAACGGTAATGGTCATCAAGCGCGGCATGAGCCCCGGCTTCGCCGGAATCGACAATCCGCTCTACTATCTCGACAAGACCCTGATGCTCTTCGGGGACGCCAAATCGTTTGTCAATGACATCGTTCGCGCACTGGCCGGGAGTGGAAACAACTAAGGCCCCAACAGGGACTTTTGGAGGCGCAAAGGACCAGATTCTTGGGACTGAGGTGGGGGCAGTAAACAACCCGAAGATGGTTGGTGCCATCCGTAACATTGGTTCAACGGTTGTTCCGGGCAATTCTCCGGCGTATTCGGCGGCAGCCGGAACGGGATCTCGAATGACATCTCCGTTTGCTGGAGGATGTGCTACGCACCTGGAAATATTTGTGTCCCAATTTGCCTAATTATGCGTCCAATTGACGTGAGCGTGTGCTTGGTCCGGTGCTGGTGAACTACATGAGGGAATATCAAATCGCGCATGGCGCGGACAAAGCCAGCGCCTACCAAACCGTAATGCATATGATGGCCGGACTCTTGGTAATTGGCTTTATCGCGAATTTGCTGGTTCAGCCAGTCGCGCAGAAATACTGGATGGCGGAACGAACCGACACCCCCAGGGCCCCGAGTTCGAACCAAGCGAAGCAGATGAGTCCTGCCTTGGCGCAAAGGAGCAAATGACATGACGGAAGACACAAAAAAATCATCGGCGGCCATGATTCTCTTAGCCTGGCTTCTGGTCGGAGCTCCGCTGGGATGGGGCGTGTACAACACTCTGCTTAGTTCCATGGCGCTGTTTCAGCATCACTAGTAGCTGCAGCAGCGCAGCTTAGGATAAGGCTGCTCTCATCTCCTGGCCACAAGCTCGCCACAGCGGTATCTCTCCACTGCCGCAAAAATTACAACGCATGCCGGAAACTTGGAGCCACTAGTAGTAACATTTTCTGAAAGATTGATGGCGAATGATCACCTTCGACCTAATCCGTGCATCGAAGGGATGACCCAGAGGAATAAACGATGGAAGATTCAAACGCCGACCTGGATTCAGGTACGGAAGGCAACCGCGACTCGGTGAACTCGAAACCCTTGCCACCTGTTGATGAAAGAATACAGAAGGCCCTCGACAAGGCGCTCTACGCCGGAGGGAACCCGGCAGCCCAGAAGATTCGGAATTTCCTGAATGGGACGTGGCTGGGTGAACCTCTGCATGTCGTGCTTAAGGATGTTCCCACCGGAGCGTGGACCGTCGCCATGGTTTTTGACGTGTTGGACGTGGCGCTTGATCGCCGCGAGTTCGCGGTTGCGGCAGATACATCTGTCGCGATAGGAATCGCAAGCGCGGTCGGCGCGGCAATCGCCGGCGCGACCGATTGGTCCGATGTTGATCCGCCGGCACGCCGCCTGGGATTCATTCATGGGCTCTTGAACCTCGGGGGCACGGGTCTATTTGTGGCATCGCTGCTGTTGCGGAGGGGCAAGTCGCGCACGAGCGGGCGCATCCTGGGCGCTCTCGGCTACGCAGTCATAGGATATGCCTCTCACCTCGGCGGCAAAATGGTGTTTGACCATCGTGTCGGCGTGGACCGGACTGACGGTCAGGTGTTTCCCGATGACTTCGCCGCGGTCTTGCCTGAATCGACCCTGGAGGAGGGCAAGCCGACCCGAGCGATGTATCAAAACGTGCCTATTCTCCTGGTTCGCCGTGGAGAAAGCCTTTTTGCCCTGGCCGACACCTGCTCCCACTTCGGCGCGTCGCTTTCTGAAGGCAAACTTGATGGGGACAGTATCGTGTGCCCGTATCACTCATCCCGCTTTGCATTAGAGGATGGCCGAGTGCTTGACGGGCCGGCGGTTCATCGGCAGCCGTGCCTTGAGGTCCGGGCTCGCGATGGACAGATCGAAGTGCGGAAGGCGTCGCTTCCTTATTCGCCGTTTGAGTAGACCGCGATTCGCTAAGAGCTAAAAGACGGTCAGCTGTCCTTGCGGTACAGCAGCTCGCGCATCGCTTGCCTTCGAGCCTCGTTCTTCTCACTCATCGTCTTGCGCTCGTCGGCGTCCATACGGCGCTGGCTTGTGGGCTCGGTTGCTTCGGAGGCACTGCACTCCGGACAGCGGTTGGCGAAACCGGGCTTATCCGGCTTCAGTTCGAACTCCTCGCCGCAGACAGCGCAAGTTTTGATAGGGAATCCCATTTCCACTCTATGATACGACGCTCATAATGCCGCAGGGAAGTGGGTCGTCGGTCTTCAACGACTGATGATTCAACTTGTCAAACTTTTGCGAAACCAGGATCCAGGAACAACTGGGTTCCGGCACCGACGATCATCTATTCACGTGCCAGGAGCACCTGCCCCAAGTGGTAGGACTCGTGGTTCGTTCTGCTTAAAAGCACAGCCAGCCGGTTCCGGGTGGGATCTTTGGCGTAGTCTTCCTCGGACATTGCGTGGTGCCGCTGCAACCATTCGTCCGCCGACAGGGTTTCAAATTGCGAGAGTAGTTTGCTATTCACCTCATCCCAATATTGTTTCAATGTTCGCGCGGACAGGAGTTCCGCGACACTTTTATCCGGATTCGATATGAAGACAGCATCGAGTTCGGGGTGCAACCGCGACCCCAGACCGAGGATCGTGAACATCGCGTCGTGAACTGCGATGAGATGCCCCCAGATATAAATCAGGCGATTTTTCCCTGGAGCCACTTCCTTCAAAAGTTGGTCATCATTGAGCTTCGAAAATGTCTTGTCAGCCCTTTCCACGACGAGTTTCCAGGAGTTAATTGCTACTTTCACCGACAATTGTTGGGATGTCATTTTGAAATCAACCTCTCTGCAAGATCCGGCAGGGCCGCAGGCGAAAGTCACTGTCGCCCTCTCGCGAGTTCTTTAGATGCCCGCGGTTATTTCATGATTCTTTTCAATCGTCCAACTCAGGTCATTACCCAAATAGACTCCCAACTCGCCGTCTGGCCCGTGGGTCAGTAGAATCCAGTGTGATCGCGGCTCGGGGGGATTGTCCCATTGGGCGAGGCTTACAGATAACTTTCGGGACCGGAATGCTCATCTCAGACCGCAGGGGAGGGATGTAAATGTCATACCAGCCCATTGAAAACTACGGAATCATTGGCAACATGCGGACGGTTGCTCTTGTGGGTATGAATGGCTCGATCGACTGGTACTGCTACCCGCAATTTGATTCGCCGAGTATTTTCGGGGCGATCCTCGATGACAAGAAGGGAGGCCGTTTCCAGATTTCCGCCGAGTCTGACGGCGTCCGGCATCGGCAATCTTATTTGCCGTCGTCCAACGTGCTGGTGACGCGTTTCTGGCTGGCAGAAGGAATCGCTGAGCTGGAGGACTTTATGCCGGTGGGCCAGCCTTCAGACTCGGCGGAGTATCGCCACATTTATCGCCGCATTCGCTGTGTCCGGGGAGCGGTCCCCATTTCGCTGACTTGCCGTCCCGCTTTCGACTATGGGCGACGGGCGCACGAGACACTCATTCATGCCAACGGTGCGACCTTCAAGTCAGGAGACATGACACTGGCGCTTTCGAGTGCGGTGCCTCTCCAACTTGACGGCGATGGCGGGGTGTCTGCCAAGTTCGTACTCTCCGAAGGAGAAGCTCAGGTGTTTATTCTCCGGGACGACTGCGACGAACGGCGGCTTACCCCGTCCGGCGTCCGAACAGGAAGCCGAGAAGTTGCTGCAGGACACCATGAAATATCTGGCACAAATGGCTGTCCAGTTGTACGTATCACGGGCGCTGGCGCGAGCAGGTCTATCGGTCAGCACTCGTGCTCAAACTTCTGACCTTCGAACCCACCGGCGCGATCATTGCTTCCCCCACGACCAGCCTGCCGGAAGTGATTGGGGGAACCCGCAACTGGGACTACCGCTACACCTGGATCAGGGACGCAGCTTTTACCGTTTATGCTTTTTTGCGCATCGGCTTCAAAGACGAGGCGGCCGCCTTCATGCGCTGGATCGAAGACTATGCCTCAAAACATGTTCGTCCGAATGAGCCGGGAGCTGTTCTCTATACCATCGACGGCGACAACCATCTACCCGAGCAAACCCTGGATCATTGGGAAGGCTATCGCGGATCCGGGCCGGTGCGAATTGGGAATCTGGCGGCCTCGCAAGTTCAAGGGGACATCTATGGCGAACTGATGGACTCCTTTTACCTGGCCAACAAATACGTCAGCCCCACTTCGTATGACATCTGGGTCAAAATCCGCCATCGGCTCGACTGGATCTGCGAAAACTGGCAACTCCCCGACGCCGGCATCTGGGAAATGCGCAATCGCCAGGAACATTTCGTCTATTCAAAAATCATGAACTGGGTTGCGCTGGATCGCGGGATACGGCTGGCCGACAAGCGTGCGCTTCCAGCCGATCGCGCGAAATGGATCGGTGAGCGCGACCGCATCTATGAAGAAGTGATGACCCAGGGCTGGAATCAGAAGCGCCAAGCCTTCACCCAGTACTACGGCAGCGATGATCTCGACGCGTCGCTTTTGATCATGCCGCTGGTGTTCTTCATGGCGCCCAGCGATCCGAGAATGGTCGCCACAGTCACTGCCATACTCGAGAGTCCGCGCAATGGCGGATTGGTAAGTGACAGCCTGGTATATCGCTATCCGCCACAACCACGGGTTGATGGTCTCCCGGGGGAGGAAGGTACCTTCAACATGTGCTCTTTTTGGCTGGTAGAGGCGCTGACCCGAGCGGGAACGGTGTTCCCTGAAAAACTTGATCAAGCGCGGCTACTGTTTGAGCGGGTTTTGGGATATGCGAACCATCTCGGACTCTACTCGGAGCAAATAGGCCCGCAAGGCGAGGCGCTGGGAAATTTCCCGCAAGCTTTTACACATCTCGCACTCATCAGCGCCGCATTCAATCTGGACCGCATGCTGGGCGCCTAGCGCTGGTTATGCAGGAGAACCGAGCGCCCGGTATGCCGGGCGCCCAATTGCCATACCTGCTCAGGCGGCCTTGGGATTTTCACTGGGCTTTTCCGAGTGGCCGCCAAACTGGAAGCGCATGGCGGAAAGGAGCTTGTCCGCAAAGTCGGCCTCGCCGCGGGAGCTGAAGCGTTCGTAAAGAGCAGCGGTCAGAACGTTCGCCGGCACCGCTTCATCAATGGCGGCTTTAATTGTCCAGCGGCCTTCTCCGGAATCGGATACCCGGCCGGCGAACTTCGAAAGACCTGGGTCCTGAAGCAGAGCTGACGCAGTCAAGTCCAACAACCATGAAGCAATCACACTGCCACGTCGCCAGACTTCCGCAACATCGCGAAGATCAAAGTCGTACTGATAATGCTCCGGGTTGCGAAGCGGAGTGGTTTCAGCATCAATCTGATTCTTCTGCTTGCCTACGTTCGCCGAACGAAGCACGCCCAATCCTTCTGCGTACGCGGCCATGACGCCATACTCGATCCCGTTGTGCACCATCTTGACGAAGTGACCGGCGCCGTTGGGACCGCAATGGAGGTAGCCCTTTTCGGCCGAGCCCCCAACTTTTTCGCGTCCCGGAGTACGTGCCACGTCGCCGATTCCGGGAGCCAGGGTCGAGAATACGGGATCGAGTCGCTCTACGGCTTCCGGTTCGCCACCAATCATCATGCAGTAGCCGCGTTCCAGGCCCCAGACGCCACCGCTGGTGCCGACATCGACATAGTGAATTTGCTTTGACGCGAGGTCTTTGGCCCGCTGAATGTCGTCAATGTAGTAGGAATTCCCACCGTCTATGACGATATCTCCGGCCTCGAGGTGGGGAAGGAGTTGCGAGATCGTGTCTTCGACCGCAGCGGCCGGAACCATCAACCAAATCGCTCGCGGCTTTGCCAGCTTCTTCGCCATGTCAGCCAAGTCAGTTGCCGCCGTAGCCTTTTCCTTCACCAGTTCCTCTACCGGTTTTGGCGACCGGTTGAATACGACGCATTCGTGGCCTCCTCGAAGAAGCCGCCGCACCATGTTGCTGCCCATCCTGCCGAGCCCTACCATGCCTAGCTGCATAAATGTCTCCTGATAAAACTTCCAGATTTTGTCTGCTGAGGTTTGTCTGTTGCGGAACTATGAGCGCTTATGCGCCATCCCGCAGTTTCCGATAAGTGCGAATCAGGCGATTGGTTGAGTTGTCGTGGTGAAGTTCCGGTTCCGTCTTGCTTTCAAGCTCGGGAATGATTCGCTGCGCAAGGACTTTGCCCAGTTCGACTCCCCACTGGTCAAACGAATCGATGTTCCAGATGATGCCCTGAGTGAAGACGGAGTGCTCATAGAGCGCAACCAGTTTCCCCAAAGCTTGCGGAGTAAGTCGATCAGCAATGATCGTATTGGAGGGACGATTGCCTTCGAACACGCGGTGGGGAACCAGCCAATCCGGAGTTCCCTCGGCCTTCACCTGTTCGGGTGTTTTGCCGAATGCGAGGGCTTCGGCCTGAGCGAAGACATTCGCCATCAGCATGTCATGATGCCGGCCAAGCGCATTCAGCGGTTTAGCGAACCCGATGAAATCGCATGGGATAAGCCTCGTACCTTGATGAATCAGTTGATAGAACGAATGCTGCCCATTGGTCCCGGGCTCACCCCAGTAGATCGGTCCAGTCTGGCGGCTGACCGGACCGCCTTCGATGGTGACGTGCTTCCCGTTGCTCTCCATCGTCAACTGCTGTAAATATGCGGGAAACCGCTTCAGGTATTGATCGTAGGGCAAGACCGCGACGGTGTTGGCCCCGAGGAAATCATTGTTCCATACGGGAAATCAGACCCATGAGGACGGGCAGGTTCCGTTCGAACGGAGTAGTTCGGAAGTGCTCGTCCATTTGATGAAAGCCATCCAGCATGGCGCGGAAGTTCTCCGGGCCGACGGCGATCATGGTCGAAAGGCCGATTGCAGAATCCATCGAGTAACGGCCGCCGACCCAATCCCAGAATCCAAACATGTTGGCAGTATCGATTCCGAACTTGGTCACCTCCGCCGCGTTGGTGGAAACCGCAACAAAGTGCTTGGCAACGGCTTTTTCATCGCCTCCGAGGCCCGCTAGCGACCAGGACCGGGCTGTGTTGGCGTTGGTCATCGTTTCCAGGGTCGTGAAAGTCTTCGAGGAGACGATAAACAGCGTCTCTGCCGGATCCAGATCGCGTACCGCCTCAGCAAAGTCCGTTCCATCCACGTTCGAAACGAAGCGGAACGTCATGGCGCGATCGCTGTAAAACTTGAGCGCTTCGTAGGCCATCACCGGCCCCAGGTCCGAGCCGCCGATCCCGATGTTGATGACGTTGCGAATTCGTTTTCCGGTATGGCCTTGCCATGTGCCGTTGCGTACGCGGTCGCTGAAGTCCGCCATCCGGTCGAGGACGGCATGAACCTCGGGTACGACATTCTTTCCATCGACAGATATCGAGGCATCTCTCGGGGCACGCAACGCCACGTGCAGGACGGCCCGGTTTTCCGTTATGTTGATTTTCTCCCCTCGGAACATGGCCTCGATTCGTTCCTTTAGTCCAGCCTTATTCGCCAGCTTGAGCAGAAGGCCGAGCGTTTCGTCGGTAACGCGGTTCTTGGAGTAGTCAAAATAGAGGCCCACAGCATCGACCGCCATACGCTCGCCACGGGTGGGGTCTTCGGCAAAAAGGTCCCGCAAATGTGTCTTGGAAATTTTCTTGTAATGTGAGTCCAGCGCTGTCCACGCTGTGCGTTTAGTTCTCGGGCGTTTGGTAAGCGGATTCGTGGTTGCGGCCATGCCGTGCTCTCCTTGATTTTGTGACGATTATTACGATTATTATGGGGCCGGATTCAGTTGCCAGTTAGATGAACCGCCTTAGAACAACGGTGCGTATATTGTGGACTATTCCCGAGGGTTTTTCAGCAGGCCCTGAATCGTCGAATAGCGTCCCTCGGAATCTTAGCGGGCATCGCGTTGGCGTTGGGCTCCCTTGGGGAAGGGACTTGAAATTCATGGTTTTGCCGGGGAAGGCTTCACCTATTACCGCAAGCTTGGATTCGCCTCGTCGCTGCGACTGTGCCTCTGACGCGAACGTGCCCATTTTTTCCACATTGTGAGACGACGCGGTGTTCATTGCCCGATGTCCCCCTTATCCATTATCCATGGCAGCCCCCTAACCGTCCTCGGCATGAATGCTCGGAACGACGCCTGAAATTCAGTGATGGTCGAAGTACTGTCTAACTACGCAGGATTGCACAATCAATCTTTCATACCTGTCAGTACAAATTGAATCCTCCGGATTGAGGCACGCATCTTTATTACAACACTGGGGTTTCGGGGACCGTCAAATGAAAAGGCTATCAATAGTTTTACTCATCGGGCTTTTGGGTGCGGTCATTCTTGCAAGTTCCGGATGCGGTAATACGGAAGCCAAGGCTCCTGCTCCACAACCTCTTCAGGTCAATACCCAGACCGTTAGTCTCGCGCCCGTACCGCGAGTCGATGAATACGTAGCCACAGTGAAGTCTCGCCGCTCCGCAAGCATTCAGCCCCAGGTCGACGGTTCGATCACGCGAATTCTGGTGAAATCGGGCGATCATGTTCGTGCCGGGCAAGTGCTGATAACCATCGATCCGTTGAAACAGCAGGCCACTGTAGACCAGCAGCGTCAGCACCGAGGCGCAGAAAAAGGCTACGCTGGATTACAACCAGCACGAAGTAGAGCGCCAGGAGAAGTTGTATGGGGGCGGAGTCAGCAGCAAGCGGGACTATCAACTTGCCGTCCAGGCATACGAAAATTCCAAGGCTGATTGGGAGGCGTCGAAGGCCGCACGGGTCACGCAACAGCGCCAGTTGGATTATTACCATCTGACGGCTCCATTCGCCGGTGTCGTGGGCGATATTCCGGTTCACCTGGGTGACTACGTTTCTCCGACAACACTGTTAACCACTGTCGACGAGAACAAGGAACTGGAAGCCTACGTTTACATTCCGACCGAACGAGTCCGGGGACATCCGCATGGGACTTCCGGTGCAGATTGTCACCAGCCGGGGCGAGTTGATCGAAGCGACGAAGATCGATTTTATCTCGCAGCAGGTGGACAATGCACTGCAAGGGATCCTGGTGAAGGCTCCGGTCCATAGTTCACTCGACAGATTCCGAACTGAGCAGCTGGTCAAGGCACGAGTGGTATGGAGCACAGCTCCTGCGCCCACGGTTCCAGTGCTGGCGGTGACGCGCATCGGCGGACAGGCGTTCGTTTACGTGGCAACGCAGGCCGACAAGGGCACGGTCGCCAAACAGCGCGCCGTCACTGCTTGGGGATACCGTCGGCAACGACTATGTGGTGAACGGTGGCCTTAAGCCTGGTGAAAAGGTCATCGTCTCCGGCACCCAGTTCCTCATTGACGGGGCGCCAGTTAAGCCAATCTAAGAAATCATTGCACGCGCACTGAAGTCCGGCCGCGCGCATCCGCGCGGCAGGAAGAAGAAGTGCAGGTTTGGTTGATTTTTTCATCAAGCGGCCGATTTTTGCTACGGTTTGCGCCCTGCTGATCATTCTGGCGGGAGCGGTTTCCATTCCGGGCCTGCCGATCTCTTTGTATCCAGCCTTGGCTCCGCCTCAGGTCACCGTCACCAGCAACTACGTAGGCGCGAATGCGCAAGTGGTCGAGTCGGCGGTCACGATTCCGCTTGAGCAACAGATCAACGGCGTTGAGGGAATGCATTACATCACTTCGACCAGTTCAAACGACGGCACCAGCAACATCAACGTCACTTTCCGCACCGGATATGACCTGAACATCGCCGCGGTCGACGTGCAGAACCGAGTGGCGACCGCCCAGGGCCGCCTGCCGCAGGAAATCAAGAACACAGGCGTTACCATCACCAAGGCGAATCCGAATTTCGTTTTTGCCGCCGGCTTTTTCTCGCCCGATAACAGCCTTTCGAACCAGTACATCTCCAACTATCTGGACGTTTACGTCAAGGATGCATTGAAGCGCATTCCCGGCGTCGGCGACGTCGTCATCTTCGGCGAGCGCAAGTATGCCATGCGCATTTGGCTCGACCCGACGAAACTGGCTGCGCGGCAATTGACCGCAGCCGATGTGGTCTCGGCGCTGCAGGAGCAGAACGTTGAAATACCCGCAGGACAATTAGGCCGTCCGCCTTCCGATCCCAAACAGACTTTTCAGGTAACGCTGCGGGTGGTTGGACGGCTTTCGGATCCGAAAGAATTCGAAAACATCATCATTAAGAACACGCGCAACGGGATCGTTCAGCTCAAGGAAGTTGGGCGCGCGGAGATCGGCGCCGAGAGCTATGACACCAATCTCATGTACAGCGGGCATGAGGCCATTGGCGTCGGCGTGCAGCAACTCTCGAATGCCAATGCGCTTGAGGTGGACAAAGCCGCCAAGGCAGCGCTGGTCGAGCTTTCCAAATCATTTCCGCCCGGAATCAAATACGTGATCGCTTTCGACACCACCACGGTGGTCGGCGATTCGGTGAAAGAAGTGGTCACCACGCTGGAAGAAGCCGTGATCATCGTCATCATCGTAATCTTTCTTATTCCTGCTGGATTGGCGCGCGACGATTATTCCGGCGGTCACGATTCCCGTGTCGCTGATCGGCACATTTGCGTTCATCAACGCTTTCGGTTTCTCGATTAATTCGCTGACGCTTTTCGGCATTACTCTCGCGACCGGCCTGGTGGTCGATGACGCGATTGTCGTTATCGAAAACGCCCAGCGGCATATCAACGAGGACCACACCGACTCCTCACACAGCCACGTCAGTGGCCATGCGCGAGGTCTCAAGCGCCGTGGTGGCGACTTCGCTGGTTTTGATTTCAGTGTTCGTGCCGGTGTCGTTTTTTCCCGGCACAACCGGAATTCTCTATCGGCAGTTTTCGTTGACCATTGCGTTCTCGATTGCCATCTCGCTGTTCAACGCGCTGACACTCTCGCCCGCCCTGGCGGCACTTCTGCTTCGCGGCGAAGAGCACAAATATTCAGTGTTCGATTGGACGCACATCGGCTGGCTCTCGAATGGTTACAGGAAAGTCGCGCATGGCATCGATAACGCAATTCACGGCGTGGGACGTGCCTACGGCAAGGCCATCTGCAAGGTGCTGAATTTTCGCTATGCCATGATCGCGCTATTTCTGATCGGCCTGGGCAGCCACCGGCTACATGTATCGTTCATGTTCCGACCGGATTTGTGCCGCAGGAAGATCAGAATTATTTCATCGTCGTGGTGCAGGCTCCGCAGGGCGCTTCGCTCTCCTACACGACGGACGTCGCCAAGCAGGCGGAGCAGATCTTGCGGGCTGATCCGGATGTATTCGGAACATTTGCCATTCCGGGGTTCTCGCTGACCGGCGGCAGTTCGTCGAACTACGGCCTGATCTTCGCTCCGTTGAAGCCGATCGATGAGCGCAAAGGCAAAGGACACGCGGCCAGCGAATCGTGGCGCGCGTTGCGCCAAAACTGTTTGGGGTTCCCGGAGCGATCGTGGTGGCGTTCGAACCGCCGGCCATTCAGGGCATGGGAAGCTTCGGCGGATTTCAGTTTGAGTTGCAGGATCTGGGCCGCAACACCTTGCAGGACATCGACACCATTGCGCACAAAATTGTTGCCGGCAGCCGCCAGCGCCAGGACTTGCGCGGACTGTTCACCAGCTTCACGGCGAACGATCCCCAGCAACTGGTGCAGATCGATCGTGAGAAGGCTAAGGCCATCGGAGTGCCCATCAGCCAGGTCACGCAGGCGCTGGGCGTTTACATGGGTTCGGAGTACGTGAACGATTTCGATTTCAACAACCGTTCGTATCGGGTTTACGTGCAGGCCGACCAGCCATTCCGCATGACTGCCCGCGACTTGCGGCAATACTACGTTCGTTCGGACACCAATGGTCTGGTCCCGTTGGGAAACATTGTCACGCTCACTGAGACTTCCGGGCCGCAGGTAATCAATCACTACAATCTGTTCCGCTCGGCGGAAATCGATGGAGCCGCGGCTCCGGGATACAGCTCCGGTCAGGGCTTGAAGTCGATGGAGGAGTTGGCAAAGCAGAACATGCTGCAGGGCATGTCATTCAGCTGGACTGGCCTGGCTCTGGAAGAAGTGGAAGCCGGCGGCAAGGCGATCATCATTTTCGGGCTTGGGGCTTCTGGTGGTGTATCTGACGCTGTCAGCCCAATACGAAAGTTTCGCGCTGCCCTTCATTATTTTGCTGGCGGTTCCGATGGCGGTGCTGGGGGCGCTGATGTTCGTCTCCATGCGCGGACTGGTGGATGACGTCTACGTGCAAATCGGCCTGGTAATGCTGATCGGGCTGTCGGCGAAGAACTCAATTCTTATCGTCGAATTTGCCGAGCAACTGATCGAGCAGGGCCGGACAATCATCGAATGCAGCGATCGAAGCGGCTGAGTTGCGTTTGCGCCCGATCCTGATGACGTCATTTGCATTCGTCCTTGGCGTGCTGCCGCTTTATTTTGCGACCGGCGCGGGCAAACTGGGCCGGCACTCGGTCGGAACTGCGATCGTTGGCGGCATGTTGTTTTCCACGATTCTTAATCTCTTCTTTATTCCCGTGCTTTACGTTATCGTCAAAGGAATTCTGGTCAGGTTCTTCGACCGAAGAAGAAAGTGGAAACCAGAGAGCCGGCGGAAGTCGCATAACTGGTTGGTGTTTCTCGAAGTGAAATTTCTTCAGCTGGTCTTGTGAATCCGCCAATTCATTGAGACAATGATCATTGAGACAATGATCGCTTATAGCGATGCCTGATTTATCAATCGCAGATGTCGGGAGAGTGGCAGTGTTTGAGAGCATTCTTTGCCAGGTAACGGAATACGATCCCGACGTTTTGGAGCCCTTGATCGAACTCGCAGTCGAAATTGCTCGAGAGGGCCGGGAGGGAAGGCGAATTGGTACGCTGTTCACCCTTGGAGACGAGGAAGCCGTCCTGGCCAGATCCACGGCCATTGATCCTTGATCCGTTGTCCGGCCATCCTGAATCTTCGCGCCACATCACAAATCAGAATCTTCGCGGAACCATCAAGGAACTTGCGCAATTAGATGGCGGATTCGTGGTGAGTCACGGCGGGATTGTTCTTTCCGCGTGCCGTTATCTCGATGCAGTGGCTGCCCAGGTGGAAGTTCCGCTGGGACTTGGAAGCCGTCACATCGCCGCCGCCAATATGAGCGCTGCGACGAATGCCGTAGGCATCGTAGTTTCCGAGAGTTCGGTGGTTCGACTCTTCTGCCATGGAAAGCTGGTCGGCGAAATCATCCCCGAGGTGTGGATGATGGAAAACGCCCAGCTTCGTGGCATGGTAAAGAGGGAACAGGTAGGGGAGTTGACTGTGCTGACGCCGAGCTTGCGCTCGGCCTTTACCTCGAAGTGACACCGCCATTCAGGGGAATGGAAAGAATTTATGACGACGGTGCAAGAATTCAGATGTGAAGTCTGTGGAATCGTTACCAGTAATCCTACGCACTGGTTTGTGATTCGATGCGGAGATACGGACCTTACCGTGCATCGCTGGAATTCCGAAGTTGCCAACGCACCTGCAGCCAGGCATTACTGCGGCGAAGCGCACGCCCAGGTTTATATCAGCCGCTGGTTTGAGTCGGTCTGCACACCGCCGAAGCCGGACTACAACACTACGAAGTAACGTCCCCCAAAACTGATTTCTTACTGTGGCCAGGCGTGCATCGCAGTCACTACCACGCGTTGCAGGTCCTCTCGGCTGGCGCCGCCAGCGGCCTGCACCGCCATGCCCTGAGAGATGGTTACCACGTAGCGGGCAAGATCGGCAGGGTCTGAATCTGCAGGCAGGTCTCCTTCTGCTTTCGCGCGTATGAATCTTTGACGTACAGTATCCTCAGCCGCCAGACGGCGCGTAGCCAGTTCCTGACGAATACAATCGGCAGCTTCTCCGCACACCAACGCCCCTTGCACCATCAGGCAGCCTGCAGGATGGTGCGGATCGGTCAGCAAATCTGCGGCCCCGCTTAACAGGTGTTCCGTCACCGCGCGTGCCGTGGGCTGGCTCAGCGCCTTCGGAACGTACCCTGCGGGCCCTTCAACGTACCGATCGAGTGCTTTGCGGAAAAGGGCTTCTTTGTCGCCGAACGCGGCATAAAGACTTGGGCGGTTGATGCCCATAGCCCGGGTCAAATCTGATAGGGATGCCCCTTCATAGCCCTTGCGCCAAAATACCTGCATTGCCGCATCGAGAGCTTTGTCCAAATCGAAAGAGCGTGGCCGACCAGTAGATCCGGGCGGCTTTCGAGGCTTCATGTTTACTCATTTTAACACTTTCTTACCTTTCAGTACAGATAGTGAAAGGCTCGTTAAGGCCATCTGCTGAGGATGAGGTATTCAATGCGAGTCGGGTGTGCGCTTTGGGATCATACGCCACGCGACCGCGGCACTGACCACTCCGAGACCCGCACAAATCAGCATAATAAGGCGGAAACCAAATACAAATGCGTCGCCGATCGATTCTTTGAGTGCCGCTCTCGTTCCTGGATCAATGCCATCGGGGATTCGCAATCCAGCCAGTTTGGTCATGTCCGATTGAATGTCCTGGAGAATGCCGGGCGGCAGAGACATGTGAGCGAGACTTCGATTCAAGTGAGAGCCAAAGGCGTCGACCATTACAACTCCAAATACCGCGATCGCCAAAACTCCCGCGACACGGGCAACTGCGTTGTTGATACCGGAAGCAGTGCCAGCGCGATCCTGATCAACTGAACTCATCACGATTGTCGTCAGAGGCGCTATGGTTACGGTCATGCCGAATCCCAGAACAACCACGGCGGGGAGAAACGCCTTCCAGTAACTGTCTCCGATCGTGGGTACCATGAATAAAACAAAACCGATCGAGGCAACGAGAGGGCCGATGATCAGCGGTCCCCTTGGTCCGTAATGCGCGACCAATCCGCCGGACCAGCGTGAAAGAAGAAACATCAGCAGAATCATCGGAAGGACACTGGCTCCGGCCGCAGTCGCGGAGTATCCCTGAACCTGAATCAGATTCAAGGGAAACAGGAAAAAGAAAATTCCCACAGCCGAATAGAGAAATAGCGTGAGCAGGTTTGCGCCACTGAAGATGCGGGATTGGAAAAGCGTCAGAGGCACCATCGGCGAAGATGATTTGGACTCAATGAATCCAAATGCAACCAGACAACCCAAGCCGACGATCAAACTGGCAAGAACTAAAGGGTTTCTCCAACCCAGGTTGACCGATTCAATGAAGCCGTTGACCAAACCACCCAACCCGAGGGCGGCGAAAAAGGCCCCAGTCCAATCCACGCGGCCGCCAACCGAACTGCGGCTCTCCGGAATCTGCCACGCCGAAATAATAATCACAGCCGCCGCAAGGGGCAGGTTGATAAAAAAGGCCGCGCGCCAGGAAACATGTTCAACTAGCCACCCACCAAGAACAGGTCCTACTGCCGTGGTGATTGCCGTAAAACCGGACCACGTGCCGATTGCTTTTCCACGACTCTCCACATCGAAGGACGAACTGATAATGGCGAGGCTGCCGGGTACGAGGAGGGCCGCTCCAAGACCCTGAATGCTCCGGGCGATAATCAACTGGCGAATTGTCAGGGCAAATCCGCAGCCCGCGGATGCCACGGCGAAAACCACCACGCCGATTACAAACATTCGACGGCGTCCAAAGAGGTCACCGAGCGATCCGCCTACAAGAATCAAAGCCCCAAGCATGAGTCCATAAGACTCAACCACCCACTGCAAATCGACCACGGTTGAGTGGAAGCTGGTTTGGATCGCTGGCAGGGCGACATTGACCACCGTGCCGTCGATGAAAGCCATGCTGGAACCGAGAATCGTTGCTACAAGGATCCCCGCTCTCGCTTTCGTTCCACAGGGAGAGTCGGCAGCCGCCGACCGGATCATCGTTTCGTCACAGGGAGCTTTCATCTGGGCTTTTCGGTAACGCCGGCGTCCCGCCGGCCCAAGGGGCGGGCAGGATGCCCGCCAGACAGCCGGCGGGACGCAGGCGCTACCGATTGTTTATGATGACTTTTCACCGAAGCGGGTCGCTCCATCTGCCGGAACCAATCTAGCATTCGTTTGGGAAAATAGTTTATGACCGGTGTGCGAATGGACAAGTGGCTATGGGCTGCCAGGTTATTCAAGACCAGAGCACTGGCGGCACGAGCTTGCAAGCTTGGCAGGATTGAAGCCAACGGGCAACCCGCCAAGGCTGCGCGTGATGTCCGCATTGGAGACATGTTGAGAGTGACAAATGACGGCGGCGACTTTCATCTCGAGGTGCTGCTTCTGAGTGAAATTCGCGGTCCGGCGTCCGTCGCGCAAACGCTCTACCGTGAAACCGAGGCGAGCCGGGAGCTGCGCTTGAAGGTAGCAGCGGAGCGTAAGGCGATGAAACAGTTCGAACAGTTACCCGCTGGTAGGCCTTCAAAGCGGGATCGGCGAAGTATCATCCAGTTCCGCGGGCGAGTTTGAGCCTCCTCCCGCTTCCACGAAATTGTCACGGTTCTTCGCATCCACTAGACAAAGAGAGACGGTCCGCTGTTAAATGCATTTAAGTGGAGAATTTGGACAGGTTTCATTCCTAGCGAGCGGGTTTGCTCCCGCCGGGTTCTACGACGCAAAGTAGTTTGGCTCATGAGAATGGGCGGAGAGTCTTCCTGATGGCAGAGTCCGAAGTAGATCTAAAAAAAACCTATGATGCGATTGTGGTCGGCTCTGGGGCCGCCGGCGGAATGGCTGCGCATGTCCTGACTACTCACGGCCTGAAGGTCTTGATGCTCGAGGCGGGGAAGAAACTTCCCATTGAGAAGGAATTGCGGTCCATGCAATGGCCCTATGACAATGCCTATCGGGGAGCGCTGCCGCCGGACGGCCATTCTCTTACCTTCAACGAATACACCATCCGAAAGCCTCCCTATGGTCCGGGATTTGAAAAAGCGAAGCACCTCCACAGCTATGTCGGCAGTACCGACTATGTGAAGAACATCGTGGTTGACGAACGCGAAAATCCCTTCACCGGTACGAACTATGCCTGGGTGCGGGCACGGTGTTTGGGAGGCAAGACGAACATCTGGGGGCGCCTGGCGCTCAGGCTCTCTGACTACGATTTTAAAGCCAAGAGCCGCGATGGCTATGGAGAGGATTGGCCCATCAGCTACAGCGATCTCGCTCCATATTACGACAAGGTAGACTTGTACCTTGGCATCACCGGCGTGAAGGAAAATCTTCCTTACCTTCCGGACAGCATCTTTCAACGTCCTACCAAACTGAATTGTGCCGAAGTCACACTCAAGCAGGGCCTTCAGAAAATGGGCAGGGTGCTCACCCAGTACCGCGCCGGGGTCACCAGCGACGGGTTGAAGCACAACCAGTACCGCAGTCGTTGCTTTGGCCGCGGGGCCTGCGAGCGCAAGGGCGGCTGCGATATTCACGCCGCCTTTGATTCTCCTACCGGCTTGATCTATCCAGCCATGGATACCGGTAACCTGACGTTGCGGACTGATGCAGTAGTTCGCGAAGTGACGGTCGATCCTGAGACGGGCAAAGCCACCGGCGTTCACTTCATCGATTCACAAACGATGAAGGACTATAACGTCCGCGCCAAGGTGGTGATTGTAGCGGCATCAACGCTGGAATCCGCACGCCTTCTGCTGCTGTCGAAGTCGCGACTCTACCCGAATGGACTGGCAAACTCCAGTGGACACGTGGGGCATAATTTCTGCGAGCACATCATGGGACCCGGCGTCGTTGGCCAAGCGAAGGATCTCATAGGCAAACCGCCGACACTTGATGATGGCCGTCCCGGAGGGTTTTACCTCACCCGATTTCGGAATCTTACAGAGAAGCACCCGAAGTTCATTCGAGGTTATGGCTTCGAAGGCGGAAGCGGCTCCAGAATGTTTCCGGAGGGCACTGACAAGCCCGGCTTCGGCGCGTCGTTCAAAGAGGAAGTTCGCAAAAACCAGGGCGCTTACATCAGCATGGGTGCGTTCGGGGAAGTGCTGGCGCGTTATGAAAACTATGTTGACCTCGACCCGGTGGTGAAAGACAAATGGGGCGTCCCTGCTCTCCGTTTTCACTACAAATTTGGTGACAACGAGCACCGCATGGCCGAGGACATGAAAGAGACGGCGCAGGAGATGTTCGAAGCTTCAGGATTCAAGATTGTGCATGTGACCGAGAGGGTCCTTACCGAAGGATGGTCGATTCACGAGATGGGCACAGCACGCATGGGTAATGATCCGAAGACATCCGTGCTGAATCAATTTCAGCAGTCGCACGACGTCAAGAACTTGTTCGTGGTGGATGGCAGCGCTTTTGTAAATGCGAGTTGCCAGAATCCCACCTGGACGATCATGTCGCTGTGCTGGCGCTCGTGCGACTACCTGGCGGACGAACTCGGTAAAGGCAATCTGTAAGGAGCTGCGATGTCTGATAACGGCCCTATTAATCTGAAACAAGATCGCCGCCAATGGCTGAAAACGTCAGCCACAGTTCTCGGTGCGTCACTTTTGCCTTTGCCAGTGGTGCAGGCTGAAACTGCACAGGCTGAGACAGGCAAGGCCTCCGCAACGCCCAAGGCCAGCAACACTAAATCTGCGGCGCGATTCTTCACGCCGTCTCAATACACGCTGGTTGAGGAACTGTCGGAAACAGTGATTCCCGCCGACAGCCATTCGGGCGGCGCCAAGGCCGCTAAAGTTGCCGATTACATCGAGCAGTTCCTGCGCGAAAGCATCGATGACAACGAAAAATCCATTTGGAGGGAAGGACTTCCGCTGATCGATATGATGAGCCAGCACTACAACGGAAAATCATTTGTCGATTCGAGTTCGGAACAACGAATCGCGGTGCTAACGGTCCTTTCCGACAATGAGCGCATGACCGATCTTCCTGAAGTCCGATTTTTCCGCGAACTGAAACGGCTGACGGTTCATGGATATTACACCTCAAAGATTGGCATTCACGACGAACTGGAATATAAAGGCAATCGAATGCTGGCACAGTATGTAGGTTGCGACGATCCTACGCCCAAGTCTACTTAGTCGCTTGACAAACAGGTAATCCGGAATCCGAATGAAATCGACGATCTTGTGCGCGTCCGTTTGCACGTTTCTCGCCGCTTGCATGCTGAGCGTTTCCTTCGCATCTCCTGCCCCTTCATCGAAACCGGAAGATGACGGATGGACCTCTTTGTTCAACGGAAAGAATCTCGACGGCTGGTATTCCTATCTCGATTCCAGCGGGAAGAACAAGGATCCGAAGGGCGTCTTCAAGGTCGAAGACGGCATGATTCATGTCATGGACGTCCCTATGTCTGATGGAAAATCGGACAACGGGTACCTCTCTACAACTCAGGATTTCTCCAACGTTCGAATCCATATCGAATACAAGTGGGGCACGAAGCGCTCGTCGGAGGGTAAGAGGAACAGCGGCCTGCTCTATCTTGCCGTTGGCCCGGATGCGATCTACCCGACGTCTCTCGAGTGCCAGATTGAGGAGACTGACGTCGGAGATCTGTGGATCGTAAACGGCGCATCGGTCACGGCTTTCTTTATCGCTCCTTCGATGCCGATGTATGACGACGATATCCAAACCGGCACTCGCGTGAGAAGCGCGCCGGGCGAATCCAGTCGTGTACTAAAGTCCGGAGACTTCGAGAATCGCGATGGTTGGAATTCAGTCGATGTAATCATCCGGGGCGACCAATCCACTCACATTGTCAACGGCCGGATCGTAAACACTGCGCATGACATCCGGCGGCCTGACCCGAACAATCCTTCACACATGATCCCGTTGACCAGCGGACGAATTCTCCTGGAAGCGGAGGGCTCGGAAATCTGGTTCCGTGACATCAGAGTTAAACCGCTGGCGGCATTGGAAAAGCATTAGCCACGGTCGTTGCGGATTGTCGTTTGTCGATTGCCGTTTATTGTTCTAAGGTGCACTGCGGTTCATAGAAGCAGCTATAAGGAGCCCATCGAGCGCATGGCGAATAACGGCAGGGTAAAGGTCGGAATTATCGGATCGCAGTTTCAAGCGGATATCCACGCTGCGTCGCTGCAAATCATGCCAGATGAGGCGGAAGTTGTCGCCGTGGCCTCTCCCACACCCGGCAACGCGGCTGCATTCGGCAAGAAATTCGGCATCCCGCGCATATTTACCGATTATCGCGAGATGCTGAAAGAAAAAGATATCGAGATGGTGACGATTGCCGCTCCGAACAGTCTGCATGCGCAAATGACCAAGGATTGCGCGGCTACCGGCAAACATATCGTGTGCGAAAAACCTTTGGCCATGACCATCGCCGAGGGCGAGGAGATGATCGCCGCGGCCAAACAGCACGGGGTTTTGCTGATGTACGGAGAAGAACTTCTCTTCACGCCGAAATATTTGAAGGCGAAAGAGATGGCGGATGCCGGCGCCTTCGGGAAAATCTACCTGGTGAAACAGAGCGAAAAACATTTCGGCCCACACAGCGCGTGGTTCTGGGACGTCAATCGCTCCGGTGGTGGCGCATTCATGGATCTCGGGTGCCATGGCATCGCTTTCTGTTACTGGTTTCTCGGACGTTCGGCAATTAAATCCGTTTATTGCCAGATGGGTACTCAAGTCCATGGGGACAAGACCAAAGCCGAAGACGATTCGCTGTGCATTCTCGAGTTCGCAAACGGCGCAACAGCCTTGATCGAGAACAGCTGGGCGCGCCGCGGCGGTATGGACGATCGCATCGAAGTCTACGGCGACGCCGGCGTGACATACGCGAATCTGCATATGGGCAATGCTTTGCCTACCTACAGTGAAAACGGCTACGGCTATGCCGTCGAGAAGGCCCCGAGCACCAAAGGCTGGACGTATCCGGTCTTCGAGGAACTTTGGAACTACGGAACACCGCAGGAATTGACCCACTTTGCCCGTTGCGTCCGGGGAAAAGAAACTCCACGAGTTACTGGAGAAGATGGACTCGTAGTTCTGCATGTGCTTTATGCTGGCTACGCTTCTGCCGGTGAAGCACGGAAGATTGCAATGCCGTTTCAGGCGCCCGCTGTGAAGAAGCCCATCGATCTATGGCTGAACGGTCCGGCTCGGAAGTGAGCCACCGGCAACAAGGAATGACGAACCAAAATTTATCGAGCGGTGCCTACTGAATATGCCCTTAGCGGACAGAATTCGCCTCAGCCTCATGATGTTCCTCAACTACGTGATCTGGGGATCCTGGTACGTCACTCTCGGCGCGTATCTAACGATCAACCTGAAATTCACCGGAATCCAGGCGGGCGCTGTGTTTGGAACGACCGCCTTGGCCTGCATGATCTCCCCGTTTTTTGTTGGGTTGATTGCGGATCGGTTCTTTGCTTCGGAGCGGGTTCTCGCTGTTTTACACCTGTTGGGAGCGGCGCTTCTCGTTTGTGTGACCAAGGCAACTGGCTTTGGATCTGTCTACGCCCTGATGTTCGCATACTGTCTTTGCTACTTTCCGACGATCGCCCTGACAAACTCTCTCACCCTGCAACATCTCAAAGATCCGGGACGCGATTTCCCTCTGATTCGCGTTTTTGGCACCCTGGGATGGATTGCAATTGGCGTGACCATCGGACGCCTCGGTGTCGAAACATCAACAGTCCCATTCCTGCTGGCCGCGGGAGCATCCGTGGTCATGGCAATTTTTAGTCTGACTCTTCCCCATACGCCGCCGCCAAGCAAGGGGCAGACCGTTACTCTTCGGCGGATTCTGGGGCTCGACGCACTGGTTATGCTGAAGCGCCCATCGTTTGCGGTTTTCGCCGTGGCCTCGATTTTGGCCTGCATCCCACTTACGTTTTATTTCTCGTTTACGAATGCGTATCTGAACGAGCTGCATGTCGAAAATGCGGCTGGCAAAATGGCATTGGGACAGGCGTCCGAGGTTGTGATGATGCTCCTGATGCCGTTCATTCTGCGTCGAGTTACCGTCCGCAGCATTCTGATCATGGGTCTGCTGGCCTGGTCGGTGCGGTACATGCTGCTCGCTTACGGCAATCCCTTAGGCGGCATTTGGATGTTTTACGTGGCAATTTTGCTCCACGGAATCTGCTACGACTTCTTCTTCATGACCGGGCAGCTTTACACCGACCAGGAAGCCCCTGCCAATCTACGCAGCGCCGCGCAAGGCTTGATTACATTTCTGACCTACGGGGTTGGAATGTTGATTGGATCTCTGATCGCGGGCAGAACGGTCGACTACTTTACCCACACCGTCGCGGGTGTTGTAACCCGCAACTGGCAATCCTTCTGGATCTCTTCGGCGTTGAGCGCATTTGTGATCCTGCTTCTGATTGCGGTCTTCTTCCGCAGCAACAGCAAAATCGTTTCGGCTTCAGAATCTTCGGCATAGTTGATGACGCTGGCCCGGAGGTAAGAGACCGCAATGCGCGTCCCAGAAAACGACGATCGTCAAAACGACGATCCGCGGGAAGACAAATCCCTGGGGATGGATCAACGCATTTCCCGCCGCGATTTTCTGAATTCCACATTGCTCGCCTCCGGCAGCCTCCTCATGACATCCGCAGCCCCGCTGCAACTTCTGGGTCAGGAGGACGAGTTCACCGGCTACGGAGGCGTGGGCGACTACAGCAAGTCCAATGGCAACACTCTCGAAGTATTGGCCGCCGGCCATCGCATACGTGACGGCGAGTTCGAACATCAACCCGCCAACGTTATTGATACCGGCGAAACCTTCGATTGCGTGGTTGTGGGCGGTGGCATCAGTGGATTGGCTGCGGCGCTCTTTTTCCTTCGGAAGGGCGGCAAGAACCGTACCTGCCTGGTTCTGGAGAATCATCCCGTGTTTGGAGGGGAAGCTAGGCGCAACGAATTCATGGTGGATGGCCATCGCCTGATGGCTCACCAGGGTTCCGCAGTGTTCTTTGTTCAGTATCCTCACAGTTTTCTGGGACGGTTTTACGATTCGATTGGCTTGAAAACCCCTCAACTTGAATATCAGAAGTGGGCCGGTCAAGCGAAGGAGATGGCTCTCAGCAAGACTCCGTACGACATGGTCGGAAGCGAGCCCGCGAACTACGGACTGTATTTCGGAACAAAGTTCGGCCAAAAGCCGGGGATGTGGCTGATTGACCCGTGGGGAAAGAAGCTCGAAGGCGCGCCGATTCCGGACGTGGCTCGTGCTGAATTGCTGAAGTGGCGGGCCGGCCCCCAGGAGAATGAAAAAAGGCCGCAGTATTTTGGAGACGAGATATCGAGACATCTGGATTCGATCACACTGGAAGAGCACATGATGCGGCGCTTCGGCATCAGCCGTGAAACCATCCGGACTTTTCTTTCTCCCGTAGAAGGCGGTGGATCAGGATTGGGGCCGGATGCTCTGTCGGCGTACGCAGACTATGCCGCGGACATGCTTCATCCCTTGCAGAGTGACGATACCGACCAGATGTTCCCTGGAGGAAACACTGGAATCGCACGGCTGATGGTCAAGACCCTCATTCCCCAATCCATCGCCGGAGACGCGAGCATGGAAGCGGTGTGCCGAAATGACATTAATTTTGGCGTGCTCGATCAGCCTGGTTCTCCGGCGCGCATTCGACTGAATTCCACCGCCGTGTGGGTGAAACATGAGGGCGATCCGGAGAAGTCAGAATCTGTCGCAATCATTTATACGCAGAGAGGAAAAACATATTGCGTAAAGGCGCGGACGGTTGTCATGGCGGGCGGAGGTTGGACAACCAAGCACGTGGTTCGCGATCTTCCTCAGGCCCAGCAGGACGCCTACAGTCAGTTTTACCGGTCGCCCTGCATGATGGCGAACGTGGCCATCCGGAACTGGCGCTTTCTTTACAATCAGGGAATCACCGGATTCCGCTGGTTCGAGGGCGTCGGCAACTATACAGAAGTGCGCAAGACTGCTCTCATCGGCGCGGACTCCACTACGATCAGTCCGGATTCCCCCGTCGTGCTGCCCCTAAAGGTTTTGTACTCGTATCCGGGATTGCCGGCCGCCGATCAGGGTCATCGGGGCCGGGAAGAGATGCTGGCAACGTCTTTCAGGGATTACGAAAAACAAATCCGCCAACAGTTCACCGACATGTTTGCGAGAACGGGTTTCGACGTCCGGAGAGACATCGCCGGAATCATTTTGAACCGCTGGGGACATGCCTATCTCAACCCGCAACCCGGCTTTTTCTTCGGCAAGGACGGAAAACCCGCTCCCAGCGAGGTTTTGCGGGCAACGCCTTTCGGACGCATTGCGTTTGCCAACACCGACCTGGCGGGCATCATGGACCACCGCTGTTCGATCCTCGAAGCTGAACGCGCCGTGGGGCAGTTGCTGGACCAGGTTTTGACCTAGTAGATTTCAGATGCTTATGGTCAGAGTTGCTCGATCGTCAGACGATCGGGTTCACCGTCAAAGTACTTTTGCAAGGCTTGTCTGAAGATTTCATTTTCCGATGTGGTGGTGGCGAATAGCGTCATTGAGGATCGAAACTTCAGATCGTCGGGATATCCGAAGACCTGTTCAATCGAGCGCCCTTCCACCGAATTAACAAGCCGGGTGCATTCCTCAAGCCGCTGTCCAAGAATGGGATGTTTCCAATAGGCTTCGGCTTCCTGCCGGGATGAGATGGCGAAGTGAATTGCTGTGGGGCTGTTTCCCAGACCCCTTAGCTGAGGGAAAATGAACCACATCCAGTGGCTGCGCTTCCGGCCGTCCCGCAATTCGTCGCACACCTGCTTGAATACGGGGTGTTGGGCATCGACGAAGCGTTCCAGATTGTAAGGATCATTCGTGCTCGTCATTGTCATTTTCCAACTATCCTAGCTTCCCGCGTCAATGCTCCGAAGCGCGCCACATATCGATGGCAATTTAGACTTGTATGATCCAGTCACTCGGGAGAATCTTGTGCCGCGGTTGTGAGAGGGAAGCATGAAACTGAAAGTATTTTCCGATAAGAAGTCGGAGCGCAGCCGGCGGGAATTATTTTGAGGCTCGTGAGTTGTTAAGCCGCTCTGAACGCCGCAGCTGTGAAGTCGTGCGCAGAAAGAACGTCGTCCGTTATTTCAACCACCGGTAGCTTGATCAAGACGTTCGGGGGAGTCTCGGCGAGAGAACTTAATTGACGATCTACCAGCTCCGGATCAAACCCAAAGGCCAAGAGCACTTTCGACGCTTTTTCTACCGTCTCATACTTGTGGGCCGTGCCCGAGCTCAGGCCGTCCTTAGTTACAGAAACCTCGACGAAGCCACCTTCGGACTTGGCAATAAACACTTGTGCTTTCATTCAGATCACCCACTTTCATCATCCGCCTTAAGGTCGCTCGAATAAATACGGTAGATACTGTATTGCCGCCTTTCCCCTTCGAGCCTAATTTGTAGTTAACCCACGTTTCATAGCATCTCGATTCACACCCCAAACCCGCTCCGGCGGGTTTTTTATTGGGAACCAAAATTACACGGCGAAATACTTGCGAATATCCGGCGAACGCTGTATTGCGACTCCTCGAGGTAGGAAACAAACTCGGATTCCTGATCGATTCCTGATTCGATCGCCAGGGGACTTCGATGGCACTATTCAACACTTTCAAGGGCGGTGATATCGCGCCCACGTCAGGTGTCTATTCCACACTGCATTCGACGCCGCACACATTAGGAGGGCGCACAACCTATGTCGAGGGAGACCAGTTCAAAGAATGCTGGATGTGCCCTCTGGGCGTCTGGTATCGCCTTGAGGAGCAGGGCATTCCCACGACAGCACGAATTGGTTTAACCCGCACAGAAATGGCAACTGGATAAACACCTCACACTATGATGCTGCCGCGTTCCGATGAGCGATGACGAAGGTGAAACCAAAAGCACAAGATAACGTCTTAGAGGGATGGGACGCGATCGCGAAATTCCTCGGGCAGACGGTTTCTGTGGCTCAACGTTGGCATAAAACTGGTATGCCCGTTGTCCGGGAAGGCAAGCGTGTCCACGCAACTCCCAGTGAACTCACAAAATGGGTGGGCACTGAAATGGGCAAGAGTGAACCGGTTCACATCGCGAGCGATGGCGAGGATCTCACCGCAGATCTAAAGATGGGACTGTCGTACATTCGGAACCACACGGATTCTCCCCGTGCCCCAGAGACCTCCGTGCCAAAAGGACAGCGAAAATCATAGGGTTGGGCTGGAAAAATAAACTCGGAAGTCACACCAATCCAAAATCACTATCCCACGCCATCGAACTTGAAAAATCGCGCTCAGGCTGCGCTTTTGTCTTCTTCACTCTTCTGCGACGCGCTGTCTGCCTCTGCTTGTTTGTTCTGATCTTTTTCCGTCTGCGACGTGCTGTCGCTTGCCTCTTCGGTACGCTTGTCGGATTCCGGCTTGTTGTCCGGCGCCTCCTGAGCAGCTTTTTCATTCCCGTCTTCATTATTTCCTGCGGGAATTGCTTGTGCACTTTGCTCAGCGTCCGGTTCAGGCTTCTGTTCCGCCTTCTTTTCCGCGCTCTCCACGGGCAGTTCTGGTTCCTTCTTAACCGCCGTCTCCTGAGGCTTGGCAACAGCAGAGAGCAGATGATTCATCCTCACTCTCGTCGCCCTCCACCTGACGTTGCTGGCGTTCCCGGCTTGCTCTAGATAGGGAGCCAGATCTTCGTCGGTGGCTATTCCTTTCTCCTTCAAAAACTGCAGGATAGCTGCACTCTGAGTCTCCAGGGCTTCAAAAGAGGGGAACAATTCATCGAGAAATTGCTGCAAGGCTTTTTCGTCCATTTTTGTATCCTCAAGCGCTTCTTTTTGATGCAGAAAAGAGGATCCGGGGCATGGAATTAAAGCGGTACACCCGAGGTGGTACAACGGAAGAATAGGACTTTAACTCGAACAGGGACGGGGTCTTTTCTGTTTTCAGACCTTGGATAGCTAGGACGGTACCGTAGCCATCAGGAGTCGCGTTTCGCGATTTCCGGCGTGTTTCGGGTTCGAGCGGAGCCTCTGAAGGCTGGGGGGACCCGAAGCCTGGGCGTCCGCAAAGTCGCTTTGTGGTAACGGCAGTTCGACGGTTGTCGTCGCGCGTCAGCAAATATCCTTTGCGCGATCTTGTGCCATAAAGATGTCGGCGCGTAGGCTTTCGATGACGGACCGCACTTCGTGAGTATGTGACACCAAATGTTCGCTTTGGGCAAACGAAACAGTGGCGCGCTCTGCCATTATGCCGATGCTCAACAACAGGAAAATCGGGACGGCAAAATAAGTCCATGTTGCCCGGGTTGACGCAAGACGCAGCATCTCCTTCAACTCCTGGATGGATGGGATGAGTGGAGAGTTCATCGTGACCCTGATGGGATTGGGATCTAGGTCGTTGCCGCTACCGGAGTTTCCACGGAGAAGAATGGTCCCCCATCGAGAATGTGCTGTGCCGCTCGAATCAGGTCGCGCGCCGCATTGCTCTTGTTTACATATCCGGAAGCGCCAGCTTTCCGCACTGCAGCGACCAGCTCTTTAGAATCGTGCATCGTCAGCACAAGAATCTTGGAGCGAATTCCCAGTTTTCTCGCCTCGATGACGACTTCGAGGCCGTCTTTCCGGGGCATAGTGACATCAAGGATGACGAGGTCGGGATTCAGTGACTTGGCTTTCTCGAGGGCTTCGACACCGTCTTGTGCTTCTCCGACGACTTCCCACTCCGGACGACTACGCAGGATGCGCTGGACGCCCTGACGCACGACGTCGTGGTCATCTACAACGAGAATACGCTTGGCCATCCTGCCTCCGGTTCTACAGTCGTCGCCAACCACCGCCGCAATTCCACGCACATAGTTGTGGCAGCTAGCTAGATGTTGCGCAGTTCATTTTTGTCGAGTGCCAGATGCGCCGTTTACCAAAGGCGGTAGAGAATGCTGCTTATATTAGCGGCTTAAGTGGAAGGGAGTGTATACAGTGAACGCTGTAGGGCGTCGCGAGTCACTATTAGCGCGAAAACCCCCGGTCATAAATCCCGCGTTCCCGTGTCTTCGGGTACTGCGCTACTTTACATTCCAGACATACAAAAAGTCCGCGTCGGTGGCAGTCGCGACATTACGTCCCGCCTTCCGGGTGGCGCGGTTCAGCGCTGACCGGACTTTGGCCACAGTCTCCGCTAGTTCCGCCAAGGGAACCTTGATCGCCGCGTTGCCGTCCAGTTGATCCAGATCCTTGAGAATCACAGACACAACCTGCTTGTGCTTACCATTGCGCCCCTGCGGGACGTCTACCTGGTTCATTGTCTTGAAGTGCATCGGAGACTTGCTCACTTTAGGATTCATGGCCTCCTCCAACGGCGATGGGATAACGTTAAACAAACCTGACGTTATCGTATCCGAACGTAATGAGAGCTGCAACTAAAAATAATCTGTACGCAGAAAGGCGTCCTTAAAACAGAGTTGGTGATCGTATTGTCACCGCTAAAGAGAGTACAAGTGTCCGTAAATAAGGTATTTAGCGGGACAATTGGGCGGTTAAATTTTCCAAACAATATGACCCGTAGCGCGGTCCGGCTGCTACTGTTTGGAAGAGTTGAAGGAGCACAAATGCGAACAGTGATCACACATTTTGAGCAAGTCCCGCTGGACGCTGTTAAACGGATCGCAGAACAACAACAGCAGAGGAGAGAGCGATTAAGCCAAGCTGCGATAAGCGAGGGAACGAGCGCTCAACACACGCAGTGGAAAGAGCTTTGTCAGGCAGCCCTTGTCGAACTCGATCTGGAGAAATTGAAGGAGCGCGTCGCAGCCGCCGAAGCTGCCGTCTTTGCACGATTGCAGGAATTGGCCCAGAGTTCCGATGGGCGCGAGGAGCGACAAGCTCTGATGGACGTTAGCAGCAGCCTCCGATTTTTGAAGAGGGACGTGCTGAAGTTTCCCGATTGGGAATCAAACGTACAGCCGCCATCGAATATCGTCTGACTACCACGCGCTAGGGTTTTTCGAGTTGTCCGCTTCGATTGAATCTTGCGCCGATCTGCGCGGCTGGCTCTTTTCAAGCGAAGCGTTTGCTTTTAAAACCCTTCAGGCCATCGCTCAGTTTTTTGCAATCCCTTCCGATAACTATTCTGTGATTCTCTGCGGACCTCCATTGCATATTCGTCATCACAAATAGAAACGCTTCTGCTCCAGGTCGAATCCTGCAAACCCCCGGGAAGGTTTCGGCATCATAGAGATGTCTGCAACGTGTCGCACCCACGATCAAGCGACAGGATAGGCGACATGAAGGGCCTCAAACTTCGCTTATTAATCGCAGGGCTGGCGGTTGGGAGCTTTGCAGCGTGTTCGACCCATAAACCGAATCGCTCTGGCGCCAGTGTTACAGAAAATCGCCTGCAGTCCGGCTTCGATTCGCCAGCCACGTTGGCAAAAGATAAGCCGTCGCCGTGCATAAAGTGGTCTTCTGACTCAGATCGAATCCGCAAGAAGCTACGCAGAGCTGACAAGTCCTCGATTGAACCTCGAACCGAAGCCCTGAGCCGCAAAAACAAAGTTCAAGCGGAAGACTGAACAGCGCTAACAACAAGTCATTCCCACTGCTCCCTTCAACCGAACCCGGATGTGGAGACCTTCACTTATGTTTGGGAATGAGTTTGTTGAAGTAGTACTGCAATCGTCGCTCGCCCAGCGCCGGTACCAGGCCGAACGAGCAGCGATCTCAGTGGGAAAGGCTTGCGTTGACTGCCATGAATTTCAGGCAATCCAACATTGAAGATCACGACTTTCATTTCTGTTGCAGTTCTCGCTCTGCCTCGAACCAGTCTTCTTCCGCGCGGCCGTCGCGGTATCCGCTTTCGACGTACAGTTCGTAGGCACGTTGACGAATTCGTTCCTGGTCGGCAACTCCCTGATCGATAGACGGTCGGCTGTCATTCAGTACAGATTTTTCAGGTGTTGATGAAGATGAAGTTGATGAAGTTGGAAATGATGGCGATGGATTCTGAACTGCGGAGGTGGTTACCTGGTCGATCCGGGAAAGATTTGTTGTTGTCTCCCGATTCGCCTTGGATGGCGTTGCTTCTTTCCGCGGAGGATATGTACTCGTTGCCTGCTTCATGCGTGCTCCTGTCGTGTCTTGGTGCGCTTTTTGACCGCGGGTTTGATGAATCCGCACCAATCCGGGTTGCCATTGCGTCTTTCTGGTGGGGCAGTTCCCGGGCTTCAACCAACTCCAATGGTCGGACTCGAATCTGAGCGTCGATCATTACGCTCTCCGGCTGTTCATTCATAAGGAAAAGACAAGTATGGCGGATTTCACAAACATCAGGATGCGTGAGGGTTCACCTTTTCCATGCGGAGCCACATGGGATGGCAAGGGTACCAACTTCGCCCTGTTTTCGGCACACGCTACGAAGGTTGAGCTTTGCCTTTTCGATGAGAAAGGCGAACGAGAGCTGGAGCGAATCGAACTTCCCGAATACACCGATCAGATCTGGCACGGTTATCTGGCTGATATTCGGCCGGGCACAATCTACGGCTACCGCGTCCATGGCCCATACGAACCTGATCAGGGACATCGCTTCAATCCGCATAAGCTTCTGCTGGATCCTTATGCATGCGCCCATATTGGGGAACTGCAGTGGAACCCCGCCGTGTTTGGTTACAAAATGGAGTCAGCAGATGATTTGACCTTCGATGAGCGTGACAGCGCACCTTACGTACCGAAATGCATTGTTGTCGATCCGGAATTCGACTGGCGAGGGCAACCGGGACGTCACGGCATACCGTGGGATGACACAATCATTTATGAACTGCACGTCCGTGGTTACACAAAATTGCGTCCTGATATTGCAGAGAATGAACGCGGCACCTATGCAGGGCTGGCGAACCAGCAAGTTCTCGATCACATCAAAGGCCTCGGGGTCACGTCGGTCGAGTTATTGCCGGTGCACACTTTTATTAATGACAGTCAATTACTGGAAAAGGGCCTGGCGAATTATTGGGGATACAACAGCATCGGCTTCTTCGCGCCAGAGCCGCGCTATGCGTGCCGAAAAAAGGGAAAGCCTGCGCGAGTTCAAGGAGATGGTCACCCGCTTCCACGAGGCGGGACTTGAGGTCATTCTTGACGTTGTCTATAACCACACCGCCGAAGGAAACGAGCACGGTCCAACACTATCTTTTAAGGGTATCGATAACGCCAGCTACTACAGGCTGCTGCCCGATAAGAAACGCTACTACATAAACGATACCGGTACCGGAAACACTCTGAATGTGACTCACCGGCGAGTGTTGCAGATGGTGACCGACAGTCTGCGTTACTGGGTCCAGCAGACCCATGTGGATGGTTTCCGTTTTGACCTCGGCACAATTCTTGCGCGTGAGCCAAACGGTTTCGACAATCAAAGCGGTTTCCTGAAGACTTGTAGCCAGGACCCGGTTCTCTCGACGGTCAAATTGATTGCGGAACCCTGGGACGTTGGTCCCGGAGGATACCAGGTCGGTGGTTTCCCGCCCGGTTGGGGAGAGTGGAACGATCATTTTCGTGACACGGTCCGAGACTTCTGGAGAGGTGAAGCATCCGCCTCGGCCTTCACTACCCGCCTGTGCGCTTCCGCCGACGTTTTTAATTATGAAGGTCGCCGACCGTGGGCATCCATCAACTTTATTACGGCTCACGACGGTTTCACGTTGAATGACCTCGTCACTTACAACGACAAACACAACGAGGCCAATGGCGAAAACAATAAGGATGGCACGTCGACCAATCGATCCTGGAATTGCGGTGTCGAAGGGCCCACGGACGATCCCGAGATCAACAAATTGCGCGAGCGACAGATTCGAAACCTGCTGGCCACGCTTTGCCTGTCACAAGGAACACCGATGCTGCTGGCCGGTGACGAGTTTCGCCGCACTCAACAGGGTAATAACAACGCTTACTGCCAGGACAATCAAATCAGTTGGGTGGATTGGGATCTGGCGAAGACAAACAGCTCGTTCATTCAGTTTGTCCGCAGGCTCACCGCGTTGCGTCATAAGTATCCCGTGCTGCGCCGTAGCCGGTTCCTGACCGGAGAATATATCGAAGAGTTAGGCGTAAAAGACGTTAGCTGGATCAATGCCAACGGTTCGGAAATGGAAGATGTTCACTGGGGCGATTCCGACATGCTCTGCTTCGGCATGCTGATGGACGGCCGTGCCCAAACGACCGGTGTCCGGCAACGCGGCAAGAATGCCACCCTGCTCATGGTCGTGAATGTTTATCACGACATGGTCGAATTTACCTTTCCGGAGTGCCCAGGCGGCCATGAATGGATTCTGTTGGTTGATACACAGTTTGCTGAATTACCCGAGCAGAAGAAATTCGAGATCGGAGAGGCATATCAAGTCACCGCCCGGTCGCTGCTTCTCTTCGGGCTGGTGCCGGAATAGATAGCAAGATCAAGAGGCGCCCGCTTTTAGTCTGATTCCGTAGCTTGCGATGCGGACAAGCGCGATTCTCAGATCTTTGGTTTCGGGCGGGTCATCATTTTTCTCCAAACAGATTTGAACTGTGTCACGGATCCATTGAGCAGTCCATCCAAGCCATTGTGATTCGTTCCTTGTTTTCTAAACTCTTCTAAACCGTCACAGTATCCCCGTGACAGCACCGAGCACATCAGGGAAAAACTTCATTCCTAACGCTTATTTCTGGTATTGCCGGAAAGATGCCGCACGGAATTCCTGCGCGTACATCCTTGCCAGCCGAATGTTCATCTTTATGCGCGCAGTAAAAATATGAACTCTGCGAATCCCTCATGAATGGCCGCGGAATGAAACATGGAACCTTGCGGTGGAACCCGGGAACGAAGGAGTGGTTCTGCACAAGTTGTGGTCGCACCTCGCGCGCGGCTGATGAGCACGATGCCCAGGTCGAGATTGAACAGTACGACTGCACGGTACCGTCAGTAGAAGGCCCGATATCTGCTCCGGGTACCGAGACGATACGGCTAATAAGGAAACCTTACAAAATGACACTTAGAAGTGAGCGCAGCGGCGCAAGATTCGTAGCAGCCAGTACCGATAGTGGAACTCCGTTCGTACGGCTTGAACTCTTCCATGACACAATCGCTGCTCTCAAATCCTTCTCCGTTGGATTTGAAGTGCTTAGTGGGACTACACCGGCACAGGTAAAAGCCCTGCTGGAGGTAATGAACGAAAGGATCGTCGGTGTGATCCTCACAGCAAAGGAAGGTGGCGAGAAGTAAAGCCTCGCCTTTGGGGCCCTTCCTTCTGGGAAGCTCGTTCCTCCTTTAACGGGCATTTTGCTTACCGGCAGTTCCTCTCCAAAGCGCTAAGACACTCAAATCAGGGTCTGACCCCCAAGCAAAGCTCAATTAGCCGCAGAGTTGGTGACGTTGGTAATCAGGATTGTGTGGTAAGCAGCCAACGATGCGAGCTCCTTCCCCGTAACATGCTTAACGGGACGGTTCCGCATCGTGGCAACTCTTGTAGGCACACAACTCGATCGATACGAAATTGACGCCGAACTTGGCCGCGGCGCCATGGGGGTCGTGTATCGCGCGCGTGATCCCAAGCTGGATCGAACCGTTGCTATCAAGACTGTGTCGCTTGCAGGCCTGGATGCGGAGGCGGAGCAGGAATATCGAAAACGTTTCGTCGTCGAAGCCCAGGCGGCTGGCCGGCTTTCGCATGCCGGAATCGTGACCATTTTCGACGTAAGGGAAGAAGAAGCAGAGCCCTACCTGGTAATGGAGTATGTCGAAGGGCAATCTCTGCAACAACTGGTAAGTCGCGAAAATCGTAGTCTGCCGCTGAGCACCACGCTTCGCCTGGTTCAAGAAGTCGCGGAAGCCCTTCACTATGCTCATTCCCAGGGCGTCGTGCATCGAGACATCAAGCCGGCAAACATTCTTGTCACCAGCGATGGTCATCCTAAAATTGCCGACTTCGGCATCGCGAAATTGAACCAGGCTGAATTGACCATGCCTGGCCAGGTGTTGGGGAGCCCGGCCTTCATGGCTCCCGAGCAACTGGGCGACGAAGGTGTCGACGCACGGTCCGATTTGTTTTCTCTGGGAGTGATTCTCTATTACATGCTCACCGGCCATCGTCCTTTTCAGGGAAACAGTACGACGACCGTATGCTTTAAGCTGGTCAATCACGAACCGCCTAGCGTGTCAGCGTTTGAATCGAAGTTTCCTCCTGAGCTGGACAAGATTGTTTCGCGGGCCATCGCAAAGGATCCCGCGGGACGCTACCAGTCTGGGATGGCAATGGCAGCAGATATTCGACGACTCCGGGAAAGCAGTGGTTTCGTCCCGGTAGAAGTCACCGGGGCTGCCCCAGTTAGTCTCAAAGCTGACGTTAGTCGTCGTCCGGTCCCAGACAAAAGGCCGCCCCAAACAGCGAAGGCCAAGTTTTCTATAACTGCCCTCGTATTCGGCCTTTTGGCTATAGTTTTTATCGGCCTGGTTTTTTGGAGTACACACAGAACCCAGCGAAGAAATGATCCAATCGCGACGGAACTAACAACTGACGAGCGCACGACAGGGCATGTACCCGACGGGACGAATAAAGAAAGCGCCGTACAAAGTATCCTGAGAGACAGCGAGAAAAGTTCTGAGCAAGCTCCGGTCTCGAAGCAAATTCGAGTGAAGGCGTCGGCGGCCAAGCCAAAAGCCACGCTTTCGCAAGGCAAGCTTTCACAATTAAAGCCTACCCCACCGCCAGTAGTGAAGGCTATGCCTGCCACGGTTTCTCCCGATGCAACGTTACAGATCGAGATCGAGCACCATTTCACGGACGCGGTGGCTTCGATTTGGGTCGATGATCGGCTTGTATACACCCAGTCTCTGCACGGAGACAAAAAGCGCCGCGCGCTTCTCTTCCGAAAGACGGTAGGACACCAGTTTGAAGTTGTACGCCTCGCTCCAGGCAAACACGAAGTGCGGGTAAGAGTTCAATCGGAAGCTGAATCCTATGATCAGTCGAGGGCCGTCACAGGAGCTTTGACCAGCGGCGGGAGTCTTTTGCACATAGTTTGTGGAACTCCAGGGGAGGGCTTGCAGGTTAGTTTAGAGAAACAAACTTACCAATAAGAGTTCAGAGTGCTGTTGCCGCCAGAGAACCTGCTCGACCCGCTTCAGTAGACCGCCACTTTCAGGCAATCATCTTCATCGGTGTGGGTGGATCTTCCTTTTGCTCGATCGCGCCTTCACTTGTTCGCTTTGCCAATTCGGCATTCAACTCGGCTCCTACCAGCATTGCGAATCCTGTCCAATATAACCAGACCATCAAAGCAATGCCGGCCCCCAGAGTTCCGTAGGTTTTGTTGAAGTTTGCGAAAGTTCGGAAATAGATTCCCAACAGGTAGGAAAGGCCGATCCAGAACCCGATCGAAAGAACCGCGCCCGGCAGTGTCGCAAGAAATCGCTGCCTGACATTGGGGCCGACGAAATAGAGAATTTCGACGGCGAGGACCGTGAATCCTACTGAGATCATCCAGTGGATGTAAGGCCATATCCACAGCCAGACTCGCGACAAATGCATGTAGTTGGCAAGCCATTGGCCGAAATGCGGTCCCAGAATCATGGTTGCCAGCGCAACCAGGAGTAGCAGACCAATGGCTAGGGACAATTCCATGGCAAGAAGCCTCGTCCTCCAGAACGGACGGGTTTCTTTTGCATCATATGCAATATTGAGTGCCTCGATCGCGGCAGCAAATCCGCCGGACGCGGTCCACAATGTTCCCAAAAACCCAAGAGACAGGAAGGCCCCGCGGTTGGGCGTCACCGCATCGGCGAGGACCTTGCGAACGATTTCCATACCTTCCGGCGGAACAAATCTGCCCATCAGGTCAAGGGTCTGATCAAAGAGACCGGCAACCGGCAGAAAAGCGACAATTGCAGACAGGAAGATGAGGGCAGGAAAGAGGGCCATCACAAAGTAGTAGGAAAGAGCGGCTGCCATCTGCAACGTATGGTTGTTCTCAACGTCGGTGTACGTTCGCAGGAATGCCGACTTGAGTTGCCGGAGTTGCATGGCGCTTTGGATGCTGTTTCCGAAGACGAGGCATTTTAGAGGCCAAATTCAGTCACATCGGTTCGCCGTCGAACCTAATTCGTCTTCTTTTCTCTCGTTTCTCCTAAGTCCCATACAAATGCAAAGGGTTTGTCGCCATCCAAGCGATTGTAAGGATTCCGCACGTGTCTGCTCCGGGGTACTGCCATGGCTTGGTTTCAAACGCAGCTCGGACGGGGCGTAAAGATAACCCGCGACCATGCGAAACCTAGAAATCACGCTTCTTCAATTTGTCTGTTCAGCCGCGGCTATCAGCAGCCTGCTTCTTTCCGCAGCTCCAATTGAGGCTCAGACACAGCTCCCGGCCACCGCGCCGCAGGTCAGGGAAGTTCTGCCTTCATACGAAGGGCAAACAGTTGTCTCGGTTGAAATTGCAGGACGGCCTGATCTTGACCAGCAGAAACTCCAGCCGCTTTTGTCGCAGCGGGAAGGCCAGCCGTTTTCTCAGGCCAAGGTCGATCAGTCCATTTCGGCATTGAAGAACAGTGGACAGGTGAAAGAGGTGGAGCTCGAAATTCGCCCTCAAGCCAACGGAGTTCGTGTACTCCTGATTTGCCAACCCGCGATTTACTATGGCTTGTTCGACTTTCCGGGCGCGGTTGGTAGATTTGGATATTCCCGTTTACTCCAGATTTCAGATTACCCTCCACGTGGGGCTTACTCTCCCGTCGATGTCAAAAATGCACAGACATCTCTACTCAAATTCTTTCAGCAGAACGGATACTTTGAGGCCGAGGTCAAACCCGAGATCCAAACTGACACTGCGCATGGATTAGTGAATGTGGCGTTTCGCGTGAGTCTGAAACGCCATGCGAAATTTGGAAAAGTGATTCTGAATGGAGCTCCTCCGGATGAGGAGCCGCGCCTGCAAAAGGCGTTGAATTCATGGATGGCCAGGATTCGTGGATCGGCACTCCGCAGCGGAAAGCCCTATTCTCTCCGGAAAATACAGAATGCCACCCAATACCTTGAGGCGCAATTGATTAACCATGAGTACCTCGGAAGCCGGGTACAGATGGCGGGCGCTGAGTATGATCCAGCGACCCAGCGGGCTGATGTTCGATTCGATGTGACACCTGGGGCACGGGCGCATGTCAACGTGGAAGGGGCTCATCTGTGGGGACGTACGCAGAAAAAATTGCTGCCCATTTATCAAGTCGCCGGGCTGGATCCCGAGCTGATTCAGGAGAGCCGCGAGAACCTGATTTCACACTTCCAATCGAAGGGCTATTTCGATGTTGCCGTGCAGTCTGATGTTCAGCCCACCCCCAACGGTCAGACCATCCTTTTCCGCATCATCAAAGGTTCGCGCCACAAGGTGACGGAGGTGGCGGTCGTTGGAAACCAGAAACTAACTGCCGACCAGTTGCAAGGCCGGGTAAAGGTACAAAAGGGACGATTCTTCTCGCACGGCTCCTTCAGCGCCCGCTTGGTGAAAACGAGTGCGGACAATCTGAAACGCATATACGAGGCGGAGGGCTTCAGCAGCGTAAGTGTTACTCCTGAAATCAAAAGGGAGGGCGGCAACATTTCGGTGAAATTCCTCGTGAACGAAGGCCCCCAGGACATCGTGGCAGCGTTACATGTGGTGGGAAACAGCACTGTGCCGGTTTCTGCGCTAGCACCGCAGGGGCTGAAAGTAACTGGGGGTCAGCCCTATTCGACGAAAAAAGTCGACGAAGACCGCAGTCAGATTGGTGCGCAATACTTGCGGCTCGGTTACTTGAATGCGAACTTCCGCGCGTCCGCGCGTCCGGTTGGAAAGAATTCGCACCGGCTCGAAGTCACCTACACCATTTCTGAAGGCCCGAAAGTGATTCTGGATTCAGTGGTCACGCTCGGCGCCAAGATCACTCGACAATCCCTCATTGACAGGACTGTCCAACTGAAAACAGAGGAGCCGTTGCGTGAAGATGATCTGTTAGCTGCCGAAGGCCGTCTTTATAGCCTGACGGGAGTGTTTGATTGGGCCGAGATCGACCCTCGTCGTCAGATTACAACCCAAACTCAAGAAGACGTTCTGGTCAAGCTGCACGAAGCGCGGCAAAACGAGATTCGATATGGCTTCGGCTTCGAAGTAGTAAATCGGGGCGGAAGTATACCAAGCGGGACAGTTGCGCTACCCGGCCTTCCGCCCGTGGGCTTGCCGGCAAACTTTGAGACTAGCGAAAAAACCTTTTGGGGTCCTCGCGGTACGTTTCAATACACCAGACACAACTTTCGCGGCCTCGGAGAAACAATCACTCTTGCGGCCCTTGGCGCTCGCCTGGTCCAGCGAGGATCGGCTGTTTATGCGAATCCTCATTTTGTCGGGACCAATTGGATTTCGAACTTGACTCTGTCCGGCGAACGCAACAGTGAGAATCCTATCTTCACTTCGCGAGTCGGCGATTTTGGCTACGAGCTGCGACGGGCGCTGAATGCATCGGCCAACCAAACGCTGTCGTTGCGCTACGACTACAGTCAGACAGCTCTCAGTAATATTCTGTCCCCCGATCTGGTTGCTCCCGAGGATCAGCACGTGCGCCTGTCGACGCTTTCGGGCAGCTATATTCGGAACACGCGCGATCAGGACCTTGATGCCCATAAGGGCATGTATCAGACGGCGGAGATCGATTTCAATCCGACGGCATTAGGGTCGAGTGTGAATTTTGCAAGACTTCGCGCGCAGCAGGCCTATTACAAGAACATAGGGAAGGGAATCGTATGGGCAAACAGCCTGCGAATTGGAGTGGAACAGGAATTCGCGGGCAGCCGTGTTCCGACCAGTGAATTGTTCTTCTCTGGCGGCGGCAGCACATTGAGAGGTTTTCCGTTGAACGGAGCGGGACCGCAACGTTCAGTAACGGTATGTGGAAATCCATCCGATCCCACGACTTGCTCTCTTATTCGCGTGCCGACTGGGGGGCGCGAACTGTTTATTTTGAACTCCGAGTTCCGCATTCCGCTTCCTATCAAAAAGGGACTCGGCTTTGTCGGTTTCTATGACGGCGGCAACGTGTTTCAACATGTTGGATTTAGCGATTTCGCGGGAAACTACACAAACACCCTCGGCGTGGGACTGCGCTATGCAACCCCCATTGGGCCGGTCAGGGTCGATCTTGGGCACAACTTCAATCCTTTGAGCGGAATCAAATCCACTCAAATATTCATAACCCTGGGGCAGGCATTTTGAGCGCTTTACCGGAAACACCCTTAAATTCGCGATCGCCCGAAGCAATTCCGGGGTCGGGCTCGAAACGACCATCCGGCAATTGGAAGCGAATCATCGCCTGGGTCACAGCAGGCTTAGTAGGCCTGATCCTGCTGATCGTTGTGGGAGTTGCCGCGCTCCTTCATAGTGAACGGTTTCATGCTTACCTGCTGCGAACCGCGCAGGAAAAGGCCACGGAAGCGCTTGGTGGCCAGGTGCAAATGCTGGACTTTGCCCTGCACTGGTCGGGTATCAGTCCAACGGTTGATCTTTATAACGTTGTTGTGCATGGAGCCGCACCGTATTCGGATCCGCCCCTGCTTGAGGCTGACGCGATGCATCTCGGGGTGACCGTCACCTCTTTATTGCACAAGGCATGGTACGTCGGTGACGTCCGTATCGATCATCCAGTTGTCCGAATCTTCGCCGATCGCGAAGGTCACACGAACCTGCCCCCGACCAAGAGCGAGAAGCCCGCGACGCAGAGTCGCACGAGCATCTTCGACCTTGGCATCCGTCATCTACTTCTGCAAGGCGGAGAAATTTATTACAACGATCGAAAGACTGAACTCAGCGCTGACCTGCATGACTTGCGTCTGGAGTCCGGCTTCGAGCTCTTGACGACACGTTATTCCGGGACGCTGTCATACCGTGACGGGCATGTTCAGATGAAGGGCGCGAATCCTATTGCGCACAATCTCGATGCACGATTTGTCGCGACTCCGGAGGAGCTCAGGCTGGAGAGCGCTGATCTTACCACTGCGAGCTCCAGGTTTTCGATTGCGGCCACCGTTCGCGATTACTCGCAGCCCCAGATTCACGCGACCTACCACGCGCTGGTCGATAGCAGCGAATTTCGGCGGGCATTAAACGATCCTTCTCTGCCAACCGGAATCGTCCAAGTGTCGGGCGTTTTGGATTATGACAGCAGATCCAACGGACCGCTTTTGGCGTCGGTCAACACCAACGGTGATGTGCGCAGTACCGCGTTGATCGTGAGCGGCCAAAACACCAGGATACAAATTCGGGATATCGGAGCGCGCTACTCTCTCTCGAACGGTAACGCGGACGTCACCGGAATACATGCCCAATTACTGGGAGGGGCACTGGCCGGCACGTTGACCATGCGCGACCTTACTGGCGCTCCGAGATCGCATTTGTCGGCGTCTTTGAAGGGAATCTCGATAGCGCAATTGCAAAGCGAACTGCAGAGCACGATGGGATCCTCGTCCGTGGCGAACCAACTTGCGGTGCGCGGGTCGATTAACGCCACAACCGACGCGACGTGGGGGAATACGATGGAGGATCTGCTCGCGCGAGCCGACGCCACTCTCCAGGCCGACGCCCAGCCCGCACAAGGTGGAACATCGACGCCGATCAACGGGAGTGTCCATGCCCGATACGATGGAAGAAGTGGTCAACTATCGTTCGACCAGAGTTACGCCAAGACCGCAGCGACTTCGGTTACGCTGAATGGCACCGTCAGCCGGAACGCGGCGCTGCAGGTTCGCGTGAACAGCACAGACTTGCATGAGCTTGAGACGATTGCGTCCGCATTTCGAGTTCCGGGTTCCGAGCCTCTGGGACTTTACGGCCAAGCGGCACTTTCTGCGACGATTAGTGGCTCAACCCGAAGTCCGCAGATTGCTGGGCAACTATCGGCGGAAAATCTGAAAGTTCGAGGCAGCGAATGGAAGACGCTGCGGACCAATGTAGCCGCAAGTCCGACTCAGGTCCGTCTTGAAAACGGAGAGCTCGACTCTGACGCGAATGGACGCGTCACCTTCGCATTGACTGCTGGACTGCAACAATGGTCGTTCACTAAATCCAGTCCGTTCCAGGTTAAGGTTGCGGCTTCTCAAATGAATGTTACCGAGCTGTTGAAAGCCGCAGGTTCAACTGCGCCGGTTTCCGGCATCCTCTCTGTCGACATCGCCTTGAGTGGAACCCAGTTGGCCCCCACGGGGCACGGTACGATCAACCTGGCATCGGCGCGCGTTGATGGCGAGCCGCTGCGGACCGCAAAATTGGACTTTCAGGGGACAGGAGACCAAGTCCACGCGAATTTGAATATCGAGCATTCGGCAGGGTCCGCAAACGCGACTCTTCTTTATGAGCCCAAAACCCAGGCATACACCGCGGAAGTGCACGCCCCTGGCATCAAGTTGGACCAACTGGAGATGGTGAAAGCGCGAAACCTTCAGCTTCAAGGTGTGTTGGACATTAACGCCAGTGGACGCGGTACATTGCAGGATCCGCAAATGCAGGCTGTGATCGAGATCCCGCAGTTCCAGGTTCGCGACCAGGCAATCCGTGGATTGAAACTGCAGACCAACGTGGTCAACCATATTGCGAATTTCACGTTCAATTCTGAGGTGATCAACACCCACGCCGACGGACATGGCACGATCCAACTCACCGGCGACTATATTGTCGATGCGAGTCTCGATACGCAGTCAATCCCGCTCGCTCCGTTGCTGGAGCTCTACGCCCCTTCGCAGGCGGGAAATATCACTGGGCAGACGGAAGTCCACGCAACCCTGCGCGGTCCGCTGAAGGACAAGACCAGGCTGGAGGCGCACGTTTCAATTCCGCAGCTGGCAGTGAAGTACAAAGACATCATTGAACTCGCGGCTGACGCACCAATTCGCGCGGACTATTCCAATGGCGTGCTGAATGTGCAGCGTTCGACAATTCGGGGTACCGGCACACAGATCACCTTCCAGGCCAATGCGCCGTTGACGAATGATGCTCCGGCTTCAATGCTCGTGCAAGGAAGTGTCGATCTCAGGCTTGCTCAGCTTGTCAGTCCTGATATCACCAGTGCGGGCGAGTTGAAGTTCGACATCGACTCCAACGGGCGCCGCTCCGATCCAAAGGTGCAAGGACAAATTCAAATCATTAACGCCAGCTTTGCGACCGTCGGTGCCCCGATAGGCCTGCAAAACGGCAACGGCGTGCTCACTCTGACCCAGGACCGGCTCGACGTCACTCAGTTTAAAGGCAGCGTCGGCGGTGGCACCGTGACTGCCAGTGGAGGCGTAGTTTACCGCCCTCAGTTACGGTTCGATCTGGCGATGGCCGGCCAGGGAGTTCGAGTTCTTTACGATCAGAGCATACGCACGACGCTCAGTTCCAACCTGTCGCTTTCCGGGAGTTTCGAAAATGCGCTTCTCACCGGTCAGGTTGCTGTCGACCAGCTGTCCTTCACTTCCGATTTTGACGTCTCCGATCTTGTTGGCCAGTTAGGCGGAGATGAGTCGCCACCGCCGACTCAGGGCTTCAGTCAGAATGTAAATTTAGATGTCGGCATACAGACACCCGGCGGTCTGAACCTGACCAGCCGAACGTTGAGCCTGGCCGGCTCTGCGAACTTGCACGTGCGAGGCACAGCGGCGCAACCAGTTCTCCTTGGCCGGTTGAATCTGAGCAGCGGCGACCTGATCTTTTCCGGCAATCGCTACAAACTGCAGGGCGGCACCGTCGACTTCACCAATCGTTCGCGCACCGAGCCCGTCGTTGACATGTCGGTGAACACAACGATTAGTCAATACGACATCCAAATGCATTTTTGGGGACCCGCGGATCATTTGCACACCAACTATGCCTCGGACCCCGCCTTGCCGCCTTCTGACATCATTAATCTGATTGCGTTTGGCAAGACTTCAGAAGCTACCGACGCTAATCCAACCCCACCGGGTGATCTTGGAGCGCAATCGCTGATCGCATCGCAGGTCAGCAATCAGATAACGAACCGTGTCGAAAAGCTGGCAGGTATTTCCCAATTGTCGATCGATCCCGTGCTGGGAAGCGGCACGCAAAGCCCCGGAGCGCGTGTAGCGGTTCAGCAAAGAATAACCGGAAAGATTTTTGTGACCTTCGCAACTGACGTAACCTCCACCGAGAATGAGGTCATCAAGCTTGAATATCAGGTGAACCGCAGGACTTCATTCAACGCAGTTCGTGATCAGAATGGCGGCTTTTCATTCGAAACGACCTTCCGCAAACAGTGGTGAGTTGCGGATAGCTGAGGCGTTCGTGATTGGAAACGGAAACACGGAGAGTGCTCCTGTATCTGCTTCCAGCAAAGACAATGAGCCGTCTTGACTACTGTGCTTTGCTTGCACCTTCAGTCGGTGCTGTGGGAAACAGCAATGGCTCCAGAATGAGTTGCCGGGCTTGTTCAGATGTAAGTCTCTGATCCGACGAATAGAAATCAACGGTGGGCCCGGACGAACGGAGCGTCAGGATGCCTTTCTCCGGAACCGCCGTCATCTCTTTTTCTGATTCGTAGCTATACTCAACCGTCCGCGCCGATAGATCTGCCGTGACCAGGACTGCAACCCCTGCGGTAGAATTGGAAATCCGACATTGCAGGTCGGTAGGTTTCTGGAGCATGGACTGACCGCCGAGACGTTCGAACTCCTCAACGTCCTGTTCGAATCCGCTTAACAACAACTCCCAGGCTTGTTCAACGGGCCCCGGCGCACCGTTGATAAGACTCGTTTTCTCAGGGCTCGAGTTTTCCGAAATTCCATTTCGCTTTTTGGACTGATTTTCTATCCAACTCATTGGTGCCTCCTAAACAATCATTCTCCGTGGCACTTCAAATTTCGAACACACGGAACACTGCTGGCGGTTTCTGAGCCTGAAGAATAGGAAGGGCTACATTGTGTACCGGAACGCCTGCCGTTGTCTTGCCATCCGGGGAGCCGTTGTGGGCGTGCCCGTGTATGACCACGTCCGCGCCGTGCCGGTCGACTACTTCAGCCAGGCGCGAGCTGCCGAGATAAGGAAAAATCTCCGGCGCCTCCCCCTGTATCGTGTCGCCGATCGGTGCATAGTGAAGGACGACGACTCGCTTTTGGGTTCGCAGCTGAGACATCGCACGTTCTAACTTCACGGCTTCATCAATCCCGGCTTGCACGAATGCCTTCACTTCGCGCTCTCCGAAAGAGGTCAGAGCCCCGCGCCCAAAACCTCCAGGGAAGCCCTTCGTCCCGGCAAAACCGATACCGTCACGCTCGTACGCGGTGCCGTCGAGGAGTTTGATCCCCTCCTGAGTCATCATTCGCGACAATTCAACTTCCGCTCCGCTCTCATAATCGTGATTTCCCAGTACAGCGACGATCGGTAGACGGAGCCGCACCAGCGACTTCAGCAGCTCCTCCATCTCCGACGGTTTGCCGTAGTTCGTGAGGTCGCCGGCGAGGATTAAGAGATCGGCTTGATCCCGAACCTGCGCGAGTTGCTCCTGGACCACGCCGAAACGGGGAGAAAAGAAATGCAGATCGGCGACAGCGGCGATTCTCATGCCGTTTTCTTCCTGCGCGTCCCGCCCACGACTTTCGCCTTCTCCGACGCGGCAATGTTTATCTTCATCTGCCTGGCCTCGCGACGTTCGCCAAGTATGTCTTCCATTCCCCATTCCGCGACGTCAATCGCAAACATCTTGTCGTCGATCAGGCTGCCCCGGAAAGGTGCGGAGGGATTTCGTTTCGAGAGTTCTTCAGAAAAGCAGACGAGCAATCGTTGCCACACCCAGGACGGTACATAGTGACTGTAGGCCGGGTAGACGTAGCGGTACAACACCAGTGCGAAAAACAAGACCTCCCAATGCTCTTTCACCAGCAAAAAGATCCTGTCCCAGTCGAGGCTGCCCTGGCTTGCAAAGACTATGTGTGCAATATCTGCGCCGTCGAAGCGTTCGCGGCGCACCACAAATAGTTTCGATACCAAAAGTTCTTCCGCCGCAAGTACCCGTGCACGCACATTCAGAACCATGGCCGGCAGTGCATTTTCGATCCAGGAAGGCTCCACGGTAATTACCGCATTGCTCATTCCGGTGATTAGGTCTACGAAGAAACCGTTGCGGTGCGCCTTGTGAAGCCACACCGGGTCCCTCGTTTTGCAGAGAAATCCTTGTTTCTGAAGACAGGCGATAGCGGCGGGCATATTGTCCGGAGAAAGAAACAGATCAATGTCCTTCGTGTTGCGCCATATCCCCGTGTGCACCTGGAGTGCGAAGGCCCCTGACACCGCATAGGGCACCCTGCAACGGTTCAACACCATGAGCGTCTCTCGAAACATCGCCTCCTGCTTGGGAGGAAACGTCGGCCGGACGGAAGAGCTTACCGGCAGCTTGAGAGACCCCCCTATTGCAAGCTTCGACTTGGAAGGCGTCGGCATGACACCCTTTGATGTCAAAGCGAGCCGGGATGTTGCTGATGTGGTTGACTTTCGAGGGGGAATCCGGCGGGTAAAAGGGTTGAAGAAGCATGCGAATTTACCGCTGTAGGACACAGCGGACCTCAGCGGCTGAAGCCGCATTGTTCGGAGCCTGCCCTTCCCAAGTTCGCCCAGATCGGATCCCTGTTCAGCACGAATGAAGCCGCATCCTTCCCAAATTTGCCCAGACTCCCTCGGACTGAGCGAATTCCCAACGCAGAACAATCGCTCCGTTTTTCAACTCGGGAAGGGCGCGAGTTTACTCGTGCCGCAATAGGCTGGGCCTCGCGGTTTTAGCCGCTGGGGTTTGCTTTGAAGCCTACCCGCGCGACGGCGGTCTATGTTCGGGCATCGAGCTCTATGGATGCCGCATCAGATTGCGGCAGTGGCGTGATATCTGTCGTTCTTCCTCAGTTGGCACGATGCTGATTTTGTCTGCGGTAAGACCCAGCGTTTCGAGTCCTTCCGTGGACCGGCGACGAACGTAATCACTGTGTTCCCCAATCCCTCCGGTAAAAACCAGAAGATCCACGCCTCCGAGAAGAGCCATGTACGAGCCGATTACCTTGCGAACCGAAATCGCAAAAACATCCAGGGCGAGCACGGCATACTTGTCGTTGGCTTGGGCGCGCTGTTCAAGCGCCTTAACATCGCTCTCACCTGAAGACAATGCGAAAAGGCCGCTCTGATGATTGAGCAAGTCTTCAAGCTGGTCGGCGCCGAGCTTCTCACTTCGAAGAAGATAAAGCAGGACGCCGGGATCGAGATCGCCGGAACGCGTGCCCATGGGAACGCCGCCGGTGGGGGTGAGGCCCATCGAAGTGTCGATTGATACCCCTTTCCGAAGAGCGCAGAGGCTTGCTCCGTTACCTAAATGCGCGAAAATCGATCGCTCGGGAAGTTGCGCGCCGAAGTGATGCACCAATGACTCGTAGGAGAGTCCGTGAAAACCATAGCGCCGGATACCGGCGTCGAAAAATCGTTGGGGAATCGGCAGGTGAGAAGCTACCTCCGGCATTGTGCGGTGAAAGGCATCGTCGAAGCAGGCAAAGTGAGCCGCCGATGGGAAAATCGATTGCGCGGACGCGATAAGCGACAGAGCTTGAGGGATGTGCAGGGGCGCGAAATGTGTTGCGGCCCGTAAATCTTCCAGGACCTGAGGCGCAATGCGCTGATGGGTAACCAGTTTGGGGCCCCCATGCACAACGCGATGGCCGACTGCGACCGGGGCACCGTTTACGTATTCCCGAATTGCTGCAGCGAGAGACGCGAGCGCGTCACGTTGTGACTCGATGATATTCTCGCGCTGTACAAGCGAACTTCCGTCCCCAGACTTAATTTGTAGACTGCCGTTGCTCCGGCCGATTCCGTCGGCGCTTCCGCTCAGCAGCGCCTCTTCGTCGCCGGCCTCGAGATAATACAGGCCAAACTTGAGCGAGGACGATCCGCTATTCAAAACAAGAATCAGATCGTCTTTCTGGTCGAGGGCTTTCATCATCGGGATTCCTAGCCCGGCCACTTCCAGTTGCGAATCTCCTCTTTATCGATGCCTTCGGCGTGGGCGTAGTTGATGCTCTCGATGATCTGGTCCTTCAACCATTCCTTGACATGAGCTCCGATGGACTGGAGACGGGGAACGCGATCGATGACGTCAATGGCCAGATTAAACCGGTCAACCTGGTTGAGGATGGCTAGCTCCAGCGGAGTATTGATGTTGCCCTTTTCCTTGTATCCCCGGACGTGAAAGTTGTCGTGATTTGTGCGCCGGTAGCTAAGCTTGTGAATCAGCGAGGCGTAGGAATGAAAGTTGAAAATCACGTGTTTGTCTGTGGTAAAGAGGGAATCGAAATCACGGTCCGACAGGCCGTGCGGGTGTTCGGTTCCCGGCATTAAACGAAAAAGATCTACAACATTGACGAACCGAAGTTTGAGATCGGGGAAATGTTCCTTCAGAATTGCGGCGGCAGCCAGCGCCTCCATGGTTGCGATGTCTCCCGCGCACGCCAGAACCACGTCGGGATCCTGGCCGTCATCCGTCGAAGCCCAATCCCAGATTCCGATGCCCTTGGTGCAATGCGTTACGGCCTCTTCCATGCTCAGGTATTGAAGGTGATCCTGCTTGTCCGCGACAATCACGTTGACGTAATCGTGGGAACGTAGGCAATGATCGGCGACGCTTAGCAGGCAGTTGGCGTCCGGCGGCAGGTAAATGCGAACTACGTCCGCACTTTTGTTGGTTACCACGTCAAGAAATCCGGGATCCTGGTGAGTGAAGCCGTTGTGATCCTGCCGCCATACCAGAGAAGTGATGAGGATATTGACCGATGGTATCGGCACACGCCAGTCAAGTTCCTTCTTCGATTTCTCCAGCCATTTAGCATGCTGATTGAACATCGAATCGATGATGTGCACGAAAGCTTCGTATGTGGAGAAGAAACCATGGCGGCCTGTCAAAACGTAGCCTTCGAACCAACCTTCGAGAGTGTGCTCGCTAAGCATCTCCATCACGCGTCCGGAGACGTCGAGCTCCCCGCCGTCAGCATCCTCCGGCTTGTATTCGGCGAGCCAGGTCTTCTTCGATGCGGCGTAAATCGCAGTAAGCCGGTTTGAGGCCGTTTCATCCGGACCAAAGACCCGAAAGGTACTCATGTTGCGGCGCATGACCTCGGCGAGAAAGTGGCCCAGCACATCAGTAGGCGGAGCGTAAAGCGAGCCCGGCGATTTCATTTTGACCGCATAGTCGCGAAAGTCCGGCAACTCAAGCTCTTTACGAAGCAAGCCTCCGTTCGCGTGCGGATTCGCGGAGATGCGACGCTCGCCAGATGGCGCGAGTGCCTGGAGTTCCGGGATCAAAGTCCCTTTTGCATCGAAAAGTTCTTCAGGCTTGTAGCTCCTCATCCAGTTTTCCACGATCTTCAGGCTTTGCTTATTGGTAACCGGATCAAGCACGGGGACTTGGTGAGCGCGCCAGGAACCTTCCACCTTGTGTCCGTCAACTTCTTTGGGGCCAGTCCATCCCTTTGGAGAGCGCAGCACAATCATGGGCCAGCGCGGACGTGTGGGGTCTCTATTGGAACGCGCATGCTGTTGCAGCGAACGTATTTCGAGGATGCACTGCTCGAGCGTAGAAGCCATTTTCTGGTGCATGACCGATGGATCTTCGCCCTCGACGAAATAAGGTTTGTATCCGTACCCGATGAGCAGCGCTTCCAGCTCTTCACGGGGGATGCGCGCGAAGATTGTGGGATTTGCGATCTTGTACCCATTCAGATGCAGCACCGGCAGGACAGCTCCATCGCGAATGGGATTAAGAAATTTGTTCGAATGCCATGACGTTGCCAGCGGACCAGTCTCGGCTTCGCCATCGCCCACCGCGACTGTGACGATCAGATCCGGATTGTCGAATGCGGCTCCATAGGCGTGAGAGATCGAGTAGCCAAGTTCTCCGCCTTCATGAATCGAACCTGGCGTTTCCGGCGTGCAGTGAGACCCGATGCCTCCGGGAAAGGAAAACTGCCTGAAAAACTTCAGCATTCCTGCTTCGTCGCGGCTCTTGTCCGGATAGATCTCGGAGTAATGGCCTTCCAGGTAGCAATTGGAGAGCGTGGCAGGCGCGCCGTGACCAGGACCGGAGATGTAGATGACATTGAGGTCGTACTTCCGGATGAGCCTGTTCAAGTGGACCCAAATCAACGATTGTCCAGGATCCGAGCCCCAATGACCAAGCAACCGGTTCTTGATATGTTCCGGTTTCAGAGGTTCGCGCAGAAGCGGATTCGCGCGAAGATAGATCATCCCAACCGACAGATAATTGCAGGCCCGCCAGTAGGCATCCATCTTTCGGAGCTCGTCTGCCGAAAGGCTTGTCGAAACTTCAGCGGTGCTAGCCATAAGAATATTCTCCAGGCTGTAAACAGTAGTTGTGGCTGTTGGAGGCTTCACTTACAGCGTAAACTCTTCCGCTCCAGAAGGAAAATACGCTGGGAAGCCATCTCGGGGCTCAGAAGAACACAGAAGACCAGCGAAACTGATCTTACGCAGTGTGGTGATCCGGGGCCGTCGCAGAGGCTAGCTTTGCCGCGTCTTTGCCCTCCGCCAGTTCGACAAAAAAAGCTTGCGCGCCGAATCGATTCCCGTTGCGGCTGAGATGTGCTAGGTTCGGCTGGTAGCTTCGCGTGTAAGTGCCGTCCTGGCGGAGGATTCGAGTTTTTTCGTTGTCCTTCAGATAGCTCTGGAGGATCTCGCCAAATACTCGCTCGCGGAGAGCAGGGTTTTTTATGGGGAACATGACTTCTACGCGTTCATACAAATTACGGGGCATCCAGTCGGCGCTGCCCAGATACATGTCGGGTTCGCCGCCATTCTCGAAGTAAAAGATCCGGCTATGCTCCAAAAATCTTCCCACGATGCTGCGCACACGAATTCTGTGGCTCAGACCTTTGACATTGGGACGTAAGGCACAGGCGCCACGAACAATCAGATCAATCTCAACTCCCGCTCGCGATGCGCGGTAGAGTGCCTCAATGACTGGTGTATCTAGCAGCGCATTCACTTTCGCGATAATCCGCGCCGGCCGCTTACGCCGGGCATGGCTGGTTTCGCGGTCGATGAGTTCAATACAGTTCCGTGCCAGATCGATAGGCGAAACGAAGAGTGGCTTGTAGTTGGCCTGTTCTGACCGCGCAGTGAGGAAATTGAATACGGCATGCACCGCCGACGTCATTTCTGGATCACAAGTCAGCAGGCTCAAGTCGGAATAGAAGTGTGCAGTGGACGGATTGTAGTTGCCCGTGCCGAGGTGAGCGTACTGCCGGATTTCTCCATCCGAATCCTGTCGAGCCAACAGGGCAAGCTTGCAATGAGTTTTCAACCCCACTATGCCGTGAAACACCTGAACTCCCGCCTCTTCCAGCGACCGTGCCCAACGTATGTTAGAAGCTTCGTCAAAACGGGCTTTCAACTCCACCACGACGGTGACTTCCTTGCTTTGAGCAGCTTCCATCAGCGCACGCACGATGGGAGAGTTCTCGTTCGTGCGGTACAGAGTCTGCTTGATGGAGAGCACCTGCGGATCGCGTACCGCCGACTCGATAAAGGAAACCACAGGTTCATACGAATCGTAGGGGTGATGAAGCAGAATGTCCTGCGTTCTCATCTCCTCGAATATATTCAAGACTTTCGGCGTGAAACTAAAGCTCTTGGATGTGAATGGCCGAAACTTCAAGTCTGGTCTTGGGGTTTGGTCCGCCAGGAAGAACAAACGCGAAAGATTTACGGGACCGGGGGTCTTAAACACTTGCCACGGATCCAGTTCGAATTGTTGACACAGCGGCTCGACGATCGCGGCGTCGGCATCCGCCTCAATCTCGAGACGAACCACATCTCCTCTTCGCCGGCTGTGCAACTGGGTGTCTACGAGATCGAGCAAATTGCGCGATTCTTCCTCGTGAAGATAAAGATTGCTGTTACGGGTTGCACGAAACGCCGCTGAAGAAATGACCTGATACCCCTTGTAGAGGTTGCGGGTGTGGGTTTCGATCAGATCATGCAGAAAGATGTAGTCGATATTGTCGCGTCTGCTCGGCACTCTCACCAGTCGCGCAATCTTTCGCGGCACCGTGACAACGCCGAGATAAGTAATGCCGGGCTTGGATTGACGACGCAACTGAAACGCAACGCACAAGGCCTTGTTAATCACGTGGGGAAACGGATGAGAAGGATCGATGGTGACGGGCGTCAGGATGGGATCAACCTTGCGGGTGAAGAATAAATCCATCGCGTCTTTACCCTCCCGGTCGAGCCTCGCAACCGACAAAATACGAATGCCCTCGCGGGTTAGAGCCGGCAGAAGCTTCTGGTTCCAGCACACATATTGGTCGGCCACGAAGGAATGGATTTCCTTCGCGAGACGCTCGAGTTGCTCGGCCGGTGATAGTCCGTCGGGCCCTGTAAGTTCGGTCCCGTGTTCCACTTCCTGAAGAAGTCCGGCAACGCGCACCTCGACGAATTCATCAAGATTGCTGGCGGTGATGGCCAGAAACTTGACTCTTTCGAGAAGGGGATTGCTTTCATCCTGCGCCTCTTCGAGAACCCGCTGGTTGAAGGCTAGCCAGGACTCATGGCGATTGAAATAGTAGCGAGGGTCATCCAGGCGAACGCGGGCCATGGGTAAAGGTCTCCTGCCGTACGCCGTTCATCCTATCGCGGCATTGTTAATAGACTGTTACAACCTCTAATCCCGCTTCTGTTAACGCGAAAGTGATGATAGTTTCTCCGAGAGAAAATTCTGCTCGGAGTTCCCTGGACTGCACATGATGGAAGCCAACGAATACGACCTGGTGGTGATCGGGAGTGGGCCGGCGGGCCAGAAGGGCGCCATCTGCGCCGCCAAGATGCGCAAAAAAGTCGCCATCATTGACCGTAGAAGAACGATTGGCGGCGTTTGTGTTCACACCGGTACCATTCCCAGCAAAACCTTGCGGGAAGCAGTCTTGTACCTGAGTGGTTTTCGGCAACGCACATTTTATGGCCGCGGATATGTGCTCAAGGACCGGATTGCGATGTCCGACCTTACCTTTCGCGCGCAATCAGTCATCCTCCGCGAGGTCGAGGTGATCAAGGCGCAACTTCGGCGCAATTACGTAACGACTTTCGAAGGCGACGCCGCATTCATCGATCCCCATACGATCGAGGTGAAGAGCGAAGATGGTTCTCATCTGGTTCGCGCCCGTCATGTTCTGGTTGCTTGCGGGACTCGCCCGGCGCACAGTTCGGATATCCCGATCGATGGCAAGCGGATCTTTGATTCAGACCAGGTTCATTGCCTGGAAGAAGTGCCACGCGACCTGGTGATTGTGGGAGCCGGGATCATCGGGCTCGAATACGCCTCCATGTTTGCCGCACTGGGAGTAAAGGTCACCCTTCTGGACCAGCGGCCCATATTGCTGGACTTCGTGGACCGGGAAATCGTGGAGAGCCTCTGCTTTCAGTTACGACAGTTGGGAACGGTCTTCCGGCTCGGAGAAAAAGTTGTTTCAATCGGGATGGATGAAGCGCGCGACAGGGTGTTTGCCAGACTCGAAAGTGGAAAAAATGTTCACGGCCAGGGATTGCTTTACACCATCGGGCGCCAGGCAAACAGCGACTTGCTCAACCTCGCAGCCGCGGGCTTGACGTCGGATGGCAGGGGCAAGCTTGTGGTCAATGAATTCTTTCAGACCGCCGTGCCTCACGTTTATGCTGCCGGAGATGTAATTGGATTTCCGGCATTGGCCAGCACTTCCATGGAACAGGGGCGCCTCGCCAGTTGCCATATGTTCGGCACCCCTGGCAAGATGCCGCCGAATCAGATTCCCTACGGCATCTATACCATCCCCGAAATCTCAATGGTTGGACATACCGAAGAACAGTTGACGCAAGACAAGATTCCATACGAAGTCGGTTTAGCTCGCTACGCGGAACTGGCCAAGGGGCAAATGCTGGGGGACGAACAGGGCTTGCTGAAGCTGATCTTTGATCCGGATTCGCTCAAGCTGTTGGGCGTACACGTGATCGGTGACCGCGCCGCGGAAATCGTTCACATCGGACAGGTAGTGCTTTCGCTGGGAGCGACGATTGAGTATTTTCGCGACGCAGTGTTCAACTATCCCACCCTGGCCGAGGCCTACAAGGTAGCTGCGTTGGATGGCTTAAACAAGCTGTGAACTGGGATTTTCGGCCAAAACTCGTTCTCATTTATCGAAACATTCATACTGCTGTAACAATCTCTCCGTATAGTGGCGGCCAGTCTTGAACGGAACTCTCCGGTTCAGACTTAGGAGAACACATGGCTACCGCACCTACCCTACCCGCTCCTCCGAGACCCGGCCCCGTAGCAGCACCCGCACTGGAAGCCAAGCTGGGTAAAGGCCCTGGAAAACTCGGTGTGCTTATATTCGTGGTAGTTCTGATGGTCGGAGTGATTTATGCGGCATCGCATCTGCTCTCCGATCTCTCCGGCGTGCACAACAACTCGATCATGCCGTACATCCTGCTCGGCATTGCCCTGCTGGTCGCGCTTGGGTTTGAGTTCGTCAACGGATTCCACGATACCGCCAATGCCGTGGCCACCGTCATTTACACGCATTCGCTGGAACCGCACGTGGCCGTGGTGTGGTCTGGTTTCTGGAATTTCCTCGGAGTGCTGACGTCCTCGGGACTGGTCGCCTTCGGAATCATTTCTTTATTGCCCGTCGAGCTTATTTTGCAGGTAGGAAGTAAAGCGGGCTTCGCGATGGTATTTGCGCTGCTGGTGGCAGCGATTATCTGGAATCTCAGCACCTGGTATTTCGGGCTGCCCGCTTCAAGTTCACACACTTTGATCGGGTCCATCATCGGAGTTGGCATCGCCAACCAGTTGATGTCGGCCAGAACCGGCACCAGCGGCGTAGATTGGGCGCAGGCACTCAACATCGGCAAGTCACTGTTGCTTTCGCCGATCGTGGGATTTGTCTTGGCCGGATTGCTGCTCCTGTTCATGAAGGCCGTAATCAAGAATCGGAAACTGTATGAAGCACCGGAAGGCACCGAGCCGCCGCCGTTCTGGATTCGCGCACTTCTCGTTCTCACCTGCACAGGCGTCAGCTTTGCTCACGGATCGAACGATGGACAGAAGGGAATGGGTCTGATCATGCTGATTCTGATCGGCACCGTTCCTACCGCCTACGCGTTGAACCACGCGATCACCAAGCAGCAGTCGCAGGATTTTGTCGCGGTTTCAGAGCAAGCCGCCAACACGTTGAACAAGTACGTTAGCCCGAACGCAGTGATCGGCGACGCACGAGAGGAAGTTACGAATTACGTCCGCACCAAGGAATTTACGCCCAACACCATGCTGGCACTTCGCCAGACGGTGAGCGACGTGAGCAACGAAACGGTGTTGTTCGGAGAACTGTCGAAGGTGCCAAATGACCGTGTGCGCAATTTCCGGAACGACATGTACCTGGTCAGCGAAGCGCTGCGACTGATGCAGAAGACGCACCAGCCTGAAATTGCCGCAAACGATTGGGCGGTACTGACCAACTATAAAAAGCACATCGACAACGCGACGAAATTCATCCCAGGCTGGGTGAAGGTCGCGGTTGCGATGGCTCTTGGATTAGGAACGATGGTTGGTTGGAAGCGCATCGTTGTAACTGTCGGGGAAAAAATCGGCAAAGACCATCTGACCTACGGACAAGGCGCAGCTGCGGAAATCACCGCTATGGTGACAATCGGTGCGGCAGACTGGTTCGGCTTGCCGGTCAGTACTACCCACGTGCTCTCGTCAGGGATCGCGGGCACCATGGCTGCGAATCACACCGGGCTTCAGTGGGGGACGGTACGCAACCTGGCGATGGCCTGGGTGCTGACATTACCGGTTTCCATGATGCTGGCAGGGTTCCTGTTCTGGGGATTCCGCTACATCTTCTAGAGTAGAGGGCTATTGCGGTTTTTCTTTGCGTCCTCCGTATTTCTTGGCGAACTTTGCGGTTAAATGCTTTGCGGACTTTCTAATCTCAAAAGCCTTAACCGCAAACATCGCAAAGCCGAGTGCGGAGGCCGCGAAGAAAGTCTTTACTTCGCCTTCGAGATGTTGTCTACCTTTCCTCGAAGAACATTGAGAGAAGCCTTCGGCAAAACGATCGTGAACGGATCGCCCGAATTAGCTTGAACGGCGGTATGGACGGACGGGAGGTCTGGATCAGGATGGCTTCCCGAACCTTCGGACCGCCAGACGTATTGTTCGCTACCAAATGTAGTAACTGCAACCGTCCCGGAAAAGGACTGCTGGATTCCGCCTTCACCCTCGAATACCAGACGTACTTTGTGCGGATTTGATTGATCTTTGTTGATCACCATGACTGACCACTGTCCGTCCGGAAGCTGAACCGGATAAGCAGTGATCAGCGAGTGATTGGCGCCATCCCTTAGATCGGTGGATGCAGAAAAGAGCCGGTGAGGGCCTACTCCGTGCTTGACCCAATCAAGGTTGATTACCCGGCTGGCATGGTATTGCGACGTATAAGCGCGAATGTTGAGGTTGTCGTCTGCCACGAAATTTCCATAGGTGCCCCAGCCGTGGCACCCTGACCGTAGAGGTTCCGGCTGAATTGGGGAGTGATAATAAATATCGCCGCCGAACGTAAGAAACGACCCGACGCTGTCCCCAAGCCACAGCGCCGCAAAAATATCCGTCATAGGCTGAGTCAGGCCCCATGAGACGTTGCTCTCCGTGTTGATCAGTGGCACGTTCGCAGGAACTCCATCCGATCTCCAGATTTTGAGAATGCCTTCCGTAAACCCAGGCTCGCGGTAGAGATCCGACCAAGTGATTTCACAGGGGGGAAACGGATAGTGCTCGAAACTCATGAAAGACAGATCGTCCAGGCGCCCGTGTTCTTTCAGGTAATCCACAAAGCGTCCCAGCCATGAGACGCGCCCTCTGGAGTCTGGCCAGACGAGGATGTCTTCGTTCACGCCTTCAAATACCGGACCGCCCAATTTCAGCTTTGGATCCACTTTGTGCAGGGCCGTGGCAAACTGCAGGTAGAGAGCGCCATAGTCTTCGGGCAGCATCTTCTGACCGTCCGGCTCTTCTCCCATCTCAACATACGAAATCGGATAACCACGCTTTTCCACATACGCGATCTGCGCAGCCGCATCCTCGGGTGTGCCATACAGCATTGCGATCGGGATCATCGCAGGCAGATGGTTGGTGATACCACTGGTATAGAAGAGATCCATGCCAGTCTGATCCCCGGCTTCCTTACTCAGATCGGCGGCGGAGTGCCAGGGGTCGACAGATGACGCGTGGACGGCCGTCTGCCCTGCATCCGGAACATGTTTCACCAGATCTACGAATTCTCCGTCTGCTGCAGACGTGCCCGCATAAAGCTCACGAATTGCATATCCCACTGAGATGCGCGGATCGGTTTCCTGATGCGTGCCAGTCGCATCGCCGGTAGTATTCGACGACTCAGTCATCCAGAGGCGTACATAGCGCATCGTCGCGGGAGGCGTAAGCTTCAGAGTTTCTCTCCCACCGCGTCCGTCCGTAACAATTTGCAAGGCAATCCAGACTCCGCCGGTGGGATTTGTCAGCGGGTCTTTCTCGCCATTCCAATACTGCGCCAGATACTTCCTCGCGTATGGATTGCCCCAATCGATCCGTAGAGTGTCGATCTTCTCGGTTGCGCCAAGATCGAGGATCACCCACTGTGGATGGAGGGAATCGTCTTCACCGGTGAATTTGCTGGTGAGATACGGGTTGCTCTTCCAATAGGTGGCTGGGTCGCCATCCGTCATCCGGGAGTACTTGCTTCGTGAATGTCCGTCGCCCTCAGTGTTGCCGCGATGCGGCAAAGGATAACCGGCAGAATGTCGGATGAACTCTCCCAGTTTCGTACTGCCCGTGAAGTATCCGCTCTGATGCGCCTCGTCGCTCCAGGTTCCGTTAGGGTTCCAGTGCCAGGCGGCGCCTTGCAATTCCGTATTCTGGCGATATGTGATCGGCCCCCAACCGGCTGAGAGAGATTCCTTGAGGATGGTCGGAGTGTAGATCTTGTCCACGACGTGTTCGGGCAGAATATCTATCGACGTGCCTAGCGCGATATCTGGATCGAATGATTTGATGGGATGAGCCGCATCCACACGAATGATGGTGATCTGGTCCGGGGTCGGCTTCACACTGATTTCCTGCGCCAAGCCGCCGATCGTGAAGAAGAATGAGCCGCCCAGCAAAAGGAAAAGCGTGATCGCAGTTGTTGAAGAACCCGGACGTCGTGTCACTCTGTATTTCTCCTTAGAAAGCAATGAGCCCATCAGTGGCCGTGGTAAGGCACAAAGCCTCGTGTTTTCGTGCGCAAGCGATAGACCGATGTGGTGGCGGTGATGTAAAGCGTCCGATAGTCTTTGTCACCCCAGGCGAGGTTCGCCGGCTGTTCTGGCATTTCAATCGTACCCAGATGATTTCCTTGCGAGTCCCAAACCCAGATTCCCTTGGGTCCGGTGACGAACAAATTTCCCTCGTGATCTACTTTTATGCCGTCGGGCACGCCATCATTCTTGGCACCCGGCTCCTCCCCGAAGATTCGGCCATTGCTCAGAGAACCGTCCGCGGCGGCGTCATAGATGCGAATGTTTCGTTGTTCGCTGTCATCCACGTACATGTGCTTTCCGTCGGGTGAGAATGCGAGTCCGTTGGGTTGGGTAAGATCTTTCGTCAGCAGACGAACGTTTCCCTTTTCATCCAAACGGTAAACACCCTGAAAAGGAATTTCCTGCTTCTGTCCTTCCACCAGGTCAAGCGTTGGATCGGTGAAGTAGATGGCGCCGTCGGGACCCACAATCACATCGTTCGGGCTATTGAGCTTCATTCCTTCGTAGTGGTCGGCCAGCACGTTGTATTTACCGTCGGGTGTCACCGCGATGATGGCGCGCAGAACACTGGCACAATCGATCAGCCGATGTTGACGGTCATAAGTGTTGCCATCGGGATCGCCAAGAGAAATCACGTCTTCCTTGCGCCCGTCGGCCTTGGGCCCGTCGGTAAATACGCGATAAATCTTGTTCTGGACTTCGTCGCTTACATAAAGAAACCCTGACTCGTCCCACACCGGTCCTTCGGTGAAACCAAAATCGCCGGCGACTCGCGAAAGGGCTGCATCGTGGTCAAATAACTTCCAGAAATTGGGAGACTCACCGGTAAGTTTGAACGTCCGCTCCGGAACTGCCGCCTTAACTGTGATGAGTCGAGTTCCTGCCAATAGCAGCAAGATGCCGGTCAGCACAAGCGTTGGTTTCATCCGGCCTCCACGGACCAAACCCTTTGAGAAGTTCGGGCTGTCGTCGTTCATGCTTTCAATCCCTCCTGGCAGGCCGCTTGTTGTCGGTTCGTCCAACGCTGAGTACGAAGCTTACGATGTCATCCAGTTCCTGACGGCTGAGCTTCGATCCGTAGTCGCCGGGCATCAAAGAGTGAGGTTGGTATTCGATGCTTCGCAATTCCGACTTGCTAAACAAGTGGAATGTCCCGTCAAGCGCCTGAACCTGCAGGGAGAAGTTGTCCTCGTTTCGCGCTAATCCAGTTCGTTTTTTTCCGTTCTTGGTAGTCACGATAATGGGTCGCTTTCGAGGGTCAAGATTCCTGTCTGGATCTGTAATAGCAACGCGAACATCGTCCACCGACCGCGCGCCGGTATAACTTGATAGATCAGGACCGATGAACCCTCCTTCTCCGTTCGCCATGTGACACGCCGAACATCCGGCCTTTCCATAAAAAAGACCCTTGCCCACTTCCGGATTGCCCGGAAGCTTTACGGGGAGCGTTTGGCCTTGCAGGGTGCGGAGATAACGAATAAGCCCCTGAACCTCTGAAATGCCGAGCGTACTAAACGCCGGCATTCCGGTTCCCGCGACCCCGTTCTGGACGATGTGGAGAAGAGTCTCGTCCGACAACTGCTGGGCTTCGCGTCTCGTGGCGATATCGGGAGCGTGTTCTCCGCCCCTTGCGTCCAGGCCATGGCATGCCGCGCAATTGGTGGCAAAAAGTCGCTGGCCGTCAGCGACACTGCCACTTCCCGCCACCGGTCCAGTTCCCAATTGCTGCGAGTGCAAACGCGCAGGCGAAAATGCCTGCAGGAGACAAAGCAGGGATACCAGCAATGGCAAATTAAATATTGCGTTCAACGTTCGATTTTGTTGATTTCGCGCCATGAGGAGTCTCAATCGAGTACATATATACAACCTGCACGGACAAATGAACAAATTCCGGATCAGCATTTTTTTCGCAACGATGATTTCTTATATCATTGCAATCCGGTAACTTTCATCGGATAATTCGCCTCGATTAAATCGATTCAATGGACGGGATGGCCACGTTAGCAAGATTTGCCGCGGTTGACTGGATGAATCTGCAACGATGACAGCAAGGACGGGACTGGGAACACGAATGACATTGGCGATCGCGCTTCTCGCGGCGTGCCCCACTCTGACAGTCGCCGACCATGCTCGCCCGAATGATGTTCGCGGCAATGATGTGCTCGTAACAATGATGCCCGCAGCAATGACGCTCGCGCCGGCAACCCTTCCACGGATTCGAGTTCGGCTCCGATCGATGTGCAGCCATCCCAGTTGACCGCCGGGACACTAGGGGCGAACTGGCTTTCCTATAACGGTGATTTCTCCGGACGCCGCTATAGCAGCTTGTCGCAAATCAACCTCCGCAATGTCGGCCAGTTGCGAGCGCAATGGACATTCCATTCCGGCAACTCGAACCGGCTGGAAGTAACTCCGTTAGTAGTGAATGGCGTAATGTTCGTGACCGCGGCCAATGACGACCTACGCGCTGGATGCGCAATCTGGCCGCGTAATCTGGCATCACGTGTGGCCCATCTCAGAGGGATTGATCGACGATGCTTCCGGGCACCTGAGCCGCGGAGTCGCGGTGTGGCACTCGCGCCTTTACCGGCAAACCGACAATGCCCACCTGCTTTGTCTGGACGCACGTTCCGGCAGCCTGCTGTGGGATGTGGCATATGCGGACTGGAACAAAAATTACGGTGCGACCGGAGCGCCGCTGGTCGTGAATGACAAGGTGATCGTAGGCACCTCGGGCGGAGACGATGGAGTTCGAGGTTTTGTCGCTGCGTACAACGCGACGACCGGAAAATTGGTTTGGCGGTTTTGGACGGTACCTGCTCCTGGAGAATTCGGGTCCGACAGCTGGCCCGGAGATCTGTACCTGCATGGTGGTGGGACCACGTGGATGCCCGGTACCTACGACCCAGAAACCAACACGTTGTTCTGGGGCACCAGCAACCCGGCTCCTGACTTTGACGGAAGCGTCCGCCCCGGTAACAACCTGTACACCGATTGCGTTCTCGCTTTGGACCTGGATACGGGCAAGCTGAAGTGGTATTTCCAGTTCACCCCACATGATTTGTACGATTACGATGCCACTGAAACACCCATCCTGGTGAATGCTCCTTACAAGGGAAAGCCGCGAAAGCTTCTAATCCAGGCGAATCGCAACGGCTACATTTATGTCCTGGATCGGGTCACCGGCAAATTTCTTTCCGCGACTCCTTTTGTGAACAAGTTGAACTGGGCCAAAGGAATTGATGCGGAGGGCCGGCCTATCCGCTCCGGCCTCGAACCAACAGTGGAAGGAACGCGCATATGTCCTGGCTATGGAGGCGCTACCAATTGGTTCGCGCCGTCCTATAACGAATCCACGCATTTCGTTTATTTTCTTGCGCTGGAGGAATGCCAGACCTACTTCCTGAAGGCCCAGGAATTTGAGGAAGGGAAGACCTTCTACTCGACCGGAGTGAAGCGCGTTCCGCAGGAGATGTCGCAGAAAGTCCTCGTTGCCTACGACCTGCGCAAGCAATCTTTCGCCTGGCGCTATCCGCAAGTGGGGAGCGCGCGGTCGGATGGAGGCACCATGACGACTGCCGGTGGCCTGGTCTTCTTTGGTGACGACGCTCAATCCTTCGAAGCGGTTGACGCGCAAACCGGCAAACCTTTGTGGTACTTCAATACGGGTCAGGATTTCAGTGCCTCTCCCATGACGTACGCAGTTAGAGGCAAACAGTATGTGGCCATCGCGGCTGGAAGTGATATTTTCAGTTTCGCGTTGCCATGAGATTTGGGTAAAACCAACAGAGAAAACTTAACTAAACCGAGGAGACTGATCATGACGTCGACATTATTCAATCGCAGAATGCTGATGGGTCGTTTGGCGGCAGGACTTTCCGCTATTGGAGTGGGTAGCCTGCTGTTCTCAACGAATGCTGAGGCAAAGAACCGGGACTCAGGTGTGCGTAAACTCGGCCGGGATGGAAAGCCGGCCGATGGGACCCAAATGATCACCGCCCTCATCACGCACAACGGTCTGCTCTACATTGCCGGGCAGGGCGCCAACTCAAATGGTCCGGTAGGAAAGGACGACATTGATAGCCACACCACCAAAGTGCTGGAGAACGTAAAAGAGTTGGTCATCGCCGGTGGCGGCACCATGGACAGCATTCTGCAACTCACGGTCTACCTCGGGGACATCGCCTACTACGAGCCCATGAACAAGATTTTCAAGACATACTTTCCCAACGGCGGTCCGGCCCGAACAACGGTCGCGGTCGCCATGCTTCCCGGCAATTCGAAGTTGGAAATCAACTGTATCGCTGCCATCGTCAAAAAGTAGCGACTACGTAACAGTAGTCAAGATACTGGTCACTGACCACTAATCACTGACCACTGTCGAGGTGTCGGGAGCATAAAGGAGCTGAGATGATGCGACTCGCGTCGAATTGGAATCGCCGGAGTTTTTTGGGAAGTCTGGGAGTGATCGCGGGGTCGGTACTAACCCCACGGAAGCTCTTTGCCTGGAAAAGTCCAACCAAGGTCAGCGGCTTTGGCCAATCCGGCAATCCTTACGAAGAGCTGGGGGTGAAGACTGTCATCAATTGTGAAGGAACCATGACAGTGCTCGGTGGCTCTCTCCTTCGTCCCGAACTTGAGGCCGTGATGGCCCAGGCTGGCCAGCATTTCGTGCATATTGCCGATCTGGAGGTAGCCGCTGGCAATCGCATCGCGCAAATGCTGAAGTTACCCGACGGTTACACGGCTCTGGTGACTTCCGGCGCGGCGGCGGCCATGCAGTCCGGTTTGGCGGGAATCCTTACTGGCGGCAAGGAGGAGTTCATCAAACAGATTCCCGATCTGACGGGTATGAAATCGGAAGTCATCATTCAGAAATCGCATCGCAATCCGTTCGACCATCAATTGCGAAATACCGGAATCAAACTGGTCGTCATCGAGACTCGTGATGAGTTCCGCAAGGCAGTGAATGAAAAAACTGCAATGATGCACTTCAGCAACTTCGCCAATGCTGCCGGGCAGATCAAAGTGGATGAGTGGCTCAAACTGGGCAAAGAGTACAAGATCCCTTGCATGAACGACGCGGCAGCCGATACTCCGCCGGTCTCGCATCTTTGGGACTACGCAAATATGGGCTATGACCTGATCACCTTTAGCGGGGGCAAAGCCATGCGTGGTCCGCAGTGTGCTGGCCTACTGATCGGGAGGAAAGACCTCGTCGCGAATGCGCTGCTTAATAACAGTCCCCATGAAGACACCATTGGCCGCAGCCAGAAAGTAGGCAAAGAAGAAATTGTGGGAATGGTCAAAGCCCTGGAACTTTATCTTAACGAGGACCACGAAGCGCTTTGGAAAGAGTGGGAGGATCGGCTGCAGTACATCTCGCGTCAGATCACCAGCGTGAGTGGGGTAACCACTGCGTTCTTCGTACCAGACATGGCCAACCATGTGCCACATATGGCGATCACCTGGGATTCAAGCCGCATTGCGCTTACGCCCAAGGAAGTTTCACAGCAATTAGCGGACTCCACACCCTCCATCATCATGGGAATGGGCGAAGATCGTCCCGGGCTCACCATGAACTCGTTCATGCTGCAACCGGGAGAAAACAAGATTGTGGCAGAGCATCTTGTGCAAATTTTCCGTGGACATTCCGCGGGCAAGTAGATCTGACATCGGCCACAATGTGGCGAGGACGGTATGAGACCAACCATGAGAATTGTCCCAAGCTGCCATACTGGTTGCCGCTTGCATCACCTTCTTCGGCTGCAACAGTTCACGACCTGCAGTCCCCCCGAGCTCCGAATCGCCCAAGCAAGAAAACTCGCAACCTGTGAAGCGTCCGCCGATCATCGGGGTCGCTCACATTGGATTGAGAACGGACGATCTTGCAGCGGCCCGCAAGTTCTACTCCGGGGTTCTGGGTTTTCAGGAGCCATTCACCGTCGATGATCCACCGGGTAAGCTACTGTTGACTTACTTCAAAGTGAACGATCACCAGTACATCGAAGTGTTTCCTGAGCTGAAGGATGCCAAGCAGGATCGCCTCTCCCATATTTCTTTCGAGACTACCGACGTCGAGCAAATGCGCGCATACCTTGCGAGTCGTGGGGTGAAAGTGCCGGAGAAGCTGGAACCGATGCTCGACGGAAATCGCGGCTTCGACGTCACCGACCCTGATGGCCATGATGTCGAGTTCGTGCAGTTCATGCCAGGCTCGTTGCACACACGTAATTTTGGCAAGTTTCTTCCCGACACACGCATTTCACAGCGAATCATTCACCTGGGAGTTGTGGTTCAGGACCAGGCCAAAGCGGACAGTTTCTACAAAGATATTCTCGGCTTCCGCGAGACCTGGCATGGCGGCATGACCGACAAAGAGACCGACTGGGTGGATATGCAGGTGCCCGAAGGCACCGACTGGCTGGAATACATGTTGAACGTACGTAACCCTTCTCCGAAAGAACTGGGAGTGATGCACCATTTTGCTTTGGGTGTACCCAGCGTGAAGGACGCATACCAGACCGTGCTGAAACGAGGCATGAAGCCCGAGAAGCCGCAGATCGGCCGCGATGGAAAGTGGCAACTGAATCTCTATGATCCCAATTTGACGCGGGTAGAACTCATGGAACCGGCGCCTGTCCGAGACCCGTGTTGTTCACCTTTCGTAAAGTACTGAACATGCCAGCGGCACACGCTGCTGGAGGATTGTTTTCATGAAATGGAAGCCGATGCGACTTGCCGTTGTCTTTTGTGCGCTTTGTATTTTCGCCGCGCCCTTGGCATTGCGGGCACAAAGCCAGCCCCAGCGTGAAGTTGCGATCACGATCGACGATTTGCCTGCCGGGTCGGCCAACTCGATGACCGCAGCGACCATTACGGACCTGACAACGAAATTGTTGACTACGCTTCGCGACCAGAAAGTTCCGGTGGTCGGTTTCGTCAACGAAAAGAAGCTCTACAAGTTCGGAGAAGTCGACGAGCGAATCAAGGCACTCCGAATGTGGCTCGACTACGGTTTTGAGTTGGGTAATCACACCTTCACCCACATGTCTCTCAACCAGGCCGGATTGAAGGCGTGGGAAGACGATGTGATTCAGGGCGAGAGTGTGACCCGCCTTTTGCTCGATGAACACCATATGAAGCTTCGATACTTCCGGCATCCATTTCTCGACACGGGCCGTGACCTTCAGACCCGGCGCGAAGCCGAAGCCTTTCTGGTTGCGCGAGGATACCGTATTGCCCCCGTGACGTTGGACGCTTGGGACTGGATGTATGCCGGAGTCTACGAAGATGCGAAAAAGCGCAATGACTCCGCCCTTCAGCAGCAGCTCGTGAGCAGCTATCTTTCCTACAGTGACCAGATGTTTGCTTACACAGAGCAACTCGCCAAACAAACGATCGGCTACGAACCAAAACAGATTTTGTTACTGCACGCCAATCAGTTGGAAGGCGACCACATCGGCGAACTGCTGGATTTGTTGCGTAAGCGGGGCTATCGCTTCGTCACGCTGGGAGATGCTCTCGGTGACCAGGCATATGGCCTGCCCGATACATACGTTGGAGAAGAAGGTTCGGGCTGGATAGACCACTGGGCAATCACATTAGGCAAACCTCCGCAGGGATCTCCTGTCTTCCCGCAGTGGGTGATGGATCGCTCAAAGGCGCTACACATGCCGCAACCGTAAGCATGATGCTGATGCATTCTCGAGCCTGTTGTTCCGCACACATCAGGAGTTGACGACCATGTCCGATTCATTCTCCAAAGAGATTACCCGCAGGGGCTTCATTGCCAGAGTGGGGCAAGGGCTGGCGGCAGCCAATGTCGCTGGCGCTCTCTTAAAGAACGCAACCGCACAGCAGGTACCCGACGCTCCGGGAAGGAAGCTGGGATGGGCGGTTGTCGGCTTGGGCAGCCTTGCCATCAATCAGATCCTCCCGGCCTTCGCGAAGTGTGAGAAATCAAAAGTTGTGGCTTTGGTTAGCGGCCATCCTGACAAGGCGAACAAACTCGCTTTGCGCTACGGTGTGGATCCCAAGAAGATTTACAACTATCAGAATTACGATCAGCTCAGGGACAATCCGGAAGTTGACGTCATCTACATCGTGCTGCCGAACGGGATGCATGCCGAATACACGGTCCGTGGATTCCAGGCAGGAAAGCATGTCCTATCGGAAAAGCCGATGGCCAACACTCCGGCGGACTGTCAACACATGATTGATGCCGGCCGCAAAGCCAACCGGAAGCTGATGGTGGCCTACCGTTGCCGCTACGAACCCTACAACCAGGAAGCGATTCGAATGGCCCGCGAGCAGGAGCTGGGGCCGGTCAAGGTCATCGTGGCCGATCACGGGTTCAACATTGGCGATCCAACGCAATGGCGTTTGAATAAAACCCTGGCGGGAGGCGGTTCGCTGATGGACATCGGCATCTACTCCCTGCAGGCGGCACGCTACATCTCAGGCGAAGAACCCAGCGAGATCAATGCCATGATGTACAGCACACCGGGAGACCCGCGCTTCAAGGAAGTGGAGGAAACAATAAACTTTCAACTTCGGTTCCCCAGCGGCGTCCTCGCCAATTGCACGTCCAGTTACGGTTATTCGGGACAGAACCGCTATCGAGCCGTAACCACCAAAGGATGGTTCGAACTGGAGCCGGCAACCATTTACAGCGGTCTGAGAATGTATGTCCACCACGACAACACAACCGAGGAGCGCGTGCTTCCGGTCCGTGACCACTTCGCATTGGAGATGGACCACATGTCGAGTTGCGTGATGGAGAATAAAGAACCGCTCACCCCAGGGGAGGAAGGCCTGCGAGATTTGGCCATCATGACGGGAATTTACGAGGCTGCGAGAACGGGGAAGACAGTGAAGTTATAGGAACTCTGAAGAGGCTCCGGCAGTCTCGGCGGTCACTGTGAATCCCTTTTGCTTCTGATCTCTGCCAGCCGTCTCTTCAAGTATTCCTGATATTCCTGTTTCAGCCTGGGGTCGGTAGGCGATCCATAAATTTCACTGGATTTGTATTTCCCCTCATCAAATTTCTTCTTGGTCCACTCATCGTGAATGTGGGTTTCGTCGGCGTGATCGAGAACATCTTTTACCGCTTGCGGCGGAATGAAATAAACTCCCTCGCGGTCGCCGACGACCAGGTCGCCCGGCATGACTGTAACCCCGCCGATCCGGATCGGAATATTGATTCCGGTCAACATCACGTTTCCGATGGGGGTAGGATCGACTGCGCGAAAATACGCGGGCATGTCGATTTCCGAGATTCCATCGAGATCGCGGACGCTTCCATCTACCACTAGTCCTCCGCTATGGGTAGCTTTCATCACGTAATAGAACAAGTTGTCGCCGACGATGGTTCCATCCACCTTTTTGCCGAACAAATCGACGACCAGGACATCTCCCGGTTGGAGCATATCGATCGCAGTCTGGTTCGTGAGCCGCGGAATGCCGTGCGCTTTTGCCTTGGCGGTTGCGACATCGGCTACATCGGAACGTTCGGGCATGAACTGAACCGTAAAAGCCCGTCCCACCATGGTTTTGCCCGGATATAAAACGTGGAATCCGTCCGCATACTGGTTATGAAACTTCTTCTCCTCGAGACCTGCCCATATCTCCTCAGCCGATAACCCGCGCGCCCGCTCGATCAGATTGTCCGGAACCTTCGGTCTGCCGTCGGGGAAACGTCCGAATGGATTTTGGGAGGTGTAATCCACCAGGTCCTGATTCGAGAAGGTAATCATTTGCGCGCCAGCGCTCGCCGCCGTAGCGAACAAGATCGCGCAGGCGCCGACGGCTAAGAGCGCTTTGTGTCGTATGTGCGTCATGGACAGAACTCTGGTCATCCGGCGATCTCCTCTGCGGCTGAACATCAAGGCGAGGTGCAGTCTCGTCGACTCGAAACGTCTCAAATCGAGGTGAGTTTGTCAAACCAGCGCATCGATTTCGGGTAAACGCCGATTCAAGGAAAAGTTGTTGAACCGATCCAGACCTCGGCTTTAGTCTGCTTGCGACTTGGCTAGCATTCACAGATGGGAAGGGACCTTCATTCATGAACAAACCTGCTGGACACGCGATGAATCGCCGGGATGTTCTCAAGACGTCGGTAGGAGCCCTTGGAGCCGCGCTGTTGCTCGATGAATCGGTGGAAGCGTACCCGAAGGGGGTGAATACCAATTCGAGTCCTTCAGACGTTGAAGATTACAGATCTTCGCGTGGCGACGATCGTGAAGCCCGGACCAAGCCCTTGTCCGATCATTCGCATTGACACCAATCAGGGAGTTTACGGGCTAGGTGAAGTGCGCGACGGCGCCAGTTCAACTTATGCGTTGTTCCTCAAGAGCCGCATCGTGGGCGAGAACCCGCTGCAGTTGGACAAGATTTTTCGCAAGATCAAGCAGTTCGGCGGCCACGCCCGCCAGGGAGGCGGCGTTTGTGCCATCGAGATGGCGTTGTGGGATATTGCCGGAAAGGTTTACAACGCGCCCGTCTATGCCATGGTAGGCGGCGGCAAGTTCCGCGACAAGATCCGCATCTATGCCGACACTACGGAATCGAAAGATCCGAAAATCTATGCCCAGCGCATGAAAGAACGCAAGGAAGGCATGGGAATCACATGGCTGAAAATGGATCTTGGCGTCGAGATGGTATCGGACACACCGGGAACCGTAACGGTCGCCTCCGATCAAAGCGAATGGGACATGAATCAGCTCGAACATCCCTTGCTGGCAATGGAAGTCACCGACAAAGGCATCGCGATGCTCGAACAATACGTTGCGGCGGTGCGCGAAGCGGTGGGTATGGAAATTCCACTCTCCATGGACCACCTCGGCCACCTGGGCGTGAAGTCAATTATTCGGCTGGGAAAAGCCTACGAAAAGTACAACCTTTCCTGGATGGAAGACGTAATCCCCTGGACCTACACCGATCTCCTGAAGCAGATTTCCGAAGAGAGCCCAACCCCGATCCTTACCGGAGAAGACATCTACCTGAAAGAACCCTTCCGCGTGCTCTGCGAAAAGCACGCGGTCAGCAAAATTCATCCCGATCTCGCAACGTCGGGTGGAATTCTCGAAACCCATAAGATCGGCGACATGGCGGAAGAATACGGAGTGCCCATGGCAATGCACTTTGCGGGAACGCCGGTGAGTTGCATGGCTAACGTTCACTGCGCCGCGGCAACCCGTAATTTTCTTGCGCTGGAAAACCATTCGCTCGACGTCCCCTGGTGGTCTTCGATGGTAGAAGAAGGAGTGAAGACGCCGATCGTGGAACATGGATGGATCAGGGTCCCGGACAGGCCAGGATTGGGAGTGACTCTGAACGAAGACGTGGTGCGGCAGCACCTGATGCCCGGCACAGGCTACTTCGAGCCCACTTCGCAATGGGACCGGGAACGCTCCTGGGATCGGCTCTGGAGCTAGGGACTTCCTTGACGCCCTTGTTCTAAACGGTTCCTACTTTTTTGGGTCGCTGTTTGCTTGAACGGCAGACTTCCAATAATCCTGGTGGCCGTGATAATCGTCGTCGGCAAGATTTGCGATGATCAGGCGCTTCATTTGTAGCGGGTCTACTGTCCCCTGGCTCTTGTAGACAATTTCGCCGTCGGGACGGATCAATAGCGTGTAGGGAACAGCTGCGCTCCAGTTGGGGTCGAATGCCGCGAGTTGCGGATAGATATCCGTCGAACTCAGGATCCGATTGGTGCTGGTAGCGTGTTCCTCATTCAGAGCCTTGAGAACACCAGCCTGCTCGTCGGGATAGTTAATGCTCACTGTCACCAGGTCGAACGCGCGGTGTCCATACATCCGGTACATGGTTTCGAACTGGGGTAGCTCGGTGCGGCAGGGAGCGCACCAGGTCGCCCAGAAATCCACGAGCAGTAATTTGCCGGTTGAATTCTTGCGCAATGCTTTGAGGTCTTCAACACTCACCGGCTTGAGCACTACTGGTTTCTTTTCGATTTCCTCCAGTTCCTTGCGACGACCCGCTTCCTTGTAGAGCCACTTGGTGGAGCATCCCACCGATGGTGTCTTTGCGACCTCCACTGGCTTGCCGGCCAGCAGCGCGTCAATCGCATCGCGAGCGTCATGTTTTGTGACCAGTGGCTCGCGCATATTGTTATCCACGCGGCCCTCGTACCGCAGCTTCCGCTCGGAGTCAAAAATGAAAAGATGCGGCGTGGCGCTGGGACCATAAGCGGTAGAAACTTTCTGGGTCTCTCCGTCATACAGGTAGGGAAAGTTGAAGTGGCGGAATTCCGCGCGAATTTTCATCTCGTCGAGCGAATCCCCCACATCTGTATAGCCCATTTCGTTCAACCGGACCGCGTCGGAATTGTTTGGTTCGATGGCGACAACCGTGACGCCTTTGTCCTTGTAATCCGCGGCAATTTGCTTGATTCGCGTTTCATAGAGTTGAGAAGTGGGGCAATGATTGCAGATGAAGGCGAGGACCAACACTTTGCTGGAGGCGTACTCTTTCAAACAATGATTCGCTCCATCGACGCCCGGCAAGCAAAAATCCGGAGCGGCGGATCCGATGGCCAAAACAGGATGGTCACTCTCGTCGGCGACCGCTAGCACGACCAGAAGCATTCCGAAAATCGTCAGCATCGCGAGAGACGCGATAACGGTCAAACCGGTAGGCCTTGAAGTCTTCATATTGCACGTCTCCCCGGCTCTCACTTCGACATTTCCATCGACCATATGGCTCCCGGCCTCATGTACATGCTGGCGCGGTACATCCCCCGTGCGTCATATGCTTCAGGAGTCCGGAAAAAGTATCCGCGATCTTTCCAGACGACATTGTTGACACCCTGCGCGGTATGGAATGCCTGGTCGCGCATCCCCTCAGACAGCATGTGAGATGCGATGGCAAAAGTGGTGCCGGTCCAGACTTCCTCAACCTGTTCGTTTTCGTGCAGAGCCTGGCCGTCCGCGCCCACGCCATTGATGGCTCCCATCTCTCCATTCTGAAACTTCATCACATTGTAATCGTACACACGCTGCAGTGCCGACCTGCGCATCGTGGCCGGAACCAGGTCGCCCAGACCCGTGAGGTTCGCGTACCACTGGCCTGCTAGCTGTTCCGCCATGATGTCGGTGTGGTATGCGCTCCCCTGATCGTAGTTGAAGTAGGAGCCATTCCAGAGATTCTTGACATACGCCGCCTGGGCCTTCTTGAACAGCGCGTCATAGGTCGAAGCCGAACTAGTGTCTCCCAATTTGCGAGCTATTTCACTGGTTGCGCGCAGCGCCGCCAAGTACAGCCCGCCGCTATATGCGCTCTCTCCACGCGCTACCCAGTTGTCATATGTCTGATCCGGAAATCCACCGTTCTTGATCAAGCCATCTCCATCGGTGTCGTACTGGCGCAGATGTTCCATTGCCTGTTTAATCGCGGTCCAGGTGTAGCGAAGAAAAGGTTCGTCGTTGCTCCCGCTCCACACATAGTCACGCCAGATCATAAGCACGTATTTGCTGTTGAGATCGCGCCAATTGGAAACGTCCTGATAGTTGTACTGGTTGACGTTTACAAAAGGATCTTCAGCGGGCGAACCCAGGTCATGGGGTGCGGACCCTGCCGACTTGCGCTGCATGGTTTCAAATTTGTGATCATGCTGAAGTTTCCATGCCCACAGATAGTGCTGCGGAATGCTTTCAGGAATGGTATCGGTGTACTGGCGCATCTCCTGCTTCTCGATCTCCGGCCAGAATTTGATCAGTGGAAATGAGCCATAGAAGCGGACATCGGAGGTTCCGTAGTAGGAGTAGTCAAAACATTCCAGATAGGCGAAGCTGTCCGCATTTTTCGCGGACAAGTGCAAAGGGTTCGACGGGCCGGTCTGCTCGTGTCCCCAGAGAGTGCCTCCATCGGCAAGAATGTAAAGCTCATTGAAGAGTTCGGCACGGTACCAGGACGGTTTGGTTTCATCTTCGATGTAGGGCTTCTGCCAGGCGTCGATCTGGTTGCTCCAGTTCTGATTGTTTTCAAGCGCGGTGCGGGCAATCTTCCAGGCATTGGTTCCGGACGCGTCAAAGAACTGGGTATAGTGCCGGATCCATTTCCGGCCTCCGCCAAACTGTGCCACGGGAAGGTCCCAGGAAAGCGACATCGGTATCATTTTCTTTTCTTTCGGACCGAGGGTGAAGCGAACCGCGATCGCGCCCGCCATCTGTTCCCCGGCGCTGGCGATATCGGGAGATTGGTTCGGCAGTCGGCCCGTGGTCGAGAAGGGCGGCCAGACTTCGGCGCCCGAACTTTGCGGATCGAAGTCAGTGATGTAGGTCACCTCGACACCGGGCGCGGCCTGAGCTGCGATAGCAAATTGGCCATCCCATTCGTCGGCGACAGGGCCATTGCGAATTCGGTCAAAGACAATACCCTGCATGGTCCCGTCCGCGAGAGGCTCCGTGCGGAATGTGTTCTTGTTCTGGGCGTTTAGCACCGCATCAAACTTTCTGCTGGTGTCACGAAACCAACCCACCATGTTGGTCCAGGAAAACAGGATTGAGACGGTCACCGGTTTGCTCGAAGGGTTTTCGGCGGACCAGTTGTAGAGGGCCAGTGGATAACTGGTTTCCTTGTAGTTGTTGGGCAAAAGAGGGGAAAACTGTTCGACTGTCAGCGTGATGGGAAGTTGAGGGGAACGATAGGCAAACCACGACTTGGGATAGAGGGCAGCGTATTCACCGCCGCCCACGGGATACGTCCAGTTCCACGCTGAGAGCGCTCCGCCATCCGGTTTGCCAGTCGAAAGCACCTGGGCCACGGGTGGCTCGCCCTGGGGTTGCGCAAATACCGCAAACTGGTTTCCGGGAACGTTCTGATACTTGTGCACTCCGGCTTTGACGTGCCAGCGTTCGAAGTTGCCCCGGTAAGACCGAGAGAAAGTACCAGCCCCGATGCCCCCGACCGGAGCGCCTTGCCAGAAGCCGTCGTCGATGTTGGTCAACTCAGGCTTTCGACCGCCAGGATTTGCCGGGGGCTGCCCGATAGGAATGCGCCAGGCGGTAGCTGGGATCTGGTCGCTGGCAGCGAGGATCAGATTCACAAAAAGCAAGAAAAAGGCCAAAGCGAACAACCGGAGAGTTCTTATCATGAGGTTTAGGCAGCATTTGGAACCGGGAAACATCGGCAGTCTGAATCACAGTGTCCGGGTTGTCAAGGCCAAGTGAAGACGACTTTGTCTAAGACGTCGGGATTAAGAGCGTCTTCCTGAATAATAAAAGACTCAAGTTTCAAAACTGAGTCTGACTTTATAATTCAGGCAATGAAAACTGCATCGCGTAAGGACTATTAATGGCCTATTCTCCGCTGGATCTCACGAACAAAACCGCGGTTGTGACTGGTGGAACCACCGGGATCGGGCTTGCCATTAGCAAGGCGCTGGCCCAATCGGGTGCAAATGTAGTGCCTACAGGCCGCCGGGCCGAGCAGGTGACTGCCGCGGTTTCGGAGGTCCAAGCCTTGGGCCGGCGCTCCCTGAATCAACCCTGCGACGTAACGGACAAAGCAAGTCTCGCGCAGTTGCTGCAATCTGTCTGCGTTGAATTCGGAAGCGTCGAGATCCTGGTCAACAGTGCGGGACGTACGAAGCGAATGCCTACGGTGGACGCCCCTGACCGCGATTGGGACGACATTATCGAAACCAATTTGACTGGGACGCTACATTCCTGCCAGGTCTTCGGGCGGCATATGATCGAGAGGCGCTATGGGCGAATTATCAATATTGCTTCGATTGCCTCATTTCTGGCCCTTTATGAGGTTGCCGCCTACAGCGCCAGCAAGGCGGCGGTCGCTTCGCTGACCAAGTCACTGGCGGCGGAATGGGCCACTTTGGGAGTGTGCGTGAACGCGATCGCTCCCGGCGTGTTCCTGACAGACTTGAATGCGGCATTGCTCAACGGTACCGAGCGCGGAAAGGAATTTCTTCTGCGGATTCCAATGAAGCGATTTGGGAAGCTCGATGAACTGGGCGGAGCAGCTGTGTTTCTGGCCTCGGATGCTGCCAGATACGTTACCGGCCATGTTCTCGCCGTCGACGGAGGCTTCCTTGCCAGTGGTGTTAACCAGTAGCTTTTCATGGAACGTCGATCCATGTCTGAAAGCGCAGGCGGGTCTCAATGGTCGTGAGTAAAAGCGTGGCTGACGGATCGCTTGCCAGCGATGATGTTCGCCAGATCGTGGCGCAGGCGGCCGCTGAGCTTCAGGTAGCAGGCAAGCGCGTGCTAACCATCATCCCCGATGGCACTCGTACCATGCCGATGCCGCTGATGTTCAAACTTCTGCAACAGGAAATCGGCACGACGGCTGCCGCATGCGACTACCTTGTCGCACTTGGCACCCACCCACTGATGAATGATGCGGCTCTCACGCGATTGATGGGCCAACCAGTAGTCAACGGACAGTGCGGAAAGGCGCGCGTGTTCAACCATCGCTGGGATCTCCCTGACACTTTCGTTGATTTGGGTACCATCCCTGCCGATGAAGTCGCGAAGAGTTCCGGAGGGCTTCTTTCGGAACCGATTCTGGTAAAAATCAATCGCCTGCTCTTCGAATACGATCAAGTTCTGATTTGCGGGCCGGTGTTTCCTCACGAGGTGGTGGGTTTTTCGGGTGGAAACAAATATCTGTTCCCAGGCGTCAGTAGCGGCGAAATGATTAATCAGACGCATTGGCTGGGAGCTCTGCTCGGCAGTTACAACCTAATCGGCACAGGCTGCACGCCGATTCGTGAACTGATCGACCGTGCTGCCGCCAAGATGACGCTGCCGATCGCGTGCTTTGCGCTGGTCCTTACTCCGCATGATTTGGCTCCTGGTGAAGACGGCGGCCCCGGTATCGCTGGTCTGTATTTCGGTCCGGCACGTGAGGCCTGGAAGGCGGCGATCGAGCTCTCCGGGCAAAAGCATATTGAGTGGGTGGATCGTCCATTCCAGCGCGTGCTTTCCGTGATGCCGCGAATGTATGACGATATTTGGACGGGCGCCAAGGGGATGTATAAAGTTGAGCCTGCCATGCTCGAAGGCGGAGAAGTCGTGCTGTACGCTCCCCACATCACCGAGATCAGCTACACTCACGGAGCTTTTCTCGATCGAATCGGTTATCACTGCCGCGATTATTTTCTGAAGCAAGCCGACAAGTTTGTAGACATTCCCAGAAGCGCGATCGCCCACTCCACCCACCTGAAGGGACAGGGTACATATGATGCCGCCACCGGCGTCGAAACTTCGCGGATCAAAGTGACTCTTGCCACCAGCATTCCGGAGGAACGTTGTCGCAGAGCTGAACCTCGGCTACATCGATCCCAAAACTGTCCGAATGGAAGACTGGCAGGGTAGAGAAGCCGAAGGGATCAAGCTGATTCCTCGCGCGGGAGAAACGCTTTTCAGGTTAAGGGAGCAGCAACCGCAATAGGCAAGCCACATCTCATGAACCAACTTAAAGTATTGCAACGGAGCGTTCTGAAAATTAGTCCCGCGGACAATGTCGCGGTCGCACTGATGCGGCTGGACGCTGGCACTGATGCTGTTCTCGACGGACACTCCTACAAGATTGAGGCGAGCGTGCCGCCGAAGCACAAGTTCGCTCTGCAGGATTTCAAAGCCGGCGACGGGATTGTCATGTATGGCGTCCTGGTTGGGGAAGCCACCAGCGGCGATCCGCAAGGGCGAGCCGATCACTGTTTCGAATCTGCGGCACCAGAGTGCCGACTTCCATGCCAAATCCGTTTCGACAACATGGAATGCTCCGGACGTTTCGCGCTGGAAGAATCGCACATTTCTCGGATATCACCGCGCCGATGGCCAGGTAGGCACGCGCAACTACTGGCTGGTAGTTCCTCTGGTGTTCTGCGAAAACCGGAATATCCGCGCTCTTCAGGAAGCTTTTGAAAAGGAACTGGGAATTTCTCCTCCAGAAACTTACCGGCGGCACGTTGCCGATCTGGTGAAGCTTTATCGGGAAGGGAAGACCGAACAGATCAAGAACTACGTGTTCCCGGAAGCCGCATCGGTCGTCGGAACCTGCAGGTGTTTTCGCCAATCTGGACGGCATCCGGTTCCTGACTCACGATATGGGATGCGGAGGAACCAGGGCGGATGCCCAGGCCCTATGCGGCTTGATGGCGGGATATATCGATCATCCCAACGTAGCCGGCGCGACGATTCTCAGCCTGGGTTGTCAGCATGCGCAGACTTCGATTTTGCGAGACGAGCTGCGAAAACGAAACCCTCAGTTCAGTAAACCGTTGTTGGTCTTCGATCAGCAGGAAAGCAATCTCGAATCGGCCATGTTGAGTGAGGCGATCCGGCAGACGTTCCTGGGACTGGTTGATGCCAATCGGCTGACCCGTACTCCCGCGCCGCTCTCCGCTCTCACCATCGGACTCAAGTGTGGAGGCTCCGATGGGTTCTCCGGAATCACTGCCAATCCCGCTATCGGGTATCTGTCCGACTTGATGGCGGCGCTCAATGGAAAAACCATTCTGTCCGAATTTCCTGAATTGTGCGGGGTTGAGCAAAATCTCATCGACCGCTGTGAGAATGGAGAGATCGCCGACAAATTCATCAAGCTCATGCGCACTTACGCCGCGAGAGCGGAAGCCGCTGGATCCGGATTTGATATGAATCCTTCGCCGGGCAACATCAAAGATGGCTTGATCACGGACGCAATGAAATCGGCGGGCGCTGCCCGAAAAGGTGGAACATCACCCGTAAGCGATGTTCTGGATTATCCGGAGTACGCGACCGCTTCGGGGCTGAACCTGCTTTGCACGCCGGGAAGCGACGTTGAGGCGGTGACCGCGCAAGTGGGAGCTGGAGCGAATGTCGTTCTCTTCACCACCGGTCTTGGCACGCCGACGGGCAATCCGATCGCGCCCGTGGTGAAGCTCTCAACCAATTCGGAGCTGGCCCGGCGAATGCATGACATCATCGATATCAATACCGGAGAAATCATTTCTGGTGGCACAACGATCGAACAGATGGGCGAAAGGATTCTGGAGCAGGTGATCAGTGTTGCCAGCGGCGAGACGCGAACCAAAGCTGAGTTAAAGCCGCAGGAAGATTTCATCCCGTGGAAACGCGGTGTATCGCTTTGACCTGCGACTTCGCGCATGCGCTTACGGTTACGTCAGCGCGCGGTCGAGATGCGTGTATCCGCCATCCACGAAAATGTGTTGGCCGGTAATATGGCTTGCCTGAGCCGAAATCAAAAACAGCACCATCGCCGCAATTTCTTCCGGGGTGGTCATTCGCTTGTCGAGGGGAATTTTGGCGACAATGTTGGTTAGCTTTTCCTCCGGTTCGGGGAAAGTGGCCAGCCACTGCCGGTAAAGCGGAGTCATTACTTCCGCCGGCACAATGGCATTCACTCGAATGCCATAGGGAAATAACTCCGCTGCCCACTCTCTCGTCAGCGCCAGAATCGCACCTTTCGACGACGCGTAGCCTGACGTTCCACCTTGCCCTGTAATCGCCGTCTTTGAGCTGATGTTCACGATGCAACCCCGCGACTGCTTCAGCCAGGGAAGCGAGTAATGCGCCATGTTGTAGCAATGCAGCAGATTCCGTTGCAGCGATTCTACATATTGTTCCGGGCTGCCATGTTCCAGACCAATACGGTCATTCACGCCAGCATTATTGACCAGTGCGTCCAGGCGACCGGTAAGGCGGACAGCTTCCGCCACGGCGGCAGAGCAGTTCGCGGGAACCGCGAGTTCGGTCGTGATCGAATGACTTCGCGTGCCTCCGCGCTCCAATTCAGCTCTGGATTTCGGCCACCGCAGGCGCATCTCGATCGACAATCACCGGGACTCCACCCTCACGCGCCACTCCACGTGAAATTGCCGCACCAATGCCTTTGGCTCCGCCGGTGATCAGCACAACTTTATTTGTGAGTTGCAAGTCCATGAGTGAGATTAGGCTTCCGTTGGCAGCCTCTCGGAGATGAGATTACGGGTGAATCCTGGCTGCCCAGCCGCCACCTGGCGCCAGGGTAATTTTCAGCTTCTTGCTGCCGCTCACCTGAGTTCTGGTCTTCACATAATCGCCGGCAAAGCGGTCGGCGTTTACGCCATCCTGGTACGCATCCATGGTAAACGTCCCCTGCGGCAGAAAAGAGAGATCCACATCGAGGTCGCGGCCAGTCCAGTTGGTCATCGCGCCAACATACCAGTCGCGGCCGCTTCTCCTCGCCACCAAAACATACTCGCCCAGCTTGGCGTCGAGAACCCTGGTTTCGTCCCAGACCGTGGGTACCGACACTTAGGAACTCCATGGCCTCCGGCTCGCGCATGTAGTTGGAGGGACTATCGGCCAGCATCTGCAAAGGACTTTCGAACACGACATACATCCCGAGCTGATGGCAGCGCGTTCCCATCGCCATGGGGCGTTCGTGAATCGGTGCGAATGTCGTCTTCGTGGCATTCAGCATCGCGCCCGGAGTGTAATCCATCGGCCCAAGAAACATGCGAGTGAAGGGAAGCGTGACATTGTGCTGAGGTTCTGATTCGGTACTCCACTTGCTCCACTCCATGCCGCGAACGCCTTCGCCGCTGATCATGTTGGGCCAGGTGCGAGTCATGGTGATCTGACTCTGTCCGCCGTGAAAATCGACCAGCATGTGGCGTTTGGCGGTTTCACGGCAGGTTTTGTAGTAGAAGTCGATCAGCTTCTGATCGTTGCGCTGCATGAAATCGATTTTGATTCCTTTCACTCCCCACTTCTGGAATTGGTCGAGCGCCTGGTCAAACTTGTCGTCAAACGTTTTCCAGACAACCCACAAGATGATGCCCACATTCTTCTGCTTGGCGTAGGCGGCGAGTTCCTCCATGTTGATTTCGGGAACCACTTCCATGACGTCGCCGAGTTTGTACCAGCCTTCATCCAGCACCACGTACTGCAAGCCGTATTTCGCGGCGAAGTCAATGTAGTACTTGTACGTCTGAGTGTTGACACCGGATTTGAAGTCCACGCCGTAAATATTGTTGGCGTTCCACCAATCCCATGCCACCTTGCCGGGTTTGATCCACGAGGTGTCTTGAACCTGCGAGGGTTTCTCCAGCAGCCAGACCAGTTGATTGGTGATCAGGTCGCCATCTTTCTCAGTGATACCCAACAGCCGCCAGGGATAAGTCCGGGTTCCGCGAGTCTGGGCAATGTAATCGGCAGTCTCGGTGACCCGGTAGTCGCGGTCGCGCTCCAGCACTTCTTTCAGCGGATAGGGTGGGAAGGTTCCCGCCAGTCCGTTGTCGCTGGTGCCATGCAGCCAGAGGCCGGGATAGTTCTCAATGTCCGATTCAGCGACTGCCACCTTCACGCCGTTGCCGGCGTCAACCACCGCTGGCAGGCTGGCAATCGACGCAGGCAGGAATTTCCTTCAGCTTGAAAAGAGGAAAACGCCTCTCGTTGTGTGACATGAAACTTTCTTCCAGGGGATAGTAGGCGGAGTAATCGCCGGCGAAGTTGAGGCTTACTTCCTCTTTGTAAACCTTTACATCGCTTTGCGGAAAAAAAGTCTCAAAGCGATAAGCCGTGCCTTCGTTGTAGGCCCTGAAAACGACGGCATAGTTGCCTTCCATCTCGAGCCGCAGTTCGTTGTAATTCTCCCGAATTTTGGCGAACTTCTGACGCACCGCCGGTTCGAGCGTGCCATCGTAGCTGCGAGTTTTCGCCGACTTGATACGAGGTTGCAAGCCCAGCACGTTGTGATCGATATCAATGGAGAATGTGGATTTCTGCAGCAATGGAGTTCCATTGAAAAGGACGTCGTACTGAATGCGGTCGCCAGTCTGAATTTTTATTTCGATCTTCTTGTTCGGCGAGAGCAGGCTGTAACTGGACTGTGCGACCGCCGATCCGACCAGCATGAGTGCAACGAGAGCAAAGACCACCTTCTTGCAGAAAATTTCCATCGCACGTTCTCCTTGAAGCGGGAAATTGGTGAAACCGGGGTTAGGCACAGCCTGTCGCGAAAGCACGCGCCATTAGACCGTATTTTGGCTTTTGGCTCAAGCGCAGGTCTGCACTGAATCCTGAGCGATGCTCTATTGGGAGGTAGTTCGCAGGACGTACTCCATCGGAATCCGGTACAAGTTTCCAAGTCCGTTGAATATGCCGCGCGCTTTCGAGCTGAATTCCGCGCTACTGAATGGGCTGGTCCCGTTTGTCGGTCTGCATGCCTCGTTCGCTGGTGAATATCAGCCATTTGCCATCAGGAGTAATCCTGGGGCTATATTCGCGGGCCGCGGTATTGATTTCGGGTCCAAGATTGACCGGTTTGGTCCATGCGCCATTGCGGTTGTAGCTGATAAACAGATCGGAATTGCCCAAGCTGGGCTGGCGGCCGAAGCTTCCAATCAGACAGATAACTCTCGTCCGGCGCAATGAGAGCCTCGAGGCTGAAAATCCCATCGCCATTAATATTCGGACCCAGGTCCTCCGCCGGCTGGTATTTTCCATTGACCAACCGCGAACGATAGATGTCAAACCTGCCCTGTGTTCCGATCAGAAGTGAAGTAGATATTTCCATTGTTGGCCATGGACGCGAACACTTGGCTGCCATCGCTGTTCACTGGCCCATCGAGCGCACGTGGTTCCTTCCAGCCATCAGCGGTTTTGTCAGCCGCCCAGATGAAGAAGTCATGACTCTCAACCCCATTGCGTGGCCGGTCCGAAGCGAACAGAAGAGTCTTGCCATCGGGAGTAAGCACTGGATCGGAGTCTCGATACAGACCGGAAAACGGGAGCACCTCAGGCTTCTGCCATTTTCCGTCGCGCAAATGCGACTCGCACATCACGTACAAATAGTGGGCCGGGACAGTGATGTCATAATAGAGAACCGTCCCGTCCGGGGAGAGCGCTCCGCCGAATTCGTCGTCAGGCGTTGAGATCACCCCTTCGCCGATGAGCTCAGCCTTGGGAGCATCCGTCACCGTTTGCGCTAATTCCGACGCCCTGGCATCGTGAAATAAAAGAGTGCAGCCTATTGCGGCCAGGCAAATAATCGCGAGTAACGCCGTTTTTCATTTCAATCTTCACTTGGGCAGTTCCAAAGCATCCACTCCGACGAAGAACACGTTTCCGTGACCGTTAAAAATCGAGTGCAGATCATGCTCGAGTTGGTCGTAGCTGAGACGCTGCGCAGTAGGTACCGTGAACGGGCTGCGCTCGCTGCTGAAGAAGAGATAGCGGCCGTCGGGTGTCAGGAAAGGGAACTCTTCTTCGGCAAAGGTATTGATGTGGTGTTCGAGATGCCGTGCGGGGGTCCAATGTCCATTCTGGTTGACACTGATGTACAGATCCGCGCGGGGATAGGGCTTGCCACCCGTGCTCAAATCTTGCGCCCGGTGGGGATAGGGCGGGCCGCCAATCCCGGACGAGGCGAAGATGAGAAGTTTCTCGTCGGGTGAAACATATGGCTGGTAATCGTTGAAATCAGAATTGATTTCCTGTCCGAGTTTTTCCGGCTCCGAGTATTTGCCGTCAACCAATCGTGACCGATAAATGTGCAGCGTGCCGGGGCCGCCGCGGTCCGAACTAAAGTAAAGCGTGCCGTCGCTGGTTATCGACGGATCCGCATTCCATGAACTGCCGCGGCGGATTCACTGGTGCGGGCAATGGCTCAGGCTCGCCCCATCCATTCGCATTGCGCGCTCACTTCCCAGATTCGTATGCTTCCTCGCTTGCCATCGCTCAGCGGTCGGGACGAGGCAAAGAGCATTCGCTTGCCGCTGGAATCAAATTTGGGTGGGTAGTCCAGAAATTTGCCGGAAAAGGGCAGCGCTTCGGGATCGCTCCAGCTTCCACCGCGATAGCGCGAAACACACATGATTCCTATACGAGGGAAAGTCGTGTAGGGGACAAAGCGGGAGAAATAGAACTCGGTACCGTCAGGACTAAACGCCCCACCAATCTCGTCGTCAACGGTAGAGATAATTCCCTCGGCGAACAGTCGTGGCTCGTTGACCTTTCCCTTAACTCCGTAAGGAGGAGCCTCCTGATCGGCGGCTTGAAGATTTGCAGGAGATCCAGCCCGCAATAGCGGTGTGAACCAGAGCACGAGCGCGCAAAGGAATATGAATCTCGAGTTGGATGTGCGCAAGTCTGCGTCTCCGAAAACGGCCGCGTGGTGCCCGTTGTCGTAGACGAACAACCTGCGATTTTGTCACTAGTCTTTTATCCAGGTGCCGGGGCGACCGTGTGGTCGCGTTTCGTAGCGCCGCCGTCCCGGCGGCTATCCGGTGGGCGTCCCGCCAGCGTGGTGTGCTGGGTGTTCCGAACTAGAGGGTGAGATGGCGGCTCCACAAAGAATCCTCGATCCGCTGGCATCGATCCGCCGTTGCCAAATTGATTCGGGATAGCCGGTTTGCTAAGGTCGTCGTTTCCACCCGTCATGTTGACGACCTTGTGAATGGTTCGCCCGCAGACACCCTGCCGGCGGGCTTCGCGACAAATCCGTCGTTCGCCAGATATTTATTGAACAGCGTCGCCATCTCCTCGATCCGCTGGGGATCGCGAGCGACAACGGGAGCATGCAGACTTCGAGGAATCGGATGAACTGTTCGTCAGGAGTGGAGCAAATCTTGAGCCGCTGATACAGCAGCTCGGACTCAAGTAATCGTAATTGTTGACGATGTGCTGCCAGATGTCGCCCTCCGCGTTTTTGAATTGGGGGTCCTAGGAGGGCATCTTTCGAGCGGCCAGATGCGTTAAAACGAGATGACGTCGAGCTTGCGTATGAACGGCACCTTGTCGAGCACCAGTGTATCCACGACGTCAGTTCGCGTTAGCTCTGTTATTTTGCGTGCAGTTGCCATCGGCCTTTGATGATACCCGCACTCGAGAGCGGCTGTGAGCATCGCCTTATAGAGAACCGCGAAGGATAAGGGGAAAAACGGGGACAGACCAAACGGAAAGCATAGCGCAGAAAGAATAAAAATTTCTTAGCTGCTTTGTCGATTTCCGGTCCGGCCGTTCGACTATATGGTGAAGGCAGGGCAACCGACCCGCCCCAGACCGCATAGAAAGAAGACGGTTAGAGGAAAAGGAGAAATCATGCCGCAATATTTAGTTGCTGTTCACCACCCGGACGACTTCGACTCGGCCAAAGAGCCCGAATCGACGGTCCGCGATATCCAGGCGCTCAACCGTGAGATGGTGGCTGCCGGTGTCAGGGTTTTCGTTGGCGGCCTCGCCCCGGCCCGCCGCGCAAAGTCGGTGCGGGCGCAGCCCGACGGCAAGGTGCTCATCACCGACGGACCTTACATAGAGACCAAGGAGCACATAGGAGGTTTTTGGGTGCTGGAAGCCGCTGACCTCGACGAGGCACTGGAGTGGGGGCGCAAGGCTGCCGTCGCGTGTCGGGCACCGATCGAGGTGCGCGCGGTCTTTCAAAAACCGGCGACACCCGTAAATGAGACAAAGGCATAAACGACTCAAAGGAACTCACTCATGAGAAAACTCAATGTGCTCGAATTTATGTCCCTTGATGGGGTCATACAAGGTCCAGGTGGACCAGAGGAAGATACCAGCGGCGGCTTCGCGTATGGCGGGTGGACAGTTCCACATGCCGACCCTGTTTCTGGAGCGGCCATAAGAAAGCAGATGAGCATGCCGTTTGACTTGCTGCTAGGGCGCAGAACCTTTGACATCTGGGCACAATTCTGGCCGCAACATGGCGCCATGTGGCCAACCGTGAACACCGCGACCAAGTTCGTCGCCTCGAACACCATGACTTCTCACCAATGGCAGCCGTCCGTTTTTCTAAGCGGAGATATTGCGGAAAAAATTACCAAAATTAAGCAACAGGCGGGGCCAGATCTGCACGTTTATGGAAGTGCAAATCTCATTCAGACGCTGATCAAGCATGATTTAGTCGATGCGTTCTGGCTGAAGATATTTCCGGTAACGTTGGGCAGTGGAAAACGATTGTTTGCCGATGGCACGATCCCGGCGGCATTCAAGGTGACGGAAAGCGCAGTCAGCCCGAAAGGCGTCATTATCGTGAATTACGAGCGTGCAGGCGCAGTCCAAACCGGAACTGTACAAACCTGAGGCGCATTGCAAGCGTCCCGAGGACGAGCGACACGGAGTGCTCGACGATTGCTTTGAGTACAACGACCATCTTCGCGCCAGCGGACATCTTGTCGCCGAAGTACCTCTTCAGCCTCCGGACACGGCATTGACCCTTTACTGGAAAAATGTTTTGCCTGCTAGAGAAAAGATGGTCAGCACCACGGCCCCGGCGCAGGCGCCACCCGTCCCCACATCAGCGTTTCGCGCTTGCTCTAACGAGCAGTCTGGCGGCAACTTTTTTAAGATCCGCCACTTCCTGTGCCGTAGCCGTCGCCACATAATCTCGTACCAGTTGTTCGCACCGCTCCCGCACCTGGTCATAGGCAGCCGGGTCTTCCCCACGGACCGCCAGCAGTTCCTTGAGCCAGTGCTTGCCGTACCCGGCGTGCATGGTTTCGTCTGCCCAGTCGAAGTCCATGTCGTGCTCGCTCGTCGCGTCTCCATAGGAGTGGAAGAGTTGAGTGCGGGCGGGCTTGTGCCTGATATTTTTCGTTTCAAAAAAGAAGAGCATCCCCAAACGGTAGATGGGATCCTGGCCGGAAGCGCTCTCGTAGATATAGGTCCCCAGCGGAATTTCCGCTGGATCGAGGCCCCATGCCATCAGGCGTTCGTATCCCATCCTGCAATGGCGCGACTCGTCATACGTCCAGCGGGACGCGTTGTGAATCCACTCCCACGGCAGGACGTCCGCGAATGCGCTTAACATCACGCCGCCAGCTTCAATCGCCCAGACTTCATTGACGTGACTGATGGCGGAGCGAAGTTGCAGCTGCACGCCCTCGCCATACGGATATTTGGAATCAACGATGTCGGGCCAATAGAAGCGGCAAGGCCAAAAGCGGGGGTCGCGGGCAGGCTGATTGGGAATAACATAAGGCTTCGATCCGGGCAAAGGCCCAGCATCGGCAGCTGAGGGCGATGGCCCAACCCCAACTCCGCCGACTTTTGCGAGCCGATCTTCCACCGCACGAGTCCAAGCCACGGCGCTGTCGCGCAGCTCCGGATTCACCGATAGCGCCGCTTGCGCCCATTGCTCGAAGGCGCCGATCTGTTCTTCCTTTTCGGAGAGCGCAAGCGAGAGAAAGCGGTGGGTCGGGCCGTCGGCAATTGAATCCGACGCTTCCAGATATTCCCTGTAGGAATCACGCAGCGCGGGAAGCAGTACGGTTCCGACGCTGAGCAGAAACGCTGGAACCGAGGGCGAATCCTTGACCGCGCCAAACAGTTCGATCAGTGCGTGGTCCGCTCCTTGCTCTTCCAGCAACCGGCTGGGGAATCGAAGCTCGAACACCCGGTTGCGAAGTGCGTCGGCGGTTTCGGCATTTTGCCAAATGGACCGCGCCAGGCCGATCTTAATGTCCAGGGGAGCGATGGCAGGAATCCACGCCGCCTCACTTACCAGCAGCGAGCGCTCGCAGAAGAAAAAGCGCTTCAGAAGCTGCGCCGTGTCGAGGCGCATCCAGCGTGCCCGCGGTTGCGGACTCGACAAGAATTGGGAAGCCTGTGACATGTCTTACGTATTCTAAGGCTTCTAACCTCGCGCTCAGAACGAATTGCTGATCGCCACCGTAATCACTGCCACGAGCAGGACGAGTAGTCCCATGTTCAGCAATCGCTTCGCTCGGGCAGGCGCACTCTTCCACTCGCCGCGTGACAAGCCCCAGAGATTGCCCACGACGATGGAGAGAGAAATGAACAGCGGCCAGCCCACCACCGCTCCCCAGCGGCCGAGTCTCGTCGCACCCGCGCCGTAAAGGTAGAAACTGCCAATCCACATGAGGGCCATCAAGGCGCTCAGCCGCAGATTCCGCGGCGTTTCGTGATTCCAGTATTGGCCCACGGTGCCTTTGGCAATCATCAAATACACGCAGTAGGCTAGATTTGCGACGAAGCCCAAGGTAAAGAAAAGCGCCCATACTGTATTTCCCGACGAAGTCTGGGAAACTCCCAGAGCCTGCGCGGAATTGATCACGTTTCCGCCAAATGCCATCCCGACGTTTGGCAGGCACGACAGCACGCCGGCAAAGACAGAGATCGCCAATCCAATCCGGAAGGCATTCGAACGCTTCGTGATCGTCGTGTTCGCGGTGGACTCATATCCTGAGGGCGCGCGTCTGGAACCGCCCACGGAGCAGAGAACGATTCCGAAGATGACCAACGCCGTACCGGCGAGCAACACCAGTCCCTTTGTCGAAAGTAGGGCTTGAGGAAAAAAGACCAGCAGCGGGATCAGTGCTCCCAGGCTGGCGATCAGTCCCATGATGATGGGATAGCCAAGCGCCATTCCCAATCTGTCCATTCCCAGCCCGAACAGCACAGCGCCCACTCCCCAACCCAATCCGAATAGCGCCAGAATGGCAAGGTCCCGCCCGGATGACCCGGCATATACCGCAAATATATTGGGGACGAACAGAAGGGTGATGATCCAGTTGAAAACCAGCATGCCCAGGAGCGAAAAAGTTGCCCAGGTATGTTCCCACGACCATTGCCGCACCATGGTCATCGGAAGAACAAAGGTCCCCTGCAGAAGGGCCGCCAGCAACACCAGAAGGAAGCCTAAGACTAGATCGGAATGAACCAGATGGACCCTCTCTCAGCGGATTGTGGTCGCGCTGGCGGCGGCGCATTGCCACCTTCCATCTTTGTTGACCCATGTGTCAACAAAGCGTTCACGCCGAAGGTACGACTTGCCGCCCTCGGTGCCCTTGGCGCGGAAAACTCCGGTAGCGGTCGCCGCGTTACCGTAGACATGCACGGTAATTGACTCGGGCGTGACTTGCTGTTCCTGAGAATTGGACTTCTTGATGCTGGACAGAAAGTCAGCTTTGTTTTGCAAGCTGCCATCGTCGTTGACGATGACGATCCGTTCATCGAGAAGTTCGTCGAGCGCTTTACGGTCTCCCAATTTGTAGGCCTGGTTCCATGCCTTCTCCAACGCAACGATCCTTGATTGAGCGCCCGCCTCGTCCTCGCCTACCGCGAATACACCGGTCACGCACACGAAAACCAACAGAAAGCCAGTCAGTTTCATTTGGCACGCCCTTTCCAAAGATTCAATCCACGGCCGAGGTACCCGTCGCCAACCAATCTGGAGGATTCATGCCGCTTTGTCGATAGCATTGGAGGACCTCGGCACGTTGGGGGAGGGAAGGAATCACCCCTTCTTTCGTAACCGCCAGGCCACCTGTGACTACGGCAAACTGCACCGCAGATTCCAGGCTGGCCCCGCAAGCGAGCGCCATCGCCAAACCGGCGTTAAAGGCGTCTCCCGCACCTGTAGTATCCACAGCCGTCATACGCATCGCCGGGACGTGAAGGGAAGATGACGCTGTGACGATCATCGCTCCCTTTTCTCCCAGGGTCATGACCACCTGTTTGACGCCACGGCCAATCAATTCCCGCGCAACAGCTTCGGAATCGATAGCGTCGTTCGGTCCTCGTCCTGCCAGCACTCTGGCTTCAGACTGATTCGGAGTGAGTATGTCTACCAGCCGCAGAATCGATTCCGGCAAAGGACGGACGGGGGCGGGGTTCAGAATTGTTATCGCTCCGCGCTCCCGTCCCCGAGCCATGGCGGCTTCCGCTGCGGCTACGGGAATCTCAAGCTGCGTGAGAACCACTGCTGCTGAATCGAAAGCCGCTTCGCATCGCGAAACGTCGTCGGCGGTTAAGAGCTCGTTCGCGCCGGGATCGATGGTGATGCAGTTCCCGCCGCTGGCATCGACGATAATGAAACCTACTCCCGTAGGCGTACCCTCGTGATGCGATACATGCGTGACATCAATGCTCTCGTCGCGATAAAGCCCCAGCGCCATCTCACCGAAAGCGTCCCTGCCAATCCTGGCGACAAAGCTGACCTTTGCTCCCAGTCTTGCGCAGCCCACCGCCTGGTTGGATCCTTTTCCGCCATGGTCCACGCGATAGCCGGTGCCCAATAGCGTCTCGCCCGGACTCGGGAGCCGCTCGACTCTCATCGTCAATCCGGTGGCGTAACTGCCCACTACAGTGATTCGGGGAGCCTTCAACGGTCAAATCTCCGCGGCATAAATGTGGACAAACGCGGTAAGCCTACCACAGCCGCTATTTCCCACTGTGGCGTGACCGGGCAGACATTCCATGTTTTGCCCTGTAAAATCTGCAATGCGCTTTCCTGCACTCAATCGAAGCGAGGGACCAAATCAATGCCCGAGAAGCCTCCCGTAAGCGATGTTCGAAATGATATTGAATCGGTTTTGCACGAACAGAGAAAGTTTGAATGTCCGGAAGAATTCAGCCAGAAGGCGCACATCAAAAGCCTGGCAGACTACGAGCGAATATATCGCGAGTCCGTAGAAAATCCAGAAAAATTCTGGGGCGGGATCGCCAGTGAATTGCACTGGTTCAAGAAGTGGGACAAGGTTCTGGAATGGAACCATCCCTGGGCCAAATGGTTTGTCGGCGGCCAGCTCAATCTCTCCTATAACTGCCTCGACCGGCACGTGCAAACATTTCGTAAAAATAAAGCTGCGTTGATCTGGGAAAGCGAACCGGGCGAAGTCCGTACCCTTACCTATCAGCAACTGCACCGTGAAGTGCAGAAGTTCGCCAATGTCTTGAAGTCTCTCGGCGTGAAAAAAGGCGATCGCGTCGCCATCTATATGGGGATGACGCCTGAATTACCCGTCGCGATGCTGGCGTGCGCCCGAATCGGCGCGCCCCACACGGTCGTCTTCGGCGGGTTCTCTTCTAATGCTTTAGTCGACCGCATTACCGACTCGCAAGCCGTCGCCGTCATCACCCAGGACGGCTCGTATCGCCGCGGCGCGGAAGTCAAGTTGTTCCCGGCTGTCGATGAAGCGCTGAAGTCGTGCCCATCGGTCAAAAACGTGGTGGTTTACAAGCGAACCGGCACACCGATCAATATGCAATCCGGCCGCGACCACTGGTGGCATGAGCTGATGGCCGGCGCATCCGATGACTGCCCAGCCGAGCCGCTGGACGCCGAGCATCCGCTCTACATCCTTTACACCTCCGGCACCACCGGCAAGCCGAAAGGCGTGGTACACACCACTGGCGGTTACTCCGTGGGAACGTACATCACTACCAAGTGGGTATTCGATCTCAAGGAAGAAGACACCTACTGGTGTACCGCCGACATCGGCTGGGTCACGGGGCACAGCTATATCGTTTACGGGCCGCTGCAAAACGGTGCAACCACCCTAATGTATGAGGGCGCGCCGAACACTCCGGAGCCAGACCGGTTCTGGAGCATCATCGACCGCCATAAAGTAAATATTTTTTATACCGCGCCCACCGCGATTCGAACTTTTCTCAAGTGGGGCAACGAGTGGCCTAAGAAACACAAACTCGATAGCCTTCGCCTGCTGGGAACCGTCGGTGAACCGATCAATCCCGAGGCATGGATGTGGTATCGCGAGGTGATCGGCCACAACCGCTGTCCCATCGTCGATACCTGGTGGCAGACCGAAACCGGGCACATCATGCTTAGTCCGATCCCGGGCGCCATTGCCGCCAAACCAGGATCTGCGACGCGTCCATTCCCGGGCGTCGTCCCCGAGGTCGTCACTATGGACGGCAAGCCTGTTCCCGAAGGCTCGGGTGGTTTTCTGGTTTTAAAGCAGCCGTGGCCCGGCATGCTGCGAACGATCTACGGCGATCCCGATCGTTACGTCAGCCAGTACTGGTCGCAGATACCGCCCGCATATTTCACCGGCGATGGCGCCCGCAAAGACAAAGATGGTTATTTCTGGGTGATGGGCCGTGTGGATGACGTGATCAATGTTTCCGGACACCGCTTGAGCACGATGGAAGTGGAGTCGGCTCTGGTCGCGCACGAAGCGGTCGCTGAGGCCGCAGTCGTCGCCCGTCCGGACGAAATCAAAGGTCAAGCGATCTCAGCATTCGTGACCCTGGAACATGGCAGAAAGCCGACGCCCGAGCTGAAAGAAGACTTGCGCAAATGGGTATCGAAAGAGATCGGTGCGATGGCGAAGCCAGACGATATCCGCTTTACCGACATGCTTCCGAAAACGCGCAGTGGAAAGATCATGCGGCGCTTGCTCCGTGAACTGGCTAGCAGCGGAGACGTAAAGGGCGACACCACCACGCTGGAAGACTTCGGAGTTATTGCGAAGTTGAAGGAGAGCGAAGAAGCTTAAACTTTTTGTTCTCAGCTTGAGCGCGCGAATGCCCAGCCGATTTTCTTGCTTAGTCAGTTAGCGCTGCAGCATTACACAATCGCCCTTGTAGTTGATCTGCACGCTCTCGAAGCTTCTGAGAACGTCTTGTCCCAAAATACCGTCGATGGTCCGTCCGTAAATCTTGGACAACTTGCTGAGATCGGCGACTTCCACCGACTGATTGTTCCATTGCTGTTCGGCGATCTCAAAATTAGCTGAGCGCCACACAACATCTGCGTTGAGGCCGAGTCCCCTGGCATTCAACCGCGCAGACTGCAATTGTGCCGGCGACATCCCGAAAGCGCGAGCGTCAAAAAGCGAGTGGCTGGAGCCGGTATCGAGGATCATCACGATCGGATCTCCGTTTAACCTCGCATTGAGCAGAATCGTCCCTGTCTTTGGATCGGAGATGATGGACACTCCTAGCTGCTCTCCCTGGGGCTGCTGGGCGACAGCGACGGCGGCGAAGACGTGGACGACTAATATAAGAACGAGTGCAGGAAGCCGACGGCGCGTTTCGGTGGTCAGGATTGTCATTTTTGTCTCCGTTCGCTCTGAAGAACTTCTTTAGAGCCTTGCTCGAGTATTTTAACAAGCGGGAGAGAGTTGGATAACGGGAGCGACGCAACCAGCGATGCTGACCCCTGCTCCGATCCTCCAATACCCCATGCGCCATCCCGAGGGACTTCAGTCCCGAAGGATCTGGCGTGCACACCGACGCTGCTGAAGACGTCCGAAATACCTACGTGAAGGAATTACTCGCCAGCGCCCGACATCACGATAGGCATCGTGGGAGTGGTTGCGCCTTGCTCTGACTCGATCGTAATCGCAAATGCTTTTGCCTCGACTCCCGCCGGCAACGGCGGTTCAATGACGGTAGCGCTGCCGTGGGCATCAGGTTTAAAAACTCCTGCTGGAATCGGCGAGCCGGTGGTGGGAATTAGCCACAGTTCATATGCTTTTTGAGCCGGCAACGCGGGCATGTTGCTAGCGATGAAAACCAGGCTCGAGCGATCGCGAACATAGATCGCTTTGCCCTGCGGCTGCGGAAGGGTTTGAGCGGCGATTAGGGTGACACGAAGAGCATCCGTCGAAGTCAGGGTTGAAACTACTTCACGAGCGCGTTCGAGTTGCGCTTGCTGCTGCGCTGAGTCACTCTGCAACGCGGCTACCTGTTGAGACAACCGGTCGCTCTGTCGGAAAAAGAAAACCGCAGCCAGCGCGAACACGGCAGCGGCCAGCCAGGGTACGAGGTTCCACGACCGGCGTGGCGCGACCGCTGCCCTTGCCGTTTCTCGCGGTTCTTTTGCAATTGCCTTCAGCAAACGTTCCCGCGAGCGCTGAGGCGGGCTTGGGCCAGCGGTTGAAAGAGCCAGCAACGCTGTGTCGCCGCGTAGTTGTTCCAATTCGCGGCGGCAGGAGGCGCACCCTTCCAGATGCTTTTCCAGCGCGACGCGTTCGTCACCCTGCAATGCTCCCATTGCAAGAAGAGCGAGGTCGTCAGCGAATTGTTCGTGGCTGCTCATGCTTCAAAAGCCTTGCGCAACGCCATCAGCCCCGCGCGAATACGCGTCTTGATCGTACCCAGCGGCTCCCCGGTTTTTTCCGCAATTTCAGTATGCGTCAGGCCATCAAAGTAGGCCATCTCCAGCGCGCTTCGTTGCGCAGCGGGCATACCGCCCAGGGTTCCTCGAACTTTCTCCATGGCTCGTGAACGCTCGGCATCCCCAGCCATGTCAGGTTCAACTGAGACCACAATATCGGCAATATCGGTTTCGGGACGTCGCTTGCGAAGGGTGTCAATCGCGCGGTTCCGGGTAATTACGGCAAGCCATGCGCCCAGGTTTCCGCGACTCGCGTCGAACACCCCGGGGTTGCGCCATAGCTGCATGAATACGTCTTGCAAGATGTCCTCAGCTGCCCCCGTATCCCCAAGCACGCGCAAACCAACCGCGTACACGATGGAAGAGTAGCGGTCATACAGCGTCGCCATGGCACCCTCGTCGCCCGAGCGGATCGCCGATACCAGCGAAACGTCGGTCGCGCGTCCCGTTAATTCAGCGCCTGACAAACGGTTACTCTTCCTTTCAAAAGTACGGTTTGAAGCAAAAAGCGGATTGTACGGTCGAGCACCCTTGCCCGTCCGTGTTGTCGGGACTATGCGCCGCCCAGGACGCCGGCGGAAACGCGGCAACGCTCGCCGCGAAACCATAACAGCACTTGCGTGTCCCCGACAAGCGCGGGCAAATTACCCCATGCACCCCTAAAAACGAGGTCTTAAACCAGCGTTCTCATTCGAACTGTCACTCCCAGTCAACCTCCAAACCTGCGTTGCTGAAAGTTGTCATCATTCTCGCAAGCGTCGCAATTGGCGTCACCTATAGCGGAGTTCACTAGACCAGCATTTCTTAGCGCCCTCTGCGGATCTCTTGGTGTACTTTGCGGTTAAATGCTTTAAGCCGTCAGCGCGCGGAACCCGCAGTCCATTAGGGTTTCATATACCAGAGGAACCGCCTTCTGTCGGTCTACCTGCAGACACGGCTCGAAGTTCATTAGGCGTGTCGACGTAGAAGATACTTGTGTTCACCAGAGAGCACCAGTTCACCGTGCTGGTTGTGGACTGTGGCCCTCGTCGTTACCTGGCCGCTATTTCCTTGCGGCGTGAGCGCAACAATCTCGAGAGCAGAATAGAGCGTGTCTCCGGCATGTACTTCCTTCAGAAACTTGCAGGACGCCTCAAGGAACGCGATGAACACGTCTCCGATGTATTGAGGAAAGAGCGTTGCCCCGGGAGCAGTGAACGCGAGTACCTGCAAGCTATGCACTACCGGTGCTGTGTGTCCGTGACGCCGCGCATACTCCACGTCGTAGTGAATAGGATGATTGTCTGCCGAAACGGCCTGGAAGGCAGAAGCGTGCGCATCGGTGAGTGTGCGGCTTGGTGCGCGGAAGACCTCGCCAACGCGCAGGACTTCAAACGTTCGCGCAGGTACAACGGTGAAATTGCTGGGGTCAAGTGTGTGCGCGGTTTCCGGTCTGTCTGTTGTCGAATTCATGTTGTCATCCTTGCTTCCTTTTTATGTCTTGTTGTTTGCGATACTTCACTCAAAGCACGTGGGCCGCCAAACGCGCGGAAATGATGTGCTGAAAAGAAGCGAGTTGTAGTTTGAAGGGAGGCGCTGATCGACAAATCAGTGCATCGATAGATCAGTGTCAAATGTCGCTAACACTGAGCGGATTTACTCGCGCATGTAGAACCCAAGTACCGCGAGGGCTCGCAGTACCAAGAGTGCAAGGTCGGCTACATCCCAAAGGATTGTTGGCGTAAGTTCGCCATTGCACTCACAACCCCGTAGGAAGCTGACCCGGGGAGGTTCTACGGGGTCGTAGTTGTGTAATCGCCTAATAAAACAACTGACAATCATTGACACGATTCTGCTCATGTCCGCGCCAATGGGCGGGCACTAAGCGGACATCCGTCAGCGTTTAAATCCGAACCTCAGCCAGGCCGTGAGCTCTAACCGTAGGTGAGGTCGGTGCTTTGTCCGACTTCGATGATGTAGCCATCAGGATCCCGGATGTAGCAGCGTATCTCGCCGTACTTGGGTATCGGTTCCGTGATGAACTCCGCTCCTCGACTTTTCCATAGTTCATAGCACGCATGAATATCCGCAACCCGGAAATTCATAAAGCTGTTGATGTGATTCGGGTCGGGGACGCTGAGTGTTACTGTCGGCTTATCCGGGGTTGGCCCGCCCCCAACGTTCAGAATCATCCAGATATTCGCAAGCTGAAGGTACGGAGGCGCGTTGCCGTCACCCATGGTCAGAATGCGAGCGCCGAAGACCTTTTCGTAGTAGCGAGCCGATCGCTCGACGTCGGCGACGGTGAGAAAATGCGCGATGCTGATCCCCTGTTTCGGGGGCATCTCATAGCTCGTCTGCTCAATTTGTACGCTGCTCATTGACGACTCCAATTCCGATCAACGATGCTCATCCGCTGATTCATGTTCTGTCGTATTCATACCTGCTACCGATTAACAACCCTGACGAGGAAAGGCAAAACGGACCAAGGTATCGCGCGATGACTTATCGATTGCACCTGTTGTCCGATAAGGCCGTTCTCCAACAACTTGCTTGCAAGAGGAACCATGGAACCTACGCAAATATTGTATAGATTTTAAGTTCATGCGATTTCCGGCATCTTTCAACTAGAGACAACCCTCCATCATGCGCGAGGAAACATCGACATCAGCGGTGATGTAGTTATGCCCCCGGGGAAGCCGAACATCAACCACGACTGATTGGCCACCCAATCCGGGTATAGTCCGTCATCTGATCGAATAGCTCCTGGTCGGACGTCGCGGTTTTCTGCAGCCGATCGAAGTCCTGCAGGTAACGCTGGGTGTCCTGGATCGCCGACGGAGAGTCGGGCGCGCCAGGCTTCTTGTGACCGGCGACAACCATCGTCGGGTTCAGTGCTGCTAATCGGTCCAGGTCCGCGATCCAATTCTTTCGGCTCTCAGGGGTACCGGTGTCGCCGACATACATGCGGCATTGGTTGTACACAACGTCGCCAGCGACGATCAGGCCGATCGATGGAACGTAAAGAGATGTCGAATCGGGACTATCGTGATCGGGTCAAACCCAAGCGCTTCGCCGAAGGGCTTGGGTCGCTCGCCAACCATAGTCTTTCCCGGGGGCGGTTGTGCAGAGCCACCCAATCCGCGAGCGCCTTGGCCTCAGCCACTGTCCCCAGCGTCCACCAGCACCGCGTCGTACTAGCCGGAGATCAAAGTCGACGTTCACACTAAGCGGGTTCGAGGCGACAGGTGCGGTCACGCGCATGGTCTCTTTCAGTTCGTTTGTGACCACCATTTGGCAGTCCTTTCGATGTCAGAGCGAGTGACTGATTTATGCAAGACTGGCAGAAGCGCGACGGCGACGCCATTGGACGAAGGTATCGACCAATACCAAAGCATCGGTTGAAATTTACACTCTTGGCGGTACGCCTTATCTGCCTACCAGGAAGAGAGACGGTGGTTCAACGAAATGCTGGTCCGTGCCTCAGGACGAAGGACTTCAGCCTGTGATTGGCTGTCCGTCCCAACTACTGTTAGCGGACTTTGATTCTATACCTTCCCGATAGCCTGAAGAGGTTCTGGATAGTTGTCGATAAATCGGAACACACCGTTGCTGCTTCCGTCGTCTTGACTGACTGTTTCTGCAGGCGTGTAATTGCTTTCCGAACTCACACCAGAACGGTTCTCGTGGGACTGTGTTGCACGCGAGGAGGAAACGATGAGATGCGACGCGGGCCTGATCCCCTATTCCGTATCGTTTCTGCTTGTTATCTTTTGCGCAGCGACTCTCTGCGCTGTTCCGATGCCCCCCGCTGCGCCTGCCCAGGTGCAAATTACCGTCTTGTACGATGCATTTGGCAAATCCTCCGACATGCACAAGGACTGGGGCTACGCTGCTCTGGTCGAATACGGCGGAAAGCGGATCCTGTTCGACACCGGCAACAATCCGGACATTCTTGCGCACAATGCACAAGTGAAAGGCATCGATCTCTCAAAGTTGGATTTTGTCGTAATGTCGCACCGCCACGGGGATCACATGGGAGGATTGTCTTACGTGCTGAAGGTGAACCCGGCAGTGAAAATCTACGCCCCTAAAGAGGGCTTAGGCGGTGTCTATGGATCGGACCCGCCCAGCACGTTCTATCGAAAGGATGCCTCCCTGCCTCCCGAGCAGCGTTACTACGACGGCACTCCGCCGGACATCATACGATTCGGGTCGGCTTGGCCCGGGGCGAATTTTCAACTCGTGGACAAGGACACCGAAATCGCTCCTGACATTCACCTCATTACGTTGGTGTCGGACAAGCCGGGAACGCTTGAAATGCGTGAGTTGTCGCTAGCGATCAGTACACCCGAAGGCATTGTGATCGTGGTCGGCTGCTCCCATCCTGGCATTGACAAAATCGTCGCGGCGGCGAGCACGATGAATCCCCACGTTCATCTGATTGCTGGAGGGTTTCATTTCGTGACGGCGAGTGACTCGGACATTGACAGGATCGTTACAGTTCTCCATGACCAGTTCAAAGTGGACTACATCGCACCCGGCCACTGCACTGGGGAACCTGCATTCACGGCACTTAGAAAGGCTTTCAGTGATCGGTATCTCTATGCCGGCCTTGGTACGACCCTGTCTCTGGGCAAACTACCCAATTAAGAGTTGGTCCTGTTCGCGTTCTCAGCCTTCGCCGCTTCGACGGCGTGGAAAGAGAAGCCGAACCTGTCACCCTTAATCTGGCTTCTCGGTACCGTAAGTTTTGGTGGCCTGACGGCGTTGATGTACGTAATCGGAGTACGCGTGCTCGCCAACCAGCCATGGACGGTCTTCAAGAAGGGTGTGGGTGTCATTACACCCAATGGCGCTGGTTGCTGCTGTCAAGGTTCTCGCCGATCATCGTTGCCAGCATTGTTGTGCTTGGGTGTGACGAAGATCAAGCCGGAGCAGTCGGTCTCAAGAATACCAACGCGGTTGTCACTGAGATTTCGGGGGCACTGATTCCTCCCCCTCTTGTGTTGGGTTGAAGCCGGTCAGCATGCGCGACTTGGCGCGAAAGATGTGATATCGCTCAAAAGCAACATCGTTCAACATCGTCGTATAGGGTCCATACGTTCTGAAGCTTTCATCCCATTCTGTTAGAACTGTTACGGATCTCCCTCTCGAAATGGAGACGCTTCTTACAGGACAGATGTAGGTCTTGCCTCCGATCTCCACCGGGCCGTATTCGATCATGATGTCGGACCGGACAAGCGGCGTGGTTGCTTTCAGGTCTGCCACCAGTTTCAGGCGAAGGATGTCTCCGCTCAGCGCATCAATCGCGATCTCCCCGTGATACCCGACGGTATTTTCGAAAGGACTAGTTCCGTCGCCGTCTGGAAGACAGCAGCCGCCCACTCGATAATGTGATTTCTCCGCCGGAATCTGATAGACAAATACCGCATGAGGCGCGTCCGCGCCCTGCTCCCAGCGATTCCAGGTTAAGCCAGTGGCAATTGCGTCGGTCACTGCACCGAGAAGGGGGCCGAACACGCCATAAGTGAGTAAATACCCATCTGCCGCTTTGCGCTTTTTGCCTTTCGCTCCGCTGGAATCCACGACTTCCTTACCATTGCTATAAAACACCGTTGCTTTGGAACTGGCCGCCGCATGCAATGGCTGGTAGTCGACCTGCGTACTCGCGTCAAAATATTGGGGAGTTTCCTCATAGCGAACTGTTGTACGCGTCGCGTAGAAGTTCGGTAACTTTGGAATCGTCTTGTTCAGGTAATCGGCGGCCAGCGAGATCATTCTTCGTTGCGCATCCGCGTCAGGGGGGACATCAGCAGGAACCTCCGCCGATGGAGGATCCAGAAACGCCGACGCATCGGCCAAAGCAGTGAGCAGCTTGCCGGGTCCTTTTGCCGCTCAAGCTCGCTGTCCAGGACGAGAGTTTTGTGGCGCTCAGCCGTTCGGTTAGTTCGACATCAGAGATTCGCCGCGCCGCTTCTCCGTCCGACTCACCGCGGGACGACGCCAACGCCTGCTCCAACTGCGCAACCGTCACGCGTCTGGCCGCAAGACTTGGTTGATCGGAATAATAGGGTTGACCGTAATACCCTGTGTTGGTGCGGGCCGTCAAACCCGGCACGCCGGCTTGCACTTCGATGCTGTGATACTCGCCAGGATGATCCGCATGGGAAGGGTCGAACGACAGCGTATAGAAAGCCGCTGGTCTCCTGAATACAACGGTCGATCTGGCTGACCAAGTCGTTTGTCGGATCAAGCACACGCCCGCCACTTTGAACTGCCAACACCCTTCTATCCAGATTCTTGAGGCTTGCCTGCTGGACCGATTGCACACCATTTAGGAAGTCTAGATAAGAGAGCTGTAATGGAACGGTTCCTCCCACTGAAAAGTTGAAAAGCGAAATGCGAGCCTCGCGCAGCAGCGTGGAAAACCAATAAATCGTATCGAAGGTCACCTGCTTAGCTCGTGCGCTTTCCTTAGGTTGTAAGCTTTCGAAGTCTGTTCCGCTCCCAACACCCCAGCCGGGTCCGATCCAGATCAGCACTTTTCTGCCAGGCTTTCGCCGCTCAGACGTCGCAATTTCTCCGAGTGCCTTTAGAGCAGACAAGCCCGCTGGATCCCCAGGGGATAACGAGTCGGCGTACTCTCCCGTCTTCTTTTCCAAAAGGCGGCGGCGGATGAACATAAGCTTGTCTTCAGCGATTTCCGCTGCTAAGGCGTTCCCGTCGCTGGAGGGTTGGGCAAGTTTCCATAGGCCCGAGTCCGAAATCCCGAAGATCGATATCGGCTGAGCCAAATGCCCACTGCTTTGCCGCAGGAACTTCTCGACTTCCACCCGTTCATCGGCAGCCAGAGTAAACGGCATCTTGATCGTATCGACGACCAGAATTACTTCAACCGGCGGATCGAGTTTGGCAGAGACTTCATCGAAAGAGTGAAAGGAAAGAATTTTCTGCGGCTGGTGGTTGTCCAGCAAAGTAAAGTCCTTGAGTACGAGGCCATGTATTGGCTTCCCTGACTTATCGGTCACTACCGAAATCGAGATTGATGAGGCCCGGTGCCGCATCCGACGCGGGCGAGGTAGGTTGTGTGGGTTCTTGGCGCTGAAGCGCAAGCGCTTCGCCAGGCTGCGCCGGTGGTGCCGCCCCAGAGGCAGGTGTTGTCCAGAGAGCCGCTGCCAGGCAGAGGACCATTGTAGGGAAGAAGAGACTTGAATCGGACACGCCCAACGATCTCTGCTTGAACCGCATCAGTCTGGGAGAATGCAGAAAACTTATTTAGTTCTTCATCGCAAGCAATCGTTCTTCTGGCGTCATCTGCTTCCACAGCACTTCCAGGTCGCGTTGCAGACGGGAGTTCGCTGGGTCTCCGTGTAACGCTTTGGCAAACCATCGGTACGCGTTAGGCAGGTCGCGGCCAACGCAGTGCCCGGTGGCGTACATGGCTCCCAGTAAGGTTTGCGCCTTGGGATTCGACTGGCGGGCGCCGATCATTAAGTCCCTTTGCGCCAGGGCGCAATCGGCTCGAACGCCGCGCCCGTAAAGATATCGCTCTCCCTCGTCCACCAGCTTGTCTTCAGGGCTCGGAGCAGGGATCGTTGGCGAAGGCTTGACCGCAGGCAGTTTTTTGACGGGCACAGTCGGGGCCGCGGGAGCGTCGTTGGCGAGCCGGAGGCGAGACAGCTTCGGTTGCGCCGGCATCCTGGGCAGTTGTCACTGGAGGCTTGGCCGCAGAGTCAGACGCGCCCGATGCGTCTGCGGGCTGTGCATTTTGATCCGCCGGCTTGACCACTGTGATCGGATTGGGAGTGGCACCTTCAGCTGGAGGTTCATGCACGGCAGTGGAAGGATGCACAACGTCCGCTGCTACCGTCCCGTTGGTGGGTGGCTCGACGGGGGTTGGCGTCGGAGCAGGTGCAGCCGTGATCGGTGACGGGTCAGACGAGGAGCTTGCAGGAGCTTTGACTCGAGTTGAGTTCTTTGCCAGATCGGCCCAGGGATAACCGTCACGTTGCCAGTGCCAGGCTAAAAGTCCCGCGCTCAGCGCAAGCAGCAGAAGCGCCAGATACATCCGGCCATGCCCACGAGGCGTTTCATCCTCGAGCAAATAGTCGAGGTCATTCGTGCGGTCATCGCCGAGTCCGAGAAATGACGGCCCGCCGACCGGCGAAACTCTCGCGCGTTCCTGTTCGCGTACTGGCGCCCGATTTGGAACGCCCGATGGAAGTGGGGCTCCGCACACCCCGCAGAAGCGATATTCGGGATTATTCTCGTGACCGCATTGAGTGCAGCGGGCTGTCATAAGCGTAGGCATAACTATAATAGCCTCTTGGATGCTGACCTGAGTCAGGACTTTGGTATCGTAGAAATACAGCGGTAATCGAGTTGGAGCGTTACCGTCCTTCTTCGCCGCGTTCCGCGCCTCACCTTTACACCTTGGTCAGCAGCGTGATACCTTAATTCCACGTCACGAACGAATTGAAACTAAAAGAAGACAGGAGTGCACTAGGTTAGTGCTAGCCAGAGAGCAAAAGAAATCCCTCATCGACCAGTACGGGACCCATGCCACCGATACGGGCAGCCCCGAAGTCCAAATCGCGTTGCTAAGCGAGCGCATTGGTCAATTGACGGAGCACTTCAAAACGCACCAGAAAGATCATGGCTCACGCCGCGGTCTTCTCATGCTGGTCAGCAAGCGTCGTCGCTTGCTGGACTACCTCAAGATATACGATTCCGAGCGTTACAAGACGGTTGTGCATAAGCTTGGCCTGCGCAAGTAGGTTTCAGCGGGGCCGTTCCCGGCTCGGGGTATTCTCGCCGGACCACCATCGGAATCACTGATCAGACGGTCGTCACCCAATAAGGATTAAAAGCCGAGAACGGTGTGTTTCCGGCCATCTCCAAAGCGCTACTGGCTCTTGCCCTTCACCTGTGCAGTCTCTTCCAAACGCACGCGCGTGTCCTCCTGCCCAAAAGGAAATGAATCATGAAACAAGAAGTTTCTGTTGAACTTGCCGGCGGTAAACGAATCTCATTTGAAACAGGGAAGTTAGCCAAGCAGGCGCACGGTTCGGTTGTAGTGCGCATCGGCGACAACGTCGTTCTCGCCACCGCCACCGCCAATCCCGATCCTCGCGAAGGAATCGATTTCTTCCCCCTGACCGTCGACTACCGCGAATACACCTACGCCGGCGGACGCATTCCCGGCGGCTTCATCAAGCGCGAAGGCCGTCCCAGCGAGCGCGAAATCCTCACCAGCCGCCAGATTGATCGCCCGGTGCGGCCTCTTGTTTCCGGAAGGCTTCCGCTGTGAAACTCAGGTCATCGCCTTCGTTCTTTCCGCCGACACCGAAAACGATCCCGACGTCGCCGGCATCAATGGCGCTTCGGCCGCGCTCACAATCTCCGACATTCCGTTCCTCGGCCCGATCGGCGCAGTGCGCGTGGGCCTGGTGAATGGCGCAGTTCATCATCAATCCCACTTACAGCGAAATGCGCGAGAGCCTGCTGAACATCATGGTGGTCGGCACTGCTGACGGCATCGTGATGATCGAATCCGGCGCCAAGGAAGTGAAGGAAGAAACGGTGGTGGACGCGATCGAGTTCGCCCACACCGAAATCAAAAAGATTTGCGCCGCGATCAACGAGCTGCGAGCAAAAGGCAGGGAAGCCCAAGCGGGCGGTCACCCCGCCTGAGTTCGACCAGGCTTATTACGACGATCTGAAGAAACGAGTCGGCGCCGATCTGACCGATCGCCTCGACACCCAGAAACATCCCAAGGCGGAAAGCTACAACTCTGGTTCGCGAACTGAAAAAGCAACTGCAGGCGGCGATTCCCGGCGGACGACGAAGATGCCCAGAAGAAGCTCAAGACCTATTACGAAACCCTGCGCGAACGAATCTTCCGCGAGGACGTGATCAACAACAAGCGCCGTCCCGATGGACGCGCCTTCGACCAGATCCGCGACATCTGGATCGAGGTCGGCGTCCTTCCGCGTACTCACGGCTCCGCAATCTTCACCCGCGGCGAAACTCAGGCTCTGGTGACCACCACTCTCGGCACCAGCGACGACATGCAGCGCCTCGAAGTCTTCGAAGGCGAAGCCAAGAAACGCTTCATGCTCCACTATAACTTTCCGCCGTTTTCTGTTGGAGAGGTTGCATTTCTGCGTGGCGCAGGACGGCGCGAGATTGGTCACGGCGCGTTGGCGGAACGTGTCGATTGCGAACATTCTGCCAGACGAAGACAAGTGGCCTTATGCCATGCGCGTGGTCTCGGACATTCTGGAATCGAACGGGTCGTCATCGATGGCGACCGTTTGCGGAGCTTCGCTGTCGTTGATGGACGCCGGCGTTCCGTTAAAGGCTCCGGTCGCCGGCGTCGCGATGGGATTGGTGAAAGAAGGCGAGCAATACGCCATCCTGACCGACATCGCAGGCGCCGAAGACCACTACGGCGACATGGATTTCAAAGTTGCCGGCACCAAGGACGGTATCACCGCCCTGCAGATGGACATCAAGGTCGGCGGCATCACCGCGCAGATCATGCGCGAAGCTTTGTCGCAGGCGCAACGCGGTCGGCTGTTCATTCTCGACAAGATGAACGAAGCCATCTCCGCTCCGCGCGAAAAGGTCTCGGCCTTCGCCCCACGTATCTACACCCTGCAGATTCCGGTAGACAAGATTCGCGACGTGATTGGGCCCGGCGGCAAGATGATTCGCAGCATCATCGAGCGCACCGGCGTGAAGATCGACGTCGAGGATTCGGGCAAGATCAATGTCGCCTCGAACGACGAGGCTTCGGCAGCGAAAGCCTTGCAGATCATCGGCGACCTGACTGCTACAGCCGAGGTCGGGAAAACTTATCTCGGCACGGTCACGCGGCTGGCTGACTTCGGCGCATTCGTCGAAATCATTCCTGGCACCGACGGACTGCTGCACATCAGCGAAGTTGCGGAGCATCGCATCAAGGACGTCCGCGACGAACTGAAAGAAGGCGATCAGGTCCTGGTGAAAGTGCTGGCCGTAGAAGGCAATCGCATTCGCTTGTCGCGCAAGGCTATCCTCAAAGAGCAGCGAGCAAAGATGGGTGGCGGTGAACTTCCTCCGGAGGGCGGCGAAGGCAGCGAGGGTGGAATTGAACCTGCCCACGCACCGGCGCTGACCATCGAGGGCGGCGGCGATTTTCCCGACGACGAGCCGAACTTCAACCGCGATGCGCCTCTAGCTAGCGCCGGGGCAACGGATCGTGGACCGGAACGCAGTGCCGATCGACCTGACCGAGGTCCGGATCGTGGCGGAGATCGCGGACGTCGCCCAGGTGGCGGCGGAGGTGGTGGCCGTGGACGAGGACGAGGTGGTCCCGGACGCGGAGGCCGTGGCGGCTTCGGCGGCGGCGGTGGCGGTGGTCGTCACTGAGTAGTGCATTGTGTGGTCGCGGGCGACTTGCCCGCATTGCTCAAACCTAATAGAAGAGGCCGCGATAAATCATCGCGGCCTTTCTGTTTCGACGAGCCATCTAATCAAGCGCAGCTCCGCAAAAGTTCGCCCTGAGCGTATCCTTACGCCATGGACAAGAAGGAAATAGAATCTCCGAAGCTCACCGTCAACTTCCTTATCTGGATCAGCGCGTTTGTGCTTCTGCTATTTCTGTTGATCGGCCATTTTGTGTGGAGAATTTTCTAGAGTTAAAAAGTCTCGCGGTTGATCTTTCGTCGACTTAAGACAAATCGCACCTGCGACCGCCGTCGACCTCATTTCGGCGCGCCCGCCCGTTGCACGCAGGCAATCTCGACAGCCTCACGGTCGCCCGATACGATTCCTCGAATCGCCTTCACTGGTATCTCAGAGGTCCGCCGTGGCGCGTATAACATCGAGGTTCGCTTTGCAGTTACTACGAGTCATTGCGCTTATGCTGGCCTTTAGCGCCACGTTTACTTACGCGAGCCCAGATCAATCCAACCCCACAGTCTTGCAAACCGATACTTGCAGCGTCCCCAGTGTCGATGGGAGCCCGGATATCAAGAGCGTTAATACTTATGGCAAACATCCGGGAACTTTTCGGAGAGGTTCGGAGCCCTGGATTGCATCGCTGACGGTGCGCGAACTACCAAGGCACGATTTGCCAGCGGCGGTTGGAAATTGAACGTGGGAAAGTTGAAGTTTTAGGGGTTGACAGTTGTTTCTCTTTTTTTGGAATTTCGGGTTAGAGACCGCAATCCTTGCCTTTCGAAAAGAGCACGAAAAACCCCGCCCAAGCGGAGCTTGGACGGGGCACCCTCTGGCTCTTCTTTCTTAGAGCTCTTAATACTGACCATATCTTCCCCGTACTGAATCCAGCAATTTTCTTGAGTCGTAGCCGACGCCGTCTTTGAACACAATCTCGACATTCTCAACATCTGAAATCTGTTTCGAAGGATCGCCTTTGATCACCACCAGGTCAGCATTCTTTCCTGCGGCGATCGAGCCGATCTGTTTGTCTCTTCCCAGATAAACTGCGCCGTTCAGCGTTGCAATCTTGATGGCCTCGACTGGCGAGAATCCTGCTTCGACCAGCAATTCGATCTCGCGTTGATCTCCGAAACCCGGCAACACGTCGCCGCGGCCTGTGGGATCAGGGCCCGCAAGCAGCAACCCTCCGGCGGCGACGAAGGCGCGTTCCAGTTCCAGATCATGTTTCCACAGCAACGCCGGATCAATTTTCGGCGGCGGAACTGATGCCGGGCGCTGTCGCAGCAGGAAAAACTGCTCACGCGCCTCCGGAGTCATCGCGTCTAGCGCCTGCTGACGCAGCGGCGGACGCCCTCCTCCGAGGTCTCCTTCGAAGACCGGGAGCGTCGATGTGATGGCGACATGATGTGCGATGAGTAGATTGATCAGGTCTTTTGCCTCGGGCGTGTCTGGAGCCATGCGGGCAAGAGTTTCATCGCCGGCGCTCTGACTGCAAACGTCGGGCTTCTTGTCGGTATCAAGCTGCGTATTTACGAAGAAGCCGTGCTCCAGATCATCGATGCCGAGTTCAGCAGCTTCTTTGTAGGTCACCGAGCAGAGATGGCCGGTCACTTTGATGCCGCGCTTGTGGGCCGCATCAATCGCGGCCTTCAGCTCGGCGCGCGTGATGTTCATATAGGCCTTGAACGAAGTCACGCCGCGATCAGCCCAGTACTCTACCGTTTGCCGTGCGTCGTCGGGGCTGGTCAGGTGCGGCATCTGTAAAAAATAACTCTGCGCACCCTCTAGATACGGTCCGGTGACATCCAGATGCGGACCGGGAAGCTTGCCGGCGTCGATGTCGCGCTTCAAGTTCAAATCCGCATAGGTTTCGACGCTGCCGGTGGTGCGCATGGTGGTGACGCCGCCGGCGAGGTAAAGACGTGGCGCCGAGAAAGTCATCTGCGTCACCAGTAACGGGTCGTCAGAATGCCGGCGGCTGTCCAAATTCGGCCGCGCAATATAAAACAGGTGATCGTGCATGCCGACGATGCCGGGCATCACGGTGTAGCCGTGAAGATCGAGAACCATCGTGCCGTTGGCCGCCAGCACGTCCGCGCCTTTTTCAATCGCGGTGATTTTTCCGCCCTCAAGCACGACATTCTGATCCTCGACTGCTGCGGTGCCGGTGCCGTCAATGATCCGCACATGCGCGAGGACAACCTTGCCGGAGTTCACGCGGACAACTTCCTGCACCGCCTTGGAAAGTTCAGAACTTTGAGCGTGAAGGTTTAGAGCAGCGAATAGCAACAGAACGACGCTCGAGAAAAGGCGCGATCGCATGAATGTCCTCCGCAGAACGGGAAACATTGTACGTGAGTGGGGATTCGACGGGGCACCCTCTGGACCTATCCTCTGGATCTAGGCTCTGGCGGGGGCGGCTGCGCGTTTGGGAAGGATTTCGCCGATGCGGCGAATTTGGGCGCCTACACCTTTGAGTTTTTCTTCGATGTTTTCGTAGCCGCGATCGATGTGGTAGACGCGATCAATGATGGACTCGCCTTCGGCTACAAGGGCTGCCAACACAAGCGATGCTGAAGCGCGCAAATCCGAAGCCAGTACGGCTGCCGCGCTCAGCGGCGCCTTTCCGCGAACGATTGCGCGGCGTCCTTCGATCTTGATATTCGCTCCCATGCGCATCAGTTCCGAGACGTGCATGAAGCGGTTCTCGAAAATATTTTCGGTAATGATTGAAGTTCCTTCGGCCTGCGTAGCCAGAGCCATATATTGCGCCTGCATGTCGGTGGGAAAGCCGGGATACTCTTCGGTGATGATGTCGGCAGCCTTGAATGGTCCATCGCCCATGACCCGCACTGAGTCGGCGGATTGCGCGGTCTTCACGCCGACCGCGTGCAATTTGGCGAGCAGAGCTTCCAGGTGGCTGGGGTCGCAGCCGGTGATGTTGACGTCACCTCCGGTAAGGGCTCCGGCGATGATGAATGTCCCGGCTTCAATCCGGTCGGGAATGATGCGGTGTTTCGCGCCGTGAAGTTTGCTGACGCCTTTGACATGAATGGTTGAAGTGCCGGCGCCTTCGATTTGCGCACCCATCTTGTTGAGCAGGTCGGCGAGGTCGGCGACTTCCGGTTCGCGGGCGCAGTTGCGCAGGACGGTTTCTCCGTCGGCCAGGGTGGCGGCCATAAGCAGGTCTTCGGTGCCGGTCACGGTGATCTTTTCGAATACGATTTCGCCGCCTTTCAGGCGGTCGGCGGTAGCTTCGACGTATCCGTGATCCTGGGTGATTTTCGCGCCGAGTTGTTCCAGTCCTTTGATGTGAAGATCGATTGGTCGAGCTCCGATGGCGCATCCGCCGGGGAGCGATACCCGCGCCCTGCCGCAGCGCGCAACCAGAGGGCCCAGGACCAGCGACGAGGCGCGCATCTGCTTGACCAGGTCGTAGGAGGCTTCGGGGCTGGTGAGGTTGCGGGCGCAGATGGTGGTGCGATGTTGTGCGCGTCCATATCCCAGTTCGACTTCGGCACCCATGGCGCCGAGAATTTGCGCGTCGTTTCGATGTCGCGGACGTGCGGGATATTTTCGAGAATGACGGGTTCGTCGGTGAGCAAGGCCGCGGCCATGGCGGGCAACGCGGCGTTCTTGGCGCCGCTGATGCGGATTGTGCCCAGCAGTGGATTGCCGCCGCGGATTACAAATTTATCCATCTTGATTTACTCCCATCGCGAGATGGGTTTCAGATCCAGGTTCGCCAGCGTGCAAGCTTCGCCTGCAGCGCTCGCCTATTCTAACGGGAAGGGCGAAGAAGAAAGGCCATGAAATTGTTAATCGGGAGGACAGGGCCTCGGGTTTGGTCAGTGACCCGCGGTTCTGGTTGTCGTCGGGGGCGAGAGGGGCTTGTTAGAGGCTATAAGCTGCGTGCGGCTGCTATGGCCTGGCGGACGTGTCCTCGGCTTGATTGCAGCGCCTGTTTCGCTTCCTGGTAGTCAACTTTAGCGTGCAGCATGACCAGGGCTACTGGGACGCTGTTTCGTGCACCCTCCAGGGCTTGTTGCGCCTTTTTTCTATCCACACCGGCGGCGGCCTGCAGAATGGTGATGGCGCGAGCGGCCAGCTTCGAGTTTTTGGGGTGGACGTTAATCATAAGATTGCCGTAGACATATCCCATGCGGGTCATGGCTCCGCTGGAGAGCATGTTCAGGATCATCTTCTGGGCCGTGCCTGCTTTCAAGCGGGTCGACCCTGAGATCACTTCGGGCCCTACTTCAGCAACGATTGCGAGGTGTGCAGCCCGCTCCATGGGCGTCTTGCGGTTGCAGGTAACAGAAATTGTTTTCGCCCCTTTGCTCCGCGCATATTCAAGGGCGGCAAGAGTGAAGGGAGTACGTCCGCTCGCGGCAATTCCGACGACGACGTCGTTCCGGCCCGGTTTTCGTTTGGCCATCTCCTGCTCGCCGAGGCTGCGGGAATCCTCGTTTGCTTCTCCGGCAATGGCCAGGGCAGCGGGGCCGCCCGCCATAACAAACTGAACAGTTTTGGGATCGACGTTGAAAGTGGGAGGGCACTCGGCTGCGTCAAGCGCCGCGATACGGCCGCTGGTGCCCGCCCCAACGTAGATCAGCCTTCCGCCCGCTTCCAGAGCATCTGCGATCAGATCGATTGCGCGTGCAATCTGCGGGAGGGCGCGTCGGACTGCAGTTGCAACCGTCGCGTCCTGCGTGTTGATGACGCGAGCGACCTCCAGCGCCGATTTCAGGTCCAGGCCAGCAGAGGCGCGATTAGGCTGCTCGGTGGCGAGGCGGCTGAGATTCTCTTGTATTTGTTTTGGGGTCTTCTTTGCTCGCCGCTTCAACCTTTATTCTCCTGAGCACCACTTTTGTAGTGATCGTCGACTGCGGCGACCACTGCATCGTGAAACTGTGGACGCACTTGTTTGATCGCATGATTGTCGCAATGTGGCCAGGTGCGATTGGTGAGGAGAGTGATCGAAAGCTGGCGCTGGGGATCGATCCATAGAGATGTTCCGGTGTATCCAAGGTGGCCAAAGGAATTGGCCGAGAGATATTTCCCCGACTGCGAGGGCGAAGACGGCGTGTCCCAGCCTAAGGCACGCGAGGTGCCGGCCGGCGAGGCTTCCCGTCGTGTGAAGATCGCAAGCGTCTCGGGGCGAACCGGCCCTCCCCCTTGAAGCAGGACGTGAGCGAAGGTTGAGAGATCTTCGGCGTTGGAAAACAAGCCGGCGTGTCCGGCAACGCCGCCGAGCACACTGGCGTTTTCGTCCTGCACTTCGCCCTGAACAATGCGGTGGCGAAAAGTGACGTCATCGGCGGTGGGGGGAATGGAATTCCGCCATTCCGCGGGAGGTTTGTAAGCCGTGTGGGCCATTCCTAACGGGCCAAACAGTTCGCGCTGACAGAAGCGATCAAGAGTTTCGTCGGCGATACGCTCGAGTGCGATACCGAGGATGATGAAGCCAATGTCGCTGTATTCGGCTCTGGCACCGGGAGCGGCGGTAAGCGGAGTGGTGAAAGCCGCCTTGATCAGGTCGGCTTTGGTTTGCGCCTTCAGAAACAGTTTTTCGTAAGCGGGGAGCCCGGAGGAATGCGCCAACAGCATGTGCATGGTTACTTCCCCGCGGGCAGCGTCCGGACCGGAAACACCAGACGCATTGAATTCGGGCACGATCACGGACACAGGCGCTTCCAGATCAAGCAGGCCCCGCTGATAAAGGATCATTGCCATGCTGGTGGTGGCCACAGCCTTCGTGACCGAAGCCAGGTCGAAAACGCTGGCTGGAGTGACATGAGGCGAATCGGGCTCATAGGTGAATTGACCCAGGGCCTTCAGCGCGACAAGTTGTCCCCGCAAGGTGACCGCCACAGACACTGCGGGAAAAGCGTGCTGGGCAATGGCTTTATTTAGAACTTCAAAGGCTTCGCCAAAAACCTCTTTCTGCTGCTCAAAGGCAGGAGCAGGAAAGCGTTGCGCGGATTGAATACCGGTTGCCGGCGAGGAAGAACTTTCTGACAAAGGATTCGTATGCTTGATCTTCGGGTTATAACAAAGTTCTGCAGAGGGGTAAAGGCGGTCGGGTTGGCGAGTTGGGACACAAACCATCTTCGATGCGAGGCACACTTGAGTCGGCCCGATTCGTATAAGCCGACTCTCGGATATGGACAGCTATAAAGTGCAGGGAAAGCGTCGCTTCGTCGTTCCGAAAGCGAGTAGTCATCGATAGTACAAACGATACCCCTGACTTCAGTTCCTTGGGCAATTCCGCGCGGGTTGTGTAAAGTCAGAGCATCCTCTCAAAATGCACAATTCGGCGTCTGTTCCTGTGCGGAGCGGTTGCGGTTGCATTGTTTGCAAACGTTGCCGCCACCAATGCGGGCACGACTCGTGCAGGCGCGACGCATGCGAATTCCGCAAGCGCAGCCGTGCGAGCAGATTCAAGACTCGGCGTGCTCGATCCCATCGTGCGCGATGCAATCGACAGTGGGCAGATTCCTGGCGCAGTCTTGCTGGTCGGGCACAATGGGCAAATAATCTATCGAAAAGCCTTCGGCAGCCGGGCTGTAGAACCGCGTCGCGAGGTGATGACTGCAGACACGATTTTTGATATTGCGTCTCTCACCAAAGTCGTAGCGACCACGACCGCAGTGATGCGACTGGTACAAAAAGGAAAAGTCCGGCTCAACGATCCGGTCGCGAAATACATTCCCGAGTTCGCGGAAAATGGTAAACAAGACATCACCGTCCGCAACCTGCTGACCCATTTTTCTGGCCTTGCGCCTGATCTCGATCTGGCGGAGTCCTGGCAAGGTCACGATACTGCCCTCCGAATGGCGTTTGCACAGAAGCCTGCTTATCCGCCGGGTTCGCGATTCGTTTACAGCGACATCAATTTCATCACGCTCGGAGCACTGGTCGAGACGTGTCACGGGAACAACGCTGGATGAGTATTGCGCCAGGAACATTTTCATTCCGTTACGCATGACCCGCACCCGTTTTCTTCCTCCCGCAGCCTGGCGGCCGAAGATTGCGCCTACCGAATACGACGACCAGAACAAAATGCTGCGCGGCGTGGTCCACGACCCAACATCACGCCGGATGGGCGGCGTGGCGGGGCACGCCGGAGTTTTTTCGACGGCAGACGATCTCTCCCGATTCGCGCAGGCATTGCTGAACGGCAGCCCGGTGCTCGCGAAAGAAATTGTCGAGAAGATGAGCACGCCGCAGCAACCGCCAACGGCATCTGTATTGCGTGGTTTCGGATGGGACATCGACTCGCCATTTTCCACCAATCGCGGAGAGCTTTTGCCGGTCGGATCATACGGGCACACTGGCTTTACAGGTACATCGCTCTGGATCGATCCGACGACGCGCACTTTTATTATTCTGCTGACCAACTCAGTACATCCTCGCGGGAAGGGAAGTGCGGTGGCATTGCGAACGAAGGTTGCAACTGCCGTCGCTGCGGCCATTCCGCTTACCGCCAGTGAAAAAGACGAACTGCGCTGGACGACTATTACCGGATACAACGAAGCACAGACCGCGGCCCGCCGCGTGGCCGCTCGCAATGGAAGCGTGCAAACCGGAATCGACGTGCTGGAAGCGCACAACTTCGAGCCAATTCGGCTACCCACAGGCAAAAAGAAAATCGGACTGTTGACCAATCAGACCGGAATCGACATGCAGGGACGCAGAACCATCGACGTTCTGGCACAGGCGCCGGGCATCTCGCTGGATGCGATTTTCAGTCCTGAACATGGAGTTACCGGGGAGCTTGATACAACTCATGTGGGTGACTCGCGCGATGCGGCGACAGGCGTTCCGGTTTATAGCGTCTACGGGACGACCGACGCTGCCCGTAGACCTTCGCAGGATGTTCTCAAGAATCTTGACGCAGTGGTGGTTGACATTCAGGATGTGGGCGTCCGTTATTACACTTACGAATCGTCGCTGGGTTATTTTCTGGAAGCCGCGGCCAAGGCGGGAATTGAGCTGATCGTGCTCGACCGCCCGAATCCAGTTACAGGTTCGTTCGTACAAGGCGCGATTCCGGACGCCGGGACTGAAAGCTTCGTAAACTATTTCCCTCTGCCGCTGCGTCATGGCATGACCATGGGCGAGCTGGCAAAGATGTTCAACGCAGAGCGCAACATCAACGCGCGGTTGACGGTGATTCCGATGGAAGGATGGCTGCGGGGCGACTGGTATGACTCAACGGGGCTGCCCTGGATCAATCCCTCGCCCAACATGCGGAGTCTCACGGAAGCAACTCTTTACACGGGTGTGGGAGTGATCGAATACAACAACGTTTCAGTGGGACGGGGTACAGACACTCCGTTTGAATTACTTGGTGCCCCCTGGATCAAGGCCACCGAGCTTGCTCAATATTTGAACGCGCGGGAGATTTCCGGAGTGCGTTTCGTTCCGGTCAGTTTTACTCCAAGTTCCAGCGAATACGCCGGGCAGAAGTGCCAAGGCGTCAATATTGTGCTTGTGGATCGCAACGGTTTTGACGGCCCTGAGTTGGGGGTGGAGTTGGCTTCAGCGCTACACAAGCTGTATCCCGAGCAGTTCAAGATGGAGCGAATGATCGAATTGCTCCCCAACCGGGCGACTTACGACGCGGTTGCAGCGGGAGAGGATCCGCGCCGTATTGCCGACGATTGGCGCGAGCCGCTGGAGAAATTCAACAAGCTTCGCGAGAAGTACCTTATTTACAAGTAGCGTCGGTTACCACCATGGCATCTCACTTCCGCTAGAATGTCCTCTACAGCCCGAATTGTTCTCTCTGGGAGCATTGCATGACAGCTGGGAAGTCGCCAATACCTGCAGCAAATCTGATGTATCGCTGTGCCGGCCCCAATTGCGGGACGCTCAAAGGCGTTTCCGATCGATGGTGGCTGATGTGGACATCCTTTCTCGAATTTAATCGGCCCGTGCTCTACCTTTGCCCCTGGGACGACGAAATCGCGGTGCGGGAGGGAACGCTGCATGTGTGCGGCGAGCTTTGCGCACAGCGCTTGCAGTCGCAGTTCATGGGGAACGTCAGGGAGAACGAGCGATCTGCGAGCGTGTAGCCAGGCGAGCCCCGAAAAACAGAACCCTCAGGCTGAAATGCGATAAACTTTCGACCCTCACTTTGCATCGTACCTTTATCGGGTGATGATTACAGAGTTTGGGGGGAAATCGATGCGGACAATTGTTCTTCTGTTATTGGCAGGCAGCTTGGCTGCGGCACAAACGGCTCCGGCTGGCCCGAGCGATGCCTCGAATGCGTTACCAGCGAATCCAAGTCAGCTGACGATTCCCTCCGGCACCAAAGTCCCCCTCTCGCTAAAGCAAGCCGTATCAACCAAGAACGCACACGATGGCGACGCAGTGTATGCGGTGACTACTTTTCCAGTGGTGTTGAACGACCGAATCCTGATTCCCGCCGGGACTTATGTGCAGGGACGTGTCAGCAATGTGAAGCGCGGGGGAAGGATCAAGGGCCGGGCGGAGGTGCTCATACATTTCAGCACGTTGATTTATCCGAGTGGATACACCGTGATCCTGCCGGGCGCGGTGGAGAATGTTCCTGGCGCCGAGAAGACTTCGATGAAAGATGAGGAAGGGACCATCCGGCAAGACAGCCAGACAGGCGAGAAAGCCAAAACGGTTGCTACGGCGGCCGGAACAGGGGCGGTTGTCGGGGGACTTAGCAACGGGGCCAAGGGAGGATTGATTGGAGCCGGAGTAGGTGGCGCTATAGGCACAGCGATCGGCGTCTTCACTCGCGGCAGTGACGTGCGGATGGACGCAGGCACGACCCTTGAAATGGTGATTCAACGCGAGGTGCCGTTGGATGCCAGCCGAGTTCCGAAGCAGTAGCTTCTGGAGAACACGCGGGCGAGTCGCCCGCGACCACACAGAACCACAAACCCTAATCAACTGCCGAGCTTCGCTCGGCTGGGCAGACGGGGACATCTGCCCCTACGTGGTTCTCAGTTCCCTACTTAAGTGCGAAAAGGGCGTTTACGTGGGCAGTTACTGACACCGACTGCGGAGTGAACTCTTCTGTCGGGGCGGGCGCGCCATTGTTTACGCTCATCTTCATCATCGCTCCGGCCATGGGGGCTACCCGCACATTTTCAAATGTGTCCACTGACGCGTAGGAAAGTTCTCCGAGGGGGCGTCCGCTACTTCGCGCGAGGGCAGTGGCTGATTCACGAGCACGGCGATAAGCGTCTTCGACGGCTTTTGCCTTCGCGGCGTCCATGTTGTCCAGCGTATAGCTCAGCGACTGGTTTTCGCTTACATCTGCATCAGCCAATTGCTGCACGATAGGCGCGATTTTGGCGAAATCCTTCAGTTTCAGGGAGACATTGGCATTCACCTGATATCCCACCAGCTTACGCTTCGGGTTCTTGTAGTCGTAAACAGGTTGGAGGGAGAAGTAGCCGATCTCGGCTGACTTCGGCTCAATCCCATTGGAGCGAAGAATCTGCCGTACTTGTTCCGCAGACTTTGAGGCGTGATCGTAGGCTTCGCGCGAGGTCGCTTCCTGGGCGGAAATGTTGAATTGCATCAGCGCGGTATCGGGATTGGCCTCAAACTTTCCATCAGCTCCGACAAAAACCGTGTTGGGTTGCGCTGTGACCGTGGGGCCCTGCGCGGTTGCGACGGATACTGCAATCAGAATGAGTATCAACGCGGCTGAAATTTTCATGAATTCTCTCCTTGGGGAGCTGAATTTCTTGTGTGGTCCAGGGCAGGTATTGTCTCTCGTTTGTTTAGCGGACGCCAGTGGCGGGGATAGTGGCAGATCTTTAAATGAGTTGCAGTTCAAAGATTGACCGGTCGTTATCGGAGTTCCAGAGGCCGGTCGAGGCGGATTTCCAGCATCGTGCCCTTTCGCACTTCCAGGCGGCGATCGCTGAACAGAGCACCGACGGCGCTCGCGGCCGCCCCAATACTAGGCCCGTGACCGCTTTCCTCATCCACTCCCGCCTTTTGAAGAGTCGTGTCCGCTACTGCCTTCGTGCTCGATTGCGCCTTTTTCACTGTCGACCTGGAGCCCGTGTTCACCTGGTATCGCGGCGACGGTTGCCATCAGCGGCACCCATCCATGTTCGGTTTCAACTTCGTCGAAGCTCAACAGCAGGCGTGGATGAAGTCCGTTGCCCACCGAGCTCACATGGCCTTTGATCCTGCTGTTGCGCAAGAGGCGGGTCTCGTTGGAGCCAACCATGTTTTCAGCGAGGGTGGCTTTGAATCGCTTACCGGGCCGCACTCGGGCGGCATCGAGGTTGTCCTCAAGGCGGATCAGAAGTGTGGTTCCGTCGGCGATGGAGTGTGGAGGCACCGGCGAAGCTGATTGCTCCGCCGACAAGGGCAGTCCGGCCAAAGCGATCACTAGAAACCAAAGCCACCGCAGCCGCAGGAAAGTCATACCAGAACCTCAATTCGCGCGAACGACACCAGTTGGGTTGGATGTAGGCCAAGGAGGAATTGCTGCCTGTAAAAGGCGGGCGAGAAGATTTGGCTTAGGAAGAAAGCTTCGCAGCAGTGGAGTAGGCAAAGCGCTGGACCTGGCCGTCCACTTCTTTGCGCAGATCGGGCCAGATTTTTTCGTCCATACTGAGAAATACCTTTACTACTTCGGGATCAAATTGCTTTCCCGACCATCGGCCAATCTCAGCCCGAGCGGCGGTCAGAGATTGGGCAGGACGGTAGGGACGATCGGAAGTAATGGCATCAAGAGTGTCGGCTACGGAGAACATTCGTGCGCCCAGCGGAATCTGTTCGCCCTTCAGTCCGCGCGGATAGCCGGTGCCGTCAAAACGCTCCTGATGGGCATAGACGATCTCCGCGGCTTCGTTGAGAAAGGGAATCTTCTTCAAGATTTCGTAGCCGTGATAGCAGTGTTCCTGCATGATCAAAATCTCATCCGGCGTGAGCTTGCCGGGCTTGCGCAGAATGGCATCCGGGACAGCCATCTTGCCAATGTCATGCAGAAACGCGCCGCGAGCGATGACCGCGATCTGGTCCTTCGACAATCCCATCGCGCGGGCGATTGCGATAGTGAACGCGGTAACGCGCTTGGAATGGCCCTCGGTTTCAGCGTCTTTCTTGTCGAGAGCGTCGCCAAGCGCCTCGAGAGTTATGTCGTAGGAACGCTCCAGATCGACGATTGCCTTGCGCAATTGCTCGGTGCGAGCGACCACTCTCTCTTCCAGGTCAGTCTGGTATGCGCGGTTTTCCAGCTTCAGGCGGCGATTTTCCAGCGCCCGGCGCACCGTGGCCAGTAGTTGTTCGCGTTCGAAGGGTTTCAGCAGGTAGTCGTAGGCGCCATTCCGGATCGCGCCCAGCGCGACGGAAATGTCGTGGACGGCGGTAACCATCACGACGGGCATGTCGGGAAAGCGTTCTTTGGTTCGTTCCAGAAGGCCGATGCCGTCCAGGTTGGCCATCATCAGATCGGACAGCATGAGCTCGAACTTTTCGCCGGATTCGAGCAGGGCCAAAGCTTCATTGCCGGAAGCAGCCTGATGACACTTGTAGCCAGCGGTCGTCAGCATAGAACTGACGATCTCGCGGATGCTCTCCTCGTCGTCGACTACCAGGATGCGATCGGCGGCCATGGGCTGTGTTGATTCTACGGCCAATTCTACAGGAGTTCCGAGATTCCGAAAGTAACTAGAAGAACAGGGAAAGGACATCGGCCATTGGGACAAGCGTGCTATTAAGGGAATGAGCGCTTAACTCCTGGTCGCAATGACTCTATCGATTCTCTCAGCATGGTTAGCGGTTGGGGACATTTTTGTCCCACGGTTGACGCTGCAGGATTCGGCGGCGTTGATCCTGCTGGCCGCCAGCTTGCTGGTATTCCGGACATTCCGTGAGCGTTATCTGCTGATTTGGACCGTCGGTTGGCTGGCCTATCTGGTGTCCCGTTGGACGGTTCAGGGCCTCACGCCGGAGTCCATACCGCGATATCTGACGGCGATTTCGCAAGCGGAATTTGTCCTCGCGGTCGGTTTGTTTGCAGCCGCGATCCTCGTCTACACCCACGCCCGAGAAATACTTCTGCCGGTGCTGCTGGTGACATTGGGAATAATGATTTACGCGGTAGCCCGCGCCTGGTATTGGCCGGATTCGTTCGTCTTGCGCGTGGTTCTGGAGGTTTCCTACCGCATCATTGCGTTGACTGCGGCCTTCCGGCTTGTTCGCTACCGCTGGGCGCGATGGGAAACCGTTCCCTGGGTGCTGAGCCTCAGCATGCTGTTGCTGTACTTGCCATGGGATCCGGTCCGTAAGTACTTGCCATTTGGTTCTGGTCTGTTCGTGACACTGCTCGCCGGACTGAGCATGCTGCTCCTGGTGTTCGACGATTACAAGTTGCACATGCGCCGGTTGCGGGTTGTCAACGCGCTGACCAGCAGCATCACCCGGGCCCACCAGCAGGGTCCGATGATGATTACTGCGCTCGAAGAGCTCAAGAAACTGATGTCCGCCAAGGCTGCTTGGTTCCGCTTGCTTGAAGGGGACAAGATGGTCCTCTCGGACCAGATCGGCCTTTCCAAGACGTTTGTCCGGGAGCGGTTGTCGGTTGCCGAAGGACGATGACTTCGAGCAGACACTGAATGCGGTCGCGCCTATCGTAGTTGTGACTTCCAAAGCCATGATGAGGGGTTCGTCCCCACCTGAAGCTAGGAAGGATTTCACCATGTGGTGATGGTGCCGGTGTTGGGTAAGAAGTCGGTGATTGGCACGCTGGCTCTGGGCAGCCGTCACTATCTTGCATACACGCCGGATGAGATGGAATTTCTCACCACCACGGCCCATCAGTTGGGGCTGGCGGTCGAGAATCTGCGCCTGGTTGAGCAAATACTTCGTTCACACCGGCAGTGGACGAACACCTTCGATTCCATTCACGACTTGGTTCTGCTTCACGATTCGGAATTATCGCGTGATGAAAGCCAACCACGCGCTGCTGGAGCGCCTGGGCGAGCGCCCGCCGATGTAGTGGGCCAGCTTTGTGAAAACGTGTTGCCGCGAGCATGAAAGCCGCAATGGAAGGGCTGTCCCTATTGCGGGGGTACGGAAGAAGGTTTTTATGAAGGGACGGACCCAGGGTTCGGTGGCTTTTCCATGGTTTCAACTTCCTCGTATGTCGAACAGGGAGGCAAGCAGAAGGGCACGATCCACGTGGTGCGCGACACCACCGACCGCCGTATCGCGGAGGAAAAATACCGTCTGCTCTTCGAGCAGGTGCAGGAAGGGGTTTTCGTGGCTACGCCGGAGGGGAAACTGCTCGATTGCAATGACGCTTTCATGCGCATGCTGGGACACACCAGCCGCGAAGAATTGATGGGCATCAATGTGGATACCGATCTCTACGCTTCGGCAGAGCAGCGCGACGTGTTTCCGCCGACAGGTCGAGCAGAACAATTACGTCCGCAACTTCGAAGTCAGCTTGCGCCGCAAGGATGGCACGCTGCTCAGCGCGATGGAGAGCAGTTTCGCCAGCCGGAATGCGGAAGGCAAGATCGAGCGCTACCAGGGCTTCCTGCTCGACATGACGGAGAAGAAACGCGCGGAAGATGAAATACGGCGACGCAACCGTGAATTGAATGCCTTGAACGCGATGGCGGTCATCGCCACCCAGTCTTTCGATCTGGATGAAATTCTGAACCTCACGCTGCGTCAGGTAATTTCGTTGTTGGGCGCGGAGACAGGGTCTATTTATCTGTGCGATGCCGATGAAGCTACTTTCCGCCGGCGCGCCGGTTGGGGACAGCGCAGTGCGGAGCGGGCGCGCTTCTCCGAAGTGAAATTCAGCGGATGGTTTTGGCGAGCTGGTCACGCGTTCGCGCACCGAAGTGGTCACAGCAGACTACCTGCCGCATCTTCCCGCGCTGGTTGCTGAATTCATTCGTGCTGACGGGTTGGCGTCCTGGATCTGGGTATTGCTCTGGGGCAAAGACAAGCCCATTGGCATTATGGGCATCAGCAGCCGGGAAAGCCGTGAATACACGAGCAACGACGAAAGTCTGCTGGTGGCTATTGGGCGGCAGTTGTCCACCACGATCGAGAAAGTCCGTCTCTACGAAGAGACATGCCGCGCTTACGAAGACTTGCGCCACACCCAGGAACAGTTGCTGCAGAGCGAGAAGATGTCTGCGGTCGGACAGTTGATCGCCGGAGTAGCGCATGAATTGAACAATCCGCTGACCGCGATCCTTGGTTATGCCCAGTTGCTTGAGAGCGAAGGGCTGGCCGACCGCGCAGCAGACTTTGTCAGCAAACTTTTCAAGCAGGCGCAGCGTACTCATCGGGTTGTGCAAAATCTGTTGTCTTTCGCGCGTCAGCGCAAGCCGCAGAAGCAGCAGGTCGATATCTGCAAGGTGCTGGACGAGACACTGGCCCTGCGCGACTACGATCTGAAGGTCAACGACATCAAGGTCGAGCGTGAAATCGAAGCGGGACTTCCCGCGGTTACTGCCGACCCTCACCAGCTGGAACAGGTATTTCTCAACATCATTAACAACGGCGTGGATGCCATGCTGGAATCGGGTCGGGCGGGAATTCTTAAAGTGCGAGCGTCTATGCGCGCGAGGGAAATGTGATTCACCGAATTCCAGGATTCCGGCCCCGGCATCAAGGAACCAAACCGCATTTTCGATCCGTTTTACACCACCAAGAATGTGGGAAAGGGCACTGGACTGGGTCTGAGTATTTGTTACGGCATCGTCAAGGAACATGGCGGAGATATTTCGGCGCATAACCAGCGAGAGCGGTGGAGCTGTCATCCAGATACGGCTACCGGGCAGCGGCCGTCCCGGTACTCCTGAACCTGTGGCTTATCTTCGGTTCCGCGAAAGCTGGTGATCGAAGGCAATGTGCTTCTCATCGAGGACGAAGAAGCCGTTATGGAGTTCGAGCGCGACGTGTTGACGGGCGCTGGAGCCCAGGTCGTGACCCTGATGAATTTTGAGGAAGTGAAGACATTATTGAAGCCACAGTCGGTCGACGGGACGAAATTCGACGCGCTGATCGTCGACGGCGAGATGCCAAACGGATGGAATGCGCCCGATATCTATCGCTGGATTGCCGAGAACCATGCTGGCCTGGAAAAACATCTGATGTTTACTTTTTCGGGCGCGGTCGAACCCGAAATCCGCGCCTTCTTGCACGACAAGAATCTTCCCTATCTGATGAAGCCCTTTGAAGTGGGAGACCTGATTTCACACGCTCGCCGTCTGTTGCAGAAAACGCTGGCTGCGACGGCTAGTTCATAGTTCCTTGGTTTCGGAACTCTTTAGGCAGTTCCGGTGCGCACGCCAGCTCCTTCGGGACTGAAGTCCCTCAGATGAGGCACGGCGGGGAATGGGAACACGGCGCCGAACTGCTTCACAGGGTCTTTTTCAGTGCGCGCGCGAATTCGCGCAGAGCGGTTTCGTTGCGGCGATACCATCTCCACAGGCCGATCTTTTTTGCCTCTACCAATCCTGCGTGGGTGAGAATCGCCATATGGTGCGAAATTGTGGGCTGGGAAAGGTGAATGCGCTGCTCAATGTCGGATGCGCATAAGCCTACGTCCTTGTCGATTGAACAACCGCCGTGTTCTTTCAGAGCGTGCAATATTCGTCGTCGGGTCGGGTCGGCAATGGCATTCAGAATATAGTTCAGTTGTTGCTCGGTCGGACTCATGAGAGCTAGGAATAGACAGTAAATCGACAGTTGTCAATGCAGGTTTATCGTCACTCCCGGTCAAAAAATTGTGAGCCGACCCGAACCAGGCAGAATCCGCTACGTTTAGACGGGACTCGTAAGGAAGATTTAGATGTTACTGGTTTGCGCCCTGTCGGTACCAATCCTGGCAGAAGGTGTGAGAAAATGCCTGTAATATCTCGAAAGCTTGGGTCAAGTTCGTAACCTTCTGCCCTGAAAATCTGGGCGAATGTGTATTTTAAGGAGGCAGTGTTTGGCTGAAAGCATCGTCGTAGTGGTGGGTATGGGAGAGGTTGGAAAGCCGCTTTTTCGAATTTTGAGCCGGACATTCCAATGTGCACCAGTCGACATCCAGCCAGTAGAGATCAAAGAACGATGCGCGGTTCTACACCTGTGCTATCCCTACCAAGGCCATGATTTTGTTGATGTTAGCGCCCGGTACATTGAGAAATACGGACCCTCGTTGACCATGATTCACAGCACGGTGGCTCCCGGGACGACCCGCGAGATAAGCGACAAAGTCGCTGGTATGGCAGTGATCTACAGCCCTGTTCGCGGCAAGCATGACCGCATGGAAGCAGACATGCTCCGCTACAAGAAATTTGTAGCCGGTTTTAACTCGGCCTCGGTCGAGGCTGCCCAGAGTCATCTGAGTGAGGCGGGGTTTAAGACCGATACCTTCAAGAGTCCCGAAGTCGGTGAACTCAGCAAGCTGCTGGAGACGACCTATTTCGGGGTGTTGATCGCGTGGGCGCAGGAAATGGAGCGACTGGGGGCGACTTACGATGCCGCCTTCGATGATATTATTTCGTTTGTCGAGGAAGTCGATTTTCTTCCCTCCAATATCTTCCCCGGGGTCATTGGCGGGCATTGCGTAATGCCGAACATCGCGATTCTGCGCAAGCAGTTTAAATCCGACTTTCTCGAGGCCGTAGTCAACTCTAATAGCGCCAAAGCAAAAACCATCAAGGCAAAAACGATGGCGCCGGGGCGGACGCTTAAATGATTAAAGTTGGATTGGTTGGATTGGGCTATTGGGGCCCCAATTTGGCTCGGGTTTTTCAACAAACGCCAAAATGTGAACTAGCCGCTTGTTGTGATCTTGACGCAGAGAAGCTGCGTAAGACCTCGACGCAATACCCTCAAATACAAACATTCAATAAGGTTGCGGATCTCTACAGCTCTGATGTGGACGCGGTCGCGATTGCCACCAGCATTTCAACGCACTATGACCTTGCGCGCCAAGCCCTGCTCGCGGGCAAGCACGTGTTTGTGGAAAAACCGCTTACCGACAACACTGAGAAGGCGATGGAACTTGCGACACTGGCCAAAAAATTAGGCCTTGTTTTGATGTCGGGTCATACCTTTATCTACAGTCCACCAGTGGTGAAGGTGAAGAGTTTGATTGATTCGGGGACGATGGGAGATTTGCATTACATCAGTTTCTCTCGCGTGAACTTGGGACTCTTCCAGAAAGATGTGGACGTAATCTGGGACCTTGCGGTACATGACGTTTCCATCTTGCTCTATTGGTTGGGGGAAGAGCCGGTACAGGCCTTCTCGTTCGGGCGCTCCTGCATCCAGGGATCCAAGTATGACGTCGCTTTTCTCTCGTTTCGTTTCGCCAGCGGCGTGATCGCTTCCGTCGAAGTCAGTTGGCTCTCACCGCAGAAGATGCGCCGCACTTGCCTGGTAGGGTCCGAGCGCATGGTCGTCTACGACGACACCGAGCCTAGTGAAAAAGTAAAGGTGTATGACCGGGGCGTCACATTGCACCCGCCAGGGACATTCGGCGAATTCCAGTTGACCTACCGTTCTGGCGACATGGTGGCACCGAGTTTGGAAAATACCGAGCCTCTTCTTACCGAGATCGAGCATTTCCTTGATTGCGTTAAAACTGGAGAGACTCCCCGGACCGATGGCCACTTTGGCGCTGCAGTGGTACGCGCCGTAGAAATGGCGGCCAGTCACAAACAAGGCTACGCCGACTCTCTCCCAGATCCCGTTCCACTCCGAGAGAGGTAGGTCCAATGTCCATACCAACCGACGTGCAACAGAAGTTTTTCGTGCACCCGAAGGCGCTGGTCGAAACTACTGAGATCGGCGACCACAGCCGAGTTTGGGCTTTTGCCCACGTCATGGAGGGCGCGCGAATCGGAGCTTCATGCAATATCGGGGATCACGCGTTCGTGGAAGCGGGGGTACGACTCGGCAACAACGTGACGGTGAAAAATGGAGTTTCCATCTGGCAGGGGGTCGAAGTCGAGGACGACGTCTTTCTTGGTCCCAACTGCGTCTTCACCAACGATCCTAATCCCCGAGCTTATATCAAGAAAACAGGCGACAGCCTGGTCTCCACAAAGGTCCGCCGCCGGGCGACGATCGGGGCAAACGCAACCATTGTGTGTGGCATAACCATTGGGGAATATGCTTTTGTCGGGGCTGGAACCGTCGTCATTCGGGATGTTCCCGACTTTGCAATGATGGTCGGCAACCCCGCGCGGCAAATTGGCTGGATGTGCGTTTGCGCCTCTAAGCTTAAGAGTCCGCCAAATTCGGCTTCTGACGCCTCTTTTGCCTGTGCGTCTTGCGGCAGTTCGTTTACACTTACCCGCGATCGCAAACTGATTCTAAAAGATCTTTCTACTAAACAATCCTAAAAGGAACGCAATCACATGACAACTGCTGCCCGCCTGGAGGTGCCATTTGTCGATCTCAAGGCCCAATACAGTTCTATCAAGAGTGAAGTTCTGGAAGGCATTGGACGAGTCTTAGATTCGGGACATTTTGTGGGCGGAGAACACGTCGAGAAATTCGAAGAAGAGTTTGCCCGCTACGTGGGTGCGAAAATCGCAATCGGAGTCAGCTCCGGTACTTCTGCTTTGGAGTTGGCACTGAAAGCGGCCGACGTTGGGCCCGGTGATGAAGTCATCGTCCCCGCGAATAGTTTTTTTGCCACAGCGGAAGCGGTCAGCAATGTCGGCGCCACGCCGGTATTCGCCGACGTAAATTCCGAAACCTTTCACATGGATGTCACCAACATCGAGCAACGGATCTCGAAAAAGACACGCGCCGTTATTCCGGTACATCTGTACGGCCGCGCTATGGACCTGACCAAACTCGAGGAAGTTTGCAAGCGTCATGGTCTCGAACTTATCGAGGATGCGGCTCAGGCGCAGGGCGTCGGGCGCCAGGGCAAACAAGTAGGCTCTTCAGGCCGCCTGACGTGCTTCAGTTTTTATCCCGGCAAAAATCTCGGTGCCTACGGAGACGCTGGCGCGGTCACTTGCAACGATCCGGAACGAGCCAAGAAGCTTCGGATTTTTCGCGACCACGGAAGTCCAGCTAAATATCAGCATAGTGTGATTGGTACCAATGCCCGGCTGGATGCAATACAGGCAGCCATTCTTTCGGTCAAGCTGCCTCATCTTAATCAATGGAATTCGCTGCGCGTTCGGCACGCCAAACGCTACGCTGCCGGTTTTGCGGGGTCGAAAGTAACTGCTCCTGGGATCCCCACAGACGGGGAGCATAACTTTCATCTTTTTATTATCCGAGTAGGGGCAAGAGATGCACTTAAAAATCACCTGCAAGAGAATGGGATTCAGACCGGTATCCATTATCCGGTTCCCCTGCACTTGACGGGCGCATACCAGGCTCTTGGCTACCCTGGAGCAGGTAGTATGCCGGTCACTGAAAAGCTTGCCGGCGAGATCCTTTCTCTGCCCATGTATCCGGAACTTTCCGAGGAACAGATTGAACACGTCTTGCGCACTACAGTAAAGTTTGTAGGCTAGTAGGCCCTATTTCGCTGTTCGGTTTGGAGGCGAGAAGCGCGAGTGTGATCGTCGAATTCGCGCAACGTGGTTTCGTTGTGCCCATACATCTCCACAAACTAATTTTCTTAGCTTCTACTAATCTGCCCAAGTGAAAATCCCCATGTGCTGCGAAATTGGCGATGGGAAAGTGAATGCGCTGCTCGTCCGCGATCGCATTTAAATGAATTGACAGTTGTCAATGTAGTTCGGTCGCTGAACTGGTATTAATTACAGGTCTCAAATCCCGCGAATCACTGTTCCAGGACTTGGTGTAAAACCCCGTCGATAAACTGGAAATCCACCAAAAATCCGAGATCGCCAAAAAGCGGCACTCCAGAGTGAAAATTTTTGCATACCGACACAGAAGTCGTTCTGTGATAGGCCAGAAACATGTGTAGATGCAACAACTTAGGAATTCACCACTCTGGTATCGAAACTGCCTACAAACAAGAGTCGTCCTACCCGCGGTGAAGTAGAAATCGGGTGGGCAACCAGCTTAACTGCTAAAGCGTCTCAAGAACGGCTACTCGGGGGAGGGCCTGTTCCACCGGGCGCTTGCATAGTGCCCTATGACTTAACCGAGCATAGGGCATTTTCATTTTGACGTCTCATTTCTGTACTGAATGACGATGTGCGGTATTGAGCAGAAAGAAAGAAGCTGTGCTTTTACTGTGTCCAAGGTAAAAGCACGTCTTCGTCTAGTGGTCACCGGATTGCTAGGAGAATTTAGTGTCTTCTTCATCACGCATCCCATCGCTCGACGGGCTCCGAGCTTTGTCCATTTCGTTTGTGTTGCTTGGGCACTTCGCTCTGGGTGCGGGGTTTCCTATCGCTCGCGATTGGTGGACGGACGCTTATGCCCATTATGGAGTGCGCATATTTTTCATCATCTCAGGGTTCCTAATTACAACGCTGTTAGTACAGGAACGTAACAAAACAGGCAAAGTAGATCTCAAGCAGTTTTATATTCGCCGCGCCTATCGTATTTTCCCGGCATGCTACTTCTATTTGCTAGTCGTTACCCTTGTTTTCCACTCTTCGCTTCCATTCAAGTACCTGGTGACGGCGTACACATATCTGACGTCGTATGCGCCTAATTCACCGTGGCTTTTGCGGCATCTGTGGTCGCTTTCGGTGGAAGAACAGTTCTATTTAATTTGGCCGGCTGTGATGGGGTTTGGTCTGCTGATGGCGCCGCGTGTAGCGTTCGGTGCCCTTGTATTCGCGCCGTTCCTTCGGCTTGTTCTGACGAAAATTGGACCTCCTTTTGGAGCTCCTTCCGTCATCGACGCGAATTTTTTCTGCGTGATCGATGCGCTCGCCGCCGGATGCTTGCTCGCGTTGTATCAGCCTCAATTCCGGAAATATCAGTCGTTCTTTACCTGGCGCGGTTTCCCGCTGATTTGGGCGTTTACCCTGGCCATTCCGTTTCTTCAGCACTATCACGACATCTTTAAGTTCGGGCACATATCCGGACTCATACAGCTGTCTGCATTAACCATTTTTAATCTGGGCGTTGTTCTTTGCATCCAGAACGCTGTCACCGTGCGTCCGCGGATATTAAATACGCCAGTTCTGATCTGGGTTGGCAATCTGAGCTACAGCTTGTACCTGTGGAACATGCCATTCACGGAGCCCGGTTCGCATTCTTGGTTTACGACCTTTCCGCAAAACTTACTCTTCACTTTTCTGGCGGCTACGATCTCCTACTACGCAGTTGAACAGCCGATCCGAAACCTGCGAGTTCGCCGTAACAAAAAGGCAATACCGCGTCCACGCATCGCTGCTCCCGAACCGGCCGAGGAGTTGGTCGAGGTTGGGTAATCAGAAAATGGTGTGATCAGCGATTGGGAATTACTTCTCGAAGGCAGGGCGGGAACGCGGTGACTATCCTCGACGCGCGTATTTCCCGGTTGTTGCGTTCCAGCGAATTCTAAGCATTTCCACAAACATCTTGGCGCCATCGCGAAGGGGATTGATGCGTGTGCCCTCGCGATGGGCCCATGCGACGGGAACCTCCGCCACTTTAAAGTGGAACTTGTTTGCCAGAAAGAGCAGTTCGGGATCAAAGCCCCATCGTTCGATGTGTTGAAGCGGGAAAATTGCTTCTGCGGAGGCTCGGTTAAACGCTTTAAATCCACACTGTGTGTCTTTGAACTTAAGACCGAGGATGACGCGCAGTAAAAGGTTGAAGACGCGTCCGAAAAGTTGGCGGTGAAGGGGTTGCCTCTGCGTTTGCGTGTCCCGTTGCAACCACCGGGAGCCGATTGCGATGTCAGCCCCGCTCTCCAACGCAGCAAAAAGTTTGCCCGCTTCTTCGATGGGAGACGAAAGATCAGCGTCACTGAAGAGTAGTATTTCGCCCCGCGCGTGCAGCATTCCGTTTCGCACGCTGTAGCCCTTGCCGCGGTTGCCCGGATTCTCCAACAGCCTCAGTCGAGGATTTTTCTCCGCGTAACTGCGAACAATTTCCGTGGTGTTGTCGCGCGATCCATCGTTCACCGCAATGACTTCAGCATCCCACCCCTGCTCCGCTGCATACGTCAGCACTCGCTCGAGGGTAGCCCCGACTCGCGCTTCTTCGTTGTAAGCAGGAATAATTATGCTGTAGGCCGGTCTGGTTTGTTCAATCGCCGGCTCTTGCTGTTCCACGGTCATTGAGTATTTCGAGCGCATGCGCTTTTGCCACCATCGCAAGGGCCTTGTGATTCCAGCCCGTGCTCGCGTTCGGGATTCAGTCTCGAAGGTCGCTCTCGAGGATCAAGCGACATTATAAAGCGCGGACACGAAACGCGAGACTCTGACCTCGCCACGCAAGGTTACGAAGGGAACGCGGGTTCAAACGTGGAATTCTACAATTCAAACGATGACTGATCGACAAAGAAAAACCCTGTCACCGCGCTACGTTAGAACGAACCCTGCGAGCTATCCAAGGCAGTAAAACTGCTGAATCCATAGTTGGCGTTGCTTCCTGAGCAGCCACCAACGCCATTGTCGAGGTTAAATCCGATGCCTGGACTGCCGCTCGTATACGTATCGTCCATCGCCTGGCCCTGCTGTACGCCGTTCTTGAAGGCGGTAATCACATTCCCGACAATAGTGGCCGAAACGGTGTCGCCGTCGGTGACGCCGAATTGTTGTCCACTGAAGGTATGCAGCACGGTGAAGTCAGCGAAGGGGCCGTCCCATCGTACGATCTGCATGTATCCAGTGGAATTCGTCGAGACTTTGTAATTAATTTCGTACCCTGTGATGCTATGCGTCGATATGCCCGTCCTAAGCCGCAATTCGACCTCTTGAGAGCAGTCATCGAGCGGCGCACCCGTGGTGGAAACCACAGCAGTGGCTTTCTGGTCTGGCTTCCAGGTCAGAGTTTGTAAAACAGCAGTTGCGTCAGAAAAGTTGGCGCCGGTCTCATTGCCGACAGCCCGCCCTGGAGTTGTGGAGACGTTTGCCCAATCGAGACCGACCGTACCTCCATTGACCCAGTTTCCACCTTCGGAAATCGGATTTTCAGTCAATGAGAACTTGGTTGAATAGCTGCCTGGCGGGTCCGTGACACCAGACGAAGGGCTAGACGATCCACCGCATCCAAAGGACAGCACAATGAGCAGGAATGCCAATACGTTCGTGCTCTGTTGTTTCATTTCCTCCCCCATTTTCAGAGCGATCGTTTGTTCATGCCTTTGAATTCCTGGCACTAACCCCAGACCATCGCCTGAACCGTTGACTCGGCAAACTGCAAAAAGGATTTTCCGCGCGCAAACGTTCGGAAATGCATGAAACTACGGCAGTTACTTAATGCAGAAAGGCCCGAACCAAAACTTGCGGGTTGCCTACATGTTGTTATTGGATGTGCGATTGCTGTGCTGGAGTGGTCTAGTTAAGGTTATTTTACTTGTTAATTCTGGCCGAGTGGCCTCCGCAGCCTCATAGTGCAAGGATTTGCGAGGCGGTCATTGCCATTGATTGTAGGGAAGAACCTGAAGTCGGAATTTTCAAGGAGGCCTAACCCAACCTCGGTTAAATCTTCAAATCCAGTATGAATAACCGATGGTCATTTCTGGTAACTGTACCAATATTGAACTTTGGATTTGAGCGGTGACCCACCGGAGCCATTCTCAAGCACAATCCGAACTGATAGCGTTTTAGTTGAAAAATCCTGGTAGTTCCAACTTCGTCACGAGTTTCCCTGTGGAAGCAGTCCACCTAGAACCATGCCGGCCAGGACGTCGGTCATCCAAGAGGTCAATATCGTGAAAAAGATTCTCGCGCGCCAAAAATTCCTGAAGCATTCCCAGTTTTTTGCCATTTTAGTCGTGGCGATTAGTTCGCTATTTCTGTCGGCACCGGCAGAGGGACAGGCAGCGTTCGTTCAAGCCGCCAGCAGTCCCAATTCATTTGTGTACACAAACTCCATTGACGTGCCTTACACCGGCGCCCAAGTGGCGGGGAATTTGAACATCGTTGTGGTGGGATGGAGTGATACCTCCGGCAGTGTGGCCTCGGTCGTAGACAGCAACGGAAATACGTATGCGGTCGCCGCCGGCACCGTTTCCACGGCGCTCCCGGCGCCCGGCTCAACGCAGCCAGGTGTTTCACAGGCGGTCTATTACGCCAAAAATATCGTCGCGGGCGCGAACACGGTGACCGTGAATTTCAACCAGAACACCGCGGTTCAGAGCATCCGAATCCTGGAATACAGCGGGATCGACGCTACGAACCCGTTGGATACTTCAGTGGGAGCCTCCGGCAATGCAGTTCCGGCTGACAGCGGTCCCGCAACAACCAACTCCGCCAACGATCTGATATTCGGCGCGGGTACCATCACGACCGCGTTTACCGGCAGTGGGCCGGGTTTTGTCCTGGAATTATTGAACGGATTTGGTGACATCGCTGAGGATCAGTTTGTGGTCGCGGCAGGGCCACAGAACGCCACCGGTTTGCTCGTGTCCGGCAGCTGGGTAATGCAGATGGCGGCATTTCGAGTGGCCGGGCAGACTCCGCCGACATTTTTGCTGCCGACGATCACATCTCTTTCCTCCTCCACAGGTCCGGAGGCGGGAGGCACCACAATTACGATTACCGGAACCAACTTCGAGCCCGGCGCCAGCGTGATTTTCACCGCGGGAGCTGTGACCGCAAGCGGAGTGAATTGCGTAGCTGCTTCGACTACGACGATTACCTGTCTTACCCCAGCTCTCCAAGCCGGCACGGCCGGCGTTACCGTGACCAATGTTGATGGTCAGACTTCCGCGTCTTCTCCGTTCAACTTTACCGCGAGCACGCCTTTCTCCACTGCGACAACAAGCGGCATCTCTCCGAATACCGGTACTACGAATGGCGGGGCGACAGTAAACATCACAGGTAGCGATTTCGCCGCCGGCGCCAAGGTGACGATTGGAGGAGTTCCTGCCGACAAAGTTCTGGTTGCGAACGTGAACACTATTCAGGCCAGCGTACCAGCAGGTTCCGCGGGAACAGCTGCGGTGGTGGTCACAAATCCCAGCAACACGCCCGGTACGCTCGGGTTTAACTACACTTACACGCCGGCTACGACAATCAGCTTCGTGCAGGCGAACTCGGCTCAACCTGCGTCCCCGGCGGCAACTGCGCCAGTCGCCTATACTCTGCCGCAAACCGCGGCGAACCTGAACGTGGTTATCATCGGATGGTCGGACGCCACGACGACGGTTGCGTCGGTTACTGATACCGCCGGAAACACTTATGTCGCGGCTATTCCTCCCGTTGTAGGAACGGGACTCAGCCAAGCCATTTACTACGCCAAGAACATTGTCGCCGCGGCCACCAATACCGTAACCGTGACGTTCAGCGCGCCCGCTCCGACTCCAGACGTACGCATACTTGAATACAGCGGGATCGATCCCGTCCTGGCACTGGATTCAGGTGGAGGGAGAAGCGGAACTGGGTTCAGCCTTTCCAGTGGACCCATCACTACGACGAATGTTGTTGACCTGATCATTGGCGCTGCAACGGTTGCTGGAAAGATCACTGACGCTGGTCCCGGATTTACCACTGTGACCGTGACTCCCAATGGCGCCAACGTGGAGCATCTGATTGGGCAGCAGGCCGGCGTGATTGACGCCGGTGCTACCCAGGGCACGAACGTGCCGTGGGTCATGCAGGCGGTAGCGTTTGAACAAGCCGGATCGGTTCCCGATTTCGGGCTGACCGTGACAGCACCAGGTTCGGGCACTGCGTCCGTACCTGCTGGAAGTCCAGCGACCTACACCATCGCGGTGAGCGAAGTAAATGCCTTCGCAAATCCGGTTGCCCTTACCTGCTCGGCTGGCCTCCCGCCTAGCGCGACTTGTACCTTCGCGCCAGCGTCTGTAACGCCCGCTGGGACCCCTGTTCCTTCCACTCTGACAATCAACACGGCTGCGAGCACGCCGACGGGAACTTCCACTGTCACCGCCACCGGAACATCCGGCTCACTAACTCATGACGTGACGGTCGGCCTGACAGTTACTCCCGGGCCCGACTTCGCAATCACGAGCGCGGTTCTTTCTCCGGCGACAGTTCAAGCCGGAGGAACATCTACGTCTACAGTTACGATCGCTCCCGCCAACGGTTTCCTCGGAGATGTAGCTCTGACATGCAGCGTTGCACCAGCTGGAGCCCACGCGCCCACCTGCGCGTTCAACCCGCCCACAGTCGCCGGCGGTACCGGAACCTCTACTCTTACGGTCAGCACCGCAGCAGGCACGACCACGGGACTTTCCACCGTGACGATTACTGGAACTGCCGCCGGTGGGCTGACTCACGGCACGACGGTAAGCCTGACTGTCACTCCGGGACCAGATTTCACGATCTCGGGTGCGGCCCTTTCTCCGGCTTCGGTTGCGGCCGGAGGTACGGCTACATCAACCATAACTATTGCTCCGACTGTGGGCTTCACTGGCGACGTAGCTCTGATCTGCAGCGTTGCACCAGCGGGAGCGCGTTCGCCCAGTTGTTCGCTCAGCCCTGCCACGGTCACAGGCGCTACGGGAACCTCGACGCTGACGGTAAACACCACCGCAGCGACCTCTGCATCGCTCGCGCCTAAATTAGGAAATGTTTCTTATGCGCTCTGGTTGCCAATCGGTGGCCTGACATTACTGGGCGCGGGTTTCACATCGCGTAAGAAAAAACTGTGGGGCATGCTGCTGGGTTGCCTGATGTTTTCGGCTTTGATCTTCCTGGCTGCCTGCGGCGGTTCATCTTCCAGCGGTGGTGGGGGTGGCACTGGCCATCCGGGAACGCCTGTGGGAACTTACACGATCACGGTCACTGGAACGTCAGGTTCTCTGACACATACCGCGACCGAGACGCTAACAGTTCAATAACGCACAGTGAGCGCGCCCGGAATGGCGCGTTCATTCCGCGTTCAATTCAAAGACGGCGACGTTGACACCAACGTCGTCGTTTTCTTTTTTCAGTCGACTTCTTTCAATCCGCTTGGGACATGGCTTCAGCAGCCTATGGCGATCAAACCGCGCAAGCGGCGACAACATACTATTACGTGGTGACCGCAAGCAACACTCAAGGACAGGAAGGTGCACATTCCAGCGAAGCGAAGTGGTGATTCCTTGAAGGGGGAAAGACGGTCAACTGAGCTGATTATCCCGGGTGGCTTAATCAATCCAGAGGGTCAGTGCTGGTAACAACAGTGTTGGGTCTGAATTTTGCGCGGGCCTTCGCCACGCCCGGATTTTCGTTTCCCAGTTCTCCGTCCGAAGGACGAACCGGGGCTGCTGGGAAATGAGGTCCGGGCTCTTGGAGATCGAGTCGATTTTTTCCTCGCGAGGATGGATCATTCGGCGACGAGCGGCGGGCCTTCGGCGCTGATTCCTCGACGTCGTAAGGCGTACCAGCAACCCGAGCTACCTCTGCCGGTTGCGGCGAGCCGGGTTGAGTCAGAGTCATGAATAGAAGTTCGATGCGGCTGGAGACGCCCAGCTTGTCATAGACTCGAAAAAGATAGTTCTTGATGGTGTGCTGACTTAATCCAAGGCGCTCTGCAATTTCACGGTTCGTAAGCCCTTCCGCCAGGCTGCGAACTACCTGTAGTTCTCGCTTGGAAAGCAGACTGAGCCCATTGGAATCGACGGCACGTACCACGGGAGATGCTTCAAGTGCCTCCACGGCAAAGGCGATCTCCTGATTAGAGGCCCAGATCTGGCCCTGGTACAGGCTTCGAACACACTTGGAAAGGGTCTCCACGGAATCGTGCCGGCTGAAAATTCCTTTCGCACCGGCGCGAAACGCCCGAACAACCGCCTCCCGCTTCGAAGAATCCAGCAACATCACAGCGAGAATTCCGGGCTGCACCGACCGTAGTTTCGTCAGGACTTCGAAACCATGCATCGGTTCTTCGTCAAGATGGGAGCTGAGAACGATCACATCCACTGCCTGCAGCTTTACAGTTTCTACCAGGTCGCGGGATCGGGACGGCGGACTGATCACTTCCAGTCCGGGATCGCGTCGCAGAGCATCCGCCAATAGCTGGGTGTGTATCTGCGTATCGTCGGCAACAAGGACGCGAATCGTTTTTCCCTCCGGACGCTGAGCGGGCTGCATAAATCCTCCAAGTTGCCGTAAGGACGATCGGGAAAATTAGAAATCGAGTTTAATCAGCGTGCTTTCAAAAACGTCCAAACGGAAATTTCTCCGAGGCCAGGAGGGAGGGAAAAGCCAGCCGCGAAGATGCAAAGATGCGCAACCAACGTCGGCACAAACTTTTACAAATCTTAGCTTAAAGTGACAACTCAAGCAACGGAGAGTTGAAGCAGTTTGCAACAATTGGATCGGGCTTCCAATCAGCCGTGCCATCATGAAATACACATTATCATAGTAAGGGGCCGAGGCAGTTGAAAGGAACTTGGATTGATTTCAACCTTAACTTTATCAATGAGATACAATATATCAAGATTACGAAAGTCAAACGAACTGAACAGTCGTTATGAGTAATACTTCTCTAGCCTTAAATTCTCTAAGAAATGGTACTATATACTTGGTACGACTAGAGATTCTTTTCGCCGAGTGCATGTGCCTCTTGCAGGCCTTTGCATGCGACGATAATGTGTAACTGTTGGAAGGCAGTACCTCCCCCCTGCATCATCCCAGCGCATCTAAATTTCTCTGAACATTGCAGTCACACGTGTCGATGTGACTGAGAGGGCGAAGCTATCAGTACATCCCATCAAATCTCGCAGGACCACGGTGGCCCTTCCGTGACAACAGAGCGTTGGTACGCCATCCAAACTCGCGCCAGAAATGAAAAAGTAATTTCTGAGCGCCTGCAAGAACAGGGCGTGACGACTTTTCTGCCGCTCGTCACCGAGATACGTCGGTGGAGTGATCGCAAGAAAAAAGTAGAGCTACCTCTGTTCAGTTGTTACGTATTCGTGAAACTTGTGTTCAGCGACAACGAACAACGAATGCGTGTCTATCGGACGAATGGTGTATTTGGAATCGTCAAAATGGGCGGGGAAGCGATTCCAATTCCTGAGGAACAGATTGATGCGCTGCGCACTGTAATTACGCGGCAGGTTCCGTGGAAGGAGCATCCGTTTCTGAAAATCGGACAAAAGGTGCGCATCCGTGGTGGTTCGCTAGAAGGAGTAGAAGGCGTGTTGGTATCTCGTAACGGGGACCGCAATCTGATTATTTCGGTGGATGCGATCCAACGATCGCTGTCAGTTCGGGTAGAAGGTTATGACGTCGAGCCTCTGTGAGCATTTGATGAAATTGTCACACATTTTGTTGGTGAGTAAGGAACGGTCGGCTCTCGATCTGGCCTGGCCCAGCGATGGAAATCGCGGCTGGCAGCTGGAGACCGTTGGCAGTGGCTGGGAAGCGCTGGAACGGGTGCAGGCGACTGGCGAATTGAACTTGATTCTTTTCGATTTGGCGCCAGGCGACTCTGATGCGATCCACACCTTGCGCTGGCTGCGTCGGGTCCGCCCTGATCTTCCGGTTCTCGTGCTCGCAAGCTCGAATGATCCTATTCAAAAACTGGAAGCGCTTCGCGCCGGCGCTCAGGATTTTCTGATTCGGCCATGGCACGCACTCGAACTTGAGGCTGTGATCCGGAGATTTCTTTCTCAAAGCACGGAGACTTTCGACAGCGAAGTCATCGTCGACGAAATTGAGGATATCGGCGACGACTTGTTCTTTGTGGCGGCGAGCCCGACGATGCGGAGATTGCGCGCCCAGGCAGAACTGCTGGCCCAGGTCAGCGCACCGGTGTTCATTCTGGGAGAAAACGGCAGCGGCAAGGATCTGGCAGCGTGCCTGATCCACAAGCTGTCAGTGCGATCCGGCTTTCGTTTTCTCAAGCTTAATTGCGCGACCCTGCCAGGAGACGTATTAGAGAGCGAACTGTTTGGCGGAGTGAGCTCGAGGCAGCGGAGCAAGCTGGGCAAGCTTGAGCTTTGTCATCGGGGCACGCTGTTTTTGGACGACATTACGGAAATGCCATTGAGCCTGCAGGCGAAGTTACTGCATGTTCTGCGGGACGGATATTTTGTACGCTCGACTGGTGAAAATCCAGTCGAGATAGATGTGCGCATCCTGGCCTCAACCCAGGTGAATGTTGACCAGGCGATTGCCGACCGGAAACTGCGAGAAGATCTTTACTATCGCCTCAGTAGTTATACCGTGCATATGCCAGCATTGCGCCAGCGCAAGGAAGAGATCCCGCTTCTGCTTGGCCACTTCATGAACCGGCTGGCACGACGTTACAACTTGCCGACCCGAATCTTTTCCGCCGAGGCCATGGACGCTTGTCAACGCCATTCGTGGCCGGGAAACCTCGGGGAGTTGGAGAAATTCGTAAAGCGTTACCTGGTCGTGGGAGATGTCGGAAACGGCGTAGAGGCACTGGGGGTAAACGGGGACGTAACATTCCGGAATTCCTATCTCTCGGATGGCGACGAAAATGATGGAGCGATGTTCGACGCACCGGAGCCACAGCCTGGTGTCTTCGCTTTGAAATCACCCGGCCTGAAATCTCTGGTACAGAGCGTAAAGGGAGAAGCGGAGCGCAATGCTATTGCTACCGCTCTCGAGCAAGCCCGCTGGAATCGTAAAGCGGCGGCACGACTGTTGAAAGTGAGTTACCGGACATTGCTATACAAGATCGAGCAATACCATATGACTCCGCCGCAGACCCACTTTCCCGGGTATGGCAACGGCAAGTCATTCCGGGAACGTGGAACTTAGTAACGATTGAGTCGATCCCCCGATTCGTAGCGGCGGTCAGTAGAAGAATGAAAATGGACGAGAATTCAAGTGCAGTTGAGCGATCCGTCAAGAACAATCTGATTACAAGATTTGAGGTTACTATGGGGCAATTCGAAACAATCCGCAGGTTCCAGTTTACATTTCTCCTCTTGGCTCTTTTTATCCTGGCCCCGACCCAGGGTGCTTTGGCGCAAACCGCACCTACCGCCACCAGCCGCACCTGTAGCACCAACTGGCACTCAGGTGTCAGAGATCACTACGCCAGCCCAGCCTTCGGGCACCGTACTCCTACATCGGCGGGGGCGATCTGATAAAGATCAGCGTGTTTGGGGCGCCGGAGTCAGACCAGGATGCACGGGTTGATCAGGATGGAAACGTTTCGGTGAATTTTATTGGTTCTGTGCATGTTGCCGGAATGACAACGAATCAGGCGCAAGACATGATCGCGCAGAAATTCAAGACGGGCGGCTTCTACGCACAGCCTCAGGTTTCAATCTTCATAAAGGAATATGCCACCCAGGGAATTTCGGTGATGGGTGAGGTGCAGCATCCTGGGGTCTATCCGATCCTTGGTCCACGCCGATTGTTCGATGTGCTTTCGCTTGCCGGCGGTACCGGCCCGAAGGCTGGGCGGGTGGTGAGCATTAGTCGCCGAGATCATCCGGAGACGCCGAACAACGTAATGCTCTCGAACGATCCCAATGAGTCTGCCAAGAGCAATATAGATGTCTACCCCGGAGACACGGTAGTCGTATCGCGGGCTGGAGTCGTCTACGTAGTCGGCGATGTTCACAGACCGAGCGGCGTAGTCATGGACAACGGCACCGATATGACAGTCCTGCAGGCAATCGCCATGGCCGAAGGCACCAATCCGACGGCCTCGCTGAACAAGGCGAAGCTGATACGAACCACGAAAACGGGTCGTCAGGAAATGCCTTTGCCACTCAAGGACATGCTTTCCTCGAAGGCACCGGATATGCGTCTGCAAGCCGAAGACATTATTTTTGTTCCCAACAGCGCGGCCAAGAGCGCCACCCGGCGAACGTTGGAAGCAATCGTTCAAACCGCGACCGGTGTCGCTATCTACGGGGCAGCCAGATAAGAGAAGCAGATTTGTTCGTAACGAGTCTTATGATCGGAAACGTCACGAAACTAAAAATTTTGTCATCAATCTTGAGCTACGAAATACAGAGCGGAGGCAGGGCGTGAGTAGAAACTTTGAATTGATGCGGCAGGCTGGCAAGCAGATTGGCGGGCGAAAGCCTGGCCAGATCGCGATTCGGGCCGATGAGACTTCCGCGACACAGCTCGGGACGGGCACGCCCGTGTTCGAGGAGAACAAGACTTCTGACTGGCTGCGCGCAGTTGGAATCCTGCAGAAGCACTGGAAGCTGTCGGCATTCTTCTTCGCCGTCGTCATGGTGACCACGATCCTGGTCACGGTGCTGACCAAGCCCGTTTACGAAGCCACCGCGCAGGGTCGAGGTTGACCCCTCTGGAGAAAAATTCTCCATGGATAACGGCAGCTCGGGCGCGAGCGACGCTGAATATCTCGAGACCCAGGCTCAGGTCATGCAAGGCGATAGCCTGGCGATTATGGTGGTGCGAAAACTGCACCTCGATCAGAACCCGCTCATGATGGATGACCCAACCGCGCTCAAGACCGGCACAACGCACACGTCAGACATTGTGCAGATTACCCCGCAAGAGGGCGTTGCTCTGGGGAATCTCAAGAACAATCTGAAGGTCAAGCGAGACGTTGCAAGCCGACTGATCCTGGTCAGCTACGACTCGCGCGATCCCGAACTCGCCGCCCAGATTTCGAACACCCTGGTGCAGACGTTTATCGATCAGAGTTTTCAAAGCCGGCACGACGCCATCATGAAGTCTTCGGAATGGCTTTCACGCCAGCTCGACGACCTTCGGAAGAAAATGGAAGACTCAAGCCTGGCGCTTGGGCAGATGCAGCAGTCGATTGGCGTCGCTGACATCGATACGAACAAGAGTACGTTCACCGAGCACATCGGCGAGCTGAGCCGCCAGCAGACGCAGGCGCAAGCGGAAAAGATTCAGTTACAGGCGATCCTTAAGAATGTGAACAATCCGGACTCGATCCCTGAAGTCCGTACTAATCCAGTAGTGCAGCAGTTGAGTCAGAAATTAGCGGAACAGAAAGCCCTCTTGTCGCAATCGCTGGTGGTATACGGCAGCAATCATCCCACCGCGAAAAAAGCGCAGAGCGAAGTGGATGAACTGCAAAGTCAGCTCGACATGCAGAAAAAAGCGATCGTGAATTCCATGCGAGCCAGCTACGCCGCCGCCGAAACGCGCGAAGTGCTGATGGCCGCTGAAATGAAAGGAACGAACAAGGACCTGGACAAGGTCGCACGCTATACCACTCTGAAGAAGGAAGTGGAAGCGAACGTCGAACTCTACAATTCGTTGTACGCGCGAATCAAAGAGGCCGGGATTTCGGCAGCGTCAAAATCCGTCGATATTCAGGTTGTGGATCCAGCCCGGGTTCCCGATGATCCGATTCGTCCACGCCGATTTCTTAATCTCGCAGTGGGCTTGTTTGCGGCCCTCATCGGCGGCATCGGCCTGGCTTTCGTTTGCGAGGAACTGGACAACAAGCTGCACTCTCCGGAAGACATCAGGCGATGGATTGGAAGCGCGAATGTTTCCATTATCCCGATGATCAGCGAGCCGGAAACCCAGGACAAACGTTTGCGCTGGTCCAAGCGAGTCACGGGGGTTCTGCCTCCGGCGGATGAAACGGGCAAGACCAACATGTTCTTCCTGGAGAGACCCAACTCGCCTGAAGGAGAAGCGTTGCAGGCCCTGTACGCATCGATCATGCTTTCATGGCCGAACAATCCTCCGCAGACCTTGCTGATTGTCTCTTCCTTGCCGGGAGAAGGTAAGACGACAGTTGCCTTGAACCTTTCTTATGCGTTGGCGCAACATGCCAATTGCTGCCTGGTCGATGCCGATCTTCGCAAAGGCAGAGTGGCAAAGGCTTTCAGCCTGCCCACAGGACAGGGTCTTGGGGACGTGCTGAGTGGGGACGCCTCGCTCGAGAGTTCCTTGCTCGAAGTTCCGGGCATGAGCAACCTATCCATTTTGCCGGCCGGACGGAGTAAGGGCAATTCCGGCCAGCTCATCTGTTCCAACAAGATGGAGGAGGTGCTAGCCGGGTTGCGCGAGCGGTTCCGCTTCGTGGTCATCGACTCGGCTCCTATCCTTCCGTTCGTGGATGGAAGGGCATTATCGACGTTAGCGGATGCGGTGGTTCTTGTTGGCAGGGCTGGAGTTACGACCCGGCAGGGTATGCGGCGCTGTGTGGAGTTGATTTCGGAAGTACACGGTGCGCCGATCCTGCAAATCGTGCTAAACGGGGCAGACTGCAATGCCACCGACTATAAATATTACGGCTACGGTTACACCGACGGGGAACTGGCATCCAAATAGATATACAAATCGCTCCAGGTTTAAGGTAGACTAGCTCCTCCTCCCCCCTAAAATCTGGACTAGAACTCCCCCTTTGCTGGTCTACCTGCGCTCAGGAGCTTGTCGTACGGCTGAAGCGCGGAGCATCCCTGGCGAGAGGGCACAGGATATGTCTGCTGGAATCATGGAACATATGAGTAGCAGGTTAAGGATCCAGACGAAGAGCAGCGGTTTTTTGAAATACCGCTCAGTGTTGATCTTCGTGTCGCAGATCATTCTCGTCGCGTTAACTTATTACTTCAGTTTTCTGCTTCGTCTGGACGCCAGTCTGAGTGGCCCCGACCTGGCGATATTCTGGAAAACACTACCCTTTGTGTTGCTGATCAAGCTCGCCCTGTTTTATCAATGCGGGCTGATGCACGGCTGGTGGAGATACGTAGGAATCAGTGATTTGCTGGATATCAGCAAAGCCTCACTGCTCAGTTCAGTGTTGATTTTCCTGTTGGTACAGGGCGTATACCGGTTTCCTGGATACCCACGTTCGGTAGTCATGATCGATTTGTTTTTGACCATCATGGCGATGGGCGGCGCACGCTTCGCGGTACGGGCTTACACCGAGCGCGCGCGTACTGACAACACCCGGCGCAATACTTTGATTGTCGGAGCAGGAGATGCGGGTAGCGCTATCGTAAGGGAACTGAAACAGAACCCCCGCCTGAACTACAACCCGGTAGGTCTGGTGGATGACGATCTCAGCAAAAAAGGCGTAAAAATTCACGGCGTCAAGGTGTTGGGAAATACCGACGCATTGCAGGAGTTAGTACGGGAATATGAAGTCGGATGCGTGATGATTGCGATCCCACGGGCCAACGGCAGATTGGTGGAAAGAATCATAGCCAAGTGCCGGGAATGCAAAGTGGATTTCAAGACCCTTCCGCCCATCGGTGAACTGATCAACAAGTCAGCTTCGGTCAGCCAGGTGCGAAAGCTGCGAGTTGAGGACCTGCTGGAGCGCGAACCGGTTGCCCTGGACCTGGAGCGGATTCGGGAGCGCACAGCTGACAAGGTGATTCTGGTTACCGGCGCGGGTGGCTCGATCGGATCTGAATTGGTACGGCAGGCGGCCTCAGTTGGGGCCCGGCAGTTGGTTCTGCTGGATCGCTCAGAGAACGATCTTTTCAAATTGGGCAACGAACTTTCTCGAAAGTTCCCGACACTGGACTACATTCCGATCGTTGGGGACATCCAGGATGTAACTCTCCTTCGAGAAGTGTTTTCGACGTATCGACCCCACACCGTGTTCCACGCTGCAGCCTATAAACATGTTCCCATGATGGAGAGGAATTGCTTCCAGGCCATCAACAACAACATTTTCGGCACCTATAACGTTGCTTTACTGGCCCGGCAGTTTCGGGTCGATGATTTTGTTCTGATCTCTTCCGACAAAGCTGTCAACCCAACGAACATCATGGGCGTCACCAAGCGCGTGGCGGAACTGATCATGCAGGGGTTGCAAGGAAACGGCACCCGCTTTATGGCGGTACGGTTCGGCAACGTGCTCGGCAGCAATGGCAGCGCCTTGCCGATATTCGAGCAGCAGATTGCAGCGGGTGGGCCGGTGACGGTCACGCATCCTGATATGGTGCGCTACTTCATGACGATTCCTGAAGCGGTGCAGTTGGTGTTGCAGGCTGCCAGCATGGGTCGTGGCGGCGAAACTTTTGTCCTGGATATGGGTGAGCCAGTTCGGATCCTGGATCTGGTGCGAAACCTGATCACGCTATCGGGGCTCGAACCGGACCGCGACATAAAGATTGACTTTGTGGGTCTGCGCCCGGGAGAAAAGATGTTCGAAGAGCTCAAGCGGGATGGCGAGGACGTTAAGCCCACCGAGCACGAGAAGATCAGCCTCCTGACCGGAAGCAAGACCAGTTTCGAGCAGATGTCGATCTGGCTGGATCAGCTCTCCGTACTAGTCGCCGCGAAAAATGTCCACGGACTGGTCAGCAAGCTGGTTGAGATCGTGCCTGAGTATTGGCCCAGCCCAGAAATTATTTCGCTCGGCGCCATGGATCGGCATGACCAGGTGCTGAATTACCGACTGGCGCACGCCAGTCTTTCTGGAAGTGAATCCTCGGAATCTGCCGCTTAACGTTCTCCCTCAACCGTATTGGAAACAATATCCCGCAGGTATTGGAAACGATAAATGACCGATAATTCCTACATTCCATTTCATCAGGCGTCCATTGGCAAAGAAGAGATGGACGCAGTGCAGAAAGTGCTGGCCTCGGGCTGGCTGACCACGGGCCCCGTAGCGCTTCAGTTCGAGAAGGAATTTGCCGCCTATCTGGGCTGCAAATGGGCTCTGGCGGTAAATTCAGGAACATCAGCGCTTCAGTTGGCTCTCGACGCGATTGGTCTGCGTCCTGGCGATGAAGTTCTGGTTCCTTCTTACACTTTCACCGCGACCGCGGAAGTGGTCACTTATTTTGGCGCACGGCCCGTGTTGTGCGACAGTGTGGCCGGTGGATTCAACATTGATGCGGCTGACGTCGAACGCCGCATCACGTCGCGGACCCGCGCCATTATCCCGGTGCATATTGCGGGAGAGCCTTGCGATATGGAGGCTTTGCACGCCGTGGCCAAGCGTCACAAGCTGCATGTAATCGAGGACGCCGCGCACTCGTTACCCGCATGGAGCGGCGGCCGGCGTATTGGGACAATTTCTGAACTTACCGCCTTCAGCTTCTACGCAACCAAAACGATTACCACGGGCGAAGGTGGCATGTTGACCACCAATGATGACGCGTATGCGGAGCGCGCAAAGACCATGCGCCTGCACGGCATCGGAGGCGATGCCTGGAAGCGTTATTCAAAAACCGGCAGCTGGTTCTACGAAGTTCATCATGCCGGTTATAAATTGAACCTCCCGGATATCCTGGCTGCCCTGGGGGTCGCGCAACTTCATAAGGCGGACCAATTCTGGAAGCAACGCAGTGAGATTGCAGCTATCTATCAAGAGAAGTTTTCGCAGGTTGAGGAATTGGAATTGCCACCCAGTGGCGTGAATCCAACGGATCATTCCTGGCATTTGTTTATCTTGCGTCTGCGGTCTGGTGCGCTGGATCTGAACCGAGAGCAATTTATCGAGGAATTGAAAGCACGTGGCATTGGTACCAGCGTGCACTTCATCCCTCTGCATAACCATCCTTATTACGTGCAAGAGTACGGCTACAAGAAAAATGACTTTCCTCATGCCCAGGACAGTTATTCACGCTGCTTGTCCTTGCCTATTTTTCCGGATATGAGCCGGGAACAGATCGAGCGGGTGATCCAGAGCGTGACCGAAGTAGTGGAAAAAAATCGCAAGAGAGTCATGGTGGCATTGAGCTAGGACGTAATGCCGTCCGATTGTTTTCCGCTTATGAACCTGAGCGCGACCATATCGTCACCGGAAGTCGGGGTTGAAGTTAAGTCCAGCGCGTGGAACCACTCTTGGGGAAAACGGGCCCTGGATATTTCCGTCTCCAGCCTCGGGACTTTGGTATTCCTCCCGCTTATGGCTGTGGTGGCGGTCGTGGTAAAGGTAACTTCTGATGGTCCTGTTCTGTTTCGCCAAGCACGGGTGGGCGAGGATGGACGGATATTTCAGCTTTTGAAGTTTCGTACGATGACACACCTGCCTGCAGGATCTGGTCCGGGTGTAACCCGAAAAGGGGATTCCAGAATCACACCGGTGGGTCGGTTCTTGCGGGGTTGCAAGCTTGACGAGTTGCCGCAACTGGTGAATGTCATGCGCGGAGATATGAGCCTTGTAGGGCCGCGCCCGGAACTCCCCGCATTTCGCGACACTCTGGCGCTGGAACATAGGGAACTAGTCGCTCTCAAGCCTGGTCTGACGGGTGCTGCAACCCTGGAATTTCGCCATGAGGAGCAGTTACTGGCGGAGGTTCCCGAGAAAGATCTTGAAGCCTATTACGCGGACAATATCGTGCCGCGGAAAGCTCAACTGGATTTAGCGTATGCGCATCGAGCCAGCCTGTTGAGTGATCTTGAAATTCTGTGGCGAACGTTGTTCGCGCTGGGTCGATAGCTGTTGTTTGGTCGAGTACTTCTGCATCCCCTTGCCGCCGTACATCCTCCGGTTTTCCGGCATTACTCAAAGTAAACTTAGTCATGCTCCAACATACACTTAGTCGGAAACGTTTTTCGCTCGAGACCTGGGGCGCTCCCCTGGCAGTTTGTTTCGCCGCCGCGATGGTGGGAGTCATCATTGGACAAGGGCGATGGATATTTCTGCCCGCGGTTGCACTGATCCCCATGCTGTGGCGCTGGCCAGTGGAGACGGCTTTGGGAGGCGTGGTTCTGCTGCTTCCGTTTGAGGGTATTTCCGTGATTGGCGGAGGCGAGCGCGGATTGATGTCACTCGCATTTGTTGTCAGTCTCTGGGTTGTTTTTGCGGTTGGAATCGTAAGCGGGCGTTTACAGCGGCCCTCGGCGGCTGCTTTCTGGTGCGGGGCATTCGTTGCCTGGATAGCGTCGTCCATTCTTTGGGCGGTGAGGCCCGATGTTTCCTTGAGCCACATCACTACTGTGATTGCTCTATTTTTGTTCTTCCTGGTGATCAGCTCTTTTCGCGCTACCCAGGGGGAATTTAATTGGATTGTGGCTCTCACGATCGCAGGCGGCGTCGCGGCTGCGCTATACAGCTTGTACCAATTTCACAGTGGCGTAAGCCTGGTCACGCGGGAGAGCATGCGAGCGACACTAAGCGCGGGCGATACCTTGGTGAACCCAACCGATTTGCGGTCCGGTTGTTGCTTCCGCTGGCGTTCTCTATTGCGGCATTTCTGTCGGCTCGAAGCCGTCAGATGAAATTCGTTGCCCTCGTGTGCGGTGGCATTATCGTTTGGCGTTGCTTCTGATTCAGTCACGTGGCACTTTAGTCGCCGCATTGGTCATGATTTTCGTATTCTGCTTCGATTCAAAGTTCGGCGAGGCCTCATTCCTATTGTTATAGTGGCAGGCCGATGCTTGTGATCGCCCCCACGATTCTTTCTCGATTTGAAACGAATGATCGCGGTGCAGGTAGATTTGATATTTGGCTGGTTGGCTGGACAGCCATGAAGCACTATGCGTTAATGGGGGCGGGACTGAGTAACTTTCCGGTCGTTTACAACGACTATGCGGGTGCTGGCGAACACTCTACATGAAGCAGGAGAACAATTCCCATAACATTTATCTTGAAGTTGCAGTTGAGGAAGGTTTAATCGGGCTATTCATTACTTCTAATGACGCTGAAAGCGCAATTCAAGATGATTTCGGATTGTCGAAAGCAGCTTCCGTGCATTTCCCCTATCATGCTGGTGTCATGTGAAGCAGCTTTGTGCGGTATTTTGGTAGCTGGCTTCTTCGGTGACATTCTTTGGGACAAGACGTTTTGGCTCACGTTGGTTTTGCTTGCTTTCGCTCATAACCCTGCAGGTAAAGAGTCCTCGTCGAAGCGAAACGTTGTTTTCAACAAACAGAGGTATCCTAGTGCGAACCGTATTGCTGGTTACGTATTCCTATCCTCCGGTCGAGCGTAGCGGCGCTCGTCGTCCTGCCGCGCTGGCTAAATATCTGCCCCGTTTTGGTTGGCAGCCACTGGTGTTGACTCCAAGAGTGGACGGGGGCACGGCGCGGAATGTTGAGTGGATCATCGAGACTGGTTATCAGGATGTTCTAGCGAATTGGAAAAAGAGACTCCATCTAGACAGTCGCCGAGGAGTACATGAACAGTTGCGCCTGCCATTGTCAAAGCAGGCCGGGGCTGACCGACCGCACACTTTAGCGATCACGGTACTAAAAAACCTACTTACTTACCCCGATCTTACCAAAGGATGGATTCCGTATGCCCTCGATGCAATTGAAGGGTTACGACGGCAAAACCGAAAAATCGACGCAATGATCACGACGTTCCCGCCAACTTCGGTTCATCTCATAGGGGCGAAGGCTAAAGGGATTCTTGGTTGTCCTTGGATCGCGGATTTTCGGGACCTTTGGACTCAAGACATCACGACCATGAGGCCTAGGGACTTGCAGTTCTTACAAGTTCCGTTAGAGAAAAGGACATTGAGACGGGCGGATATGCTGATTGCTGTGTCAGACCCTTGGGCCGAACGCCTAAAGCAAAGATATCCCTCCCATGAGATTGGTACTGTACCGAATGGCTTCGATCCTGACGATTTCTCGCCCCGCCCTTCATTGACACAAAAATTCACCATTACTTATGCTGGTGTGCTCTACCGGGGTCAGCGAGATCCCACTGTCTTGTTTGCCACGCTCCGAAAGTTAATTCAAGGGGGAATACTCCGACCCGATGACATTCGGGTCCGATTCTATGTGCCGCCGGAGCCGTGGCTTACGCCTCTGATCCAACGGTATCAACTTGAAGAGGTTGTTCAAGTAAATGGGTTGATACGACGGAGCGAGGTTCTACAGCGCGAGATGGAATCGCAATTGTTGCTTTTGCTGAGTTGGACGAATCCTAAGGACAGCGGTTTGCATACAGGAAAACTGTTCGAATATCTTGGGGCGCGACGGCCTATTCTCGCAATAGGAGGGAATCGAGGAGCGATGACTCAGGTTCTCGACGAAACCAAGGCGGGCGCACATTTTTGTCTGGAAGAGGAAATAGGCGATTTCTTGACACGCGCATACCGAGAATACAAGCGTGAAGGCGCCGTTATGTACCGCGGTGATGCGAGCGCGATATCTCGGTACAGTCACATCGAGATGTCTCGCAGCTTTGCGGATGCTTTGGATCGGGTCATCGGCGCATCCCGGACGGAAGGGGAATGCATACCAGAGATGGTCCAGCGATGACTCTATGACGCTCTCTGTGAAGGGATCTCTCGTGCGGCTGGGTGTGGGTCTAGCTTCGTCAATTGGACTGCCGCGTTTCCTGCATTCTCACGTTTACAAAAAACAACTATCCGTCCTGATGTACCACGCAGTGGTACGTGATCCGCTGCAAGTTGCGGACTGGTGTTTCATCGATGAAGGCACCTTTCGAAAGCAAATTGCTTACATCACGCAGCACTTTCGCGTCGTTTCGCTTCGCGAGGGGATTGCGATGTTGGCTACCGGTTCAGTGGACGGCCCTACTTTGGCCGTCACATTCGATGATGGGTACCAAAACAACTATGATATTGCTTTTCCGATTCTGTCTAGCTACAACTGTCCGGCCACCATTTTTCTTACCACGAAATACATTGATTCTGATCTGATCCCATGGTTCGGTCGATTAAATTTGGCTCTTACGCGGACTGCCAAGCAATTCCTGGTATGGAATGGAGTTAGCTTCAATCTCTCAACCCTGGCGCAAAGGGCAAACACCAGCGTTTCTCTGCACAAGTCATTAAAACAGAGACATCCCTATTCGATCGACGGCCTTGTGACGGAGATTTCCAAAATGCTGGCGGTTGATGCTGACGAGAAGTTCGGTCCCGGATCGCCTTACCATATGTTGAGAACGTCTGCGATCCGAGAGATGATTAAATCGGGACTTATTACCTTTGGCGCGCACACGCACACTCACAGTATACTCAGCCGACTCTCGGTGGGCGACCAGCAAGAGGAAATCGCATGTTCAATCAGTCTGGTCCGGGAATTTACTGGCGAAAATTGCGAATTCTTTGCCTACCCTAATGGCTCGATTTCGGATTATGACCCTTCCACCATGAAGTTACTGGAATCTTCCGGCGTACGAGGGGCAGCCTCGACCATTTCCGGTCCCAATACAATTGACACCTCTCCCTTGGAACTTAGAAGATATGGTGTCGGGTCCGATTTAACGTTTTGGGACTTTCAATCCATGGTCCACCATTTGACACATAAAATGCAGCAATTAAGTCTGCGGCTAGCGGTGCGTGCCTAGTTTTTGCTCGAGCAGTCCGAGACCAAATGAGAGCTGCAAGTTCATTTCCGTAATGTCCGTCCTCCTCGAAATATCATGCCTCCCGGCTACAATCCAAGGGAAGAACCCATCGTGGGAAATCCGAGATTAGACGATAGCGACATCCGGGAAGCGCGTGCGGGCATGGCAGATGAAGACGTCCGTATTCGCAGAGTATATGCCGAGCGGAAAGAAACGATTCCGGCCGACCGATACTCATCTGATAATCCCGGCAATATATGCATACGCCGAGAACTCGACAGATCTTTGCTAGCGGACCTGCAAAAGTTCGGTTGCCAACCCCTGAATTCCAAGAAGATTTTGGATGTGGGTTGCGGATCGGGCTTCTGGCTCCACAAGTTGCTAGGATGGGGCGCGGCACCTCATAACGTATGTGGTGTGGATTTAATGGAAGATCGAATCGCGCAGGCAAGGCGAGAACTTCCTAACGATGTCACTTTGAATATTGAAAGTGCCTCAGCCTTGAGTTTTGCAGATGAAACCTTCGACCTGGTGTTTCAGTTCGTCATGTTCAGTTCGATCCTTCACAGCCCCTCCAAACATCGTATCGCCGCAGAGATGACTCGAGTTCTGAAGCCGGGCGGCTACGTTGTCTGGTATGATTTCTTCGTTAAAAATCCGTGGAATCCGAACGTTCGGGGCTTACAAAAACAAGAGATTAGGGAGCTGTTTCCGGAATTTAAAGCGCACTTTCGGAGACTTACGGTTGCTCCCCCCCTAGCTCGTCGAATGGGATCATCAGCTCTCGTGTTGTACCCTTTGATTGCCAGTCTAAAAGTTTGTTCTACTCATTATCTTGTCATGCTTGAAAAAGCATCTGACGCGTAGTCGCGCTCAAAGCAATATCTCTCGGGTTCACCATCTAAGCTGCTAAATAATCAAAATGCTCACTTATTCACTTGAGAAGCCCGAGTCGTTTTCCGAAATCGGACGCGACTCCCGATCAGGTTTGGTTACTGTAATGGTCGATCCATCCTGTTTCTCACTTCCTTACGACTACTCCCTCTGCCATGCTCTAGGTGGGGATGGCCATCGAGTCCTGCTGGCGCGAAGTGAATTCCGGGCATCGCAGTGGAAACGGCCAGCATCGGGATTCGAGGTTTGGAACCATTTCTACAACCAGAGCCATCAAGCCAAGCCAGGTCGGGTGCATCGAGCCGTTGGAAAATTGGGAAAGGCTGCCGAGCACCTTACCGACATGAAGAAGTTCGTAGTTCGATTACGAAAACTGCGACCTGAAGTCATACATTTTCAGTGGCTCCCGGCCCCTTTGTTGGATAGTTTGTATCTGAAGGAATTGAGCAAGATCGCGCCGCTGGTCTTGACCGTGCACAATACAAATCCTCACGGCACAGTGCTGCAACGTTTGCATCAAAAACTTGGGAGAGCTTCGGTCTTCCGCTATTTTGAAGCAGTCATCGTGCACTCCGAATTCAGCCGGCGACAGATCTGTGGAAAGAAAGTGGGCCCCTGCCGATAAAATTCATGTAATTCCCCATGGCGTGCTGGACTACTACCTGGCGCTCGGCGGCGGTGGCGTCTCGAAACCGTCCGTGAATCAGGTGGTAATGTTCTTCGGGTGCGTCGAACCCTATAAAGGGCTGGATGTACTCATCCGCGCTTTTGCATCGTTGCCTTCGGATCTGCGGGCTCGCACTCAGCTCCTGGTGGCGGGAACACCCAACATGGATGCTGCGCCCTTGCGCAAGCTGGCGCGGGATCTGGAAATTGAACCACAAGTCGTCTGGCGATTGAACTACATTGCCGAGGAAGAGGTCGCACCGCTGTTTCGTTCGGCGGCGCTGGTGGTGCTTCCTTACCGCAATATTGACCAAAGCGGAGTATTGATGACCGCCGTTGCATTCGGCAAGGCGATTGTCGCTAGTCGAATCGGAGGCATCCCGGATGTGATCCAGGACGGCGTTCATGGACTTCTCGTAAATCCCGGCGATCCTCAGGATCTTGCCGCAGCACTGCGGGATCTTTTGACCAATCCCGCGCGAAGACTCGCGATGGAACAGGCCACAAACAAGCTCGCGAAAACCGAGTTGTCCTGGGCGGCGAGTGCCCAGAAAACGGCAGAAGTTTACCGGAAAGTCGTGGCCGCGCGTGACTGACAACGGGCTCGCATCTAGGCTACGGGCAGAATGAGAAATTTGGCTGAAGTCGATAAGGTCTCAGTTTCTTTGCAGGAAAAAGACATGCGACCGTTCGGGAGCGATGTACGCCCCAGTCTTCGAATTCTTGCATTGTTCGAAACCGCGACGATTTCGGGACCAGCGAAGAATCTCTTCCAATTCTGCCAGGCGGCACGAACGCTGACCTCCGGGCCATCAGTGGACTTGGAGATCATCACCTTCGAACGTTCATTGGGACATGGTCGAGGAGTTGAGTTCGTAGAAGCAGCGCAACAATTAAATCTCCCGCTGCATTGTATTCCCGAGAAATTTCTCGGCGATGTTCGCATTTTGTCGCATTTACGAAGATTGAGCGAGCGTCTCAAGCCTGACCTGATCGAAACCCATGCGGTGAAGTCTCATGCCTTGCTGCGAGCGTCGGGCTTGTGGCGCAAAACTCCCTGGATTGCGTTTCACCACGGATATACGAATACATCATTGCGTTCGCCGCTCTATAACAGCTTTGATCGCTGGTCCTTGCGGGTCGCAGCCCGAGTGGTGACGATGAATCGAGGCTTTGCCCAACATCTCACAATGTCTGGTGTACCGGCAGAGCGCGTTACAGTTTTGCATAACGCGGTGCGACTCCCGGCGAGACTTTCGGGACGCGACGAAATCGAGGCACGCCGGCTCGCAAAGAGTGATTTGGGTATTTCTCCCGAAGAAAAGGTGATCCTGTGTGTGGGCCGCCTGTCTCATGAAAAGGCACACATTGACATGGTTGCCGCTTTGCGGCTTCTGCGGCAGATGCGTCCCGAACGGGCGACTCGCCTTATTCTCGTGGGCGACGGCCCCGAGCGGCTTGCAATCTCGCAGGCGATCCAGGCGGCGGGATTGAACGAACAGGTTCGGTTTGCCGGGCAACTTAAAGATGTAGCTCCTTATTATCGGGCGGCCGATGTGGTTGCCATACCGTCGCTCAGCGAGGGGTCGCCGAACGTACTACTCGAGGCAATGGCTTTTGGCGCTCCTGTGGTTGCCACGCCAGTCGGAGGCATCCCGGAGATTGTCACGCATGGTGAGAGCGCGCTCCTGGTGCCGGTCCGTAGTCCCCAGGCTATGGCGGACGCCATTAACGAGTTGCTCTCTAATGAGGCAATGGCGAAGAGCCTTGCCAGGCGTGCCCAGGAAAACGTGGAGCAAAATTACAGCCCTGATTCACGCGCTCGTTCGCTTCTGGAAATCTACTCGGACGTGTATCGGCAAGCTGCTCAGCCCTGATCTTCTGATGCAAAAGATCTGACATAGAAAAGAGCAGCGGACGCCATTTCTGATCCGCTGATTTCGTGTGGTAAGCCTAATCGCGCTGTTGTCTTCGGAGGCGCGGAAAAACCAAAGAGCCTGAAAGATCGTGTAAAGTTTTCTAGGAAGACCATCCTTGAAATCGTTCGTGTTATTGCACAGCCATTAACTTGGGGGTTGGATGAACTGGAAGGAACGAAGAGTATTCGTAACTGGGGCCACGGGGTTTATTGGATCGTGGTTGGTCCGATACTTACTAGAGCAACAGGCGTACGTGGTTGTGCTTGTCCGGGACTGGGACCCGCAAAGCCAGCTGATCCGCAGTGGTGACATCCAGCGGACCCGGGTGGTGAACGGACCGCTCGAAGACTATGCGACCCTGGAACGAGCGATCAATGAACACGAGACTGACACGGTGTTCCACCTGGGAGCGCAGACGCTGGTGGGTACCGCGATGCGCAGCCCGCTGCCTACCTTTGAGGCCAATATCCGTGGCACCTACAACCTTCTCGAGGCCTGCCGTGTGCATAGCGGGATTGTGAAGCGTGTGGTAGTGGCCAGCAGTGACAAGGCCTACGGTGAGGTTGAAACGCTTCCCTACACGGAAGAGACACCTCTGCAGGCCCGCAATCCTTATGACGTGAGCAAGAGCTGTCCCGACATGATTACGCTCAGCTATGCTCACAGTTATGGTCTTCCGGTTGCGATCACGCGATGCGGCAACGTCTATGGCGGCGGCGATCTCAACTGGAGCCAGTTGGTGCCGGGCGTGATTCGCAGTGTGCTGGGCGACCAGAAACCCATTCTTCGGAGTGATGGAAGCTTTACTCGCGACTACATTTTCGTATCCGATGTAGTCAACGCTTATGTCGTGCTCGCCTCCAAGATTTCCGAAAAGGGCGTCCAGGGCGAAGCATTCAATTTCGGACTGCAAAGCCGAGTCACAGTAATGGAGATGACGCGTGCGGTCCTTCGCCAGATGGGACGCGAAGATTTACAACCCATTATCCGCAATGAAGCAAAAGGAGAGATCAAAGACCAGTCTCTCGATTCGACCAAGGCGCGGAACGTTTTAGGATGGACCCCGAGCTACAAGCTGGAGGATGGATTAAAGAAAACTATCCAGTGGTATCGCGAATACTTTGGTCACGAGAAGGCGGAGGTCGCCCAGGTCTCTGCCAGAACGTAGACAGGGGAGTCGGAATCTTCGGTTTGCCAGGCAACTGCGACGTCACGAAACACTTGCCGGCAATCACAGGGTTGTCAGCAGTCGGCCTCCTGCGAGCCAGATTCCGATAAGACCTCTCAGCGTTAACGTTTTTTCCACACACCGGACCGCAAGCCCGAAATTACAGTTTTTATGTCCCGCACAAAACGCATAGCCCAAAACGTGCTGTCGAACTGGTTGGCGCTGGCCATTACCACGGTGGTCGGGTTTTTCCTGTCGCCGTTCGTGGTGCATCATCTGGGCAATCTCACGTATGGAGTTTGGGTGATCATCATGTCACTCGTCTCCTACATGAATCTCCTCGATCTTGGGCTGCGGGGGGCTGTCACTCGTTTCGTTTCGAAGGGAACGGCACAGGATGATCATCAGGAGGCGAACCGGGCAGTTTCGGGAGCCCTCTGGATCAGGCTTTGGATCAGCGTGGCGATCATCGTGGCTGGCTTGCTCGCCTCCGCCGGGTTCAATCATGTCTTTAAAATTCCGGTTGACCTTCAGCAAACCGCGCGTTTTGCGGTTCTGATCACCGCGGTTACCGTTGCGATCAATCTCTGGTGCGGTGTGTTTGGCGGCGTGCTGGTGGCGCTTCATCGCTATGACCTGACCAGCAGCGTTTCCATTCTGCAGACCTGCGCTCGTGCTGCTGGAATCGTGTTCCTGCTGCGTTCGGGGCACGGCATTCTGTCGCTCGCGCTATGGGACCTGTGCACGTCTCTCATTGCCAATACGGTCACCGTTATTCTGTGTTTCCGGATTTACCCAAGGCTCAAAATTGTTTTCGGACGTCCGGATCGGGTCACGTTCAACAAACTTTGGAATTACAGCTTCTACGCATTCCTGATTAACGTGGCAGTTCAGGTGACCTACTACACGGACAACGTAGTGGTTGGCGCTTTCCTGTCACCTGCCGCGGTCACGCTTTATGCGATCGGCGGTCTCCTCATCGGCTATACACGTCAGATCGTCTCTTCGATGACCATGACGTTTACGCCTCTTGCCAGCACGTTTGAGGCAGAAGGCAGCATGCAGAACCTGCGGCGCCTGCTGATTCACGGCACGCGAGCGGCCTTGCTGGTATCGCTTCCCATTGAAGCAGGTTTGTTCTTTCGCGGACACTCCTTCATACGCCTGTGGATGGGAGAGCAATATGCCCAACCTTCCGGCACCGTAATGCAGATCCTCCTGTTATCTGTTGTCTTCAGTTCCGCGAACGTTACCAGCGGCGGGATTGTTTACGGGATGGAGAAGCACAAACGCATCGCGCTCTGGGCCATCGTTGAAGGCGCGGCCAATTTCATTTTGAGCATCATCCTGGTGCGCAGGATCGGGATTTACGGCGTGGCCTGGGGATCGGCCATTCCAAGCGTGATCATCGAGTTACTATTGTGGCCCACCTACATCTGCCGGCTGGTACAGATTCCGGTCAGAACATATCTGTGGCAGGCGTGGATTCGAACCTCGCTGGCGGTTGCGCCTTTTGCCCTGGCTTGCGCGGTGGCGGAACGATACTGGGTGGCACGTAATCTGGCGATATTCTTTTTGCAGATCGCCGCTCTACTTCCACTGCTGCCGCTCATGTTCTGGATCGTGTTCCGGGAGGAAGTTGAGGCCCAGGTTCGCGGTTGGATGAAGCGCCGAAGTTCAGCCCAGACATTGACTCCTCAGTTTGAAGAGGAGACAACCACGGTTGTGTAACCGTGGCCAATGCTCCGACTCGACCTGCCAGACGGCAGGACGAGAGTTGCCTCGATCACCGGCGGACCGGCTTTTCTGGTTTTGATTTGTAGTTAGCCCGGCATGACGACAGGAAAGTCTTTCGATACTACCGGGCAAGAAAAAATGTTCAGGGCCTCGGGACTGATAGCACAACCAATGTTGAGCGACGTCGGTGTGATTGCACTCGTCCCTGACTACTGGGAGCCGCAATGGCAACCACGGCACCAGGTAATGACCCGGCTGGCTCGTTACTTCCATGTGCTTTGGGTCGACTATCCTCCAAGATGGAGCGACGCTCTCTCGGTGATGCAATCGCGTCGCGCGGCCACAAGGGAGTTCCCGCCGACACCCGCCAACTTTGAAGTCTACGAGCCAGAGATCTGGCTGCCGCGGCTGGGACGACCGGACTGGCTGGCACGCCTCACGTCGCGAGAGCGGCTCAAGCGGGCTGCTAACCGGCTGCGCGCCCGTGGTTGCACCAAACTGGTTCTGTACATCTGGCGGCCTGAGTTTGCGGGTGCGATCAACGAAACTTGCTGCGACCTCAGCGTCTACCATATCGACGACGAGTACTCATTTTCCGCAACCGAAACCGAGCTGTCAGATGTTGAGCGCAAGCTGCTGGAGACTGTTGGACAGGTCTTTATCCATTCGCCAGCGCTGCTGCGCAAGAAAGGCAAATTCAACCCCAACACCGAGTTCGTACCCAATGGTGTGGACTACGCACTTTACGCAACGCCGGCACCCGAGCCCGAGGACCTCAGAAATATCCCCAAGCCTCGCGTCGGATACGTGGGCTGGATCAAGCGCATGCTCGATTGGGACTTGTTGGTTGAGCTGGCCAAGTCGAATCCGCAATATTCATTTGTTTTCGTTGGGCCGAGAGCGCCTCATCCTGCCATCGATGGCAAACTTAAGCAAATGGGTGATTTGCCTAACGTCCACTTTTTAGGCGGGAAGCCGACGAATGAGCTGGGAGCTTATCCGCAATACTTCGATGTTTGCACCATGCCTTACGCACTGGATGATTACACCAAGTACATCTATCCCCTGAAGATGCATGAATATCTTGCAAGTGGCAAACCGGTAATCTCGACGCCGATTTGTTCGGTGGAAGAATTCAGCAACATCATAGGGATTGCAAGCAGTCCGGAAGAATGGACGAAAGCTATCGCACACGCCTTATCCGCCGAAGAGAACTCGCCCGCCCAGCGTGGGGTGCGACTTAAGGTGGCTCGCGAACACGACTGGGAAGTGCTGGTCGGAAAGATTGCCCACACTATCGGTCTGCGTCTTGGCACGCCTCTCCCGGCCAGTCTGGTCACCCTGGAGTCTTAAGGATTCTGTGCAGAAGCCCGGCTCTTTTGGGGCTTACCCGTGCGTCGTCGCGACGGGGAGATTGATGGCAAAGAGTTTTCGGTGTGCTTACCAAGGTAATCACCCCGGAATTGGATAATGTTCCGAGGCGCTTTCGTGGTGCCGTAAACTGAAGAGGGACTTGGGCCGCGGTTCGCGCGAACTGCCAGGCCGTGCTCCGAAACGGAACGTATCAAAACGTTTAGCAGCATCAGCAGGACAATCAGGAAGGGAGTCAAGAATGGCTAGCGAAGCTGAACCACTGGTCAGCGTTCTTACGCCGGTGTACAACGGGGAGAAGTTGCTGGCGCAGTCCATCCGTAGTGTGCTCGCGCAGACCTATACCAATTTCCAGTACACGATCGTAAACAACCGCAGTACGGATCGGACACTCGAAATCGCGGAATCCTTCGCCAAGCAGGACTCACGGATCAAAGTTCACAACAATACCGATTTTCTGAACGTGGTCGATAATCACAACATGGCGTTTAGCCTGATTCCTGCCGAGGCCAAATATTGCAAAGTGGTCGGTGCCGATGATTGGCTTTTTCCGCATTGCATCACCGAGATGGTCAAGCTGGCGGAACAGTATCCAAATGTTGGAATGGTCACATCGTATGTTCTGGCTGGAACTCGCGTCGGTTGGGACGGGTTGCCTTATCCCAGCACAGTGATGAAGGGGCAGGAAGTTTGCCGGCTGCGATTGCTGAAGGGGCTGAAGGTTTTCGGTGGTCCATCTGCTTCGTTGCTCCGCGCCAGCGTGGTCAGGGAGATGCAGCCTTTCTACAAGCTTGGCAACTACCACGGCGATACAGAAGCGTATCTGGACCTTCTTCAGAAACATGATTTCGGCTATGTGCACCAGGTGCTTACATTCAATCGCAAAGGAGGAGAGGACTCCCGCACCACCGGCTATCTGGAAAGAGTCAACTCTTATCCTGCGGCTGACATCGAGGAACTGGTGAGATATGGTCCCATCTATTTGACCGACGACGAGCGCAAGCTGCGCCTCGGTCAAGCGGTCAAACGGTACTACCGATTTCTGGCCCAGGCAGTCCTCGAAATGCGTAACAAGGAGTTCTGGGATTACCATCGCGGACGCATGCGGGAATTGGGCACCGGAATCAACTACTTCAAGCTCAGCCGGTTCGTGGTGTACCGCCTTCTGGACGCGCTGTTCAATCCCAAGCGAACGATTGAGGGCGCTATAAAGCGGATCATGAAGAGCCGGCGGCAGAACACCAACAACATCCGGCCCGCGGCCCCGAGCGAAGCAGCCGTGTACGCCCCGGGAAAATAGGTTTGAAATGCGTTTTACAGAAACTAAACTCGCGGGTGCATACGTCATTGATCCCAGTCCGCATCAGGATGACCGTGGCCGCTTCATGCGGGCCTGGTGTACGCGGGAATTCTCGGAACATGGCATAGATTTCCTGCCGTTGCAGTCAAATATGGGATTCAGTGTTGGGAAGGGAACCATTCGAGGAATGCATTATCAGGCGGCCCCTGCACTCGAAGCCAAGCTGGTTCGATGTACTCGTGGATCGGCGTTCGATGTGGCGGTCGATCTTAGACCTGAGTCGCCGTCCTATGGGAAATGGTTCGGAGTGGAGCTAAGCGCCGAGAACGGGCGCATGCTGTACGTGCCTGAGCTCTGTGCACATGGATTTCAGAGTTTGGAGGATCGCAGCGAAGTCCTTTATATGACTTCGGCGTTCTACGCTCCCGAGGCGGTGCGGGGAGTGAGATTCGACGATCCAGCTTTTAACATCCAATGGCCATTGCCCGCGACTACGGTTTCTGAACAAGACCGCAAATGGCCCCTCTTCGACAAGAGTGGCCCAGACAAGAGCGGCCAAAAGAGTTCGCCAGTCATAACCTGGTGAAGGAGAAAGCATGATGAGTGTAGATACAACCCTGCAACAGCGGGAGGCAAAAGGCGATCCGATTCGTGTCGGAATGGTGGGAGCGGGAGCAACTGGCCGCGCCATCGCCCTGCAATTGGGTACGCCGGTGCCGGGAATGCGCCTGGTAGCAATTGCCAATCGAACTCCTGAGAATGCGGAAAGAGCTTTTCGGGAAGCTGGCGTCCAGGAATGGAAGCGTGCCGGGTCTGCTCGTGATGCCGATGCCGCAATTGCTCGCGGAGTGCCGGTGGTGACTGATGACCCGTCGGTGCTGACCAGTTGCGATGCGATCGACATTTTGCTCGAAGTGACAGGAACCGTCGAGGCGGGAGCGCGTGTGGCGCTTGATGCGTTCGCTCACGGCAAGCACGTGGTGCTGGTAAATGCGGAGCTGGATTCATTGCTGGGCCCGATCATCAAGGCCAAAGCTGATGAGGCGGGAGTGGTGGTGACTCACACTGATGGCGATGAGCCAGGTGTGGCGATGACCCTGCTTCGTTACCTTCGAACCTGTGGACTTCGACCGGTGGCTGCGGGAAACATCAAGGGTATGGTCGACTATTATCGCAATCCCGATACTCAACGCGCTTTTGCGGAGAAGAATGATCAGGATGCGAGAAAAGTGACGTCGTTTGCGGACGCTACCAAGCTGTCGATGGAAACTACCGTTCTGTCGAACGCGACGGGCTTTCATGCGGGACGCCGAGGTATGTACGGCCCATCCTGCAAATATGTTAGGGAAATGGCAAACCTGTTGCCGGCCGATCAGATGCTGGAAACTGGCCTGGTGGACTACGCACTTGGCGCGGCTCCTCACACTGGAGCGTTTGTCATTGTGCATGAAGAGTCGCCGCTGAAGAAGGCGCAGCTTGCCTACTACAAGATAGGCGACGGCCCGTTCTATGTTTTCTACACGCCGTTTCACCTGCCACACATTCAGATTGGGTCGACTATTGGTCGCGCAGTCGTTCATCGCGATCCGACGGTTGCACCGCTGGGCGGACCAGTCTGCGAAGTGGTGACGGTTGCCAAACGCGATCTGAAAGCTGGCGAACGCCTTGATGGTGTGGGCGGATTTTGCGCTTATGGCTTGATCGACAACGCCGTTGCCGCTCGTTCGATGTCCGCGCTTCCAATCGGACTCTCGGATGGCTGCACCGTGCTGCGGGATGTGGCAAAAGACAAAGTGGTCTCGTTCGACGATGTGGAGATGCCTCGCGGACGAATGATCGAGACCCTTTGGCGGGAGCAGAATGCACGCTGGCCAGTCGGGACCAAGGCCGCGCAAAAACAAGCACAACCAGAGCCCGCGAACGCGCTCCGGTAGAAGTTTGATATTGCATCGTCTGGCAACTGGCGTTGCTGAGACGCAGATCTAAACGAATCAGGGGGAATACTTAGTGTCAAACATGATCATTCTGGGAAGCGGGATGGGCGGCTTCGGTGCTGCTTACCGGTTCCACGCCGAAGGCATCACCCCGGTGATGTATGACAAGAACACCTATCACGGGGGCCACACGGCGACGTTCCGCTACGACAGTGGGTTTCTTTTCGACCAGGGCCCGCACATTTCGTTTACCAAGGATCCACGAATTCAGGAACTGTTTGCCGACGCGGTTGACCAGCAGTATGAAACCGTTCAGATCAACCTGAACAACTATTGGCACGGTCACTGGCCGCTGCATCCTGTGCAACTGCATTTGTTCGGCATGCCCGAGGATGTGATCGTTAAAGTCATTCAGGATTTCGTCGAGGAGCACCACGCGCCTGAACGTCCCATCAAGAATTACGCCGATTGGTTGCTGGCGAGTTTTGGCAAGACATTCGCCGAACTGTTTCCGATGACTTACACACGGAAATATCACCTGACCACGGCGGACAACATGAGCACCGACTGGCTGGGACCTCGCATCTATCGTCCAAGCCTGGAGGAAGTGTTGCGCGGGGCGCTCTCGGCAACCGCTCCCCATGTTCACTACATTACGCATTTCCGTTATCCCACCGAGGGAGGATTTGTTTCCTACCTGCAGAAGTTATTGCCGATGGGAAATCTGAAGTTTGGTCATGAACTGGTGGCTGTTGATCCGCGGCAGCGCGAGATTCGCTTCGCCAACGGCGTAGTGACGAAATACGACGGACTAGTTTCCTCCGTTCCGCTGCCTGATCTTATTCCCATGATCAAAAATACGCCGCCGGACGTACTCGATGCTGCCCGGCGCCTGGCGTGCTCGACGTGTGTGCTGGTAAATGTGGGAATTAATCGGGAAGATATTTCCAAAGCTCATATGAGCTATTTTTACGACGAAGATATCTGTTTCACTCGACTGAGCTTTCCGCACATGCTGTCTCCTCGAAACGTTCCACCGGGTGCAGGCAGTATCCAGGCGGAAGTGTACTTCTCGAGCAAGTACAGGCCGCTGACGGGATCTCCGAATGATTGGATTGAACCGGTGATCAAGGACCTGCGTCGTTGCGGGCTGATCCGCGAGGATGATCAGATCCTGTTCAAGAACGCAGTACTGGTGCGGCACGCCAATGTGATCTTCGACCTTGAACGAGCGGCCGCCCTCAAGACCGTGCACGGTTATCTCGACGACCTCGGTATCGCCTACTGCGGACGTTATGGAGACTGGGGCTACATGTGGACGGACGAGAGTTTCAAAAGCGGGGAACAGGCCGCGGAAAAGGCTTTGACAGCGGTCGCGGTGTAGGCGTGGCTGCGAGCATCATCGATCGCATCCAAGTATTGGATCGAAATAGCGACAAAATCTGAAGACGCACGAATTCCAGGTCTTGGACAGGAGTCGTATGAAAGTAGTTTTGTTTTGTGGTGGATTGGGCATGAGGATCAGAGAGGCGGGCGAAAACGTCCCCAAGCCGATGGTGCTTGTGGGCAATCGTCCGATCTTGTGGCACATCATGAAGTACTACGCCCACTTCGGACACAAAGATTTCATTCTTTGCCTGGGCTATCGCGGGGACGCGATCAAGAATTACTTCCTTACCTACAGTGAGTTTCTGTCCAACGACTTCGTGTTTACCAATGGCGGAAAAAAGGTCGAAAGCCTGAATTCCGATATCCACGATTGGACAATCACCTTCGCCGATACCGGCGCCAGTTCCAACATTGGCCAGCGGCTAAAGGCGGTCGAGAAGTATCTGGAAGGGGAAGAGGTTTTCCTGGCGAACTACAGCGACAATCTCACCGACTTCCACCTTCCCAAATTGATCGATCACTTCTACGAACGGAACAAAACGGCGGCGTTTCTTTGTGTGCGGCCACCGTTAAGCTGTCACCATGTCGCCATCGGCAGCGGCGGTCTGGTGGAAGAGATCCGGACGATGAATAACACCGATTTAATGATCAATGGCGGCTACTTTGTTTTCAAACGCTCCATTTTTGATCAGATCCGCGATGGCGAAGAGTTGGTGCAGGAGCCGTTTCACCGCTTGATTGCGAAGCAGGAACTCGTGGGCTACCCGTACGAAGGTTTTTGGAAGAGCATGGACACCTTCAAGGAAAAGCAGGAGTTGGATGACCTGTGTACCAAGGGTGGAGGCCCGTGGGAGCTCTGGAAAAAAAAAGCTGTTGAGAAATCCGGAGTGTTGGTGGCAGCGAGCCACACCATAAAGCTGTAAGGCGAAAGATGGCTGTCGCCAAAAATCGAAAATCACACGTCCGGTGTCGACCCTGAAGCCCTTCAGACCTCTAAATTCCGCGCGCAAGATCTTGTGCCTCGGGGCACACTCCGACGACATTGAGATCGGTTGCGGGGGCACAATCCTCCGTTGGCTCGAGGAAAATCCTGGCCTGGAAGTTTGTTGGGTGGTTCTCAGTTCTGGCCGGGACCGGAAAAAGGAAGCTCTCAAGAGCGCCAACCTATTTCTCAAGGGAGCCGGGAAAAGCAAAGTTCTGGTCGAAGACTTCCGTGACGGCTTTTTCCCCTACAACGGAACGGCAATCAAGGAGTATGTCGAAGGCATCAAGAAGCAGTTTTCGCCGGATATTGTCCTGACCCATTATCGCGACGACCGGCACCAGGACCATCGGGTTGTATCGGACCTTACCTGGAATGCGTTCCGCCACGAGCTGATCCTGGAATATGAGATCCCCAAGTACGACGGTGATTTCGGCCAACCTAACCTTTTTGTTCCCTTAAACCAATCCATTTGCCAGAAGAAGATTAAGTACATCCTGGATGTCTTTAAGACTCAAAGGGTTAAAGATTGGCTGACGGAAGATACGCTTCAAGCCGTGCTTCGCATACGCGGCGTGGAGTGCCACTCCCCGCACAAATGGGCTGAAGCTTTTTATTGTAGAAAGATGATTTTGTGACCCGCCTGCAGCCCCTTTTCATGCTATAGTTTTGCCGTACCCTCCCCTTAATTATCCCCCAAAATTGTGCCCCCAAGAGCTCTAGAAATGCCTTGGGTGCGCCGAATTTCCATTTGTAGTCTGGCCCGGGTTCTTAGGTTAGGCCGACCACGAAATTGGGATCCTGTATCTGCTTTGATTTCATATCTCTGCATGGGGGCAAGTGATGGCGCAGTTCGTGTTTAAACCTCTCCCCGGACGCCGCATCGCGTTCTTCGTGGTTCTGGTTGCCCTTTTGAGCGTGTCTGTAATGGCCCAGGTCCAGACCATAGGGCAATGGTCGACGATGTCCCAGTCGATGCCCATCAATCCTATCCACGTGGCACTGTTGCGGACGGGGAAGATTCTGGTGGTGGCTGGCTCGGGGAACTGTCCGCCATCACTGGCGGGTTGCCCGACCGGACCGCCGTACGGTCCTTCGAACGCCTCTGGAGCACTCCTTTTTGACCCTGTGGCCGGAACATTTACCCAGTTCACTACGAGCTGGGACATGTTCTGCAACGGGATGGTGCTTTTGCCCGATGGGCGGGCCTTGGTGAATGGCGGCACCATTCAGTACGACCCCTTTCAAGGACAACCCAAGTCGTCGATCTTCGATCCGTCGACCAACACTTTTAGCGACACTCAAAACATGGCGCACGGGCGCTGGTATCCGACCCTGACTGGGCTCGGGGATGGCCGTGTCATGACCTTCTCGGGTGGAGACGAAAACAGCAACACCAACAGCACGGTAGAGATTTATACGAACGGGCAGGGCTGGGGTCAGCCGATTACGGCGCCCTTCTCCCCCGACCTGTATCCCCGCATGCACCTGCTGCCTAACGGGAAAGTATTTGCTTCCGGAGCGCCTCCGGCGGCTTACCTGTTCGATCCAGCGACTTCGAGTTTCACGCAGAACGTGGCCACGACCAACTATGGCAACGCGCGAACCTACGGCAGTTCAATTCTGCTTCCGTTGACGCCCGCCAACGGCTACGACCCGAAAATCCTGATCCTTGGCGGAAACAGCCCGGCGACAGCCACGACCGAGATCATCGATATGGGAGCGGCCAGTCCGAAGTGGGTAAATGGACCGAGCATGTCCCAGGCGCGCATCGAGATGAATGCGGTGATTCTGCCCAACGGTAAAGTGCTGGCGATGGGCGGCTCGGTGAACGATGAATCGTCCAGCACCAAGAGTCTGAACGCCGATCTCTACAATCCCGCCACAAACACTTTCTCCTCGGCGGGAGCGAATGTCTATGCGCGCTTGTATCACTCAGTGGCGCTTCTGCTGCCCGACGCAACGGTGTGGCTGGCGGGAGGCAATCCCACCCGCGGAACTTATGAGCCGCACATGGAGATTTACAAGCCGGCCTACTTGTTCCAGTCGAATGGAACGCTGGCGACGCGGCCATCGATAACCAGCGCTCCGGCCAGCATCAGTTACGGCAATGGATTTACGGTGCAAACGCCAGATGCGGCTAGCATCACGTCGGCGGTACTGATTAAGAACGGAACTGTAACGCACGCTTTCGGCATGGATCAACGCATGGTGGGGTTGTCGTTTACCGCCGGTTCCGGATCCTTGACGGTCACCGCACCGCCCAATGGCAACATTGCGCCGCCTGGGTACTACATGCTGTTTCTTTTAAACAGCAGCGGCGTCCCTTCGGTTGCGAAATTTGTTCAGGTGGTTAGTTCAGGTGGCACATCTCCGTCGGGTGTCAGTTTCGTACAGCAGAACAATAAGACGTCAACGTCGGCCTCGTCACTGGCGGTAGCGTATTCCGGAACGCAGACTGCGGGAAACCTGAATGTCGTGGCGGTGGGATGGAACGACACCACTTCGACGGTAAGTTCAATCACTGACAGCAAGGGAAACACCTACACGCGCGCGGTGGGACCGACGGCGGGGACGGCATTAACTCAGTCCATCTACTACGCCAAGAACATTGCCGCCGGCAGCAACACGGTCACGGTAACGTTCAGCAAGACGGCGGCGTACCCGGACGTGCGAGTTCTTGAGTACAGCGGAGCGGATACAACGAATCCGCTGGATGTAACCGCAGGGGCATCAGGATCAGGCCTGACCGGAAACAGCGGGACGGCAACGACGACGTCAGCCAACGATCTGGTGTTCGGTGCGGGCATGACGTTTGACATCTACAACGCGCCGGGAAACGGATTTACGAATCGGGTAATCACCAACTTCGGGGATATCGCGGAAGACAAGGTTGTGAGCTCCACAGGTAGTTACAGCGCTACTGCGCCCATGCGAGCGTCCGGTCCCTGGGTGATGCAGATGGCGACCTTCCGGGCCAGTGGGCAAGGTTCATCCAATCCAGCGCCGTCGGTGACGGGTATCGGGCCGAGTTCAGGCACCCCTAGCGGCGGGACACCGGTGACGATTACGGGAAGCGGCTTCCTGTCTGGCGCCACAGTGAAATTTGGCGGTACGACGGCCACGAACGTGACGGTCACGAGCAGCAGCACGATCACGGCGACTACCCCGGCGCACGCGTCGGGAACCGTCGATGTTGTGGTGACCAACTCAGACGGCCAGAGCGGTACGTTAGCCGGTGGGTATACCTTCACGGCTTCCAATCCGGCGCCAACGGTGACGGGAGTGGCACCAAGTTCGGGGACGGCGAATGGTGGGACAGCGGTAACCGTTAGTGGCACGGGGTTCCTGTCGGGAGCGACGGTGACATTTGGCGGCACTACAGCTACGAATGTGACGGTGGTGAACAGCACCACGATTACGGCGACCACGCCGGCGCACACAGCGGGAGCGGTGACTGTTGTCGTCACCAACACCGATGGCCAGAGTGGCACGCGAAGCTCGGGCTATACCTACACCGGGTCGACCAGTGGAGCGATTAGTTTTGTGCAGGTGAACTACAAGACGTCAGTTCCGTCGGGTTCGTCACTGGCGGTGGCGTATCCGTCAGCACAGACAGCGGGGAACCTGAACGTCGTGGTGGTGGGTTGGAACGACACCACATCGACGGTAAGTTCAATCACGGACAGCAGCGGGAACACCTACACGCGCGCGATAGGACCGACGGTAGGGACAGCGTTGAGTCAGTCCATCTACTACGCGAAGAGCATTGCCGGAGGCAGCAACACGGTGACGGTGGTCTTCAACCAGACGGCAGCGTATCCGGATGTGCGAGTGGTTGAGTACAGCGGAGCGGACACGACGAATCCGCTGGATGTAACGGCAGGGGCGTCAGGAACGGGGTTGACGGGAAACAGCGGGACAGCAACGACGACGTCGGCGAATGAACTGGTGTTCGGGGCCGGGATGTCGTTCGACATCTACAACGCGGCGGGGAGTGGATTCACGAATCGGGTGATCACCAACTTCGGGGACATCGCGGAAGACAGGAGTGTGACCAGCACGGGCAGTTACAGTGCCACGGCGGGCATGCGATCGTCCGCTCCCTGGGTGATGCAGATGGTTACATTCCGGGCCAGTGGTCAGGGTTCATCCAATCCGGCGCCAACGGTGACGGGAGTGGCACCAAGTTCGGGGACGGCGAATGGTGGGACAGCGGTAACCGTTAGTGGCACGGGGTTCCTGTCGGGAGCGACGGTGACATTTGGCGGCACTACAGCTACGAATGTGACGGTGGTGAACAGCACCACGATTACGGCGACCACGCCGGCGCACACAGCGGGAGCGGTGACTGTTGTCGTCACCAACACCGATGGCCAGAGTGGCACGCGAAGCTCGGGCTATACCTACACCGGGTCGACCAGTGGAGCGATTAGTTTTGTGCAGGTGAACTACAAGACGTCAGTTCCGTCGGGTTCGTCACTGGCGGTGGCGTATCCGTCAGCACAGACAGCGGGGAACCTGAACGTCGTGGTGGTGGGTTGGAACGACACCACATCGACGGTAAGTTCAATCACGGACAGCAGCGGGAACACCTACACGCGCGCGATAGGACCGACGGTAGGGACAGCGTTGAGTCAGTCCATCTACTACGCGAAGAGCATTGCCGGAGGCAGCAACACGGTGACGGTGGTCTTCAACCAGACGGCAGCGTATCCGGACGTGCGAGTGGTTGAGTACAGCGGAGCGGACACGACGAATCCGCTGGATGTAACGGCAGGGGCGTCAGGAACGGGGTTGACGGGAAACAGCGGGACAGCAACGACGACGTCGGCGAATGAACTGGTGTTCGGGGCCGGGATGTCGTTCGACATCTACAACGCGGCGGGGAGTGGATTCACGAATCGGGTGATCACCAACTTCGGGGACATCGCGGAAGACAGGAGTGTGACCAGCACGGGCAGCTACAGTGCCACGGCGGGCATGCGATCGTCCGCTCCCTGGGTGATGCAGATGGTTACATTCAAAGCCGCCCAGTGATGGGATTGGACGGAGACTTAACAAATAAATGAGCCCGGTTAACGATCAAGCCGCAATCGATTCGTCGTCCGCCAAACCCTTGCGGACTCCGGCTGGACTCGCGCATGCGATTTTGTCCCCGGCACAAGCAACCGCCATCGTGGCGGCCGTGACGGTCATAGGGGCCGTGGTCCGGCTGTACCGTCTCGGCGGCCGAAGCCTTTGGATCGACGAAGCTGCGAGCGCTTACTTCGCGAACATGCCGTTTGTGCCCTTCCTGAAATTGCTCTGGTGGTATCAGGGCAATATGACGCTTTACTACTTCCTGCTGCGTGGCTGGATTCACTTCGGCGACAGCGAGTTCGTTATACGCAGCCTCTCCGTACTGTTCGGAATCCTTGCCATCCCTGCGATATACGCTTTGGGGAGCCGCCTTTTCGACCGCGCCACCGGGTTGACGGCCGCTGCCTTGTTGAGCGTGCACAGCTTTCATGTTGCCTTTTCTCAGGAGGCACGAGGCTACAGTCTTCTTGGCTTCCTGCTGATACTGGCGAGTTACGCTCTGGTCAAAGCCATCGAATCGGATCAGGAGACGTGGCGTTGGATTCTGTTCGCCTTCAGTGCTGCGCTTTGCGTTTACGCCCATATTTTCGCCCTTCTGGTGCTGGCCGCGCTCGCGCTGGCGATAGTTTTTCCGCGTCCTTTCCGGGTCGAGCTCAAGACCATGGCAATCACGGCTCTTGCGTTCGGATTCCTGGTCGCGCCTATGGCGGCGTTTGTTCTGCTGCATCACTCCGATCAGATCGATTGGGTTCCCAAGCCAGGGCTCGGGGAAGTTGCCGAGTTTCTGACCTTGCTTACAGGTCGTGGCGGTGTGTTGCTGGGCGTGATTTATTTCGCCTTGTGCGGAGTGGCATTTTGGCACTCCCGCGGAGCGAGCGGCTCCGGTAAGGAAAAATGGGCGCTAAGGCTTCTTGGATTGTGGCTGGTTCTGCCTCCGGTGTTGACGCTGATGGCGTCGATCATCAAGCCGATTTTCTTTCCGCGATACATGGTGATGTGTGTGCCGGCGTTGGTGCTCCTCGCCGCGCGGGGAATTGTAAGGCTGAGCGAATGGAAGGTGGCTAAGAATTGGGCTGCGGCAGCCGCGCTGGTTTTCGTTTTGACCTTATCGGCATGGGGTACGCGCCAGTATTTCGTTAACTTTCCTACGGAGACCAGCGACTGGCGATCCGCGGTCGGGTACATCCTGGCGCACCAGAAGCCTGGCGACGGGGTCATCTTCTATATACCCAACACATATCCCTACCGCTACTACACACACCGCGCCGAGAGTCAGCACCAGTTCACGGTAGCGCCCGCCATCCTGTATCCCCCGCCCGTCTCGCGGCCGTTAGATGCGACGGAAGTAGAGAAGGATATTTCGGGGCGGAAGCGAGTGTGGCTGGTTCTTCACATCGAGTCCCTGGACCCTGAAAAACCGGTTCTGATCCAGTCGACTCTGGAAGACAAGTTACAGCTTCAGGATAAGCAACTCTTTCCGGGCGAAGATTTGATCACAGTTGAACTCTTCGGAGAGGAGGCAACGGCACACTAGATATCCAGTTCGGGTAACAACCAATAATTTTTCAAGTAGTTCCTAAACGACCCTAAACCGTAATGGAGAAATTACGATGACAAGCGGTATTCGGTATTTCCTTCTTTTCCTGGTTTTGTCCTTGGTAGGGACGCAATCCATGTATGGAAGTTCTTCACAACAGGCTTCGCAGAATGTTGCTGGAACATGGTCAGGCACTTTCCAGTCCCGGCAGCCGCATTTTTCGCCGTTCACAATCACTGTGGTAATCAACCCGGATCCAAGTGGACACTTGGTCGGCACCGCGAGTGTTAGCTCGGACTGTTTAAGGGACGGAGTCCTCCACGTCACGATCAATGGTTCAAGTATCGTTCTGGCCGGTGGGGACGACGACGGCGACCATGTCACCTTTGAAGGCACAATCGATCAAACGGGTACATTGCTGAATTTGAAGTATGTACTGAACAGCAGCGCAAGCGCCCGATGCGAGTCGGACGACGGCACAGGCAATATGGTGAAGCGCTAGCGGGTGGGTTGCATCTAATCAGGTTAGTGAGGCCTCCCCCGGTCTTTGGCACAGAGACGGATCTGCGTCGGCTTGGCGGGGATGAGTTCCTTGACCAAAATGGAACCAATCCTGGTCAGCATTACCAAAGGCACCCTCCGGAACCTCTGAAACATGCGATCATTAAGCAGTACCGCCAGGCGCGCCGGGATCGAGATTCAGGCAGGATTCCGATATGCCCTTTCAGTGCCGGCGGAGGAGTATTCCTTCTCACGGTGCTTGTGTGAAGGAGAGCCGCTTTTAGCCCGGCTGACGGAATAAACCTGTGCACCTGGCAATCTTGACCCAGTACTACCCTCCGGAAATAGGTGCGCCCCAGAGGCGTTTGTCGCACCTGGCCGGCCGCTTTGTCCATGCGGGGCACTCCGTGACTATTCTGGCCGGGATGCCGAACTACCCCCAAGGCAAGATTTTCCCTGGTTACGGGGGCGTATTCAGCCGGGAACAGCGTGACGGCGCGTCGGTTCTACGGACCTTGACCTATCCGGCGCAAGGGGTTAAGTTCTTACCCCGGTTAACCAGCTACTTCACCTTTGTGTTCTCCTCTGCGATTTTAGGCAGCTTCTTTTTACCTAAGCCTGATTATGTTTTCGTGGAAAGCCCTCCGCTTTTTCTGGGAATAAGCGGATATTGGTTAAACCGCCTTAAATCCGCACGTATGATTTTTAACGTAGCCGACCTTTGGCCGGAAAGCGCCGTGCGTCTGGGGGTGTTGAATCGAGATAGTCTGGCGTTTCGCTTAAGCGACCGGCTGGAGAAGTTCTGCTATCGCAAGTCGTGGCTGGTGACCGGACAGTCAAAGACGATCCTGGAGGATGTTGAACAGCGTTTTCCGGGTACCCGTCTTTTCCATCTTTCAAATGGGGTTGATACGACGGTTTTCAGACCGGAAAACGGAACTTCCGAAGCGCGCGCAACTATGTGCCACAATGGGGATTTCCTGGCGGTTTACGCGGGGCTGCACGGCCTTGCGCAGGGCCTGGAACAAGTTCTCGAAGCTGCGGAAATGCTGCAGCCCAAGGGAGGCTTTCAATTCGTCCTCATAGGCGACGGCCCTCAGAAAGCCGCATTGCAGGCTCAGGCCAGCTCCCGCGGACTCCGGAATGTTCGTTTTTTGGATCCGCGCCCATCCGAGGAAATGCCTCGCTTGCTCGCCTCGGCGGACGCCTTACTCGTGCCTTTGAAGGGATTCATTCCGGGTGCCGTGCCCTCGAAACTTTATGAGGCGATGGGCTGCGGGCGCCCAGTGGTGCTGATGGCGGGAAGTGAGCCGGCAGAGGTCGTGCGTAACGCCAATTCGGGAATTGTTGTGGAGCCCGGAGACATTGATGGGATCGCCCAAGCACTGCTCAGACTACGCGGAGAGTCGCAGCTTGCCAAAAGATTGGGTGAAAACGGACGCAAAACAGCATTACAAATCTTCGATCGGAACCACATCGCGGAGAGATTCATTCAATATCTCGAAGCGGAACTCCCTCGCCGCAAGGCATTGCCGCGGGGGCTCTAAAAACGATATTGCGGTGGCGGTCCGGCTGTTAGCCGGAGGGTTATAGGTTCGAGTCCTACCTGAGGAGCCATTCTTTCAATGGCTTACCCGAACCTGCAATCCACTTGCAATCCGTTAACTAGTCTGAGAATCAAACCAGAAAGAACCCGCGTTTCAAACTCGACGTAGCACCTTTTCCGGTTCATACAGTCTGCTTGTTCGAGGCCAACCCCACTACCTTGGAGTGTGCCTGTCCCATTTCGTTCGTCTCACGATTGCCAGGACTTCGCGACAGGCTACAATTTCACTCGCCCGCCTTGCCTTGGCACGGCGCAGGAAGGGTTAGGGTATGGAGCGAACCAAAGGTTCGCAGAGAGCCGCTCGACCTGCAGCGACTCCCAAATCTCATTTTGGGGGTATCTCTGATGGAAACGAACCGAATAGAAGGTCCGCGCAGTTCCACTCAGCACGAATTGAGGAAAGCAGGCGTTGAGATTTTGCACGAAACCAGCGTCCACCGCGTTGCGCAGCGTGTGGCCAAACGTGGTCGCCGCACTTGCTACTAGGCGGCAAGCTGCCGACGGGGTATTGGCGCTGCCCGAACGGCTGCAACTCTGAGTAGTGCTATCAGGCGACTACGTTTCTGTCTTGTTGTTTTACGAGGCGATTCGGAGCCGCCCGTTTCTTTTCCCGCACACGTCCAGGCTCTTAGAATTCTCTTCGGAGTCGGCTAGATTCGTGCCTCACTTCCTCGCCCAAAGTTCTGTGATTCTGCCCGGAGTACCTACTCCTGGTTAGGCGGGACGCCTTAGCTGGCGCAGTCGGCGTCTGTTTTCTGCCGATCTGGCGGTGCTTTGCGCCTGAATCGGCCATCCAGCAATAGATTTGCCTCAGAAGCGAAAGATCAGGGGCCATTCGTACCTGTGCTCGCTTCAACGTTGAGCACTTTCGAACAGCGGGGCTTCCTACAATGACAGAGGAACATTCTCTATGGAGAATTAGATATGAGCGGATTAACACTTCCTCTTCGTCTGACGAATTGTCTGAACGTTGAGATTCTTCACGCGAAACGGAAAAACCGGGAAAGCTGCCGATTGGCAAGCATCAAGAGATATTCCTATCAATTGAGAGAAATGGCTCTGCTCCTACTGTTAATTGTCGGTTTGGTCATCAAGCTAGCGGACAGTGGCTGTCAAGCCAGTAGGCGCCGCCAGATTGTTGCCCGCAGTTCCAGCAAATTCAAAAATTCCGAGAGATGGGGGGACCGCACGCGTAAGCCCAGCTAAGTCAATCTGAGGAACACACCCGTTTGCTCCGCCAGTACAAGCCATAGTGCCTCTTCCTATCGCTACACTGCCATCTTTTAGGTGATAGTCGCCTGTACCGGCGTCGTTGTACGCGACAAAGGTTAGGCTGGGCGCCTCGTGGAGAAGATTCTGAATTGCTAAACTGGGGCTGGATGTTAGACGGATGGTGTCAGAGCAAGAGTTTCCTTGAAGAAGATTGTTTGCATAGAGATTATTGGTGCCTGCCCCGCCGGAATATTCTTCGATACCGCACACGCCGGAGTTGTTCACACTATTATTGACGACGATATTGTTGTTGACGGTGTTGTTGCCATCCGGTGAGCAATTGTCGCCCGAATATGAAGCCAGTAGAATGCCGCGGTGCCCGTTGTGAAAAACCGTATTATTCGTGATCTTTCCACCACATGGGCTCGGTCCGAAATTGATTCCCTGACCGACGATGTTCGATATTAGATTATTCTGAACTAGAGTGGCATTATTGACATAGAGGCCGTGGAATTGGTTGCAAGCCTTTCCCAGCGACATAAGGCCACCGTTATTGACGCGATTGCCGATAATTTGCAAGCCAGGTATGGTCTGATGTTTGAAATCGGCGATGATCATTCCTGAGGATGGGCAGCCCGTACCGAAGCCATTTCCGTCGTTGCCACTCTGTGCGATGTCGTGGACGTAGTTATTCAATATATGAACGCTGGTCCCCTTGTTGTTAAAGTCGGATCCGCCGAGAATCGCTATGCCAGCATTGCACATTGGGCACGGTCCTACCTCAAATCCAACAAAATCCACGTAGTTTGCCTCGATCACTACGGCATAGCCTCCAGCAGGATTGGCTACCAGTTTGCAGCCAGCCGACGGGTCGTCGCATTTAATTATTAAACGCGCCGAGTTTGTGCCGTCACGGTCGACACAAAGATTAGTTGGCACATTTGCGCAGGTGCCCATAGTTCGAGTTTCGGAATAAGTGCCGGCGGCTACGTGAATGGTCGTCCCAGAGGCACCCAAACTGGACGTCTCGACCGCTTTTTGAATTGTTTTCCATGGGAGCGTCTGACTCCCGCTACTGCTGTCATTGCCGCTGGGAGCGACATAATAATCGCGAGTCTGGGCGATTGCCTCCGAACACCACAAGATCACAAGAAATGTCAAAAAGGATGCAAAAAAACGATATCGACCAAGCTGTAGATGGATGGATCTCACGGGTTAACCTCTAACTGCCGCACCGATTTGCAAGGTGGCGCGGCGCGGGGGAATTGTTGCGCAATTCGTTTGCCAACCTCGATCGAAATCAGCAACCTAATCGATTTGCAACAACGGTATTCTCGCTCGGACGAGCGCGCGGGAGGTAGGTCTCGGAAGTACATTGTCCCGTAGCGGCAAACCGCTCGAATATAGTTCCTCGCGAAGAGCAATCAGTCGTCCAGAGATCGCACGAATATTTCTCGGTGAGATTCTATTTTCCTCTGCGCCAGGTTTCGTAATCGGATTCTCGATTCGACGAATCGTCGAGTCTGCTCTGACTATTTGTATTCCGAGTAAGACGGTTGAGAAAATTATGGTTTTTCGAGGAAGCCGATAACAGTGCAAAGCCGTCGGGGCTGGCTACGGACGGATTGATCTCCAACTCAGAGAAAACTTGGTAAATGTCTTGCCAGGAGATTCGCTTGTCATCGCCTTCTACCCAAGCCATATCTGCTGTTGGCTGCGGACCCAGAAGATTTTTCGAGACCCAAACATCTGCTCTGCTATCCCAGACAGAAAGCGCTAGACTAGAAAAGTCTTGACGCCATACCGGTACGCTCGAAGTTCCTGGAGTTAAAAGTACGTAGGTTGGAAGTACGTCATCCTGGGTTCCTGAATGGAGAGGATTGCCCCTTAGCTCAGCCAATTCATCATCAAGCAAAACCACTTTGCTTCCTGGTTTCAACACCATTTGCAATTGCGAGATTTTTTTTGCCGCAGCTGTCTGCTGTCGGTCCAATCGTGATCGGGACAAAGCGATGCCATTTGTAACTACTAAAAGGCTCACAAAAACGACCGCTATCGGTCCGAACAAACGGGATGAACGCTCGCTGCACAGCGCACTTGACAACGCCATAAAGAGAAGCGGGAAAAGAGGCAGATAACGTTCCATATCGCCGCCCTGCCATAACAACGCGAATCCGATTACAGGCATTGCACCTACTGCCAATCCTCCTAAAATCTTGAAATGCTGAGATTTCAGCACGACGGCCATGACGATGAGGACGGAGTAAAAAAACATAAACTTGGCTAGGCTTAGCCGAAAGAGTTGAAACAAGGAAACAGGGTTGTACGGGTCGTGATTAATGAATCTCTTAAAAAGTATGCCGTCACGACCCATGTTTATGAATGACCGGGCAAAGCCAAACAGCATTCGCGAAAAGCCTTTAATGTTGTCCACACCATGAGAGGATGCCGAGGCCCAGGTCAGAACGTCTTCCCATCGATGCAGATGTAGGTGAACTAATACAACAACGTAAGCAAAAATCGTTGTTATTCCTGCGACAGCACAAGTCTGTAATCCGAGACGAAAGCGGCTCTTGTTTGGGCTAACGGCTAAGATGAAAGGCCAAATCAACAAGGTAGGAGTCGCTAAGACATACAAGAACCACAAACAGATCGATGCCGCGAACGCAACGCCGGCGGACAACGATGTAAGCCACGTTTCATTCGGGTCAGACGCGCCACGTGTCAAAAGATACAGACTCAATAAAAGAAATAACTGCCCCGGTACATACGATGTTCCGGTTTGAGAATAGTTAAGAAAAGCTTGTGAAAACAAGAAGGCTAGAGTTAGGAGGTTAGCTGACCAAACCCGGCCGGAAACTGTTTTCAGAAGCAAATTGAGCACCAGCACACTGAGTAGGCCGGTAGTCCAATTCATCCAAAACAGGCAGATCCCAATGTTGGCACGCGGGTCCGATCCAACGATGAGGGAAGTAAGAGGATGAGCAATTCTGAATGCAAGCCAGCCTAAGGGCCGCCAGAAAAGGTGACCGAACTCCCAGAAGGAATTGTCTTCCCAGAAGGCAGGCCTCTCGCCACGCATGAAGTTCAAGATCGAGAAGGTGTAAGCGCGCGTGTCGCCAAAGAAAATAGCTCGCGTGAGAGAAGTTGCAAGAAAATAGATAAAGAACCACAACAGAACTGTAGCCAAGGAGGACAATGACATCCATCTAATGGCCGCTTGCCCCGTTTTGGTTTGGTCGGACGTCATTCCTCAGTTACCTGCCAGCTAGATCTTGAGGTTAGCTTGGGCCTTTGGATCGGAAAATTAGCGTCTCAATAGTACTCTGCACGAAACTCCGAATAAAGGCAGGGTTCATTTTGAAAAACCAACGCTTATCCACTGGAAATCTGAGCCTAAAATGATTGCGTTGCCGACAGATCTTTCGGGGCTGAGTTCATGGGCACAACAGCATGTTGGCGTGCCCATTGGGCCTTCAAAAAGACCTTTTTCCGTCGAGGGGCCAGATTGCCCACTTCTGATCGAATTCGCGTTATGCCGAATTTTGCGGCTCGAGTCTCTGTTTTTTTCCTTATCCACGTGAAACCTTCAGAAGTCAAATTGCTTGTACGATTGAGCCGTAGGTTACCAAAGTTTCGCCTTCGGCCCACGCTGTTCTCGCTACTTTCGCATGGCCATGCTAATCTAATTTTCTTCCCCCCCTAAACCACTGATTGGTGCGACCTTTGAAGAATGTTTTGTTTGTTGACTTGGGGCAGCGTGTGGGCAGGCGATTGTCCGACCTGCGTTTTCGGTACGGGAAGTCCTCTGCTGTTCGTGCCGAATTAAAGCGCGAACAACAGCCAGGGATTTTAAGGATATTCCGATCGACATCGCGATCAGCGAGGCGGTGGACTGGATTGGCCGCGCTCAGGATAACTCCTTGTCTGCGGATGGCGGAGTGGCTCGTCATTATTGTCTGGTTTCTGGGTGGGGCGCATCCTACCCGGAATGTACGGGATATATCGTCCCCACAATGATCCGCGAAGGACAGATCAGCGGCGATGCGCTTCTTACTCAACGAGCCCGAATGATGCTTGACTGGCTGGTGAGAATCCAGATGCCGAATGGTGCTTTTCGCGGCGGCAGTATGGCCAGTTCTCTGAATGTTCCGGTCACATTTAATACTGGACAGATCTTGATTGGCCTGGCGTCGGGAGTAAGCGAATTTGGGATGGCCTACCGTCCTGCTATGCAGGCCGCGGCGGACTGGCTGGTGAGTACGCAGGATAGTGACGGGTGTTGGCGCAAACATCCAACGCCCTTTGCGTCACCAGGAGAAAAAACATACGAGACACACGCTGCCTGGGGTTTGTTCGAGGCAGCCCGGGTTGAGCCTCGACGTGGCTACGCTGAGGCCGCAATGCGGAATTTGTATTGGGCGCTTTCACATCAAAATGACGAGGGCTGGTTTGCGAACTGTTGTTTGAGTGACCCCTCGAATCCGCTCACCCATACCCTGGGATATGTGCTGCGGGGTTTGATTGCCGGCTACGAATTTACACAGGATGGCACTGTTCTCGTGCAAGCCTGCAAGACTGCCGAGGGGATATTAGGAGCGATGCGCCCGGACGGTTTTCTGCCGGGAAGGCTCGATTGCAGATGGAAAGGTACAGTCCGGTGGTCTTGCCTTACCGGAACTGTGCAGATCGCGGCTTGCTGGTTGCTTCTTTATCGCGCTACCGGCGATGTGCGATTCCGGAATGCCGCACTGGTTGCCAACCGCTACGCACGATCTACGGTACGGTCGGATGGCCCACCGGAAACGCGTGGTGCGTTAAAAGGCAGCTTCCCGGTGTCCGGGGAGTACGCCAAGTTCCAATATCCTAATTGGGCAACCAAGTTCTTCATCGATGCCAACCGCCTGGAAAAGGCAGTCCATGAGGAGGAGAGTGGAACTCCTGTTTCGATCCGAACTCGCGCCGCCAGCGTCACTGATTAAACAGCTGGCGGACTGCGACCCAAACAATCCGTTCTGTACCCCAGAGTATGTGACTGCGAGCGAGTCATTGGGCGCGCAGGCTTGTTTTCTTGGGTTAGGCGGGGAAACCGAGGTAGCATCGGGCTGCATCGGATTGGTGTCCGGTTCTTTCTTGCGGCGTACGCTCTTGATCCATTCCTTGCCCAGCCTTCCCACGCCAGATGTTTTTTGGGCGGGCCTGCTGGGCCTGTGTCGACGATTGAAAGTCTGGCATTTGCAGATTGACTCCTTTGCCTCGCAGTCAGCTGATATCCCTCACCTGCCGGGGGAACTGACACGGAGGAATCGCTGGGAGTATGTCCTGGACATCGGCGGCGACGGTTTGTTGGATAGCGTCAGGCGTACTCATCGAGGCAATATTTCCCGCGCGGTCAAGGCCGGACTATCCGTACGTCGTTCCCGCGAGGTTGCTGATTGCAACCAACACATGGAACTCATCAGCGCCTCGATGGATCGACGGGCCAAGCGCGGCGAAGACGTCGAAGTTCACCAAAGCGAAGCGCGGCCATTGGCGCTGTTGAACAGCGGTTTGGGTGAACTTTTCCAGGCAGTGCGGGAAGATCAGGTCCTGTCTTCCATGTTGATCCTCCGATCAAATCAAGGCGCCTACTGGCAATCAGCGGGCACTCGGCCCGAAGGACTGAAGCTCGGCGCCTCACCCTTTTTGTTATCTCGGGTTGCCGCTATCCTTAAGGAGGAAGGGTCCTCCGTGTTTAACCTGGGGGGCGCTACCGATGACAATCCCGGCCTTCGAAGTTTCAAGGCGGGATTTGGCGCGCGAGAGGTTCCTCTTCAAGCGGCTTCATTTTGTCCCCAATCAAGTGTGGCACGAGGGATTCACAAGGCCTTGCGTACGGGATGGGGCTGGGTGAAACGGTAATGAGATAGGGCAGAAGTCGGATCGAATCGTGGTCAGTTAGAATTGAGTTGATCGAATATAGCGTGTGTTTCTCGGAAGAACCGGGCGATCAGGAGAACGGGCTTTGTATCTGAATTTTTTTGGATTGAAGGAACAGCCGTTCGGCGTGACGCCGGACCCGCGATTTCTGTACCTTAGCGAAGCCCATAAAGAAGCGTTGGCGTCGTTATATTACGGTATCGAGGCCAATCGAGGGTTCATCGGTCTGATTGCGCAGCCGGGCATGGGCAAGACCACCATGCTTTTCCACATGCTGGAGACTTTCCGCACTTCGGCACGCATTGCATTCCTTTTTCAAACACATTGCAATTCGCGGGAGTTCATGCGGCTGCTATTGGCTGAATTGGGTTGCGAAGAGGATACACAAGACCTGGTTCGCATGTATGACGAGTTCAACACACGGTTGCTGAAGATCGCGGAGGAAGGGAACCGCTTGATCGTCGTGGTAGATGAAGCCCAGAATCTCGAGCCTGAGGTACTGGAGACTCTGCGACTGCTTTCGAATTTCGAGACTTCGCAGGCCAAACTGATGCACATCATATTGGCAGGGCAGCCCGCGCTGGCGGAAAAGCTCAGCAGTCCTGGTCTGGCGCAGTTGCGGCAACGAGTCTCAATTGTTCAGGGGTTAGCGCCGCTTCCGGCGTGGGAAGTTAAGAACTACGTGGAACACCGGTTGCGAATTGCCGGGCACCGCGGCTCGCCCATTTTTGCAAGTGATATTTATGACTCCATTGCCGCTGCGACAGAGGGTATACCCCGAAACATAAATAATCTCTGCTTCAATTCACTATCACTGGCTTGCGCGCTGCGAAAAAAAATCGTTGATGCGGATGTCGTTAAAGAAGTCATATCCGACCTCGACCTTCAAAAACTTATGTGGGCCACGGTTTCGGATACCCCGGCTGCAACCACGCCGTACAGTGCGAGCCTGGCGGCGGATGCAGTGACCGCGCCGACGGTCTACCACGAGATTACAGATGCCGCCGAAGCCGCCGCTTACATGCAACAGGTGGCTCTAAAGCTGAGGAATTGGCGTCAGTCGATGGACAAAACGGCGGCGGCACCGGGCCCGAAGCGATAGGTAAGTTGGAGCAGAGGAGCGGTCGCTCAACAAGCTTTGTAAACTTGCCGGCATTGAGTTTCTTTTTCAATCGCAACCACCTTGATCACGGATTGCGCATTCCCGTTGGCTTGGTCTCTGCTTCATTTCCCAAGAGCCCACTTGAGTTTTTGATTTCAGACGAAGTAGCCGCGAAATCGTTTGTTACCATCGGCAATTGACTCAACTTTTAGCGATAGTACACTCCCTGCAGGAGCTTTTCGTTCATGCATATCCTTCACGTGGTCGGTGCACGGCCGAATCTTATGAAAGTCGCGCCGGTACTAGGTGCGCTCAAGGACTATTCCGGGATCAAGCAAACCCTTATCCATACAGGCCAGCACTACGACACGAATATGTCGGATGTGTTTTTTCAGCAGCTTGCGATTCCCGCGCCCGACGTCAACTTGGGAGTCGGTTCCGGGAGCCATGCCCGTCAAACTGCGGAAATCATGACGCGTTTTGAGCCGATAGTTTTAGAACGCAAACCAGATATGGTTTTGGTTTACGGAGATGTCAACTCGACGGTTGCGGCCGCCCTGGTTTGTTCCAAGCTGCTGATCCAGGTGGGACATGTGGAGGCAGGCCTTCGCTCACGCGACCGAACGATGCCCGAAGAGATCAACCGGCTGATGACTGACCAACTTGCCGATCAACTGTTTACGCCATCTGCAGACGGTGATGAAAATCTGGAGCGCGAGGGGATTCCGAGCCACAAAGTGCACCTCGTGGGCAACGTCATGATCGACTCGCTGGTGAGACTTTTGCCTGTGGCAATGAAACAGAACCTGAATGGACTGCCCGATCGCTACATTCTGGTCACGTTGCATCGCGCGGCAAATGTGGATGACGATCGAACCTTGAAGGGCATTCTGCAATGTCTGTTGGACTTGAACAGCGAGTTGAAAGTTGTTTTCCCGGTGCATCCTCGAACCCGTCAGCGAATCGCGGATTTCGGCTTCGATGTCAGCCAGCTGGACCTGCGGGAACCGCTACCTTATATCGAGTTTCTGGCGCTGCAGCGGCGCGCCACGGCTGTCGTCACCGACTCTGGTGGCATTCAGGAAGAAACTACGTATCTGAAAGTGCCATGCCTTACCCTGCGCAATAACACGGAGCGTCCAGTGACCGTGACCCTGGGCACGAACATTCTGGTTGGGCAGAGTGGTGCGACTCTCCGCACTGAGCTAGACAAAGTTCTGACGGGCAAGCAAAAAGCGAGCTCTATACCGCCGCTTTGGGACGGTCATGCGGGAGAGCGTATCGCGGAGATCCTGAACAGGCTTTAACTCAGCAATCAGAGTGACAACGGGCGCATTTTCCGTCAATTTGGTAGTAGCCCGAAGACGTCGAGCGTATCCTGCGTTCCGACATAAACCTTTCCATTGGCCACCATCGGAACGCTGAATTTTGTGGCGTTGCCGGCAGCTCCCGTTCCGCTAGTCGGGCTACTGAACAGCACGTTAGCGACATTAGTCGCGTCGGATGCATTCAACACGGCCGGACCTGTCGGGTACGCCCCAATATCGAGTGTCCAGACAATCCCACCGCTATTGCCGTTGGCTGAAACCACGGGCGTCGAGCCGCGGGTATTATAGATGCCGCTGGAATGCGATAGCGGAGCCGACGAAATCGTGCCGCCCGAGATAGTGAACTGCTTCAGGAAATCAGACACCGCGACGATGTAAATGTTGCCGTTCCAATAAGCCGCCTGTCCAAAAACTCCGCTCAGGGCGCCTGACATATGAGGTGAGACGCTGACTTCCTGCAGATCCGCGCTCATGACAGAATTGAACTTCCCCAAATTTGTCTGATCCAGCAGATAGATCAAGCCAGGCTTGCCAGTGGCGATCAGCAGGTGCGGATGGGCCGCAGAGCCGACCGAATCCGGAAGCAGGATTACGCTGGATGAACCAAGGTCGACGTCACCGACATTTAGCGCAAACTCATCCGCCGGAGTGAAGAAGTCAAGTACGGTCCCGTTGCTGGTCAGCTTTACGACGGAATCCGAATAGTTGAGTCCGCCTGCCGAGTCGGCATCGAATGTTCCATTACGCGGTTTCCAAATAAACATTGCCCGCCGAATCCGCAGCCGGACCTCCGCCACCCTGCCAGATCGCGCCCTGATTATTTCCACTGGTGGGATCGGTCGAAGACCACACGAATTTCTGCGCCAGCGTCGTCGCGTCATAACCCATCATCCAGCCTTGATACGTATTATGATCGCCGTGCGAACCAAAGCCGACATAGACAGTGCCGTTACTGAGCAGGAGCGCTGGACGCTGAAGGTGATTGAGCGGCACAAAATTAGGGGCGGTGATTTCGGCAGCTGTTACTGGTTCGGCGCCTGAAGCCAGACTTAAAGCGTGCAGGCGGTGGAAATAGACGGCGCTGGGATTTTTTGATTTGGCGCAAACATAAATGATCCCGGCATTCACGTCGATCACAGGCGTCGACGTGATACCAATTTCCGGAATCAGATCCTTTATCTCGCCGGTATCTGCCGGCGGGACCGTGGTCTCGCCCGCGCCCAGCATGCTTTTCTTCCACAGTTGCTGGCAGGAAGTCGAATCGGCATCGTAGGCATAAACCCAATCGCTTTCCGTAACCACGAAAACGACATTGTGCTTCTTGCCATCGTTCATGGTGAGATTCGCGACATACAGCGGTTCCGCGTAGACGTACCCTGGACCGTCGAGGGGACAGGAGAAGAGTTTGCCAAAAGTGGCCGCAGAGACTGTCGTCGGAGTTAGTGCGTATTCCTTCAGGTTCTGACCGGTTCGCGCGTTATCGTTGTGATTCGTGAATACACCGTCCAGGTCGGTCACTACGACTGAGACCGCCGAACTGAGAGCTCCTCCCGAAACCTGCGCCGTGATGCTGTGACCTCCGGCCGTCGTGGACGAACTCGGCGTGTAGGCTGCCGTAGTGTCGCCTGTGCCGGCAATCGTCCCGGCTGAAGCATTGCCGTTTTGGACGCCGTCGACGAACCACAATACTGTGCCTGTACCTCCTGCCAGTGTTGCCGTCAGGGTTTGCGACTGCGAAGTTGTTACCGAGGCAAGGTGCGGCGAAAGAGCAACTGTCACGCCGGAATTCGACGGTGGCGTGGTCGGATCGGTGTATGAGTTGTCGAACCGCTTCCGCCTCCGCAAGCAGTCAGGCCGAAACAAAGCACCAGAGAAAAAAGTGCTAACGTCAGAATTCCAGTACGCCTACGGACAGTGAACGACCCACCAAGAAACACCGATGCCATCTAAAATCCTCCGTTAAACCGGCCTGTAAATGCCGCTACGAACAGGCTGAGTGACGCAGCCGAACGCTGGATTGGTGAACTAAGCCCAAGGCGCGTCGGGCAGAAAGGATCGACAAACTTCGGAGACCTTCCACAGACGTCGCTCTTAGGACGAGCGGAAGGCCTGACTAGTTGCCTAGGATGAGAGCAGATAAGCGACTATTGATGATTATATGGGCTTTGCGACACATGCCACAAGCGTGCGAAGAAGATGCTGGAGGGCAGGAGTCGAGCAGCCGGATTAAAATCGCGGACCGACGCCTGAAAGCCGCCTTGCTAATGCCAAACGTCGGTGAAGTCACCTTCCCGGGTGCGCGTTAACGATAGTATTTCAGCCGGCTCCTGGCCAAGAAGGGAGCATGCCAAAGCTACTCTTAGAAAAGCATGTATCTCCGGGTCAGGTACGTCCTCGATCAGATTCAATGCCGCTTCCGGCGAAATGCGCGCGGCTAGACCTACAAACTGCCGCCAGACATTGGTTGAGTGCCACTGGACCTTCAACGCAAGGTTGGGGTCGGAAGGATCGGAGTCTTTCTTATAGAGTTCTTCCCCGACCTTCATGCAATCCGAAATAGTCGCCGCGGCGGCTTCCTGATCTTTCAAGTCTATGTACAAATCGGCTGCATCTTTAAGAATGCCGAGCTTGAATACGGGCCCAGTATTTTCCGCTGAATGTGTTGCGTCCTTCATCGCCGCTTTGGCAACGGACGAGTCTCGTCGGCCGATGATCTCGCCTACGCTACTGAGAGTCGAAGCGTGTCTCTCCGGACCTTCCGGTAAAGCCTCAGCCAGTTTGAGCGCCTGCTTGGGATCGTGCCGGCCAATTTCGTAAATTTCTTTTTCGCGCTTCCTTAAGTCGTCCAGCCGCTGAACTGCCGCAGCGTCGAATGGAGCGACTGGACCACTCGAAATTGTAGTCAGATCCGAATACTCTCCTCTTGGTTTTGGAACGCTGGTCAGAGCAGTATCGAGAGAACGCATTTTTGCGGCCCGCGTAAGAATCGCGGAGTTTTATTCATGCCGTTGCAACCGCGTCTGGAGTAGCATCGGAATCTGCTCACAGGCGATTCATTCGACCGCACGGTGTTGCCCGCTGAGTTGATCCGCACAAATTCCGTTCGAAGAACTCATGGAAGTCGCCGAGGCGACCTTTGCGGTCGAAGAAGCGATCGCCGGCGGCAAGACAATTTTAATGGTGGGAGATGCGAGCGGGGCCGAGCCCCCGCTGATAAGTTGCGCACCGCAGATCTGAAGGGCGGTTCCTGTCCTTCATCTCACAATTCGGATCCCTCAGGAGTTCGGGATCGTCACCTGAACCTGGTTTGAGTATTTACTTTCTTTCCCGCGTTGATTCAATGCTGTGGTCACGTAGAAGTAAGTTTGTCCGCTTTCGACAGATGCGTCAGTGAACGTCGCCGTGGGGTGCGGATTGGAGTTTAGTTTCGCGAACGGCCCCTTGGCTACGGTCGCTCGATAGATGTTATAGCCCACAGCTTTGCTGCCGGTATTCGCCCAGGCGAGGGTCACGCTGTGCGCTCCGCCCTGACTTCCGTTCGCGGTTAATGATTCCCCGTGCGGAGAGTTTGCCGCGTCGCTCAGAAAGCTGATGTTGCCCGATGAGCTTCCGCTCTTCTGTGGTGCGAAGGTCACCTTGTAAGAAACGCTTTGCCCAGCTGCGATCGTTACCGGGAACACAATGCCGCTGATGGAGAATCCCTCTCCCCTCCAGTCGGCCGAAGTCACAGATAATTTGGGAGTTCACCAGCCTTGAGGGTTCCGGTTTTAGTCGCTGAGTGCCCAACCGCTACTTTGCCGAAATTCAGAGTCGAAGGTGATACTGCCAGCTGACCCGCGGCCACGTCCATATGGGTGCCACTGCCGGCGCCGCATCCCATAGAAATCGTCGTGACCAGAATCAGCAACCCGAGAAAATATCCTCCACGCATGTGCTAAATGTTCCTCCCGATGGAATTGTGTCGCGAACTGCCGCCCGCGGGCTTCAACCCGGCAGAATCGGCATTTTGTTGGAATCGGAATTCGGTGGCGCGGATCTCACATCCGCCGGTTGCCATGAATTCCGTATCGAACAGAAACCCAAGAAGGGTGTATCGAGAAATTAAATCGTGTATGAAGGTTCGGAAAGATGTCACAAGTACATAACTATGGGTCGTAGCAGAGACAAATTTTATTTGACTCGGTTTGTCACCCCGAGTTTGGGTGATCACACGAATCAGGGAACTTTCTCTGAAAGCCCTATCCGATGTGGCGTTCGCGCTGAGTTGTCCTCTGCGGACCTGTGCTCTGACTGCTTTCTCTTGTTCCAGAAGTCTGACTTTTACGCTGCTCCTTTTTATTCCGCGAAATGTGTAATCCTCTCGCCCAGCAGGGTCTGCAATTGGCGGATGATTTTGAGATGGTGGCAGGACTATCGTCGTCGACGAATTTCCAATTCGGAGGCCTGTCTATGCTCAGAAAGCCGATCGCCTTTCCCTTGTACTTTCGTTCGTGACTTTACCCCTGTCTTCCTGTGCCTCGCAATTGCCACTGACAACTTCTTTGACGATTCGATCTTCATGGTTGTGACCCTCTTATTGTCATCCACGGCGTTCGATTTTTTCCGTCCATCTTTGAGGCTCGGTCCTGTTTCCGATGTGGTCGCAGCTGCTGGGTATCGCCGGCAACCCTAACGTCCGCGTTTGCTCAATTTCCTCGGAACGTCGTAGAACGAATTGGCGATGTCTAGCGGTCGTACATGAGGGAGTTTTGGAACCGACCTAGGTGTAGATCAGACTGGTGATTTGCTGTTTTGAGGATATTTCACTTCCGGAAATAACGGAGCTAGCCTTTCGCACGTTGCTCCTAAACCCCGGCAAGTTTCACAGGTACACTCATCTTTAGCGAATAACAGGGCGAATATGTTAGACCCGTCGGGGATGAGGGCAGCAAACACAGCGAACCTAGCTTTGATCTAGACTATAACGACTCGCCTTATGAAATTGTCTATTGTGATGCCGGTCTACAACGAATGCCGCACACTGAATGTTGTCATCGAACGAGTGCTGGCGGTCCCGCTGGAAAAGGAACTGATCTGCGTGGACGATGGCTCGTCTGATGGTTCCCGAGAAATTCTGAGCCAGTTACAGACCCAGCACTCGAATTTGCGCGTTCTGCTGCAACCGACAAATATGGGAAAGGGTGCAGCCCTTCGGCGGGGAATACAGGAAGCCAGCGGAGATTTTGTCGTGATCCAGGACGCAGATCTGGAATACGACCCTGCGGACTTCCCCGGGTTGCTCGATCCGCTCATTCAGGGAAAAGCGGATGTCGTCTATGGTTCACGCTTCCTGGGAAGCCGGCCCCACCGCGTACTCTATTTTTGGCATTCGGTAGGAAACCGCTTACTCACTCTATTATCGAACTGCCTCACCAATATCAACCTAAGCGACATGGAAACTTGCTACAAAGTATTCCGTCGCGAAATCATCCCAGGCGATTCCAATCGAGGAGGAGCGCTTTGGCTTCGAGCCGGAAATTACGGTTAAGATCGCCAAGCGTCACTTGCGAATTTATGAGGTTGGCATCAGCTACTGGGGTCGCACATACGAAGAAGGCAAAAAAATCGGGTGGAAGGACGGATTTCGAGCCCTCTGGTGCCTACTGAAATATTCGTTTTCGGAGCCCGCATCGCCTGATCCTACCCGTACCATTGCGAGAATGATCGGGTCAATAATGCCGTCCAAATATTTTTGGTATTCGGTAGGAACCCGCTCGCTTACCCTGATAACGAACCGCTCATTAATATCAACATAGGCGACATGGAAACTTACTTTTGTCTTGGCATACCGTTCCAGTAATTCAGGTGTTGATGATTCAGTCCGTGATGAGGGATTTCAGCGGCCAACAAAAAAATAAGGGACGTGAAAATTTCACGTCCCTCAATTGTTCCACGTTTCGCAAATCGCAAACTTATTGAGCGGGAATCACGGCTTGCGTTTGGTTTGAGTTCGCGCTCTCTTTTCCATCCGAGTCCACTGCAGTCGTGACGTAGAAGTATGTCTGTCCTGCCTGCACCTGGGCGTCGGTAAAGGTAGTGTCGGGATTCATGGAAGTGATCTGAGTGTACGGGCCACCTGAGGTCACCCCACGATACATGTTGTAGCCGACGACGGATTGCGTGGAACTCGGACTCCACGAGAGTGAGACGCTGTGTTGTGCTCCCGCAGCGCCGGTTCCCGTCAGCGATTGCTGGACAGCGGAGTTGGAAGCGTTGCTACTGAACGTTGCACCAGCTGCCGCCACGCCGCTGGACTGAGGCGCGAACTTGACCGTGAAGGAGACACTCTTACCGGCAGCCAGTGTGATCGGGAGAGAAAGTCCGCTCACAGCAAACTCCGACGAGGTCATACCTGCGGCCGTGATCGTGATGCTGGATCCGGTAGCGGTAAGCGATGCCGTCATGGTCTTATTTTGGCCCACGGAGACACTGCCGAAACTCAAGGCGGCCGGGCTTACCGCCAGTTTGCCGGCAACCGTTGCGGTTCCCACCATTGAAATATTGACATTGGGGTTGGAAGCGTCGGAAATCACGGAAATCGAACCCGCCGCACTGCCCCCAGACGTCGGAGCAAACACAACACCGAAGGTGAAGCTCTGTCCTGCGCTCAGCGAAAGAGGCAAGCTCAACCCGGTAACCTTGAACCCCGTACCGGTGACGTTGGCCTGGGTTATGTTAACTGTCGAACCGCCAGTGTTCGTCAGAGTCTCTGAAGCGGGATTCGTGCTCCCCACTGGAACATTCGAGAAGTCGAGACTGGAATCGCTCGTACTCAGCGCTCCCGGTGTAACAGAAGTGACTGCCATCGCCGAAACCGGAACATCCACGACCGAGTTTGGATCGTCGCTGGTCACCGCGACAACTCCGGTCGCACTTCCGGTCGATACCGGCGTGAATGTCACCAAAAAGGGCTTCCTCTGTCCCGGAGGCAGAGTTACCGGGAAACTGATTCCGCTGATTTTGAAGCCGCGGCCAGTGACGGTTGCCTGTTTTACGGTAACGTTTGACTTGCCTGAGTTAACCAGCGCTACCGACTGCGTCATGCTGGCGCCGATCTTAACCTTGCCTAGCGCAACGGCCGCGGGTGAGGCACTCAGTTGTCCCGCAGTTGTTCCGCCGCTTGTCCCGCCACTGGATCCACCGCTAGTGCCACCAGTCCCGCCAGACGTACCGCCTCCTCCCATCCCGACGCCTGAGACTGGGATGTTAATAACGGTCGAGACGGTGGTGCTAACCACATCGGTCGGTGACTCATGGGTGGGCCGGTTGCCTCTTCTGAAAGTTCTTCCGACGGTAATCTTGGTGGTGCCGATCAACGAGATGGTTCCATTCTTGGCGCCACCCGCCATCGGGGTGAAACTGACTTTAACGGTTGCGGTCTGCTTCGGCGACAGGACCAGCGGTAAGTTTGGGCCATTCAAGGCGAACCCTTGCCCGGATATCGCGGCATGCGTGATGGTCATCGTGGCGGTGCCGGGATTGGACAAGGTGGTGGTTTTGATCTGGGTTTTGCCTACCGCGACGTTACCAAAGCTGATGCTCCTCGGGTTTAGAGCACCTTGCCTCGAGTTGCTTTCGGCATCATTGGTTGCCTGTGCCGTTGGTTGGCTGGCGTTAAGGGCCGAACAGCCCACCATCGTAGCAAGGGAGAGAAGAACAACCACCAGGTTCGTGCGAGCACCGAAATCCTTCACGGGGGCCTCTACTGACGCCGTACGGCCATACGGCAGGGGATTTACCTGCTCGCTGCACCATTCCGAGCGTCAATCCCCGAAGAGACTGGAACCTGGAATACTGCAGCCAAACGCAGTGTGCTGTAAGGGTTGCGTACGGGGTAGATATCGGAAGTGAACTTAAGTAGCGGCCATACGGCCATGTAAAAAACGGAACAGTAGTTACCCCAGTGACTGCTGCAGTACCAAAGCGGACCGCCGATCAAAATGGGAAATCAGGTTACCAACTCGATTGTTGACTCAGGCAACTAAATTTAAAATTCGGCAAGTGCCGGCATGCAGATCCGGCTCGCCACAATTGCGCTCCGGGCAATCACGAGCGTTACTACCGTGGGGGATGGTGATGCAGTAATCTAGTGATCATCCAATATTTGTCAGGCAATGTTGGTCGGACCAGCTTCACGAATATTTGGCTCGGCATCAAGAAAGCATCCCAGGCAAATAGACTTTTCTCCATGTCAACCTCAGATTTCAGACCAGGATCTACGCGGTCCCAATACAAAGGCATCATTCTGGCTGGCGGATCAGGTACGCGTCTGTATCCGGTGACTCATGCGGTATGCAAGAGTCTGCTGCCGATCTATGACAAGCCGATGATCTATTACCCGCTTTCCACGCTCATGCTCGCGGGTATTCGGGAGATCCTTATCATCTCGACGCCGCAGGACACGTCTAAATTTGAGCAATTGCTGGGGGACGGGTCTCGTTTCGGTCTGAGCCTTCAATATGTGGTGCAGCCTCGGCCGGAAGGGATCGCGCAGGCATTCCTGGTGGGCAGAAAATTCATTGGCTCCTCATGCTGCGCGCTTGTGCTCGGCGACAACATCTTTTATGGACACGACTTGGGCAAGACTGTGTTGAGGGGATGTCAACAAACGGTCGGCGCCCGAGTATTCGCTTATCCGGTGCACGATCCCGAGCGTTACGGTGTCGTCGAATTTGATTCGAGCGGCAAAGTATTGAGTCTCGAAGAAAAGCCACTCGCGCCCAAATCACGCTACGCCGTTACTGGCCTTTATTTCTATGACAATCAAGTCGTGGACATTGCCAAATCCCTTAAGCCTTCTCCCCGCGGAGAACTCGAAATCACGGAAGTCAATCGGGAATATTTAAGGCGTCAAGCAACTGGAAGTGGAAGTGATGGGCCGAGGCATGGCGTGGCTGGATACAGGCACCCACCAGGCAATGCTGGAAGCCTCGCTGTTCATTCAGACGATTGAAACCCGGCAAGGACTCATGGTCGCCTGCCCGGAAGAAATTGCCTATCGTTATGGATACATCAGCGCACAGCAACTCGAGGACATGGCCTCGTCGATGAAGAACAATGGATACGGTCTGTACTTGCAGCAACTGCTTCGGGAAAAAGTGTTTTGAAACCGGACAGTCTCAATTCGTCCGTAATCGTATTGGTTGACCCGTCCTTCGAGTGTCTTGTCTTAAAAGATTCAGCTGTCGGAAGGACGTTCTGGAGATATGCGGTTAGATCCGCGCCGCAAGACCAGTGCGTAGGCGCTGTGAGGAGATCTGGATGACGAGTTCGCGCAGAGGCTTTCTTCGTGTCTTGGGCGTTGGCGCCGTTGCAGGAGCGGCCGTGCGGTGGCCTGCTGAAATTCCTTCAGCTTACGCTTTAGACACTACAAAGCCGTCACCGTCAGACGGGCTCACGCTCCTGAACAGCAATGAGAATCCGTACGGCCCGTCTCCGAAAGTATCTGAAGCAATTCGATCTGCCCTTGGCTTGGTGAACCGGTATCCCTTCAGGAAATATGACGAAATCACAGAGCGGATTGCGAACTTTCACAAGGTCAAGCCAGATCAGGTGTTGTTCGGTTGCGGTTCGACAGAAATACTTCGCGCGGCCGCATGCGCCTTCCCTGGTGGTGGGCATCAGTTGATTCAAGGTTGGCCGACATTTGAAGCCATACAGGATTATGCCCAGTCGCTGAGTTCGGCGGTCATATCAGTCCCTCTTAGCGAAACTCTCGCTCACGACCTCGACGGCATGCTGGCACGCACCGGGTCATCGACAGGGCTGGTATACATTTGCAATCCCAACAATCCAACTGCAACGCTCACGCCGCGAAGAGATTTGGAGAGCTTCATCGGTAAGCTTCCGATCAGCACAAAGGTATTGATCGATGAGGCATATCATCACTATGCGGGACAGTCAGAAGTGTATGAGTCTTTTATCGATCGTCCATTGGACGACGAAAGAGTGATCGTGACCCGCACTTTTTCCAAAGTCTACGGATTGGCTGGGCTGAGGCTGGGTTATGCGGTGGCATCTCCAAAGACAGTGAAACAAATGCGAGCGTACCTCACGCAGGACAGCCTGAATGCTATTATGGCTGAAATTGTCGGAGTAGCGCTCGACGATACGGAAAGTGTGAAGAAATCGGTACAGCGCAACAGCGATGATCGGCAGGAATTTCGTAATTCGGCCATGCTTCGGATGCTGATGCCCATTGATTCACACGCTAATTTCGTCATGATGAACACGCAACATTCCGCGGTCGAGGTGATTGAACATTTCCGAAAGCACAATGTCCTGATCGGTCGCCACTTTCCGCCGATGGATACATTTATCCGCGTGTCCCTGGGCACTCAACCGCAAATGCAAACCTTTTGGGAGACCTGGGACATGCTGCCTTGGGCAAAGAAGTTCATGCACCACTAGCTCTGTGAGGTGTTCGGCGGAAGGTCCTTCTTTCGACTGGTCTTTAACAAATGGCGAGAAATCTGGAAATCTAGTATGTCGTCACGGCGAAGGCCGGGATGGCGAGCGAAGTAAGATTCTGAAAATCTGGAAAGCGAGTATCTTTCGAAATCATGACGACTTCATCAGTGACGACAAATCCTGTTTCCGAGTTGAAAAGCAAAGTCGAACAACGCCAGGCGCGGGTGGCCATCATCGGACTGGGCTATGTGGGTTTGCCGCTGGCCCTGCTCTACACCGAGCAGAAGTTCCGGGTGACAGGCTTTGACATCGACCAGCGCAAGGTGACGACGCTGATGCAGGGCGGCTCCTACATCGTCCGCATCCTGCCGGAAGAGATTAAGCAGGCCCGGGCCAAGGGCTTCGAGGCGACTTCGGATTATGCGCGGCTGACGGAGATGGACGCGATCATCATCTGCGTGCCCACGCCGCTGAATGAGTATCACGAGCCCGACTTGAGCTACATCACGGACACGGCGGCCTCGATTGCGCCGCACCTGCGCGCCGGTCAGTTGGTGGTGCTCGAAAGCACGACCTACCCTGGCACCACCGAAGAAGTGATGGTGCCGATTCTGGAAAAGGGAAACAAACAGGGATTGAAGGCGGCGCGGGAAGGGTCGTCGAACGGAAACGAAATCTACGTAGCGTTTTCGCCAGAGCGGGAAGATCCCGGCAATACGACGGTGGCGCGACGGGACATTCCGAAAGTAGTGGGCGGGCTGGACTCGCAGGCCACGGAAGCCGCGGCTTCGTTATACGGAGCGATCTTCAACCGCGTGGTGCGGGTATCTTCGCCGGCTGCGGCGGAGATGACCAAGCTGCTGGAAAACATCTATCGATGCGTGAATATCGCGTTGGTGAATGAGTTGAAGCTGCTGTCGCTGCGCATGGGACTGGACATCTGGGAAGTGATCGAGGCGGCGTCGACGAAGCCGTTCGGGTTTCAGCCGTTCTATCCCGGCCCGGGACTGGGCGGACACTGCATTCCGGTCGATCCGTTTTACCTGTCGTGGAAGGCGAAGGAATGGGACTTCCGCACCCGCTTCATCGAACTGGCGGGCGAGATCAACATCGGCATGCCGTATCACGTGCTGGATTATGTAGCCAAGGCATTGAACCAGCAGAAAAAGGCGCTGAACGGGGCCAAGGTGCTGGTACTGGGACTGGCCTACAAAAAGGACATCGATGACCTGCGCGAATCGCCATCACTGACCATCATCGAGTTGTTGCAGGACCAGGGAGCCAATGTCAGCTACAACGATCCCTACTTTCCCACGGTGGGAAAGGGGCGCAAGTACGACCTGCAGATGAAATGCACTCCGCTGGATAACCTGGGACAGTACGATTGCGTGCTGATCGTGACCGACCACTCCGACTACGACTATCAGCGCATCGTGAAGGATTCCAACCTGGTGGTCGACACCCGCAACGCCACCAAAGGCATCAAGAGCCCCAAGATTGTGCGCTGCTAGCCGCCGTTAATTCGTTACAAACCGAGAGTTTCTTGGCGACCTGGCCGAGTCTTTCCAATGACTTGCGGCCACTGTAGCCCGTTCGGGCCATTCCCCATGGCTCACCCCGTCCACTAGCATGTACCAACTCGAGTAGTACGGAAGTCCCACGACTTTAGTGTCAAGGCGACGTCCACCTGTAGAAGCAGTTCACTTGATTTAGGATCCGCCGTGAACGGGGGGATTCTTGGGGCGGAAGGAGTGGGCGTGAAGCTCAAACTCACGATATCCGTGTTGTTAAACCCGTATTTCCTGTTACTGATTTTGGTAGGTGGAGTGCTGCAACCGGGCCTCATGGGTCAGGCGCAGACGGTCGGAACTTGGTCGACCCTGTCCTACACCATGCCCATCAACCCGATCCACGTGGCATTGCTGCACAACGGGAAGATTCTGGTTGTAGCCGGCTCAGGCAACTGTCCACCTTCGCAGTCAGGCTGTCCATCAGGCCCTCCGTATGGGTCAGCAAATCACTCGGGCGCGCTGCTGCTCGATCCAACCAACGGAAACATCACCCCAGTTCAACACGTCATGGGACATGTTCTGCAACGGCATGACTGTGCTTCCGGATGGGCGTGCGTTCATCAATGGCGGCACGATACAGTACGATCCTTTTTTTGGCCAACCGAAATCATCTTTTTTTGATCCGGCGACAAACACCTTCTCCGACGTACCGACGAACATGGCACACGGCCGTTGGTATCCGACCGTAATCACACTTGGTGACGGCCGAATCATGACATTCTCCGGAGGGGATGAGAACGGTAACACCAATACAACTGCCGAGATTTACACCGTTGGGTCAGGATGGGGCTCGCCTATAAGCGCGAATTGGACACCTCCGCTTTATCCGCGTCTTCATCTCTTGCCTAACGGGAAGGTTTTCTATTCCGGTTCCACCAGCACTTCAAGACTTTTTGATCCTTCATCGCATTCGTGGTCGACCGTGGCGACTACACTCTATGGCGGAGATCGGACCTACGGTTCGTCCGTACTGCTGCCGTTGACTCCCGCCAACAATTACGATCCGCAAGTGTTGATCATGGGCGGTGACAGTCCAGCAACCGCGACCAGCGAGCTTATCGATCTCGGAGCGTCGAATCCATCATGGACGCACGGTCCTTCGATGTCGCAACCGCGGATTGAGATGAACGCCGTGATCCTGCCAAGCGGTCAAGTGCTTGCTCTGGGAGGGTCGCAGAATGACGAAGATACCAGCACCTTAAGCCTCAATGCCGATATCTACGATCCTGCCTCGAACACATTTTCTTCCGCGGGATCGAATAAGTACGGGCGACTTTATCACTCAGTAGCCCTTCTGCTTCCCGATGCGACGGTGTGGGTTGCGGGCGGTAATCCGACTCGCGGCAACTTCGAGAGCCATATTGAGATTTATCGGCCAGCGTATTTGTACCAATCAGACGGAACGCTGGCGACACGTCCCTCGATTGCAAACGCGCCAGGGACTATCAGTTATGGCAACCAGTTCACGGTGCAAACACCCGATGCGTCTGATATCGCTTCGGCGGTTTTAGTCCGAAGTGCCGCGTCTACGCACGCCTTCGGTATGGACCAGCGAATGGTAGGACTGTCCTTCACCGCAGGGTCTGGATCCTTGACGGTCACAGGACCGCCAAATGGCAATATCGCGCCGCCCGGATATTACATGCTGTTCCTGTTGAACAGTGAGGGCGTCCCGTCGGTCGCGAGTTCGGTTCTTGTGAGTTCGAGTTCTACACCTCCGCCGACGGTCAATTCTATTTCGCCAAGTTCGGGAACGATCAACGGCGGCACCAGCGTGACCATCTCTGGTACAGGATTTCAGTCGGGAGCTACGGTAAGTCTGGGAGGAACATCCGCCACCGGCGTCAAGGTTGTAAGCAGTACTTCGATTACAGCTACGACAGCAGCGAGCGCGGCTGGAACGGTGGATGTAATTGTTACGAACAGTGATACCCAGAGCGGAAAACTTGCAAAAGGATACAGTTACACAACGCCAGCCAATCCGAAACCGACAGTGACTTCGATTTCACCTGCTTCGGGAACTGCCAGTGGTGGAACTGCGGTGACAATCACCGGTACTGGTTTTCTCTCCGGAGCGACGGTGAGCTTGGGCGGCACAACGGCCACGGGCGTGACCGTGGTCAGCAGCACCTCGATTAAGGCTACGACGGTGGCCCACGCGGCAGGCGCTGTCGATGTTGTTGTGACGAACACCGACACGCAGAGCGGAACGCTGTCGGGTGGGTTCACTTACAACGCCGTCTCGATTCCTGCTCCGACAGTAACGGCAATTTCGCCGAACAACGGACCGAGTAACGGCGGCACGGCGGTGACAATCAGTGGCACCGGCTTCCAGTCGGGCGCAACCGTGACGATCGGAGGGGCAGCTGCTTCTGGTGTGACCGTGGTGAGCAGCACTTCAATCACTGCCACGACTCCGGCTCACGCAGCGGGACCAGTGGATGTGGTGGTCGGAAATGCGGAGGCTCAAAGCGGAACCTTGCCGGGTGGCTATACCTATAATTCAAGCGCCACTGGTTTGGGCCTGGTCGTCCCTTCGGGAGATCCAAGTTCGGCCACTGTAGTTGCCGGACAAAACGCGTCCTACATTCTTTCTATTGGAGGCGATGGGATGGGCGGGACCGCTTCACTAAGCTGTACCGGTGCTCCCGCAGGGGCGACTTGCTCGGTCCCGGGCAGCCAGACCCTTAGTGCCACCGTCCCGGCAATGTTTAATGTCAATGTGACAACCACCGCACGTACGACGGGTTCGCTTCGTGTGTCCGGTTTCACGCCTGCCACTTGGATGTGGATGTTTACGATGCTCGGAATTGTAGTTCTGCCTGGAGTGGGGGCGCCGAAACGATCGTTGCGACGTTATTTCAAGCTGGCTCCTCTGACGCTGGTGCTCCTGTTGGCATCTTGCGGGGGCGGCAGCATGGGCAGCAGTGGCGGTGGTGGGCAGTCTGGTCCAACTCCGACCCCGAACGGTACTCCCGCGGGAACTTATACTTTGAATGTAACTGCGGCTACCAGTGCCACATCACAAACTACTTCGCTAACTCTGATTGTCAAATGAGGCCAGACCATCGGAGGAGCAGTTCAAGACGAATGAATTTCGTGTTTTGTCTGTAAGCGCAATTCACCTTGATCCGAACTGCAGTCGCAGCCCGGCACGGGCAAGAATGGGTGGGCCGACGGTAAGTACTGGAGTTCGTGCCACGTCATAGCGCTGGTTGAGCGCATTCTCTACAGACACGAACACATCCACGCCATGACGCAACGAGTGTGACGCCGTGAAATCCAGGGTGAAATAACGTCGCAGTAGTAGCGTGTTCTGGTCGTCATCGAATTGATTCCCGCCGAACCTTCCCTGAACCGCAAGAAGAATGAAAGGTCTGGAATACCGCGCCTGGAAATCGAACTGGTTGCGAGGAATTTGCGGCACATTCAGTCCCAGCAGGCTCGGATTTAATCCCGCTAACGCTGGATCGACGGTAAAACTCGTTACGGTCGCGTGGGTGTATTCGTAGCCGCCAGAAAGCGTGATCGAATTACTTACCTGCGCACTGGCTTCCAGTTCCGCGCCCTGTGAGACCGTGCTACCAAGGTTTTGGCGTTGCCGGGTGATCAGACTGGGAGTTGTGGTCAGCGTCACATTCGCCACCGGACGCGTAATTTCATTCCAGAAATAAGTGCCACGCAGCATCAAGCGCTGATTCCAGGCCGGTAAGAATCGCGCCGCCTTCGGCGCCGGTCAGGCGTTCGGCGCGAAGGTCTGAATTGGCCTCGGTGAACACGTTGCCCGCGCGAAAACCACGATAGAGTTCATTCAGAGTCGGCGCACGGAACGCGCGGTAACCCGAAGCGGTAAGCGACAGATTGGTGGTGAGCTTATGCAGAAGTGCGAGGCGTGGACTGAAGAAGGTTTCACTGCGATCGGGAAGAGGCGATGCTCCGACGGGTACCGCTGGATTTGGCGGTGCGAACGCGTCGAAGTTCAGCCAGTGATCCACCCGTCCGCTGGCGGTTAACAGCCAGGTGGAATTGAGGCGGATGATGTCTTCGAAATAAGCGCCCCAGTTTACTTCGCGCCCGCCGCCCTGGGATGTGCTGGTTGGATGGCCGCCGAAAAATCCCTGCTCGTTCGTCTGTCCGTGAATGTTCGATTCCTCCAGCCCTGCTACCAGATGCTGTCGGGTTCCGACACTGCGTGCCATTGAGCGGAAAATCCCAATTGTTGCGCGGGAACACGCTGGGTACGAGTTAGAGTTCTCGCTGTTTCGGTCGGCAGCGATTGAAGAGAATGATTGGTCCAGGTTTTGGCGGCTGGCGTAGGCGCGCAGCTGGAAGGCGCCAAGTTCATGCCCATCCCAGTTTCCGCCGAGATCGAGTTCGCGAATGGTGGTGTTGTTGGTTTGGAGAGGCGTACCGTTTTCTCGCGATTCGCCAAATAGCGAGCCGCGAGCAAAAACATACTCCGCGGTCTCCAAACTGTCGCCGCACCGTGACGTCGCCGGTCGCGTCCTGCGAGTTCACGGGAGTGTCAACGGCGCCCCTGAGATCGGCCGGAATCGCGATGTAGCCATCGGTGCGGAAGAGTTCCGATGCGATACCCACAGACCATGGGCCCATGGTCCTGCTCGCGGACAAGTGAGAGATCAGGGGAGTTTTCGTTTCCATAGGCGGCCTCGAGCGAAATCAGGTTTCGGTCCACGGGTGTGCGAATAATATTGATCACCCCACCCAGAGCGTCTGATCCGTAAAGATGCGATGCGCCTCCGCTCGCGACCTCGATGCTTCCAATGCTTTCCCGCGGGGCGCGGTCCCAGTAGACCCAGCCGCCGAAAGGATCGTTGAGAGGGAAGCCGTCGCTGAGCACCAGGGCACGGCTGGCCCCGCTCGCTCCCAGTCCGCGTAGCGACACGCCCTGCGTAGTTGGGTTGGCGGCACGGCTGGTAGTGCGGCGAAAGAGGCTGAATCCGGGTACCTGGCGGAGGATGTCATCGATCCGGAAGGCGGCGGTCGCGTCCAGGTCGGGCGCCGAAAGAATGGTGACGCTGGTGGCGTTTTCAGCCAGCCGGACACCCGTACGATTTGCGGTGACTGTAATCTGCTGTGCCGCAGTGGCAGGCAGCAGCGTTATTTGAAGCCGACTGCTGTCGGGTGCTCCCTGAACCTTCGGAACGCCATTCCACGGTGCGCGCTTGAAATCCGGGGGCGGAAACGGTCACCGTGCCGGATTCAACAGGAATCTGGGAAAAGACAAACTCGCCATGGTTGTCCGTCACTTGTTTCGTGGTAAACGATCCGCTAGAGAAAACTACTTCGGCCGCGGCAATGGCGGCGTCGGTCTGATCGGTAACGACTCCAGACACCTGGTGGGACGCGGGAATCTGGCATTCCAACCACAACGGCGCCGCCAGCGAAAGTAGTGCTGCGGCGACCAGACGAAGCACAGAAACTGACGCCTTCAGCGATCGAAACCTGTATCGAAGCAGATCAAACCCCCCAAAGCGCCTGGTCAACTTCCGGTGAAGGAACCGTGATTGTATGACAATACTCGGTGAATTAAGTTGGATCATACATCAATGGAAATGGAGAACGCAGAGGAGGAGGTACCGCCAGCCGTGACTCGAAGTTATTTGCGCATATATTCATGGTGTTGGCGGCGAGTATTAAAGAATGACTTAAAGCTGGTAACGAGGTATTTGTCTGGCTGAAATCGCAAGCTTTTTCATCGTCGCCCCATCGATCGACCCGATTCATTCATGCAAATCCTTATTTATCAATGATCCTCAACTCGCACTGCTGGCATGTCGATTGCCCCCTGATAAGGCGCAGGGTCGCACCAGACTTGGCGAGGAAACAGCCATGCAGTCTCTCAAATATTGGTGGTTTGGACCTTTGCTGGTTTTGATGCCCGTGCTTGGCGTGGGTTCGGTAATCCCAATCCAATCACGAGGTGCGTACGGACCCTCTTCCCTTGCGATGCGGGAACAACGCCTCTGGACCTCAGCCATTCATGATTCGGAATTCGCGACCATGGTGCACACCGCGAGCCGCGCCAGTTGCGGGGAAGCACGGCCTCCGCAAGCGCTCGCCACACCTGATCCTTTGCTGGAAGAAGCACCTTCAAATTCGAAGGTGAGCGTCAGCTTCATCGTTGGTACTGACGGCCGAGTACATAGTCCACTGATTCTGGAGAGCGCTAACCCGAACGAAGATCGCACCGTTCTTGATGCGGTGCGATACTGGCGCTATCGTCCCGCTCTGTGCAATGGAGTTCCTACCGACGCAGAAGCGAAGATTGAGTTTTCCAGCCGTCAGGTTTGGTAGTGAGAGCGAGCGGAGGGCGAGACGCCCTCCGGACAGCCGGCGACGCACGGCGCTACCCGATGCGTTCTGCTAGACGCAAAAAATGGTTGCTGAAATTGTGGAATGCCGGGCCTGTGATTGAAACCGATTTTGCTCGCCCTGTTAGAATGACACTTTAGGCGCTGGCAAGGGAATTCAGATACGGCATGCGTGATCCCATGTTGGGTCCGGAGTCCAAGGCTGCTTTTCTCCAGGCAATACAGCGGCTTTCGTTGGCACAGAGTGCGGAAGAATCCGTGAATGTAAACGCCGAATCCGAAGCTTCTGCCCGCAACACTTGTCCTGCCTGCGGTACATCCAATCGCAAGGAAAACAACTTCTGTGCCAGTTGCGGGGCAACACTCCTGAAGTCGCCGCGGCAGGCCGAAGTGGTAGTGCCGAATGTGACTCCCGCGCCGGAGCACCCGGGCGACCATCACTACCATCATCATTATCATCACCACTATTTCTCGCATGATGATGGGATTGAACTCGGCGCGGGTAGCGATATGCGCTCCGGCGGCGCAGGCCGGGATAGCGTCCGCGTGCGTGCGTCGCTTGGCGGACCTTCGCTGAGCCGGGCCGAAGCTGCCTTGCGCAAGGTCGCCCAGGATTGGGCACAAGCCTGTAACACAAAACAGCTCGACGATCTGATTGAGCTCTACCTTCCCGACGCTTTGGTGCAACGGCCGAATGTTCCAGCCGTACGCGGTACCGCCGCGATCCGCGAGTTTTTCTTTGGATTGATTGAGGCTGGGATGAGCGAAGTAGAACTCGATCCGTTGCGAACCGAATTGTTCGGAGACTTTGGCTACGAAGCTGGACGCTGCAAGTCGCTGGTTCCAATCGCCATGGGCAAACGGCGGGAGGAGCGCGGCAAATACCTTGTTCTTCTGAGCCGGCAGGCGAACGGCGAATGGAAGATTGCGGCCGACAGCTGGTCCAGCGACCTCAGTCTGGCTGGCAGCGAACAGCTCGCGAAGCCTGGTATTCCTGCCGCAAGTTCGATTCCGCGGTTGCCCAGGAAACCCTGACCAACGCTTCGAATCGGCTGATCTCCTATCACATGTGAAAGATTCCAAGTAACTTAGCTGAATCACCTCCGTAACTTGCCCGTGCCTGGGAACAAGTTATAAAGTCCGGTGACCATGGCATTGCAATCCTTACTGTTTTCCAAGGATCAGGAAATCGTCGCATTGGTGCTTGAGGTCCTGAAGGCGCTCGATATTGAGGTAACCCATACCAGCGGGGCGCAGGAAGCGATACAAAAGCTGACCGCGGGGAAGTTCGATGCGATTCTCGTGGACAACTCTGACGCGCCGGGTGCCGTGGCGGTACTGTCTGCTGCTAAATCATTACCGTCCTGCCAGGAATCGATCGGCATCGTATTAGCGTCTTCGCGTTCCAGCATCGGGCTTGCCGCCGGGGCTCGTAGCCACATGGTGCTCTATCGTCCTTTGTCGGCAGACAGGCTGCGCACCGGCGTAAGGTCGGCGCTGAAGCTTCGGAGCGAGGGCGAGGATGCACGCGAATCCGAGCGCGCCGAGACCAATATTCCGGCAACCGTGCGGGCAGCAGGCCTGGATGAGACATTGGCATTCATCGTCAACCTCAGTGCCAAAGGCGCGGCGCTACAGGTGGGACAGTCCATTCCTTCTTCGTCAATTCGGACTGTCGAGTTCGTTCTTCCAAATAGCAAGGAAAACCTGACGTCTGCGGTGGAACTGGTCTGGCGAGACGTTGAGGGCCGAGTGGGAATTCGCTTTGCCGACATGACTCCCGCCTTCAGCGAGAGCTTAGAGAAGTGGTTAGCGGCCCGGCCTGCGTCGCAGAATGCAATGAAGGCCAACGCCTAGCTGATTGTCCTAAGCTAGGATCAGATTTCTACCTGTAGTTTTCGCAGATCCCGCCGCAACTGTTCCACGTCCTGCATTTCAATGGTCTGCATGCCCATTTGTCGCGGACACTCAAGATTCAACGGGCGATCATCAATAAAGCAACATTCGGTAGGAAGTTTCTGAGTGATCTCGATCGCCATCCGATAAATGCCTTCTTCCGGCTTGCGCAGGCCGACGAAGCAGGAGCTCACAAACGTAGTAAAGATTTCGCGCAACCCGAAGGTCTGAATCCGGTAGAGATTCAACTCCCGGGATTCGTTATTGATGGTGCCCATAAAATATTTTCCCGACTTCGCCAGTTCTTCCGCCAATGCCAGTGCTTCCCGATTGGGTTGCGAGAGGGAAAACACATAGTCTTTGAAGACTTCGCGAGCAAAGAGCCGGGGACGATAGAAGATGGTGCGATCCAGATATTCGTCGAAGCTGATCTTGCCGCGTTCGAGAGACGACACCAGCAACTCATGCCGATCATGAAATTCTTCCTCGTCGAGCTTGAATTGCTCCAGCGCCTTTTTCCGTTGTGAGCGGTCCCAGGCATTCGTCAGCAATACCCCACCGATGTCCCAAAAAATCGCGTTGATTCGAGGCAAGGGCATTCCTCCTGACTGGTTTCAGGGCGAAATAATGATACACGGGAAGAGACAGGGCGATTGAGGACGCATTCGGAACTCTGCAGGCAGTGTCGGAGTACACGCCAGATCCTTCGGGACTGAAGTCCCTCAGGATAACGCATGGGAGAAGAAGATTGGGGTCGTGTCGCGGAAGTCAGGCTAACTGTCTGACCGAAACTAGGAACTCTGTGATTTGGCCATTGCTTTGGTATTCTTGGCACTGGCTCCGCGCGGGCTAGGCACGTACGTACACGAACGGAAGTCGTAGTGTCGTGCCAGACAATCAGCACAAAGATGGACTTGATGTACTTTGCAATGGATTACCGGCAGATCGCCGTGACACACATCACATCCGCCTCGGACCCTTCGCGACGACGACTGCTTGGATTCTCCGGCGAATGGCTTCGAGCCGTTTTGGGTCAACACCAGTCGCGATTTCAGGTAGACGCCAGCAGCGATGATCATGGAGCCGATCGATATTCCGCACGCTCCCAAAGTCAGCAGGCTCGTCTCTACATGTTCGCCCAGAGCCGCAGGCAGGGCAATGAGTCCCATGATCAGAGCGAGTGCCCCAACAGCGATCATCAAGTTGCCGGTTCGCGATGACATCCTGGAGTACCTTCGTGAGGCGACGAGAAGGCTGCCTTCTCACCACGCCTGGGGTAACCTGCAAATGCCACCATAGCGAGTTCCTGGTGTGAACTCCAGATGACGAAAGTCACCGCTCGCGCCAAATTTCCCCGCGGGTGACTGAGGTAACTTGTCTAGCCTTACCCCGGAACTCTAACATTCTCGCGGTATGGCACTGACGTCACTGCTGGTCTGCGCGGACAAGAATTCGGTGCAGGTTCTGGGTCAGATTCTTGAAGAGTTGAGCATTGGGGTAGAACACTGTCCCGAGTTGAGTGCTGCCTCTTCGCGAGTAGCGGCCAAGCACTTTGACGCCGTCGTGGTTGATTGCAAGGATCAAGCCGCGGCTGTCGAATTTATTGCGCGCATTCGCAAACTTCCTCTCAATAAAGCCGCTCTCATTATTGGCCTGGTCGATGGACGTGAACAAGTCCGCGATATTTTTGGTGAAGGCGCGAACTTCATCGTCTACAAACCAGTGTCGGTGGAAAGGGCCGCGGGCAGCCTGCGAGCCGCGCATGGGTTGATGGCGCGGGAAAAACGTACAAAGCTGCGCGTCTCGTTGCACGCTCCAGCCTCGATCGCTTACGGCAATGCGGAGAATGTCGCAGCCACGCTGCTGGATTTGAGTGAGGATGGCCTGGCATTGCAGTCGGAACGCCGTCTGCCGCCGCGTTGCAAAGTTTATTTTCAGTTCAATTTACCGGGCGGGAAATCCGCGGTTCGCCTGTCCGGCGACGTGGTCTGGCAGGATTCCTCGGGACGAGTTGGAATCAGATTCGCTGATGTGCCGCAAACTTCGCGGCGAACTTTGAGCGAGTGGATCAAGAGCAGTCTCGAAAAGCTGGCATCCGCGGAACAGAATGCGCCTGAAGCGGCTCCCCAAGAGCCTGTGGAGACAGTGACAAAGCGGCTCGCCGGGTTGGGGCTTTCAGCAGCGTCGTCGAACCGTCGTGTGCAGTCCCGACACGCCTGCCGTCTGAGTGCGGATGTCTTCCGGTTGGGAGAGGGAGTTCCGAACCGCTGCACACTCAGCGACGTGAGCACCGGCGGCTGTTACGTGGAAACGCCGTCTCCGTTCCCCGCACAAACAGTCGTGAATCTGGTGGTGCGCACCAGGGATTTGAAGTTAAGGGTGCGCGGCACGGTACAAATGACTCATCCCGGCTTCGGGATGGGAGTACAGTTCAGCCTGAATACTGTCGATGAACGCAATCAGGTAAAACAACTGATCGCCGCCCAGGCGGCGGAAGACAGTCTGGTCTAGAGGGTCCTGCGGGTTTCGTCAAAACAATTATTGCCGTCCGGGCTATTTCGCACTTTCGGGCAGTCGGGAAGTGTGAGCGAGGGCGATCTTCCATCCGCGCGCCGACCTCACCAATACCTCGCTTTCGACATACGTTGCGCGCCATTCTCGTTGGTCCGGAGGGCTGGGCTTACCGGTCTCTTCGGTTTCCGTGCGAGCCAGCAAGGCTCGAGCCTCTTCATTGTCTGAGATTGTCGTGACGTCAACCAGGACAGTGACCCAAGCCACATCACCCTGAATGTGAATATCAAAATCATGAGGACGGTTGGAGAGGCGAACTTTGGCAGCTTGGGCTCGTACAAAGAATCCAGTGCCATCATAAGCGGCGGGCAGGGGTAAGGAGCGCTCGATCCACCGTGCACCCGGGGCAAGCAGAGAATCCTGTTTCTTAAAGTCGTAGGCCTGAACGGCTTCTTCCATGCCGCGTACCGTCGCTTCCACGGCGGTCTTGTCGTCAACCGATGCCGCGGCAACACGTTCCCAGCCTGGGCACGTCATCAGCACCAGCACAATAAGGACGTTCAGATGGCGTAGTCGCACCATGGCGGGCATCCTCGTGCGATTCGATTCAGATTTGAGCTACTGCTTTTCGGAAGTAATCCAGCGACAAGCGCAAGCCGGTCTCCAGATCAATTTTAGGTTCCCATGCCAATAGAGTTCTGGCTTTGGTGATGTCTGGACGACGTAGCTTAGGATCGTCCACCGGCAACGCCTCATGCCGGATTTTGCTCTTCGATCCAGTGATGGCCAGTATAAGTTTGGCGCATTCCAGAATGGTGAACTCGTTGGGATTCCCAATGTTTACCGGGTAATGCTCTTCGGATTTCGACAGTCGCAAGAAGCCTTCGATCTCGTCGCTGACGTAACAGAAGCTGCGGGTCTGATTTCCATCTCCATATACGGTGAGCTCGTTGCCTTGCAGCGCCTGCTTCATGAAGTTGGGGACGACCCGGCCATCGTTGAGTTGCATCTTCGGGCCGTAGGTATTGAAGATTCGCACGATTCGAGTGTCCACTTTGTAGTAGCGGTGGTATGCCATGGTGACCGCCTCGGTGAACCTCTTGCACTCGTCATATACCGAACGAGGTCCGATCGGATTCACGTTGCCCCAATAGGTTTCCTTTTGAGGATGCTCCAGCGGATCGCCATAGCATTCCGAGGTCGACGAAACGAAGTATTTCGCACCGTACTTGCGGGCGATATCGAGAGCATGGAAGGTTCCCAGCGACCCCACCTTGAGAGTCTCAATTCCGTGCACGGTATAGTCCACCGGGCTTGCAGGGCACGCAAAGTGGAATACATAATCCACCGCCCCGCAATCGAAAGGCTCATTGATGTCAATTTCCTGAAATTCGAAGCGTGAGTCGTTGCTCAGATGATCGAGGTTTGACCGCCGTCCGGTCAGCAGGTTGTCGGCGACGACGACGGAATAGCCTTCGCCGAGCAGGGCATCACACAGGTGAGAGCCCAGAAATCCGGCTCCGCCGGTTACCAACGCGCGCTGTTTTTTCATGATTTGTGGATATTTCCGACCGAAGTGTCAGCGCCATTGAGCGGAGCCGCCGGGACCGCAGCCGCCCGCCCAATGCTGTAGTAAGTAAATCCGCGAGCCGCCATGACTTCAGGATCGTAGAGGTTGCGTCCATCAATCACGATGGGATATTTCAACTGCTTGTGCAAGCGATCGAGATCAAGAGTGGCAAACTCCTCCCACTCCGTCAAAATCAGCAGGGCATCAGCACCGACAGCCGCTTCATAGGGGCTAGTCACGAATTCGGTTTTGGGGCTCAATACCTCGCGTGCGCGCTGGGTTGCCGCAGGATCGTAAGCCGCAATCTCGCAACCTTCCTGGAGAAGCGATTGCACCAGTAGAATCGCCGGCGATTCGCGAATGTCATCCGTGCCTCCCTTGAAGGCGAGGCCCAGCACTCCCAGGCGCTTTCCGCGTAACGTCCACAGCGCGGTGCGCACTTTGCGGAGAAACCGCTGACGCTGGTCTTCGTTGATGCGCATGACCTCGTCCAGTAAACGGAACTCGTAACCACACTCCCGCGCCACCGACCGGAATGCCATCAGATCTTTGGGAAAGCAAGATCCGCCGTAGCCAATGCCCGGATTCAGAAAGCGGGGGCCGATGCGGCTGTCAGTTCCGATTCCCTTGCAGACTTGCTGCACATCCGCTCCGACCGACTCGCAAATTGACGCCACGGCGTTCACGAAAGAAATCTTCATCGCTAGAAAAGCGTTGGAGGCATGTTTGATCAGTTCGGCGCTCTTGGCGCTGGTGATGATCAGCGGAGGAGGAATTTGTACTTTGTCAGGGGCTGGAATTGCGTCGGCACGCTTGTAGTAGCTGCCGTCCGTCAGCGGCGCATAGACCCTGCGAAGTACCTGGGCACAGCGATCAGTATCCGCGCCCACCACGATTCGATCGGGATAGAGGAAGTCGGTTACTGCCGTGCCCTCGCGCAGGAACTCGGGATTGGAAGCGACATCAAAGGAATCGGGAGCCGCCGCGTTGCGCAGAATAATCTTTCGCACCCAGTCGCTGGTGTAGACAGGCACCGTGCTTTTTTCCACCACCACCTTGTAGCCATTGATCGCTCCGGAAATGCCTCGAGCAACCGATTCCACATAGGAGAGGTCCGCTTCACCCTGTTCGGTCGGAGGTGTTCCCACGGCAACGAAAATTGCTTCGCTGGCTCGTACCGCTTGAGTCAGATCTCCTGAAAAAGTCAGATTGCGGCCGTGATGTCGTCGCACGAGTTCCGGCAGAAATTTCTCGTGAATCGGAATTTCGCCTGCCAGTAAGGCGGCTATTTTTGCCTGATCGTTGTCTACCAAAATCACCTGGTGACCGAGATCGGCGAAACACGCCCCTGCGACCAACCCTACGTATCCCGAACCTACTACGGCAATTTGCACGATCGCTCCTATAGCATTTATGAGGTCGACGTACTCGAAAATTCAAACCGCGAATTCAACGAGAAGCTGAAACTCCATCGCGACGAAGCAGTGCGCGAAGTCCAGTGATATCACTCTAATTATAAGGCAGGAAGAAGTACCTACGGTTACGGGTCATGCACTTAAGTAACGGGCTCACAATCTCGGTTCCGAGTCGTCTCGTTGAGCGAAACTTTTTCCTTTTTTTTCCGATCCTAGCGTGATCACGGTCATCAGCAGGGCGATATTCGCGATTTCGAATGCGGCGAGGGCCCAGGCATATCCCAATGGTTTGCGAAGCGCATAGACCACGTTATTGACTGGGGCCGCGATTAAGATGCCCAGTTGATATGCAAGTCCTGGCATCAGTCCGCGCACTGCATCGGGAGAGAGTTCGTTGAGGTGCGCGGGAATGATGCCCCACGCTCCCTGTACTCCGGCTTGCATAACAAATGCTCCAATCGCAAGAGCCATCAATGATCCCCCGAACGTCCAGGCCGGAATCATGGCCAGAGATAAAACCAGTGCGAAAATCATGCTGCGCCGCCGCCCGACGCTCTCCGAAAGATGCCCAAAGATGATTGCCCCCAAGACGGCGCCCACATTAAAGAGGATGACCAGATAAGCCACGATCTTCGGATTGAACCCTCGGGCTGTCTTCAGGAAGTCGGGATAAAGATCCTGGGTACCGTGCGACAGGAACATCATCAGCGTCATCAGCAAGACCAGATAAAGAAAAATCTTCCAATGCTCGCTGGCGGTACGCACAATGGCACCCACGGTTGGCGCTCTGTGCTTTTTCCAGGCTTCGGACTCGCGGACGCGAGAACGAATGTAAAAGGCCAGCAGGGCCGGCGCGCCTCCTACCCAAAACATGGCGCGCCATCCCAGAGTCGGCAGGACAAACCGTGCCGCGATGGCGGCCAGAAGATAACCAATTGAATATCCGCTTTGCACGATTCCCGATAGAATCCCGCGCCACTTGGCGGGCGCGCTCTCCATCGCCAGCGAAGCCCCGACTCCCCATTCCCCACCCATGCCAATCCCATAAATAGTGCGCAGGACCAGGAACACGGTGTAGTTCGGAGCAAACCCACAGAGCAGTTCTACAACGGAAAAGAAAACCACATTTGCCATGAGCGGTTTGCGGCGGCCATAACGGTCGGCCAGCAATCCAAACACGACCGCTCCGACGGGCCGCATCGCCAGAGTCGCGGTCATCGTCCACACGATTGCGCTTTTGGTGACGTGAAACTGCGAGGCCAAGGTGTCTACGAGAAACACCAGCACGAAGAAATCGAACGCGTCCAGGGTCCAGCCCAGAAAACTGGCCGTGACCGCATGCCATTGGTCGGACCTGGAGTAGGGCAAATGCTGGTCGGGGCTTGAACTCAAAGCGGTCAGGCGTTCCTCGCGCAAACGGATTGTCGTCGGGAAGTGTACACGAGTGACGCAGACCTGATTCCTGGCGACGTGCCACCAGTCTCGTTTTACCTCGGTTTCGCCGGGAAATGATTCCTCGCGACTAAGCTAAGTATAATGATATTAGCGGCTTACAAGGGGGATCATTTGTGTTGACAATAGGGTAATTTCAGGCGAAACTCCGCTCCAGTATCTGGCGAGTTACCCCCGCACCGCCGGAGTCGAGGTTTCTCTCCGTCGACCCATGTTAAAGCCTGATCCAAGGCGCTATTCACGGGCAGTTATCACTCGCATCGGCGGTCCAGACTGGATCGAGCCCGATCCCTCGGAAGCTGAGTTGGCTGAGTTGTCCGATGTACTCGCGTTCCATCCCAAGGAAGAACTGCCGGCGGATCTAGCCCTGGACTTGAGGCTTCATGAACTTCTGGATCTCACTTTAGAGGGCACTGCCGCCACCGGCGCCGTGATTGCGCTGGCCAGCGGGGACAAGATGGTATGCAGGGCCACCCTGGGGGAAAAGGCACCGAAAACCGGCGTTTTCGTCAATACCCGCTCCGGTCTTTCAGGTCTTTGCGTTCAGACTCGCGAGTTGCAACGCTGTGAGGACGCTCTCACCGACCCACGCGTCAATACCGATGCCTGCCGGGCTCTCGATATTCGCTCAATCGTAGTGCTGCCCATCATGGACGGCAAAAAACTGTGGGGCATCCTGGAGATTTTTTCCACTCACCCCCAGGCTTTCAACGACGCCGACGTTCGCACTTTGCAAGCCCTCGGGTGCAAAGTTGCCGACACGGTGCACGAAGCTGTAGAGGGCGGGACGTTGTTGCCCGCGAGCGACAAATGGTTTGATCGACCCAGGCAGGATTTAGAGCACTCTGACACGTCGATTCAGGAGATCAATCTTGAGGAGGCTCCTGCGCCGGTGGTCGCCGCTCCCCCCGCATCGAAGCCGGTTCCACGGCGTGTGCGACGGCACGACTACCGCACCACTGCCTTGACCGTTGCCGTGATTGCACTGGCTGCCCTGCTGGGCTGGATGGTCGGCCGCGTAGGCCGGAGCATCGCGGCGAATCAATCCGGTACGCAACTTCCTGCCAGCTCCGAAGCGACGCAAACACCCGTGCTGGGAACTCCGAGCGCAGTGGTCGAATATCCTGCCGCTCCTTCTCAGCGGGTGAGTCCGGAACGCACTCAGACTACACCTCCGACACCTAAACCTAAGATCGACGGGGGCCTGGTTGTGTACGAGCAGGGGAAGGTAGTATTCCGGGCGAAGGCGCCGGTGCGAAAATCATCGCCACTGCCCGCAGGAACTGATCCTGCTGCCATGCGAACGGAGGTGACTCCGGACGATACTTCCGCTGATGAAACAGCCCTGGGCACTCCGCACGCAAATGACGGCTATCTGCTGAAGCGGGTTGAGCCTGTCTATCCTGAAGAAGCTAGGGAAAAACATATTCAGGGGGCGGTCGTGTTGAACGCTCTGGTCGGAACCGATGGCGCGGTTCAGGAACTTAAGCTGATGAGCGGCGACCCCTTGCTGGTGAACGCTGCGACTGACGCGGTGCGCCAATGGCGTTTTCAACCCCATCGCGTGCAAGGCCGTCCAGTTGAGTTCGAGACGCGAATCACGGTGAATTTCGCGCTTCCACACCAATCTCCTGCGTCTTAGCCGTTAGTCTTGTACCAATCGTTAACCGTAAGCCAATTCCTTTGCTCTCTGCGCCGCTTTGACTACTGCCTTGATCAGGGTGACGCGCAGTTTGCCTTCTTCCAATTCCATAATGCCGTCGATGGTGCATCCTGCGGGAGTGGTGACCGCGTCTTTCAACAACGCGGGATGGTCTCCAGTTTCGAGAACCACGGTTGCCGCCCCCAAGGTAGTCTGCGCCGCCAGCAGAGTGGCCACATCGCGTGGCAGTCCGACCTTCACCCCCGCTTCCGCCAGCGATTCCAAAATGATATAGATGTATGCCGGGCCGCTTGCCGAAAGGCCGGTCACTGCGTCCATATGCTTTTCATCCACGACAACGGTTTTGCCCACGATATCGAAAAGCGAGCAGGCGGTTTCCACCTGCTGTGCATTGACGAACTTCCCTTTGCACAATGCGGTCATGCCTACGCCGAGGACACATGGCGTGTTGGGCATGGCCCGCACCACAGCGACTTCGCGTCCCAGCGCATTTTCAATCTGACTGGTCGGAACTGAAGCCGCCACCGAAATGATGAGTTGTTTGCTGGTAATGTTCGGGCGTACTTGCTCCATCACCTCCTGTACGACTTGCGGCTTCACGCATACAAAGACTATGTCGGCGTCCCGGACGGCAGCCAGATTATCGGTACTAACCGAGACTCCCAGTTTCTGCGCCAGCGATCGGGCCCGCTCCTCGTGCTGGACGGTCGCAAAAGTAGACTTGGGAGAAAGCAGACCCTTTTCCAGGAGGGCCTTAAGTAGAATTCCGCCCATCTTGCCTGCGCCAAGCACGGCAACCCGTTTTCCGGAAAGATCGAAACCCATAACCGTGTGTCCTCCGCGATTCTGTAATCAGCGTCTGCTATCTGGTGTTGTCTGAATGCTCGCAATTGTACCGTTTCGTGGATGCCGGCATGCGACGGACGCGGGTAAACGAAGAGTTTGATGCGGGATGTTCGTCCGGTTCAAGCCAGTTTGAACGCTGCCCGCGCCATTTCCGCGATGTGGCGGCCAATGGGCAGGGAAGCGGTAGCTGCGGGCGAGGGAACATTCGATACGTGTAACATTTTGTCCGATTGGACGAATTGGAAGTCGTCCACCATCGATCCATCCGGACGCACGGCTTGGGCGCGCACTCCGGAACCGTCCGCTACAAGATCCGAACTTACGATTTCCGGTACCAGTTGTTGCAGTGCTTTTACAAATACCCGCTTGCTGAACGATCGATAGTATTCGGCGAAACCATCGCGCCAATATTTCCCCGCCAAGTGCCAGAAACCTGAATAGGTCATGGTCTCAGTGAAGTCGCGCAAACTGAAATCGGTGCGCTTGTAGCCCTCGCGCTTGAACGCCAGCACCGCATTCGGTCCGGCGTCGACGCCACCCTGTACGCGGCGTGTGAAGTGCACGCCAAGAAAGGGAAACTTTGGATCTGGCACAGGATAAATAAGGGTACGCACCAGATGTGTTCTCTCGGGAACCAGGTCATAGTATTCGCCGCGGAAAGGTACGATCCTGACTTCGGGTTCCTGGCCTGCCATTCGGCTGACGCGATCGCTGTGCAAGCCGGCACAGTTGATCACGTTCCGGGCGGAGAACGTTCCGCGGGTAGTCTCGATAACCATCTCCTGGCCGCGGCGAGCCACTCTTTTCACCTCGGTCCGGGTATGAACATTTCCACCCTGGGCTGCCACAATTTCGGCGTACTTCCTGCTTACCGCCGCGTAGTCCGTAATTCCTGTACTCGGGACCAGTACGCCCTGAAGACCGCCGCAATATGGTTCGATCTCCTGCAGTTGTTCCTTCGACAGCATCCGCAGTCCTGCTAGGCCGTTGGCATTGCCGCGCTCGAACAATTGCTTGAGTCCCGGGATCTCCGCTTTGCTGGTGGCGACGATGACCTTGCCGCAAACCTCATACTTCAGATCGTGTTCGCGGCAGAATTCCACCATGGCGGCCGCTCCTTCGACACAAAGCTTCGCCTTTAAGGATCCTGGCTTGTAGTAAATGCCCGAGTGAATGACGCCGCTGTTGTGCCCGCTCTGGTGGCGAGCAACGCTGTCTTCCTTTTCGACGAGCAGCAGCCGCAGATGGGGAAATAGCCGGGTGCAATGCATTGCGGTCGAGAGACCCACGATACCGCCGCCGACAACCACGATGTCGAAAACCTGCTCAGGCATAATGGAGGGAAGGCGTATCGCTGTCGCCGGATTCTTTATACATCTTCGCGCGGCGGAGAACGAAACTACCGCGGTATTCTTCGACACTGCAAAAGACGCGATGTCTTTCGATGATCTACCTCCCGACGATTCCCTGCTCGACGAATTACTCCCAAAGAATTCTCCCCTCATTGACGGCGAAGCCTTGCCCCTGCCTGAAGCGATTCACAGCACATCCGCTGAGGTATTGGCCGCGGCAGCTTCGGATCCGGCGCTCACGGAGGACCTGGCGCTGGTGTTGTTGAAGCGGTCCGATTTGCCTGCCCTGGTGCTTGTGGATCTCAACAAGAACAACGCCGTGGCGAAGAGTCGCAAAGTGAAAGCGGCTTTGGTCGAGCATCCCAGGACCCCGCGGCACGTCTCGATTCCGTTGATACGGCGCCTGTTCACCTTCGACCTCATGCAGGTTGCGCTCACGCCCGCGGTGCCCGCGGACATGAAACTGATCGCGGAAGAATCTCTCATCAACCGGCTGGAAAGATTGTCGCAAGGAGAACGGCTGTCGCTGGCACGCCGGGCGTCCGGACGGATTGCCGCCGAACTCCTGCTAGACCCGGAAACACGCGTGATTCAGGCCGCGCTGGAAAATGGCCGGTTGACTGAGGTGACCCTCATCAAGACATTGATGCGACGCGATGCGACCTCAGCTTTGGTTGCAGCCGTCTGTCAGAACCCAAAGTGGTCCGTGCGCAGGGAACTTCGCGTCGTTTTGTTGCGCAGTGAGTGGACTCCGCTGGTTTTTGCGCTGGAGTTTGCGCGGTCTCTTCCCACCGATCTGATCCGCGAGACTTTAAATGATTCGCGCCTGCCAGTGGACGTGAAGCAGAGTCTTCTGAATGCACGTCAGGAAAGGGATGATCACAGCGGTGAGGAGTTCTAGCGGACTACTTGGTTACCGCCCCGCCGGAGCACTCGCAGCGGCAACCTGATCGGCCGGCCGGGTGTGCAGCAAATTAACCAGCTCCTGATAGAGGTGGGTACGCATGGCATGGCGCTCGGATGCTCGCGTAATGTAGCGGACGTGCACCTCTATGCCCGACGTTGTTGGCCGCAGGCTGATCTCGGCTGCGGCAGAGACTGGCTGTGCCCGATATCGGGTAGCGGCCTTCTGCCATTCCTGTTCGGCGGTCTGCACATTGGCGCTGGTTTCTTTCGCCACCATCTTCTGGATCGAATCGATGACTGGATAAGGATTTTCGCTCGCAGGCACCATGATCTCAACTTCATCCCAAAGCCATTGTCCCGTGGTTGAAAAGTTGAAGAAGTGGCCCTCGATGGCAAAACTGTTTACGAAAGCGACTTTACGCCCGGTGGGATGTCCGGTGTCGGTCCAGTTGCCGGTTTCGAGGAGCACCGTGCGGAGCAAGTTGATCTCGACAACTTCTCCCACCACTCCATCGATTTCAACCCAATCGCCGACCCGAAGCCCGTTGCGGCCCATCAATAGGAACCAGCCAACAAATCCCATTACAAAATCTTTCAGCGCAACCGTTAATCCGGCGCCAGCCAGGCCCAGAATCGTGGAGATCTGATTGGGTACGCCAAACAAGATGATGAAGATCAGTAATGCACCCAGGCCTTGTACTGCGAACCGCATAACTCCGCGAAGAGTGTGCAGCCGTGTTCGCTCGACGGAGAGTCCGATGAAAAAATGGTCTACGAGACGGTTGACGAGATAGACCGCAAACACCACCAGCAAGATCAGCATTGCCGACTGCATGATGTCGTGCAACACGGCTTGCTGCCGAACTTTGACAATATCGATCCAGGAGCCGTACGCAGTGGCTAGATCTTCCTGGTCCTGCGCGCGCTTGTCGAAATCAGACAGATCCTTCTGATCCACCGAAATACGATGCAATGAAGAGATCGCGGTCGCCGTACTGTCAGCGGAGCTCGCGGCGACCGGTGCGGATTCTGCCTGGTCCTTTGCCTGCTTCGCGATCACCTGTTTTGTTGGTGCTTCTTCGCTTACCTTTTTCTGCAAAGCATCGTGAGCTTGTTTGAGGGAAACGCTGGCTTGTTTGGCCTCATCCATCGCCTGTTGCAACTGGCGAGTCTTGTAACGCAGCGCGTTCCACGCGGAGAACTGCGCAAAGCCGGCCCCGTCAGACACTTCCTGGGGATTGCCCGTGCCGCTGCCGGTTTGTGGGTGGCTGCTCTCGAATTCGTGTTGCGCGGCTTCATGCCGGGTGAACTGACGCTGGATTCTGCTAAGACGATCGGCGCCCGAGCGGATTAAATCCCCTTTTATGTCTTCCAGATCGTCCTGGTCGAGCTCAAGCTGCGCTTTGGTCAAGTCAATCTGTTGCTGTAGACTATCTTTGCGTTCCTCTTTGGCCGTGGGGATCTGCTTCTGTAACTGGTCGATTCGATCCTGGTCTGCCTTTACGGCCGCCTGCGCCCGATTTGCCTGGGCGTAAAGCTCTTTAGTCTCGGGAGTTGGAGGCGCTGGATGCTCAGTGGCCTCCCGCATCTCATAGTTGAAAGCAAGGTCTACTTCGTGATCGGCTAACTTCAGCGTCTGCCGCGACTGTCGCTGCTCATCCCAATCGGAAGCAATGGCCGCCATGGCACGGGCAGTCTTTAGCGGTTGCTCATCGACGATTGGAGGCTTGCGCCCGAGGGAGGTCGGAGAATTCGACTGCGCCGATTGGCGGGTCAAAATCAGTCCTACGCACGCCGCCAGCACCAGAGCCAACAGCCCCAGCGTTGCCACCCATTGATGTGCTTTCATCCACATAGCGCTTCAAAAAATAACTGCGACTGATCCGATTATAAGCGGTCACACCCAACTTCCCAGCACTCGATAGTTCATGACGTGAGTCTCACGCACTGGCGTAACTGTCAGGCTCGGCAGCTCGCGATTACAATCCGCGGGTGTACGAATATTTGCAGAGTCTGCTTGATGAAGCATGGCGGCCGGTCTCGCGCTATGCGGCCGGAGCCTGGCTCTTGTTGTATTTGGTATTTCTGGTCTACGCCTTCAGCATGCACGGCGCTTTTTTGTTCATTGATCTGGCCAACCTGGTTGTCCATGAAGGCGGACATTTGTTGTTCGGATGGTTTGGTTCGACGCTGGGACTCTGGGGAGGGACGATCTTGCAATGGCTGGTGCCGCTCCTGCTGGCGGCATACTTCTTTTCGCAAAGACAGACCACAGCCTTTGCTTTCTGTGTATTTTTCTTCTTCGAAAATTGGCTTTACACCGCGACCTACATGGCCGACGCGCGCGCCATGGTCCTGCCACTCGTCACCGCCGGAGACTCAGACTTCATCGAACATGATTGGCATACCATTTTCTCCAATCTTGGAATCTTGTCCTATGACACTAAAATTGCCGCCGTTGTGAGTTTCCTCGGTTGGTGTGGAATGCTGGGAAGCGTGGCGTGGTTGGTTTGGCGAAGCGTCAAGGATTCTGCGATACAGCCATCCGAAACTGACGTTCGCGCAATTTAGGATATTCACCTCATTACTCGCGTCGCTTACGAATCCTCATCACTGGACCGGTGCGTCTTGCTTCCTGAAGTGATCGAGGATTGCCTCAGCTTGCGAGCGCGTCACCACTGCGGAAAGCGCCGCCGAATCTGCCTGCCGGACTGCCTGAACGCTGCCAAAGTGTTCCAACAGCCGCCGGGTCGTGTTTTCTCCTACGCCGGGGATTTCCCGCAGTTCGGTGGAGCGGTCGCGCATCTGACGCCGCTTGCGATGGAATGTAACCGCAAAGCGGTGGGCCTCGTCGCGAATCAGCTGCACCAGGTGAAGCACCGGGGAGTGATGGTCAAGCGCAACCGGTTCGTTCTCCTGACCGTAGACGTAAATAATTTCTTCGCGTTTAGCGATTGCCGCCAGGGGCTGGTTAATAATTTCCAAGGCCTCAAGAGCGTCGGCGGCTGCATGTAACTGGCCTAGCCCACCGTCAATCAGGACCAGGCTGGGCATCTTCTTCTGTTCATCTCGAATACGCTTGTAGCGGCGGGTTACAACCTCGCGCATCGAAGCAAAGTCGTCAACGCCAATCACGCCGCGGATAATGAATTTGCGATAGTCCGACTTCTTCATCTGCCCGTCTTCCCATACCACCATGGAGGCCACGGTTTCCGCGCCCTGAATGTGGGAAATATCGAAGCACTCGATTCTCCGCGGTAGCTCCGGCAGGCCGAGGGCGTCCTGCAACGCCTCCTGGATGGCTTTCGCATTCGGCTTCATCACCCGGAAGCGCTGGTCATAGGACTGCTTGGCATTGTTCCCTGCGAGATCGAGGAGTCCGCGCTTGTCTCCGCGCTGCGGGACCAGGATGTTGACCCGCGCAGGGCGGGTGTTCTTGTCAGCGACCTGTTCAGAAAGTAAGTCTTCGAGTGCTTGGCGATCTTCAAAATCCACGGGCAAATAGATGTTGCGCGGGACGTAAGGCTGGCCGATATAGAGCTGCTTGAGGAGACTGGAGAAAAATTCGCCGGGCGCGAAGCGATTCTCCCCGGGACCCTTGGTTCCGACGTCTTGCGTTGCGGCGCTTGAGTCGTCAGGTGCGTCTCTAAGCGAATCCTCGATTGCAGCTATTTCCGGCAAGTCTTCCCAGAAGAATTCCCGGCGGTCGAGCACTCTTCCGCCGCGCATGTGGAACAGGTTCACCGCCAGCATTCCATTCTCAAAGTGATAGCCAAACACGTCGGCATCGTCGCCTTCAACCGAGGCGATTCGCTGCTTCTCCTGTAATTGATCGACAGTCGAAATCAGATCGCGATACTTTGCCGCACGCTCGTATTCTTCAGACTGAGCGGCCTGCTCCATACGCTGCCGCAGCGAACGTAAAAGATCGCTAGGGCGGCCTTCCAGAAAAAGCTTCGCGTCTCGAACCGCTTCCTGATAGATCTCGGGCGTCGTCAATTCCTCGACACACGGTCCCAGACAGCGCTTGATGTAGTACTGCAGGCATGGGCGCGGATGGTATCGCGTGAGGTCGACCTTGCATGACGGCACCATGAAGTGCCGATGGATCAGGTCAACGATCCGGTAAGCCAGATTGGCAGGGAAGTAAGGTCCGTAATAACAACTGCCATCCTTCCGCAAGCGGCGTGTGACGTAAACGCGCGGAAAGCGCTCGCCCAGCGTGAGCTTTACGTACGGATAAGTCTTGTCGTCGCGCAACAGGATGTTGAAGCGCGGCTGCTTCTGCTTGATCAGGTGATTTTCAAGTGCCAGGGCCTCTTTGTTATTGGCGACGACGATGTAATCAACATCCACGGCCTCGCGAACCAGTGAGTCGGTTTTGGCGTCCTCCCACCGGCCTTCACGAAAATAAGAGGACACGCGGCTGCGCAGATTGTTGGCCTTGCCAACGTAGATAATTTCGCCTTCCGCGTTCTTGTATAGATACACGCCGGCTGAGGTTGGGATGGTGCGGATTTTGGCTTGAAGGTCCACGCGCTCTATTTATTCTAGATGATTGAGGCCGTGAATCAGCTTCGCGGCTGACGGCATTAGAAACGAGGGAAGATTCCCGGCGACGCTACTTATGGACGAATTTGTAGTCACACATCACCGCGATTTTGCACCTCGGTTTCGTGTGTTAGTGCACCAATCTGCACCGTATAAAAATTCCTCAGTAGATATCGCCTTTTGCACGAAAGTGTATGGCCGGTGGCGCCAATGGCTACTAACGATGAGGCAATAAGTGCTGTTGTTTCAATTGGTTGCCGGGGTCTAGCGACGATTCTGCTGTTGGCATCTACCGTGCTCTTGTACAATGCGAACGCGGCACACGCCCTCGATAAATGAGTGGCCAACAAAGTTTAGATTTACGGTTTAAAGAGTTAGGTTTGCGAGATAAGTGAGGAAGGAGCCCTCCTACAATGAATCGCACTTCGTTAGTGTTTCTACTGGCAACGAGCATGGCGGCTACAGTCGGATGCGCTAGCAAGAATTATGTCCGACAGGAAACCACGCCGTTAATTAACAAAACGAATGAGCTCGACGATTTGACCGCGAAAAATACCAACGCGATCAAAGATGTCGATGCACGGGCGCAGGCTGGAATCCAGCAAGTAACTGCCAAGGCCGCCGAAGTTGACCAGAAGGCCCAGACGGCTGCTGATCAGGCAGGCCAGGCCCAGACCCAAGCAGACAACGCTGTTCATCGCGTTGATTCGCTACAAAACACGGTAGCCAACCTGGATAACTATCACGTAGTCACGGAAACTTCCGTGCAGTTTGGTTTCGACAAGGACAATCTGACCAAGGACAGCAAGGAAGCCTTGGATCAATTGGCCACCAACGTCCCGAACGCGAAGGGCTACATCATCGCGGTCGAGGGCGGAACCGACTCCGTCGGCGATGCTGATTACAACTATGCTCTCAGCCAGCGTCGTGCGGATTCTGTGGTTCAGTACCTGGCTTCGGCGCACAACATTCCGGCCCACAAGATTTATCTGATTGGTTTGGGCAAGGACAAACCAGTTGACTCCAACAAAACCAGAGACGGCCGCGCCAAGAACCGTCGCGTAGATGTCCGCTTGATGACGAACTCTGCGGATAGCTCGACGCCCACGCCACCCGCGCAGGCGCCCGCGACGACTCCGCCGTCTATGTAAGATTCCTCGCGGCGAGGAATTCGATGACTCCAGGCTGCTCCACTTCCCCCGTGGAGCGGCCTCTTTTTTTACCCTCGAATGCGGTCAGAAGACTGACGCCCGAAGGCCGAGGTTCGTTACAATAGTGTTATGCGTCGGTTTTTCCTTTCACTGGTTTTCTTCCTATGGCTTGTTGGTACGGGGGTCAGCCAGTCAAATCCAGGCCAGCCCGAGCCAGGAAAGAAAGATCCAAATCAAAATCAGCCGCCTCCACGCTCAGATCGTGACAAAGAGGCCGGCGAAAGTTCCAGCCGGGACGGCAGAATCGATCTAAGTCCGCCACCTAACGACGCTAAAGATCATCCCAACAGCGCTGTTCCCCAAAGTGAAGTTGGAGAAGACGCGACAGCGGATGTGCAGGACTTCCATCCCTACGATCCGCATCGGGCCTTGAAGGATATTGAAGTTGGTGATTTCTATTACAAGAAGAAGAACTACCGCGCGGCTTTGGAGCGTTATCGCGAAGCGCTGTTCTACAAGAACAACGATGCCTTGGCTAACTTTCGCATGGCCCAGGCATTCGAAAAGTTAAATCAGCCCGATGATGCGGTCGAGCACTACCAGGAGTATCTCAAAATTCTCCCCGGCGGGCCGCAGTCCGAAGAGGCGAAAAAATCGTTGGAGAAATTAAAAGCTGCGTCAGCAAAATCCGATCAATAGATCGGGTTCGCACCGTATCCCAATCAAGCTCCCTCTCCTATTTTTCCACGCGAATGAATTCGCCCGTATTGGCATTCACTGCTACTTTAAGCGCGGCTTCGTACTGATTTGCCCCATAGATCACATGCCAGATAAGTTCGCCGGTGGGTTGACTCCAATCGACCATGTAAAGGATCTGGGTATCCGGGGACTTGGCTAAAAGCTTTTCGCCACCATGCTTCTGGGCCACCTCTAGTGCCTTGTCCGAGTCATTCTTGAGAAAGGCGACATCGAAAACGTGGGTAGATGAGTTCGTAGGATTATAGTTATCCTCTGAGCCCGGGCTGATGCCGCGGGAGGGAGCGTCGGAGGAATCTTCACCCGACCAGACGTACGGCTTCACTCCGTGCTGCATGGGTGAGGCGAAGAAGGCGCGCCATACGGCAGCCTTGCCTTCTTTTCCCTTCGAGTCTGCGGTGGCGACCGATTCGATCCGGTAAGGTTGCGCGTCACGCGCCCAGCCGCGTGCGGCGATATAGAGCTTCTGGAAGGCGGCGCGTCCGGTGAGATACTCGGGAGGTTTCGGTTGAGGTTTTTCGGTTTGCGCCGGTTTAGCCGGTTCGGATGAACACCCAGCCAGCATCATCAGCGCGAGCATTGCCACCAGCAACTTTTTCATAGCCACCTTCCTGTCATGATCTGTGAAATTGTGCAACTGGAAATGCCAGAACAATTCTACTAGATGGAACGATGAGCGGGGACATGGATTCTCACCTGGATCGTTTACAACACGAGTTAGCATCCGCCGTTCACGGCATGACTATTGAGCAACTTGATTACCGGCCGGGCGGATTTCCGGATGGCCATCCTGATCGAAAGTGGAGCACGGCCGAGGTGCTGGAGCATCTCTATCTGACTTACGTTGGCACGCGCAAGGGATTCGAGCGCTGTCTGCAGTCCGGAAAACCTCTGGCCAGCCCCATTACTTTTGCGCAACGGTGGAAAATTGCACTGGTAATCCACCTGGGATATTTTCCGAAGGGCCGTAAATCGCCCGAACGAGCTACTCCAAAGGGGACGCCGACCCACAAGGTGATGGAGGAGATCGGCTCCCAGATTTCTACGATGGGCGAGTCGATCGCGAAATGCGAAGCCCGCTATGGCTCCCGCACCCGAGTGCTGGACCATCCCGTGCTGGGACCGCTCACAGCGCCGCAGTGGAGAAAATTTCACTGGATACACGGACGGCACCATCTCAAACAGATCCTGAAGCAAAGGAACTCTGTGCCGAAAGTCGCTGTATCAACTTCGCCGTGAACGCAGTCTACTTATTTTGTTCAGTGAGGAGAACTCTTTGGCGCTGATAGCAATCAGGACGGCGACGGTCCGCGAAATGGCCTACACAGTGTTGTTCCTGACACTGGTGCTTTCTGCGCATGCACAGGTGGCCGGCGATCAATCTGCGGGTAGAGCTGAACAGATCACGGTGCCCGCAGTCTCGCTCGGTAACAACAAACTTGATGCAACTACCGCACAACCAGTCATCGTTTATCTGCCGCCAGGTTATGCAGGCCATCCTTCCAGACGATACCCGGTGCTTTATCTGCTTCATGGCTTTTCGCTGCACCCCATCCTGGAGGACTGGAGAGGCGTCATTGTGCAATCCATGGATGACTTCGCAAGAAGAAATCCGGACAAGGCTTTTATCGTAGTCGTCCCAAACGGTGCCAACAAAGTGGACGGAAGTTTCTACCTGGACTCTGACGTCGGCGGAAATTGGGAACAGTACATTGTGAAAGATGTGGTCGGGTACATTGATTCACATTACAGAACGATCGCGGACCGGCGCAGTCGCGGGGTGGCCGGTCACTCGATGGGCGGATTCGGCGCTCTCCGCATGCTCCTGCTTCATGCTGACGTGTATTCGGCGGGATATGCGATGAGTCCGTGCTGTCTTGATTTTCAAGCTGACATGACCAGCGAGAATCCAGCCTGGCTTCGAGTCCTGGATATGCGCAGCGTCAGGGACATCCAAGCGAGCGCGGCGAAGAATGAATTCTGGCCGACCGCCTTGGCCGCCTTCGCGATCGCTGCCAGTCCTGACGCCGATGCGCCTCTGAAGGCGGACCTGCCCTATCGCGAGGCCGATGGCCGGCTAGTCCAGGTTCCGACCGTGATCAAACGCTGGAAGCAAGTCATGCCCCTCAACCTCATCGAATCCCATGAAGCCGATCTCAAGCAATCCGCCGGCATCGCGATTGACTATGGGTACGAGGACGAATTTTCGCATATTCCTGTCACCGCCCAGGCATTTGGTGAAGAGCTTCTGAGATTGCATATTCCTGTCACGGTTGAGGGATATCACGGAGACCACAACAATGGCGTTCCGGCCAGAGTAGGAAGCCGAATGATTCCATTTATGGCGAGCCACCTGGAATTTCAAAAGTAAGCTGGTGTCAAGAGTTCCCGACTATTTCAGATGGCGAAGAATGCTTGTGGCAACTTCATCGGATGCCTCGCGATGAGGGAAGTGGCCGATGCCTTCGAGAAGCAGGCGTTGGTAGCGGCCCGTAAAGTAGGCTTCCTTTCCATCCGACTCACTTGACGGGTCGCAGAAATCCGATACCCCTTGAATCATGAGTGTTGGAGTTGATAGCGTTTCAATGGTTTGAAGTTTCCGCTGGAGTGAGTCGTATCGCTGATCCCAAGCCTCGCCGTGCAGCCAGCGAGATCGGTACGCATTCGCTGTAATGCTCACCCAGTCCGGATTGGAAAAGCTCTCGGCGGTTTTAAGGAATTCCGTTTCATCCATCCACCCGCGGGGACTCCAGGTTTCCCACTGGATTCGCGCGAATCCGATTGGATCGTCCTTGACCTTTGCCAGGCCGCCGTCCACGCACAGGAACCACTGATACCAAAAGCGTCTTGTCTGTTCAAACCCGGGAACCGTGAAATGTCCTCGAGGCTGGAAGGCGACGGACAGGGCCGTCACATTCGCAATCCGTTCAGGAAACAAAGCCGCCAGCGTATAGGCTACCCTCGCACCCCAGTCATGGCCCACGACAGCGAAGCGATCGATTCCGAGGCCGTCAGCCAAATCGATCGCATCCTTTGCCAAAGCGACAGCCGCGCCGACCCGAGGCGTTTCAGACCGGAGAAATTTCGTGGGACCAGTGCCACGAAGATAAGGCGTGACCGTACGCCAACCCTCGGAGTGCAGACGTTGAGCTACTGCGTTCCATCCACGCGGCGCGTCGGGCCATCCGTGGAGCAAGAGCACGGGAGAGCCGTCATGGGGGCCATTTTCTTCGTAGGCAATATCCAAGACTTCAGTGCGGATCGTTTTCACAGCACCACTCCCAATCCCTTGCCGAACGTAAGATGCGGCTCGACGGAATAGGTTACACACGCTGCCGAAACCCTGAATCACCGGATCACAGAGAAGATAATGGAAATGAAAAAGCCCCCGAAAGACGGGGGCTCCAGTTTCATCGCGACCTCTTATTCGAGGCAGCGTCGAAATGCTACTGCCGGTCACGTGCCGAGATGCCTGCTTTTCTCCCCTGCTCCTTCATGTCATCCAGCGCCTTCTTCGCATCGTCCAGAGCTTTTTGTTTCTGGGCGATCTGCTGTTTGTATTGGACGTCCTGTTTGTCCCATGAACCCTGGTTGCGCAGGCGGTTGCCCGCGTCGGCATAGAAGGCGGCCGCGCGTAGCTGATATTCGCGTTGGGCCACATCTAGCTCACGAGCGAGTAGATCGACTTTGGATTTCTGGTCCTCGAACTTTTTCTTCCACTCGTCGTTTGCCTTCTGGGCGTCGGTGGCGCTGGCCTTTTTATCGGCATCCTGAGCCGGTGTATCCGGGGTAACGGCTGTGCCCGCGTCCTCGGTCTTCTGGGAAGCGTCAGCCGATGGCGTGGGATTGGCGTCCTCGGCGCCCGCCGAATCCTGGGCGTTGCCAACTACGCTGATCTTGTCCGTTGTGGGCAGATTGTCGTTGTCGTACTTCTTACCCACTTCCTTTTTGTCTTCTTTGCGGATGGAACGGGCATAATCGCCCAAAGGCTCAGATTGTGCCGCTGACACTGTGACCAACAGACCGGTCAACACGATTTCGGCCAGAAAAACATATGCAATGCGTTTCATGCGATGCTCCGTTTCTTTCAGTCTTGCTGCCTTAATTAGCAAAAGGGCAGCATAAATTTTGTTCATTCGAACTCAAGCACCAGCTCTTGCAACCCTCGCGCCGGCAAGAAAACCACCAATCGTGCGATCAAGATGCGCCGATTCCGCGGCGATGTCGGCGGCGAGTTGACGGGCCAATTGCGCGTCCCGGCTGGCCGCGAGTTGCTGCGCGTATCCAGAGATGGTGGTAAGCGAATTGCGCAGTGCCAAAGCCATCTCGGCGGACATTTCGCCACGCAGGTCCTGCGCCTGGCGAATCCTGGTCATTTCAGTACGATCATTGATCACGCAGGCGGCGCCGAGGACGTCGCTATCGGGCGTCTGCACTGAACTGACCGTGATGTCCAACGTTCGTTCCTCACCTGAAGGCGTGTGATAGACCCCTTCCAACTGTCGAAACCGCACTTTTTCGCGGAGGCTGGCATCAACCGCCACAGCCAAATTCGCATATGTGCCGTCGGACGCGGAGAGCACATCGGCATCGCGAAACAACTCGGCGGCACTCATACCGACCGGTGAAGCGAATCCCAAGATCTGCTTTGCCGAGCCATTGGCCTGCCGCACCAATCCGTTGGGGGTGAAGAACAAAACGCCGCATGACAGATTCGCGAGCACGGCCGCGCTGATATTTTCGGACGCCCTGGCGCGGCGCCGGTCTTCGCGTTGTGAGCTTAGTAGTTCGTGTTTTTGCTGTTTCAGTTGCTGTATCACAGCATGATACGTGTGCAGCGGGAACGATTCAGGCGCGACCGGAGTGCTGCCGAACGAAGCTTCTTCTGTGATGCTGCGCCGCATTCGCCGCATCAGCAGCAGGCCCATGAAAAATGCGAAGCCGGCAGCGACGAATACGAGCACCATGCGCAGCACGATGGGATTGCTCAGTAGACTCACAGCAACCCCCAGTACCAGCGCAAAAAGCTGTTGCCGTAAAAGAATGCCAGCATAGCCATCGCGCCCAGAAAGACTCCAAAAGGCATCTGATGGCGGCGCAGAGCGATGGCGGCCGACTCCCAGGCCCGGCGTCGCGCTTGCTTCGCCGGTTCGTGATTGCGGACGATACGCCGGCGGGTGCGCTTAATCCAAACCGCCAGCACAGTGGATAGTCCAAACAGCGACCCGGCAATCGAGGCGGTAAACAAGGTGAAAATAGTCAGCTTGACGCCGAGAAAAGCTCCAATCAGCGCCATAAGCTTGACGTCGCCAAAGCCCATGCCTTCGACGCCGCGCGCACGCAGGTAGATTGCGCCAGCACCATAAATGAAGGAGGCACCTACTACCGCTCCGAGCACCGCATCAGCCAGAGAGAGGAAATGCCAGGAAACATCCGAGCTTACCGGCAAGGAGACCAGCCCCGGCAAGAGCTGCGAGGCCAGATCATTCACCGGGACTACGAGACTGAAAACTAGCCCAAGCGCCAATCCAGGCAGCGTCATTTTGTCCGGCAAAAGCTGTGTTTCGGCGTCGGTAAAGATCAATCCCAACAGCAGAAATCCCAGTGCGCAATACTTCAGGGTGGCCAAAGTCTCACCAAAGTGCGCATAGCAGGCCAGGAAGATCGCGCCCGTCAGGAGTTCTACCACCAGATAACGCGGCGAAATCTGAATTTTGCAATTGCGGCAGCGGCCACCCAGGATGAGCCAGCTTAGAACTGGAATATTGTCGTAGTTGCGAATTGGTTGTTGGCATCCCGGGCAAGAGGAACGCGGGCTCACTACCGACAACCCTAGTGGCAAGCGATAAATACACACGTTCAGGAAGCTGCCGAAAGCCAGCCCCAAAACGAAAATCGCGGATGCGAGAACAGGATCCACTCTTATCCTTAAGTGTGCAAATTGCTTGGATTTGAACCGATTATACGGGGATTCGTGCGCAGAACCCGGGTACGAAAGTCACTGTACGCACGGCGGGGTTACTGCGTCTGGATCTATCTGAAATCGCGGTAGTTACTTCGTTCGCGGGCAGGGAATCGTCGCGTTTGTTTCCGTCACTCGGAGCTCTTCAGGCGCTGCCGGTGTGCGCGCCAGATCCTTCGGGACTAAAGTCCCTCAGGATGACGCATGGAGGGGCAAGCATACTGGTTAGAAATGGTCGTCCGTGTGTTGAACGCGTTCACCCAGGCTGCGCGCCTGGATCGCCCGGTCCCACGGTCCGGCCTGCCAGTTATCCTTTTGCTTTTCGGGGTGGATCCAGGGGGGCAAGGTGATGGAAAGATTGAGGGCGATCGCCACGGCGTACGGTTCGTAAAGTGATCGCAGATGCGTCAGCTTCTCAACGAATTCGGTACCTTCTCTCAATTTGACTCCCCGTTCCGTAAGGCGTTGCCGGAGCTGATTCAGGTCTTCAAGTTTCAGCCGATCGACAGGTAGAGGGTTGTAGCGGGCGCTAACCACCTGGGCCAAATCCACTACCGCATGCCGAGCCATCGCGAAGGTGATCTTTGCCTGTTCGCTTTTCAGTCCGTCCACTCCGGCGATAACGAGCGAACTGCCGTCCAGAATGGTCACCAGAGCGCCCAGCCACGATTGATTGTTGTGCTGCGATCGAAAGAAACTCAGCGCCGGATAAGAAAGATGGCTCTCTAACACCTCTGCCGCCCAACGTTCCCAATCGCGAAATGTTTGATCTAATACCGCCTGCTGCAATGAATTCCCGAACCTGGCGAGCAATTCTGCGGCGGATGGCGGAGAGCCTGCCCGTGCGTCCAACAATGAAATCTCGATCTCACGACGCGAGAATGACGAATAAATCGTGGGCAAGTAGCCAATCACAACTCCGAGGAAGCCGAATCCGAGGCCTGCTTCAATCACAGCCAGGGTACGCGCCACCGTTGAACTCGGAATGATGTCCCCGTAGCCGAGGGTGAAAAAGGTCTCTCCGCTGTGATACATCAGCAGACCGAAGGTGAGCGAGTCGCCGCTCAAGCGGAAATGTTCACCCGCTCCGTATTGCAACAGGGCGAAGCCAAAGATCAATCCGGCCGCCCACAAAGCCAGCAGGAAGATCAGCGAGAGTGGGCCGAAATATCCGAGGAAGTTTTCCCGGCGGGCCTGGTTCGGGATTCTGCTGGCGAGCGTGCGCCATGGAATCCAGGTACGGCGATAGAACCAGCTGGTGATGCGAAAACTGCGGCGCACGCGCCGCGGCAGCACCACGGTTTCAAAAGCATCCAGCAGGATCGCGAGGATGGAAAGAATTCCGGCAATGGCGGAGGCGATGTGCATCAGCGATCAGATTGCGGGAATGTTAGCAGATTCAGTGTGAGCTTCCGGCGCCCTCCAACCGGATAGTTTTTCCCGAAGATGCGGAACGCCGGGCGGCATCGAGAATCTCGGCCACGATGACGTTCGTTTCCAGAGAAGAAGCTGCGTCAGGCTTGGCTCCATCCAAAACAACCGCTCTCAGCAACGACACCGAATCATCCGACGGAGCTGCCACGGGCTTGGCGGGCATCTGTTTCTCATCCTCTCCCTTGAGCCGCACACGCACATCATCGTGACGGACCGTAATTACATAGCCAGTCTGCCCGTAAACTTCCATGTCCTTGCGGTCGAATGGCCAGTTCCACGACGCCTGCAAGATCGCCTGTGCTTTCGGGTAGGTCAGAATGATCGTCGCCTCGTCATCAACTCGCGGGTAAATTTCGGGCTTGATCTGTTGCGCCACTGCCGTCACTGAAGTAGGCCGCTGACCATCCATCAGCCATGTCATCAGGTCGGCGCCGTAGCATCCGAAATCGTGAAGCGCGCCATCGCCGCCGAGTTTGGGATCGTTGAGCCATGCGAGGAACTCGGGCTGCACATTGATTTCTTTCGGACCCTGATGTCCATCGTGGACGACGACTTTGCGAATGTCGCCAATAGCTTTTTCATGGACCATGTCGTAGGCCGCATGGTTGCTGCGGTACCACGACGTCTCGTAGTTCACCATCACCTGAATCTTGCCCTTACGCGCAGCATCGGCCATGGCATGGGCATCCTCGGCGCTGACCGCAAGCGGCTTTTCCATCATGACTGGAATTCCGTGACGCGCGCTGATTTCCACGACACGGCGATGGTCGTACGTGTTGGTGTACGCCAGCACGGCCTGCGGATGCGTCTTTTGCAGCATCTCCTCCAGGTCGGTATAGAACAGACTTTTGTCGAGGTTGAATTCAGCGGCATAACGTGCCGCAAGTTGCTGGTCCGGTTCGGAGATTGCAATTACTTCGATATTGGGTTGATGTAGGTACTTTTTCAAAAAGCCTTCGACATGCCCGTGGGCCATTCCTGCGATGGCCACTTTGATCGGTTGAGATCCGGCTGACGTTTGTGCGGAAGACATCGTGATCGTAAGAAAAAGAAAACCAGCCAAAAGCATGCTGCAAAGCTGTCTCATTGAGCACCTTTGGAATACGCCGGAGATGGTATCAGATTCAGGCGACCAAACTTACTTAGGGTTTTGCATGCGCAAGGGTCAGAGCATTCTGTATCGCCTGCAACTCTTTCAACACTCCGCGCAGTTTGGTGGACTCCAGCGCGTTGGCTCCGTCAGATTTAGCGTGTAAGGGGTTCTCATGAACCTCCATGAAAATTCCATCCACTTCCGCTGCCACCGCGGCTCGCGCAAGAACGGGAATGAATTCGGGCTGCCCTCCACTAACGGCCTTATCTCCATCGGCAGCCGAGGACGGTAGTTGAACGGAATGGGTTGCGTCGAAAACTACGGGCACAAATTTGCGCATGATAGCGAGGGAGCGCATGTCGACCACGAGATTGTTGTATCCGAAGCTAGCTCCCCGTTCGGTGACGAAAACCTTGTCGTTCCCCGCACTGCGGCATTTATCGACAACATGTCGCATATCAGGGGGTGACACGAACTGTCCCTTCTTGATGTTCACCACCCGGTCGGTCATAGCTGCGGCGACGACCAGATCGGTCTGGCGACAAAGGAAGGCCGGAATTTGAAGGATGTCAGCCACCTCGGCAACCTTGGCCACGTCAGCGGTTTCGTGCACGTCAGTTAGGACCGGCACGTGTACGTCATCTTTTACCTTTTTGAGGATACGCAGGCCTTCCGTTATTCCGGGACCGCGATAGCTTCGAATCGAAGTGCGATTCGCCTTGTCATACGAGGCTTTAAAGATGAAAGGAAAGTTGAGAGATCGAGCGACGCCTTTGATCACTTCAGCCATGAAAAGCGCGTGCTCTTCGCTTTCAATCACACACGGCCCGGCAATAAGAAATAGATTTCCCCCACCGATCCGGACTGTGTCGATCTGGAAGGAAGTGGTCATCGGCTTGAGGCAATTTGTGTTCTGGTGTCGAGCATCGATAGCAGGGCTAGATCCTGATTTTCTCTGGCCGATGAAACATCTCTACCTCGGCGGCCGTCTTGTCTGCCCGCCGTTTTAGCCCATGTTCGTAGGCCGCGCCCACGAAGGTCTTGAAAAGCGGATGGGGCTCCAGGGGCTTTGACTTGAACTCGGGATGGAACTGACAGCCAATAAAGTGCGGATGGTCGGGCAGTTCAATCATTTCCACGTAAGTGCCATCTGGCGTCGATCCAGAAATCCGCAGCCCTCCAGCGATCAATGTTTCTTCGTATTCCCGATTGAATTCGTAGCGATGGCGGTGGCGTTCGCTGATTTCCAGCTGGCCATAAATCTTGTGTGCCAGGGTTCCCGGCTCGATCTTGCAGGGCCATGCTCCCAGCCGCATCGTCCCGCCCAACTCCTCCACTCCCCGTAATTCCCGTAACTTGTAGATTACGCGGTGCGGAGTGGCGGGATCGAATTCACTGGAGTTGGCGTCAGACAGTCCGCACACATTGCGGGCAAACTCAATGCACGCCGTCTGCATTCCGAGGCAAATGCCAAAATACGGAACCTTGTTTTCGCGGGCATACCGAATTGCAATCAGCATGCCCTCGATTCCACGCTTGCCAAATCCACCCGGAACCAGCAGACCGTCGTAGCCTGCGAGTTGTTCTTCAAAGGTGCGGTCTCCGGTTTCGAGGCCTTCGGCTTCAATCCAGTTGATGTTCAGTTTCAGGTTGTGTGCCAGCGCGCCATGCACGAGCGCTTCTTTCAGCGACTTGTAGGAGTCTTCGTACTCGACGTACTTGCCCACAATCCCGATCGTGACTTCGGCCTTCGGGTTGTAGACCCGTTGGACGATGTCTTCCCAGTTCCTCAAATCGCGATCCTTGGCCTCGAGGCGAAGGTAGCGCAGCACAAGCGAGTCCACGCCTTCGCGCGAGAACACCAGCGGGACTTCGTAAATGGAAGCGACATCCTTGGCGGTGATGACTGCTTCTTCTTCCACATTGCAGAACAGAGCGATCTTCGACTTGATTTCTTTGGACAGAAAGCGATCGGTCCGGCAGAGCAGAATATCGGGCTGGATTCCAATGCTCAGTAACTCTTTTACCGAGTGCTGCGTCGGCTTGGTCTTGAGTTCCTGCGCCGCGGCAATGAACGGCACCAGGGTCACGTGCATGAACAATGTATGGTCACGGCCCAGTTCCTGCCGCATCTGCCGAATCGCTTCCATGAAGGGCAACGACTCGATATCGCCCACCGTTCCGCCGACTTCCACAATCGCGACGTCGACATCCTGCGCGACCTTTTTCATCGCGGCCTTGATCTCGTTCGTCACATGAGGGATTACTTGAACAGTTTTCCCTAAATAGTCCCCGCGGCGCTCTTTGGCGATGATCTGCTCATAGATCCGTCCGGTGGTCCAGTTGTTGTCGCGGGACAACTTGGCGTGGGTGAAGCGTTCGTAGTGGCCAAGGTCGAGATCGGTTTCGGCACCGTCGTCGGTGACGAAGACCTCCCCGTGCTGGAAGGGCGACATGGTGCCGGGGTCTACGTTGAGGTAAGGATCGAACTTCATGAGGTTGACTTTCAGCCCACGGCTCTCCAGCAGGCAGCCCATCGAGGCCGCCGCCAGACCCTTGCCCAACGAAGACACCACGCCACCGGTCACAAAGATGTACTTTGCCGACATCGATTCCTCACCTTAAATTGTCTTTGAGATTTCGTGCAGGATGGTTGCACAACTGATTATGCCAGAAAAATATTCTGGTGACCAGATCAAGTTTCCCAGAGTTTCGCCTTCGTCCTTCTTCCCCAGGAATCGCCGGGAAACGTGGCTGTCTTCTCGGGCTTTGCGCGAGAATAAGACTGATGAATAGACGCCATCGAATGCTAATAACATTGCCGGGGTACACTGGCTGGTGCCGGATCGCATCCAATAAATCAGGTCGTATGAGGAAACTCAATCGCATCCTCGCAACCTTGCTGGTGGGAACGTTGGTTCCCCTGACGGGTATTCTTGCCTCGGCTCAGCAACTCGCCAAGCGCCTGATCCTCAAAGACGGTTCGTACCAGCTTGCGACTAAATGGGAAGTTAAAGGCGACCGGCTTCGCTACCTGAGCGCTGAGCGCAATGAGTGGGAGGAAGTTCCGAATTCGCTGGTGGACTGGCCCGCGACCGACAAGTTCGAAAAGGAGCGCGCCGCCGGTAAGCCCGACGCGAAAGCTATCGCTCTCGACAAGGAACTCGAGGAGGAACGCAAGGCTGACGAAGCCAGGTCCCCGCACGTAGCTCCAGGGTTGCGCTTGCCCGACGATGGGGGCGTCATACTGCTTGATAACTTCGAATCGCAACCGCAACTGGTGGAGTTGTCGCAGAACAGCGGTGAGCTACACAAGGATGTAAAAGGCAACATTCTGCGCGCAACCATCAACCCGGTAGCCAGCGCCAGACAGAAGATTCAGTTGCCCGGAGTGCACTCGAAAATTCAGGCACATGCGACTGTGCCAGCGATCTACGTGAACGTCGATCAACAGGACCAGCTCGACAAGGCGACCCAGATCGCAGAGAAATCGAAGGAAGAAACGCTGCCGTGGGACCGTTTTCGAATCGTGCGTCTACAGGTAACTAAGGACAAGCGCACTGTCGGGGACGTCAAGGTCGCGATTTACGGTAAGGTCAGCCAGGATCAGAAACTTGTCCCCACGACGGCAACGAAGATGACAGGGGGCTGGGTTAAGGTCACGCCGTCCAGTAACCTCGACCCCGGTGAATACGCGGTGATCGAGCTATTGGGGAAAGAAGGCATGAACCTTTATGTTTGGGATTTCGGTGTAAACCCGCAGGCAGGAGCCAATTCGACGGCATGGAAACCCGAGCCGTCAGCGACCAAGCCCGTTCCGGACACTCCGAAAGAGCTGGAGAAGAGGTAGAAGGACTGAGAGTTCGGCGACCAGGGTTCAGCAATCAGCATTCGGCATCAGCATTCAGCATCTTCCCCTCTTCATTCCAACTTTCTCGTTTCTTCCTGAATTCTCTTCCACGCCCGTTGCACGTGTCGATGCTCCGTGTTTGCCTGGCCCACGCAAAATCGCAGCGTCATGCGGTCATTCAGCCGCGTATGGGTCAAATAAAGATCCCCGCTGCGGTTGAGATTGTCCATCAATTTTTGATTCATCGCGTCGCCACCCTTGTGGCGGAAACAGACCAGGTTGAGCGGCACAGGGGCGGCCAACTCAAAGCGCTCGTCTTTCTTGACCCAGCTGGCGAAATCCTGTGCCAGTGCAACATGCCTCCGGATGTGATGCTGTAAACCTACGACTCCATAGTGGCGGATGACGAACCAAAGCTTGAGCGCGCGAAAACGACGGCCGAGAGGGATTTGCCAATCACGATAGTCGATCACAGCTCCGGTTTCGGTCGCCTTGTTTCGTAGATATTCCGGCAGGACACTCAATGTCTGAATGAGCGCTTTGCGGTCGGCGACGTAAAAGCAGTCGCAGTCGAAGTTGGTGAACATCCATTTGTGCGGGTTGAAGCAATAGCTGTCGGCGATTTCGAGGCCGGCATGAATGTGGCGAAATTCGGGGCATAGCGCCGCTGTACCGGACATGGCAGCATCCACGTGAAGCCACAACTTGTTCTGCTGGCAAATGCGGCCGATTTCCGGCACCGGATCAATCGCATTCGATGACGTTGTGCCTACGCTGGCACAAACGAAAAACGGAGTCAGGTCTGCACCGCGGTCTTGTTCGATCTGCCGCGCCAGTGCTTCCGGGCGCATGGCAAAATTCTCATCTACTTCGATCAAGCGGAGATTTTTCTTGCCTATTCCCGCGATCTGGGCATCTTTCTCAAGCGAAGAATGTGCATGCGATGAGGTGTAGGCCACCAACTTTCCATCGCAGCCACCGGTGTTGCTGGCGAAATTCGTGGCTCGTTCCCGCGCTACCAGCAATGCGCACAGCGTGGCGCTCGAGGCCGTGTCTTGAATCACTCCCCCGCCAGTGCTGGTCGAAAGAAACTTCTGCGGCAAATCCAGCATCTGGACAAGCCAGTCCAGCACGTGCGTTTCCAATTCAGTGCAGGCCGGACTCGTTGCCCATAACATCCCCTGCACGCCCAGCCCGGAAGAGAGGAGATCCCCGAGAATCGACGGCCCCGATGTATTGGAAGGGAAGAATGCGAAGAAATTCGGCGATTGCCAGTGCGTCACGCCGGGAAGAATCAATTTTTCGATGTCAGCCAGGATGGCGGCGAATGGTTCGCCTTGCTCCGGCGGGTCGACAGGCAAAGATGCTCGAATCTGCCCCGGTTCTGCCCGGGAAAGCACTGGAAACGATTCAATGCGCTCGTAGTAATAAGCGATCCAGTCGACAACGGCATGTCCGTGGCGCCGGAATTCGTCTGGGGTCATGTGAAAAGATTTTTCGGTGGCCATGATTCTCCGTGTCGGGCTGAAAATCTCACGCGGCAGGTCGGTCCGGTCAAATTGGGTCAGACCAGCTGCCCATAGTAGACCAGTGTGTTGTATTCGAACGCGACTCGACCGTTCGTCTGGTGCGCATCGAATATCTGCCGGAGTTCTTTGAGCATGGGCTCGTACGCTACATCGTCGGACTGAGGGGTGTAGGAAGAAGACAACAATCGTCCTTCGAGCGCGGGATAGTCGAACTCCTGCTGATAGTCAAAGGTGCGAAGCTGAAACGGTGAAGGCGCAAAAAAGTTCTCGATTTCCTGCGTCGTGCGTTCATGGCGGACACTTTCATAGTCCGTTCCATACCGAATCAGTAACCGCTCAAACTCGCGAAGAAAAGGTGTCGAGTCGAGCCGCCGCTCGTTCCACAAGAGCACGGTCCAGCCGCCGGGCTTGAGAATTCGGATAAACTCGCGCCGCGCCTTTGGGCGATCAAACCAGTGCGCCGCCTGGGCAGCAGTCACAATGTTGACAGCCTGATCCGCCAGCGTTGTCTCTTCTGCCGTACCTTCTACGCTGGTGAAACGTGGATAGTCGCGCAAGAATTCTTCGCCGGCCTTGCGCATGTCGGCATTAGGTTCTATGCCAAAGACGGGATTGCCATTCTCCAGCAGCATGCGTGTAAAGATGCCTGTGCCTGAAGCAATGTCGGCCACGATGGCGTTGGGAGTAAGCCCGCATTCTTTGTTGAGGAGGTCAATCACTACAGGTGGATAGGCAGGTCGGTAACGAACATAGTTTCCCACACGCGACGAAAATCGTTGGGTCGGATCTCCGACAGTCATGGATTAATTTTAGCGCGGGAAGCGAGTCAGGAATGCAAGGAGCGAAGCCTCATGCCTGTTGACTCCACGCCAGCGCAAGCTTCTCTATCTCAGTCGGGGAGAAGCCAGGCCGTCATTCGCCCAAACCCTCCCGAATTGCTAAATTATAAGATTCATCATGCGCCTCGTCGTCAAAGTCGGCACCAGTCTCATTGCACCCGGAGGCCGCATTGACACGACTCGAATGCGCGCGCTCGTCGATCAACTCGACCTTTCACGTCATGAATATCTAATCGTCAGTTCCGGGGCGATTGCCTCCGGGATGGCTCACCTTGACCTCAACGAGCGACCGGCCACAGTGCCTCTCATGCAAGCCTGCGCCGCTGTGGGACAAAGTTTGCTGATGCATACCTATGAACAGCTTTTCTTCGGCAAAAAAGTGGTGGCACAACTTCTGCTTTCAAGCGATGACTTCACCTCGCCCGTCCGCTATCGCAATCTGCAGAATGCGTTGCACGAATTGCTGAAGCTTGGCGTGGTTCCGGTGGTCAATGAAAATGACAGTGTTTCGGTGCGCGAACTGGTAGGCGCGTTCGGCGACAACGACGAACTCAGCGCCTTGCTCGCCACCGCCGTTAAAGCTGACTGGTTGCTTCTGCTCACCGATGTGGACGGTTTTTATGTCCCCAAAGGAAAGCAATCCCAGTTGCTGCGCACGGTGCGCAAGCTTACCCCGCAGATGGAAGCGCTTTGCAAAGGCAAAGGCAAGCTCGGAACGGGAGGAATGCGTTCCAAATTGCGCGCGGCCAAACTGGCGAGCGAAGCGGGAGCAAGCGTCGCCATAGCCAACGGCCGCCACGCCCATGTCATTCCGTGGGCTCTCGAACGTAAGATCGGGACTTATTTCCCGCCGAAACGCAGAAGGTCGTCGCATGGCAACTAGCCTTCGGACGCCAGCCGCAACCCGCGACAAGCTTTTGCGTGCGCAGGCAAGCGGCGGTGCGTCTGGCACAACTTACCACCGCCGAGAAGAATGCGTTATTGCTGGCGATTGCCGACGCGATTGCTGCCAACTCCGCCAATATTATTGAGGCAAACCATGAGGATCTGACTTCGTCCGGACTAGCCGGCGCCATGCGCGACCGTCTTTTGCTCAACCCCGAGCGAATCGCGGCCATGGTAAGCGGCGTCCGCGAGATCGCCGCTCTCGCCGATCCGGTCGGTACGACTCTGGAGGAGTGGACTCGTCCCAATGGGCTGCGTATCCGCAAAGTGCGTGTGCCACTGGGTGTTGTCGGCGTGGTCTACGAATCGCGGCCCAATGTGACCGTGGATACGGTTTCACTGGCGCTCAAGACGGGCAATGCGATTGTCCTGCGGGGAGGCAAGGAAGCGGTTCATAGCAATGAAAGGCTCGTAGAAATTATGACCGCGGTGGCTGGAGTTCCGGATGGTGCGATCGAACTCCTGGACTCGGGCACCCGCGATTCTATTCACGAGCTGATCAAATCACGAGGGTTGGTTGATGTACTGATTCCCCGAGGTGGGCCGGGTTTGATCTCTTTCGTGACTGAAAACGCAACCGTGCCAGTGATTGAAACCGGGGCAGGGAATTGCCACATCTTTGTGGACGAATCGGCGGACTTCGACATGGCCGACCGCATCGTGATCAATGCCAAGACGCAACGTCCATCAGTCTGCAATGCGGCGGAAAAACTTCTGGTGCACCAACGCATCGCCGCGGAATATGTCCCGCGAATCGTTAAAAAGCTTCTGGAAAGCGGCGTAGAAGTCCGCGGCGACGATAAAACGCTGCACCTCTCGGTCGGAATGCCGATTATTTCCGCGCAGGCTGAAGACTGGGCCGAAGAGTATTTGCGCCTATGTATAGCAATTCGGGTAGTGGCGGACGTTGAAGAGGCGATTGGTCACATCAATCGCTATTCCACGAAAAACTCGGAAGCCATTGTGACTAATGATGACGCTCGCGCGCGGCAGTTTCTGCGACTCGTGGATTCCGCCGTCGTGTATTGGAACGCCTCGACCAGATTTTCCGATGGGGGAGAGTTTGGCTTTGGCGCCGAGATGGGTATCAGCACCCAAAAGCTGCATTGCCGCGGACCCTTCGCGCTGGCGGAGTTAACATCTGCGAAATATGAAGTAACCGGTACGGGTCAGGTGCGATAGAAATTATCCATCGCTTGCGGCTTGGTTGAATAAATGAGACGAGGTGAAAGAAGTTGTTGCAGCCCGGCCACATGGCGCCTGATTTCGATCTTCCTGTCCTGATTGGCGGCGTGAAGAAGCAGTTCAGACTCTCCGAGCGCCGGGGCAAAGAGAAACTGGTGCTGGCTTTTTATCCGGTGAACTGGGAGCGCCTTAGCGCGCAGCAAATGATCGCTTACCAGGTGGAGCGCGAGAAATTCCTCGAACGCCAAGCCGAAGTAGTCGCCATCAGCGTGGATCACATCATGAGCACTACGTCGTGGGAGCGCGAGATTGGTCCCTTCGATTTCCTGATGTGCAGTGATTTCTGGCCGCACGGAGAAGTGAGCCGCCAGTATGGGGTGTTGCGGCAGAGCGCTCCGCTCGCCGGGGCCAGCGACCGCGCGATTTTTGTCGTCGATAAGGCAGGCAAGCTCGCATTCAGCAGGATTTATGGCCTCGACCAGGTTCCTGACCTCAATGAGACATTAGAAGCGCTGCGGCGGGCGTAAATTGCCGTGAAGTCCAGGGAACGAGATGAGTCGTGAGCAAACGCAGGCAACAGGAGCCCGATGAAAGCGATCTCCGCGGTAGTTCTCTTCGTTCTTCTTTTCCCGACCCTGAGCGGTACATCGGAATCCGCCCCGTCGTCCGGCAACCCAGGCCCACTCTTCGGATTTCGTAACTCGGCCGAGGAGATGGCCCGGGAAATCCGTTTCATGGTTGTGCCCGACCCGAAGCTTGCGGAAGAGCATTTGCGCATTTTGACCCAAGCGCCGCACATGGCCGGCACTCCCGAAGACAAGGCAACGGCTGACTACGTTGCACAAAAGTTTCACGACGCCGGTTTGGAAACCGAGATCGTCGAATATCGCGTCTGGATGAATTACCCACTCGAAATCAGCGTAGATGTTACGGCGCCCGCAGGGGTCAGCATGCATGGTCCGACCCGCGAACGGGTGAACGGCGATCCCTACCAGGACGATCCTCGCGTCGTGACACCTTTCAACAGCATGTCACCGTCGGGTGATGTCGAAGCCGAAGTGGTTTACGCAAACTACGGGTCGCCGGACGATTTTCAAAAGCTCGAGCAGCTGAAAATAGATGTTCGCGGCAAGATTGTTCTGGTTCGTTACGGGCAGAACTTTCGTGGCGTAAAAGCATTTATCGCCCAGGAACATGGCGCCGCGGGCGTTCTTATTTATTCCGACCCAGCGGATGACGGCTGGCGTCATGGAGATAAATATCCGCAGGGCCCGTGGCGTCCTGACACAGGGGTACAACGCGGCTCCATCGGTTACATGTTCCAGTTTCCCGGCGATCCAACGACGCCTGGAATCGCGTCAGTACCGTCACTGCCCGATTCCAAACGCACGCCGCCCGGCCAATCAGCCCAATTGCCGACCATTCCGACGACGCCGATTTCCTATGCCGACGCCTGGCCGATTCTCGAACACCTTGGCGGACCAGACTCGCCGCGCGAATGGCAAGGCGCGCTGCCCTTTACCTATCACGTCGGAGCGGGTCCGGTGAAGGTGAAGATGCACCTGAAACAGGATTATCAGCTGCGCACCATCTGGGATGTGATCGGGAAAATACGCGGCAATGAATTGCCTGACCAGTTGGTGGTAGCCGGGAATCATCGCGATGCCTGGGTTTATGGCGCAGTCGATCCAAACAGCGGCACCGCGGCGATGCTGGAATCGGTGCACGGCATCGGAGAGTTGCTCAAGACTGGATGGAAACCCAAGCGGTCCATCGTGTTTGGAAGTTGGGACGCCGAGGAAGAGGGCTTGATCGGGTCCACCGAATGGGGCGAGCAGCACGAAGCGGAACTGGCCAACGCGGTTGCTTATTTCAATATGGACGTTGCGGTCTCAGGCTCGAAGTTTGGCGCCTCGTCGGTGCCAACGCTCAAACAGTTTCTCCGCGAAATCACCAAAGTTATACCCGGTCCCAAGGGTGGCATGCTGTATGACGACTGGAAAAAAAGCAGCCAGTCGAGTGGAGATGGCGACCGGAAGCCCACCCAGGATATAGGCGGCACGGAACGCCTTCCCGCCGCGCAAGGCAAGTCGGAAATCTCCGTCGGCGACTTAGGCAGCGGATCCGACTACAGCGTGTTCCTGCAGCATCTGGGCGTACCCTCATCGGACATCAGTTCTTCCGGATCATACGGCGTTTATCATTCGGTTTTTGACAACTTCAACTGGTTCAAGAAGTTTGGGGATCCCGATTTTATCTACGAACAAGAGATGGCCCGGATGTTTGGGGTGGAAACCATTCGCATGGCGGATGCTGACGTGCTCCCCTACGACTACGAGGAATATGGCAAAGAAATCGCCAGCTATGTCGAAGCTGCGCGGAGAAAAGCAGAAAATGTGTTTGGCACCCAGTCTCCCAATTTCGCGGAAGCGGCTCGAGCTGCTCATCAATTCGAACAGGCGGGAACAAAAATTCTGCATAAGCAGCAGAATCCCGGTAACGACCCGGCGAGGCTGAATCAAAGCCTGCGTCAGGCAGAGCGGGCCCTGCTGATCCCTGAAGGGCTGCCAAACCGGCCTTGGTTCCGTCACGCGATTTATGCGCCTGGACAATACACCGGCTATGCGGCGGTAGTGATTCCCGGCGTCAATGAGGCCATCGACAAACACGATCTGGAGCGGACCCGGCAGCAGCTCACAGTTCTGATAGCGGCGCTGAATCGTGCGGCCAAAATGCTGGAGGTCTCCCGCTAATGAATCCGACCCATGCGGTCGCTCAGATCCTGAAAAATTTGCCTTCGGCAGCAGCCGCTACTTTTCTCGCATTGTTCCCCATCGTCAATCCATTCGGTGGAGTACCGCTGTTTTTTGCCCTGACCGCGGATTTCCCCTCGGAGGAACGCAACCGTACCGCGATGAAGACCGCGTTGTATGTTTTCGGAATCCTCGTGACCTTCATGTTTTTCGGTCGCTTCGTCCTCAACTTTTTCGGAATTTCGCTGCCCGTGCTTCAGATCGCCGGCGGGCTTATCGTGGCGCATACGGCTTGGGGCATGGTGACGGCGTCTACGCGAATTACCCCTGCGGAGAGTGACGAGGCTGCCGAGAAGACCGACATCTCACTGACACCGATGGCGATGCCGATGCTTTCGGGACCCGGGTCGATCGGTGTAGTGATGGGGCTGGCGGCCAACGCTGCCAGTATGACAACTTACCTGGGTATGGTGATCGGAATCTCGGCCCTGGCTCTCAGTGTCTATTTGTTTCTGCGCCTGGGAGGACCGATGGTCGCGAGGCTGGGGCCAGGGGCGGTCGCCGGCATCACCAGAATTTTTGGCTTCCTGATATTTGCGGTGGCGGTTCAACTGGTCTGGGATGGCGCTGCGGAATTTGGCAAGTAGCTTCTCGGATGATCTGGGGACGGCCGAGGGGTGGCTGTCCCTACGTAGTTCTTAGCGGACTTCAGCGGCCAAAGCTGCGCCGCCTGTGGACTCTGCTGGCACGACTGAAGTCGTGCCCTTCCCCTGTTTTTCCGACTTGAAGTCTTCTTTCCCTATTTCAAGCTGACTAGCTTGTCCACGAGTTCCGAATAGTCTTTCTTTTCGAGTCCGTGAACTTCTTTGTTGTACTCATCCACCTTGCTTGAATAATTCATGGAGCAGAATTTCGGGCCGCACATGGAGCAGAAAGCTGCGCCCTTGTAGTAGTCATCGGGCAGGGTTTCGTCGTGCATCGAGCGCGCGGTTTCGGGATCGAGTGAAAGCGCAAACTGTTTTTCCCAATCGAAGGTATAGCGGGCATAGCTGAGGGCGTCGTCACGATCCTGCGCGCCGGGACGATGACGCGCGAGGTCGGCCGCGTGCGCGGCAATCTTGTAGGCGATGATGCCGTCTTTCACATCTTTTTCGTTGGGCAGACCCAGATGCTCCTTGGGTGTGACGTAGCAGAGCATGGCCGCGCCATGCCAGCCGATCATAGCCGCTCCGATCGCCGACGTGATGTGATCGTAGCCGGGAGCGATGTCCGTCACCAATGGGCCCAGGGTGTAGAACGGTGCTTCGTAGCAGAGTTCTTTTTCCTTGTCGACCTGTTCCTTGATCTTGTCGAGAGGAACGTGGCCGGGCCCTTCAATCATCACTTGCACGTCGTACTCCCAGGCCTTTTTGGTGAGCTCGCCCAGAGTTTTAAGCTCCGCGAACTGAGCTTCGTCGCTGGCGTCGGCAATGCAGCCAGGACGCAGCCCGTCGCCCAGCGAGAACGAAACGTCGTGCTTGATGAAAATCTTGCAGATGTCATCAAAGCACTCATAAAGAAAGTTTTGCTTGTGATGATGCGCCATCCACTGCGCCAGGATTGCGCCGCCACGGCTCACGATGCCGGTGATGCGTTTTGAAACCATCGGCAAATATTGAATGAGCACTCCGGCGTGGATGGTCATGTAATCCACGCCCTGCTCCGCCTGCTCTTCAATCACTTCAAGCATGACCTGCTTGTTCAGATCTTCGATCCGCTTGACCCGCGAGATCGCCTCATAAATCGGCACAGTTCCGATCGGCACAGGCGAGTGACGGAGTATCGCTTCACGAATTTCGTGGATATTGCCGCCGGTCGAGAGGTCCATCACGGTGTCGGCACCATAGTGTACGGACGTGTGCAGCTTCTTGAGTTCTTCGTTGATCTCCGAAGTCACCGCGGAATTGCCGATATTGGAGTTGATCTTGCACAGAGACGCCACGCCGATGCACATCGGCTCGAGCTCGGGATGGTTGATGTTCGCGGGAATAATCATGCGTCCGCGGGCGACTTCGTCGCGAACCAGCTCGGGAGAGAGCTTTTCCCGGTGCGCGACATATCCCATTTCCTCGGTGATCACCCCATTGCGGGCATAACGCATCTGGGAGAAATTACCATCGCTGTTCTTGCTCTTGCGGTCTGCGATCCATTCCGCCCGAGGTCGGGGGACGCTGTTTCCGTTGCTGCCATTGCCATTCGTGCCGTTTGTGGGAGTCATTGCCAATAGGTCCTTTTGAGTCGCTGTTGCCGATTATACGCTGCATGACGGAGTCGATCGGACAGGGAACTGCACGTTCCCGGCCAATGTCGCCGTTCCGCTCTCCGAATTTTGGGAAAATCGTGACAGAAACAAGACACCGTCTTAACAATTTCCTGTATTGCCCGTCTAACGCGAAGGTCCTAGAATCGACGGTTCGTTCCAGCGAGGTCATTCATGCGTGTAGTTCGTTTTTTGCCGGTGGTTATTCTGCTTCTCGCAGTAAGTGGCTTAGCGCAGTCCGAGCCATCCCAACCCGCTTTCAATACCAGCGCGATCGATAAGACTGTTGATCCATGTGTGGATTTCTACCAGTATGCCTGCGGCAACTGGCTGAAGACCGCCGAAATCCCAGCCGACCAAACCTCTTGGGCGAGCTTCGTCGAAATTCGTGAAAGAAATGCGGCAGTGATGCGGCAGATTCTTGAGAAAGCCTCGACTGAGACCGCCGGTCGTGACGTTATCGCGCAGAAAATCGGCGACTATTACGGCTCCTGCATGGATGAGAAAGCTGTCGAAGCCAAGGGATTGAAGCCGCTACAAGCCGGAACTCGATCGCATTGCGCAAGCGAAAGATAAGGCTTCCTTGATCGAGGCAGTCGCACGGGTGCACCTGATCGGACCCAATCCGTTGTTCAGTTTTTATTCGTCTCCGGACCTGCATAGCGCCAATGACGTAATCGCCTACATTGACCAGGGCGGGTTGTCGTTGCCCGACCGCGACTACTACCTCAAAGACGATCAGAAGATGGCCGATGCTCGAAAGAGTCTCGTGGAATACGCCACGCAGATGTTCGTCCTGGAAGGGCAATCCGCCGAACAGGCCGCTGCTTCGGCGCAGACGGTCTTGAGGATCGAAACCGCGCTGGCCAAAGCTTCCATGGACCGCACGGCGCGACGCGATCCCAAGGTTCGCGATCACAAAATGACTCGCGAAGAAGCCGTGAGCCTGGCGCCCAAGTTCTACCTGGACCGTTACTTCGCTGCCATGGGAACGCCGAGTTTCTCGAGCCTGAATGTCACCAACCCGGATTTCTTCAAGCAAGTGAATACTGTTTTGGATACCGAATCTGTGGATGCTTTCCGGACCTATGTGACCTGGCATTTACTGGACGGCGCCGCTCCCTGGCTTTCTCAGCCCTTTGTTGACGCCAATTTCAAAATGCAAAAGGTCCTGACTGGACAGGCGGAAATCAAGCCGCGATGGAAGCGTTGCGTAAGTTCCACGGACAATGCCCTTGGAGAAGCCCTGGGTCAGCGCTATGTGGAAGAAACTTTCGGCGCGGACGGCAAACAGCGCATGTTGAGGATGGTGGACGCGCTGGAAAAAAGTCTCGATCAGGATATTCGCAACCTGCCATGGATGACAGAAGAGACAAAAAAACAGGCCAAGGTGAAGCTGGATGCGATCCGCAACAAGATCGGCTACCCCGACATGTGGCGCGATTACAGTTCACTGCAGATCGTCCGCGGCGATCTGCTGGGAAACTTCTTGCGCGCGAACGAATTCGAGGCTCGACGCCAGGTTGCGAAGATTGGCAAACCATTGGACCGTAACGAATGGCAGATGACGCCACCCACCGTCAATGCCTATTACAGCCCGCCAAGAAACGAAATTGTTTTCCCCGCGGGAATTCTTCAGCCACCTTTCTTCGATAAGCAGGCCGACGACGCGGTTAACTTCGGAGGCATAGGCATGGTCATCGGCCACGAACTGACGCACGGCTTTGACGATCAGGGGCGTAAGTTTGACCCGCAAGGCAACCTTCGCGACTGGTGGACCGCGCAGGATGGCACAGAATTTGAAAAGCGCGCCAGCTGTGTCGCCGACGAGTACAGCAACTTTATCGCTGTCGATGATTTGAAGCTGAATGGCAAGCTCACCCTCGGTGAAAATACGGCCGACAACGGCGGTGCTCGTATCGCGCTGATGGCGCTTGAGCAGATGATTGCGAGCAATCCCTCCGGCAGCGCAGCGCAGACCGTCGGAGGCTATACGCCGGAACAGCGCTTCTTCCTGGGCGCCGGACGCGCCTGGTGCGAAAAGAGGCGTCCGGAATTCCAGCGAATGCTGGTCAGCGTGGATCCCCATTCGCCCGGCAAATATCGCATCAACGGTGTGGTGCGAAACATGCCGGAATTCCAGAAGGCATTCAACTGCAAGGCGGGGCAGCCCATGGTCCCGGAAAATGCCTGCCGTGTGTGGTAAGGCTCGCGTGGTAAGGCTTTAGAGAGCTGGGGCGGACAACCGTGCCGCCCCTAATATGCAGAATTAGAAGCCCTTCCTTCGTTGCTCACTGTAGCGGCTTAGGGCATCGTTGATAATCGGATAAGCCTCAGCTGCCGGCTGAATCTTGTCCACTTCAACTGCTTTGCCCTCCAGCTGTTTGTAGTCCTGGAAGAAGCGCCGGAGCATGAGCAACCGGTGCGGCGGCATCTCGTCAGCTTCACGGTAGGTATTGAATTCAGGGTCCTGGGTTGCGACGGCGATAATCTTGTGATCTTTCTTACCGGTGTCGATCATGGTCATCAAGCCGATCGTGCGGGCGTGAATCAAGGTCAACGGCACTACGGTCTCCTGGCATAGGACCAGCACGTCCAGCGGATCGTCATCCTCGGCTAGGGTCTGGGGAATGAATCCGTAGTTGGCGGGATAATACACAGCCGAGTAGAGAACGCGGTCCAGCTTAATCAGTCCGCTGGCCTTGTCGAGCTCGTACTTCACGCTGGATCCGAAAGGGATTTCGATGATGCTGGAAAACTCTTGCGGCAACAAGTCGCCAGGGGTTACGTCATGCCATGGATGAATCATGGAGGCATTATAGATGGCCTTTCGGACATCTTGACCAGCCCTGACCGCCGGAATACAGTCAATAGGACGGCGGGAAATTTTCGGCATGTCGGCGGACACTCGGAAGTACCTCAAATTCGGCAGTGCGGTGACGGTAATCCTGCTTTCCCTGGGCTTTCTGGCTTACACCGGAGTGCAGGAGAGCAAGAGCTATTACGTCACCATCAAGGAACTGCACGGCATGGGCGATAGTGCCTACAGCAGGCATCTGCGCGTGGCCGGGAATGTGCAGCCGGGGTCGATCAGGCGGTCCGGTACCAGCGTAAACTTTGTGCTGATGGAAAACGATCAGCTTTTGCCCGTCGTCTACAGTGGAACGGAAGCGCCGCCGGATACGTTCAAAGACGACTCCCAGGCGTTGGCGGATGGCAGCTTCGGACGTGACGGTGTGTTTCACGCCAAGCAACTGCAAGCGAAATGCGCATCAAAATACGCGCCCAAGACCGCAGACCCGAAGAATGTCACCCAGGTCCAGCCTCGAGCCCTGCTGCGATGTCCAACTAATCCCCAACTGATCTCGCGAAATCCCCATCAAGCTGGTCGGCTTCGCCCTCGACTTCAACTCTTCCATCCGCTATCTTCCAGTCGTGGATTCTTCTTCCATCGTCGCGGTTACCGCTTTGGTCAAACAGTTCGGACGTTTCGCTGCGCTCAGAGGTGTGACCTCCGAATTTGCCGCGGGGCGGATCTACACAATTCTGGGCGACAACGGGGCGGGGAAGACCACTTTACTGCGCGCGCTGGCGGGACTGGTGCAGCCTACCAGCGGCAGCGTCACCATCCTGGGGACTACCAAGTTGCGAGAGATTTATCCCGAATCTGGGTTACATGGCGCATCCGTCGCTGCTATACGACGAATTGACCGGCATGGAGAATCTCCGCTATTTCGCACGCCTGTACGGAATCGTGGATGACCGTGGCTGCGCGGCCGTCATGACCGCGGTTGATCTTGATCCGGCGCTGGCGCGCCCGGTCTCGCAGTATTCGCAAGGCATGCGGCAAAGGTTGTCGCTGGCGCGAGCCCTGCTCAATGACCCGAAAATCCTGCTGCTGGACGAGCCGTTTTCCAACGTGGATCTCCGATCCGCGAACGCGATGGTCCGACTCCTGGCGCAGATGCGCGACGCCGGCAAAACGATCTTTGTGGTGACCCACCAGGCGTCGCTGCTTGAGGGCACGGCGGACGAGTTCGTCTGGATGAACGCCGGGCAGATCACCCGCCGAACCCGCGAACTGCGGCCGATCGAGGAGAACTCAAAGCGCGAAAGCATGAGCGAACAACCATGAGCGCGATCCGATGAGCGAATCCGCTGCTGTAAGAGGTGTCGCCCGGGCCACGCTGGCCAAAGACCTGCGCCTGGAGTGGCGGTCAAAAGACGCGATCAACGCCATGCTGTTCTTTTCGCTTCTGGTGGTTGTGGTCTTCAGTTTTTCGTTCGATCCCAACGCGGAAGAATCGCGGCAGATCGCCGGAGGATTGATATGGGTGGCATTTCTCTTTGCCGCGGTCGTGGCGCTTAATCAGACCTGGGCCCGCGAGCTGCGCAATCAGGTTCTCGATGCTTACCGGGTTTCGCCGGCTCCGGCGAATTCTCTTTTTCTGGCCAAGGCGTTGGGCAACTTTATTTTTGTTGGGATGCTGGAAGTGCTCATGACGCCGCTGTTCATCATGTTCTACAAGCTGCGGGCGCTCGGTCCGGCATGGCAGCTCATCCCGATCGCCGCGCTGGGTACATGGGCCATCGTCGTGAACGGACATTTTTTGCCGCCATGTCGCTGCGAACCCGCAGCCGCGAGATCATGCTGCCTCTTCTTCTTTTTCCGGTCTCCATTCCGGCGCTGCTTGCCATGGTGAACGCGACCACCGCGATCTTGTCCGGAGAGCTCTCGGCGAAGTTCTGGATTGTGTTGCTTACGACTTACGACGTAGTGTTTACTATCGCTTGTCTGCTGTTATTTGAGCTTGTACTGCACGCCGAATGAGCATGCCAGGTAAAGAATTGGTGACCAACACGCCATGAAGCGCGCCTTCCCCATTTTTGCCGTGTTGACGGCGATTCTGCTGAGTTATGCCCTATATGAGGCGCTGGTGGCAGCGCCTACCGAGCAGACCATGGGCAATGTGCAGCGGATTTTTTACTATCACGTGCCCTCCGCGTGGACTGCGTTTCTGCTTTTCTTCCTCAACTTTGTCTGTTCGATTCAATACCTGGTGCGGCGGGACAAGGTCGCCGACAACATCGCTAACTGGGTTGCCATCGTGGTCGGCGTCGGAGCGTGTGTGGCGGCATTCGTGATCCGGCCGTTGCCCGCGGGCATAGAACCGTCTTCGGTCGCCACGACCGGGCTTGCCATCACCGGCCTATATTTTTTGATTAAGAGGTATTTTTCAGGCAAACGGACCGATGCGCTGGCGGTGGTCACGGCCGAAGTGGGAGTTGTATTCTGCACCGTGGTTCTGGTCACTGGCCCGCTTTGGGCGCGTCCGGTGTGGGGGATCTGGTGGACCTGGGACGTGCGCCTGACGTCCACCCTGGTGCTTTGGTTGATCTACATCAGCTACCTGATGCTGCGCCGGTTCTCGACCAGCGGTCAGACTCCCGTATTAGCCGCCGCTCTGGCAATTTTCGGCGCGCTCGACGTCCCCCTGGTTTATTTCTCCATCTGGATATTTCGGACGCAACATCCCCAGCCCGTGATCGGCGGCGGAGGTTCGATCGATCCTCGCATGTTGCATGTGCTGCTGATCAACTGGCTGGCATTCCTGTGCTTTGCCGGGCTGATTTGCCGTTCACGCTATCGTCTGGAGATTTTGCAAAGAGAAGTTGAGGAATTTCAGGCGCTGCAAGCTTTGCAAGACGTAGGGGTGACGCGATGAATTTTCTTTACGCCGCGTATACCGCCACCTGGGTCATCCACATCACTTATCTGGGAATTCTGGTGCGGCGTTATCAGCGCCTGCGAAAAGAGATTGAAGAACTGAAGAAGACAAACGGCAAGGTTTAGCTCTTGGCCAAGAGTAACTACCGGTTGCGTGAACGGATTAGTCGCCGAATTCTCGCTGGTCGTTAAGCTCTGTTGCAGAGTGAGAGCGCAGGAATTCGTACTCTTCGATCATTGCGGCCACGCCGATTCCCGAAAAAGACGGAGAGGTTTCGACCCTCACCACTCGGGCGGTGAAGCGCACCCGTACCTGTTCAGTCAGGGTTACGTGCGGAGGAAACGTCATGGTCACTTCGATGCGCGTGCCCTCGGCCAGAGGACGATCAAGATAGAAAAAGACGCCGCGCGCGCTGACATTCTGGGTTTCCGTCGAAAGGTCGCGAAGACCCTGTCCCGCAATCCGAACAGTTGCCGGCAATCGCATATCAAAGCGCCGCATGACTCGCCGGTCTTGGCCGCTTTGCTGTGTCAAACGTTCCCTTTGCAGACTCATGAATCCAGACCCGGTCAAATTTCACCCCAATGAAGGCATCCATCCATGTCACATGGACGATGCACTCGCGTCAGATTTACTTATTCAGCAACAGTTTGCAAGCGTAAAATCACCGGGAACTGATTCGGTTAACGCTGCTTAAGCGCTAGGGGAGGAATTGAAAGCGCAGAGACTGAGACGAAGTACGAGTGATTGCACGTGAAATACCAGGAACATCCATTCACTGCCAAGACGGGGAGTGGGCAAACAAAGGGAGTTGGAAGTTTTCCAAATAGTTCCTCCTTAGAGAAACAGATGAAATGGTTTGCACATGAACAGTCTTTCGATCGGCCTCGTGGAACTCCTCCTGGAATATGCCGAAGATAAGGTTTCGGACAAAGCGCGGCATCTCCGGCGCTCTCTCGGCGCATCTGAACCATCCAGGATGCGGGGAAGGTCTGCGTAGCGGTGCGCTTTGCGTGGGAAGTATGACCGGTTGTCACTCCGGAACCAGTTTTGTCGATCTGAGTGATGCATTTGTTGCCGTTGAATCGCAGATTCCTCGCGCGTTCATCCCGTGTTTCACAACGAGAACTGTTTTGGATTTAGGACTTCACAACCACCGAAGGGCTGCGCGGCTTGACAGTCTATCCGTCAGATGTTTAAGTAGTTACTTATTTTTCGCCTATATATTCTGGTGACAAGTACGCGCACCGCTTCGCAGACGCGAGCCGGACTGCTGTTTGCGTGCCGTCCTTACTTCCTCTCCATGAATCGAAATATCCGGAGGAGCTGGTGACATTGAACTTCCGTGGGTTGGGGACAGGCTATCGTCCTGTTTTGATGTCGTTCGCGGTCTTATCACTCGGGGTTCTAGGGTTGGCGACAGGTGGGGCGGTGCCGAAGTTGCCAGCCGCCGGCGCGAGTCAGTCAGCCGCACTTTCTCCGGCCTCTTCTGAAGTCGCTACGGGCCACAAAAGTACCGATCCAGCCCCGAGCAAGATTCTGCTGGGCCAGCTCCCATTAAGATTCGAACCGAATCAGGGGCAGACTGCTTCGCAGGTCAAGTTCCTTGCCCGCGGCGCCGGTTATGGACTCTTCCTCACTTCTGACCAGGCCGTATTGACCTTAGGTTCGCGCCCCAAGAGTCCGGTCGTGCGCATGAAGTTGGCAGGCGTGAACCCAAGCGCGGTAGTGACTGGAGATGAACAACTTCCGGGCATAAGCAATTACTTCATCGGCAACAACCCGGCTAATTGGCATCGCGATATTCCGCAATTTGCCCGCGTCCGTTATCAGAAGGTGTATCCCGGCATTGACCTGGTTTATTACGGCAAGCAGGGCCAGTTGGAGTATGACTTCGAAGTCGCTCCGGGTTCCGATCCGCAGACCATAGCCTTCCAGTTCGAGGGATCGCGGAAAGCCAGGATTGATCACCAAGGTGACTTGGTATTGGCTACCAGCAGCGGCGAAGTGAAGTTGAAAGCGCCGCGCATTTATCAGAATGAGGACAGTCAGCGAAAGTTAGTAGCTGGCCGGTTTTTGGTGCGCAATGACGGCAAGGTAGGATTTGACGTCGGTTCGTATGATCGCAGCCGGGTGTTGGTGATTGACCCGGTTCTCGCATTTTCGACGTACTTCGGCGGCACCGGCAACGAATCCTGTTCGGTGATTACTGGAGTGGCAACGCCGCCCTCAGGATGTCCGGCGGTCGCGGTGGACGCTTCGTCGAACATTTATCTCGCAGGCTCAACCACATCTGCCGATTTTCCTGTCACTCCGCAGCCCACGACGGCGCCTCCGCCAGCGGCCTTTCAGCCCGCGATCGCGACGGCCCCGGACGTTTTCGTGTCAAAGTTGAACGCTGCCGGGAACGCTATCGTGTTTTCGACTTATTTAGGGGGCGATGGCGCCGATATCAGCGCCGGCGTTGCGGTGGATTCCGCTTTCAACGTGATCGTCGCCGGGACCACGAGTTCCACCAACTTCCCGACTAATAGTTCCTCATTTCAGGCTACCCCGGCCAGCGTCGGTGCGCACGCGTTTGTCAGCAAATTGGACGCGACTGGGCACTCTCTTATCTACTCGACTTATCTTTCCGGTAACGGTGTTGAATCCGCGCGTGGTCTCGCGGTGGACTTTAAGGACAAGATTTATGTAATCGGTACGACCACTTCCACAAATACACCGGATGCCTCTCACTCGTTTCCCGCGACGCTTGGCGCACTACAGGTCACGTCGTTGGGCACGTCGCAGTTCTTCGTGAGCAAGGTTGACCCGGTCCTGATCGGATTTCCCAGCCTGGTGTATTCCACCTACTTTGGTGGAGGAAGCCCGGTCAACGGGCTTACCCTTGGCGGCGGAATCGCGGTGGACGCGAACGCCAACGTTTACATCACTGGCGGCACGAACTTCCAGCACACTGGAAGCACAACAACAGATTTTCCGATCGTAAACGCGTACCAGGGCTGCCTCGACACGCCGCCCCCGGCGACTCCACCCACCACAACGCCGAATTGCGATACTTCACTGACGGCGCCAGACGCGTTTGTTGCCAAGTTCAATCCGGCAGCCGCGTCGGGCTCGCAGTTGCTTTACTCGACCTATCTGGGCGGTACCGGGGACGACGCAGGGTTCGGTATCGCAGTAGATTCCGGCCTTAGCGCCTACGTTACCGGTTCGACGACATCATCCGGCGCAGGCGGAGTTGTGATTCCCACGGGGACCACGGCATTTCAGGGCGCTAACGGTGGCGGGATTGACGCTTTCCTTGGCAAGTTCGGCAATCCATGTACCGGCGCGTCCTGCACCACCACAACCGTGCCCCTCACTTACTTTTCCTATTTGGGCGGATCCGCTACGGATGTCGGCTTGGGTATAGCGGTTGATAGTTTGCAAGGTGCGCGCATTGCCGGATGGACCGGTTCCCCTAATTTTCCGGTTCCCAACAACCCCATCCAGCCCGGCCTGATCGGACCATTTGACGCATTCGCGGTCCGGATTGATACGACGGCTGCCTCCTCGGTCTCATTGGGTCATTACGGGACATACCTGGGCGGCAGCGGCAGCGATTTTGCCACTGGCATCGCCGTCGACGCTCGCGGGAACAGCTACGTAGTCGGCGAGACGAATTCGATCAATTTTCCGACCACGCCGACTGCGCTGCAGCCCGCTTTGAGCGGTGGCGCAAACACTGACGCTTTCCTGGCGAAACTCGGTCCGACGATTAATCTGGCGGTCACGGAGACCGTCGCGCCTAATCCGGTCGGGGTCGGGAATAACGTCACTTTCACTTACACCATCACGAACGCTGGCGATCTGACCAGCGGCATCATCTTTACCGACGTCATATCTTCCGTCGGAGCTACCTTCGTTTCCGCAAACAGTTCGCCAGGTCAAACCAATTGCCCGGCTAGCGGCGGCACCGTGACCTGTACGGTCGGAACGGTAAATGGTGGGGCAGCGACAACTGTCACGGTTGTGCTTACTCCCACTCAGGCCGGATCATTGAGCGATGGTGGCACCGTGAACGTATTCGGTACCAACGTGGCAGTTTCGCCGAATCCGGCGGCGGTGACTACGGTCAATGATTTCAACATATCTGTTTCCCCGGCCACTCAAACGGTTGTCGCAGGTATCCCCGCAAGTTACACGGTGACGGTCACTCCGACGGGCAATATTCCTGACACTGTTACGCTGTCAGCCTCAGGCGCGCCTTCCGGTGGCACCGCGACGTTTCCCAACGGAGCAACCTTTACCAACCTCAGCAGTGGACCGCAAAGCCGCCAGTTGGTGCTGAACACCACTGCACGTGTAACCACTCCTGCCAGTCTCTTTCCCACGGGCAGGCCCTTCTATGCCGCGCTGTTCCCGGTTTCGGGATTGGCTTTGTTAGGCATTGGAATTGGCGGGAAGAAGTCTCTGCGGCGACGATTGCTGATGATGGTTGTGCTCGGTGGTTTCTTTTCGCTGATCGTATTTCAAGCCGGTTGCAGTTCCAGCCCTGCGACCACCACAACCACAGGAACTCCTGCCGGGACGTACAATCTGACAGTCACGGCAACGTCAGGGACCGCGACGCGGACGCAGCAGATCATTGTGGTGGTGCAGTAGGCTTGTAGGTTGACAACTTACGGGCAGATCTTCAGGTAAGCGATTCGGATCACTCGCTGTCGGTTCCACTGGGGAAAACCTCTACCTAGAAACCAGATTTCCCTCGCACCGGTCGAAATGGAATCATCACTACAGCCTCGATGTCGACCGGGCTGCCGTTCTTGGTTGCGGGCCGAAAGTGCCAGCGTACCAGCGCTTCCTTCGCGTACTGATCCAGACGGTCATCCACTCCCCGTAGAACCCGAACATCAGTGACTGTGCCGTCGTTCCGGATTACTGCATATAGCGTGACCGTGCCATGCACATTACGCTGCATCATTTCCATCGGATAGGCGGGGTCGACTTTCTGCGTTGCCACTGGCGCGCTCAGATCGCCCTTATTTTCATTTCCACTATCCTTTGCGTTGAGCTCGGCAAACCGAATCACCCAGCTTCCGCCCGCTGAGTTCAGATTCGGCATGTTGAGCGTCATGGCATAGAACTTCCGGTCCCCAAAGATCCAATGATCGACGTCGGTAGCCTTGTCTTCCGAAACTGCGGAGGCCGGAGGAGTAGCAGCCGAACCGACCCTGGGCGGAGTAATATTTGCCGCCAGGCGCGAGGCATCAGAGTTGGCCCCCGTCCCACTCCCGCCTCCGGTTCCGTTGCCCTGTCCCTGACCCGTCATCGTGGACGTCTTCTGACCATTGGGCGCTGCACCCACGCTCAGTCCTGGTGGAACGCCAAGGTTCTTGCCCGAGGATGAGCTGCTTCCAGTTCCAGAATTGTTGTTCGCAGAAACATCCGGGGTTCCTGCTGCGCTCGGCTTGCCGGAAGGGGTCGCAGCAAACGTGCCGCGGCGATTTCCGCTTGGCATTTCCGCTGGCGGGAGAGCCGTGGGATGAACGCCCAGCGCGATCAGTCTGCCACCGCCGTTTGAACCGGTATTCCCGGCGACCGAAGGAGGCGGAGGTACGACAGCCGGCCCCGCGCCACCCGGCGTGGAGGGTTGCGCTCTGCCTCCCCCCACCGCGTATTGCTCAGCCAACGGCAACACCGGCGCGGGCGCAACCACGGCAGTGTGACCGACGTTTATGTCTCCCAGCCGGCGCGCTGAACTGGCATCGATGCGAGGTGCAGGCGCGACGATCGAGGACTCCGGGGCTTGCAGTGTCCGCGCCGAGGACTGTACGTTCACCTCGGGCGCGGGCGCCACTACCGCCTGCGACATTGAAGGAGCCCTCTGACGGTCGGAGGGAATTGTTTCCGGCGTTGGAGCGACGACCGTTACGGCAAGAGTTGGCACTTTTAGATTTGTGGTGGCTGATGTGGTGGACGCTAGAGGCACTTCAGGCTGGGCTTGTGTCTGCGACCAGGCAACAATATTCGGCAGCGGTACGTCATGATTGAGCTTGATATCGGACGGCGTAACGATGGTTTGACTGCGATTGTCGGCTTCAGGTGGGACAGAAATGATTGGCTGGGGCGCGTACGCCGGTTCTCCCTTTTGAGGGAGAGGCTTGCGATCCCCTCCGGTATCGAGCGGCGGAAGATACTCAGAGGGCGCGTAATAGATGACGTCATCGTGGTTAAAAGTTCGCTGAGCGACTACTACCGGGGTCTGTGGCCAGTACTGGATTGAAGCTACGATCGCCGCGATTACCGCGATGTGAGCTATGACCGATATGCCAAAGCGGTTCCAGGCCGGACGAGATTGAACAAAGACGTCCGGCCAAAAAGCACCCGGCGCCGAGGACGTTGTTAAAGGAAGCTGTGGGTCGCGACCAAACAGGTCCGAAAGATTGCGAAAGAAAACCGTATGCCAGGATGGCAGATCCACCAGGAATCTAGGTGAAGACGGGGCTTTTGGCAGGGTTTCGGGAGTGGATTCCAAAAGCACAGAGGCTGGTTTCATCAATTAGGCCGCGCCTGGGAAAGGCTAATTATAGCGTGCTGACGTGGGGCACTTATATAGCCAGCAGTTCACAAAAGATACCTGCGACGCTCATCGGCCAGGAGATCGGAGCTTGCAGTAAGGATCACGGCATCCCCGAACACGGAAGACAGGAAAACTTGGACGCTCCGGTTCCGCACATTGCAGTCCGTGCTTTAATAAGCCCATGTTTAGACTGGCCCGGGTTCTTCCTATGATCGTCCTGTCATGCACTCTCCTGAGTGCTCAGAACACTACTTCGAGTGCGCCACCGCCCCAACCGTCGGAAAATTACTCCGGCATGTACTCGTTTCTGCAGGATGGAGAGTTCGTGCAACTGAACATTCAGGACGCGGCCCATGTCACGGGATTTATTTCCCGCTATGGCGATCTGGAAAGCGACCACGGCCAATTCCTCGATCACTTCTTCAAATCGGGAACGCTCGATGGCAAGAAGCTGGGCTTTATGACGGAGACCGTCCACGGCGTTTCGTTTGAATTCAAGGGCACGGTCGAGCGCGGGCCGGGGAAAACCCCGGGGGACGAAGCTTATTATTTGCTGAAGGGTACGCTCATCCAGAACACTGAAGATGCAAACAAGAAGACATCATCGAAATCACGCGAAGTGAGTTTCAAATCGTTCCCGCAGGATGTTGACGCGGCCCCACCAAAATAGAACTGAAAACTCATTCAAGCAACTTATCGGGGTGGAGCCACTCTCCGCATGTCATCGATCAGTGCCTGTGGCGACACCGGCCGGCCGAGGAACTGACGTAGAAGCTCCGGGGTCTCAAGTTCTCCCCCTCTCCGCAGCAGACGTTCAGAAATCCAGGAATACCAGCGCGGGTCCCCGGTTTCAAATGGCCCGAGAGATTCGCGGATTCGCTGCCTGATATCTGCTGTAATTACGGCACCCAAACCATAGTTCACCATGTAACCGGGAGAGTCCATCAATTGCACCCGGACCGCCCACCACGAATACTCTGGATGCGGCACGATATGCAGATAACGACTGGTAATTTCCGTCCAAACTGCATTCGGGTCGGCAGTTGGATTGTGCAGCATCCTGATTTCGAAAAGGGCCCAGGCAACATCGAGCATCACCCCGGAATATTGATCTCGCAATGAAGCAGGCCTCGCGACAGAGGTGCCCAGATATTTGTGTTGCCATGCCGGCTCATAAACGCTCCACGACGGTACGTCAGCGAACGCCTCGATGAAGAGAATACTGTCGTTGTACGCGAAGGCGGGACGGGTCCGGACCGCGACAAAGTGAACCGCATGACCCTCCTCGTGCACCAGTTCATTCATGTTGGAAAGGCCGCCGCGCTCATAGCTGGCCGAGATCCGGGCGATTGCCGGCCGCCATACTCCGTCAACCATTCGACCACAACGCAACAAGTCGGTGTAGGCTAGTGGCGCCTTTCCAGGCCGCATATCGAGGTCATACAGGACCCCAAGATCGTTGAGATCGGCGCCAAGATCGTGGTAGTAGCGTTCGCTGATCTTTCTCAGCGACTCCCGGGGAATGGCAGAATCAACCAGTCTCCCCGTCTCTCCTCCTACATAGTCATAATCCCAGGGCTCGATGGGTGTGTCGCCGCTCACCTCGCGCCATGTTTCGAGAATCTGTTGTAGCCAAATCTCAACATCGGCGGGCTGAACTCCAAGGCTTTCGGCGGCGGCGACGACTGCCGGCTTATTTTTCTTGTTGTCTTCCGAAGCCATTCTGATCATGCGGCGGTAGGGGCTGTCCGGCTGATCTTTGCCGTTCAAGGCCTCCCATAGTGGAGTGAACGAAAGAAACAGACGTTTACGTCTGTCCTGCTCATTGATCTGTCCAAGTAAGCTGAAGGCGGACACACGGTTGATCGTCCTGCCCTCAAATTGCAGATTGTTGGCGAGTTCATCGAAGCATGAATACAAGGCGGCGCGCAGCGCGTCATACCCGGCATTCGGATCTTGCGCGTTCTTGCATTTGCTTCTGGGAGCGAGCGTTGAAGCGTCTTCCGGGAAATCAGAGAGCGCGGCGCGCATGAGGGTGACTGCCCGGGCGTCGCTCTTGGAAAGTCCGTCAGGCGGGATGTTCCCTAAATTGGCAACGAGGGCGGCGCGTTTTTCCCGGTAAACTTTTTGCCACGCCTCCCGGTCCTTGCCTTCATAGGTTTTCATCAGACCGGAATCGATGGTGCTGAATGCGCCATAGGAGTCCAACACGTCGGCGTAGATGATTTCGGTTGCCGCTACCCGGTCGGTGCCTGAAGTCTCGGCCGGGGAGTTGCTCCAGGCCACACAGGCCAGTACGCAGGTTGTCATGATGCGAACTCGAAGCCATGTTTCCATTCGGTCTCCCTGACAGCTTCCAAAGTATAAACAAGGGCGAGACAACGCAGCCGGGTGGAACTTCACATGATCGCGTTGTATCCTCGGGACGTGCCGCCAACGCGTTCGCCTCATCGGTCTCCAACTCCGGGGCTCTTCTTGGGACTGATCATTACCTTGGCCGCCGTGGTGGCCTGTTCCGGGTACATCACCTGGCAGATTTCCGGTCTGCGCGAATTGCAGAACAACCTTGTGGATCGCAACCGCAAGGATTCGCTGCAACTGCTTCGCATTCAAAACGACCTCAACACGCTGGCTCTCGCCATGCGCGACATGCTGGACAATAACGAGCCCTATCCACTGACGGCGTGGACCGCGCAATTCCAGCGCATACGTGCAGATCTGGATGACGCGCTTCGCAAAGAAGAGCAAGTTGCTATGGGGGATCGGACTCCGGAGCAACGTCAGTATCTGGGAAATTCAATGGCCCAGTTCTGGGAAGCGGTAGATCGCACATTTTCGCTGGCCGCGAACGGTAAACAGGACGAAGCGCGGAGTCAAATCCAGCTTTCATTGCAGGCGCGCCAGGCGGCATTGAGCACGGCGGTGGCGCGGCTGCTGGTTCAGAACAACGCAAGTGAAGAGCAGGCCGCTTTGCGCATCGCGCAAATTTATGACCGGGTGCAGCGGCAGGTCTATCTGTTTCTTACCTTGACGCTGATTGCGATCCTGCTGACCGGGCTGTATTCAATCCGCTCTAACCGGCTATTGTTCGCTCAGCTCGCCGTGCTTTCCGAGCAGCGCAGTGAATTGGCGCAGAAATTGATTTCGACCCAGGAATCCACCTTGCGCCATATTTCGCGCGAGCTGCACGATGAGTTCGGGCAGATCTTGACCGCCGTCGGCGCCATGCTGTCGCGGGCGGGGAACCAGGTGCCGGAAGGTTCGCGGTTGCGCGCCGATTTGCGTGAAGTTGCGGAAATCGCGCAGGACACGCTGGACAAGGTTCGCAGTCTTTCCCAGGCGCTGCACCCGGTGATGCTTGACGAGTCGGGTTTGGAGAGTACGCTCGATTGGTATCTGCCGGTAGTGGAACGCCAGGCGGGTATTCGCCTATCCTATGAGAAATCGGGGACGGTTTTTCCGGTCGACGGTGATGCCGCAATCCATGTGTATCGCGTTTTGCAGGAAGCATTGAATAATGTGACGCGGCACTCCGGCGCCAAAGAAGCATGGGTGCGCTTGCGATTTCTTCCGAAGACACTGGAACTGCAAGTCGAAGATCATGGAAGTGGATTTACCGCACAGACTAAAAAGCAGGGAATCGGACTGGTAGCGATGCGGGAGCGGGCCGGACTCTTGGGTGGTTCGCTTGAGTTCGTCAAGCCCGAGGCAGGTGGTACGCTGATTCTTCTCACGGTGCCGAAGGAAAATCTGGGGAGCAAAATGGATTCAAATGGCGGATAAGATCTCAGTCTTGTTAGTGGACGACCATAGCCTTGTGCGGCGCGGCTTCCGGCGCATTCTCGAAGACGAGTTGGATATCGAAGTGACCGGTGAAGCCAGCGACGGTAGCGAAGCCGTTCGCCTTGCGAAGGAGTTAAAACCGCAGGTTGTCGTGATGGACTGCGCCATGCCCAAGATGAACGGGCTGGATGCCACGCGAAAGATTCTCGAAAAGCAACCCCAAACCCTGGTGCTCATGCTCAGCATGCATCCGGAGGAAACTCTGGTGCGCCAGGCGCTCGACGCCGGCGCGCGGGGATATGTTCTGAAAAATGCTGTCGATCTGGAATTGGGCGCAGCGATCCGCCGGGTGGTCGCAGGAGAAACGGTACTGGATTCGCAATTGCCGCGTCCTTCCACGCTCAAAGGGGAGCGGGATCAACATCTGACACCGCGCGAGTTGGAAATCCTGCAGATGATCGTGGACGGAAAATCCAATAAGGAAATTGCAACCGTGCTCGATCTCAGTGCGAACACCGTGGCTGTTCATCGCGCCAATATCATGGACGCCCTTGGCATCCACAAGACCGCTGAACTCGTCGTCTACGCCATCCGCAATGGGCTGGTAAATCTTCCGTGAACCGCCGCCGATTTTTGTGCGGCATGGCAGGTGTGGCATCAGCTTCCGGCTTACTACTGGGATCGCTTGATGACGTTCTCGCGGCGCCCCCGTCTTCTCCGGGTTTCCGCCTGGTTGACGTTACCGCAGCTGCCGGCGTGCAGTTCCATCACAACAGCGGTGCTTATGGTGGCAAGCTCCTTCCTGAGACTCTCGGGGCAGGTTGTGCATTTCTCGACTACGACGGCGACGGATGGCAGGACATTCTTCTCATCAACGGGATGGACTGGCCCGCTCACAAACGCGACCGAAGCACCCTGAAGCTGTACCGCAACAATCGCAACGGCACCTTCTCCGATGTAACGCACAGCGCCGGGCTCGATATTGAGATGTACGGAATGGGTGTGGCGGTCGGAGACTACGACAACGACGGCCATCCCGATATTCTGGTGACCTGCGTTGGACAAAATCGGTTGTTCAGGAACACCGGCAAGGGCACGTTCATCGACGTCACCAAGGCCAGCGGATTGGGCGGGCGGCAGGCGATGAGCACGTCTGCGATCTGGTTCGATTTTGATCGTGACGGGTTGCTGGACCTGTTTGTCTGCAACTATGTGAAATGGTCTCCCGAGCACGACGTGTTTTGCAGCCCGGATGGAAAACGTAAATCTTATTGCACCCCGGAAGCCTATCGGGGTGAAACCTGCTGGCTGTTTCACAATCTGGGTAGCGGCAAGTTCGAAGATGTAACTGCGCCCAGTGGAATTTTCGACAGCAGTTCCAAGTCATTGGGCGTGGCGATGCTTGACTACGATCACGACGGCTGGCCGGACCTGCTGGTGGCCAATGATACCCAGCCCAACAAGCTTTACCGCAACCAGCGCAACGGAACGTTCAAGGATGTAGCCGTGGAAGCTGGCATCGCCTTCAGCGCCGAGGGTAAGGCCCGCGCCGGAATGGGCGTGGACGTCGCCGACTTCAATAACTCCGGCGATTCCGGAGTCGCAATTACCAATTTCGATAACGAAATGATCGGACTCTATCTGGCGAGTGGTGGGAATTTCGCGGATATAGCGACTCAGAGTGGCGTGGGCCTGGCCTCCAAGGACAGATTAGGTTTCGGTTGTGCGTTCCTTGATGCCGACCTCGACGGCTCGCTTGATCTCGCTGTCGTGAACGGACACATCGACGACACGGTGCGCGACGTTCGCGGAGTAGGCTATGCGCAGTCGCCGCAATTGTTCCTGAATGACGGGCGCGGCAAATTTCACGATGTTGCCGGCGAGGTGGGCGGAGGGTTCAGTCAGCCCAAGGTAGGGCGGGGACTGGCATACGGAGATTTTGACCGCGACGGCGATCTCGACCTTCTGATCACCACCAACAATGGCCCAGCTTATCTTTATCGCAACGATCAGGTCGGTCGGAAACAAGAGCGCACGCATTCGCCTGGTAGGTACAAAATCAAATCGTGACGCGATTGGAGCCCGGGTGCGGATCTTTCTGGGCGACATGGCCCAGTCCCGCCTGGTAAAAGGCGGATCGAGCTATCTCTCGCAGTCCGAGCTGCCTTTGACTTTCGGTCTGGGAATGCGCGACAAGATCGACCGCCTGGTGATCGATTGGCCAAGTGGCGGTACTGAGGAGTATAAGAACCTTGCCGCGGGCCGCGCCTACGAATGTGTGGAATCGAAAGGCATCAAAGCTCTCGCGGGGTTCTAGTATTTTCTCAGTATTGCGGGATTCTGTTTCAGCGGTTAACTTAAGCCAACTTACATCCTCATTCGCGTGGCTTTCCCCGGTCGCAGTATTGAGGAGTACACCCCACAAAGAGGAAGGCAATGATGCCTCCCTCTTTTTCTTTTTGACTCGTTAGAAGTGGAACGCCTTTAGGGCTTTGCGGGCATCGGCTGCCAGAGTTCAATCTTATTTCCATCCGAGTCATAGATCCAGGCAAAACGACCGTAGGATTCATCTATTCGCTTGTCGTCAATCTTTACTCCCTCTTGTTTTAAGCGGACGAGCAAAGCATCCATATCGTCCACGATGTAGTTGATCATGAACGGTGCTGGGCTGGGATCGAAGTACTTACTGGAGGCGGGGAAAACAGTCCAAACGGTAACGTGTTCCTTTTGCGGGTCGTCGTGTTCACGCCACGGAAGCATCGCGCCTTGGCCTTTGTCAGCAAGTCCAAGATGCGTCGAATACCATTCGCGCGTCTGATCGCGATTAGCGGATTTGAAGAACACCCCGCCGATTCCAATGACGCGCCCGCGCTGCTCCGTTTTGACAGGCGGCTTCGACTTTTCTGGTTCCGGAGATTTCATTTCTTGTCCTCCTGTTGAGCGGGCTGAGATGAGCAACAGCGAGCCAAGCGCAATCGTGCTCCAGGGTATTCGTTGCATCGGCGGATTATACAAGTTTCGATTCGAATGGAAAACGGCTCGCCCAAGGTTCGCTGGGACTCACCCCTCTGACGAAATCTTTATTGTGGTATGCTCTCTCGTCGAATCACTTTATCTTCGCCGTCTTCTTCGTCAATTCTTCAATTTCCAGTTTGAGGCCCAGCGCATTTGCCTTCCCCTCCGAAGTTGAGAAGAGATTTGTGGACTCTCCGGGATCAAGCCTCCAGTCGTACAGCTGATCGCCAAGCTTGTCGTGCTCGATCAGTTGCCATTTAGAGCTGACGATCGTCCTCATGGCGCCGCTGGATGCGGTGGGCACCAGTTGATCTGCTTCCCTGTCGCGTTTGCCGGGATACTTATTTTGCGCCAGTTCGGAGAGCGGGTTGGGCCACGGAGTGTCAGCTGCAGGTGTTCCCCAAAGTGCGTCGAGCGCAGGTCCGGGAGGTCTGGAATGATCCACGCCGATCAGATCCAGAACCGTTGCCGGAATGGCGGCATTGGTCACTGGTCTCTCTATCTTCACTCCTGCCGGAACGTGCCCAGGAAAATAAAATATCAACGGGACGTGAATCAGCTCCCAATAGAGCGCGCGCCCATGAGTTTCCAGGTGGTGCTGACCCAGAGATTCGCCATGGTCTGAGGTAATTACGACGAGCGTATTTTTCGCCATACCATGCTCGTCTAGATGTTCAATCAGTTTCTGTACGTAGTCGTCGACGTATTTCACGCCATCGTCATACGCGTCGATCGTGGTTTGCTGTGGCCACGAAGGTTTTGGATAATCTCTGGGGCCTCCGTAAGGATCATGCACATCGAAATAATTGAGGAAGGCGAAAAATGGCCTCTGTCGGTCGCAGGCGATCCAATTCATTGCTTCCTGGTTGACGACGTCTGCTCGCTTGCGCACGCCGAACGCACCGCCATAACTGCCGGAGCCCTCCGCGTCCTGGTCAAGCAGCGAGTTCCAGCCAAGTTTTCGCAGCACGCGTTTCACCAGGCTATGGTCGCTGCGCTTTAGATAAATTCGCGCGAATTCCCGGCCGTAAAGCGTGCGCACGAACATGTCCGCGGGAGAATGAAAGTAATCTTCGAAGTGGATAAAGCCCCGACCAAACCCAAGATCGCGTGAGAAGTAAGTTCGATTCGCGGAAAACGCTCCACTACGGTAGCCCTTCTGTTGCAGGGCTTCACCTAAAGTTGCATAGCCGCCTAGGCCTTTATCGCCCCACCCAAGCCATGGCTCAGGCTGGACGTTTCCAACTCCATGTTCGAAGAGGTACCGCCCGGTGACTAACGAAACGTGGGAAGGCAGACTCCAGGAGCTGGTGGAGACCGCGTTTTGAAACGACACACCCAGCTGGGCGAGGCGATCGAGATTGGGTGTAGTAGGCCGCTCGTAGCCATAAGAAGAGACGTGATCGGCACGCAGGGTGTCCACCACAATGACCAGCACGTTCGGTGCTCCGGCCACTGCTGGCGGCAGGTGGGACACCGCATTCCGTTCGTACAGCCATTGTCCGCCCTGGATTGCGGCGAACACCAATACCCATACTGCGAGCATAAACGGCGCAGCTCGGCGGCAGATTTGCCGGAATGCGCTCTCCCGCTTACTGCACCAACGGACAAACGCGACGGCACTTCCGAGAGAAAGCAGGAGGCAGGCACCACGGCTGAGCCGGTTCGTGAGTGTGAGCCAGTCGTAAACGCTCAGGAAGGCCAACAGCAAAGCAAGCGCTCGAAGTGCTGGAAAGCTCGGCGCAAGGCGAACCACGACGAGGCAAATCAGCGCCAGCAAGAAAAAGAAAACAGCGTCTACTATGGGCGAGATCCAAAAAATCTCTTTTGATACATGCATCATCGGACCCCATCGGGCCCAATTGATTCTCTGAAATAATAGCAGGCCCGCGGCTTCGATCAGCCCAGTGGCGATGCCCCAGCCAAGACCAGTCAAAAGCAAGCCTGTGCTCGAGGAAGGTGCGAGAGGCGGCTTGTCCGTATCGGTCACTGATTGCCTGACCAAAGACTCCTGGAAGATGTGTCGGGCGCTTCGAACGGTAACAGTCTAGCAGCCGAGACCGGGTGGAACTTTCCGTCACGCTGAAGTAAAGTGAACTTCCGCGAAAACAGCGGCCTACGAATGGCTTGGCCAGCGAGCGATCGACCGACGTCTGCCACGTTCGCCCCAACGAAATCTCTGACGGCGAAGGTACGCTGGTTTCTTCCCGCACTACTCGCAATCGTCTACCTCGCTCAATGTGTCTGGTTCATCCGCACCCAGTCGCTCACCTACGATGAACCCGTACACATCGCCGAGGGTTTGAACGGCTGGCGTTACGGACGATTCGAGCAGTACAACGACCATCCTCCGCTGGCCCGCTTGTGGCTCACTCTTCCACTCCTCAATCCGAAGTGGCAGGTGGATCTGCAAAAGCTTCCGGACTCATTTCGCATCACCCGAATCGCGCCTGATCCCGAAGCACTAGCCTGGCGGGCTCGCGTCATGAACGTTCTCCTGGGCCTGGTTCTGGCCTGGCTGGTATGGCGGGCCGCAGACAGTCTGCTGTCTCGTGGCGCGGCGAACTACGCGCTAGCATTGTTCGTATTTTCGCCCTCGCTGATTGCCCACTTCTCGCTTGCCACAACTGACGGTGCTGCAACCCTATTTATTTTTGCTGTCGCCTGGACCCTGAGATGCTGGCGCAGTGAGCGAAACTGGAAACGCACTTTGTGGCTTGCAGGTCTGATGGGCTTGATGTTGTTGGTGAAATTTTCCACCCTGCCAATGTTCTTTTTGGCCCTGTTGTGGATGTTAATCCTCGGGCCGCAGAGAATATTTCGCGATCCCAGACAATGGAACTGGGGCAAAGCATCTGCCGCGCTGGTGATTGCATTGTTCGTCGTATGGGCGGGGTATTTCTTTCACGTCTCGCGGTTTGACCGTCCGGGACGGAACGTTGACCGCAACTTTTCCGAACTGGAGCGAGCCGATCGTAAAGCCGGTCCACGGACGAACCAATTACAGTCTGCTGATTCCGGCCGGCGAATATGTTGAAGGTTTTCGTGAGCTGGTCAGACACAATCGTCACGGGCAAGCGGCATTTTTTCTGGGGCAAGTCTCCCGTGAAGGCGGCTGGAAAATGTACTATCCGGTCGCGATCCTGCTTAAGTGGCCGACAGTCGTACTCTCCCTTTCCTTGATCGGTCTGGCCCTGGTTTTGGGAGGAAGAATTCGCCTTCTCGGATATTTGGCTGCTGACATCGTTCCCGGCGATCTATCTAGTGCTGGCGCTCTTTGCTCGATTCAACATCGGGGAGAGGCACGTGTTGCCGTTGTACCCGTTCGCCTTATTGTTTGCTGCGGTGGTTTGGGAAAGGGCCGGACGAAAGCGGGCGGTGCTCGCGCTTTTAGCCTTGCTCGCGGTGTTGAATGCGGGCGACGCCTTGCGTTATGCGCCGGGGTATCTTTCGTATTTCGATGTTTTCGTGCCGCCAGCGCAGAGCTATCGTCTGCTGACCGACAGCAATCTCGATTGGGGACAGGGTTTGCTGGCGCTGCGTCAATACGAACGCGATCATCCTGATGAAAAGATTTCCTTGTCGTATTTTGGGAGCGTCGATCCCGCCGTATATGGAATTCAGGCTCATCCGCTTGCGGAGAAAGAACGTGCCTCCGGTACTGTCATCGTGAGCGCAACCAATCTATCGGGACAGTTCCTGGAAGATCCTCAGAGTTACCGCTGGCTTCTGCAAGAGAAGCGAACAGCAATCCTCGATCACTCGCTTTACGTTTTCCAGGTCGGGGATAAATAAGCTCGGAAGCGAGCAATAGAATATTAGGGGAAGAATACGAAAAGGAAAGGTTCAGGCAGGAAGTGGGGCTACTGGTTCGCGCGCAGGGGCGATATCAACAAACGGCTTGCTGCTTTCTTGGAGGAGCCGCCGCGGTCGTCCTGGTAGGACAAATCGAGAGAGCCTTCGGCAGTCGGGGAAGCTTGCGCCAGAGCAGCCGCCAACGACTGAAACGAGCGGCCAATATCGTTGCTTTCCAACGCCACAGGCACGCCCTTGTCGATGGCAGGGGCGATTGACTGGAAGTTGTTGGGAACTTTCCAAAGTAGCTTGCAGCTGGTGGCTTTTTCCACGTCCTCGTCGGTAAATCCAGGAATCTTTTTGTATCGGTTGAGAACGATGCGAACCCGGTCCCGGGCCGCACCTTCTTCCAGAAACGTGCGAACTCGACTGGCGCTCCAAAGCGAAACCACGTCCGTCTGGGCAACCATCAGGACGGCGTTGGAAAGATCGCAAAGCTGCCGCGCCGTCTGGTCCAAGCGGCCCGAACAGTCAACGACCACATACCGGAAGTGTGCTACCAGCAGATCAAACAAGCGCGCCAGTTCGGCTGCGGTGGGCACCGCATTCAAAGGTTGCTGCGGGCCAGCCAGCAGTTGAAGACCGCCCTTGCACTGCGTCATCAGGCCTTCGAGCAGGGAAGCATCCAACCGGTGCAGATTTTGCAGCGCATCAAGGACTCCAAACGTTGGCCGGACATTGAGATGAAGAGAGCAATGTCCAAGCGGCGCGAAATCCACCAGCAACACTCCGCCTTGCGATTCCTGCAGCGCGATCGCGGTGTTGACCGCAACCGTGGTGCCACCCGCTCCGCCCTTGGAATTCATGATGGTGAAGATGCGAGCGCGGCCCGAGGAAGTGCGGCCTTTTCCCCGCGAAGCGGCAAAGCGCGTTAGCGCCTCAATCAGCGCTTCTGAAGTTGCATTGCGTTCCAGAAATTCGCCGGCCCCGGCGCGCATGGCCGCCACAATGGTGGGCGGATGGTCCATTTCACCGACTGCGAAAATCGCCATCTCGCTGGTATTCGCCGTGATCAATTCAATGGCGCTGATCGCCCGTTGCGCGTTGCGCGCGTCAATATCCACAACAACGACCTCGGTGCGCACGTCCTGCATCTGGCGCAACACCGGGTCCGTGGGGCTGGACGGAAATCCTACGTGACTGAAGACATTCCGGCCCATTCCCGTTCCCTCCAGACGATGCTGGAGAACCGATAGCCGTTCTTTGTCTTCGGTCAGAAGAGTTACCGCTACACCTTGCATGGCATCACTCGGTCGCTAGAATCAGCATGTTATTGAAATACAAGGGCTACGCCAAATGACTTCCGTAACTGCGGCCCGCTTGTCCGGAGAAAATCCGGTTTTTCCAAATCGGACGCACACTGGTGGCGCGCCTTTGATAAATGACTGGGGGACAAATGAACCAGGAGGAATCCAAACCAACCTTCCGTCTGTTATAGGTATTTTATGCAAAACAGGCGGCCTTGGGAAGGAGGAAAACCGGGTAAAAACCGCGCCCCGCATGGGAAGCGCCATTTGGGGAACCAGGTTGCGGCAAATTCGGGCTATTGTGAATCGGTTTTGGAATGAACCGTTCCTAAGCGATCGATTTGCCCGGATTCTCGAGGGAAAGCCCAGCTACCGCGACTCCGCTGCCGGATAGAGACGAACCCGGACCAGCCTGAGGGGTGACCTGCACCGCAGAGATCCGCGGGAAGGTTGCCGAAACCTGAGCTGCCGTTTCGTCCTTGGGCAAATATTCATATCCTTCGAGCCTGGCGGCTACGCCAAATTTGCGCTCAACCGGCAGAACTCGGACGACCTTTGCGCGGCACCGAACTTTCGCATTCTCCGTCAGCGTGATCTCCGATGGCATGATCAGCGTCAATTCCACGGCGTCGCCTTCCGTGAGCTGAAAATCGGTGTAGAAAAATACACCGCGTCCACTCAGGTCCTGGGTGAACCCGCAACCCTCGCGGTCTGTACCCGCCATGCGCACCCCAACCGGAATCTGGAAGTCAAAGCGTTGCGAAGCCCGGCGCTCTAAGTGAATCTGATCTGTATTCATAATTTCTCCGTCCAAGGCGTGGTTTCAACTGTGGGAATTTCGGGATAACCAACTTCGTGCCTCTATACTGGTTGTGCTTGCCTGTAAACCCATCCAAGTCCGATGTCGAACAGTGAATACTCTACTCCAGCTTTGAATTGTGAGGAAGCTGGAACTTGGCCAATGCCATGTCAAAATTTTGCGGGTGAGTGTGGGAATCTTAACGCTTCGAAAGTGGCTTGAAGCGGGTACAACAAGCAAACATACAGTGATCGATTCAGGTAATTTCGGACCAAAATTCCGCGCAATTGCCGCAAGAACCCGGTCAACCATCCCCCAAATTCGGCTGGTTACCGGCAACGCTGCGGGCTTTGCGCCATCGAAACTTCCAGCTTTTCTTCAGCGGACAGATCATTTCGCTGATCGGCACATGGATGCAAACAATTGCAGAGTCATGGCTGGTCTATCGCATTGACTGGTTCACCCCTGCTTTTGGGAGCGGCTGGATTCGCCAGCCAGTTCCCGGTTTTTCTAGTGGCACCGCTGGGAGGTATCGCGGCTGACCGGTTCAACCGCCGCCGAGCTGGTGATCGGCACCCAGATCTCATCCATGATTCTGGCGGCTATTTTCGCCACGCTTACGCTGACCGGAGTCGTCAAGGTGTGGCATATTTTCGTTTTGGCCGCACTTCTGGGAGTGGTCAATGCTTTCGACATTCCTGCTCGGCAGTCCTTTCTGGTCGATATGGTGGGCAAGGAAGATCTGATGAACGCCATCGCGCTGAACTCTTCCATGTTCAACGGCGCACGCATTATTGGCCCGGCGATCGCCGGGATCCTGGTTGCAAAAATCGGCGAGGGATGGTGCTTCTTTGCAAACTCCGCCAGCTACATCGCAGTGATCACAGGATTGCTGCTGATGCGCGTGGATCGGCCATCCCGGTTGGCGCCATCCGGTCCAGCGCTGACGCGTCTGATCGAAGGTTTCCGATTTGCACGCGATACTGCGTCCGATTCGCGCCCTGTTGCTTCTGCTCGGAATCGTCAGCCTGGCGGCAATGCCGTACACCGTGCTCATGCCGCTGTTTGCGGACAGGGTGTTGCACGGTGGGGCGCGTGGCCTCGGAATTTTGATGGGGGCAACCGGTGTCGGCGCGATGTTAGGTGCGCTGACTCTGGCTACGCGCGCTGGCGTAAGTGGCCTGGGACGATGGGTCGCGTTTTCCTGCGGCGGGTTTGGTGCAGGCCTGGTGTTGTTTTCGCTTTCACGAAATTTCTGGCTCTCCGCAATCCTGCTGCTGCCAGTGGGATATTGCATGATGCTGGGGATGTCGTCTTCGAACACGCTGATTCAAGCCATGGTCCCAGACGAGTTGCGCGGCCGCATGATGGCGCTCTACACGATGATGTTCATGGGGATGGCGCCATTCGGATCCTTATTTGCCGGCGCCCTGGCGCATCGCCTCGGAGCCCCGCTTACGGTTTCGATCGGCGCAGTGGCTTGCATCGTTGCGGCGGTCGTGTTCTTTTTGCATCTGCCAAAGATTCGGGTGGAAGCGCGCCGGCTGATTGTTTCGCAAGCGATCGCCGGGGGAGAGCCGTCAGAAGAAATGACCGCGAGAGTAGTCGAGGATTAGAGTTAATTCAGAAATCCTTTTGCGTCGCATCCCAACCGCTTTGCATATAAGTGTTCCGAAGACCTGAAATACTATCGTCGCAGCTCGTGCACGACCGTTAACAGAGAACTGTGGGCGAATGGTGCGGGAGTCAAAGTAAGTATCATCAACACCAGACCCACAACTGCAAGCCATCGCCGCCCGTTCGTGACGCCGGGCCATTCCTCTACCATCGGATGCCGCATGCCGCTGATGCGCAGCAGAATCGCCCACAGAAGCCATCCTGCCCAGAAATAAAACGCCATCGGGATCAGTGCCAAAATCGTCAGCCATGACACTATCCGGTGCGCTCGCGGGTTAAGCGAGAAAACAATGTGACCACCATCGAGTTGGCCGCCTGGTAAAAGATTCAGTGCCGTGGCAAACATCCCGACCCATGCAGCAATCGCGGTGGGATGAAAATAGATATCCTGCAGCGGCAAGGACGGAGACGCGCCCTGCGTACGGGACCACGGAACCAGCGCCTGGACAATCCTGAAGATGAGCGGATAACCCATCTCAATATCGGAATTCGCCATGACTCCCGGCACGACGCGGGAGTGTGACATTGCCACCACCAGCACCGTCAACGCGACCACAAATCCAGCGATGGGTCCGGCAATTCCGATATCAAATAATGCGCAGCGCGAGCGGATCGGCGACCGTATCCGGATGACGGCGCCTAACGTGCCAATCAGAGTTGGAGCTGGAATGAAGAAGGGAAGCGTTGCGTAAACACCGTAGTAGCGGCAATACAGGTAGTGCCCCATCTCATGCGCCATGCAGAATCAGCAGCAGTGTGGCCGAGAAGGGAATACCCAGCATCAGCCGGGACGGATCGTGAAGTGCCCAACCTGAGCGGGAAAAAGTGGAATGACTTCGTCGCCGTGAACGAACGGCGGAATGTTATTGAGGAAATCGAATTCCATCTTCGCCCCGACTACGAGCGTGGTGAAAATCGTGCCCAGAAACAGCAGAAGGTGCAGCCAATACCGTTGCGGAGGAGGCCGCACCACGTAGATTTCCGCAGGCAGGTAGTCGACGGTCGGTACGGAAAGCGCAGGATTAAGGTCGGACATGAAAACTTTGATGCTGCGAGTGGAGTGGACGAGAATCGGCGTGGCTATGACGGTCGCGCCGACGATCGGATGCCGAACCGTTCCGCTTAACAGGAGAACCGACCGGATCATTCGATCGACTGCAATTCCTTGCCGGGCTTGAACCGAACCGCTTTGCCTGGCGGAATGGACACTTCGGCGCCGGTGCGCGGATTGCGTCCGATGCCAGTCTTGCGCGGCCGCACGTTGAACACGCCAAAGCCCCGCAGTTCAATGCGATCGCCCTTGGACAGCGAGCGCCGCATGCTCTCGAACACGGTTTCGACGGCCAGTTCGGCCTTGGTCTTGGTAATGCCGGTTTTGTTCACCACTTCGTTGATGATGTCGAGCTTGATCACTGGTCGCTCCCGGCGGCGGACTGAGAATAACCCACCAAGTGCTTGATGCTAAGGGACATATCAGAGATTGTCAACGGGAGCTTCTCTCCCGTAAGATGACGACACCCAGCCTGTCAACATTGAGTCGATTTGTCTAATCGGGTAATTTGGCAATTTGAACCGCAAAACCCGGGTCCCGATTTCCAATTGCCAAATTACAAAATTTCCGACTTATCCAATATTTCCAAGGAGCCGCATGCTGAAGAGTGACCGCTGGATCCGCAAGATGGCCAAGGAACACGACATGATTAACCCCTTCTCCGAGAAGCAGGTACGGGAAGGCGTGATTTCCTACGGCTTGTCTTCCTATGGCTATGACTTGCGCGTGGCCGACGAGTTCAAGATTTTCACCAACGTGAATTGCACCGTGGTGGATCCCAAAAACTTTGACGAGCGGTCCTTCGTAACCGTCAGTTCGGAGTGCGCCATCGTTCCGCCAAACTCTTTTGCTCTGGCGCGATCGGTCGAATACTTCAAGATTCCCCGCGACGTGCTGACGATCTGCGTGGGCAAGTCCACTTACGCCCGTTGCGGCATCATCGTGAACGTCACCCCGTTCGAGCCGGAGTGGGAAGGCTTCGTCACCCTGGAGATCTCAAATACGACGCCGCTTGCCCGCGAAGATCTACGCCAACGAGGGACTGTGCCAGATCCTTTTCTTCACTGGGGATGAAGTCTGCGAAGTCAGCTACGCGGACCGCAAGGGCAAGTACCAGTCGCAGAAGGGAATTGTGCTGCCGAAGTTGTAAAGCTCGTCAAAGCCGTCAGCTCTCAGCTTTCAGCAAAGGCCAAATCAGAACGGGCGGACAGATGTCCGTCCCTATAATCGGGAACATTTCTGAGAAACTGAGCTCGAAATATCCAGCTACTACTGAGTGCTGACGGCTGAGAGTCGAAAGCTATTTCTTGCTGTTCTCACCCTCTTTAAACATGTACTTGATGGCTGGCTTGTAGATCAGCAGGTTAGTTTGGCCGTTGCGGCTGACCTTGATGCAGCTCTTGTCGTACCACTCGATCATGCCGCGAATCTCTTCGCCGTCGCCGAGCACAATCACCATCGGCGTCTTTGACTGCATCTGCTTCTGGTAATAGAAGTTCTCGGCGTTGGTCTGCTCCGGCGGGCGCGGATTTCTTGCCGCCACCGTGGCGTCCGCGTTCCGCGCTCCGGACGTTCTGGCCGGTCCCGGTCCCCTGCCGGGCGCTGCTCCGTGATTGTGGTCGTTGCGGTTCAGCGAGGGCCGGATCAGCTTGCGGTTGGCAAAGCCCTCTGCTTCGCTGGGCGATCGGCTGGGAGTGAATCGATTGCATCTTTCATGTCGCCACCCGTTTGACACGCTTTTGCGGGCCACAACACGCGCTGCTGTGATTGTGGGTACTGAAGGCGTGAGTTGATCATAACCTAGCACAGCGACGCCGGGTATGACAATGCTCAAGTTGTGCTGGTGCAAGGACTTGAGACGGAGAAGCTTTCAGCGCTAGAAGTTTACCGTTGATAAAGGCTGAGCGACGAAGGTGCGCGCTAGAACCCCAAGCCCTCTTACTAGAAGCATCATGGGTCTTCTTCTACAACGCTCAGCCCGAAGCAGATTGTACGACGGATGTAATTCCGGAACTTGTAAAAAGATTGTCGTGGGAAGGTCCTTTTCGAACGTCAGAGGTATTGGCGTGTCAGTTTCGCGGCGAACGCTTTTAGCTTCTTTCCAGCACCGTGGCAAACGCATCCAGCGACAAGGACCGCAGTAAATTGCGACGCATTCCGCGCTCCACTTCGTTGAGCCGGTCGGCGGCGAAAGTAATCCACTCAAAGTCCACGGCCTGCGCCAGCTTGTTCAGTTCCGCCTGAATATCGGTGTTGCGGACCAGGTCCGGCGTCCGCGAGTTCAGGAAAGTCAGGTCCTGGAGGAGGCTATACAGCGTCCGCAGCAGCTTTTCGATTTTGTCGCGCCCATCAGCGCCAGCGCGATAGGTTTCAGTCACTTTGAACAGTTCACTGTGGTCGGTGCCGCGCACAGCGGTATTGAGAACGGTCAAAGCTTGCGTGCGTGCGGCAGTGTAGCCGGCCAGGTCGAAGGTTCGCGCTGCCCCGACCGCACCATTCGAGAGGCGAGCCGCCAGCGATCGTTGCTTGGCTGTCCACTCAGGATGGTATTTGGCCAAGTCCTCCTCAATTTCTTCGGCGGACAATGCGGAAAGGGTAACGATCATCGACCGCGAGCGAATCGTCGGCAGCAATTCGCCGGGGTTTTCGGTCAAAAGGAAAATGGTCGCAAATTCGGGCGGCTCTTCCAGCACTTTCAGCAGGGAGTTGGCCGCTTCCTTCATGAAAGACGACTGGGTGAAAATGTAAACCCGTTCTTTGGCCTCGCCCGGCTGGTAATAGATGGTTTCGATCACCCGCCGCACCTGGTCCACCTTGATCATCATTTGAGGGGGATCAGGCGGGACAATCAGCACGTCCGGGTGAGTCTGAACAAACAGGCGGGTTTCTTTCTTGTCGGTCTCACGCAGGTTCTCGCGAGCTTCAACTGCTTCCGCGAAGCGCGCATCGAGGTCCTGGGACTGGGCGATCCGGATGCAGTTAGAACATTTGCCGCAAAAGTCGGGCAAGCCGTCCGTGACAGTTGGCGCAAGGCAGTTCAGCGCTTTGGCCAGCATGAGAGCAAGGGTGTACTTGCCGGACCCCGCTGGACCGGCCAGGATCACCGCCTGGGGGAAATGTTCCCGCGCCAGCATGTCGCGCAGGCGACGGACGACGTCGGAGTTGCCATGAAAGCTATGAAAGCTCATGAAAAAGCGGTTGTCAGTGTTCAGTCCTCAGTCGTCAGCACTCGGCGTTCGGTAAAGAGGCACTTGGCGAGCAGGGAATTTGTCGAGTTTAGCAGAACCAGCGTGGTGGGAACGCTGGCGGCAGTTCGGGCCGAGAAGAATAGCTGAAAACTGATAGCTCAGAGCTGACAGCTAAAACGAACTACGCGCTCTTTGCGGCCAGTCTTAACCTTTGCCGGATTGTTTCCACGATAGTTGCGTGGGTATCCGCCGCCGGTCCGCGGGCGTCGACGAGTACAACCCTTTGTGTTTCGCGGGCAGCAATCGCCAGATAAGCGGTCCGAACGCGCTCGAAAAATTCCCGGCTCTCCTGTTCGAAGCGGTTTTCATTGTTTCCGGCACCGTCGTTTTTGGCAGCGTCTGCTTTGTTTCGGCGCCGGGCGCGATCGACACTCGCAGCCACATCAGAATCCATCAGGATGGTGAGTCCAGGCTGCAAGTCGCCGCACAGGATGCGATGAAGTTCCAGGACGGGCTGGCTGCCCAATTTGCGGCCACCCCCCTGGTAAGCCTCAGTGGAATCGGTGAAGCGATCGCAGAGCACGATATTCCCGGCCGCCATCGCGGGCTGGATGACTTCAGCTATATGTTGAGCGCGCGAGCCAAACATCAGCGCCAGTTCTGCCTGAGGAGAAAGACCTGCGGTTGCAGTGTCCAGCAACAGGCGGCGAATTTTCTCGCCTGTCGCGGTCCCGCCCGGCTCACGGGTTACGACAATTGGCAATCCCTGCTTGCGAAGTACGTCCGCGAGCCTTTCCAGTTGGGTGCTTTTGCCGCATCCATCGAGGCCTTCGAAGGTAATGAAGCTGCCGTACTGGTGTGAAGACACGGGCAAATGATAAATCAGCAGCCGCTTGTTTGGCACTTTTGCCAATCCGCCAGGCCAAGCGATCCCCTCTCCAAGGCAGTGACGCCGCGAACGATTGACTGCTATATTCGTGTGTTCTCAATCACAGGGGCTGCCAAGGAGTGTGTTTGTGATGGCAATTGCCGGTCGAATGTTTCGCTATGTTCTTCCCGTCATGGCTTTAATCCCGCAGTTGTTTGCTGCTGCCTCCTCCGCTCCCCATATCAGTGTTTTTGTAGATGCCACGGAGGCGCCCCGGAAAATCTTCCACGCGCGAATGACTATTCCCGCGAAAGCCGGCGTGCTTACGCTCTACTATCCCAAATGGATTCCCGGCGAGCATGGCCCGACGGGCCCAGTCCAGGATCTCGCCGGACTGAAGTTCGTCGCAAATGGAAAGACTCTTACCTGGCGCCGTGACCTGCAGGATGGTTGGACCTTCCACGTTAACGTCCCCGCCGGTGCCAACAGTGTCGAGGCATCTCTGGATTTCATTTCTCCCGCAGGCCGGGAAGGAGTTTATACCGGCGGGGCCACCGCCACCGAGAAGATGGCGGTGTTGAGCTGGAATACAGTAGTTCTCTATCCGATGGGCTGGACCTCGGACGAACTGACCTACGATGCCAGCCTACGCTTGCCGACGGGATGGAAGTTTGGAACTTCCCTGCCGGTCGCGTCGCAATCAGGTGACGAGATCAAATTTGCTCCCATTTCTCTCACTCTTCTGGTCGATGGACCTGTCATCACCGGCGAGTACCTGAAAGCGGTTCCCCTGAATCCTGGGCAGACGCCTCCCGTGGAACTGGACGTTGCATCCGATAGCGCCTCCGCCCTGGAGCCCACCCCTGACGTCTGGGAACACTACAAAAACCTTGTCACCCAGGCGAGTGTGCTATTTGGAGCGCAACACTATCGCGATTATCACTTTCTCTACAGTCTGAGTAATCACGTGGCGCACTTCGGGCTGGAGCATCATGAATCGAATGACAGCCGCACCACGGAGCGCGCCCTGGTCGATTATCAACAGCGCCTGGTGAGCTCCGGCCTTTTGTCGCACGAGTATGTGCACTCCTGGAACGGAAAGTTTCGGCGTCCTGCCGATCTCGCTACGCCTGATTATGAAAAACCAATGCAAACTGATCTGCTTTGGGTTTACGAGGGCTTGACGACTTACCTGGGCGAGATTCTCACGGGCCGCGACGGGGAGCGTACGCCGGAGCAGTTTCGCGACGCACTGGCTTACACAGCCGCTGACCTTGATCATCGGCCTGGACGCGCCTGGCGCAACTTGCAAGATACTGCCGATGGTGTTCCGTCCATGCAAGACGCGCCGCACCAATGGGAGTCCTGGCGCCGTCCCCTGGATTACTACGAAGAGGATGAACTGAACTGGCTCTGGGCAGATACGATTATTCGTGTCCAGACCCACGGTCAGAAAACATTGGATGACTTCTGCCAACTGTTTCATGGAGCGCCCAGCGGCCCTCCTCAGGTGAAGACTTATACCTTCGAAGACATTGTTGGTGGGCTGAACCAGGTTGCGCCGTACGACTGGCGCGGTTTTTGGACCGAGCGGCTTGGGAATCACGGTCCTGGCGCGCCCCTGGGCGGTATCGAGGGAAGCGGCTGGAAGCTGGTCTACGACGACAACCGGTCAGAGCTTGTACGCGCGAGGGAAGACGAAAGAGATACCGTGAATGCGGCCTACTCGATTGGCCTCTGGCTTAAAGAGGACGGATCGATCACCGATACCGTCGAAGGCATGACGGCGGCACTTGCAGGAATTGGGCCGGGAATGAAGGTGGTTGCAGTCAACGGCAAGAAGTTTTCTTCGGGCGTTTTACGGGATGCTTTGCGGGAGGGGAAAACCGGCTCCGCTTCCCTGGAACTACTGATCGAGAATACGGACTACTACAAGACCATCAAGCTCGACTATCACGGTGGCGAAAAGTACCCGCACCTGGTGCGGGATGAAAGTAAGCCTGATGTCTTGAGCGATATTATCAAGCCGCGGTGAAGCTTTTAACCGCAAGGCCGCGAAGAAGACCGCCAAGCTCGCGGAGAAAAATCCGGTTAAGCGTTTTCGTCTTTTATTCCTGCGAACAAATCGGTTTCCCGCGGCGCGGTGTCAGTGTTCACCGCAGCCACTAGGTGGAACAGTTCACGACGCTCCCGCTTGCGGGCATACTCTTCGAACAAAGGCCACAGCGGTTCCTGGCTGGTGTGCGCGCGAAAGGCCTCAATTTTTGTTTCCAAATAATCGCCAACCTCGATGATGGTGGTGATGGGCGCCAGCGTGACTGGCTGCCTTCCCGGAAGGGTGAAATCTGCAGTGGCGTAATACAGCTTCTGTACTTGCTGAGGACTGATCGAGCCGTTTAGCTGGTCGGGGAACCGATTTGTACGCCCGGCCCAATGGAAGGCCAGCGTGGCAAAGATGGATGCCATTGTGTGGTCGGTGTGAGCGGTGGCTCCGCCAGCTGGATCAAACGTAAGCAATACATGCGGCCTGAACTCCCGAATGCGCAGGACCAGATCGGAAACCACGCGCTGCATTTCCAGACGGTGAAGCTGCCCATCGGGATAGTCCAGTACGATTCCGCGAGACACTTTCAGAATTTTGCAGGCGGCGGCAAATTCCTGCCGGCGCATCGCCGCCAGTTCCAGATCGCTTTGCGCTCTGCCGCGATAGGTGGCTGCCTGTCCGGGCGTGAGACAAACGACGCAGGTTTCGACCCCACGCTCCCGGTAGAGGCACAGCGATCCGCCGAAGCTGCTGGCTTCGTCATCCGGATGGGCGGTTACGACCATCATGCGTAACATGTGAGGATTGTATCGTGAGGGCTCGCTAGTGACGCATCGGTAGGCCTATCCTGCGGTCCGAAGCTCGTCGCTCTCGCTCGCTTCGCCTTCGTCTTCCTCCAGCATGAATGCCAGGACATCTTGCGGAACCGGCGCGTTCCAAACCGGCGCAAAAGACTGTCGATGAAGCGGCGACGGTCCGTGCTCACGCAACGCAGCCAGATGACGAGGCGTGCTGTAGCCCTTGTGGGAAGCCAGCCCGTAGACCGGAAAAACCGGATCCCATTCCACAATCATACGGTCACGTTCAACCTTGGCGATGATGGACGCCGCAGCGATGGAGGCGGAAAGCGCGTCGCCGTGAATGATTGGTTGCTGAGGAAGTTCGCAGTCCAACCGCAGCGCGTCGACAAGAAGGTGATCAGCGCCCGGATTAAGGCCCAGGACTGCTTCGAGCATGGCTAGGCGTGAGGCCTGATAAATATTGATCTGATCAATGCGGGCAGCATCCACCGCGGCAATTGACCAGGCGATGGAATGTTCCCGGATGCGGTCGGCCAGAATTTCACGGCGCTCCACGGGCAACAGCTTGGAATCGCGAAGGCCACGAATACGGTACTCGGGATTGAGAATAACCGCAGCCGCTACGACTGGCCCGAAAAGCGATCCGCGGCCCACTTCATCCACGCCGGCGACAAGGCGCATACCCAATTGCCATATCTTCTTCTCAAACCTGAGAGTGCAGCGGAGCTTTTTGAGCAAGCGCAGCTTGGCGGCTGAGGCGGAGAGCGATTTGGCGGGCTTGGTCTTTAACAACAAACGTGGGTGCCTGAGACAACAACTCGAAACATCTTCACTCAGTTTGGGGTTGTGGCGCAATGTGGAAAACCGCCGGGAAGCATAGCAAGTGCCGTGTATTCATCGTGCCCGAAGGTAATAGAACAAGCGATTACGGGCGTAAATTGACCGTTCCGAATTCACTTGTTACGTTCACTCAGAGAGTTGTCTTCGCGGTGGACCGACTTTGACAGAGGAATTGTCCAATTCGCCAGAGCGCGAAACCAAGCGCATCCATGTTGCGCTGCCCATTCGTGTCACCTACTGGGACAGCGAAAGCAAGCCCGCTTTGGAAATGGCTTGCACCTACGACATTTCAGAGCAGGGCGCCCGGGTCACAGGACTACGTAGCGTCGCGGGAGTGGGAGAAATTCTCGCCATCGAACGTGGTCGCAATAAATCGTTTTGCCGAGTGGTATGGGTGGGAGAACCTAACTCGGAGCTGCAAGGTCAGATCGGGATTCAGTCCGTTGAGTTGGATCGGACCTTGTGGGAAACAGAATTGCGGGACATGGAAGAAATATACGATCCGATCGTGATCGACGGTGGGCTCAAGAGGCCCGGAACCTTTGCACCCCACGAGCGACGCCGCCGGCGAGAGCGTTACACTCTGGAGGCATTTGCTGAATTGACGCAGCAGGGCGCGAAGAGTGTGCCCTTCAAGGCGGCCTTGAAGAATATGTCAGAGATCGGATGCCTGATCTCGACGAATGAAATTTTGCTTCCTGGGGCAGAGTTGAAATTGGTCCTGAGTATCGACGATTACGAATTGGCGTTAAAAGGCCAGGTCAAGCATGGCGACCCCCAAGGGGGAATGGGAGTCGAATTTCGGGAAATCCGCAAAGGCGAGCGCCAGATCTTGCAATTCCTGATCCGCAAACTGGCGGAGAAACACCTCGAAGAGACCCTGCGTTTCGAAGTCCACCAATAATCCGTCTTCCGCTAACGACTCGAAGTGGTTATTTAGTGGCCGCTGCCACGGCATGTTCGCGGTCCACGTCCTTCAGGCGGGCGGCCTTGCCCTTGAGGCCCCGCAGGTAATACAGCTTCGCGCGGCGAACCTTCGATGAACGCAGCAAATCCACTTTGTCAATCACTTTGGAATGCAGCGGGAAAATACGCTCGACGCCATGACCAAAGCTGATCTTGCGCACAGTAAAGCTGGCCTGCGGTCCGCGGCTTCGCGAAATCACCACGCCCTCAAAGGCCTGCAGCCGTTCCTTGTCGCCTTCCTTGATCTTGACGTGCACTCGCACGCTGTCGCCCGGCGCGAACTCAGGAATGTCGGTGCGTTTGGTTTTGGCCAGTAGTTTTTCGATGATCAGGTTCGTCATGATCTTGCTCCTTGATTCGGATATCTGTCAGTCAATCTGAAGTCTTTTGCTCGCCCAATTGGGCCAGCAGTTTTCTGTCTTCGTCGCTTAGCCTGCCACGATCCAACAGATCAGGCCGGTTTCGCAGCGTTTTTTCCAGCGCGGTGCGCCGTCGCCAGCGGCGTATTTCTTCGTGATTTCCGGACATCAACACGTCCGGAACCTGCCAGCCACGAAATTCGGCTGGTCGAGTGTAGTGCGGATAATCCAGCAATCCACCCGATCCGCAAGTTGAGTCTGCACCGTCTGTCGGCGGCAATTGTGTTCCCGCTGTAAATGACTCCTGCCGTGCCGACGCTTCGTTTCCCAATGCACCGGGAATTAGCCGGGTCACCGCGTCTACGATTACTGCCGCACCCAGCTCACCACCGCTCAGCACGTAATCGCCGATGGAAAGCTCGCGCTCTGCCAGATGCTGTCCAACCCGCTCGTCCACACCTTCGTAGCGGCCGCAGATCAGAACAATTCGGTTTAACACCGCCAGTTCTTCCGCAACGCTTTGATCGAACCGCCTGCCCTGCGCCGACAGCAGCACCACGCTCTGCTTCGAGCTCGCTGCAACGCGTTCGGCACGAGGCTGGATGTTCAGCCCTCAATACATTCAAAGATCGGTTCCGGCTTGAGCACCATGCCCTCGCCGCCGCCGAACGGGCGGTCATCCACGGTGCGATGCCGGTCGTGCGCAAACGCCCGCAAATCGTGGACTTCGATTTCCGCCAGGCCAGCTTCCCGGGCCCTGCGAACAATGCCGTAGTCCAGCGTTCCGCGAAAGAAATCAGGAAAGATCGTTAAGATGTCGATCTTCATCGCGGACCTTGAACCACTTCATACTGTCATACTCAGGATGACTTCCTGTTATTGCGCTGCTGCTCTTTCTCTTCTGCCGTCAGCGGCGCATTCAATTCCAGCATGCCCTCGGGCAGCCTCATGAAAATCTTCTTGCCATCGAGATCGGTGCTCGTCAGATACGCTTCCGCGTACGGAATCTCGTACTCCTTCGATCCCGTCCTGACCAGAAGCAGCGGCGCTTCACCGGCGCCGAATTGAACATCTCGAACGGGCCCAATTTCGCGGTCACCGTCGAACACCATGCAGCCGACCAAATCGCTGACGTAAACCCAGCCCGCTTCCAGCTTCGCTCGCTCTGCGTCCGGAACCTGCAACTCGCAGCCGATAAGCGCTTCGCCGTCCGAAATCGAATCAACGCCAGCGAACTTTAGAACCAGATAGCTTTTGTGCGGCCAAAATTCTTCCACTTTGAGTTCGCGACGTGATCCGTCACCACCCAGAGCCAACAGCCGCATCCCCTGGTGAAACCGGTCTGGAATGTCGCTGTGTAGTTCGGTGGCAACTTCGCCGTGCCGTCCCTGCGTTTTCAGGACGCGCGCCAGCGTAATGAACTCGCCGGCTATTCCAGAATCTCCAGCGTGAAGCGCTTGTTAAATTTCAGGCCAGCTGCACCGAGCAGGTTGCGCATTGCACGCGCTGTACGTCCCTGCTTGCCGATCACTCGACCCAAATCGTTCGGTCCGACTGTGAGCTCGAGCACCGTCTCGCCACCCTCATCGACCGGATTGACCGAGACCTGAGCCGGATCGTCAACCAGTGCCTTTGCGATCTGCTCAATCAGGACACGCATGTTCCCGGTTGGCGCGGTCTTAATTTCTCCAGTCAATCGGAATCCTGTTCAGTGGAATGAGATTCGGGATACGAACGGGAAATCAGGCCACTGACGCGGTAGTTGCCGGTGCAGGCTTGGACACAATCTTGCTGACCCGATCCGACATCCTGGCGCCCTTGGACACCCAGTAGTCAATGCGCTCGCGCTTGAGCTCGATGCTGGCGGGATTGGTACGAGGATTGTAAGTTCCCACGACTTCCACCGGACGGCCATTGCGTGCGCGTTCCTTCTCAATCACCACTACGCGATACTGCGGTTGTTTGCGCGCACCCGTGCGCGATAGACGAATCATTAACACAGAGCTTAAGTTCCTTTCCTAGTTGCTTCAGGCAGGCTCGGACAAACCATTATTTTTGCAGAATTTACCGGGATTAGCAAGTTGAGGCGCCTAGCGGGCGTGAGCGAAGCGGGAACCCGCTGCCGAAATCCCGAAGCGAAGCGACGGATCCAGAGGGGAGAGTGATATGAAAGATAAAGGCAGGTGGGCGAAGCGAAGTATTTTGAGGGGGTGATTTGAAAGGTAAAGTCGTGAAAGCGGGAGATTGCACCAAACGTGCACCGTACGCTATTTGATCTGCTTCGGAACAAGTTGGATTTCGAAAATGCTAGGCCACAACTTGCCAGTAACAAAAAGCCGCTTTCGATTCGGATCGTAGGCGATTCCATTCAGCACGGCCTCGGGTTCGAGGCGATAGATTGGGCTCAGAAGACCCTTGAGATCAATCCATCCGAGTACCTTACCGTTTTGAGGAGAGATCCGGGCGATTCGATCCGTCTGCCAGACATTGGCGAAAATCTCTCCACTTACGAACTCCAGTTCGTTTAGTTGATCAATCCCGGTGTCACCGTCGCGGACCGTAAAACGCCGCTTTTCTGCAAGCGTAGTCGCGTCGAGAACTCGGATTTCAGCGGTTCCGTCACTCATGAAGATCTCGCGGCCATTCGTGCACAGACCCCAACCTTCTCCGGAGTACGAAAACTGCCGCAGCAAATGGAAGTCGCGCAAGTTGTAGACAAATCCTGTCTGTGATTGCCAGGTGAGCTGTATGACTTCGTTTTTAACCAGAGTGATGCCTTCGCCAAATAATTCCCGCGGCAAATTCACTCGGTGAACAATTTCTCCAGTTTCGAGACGAACCTTGCGAAGCGATGACTGGCCTGTGAGGCCGGTGCCCTCGTATAGAAATCCGTTGCTGTAAGCGAGACCCTGCGTAAAAGCGGTCGGGTCATGAGGGAATGTATGGATGATCTTGAACGAGTACGCAGGCGGTTGAGTAGGATGACTCTGATGGGAGGATTGGCCGATCAGGGGGCGCGCCAGTGCCGTTAGCAGGAACGCGACCAGGAGCTGTCGGCGGGTCACTTGCATTTTCGTTCGCGCCGCCATTGTCACATTCCCAGAAGCACCCTGCTAGCGCTACATACTTCACAATCGCCGAGGGCAAGATGCCCTCGGGACAGCCGGCGGGACGCCGGCGCTACAAAACCTATCCCGTGTTATGCAAACCGGCTGCGATCCCGTTGATCGTCGCACCCAGTGCGTAATCTACGTCGGCTGCGCCCGCTCCCGCGCGCTTGCGGCGCAACAACTCAACCTGAACCAGGCTCATGGGATCGACATACGGATTGCGTAATCGGATAGAGCGAGTAAGCACCGGATTGCCCTCGAGCAATCCTTTCTGTGCAGTAATGGAGAGGATCATGCGCCGGGTGAGCTCGAACTCCTCGACCAACATCCGCCATACCCGTTCGCGGAGCTCCACATCGACAACCAGTTCGGCGTAGAGGCGAGCGATGGTCAAGTCGGCCTTCGACATGGCCAGTTCAACGTTGCGGATCAAGTCGGAAAACAATGGAAAGCTTTTCATCATCTCGCTCAGCAATCGCTGGTGAGCGGGATCTTTTCCAACAAAGTGCTTTAGCGCATGACCTACCCCAAACCATGCCGGAACCGCGTGCCGGCTTTGCATCCAACCGAATACCCACGGAATAGCTCTAAGGTCTTCGAGACGCCGGCCTTGCTCGCGGCGTGGAGGACGGGAGCCGATGCGCGCATGCTCCAATTCGTTGACCGGCGTTGCCTGTTCGAAATATTCGATCACATCGGAATTCTCGGCGATATGGTGGCGATAGAAGCTGAAGGCTTCCACGGACATCTGTTCCATGGCCGGCGCCCAGCGCTCGTCGTCTCCGGGCTCCGGCCCTCGGGTGCGGGCGATGGCTTCCACGCACGACGCGATCATGATTTCGAGGTTCCACTCGGCCAGAACCGGATCGGCATATTTCCAGTTGAGGACTTCGCCTTGCTCCGTGATACGAATCTCACCCGAAAAATCGCCAACAGGCTGCGCGAGAATTGCGGTATGCGTGGGGCCTCCGCCGCGTCCGACCGTGCCGCCTCGGCCATGAAACAGGCGCAACTTCACATCGCTTTTCCGCGCCACGCGATGGAGTTCGTGATGGGCTTTGTACAACTCCCAGATGCTGGTAAGCATGCCGCCATCTTTGTTGGAATCGGAATAGCCCAGCATGACTTCCTGCCACCGTCCCCAGGAGTCGAGCAGGGGTTGATAGTCAGGTGATCGCCAGATGCCTCCCATAACGTCAGCGGCGGAACGTAGAGCCTCGATCGATTCAAACAATGGCACCGGCATCAACCCGGGATCATCCCCCGATGCCGCGATTTGCACATCACATATGGCGGCCAGCCGTGTAACAGCAAGAACATCGTCTTCCGACTGCGCTCCACTGATGATGTAGTTGCAAATTGCACTGCATGGATATGTTTTCTTCAGCTTTGCGATTTCGCGAAAAGTCGCGAGAACATCCTGGGTCGAGGCAGACAGTTCATGAGCGGGACTTTGTGGTTTCATCTGGGCCCGATGGTTCGCTTCACGCTGGCTTGAGCCTTGCCGCTGTTGCACGAGCGCGACGCTTGCGCCTGCACCGCTCTCAATCTCGGCCAGTGCGTGCGCATGCACTCGTGCGTGCTGGCGAATGTCGAGGGTTGAGAGATGAAATCCAAAGGTGCGCACTTCCAGGAGAAGCGGATCGATGACGAGTTCGGCCAACCGTAAACCGCGATTGGCAGCCAGGCTTTCGCGGATAAGTGACAGGTCGGCTTCGAATTCATTGCATGATTGGTAGGCTTCGGAGCTGCCGGTTCCATCGCGCGCGCGAAGCAACCGAAGCACGATGAGTTTCAGGAGTTGACGGTAAATTTCGGAGCCGGAAATTCGCGACTGGCGTGAGTCCTCGTCGCCGATCCTGGTTTTGTAGTCAGCCAGGCGCCGGCGCACTGCTTCAGAAACCACCACTTGCCGGGAAGAGGCGCTCAGTTGATCGGCGCCTCGCTCCAGTTCCGCGATGTAGTGATCAATGATGGTATTCCGGGCTCGTTGCAGAGCCTCACGGGTAGAGTCCGGGGTAACAAATGGATTCCCGTCGCGGTCGCCCCCGATCCAGGAGCCAAAGGAGAGAAGTTGGGGCAGTTTTTGGCTGTCGATATGAAAGTCGTACACCTGTCGGAAAGAGTCGGCGAGTTCGTCGTAGACCCGGGGCAGCGCGGCGAAAAGGGACATTGGATAGTGGTCGAGTCCCATGCGGATCTCGTCTGTGACCAGGGGCTTCTCGAGGCGCACCTCATCGGTTTCCCACAGCGCCGTCACCTCGGCGAAGATCAGCGCTTCGAATCGGCTGGCGTCGGCGTCGGTGAGAGGAAGACGGTCAAGCCGTTCCAGTTGCTTGGATATGCGGCGGCGCTTCAGCAGCACGGTTCGTCGCGCGACTTCGGTCGGATGCGCGGTAAAAACCGGCACAACTTTTATCCTGCGCAGAATCTCCAGCGCCTGCTCGCTGCTCAATCCCGCGGCCCGCAAGCGCTTCAGAGTGCCTCGAAAGGAACCTTCCAGCGCTGGCTGTTCGGGATGCAATTTGGCTGCACGACGACGGCGCTTGCGGTGGGTAGTCTCCGCAAGGTTGGTGAGCTCGAAATAGATGGCGAACGCTTTGGTGACGCGGTGCGCCTCTTCGACGCTGAGGCCCGCCACAATGCTTCGCGCCTGATTTAGCAGCGGATCTTTGAAATCGAGGTCTTTGGAATCGAGATATTGGGAATTCAAGCCGTTGAACCCGGGACTCCCGGCCTGCGGGCGCGGCAACTCACGATGCTGGATGAATATGCGCCGCAACTCCTCAACGACCGTTAGTAGCGACTCACCGCACTGTTCCACCAGAACGCGGCCCAACAGGACACCAAGCGAACGGACATCACGGCGGAGGGGAAGATCTTTGGCGGGATCGATGGTGCTCGCAGTCAGCTCCGCGAGCCGGGTCCGCTGGTCGTCGTTGTTCCCACCAGCGCTCCAAAGAGACGAGTCACCCATGTCCAATCATAATTGAAAAGTTATGAACGTACTTGGAAGTAACGTTCGATTCTATTCGGGGTCTTTCACTTGCAGATAAACGGGTTCAACCCAAATTGATTCGAGATAGGAAGCCTTCCCGACTACGCGTCCCACATCAAGCTGCACCAGTTGGTACGGTAACCCGTCCACCGTCTGTAATGCAGCAATGGTGAAAGTTTTTCCTAGGCATTTCTCAAACAAAGTGCGAGTCCGCAATTCATCATCATCGTGAAGGTCTGCTGGAATAGCGACGAGCGTGACTCTATCACCCACTTTCACGGCATCGTTCCTTTTGCTGCCTATTCAACCCTGCCGGCCTGGAGTCGATGCAGGATTTCCTGCGGCTCCGGGCGCTCAGTATAGTCTTCGTCGGCGAAGACACAACGAACCGTGCCGTCGCGATCGACGATGAAGGTGGCTGGGATCGGCAATTCCCAACTGTCGTCACCATTGGCGAAAGGTAGATTGACGAAGGCACGGCGGTAGATCGCCTGCTGCCCATCCGGAACGCGGTATACGAGTCCGAACTGGCGGGCAACATTGTTTCCGGCATCGCTCAGCAACGGGAAGCGCAGTTTGTGCTGGTCCACCATGAAGAAGGACTGTTGAACCGTTTGTGGTGAGATCGCGATCAGCGACGCGCCTGCCTCGTTGATTTGGGGCAGAATCTGGTTCATAGCCTCCAGTTGTCCGACGCAAAAAGGACACCAGCGCCCGCGGAAGAAGCAGACAACCACCTGGAGGTGACTTAACAGGTCACCCGAGGAAATTAATTTGCCGTTATGGTCCGGGAGTTCGAAGGCAGGTGCTGTGGAGCCCGCCTTGAGAATAGTGTGAGCGAAGTGTTTCTCTTTTAGCTCCGTCACCACGCGAGCGTGTACGGCTCGAATCTCGGACGGAACATATTTTGCGATCAGATCTTTCCGTTCGGCAAAAATCTCTCGCAACGAGCGGGTCTCAGCTCCGGAAACCGATTCTTCAAGTGATCGCCATTTCATAAAACGCTCATCCTTTTTCGTTTCCGTTCCGGATGTCAGCGAGCCATGGCGAGCGGATGCACGTAATATCGAACGCCGTCAGGCCAAGCTCCCGGATGACTTGAGAAGCCAATCCTGACCACCGTTCGCGCGTGATTGTGGGTACCGGCTTGAATGATGTCAGGTCCGTTGCGCTCAAGCGCCGCGATGGATTTCTCGGATGGACGAACGATCGCGATGTGTCCGGGTTCGTGCTGATCAGGATTGGCAAAAATCACGACGACCAGATTGCCCCGGTTCGCTTGCCGTTGCGCGGCCTCCGCACCTGCCACTGCGTGCCAGCCTTCGCTCATGCCTTTTTCGCTGGTCAGCCATTTGGCTTGCGCGTTTGCCAGCAACAACTGGCCGTGCTCGGGAGGTCGCAATAAATAAACTCCCAATTGCTTCGCCGCCGCTGCCGCAAACGCGCTGCAGTGAGTGTGTTTGCCCGGTCCTTCATAATCGCCTCCCCGGTCCGGCTGCCCAGTTTCCCAATTCACATGCTGGTCGGCAATCCAGAGTGACTCGACATTCATACCGTCAAGGACCGCGGTCAATTGCTGGCCCGCCGCGGTAATCTCTCCGCAGCATGGTTGGTGTGGGGCAGCCTGAACGTCATTCGCATGCAATAGGAGGATCAGGAGCAAGAACGTCCCGGAGCAAACGGCATGTCGGCGAGGCGGAGTTTTCATATGTTATCGGTTACGCTGACGAGTCTCGAAGGGCCTGACGACTGGGTTGGCTTTACATCCCCGGCATCTTCATGCCGGCCAGCTTGCGGGCGAAGCTGGGCTTGCCGATTTGTTTGAACATCTTTCGCATCTGCGCATACTGCCGCAGCAGGTTGTTAACTTCCTGAACGCTGGTTCCAGAGCCGCGGGCAATGCGCTTACGACGGCTTCCGTTCATGACCTCGTGGTGTATGCGTTCATGTTGCGTCATTGAATTGATAATCGCTTCCACCCGGTTCAGTTGTTTCTCATCAACCTTGTCGGCGTGCTTCTGTATCCCAGCGAAAGGGCCGACGCTGGGCAACATACCCATCAGATTCTGGATCGAACCCATTTTCTTGATTTGGCGCAACTGGTCGCGAAAATCTTCCAGGGAGAATCCGTCGCCTGTCAGAGCGCGATTGGCCATCTCCTGAGCTTTTTTCTTGTCGACATTCTGCTCCGCCTTTTCGATCAGCGAGAGAATGTCACCCATGCCCAGAATGCGGGAAACGATGCGGTCGGGATGAAAGGGTTCAAGCGCATCGTATTTTTCACCCACACCGATAAATTTGATTGGCTGGCCCGTCACCTGTCGTATGGAAAGAGCCGCACCACCGCGGGCGTCGCCGTCCATCTTGGTGAGTACCACGCCGGTGAGCGCAAGCTTCTTATGAAACTCGTCGGCCGAATTCACCGCGTCCTGTCCAGTCATGGCGTCCGCCACAAACAGGATTTCCTGCGGGTTGAGCAATCGTTTGAGCGATTGCATCTCGTCCATCAGTTGCTCGTCGATGTGTAGGCGGCCCGCCGTGTCCACGATCAGCACATCGGACCCAGTATTGATGGCTTCGCGTCGTGCTTCTTTCACCAGACGCTCAACGGTGGCAGTGTTGGCCTCGCCGACTTCACCCTCGTAAATGTTTGCCTTGATCGCCTGGGCGACGACTTTGAGCTGCTCGCGGGCCGCTGGACGGTAAACGTCCACTGAAACCAGTAGTGGACGATGTCCACCTTGTTTCAGCCAGTTCGCCAGCTTGCCGGACGTCGTTGTTTTCCCCGAGCCCTGAAGACCGGCCATGAGCACAACGGTGGGAGGCTGCGAGGCGAACTTGAGCTTAGCGGTGTCGTGACCCAAAATCTCGATCAACTCATCGCGCAGAATCTTGATGACCTGTTCCGCGGGCGAAAGCGCAGTTGCCACTGTCTGGCCGACAGCCTTCTCCTGAATGTGATCGATCAGCTGCTTGACGACTTTGAAGTTGACGTCAGCCTCAAGCAGCGCCAGCCTGATCGCACGCAGCGCCTCCTGAATGTTCTCTGCGTTGAGTGTGGCCTCACCCCGAAGGGTTTTGAACGCGCGTTGTAACTTCTCTGAGAGATTCTCAAACATAGATGATCACTATTCTATCAGTGAGTGGGATCGTGTCATCCTGAGCGAGTGAGCCGGTTCGCGTGCGAACCGGCAAGAGAGTCGAAGGACCCCTATCGCCCACGGAATGCGACGGACGAGCATTACTTCCCAGCTTTCGGTGCGTGCAATTTGAACCAGGTTCCCCGCGTCGGGCGTCATCCTGAGGACTTTCAGTCCGGAAGGATCTCGGGCACAAAGCGAACCTCAGCGGCTGAAGCCGCATCGTGCAACCCTATATCGGCACGACTGAAGTCGTGCCCTTCCCATCCGCAAAAGTCGAACATTGCGCCTCGCCGGCAATCATATTGCTTCGCGCCAGATCCTTCCCGGGCTGTAGGCGGCTCAGGATGAGTTCTCAAGGAATAGACGGTTCAAGACGTACCAGAGAGCCCCTACGATCCTGCCGAGCGGTGATAGAAGGTAGGGGTCGTTCGACTCCGGACTGTCTTCGCCTAGGCGAAGACAGTCCTCCGCTCAAGATGACAAGTAATCAAGTTTGTGCGCCGAAAACTTCCTTCGCCGCGACCACCGTATTGCAATGGATTGTGACCGTATCTTCCACTTTTCGCGCGTAACCGCCCGCGTAGGTAACCATCACAGGAATATTCCGCGCTTTGGCGACACGAAATACCAGATCATCCCGTTTCTTGAGCCCTTCAATCGTCAGGGCTAGCCCGCCCAATTGGTCTTCGCGATAGGGGTCAGCCCCCGCGATGTAGCAGATCAAGTCAGGTTCAAATTGTCGCAGGCCTGAACTTAGCGCATTGTCGAGCCACGCCAGGTAGTCGTCGTCACCGGTCCCGTCAGGGAGATCCACGTCAATGGAAGAGGGTGGTTTCCATGCGGGATAGTTGTTGTGCTGATGCAGGGAGATGGTGAAGACGTCGCCACCATGCGACTGGTTCGCCGTTCCCGTTCGTGACGAATCCAGAACGGAAGCGGCTGTCGAAGGCAGGGGATCGCTTGGAGCGCGAGTCGCGGCGAAGATCGCAGCCGTGCCATTGCCGTGGTGAACGTCGCAGTCAACGGTCATCGCGGTGCGAATCTTGCCATCGCGCCGCATTCGGCGTATCGCCACCGCCACATCGTGGATCATGCAAAAGCCTTCTCCGTGATCGGGGAAAGCGTGATGGAATCCGCCTCCGATATTGATAGCTACCCGATCCTGGAGGGCATGTTCCGCTGCGAGGATTGAGCCTCCCGCCGCCAGCCAGAATGCATGGACTAACTCTGACGAGTACGGAATTTCCATCTCCTGTACCTCGCGCGGAGAAAGCGTTCCGGTCTTCAACTTCTGCACGTATTGCGGCGTGTGCACCAGCAGAATGTCCTCGTCGGACGCCACTTGCGGGGTTACGAAGTCGGAAGGCTCAGCGACTTTGGCTGTCAGCAGTTGGTCGTGAATGCGGCGGTACTTCTCAGCCGGGAAGACGTGGGCGCCAATGGGAAGGAAATAGTCGTCGCTGTAAATGAGCTTGAAAGGAAGCATGAAAGAAAAGTCGTCAGTCGTCGGTCTTCAGTCGTTAGCCAACGATAAGGCGCCCCTCTCCGTCATCGTTTGCGGGACTGCGGCGCCGGGACCAGGTGCCGCCTTACGGGAACAATCGCTCCCTTAGCTGGATCGGTAGCGGCGCTCGCCCTCGATAGAACTTCCTCCTGGAGATATTTCACGAAATCCTGAATCTGAAGCTGCATCTCCTCCATTCGGGCGCGCATTTGCAGAATGATGGCGATGCCGCTGATGTTTACGCCCAGGTCACGCGCGAGCGACAGGATGAACTCCAGGCGCAGCAGATCTTCATCGGTATACAAGCGGGTGTTGCCCTCAGTGCGGGAAGGCTTGAGCAGTCCTTCGCGTTCATACAGACGCAATGTCTGGGGATGGATGCCGTACATTTCCGCAACTGAGGAAATCATGTACGCGCCCTTTGATTTCCGCTTGGTCATCTGTATTACTCTACCGCAAAAGAAGGAAGCCACGAACCAGCACTGTTTCTCGCGGGCAACCCGTGAAAATTCGTGCCCAGTTCGAGGCTGATTTGGATCAGGCTGCGGGTTGCGGTTTTTCGCTCGCGGTGGCAGACCAGCCACGCGGCTTCAGGGTGTGATTAACGACATAGGCCAGCACCCCTGCGCCAATCAGCAACATGCCGAAGGCGAAGGAACTGATCCCCAGCACTTGCTCATGCTCGCTGCGGATGACCGAGAATACGAGAAGAAGCATGGGAGCGATACCGACCGCCACCGCTCCGAACATCCCTCCGGGAACACGAAAAGGACGAGGTAGCTCCGGCTCGCGGATGCGGAGAACCACCAGGGCCACAAACTCCAGGCTCAAGCTGACCCCATAGAGAAGAATGTCGATCGTCACCAGTCGTTCGAAACCCAGGCCGAGGCACATCGCCCATCCGATAGCACAAACCACAATCGCGACCCAGGGAGCGCGCGAACGTGGGTGCAGCTTGCCGAATACCTGGGGTAACATGCCATCCTGTGCCATTGCCAGTGGCAGTCTGGAGTAGCTCATCACCAAGGCATTGAACATGCCAAATCCGCTGATCATGCCTCCCAGGGCAAGTCCCACGCGCAACAACGGCCCCCCGATCAGTCCGGCGATGTCAGCCCAGAAACCCGTTTCCCACGCACTTGAAGAAAGACCGGTCATCCACATGGCAACCACGGGAACGATATAGCTGAGTGCCACGATTACGACTGCAGCGAGCATGGCGCGAGGATAAGTGCGCTGGGGACGCTCGACTTCGGTGGCGATGGTAGAAGCGTTGTCCCATCCCATGTAGTTCCACATGCAAATGAGCAGACCACCGAGGATGTCGACCGTCGAAGTGGTTGGCCTCGTCACGGCGTTAGCCAGGGCGCCAAACTTGAACGGCGCAATCGCCACGATCAAAATGAACGGCGCCGAGAGCAGGAAGAAGAGCCACAACGATGTCGTCGAAACAACCCGGACCCCCGCAATATTCAGCAGCGCACAGACGATTACCACTCCGAGCGCCACGATCACGCCCCGATGTCCCTCCGCAAACCAGGGAAACAGGCGATCGAGATAGAGCACAAACAGCGTGGGGTAGATCGCCATGTCGAAAATCGAAGCCACCAGCGAAAGCCATGCTTCCTGGAATCCCCAGAAGTTGCCCATGGCGCGGCGCACCCACGCGTAATAGCCGCCCTCAAAAGGCAGCGCGCTGGAAAGCTCGCCGATCATGAATGCGGTGGGCAGACTCCACAAAATCGGAGTCAGGAGCAGGATGAGAATGGCCTTGCCATATCCAGCGCCGTGCACGATGTCTTCCGTGCCGTACGTGCCGCCCGACACCATAAAAAAGGTGGCGGCCACAAGGGGCCAGAGGGTGAGGCGGACAGATTTCTTTCGGCTGGGGTCTTTTTCCCGCTTAGAAACTACGGTAGGTGGCTGGAGATTTTGATGCGGCGCGCTAACTGTTGCCAATTTCGACGGCTTCCTCCTCAGGCGACGCTTGCGCTGTCAGAATTCGGCTGGTAGCAAGTTCGCAGCCGTGAGCATACGGGAAATTAGATGCAGAGTAAAAATAATTCTCCAAGAATTTTTTGTGAGTTGGCACTGAGGTGGTAATGACAAGTCGTCAGCCAGCCTGCTTGCACCAGGGCTGACGACTGACGCCTGACGACTAGTGTTAAACGTCCTTCCAGAGTTCGGCGCGGGGATCTTCCGGATTCAGCTTGGCCAGTTCACGCAGAATTTCCTTCGAGCGCTCGTCTTTGGGCATGGGGACGGTGAGCTTGATTTCCACGATCTCATCGCCGCGAGCGCCTTCCTTGGTGGCCGAAGGCACACCTTTCTCGCGAAGACGCAGTTTCTGCCCTGACTGAGTTCCGGGCGGAATCTTCAGCAGCGTGCGGCCGTCGATGGTGGGTACCTCAATCTTGGCTCCCAGCGCGGCTTCGGTGGCGCTTACCGGGACGGTGATGCGGATGTCGTCCCCTTCGCGGTGGAAGACCGGGTGGTCCGCCGCTTTGATGATGGCGTAAAGATCGCCTGCAGGACCGCCGCGCACGCCGGCGTTGCCTTTGCCGGCAATACGAATGCGCTGTCCATCACGAGTTCCAGCTTTGATACGAACTTCGAGCGGTTCCGTGCGCTCGATCGTCCCTTCACCGTGGCATTGCGGGCAGGTGGAGATGTTTTTTCCGGTGCCATGGCAGCGCGGACAAGGAACATTGAACTTCATTCTGCCGCCCGTCTGCGTGACCTGACCTTTCCCGCCGCACTCCGGGCAAGTGCCCGCGGATTCGATCACACCCTGGCCGTGACAGTTGGGACAGGAATCCCGCCGGGTAATGTTCAGGCGCATCACACCGCCGCGAATGGCAGTCCAGAAAGGTACGTTGACCTGGTATTCGAGGTCCGATCCCGGCTCGGGACCTTCCTGCACCGAGCCGCCCCGTCCCCCAAAGATTCCGGAAAAAATGTCGCGAAAGCCGCCCGAACCTGAGTTTCCCGCCTTCCTTCTCTGGCCCGCCTCGAACATGTCGGAGAAATCGAATCCTCCAAAATCGAAGTTTGCGCCCTGTCCACCGCCGCCCTGAGCGCCGGGGAAACCCTCGCCGGGTGCTCCACCACCATGGCTCCCAGCTCGGGCGTAGGCGTCGGCGGTTGCGGCATCGATGTTGTCCGAGTAAAAACCGACCTGGTCGTAGATCTTCCGCTTCTTCGGATCGCTCAGAACATCGTTTGCTTCAGACAGCGTCTTGAATTTTTCTTCGGCTGCCTTGTCCCCCGGATTGACGTCAGGATGGTACTTACGGGCCAGTTTACGAAACGCCTTGCGGATGTCGTCCGCCGAAGCAGATTTCTTGACCCCAAGTATTTCGTAATAGTCTTTTTTTGTGGGAGTGGCCATCACTTAACGTTCAATCTTAAACTGAGGCTGATCTGTGCTGAGACGCATTCGATCACAAGGTAAGCCGCCGGACTAATTCGGCCGCTTTTGCTCGTCTTTGTCTTTGTCGAGGATCGCGAAAAGCTCATGGTTCGAACCGTCGATGTAAACGGGAAGGCGTTGCAATCCCGTCAATGACGGGGCGAATACGAACCAGCGCCTCTCATCCTCTACGAAATTCAGATAATAATCCTCGCCATTTACTTCGAATTGCAATTTGTCTTCTCCTTGATCAGATTGCTCCCTGATCATCTGTTAAACAGCAGTTACTTAAAATCTATAGCGCCCTCGCCTCACGATTGCCCGAGAGACGGGGCGCCACTCAAAACCTCGCGGGCAAGTCGCCCGCGACCACATGAACCTGCCACCCTTGAACCTGCCGCCTTCGGTCGTCCTGGGCGGGTCAAAGACCCGCCCCCACACAGTTTTTGCTGAAAGCTGGCGGCTGATAGCTGACAGCTTACTTCTTGTCTTCCACGTCTACGTACTCGGCGTCGATCACGCCTTCGTCTTTTTTCGCCTGGCCGTCACCACCCGGCGCCGCACCGGCGTCAGAGCCCGGACTCGGCGGTGTTTGTGACTGAGCGGCCTTGTACATCTGCTCAGCCAGCTTGTGCGAGGCCTGAGTGAGCGTCTCGCGCGCCTTGTCCATGCTCGCTTTGTCGTTCGACTCCAGCGCTTTCTTCGCATCAGCGATGGCGTTTTCTACGTCGCCTCGCTCGGAACCGGAGATCTTATCTCCCTGCTCCCGCAGCATCTTCTCGACGTTGTAGACCATCGAGTCGAGCTGGTTCTTGGCGTCGACCGCCTCGCGCTGCGCCTTGTCTTCCGCCGAGTGTGCGTCGGCTTCCTTGGCCATGCGCTCGACTTCCTCTTTGCTCAGTCCCGAAGATGACGTGATCGTAATCTTCTGGTCCTTGCCCGTGGCCGTATCTTTCGCGGTCACGTTGAGGATGCCGTTGGCGTCGATGTCGAACGTCACCTCGATCTGAGGCACTCCACGTGGCGCCGGTGGAATTCCGGTCAAGTGGAACTTGCCCAGAGTCCGGTTCTGCGCCGCCATCGGGCGTTCGCCCTGCAGCACGTGAACTTCAACCGACGTCTGACTATCTGCCGCGGTCGAGAACGTTTCCGTCTTTTTGGTCGGAATCGTCGTGTTCCGCGGAATCATTGGAGTCGCAACGCCGCCCAAGGTCTCAATCGCCAGCGACAGCGGAGTTACATCCAGCAGCAACAGGTCTTTCACCTCGCCGCGGAGCACACCACCCTGAATCGCCGCACCGATTGCAACCACCTCGTCGGGGTTGACACCCTTGTGGCCTTCCTTGCCGAACAGGTCCTTCACGAGTTGCTGAATGCGGGGCATACGAGTCTGGCCGCCGACCAGCACCACTTCATTGATCTTGCTGGCATCCACGCCGGCATCTTTCATGCACTGCTTGCACGGACCGACCGATCGCTGGATGATGTCTTCAACCATCGACTCGAGCTTCGCCCGGGTCATCTTCTTCACCAGGTGCTTCGGACCGCCGGCATCGGCGGTTATGAACGGCAGATTGATCTCGGTCTCCATCGTGGTGGAAAGCTCGATCTTGGCGCGCTCGGCTGCGTCACGCAGACGCTGTAGCGCCATCTCATTGCCCTTCCCCCGCAGGTCGAGGCCTTCGTCCTTCTTGAATTCGTCGATGAGCCAGTCCACGATGCGCTGATCGAGATTGTCGCCGCCCAGGTGCGTGTCACCGTTGGTGGCTTTGACTTCGATTACGCCTTCGCCGACTTCCAGAATCGAGATGTCGAAGGTGCCGCCGCCGAAGTCATAAACCGCGATGGTTTCGTCCTTCTTCTTGTCGAGACCGTATGCCAGCGCTGCCGCCGTGGGCTCGTTGATGATGCGCTTTACCTCGAGACCGGCGATCTGACCGGCATCTTTTGTGGCCTGCCGCTGCGCGTCATTGAAGTATGCGGGCACCGTGATGACCGCTTCGGTGACCTTCTCTCCGAGATAGTCTTCCGCTGCCTTCTTGAGTTTCTGCAAAATCATCGCGGAAACCTGGGGAGGCGTGTACTCCTTGCCTTGCGCCAGCACCGCAACGTGGTCCCCCGACTGCACGACCTTGTAGGGCACCATCTTGATCTCTTCTGTCACTTCGTCGAAGCGGCGACCCATGAACCGCTTGATCGAATAAACCGTGTTTTCCGGGTTGGTGATGGCTTGGCGCTTCGCCACCTGTCCCACCAATCGCTCGCCGGTTTTGGTAAATCCGACGACTGAGGGCGTAGTCCGCCCACCTTCCTCGTTAGGGATCACCTTGGGCTCGCCACCTTCCATCACAGCTACGCAGGAATTAGTGGTTCCCAAGTCAATTCCAATAGTCTTGGCCATAAACTCTCCTCCTCCAAATTATAAGTGCTTTGTAATCATGCCATTATGCGTTGAATTCTGGCCATGATAAGACTTGAGCGAATCATTGTCAAGGTTTAGATGCTGCAGAATAGAAGATGGATACAGCTATTTCTCGGAGATTTTGCCAGGCAGGCTGGGCCGGCGGAGAGCGGCTTCGTCGAACTCTTCGATCGGTTCCCGAAAGTCAAAAATCGACGAGATTTCAATGCCTCCGCGGTTCATTATCGCGGCAATTCTCGAACCGCTTCAACCTAACCGTTACTGGTGTTCGCTTTCTGCTGCTCGAAGGCCTTCTGGAGATACTTCCGGGCTTCGTCCAGGGCGCCCTGGGTGTTGTCGTTGGTTTGCAGGGCCTGGCGGTACTCGTTGGTAGCGCGCTCGCGCTGTCCGGTTACGTCGAAAATCTTTCCTAGCTGGATGTGACTCCACACTTCCGTCCAGCGAGGCTCACCGTCGCCGTTCAGGCACTCACGATAAGCGTTGGCGGCGGCCTGGTAGTTGCGCTGAAGGAAGAACACCTCCGCGATGCGATAGTGGGCCAGCGAACTGTTCTTATTGACGTCGAGCGCCTTGTTGAACTCGAGCAGAGCGCCCGCCAGATCTCCCTGCTGGGTCAGACTCTGACCACGCTGGATGGAAGCCCGGAGCCTGACCTCAGTGGAGTTTTTAAGTACACGGTCCTCGGGGTCCACCACAATTCGCCGCGGTTTCCCGTAAGTTTCCACGCTGAACGGCGAATTGGTGCCCACAACTTCAATCCGCTTTTCTTCCGTCTTGCCGTCGGTATCAATCTTGAGCTGCACGGGCATGCGGAACAGATCAAGGTCCTGCGTAATCTGACCAACCACGCGAAATCCCTTGTTGTTGCCCAGGCGATAAATCGTGTATTTGGATTGAAATTCAGGAGCGCCGGTAGAATCCAGCCACTGGGAGAAAAACCAAGTGAGCTTGTCACCGTAATTTTGTTCGGCAAGCGCGCGAAAGTCGTCCAGCGACGCCGATTTCCCCGCGTACTTCGTGGCGAAAGTGCGCATGGTGAGATCGTATTTCTGGTCGCCGAGCACGTAACGCAGCATATGCAGAATCATGGCGCCTTTGTCCGTAACCAGAGACTGAAATTCTGGCGAGAACAGATCGAGCTTGCCTGCGCTGGAGAGAGGAACGGTGTCATAGGCGAGCGCGCCTACCGACATGTCTTTGACGGTCTCTTCCAGACCTGCTTCTCCGGCGGCTTGTTCCACGTAGCGAGCCTCGGAGTAACGCGCGAAGCCGTCACTCAGCCACCAGTCGTCTCGCGAGGCAGGGCTGACGGACACTCCCCACCACTGATGAGAAATGGTATTGGCCAGCAAGCGGTAATTCACTTTATCGGTCACCGCACGACTGGCAATTGCGGCAATCTCGGGAGCCCAGGCGGCAGGTATGGTGTCGTCAGGAAGCTCCACCACTTTGAGTGTGGTGGACGGTGCCGAGCCGTAGAGCGTCACGTAGTAGGTGAACTCCTTGACCGCCGTCGACGCGTAGGTGGCGCCGAGGTTCTGATGGGCGGGCTTAAAGAAGACATGAAGATCCACTCCCGCCTCATCGCTCTTGAATTCCTGGAACGTGCCCGCCACAATCGTGCCCGGAAAGCTTGGCTTCTCCCAGGCAAACACATAGGTCTTGGTGGGCAAAGCGCCCACTGCTGACCTCTTCGCCAAACCTGAAGTGCCGGCAGACTCCTTCCCGCTGCCGATCACAATCATGTGCGCCGGCACCGTGATGTTCATGGTGGCGGTGAAACGGTTGATGCCATATGCATTCACCGGAAACCAAAATCCGGCATAGAGCAGATAGGTGGTGTCATCGCCGACGTATGCCAGTTTGAGCCCCTGTACGGGGCTGTCGTCGGCGGAATCGAGTGTGCCCTCGTACTCGAAGGTAAGGGTGGTCGAAGTGTCCTTGGTCAACGGGGTAGCGAGTTGCACTCGTACGCTCGAGTCTTGGGTAACGCGCTCAGCACTGAGCGGCTTGTTGGCGGCGTCGAGCACCTTGGTGACGCGCAGGGCGTTGTGCAGTTGAAATGTAGCGACGTTCGTATCTTCCAATGCGGTGAACTTCACCTTGGCGCGCGCGGTGAGTTTGTGAACATGCGGACTGATCTCGGCGTCGATCTGGTAGTCGTCCACCCGAAGGCGTACTTTTTCGGCCGCCCACATCGATGACGACATCAATAAAAACGAACTAGCGAGGACGGCAAAGACCATAGCCCGACGCGCGCGCCGAGGTTGAGAAGGCATCAAAAAAACTCTCCTGAAACAAGTACGCTAATGCGTATGATGAAGATTGTGACTCAAAAGATGCTGGCAGGACAAGGTTTAGCCTGTTTTTGAAAGTTTCTCACTGGTCAGGACTTGGAGAACTGCCTGGGCCGCCAGATCCACCGGGTGAAGTCGTCCGCTTCCACTCCCTCCGAGACGAGCTCTCATGCCAGCGAGATCGCCGACCATTTTGCTGCGAGCAGGACCGTCGGGAAGTATCTCATGGAGCTCTCTCACCACGTTTTGAGCAGTAAAGTCGTGCTGTACCAACTCCGGAACGATCCGGTCTCCTGCAATTAAGTTCACCATGGCAAAGTGTTGCACTTTCACCCGGGGCCGTCCGAGTCGGTAGGTCATTGGCGAAACTCGATACACCATAATGAACGGTGTACCCATGAGTGCTGCCTCCACCGTGGCGGTGCCGCTGGCGATGATGCCTGCACGGGACTGGGCCAACGCGGGCAGGGCATCGGAGACGAGGTGAATATTGGGATTTCCCGCGATCAGGGACTGCAGAAAGCTCCGATCGAGCGTGGGTGCGACAGGAAGCAGAAATTCGTACGCCAAGCCGAGTTGCACCGCTGACTCGATAATCCCGGGCAAATTCATGCGTACTTCTTTTACCCTGCTGCCCGGCATGACCGTGATCCAGACCTTCGCTGGATCGAGGCTGTATCCAGCGGCATACGTGGCGCGATCAGTTTCTGGGCGAGGAAGATCGGCGAGTGGGTGACCGACGAACGTCGCGTCCACACCGCGGTCGCGGTAGAACTTCTCTTCGAAGGGAAAAATGACCAGGGCCTTATCTACATACTTCCGCAACAAACGCACACGGCCCTGACGCCAGGCCCAAAACTGGGGACAAACATAGTAGACGACCGGGACGCCTCGCTTCTTCATCTGGCGTGCCACCCGCCAGTTGAACGCCGGAGAATCGATGACGATTGCCAGATCAGGCTTTCGCTTGTCCGCTTCCGCAATCAGCTTGTGAAAAAGATTCCAGATTTTCGGTAAATGACTGAGTATTTCGGTAATCCCGACTACCGCGAGGTCTCTGGAGTCAACCACCGTATTGCAGCCAGCCGCCCGCATGCGACCGCCACCCGCGCCAAAAAACTCAATTGGTCGATTCAGGGTAGCTGGCGGAGACTCGCCCGCGAGACGCTGTAAGGCTGCAATCAACATCGCCCCGTACATTTCGCCAGAAGCTTCCCCAGCGGAGATCAGGATTCGCACGGAGCACATTGTAATTGGGAGAGAAGGTTATGTGGTTGTGTGGTCGCGGGCGACTCGCCCGCGCGGATGGCAGCGCTCGAAAATCGCGGGCGGAGTCGCCAGCGAGATCTAGTCGTCCGCCCCGGCCGTGACCGGTGAGTCGTTCCCTACCGGAAGCTCCTGGTCTTTGTATTGCAGCTGATAGAGCTTGTAGTAGATGCCGCGCTGAGCCAGCAGTTCCTGATGCGTGCCCATCTCACGCACGTGGCCTTTGTGCATCACGATAATCTTGTCTGCACGCTGGATTGTTGAAAGCCGGTGCGCGATGACTACGGACGTGCGGCCCTCAACCATCCGATTCAGCGCGTCCCGGACTTTGAACTCGGTCTCGGTGTCTACGCTCGAAGTAGCTTCGTCCAGAATCAAAATCTTTGGATTGTGCGCCAGCGCCCGGGCAAACGAGATCAACTGCTTCTGTCCGGTAGACAAGGTCGAACCGCGCTCGCGCACCTCTTCCTTGAATCCCTGGGGAAGGGCGCGGATGAATTCGGCGAGGTTCACATCTTCGGCGGCCTTTTCGATGTCTGCGTCTGTGATCCACTCCGTGCCCAGCCGGATATTGCCTTCGACAGTACCGGTGAACAGGAACGGATCCTGCAGTACGACTCCAAAACGCCGCCGGAGCGCGGCAAGGTCCATATCCTTGACGTCCACGCCATCGATGCGGACCGCGCCTTTTTGCACGTCGTAGAAGCGCAGCAGGAGCGAGATAATGGTCGTCTTCCCAGCGCCAGTGTGGCCGACGATGGCCACGGTTTCGCCGGGTTCTATGACAAACGACACGTCCCGCAGAATCCAATCAGGTTCGTGTGTGTCCGGCGTCGCATCGGCACGCTCACTCGCATTCTTGTGAGCATGTTCAGCCTCGGCCGGAACAGTCCGGTAAGCGAACCACACGTGATCAAATTCAATGCGTCCCGGCCCAACCGGCGTTATGGTGACCGAGGGCGAAGTGATCTCTACCGGAGCGTCCAGCAGCTTGAACACGCGTTCGCTGGCCGCCATGGCCGACTGCAGAATGTTGTACTTCTCGCTGAAATCCTGAATCGGCCGAAAGAAGCGCTGTGCGTACTGAATGAAGGCGGTGAGAACGCCAATGCTGACAACCGTTCGGACAACGTGAAATGAAAAAAGATTGTGAGGCGTGAAATCCATCGTGACGCTACTCACTGTGAGGCCGCGAATGATGTCGATGCCACCGAACCAGATCACGCAGGCGATGGCGATCGACGACAGAATTTCCACCACCGGGTAATACACGGCGTGCGCCATGATCGCGTCTTTGAACGCTTCCATGTGAATGGCATTCACGTCGGAAAATTTGTTGAAAGCCCGCTCTTCGCGATTGAACAGCTGCAGCACAACCATGCCGCTGACGTGTTCCTGCATGTACGCGTTGATGCGGGCAATGGCAGTGCGAATGCGCCGGTAAGAGTCCCGCACGCGGTCGCGGAAAATCTTGGTAGCGATCGCAATCAGAGGCAAGCACCGCGAGCGTAATCAGCGCCAGCTTCCAGTTCATGCAGAGCATGATGGCGGTAATTCCGGCCAGAACAAAAACATCTTCAAAGATCGACACCACGCCGGAAGTGAACATTTCGTTCAAGGCGTCTACGTCCGTAGTAACGCGCGTGACCAGGCGGCCGACCGGATTCTTATCGTAAAACCCGATATGCATGTGCTGCAGGTGCCGGAAGATCTGCTTGCGCAGATCAAACATCACCATCTGGCCTGCCCATTGCATGAAATATGTCTGCAGGTAGTCGAGCAGAAAGCTAAAAATGATCAGCCCTACATACATCGCCGCGATTTCCGCGATCCCAACGTATGGGTTCGGGCTCAGAAAGAAGTCGAACGGCGTGCGCCGCGACACCGGCACGAGGTAACGGTCAATCTCGATCGCGACAAGATATGGGCCCAGAACATCAGCTCCGGCCTTGAAGAGAATGGAAACCAGGGAAATGCCGACCGGCCATTTGTAGGGTCGCAGATACTGGAGCAGCCGCTTCATCAGGCGGCTGTCATACGCTTTACCTAAAACCTCTTCTTCTTGAGCCATCGGGTATCAGTTAAAGATTACCCTAAATAGATTAGGAAAGAAGACGAAGGGATGGAAAAGCTTTGCGGTAGCGCCAACTCGGTTGGTAGCAAAGAATCTACGCGATCTTCTTTAAGATCAGAGCCGAGTTTTTCGATCCAAAGCCTACGCAGTTACAAATCGCATGTTCGATTTCTGCTTTGCGGCCGATATCCGGAACGTAATCCAAATCGCACTCAGGGTCGGGACGGTCGAGATTAATGGTGGGCGGAATCTTGCTGTGCTCCATGGCAATCAGTGTGGCCGCGAGACTGGCGGACCCGCACGCTCCCTGGGCATGGCCGATCTGCGATTTCAAACCCGACATGGGGATTTTTCTCGCATGTTCCCCCAGCGCCAGCTTTACCGCACGGGTTTCCACCCGGTCATTCATTTCGGTGGAGGTGCCATGCAGGTTGACGTACTGAATGTCCGCAGCCTGAAGGCCGGCTTCTTCAAGGGCAAGCGTAATGGCTCGCGCGGGTTCTTCCGGCGATTCGCTCATGCGCACCCGATGGAAGGCCTCGCAGGTCGAACCGTATCCAGCGATCTCGGCATAAATGTGAGCGCCCCGAGCCCGGGCATGATCGTAATCTTCAAGGATAAACATCCAGGACCCTTCAGCCATGACGAAGCCATCACGGTCGGCTGAAAATGGACGGGAAGCGCTCTCAGGAGAGTGATTCCACGATTGCGTCAGAGCGCGCAACAAGTGAGTAGCCTTTGATGATTCCGGGCGTGATCGGGGAATCGACACCTCCGACCAGGAACATTGGCAGCACACCCGCCTGAATATGCTGGTAGGCATAACCAATCGCGTCAGTGGACGATGTGCATCCCGCGGTCACCACATGGCTGTAACCGCGAAACCCGAAGCGCATGCTGATTTCGCTGGGAATCGTCCCCATTGTGCCGCTGGGAATGCAAAACAGACTTACTTGTTTGACGTGGCCGCTGTGCCATAGACGGTACTGCTCTTCGGAAAACTCCTGCGCTCCACCGCCGGTGCCAAGAATTACGCCAATCTCACGTTTCTCATCCATCGACATGGCCGCAGGATCGAGACCAGCGTCTTTGATCGCTTCCGTCGAAGCTGCGACAGCCAGCGGTACCACGCGCGACACGTGCTTTCGCTCGCGCGCGTCCACCCATGCCAATTCGTCGAACTCGGGAATTTCGCCGGCGATGTGTACCGGCAGGGAAGATGGATCGAAGCGGGAGATTCGTTTTACGCCAGATTTTCCGGCGAGAAGCGCGAGACAAAAGGCTTCTTTGCCGATCCCATTGGGGCTGACCACGCCCATTCCGGTGATTACTACGCGAGGAACCATGCCATCGTTAGACAATCGAGCCGACTTCTCCTGAATAAATTCTCATCAGCGCCTTTAAAGGGTCCGACAATTCCGTCTTGATCGCCCCGACGGACACTCCACGTTATCGCCCCGACGGACACTCCACGTTACGCGAAGTGGGATAATTAGTCACGATGTCCCTGGGCCTCTATATCTCGGTCCCGTTCTGCCGCACCAAGTGCAGTTACTGCAACTTCGCCTCGGACGTCTTTTCGCGCGTCGTGTTCGAACAATATGTCCACCGTCTGGTGTCGGACGTTAGCCGTGCCAAAGAAACCGCACAACGCATGACTGGTTGTTTCGAGACTACGGTAGATTCCATTTTCCTCGGCGGCGGCACCCCTACAATACTCGATATAAAGCAATTGGAACGGTTATTTGTCACGATTTCGCAAAACTTCTCGGTTCAGAATGACGCTGAAATCACGGTCGAATGCGCGCCGGGAAGTTTGTCTCCTGAAATGATCGAGGTCTTGCAACGCTGCCGGGTGAACCGGATCAGCCTGGGCGTACAGTCGTTCGCCGACGCTGAAGCTGCGTCAGTCGGACGTCTCCACAAACGAATCACAGTGATTGACGATATTACGCGATTGCGCGCCGCTGGCATCGCTGACATTAACGTTGACCTGATCGCCGGGCTGCCATATCAGACGGCCGAGAGCTGGGAGTTCTCGGTCGCCGAAACTATTGCTTCGGGCGTTCCTCACGCCAGTATTTACATGCTGGAGGTGGACGACGACTCCCGGCTCGGCCGCGAACTGATGGCCGGAGGGACTCGATATCACGCTCACTTCGTGCCCGACGAAGAGCTCACTGCTGACATGTACGAGATTGCATCCGACCGGCTGAATGCAGCGAGCCTGCCCCAATACGAGATATCGAACTTCGCGCGCGACGGACACCAATCACGCCATAATCTCAAGTATTGGACGCGGCAGCCCTATCTCGGCTTTGGAGTGGACGCGCACTCCATGCTCCATTCCTCATCAGCACGAGCGAACGACGCCGTTCGCTTCTGTTCCCCCGATTCGCTGGAAGAGTACATGGCAGACGGGCCGATCAAGCGAACCTCCGTATCAAAACAAGCCGCGCTGGAAGAGGCTTTCTTTTTGGGATTACGGCTGGTTAGCGGTGTGAATCTGAGAAAGCTGGCGACAGACTTCGGTGATGCGCTTGTCGAGACGGCCTCAGATGCGATTTCAGAGTGCGAAGAGCTTGAGTTGCTGGAACGCAATGGTGATTGGATCCGGTTGACCAGGCGCGGCAGGCTGCTGTCCAACGAGGTGTTCGAGCGCTTCATCATGTCCACGAATGACATCGAACCGGCGCTTCCTTAACTTGGATAGCATCAGGCAAACATAGCTTCCATCGTGGCGACCAGCCGGTCGGTCGCCTGGGCGTCGAGGAGCGACCATAAAGCCTCGGTTGGAGCGGGCCACGACGTAATTCGATTCAGCTTCCGGCGGTAACTTTTCCGGCTCAAACCGCTGTGTTCTAATCCAGTGTTCGGCGGCATCGAAGTATCGGCGAAACGGAGAGAGCATCTTGGATTTCCAATTAAACGAAGAACAACTTCACCTGAAAAAAAGCGTGCGGGAATTCGCGGAACGCGAAATCGCGCCCAACGTCATGAAGTGGGACGAGGCAGGTGACTTCCCGCTGGCCACGGTTAAGGAACTAGGCAAGCTCGGCCTGATGGGCATTGTTTTTCCGCCGGAGTATGGTGGCACCGGTATGGGCTATGTCGAGTATGTAACTGCGATCGAAGAACTATCGCGCGTGGACGGCTCGGTAGGAATCATCGTCGCCGCGCATACTTCGTTGTGCTCCAACCATATCTTTCTGGCCGGCAACGAAGCCCAGAAGAAGAAATATGTGACGCCGCTGGCCTCGGGCGAGTTCATCGGGGCGTGGGGCCTTACCGAACCGTCGTCGGGATCGGACGCGGGCAGCGCGCGCATGACCGCAGTCCGCAAAGGAAATAACTGGGTGCTGAACGGTACCAAGACGTTCTGCACGAATGGCCATTATGCCGATGTTCTGGTCGTGATCGCCGTAACTGACCGTGCCGCGCACACCCATGGACTTTCAGCCTTCATCGTGGAGAAGGGAACCAAGGGTTTTCGTCCGGGGAAAAAAGAAAACAAGCTGGGATTGCGGGCCAGCGACACCGCCGAATTGATCTTTGAAGACTGCGTCATTCCCGCGGAGAATCTTTGTGGCAAAGAGGGCAATGGCTTCATCGATTCGATGCAGGTGTTGGACGGCGGCCGCATTTCCATCGCAGCCCTGTCGTTGGGGATGGCGGAAGGCGCCTATGAGGCCGCGCTGAAGTATTCCAAGCAGCGCAAACAGTTTGGAAAAGCCATCAGCGATTTCCAGGCAATCCAATGGAAGCTGGCCGACATGGCGACAGAAATCGAGGCGGCAAAGCTGCTGACGCTGCGCGCCGCTGCGATGAAAGATGCCGGGATGAAGACAACCCTGGAGTCCTCCATGGCTAAGCTCTATGCCAGCGAGGTGGCAGTGCGGTGTGCCAACGAAGGAGTGCAGATTCACGGCGGGTATGGGTTCATCAAGGACTATCCTGCGGAAAAGTTTTATCGCGACGTGAAGCTGTGCACCATCGGCGAGGGGACCAGTGAAATCCAGCGCCTGGTAATTGCCCGGCAATTGCTAAAGGACTAGATAACAACCCATGGCCGAAGTGATGCAGCCGCAGGCGACCGAGACCACCCAGGATGAGCGCACGATCGCGCTTTTGGCCCACATGCTGCAAATCATGCTTTGGTGGATCGCCCCGCTGGCGATTTTCCTAATCAAAAGAGACTCAAAGTTTATTTCCTTCCACGCGCTGCAGGTTCTGTTGCTGCAGGTGGCCTACTTGCTTCTGATTGTGGCTGGCATGTTTTTAGGATTCGGTTTCTTCTTTCTTACTGCCGCCCTCGGTTCGGCTGGACAAAACGCAGGCCCACCGCCCGGATTGTTTATGCTGATGCCCTTGCTGTGGCTTTCGTTCATGGGTATGGGCATCATTGTGCTCGTGGGGGGAATTGTTTATGGCGTAAGGGCGGGACGAGGCGAATGGGCCGAATACCCATTTTTCGGGGCGCTTTCCCGTAGCATCCTAAAAATTGGCCCGGGCGGCACGCCAGCCTGATTCCCGATGTTCTTCCTCGAATCCTTTTTTTGTTTTTTCTTTAGCTTGAGAGCCTGAATCGTACTGCTCCGCCAAAATTTCTGATTCTTCTGTTACGTGTCGAACCAATTCAACTGATTTCGCCTTTCTCCATTCTCCCAGACCACCTGCTGCACCACTCTGGCACCTAAGCCCTCGTCCGAACTAATAGGAGGTTTGATGTATCACCATATTAAGAAATTGATGTACACCGTTAACGTAGGCACACCCGATCCGCGCTTTGGCAACATGCTGCTGGAGCAATTCGGTGGCGCCAACGGTGAACTCGCCGCAGCTATGCAATATTCGATTCAGGGCCTTAACTGTGATGATCTTGAGCGTAAAGACCTGCTCATGGACATTGGCACCGAGGAATTGAGTCATCTGGAGATTGTGGGCACCCTGGCCAGAATGCACCTTAAGCCAATGAAAACCGACCGCGATGCCGCTGAGGCGGATCCGCTGGTGGCGATTGCCGGCGGAGGCGGAGTCAGCCTGTTCAACTCGATGGGCGATGCCTGGACAGCGGACTACCTGAAGATCACGGGCGAACTGGACGTCGACCTCCGCAGCAACATTGCAGCAGAGGCCCGAGCCAAAATCGTTTACGAACGCCTCATCAACTTCTGCGACGATCCAGGGTCACGCGATGCCTTGCAGTTTCTGATGACGCGTGAGATCACCCACATGAAGGCCTTCACTGCAGCATTGGAGAGCTTGGGTAAGGATCCGTTCTCCATCGGCGAAATCCCCCCGACTCCTGGCCTGGTCGACGAATACTTCAATGACTCGACTGGCATAGGCGACGAGGGTGAGGCTGACGCCACCGGACCCTGGAACGAAGGCGGCAGCTGGAAGATTGTCGAAGCTCCGGAACTCGAACAGGGTGTCGAATCGCACTTAAACGGGAAGGATTCCGGCCGCGCGAAGATTTCCAGCGCCAAGGACTCGAAGCGATCGAAGCTAAAAAAATCAGCGTAACGTGACGGGCGCTCCGGAAGTCCGGAGCGCTTTCATCTTTCGTCTTTCCAACCTGTCGAACATCCTTGCCGTGTCTTCCTCCCTTGTTTTCTGCGCCAACTTTCAGTTTGTCCGAGCTCTCCTTTACACTGAAGTGCTTGAATAACGAATCTCAGCCTGCGATTGAGCAGTTGCGTGCTGGCGATGTGCGTTCACTGGCCCGTGCCATCAGCACCGTCGAAAACCGCACGCAGGGCTGGACCGATTTGCTCAAAGCCCTTTTTCCTCACAGTGGGCGTGCGCGAATCATCGGCCTGACTGGGCCGCCGGGCGCGGGCAAAAGCACCCTTGTCGATCAGTTGGCGCATTACTATCGCAAGCAAAACCACACAGTCGGAATCATCGCGGTAGATCCAACGAGCCCGTACACGGGTGGCGCGATTCTGGGGGACCGTATCCGCATGCAGGAACATTTTTCCGACCCCGGAATCTACATTCGCAGCATGGCGACGCGCGGTTCATTGGGCGGACTGGCGCGAACCACTGCCGACGTAGCGACCGTCCTCGATGCCGCGGGTCGCGATCTGATCATGATTGAGACGGTCGGCGTTGGCCAGGACGAAGTTGACATCGTGCGCCTGGCCGATATCACGGTTGTGATTCTGGTGCCGGGAATGGGTGATGATGTTCAAACCATCAAAGCCGGTATCATGGAAATCGCCGACATCTTCGTGATCAACAAGAGCGATCGCGACGGTGCGGAGCGCGTGGAGCGGGAAATCCGCGCGTTACAGTCACTTGCTGTACGCGGAGACAAGTGGACTCCGCCGATCGTGAAGACGGTGGCGAGTGACGGGCGCGGCATCGAAGAGTTGGGCGCAGCCATTCGCGACTATGAAGGTTATTTGCAGAAAGAGAACCTGATCCTGCAGAAGAAAACCCAGAACTGGCAGGAACGTCTGCTTGAAATGCTGCGCGATACGCTATTGGAGCGAGCACGAGAGCATGTGGGCAATGGAGCCCTGGCTGGATACGCCGCAGAAATCGCGGGTCATAAACGCGACCCTTACGAACTGGTGGAAGAGATTGTGGGCAGGATAGAGACAAGTAGAACCCGATCTGCACAGTGATTTCGAGACGGAGACGATTGGATGTTCAGCATTGACCATATCGGCATCGCGGTGAAGTCGCTGGTGACTGCCAAGGCCATCTACGAAAAGCTTGGTTTGAATGTTTCTCCGGAGGAACTGGTGGAAGCTGAGCAGGTACGGGTAGTGATGGTGCCGCTGGGCGAAAGCCGACTGGAGTTACTCGAGCCGGTTTCGGAAGATTCTGTGATTGCAAAATTCATTGCGAAGCGCGGAGAGGGCCTTCACCACGTTTCGCTGCGCGTGCCCGATCTGGAAGCTGCGGTTGCGCGTTTAACGAAAGATGGCGTACGGCTGGTTTCCAGCAAAATTGGAATCGGGGCCGGTGGACATCGCTACGTTTTCGTACATCCTTCCAGTGCGGGAGGCGTGTTGTTGGAACTTGTGGAGGCGGCCTAGGCCCGCGAGTTCTTCTGTGCTGAACCATGTGTGTTGAACCATGCTTCTTCTTGCCACCGATACCTCAAGCAGGCACGGTAGCATCGCGCTGGCGCGGTGCGGGCCGGGCGATTTGTGCGACGTCATTAGCGTAGTCCCTCTTGACGGCGGAACATTCTCCGCGCAACTTGTCCCCCAGATCGCAGTTCTGCTCGCGAAACACAATTTCGGAAAACAGGATATTGGGGCCTTTGCCGTGGTGACGGGTCCTGGATCGTTTACTGGACTACGCATTGGGCTTGCGGCCGTCAAAGCTCTTGCGGAAGTTTTAGCCAAGCCCATTGCCGCGATCTCGATGCTGCAAGCCATAGCCGTAAGCGGCGGTCTGCAGGGAAATGTGATCGCAGTGCTGGATGCGGGTCGCGGCGAAGTCTATGTCGGCGATTATCAGGTGAACGGTTCAGAAGCGCTTTTGCAGAACGAACGACTGCTTACCCGCGAGGATTTGGCGCAAGCGGTCCCCGGATCGATCGTTGTGACTCCCGATCAGGGCCTGGCGGAATTGGCCCGCGCCGCAGGTTTGCAAGTTAGCGAGATCGAAGTCCCCCGGAGCGACGTGGTAGCGAGACTCGGTTGGCAGAAAATCCAGGCGGGAGAAACGGTCTCGCCTGAGGACCTGGACGCAAACTATATTCGGCGATCGGGTGAGATCTTCTCCAAAATCAGTTCATAGTTCTGCATTCTCTTTTCGGCAAGACCTCGAATTCATGGAACCATTCATTCGCCCGGCCGTGCCGTCCGATCTTCCCGCAATCGTGGCTCTTGAGAAGAGCTCGGATCGCGCCGCACACTGGTCTGCCGAGCAGTACGAGAAATTATTTGCTGCCACAAGTCCCCGCCGGATTGCCCTGGTCCTCGAGGAGGAACAGCCGAACCAGTCGGCGCTGCAGGGGTTCATCGTCGCCAGGGTCGTCGGGGCTGAGTGGGAAATCGAAAACATCGCCGTGGCAAGTTCCGCGAGGCGGCGTGGACTGGGCGCGCGTCTGCTGAGCGAGTTGCTGAAGCTGGCGCGGTCTAGCGGAGCCGAAGTGGTCTTTCTCGAAGTGCGCGAATCAAACCTGGCTGCTCGCGCTTTGTACGAAAGGTCGTTATTTAAGACACAAGGACATCGCAGCGGTTATTACAAAGATCCGCAAGAAGACGCGGTCATTTATCGTCTTGAGCTATCGTCCGAGTCGCTTTGAGTTTGCACCAGATTTGGTGCAGATTATTTATCATGAAAACCCGTTCATCAAGGGAATTTGGGATTGAAGCAGCCGGGATCGTGTGTTAGGTTAAGGCCGTACAAACGTTCAGGAGGGTCTACTGGATGACTCCAAAAGACCAGCTCTTGGCTAGTAACGAGGAATTCCGCAAACTAGCCCAGGAGCACACGCAGTACGCTCAACGTCTCGACTCTCTCACCATAAAACGATACCTGACAGACGACGAAAAGCTGGAAGAAGTCCGGCTGAAGAAGCTGAAACTGCGGCTCAAGGACCAGATGGAATCCATCGAGCGGCAGTTGCGCATCGTCGTGCAACAAGGTCAGGTCGCATAAATACAACCTCCAACCATGGGCGGCCGCTGCCGCCTTGGTTTTTTATTCCTAACCAGGACGCTCATAAGCGCCTTTTTTATTACCATTTAACTTCAATAAGCGACCTGCCTGCCCCGCCTGCACTATAATTCTCAGCAATCCCAATGGTTTCTGACGGCTACTATTACGCTCTCGCGCTGGCTGGTGTTGCCGTACTGATAGGGTGGTTGGCTGGACCCTGGTGGAGCCTGCCCGTCTGCCTGCTGATATTGTTTCTTTTGTGGTTCTTCCGCGATCCGGAACGGGCCATTCCGGACTTTCCCGGTGCGATAGTCTCGCCCGCGGACGGCAAGGTTACAGACGTCTCTTCGACTCTGATCGGCGGGCTGCCGTATACGCGGATCAGCATTTTTCTCAATGTGTTCGATGTTCACGTAAATCGTTCGCCGGTCGCGGGAGTGGTCCGCGACGTTCGTTATCAAAAGGGAAAGTATCTCAACGCCATGAACCCGGCTTCGGCCGAACACAATGAACAGAATGCGGTCACCGTAGAGGGCGAAGGGCAAACAGTAGTTTTCAAACAGATCGCGGGACTTCTCGCCCGCCGGATCGTGTTCACAAAAAAATTGGGCGATCGGGTGGAACGCGGCGAACGCGTAGGCTTGATCAAGTTCGGCTCGCGCGTGGACGTGTTGCTCGAAGCCTCAGCCTCGATTGGAGATCAAAGTAGGTGATCGGGTCAAAGGCGGAGCCAGCGTGCTGGCATAATTACGCGAGGATCGGTTGCGAACGCCGCGACCGGCCGCAGCGCAGCACGTCAAGGAGCACTTTAATGGTTCCCGAAGTGCCCGAAATCACAAATACGGCGCAGTGACGGCCATCCGCCACGGCGGTTGAGCAAAGGCATGTACATTCTGCCTTCGCTGTTTACCACCGCCAACATCGCCTTCGGCTACTACGCGATTCTGCAGATTGCGCACGGCACGAGCGCCGATGCCTGGCACTATGACAATGCGGCGAAGGCGATCGGATTTGCCGTGTTGTTCGATGGCCTGGATGGCCGCATCGCCCGCATGACCGGAACCAGCAGCGATTTCGGCAGGGAACTGGACTCCCTGGCGGATGTCATCACCTTCGGCGTCGCTCCCGCGTTGCTGGCCTGGATGTGGGGATTTCGGCAGCTGCCGTCGAATTTGGGCGAGCTGTACAACAAACTGCTGCAGTTCGGCGCCATCGCCAGCTTTCTGTTCCTGATGGCAGGCGCTAGCCGTCTGGCGCGCTTCAACATCACGCAGCAACCCGCAGCCTTCGAACCCCGGGCGTCCAGGAAAGAAATATTTTGTCGGCATGCCGATCCCGGCGGGCGCGGGAGTGATTGCCGCCGTCGTTCATTTTTCCGAAGGCGATCCCATCGTTTCGTGGTGGACCGCGATTACCTGGATGCTGATGGTGGTGGCGGTGGGCTACCTGATGGTGAGCACCTGGCGTTTTTACAGCTTTAAGGACATTGATTTCCGTTCGCGGCAGCCTTTTCAGCTGGTGATTCTGTTTGGTCTGCTGTTTGCCGCGATCCGCTTCTATTCGCAAGTGGGTGCTCTTTCTGATCGCGCTGCTCTATGTGTTTTCGGGAGTATTCTGGCGCTTGAAGTGGATCTTCCGGCGCAAGGGAAGTCCGCCGCCACCTCCGGCCTATACCGAGGCATCGCAAACTTCATGAGCTCGAATTTCAAGACAGTTCCAGCGGCGCGTCCCGATCCGGTACGCGCGGGCGATCTTTATCGCCTGGCTATCGTGGGTGCCGGCACGTTGAAAGGGAAAGACCTTGCGGAAGTGTCTGACCGACCGCAATTTTCCGTCGTCCGACATCAAGTTGCTGGATGACAACGACTCGTTGGGTCAACTGGAGGCGGTCGGGGACGAAGTTTCGTTCATCCAGAGCGTGCGAGCCGAGCAGTTCGAAAAAGTAGATTTCACTTTCTTCGCCTGTGACGCGGAGTGCACCCGGCAAAACTGGAAGAAGGCGCAAAAAGCGGGGAGTTCGATCGTCGATCTCTCCTACGCTTTGGAGGATGAGCCGGGAGCGGCAGTCAAGGCGCCGTGGATTCAGCGGCAGCTGGGCCAGACCGCTTACCCCGGAACTGCAGCCCGGACCGGCGGTGGTGGCCCATCCCGCCGCGGTTGTGCTGGCGCTGCTTGCTGCTGCGCTTGCAGAAGGCCGACGTAGTGAAGCGGGCGGTGGCTACGGTGTTTGAGCCAGCCTCGGAACATGGTCAGAAGGGAATGGACGAGCTTCACGAACAGACGGTGAATCTGCTTTCCTTTCAGCAACTGCCCAAGAAAGTATTCGACACGCAAGTCGCGTTCAACATGGTGGCGCGCTACGGCGAGCAATCCGTCCCGCCGCTTGCGACGATCGAGCGGCGAGTGCTCAGTCACTATCAACGCATCGCCGGCAAGGAAGCGTCGTGCCGTCGCTCTTGCTGTTGCAGGCCCCGATCTTTCACGGTCACGCATTCACCTTGCACGTTGAGATGGAAAAACCCGTGGAAATTGAGACATGTCGCAAGGCTCTTGCCGGGGAGCACGTCACCATCACCGGTCTGGCGGAGGAGCCGCCGAGCAACGTGAATGCGGCGGGGCAAGGCGAATTCTGCTATCGATTCAGCCGGATCCGAATCTTGCCAACGGGATTTGGCTATGGGCGGCGACGGACAATCTCCGAATCGCCGCGTCCACTGCGGTGGAATGCGCGGAAAATATGGCCGCGTCCCGTCCCAAAGGGAAGATTCAATGACCTCGAGGGTCGATGTGCCGTGTGCGGCGCCGTCGCCCGCTAATGGCTGCACAAAGCTCAGGCGATCTGGATCAGCACACCTCACATCGACAATAGTATTGGCCGTCGTGCTTTTCAGTGCACGGCTTGCGGATACCACACTGCCGGGCACTCGGTGTCACTGCCGACTAACGTTCAAACCATCGCGATTCCCGCTTTCGTCAATCAGACCCAAACCTACAAGATCGAGCAGAGACTGACCTCCGCCGTCGTGCGGGAGATGGTCACCCGCACCCACTATCACATTCTGAATCAGGCTAACGACTCCGCCGACGCGACTTTGCGCGGCGCCGTGATCAGCACTTCCACTTCGCCGCTGACCTACGATTCGCAAAGCGGACGGGCCTCCAGCGCGTTGGTGGTCGTTACTGCGAAGGTTACGCTGACGGACCGGCAGGGCAAGAGTTCTCTACCAAAATCCCTCATACTTGTTTCGCGAGGAGTACCAGGTTTCGCAGGAGCTATCCAGTTTCTTCGAGGAGGATTCTCCTGCGCTGGAGCGGCTGTCGCGCGAATTTGCCCGTACCCTGGTAAGCAATGTGCTGGAGGGCTTTTAAAGTATGCGGGCATTCGCCCAGGCTGACCGGTTCGTTTCCGAAGTGGAAGCCCGCAAGCTGCGTCCAGTGTACGTTTTCGTGGGCGACGAAGTATTTTTCCGCAAACGCTGCCGTGAAGCGATTCTCCAGCATCTTGTACCAGCCGACCTGCGCGACTTCAGCTTGTTCGAGTTTGATTTGTCGGAAACCGATCTGCCGGAAATTCTCGATCGCGCCCGCACGCCTTCGCTGATGGCGCCGTTTCAGGTGTTTTTCATTCGCGGCGTCAAGAACCTGTTCGGACGCGGATCGAACGACGAAAAGTTGGCTGCCATCGAGGCCTACGCCAAAGATCCCAATCCGGATGCGGTACTGATTTTCGTCGCCGACCACATCAGCATTCCGGCCGACGCTCGCCGCATGGACATGACCGACAAGGAACGGTACGAGCGCATCCGGGAAACCTTGGGCCAGTATTGCGCCATCGTCGAACTGGCGCGGGTGGAGGAGAGCGAGGCGGTACGCTGGATCGGCGAATACGGCGCTACGCGGGATGTAAAAATCGACGCCGACGCGGCGCGCGAACTGGTGGACGCCCTCGGCGGCGACATGATGATGGTCTCCAACGAGCTGGAAAAGTTGATGCTCTACGTGGGAGAGAAGAAGCGAATCACGCTGGGCGATGTCGAAACCATGGTGCTGGCGGCGAAGCAGCGCTCGCTGTACGAGCTGACCGATGCGATTTCCTCCAAGGACCGGGTCCGCGCGCTGCAAATGCTGGATGCGATCCTGAGCACCGGCGATGGCGACGAAGCTGCCATCGGACACATTTACATGCTGGCGAAAACTTTTCGCCAGATGCTGGTGATTCTGGAGCGCAATGTCCGCGACCAGCGCATGCTGTGGGCTGCGCTCTGGCAGGGATTTCGCGTCCCGCCGTTTGCCGCCGACGACATCATCAGGCAGGCGCGCCGCTACAAATCAAAGCGTGAACTCACTCGCGCCATTCGCCTGGTGGCGAAAACCGACCTGGCTCTGCGTTCCAATCCGCCGACCAAGCGCTTCGTGCTGGAAAAGTTGATCCTGGATCTTACCGCCGAGACTAAGCCCGAAGTCTCCGGATGGTCGCAGGAAGAACTGCCGGTTTAGAAAATCCCCGATGACCGACAAGAGACGCCTTCCGCTTCCTGATCGGGGTTCCGTGGATCGTATTCTTCGTCTACTGGATCGTGGGGATGTTCAAGACTCGCGCTACGCGCGAAAAAGAACCTCTCTCTTCCCGGATTGCCATTCTGTTCCTGGAAATCGTTGGCTACCTTCTTGTATTCAACAGTGCAACCGGCATTGGCGTGCTGGGAAGCCGGTTCATTCCGCGTAATCTCGTTGTGGCCATTCTAGGGGTGATTTTTACCTGGGCGGGAATTGCGCTGGCGATATGGGCCCGTTATCACCTGGCGGAATATTGGAGCGCACGAGTCACGATCAAGGAAGACCATCGACTCATCCGCACCGGACCTTACGCACACCTGCGCCACCCAATTTATTCCGGACTTATCCTCGCCACGATCGGTTCGGCTGTGGCGATCGACGAGTGGCGATGCATTCTGGGGTTATGCCTGGTGGTGCTTGGATATTGCCTGAAGGCAAGAAAGGAAGAAGCGATGCTCAGCCAGCAATTCGGGGACGCGTTCCGCGAGCACCAGAAGCACACCGGCTTCCTGATCCCCAATTTTCATTGAACAACTGAAAGCTGCGCCAGCCGTCATTCGGAGCTGGCGGAGAGCCTGCCGGCGTGCACGCCAGATCCTTCGGGACTGAAGTCCCTCAGGATGACGCACGGGATAAGGCCAGGAGGCCGCGTTGCGGGATGTGAGAAGCCGCGTCGGCTATTTCAGAGCGCTTACGCGCGCGCTCAAGCGAGACTTGTAGCGCGAGGCGGTATTGCCGTGGATTACGCCCTTCTGGACGGCCTTATCAAGGGCGGAGACCGTCTGCCGGAAGACCACTTCAGCGCCGGCCTTGTCGCCTTTGGCCATAGCCTCGCGCAATTGGCGCAGAGCGCCGCGCAGTCGGGAGGTGTTGGCGCGGTTGCGGACGCTTCGTTTCTCAGTCTGCCGGGCGCGCTTCAGCGCCGAAAAATGATTTGCCATGTCTGGTTCGTTACCTTCGTTTCTATAGAGAGATGTTCCGAACGGTGTTGAATACGCTATTTTACGGGAGTAAGTCTCAGATGGTCAAACCTTTATGGCCGATGCTCTCGAGCGCCTGAAGATCCTGCTCAACTCTTCCACGCCCATCGTCGTGATGGAAACCGTGGAAGAGATGCGCGCGGTTCGTCTGGTTCGCGCAGCGTGCTCCTCGCTGAATCTGGCAACTTTCGAGTGGAGCATCGCCAGCGGCCTGGTGCGTGCGGCAGCGACGTCGGGGAATTGGTGCCGGAACCAATCCGAGGGTCGGTCGGCGGACACAGCTCGCTAACACGGGACACGATCCAAACGACGCCGGCGCCCAGGCGCTTTACAACAGCAAGGAGCCCGCCCAGGCCCTCAGCAACCTGGAGGCAATGTCGCTCGAAGCCGCCTTCGTCCTCAAAGACTTTCATCGCCACATGGACGATCCGGTCGTGGTCCGCCGGCTGCGCGACGTGGGGCAGAAATTCTCTGCCAACCGGCGCACCGTGATCATCACGGCGCCTTCGATCACGATTCCACCGGAACTGGGCAGCCTGGTCGAGTTCCTCGAGCTTCCCCTGCCGGACAAGCGGCGTCTTCGCCAGATCATCGACGAGATGACCGTAAGAGTGGGTAAGACCCGCACTTTGAAACGCACCCTGGACGCGGCAGGCCTCGACGCCATGGCGAACAATTTGCGTGGCCTGACCGAGGAAGAAGCGGAGCGCGCGACCTCACAGGCGATCGTGACGCGATACGGAGTCACGCCAGAAACCGTCACCGATGTGCTCGAAGCGAAAAAAGAGTTGCTTGCGGCACTCCGGAATGCTGGAGTTCATTGCTCCACCGGAAAATGGCGTCTCCGAAAATCTTGGCGGCGTGGGCGGTCTCGACAATCTCAAACGCTGGCTGGCGCAACGGCGTGGCACATGGGAAGACGCCGCCCGCGACTTCGGCCTGGAACCGCCGCGAGGGGTAATCATCCTGGGAGTGCAAGGCTGCGGCAAGAGCATGTGCGCCCGCGCCATCGCCGGAGAGTGGAAGCTGCCGCTGGTGAAGTTCGACACCGCTGCGATCTTCGACAAGTACATCGGCGAGACGGAAAAGACGAATTCAGAAAGTGTTTCGGGTCGCCGAAGGGCTCGCCCCTGCGTGTTCTGGATTGACGAACTGGAAAAGATTTTCGCCGGAAGCGGGGCGGATTCGGCTTCGGTGGATGCCGGCGTTTCATCCCGCATCCTGGCCGCTTTTCTTTCCTGGATGCAGGACCGCAAAGCTCCGGTGTTCGTGGCGGCGACCTGCAACAATGTGACAGTGTTGCCCCCTGAATTGATCCGCAAGGGACGCTTCGACGAGCTATTTTTTGTTGACCTGCCGAATCAGTCCGAGCGCAAGCAGATCTTTGCGATTCATCTGGCGCGCCGGAAACGCAATCCGGCGGAATTTGATCTGGATAAGGTAGCCGCAGCGGCGAAAGGATATTCCGGCGCTGAGATTGACGCCGCGGTGCAGACCGCCCTGTACGCGGCATTTTCCAGCAAGCAGACGGTGAACACCCAGGGCTTGCTCGATGCGCTGAAGGCCACGGTTCCGCTTTCCACGACCCGATCAGAAGAAATCCAGGCACTGCGCGCATGGGCTCAAAAACGGGCGGTGCCGGCATCGGTAGCCGACGTTAAGGCAGAAGGGGCATAGAGGGCAGCGCCCAACAGTGTCGGCCCGGCATTGGGTCAGATTCAGTGTCCCGACGAAATCGACTTGCGCAGATCATCCGCAGACCCATTCAGCAGATTGCGTAGGACGGCCACCTCAGCCTCGATACCCGTATGCAGCGTCGGGTCCAGATCGGGTGCGAACAGCGACGAATGGTTGGACGGCAAATTCGTTCCAGTCGACTTAGCCTCGGCATATTTAGCCGGATTCGCTCCGCCCAGACTGAAATAAAACGACGGTACGCCCTGCGCGGTGAGGAAAGAGAAATCCTCCGAAGCCATTCCCGGGTCTTCGACGATCACATTGTCTTTGCCTAGCGCTGATTCGAGAACGCCTTCCATGCGTCGGGCGAGGGCTGGGTCGTTATAGACGGCGTCGGTGGCTCTCGTAGTGCTCGATCTTCGGTTCGCGCGTCGCGCCGGCGGCGCTAGCTTCCGCCTTTGTGATGCGGTCGATGGCGGCGAGCACCTGCTTTCGGACCTCAGGTTTATAGCTGCGGACGGTGAGCCCGAGATCGGCTTGATCGGGAATGATGTTATTTTTCGTTCCCGCCTGAATGTACCCGATTGTGACGACCGCGACTTCTCCCGGCTTTACTTCGCGGGAAACGATCGTCTGCAGCGCAACCACTGTCCGGGCGGCAATCACGATGGGATCGACTGTGCTGTTGGGCATCGAGCCATGGCCGCCCTTTCCATAAATCGTGATGCGCAGGGAATCGGCATTGGAGAATCGATAGCCCGGGCCGACACCGACTTTTCCCGCGGGAAGTTCGTTCCCCACGTGCAGCGCCAAGGCAACATCGGGCTTGGGAAAACGCGTCATCAGGCCGTCTTCGATCATCCTCTTGGCGCCGCTGATGGTTTCTTCCGCGGGCTGGCCAATCAGAATGAGTGTTCCGTGCCATGTTTCCTTGCTGTGGGCCATGATTGCCGCGGTCCCGAACAGCGATGCCATGTGGATGTCATGTCCGCAGGCGTGCATGACGCCAACATCATGTCCCGCGTCATCTTTGGTGCGGACTTTGCTGGCATAGGGAAGGCCGGTCTTTTCCTCAACTGGAAGACCATCGAGTTCAGTGCGCAGCATCACCGTCGGACCCGCGCCGTTTTTCAGGACCGCGACGACGCCGGTTCCGCCGACGTTCTCCGTAACTGCATACCCGAGGTCCGCAAGTGGCTGGCCAACTTCGCCGCGGTTTGGGTTTCATGTGAAGACAGTTCCGGGATTCTGGTGGAGATCGATATAAAGCGCGCGCGCATCGGGATAGATGGCTTCAATTTCGCTGGAGGTGGATGAAGTCTGAGCAAGAGCCGAAAACGCTCAGCATCAGGGCAAGGAAGACGCCGTACGTCAGTCTCATTGTGGCGTGAATAATATCCGGAGTGAAGACGGGGTGCAATCAACTGGAGCTTCGGGATGGTCCCGGCAGGTTCGTGTTCTGCTCCAAAGTGTGAGTGAACTACCGGATTCGTGTCGAATTAACCACCATTGACTCTCGTCCGCTGGCAGGGGTACCCTTTAGCGTAATGGTAGTTGCCTGTACCTCGGGGCGAGCACCCTCGGCTGGTTCCACCTCCAGACACAAGAATAGTTTGTCCTGTAAATGGCAGGAGTGTGTCTGCCTGTCTTGCGAAGACCCTTTCATAAGCCAGAGGTCGCTCCGCGCACAGGTAAACGAGCATCCAACGCTCGCCGTGAAGAAGTGCTAAACACTAAATGAAGAAGAGCATTGAAATCAGCCCCAACATCGACACCCTTTTCGGCACGCGGGATGAGAATCTGCGTCTGCTGGAAGACGGTTTGAACATCAACATCGACCTGCGATCCGACTCTATCGAACTGGAAGGGGCAGCCCGCGATGTTGCCCGCGCCGAGCAGGTCTTCGCCGACTACGACCACTTGCAGCGCTCCGGACATGTTTTCAATAACGGAGATCTGGGCAGCATGCTCCGGGTTCTGCTGGCGGATCCCAAGACTACGCTGCGCGGTCTGGCAGAAGCTGGGCGGCAGCGATCGTTGGGACGCCGAACCGTGCAGCCCAAGAGCGTCAACCAGCGCCGTTATCTGGAAGCCATCGAAAACCATGACATGGTCTTCGGCATCGGGCCGGCGGGAACCGGCAAGACTTATCTGGCAGTGGCCATGGCCATCTCGGCGTTGCTGTCCAAGCGCGTGAGCCGCATCATTCTGGCACGTCCCGCGGTCGAAGCCGGCGAACGTCTGGGATTTCTGCCCGGTACTTTGCAGGACAAGATCGATCCCTACCTGCGTCCGCTGTATGACGCTCTTTACGACATGCTGGAGCCGGAGAAGGTGGACCGCTATCTGGAGAAAAATATCATCGAGATTGCGCCAATTGCGTTCATGCGCGGCCGCACCTTGAATGATTCATTCGTGATCCTGGACGAGGCCCAAAATACGACTTCCGAGCAGATGAAGATGTTTGTTACTCGGCTGGGATTCAACTCGAAGGCCGTCATCACCGGAGACGTCACGCAGATTGATCTACCCAATGCGAAGCGCAGCGGCCTGCTTGAAGCTGCTGATGTCCTCAAACATGTCGAGGGTTTGGCATTTGCTTACTTTGACGATACCGATGTGGTGCGGCACCACCTTGTGCAGCGCATCATCCGAGCCTACGACGAGCACAAGGCCAAGGCAGCAGACGGGGAAGCGTCTACGCCAGATGCGCACGCGAATGGCAAGACAAATGGAAAGGAATCGGCGCTCCTGGATAAGAGCGGAGGGCTGCCGCCCGAAGTAGAAACGGAACAGTAGAGCAGGTAAGATTAAGCAGGAGGGCGCCTGGATTTGGCCCTCCTGTTTGTTTTTGGCGGTTACCTGGAAAAGACGCAGAGTAACGCAAAGAGTTAACCGCAAAGGGTGTAGAAGGACATCTTGGTTATTCTGAGAAAACAAGTGCCTGGGCTGACCGACGCGACTTTGGCGAGATTTGTCGCGCGAGCAAGCAGGACCGTCAAGCTTCGGGGCACCGTCAATGTATTGGTGACCAGCAGCCAGGAACTGCGTGCGCTCAACCGTCGCTTTCGGGGCAAGGACCAGCCTACCGACGTGCTTTCCTTCGAGCCAGAACTAGGCGTTGTAAAAGGTTTTGCGGGTGATATTGCGATCTCGGCCGAGATTGCCAGAGAGAATTCGCGTCAACTAGGTCATTCCGTGGCGGAGGAGATCAAGATTCTGGTTCTCCACGGAGTTCTTCATCTCGCCGGCTACGACCACGAGAGTGACCGCGGAACGATGGCGGCCAAGGAAGCGAAGTTGCGAGAGTTATTAAGGCTGCCCGTGGGATTGATTGAGAGGACTGAACGGGGAGAAAAAAAGCGTCCAGACTCCGCCAGATCCTTGGGTAAAGCGCCTGGCAGGGCACGGATTCGATGAATTACGCCATCGCAGCCGCGCTGCTCGTCATGTTCTGCCTGCTGACCCTGGTTTCCTACGTGGATCGCGTCTATACCGAGATTGGGAAATTTCTATCCCGCGAATTTCAGGAAAATATCGCTGCATTCGAACAGATTATTGAACCGAAGCTTGGGGTGAGCCGGGCGCGTGCCGCGCTTTCCATGGCGGTGCTTACCCAGATCATGACGGCTGCAATCGCCATGCTGGTAGGTTTTGCCGTGTTCCGCGACCGGGCCTGGAGTATCTACGAAATCCTGCAGGCCACGCTCAGTCTGGTTCTCATCATCATCCTGTTCAATCGTTTTCTTCCTTTTCTGTTTTTTTCGCGGACTAACGGCGAATGGTTGACGCGGTGGGTATTGTTGCTGAAGATTTTGATTTACACGGCTCTGCCGGTGACTCTGGTTCTGGGCTTTTTGAAATCGGTGACAGCCCTGACCAAAGGAGCATTCCGATGAAGCACCGGAAACCCAGGCAGAGGCGGTTGATGCGCTGATCGAAGCGGGCCAGGAAGAGGGCATTCTGCATGAGAGCAACCGCGATTTGATCCAGTCGGTCGTCGAATTCGGCGAGAAAACCGTTCGCGAAGCGATGAAGCCGCGTCCGGAGATTGTAGCCGTGCCCACCAACACCACGGTCGAGCAATTCATCGAACTGCTGAAGAACAAGCCGTTCTCCCGGGTGCCGGTTTTTGAGGGAACCATCCACAACATCGTCGGAATCGTCTATGCGCAGGATGTTTTGCAGGTGCCCGACACCGAAGCCCGCGCCCGTACCGTCGACACGCTTATGCGGCGTGACGTCTACTTCGTGCCGGAGAGCAAGTTGGGCAGCGATCTGTTGCGCGAAATGCAGAAAAATAATGTACGCATGGCCGTTGTAGTCGACGAATACGGAGGCGTAGCCGGCCTGGTCACGATCGAAGACCTGGTGGAAGAGATTGTTGGAGAGATCCGCGATGAACACGAGAAGCTGGAGGTAATTCGCGAAACCGACACTTCTTACATAGTGCCTGGAAATATGGACATTGACCGCCTCGGTGAAATGTTTGGAATCCGTCCCGAAGGAAAAGAATCGGCAACCGTGGCAGGGTTGGTGAGCGAACTCGCGGGGCGCATTCCGCATCGGGGCGAAGTGGTGGAGGAAGAGGGTTTGCGCTTCGAAGTTCTCGACGCAACCGAACGACGCGTGGAGCGGGTAAGAATCTCGCTTGCCAAGCCGACCCAGATGAAGCTGATATAGTCATGTCATGTGGCGCGGGCGCCCTCGCCCGCGCAGTGTTTCAACTGCCCAGCTCCGCTGGGCCCGGAAGGTCGAGGGCGGCCATCCTCACGCGTTCATCTCAAATGTCTTTTCATTCCGGATTCGTCTGCATCCTCGGCCGGCCTAATGCCGGCAAATCCACACTGCTCAATGCATTGGTGGGCGAGAAGATCGCCATCATCAGTCCCAAGCCGCAGACCACGCGCAATCGCATCCTCGGAATCCTGAACGTGCTCGCGCAGAAGGGCAGGTCTGGCGGCCAGGTCGTTCTTATCGACACTCCTGGAGTTCACCGGCCCGATACTTCTCTAGGACGAAAGATGATGGCGGAAGTGCGGGAAGCACTCGACGGCTGCGAACTCGTCCTACTGATCGTGGACGTTACCCGCCGATTTGCCCAAGCCGACCACTCGGTGCTCGAGATGGCAAAAAAGTCCAGCACGCCGGTGTTCCTTTTACTCAACAAGATTGATCTTCTCCGCGGTACGAAAGAGAAGTTGTTGCCGATCATCGATGAATACCGCAAGCTCCACGACTTCCGGGAAATCATTCCTCTCTCCGCGCGCAAGCGCGAAGGTCTCGACGTTCTTCTCGAAAAGTTGATCCGCTTTCTGCCGCAAGGTCCGCGATATTTTCCCGAAGACCAGATCACGGATCAACCGGTTCGTTTTATGGTCGCGGAAACTATTCGCGAGCAGGTTCTGGTGGAAACGAGCGAAGAGGTCCCGTACGCGACCACGGTAGTGATTGAGCAGTTTGAAGAAAAACCCCGGGTGACTCGCATCGCTGCTGCGATCTTTTGCGAACGCGACGGACAAAAGGGAATTCTGGTTGGCAAGGGCGGCCAGATGCTCAAGAAGATAGGCACGGCGGCGCGCTTGCAAATCGAGGAAATGCTCGGCAAGAAGGTATTCCTGGAGCTCTTTGTGAAGGTTCGCAGCAACTGGCGTGAGTCACATGAATTCGTCGAAGAGTTGGACTGGCGACGCCAACTTGAACATTTGACAGGCAATAGCAAGCCATGAACCCCTGTCACTTTGATCTATCGTGGTGATCACTGTAGAATCCCCGAGCGCATTAGAACCATCCAAGAAAGTAGGCCATGACCGATAATCCCGAGAACCACAATTTCGACCCCACAAAATCCGGCTTAAAGTTGAAGATAACCCTTTCTGCGGACCGGGATGCTGTGGATCCAGTGGTTCAAAGCGTGATGGAAATGGTGCGCAAGATCCATTCCGACGCCGATAAGCACGACGCGATCGAGTTGGCGCTGACAGAAGCGTTGGCTAACGCCGTGGTGCATGGCGCCAAAGCCGACCCTTCGAAGATCGTGGAATGCGACGTGGTCGCCAACGAAGACCAGAGCATCCTGATCGTTGTTCGAGATCCAGGCAAGGGATTTGATCCTGTGGACATCCCAGACCCCTTACGCGGTGAGAGTGTATATTCCGATCACGGCCGCGGAATATTTTTGATCAATCAGTTGATGGATGAAGTGAAGTTTCTCAAGAACGGCACGGAAATCCACATGATCAAGCGCTAGTGCAACCTCACTGCTCGGAGTCTTTCCGTTTATTCCTTCACCGCAATTCCCAGAGTCTTCATCTTTCTGTATAAGTGGCTTCGCTCCAGCCCTAGGACTTCCGCGGTCCGGCTGATGTTGCCGTGATTGTCGTCGAGCTTCTTCAAAATGTAATCGCGTTCGTACGCAGCGCGGGCCTGATGCAGCGTTGAAAACTCAGTTCCAATCGAACGGCGGGTGCCATCGCGGTGCACGAGTGGCGGCAGATGCTTGCGATCGAAACGGGTCGTCGTGGGATTCATGATGACGATTCGCTCAATCACGTTGCGCAACTCGCGTACGTTCCCCGGCCAGGAGTAGCGCATTAATGTGTCGATCGCATCGTCGGTAATTTCTCGCGGCCGGCGGCCGTAAGTGGCAGAAAAATCCTTAAGAAAGTGTCTTGCCAGCAGGGGAACATCCTCCTGGCGCTCACGCAGGGGCGGAACGGAGAAGGGAATTACGTTCAGCCGATAGAACAGGTCTTCACGAAAGTTTCCGCGCGAGATTTCTTCGTCCAGATCTTTATTGGTGGAAGCAATCAGTCTCGCATCTACGGTGACCGGCTCATCGCTTCCAACCGGGGTAAATCGCCCTTCATCAAGCGTGCGCAAAACTTTGGATTGCGTCTTGAGGCTCATGTCGCCGATTTCATCCAGGAAGAGCGTTCCGCCGTTTGCCCGGTGAAATTTGCCCTCTTTGTCAGCGGTAGCTGCAGGAAACGATCCCCTGTAGTGACCGAAAAGTTCGCTCTCAATCAGGTCCTCAGGAATGGCAGCACAATTCAATTCCACAAACATCTCAGTCTTGCGCAGGCTTTGGGCATGGATGGCATGGGCCACCAATTCCTTCCCTGTGCCTGACTCGCCATAGATCAGAACCCGCCCGTTGGTCGGCGCCATGAGCAGGATCTGCTGCCGCAAAGCCTTCATCGGAATGCTCTCGCCGACGATCACACTGCGCGGCGTGAGCTGCTTCTTAAGCTCCCGGTTCTCCTGCCGCATCTGCTTGGCATCGATGGCATGCTTCACCAGGATGAGTGTCTTGTCGATCGAAAGCGGTTTTTCCAGAAAATCGTACGCCCCGAGCTTGGTGGCGCGCACCGCGGTTTCAATCGTGCCGTGGCCCGAGATCATGATGACCTCTGGAGCATTTTCCAGGTCCCTGATCTTTTGCAAAGTCTCAAGGCCATCCATTCCGGGGAGCCATACGTCGAGCAGGATTACATCGAACGAGCGTTTACGCAGGGTTTCGAGGCAGGCTTCTCCGCTTTCCGCCGAGGCTGCCTTATAGCCTTCATCCTCCAGTACACCCTTAAGCGACTGGCGGATGCCGGACTCGTCGTCCACGATGAGAATGTTATGCATGCTGGCGAATCGGGACAGCCGGAATGAGTTCGACAGCGACAGGCAATTCCACCACGAACCTGGTGCCTACCGGCTGATTTTCTTCCACTCGAATCGATCCGTGATGATCTTCGATGATGCGGCTGACGATGGCCAGGCCCAGGCCGGTTCCGCGTTTTTTGGTGGAGAAGTACGGCAAGAAGAGACGTTCCTTCAATTCCTGAGTAACGCCGTGGCCGGTATCAGCGACCGTAATTTCGACCGCATCCCTGCTTGCCACTAGCGTCGTCGAAATCTGAATTTCACGCACCAGCGCACCTTGCATCGCCTCGGCTGCATTGTCCACTAGGTTGGCGAGGGCGCGCTTTATGGCTTCGGAGTCGGCCATGACTTTTGGCAGATCGCCAGCCAGAAACGTTTGCACGTGGATACTGTCCAATCGCCCGTTGAACATCGCCAAGGTGTTTTCCACGATGGAGTTGATGTTTGCCGGAGCGGGCTGCGCCGCGGGAAAACGGGCCAAGGTAGAAAATTCGTCCACCAGGGTGCGCAACGTTTCTACCGCGCTGCCGATGGTTTCGGAGCAGCTGTGAATCACTTCAAGCGAAGCGGCATCGGGTGGCGAGCCGCGATCGAGATGCCGGCGGATGCGCTCGGCGGAGAGTGCGATAGGCGTCAGCGGATTCTTGATTTCGTGAGCAACTCGTCGCGCCACTTCGCGCCAAGCCGTTTGTTTCTGCGCCTTTAGCAGATCGGACAAGTCTTCGAACACCAAAACGTAACCGAGTCCCTGTCCTCCATGATGAAGCGTTGCCACGGTGACCGCAGCGTTGAAAGGTGAGGGATGAAGCGTCACCTCGAGTTGGGTCGTGGTTGTACCCATGCGATCCGCGCGTCGTAGCAGAGGCTCCAGATCTTCCAAAACCTCTTGCGGAAACACATCGCGCAATGCCGCTCCGATGGCGACTTTCGGGGTCCCCGACTCTCCTCCGGAAGGGTTGAACATGCGCAGCAAGGCATGGTTCACGTGGGTGATTCGGCGCCCTGCATCGAGCGAGAGCACGCCGGTGGGAATACTCTCCAGAATCGTCTCGATGTGGCGACGCCGTTGTTCCAGCGCAATGTTGGCGGCACTGAGGTCATGGCTGGACGCGTCAATCTGACGGCGGCTGGTTTCCAGTTCTTCCGCCATGCGATTGAAAGAACGCACCAGATCGCCGATCTCATCAGCAGCACTGACCTCAACCCGGTAGTCCAGGCGTCCGCGTGAAATCTCCTGCGTGGCTTCGGCCAACGCAACCACCGGCCGCGTCACCAGTTTGGACAGATAAAGAGCCAGCCAGGTAGTAGAGAAAAGCACGAGCACGGTGAGCAGAAGCAACAGGCCCATGTAGGTCCGTCGAATCAATTTGCGCCCGCGGCTAAGATCGAGATAGCGGCGCTGGCTGGCGTCCAATGCCTTCACCGTCTCCGCAAGTTTTTGTGGTAACGGCATCGCCACCAGAATCAGCCCGCGGTCATTCACATTGGCGGCGCCAAGGATATAGTCGGCCTGCTCCCAGTTCAAATGAACGATGCTGTCGGAGGCCAGCCGCTGCAATGGAATCTTCGCCTTCAGTAGTGGCCAAGATGCAGGAGCGGCGAAACTGGCCTGCGCGTTTCCATCTTCGATCGCTACCGCGAATCCGCCTTGCAAAGTGGGTTCATGCCGGCGAAATTCGTTCATCACCGTCGAAAAACTATGGCCGGCAAAAGCTTTTTGCGTCTCGGGCAAAGCGGCGATGGATTGGGCTTCGGCGCGCGCATTCTGCGCCAGATACCGGGAGAGCAGAGAGGCCATGGCAGCGGTGTCTTCACGGACTTCTTCCACCGGGCGAGAGAACCACTTATCGATCGAGCGGTTCATCAAACCGTAGGCAAAAAAGAACATCATGATGACCGGCAGGAATGAGAGCAGCAATCCTCCGACCACCAGCCGGGTGCGGAACTTGGAACCGAGCACTCCCAGTCTGCGCTCGGCAAACAGCTTCAACAGGTTGCGCGCCAGCACGAACGTCAGTGCGACGAACAACAGAAAGATCACTGCGGAAAGCGCCGCGAAGAAAAGTAGCTGCTGGTTCGTATCCGGGTTGAGAAAAGGAAGATCGAACGAGGACTGGGAAAGCAAAATACCAAACAGAACAAAAATTCCAACCGCCAGCAGAACGATCATTCTCTTGCGGCTAGGGGGTTCCTGCTTTCGGGTTGAATTAGGATTCGCCAAATTCAGACCAGGCCCGCCAAGGTCAAAAAGCTATAGATGAATAGCCGAGCCTAAGTGGTTCATTATAAGCCTGAAGCTGATGACGGGAGGGGTTCGCGCGGGACGGAAGAGCGTGAAGCCAGGAGCCTAGGGCTGGCTAATGGCTCATCGTCTGGTGGGGATTCAGCCAGACAACGCTCAACCAGCTTTATCAAGCGGATCAAAAACCGAATATGGATAGCGTTCAGTCTGCGCAGGTTTTTTCAGGCAGAAATGAGTCGCGTGGTAGTCGCCGCAGGATACGCAGAATGATTGGCCGCAACACCATGTCCGGCAGTGGGAACATATCGCGGCTCCGCAGTCAGAGCATTCAGCAACAACACGATTGCCGCAGGGTGTACCTGAATCGCTGCCGCTCGCTACATGTTCGATCTGACAGAACTGATTCATATGCCACGAAATGGGATTCCAGGGTCAATCTTGAGGTTGCCAATGAATGTGCCGCTTCGTCAATGAACTTGAGGCTAACTTCCGGGCTATTTTGTGCGGTCGGATCCCAGGTTCTTTGTCACTCACGACCCGGTGCTACGACCCCGCTGTTTTTCCCGCCACGAAGCTGCATCCGCTCGCAAAACTTTAAGGCCGTTCATCGCATTGAGCAGAGCGTCTCTTTCCTCTTGCGTGCCACCGTGGTCTTGAGAAAGCACCCGTTGCCTCTGGTGAATTGCAGACTCTGCCGTCTGAATCCGCTCCTCAATCTTCGTCCAATCACTTTCCAGCAGAGCGGTTTTGTAAGAATCGTGCCAGCTATAGTTAGTCGTCACAATGCTCCCCACCGCGAACCGGCGGCTCAGCCAGCCGTTAATCGATACCAATTATCTATCGTTATAACCGAACAAGGCACATGGGTAAAGCTTGTGATCACAGTACGCTAGCGTACTGTGTCTGACGTATAACATGCTTGTCGGTGGGCGAACAAAGCGCGATGATCTTCGGCTTTTATCCGGCGGATCTCAGTGAATGACTGTATTGCGGCGAAAGCCGACTTGCATAATAGTGCTTCTGAAGTTTGGAGGTAGTTATGCACGTTCTGGAAATTACAGGGTTGGTGGTGCTCGCTCTGGTTGTGCTCGCTGTTCTTGTAAACGTCAAAGACCTCATGCGATACGTTCGCATTTCCACTATGTAGGCATGGGTTGGTTATGGAAAGCTATTCAATTCCCATCGTGTTCGCCCTGATCGCGGCTCTCGCCATTATCCTGACGATATCCGGAAGCACGCACAAAGCGTGATACGGAAGTTGCGGTCAGTCTTCTTACTTCTTGCCGTCCCCGGCGAGATTGTCGACAGCGTTCAGCCACTTATGTCCACGAGATTCTGCCGAGTCTTTCACCCTCACCCTTTTGCTCAATAGTAGGGCGGGCGCTTTCTAACTTCGACCATGTTGCTGAATCAGAAAGAAGCTTCACGACGGGCGTGATGTGATAATCCTGGGAACAAATCACACCATTTGCGAGAGAAAAGGTATGACGCCTGACAAGACCTCAAAAGTTCCTTTGCCTGTATCGCAATCGATGTAGCACAACGCGATAACATTTGGAAAACCCCAAAACTTGTTGGCTTCCCGCGCATTCCAAAAACTAAAGTACCCCAATCCCTGTTTGCCGTTTTTGCACCATTTTTGGACTGCGAATCCGCGGAAGCCCTTGTTTCCTGCGTTTCCTGCAAACGTACATCACTAAGTTACTGAAGACATACAACACCATTACGTACCAAAGTTACTGGTGCCGTAACCCAGTTACGGTGACAATTTGTGTCAACGCGAAAGGCTGCAACTCTTCCCCTCGAAAATGCAGCTGCAACTTCGCGCTGTGGCCGTAAACCGTATTTATCTGACGTACAGATAGGAGATCGAAGCATGTCGCAACGGCTGGGTGATCTTCTGGTCAAAGAGAAGGTCATTACCACAGAGCAGTTGGTGCAGGCGACGAAGGTGCAGAAGGAAACCAACTGCCGCCTCGGCTCGGCTTTGGTAAAGCTGGGTTTCCTGACCGATGAAGACGTCACCAATTTCCTCTCGCGGCAATATGGCGTTCCCGCCATCAATCTCTCCTACTTCGAAATTGATCCTTCGGTCGTGAAGCTGATTCCATTCGAAACTGCGAAGCGTTACCAGATCCTGCCTCTCAGCAGGGTGGGGGCATCGCTGACCATCGCCATGGTGGATCCGACCAACGTCTTCGCCATGGACGATATCAAGTTCATGACCGGCTTCAACATCGAGCCGGTGGTCGCGTCGGAAAGCTCGATCCTCGAAAGCATCGAGAAGGCGTACGGCACCACGCAGCAGGAAGATCTCGAGCAGGTCATGCAGTCGATGACCGAGGTCAACGACGCCGACGTCGAACTGCAATCCGAAGAAACCGAGATGGAGCTGGCCGACCTGGAGAGGGCGGCCGACGAAGCTCCCATCGTCAAACTGGTCAACCTGGTGCTCACCGACGCGGTAAAGCGCGGAGCCAGCGACATTCACATGGAGCCGTACGAAAAAGAATTCCGCGTGCGCTTCCGTATTGACGGCGTGTTGCAGAGCATCATGTCGCCGCCGCTGAAGTTGAAGGACGCCATCACTTCGCGCGTGAAGATCATGGCGAAGCTGGACATCAGCGAAAAGCGCCTTCCGCAGGACGGCCGCATCATGCTGAAGATGAGTCTTGGAGGCCGCAAGAAGCAACTCGACTTCCGCGTCAGCACGCTGCCTACACTGTGGGGCGAAAAGATCGTGATGCGGTTGCTGGACAAGGAAAACCTGCGCCTGGACATGACCAAGCTCGGTTTCGAGCAGGAGTCGCTGACCAAGTTTGAAAAAGCCATTCTTAAGCCTTACGGCATGGTGCTGGTCACGGGCCCGACGGGATCGGGCAAGACCAACACACTGTATTCATCCATCGCTCGCTTGAACACACCCGATACCAACATCATGACCGCCGAGGATCCAGTCGAGTTTCAGTTGGCCGGAGTCAACCAGGTGCAGATGAAGGAACAGATCGGGTTGAACTTCGCGGCGGCGCTGCGCGCATTCTTGCGGCAGGATCCCAACATCATTCTGGTCGGCGAAATCCGCGACTTTGAAACCGCGGAAATTGCCATCAAAGCCGCCCTCACCGGCCACTTGGTGCTTTCCACTCTGCACACCAACGGCGCGCCGGAAACCATTACCCGGCTCATGAACATGGGTATCGAACCGTTCCTGGTTGCGACTTCAGTTCACCTTATTTGCGCGCAGCGGCTGGTTCGCCGCATTTGCCGTGAGTGTGCCGAAGTGATCGACATGCCGGTGCAGGCATTGATCGAAGAAGGCTACACGCCAGCGGAAGCCAAGACCGTGAAGATTCAAAAAGGCAAGGGCTGCGGCATCTGCAACAACACCGGATACAAGGGCCGTACGGGCTTGTACGAAGTCATGGAAGTGGACGACGAGATCAAGGAACTGGTCCTGGTCGGTGCATCGTCGCTGGAATTGAAGAAAAAGGCGATTGAGCGGGGCATGATCACGCTGCGCCGCAGCGGGCTTATCAAAGTTGCGCTGGGCCAGACCACTCTGGAAGAAGTGGCACGCGAAACCATTCACTAAGTTCAGGAAGGAAAGGGAAAAATATGTCGCTTTCGTTAAGTGATCTGTTGAAACGGCTGCTGGAGATGGGGGGAAGCGACCTCCACATCACTACCAATTCACCGCCGCAGATTCGCGTCCACGGACACCTGGTGCCGCTCGATCTGCCGCAGATGACTCCGGCAGAGACCAAGCAGCTGGCTTACAGCGTGATGACCGATTCGCAGAAGCACCGCTTCGAGGAAAACCTCGAACTGGACTTCTCTTTCGGTCTGAAAGGGTCTGGCCCGTTTCCGCGCCAATACCTTCAATCAGCGCGGCGCCACCTCGGCCGTCTTCCGTTTGATTCCCTTCGAGATCAAGTCATTCAACCAGCTGGGACTGCCTGCCATCGTCAGCAAGCTGTGCGACAAGCCACGTGGCCTGGTACTGGTGACAGGTCCGACCGGATCAGGCAAGTCGACGACGCTCGCGGCCATGATCGACAAGATCAACAGCGAGCGGCACGATCACATCCTCACCATCGAGGATCCGATCGAATTCGTGCACATGAACAAGAATTGCGTGGTCAACCAGCGCGAACTGCACGCTGACACCAAGAGCTTCGCCGACGCCTTGCGCGCCGCCCTCCGTGAAGACCCGGACGTGGTGCTGATCGGCGAAATGCGCGATCTGGAAACCATCGAATCGGCCCTGCGTATCGCTGAAACCGGTCACCTTACGTTTGGCACGCTGCACACCAATTCGGCGTCTTCGACCATCAACCGAATCATTGACGTGTTTCCGGCTCACCAGCAGCCCCAGATTCGGGCGCAGTTGTCGTTGGTGCTGGAAGGCATCATGTGCCAAAGCCTTCTGCCCAAGGCGGATGGCAAGGGACGCGCCATGTGCATGGAAATCATGGTTCCGAATGCAGCCATCCGCAACCTGATCCGCGAAGACAAGATTCACCAGATTTATTCGTCCATGCAATCCGGTCAGGACAAGTTCGGAATGCAGACGTTTAACCAGGCGCTGGCGACCGCATATTTCCAGAAGAAGATCACTTTGGAAGTGGCGATGGCTCGCTCCAGCAATACCGACGAATTGCAGGAAATGATCAACCGTGGCGCCGGGCTCAATCGTAATACGGCCGGCGCCATGGCGAAGGGAGCCGCTCCCAGCAAGCGCTAGGGAAGGACGGCCGCCCTGCCGTTGCGCGTGGCGGGGACGCAAGCGAGTAAGGAATGAGAAATCGGGGACGCCAGAAAATGCGGACCCGCGAAAAACGAATTGCAGTGAGGAGAGGGTTACCATGCCAGTTTTTACATTTTCTGGGAAGAACGAGTCCGGTCAGAAAGTCAGCGGGGAGCGCACGGCCGTCAACAAACAGGTTCTGACCACCCAGTTGCGGCGCGAGCGCATCACGCCGGGCGCCATCCGGGAAAAGGGCAAGGAATTTGTCATGCCCACCTTCGGCACTGGCAAAGTCAAGACCAAGGACATCGCCATTTTCTTCCGGCAGTTTTCGGTCATGATCGACGCCGGACTTCCCCTGGTGCAGTGCCTGGAGATTCTCGCCGCAAACCAGGAGAACCCAGCTTTCCAGAAGACTCTGACGGGCGTGCGTACCACGGTCGAAGGCGGCGCCACGCTGGCAAACGCCATGAAGCTCTATCCCAAGATCTTCGACGATCTGACCACCAACATGATTGAAGCCGGAGAAACCGGCGGTATTCTGGACATCATTCTGCAGCGCCTCGCGATCTACATCGAAAAAGCCGTCAAGTTGCGCGCTGCCGTGAAGTCAGCTTTGATCTATCCGGTATCGCGTCGTCAGCCTGGCGTTCTTGATCGTCGGCGCGCTGCTGAAATGGGTCGTTCCGATTTTCTCCAACTTGTTTATCGGCTTGGGCGTCGCCTTGCCGCTGCCTACCCGTATCGTGATGGGCCTGAGCGCATTCGTAGGTCAGTTCTGGTGGTTCTTCATCGTCGGTGTAGCCGGACTCATTTTCGGCATGAAGCAGATTCGCAAGAACCCCAAGGGCCGATACTACTTCGATTACACGCTACTCAAGTTGCCGATTCTGGGTGTGTTGCTGCGCAAGATCGCAGTCGCGCGCTTTACCCGTACTCTCGGAACCTTGATCACCTCAGGCGTGCCGATTCTTGAAGGTCTGAGCATCACCGCCAGGACCTCGGGCAACGCGGTGCTGGAAGAAGCGCTGATGAGGGTGCGCAAGGCGATCGAAGAAGGCCGCACCATCGTCGATCCGCTGCGCGAGTCGGGCGTGTTCCCCAACATGGTGACGCAGATGATCGGCGTCGGCGAAGCCACGGGCGCCATGGATGCCATGCTGCAGAAGATTGCCGACTTCTACGAAGACGAAGTCGACTCCGCCACCAAGGACATGTTGGCCATGTTGGAACCGGTCATCATCGGTCTGTTGGGCATCATGATCGGCGGCATCGTTATTTCGCTCTACATGCCGCTGTTCTCGATGATCGCCAAACTGGCGGGCTAACAAGAGCAATCGTCAGTCGTCGGTCGCCAGTCATCAGCCAGAGCTGGAGGCCGGCGGCCCTCGACAATTATCGGTCATCAATCAACAGTAGTCAGTCAGTCGTCAGTGAGCGTCGACGGCTGAAGACCGCCGACTGACGACTAGTACTCGGGGATTTGATCTCGCATGCAATCCATGTTCGATGAACGGCTTTGGCTGGCTTGGCTGGCCAAAGTTCGAATCATCATTCTGACACTTTTGTTCGGCATCGAGCTGGCGATTGCCCGGCTTACTCCCAACCCAATTCCGCTGCGTCTGTTCATCAATGTCGTTTTGCTGTGGTACACGATTTCGATTTTCTACCTGGTTCTTCTGTCCTTCTGGGAAGAGCGCCGCATTCAAGCGTTGCTGCAGGTCATTACCGACCTGGTGCTGGTCACGCTCGTGGTTTATGCCACGGGTGGAGTGGATAGTTCGCTGAACTTCCTTTATCCGCTGGTAATTATCGTTGCTTGCATCTTGCTGCCGCGGGTCTGGGCTTACCTGATGGGCGCCCTGGCATTCATTCTGTACGTGGCTGTTCTGGAGCTGACCTATTTCGAAGTGATTCCCTCGTACTCCACCACCCATCCCGGGCTGGGTGCGCTGCAGGCCATCATTTTCGTCAATCTCTTCGGCTATCTGGCGGTCGCCTATCTGGCAGGCTTGCTGGCCGCCAAAGCTGCGCCAGGTTGACGTAAAGCTCAAGTACACCAGCGGAGCCCTGGCCGATCTTCAGGCTCTGCACGAAAATATTATTCAGTCCATCAGCGGCGGCTTGATCACCACCGGCCTCGATGGGTACGTCACCCTGGCAAACACCGCCGCGCAGAAAGCTGTTCGAGCGCCCGGAACCCGATTTTCTGGGAAAGCCGGTCGGTCAGCTGTTTCTTGATCCGTTGCCCAATGATCGGCTCCGAACGCGCACACGGCGAAGTGCGCTTCGTCGCATCAAACGGCTTCTGCAAGACTCTTCGAGTGATGGCGACTGCCCTCGCGGTTCCCGGCCGGAAGACGATGGGCTACGTTTATACCTTCGACGACCTCACTGAAATTCGGCGGCTGGAGCGGGATTTGCGCATTCAAGACCGCCTCGCGGCGGTGGGCCGGCTGGCCGCAGCCATCGCCCACGAAATCCGCAACCCGCTGACTTCGATTGCCGGCTCGGTGAGCATGCTTTCCGGTATTGCCGACTTGAGCGACGAGCACCGCCAGTTGCTGCAGATCGTAATGCGCGAGTCGGACCGGCTGAACGGCATCATCACAGACTTTCTGGCTTACTCTCGAGGCAAGCAATATCAGCTTCTCCAATGTCGATCTGCTGCCGTTGCTCGAGGACACGCTCACTTTGCTGGAGCATCGCCTGGTCGCGGAGAACACTGGTATCCGCATCGAACGCCAGTACAGCGTTCCGCAGGCCTTGACCATGGCCGATGGCGACAAGATCAAACAGGTGTTCTGGAATTTCTGCGAAAACGCAGTTCGCGCCATGAGTTCCGGCGGAGTTCTGAAAATTTCGCTGGAGCAGATCGGCGACGACTGGCAAATCAACTTTGCCGATACCGGCCCCGGCATGAGCCGGCAGTTGGTGGAAAAGATTTTCGAGCCATTTCAGTCGCAATTTGAAGGTGGCACAGGTCTGGGCCTGGCCATCGTCTATCAGATCGTGCAGGCCCACGAAGGCAAGGTCTGGGCGCGCTCAAAACTAGGGGAGGGAAGCGTGTTCGTTCTCCGTTTGAGGCGAACCGCGGTTGCCGAACAGATTCCCATCCTGCAGCCCGCTACCGCACTTCAACTTCAGTCCGGACCGGAAGAAAACTTGGCGGCGGCCGCCGGGATCGGAGGTCGCGCCCGTGGGTAATATTCTGGTTTGTGACGACGAGCGCTCCATCTGCGAAATGCTGGACATCGCCCTGCGCCGCGATGGCCACAAAGTCGAAACCGTGAAGTCGGGAGAGGACGCAAAGAGAAAACTGGACAGCGCTCTCTACGACGTGGTCGTGACCGACATCAAGATGCCGAATACCGACGGCATCGAAGTGCTGCGCTATGCGCATCAGGTCTCGCCCGACTCCGCCGTCATCCTGATCACCGCGGTGGACGACTACGAGGCTGCGGTGCAGGCCGTGAAGGCCGGCGGAGCCACCGATTACATCCGCAAGTCGCCCGGCCTGGTGGATGAAATCAAGCTGGCCATCAACCGCGCATTGGAAAAGATGACGCTGAGCCGGCAGAATTTTGCCTTCAAGCGCGATGCCGCTACGCGGAATTCGCTGGACAACATCGTAGGCGTCAGTCCCGCGATGGAGAAGCTCAAGCAGACCATCCGCACCGTGGCATCCACCCAAAGCACGATCCTGATTTACGGCGAAAGCGGTACCGGCAAAGAGCTGGTGGCGCGCGCGGTTCACGTTTGTTCGCCCCGGGCCAGCGAGCCCTTCGTTTCCATCAATTGCGGCGCGTTCCCGGAAACTCTACTCGAAAGCGAATTGTTCGGGTACGTGAAGGGTGCATTCACCGGCGCTAATCAGAACAAGCGCGGCCTGTTCGAAGTCGCCGATCAGGGCACGATTTTCCTCGACGAGATCAGCGAGATGACGCTGACCATGCAGGTCAAACTGCTGCGCGTTCTGCAGGAGCGCAGCGTGCGTCCCGTGGGAGGCACGACCGAGATTCCCATCGACGTGCGAGTCATTGCCGCCACCAATCGCGATCTCGACCGCCAGGTGGCGGAAAACACGTTCCGCGAAGACCTTTACTACCGCTTGAGCGTGATTCCGGTTTCGGTGCCTCCGCTGCGCGAGCGTCGCGAGGACGTTCCGCTGCTGGTCAACCATTTCCTGAAGAAGTACGCTCCCGCGGCCGGCAAGAGCATTCTGCGAGTGAACCGGGAATCGTTGGGTGCGTTATGCGGTTACGATTGGCCGGGAAACGTCCGGCAACTGGAAAATACCATCGAGCGCGCCGTCGCTCTGGAGACCGGGGAGGAACTTCGCGTCGATCTGCCGGTTGAGCGATCCAAAGCACGGGCTGCGGCCGCTGGTGTCGGAGTGGTCGGACCAGGCTCAGTGACTCCAGGTTCTGTGCTGCCGGAAGGCGTGGACATGGAGAAGTACGTAGCCGACATCGAGCGCTCTCTGCTTTTGGCAGCTCTGGCGCAATCGAACGGCGTGCAAACCCGTGCTGCGGACGTACTGAAGATTTCCTACCGTTCGTTCCGGCATCTGGTGAAGAAGTACGGGGTGTAGGTGTTTCGCTGCTAGCGTCTAGCTACTAGCTTCAGCTTGAGAATGCCAGGGCGAGCTCAGAGCTAGAGGCTAGGAGCTAGCAGCTAGGAGCTGTCCCTTCTTCAACTGCTGTTTCCAACCCAGAATTCTTGCCTTGTTGGCCTCGGCTTCAGCTTCGGGAATCATTCCCTTTTTCTGGTAGAGGACGGAAAGGCTGGTGTAGGCCAGCACGTCATCGGGATCGAGTTCCGCGATTCGTTTCGCGACTGAGATTGCTTCATCCAGGCGGTCGAGATTTTGCAGGGTGCGGGCCATGCCGTGCATAGCTTCCGTGAAAACGGGATCGGCGGCGAGAGAAAGTTGATATTCCGCGAGGGCGCCTTCCTGCTCTCCCTCGGCTACCAGGTCAAGGGCTGCATAGTAATGGTCTTCGGCCTTCTGGCGGGCGTTTTCGTCAGACATAAAAGTTTTCGATGGAGTTCTCGATGAAGACGGATTTTAACAGGTCTTGTTCGAGCAGTCGTCGGTCTTCAGTCATCAGTCGTCGGCAAAATCGGATTTTGCGTTTGGCGGCAGCCAGGAAATAACTCCGGCGTTTATACTCGAGGACAACAATGCGCTACATGGTTCGATTTCTTTGGAATGCGACACGCGGGCATCGCCTCACTCCGTGGCGCAGCCCGTATCTGCTCTGGCGAGTCGAAACCTATTGCGGCGTAAAAATGCAGCAAATCGGGTTTTTGGAATTCTGGGAATTCATGTGGCGGGAGCGGGCAAATCTGTGGCGATTCCTGAAATGGACGGCTGAGATAGAACGCTACGTCCGTCCCAAGGTCAGTGGCCAGTAAGCAGTGATCGGTGGCCAGTGATCAGTGGCTAGTAAGCAGCCATCAGCATTTGCTTGTCACTGACAACTGGCCACTGGTTTTTCACTTTCCGCTAGTCGCGGCGGCTGTGCCTTGCAGCGAGATCAGAACCTCACTGCCTTTTCCGGTTCCAACAATCTTGGCCGCAGAGCCACGATCGGCAGCGATTTCCAGATAGCCCATGCTGCCCAATATCCCGAAAACCTCTCCCGGAGCTCCGTCGGAGTAGTTCGCATGGATCTCGGTAACCTCATGTTTGCCGATGGAGATTCTGAATGGAGCTGGATCGACCCCAAAAAGCATCGGCGCGTCTTGCGGCGTGATGTTTGTCACCAGATTGCCGAAGCGGTCGACTTTCAGTACGACTCCGCGCAGCGTACTGCCGTCCACTGATTTCGGCTTGGGAGCGTTGAATTTTACAAAGTCGGTAATCTCGTCGCCAAATTTTTCGGGATCGACACCCTTCGCGAGCCAGGCGGCGATTGGGGCAAAGATGTCGCGTGCATGAAACGTGTTGCTGACTGGCTGCAGCGAATAGTGCTCCGCGGTGACGTGGCGAATGTGCAGGCGCTCCTCTTTGGCGTAAACCATGGAGAGCACGCCGTTATCGGGTGCCACAAAATGATGCCTGTCGCTGGTAACGAGAATGGGCCGTCGCGCCGTTCCGACTCCAGGGTCAACCACCACCATGTGCACGGTACCCGAGGGAAAATACGAATAGGATTGGGCGATGGTCAGCGCGCCATCCAGTACGTCGAACGCCTGTACCGAGTGGGAAATGTCCACGATCTGAACATCCGGGAAGATATTGAGGATGACGCCTTTGACGGTCCCGACGAAGTGATCGTTGAGCCCAAAGTCGGTGGTCAGCGTAATAATGGACCGGTTCGGCAAGTTGTTCCTCACTCACGGACAAAGTTTGCCCGGAATGCCGAAAGTAACCTGTGGTCACCGATCGAGTCAAGACACGGAGGTAATGGGAGAAGACGCGCTCTTGAATCGTCGAAGTGTACTTGTTATAAGAACAGCCGAACAGCGAGGCCGGACGAGTATGCGCAGACCCCTGACCACTAACGACTGGCCACTGACGACTGCTACTGAATCTGAATGTCTCCGGAACCGGTTTCCACATCCACCGGAACGCCGCCGCCACCAACTTTGCCGCGAATTTCCTTGCGCCCTATCGAACCCTGCACTGAATGCGGCTGGTCCACAGAGATAGACCCGGAACTGGTATGCGCAGCAAGATCAAATGCCACATCGGATGGAATTTTCAGCTGTACCGTGCCTGAACCAGTTTGCACGTTCCAGGCGCCCGTCGGACTTCCTTCAGCCTCGATCGTCCCGCTGCCCGCCTTGGCATCGAGCGAACCACGCACGCCGCGAAGCTCCATGCCACCGGAACCGGTATCCACGCGTACCGACCCAGGTGCTATTTGGCTCAGAGTGATGTGTCCGCTGCCGCTGTCAGCATCAAAGCCGCCTGCGATATCTTCCGCCCGCACTGAACCGCTCCCTGTCTTGGCGTGGACATTTCCTTTGACGCGGTCAATCTCGATATCTCCCGACCCTGTTTCGGCGCGCACCCGATCGCCGATTTCCGAGATCTTCAACTCACCGGAACCAGCGGTGACTTCAAGGGGGCCCTGAATCCCTTCAACCGTTTGATTGCCCGATCCCGTCTCAACACGCAAGTCGGTTGTGGCCGGTACCGTTACGTCGTAACTGATCGAGACATTGCGACGGAGTTCTGGATCGTCAATATGACCGATGCGAATGTCATTCCCACTTTGCTGGATGGGGGGATTCGCCTCCAGGCGTTTGATCTTCTCCTCGGAATTCGTACCAAACCATTCGGCACCGGCCCGGATGTGGCCGCTCACTTGTACCTGATTGGAACTGCCCTTGCGCACATGGACGTCGCCCGACCCGGTCGATAAGTCCATATGCACTGGCCCATTCACTTGCAGAGTCCGCTGAAACGAGCCTTCACTGGCCGCAGCTGCCGGCAGAACCTGAAGACAAACCAAAGTCGCAACGGCGAGAGCATTCAGTACCAAGAGAAGGGTCTTCGAAGATTTCATGTTCTCTCCAGAAAGCGTATTGCCCGCATTTCCATCACAAGCTCTGTCATTCCGACCGGAGCGCACGAAGCAAGCGCAGTGGAGGGACCTGCTTTCCCTCCCCACACATCTGCTTGATCCTCGGAACGGCGCTCTTACTGCAGAACGACTTCGTCGCCTTCTTTTAACCCGCTGAGCAGTTCTGTCTTGGCTCCGTTGGAGATGCCAATGTTGACCGCAATCTTCTTCTTTCCCTCTTTGCCGCTTGTATCAGGCACTTCGACCGAGGCTTTCTTGTCCTTGTCGTAAATGATTGCGCCCTCGGGAATCTGGAGAACATTCTTGTGCTCTTCCAAAATGATCTCGGCATTGGCCGTCATCTCGGCTTTCAATTCGCCACCCGGATTGTTGATGGAGACGCGTACTTCGAAGGTGGTAACGTTGTCTTTCTCCACGCCCATTGGTGAGATCTTGTTAACCACGCCATTAAAGCTTTTGTCCTTGAAAGACTCCACCTTGATCCGCGCCGGCTGCCCCAGATAGACCTTGCCAATATCGCTCTCGTCAACTTTGCCTTTTACATAAACCGAGCTGGTGTCTCCAAGGGTCATAACTAGAGTGGCCGAGGAGCCGAGGACGAGAATCGAACTGACTGCATCGCCCATCTCCACGTCACGCGACAGCACCACCCCATCAATCGGCGACTCGATATCGGTATAGCTAAGCTGTTCTTCAAGCTGTTTCAGATTGGCGCGATCCTGTCCCAGTTGTCCCTGGGCCTGTGCCGTCTTTGCTTTCAGAACGGTTACCTGTGCCTTCGAAACGTTCTGTTTGTTCAGCGCCAGCTCGTAGTTCTTTTGCGCATCTTCCAGGGCTGACGTGGAAACTACGCCTTCCTTTGCCATTCCAATGGCGCGCTCGTAGGCGCGTTTGAGCAAGGGGACATCCGGTCCTTCGGCGTCAACTTTGGCGCGCTCGTAGTCGGCTTCGGTACTCCTTACGTTAGCTTCAGCTGCCTCGACCGCGGCCCGGGATTGCTCGACCTGGGCTTGAATCTCTTCTTTATCCAATTGGGCTAGCAGCTGGCCCTTCTTGACCTTATCGCCGTAGTCGACCAGTAGCTTCTTGACGATGCCGCTGGCCTTCGACTTGACCTCGACCTTGGTGATCGGCGTGACTTTGCCGGTCGCGACCACGCTCTTGGCCAGATCGCCCTTTTCGACCTTTTGCAGCTTGGTGGGGTCGATCTTGGTACCGCCGCGCGTGGCCGCAATCAGGCCGCCAGCGATGACAAGAACCACAACCAGCGCAATACCGCCATAGATCAGTCGCTTCCGCTTTTTTTTGCTGCCGCCGTTCCCGCTCACATGTACCTCCTGAAAGAACTTCGCCCGCGTCGTTAGTAGTTACGAACCTGAGTTACCGTTAGTTCCACAATTCCAACTTACGGGAACAAATCTGGACATCCGGATCGGCCGCAACCCAACGAGTTAGACCCGCTAAGCCACGAAATGGAAGCAGAAAACCCCGCAACCACCACTGGAAAACTGGATGGGGTAAGCAACTACCATGCTGATTTTATAGGAGCTTAGGCCCTCAGGTCACGACCTACTTCTTTGGAATGTTAGTATTAGGCTTCCATGATTGCCTACGTGCTGCTGCGGGTGTTCCTGCTCCTGTTGCTGGTGGCAGCCAACGCCTTCTTCGCGGCGGCGGAATTCTCACTGGTCAGCGTGCGCGACACGCGTATTCAGCAGCTGATCGATGCGCGCCGCATCGGGGCGCGGATTGTCCAGAAGCTGCACCGTAACCTAGATGAGGTGGTCAACGGCGTCCAGTTGGGCGTCACCATCGTCAGTTTGACCCTTGGATGGGTGGGCGAACCATTGCTTGCCCAAATGATGCTGGGGCCGGTTCAGGATGTTCCCCACGCCTCGGTCTATGCGCACGGGATTGCCATCGTAATCTCCTTCATACTGATTACATTTCTGCATGTAATCCTGGGTGAACTGGTTCCTAAGTCACTCGCTCTGCAGCGCGCCGAGCAGGTTGCCCTTGCGGTCGCCGCCCCCATGGACGTGTTTCTAACCCTGACTCGACCCTTGTTGTTCATCATGAGCCGCTCCGCTGGATGGGTCTTGCGCATCTTCGGTTCCCGCCGGATACGGCAAGGGCCGGTGCACTCTCCGGACGAGCTCAAGCTCATTGTTACTGCCAGCCGTCAGTTCGGCGAGATTCCGCCATTTCAGGAAGAGATGATCCATAAGGCGCTGGAGTTGGATAACGTCACCGTCCGCGAAGTCATGGTGCCGCGCCCGGACATATTCTCTCTTCCCGGCGACCTCATGCTCTCCGAAGCTTTGGGACGGGTGGTCGAGGAACAACATTCGCGCGTTCCGGTTTATGATCCGCAGCGCGGTCCGGAGCACATTATCGGCGTGCTCTATGCCAAGGATCTGATGCGGTGGACCCGTCTTCGGCTTACCACTACTCCCGATCAGCCTATCGCGGCGCGAGTGTCGGCCATGCGCATCAGTCAAATCATGCACGATGTGCTGGTGGTGCCCGAAACCAAAGTCCTCACCGAGTTGCTGGAAGAATTCAAGGAGCGAAAGCGCCATCTGGCGGTGGTAGTGGATGAGTTCGGTTCAACAGCGGGTGTAATTACAGTAGAAGACGTTCTGGAGCAAATCGTGGGCGAGATTGAGGACGAATTCGATATCGCCCCTCCCCAGCAGGATCTCGTGGAAGGGAAGATCGCTGTCGTCCTCGAAGGATCAGCCAGCATTCGCGATCTGGAATCGCAATACCAACTATCGCTACCGCGCGATTCCGGCTTTGAAACTCTGGCCGGCTTCATCCTCGCCCGTTTGCAGAAAATCCCCAGGCAGGACGAGAGCTTTGACTATGAAGGCCACAGATACACGGTTCAGGAACTCGAGGGCCACCGTATCGCCAAAGTAAAGATCGAGAAACTTGAACCGAAAGCAGTCAGTCAAACCGCATACTAAGGATTGCCAACCATCAATTCCTGCGCTGAAAACACGAGATTGCCGGGAACCGGCTCACCACTGACCACCGACCACTGACAACTAAACCTAATGTTCCGCTACCTCTTCTTCCGCGTCCTCTACATGCTGCCGGTGGTATGGCTCGTGGTCTCGCTGGTATTTCTCCTGATTCATCTCGTCCCTGGAGACCCAATCCTGCAGATGCTTGGCGAAGGCGCCCCAGTGACCGATGTGCAAGCCGCCCGGCACGCTTACGGCCTCGATCTTTCGCTTGGTCGTCAATATTTGAATTACTGGGAAGGCGTGCTGCGTGGAGATCTGGGCCCGTCGTTGCGCTTCAACCAGAACGTAACTCATCTCATTGCGCAGCGCTATCCGTACACACTGCAGTTGACATTGGCAGCGTTGGTCGTCGCCATATTGCTTTCTGTTCCCGCCGGTGTACGATCCGCGCAACGACGTAACCGCTGGGACGACCGCCTTCTGAGCGTAGTAAGTCTGTTCGGATTGTCGTTTCCCAACTTTGCGCTGGGTCCAATCCTCATCCTGTTTTTTGCGATTTACCTGGGATGGCTGCCGGTTTCGGGTTCGGGGGGTGTGGCTCACCTGGTACTTCCCGCAATCACCATGGGCGGGGCATTGGCTGCCATTCTCACGCGTATGGTCCGTACGTCGATGCTGGAAGAGTTGGGTCAGGATTACATTCGCACCGCGCGAGCCAAAGGATTGTCGGAGCGGGCAGTGGTTTATCGTCATGCCCTGCGCAATGCCATGATTCCCGTAATCACGGTGCTGGGACTTCAATTCGGCGCTCTGCTTGCCGGAGCGATCGTCACTGAAACGATCTTCTCCTGGCCCGGGATCGGACGGCTTACCATTCAGGCTATTTCCAATCGCGATTATTACCTGGTGCAGGGATGCATTCTTGCGATCGGATTGACTTACGTAGCGGTAAATTTCCTGACCGACCTGCTTTATTCGGTCGCGAATCCAAGGATCCGTCAGTGAGACGCGTCGATTGTGAAATGATGGCTCTCAGCAGTTAAACGATTTTCACCTTGTCGACACTCTCCATCTCGTTACCACGCGCGGCCCGACACAATCCGCTGGCAGCGGCGGGTGCAGTTCTGGTGATCATCTTTGTCATCTTCGCCATCTTCGCTCCCTGGATTGCGCCGCAGGATCCGGCGTACATCGATCTCCCCGCTCGCCTTTCACCGCCTTCGTCAGCGCACTGGTGTGGCACGGACGAACTCGGCAGGGACATCTTTTCCCGCCTCATCTACGGCTCACGTATTTCCATGCTGGTGGGGAGTTCTGTCGTTGCTGTTTCGCTCTCGCTCGGTTTGATCGTAGGTTCCGCAGCCGGTTACTACGGTGGAAACCTTGATCGTTTCGTGAACGTAGTTGTGATGAATGCGTTCCTGTCGTTTCCCGGAATTCTTCTGGCGATTGCCTTCGTGGCGTTCCGTGGACCAGGAATATTTAATCTCGTCCTCGCACTTTCACTTGGAGGATGGGTGGGCTATGCACGATTGGTTCGAGCCCAGGTCCTGGCCGCTCGCGAACGCGAGTTTGTGGAAGCTGCGCGGGCCCTCGGTGCAAGCGATCTCCGGGTGATCGTCCGCCACATTCTTCCGAACATCATTCAACCCGTGATCGTGCAGGCTGCCATTGGAATGGCAGGCGCAATTCTCGCTGAGGCAACTATGAGCTTTCTCGGCTTGGGTGTCGCCCCTCCGACTGCCAGTTGGGGAGCGATGCTGAACGATGGCCGCGCTCATTTGTTCGACGCTCCGCATCTGGTACTGTTTCCCGCACTCGCTGTGATGCTCGCTGTCCTCTCATTCAACTTTATTGGAGACGCGCTGCGCGACTTTCTCGATCCTCGCTCACGAATGGAAGTTGGCCTTTAAACCCTCTTCGCGGACCTCTTAGTTTCAGCAACAAACCACATTCCAATCGTCGCGAAATCGTTATTCTTTAGTCCTTTAGTAACCGTGAGATGCCTTTACCCGCCTGAGATGCCGCGAATTATGCGAAACATTCTCGTTGCTCTTGTGTTCAAAGAAGTGGCCCGAAACAAACGGGAAAATAAGCCAGAGGCTAACGGGAGAACTTATGAAACTACAAACTAAAGGGATTATTTTGACCGCTGCAATGGCGGGTTTGATGCTGCCTGGGTTTGCGCAAACCAGCGGTACCACCCCGGCGGCTGATCCGGCCACCATCAATCAGCGCAAGGAAAATCAGCAGGACCGCATCGCCAATGGAATTCAGGATGGACAGTTAACACCAGGTGAGACCAAGAATCTGGAAAAGAAGGAATCCGACCTGAATCATGAAGAGCACGACATGCGCAAACTCGACAATGGTCATCTGACCACTGCGGACCGAGCAACCCTCAACCAGCAGCAGAATAAACTTTCCAACAACATCTATCAGGACAAGCACAATACTCGCATTGCGAATACCGATCCGAAGAGCGAGGTTGGACAGCGAGAACGTAATCAGCAGGAACGCATTGCCCAGGGAGTGAAAAGTGGGCAGCTGACTGCCGGTGAGACTTCCCATCTAGAAGGTCGCGAGTCGGCCATCAATAAGGAAGTCCACAATGATCGCGCTGCGAACGGTGGCAAACTGACCGCAGCCGAGCATCGCCAGGTCAACCATCAGGAAAACCGCACCTCGCGTGCGATCTACAACAAAAAGCATAACGGCCGGGTTCAGTAGTCAAACGCAGTAAACAGAACGGCCCATCGCCTCCGGAAACGGAGGCGATTTTATTTTGCTTCGCAAGGGTTACGAATTGGAACGCTTCGAACCAAGGCGACCGGGCCGAAAGATTCCGGTAAGCTCTTCGCATGTCCGCATCGCGAAAGAGCGAAGGAACCCACGTTCGTACAGTGGTATGGCGCGGCCTGGCCCAGCAGAAAATTGACTACTGTTCTCTGTGGCAAACCGGAGAAGGATGGTTGCTGGAGGGAACTGCGATCACTCTCCTGGAGGACGGCAGAGCGATGCGTGCCGAATACAAAATCGGTTGTGACCGCGCTTGGCGCACGCGCCGTGTTTCCGTTGAGAGCGCTGTGGGATCTGAGAAAAACTCCATGACCTTGACCGTCGATCCCGAGGGCGTCTGGCACACGCCAACAGAATCGCTGTTATGGTTTGGCGAGTGTGTGGACATCGATCTGGCGATCACTCCGGCCACGAATACGCTTCCGATTCGCCGCCTTGATCTGGCAATCGGTCAAAGTCGCGATGTTACAGCCGCTTGGCTGAAATTTCCCGACCTGACGCTGGAGGTTCTTTCTCAGTCTTACACCCGTATTGATTCGCATCGCTATCGATACCAAAGCGGTTCGGTTTTCTTCGCTGAATTGCAGGTAGACGATTTCGGATTGATCACTTCGTATCCCGATGGCTGGCAGCAGATCGCGAGTTTCTAGTTTGGGGCGGAGAAGCTGTCGGAACTCTTCGGGCAGTGGCGGTGTGCACGCCAGATCCTTCGGGACTGAAGTCCCTCAGGATGACTGAAGACTGGCAATCACTTCCATCACGCAGACATTCCGGCTTAAAACTGCCTCGCTTGGCCAGTTAAGCACTGGCTTTATCGGTCAATGGCAGAGTAGGCTCGTCATCCGTTTCCGTCTTCGCGGCTGCCGTGTCCAGTTCCAGTTGTTCCTGGCCGCTCAGCGCCGTTACGCGCCCTCGATACGTCTTGAGATGGCGTTGCGCTGTGTCGAATGCTTCCTGTGCCTTGTTCAGATTCTTACCAACGTTTTCGAATTGGTTCTGGAAGTGATCGAAGGATTTCTGTGCCTTCGCCAGTTCCAGGCGGCTTTTCTCGAAGCGGCTGGCAACTTCGTACCATTTATGCACGAGCGCGATCGTCTGCAGGGTCATTAACAACGTATTGGGTGATACCGGAAACACATGCTGCAGGTTGAGCCAATCGGCCAATTCGCGATTGCGCACAGCTTCCATGTAAAGCGTTTCGCTGGGCAGGTACATTAAAGCAATGTCGGTTGTGCCATGTTCCGGCTGGATGTAAGCCTTGATCCGCCGGGCCTCGGTTTTCATCACTCGCACAAACTCGTGCCGCGCCGCCACAATCTCCGACTCTACGTTGCTTTCGAAAAGCGCCAGCACCTGTTCGCGAGGAAACTTAGCGTCAATCGGCAACCGGCGGTCGGGAAACTGGATGACAGCATCGGCGCGTCCGTTGCCATCGCCGGCGGAGGACTGTATTTCGAACATGTGGGCCGGCAGAAAATCCGATAGCAAACGTTCCAGACTCGCCTCGCCAAACTGTCCCCGGAGATGAGGCAGCTTGAGCATATTGTTCAGGTCATTGATTGAGTGGCCGAGGGCGCCCACTTCTCGCAACTGTTCTTCCGCTGCTTTCAAGTGCTGCTGCACTTTTTCAAAATGCGCGAAGCCTTCCTTGATGTTCTGATCCAGCTTCTGTTGCACCTGATCGGTAATGGCGAGCAGCTTGGCATCAACCCGGTCGCGGATCGAGTCCAGGCACTGTGCTGTTTTCTGATTCAAGTGTTCAAATTCGACTTTCAGTTGCGAGGTCGTCAGGTGCAACGAGTTGGTCAGTTCCTCACGCGCCTGCCGTAAATCCTGTGTTTGCTCCCGGCGCCCGCCTGCCAGTTGCGCTTCCACCGACGAACGTATTTCGGTAAATCCCTGGGTCAGGCGATCACTAACCCCCTGGCGCAAGTCCCCTTTGGTGTTTTCCAGGCGGGTAGCCATATCGGCGGTCGCCGCGGCAAAGCTTTGCGAGAGGGTTGTCCGCAGCGAAGCGGAATCCCGGCTCAACTGCGCGATCTCGGCGGTGTGCGAAGAATCGGCTCCCCGGCGCCAGAGCGAGATCACCAGCACCAGCAACGACAAATTCAGTATGACGAGGCAGGTCAGAAGAAAAATTCCCATAGGATTGAGCTAATTCTAGAGTCTGTCGTGAGAGAAGAAAAGGAGAAAGTTTTCCTCTGGCCTGTCCAACGCGGCTTGCGAGCGCTATGCTACCCTGCCAACAGCGACTTTCCACCGTCCTCTGTGACTGCTCCTCCTCAAATCCGCGTCGGCACTGCCGGTTGGGCGTACAAGGACTGGGAGGGAATTGTCTATCCGCCCGGAATGCAGCACCGGAAACAGCATCCCCTGGACATCATTGCCCGCTGTTTTGACACCGTAGAGATCAACACCTCGTTCTACGGACACATCAAGCCACATCTGGCCAAGCTGTGGGTCCGTACTGCCAGGGCGGTGAATCCGGATTTCATGTTCACCGCGAAGCTGCATCGCTCCTTCACTCACAATCCAATGGCGGTAATGGAACCCACTTCCGCAGCGTCAATCAGGCCCAACGATGAAGACGAAGCTCTTGCGCGCGAAGGTCTCGAAGCGCTGGCTGGGGAAGGGAAACTCGGCGCCTTGCTCATCCAGTTTCCGGTGTCGTTCAAGAACACTTCGCTCAACCGAGAATATCTGGAAAAATTGCTGCGCCAGTTCATTGAATATCCGCGCGTAGTCGAGGTCAGGCACGACAGCTGGGAGAATCCCGACACCATCGATTCTTTTATTCAGAAAAATGTCGCTTTCTGTAACATCGACCAGCCATTGATTGGCCGTTCGCTCAAGCCCACCGAGCACGTGACCTCGCCGGTCGGCTATGTCCGGCTTCACGGACGAAACTACGATCAGTGGTTCGAAGCGGAAACAGGCGCCGATCGCTACAACTATCTTTACAACGAAGCTGAACTGGCGGGATGGAAAGAGAAAATCGTGCGCATCGCGCAGAAGGCCCAAGCCACATACGTGATGACCAACAACCACCTTCTGGGCAAAGCTGGAGTGAACGCTCTTCAACTAAAAAACCTGCTGAGCGGTTACCGGGTAAAGGCGCCGGAGTCTCTGCTGGAACATTATCCTGAGCTGAAGAAAATTGCGGATCCGATCGAGGACGACCGGATGAATCCTACCTTGTCACTACTCGGCATGACTCTATTCTGGAAGAGCTGATTACCTGGCGAGTACTTCTTCTTTCGCCGCGTAGTGCGACTCTACGTAGTCATCCAGAATCTGGATGAACTCGGCCACAATCTTGTCGCCCTTCAGCGTCGTGAACAACCGTCCATCCACGTAGACAGGCGCTTTCGGTTCTTCGAACGTTCCCGGCAATGAAATGCCAAGGCTGGCATGTTTCGATTCTCCGGGTCCGTTCACGATGCAGCCCATCACGGCTACCTTCATCTCTTCCACTCCGATGTAGTGGCCTTTCCACACCGGCATCTGATCGCGCAGATACGATTGGATCTGTTGCGCCATCTCCTGAAAGAACGTGCTGGTGGTGCGCCCGCAACCCGGACACGCTGTCACCTGGGGAGTGAAGCTCCGGATCCCCAGCGATTGCAGAATCTGCTGTCCTACGCGCACTTCTTCCGTCCGATCGCCGCCCGGTGCAGGGGTGAGTGAAACCCGAATCGTGTCGCCAATGCCTTCCTGCAGCAAGACTCCCATTGCCGCGCTGGAGGCGACGATGCCTTTGGCGCCCATGCCGGCCTCGGTCAGTCCAAGGTGCAGCGGATAATTGCAGCGCGCAGCCAGCGCGCGGTAGACGTCAATCAGGTCCTGCACTCCGCTCACTTTCGCGCTCAGGATGATCTGGTCCGGCCGCAATCCGTATTTTTCAGCCAGGCTGGCGGAGTTGAGCGCGCTCACCACCATCGCTTCCATCGTGACTTCGCGCGCATCCTTCGGTTCCGCCAGAAGCGAATTCTCATCCATCATGCGGGTGAGAAGCGCCTGGTCCAACGATCCCCAGTTGACCCCGATACGCACCGGCTTCTGGTTCTCAACCGCAACCTCAATCATGGTGCGAAAATTGTTGTCGTCCTTGCGCCCAATCCCCACATTGCCCGGATTGATGCGGTACTTGGCCAAGCCTCGCGCGCACTCCGGATACTTCTTCAGCAGGAGATGGCCGTTGTAATGGAAGTCGCCAATGATGGGCACGCGCACGCCCTGCTGCTCGAGTTGCTCGACAATCGGCGCGACGGCCGCGGCAGCCTCTTCGTTGTTGACGGTGACCCGAACCAGTTCGGATCCGGCGCGAGCCAGCGCTGCAACCTGCTTGACGGTGGAGGGGATGTCAGCGGTGTCAGTATTGGTCATCGACTGCACCACAATTGGTGCACCGCTGCCTACACGCACCCCGCCGACCGAAGTCGTAACGGTTTTTCTTCGTTGAATATCAGCCATGGGAGAAGCTCTAGTTTATCACGGAGGAGCGCGGCTCTCAGCTGTCGGCTCTCAGCTTTCAGGGTGTAAACCACAGAGAATGAGTTGGTTAACGGCGATGTTGCATAGCGCGCTTCCTGCTTGTTGTAGCGCTGGCATCTTGCCGGCTGGCTCGGGGGCGTCTCGCCCCCGATGGTGGGGAGGACGACGCCCACCCAGACAGCCGCCCGGGACGGCGGGGCTGCAAAATGCAAACGAACTGGTATGCGGAGCTTCGGAAATCGGCAGGCAGTAGCGATGTGCACGCCAGATCCTTCGGGACTGAAGTCCCTCAGGATCGGCGTGCATGAAAATTGGGAAGCTAATGCTCGCCTCGAACTGAGAGCTGACGGCTGTGAGAGTGACAGCTCTAAGGCATCCTTCCCATCACGCTGGGCAGCATCTTGGCGACGTCGTTATAAATCACCATCACGGCGAATAAGACCAGGAACACGAATGCCGCCTGGTAAATCCGCTCCTTGATCCTCAGGCTGATGTCTCTGCGGATGATGCTCTCGACAAACAGCAGCAGGATCACGCCGCCGTCCATGATGGGAATGGGCAGCAGATTAAATATTCCCAGATTCAAGCTGATTCCTGCGGTCAGCTCCAGAAGTGGCGTCCAGCCTTTCTTGCTGGCTGCCTGCCCCGCCGCTCGCCCAATTCCGATCGGCCCTTCGATAGAGCGGATCGAAATCTTGCGCTGGATCATCTTTTCGACCAGCTCCAGAATCAGCAGCGACCCCTGCTTGTTCTGCTCCACCGATTTGCGAAACGCGGCCGCAAACGGCAGTGAGGACACCGTCATCGGCGCGCTGCCTACGCCGACGCGATATCGCGAATCTCCCTTGATGTTCGATAGAACCGGCGTCACCGTGAAAGTGAGCGGCTTGCCGTCGCGCTGGACAAGAATCTGGATCGGTTTGTCCTTCGTGTGCTTCAGACTTTCGATCATTGCCGCCAGGCCGGTAATCGGCTGGCCATCGACGCTGACAATCTTATCGCCCAGTTTCATGCCGGCAATTTCGGCTGGCATGCCCGGTTCCAGGTCGGTAACCGGAAAACTCGCTTCTTTCGGTTCCCAGCCTGCCGAACCCATTTGGTTCGGTCCATAGGCTTCTGGCACGATCGTCTTGGTTATTGACTTTCCATCGCGTTCGACGGTGACTTCGAGAGGCTGATTTGGATTCAACGCTTCTCGCGGAATCACTTGCTCCCAGGTCGGGTTCTCTATGCCGTCAATACTGACGATGCGGTCTCCTGCCTGAATCCCCATCTTGGCCGCTGGCGTGTCCTGCTGGACCCAGCCGATCACCGCTGGCTCGTCGAAAAATGACGGATATTCGTAATGCACCATGTAGACGCAGGTCAGCAGTCCCACCGCAAACAGAATGTTCATGGCCGGACCCGCGATGGCGATCAGAAAACGGTGCCAGCGTGGATGCGACATGAACTCCCCGGGATCGCCGCTTCGCTCATCCATCGGGTTTTCGCCGCTCATCTTGACGTATCCGCCCAGCGGCAGCACGTTGATGCGATAGTCCGTCTCGCCCTTCTTGAAGCCGAACAGGCGTTTGCCGAACCCGATGGCAAACTGCTCCACCCGGACTCCCAACAGCTTGGCCACTGCGAAGTGGCCGAATTCGTGAATCAGGATCATGAATCCAAGAATCACGCCAACGGCGAGCACGGCAATTAAGAATCCAGACATATAAGATTGTTTACTCCACTCGTATTGTGCTGCTCATTTGCTCAATCTTTTCGCGGGCTACCACCCGAGCTTCGGAGTCTGCCTCCAGCACCTGACTAATAGATTCCGGCCTGCTCGCTTCAGTTGCAGAGAGAACTGCCCGAATGATCTCAGGGATATCGTTAAACTCGATCTTGCCTTGCAGAAACGCCGCTACGGCCACTTCGTCCGCGGCATTGAGTGCAACAGTTTTCGCACCCCCGGCCTCTGCCGCTTCATAGGCCAGACCCAGACAAGGGAATTTTTCCATATCTGGAGGCAGGAATTCGAGGTGTCGTAAGTCCATGACCGGGAAGCGCATAGCTGAGGGAACCCGTTCCGGAAACGTCATAGCGTACAAAATGGGCAAACGCATGTCCGTCACGGAAAACTGAGCAAGTATGCTGCCATCCACAAACTCTACCATGGAGTGAATTGTGGATTGGGGATGCACGATCACCTGCACCCTGCTTGGTGGCAAGTTGAACAAACGGCACGCCTCAATCACCTCAAACCCCTTGTTCATCAGGGTTGCCGAGTCGATTGTGATCCGCTGTCCCATTTTCCACGTGGGATGATTCAGCGCCTGCTCAACTGTGATTGCAGAAAATTGGGACTTTGGTGTGTAAAGAAACGGCCCACCGGAAGCCGTCAGCCAGATGCGCTCAACTTCGTCCATTCGCCCGCCCCGCAGGCATTGGTGGACGGCGTTATGTTCGCTGTCGATGGGGAGAAGCGGCTTGCCTTGCCGGCGCGCCTCGGCGGTGATCAGTTCGCCGGCCGCCACCATGCATTCCTTGTTGGCCAGTCCAACCGTTTTACCTGCCTTGACCGCCTCGTAGGTAGCTTCCAGTCCGGCGACGCCCACAATGGCGCTGACCACAAAATCGACCTCGGGATGGGTCGCTACCGCCACCGCGCCCGCCGATCCGTGCACAACTTCGATGCCCTTCATTCCCGCGGTATGCAGGTGAGATCGGAGAATTTCCGCGTCCACTTCAGTGGAGAGCGAGATCAATTTGGGTTTCCAGCGTCTCGCCTGCTCGAACGCGCCTTCCACATTTCGACCGGCGGCGAGCGATACAACTTCGAAGCGCTCGGGATAGGATTCGACCACGCTGAGCGTACTGCGACCGATAGAGCCGGTGGAACCCAGAATGGCGATACGTTTCATGCGTAGAAATTTGTCGGATGATGCGCGGTCGGGGGGACTACTGCAACACGCGCCAAGCCGCATAGTACCACAGCACAGGGGCGGCAAAGAGCAGCGCGTCGATACGATCGAGCATGCCGCCGTGCCCCGGAAGCAGCGTCCCCGAATCTTTTACTCCGGCGCCGCGTTTGATCAGCGATTCGACCAGATCGCCCAGTTGCGCCGCAATATTAATGCCCGCTGAAAGCAACAAAGTCGGCCACAACGGCGGCTTGTCCAGCGCAAACAATCCATCTCTTTTCTCGATAAGATGCGCATCCAGCAGAGCCGTGCTGATGGGCAGCGAATATTTGTAGAGCAACATGCCCACGACGAGGCTCGCAATCAGCGATGCCAGCGTACCTTCCCAGGTTTTGCGCGGACTGATACGCGGCGACATCAGGTGGCGTCCGAGCGAACGTCCTACGAAATACGCGAAGATGTCTCCCGCCCACACCAGCAGTAGCAGATACAGGAGCAGGAAAGCGCCCGACGCCTGTTCCCGGATCTGTACCAGAAATCCCAAGGGCAGGGCCACGTACGCAAACGCGAACGTTGAAGCCATCGCCGCGGGGAAAGCGGTGCTCAAGTCAATCCGGCGCATTCCAATGACCAGAAACACAAACGGCGCCATGACCGCGGTAAATGCAACCGCACCGGCAAATACCGCCGTCGATAACAACGGGGTTTCGTGCCCAGGATTCACCGCGAGAAAAAGAAAGAACAGTCCAACGAAAATGTACGTGGGCCAATGAAGAGGCCTGACCTTATAAGCCTCTGATAACTTCAGGAACTCCTGAATGGCCAGCAGTGCAACCAGCGCTGCTACCAATGCAAGTATCGGCACCGGCGCGCGGAGCACCAGCCCTAGCACAATTGGAATCAGAAGAACCGCGGTAAGAATTCTTTTTAGTAGGTGCAAGCCGCTTCAGCTCCGGCCTGTCTTTGATGGCTGATGACTGCGGTGGTGAGAATTATTATGAGAAGCATGATGCGCGCCGTTCGGATGATCTGCGTCGCCTGCCAATCCGCCATAGCGCCGCTCCCGTTTCTGGTATTCGGCGATGCCCTCCAGAAGATGCAGTCCACGAAATTCTGGCCACAGGGTCGGCGTGACATAAATTTCTGCGTAGGCCAACTGCCACAGCAGGAAGTTGCTCAATCGCATTTCGCCGCTGGTGCGGATGACCAGATCCGGATCCGGCAGATGCCGGGTGTAGAGGTTTTGCGACACAGCGTCTTCGTCAATCTCCAGATGCTCCAGTCCGCCGTTCAGTGCCGCCGCTTCGACAATGGATCGAAATGCGTCCACCAATTCCGTTCGCGCGCTATAGTTCAGCGCCAGGGTAAGCACCATGCCTGAATTGTGCGCCGTCGCCTGTCGTGCCCACTCCATCTTCTCCTGCACCGATCGGCGGAAGCTCATGCTGACGACCAATGTACTCAAGCCTGATGTTGTTCTTGTTCAACGTTGGCACTTCAGCTTTAAGGAACCGGCAAAGCAGGCCCATCAGAAAATCAACTTCACCGCGAGGACGCTTCTTCCAATTCTCCTCCGAAAAAGCATACAAAGTCAGCGAGGGAATTCCGATGCGCGCGGCGGTCTCGACGGTCGAACGAACCGATGCGACCCCGGCCCGGTGCCCTGCGACGCGCGGCAGGTGCCGGCGGCGAGCCCATCGGCCGTTGCCGTCCATGATGATTGCGATGTGTCTTGGGAGCCGCGCCGGATCGAGCCGATGATAAACTTCCGCTTCCTTACGATCCAGCCCGACAGGAATCGTCGCTTGCAAGCTAACCTCTTCTGTTTGTTGACGCTAACATAGGGGAGCAGCGGTTGCAATGATACGGGGAACCATCGTGCATTGTCAGTAACTTGCCAATTAATGTTTGTCCGATCCGCTACCAACGTCCCCATCCCGCTAGTCCGTCATCCTAGGGTGATCCCCCACCCGTGCGTCATCCTGAGGGACTTCAGTCCCGAAGGATCTGGCGTGCACACCGATACCGCCCCAAGAGTTCCGAAACGCCACGCGCTGTGTTTTTGTAGCGCCGCCGTCCCGGCGTCTGTCCGGCGGGCGTCCCGCCCACCGCCGGGGGCGAGACGCCCCCGAGACAGCCGGCAAGATGCCGGCGCTACAAAGAACCCATGTGTCATCCTGAGGAACTCCAGTCCCGAAGGAGCTGGTGTGCACACCGATACTGCCCGAAGAGTTCAGAAATGCCATACGCCAGATCCATCGCAAGCTCAGGATGACCGCTCTATGAAATAGCAGCCCCTCGCCGCAGGCCCAGCTACTTGATCCCAACAACCATGGAATCCGGACCGACCAAATGCTCTACCCGCGTTTCGCGGAATCCCGCTTCCTTCATCCATGAGGCACAATCAGCGCCGGTATAGTCGAAACCGCCGGCGGTTTCGATCAGCATATTCAGGCTCATCAACAGTCCAAAAGCGTTCTTCGAGCGATCATCGTCAATAATGCTTTCGTAAACAATGAACGCGCCGCCGTCGGGTAACGCTTCGTAAGCCTTGCGTACCAGCATTCGCTTTGTCTCGAGGTTCCAGTCGTGCAGGATGTGGCCCATCATCACCACGTCTGCCTTGGGTAGCGGCTTATCCATGAAGCTGCCGGGGGCAAATTTAACGCGGCCTGAAAGCCGATTAAGCTCCACGTACTCTTGAAAAATCGGCCCCACCTCCGGCAGATCAAAACCAATTCCCTCGATATGCGGATTGAGCAACGCCACCTGGGTAATCAGGTCGCCCTGGGCGGTTCCTACATCGACAGCAGTACGGTATTGCTTCCAGGAGAATTGGCGGGCGATCGCCTGGTTCGCGCCATGGCTGACTCCAGTCATGGCTCCCAAAAATTGCTTCAACCGGGCGGGATCCGAGTAAAGGGCTACGAAAGGATCGGGGCCGCTGTCCTTCGTTTCGTTTTGTGGGAGCCCGGTGCGCAGCGCTGTCGTGAGCTGGCCCCAAAAGGGATAGAGCCGATGGTTCGCCATTTCAAGAATTCCGCCGATGTACGACGGCTTGCGCTTGTCGAGAAAGACGTCCGTGCCGGGCGTGTTGTAGTACCGGCCATCACGGCGTTCGAGAAATTTCAGTGACACCAGCGCATCAAAGAAATCGCGGGCCGATCGGGGATGAAGGCCGAGCCGTCCCTGCAGCGTTTCGAGATCCTCCGGTTGTTTGGCAAGTTCGGTGAACACCTCCATCTCGACGGCGCTCAAAAGCGTTTTCGCAGCCCAGAATCCCAGGCCCACTTGCAGAATGTGATCAGGTTGTGGCTCGTTCATTACGTTCCAGCCTCCGGACAGTCGTGCAGTATAACAACTGTTGTTTGCCGGATGCTCGCGAAGCGGAAACCGCAGGGCAGTTTCGACAGTCTCACCGCAGGAGGTGTTTCTGGAGGTCGATATGCCGCCGGAGAGGGCAATGATGACGAGTATCCAAAATCTACTCGGGGCCGGGGAGCCGACATTGTTATGGAATCATTACACTCACAATGCGGTAGGAAGACGTCGTGGGCCCTTCTTCTTATATTTCTTGTCGCGCCTTCGATCTTCCTCATCGGACAGGACGGGATTCGCAGATGGAGCATCAGTCACTTCAGCTGCCTTCTTTTTTGAGGCGTCCATGGCACGATCTCTTCCCTGAAACCTGCCGACCCTGTGAATCTGTTTGCCATACGAAATCGTGGTATCCCACACATCGTCACCCATCTTCTCCAATCGAACCGTTACCTTGCGATCAAGCCCGGTGATTATCGTTACTTTTTCGTATGCCATATGAATTTGAGCTTAGCATCGGCAATCTTCTTCGTTTAATTACTTTTGTTTGTAAGGCCGGTGCGGCGCGGGCGAGGGGTCGGATGGGTTGGCCAGAGGCGAAAAGCGGCCAAGTAGAGTAGGCGGTGCGGATGCGGCGTTGGCCGACTGGCCAAAACAGTGATTGACTTTCCCGAAACGGAAACGCACAATCACTCTCAGACCCTTGATTGTTGAACGGCTCTTCTGCTTTTTTCTCCCCCGTCGCGTGGCGACCTCCTGGATTCTGTGTCCCCAAATAGGAGGCATTAAATGAAGGAGTTCGTTCGGTCTCTATGGAACAATCAGGAAGGACAGGACATCGCGGAATATGCGGTGATGTTGGCTGTCATTCTCGTAATCGTCGTTGGCACGATTCGCTTGGTCGGAGGGAATGCGAATAATGTATTCTCCTCGGTCGCCAGTACGGTGAACTAGACCAAAATAGCCCACCCCCAACCTGAGCGCCTCACCTCAAACTTGAGCGGGGCGCTCTGTTTTTCACCCGCCTGCGTTGTCGCTTAATGAGGTCACGCAATTACGGTCATCATCCGAGTTGAGGGTGTGATCGCCTTGGTTTCAACAGCTATACTCGCGCCATGCGAACCGCCACCGCATTGAAGCTTTCGGCACCCTCCTTCGCAGAGGCGGCAATGGGCGTATCGATGGTGGTTCACGCAAATGTATTTGGTTTCCTCTAGCCCCTCTCATGTTCATAGCATTTGTGTTGTTGATTGCGGCGGTCGCGATTGCATCGAAGGCACATGAACGTACATCGAGGAACACTTGGACGTGGTTGGCGCTTGCCGCCGTCGCCCAAATTGTGACTTTCGTGACTGTAGTTTTTTTGGCAAGAGGTCTTAGCTACAACGACGAGGTTGCTGACTGTAATCGCTCGTTTACAACAGCTACTCAGGAGGAATCTTGATTCGAATCGCCGCGCTGAGATAAAACCAAGCGAACGCGACTCCAAGTGGCAGTGGAAGGAGGAGTTTCTTTGGCTCTCTCCCGGTTATATTTAATGTGAGGGCAAGCAGTGTACAGGCGAGGTAAGTCATCCCCTTCCAGAGCAGGCGGCGACGTTTATATCGCGGTTCGCGCTCGGCACGCTCGGCCGACTGCATTGCCCGTTGCCCTATCCAAGCGAGATATCCCGTGAGTGCAGCTGAGAATGCAAGTACGCCTATTATGATTACCGCAATCGTTCCCGGACCTGTTGTGGCCGAAGTGGCTGTGATCACGCTCATACTCAGTCCGTAAGCTGAAGACCCAAAGCTGCGTGGGTCATTTTTTTTCAGTTCGATCCGGTGCCACTAATTCTGCGCGGACTTCAACAACGCAACCACTTCCTGCTCAAGCGCAGAAAAATCGGTTACGCCGGTGTGTTTAGTGTGAATGCGGCGGTCGCGGCCGATCACAAAGGTTGTCGGCAGTCCCAGCACGCCGCCAAAGGCGTCAGCCAGCTTGATGTCACTGGGAACCACTGGATAGTTCATCTGGTATTTGCGATAGAAGCTTTGCAGTTCCTGTCCATCATCGTCCACAGAGAAGCCGATCACCTGCAGTCCCTGGCCCTGATATTTCTTCTGCAAGGCGACGAATTTAGGCACCTCTTCCGCGCAAGGACCGCACCACGCCGCCCAGAAATTTATCAGCACAACTTTGTTTTTGTAGTCCGCTGTGTGGATCGTGCTGCCATTCAGGTCAGTAAAGGAGAGGTCGGGCGCGGTTTGCAGGCTGTCAGCGCTGAACCGGGCGGAGTCCCGTTGTCCGTGTGGATGCAATACCAGATAAACACCAAGGACCAGGCAGAACACCGCGAGCGCAATCAGCAGATTGCGAATTTCAAACCTTCTATTCACCGGCGGCCACAGGTAATCCTTTGTCTTTCCAATCTGTGCCAAAACTGTTCTCTAAATAAAGGACGCGAACAGTGGTGAACCCGTCCTTCTTCAACTCCGCATAGGCCGGACGAATGTTAGGGCAGTGGTCAAACGGGCAGCAGCCACAGTAGATCACCACCGGGCTATCTTTCGCCATTGACGCCGCCCGCGCGCGCAGCTTTTCCATGCCTTCCGGCCGGGACACAGGGCCAATATTTTCCGCTCCCGGAATGTGCGCCTGCGCATAAATAGTTTTCGGCCCCACATAAAGCACCACGGGCTTCCGCGCCTCTTTCAGCGCCTGGGCCAGTTCCTGTGGCTGGATTAACTGTTGGCTTGCGGGCGGCAGCGGGTCTTCCTGCTTCGCCGGATCTTGCGCCAGCGCAAACGCAACAGCGGCGGTTATTACAGCGAAAAGCGAAACACGGAAAATAATTCGGGAGAACGCAGATTGGATATTCATGAGGCCGTCATTTGTTTATGCGATGTTGAGGCGCAAAAAATCTTACTTGCCGGAAAACATAGACGTCAAATTCGCACTTGCTGAAGATTGATATACCATGCCGGAAGAAATTGCGGTTCCTGTAACTTCGAGACACCAGCTTTCCAAAGCGCGACCAATCGTTAGAAGGGCGCAAAGGAACCCAGAACAGTTGAAATCCTGGCACCGTGCTTGCCCTGGCCGCCCAAAGTCAGAAGTTTGCTATGATGCAAACATTCCGGTCCCGGGCCAATGCTATTCATCTTGAAGTCACCGACGGACGAGAAAATCTGAATTGAGGTAAGAAATATGAAAACGATTATTGTGAGTTTCAGCCTGCTGGCCTTGCTGGTGTTGCCTGCCGCAGGCCAGGATAAGGAAGAGGAGCGGGTAGCGAACGCGGGAACAGTCATCAGTGAAATCATGAATATTCCAGACAACGTCCCGCAGGACACTATAGATAAGGCGGACTGTGTTGTGGTTTTGCCTTCCGTCCTCAAATTGGCTTTCGGAATCGGTGGCAGCTACGGCCGCGGAGTGATGACCTGCCGGGGCGGCGCGAATTTTCACGGTCCGTGGAGCGCACCTACCATGATGGCGCTTGAAGGCGGCAGCTTCGGATTGCAATTGGGCGGGCAGGCGACGGACTTTGTCCTTTTGCTAATGAGTCCGAAATCGGCCTCCAATATTCTGAGCAGCAAAGTAAAGCTCGGGGGCGATATTTCGGCAGCAGCTGGACCCGTAGGACGCAATGCTTCAGCTGAAACCGACGCCAGCCTGCGGGCGGAAATACTCTCTTACTCTCGCGCCCGGGGACTCTTCGCTGGAGTATCGCTGGCGGGGTCAACTCTTCGTCCAGACAATGACGCCAACAAGAAACTGTACGGCAAGGAAGTGAGCGCGAAGGATGTTGTGTTCAACAAAGCCGTGCCTGCGCCTCCCTCGGCGAAACTGTTGCTGAGTACACTCACAAAGAGATCTCCCAAGAACGTGTCGAAATAACTAGCCGTCGTCGGCCTTCCCGGGACAGCCGCGCCCGGGGAGAACACCCGACTGGCTTAACGTTCGACGACCGAAAATCACTGATCGTTTCAAAGTGGGTACCGTAGGTCATCATGCCGTGCATTCCAGGCACGACTCGTAGCGTCCGCCCCGCCACGAAGAAAAGGGATGCTAGAATGCGCCCGGTTCTTTCACGATATAACTCTGAGGAGGAAACCCCTTGCGCATTCTAAAACTGTCAGCTGTCGTTTTGGCGATGTCACTCAGCTTGTTCGCGGCTGAGAGTCCATTCAGCGGAACGTGGAAGCTTAATCTGGCCAAATCTAAAATGTCGCCCCCATTGCCTAAAAGCGACATCGCAGTCGTTGATGCGGACGAGAATGGCGTTAAGTTGACAGAAGACGTAATTGACGACAAAGGCCAGCCGCTAAGGATCACCTGGGAAGCGAAGTTCGACGGCAAAGATTATTCCGTTACTGGCGATCCGTCCTCAGATTCGGTGTCATACAAGCGCGTAAACGCAAATACGCTTAAGAGCCAAACCAAGAAAAATGGAAAAGTTGCAACCGATGCGAGGATAATGGTCTCGAAGGATGGCAAAACCACTACTGTGAATTTCACGGATCATTCGCAAGCGAAGCCCGTAAAGGGTACAGGGGTGTACGACAAGCAGTGAATGCTGCCTTGTCCGATCCGGTGCCGCGATGCGTTTCTTCGATGCGGCGCCGTGATCCCTAACCCGCCTATGCGTCATCCTGAGGGACTTCAGTCCCGAAGGATCTGGCGAGCACCGCCTGCTGACTTCCGAACCCCACGCGCCGGGTCCTTCGCATTTTGTAGCGCCGCCGTCGCGGCGGCTGTCCGCTGGGCGTCTCTCCCATCCTCGGCTCGGGGCGCCCCGAGCCAGCTAGCCACCTGCCGGGTGCATGGAAATTGTGTTCAAGAGAGGAACAGCTGTGGACTGGCCTTATCCAACTTTTTTGTGACGTGAATATCGTGAACCGAAACCTTTCCTTCCGCGCCGGTACCACCGCTTATATTCTCCAGGGCTTCTGCGGGTAGCTCTTCGTTCTTTGGTTCAAGACCTTCGTTGGTTTTCTTGATGTCTTCACTCATTAGTTTCTCCTCTCATCTGCTTCTGCGTTGCAAATAGGAGGGCCGTTGGACGCGAAGTCTACACCCGCGCGGATACAAGCACAAACACTGCCTCACCCATCGAGACGACTCAAAGCCGCAAAGATTTGCGAGAATACGCGATACCTGCAATCACATTCACAGATGTGCCAACCACATTTATGATAATTACCCGAGGGGACCATGAGCGCCACAAGCCCGAACTCTTTTATTCCGTCGACTGCTGCAATATCAGAAATTGAAAAGGTTCTCGCCGCGCTTCCCGAATCCTGGAACCGGCACGACATGGTGGCTTATGCGTCCTATTTCACCGACAATGCTGACTTCATCAATATCCTGGGCATGCACTGGCGCGGCCGTGCGGCAATCGAAGCCCAGCACATAAATATTCACAAAACAATCTTCCGCAACAGCCAGCTCCAGGCATTGAACCACACCATACGATTTCTCGCTCCCGGTGTGGCGGTCGCCCACGTCAACTGGGAGATGGCCGGCCATGAAATCGGTCCCAGCAAAGAGTGGCAGCCAGCAGCGGTCCGGAAGGGCGTATTAACCGCCGTCCTCATACCTGACGGAGAGACATGGCGGATCACCGCGCTCCATAACACGGATACCGTGCCCGTTCCAGCAGTCGGAATTCCGACCGCAGGGAAGTAGGCATTTTCCGACGCCGAAATAATTTCCAGTCCGGCGAGTCCACTCTTTTCTTTTTCTTTACACTCACCATTCTTCCCAATTATCCTCGCGCCCATGAATCGACGAACCTTTCTCCAGGCCACGGCGGCGAGCGCTGCCACCTTCGCTTTCTCCCGCGACGCCTTCGCTGCGGATAATCCCGATCTCGCAATCATTCAAAAAGAAATCGAAAAGCGGCACGACGAATCGGTGCAGCGGCTGCAGCAGTGGATTCGCCAGCCTTCGATTGCGGCCGAACACCGCGGCATGGACGAAGGGTGCGACCTCGCGATGCGTATGCTGCGCGATGCCGGATTTGGCGAGGTCACGAAAATCCCCACCGACGGCCAGCCCGGAATCTTCGCCACCCTCGATGCCGGCGCCCCACGCACCATCGGGATTTACTTTATGTATGACGTCAAACAGGTCGACCCGTCGGAGTGGTCCTCACCGCCATTCGAGGCCGCGCTCGTCGACAAACCGAACTTCGGCAAATGCGTGGTCGGTCGCGGAGCCGTGAACCAGAAGGGTCCCGAGGCGTCATTTCTGGCGGCACTGCACGCGATTCGCGGTGCGGGCCGGAAACTTCCCGTAAATCTCGTGTTTGTCGGGGAAGGCGAGGAGGAAATCGGTTCGCCTCACTTTCCCCAGATTGTGAGGCGGCCGGAGGTTCTGGCTGCACTTCGTAAATGCAGCGGCGTTTTTATTCCATCCGCCGAGCAGGATCCGGACGGAACCGTAACCATGACGCTCGGCGCGAAGGGTGTCGTGGAGCTGGAATTGGTTTCCAGCGGCGAGAAATGGGGACGCGGACCGCGCAAAGATGTCCACTCCAGCCTGAAAGCCATGATCGATAGTCCGGCATGGCATCTGGTGGAGGCTCTTAACACCCTAGTTTCGGCCGACGGCAATACGCCAGCAATCGAGGGGTTTGCCGACAAGGCCCTCCCACTCTCACCCGCACAAAAGAAAATGATCGCAGAAGCCGCCCGGCGACTGGATGAAAGCGTCGCGAAGAAACAATACAGCGTGGACCATTGGATTCACGACGTGAGTTACCAGGAGGCGCTGGAATTATTGCAATCGCGGCCGACAGTGAACATCGAGGGCCTGGTAGGCGGATACACCGGCCCCGGCGGAAAGACCATCCTGCCGCACCGCGCTGTCGCCAAGCTTGACTTGAGGCTCGTTCCCGACATGAAAGCCAACGAGGCTGTTGCGGCTCTCAAAGCGCATCTCGCCAAACACGGATTCGGGGACATCGAAGTGAATATGACGGGTGGCTACGATCCCACCAGCACATCCGCCGACGCGCCGCTAATCCGCGCACAGGTCGCGATCTATCGAAAGAGTGGAATCGATCCCATCGTCCTGCCGCGCAGTGCAGGTTCCTGGCCGGGATTCGTGTTTACGGGCGATCCGCTGCATCTACCCGCCGGCCACTTCGGAATGGGACACGGCAGTGGTGCGCACGCCCCCGACGAGTACTACGTAATCGAATCCACAAATCCAAAAGTGCAGGGAATAGACGGCGCAGTGCAATCGCACGTGCAGTATCTCTACGAACTAGCAACGATCTAGTAGCGCCGGTGTCCCCCCGGCTGTCGAGAGGGCGTCTCACCCTCCCCAAGTGAGCCCAACTCGTAAGTCGTATGAATTAAGGGAAGACGGCGTCGGTGTGCACGCCAGATCCTTCGGGACTGAAGTCCACTCGGGATGACGCACGGTTTCTTTGTAGCGCCGGGATCTTGCCGGCTGGCTCGGGGGTGTCCCGCCCGCGCCGGATCGAAGTCATCACAAGCCGCAGCGCGGCAACCACTTAAGCTGCATCATGTACTAACGAGTGCGTACATAAATGCACTAACAAAATGTTCCACATGGAACACAACAACGTTGCGCCCGACCACGCGCGGCGTGGGCGCCGGGCCCACATGCCAACACTCAAATCTATTTCGCTTCTTCGGGAATGACCTTTAGTTCCAGCTTGTCGGTCCAACGCAGCACCGTCAGCGCGCTGCTGACACCCACACGTGCATCGGTAAGCAACCGGTGCAGGTCGTCGACACCGGCGACGGCCTTGCCTTCGAGCGCGATGATTACGTCGCCTTCACGAAGTCCCGCCTTCTGCGCCGGACTACCCGCTGTCACGGAACTCACTACGACACCCGTCTCCTGGGGCAGGTTGTAGAAGCGCACCAGCCGGCGATGGAGTGGCACCGTTTGCGCCTCGACGCCGATGTAGCTGCGCCGAATTCGTCCATCCTGCAATAGCCGGCCCGCTACGAACTTCGCGGTATTGATTCCGATCGCGAAGCACAAGCCCTGAGCGCCCATGATAGTGGCTGTATTGACCCCAATCACCTGCCCATCAGAGGTCACCAGCGGTCCTCCCGAATTGCCGGGATTGAGGGACGCGTCGGTCTGAATGACGTCGTCGATCATCCGCCCTGAGTAGGAGCGCAGCGACCGCCCCAACGCACTCACCACCCCTGCAGTGACCGTGTACTGGAAGCCGTAAGGATTCCCAATCGCGATCGCAAGCTGACCGACACGCAGTTTCTGCGAATCTCCCAGAGGAGCGGCGACCAGGCTGGGCGCGTCGTTGTTAGGCACATCCAGGCGCACGACCGCGAGGTCGGTGGCCGGATCGTCGCCGATCGTGTGAGCAGGGAAGCGGCGCCCGTCGGCAAATGAAACCTGGATTCGCTTGGCATCGTGGACCACGTGACTGTTCGTGAGAATCAGGCCGTCGGGCGTGAATACGAAACCAGAACCGCCGCCCTGGCGCTCCAGCTCTTCTCCGGAGCGGCTTTTCGCAGCCTGCGCAACATCGATCTTCACTACCGACGCGCTAAGTTTTTCAGCAGCGCCCACCACCGCATTGGAATAAGCATCGAGCAGCGGAGAATCGTCGAGGGGTCGGCCGCTTGCCGGCTGAACGGTTTGCCCTGAATAGTCCGCCAGCGGGAAAAAAGTTTCTTCTTGATTCATGATTGCTAGATGAAAAAATCAGCGTCTTGGATTCAGTCGGGTCCGACAGCGGTGTCGTTCAAAGCATTGGGGGGAAGCCCTGTCATCCTGAGCGCAGGCTAGGCTTTCGTTTACGAAAGCCTAGCCGGAGTCGAAGCACCCCTACCCACTTCACGAGAGCCTCGCCCCGGCATTCGTGGTGCGATAGGGGTCCTTCGACTGCGCTGCAATTTCGCTTCGCGAAACTGCAGCTTCGCTCAGGATGACAAGGTTACTGCTTCAGGGTTGTTGCTTCGGCCGCAGTTTGGTTGCGGCGTTGGGAATAATGCAGGCATCGGAGGCTTCCGCGAGGGACTGTTGCAACGCCGCACCCATGGCGGCAAGGTCCTCTGGTGTCATCAGCTTTTGCATTCCTTCAAACAGCTCGCGCTCTTCTTTGCGAATATGCGACGCCATCTTCTCCACCAGGGCCTGCAGGCCGGCGACTTGCAGAGACCTGGACGCGGCACGGGAAAAGAAATTGCGCAGCATCGCATGCCCGGTAAGAAGTTCCCGTACCAGGGGTTGCAACTCAGGGTAACGCGCTGCCACCGGAAACAACTCTTTTTCTTCCGCCGCGAAGTGGAAGGTGATTTCCTGTTCGAAGATCTGCTGGATCTCCGCCTGCCATGCTTCGAGGTCTACGTCGCCCGCCTGGATGGCCCGGTCAAGGCGCACGCACAGCGCCAGGCAGTGCTGGTGCTGGTGCGACAGCGGGATGAGGTTCTTATCACGAAGCATATGGCTATTTTGGTCACAACTCAGGCGGTTGAGCAACCGGTCTGCTGCCGGCCCTGGTAACCGCCGTTACTTAACAGTTGGAATACCTGGCGCGAATCTTGCTTTCAAGCACAGCAAAATCAGGCGCCGGCAACTACGATCTGGGAGAACTCCTTTACTGCCGGGCGCAAGGTAAGCCAGTCTGTGCGCACGCTGTCCCACTCCTGGATCAGGATTTTATACGACTCGAAAAATTGCCGGATTTGCGCACGTTCCCATCCCACAGTTTCTTCGAGAATGGGCAGCAACACAGCCAGGGCGTTGGTGCTAAGCACTGTCCTCTTGGCTATCTGCGAGACGTGCTTCGCTTCCGAGACTGCGATAGTGAAACCGTCTCGCATTTTCACGTGCAGCATTACATTGATGTCCGAACTGCCGTCGCCGGTGTAAATAATGTGGTCCGGTCCGATCTGCAACTCAGCCTGCAACTGGTCGAGCGCGGCCACTTTGCCGTAGCCGGCCGTCGCCCGAACCAGAGATTCTATTTCGCCCTTCGCGTTATAGACAAATTCGGTTCCATAAATGTGGTCCCGGGGCACAATGCCCTCGAGCGCTGATTGAATGACTTCCACCGGGGACGCGGACAAGACGTAGAAATCGAAGTGATATCCATCCACGCCGTTCTTGAGAATTTGATAGAGCAGTTCGATATTGTCTTTCAGGCGAATGTTCTTGCCCACTTCGTACAGGTGTTGTTTGCGCACGCGGGCGCGGAATTCGGGATCGTGCAGCAATAAATATGACAGCTCGGCGCCCTGCTGCACCAGGTTCAGTTTGGCCATTCCCTGCGCCTTGCGCTCGAATTCGGCGGTCGGGATACCTACCAGTTCGCTCAACACATACCCCGAATCGTCGAACGTCAGGGTCTGGTCGAAATCACTGGCGAAAAGGTAACGTTTCAAAGGCATCTCGCTCATACAAAGATTAGATTCGGCAGAAGGCGGTTTCGGCCCATAAATTACATTGATGGTGGTTATTACCAAAGTGATGCGCTGATGGCCACAGTTACGCGCGTCCTCGGCGAGTCTTCTGCCGGCGTGCGCGCCAGATCCTTCGGGACTGAAGTCCCTCAGGATGACGCATTGGGAGGAGGATGACGCACGAGAGATGACGTACGAGAGAAGACGGGGATCACCGGAGGGTACCCCTCGGTGCCTTTACTAAACGGCTTCGACCATTGAGAATGGTTACATCGCCCGCAGTGCGGAACTGCAAACAAGCAACAAGTCTAAAGATGGAGCATGCCCGAATAGCGGGCAACAGGAGCAGGTTGAACTATGGCAGCTACCGGAGAACTCATCCGCCTCATCAATTACGTCGACGACATCAACACCACGCTCCGTCGTATCAGCGCATCGATCCCCATGATGGATGCAGAGGAACGGAAGCGTCTCGGCGAAAACATACGCACCGCCAGTACCAATCTGAACGCCGTATTGGGACAACTGGATAAGGGCTAAGCGTGTCCGAGGCTCGATCCGTGGTCCGCGCCATCGGTGTCATTGGTGCCGGCCGAGTGGGCCGAAACATTGCCTTGGCGACAGCCTTGGGAGGCTATCGCACTATCCTTGAGGATCTTTTGCCCAACGCTCTCCGCCGCGCGGAGAGCGACCTGCGTGCCAGCCTGGATCAGGCAGTGGGATTCGCCAGAATTTCCGCGAGCGCCGCAGACGCCGCATTCTCCCGCTTGGCATTCGCCGGCAGTGTCGAAGATGCTGCGCGTGAGGCCGACCTCGTGATTGAGGCCGGACCGGAAGAACTGGAATCAAAAATCGAAATATTCACCCTGCTCGACAAGATTTGCCGTCCCGGCACGATTCTGGTTTCGAATGCTGGATCGCTCAGCATCACGGAAATCGCCGGGGTTACCTATCGCGCCAAAAAATGTCTGGGGATGCGGTTTTCCGATCCAATTGAGCCGGGGTCGCGGCTGGAGGTAATTCGTGGGCAGGAAACTGATGACGAAACGCTTGCTATTGCGGTGGAAATCGGGGAGCGCATGGGCGCGCGGGTTGTTATCGTTCCGGACAGCGATGCGAGTTTATAGTCCTCGCCTTCATTAAAACTCTTGCTGCTCCGAGGGCGGGACGCCCTCGGGACAGCCGGCGAGACGCCGGCGCTACAAGAACGCCGGCGCTACAGGATTCGTCTACTTGTTTATGTCTTCTTTCGCATCCAGGCGCTTGGCCATCGCCTGCAACGGTTGTTTTTGTCCGTCGGGGGCATTCGTAATCGCCGTGTTCATTTCCTTGGACGCGTTGGCAAAATCGCCCTGTGCGGAGTACATGCGTGACATGCCCACATGCACGACCCACTGGTCGGGATTCTTCCTGGCATTCTGCTTGAAAATAGCGAACGCCTCGGCTTGCTTCCCGGTGGTCTGCAACTGGCGGGCATAGGTGTGAAGCTGGACCGCGTTGGCCATGGTCAACGCTTTATCGCGCGCCGCAGTGGCTTCCTCTTTCCTGTTCAGGGCCTCGAGGATTTGCGACTTGGTCATCAAGTTGTCGTACCGTTCTTCATTCTTGATCGACATGTCCGAATACTTCAACGCCTGGTCGAGCTCGATTTTTTCCGCCAACAGATAGTTGGCCGCCTCGTCCCAGCCTTCCCATGTGTATTGCGCCAGCCCGCGAAGCTGATCGTGCAGTTTCTGAGCCACGATCTCGTGGGTGTTCACGCCGACTTTGAAAGGCACAGCGACTTTTTCCCATCGCAACGTGACCAGGGAGGAATCCGGCGCGACGTCGTCGAAGTCATAGGTGAGCGCTTCATGAAATTCCGCGGGCTGCGGTTTGACTGTAACCCGGAGAGCGTCTTCTGCCTGATCGTAGGTAAAGCTGCCCCAGGCAGTGGAGTTTTTGGAAAAGATCACTACCCACTCGTTTTCGCCGGGAATCATGTGCAGACCATAGGTGCCCTGCGGCAGAGCTTTTCCTTCAATGGTCACCGGATCGGAGAACGAGATCGTCGTGTTTTCGTTGGCCCCGGCACGCCAGACCTGTCCGTATGGGACCAGGTTGTTCCAGACTTTCCGCTTGTTGACCACGGGACGGTGGTAGCTGATCGTAATGTCCGTGATTCCAACCCGCTGGGTCAGGACCGCATGCTGGCTGGCTCGCGGCAGATTCAGCATCACCGATTGGGCGTTTGCCGCCGTTCCGAGCAAAACCAATCCTTGGACTACAAGCAAAGCACGAACAAGCAGTTTGAACACGAGAGAATCCTCCACGTCTGAAGTTTTAGTCTTGGGAACGGTCACTTTGAGCCCGGATGAAGAAGAACGCTGGTTTAGACGCCATGCTCCCCACCCGGTTAGCATGGTAGAGCCGCAAGGTCAGTCTGAGATGTCCCAAAACCCCGGCGGCATCGAAGAATGCCCGGTAAACCTGGCCGAACCACAAACGCGCATAAAAAGGCACTATCCTTTGGCTATGGTCGTGGTCTAAAGCTCTAGTAGGTAGTCGGGGGAACTTTCGTCCGTCCGATCACGTAATAAGATGTAAGCAGGGGACTTGGACCGGGCCTGGCTGGAGGTGGGGACCACAATTTTCAGTGAAGATGCTTCTTGATATCGTCCGCCAGTCACTGGCCACTCTGTGGGCGCACAAGCTGCGCTCGTTTCTGACCATGTTCGGCATTGCCTGGGGTGTGGGGTCACTTTTGCTGCTGGTTGGATTAGGAGAGGGCTTCCGCAGTGGGCAGGCGCGAAACCTAGCCACTCTCGGTCAAGATATTATGTTCGTCTTCCCGGGGAGAATTCCGGCGGTTGCGGGCAGTCTGCAATCGGGTCAAACCTATCACTTTACGTACGAAGACTACGTTGCGATCCGCAATGAAGCTCATACCCTGCGCTCCCTGTCGCCGGTGATCAATCGCGAAGATATTCGGGCGGTGAGCGAGTACGGCTCAACCAATGGACAGGTATTCGGAGTCGCTCCGGAATACAACCAGATTCGCACCGTTCCGGTGGGAACCGGCCGCTGGCTGAATGACGAGGACAATACCGAACACCGGCGGGTCGCGGTGGTGGGATGGGAGTTGCTTAAAAATGTCTTCCCCGGACGCCCAGCCGTAGGCGCAACCATGCTTTTGAACGGCATTCGGTTTGACATAATCGGCGTGTTGGCCAAGGTAGGCAAGGATGGCAACAATGGCACTAACGCGCGCATCTTCGTTCCGGTCGAGACGATGCGGAGCCTGTTTCCATTGAAAGAAGACAATTCCGTAAGCGCGCTGTCTTTCATCAATTACCGCCCTTTGGTCAAAGCCGAGCATCTGCGGTCCAAAGAGGAAATTCACCAGATCATTGCCCGTCGCCATGGATTCGATCCCAAACTCGAGGACGCCTTTCAGGACTGGGACACGATTGAAAACTCGCAGCGAGTGGATAAAATATTCGACGCCATGGACTATTTTCTCGGCGTGGTGGGATTCGTAACGCTGGTGCTGGGCGCGATTGGGATCGTCAATATCATGCTGGTGTCAGTTGCGGAGCGCACGCGGGAAATCGGGCTGCGCAAGGCTCTGGGCGCAACTCATCGAAACATTCTGACCCAGTTTTTTGTGGAAGGCGCATTTCTTACCATGCTCAGCGGCGGCATTGGGCTTTTGATCACGACCGGTCTCCTGACCGCACTGGCGCTTTTGCCGTCTCCCCAGGGATTCGACACGCCGCGCATTGTGCCGTCGTCGGCGGCCGGAGCGATTATTGCGCTGGCCCTGGCGGGTATCGTGGCTGGGATTTATCCGGCGCGCAAGGCCGCGCTGCTGGCTCCGGTCGAAGCCATGAGGCAGGAATAGCATGCTGGGCGAACTGGGATCGCAAGCTTACGACGCGCTGCGGCACAACAAACGGCGCAGCATCCTCACCATGCTGGGAATGGCCTGGGGCATCGCCACTGTCGTCCTTTTATTGGCATACGGCGCGGGTTTTGAACGCGGATTGTGGACGGCCTTCCGTTCTTTTGGCACCAACCTGGTTTTCGTGTTTCCCGGACGCACTTCGCACCAGGCGGGAGGCACGAAAGCGGGAAGCGAAGTCCGCCTGACGGTCAACGACCTGGATTACATTCGCGCTGAGGTGCCGTTGCTCAAGCGAATCTCGCCCGAAGTATTCAAACAGTGCACGGTGAGTTGGGGAACGCGCAGCGCCAGCTACGCGGTGAGCGGCGTGTATGCCGGGTACCCGCGCATGCGCCGGATGGAATTCGCGGAGGGATCACCCTTTGGCGAAGCCGAGGATTTCACCCACACCCGGGTTGCTTTCATCGGGGCCGACGCAAAGAAGAAACTGTTTTCCGGACTCAACGCGATTGGGGAACACATCCGTGTCGACGGTATCTCTTACCAGGTGGTTGGCGTTCTGAAGCACGTCATCAACAACAGCGATGACAATCTGAATGAGCACATCTACGTGCCGTTCAGCGCCATGAGCGATCTGAAAGACACGTTCTACCTGACTTCGATCGTCATGGAATATGAAGGCGAGAATACCAAGGTGGTAAAGGCGTTGAGGAATTCGATGGCCTTCCATCATGGCTTCGATCCTAAAGACGAGCGCGCGGTATTTGTATTCGACGTATTCTCCGACCTGTTGGATCTGCGCGTCATTACCACCGGGATCAAGGTTCTTTTGGGCTTCATCGGGTTGCTCACGCTGGGCATCGGTGGAGTGGGCCTGATGAATATCATGCTGGTGTCGGTGACGCAGCGCACCCGTGAGATCGGAGTGGAAAAAGCCCTGGGCGCGCATCGCTGGCACATTCTGTTTCAGTTCCTGGCGGAAGCTATGGTCATTACCGCGCTGGGCGGATTGCTGGGCGTGGCTTTTGCTTATCTTGTTTCGTGGTCTGTCCCTTCACTGACCCTGTGGAGCGCCTTTCAGGAGGGCGCGGACGAAGGTGACATCCACTTGAAAATCGACGCTGCCACGCTCATCTGGTCCACTGGCATCCTCAGTTTTGTGGGAATCATCAGCGGCATGTTGCCCGCCATCAAGGCTGCGAAACTGGATCCTATCGAAGCACTGCGCTACGAGTAAGACATCGAGTACTGATAACTCAGATCTAAGAAGTGTTCCTCAGGCCGGTGCCGATGTGCACGCCAGATCCTTCGGGACTGAAGTCCCTCAGGATGACGCAAAAGGCGGAGTGGGATTCTTTGTAGCGTCGGCATCTTGCCGGCTGGCTCGGGGGCGTCTCGCTCCCGACGGTGGGTAGGGACGCCCATCGGACAGCCGCCGGGACGGCGGCGCTACGAATGAGAAGGATCTCGTTGCTCCCACCGTGCGCGGACGACCGCAACTCCCGTTAGAATCATCGTGTGACCGACGTGACCAATCCGAGGCTCGATCGCGTTCTTGCGCAACTGGAGCTTTATGAGCATCCGCTGCTGGATTTCTCAGCTCGCGCCAAAGGCGAAGGCGTCGAAGTCCTGATCAATTTCAGAAATCCCACGGTTCCGGTGCATACGTATAATTTCGAATTCCACCCCAGGGACCTTGATAATCCGCAGTTCGAGTGGGCCTTCCAGCGACAGCTTTACGACTGCCTCCACGACTACCTGGTGGAAATGTTCATCCGCACGCCGCAGGATCGCGCGGAGCGGCAGCGGAGAGACGTGTGAGTCTGCGCAGGATCATTGAGCAGGAGATCCTTGAGCGCGGGCCCATTCCGTTTTCGCGCTATATGGAGTTGTGCCTTTACCATCCCGAACTGGGCTATTACTCGCGCAATGCCGAACAGTTCGGCAAGGCCGGAGATTTTTATACTTCGAGCGATGTTCACGCGGTCTTTGGGCGACTTCTGGCTCGGCAGTTTGAGGAGATCTGGCGTGTGCTTGGCTCGCCTGCGCGGATTGAAATTCTGGAACTAGGTCCGGGCCGCGGGCTGTTCGCTCGGGACGTTCTGGACTGGTCGGAGAAGAAGTTTCCTGAGTTCTTTGAAGGCGCTGCACTATTCCCTGGCTGAATCGATCTCCCGCGTTGCGGGAGAAACTTGGGGAAACGCTGGCCAGGTTTATTGAAAAAGGGAAGGCTTCTGTGCTCAGGGATTGGTCTCCGGGAATCCGCTCGTTGTCTCCCGGTGTCCCGCTCGTTATTTTCGCGAACGAGTTTTTCGACGCGTTTCCGGTAGAGATACTCAGCACGCAGGGCGCGCTTCGCATCGCCGCGCAAAACGATCGTCTGATTGAAACCTGGGTTCCGGCTTCAGCGGATGAGTTGTCTTTTCTTGATCGGTATGGCGTCCATCCTGAGGCAGAGGAGCGAATAGAAGTTCCGTTGCGGGCTAATCGCGTGCATGTCAGATCTGGCTGGTTCGTTTCGCGCTGGTGTCATGATCGCGATCGACTATGGCTATACCCGGCAGGAGCAGCTTGCTGGCCGCCATCGCGGAACCCTGATGAGCTACCGCCAGCACTCAGCCTCTTCTAATCCCTACGAGGCACCGGGCGAGCAGGACCTGACCGCACATGTAAACTTCACCGCGCTGTCCGCGGCGGCCGAAGAGAATGGCATGCAGGTGCAGCCGCTTCTGACCCAGTCGCAGTTTCTGATGGGAATCGGAGAAGAGAATCAATTTGCTGACGTGTTTGAGGACTGCCGCTTGCCGCAGGAGCGAGCGAAAGTATCGTTACAGCTAAAGCATCTGGTGACTCCCGCCGGTATGGGAGAGAATTTTCATGTGCTTCTCGGCGGCGAAAGGCGTCGATCAGAATAGCCTCTGCCGGGTTGAGCGGATTGTCGTTTGCCAGGAGCCGGATGTCAGAAGCATGAGCGGAAATTCTTCGGACGATAAGAATCTTTCATAGGCTTAGTCCGTCCAACGAATCGGGCTCAGGACATCATAAGCAATGGCAGTCAGCACGAGCGCGGCGATTGAGAGGAGATCCAGATGGAAACTGAAGCCCGTCCACCTTCCTGGAAGATCCTGCTGGCGTTCGCCATGATTTATTTCGTCTGGGGATCGACGTTCCTGGCGATCAGCGTCGGAGTTCATGAAGTGCCGCCATTTCTCCTTGCGGCGATCCGGTTCTTTACTGCGGGCGCTGTCATGTATGCATGGCTCCGCCTTCGAGGTACTCCGTCTCCAAGTGCGCGCGAGTGGATTGCGGCCTCCGGACTTGGGGCCATTATTTTTGTGGTGGATTATGGCTGCCTGTTCTGGGCCGAGCAGCGGGTGCCGTCTGGAATCGCGGCGGTGGTGCTGGCGACCATCCCTGTCATGATCACGCTGATGGAAATTATTTTTCTGCGGACGCAACGGCTGACCATCCGGCTCGGGCTGGCGCTCCTGGTGGGACTCGGCGGAGTATTCGTATTAATGAATAATTCGTTTTCGTTGGGCGGGGTTCCGATCAATCGGGCCGGCGCAATCGCCCTGCTGGTTGCGTCGTTCACCTGGTCTATCGCCACGATATTGACTCAACGGCTGCCGCTTCCTGCGTCGAAGCCGATGAGTGCAGCCGCGCAGATGCTGACCGGTGGGGCTTTGTTGTTCGTTCTTACGGCGGTGACGGGCGAGTTTAACGGGTTCCAGGTGCAGGCCGTCTCCGGCCGCGCATGGTTCGCGCTCGTGTACCTGATTATTGCGGGCTCGATTATCGGATACACGGCCTATGTCTGGTTGTTGCATTACGAGTCGCCCACGAAAGTGGGTACCTATGCGTACGTCAATCCGGTGGTGGCGGTGGCGCTGGGATATTTTCTGGGCGGGGAAGAGATTGGTCTGCGGACGATTGTCGGCGCGCTGCTGATTTTGGTCAGCGTCATCACGATTACGACGACGCCAAAGGCGGTGTCAACGGCGAAAGACAAGGACTCCAGAAGCATCCCTAAGTTGAGCCCGGCGAAAGCTGACTAGTCCAGGGAAAATCCACCATCCACAAAAGTGCCTGGCTCAATTATTGCCTTTTAAAAGTCCGGTCATATTCACTTTTAGTCACCCACCGGGGATTTCCGTCAACGTACCAGAGTCTTTCAGAGGGCTGTCCCCGGCGCATCATGTCGATGGATGAACTGTCGTAGACCGACCTGTATACATTCCCTTGCTTGACCAGCAACGCGAATTGATCACTTAATTCAAGCGAGAATTGGAAATCGCTGGCAACTGCGCCTATTCGGCGTTTTGACCAGCCGCCGATATTGGTGAAATCAATCGCAGAAAGGTTGCTGATCCCATTCAGCTTCTGTCCTTCGTCCTCCGTGGCCGGCTCGAAATGGGTCTCGTTCCACTTGCAGAGAGTACCCTGACAATTCGCATAGATGTGTCCTTCGAAGGGCGTGAAAAGGTCAGGGTCGTTTCCCTCGATTTCGAGCACGTGCCGTTCAAGCGTATTTGGAGTTAGCAGAAGTACATCGAGAGTTCTCCGTTGACTGACGGGAACGGGAATGGCACCAAGGTATTCGCTAAGGACGGTCCATGGATATGCCCAACAGCTAAAGCGGTAACCGCGCCGCACTACGCTCATAAAGAGGTATGCTCGGTCGCCTTTCCATAAGAGCTGGCCTCCACTATCTTCCCGCACGTGGTACATCGGGATGAAGGTCAGTGCGGCAAGAACCACGACGACAAGCACGATGACGATTGTGGTTTTCATGGTCTTGCGCGTACATTCATCGACCGCAAGAGAACCGGCGTCGTCAAATGAGGTCGGCTCGTACTTGTCGGAGACCGCCCCCACACGGCGTTTTACGGCCGCGTCATCTTCTCCGGCTTCATCAAGTGATCGAACTCTTCGGCGGTGAGATGGCCCAGCTTCAGGGCGGCCTCGCGCAGGCTGATGTGTTGGACGTGCGCGGTGTGCGCAATCTTTGCTGCCGTGTCGTATCCGACCTTTGGAGCCAACGCCGTTACCAGCATGAGGGAATTGTTCACATGCGTCTTGACCTTGGCCCGATCCACTTCGATTCCCTTGATCATGTACTCGACGTAGCCGTGGCAGGCATCCGAAATCAGTGTGACCGAGTGCAGGAAGTTGTAGATGATTACCGGCTTGTAGACGTTGAGCTGGAAGTTTCCCTGCGATCCGGCGAATCCTACCGCGGCGGTGGCGCCGTGAACCTGCACGCAGACCATCGTCATGGCCTCGCATTGCGTGGGATTTACTTTGCCCGGCATGATCGAAGACCCGGGTTCGTTCTCGGGTAGAGAGAGTTCTCCCAATCCGGAACGAGGCCCGGAAGCCAGCCAGCGGATGTCATTGGAAATCTTCATCAGGGAAGCGGCAAGCGTTTCCATCGCGCCCTGCGCGAAGACGATCTCATCGTGCGCCGAGAGTGCAGCGAACTTGTTGGGGTGCGAGCGGAAGGGAAGTCCCGTGAGCTGGGCAATCTTTGCCGCGGCGCGCTCCGCGAATTCGGGATGCGCGTTCAGTCCCGTGCCGACCGCCGTGCCGCCTATCGCGAGGTCATAAAGGCCGTCGAGCGAAAGCTCCAGGCGCTGGATATCGCGCTCCAGCAGGCTGGCCCAGCCGCCGAATTCCTGGCCGAAGGTGAGCGGCACGGCGTCCTGCAGGTGGGTCCGGCCGATTTTTACGATGTCCTTGAATTCCTCCGCTTTGGCCGCGATTGCGTCATGTACGCTCTGAATGGCAGGAATCAGCGCGTGCTTGACCCGCTCAGCGGCCGCGATGTGCATTGCGGTCGGGAAAGTGTCGTTGGACGATTGCGACATGTTGACGTCGTCGTTGGGATGGATCGGCTTCTTCGATCCCAGAACGCCGCCCGCCAGTTCGATGGCGCGGTTGGCGATCACTTCGTTGACGTTCATGTTTGTCTGCGTGCCGCTGCCGGTCTGCCAGATGCGTAGAGGGAACTGGTCGTTGAGCTTGCCGGCGATGACCTCGTCGGCCGCCTGAGCGATGAGTTTGGCCTTGTCGGCAGACAGCTTGCCCAAATCCTGATTCACAAGCGCGCATGCTTTCTTGAGAATGCCAAACGCGCGAATCAACTCGGGCGGCATGGTGTCGCGGCCAATATTGAAGTGCAGGAGTGAGCGCTGCGTCTGCGCGCCCCAATACACATGCGATGGGACTTCAATTTGTCCCATGCTGTCAGATTCAATTCGAGTCTTCGGTTCTGCGGGCGATGCCATTGAGTCTTCCTGGGATCAGAGCAACCGGAAATTATAGCGCGGCGGACAGGCCGAGAATGTTATTTGGCTCTGTGGACATTGCTTTGCCTCCTTTGCTTTCCTTTGCGAATTTTGCGGTTAAAAGCTTTTAACCGCAAAGATCGCGAAGAGAAGCTGCAGAGGGCGCTGAGAAAATCGGCATTTTCGGTGCTGTGGCGGATCGGATTGCTGTTCGGTTCGCATGCTAGAATTCTTGGCTCGGACAGACTGCCCTTTTTGTTCCGTGATGCAGCTGGGCATCGGAATTTCCTCGATTGAGATAACTATTGGTGACTAAACAGATTTCCGCGCCAACCCAGCAAATTCCAGAGACCTTGCCGCGTCCTCAGGTCAAGAACGAGCCAGAGATGCGCGCAGACGTGATCGTGATCGGAGCCGGTCCTACCGGTCTGGCGTGCGCCATCGAATCCCATCGTGCTGGCTTCAAGACTATCGCCATCGACAAGGGCTGCCTGGTGAATTCGATCTACAACTACCCGGCGAACATGTCGTTTTTTACGACGCCGGAGTTGTTGGAAATCGGCGATATTCCGTTCAGCACGTCCCGGCAGAAGCCCAACCGCGAAGAAGCGCTCGAATACTATCGGAAAGTCACGGAGCACTATCATCTCGACGTCCGCCAATATCAGTGGGTAAAGACGGTAACCGGACGCGACGGCGACTTCCAGATCGCCACGACTGACACTCTGGGACGGATCTACGACTACCGGACCCGCAAACTGATTGTTTCAACCGGATACTACGATCTCTCCAATCCATTAAATATTCCGGGGGAAGATCTCTCCAAAGTGTTTCATTACTATCGCGAGCCGCATCCTTTTTTTGACATGGACGTAGTGGTGATCGGAGGCAAGAACTCGGCGGCCATCGCCGCACTCGATCTCTGGCGGCACGGCACGCGGGTGACACTGGTTCACCGCGGAGCAAAACTTCACAATCACGTGAAGTACTGGATCCTGCCTGACATCGAAAATCGCATCAAGAATCGCGAGATCGCAGCGTACTTCAAGAGTACCGTCGTGGAAATTGGACCCGACTACATCATCCTGGATACTCCTGAGGGACCGGCGCGGCTGAAGAACGATTTTGTATTTGCCATGACTGGCTATCATCCTGACTATGATTTTCTGCGATCGATGGGCATAGAACTTTCCGCCGAACAGTGCCGTCCGGTGTGCGATCCGCTGACACTTGAGAGCAATGTGCCTGGAATCTATGTAGCGGGAGTGATCGTGGCGGGCGCGAAGACGAACGAAATCTTCATCGAGAACGGAAGATTCCACGGCCGCCAGATCGCCGCAGACTTGAAGCAGAAATTGGCTAGCGGGTAAGTCAGGACTACTTCAGCGTGATTGCATCTTCGCCCAGTTGCTGATTGATCAGCCGCGCCACCAGGACTTTAAGTTTTTCTCCGGTCTTGGATAGCGCGAAGTCTTGTTCGGAATCTGACCAGTCAAGCTTGAAACTCGTGGCCAGCGCTGAAATCCAGAGTTGGCGGACCGGGGCGTTCGGCGAAATCACAAACTTGCTGCCGTCCTCGAATGAGACGTGAAGAGCGCCCGACTGGTCTTCGACCTCCAGGTCGGCTGTCTCCTCGGCCTCCATCAAAGACTTGTTGAGAGATTGGAGAGCTGTGTCCGCACGCTTGCGAAAATCGAGTTCATCGAGCATGGGTGAATTATAGTCGTTGGTTCGACGTCGTTGGTCGTGGGTCGTTGGCCCTTGTTCTTCAGCCTGAGATCGAGGGGTGAGTTCATAGGTGGTTCAAATCCTGCGACTCGTGGCCGCCGGTTTACGACCGCCAATTGACGGCCAACGATCCGGAGCTAACAACCCCCGACCCTGGGGCCAACGACCAACGACCACGGTCCAACGACGTGGCACCACCGACCACCGACCGCTTCCCACATGGATCCTCAACCAGAACGCGTCGCGACATCAATCTCACTGTCCGCATATCTGCGGCTGCTGCGATCGAACCATAATTTTCGTCGGTTGTGGCTGGCACAGATCGTGAGCGAGATTGGCGACTGGTTTTACACCCTCGCAATCTACAGCTTGCTGCTGCAAATGACGGGACGGGCGAGCTCGGTTGCCCTGGCTCTTGTGCTACAGGTGCTCCCACAGGCCCTCATTGGACCCGCTGCCGGCGTGATCAACGACCGCGTGAGCCGTAAACGGGTCATGATCACCGCGGATCTGGGTCGGATGGTTGTCGTCTTTGCCATGTTGTTCCTGCGATCCAGTTCTGCGGTGTGGATGATTTATCCGTTGCTTCTGGTGGAAACGTTGATTGCCGCGTTTTTCGAGCCGGCGCGGAGTGCAGTGATTCCAAACATAACTCCCCGTGAAGACGTGCTACTGGCCAATACACTGTCTTCGGCTACATGGTCAGTAAATCTGTTGATTGGCGCATCCATTGGCGGAGTCGTCGCCGTGCTGCTGGGGCGGGACGCCGTATTTGGGCTGAACGCCCTCTCGTTTCTGGTGTCGGCAATTCTCATCAGCCGGATGAAATTCGAGGAGCCACACGCCGAATCCTCAGCTCCACTACGCCTGCGTGATGCGGTGGACTTTTCGCCGATCGCGGAAGGCATGCGCTACGTTCGCAAAGATCCTCGTTTGCTGGCAGCCGTTTTCGCCAAGGCCGGCGAGCTGATGATCGGACCGAGTTGGGTATTGTTCACCGTAATGGGACGCCAGTATTTTCACCTCAACATGCGCGGAGTCGATCCGCAACGAGGCGCCATGCTTGGCATGAGCCTGCTGCTCGGTGCACGCGGTATTGGGGCCATCGTGGGACCACTGTTCTCCGCCCGTTGGGCTGGACAATCCGACCGGCGGCTTCAGCTTGGCATCCTGCTTGGATATCTCGCCATAGGGGCTGGATATTTCGGTCTGGGAATATCTTCGAGTATCTGGGTGGCGTGCGCGTGGATCGTCCTGGCCCACTGCGGAGGCTCAACCGTGTGGGTGTTCTCCACGACGTTCTTGCAATTCAATACAGAAGACCGCTTTCGCGGCCGCGTCTTCGCCGCCGATCTCGGTTTCTCCATGCTCACGATTGCGATCGGCGCCTATGTGTGCGGCATTTTTCTCGATCGGGGAGTGTCGGCCAAAGTGGTTGCTTCGGGAACGGGTTTGATTATGCTGATTCCGGTAATTCTGTGGATTTGGGCAATGCGGAGGTCAGTGGCCAGTGGTCAGTGATCAGTGGTTATAACCAGTGATCGGGGTCGGGTGACTTGTCCGCCGTATCGGCCGTTTGCTGGTGGCAGTCGATTTTTGCCCTGCTGGTCTCGAATCACCGACTGCAGATCACTGGCCACAGACCACTGGTCACCGATCACTGCTTGTAGATTTTGTCGATCTTGGCGGCCATGATGAAGTCGCTCTGCGTCAGGCCGTTGATCTTGTGCGTCCACATGGTAATTTCCGCTTTCCCCCAGGTCAGAAGGATGTCTGGGTGGTGTCCCTGCTGCTCGGCAACTTCTCCCACACGATTCACGAAGTCGAGCGCCTGCTTGAAATCAGGAAAAGCGAATGCGCGCGTGATGTGATGCTCTTCCACAGCCTTCCATTGCGGCACCTGTTGCAGGATCTGTTCCAGTTCTCTGCCTTTCAGGGGAGGAACTCCTCCGCGGCAGGGAACGCAGGTCTGGCTGGCAAGATCTTCTGGCATAGTTTCCTTTTTATTGTGGCGGCCGCATGTCTACCTGGCTCACCGGACATTCTCGCACGCTCTCGGTGCAACTTCTGTATTGGAGATTCTTGTCCACGCAGACTTCCAGACTGACCAACGCCCCGGCATGACAGGAAATGCGGAACGCTTCCGGCGGGCCATGATTTGCTTCGGCAAAGCTTCTTTCCAGATCCTGAACGCTGAATTGCCTCTCCTGATTCAGATTTCGATACTGCGGTGGGACTTGTACGTGGGTGTAGGCCTGCTCTGCCTCGGCGAAATAGTCCTGCGCGGAGAGGCCACTGCAGGTTCCATGTTTCTCCCACTCGTGCTGGATCAGGCTACGGCTGGGCATGAAGTTCAGCATGTGGTCCACGGTAGGGGTCGCCACCGGGCTCGCGTTTGAGCACGACATGGGCGGCGGACCGCTGGTGGATTGCGGCCATAGTCCGTGTAGAACGAAAGCATTGTGCCCACCGATCCGGCATTCGCTGGAATGGTCCGTAGGATGGCCGGCGCAGTAATTGGGTGCCCATGAAAGGGAGAGCAGGTAATAGTCGAACGGGCCTCCCGCTTGTGATTCTTTGTGATGATGGTGGTGTTTCGCGAAGGCGCAGGGCGCGAAGGATAGCAGAGTACAAATACAAAAGAGTGCTGTGAGAAAACTCTTCATAGTTGGTTGGTGGTCTGGAAAACTCTATTCGTGCTTTGAGCGCTGGTCAAATGTGATTCTAAGCCTGTTCTCCTGCTTTGGTTTTGCATGGCCTGCAACGGATTGACTCGCCGCAGGCTGGACACTACGATGTTCGCGGAGCAATTTGAGCCATCTCATTGGTCGGCCAGACCATCTCGCATTACCGCATCATCGATAAACTCGGAAGCGGCGGCATGGGCGATGTCTTCCTCGCGGAGGACGAACGCCTTGGCCGGAAAGTAGCGATCAAATTCCTTCCGGCGGACGTTGCCACCGACGAGCGCGCCCGCCAACGGTTGTTGCGGGAAGCCAGGACCGCAGCCACTCTTGACCATCCCAATATATGTGCGATCTATGAGGTTGGCCAGGAGGGCAACCGCAGCTTCATTGTGCTTCAGTACATCGAAGGCGAAACGCTGGCTGCCAAGCTCCGACGCCAAATGCCGGAGTTGCGCGAAGCGCTCGTGATCGCGACGCAGGTCGCTGGCGCTCTGGCGGAAGCGCACGCGCGCGGCATCATTCATCGTGATATCAAGCCGGACAATATCATGCTCACGACGCGCGGTCAGGCTAAGGTGCTTGATTTCGGTCTAGCAAAGGTCTTGCGCGATCCGGACATTGTCAAAGAGGCTGAGACCGGAAGCATGTTGAGCATCCCCGGAATGTTGATGGGAACGGTGCCTTACATGTCCCCTGAACAGGTGCGTGGCGAGGAACTGGATTGCCGCACCGACATCTTCAGCTTTGGCACGGTGCTCTATGAATTGTTGAGCGGGCGTCGCCCCTTCGAGGCGAAGAGTTCGGCAGAGATCATCTCGGCGATTCTGACCGTGGACCCTCCGCCCATTAACGCGTCCGGTATCGGTCGTGTCGGCGATCTTGAGGAGGGTTTAATACGAAAGTGCCTGGAGAAAGATGTCGCTCGGCGCTATCAGACGATGGGCGACGTCATCACCGATCTGGAGCAGATCCGTTACGAATCCGAGACCGGGCAAGTCAGGTCCGCGATCAGGCCGGCTCTCGAGGCCACTGTGATAAGGCCGAAGGCGACGAGCAGCACCCCTCTCGGCAGATGGAGCAAAGGACGAAAGATTGAGCTGATTCTCGCGGCCGTCGTCCTCGCGGCGGCAGCGGGTGTGTACACATTGTCGTTTCGGTCGCCGCGCCCCGCAGTGTCGGGAGTAAAGTCCGCCAATCCCGCGGCGTACGATGCCTACCTGCGTGGCAAAGTTAATGTCAGCAGCGAGAATCCAGCCAGCAACGAAACTGCAATCAAGCTGTTTGAGCAAGCCGTCGCCGCGGACCCCAACTTCGCCGCCGCCTACGCAGAGCTTGCCCGGGCCTACACCATTAAAGCGCGGTATTTCGCTCCGGTGCCAGATAAGAAAAAGTTAAATGAAGACGCTGAAGTGGCCGTAGAAAAGGCGCTCGCGTTGGATCCCGACCTGGCTGAGGGATATTTTGCCCGCGGTCTCATCCTGTGGACGCCTTACAAGCGTTTCCCGCATGAACAAGCGATTCAGTCGTACCACCGTGCGTTGGAATTGAATCCGAATCTCGATGAAGCCCATCATCAATTAGGGTTTGTGTATCTCCACATCGGATTGCTCGACAAGGCGCAAGAAGAGATTGAGAAGGCCCTGGCTATCAATCCGGGCAATACTCTGGCGCGATATCGCCTCGGCGTCATCGACATGTGCCGCGGAAAATACCAGGAGGCATTTCAGATATTCAATAGCACCCCGCTCGAACAGAATCCTTCACTTCTAGCTTTCTATACGAGCAACGCCTTGTTCCGGCTGGGACGAAATGAAGAAGCCTCAGCGCTGATCGAGCGATTTCTAAAAGACTATCCAAAGGACGAAGGCGGGGCTGTCACCAGCGTGAACGCCATGATGCTGGCCCAAGCTGGTAAACGGGGTGAAGCTGAAGAGACGATCCAGCGGGCGCTCGAAATTGGACGAAGCTATGCTCACTTTCATCACACCTCCTATAACATCGCTTCTGCGTACGCACTAATGAATCAGCCGGACCAAGCGCTTAAGTGGTTGCAGGTGACCGCGGATGAGGGTTTCCCGTGCTATCCACTGTTTGAGAATGACGCCAATCTGGACAGCCTGAGAAAGAATGCGAAGTTTGTCTCCTTCATGGCGAGTTTGAAGCAGCAGTGGGAACGTTACAAAGCTACGTTGTGAACGGCGTGAAGTGGTTGCAGCGAAGGTCGATGCGCCCATCTTTGCGCGGGCACGCAAAGATGGGGCACCATGGTGAAGATTTCTAGAAGGGAATATCTTCGTCGCTGATCGGGCCTGCGTTCGCGGGCTCCGACTCGGGAGCGCGCTGATCAAAACTATTTCCGCTGGAAGATACGCCCCGCGAACTTCCCGCGTAATCGCCACCTCCGCCGCCTTCTCCGCGTCCGCCCAACAGAACCAGGTCGTTTACGACCACTTCAGTCATGTATTTCTTTTGGCCGGTTGTTTTATCGTCCCAGGAGTGCGTCCGTAGACTTCCTTCGATGTATACCTTCCCGCCCTTTTTTAGATACTCGCCAGCAATCTCCGCGGTGCGGGCCCATGCGGTGATGTTGTGCCACTCGGTACGGTCCTGCCACTGGCCTTCTTTGTCTTTATAACGATCGTTGGTGGCCAGAGTGAACTTCGCTACCGGCGTTCCACTGGGCGTGGCTCTGAGTTCAGGATCTTTTCCAAGATTGCCGATCAGAATGACTTTATTGACGCTTTTACCTGCCATAAGTGCTCCTCCTTCCGCCCCTTCGCCTGGGCATTGAACCGCGGAGCCTGAATAAATAAAACGGGATTCAAGGGGCTGGAACGCCACTATACCAGAATCACGAGCTTCGGATTTCGGACGTCAAGCGGAGGATGTCAGGTTCTGGTTTTCAACTAATTGTGTGGCTGATGTCTTGGGGGAAAGGGGGATCAAGTAGCGGATCGCCGGAACTCTTCTGGCAATATCGGCGTGCACGCCAGAACCTTCGGGACTAAAGTCCCTCAAGATGACGCAGGGGCGGGGTGGGATGACGCAGCAAGATGCGCACTGTTCTGGCGTCTGGCGCCTGTTATAATGCACTTGATGCCTGCCGAGCCCTTCAGGGGAATTGTCGGGATGGTCCCCGACGAGTTTAAACATGAGCCCAGGTCCAAGGGCTTGCTTACCGCGCGCAAGAAGAAACCCAAAGAACTGGCGGTAATCACCGAGTGCTGCACTGGCTGCGCCGGCTCGCCCGCGTGCGTGGAATATTGTCCGGTGGAGGACTGCATGTTCTGGGTGCCGGACGAAGACCATCCACCCTTCGGCCGCATCCAGGTGGATCCCATCCTTTGCATCGGTTGCAATAAATGCACCAGCAAAGGTCCCGAGGGATCGTTCCTCGACGGATGTCCATGGGACGCGATCGTGATGATAGAAACGACTGAGGTTGAAAAAGAAGTCGGCGTAATGCCGTTCTAAGCCGCTCAACGCCAGTTGGCTCGCGGATTCCGCTACTTGATTCTTTTCTGGATTTACGTCTACGCCTGCTCCGTTTCTGATTGCCTGCTCGTTATTTTCGTACGTGATCCGGGAATTTCCGGCAACTCGCGCTCGTATGGCCGTATCGCGGGAAGGTCCTCCGGTTGGCCGACGAGATAAAGCGCGCGAAGCGCTTCCCATACTTGTTCCGTGCCTGGGTCGAGCGTCGCAATGTCGTCACCCGCGGCCACCGATTGGCCTGTCTTCACTGAAACCTCTCGCAACCGGCCGCTGATAGGCGAACGGGCTTCCACAGTCTGGCCACCGGATTCAATCTTGGCGATGATTCCGCCCTGATGAATCATCGTTCCCACCGTACTGGCATCGATGACTTTGCCTGCCTGGGGCGCGGTTACTTTCGCGGGTTGCAGCAGGGCGACAATTTGTGGCCGCCCGGTGGCATCGCCAAAGCGTACCAGCGACAAGGCAGCGTTGCCGCGCACCATCAGCGAAGGATCATTCAGCATTTTCAGAAGCGCTTCGTGGAATCCTGCGCTGGAAGCGTCTTTGCTGCTGGCGTCCTGACCCATGACCCAGGCATCGGTGTTGCGGACTTCTTCAATCGGGTACGACGCCAGGCGGACGACGTCGGGATACCAATCGTGTGACGCTGGCGTCGTGGCGCGCGACTCGCTCGCCTATCTGCACCAGGGCATGCTGAATGTGGCGTGGCTTCTTGTTGTCCTGCAGATACTCGTTCAGTTGTTGATCTGAAAGTTGACGGCCGAACCAGGTATTCCACCAGAACAAAAACGGCATGAGGACGATAAGCCACGCGGTAAAAAAGAACAGAAGACGGTTGCGCGTGGACATGCGCGGCTTGGCGGGTGGTGGCGTGGTATCAGGTGTCCGGCGACGAGGTCTGCTGGGAAGAATCTGGGAGAGCCGACATTGGATCCACGTGAAACTATAGCAGAAGAGTACTGGACAAGCGTCCTTGCGTCATCCAAAGTAGAGGGGCTTTGAGTCGCCGCAGGATAGTGGCGTGCACAACTGCGCTGCCTGGGATTAGGAGCGTTGTAGCGCCGCCCGGCGCGGTCGAAGCTGTCCAGCGTGCGGCGTATGACCTTGCGACGACTGTGGCGGTGCGCCCCGGATCCAGCCGGCAAGATGCCGGCGCTACAGGATGACTCCTCGGTGGATGACTCTCTATTTACGGCTTGGCCTCAAGCACAATGTTGAAAGGCGTTTCAGCCGCGCGCCGCACTTTGGTGAATCCTGCGGACCGCAGAATCTTTGACAACCGTCCCTCGCCAGCCTGCGCGCCGAGAGCCAGCCCGACTTCCTGCGATAGCGACGCAGGCGTGCAAAGCATCGTAGACGCGGCGTAGAAGACTCGCCCGATAGGATTCAGATTGTCTTCCAGTTTGTCGCTTGCGAACGGTTCGACGATCATCCAGGTGCCATCCGGCGCTAGCGATTGAAGCACATGCCGCGCCGCTCCCTCGGGGTCGCCCATGTCGTGCAGGCAATCGAAGAATGCGACCAGTTGATAACCTTTGCCCGGAAAGTCTTTTGCTTTGGCAACTTCGAATTTCACCCGGTCCGCAACCCCGGCTTTGGCGGCTGCCTGGCCGGCCAATTCGATGGAGCGAGGATGATAATCAAATCCCACGAACTTGGATTTCGGATACGCCTGGGCCATCAGGATGGTCGAAGTTCCCAGCCCGCAGCCTACGTCGGCAACCGTGACGCCAGCTTTGAGCTTGGCTTCGGTGTCGCCGAGCGCGGGAATCCATTCCTTGATGAGGTGGGCGCGGTAATTGGGACGGAAGAAACGCTCCGTTCCGGTGAAGAGGCAAGCGTCGTGTTCGTGCCAGCCCACGCCCTTGCCGGTGCGGAAACGCATCGGTGATTTTTGGCACATCGCGCACCGAGGCTTCCACGATCTCGAAGAAGCCGGGTAAGAAACACTGGACTGTTCTCGTCGGCCAGGGCCATTGCCTGTTCGGGTGGCAGCGGTATAAGTCTGATTGGCGGCGTCATAGGTGACGAATCCGCCGGCGGCCTGCGCTGCCAGCCATTCGCGGACATAGCGCTCGTGAGTGCCAGTTTTCTTGGCAATATCGGCCGAAGTCATGGCCCCCGATCCGGCCATTGCTTTGTAAAGTCCCAACCGATCGCCGATCACGATGAGGGCGGCGTTCATGGCAGCGCCCATCTCGCCCACAGCCTTCATCACAAAATCGTGCAGCTTCGATTCATTCAACGCAGGGGGCATGTTTGTAGACATGACAGGGTCCTCCGCAGGTTTTGATTTATGGAAACTAGGATTGTTGGGAATATGCTACCGCGACCTCCGGTTCGCCGCAAATCGGGACGCGGGCGTGGCGGCAGGTGGGTACGGCGGGTTAATCCACGACGTCAGCATCGAGTACGCGGTCCTGCTCCAGATAGTGCGAGACGGCGTATTGCGCCAGAAGGGGCGTTTCCAGAGTGACCTCGGCGCCGATCCATTCACCTTTGACATGCGGCTCGTTTGGCGTGATGTTTAGTTACCCCGCTGGATCCGAATTTGGGTCCGAAAGCCGCGCTCTGTGATTTCGTCAAACTGGCGAAGATTGCGCCAGGCCTCATCCCCCACAGTGCCCGAGACATCGATCTTAAGTTTTACGATTGCCATAGAGTCACGTCACAGTTAACTACATCCGATCAAGTGGTTAAGGTCGCGAACAGGTGGTACAACATCAGGTAAATCACTACGCCCGTCACCGAAACATAAAGCCACAACGGAAATGTCCAGCGCGCAATTTTGTCGATGACGGTCAAAACGCTCACGTAACGCGCGGCTCAGGGTAATGATACCAGCGGGACGATTACAACCGCCAGTATCGTATGTGAAATCAGGATCGTGAAATAAACCGGACGCGACCATCCTTGTCCCTGAAAACGCACCGAGCCGACGTGCGCATGATAGTACAGGTAAGAAGTCAGAAACAGAGCGGAGGAAATCAGCGCGGTGATCATAACAGCGCGATGCGCAGCCATGCGTCCGCGTTTGATGTAACTGCGTCCTACCAGGAGCAGTACTGCACTGGTGCCATTCAAGACTGCGTCAATCACCGGGTAGATCGCGTATTGTGCAGGAACCTGCATCTATGCGGCGGGTTTGGTTGTGCGCCGGTTCACCATGATGAACGACAGCCCGAACATCAGAGCCGAGAATAAACCAGCGTAGCCAGCGATGAGGACAACGGAAAGAATTCCGGGCCAGCCGGGATAAAGCAGATCGCGCAATGCTTCAACCCCATAGGTGAGGGGGTTGATTCTTATCAGAAACCGAATCCATCCCGAAGCGCCCGCCAGCGGAAACAGTGCTCCGGACAGCAGCCAAAGCGGAATCAGAAACAGGTTGATGATCGCGTGAAAAGCCTGGGTGGAATCCATGGACCATGCGATGGTAAATCCGAGGGCAGTAAGCGCGAAGGAAACCAGGAAAACAGTGAGCACAACCATGAGAAAGTCAGTCACCCCGAGGTGAATGCCTACTAACGGGGCAAAAGCAAGAAAGATCAGGCCCTGAATCGCCGAGAGCGTCGTCCCGCCCAGCACTTTCCCCAACACGATCGCAGCACGCGGCACCGGGGCCACTAGCACGGAAAGCAGAAATCCTTCTTTGCGGTCTTCAATGACTGACATCATGGTGAAGATCGAAGTAAACAACACGATCATGATCAACGCGCCGGGATAAAAGTAATCAAGATAGTGCTGCTGGCCGGCGGCATCGCCGGATCGGAACGAGCTGCCAAAGCCTGAGCCAATGACGACCCAGAAAAGCAGGGGCGACGCGATCACTCCGACAACGCGCGCCCGCTGGCGATAGAAGCGGACCAATTCCCGCCACCAGAGCGTGAATGCGGGCAGGATCACTCCGGTCCTGGGGACGGGGGCGTGTGCCGGAAGCGTGGCAGTCTGGGTGACCACAGTTAACTCGTTTTCTGCGCCTGCGGCGCCTTCTTCAAGCTGGCCTTCTGGGGAACAAACTTCTTGCGCGCTTCCAGGAAAACATTCAGAAAAAGTATTCCGGACAAGGCGAGCATGATGATGCTCATGAAAAGACCGTCAACCGTGGTGATGGTCCCGATCATTGCGATGCGTGCGATACCCGCCAGAGGCAAGAGCGCCAGCAAAATCGAAAGTGCAAGCATCATAATTTCGCTTCCTGTGACGACCCCGTTGCAACCGCCGGCAAGTTGCCGGGATTATTGAGGCCGTTCTTCTTCATTTTCTTCCGTCCAGAACCTGTGACCGGTGCGGTGTATGAAAACATCTTCCAGAGACGGTTTACTCACTGAAATAGCCTCAATCTCGCCAGGGAACGCTTCCACCACGTCGGTGATAAAGCGATGGCCGTTTTCCCGTTCCATGCGAACCTGACCCGCGAGCACTTTCGCATCCAGGTTGAAAGCGGGCGCGAATTCGCTCCGCCAGTGATTCCGGGTCTTTGGCGTCGAGCAGAATCACGTCGCCCCCAATTTCACTGCTTCAGCTCAGCCGGAGTCCCCAACGCCACAAGTTTGCCTTCGTTGAGAATGGCAAGACGATCACAGCGTTCCGCTTCTTCCATCAGGTGCGTGGTCACAATGACGGTAACTTTTTCTTCGTCACGCAAGATCTGCAGATATTGCCAGAGGTCGCGGCGCGCGCCGGGATCAAGGCCGGTAGTGGGTTCGTCGAGCAGCAACACCGCGGGGCGGTGAAGCAGGCCCTTGGCCAATTCCAGACGGCGCTGCATCCCGCCTGAGAAGGTTTCGGCTTTTTCGTTAGCGCGGTCCGCGAGCCCGACTCGCAGCAGCATTTCCGCGATGCGTGTCTTCAGGGCCGCACCCCGCAATCCGTAAAGATGACCCTGGTGCCAAAGATTTTCGTAGGCGGTCAACTTGACGTCAATGCTTTGGGCCTGAAAGACCACGCCGATTTCACGGCGCAATTTGGTCGGCTCTTTCGCGGCTTCAAATCCCATGATGACGGCCCGGCCGCCGCCCGGAATCATCAGCGTCGAAAGAATGCGGAACATCGTGGTCTTGCCGCTGCCATTGGGCCCGAGCAGCCCGAACAACTCGGCATGACGCACGTCGAACGACACGCCGTTCAGGGCAGTGCGACTGTCATAGCGATGAACCAGATTCTGAACCGAGATCACAGCAGGAATGGCCAACTGGGGATCACTTGGAAGGTCTGTCGCGTCGTAAACGGGGGCTTTGGAGACCACAGGCTATTTTAGCTTAAGCGGGCTGCCAGGCTTCGGTGGAGGGTTTAAACCCGTGTCCACGCGCGGCATTCGGCACGGCCCTTACAGGATGTGTGTTGAGCATCATCAGGGCAAACAGCAGCGGCAGGTAAAACACGGTAGCTTGCAGAAGCTGGCGTGCCCGCTGCTTTGATCGAGCTGTGTCGGGGGCCATTTTGAAGGTCGCCAGCCGCACACCGACATAAAACAGCGCCACGCCAAGCACCAGGGCCCCGGCAAAGTAGAGCTTGCCGGCCATACCGAGAAATGTGGGCAGACAGGCTGACCGGAATCAGCGCCAGCGAATAAAGCAAGATCTGGCGACCGGTGGACTTGCCATCGGTCTCCACCACAGGAAGCATGCGGATGCCGCCATCCTCGTAATCCTGGCGATAGAGCCACGCGATGGAGAAGAAATGCGGAAATTGCCAGAAGAAGACGATGGCGAACATGACCAGTGCGCCCCATTCCAATCGTGCCGCGCGCCGCAGTCCAGCCCAGGACGCCCGGCATGGCTCCAGGAAAGGCGCCGACGAACGTGCAGATCGGATGAATCTTTTTCAGCGGGGTATACGCTGCAAGATAGACGCCGGAAGTTGCCAGCGCCAGCAGCGCAGTCAGCGGATTGAGCGCCAGGCCCAGGTACAGCGCGCCCGCCGAACATCATCAGGGCGCCGACCACCGTGGCGTGCATCAAAGCTGAAACGTCCGGCCGGGATCGGGCGCTGCGCGGTGCGGCGCATGCGGCCGTCGGTTTCCCACTCCATCACTTCATTAAGCGCGGCAGTTCCACCGGAAACCAGTCCGATACCCAGAAGAGCGTGAAACAGACCCCACGAAAGGGAAGAGACACCCGACTTCAACGCGCCAAAATAATAGCCGCACCACGCGGTCATGATGATCAGCGTGGTCACGCGCAGCTTGGTCAGTTCGGCATAGTCGCGGACCAGCGTGAGAGCGACCGTGCCGCGGGACCACCAGAGGCTGTGTTGCTGTGCTCATGCGGCCACCGGTTTCCCTTCCCGGCTTGGAACGCGTTCTGCAAATGCCACCGGCACGTGACGCCAGACCTGTACCGCCAGAACCACGGTGGTGGCCAGCAGCAAAGCTCCTACGGCAACATGGGCTCACAGTTGAGATCACCATGGGCAGTTCAGGCTGAACGGCGTCGTGTCCCCACGCCACGCGGGTGAGAAAGGCGACAAAACCCAGACAGAGTTGCGCGATCATCAGAGCGAGCATAGTGATGGCAGGACGCCTCACCGCTTCAATTCTCGAATACTGCGACAAGGCTCGCACGACCGTCCAAGATAGCACAATGGCCACGATTCCAGCATTTGACAACATGCGGCCACCAGCTCAGTCCGTGGTGACGAAACAGCGCGCCTAGAATAAGCTGCACATACAGCACGAAGATCGAGAAGCACAGTCAGCGTAAAAAGACTCGGACGTTGCTCATCAAACTCGATCCGCGGAACTTCTTCCACCCAGCTTCGTCCGGTGAACATCGCGATCAAGACTACAACACAGAAAAAAGTTTGCGCCAGTGCGGCGTGCGCCGACGAAATCGCCGGCGGCAAATAAAACAGTACCGTGAGCCCGCCCAGAATTCCCTGTGCGATCACTAAGCCCAGTGCCGTGATGCCGAGATATTTCATCCAGCGGCGACGGTCGGCGCGCCAGGTCCAGACCGCGAGGATGATGCTCAGAAATCCCACGAACTGGGCGATCATGCGATGAGTGTGCTCGAAGCGCACCCCGCCCACCAGATGAGGAATCTTGTACAGCGATCCAAATGAAGTGGGCCAATCGGGGACAGACAAGCCCAGCGTCATTGCTGGTCACCAGGGCTCCGGCAATGATCAGCAGAAAAGTCACGCCCGCGGTGAAGACGGCAAAGCTGTGATGCGCGCGGTTGTAAGGTAAGGCGACGGCCTTCAGAAGCGGCTCCTTGAAGGTTCGCGTAGCGCCGGCGGAATACCGGCGCTACGCTCGAACGCAGTTACGGTTTGAAGCCCTGGTCCACAGTCTTGCTGTCTTTGGCGGCCAGCGTGACTTTCTGGTCCTGTTCGCCCAGCTTTTCCTGGACAAACGCCAGCGTGTAATCGCCCGGCGGCAGGCCCTTGATTTCGTACTTGCCATCGGCGCCGGTGACGGCGAAGAACGGCGTCTTCACCACGTTAACGTACATCTTCATCCAGGGATGCTGGTTGCACTTCACCGGCAGCATGATTTCTTCACGAGCGAAATTCTTTTCAATCGCGGCTGCCTTCGGAGGCTGCGACTCGTTCCACTCGCGGTTGTCTTTCGGCGTGGGATGGATGTTGTGCGTGGTCTCGTCGTCATTGCGGATTTCGATATTCTGCCCGGCCATCACGCCCAGCACGTGCGGATGATACTGGCATCCCTTCTGGTCGATCGTCGTCGGAGTCTTTGGGCGCCTCGAAGGTGCGATCTCCCAAGCCTTCTTTTACGTAAACGAAGACATTGGCCAGCTTGCCGTCGTCTGGCCACGATGGTCTCGGCCATGTTGTTGCCTTTGCAGGCAGCATCCTGGCTCATGTCAATCTTCTGCCCCTTGGGCGCCACTCCGCCGAACGTGACTGTGCCGCTCACGGTTGAAGTCGTGGAGGGATCGATCGGCGCCGCAGTTGCGGCCGGCTTTACATCCGAGCTCGGTGAGGTGCCTTGCTCCTCGTTGGTGTTTTCTTTCTTGCTACATCCCGCCAGCAGCCCCAGCAGACAAAGTCAGAAACATTGCCGCCCATAGTTTCTTATTCATTATGTCGCCCTTTCGTCAGATGTAAGTCTCTAAAAACAAAACGTCGTTGGTCCTTGGTCGTTAGCCGTTGGTCTCGTGATTTTGGCCAACGGCCAAAAGGCCAATGGCCAACGACCAAGGCATTCTACCGCGAACCACCCACGCTCGCGCCCGAAGCCACAGCTGTTGGCTTGCTTCTTCTTGCTGTCCCTCGGCTGTACCGCAGCCTGGTGTGTCCCATGGACGCCGCGACTCGCCGCTGTTCCTCTGGTGTGAGCAGGAAGATGTAATCGATCAGCAATTTACTGTGATCCTTGTCATACCCCTGAAACGAGGGCGGCGTCGGACCCGAGAATACCCAATGCTCATTTTCGCGCTTGAACAGCCCCGATGGCATGGAAGTCCCCGGGCTGATCGCCTGCGGATCAATAATCCAGCGCTCTGCCCAATCGGGCTTTAGACGCTCTTTTGCCAGCAGGAAGTTGGGTGCGGTCGCGATTTTATCGTGCGCCGGATCACCGGTTGCGTGGCACTTCAGACACGGCGCTGCCGTGCTCGAGAACAGGCTGCGTGCCATGTCAGTTTCTTTTGTACTCAATACCGGCACCTGCTCCGGAATATAAGGCATCGGCTGTTGCGAGAGCGCCTGGAAGAACCGCACCAGCTTCCGCAACTCGTTATCGGAGAACGAGAAAGTTGGCATGCGCACCTGCAGATAAGGCCGCACGCCATTTCGGTTGGTGTCGGTCGTGCTCAGCGATGGATTAGAAAGGAATTTCCGCAGCCATTCGGGATCAACGCGCGCGCCTTCGGTCAGCAGTTTCGGCGGCAGCTGTTCCTGAGTATCCTGATAGCGCTTCATACCCATCAGGATGGTGCTCTGCTCCGGCGTGAGCTGGTGGCAGCCCATGCAGTTGTACTTCTCGACAACCCACCAGCCTTCCTGAATGTCGCGGCGGGCGTCGGCGGGCTTGTACTGATAGCTGGCGGGAAGGGAACTCTCCTCGCTGCCCAGAAGGAATGTCGTTAGGTCCTGAATCTCGGCCTTGGAGAGATGCAGGTTAGGCATTCGCAGCACTTCGGTCTCGGACTTGACCTTGCCCTTGTCGTAAACGTTCGGCTCGGCAAGCTTGTGCTCAAAGAAGCCTTTGTGGTCGTACCACGATTCCTTGGCCGGACCTTCAGGCAGGCGCGCCAGGTCTTCCGGATCGGTAATCGGTTCGGAATGCTTGCCGCCGCGCTGCGAAATTTCGGTGAACAGGGCGAAATCGAGGCGTTCGATCGGCTTGCTGCCTTCGTAGGTCAGCTCAGTGCCGATGCGGCCTTCGTCTTCAAAGCCGGAAATTTCATGGCAGCCAGCGCAACCGTAATGCCGGATCCACTTCTTGCCTTCTTCTTTCAGTTCGGGGTCTTCCATGAAAGAAGCTTGCGCGTAGGAAGAAGGCTCCTGCTTCTTTTGCGACATCAGGTAGCTGGCAACGTCCTGCGCATCTTCCGGGCTGAGGCGCAAGCTCGGCATGACCGTCATGTTCTGCACTTGCAGTTCATGACCATCGTTGGGGCACTGGCTGTGCTGCAGATCGAACTGGTAGGGAAGTCCCTTCTTCGCGTAGTCCTCGGGACCGATATCTTTCTTCTCGTATGGGCAATAAGGACGAGTACGCTCGCGCGCATTGTGGACCCAGCGGACCAGATAGTCGTAGTTAGCTTTCTCGCCGACGCGAGTCAGGTTGGCGGCGAACGTTCCACCCTGGACTTGTTCACCCTCGCCAATGGAGTGGCAAGCGAGACAGCCGCGCGATTCGAATAGTTCTTTGCCGTGATCGGCATTCCCAGGCTTCTGTTTGGGCAGAGCGTCGGTGAATCCCGATTGCCACAAGTACGCCGAAATCGTCTGAATCTGATGATCGGTCAGACGGAAGTTCGGCATCTTTGTGGTCGGCCGGAAATCGCTGGGCTTTTTCAGCCAGACCGGAATCCAGTCGCGATTCAGCTTCAGCCGGACGTCTTTCAGGTTGGGCCCGATCTTCTTTACGTCCTGCATCAGGTTGTGGGTCTGGAAATCAAGCTGCTGAATGCGGCCATCAATCTTGCTGTTGGCGACCCTGAGCGCAACCGCCTTCTGATTCAGCTGGTTGGCTTCGTCGTTGCTCGATAGCCGCGTCGGCCTGCTTCATCAGGTTGGCGGAAATTTTTGCGTTGTCGATCTTCTGCTGCTCAAACAGTTTGAGTCTGCTGCGTGATTGAGGTCAGATCCTCAGGCTCTTTGTCGTAGCCTTCATAGCGATGGCAGCCCATGCAGCCGCGTTGGCGGTAGAGGAACTTGCCGTTCGAAATATGGGTGCCGACATCGCCTGCCGCCAGATGCATATCGGCGGCGTGACAGGTCTGGCATCCGGCTTCCGCGTTCTGCTTCGGAAACAGCGGCCACAGCCAGTGCTCGTAATTGCCATGCGCTTTTTCGATGCTGGTGGTGGCCCGGCCATTGCCCTGGTGACACGGCGAGCAGCCGAATTTGTCGGGATCGTGGAGTCTTCAGCAACTCAGGTTCAGGATGGCTGGCGAAGGCGCGGGCGTAATCGTCGGGTTTCTTTTCGCCCTTGGCTTCCATCACCGCGGGCGTGATTCGCAGCGGCTCCCGGGCATTCATGTGGCAGGATTCGCAGCGGTCTACGATATTGGCGTCCGCCACGTTGATCTGCACAATCTTCGGGTCCCACTCGTCGGTCTTTTTCTTCAGGCCGTCGATCTGGGTCGGGGGTCAGGTCCACCATGTGATCGGTAACAAAGGCGGACATCTTGTTGCTGGCTTCGGTGACCGGCTTCAAAACGTCGCCCAGTTCGGCGCTGATTTTGGTTCGCTGATCTTTGAGCGAGTTGTAAGTTTCTTCCAGTTCATGGAAGTCGAATTGTTGCTTGTGGCCGTCGGGAAATTCGACGGTCGCCTTCTTTTTCTTGTATTCGTCGATGTCCTGTTGCTTGCTCTTTTTGGCGGACGCGCTGGTTTCGGTTTCAAGCTGATAAGTGAGCGCGTTGACGTATGCGCGGCGGTCGGTGAAGACATTCTGGACCGCCAGAATCTGCGCACTTAGGTCCGTGATCTTTTTTTGCAGTTCATCCCGTTGAGGCTGGGCGGTCTCGTAGGCGTCCTTGTAGGCTTGTTCCAGTTGCTGGTACTGCGGATTTTGTTCGACGTCCTTCTGCGAGTTGCGACGAGTTCGAGTCGCGCGGACTGTTTAGGAAAGCGCTGTAGCGTCCTTTCCATAGCTGCTGGTAGGTGATCCACGGACGCTGTCCGAACTGCTCATCCCATAACGCCCAGAACAAGCGTCGCCATGAGGATGAACATGGCGATGACGTAATGCGCCGCGTAAGACTTGCTTACAATCGGGTCATTCTCAGGGACGCGTTGCTCGGGCACCAGTTCCTCCCAGCGAGTCGTTTCAGTCGTCGTTGATCGCCAGTCGTCGGTCGAAGACCGGTCGTTGGCCAAAACGGAACCGAGCTGGCTCTTCCTGACGACCAACGACTGATGACACGACGACTGCTACACGTTAAACCAGGGCGTGATCCACACGTATTTAATATTCAGCGCGAGGCGCAATGCCATCTTGAGCGGCAATGCGACCATGCTAAGCACGAAAAATACCATGATCGAATACTGCAGCAAGACTCATGCGCTTGTAGTCTTTCGGGTTGTAGCGGCGGAACAGGGCGTGAACGAGGAATCCGCCCACGACGTAAAAGCCGCCAACCACCACCGCGCCGAAAATCGCTTTGCCAGGTTCGACGTGATCCCGAAAAGATCGGGCAAGATCACGGTTCACCTCGTAAATCAGGCGATTGTGGTCCCAGGTTTGCCCCGGCCAGAACCACTGCCATCCAGGGCCGCGGATGAACGTCCCAATAATGATCATCGCGATCCACAGAATGATGAAGCCGAACAGAAACGTTCCAATGGAAAACTTGCGCTGCTTCCAGGTGTAGTAGCCGCTCCCCAGCGGGTTGGTGTCGATATAGGGAATGACCATCAAGCCGACAATGATCAGCGTCGGCATCACCACCCCGGCAATCCACGGATCGAAATAAACCAGCATTTCCTGCAATCCCAAGAAAGTACCACGGCGCCTTCGCCGGATTCATGGTCAGATTGGGATTCGCGGGTTCTTCCAGCGGCGCGCTTCAACGTGATCGACCAAACCATCAGGATGATGGTGACGATCATGGCGGCGAGAAATTCAATGCGCAGCAGGAAGGGCCAGACGTGGATTTCCTTTTGCCAGCCCGGACGGAATGGCCACGACTTGCGATGGTGCGTTTTGGCCATCGCCGGATTGGTTTCCAGCTCGCCGATCAGGTCGTCATTGGCCTTGGCCTGTTTCCACGCCAGATAAATGTAGAAAACGAGCAGAGGAATCAGCCCCACGATGGGCACATTGTCGGGCGCCGAACAGATCTCCCAAAGTTGTCGCCAATCCATAATTGCTCCCTAAGGTGCCACTGCCACAAACCTTGTGGGGACGGGTCTTCGACCCGTCCGAGTCGAGCGAAGCTCGACAGGTTTCTGTACGGCCGCCTGCAAAATCTGCCGAGCTTTGCTTGGCCTGGACGGGTCGAGAGGCCCGTCCCTACACAGTTCCTGGATTATTTCTTCGGCTCTTTCACTTCCGAAGCCAGCATCACCGGCGCCGGGCCAGAAATGCCGCCGTCTTTTCTAACTCGCCAGAAGTGCACAATCATCAGTACCGAAGCCACAATCGGAATACCGATGCAATGCCAGATATAAGATCGCAGCAGCGCATTGGCATCGACGATCGATCCGCCCAGCAATCCGAAGCGGACGTCATTGTATGGCGTCATTCCCAGCATGTGGCCGAATGGGCCTTCATTGCCCAGGCCGGGCGTGGCGCGCGCCATGTTCGTTCCCACCGTGACAGCCCAGAATCCCAGCTGATCATCAGGAAGCAGATAGCCGGTGAACGAAAGCAACAAGCGTGAACACCAGCAGCAGCACGCCGATATTCCAGTTAAACTCGCGCGGCTTCTTGTACGAACCGGTGAGAAAGACACGGAACATGTGCAGCCAGACCGCAATCACCATCAAGTGCGCCGCCCAGCGATGCATGTTGCGCAGCAGCTTGCCGAACGGAACATCGTGCTCGAGATAGAGCACGTCGCGAAACGCCTGCACCTTGCTGGGGTGGTAATAAAACATCAGCATCACGCCGGTCAGCGTGAGCACAATAAACAGGTAGAACGTGATTCCGCCCATACCCCAGGTGTAGCTGTAACGCACTGCGTCCCGATTAATTTTCGCCGGATGCAGATGCAGGAAGACGTTCGACAGCACGCCCAGAGCGCGATTACGCGGCGTGTCGTCGTGCTTGTGGCGAAAGATCGAGGTGTAGACCTGGGTCTTGGTCGGATCTTTCAGGCCTTCAATCTGCTCTTTCGCCTTTGCCGGGAAGATCGGTCTTGATCGACTGCGACATCTTCTTTTACGCCGGCCTTCACTTTCTCCAGAAGGCCGACCTGCTTGCCGTTCTTCCCGTTTCCGTTCTCTTCAGGCATTTGAACCTCTTCCGATCTCGTGTGGGGCGGGTCTTCGACCCGGCCAGGTCGAGCAATGCTCGACAATTCTTCGCGCCAACTCGTCCTGACTAAGTTGGCAGAAATGCTCCCGGATCATTGAACGCGCTGGGCTGTCCCTTCGGCCATTGATAAAGCTTGGATACATCCACCAGAATCTGACCGTCTGGTGCGATCTCCACCTTCGCGCGATCCATGGGACGCGGTGCCGGTCCTTCGAAGTTGACGCCCTCGCTGTCATAGCCGCTGCCGTGGCAGGGGCACTTGAACTTGTTCTCCGCGGGCTTCCAGTCGGGGGTGCATCCGAGATGGGTGCAGCGCGCATAGATCACAAAAATCCGGTCTGGAGTGCGGTCCACCCAGATGCGGTATTTTTGCTGAAACTTGGTATCGACTCCCAAACCGAAGTCGGCGGGATATCCAATCTTGAATGAAGTGGCGGGCTCGAACAGGGTTCGCGGCAGAAAGAATCGAAAGAAAGCGATGAACCAGGCCATCATGAAGGCCGCGAACGCGGCCCAGGCGAATCGCCGGCGCCCCTGGTTGATGTCGTTGTCCTCGGGTCCAACCGTCGCCAGGCCTGCCGCCGCGGCTGCTCGGGAGGTTCCGACTGCCGGGGTCCCTACATAGGTGGTGGATTCTCCGCTGCGAGACACTGACGCAGCCGCCGACGGCGGACCGGCCGCAGGTCGGGGAGCTACTGGAGCCGCCTTGGTTGTCGGCGCTGCAGCGACGGCGGCGGGTGCCGCGGGAACAGCCGCCGCTTCGGGCTCACCCAAAAGCGCGGCTACTTCGGAGGCATTGAGGATTGGTAAGCTTTTGCGCCCGCGCCGCGCCTGCTCGGCCGCGATCGTGGATTTGCTCCACTTCTTTCCTTCGGCCACCCACTTGGCAACTTCCGCGCTGATGGGACCGCTCGGGATCGCCGCCACTGGGACCGCTGCAACTGGGGCAGCCGCCGCAGGAGCGGGAGCCACAGCCGGAGCTGCGGTTTCCTCAACTGGCTCACCGAGTAGCGCGGACATCTCCGCGTTATTCAGAGGTGTCAGGCCTTTTCGTCCACGCCGCGCCTGTTCGGCGGCAATCGTGGACTTGCTCCATTTGTTCCCCTTGGCGACCCACCCGGCGACTTCTTCGCTGATTCCTCCTGCTGCTGCGGCAGGAGGTGCTGCAGCTACTGGTGCGGCCGCTGGCGGTGCTGCCGCCGGAGTTGAAGGCGCAGAGGCGGCGGGCGCAGCCACAGATGGGACCCCAGCCCCGCCTTCTTCCCACGGCATGGGCTGACCAGCCTTCAGAGCTTCAATATCGGCATCAGTGAGCAGCGTCAGCCCTTTGCGCTGGCGATACGCCTGCTCCATTCCAATAACGGAGTTATTAAGTGCCGGTCGAGGCAAGGGCGGTAGATGCCCGAGGATTCCGGTCTTCGACTCGTCTGCCATCGGTTCCTTCACTCCTCTAAGAGCTCAGTCACCACGACTTCGGTATCACGATCTTTTTCGGCCCGGAACATCGCGGTCCGGGCGAACAGCATAACTTTTCAGACTCCGGTCGGCATCACCGCGGCCTTTTCTAGTCCGCCGCGACCAGAAGGTCATTATTATTTCTCTGTCGGTCCGGACCAAAGCCTAAAGCGTTCCCCACCAGATCCGCCAGTGCCGCAACAAATGTCGGTGAATCGTTCAGGCCTGCCGTCATTTCAAACTGCTTGATTCCGAGCGCAGTAGCTTCCTCGCGCGCCTCGTGATCGATCTCACCCAGCGTCTCCACGTGGTCGGAAACGAAAGCGATGGGCACAACGCAGACTTCCCTCACGCGCTCTTCTGCGAGGTCTCGAATCGTCCGGTGAAGCGATGGCTGCAGCCACTTGCTGGCGCCTACCTTACTCTGATAGCAGAGACGGTGCCGGTTCGGCCATCCTCCCCGCTGAATTACCAGTTCGACAGTTTCTTCAATATGGCGTTGGTAGGGGTCGCCCTTTGCGATTACAGCGAGTGGAACGCTATGTGCGCTGAAAACAATCTCCGCCCGGTTGGAATCGGGGAAGCGCGTCAACGCTTCATCTACTTTTTCTACTAGGGCATCCAGATAACGCGGGTGACGATAGAACGGCTCTATGCAATGTACCGGGATGTCATCGTGGAACAGTCGCCGCCATTCGTTGAGGCTGCTGCCGGTGGTTGTGCTTGAGTACTGGGGATAAAGAGGAAGCAAGACAATTTCGTCGCATCCGGCCGCCTGGATCTGCGCAATGGCCTCCGCGGTAAACGGATGCCAGTAACGCATCGCCACGAAGCAACATACATCAAGGCCATCGGCTGCCAGTTTCATCTCCAGAGCGCGCGCCTGCTGCTCGGTAAAACGCCGGATCGGCGAAGCGCCGCCGATCGCCTGGTAGTGGTGCTGCACTTTCTTGGCGCGGGTCGTCGAGATCAGCTTGGCTAGCGGTTTTCTTCCGATTCGGGCAAACGGGAAGTCGATAATGTCAGGGTCACAGAAGAGATTGAATAGAAAAGGCTCAATTGCGCCTGGCGTGTCGGGGCCGCCGAGCTGGAAGAGAACTACACCTACTCGCCGTGTTGGCTTCACCATCCCCCGGGTATCCTTGAAGAAGAAGGATGTTACTCAAAATCTGTACACCGCGTCAACGTGGGAGTTTGCGCGAACCAAATTATTTCTGCGCTCGATGGACTTCAACCTTGTCTCCAATGTCGATGCTCATCAAGTCTTCGCCCACTTCCAATGGCCCGGAATAAGTTTTTCTGGTGTGTGCAACGATGTCCTTTGCGTCAAACGGCACCACGTGGGTAAAGACCGCGAGCCTGGGCTTCACCCGGCTGAAGACCGTTCCCGCCTGTTCTGAAGTGGTGTGGTGATCGATCACTCTCTGTTTTTGTTCTTCAGTGTAGACGTGGTCGCTCGCTCGATATGTGTCGGGATCCAAAACCTCATGAATCAGAACGTCTGTGCCTTGAGCGAACTGAATCAGGTTCTCGCTGTACCTGGTGTCACCAGAAATCACCACCGAGTGTCCACCGTAGTCGACGCGGTAGCCGAAGGCTGGCTTGACCGGTGCGTGATCGACAGTAAACGCGGTGACCTTCACTTCGCTGGTCTGGTAAACCACCCCCTGTTCAATATCCTTGGCCACAACCACTACGCCTTGCGGGGGGAGCTTTTCATCCACGTCGCGCCTGACGTGGATGTCGAACTGGTATGCCTGCTCCACGTGCGACATCATTTCTGTTGTCCCTGCTGGTCCCCACACACGGAACGGAGTCTTTCTGCCGAAGATCCAGCCAGTTAAGTAGAAGTCCGGAATTCCGACGATATGATCGGAATGCAGGTGAGTCAGGAATAAGGCGGTTACCTCGGAAAACGGCACTTTGAGTTGATACAGCCGCTGCGTCGCGCCGCGGCCGCAGTCGAACAGTAGCTTCTCTTTTCCCGCCTCTACCAAGATGCTCGGGCCGAAGCGTTCTATGACAGGACGCGGATAGCCGGTGCCCAATAACGTGACCGTTAGATTTTGTGAGGATGCGAGTTCGCCGAAGCTGACGACCACAAGCGCCAACAGCAAAAACTTGAGCCACCAGGCGCTGCACCGGCCATTGCCGTTCATGGTTTTATGCGTGGGAGGATTCGGCCTGCGGAGGAACATCAGTAGCCGTCTGCATGAATTCAATGATGGAATCCGCGAACTCCGAGGTTCCGGCTTTTCCGCCGACGTCGCGAGTGGTCTTGTCCTTGGTGCGATAAACCTTCTCCAAGCCATCATGGATCATGTCAGCGGCCCGCGTGTTCGCCCAGGTGGCGAAGCATCAGTTGGGCTGAGCGGATGACCGCGGTCGGGTTGGCCATGTCTTTTCCCGCAATATCCGGAGCAGAACCATGCACCGCCTCGAAGATAGCGCAGTGGTCGCCGAGATTGGCGCTGGGAACAAAACCTAACCCGCCCACGAATGCGGCGCAGAGATCGGAAATAATATCGCCGTAAAGGTTTTCCATCACCAGCACATCGTACTGATACGGGTTCATCACCAGTTGCATGCAAGTGTTGTCCACGATGTGTTCGCCGTAAGTGATTTCCGGATATTCCTTGGCGATGTTGCGGGAACAGCGCAGAAACAGGCCATCCGAAAGCTTCATGATGTTGGCTTTGTGAATGGCGTGAACTTTCTTGCGATGGTACTTGCGCGCATATTCGAAGGCGAAACGCGCGATTCGGGTGGACGCCTTCTCAGTGATGATCTTCAGGCTCTCGACCACACCCGGAACCACTTCGTGCTCGATTCCCGAATAGAGGCTCTCGGTATTTTCCCGAACGATAATCAAATCGACATCAGGATAGCGTGTAGGAATATGAGGCAAGTTTCGAATCGGGCGGAAATTGGCGTAAAGCTCGAATTTCTTGCGCAGCGCGACATTGATGCTGGGAAAACCTTCCCCGACCGGCGTAGTCACGGGCCCCTTCAATCCGACCCGAGTGCGCTCAATCGATTCGATCAGTTCCTTGGGAATGTATTCCTGATACTTTTCGAAGGCTTCGGCGCCGGCCTGAAAAGTTTCCCACTCGAATTTGAGGCCGGTAGCTTCCAGAATGCGAACGGTGGCCTGGGTAACCTCTGGTCCGATGCCGTCGCCGGGAATGAGCGTGATCTTGTAAGCCATGATCCTATGTGGTCAACCTAACAACCCTCAACTCTTTACCAATCCCTTGGCGCGAACTTCGACCGGATCTTTGGTCTTCAGCAAGTCTTTCAACTCGGTCATGAATTCCTGGACGTCTTTGAAATCGAGATAAACAGACGCGAATCGCACATATGCCACTTTGTCGTATCGTCGTAGCCGGTTCATGATCAACTCGCCTACTTCGCTGGTCTTCCGTTCGCGTTCGGCTGAGTCGATGACGAAGCCTTCGGCTTCGTTCACGATCTGCTCCAGCCGGCTGATCGGAACTGGCCGCTTTTCGCACGCTCGCAACAGACCATTCAACACTTTCTGGCGGTCAAATTTCTCCCGGCGACCGTCCTTCTTCACCACCATGTAGGGGATTTCGTCGATCCGCTCGTAGGTGGTGAAGCGTTTGCCGCACTTCAGACACTCGCGGCGTCGGCGAATGGAATCGGCTTCCTTGCTCTCGCGCGAATCCACTACTTTGTCATTTTCAAAGCCGCAGAAAGGGCACTTCATGTCAGACGGGAGTCTTCAATTGCATTGTAACAGGCGAGGAATAACGGATGTGGCTCACGCGTCAGGCTTGCACGCGATAAATGCCCCGGTGTTCTGAATGTTTCGTCACGATCAACCTGCGGGCGGCGCGACCGCTTCCGCCTCTTCATGGTGGCTCTCTTCTGAAAGCTGCCGTAGCGACAAACGTTCCCGGTGCGCGAGCAACAGTCCGGTGGGGATCACCGCAACGAATGTCACCAGCCAGAGCATGATTCCGCAACTGGCGGCCAATTCCTTGGGCACATCGAAGATATGTTCGAGGGCGGCAATGGTCGCAAGCTGCGAACCCCCGCCAACCCCAGGGAGTTGAATTACAGACCCCACCATGCTCGATCCCATCAGCAGGAGCACCTGGCTCTGGGGAATTTCGAGATCCTCGGCGTGGTAGGAGTGCGTCACTTCCTTGTACGCGACCGCGATGATGGCCCACATGGCTACTGAAACGATTGCCAGCATCACGAATGACCAGGCGTCATGAATCGTATCCAGGCCGCCGCGAAATTCCCGAATCCGGGCAGCGACTCGTTGTCCAAGGTTGGATGCCACATGCGCAAATCTGCGTTCTACCCAGTTCGCCAGCGCGTCACCCACCCGGCTGACCACGATTGCCCCGATGGTCAAGCCCGTAGAAAGGACCAGGAAGACCAGTGCGGCCTCCTGGAAGCTTCGATGATAGGCAAGTCGTTTGGGCGCGGTGGCCAGGAAGGCGGCCAATACCAGCAGGAACGTAAAGGCTGCAATGTCGAAGATTCGCTCAACGGCCCAGACCGCCAACTGCGAAGAAAACGTCAATTTCTCCCGCCGCGCAATCAGATATGGGCGGATCAGTTCCCCCGGGCGTCCCAGCAGCGCCAATCCGGTAAACCCTACCAGCGTGGGCGAAAGCATGTTCCACGTAGAAGCTTGCGGACGCACGGGCCGCAGGAAAATCTTCCATCGCAAAGCTCGAATGATATACGCCACGTAGATCAGGGCGACGGCGTGAAACAGGTGGTAAATATGCGGAGGCTTGCCCAGATTCCGGCTTTCCCTCCAGAAGGTAGCCCAGTCGAAGTGCCGCCAGGTTCGAAACTGCATGTAGACCAGCGTCAGGAAGACGACAAACGCCAGCGCATATAAGAAAATACGTTTTCTGTCCATTTGTGGAGTGAAGAACCCGAACGGAGGGACCAGCGCCGAGCGCGAGACTGTCCCTTTGCTAAATGACCAGGCAAACCGCCCAAAGCAACTGATTCAAGGTAAATGACGCGGAGGCGCGGGTCAACGCGCAGTCGGGGACGTGGGGGCGGGAAGCGCGGCTTCCTTTACCATCGAAGGCTGCTCGTGGGTCTTCTTTTTTGTTGCATTCGCTTTGAGAGTTGCCGCTGCCGCTTTGCGCTCCGCAAGCTTCTTGCGGTTGTAGTCGCGAACGATTTTTGCGACATAGACACGCGTCTCATAGTAAGGAGGCACACCCCGATACTGCTCCACCCTCCCCGGTCCAGCGTTATAGGCGGCCAGCGCTTTGACCACATCGAAGTTATAGCGCTCCAGCAGTTCACTCAGATAACGCGTGCCTCCCTCTACATTGGCACTCGGATCGAACGAATTGGAGACGCCCAGTTTTGAAGCGGTTCCGGGCATAAGCTGCATCAGCCCTCGCGCCCCTTTGGGAGACACCGCACGAGGATTGAATCCGCTCTCCGCATGGATCACGCTGTTGATGAAATCCGGATCGATGTGATGGCGGTCGCTGATGGTATTGATGACTTCATTCAGACTCTGAGGCTTGGGGGGAGGGGTCAAGCTTGGAGTGGCGACCGCAACCGCAACCGGTGGCACCGGCTGGGACTGGTCTTTCTCAAAGCGTTCAATCTGGGCGGTCTCGATATCGACATAGCTCGAATTACCAGCACCCATGTAGAGGCGTGTGACCGTGCCCAGATTTTCACGCCGCTCGTGTCGAACCGTAAATCCGTTGCGCAGGATCGCAAGATCGGTAGCGAATACCGGCAGCGCGAAAAGCAACAGTCCCAGTGCAACTCCGAGTTTGTTCAACTTCTGCATTTCACCTGATCTTCGCGCCTACAAGCACCGGGTGTCGCTAAGGCGTCTCTTTCGCGGCGACTCCATGTTCCACGCCCAACACCTGCTCGATGGCCGCCGCCACGCCGTTCTGGTCGTTGGACAACGTTACCGTCCAGCCCTTGCGCCGCAGCTCTGGCGACGCATTCCCCATGATAAACGGCACCCCGGCGAAGGCAAGCATTTCTATGTCGTTAAAATTGTCACCAATGGCCATGACCTGTTCGCGAGGGATGCCCCGATAATTGGCCCAGCGTTCCAGTGCGTGACCCTTGGAACAGCCCTGGTTCAGGACGTCCACGATCGACAGATCCCGGACATCGTATTCCGTCCGCAGGACCGTGATATCCAAGCCGCTCTCCGCCAAGGCGGTCTGGGCCTGTTGCATGAGCGCGATCGGCCCGCAGAACATAGCCTGGACTGGGTCGGCGATCAGGGAGTTCTCGATCGGGATCACGAAATCGATATATTGCAGGTTCTTTTCGAGCCAGCGTTGGATGCTGGTGTTCAATTCGTTCATGTGCTCGAGAACGATGGCGCCTTTGGCTTCGGTATCGAAGGTCAGGACCGTATTTCCTCGAAATTCCCGCATTTTCGCGCAAAGTTCCCGGCAGGTCTCAGCAGGCAGCAGGTCGCGGTGAAAGGTCTCACCCGCCAGGGATCGGGTAATCGCGCCATTCGAGCTGATTACCCATAAATCGAAGCCAAGCTGCTGGATGATCGGAAGGGCAAAAGTGTGACGGCGGCCCGTCACTACCACGATTTCTATCCCCTCGGCACGAGCCCGATGTAGCGCTGCCATGTCGACCGGGGAAATCTGAAATTCCGGATTCAGCAGGGTACCGTCAATGTCGAGCGCTAAGAGGCGGATGGGAGGGTTCACTTCAACGATTCTAGCATCGGGTCTGAGCTTCACGGGCAGGGACTGCCGCCCGGATCTCGTATCGGGGTATGGCCAAAGACGAAAGAGGTTTGCGGCCCAGTCAGGGCACTTCGGCCACAACGAACCCGCGTACTATACTGCTGCAACACCGCATGGGATCGTTACTATTTTTCGCTTTTTCGTGGTGGGGCATCCTGCTGCAGGCGTTCGCGATTATTCACTTCATCCGACGCCGGCCGGACACCTTCTGGCTATGGATCATTCTGATCGGCGGCTGGCTTGGGGCACTGGTTTACATCTGTGTTGAAGCCGTCCCCGACGCCGGGTTGTTGCGGCAATCCTTCAAGGTATTCCCCCGACGCAAACGTATTCGTGAGCTTGAGTCGGCCATTCTGGACAATCCTTCCGCCGGAAATTACGAGGAGCTTGCCGATCTGTACCTGGAGGAAGGACAGTTTGCCCGGGCACGGCAAGCTTACGACAAGTCGATTTCGTCGCGTACCGACTCGCCCGATCCGTTCTACCGCCGAGGCGTTGCTGCCATCCAGATGGGTGACTTTGCCGCAGCCCTACCAGACCTGGAACGTGTTGCCTCGAACGATCCGACCTACGACTTTCACCGTGCCGCCGGGTTGCTGGCCCACGCTTACGCCAACACGGGACAACCCGAAAGGGCTGATGCGCTGTTTCAGCAGGTAACGAAGATTTCCACCTCGTCGGAGACCTATTACAACTACGCCAGCTTTCTCGCTTCCAAGAAACGAAACGCCGAAGCACGCCAGTGGGCCCAGCAAATTCTCGCCAAGAAGCCCAACATGCCCGGATATCTGCGCCGCCGTGAACGGCCATGGTTTCGCAAGGCGAACGCACTACTGAACCGCCTTCCCGCGTGAATGTTAAACTCTCCTTTCGATGGCTCCCATCGCCTATCTTGAGTGCACCAAATGTGGTGCACATCTTGAAGCCGACCATCCCCAGACAGTATGTCCTGAAGATGGAGGCGTTCTCTATGTTCGTTATGACCTGGACAACCTGAAGCACAACTTTAAGCGTGAATCGTTGGCCGGGCGCCCGGCCACACTTTGGCGGTATGCAGAAGTTCTTCCCGATGCTCAACCCGTATCCTTGGGCGAAGGCTTTACGCCAATGCTGCCCAGCCAGGAATTTCCCGGCGTCCTTATCAAGGATGAGGGCTTGAACCCCACCGGGTCTTTCAAGGCAAGAGGAATGTCGGTCGCCGTCACCATGGCAAAGGCTTACGGATTGAAAAAACTCGCGGCCCCCTCTGCCGGAAATGCTGCCAGTGCCTTGGCCGCTTATGCGGCCTGCGCCGGCCTGGAAGCGCACATTTTCATGCCTCGGGACGTGCCAATGGCCAACCGGGTGGAGTGTGAAACTTACGGAGCGCACGTGACCCTGGTGGATGGTCTCATCAGCGATTGTGCCCGCATGGTGGCCGAACGCAAAGAGAAAGAAGGATGGTTTGACGTTTCCACGCTGAAAGAACCGTTCCGGGTCGAAGGCAAAAAGTCCATGGGGTACGAAGTTGCCGAGCAGCTCAAGTGGAAAATGCCGCAGGGAATTATCTATCCCACGGGCGGGGGGGTCGGGCTTATCGGGATGTGGAAGGCATTCGAGGAGATGGAAGCTCTGTGCTGGATTGGTCCCGAGCGTCCAAGGATGGTTTGTGTACAGTCTGCCGGTTGCGCGCCGATTGTTAAAGCTTGGGATGAAGGCAAGTCGAGCTCCGAATTTTGGTCCGGGGCGGCCACCTCGGCGGCTGGTCTCCGCGTTCCCAAAGCCTACGGGGACTACCTGATTCTCGATATTATGAAGAAAAGCGGAGGCACAGCCGTATCCGCGACTGACGCTGAAATCATGGAAGCATTAGCGCAATGGGCACGAAACGAAGGAGTCTTTGCCGCCCCGGAGGGTGCCGCGTCCCTGGTGGCATATCGGAAATTGCAGGCGAACGGGTTCTTCACTCCTGAGGACACCGTTGTGTTGTTCAATACCGGATCGGGATTGAAGTATCTCGACGTAGTTGATGCATACGCGAACCGGATGAAAAGTGCGAAAGCGCCAGCATCGCGCCAAATCGGCGGAATCATCGGCCCCTACTAAGTAGCCAAGCCCCGCATCCCCTTCGTGCTACATTTCCCTCAGCGCATCCGCGGTTTACCGAATCCGGTGTATTGAATTCATGGAACAGCGTCTCATCCTCATCAACCTGCTAATCAAGCTGGGCGTGGCCGCGTCCGCCGCCAGCATTCTTGGCCGTTCAGTTGAGTTCAAGTCTCTGCTGTTCCGCGATGAGCGTGATTGGAAACAGAAGATCTATCTGGTGCTGTGGATCGGCATTCCGCTGGCTCTCGGGGTATGGATCCGGTTCGGGGCCAGAAGCTTCGTTGCCGGAGATTTATCGTTTGAGACCACCGTCCTGCTGGGGGTGATTGCCGGCCGGTTTACTGGCGTCCTGGGCGGTGTGCTGCTGGCGCTTCCTGCGCTTTGGCATGGCGAATGGGCGACCCTGCCATTCAACGTCCTGTGCGGATTTGTGGCGGGACAGTTACGCAACTTCGCTCCCAACCGGGAAGACATCTGGTCGTTTTCTCCTTTCGTTGACCTCAGCATCTACCGATGGATCCGCCGCAACCTGCCCAAACCCCACCCTTTCGAATGGCAGACCATGTTTTTCATTACCATCGTGGCGCTGCGTTTTGTGCAGACCGAACTATCGCGTTTTGTTCCGCGCGCCACATTCAGTCTGGAAAGCCCGACCTGGTGGGTAGAGCTGCTGATCTATGCCACATCGGTGACTGTCATTGGGACAGAACTGAAAATCTGGAATAGCGTGCGCATTCAAATCAAACTGGAAGAACAGGAGCGTCTGCTCCTGCATTCTCGTATGGAAGCGCTGCAGAACCAGATCAACCCGCACTTCCTTTTCAATACGTTGAATTCGGTTTCTTCGCTGGTCCGTTTTGACCCCGACACCGCTCGCGAGCTCATCATTAAACTGGCGAACATACTGCGCCGCCTGCTCAACAGCAGTGACGCTTTTGTCCCGCTGCGCGAAGAAGTTGAATTTATCGACAATTATCTCGACATTGAAGTCGTCCGCTTCGGTCGCGACAAGCTGCGTGTGGTGAAGGAACTTGAAACGACTTCGCTCGATACCATGGTTCCCAGCATGTTGCTCCAGCCTCTGGTGGAAAATTCCATCAAGCATGGATTGTCATCAAAGATCGATGGCGGCAGCATCTATCTGCGCAGCCGGCTGACCGATTCGCACCTAATTATTGAAGTGGAAGACGATGGCGTGGGGATGGGTTCAGCTACGCTGCTCGAGCGTCCTACAGGGCTGGGCGGGAATGGTATTGGAATGACGAACGTGGCGGAGCGGCTGAAAGTCCTCTACGGCGATACCGCCCGGATGACCATCGACAGCCATGAAGGGAAGGGAACTCTAGTCAGGTTGAGACTTCCCGTCCTGCCGGGATCGGATGCGATTCCCGAGGCTTTCTATGAAGCTCGTTCCAGCACCCGGCGATAGAACTCTTCATATTGCGGAATGATCCGGCTGGCGCAAAATCGTGACTGCGCCACCGCCCGGCTGGCGTCCGCCATTTCCTGTAATGCCTTATCGTCTTTTAAGAGATCAATCGCATAGCGAGCCATGGTATCCACGTCGCCTACAGCCGCCAGGTAACCGCTTTTCCCATGCTCGATCAATTCGGGGATACCGCCCACCTTGGTGGCGATCGGAACGACCTTGCAGGCCATCCCTTCAAGCGCAGCCAGCCCGAACGATTCCAGTTCGCTCGGCAACAGTAGGATGTCCGCCATCCCCAGCTTCTCGTGAACCATCTCCTGCTTGCCCAAAAAGATTACGTCGTTATGAATGCCCTTCTGCACCGCCAGCCATTCCGCACTCGAGCGATCAGGGCCGTCTCCTATCATGAGCAGCTTGGAGGGAACCTGTTTGCGGACCCGATCAAAAATCTCGATGCAGTCCGTCACCCGCTTGACCGGGCGAAAATTTGAGAGATGTACCAGCAGACGCTCGCCGTTGGGAGCGTACTCCTTCCTCAGCTCCGACGCGTTATCGCCTCTTACATACACGTCGCAATTCACGAAGTTGTAAATCACCTGGATGTTGTTGCGGATGTCGAATTCCCGCAGCGTTCGCTCCTGCAGATATTGCGAGATCGCGGTCACTCCATCGCTTTGCTCGATCGAAAACCGTGTGATCGGAAGGTACGATCGATCCAGCCCGACCAGCGTGATGTCGGTCCCGTGCAGCGTGGTCACAAACGGAAGCTTGCGTCCGCGTGGCTTGGCGGCCATCATCTGGCGCGCCAGCAACGCGCTCACCGAATGCGGAATTGCATAGTGAACGTGCAGCAGGTCCAGGTCGTAGAGTTCCGCCACTTCGGCCATACGTGAGGCCAAGGCCAGGTCGTACGGTGGGTACTCGAACAATGGATACCGGGAGACTTCTACTTCGTGATAGTGAATATTGGGATGAGGGCCGCTCAGGCGAATCGGTTGAGCGTAGGAAATGAAATGAATTTCGTGATCGCGCTCCGCCAGTTCCAATCCCAGTTCGGTTGCGACTACACCGCTGCCGCCGTAGGTTGGATAGCACGTTATGCCGATTTTCATTCTTGTTCCTTCCACTTTGCCGATCGGTGGCCCGACTGTCACATTCGATGGCCGATGCCAACACAGGATTCAGATATTGACTGGGTATTTCGATGCGGGCTAGTTCAAACAGGCTTTTTCGACCGAAACGCCGGTTCAATTCAGTGATAAGAAGACCACGCTAGAAGACACCGGGTACATTCCGGGAAGGCTCCGACTCAGCGGCCATGGCATCGATCTGTTGCTGTAGCCGTTTCTGGATCGATGGATCGAGGCCGGTAAATTCAATTCCCATCCCCACTCCACCGTCGCAGGTCCTGACCAGGGCTGGCGTGGAAACCTGCTCGGACCCCAACCAGAATGTGATGGTTAGAACCTTGCCGACGGGAAACGGCAACATACTCTCCACATAACACCCGCCGCCGTTCACGTCAGCAGTCTTCGTTTTCATGGGTGCGCCGCCCCCATGTTCGTCGCGGATCTCGATCGACAACGGTACCCGCTGGCGCGAAAATTTTCTCTTGTCTTCGGTGCCCGGCGCGCTTCGGGGAGCTTGCGGAGCAGCCTGTGGAGCTTTCAACTCCTCCTGCCAGGGACAAGGCTGCCCTTCCAGCATTTTTACTCCAGCATCGATTTTCTGGACTGGCCCGGCATCCACCACCCATACGACTTTGCAGCGGGTCTTCTGTTCGCCAAACTGGATTGCTACAACCTCACCCGGCTTTAGCTGCTTTTCCAGGCCGGAAACCCGGGCGCCGTGCAAGCTGATATTGCGCGCCTGGGCTTTTTGGAAGAAAGGACGGCCTTCCGCGTCCATTCCAAAGACGCGGATCGGAAGATTCACGTCGACTCGGGGCTCTGGTTCCGTCGGCATGCGATTCTTGGTATTACGCTGAACTTACTGAACTTTTAGCATTAAATCACACCTTGCGGACCTTCATCCCTGCGATGGGTTGAGACTTCAGCTTCCGGTGTTGCGTCGGATATTCATGCCGAACCTGCCAGCTCCCTGTAGGAGATGATCTCGATTCCTTTTGCCGCGAGCAATTCACGAGTTGCCGATGAAGTGAGAATGCGTAACTCCTGCTCACGAGACTCCCGAAGCCGTGTGTGAATCTTTTGAAGATCGGCATCGTTATGTCCGGGATGACAGACCAGTTCCCAAACTCCGTCTGGGAGATGCTCCACCAAACGGCGCAACAATCGCTCGTCCAACGAGCCCGTAGCCACGATCGCAATTGTGCCATCCGGCGTCATGATGCCAGCTTCACGCACTGCGTCAAGAAATTGCCGGGCCATACTTCCCAGAAGCCCCACCTCAGCCCAGCGACGCCATAGGCTCGGGCTGGCGGCGAGCTGTGAACCTTGGATGCGTTCGAACGGATTTCTTATCGCTTTGACGCCGCAGGCTCGTGCCGCCCGAAGAAGAGGTTTCAAGACCTGGGGAAACATGTGTGTGTGTTTATGTGAGTCAAGGTGAGTGACTGCCATCCCGGATGCTTGCAGTTTGCCGATTTGCGCCTTGGCTTCCGATTCGATTTCATCAGGATCCAAACGGCCCAGCACGGCGAGTGCGGCGAACTTGCCGATGCCCTGCCGGAATCGCGGACTTCCGGCTGTTCTTCTGCCTGGTGCGAGGAGACTTTGCGAGGTACTCTGAACCAGCGGAGTACCGTCCACCAGGACAATGTGGCAGCCCACGCCTAGTCGCGGGTGGGACTTCGCCAGTAAAACGGCGTCGTTGAAAGCCCTCCCGTTGGCCATTAATGTGGCCGACGTCACAATCCCGCCTTCGTGCGCCTCAACGATGGCGCGATTCACTCCCGCGGTGAGACCGAAATCGTCAGCGTTAACGATGAGGCGACGCACCGTACCAGTCTAGCAGTGCGCTACTGCGCGGATGTCTGGCGCAGCTTGATACGCAAGCGTTCTCGAATGTGGACACAATGGAAGCGCGAATGATATTTGTCAGTGCGAGATGTGCAAGGTAAGAACGAGCAGGGAAGCTCCGACGTTCAGCGCTCCCAATAGCAATCCCCAAATGCCAAACGACCCGAGAGGGTCCACTGGCAGCCCGGGGGTGTTGAAATAACTTCGCGGAGTCCAATGCGACCCATAGCGAAACCAGGGCCCAAACAGCCCCGTAGACCGCCGGGATTTGCAGAAGCTTCAGGTGAGGAGAGTCGGGGAGAGGATTTACAGTCAGGAACAGAACTACGCATGGCACCGACACAAGCATTGCGAAAGAATATGCTGCCCACTGCCGCCGCCCGTGAGAAAAACGGGCTACCTCTCGCGAGCCAATGAGAGCCTTCCCTGGCCGAACGCAACCAGCCAGTTTGATGCGCATTGCTGTACTTGGGAAAACTATCATCAATTCCGGGGCGACTCTCTCCGTCGGGAACGATAGCTTTTGCCGACATTGTGCGCCGCATCAAGCATATGACAGTGCCTTGCTTTTAGTTAGTGTGATGCTCTCAATCAAGGAGAACACCTTTTCGCGTGGACAAAAATCTTGGCGCCTGGTCGTCGCTTTTCCGACAAACCCATAGAACACGCCTGCTGTCATCGCGAAATTTACGGGAGCTCGTAGTTTGTTGAATCTGATCTCAATGAGATCTACTCGCGATCACCCTGGAAAGAACCAGGCTGTGAGTCAAAAAGCTAACTTCAGGCGCTAAAGCGCGTTCTACTGCCAATTGTTTCGCACGACTGAAGTCGTGCCCTTCCCGGTTTTTACAACCCGCCTTCCCGGTCTGCCCGACCTTCCCGTTCAAGAAGACAGGGCGCATTCGCACGATTTGCTACACTGAAATCAGACCCGGAGGGCGGTTAGCTCAGCTTGGTTAGAGCGCCTGCCTTACAAGCAGGAGGTCGCAGGTTCGAGTCCTGCACTGCCCACCATTCATTTTCATAACCTTAGTGAACCTTCGCGTCTGGGGTTCCACTCAGACCCGGCGGGTTTACCGGGGACCTCTGGCCAATTTTGGCTTCTGCTGGTGTGCTAATGGTCTCGACTGCGCTGCGCAAATCCTCTAGGCCGAAGTGCCCATAACGAGCACTCATGCGGACCATCGTGGCGGTCGAGATGTTGTCGAAGGAATAGCACGAGCATTTAGCCGACGGCGCGACGTTGGAGATGGCTCGTAACGCCGAGTTTCTTTCCGCTGCCCAGCGCCTGCTTTTCGGCGCGTTGTATGGCGTTTCGATCGCATCGATACACCGGCGCGATGTCGCGGCGCGCATGCGATACATGATTTGCATTACGCTGGTTCTGTTGCCGGCGGGCCTGAGAAGAACACTGGGATACTGGTTCAACATTCGGCAATCTTCGTCTCAGACTGCCTGCCTTGTGTTGATCGACGCCTTGCTGCTTGCCTTAATCGCGTTTGATAGGTATCGCCGGTTGGCAGCGCGCCTTATCTTCTGGTTCTCTTGACCTACGTCATCATCGAAGCTTTCTGGATCACCCTCGGGCGCCCCGTCTAGAACTCAGCTCAAGCGTTGACATCAGGTGATTGGCTCGATCCTAAGGTTCTCCGATGCCAGCCGCGGCGGCCGGAGCGAGGGGACGTTTGCTTCGCGAGCAGGTGCGCAGAAATCGATTCATCGGCTCCGAGTACAAACCCGAAACCACGCCGCCTAGCAATCCAGAGATTAATGTGGTGGCCACAAACAACACTGGTACGAGCGACATTAACTTGCCAGCGCCAAGAAACAGGCCGAACAATGAGAACACGACGAACATGTGCGTGAGGTATACCTCGTAGCTGTACCGACCGATTTTCAATAAAGGTGCAAGAAGCCCAGGACTCTTCCACCGCGTTTGTGCCGTAGCAGCGATGAACATGCAGGTCCCAACTCCGAGAACGGTCATGTTCAACCCTGTCCGGCCCAGCCAGCCCACATATGCCTGCCACGAAAATATCAGGCTGCAAGTCACGATGGCTGCACCCATTCCGCCTAGAAGCCAGAGCATTGCGCGAGGGAAGCGAGTCCGCGAAACGATCAGCGCGGTAAGACACCCCAGAGCGATACCTTCCATTCCGCCGAGATAGGAATACTCTTCCCAGATTTCATTCCCATGGGCAAACACGGTACGTCCGAAAGGACCGAGCACAACCAGGCTGAGCAAGACTGAGAATAAAAGCTTGCCTTGCCCAAACACTCGGCACAAGATGGGAAAGCAAAGATAGAAAACTTCCTCGACCGATAGTGACCACAGAATGTCCCAATTAGCCGGCAGATACCCGCGGTGGGCTTCCAGAACATTCACGTGAAACGTGAGCGCGGCGAGCAGGGCCCGTCCCAGTCCTCCCATTTTCGCGTCCACAACGAAATGCTGAATGCCCGCGAGGTGCAGGCCACTGAGAATCACAAGTAACAGAAGCAGCAAGGGCGCGATCCGGGCAAAACGAAGCCGGTAAAAACCGCGCAGGCTGACTTGTGCGAGCGATCCCCAGCGGCGCAGGGTGATCGAAGTGATTAGAAAGCCAGAGACAACGAAGAACATCTGCACGCCCAACTGGCCATTCCAAACCAGGAAGTGCACTAATTGTTCAGGAAGAAAGCGGGTATAAAGTACGTCCGCTCCCAGCAGGCGAATGTTGACGTGATTCATCAACACGAAGAAGATCGCGAGTCCCCGGAGCAAATCGATCCCGTCCAGCCGGTGTCGGACATCTGACTGAGTCGCGGATTCTGTCGGGGCCACGATTCATTGTGCATCAGCAGATCTGCCGAAAGTCGACGTCGTGTTCGATAGTTTCTGGAATCGTGTACCAAGCTGATGCCCCAAGCAGACGCCTGCAACCAGACAGGAATTCAATGGGTGTAATGAGGATGTATACAGCCCATAGAAATATAGCGAGTTGAGCTCGAGGAGTGCATCGCATCGTGAATGCCAGTCAGTCCGGGATCATTCTGAAGCCGGAGCCGGCTGCCGCGTCGCCGCCATCCTGGAAGTTGTGAACGAAGTGAATAAGAAATAGGTTCTAAACTTATGGCCGTTTCGTGAGTCTGGCAAACGGTCTTGGCGACGCGCACTCCCTGGCGGCAGCGCTGTGACTCTGGCAGTGAAGAGAAGCAAAGCTCAAGCTTCTGATGCCTAAACAACCGCGACATTCTTAGCGAGCGTCTTAAACTTCACTCCACCTGACTGCACGACTGTAATAGAAACATGACCTGTCTTTCCTGTTTTGATATCCCGGACTATTCCGGATTTACCCTCGTGGGTACCGCCAGTGACTTTACAGCGAGCGCCATCTCTTAGTTTGTTTGCCGTGTCGGTTTTCATGTCGTAGAAAATACCACATCTCTAAGCCTTAGAGATCGCACCGCATCCCCTATTGACCTCAAGACAGTGGGATGGGCCAATTCGAGATCCGCTTCGTATTTTCAGAGCCAAACGGCCGGAAGGCTCCTGGCTGTTCTCGCAATCCATTCGCCGTCCCTGAAGGTCCCGACGAGGGAGCCGGCAAAAATCAAAGCTTCTTTTGAAAAGCGCCATCAAGAATCAAACAATCAAAAAACCCTTTGCCTTCGACGCATGTCCCGCGAGGTCAGAAGTCCGCCTAACATCGTTTCAAAGGGGTTCAAAGCCTAAGTGCTTTGAGATCATCGGGCTGCAGTTTGAAATCCCATCGAAATCCGAGATTTATCAATCTAGCAAGCCGTTTCTCTTCACTATGATTTTTGAAAAGAATTGATGCTTAACACTACATGGAACTGTTACATGGTCGGTCCCCGGACATACCTCAGATGCCGCGGCGGAGTATGATCTTCGGGCATGGCGCGACCATTTCAAGACCCAGGCTGGCATCCCATGCGCGAAAGTCCGGACTGGAGACTGCCCGCTCAGTCGAAACCGTCTTCCGCTACAGAGTTCGAGATGCAAGTTCCAATTCCGGATCAGTACCAGATTGGTTTGGAATGAGCCTCTCTTCGTGTTTGGAGGGGAGAGAAGCATTTAGTTGTTGCGGATAGGTATGGTTCGAAGGAATAAATCGAGCTTACGTGATCCTCATCTCGCGACCGTGCGTCATCATGACGGACTTCAGTCCCGAAGGATCTGGCGTGCACACCAGCACTGCGTGTCACACGCCAGATCCTCCGCAAGCTCAGAATGACCGCTCGACTCAGAGACGTGAGCGGTCCACTTCAAACCAAGCTTAGTGGCCGACTTCAAAATCGGCGCGGCAGCCGCGGTCAACCCAGATTCCGCGACCGTCGTAACCCCAGCTACGGCCCTGTTCACACGCCGAATCGCTGTTTTGTTTTACTAGGCGCACTCCGCCACGCGTGTCTGCCTGGCAGTAGTGCCGGTGCATGTCATCGGATGAGCAGGAAACCACCTGTCCATGACCTCCACTGTAGCCATCGCCACGATAGTGGTCGTCATGCCGCCGCTCGTCCACCGCGAAATCCGCACGGCAGCCATGGTCGACCCAAACGCCTCTGTCGTCTTGTCCCCAACTGTAGCCTTCGCGACAGGCCGATTCGCTACGCTGTTGAACCATGCGAACGCGTCCCGGGGCATTCGTCGAACAATAATGCCGCTTGCCATCGTCAGACGAACACGACACAGTTTGCGCAACACTGCGTGGAACGAAAACAGCGAGTGCGGCTATCACCAATCCCAACTGAATCAGATTCTTTGTGCTGAACATTCTCGTCCTCCTGGATGTAACGATTTCGGTCGGAAATCTCGGACAGTGTTTCAGTGGCCGGTATATAGGTTCGAAGGAATGACCGCCAGTATATCTTTCTGTTATCGCCGGGGATGTATAGGAATGCTCACATCATAAAATCGAAAATCTCGTGCGCTCGCCCCCGGTTGTTATGACGCTTTCTTTCGTGGAACTTTGGCGCCCTTCTTACGCGCTTCCGAAAGTCCGATCGCAATTGCTTGCTTCCGGCTTTTTACTTTGCCGCCTTTGCCACCCTTGCCGGAGCGGAGTGTTCCGCTCTTTTTCCGGCGCATCGCGCTGGCCACCGTTTTGCCTGCGGCTTTGCCGTATTTGCGAGTACTGGAGCGCTTTTTTGTACCGGAACTCTTCTTCGTTGCCATGCAATTTCTCCCGGCGGTTTAGAGGAGAACGACGACCACCGGGTTGCTTGCAACGGGTTCCGTTAAGTTCACTTCCGGATGTCTCACGGTATAAGCAGCAACTTGCCGATTGTTTTACGTCCCTCCAGATCCTGATGGGCCTCCTTGGCCTCTGCCAACGGATAAATGTGCTCGAATCGTAGCTTGAGTTTTTTCGCAGCGATCATTGCGAAAAGATCGTCTGCCCGACCGTCGAGTTCTTCCCGAGAGGTAATGTAGTTGCCCAACATCGGACGCGTCAGAAACAGCGAGCCCTTTGCGGTAAGCGTCATTGGATCAAGTTGGGGTGCGGGTCCGCTGGAACCTCCGAATAGAACCATCATTCCGCGGGGACGCAAGATGTTTAAACCCTTCTCAAAAGTCGTTTTGCCCACCGAATCGTATACGACGTCAACGCCCATGCCGTTGGTGAGACGCTTGACCTCCACTTCAAAATCCGTCTTTGTATAAAAAATGATTTCGTCGGCACCAGCCTCACGGGCAATCTTGGCTTTTTCCTCCGTTGATACGGTGCCGATCACGCGGGCTCCAATATTGCGCGCCAACTGCACCAGCAAGAGCCCGACCCCACCGGCTGCGGCGTGGACCAGCGCAGTATCGCCACGTTTCAATGGAAAAGTTGAATGCGACAGGTAATGAGCCGTCATGCCTTGCAACATGGTGGCAGCGGCTTCGCGATCGCTTACACCTTCCGTAATTGCGACAAGACGGTCGGCTGGCGCGGCGACGTATTCAGCGTAACTTCCCTGAATCCCGGTCCAGGCCACCCGGTCTCCTACTTTTACAAGACTCACGTCGGCGCCAACAGCGGTAACGACCCCGGCGCCTTCCTGTCCGGCCACGAAAGGCAGTGGGACTTTGTAGCGTCCCTCGCGCTGATAAGTGTCAATGAAGTTGACTCCAGCGGCCGCGACCTTCACCACCGCTTCATTGTTTTTTGGTTGTGGAACCGGGAGGTCAACAACTTCGAGCGCTTCTGGTCCGCCGGGTTGCTTTACCTGGATAGCTTTCATGTGCGTTTGGGCCCTTTCTGAACACCTGAAGATTCAAAGACTACCGGGCTTTGATCATGGGATATTCGATCAGTGCTCATTGTAATGTAGACTCGCTCGAACAATGGGAGCAGGGATGAGGCCGAAAGTTTCCAGGAAAAACTCCGCGATAGTTTGTTTGGCCGTCGTTATATTTCTGATCGCAGGCGCGTTGTTGACGGTAGCGCAGACACAATCACAAAATGCGGCAAATCCCGAAATCAGGGATACTTCCCATTTTGATCCCAATCGTCCTCTTCCTCGCGAACTTGAGACCAGTATCCGTGACGGATTCACCTTCGTCGCAGTGGGAGATTGCATCATCTCTCGCCCAATGTCGCAGTACGCCGAACGTGAGACTGAATTTGCCGCCGTAGTGAAGATTCTGCAGCAAGCCGATGCGACCTACGGCAACATGGAAACCACGATTCTGGATCTGCGCGCCTTTCGTGGCTATCCCTATTCGGGACCTGACGATGTAACGCTCGTGGCGGACCCCGGAGTGGCCAAAGACCTGGCCAAGATGGGTTTCGATCTGGTATCCCGAGCGAACAATCATGCCCTCGACTGGGGCGTTGAAGGCATGCGCGAGACCAGTCGGCACCTTGATGACGCGGGCCTGGTCTACGCAGGTTCCGGCGAGAACAGCGGCCTGGCAAGAGCACCGCAATACTTCGAGAGCGCCAAGGGAAGGGTCGCAATCGTTTCCATGGCTTCGACATTTCCGCCATGGGCTGAAGCTCTTCCCGCTCAGGGCGCCGCGCCGGGGCGTCCCGGTATCAATGCGCTTAAGTTCAAAAGATTTACGGTTCTTCCTCCGCAGGCTATGGCTCAACTCGCGGCGCTCGCGCGGAATCTCTATCCAGACGACCCTGGGAATGGAGCGAAATCGGCTTCGTCGAAGAAAGATTCTGCTCCACCCGACAAGCTCACAATTTTCGGCAATGATTTCGAAACCGGAAAAGCATTTGGTTATCGCTACGAGGTCGATCCTCTGGATCTGGAGGAGATCCTCAAATCAATCCGTCAGGGAAAAGAACACTCCGACTTTCTAATTGCCACCATTCATTCTCACGAACCGGCTACGTCCAGTTCTGGAGATCCCGCCAACGATTTTTCGGACCTTCCGGCTCAGTTTGTTCACGATCTGGCGCGGGCTGCGATCGACGCAGGAGCCGATGAGTTCGTCGCAACCGGAATTCATCACCTCGCGCCCCTCGAAATCTACAAGGGCCGCCCAATCTTTTATGGGTTAGGTGATTTTTTCTGGAGCGACATTCAGGAACCTCTGCCGGCAAACATTCGCTCGCAATATCGCGACTTGCTGGAACAGTCGTTTAAATCTCCACAGAAGGCGACGGATGCCGACCTGAATAATTTGTTGAACGCAGAGGCGTTCGCCGGAGATCCGCCATTTCAGTCTGTCATCACCGAAAGCCACTTCGACCACGGCAAGCTATCCGAACTTCGACTGTTTCCGCTGGATTTAGGGTACGGCCGCAAACTTACCGAAAGCGGAATTCCGCGTTTGGCCTCACCTGAGAAGGGCCGCGAAATTCTGCAACGAATACAAAAACTGTCGGAGCAGTACGGCACCAGCATTCAGATTGTTAACCCAACACCATCAACTGTGGTGGGAATAATCCACCCTGCATCGGTTCAATAGTGCAGAGGTGAAGTTGTGCCCATGCATGCCTTCACCATTTGCAAAGGGCGCATTCCGAGTTTTATCGGGTCTTATTTGACACACGAGCGACCAACTCGTCCAATCTTGAAAGCAAAAGCTTCAGGATGGGAGACTGGTTCGACTTTTTGTAGCCGAGGACCAGTTCGACAGTTGGCGGCTCTCCCTTCAGAGGGCGGCTCGTTACAGACGCAGGGAGAAAATTCTGCGTGTAAGCAGGTAACAGCCCTACGCCGCGGGTCGACATTATTAAGGAAATCCCCATGGTGACGTGGTCCGCCTCGTGAGCTGGCGTGATATCGACTCCGGACCGCTTCAGATAATTGTCGATGACCGCACGCAGTACCGGGGCCGTGTGGGACACAATGACGAATGTTTCGCCTGCTAGATCCCTCGGGCTGATTGCTTTGAGCGCCGCGAGGCGATGGTCGCTAGGCAAGATCACGACCAAAGGCTCCTTCACGAGAAGGCGGAACGCCAACCCTGGCCCCCCTTTTTCCCTTCGAAGAAAAGCGGCATCAATTTTTCCTTTCGAAAGGCCGTCCGCCAGCAGCGGTGAGTATTGGCTCGATATCATCACATCGATATTAGGAAGTTCGTCGCGCAAGATACGCATGGCTTCGGGCATCCACGTCAATTCGTGTCCGGTCAGAAAGCCCATGGTGAAGCATGGCTTGTTGGGACCGGCGACCCGGCGTGCAGCCTCACCTGCCGCTTCAACCTGCGATAACACTGAGCGGGCGTGATCGAGAAAGGCACGGCCCGCCGGTGTCAGTTCGATACCGCGAGCTCTTCGCGTCAAGAGTGGGGTGCCCACTTCTTCCTCAAGATCTCGAATCTGCCGGCTCAATGAAGGTTGCGAAGTGTGAAGCATTCGCTTCGCCGCCACCGTCAGGCTTCCCGCGTCCGCGACCGCGACGAAGTAGCGAAGATGCCGTAATTCCATTTCTACTCCCATGCTTGCGAAGCATTGATGCCAGCTTAACAAAGTATGCTCCAAGCGCGCTACTAATACCCTTTTTCACGATCTAACTAGGTGATCTGAACAAACTCGAAAGCAGCGTTGGGCGGAAGTCATGCCTGGTCTGCATGGGTTTCAGATCAGGAGGCAGTCTATGAGTTCATCCGTTGTTTTAATTACCGGCGCGCTGACAGGAATCGGCCGGGCCACCGCATTGGCTTTTGCGCACGATGGTGCCCGGGTCGTTGTTTCGGGCCGGCACGACGATGAAGGTTTGAAGCTAGCCACTGAATTGCGCAAGCTCGGAACGGAAGCTGAATTCGTGCTCACCGACGTACGGCATGAAGAGGAAGTCAAGAACCTTGTCGACAAGATCATCGCTCGCTTCGGTCGCCTCGACATTGCTGTCAACAACGCAGGCACCGTCGGCACTCCTGGCTCGGTTGCCGATATCACTCCCGAGAGCTATCAAGCCATTTTCGACACCAATGTGCTCGGTGTGCTTCTGAGCATGAAGTACGAGATTCGGGCGATGCTTCGCCAAGGCAAAGGCAGCATCGTCAACATCTCGTCTTCGTACGGCAAGATCGGCGGACCGACCGCAGCGGTTTATGTCGGAAGCAAGCACGCTGTGGAAGGCATCACGAAGTCTGCGGCTATCGAACTCGCCGGCACAGGGGTTCGTGTCAACATCGTTGGCCCTGGTCCGACGGAAACCGGTATGTTCAACCGTTTTGCGCAAACAAAGGAAAACAAGGCAAATTTCCTCGAGGCACACATCCCTACCAAGCGCATGGGAACGCCCGAGGAGATTGCAAACGCCATTGTGTTCATTGGTTCTGACAAGGCCTCCTACATCGTCGGCGCATCCCTGGCGGTAGATGGAGGGATGCTCGCGGGCTAACTCGACGTAGCCGGGGCGCCTCGCTCTGTGCAAAGCGAAGTTCCTGGCTTGCCTATTGACGAAACTGCGGAAGACAAAACTGACTGAGCACAAGGACAGGAGAACGTCGATGCCGGAAACCAAAAAATTGCGGGGAAAAGTGGCACTCATCACTGGCGGCACAGAAGGGATCGGGTTGGCCACCGCAAAACTCTTCGTCAAAGAAGGCGCGTATGTGTTCATCACCGGCCGCCGCCAGCAACAACTGGACGAGGCGGTCAAGGTGATCGGCAGCAACGTCTCTGGCGTCCAAGGAGACGTTGCCAACCTGGCCGACCTTGATCGTCTCTACGAGACCGCGGCTAAGGTGAAGGGAAAAATCGATATTGTCTTCGCCAACGCCGGGGTTGGCGAATTTGTTCCCTTTGGCGCCATCACCGAAGAGCATTTCGACAGACTATTCAACACCAATGTGAGGGGAACACTGTTCACTGTGCAGAAAGCTTTACCGCTCATGAACGATGGTGGCTCCATCATTCTTAATGGGTCCGTCGCAAGCACAAAAGGCACTGCCGCCTTCGGCGTCTACGCAGCGAGCAAGGCTGCCATCCGCTCTTTCGTGCGAACCTGGACCACGGATCTGAAGGAGCGTCGTATCCGTTCAAACGTTGTTAGCCCAGGTCCGATCAATACGCCACTGACAAGCCGGCAATCTGCCGACGTAATTGCACGGATAGCGTCCACCATCCCGATGGGACGCATGGGCGAACCCGATGAAGTTGCCAAGACGGCGCTTTTTCTGGCGTCAGATGACTCCAGTTTCGTCACTGGTATTGAACTGTTCGTTGACGGCGGTAGAGCGCAGGTCTAATCAGCGCGCTCGTTTCTGATCGTGGAGTTATGAGAAATGGCAGACCTTAAACGCAAAACAGCATTGGTGACCGGGGCGTCACGGGGAATTGGTCGCGCAACGGCATCAGCACTCGCAGAGGCAGGGACGCACGTTCTGGTTCACTACGGCCGTTCCGAGCAGGAGGCGCAGTCTCTCGTCTCCGAGATCCAAGCGAAAGGCGGAAGCGCGGATGCAATCCAGGCAGACCTGGGAATTCCAGATGCGGCAACGCTGTTGGCGAACAAAGTTCGCTCTATCGTCGGAGATCGGTTGGATGCGCTGGTGCTCAACGCCGGAATCAGCAAGGCTGCGACCATCAAGGACCATACGGTCGAGGATTTTGACAATCTCTTCGCAACCAACGTGCGCGCCCCGTTTTTCCTTGTGCAGCAACTCCTGCCCATCCTCGGTGAAGGCTCGAACATCATCGTGATCTCTTCGCTGGGTGCGCACACTGTGGTTGGTAAGCCCGGCGCGGACAACCCTTCGATCCTTGCCTACGCCTCGACCAAAGGAGCACTAGAGACTTTGATCAAGCACTGGGCAGCCATTCTTGGGCCGCAAGGTATTCGCGTCAATGCAGTCGCGCCCGGGGTCATCGACACCGACATGTCGAATTTTACAAAGACCGAAGCAGGCCGCGAGACCGCTCTTGGAATGCAAGCACTAAAACGAATCGGCAAGCCGGAGGACGTAGCACATGTGGTCGCGTTCTTGGCTTCGGACAAGGCGCGTTGGATCACCGGCGCCCGTATTCCCGTCGACGGCGGATCGAAGCTGTGACTAAGACGGTGAAAAGTGCAATCGAGACTAAAACGACCAAGCGCCAGGAAAATAGGCGTGCGCTTTTTTTTTGCAACGCAATGGGCATCGCCCTACTCCAAGGGAGGAGAGGGGATTAGCGCCCTAAATACTTCTTTGGATGGGAAGACATGGAGAATCGAAAATCGGCAATACAGCGGGGTTCGGCACTAGCACAAGGCGCTGGGGAATTCGTGATCGGAGGGGATCTTACGGTTACACGCCTGGGATACGGCGCGATGCGAATTACGGGAGACGGAATCTGGGGCGAGCCTTCGGATCGGGCTGAGGCTATCCGGGTTTTGCGGCGCGCTGTCGAGTTAGGAATCAATTTCATCGACACCGCGGATTCCTATGGTCCGAACGTGAGTGAAGAAATCATAGCCGAGGCACTGCACCCGTATCCGAAAGGGCTGGTGATTGCCACCAAGGGTGGCTTTGCGCGGACCGGTCCCAACCAATGGGTTGAAAACGGGAAGCCAGAGCACCTGAGGTCCGTCTGCGAAGGCAGCCTGCGCCGTTTGCGCCTGGACCAGATCGATCTTTATCAGTTGCATCGAATCGATCCGAAGGTGCCGGCCGAAGATCAGCTCGGCACACTGAAAGATTTGCAAGCGCAAGGAAAAATAAAACACATCGGTTTATCGGAAGTGAGCGTCAAGCAGATTCAGCATGCGCGAACGATCATTCCGATTGTCAGTGTCCAGAATCGTTACAGCATCACCGACCGCGGATCGGAAGACGTTCTGGAGTATTGCGAAAAAGAGAAAATCGGTTTTATTCCATGGTTCCCACTCGCAGCCGGTCGGGTTTCCGGTTCTGAGAGCCCCATCGGTCGGATAGCGGCGCGATGGAAGGTCACGCCATCACAGGTGGCTCTGGCATGGCTGCTTGCCCGATCTCCGGTCATGCTGCCGATCCCGGGAACTTCCAAGGTCGAACATCTCGAAGAAAATGTGGCGGCTGCGGAGTTGAAGATTGACGCAGACAAATGGAAGGAACTCGACCGTTTGGAGCGTGCCAGCTAGGACGGCGCTCGTGCCCAAAGAGTTCTGTAGGTTGTGGCCGTTGCGAGGACGTTTCAGTGGCATAAATCGGGAACTGTAACAAGCACATCAGAAAACAACGTATCAAACACTTTTGCGACGGAGCCGTTTTCTGTAAGCTGCAACCTTATGTCGGTTTCCACAAAAAAGCGTGCTGCACCAACGGCGGTGGTGGGATTTGGTTTTGTCAGAGAACCAGAGCACGCAGGTCTCGTCCTCACAGCGTTTCACGAGACTAAAGTCAGCCGTAGCCAATAGGATGGCCGCCGCTTCTGCAACTGGCGCCAAAATAGCCTCGAGCGTATCCTGTTGGCGAATTCGCTCGATAGCAGGCGAGCGCGGCTTTTTCCACACCAGTAGAGGACGACTCTTTGCATGATCCAGAAAGCTGTTGAGCTGCGAAGGATCTCCACGCATTCCAGCTTTTCGCTTCTCCACAAGGGATCGAATATGTTCCCGCAGGGTTCGCGCAGCGCGTAAAAGTGACAGCCGTTCTGTGTCGGAGCCGGTTCTTGTTGCGGGGAGTCCGGCTTGCTCGAGCCACGCGAGTACGTCTTCGTCCTTTTGGAGAAGGTCGACGAGCTCTCCTCCTACCCTCATCCTCGTGTTGAGAAAATCCAGCGCCAAGTCACCGGCTAAGAACTGTGGGTTAAATCCAGGGCTATTTTTGATGGAAGCTCTCAAAGCGTTCAAATCCCAATATGAACGTAACCTGTAATAGCATGATTGACAAGTTACATAGCCGGGGTGTAGCGTCCAGATAGTAACCCTACGTTGTTAGCCGCCACCCGTCGTCGACCGAGTAATTCGAGGGCTCTAACAACCAGTTACGCTTTCGAGGTTGAGGTAGCTCTTTTGAAAGTCCTCGAGAGTTAACGAAGAGCTTGTCGGGAAATATCAGGGTAGGAAGAATGTCCACTCTCACCGCGACAACATCGGCTTGGCGGCATCTGAGAGCCAGATTTGCGCCCTATGCGGCGATCCCGCTTCGGTTGATGGTTGGTTATGGGTTTCTGGCACACGGCATAGCGAAATGGTCCAAGGGTCCGGAAGTCTTCGCCGGCATACTTCATGCAATGGGTGTTCCACTGCCGCAAGTGATGGCTTGGGTCACAATTGCCACCGAGATCGTCTCTGGGGTCGCTTTCCTGATCGGTGCCTTTGTTCCTCTGGTGAGCGTGCCAGCCATCATTCTGCTTACAGTTGCGATCTTTACGGTCCACCTGCCATATGGCTTCAGTTCGATCAAGCTGCTAAGCGTCGACAACGGAAGAGCCCAGTTCGGGCCGCCGGGATACGAATGCGACCTCCTCTATATTGCGGGCATTGTGGCGCTTGCACTGATTGGTCCAACTCCGTGGTCCGTCGATAAATATCGATCTCTAAATTCATCGCAGCACTGTTAACTAACTAAACGGAGGAGTGTCATGACAACCTATCATCACGCCAATGTAAGGGGAAAAAGGATGTTCTACCGGGAAGCCGGACCGAAGGACTCGCCGACTATCGTACTTCTGCACGGCTTCCCCAGCTCGTCGCACATGTTTCGCGACCTGATACCGCAATTGGCCGACAAGTTTCACGTGATTGCTCCGGACTATGTGGGCTTTGGCTACAGCGAGGCCCCCACGGCGCAGGAGTTCGAATACACCTTCGACAACCTGGCCGCTCACGTCGAGGATCTGCTGTTCAAGAATCTGGGGTTGAAAAAGTTCAGCATCTATGTCCAGGACTACGGCGCACCGGTCGGCTATCGGATTGCTTCGAAGCATCCAGATGCCATTCAGGGCATCGTTGTTCAGAACGGAAATGCCTACAAAGAAGGTATTGGCGGTGCGTTCGATCCGATGAAGCCGTTCTGGACCAATCGCAATGCCGAGACCGAGAAGCCTGTACGCGCTCTCCTAACCAAAGAAACTACGATCTTTCAGTACACACACGGTGTTAAAGATCCTGACCGAATCAATCCGGACTCCTATACCGTGGACCAGTTCTTTCTCGATCGTCCGGGGAACGACGCAATTCAGCTCGATCTTCTTTACAACTATCAATCGAATGTTGCGCTGTACGACCGCTGGCATGAGTACTTCCGCAATCGGCACCCAAGAATGCTGATTCTCTGGGGAAAGAACGATCCGTTCTTCACCGTCGAAGGCGCTAAGGCTTACCAAAGAGACATCCCCAACGCGGAACTGCACCTGCTTGATACCGGCCACTTCGCGCTGGAAGAACTCAGCGGTTTTGTCGCGGAACGGATGCGCAACTTTCTCAGTCAAATCGCTGCGCCGAGTGGTGCTACCGCGGCGTGAATATATCGAAAGGAGTCGGACGTGCCAGTTCCTGGAAACATTACCGTAGTTGCGGTTCACGGAGCGTGGGCCGATGGCTCGAGTTGGAAAGACGTAATTCTTGGACTTGAACGTGAACGGTTAAAGGTAATTGCAGCTCCCATTCCTCTGACTTCACTCGCCGATGACGCCGCGGCGTTGAAGCGTGCAATAGCCCGTTCACAAGGACCGGTGGTTCTCGCGGGTCACGCTTATGCAGGCGCGGTAATCGCTGCAGTCAATGACGAGCGGGTAAAGGCGCTGGTCTACATCGCGGGATTGGCTCCAGACGAAGGTGAGACGGTTGCCCAGGTTTTCTATCGAGATGAAAAGCACCCTCAGTCGCCTCAACTTGCTCCGGATGCAGACGGTTTCATCTGGATGCCAGAAGAGGGGTTCGGAAATGCCTTCTCACAGCATGCGACGCCGGAACAAATCGCAGTATCGGTGGCTGTCCAGAGGCCAATCGCCCTGAAATGTATTCAAGAGCCGGTTCCGACACCCGCGTGGAGATCCAAACCGTCCTGGTTTCTGATTGCCGAAGAGGACCGCATGATCAACCCCAAAACACAACACTTCATGGCGAAACGAATGGGAGCAACAACCAGGTCGCTCGCCGTCGATCACACACCACTGCTCAGTGCTCCCCAGAAAGTTGTGGACATCATCCTGGAAGCTAGCCAGGCGGTGTCCTCCTGAGCCGAAGGTGATAGCCAAAAGGAACGAGTTACGAGCGCTTTGATGACTCGAACCCCGGGCGAAAGAAGGAGATCTCATGAATTCTGTGGCGATAGTTACCGGAGCGAGCCAGGGAATCGGTCGATCCACAGCCATTCGACTGGCTCGTGACTTTTCTTCCATCGTGCTGGTTGCCCGAAACGCGGGCGCGCTGAAAGAGGTAGCGGATATCGTAAAGAGTGTGGGGGCCGAACCGTTAATTTGCGATCTTGATTTGAGCACGATCGAATCTGCAGAAATACTTATCAAAGAGACCCTCGATCGCTTTGGCAGGATTGACGCCCTGTTTAACATCGCGGGCGCCGTGCCGCAGATCGATTTATTCGAGATGACCGACGAGCAGTGGAGGGCAGGTATGGAACTGAAACTCCACGGTGCACGGCGCGTCACCATACTTGCCTGGAAGGCATTGAAAGAGTCCAAAGGCTCAGTCGTATTCATGTCGGGCAGCGCCGCCCTCGACCCGAAACCCGCCTTTGCGGCGGTCGCAGCGACGAATGCCGCCATTACTGCTCTCGCGAAAGCATTCGCCGAACAAGGTATCAAGGACGGTGTGCAGGTCAACAGCATCGTGCCGGGTGCTGTGATGACGGGACGACGGCGCTCATTTCTCGAGCACTGGGCACCAGCACACAATATGACCGTCGAAGAAGCGACGAAACAATTTCCTCAAAAGGCGGAGATCAGTCGCTATGGGCATCCCGAAGAAATCGCTGATTTGCTCGCCTTCATGGTGTCGCCTGCCGCGAAATGGATGACTGGTACCTCCGTCCGGATGGACGGCGGAGAAATTAAGGGGATCTAACTCCGTCACGCCAACCTCTGATGGTTGCACGGAGAGAGCGCTCACTGCGCGGTTGCTCTCAGCGAAGGTGGCTTTCACGGGAAGTGCTGTCGAAAGGCAGCTGTCCGAACTGTCCCATCATCCCCCGTAGCGGCTCCTTAGCAACATGTACCGGGAGTCCGTTGGGCGAGGCGCACTTTCGTATTGAAAGGGAAGCTGTTAGGATATTTCTGCGAGATTTTCCATCGTTGTTCATTGCGGTCAACTCGGCGGTTCGGGAAGCTGCGGCTGGCCTCGTTTATAAAATTTGTAGGCGGTTACGATTAACGCTGGTGATTTCGCATCTCGTTGATTTGGCGAGTGGGGACGTAGTTCAGTTGGTTAGAACGCTGCCCTGTCACGGCAGAGGTCGCGGGTTCGAGTCCCGTCGTCCCCGCCATTCTTCTCACTGATTTGCAAAGAGAGCATGGCACCTTCCACTGGTTTTGTGTCGATGTTTGTGTCGTAACCTACCGTTGTGCCCCCTGTCACGAGTGCATCCAGCGCTTTTCTCTTCGCCTCAATTCGGACGTGTGAATGGTGGGCGAGCATCTGTTGGGAGACGTGACCTGCGATAGACATGATCGTTCGGTCGCTCGCCTGCGATTCCGCAAGTTCCGTTATGGCATGGTGGCGCAGATCGTGAAAACGCAGGCCAGCGGTCGAACTCTTGACCTTACTCATATCTGCACCGCACTGTGCCCGTCGGCAGGTCGTTGATGGATTCTGCATCTCTCGACATTCCGGACACTGAACGGCTCGAGTCAGGCTCCGCCATGCGGACCGCCACCCGCTCGTTGGCTTCGTTGGGTTGGGCTTGGAATACCCCTCAGCGCTAGGAAAGACATACCAGTCGGGTTGTATATCTGACGGGATGTGTACCATTTATACGAAGAAATAAAAGGTGCCAGGCGGCGTGAGAAGATTTCGGCTGCCGTGAACAAGTATTTGTACCCCCATCTTGTATGGCCAGCCCGCGCTTTGTTACCTTCTCACTCCCTTCCTGACAAGGACCATTTATGACTTTCGATGCGATCACTGTGGGCGGCGGCCTCGCTGGATCAGCGCTGGCTGCCCAGCTGGCACTCGCCGGCTACAAAGTCCTCATCCTGGAGCGCGAAACCCGGTTCAAGGATCGGGTCCGCGGGGAGAACATGCTGCCGTGGGGTGTGGCGTCGGCGCGCCGGTTGGGGGTCCTCGAAGATTTGGTTGCTGCCGGAGGGCATCAGCCACGGTCTTGGATCAACTACATGTTTGGCAATCCAGTGATGAACCGGGACCTGCATAACACCACGCCGCACGGCGAAGTGTCACTGAATATTTATCATCCAGATATGCAGGAAACCCTGCTCGAGCGCGCACGCCATAGCGGAGCCGAGGTGAAGCGCGGTGCGTGGGTCGTGAGCGTCGACGCGGGCTCTGGCCGGATGCCAACCGTGACGTTCGAACACGAAGGCAGCCGACAGGTCCTGAGTGCCCGATTGGTAGTTGGAGCTGACGGTCGAGCGTCGCAGGTTCGCGGATGGTGCGGGTTTGAAACACAGCACAATCCGGAGCTTCTGATGATTGCGGGAACATTGATCCAGGGGACCGACGTTCCGGACGACGCCGTGCACCTCGCATTCGGCCCGGGATGCGCAACGCTCCTCGCGCCACTCGGAGGCCGGCGAGCCCGCGCCTATTATGTATACCCTGCAGCGGCTGGAACATTGGCACTCTCTGGCAAAGACAAGGTTCCGCAATTTGTCAAACTCTGCAAAGGAACTGGCATGCCGGAATCGTGGTTCGCTGGAGCGGAATCGATCGGGCCTCTGGCCGAATTCCAGGGTGCGGATTGCTGGGTGGAATCGCCCGCCAGGAACGGAATCGCTCTGATCGGCGATGCTGCTGCTTCGTCGGATCCCTCTTGGGGTTGTGGCCTGTCACTGACTCTATTGGACGTCGAGCACCTTGCCAATGCGCTGCGCGCAAACGATGACTGGAGCATAGCGCTCGATCGATATGCAAAGGAGCACGACGAATATTACTCGGCGCTAAGTCGCATTCTCGGTTGGATGACGGAACTGACATGGACGCCGGGTCCGGAGGCTGACGAGCGGCGTGGTCGCGTGTTTCCGCGGATGACCGCCGATCCGCGAGGATTCCCCGATTCGATCGGACTTGGACCTTTTGGTCCGAATGACGACCAAGCAAGAAAGCTCGTGCTTGGTCTCGACTGAGCAAGAGCGCCCAATCTTAATTGTGCTTCTGGACGCTCTCGAATCCCTTTTCAAATTGGGTGACCAGCGGAGTTTCGCCGGACGCGAGACCGTCGCGTCCCATCACGCGCCAGAGGAAATTACCCCCCGTACCCTGGTGTCCGTCGTACACGGCCATGACATCTTCAGATGGTCGGCTTGTTACAAGAATAATGACGTCGGCTTGTGAGGGCTGGTACACGAGCGTCAGTTTGCCCCATTCCTGAATGGCATCCTGCACGGCAGCGATCGTGTGCCGGTCTTCGGGAAGCAGGTTCGGATCGAACTGATCTCCGTCGTAGGAGGCAACGTAGACGTAGCGTGCATTCGCCAAGGTGCCCGGGAACGGTGGAGTTTTCTCGTTACTTGGAGTGCGCGCGGCTATTGCGGAAATCACTACCGCAATCAAACCGATAGCCGCAAGGACGAATCGTTTCATGGATGGATGCCTCTCCCAGATTAGATGCCCTCGCGGAGGGCGGAGATGCGGACCCACGCAGCAAACGCGTTGGTGACCTGCGACGCCGAGCTTTCGGGGTTCGAGCCGAGCCCTCAAACAATCGAAGATGAAGTACTGACTACTTAATCCATGTGAACAGTCCGACCAATATTCATAATCGGCAACGCCCAAGCTTCCTGGAGTGGCAGAGATGCACAAGAAACTTCCTTCAGAACACTGGAAGGGATTGTCAGAAGTCGTAAATTAGCGGCTTGGATGCACGCGCAAGATGAGGCAAACCCAGAAGTGTTGAAAGCGAAGGGCATGATAGGTGGGCTTACCAAACCCGAGACTCTTAGGAGGTTTTCGGGGGAATAAAAACGGCCCCGATATGGGTCGGGGCCAATTTGGAGCTTCGAATTTTTTCGTGTCTCCACAAGACTAGTGCTTAAAGAGACGATATGCAAGAGGTGGAAAACCGGAACAGGGTGACATTAGATGACCATCTACAGGAGCTAGTTGAATTCATGCAGGCGAATGTGCCAGCAAAAAATTGGTACATGTTGCCTCATGTCCGAGGCGCATAGCACCCCTGCTATGGGGGCAATACACAAGCAAGAGGTGCTAGCGATCCGGTTGATTCAGACCCCTATTTTGCCTGCTGAGAAAACACAATCAAACGCCATCGGATAGGACCCCGATTCTGATCGTGCTGTCTATGGTTTTGCGGCGGAAGGGGATTGTCCTTATTGGATGCGATTTCGTCTGTGCAGTTCTCGCAACGATAGATGCCCGAATTTGGAGTAATCGCACCAGGTTGGTGCAGCCTATCAAACGCCTCAGACTCTGATGTTTTCAGATACCGAGAATGTTTATACAGAGCCATTGTGACTCTCTTTCTGAGGGAAGGCGGACGTTATATCACAAGTTACCGTCCGGGGAAGCACCACGAACGTGCCACAGATGGAAAGAACGGTATAACGTGATGCCGAGGGTGCGGAGGCTGGGTGACTTGGACGCCGTTCCGCGATGTCAGCAAAAAAGATGGATCGCTCGGTCCTGTGTTCGTGGCTTGCCAATTGAGCTCTTGGATCGCATCACGGTGCGAGCTGAGCAGTTGGAAAGAATTGCGATCCGTTTGCGATTGAACTCCCTAGAGCGAGCATGAAAACGTATAGGCTAGGCACTCCTCATCGTTCGCGAACGGTTCGCTTACGTCTGTCAGTTTCACAATTTATTCACCAGCGAAGGTAGGCAATCAGAACAACGATGGCAAGACCGATCACAATACCGATTGCCAGATAGTCAACCGTGTGGAGACCGTGATGCCGCAGCCGCCTCACAAGGGAATATTAAATTTTGGCATCTAGCTGTGCCAGCAGCAGTCTCAGGCACTGTCGGTATTTGATTCCGCCGACTACGATTCCTTCGTCGCCGAACATTTTCGATCATGATTACTACTTCGAACTCCCCCGCAAAGGGGAGCGGGACGCCCAATCAATTACTCGATGTTTGACTTCACACCATCGCGATTTCCGGGCTGTCCCGGTGCGAACCGAACTTTTTCAACTGCTCGTAATCCCATCCCTTGCGCATCATCCAGTACAGGCGAACCGCCAGTTTTCGTGCCATCGCGACCTTGGCGATCTTCCGCCCCCGCCGCATCGCCAGGTGGAAATACTTACTGCGCCATTCTGGCAGGCTGCGCACTGTGACCTGGGCCGCTTCCACTAACAAGAAACGCAACAGAGAGTTGCCTTGTTTCGTGATATGCCCCAGCCGTCGCCGATTCCCACTCGGGTCCTCCAACGGCACCAGTCCCAGATAGCTCGCGATCTGCTTGCCACACTGAAACCGATCCGCTCTCTCGATAATCAGCACGAAAGCCAGTGCGGTCAGCGCACCCACTCCGGGATGGGTCATCAAGCGCTGGGCCGCAGGACACTTCTCCACTTCCTGCTTGATCGCCTGACTCAGCTCAGCGATCGTTGGGTTCAGTCGATCCAGCAACTCCAGCAGATCGTGCCGTCGCCGGCTCGCCCACGGAGCTAACCGAAATGCCTCCAATTGTTTTCGTCCCGCTTCCCGCCACAGCTTCTTCTTGCAGCGGAGACCTTCGTTCAGGGCCACCGCTTGCAACTGGTTCATCATCCGCGTGCGCGCCTGCACCATCCGGTGCCGATGCCACAACAGTTGCCGCAGATCGCGATTCTCCCCACTCGGTACCCAGATCTGCGGAAAGTCATCCTTCAGCAGCAAGCGCAGAATGTGTTGTGCATCCTGGCGATCCGTCTTCTGCTTGCGTTCGCGCTTCCTACGGATCTCGGCGGCGTCTCCGATCCACAACTCAAAGTTCAGTTTCGCCAGCAGTCGCTCGAACCAGCGCGCGTGCCCACTGGCTTCCATCCCCACGCGCACCTTCTTTCCCTGGGCCGCGAGCTCACGGTAGAACTTCTCCGCTTCCTCGCGGATGCTCCAGTCGCCGCTCTTGCAGTTCCCCGGTTTCGGTATCCACAAAAGCAATTTGTTGAAAGCCGGGTGGTAATCGCTCCTATAATCATCATATCGGCTCCTTTCTCCCGGGCCTTTTGGTTGGTTGGCACCACCAAAGTTTACTCGGGTCCAGGGAGCCGACATTGTTATGGAATCAACCGACTAGTTCTGAATGCAAAACTTGATTGCGACAGTTGACGAACCGCTGCGCGTATGAAGTTTCATAAACCTTCATCAATCGTGTTTGCGCCTGCCGGGCAATATGCCCACAAGCGAGAAGCCAGTGCCCAAGACGGCTCGTCCTTGATCAGCTGCGCTTGTTCGCAGTTTTTCCTAAGGTCCGTCCTCTTCCCCTTTTCTCTTGACTGGCTCGAATAAAGCAAAATAAGATTCGCGCCTCAAGACGCTCTCGGCTTTGCTTGCCAGTTATTGACTATCATGCAATCAAGTTGTCCGACACGTACCGACAATCAGGTCGCTGCCGGAACAACGTTGCAGCGGCCAACGGAATGGAGTTCCTAAGTGACTGATCCAATGTTGAAAAAGGACGAGGCTGTCGGGACACAGGCCGTTCCAACCTGGGGGACGTATGCCGAGGCAATGAATAAATTCCGCATGTCTGGTAGTGCCTTTATGGAACATGTTCACCTCTTGACTGAGGCTCGAATGGCGTACCAGGAATCAATGTCTCTTGGCACCGAACTTCGTAATCGGCTTGATTCGGACGACCAAGCTCTGAGATCCGTCATGACCCAACTAGAGCAGGTGATAAATGACCACCTGGCAGATCCCCTCGTCGACACGAAAAGGCCAGAATTGGTGAGAGACGAACAGACTAGAGGCAAAAACGCAGCGACTGGAACGGAAACGAGCTTTTCATAACGGCGGGAAGTCCAAGTGTCGCGCTTGGAGTAGACAGCCCACCCCGGCAACAGCAATGCGCAGTCCGGTTCCGCTCCATCCGTCCCTGGAAGTCCCTACGTCGCGTAATCATCGACGGGCTTTAGACCATATTGCGAAACCAACCCACAAAGCGCCGAAGATCACATAGGCGACCCAGCCCGACAGAAGATGAGCAGCTGCCCCAACCATTAAAACAATCGCAACAAACAGGGCGACATAGGGCCATTCGATGCGGTCTTTGGTGGGCACGATACTTGCCCCTTTTTACATCTTCACTCTTTCCCTAATTCGCGGCATGCTGTTTTAGCCAGGATATTTTCCGGAAATGTACCCTTCGAGTTCCTGAATCTTCTGCGCCTGACCCGAAATCGTCCATTTCACCAGGTCACCAATCGACACCACCCCCGCGACCGAATCTCCATCCATAACGGGAAGATGACGAAAATGATGTTTGGTCATGAGGGCCATGCACTCGTCCACTGTATTTTCCCCCGTCACGTAGATCACCGGGCTGGTCATGATCTCATGGACCTGAGTATCCTTCGACGAGCGGCCCCTGAGGATCACTTTGCGAGCATAGTCACGTTCTGAGAGGATGCCAACGAGGTGGTTGTCGGATAAAACGAGCAATGCCCCCACGCCCTGTGCCGCCATTTTCTCAATTGCTTCATAAACGGATTGGCCGGGCGTTATAGACACAACTCGGTTGTCACCCTTGCTCTTCAGCAGCAATTCAATCGTACCTGTAGGTTTCATGCGGCCCTTTCAGCGATTTCAGGCAACCTTCTCTCGACTTGCCCCGGAATGCTTACGCAAAACAGTCTCGATGTACGCTTGTAGTGCTGCTTCCATTTTTCTCTTCGCATCTTCAAAACTACTCCCACGAACTGTGATCGAGAGCTCCTCGCAAACTCCTTTCCAGTCATCGTCTACAAGTTGGAAAACGCAATCTTTCGGGACGCTGGCCGTCACCTTGATTTTTATCACTTGGGAAGTCATAGCCCTCCAATCTCGGACTCAGCAAAACATAATGTGAGCCGCGTCTTCATGTCCATGGCAATCGAATGTGGAATGAACCCTCTCGGCTTGGGAATATCGCCCGTGTTTCGTCACGGCTCGTCGGATGCGCTCGATACCAGCCTGCGTCTTCGGCCCGGTGCAGAGCCCTCCGTGAAGGCTGCACCAGCTCCGCGATCCAACAGCGTTCAGCCTCGTTTACGTGTACGTCGATTGATGAGCATGCCACCAAGGCTGAAACCGAGGACCGCTCCCAGTAGTGCTGCGGTGAGCATGGTGCCGGGTGAAGAACCAGGGGCACTGCGGGAAAAGAGTGCCGATGTGTAGGCCAGGGAGAGGGTCCAAAAGGCTAGCCGGATGTACATGAGGGCATACCTCTTAGAGAGATTGTGCCATGAACTCTCCGCGTATTGTACAACTTTTCCTGGATAATCTGGGTTTGACCTCAGAACCCGTTCTCTCATAATGCATTGACCGGACTGTAAGTGTAATCGTGTGTGGGTGTTGAAAAAGTCACGTCGATCAGCAGGATCAGATTCAACAGAGGCGTGTTAGAAGAAGGCATCTGCCCATGTTGTGTTTGATTTCTGATTGTCGGAGGGGTGCTGATCATGATGGGACACCACGACCGCTCGGAAGCATTGTTCTACTACTTTCGCCTGGAAGATCAGATTCCTGAAACCCACCTGCTGCGTTTGATTGAAAAGCACATCAGCTTTACTTTCGTTCGCCAACAACTGAAGGACCATTACAGCGAGATGGGCCGTCCCTCGATAGATCCCGAGCTTTTGTTGCGCATTCTCTTGATTGGCTATTTGTACGGCATCACCAGCACGTAAATTGGTGGAGGAACTGCGCATGCCTCTGGCCTGGCGCTGGTTTACCGGTCTGGGTTTCGATCAGGAGATCCCGCATCATTCCACGTTCTCCAAGAACCGTCACGGGCGGTTTCAAGAGTCGAACCTGTTCGAGGAGTTGTTTGAACAGATCGTGCGCCAGTGTGTGGAAGTGGGATTGGTGCAGGGCAAGCACCTGTCGGTGGATGGCAGTTTCGTGGAAGCCAATGCCGCGAAGGAGAGCCGCATTCCACGGGAGCAGTTCGTGGAAGCGGCACAGGTCAAGCACATCGTGCGTCAGTATCTGCAGGAGCTGGAACAGCAGAACCCGGTCGAAGAACCGGTGCATACACAAGATCAGGTGTCCACCACCGATCCTGATTCTACCTACGCCACCAAAGGCGGAAGGCCGGCTCGCCTGGGTTACTACGATAACTACCTGGTGGATAACCAGAGCTGTGTGATTGTGGGAGTGCAGGCCACGGCGGCCCGGATGAGCCAGGAAACGGTGGCCGCGCAAGCCATGCTCACGCGTTTCTCACAATGGCAAGGACACGAGCCAGAATCGGTGGCGGCGGACACGACGTACGGGAACGGGGAGTTTCTGCAAGGGTTGCTGGATCGCGGCATCACACCCTATATGCGAACGCGAGACAGTGTTCCAAGAAAAAACAATCCCGGTTATGGCCCAGAGCAATTTACCTATCTGCCCGAAAGCAACAGCTACCGTTGTCCGGCAGGAGAGCAACTGAACTATGTGGGGCTGAACGTTCGCAATCGTGCCCATGCCTATATCGGCAGCGCCAAACGCTGCGGAGCCTGCTTACAAAAAACACAATGCACCAATGGACGATATAAATATCTCGCCATTCACATTCATGAGGCGGCCCGACAACGCGCCCCAGCTTGCGCGCATCGATCTTGTCGCTCTTGTTGCCTTCCTTTAATAAGGCAGCGGTGCGGCTCATCACCTGCGATCCCGAACTAGACCGCCGCTTTCGCCTCATGCTAACTACGATCGGCATCGCTGAGACCAGCGCTCTGCAGATCCTGGGCGAACTAGCCGTGCTGCCCGACATGCTGGACGCGCGCCAGTGGGTGGCCTTCAGCGGACTGGATCCGCGGCTCTTCAAGTCGGGGAAATCGGTCGAGAAGCGGCCGCGAATTAGTCGGAGTGGCAGTCGTCACCTGCGTCGTGCTCTCTATATGCCCGCCCTGGTCGCACTGCGTCGTGATCCCTATCTCCGTGTCTTCTATCAAAAACTACTCGCTCGCGGCAAAGCTCAACTGCAAGCGGTGGTGGCAGTCATGCGGAAACTGCTGCATGCTCTGTTTGCCATGTTCCGCAGCAATCAACCGTACGATGGCTCCAAGCTGTGCGCGGTGGACCTGGCCGTCCATGCCATTCCCGCTTGCGCTTGAGCGACCCGAAAAAGAGAGAGGGTTCTCCGCACCTCTCCCAGAGAGAAAACACTTTGACATTAAGAGAGAATCTATAATCTTCATCTCGGCCTCCTTCGTTCCGAGCCTTTCTTGGTTGGATACCGCAAAGTCTACTCGGTCCGTCGTGAGGCCGACGTCGTTATGACATCAGTAACCAGCAAAGCATCACTTATCTCCTTCAAAGCGGCGATCTCAAAAACGCCCAGTGAGCGAACGGAACCGCGTTAAACCTCCGCTCTAACGCTTTGAAAAGCCGAGTCTTGTCAGTTAAAGCACAGTTAACGGTCAGTTTCATTGACGGTGCCACGATTTTGATTCAGATTCGCATGCGATGAGGAACGCATAAGAAGCCTGGAAAGGATCGTAGGTGTCGCATGATCCAAGGCAAAGAGCCTGATAAGGTCGAACCGCAGGCTCAACATGAGCGCACTCACAGGAGAATCTCGATGTCTCAACCACATACGTTCTCGGCTTCAAATCGACCCGTTCTTCGTTGCATGTTTCTGACATTCGTCCTGCTTTCGACCGTTTCAATGGGCGCGCAGGACGGCCCTGCCGACGCGGCAATGGCCTCGATTCGGGCGGAAGCGATTCGTGCAGATATGCGTTTTCTGGCGGACAACTTGCTGGAGGGTCGCGGCACGGCCACCCGCGGTTTCGATATTGCAGCGAAATTCATGGCGACGCAGTTCGAAGGCATGGGCCTACAACCAGCCGGCGATAATGGCACTTACTTCCAGAACGTGCCCCTGCGCCTGCTTAAGGCCGATCCCGCGAAGTCCGCTCTAGTCCTCAGGCGTGGCGACAAAGAAGAAGACCTCGTTTTCGGCAAGGACTACCTCTCGGGCGTCGACCCGGTGCGTGCCGAGCGCTCGATCGAAGCCCCGGTGGTATTCGTCGGATACGGTGTTACCGCACCCGAGCAAGGCTATGACGACTACAAGGGAATCGATGCGAGGGGCAAGATTGTGGCTCTCATCTTTGGCGCACCCGACTTTCCTTCATCGATTCGAGCGTATTACTCATCCCCAGCGGTTAAAGCCGGGAATGTTGTCGCGCACGGTGCTGTCGGAGTCATCATTCTCAATGATCCCGGATTCGAGCAGATGTATCCGTTCTCTAAGCGCGTTAGAGATTTGATCGTCCCCGAATTCCGCTGGCTCGATAAGCAAGGATCGCCCAACCCCTATTTCCCGCAGATTAAGGGCGTCGCCATCTTAAGCATGGATGCAACCCGGCATCTGTTCGAGGGCAGTTCACGCACTGCGGACGAGGTTTTCGCAGCCGCCAAAGCTGGAAAACTTGCGCCCTTCGCACTTCCGATCAGGGCCACGATACGCAATGGGACCCAGTCGCAGGATACACATAGCTCCAACGTTGTCGCCCGACTGGCGGGAAGTGATCGGGCATCGAATGAGGCTCTTGTCTATAGCGCGCACCTCGATCACCTTGGCATCGGAGAACCGGTCGAAGGCGACAACATCTATAACGGCGCACTCGACAACGCGTCGGGTTCGGCCACCATACTCGAGGTGGCGCGCGCCTTTAGCAGAATGGCATCGAGGCCGCGGCGGTCAATTCTGTTTGTGGCGTTCACCGGCGAAGAAGCCGGTCTGATCGGCTCCGATTATTTCGTTCACAGCCCAACCAGTGCCCAGGGGTCGATCGTGGCCGACCTCAACGTCGACCAGGTTCCCATGTTCTGGCCGGTTCAGGACATCGTAGCCTTTGGAGCCGAACATTCCAGCTTGGATACGGTTGTCCGTAGAGCAGCTGAGCACATGCACCTGGCGGTAACACCTGACCCGATGCCGGAAGAGGTAGTTTTCATCCGGAGTGATCAGTACTCTTTCGTGCAGCAGGGTATTCCCGCCGTCATGCCCTCTCCAGGCATCCAGTCGTCCGATCCAAAGATCAAGCCCGCGGACATCTTCATGAATTGGCTGGCCACACGTCAGCACCAGCCGAACGACGACATGCAGCAACCGGGTCTGGATTTTGAAGCCGCAATGACGTTTGCCCGTTATGTGTTTCTTTGCGGTTCCATGATCGCCGACGACTCACAGAAGCCTGGCTGGAACAAAGGGGATTTCTTCGCCCAGCATTTTGCGCGGAGTTCTGAATGAGATGTGGATTTAATTCGGGATTATTCGGCTTAGCAGCACACCAAGATTATGCATCGTCAGATCAACTGTTGTTAACAAGGCGTTAGCACCAACTACGACCCCAATCGGCCCGATTCGGAGGTTCTGAGTGAAATTGCGATGTTACGCCAACAATGAGCTGGTTTCGGTTTTCGAGCGGCCGACCATCCAGGCCGCAATCTCATCTCCCAATTCCAGAATCTCGATTCTGGACATGTTTCGGATCGACGACCAACGAGCGGACTGTTCGTGTGATGGCGCTTCAAGATTAAAGCGTCTAAGATCCTGCGACGCTGGGCTTGGCAGGTGCGGTTCCCTGCAGATCATCAATCTCCAGGCCCGCTTTGCGCAGACCATCGAGCAACTTCTCGACGAGTTCCGGCTCCCACCACTTCGCGCACTCATCCCGAGCCGCTGTGGCGAAGTCGGGTCGCACGGCCAGCAGCGCTCTCCCGGCCTTGCGCGCGGCCTCCAACTCTCCGAGTTGTCCATTGATCGCGGCGAGCGCGAGGTTCGTACGCCAGAAGCCGGGCATGTTGACCTTTTGCGAGAATTCCAGCGCACCGCGGTAGTCGCCCTTCCGGTAAGCATCGAACAAGGGCGGGAACCAGTACCAGCCGGGATGATGGGGATTGAGGTTCCGAGCCCGCTCCGACAACGCACAACCGCGATCCCAGTCGCCGGCATAAGCCGTGAGCATCCCCATATAGGCGAAAGTGAATCCGTCCATCGGGTTGAGTGTGATCGCGCGTTGTGCCGCGCTATGGAAACCCTGCAACTCTCGCATGAAGAACAGGACCGATGCCAGAGCGTGATGGGCAAGGTGATTCGAGGGCGCAGCCTCGGTGGCACGCCGCGCGGCCGCCAGCGCGCGCCCAAGGGAATCAGGCCGGACGTTGAAGCCGTGGTTGTACTCTTCCCGGAAGAGGATCGCCAGCATGGCCCAGGCAGGAGCATAGCCCGGCGCTTGCTGAACCGCCCGCTCCAACCCGTCCCGCGCTGTGGCGTGGTCTTCGGCGGTGACCCGCTGCAAGTACGAGAAGCTGCGCAGTACAGCTTCGTACGGGCTCAGTTGACTGGGGTCCTTTGTCCGAAGAGATTCGCCCATGCTGTGCGGCAGAACACCCTGCGTGTCGGCGACCGTGGAGACGATTCGAGGGACGACCTCATCCTGCAGTTCGAAAACTCCTTCCGATTGGAAGGCGCGATCATAGGTCTCGGCCCAGAGATGGGCTCCCGAGACTGCGTCCACGAGTTGCACCGCGATGCGCAGCCTGGATCCTGCCTGGCGCAGGCTTCCTTCCATCACATAGCGCGCGCCGAGTTCCTTGCCGGCGGACCGGACGTCGACTGCCCCGCGGGCATACCGCAACGCTGAACTGTGCGAGATCACCCTCAGGTAGGAAAAGCGAGACAGGCCTGTCACGATGTCCTCGGTCAGCCCATCCGCGAGGGCCGTGAGGTCCGCGTTGGAGCCGGCGTACTTAAAAGGCAGCACGGCGACCCAAAAGCCCTCTTCGGTTCGTGTGGCGCCGGAGTCGGCTGCGGGCACACCACGGGAGGCCGAGACGGGCACAGGGGTTGGGCGGGATGCCACCTGCGCCAGATCGCGGAACTCATTGCTTACATCGCGCGCCGTCTGCAGCCGGTGCCGCGGATCCTTCTCCAAGCAGCGCCGGATGATCCGCTCCAGATCGCTCGGCAGATCGGAGCGCAGGTCTGTGACTGACGGTGGAGTATCCCGTAGAATCGCGGAAACCAACTCCGCTGAAGAAGTCCCCTCGAACGGACACCGCCCCGTTGCCATCTCATACACCACTACGCCTAACGAGAAAATGTCCGTGCGATGATCGAGTGGACGACCCGAAGTCTGTTCGGGCGACATGTAGGCCGGCGTCCCCATCACGACTCCAACTTGCGTGTGAGCAGCCGACGTCAATGTGGCATCGCTGGATCTCTCACCACTCACATCTTTCGCCAATCCAAAATCCAGTATCTTGACGCGACCGTCGTCGGTCACCATCACATTCGCCGGCTTCAGGTCACGATGTACGATGCCCTTCTCATGTGCAGCGGCGAGCGCCTCCGCCAGCGAGCCGGCAATCGCGATGATTTCATCGACGGGCAGACTCCTTTGAGAGATTAAACGGTCCAGAGGTAGGCCCTCGATGAGTTGCATCGTTAGGAAGTGAACACCATCGAACTCTTCTACCGAGTAGATCGTGACAATGTTCGGGTGATCGATTTGGGCGAGAGCCTTCGCCTCATGACGAAAGCGCGCGAGCCGCTCCGGATCCCGCGCCATTTCGGCAGGCAGTACCTTGAGTGCTACGTCGCGGGCGAGCTTCGTGTCCGTGGCGCGATACACCTCGCCCATGCCGCCGCTCCCCAGAGGCGACTGGATTTCATAGGCTCCGAGTTTGGTGCCAGAGATCAGCGCCATGCGCCCGCAATTATAGTCTCCCTGGGACGTCGCCCCTCCGTGCAGAGACAGTCTCAGAGGTTGTGCGCAAAGAGAACAGCCGAAGGAATTCCGGGAGTGATTCCGGTCGAGCCACATCAAGTCGTCATTGTTGTTAACAGGCTGTTTACGAGAATCAGAAGGTGCAGTACGCTGCCGCAACAGTCACGAGGTTGCCTTTCTTTGATCGGGCACCTCTTTATAGGGAGGCGCTGGTATGACCTCACTCAGCAAGAACGCCAGAGTCGCAGGGTTCTTATACATTGTGGGCTCATTGGTGGCCGTCGTGCGCCTGATCTACATTCCCAATACCTTGATCGTGTCTGAGAACGCGACTGCAACCGTCAACAATATTGCGAGGCACGAGTTGCTGTTCCGATTCGGAATTCTCAGTCAACTGCTCACTGGGGCCTTGTGGATATTCGTTACACTGGCTCTTTATCGTTTGTTTAAGGGAGTCGACCGGGGCCTTGCTGTGCTGATGGTGATCTTGGGCAGCTTGATGCAAGTCCCAATTTTCTTCGTCAACTCGGTGAATGATGCCGCCGCCCTGCTGTTTGTTCGCGGCACCGATTTCCTGTCATTATTCGACAAGCCGCAGCGGGACGCCTTCGCTATGCTGTTCCTCAACCTTCACCACTACGGTGATCTGGCCAACGAGATATTTTGGGGGCTATGGCTCATGCCATTCGGGCTGTTGGTGTACAAATCGCGCTTCCTGCCGCGGGTTTTGGGTGTTTGGCTGATGATCGCATGCTTCGGTTACTTAGCGTCCAGCTTTGCCGGGTTTCTGTTGCCAGCCTATGAAGACAAGGTCATCAACTGCACCCAACCTGTCTTGCTGGTAGAGGTCGCAATCATGCTATGGCTGACAATCATGGGCGCGAAGGAATGGCGCTTGCCCGCAGCACCCTGATAACCCACTAGATTCCACGCCAGACTCGAATCCGTCCCGCGTACATCGAAAAACACTGCGGCAATCCTATTAGCTTCAACAGAGTGCGTGCTGGCAGTCACGGGCATTGTGTTACCTGGTGTTAAATCTGATTTCGACAACTGACGTGGCACTGGGGGCGCATAATATTGCCTACCTATGAAGTGGTGGTCGGACTTTACGTCGGAGCACACGCGTTCTGAATGCAGTCGCCTATTCCGATCAATCGAAGCTCACCAAATATGTCCTAGGAGTTCGAATGCAATCTGACATTAAGATAGGGCAACGTTTCAACTTCAATATATTGTCCGACAACCCTTCGCAAGAGCGGCTGGCTGTTGTAACTAGCGTACTGTCTGATAGAGAGCAAGGATTCGGGCCGGAGGTCGATTTCTATTTTGCTTATTGGGTGGAGGCTCATGAACTTCCAGAAACAGAAGCTCCGACAACCTTGGTGTTTCAGCGTGGAACTGACGGAAACGTATACCTAGACGGATGTCAGGTGAGCATCACTTTGCTGAAGTGATTTTCCGCTTAGGGAACGTCGAACCTTCTGTCCTCTCTATCTGGACCCCATCGAATCCGTACTTGGCGAAAATCGCGATTACACTCATCCTATGAGAGAGGATGTCAAGCGAAAACACTTCCCCACTCCTCTCCGTGAGACCTCGATCGGTGCTTGCATCCAGGCCCCTTCTCCTTCGTGGAGAGGATTTTGGTTTAACGCCTGAAGCATCACAGGGTGCGACCGGGATACGGATCGCAGTCGCTGGTTTCCCTTGAGTGGTTTCATGCAGCGGTCCCGACACCATTCGTTGCGAAGCTGCGCAAGCCAACCGTTGGCTTAAGTGCCAACCATCATCCTATGTGAGGCTCGAGGCCTATGGCTTTTTTGGGTTATCCGAGGGGGCATAGGATTGACCCGGAGACTGGGTGCTGATTGAGCAGCACACGAAGTGCCTAATGAGTGAATGGATACTCTCCCTCGAACCCGAGCATCGCAGAACCGATGGGTCACCACCGAGGCGTGAAACCTGGGAGACCACCTGAGTTCTGTGCGACGCTCAAGCTGCTTGCGGCTTCAGTTGTTCGGCGTCGAAACGTTCCTCCTTCTTCCAAAGTGTTAAAGCAATGGCCGCAATCTTTCGGGCTAAGGTCAGACGCGCCATCTCGGGCTTCATTCCCTTGGCCAGCAAACTCAGATAGAAGTCGCGTAACGGACCCACTCCACAGCTGGTCGGGTCGCGGCTCCCTTGAAGATCTCTTTCATCTCATGGTTGTGATTCTGATTCAGACCCCGAATCTGCTGCGGTTTTTTCGCATGTTGCAGTTGTCCGCGGACAAAGCGATATTGCGCGCTGTCGCGTGTTTCAATGCCTAGCCCACTATAGGTCCAGAGTTGCCGTTTGCTACGGAAGCGGTGCGGGGTTTGCATCAGTGCGATCAGGCGGGCGGCTCGGATCGGACCAATGCAGGGAATCTGGCGCAGCAGTTTCGAGGCTTTGTGTTTCCGGCTCTCCGCCAATAACTCAGGGCTCCAGGTTCGTGTACTTGAAGTCGCTGAAGAGGCTCCCCCGGCTGTTGCGGATCCCAACTAATCAAGTTTACGCCTTGGCGTTTAGGGGAAGCGCTAAGGGCGGAAATGACCACTGGGATCCCTGCAGTGGGCCGCTTTACTCTGTACTCCTGGCACTTCCTTAAACAGCTCGCAAGCCATCCTCAGTCAATCTCGTTAAACCTCTTCGGCTCCCCTACGTCAGCTGGTTGCCGTGTCTGGCGCCCGACCATAGTATTCCCGGTGTAGGGAAGGAAGATCGTTGACTGGGTATCGCGATTGTTCTTATCATTGTAAGAAGTGAGCGACATGAACGCGGTTCATCCCGACTGGGAACGCCTCTTTCAGGCCGCGATGCTGGAACTCGATCCCACCGTATCGTCGCAGCTCGCAACGCCATTCTTGATCGCATTGAAGTCGGTCATTCGAGGCCGCTCAATGAACAGCATAAATTGCAAGACGCTTTAACCACGCTGAACAGTCTGCGTAAGATTGCGGAACGGAACGATGGTGTGCAGTCAGACTGATTCACGCGAGTGATCGAAATGACTAACTGGCAAGATTTGCATCTCGCAGCCTTGCTTGAAACCGATTGGACAAAGATCGAAGAGCGGGTCAAGGCGGCCGAGTCTGAAATAGAGAAGAGGCGGCAGGTGCTGTCTCACCACAGCGGGACACTGGAAGAAAGGAATGCTCTCGCCAGTGCGATAAACGGGCTAAAGGTCCTGCGAGGGGATGCAGCTTCCTGGCTGGAAAGACAGCGTGATCGAGGGGTGCAGTCCTGAAAGACAAAGAGCGCTGGATGGAGCTCTGCGAACGAGCATCGGTTGAACAGGATCCAACCAAACTGTTCGAGCTAACCCAAGAGATCATCCGGTTACTGGATGAAAAAGAGAAACGGGTTAGAAGTCCATCAGGGAAAATCCCTCAAGACATAAAGTGATCGCTTTATGGCGGCACTGTCGAAATAGCCCTACTGTCAGTTCCATCACAACTGATGCCAAGGGACGGCATCCCCGTTCGCTTTCCTCTGTCGCCGGTGCCGTCCCTTTATGAATCGGAATGTTCCCGTAGATGAGGCATTCGTGTCGATCAACGTAGTGATAGCACTATGAAGCAGCTTGGGATTCGCTTTGCAGAGCTGGAAGTAGCGCCCTGATCGCGTCAATTACGTGGTCACCGAATCCGTCCGATTTAGTAAAGACATGCTTTTAGAGCAGCTTCGACAATTTCGCCATTCTGATAGATCGTAAACATGATCATTGGCAGGTCTGGTGCAATCTTCGATATTTCCTTTGCTGCCTCAAGGCCATTCATTACTGGCATTGATAAATCCAGAAGCACAATATGTGGCTTGTGGGTCCCAACCATCAAGATGGCCATCTTTCCGTGCTCAGCCTCAAAAACTTCCCACTCAGTCCGATCTTCGATTGAGGAACGAACCGCTTGTCGAATGTGAGGGCTGTCATCGACGACCAAAATTTTATGGAACATGACCCTCGGATGTATTCGATTCGGGAGAGGTTGCTGCTTCACTATTTTAATACAGTTTGCACTGTATCCACGGGCTACCCACTATGTTGGTCATCATCAGCGTCCGCCGTTTGGACAACAACCAAATTGAGATTGACGCAGCAAGCCCCCCAACACCACTGGAATCCCAATCGCAATTACCTTTCTGAAAAAGAGATCCGAGGTGTCCTGTTAAATTTTGGGATCAGCGAACAGACAATAGCTTCTCACCTCAAGTTGCTGGCACAGATGGGTGTGAATGAACAGCTGAGATTCCCTCCGATGGATGTTCCACGGCATTCATTCCGGTCGCTCGGGTTTCGGCTGTAACGGTAATCCGTTAATACCGAATTTCGGAGCGAAACGCGGCGGATGGCTTTTGGTTTGGCTTCTCCATTTGCACTCCGTCGAAATCCGCCACAGGCATAGACGGACAAGCAACCACCTCGGCCCCAAAAGCGTCTGAGCATGCGGGCTTCTCCGGGGGGAGGAGCAATAACCGATTGACTGATAACCAAAAAACGCCCCATGACTTAACCGAGTCTGGGGCGCTTTCGCGTTCCAAGTTCACGAGTCCGCATGTTCTGCTGCTATCAATTTACGGTCTAGGTGTAGCTGAATGCGAGGTTGTCCAGTGCCGAGTTCGCACTTCTCTCACAGGACCAGCGCAGAAGTAGGACAGCAAATGGCGAGTATTGCCTTCGGACTGAGTCTTTCATAATCAGACGAGTACGCTTAATTCCCTGCGCATTAACGGAGAGGCGTTCGTTCTGTCCGCAAAGGCTCCCGCTAATTCAAGCCCCAAATAATGCAGCAAAATTGTAAGACACTGCTTAAAACCAATTCGGACTTATCAGTGTCTCGGTCAGGGAAAATTCTTGAAGACATAAAGTAATCGCCCGATGGCGGCGCCGCCCATAAGCGCCTTACCCTCATCCTCATCATACTGATGACCAAAGGGACGGCATCACCGTTCGCCATCCTTGTCGCGATGCCGTCCCGATAACACCTCCCGAAACAGTAAGACGATCTACAGTCTTTACAGTATGTCGGAATCGGCGCCTTCTTGTACTCTCAACTTAGTAAAGGGCGTGCATGCCAAAGGTCCGGGTGCTTGTAGTTGATGACCATGCTGTCGTCCGGCGGACGATTTGCGGCCTACTTGCCCGCGACTCTGGAATCGATGTGATTTGCCAAACAGCATCTGGCGAAGAAGCTGTCAGCAAAGCCTTGGAACTTGAGCCTGATCTTGTAACCATGGATATAGGCCTGCCAGGGATGACCGGCATCGAAGCGGCCCGTCAGATAAGAGAGCTTGTTCCCAACTGCAAGATCGTTTTTGTCAGCCAGCACGATTCCTCACAGATGGTGAAGGAGGCCATGAACGTCGGTGGGCACGGCTATGTTACCAAACTTGACGCTGCTGAAGAGCTTCTAAGGGCCATTCACTCCGTGCGCGGCGACACGCTCTTCATGAGTCAACGGGTACGCGATCAAGGGTGGACAGCTGACAGAGTCAAGTAAAGATCGACTTGCAGCGATACGGACCTCTTTTGTTCGCTTGGAGACTCAAAACGTACGGGCGAAGTTGCCTCGTGGCGGTCTAAACTGGCGGCGCCTATGAATTAGGCCTTGACTGATCAGGGAAATTTCTTGAGGACATAATGTGATCGCCTGATGGCGGCTCCGTCGAGAGCAGCCCTACTCTCAATTCATACTGTGGCCCAAGGGACGGCATCTTTATTTTGCCTCTGGCTTCGATGCCGTCCCAATGTTCGCTTCGCCGAACTTCGCCAGGGCTCTTGATAGGTTTTTAGTATGGCATTGCAGCCGATGCAGCTATTCGCGCAAACTCGCGCCCTTCGACCGTTCAGACCGCGATATTAAGCGAGTGGCTGGCACTCCTGTGAGCAAGCATGTGCTGAGTAGATCAATGAAACGCAAATCCCAAATTCAAGCTAAAGAAGCGGCGAATGAGCACGTGGAAGTTAAACTTGGCTCACGATCTGTGATCGTGGAGCAGTGCGAACTGAATAATCTTATTGAAGCATTAAGCGAGATGAACAATCTTGCTGCAAGCGGCAAGGCTTTAATAAATATTGGGTCTTCATGAAGGCGTATTGCCAAATTGAGCATTTAGCGACAGCCTGAGCGCACAATCACAGCAGCGATCCACAGCAGGTTTGCCGCATGGCGTGGTCTCACTATCGCCGCTCGTGTATTCAATCTGGCAAAACGAGCTCATTCGTCACCGTGGCGAGTGGAGATAAAAATACAACCCTACGAGAGCCGCCAACACCGCCGCCGCGATGAGGAAGCCGCCTACCCATAGCCATGCTGAGGGAGCATATTTTTTCTCTGTCTCAGGCACGCTGTTCTACCTCCGCGCAGGCTAGATCGCAAGAATGCCATCCTGGTACCGGCTCTCGGTGCCGCTCCTGTTCAAACAGTTCATGCCGATCCTGCCATCTGCGAGTAGCTGGGATTTTTAATCTTGTACCAGGTGCTCAGCATGTCCGCCGTGGCATATGGTGCTGACCGGTGTTTCGCGACGATTCCTTCCAGATCGAGTTTGCAGATCTGCTCATAAGCGCTACGCCGGATCCGGCGACTGATATGCGTAATTGATAGAGGCTTCGCGCCGCGATCCCAGCACCAGGCGCAATGCTGCCTTCCGGTCGACAAGCTGGTCATGCCGGAGGTCTTTGCCGTTCAGGTAGAGCAGATCGAAGGCGAAGAATGTCGGCTCGCCGCGGCGGAACAGAAGATCGTTGAATCGTGGACGTCCCTTTACGGTCGACGCAGACGATCTCGCCATCGAAGACGGCCGTAATTCCCTCAACGGATTTTGCGATCGAGGAAGCTAGTTCTGAGAAGGAAGCGAAGGGATGGCCGTTGCGGGAAACCAGTCGGCAGCGTCCGTGATCGAGGTAGGCCAGGGCGCGGAAGCCGTCATACTTCAACTCGAAGAGCCAGTTCTGATCATTAAATGGGCGCGGTTTACGGACCACTGGCAGGGGCTGGAAAGCTGGAATCATCAGAGCAAAATCAGGCTAGCAGGCAGGAAGGCGAAACCGGGGCGAAGGCCCTGCGAGGTTTAGCTTATGTTCGGCGCGAAACCGAGTAGGCTAGCTGCGTTTGATAGGATACTGCGCTCAACGTTGGCTTAACAAACTTTACCCATGGCCCGCCCGATTGCTGAACGTATACGGGAGTTACGCGAAGAGATCGCCAAAATTATTGAAACGGAGAGATCGGATCGCCTTCGCGTTGGGAATATACACGCGCAAGCAGCCGCACGCGAGCGCCGCCAGGAAAGACTGCGGGAAATCAAGGAGGAGTTGGCTAGTCTGACCCAGTGGAAAACGCCTTAATGTCCATCATCTTCGCAACCGTGACTGACTGAAATTCAGGCGGGACTAGCATTGGGAATCCTCGAAAACGTTCGCTGGTGCTGACCAATGATCCGATGGCTCAAGCTGGTGGAAGCTTATGTTTGCTTCCACACCCGAGCCAGAAGCTATGAGCGAGCGGGAGCAATTGGAAGCGGACTGGTGGAAGGCGATCCGTTGACATCACACGGTTCCTGCGATAATGCGGGGCACAACCTGAGCGAACATGCCGATTGAAGATGAGAAACGACCGTGTGTGCATAGAGACCGCCGCGGCGGTAAATGCACGGGAATCCAGTTTTACCGCCATGAGGGAGCCACCCCCACATCACCGGCAGGTGACGCCAAGAAACACGGGAAGGTTCAGGTTGCGAAAAGGAAGCCGGGGTGGAATTGCACGCAGAATAGACGCCACTACGATCCAGCGTAGTCGCAGAATGGCAACCAGGCCCTCCGATCTTTGTACGCTACCGCTCTGAGTCTGGCGTCGGGCTGAAGTTCTGCACTCGGCGGTGTTATACAAGCGTGCAATGAAAGACAAAGAGGGCTGGAAAGAACTCTGCGCCAGGCCGCCGTAGAACAAGACCCCGTAAAGCTCATGGAACTTACCAAAGAAATCATCCGCCTTCTCGACGATAAAGAGACTCGGTAACGGCGCTCTGGCTGGCGCTTGCTGTCATAAAGGAAAGTTTGGCCAGCCCGAAATCAAGAATCTTTGCTTGCTCACGAGTGGTCACGAAGATGTTTGCCGGCTTGATATCGCGATGGATAATGCCTTTGGAGTGAGCCCCATCCAGTGCGTCCGCGATCTGAATACCTAGATCGAGCAGGGTTTCGATTTCGACCGGTTTGCCGCTAATCAGGTGCCGAAGTGTCTGGCCCTCCAGCAACTCCATTGCGATAAAGGCCCTGCCATCCACCTCATCAACTTCGTAGATGGTGCAGATATTCGGGTGGTTCAAGGCAGATGCGGCTTTGGCTTCCCGCTGGAACCGGCTGAGCGCTTGCGCGTCACGGGCAAGTTCTTCAGGAAGAAACTTTAGGGCTACACGGCGCCCGAGCTTGAGGTCCTCCGCGTCGTATACCACGCCCATTCCCCCGCCGCCGAGCTTCTCCACAATGCGGTAATGCGAGATAGTCTGGCCGATCATGCGCAAGAATGCTATGGCGGAAGTATGGACAAGTCAATGAAAGCCGAATACTTGACGATCTCTCAGAAAGTTGTTGGCGTAACGTCGCCATTACACTCACAGCCCTCCGAACGCGGCTCAAAGGAGGCTTCCCGAGGTCGTACTTTGCTGGAACGCCCTTTACAAATGCTCTTTCGGTGAACCCAAAGAGTGTATTGAAGAGCGCACAGGGGAGGCCGACGATTCTACGGTGCGGAATTGAGAGGTTACCTACCGTTCGAGTCAGATGGTTTCTGCGCTGGCCTAAACTTGATCCCCATAAAATGCTTCGGAACGCCATTTTCAGCCGGGGTCTTTTCGAGAAAACGCCTTCGCAGAAGCGTCGTGTTTCAGGTAGGCATCCAGAAAGTTCAGAGTATAGAGCGCAACCCAGGCATAACTCGTATTGGCGTCCTCCCGATCGAAGTCGGCTACCTGATTCTCCGTAAAGCGTTGCGCACTCTCCCTGCGTTGGAACATGGAACTGAACTCCGGGTGTGCCATGCCCAGCATATTCACTGTGAGGAGATCACCATGTATCCATGGCGTTGAGGACGTTTGGACCAACTTTGTCTGCGAGAGGGGCGTCGTCGTTTTCCAGATCTTCAAGGCTCACATTTCGCGTAAAGCAAAGAAGCGGTATGGTCATTCGCTCTGGATGAACGTCCCCGGCTCTTTTCACGAGGCCAGGGTAATAGCGCATGCTGCCGTCCATCTCCACCAGGGCATCGATGCGAGGGTCTCGTGCTGAGGCAAACAGGCTCGAGATTCCTCCCCAACTCCAACTCACCACGGCAACCTCAGATAAATCCGTGTCGGGAAGTGACTTGGCATACGTGATGAGAAAAGAGATGTCACGAGCCTGTGCATTGATCCCGTCCAGATCATCCGTCATATCGCGCGTCGATACTCCCATAGATGGGCTTGCAAGAACGACGTAGCCATGACTGGCAAGATACTCGCACAGATCGGCGTTCTCCCACGAAACGGAAGAATCGCTGGGAGCATAGATAAGAACGGGATAACGCCCTGTTGCTGGCTTTGCCTCCCGCACCGCCCACAGCGGAATGTCCAAGGACGTCTTCAACAGCGAACGCCACCGATTCTCTTTCTCATCTGGAGCATCGAAGTGGATTTCCGTCTCCGCCAGTTGGACATAGTCGCTAACCGTCATTGGTTTGGTTGTGCTTTTTAACGAGGGATACCAGATCAGGGTTTGCAGAGGACGGGCGTCATCGCCCACGGAGGGCTTTGAGGAATCCTTCGGGGCAGAAGGGTAAGTACGGGAGCGGTCATACTGATAGACGATTTTTAGACCTATCGGATACGGTCCCGGCTTTTCCAGAAACTTAAATTGGGATGTTTGTGACGTTGCGAATATTGAACAAAGGCATATGCATAATGCGAAAAAAGCAAGTGGGATTCGCGGATTCACTCTAGCGTTTCCTCCACGCATTCCAATAACATTGCACTACTTTCACGCTGTATGCCAAAGTTCGTCGCCAAAAACGTTACGGCCCGCGTGGCAAGCCTCACTTCGTCTCGTTGTCTCCAGAAATATATCGCCATCTGGGCGGAAACTACGAGCACGGCACCAAATTTGCCTGCTCCATCCGTCGTCGGTCCGACTCTCTCCGGGCGGTTTCACGGCAGGTCAATGCGACGCAGCAAGTCCTGGAATCGAGTATCCGAGTGCAAAGGCTCAAACACTGGATCCGAGCCTAAAGACATAAGAAAGGAGGAGTGAAGACGATAATCCTCGTTGAGCAAATCCAGCGCTTTGTTCTTTTCCCCCAATGCGACCCAGATCATAGCCATCCATCCCGGCTCTACGTATTTGTGCCTTGCTAACTCCTGCAACTGATGAAGAGTTGCAAGAGCTTCGCCTTTCCGTCCCGCAAGAGCGTAACCGTAAGCCAGGTACGCAAGATCACTCGCATCTCCGCCTTCTGACTCTGCATTGGCACGAAGCTCCGCCAGCGCGGTGGCATAATCTCCCAACTTCAGATGAATCATCCCGGATAGTTCTCGCGCTAAGCTATCGTCGCTTCGCAATATTGGGGACTTGTTAAGCACCTGCAATGCCTGGTCAAAATGGCCAGAAAGGTAATAGGTTCTGCACTGTGTCGCCTGAAGCCTGGGAGAGAGTGGTTCAAGATCGACGGCTTGCCCAACTTCTAAAGCGGCTTCGTCATAACGCTTCAAGGCGCTCAACAGGATGGCGTACCAGTGGTGGGCCCGGGCAAGCCCCGGGTTCAGTTCGAGAGCGCGTTTGTATTCCTGCTCGGCGCCCGCCCAGTCCCATTCCGTTTCTTTCACGTCGGCGAGCATCATGTGTGCATCCGCAAGGTTGGGATCGGAAGTGACCGCCTTCATGGCCGCGGTTTTAATTGCCGGATTCGCGTAGCTGGCGGGCGCTAGTCCTTGATCTTCAAGAAGGATGTAGGAATCCGCAATACCAGCATATGCGAGCGCGTAGTCGGGGTCGTCTTCAATTGCCTTTTGGTAAAATACTATGCTTTGCTCCAACCCTTCCTTGCTTCTCGTGTTCCAAAGATAACGCCCGCGCAAATAAGCATCATGTGCCTTCTGGCTGGCCACGTGAGATGGTGGAAGCCTGGCCGCATCCGCTGGCGTTAACGTAATCCGGACTTCTCTCGCGACCGCCTGTGCGACTTCAGACTCCAATGCCAGAACATCCCCCAAATCCCTGTCAAAGCTTCGCGTCCACAAATGAGCATCTGTCTTCCCGTCGATCAGTTGAGCCGAGATGCGTACTTGGTTAGCCGATCTCTGCACAGAGCCTTCGATAATCGCATCCACTCTGAGATCGCGGGCAATCTCAGGCAGCGGCTTTCGTGTGGCCTTGTACTGCATGACCGAGGTTCGCGAGATCACCCGCAACGCTCCGATTTTGGACAAATCATCAATGAGCGCCTCAGTCATGCCATCCGCGAAATATTCCTGTTCGGGATCGTGAGACAGATTATCCAGCGGAAGCACGGCGATTGACCGGACTCGAGCTGCGGCAGACTGGTTTCGAGAGAACCGAATGTAAGCGATGAGCGCCAGGATTGCGCCGGTTGCGAGCAGCAACGCAGCAATGGTGGTCGTCTTTCGCTTCGATGTTCTTCGTGTCCTGTCAGATATCACCGGTCGCACCGGTGCGATGACTCGGTAACCGTTCTTGGCTACCGTCTCAATGATGTGTGGCTGTTTCGCATTGTCCCCAAGCGTTCTGCGCAATTCAGAAACTGCACGCGTCAGCACTTCGTCAGTGACGAATGTGTTTTTCCAGACGCTCGACATCAACTCTTCTTTGGAAAGAACATCGCCGGGCCGGTTTGCAAGACAGACCAGCACCTGCATGAACTTGGGCTCAATGCGGATGGTCCGGTCATCGGATTCGACGCTATTAAGCTGGGGAGAGATCAACCACTTCCCAAGTTGGAAATCACCTTCCATGCACTGCTCCGAAGGGGGACATCATAGCGCGATAACGCCCCTGGTCTCGCCTGTAGGTCTTCATTTATTCCTTGTCCCACCTGAGGCACTTACCTTGCCAGTCAAATTCGATGTGCGTGATGCCCAACGATCGAGGACCCATGACGCCGTCGAGGTTTTGGAACGCAGTTGGCGGATCTGGCAGTACGGCGACAGTTTGCTTCTCGAATGCGATGCTTCCTATTGTGACGACCTGGGGTTCGAGCGTCTGTATCGTCGTCTGTCCTGCGAGGTTTGAAACTACCGCCGTCTTTCTACTGCGATCAAGAAACGACTTGGGAATGTCCCGAGAGAAGAGCGCCAGGCCGTCGGCCCCGGTGTCGAGAAGCACTCGAAACTCCCGGCCCCCGAGGTTGACCGTCACCGCCCAGTAAGAAGTATCTGCAAATGGGTATATCTTGGCCCCTGTTACATGCAGCGGTTTACCCTCCAACCCAAGCTCGATTTTCCCGCGTTTGTAGTCAATACCGAAACTTTGACGTGTAAGAACATCAAGACCAATGAGGGCGTCGATTCGTAATCCAAGGATCTTTTCCAAGGGATCCAGATCGACCACTACCACAGGTAAGCTAGCGACGCGCGTAGTTCCGAAGCGCAGGTCCCCGAGCGTGACATACTGGGCCTGTATTTCTGTATGCAGGTATGCCAAAGCACCAGAATTTCCTTTGATCCCAATTCGGGAGGCGATCCTTCGACTGATCGCGCTGGGCACAGCGCCAGTGTCGAATAAGAAGTTCAGGTTATTCATTGGACCAATTTCGCCGTGCACGACTATTCCGAACCCATTGACTAGCCTGAATGGAATCTCCGTGTTCCGACTGGCGCCTTGAGCCAGACTGGTTGCAAAGACCAGAACAAGTGCGATCCGACAGCCTGAGCGACTCCTCATATACCCCTCCAGAGCTGAAAGGCCCTGGTTCTGGGGTAGTCCCAACCGCTGTCGTTAGTCCTGAGGGAGATCTGAGGATTGGGTTAGGTTGCGTTGAGGCGCGTCGAAACCGCTTGGAGATTCAGGCAGGCAATGCGGCAGTCATACCTCTGAATGAGGGTGCTCCGGAGAACTGGCCTGGGGGTCCGCAGGCGCTTTGTGTAACGCTGGGTTAAGGAACAGTTCGGAATTGGGTGTATTGGGCTACTGTGGGCCACAACTAACAGCGGTCCTGAGAGATTGCCAGAAACGAGTGAGCTCGCCAAATCCTAGCACCTAGGCAGTACCGGATTTCCCGGGTCCGGGATATCAAAAAAGGAAAGACGGTCCGTTACCGTCTGCAGTCAGACGGAGTGAGATTTAAGACGCTCGCCAGGAATGTTGCGATCATTTAGGTATCTTCGACTCAGAACGTTCCGGGGATGGATACAGCGGAACTGGGCCGCTGATTGCTGTTGCGGGGTGGGCTGTCTGACTCTAAGCGCGACGCTTGGACTTCCCGCCATTATGGAAAGCTTGTTTCAGTTCCAGTCGCTGCGTTTTCTTCTCTAGTCTGTTCCTCTCTCACCAATTCTGGCCTTTTCTTATCGACGAGCGGTTCTGAGAAGTGGTCACTTATCACCTGTTCTAGTTGGGTCATGACGGATCTCAGAACTTGGTCGTCCGAATCCAGCCGATTACGCAGTTCGGTGCCAACAGACATTGCTTCCTGGTACGCCGTCCGAGCCTCGGTCAAGAGGTGGACGTGCTCCATGAAAGTACTACCGGACTTGCGGAATTTGTTCATCGCCTCGGCATAAATTGTCCACGTTGGAACGGCCCGTATCCCGTCAGTTTCGCCTTTTTTCCACATAGGATCACTCACTTAGCAACTCCATTCCGCTGGTCGCAGCAACTTGGTTCCAATGCTGCAAACGATGCGGCTGCTGTCGATTCGAGCATGTCTCACATATGTCGGATCCAGCCGACACATTGATGCCAGAACGCCAGCTTTGAGAATGGGACTAGCGTGAAAACCCATGCGGCCGTCGAGGCAGTGGCGATCGCCGTGGTGCGATGAACCCGCTTGAGTGTCCAGAGATCGTAGACAAGGACAAAAAGAGGCAACGCAAGAATAATGCTGAGGGCGATGGGGATTCCAAGGTCCCAACGAGCGATTGCAGGACCCATAATTGCCATCGTACCGAGGGTCATTAACCGTTTGTGAGAAGTGGCATCGCGTCGTGCGAGCAGGCCCCAAGAGGTCAACGCGACGAACAGAATGAGTATCTCTAGATCCCCAACGAGGAGGAGTTCCGGACCTTCCTCGGGTTGTGCGCGGCGGATGAAATCAAACAACGTCAGGATGCCCAAGATGAGCATGGGAGGAAGCAGTACCACGGAGAGGACGCCCAACTTCATGTGCCACTCCACCTTGTGCGCTGCGATCAGCCACGGTTGCGCAAACACCAGAGAAATCCACAAGACAAAGACAGCACCATGGACATGGACCAGGGCGTTGGGCAGCTTTGCCCGCAGCATGCCCGCCAGAAAATAGCTCCTGCCGAATCCGGTAAGAACGATTCCGAGAATCAGGAGTGCCATTGCGGGGAAGAAAATGTCGTCGGCGCGCACCTTGTGTCGCACCATTGCCACCGTGGCCATTATCTACCTCCCTTTCAAGAGCTTGGGCGCGACCGGATTAGCGATGAAGCACCGTTTGGTTGTGAGCTTCGGGATCGGCCCCCACCGTTCCGCTTTTTTCTGTCGAAGGTACACGCGCCGAAAGCCTTATGACGAGTTTTGACAGGTTCTGCTACTGGCGAAAGAGGATGTTGCAAGTCGGGAGCGGAGTCAATAAAACAGTTCTTTAAATCTGTATTAACCGCGAAGTGGTTATTAGGCAGTCTTTTAGAGAGACATCTTAACTCCTATTTGAGTTCTTATAGACGACTATTTCGCTTCAACGCCGAGGACAGGGGAGGCTTCTAACGCGTGGCCCCTTACGGGTTCACGGACCGGAGTTTGAATCCACTGTAAGTCCCCATACTTTAAGCAGCCCCTCTGGAATGTAGCAGCGATTCTTGTTGCGTTCGCACCAGCTGCGTAACTCCTCCGAGGCGATGCAACTTTCTTTCGTGAGTCCTAACCTTGCAACTTGCATCTCAAACTCTGTAGTAGCAAAGGCGGCGTAGTCGCGGCTTAGCGTCATCGATAAATTCGAGTGCGGAGTGGATGGACTCCGCACTTCATGCGCCTCGTATGGCTGAGGAGTACCGTAGGCAGGTTGGCGAGGTAGCTATTTGAAGTAGCAGAATGGATCCAGGCCGGGCGTTTTCCTTTTTCTCTCGGAAGACAACTTCTGCGGGCTTCCTGGGCGGTTATCTCTAGCTGGATTTTTGGCAGCTCCGGCAGAATCAGAACAACATGTTCTGCGCTGGCAAGGTTTCAAGTTCCACCTGCCTCGTACACTCCGCATCATCATTCAGAACTTGGTTGACTCTTGTACTCACAGGATAGCGGTTCATCAAGGCAGCGTCGAAGGAGCTCAGCATCTCTGACACTGAGGCAGTGTCTCGCAAGCTCGGGTCCAGCCAGAGATCGTAGTTTTCCCGCCTAAGGATCACCGGCATCCGGTCGTGAATGTCGGCCAGCAGAGAATTTGGTGTGGTCGTGAGGATTGTGCAGCTCTCGATTGGCTCTCCTTGTGGATTGGTCCATCTGTCCCACAGGCCGGCGAACGCAAACAATTCCCCATCATTTATCTCGAAGCAATACGGCTGTTTGGTCCGGCCTTCCCGCTTCCACTCGTAGAACCCGTCGGCTGGAATCAAGCAACGTTGTGATTTGAACGGTTCCCGGAACGATGCGGTTGTGGCGACCGTCTCTGCCCTCGCGTTGATAGTCTTGTATCCAATGCCCGGATCTTTTGCCCACGACGGCACAAGCCCCCATCGCATGGTGGAAAGGGTTCGGAGAGGTTTCGCGGCATCCTGGCGGATCGCAATGACGGGCTGGCTCGGGGCAATGTTATAGCGAGGAGTCCAATCATCAACCTCCGAAGCCGTCCCGAAGTACTCTTCGACAAGCTGCTTTCGCCGCGACAGTCGGTAACGTCCGCACATGAGGGAATTATCGCAGATTAGCGGGTGACCACTTCGAAACTGACAACGATCTAATGTTTTGCGGATGCGGGCGATGGCCAGCCGGTTTTGTCATAGGTCTACCGGGAAGGTGAACATCAGGAGTGTGAAGCAAAGAAGAAAGGGCTGGCCCTCCTGGTCGCTCGCCAATTTTCTCAGACAGTTCAACGTTCTTAATCTTTGGAAAACTAAGGCCGACCCTTTTCCTTAGACCTTTGCGCTTCCCACCAGTTATCCACCTCTTCTTCAATAGATGCCAGAGGAACACCCTTTAAGTGCGCCTCGATACGATTTAGTTGACGCCGGGGAGTCCCCAGAGATGCCCCCGCCGCCCCACTCCTCCCGGTTGGACAACTCAGGAATTGGATCTGAGAATGCCACGTGAGCTTTTTGTGTCGTGACTTGTGTCGTAACCCTGCCATCCCTACCCGGATCGACCGGTGCCGTTCGGTGTCACTCGGGCACACGCCGGAGCGGGGAAGTCGAGTCGGACCTGCATGAACATTGCCCCCCACGCTCTCTCGGGATTACTCTTTCTCGCTTGATGTTTTTTCCATCAAAGAACTGTCACGGCAGAGGTCGCGGGTTCGAGTCCCGTCGTCCCCGCCATGCTCTTCCAGGAGTTACCGGACGTGACACCGGGAACTCCAACCCCTAACTTTTAATCTCCAGTTGTTCAATACAACGACCTATTCATCCCAACTTGCGGCAGTGTCCTGCCAAACAGAACACAGAATCCTGTGCGGACGGATAGACTCAGAGTTCAGGTGACTCCAACCATGTCGGCGAGAACTCCTCAATCCTGTGAAACCACTTGGAAAATGAAATCCGACCCGTTCTTTAAGAAAGTCAATACGTACACAGATCTGTCTGAAGCCGGCAAAAAGAGTTGGCAGAACCTTTTGCGCGAAGAGTTCTACGAAAAGGGAGAATACTTTGTTGGACTGGGAAAGATTTCAACAAAGGTGGGATTTGTAGTTGAGGGATTATTTGCGCAGAACTACATTTCGGAATCGGGAGACGCGACCATCAAGTATTTCTTTCCCGAAGGAAGATTTGCGGCGTCTGTCGGAGCCATGCTCACCGGCACCGCCAGCAACTTTTCAATAGTGGCTCTTGAAGACACAAAAGTTCTTTCGTACAACTTTTCCGAGTTCAAGAAACTGACCAGAGAACATAGCGACATCGCGTCCTTTTACATTCACTACATCGAGCAGCACTGGATTATTGAAAAAGAACCCCTGGAAATTTCCCTTCGATATGACACCGCCCGGAAGCGTTATGCCGATTTCATGAGCGCTTACCCCGGTTTAGTGAAACGCCTCAAGAAACATCAGATCGCCTCGTATTTGGGTATCACGCCTACGCAATTCAGCCGTCTCCTCGTTTCCGGTAAATAAAACTGCAATTCCTCAACATTTGTAAAGGAACGGGTCAGAGCCTCGCTTTAGATTCAGTGGGTGGATTCGTTCATACCGAAGCCCTATTCACAAACTTCCGAAGGAGACAGAGTTTATGAGTAAAGAAACGCAAATGATTTTCATCAATCTGCCGGTCACGGACCTCCCCCGCTCAATGGCCTTCTACGAAGCCGTTGGCTTCAGGAACAACAAACAATTCACCGACGATACTGGAGCCTGCATGGTGCTATCCGAGGCCATCAACGTTATGCTGCTGACACACACCAAGTGGTCGCGGTTCACGACGAGGAAAATTCCTGACACCAAAATCACCGCGCAGGTTCTGCTTTGTATCTCGCGTGACAGCCGCGATGCCGTCAACGCCATCGTCGAAGCCGCCAGCAAGGCAGGCGGCGCAGCGGACCCTACGGCAAAACAGGATCTCGGTTTTATGTATGGCCGCAGTTTCGAGGATCCCGATGGCCATATCTGGGAGACCGTGTGGATGAATCCCGCGGCTGGGAAGTGACGCGCATTGGGGATTTCCTGATGCACTCGGGCAAATCCCCAAACTCACAAGTCGTACTTGGTTTAGCACCAAAATGCGGCACTTGTACTTCCCCAGAAACTTCCCCACAATTGGTGGGGACTGAACCCCAAAGTCAGGACTTCTATGACGCTCATTAAGGGTGAGGGAATTATCAACATACCTGCCAACCACTCGGTAGACCAGACGGTAGAAAAGCTCAAGGGAATCCTGCAAGCGCAAGGGAGTCAACCTGTTTGCTTTGATTGACCATGGCGGCGAAGCGGAAAAAGTGGGGATGAAAATGCCGCCTACCAAGCTGCTGATTTTCGGAAATCCCAAGGGTGGCACGCCCGTGATGCTGGCCGCCCCCGGCATTGCCATCGATCTCCCGCTCAAGATTCTGATCTGGGAAGACGGCCAGGGAAGAGTCTGGGTTTCCTACAATAGCCCTGCATATTTACAAGAACGGCATGGCGTACCCCAGGAATTGCTGCAGAACATCGCTGTAGTGGAGACGCTCGCAGCCAAGGCCGCGGAGTAGTAGTAGTCCAAACGAAAACCATGCAGCAAAGTCCACAGCTCCATAAAGTTTTATATATGCCTTGACACGTATATGCGTGTTGCGGTATATACAGGAAATGGATTCTGCCTTCGAAATCATTGCGGAGCCGAACCGGCGCGCGATATTGAGCCTCCTGGCCTCGTCAGAGCAGTCGGTAGGGCGAGATCGAGCGTCAGCTTCGTATGCCGCAGCCGACCGTGTCAAAGCACCTGCGCGTACTGCGCGAGGCCGGATTCGTGGAATCCACTGTGGACGCGCAACGACGTCTGTACCGGCTAAGACCTGAACCACTTCGGGAGTTAGATGCCTGGCTGGCTCAGTTCCGCCGGTTCTGGTCCGCGCACATAGATGCCCTCGAACGCCACCTCGATCGAATGGATCGTGATCAATCAACAACACCGAAAGGGAAGAAGGATAAAACGACGCGGACCAAACCGCGGACTATAATAAGGAGAATTGAAATGAAAATCAAAGTAACCAGCTTATACGTGGACGACCAGAACAAAGCGTTGCGCTTCTATACAGAGGTACTGGGCTTTGCCAAGAAGACCGATTTCAGTCAGGGTCCATATCGCTGGCTGACCGTAGCCTCGCCCGAGGAGCCGGAGGGCACTGAGCTGCAGTTGGCGATGAACTCCAATCCTGCAGCCAAAGCCTATCAGCAGGCGATCTTTCAACAGGGCCAGCCTGCGATGATGTTCTACACCGACGACGTCAAAGCCGACTACGAGCGAATCAAAGCCCGCGGTGCCGAGTTCACGATGCCGCCGACTGATGTGACCGCCTCGACAATTGCAATGCTGAAAGATACCTGTGGCAACCTTATTCAGCTCACCCAATTGGCACGCCATTGAGCGCGGGCTATCAGGAAAAACGATGACTGATCGCGCGCATTATGCACCGGGTCCAGCTAGTGGGGCTCATGTCCGAAAGGACCGGGGACAGAACGGTGAAGAAAAGTGGACCCTCGTTCTCGTCCGAGAACTGCGCCACTCGCCTGAAAAAGTCTGGCAGGCGATTACCGACCCGGCGCATCTGCGCGAGTGGGCGCCCTTCGACGCCGATGGGAGCCTGGGCACAGTTGGAGCCACGGTAAAGCTCACCACGGTGGCAGCGCCCGCGCTTCGCGTTACCGAAACAATCGTCACGCGAGCCGACGCTCCCAATGTGCTTGAGTACAAGTGGGGTGACTTCGATATGCGGTGGGAACTTGAGGGCTTTGGTGACGGCACGCGCCTGACTCTGTGGACCAATATCGGTCACCGCTTCATCGCAATGGGTGCCGCCGGGTGGCACATCTGTTTCGACGTTCTGGATCACCTTCTCAGTGGAGCTCCAATTGGCCGCATCGTCGGCCCCGAGGGCCTGAAGTTCGGCTGGCAACGATTGAACGCCGAGTACGCCAAGCAGTTCGGTATCGAGTCACCCAACTGGCCGCCTAATGCAGCTCAGAAATCGTGAATCGGGGGGATCGCAAAACAAATGCGGACAGCGAAAGCTTCGAGCGGGAAAAAAGAGTTGTCACTGCAACAACGGAAAGAACTACTCACAGTATTGAAAGCCCGATTTGAGAAACATACGAACCGCCATCAAGGTCTTGAATGGGCCAAAGTGCAAGCCAAGCTGGAAGCCAATAGTGAAGAGCTGTGGTCACTGAATGAGATGGAAAGAACTGGCGGTGAACCGGATGTTGTTGGTCAGGATAAAAAGACGGGCGAATACATTTTTTATGATTGTTCAGCCGAAAGTCCCAAAGGCCGGAGAAGTCTTTGCTACGACCGTGAAGCGCTGGAGTCAAGGAAAGAAAACAAACCAAAAGACAATGCCTTGGATGTGGCCGCTGCCATGGGCATTGAAGTTTTGACGGAAGAACAATATCGAAATCTGCAGAAACTCGGAAATTTCGATACGAAAACGTCGAGCTGGGTGAAAACGCCTTCGAACATCAGAAAACTCGGTGGCGCTCTGTTTTGTGATCGCCGCTTCGACACTGTTTTCATCTATCACAACGGCGCGGAATCTTACTATGCCGCCAGGGCATTCCGCGGCTCTCTAAAAGTCTGAATTTATACGTGGATCGCAAAACAATGCACCAACCACGCTCGCGGAGGCGATCATGAATAGTTCCACCCAACGTTCAATTGTTCGCTGGATTCACATCGTCTTCAGCATTCCGATACTCGGCTACATCTATAGTCCGTTTGAAAATCTTCCAGAGTATGCCAGCCCAACTCGGTTCGTGTTCATCCCTGTATTGGTCCTGACGGGATTGTGGATGTGGAAGGGCCATGTGCTTCGACGAATCATTTCGAAGCGATCTGCGTAGTAAAACCGACGTGTCGACCAGCACTGGCGGGAAGGGCACGACTTAAGTCGTGCCGAAGAACCATTCGACATGAGCTTGGCTTCAGCCTCTGGGGTGGGCTTCCGGCCCGCGGTAAGGTTTGCGCGCCTGTGAACTCACTGAAAACAGCGACCCGCAGGCGCTGAAGCGCGACAGAATTTCAGTGCCCGGCGGGGCGATTGAAGTCGTGCCCTTCCCGCGTCGCGCTGCCCAACGAAATGTTCAGACCGCATAGTTTGCACGTTGAACATCTGTCCGCTCATCTTATCGTGTCTTGCAGAAGTCCTGTAATCGGGTATGGGGTGTCCCAATTCGAGGGCTGGACAGAGCCACCCCTCTGCTGCTTGTCGCGCGAAAGCTGTGCGGTGTATCCTCGTCGTCAACAAATTTCCATGCGCCCCTTTACTTGAATCCGCGTCTTCTAAACCTCCGGATGAGGCGGTTTCAAATATTTACTGATTCGTGGTTATTCGGCGTAATAAGGGGAAAACACATGAACAGACGGACCTTTCTGCAAACGACCAGTGCAGTGTGCGCTGGTTTGGCTTTTTCAAAATCACTACCAGCCTTTGCTGACGCGCTCACGACGGGCGGATGGCGGACTTTCGAAGTTTCCTCCAGAGTGGAAGTTCTGAAACCCGCCGGAATGACTCACATCTGGCTTCCGGCCGCGCTGATTCGCGATACCCCGTATCAGCGGACAATCTCGAATAAGTTTAGTGCGGAGAATGGAACGGCCAAACTGAGTAAGGATAAGCCGACCGCGCTCGGCATCGTTTCGGCAACTTATCCTGCAAATGCGAGACCGGTACTGACACTCACGAGCCGCGTTTCAACGAGGAACTATAGCGTTGATCTGTCGGGTTCCAAACCAGCACCATCGCAGCGCGCGTCAAAAGCCGAGTTGGACTTTTTCCTTCAGCCCAGCAAATTTGTGCCGACCGACGGGATTGTCAAAGAAACCGCGCTGAAGGCGACCGCCGGTGCGACCACTGACATCGACAAAGCTCGCGCCATTTACGAGTGGGTGGTCGAGAACACCTTCCGCGATCCAAAAGTTCGGGGATGCGGGCGCGGCGACATTCGCGCCATGCTTAAATCAGGCGACATGGGCGGCAAGTGTGCCGACCTGAACGCGCTTTACGTTGGCATGGCGCGCTCGGTTGGTTTGCCGGCGCGGCATATTTATGGATTGCGGATCGTGAAATCCGATCTTGGATACAAAAGCCTGGGAGTGAATACCGACAAGGCGACCAAAGGACAGCATTGCCGCGTGGAAGTTTATCTCACCCAGCACGGCTGGGTCCCGGCGGATCCCGCCGACGTTCGCAAGGTCGCCCTGGAGGAACCGCCGGGAAACCTTAAGCTCAGTGACGAGCCGGTGTTGAAGGCGCGTAAACGTCTGTTCGGTTCCTGGGAGACAAACTGGATCGCATACAACTATGCACACGACGTCGTGCTGCCAGGGTCCGCGAAACAGCCGCTCGTGTACTTCATGTATCCGCAAGCGGAGACATCAGAAGGACGAGTTGACCCATTCGATCCGGACAACTTCAAATATGAGATTACTGTGAAAGAGTTGAGCTAGCCGGCAGTTCCACGGGTCGCCGTGAACAATTGACAGGTAACCCACTCAAGCCTAACCGGGCTTAAGTGGGCCGCGAGTCGAAAGAACTGCTAAGCCTCGTCAACTTCGAGGAACGAACTGGCGATGCGATGCGCCCCTCGCTTAAGCGGCAACCTTCCCGGCACCCCGGGCCTTGTGCGGCGCGCCCGCGTAGGGGAATTCGGCGAGTAGGTCTTTGTGGGCCCCTACCTTATCTTGTGTCACCTTTCCATTTGTGAGAATTCCAAGGAAGACATCTGCGACGTCGTCGACGAGCGCCCGCCCATTGTTTGGGAAGGCCGCCGCCCGCGTGGGGTCATACGGTAAGACGTCCGGCAGCAGAGTCCCGGCGACTCGCGTTGCCTCCGCCGGCGTATAGCCACCGGCATGCTCCAGCGCATGCGCGAAAACGGGAATAAAACGGGCATCGTCCACCGGCTCCGCACCGAGATAGGCGGCGTTCGCCTCGCCGGCAAGGAATGGTGTTTGATTTGGCCGCGCACCGCGATCCGCCTGAACCCATTTCCCGGTTTTGCCGTCCAGTGTGCGAGCCCATAGGCCCATCTTTTTAGAACCGAGGGCAGAGTTGGGCACTTCCAGCGCGATGCTGCACACGTCCGCTTCGGCGAAGTAATCGTCACCGGTGAATTGCAGGTTGTTCAATGCGCCATTTACGTCGAAGAAAAAGGGATCGCTGCGCCAGCCGGCGAAGAAGCGATGATCCCCGGCCTCCGTCACCCGTGTCTCCTTCCCCGTCGAGACCGGCACATTCTCGGCGATGACTTTCCCGTCGTCGCCTGTCCCTGCGGCTTGCGCGCCCTCGACGCGGCGAAGCGTCGCGGTCTGCACCCCGCTGTCGGAGGACGTGATGCGCACCCGGTACGCGATATCGGCGACGTTATCGCCGTTCGTATCAATCTTGAGTTCATAAATCGCCTCGGGCGAAAAGGCGTCAGCGCTGGTGGGTCCCGGCGGGTTGGCACCGAGGGACGGATGAACGTTCATAATCAGGATCGACTTGCTGGCATCCCCAGGCTTGGGGAACGCGAAAAGATCGGTGAAGTCCAGGCGGGCGTCCCCATGGGGGAACCCAAAATCGGGGCCGGAATAATGATGGGACATGGCTTTTCCTTTGTGCTTCTAGATGAGATTGAGGTTAAAACCAGAATTCCGATTAGGATGTTACTGAAAATTATACGCCCCGGTGCCCCAGGTTCGCACCCGTTCCAAGGATGACTCGAAGTCGGGTGCCCTATCTGTCGCGCTTTTCGAAAGGTCGGAGCGATCTTGTTGTCGTTTGCACCCGACGTGCCTTCGTTCGCGGGACTATGGTACCTTGGCGGGAAAAACCATGCATATCTCAAGACGAAGTTTTAACCTTTTTTGTGGCGCAATCGGCCTCGGTGGCCTCTATCCATCGGCCCCGGCTCGTGCTCAAGACTCAGAAAAGCCTGGGGAACAGAAGCAACGGCGTCATTATTTTTTCGAAGACCGCACCTTCGAGATGATTTTCCTCACGAGTCTGGGGCGTGCATACTCTTCCGGCGCAAACCCCGGCAAGGTGCTTTACCTCACGCGACAGGTGAAAGATGGTGATTTCGAGAGTGCCTTTGTTGCCTTCAGGCAGGCTGGCGATGAGGCCCGCGCATTGGCCGAGGAGTCCTTGGCGGGCGGTCATCGCGAGAGCGCGCGGCAGGCATATCTGTGGGCGCAAAACTTCTACGACAGCGCAACCTACTTTGCGGATGGATCTGTTGATCCGTCGCGTTTTCTTCCGACGTGGGAAGCGTTGTATGACTGCTGGTTGCGGTCCCTGCTATTGTTCGATCCGCCGATCGAACCGGTCGCCATTCCTTATGAGGGAACAACCCTTCACGGCTTTTACATTCGCGGCAGGAGCAAGGCGCGACGGCGCCCGTTGCTAAATTGATCAACGGCAGCGACGGGTCTCTGCTGGACATGTGGTTGTGGGGTGGTGCCGGCGCGACCGCCCGCGGGTACGACTGCCTTACCTTTGATGGCCCGGGACAGGGTTATGCGCTGTGGAAGCAGAAGCTGTATTTCCGCCCCGATTGGGAGAAAGTGATTAAGCCCGTAGTGGACTTTGCGCTTTCCCGTCCCGATGTTGATCCAAAACGCATAGCGATTCAAGGCATCAGTCAGGGAGGATACTGGGTTCCTCGTGCACTTGCGTTTGAGAAAAGAATTGCTGCCGCGGTTGCCGACCCTGGCGTTGTCGATGTTTCCACCTCATGGCTCGATCCGCTGCCGCCGCCGCTAGTGACGCTGTTGAAGGCCGGCCGCAAAGCAGAATTCGATTCGTTTATCACAAAAGGATTATCGCCTGCGAACCGGGCGACATTGAACTTCCGCACACGTCCTTTTGGCTTTGCTTCATACTTCGATACATACAAAGCGGTGTCGGAGTACAACCTTCGCGACGTCGCACCGAAGATTCAGTGTCCGCTGCTGATCACATCGCCGGTGAACGAAGCTTATTGGCCCGGACAGTCCAAACAACTCTACGAGATGTTGAACTGCCCAAAGAAACTCGTGGAGTTCACTGAAGCCGACGGGGCTGATCTTCACTGTGAGCCTAAAGGTACGGGCATACGTGACCTCCGCGTCTTCAATTGGCTGGATCAGACGCTTTCGTTGCAAGGGTGACTCGAGCGGGTGACCCGCTCGAGCCGATTCTGGCATGAGTGGGTCAGTTTTGCAGCTGGACGGTGTTTCGCTTTGCCCCCTTTATTTCCCAGAATTCACAAACCGCGAAAGCTGATTTCGCATCGAAAGAGGAAATCCAGTTCTGGGAGTGAATTCATGCTCAACACAAAGAAGGCATTCAGCAGTTTTTCGGTGAACGATATTCAGAAAGCCAGGGAATTTTATGGCAAGACGTTGGGGCTGAAACTCTCCAACGGTCCGGAAGGAACTCTGGTTGTGCCCCTTTCCGGCGACACCAAAGCCCTCATGTACCCTAAATCCAATCACCAGCCCGCGGATTTCACGATTCTCAATTTTCCCGTAGACAGTGTAGACAAAGCTGTAGATGAACTGAGCCAACGCGGCGTGCGGTTTGAGGTTTATAACGAACCCAACTTGAAGACGGACGAACGCGGGATTTCGCGAGGAAGCGGGCCGACGATCGCCTGGTTCAAGGATCCGGCGGGGAATATTTTGTCGGTGGTGGAAGCGGCTTAGAGGCCGGCGCGTAGCCACCTTTCGCCGACGCATAGTTTCTGCAAAAACCGGCGACAGACGGGACATACCCCAAGTTCGAGTTCGCAAAACGGGGGAACGTCCCGTTTTTTTCCGTCCGCATCCCCGAGCTACTTGCAGTCGACTTTGTTGTCCTGCGAGGCAGCGATCTGCCACTTACCATCACGCTTGAACCAGGTATCGGTCCAGACCTGGCACACCTTCGCATCCGGATGCGTTTTGTCTTTGCCGATGGCGTGCTCGCTGCCGTAAATGATGGCCCCGTCTTCGCCGAAGAAACGCACCTTGGCATCGTCGAGTGCACAGCCGTGCGACGAGCGGGGGCCTTTTTCATCGCGTAGCTCATCCGCCTTGTTAAAGCGTTCGCCCTGAGTGCTGGTGCCCTGGAAGTCGTCGGCCAACAACTCAGAGACAACTCCATTATTCCCGCAAACGCCTTCGGCCCACTTCCGTTCCATGTCGATCATGAATTTCGCGGTTTTGTCGTCGGGGGCTGCCCAATGGTTTTGCTGTGCATAGCCCGCCGTCATAAAGACTGCAACGCACATCAGTTGAAGAATTCGGTAACGCATCGCCCCTCCAATAGTCGAGTCACTATACAGCAAGCTCACGCACGGGACGCCGAGGCGTATGGCGCGGCGTCCAGCCAGTCCATTAAACTACCCAGACTCATTGAGATTAGATCGGAGCGTACCATGCAGCTCTCAGTTTTCTGTGGAGTGAGTGTCGATGGTTTCCTCGCCAGGCCGAATCATGCCCTTGATTTTCTGGATGCTGGCGGGAATGAGCCACACGGCTTCGAAGAGTTTTTTGGCAGCGTCGATGTGCTGGTGATCGGAAGAAAGACCTTTGAAGTCGTGTTGACCTTCGGCAAATGGCCTTACGGAAAGAAGCCGGTGGTTGTGCTGAGCAGCCGTCGTCTCGATTTCTCTGCGATCAAAGGCGGTGTGGTTGAACAGATGACCGGCGAACCGGCCGAAATCGCAAATCAATTGAAGGCCCGCGGTTTTAAGCATGCGTATATCGACGGCGGCATTACCATTCAGCGATTCTTGAGCGCGGGCATCATCGACCGGCTTGTCGTTACCCGAGTGCCCGTGTTGATCGGCGAGGGAATCCCGCTGTTCGGGCCGGTTCCCAGCGATATCACTCTCAATCATGTGGCCACGCGCACCTATCGGGGCGGACTTGTGCAGAGCGAGTACAAGCTCGGCGCAGCAGGGCGCAATGGCTCCCGGAAGAAGGCAAAGGCGCCTGCGCGAAAAACAACAAAGAGGGCTAAGTGACCTCGCCAACTCTGTCATCCTGACCGGAGCGCATCATCGGGAACGCGCCGCGGGATTCGGTCATGAAACCTGCGTCGTCAGAACCTCGGCTTCCATCCCGGCGACGTTGAGTTCCCGGATAAGACGCGATGCCTGCTGACGAAACAGCCCCAAATTGAGAGTTGTGGGAAGGTGATTCAGTTGGGTTCTCGCCGTTCCAAGTTCACAGCCGGTCACGCGGGCGATGACTCGGGCGCCCTCGAATTCGGCGTCATGCGAAGCCGCGCGAAGAACCCGTATGCGGAAAGTCCTTTCGGCCGGCGTTCCATGCTCGAGGTCCTGTAGTCCCGCGATAGTCGCCAGAACCACCAGCCTGCTTCCCACCTCCAGCCGAATGTCCTCTGAAGGAAAGAATTGCGCCTGTAACGATGGATTTCGCTGGTACATGATCGCTACCAGACCGTACCCATAGGTGACGTCCGCGATCAACTGGCCTTCCATCCTGTCGCCGGCCTCCACCGCATATTCGATCCCCAGCGCAGTCTGGGTTCCGATGCGCAGCAGGCTGAGCACCTTGTCACCAAGCGTGGCTGCGACATAAGCTTCAGCGGACAGCGCATAAACGCTAATTGCCTGGGTATGCGGAGCGAGCGCTCTCACGTTGCGTCCAAATTCGGCGTCATCGGTTCGGATCACAAGATTGCAACTCTCGTTCATGCGAGCGGCCATGAGAGCGATCTCAAGATTCGCGATATCGTCGGTCGTCAGGACGGCCACGCTGGCCGCGGTCCTGCAATTCACTTTTTGCAGGCCCTGGCGGGGATCGCCTGTCAGCACCGGAACATTGGGCAGGACGCCGGGGTCGAGTTCATTCTCAGTGATTCCCACAACCGCCCGGCCGAGGCTGCTGAGCAGTTCCGCAACCCGTCGTCCCAACGGTCCCATCCCGACAATCACGATGTGATCCGCGTCCGGAATGTGGCCATGCCGGCGGCGGAAGTTCAGCCGCGCCGAAAGCACCCTCGCCGTCAGATACGCGTATAGAATCCCCGTCACAACGGCCCCCGCCATGGTCATCAGAAGACTAAACAGCAACAGCCAGAGTGGAATCGGGAACGGCAGCTTGAGTTGAGCGAACATGTTGCTGTAGCCGTCAAAAATCAGTACAGTCGCAACATTGAAAGCATCGAAGAGGCTGACTTCCGGATAATGCATCCGATAGAGAATTAAGCCAGTGACGTGAAGCAGTAGAAGAGCGACCGCCACCACAGTGGCGAGCCGGTAGGTTTGCCGGGTTGCCGTCCACGCCCGCGTGATTCGTGCGCGGATCGAACCCCAGCTCAAGCGAGGCACTCTCCGCGACGTTCTCTCCAACCTATAAGGTTCCGCGTGAAGAGAAGGTTCGTTTAATTCGATATAAACGACTTTATCGCCATCAGTAAGCTTGTCGCCGGGATTCCACCCGTGAAAATCGACCGGCTGCGGATTGGAAGCCGAAGTCCGATGAAGCACCCGGCGCCCAATCGTATTCAGGTCGTGCAGTTCGACGCATTGGTGCCATCGGTGAGTGCTCGTAATGTGATTCTCCACTACCCGGAGAATCTTGCCATCGACGGAAAACAATCCGACAGTTTCGTCCCCGATCGCAGCCAGGGCAAACGCGGTTGCAGGCAGTTCAGCCACGTCGAGCGCAACCAGATTGGCCAGGCTTTGATGAAGCAGATCATTGAGGTTGGTTTGCGACGACCGAACCACCACCCGGATGTCGGGATTCAAGGCCCGGGCAGCCAGGGCAGCGCTCACATTCACTCGTTCGTCGCTGGTGGTGAGCAGCACTGCCCTGCATGAGTTGATGCCGGCTTCTTCGAGCGCGGAATGGCGCCGGGAGTCACCAACGGTAAGGCGGTCGAGCAGAGCCGGCATCCCTTCGACCTCGGGAACCAATTCGACATCGGTCAAGCCGAACACCGGAACCCCGAGTTCTTTGAGAAGAAACGCGCAGTGCTGACCCAACCGACCTAATCCACAAATCAGGACAGCCCGTCCCAAAGCTGTTCGAGATTCATCTAACATGTCAGTTCCCGGGGTAGTCTTTTTAGTAGAGCTTTATGTTTCGTGCCGGACGGGTGCCTATTCAAGCCCGGTTTTCGCTTGAGTTGGGCCAGCCCACATCAGACACCCTGATACACCCATCCCAAAAACGACTTGGGACTCTGAAAGGATCGCCCCCACTCCGCGTCGTAAGGGGCGGTGGGCCTGGCTGCCACCACCTCTTCCAAAGTCCTGCCCTGCTTCTTGAGCTTGGCGACTCTCTCGCGCGCGCTCACCAGCACATCGCGAAACAGCTTGAGGTCAGCCTTTCCCGCGACTGCGCCATGGCCGGGAATCACAATCGTCGTTGCGCTAACCTTCGCAAGGTTCGCTTCTGCCGCACGAATCTGGCCATCGATGCTGCCTCCGGTCGAGTAGTCGACAAAAGGATAGTTGCGATTCCAGAAGGTGTCTCCGGTGTGCAGAACGTCCGCCTCGGTAAAGTACACGGAGATGTCCGAATCGGTGTGAGCCGGGCCGTAGTACTTGAGGGCGAGAGTGGAGCCGTTCGCACTGAACCGTATGCTCGTCCTGAAAAACGGTTGTAGGAATTGCTCCCGCCGGCGCGGCCGGAAACGTGTAAGCCCAGCCTTCGACACGCGTGTCCACGGAAAGACGCTTGCGCGTATTCTCGTGAGCCAGAATGCTTGCGCCTGCCTGGTGTACCCACTCGTTCCCGCCAGTGTGATCGAAGTGCCAGTGCGTGTTGATGAGTTGCTTGATGGGATCCGTATTGATGCTGGCCAGAGCCGCAGCAACGTTCGACCGAGCCGTGACGACTTCGGCATCGACAAGAAGCTTTCCGTCCGGCCCCGTAAGAACGGCGATGTTTCCACCGGGACCAAGCAGAACGCTGATATTGCGCCGAAGCGTTTGCACCGTCACCTTGGCGGTGGCGGATGCTTTCAGGGCCATGTCAACCAGGCCTTGCTGGGCAAAAGAGCCGAGGCGGGGCGAGACACGCGGCCGCAACCGCAACTCCACTCGAGATCAGAAACTGACGCCGTGAAACTTCGTTGGCCACTCTGTCGTTCATCGATCCGCTCCTGACTTAGCAAGTTATTTAGGCATGGGGATCGACACAGCCTTGCCCGCGCCACGCTCGGCAATCCAGATCGTGTCGCCCACAGGTTCGACTCCGGTTGGTGTGTTGAGTCCGTCTTTGATCACGGTCACGCTTGCCTTGTCTCCATTCACGGTGAGAGCGGAGATTTTGCCGCTGCCATTTTCTGCGACGATGAGCTTGCCGTTCGCTGCACGCATGCCATCCGGCCCTTTTACCGGCTGGTCCATCCAGATATCGACAGGCGCTCCCGGTTTGCCGGAGGCATCGACGGGGATGCGGTAGAGCTTGTTGAAGATCACGTTGTTCACATAGAGCGTGCCATCCAGGAAGGTGATGCCATCGACGCCCCTAAGCGTCGCATGCTCCAGGTAAAGTTCCGCGGTGGATGCTCCGGCAGGCAGCCTGAAGATTCTGCCGGGCACGGTGTCAGTGATATAGAGCGCCTTATCCGGTCCGATCGCAAAATCGTTGCACACATTGTTGTCTCCGGGCAGGTTCCAGCGGATCTTCGGCGCGCCGGTAGTGAGATCAAAGCTTCTCAGCGCGGTATGCCGCTGTGGCGGAGTGGTGTTCGGCACCGGCGTCAGTTGACATGTCCACAACGTATTGCTGGCGGCGTCCGCCAACATGCCGAAGAAGAACGTTCCCGGGCCTTCTGCGCTGGCGTCGATAAACTTCTCGGCGGTGGAGGAACCTGGACGCACCTTATAGACGAATGGCGAACTGGCGCTGCCGACAATCAGCACGCCGCCCGGCGCCACGGTCAAACTTTCCGGCTGCGATTTCGCATCACCGATCAGGATGTCCGCGGCGAACGCGGCTTGCGCAAAGCTAATACTAAAGACAAGAACAACGCAGAGAGCGAGACATCGAACGGGCGAGACGCGCATGGTCAAATCTCCTGGAAGTCGATTTTGTGGTGCTTATCATAATCCAAACGGCCCATTCGGGTCCGGTTGTGGCTTCAGTGGCAATGGCAGAATGCAAAAACGGATTGCCTTCAAAGTGCATCTCATCGCGCACGTTGGAGGCGAGTATTCATACCGTCGGTTCGGCCCACACCCAAAGCGAGGCACGCCTTGGAACGCTCGCCAGCACCTCTCCTTCGCGACAGACGCTGCTTGGCCTGGACTGGCTCACTTTTTCCTCGCCGATGTACAGACAGGAGTGGGGCCATTCCTCGCGATCTACCTTGCCGGGTATAGGTGGGATGAAGAACGCGTCGGGCTTGCGCTTACGGTTGCTGGAATCGCCGGAACAGTGTGCGTGGTAACTACGCAAGTTGTCATCACGCTGATCGCGTCCTGGTCGGGACGCGAGGCAGGAACCTGGGGGAGAAAACCGCTGCTGCTGATCGCATTCGGCGTTCTTCCTGGTCGGGGTCTCCTGTGCGCTCTGACGTCCAATACAGCGTTGCACGTGGCCATTCAGATCCTCGATGGCATTGGGGCGGGGATTTTTGGCGTTGTATCCGTGCTCGTGATCGCCGATCTGACGCGCGGTACGGGCCGATTCAATCTTACGTTGGGAGCGATTACAACTGCGGTCGGTATCGGTGCGTCCTTGAGTCAAGTGATTGCTGGCGGGATCGTGCATCAGATGGGCTTTCGCGCCGGCTTCCTATTTCTCGCAGGCGTGGCATCGGCAGCGTTAGCAGTCCTCTATTTGTTCATGCCGGAGACACGCAACACATGGTTGGAAAAAGCATGAGATACAGCACCAACGATCCCCGCCTCTTGCGGTACGTTGGGAAAGACTCAGCAGATGCATTATTAAAAATGATTCGAACCAGTTGGGGAATCGCCTTCTTCGAGTTTGTCATCTAACCGTTACATTAAGGAGGAAACTTGACCCCGAAAAATACAATCTGCCTCTGGTACAACAAGGACGCACATGATGCGGCGCGCTTCTACGCCGCGACCTTTCCGAATAGCAAAGTGACGGCTGTTCACAAAGCGCCTGGTGACTTCCCAGGCGGTAAGGATGGTGATGTGTTAACAGTAGAGTTCACGGTTCTGGGCATTCCCTGTCTCGGTCTCAACGGCGGCCCCATGTTCAAGCACAGTGAGGCTTTTTCCTTCCAGGTCGCGACGGATAATCAGGAAGAGACGGACCGCTACTGGAACGCGATCGTCGGCAACGGTGGCCAGGAAAGTCAGTGCGGCTGGTGCAAGGACCGCTGGGGCCTCTCCTGGCAGATCACCCCGCGCGCGCTCACCGATGCGCTTGCGGCTGGCGGCGCTGAGGCAAAGCGCGCTTTCGAGGCGATGATGACGATGCAAAAGATCGACGTCGCCAAGATCGAAGCGGCGCGACGGGGTTAACGTGGATGCCGCGGGCTGAGAAATTCGTTAACGTCGAAACTAATCAATAACGATCAAGAGGAGATTGATGAAGGAGCTTTTAATTGCGGCACTATTTTTAGGCTTGGCCGTGACCCAGGCCCGCACACAGATCAATGCAGGCGCGCAGCAACCCGAGGCTAGCGTGCCTTTCACCGTGACCCAGATAACGACCCTGAAACTGCCATGGCGACTCGCGTTCCTGCCCGACGGCCGGATGCTCATTACCGAGAAGGTCGGTGGCTTGTGGCTGGTAACTCAGCAGGGAGCCAAGACGCCGGTCACGAATATTCCGGCCGTTCTGCATAAGGGCCAAGGCGGCATGCTGGGCGTCTTTCTGCCTCCGCACTACGCCTCTGATCAAAGCGTGTACCTGACCTATTCGGAACCGGGCGAGCCGGGCGGTTCGAGCCTGGCGCTGGCAAAGGCCCAACTGAAGATCGGCAAGGATTCGGCTAGCCTCGAAAACCTGAAAGTGATCTGGCGCGATGGAGAGCGAGGTCAGGGCGGACAGTTCGGTGCCGTGATCGCTTTTTCCCCAGATGGCAATTTGCTCTACCTCACCGTGGGAGACAGGCAGCGCATGACGCCGGCTCAGGATCCTAACCAGCCGCTCGGCAAGATTCTGCGGCTGACGCTCGATGGCAAGCCTGCTCCGGGGAATCCGATGGCAGGGAAGACCGGCGCAGCCAGTGTGCCCGTGATCGATCCGCCAAAGGATACCGAAGCCGCCAAGACCGCTCCCGTCATAAGAACTTATAACTTCCCCGGGCCAAACCTCACGCCGTCAGAGACGTGGACCATGGGTCATCGCACTCCCTACGGTCTGGCCTTCGCGCCTGACGGCCGGCTGTGGGAAGTTGAGCATGGGCCGCGAGGCGGCGATGAGTTGAACCTGATCGAGCCCGGCAAGAACTACGGCTGGCCGCTGGTCTCTTACGCGGTGAACTACGACGGGGTGCCGATCCCAAGTCCGGACACGCGACCCGATTTGACCAAGCCAGTGATCTACTGGACGCCGATCATCGCGCCCGGCAACCTCATGTTCTATGACGGCGCAATGTTCCCACAGTGGAAGGGGTCCGCGCTGATCAGTGGCCTGGCGAGTAAGGCGGTCTTGCGCATCACCTTCGATGACAAGGGCGGAGCCAAGCCTGCGGAACGCTGGCCGATTGGTGAGCACCGCATCCGCGATGTGGAGGTCGCCCCTGACGGCGCGCTGTGGCTGTTGGAGGATAACAACCCAGGGGGCGTATTCCGGGTGACGCCGAAGTAGTTCTTTGTGGAACAGTTTTGCCGCCGAAATGTTCTCAATCTTGGGTGCCCCATTTCTCGCATCTTTTGCGAGAAGTGGGATCCCCCGCGAAGAACAAATCTTATTCCTATGGTTTGAACAACTGGGTCGTGGAAAGCTCTTACATCTCGAAAACCGCGAGATGCCGAGCGCCCACGAGAGTTTACTTTTCTTTATTCCGCAGGATGTATGCTACCTGTCCGGGACCTCTGCTCAAGTTCCCTTTGGCTCCAATCCACTAAATACCGTATCGACCAATGCGTCGATGAACGCGTCAGAGATCACTCCGTTTTTGTATGGCACTAACAAGCGGTGGTAGAACGGACCGTACAACGCATCCAAAACAATATCGGGATCCAGCCCAGCGCGGAGTTCACCACTTTGCATGGCGCGCCGAACGATCTCACGAGCGACCTGCCGGCGGGGCTCAACCCACCGCGTGCGGACTGCCTCGCGCAAATTCTCGTCGGTTTGCGACTTGCCGAGTAGCGGCCTGAAGATTTTACCCAACCGGCCACGGTACGCTTTCCCCAAAAGCCGCATCGATGCCGTCAAGCTTTCGCGAGCAGTCGCTCGTATTTGGATCGGGGCCAGGCGTGTGGTGTCCGCCAGAAAGGAGTCCATCACAATGGCACCAACATTCGGCCACCGCCGGTAGATCGTGGTTTTGGCGATGCCACTGCGAGCAGCGATTCCCTCGATCGTCAGTCCGTCAAATCCTAGTTCTTCACCTAACTCCAAGGCTGCCCGAAGAATCGCCTGCGTCGTGTCAGGCCCTTTTTTTTGAGCCACCTTGCGAGGCGATTCAACTACTTTTTTTTTCAATCATTACTCCTGGTGCGGCGTTGCGTTTTCCACAACCCCCTGCACCTCTCACCACCCAATAAACAATACTCCTTTTTTTCGTGCAACGCTACGCTGCGTAGCGCATCATATACTCACAACGCTACGCTGCGTAGCGCATCCTAAACAAGGAGTTGGCGACGTGACCAACAAGGAGCTGAACAACAGTAATTCTCAGCGCGACCTGCAGGGTAAGGTCGCGATAGTGACCGGGGCCGCGAGCGGTATCGGCCGCGCGACCGCCCTGCTTTTTGAAGCACGGGGCGCGCAGGTCATTGCAGAAGATATCAACCCCGCGGTAAACGACCTGGCGAAAGGGAACGAACACATCGTGCCCTTTGTCGGCGATGTCGCGAGCGAAGACTCTGCCAGGCGGGTGATGGCATTGGCGATCGAACGCTTTGGAAAGCTCGACATCCTGGTGAACAATGCCGCGACGATCAAGTACACGCGTGTTCTGGATCTCACGTTGGAAGAGTGGAACAACACCCTCTCCGTGAACCTCACCGGCGCCTTCCTTCATTCGCGCGAGGCAGTATGCGTCATGGCGCCGAAAAAGAGCGGAGCGATTGTGAATATCGGATCTTATGCCTGCTTCTTTGGCTTCCCGCAGATTGGAGCGTATGCCGCTTCGAAAGGTGGACTCGCGCAGCTCACCCGCGTGCTCGCCGTAGAGAGTATCCCGCATGGCATTCGTATCAATGCTGTCGGAGCCGGCGATGTCGTAACCAACTTGTTGAACCACTTCATGCCGAACGGACGCGAATTTCTGGCACAGCATGGAAAGAACGCGCCTATCGGCCGCGCCGCCCAGCCGGAAGAGATCGCAGAAGTAGCGGCATTCCTGGCCTCTGATAAAGCCAGCTTCATCGTGGGATCAATTGTCATGGCGGACGGCGGATTCAGCGTGCAGGTAGGACACCGTCATGGGAATGCGCGCGAGTTGCAGTGAAGAATGTACGGCAAGATTACCGAGCACTGGGGAGTCGCAAATCTCTTTTCATTGAGACAACAACTCGAAACGGCTTCCGCTCGTCACCCCGCATGACGAGCGGAGAGTCACCCGGCGTCACGCACTCCCCTGAACCCATTGCTTCCGCCAGGCCGGCGCCTCGAAGGGGTCCGCGAAATACTGTGTTTCGTGGACGACCTTGCCGTTGCGGAACTCCATAATGCTCACCGTGTATGCCACTCGCTCCTGGTACGTGATTGTGTATTCCGTGATCCAGAGATCCCCGTTTCCGAGCATCCGCTTGATCTTGAAGCCGGACGGTTTGCCGGGATGATGACTCCGCAAGGCCTGCAAATTGCTGTCGCCCGAGAATTCGCTCGCCCGACTGAGGATAATCACAAATGGAATCGTCAGCATAAATGTCGTGTTCGGCGTTTACATCGCCGGATGCCGACGCTTGCCAGTGTGCATTGAGGGTGGTACGTATTTGTTCGTCTTCTGTAGGCATGGACTGCTCCAGCTGTTCTTTCTCTTTCATGTTCATCTACCTTGTGGAATAAAGCCCGGAACGCCGGTTTTCACCACTGCATTCAGCCTCTGTCTGGTCTGAATTCGATTGATTTCGTCGAGCGCGTCTTGCGGAAGGGCAGAGATGTCGAAATTCTCTCTCGCGCGGGCCGCACTCCTGGGCGTGGTAAGCAAAGCCGTGCCGCGCTGCACCGCCCAGGCCAGCAGCACCTGTGCCGGCGTCTTTCCAACTCGCGCGGCGATAGCCAAAATGACTGGATCTTCGAGCGGCCCCGGCCTCATCCCGTGACCTAACGGTGCAAAAGCCAAAAACACAACGCCCTTCTCCTTGCAGAATTCCAATAGCTCCGTTTCCGGCAGATACGGATGTGATTCTACCTGGACCACGGCTGGCTTGATTCTCGCCGATTCATAGATGGGCTTCAGTTCGTCCAGACTGACGTCCGAAAGTCCGATGGCGCGGCACTTGCCATGATCCACGAGAGTTTCCATCGCCTTCCAGGTGTCGAGCAAAGTCACGTCGTGGTCGTAAAGGACATTGCCGTTTTGATCCCGCGGATCCTGGTCGTCCCCGGGTTGAAATGCAAACGGAGTGTGAATGAGGTAGAGATCCAGATACTTGAGCCCGAGTCTGTCCAGACTCGCCTCGAAAGCCGGTTCGACGCGCTCGGGCCGGTGATTGGAGTTCCACAGCTTTGTGGTAACAAAAATGTCTTCGCGCGCGATCCCTCCTGCGGCAAGTCCTGCCTGCAACGCCGCGCCTACTTCGCGCTCGTTCCCGTATCGTTCCGCGCAATCGAAGTGTCGAAATCCGGCTTCCAGCGCGTCTCTGGTCGCAGTTATCGTCACGGCTGCGTCGGGAATTAAGGTGCCAAAGCCGAGTGCGGGCATATGGCCGGCTCCGTGGTTGAGCGGAATTTTCGTCATCCGCAGATCAGAAGATTCAATCATCGTTATACTTTCCAGCTATTTTTGTCTCAACGTCGCGCGAGAACCATGTGTGTTGTCTTGGGCGACTGTACGTGTTCCACGCACTCGTAGCCCAGCGACTTGAGATTTATGTCGTGAAGGAGCGCCTCACCTGAACCGAGCAGGACCGGCGAGATCGTAAGATGGAGTTCGTCCACGAGATGGGCGACCAGATATTCCCGGATAGTCGCCGCGCCACCGCCGACGCGCACGTCCTTTCCCTTGGCCGCATCCATCGCACGTTTCAGTGCCACCTCGATGCCGTCGGTGACGAAATAGAATGTCGTGCCGCCGTCCATAGTGAGCGGATCGCGCGAATGATGCGTCAGCACGAATACATCGGCGTGGTATGGCGGATTGTTGCCCCACCAGCCTTTCCATTTGTCGTCAGGCCATGCGCCGCGGATCGGGCCAAACATGTTCCGCCCCAGAATCCATGCTCCAAGGTTCGCCATTCCTCGCGCCGCGAAGTCGTCGTCGGCACCGGTGGCTCCCTCCTCCTTGTTGATCAGTTGCGAGGTATAGTCACCACGGTGCATCGCCCGAAACGTGCGCGTGGGAAAGATCCATTCATGCAACGCCATGCCGCCGAGGCCGAGCGGATTCTCCAGGCTTTGCTCGGGGCCCGCGCCATATCCATCGAGAGAAAGTCCAAAACAATTCACACGAAGTTTCGCCATAAGATCTCTTTCAGTGTGGTGATGTCGTACTGCTTCCCAGTATAGCCGTCAGGAAGGGTGCCCCATTCAAGCCCGCGTTTAGCTCGGGTGGGGATTTCGGATTTCCTCAATTCTGTCATCCCGACCGAAGCGGAGCGTCGCAAAGGCGATGATCCGCGGAGTGGAGGGACCTGCTGTTGTCCAATGGCCCCGCTACAAGCCAGGCTTGACTGGTCCACCCACTAACTGTGGAGGTTGCAGGTTAAGCTGAGCGCAGCTAAATTAGGTGCGAGAGTTAGAGTCGTACATGGAAAGGATTGCCCCAGTGGAGTCGGCCTCTGCTTCAATCGATCAGAAGATCAAGGAACTCGGCGACTGGCGTGGGAAGATGCTCGCGAAAGTGCGCGGAATCATACACGCGGCAGACCCCGAGATCGTCGAAGAGTGGAAGTGGGTCAAGCCAAAATCGGGAGGCACTCCTGTTTTTTCCCACGGCGGCATCGTCTGCACGGGAGAGACGCACAAGAACGTCGTCAAGATGACGTTTGCCAAGGGAGCTGCGTTGAAAGATCCTTCAAGTCTATTCAACTCCAGCCTCGAGGGGAATGTCAGGCGGGCGATCGACATTCACGAAGGCGAGAAGGTTGATGAGGCAGCATTGAAGGATCTCATCCGCGCTGCGGTGGCACACAACCTCGAGGGCAAGAGGAAACCTAAGCCCAAACCGTCCCCGAAGCCCAAGCGAAAATCCCCACTCTAAATCCCGCACAAGACGCGAAATTTAGAATGGGGCACCCTGCAGATCTCTAACGCGCCTATTCCATTGCTTCATACGCCAGTGTCCAGAAGTCGACGAATACTTTCGGAGCTTCTGGCGAATCCATCATGCGTTGCGTGAAGAGGATCCCGATCATCTCCTGCGCGGGGTCGGTGTATGCCGTGGTGCCGAAGCCGCCAGTCCAGCCGAATCGGCCCGGGTAATGGAAAATATCTCTGCGTGCGATATCCACCGCCATTCCCAAGCCCCAGCTGGAGTGTTCTCCAAAAAAGAGTTCGGATCCCGCACGTTGTTCAGGCGTGAGTTGATCCGAGGTCATCAGCTCCACTGTGGCGCGTGAAAGGATTTGCTCACGCCCGTGCCGTCCCTTGTTCAGCATCATGCGGCTGAACGCAAAATAGTCATCGACCGTAGAGACGAGCCCACCTCCGCCCGATTCGAACGGCGACTCCTTTCGCCACACGCTGTTCTTTGCATCTTCAATTACATCCAGCATTTTCGTCTGCGGGTTGAAGCCGTAGAACCCAGGCAACCGGTCCGCTTTGTCGGCAGGCACGTGGAACATCGTGTCTTTCATTCCCAGCGGATCAAAGATGCGTTCGCGCATGAACGTGCCAAACGATTGTCCTGATGCTCGGGCGATCAGGATCCCCAGCACATCGCCGCTTACGTGATACATCCATTTCTCGCCCGGTTGCGCGAGCAGGGGCAGGGAACCGAGCCTTCGCAGCCATTCATCCGGGGCGGGGTAGTCGGAAGGGAACATCGGACCATCACCGCCAATGCGGTAATCGCGGATAAGCTTCTGAATTGGAAACGTCCCTGGCATTGCCATCACGCTGCCGAATCCCATCCGGTACGTCAATACATCGCGAACCGAAATTGGCCGCTTCGCGGGCACCGTGTCATCGACCGGCGAGGTCAGCGACTTGAGCACGCGACGATTGGCGAGCTCCGGCAGCCACGCGTCAACCGGATCGTCAAGCCGTAACTCGCATTCTTCTACCAGTATCATCGCTGCAACCGCGGCAATGATCTTGGTGATCGAAGCGATACGAAAGATCGTGTCGCGCTTCATTGGCTCGGGATTCCCGAGCGACATTGTGCCGAGCGTTTCTACGTGAACGTCATCTTGATGGCTGACCAGCGCAACCAGTCCAGGGAAGTCTTTGCGTTCGACATACCCGGACAACACTCGATGCATTCGTTCCAGACGTGACTTTGAGAGTCCTGCAGTGCCCATGTTCAACTCTTATCACATTGTCATTATTTTGTCGGTCGCGTGGCGGAAATTATCCGCGGGTTCTTTCTTCTTCGATGTAAGTCAGGTACGAATGCGTTGCAGCACCAGTGAGCTGTTCTAATTCACCTTTCTCCCGCTGCTTGAAAGCTTTTGAAAGTTCGAATAATTCCGCTGCCGTTCCTTTGCAGAGGTTTCTGTCAACCGCCAATCTGAATTCATACGGCTTGCCGCCTTCAAGACGATCTTCTTTTTTGCACTCCCCGACGATATTCCGGCAGTCAAAACGTGTCGCCATACACTCTCTCCGCCTGCGGCGGCCGGCATCCAGACATATGTCTCCGCGCCTGCCCGTAAAACGGGAACCGTCCCGTGTGCCGATGAGTTTAGATATCGAACCGTCGAGCTGCCTGATCGCTTTTGCTTTTTCTGATTCCCCATGTTCGTTGAACCCAAATTCCGGGTCATCCTCCTTTGTTTTGTTTATTGTATCGCGAAGGCGAATAAAAGACGAATATGCTAAAATTCCGCCATTATGGCGCGGCGCCCGGACTTCCAAAAGAACGATGTCCTTTCCGAAAAACAACTCCAGCAACTGCAGGAACGGCTCTCGCTGCTAAGCCCTCAACACGTCAGGGATTTCTACCGCGAAGCCCATCGCGAGTGCTGCCTCCAGGAGTCGCGGGTCCCCAGTCCCAAGGCAATTCAGCAGCTCGTCCAGGCGTGGAAACAGATGCGAAAGTTGCGCTAGTCAAATCCGGCTACGAGGGAGGCTCAGATACCCCAGCCGCTAAATGTTATAAATGGAACTGCGCCGGCCGGAACCATTCAACAGTCACGGACAAGGTGCTGTGAGCAAGCGCAAACTCAAGTCACCTCATTTTTCTTGGTGAAAAGAACAACGTGAAAATCAGAATATTTCACCGCAATTTTGATCGAGCCCACACGATAGCCGGAGTGGCGCTGCTTTGCCTGGTAGCCTGCGCCGGACTTTCTGCGCAGTCGCCGGTCCAGTACCAACCGACTCTTGAATCGCTCAATCAGCATCCTCTTCCTGCATGGTATGCGGATGCCAAGTTGGGCATCTTCGTTCACTGGGGGTTGTATTCGGTGCCGGGATGGGCGCCTCTCGTGCATCCCCAACACGATTTCAGCAATACCGACTATATGTTGAACAACCCTTACGCAGAGTGGTACCTGAACAGTCTGCGGATCGAGGGATCTCCCACGCAGGTCCTATCATCGCGAGCACTATCGGCGCGAACTACGACTACTACAATTTCGCGGCCACGTTTAACCGTGAGACTCAAAACTGGAATCCTGAAACCTGGGCCAGGATATTCCACGACTCGGGCGCCAGGTACGTAGTGCTTACCACCAAGCACCATGACGGCTTCACCCTGTGGCCGAGTTCCACGCCGAACCCACACTCTTCCGGCTGATCGCCAACATGCCACGCGCGATCTGGTCGGCGATCTGACTGCAGCCGTTCGCAAAGAGGGCATGCGAATGGGCCTTTATTATTCCGGCGGTTATGACTGGACGTTCGTGCCCGGCCCAATTCGCGTTGCCGCCGATCATCAAAGCGTGAAGCCACAGAGCGAGGCATACGGGAAATACGTCGATGCGCAGATGCGGGAACTGATCAAGCGCTATCAGCCCGCTCTGCTCTGGAATGACATCGACTACCCAAGTCCGGACATCCGCTGGAAATTATGGCGGAGTACTACAACGCGATTCCCGACGGCGTGATCGACGATCGCTTTGGAGTCAACCATTCTGACTTCAAGTCTCCGGAGTATCAGACGCTGGCCAAGATCAGCGCCACAAAGTGGGAGGAATGCCGCGGCCTGGGCCGCTCTTTTGGTTACAACCGCGCCGAAGGCGAGGCCGAGACCATCGCCCCGGACGAGCTTATTTACTTGCTGGTGGATATCGTCAGCAAGAACGGAAATCTTCTGCTGGATGTGGGGCCGGAAGCGGATGGAACCATCCCGCCGGTTCAGATGTCACGGTTGGAAGCGCTCGGCGCCTGGCTTCGGATCAACGGGGAGGCGATTTATGGAACTCATCCGTGGACGCGGGCCGAAGGAGAGACCGCCGAAGGCATCTATGTTCGCTTCACCCAAAAGGACTCCGCCTTGTACGCGACGCTGCTGGTCAGCCAAAGACTCCCACAATCACGCTCAGGGCGGTATCTCCCAAGAGTGGATCGCAGATATTCCTGCTGGGCAATGACAAACCGCTGGTCTGGTCGCAGCAGGGAAGCGATATCAAGATCAATCTGCCCGCCACGCTTCCGGGAAAATATGCGTACGTTTTCCGCATGGGAGTCTGACGGACTGCGATGAACTGAAGCAGACGAGGAATCAATGAACCGACGATTCTGTCTGACCCTGGACTTGAAAGACGATCCCAAGCTGATCGAAGAATACAAGCGTTATCATCAGAAAATCTGGCCTGAGATTGTCGCAGAACATCAAAGAATCCGGGATCGAAGACATGGAGATCTATCTGCGTGGCACCCGCATGTTCATGATCATGGAAGTCAACGAGAGTTTTTCGTTCGAGGCGAAAGCCGGGCTGATCAAAGCAATCCGAAGGTGCAGGAGTGGGAAAATCTCATGTGGAAGTTTCAAACAGCCTCTGCCGGATGCGCAAGGCCGGGAGAAAAATGGCTGCCGATGGAAAGAGGTTTTCAAACTGGAAGAGCTAGAAAGTCCGAGTTCATTTTTCGGTGAACCCACACGCGAAACCGGTTGATGGTCGAAGCTTTTCAGTGGTGTAATGGAAAGACCCCGGATCTGGAATCCTTGCCCCATCCCAATGTTTCCCATGCTCTTGGAAGGTCAAGACCGTCGCGCACTCGAGAAATTAAGAAGAGCGAGGGACTGCTTCCTCCTGGCCAGTCGCTCACTCTCAAATGGCCAGTCCTGCATTATGGTTCGGTACCCGAGGTTCGATCCGCAGACCTGGGATTTTCGCGTCTACGGACTGGTGGCGTCACCGCTCAAACTGGATTGGAAAGAGTTCAACGCTCCTCCCGAAGATTCAGCGCACAGCGACTTCCACTGCGTCACCCGTTGGAGCCGCTTCGACAATCATGGGACGGTGTCGCGTTCCGCGAATTGCTGGCGCGAGTTCATCCCAAGCCAGAAGCTTCTTACGTTCTGATACACGCAGAGCAGGGATACACCGCGAACGTGCCGTTGGCGGACCTGGACCGGGAAGAAGTGCTTACTGGCAACCCATCACGACGGCGAGCCTTGACGCGGTGAGCATGGCTATCCGTTGCGGCTGATCGTTCCGCATCTATACGCCTGGAAGTCGGTAAAGTGGGTGCGCGGATTCGAGTTTCTCGACCAGGACACTCCAGGATTCTGGGAACAGAACGGCTATCACATGCGCGGAGATCCGTGGAAGGAACAGAGATTCAGCAGAGACTGAATCCCGATTTCAGATGGGTATTGGGTTGCAGTTTTGAAGTATTGATCTACCAGCGGAATCTCAAATTCAGGATCTGCGACTCGCCAGTTATCTTTTTCAGGATCGGGTTGTAGCCGTCGCTCACTAGTTTGCCGCGCGCCATCTCCGCGTCTTTGATATCCGAAAATGGACCCACCTGGACGTGAAACAATTTGTCTCCCGGCAGTGTTGGCAGAGAAGGCGGCGTATTGTTTTTTCTTCAGCGCATCCACCAGGGCTCCGGCGTCTTCCTGCTTGCTGACAGCCGCAACTTGCACGTAGTAAGCGCTCTGCGGAGACACGGCATTGAGTTCCGGAGGCGCATTGCTGTCGGCGGCCGACGCTGACTTGGGCGCCGCGGCGGCGCTCGATGTCTGATCTTTATCCGCAGTGCTGGCCGCTAATTGGGCGTCGGCATCTTTTTGTCCCACGGCCTTGTAGAAAGTCAGATCCGATGGTGGATGAGGATTGTTGTTCTTGACTGCTGTCGGCCGCACCGCGCTCGGTGCGGCGGCAGCGACTGCGTCGCCGGATTTAGCCGAGCTCTTTCCCAGCGAAAATCCCATCCCGAAAAACACGGCGCATAACGCGACCAGGCCGAAAAACAGGGCCAACATCTTGCCTGTTCCCAGCGTAATTTCTGTATCTTCAGTTCCAGCCATGGCCGCCCCGTGTCATTTTTTCTTGTTACAGCAAACTTCTAGCCGCGTGCCGCTGTGTCTTCCGGCTTTCCCAACATCTTCTGGAGTCCGGAGAAAAAATCTACCGGAACAGGGAATACCACCGTCGTATTTTTCTCCACGCCGATTTCCGTGAGCGTCTGCAGGTAGCGCAATTGCACGCTGACCGGTTCCTTGGCTAGCAAGGCTGCGGCATCCACCAGCCGCTGTGCTGCGGAGAATTCTCCTTCAGCATGAATGATTTTCGACCGCTTTTCGCGTTCCGCTTCGGCTTGCTTGGCCATGGCGCGCAACATGGATTCGGGCATGTCTACCTGCTTCACTTCCACGTTGGTGACTTTCACTCCCCAGGGCGCGGTGTGCGTGTCGAGAATGCTTTGCAAGCGGAGGTTGATTTTTTCGCGATGCGAGAGCAGTTCGTCGAGTTCCTGTTCTCCCAGCACAGAACGCAGCGTGGTTTGCGCAAACTGCGATGTCTGGTAAACGTAGTTTGAAACCTCTACAACCGCTTTGCGCGGATCAATCACCCTCAGAAAAATTACGGCGTTTACTTTCAGCGTGACGTTGTCGCGGGTGATGATGTCCTGCGGAGGAACTTCCATCGCTTCCTGGCGCAGGGAAATACGCACCATGCGGTCAATGGGAGCGAAGACCAAAACAACGCCCGGACCTTTTTCGTGACCGAGCAACCGGCCCAGCCGGAAGATTACGCCGCGCTCGTATTCGGCCAGGACCTTGATTGAGCTGAAGAGATAAAGGACAACAATGATAACGACGATGGCGGAAAACGAAAGACCCATCAAAACGCCTCCGCGCTCACTTTTCAGGAACGCTTCTGAGCCGGATTGTATCGCAAATCGGCCGGCTGGGATGGCTCGTCCCAGGTCACAGGGGGTGCCTCGCATGATGCCAACGCAGACATCATGCCATCGCCGTTACCACCGGGGTGGGTTGCGGCGATGAAGATGGATCCACTTGCAGCTTAAGCCCATCGACCATGCGCACCACTACCATTTGTCCGGCAGCAATATTGACCGTGGATGTCGCATCCCAGATCTCCCCGTGAACGAATACTTTCCCGTTTGGCAACAAAGGTGTCTGCGCCACGCCAATTTCGCCCACCAGTCCCTGGGCCCCGGTTACGACTTTGTTGGCCCGTGCCTTCAACGCTATGCTCATCAGGAAGACAGTGATGGCTCCGATTGGAATACTCACTGCCGCGGCGGTCAACAGATGCACTCTCATTTCCGGGATGGGAGCGTCTACGAGCAGCAATCCTCCCAGAATCATGGTGACGATGCCGCCGATCGCCAGAACGCCGTGCGCCGCAAATTTTGCCTCCAGCGCAAACAGCGCGAACGACGCGAGAATCAGCACCACGGCTGCGAACCTCACCGGCAGCAGATTGAGGGCGAAGACTGCCAGCAGGATGAAAACCACTCCGACTGTCCCCGGCACGACTGCACCGGGATGGTTGAACTCGGCGTAAAGCGCCAACGCTCCGATGGCCAGCAGAATGAATGCAATGTTGGGATCCATGATGAAGGCGAGGATCCGCTGCTTGACGGTCATGTCGAAGGTGCGAATTGCATCACTGCTCAGGTTGAGTGTGATGGTTTTTCCGTCAAAGCGTTTGACGGCTTTACCTTGCATCTGTTTCACCAGGTCTTGCTCGCTGGTCGCGACATAGTCGATCAGTTTTTGCGAAAGGGCTTCCTGCTCGGTGAAAGATTTCGACTGGCGCACCGTACTCTCGGCCACTTCGACGTTGCGGCCGCGTTTGGAGACGACGGAACGCATCAGTGCGGCGGCGTCATTCTCCATTTTTTCCTTCATCACATCATCCACCTTGCCGCCGCCGAGGGTTACAGGATGAGCCGCGCCGGTGTTGGTTCCCGGGGCCATAGCGGCAACGTCAGCGCTTTCCAGGATGAAGAATCCGGCCGACGCCGCCCGGCTGCCACCAGGCGTGACGTAGATAATGACCGGAACGGGCGACGCGAGGATCTTCTCTATGATCTGTCGAGTCGAGTCCAGCAGGCCTCCTGGCGTATTCAGCTCGATCAGCAGGGCTTGATCTTTATTGCGTTCGGCCTCTGCCAGGGCGCGACCGACGTACTCGTCAGTGATGGGATGGATCGTGTCATTCACGACGATCTTCAGCACCTCGGCGGACGAAGGAATCGAAATGCTGATTAAGGAACCCAGTAAAAGGCTAAACAGCACATGCGCAAGGGAAGGCAACTTCATCGGCGAACCTCACAGGCTCAACCTCTATTGTCTCTCAAATCGGAGCCTAAGGAGCCATTTCGTGCTGGGAGGGCGTCCACAGGCTTCTTGCCGATGGGGAGAGCAGATCCGCTACCGTGATCCCCTTCTCTGACTGAGCGTCATCCTAAGGGAGTTCAGTCCCGAGGGATCTGGCGTGCAGACCGACACCGTCTGAATAGTTCTCGCCCCACATCCATGGCGGGCAATCAATCTGCCGCGGCGTTGTCGTGCTTCTCTTCCGCCCGCAATTCGTCCCAGCCTGGGAGATGCGTATCACCAGTGATCAGCCGGGCTCCGCGTTCGAAGGTCAGATACGACCATGCCCACTGAATCATCACGATGATGCGGTTGCGGAAACCGATCAGGAAAAATATGTGGATGAACAACCACGACAACCAGGCGAGAAAGCCGGAGATATGTATCTTTCCAAAATCGGCTACGGCAGCGGCCCGGCCTATGGTAGCGAGGCTGCCTTTATCCCAGTAGTGAAAGTTTTTTCGCGGTTCTCCCTGCAGCTCGCGTCCTATGTTCTTAGCCGTGGCCTTGCCCTGCTGGATCGCGACCGGCGAAACTCCGGGAAGCCATTTTCCTTGTTCATCCTTCAGTGCGGCTAGATCTCCGATTACAAAGACATTCGGATGTCCGGGAATACTCAGATCGGGATTCACAAAGACCCGCCCTGCGCGATCGATCGGCACGCCCAATTTCTTCCCCAGAGGCGACGCCGCAACGCCGGCTGCCCAGAGAGTCACCGCGGCCGGAATTTTGGTTGTTCCGACAAGGACCGCCCCGGCTTCCACCTGTGTGACCATCGCCGAGGTTTGTACCTCAACGCCGAGGTGCCGCAGCTGTTCCTCAGCGCTGCGGGAAAGATCTTCAGGATAGGCGGGAAGAATGCGCGGACCACCCTCAAGCAGCACGATCCGGGTCTTCTTGGGATCGATCGAGTGGAATTCATTGTTCAGAACTTGCCGTGCGATCTCGGCCAGAGTGCCTGCGAGTTCAACCCCGGTGGGACCGCCGCCGACCACCACGAAATTCAGTTGAACTTGTTCCCGATCGCTGAGTGCCTGCCGCTCCGCCAGTTCGAATGCGAGCAACACACGCCGCCGGATCTCCAGCGCGTCTTCGATCGTCTTCAGTCCAGGAGCGAAGGGCTCCCACTCGTCATGGCCGAAGTAGGCATGGCTGGCTCCGGCCGCCACGATCAGATAGTCATAGGCAATCTCTTCATCGTCCAGCTTCAGCACCTTGCGCGAGAGGTCGAAATCGCGCACCTCGGCCATCAGGACCTCAACATTGCGATCGTGTCGCAGGATCCAGCGAATCGGCGCGGCAATTTCGCCCGGCGATAATCCCGCCGTCGCAACCTGGTAGAGCAGAGGCTGGAAGGTGTGGAAGTTCTGGCGATCGATCAAGGTGACGTGAACCGGATATCGCGCAAGTGTGCGCGCGGCCGTCAATCCGCCAAAGCCTGATCCTACGATCACAACCCGCGTTTTGGCTTTCTGGTCCATTGCCTACTTATTTGATTCCAACACAAGGTGTCTGGTCTCGAAAAGTTCTGCCAGCATTCCGGGGCAGCTCCAGGCTTATTTTGGACGAGGTGTGTTTCGAGGATCTGGGCTGGTTCGACAAACTCGCGGAAAACCCAGCGGGAGGCAACTAGTTTCCGGTCCTCAGTCCGGCCATCAGACCGTAATAGCTTGCGAACGAAACGACGAAGCCCACGAACCAAGAGTAGTCATACCAGAAGCGCAATGGAGGAATAACCAATCCCATCAGAGCAACCGCCGCTCCCAAAACCAGGGCAGCAACAGCTCTCCAATTGAAGCCGCTGGAGTACTCGTATGCGCCGCCGCGAAGATAGAGATCATCGACCAGAGCACGCGTCGCCGGATCACCCAATAGTCGCAAATCATGATGCCGGCAACCGGGCCCAGAAACGCTGCGTAGCCGCCGAGCCATCCGAAGATAAATGTCTTGTAGTTGTCCAGCAGCTTCCAGGGCATGATGGCGATACCCATGAAGCAGGTAATTACGCCGCCGGTCTTGAAGCTGATTTTGCGAGGCCAGAGATTGGAAAAGTCATTCGCCGGCGAAACCACATTGGCGCCGATATTCACGTTCAGCGTCGCCAGCAGAATGGCAATCAGCGAGATGACCACTGCCAGAGGCGAATGAAATCGGCTCAAAGTTGCACCGGGTCCCAGATTGCGGTTCCGTAAATGACCACGGTGGCGGAAGTCACGAGCACGCCGACCAGCGAATACAAAGTCATCGTGGTCGGCAACGCTAATGCCTGGCCTATGACCTGGGATCGCTGGCTGCGTGCAAAACGCGAGAAGTCGGGAATATTCAGCGAGACCGTCGCCCAGAAATCCGACCGTCGCGTTCAGCGCGGGAATCAGGAACTTGAGGAACTCCGGGAAGCTGGCGAAGTTCGACGGCGCTGACAGCATCGGGCCAAAGCCGCCTGCCTGCAGATAAGCCCATCCCAAAAGCAGCAAGCCCACACCTAGAAGAATCGGAGCGCTGATCCCCTGCAGAAATCGGATGTACTCAATTCCTTTCAAGAATCACGGCTAAGTTAATCAGCCAGAATGCCAGGAAACAGATGCCGGCGCCGTGCGGCACCGATTTCCATGCGGGCCAGATTGTAGCCAGAAGAACGTTGATGGCCTCGCCGCCAATCCAGGTTTGGATTCCAAACCAGCCGCAGGCCACAAGCGCCCGCAGGACAGCCGCAATGTTCGCCCCCAGCACTCCGAATGAAGCTCGCGCCAGTACCGGGAACGGCACCCCGTAGCGCGCGCCCGGATGCGAATTCAACAGCATCGGCGCCAGCACTATGCAGTTGCCCAGGAACACGGTAAAGACTGCCTGCTTCCAGTTCATGCCGCCTTGAATCAGGCTGGCCGCCAGCATGTAGGTCAGTATGTTGACCGACATCGAGACCCACAACGCCGCATAGTTGTACGTGCCCCAGGTGCGCGCTCCCCGGTCGCCCGAGGCAACTTCGCCAGGCATCACGGTCGGTGCCAGATCAGCGTTATAGAGAGGACTGGATTCGATGTTGCCGCGCGAGTGGCAGAAGGTGGCATGGACGATTGGTGGAACTAATCTTATACACGCTTCGTCCGGTGTTTGGCGGGGCAGAATAGGTTCAGCGCTTTACCTTCGCGTCCTTTGCGGCCTTCTTTGCGCGATTCGCGGTAAAGCCTTTAAGTCGGCAGCACCCAAACCCGGCCTTATTTGGCGGGCAACCGATAGGAGCAGGGAAATGCGGACCCCCGGTTGGGGGATGAGCGTGCCAAGGCGCGAAGATGTGAGAACAAAGAGTTGGAGATGTCGGTTGCGAGTGTAATCGCCTGCTTTTGTCGACTATTGCGAATGCGGCAACGGGACCCTAGCGTTTGCGGCCTTGAAATCCGAGAAACTGCCGGAGCCGAGAGTGATCAACGCATGTTCGATGTTCAGACCGGAACGCCTATTCTCCGCTGGAAGGAACAGCCAGTCTGCTTGGAGTCGCTGCACGAGTGCAACATCCTCGCCACGCTTGCGGTGCCCTACAAAGTGTTCTATGTCCGCCTCCGCCTCCTCGGCGGCCGCGGCCACAGCGGAGTTTGCGTTTGCTTTGAGCCGGTTGAGGATACACTGCGCTTCATACTCGTCAATTTCACCGTTGAAGGCGGCGATAAAACCGTCGACATCAGCCGCTTACGCTTTGCGAAAATCTACTGACCCCGTCAGAGCTAAGCGAAGGCTAATGGTCGACCCACTGTTGTATGGATTTGAGTTTGCCTTTACAGCTGCCTTGATACTTTTTGGGTTCACGCGCCATGGGGATGTTGTAATCCTGAACATGAAAATGAGCGTCCCGGTAGTTCTCTGCGTTCTCGGTGCCATTTCATGGTTCTGGCTGAGTCTATGGCTGCGCAAGTTCAAAGTTCGAAGCAAACCGCCCGCATCCCGCGCTCACCTCTCCTTGGAACGGAGGCAACAGAGGATCCGAATGGTGAGCTGGATCGCTTTTGGTGGGGCTTGCTTTTTTGTGATTGGAGCGATCCTCCTCGCATGGCTTGAACAGAATGCCCGCTGACCCAACATCGCCTCTCTAACAATGTCGGCGTTGTCAATCAGTATTGGCGCACACTTCAGCCTGCACTCGATGAGGAGCGCCATTTCGCTCTCGTTGAAGATGTGCCGATCCAACCAAGGCTCGCTCGCAATCAGGGTTCAGGTCTGGACTCAGTCCGACCCATGCATCTCTTCGATCCGCACCGCGATCATGATTACTAATTCGAACTCCCCCGCGAGGAGGAGCGGGATGCCCTATCAATGACTCGGTGTTTAACTGCACACCATGGCGATGTCCGGGCTTTCCCGCGTGCGAACCGAACTTTTTCAACTGCTCATAATCCCATCCCTTGAGACGTCTACTACGGACTTACAAGTACAGGCCTAATTTCCGGAAGTAGCTGTCCCACTCTGCTTCGTCAGCACGCCGTAACTCTCCGGCCGGCGGTCTCGAAAGAACTGCCAGACTTTTCTGACCTCAAGGATCATATCCAGATCGAGGTCGGCGACCAGTACTTCATCGTTGTCGCGGCTGGCCTGAGCGATGATCTTTCCGCGCGGATTGCAGAAATAACTCTTCCCGTAAAACTGCCCGATGCTCCAGGGTTTCTCTTCGCCGACCCGGTTGATCGCGCCCACGAAATATCCGTTGGCGACGGCGTGAGCCGGCTGTTCCAACTCCCACAAATATTCCGATAGGCCCGCAACAGTTGCCGAAGGGTTGAACACGATCTCGGCTCCGTTCAATCCCAGGGCGCGAGCTCCTTCGGGGAAGTGGCGGTCGTAGCAGATGTAGACCCCGACCTTGGCGAATTTGGTTTCGAAGATCGGATAGCCCAAGTCACCGGGCGTGAAGTAAAACTTTTCCCAGAATCCGGGATGGCAGTGGGGAATATGATGCTTGCGATATTTCCCCAGATAACTTCCGTCGGAGTCGATCACCGCCGCGGTATTGAAGTACAGTCCTGGCATCACCTGTTCATAGACCGGCACGATGATGGCCATGTGATGTCGCGCCGCAATTTCCTGCATCAGCTTGACCGTCGGACCGTCGGGGACAGGTTCCGCCATGTCATACCAGCGGGGATCCTGTTCCGCGCAGAAGTACGGCCCGTAAAACAGCTCCTGCAGACACAAAATCTGAACTTGCTGTCGCGCCGCCTGCTCAATCAGATCGACGTGCTTCCGGATCATGGCTTCGCGGATCTCAGCCAGCGAGTGATCCGCGCCAAGGACATTGCTGGCCTGAATCAGGCCACATCGAACGATTCGTGCCATCGGAAATTTCCTCTGAATCCAAGACTGTTAAGTGCAAAAACTATAGCAGAGACGCAGGCCTGATATCTGCAGCCCCAAACCCTCTCCGCGCCTAGTCTCCATTTCCGCCGACCGGCTCCGCAGCCTCAAATACCTGTGCCGGAGGTCTCTTCATCGACGTATAATCGCTGCAATCTGTTACCGGGGGCTTGCCATGAATTACCGTCTTACCTGCAGTTTATTTCTCACCCTGACCTTGACCCTGTTCGCCTCAGCCCAAGGTTCCAAGTCGGGCAATCGCGGGACAACTTCTCCACCGACCGCAACCCGGCCCACCATGCAGCCAGGAACGAGCGCGCCCGATCCGACCATGGGACAGCGCGCCTTCATCAGTGGCAAGGTCGTCATGGACGATGGCAGCCGCATCACCGAGGCCGCCACAATCCTGACGATTTGTCGTGGTCGCAGGCAGACCGTTGCTCACACGGATTCCCACGGAGGTTTCAGCTTCGAATTCGGTGATCGAGCCTCCGCTGCCGCTGCTGGCATCAGCCAAGCGGACGTCGATTCATCATGGAATCCTTCCGTGCCGAGCCGTTCCAGCCGGGATTTTCGCGATTGTGAATTGCAGGCGGACTTGCCTGGATTCACCTCGCAAGCCATCGACCTGGCCAGCAAGATGTCGACCTTCGAAAGCACCGACATCGGCCGCCTCGTTCTCCACCGCATGGGACAGGTGGAAGGCTTAACCATCAGCGCCACCAGCGCCATGGCGCCCAAAGATGCGCAAAAGGCATTTGAGAAAGGACGCGACAAGTCCACCAAGCAAAAATGGGACGAGGCTGAGCCTTTGTTCGAAAAGGCGGTCCAGATTTATCCCAAATATGCCGTTGCCTGGTTTGAACTCGGCAACGTACAGCTGCACAAGGGGGAGCTTGACCCGGCGCGCCATTCATTCGAACAGTCGATCGCTGCCGATTCGAAGTATGCCAACCCGTACCGGGGCCTGGCGGACATCGATACGCGACAAAAGCAATGGCAGGCGCTGATCAGCGTCACTGACCAGTTGCTGGCACTGAATCCGGTGAGCTTTCCCGACGCCTGGTTCCGCAATGCCCTCGGCAATTTTCATTTACAAAACTTCGACGCGGCGGAAAAGAGCGCCCGGCAGGGAATGAAAAACGACGACAACCATCAACTGCCCAAGATGGAATATCTGCTTGGCGTGACCCTGATGGTGAAACACGAATACCCGGAGGCGGCCCAGCACATTCAGAACTATCTTCGCGTAGCCACCGACCCATCCGAAATACAGGATGCCCAGAAGCAGTTGGCGGAGATCACCCGGGTGTCTGCCGCCGTCACTGAGCCTGCGAGCGGAAATCCCGCGACCACAGAGAAAAAGTAGGACACATTTCCACCTTCTGGGCGTCATCCTGAGGGACTTCAGTCCCGAAGGATCTGGCGTGTACGCCGATAACGCCTGACAGTTGGAACGCACACGCCGGATCCCCGTCTTGCCCGTTTTGAAACCTTCCCAATTCGATCCGCTGTCCCAAACTGATTACTCGAAAGTGCATAAGACCTGGGGATAGCCGCGCCCGGACTGTTAAAATTCAGCTTGGGAGTAGTAATGCTTTGTGTTCATAAACAAATTCTAAGTTCGATGCTGATGTTTGCAGTAGGGCCATTTGTTCTGTTCAATGCGCATCTTTTGGCCGCAACTCAATCCGCGGTCACCCCGCCTGCAACAGCCCAATCAGCCACAGATCAGGGTGCCAGAAGCCAGACTGCAACAGCGAAGGTCAACCAGGTTTCGGTGACATCGGATGGCGGCGTTGTCGAAGTTGAGATCACAACCAGCCGGCCGGTGGTAATGAGGAGCCAGGTGGCCGCCGACCCGGACCGCCTCGTCCTGGATTTTACTCAAGCCGTGCCGGGCACCGGTCTGCACAGCCAGTTGATCAACCAGGGTGAAGTGAAAGGCGTCCGCGTCGGGCTCTTTGGACAAAACCCGCCGGTCACCCGCGTGGTCATTGATCTGAAAAGCGCGCAGCCATACCGTATCTATCCTTCCGGGAAGACCGTAACCGTGAAGTTGATGACGGGTGAGAAGCAGCCATCCGCAGGGGCGCCAGCTCATCTGAACCAGGTTTCGTTCACTCCTCCCGTCCCCGCAAAGCCCGCACCCGTGCTGGAAGTCAACTTCGGGAATGGACGGCTAAGCATTCTGGCTCACGACGTCAGTCTGGCTCAGGTTCTCAACGAAGTTCAGAAAAAGACCGGCACCGATATTCCTGTTCCGTCCATGGCGGCGCAGGAGCAGATCGTGACCAATATCGGACCGCTGCCTATCAGGGAAGCTCTCACTGCGCTGCTGAATGGATCGCGCTTCAATTTCATCCTCGTGGGCGCGGACGACGATCCGGCAAAAGTGAAAAGCGTAATTCTCAGTTTCCGCAGTGGTGGAGTGTCACAGCCCGCGATCGCCGCTCCCCCTCCAGAACCAGCCCCGGCGGAAAATCAGCCGGTTACCGACGCGCCGCAACCCGATGTTCCCCAGCCTGACGCTCAACCTCAGCCGCAGGAGGGCGCAGGTCAGGAAGTTCCCCAACCGCAGCAGGACAATCCATCGCCGCAATAGGGGGCTTGTCTAGCTAAGAACATCATTCCTGGATCTACCGCGCTTGGCTTAGTGAATCAGACGTACCGGAATGGGAGAAAAACCGCCGCCAAGGACTGGCGGCGTTGCGCCCGGACTGTTGCCGCAGCCCACCACGTTCAGAATCGCGGCAGTGTGATTGGGGAGTACCGGAGGAGTTGGATCTACAAACACTTGTAAGAAACCAACCACACGAAGGGGAGTCGCGCTCGGAGATTCGACAATTGGAAGAGTCGCAATCGATCTACTTGTAGTGACTAGATTTCCAACTTGCGGTCCGCTTCCCGCCACAATTCTCACGGCCTCAGTGCCAGCGGTAAACCCGGGTAGGCTCGTAGGATCGAGCGAATCCGGTGACAGATTATTCGTTAGGCATTGCAGACCGTTGTCGGTCTGGGCGGTGAGTTGGGGGTTTACGAGACCCGCGTCTAGAACCACGGGCGGCGTTGGAACCAGGTTCCCACATTGATAGGCTGTGACGCCGTCACAACACTCAATACTGCTCTCATAATCCGACGCTGGAGGGGTACAGGTCCCAGGACAAAGATTAGAAGCGCTTGCGGTGACCAGCGCCGGTCGAAATTGCAGGTCTCCAACAACCGGAGGACAACCGGCTGTAGGACAGGGCTTAATCGTCACGGTCTCTCCAATTACACTTGTTGCAACCGGAGCGCCCGTTGTGAGATCAACAAATTTGGAGGGTGCCGCACTCTTCGGGTCTTGGTTTGCAACCAACATCGGCTTTACGCATTTCGGCGCGATGGGAGGATATCCAGCAGGCGCGTTCGCCGGATTGTAGGCTTCCGCGATAGCGGTTGCGTTAGCCGTGATCACTTTCGTTCCCCAGATGCGCGAAAAAAAACTTGGGAGATTCGCTTTTTGCAGGGTGACCGAGAGTTGTGGATTGCCGGCACGGGTGAAATCAGGTGTTGCCGCGACCAAAACCGGAGCGCCACCGGACACAGTGTTTTGGGCCAACGCAGAGTTGACTAAACTCGTAATCATGACTTGCGCCATGCCTTGGCGGGTTACGCTATTGTCTGACGTGACCCCGGAGTCCACAAAGGCCTTTGCACCCGCCAAGGCAGCTGCGTCAGCCGCGCGCTGTAGCTCACCCTTTGCGACATACAGAGTCGTTACATCGATCGCCAACGCCGCCATACCGAGCAAGCCCACCAGAGCGACCGCCACCAGAACAATAGTCTGGCCCCGCTCTTTCTGACGGCTGCGTCTTGCTGACTATGGCTGTCTGACTCATCAGTTCATGTTCGGCACAGTTGCGTCGGTATTGATTTGGGTTACTCCCTGGTAGGTAGCTGCAGGAACGAGCAAAGTAACCACCTTGTTAAAATGCCAGGAATAGGGATATTTAAGGCTGACCCGTGTGCTGATCACATTAAAAGTGTTGCCGCCGATAACGGTGGGAAATGAATAACCTCGCTCGATAGTCAGCACCAGAGGCGCTGCGCAACCTCCCCCCGCAGCGGTGTAGGTCCACGTTGTTGCCGGCCCATTGACCGCGGCTTGAGTGGCTAGACCGCAATCGTTCAGTCTTCCCGTTTGAAGGTGGGACGCCACCAGATCGCGGATCGCCGTGACCGATGGTGGAGTTCCTATCGCGTCCAGGTCATTAGTCGGCAGACTGGATGCAAACCGCGCGCCCTCGCGGGCAATATTGTTGAGCACCTGCTTCAAATTGAAAGCCCCGCCAAAGTCGAAAATTCCAACCACGAAAACCACCAGCAGGGGCAAGGCGACAGCGAATTCCAGAAGCTGCGAACCAGACGTGTCCGCCAGAAATACTGCCTTCCACCGGCGAAATATCGGTTTACGTGCTCGCACCTAGTTTTCTCCTGTGATCTGCACATTGGCCTTGAGCTGGATCAGCTGGTTGTTGAGCGAAGTAAATGGCAAATAAAACTGGTAGGGATATTGGAAACTGACCGACACTCCACAGGAAGACGGTTCCGTCAGCGTAGTCGGAGCATTGATCTGCACATTCGACTGATAGCAAATTTGCGGGTTTCCGCCACCAATGCCAGGTTGGCACGAAGTCACCGGCGCAAGAGTAGTGCAATCTTTCAGCGGCGGATTCGGGAATCAACTGGGTCACTTGAGCTGGATTCAGCTTCGAGGCTTGCAGCACCTGCAGTACCCGGGTGGCGACCTGATCCGGCGTCAAAGTCGTATTTCCGAGGGTCGCGCTGGTCGGGGCTGTGGCGGCACGGGCTCCTTCCCGGGCTGCGTAAGTGATCGTGGCATAGATGTTGTAGGCCCGCCCGAACCAGTAGATTCCAAGCAACAGCATGAATACCAGAGGCAGCACGATGGCAGCTTCGGCGATCTCTGCGCCCGTGCTATCGCTGGCTGCATGTTTCCAGAATCTCATTCAGATCAGACGCTCCAAACCTGCCTTACAGTATAAAGAACGACTGCCATCGCGACGGCCACGCCGAAGGGCACTTTCAAGGAATCTGGATTATCCAGAGACATCTCGGGTCCGGGCAGATGAAGGGTCAGCAAGGAAGCGAGCATGTGCGCCAGATTGCGTAAAGTCTGACCGATTCGCCGCTTCCAAATGATCAAAAGCACGGCCATGAGGCCTGCAGTCAGCACCGTTATCACAAGCACGACGATCAGACGCGAAGGGCCGAGGAAGGCTCCCAGTGATCCCACCAGCTTCCAGTCGCCACCGCCCAGGCTTTTCAGCAGCACGAACGGCAGCAACAGTCCCAAACCGAGTCCGGCGCCTAACAGGGAATCTTTGGTTCCCGTCCAGCCCTGGGCAAAGGTGTTGATCACGATTCCCAGGAGCAGCGTCGGCACAGTCAGCCAGTTAGGGATACGGCGCGTTCGCCAGTCGGTCCACCCGGCAGCCACGGCAGGAATTGTCGCCAACATCCACACCCCCTGTTTCAACATTGGCTCGACCGCGCCACCCGGGAACGGGTGCGCAGGAAGACAATTCGGAATTTCGCTTTTGGGGAGGCCATCCGAATATCCCGAAACTGGCTGGACAGGGTCAAAACCAGCCTCAAGAGCGGATTATGCGCGGTAAAAACCCTCAAGTCAATGTAAAGAAAGTGGCGTCAGGGGCGGGTGGTATGGCGTCGTCCAGCTATTGTTTCGACGTCATCCCGATCTCGCGAGGGATCTGGCGTGGGGAGTTTCGGAACTCTCCAGGCGGCACCGATGTGCACGCCAGATCCTTCGGGGCTGAGGTCCCTCAGGATGACGCATGTATGGGATGGGCAGTGCTAGGGATGTTCAGTATCAAAAAAAAAAGGCCCGATGAGCTCGGGCCTTTCGAGTAACTAAAAGCCAGATTACTGGCTTAACGGATGCCCACTTCCGCGCTCGGCGACCACCTTGCGGGCATTCTCCGCCAGCTGCTTGGCTTGCGGAAGAAGATCCAAAGCCTTGGTCACTTGTGGATCGGTTTCGGCCCGAACCTTCAGGCCTTCTTCCTGTCCGAACACATCGACAAAGATTTCGCTCTTGATGTTGGATCGGACCCAGGCATTGTTTTCCAGTAATTCGGCCTCGGTGTAGGGAACTTTCTCGTCGTCCATGAACTTGCGGAAATCCTGCAGGACAACATCATCCACTTCGAAGCTCTTTGTCGGCTTGATGGGTCACGGCATAGTGCTTGGCAAAGTTGAAGAAGGCGTAGTGCTGCAGCAGCGAATCCTGAAAGTGGTTGCTCTTTACCTGCGGCGATCTTGACGTCAGGCGTGATGCCGCCGCCGCCGTATACGGTGCGGCCGCTGTCGGTCAGCTTTACTTCTCGACTAGCGTTGTGTTCGTTTTCTTCACTTTCGCGGTTGAAGTAATAGTCGTAGAGAGAAACGTTGGAGTAGTCGCGCTGAATCAAACGCATGCTCGGCGTGTAATACTTCGCCGTGGTCAGCGCCAGTCCGGTGTTCTCCGAAAGCGGATAGACGGTCTGCACCAGGCCTTTGCCGAAAGTGGTTTCTCCCGCGATCAATCCGCGGTCGTGGTCCTGAATCGCGCCGGCAACAATTTCCGCCGCCGAAGCAGTTCCGCGGTTCACCAGCACAACCAACGGATATTCCTTGCCGCCATTGCCGTGGGCCGCGGTGTAGCGCTTTTCCGGTGACGAGCGGCCATGGTGGGAAACAATCAACTGTCCCTTGCGCAGGAACTTGTCGGCCACGCCTACGCCTTCATTCAGCAAGCCACCCGGATTCTGCCGCAGATCAAGGATCAATCCTTTGAGGTCGCCCATCTGATCGAGCGCGTCTGCAACTTCGTGCTCCGTGGTCTCATTGAATCCGGAGACGTGCATATAGCCGATACCGGGCTTGATCAGGAAATGCAGATCAACGCTATAGCGCGGAATCTCGTCGCGAACGACTGCGAACTCGAGCGGCTTGTCCGTGCCTTCCCGCAGGATCGTGATGTGAACCGTGGTGCCTTTCGGTCCCTTGAGCAGGTCGGCCACGTCGCCGGTGCTCATGTTGTCGGTGGGCTTGCCATCGACCGCGGCGATGATGTCGCCGGGCCGGATTCCCGCGCGGTAGGCCGGGGTGCCGACGAAAGGCGCGATGACGATGACTTTATTGTTGCGCGGACCAACCGTCATGCCGACGCCGTAATACTTGCCGCGCTGATCTTCCCGCAGCAGGGAATAGGCCTTGGGATCGAAGAAGTTGGAGTGCGGATCGAGCACGTGCAGCATGCCCGGGATGGCGCCGTTGTAGATGGCTTTGTCGGGATTCACCGGTTCGGCGTAGTTCTGTTCGACGACGTCATAAACCGTGGTGAACTGGCGCAGGCTGTCGCGGACATCGGAATCGCCGCCGGGGGCGGCCGAAGGATTGATTTTTTGTCCGAATACGATGCCCAGGAATCCGCAGGTGACTAATATGAATACAACCAGGAAGAGCGCGCGACGAGAACTACCAACCATCTTGTTTTCCTTCGCCGGAAAATTTCGCCGGAAAGTTTAGGATGCCCCGGTACACCGCGTCTGAGCGCAGTATAGCACGCAGCTCAGAGCCCGGTTACCCCTGCCTTCCGGTACTCGGAAGTAACCACCCAATGGTCGAGACTGTCAGACTGCACTGTTCTAGATGCGCCAGATCGCTTGGGTTCCAAGAATCGCTCTGTTCTGACCTGCCAGGTGCCGGCAATACCCCGTCAACGAGGCCGTATCGCACAGGGTCGACCCGCGCCAATTGTTGAACTCGCTGCAACGCGCCGATTGCTGGCAATTCGCCGCGGCAGTATCATGGAGCTCTATGAACCTGGGCTTCCCAGAGATGATTTTTCTCTTTCTTTTTGCCCTGATCCTGTTCGGGCCCAAGAAGTTGCCCGAAATTGGACGGCAGATTGGACGAGCCCTGAACGAATTCAAGCGGGCTTCGAACGAATTCAAGGCGCAGATCGAATCCGAGATCTCACAACTGGATCTTGAAAACAACCGCCAAACCATCTTGCCGCCGGTCCACGCTCCGGTGGGAGCCGGTAGCCTTCGAGCAGCTTGCCCCTGGAAAGCAGATGCCGGCGTCCCAAATGACACCGCCCTACAGCCCGCCGACCCAGGCTCCGAGCCTCGAGAACCCAGAGCCCGCCGACCCAGATCACGGACCTGAGACACCCTACAGCTCGCCGACCCAAACTTCAGAGCCTGAGACACCATCGCTGGCCAAGGCTCCCGATGCCTGAGATGGCAGGTGAGCTTCCTCCTTCAGAAGAGTCGCGCGACGGACTGACCGCCATGAGTTTCCTCGAGCATCTCGAGGAACTGCGCCGCCGGCTTATTTATTCCATCCTTGCGGTTACGGTTGGTTTTTTTGCCTGCTGGAACTATCACGAATTCATCTTCAGCTTTGTGCAGCGGCCCATCATGGAAGCGCTGCACCGGAACGGGATGGCCGAAAAGCTCGTCTATCTCAACCCCACCGAGCCCTTCAATCTTTATTTGAAAGTGGCGGCGCTGGCTGGTTTGTTCCTGACCTCGCCTTTCGTGCTCTATCAGGTCTGGATGTTCATTTCTCCGGGTTTGTATCGCAACGAAAAGCGCTACGTGTTCCCATTCATGTTTTCGACCGTCTTCCTGTTTCTGGCAGGAGGAGTGTTCGCCTACAAGATGGTCTATCCCGCGGCCCTGAATTTCCTGATCGACTACGGCAAACAATTCCAACCCATGATCACAATTGGGGAGTATACCGATTTGTTTTTGACCATCATGGTGGGGATGGGGGCGATTTTTGAGTTGCCGATCCTGGTATTTTTTCTGGCGCTGATGGGGATTGTGAATGCGGGCTGGATGTGGCGCAATCTGCGCTATTCGATTCTGGTGATCTTTATTATCGCGGCCATCATCACGCCGACCACCGACATCCTGAACATGTGCATCTTCGCCGCGCCGATGGTGGGGCTCTATATCGTGAGTATCGGAATCGCGTGGCTGGTGCATCCCAAGCAGCGCAAGGCGCGGCAGGCGAAAAAAGACGCATGATCCGGATGATGCGTAGTTGCTGGCGACATGTGTTCGAGCTGACGATTTCTGCCTGGCAAAACGTGGCGACGTTCTCTGCAACAGCGCATCGCGACATGCGGCGCTACGGCGCCGTCTCTGATCGCTGCTGGGTCTCTTGGTTCTGCTTCTGCAGACGGCCTTTGCGCAATCATTTAATGCCGCCCGCGCCATGCAATATACGCGTGAAGTCGTGGCCTTCGGTCCTCGTCCGATCGGCAGCGCCAATCACAAGAAGCTGGAAAACTACATCCTCGAATCACCTGAAGGGTGATGCGGTAGAAGAGGACGCTTTCATCGCCGACACGGTCGAAGGCAAGTTTCCGGTGCGAAACATCATTGCCAAATTTCCCGGAACGTCGCGATGGGATCATCGTGATCGCCGGGCACTACGACACCAACTATCCTTTGCGAAATACCGGCTACGTCGGCGCCAACGATGGCGGATCTTCGACCGCGATCCTGCTGGAATTAGCCAACCAGCTTCATGGTAAAAAACGTGACGGCTACAGCGTCTGGTTGTTGTGGACGGATGGGGAAGAAGCGGTCAAAGCCTGGAGCTGACACCGATAGCCTCTACGGCACTCGCCACCTCGCGGAAAAATGGAAGCAGGACGGCACGCTCAAGAACATAAAAGCATTCCTGCTCGCTGACATGATCGGGGACGCTGACTTGAATGTGGACCGCGACAGCGAATCTACTCCATGGCTCGAAGACCTAGTCTTTGAGGCGGCTTCGAAATTGGGCTACCAATCGCACTTCTTCGGGCGAACGATCTCAGTAGAGGATGACCACCTTCCGTTCATCAAACTGGGTGTGCCATGCGCAGACCTGATCGACCTGGATTACGGCTACGGCAATGTCTTCCACCATACTCCGCAGGACACTCTGGACAAACTTAGTCCGAAGAGCATAGAGATTGTGGGGAATGTGATACTGGAGACGGTGCGGTTGCTGGACAAGAAGTAGGCGGTCGTTGATTCTCGGTCGTTGGCCGGTGGCGTCATTGAGTTCTGAATCCGTCATTCCCAATACTGAAAAGACAGTCCCGCGCGGACAATTGCTCCTCGTTCTTTGCTCTTTTCCTCCTTTTCATTTCTAATGCCGCATCATGCGACGACGATTGAGGTTTTTCCTTTTCTTCCTTTTCACCTGTGCAATTTCTGTTTGTTGCGCGCTTGCCCAGGCATCGGCCGACCGTCTGATCACGGAAGCTCTAAAGCCTTCGCCGCTTGAAACGAACTTGCATCAGTTGACGGATGAGATTGGGGGCCGCATTCCGGGCACGCCGGCCATGCAAAAAGCCGTTGACTGGGGTGTGGAGGCGTTCAAGGCAGCCGGGGCGGACAGCGTCCATACGGAAGACTTCACCCTTCCAGCTTCGTGGGCGGAGGGTGCGACCGAAGTTTCCGTTATTGCACAGAATGGCAAGCAACAGACCGCGGAGTTCCGGCTACGGGCTGTATCGGTGGCGTGGGCTCCGGCTTTGTCGTCCCATCGCCATGTCCGAGTCGTCGATGTAGGCGACGGGGCGGCCGCAGACTTTACCCGAGTTGGGGATATTTCCGGCGCGCTTCTTCTGGTGCACTCGGACGAGATGAAGAAATGGGATGACCTGTTCGCCGAGTATCTGAAGGCACCCGGCGTCATTGACCGCGCCGTTGTAGGCAAGGCCCTGGCGGTAGCGTTTCAATCTACCCGGCCGAATGATCTTCTTTATCGCCACACGAACTCCAACGGAGGCGAATTAGACCGAATTCCGATGCTCGTGGTGGCACGTGAAGATGCAGGACGCATGGCGCGCTTGCTTGCCTCCGGTCAGGCAGTCTTTGCAGATCTTTCCATTCCCAACCGGATTGGGGGTCCGATCAAAGCAGCCAACGTGGTCGCGGAACTTCGCGGCAGCGATAAGCCGGGGGAGTTTGTGGTGCTGGGTGCGCATCTCGATTCGTGGGAATTGGGTACCGGGGCACTGGACAATGGTTGCAACGCAGCGCTGGTGATTGACGTCCTGCGCGCGATCAAGGCATCAGGGCTGCGGCCGCGACGCACGATCCGCTTTGTCCTTTTTTCAGGAGAAGAGGAAGGCATGGTCGGCTCGCATGCTTACACGGTTACCCATACCGCTGAACTGGACAAGATTGCCGGCGTGGTGGTTCTCGACTCCGGTGTTGGCCGGGTTACCGGTTTCTCGCTGGGCGGACGTCATGACGTTGTCGATGCCGCAACGACTTTGGTGGCCCCGCTGACACAGTTCGACGCTACAACCCTTACCACCGACGCCGATTGGGGCACTGACAACTTCGATTTCCTGCTGCAAGGGGTGCCGACGTTTGTTGCCAATCAGGAAGAGTACAACTACCTGATCAACTACCACGCGATGTCCGATACCTTTGACAAGGTTGATCTCGTCGAATTGAAGAAGCACGTTGCCGAAGCCACAGCGTTGACGTGGGGCATCGCTAACGCTTCAACGGTCCCCGGCCCACGTCTCAACCATGCGCAGATTGAACAAACCCTGCGCGAAACCCACCTTGATGAACAATTGAAAATGTTCGGCATGTGGGACCGCTGGGAGAAAGGCACGTTGGGGCGGAAGGATTAGGATTGCCAGACACGACGTGCAACAATCAGGAATAGTTAAAACGGGGCGTTGATTGATACTGTTTTGGGTCTTATTTAACGTTTTTGTGGTTGCGATGCTGGTGCTCGATCTGGGAGTGTTCCATCGTCGCACCCACACGGTGAAATTTCGTGAAGCGATGATCTGGAGCGCGGTCTGGGTCGCGCTGGCCTTCATCTTTGCCGTGGTGATCTTTTTCTGGCATGGGCGGGGCCCCTCGCTGGAGTTTGTGACTGGATATGTCATTGAGCTCTCGCTCAGTGTCGACAACCTGTTCGTATTCCTGTTGATTTTCCGATATTTCCAGGTGCCACCCGGCCACCAGCACAAAGTTCTTTTCTGGGGAATCCTGGGTGCGCTGATTATGCGTGCAATTTTCATCGCCGCGGGCGTCGGACTGATCCAGAGATTCCATTGGGTGGTGTACGTTTTCGGTGGATTCCTGATCTACAGTGGCATAAAACTTTTTCGGCAGGGAGAAGCTGAGATTCATCCAGAAAAGAATCCAGTGCTTCGATTGTTTCGCCGCTGGGTGCCGGTGACAAAAGACTATGAAGGAGACAAATTCTTTGTTCGACGCACGGGACTTCTGGCGACACCGTTGCTGGTTGTTCTGGTAGTTGTTGAAACCACGGATCTGTTATTTGCGGTCGATTCCATTCCTGCGATCCTGGCGATCACCCGGGACGCTTTCATCGTATACACATCCAATGTTTTTGCCATTCTCGGCCTGCGTTCGATGTATTTCGCCCTGGCGGGCATGATGGAAATGTTCCGGTACCTGCACTATGGACTCTCTATCGTCCTGATGTTCGTTGGCGGCAAGATGCTGGTGTCACACTACTACGAAGTGCCAACGGTGATCGCGTTGGGAGCGGTGGCGGGTATCTTGATATTGTCAGTCGTGGCTTCATTGCTCAGACCCAAAACTGCTCGAGCCGCCTGATTGTCACTCGATCCGAGTGCGCTTGTAGCGCCGGCATCTTGCCGGGTAGCTCGGGGGCGTCTCGCCCCCGGCGGTGGGCGGGACGCCCACCGGATAGCCGCCGGGACGGCGGCGCTACAACCTGCAGCGGCTCAGAAGTCTTCTGGCAGTGCCGTTGTGCACGCCGGATCCTTCGGGACTGAAGTCCCTCAGGATGACGTACGGGTGGGGAGCTCTGGCCATAGTACTGCCTGCAATTCAGATCATTTTGCCTGTTGCATTTATGATGAGGATTTATGACTCGTGTGACCATCTCGCTACCGCCTCGACCCTACGACGCTGTGATTGAAAGCGGCTTGCTGCAGCGGGCCGGTGAAAAGCTGCGCGAAGCTTTTGGTTTGGGCGCGGGCGAATCATCCGCGAAAGACCCGGTTAAACGCCTTTTCGTGGTGACCGTGGCCCCGGTGCGGCGCAAGTGGGGAAAGAAGTTGCTGGCTTCTCTCTCTGCGGCGGGATTTGCCGCGCAAATTCTGGAGATGCCCGACGGTGAACGCAACAAGAAGTTGGCGACGGTTGAGAAGTTGTCGGAACAATTGAGCCGGCTGGGCGCAGACCGCAACTCGGGAGTCGTAGCCTTCGGAGGCGGAGTGATCGGCGACGTAACCGGATTGCTGGCGTCGCTCTACATGAGAGGTTTGGACGTCGTACAGATTCCGACCACTGTGCTGGCGCAAGTCGACGCGTCCATTGGCGGCAAGACGGGCGTAAATCTGCGTGCGGGGAAAAATCTGGTTGGTACATTTCATCATCCGCGAATGGTTGTGATTGATCCAGCGGTGTTGGGGACGCTTCCTGATCGTGAATTCCGCGCCGGACTCTACGAGTCATTGAAGTGCGGCGTGATCGGCAAGCCGGAATTATTTCGCGCGTTAGAGACGATTACCGTAAAGGAACTGCGCGGCGACGCGGTCAAGCTCGAATGGGTCATTGCGGAATCGGTTAGGCTCAAAGCGGAAGTTGTGTCTTCCGATGAGCGCGAAAATGGCTTGCGCCGGGTGCTGAATCTCGGACACACGATTGGGCACGCGTTGGAGGCGGATACCAAGTATCGTCACTTTCTGCATGGAGAAGCGGTTGCATGGGGAATGATTGCGGCGGCCAGAATTGCCGCGGCAATGGGAAAGACAGACGACTCCAGTGCCAAGCGAATCGACAATGCCGTGCGCCGGTTGGGATCGTTGCCGAAGGTTCAGTCGACAAGCCGTAACATTTTGCGCCTGCTCAAATCGGACAAGAAGACGCGCAATGGGGTTGTCCACTTTGTGCTGCCGCGGGAGGTAGGGAAAGTGGAAGTCGTGAACGACGTACCCGAGCAAGTAGTTCTGGAAGCCGTGGACGAATTGCGGCGTTCATCGAAGTAGTACAAGCCGCCGAGACAGGCGGTACGGCCGCACAGCGAAATTAGCAGGATTTCAACCAGATTGACAGATTCCAGTAAATCGCGGGTGATCGAATCCGGAACCATTGGGGCGACGCCCGACGGCTCAACTGACCAACAGTCCTCCGCACGCGCCGTGCGTGAGATGTTTACGTCCATAGCACCGCGATACGATGTGTTGAACCATGTCCTCTCCTTTAATATCGACCGCCTGTGGTGGAGGAGAACGGCCCGGACTTTCGCCCACATTCTCTCGCGGCCCGGAGCGCAGGTGCTCGACTTGTGTTGTGGCACGGGGGATATGGCGTTTGCCCTGCAGAGGCAAGCAGGGAAGTCGTTACCGCGAATTCTGGGAGCTGACTTTTCGCACGCCATGTTGCAACGTGCAAGATCGAAATCAGCGAACGCGGGGCCGCAATGGGTCGAGGCCGATGCCCTTCACTTGCCGTTTCCTGACGGAAAGTTCGACCTGGTTACATCCGCATTCGGATTTCGCAACCTGGCAAATTATGACGCAGGGCTGACGGAGATCGCGCGCGTGCTGCGGCCTGGCGGAGAATGCGGGATTCTTGACTTCTCCGAACCCGAAGGCATCATGGGAAGTATCTACCGGGTCTATTTCAAACGCGTGCTGCCGGCAATCGGCACACTGGTTTCTGGAGTGAAAGGGCCTTACGCGTACCTGCCGGCTTCGGTCGAGCGCTTCCCTGAGCCGTGCGAGATGTTACAACGCATGGAACGCACCGGTTTGCGAGAAGCAACATGGAAGCCGTATACGTTCGGCATCGCAGGCCTGTACCGGGGCAAGAAATAGCGAGGGCTTCACTGGTGTGTTGTCCGCGCCCCACACTTGCGGCGTGGCTATGAAGCTTCTGCAGCGGGATGTTCGGTCACAGCAGGGATGGTGCTCTGAAAACAATCCGCGAAGGCGTCCGCAATTGTGTAACGGATTACGTCCTGGTAGTTTTTCCCGAGAAACTTCTGCAAGCGATCTGTGTTCATGATGTACTCGCCCGTCATGTAAGGCGCGGCTTCGGGCGGGATGGCCACAATTCCCAACTTCCACAACAACTGCAAGGCGGTGCGGAAAGCCAACTCTCCTGGTACGCGCAGCAGGCTGGCCTGGGCGACTTCAATACAACGCTGGAAGGTCAGGGGTTCGCCTTGCCCCGCCACATTCATCACGGTCAACCTCTGCGACTCGGGTTCGGTCTTCCGCAGAATGTGTGTTATCAATCGCGCCATGTCGTCCACGTGAACGAACTGGATGCGGTTATCCAGATACTGTTGTCCGTATGGGAGAAGGCATGGAAGCCGCTTTCCGTTGCTGCGCATGTTGGCAGCGCGCTGACTGGGGCCATTAGGCGTACCCCTGAAAGCCCCCACCATGTAGTTTTCCACGGTAGACCCAGCAAAAATATGCGGACGCAAGAGATATGCGCTGCAACCACGCAGCGCCGGCGCGCGCTGCTGGACTACCTTGTCGGATTCCATTTTGTGGATCGCGTAAGGCAGGGAGTGAGCCGCGAGTGCCTGCTCTTCGGTCACAAAGCCGGGAAGGTTGGAACCGTAAACGGAAACGCTACTGGGAAAGATAAATTTTCGGACACTCGCGTTGTCGCGATTGACCTCAGTGATGGCCTCGATGACGCGCGCGGTTCCCGCTACATCAATCTGCCACATGCGATTGACGTCGAGAATCCCGGTGCGCACAGGGTCGAGTACAAACGCCAGGTGAACCACCGCCGAGGCCTGGGAGTCACGTAAAAGAACGAAGAGTTGGCGGCAAGATTGCTCGTCGCCGAGGTCCATGCGCTCGAAGCGGAGAGGGAGGTCGGTTGAAGGCGGATTCAGGTCCACTCCGATCACATCGAACTCCGCCAGCTGCGGCAGCAGACGGGTCCCAAGATTTCCGGATATTCCTGTCACGACTACGGTTGGTTTCGAATCGCCCATCTATTTGGGCCCGGCTTCAGAAGACTTTGGCGGCGCGGCGGTTGGTCCGGATGGCGGCATTTTTCCTTGCGAATCGGCCGGCTGTGCTTCCGCGAAATACTTCTCGTTCAGTTCGGGGGTTGCGGAGTGCTGAACCGATTGCATTGCCTCCTGGATACGCTGGGAACGCAATGTGGAAACGATCTCGTCATGCACTTTGTCGAACGGCAAGATATCTTTTTCTCCGACCTTGTAGATCAGGTATCCGTTCGGAGTGTCAATCAGGGGGGAAGTTTCCCCTGGCTTCAAATCCATTACCTGGGCCTGTGTCGCCGGCAGGCTGGTGCGTCGTACCTTGCCGAGCCTCGTAGGAGGCTTGCCTTTGAATTCCGCGGCCACCGCGGCCTCATCCTGCAGTTTGTCGAAATCTTCTCCGGCCGCAGCGCGTGCTCGCACGCCGTCGGCCACCGTCTTCATGGCACCTTCAGAGTCCTGCTGGGCTTTCTTAGCGTCGTCCGCAGCCACTTTCTCTTTCGATTCCGCCGGTTGTTTACTGCGGGGGATGAATATCCGCTGAAGGTCGACTTCTTCGAATGCGGGCTGATTCTTCTGGTAGTAGCTCTTGGCGTCCTCGTCAGAGACGCGCCCAGCCTCGTCCTGCAAAGCTTCGTTGAGCTGTTTGGTCAGGACCGTGATGCGGGCAACTCGCATCAACTCTTCGTACTTTGGTCCTTTGTCCAAACCCATCTGGCGCGCCTTATTGACCATGATCAGAGCAGTCCCGTACTGGGTTGCCAGTTGTTTTCGAGCAGCGGGCGCAATGGTGGGGGCTACGGTATCCACGAGCAACTCGAACTCAGCACGGGTCACGATGGTTTTGCAGTCGGCAGGCTTGGACTTGTCGGCGGATGGTTTGTCGCACAGACCGGGAATCGTGATCACAGCCGCATCGCGGGGTACGGCAGCCGTTTCTGATGGCTTGGCAGCATGAGACACAGTCGGAGCCTTTGGCGGCGCAGAGGGGGCAGCGGGTTTCTCTGCCTGCGCCCAGGTCAGCGTGCTCAAGAACAATAAACATATCCATCCGCGATGACTCTTCAAAGCTGAATTCCTCCGGCGTCTGGGACGATGGTGCACCGAGAATCGTAGCATAGAGCGGGCGTGCGACATCCAGGGCAGAGGTTTGAGGTGATGTCGATACAGGGCGGCGGCGCCCGGTTTCAGGAGCCAAAGATGCTAGCGACCAGGAATACCAGTCCGAGCTGAGCGAAGGGGACGAGGAAAAAAACGATCGTGAGCCTTGTCCACCAGACCTCGCCTTTTCTACGGGCGAAGATGCGAGCGACGGCGACGAGATATCCCCACGGGTAGGTTATAACCCCGATGAACAGGAAAAATCTTTTGAATTCGTATAAGGCATCTCGGGTGGGTGCGTCGAACAGAAAAATGCAGCCGAATGCGGCCACCGGCCATGCCACAACCAGAAGGGTTGAAAGTATCGCGCAGCAGTATGCAGTGACCTTCATCTTAGAGCAGTTGCGATAATCGCCCCGGGGAAGGGGCTTGCGTTCATTAGGGCTTGGGGTTCAGAGGTTTCAGATCACCGCAGTCGGCGCCGAGCCACTTCCCCGTGATCGTCATGCGCGAGTTACGAGCCTTATCGCCAATCTTGGACACAGAGGTGGATTTGACGGTGTAGTTCTCGCGATCCGAAAAAATGGCTTCACCATCACCCACATAACTATATTTGGGACAAGTGGAGTGCCACTTCCAGGAGGTCGCGGTGCGGCTGGTGAAGTCAGTCTTGCACCCGGACTCCTGATTGGCCCATTCTGCCCGCTCGAGCGACTCGGCGGTGTAGCAGACCTGATTCATGCCGGGGGAGGCCATGGCGATGCCGTGCTGCTTCATCATGGCTTCGACCTGCGCACGTTTTTCAGGAGTCATATTCTTCAGGTGATCGCTCGGGTCCGGCGCTTTCTGGCCGTCAACTTCGCGGTCGATGTGAACCTGCCACAATCCGGGTTTGATAGGCGCGACGGTTTGCGCCTGCGTGCCGAATGCTGCAGTCAGAATTGCCGAGGCTACAACGAGACGACCGAAGGTAGCAAAATGCATAGAGAATTCCTCTTTAATTGGATTGGAGCTTGGGTACGAACCAGCGATTGCGAAGCGTCGGCACGAGCCGACGACAGGGTGAACTCTACACCATCCGGCCTTCGAGGGCATAGTCAATAGAGGGTTGCGGCCGAGGTTCACAAGGTCTTTGCCCTACGTCTTAGACCGGAGACGGAGAGGTGCGTTCTCAATTCTGCTCTCCACTGTCTATATCTCCGGTGTGAAGGATCAACATCCAGCTCCTCTTCTATAATGCCTGCATGGCTGGATCGCCAGCGGTTTATAGTCCGGAGTCGATGCGCGCAGAGAAGCGCGCCGTGGCTGGAAGCTCCGTGCTGGCCGCAATGGCTATCACGATTCTCAAGGTTGTCGTGGGGGTCACCACCGGCAGCCTGGGCATACTTTCAGAAGCTCTGCACTCGGCGCTCGATCTGGTGGCTGCCGTCATCACGCTGTTGTCGGTCAGAGTTTCAGACAAGCCAGCTGACGCGGACCATCAATATGGTCACGGGAAATTCGAAAACTTTTCCGCCTTCCTCGAAACCGCCCTGCTGTTGATCACGTGTATCTGGATTATCTACGAAGCGGTCAAGCGGCTGTTCTTTCATCATGTACACATCGAGCCGAACATTGCCGCGTTCGCAGTAATGTTTGTTTCGATGGGTGTAGACTTCTGGCGGTCGCGGGCCCTGGGTAGAATTGCCGCCAAGTACGACAGCCAGGCGCTGGAAGCGGATGCGCTTCACTTCTCCACGGATATCTGGTCGAGCGGGATTGTGGTTCTCGGTTTGCTCCTGGTTCTGCTGGGGCGAATCTGGAACATCGATTGGTTGCGAGACGCCGATCCGGTGTCCGCGCTTTTCGTCGCCGGCGTAGTGATCTACGTAAGCTCGCGTTTGGCCCGCAAGACAGTTGACGCTCTGCTTGATGCCGCACCCGCGGGCGTGCGCAACAAGATTGTCGCCGCAGTTTCGAGTGTGGATGGCCTGCTCGAAATCGATCGGGTGCGCATCCGGCGGGCTGGCAACCGATACTTTGCCGACCTCTCGGTAGGGGTGGCGCGCAATGTCACCTTTCAGCGCTCCGAGCAGATGGCTACGGCCGTCGCGGACGCGGTGCATGAGGTGTTGCCGGATGCGGATGTGGTGGTGCATTCGGTTCCACGCCAGCTGAGCACGGAAAATATTTTCGACCGTATACGGGCCGTTGCCACTCGCTACAACTTCAACGTTCATGACGTGAGCGTGCAGGACCTTCTGGGAGAGCTGCATGTAGAGCAGCACCTGGAACTCGATGAAAACCTGAGCCTGAAGGAGGCTCATGATCGCGTAACGGTGCTCGAATCGCAGATTCGCGAAGAGGTTCCAGAGATCGCGTCCATCATCACGCATATCGAGAGCGAGCCGGCGACCATCGAGCCCGGCGATGAACTGATCCACGATGCCCGCCTTGAGACGCGGCTCAAGGCAGTGGCTTCCGAGTTTCCGGAAATACTGGATATGCATGACATTCAGATCAAGCGCGTCCGCGGCCGGGTCTACGTTTCAGCGCATTGCACCATGGCGGATGACTTGCCTCTCTCCCGCGTGCACGATGTCTCGACCGACCTTGAAATTCGCTTCAAGCAGGAGTTTCCGGATTTGTTCCGCGTGCTGATCCACCCGGAGCCCCACACGGACAACCGGCGATAGCCCGGGCGATTGTCTGCACGGAGCAATATTGGAAACCAGAATCCGCAGGCCGGCACTGGGCTATCTTTACATCGCCAGTGCCGCATTGTGTTGGGGAGTCTGTGCCAGCCTGGGCCGCGCTGCCTTCACGGGCAGGCTTCCGGGCATGAAGGATTTGCGACCGATCGACCCGCTGATTCTCTCCCAAAGCCGGGCCGTCTTTTCATTTCTAGCATTGCTGCCTGTTTTGATCGTGCTTCGCGGATGGCGCCGCCTGCGTCTGCCAGCCGTCGACATCCGAGACACATTTCTTATTGGTGTTTTGGGCGTGGCCGCGTCCAACTATTTCTACTATCTGGCGATCCAGAGAACGAATGTCGCTACCGCAATCATCGTGCAGTACACAGCTCCGATCTGGGTCCTGATTTACGCAGTTGCCCGGCGCCAGCAAAAGCCCACGAAACAACGCGTGGGGGCCGTGGGATTGGCCGTGACCGGGATCGCCCTGGTGATTGGCATATTTGGCGGCAGTGGATTGCGCCTGGATGCGATCGGTTTGTTCGCCGGTCTGCTGGCCGCATTTTCGTTTGCGTTTTACAACGTCGGCGGACACAACGTTCTGGGACGCCACGATCGCTGGATCGTGCTGATTTACACCACTGGGAGTGCCTCATTGTTCTGGCTTGTGGTCAACCCGCCATGGAAGGTGGTGGCAGCACACTATTCGGGTGAGCAATGGCTCTTTCTGCTCTTGTTCTCCCTGCTCTCCGTGCTCGCGCCGTTTTCCTTTTACTTTGCAGGACTGCAACATCTGGAACCCACCCGCGCCATTGTGGTCAGTTGTCTGGAGCCAGTGTTCTCCATCGTGATTGCCGGGATCGCGCTGGGAGAGGTAATGCGTCCGCTGCAGGTCGCCGGGATCGTCTTCGTACTGGCAGCCATCATCGTTGTGCAGTTGCCGGATGCTAAATCGCCGATGCCAATGACGTTGGTGGAACCGATGGAATGACCCTTGAACCAGCGTCTTACTCTCCCATCGCCTTAACGATGACCCGTTTGTCGCGCTGGCCGTCGAATTCCGCGTAGAAGATCCGTTGCCATGTTCCCAAGTCGAGTTTGCCCGCAGTGATGGGAACGATAACCTCGTGGTGTATGAGCAAAGCCTTCAGATGGGAGTCTCCGTTGTCTTCCCCAGTCTCGTGGTGCTTGTAGTCTTTACGAAAGGGTGCAAGATGTTCCAGCCATTGATCGATGTCTTCGATCAAGCCGCTCTCGTTGTCATTCACATAAATGCCCGCCGTAATGTGCATCGCGGAGACCAACACCATGCCTTCCTTGATGGCGCTCTTGCTTACGATTTGTTCCACCTGCGGCGTGATGTGTACGTAGGCGCGGTGCGAACGGGTGTGAAACTTGAGGTACTCAGTAAGACATTTCATGGTTCGTCCTCTTGAATAAGCGTGAAAGCCACACCAGTTTCGCAGATAATGCTTCGGAAATCAGTTCATCGGAGGTGCTGTGGATCGGTCTGAAAACGAACTGGACGATCTTCGACGTCTTCTGGCCGAACTGACGGCGCGAGTGTTTCGCATCGAACAGGCCATGAATCTCGGGCCGGAGGCTCCTTCTCCTGTTCCGAAGATCCAGTCAGTGCCTCCGCCGCCGCTTCCAGCTCCTTCGGTGACGCCACCTGCGCAGCCGATCCCACCAAGGGTTCCGGGCGTGGCCGCTCGAGTCTCCGCCCGGCCGAATGCGCCCGATCTCGAATCCCGGATCGGCTCGCACTGGTTGAACCGAATCGGAATCTCGGCTGTGCTGATCGGCGTCTCCTACTTCCTGAAATATGCCTTTGACAATAATTGGATTGGACCAACAGGGCGCGTGGTCATCGGACTGCTCGCCGGCATCGCGATTGTCCTTTGGAGCGAGCGTTTTCGCAGCCGTGGGTACCGCGTATTTTCTTATTCGCTCAAAGCTGTAGGCATCGGGATTTTGTATCTGTCGTTGTGGGCAGCCTTCCAGACGTATGCACTGCTGCCAAGCGGAGTGGCGTTCGCCATGATGCTTGCAGTAACGGCAGCTACCGCAGTCATGGCATGGACCCAGGATGCGGAAATTCTCGCGGCGTTCGCGATGATCGGCGGCTTTGCCACGCCACTTCTTCTTTCCACCGGGCAGAACCGCGAAGTGGCATTATTTTCGTACGTTGCCATCCTGGATGTGGCCGCGCTGGCGCTGGTGATCCTCAAGCCCTGGCGGCGCCTGCTGGTGCTGAGCTATGTGGGCACTCTGGCGCTTTACATCGGCTGGTACTCGCGTTTTTATGATTCCGAACAGCTTGGTTTGACCGTTAGTTTTGCCACACTGTTTTTCGCAATCTTCGCGGTGTCTCCGCTGGTCGGACGTCAGGGGGAGAAGGGTGGGCAACTATCTGACTCGGTCCCGCTCTTTTTGGCCTTGGTAAATGCCGCGGGATATTTTCTGCAGATTTATATGATGTACGAGGCGATCGATTCCAGAGACACGGCTTGGTTCGCCCTGGCTCTAGCCGCGGTTTATATCTTTCTTGGCCGGCAAACCAAGGCCATGCTTCGGACCGCGGAAAGTACGCGCACGGTTGATCTGTTGCATCTTGCATTGGCTATCGGGTTCATCACGGTTGCGATTCCCATAAGGCTCGATGCGCACTGGATCACGATGGGATGGTTTGTCGAAGCTGCCGTGTTGTTATGGGTAGCGGACCGGATCGGTTCCGAGCTGCTCAACACGTTCGCAGTGGGCGCGCTGGTGCTCGGTGTGGGCCGCTTGCTGCTGATCGATAACTTCCATGTCACCACTCCGATTTTCAACACGCGGATGGCGACCTATGCCGTCGCAATCGCGGTGCTGGGTGCGGTCGCCGCATATGGAAGCCGTCGGAAAGATGAAATTGGACGTGTGGCCGCGGCGGTCTGCGTGGTCGCCCTCAATCTGCTGGCGCTGATCGCGTTGAGCAGAGAGGTGGATGACTACTACGCGCAACAGATGGCCAACCTGAATCGGCACCACTGGGACCCCTCAGAGTTCTCGATTTCACAGCGATTGAAAATTACCCGCGATTTCACTTATTCCGCCCTCTGGATGGCCTATGGCGCCATGCTGATGGTGGTGGGTTTCTGGCGACGTTCCGCGTTTGTGCGGTGGCAGGCGCTAGCCCTGATCGCGTTCACTATCGGAAAGGTGTTTCTGTATGACGTTTCGGAACTGGACCGGGGCTACCGTATCGTGAGCTTTATCGTGCTGGGAGTGCTGCTGCTGGCCATCTCGTTCGTCTACCAGCGTGACTGGCTGCGTCTTTCCAGCCATAAGAATCCCGGTGAAGGTCCAGCCGCGGCATGAAGCGCACACCTTGTATTTTTCTCATGGTTGGCCTGGTACTCATCCTGCCTCTCAATTTGCTGTTGGCGGCTCAAGACCCAGCGCTTTCCTTTTTCACCAACGTTCGTGACATTCGTATAGCGCAGCCGGGCGTGCAGAATTACTTTGTAGTGGATGCGGAGATCTGGGGGCGCTCACGGTTAGATCTGGGCGACCTGCGGATTTATGACGGCCAAACGCAGGTGCAATATGCGCTCGACCTGGAGCGAGGAGGCGTATCCACGCACGAAGTGCCGGCCAGGATTCTCAACCTTGGCACCATTGGGGGGCACACCGAATTTGATCTCGACATGGGACAGATCGGCGAGTACGACCGGATTCGATTGAGTCTGGATGCCAAGGATTTCATATCTACAGCTTCACTTGCGGGAAGCAATTCAGTCGGGCAGCGGCCCGCAGCGCAATTGCCGACGAGCACGCTTTACGACTTCACGCGGGAAGATCTGGGTTCCAATTCTGTTCTGAAACTGCCTGCATCGAGTTTCCATTATTTACACGTCAGTCTTTCGCCGGGGATTGCGCCACAACAGGTGAAGAGTGCAACCGTATACAACGTGCAAGAGACCAAGGCGTCCTGGACGGAAGTAGGATCGTGCGGCATACCTCAGCAGAAGCAGAGGACCACGTTGATCACCTGCCAAGCACCTCTGCGAGTTCCCGTGGATCGCATTCGATTTCAGGTGGAACGCGGCCAGGTAAACTTCCACCGGGGAGTGATCGTCACCGATTCAAATGGCCGTCAAGAGACCGCTGGAGAGATCACGCGAGTACGGCTGAATCGCGAGGGCACGACAGTGGTGTCGGAAGAAATGGATCTGCCGATCGAGTACCAGAGATCCGGGTTGCTCACGATCGCCATCGACAACGGGGACAACCCGCCGCTTGCGATGGCAGCGGTACAACTGCTCTCCATTGAACGCCGAGTCTACTTTGATCCCACGGGAAAGACCCTGGTCAAGCTCTACTACGGCGATGACAAACTCCACCGGCCGACTTACGATTACGCACGGTTCTTCAATGCAGATCCTGCCGCAGTCAAGGCGGAGCTGGGGCCGGAAGGTGCGAATGAAGCATATCGCGAACGACCTGACGACCGTCCGTGGTCGGAGCGCCACAATGTGGTTCTTTGGATCACGATGTTGCTCGCGGTGGCGGTGCTTGCGGTCCTGGCGATTCGGGGATTGCGAGGCGACAGCGGAAAGCAGCCATCCTGAGCGACGCGCTCATTTCACCCAGGACGACAACAAAGAATTTCAGCGCATCGTTTCTTCTACTTCTGAGATCCAGTCGGGTCGTTTGAGCACTTCCCGCGGTTTGGGACCATCCGCTGCGCCTACGATTCCGTCGCGTTCCATCAGGTCGATGAGGTGAGCAGCGCGCCCATAGCCGATGCGCAGGCGGCGTTGCAGCAAGGAAGTGGAAGCCTTGCCAAACTCTATGACTAACCGCACCGCATCGTTGTAGAGCGGATCGTTGTCCTCTTCACCCACTTCGCCCGAAGAGCCGCCTTCGCCGGAAGAGTGTTCGTCCCTCGGAGCTTGCAGGAACTTCTCTTCGTACTCCGCGGTTCCTTGTGCCCGCCAGAACTCGACCACGGCAGCAATTTCCTTTTCCGTGACGAACGGAGCGTGCAGACGGTGTACGCGGGCTGATCCTGACGGTAGGTAAAGCATGTCGCCGCGTCCGAGCAGGGCTTCGGCGCCGTTGGCGTCGAGAATGGTGCGCGAGTCTACCTTAGTCGCAACCCGGAAGGAAATGCGGGCAGGGAAGTTGGCCTTGATCAGACCGGTGATTACGTCGACCGACGGACGCTGCGTCGCCAGCACCAAATGAATGCCGACCGCGCGTGCCATTTGCGCGAGTCGCGTGACCGATTCTTCGACGTTGCCGGAATCCAGCATCATCAGGTCGGCAAGTTCGTCGATGATGATGACGATGTAGGGCAGCGGCCGGTCCTCTGAATCTTCGCCGAAGAGGCTGCGGGTGCCTTCATCGTCGAACAATTTGTTGTACTGCTCCATGTTGCGCACGCCTTTTTCAGCCAGCAGTTTCAGGCGGCGTTCCATCTCGCGTACTGCGTTGCGCAGGGCATTGGCAGCAAGCTTCGGTTCGGTGATGATCGGCGTGAAGAGATGCGGCACACCTTCGTAGTTCCCCAGTTCGAGACGCTTGGGATCAACAAGGATCAACCTGACCTGATCGGGCGTGGCCTTGTACAAAATGGACATGATCATGGCATTGATAGCCACGCTCTTGCCAGCGCCGGTGGAGCCGGCGATCAACAGGTGCGGCATTCCCGCGAGATCGGCAGTGACGATGCGTCCGTTGATGTCTTTGCCCAGCGCTAGGGTCAACTTTGATTTTGTGCCGATGAATTCCGACGACTCGATGTTTTCGCGCAGCCAAATGATCTCGCGCTCGCGGTTCGGCACCTGAATGCCGACAGTCGATTTACCCGCCATGCGCTCGACCAGAATGCTCTCGGCCTTAAGCGCCAAACATAGATCGTCGGTGAGGTTGGTGATCCGGCTGTACTTTATGCCAGCTTCGGGTTTGTACTCGAACGTCGTTACGACAGGGCCGGGGTTGATCTGAGTCACTTGCCCGTGAACGTCGAATTCCGCATATTTCTCGGTCAGAACCTGGGCTAGCAGCTTCAGTTCACCAGCATCCACAACTTGCTGCTCGTCAGCGCGGTGGAGCAGACTGCTCGGTGGCAACTTGAAGCCTCCAGCAGCAATTTTCGGAAGCACTGTCTTGGGCTTCGCGCCGGTGTCGGCGCGCTCAGTGACCTCGACTTCGGGAACAGAGGCGTGGGCGACGTTCGAATGGTGCTGAGACTCGCTATGGTCAGGTGTTTCTTCACCCCGTTCCGATATCGCCATGCGCTCGATGCCGGTCGTTCGGGCGGGCCCAGCAGATTGAACAGAAGCCTGGAATGACGGCTGAGGCGTTGTCTGGCGAGCCTGGACCAGCTGAGTTGTGACTGTCGGCCGCGTGGCGCGTCGCTTCTCCAGCTCCTTTTGCATCTTGTTTTTGGCACGAATGTCCTGCCAATCCTTGTAGCGGTTCCAAAGAGCGATCACGAAGGCGAAACGGGTTGGAGCCCATACGCGCAGGGAAGCAAACGAGAATGCAGTGGTCAAATATAACGCGACCGCCAAAACCGTAGCGCACACAATATATGCGCCTGCCAGATTCAGGTAATGGATGAGACCATCGCCAACGATGCGTCCGACTAGGCCTTCCATCGGGATTACGCCGAGCCAGCGTGAATTTCCGGGCAAAAGAGCCAGTAAAGCTGGAACAAAAATCAGTAACCAGACCGTACCCAGAGACTTGGCCACTGGCGACACAACTTTGCGGGAACGGAACCAGCGAGAGCCCAATGCGCCAAGGAAGACAGGAATCAGGAATGATCCGATGCCAAACCCTTGCAACATCAGGTCGGAAATGACCGCTCCTACCAGGCCAATCCAGTTCCGTGCCGCGCGCGACTCCGTAAGCACCGAGGCGCTGTTAAAAGAAGGATCAAGCGGAGAATAGGATGCCAGCGCCAGAAACAACAGCAGTCCCGAGACGCAAAGCAGGAACCCGATCAACTCATTGAGCCGGCGGTTGTTCGTTGGGGCGAATATCTGAGAGAAATACTTCATCGAGTGTGGGTATGGCGACCTTCACAGAGAAACGAAACCCTGATTGGACGCCGGAACCAGGCAGAGCTAAATAATTATGTCAAGAACCGGGCGGCTCGACAATGAAGGAATTTGGAAAGAGTATCGAGTTAGTTTCCCGCTGCTACGTCGTTTCTAAATTAAGCCATTAACCATCAAGGACACGAAGTAACACGAAGGTGCCACAGCGTAAAGAACGGCTGCTTAGCTCATCAGTTTCGCAGCGTATACCAGCACCAGCGTTCCAACAACAATGCGATATACCGCGAAGGGAACAAAACCGTGTTTCCGCACCCACGCCATGAACCATGCGACCGAAGCATACGCGACGACGAACGACACCACGAAGCCGATGGCCAGCAAAGCCCATCCGTGCGGATCTATTTGCGAGACACCAATGGGATTTGCGCCTTTTCCGCGTAGCGACTTCAGCAGGTCATAGCCGGTGGCCGCGACCATGGTGGGAATCGAGAGAAAGAAAGAGAACTCGAGCGCGGACGCCCGGGACATACCGGCGAGTTGTCCGGCTGCAATCGTGGACATCGATCGCGACGTTCCCGGAAATACCGCGGACAAAATCTGACAAGCGCCGATCCAGATTGCCTGGCCGAGGCTCATGGCCTCCATTTTCCAGGTGTGAATTCGACTTGGCGAAGCGCCCGGCCCGGCGGTTTCAGACGGCGCGTTCATGGCGTCAACGATCCACATGGCAATTCCGCCAATCAGCAGGGCAGCCCCCATGATGTGCAGGCTTTCCAGGTGCTTGCCGATGGTCTTGGTCAGAAGAAAAGCAGGGATTGCGGTTGTCACAAAAGCTACGGCGGTCAGCCCGAGCGGATGAGTCAAGGCGGTGCGGTCGCCGTTCTCACCTTGCGGGAAAGTAGACAGGAATTTGGCGATCCGGCCGCGAAAGTAAACCGGGAGGCACAGGATGGCTCCCAACTGGATGACGATGGTGTACATCTTCCAGTAGCCATCAGACAAGCTGATATGGAATAAAGATTCGGCAATCCGCAGGTGGGCCGTCGAACTGACCGGCAGAAATTCGGTTACTCCTTCAACGATTCCCAGAACGAGTGACAGCAGGTAGTCGTTCAATCTTCCTCCAGCGTGAAAGAAACAGTATCGCAGAAGTTCGTGATGGCGCCGGATTAACAGACCCGATTCCCGGCCACCAGAGCAATTTGTAGATTATTTGAGAACTTTACTAAGAGGGATGCGCGACAATGTTCCGGTTTGTAATCTATTCCGTCCGAGAATCATTGCGTGACGTTCCCATAGGTTGGGACGCCCTGATCGATCAGATACAACAGTCGTTGCGCGCGCGTCACCCAATCCGATGGACCAGACATCGAGGCCACCTTCTGAGCGAGCGCAACCGCCCTTCCTTTTGCTTCCTCTGATTTTTTAGGTTCTTCTTCCGTCTTGTAAATCTCGATCAGCGCCGACCAGCGCCAGGCGGCATCGTACAACGCTTCCGCACCAGCAGGAGATTGGGGATGCTCGTTAAAATACTTCTCGTAAATCTCAGATTCCTTTACCGGGCACTTCGAGCTGCCCTGCCAGTCGCCGCACAGCTTGTTGTCGATCAACTGGAAGGCAGCCAGGTCAGCCCATTTGGTTCCAGGAAACTTCTTGATCACTTCTTTCATGTACTTCTCTTCCATGCCCTCACGGAGATAAGATTCGCGCTCTTTAGCCGACGGGCGTGAAGAAACATCAGATTTCTCCAATTGCCAGCGAATATCCGCGGAACGGTACATAGCTTCGGCCGCTAACGGTGAGGTGGGGAAGTATTCCGCAGTGCGATAGTAGAGCCGCATCGCGTCCTGAGCAGCCCCATTCCGTCCATGCCTGCGACTGGCCTGGTCCTCGGAGTCGACGGCCTCACCAAAAAGTACTTTGTCTCCGTTCGGAGTTGACGTCTGCACTACGCCCTTGGCGAGTACCCAACCGGTAACCGTACGTTCCTCTGTAAGGTTTGCCTCAATGTGGACCCACTCCCGGCTGTTCTCCAATACAACAATTTCCCGTCCGCGATCCATTTCTGCTAACTTCGCCGAATTAGCGTCAGGCGAGAGATAAATCTGAGCGACGCGTACGACTGTGCCGTGCTGAAAGTCAGCGGCATTGGCGAAACAAGCTAGCACTACGAGCGACCCCGCCAGCAGGCTCAATTTCACAAAGGTCGCGCGAGCGGCCGGCCTTCCGTCTCGAAGGCATCCCGATCTCCCCACAGTCGCCGGAAATATTGGTCCGGAGGTCTGGTCGCTCATCGTTTGCCGCTCCACAAGCCTGCCAGCACACTTGGCTCAATGTTTCCGCCGCTGATGACTGCCACGTTCTGCATGGTCGCTGGAAGTTGTTCGCGATGGAACAGAAATGCCGCCACCGCCACCGCGCCGCTCGGCTCCGCGAGCGTTTCCGAATTGACCGAGAGGCGGAGCATGGCTTCGCGGATTTCCTCTTCGCTCACCGTAACGATGTCATCGACGTACTGGCGAATGTGCTCGAAATTGATCGCCCCCAGGCTCTGGGTTCTCAGCCCATCGGCCAGAGTGCGTGTTACCTGGTCCGCCGCCAACTGAACGATTTTGCCAGAGCGGAGGCTCGCCTGCGCGTCTGCCGCAAATTCTGGCTCCGCGCCAATCACCCTGACTTCGGGCCGGCTCAACTTGATAGCGGTTGCGATGCCGCTGATCATACCTCCGCCTCCGACTGGCGCGATGACGGTTTCGACGCCAGGCAAATCCTCGAGAATTTCCAATCCAATTGTCCCTTGGCCGGCAATAATCTTTTCGTCGTTGTAAGGCGGTACGATCACGTATCCGTGTTGTGTGGCGAGTTCTTCGGCTTTGGCCTGGCGCTCTGAACTAGATGGCCCAACCTGTATGATTTCCGCGCCTAATGCCTGGGTTGCCTCGCGTTTGACGGCAGGTGCATTTCCGGGCATTACGATGACCGCCTTCACACCCAATGCCCTGGCGGCATAGGCTACTCCCTGGGCATGATTGCCGCTCGAATAGGTAACGACACCGCGCTGCCGCTCACCCTCGGAAAGTGAAGCGACTTTGTTATATGCGCCCCGCAGTTTGAACGATCCGATCGGCTGCTGGTTTTCCGGCTTGAGGTAAAGTTGTCGGCTGTCTTTGATACCGCCATCTTCATGGAGGTGTGATGGGAGAAGTTTTGTACGCGTCGCTACGCCTTGCAGACGCGACTGGGCTTCGCGAATGTCGCTGAGGGTGACGATGAGATTCTCCGTTTCCATCCTCGTGGAAGGACGGGGTTCAGTTGTGTGCGCTTAACTAGCCGCGGCTCCCGCGAAAGTCTTAATGGCCTTGAGCTCTTTGGAATACTTTTTCCTGGCATGAAACACGGCAAAAGCATCTTGCAGGTTGAGCCAGAATTGCTCGGAGTTCCCGAAATACTTGGCCAGGCGAACCGCCATCTCCGGGGTGATCCCCCGCCTTTCCCGCACAATGTCATTGAGGGTCGGTGGGGAAACACGCAGTTCGATCGCCAGCCGGTACGCGGAGATCTTCATGGGTTCGAGGAACTCTTCGCGGAGAATCGCTCCGGGGTACACCGCCCGGCCGCCGCGTCCATCGTTCTTGATGCTCATGGCTTCGCGACAACAGAAGTACTCAAATCTCCAGGATCACCGGCATGATCAGCGGACGCTTCTGTGTTTGCTTGGAAATATAGCGCTTCAAGTCCGTGCGAATCTTTTCCTTGATGACGCCGTAGTCGGTTTTCTCTTCATCGCTCGATGTTTCCAGCGTCTGCATGACAATTTCGCGGGCGCCTTCCACAAAACCGTCTTCTCCGGGCGAGAACCCGCGAGTCACGATTTCGGGAGTGGTCTCTACTCTGCCAGTCAGTTTATGGATAGCGATGATTGGCAGCACGATGCCGTCCTCGCTCAGGTGCCGCCGGTCTTTCACGATTAGATCTTCGACCACGTCGGTACGAGATCCCGAGTCGATGCAAACCCTGCCGATGTTGACGCGACCCGCCTTCCGAGCTCCCTGGTCATCGAACTCGAGAACGTCTCCGCTCTCAATCAGAATGGTTTTTCCCACAGAACCGTGCATGGCGCCGGCCATCTCGGCGTGCAGCTTTAACTGTCGGTATTCGCCGTGAATGGGAATGAAATACTTCGGCTTTACCAGGTTGATGATTAACTTTAGTTCGTCCTGGCTGGCATGACCGCTGACGTGGACCGGCGGATAAGACCCGTCATCGTAGATGACATAAGCCTCGCGCCGGAACAGATGGTCGATCATGCGATAGATGGCCTTCTCGTTGCCCGGAATGATCCGGGACGAAAGCATTACGGTATCGCCCTTCTCGATCTTGGCATGCTTGTGATTGTCCACGGCGGCGCGTGAGAGCGCCGACATGGGTTCGCCCTGCGTACCGCTGATCAATACACAAACCTTCTCCGGCGGGAAGTTCTTCATCTCACCGGGATGGATCAGCAGGCCTTCGGGGATTTCGATGTAACCGAGATCCTCGGCGATCTCGGCAGAGTTGTTCATGGAACGCCCGGCAAACGCTACTTTGCGTCCGTGTTGCCACGCCATCTCGACCGCCAGCTTAATGCGATGAATCGAGGACGAAAAACACGAGATGAACAGTCGCCGTTTGGTGTGTGCGAAAACTTCGTCGAACTTCCGGCGCACGGCGCGCTCGCTTGGCGTATAGCCCTTACGCTCCACGTTAGTCGAATCCTGAAACAGAGCCAGCACTCCCGTCTTGCCGTATTCTGCAAAGGCGTGCAGATCGAATAGTCGGTTGTCAGTGGGGGTGGGATCGACTTTAAAATCGCCGGTGTGAATGATCACACCCAGAGGAGTATGAATCGCCAACGCCACACAATCCACCAGACTGTGGGTCACCTGAATAGGATGGATCGTGAACGGGCCGAGCTTGAATCTTTCGTTAGGACGGATTTCGTTCAGCACGGCGTCGTCAAGCAATCCATGCTCTTCCAGTTTGTCTTCTACGTAAGCGAGGGTGAACTCGGTGCCGTAAACCGGGACATTCAATTCACTCAAGACCCATGGCAAGGCGCCGATATGGTCTTCGTGGCCGTGGGTGAGAATGATGCCGCGTACCCGCTGTCGATTCTCAATCAGATAGGAAATATCGGGAACAACGATGTCGACGCCGAGGAGTTCAGCTTCGGGGAACATGAGGCCGGCGTCGATGACGATGATATCGTCGCCCCAGCGTACGGCCATGCAGTTCATTCCGAACTCGCCCAGGCCGCCAAGGGGCACAATCTGCAGTTTTCCAGTTGGCATGCGGAGTAATGATCGTAGCACAAGCAGATAGCAGGGTAGCTGCTGTCGCGGAGGAGACGAGAGATGCAGGCGCGCGCATCGGTAAGCTTCCACTCATCTATGATCTGGGGTAAGGTTGAATTGATAAGCGCACCCTTATGATTCAGCAAGGGCACAAGACGTGGTTGCGACGACGGGTCGAGAGCGGGCTGCGACGCGGCTTCCAGCACGCCTACGAGACCGTGAAAGTCGACCCGGCGAAGTTTCTGCTGCAAGTGCGCTCCGGGTACGGGCTGCCTGTCAGCAGTTTTCAGGGTGTTTACTCCGTCGAAGTCGCTAGCCTCGATGACCTCGCACAGCGCGTGATTCGCAGCGGGATGAAAGTTGCGGCTGCAGAGGGAGCTGGGTTTGGGCTGGGTGGCTTGATGACCATCGTTCCCGATCTGGGAATTCTATCGGCAGTGACGTTGCGGACCATTCAGAAGCTGAGCCTGATATACGGATTCGAGTTCAATACCGAAGAAGAAACCGCCGAACTTTGGATCGCCGCCGCCACTGCCGCCGGGGTGGACATCAGCCGCGAGCTGCTGGAAAAGGAAGTTGTCAGCCGGTTTGTGCCGCGTGTAATCCAGCGTATTGCTGCCCAGGCCAGCGTGGAAGTAGTCGAGAAATGGTCGGGCCGGCTGATTCCTTTTGTGAGCTCAGTGATCGGTGCTGGCCTGAATTATTATTTCGTGCGGGCATGGGGAGAACGTGCACGCTCGCATTTCCGCAAGAGGCATATGGAGATTCGCGGGCGGATGCACGAGGGGAATCTGGCGGAAGGCGATTCTCCGAAGACGTTATCCTCGTAGGTGTGGCCGAAGCTTTTAACCGCAAAGTACGCAAAGGTCGCCAAGATTTGCTTTGCGTACTTTGCGGTTAAAGGCTTTTCTAAAATCTGACATGCGAACTTTCAACTGCTCCGCGATCCTCTTCGATCTCGACGGCGTTCTGGTGGACTCGACGCGCTCCGTCTCCCGCCAATACCGGTTGTGGGCGGACAAAGTAAACCTTGATCCGCGTGCCGTCGAGGAAATAACTCACGGAGTGCGTGCCATTGATGTTGTGCGCCAACTGGCGCCTCACCTTGATGCCGAAGCCGAAGTGGAGCGGCTGGAAAAGATGGAGGCTGAAGATCAGGACGGTGTCGTGGTGATGCCGGGGGCGATTGAATTGTTGCAGTCGATTCCCGTGGACCGCTGGTGCGTGGTCACTTCCGGCACCCGTTATCTGGCTACCGCCAGGCTGAAGCATGCAAATCTCCCCATGGCGCGCGTGATGGTTACGGCGGAGGACGTATCCAACGGGAAGCCGGATCCTGAGCCGTATCTCACGGGAGCAAGGCTGCTCGGGATGACTCCGGCTGATTGCCTGGTGATCGAGGATGCGCCAGCGGGTATCCATGCAGCCCATGCGGGAAAGATGAAAGTGATCGGCATCACCAGCACTTACCCGGCCTCGGCGCTGAAAGCCGACGTGGTGATTCAGAAGCTCGCACAGATCACAGTGCGGAATGCGGTGCAAGGGCTTGCGGTAAGCGTCGAAGAGCTACCTTAGCCATTCTTCCAGTTCAATGCGCTGATCGGTTTTCTCGTCGCGATACTTGACGATCACCGGCGTGTAGAGGGAAAGGTTCCATTCCGAGGCGTGTCCCTTTTTTACTGCTCGCGATCCCGGAACGACGACGGCATTTTCCGGCACTTCCAGCGGCTTCTCGTCGGTTGCCTTGTACACTTCACCGCGTACGATGTCGTAAAGCGGCGTGGATCTTGTCAGAATGGTTCCGGCACCCAGCACCGCTCGTGTTCGTACAAGCGTGCCTTCGTAAACTCCGCAGTTACCGCCCACCAGCACATCGTCTTCGATGATCACAGGAGCTGCATTCACCGGTTCCAGCACGCCACCGATCTGGGCAGCCGCGCTTAGATGTACACGCTTGCCCACCTGGGCGCAGGAGCCGACTAAGGCATGTGAATCCACCATGGTGCCCTCGTCCACATAAGCGCCGACGTTGATGAACATGGGAGGCATGCAGATCACCGAAGGAGCCACGTAAGCGCCTTCCCGCACCGACGACCCGCCAGGAACCACCCGCACCCGATCAGCTAGTTCGAACTGGCGCGCGGGAAAAGTGTCCTTGTCCACGAAGGAAAGGGTTGCATCTCCCATGCGGGCGAGTTCGCCTAGCCGGAAGCCGAGCAAAATACCCTGCTTCACCCAAGCGTTTACTTTCCACTGGCCGTCGATCTTCTCCGCGGCGCGAATCTTTCCCTGCGTGAGTTGCTGGCGGAAATCGAGGAAAATCTTTCGAGCTTCGGGATTTCCTTCAACCTCGCCCATTGTGGCAAGGCGCTCGACGGCAGATCGGAGGCTGGGCATGAGTAGGGAGTATAGAAGAAAAGGATTTCGGATTGCAGGTTTTGAGACTTCTGACTACCCGCCGAGAACGCGAAATCCGGCAATCTGAAATCCTGAATCTAAAAACTGCGAGATCTTTTTAAATGCACTTGCACTCGCTTCGGATCAATACGCCTGACATCTGATGTGACGCCTCGCGCGCCTCGGAGAGCGTGACGTATGGGCCGTGCCAGCGGGCGTGGTTGGCGTCGTGGCCTGTGGGACGGCCCTTGCCGTGATTGCATTGGCCGCAATTCGATCGGTGCAACACGACCTTGTGCGGTCCAGCCAGCCAGTTTTCGTAGACGAAAAAGTCAGAAACCTCAGGAGCGGCAGGCTTGGCGATCAGTCCTGCCTCGGCCGCGATCTTTTGGAGTTTGGATCTAGTGTCGCGGCGCATCGGCAGCATTGGCAGGCGGTACACTTCTTCGATTTTGCCCATCATGGCCAATACCGCTTTCACCGGCATGGGATTGGATTCGATAAAGTTTGCCTGCATCAGCGGTAAATATTTGCGCTGGATCCGGCGGGCGGTTTCCCAATCGTTAGCGAGCGCCGCCCGAGTCATGTCTGCCATTTCGCGCGGAATTTCGTTGGAGGCAACTGACACAATACCTACTCCGCCAAGCGAGATAAGCGGCAGTGTGATTGCATCATCACCCGACAAAACTGCGAATGTTTCCGGAACCACATTGCAAACCTCGGCCATCTGACTTATGTTGCCGCTGGCTTCCTTCACTCCCGCGATATTCGGGACCTCGGCCAACCGTGCCAACGTGCCGGGTTCGATGTTTGCGCCAGTGCGCCCGGGGACGTTGTAAAGAAGTATTGGTTTGTCGATGGCTTCGGCAATCGCTCGAAAGTGGCGGTACTGGCCTTCCTGCGTGGGCTTGTTGTAATAAGGCGATGCCGTGAGTATGCCGTTCACTCCCGGGCGCGCCGCCAACTCCTTAGCCTTTTCCACGGCTTCCAGGGTTGAGTTTGAGGTGGCGCCAGCTACGACCGGCACTCGCCCGGCAACTACCTCAATGGTGACGTCGATTACTCGCAGCCATTCATCGTGAGAAAGTGTTGGCGTTTCGCCAGTGGTGCCACAGGGAACGAGGAAATCAATTCCCGATTCAATCTGCCACGCAACCAGGTTGCGCAGCGCTGTCTCGTCGATGGAACTATCCTGCCGAAACGGAGTAATGAGAGCCGTACCGCAGCCACGGAATTGCATATGATAAAGATAACGCTAATTGGGGTATGGAGGAAACGTCAGGAAGGAAGAATCGCGCCTGGCTTCTAACCCTGGAAGCCTCGGTTCTTTTCTATCAAATCCAAACAGCGGAATCGCGGTGCCTATATTTCGCGCCAAACGTCCTTGAAGTCGAAAAAGCCCTTTTTTCCGGCCAGCCACTCGACCGCCCGTACGGCACCTTCGGAAAATCCCCGCCGGGACTTGGAATCGTGACAGAGATAAATCGTGTCATTGGGCGAATCCAGGATCACTTCGTGCATTCCGATCACGTCGCCTTCGCGGAACGAGGTGATTTCAACCTCGGTGCCACAGTCGTCGCGAATGATCTTTTGCAAGGTTGCAGCCGTGCCGGATGGAGCATCCTTTTTCTGTGAGTGATGACGCTCGAAGATGTGTCCTAAATATTGGTGTTGCAAGAGTCCCGCGGCGGTTCGCGCGGCCTCAAAAAGCAGATTGATCCCGATTGAGAAATTGGCGCCATACAGGAACCCGGTCTGGCTCTTTTCGACCAGTTGCCGCACGTGTCCCAATTCGCCGTACCATCCGGTCGTCCCTACGACCATATTCTTGCCAGCATCCGACGCACGCCTCAATATTGCCCAAGACTGCCTGGGGCGTGGTGAAATCGAGCACCCCGTCAACTTTGGACAGATTGTCGGCAGTGAGCGCCGTCGCGCCGGCGTTGTCCGCCGCGCAAAGCTGTGTAATTTCATGGCCTCGTTCGCTGGCGACTTGAGCCACCAGAGAACCAGTCTTGCCGCGCCCTAGAATGAGAAGCTTCACAAAAAATCCTCTTGCCGTTTGCTAGGCAAAAACTTCCGGATCCAGATCCGAGAAGAACGCCTTGTGCAGTCGCTGGACAACTTCGCAAACGGTATCTTCTTCGACCACAAAAGTCAGATTAATCTCCGAAGCTCCCTGCGAGATCATGCGGATTTTAACGTCGGCCAGCTCTCCAAACACTCGTGCCGCAATGCCAGGCGTATCCCGCAAATTTTCTCCGACCAGACAGACGATTGCCTTCCGTCCTTCATACTTTACATCAGCAAGCTTGGCCAGGTCGGCGGCCAGGGGAGGAATCGATTCGTTCGAGTCCACGGTGAGCGACACACTTACTTCCGAAGTGGAGACGACGTCAACTGCCACGCGATGCCGGTCGAAGGCGGTGAAAATTGAACTAAGAAAGCCGTGGGCAAGCTGCATGCGCGGAGCGGCAACATCCACGATAGTAATGCGTTTCTTAACTGCAATCGCCTTGAAGAAATTCCTGCACCGCGGCGCGCGAGCGGTAATACGAGTGCCTTCGCAGCTGGGATTGCGGGAGTTCAACACATATACGGGGATATTTTTCTGCACGGCCGGAAGAACGGTTGCCGGATGCAGGACTTTCGCCCCAAAGTAGGCCAACTCCGCCGCCTCATCGAAACTGATCACCTTGATGCGTCGTGCTTCCGGCACCAGGCGCGGATCGGTGGTCATCATGCCATCAACGTCTGTCCAGATTTCGATTCGCTCCGCACCCAGCCCCGCGCCGACAATAGCCGCCGAATAGTCCGAACCGCCGCGGCCGATGGTGGTCGTGATCCCGGCCTTGCTTGCGCCGATGAAACCGCCCATCACCGGCACTTTGCCCGCGGCAATCAGCGGAGCTATTTTTGACTGCAATCGCTGATTGGTTTCGTCGAATAGAGGAGCGGCGCGCATGTGGGCGCTGTCGGTCACAAGCCAGTCGCGCGAATCCACCAGCGCGGCATCCATGCCCAGGGCGGAGAATGCCGAAGCCACAATCTTGCTGGATAAAATCTCGCCGAAGGCAGACACGTAATCGGTGGTCCGGGGAGTGAGTTCGCCCACCGCCGCGATGCCGCGCAAGAGCTCCTCAAGGGTTTCGAAGTCGGCGCCGAGATCGCTGTGAAATTGGGTGAACAGTGCGGTCCCCAGCAACTCTCCGGCAGTGTTGTAGTGTCGCTCCTGCAAAGCGCGGCAGAGTTTCAGCGCCGTCTTCCTGTCTCCGGCGCCGGCAGCCCGGGCCATCGCCAGCAGTTGGTCGGTGACCTTCGCCATGGCGCTGACTACCACGGCTGGCTTGTGCTGCAGGCGGCCTTTGACGATTCCGGCGGAACGCTCGATGGCCTTCGCGTCTTCTACCGAGGTGCCCCCGAACTTCATGACAATCATCGGGATAAATTCCTCGGGCAGTGAGGAACGCGGAAGCAGGGAAGTGGCAGCAAACGCGTCGACTTGATCGCTGTAATACTCAATCGAGGTAACCCTGAACTTTCAGCAATTCGGCGTTGAGCAATGCCGCCCCCGCCGCTCCGCGAATCGTATTGTGGGAAAGGACTGTGAACTTCCAGTCCAGCACGCCGCAGGGACGCAGGCGACCCACGGTGGTTGTCATTCCGTTTCCGCGGTCAGCATCAAAGCGCGGCTGCGGGCGATCGTTCGAGGTTACATACTCCACCGGCTGTTCCGGCGCGCTTGGGAGGCGCAATTCCTGAGGCAGGCTGCGATATTTGTTCCAAATGTTGATGATTTGTTCCGGCTGGGCTTTCCGGGTGAGCTTGATCGAGACCGATTCCGTGTGTCCATCCTCGACCGCCACACGGTTGCACTGTGCGCTCATACCAAACGAACCCATAATGATGCCCGAGCCATTCAGTTTCCCGAGAAGTTTCTTAGTTTCCTCCTCCATTTTTTCTTCTTCTTTGGCGATGTAGGGAATCACATTGCCCAGAATGTCAAGAGAGGCAACTCCGGGATATCCCGCACCGCTAACGGCTTGCATGGTCACAGCCATCACCGTATCCAGACCGAAGGCTTGCTGGAGCGGTGCCAGCGCAATGACCAATCCAATGGCTGAACAATTTGGATTGGTGACGACGAACCCGCCTGATTTCTTGCGCCAATTCTGGCATTCAATCAGCTTGATGTGATCATGGTTCACTTCCGGGATCACCAGCGGAACGTCGCTTTGCATGCGTAGCGCGCTGGAATTCGTGACCACGGCACAGCCCGCTTCCGCAAAACGAGGCTCCATCTCGGCCGCAATCAAGGCATCCAGCGCAGCGAAAATGACCTTGGGCGCGCCTTGCGGCGTGGCAGGCGAGACTCGCATTTCGGCCACCCGCGCGGGAATCGACGTTTTCAACTTCCAGCGTGTGGCTTCGGAGTACGCGCGTCCCTCAGACCGGTCCGACGCCGCCAGCCACGCGACTTCAAACCACGGGTGATGCTCAAGCATTTGCACGAAGCGCTGTCCGACAATTCCGGTCGCGCCCAGAATCCCTACAGGAATTTTCGCAGTCATATGAGTTTGTTGAGATTTTACAACACGTGAAGTTGCTGTTTAGGCGAGGATATGCGGGGGATACTGAACAGTACTGACAGATGTAGAGTTAGTTTGTAGGTCAAAATCGATAAACCACTAAGGACACGAAGTTTCACGAAGGAAAGCTAATGCTCCCGTGCTTCGTGTGGATTCGTTCCTTGTGGTGAAGAAGATATTACTTTCCGGGGACAATTTCAGCGCCGAACGAGTAGTCGTTGAGGGGACCGAATCGCCTCTTCTCGGCGTAGAGACGCCATCGACGCCACACAATACGGAGGCTGGCCATGATCGGAATTGAGAGATAGATGCCCAGCACACCTGCGATTTCGCCTCCCGCCAACACGCCAAAAATTGCCGCCAGCGGATGCAGTTCCATGCTTTGCCCCATGATGCGAGGAGAGATCACATAATCCTGCACCATGCGCCAACCTGCGAGAAAGATCAGCAGGATCGCCCAGTGTGGATAGCTCATCAATAGCGCAACGCTGATGATCAATACCGCAGCCACGAGCGGTCCGACAACAGGTATGAATTCCATCATACCGCCCGCCGTCCCCAGCACCAGAGCATAGGGAACCCGGGCTATTTCCATGAAGGCCAAATAGGCGATGAAAGATAACGCCGCCAGCATCAGTTGCGCGCGGATGAATTGAGCCAGCATCTGGTTGAGATCGCCAAGGACGCCCTCCAGAAATTCGCGCTGCGGGCGTGAGTGCACGAACGAAAGCAGAACTTCGCCGAACGCCCGCGCATCCTTGAGAAAGAAGGCGGCAAGAATCGGGACCACGACCACAAGCCAGGCTTGTTTCGCAACATCCGCCACGCGCAAGCCGATATTCTGGGCCAGGTCACCGAGTTCGCCGCTGTGGTTGGCCAAAAACGCGGAAACCTGGTCCATGGTACCTCGACTCCAGCCGTGATCCCTCCCGATCTGTTGCGCAATCTGTCCTGAACTGACGGTCTCAAGGAGTTTGGGCAGCGACTCGCTCAAACGCTGTGCCTGCCGGGCGATCTGCGGGCCCACGAAGAAGAAGAAAGTAACGAGGAGAGCAACCAACAAAGCATAGATAACAGCGATTGCCCGTCCCCGGCCGCGCACCAATTTTTCGACCCGCGACACAGCGGGATCTACGAGGTAGGCGAAGAAAACTGCGAACAGGAAAGCGATCAGCGTCCGGCGCGCAATGTATAAAAACCCGAGCGCCAGCGCAAACAACAGTACGGTAAACAATACTCGCGTCGTGCGTGCGTCAATCAGGGACATCGAAGGAGCTTCCAGCTCCGTAACGCTGTCATTCGCCCGCTTTAGTCTCGCACCACTTCTGTATTGTCGCTGGTTACGAGGATTCGTACCAGTTTGAACTGATCGTCAAGCCAGATCGACCAGTCTCCAGCCTCACTCTTCAAAATAAAGTGGTCGAGTTCTCGTTCCACGCCGTGCACCGTAGCCTTGTCTTTTCCCGAAAAGGCCACGCTTACCAGCAGGGAAGAACGCTGATGCGGATTGATGACTCCGAATTTTACCTGCTGATTTTGCGGGCAGGCCACGTGCCCATTGTCGCTGCGGCATCCGGTGGCCAGATATTTCCACGCCAGAATTTCTCGATGGATAAAAAAATAGTCATCCAGAACACTGGTCGAAATGGGAAGCAGGAAAGGGTGCTCCTCGGGTTTGTCCTGCGGATTGGCGGTAGAACGTTCGACCAGGAGATTGTCGCTAGGGACGATTACCGCCTGCGCCTTTCCTGGGCTCAGTTCCTTCCACTCGTACTTGATCAAGTCCCCGCTGGTTGTGAGCTGCAATTCGGACGATTGGGCGGCCTGCGCCACCCCCTCTTCGGTTTTGAACTCCGACTTGGCGACGCTACCCCGGGAGTCTTGCTGAATAGAAAATTTCTCGGTCGCCACCCGCCGGCCATTCATGAAAACTCCAAATGATCCGGCGTCGACGGTTTTGCTTTCGGGCTGCTTGTCCTTGTTTTTATCTTTGTCGTTGTCCTTGCCTGGTGCAGCCATGGCTACCGAGAGCAGTAGGAACCATGCGATAGCCACTGTCAGTGCAGATCTTCGCTTCACTTCGCTCTCCTTGAGGCCAAATCTCACCAGACTTTCAATCTAATTTCAGTCCCAGACTTTCGATTGCTTCGGCTGCGACCTGTTCGACATCTTTGCCGCCGGTTTCGATTCGGATCGAGGCGCGCAGATAGTGCGAACGACGCGCGTCATAAAGCCGCCGGAACTCATCCAAATCGCGGCGTAAGGGACGCTCTAGTTGCTGGTCCAGACAGCGCCGGAACAATTCTTCCACGGGTGCGTCCAGAAAAATCGCCGGAAATCCACCCTCCTCGAGAAGCGCCGCGTTGGCCGCCTGTGTGTACGCTCCGCCACCCATTGCAACAATCTTCGGAAGCTCGCTCAACTCTTCGATCAGCGAACGCAATGCAGCATGCTCAATCCGACGAAAGCCAGCCTCTCCGGATTGCTGAAAAATCTTCTCGATAGAGCGGCGTTCCTGCGCCTCAATGCGATGATCCAGATCCTCGAAAGCCCAGCCCAGTCTGCGACTCAATGCGAGCCCCACACTGCTTTTCCCGGCACCCATGAAGCCCACAAGGAATATGGTTCGCGCCCCGGAGTCAGGCTTGGACATTGTGGTCTCGGGCTGTTTACCTGACTGCCAACATATGGCAGCCATCGGCGGAGCTAGGCCAAAGCCTTCCGCCAGCCTTTCACTATTACTTGTGTTTTAGCGCCGCTTGAGGTGAATTTTACCACTGAAGGAAAACAACCGGACTGAAGATGCTGCCTTGTTCATCGTACCTGCGAAGGCACTCCCTGCCTTGACCACGAAAGGAGTGTGTTTGGGTTCCAGCAGGAAATCGTTCTCAACCTGCCCGCGGACCGAGCGCGCAGTCACGTCAATCGATGCGTCATTCGGGGCGCTGGCTTCGATGTCTCCGCTGTGGCTGGCAAGATAATATTCGCCGCTATTGCCGAAATCGCCTTCATATCGAATCTTGCCACTCGTGGAGTTGACTTGTACCTGGGGGCCGCTTACATGGTTGAGTGTCACATCGCCGCCTACCGATGTAATCTCCACGTGCCCGTTGTGGATGTTGCTCAAAGTTACCGCGCCGTTCAAGGTTTTAACGTGGACGTGTGCGTCGCTGATGTCGCGCACATCGATATCAGCCTGGCTTCCTTCCAGAACCACATCGCCGTGCAGCCCTTCGGCGTGCAGAGGGCCGGTACTCGATCGCAAGGTAACGCTGGCGTCAGCGGGAACGGTGACTTCGTAGTCGATACGGCCATTGTCAGCGGTAGCTTCAAAAAACAGGTGGGAAACGATGTCCACCCGATCGCCGCTTTGGCTCTGATCAATCTCGGCGCGATCCGAATGAAGGATTGCCGTCACAACGACCTGATTTCCCGAGCCGGGTTTCACCGAAATCGGACCGTATTGATTGGTCACCGAGATGGCGGCCCTGGGACCGACAGTAAAACGGAACTCCTTACGAACTTCGGCCGAAGCGCAAATCGTCGTGGCCAGAATCGCGACTGTAACCAGCTGTGCTGCCCGCTGCGCGCTTTCCATTTAGGTTCCCCTTCTCAAGTCCGCTGCGACTATGAGCTCCCCGCACCTGTCTTCACGACCTTGGACCAATACCAGACGAATTATGGCAGTGACCGGTCCAACGCCATTTCGTAAATTGTTGCCCGCTGCTCGTAGGCGTCCATCACTACTTGCTGCGCTTCCTCATCATTCGGGTCAGCTTGAGCGGATGCTTCGGCATCCCGAATGTAGGCATTCACATTCTGCAGGTTTGAGGCATACGCCGCCTGCATTGTAGGAGAGCGTGAAGCGACCGCCTCCAGCAATTGCTGGTCTTCGTTTGTGCTTGTGGTCTTCTGGCTTCTCGCAGTCAGCGCGGGCGCAGCAACCGAGGGCGATTGCGCGACAGGTTGAGGTTCGCGAGCGCCTCTCTCGTAGACGAAGACTCCGAATGCAAGCAGCGCCATTACAGCCACTGGTGCCAGCCATCCCAGACTCCAACGTCGCTTGACGGGCGGGAGCAGCGTGGGTCCCAAGCGGGGTTCGCGAATCAACCCTTCTTGCCGGAGCGCGATCTCTATCGAATTCCAAACCCGCGGCGCCGGATCGGCAAACTCTTGTAGTTGCCGTGCCTCGCTGGTAATCAAAGTCAGGTCCGCTACCAGGCTTGAACACTCGGGACAAGAGTGCAAATGCGCTTCCTGCTCAGCGTTCCGGCCACCATCAATTACGTCCGGCAAAATTTCCTGAAACTGTAAGCAATTCATACTTCATCTCTCCCCCAAAAGCTCCTGCTATCGCTCTTCACGGCTTTGCGGCCTTTTCGGCTCTGCTCGTTTTGAGCGCTTCCCGCAACTTCATTCGTGCCTTGTGCAACTGAGACTTGCTGTTGCCGATGGAACATCCCACCATCGTTGCAATCTCGTTATGCTCGTAACCTTCTACGTCGTGCAGCACAAAAATTCTTCGATAACCCGGCGGAAGATCTTCAACCGCTCGCTGCAGCCGCAGCCTATCGATCGAGCCCGAGAGAACCGGATCTACCGCACCCAATTCTTTCTTAGGAGCCTCGTCCTCGTTCTCCAACGTTTCTTCGAGCGGGACAACGGGAAGACTCTTCTTGCGCAACTGCATCAGGACAACGTTTACCGCCATCCGATGCAACCAGGTGGAAAAGGCTGATTCGCCGCGAAACGTGGCAATCTTGCGGAACAACTGCAGAAAAGCTTCCTGAGTCAGATCCTCGGCTTCTGCCGTATTCGCAGTCATGCGCAAACATAGCGAATACACGCGACGTTTATGCAAGCTGTAAAGAAGCTGAAACGCTTCAGCATCTCCCTGCTTGGCACGCTCGATGGCTTCTGCTTCGGAAAGCTTGTCGCTCTGTAGTTTTCTTGCGTCCGTCAAGTCGCCTTTTCCGGCCGCACTAATTCAGATGCGGCGTAACTATCTTTTCGTTGTACTGCTTGCAGGGGATCAATTGGCCGCATCCGGTCGAACTAGCGGCGTGCCCAGAACTGCTACGCGATGTCGCCAGATGACTTTCGTAACTCCTATCAGCGTATCGGGGACGGGTAAAGGCCGTCAACTATGGTTCTCAATATCGAACCTTCCGAAAATATGATTCTTGGTATGCAAGAACCACGTTCCGGCGTAGTGACACTGTCCTTAATCGGTACCCGAAAATCAGTGTTCGAAGTGTGCTCGCCTTGGTGGTCGCGTGACACAGCCCGGAATGCTGTTTCAGCCTGTCTTGTATTGTGCCCCGGGTGCGGCTTTCCCGCGATTTGTAATTGTACGTGATTACCCAACCTGCACATCCATCAAGGCATCTTACCCACTACCTACCCGCCTGCACCGCTCCTGCAGCAGTTCATTCCCCAAAGGCATTGAACTTGGGGGAGGTGTGTCTCGAAAAGGTCCGGACCCTCAGGAGGATATACAACAGATGAAGCGTCTTATTTTTCTGCTTATGATTAGTTGTGGTTTGGCTCTACCGTCGGGGCTTATGGCCCAAAGCTATGACCACGGCGAGGTAGGCGCCTTTGCGGATTACATGAATCTCAGCGCCACCGACCCGCACATTAACTTCATTGGTATCGGAGGCCGGGCAGCTTTTAACGTACATCCCAACGTCCAAATTGAAGCCGAGATGTCTTACGATTTCAAGCGCGGCTTTGCCAGCACGTTCTCTAACGGAGTAACCACTGAACTCGTCAATACCAGGGTCCGTCCACTGACTGGACTTTTCGGACCGAAGTTCATGACGGGATCCGGGCCTTTCCGGGCTTACGCAACCGGGAAGGTTGGATTCGTTAATTTCAGTGTTTCCGACCGGAGCCCATCAGCCGGTTTCGTGGGTGCGCTAGGAGCCGTTAACAACGGCGACACGCAATTCGCTCTGTATCCAGGGGCTGGAGTGGAGGGCTTCTGGGGACCGATTGGCATGCGAGTGGAAGTGGGCGACGAAATTTACTTCGATAACGGCGCCCGCAACAACCTCAAGATAACCGCTGGCCCAGTGTTCCGGTTCTAAACCAAAAAATGTGGTACCAACGGCAGCCCGCCCGGGCTGCCGTTTCCTTTTGCTCCGCCCATGACGAGCTGCCGAAATACGTGGTAAAGTGTTCCACTTCGCTGGCTGGAAGTGACTGCCAAACGGTTCAATCCAAGGAGTTGCCTATGTCGCCAATCTACGATCTGGTAAAGGATCGCAAGGTCTGCTCCGTCAACGTCGATAGCACAGTGCTTGAGGCTGCACGGTTCATGATGGAGCAACGCATCGGCGCCGTCCCCGTCCTGCGTGATGGGGGACTGGTCGGCATCTTCTCCGAACGCGACATCATGAATCGCGTGGTTGCAGTGGGACGGTTGCCTGGGAGTACTAAGATCTCAGAGGTGATGACTGCCAATCCCAAGGCAGTCGACGTGAACGAAACCATTGAAAACTGTCTGTATTTGATGCGGGAGTTCGGTTTCCGCCATTTGCCGATCGTGGATGGCAAAGAGCTTAAGGGCTTGGTCTCCTCCCGTGACATTCTGCTGCGCTACATCTCCCTGAAAGAGGCCGAGCAGCGGCGAATCGCGGGCTGAAATCGAAGTCCTAAAAGTGGGGTGGTTCGCCAGGTTAGAAAGGTGGGTTCAAGCCCTAATCCGCCCTTGAGAATTACTCGATAAATTCCTGCCAAATCGCTGGATTTGCAATTACTTGCTTCGGTTTCCCTCCAATATGATTTATCCTTGTGGTTACAATGACTTACCTCGGGGCAGCGCCTAATCGAAAGCGGCCGTTTCGCCTTCTTGCCGTTATTGTTTTTGTCCTGTGGTTGCCCCTTGCGGGCACCCTCACTTGGGCTGCGGATTCCAAGAATCCTGCTGACTCTGGTCTCAAGCCAATTCTTACCTACATATCGTCAGGATGGGACACCCTGACCCGCTCCATCACTGATTGCCAGACGGTAGTCGATCCCAAACTGGTCGAGGCCTCAGTTTTGTATTTGCCGGCAGACTTTCCGGCTTCTGCTGCCGTGCAGGAGTTGCAAAAGCGCTGCAAAGTTCATGTCGAAGCCCTGCCCTCGATTGTCACCACCCCCGGACAGATTGATCCCTCGAAGATCGCGCCCGGGTTGCTCTATCTCGAGCACAAGTACGTGGTTCCCGGCGGCAGATTCAACGAAATGTATGGCTGGGACAGCTACTTCATTATTCTCGGACTGGTGCGCGACGGACGAATTGATCTGGCTCGCGGCATGGTGGAGAACTTCTTTTTCGAGATTGAACACTACGGGACGGTTTTGAATGCCAATCGTGCCTATTACCTGACCCGCTCGCAGCCCCCGTTCCTCACCTCCATGATCATGGCGATTTACGAGGCGGAGAAAGCTGCCGGCCACGAAGACCGGGCGTGGCTGGAGAAGGCATACGGTTACGCCAGCAAGGATTATGAGAACTGGAACCGGGAACCGCACCTTGCGGGGTCGACCGGCCTAGCCCGCTACTTTGACTTCGGAAACGGGCCCGCTCCGGAGAGCCTGAAAGACGAAGCCGGAAGCTACCGGAAGGTGGCTGGATATTTTCTGCTGCATCCCCAGCCGGGAAGGAACTATCTTGTCGAAAATACCGGCGAAGGGGATTCAGGGATTGGCTTCGAATATTCAACGCAGATTTGTGATTCCGCCAAGACCATGGCCAAGCCGGATTGCGAGCCAGCAAGAAAGCTTTCACTCAGCCCCGACTACTACAAGGGCGACCGGTCCATGCGGGAATCCGGATTCGATATTTCCTTCCGCTTCGGACCGTACGGGGCGGCGACGCATCACTATGCGCCGGTTTGCCTGAACAGCCTGCTTTATAAAACAGAAAAAGATTTGCAGGCGATGGATGAGATCCTGGGCCGGAAAGACGAAGCCCAGAAGTGGCTCAAACGCTCCGAAGAACGAAAAGAAAGAATTCAGAAATATTTGTGGGACCCGGCGCGAAGGTTGTTCTTCGACTATAACTTCGAAACTGGCGTACGTTCCTCTTACGAATACATAACGACTTTCTATCCATTGTGGGCGGGATTGGCGACTCCAGAACAGGCCCAGGAACTGGATCGCAATCTGGGTATTTTTGAGCAAGCGGGTGGACTGGCGATGAGCAGCACTGACGCCAGCGTGCAATGGGACTATCCCTATGGCTGGGCGCCTACCCAGATTGTTGCCATCGAAGGGTTACGGCGATACGGCTTCAACGACGACGCCAACCGGATTTCCTACAATTTTCTTGCGACCATTGCTGAGAACTTTCGCCGTGACGGCACCATCCGCGAGAAGTACAACGTGGTCACGCGCTCATCAGAGTCCGGGGTTCACGCTGGGTATCAACAGAACGTGATCGGCTTCGGCTGGACAAACGCCGCATTCCTGGTGTTCCTGCATGAACTGCCGAAGGATTATGTTGATCGTCTGGCGAAAGAGCAGACAGTCTCCGCAACATCCGCAAAATAATACTTCGACGCGCGAGGTCTATTGCTTCGCGTCCTTGTCCTGTAACTGCTGGGCGATTTGTAGTTCCCGCTCCGCGTCTTCGTTCTTTCCCATATCACGGTAGGCTTGGCCCAGGAGATGGTGGGCGACAGAATTATTAGGATCCATGTTCAGGGCATGGCGAAGGGCTCGAACCGCAAGTTCGGCTTCACCTTTCTTCTCCAGGACTTTTCCCATCAGGATGTAGGGCCCGGTTGATGTGGCATCCAGCCAGATGGAGCGCTGGAGGAGTCTTTCCGCTTCATCGAATTTCTGCACTCTGGAGTATGCGTCCGCGAGCTTGTAGTAGGTCGGCGCATGACCGGGGTTCAGTGCCAGCTCCTTCTGGAAGTCATCGATCGCCTCGGGGACGCGGGACTTGTAGAGATGAAGTTCCCCGAGAAAAAAATGAGCCAGCGGAAGTTTCGCATCAAGCGCAATCGCCTTCTGGGCATACTCCTCGGCAATAGGATCGAACTCCTGCCGCAACAACATTCGCGCAGTGAACAAGTAACTCGCTGCGGAGTCAGGTGGAACCTCGAACATGCGAGCGAACGCCTTCCGCGCCTGCGGATAGTCTTTGGTCTGGATGTAACACAAACCCAAAATGTAAGACGCATCCACGTTGGCCCGCGGATACCAGGCCTGCGCCTTTTCCAACTGCGGGATCGCGTCTGCTGGTCTGCCGGAGAGATAGTATGAGAGTCCCAGCAACTGGATGACTTCCTTGTTTTCCGGATTCTCAGCCAGTGCCTTCTTGAGCGAGTCGATAGCCTTGATGTAATCGCCCTTCTGGTAGTAAGCGGTGCCGAGTTCAGCGGGCAGGCCTTTTAGTTCAGGCTTTTTCGCCGCCAGGTCCGTCAACATCGACACAGCCTCTTCGTACTTTCCCTGGTGTAGCAGCTTCTGCGCTTCGGCAAAGTCAGGATCGTTGCCGATAGCCTGTGACGATGCGCTCGAAGCTGTGGCGGGAGGCGCGGGCGGGGTTTGTGCCCAACTGGAATGGCGGCAGGCAAATATGAAAACCATCGTCCAAGTTGCCAAGCCTAGCCAAGTTTTGTGGTGCCAAGATGTCATGACAGAAAATTACATCGGTCGAGATTGATGAAAATCGATGTTGATGAAATTAGATCACGAAATTAGATCACACACAGACAGAGAGCCATAGAAGTCGATGTGTTCCACGATCAATTTCCACATTCCGGCGGCGTGCGATTCAAGCTCCGCAGCGCCTTCTTGGCGGCCGCCATGTCGGGATTAAACTCCAGTACTCGAAGTACGGTGACGCGGGCCTCATCGAACCGCTTCGCATCGCAAAACGTTATTACCAGGTTCATACCAAGACTACTTCTTCCGGGAGCGCGCCGGAATGCTCCTTGCCACAGTTCTATCGCTTGGTTCAGTTGCCCATTTTTTGCTTCGATGACGCCCAGATTTGTCGCTGCGTCGATGAGGTCGGGGTTCAGACGCAGCGCGCGCTGATACAACTCGCGGGCTTGAGCGATCGAGCCATGCGTTTGGTCGAGATAGCCCAGCGCACTCAAGACTTCGGGATCATTGGGGAACTTCAGGGACGCCGCTCGTAACAAATTTTCAGCCTGAGGCTCCGCCGCTTCCATGCCGCCGCTTGCCAGCGACTGCCAGGCCAGAGCCAGATCACGCACGTCCTGCTCGGCCTCGGTGGAATTGGGAAAGGGAACTAGACGCAAGGTAGCAGGTAGAAGGTTTGCGTCCTTCAAATCCTGCGTCGAGACGGCCGGAATCTTCGGAATGCGATGATCCGTAACCTGGGTGTGCGCGACGTCGGTGCTTGCCGAGGCTGGCATGTGGCACGATGTGCAGTCCGGCTGTTCAGTGTGGTGCTTCGAGCCGAACTGCACTCCATGGCAAGCCAGACACTTTCCCCGGTAGTACGAGACACGTTCTTCGGCTGACGGCTCAAAGTGAGGATCGTGACAACTGATGCATGACATGCGCTCCCCGGAGCTTTTCTTGCATCCGCTTTGCGCCATCGCCTCCACCTGGCTGACTCCGCCCAGTCCTTCGGTATGGTCGCCTGCAGGAACGTAATAACGGATGTAGTCAGAAAGAGACTCGCCCGGCTGAAATTCGTATGCATGCCGGCCGGGCCGTTCAATAGCTACCTTGCCTTCCAGATGGCATTGCATACACACGGCATCGCGGCGCTCAGGCGAGAGTTTGGCGGGATTCACGATCGGGCCCGCCGTCCCGGTGCTCTGCGCACTTGAGATGTGTGCTGCTCCCGGGCCATGACAACGTGCGCAGCTGATACCGTTATGGAGGAATGCAGGCTGCGGGTAAAGGTTATCGGTCCCTTTGGCCGGAGGCCTCATGCCGCTGACGTGGCAGCGTAAACAACTTGTAAACGCTGGCAGATTGAGAGGAATTTCCCGCGCGTTCTGGTATGCAGGGGCCGTGTCCCAACGCCGCTCATGGCTGTACCAGTTGACCGGCGATTCAAACATGAAGCCATCACGGACGAAAAGATAGCTTAAGCCGCGACGTCCCGAGCCGATGTAGTAGAGCAACTCGCGTTTGCCCCGAACGCCGGGATCGCCCGGACGCTCGAAGCTCAGCCAGACGTGGCCAGCCTCCGAATAAATACGATAGTGAACACCGGAACTGGCGTGAACAAAGTCCGCCGGAACGACATTTTCAATAGCCAGACCACTCGCATGTGCCATCGGTGTGCTCGCATACGAACGAGCGATTGCAGCGTGGCACTTTGCGCATGCGTCGTCACTGGTGTAACTAGTGGCTTCAGTCTGAGTGCCCTGATTCTTCGGAAGCTCGCCAGTGCGCGGGGATTGGCTTGAAGGGTCTTGTCTGGCGCCCGTGCTGTGCAGGGAACCAGGTTGAGATTGTGCCCACGCCAAACCATAACCCACGAGCACGAGAGCCACAATCCAGCTGACCCGGTTCATCGAAGCGATCCTTGAAAATCTTGTGGAGAAATTAGACCACAGAAGTCCAGCGTGCGCGGCGCCGTGGCGAAGGATTGGAAGCGCACTTTGAGCCGCAAGGAATGAATACAAAACGATGAGCAATAAAAAGGGGAGAGAGTCTGTGACTCTCTCCCTTGAAATGGTCCGGCCTCTATTTCTAGAAGTCGAAGCGAACGGCGAATTGCAGTTGCCGCATCGTAGTGCCATTCTCCAGGGCCGTAATCTTGCCGTTGTTGCCGCCCTGGCAATCAATACAACCGTTTGCCCCGTTGTTCTGGCTGAAGGCATAGACCGGGTGATTGAAGATGTTGAAGGCATCCATGCGGAACTGTGCGCTGAGTCTTTCCGTGACCCGGAACTTCTTGACCGCTGACAGATCGGAGTAGAAGCCGGCCGGACCATGGTAGGTGTTGCGCCCAAGGTTGCCGAGGTTACCGTTGCCAGGATCCGCGAAGATTCCGGGGTTGGTAACGATGTTGGCAACCGGGGTGAAGTAGGTGATGGTATGGTTGATCTTGTCAAGCGAACCCGCTCCGGTGTGAAGCGTGCCCGAACCCTTATTGGGACGGCAGACGTTGACATCCTCTTCAGCTCCGCATTCCGCAAAGCTGGGAGTCCATGGCAAGCCGCTGCTCCAGTTCGTGGTATTGGCCAGTTGCCATCCACCGACCACATAGTCCATCGCACGGCCTGAGTTGCCCATGTACTTCTTGCCTTTTCCGAAGGGCAGTTCATAAACCGTGTTGAACACGAAGACGTGGTTGCGATTGAAATCAACCGGTCCGTAGGCGATGGGGTGGCTGACCGCATAGTAGTTGCTGTCGTAGCCGTCAGCGTGAGCGAACGTGTAGTGAGTGATGAACTGCAGTCCGTTGGTGAAACGCTTATCGACTTTAGCTTCGAACGCCTTGTAAGAACTGGAAGCGTCGTTACCGTAGAAGTTTCCGAGATCGAACGGGATCCCGTTGCAGGTATCAGTCGCCAGATTCGGCCGGCAAAGCGGGCGTCGGAGATTCTGCGCATAGAACTGTCCGGTTAGAGGATCTACTACGTGATAGAGGTTCATGGAAACGGGGTTCACGTCGTAGTTCGGCCCGTCGCCTGCGAAGCCGTGCGTTCCCTTGCTACCCACGAATGCGGCTTCGACGGTGACGCTGTTGGTCAGCTGGTGTTGCACAGTCGCATTCCACGAATCCACTAACGGCAGGACCTGTCTCGTGGGACGGATGTGAACGCCGGAAACCTGGCCACCCAGGCTGGCAAACGGAATCACCCCGTCGCTGGGCACTGCTGGGAAGTCGGCTGCCACTGGACCACTGTCAAGAAGGAATACAGGAACGTTGCTTCCCGTGGCTGCCGGATTGAAAGCGGTGGCATCCACGTTCTGTTTCAACAACACTGGCAGGTTCTGGGTGACAGTGTGTCCGAAGTTCGAGCCGAACACGCCGATGTCATAGCTGCGTCCGTATCCCATACGGATGACGGTCTTTGGAGTCAGTTGGTAAGCGATTCCCACACGAGGAGCAAACGCCTTGTACGTATTGTCAACGTTGCCGTTGAGGCCGATGCCACCAAATCCAGCAACGCGAATCGCGCCGGTTCCATTCAGGTCTGTAATGTTGGCAAATCCGCCGTTGCCTTTGGCGTTAACCGTCTCGGGGAAGTAGATTTCCCAGCGCAGGCCATAGTTGATGGTCAGCTTGGAAGTTGCGCGCCATGTGTCCTGGCCATAAAAGAACCAGCGCTTCTGGCGTTCAGCTGCGTTGTTCGCGGAGGCGATGTCAGGATTGTTTACGTAACGTGCGAACGAAGTGACCTGGCCCAACAGGAACGAACCCAGATCCAGACCGCCAGTTCCGCCGTTCGACGTTGCCTGGGGACTGAAGTTGTATTCTCCGGTCCGATTGTTGTCGCTCGGAATCCGAAGGTTCATGGCGTAACGGATGTCGCCACCAAACTTGATCTGGTGGTTGCCGCGAATTTTAGTCCAGTTGTTGACGAACTGGAACTGTTGTTCGCTTTCGGTAAGTGGGCAATTGCAACGCGCCACGCCCAGTCCGTCTCCAAAGCTTGAAATGACGCAGCCCTGTCCGCCAGTGTTAGTGGTGCAGCCCTGCCCGCTGATCGGGTCGGAACCGAGCAGGAATGCTCCCAGGCCAGCGGTCTTGGGATCGCTGGTGTTCGCGTTCGGAATTCCGAAGCCCGTCATCGGAGACCCACCATCGGGCTTCTGGGTCTGCGGATTGTATTTGAAGTAGCCAAAGCGGAAGTCAGTCAGCAGTGAGGTACTGATCGTCTTGGTGAATCCGCTGGCAAGGCTGTAGTTGTGGGTGATTGAACTGCCGGCCAAACCGAGCAGGCCGTTGCCAGGACCTCCGACGGCGCCCAGCAGTCCCTTACCAGACAAGGTGAAGTAGTCGAGACTGAAGCGGCCGAAGAAGTTTAACGTCTGGCTCGCAGAATAATCGATTCGGGTGTCGAAGCTGTTCTGCGTGAACGGTCCTGAGCCCGAGCCGATGAAGTTGTTGAGAACCGCGCCGCTTTGCGGAGCAGGGAATGCGCCGATAATTGCACCGGCTGCGGGAGAGATATCACCGATCGGAATGAGGTTGCCGGCAAACGGGGTTCGGCCCGCGCCAGTGTTCAAGTTTCCAGTAGTTGGATCGAAAACCTGGCCTCCGCCGGCGACTCCTGCCGCAAGATACTCGCTCAAGTTGCAGAATCCCGGGGTTGTGCTTGCGGCGTTTGTTGCCGGATTGCAACTCTGCAGAACCGTGTTGGTCGGGACCGTGAATGTACCGCTGACGCCGTTGGTCTGGCGGGTGCCCTGGTAGTCGCCAAAGAAGAACAACTTATCTTTGATGATGGCGCCACCAATCGTGCCGCCGAACTGTGCCCAGCGAGAAGGAGGAATAAACCGTCCGCTGATGGGGTCAGGAGCGAATTGGGTGAATGGATCGCGAGCTTGCTGCGCGTCCGAACGGCGGAAGAGGAATCCGCTGCCATGGAATTCATTGGAACCGGATTTGGTTTGGGCGGTCACGACGCTGGATACTGCCTTGCCAAACTCTGCGTCGTAATTCTGCAACGAAACCTTGGCTTCGGTAACGGCGTCTAGGTTCGGGTTGACGACGATAATTCCAAGGATCGGGTCCTGGTTATCGGTTCCATCTAACTCGAAGGCGGTGCCACTGAAGTGCTGGCCCTGAGTAAAGATCTGCTGGCTGCCTTGGGGATTCTCCGTCGCTGCGTGGCTCCAGCCCACCATTTTCTGTGAACCAGGAGCCATCAACTGTAATGTCGTGAAGTTGCGGTTCAGGATCGGAACATCCTGCACATACTTATCATTGAAGGTGGTCGAGACATCAGCGCGGTCGGTCTTCAGTTCTGGGGCTTCACCAGTGACTTCGACCGTCTCTGTCGATCCTCCAACCTGAAATTGTCCATCCACGCGTGCGCCGGCGTCGGCGGAGACAGTGATGTTCTTGTTCTCAAACGCCTTGAATCCGCTGCCTTCGGCGCGGATGTTATAAGAATCGGGAATCAAGTGGGTGACGCTGTAGTTGCCGTCGCTGTTGGTCAAAGCCTCATATGTCGTGCCTTTAGTGGCCGACGTTACGATGACCTTCGCACCTGCGACCGCTGCTCCGGAAGGATCCGTGATGGTTCCGAAGATACTGCCGTAAACCGCTTGCGCCGACGCCTGAGGAATTCCAATCGTACTCAGAACGATCAACGCGGCCAGAGTGCCAAGCAGCACAAGAATCTTTGTCTTCATTACAGTCTCCCCACCCTTCTTAGGTCTTTCGAAATGTTCTTTGAAAAGAGACGCACGCCCTGGGTTCGGTACATTGGCGACTAAACTTTTGGATACTTTTGTCAGAACTTCCCGCCCCAGTCAGAAATCGGAAGTCAGTTAGTACAAAAGCACTACGTTGATTTCAGGAGTGCAGGTCGTCCTCCCAAGTCGAAATCTCTGTAGGCTATTGATATTGTTAAGAAATGGAGAACCGTTCAGGCGTAATGCGCTATGACTTTTGGAAGTATGCGGCGGAAGTCATATGAAAAATTAGAATCCTTCAAATCGGTTTGACACCCCGACATTGTTGTTGAATATTTGTTAAGTGATTGATTAAAAAGAGTTAATCGCATAGAAAGACACCTCGAGACGTCGGAACTCGCGACGGGAGACATGAATTCCACAGATATTTTTGGGTCCAAAATCTGCTGTTGGTAGGTCGCTATTCGAAGGTTTCTTGAGGTTTGATACTGTTACAGCATCTAAGTCTCTGGATTGCAGTCAACTCCTGAGATTGTTACCCTACGTGACAATGAGCGTTACAAAGGCCCAGTTGCCCCAACGTGAGCTTTACCTCGCCCAAGTCGATCGCTTGGTGAATAGTCACGTCTTGCATGGCTCCGAATCCCTTTGCAAATTGCTACGTTATTTGGCGGAACATGCGATCGATCATCCCGGCTCATCGCTGAAGGAATATCAGATCGCTACCGAAGTCTTCGGACGCCCCCAGAACTTCGATCCGCAGTCAGATTCGACGATTCGAGTCCAGGCGGGACGTCTGCGTCTGAAGATCGCAGAGTATTACAACTCTGAGGGAGCGGAAGATCCTATTCAGTTGGAAATGCCCAAGGGCACGTACGTAGTGTCCTTCCACCGCCGGGAGCGGAGCCCGGCCAAGCAGCAGGCGATCCCACCTTTGTCCCCACAAGATGACATCGCCGCCGACGCCAAGGCGGGGAGCAAATGGAGACTTGGGGCACTCGTTCTGGCGGCGTTGCTGATTTTGGCCACGGCAGGGATAGTTTTGTTGCTGGCGCGCGGTCCTCGGGTGATCGATAGAGCGCCGGAGCCAGCGCCTGCAGCGTTTGAGGTTTTTTGGAAGAATTTTGTAACTGGTCCGGAAGAACCCTGGGTAATTTTCAGCAATGGTGCGTTCGTTGGCCGTCCCGAAACCGGCATGCGTTACTTCGACCCCGCGCGGGACTCCAAGGCTGAAATTCTTGAGCACTACACCGGCGTCGGTGAGGTGCTCGCAATCCACGCACTCGACCGCACCTTCGGACTTTTGCACCGGCAGATCCGGGTGAAGCGCGGGAGTCTGCTCTCGCTGGACGACGTCAAAAACAATGACATGATTTTTGTCGGGTCGCCCGCGGAAAACCTGACGCTGCGCGAGATTCCAAGCACCGAAGACTTTGTGTTCCGTTCACGCGAATCGGAGCCGCGAAAGGGTGACCTCGCGATCGTCAACGTCCATCCGCAAGCCAGGTGAGGCCGCATATTGGCTGGGCAGCCCTTCGCATGCCAATCTCACAGAAGATTATTCGATCGTTGCGCTAGTGCATGGATTGAATCCTGCCAAGTTCGTACTGATTCTTGCCGGAACCACGACGATGGGGACACAGGCGGCGGTGGAGTTTGTTTGCCAGCAGAGTTCGCTGGAGGAATTGTTGCGGAGACTCCACGTTCAGAAAGCGGAGAGCTGAAACCCTTCGAAGCGGTTCTGCGGGTCAAAGTCACCAGGGGCGTGCCAGTGGAATCGGAGATCGTCGCGTTGCGTGGCGGAAAGCCCTAGCGCCAGCCACGTTGCGTTTTGGGCTTCCCATATACAGTTCGAAAAAACCAACAAGGTTAAGGTGTTTGCTGCTTCAACTGCGGATCGAGTTCTGCCGCCCGCTGAAATTCCTGCCCGGCTTCCGTCTTTTCACCTTTGCGCTGCAACGCCTCTGCTAAGTGGAAATGCGCGGGCGCATAGCTTGGCGCCAGCGCGATGGCGGCGCGAAACTGCGAGATTGCTCCCTCTACATCGCCAACTTTGAGAAGCCTCATTCCGGAGTTGGTATCGAAGGTCGCCGCCTGCAGGCTGGTCTTGTCCTTGCTGATCTGGTTTCCGAGGCGGCTCTCGCGCGTTGCCCCTTCGGTGTCGCCGAGTTGCCGAAGTATGGTTGCGAGCGTGGTATGGGCGCCGGCGAAATCGGGTTGCAGGCGAATGGCTTCCTTGAGCGCCGCCGCAGCTTCTGGCAATTTACCCTGCTGCTTTAATACTGTGCCCAACGTGTAGTACGCCTCGGCATAATCGGGCTTCGCCTGGATGGCAGCGCGAAGAGCTTCAGTAGACTTGTCGAAATCACCTTGCTGCCACAATGTCACTCCCAGTGTGTAGTGAATGTCAGCTTGATTCGGATCAAGTGTGGCAGCTTTCTCGAATTCGGAGATGGCATCCGGCAGACGGTCTTTTAACTTCAGTGCCAGGCCAAGGTCGTAGTGCAGGGTCGCATCTTCGGGAGCGGCTTTCAATGCGGTTTGAAATTGCTCGATTGCCGCGTCAAAGTCGCTTTTCTGCAGATACGCGGTTCCGAGGTTAGTGCGATAACCAGTGTCGTCCGGTCGTAGATGGAGCGCCGTCTCGAAGGATGAGGCGCCGCCAGTCGCGTCGCCAACTTGGATCAAGGCGAGCCCCAGATTATTATGCGCATCGGGATCGTTGGGCTGGAGTTCAACCGCCTGGCGAAAAGCAGCAACCGCCGCCTGAACATCACCCGAGCGCTGCAGAAGCAGACCAAGTTGGGTCTGGGCCTCGCCCAGATTTGGTTGCAGATTCACCGCAGTCTGGAATTCCTTGATCGCTTGATCGCGCTGCCCCGAGTCTGCGAGAGCGCGCCCGAGATAGTAGTGCGCCTGGGCGGATTGTGGAGAAAGCTGGGCTGCCTTTTGCAGCAGGGCAATAGCGTCGTCGGTTTGTTTCTGCCGCCAACGCACCACGCCCAGATGCAAAGTCGCCGTGGGAAAATCAGGTTGAAGACGCAGCGCTTCGGAAAATTCTGCAGCAGCCTCATCCAGCATTGATTTCTGCGCCAATACCGCGCCCAATTCATCATGCAAGTCAGGGCGTTTAGGCTCGAGGTCCACAGCTTTTGTAAGTTCGGCACTTGCGGTATTGAGGTCGCCACGGAAACTGTCGACTTTTCCAAGAGTCCGGTGTGCCTCGGAATTACCGGGAGCGATCCGGACAGCTTCGCGCGCTTCGGACTCGGCTTCCGGCAGATTGCCACTCCGCACCAGGGCATTCGCGAGATTGATATGAGCTGCCGGGAAGTTGGGTTTCAGCCGCAGGGCAATCCGGATCTGGGAAATCGCGTCTGGAGTTTTTCCTTGTGAATACAACACCCAGCCTAGCGAGTTGTGAGCCTCGGGATTCCCAGGGACGGCTTTCACAAGTTGTTCGAATGCGGACTGCGCGTGAACGAGATCACCGCGTTTCACGGCTGCCAATCCCTGGAGGTAGAGAGAATCAGCCTGCGACTGTGGTTGTTTCTGCTGAGCGAGAACTGTGAAAGAGAACGAGAATAGACATGCTGCCAGGGTGACGAGCCGTCGCCACTGAATGAATGCCGGTGAAGTCACTGTGTTCTCATTAGTGTCGGTCGAGGATACTAAAAATATTACTATGGCCTTCGCTGATATCACGCGCCCGCACGAAGTTGTTTAGGAGCGCGGACCTCAAACTCAGCGGCAACTTGACCCTCTGATGCCCGCGCCCTAGTATTCAGGCTGGGTCATGAATCAAGCCTTTTCGCTGAAGTCTCCCCGCCAATTCATTCGTCGATCGATTCAGACTGCTTTTCTTACTGTTCTTTTGATTGCGATTGCCGCTGCCCAGGCGCCGCCAAACACGCAAAGCAGTCCTATCGCAAACTTCACTGATGTCGCCGAAAAAGCGGGATTGACCATGACTACGGTTTTTGGCGGCAAAGACACCAAGAAATACATCATTGAAACGACTGGTACCGGCGTCGCCATTTTCGATTATGACAATGACGGCTGGCCTGACATCTTCCTGGTGAACGGAACCACTCTCGTGGGCTTTCCGAGTGGCAAGGCTCCCAGCAATCATCTTTACCGTAACAATCATGACGGGACATTCTCCGATGTCACAGCGAAAGCCGGACTGACCGCTACAGGCTGGGGACAGGGCGCGTGCGTCGGCGACTACGACAACGACGGATGGGAAGATTTGTACGTCACCTACTACGGGAAAAACCGGCTTTACCATAATCAGAATGGAGTGTTCACCGAGGTGGCGGAGAGCGCCGGAGTCGCCGGCACGGGAAAGGCGTGGGGAACGGGATGCGCTTTCGTCGACTACGATCGCGACGGGCTTCTCGACTTGATGGTCGCGAACTACGTGGACTTTGACATATCGACGGCTCCGGCACCGGGAGAGAGAGCGCGTGCGTGTGGAAGGGTGTTCCGGTGATGTGCGGGCCGCGAGGTTTGCCAGGAGCAAAAAATATTCTTTATCACAACCTGGGCGGCGGGAAATTTGAAAACGTAACTACGAAGGCGAAAATCGATCAGACGAGCGGTCAGTATGCCTTCAGTGTCTCCACCCTCGATTACGACGACGATGGCTGGCCTGATATTTACGTGGCTTGCGACAGCACTCCCAGCATTCTTTACCACAATAATCACGATGGAACTTTTACCGACCGGGCTGTGATTGCCGGTGCAGCCTTCAATGAAGATGGGCGCGAGCAAGCCGGTATGGGCTCGACGGTCGCCGACTACGACGGCGACGGCAAACTGGATATCTTCAAGACCAACTTCTCTGATGACACCTCGACTCTCTATCGCAACAACGGCAATGGGACATTCGACGACGTAACCTATGCGGCGGGGTTGGGTCTCTACACTCGTTATCTGGGATGGGGAACCATGTTCCTCGATTTCGACAACGACAGCTGGCCTGACTTACTGCTGGTGAATGGCCACGTCTATCCCGAGGTCGACAAACAGAATCTTGGAAGCAGTTATGAGGAGCCGCGGATCCTTTACCACAACAATGGCAACAAAACTTTCAGCGATATTTCTGCTGAGGCTGGATCCGGAATCACCGCCATTCACGCTGGGCGCGGGCTCGCTATTGGCGACCTATGGAATGACGGACGTACCTCGGCGGTGATCACGAACATGAACGCCGGTCCAAGCCTGCTGGTAAATCAAATTCGGTCCGCAAATCACTGGATTGGACTCCGGATGGTCGGGACCAAATCCAACCGCGACGGAATTGGTGCAAAGGTCATGGTGAAAGCCGGTTCCAGAGTTCTTGTGAATGAAGTGCGGAGTGGTTCCAGCTACGACTCGAACAACGATATGCGTCTTCATTTCGGGCTGGGAGCCGCCAGTAAAGTCGAATGGGTGCAAGTTCGCTGGCCGAGCGGCCTTAACGAGCAGTTCGACAATGTTCCGGTCGATGCCATCCAGACACTCAAAGAAGGATCTGGAGTCGCGATGAAAGCTCCAGCCTCTTGCGTGCGCTTATTGAACATCAATCGAGTGCGAGCGCGGTAACGGCCACTGGCGGTTCCGCTTCAAGCCTATCGCGAATATGTTCCGCCTGTTCGGCGTTGAATGACAAGCCGCCTTTTGCCACGCGATTCAGTTCTTCACCTTCCCATCGTCCCTTCATGATTCCCGACAGTGCATGCGAATTTGAGCCCAGAAGAAGATGTCCGAGTTCGTGGGCGATCACGTTTCCGAGGATGTTGGCCACACTCACATTCGATTCGGCGTGCAGATCGGTCGCATGATCGTAAAAGACGTCGCTGTAGCACCCTACCCCCTCAGCGGACAGGAATGCCACCCCGAAGACTTCATTCGTAAACCGGTTGGAACGGGGCACGATACGCAGGGCAAGATGGTCGGGCCACTTCACCAGACCGCAGTCCGGTGGCCTTAAAGCAGGCGAATCCTGCTGACTGGTTGCCGCGGTCCGGCAGTTCATCCATAAGACGTTCACTCCCGCGGGTTTGAATATCCTTTCTGCTTCGCGTTCGGCTTCAGCCAGAGCCGTCCTCGGGATACCGACGCTGTCATAGACAGAAACAACGAGCTGTGAATATTCACGATGGTTAGTACGCGCCCAAGCGGGGAACACCAGGGTCGCCAGGAACGTACCTACTACCAGCCATGTTTTTGAGAGCTGGGGCACTGGACGAGACCTCCATCGCAGTGATTTTGGGTTTGCGCGATGGGTGCCTCAATGCTTTGCCGATAACCCACAAAGCATCTCTCGGTAACGGGATAAGCGCTTTTACGTCAAATGGTTAGGAGTAGAGGTGACGAGCCTGAAAAACGCTGGTTCTGCTAGACTTCACGAGTTCGAACAGGGGAAAACGGTGGCTGTGAGCGGCAACGGGATGCAGGTGATCCAGTTCGGCATCTTCGAGGCCGATCTGCGGACCGGGGAACTCCGCCGCAACGGAGCAAAGGTCAGGCTTCAGGAACAGCCCTTTCAGATCCTTGCCATGTTGCTTGATCGGCGGGGCGAAGTCGTTACTCGCGAAGAGCTGCGAACTCGTTTGTGGCCAGTCGATACATTCGTGGATTTCGACCATAGCTTGAACGCTGCCGTCCGCCGGCTCAGGGATGCGTTAGGAGATTCGGCGGAGAATCCGCGTTTCGTAGAGACGGTCGCACGCCGGGGATACCGGTTCCTGGCTCCAATGAACGGGACCGCACCAGCTGTCATTCCTGAAATCGCGACACCGTTAAGCCACGCCACACGTAAAGGGTGGATCGCTTCTGCCGCTGTTGTATTACTGCTGGTCGGTTTGGGTGTTGGCGTGTATCTGGGACGCCGCGCGTCGGTTCCAACTATTACGTCGCCACCGCTGGTGGAACGCCGTCTGACCGCAAACCCTAGCGAAGACCCGGTCAGCAGTGCGGCTCTATCACCGGATGGGAAATACCTGGCATTTTCCGACGATACCGGTTCCTACGTGCGTCAAGTCGACACCGGTGAGACGCACGCGATCGTGTTGCCGGGGGGATTCAAAGCTAAACCCATCTGCTGGTTTCCCGACGGAACCCACCTTGTGGCGACCTCAGCTGCAGGGTCGTCTAGATGGCCTGGCCTGTGGAGGCTCTCAACCATTGGCGGAAGTCCGCGCAAACTTAGCGATGAAGGTCGCGAGGCGGCAGTTTCACCTGACGGTTCTCAGATCGTCTTTCTCAGAGGAGCAATCAACAGTCAGGAAGTCTGGGTGATGAGTGCGGATGGACAACAATCCCGAAAAGTCGCCGGCGAACTAGGTGATATCTTCCGATCCCCCGTATGGTCGGCAGACGGGAAAGAAATCGCGTTTTTGCGGGGGGTGTATCACCCGGGAGAGTATGGGGTGGTACCGCAGATCGAAACTCTGAACATCAGGACGAACGAACGCACAGTGGTCTTGTCCCATGCGCGCTTGGGAGAAGCTATGGCATGGGTCAATGGCCAGATTATCTATGTGTTGGGCGAAGCTCCGCCGAGTCAGGACGATTCGAACGTCTGGGCAGTGAGAATTGATCCACGAACACGAAAGCCGCTGGGGACGGGCACACGACTGACGTCGGGCCCCGGGGGAGTCCGATATCTAGGTGCTGCAGCCGACGGCAAACGGCTGGCCTACGTGAAACAGAGTTTGCAACAGGACGTGTATATCGCTCGGCTTGAGGCGAATGGAACCAAACTACAAACTCCACGGCTCATGACTCTGGACGAAAGACAGGATCTTCCCTGGGCCTGGACACCCGACAGCAAGCAAGTACTCTTTGGGTCGGACCGCGACGGTTCTTTCCATATTTTTAAACAAGCCCCTGACCAAATCACACCGGAGTTGCTGGTTGGAGGCAAAGAGCAGTCAATGTTGCCGCGACTGACGCCGGACGGAAAAGATATTGTTTATCTCCAATATTCACAGTGGTTCGAGCAGACGCAAGCTGTGCGCATGTTCCGTCTGTCGCTTTCCGGTGGTCCTCCTGAACTTGTTCTCGAAGGGCGAGGTTTCACCAATCTGCAATGTGCACGCCTGCCTTCGACACTTTGCCTATATAGCCAGGTTGTCGACAAGCGGCTGATATTTTTCAGCTTCGATCCAATGCGAGGCAAAGGGCAGGAAGTTGCGCATGTTGATGATGACATTCCTTACGCATACAACTGGAGTCTTTCGCCCGACGGTTTGACTCTGGCGGTCGCCAAGTCGCAGAAAATGGACATGGCAGCAAAACCTGATATTCGCCTGCTGTCGTTGGCCGACCACACAGAAAGGACCATCAGCTTGAAAGAATGGCCCGCTGTTTCCTCGGTTGACTGGGCAGCCGATGGCAAGAGCCTTTTGGCGAGCACTGCCAGAAGCGATGGAACGAATGCGTTATTGAGTGTTGACCTGACCGGGAGGGCGCGTCCGCTTTGGGAACAGACAAAGATGGTTGTGGGCTGGGCTATTCCTTCTCCGGATGGGCGCTATCTCGCTTTGTGGCAAGCGAGCGGAAATTCCAACGTGTGGATGATTGAGAATTTTTAGGAGCCGTCGTTGGCTCTTGGTCGTCGGCCGTTGGCTTGAACGGTTTGCCCCTTAACGAAAAGACGTGAGCGTTTGACTGTGCCTTATGCGATCCGCGTCCAGTGATCGCCTCCCGTGATCCCCGCCTCTCCCCACCCGTGCGTCATCCGGAGGGACTTCAGTCCCGAAGGATCTGGCGTGCACGCCGTCATCGCCTGACTATTCGGAAACGCCACCCGCCGAATCCTTCGCAAGTTCAGGATCAGCGCGTTCGGAGACTCCGGTGACAATGGCTAGCGTTTACCCGCGAATTGGACCGTTCGGACGATTCCTTCGCTTTCCTTAACGAAAATCAATTGATTGGGTTTGACATCTTTCATCGTATCCACTTGCCCACTCGGCCAGTGAATTTCCAGCAATTGCACCTTGTCCGCTTTGCCCAAGCCAAAGTGAATCCGTAGATCGTTCTGTGAGAAATAGCTGCCACCGCTGCGGACTTCGTCGATTTGCTGATGAGGTTTCGTCTCGCCAGCGACTTGAGTTACGCAGCGAACACGTGCCCCGATGCCGCTCCGATTTGATTTGGTGCCAATGGTTCGAACTTTGATCCAGTTGTTCCCCGGAGCCATGTCGCAGCGGAGAAGCTGGGGAAAGTCATTGACGGTGTTCACAACCATATCGATGTCGCCATCGTTATCGAAATCGCCAAAGGCGCAGCCTCGCGACGCCGCTGGAGTCGAAATTCCCGCACCTGCCTGCATGGAAACATCTTCGAATCGGCCATTGCGCAGGTTGCGATAGAGCAGCTTCCGCTGTGGATAGCCAGCCTCGGTCTTCAACTGCTCGACCTCTGGATAGACGTGGCCGTTGCAAATGAGAATGTCGGGCCAGCCGTCATTATCCATGTCAAAAAAACCGCAGCCCCATCCCAGATATTGGGTGTGGGCGCCCAGCCCGGCCGCGAATGTAGTGTCTTCAAAACCGCCATCACCGAGATTGTGATAAAGAGAAGGAGTGTCGCCGGCGAAGTTTGTTTTGACGATATCCAGATAGCCATCCATGTCATAGTCGGCCGCCGAAACCCCCATCCCCGCCTGTGGCTTGCCGTCGGGGCTGAGCGCGCAGCCCGCTTCCATTGCGATATCGACAAACTTTCCATTTTTCTTGTTTTGATAAAGAGCACTGGCAGTGGAATCGTTGGCCACATAGATGTCGGGCCATCCGTCATTATCGAAATCGGCCGTTAACACTCCCAATCCGAAAGTTCCGTTAGCCTGCAGGATTCCGGAAGCCTCGGAGACATCGGTGAACGTTCCGTCGCCGTTGTTGTGGTAAAGGATATTCTTTCCGCCTTTGAGCCCGGGCGGTCCGCAGGCCACCATCACACTCTTGTAAAGACATGGCCCTGATTCTGGTACCGGGGCGGTTGCCAGATCCAGATCAATATAGTTCGCGACAAACAGATCGAGCTTTCCATCGCGGTCGTAATCCACAAAGGCGCAGCCAGTGTTCCAGCGTTTACCGCTTCCCGCGACGCCGGATTTATCACTTACCTCGGTGAACGTTCCGTCGCCATTATTGTGATAGAGCACGTTCTTGCCAAAGTAAGTGACAAACAGATCTTCGAATCCGTCATTGTCGTAATCGCCGATGCAAACGCCCTGTCCCCATCCGGAATGAGCGAGGCCTGCTTTTACCGTAACGTCGGTGAAACTTCCGTCGCGGTTATTCTTGAACAAGTGGGAAGTTGGTTCGTCGCCTTTGGGAAAGCCTTCGAGGCGCCAGCCGTTGACCAGGAAAATATCCAGCCATCCGTCATTGTCATAGTCGTAGAAAGCGACGCCGCAGCCGGTGGTTTCGAGAAGATATTTGTTCTTGTGCTCGCCGCCGTAGATTGTCTTTACATTGAGCCCGGATTCGCGGGCGACATTGGTGAAGCTCACTCCTAAAGCGGCGTCGGTTTTTGCGGGTTCGCCTGAAGGCGAGAATGCATGCAATGGACGCGCTCGTCCGAGAATTTCCCCCAGAGACAATGCCAATGCAGACTTGCTGACTGTCTGGAGAAACGTGCGGCGCGAAGAGGACAAAACGGCGATACCTTCCCGGAGTTGGCTCGTGCTAGAATTCGCCCCTGCTCTATTAAGTGTATCGCGACTTTGCAAGCTGAGACGCGTATCCTGTTGTGTGTTCTCGCACATGCAAATCAAACCTTCCGCGTCGTCATTGTGGACTGCATCTCGCTTACTCCCGATAATCTTTCTTCTGGTATTCCTTTCTTCCCAAAGCCAGGCCGCTGAGATGAAACCGACCAGTGCGCCTGAAGCCGAGCCCTCGCGAGCGATGGAGCTTTCACGGACCGACAGGCCTTGGGAATTCCTTCCGATCACAGGCATGCGCGCCGGGCTTTTCGGAAACGAAGCGGGACAGTTCGAGGCGTGGGTCTATCCCCTAAAAATTCTGCGTGACTTCCATCTCCGCTTTCATCAGGACGGCCGCGTCATTCCGGCGGAGACGCTTGCCCGAACGGTTGCGGTGCGGCCGGAGTCCAGCACTATCCTTTATTCAGGCGATACGTTCGCGGTACGGGAAACACTCTTCGTCCCAGTGCATGAAGCTGGAGCGGTGATCATTATTGACGTCGAGACCGCGCAACCGCTGGATGTAGAAGTAGCTTTTGAACGCGACTTTCAGTTGGAATGGCCGGCGGGCCTGGGCGGGACATACGGATACTGGGATCCCAAGCTGAGCGCATTCTACTTCGGCGAGGAGCAGAAAAAATTCTCCGCCTTCGTTGGCTCACCGACTGCCACAGAGGTGCGCGAGGAGTACGACACGAACTATTCCAGTTCGAAGGAAAACTCGTTCCATCTCGGCGTGACTGCAAAAGGGAAGTCGAGAAAGATTTTCGTCATCGCTGCCTCGACCAACGGAATCGTTGAAGCAGAGGCCACGTATCACCACCTTGCCGCGGACTATGTCGCGTTGCAGAAGGAGTCTGCTGACTACTACCGCGCTTACCTGGACAAAACGGTCAGCGTTGAGGTTCCGGATCGCGAGTTGCAGCAGGCTTATGACTGGTCGCGCGTCAGTGTGCTTCAGGGATTGGTCACCAATCCCTTTCTGGGCACGGGTTTCATTGCTGGGTATAGAACTTCAGGCGGTAGCCAGCGGCCAGGATTCGCGTGGTTTTTCGGCCGCGACGCGCTTTGGACATCGTTGGCGCTCGATGCCGAAGGCGACTTTGCCAGTACCCGCACGGCGCTTGAATTTATCAGCAGGTATCAGCGGGCCGACGGCAAGGTTCCTCATGAGATTTCCCAAGGCGCAAATTTCGTGCCGTGGTTCACCGACTATCCATATCCTTACGCTTCCGCTGATGCGACCCCGCTGTACATCATCGTAATGAATGACTACGTAGTTGCGAGCGGCGACGTGGCATTCGCCCAGCAAAAGTGGGACAGCTTGTGGAAGGCATATCAATTTCTGCTTTCCACCTACGATGCGCAAGGCCTCCCTCAGAATTTCGGAATTGGGCATGGTTGGGTCGAGGGCGGACCGCTGCTGCCCATCAAGACTGAGCTTTATCAAAGCGGGCTGGGGGCGGAAGCCTTGCGCGCGCTCTCAAATCTGGCTCACCTGGCGGGAAGGGAAGACGTCAGCAAGAAACTTGGAGAAGATTTCGCACGCCAGCAGCCACTGGTCAACAAGAGTTTCTGGTTGACCGACAAGAACCGCTTTGCCTTTGCACTCGACCGGCAGGACCAACCGGTGGACGAACTTAGCGTACTGGCCACCGTCCCCATGTGGTTCGGCCTGCTCGATGAAGAAAAAGCCAAAGCAATGATTGCGCAACTGGCCGAGCCGGAAAATGAAGCTGACTGGGGAATGCGGATTATTTCTTCAAATGCTCCGAAATACAGTGCGGGTGGATACCATTTCGGCTCGGTGTGGCCGCTGTTCACCGGATGGGCGTCGGTTGGCGAGTATCGCTACCATCGCGCCACGCCCGGATTTCTGAACCTCATGGCCAACTCCCAGCTAGCGCTCGATGGATCGCTCGGGCATGTCACAGAAGTTCTCTCGGGTGACTACTACCAGCCCCTCTCCACGAGTTCGCCGCATCAAATCTGGTCAGCGGCGATGGTGATCAGTCCGGTGCTGCGTGGGCTCTTCGGGCTGGATACGGACGCTGGCGCAAAGCGAATCACGTTTGCGCCTCATGTGCCGGCTGATTGGACGGAATTTACGCTCAACAACCTGCACGTGGGCACGGCTTCGCTGCGTGCGGTCTATCGCAAGACCGCCAGCGAGATAACCCTGGAAATCACCCGCGCCGGCAGCGGCGATTGCTCAATGGAGTTTTCGCCGGCGTTGAGCCTGCGGGCGCAAGTCGGCGAAGTAGAACTGAATGGCCATCGGGTGCCATTCAAGATCCACGAGAGCGATGTCGATCAACACGTGACCATACAAATCCCGGTAAGTAGCGGGGCAAATACTGTGCGCATCCATCTGAAGAACGATTTCGGGTTGAGTCTTTACCCGGCTTTGCCAGCCCTGGGCATGTCGAGTGAAGGATTGCGCGTCGTGTCGGAAACATGGGCGCCCACCCGCGACAGCCTCGTGCTGGACGTCTCGGGAGCTTCCGGCAAGCAATATGAAATCGGGGTCTGGAACGCCGCTCAGGTTGCGTCCGTCGAGGGTGGGGAACTGGTGAAGACCGAAGCCGAGAATGCGAAGATCCGCCTTCAGATTCCGGCGAACGGCTCTGATCCGTACGCTCATTCAAAAACCACGATTCATTTCAGCAGCAAAACGCGCTAGATGTCGCGCGCGAAATCAATTTAAGCGCGGTTTCTCGGAAATCGAACTTCCAAGAAGAGGCAGCAATCATGTTTAGAAAGCTCACCCTGTCATGTTTCCTGATTTGTTTTGGCTTTTTGGCGGTCCAATCCTGGGCCGCGACCAACGCTACCAGCCCCAAAGACGCCGAGGGCCACGAGTGGTGGCAGCACGCGGTCTTCTATGAAGTCTACCCACGCAGTTTTGCCGACAGCGACAACAACGGCATCGGCGACCTCAAGGGCATCACGTCGAAACTGGACTACCTCAAGGATCTCGGCGTGGACGCGATCTGGCTTACACCCTGCTTTCCCTCGCCGCAGGTGGACTTCGGATACGACGTTTCCGACTATAGGGATATTGACCCGATGTACGGCACCCTCGCGGATTTCGACGCGATGTCCGATGCGGGCAAGCAGCGCAACATTCGCATCATCTTGGACCTGGTGGTGAACCACAGCTCTGATCAGCATAAGTGGTTCCTGGATTCGAAGTCCTCGCGCACCTCGGCCCATCGCGATTGGTACGTTTGGCGGGACGGAAAGGGTCCCAACCAGCCGCCGAACAACTGGATTTCCATTTTCGGCGGTCCAGCCTGGACATTCGATCCGCAAACCGGCCAGTGGTACTACCGAATTTTCTATTCCGCCCAGCCCGATCTGAATTGGCGCAATCCCGCAGTTGAGAAGGCGATGTTTGATGTCACCCGCTGGTGGTACAAGCGCGGCGTTTCAGGATTTCGCCTAGATGCAGTAGACACCATCTTCGAAGACCCGAATCTCAAGGACAATCCAGTTCTGCCTGGCACCAGCAAATATGGCGATCCCAATATGGAGAACGTCTACAACAGCAAGTTGCCGGAGCTGCACGGAGTGTTGCAAAGACTACGCGCGGTGGCGGATGAAAATGGAGCGGTGCTGATTGGCGAGACCTGGACCAAAAATATCGATGAGCTGAAGCTCTACTACGGGGGCCACAGCAGGGAACTGCAAATGCCGATGGACCTGATGTTCACCACGGTGAACAAACTCTCGGCGCCGGAATTCCGCCGGCAGATTGCAGCGGCGGATGCCTCGGGCGGGTGGCCGGTTTACGTCATCAGCAATCACGATATTGTGCGCTCCTATAACCGCTACGGGGACGGGCAACACAATGATGAGATTGCCAAGCTGATGGCCGCCATGTATCTGACCCTGCGCGGCACTCCGATCATGTACTACGGCGAAGAACTCGGCATGGAGAATAACGATCCCAAACGCAAGGAAGACGTGAAGGACCCGGTCGGGCGCGTGGGCTGGCCAGTCGACAAAGGCCGCGACGGGGAACGCACCCCGATGCAGTGGAATGCCAGTGCCAATGCGGGTTTCAGCCAGACAGAGCCGTGGCTGCCGGTCCCGGCGAGTTTCAAGACTCATAATGTGGAAGCTGAACTCAACGATCCAAATTCCATCCTGCAATTCTACAAATCCGTTCTGAAGTTGCGTCGGGAGGATCCTGCGCTGCGCGATGGCGAGTACATCCCGTTGAACGAGGATCAACCGAACGTAGTTTCGTACCTTCGCCGCTATAAAGATCAGGCGGTGCTCGTGGTGCTCAACATGTCAGGGACGGAGCAGAAGGTCAGCTTCGATCTGGCCAAGCAGGGATTCTCAGGAGGTACGGCAACCACGCTGCTTACGACATTGAGCGCACATCCGCAGGAAGTGAAGCTTTCCGAGGTTTCGCTGGAGCCTTTCGCGGTTTACATCGCGAAGGTAGGGAAGTAGGCGACGGTCATGAGACTCTTTCTGCTGTGATAAATTGAAAGAGAGTGGGCGCGTAGCTCAGCTGGCAGAGCAATGCCCTTTTAAGGCATGGGTCGATGGTTCGAGTCCATCCGCGCTCACCAATTTTGTAATGCCTTCGGTTAGCTTTCTCTTTTTCCGATTCTCTTGTCCCAACCTCGGAGTTCTCATGAAATTCTCCACACGCATCTCTCTGGCCCTGACCTTATTCGGTCTTATGTTCTGTGTCTTGATGCCGGCGCCCGCCTTCGCTCAGTCTTCCAAACAGACCGTCGCGTCGTACGACACCTCGATTCTGGGAACGAAATTGCATTACACAATGGCTGGGCACGGTCCCACCGTGATCCTCATCCATGGTTATGCGCAGACATCGCGCATGTGGAATGCGATCCTGCCGGTGCTGGCGACGCGGTTTACTGTGATCGCGCCGGACTTGCCCGGCATCGGGGACTCGGGAATTCCGCAGAGTGGGCTTGATATGAAGAGCGCAGCCATACGCGTTCACGAGCTGGCCCGCTCGTTGGGTGTCAGCAAGGCGAGAGTCGTGGGGCACGACATTGGGTTGATGGTCGCTTATGCTTATGCGGCACAGTTTCCCGGGGAAGTCGAAAAACTGGTTGTGATGGATGCGTTTCTTCCAGGCGTACCCGGGTGGGAAGCTGTCTACAATAATCCGTCGCTCTGGCACTTCCGCTTTCACGGATCAAGTCCCGAAGCATTGGTGCAAGGACGAGAGCGCATATATTTCGACTACTACTGGAACGAGTTTGCCGCCGACGGAACACGCTCGCTCTCCGAAGCTGACCGTCAAGCTTATACGGCAGCATTTTCACGCCCGGGACGCATGCGGGCGGGTTGGGCCTACTTCGATTCAATTCCGCAAACCGCAAAAGATTTCGCTCAACTCTCCCAGACCAGGCTGACTATGCCGGTTCTCTCGATCGGGGGGGAGAAGTCGCTCGGCGTCATGCTGGGGGAACAGATGAAGCTAGTCGCGTCGGATGTCACTGTGATTGTTTTGAAAAACACAGGTCACTGGATACTTGAGGAAGATCCCAAGGAAACGACAGACGCGCTGGTGAACTTTCTCTGAGTTGTAGACGCTAATTCGACCCGTTGCCGAATCCTCAATCCAACTGTGTTCATTGAAGAAGAATCCTCGTCGGGATTCAACTACTTCGTCGACACGAACTTCACGCACGCCGGCGACGACAGTTCGAGCGCCTGTCCAGTGGGAGTCAAGTGACCTGTGCTCTGGTCGATCTTGAAGATGACAATATTATTGGACTCCTGGTTGCCGGCGAAAAGATAAGCTCCGTCCGGTGCGATTTGAAAATGGCGCGGCGTTTTGCCGCCGCTGGAAACAGTTTCCACAAATCGGGGCACGCCGCTCGCCGCGTCGATGGCAAAGATGGCGATGCTGTCGTCACCGCGGTTCGACGCATAAATGAACTTGCCGCTGGGATGCATCCCGATTTCTGCTGCGAAACTCGTTCCCTTGAAGCCTTGCTGCAGAGTTGAAGGCGAGGCCAGTTCGCGCAAGACGCCGCGTGTCTGCGTTGTAGGAAAATGCGCTCAGCGCCGAGGCCAGTTCATTGATGACATATACGAACTTCCCGGTTCTGTCGAATATGAGGTGTCTGGGCCCGGTCCCTGGCGTGACTTTTGTAAACGGCGGATCATTCGCAACGAGAGTGCCTTTCGCTGGGTCGAACCGGTAGGTCAATACCCGGTCAAGCCCGAGGTCGGCCACGAGGGCAAACCGGTTGTCCGGAGATACATCCAGATCGTGCGGATGTGGACCCTCCTGACGCTGGGGATCAAAGCCGTGGCCGCTGTACTGTATCTTCGCCGACACTTCACCGAGCCTGCCGTCCTCGAGGACAGGTAGGGTCGCAACGCTGCCGCTATCGTAGTTGGCCACCATGAGATATTTGCCGGTCTGGTCCAGGGAAAGGTAGCAAGGGCCGGCGCCACCGGAAGAGACCTGGTTCAGCAGCGTCAGTTTGCCGGATTTGCGATCGATGGAAAAAGCACTGATGCTGCCACTCTTCTGACCTTTGTATTCGGAGATCTCGTTCACTGCGTAGAGAAATCTTTGGCTCCGGTCGATTGCCAGAAATGAAGGATTGACGGCTTCGGCCATCAGTCCAAGCGGCGTAGCCTTACCGGTGGCGGCATCAAAACGCACCGCATAAATTCCCTTGCTGGTTGGGCCTGTGTAAGTGCCGACGTAAACCAGATAGGAATCCGGCGAACCATTCTTCGTTGTGGCGTTCATCACGGGGAGAACGAACATAAGAAAAAGCAGTGGGATAAGAGAGGTCAAAATGCGATGCACGATCGCAATAGCCTATGTTACGTTCCAAACCTTTTCAAGTTCGGAGACAAGAACCCATGCGCGATGGCGGTAGTTCATCCGGACGACTATAGTCTCGAAGGAACTTTAATCGATCAGTACAATTGACGGGCGATTCAGGAAGCCTGAAAGAAAGTAGAGACCAGATCCGATGCTGAGACGTGCCAAATTGTTTTTTGCAGCCTGCGTAATGCTCGCGACGATTCTTCTCGTATCCACGCTGATGTCGGCGCAGACACTTCACTATGACTTACTTCTGAAGGGCGGACATGTAATCGATCCTGCCAATCATTTGGACGCAGTGATGGACGTGGCAGTGTCAAAGGGCAGAATCGCCGCGGTGGAAAAAGATATTCCGGCCAGCCAGGCCGGCAAGGTAGTCAATGCTTCGGGACTCATCGTAACGCCCGGTCTTATTGATATTCACTTCCACATCGGCCACGGCGGCGCGCCGCTCGACTGGTTTGCTCCGGAAGGCCGCTCCCACCAGGCACCGCTCGGAATTCCCGCTGACATGGCTCTCGCGGCCGGAGTTACTACTGTGGTGGACGCCGGAACTGCGGGAGCGGACACATTCCTTCAGGAGAAGGAAGAGGCCATCGACCACTCCGGGGTGCGGGTGCTGGCTTTCCTGAATATTGTTGCCAACGGGATGCAAGGAGATCTGGAGCAGACCGTGGACCAGATGGATCCGAAGCGATGCGCGGAAACGATCAAGAAATATCCCGACATCATTGTCGGCGTGAAGACGGCGCATTACTGGACGGAGCATCCGTGGGACGGGGAACACACGCCTTGGGCCGCGGTCGACAGGGCGGAAGAATGCGGACAGGCGGCGAACGTGCCGGTGATGTTTGATTTCTGGCCGCGTCCGGATCGCAGTTATGCCGAACTCATTCTGAAGAAGATGAGGCCGGGCGACATTCATACCCACGTCTTTGCCCAACAATTTCCGATTTTGCTTCCAGACGGCAAGATCAATCCCATCATGGCCGAGGCGCGAGCCCGCGGCGTGATTTTCGATGTCGGTCACGGTGCAGCCAGTTTCTGGTTCAGGAATGCAGTGCCTGCGTATAGACAAGGATTCGTTCCGGATTCGATGTCCACGGATTTGCACACCGGCAACTACAACGTGGTCAGCATGACCGATGTGATGTCCAAGTTTCTGGCGATGGGAGTGCCGCTGAACGACATCATTCAGCGCTCGACTGTTAATCCGGCGCGTGAGATTCGCCGTCCCGAGCTTGGAACTCTTTCCGTGGGGAAGGAGGCGGACATCGCAGTGTTGCAACAACTCAACGGCGATTTCGGGTACATCGATTGCGGCTATGCCCGCATGGACGGCAAAACAGAACTGGTGGCGCGTATGACGGTTCGCGCAGGGCGAATTCTCTTCGACCCGTCAGGGCTCAGCATGGTCGAATGGGACAAAGCGCGGCCTCAATATTTCACTACGCCGGGATTGGATAGTTCACCACAGTCGAAGGCGGACGACTATCCAAGGGAATAATTCCTGATTCGTCCGGAATAGTTCTTGCGGATGACGCAGGTCGGTGGTGGTTTGCGGATCGAATTATGCGTCGTCTATGATTCATCCGGGTTCGCAAGCCCGGGCTACACCCGGCGATCATCGAAAAAGAACGGAGCCAGCAGACAATGAAAACCATCCAGGGGCCAGCCATATTCCTGGCCCAGTTCGCGGGTGACGCCGCTCCGTTCAACACGCTCGACAGTATCGCGGGCTGGGCGGCCCGACTAGGCTACAAAGGCGTGCAGATACCATCCTGGGATGCACGACTTTTCGATCTGAAGCGCGCTGCTGAAAGCAAAACTTATTGTGACGATGTTCTCGCCACTTTGGCGAAGCACCGCGTGCAATTGACTGAGCTCTCCACTCACCTGCAAGGGCAATTAGTAGCCGTGCATCCAGCTTACGACTTGATGTTCGATGGGTTCGCCGCTGAGCAGGTTCGAGGAAATCCACGAGCGCGGCAGAGCTGGGCGGTAGAACAGTTGCGGCTGGCGGCGCGGGCGTCGGCGAATCTCGGACTAAAAGCTCACGCAACGTTTTCAGGTGCGCTGGCCTGGCCGTATGTCTACCCATGGCCGCAACGGCCCGACGGGTTGATCGACACGGCATTCAAGGAATTGGCCTCCCGCTGGCTGCCAATCCTGGATGCATTCGGTGAGGCGGGAGTCGATCTGTGTTTCGAAATCCATCCCGGGGAAGATCTCCACGACGGCGTGACCTTCGAAATGTTTTTGGAGAGGGTGAAAAATCATCCTCGATGTCATCTGCTGTTTGACCCCAGCCACTTCGTGCTGCAACAGCTCGACTATCTTCAGTTCGTTGACCTTTACCACGACCACATCAAGATGTTTCACGTGAAGGACGCCGAATTTCATGCGTCGGGACGGCAGGGCGTGTACGGTGGCTACCAGTCGTGGATTGACCGGGCGGGAAGATTCCGCTCGCTGGGCGACGGCCAGGTGGATTTCAAAGGTATTTTTTCCAAGCTGACGCAATATGGATTTGAGGGCTGGGCTGTCCTCGAGTGGGAATGCTGCATTAAGAGTGGCGAGCAAGGCGCGGCCGAAGGAGCTCCGTTCATTGCGCGTCATATTATTCAGACTTCGGCCCATTCCTTTGACGACTTTGCTGGTTCCGGTGCCGATCAGGCAGCCAATCGCCGGATGATGGGATTGGAATAAGCTGGAAGACTCTCCAGTTCGTAATCTTCAACAAGGCCCTGACATCGAAAGGATTACCCGATGAGCGCAGAAACGAAGAGCAATGTGAAATCGAACCGGCGGCTGCGGCTTGGCATGGTTGGCGGCGGTCCAGGTGGTTTCATCGGGGCAATTCATCGGATCGCCGCGCGGATGGACGATCGCTTCGAATTGGTGGCTGCCGCTTTATCTTCGGATGCAGAGCGGTCCCGCTCGGCGGCGATCGATCTCCACATCGCACCGGATCGTGCCTATGGCAGTTTCGCCGAAATGGCTTCGGCGGAAGGGAAGAGGAGCGACCGGATTGATGCAGTCTCGATCGTCACCCCAAACCATCTCCATTACCCGGCGGCGAAGGCATTTCTTCAGGCTGGCATCCACGTAATTTGCGACAAGCCGCTCACCACGACTCTCGAGGATGCGCACGATCTGGCGAAAATGGTTCGCCAGACCGGCCTGTTGTTTGCCGTAACCCACAACTACACCGGCCATCCGATGGTCAGGCAGGCCCGCCAAATGGTCGCGGATGGAGAGCTGGGCCCGATTCGTGTGGTGCAGGTGGAGTATGCGCAAGACTGGCTATCCACGCCGCTAGAGAAGACCGGGCAGAAGCAAGCCCTCTGGCGGACTGACCCTGCCCAGAGCGGCCCCGGTGGTTCGCTGGGAGATATCGGGACCCACGCCTTCAATCTGGCATCGTTTGTTACTGGATTGAATTGCAAGGAGCTTGCGGCGGAGCTTACAACCTTCGTCCCCGGTCGCCGCGTCGACGACAATGTGCAGATCATGTTGCGCTTCGCGGAAGGCGCGCGCGGCCAGCTGTGGGCGAGCCAGGTCGCGGCCGGCAACCGGAATAATCTTCGGCTCAGGGTTTTTGGAGAGAAGGCCGGGCTTGAATGGAAACAGGAAGACCCGGACTACCTGTTGCTTGGGGAGCTGGGAAAAGCTCCAAGGTTGATTTATCGCGGGGGCCCGGCAGCCACTGCAGTCGCCGCCCACGCCAGCCGTGTTCCATCGGGCCACACGGAGGGATATTTGGAAGCCTTCGCCCAGTTGTACGCCGACATGGCGGAGCAGATCAGCGCCCGCATTGATGGACGACCCGCGGATCCGGCCTCGCTGTTGGTGCCGACCGTCGACGACGGCGTTGTCGGCATGCGCTTTGTTTCGGCGGTTATCGAGTCATCGCGGCGCAACGCCGCTTGGACCCCTTTGCCGGCATAATCAGTGGGTCGGCAGCGAAATGCCGACAGGTCTAATTCCTAGTAAATACCTGAGTTAGCGAGTAGTCTTAAAACAGTCGCATCTTCCCGCCGTACCCCTCTCTGGAGACGGTTCCTTGCGAAGACTGACAGCATTTGCTGTGCAAGGAGCCGTATGCCTGACAAGAATTTCCGCGTCCGTGCGAAGCCCGTTGGATCGGGTCTCCTGGTTGTTGATGGCGAGCCAGTCAAGAACGACATCCTCGTCAGCTTGCCGCTGAAAGAACGCGATCTGATTTTTCCGCACCTGACATTCCTGGAACTGACAACCCACACCGTGTTGCACGAGCCGGGAGAGCCGATAAAGTTCGGCTATTTCCTGAATAACGGCCTGGCTTCAGTTCTGACGGTCCTGTCTGAGGGAAAGAGTGTAGAGGTTGGCTTAACCGGGAAGGAAGGCTTCGTAGGGTTGCCCCTTATCGTCGGCTTCAGCTCCAGTCCAACTCGCACCGTGATCCAGATCGAAGCGTCCGGTTACAGGATTCCTGCCAAGAATCTGATCGAGGCAATGCGGCTGTCGCCTGGGCTGGTTAACAGGTTGCAACGCTATGTACAGATTCTGGGCATGCAAGGTACGCAGGTGGCCGCCTGCAATCGCCTGCATGAGGTGGACGAGCGGTTGGCTCGCTGGCTGCTGATGTGCCAGGACCGCATTGGCTCCAACTTTGTCGCGTTGACGCAGGAATTTCTGGCTCACATGCTGGGAACGCGTCGCGCCAGCGTAACCGTCGCGGCGGGCATTTTGCAGAAGGCTGGTCTGATCACCTACCAACGCGGGCACGTGAATATTGTCGACCGGCCGCGGCTGGAGTCTGCTGCCTGCGAATGTTACGGAATGATGCAGCAGCAGAGCCAAAAATGGCGGAGCGAAGTCAGCTAACGCTTGGTTGGGGATCTCGAGCGATTGCTGGAACAGATTTCGGGACTGATCCTGACCCACGATGCGGGATTCCCGAGAATATCTCGGCTCTCCAATTACCAAAGTCCTTCTTCCGCAAAAAAGCCCGGCCCGCACAGGCTCTGGCTCGCTTACAATAGTGGCGATGCCAACCAGTGGAAATATTGGCGCAAAAATGAGCCGTGACTGGAAGCAATGGGAAGGCCAGATGGTCAATGGCAGTTTCCCGTTGCGCCAGTATCTGGGTGGCTCGGACCACAGCGCGGTGTATCTCACCGAACGCCGCGGCCGCGACCCGCAAAAAGCCGCCATTAAACTTATCGCCGTAGATCCGGCAAACGCAGCTGCCCAATTGACGCGGTGGGAGTTTACCGCGAAGCTGGCGCATCCTCATCTGCTGAGGCTTTTCGAAACCGGAAGCTGCCAGCTGGATAACGTAGTTTTGCTATACGTGGTGATGGAGTACGCCGAAGAAAACCTGGCCCAGATTCTTCCTCAACGGGCGCTCACTCCTCCAGAAGCGCGGGAACTGCTAGAGCCGGCGTTGGATGCGCTGGCATACATTCACGGCAAATCACTGGCACATGGACGTCTGAAGCCATCCAATATCCTGGCGGCTCAGGACCAGTTAAAGCTCTCGAGCGACAGCCTGGTTCGCACTGACGATCCGACGACGGGTAGTCTCAGGAAGATCGTCGGCAAGCCCAGCCCCTATGACGCTCCTGAAGTAGCCAGCGGGAAGATCTCATCTGCGTCCGACTCCTGGTCGTTGGGCATGACATTGATGGAAGCTCTGACCCAGCGCCTTCCTGCTCTCGACGGAATGGCGGAGCCCTTGCCTGAAACTGTGCCGGCTCCCTTTATGGGAATTGCTCACTGCTGTCTGCGCCGCGACCCGCAACGCCGTTGCTCGGCGGCGGACATCGCAGCCCGGCTGCGCTCGCCCTCGCTTTCACCGATGTCCAAGGTGATGTCGAAGGCGCAGGGACCCTCGACGGTCAGAATTCCGGCTTCGTCGGCGAAGTGGCGATACATTCTTCCGATCGTGGCGCTAGTTTTGGTGGCGGCGGTCGTGCTGATCGGTCCCAAGATGTTCCAACACACCGACAGCCAGCCTGCAACAATTTCGCCGCAACACGCTCCGGACAACTCTTTGTCTTCCGGACAACAAGCTTCGCAAGTCGCTCAACCAGGAACAGACGCGCCCGCCAAGCTGGAGAAGGCACCGGCCAAGCCGTCTGCGCGAAGGCCTGACAATAGCCTTCAAAATTCTGCCGCGGTTCGCGCTCCGGAACCGGCAACCCCAGCGAACGACACGCCGGTCTCGACTTCCGGGCAAGGGCTAGTGGTGCAGCAAATTATGCCGTCGGTATCGAAGTCAGCCAGAGACACGATTCACGGCACAATTAAAGTGAGAGTAAAAGTTGAAGCAGATGCTTCGGGTTCGGTGACGTCAGCGTCTCTGGTTAATCCGGGTCCGAGCAAATACTTTGCTCGTCAAGCCTTGCAAGCCGCGCAACAATGGAAATTTGTTCCGGGGCAGGATCCCCGCACATGGATTGTGCGGTTCGGATTTAAGCGCTCCGGAACGGAAGCCACGGTTGAGACGTCGAATCCTTAACGACGCAATTCCTGGTTTGATATTTTGTTCCGAGCGGATTGGTCATGACCGCTATTTCAGCCTGCCTTTTCTCGGCCCATCTTCTTCCTGTAGCGGACGCTGAAAAGCGCGATCCCAAGCCCGATCCATCAAATTGGTCCAGTCCCAGGTAGTGGGCTACTTTGAAGTCCCGAATAAATCCACGCATACCAGGAACGCCATAACCGCAAACCCGGACACCACGACGAGAAATGCGAAAGTCCCTATAGCCATGCAAATCCAGTAGCTGATCGGTTCCTTGTCCCCCGGCGAGAGGGATGGCCTTTGATTGTAAGGACGCCACTGCGAAAGGATTCGTAATAACCTTTTGCAAGGAGCAGGGCAATTGTCGCACAAAAAAAGAGTATGAAAAAGAGTTCACGCGCCACTTAAATCACGATTCTAGCGTTCACGCCGCTCTTTCCGCCCTCCGCTGCTCATAGGATTCCCAGAGGGCTACTAAATCTTCCACGCTCCACAGACGACCTATTACGCCAGCAGCCATAGCTGGACGCATGCGGAGTGCACGATGGATTTTGATGAAGCAGTCTCAAAATGAAAGTAGCCCGCTACCCAGCCCCGGTAAAGTTAGTCGCTTTGGCGGTGTCGAGCATACAATGACGTGCCTTTGAGACCGGGTCCATAAGACCTGCCGTAAGGGATCGAAGCGTTCCTGAAAGGTGGCTTATGCGGACGACGATAATTCTTCTACCGCTGGTGCTGTGTTCGGGGCTGTTCGCAGAAAATCTGGAAAAGACCCAAAAAAAAGAGCTCGAAGCTGAAGTCAAGACCATGACTGCCGAAGCGCAGCGCCTGGAGAAATCCGGCCAGCTTGCAGAGGCTCGCATCAAGTACGCCGAGTCGCAAGCGCTGATCGAGGTGAAGGATGTTACCGACGCCCTCAAACACCTCGACGAAGAGATTCAGAAGCGAGTGAAGAGCACGTTGAACGATTCGCGCAAGCTCTACGAAACACGGAAATTCAAAGAGGCGGCGGCTGCCCTGGACGACGCCATGAAATTGCAGGCATATCAACCAGTGCTGGCTTACAATCTTGCACTCTGCTACCACCAACTCGGTGAACGCGCCAAGGCCCTCGAATATCTGGAAAAGGCAAAAGCGGGTACGGTGGACCCGAAACAAAAGAAGAAACTCGTCCAGATGCTCACCTTCTTCACAACGGGAGAAAGTGGTCTCCCGCTGAACGACACCGACAGAGATCGAGTGACTCGAGTGAATACTCTCTCGGACAGCGTTGGGCTGGAAGCGTCGCTCGAAGATGAGGCGGGGGAGGATACTTTATTTACGGACGCTGACACTCCGCCCACACCATCCTCAGCGCCGGCTACGCAGGCGCTCCTCAAAACCAGTCCGCCGGCCAGCTACGCATAGCAGTACGAATGCCGGTCACAGGGCGAGCTTGTGCAACGCACTGGCTGAACTCAAAGGCACGTTGGCCACAAGTCCATCGGCGACATTCAATCTGGCGAATTGTGCGGAGACCAATGGGCGTCCTGCGGAGGCCGTGCGACTGCTGGAAAAGTATTTGGAAATGACCTCCACGCCGCTTGATGCCGGTGAAGTGTACACCCGCATTGCCGACCTGAAATCATTGCTGACCCTGCCTGGTCAGAATGGAGTGGATGTTCGCCGTCTTTATGCCTCGGCTTATGGCGAGCTGGCAGAGCGCAAATATGATCGCGCGCTGGCGGACTTCAACAAAGCTGGTGAGCTGGCCCCCGAATTTGCACTCACGAAATGGAAGCTGGCATTGTTCTACGAGGCTATGGGGAATATCGACCGTGCCAGGGAAAACTTCGTTCGCTACCAACAGTTGAGTTCTGAACAGAGTGCGAAAGATGAGGCGACCCTGCACCTCAACACACTGGACGCGAAACGCACAAAATATGACGAGGAAATGGACGAAGCCGAAGACATCATTGCGGACTTATTCAACCGGTCGATGAATCTGACCTTCAATGGTTCCGAGAAGCGCAGCGCCATGCGGGCAAAACGAGCCAAAGTGAAGAAGAAGGAGGAAAACAAAGCCCGGAACAGGACGGGAGGCTTTGCCATTCCTTTTGCGTATGCCCAGCAACAACTGGCGCGAGCAAGCGAGCACCTGCAGATTGCCCTCGCTCTCTTTCCTCTTGGCGCGGAAGCCAATGAGCTGATGGGACTGGTTTTCCTGCAGGCGAATGACGGTCGTTCCGCAACCAGAAGTTTCGATGTCGTTGCCAGTCAGGATCTCCCAGTGCCGTTTTATGCAGAAATGCGAGGCCACAAACAGGACCAGGCGGTGAAGTGTGAGTTGAGTCGCGATCGAGTGCGGTTGATCTACCTGTCGTCCTACGACAAGAAAGGAAATCCCGCGCCGCCGACAAAGCCAGCCGGGGAAGATGGGCTGGGCGATATGGTCATGGATCCTTCAACCCCGCGACAGCAGGGATTCGATTCTCTCGACTTGACCTTGGCCGAGATCAAGAAAGTGGAAACCGACAAGGGGCTTCTCAAATTGAAACTGGCCCAACAGGATGTAACGCTGGCGCCGATTTATCTGCCATCATTCACACCGGTTGAGGGTCCACAGGCGCGACGGTTCGCCAATAACTATACCCGGCTATTTGTAAGGTATCCGGGGCTCGAGGATTCGAAGCTGGGGACCGAAGGCATGAGCGGGGGCGAGAAGTTCAAGATGGGATATAACATCGCCAACGCGAGCCTTGGTATGGCCATGGGAGGTTTCACTGGCATCGGCGCGATCGGGAGCGTGCAGGACGCGATTTCTATTACCCGAACCATTCATGCCGCGATGGCTTCGCTGAGTGTGAGCTTCGCGACATGGGAGAAGAGTGTGGATGACCAGCAACAGCTCCTGGCGGGCAAGTCGTTCAAGGCTATTCCGACCCAACCGGTGAATCTGGCGTTTGTACAGGAGACGAAGTAGCGGGGGCTATACCGTCCGACTCGCCCAATGCAACTTTTTTGATGCGTCCCATTTAAAACTTTCATCCAATGTATCCAGAAGCAGATTGACAGGCTGAACCGTAATATCTAGGATTAATGGATTAATGTCGTCTTCCTGCCTAACGCGCTGCCAGTGTTGTACTTGTTGTTGTATGTGTGTATCCACTGGCGACCGGGGGCAGCTGACCTAAGAATCATTTAGAAATCGGCAATTATACCCACCGCCAGTGAAGTCTACTGGCGGTGGGTTTTTTGTGGTCAAAATCCTTATGGCGAATGCAACGACGGAAACGAAAGCGCAGCGAGTTGAGCGGCTGAAGCGGGAAAAGAATCCCTGGGAAGGCCTGGACGATATACGCCGGTTCGCTCGTGAGGGCTTCGACTCGATTACGCCCGAGTGGCTGGGAACCTACTTCCGCTGGTGGGGCGTGTATACGCAGGGTGACGGTGTCGGCGTCATTGGTGGCAAGAATGGTGAAGGTAAGGCCTTGCCGTACTTCATGGTGCGGATCCGGATTCCTAACGGCCTCCTTCATTCTCATCAGTTGCGAACCATCGCCAATGTGACCGAGAAATATGCGCGTGGAACCGCCGATCTGACGGTGAGGCAAAACATCCAGCTCCACTGGGTGACCATTCAAGATCTGCCCGAACTCCTGGATGGACTGTGGCGGGCCGGGCTCACCACCATGGGCTCTTGCGGCGACGATACCCGGAACATCACCGGCTGCCCCCTCGCGGGAGTGGATGGCGATGAAATCTATGATGCTTCCGCTCTTGCGCTCGAGGCCAACCGCTTTTTCGTCGGTAACGGAGATTTCTACAATCTGCCGCGCAAATTCAAAGTCTGCATCACCGGTTGCCACGTGTGGTGCGCCTATCCGGAAATTAACGATGTTGGCCTGACTGCAATTCATCGCCAAGGTAAAGGTTCGGAGATTGGCTTTTCGTTGCGCGTGGGCGGTGGACTTTCGACAGATCCTCATCTGGCGGTGCGATTGAACGCATTTGTGCACCGCCATCAGGTGATCCCGGTTCTCAAGGGCGTTGCCGAAATTTTTCGTGAGAGCGAAAAGCTCCGCGAAAACCGGGAGCGCGCCCGCCTAAAGTTTCTCTTTCTCAAGCATGGCTGGACTGCCGAAAGCTTTCAGGAAGAGCTGGAGCGGCGCATCGGATTTCATTTGGATCCTGCGGCAGAGGAAAGACCGCCGGACGATATTTATCGCGACCATGTTGGCATCCATGCTCAAAAGCAGGTCGGATATTCCTACGTTGGAGCTGCCGTACTGCGGGGCAGAATTTCGGCGCAGCAGATGCGTGCCGCAGCAGATGCTTCCGACCGTTTTGCGTCGGGCGAGTTGCGCACCACCAACATGCAGAACCTGTTGATCGTCAACGTCCCCAATCAAAACGTGGCTGCATTGGCAAACGAGTTCAACACCATGGGTCTGCCGGTAGGGGGATCGCCATTCTGGCGTGGCGTAGTGGCCTGCAGCGGTTCGGAGTTTTGCAAAATTGCGATTACTGAGACCAAAAGTTTCTCCCGCTGGCTGGTGGAAGAACTTGAGGAACGGCTGCCGGGCTTCGAGCAACACCTGAAGCTGCACGTTACCGGATGCCCGAACAGTTGCGGCCAGCACTGGATTGCCGACATTGGTATCGAAGGCAAGAAGATCAAGGTGGATGGCCGACAGCAGGATGCCTATTACTTCTGCGTCGGAGGCGCCGTGGGACTGCACCAGTCGGTCGCTCGTCCTATCGGATATCGCTGCCTGGCGAGTGAAGTGCCGGACGCTATCGAGCGGCTTTTACACCGTTATCTGGATGAGCGCCTTCCCAACGAAAATCTGCGGCGCTTTTTTGCGCGACATAACGATGAAGAATTGCGCGAGTGCCTGGCGGGTGAGTTTCTGCCGGCGGTTGAGCGTGACTCGTCGCCCGGGAAGGTGCCGCATGCGGTCGAAGGTTAGAGACTGAAACCATGTCCCTGTTTCCAATCTTTCTGAAGCTGGAAGGACGCTCCTGCCTGGTGGTTGGAGCGGGAGCCATTGGCGAGCCCAAGATCGAAAGCCTTCTGACATCTGGCGCGTCGGTCCGCGTGATTGCGCCGCAAGTGAGCGAAACGGTAGCTGGTTGGGCAAGCACGGGAAAGATTGCCTGGGAAGCGCGAGAGTTCAGATTGCAGGATCTCGACGGAATCTTTCTCGTGGTTGCCGCTACTTCCTCCCGCGAGGTAAACGGAACCATTTTTCGTGTAGCTCAGAGCCGGAACATCTTATGCAATGTTGTGGATGATCCGGAATATTGCGACTTCTACTATCCCGCAGTCGTCAGGCGCGGGGATCTTCAAGTGGCCATTTCGACCAATGGCCACAGTCCCGCTCTTGCCCAAAGAATCAGGCGTGAGTTGGAAGTTCAGTTTGGGCCGGAGTACGGCGAGTGGCTGGAGGAGTTGGGACAGATCAGACAACAACTCTTCGCCAGCGGAATGAATCCTCAGGAGCGCCGGCTTCTCTTACACGAACTGGCGAGCCACGAAGCATTTCAGGACTTTCGTTTTAAGAAATTGAGTGTCGAAGAAATGGGCACGGGAGTGAAATCATGACGGGCAAGGTTTATCTAGTGGGAGCCGGACCGGGCGATCCGGACTTGTTGACATTAAAAGCGTTGAAACTTTTGAAGTCGGCTGATGTTGTGCTGCACGACGACCTCATCCGGGAAGAAATTCTGGCGCTGGTTCCGGCATCGACCCCACTGCATAACGTTGGCAAGCGTTTCGGCCGAAAGCGCATCAGCCAGGACGAAATCAATGGTTTGATGATTCAGAACGCATTGCTCGGGTTGCAGGTGGTGCGGCTCAAGAGTGGCGACCCACTCATCTTCGGGCGCGCTGGAGAAGAAATCGAAGCGCTGCGCCAAGCCAACATCGAATTTGAGGTCGTTCCTGGAATCACGGCAGCTCTGGGGGCGGCTGCTAGCGCGCAGATTCCCTTGACGCACCGGGATGTTTCGTCCGCGATTGTCGTGGTTACCGGACACCGCGCCGGCAGCGACGAGTTTGCGGATTGGCCTGCCGAGATACCAATCGACGCTACCCTGGTGGTCTACATGCCGGGGTATGAATATCAAAGTACGTCGGATCAGCTTCGGCGGGCGGGTCTCTCAGGCAACACGCCTTGCGCGATTATTTCGCAGGCGACCTCGCCGGATCAGCAAGTTCACATAACCACAGTTGAAGATCTTCATAACTCTCCGCGACTGCCATCGCCAACCTTGCTCGTTGTCGGCGAAGTGGTGCGTTTAGCGAAACCGGCTGTGCTGCGCCAGCAGTTCGCATGGCCGGGTGTTATTGAAGCTGCCTTTCCCGCGCAAGCGTACGCCTGGAACGGTTCAGCTTCGGATGCTGGCCAGGAGCGTGGCGAGTGAGAGAACAACTGGAGCTCGTGCAGACTCAGGCCGAAAGCTGGAAGCCGGAGGAAGTACTAAGCTGGGCATTTTCCACCTACGGAAACCGTGTCGCGATCGCATCAGGATTTGGAATTGAGGGAATGGTACTTCTGGATCTGGCTTCGCGAGTGAGTCGCGATTTTCGCGTGTTCACGCTGGACACTGAATTCCTGTTTTCCGAAACCTACGATCTGATGGACCGGGTGGAAAAGCGTTACGGAATCAAAGTGGAAAGAGTCTACAGCGTGCTGACACCCGAAGAACAAGAGAAGGAGCACGGTGCGGCGCTTTGGAGCCGTGATCCCGATCGATGCTGCGCTTTGCGGAAGGTCGAACCGCTCAAAACCAAACTGACGGAATTGGCTGCCTGGATTACGGCCATCCGTCGAGACCAGACTTCTTCGCGTGCCTCCGCTCGCAAGGTGGAGTGGGACCGGAAATTTCAGCTGGCAAAGATCAATCCCATCGTCGACTGGACCACCGAGATGGTTTGGAGTTATGCGCTGAAGCACAACGTTCCGTACAATCCCCTGCACGATCAAAATTTCCCCAGCATCGGATGCACACATTGCACGCGATCCATCCGTCCGGGAGAGGATGCACGCGCAGGACGCTGGGCTGGATCTGCGAAGACCGAGTGCGGGCTACATGTAGCGGCTCCGGCGATCGCGCCGTTGGTTGCGATTAAAGCCAAGACTGTCGTCGGCTGCGAAGAAAGTTAAATCTAATGCGTTCCCAGGCACCAAGCCTCGAATCATTACGACGGAAAGGCGTGCTGAAATAACAGTTTCACTGGCTTTTCTATCGTAGTTCCCGCTAATTCACTCTTTCCTCGAGGCATTTTCCTGCTGCCCAAAAAATCCATCAGTGTCATCGAAATTCTCGATTGTACTTGCGCTCTCTATTGCAGATAAACAATGTATAGATGAATCCGAGTCACATAACCTCAGACCACGACGCCTGCGGTGTCGGCCTTGTCGCCCAGATTGGCGGGACGTCGTCGCGCGAGATTATGGACCGCGCGCTTGAGGCGTTGGTCCGCTTAGCGCATCGTGGCGGCGTGGATGCGGATGGAAGGAGTGGAGATGGAGCTGGCCTGCTCACTGCCATTCCGGAGAAGTTCGTCCGAGATTGTGCGCGGCAAATCGGGATTGAGCTTCCTGCTGGTTTCGGACTTGGCATGGTTTTCCTGCCGCCAGGCAGGGAAGCAGAAGCACGTAGGGCAATCGTTGCGCAGGCGAAGCAAAGTGGCATTGACTGTCTAGGTTGGCGAGTAGTTCCGACCGATCCTGAAGTCGTGGGACCGCGGGCGTATGAAGCTCTGCCCGTAATCGAGCAATGCTTCTTCGCTCCTCCGCCGAACACCGCAGACTTTGAGAGTCTGCTGTTTCACTTTCGAAAGAACGCGGAGGCTGCGTCTACTTCCGGCACTTATTTCTGTTCGCTCTCGTCACGGACTGTGGTCTACAAGGGCCTCTTGACGCCTCGACAATTGCCGGCGTTTTACTCCGATCTGCGTGATTCCGAGTTTGAGAGTTCGTTCGCGATTTTTCATCAGCGTTATTCGACAAATACCCAACCCAGCTGGTCGCTGGCTCAACCCTTCCGTTTTGTAGCCCATAACGGTGAGATCAATACGATCAGCGCCAACCGACGCTGGTTGCGCGCGAAGTCACCGCAACTGCGCAGTGAGTTTGGATTCCCAGACGAAGTTCAACTGCTGGAACAAAGAGTCAGCGATTCGGCAAGCTTCGATAACGCGTTTGAGCTTCTGCTACGCCAGTCGTACGGGCCGGCGGAGGCCATGCTCGGCATGGTTCCACCCGCGTGGGAGCGTTCTCCGGAAACTGCGCCAGAGTTGCGAAACTTCCTGGAGGAGCGATCGCGTCATCAGGAACCCTGGGATGGCCCGGCAGCGCTGATCTTTACCGACGGTTCGACGATTGGCGCCAAGCTTGATCGCAACGGGCTTCGGCCCTTGCGTTACACCCTGACCTCGGATGGATTGCTGGTAGTCGGTTCCGAGGTGGGCATCTCTGACCTGAGCGACAAACAGATAGTTGAACGGCAGCGCCTCGGTCCGGGAGAAATCTTGCTAGTGAATCCCACCAGCGGCGCGTTTGTGCGACCCAAAGATTCCTTGCGGCTCCGCGATGGAATTCGCCATGTGTCGTTAACGCCGTCGAAGCTAATCGCGCCCACCGCCGAGGTGACTGTTAGACCCAACTTCCGAGCCTAAGCGGATGATGGCGGCCATGGGTTGGAGCGAAGATCAATTTCGCCTGTTGTTCCAGCCTTTGGTCGAACAAGGTCAGGAGGCAGTCTGGAGCATGGGAGACGATGCGCCGCCGGCTTCCTTGTCGAGCTTCCGGCGCCCGCTGTGGGATTACTGCAAACAAAGATTCGCGCAGGTTACCAATCCTCCGATCGACTCACTGCGTGAAAGTCATGTGATGTCGCTGAAAGTATTTCTTGGCCGGGCCGCAATCAACTCTCCTTTGCTGGACGGTGGGCAACTGCAGAAGCTGCAAAAAGCGCTGGGCGCCACGGAGATAATTCAATTTACCTTTCCGGTTTCGGATGGATCCGAGGGCGCGAAGGCTGGCCTAGAACGGCTGCGACTGGAAGTTAAACGGGCGTCTGCAAAGAACCCGGGACTTATTCTGCTGACTGATCGCGGGGTTGACGCTGACCATGCCGCTTTGCCGGCATTGCTGGCTTTGGCCGAGGCCTGGAAGTCAATGGTTGAAGCGGGAGCGCACGACATTCCCCTGGTGATTGAAAGCGGACAAGTCATTGACACCCACCATGTGGCATTGCTGGTCGCGGCGGGCGCGAGTGCGGTGTTTCCTTATCTGGCGATGGAGCAAGCTGCCACTCTGAAGGTTGGCGGCGCCGACAGCTATCGCGGTGCGGTGGATAAAGGGTTGCGGAAGGTAATTGCGCGGATGGGTATTTCGACCCTTGCCAGTTATCGCAACAGTCATCTCTTCGAAGTCATTGGTCTTGATCAGGAAGTCTGCAGCCGCTTTTTTGAAGACGCAAGCAATTCTCTCGCCGGCAAGAGCCTGACCGGACTCTTGCAGGATTGTATCGATCGCCACGCCACCGCTTTCTCCGCGGCCACTACAACGCATCTGCAAGACAATGGGCTGTACCGCTTCCGGAAGCAGGGCGAGCAACATGGCACTTCGCCGGAATTAGTTCGGCGAATGCATCGTTTTCTGAAGTCTCCCACCGAAGAAAACCGTCTCTCATTCATGGAACTGGGTCACCAGCGCGAGCCAGTGGCAATTCGCGACCTGCTTGAGCTTGTCCCCGGGCCCTCGCGCCCGCGGGATGAGGTGGAATCCGAAGCGTCGATTCTTCGCCGGTTCAGTACCCAAGCCATGTCCCTGGGTGCAATCTCTCCGGAAACCCACCGCACTCTGGCTATCGCCATGAACCGGCTCGGTGGCCGCAGCAATACCGGCGAGGGGGGCGAAGACCCGGAAATCTATCGCGATGGCGGGGAAGCAAACAATCGAGTCAAACAGATCGCGTCCGCGCGATTCGGAGTCACCGCGGAATATCTGGTACACGCTGACGAACTTGAGATCAAGATCGCGCAAGGTGCAAAACCTGGCGAAGGCGGACAGCTTCCGGCTACCAAAGTCTCCGTTTACATCGCACGCTTGCGGCATGCCGTGCCCAACATGATGCTGATTTCTCCGCCGCCGCATCATGACATCTACAGCATCGAGGATCTTGCGCAGTTGATTTACGACCTGCGAGCCATTAATCCCAGTGCTCGAATCGGTGTAAAGCTGGTGGCAAGCGCGGGCGTAGGAATCATTGCCACCGGTGTAGCCAAGGCTGGAGCCGACGTCATCACCATCAGCGGTCACGACGGCGGAACTGGTGCGGCTGCCATTACCTCCATCAAGAACACTGGCATTCCCTGGGAGGTGGGCCTTCGCGATGCGCACTGCGCTTTGGTTCGCGCAGGGTTGCGCAGCCGGGTGACGCTGCGCGTTGATGGCGGATTCAAGTTTGCGCGCGACGTAATTATTGGAGCTCTCCTTGGCGCCGAGGAATTCGGTTTTGCGACCGCCTCCTTGCTTGCGCTGGGATGCGTAATGGCGCGGCAATGTCACCTCAATACCTGTCCCGTCGGCATCGCCACGCAGGACGAGAAATTGCGTGCCCGTTTTGCTGGCAAGCCTGAAATGGTCGAAACGTATTTTCGAGCCCTGGCCAACGAGGTTCGTGACATGCTCTCAAATTTGGGAGCGAGCTCAATCGATGACATCACCGGGCAGGTTGAGCGCTTACGACCGCAGACGCCGGAAGCGGCGAAGGCATTGGCCGGATTGCTCGATCCGATTTCGAGCCCTCACCAGGTGGCAGGACCGAGTGAAGACGAAAGCGACTTGTATCGCGAGCTGAATCGCACCCTGGGATCCAACTACGAAGCAGATGACGAAAACCTCCGAGCCGGGCGCCGCCGCCGCTTTGCAATCACGAACGCTGATCGCGCGGTAGGAGCGCATCTGAGCGGAGAGTTGCTGCGTCAGGGGCTTACGCCGGGAGCAGACGCGCCGGCCAGATATGAATTCGTCGGCAGCGCCGGCCAGACGTTTGGTGGATTTCTGGTTAGCGGGTTGAATTTCCGCCTTGTGGGCGAGGCCAACGACTATGTGGGCAAGAGTCTTTCCGGTGGAACGATCGCCATCACCTCAGGGGAAGAAGCCTCGGCCCGTGGCGACGTTCTGGCCGGCAACACTTTGCTCTACGGCGCGACCAGTGGGGAACTGTACGTTGCGGGTCGGGTGGGTGAACGCTTCGCCGTGCGCAATAGCGGCGCTCTTGCGGTGGTCGAGGGAGTGGGCCAGCACGGTTGCGAATATATGACGGCCGGTGTCACCGTGATCTTGGGGCCGGCGGGAATGAATCTGGGCGCAGGGATGACCGGCGGTCTGGCATATCTGCTGCGCGATTCCATCGGTGGATACGGCTATAACCAGCACTCGGTGCGACTTGCTCCCATTGAAGTACGGGAGGAATTATGGCTGCGGCGCGTATTGCGCAAACACTTGCGATTGACTGGCAGCCCCCGCGCAGCGGCGCTTTTGAGCGATGAAGCTCCATTGCCATTTTTGCGTGTTGAGCCTCTTGTCCTGCCATGCGCGATTGCGGAGACCTGGGCCACGATTCTGAGCAGGTTCAAGCGGCCGGTGGCATTGCCGGTGTACCCAGCGCCGGTGGCGCCTGGCGGGGTCTTGCGCGGGATGTTGAAAACGGTTGTCCTCAAGGACGGGGACAGGCCGTCGTCCATGCAACCCGGATTGGCTTGACGAACGTTGGCTCTGGTTTCCAGAACTTGTTATCTCGATTTTCCACTCCGGATCGGCAGCGGGCGTATCAGCCATAGTTTTCGAATCCGTTAAGCGTTGTCCGCTATAATCTTTCACTACTCATGGACTTTGATCAGCTAGTGACATTCCTGGAAGTGGCGAAGCTGGGGAGTTTTTCGCGTGCTGGGCAGAAAGTTTTTCGCTCCCAGTCCGCGGTGAGCGCTCAGATTCGCCAGCTTGAACAGGAGTACGGGGACCGGCTTCTTGATCGCTCCGGAAAAGATGTGACGTTGACCCCTGCGGGCAGAGTGCTGTTCGCCTACGCTGAACGATTGTTGCAGATGCGCGACGAGTCCCTATTGGCGGTGGCGGATCAGGGCGCCAGCCCGCGCGGGACGCTGGTGATCGGAGCCAACGAGGCGACCTGCTTATATGTCTTGCCGGATGTGTTTGCCAAATACTGCCACCTCTACCCAAGCGTGCAAATTAGTATTTACCGCAACTTCAGCTACAAGATTGTTGAGAAACTCGAGAACGGCACAATTGATGTTGGAATCGTCACCCTGCCGGTGAAATCCGCCAGCCTGAAGACCCATTCGATTTTCCGCGACCAGTTGATGTTGATGGTGAGTCCTCAGAATGCTTTGGCAAAGCTGGAAGTCGTACCCATCAGCGAAATTGCCAAACAGCCCCTGCTGCTTCCCAAGACCGGGTACAGTCGCCGGCTGATGGACAAGCTTTTTCGGCCATACGCTTCGTCTTTGCAGGTGCGCATGGAGTTGCCCAGCGTGGGCATGATCAAGAGCTTCGTTGCCGCCGGGCTGGGCGTTTCACTGATCAGCTCGAGCTTCGCCCGCGACCAGGTGCTGGCCGGAAGGGTGAAGCTGATTCCGATCAAGGACGAAGAGCTCTGGCGGGAATTGGGGATCGCTTACAGACGCGATCGAACCCACACGCGAGCAACTTCGACCTTCATCAGCACCGTCCGGCAGCTGGCCTCAGCCTCCAAATAAGCCCAGAAAAGAGGCGGCCCGACCCTATCGGATTTGTCGATCCTTTTCATCACAATTTCAGATTTCTGTTTACGGCAGGGAATTGCTAGTCTACCCGTGAGTTATCAAGGGGCCCTCAGAAGTCTTTGATTGGCAGTGCGATTATCAACGTAACTTGAACCCAGCTGAGGGGGTGCGGTATGAATCAATTGGAAAGCGGTTTGAACAAGATCCTGGAAGAGCACCAGCACGAGAGCGGTCTGCATGTGATCGGAGGACGACGCAGGTTGATCGACCGGCTGATGCAGTTCTTCGAAGAATTTAATCCTGAAACCAGAGAACCGAAATTAGGCCGGGAACAGCACAACTAGTTTCCGGCAGATACGGCGTACAGCGATACCAATGAACTCAACTTCCCAGAAGGCTAAGGCTAAGCGAATTACATCGATGAGCACAGGCACATCGACACGAATTAGCGTGTCTTCTGGGGAGGGCGCCTGGTGAGCTGAGAAACACAAAGTTCTAACAGCTGACAAGACCCACCGCCAGAAGCAAATGGCCGGTGGGTTTTTTATTTGTCCCAACAAAGTCGCCAAACACAAACAGACCAAAGGGGAGGCAACATGTACGAATCATCGCTAGAGGGCAGGGAAGCAGCGGGCGAATGTCTGGTTATGAAATTCGGAGGCACTTCGGTGCAGGATGCCGCCGCTATTCGCCGGGTGTGCCAACTGGTGCGGCGGGCGTCATCACAGCATCCTGTGCTGGTGATCAGTGCGCTGGCCAAGGTCACGGACCAGTTGATGGATGCTGGATGGTCAGCGGCCAAGAGTCGCTTCGATCCTGCAAGCGCCATTCTGCAGCCGGTTCGTCAAAGACATGAATCCGTCGCCGCCGGGCTGGTGGCAGGTGACGACTACATCAGACTTTGCGAACAGTTTTCCCTCGACTTCGAAGTCCTCGAAAAAGTATTAAGCACCATCGCGTGGGAAAAGGCATTTGCGCTTCATGCGCAGGATCAGCTTCTGGGTTTGGGCGAAACTCTCTCCTCACGGGTTGTGCATGCGGCTCTGCGGTCAGAGGGGATCGACGCGGTCCTGGTGGATGCGAAGGACTGCATCATCACTGATGCCGCACATACGCGTGCGACTCCGCTTTGGGATGAGACCAACGAGCGCCTGCAATCAAGGCTGGCTCCGCTGTTGAAGGCGGGTCAGATCCCCGTTCTTGGCGGGTTTGTTGGCGCGACGCAGGATGGCATCCCAACGACTTTGGGTCGTGGCGGCTCCGATTTCAGTGCCTCGATTGTCGGCGCCGCGCTGCATGCCAGCCGGATTGAGATCTGGACCGACGTCGACGGAATCATGACCACCGATCCCGCACTGTGCGCCGATGCCCGGCGTGTGGCTCGCATGAGTTTTGACGAGGCGGCGGACCTCGCCTACTTCGGCGCTAAGGTGCTTCATCCCGCGACGCTCGTGCCAGCGATGCGGAGCAATGTTCCGGTATGGGTCCTCAACTCTTCCAATCCGGATTGCCCCGGTACCGAGATCGTGGCGCATTGCGAGAATGATGGCCGCGTCAAGGCGATTACCGCAAAAAGCGGTGTGGCGATCGTGGACATTGAACCGGTTCGCTGGTTCGCGCCCGAATTACTGCGCGAAGTGTTCGATGTGTTCGAGCGTCACCAGCACAGTCTGGACCTGCTCTCGGCTTCGCGAGGGAGCCTTGCGCTGCTGGTAAGTTCGGTGACGGCGTTACCATCGATTGCGGAAGAGCTGAAAGGTTTGGCGAATGTGCGCTGGGAAAATCACAAAGCTTTGGTTTGCCTGGTGGGAGAGCACATCCGAAGACGTCCTGAGCTTGCCAGCCAGGCATTTCGTGCGATCGGCGATCTTGACGTCCGCATGATCTGCCAGGGAGCTTCGGAGCGGAATATCAGTTTTCTGGTCGATGAATCCAGGGCGGTGGAAGCGGTGCAACGATTGCACCGGTCATTCTTCTTCTCCGCGCAAGCACCGGGACCCGCGGTGGAAACGACTTCCTCACATGCAATGTGTCAGGCGGAAGGCGCATGGTGAAGTTGTTTAGACGTAAGCACTGTTCACACTCCATTCACCGTGTTTACTGAGACCGCTCACGTCTGGAATTGCATGTGAGTTCGATGAGAGATCGCGCGGAGTTCTCTCTGAACTCCGCATGCTTCAGGGCGAGGTGCAACTGGTCCGTCTAGCGGCAACGGATAATGCACTGGCAATGCCCGCGGATTCTTTTTCTAGGCTTAAATCTTCTAGCTCAAATCGAAATTTCTGCTTGACACACAGCACACATCCTTTAACATAAATGAATAATTATTCATCACGATGAATAGTCATTCATATGAGCAAGGCGCTGCGGCAAAACGTAATCCTGGAATTGCTGGAAGAAAGATCTGTTGGCAGCCAGGAAGATCTGCAGCGAGCGTTGCGCAAACGCGGTTTGAAAGTAGGGCAGGCGACGCTCTCGCGCGACATTCACGAGCTCGGGTTGGTGAAGACCGGTACCGGCTACATGCTGCCGGGAGAAGCGGCATCCGAGCCCGCCTTGCCGTCAGTTTCGCGACTGGTTCGCGGATTCGTGCTGGGAGTACGACCAGCACAGAATCAACTGGTCATCAAGACCACCGTTGGCAGCGCGCAACCGGTAGCGGCCGCGCTTGACGGACAGGATTGGGAGGAAGCCATCGGAACCATCGCTGGCGATGACACGATATTGATGGTCTGTGCTGACAAGCGGGGCGCGAATCGGCTGGCTGCGCGGATACGGGAGATGCTCGCCTAAAGCGAATGAATCATGACTGGCAAACTCAAGTCCGCGATTTTAGGAGCAACCGGCTATTCGGGTTTCGAATTGGCGCGGATCCTTTTGCGCCATCCGCAGGTTGAAACTCCGGTAATGCTTCAGCGCTCCGGCGAAGCGGTGGCCTCGAACCTGGCAGATATGTATCCCGCCATTTCCGGCAACGGAGGATATCCGATGCAGCCGCTGTCCTGGACAGAGATCCAGCGGCAGAAAATTGGGTTGCTGTTTTTAGCGACACCGCACGAGGTCTCACGTGCGTTGGTTCCGGAAGCCATTGCCCGCGGAATGCGGGTTGTGGATCTGAGCGGAGCATGGCGTCTGCGGGAAGCCCAGCACCGCGCGGTTTACGGCTTTCAGGACACAAATGCAGTCACAGCAGCGGAGCTTACCGAGAAGGCGGTCTACGGACTCCCCGAACTGAATAGCGACCGGCTCCCGAGCGCGGCTCTGGTGGCGAATCCCGGATGCTACGCGACCTCGGTCATTCTTGCGTTGGCGCCGCTTCTGGCGGCGGACCTGGTCGATCGCGGAAAGGGAATCATTTCGGATTCGAAATCCGGAGTGTCTGGCGCGGGGAAAGAAGCGACCGCGCGTACTCACTTCGTTTCGGTAGCGGACAATTTGTCCGCATACTCGGTATTTGGACATCGTCATGTGGGAGAGATCGTTGAACAGTTGAAGCTGCATGACGCGGAGCTGATCTTCACTCCGCATCTGCTGCCGATTCCGCGAGGAATTCTGTCAACCATTTATGTGCACCTGAAGAGTGAGATGAAACCGGCGGAAGTGGAGGCATGCTTCCAGGATTTCTATGCGGGCAAACCCTGGGTTCGCGTGTTCGCCACTCCAAAGCTTCCGCAGATCCAGTTTTCGCTGCATACCAACTATTGCGATCTGGGGTTTTGCCTGGCGGAAGATGGCCGCCGCCTGGTGCTGGTGTCATGCATCGACAATCTTCTTAAGGGTGCGGCCGGACAAGCAGTTCAGAATATGAATCTGATGTACGGGTTCAAGGAAAAGGCAGGTTTACAGTGAAGATCGTGATCAAGCTGGGGGGCGCCGCACTCGAGGACAAAGGCACTTTGCAGAAGTGTGCACGCGCCATCGTTGAGCTGGCGGATGACGGTCATCGGGTAACGGTTGTTCATGGCGGAGGAGCGGCGCTTACGCGCACGCTGAAGCTGCTTGGCAAGCAAAGCGATTTCGTGAACGGCTTACGCATCACCGACGCGGAGACACGCGACGTTGCCCTGATGGTGTTGGCGGGAATGGTGAACAAGAGCCTGGTCGCGGCGATCGTGGCCGCGGGACGTCCGGCAATTGGACTCTGCGGCGGCGACGGCATGTCGTTTCGCGCCCGCAAGAAAGCAGACGCAGGGTTATGACCTCGGATATGTCGGTGAAATTTGTTCGGTCGAGCCGCGCTGGATGGAGGCAATCTGGGGCCAGGGCGGAATTCCCGTCCTGTCGTCGGTGGCGCTCGGTTCGGATGGCGAGTATTACAACGTCAATGCCGACCAGATGGCTGCGGCTTGCGCTGTGGCATGTCATGCGGACACGCTGATTTTCCTGACTGACGTTGCGGGCGTGAAGAATGCCGAAGGTGCTGTCATGCCGTGGTTGAATGCCAAGCAGATTTCCGCGATGGTCGAAAGCGCGGAGATCGCTGGGGGCATGCTGCCAAAAATCGAGGCATGCGGCCAGGCGCTCAAAAAGGGTGTGGGAAGGGTCCGAATTCTTCCGGCGGCTCAGGCCGACACCTTGCCACAGTTCTATCTAACTAAGCTCTATGGCGGCACGGAGGTGACGGTCGCATGAGCCTGGCTACCGTCGTCCGTTCAGAATCGAGGTTGTTGTTGCCGACTTATGACCGGCAGCGCGTGCTCTTTGAGCGAGGGCGCGGAGTCTATTTGTGGGATTCGCGAGGTAAGCGCTATCTCGACTTTCTCAGCGGGATCGGTGTCAACGCGTTGGGTCACGGTCATCCTGTGATTCAGTCCACGCTGAAGCGCCAGGCTGGCCGGCTCATTCACGTATCAAATTTATTCTTCCACGAATTTCAGGCGGAACTGGCGAAGCGTCTGACAAAGATCTCGGGCCTGGATAAAGCATTTTTCTGCAACAGCGGGACCGAGGCATGGGAAGGCGCACTTAAACTGGCGCGAGCCTACGCACGCACTCAGAACAACAACGGGCACAAGGCCAAGTGGCGCCTGCTGGCCCTGGAGAACTCTTTTCACGGACGTACTTTTGGTTCGCTGGCCACGACAGGGCAGGAGAAATATCGGCACCCGTTTGCGCCGCTGGTGCCTGGAGTTGGCTTCGTCGGATTTAACGACGTCGACGACCTCAAGCGGCAATTTGATGGCAGCGTTTGCGCCATTTGTCTGGAGACGATTCAGGGCGAAGGTGGAATTCGTCCGCTGAGCGCTGAGTTCCTGCAGACCGCGCGGCAGTTGTGCGATCGAACCGGAGCGCTGTTGATCCTTGACGAAATTCAGTGCGGATTGGGCCGCACCGGGCGTTATTTTGCCTACCAGCATTACGGAATCACGCCGGACATTGTTACCGTCGCCAAGCCCCTGGCAGCGGGGCTTCCTTTGGGCGCATTGCTTACGACTGATCGCGTAGCCGGCGGAATGCATCCGGGAATGCACGGAACAACCTTTGGCGGCGGCCCGCTGGCCTGCGCGGTTGCAATCGAGTTTTTGCGAGTGCTGGACCGAATGATGGGACACATCCGCCAAACTGGCGACCTATTTCCACGCCAAGCTCGAAGGTCTCAAGGCGAAACACGCGTGCGTGCAGGAAATTCGCGGCATGGGCCTGATGCTTGGGATGAATCTCGATTCCGCGGATACGGCTAAGGCAGTCGTGGCCGAGTTACTAGATGGCGGCATTCTTATTAACCGCACGCAGGATACGGTATTACGTTTTTTACCGCCCTACATCATTCAACGCAACCATGTGGACCAGGTAATACGAGCACTAGACCTGGCCCTTTCCGCCAATCAGCAGAAAAAGAAAGTTACCAGCAAACCAAAACGAACACGAAGGAGCACATCACGGTGAGCAGCCAGCCCCAGACAACCCAGGTCGTAACCCCGCCGGTAAATTCGACATTTCCGGGACGCGACCTCATTTCCATTCGCGACCTTAGCCCAATCGAGATCGAGACCATTTTCCATTTGGCAAGCCTGTTGAAGGCCCGTCCCGCCAATTTCCGGACGCGCGTTAGCGGGTAAGCAGATGGTGATGTTTTTCGAAAAGCAGTCCCTCCGTACCCGGCTTACATTTGAAGCGGGGATGGCGAGCATGGGCGGCAACGCGTTTTTTATGGATCAGACTTCGGGCCGCCTTGATGCGCGCGAGAAATTGAGCGACATCGCGCACAATGTGGAGCGCTGGATCGACGCGATTGTGCTGCGGACGTACGCGCACAGCACTGTCGAGGGAATGGCGGAGCATGCGTGCGTTCCCGTAATCAATGCGCTGAGCGACCTTGAACATCCCTGCCAGGCGCTGGCTGACTACTTCACCTTGATGGAGAGGTTCGGCGATCTGAAAAAGATTTGCCTGGCCTACGTCGGCGACGGTAACAACGTGGCGCATTCTCTGCTGCTGACCGCGGCCACCCTCGGGATCTACGATCCGAATTGCGACCCCGGCAGGTTACGCGCCGGACGCGCAGATCGTTGCCGATGCCCAGGACATTGCACGCCAGACCGGCGCGGTCATCGAGATCCTGAACGACCCGAATCAGGCTGTGGACGGTGCAGACGCGATCTATACTGATGCCTGGACCAGCATGGGGCACGAGCAGGAAGAGCAGGAACGAAATCAGATATTCCCGCCCTACCAGGTGAACCAGAAGCTCGTGGCCGGCGCTGCGCCTCATGCCGTCTTCATGCACTGTCTGCCCGCGCACCGTGGAATGGAAATCACCGACGAGGTGATGGATTCGGACCGCTCCGTGGTATTCGACCAGGCGGAAAGCCGCCTGCATGTGCAGAAGGCCATCCTGCTCCTACTGCTGGGCGGCAAGGTCGGCCGCACGAATGCGAGGAATGCTCATGCCTGAAAAAGTTGTGCTCGCTTATTCCGGTGGACTCGACACCTCCATCATCATTCCCTGGCTCAAGGAGAACTACGCCTACGATGTGATCGCGATGGTCGGCGACGTAGGCCAGGGAGACGACATTGAAGCCGTCGTCGAGAAGGCCTATAAAACCGGCGCGAGCAAAGTCGTCGTTGAGGACATGCGCGAGGAGTTCCTCACTGGGTACGTGTTCCCGGCGTTGAAGGCTGGCGCTGTGTATGAACACAAATATCTACTGGGAACTTCGCTGGCGCGGCCGGTGATTGCCAAACACCAGGTAGAAGTAGCCTTGCGCGAGGGCGCCACGGCGGTAGCGCACGGCTGCACCGGCAAGGGCAATGACCAAGTTCGTTTTGAACTCACCTACCAGGCGCTGGCGCCGGAGTTGAAAGTCATTGCGCCTTGGCGAGAGTGGAACCTGAAGTCTCGGGAAGATTGTCTCGATTACGCCGAGAAGCGCGGAATCTCGGTGACGGCGAGCCGGGAGAAGATCCATAGCCGCGATCGCAATCTGTGGCATATCAGTCACGAAGGTGGGGAACTGGAGGATGCCGGCAAAGCACCGTTGCCCACCACGTGGCAGCTGACACGTTCACCACAAGACGCGCCGGACCGCGAGGAACAAGTAGTCCTCGGCTTCGAAAAGGGAGTTCCGGTTTCCGTGAACGGAATGAGGCTCGATCCGGTGTCATTGGTCGAGTTGCTGAACGAGATTGGTGGACGGAACGCCATCGGCCGCATCGATCTGGTGGAGAACCGGTTTGTGGGCATCAAGTCCCGGGGATGTTATGAAACACCGGGAGGCACTCTGCTGATTGCGGCGCACCGTGAACTCGAAGCCCTGTGCCTCGAGCGCGATGTCACCCACTTCAAGCAGCACGTCGGATTGAAATACGCAGAGCTGGCGTACTACGGACTTTGGTTCACCCCTTTACGCGAGGCGTTGGACGCGTTCGTTGAAAACACACAACGAGACGTGACAGGGACGGTGGCTTTGTCTTTGTACAAAGGCAACGTTTCAGTGCTGAGCCGTCAGTCCGAAAATTCGCTTTATCGCACGGACCTCTCGTCGTTCACCATGGACGACAGCTACGACCAGAAGGACGCGGAAGGTTTCATCCGCATCCTCGGGTTGCCGTCGCGCGTCCGCGCCCAGATCCGGGCGGCCGCGAAGCCGGAGGTAGCAAAGTCCGGGGTTTCGGGGCCTGGAGTTTCACGATGAAGATGTGGTCAGGACGCTTTCGCCAGCCGCTCGATGTTGGATTCGAGCGCTGGCAGCGGTCCTTCGAATTCGACCGTCGTCTTTTGCGGGAGGAGCTCGCGGCCAGCCGCGCCCATGCAGGAGCGCTCAAGAATGCGGGAGTATTGTCTTCGGCCGAACTGATCACAATTCTCCAGGGACTGAAACAGATCGGTGAAAAGACAGCGTCATCACCACCAGCATTTTTGGAGGATGCCGAAGTCGAGGACGTACATCACTTCGTCGAGAAGCAACTGGTAACGCTGATTGGCGATACCGGATACAAACTACATAGCGGCCGCAGCCGCAACGAGCAGATCGCAACCGACCTCCGTCTGTACATTCGCGCCGCAATTGACCAGATGCGAATTGACCTGGCGGAATTTATCAGCGTGTTTCTCGACCGGGCGGATCAGGCAGGGAACTCTGCCATGCCTGCATACACTCATATGCAACGCGCGGAGCCGGTGCTGGTGGGCCACTGGCTGCTCGCCTATGTCGAAATGTTTCTGCGCGATTCCGGGAGACTTGCGGACTGCCGCAAGCGGTTGAACCTCTCTCCTTTGGGCTCGGGAGCTATTGCGGGCGCAACCTTGCCGCTTGATCGCCGGGGCATGGCTGAAGAGCTGGGGTTTGACGCCCCCACCGCGAACAGTATCGACGCCACCAGCGACCGCGACTTTGTTCTGGAGTTTGTGGGAGTGCTTTCCATCCTGGGGATTCACCTCAGTCGATGGGCGGAGGAGATGCTGTTGTTTTCCACGCAAGAGTACGGATTCATCCACCTGCCGGAGGCCTATTCGACAGGCAGCAGCGCCATGCCTCAAAAGATGAATGGCGATCTGCTGGAGCTTACCCGTGGGAAAGCGGCTCGCATCATTGGAGACTCTACCGCCTTGTTGGTGACGATGAAGGGCCTGCCCCTGGCCTATAACAAAGACCTGCAGGAAACGCAGCAGCCACTGTTCGATGCGGCCCACACCGTCCTCTCCCTGCTACCACTTGTAACCGGCTGGATGAAAGCGGTGGAGTTCGATCACGATCGTATGCAGTCAGCCGCGCAAACGGGATTTATGAACGCCTGGGCGGGAGCGACCTACCTGGTGCGCAAGGGAGTGCCTTTCCGGCTGGCGCACGAGCAGATCGGCAAAGCTGTCCAAATATGCATCGAACGAAATTATGAACTTGCAGATCTGCCGCTGGATGAATTGCGCCAGATGAATCCAGCCTTCGATCAGGACTTCTACTCGTCACTGAGTTTGCAGGCAGTGCTCGATATTCACGACGTCCCCGGCGGCACCGCTCCCGCTCGAGTCCGACAGGCCATCGCCGATGCCAGAAAGAAAGTGGAATCCACACGGGAGGAAATTCATGCGCACGCGTGAGGCTCTCCTTCCCGATGCCGAGCAGATACACAGTCTGATCGCAGCTTATTCAGGTGACGGAACCCTGTTGCCGCGAACCTTCGCCGAAGTTTGCGAGAACGTTCGCGACTTCGTGGTGTTGGAAGATCGTGGCGAGATTGTGGGCTGTGGAGCGCTTCACCTTTACGGTCCTCACCTGGCGGAGATCCGGTCGATCACTGTCGACCCGAACCGGCAAGGTGTGGGCGGAGGTGAGCGCCTGGTCAGAGCTTTACTGGCGCAGGCGAATAAGCATAATGTCGGTTCCATTTGCCTGTTTACCCGCATTCCGGAATTCTTTGCCCGCCTGGGATTTGCCATGGCACAGCGCGAGGATTTACCCGACAAGATTCACAAGGACTGCTGCGTCTGTCCCCGGTTTCATTGCTGCGACGAGGTCGCCATGGTACGCGGCGAACTGCCTAAGTTCGCGATTCTTCCTCAGCCCGCAAACTGGCTGGTGAAGATCGAAGTATGAGCTCCCGCAACATGAAAGCCCGCGGCCTTTCCAAAAGCAAGATCGCTCTTCCCGCAGGATTCAGCTTTTCGGCCGCCTGTGCCGGCATCAAGGCTAGCGGACGGCCCGACTTGGCCTTGGTCGAAGCTTGTCCGGGCACCACCGCAGCGGCTATATTCACGAAAAATCGGGTGGTGGCCGCGCCTCTAACCGTCGGACGTGAAGGTTTGGCCGCCAGCCGGGGCCGGGTTCGCGCTGTAATCGTGAATTCAGGGAACGCGAATTGCGCTACCGGAAAGCCCGGCGTAAAGGCATGCCAACGGGTTTGCGGCGAGTTGGCGAAACTGCTCAAGGTGTCCGCGACCGAGGTCTTCCCATCGTCCACTGGAATCATTGGGGTTCCGCTGCCTTCAGATAAGATGGTTTCCCGGTTGGCTGACCTGGTGGCCGCCCGAAAGGCGACCGAGCAAGGCGCCCAGAGCTTCGCGCGCGCCATCATGACGACCGACACGCGGCCCAAACTCGCCGCCACAACGTTCACCTCGGGCGGAAAAACCGTAACGCTCTTGGGGATTGCCAAGGGCGCAGGCATGATTCATCCCCAGCTTGCCACCATGCTGGTCTATCTCTTTACCGATGTCGTGGGAACTCCCTCAGAATTGACTAAGGCCCTGGGGAACGCCAGCGACGACAGCTTTAACTGCATTTCGATCGACGGGGACACCTCGACGAACGACACGGTGCTTTTATTGGCCAGCGGCCAAAGCGGAGTGCTCCTCAAGAGTTCGTCAGCCAGGGAGAAGTTTTCCACAGCTTTGGGGTTTGTCTGCCAGTCTCTGGCCCGACAGATCGTCACTGACGGCGAGGGAGTCAAGCACGTAATTGAGCTTTCAGTCGAGGAGGCCAGGAACACCGAAGAGGCGCGCCAGGTGGCTCGGACCGTGGCTCACTCGTTATTGGTGAAGACCGCCTGGGCAGGAGCGGATCCAAATTGGGGACGCATTTTGGCCGCGGTCGGAAGATCGGGGATCGCCGTCGACCCCTCTGGAATAAGCATTATCATTGGCGATCAAGTGGTTTGCCGCGGTGGTGTTGCATGTACTTTTGACGAAAAGAAGGCGCATCGAGCGCTTTCGCTTCCCACCAGCGATATCCACATCCGGCTAGGACGCGGCCGGAGTTCAGTGCAGTTTCTTACTACCGATTTGACTGCGGAGTACGTGCGAATCAATGCGGATTACTCCACGTAAAGATCGAGTTCGCCAAAATAACTCCTAAGGTTCCTTCGGCTATAGTTTCTTTCCACCTACATGATTATCCGGATGGTGCCGGGTCTCAATATTAAGTATTACTGAAATTACCCCAACGCGAAGGAGCGATTGGCAGGCGCTGGTTACCTCCCCATAACCGGCCAGCGTCTGCCGCTCCTATAAGACCAATCCCAAAAAATTAACTAGACACAGTCTTCTGGCCCGGGAAAAAGGTTCCGCCACCTAACACAACTTCAACCGCTTGAGCCAAATCGCGAGCCGCGTCTCCCTTGGCTACTGCGCCGCGAATTCCATCGGCCTGAAGGTGTGGAAAGAGATCGTCAGAAATGTGCAGCGAGAATAGAATCACCGGAATCTGCGGGTGGGCCTTGGATATCTCACGGGCCGCCTCAAGGCCATTCAGTACCGGCATGGTGATGTCCATGATGATCACATCGGGATGAAAACGAAGTGCCTTTTCCACGGCTTCCTGCCCGTTGCTTGCCTCTGCACAAACGCTCCAGCCGGAGCGGTCCTGAAGAAGATTCTTGATTCCCATGCGCATGACTTCATGGTCGTCTGCGACCAGAACTCTGACCGGGGGATGCAGCGAACTTTGAACGGTTGCTGTTATTGTGCTCATGTAGTGAGTCTGCCAGTCTCAGGATTCAATGAAAAAAGCGTTGCTGTTCTCCTGACGCAAAGTCAATCTGCGTAAAACTGGCCAGAGAATTTTGTTTCGATGGCTGATCGTAACCGCGTTACCACTCGGCAACAATGGCCCCAGAGTGCAGACCCTTGGCACAAAAGTGTTAAGGTGTCGTGCTCGACGAAAATACTGCGCATCCTGTATCGTGACCAGCACATGAAAATGAACGGAATGAACCAACATCTCAGCCGTGTGATTCCCACATCACTATTGTTGTTGGCATCTTTGGTTCTGCTTTGCGCACAGTCGACCTATGCGCAATCCCAGCCGGCGGCAGATCTGATCATTCGAAATGCCAAGATCTGGACCGTCGATAAAACTCACCCTACTGCCCAAGCGGTTGCGGTGCTAGGCGAACGCATAGTTGCGGTCGGCTCAAATGATGAGATCCAGGCGTGGCAGGGCGCCAATACACGCGTTATAGATGCTGGAGGAAAGCTGTTGTTGCCTGGCTTCAACGACTCTCATGTTCATTTTGTCGACGGGGGCCTCGCGCTTGACAGTGTGCAACTCAACGACGCTACAAGCGCGGAGGAGTTCGCGCGCCGCATCGCCGAGCGTGTCAAGACAACACCGAAAGGTGAATGGATCACCGGCGGCGATTGGGACGAAACCAAATGGACTGCCGCCAAGATGCCGACCAAAGAGCTGATCGACCCCGCGAGTGGAGACATTCCGATATTTGTGAACCGGTACGACGGTCACATGGCTCTGGCCAACTCGGCCACATTGCGGTTGGCGGGAATCACATCCCAGACGCCTGACCCTCCGGGTGGCGTCATCGTTCGCGATGCGCAAGGCAATCCCACGGGCGCGCTGAAAGATGCCGCGATGGATTACGTATTCAAAATTCAGCCACCCCTGTCGCATGAGCAGCGGTTGAAGGCAGTAAAACGGGCCCTGGCACAGGCCGCGTCTGTTGGCGTGACCAGTGTGCAGCACATGAATCCGGAATATCCCGATATCGCTGTTTATTCCGAATTGTCACAACGTGGCGAACTCACCACGCGCATTTATGCCGCGCCTTTGATCACTGGCGTCGACGATCAGGTGAAGATCGGTATCCGTCACGCCTTCGGTGGTCCCTTTCTTCGCATCGGCGCTCTCAAGGCGTATGCGGACGGTTCATTGGGTTCCGGGACAGCATATTTCTTCGAGCCCTTCAACAATCAACCGACAAATCACGGGATACTCTCCGATGAAATGCATCCCGTCTCACTGATGCACGACCGCATGATGAGGGCGGACGCCGCGGGCCTGCAGCTGTGCACCCACGCGATCGGAGACCAGGGCATTTCGATGATTCTCGATATCTATAGCGAGATTGTGAAAGCCCATGGTGAAGGCGACCGTCGATTCCGAATCGAGCACGCCCAGCATATGGCGGCCAAGGACTTTGACCGCTTCGCCCAATTGCACGTGATTGCCTCAGTTCAGCCTTATCACGCGATTGACGACGGGCGCTGGGCCGAGGAACGCATTGGTCATGACCGATCCAGCCGCACCTACGCTTTCCGTACTTTTCTGAACCATGGTGTGCGACTCGCGTTCGGTACGGATTGGTCGGTGGCTCCGCTTAACCCCATGCTGGGTCTCTACGCTGCGGTTACGCGCGCGACCTTGGACGGAAAACATCCTGAGGGCTGGTTTCCAGAACAGAAGCTCACGCTTCCCGAAGCCATCGAGGCCTACACCATGGGCTCGGCTTACGCAGAATTTCAGGACAAAGAAAAGGGCTCGGTGACGCCCGGGAAGCTGGCTGACATGGTTCTGCTCAGCGACGATCTGTTCAGCATCGACCCCGTCAAAATTCGTGACGTCAAAGTCTTGACCACAATCGTCGGCGGAAAAACTGTCTGGGAGTCAAAGGACCAACACGCGCATTGACTTGTTGTTCGCGCCCACTTTGAAACGAAATTCGCTTGTTGGTCATTCTCTCGAGCTACTGAAGCTGATCTGACATCTTGTTGACTGGTTGAGGCATTGGCCTAATTCCTAATCGTCGCCGCCCAATTGCCAGCCCAATACGGTCCTGGGTCGTGTATCGCCAAATTGTTTTCCACAGCCCGGATGTACTAATGGCCATCTTGACGCGTTTCCTATTACGGCGTACCTTCCATTAAGTTTTTCTAATCACTCGTCGCGGATACGTGGGACGCCGCGCCGGGAGCCACTTCCAGGCCGTTCGACTGAAGCAGCGACGCCAAACCTTTTGGCGGGGTCGAGCTGGCAGGACGCAGAGCGCGCCTCTCCCAAGTACAGAAAAAACTGGCTGAAGCCGGGGTGTGGCTTCACACATGCATCGAGGTGCAGCATGAGACAAAAGAAGATGCTAGCAGTTGTGGGTCTCGCGTTGACGTTTGTTGTGAGCGCAGGAACCCTTGAGGCTCAGCACGATCCCGGGCCGCGCGGTGGAGATCCTGGAGTGGGAGGATTCTTTCCAGGCCTGAGTCCTGATGAGCAGTCGTTTTTCAATGCAGCGGTTCAGGACTTTATGGAAGTAGATTCGGTGAGTGGAAGCGTGTCGGGGGAAGCAGGTTCCGGCCTGGGACCGACATTCAACGGCAATAGCTGCGCGCAATGTCACGCGCATCCAGCAATAGGCGGGACCAGTCCGAGTCCGAACCCACAAGTAGGACTCGCGACCTTGGACGGCGCTCGGAATACCGTTCCTTCATTCATAACTACTGATGGCCCGGTGAGAGAAGCCCGATTCATCCGTAACCCCGACGGATCGAACGACGGAGGCGTTCATGGGTTGTACACCATCGCAGGCCGTACCGATGCTGAAGGATGCAGTCTTGCGCAACCGAACTTCGCGCAGCAACTTGGCAATCACAACGTCATCTTCCGCATTCCGACTCCGGTTTTTGGACTTGGCCTTGTGGAAGCGACCCCCGACTCGACCTTGCAAGCGAGCCTTGCGGCGAATCGAGGAATCAAGTCTCAACTAGGCATTAACGGAAGTTTCAATACCAGCGGCAACGACGGTACCATTACTCGCTTCGGCTGGAAGGCACAGAACAAGTCGCTGATGGTCTTTGCCGGGGAAGCTTATAACGTCGAGCAGGGCGTATCGAACGAGGCCTTCACCAATGAACGCTCGGCGGTCGCTGGATGTATCTACAACGGCACTCCTGAGGACGCCACCAAAATGATCACGACTGGCGGCAGCCAGATGGGTACTGAGGCAGAGATGTCCTCGGATCTGGTGAACTTTGCGGCTTTCATGCGTCTCTCGGCTCCGCCCGCGCCAGTAGCGATGTCGGCTTCTGCCAGGAATGGAGCGAACCTGTTCAACAGCGTGGGCTGCGGCCTGTGCCATACCTCCACACTGACCACTGGCATGGCGAAGTCAGCCGCGATGTCGAACGTTACATACCACCCGTATTCCGATTTTGCCATTCATCACATGGGAGGGCGCTTGTCGGATGGAGTCAACCAGGGAGGGGCAGCTCCTGACCAGTTCCGTACGGCGCCGCTGTGGGGCCTAGGTCAACGACTGTTCTTCCTGCATGACGGTCGCACGTCTGACCTCTTGCAGGCGATCCAGGCCCACGCCTCGAACGACTGTGATGCCAACGTGCGATTCCGGTCCTCAACCAGCCAGAGCTGCGGGTCGGAAGCGAACAATGTAATCCGCAGATTTAACTCGCTTAACCGGTCGCAAATGCAGGATGTGCTGAATTTCCTTCGCTCGTTGTAACTTGCTTGTTCGTCCAACCCTGGGATCGCGGCGGCTTTTCCCAAAACTGCCCGCGGTCCCTTCCCCCTCCTTGGCAAGGACGGCGGCGAGTTGTGTTCTAGTCGGGCTTTTAATCTCTTTGCTCACGCTCTCGCTGCCCGCGAAAGCAGCTTCCTCCACTGCGTGCGAGTTGTCCGTTTCCATCCGTGCTGAATTACCCAAGACCCAGGACGGTGCAATCGCCCCTTCCGATTTTGACAAAAATGTTGCTCCTCTACTCGCGCTTCGCCAGCGCCACCCCAATGATCTGCTAGTCCACGTGCTCTATCAGGATGCGGTGGAGAGCCACGGCATTGAAGGCCATTTGAGAAAACTTACCGAGGAATATCAGGTCCTTTCCATGCAGCATCCTGATGATCCGATGTACGACTACCTCTATGCTCGCAGCCTGATCGGCCGAAACACTCCGTCGGCCATCAAACAAATCAATGAACTTCTCGCCCATCATCAGGACTTTGCGCAGGGGCATGGTTCGTTGGCGGCCATATATGCCTCCGCAGCTTTTCGAGATGATGAAAAAGGGAAGCTGGAGCGCGAGCGCTTTCTCCAGCTTTGTCCCGGATCGGCGGTGCAGACTCTGCCAGGGCCGATTCCAGAGCCAAGTCCCCTGCTTGATCAGGCGGAGGAGTTGTTAGCCCGCAATGGCGACCCGGACCGCGTTACCGCGATGGCCCAGCAGGGAATTCGTGACGACGAGTGGCGGCTGCAACGCATTCGTCCGTTCGACTGGTACACCGTCGAATTCAAGCGCCAAAGCCAGCGCGATCTGCAGATCAAGTACTGGAAAATGTGGAGCATTGAAGTTCGCGGTGACCGCCGGGCGGGCCGCTCGGACAAGGCAGCTGGATTGCTCGCCTCGATGGAGCAACGAGCTGAACCACTGGGCAGGCTTTCGGATCCTGCGTATTGGGATGCATCGACTGTGCTGGTCCGCCTATATGAAGAAGGAAATCAGGCAGACCTGGCGGGTCAACGATTGGCCTCGATGCGAAAGTTCCTCACTGAGCATCCCGATACACATCACGCTGCGCAACTTGAAGAGTTGGAAAAAGAGGTCATAAAAAACAAGCAGCTGTCATCAGAGTGATGACAGCTTGTCCGAAACGTTTTCTCGGTGCTATTAGATCAATCAGCGCAGCTGAGTTTCGGTGCGAAGTAAATCGTCCATCGTTTCGCGGCGACGGATGAGCTTGACGACCTTGCCATCCACCATTACTTCAGGCGGCCGCCGCCGCGAATTGTAGTTCGATGTGAGAACCATGCCGTAAGCTCCGGTATCCAAAATGGCAAGCAGGTCCCCGTCAGTGACCCGTGGTAGCTCCCGGCTGCGCGCAAAAAAATCTCCGGTCTCGCAGACTGGACCAACAATGTCCACAGTTTCAGGCCCGTGTGAACTTCGATCCTCATCTGTTGAACCGGGACGAACGGGAACGATCTCGTGATACGCGTCATACAGCGAGGGCCGGATGAGGTCGTTCATGGCGGCGTCCACCACCAGAAACTTTCTTGATCCGTTCGTCTTGCGGTAGAGGACGCGAGTCAGCAGAGCACCCGCCGGCCCGACGATGGCGCGTCCGGGCTCGAGCAGCAGATGAATCTTTAACGCGCGCAGTGGATGCCAGAGGGCTGCGGAATATTCGGCAGCCTGTTCGGCGAATCCGCTCGACTCCTGATCCCGATACTGGATGCCGAGACCGCCGCCCGCATCGACGTACTGAATGTGATGGCCATCCGCGGTCAATACCCGCACGAGTTCAGCCACCCGTTCCATCGCAAGCTCGAACGGTGCAACGTCTGTGATCTGCGAGCCGATGTGTACGCTGACTCCTTCAATCCGGAGATATTTCATTCCGGAAGCTTGCGCGTACAACTTGCGGGCCTGGTGGATAGGAATGCCAAATTTGTGCTGCTGGAGGCCCGTTGAAATATAGGGATGAGTGTTGGCCGGTACATCAGGATTGACCCGCAGAGCGATGCTCGCCTTCTGTTTGGTTCGCGCGGCGCACTCTGCCAACCGCCATAGTTCGGCTTCACTTTCGACATTGAACAGCAGCACGCCAGCTTTAAGCGCGGCTTGCATTTCCTCCGCCGTTTTTCCCACTCCTGAGAACACGACCTTTCTTGCGACGCGTCGATCCACCCGCAAGACCCGTTCCAGTTCACCACCGGATACCACGTCAAACCCGCATCCCATTCCGGCCAGCAGCCTGAGAACACCTAAGCTTGAGTTTGCCTTCACGGAATAACAGACTGTGTGCGGAATCTTGCCAAAGGCCTGCTCGAAAATGCGCATCCGTTCACGAATGGCGGAGGCAGAATAAACGTACAGCGGAGTTCCAAATCGCTCTGCCAGTTTTTCGAGAGATACTCCGTCACACTGGAGTTGGGTACCCGCGGGAGTACGCCGAAGAAATCCCTTCCGGATGTCGCGGTAGGAGAAGGCGGGCGGGCGGCCGTCGCTCCGGTTGGCGGCGCGGGTCACGTGCGCGTGGGTTCGCCTTTCACCTTGATGGCAACGACCGTTTCATCGTCGAAGGCTTCCTCTCCGCCGGCATGCTCGGCAGCAGCCGCAAACAGCGATTTCACCACACAATCTGCGGAAATCTCGGCGCATCCAGCGATGACTGCCTCCACTCGATGGCGTCCGAACATGTCTCCGGCCCGGTTGCGGGCGTCGAGAATGCCGTCGCTGAAGAATACGAACATGTCTCCAGGTTTGGCTTTAAAGGTAAGTTCGTCATATTCGGCATCGTCGAACAATCCAAGAGGCAGACCGGTGGCTTCGATCACTTCAATCTTGCCGTCATGGACGTAGAGAGGCCGCGGTAAACCTGAATTGGCGACTTGCAGCGAGAGGCGTTGGTCGTCCCAGACGGCATAGATAAGCGACACGAACTGTCCCTCGATGCGTCGTTCTCCCAGAGAAAAATTGACCGCCCGCAACATCTCCGCGGGGCCAGGTTCGATGGGAGCGTGCGATCGCAGGATTCCACTGACTAAAGCGGCATAGATGGCGGCCGGGGCACCTTTGCCGCTGACGTCGCCGATTACCATTCCCATGCGGGCCTGGGAATAATTGACAAAGTCATACAGATCGCCGCCAATGGCCCGGGCAGGCGCAAATTTGGCGGCAAGCTCCAGATTCGGAAGCTTCGGCAGAGATTGCGGCAGCAGACGAAATTGCAGCTCTCGCGCCAGCGCCAGGTCGCGCTCCAAACGCTTTTCCTGACGCGCAATCTGCTCATACAGCCGGGCATTCTCCATCGCAATCGCCACCTGCGCCGCCAGCGTGGTCACGGTGCGCTTGTGGTCCTCGGTGAAGAAACCGCGCTTGGTGTGCTCAAGGTCCAGCACTCCGATGACTTTGTCTTTGTAAATAAGTGGTACTGCAAGTTCCGAGCGAGTTTCTGGATTGAGACGGATATAGCGCGCATCCTTGTTGACGTCGGGCACCAGCACGCCTTCCCGATGCTGAGCGGCGTATCCGACAAGTCCCTGGCCCAGCGCAATGTCGTGCTTGAGCTGAATGTTTTCCTGAAAGCGCAGCGAAAACCGGTGTTGCAGTTTTTCTCCCGCCGCGTCTAGCAGCAGAATGCTGAACATCTGGTAATCGATCAGACGGCTCAGCAACTCGGCAATGCGCTTGAGCAACTCATCCACATTCAGAATGGAAGTGAGTTCCCGCGCAATTTCATTCAGCAGAACCAGCGTGCGGGCCTGTCGAGTGGTGCGCGTGTACAGCCGGGCATTCTCGATGCCGACCGCCATGCGCGAACCAATCAGCGTCAACAGCCGTTTGTGTTCTTCGGTGAAGCGCCCAGGCTCAATCGTCTCCAGGTTCAGCACGCCGATGACGCGGTTCTTCACGATCAGCGGAACTGCCAGTTCGGAACGCACGCCCTCAACCACCGAGATGTATTCCGGATGTTTGGAAACATCATTGACCAGAATGGCCTCACGCCGTTGCGCTGCCATCCCGGTGACACCCTCGCCAATCTTGACCTTGATGCGTCTCGGCGATCTCGCGGGCGTATCCGACCTGGAAGCGAATCCGCAGGTCCTGCGCCTTTTCGTTTACCAGTAGAATGGCAAAAATCTCGTAGTCAATGACTTTGCGGACCAGTTCGGCCACGCGCCGCAGGGTGGTGTCCAGGTCGAGCGTGGTATTGACGACGTCCGCCACTTCAAGCAGCAGAGGCTCGAATCTTCAGCTCATCGGAATGTGCGGCTGCGGTCTCCACGAATCTTTATGATAACAGCCGGTACAGTGTGAATCCGATTCACCGGTACCTTGCAAATGAACCTTTTGTTTGTGAAAAAAGTAGGTGTCCGTAATCCGGTGCGGGCAGAAAGGAATTATTTCGGCTTTCCGGACTGATGCGCGGAAGCGCGTTATCCCTCGCGCGGCACCACGCAAATATCAGGAAGATTTCTGTACTTTTCGGCGTAATCCAGGCCATAACCCACGACGAACTCGTCGGGAATGCTGAAACCAACGTAGTCCGCGTGTATGGGCTGTTTTCTACGCGAGGGTTTGTCTAGCAACGCAGCGATCCGGAAGGATTTCGGCTGGCGTGCCATGAGCAGTTTCTTCAGATATGTCATCGTGAGGCCGGTGTCGAGGATGTCTTCGACCAGAATCACGTTTTTCCCGATCATGGATTGGTCCATATCTTTGGTCAGGCGCACTTCGCCGGTCGAATCCCATCCGGTCTTCAGTTCCTGGGCGGGGCTCGGACGGTTGCCGTAACTGGAGACGCCAATGAAGTCGAAGGTGGCGTCTATCTTCAGCTGCGCGTGACAGATCGCTGAGAAAAATGGCAGCGCCCTTTAAAACGCCGAGAAGGATGACGGATTGGCCTGCGTAGTCGCGGTTGATGTCCGCGCCCATCTCAGCCACGCGCTGGGCGATCTGTTCACGCGTAAAGAGTACCTTCAGCTCCGCCATGGCGATTCATATTAAACTAAACCCGTCGGGATTTGGCACATCGCATTCGGAAGAAGAGTTCGACGTAACCCGGACTCTCGCCGAGGCATCAAATGCAGGTTGCCAATCGCGGATCACAGAAAGCTTCTGATTATGAATCTCGATGGAATCAAACTCACCTGGCTGGGCCACGCTACATTTCGTATTGAAACCCCGGGCGGCAAGATCGTTCTGGTGGACCCCTGGGTTATGGGTAATCCCATGTGCCCGGCGAAAGATAAAGATCTTAAAACCGTAAACGTCATGCTTTGCACCCACGGCCATTTTGATCACATCGGCGACGCCGTGGAAATCGCGAAGAAGCACAAACCTACGGTGGTTGCTATTCCTGAGCTAGCCCACTGGTTGGGGAAGAAAGGCGTGAAACAAGTTTCGGAGATGAACAAGGGAGGCACGCAAGCCGTCGGCGACATTAAGGTCACGATGGTGCATGCCGACCACTCTTGCGGGATCACGGACGACGATGAGATCGTTTACGGCGGCGAAGCGTGTGGCTACGTGATCGAGTTCTCCAATGGCGTCAAATTTATCACGCGGGCGACACCAATGTATTTGGCGACATGGCGCTGATTCGTGAACTTTATGCGCCCGATATTGCCATGATTCCGATCGGCGATCACTACACCATGTCTCCGCGCGAGGCCGCCTACGCCTGTAATTTGCTGAAGGCGAAAACGGTCATTCCGATGCACTTCGGAACATTCCCGGTGTTGACTGGCCGGCCTGGCGATTTACACAAACTCGTTCCGGACCAGGAAATAGTAGAGATGGATCCCGGCGTGACCATTATCCTGATCACCCATCCCTAATTAGCCGCCAAGGAGCCGAATTGCCAAATCAGACTGATGCGATATCAATGCAGCGTGGCGTATGGGTGGAATTACTGTCCCGGCGGTTGAAGAGTATCTCTACTCGATGCTTCCTCCCCGCGACGAGGTATTGACCGAGATTGAGCACGAGGCGGCCAAGCGTAAGATCCCTATCGTCGGCCCGGCGGTGGGCAGGATTCTTGTATCAACTGGCGATCATGATCAGGGCGAAGACCGTTTTTGAATTGGGCTCGGCGATCGGCTATTCGACCATCTGGTGGGCTCGTGCCGTAGGCGAAGGAGGGCGCGTGATCTACACCGACGGTGACCGCAAAAAATGCGAAGAGGCACGCGGGTACTTCGATCGTGCCGGGGTTAGCGGGAGGATTACCACTCAAAACCGGAGACGCCCTCGAGTTCCTCTCCGAAGAAAAGGGCGAATACGACATCATTTTCAACGACATCGACAAAGAAGACTATCCGCGAGTTGTCAAACTGGCTCTGCCGCGGCTGCGCAAAGGCGGGCTGTTCGTCACCGACAACGTTTTGTGGAGCGGGAAGGTCGCCCAGAAAGATCCTTCGGAGGCTTCGACTAAAGCGGATTCTGGAATTTAACCGGCTGCTCTACAGTTCTCAGGATTTGTTTACCACCATCCTGCCAATTCGAGACGGCGTTGCGGTGGCAGTGAAAAAGTAACGAGGCGAGAATCGAAGACTCTCAAGCTAAAGTGATTGATGATCCTGCAGCTCTCTTTTAACGGCAGGCATAACTAGATTGATTTCACCGGAATCATCGTCAAGTCTTCGACCAGCCCTACTTCCTTCTGCAGGAACGGTTCGGCGAATGTGACGCCAGCCAGCATTCCATAAAACCGGGCCATTGCATTCAACTCGCGAACGGATCTCCGCATGCGCAGACAAAGATTCCTTTTCCAGCTTCCTGATCACTGAATTGCGACTTATAAGCCATCAAAGATTGCAATCGAGCTTCGAATTCGTCAGTGATATCGACAACGAACGTGGGCCGCACGTCATAGTAGAGCGTGGCATAGACAATCTTGAATGGTCGATGAGGTGGAAATGCGGAACCGTTCTTGAACGCGTTCCTCTGTCAATGTGGACTTAGATCTGACGCGCGAGTTGTCTTCAGCAACACCCACATCCAGCTTCGCCAATCCTGCCAGGAAGCAGGACTTCGTACCCTAGATATTGAAGCCGTGTAGTGGTCAGGATGCCGTCCTTTCCAGTAGGGAAGGATTATCACCTTGGGCCTCTGTTCGCGCAGAACGCGCGCCACTTTAAACGATTTTCCCAGGTGTTTTCAACTCTCCCATCGGGAATATCAAGGGCGTGCCGCCATGAAACAGACAATATTTTCGCGGCATCCGCCGCCTCGCTGGCGCGCTCTTCAGCAGCTCCCGCGGGTCCCCATCTCGCCCTGGGTGAGATCGAGGATCCCTGTTCGAAGGCCTCGCTTCGCCATTTTCAGCAGGGTGCCGCCGCAGGTTTGTTCGACGTCATCACGATGAGCGGCAAGGGCTAAAATGTCCAGCGGCGCGGTGGCCATATCAGTCGAGGCTCCCTTGCTCTAGCGCGACGTTTTCGCGAACGATCAGGCGATGGGCTGCCATTTCTTTCAATTTGGGTAGAACTCGGCTGACGTGCTCGTCAGTGTCCACGAAGATGATGACCACCGGGAGTTTGCCCCCGGCATCCACGAGATGACTGGTGCTCACCTGTTGCCGGCCGAGAAATCCCGCGACAGCGTGCAGCGCAGTCGCGGCGTACACGTTCTCCTGGCGAAGGAAGTTGAGAATTTCCATGTGCAGGGGGCGGGAATGCCAACGGTCGGCTTCATCGAGGTAAATGGTGACTTGAACGGCCATTCCGTTTGGCATTTTACAGTACCCTCGCCAAGGCCATACCCGCTAACGCCGCACCGAGGCACAGAAGATTATTGCTGACGATGTTGGTCAGGGTGAGCAGCCACTGCCCATGATCGAAGTAAGACATGCTCTCGAACGCGTAGCTGGAGAAAGTTGTCAAGCGAGCCGCAGAATCCGACGACGATCAGCAAGCGCCAGCGCGGATCGGCCAGCACCCGCTCCGAAGTCCAAACGACGAAAAAGCCGACAATCAAACTGCCGACCACATTGATGAAGAGCGTGCCGTAGGGAAAAACCGGGCCCAGAACCTTCGCGGCATACCGACTAATGAAGTAACGGGCATTGGCGCCGACGATAGCGCCCAGGCAGATCACGAGGACGTCCCGCATGGAGTTCTCCAGTTCAGATTAGGTAGGAGTTATCAGCCTGGAAGACAGGCGGTTGTGGCGAACCCCATCGCCGTTACGAACTTTTACCACAGCCTCACATATGGCCCGAGGGTCGGGCTGGTGCTTGAAGAATCAGCGAGATTACTTTTTCCGTTCAACCAGAAATCTTGCCAAATCCTTCAGTGTCTCTGCTCGCGCACCGAAGCTGTCCAGCGAAGAGAATGCTGATTCCACCAACGCGTTCGCTTTCTTCAACGACTCTTCGACTCCGAACAAGGCTGGATAGGTAGCTTTTTCCGATGCTGTGTCTTTGCCGGCGGTTTTGCCCAGTTGCTCCGATGTTTGAGTTACGTCGAGCACGTCATCGACAATCTGAAAGGCTAGTCCAATGGACAAGCCAAACGATCGCAGCTTGCCGATGGCGTTCTCGTCAGCCCCTCCGTAGAGCCCGCCGCTGACCACGCTGGCCCCGATGAGTGCAGCAGTCTTGGAACGATGAATGTATTCGAGTGTCGCGAGATCGGGCCGGGTGTGTTCGGCTTCGAGATCGACCACTTGGCCGCCAATCATGCCCTCGATTGTGCCGGTCCCACGCGCAATCTCCTCGATGATGCGTACCCGAGATTCGGCCGGACAATGCAACCGGGAGAGTACCTCATAAGCCTGGGTTTGCAATGCGTCTCCCGCAAGGATGGCGATGGCCTCGCCGAACACTTTGTGGCAAGTAGGCCGGCCTCGGCGCAGGTCGTCATTGTCCAGAGCGGGAAGATCATCATGGATCAGGGAGTAGGTGTGCAGCATCTCGAGCGCGGCGCCCAGTTCTTCGATTCCCTTCGGAAGCGAAGCCGCAATCATGCGTCCGGCTTCCATGCAAAGAATAGGACGGAGCCGTTTGCCGCCGGCAAAAACACTGTGCCGCATCGCCTTATGGATTGAAACTGGATGTTGCGTTTGCGGGGGGAGCAGTCGCTCCAACGCGGCATCGGTCAGCGCCTGACCCTGCTCCAGAGTCTGGTTGAGCATGGGGGTGAGTATAACAAGGGCGCTAGCGGAACTTGCGCTGGCCGCTTCTGATATCAGCCTGTTCCCGATTTAACAACCGGATTTCTATCGACTGGATGCGGAGGGTGGATCGAATGCTTCGGCCTGGAGCTTGCCATTCTGCTTCAGTAGAATTTCCACTTTGCCCTCGGCTTCTTCCAGTTCCTTCCGACATGCGGCGGAAAGCTGCATTCCTTCCTCAAATAGAGTCAGCGATTTTTCCAAAGGCACTTCGCCCTTTTCGAGTTCCTGCACAATTTTTTCCAGGCGCTGGAGGCACTCTTCAAATTTTGGCAACGAATTACTCCTCCCACTATTTTAGTCTCAGGCGGTGGCTCTTGGGGAGGTTCCCAACGCTTCGAGAACATCGGCGGCAGAAGAATACCGTCCGGAAGGCGCGCTGATCTGCGCCCCTTGAACCATGCCACGGACCGCGACCAGCATTTCGCGCGCGATGGCGATGCCTTCTTCGCGAGCAGCCTCGGGAGTTCTTGCCCTGGCCATGCGTTCCAGAATCGAGTCCGGCACCGAGACCCGCAGCTCGTTCTTCATGAACTCGGCGTTGCGAACGCTTACTAGCGGCCAGATTCCAGCTATCACCGGTATCTTGCAATGTTCGATCCGCCGGAGAAAAGATTCCAGCAAGCTTAAATCGAATACCGGTTGGGTTACCGCGCACTCTGCTCCGGCTTCGACCTTGTACTCGAAGCGCTTGATCTCCTCGTCAATGTTGGGCACGCCCGGATTAGCACCCACGCCGATTACAAACGACGTTCCTGCTCCAAGCGGGTTACCTCCGATATCAAGCCCCCGGTTCAGGTTGTGGACAATATTCACCAAGCCGATGGCGTCGACGTCAAAAACCGCCGTGGCATCAGGATAGTTGCCCATCTTGGGCGGATCACCAGTAATACAAATCAAATTGTGTATGCCAAGCGCCGCCGCACCCAGCAAGTCTGATTGCATGCTCAGCACATTTCTGTCCCGGCAGGTGTAATGCAAAATCGCTTCGATACCGATTTCCTGCTGAACGAGCAATGAGAGCGCCTGGTTGCTCATACGAGCTGAAGCTCGCGGGCTGTCCGGAATATTGATCGCATCCACACCGACAGACTTCAGGAAACGCGCCCCTTCGATTTCTTTCCTAACCTCTGTCCCCTTTGGCGGAACAATCTCCACCATGGTTACGAATTCTCCGGCGGCGATCTTCGCGCCTAACCTGGATCGTTTCGCCAACGGCATCACCGGAGCGGCGGCAACAATGGCTTCGCTCTTTACGTGCGCGGGACTGCCCTTTGAGCGGGCCTCGCCAACGCGCAGTGCTGATTTCATGACGCGAATGTGTTCCGGTGTAGTTCCGCAGCATCCACCAATCAACCGGACCCCGGCGGCCACGAACTTGCGCGCATAGCTGGCCATATATTCAGGAGAGCAAAGGTAGATGTTCCGGCCCTCCACTGACCTGGGCATGCCTGCGTTCGGTTGTGCCGCCAGCGGCAGGGAAGTGAGAGCCCGGACTCGCTCGACCACATCCAGCATGGCCACAGGGCCAACGCTGCAGTTACAACCAATAACATCCGCACCCCAGCTCTCGATTCGTGGCGTGAAGCTTTCGGGGGTCGATCCGTCGAGACAATTCCCGTCTTCATCGATGGTGACGTGCGCCACCACGGGAATTTTGGGGTCCACGTCCCGGGCTGCCAGGATCGCCTGGTGCAGCTCCTCGACGTAGCCAAATGTTTCCAGCATCAGCAGATCAACGCCGCCTTCAACCAGCGCTTTGATTTGCTCGCGGAAAGCGGCGCGGGCTTCCTCAAATGAGATTTTACCGAGCGGCTCGATGCGAATACCGAGGGGGCCGACCGAACCGGCTACCCAGACACCAAAGCTCTTGGCTGCTTCTTTGGCTATACGAGTTCCAGCAAGATTGATTTCGCGGACCTGGTTTTCAATGCTATGCCGCGCCAGGCGGAAGGAATTTGCCCCAAATGTGTTGGTTTCAATGATCTCCGCACCAGCTTGCATATACTCGTGATGCAAGTCGCGGATGAGGTCTGGCTGCGACAGGTTCAGCTCGTCATAACAGCGGTTGATGAAGATTCCCTTGGCATAAAGCAGCGTCCCCGTAGCCCCATCGCACAAGACAGGGGATTGCTTCAGCCGGGTCAGCAAATCGGAAGCCATAATACTGAGAATACAAGATGAGGCATGGTTTTGCATTATGGCCGCGGACTTCAGGGCGCTGAGGGTGCCAACTATTTCCTCTGCGCCGCTCTGTTATAATCCGCTTTCTTGCATCTAACTCTCCATTCCTCATGTCGTTGGGAGCTTCTGGATTGAAGCAAGCCGCGTTCGTTCTTTTTCTCCTAATCACGGCCAGCGTAGCTCTGGTCTCTTGCGGATCCAACTACAGTTCGACGGGCATTGCTCCCAATCAGGCGAATCCGGCCACGATCAAGGTGCATGTCTTCATTTCCAATCCCTTGTTTCCCAATGGCACGTCTACGGCGGCGGTCTTGAATGTTGTGGATGGACAGACGGACCTTTTGTCCCCGAGCGTAATTTCGGTAGGCTCTGCAAGTCCGTCGCCCGGCCTGATGGTGTTGTTTCCGAATAAAAGATTTACGCTGATTTACAGTTCGTCGAATAATTCTGTCTCCCTCCTCAATAACGCATCGCAGAAGCTCAGCCAGGATGCTGCCGGGAGTACGGCTACTATCATCCTGCCGGGCTTCAGTGAAAGCGTAGTTGTGGCGCCCGACAATGTCACGGGATTCGCGGCGGTGCCTACTGCGACAGCTACACCCGCAACAGGTGCGCCTCCGGGCATGGTTGAGGTGCTAGACCTGAAGAATAATCTGATTACGGCCAGCGTCCCGGTGCCTGGAGCTCATTATCTGGCGCAGAGTCACAACGGTAACCAGATTCTGGTTCTGGGCAGTCGCACGGATACGATAACGGCGATCTCGCCAGGCAACGTTGGCACTAGCACCGATCCAAGGACTGACATTCAGAGCCCGCTGTTTGACCATCCGGTGTGGGCTGTTTTTAGCGAAGACGATTCCACCGCATATATTCTGAACTGCGGCCCCGAGTGCGGCGGGACAACCGCGAGCATCACCGTGCTGGACGTCAACAGCAATCTCGTCGGACCGACCATTCCGGTAGATGCCGCTACATTCGGACTACTTTCCGGAAACACACTCTACGTGGCAGGGACCAAGCCGGGCGCCAACACGTGCGCAGGCTCGACAACCCTGGCTGCTTCGTGCGGTGAGGTTTCAGTGGTCGACGTGCCCTCGATGACGGTCTCCGCCACTGCAACAATTTCGGATGGTTATCACAACCGCATGGAACTGGCTTCCAACAACCAGCTTTTCATCGGTGCTCGCACCTGTACCAACATCAATGCCGCCTCCAGCGGCAGCACACCGGGCGAAGTTCGAGGATGCCTGTCGATCTTCGACACACGCAAATCGGCCGCGGTTGTTCCTCCGCACATCGGTGACGTAACCGGGATTCAGCCCATCGATCGCCGCAACGTAGTGTATGTGGTGCAAAATTCAAACCTGAGCATCTACGACACCACCACAGATAAGCTACAAGCCACTCAAGTCGATATCGTAGGGCAAGCTGTAGACGTAAAGCAGATCGATTGAGTTGAAGGTTTCTTTGGCAGACGATCCCAGCCTAGATGTTTCTTGGCGTACCCAGGGGTTTCTTAGCGTCCTTTGCGGTTAAAGATTTTGGCCAGCACCGACGGGAAGGAAACAAACCGGACGAAGCCTACTTCGGTAACAACACAAGCACGTGCGCCTGTGCCGCCGCGACCGCAGATCGCGTGAACGGCAGGGCAAACGTATAGCCTTCGTACCAAGCCTTCCACTGGTCCATATAGTAGGGACTGAGGAAACTCCCGGACTCTCCCGTCACCAGGTTCAGCGTTGATTGATCGAGATTGGCCAGGTCAACGGTCAATCTCTCCGACGGTCCATGGCTGCGAGACACCGCCTTCACGGTAAAGCCGCTTCCGGATTGAGGCTGGGTTCCCGGACCGGTCCAGCGCTGCAATAAGGGGATTCGACCCAAAATCGGGTGTTGAATTTCCACCGGACGAAACGCGCCCCAATGCCAAGCGCCTAGATCTTGAGGTACTTCAACGCCGCCCACGGCCGCATCGACCGCCGCAGCCAGCAGGTCGTCATAGCTGGCGATAAGCTTCCGGCAGCCACCGCTTGGGCTGGTGTTGAAGAACATTTTCCAGCCAAACTGATTGCATCCCCCAGCCATAAGTTTTCCAACTAAGAGTGGCTTCAGCCTGCTCTGCATCCTTGCGCGTGGAGTCGGGAGGCGCGGGGCCAAGCTTAGGCTCGAGCAGCAACCGGGCCAATTCAGTTCGCGCTCGATATTCGACCGTTGGGGCGGCTGAGTCTGCTGTCATGCGGCCATCCCATCCCCGCATCAGTTCAGTAGCCTGCTTTGTCCGGTTCGAAGGATTTTTTGCATGGTCAACCGCGTACACAAAGCGTTCGGCGAAGAAACGATCGACGTCTGAATAGATATCGGTTTGGAGTGCCAGCATGTCGGCTGCTGAAAACTTCTTGCCTGACTCGAGAACCCGATAAATTCGCGCCGTGCGCCACGGAGCTTCCCATCCTGTGCTGATGGAAAACGGATAACCATCCGGGGTTATCCGGCCGTTAGCAGTAGCGATGATTCCGGACGGCGGATTATAGACACTGGGCAGCTTGTCAAACGGAATGTAACTGGTCCATTCATGAGCGTCATCGCTCCCATTTTCTGGAAGGCTGCCGTCCCCTGAGGCGCGGATGGGAATTTTTCCCGTGGTCTGATAGCCGATGTTGCCGTCGACATCAGCAAACACAACATTCTGCCCGGGAGCGTCGAAGAACGAAAATGCTCGGCGGAACTGCTCCCAGTTCTGCGCCGAATCCACTTCAAAGAAAGGGTTGCGCGTGCCATCGTAGAGCGTCCAGCGCAGCGCAAGTCTGCGCGTTTCGCCAGGCACCAGATCGGTGATGATCGGTCCATGGCGGGTAACAGCTACATTCAGGACCACGTCGCTCCTGCCTTTGACGTGGATCACTTCGCGCCGCTGCTCTGGCGTCTTCCATCCCTCAGGTGCCAGATACTGGCCGCTTGGGTTGAAAGTTTCGACATAAGCATCCTCCGCCGTCGGACCGACATTGGTGAAGCCCCACGCAATGCGCTGGTTGTGTCCCACGATCACGTAAGGCATACCGGGTAGCGTGACACCGGCGGCATCGAAGTTGCCGCAGCGAAGATGCGCCTCATACCAAAGGTTGGGCATCTGGTGCCCGAGATGCATATCGTTCGAGAGCAATGGTTTCCCCGAAACTGTATGAGCGCCCGAAACCACCCAATCGTTGGAGCCGATGACGAAGCGCGCATCGGCGTCCTCTGCATCCAGATTTGGTTTCAAAGCGCTAGCCAGATCCTTAAGCCCCTGTTCTAGTGTTTGCCGGGCGACAGAACTGTTTACCGGAGAACGTTTGTCGCGCTCATCATCTTCTTTCTCATTTTCGTTTTCTGTCCCACGTTCCATTCCCGGACGTGCGATCGTCGGTGGTCTGTCATGCCAGGACGAGTTCACGTACAAATCCGCCGTCAACTCCGGTCCTAGCTTGGCCAGAATTTTCTCGCGGTCTAAAGCATCAGCCGCCGGATAGTGGTTCAGATCCTTGACCATCTGGGCCGCGATCAGCGTCGAATCTTCCTCCGACCACGGGCGCGGGGAGTAACGGAGTATGCGAAATTCCGGTGGCAATCGGTCGCGATGAGACTGAATGAAAGCATTTACGCCACGTGCATAAGACGCGAAGTGGGTCCGAGTTTCTGGTGACGAAACCTCCAAGGCTTTCTGTGCGGCTACCCTCAGCCCCAGAATCCTCTGCTCTCGATCGTGCTTGAGAAAGTCAGCTCCCAGGATTTCAGAAATTTCGCCGGCGGCGAATCGCCGCATGATGTCCATCTGCCATAGCCGGTCTTGTGCTGTGACGTATCCCTGAGCAAAAAACAGATCGTCGAGGCTGGCTGCATCAATGGTGGGAATGCCGTGAGCGTCCCGGCTCACGGTGACGCGTCCGGTAAGTCCGGAAACCTTCACGCTACCGTCCAGCTGGGGCAGGGCCGAACGAGCTATCGAGTAGAGCCATCCAAGTCCGACGAAGACGGCGAGCAGGATGACGACCACAACCAACATAAGGATGCGTACCACGGTTCGCCCGCTGCGAGTCGCGTTCACCGGAGTTGTGGTGGATGCCATGGGTCGGAGTCGATCCTGCAACCTGGATTCTATGGCGCGGCGGCGCAGCAAGACAAATCATGCTCGCTTGACATAGAACAGACCTGTTGGACGAGATGATGACCTCTTCAGGGCTTGATTCATTGCCAAAGATTCCCACCGCCGGCAGAGTTCGCAAGATTTTGCATCGGCCAGCCAAGTAATCAGATCTCGGGATCGTATTGATATGGAAGGCTCTGTTTGGAGACAGACAGCGGGCCTTTAGCAGTCCACCACTCAGCTGCTCCTGATCCGCCGACGGTGCGATGAATAGCTGCCAATCCAGACGCCGTGCGATTCTGTTTGCCTTGAACCCCTGATTCTGGTAACTTTCGCCGTTCGGGTACCGGGCGGCTCACAGTCTGGACCTCATTGGGGCAAACTGGCAGTACGGGGGAAATCAATGGCTTTTTGTAGCGGATGTGGAACGCAGATAGCAGACGGCACAACCATGTGCGCAGCCTGCAGCAGTCGGACCGCGGCGGCACCGCCGGCGGCGGCCGTGGGGACAACGGGTGGAATGGCCGACAATGTCGTGGGTATGCTGTGTTACATCACGATCATTCCGGCGATCATCTTTCTGGTCATGGAGCCATATAACAAGAGCCGATTTGTGCGCTTTCATGCGTTTCAAATGATTTTCTTCAGTGTCGCCATGATCGCGATCTGGATCGGGCTCACCATCATTGGCTTCGTCCCGGGATTGATCTTTATTACTTTCCCGCTGCACATGATCATATGGCTGGGATCGTTCATCGTCTGGATCATTCTCTTGATCAAGGCCAATCAGGGGCTAATGTTCAAGCTTCCTGTAATTGGCGACCTGGCCGAGAAGCAAGCCAACGCCGTCTAGTTCAAGGCTCCCGGCGATCGCATTGTGCCGGCCCTTCGCGAATTATCGGCCTCCGCCGCACCAGAAGCGCGGAGGCCGGTTCAATCTCCTTCCCTTGACAGGGCTTCTTCGGGATGTCATTCCTATGAGCTTGCCAGTTCGCAAGTGCGTTCCGGCGATCCGGATGCGAAAGTGTATTTCTGAAGCATTTGGCCAGGTATTTTAAGGAACAGGATTGAAAGTTCGGGTCTTCTATCACGATAAGTGTTTTGACGGGGCGTGTTCAGCCGCCCTTTTTTCGCGTTTTTACCGGGAGCGCATACGCGACGACGCCGGCTTCGTCTTTTCCGGGCTGCTCCACCGCGCTGGAGCATTGTTTGACGAGAGCCACTTCGACGGCGACGAGAACGCCATCGTCGATTTCAAGTATTCGAGTTCGCCAAAAATCACGTGGTGGTTCGATCATCACCTGAGCGCATTCCTCACACCGGAAGACGCGGCCCATTTCGAACAAGACCAGAGCAACCGCAAGTTCTACGATCCCGATTTCAAGTCCTGCACCAGCTTTATTGCCACCATCGCCGAACAGCGTTTTGGTCTCGATCCGGCGCCTGTAGCCGAGCTCATCCACTGGGCCGATATCGTCGATGGTGCCATGTATCCTGACGCCAAAACCGCGGTCGAAATGAAAGCGCCAGCGATGAAGCTGACCATGGTCATCGAATCGGCCCAGGATTACAGCTTCGTACCGCGGCTCATCCCGTTGCTGGCTACGAAGCCTTTGGGTGAAATCCTAGAAGAACCTTTCGTGGCGCCGCTGCTTCCGCCGTTGCTCGAACGTCACCAGCGCTCTATCGCAGTATTGCGGGAGCGCACCGAATCCAAAGACGCTACGCTGTTCTTCGACATCACCGATCAGGACCTTGAGGGATACAACAAGTTCGTGCCGTATTACCTGCATCCGGAATCGATCTACAGCGTCGGCCTTAGCAAGAGCAGCTTCCGTGTGAAGGTGTCGGTAGGATCAAATCCCTGGGCGCCTTCGGAGCCGACGGTCAACCTGGCAAAGGTTTGCGAGCGCTACGGGGGCGGAGGACACGCGCGCGTCGGCGCTATTTCTTTCGGCGTCAAAGAAGAAGAAGCTGCCCGTGAAGCCGCGCGAGAGATCGTCGAAGAATTACGCGCCGATGTGCGTCAGCAAACAGCGTAGCCGCCGCCATCCCGATGCCAACGCTGCAAAAACCTCTGGCGGACATAGTGAATGTTCCCGCAAACTCCGATCTGACGATTCTGCGAGCAGAGCATCTGGGCCGGGCAGTCCACGGCAAGATCTTGGTTGAAGATGCAAGTTTTGATTTGAAAACGGGGGAAGTGCTTGCTATCACCGGCCCCAGCGGTTCCGGCAAGACTTCGCTCCTGCGATTATTGAACCGTCTCGATGAGCCGACTTCAGGGACTGTATTTGTCGAAGGCATCGACTACCGCAATCTCGAGCCGCGTGAGTTGCGGCGCAAACTCGGGATGGTGACACAGCAGCCCTATCTTTTTCCAGGTACGGTAGCGGAGAACCTCCAATTCGGCCCGGCGCAGCGCGCCGAGAGCCTACCGCAAACTGTGATTGAAGAATTGCTGAGCGACGTCGGCCTGAAAGGTTACGCCGACCGCAACGTTGCCAAACTATCCGGCGGCGAGGCGCAGCGGGTATCAGTGGCGCGTACCCTGGCCAACTCGCCAATCGTTCTTCTACTCGACGAACCCACCTCCGCTTTGGACGAGGGCGCGAAACTCGAGGTTGAAGCCTCGATTCAAAGGGTCGTGCGCGAACATGGACTGACTTGCGTAGTGGTTACGCATGACCGTGCGCAGGCGTCGCGATTGGCCAAACGGGCACTGCTGCTCAACTCGGGACGGATTGTGCGCGACGGTTTAGTCGACGAGGTACTGCATGCTTAAGTCGTTTTTTCATACTCAACTACAGTTAGGGCTTGCCCAAGCCGGGGTAGCTGCCCTTGCTGCATTGGCAGTTGTAGTCCTGGCCCGCCGGCGACAGATCCACCTCGAATCAGAAACCTTAATTGCCATGGTTCGAGGTTTGGTGCAGATAATCGCCGTCGGATCGATCCTCGTGGTGCTGCTGCGCGCTCCCCGTTGGACCAGTGGACTTCTTCTGGCAGGAATGATCGTAGCGGCAGGCGCGACCTCAGCGCGCCGCGCCAAGGGCATGCCCGATGCATTTCGCGTATCTGCGTGGTCGATCGCCTTGGGGGCTGGTTCGGTGATCGCGCTTATGACGTTGCTGGGAGTGATCGACACTGCGCTCACGTCACTGGTCCCGGTTGGCAGCATGTTGATCGCGAATGCCATGAACACCAATGGTCTGGCGCTGAACCGCTTTCGCTCCGATGTCCTGACTCACGCAGGAGAAATCGAAACCGCGCTTGCTCTGGGAGCCGACGCTCGAACCAGCGTTGCGCCCTACGTTCAGGCTTCTTTCGAAGCCAGCCTGATTCCCGCGATAGACTCGCTACGGTCTCTGGGCATTGTATGGATTCCAGGTTTGATGGCGGGCATGTTACTCTCCGGCGCTCGCCCGGTGTATGCGGCCATCTATCAGTTCGTGGTGCTGGCCATGATCTTCGCGGCTTCGGGACTGACTTCTTTGACAAGTACCATCGCTTATCCGGGGTAGAGTATTTTCGCCAGCCGAGCAGCTTCTGTTGCAGCCGGGACAATAGCAGACGTCTTTGCATGACCTTGGTATGAAAAAAGTAGCCACAGTGATCGTGGAGCACGCGAAAGCGGCAGAGCATCATCGCCGGATGGCTGCGCTTCGCGCCGTCGCATCGCTCGAACTGGCCAAGGGAGTAATCGTTCTGTTGCTTGGCTTCGGCGCAGTTTCGCTGGTTCACAAGGACGCCTGGGACGTAGCAGAGGCGCTTCTCCATTTCCTTCACGTCAATCCCGACCGTCACCGGTCCGCACAAGTCTTTCTGAATCTGGCGGACAATCTCACCGACAGGAAATTATGGGCGATGGCCGGAGGTGCGGCCTCGTATTCCATCATCCGCTTCGTTGAAGCCTATGGACTGTGGCGTGCCCGAGGATGGGCGGAATGGTTCGCGCTGATCTCTGGAGCTCTGTATGTTCCGTTTGAAGCGTATGAATTGGTGAGGCATCCGACCCCGCTTCATGTGGCAGTGCTGCTCATCAATCTTGGAATCGTGTTCTATATGCTCTACCTGAGACTGACCGCCGACGAGGAAGCCAAGTTGAACGCCGAGGAAGTGGAAAATCAATGATGGGCGATAAAATGATGTTCGCAGGCTGACATGAAGATTCCTTCCGGAAAGCATAGCGTTCTCTTTGCAATCATAGGCCAGGTTCTCATTGCAATGGTCCTGAGCCCGAGACTCCAGGCTCAACAAATTTCACTCCAGGCTCTGGTCACACCCTCTACAACAATTTTGAAGGACGGCCGCCCCGTTACGTTTGCTCTTCACGGTTTCATTGAATTCAAATCGCTTTCCGAGTTATTTCCCTATATTGATTCCCAAACCCGGCGCTGGAAGACAAATGGCGGGCTAAGCGACACGGCCCTGAAGGATCTGGCACGAGACTCGCTACGGCGCGGTATAGAGAGCCGGGTTATCTCGATGACCGACGAACGACCGCTCGAAACGCTGATCACCCATACCAGCAAGGAACTCCGCGAAGCACTGGGGCGCGTGAAAGAATTCGTGCCGCCTAGCTATGCCGAGGCGTTTCTGGCGGTACAGGAGAAATGGCAGCACTCGCTGAATTGCTGGAGCGCCGCACCGTCAATACCGGCGCGCGTGCTGTCGAACTGGTATCCGATCGAAGAAGGCATCCACCTGTACGGAGCAACTTACGATTCCACCGAACACTTCTGGCAGGCGGTGAAATATCATCCGGAAACCACGGTGGCGGACCTGACGAACCTGCTCGACGTTCTGAGCCAGAGAGACTGGAGCCCATGGCTAGCGCGCCTGGACTCTGATCCCAAAATCTATTTACCGAATGCCTACGGGGTGGAATTTTTGCGGCACAATCTCGCTCCGGAACACCTACGCTGGTTTCGCGATCAACTGGCCACGCACGAGCTTCGCCCGGGCGATCGCGCACGGCTAACGCAGCAACGCGGCGCCGTCCCTTTCCGCTTCGCCGCATTTGAGGAAAAAGTCATCTGGGGCGACCTCGCCGATTTGTTTCAATTGGTCTACGTTTTTTCCCCGGCAGATGATGCCGTGCGAAAAACATTGGCGGAACGTCACTTCGACGGCGTTTATCTGGATGGGAGGAAAATCGGTTTCATCAGCGAAGATTATCGTTCGCTGATGCTCGAAATCTGGAAGGTGAAGTACCTGCAGATGCCGCGGTTCCGCGAAGTCATAAGTTCAATTCCCATGGAAATCAGGCTGTCGCATTTCCTGAACGACGGCGATTCCCCCGACATTCCCATCCCGATCTACGTGGAATACTTGAACCAGATCCGCGAGCTGGCCCGCCAATAGTCCTCGTCGTCCATCATCTGAACGTAACGACCCGCTCGTCCAGTTGGAATATTTTCTTTGGGAAGGGTTGCTAAAGAGGCCCCGCGTCCCCATTACAGGGATAAGCAGGGCCTCGTTAGAGGGGAAGGCAATGCATTCTGCCAGTAAATCAAGGCCCCAGGTCAAAAATAAATGGTTCAGTCGGTTTTCCGACTCGGCTTGGCCAGAGGGTCGTTCGGCCTCGCGACATCAGTTTATCGCTTACTTGGTGGAACGTAAGCGATTAGTAAAGCCGAGTTTTCCTAAAGGGGATCTTTGACCCCATGTTTCAGGAGTGCTACCGTTCTTGTTCTTCGGGGAAGCCGCCTGTGAAGCGCGCCTGCTTGTCTCTGATCGATCGCTCTTCCGTCCTCAGGCCAAAATCTATGCCAAGGGCAGACGGTTTGGTGGAATCTGCCATCAAAGAGAACGTGCGAAGGTGCGCTCGAACATGCCAGCAAGCGGCCGAAAGTGGCCATGGGAGGACCTTTTCGAGGCAAAGATGAAAAGCGAGGTTGTCGCTGATCGACTACAATAAGGCAGGAGTTACAAACTGCTCACCTGCTTCGTTTGTGTGACATTGGCAAAACAGTAACTCGGCAGAATACCCGATTGCACTAGCACCAGTTCGCTGTAGGTTGTTAACTCGACGCCGTGTAGGCGGACGCAGGTCGAAACGTGAACCAAGAAGCTGGGAATGAGCATAGTAAGCCTGTTCTGGACGCCGAAAGTTTTCAGCGCCTGTTAGCCGCCGCCTATGTTTTGCAGTCGCAAGACCACCATCGCCGCCCCCCGTTGCAGCCGATTGCTCAACCCAAACTGAATCCGTTCATCCAAGGGGCTATCGTTCAGAAGCGGTCTCCATCGCTTCGACTTTCCGGCGCGATGCGTAACGCAAAGGCCGTCACCAAAATTACCAGGCTGATGTTATGGAAGAGAGTCGAGGCGTTCTCAATTGCCGTCGTTTTCTGCGCGATGATAGGCATGTCAATCCATCGCCTATCCGCCCTTCCTGGTCGCACCTCACGGCTCCCGGAAATACTCCAACAGGAGAGCTCCCAGCTTGCCGAGCCCTTGCCTGGAGTACTGGCCGCTTCTCAGGAGTCTACCGCGACAGAAAAGTCTCGCCAGTCGACGGATGGCAGCGAATCCGACGTCGTGGGCGATGATCTCATAATTCACTATCGCCCTTTTTCGAAGAACGTGACTTCGAGGCCGCGTAGTCAGTCGAAATTTGGCCATGACGCAGAGATGCTCGCAGACACCGTAGTGCGGTACGGGCCCGATGTGACAATGTGGTCGAGATCAGTTTCGGGCAGTTCTTCTCATCCCAAGATTCGCGACTGAGCACGTCGCGCACTTATCCCCACGAGGTTCGGAATTACAGGAAGGACGTTCCGTACTTCTTGAAAAATACTCCGGGCATATCACGGTGTCCTTGATCATCTCCGTCGGTAATTTCCACCTTCAGGGCCTTAAGTTGATCGTAAAAATCCTTGGTTTTTGTATACACTCGCTCGTTCTTGTTGTAATCCTTCGGCAGTTTGTCCTTGCGGGGTTGGGTACCCCAGTGAGATACGCCGTATACGCAACGGATTTTGGAAGCGTAGTCATTCACGACCTTATCGGAAACCCCTTCCATGCTTGGCGAGACCGGGTCGATGAGTCCGACGATTTGCCAAGTTCTGCGTGACAGATTCTTGTAGACGGGTGCGCCGCCCTTTGAGAAACCGCAGATGGAATAGAAACTGATGTGCCCTTTTCTCTTGTCAATTACCTTCTTCGCCTGCTGAATGCACTTCTCGCAATCCTGGTTGTAATCGTCCGGCACGGCGAAAATGATCTTGTTCAGCGATTCTTTGGGAATCGCTTTCGTGATTTGAGCGATCATCCAGTCAGCGGTGTCGTAATCGTACGATTTGCCGGACTCAGGTCCGAGCCCACGATAAACAACGACCATAGGAGCGCTGGCAGCCCCAGGATCAAACACTCTGGTCTTGTTCTCGGTGACGTGAACGGGATTTGCCATGGGAACTCCCGGAAGGGACGGAGTATACACCCGAAAAACCGAGCGTTCTCTCTACGATCCTTACGTCGAGAAAATGCGTGGCATAATGGGTTTAAGCCGCATTGGCCCCGTAGCTCAGATGGATAGAGCAGCGGTTTCCTAAACCGAAGGTCGCGTGTTCGACTCACGCCGGGGCCACCAGCTAATCCCGACGCACAGATCCAACTAATTTCCGGCTACGAAAGCAAAAAGGCCTGGAGGTCTAACAGCATCTGTCGTTGGAATCGGTCGATAAGGCTTACCAGGACGCGGTTCAGACCGCGAGGACCTGATGCGAGAGGCCCTCAGCAGGTCCCATTCCTGTGGATTTACGTGCTTTGTTGGAATGTTGGAATTTAACCATAGCAGGAGACCTAATCAATGACGCTCGAATGCATAAATCCCAAGGATCTGCCTACTCCGCAAACGTACACCCAGGTCGTCGTTGCGACGGGAAGCAAAATCGTATTCGTCTCGGGCCAAGAGCCCGAAGACATAAATGGCAGGCTTGTTGGCCGTGGTGATCTTGCTAGTCAGGCGCGCCAGGTTTTTGGCAATCTCGGCCGAGCACTTGCTGCTGCCGGTGCGCGGCCTGCGCAGGTCACCAGGATCACAATCTACGTCGTCAATTACAAACGCGACGAATGCTTGCCGATTATTGAAAAGGCCCGGATAGCGCTGTTCGGAGATCACAAGCCAGCGGACGTGGTGCTCGGCGTAGCGACGCTGTCCCCCGACTACCTGATCGAAGTTGACGCGATCGCGATCATTGATTGACCGGCACCGAGAGCTACAATTCGTTCGACAATTCGTTCGACTCACGCCGGGGCCACCAGCTTTGTGATTTTGGACGCCCTCTCCGCTGGCAGTCCCCGTTCGCAAAGTTACGGACGGCGGACGTGCTCTCTCCGGTCTTGATTCTTGGTGTGGTGAGTACTAGTTATGATCCGGATGAGAATGACGCCAGTTCCAGTATTCCGACTGCTCCTTCTTATGGGACTTCGTATATTCGTGAGACTTTCGGTGGTTTTCTGAAAGGAACTGGTTCCAGTTGCGATTCTCGTTGTCATCCCAGTTGTGATAGTCCTTGTGACTCTTGTCGTAGACTCGTACCTGAACTCCTGCTTGTGGAGGTACGGGAGTGGCCATCATTGACACTGGCGCGGAAATAACGGCGGTCAGGAATAGCGAAGCGATGTAACTACGTACCCGGTGCATGTGGTGGTTCTCCAAATTCAGAGTGTCCGCTTGACGAAATGTAACGAAATCGCGGCACCACAAGTCTGCACCTTCAAGCTTGTCCATTGATGTCTCAAACAGCACACAATGCGGCTATGAGCCAAATGTAATAACTGCACGATTCCGCCGTTCAGGATTTTGCGGTCACCGTGGGAAGAAAGCGTGGCGCCTTTCTGACTTTGGTCGCCTGCTCAAACCCATAAGCGATCTTCAACAGGGCAGGCTCGCTCCAGGCCCTTCCAAAAAATGACACGCCGACCGGCATACCCGAGATGTACCCGGCCGGCACGGTGATATCGGGATATCCCGCCACAGCCGCCGCACTCGAACTGCCCCCGCCCGAGTGATCTCCGTTAATGAGGTCGGTCAGCCATGCCGGGCCCGCCGTCGGGGCCATGATTGCATCCAGATGAAATTTGTCCATGAGGGCATCGATGCCCTCGGCGCGCGAGAGCCGGTGATTCGCTTCCAGAGCGTCCAGATATTCCTTGCTGGTAAGCGGTCCCTTGGCCTCGGCCTTGATGAATATGTCCTGGGCGAAATAGGGCATCTCTTCACCCTTGTTGCGCTCGTTGAAATCGATAATCTCTTTCAGCGAGTGCACCGGGGCATCAGGACGCGCCGCCAGGTAAGCATTCAGATCGGCTTTCAGCTCGTAGAGCAGGACGGTAAATTCGGTGTCGTCGAATTTACCGAACGACTCGAGATCGGCGGGATCTACCAGGACAGCGCCCTGCCGCTTCATCTCCTCCATGACGCTTTTCATCAGATCGTCCACGGAATCGCTGAAGCCGAAATATTTGCGAGCCACGCCAATTCTCGCTCCGCGCAGACCATTGGGATCAAGAAAGCGGGTGTAATCGGCTTCAACTTTCCCCGCGTTGGCGGAGGTCGCGCTATCGCGTGGATCGGCTCCAGCGAGCGCACCGAGCAGAATTGCGACGTCGCGAACCGTGCGCGCCATGGGCCCGGCTGTGTCCTGGCTATGCGAGATCGGAATAATGCCGGCGCGACTGATCAATCCTAAAGTCGGCTTGAGTCCGACAAGCCCGTTCGCCGACGACGGACATACGACGGAGCCATCCGTCTCGGTGCCCAACCGCGACCGCACAGAAACTGGCTGCCACCGCGGCACCCGAGCCAGAACTCGAGCCACAGGGATTGCGGTCCAATGAGTAAGGATTTCTGGTCAATCCGCCGCGCCCGCTCCATCCGCTTGTTGAGTGGCTGGATCGAATGTTTGCCCACTCGCTCAGATTAGTCTTGCCCAGTATGACCGCACCGGCCTCACGCAGCTTTTGCGCGACAAATGAATCCCTGGCTGGATGCGATCCCATCAACGCCAGCGACCCCGCAGTGGTCTGCATCCGGTCGGCGGTGTCGATGTTGTCCTTGATTAGCACCGGAATTCCGTGCAGCGGGCCGCGCGAGCCTTTCGCCTTGTGCTCCTTATCAAGTGAATCCGCAATCGCCAGGGCATCAGGATTGAGCTCGATTACGCTGTTCACCGCCGGTCCCTTGCGATCGACTTGTTCAATCCGGGCCAGGTATTTTTCCGTCAGGGAATGCGCTGTATATTTTCCGGACGCTATCTCTGCCTGTAAATCTGCAATCGTGACTTCACTCAGCTCGAATCCACCAACCTCTGGGTTTGCTGGTAAGTAAGCCGCCATAGTGCGAGCGCCCGCTAAAGCGGGAAGCACGGTGGCGCCCGCTCCGCCGACGAGACCGGCTTGCAAGAATCGCCGTCGTGACGACACTGTGCTGCCGACAACTGCTGACTTTAGTTTGAGCAAATTATTCTCCTGTGGCGGTGGCCGATTCGGCAGCGGAATTATAGGCGATCAGTCAACACCGGTTGTCGTTACATGCTGCTTTCTTTTTGTTGTCCTGCCCGTCAAAACAGCGGATGACAGCGAGTGATTCCAACCTGTTAAAGCTGATACAATCACACGTTTTGCTCTTCACGGAAATCCGTCCAGTGTCCCGCCTTTGGAACTGCTTCAACCCGAACTGCACCAAGAAGGAGCCCTGATGTCTTATTTCAAGAGCTTGTCGTTGTTGTGGATTGTCTGTCTGGCCTGCGCCGGATTTGGCCAGGAAGTGCCGGAAGGCCGTCTGATGCGCTTTCCCGACATTTATAAGGACAAGATTGTTTTCATGTACGGCGGCGACCTCTGGCTCTCGTCTAGTTCGGGCGGTGACGCCCATCGCATTACCTCTGATCCGGGACGAGAATTATTCCCGAAGTTTTCGCCCGACGGGAAATGGATTGCCTTCACCGGGCAATACGACGGCAACTTTAACGTCTATGTAATGCCGTCTCAGGGCGGCCAGCCTCGGCAGTTGACCTATTTTCAGGGCTCGGCAGTTCCGCTCAGCGACCGCATGGGAATACACAATGAGGTCCTGACCTGGACTCCGGATAGCAAGCGCATTGTCTTCCTTTCGCGCAGCGATGCTTCCAACGGCTGGACCAAGCGCCAATTCACCGTAAGCATTGACGGCGGCCTGCCCACAGGCGTTGCCAGTCGAACAAGGTGGTCTCACCTCATTCTCGTCGGACGGCACAAAGATCGCCTACAACCAGATTTTCCGCAATTTCCGCACCTGGAAGCGATACACCGGCGGTCTTGCCCAATCCATTTCTATTTACGATATCAAGAACAATACTGCCGAAGACGTGCCTCACACCGACTGGACTGACACTTTTCCCATGTGGCACGGCGACACCATCTATTTCACTTCCGATCGCGGTGCCGAACATCATCTAAATCTTTACACCTACGATCTGGGGAGCAAGCAGGTAGAACAGGTAACGCATTTCACTGACTTTGACGTGATGTGGCCGAGCCTCGGTCCGGACTCGATTATCTTCGAGAATGGCGGCTACCTCTACACATTCGACCTGCAGTCGAAACAGCCGAAGAAGTTAACTATCTTCCTGCCCGGTGACCGCGACCAAAGCATCAGGCGTTGGGTCAGTGCGGCTAAAAATATCACCGACTTCGACATCTCGCCGGAAGGGAAGCGGGCAGTATTCGGCGCTCGCGGAGATGTTTTCACCGTCCCCGCGAAAGAGGGCAGCATTCGCAACCTGACTCGCACCACCGGCATCCGCGAAAAATCCGTGGCCTGGTCGCCCGACGGGCGTTGGATCGTCTACATCTCCGACCGCAGCGGCGAAGACGAACTGTACATCTCGCCCCAGGATGGCATGGGAAAAGAGCAGCAGATCACCAGCGGGTACAAAGGCTTCAAATACGCCCCCGCATGGTCGCCCGACAGCAAGAAGCTCGCGTGGTCAGACAAGGACACGCGGCTCTGGTACGTAGACATCAATGAGAAGAAACAGGTGGAAGTCGATCGCGGGAAGTACGGCGAAATCCTGAACTATTCATGGTCGCCCGATAGCAAGTGGCTGGCATACGACAAGAATGCGGAGAACTCCTATTCGGTGGTCCATCTCTATTCGCTGGCGGACAACAAAATCACTCCCGTGACCACCAGCATGACCAACAGCTTTGCGCCCGTCTTCGATCCCGACGGCAAATATCTCTATTTTCTTTCCGACCGTGACTTCAATGAAGTCCTCGGGAATGTTGATTTCGAGTTTGCCAATCCCAAGACCACGCGCATCTACGTGGTCACGTTGCGGAAGGACGAAACATCGCCATTTCTGCCCTTAAGCGACGAAACCCAGATCAAACAGGAAGAAACAAAAGATGAGTTGGTAACCGAGCCCGGGAACAAGGGCAAAGCCGACGTAAAAGGTAAGAAGAAAGATTCCAAAACGCCCGACGCTGAGAAGAATAAAGAAAACGAGAAGAAGGACGATAAAGACAAGGACAAAAACAGGAGACAAAGAGAAAGACAAAGACAAGGCGCGAGAATTTCACGTCGATCTCGACGGCATTCAAGGACGCATCATAGCGCTACCGATCGAACCTGCCGTCATCAGTACCTATCAGGCTGGCAAAGGGTTTATCTACTATTCAACGACTCCAATCCAGGGACTGTCCGGCCCTCTTCCCGGCGAATCCAATGCCATCCATGTTTACGATCTGAAAGAGCGCAAGGACAAAGTCTTTCTTGAAGGAGTGCAGCGCTTTGCCCTCTCCTTCGACGGATCCAAGCTGCTGTATGAAGCCGAGGGCGGCCGTGACGGCCACACCTATGGCATTGTCGACGCCAAGCCCGATGGCCCCAAAAGAGTGGGCGACGGGGTCTTGAATCTTGCCGGAATGAAGCTCCAGATCAACCCTCCAGAAGAGTGGAAACAGATGTTTAACGAGGTGTGGCGTCAGGAGCGGGACTACTTTTTCGAAGCGTCGATGAACGGTGTGGACTGGGAGAAGATGCGCGATAAATATGCGCAGCTGTTGCCGTTTGTCGCCGACCGCTACAGCCTCACTTACATTCTTGGAGAACTGATTGGCGAGCTGTCCAACTCACACACCTACGTGGGTGGTGGGGACTATCCGGATTTGCACCCGGTCAATGTTGGCGTTCTTGGGGTGGACTTCGAAGCCGACGCGTCCAGCAGCATGTACCGCTTCAAGAAGATCTATCCCGGACAGAACTGGGACCCGCAGGTTCGCTCTCCTCTCACCGAACCGGGCGTTAAAGTGAATGAAGGCGACTATCTGGTCGCCGTGAACGGCCGGCAGTTGCGCGCCCCGCAAAATCCCTATGAACTGTTCGTCAATACCGCCAATGAAACGGTAACCCTGACTGTAAATTCCAAGCCCACTGAAGAAGGCTCCCACACAGTGCAGGTAAAGCCGCTGGCGGACGAATTCAACCTGCGCGAACTGAACTGGGTCGAGAGCAATCGCCGCAAAGTGGATGCGGCTACCAACGGACGTGTCGGCTACGTCTATCTGCCGGACATGGGTGGCGAGGGATTGAGCCAGTTCGTGAAGCAATATTTCCCGCAGATTCGCAAAGAAGGGATGATTATCGACGTCCGCTACAACGGTGGCGGCTTCGTCGATCAACTCATCTTTGACCGGCTGCGGCGGGTACTGGCGGGGATGGGCTCGAACCGCAATTGGGAGAGCAACACAGTCCCACCGGTGGTGTTCAGCGGCGCAATGGCCTGCGTCACCAACCACTACGCTGCGTCCGACGGCGACATATTCAGTTATTACTTCAAGTATTACAAACTTGGCCCCCTCATCGGCGAAAGGACATGGGGTGGAGTCCGCGGTATTCGCGGCCAGATACCCCTGATGGATGGAGGCTACATTACTCGCCCCGAGGCGGCGCGCTACGATCTGAACAGCAAATGGGTGGTTGAAAATCACGGTGTGCAGCCTGACGTAGTCGTCGAAAATCGCCCGGATCAGGTGGTGAAGGGACAGGATGCCCAATTGGAAAAGGCCATCGAACTTGTAATGAAAGAGATCCAGGCCAATCCAAAAAAACTGCCGCCGCGTCCGCCGGACCTGCCGGCGTACCCGGATGGTCCGGGATTCTAGCCAAACGAGGGCATGGAGGCCGGGCGTAAGCCCGGCCGGCGGGCGGAATCCCGCTCTCATAGATAGCCCGAGCTTCGAACGAGAGGTCTAGCCTCTTTGTCCGGTTATCATCCAGGGTCTGTGTCTCAACAAAATGGTCGGAAGTAATCGCTAAATAGGGGGTCTTAATCGTATAATTAATACTTCAATGCCAAAGTACTCTATCGTTGTTCCCCTGCACAACGAGCAGGAAAACGTCACCGACCTCTACGACCGCCTCAAAGCGGTCATGGAGACGAATGGCGAAAGTTTCGAAATCGTTCTCGTGGACGATGGTTCGACTGATCGCAGCTTTCACACTTTGCGCGAGATCGCCGCAGTGGACAGCCGCGTCACCGTAGTGAAACTGCGCCGCAACTTCGGCCAGACTTCGGCTTTGGCCGCCGGCTTCGATCATGCCCGCGGTGAATACATCATCGCCATGGATGGCGACCTGCAGCACGACCCCGCTGATATTCCAGTGTTTCTGGAAAAGATTTCCGAGGGCTATGACATCGTCAGCGGATGGCGGAAGAACCGCATCGACAATTTCTGGCTTCGCCGCATCCCGTCCCGCTGTGCGAACTGGCTCATGGCCAAGCTGAGCGGTGTGGATATTCACGACTTTGGCACCACTTTCAAGGCCTACCGTCGCGAGATTCTGGACCAGGTTCCGCTGTACGGCGAACTGCATCGCTTTATCCCGGCGCTGGCTTCATGGCACGGAGCTTCCATCTGCGAAGTGCCGATTCAAAACGTGAACCGCGAACGTGGCGTTTCGCACTACGGCATCTCGCGTACGTTCCGCGTTTTCTTCGATCTGATCACCATCCGCTTCCTGCTGCGTTACCTGTCGAGGCCGCTGCATTTCTTCGGCACCTTCGGAATGCTGAGCATCATGGGCGGATCAAGCGTGACCTTGTGGCTGGTGATAGAGAAATTTCTGCACCACACCCCGATCATGGCGAACCACGGTCCGCTGATGATTTTTACCGCAGTGTTGATACTGGCTGGACTGAATATGCTGGCGGTAGGTCTTCTGGGTGAAATGCAGGTACGCCATTATCACGAGCCAACCCGCCGCGCTCCGTATTCCGTCGACCGCGTCCTGCGTGCTCAAAGCGAAGAACACACCATCTCCGAATAACTTTCGACCCGAACCCACTGTCATCCTGAGCGCAGTAACTGCTTTGCGCAGCAAAGCAGTCATGAAGTCGAAGGACCCATATCGCACAGAAACACTAGTCTGAAGCCCGTGCTGGCGCGAACCACCCGAGAGCATCAGCTCTTCCCAAATGCCTCTTTATTCACCACATAAGGCATCTTGGTGACATCCCCCCCATAATTCCCCTCGAGCACATCGATTAACCCCTGCGCCGTCCGCCCAGCCATCCCTTTATTGGGATCGGTAGAAAGGCGGGTGATGCGCCCCGCGCTGGCGACATGGGGGAAAAGCCTGCACCGGTCTTCAATTGCGGGATCGCGCAACGGGGAATCTTTCGGCAGCGGCTCTTTTTCGTAAACATCCAATGCTGCGCCCGCGATCCAATTTTCCCGGAGCGCCTTCGCCAGCGCTGCTTCCTCGACTACCGGACCACGTGAAGTGTTCACCAGAAACGCGGTTGGCTTCATCGAGCGAAGCGTTCGTTCGTTAAAAAGATGGTAGGTGGGCGTGGAACTCTCGCCCTCGCGCAACAAAGGCACATGAACACTGACAAAATCAGCCTCCGCGAGCGCTTCGTCCAGGCTGACATACTTGATCCAGTTCTTTTCCCTGGAGATGCCGCGTGCCTGGCGCAGGTCCATGGTTTCCTGAATCGCTTTCACATAATCATGATTCTGATATGCAGGGTCGTAGCACAGGATGTTCATGTCGAAGCCTGCGCATTTCTTGATCATGGCAAGGCCAATCCGTCCTGTGCCGACGATGGCGACCGTCTTCCCGGTAACCTCGTCCCCCAGAAATGGCAGATAAGGATGCCAGTAGTCCCACTTGTTGTCCCGAGTCAGATGTTCCGACGTCCACAACTTCCGCGACACCGCACCCATCATGAAGAACGCAAATTCCGCGGTCGCTTCAGTCAGCACGTCCGCGGTGTGGGTAAATGGAATCTTGTAACGATTCGCGTCCGCTCGGTTGATGTTGTCAAAGCCCACAGCGATCTGGGCCACGACTTTCAGCGTTCCTTTGCCTGCCTCAAAAATCTCCGCATCGATTGGGTCGCGGAGGGTGGTGATCAAGCCGTCAATGCCGGACTTCACCTTCTCGACGATCAAAGTCTTTGGGGGCGCTTGCGGGTTTGCATAAACTTCGACCTCATACCCACGCTGGCGGAGCAACTCGACTGACTCGCCGATATCGGTGGTTGCAAATACGCGAAATTTCTTGGTCATAGTTCTCTCTGAGGGGTTCTGGCGCCCATCGATATTAACGCATCATTGAGCCTCTCAATACCCGGAACAAAACTGGAAGTGCATCGGGATCGTGAGTTTTGCCCGACCAATCGCCGCCCCACTCGAAACCGTTCTCACGGAAAATTTCAATGAGTCCGGTGTCCATGTCTCCGGGCGACCCTTGCGGGTTGTTGACGATATTCAGGTCAATCGCGATACCCCAACTATGTGCCGACAATTTGACTCCCGTTCGTTTCGGGCGAAAGGCGAAGCACCCTCCGAAAGTCGAAATCTTTGGCTGCAAACCGCGCACCATGATGAGATCGAATACCGAGGTGAAGACTGGCACCATTCGCTTGTGACATGTCATCCGGTTCACGCTCCTCGAACGATCCCAGGAGAGCGATATCGGGAAGGGAAAGGAGACGGTCGCAAGATAATCCACCTGCCAACGCGGATCAAGCCGTCCTCCGGGTTGGATATAGTCGTAAACATCGCCGAACGTCGCGATTATTTGCTTCAGCCCGTGTGGCGCTATCAGCGCCGCATCTTGCAGATCTGGCACAGCCGTTGTCACAGCAACGCTTGATGGAAGGCGTGCTTCAGTCATTTCGTGGACTCCTGTATGGCTTGCGTTTGAAGGTCTTTCGCTGAGAGCGAACCGCGCCCGATGATCCACTGCCGTATAATCCAGAGTTCTTGCAATCGGGGGATTCTTGGCTTACGACGACTTACGCGCCTGGATCGCTGCTCTTGAGCGGGCGGGTGAATTAAAGACGATCCGCACCGAAGTGGATCCAATCCTCGAGATTGCCGAAATCACCGATCGCGTCAGCAAGTCGGCTCCCGGCCAAAAGGGAAGAGCTGGACCCTCCACTGCCGGCGGCCCCGCGCTTTTGTTTCAGAACATCAAAGGCCATCCTGGATCGCAGGTCCTGATCAACCAGTTCGGCTCCGCTCGCCGCATGAATCTGGCGCTCGAGGTCGATTCGCTGGATCAGGTCGCCGACCGCATCCGCGCCTTCATGGACGTGAAATCCCCGCAGGGCTTTCTGGACAAAGTAAAAATGCTTCCCATGCTGGCGGAGATGGGCAAGTTCTTTCCTAAAACCGTCTCCACCGGTCCGTGCAAGGAAGTCATCAAACGCGACAACTTCTCGCTGCTGGATTTCCCCATCCTGCAGTGCTGGCCGAAGGATGCGGGCCGTTTCATCACGCTGCCTTGCGTGATCACCCGCGACGCGAAAACCGGCAAGCGCAATGTCGGCATGTACCGGATGCAGGTCTACGACGAGCGCACCACCGGCATGCATTGGCAGCGGCAGAAGGTCGGGGCCGAGCACTACCGCGAAGCCCTGCGCACTGCGGCAGCAAAGGCCACGTCGCCTCGGCCGTCCAGGTGAGCGAAGCTCACCAGTCGCGCGCGTCCGTAGACATCATGGCGCGCTCTTCAGGAGGATCAGTTTTAATCGAAGGCGACCGTCCCCAGGGAAAGATGGAAGTCGCAGTCGCGATCGGAGCCGATCCAGCCATCACGTTTTCCGCGATCGTTCCTGCGCCGCCCGACGTCGAGGAGTATCTGATCGCCGGTTTTCTTCGGCAGAAGCCGGTTGAACTGGTGAAGTGCGAGACAGTCGATCTTGAAGTTCCCGCAAATTCAGAGATTGTTCTCGAAGGCCACGTCCACCTTGATGAACTTCGCAGCGAAGGTCCGTTTGGCGATCACACCGGTTTCTACTCGCTCGAAGATCTGTATCCGGTATTTCATGTCTCCTGCATCACCCACCGCAAAAATCCGATTTATGCCACAACTATCGTTGGCAAGCCGCCGATGGAAGATGGCTGGATGGGCAAAGCGGTTGAGCGCATTTTTCTTCCACTCATGCGCCTCACCATTCCGGAGCTGGTCGACATCAATCTCCCGCTCGAAGGCGTTTTTCACAATCTGATGCTGGTTTCGATCAGGAAATCCTATCCAGGTCAGGCGCGCAAAGTGATGAACGCCATCTGGTCGCTCGGGCAGGCCATGTTCACCAAGTGCGTCATCGTTGTGGACGAAGACGTGAACGTGCAGGACATCGGCGATGTAACACTCAAAGTCCTGAACCACATCGATCCCGAACGCGACATCCAGTTCACTCTGGGGCCGGTCGACTCGCTCGATCATGCCTCGCGCCTCCCGAACTACGGCTCCAAGATGGGCATCGACGCCACCCGCAAGTGGCCCAGCGAAGGTTTCAACCGTCCGTGGCCCGACGAAATTCTGATGGACGAAAAAACCAAAGCGCTGGTAGATGGCAAATGGAAAGTGCTAGCGAAAGAGTTGGGAATCGAATAGAACCGCGTAACGTCCCCGGCCCCGCGGCGACCCAAGCTCGGCAGTTGTAACGAGCGGAAACAAAAAAAGCGCAAAGCCAGGGGCTCGCGCCTGAATTTTCTCTAAATTCAGAATATCAAATCGAACCATCCCGATGGGACACGCCAGCCCTGTTTATATTGGTTTTTGAATCAACACGCTGCAAACAAACCGTCAACTTAAGGGGCTTGACAACTTTCCACTACTTCTTCGGGCGCGACTCCGGCGGCACCAGTCCTGCCACGCGGTAGTAGACAACCAGCTGACCGTAATGTTCTCCGGAGTGCTCGATCAAGCCGTAAGCCAGGTCGGAGAGCCGCATGTCTTCATGGGATTCCGAACTTACGACGGTCTTTGCCATGCCTGCATCGCCGTTCGACTTGATGACCGCAGCGCCGTCCGCGAACGATTTCTTGATGTAGGCGACCACGGCTGCCTTGGTCTTGTAGTTTGCGCGGGACTCATCGTCCACCGGCTTTTCGCCCTTGGCTACGGCAGTGAACAGATCGTTTGAGCCGGCCACGTGCAGAAGTTGCTCGGCAAAACTACGTTGTGCGGGCACCGGCTTGTAGTCATATTTGTCTTCCGGAAAATCTTCGGCCATGGCGATCAATTTCCTGCCAATGTCGTTCCAGTTTTCCAACACGGCCTGAGACGGGCTGAGTACGGCGCCTTTTGCGGCCTCCTGCGCCCACCCCGCGGATAAGAGTCCCGGAGACAAAAGCAAAAACACGACTGCAACCGCATTCACCAACCGGTTTCGATTCCACATGTTTCGATTCGACATCGCGGCAAGCCTCCAATGAATTTATGGCGCTGACGGGCGGGCCATACCCACAGCCCGAGCGGCGGCATCATTGTACCCGGCTTATTAGCCTGCCGCCGGAATATGGAAGCCCTATCCTGAGTTTGACTTGCCCCAGCAGCGCCCCTAAGATGGTCGCGCATGGATCAGTCTTCCTCCGTCGGGGTTGCGCACCCTGGATCCACTGAATCTGCCCTGCCAGGCATGACCCGCCACTCATGATCGGCCAAACCATCTCGCATTATCGCGTCGTCGATAAGCTCGGTGGCGGCGGCATGGGTGTGGTGTATAAGGCCGAGGACCTGAGCCTCCACCGTTTTGTCGCCCTCAAATTTCTCCCCGACGAAGTAGCGCGCGATCCTCAGGCTCTCGCCCGGTTTCAGCGGGAGGCTCAGTCCGCATCCGCGTTGAACCATCCCAACATCTGCACTATCTACGAAATCGGCGAGGAAAACGGCCAACCCTTCATTGCCATGGAGTTTCTGGATGGCATAACCCTGAAGCATCGGATCGCCGGCCGGCCACTCGAGACGGAAGTGCTGCTCGGTCTGGCGATCGAAGTTGCAGATGCCCTTGATGCCGCTCACTCTGAAGGCATCGTCCACCGCGACATCAAGCCTGCGAACATCTTTGTCACCAAACGCGGACATGCCAAGATTCTCGATTTCGGCTTGGCGAAAATAACCTCATCGTCGAAGCCAACCAGCCTGAGTGAAGCCACGGCGGGCATCAGCCTCGAGTACCTCACCAGTCCGGGGACGGCCATCGGCACCGTCGCTTATATGTCGCCGGAGCAGGCCAAGGGCAAGGAACTCGATACGCGCACCGACTTGTTTTCGTTTGGCGCAGTGCTCTATGAGATGGCTACTGGCATGGTGCCTTTTCGCGGTGACACTTCCGCCGTGATTTTTGATGCCATCCTGAATCGTGAGCCAATGGCCGCCGCGAGGGTCAATCCTGATCTTCCAGCCAAGCTGGAAGAGATTATCAACAAGGCACTGGAGAAGGATCGAGAGCTTCGCTATCAGAGCGCGGCGGAGATTCGTGCCGACTTGAAGCGATTGCTGCGCGACAGCGGTTCCGGGCGAACCCGGGCCACTAGCGAATCCTCGGTAGTCCCGGCGGCAACCGATCCGGGCGGATTGCAGTCCTCGAAGTCGGCGCAAGTTCCAGCGCCGGTTTCAGGCCAGACTTCCGGACAGATTCCGGCCACGATCGCGCCCGCGAAAAGCGGTATGCCTAAGTCGTTGGCAGCGGTAGCGACGCTTGTAGCGATGGCCGCTGCTGTTTTCGGTGGTTACAAGCTATTGAATCACCGCCATAACTTTGATCTGCAAAACATGCAGATTACAAAATTGACGGACAACGGGAAAGCCGATCAGGTAGCGATTTCGCCAGACGGCCGCTACATCGTCTACGCCATGCGGGACGGAGAAAAGGAAAGTCTGTGGGTGCGCAACGTCGCCACCAAGAGCGATGTTCAGGTACTGGCGCCTGATATCGTCGAGATACCGGGAGTGAGTTTCTCTCCCGACGGTAACTACATTTATTTCGTCCGTTCGGATAAGAGTACGGAGAACTTTCACTATCTCTACCAGATGCCAGTGCTCGGAGGTTCGCAGCGACAACTGATTCGGGACATCGATTCCGCTGTCGACTTCTCCCCCGACGGCAAGCAGTTAGTCTTCGAGCGCGGAGTTCCCGACCGCAGCGTGATTGAAATCTGGACCGCGCAGGCGGACGGCGGCGGAGAGAAACTGATAGCCACCCTCCCGGCTTTTGCAGGGGCTATTTTCGGGCCGACTTGGTCCCCGGACGGCAAAACCCTTGTAGCATCGATGCTCGGCGTAGGCAACGACGCCAGTTGGTCATTGAAGGCCATCAATGTCGCGGACGGCCACGTCCGTACATTATTCAACAGTGTAGGAAGAAGCATCGGACGCGCAGTCTGGATGCCTGATGGCGACGCTCTCATTGCGGCGGTGGCGGAAACCACGCTGGGCCGGGGACAGCTGAATAGCATCGACTATCCTACCGGCGAATTGCATCGCTTTACCAACGATCTCTCGGACTACACCGCGCCGCTCGATATCACGCGTGACGGCAAAACCATGGCCGCCATTCAGCACACCCGTATCTCTAACATCTGGACTGCGCCGGCCGCGAATTTATCGCAGGCTCGTCAGCTGACCTCGGGCGAGCCCGCCTATGGTTTGATCGCGCCCGGGCCCAGCGGCAAGATTCTGGCCACTAGTGCAAATCGTGATATCTGGCTGATGAACGCGGATGGCAGCCAACCGACGGTTCTTGTTCCGGATGCTCACGACATAAATTCCATCTCGGCTTGCGGTGACCGCTACGTCCTCTATGACGTCTACCGTAATGGCAAGTTGGAACTCTGGCGGGTTGATGCAGATGGGTCGAACGGCAAGAAGGTCGTTGATTTAGACGTCGAAGCCGGAACATCCCAGTGTTCACCCGACGGCAAATGGATCTTCTACGCAAATAAAGACACGATCTATCGCATGCCGTTCGATGGCGGTGACGCGGTGGCGCTCGTGAAGCTTGGCGATGGCGGCGGCGCACTTCAAGTTTCGCCTGACGGCACCCAGATTGCTTTCGAATATCAGGAGGGCAAACCGGTCCCCATTCCTAGAATCGCGACGGTCCCGGTTGCCGGCGGGCCGATGCATGTCGTAAGCCAGGTACCGCTGGGAACCCGCGGCCTTGCCTGGTCGCCTTCCGGCAAAGCTCTTCAGGTAGGGTTTCTCAGAGACGGCGCGTCCAATATCTGGGAGCAACCCTTGTCCGGCGGTCCACCCCGCCAGATTACAAACTTTACCTCCGACCGTATCGCTTTCTTCGCGTGGTCGCGCGACGGAAAACAACTCTTCATGACGCGAGGCACCGCAACCAGCGACGTAATTCTCATCAGTAACTTCAGGTAGTTTGTTGTTGGCGTCAGTGGCCTGTGGCTGCCAATAACCACGTGGGGACGGCCGCCCGCAGCTGTCCGGCGGAGCGTAGCTCCGCGATTTCTGTCCCAAATCAAAGACCGTCGAGGATTGTCGAGCTGCGCTCGACCCGACAGGCGCGGGCGGCTGTCGCCACGTGGTCTGTAATTTATTTATTGGAAAGTATTGCAGGAAGCGATCGTACCGTCTTGGAAGCCGCGTTGGAACCATTGCGCGCGCTGCGCGGAGCTTCCATGGGTGAAGGTCTCTGGATTCACCGTGCCCTTCGTCATGCGTTGGATACGGTCGTCGCCCACCGCAGCTGCAGCCTTGAGTCCTTCGTCGACATCGCCGGGATCGAGTATGTTGCGTTGCTGCGTGGAGTGTCCCCACACGCCCGCGAAGCAATCTGCCTGAAGTTCAAGAGCGACAGAGAGCTGGTTCCCGGCCTGCGGGCTTTGTTGCTGCAACGAACGCACTTTTCCCTCGATGCCGAGCAACTTCTGCACGTGATGTCCGATTTCGTGGGCCAGCACATAGGCTTCAGCGAACTCTCCCGGTGCCCCAAAGCGCTGCTTCAGTTCATCGTAGAAGCCTAGATCGATATAAACCTTCTCATCCTCGGGACAGTAGAACGGGCCGGTCGCGGAGTTGGCCTGTCCACAGGCGGAAGCGTAGGAATCGCGATACAAAACTAGCTTGGCGTGACGGTAGGGAACTCCCTGCGCTGGAAGGATCTGGCTCCAGGTGTTCTGTGCATCGTTCAGCACAAAAGTGACAAACTGAACCAAGGGTTCTTCCCGTTGATCGCGAGCAGGGTCAGGTTGGCTGACTGTAGTTCCGGTTCCGACCGAGCCGGTGCTTAACAATGACAGAAAGTCGCGCTTGAAGATCAAGCTGAGGATGAACAGTACGACTATGCCGCCCAGTCCCAGGTGGATTCCGCCCACCTGAAAACCACCACCGCCACCACCGCTGTCGTCGCGGCGGTCTTCAACGTCGTCGCTGCTTCCACCAGGTGTCCAGCGCATGGCTAATCTCTTTGTCGAACTCTAGGCTGTCTTGCGCCTTATCAAATGATAGACGGCGAGCAAAACAATTGCACCGAGCACCGACATGATGAAACCGGCGCTCTGTCCTTCCTGATACCAGCCCAATGCGCGCCCTGCGTATGTGGCGATGAAGGAGCCGGCAATACCAATCAGCATGGTGATAATGATTCCGCCAGGATCCTTGCCCGGCATGAGTAATTTCGCCACCGCCCCGATGACGAGCCCGATCAGCAACGTCCATATCAGACCCATACTATCTTCCTCCCGCGCTTTGATGCTTACGCCTGAGTAGCGGTTAGTTCCGGTCGCGAAGTCTTAGCGCGGCGGGAAGTATATCCCAGAATCGCGAGTGCTGCCTGTCCTCGTTTTCAAAGGTACAATTAGCGGCTGATTGCATTTTTGGCAAACAAAAATCCCACCCTTCAGGACGAGGCAGAGTGGGATGGTTGCAACATGTTTCCTGCTAGGCTGCTGCGGGAATGACCAACTTCTGACCAACCTTGATCTTGTCAGGGTCGGCGAGATTGTTGGCTTTGGCGATCACCGGATATTTGTTGGCGTCACCGTAGAAATGTTTGCTGATCTTGGACAGGTTGTCGCCTGCCTGCACGGTGTAGGTTTGTTCGCCCGCGCGAACCTCGATATCGTGCTTTAGGTCGGCAAAGTTCGGATCGACGGCTTTGATCGCGTCCCAAATGCGGTTCTTACTGGCTTCGGAGACTGCGGTCGCCTTCAGAAAAAGCTGGTTCCCATCCAGATTGAGGTTTTGCAGCTCTGCGCCTTCTTCCTGAATCTTGGCCAAAACTGGCTGGTATTTTTGCTTGAGTTGTTCAAATTGATCAGGCATTGATTTTCCTTCCAAACGGATTTGCTGATAACGAAGTCGGCGCGCAGACAGCCCACGCGCCATGGAATCCTGCAGGGGCCCTCGCAGGAGCAAAGCATATACGCGAACCGCTGTGTAATACAACCTGGGGTGAATGATGACTTGGATGAGTGATGAACGATGTAAGAGTTGCGAGTGTTCGGGTGTGCTGTTACGGTCAGCCCCAGTGCGGCGCCAATCGTCCGGGGTTTCGGTATACTAATGCAGTATGCCCGTCCTCCAAAACATCGCAGCCATCGCCAAAGGCATGAGCATTACGTTCCGGGAGATGTTCGAGCCGACCATTGTGGAGAACTATCCCGACGGCCCCGGGCCGCTGAAGGGCGCCATGTTTCAGGAGCGCTATCGGGGAGTGCATGTGCTCCAGCGGGATGAAAACGGGCTGGAAAAATGTGTGGCCTGTTTTCTTTGCGCCGCCGCGTGCCCGTCGAACTGCATTTATATCGAGGCTGCGGAGAACACTGCGGAGAACCGGGTAAGCGGTGCCGAGCGTTATGCCAAGGTCTACAACATTGATTACAACCGCTGCATTTTCTGCGGTTACTGCGTGGAAGCGTGCCCGACCGACGCCATTACACACGGGCACGGGTTCGAAATCGCGACTTTTAACGCCAGCAATCTCGTATATCGCAAAGAGCAGATGCTGGCCGCCCGGCCAGCCCACATGGGTGCCAACTCGATATTCAATCGGGACGAAGTCGGAGCTGGCGCGCCTTCGTTACCTGTCCAGGGCAGTTAACTTCAATATATTTAGATTGCGGCAGGCAGCGCCGGTCCTCAGCGGCCCGCGTTTGTTTTTATAGCATCAACCTTAAGGAACAAAATGCAGAACCATCAGCTCTTCATCGATGTACTCGTTGCCGATTTTCAACGCCCGCTTCTCGCAGCCGTAAATCACAAATCCCAGCGACTCGTAAAGCCGTTTGGCTGCGACATTGACGGCACTGACTCCAAGGCTAATTTGTTCCAGGCCCGGTTGTGACTGTGCCTGGCGTATGACCTCTTCCAGTAAAGTGCGTCCCACGCCCTTATTGCGGTATTGCCTGGAGAGATAGACGCTACGAATTTCGCCCCGATGGCATACTTTCTCGCCGTCTTGACGAAAAAATCCTGCCATTCCGATCAGATCGCCATTGTCGAACACGCCCAGCATGAACTTACGTTTGGATCTACCGTCGCCGAGGCGCTTCCTGACCTTGTCGATAGTCAGCGCTGCGTGCCGGGCCGAATCGTCGCTGAAAGCTTGGGGTTCAAGTTCCAGCGCCTCGGCGCGCAGTCGCCAGTAGGATTTGGCGTCCTGTTCAGTGAGGCGGCGAATTTCCATAGTTAATGATAATCCGGACAGTTCTGCTCCGGGCCGGCGGGATAGGTCCCGCGTAATAAACCGGTTGGCTTGAACCTGCATCTCAAGCGCTTATGATCCGCAAATTAAAATCCGGAGAGTATCGCCTCTACTCGCGAAAGCAAAATCCCAAGACTGGCAAGCGACGGAATTTGGGAACATTTTCCAGTCGCGCCGCAGCCGCAAAGCATGAGCAAGAGGTCCAATATTTCAAGAGACACTGACTCTCACAGTGGGCAAACTGTGAGCCGATGATGCAGTCTAGGTTAGGTAAGATCCGATGCTTCGTCCAGCAGCAGGCGACGCAGCCGGCGCAAATCATTGAGCATGCGATTACTCGTCGTCAGGTGATGCTCGAGCCTGTGCAACTTGTATTCCACGAGGCGGAGCGCCTGCAGGCGGCGATCGGATCGCACTGAGGTGGCAGATGCCGCGTCCGCGGCAATCTCTTTCTTGGCCTCGACCAGCGTTTCAATCAGAAGTTGAATATACGTCTGAGCGTTTTCTACGCTGTCAAAAGGAGTCTGAACGGTATGGGTGACGGGGAGGGTCATAGGCATCGGTCGAAAATGTATTGGCGCAGAAGAGGCTAAGAACCTTGACGCCGCAGGCGGTGCGGGTTGTCCGGGGCCACAGTCCAGCTATAAACAATTCTAGTTGAATGGCCGGAGAATTTGAAGGGCGTGGCACTGACGGTAAGAATAAAGTTTGTGGGGCGTTTGGGCCACGAACGACTTCCAAAACAGGTTTCTAAAACCAAAATGGCTCCCATTGTCCTGTTTGGCAAGTCAGTACAGCGACGCAGAGTCGAAACTGCTTCCCTGATAAAATGAATCTGCAATTCAGCGTGCATGGAGAGATGGCCGAGTGGCTGAAGGCGCGCGCCTCGAAAGCGTGTATACCTTAACGGGTATCGGGGGTTCGAATCCCTCTCTCTCCGCCATATCAATCGGCCACCATACCGGACCGCTTCCGTCGAAGCTCCTATCTTTTCATTGAGCCGTCATCCTGAGCTTGCGAAGAGCCTGCCCTGAGCGAAGTCGAAGGGATCTGGCGTGTCGCGTTTCGGAACTCTCGGGCCGTGTCGGTGTGCGATCAGATCCTTAGGAATCTGAACTCCCTCAGGATGACGCCCCGGTATTTAATTTTCGAGTACAAGTCATTAATTATTCCAACCGCAGCGCCCCGCACTTCACTCTGATTGCTTATTCACGACGTTCGCTGCCATTGGTGGAAACTGTGCGTGAACAAAGTTGTTCGTCTCCCGCTTTGAACGTCGCTATCCTGCACTAATTCCTATCGTCAGACTGATTAGCAGCCTTGGTCGCGAGATAAAGCCGCGACCATTGAACCGGGCGAGATCGGAAGCCGTATTTATCGAGAGACGAAAACGGAGAGCTGCAACGGGAGGCCGCGGAAAATGAGTATCCAGGAGGGCTACAACTGCGAATTAGTCCGAATCCCGGCAGGTGCCTGGTGAATCGAATTTAATCATCGGGTTGTATAGCCGGGGCACCAACCGTTGAACTCAACAAATTGAGGGTGTTTTGTAGGGGTAGTGGCTCTAAATAATCTTTACTAAATAGATACAAACTACTGATTATAAAAGCTTTACGGCTAGCAAAGAGGAATTCATGGCAAAGAGAATGATCGTGATGTTGGTGGTGACCGTAGCAGTGCTTGTGGGGCTGGGATTCCTGAAATTCAGGCAGATCCAGACGGCGGTACAGGCGGCTTCATACACGCCGCCACCAGAGGCCGTCACTAGCGTGGTGGCGCAACGGGACAATTGGCCCGCGACGACGTCAGTAATTGGCACACTGGAAGCCGTTCACGGCGTTGTGGTCAGTGCTGACCTTCCAGGCACAGTCGTGAAAATCAACTTCAATTCGGGCCAGGCGGTACGAGAAGGCGACGTCCTGGTCGAGCTGGACACCAGTCAGGAACGGGCCCAGATCGCTTCGCTGGAAGCGCAGCGCGACTTGGCGAAGATCAATTACGGCCGAATGAACCAGTTGGTAAAGGATGGCGTCATCTCGCGGATGGACTATGACCAGGCCACCGCGCAGCAAAAACAGACGGAAGCGAATGTGTCGGAAATTCGTGCCATGATTCAGCGGAAGACCATCCGCGCACCGTTCACGGGGACGCTCGGCTTACGCAAGGTCAACCTCGGTCAGTATCTGTCGGCAGGGAGTGCGGTAGTTCCTCTCCAGTCACTCAATCCGATCTATGTGGATTTCGGCTTGCCGCAACAGGCGTTGACTACGGTCAAGGTCGGTCGTGACTTGCGAGTTACTTCCGAAGATCTCCCGGGGAAGTCATTTACTGGTCGCGTCACCGCTCTTGATTCTGTCGTAGACCAGACCACGCGAAACATTCAGATGCAGGCGACGCTTTCCAATCCGGAAGGGAAGTTGCGCCCCGGCATGTTTGTTCAGGTAGCGGTGGGTATGGGCACAAGCCGTCCGGTGATCACATTGCCGGCATCGGCCATCAGCTATGCGCCCTACGGAGATTCGGTCTTCGTGATCACTGACCTGAAAGATCCGAAGGGCAAGACCTACCGTGGAGTGCGCCAGCAGTTCGTCAAGCTGGAAGGGGCGCGTGGTGACCAGGTGGCAGTCATCTCGGGGGTGAATCCCGGCGATGAGGTCGTAACGTCGGGCGTGTTCAAGCTACGTAACGGCGCTGCGGTGCAGGTCAATAATAAGGTCCAGCCGGGAAATAATCCCGCTCCGAATCCTGAGGACAGCTAGATGAAGTTCACGGATTTATTCATTAAACGACCGGTTCTTGCGATGGTCGTCAGCCTGGTGATCCTGATCGCTGGGTTGCAGTCCATCCGCTCGCTGAGTGTCCGTCAGTATCCGCGGAGTGACATCGCAGTGGTGCTGGTTTCGACGACCTACGTCGGAGCGAACGCGGACCTTGTTCGCGGATTCATCACCACTCCGCTCGAGCGCGTTATCGCCAGCGCCGATGGCATCGATTACATGGAATCATCGAGCGCTCAGGGCCTCAGCACGATTACCGTACACCTGAAGCTCAACTACGACACCAACGCGGCGCTGACTCAGATCCAGTCGAAGGTGGCGCAGGTACGCAACGACCTGCCACCTGAAGCTGAGGCCCCGGTCATTGATCTGCAGACTGCGGACAATGAATTCGCCTCAATGTACATCGGGTTCTCGTCCTCCGATCTGGATCAGAATCAGATCACCGACTACCTGACGCGGGTTGTGCAGCCGAAGCTCAGCGCGATTAGCGGAGTGCAGCGCGCCGACATTCTCGGCGACCGCACTTTTGCGATGCGCGTCTGGTTGAAGCCGGACAAAATGGCGGCGCTCGGTATCTCGCCTTCCGCGGTACACGATGCGTTGTCGCGCAACAACTATCTTTCCGCGGTCGGAAGTACAAAAGGTTCGATGGTGACGGTCAACCTGGTCGCCAATACCGATCTGCGAACTGCGGAAGAATTTCGCCAGCTGGTGGTGAAGAACAATAACGGTGTTGTCGTCCGCCTCGGGGAAATCGCCGATGTGGTACTCGGCGCACAGGATTATGACCAGGAAGTCCGATTCAACGGCGAGACCGCGACGTTCATGGGAATCTGGGTCCTTCCGACTTCGAACTCACTGGACGTGATCAAGCAGGTCCGGGCAGCGATTCCGGGCATCCAGGCGGAATTACCCGCGGGGATGAAGGTTGGAATTCCCTACGACGCCACGGAGTATATCCAGGACGCAATCAATGAGGTGCTGAGGACCCTCACCGAAACGCTGCTGATCGTTATCGTCGTCATTTTCCTTTTCCTGGGTTCCATGCGCTCGGTGCTCATTCCAGTGGTGGCGATTCCGATTTCTCTGGTGGGTGCCGTCTTCCTGATGCTTCTCGCTGGTTTCACTATTAACCTGCTGACCCTGCTGGCAATCGTGCTCTCGGTCGGATTGGTAGTAGATGATGCCATCGTCATGGTGGAAAACGTCGAGCGGCACATTCATATGGGGAAGACTCCGTATCAAGCCGCGATCGATGCCGCTCGGGAACTGGTCGGTCCGATTATTTCGATGACGATCACGCTTGCGGCCGTATACGCGCCTATCGGTATTCAGGGTGGTCTGACCGGCGCGCTGTTCAGAGAGTTCGCATTTACGCTTGCGGGTGCTGTCATCGTTTCCGGAATCGTGGCGCTGACGCTTTCTCCCATGATGGGATCGAAGCTGTTGCGCGCGGGTGATACGCAGCGCGGATTCGCCGGGTTTGTCAATCGCCGCTTCGAGAGTGTTCGGCGGGCCTACGAACGGGGTCTCACCAGTACGCTGCGCTACCGGCCTGTTGTCCTGACTTTGTGGGCCATCGTCGCTGTGCTGATGATTCCGTTTTACATGTTCTCGCAACGTGAGCTGGCGCCAGCAGAAGATCAAGGCGTTGTGTTCGGGGTAGTTCAGGCAGCGCCGAACTCGACGATCGATCAAACTAAATTATTCACCAACCAGGTTTACGACGTTTACAAGTCTTTTCCTGAAAGCCAGAGCATATTTCAAATTACGTCTGCGACTGGCGGCTTCGCTGGCATGGTGACGAAACCCTGGAGCGAGCGGAAAAAGACGGCTCAGCAGCTACTGATTGAGTCGACTGGACCGCTCTCGAAGATTCCGGGAATCCGCGTGATTCCCCTGACTCCTCCGCCTCTGCCTGGCGGCGGCGATTTCCCAGTCGATTTCGTGATCGCTTCGCCAGCCGAGCCCCAGCAGCTTGTCGACTTTGCCAAGCAACTGGTAGGCAAGGCTTTCGCCAGTGGTCTATTTATCTTTGCGGATTCTGATCTGAAGTTCGATCAGCCGCAGACCGAGGTCGTATTTGATCGCGACAAATTGCGTTCTCAAGGGGTCGACTTAAGCCAGGCCGGCCAGGACCTGTCCACTCTGTTGGGTGGCAACTACGTGAACCGGTTCAGTATTCAAGGTCGAAGCTACAAGGTCATTCCGCAAGTCAAACGTGTGGAACGTTTGACTGCCGAGCAATTGTCGCAAATCTACGTCACGGGATCGCAAGATAAACTCGTGCCGCTCTCCACGTTCGCTACTTTGAAGACAACGACCCAGCCGCGGGAATTGAAGAAATTTCAGCAGCTGAATGCGGTTCGTATTCAAGGGGTAGTGCCGCCGGGAGTACCGCTCGATCAGGCGCTTCGTTTGCTTGAGGATGAAGCGAAAAAGATTCTTCCCGCAGGCTTCACGGTTGACTACGCGGGAGAATCTCGTCAGCTCCGAACCGAGGGTAGCAAATTCCTGGGGACCTTCCTGTTGTCGGGAATTCTGATCTACCTTGTGCTTGCGGCGCAGTTCGAAAGCTTCCGCGATCCATTCATCATCCTCGCGGGATCGGTGCCGTTGGCGATTTCGGGTGCATTGTTATTCTCGTTCCTGGGATTAACGACACTCAACATTTACAGTCAGGTCGGATTAATTACGCTGGTCGGACTGGTGTCTAAAAACGGCATTCTTATTGTGGAGTTTGCCAACCACCTGCAAGAAACGGGGCGAGACAAACTCGGCGCGATTATCGAAGCATCGGAGACCCGGTTGCGGCCAATTCTCATGACAACCGCCGCTACCGTGATTGGGCACTTTCCGCTCGTTCTAGCCACAGGGCCTGGAGCGGGAGCAAGAAACAGCATCGGCATCATGTTGGTCAGCGGTATGATTATCGGAACAGTATTCACGCTGTTCATCGTGCCGTCGATTTACATGCTTGTGGCCAAAACGCATACGCGAATTGCGGAACCCGATGTGGACACCGAAAGCATGCTTGAGCCGGCAGGAGCAGCATTCTAGCGATACGCTGTAGAGAGAAAGAGAACAGCTAGCGATGCCTGATCCTAAACGAATTGTACTGATTGCGTTTTGCATCGCGGTCGCATTTACGGCCGTGATGCAAGCGCAGGATCCGGGATGCCAGTTCACCGGAAACAGCGCTTGTGGTGGTGACAATCGTCAGCAATGCGCTCCCCACGAACGACTCTTCACAGAGCAATGTTCGAACGGCACAGCCCAGAGCAAGTGCTCTGCCGACAATTACTGCACTTCAATCAATCGAGGGCGGATCAACATAGGCGGACGCGCGTGGTCAGGCGGGTACAGCTTTAAACAACAAGGGGATTCACTGACGGTTTCGGGCGGTTCTGGAGGAACTGGTTCCGGCCGGTTCATCGGTCCGTTCCTGATCAGTATTAGTTGGAGCGGAACGCCGGCGTATACGGGCAGAATCAGCGTCCGGAACAATGTGGCAAGTGAGATCCAGTGGGATCGTCCTCCGCTTGGCACCTGGACGCGCTGATCGTGCCTTGCCAGTAATTCACCGAGCAGTCATCCTGAGCTTGCGAAGGATCTGTCGTGTAGCGTATCGGAATTCTTGAGGCATTGTCGGTCTGCACGCCAGATCCTTCGGGAGTGAAGTCCCTCAGGATGACGCGACGGGTTGGGAGTTGGGGATCACGTTAGCCGTCTTCGTTGATCGCCGCCGACTCAGGGCCGGCGGCTGACTGCTTCTCCCGTCGCAGTCGGAAAAACGTCTGCACTATGCCGGCGCATCGGCCCGCCAAAACTCCTGCACGCACATCCATCTTGTGATTCAGGCTGGGATGATTCAAAACCTGCATCGCGGACTGGATAGCGCCTGCCTTTGGATCAGCGGCGCCGTAGACCAAACGTTTAAGCCGGGCATGTACGAGTGCGCCTGCACACATAGGGCACGGTTCAATAGTAGCGAACAGTTCACAGTCTTCCAGGCGATGGTTGCCAAGTGCGGCGCCCGCTTCCCGCAGGGCGATAATTTCTGCATGGGCGCTTGGATCGGAATCGGTGAGATTGCGATTGCCGCCGCGGCCGACAATCTGTCCGCCACAGACTACGACTGCTCCCACAGGAACTTCTCCGGCTTCAAGGGCGCGTTGGGCGGCCCGCAAAGCCTCTTCCATGAATAGTTCGTCGGCGTCGCCTTCAACTTTGGGCAGAAGCGGGTTGGTCGGAAGCGTGTCCACGGCAGTTCGTCGCGTTACGTCGATATTCCGTGCCGCCCGTCAATCCATTCGATGTTGCGCCAGCAGCGATGCCAGTAGAGGCAGGTTGGGACGGAGTGGCTGGTTCACAAAAATGTATTTTCCGGCGCTCTCGGACAGTAGATAAGTGGAATCAGGAGGCAAGCGCGAAATCGCATCTTTGCGGAATTCTTCAGGCACGAAAATGAACACACGATTCGGACTACTCCAGAAGCCAGGGAACTGCTTGTCGTCGAGAAATGTTGGCGGAACATCCGGATAGTTTGACCCGATCTCAAGGTTGGTGCCGAATCGCCCGTTGTAGATCCACACATGACGATGAGTGTAGAAAGGGATACTCGAACCGGAGTTGAAATCACCGTACTGGATGATCTGATCCTGGGGACGCAAGTAGGGAAGAATGGCGTCTGCGAGCGCCCGCGACGACATCCGCGGCTCAAATCGTTTGAAAGCCCAATTGGCGGCAAAGAAGAATAATCCCATCGCAAAAGCCAATGTAAGCGTGGCGGCTGAGTTCTTCCAACGACGGCGCAGGAGCCAAGCTCTGCCGAAGCCGACGAAGAACAGCAACATGGCGAAAATGGCCGGGCCGCGAAGGGCAGCGAAAGTCTGCGGCGTCAAATCAAAAATATGCGCCATCGAGAGACGATACGTATCCAATGAATGGTACTGGATCAGATGCGAGACGCCGCCCTTCGAGGAAATGTCCAACGAGGAAAGCACCAGATAGCCGAGGCACACAGTCGCCAGTAATCCAACCACAGCCAGACCGCCTTGCAGGCGGGGCAGCCATCGGTCGCGGGCTGCTTCCGCATCCGCCAGTCCCACCCCGAGCAAGATTGCAATCGCAGGCCATGCGCCGAAACTGTAGTACTCCATCCGTGATCCGCTGGTGAGGGAAAAGAAAAACAAGATCAGCCCCGCCCAGATGAAGAGCAGCAGTCTCGCCTGCTGTGCGGGCTCCATTGATTTTCCCCAAGTCTTAGGACGGGGAAACTCGCGAAACGCGTAGTGAATGAAAAAGCTCCAGGGAAAAAACCAGACCAGGTGCAATGCCCACCACAACACCAGCGGGACAGCTTCATAGTCGGGTGGGTAACGCGTTCCGAGCGCACGTTTCAGATGCTCGTTGATGAAATATGACCAGAGAAAACCGGGCGACCGCTGTTCCGCCAAGACATGCCACGGTACGGCGATGACCAGAAAGATCAATGCGCTGGAGAAGATTCGCAGCTCACGCCAGCGCCCCCAACTGCGGGTAAAGAGTATGAAGAAAAAAACCACTCCAAGCGGAAACAGCACGCCGATCAAACCGAGTGTAAGCGCCGCCAGGGCCATCATCACAGAAGCGCCCCAGTATCCGACCCGGGGGCTCAGAGTGCCGTTCCATGCGCGTAGAAAAAGGTAAAACAACGCGGTGAGTTCGAGAGCGAAAATTGCCTCGGGAACCATCACCCGGGTAAAAAGCCACGTTCCTACGCTGGTGCATATGATCAGCCCGGAATAAAACGCCGGAGTCTCGCCAAACCAGCGGCGAGCAAAGAAATAGACCATCAGCACCAGTCCAGCGACGGAAAGTACCAGCGGGAGCCTGGTCTGGAACGCGCCCTGTCCGAAGAGCTTGTAGCTGACCGCTACCATCCAGTAATGCAACGGCGCCTTTTCAAGGTAGCGAATTCCATCCTGATACATGACCACCCAGTCGCCCCGTTGCAGCATCTCGCGTGAGACGAGAGCGTGCGACGCATCGGCGTCGTCAAGCAACGCCGGCAGCGCTGCAGTTGCAACGTAAACTCCCAGAGATAATGCGAGCAGGATGAGGATGGAGAATCGGCGATTCATTGATTCTTTAAGAAGACAAAAACTTTTATTCACCTTTCGTAGCGCAGGCCGGTAGATGGATCAGAACGCTTGGGACGAACTGTTAATCATAGCATCCGGGTTGAGGTGAGACTTGGGCGCGACATCGTCCAAAAATGCCATCTTCAAGCCATTGTGGCGTGTACTTCCAGATACTCCGCTTTCAGCTTTGTATGAGTGGCGTCGCCCAGGTTGTTTTTGGTCCAGTGCTGGATAAGATCTTCGGCGAGAGCTTTCTGGGCGGGCTCATCCAGTCGCGCGAAAGTTGTTTGCGTGGGACCAAAGTATTTTCGGAAGAAGGCAACGCCATCGGCGGGGCTGAAGGGATAGTCGAACACGAGTTCCTGTTTGGTAGTTTGGAGGCGCGCGATTTTTCCCGCACCTGAATTCAGCCGATCAGCGACAACCTTCTCGACTCCCCAAAGCGTTGGAGGCTGGATGCCAGGCGGTGGTGGCGCATGACGGGCGGTGATCTGAAACATCTGGCCTACGAAGCCTTCGGGAGTCCAGTTTCCCATCGCGATCAGGCCGCCAGGACGACAAACGCGTTTGAACTCCGAGGCCACTACTTCAGGTCGCGGGGCGAACATGGCTCCGAACATGGAGAGCACCACGTCGAACTGGCCGGCGGGAAAGGGAAGCTTTTCGGCGTCTCCTTCGATGAATTCAATTTTCAGGTTTTCTACAACGGCGCGGTGGCGAGCTTGCTCCAGCAAGTTGGGCGCGATGTCGAGTCCGGTGACCTGCGCACCGGTACGAGCTGCCGGAATCGACTGATTGCCGGTGCCGCAAGCCACATCGAGGACTTTCATCCCCGGCTTTAGATTGAGTTTGTCGATGAATTGTTCTACCCCTTCGGCATTCAAGCGTGCAATTTGACCAAAGTCGCCGGCCATCCACGACGCGCGCATTCTCTGTTTCAGTTCTGCCAGGCCAACCGGTAGAGCGCTCACGAGTACCTCCCAAGCAAATGAAGTTGAGGAGATTATAGGGCAAAGGCCGGACGATCGATCTCTACCTGCCAAGATGCTCGGTGAAGGAAGAAAGTGCTCGACCGATCCTTGTGCGATGCGCGAGCGCGATCCGACGTCCCCATTCTTGCGTCATCCTGAGGGACTTCAGTCCCGAAGGATCTGGCGTGCACGCCGCCACTGCCTGAAGAGTTCCGAAACGCCATACGCCAGATTCCTTCGCAAGTTTGTAGCGCCACCATTTCCGCCGTCTGGCGTGCGTCCGGCCCGTCGGGGGCGTCCCGCCCCCGAGCTAGCCGGCAAGATGCCGGTGCCACATTAGTCCGTACGCGCTACTCCGGGATCCCGACTACCAGCGTCCGCCTACGTGGAAGTTCAGCATCGGGAATTTGTGCGATGAAGGGAACCTCGAGACCGAGGCGCAGGGATTCTTGAAGAGCAATATCATTGAAGAAGTAGACGACATCTCCTCCGAATCGATCTTTCAGGCGGCGTCGTTCGTCCAAATCAAAAGGGCTGGCCGAATACACTTTTAAGTCCCTTACATCGCGCACGATCCCACCCAGCTGGCGTTGAAACTCCAACGCGCCGGTCCTGACTTGCGCCATGGTGAAGGCCACTACGTGATAAGGCATAGTCCTCGCGGAATCTGCGCAGCTAACAGTCGCCGAGGTTAGCATACGAGGCAAATGTCCGCTCAGAGTACCTCGAAGAACGCCGGTTGCGGACCCGATGACAGCCATTCTTTACGATCTTTTTATGAAGTTTCCCCCCTCTTACGCAGACCCATTTCCAATCGTCGTATTTGCTGTACCGAAGTGAGGAAGGGGCCCGCATTGAAGAAAATTGACGCCGTGATACGCCAGGAAAATATCGCAGAAGTCAGGCAGCGCCTTACCGATATCGGAGTGGAAGGACTCACCATTACTCCGGTGATCGGGTGTGGCCATCAAAGGTCGCGCACAGAAATCTACCGAGGATGCGAATACAATGTGGACCTTTATTCCAAGCTGATGCTGATGATCCTGGCGAGTGACGATCCGGTCGATGAAATCATAGACGCCATCGTCGAAGGTGCGCGTACCGGAAAAAGCGGCGACGGTAAGATTATGGTCACGTCAGTGGAGGTGGTTCGAATTCGAACCGGTGAGCTTGGAAAGGCGGCTGTGTAGACCGCCTCCAATCGCACGTCTTATACCGAACTAACTCGGCATCTGGATCTGAAGAACTTCTCCGGGTAGCCGAATCATTCTGGATCTCGAAGCCGCCTCCGGCACACTGGATTCACTGCGCTTCCGTTCGCGTACTTCGCCCGGTGAGTCGTCCGCTTGCAATCTTTCCATGCGAATCCCAAGGGTACGTTCGAGTTGGTGTAACTCGGTGCGCTGATCCCGGGTGAACAAGGTAGAAGCCAGGCCCAGGTTGCCGGCGCGGCCAGTTCGTCCTACGCGGTGGATGAAATTCTCAGCCACTTCGGGCAAGTCGTAGTTGATCACGTGAGCGATGTCCTCGACGTGAATGCCGCGGGAAGCCAGATCGGTTGCCACCAGAATCTGGTAGCGTCCCTGCTGAAATCCACTCAGAGCGGCAGTTCGCTGCGATTGCGAACGGTCGCCATGAATCATGGCGGCTGCAAAGCCTTCCCGGTTCAGGTTTTTCGCCAGACGTTCGGCGCCACGCTTGGTACGGGCGAACACCAGACAGCGGCTGGTTTCCTTCGACAGCAATCGATGTAGCATTTCCTGCTTGCGATCTGCGGTGACCTCAAAGGCCTGGACGCGCACGTTTTCCGAGGGCTTAAGGGTTGAACCGAATGCCAGCCGCACCGGATTCCTCATGTAGTCATTCACGAGGTGCACAACCGACGCTTCGAGAGTTGCGGAAAAGCACAGGGTCTGGCGCTCTTTCGGCAGCACGGAAGCGATCCGGCGAATCGCGGGAAGAAATCCCATGTCGAGCATGCGATCGGCTTCGTCTAGGATCAGCACTTGAAGGCTGCGGAAATCGATCAGCCTACGATCGAGGAAGTCCTCCAAGCGGCCAGGCGTTGCGACGACCAGGCGCGCGCCTCGGCGTAGTGCTGAAAGTTGTTGCCCTTCGGACAAACCGCCGACTACCAGTACTGCTGGTGTGAGCTTGTTTCCACGGAGGGCGTTGTAGGCGTCAACCACCTGCATGGCCAACTCGCGGGTCGGAACCAGCACGAGGGTTGAAATTCCAGGCGTGACTTTCCCGAGAAGCCGTTCAATCACCGGGATCAGGAAAGCCAGGGTTTTGCCGGTCCCTGTTTGCGCCGTGGCCAGAACGTCTTTGCCGGCAAGCGCTTGCGGGATGGCAGCAGCCTGTATGGGTGTAGGGGTTGTAAATTTAGCGAGCGACAATCTCTCCTGGGTATAAGGAGAAAGTGGTAATTCTGAAAAACTCTGCATTAATGGTTATTCTCTTTTTCTGTTGGCGGAAGCGATCGCGGCGCGCACACGAGCTTCCGGGCGAGCACAGCAACTTGCATTGCCAGTTTTTATTTACGCCGAAGACAAACGGGAGGGACTAAAGGCGGGAATTCAGGTTCAAACCGGAGCAACCGCACCACAACCGTGGTATTAGACGCAACATCAGTATAGCATGCACGGCAAATGCAGCTGTCGAAGTGTGTATCCGTGCGTTACTTAGGTGATGCGCCCGTCGCCGATACGATCAGGAATACCCCTCAATAGTGCGTGAGGGGCGCCCGGGCAGCCGCCTTTAGATTTGCCACCTTCCTCTGAACCAACGCAAGCCTTGACCTTCTAAGGTCTTTGTTTAGCGCTGTGACCAAGGGCTACGAGGAAAATGGCGCTCTTGCCCGCAGCGTGCGGTGAAAAGAACTGGGTCACGTCATCGTCGAAAAACGTGAGGCCGGTTGCGCCGAGATGTTGGGCGTACGCCGCCAGATACAGCTTGCCACCCAGAATGCCGGCTTCGAGTTGGACTGCACGGTATCCGCGATTACCAAAACGTTGGAGGATGGGGCGCAGGTCGGCGAGGAAGAACACGTCCACGGCGGCATCGGCTGGTAAGGACTGCTGCAGCCCCAGGTAGCCGGCCTGATCGCGGAACTTTCCTCGTTTCAGACATTCGAGGGATTTGCTGCCGCGATGGAAAACATAAGCGCCAGGCTCCAAGCCCACCACAGAATTCACGATCAGATACAAGTGGTTGAGTTGGGATCCTACAGGATCGAGAAAGTCCGCAGGCACTCCACGGGTCGCGCGATCGAGCATGGTGGAAAGCTGTGGCAAGGTGATCGGTGTTTGCGAGAACCTGCGGCTGGAACCCCGGCGTAAGATCACCTGTTCGACAGGATCGAGCGACATTTCTGTGTCAGATTGAGGTTGAACCGAAATCACCGATTGCCCAGGCGCTTGAAACGGGGATAACGGAGTGCCACCTCGCCAGGCTGCGACTTCCGCTGGCGAACGTAGCGAAGAAGCGGTGTGCATCGCGCGCATGAGCGGGTAGTCGATTTCATGGCGGGAGAGTGGAACAGTTTCCAATTCAAGGGGTGAGACGGCAGGAGCTTGCGGAGGCTGATACGGGGAGTAGCCGACCGGCACTAGGGAGAACGCTACCTCGCGCCGAATATCGATGTCGAGCAGGGAATTTACCTTATCATCCTCGAACCCGCACACAACTTTGGCCGGCAAACCCTGCGCAGTGGCCACAGCAAGCAGGTTTGCTAGCAGCGTGCCGTTGTCCCAACCGAAATGGCGGTAGGTGCGGTCCTGATATTTCCAAGCATTGCGCCAGTAAGTGCCCGTGCAGACAATCGTCAGGGGTGCATGGGCAACCGCCGGTTCCGAAGCAGCGGCTTCCACCAGGACGCTGCGATAGTCTCCGGCGCGTAGCTTGCGCAGGCCAAACTCGGCGGCAGCGAAGTGATAGACGCCGGCTTCAAGATTTGCGAGATCGCCACACACCAGGTATAACTCGACTTCATAAAGCGCTCCGGTGCAGGCTGCGGCGCGAAAGTAGATTTCGCCTCCCGGAAACTTTCGATGTCTGGTAATCCCGGCGGAAAGATATAGCAGCTGGGCAATTGCTTCGAGGTTCGGGGCCGATACGGTCTGAGGACGGACGATTTCGGAGATGGCGGAAAGGGCAGCCACTCCATTCTGTTGGACCTCCGCTGGTAACGGCGAAGGAGTCAGGGTTGGGTAGATCTTGAACGGCAAAGGCTGGTTGTCGAAATCCAGAAAATGCTGGTTGTTCCTGACGCTGGCGAAAGAGTGTTTGGTGGCGTCGTGATAATTGGAAGCGACTTCGGAATTTCGGTTGTCGGGCATTGGCTCAATCTCAGCATACTAGTAGGGGAGATGATTTGCGGGGCATCCGACCAACCTGGGTTGGTGTCTAAGAAGTCATGGGAGTCTGCCTCATCTCGATTTTGCTGAGCGTCACTCCCTGGTCTGGTCTGGTGCCGTCAGCGGCGTCAGCTTTATTTCAACCTGTCGTGTTGCAAATCGAACCGACTTTCAAGGGCTATGCGGACAGTCCTCGACCGGGGCCTGTATCTCGGATGCACGTGACAGGGACTGTTTCAGGGAAATTCCTAATCAAGAAAGTTGTGCCGGAATATCCTGCTGACGCCCGGGCTGCGGGTGTTGAGGGTGATGTTGTCTTCGCGATCGTCCTCGGAAAAAATGGCAAGGTAGAGGAAATTCATCTGCGGAGTGGCAAGCCCGTTTTGGTGGAGGCGGCCGCGAGAGCCGTTTCACAGCAGCGATACCGGCCTTATTTGTTGGACGGTAATCCGGTCGAGGTGGAGACCTTCGCCACGGTTCAATTTAGGCTACCCGACAAGCATCAGATTAATGGCGCCGAGAAATAGTCGCCAATCACTCCTGCGTCATCCTGAGGGACTTTAGTCCCGAAGGATCTGGCGTGGACACCGACAAGGCCACGGATTCCGGCAAAGAGTTCTGATGTGCTCCACGCCGGATCCTTCGCAAGCTCAGGATGACGTCAAAATCAACGCACTAATCAGTCAACGCCCCAAATCAGTCGACGTCTAAATCAGTCAAAATTGAGCCACCGCCAGCCCGTAGGACACCTTCTGCGGAAGCGGGGGTTAATGGTATCCTTACCGCGATATGGGAATACCTAGCTTCTTGCGCAAGATCTTCATGGTGGACCTGCTTCAGGGGTTGAAAGTGACCTTCCTCTATCAGGATCCGAAGGAGATTTACACTGAGCAATACCCATTGCAACGGCCGCAGGTGGCGGAGCGTTATCGCGGCGCGCCACGGCTAAACGTAAACCCCGATACCAACGAGACCATGTGCATTGCGTGCGATTTGTGCGCGCTGGCATGCCCGGAAAACCTGATCGTGGTATCCAGCGAACGCAACGAAAAGACCCGTCGCAAGGAACTGACCAACTTTACCTATGATCTGAGCCGCTGCATGTTCTGCGGGTTGTGCGAGGACGCTTGTCCCACCGACGCGCTCGAGCTGACCCAGGATTTTGAACTGGCCAGCTATACCCGCGACGGCGCCATCTGGAACCGCGAAATGCTTGAGAAGGGTCCGCAGCCGACGCAGTATAAGAGCTAGGTAAGAGCTAGTCGTTGGCTGTTGGTCGTTGGCCAAACCAATCAAGACCCACAAGATTATGACCGAAGCCTTGGCGTCGCTGACCGCCTGGGACTGGCCACTAACCACTGGCCACCAACCACTAGCCCACTGGTTGCTGCTGCGTCATGCAGTGCATCGCCCCGAAGCCCCAGATCAGGTCTCCAGAATAAATCCCGACAACTTCGCGACCTGGGAAAAGCTTTGCCAGTATCTCGAGGGCAATGCGGTCTTTGGGGTCGTTGAAGACCGGGACCAGCACGATTCCATTTGCGATATAGAAATTGGCGTAGCTGGCGGGGAGCCGTCGTTTTTCAAAAATTACCGGGGCGGGCATCGGCAACTCAACGATTTTAAGTGGCTTGCCGCTCACATCGGTTGCGGCGCGCAGGCGGCGGATATTTTCCTGTAGCGGCGCGTAATTGGGATCGTCGGGATTGGTCTCGACCGCCGTAACCACGGTACGCGGTGAAACGAAGCGGGTGATGTCATCCACGTGGCCGTGCGTGTCGTCGCCGGTGACGCCGGAGCCAAGCCAAATCACCTTTTTTATTCCCAAATAAGTTGAAAACATTTCTTCGTAGTCTGCGCGGGACATTCCCGAGTTGCGTTGCTGTTTCCTGCTAAGCAGACATTCTTCCGTGGTGAGCAGGATGCCACGTCCGTTGACGTCGATGGACCCACCTTCCAAGACAACGCGCGATTTGCCGTGAAACGGGTGGATTGCATTGGCGTCAGTGGCCTTGGCTATTCGCTCGCCGATTTTCTCATCGTGCTGATGGTTGGGGTATTTGGCCCAGGCGTTGAAGCGCCAGGTGACCGCGGAGAGGTCAATCTTGGCTCGCGCGGGTGAGTCGCCCGCGGCTGCACACTCACCACCCAAGACAAAGGTGCAACCGGAGTCGCGGGTCCAGACGCGGTTCGTCGGCCACTTGTGAAAGCGAACATTCTTGGTGAGAGCGTTCGCTTTGCTCAGGACTCTGCGCGCGTGTTTTTCCGACGCCGCACTGTTGACGATCAGGTCAACCCGTTCGTGCCTACCAAGATGGCGGATGATTTCAGCGTAGACCCACGGAATCGGCTCGAATTTACCGGGCCAGTCGTTGCGATAGTGCGGCCATGCGAGCCACGTGGAAGCGTGAGGCTCCCATTCGGCGGGCATGCGGGGTTTGGTCTGGACAGATTTCATTCGGGTAAATGCGGATTCTGGACGGCGACTAAACAGTGCTCCGCACATCGTCTGTGCAGAAGATCATCAATCGATCATCCTGCTCGTGATTTGGGCGTAGCTGTCAATGCGCCGGTCTCGAAGGAAAGGCCAGTTGCGGCGGGTATCTTCAACCGCGGCCAGATCGACTTCACCAACCAGAACTTCTTCTTTGTCGTGCGAGCCTTCGACGATCACACGGCCGAAAGGGTCGCAGAGAAAAGAGCCTCCCCAAAATTCCAATCCGTCACCGGGCGCTGTCTTGCCGCGTATGTCGCCGGTTTCGTGGCCGACCCGGTTTACCACCGCTACGAATACCCCATTGGCGATGGCGTGGGAGCGCTGAATGGTGCGCCATGCATCGTGCTGAGGGGTGCCAAATTCCGCTTTCTCCGATGGATGCCACCCAATTGCCGTTGGATAAAAGAGCACCTGCGCGCCTTGCAACGCCGTAAGGCGGGCCCCTTCGGGGTACCACTGGTCCCAGCAAACCAGCGTACCTACGCGCCCAACGCCGGTGTCAACAGCGCGATAACCAAGGTCGCCCGGTGTGAAGTAATACTTTTCGTAGTAAAGCGGGTCATCCGGGATGTGCATCTTGCGATAGAGTCCGCGAAGGGAACCGTCAGCGTCGAACGTTGCAGCAGTATTGTGGTAAACGCCAGGCGCGCGCTTTTCAAACAAAGACGCGATGAGGACGATGCGAAGCTGCTTGGCTAGCGTCGCTAACCGCGTCGTGACGGGACCTGGGATGGGTTGTGCCAGGTCAAACAGGGTGGAATCTTCACGCTGACAAAAATACTGAGTCTGGAACAATTCGGGCAGACAGACGATTTGCGCGCCTCGTGCCGAAGCCTGATGGACCTTATCGATGGCCCGTTGCAAATTCTTGTCGGGGTCGGATGTCGTGGACATCTGCACCAGTCCGATCTTGAACTTCTGTGACAAGCGACAACCTCCTCAACAACACAAATCTGAATAAAAAATAGAATAACAGTTTCCTGCTCGCGGTTCTCGCTTCCGGAGTTCCACCGGTGCAACTTTTTAAAGCCCGAAATGAAAAGCCATTTGGAACACCATGTTCCGCCCGGTTTCCAGCCGAGTTGTGGCAACACCCGTGGGCTTCTAGTAAAGTGGTGCTTCGCAAATGGGGGTGCATTTTGAAACATGAAAATCACGATGGCTCAGGAACCGACCGCGATCTGCATGATCCGATCAAGGACAAGCTGATCCCATTGGAACCTCTGGACCTGCAAAAGGTGCGCACGATCGACGACTTGCTGCGGGCCATGGCCAAGACCGCTTTCACAGGCCGCCAATTGGGCGAAGCTGTTGACGTTCTGGAAGCGATGGCGCGCGACAAGGATTGTTTCGTAGTCATGACCCTGGCCGGAGCGATGACGGTAGCGAAGCAAGGGCTGATCATCGCTGAATTGATCGATCGCGGCATCGTGAATGCCATCGTTTCAACCGGTGCACTCATGGCGCACGGTCTGGTCGAAGCGACCGGCAAAGCGCATTTTCGCTATAACCCCGAAGTGTCCGATGAAGAGCTCTATGAACAGGGTTATAACCGCGTCTACGACACCCTGGAGCCAGAGACCAATCTGGACGATGTTGAGAAGGTGATGGCTGAAGTACTGGGCCAATGGGATCCCAGTGAAATCCTGTCATCTTACAAGTTGAATCATGCCATCGGAGAATTTCTGGCCGAAAACGCCAAGGGGCAGCGCGGAATCCTGAAGTCAGCTTTTGAAAAAGGTGTGCCTGTTTTTGTGCCCGCGTTTACCGACTCGGAATTGGGACTGGACGTCGCACTTTCCAACCGCATGCGGGAAGCGGCCGGGAGACACAAGCTGCGCTTCGACCCCTTTGAGGACCTAGAACACTTTGCCTCGACTCTGCTGCGGCAGAAGCGCTTGGGCATCTTCACCATTGGCGGCGGAGTGCCGCGCAACTGGTCGCAACAGTTTGGTCCGTTCATCGAGCTACGCCACCGGCGCATGGGAGAAAACGTCCCTCTGAAGCGTTATCACTATGGTTTGCGGATATGCCCGGAACCCGTTTATTGGGGAGGTTTGTCGGGTAGCCCGTACAGCGAAGCCATTTCCTGGGGAAAGTTCGTGCCGCCCGCCGAAGGCGGAAAGTTTGGCGAGGTTTTTGTGGACGCGACCGTCGGCTTGCCTTTGATAGTGGCCGCTGTGCTTGAACGCCTGGGCAAATCTGGCGCGAATCACAAGGGAAAGAAAGAGAAAACGGCAGCCGGAAGAAAATAAAAGTGGGGGCAGAATGCCCCCACCAGTCGCCGCAAAGTCGGCAGCCTTTACTCCAAAACTAGTCGAATATGAGAACTGCAGACGCGATCACTGTCGTCCACAGTCCGCGCTTGTCCCCTACCGCGGATTGCGTCACGTTCGCGGTACGCACGATCTTATTGGAAATCCGGTAAATTTCTTTCTTCTCGTCCCAGGAACGGTCAGGGTCGAATTCCACATTAAGAGTGGTTGCCAGCATCTCGGCTGCGAGCTCTTCCGCATAGTCACCGGCCGAGTCTTCTGTCTCGCCGAAAGAGTGATGCTCGCTCAGGTAGCCATAGGTGTTGCGATCAGCCGGGATCGCCACGCCGATGCTCGAAGCCAGCAAGCGGTGCGGTTCGTGAGTGGAGTTTTCCGCCACCACCGAAAATACCACTTCACCCGGACTCAGGTGTTTTAGTCCCTGGGAACGCGGCACAAGTTTGCATTGTGGTGGGAAAATCGAGGAAACCCGGACCAGATTTTGTGCGGCGATGCCGGCGTCCCGCAATGCCAGCTCAAACGAAGTAAGACGTTCGCGATGTTTACCGACCCCCTTGGTAAAGAAAATCTTTTTGGGGACCATGTCTTTAGACAATTCGGGTATCCTCCCGCACTGCTGGGCTAATTTTTCTAGAACATAACATAGTGAGTCGAGGCAGCAATATGAAAATACGGCAAAAAAGCCCGGTGTGTCGAAATAAATACTTCCTGGCGCTGACTGCCGGCTTACTTGGCTGCGGCGACGGAACTCACGCCGATCGTGTCTCCGTTGGCCTGGCCGGTTACCTTGGCCTGGCGATCAGCCAGTTTGTCCAGTTCAGCGAGTGTCGCTTTGTCGCTGGTATTGAGGGTATAAACCTTGTCTCCCACTACCAGGGCGTAGTTTGAACCTTTGTTGACGCAGGCACGGACACAGGCCGAACCTTCACCCGCCATCATGTGGCTGGCTCCGCACATGGCGTCGCTGACTTTGCCAGTAAAGGTTTGTGGCTTGTCGGCAGCAAGAGAGGGTATTGCCAGGCTCACGCCTAAAAGCATCATGGCCAGGGAAAGAGTGGATTTCGCAGAAAACGTCTTCATCGGTCAAATTCTCCTTGTCAGTTGTTCTTTAGATGCTGCGCAAAAAAGATCGCTGCCTAAAATCATCCGCTGAGAGCAGATAGCCTATCTCAGCGCTTACGCTCGAAATGAAGTGAAACGTCCACCGTCTTGTCTTTTTCCTCTATCGATTCGTGGACCACGATGTTCCAGTCCTCGCCGGCCAGAAGGTTCACCGCGGACTCCGTGAACTGCTTCGCGTACTGGCCGTCGTAGGGATCGCCCGCCCGGATCTTCCAGGCTGCGGCCATACGTTCGGTCGTCCGGCTGTCCAGGCCACGGATGTCCAGGTCGCCCATCTTATAAATGTCGCCTTCCTGGATTCGCAGCGCGTACTTTGCCGTGAAGTCCGTGTCGTTCATTTCCGGGGTGGCCAGGATCTGCGTTGCCATATATCCATGCGAACCGTAGAGCTGCTTGATCGCGTCGATGTCTTTGTTTAGCTGGACGGCATTGACAGGCTGGCCAGGCTGGAGATGGATCAGCTCGCGCAGTTTTTCAGCGGGAAACACCTTGTTGCCGCTTAGCTGAAGCTCACTGAGTTTATACTGCGAGCCCGGAGTGACTGTAAAAGCCACATCCACCACCGTCTCGTCGGGATTGTCCTCTACTACTTTCGGCTGTGGATCGGATAACGTCGCATTCAAATAGCCACGCTCCCGGTATACCGGAAGGAAATTCTTGTCTGCCTGGATGTGTAATGCGGTGCGAACGTAGTCTTCTCCGACCAGGCTTTTCGCGACGCCTTGCAAGGCAGGCAATTCAGCCGGTCCCGCCCCGGGGAATTCGATTTGGCGGATACGGATATCCTGGCCGGTAACACTAAACTCAAGGGCCTCGATGGGGCCGTCCGCCGGGCCAACGCGCAGATAATCCACGCGGCCTTTCAGCTTGTGTTCGATAGCGAGCGTTTGCAAAGCATCCGAGACCTGCTCGACAAGCTTGCCGGTCACCGGGAGCTGATCTTGAAACAGAGGCACGTTGGCATGCAATTTATCCAGTAACTCCTGGTCGGAGAGCCAAACGAAGTTGTCAAATCTCGCAGGCACGAACTTGTCGTTGTCCGTGACCTGCAACTCGAGCTTGATGCCCGCCGGTGAGAAGTCAAAACTATACGCAACGTTGCTGAAGGCCCCAGTTTCACCCAGTTGCTGGGTTACGCTCTTGAAATCATCTTCCGTGACCGCCTTGCCCTTTTCCAGACCCGTGGCCGCAATGATCTGGTCAGAACTGTAACGCTTCGAGCCGGTCGCCTTGGCGGAGATCAACTTTGAACCAGAAGAGGGAAGAGTCGGGGTAGAGGACTTGCGAGTCTGAGCGGCGAGCAGGGAAGCGCCAATGAGAAGAAGGCTTAGATGGAGTAACTTCACTGCCGGAATTCTAACCCAAGATCCAAGGTCAAACACGCAACCCCGCCCGGGCAGCCAGGCGCTGAAGCCCTGATTTCAAACCTCTGTGGCTTCGCTCAATTTTCGTTCCCAGGGCTGCGCGATCTTCACCGAAGCCATATCAGCCGCCGTCGCTGCCTGGATGCCCATCTCCGTATCTTCAAATACCAGACAATCTGCGGGGGCCACGCCAAGCCTTTTGGCGGCAATTAAAAACGGCTCCGGATCCGGTTTGCTGTTCTTGTAATCTCCGGCACACACCAATGTTTCAAACCTGTCGAGAATCCCGAGAGCCTTGAGCGATGCCGTCACCGAATCCCGAGTGCTCCCAGAAACAACTGCAAAGGGAATCTGGCCGTGACTGGCCTCGATATGCTCCAGGACTTCGGGGACGGCCTTCAACTCAGGAAGGATCTCGAAATAAAGCGCTTCCTTCCGGTGGGATACGTCCTCCAGGGGCATATGCAGGCCGTACATCTTGTTCAAGGTGTCGACGATTTCCGACACCGGCATTCCGCCCCAGGCGTAAAAGAGTTTTTCACTGAATTCGCAGTTCCATTCCGCAAGTACTCTTTTCCACGCAACGTAATGAAGGGGCATCGAATCTGCAATCGTGCCATCGCAATCGAACAGATAAGCCTTAAACGTTCCAGCGGGTAGTGACAGTTTCATATCTTGGGTTCTTGGTTTTTCACCCTCGTTCGGCCAGGTTCTGCTAGCGCTTCGTCACCGCGATGGGCTCTACAGTCTTGATCTTGACCGTCGTGTCGATGAAAGCCAGGGCAGCGCGGCTAAGGGCTTTGTCCTTGCGAAAAACGAGAGCGATATCGCGTCGGATTGGCGTTTCCGCCATGGGAACGGCAACAAGCACATTGGCTTGTACGTCTTCCTGCACATTGGACCGGGCAATGAAGCCGACGCCCACGTCGGCGGCGATAAAGCGCTTGAGCAGTTCGCTGGAATCCAGTTCCATCGCGTACTGCGGCTTCAGCTTGTTTTGATGGAACAACTCTTCCAGAGCGTCGCGAGTGTGGCCGGACTTGGGCATTACCAGCGGGAACTTGGCGATCTCGCAAATAGGGGCAGATTTCAATTTTGCCAGCGGATGATGCGGGGGCGCGATCAACACCAACTCATCCCGATGGATCAACACGACAGTCAGGCGAGGGTCCGTGATCGGCATCGACATGAACCCAAAATCCACGGAGTTGTCGATGACCGATTCGAGGATCTTTCCATAGTCGGCGCGCGTGATGTTCACCGCGACGTCGGGATACTGTTTCTTGAACTCCGCGAATACTTCAGGAAGTATGTGCAGGCACGTTCCCTCGTTAGCGCCTACGATGATTTCGCCGCGCGGAACCCGTTCGGTTTCCGCAATCGCCGTCAACACCGCCTTGCGGGCTTCAAGAATCTCTTCAGCATATTTCTGGAAGAGCTTGCCCGCAGCGGTGATGGAGACCTTTCCTCCCGAACGGTCCAGAAGTTTGGCTCCGACTTCTTCCTCCAGGGCGCGAATCTGGGAGGAGATCGCAGGCTGGGTGCGGAAGCGCTTCTCGGCAGCCCGGGAAAAGGAGCTGTGGCGGGCGACCTCAAGAAAAGTTTCGAGCTGTTCAAAGTCCATGGAGAGCACTCAGCATTCAGCTATTAGCATGCAGCTTTTCAAGCCCAGTGCCTCACGTTCGTTGCCCATGCAGCATAAGTCTTCGTTATCCGGCCCATAAAAACAATGGATTTCCACGCACAGGCCGGGGCGCATTACACTCACCTGCGGTCTGCTCGATGCGATGGATTGTAGCAGGCCCACTCTATCCCCTCTAAAGTCCTCACGGGGAGCGCTCTCGCTTCTGGAGTCGCGGTTACAGCGGACACTTACTGGTACTTGAAAGGTTATGAGGAGCAATTCATGACAGATCCGAACACCGTCCTGGAGTTTGTCAAGAAAAATGAGGTCAAAATGTTCGACCTCCGCTTCACCGATTTGCCGGGATTGCAGCACCACGTTTCCTATCCCATTGGGCAATTGACCGAGGCGGCATTTGAAGAAGGGTTCGGCATGGACGGTTCCTCCATCCGAGGGTGGGCGGCTATTCACGAGAGTGACATGCTGCTGATTCCCGATCCCAGCAGCTATGTACTCGATCCATTCACTGAAATTCCCACGCTGATTATGGTTTGCGATGTGGTGGACCCGGTCACCAAACAGCGCTATGACCGCGATCCGCGCTACATTGCGAAAAAAGCGGAAATGTATCTGAACTCGACCGGGCTGGCGGATACCGCATATTTCGGAGCGGAAGCAGAATTTTTCATCTTCGACAACGTGCGTTTCGATCAGCGTGAGCAGCACGGCTTTTATTTTGTTGACGCGGAAGAAGGACGATGGAACTCCGGCCGCGTCGAAAACAACCTGGGATATCGGCCTCGTTACAAAGAGGGCTATTTTCCGGTTCCTCCCACGGACCATTACCAGGACTTGCGCAGCGAGATGGTCATGACCATGCAGGATTGCGGTCTGGAGGTGGAGTGTCATCACCACGAGGTTGCGACCGGTGGACAAACCGAGATTGACCTGAAATTCGATTCGTTGGTCCGCTCCGCGGATCACATGATGCTCTACAAGTACATCGTTAAGAACACCGCCAACCAGTACGGCAAGACCGTGACTTTCATGCCCAAGCCGATTTATGGCGACAATGGCAGTGGCATGCATTGCCACCAGTCCTTGTGGAAAGCAGGGAAGCCACTGTTCGCCGGCGATGGCTACGCGGGCATCTCGCAAATGGCGCTTTGGTACATCGGAGGACTGCTCAAGCACGGGCCGGCGTTGGCGGCGATCATTGCCCCGACTACCAATTCCTACAAACGGCTGGTGCCCGGCTTTGAAGCCCCGGTGAATCTCGCGTACTCGCGACGAAACCGCTCGGCCGCCTGCCGAATTCCTATGTATTCAGCTTCGCCCAAAGCGAAGAGGGTGGAATTCCGCCCGCCCGATCCAAGTTGCAATCCGTATATGGCATTCGCTGCCATGGTGATGGCTGGCATGGACGGAGTCGAAAACAAGATGGACCCAGGCCAGCCATTGGACAAGGACATATATGACCTAGGGCCAGAGGAGTTGGCCAAAGTGCCGTCGATGCCCGGATCCCTGGAAGATGCGCTTGATGCTTTAGAAAGAGATCAGGCATTCCTGCTTAAGGGCGATGTGTTCACCGAAGAGCTGCTGAGCACTTACATCGAATACAAGCGGACGAAAGAGGTGGACGCAGTACGATTACGGCCGCATCCGTTTGAGTTTGCCCTTTATTACGATATCTAGGTCACGACGCTCCTGTCATCCCGGTCGGAGCGAGCGAAGCTCGCGTAGTGGAGGGAGCTGCTTTGTTCGGGTGGCACGATCTCGGAATATGTCCCCCACTTTCCCCTCCCGTGCGTCATCCTGAGGGACTTCAGTCCCGAAGGATCTGCCGCGCATACCGGGGACGCGGTTAGCAACTCCCGGCAAAAGCATGTCCCTCCAGTACGCTGGCTGCGGTCGGGATGACAGGAGTGTTGGATCCGCTATCGCATACGGGAACAAGGACCATACGGCGAAATAAAAAGGCCCGGCAAAAAGCCAGGCCGCTTCAATGAACTTTCAGAAATGTTTAGACGGGGCTGCTGATGGCAGTCCGATCGGCTCGCGCGGGAATTCTTAGCGGGTCCAAATCGCGAATTGTCTTCGCTTCCTTGGCCTCTGGTAACCCGAGGATAATGGCCCCCAGGGTCGTGTTGGATTTCTCCAGCACCATCAGGAGATATTTTTGAGCAACTGCGCGGTCAGATGGATGGATCAGACTCCACCACCGCCGAATTGATTCCTGAACCTCGGAGCTGTTTTTGTCGCCCTCAACCATGGCGTCAACCAGCTTGTAGACCTTGCTCTTGACTGCTTGATAGGAGATAGAGACCTCCTGTGGCATTTTCCACCCCCGGTGTAGTCTTTAAGAGCAATAAGCGGGCCAAACGTATCCCTAAGTTATTTCAGCACTTAGGGTCCGCATTGATTCTAGTTGTGGGAGGAATAGAAAAATTTGATATGAATTTCCGTAGGCAGGTTCGAAGGGAGCGTGTTCTTTCCGGCAAAAAAAGGTTCAGGCTATTTCTCGCCTAACTGCTTCTCCACCGCCGATACCACTTCCTTTGAATCAGGCGTCACCGCGGATTCGAAACGTTCCACGACCTGGCCGTTGCGATTGACCAGAAACTTGGTGAAGTTCCATTTGATCTCGCCCGCGATGGTTGGGTCGGTTTGCTTGGTTAGATATTGGTAAAGCGGCGTTTGGTCGTCACCCTTGACCGAAACTTTGCTGTACAGCGGGAAGGTGACGTTGTACTTGCGGGAGCAGAAAGTCTTGATTTCCTGGTTGGTGCCCGGTTCCTGCGCGCCAAAATTGTTGGCAGGGAAGCCAACGATAACAAAACCCTGATCTTTGTACTTTTCATACAATGCCTCAAGGGCGCTGTATTGTGGTGTGTAGCCGCAACGGCTGGCCACGTTGACCACCAGGACCACCTTGCCCTTGAAGTCCGCCAAAGGCATGGGCTTGCCATCAATGGATGGCAGGGTGAAGTCGTAAATATTCGAACCCGCAAATGCTGATCCCAACATCATGACCACCAGTCCCAAAATGGCAAAAGCGCGGATCCTTCCACTGCGCATAGCTTTCATTGAGTCTCCTTGGCGCTGCTGAAAAGTCCGAACCAGATTGAATTGAAGAATATCGTAGGGCGGGGAGGCGCGCAACCGACAGCATCTCCGTTTGTTGGTTAAGGCTGGAAGTAAGCTCAGTGCAGCGAACCCGACGAACTAGCCTTCGTGAAACTTCGTGTCCTTCGTGGTTCACAGGTTTGGATTTACGACGACTCCATCGCTCTCGCGTTGATCACCCGATGTACAATGTGGCGCCCGCGTAGGAAGGACTGCTCCTAACCTGCCGGCCCAACGACGCCTCGCGCGTTGTGCCGGTCCAGCCAGGCAATGTTTCGGGTCTGCGCGGCCGATAAGCCGGGTCGAAGGCTTCGGAACCACTAGTCACATCGGAGCCCAGTCCTGATCACCAAGTAATTTTCAAATTCTTGCGGAGGCCTCATGAAGCAGGCGCTGCTGTGGATCTTTGTATGTCTGGCGATATCCGGCATTTTATTGGCGCAGGAGACAAAAAGTGGGGCTCCCCCCGCGGCGACGGATCGATTTCTGTTCCCACACGACATGTTTTGGGGCTATGGACAAGCCGACCTCGCCCCGCCGCACAACGAAATTGATCCCAACTTGTGCCGTGCCAACGCTGGAATCGCCGGTGGAGTGGATGATCCATGCAATGCCTTCGCCCGCTATATGCTTTCCGGATACGTGGAGATCAGACCTTTTGGCAGAACCCAACTGCGCCGGTTATTTCTCTTTGGGGAGCCTAAGTTTTTGTTTGGCAAGAATCTTCCGCAAACTCTCTATACGTGGTCGCCGGACGCTATCGGAGTGGAACGAAGCTGGGGGGCCGGAATTTATCTCGGGAAGGGCTTTGAATTGCGCGTGACGCAGCATTCTCTCTTTACCCGCTTTGGAGCGCGCGACCGCAATTTGGGTTCGGCCGACCTGGGTCCTAACGGACCTTGGGGTCGATACAACACCATTGGTGTAAGAAAATACTTTGGAGAGCGGCGATATTGATATTGATGAGGCCGGTGAAGGCGTGGACATAGTCGGGCGGAGGATTTCCACGGCTGTCGGCTCATGGTCATTTCCGATATGCTGACAGTCCGAGCCGCTACCCGTGTCCCCACTCAACACTCCAGGCCATTCAGCCAGATCCGGTAATCCGGTTGAGAAGAGCCAGCCTTCGCTCGGCTTGGCGGCCGAGTCTCCCCACCGCGTAGTACCCATCGCCAGTGATATTGGGGTTCGCGATCCTGAAAGCGCAAGACTCAATTGGGAACGTATCGCCACCCGATTGTCGCCCAGTCTTAAATCGGCCCTGCGGCCCTTGCTGTCGGAGACCCCGGACCCGGATGGCGCCCTTCTCCTGTTCGAACGGTTAAGCGAGTCGCCTGACGCCGTGCGCTTGTTTGAGCAGCATGATGTCTTGGCCCACTACGCCATTGTCGTGTTCGGCCACAGCAGGTTTCTGGGCGAGACCCTGCTGCGAAATCCGGATCTGCTGCTGTCTTTTCTAGGGGAGAAAAATCTCGATCGCAGCATCTCGCAGGAAGAGTTTCACGAGAGCCTGGCTCGTTTCCGAGCGCAATCCCCGGAGAGCGATGTCTCGCTGATCCTGGCACAGTTCAAGCGCCGTGAGTATGTGCGCACTATGCTGCGCGATGTGCTGAAGATCGCGCCTCTGGCGGAAACCACCGCGGAAATCTCCTCTTTGGCGGATGTCCTCATCGAAGAAGCTTTACGCGAAGCTGACAGTCAATTGCAGCGCCGCCATGGCACTCCGCAGCATCTCGACTCCTCCGGTCGCCTGGTGGATACCCCCTTTTCGATCCTGGCTTTGGGAAAACTTGGCGGCAACGAGCTGAATTACAGCTCGGACGTGGATCTGCTGTACATCTATGGCGACGGGCAGGAACAGCCTGCAGCGGCGGTTTCCAATCGCGAATATTTCATTCGCCTGGCCCAGCACACCACCGAAATTCTGTCGCGGCTCACTCGGGAAGGCCCTGTGTTTCGCATCGACCTTCGGCTGCGGCCCCAGGGAGGGGAAGGTGAGTTGGCCATCCCTTTATCGCAGGCGCTGACTTACTACGCAGAAACTGCGCATGACTGGGAGCGCCAGGCACTGATCAAACTGAAGCACTCCGCGGGAGACACAGGACTGGCCCGTGAGTTCATCCGCGGGGTGCAACCTCACGTTTATATGGAAAAAGTGAATTTTGCTGCCATCAAAACAGCTCTGCTCGCCCGGGAGAAAATGCAGAAGGGGAAGACGAGAACCGGCCCTGGGCAAGCCGAAGTGGCCATCGACATCAAGGTGGATCGAGGCGGGATTCGCGATATTGAATTTCTGGTGCAGTGCCTGCAACGTGTCTATGGAGGGGCGGAGTCCTGGTTGCGATCAGGGGGAACCTTATTTTCGCTGCAAAAGCTTCACGACAAGAGGCACATCAGCGGTAAAGAATTCCACGATCTTACTAGTGCCTATGAGTTCCTGCGCCATCTGGAGCATCGCCTGCAGCTTCGCGAGGGCAGACAAACGCATCGTTTGCCCGCCTCGGAAGACGACTTGCGAATTCTGCACCTGGCCATGGGTGGCGGCTCGGGTGAGCATGGCGGAGCTAGCCTCATGGAGTTGGTGCGCCATCGAATGAGCGCGGTTTCGGAAATCTATCAACGGATTATTTTTCAACAGCAAACCAGAGGCCAGCAATCGCAACAGGCGGAATTCACGCTGCAGAGCTCTCTCGGGACTGCTCCAACCGACCAATCCACTCAGCACCTGCTCGAAAGGCTCGCAACGGACGCCCCCGCTCTGTACGAAATCAGCTATCGTCCCGGCGTGGGTTTGCTGGCACGAAGGAATGTTCAGCGGTTTCTTGCGTCCGCTGTCGCCAGTTCGCAACGTTATGCCACCGTCTTACGTCACCAGAGAGAAGCAGACCGGGCGTTGACCCTGTTCGACGCCAGCGAGTACTTGACGCAGATTCTCATCCGGCATCCGGAAGAAATTGCGACACTGGCGGAAATTAGGGAGGCGGAGCCGCGGCTGGGGCGCAGATACTTATTCGAGCGTTCCGTAGGCGAGCGATCCTTGCTGGAAACGTTCTCGCTGGAAACGCCACTTCCTCCCAGCGATCCAGTGTTCGCTTACCTGGCGGATTCACCGGTCTCCTACGCGGAGAAACTGGCGTCGCTGCGGCAATACTTCAGACACTGCGCATTCCGAGTAGGTGCCAGAGACATCATCGAGTTGCGCGAAGTCTACGAATCCTTTGCAGACATCACCCTGGCTGCCGCCGATGCCATGGCGGCGGCGTTCTCCATGGTGGGTTCGCCCCGGGGATTTGCAGTGATGGCGCTGGGAAGGTTAGGCAGCGGCGAATTCGATCTGTTGTCCGACGGTGACGTCTTGTTCGTTTGCGAAGAGGGAACCAATCGGGCCGAACTAACGAAATGCGCCGAGCAGATGATGCATGCATTATCGGCCTACACCAGGGAGGGAATGGTGTTTCCCGTCGATGCGCGTCTGCGTCCCCGCGGCGGCGAGGGCGAGTTACTGGTCACTCCCACACAATTGGTTACGTATTTCCAGCAGGAAGCCCAGCCCTGGGAAGCTTTGATGTACACGAAAATGCGGTTTTTCACAGGTTCTGTGAGTCTTGGCGAGCGCGCCAGCGCGCAACTGCAAAACTTGTTCGAGCGGTTTGCGGCGAATGCCGACTTCGCCAGGGCAGTCCGCGAAATGAGGGCAAAATTGGAAGCGGTTGAGCCTGGCAAAAGCTTCAAATCTTCTGCCGGGGGAATTTACGACATTGACTTCATCACCAGCTTCTTGATAGTGAAGCATAGTATCGCTTCCAAGCAAGGCAGCTTACGCGACCGATTGTGGCGGTGCGCGTCAGCAGGCTGTCTGGACAAGACTGCCGCCGCGACGCTCGACCATGCCGCCGAACTGTTGCGCACGGCAGAACATATTTCCCGCCTGGTGGTAGGCCGGCCCGGCAAGTGGCTCCCCGCGACCGAGCACGGACGAGCTGTAGCCGAGAAGTTGACGGGCAAAATTCTCAGCCGTGAGTTTCCAAAGGGGCTGCAGATCGAACTTGAGAGGACCTGCGGAATAGTCCGAACAATTTACGACAAGGTGCTGAACGAAGCTGATTAAGACAAGTTCAGCTCAAGAGGCGCGCTAGGGAACGCTGGCTCAGATCCCCTATAAACACCGATCTCTCCAATTCTAGCTTTGCCGAACCGTGTAGGCGGGAACAGTCGCAGGTCGGCGGCTCCGTTGAATCAGCCAGATAATCAGCGCAACAATACCCCCCAAAACGGCAAATGGCAGCAGGAAGACCAGAAAAACCCAACCTCCTCCACCCATGGATGTGACGTCACCGGCAATGGTGGCTTGGGGGTCACGCCGTACGTTCCCGGCGATAGCCGTCAGGTCTCCCGCAACCTGGGCTCCGTTTTCAACCCGGGCATCGCCGCGAATCGAGGTTACATCTCCTGCGATAGCAGCTCCTTGCTCCGCAGTGATGTTTCCGTTGATGGCCGTTACATCGCCAGATACCCGGCCGAGAACGAAGACCGAGCAATTGATGCACGTGACATCCCCGACCTGGTCGTCGGGCTGGATTCGAATGTCATGATTGATCTGGAAGCGATCGGCATTGCCCTCCTTAGCCAGCAAGGAAGTGGATGACAGCAAAATGGTGACAAGACAGAGGGGCCACACAGCTACTAGCCTGGGCATGGGGGCTCTCCTTGGGAGCGACAACGTTGCCCCTAGTATAAGCCGTCGGCGTGAATCCTGACACTTTAGACAGTCTGGCTCACCGGGACGTGTGGTCGGACTTGAGGGAATAGTTTCGGGCCACTCCGAATCCGGTAACTCCGATGTGGACGATGGAAATCCAGCGTTCGAGCTTATGATGTCCGGCCCGATGCATCCAGTATGAAAGCCCAACCGATGCGGCCGTAGCCGCCGCCTCCAGGCTGGCAAATCCTGCGGAATTGTTGACCACATCGTCAGGGATCAGAATTTCTTCTCGTCCCCGGGCCTGGAAGTTCCGGGTGGAGGCATAGTCGAGGCCACGAAAGACCCCGACGCCAGTAAACAACAAGATATTGGTGCGGTCCCAGAAGGCATGGGGGGGCGCGACGGAAGAAGCACTGGCATCAGTGGGTGGTTTTATGGGCGGTTGATCCGGCACCGTCTGCGAAGTCGACTGTTGAGCTTGAGAGAATGAGGCCATCAGGAAGCAACTGGCAACTGCCAGGATGAAAATGCGAGACGAACGAAAGAGCATGCTTGCATTGTATCGGGCGAGGACTCGAATACTTTTCGTGTCCAATAGTGGTAAACCGGTCAAGGGGACATCACGTAGATATTTTCCAAATTGAGAAATGATCCGAACCGCCAGAGATTCGCAAAGAGCGCCGTGCACACCTTATAATGACTGGTTTTATCCATGAAATTTTGGAGGGCTTGTAATGGCGGCTTCATATAACGGTTTGCCCATACCGGCAAACGGCGCTCGGATCACGTACAGCAATGGACGTTACCAGGTTCCTGACAACCCAATCGTTCCTTTCATCGAAGGCGATGGAACCGGCCGGGACATCTGGAAAGCGTCAGTGCGGGTATTCGACGCTGCGGTCGAGAAGGCATACAAAGGCAAACGCCGGATCGCCTGGTACGAGATATTTGCTGGTGAAAAGGCCATGGCGAATTTTGAAACCTGGCTTCCCGATGACAGCGTCGCGGCCATCCGGGAATTTCGCGTAGCCATCAAGGGACCGCTGACCACCCCGGTGGGCGGTGGGATACGTTCACTGAACGTTGCCCTTCGTCAAATTCTCGACCTCTACTGCTGCGTGCGACCGGTTAAGTACTACAAGGGCGTGCCGTCGCCGGTGAAGCATCCCGAACGTATGGATGTGGTGATCTACCGCGAGAATACCGAAGATGTCTATGCGGGCATCGAGTGGGAGCAGGGAACTCCCGAGGCAGCTCGACTGATTGAATTCCTGAACAAAGACATGCTGAAGGGCGGTAAAAAACGGGTTCGTCTTGATTCCGGGGTCGGGATCAAGCCGATCTCGATTACGGGCACGAAGCGCTTGGTGCGGATGGCAATCCAGTTCGCGTTGGCGAGCGGACGCAAGAGCGTAACCCTGGTGCACAAGGGCAACATCCAGAAGTTCACCGAGGGTGCCTTTCGGAAGTGGGGTTACGAACTGGCGACACAAGAGTTCCGCGACAAAGTCGTGACGGAACGCGAAAGCTGGATTCTGGACAACAAGGACAAAGATCCGAATATCTCGATCGAGCAGAATGCCGCATCGGTCGAACCAGGGATGGAATTTGCTACGGAGGATTTCCGCCGGTCGGTTTACAAAGAAGTGGAAAGCGTTCTGGAAGCAATCTATGCGACTCACGGCAAGGGCGCGTGGAAGAAAAAGCTCATGATCAACGACCGTATCGCCGACTCGATCTTCCAGCAGGTAGTGACGCGCGCAGATGAATATTCGGTGCTGGCCTGTCCCAATCTGAACGGCGATTACATCTCCGACGCCTGTGCCGCTCAGGTGGGTGGGCTGGGAATCGCGCCCGGCGCCAACGTCGGTGATGGCTATGCTTGCTTTGAAGCCACCCACGGGACTGCGCCCAAGTACGCGGATAAAGATGTCATCAATCCGGGGTCGGTGATCCTTTCCGGCGTGATGATGCTCAGATTCCTGGGGTGGAACGAAGCAGCAGACCTGGTAGAACAGGGCCTGGAACGCACGATCGATCAGAAAAAAGTCACATATGACTTCGAACGGCTCATGCCGGGGGCGACCAAGGTCAAAACCAGCGAATTCGCCAACTACATTATCGAAAATATGGACGCGGGCGTGTTAACCGCCGCGGACTGAAAAGTATCAACCACCAAGGACACGAAGGATCACGAAGGAAATCCTTCGTGTAACTTCGTGTCCTTGGTGGTTAAACCGGTTCAAGAAAGGGCTCTTCATGCGCAAGAAAGTCACCATCGTAGGTTCGGGTAACGTTGGCGCAACAACGGCACACTGGATTGCGTCGAAGGAACTCGCCGATGTCGTCCTCATCGACATTGTCGAAGGGGTACCCCAGGGCAAGGGTCTGGATCTTCTGGAAGCCATGCCCATCGAGAAACGCGACTCGCATATTGTTGGCACCCAGGATTATGCCGACACCGCAAACTCGGACATAGTTGTTGTGACTGCCGGCATTCCGCGCAAGCCGGGAATGAGCCGCGATGATTTACTCAATACCAACCACAAGATCATGAAAGACGTGGTAGGGAAGGCGGTGCAGTACTCGCCGAACTGCATCCTAATCATCGTCTCGAATCCACTGGATGCCATGGCCCAAGCGGCTTACAAGATGAGCGGTTTTCCTCGCGAGCGCGTGATCGGGATGGCCGGCGTGCTCGACTCTGCCCGCTTCCGGACCTTCATTTCGAAAGAACTGGAAGTCAGCGTGGAAAATGTCACCGCATTTGTCCTTGGAGGACATGGCGACACGATGGTTCCTTTGCCCCGGTATTCCACAGTCGCGGGAATTCCGATCACGGAATTAATGGACGCAGCCACCGTCGAGCGGTTGGTTCAGCGCACTCGCGATGGTGGCGCGGAGATCGTGAAATATCTGAAGACGGGTTCTGCATACTACGCCCCTTCGGCTGCCGCAACCGAGATGGTTGAGGCGATTCTTAAAGACAAAAAGAAAATTCTTCCCTGCGCTGCCTACCTCGAAGGTGAATACGGAATTACCGGCCTCTACGTCGGCGTGCCCTGCAAGTTGGGCGCGAAAGGTTTGGAGCAGATTATCCAGATCAAGCTGACTCCAGAAGAGAAAGCTGCACTGGATAAGAGCGCGGCTGCGGTAAAGGAGTTAGTGGCGGTGATTGGAGTTTGATGCAGCGGCAAGACGTGACCACCATCTACCCGGTGTTCCTCATTTGAGCCGATATTGTGTCGATCGCAGAACTTCTACCGTATCAGCATAAAACCCGTTGTTTTCGGATTGTCGGCGACATCGTTGGTCCGATAAGCAGCGAAGACGATTTGGAAGCATCGCGCTAATGAATCTGCTGTTGGATACCCACATTTGGATTTGGAGCGTTGGTGAGCGCAGGCGCCTTTCCTCTCGTGTGTTAAGGGAACTGGCGAATACGGAAAATCAACTCTGGCTCTCTCCGATCAGCATACGGGAAGTTCGGTTTCTGTACCGTAAGAAGAGAATTGAATTGGAGGGCATGGATGTCGAGACGTGGATCCGGGCGCTCGACATCCGGCCGTTGAATGAAGGCGAGTCTGACGATCGACGTCGCGTTGGAGATACCAAAGCTGAACTGGCACACGGAGATCCCGGAAATCATTTTCTGGTAGCCACTGCCAAGCTACTGGGGCTGACTCTGGTAACTTCCGACGAACGCATCATCGCTTCTGGCGACGTTCCCACCTTATCGAATCGGTGATTGGGAATTTCGCTTACACCCGCTCAATCACCACTGACTTCACCACCGCATCCTTCAATGGCTTGTCCTGACGGTTGCGCGGAGTGGCGACGATTTTTTCCGCAACGTTGTAGCCTTCGACAACTTCACCGAAGATCGTATGCTTGCCAGTCAGCCATTGCGTGGGGGCGATTGTGATGAAGAACTGCGAGCCGTTGGTGTTGGGGCCGGAGTTCGCCATCGCCAGTTTTCCGGGCTTGTCGAAGCTGTGCGGGGAGCCCTTGGTTTCGTCCTCAAATTGATAGCCGGGACCGCCGAAGCCGGTGCCAGCCGGATCGCCGCCCTGGATCATGAAGTCAGGAATCACCCGGTGGAAGATGGTGCCGTCGTAAAGTCGGTCCTTGCTCTTCTTGCGGCTTACTGGATGGCTCCATTCCCGCTTGCCTTCGGCGAGGTCGATGAAGTTGGCTACGGTTTTGGGTGCCTCTTTTTCAAACAAACGGCAGACGATCGTTCCTTCAGAAGTATCGAAAATTGCGTAAGTACCGGGTTGGCGTGCCATGGGTTCCTTTCGTTATTGGTCTAGCTGCGAAGGTCAGATGCCTTCGCGACAGCCGACGGCCTCGCGTGTGCGGAGTCGAGGAAACGCCGGGGCTACTCTGCAGCGCTATTGTGGAGCGGTTGCGGTTGGGGCCGGCTTTTTTACCGCCGGCTTTGTCGTTGTCGCAGGCTTGGCTGCCGTCGGCTTCGGCGCTGTCGCTCCCGCTTTCGTGATCGCGATGTGATTAATCTTTACCGGACGATAGGGCCGGTCGTTGGAGTCGCGGCCCATGCGCGTGATCTGCTTTACCAGGGCAACCGTAGCATCGTCGCACTGACCAAAAATAGTGTATCCGCCGTTCAAACTCGCATACGCAACTTCGGTGATAAAAAACTGCGAGCCATTTGTATTCGGACCGGCGTTCGCGTAGGCCAGCCGTCCTGGGCGATCAAACTTCAGCGCCGGTGAAGTTTCGTTCTTGAACTCAAAACCAACGTCGCCGCTGCCGGTTCCGGCAGGATCGCCACCCTGGATCATGAACTCCGGGATCACCCGGTGAAAGATGGTTCCATCGTAGAGTGGCACGCCATGCTTCTTCGCGTGTGAGACCGGATTCGTCCAGTCCTTCGTGCCCTGCGCCAGGCCAATGAAATTGGCCACGCCAATGGGAGCCTGATCGGGAAAAAGAGTGCAGGTCATTTTGCCGGCGGTGGTGTCAATGACGGCCGTAGGGCCGGCAGTCGTGGTGGCCGTCGACGCGGCTGGAGCAGTTGTGGCCGGTTTCTTGGTCGGTGTCGTTTTTGTAGCCGGTGCGGTTTGCGACCAACCAGTTGAACAGACTGCGGAAACCAGCAAACAGGTTACGAACCAATTTCGCACGATTGCAATTTGCATGAAGTCTCCTGGCGCGGGTCCTGGCCCGGCCGCACGGGCATGAGCACCCGTCCCTGTGTGTTTTGTCGTGACTGCGACCTATGATTCTATCCTACCGCGCTAAAAAATCTATTGGCTGGCCGGGGTTGGCGCGCGTTCGGCTAGCATTTCGCGGCTTACTTTTGATTCGTGGGAAACAGCGGAGAGGATTATATGGTTGAGGGGCGGAAATCTAACTTATCTTGGGAACAAAAACAGCGTTGTCACGCTTACAACTATTGCTGGAGGGAAACTTCCTTGATTCCGGAGTCGTCGGATGTCAGTTGTTCTCCGGCCAGCATTTTCGATTCGCGCCAATCGGTGTAACGACCAGACACCATTACGTGGAAGACCCACTGGTGACGCTCTTCTTCCGGTTCGATAAGACCTTGTGCCTTCAGCGGCGTCATGAAGTCCTGGACCCACTTGATCTGCTCGCGGCTCAAGCCACGACGCTGGATATCGACGGTGAGGCCCGCCAGATGGGAAGATGCGGTCTCGCCCTCGGCTGGGGCCGCATTGCGATTGTGACGGCGAAGCTTCTTTTGCACCTTCACCGTGCGCACTGCAGAGTTCACTTGAATCTGTGCATGGAACTGTTGGTAATAAGCTGAGCTTAGGTCGTCCAGAAATTCGCGTGTCCAGGGACGGCAATAGCGGCGGTCCGGATCGAGGCGCGGATCGAAGCGCAATGCTGGTCCGGCGATGATCGGAACCAGATCCTCGCTGGCCTTCAGTTGCTCAAGTTCGGCATCGTCCTGGATGCGCGGCAAATCCATTCGGTCGATTTCCTGATTTTGCAGGAGCAGGGATTCGTGCGAAGGACGGAACACCGGATTCCAACGGAGGCGCCGGAAATGTGCGCGGCGCAAATGTCGAGTCCGTCGCTGCGGAGCTACGTAACTGTGCAGGCCAAACGCCTGGGCACAGACGGCCAGCGTCAGTGCAAACACAATAATCGCGTAATGGCTTCTGCGTTTCAACGAAGTGGCCTCAATCTTTGCTGTTTCTGCCCCAGGGCGCTCTGAGACAGGCGCGTATTCTAAACCGGAGCTGCACAAAAACAAGGGCTTTTTTTAGACCCGGGGACGATTCATGAAATCGCCCCGGGCGTTACCCATGGTTACTTGCACTCGCGCTATCGGCGCGCCCGTGGTAACCGAATTGGATAGAAGCAACCGTGATGCCATCTGCCGGTAAGTAATTTCCAACGGGTTACGGTCTAAAAGCCGCGTGGAATGACAACTTGCGGCCTCGCATTGACAATTTACAGTACGGCACTTTCGTGGGGTTACCGATGAGCACTTATTTTCTGAACAAGTCGCCTATCGCCTGTCTCATGACTTCGCCACCAACTTCAGAAATCGAACGCGTCAAAGGGATGTCTTTGGGACACACCTCAACGCAGTTCTGGGCATAGCCGCATTCCTGTATTCCGCCGTCCTCCATCAACGCCGCCAGGCGCTCGCGTTTCAGCGCAGCGCCGGTCGGATGTGTATTGAACAAGCGGACCTGCGAGATCGTGGCGGCTCCCACGAACCCGGTGTCCTCGTTAAACTGCGGGCAGGCTTCCATGCAGCAACAGCAGGAAATGCAGCGAGAAAGCGGGTAGGCAGCCTCCTGCTCCTGCATGCTGACGCTGGGGCCCGGATCCGAGGTCGTAGCTGCCATCGACTGGTATCCACGCCTTCACAGCTTTGAGGTTTTCGAACAGAACGCTGCGATCCACCGCCAAATCTCGGACCACTGGAAATTTGGAAAACGGTTCGAGCCGGATGGGCTGTTCAAGCTTGTCAACCAGGGCCGAGCAGGCCATGCGGGCACGCCCGTTGATAAGCATGGCGCATGATCCGCAAACTTCCTCGAGACAATTCGAGTCGTAGGTGATCGGGGTCGTGGCTTTTCCCTCGCGCGTCACCGGGATTCGCCGCAATCTCCATCAGCGAGGAGATCACGTTCATGCCCGAGTGCCAGGACAATTCGAACTCCTCCCAGTGCGACTTGGTGTCGGGTGTGCTTGGCGTTTGATTTTGAAAACGACTCTCTTCGAATTAGCCATTAGCTTTAAGCTCAAATCCCACATCGGCAGATGTCTCATCTGGGCGGGCGAGCAAAGCTCGCCGGGTTTTCATCTCACTATCTAAACCTGCCGCGCTTCGCTCGGCTGGGCAGGTGGACATCCTTCGACTCGGCTAGGACAGGCTCTGCCCCACGAAATACTATTTCACCGCGTCGTATCTTCGCGGGCGCGGGGTGATCAGCGAAACATCCACCGGCTCAAACTCAAATTTCGGCTCATCTGCATCCGGGGCAAAGGTCGCCTTGGTTGTCTTCAGCCAGTTCTTGTCGTCGCGCTCCGGGAAATCCGGTTTGTAATGCGCTCCCCGCGACTCGTCGCGCATGCCTGCACCCTGCGCGATCACCCGCGCCAGTTGCAGCATGTTGTAAAGCTGCCGCGCAAAAACCACTGAGGTGTTCGCCCACATGGGTGCGATCGCTGAGGTTGATATGCCGGAACCGCTCCAGCAGTCTGCACAATTCGCCGTCGGTTTCCTTCAGATTCTTGTTGTAGCGGATGACGGTGCAGTTCTTGGTCATCAGATCGCCCAATTCGCGCCACAATTTGAATGGGTTCTCTGCGCCGTCCGATTTCATCAGCGTGGCGTTGTTTTCTTCCTGACGTTTGCGTTCGGCGTCGAAGTAACCATTGCTCGGGTGCCGCCTTGAGATTGCGGGCATAATTCACGCCGCTGGGCCCGCGACGAATCCTCCGAATATGCAAGAGACCAGGGAATTGGCGCCCAACCGGTTGGCACCGTGATACTGGTACTCACACTCTCCCGCCGCGTAGATTCCCGGAATGTTCGTGGCCTGAGTTGAAATCCACCCACATGCCGCCCATGGTGTAGTGCATGCCCGGGAAAATCTTCATCGGGACGTCTCGCGGATCGTCGCCCACAAACTTTTCGTAAATCTCGAGAATGCCCTCCAGCTTCCGATCAAGAATCTTCCGATCGACGTGGGTCAAATCGAGATAAACCATCGGCTTGCCGTCGATGCCAAGGTTGTGCTCATAGACGACTTTGTGGATCGCGCGCGTTGCGATGTCACGAGGCACGAGGTTGCCGTACTTCGGATACCACTCTTCCAGAAAGTACCAGCGTTCGCTCTCCGGAATCGACTTGAAGTCGCGCTTGTCACCGGGCGTCTTCGGCACCCAGACTCGTCCGCCCTCTCCACGCGCCGACTCTGACATCAGCCGCAGCTTGTCTTCGCCTGGAATGCAAGTGGGATGAACCTGAATGAACTCGCCATTGGCGTAATAGCACCCTTGCTGATAGAGCGCGGACTGCGCGGAACCGGTGCACACCACCGAATTCGTAGACCTGCCGAAAATCGCGCCGTTACCGCCAGTGGCAAGGATTATGGCGTCAGCGGGGAAGGTGCGGACTTCCATCGAGCGCAGGTCCATCGCGCAAATCCCACGGCACACCTGATTCGAATCGAGCACCGCTGAGAGAAATTCCCAATGCTCGAACTTCGTGACCTTACCCTCAGACTCGTAACGCCGAACCTGCTCGTCGAGCGCGTAGAGAAGTTGTTGTCCCGTGGTGGCTCCGGCGAATGCGGTTCGGTTGTAAAGCGTGCCGCCGAAGCGGCGGAAATCCAGCAGTCCTTCGGGAGTGCGATTGAATGGCACGCCCATGCGATCAAGCAAATCAATGATTCCGGGTGCAGCTTCGCACATGGCCTTGACCGGAGGCTGGTTCGCCAAGAAATCGCCACCGTAAACCGTGTCGTCAAAATGCTGCCAGGTAGAATCTCCCTCGCCCTTGAGGTTCTTGGCGGCGTTGATGCCACCCTGCGCGCAGACGGAGTGCGATCGCTTCACGGGCACGATGGAAAACAAATCCACCTTGCCGCCCATTTCGGCGATCTTGATCACGGCGGAAAGTCCGGCGAGCCCGCCGCCGATCACGATAATTTTCGGTTGTGATGCCATGTCTTTCGGATCCCTATCTATCTGCGAATTGTTCCCCGGCGCTATGGCCCCGGCAAAAGAATCGTGCGTTCCATTGTCCGGGCCGACTGGCTGCTGCGGCACGAGGAAGAATGAGCGCATGGTCAATGCTCCGACCAGAATGAACGTCGCGCCGATTGCGAAGCAAACGTAGCCAAACTTGCGGCGGGCCGCGTCCCCGGTTGTAATCCCCCACTTGGCGGCAAACAGCCACAAGCCATACGCGAAGTGCCACGAGGCGCAGATAATTCCCACGCAGTAAAAAGCGATCGCCCACGCATGTTGAAATTCCAGTTGCACTTTGCCAAAAGCCGCGTCGGGATGACTCAGGATGTGGACGCCGCTAAAGCGCAGATGCCAGGTGTGCCAGATGATGTAGAAGAAGACGATGCCACCGGTCCATCGCTGGGCGGTGAACATCCAGTTGCCGGTCCAGGGATACTCGGCAACGTTGCTTTCGCCGCGGAACCAGATGTAGAAACCGTAAAGCGCGTGGTAGAGAATCGGTAGCCAGATTCCGAAAAGTTCAAGATAGAAAACAAATGGGAAGCTGGAGAGTAATTCCACCTGCTTGGTGTAAGCCGCCGGACCCCTGGTGGCGAAGGCGTTTGATACAAAGTGCTCGATTAAAAATGCTCCGACCGGAATGATGCCGCTCAGCGAGTGAAGCCTGCGCAACAGGAATGAATGGCCGTGGCCTGCTCGCAGAGGAGCCACACCCTTGGGAGTGATAACCGGAGCTGTAGGACTGGCGGTTGTCGCCACGTAACCCCTTGTGAAGCCAAAGATGATTAGAGAACCTTTTATTATCTTGCTGAAGAAGAAAGGAAGTCAAGGAAGGTGTTCGCAAAGTAATAAGACTATTTTGAATCCGCGATCGCCCGCTGTACGTTTTGCGCGATATGTCGCCAGTGTTTGTGATGATCTCTCCGCGTTGCTATCTCAAGCCTCATTTTGCAATAGGCACCCGCCCACCGAAGCTCAGCCATGTCACGGTTTTCAATGGCTCTTTCAATCCGCTTCAGCTCCTTAAATCGAGTCACATTATTGCTCCATTGCTTGGCAGCCTTCACTCTGTAACTCACCGAACTGTTGAAATCCATTCCAGAAATTCACGGAATGCTTTTCCGCGGTGGCTGTACTGGGCCTTCTCTTCGGCGCTCAGTTCTGCGAAAGTTTTCTGGATCGCGGGAAAATAAAAGAGCGGGTCATAGCCAAATCCGTTCGATCCGCGCGGGACATCCAGGAGCATGCCTTCCGCCTGACCGCGGAACACAGCCAGCGTCTCCCCATCGCGGGCCGCTGCGATGACACACACAAACCGGCCACTGCGCTTTTCCGGGGAGATTTTTCTAAGCTCCCGAATCAGCCGGGCATTGTTGGCTTGATCGTCGGTATTGTTCCCGACCAGGTGAGGCTGGTCCGCGGCGTAACGGGCGGAATGGACTCCCGGAGCACCGCCCAGAGCATCCACTTCGAGTCCCGAATCGTCCGCGAGCACAATCTCGCCGGGCGCGTAACGGCTATAGCCTTCGGCCTTCTTGCGCGCATTGGCCTCGAAGGTCAAACCGTCTTCGACAACAGGAGGGATCGAGGAGAAATCTGGAATCGTTTCGATCTCAATGGCCTTGGAAGACGCAGCCCCCACAAAATCGCGGAGCTTGCCCGGATTCGAGGTGGCGATCAGAACGCGCATGGAGTCAAAGCTTTTCAGGAAGCATGGGAGTACATCGGACGAAAACAATCCATCCCAGCAACAGGATTCCGGTTCCTAAGGATATACACGCGCCCAGGGTTCTGTCCGGTGTTCGTATAAAGGAAATTTGAACCTGATTTTCATCGGTCGCAGCCGGAACGATCATCTGTCCCGTGGCCTCGTCGGTCTCAGTCTCTACCGGGCGTCCGTTGACCTGTACCTTCCAGGCGGGAAAATTGAACAACTTTAATAGCAGTTTGCCGGGGTGGTCGACGCTTGCGATAAAGGAGCGAAACTCGGGCGCCCATTGTGTGATGCGGATTTGAGAGCCGCCATCACCCTCTAAGACAACGCGCCTAGCGTCTTTCTTAATCTCATACGCGTCGCCTCCGGTGGGCACGTACTCGTCGGCTCCCTCATAACCCGCGCCTGTTAACTGGTTGTCCTGCATCTCGAAAATGTCGGCCGAGTTGTCCCACCAAGGAGGTTGAATCCAATGCCAGGCGCAAATGAGTAGAACCGCCAATACAACGCAGGCCAGAGTGCGTGACACCCATTGCCGGAACGCCACGGTGAGCAAAAGCGCGAAAACCACGTTCAGGCAAAGTAGCCAGCGCAACGGGAGCTGGACAAAACGAAGTTCAGGAAGAATGCGATAGAGCGGAAAGCTCAACGAAAACATGAGAATTGTCGCCGCGGTCCCCCAGCCAACCAAGGTCCACCATAGCTCGGGATTGTGAGTTCGCCAGCGCCGCGATAGAAATCCACTCGCCAACAACAAAGCGATCTGGGCCGCCGCGATCAGGGAAATCAATCGATTGAACCGGTTGTGGTCCGGATCATTAATGAGCGTGAACAAGAAGTTGTCTTGCGGGCGGACGCCCGGCGACAAGACCTGGGCGATCTCCACCCACTTCTGTTCGTAGAGCGCGGGCACAAGGTAAAACGCGGCCAGACCGAAGCCAAGGACCACCGCTCCGGCGGCGATTAAAAGGATTCGGGGTGCTCGGCGCAGCACCGCGATAATGGCCGCCAACAACATCAGCGAATAAGTGACCATCACCGCCGAGGGCACGTTGGTTAGCCAGGCTGCGGCCACAATCATTCCCAGAGGGACAATTGTTTTGTTGCCATCCTCCTCCGAGCGGAAGATGTACAGCAGCAGCAAAGGCAGAAGGGCTCCTGCCAAGAGTTCAGCAAAAGCACTACGCCAATAAACAATCACGATATGGTACGGGTTGGCGGCATACAGCGCCGCTGCAAAAATGGCGTCGCGTCGAACTAGAAACCGGCGCGCAAGCAAAAACATGGAAAAGCCGGAAAGTGTGAGCGCGATCCATTCATACGCCCCGGGAACAATTTTCCAGGGCAGGAACGACCCTAATGTCGCGCCCAGCATCCAGGATGCGGGCGGATAAAAAATGAAACGCGCTTCTCCGAAGCCATAGTGCGCGAGTGCTGCCCATCGCGGGTAGAAAATGCCATGTCTCCACTGACTCGCCACTTCCATCCAGGAGTTGAGGTGGAACTCGAAATCATGGCCGGAAGGAATTCCGAGGAAGAGAGTTGGCAGAAGGACGCCGAACGCCGCAAGCATCACAATCAGCGTCGGCACTGTGAGAAAGGAATTCCCCCACCCCGCGGGAGGCCGCGCAGATGCAGGCACGCTGTCGGGCGGACGTGTTGTTAACACTAGGGCCTGTCGCTCCTAAGCAGACGATCGACGCGCAATGGCGCGTTCGAGAGATTGTTGCTTAACGAATCAGAAATTCGCAAACTCATTGCCCCGACCACTATACGGCACTGTGTCCAATTGGGTCGGTCCGCGGAATTGTGATCGTTGATCGTCGACGACAGAATTTTGACAACAAATTAACTTAGCCGAAACATTCTGCAGCGAAGCGAGCGATAGACTGCAATGCATAGGGTGGAGCAAGCCCGAGAGGGCACTAAAAGGCCTGCACGTACTGTCCACGTGCAGGCCTTTTAGCATTCCTGATTGATTGAATCCGGAAAAACGGGAAGCTTAGGACGAAGCAACTTCCTCGGAACTGCGTTGTTGGCGAAGCTCCTGCAGAAAATCTTCCTGGCTGAGAGAATCGGCGCGATGGAGCAGGTCCAGCAGAAGGTCTTCCGGTTCGGCGGAACTGTTGCTACTCGGATAATCGTTGCCGGTATCGGTCGCAAGCGACTTCGGAGTGATGAGCAATTGAGGAACGGTCCCAGGCTGGCTGGTGAGGAAGCCGATAAAATTTCCCACTTGTTCCCGTTGTTCAGCGGTACCGGAGGCAAATTGAATTCCCATGCCGAATTCGGGATGCATCACTCGCACCATGCCTTCGGCCCGTACTTCAATCCCTGCCGCTTTCAGGCTTAGGACAATGCCGGAGCGCTCCGGAAAAGGCGATTCCGTTTCCACGTAACATCCACCCAGGCTCAGATCGCTTAATCTGCATTCTGATACCGGTTCAGGATCCTCGGGAAGCAGCTCCGCCGCGCTCGCAACCACCCACTGCCGTAATTTCTGGCGCAGGTTCTCGGGAAGGTTGGTGTAGCGAACGCCTGACTCTCCGTTGGGATTCGCCCACGCCACTTCGCCGCGGACATCAATTTCGTCGGTCTGATCGGGAAGCGCGAACCGCGCATTAACCACTGCAGCGGGACACAAGGGCTGCGCGGCCAAGACATCCAGACCGTCCTCGCTCAAATCAAGCAGTATGCCTTCCATCTCCGGGCCGTTTTCGACTCTGAGTTTTACAGGAAGCTGGACCGGCACACGGAAGGACGTTCGCCGTTCTCTTTTGAGCAGCGCGATAGCGGCTCGCAGGCTGGCTTCCGCCTGCTGCTGAGAGACCGGTTTGTAGATAACGAAATTTGCACCCGCGCCGAAAACATTGCGCACTTTCGTCTTGTCATCAAGCAGCGCCACGGTCACCGTGTTGCCGGTCGCCGACGCCTGGTCTGCGTTTTGTAAAACCAGAGCAGCGCTGTGCGGATCGTCATAGTCGACGATGACCGCGTCAAACTTCTGATCCGTCAGCCGGCACAAAGCGTCTGGATACCCGCAGCACTGAACACCCAGGCCGAAACCTGCCAGAACCGAGGTGAGAACGTCGGTGGCCTGTTCGTCTTTGCAAACTAGAAGAGACTGAAATGTCATAAGCGGGCTCTGTGAATGTCCAATCCCGGCTGGATTAAGGCCAGCGCGGAGCGCGTGCTGGTTTGGCCGCAGGCGTTACGGCACTTGGAGACGCCGATCCTGCTCCCGCTGCCGCACTGTTGCTCTGGTCCTCTGCTTCCACCAAAACCGAGCTTTCTTCGTCTTCATTTTCGGCCAACAGAGGGGCAACCTCGCGCAGCTTCTCGGCAGCCTGCTGCAGCGCCTCGATCTGCTTGGAGAGCTGGGCGTACTTGGCTTGCTTACGACGTAAAACCTCGTGAATGTCTTTCATTGCAACCCCCTGTCGCGAATGTAAGTACATAGGCTGCCAGGGTCAACGGCAATCCCTACCGGGCCTATTACGGTAGTAATCGCGAGGTCACAGCCAGGGCACGCTCCAGCGCGCCTCGACGGTGGGTTCCAGGCCGCGAACGGTATATGGCCCATTCGTGCTACTTGGTTAGCACGAAGGTGGGATTTACAGATGGAGGGGTGAATCGTACTCTGCATGTGAGCAGACTTCGGGGGAGGGCTGTTCGGGCGTCCCACAACTCGCGAGAGTTTGGGGCGCTTCTTATTTTTGGGGGCCTTTTTAACGGCGAAGCAATGAAAGATTTACAGCTGCAGCCCTGGTGGACGAAGATCGTTTGCGATGGCAATCAGGAAACATCATGAAAATCACGCTTACGCTGTTCCTCGTTTTGCTGGGCGGCCTGTTGACAGCTTCCAACGCCGCGAATGACTCTTCGGAAGCGACCAAGCTAATCGCCCTCGAAAACGCCTGGAACCAGGCGCAACTTCATCATGACTCGCAGGCGCTCGACAGCCTGGTCTCCGACGGTTTCGTGTACACGGACTATGACGGGACGGTCATGAACAAGCAACAGTTCCTTGCTGATCTGAAAGATCCCGACTACCGGGCCACTCTGATCGCCAACGACGAGGCCAGAGTCATCTCCTATCCCAACGTCGCCATCGTGGTCGGGAAGTATCACACCAAAGGTACCTACAAGCACCAACCCTTTGAGCACTACGGGCGCTTCACAGACACCTGGATGTACCTCAACACTAAATGGCAGTGCGTAGCCAGCCATACCAACCTGATCAAGAAGTGATACCGCGCTGCAACCGCTCAACCCAGGTACAACCGCAGACGGTGGTTACGAAGTAGCGTACCTAACTTCTGCAATGCTGTTTTCCTAGAAGGCCCAGCAGGCACTATCCTGAGTGCATGACGCAGGACCAGGCACTCCGCGCCGTCGCTGTCACCTTGCGAAACCCCGTCGTCGTCGAGTTCGTTCGAGCCTCAATCAAAGCCGGATATCGCGAATTCTTCGAAGCGTCCAACGAAGAGGTTTGTAGGATGGTGGATAATGCATTCGATCAACTCGTCGAAAGCCAGCTTGACGGCGTCGCCGCCCGGCGACTGGTCAAACTGACGAGCGAATTGCTGGAAAACACATTCCGCAAGTCGGACCCTTCATTTTGGTTCAATCGGATTTATCACCAATACAAAACGCAGGCCAAACCCGAGACTGATTTCGAGCAATTGCAAAAGCTTCTTCCGGGAAAAAAAGTACTCGACTACGGTTGTGGTAGTGGGTACCTCGCGGCCAGGTTGGCCAAGGGGGGATATAGCGTATTCACCGCCGACGTCCTTGACTACCGCTATGAAGAGGCTTGGCGTTTGCCGTTTGTGCAGATGGCTTCGCCTACTGACGTGCCTTACCCGGACGACAGTGTGGATGTCGCCCTGGTGCAAGCCGTCCTGCACCATATCAATCGCGATGATCTGCCAGTTGTCTTGCGGCGTCTGAGCAAAGTCGCGAGGTACGCTTTGATCAAGGAAGACACCTATGGTGTGCCATCTGATCTCGAAGGGCTCGCCCAGACGCTGACGAAACAACCTGTTCTCAAAACATTTGTAGCGATGCCGCTCGAGATACAGCGTGAGGTTCTGGTGTTGATTGATTTTTTCAGCAATGCCATTGCCCAAGGCCTTCCCGAAATGAACATGCCTTTTGAGTTCAAAACGGTGACCGAATGGCAGCAGCTTCTGCCCGAGAATGGCTTCGAAGTCAATAAAACCGTGCTCGCGGGCTTCGAATCGAGACGAATGCATATGAGCTGTCATGTCTGGTTTCTATGCGAACGCATTCAGTAACCGGGTGTGTATGCCTTAGCCGCTTGAACTGCGGTACACTTTTAGCTGGCCCGCACGATTGTGGATCGCTGGTGATTTTTGCTGCAAGCTGACTTGTTTGAGGAATGATGCCGACCGCATATCTCGAGGAAGTGAATCCGTGGGAAGCTCAAGTAGCCCGGTCCGACCTGGCCGCTCAGAAGCTGAACCTCGATGACGGATTGTGGAAGATCCTCCGCGAGCCAAGCCGTGAAATCATCGTGCACATTCCCGTGCAAATGGATGATGGCCGTTTAGAAACCCTGACCGGGTTCAGAGTGCAACATTCCATTGATCGCGGTCCTGCAAAGGGCGGCCTTCGTTACAGTCCCGACGTGACCCTGGATGAGACTCGCGCCCTAGCGAGTTGGATGACGTGGAAGTGCGCCGTGGTCAATATTCCGTTCGGCGGCGCCGCCGGCGGAGTGATTTGCGATCGCGACAAGTTGTCCAAGCGTGAGCTCGAACGTCTCACCCGTCGCTACACGGCCGCGCTGATGGAAGTGCTGGGCCCTGAAAAAGATGTCATGGGTCCCGACATCAATACCGACGAACAGATTATGGCGTGGATCATGGATACGTATTCCATGCACGTACGCCACACTGAAACAGCCGTGGTGACGGGTAAACCGATCGAAATAGGTGGTTCCCACGGTCGCCTGGAAGCCACGGGACGCGGCTTGATGACCGTGTGCGACGAGGCCTTGAAACAGCTCGGTATGAATCGGGACGAGACCCGGGTAGTGATCCAGGGCTTCGGCAACGTCGGCTCGAATGCTGCCCGCCTTATGCGCCGACAGGGCTACAAGATTGTGGGAGTTTCCACCAGCAAGAGCGGCGTGTATAACCAGGACGGCATCGATGCGGATGCACTTTCCCTGTACCATCAGGAACATCGCACACTGGCAGGATTCCCGGGCGCGGACGAAACCGCCTCAGCAGAGTTGTTGGTTGCGGACTGCGACATTCTGATACCGGCCGCAGTTGAGAATCAGATCACGACTCGCAACGCCGACCGGGTGAAAGCCAAAATCCTTTGCGAGGGCGCAAACGGCCCGACTACTGCAGACGCCGACGAGATTCTTTCCGATAAACGTGTATTTGTTATTCCCGACATCCTGGCTAACTCGGGTGGCGTGACCGTCTCTTATTTTGAATGGGTACAGGATCGTCAGGGCTACTTCTGGTCGGAAAAAATGGTCAACGACCATCTGGAACACACTCTGCGAACCTCATTCGCGGAGGTCTTGCAATACGCCGCGACTCACAACGTGAGCAACCGTATCGCCGCTTACATGCTGGCCATCGATCGAGTCGCCTATACGCTCCGGCAGCGCGGAATTTACGCCTGATTAATATTGAAGTTGGGTTGGCGTTGACTGTTCACTACCGGGAAACAGAACCGGTGCCTGGAAAACTCACAGCAACCACATCGTTTGAAATGAAAGAGACCGTGATTCTCGTCTCGCGCTCAAGCTTTTGCGCATCTCCGGAAGAAGGCAGATAGCGCCATTCACGGATTGCTTTCGCTGCGGCCGCTGCCAGCAACCGGTTACCAGTCAGGACCTTTACCTGTCTTACCGACCCATCGAACTCTACCACTGCTTGCAGCGAAACTTTGCCACGCGTGCTGCCGTCCGGACAGTCGGGATAAACAATCTTTCTTGGCGGCCCAGAGATCTGCATTCGTGCGAGTTCCGCGGAAGCATCTGACGCGCTCGCCAACCTTGCAATTACAGGCCGTGTGTTGGTTGCGATTCGGTTCGGCGCAGGATTGCTCGCCGGGCGCCCATCACCCTGATGGATGTCAGAAAGCGATTCGTGGATAGAGTTGGGCGATTGCGGCGCCACCGCTTCGGTCGCCGGTGTCGCCGGGACGGCTGCGGCCACGGCCACAACGGAACTTGTGCTGATTATCTGATCCGGCGGAATTGGTTGGGGGTCCTGCTTCGATGCTGGTGGAGCGAGCGCGTTGCCGCCAGGTTCTCCGGCTACACGATCTTCTGTTCCGCGGGCACGCGATGCGGCTACTGACCTGGCTGCCCATGCCGATACGACCGGATCAGTTCGCAACTGCTGCCACGCCATGACGCTTAGGATCGCCACCAGGGCTCCGGCGCCGGCTCTTCGTACCAACCCAGAAAAAGCCAGTCGATCGTAAAGTGACTCTCCGGATCCGGCGTTAGCTGTCTCTTCGGTCGGAACGCTTGTACGGACTCCCGCAGTTGAGCAACAGTCTGTCGCCGTTGCCGGATATGCGGCCACAAAGCCTTCCACCGTGCCGATTACGGTGTGTTCATCCAACCCGCTTGGCGCGTCGAGGGAGGCGGAGCAATACAAAGTCTCCACCAGCTTGCGCTGCCGGTCGTTAAGAATCTTATGCGGTACGCCGCGAAAGTTTCGGAACGTCCATAGCAAATAAGCTCGTTCCCAACCCGAGGCTTCAACGTAAGCCAAACCGACACCGGTATCGAATGCCAGAAAAACGCGCTCTGATATCAAGGATTTCTCCGGGGAGGCGGTTTCTGGTGAGTGCAGGTTGAAGGCCAGTTGCACCATCGCGTATCTACACGTGGAAACACAGAGTTGCGGATAGGCGAACGAGCCTCGACTGACTGCTGCGCAAAGATTTTCACCTTCATTGACCCGGCACCGCCAAACTTACTGCGGCAGGCCAAGGTTCTTCAGGAGCTCAATGTATCGAGGATCGCTGTGCCAAGGTCCAGCGCGTGCACGATCTTGACGTGCAATTTCAGTGGATGCGCTGGCACTTGAGCACCGAGAACGGGAATCTTAGGGGAATGTGCTTTCTGCTAGAGTGGCATTTCTTTTTAGGAGAAGGAAATGAAGTTCTACGTGTTGCTCGGTGCCAGGCTGGCTGCTTGTTGCCTCGTGACAATGGCATTCGTGGCCGTGTCTGCGTGTACAGCTCGAGCGGCGGCGACTGTCGATCTTCATCAACATCCGACAGGCGGCAAGACTCCGGTCGAGGTTTCGGTCGGGCTCTACGTAACCAACCTGGTTGCAATCGACGAGACTCGGGAGAACTTTGAGGTCGGCGGCTATTTGATCGGAAGTTGGCAAGATCCCCGCCTCGCACTGCCTGCCAGCCAGAATGCGGAGAACGACGGTGGCGAAAAGGGAACTCGAATCTTTCGGATTGAGGATCTTTGGACTCCTCCCATTGAAGCCGCAAATTCAATTTCCCACAAAACAAATTCATACTCGCTGGAGGTTGACCGGAACGGCACCGTTACCTACGTCGAACGCTTTGACGCGGTACTGTCCAATGATTATGCTTTGAGAAAATTCCCCTTTGACACTCAGGTGCTTCAGTTTGAATTTCAGCCGTTTCTCTCGGCCGGTTCCGCGTTCATATTTGCCGCCAAGCCTTCGCCATCAACTGGAATCAGCCCGGAGCAGCACACCGAGCTTGCTGCCTGGCGCATCAAGGACCTTCGATATACGGCCGAAAAACTGGCCGGAAACAGTTTCCTTCCCCCGACCCGTGAGGCTTTGTTCCAGATTGTCATTGCACGGCGATCGGGCTTCTACTTGTGGAAAGTGTTCCTGCCGCTGCTGATGTTGACCATGATTCCGGCAGTCGTCTTCTGGATCGATGTGAAGGAATTTGACTGGATCTTGAAAGTTCCCATGACGATGTTGTTATCCATGGTCGCTTTCGAGTTCACAATTGCACGCGATCTGCCAAGAGTCGGCTACGTCACTTTTCTCGACGCCGTTTTTCTTGTGAGCTTTGCCTTCTGTTTTCTCTGCATCTTTGAAATCCTGACGGTCTATCTCATGCAAAAGGCCGGATTGCGGTCTCCGGCGGTCACTCTACACTCCGCAGGCCGTTGGGCTTACCCGCTGGGGTATTTCGTGGTTTTGCTGCTTTTGGCTCTCTGCTTCCTCCTGTAGAAAGACGTGGAGGATCGTCCGCATGGACGCAAACTCGGCTCTACGTATTAACCATCATGGGGTCATCCCGAGCTTGCGAGGGATCTCGCGTGGATCAATTGTGCGCCCGGCACTTGCCATGCATTGGTGCGGATGTGAGCTCGGGCTGAATCCGAGCCACTAAGAGCAAGTGCCAAATCTAGGCCGCCGGGGCCGCGTCCCACTTCGGCTTCATTTCCTTGCCCCATCTCTTGGGGTCTGCCTTATGCATCTTTTCCATCTCTTTGGAGACGTCAGGGTGTTTCTCCATCACATGTTTGGTCATGACTTGCACCATGTCGTCCCATGACTCAGCCGACAACTTCTGGTCACACTTCCCACCCAATTCTTTACACGTCATCGTTTTCATATCCTTGAAGATACGCCGGATAATCGCTCTTCCAATCAGGTGCTTCCCCTATTTCGATAACGACGATTCTGTAGAGGCGCACTACGGTTTGAATCGCCAAAATAATTTCAAGATTGCTTGTCCATTTCCATCCCTTCGATTCGACTATCTTACGAAGCAAGCAACGAAACACCATTTTGGAGGAACGATGAAATACCTTTTCATGGTTTTCTACGACGAGAAGAACCTGGAAGCGCTGTCCGCGAGCGAAGCGCAAGCGCTGGACGACGAGAGTCTCGCGTCTGACGACACCCTGCTTAAGCGCGGCAACCTTATAACAGCCCACGCGCTGGAACCGGTTCAAGCGGCAACAACTGTGCGGATTCGAGCCGGCAAAGTGTCAGTCACTGATGGACCATTTGCCGAAACCAACGAACAAATTGGCGGCTTCCTGCTGGTCGAAGCTAAGGATTTGAATGAGGCCATCCAGTTGGCTTCGAAGGTGCCACCAATCCGCCTCGGGGGAATCGAAATCCGCCCCATCAAGACATTAACAAGCAGTAGCCCGGACAAGTAAACCAACAGGAGGGACCGATGTGTCCTGCATGTATTTCATCCATTGCCCTGGCAGTCGCTGGCACAACGTCGACGGGAGCCGTAAGCGCATTCGTGGTGCGAGGTGTTGCCCGTTTCGCCAGGGGAGGAAAAAGACAACAATCTGACTTCAAGGAGGCAGTCCGTCATGATCACGAATCCGACCAAACGCCCGAAAGTCGTCTCGAGAGATGAATGGTTATCCGCCCGCACAGAATTGTTAGCGCGGGAGAAACGGTTGACCCGTCAACGTGACGAGGTTGATCGGCAACGCCGGGAGTTGCCGTGGGTCAGGGTTGAGAAGAATTACGTCTTCGACAGCCCCAATGGACAACAGACGCTTTCCGACCTCTTCGAGGGCCGTAGTCAGCTCATCGTGTCCCATTTCATGTTTGGTCCGGGCTGGAAAGAGGGCTGTGTCGGCTGTTCCTTCCGCTCCGATCACGTCGACGGCACACTCTCCCACCTGGAGCACCATGATGTCTCGTTTGTGACGATTTCGCGAGCGCCATTTCAGGAAATCGAGTCCTTCAAGAAGCGCATGGGATGGCGCTTTCGCTGGCTCTCGTCGTTCAGCAGCAACTTCAACTATGACTATCATGTGTCCTTCGACAAGGACGAAATCGCAACCGGGAAGGTCTATTACAGCTACGGATCCCGTGAAGTCGTCAGCGAGGAACTGTCTGGCCTCAGCGTGTTTTTCAAGGATGAGACTGGCCAGATCTTTCACACCTATTCCACCTACGGCCGGGGAGATGAAGTGGTGGACACCACATACATGTATCTCGACCTCACACCGAAGGGCCGCGATGAAACCGGTCCTAATCACAATCTCGGGGACTGGGTTCGACACCACGACAAGTACGATGTCGCGGGCATTGTCGACCCGGGGGGCCGGTTCATCGCGGCCGAGTCTTTGAAAGGTTCGCGATGAGCATGCACGACACGGACGAGGACCTTGGCGCGGATCGGACTAGGCATAGGTCGCCGTCTACGTCTTCTCAATGGGCAGTCATCCTGAGCTTGTGAAGGATCTGGCGTGTGATGTCTCGGAACTCTGCAGGCAGTCGCGGTTTGCACGCCACATCCTTCAGGACTGAAGTCCCTCAGGATGACGCAGAGGGAAGGGCGGTTCCGAATATGATTAACTTTTAACCAGGAGCCACTGATGGTCGAGTCGCGCAATTCCGAGGATAGCGCCGATGTGCGCGAGGTGGTGGACGTGATTTACCGGTCGGACTCGCGGTGTGTTCTCGCTACCCTCATCCGCTTGTTGGGCGACTTTGATCGCGCTGAAGAAGCCATGCACGATGCCTTCGCCGCGGCCGTTGAGCAATGGCCGAAACAAGGGGTCCCGACCAATCCCCGTGCGTGGCTGATCTCGGCCGGACGATTCAAGGCCATCGACGGGATACGCCGGCGTGCCAGGTTCGATGCAGCTCTGGTGGAATTTGGGCAGGACCTCTACGACGACACTATAGAACCGGCGGAATTCCCCGCGAACCCGGACGACCAGCCCATCGAAGACGATCGCCTGCGGCTGATCTTCACCTGTTGTCATCCTGCGCTGCCACCGGACGCACGGACCGCCCTGACATTGCGTGAAGTATGCGGCATTACCACCGAGGAAATTGCGCGCGCCTTTGTCACAGCGGCACCCACGATTGCCAAGCGCATCGTGCGCGCGAAGTCCAAGATCCGAGACGCTCGAATCCCGTACGAGGTCCCGTCAGGCACCGATCTTCCAGAACGCCTGGACAGTGTGCTTCAGGTGGTCTATCTGATATTTACCGAGGGCTACGCGGCATCTTCGGGGGACACTCTTACCCGACCCGATCTGTCAGGCGAGGCCATCCGCTTGGGGCGGTTGCTGGTCGAACTATCGCCAGCGATCGAAGTTCGGGGACTTCTCGCCTTGATGTTATTGCACGAATCCAGGCGGGAGGCGCGGACGTCGCACGAAGGCGGGTTGGTGTTGCTGGACGATCAGGACCGCTCGCTCTGGGATCGCGCTCTTATTGATGAAGGCATTGCGATGGTAGAGAGTGCATTGGCATCGCGCCGGTTCGGCTCCTACACGTTGCAGGCAGCGATTGCAGCCGTTCATTCCGAAGCAGCCACAGCAGCAGTCACCGACTGGAAGCAAATTTTGAGACTCTATGACGCGCTGTTGCGCATGAGCCCAACGCCGGTGATAGAACTGAACCGTGCCGTGGCGGTCGCGATGTGCGATGGCCCGTTGGCAGGCCTCGATCTGATCGACGCCATCCTGGCACGCGGACTTTTGGGAGACTACTACCTTGCACACTCTGTACGGGCGGATCTGTACCGCCGATTGGGAAAAGTCGCAGAGGCTCGCGCATCCTATGAAAAAGCCCTCAGCCTCGTAGGGCCGGAACCGGCGCGACAGTTTCTCACCAAACGATTAAGCGAATTGACGCGCTGAGTTCTTGCGCTGTTTTCTGAAGTTGGGTGCGGTGAGTAAATCCGCGTATAACATGTGAGAACGGAAGTGACGTCCCGGCAAGCTTCCGACGTCTGGCACGAGGAGTCGAATGATGATGCCTGTGCATGAAGGACTGCTTCGGGAATTTCTGCACTACTCTCCGACAGCTCCCACTGTGGCGTCGCTTATGGAGCATATGGCGCAGCGCCTTCACGAAAAGATGACGCGTTACAACTGGGTGGGTTTTTACCTCGTCGACCCGGCTGACTCCGGCTTCCTGCTGGTCGGACCCTTCGTCGGCAGCTTCACGCCTAATGCTCGCATTCCTCTTAATAGGGGACTGTGTGGCGCCGCCGCGACCAGCGGTCAAGTCGTGGTTGTGCATGACGTCCTGAAAGATCCGCGATATCTCGCAGGATCTAATATGGTCAAATGCGAAATTGTTGTTCCCATCCTTGTAAACAACAGGCTGGCCGCTGAGCTGGATATTGAAAGTTATTTCGCCGGCACCTTCACCAAACCAGAACAGGAGTTTGTCGAAGCCTGTGCCGCGGTGATAGGCGATCGTTTGAGACGAGGGTAGAAACTGCGCAAGGCCGCAACTGGAAAGATGCGCTGAGATGAAATTCCAGATGCGCTGACGCTCCTTTTTGTGCTGTCCTGAAAAGACGAGCGTTTTCTTAATGCCGTGCTAACCTTTCCTGAGCGATTAGTCCTGTGATAAAACTCAGATCGCGCAAAAACAACGACCTCTGTGGAGAAATTCCCATGACCCGCCTCATTACGTTCGCATTTCTTTTTGTGGCAACAGCCCTGATACTGACGCCGGCCATCGCCGTGGCGAACGACGGCGAATCCCTGCCGATCTACCCGCATTCGAATAAGGGCGGCACCGCTCACGAACCGAGCAACGAGAAGGCAGTCGCCAATGCAGTCATTCACGGAGACAACGCATCCCTCTACACCACCGACTCGCCGCAAACCGTGGACCACTGGTATCGGGAGAAGCTGCCAAAGTCATGTACGCGAAACGCAGTGACTGAGGTCAATATCCAATACACCTGCGACACGCGGGCGGTTACGATTGGGCCGGGCCAAGGCCAGACCCACATCATCCTCGGCCCCAAACCTTAGTCGCAAACTTCGCCCGATACCCGCGCCAACTCCTAGGCAGACGGCTGTCAAGGTTCGCCCACTCCAAGCCTCTGCCCTGCAATGTTTTGCAAATGCTCGGCATGCCTGGAGACCCCGCAGATCTGCGTCCCGGTTTGCGGCACGTACTCAACTCGCTTGGCAGATCGCGGAAATGTACAACGGTGCGGTGGGAAGTTCAGAGTACGAGGGACAGCGCAATGTCCAAACACTAAGTTGCTGGGCTCGGTGGAGATAATCATTCCTACGGAAAGAACCGTATTGCGAGGTTCGAAGTCGGCATGGCATTGTTAGGAATCCCGTTGCCATGTCATCCAGCCTAGAAGAACGCATTCCGGAACTCTGCGATCGTGCCATCGCCGCCCAGACTCAGGCCGAGCTGGACATTATTCTGCCTGAACTTAAAGAAGCCATTCGAGATCACATCCGCTACGTTCGGGCAATCGCAGTCGAGACAATCCCTGAGGCATTCGGCAGAGACAGCAAATCCTAAGACTAGGGTCTCCCAGGCGGTCCCAAGATCGCCCGGGCCTGTTTGAAAGTTGGCGTGTCTACATTGTTCCCAAAGGAATCCTTACGTTGAAGTGACAAATACCTGGCTCATCGTGAAGACGAGATATTCTTGTTTGGAGCTCCCTTTACTTGCTGTCTTTGTCTTGCGAGTTCCTCCAGCCACTCCGCTCAACTCACCCATCGGCGAGTTGCTGGGTCTGGAGCATGCAAGAAATTGTGTCTTTGGTTTTGGACCACATGCGCCTCAACTCCCGCTGGTATTTCGATTCCTTGCTCCCGGAGCAATGGCGTCGGATCGTTCAGCAATCGCTGCTTGAGATCTCATCAGCCCACGCCCGCGTCACCAATTGCGACCATTTCTTCTGGTTTTCCTGAGAGGCCATGAAGGGCTCCTCAACATTTGGCTGTCCAGTCTCGTTCTCGGTGCGTAGATCTCCCTTGCTGGTCTCTTCGCTCATGGTTACTGCCTCCTGAAAGGATTTCCAATCTTGGTAGGGAAGGGCGGGGGGATGTACAACAGTTCTGCGCCACGAATTATATCCCCAATCGACTGCTCATGACCCTTACCCTCTAAAGCCTGGTCGTTGGCCTCAAGCGAAAGCGTCTGACTTTGGCCAACGACGGGTTCTCTAACTTGCCGACCGCTGGTGAAATACGTAGACCGGGGGTCCGGCCTTTGTCGGCACAACCTCGGCGTCCACCTGAAACACTTCCTGGATCGCCTCAGGATTGAGAACGGTTTCCTGATCGCCTTGAGCAATCAACTTTCCCGCTTGCAAGAGAACTAGCCGCGATGCATAACGCGTCACCAGATTGAAGTCATGAGTCGCAACGATGATCGTCTTTCCCTTGCGAGAGAGTGCCTGACACAATTCCAGAACGTCCAAGGCATGCTGTACGTCGAGATTGGCGGTAGGCTCGTCGAGCAGGATGAACTCTGGCTCCGCAACTAGACTGCGGGCAATCAGCACACGCTGGCGTTCGCCGCCCGACAAGGTGTTGATCGCGCGATCGAGCAAATGCGTGATGTCGCAATGGGTGGCCGCGGAGTTGATCGCAGCATGATCGGCTTGACCTTGCGGTGTGAACCGACCGCGGTGTGCATAGCGCCCCATGGCAAGGATCTCGCTGACCGTGAATGCAAAATCGATCTGTGTGTCCTGCGGAACAAATGCAATCCAGCGGGCAATTTCTCTTCGAGGGCGGCTGTGGATCTTCTTGCCATCCAGCAAAGCTTCTCCCTCATCTGGACGCCACAACCCTGCGAACAGTCTTAAGAGCGTGCTTTTACCGCTGCCGTTCGGGCCTATCAGCGCAGTCATTTCGCCCGATCCTAATTCAATCGAAGCCGGTCCCAGGATGGTCCGCCCTCCGCGCCTGACAACCGCTTGCCGGGTTTCAAGAACACTCATGAGTTCGCCACCCCCCGGTACTGACGAACCAGCAAATAGATGAAGAGCGGCCCTCCGCAGAGAGCGGTGACAATACCCAAACGAATCTCCGTGGGAGGGTGAATCGTGCGCGCCACCAGATCGCAGAGGACTAAAAACACACCGCCCGCGAGAGCACTAGCCGGCAGAAGTGCACGATTAGATGGACCAAGAATCAGACGCACTGCGTGTGGAACCAACAATCCCACGAACCCGATCAGACCAGCCACAGCAACGGCGGCGCCAACCAGAATAGCTGCGGTGAGCGCCAGCATACGCTTGGAGGACTCGACTTCAACCCCGAAAGAGGCAGCAGTCTCCTCGCCCAATTGAAGTAAATCCAAATCGCGCGTTTGAAGCATGGAGGCAGCAATTCCCAGCAACACGAAAGGAGCGCACAACCAGACGTGCGTCCACGTCCGCGCATCCAGGCCTCCCATCATCCAGAAAAGAATTTCCTGTGCAATCTGCCAGTTCACGATGTTGACGGAAAGTAGAAGGCTGGCAAATGCGCCCATCAAGGAGCTGGCGGCCACTCCCGCCAGAAGCAAGGTTGCGACGGGCGTGACACCGCCCCGAGTCGACATGGCATAGACGATGAAGAGGGCAATCAGAGCGACCAGCATAGCCATCAGAGGTAACGACAAAACTGATGTCGTGCTCCAGCCCGTTACGAAGGCAATGACTCCCCCCAACACGGCTCCTTCACCAACTCCGACAATGGTCGGCTCAGCGAGGGGATTACGAAAAAGGGATTGCAACACAACGCCCGCAGAGGCGAGGGATGCTCCAACGAAGAAACCGACGATGACTCGAGGAATGCGAATCAGCCACACGATCACCTCATCCGCCTTCGTCACCTGAAGCGAGCCGGTCCATGAATGGGGCAGCAGTTTCAATTCCACCACTTGGAGAATGGTGGCCCAGGAAATATGTGTGCTTCCGATTCCTACCGCGGCCAGCAGTGAAACACCAAGAATGGGCAAAAGAAACGCGTAGAAGATCGGCAGACGAAGCCGCGACCGGGTTGCACTGAGCTGAGGATTGCTCTGAGCAATGGCACTCAAGGTTTGTCTCCTTTTTTGTCTTGCGGAGACCCATAAATGGCTTCAGCTATTACTTGAACGAAGGTCGTTGTGTAGGGCGACATCGGGAGAAACACCCGATTGTCCACTACGACGATGTGTCCGTTTCGCGCCGCCTGTGTCAATGCGATGGCCGGGTCGGACATAAACTTGGATAGGATTTGTTTCTCATTCCCACCTTTTGCTCCGGCAATGATCCACTCCGGGTCCCAACGGATAATCTGTTCGTAGTTCACCTCGTCATAACCGAGAAGGCCATTCTCCGCACCGACATTAATGCCGCCCAATCGCGTCACAATGTCTTGAAACAAGGTCTTCTCGCCGTAACTGTAAGTGCCTCCAAGCCCAAGAATGCGGGGTTTTGGCGCATTCTGCGGGCGTAAGGAAGCTGCTTTTTGGATAGCCGCATGAAAGCGCGCTGCCTCTTTCGCTGCGCTTTCATCCTGTCCTGTCATGTACCCGACTAGCCGGATGTTCTGTTCAATCTGATCGAGGGTTTCGAACATGGTTTGCATGCGATATACGGGTATGCCGGAGCTGCGAGCGAGGCTGGTGTAGTCGGCACGGCCGCTTGTCGATACCAGCATCAGATCTGGATCGAGCGCGACCACGCGCTCGGGATCGGTTGCAACCGCGGGATTGAACCGTTTCACACTCGCCAATACATTGCTGATTTCTTCTACATAAGCACTTTCACTGACCGCGACAACATCTTGCGCTAGCAGGACCGAATAGGCGAACTCGTCAATCGACCAGTATTGCGAGACGATCCGGTGCGCGGGGCGCACAATGCGGACTGTAACGTCGTCACCATCAATCGCCTCTCGCGGATACGGTGTCTTCCCGGTTCGGATGCCGGCATCGGCATCTTCCTTTTCCATCACCGGCAGTTGAAGTCCGCCCGGCGGCGAGGCGTAGGTGTGCACCGCTCCCGCAATCGCGACCACCAGCAGGATCAATACAACGGGAGGAGCGAGAGTGCGTAAGCGGCGAGACATTGCGTTAGGCTTCGGCGCCAGGCTGCGGCATGCTTACCAGGCCCGGGACCACTTCGGACCCGACTTGCCGCCGGCAGCGCGTAAGGAACCGCTCACTCCTGCATCAAATTCCAACTTGCGCCCGAACAACCAGAGGAGATCGGACAAGCGATTCAAATAAGCCAGAACATTCGGGTCCACCGCTTCTCCCGATTCAACTAACCGCACGACGTTGCGCTCAGCCCGACGGCAAACCGTTCGAGCCACATCGTAAGCAGCCGCGGCGACATGCTCACCTGAAATCGACCAGTCGGAAAGCACGCCCTCGATCGATTCGATCTGATGAACTTGGTCGGTGAGCGCATTCACCAACTCGGCGGTGACCGGAGCTTCTGGTTTCGCGCTTGCTGCGGGAGTCGCCAGCGCCGAGCCGACGCGAAAGAGTTCTTTTTGTATTGCTGCGGTTTTGGTTCGCAAATCCTGGTCTTCGCAGAACGAACGAGCCAGTCCCATCGCGGCGTTCAACTCGTCAACCGTGCCGTAGGCTTCCACACGAATGTTGGATTTTGACACGCGGATGCCGCCAGCGAGTCCAGTCTGGCCGCTGTCACCGCGTTTTGTGGCAATACTCATGGCGCTTACCTCCGTAGCGTTGGCGGCAAACTATATGGGCGGGTATTTTGATTGAACCGAAGCGGCGAGAAGGTCGAAAGACGGTCCGCACGCTTCCTGTTCTCCGCAGGCAAGTCGCACACCGTTCCCGGCAGGTTTCCTGGCTCAGAGGCCACAGCATTCGCCGTGCACCGTTTCACCTTCCCCAGCACGCTGCTGAGTGGTACCGCGAAACGTTTTCCTCGTAACAGTGGCGGGACCGCGCTGGGTTTACACCAGCTTCCCTATTAAGCCCGAATGGGCACCTGAGAACACCACGAGAATTACACAGGCCGGAACAGACGTCAAATCCACCAAACGGCAAGAACTGCCATCGCGGCTGCAACAATTCCGGTAGCGACAATCAGAGTGGTAGCGCGAGGAACATCGGTCTCAACCCCCGCCGGTTGGTCACCAGGATCACCCAGCCAGACGTCGGTCACGAGTACGCCCTTGGCCCAAATTTCACCGAGCAACTTTCGTTGAATGCTGCCAGCGGTTGCCGCTTCGCTCCACCCTGAATTCGGTCCGGGAAGAGTCGTGTGCTGCTGCCAGCCCACTCGAAATGCTTTTACCGCCGAACAGCCAGGAATGAATAAAGAGAGAAAGGAAAGCAAAATCCACGTAAGGCGCGCAGGAATGAAGTTCATCACATCATCGAGCCGCGCGCCGCACCAGCCAAATTTGAGATAGCGCGAGGTCTTATATCCAACCATCGAATCCATCGTGCTCACGACTTTAAAAAGAACAAGCCCGGGAAGACCGGCGACTACATACCACGCAATCGGACTTACAAAACCATCAGTAAGATTTTCGCTCATGCTTTCAATTGCGGCGCGACGGCACGCGGCGATATCCATGCGGTCGGTATCGCGTCCCACCAGGCGCGAAATTGCGGTGCGGGCGCCCTCGAGATCGTCCCGCCGTGCCGCAGACTCAACTGCCCATGCATGCAGCACCAGATCGTGGAGTGCGAGGCATGAATATGCCAGGAAAAGATGGAAGACCAATGCTGCAATGTGGTTCGATTTTTGAAGACCGAACAAAGCCGCGCTGCTGCCTCCGACCCAAATGACGCTCAGCAGCAAGAAGAGATCGATTCCGCCGCCGTATCCGTCCGCACCAAGTCTTCGTAGCCGACTTTCCAGCCAACTCAGCGTGGCACCCATCAACCGGATGGGGTGAAGCGGATAGACAGGATCTCCAATAGCCAGATCAAGAACAACCGCTCCCGCCAAAAGAAAAGGATTCGGACGAAGTAAGGTCAGTTCCACTTGGAAGACCAGCCTAGCGCGATCGCTGAAAGGATGGCTCGTACCGGTTGGTCGGGGTCCGCGTCGGATAGTTCCCCATAGAAATGCGGCCAGCTATCGGGTTTTGCGGAAAGATTAGTGGCGAGGGTCGCCGCCTGTTGACGAAAAATATCGCGAGCCGAACTGGCCGGAAGCGTGCCATAGCGAATGCGATCCAGTATTGCGGCAATCGCGTAGGCCACAGCCGCTACTTTTGGTTCGTAAACGATGGATTTGAAGTTTTTCTTCAACAGTTCCAGATTGCGCTCGGTCAACAGAGGCGCAAGATTGGTTGCGAAGCTGGGTTCGTCCAGTCCGTAACGTCCAAGAGCATGAAAAATTGAACGGGTCATACTGAATTCGAGGCCGTTCTGCCAGCGCAATGCTTCGAGCGTGGCATCTTTCACCGCGAGTCCAATGAGTTCCCCAAGCTTGGCGTGAGGACTGGTACTTGTCAGCGGTTTGCCAGCATCAAGCGGAGCGCCGACACAGAATTGGTCAGTGCCGGTTCCGGTCGCCAGATCTCTTGAATAGAGACTCGCGATGGCTAACTGCTGAAGGGCAGCCGTCTTTGCTTCCGTCATGGTGATAACGGAACGAGCCAGAGCGCCTTCGGTCAGCGAATGATTAAATAAGAGCACAGTATTGATTGTTCCGCCTACTGTCGGAGCCTTTTCCCAGCCTGTTTCCGTTTCCCGCCAGGTTGCGGGGTCTCCCGCACAGGCTGCATTGCCTTGTACTCCCGCCGTGACCACCGCCGTCACGAACGTCGTTTGGTCGCGATGCTGCGCAACCGCAGCGTAATTCATGTTTGCGGCAGTCCCCATCACGGCTGCCTGATCCCCATCAATCTCTATCTCGCGACACACTTCATTATGGTAGCTCTCCGGCCCAACCCCAGTAATTTGCGCGTGCCGCTCGCGATGGTCAGTGCCTTCGCAACTTTGATGATTGACCAGGTAACGCAAACTTTCGGTTTGACCGCCATTTCGCGACGAGGTGCTCAGTACACGGTGCGGGACCAATAATTCCGTAATCAGAAAGCGTCCGCTGCGGATCGTGCGATATTCGGGTGTCACCAACAACTCTTCGAGATTTGCAGCGACCAGCATCGGCTCCCTTACCTTGTGATATGAGGAATTCTATCTTAGGTATCCAACCTGCCATAAAAAGGGAAGCGGTGTGAATCCGGCGCGGCCCCGCGACCGTGAGCGAGGATGGGAATTCTTGGCGAAATCCACGCAAAGCGTACAATTACCGCCATGGCACCGCCGTTTTACAGAGTATGTTAATTTCTGAACATCCCTCTTCCTTTGAATTCCGTATTCCGTCCCCGCAATCTAGTGAAATATGCTCGATCCTATGTGGTGCGGTGTGAAGTCATCCAAGTAATTCCTCCCGGGAGATAAGTGAGATCGCGGATGTGAAAAAATTCACTGAGTTGATCCTCGTGCGAGAAGCAGCATCTCAAACAGGCTCGCCTCCAAAGTGTCTTTATTGTTTCCAAAGGAAAGGAAAGATGACCTGCTCAACGCGACGTGCTGTTTTTACGACCTTTCTGGTGCTTTTCTTTGTCGGCTCGTGCGCTGCGCTGGACAAGAACATATCCAAACCGGGCTATCGCATCTATGTGACCAATGAAAACTCCGGTGACTTGAGCGTGATTGACGCTTTGACGCTCGAAGTGGTCGCCACGGTCCCGCTGGGCAAGCGTCCGCGTGGAATTCATGCCAGCCCCGACGGGAAGACGATCTACGTGGCGTTGAGCGGGTCTCCTATCGCTGGACCAGGCGTGGACGAGAGCAAACTTCCGCCACCGGACAAGACCGCCGACGGAATTGGCGTTTTCGCAGTGCAACAGAATAAAGTTCTGCGGCTTATTCAAAGCGGATCAGATCCCGAGAACTTTGATCTCAGCCGGGATGGGCGCCACATTTTTGTCTCCAACGAAGATGATGCCAAGGCCAGCATGATCGACGTGGCCAGCGGAAAGGTCACGAAGACCTTCGACATGGGAGAGGAACCCGAAGGAGTCAAAGTTGCGCCGAACGGCAAGACCGTCTACGTAACCTCGGAAGCTAGCGGGACGATTTCAGTCATTGATATCGCGGCGGGGAAAATCACCAAGACGTTCAAAGTCGGGCGTCGTCCACGATCGGTCGCGTTCATGCCCAACGGCTCGCGAGCGTATGTGAACGCCGAAAACGATGGCTCAGTGGTGGTGGTTGACTGCGTAAAACATGAGGTCTTAAAAACGATTACGCTGGGTGAGCGCGGAGTCATCAAACCGATGGCCGTGTTGCTCTCGGCTGACGCCTCAAAGCTGTACGTAAGCACCGGCCGCGGACACAAGGTTTTTGTGATCGACACAGCCACGAACCGAGTTAGCGGGTCGTTTGAGGTGGGTGAACGCCCCTGGGGGATCGCTCTTTCACCCGATGGAAAAACCCTGTATACCGCCAACGGACCCTCGAACGACATTTCAGTCGTGGATCTCGCCACCCAGAAGGTGATCCGCAAGGTCAAAGTCGGTCGTGGGCCTTGGGGCGTCATCGTTTTGAAGCAATGAGTGTCGCCCGAGGACCTGGCTCATTGTAGAGCGAGCCAAACAAAGATGAGTCTGGCTCACGCCACAACTTAGTCTCCGAATGCGGCTTCTTCGTTCAATTCCGGCGAACCCGCCAGGGACCGGATCAGTTTGCTGACGCTATGTGCGACACCGAATGACTCCGCAACCGCTGAGGTGTCGAGCAGTCCGAGTCCGCAGGTCGCTGTAATCATCGCCCGTTGCGCAAATTTCTGGGGATCGCCAGCCAGGGACGCGGCTTTCAGCCAGCGAATGAAGATGCTCGCTGAATCGACGGCGTTCACTCCGGGCCGGGTGGGCACGATTCCATAGGCAACAGTTCCACCCTGTTGCATGAAGTCCAGCGCATGCCAATCGCCAAAGAACAGGTCGAGTCCTTCATGGGCATCGAACGAAATGATGTCCGGCTGCACCCGACACATGCGTTCAAAGGGACGTGCCGCGCAGCAATGCAGTCCGGCATAGGCTCCGCGAACGCGAGCGTTTTCCAGCGTGGCCGCCAACGCCTGGAGTCGCTGTTCCTCTGGGACGGCGTTTGCGACAGGTGCGTCCAGACACAAGGCTGGTTCATCTACAAACAGGAGCACAGGCAAGCCAGCTGATTTCAGGCGATCGATCTGCCAGCCGATGATCTGCGAGATATGAAACGCGATCGCGGCAAAAAGCGCTGGGTCTGCCAGGAACGAGCGGCCCCTATGAAACAGATATGCCGACAGCGTGATTGGGCCCTCGATCTGCCCCTTGACGGCGACTGCGGAGCCGAAGAGACCCGATGAAAGCGCTTCTTCGAACGCGCCGAAGCCTGCGGCGTTTGCCGGTGTTACCTCGCCGCTACTCCGGTGAAGGATTTCGAGCACCGAGTCAAGCTGGCCGTCTTTCACCTGATAACCGTAGCCTTCGTTACGAGGCTCAATCAGGTCTTCCACAATACCAAGGCCTTGGCCGACGATACTCTCCCGTTCCGAGAGTCGAGGCAACTGCGGCCAAAAGGGAACTTCTGGAGAGAATTCCACAACGGAACGAATCGCCGACGTCGCCGACGTGAAAGGCAGGCTGCCAATGCCGGTGACTGCGCCCGCCGCAACGAATGGCAACCTGCTGGTGTGAGATCTAGTGGCTGTGAATTGCACTCTCTTCATTTCTCCGTGGAGAGTTGCCCACGTCGAATCCGGTAACCGAACCCCAGTTATTTCCTGCGCTCCAACGCCACTTCCAACGCTACCACGATTACCTCATTGATCCCACTCGCGAAGCTTGGACATCTTGCCGATCGCTGTAACTATAATTAAGAGAGGCTCATTTACGGAGATGTCCGAAGGTTACGCCTGAAGCGAATGATGGCCGGAGATCATCAAAAGGATATGACGAAAGCCCATCAACATCCGCTGGAAAAAGTCCTCGACAGTCGAGTTGCCATCATCGACGGAGCAATGGGCACGACCATTCGTACCTATGGCATGACGGAAGCGGATATCCGCGGCGAGCGATTCAAGGACTCGAAGAAGAGCCTTCTGAACAACGGCGACCTGTTCTCTCTGACCAAGCCAGAAATGATTGGAGACATTCATCGCCGTTTTCTGGAAGCAGGGGCGGACATTATAGAGACAAATACCTTCGGGGCCACCAGCATCACGCAGAGCGAATTTTTTGTCGACGATCCGCGGGAGCGCGGCGGCCGTAAGGATCCCGCTTTCTATCAGAAGATCGTTGACGATTCGTTTCTCGGCGCAGTGGCATCGGACATCAATGAGCAGTCGGCCCGGCAATGCCGCGAATGGGCCGATCGCGTCGGGACTGCAACCTCGCGCCAGAGGTTCGTGGCGGGAGCGATTGGGCCGCTGACGGTCTCTCTGTCGAACTCGCCGGATGCTGACGATCCGGGCTTTCGCGTCGTCACGTTCGATCAGGTTAAGACAGCCTACGCCCAGCAAATTCGGGGTCTCATCGCAGGCGGTGTCGACCTGCTCTTGGTCGAGACAATCTTCGACTCTCTGAATGCCAAGGCGGCCCTCGTCGCGATCCGCGAGGTATTCGATAACGACGGCAGGGAACTGCCAGTAATGATTTCAGCGGCTGTCGGGCGCGGCGGCGAGACGATGATTTCTGCGCAGACAACCGAAGCGTTCTGGAATGCGGTGCGGCATGTGAAACCGCTATCGGTGGGCCTCAACTGCTCGCTCGGTCCCGATCTGATGTATCCGTTTCTGGAGGAGCTCTCGGAAAAGGCGGACGTCGCGATCTCGTGTTATCCCAACGCCGGTCTGCCGAATCCGCTGTCGGAAACCGGCTTCGATCTGGGCCCCGAAGATATGGCCCGTTATCTGAGCGGCTTTGCACGCGGAGGGTTGATCAACATCGCGGGCGGCTGCTGCGGAAATACTCCTGACCACATCGCGGCTATCGCGAAAGCACTCGAAGGCCAGCCTCCGCGAAAGTGGGGAACGCCGACACACTCCGAAGAATCCTACGCAGGCCAGATCGAGAGCCCTGCGTGAGCGAAGCAGACAGCACAAGCGCGCTCCAGCCCGCGAAGGTAAAGCCACTCCGTCTCTCGGGATCGCAACCATTCACCCAACAGCCCGGCGTCTACATCATGATTGGCGAGCGGACCAATGTGGCCGGTTCGCCGAAGTTTGCCCAGCTCATCAAGCAGGGTAAATATGAAGAAGCGGTAAGCATTGCCCGGCAGCAAGTCGAGAACGGTGCGAACGTCCTCGACATCTGCATGGACGAGGGCATGATCGACGGCGTCACCGCCATGACGCGATTCCTGCAATTGCTCGGGAGCGAGCCGGAAGTGGCCAAGGTGCCTTTTATGGTGGACTCCTCGAAATGGGAGATCATCGAGGCCGGTCTGAAGTGCTTGCAGGGCAAGGGCATTGTCAATTCGATTTCGTTGAAAGAAGGCGAAGAAAAGTTTCGCCAGAACGCGGCGAAAGTTCTGAAGTACGGCGCGGCCGTGGTGGTGATGGCTTTTGACGAACAGGGCCAGGCGGCGACTTACGAGGACAAAATCCGGGTCTGTGAGCGCGCCTACCGCATCCTGGTCGACCAGGTCGGGTTTCCCCCCGAAGACATCATCTTCGATCCCAACATCCTGACCGTCGCCACGGGCATGGAGGAGCATAACAATTACGCGGTTGACTACATCAACGCCACCCGCTGGATCAAGGCAAACCTGCCACACGCAAAAGTGAGCGGCGGCGTCTCCAACATCTCGTTCAGCTTTCGTGGGAATAACAAAGTTCGCGAAGCCATTCATTCGGCGTTTCTCTATCACGCCATCGCGGCCGGCATGGATATGGGCATTGTGAATGCCGGCATGCTCGAGGTCTATGAAGAGATTGAGCCTGAGCTGAAAGTGCTGGTCGAGGACGTACTGCTAAACCGCCGTCCCGATGCCACCGAGCGGCTCGTGGATTACGGCGAAAAGCTCAAGGGAGTCGGCAAGGCGGTAAGTGAGAAGAAGGCTGAGGAATGGCGCACCGGCACGGTTGAGGAAAGGCTTTCTCACGCGCTGGTGAAGGGAATCGACACGTTCATTGAGGTGGATGCCGAGGAGGCCCGCGTCAAACTGGGCCGCCCTCTTTTGGTTATTGAAGGTCCACTGATGGCGGGCATGAGCGTAGTGGGTGATCTTTTCGGAGCGGGCAAGATGTTCCTGCCGCAGGTGGTCAAATCAGCCCGTGTGATGAAGAAGGCCGTCGCGCACCTCACTCCCTATATGGAAGCCGAGAAGGAAGCGAGAGTTGCAGCTGGCGAAGTGGTCAAGGCGCAGGGAAAAATCGTACTCGCGACGGTAAAAGGTGACGTTCACGATATTGGTAAGAATATTGTTGGTGTCGTGCTGGCCTGCAATAACTACGAAGTCATCGATATGGGCGTAATGGTGCCCTGCGAAAAGATTCTCGAGCGCGCCAAGGCGGAAAAGGCGGACATGATCGGGCTCAGCGGGCTGATCACTCCGTCTCTCGACGAGATGGTACATGTGGCCCGAGAGATGGAACGTCAGGGTTTCAAGTTACCGTTACTCATCGGCGGGGCAACCACGAGCCGGGCGCACACTGCCGTTAAGATTGCGCCGCATTACAGCGAGCCAGTAGTCCACATTCTCGACGCCAGCCGGGCGGTGCCGGTCACGACCAGTCTGCTGAGCGACGAAGGTAAATCTGCATTCGTGGAGCAGCATCGCGCCGACTACGAAGCGTTACGCAAAGCTCACTCCGCGCCCAAGCTATCCGTTGTCTCACTTGAGGAAGCCCGCAAACGACGGACTCCGATCGAATGGCGTGCGGAAGACCTGCCGATGCCTATCTTCACTGGCGTCCGCGTGCTGAATGACTTTCCTCTTGCGACGCTGCGGGAGTTCATCGATTGGAGCCCGTTCTTCCATACCTGGGGACTGAAAGGAATTTATCCCCGAATTCTCGAACACCCGGAACACGGTGCGCAGGCGCGCCAGGTCTTGAGCGAAGGCAACGCTCTCCTCGATGTCATCATTGAGAAGAAATTGATCACAGCGCGAGGCGTATACGGTTTCTTTCCGGCTAGTGCTGTGGGCGACGATGTCGAGTTATACGCCGATGACCAACGCGAAAAAAGGCTCGAACGATTCCACTTCCTCCGTCAACAATCGAATAAGGAAGGCAGTGAGCCTTGCCGGTCTCTCAGCGACTTCATCGCACCCAAGGAGACAGGGTTGGCCGATCATATCGGGGCATTCGCGGTAACCAGCGGCATCGGTTTGAAAGAACTGTGCGACCGGTTCCGGGCGAAGAACGACGACTACAATGCGATCATGGCGGAGGCCCTCGCCGATCGCCTGGCCGAGGCTTTCGCCGAAAGCCTGCACAAACGCGTCCGCGACGAATGGGGTTATGGTTGTGCGGAAGGCCTGAGCAATGCTGACCTAATTCAAGAGAAGTATCGCGGCATCCGGCCAGCTGCGGGTTATCCAGCGTGTCCGGATCATACAGAAAAGGGTCCGCTGTGGCGTTTGCTCGATGTACAGGCGAATACCGGAATGCTGATTACCGAGTCATTTGCAATGTGGCCCGGCTCCAGCGTGAGTGGCCTTTACTTCGCCCACCCCCAATCGCGCTACTTCAGCCTAGGCAAGATCGACCGTGATCAGGTCGCCGACTACAGCAAACGCAAGGGAATGAGCGTGGACGAAGTCGAGCGATGGCTCGGTCCCAACCTGAACTACGACCCCGCGGAATAGCATCGAAAAGAATGCCTGGTGCGCCCTGAGAGATTCGAACTCCCGACCTTCTGGTTCGTAGGGGAAAGGGTGAAAATCTAAATGCCTTATCGTCTGTTGCTTAGGGGCGGGCGAATTCCGAAATCGACCCTTAATTGGGCTATGTGGGCAACACTCTAAGCCTAATTTCGGGGCCAGCGCGATCAGGAGTACACCGATGATGACGAGCACCGCCACGCCTATCAGTTCTCCGCGTGCGATCAGGTTGCTGAATGCCTGCACCGCCATGAGCGCGGCGTGGGCAAAACTGGACCAAGGCGACAGTGGCGACTCGGCCGGAAAGAAATAGCATGACCGACAAATACCAAAACCAATCCCCTTGACTTCGACCGGACTTCTCATGGAAGGCGATTACACTCAATCGCCCGGTCAGGACGAGTTGTCAGTGTTCGCGATTTTTCAACATTCTGGTTTTATCCATTGGGGGAAGCAGTATGGTAGGCCCACTGAATTTGCAATCAGAACGACCCAAATTATAGGACTGTCGGAATCGTGAGTCGCCGGATACGCTTTTCATAATATGAAATTCGGTCTCTTTCTTGCCCTGCTACTAAGCCTCGCAGTGTCACCCTGCAACGCTGTGCCCGCCGACTGGACCACGCCCATCACTCCATTCAGGATCTCCATAAACGGATTGGCGAAATAAGCTCCGAGATGTCGAGCCTCTGGACAAGCAACGGGCATTCCTGAACAACACATCAGGGTTGACGCAGCCAATATCCCAAGAAGAGGTGGATGGATACGCTGAGACGAATGAGCGTTTACGGAACTTTGTAGGACAGAGCAGGCAGACGTGACTCCAACCAAGTCATGGAATCCACGAACTGACTAACCAGCTTTGTGTGTTCCAAAGACCTGGCGCTCGTTCCGCACAGGCTTTCGTAAGCAAGAGTTCGTCAGGTGGTAGTCGTAGCACACTTCACAAAATGATTGGCCGCAACACTCCATCTGGCAGTCTTCGCAGATAGTAGCTCCGCAGTCTGAACACTTCGCTTGGGCAGGCTTGCCGCAGGGCATACCTACATCGCTGTCACTTGATACGTATTCGATCTGGCGAAATGGAGTCATGGAAATTAGTGGCGTTACTTTGGCGTTTGGGGCATATTGCGCCTAGGATCTACGTCAATAGTATCTCCCTTATGGAGCTTGGCTTCGCCGCCTTTCTGGAAGGCAATTAACGCCACAGCCACGGTTACGGCTACGTAACGAGCTTTACTCGCCCCAATAGCTGTATCCACGGAATCGTCAGCCAACTTTCCGGCTAAGACTGATCCACCCAACTTGAGCAGTCGCATCTTGTTTCCCGCTCGAATTATCCCCTCGTTTCTGACTGGCACCACAGGATCATCGAATATCAACCGCATCGAGCCCCGCCGCAGTATGCGTCGCGCTGGATGAGTCTCTACATGCCCGTGGTAAACCTTTCCGGTAGAGTCCGTGGCGGTGAACTCAGTACCCGCGGGCAACTTCGAGTTAAGGTCTTGCTGAAGGCTTAACGTTACGGTCTGAGCATCGCTGATCGTGACCAGAATGATCCATGCAGATAACAATAGCCCGATTCGCGGCATTTATCTTTATGCTGCTCTTTCCGCCCTCATTTGGTCGTACATTTCCCAGAGGGGCTACGAGGTCTTCAACACTCCACAGCCGATTCATGACGCCAGATGATGACGAGCGACGATAATTCCTCCCGCGATTGCCAGCACACGCGTTTTGCCATACGACGGCACTCCGATCTGTGCAGCCTTTTCCACAGATCCCTTGATGACAAGTTCCGCTGCCTGGGTTGAGATATTCAAGACCTTTACTCCCTAGATGACATTGGTGAATGCAATTTCAGTACCATGACGGCCGACCCGCAAGCCACGTAGATTTTGCAGCGGCTTCGTTACTTTGACAGTGCCGACTGAGCCGGATGTTCTGTTTGGAAGTCGAGATCGCCCAATTGCCACAACAAGAAAGAGAACTGGTCTGTGAGCAGATTGACGTGTTGGGTGCGCGTGGCTCCTATGCCGCCGTGTCCCGCATCATAGTCCACGCGCAGCAGCACAGGGCGCCCGCTCGAAGTCGCAGCTTGCAGTCGTGCAGTCATCTTATTCATCTGCCAGGGATCAACCCGTGGGTCGTTGACGCCTGTGGTGAGCAACACGGCAGGATACGCAGTGTGGTCTTTCGCTCGATGGTAAGCGCTGATGGCGAGCAAATTGTGAAAGTCCTCTTCGTTCTGAACCGTACCAAATTCGGGGATGTTTGCCGGGCCGTTAACCTGCAATTCCGCACGTAAGTCGTCGGACATTCCGACGTTGTCGAGCGCTGCCGCGAATAGATCGGGCCGTTCGGTAATCGCGCCGCCAATCGTGATTCCACCCGCGCTCGTTCCTTCGCCTGCAAGATGCGCCGCAGATGTGAATTTATGGTCAATCAGATATTCAGCGCACGCAATAAAATCAGTAATGGTGTTCTTCTTGGTAGCCTTGCGGCCTCCGTTGTGCCAGTCGTCGCCGTATTCTCCTCCACCGCGAACGTGCGCCACGGCAATCACGCCGCCGCGCTCCAGCCATGCCAACGAGCTGGGATCAAAGCCTGGGTCGTAACTGATGGCGTAAGAACCGTACCCGTGCAGCAACGTAGGATGGGAACCATCCAGCTTGAGGTTGCGGCGGTAGATGATCGAGAGTGGGACAAGCGTGCCATCGGGTGCCTTTGCCTTCACCTCGTCGGAGGTGATCGCTGAAAAGTCTACGGGAGACGGGGGAATAATTTTAGTATCCGTAACCGAGTTGATTTTCGGATCGTAGTGGAGATAGGCCGGGGACTTTGTCCACGACGAGGAGCCGACGTAGACTCCGGGTTCGGCAGGGTTGGCGAAAATCTCTTCAATCGTTCCCTCAAATGGCAGGTCAATCTGGACAGCGCCGCCACCGTTATATGGCAGTCGCCACAGGCGATGGACGCTTCCGTCCCTTTTCTGGAGGTAGAGCCCGTCCTCGGCAGCTGCAATAGCGGTGATTACAGCATCGGATGGTGGAACAGCGACTTCTGCTTGTGTGATCTCACCTTTCGGAAGTGCGATGCGGAGCACCTTATATCGGGATGCGTTGTGGTGCGAAAGAAGATAGACGTTATCGCCGTGAACATCAAAGCTCGTGACATCGTCCGACACATCGATTAATTTGCGCCAGGGAACACCCGCACCCGCATCATGTACCTGATCTAACAACGCTATATATATGCTCGCTTCGTTTTGCACACCATGCGCAACCATACCGAACACATAGTTTGACCCGGGTACTCGAAGAATGAATGGCAAATCGCTGTCAGTGATTGCAACAGCTGGAGATAGGCCCTTTCCAAAGACTGCGACATCATTCTCGGGGTCGTTGCCGAGGTGGTGGATATAATCCCGGCTGTTCAGGTAATAAGAAGTCCTTGGTTCACTAGGAGGATATTTGTGCAGTCGGTTGTAGAAGAATGAGTGATTGTCGGGAAGCCAATAAACGGCGCCGAACTGCGCGCGGTCAATACGTTCGCCTGTATCTCGGCCCGTATCGGCCTCGAGTACGTGCATGACGCTGTTCTCTGAACCGCCGGCAGAAACGCCGACAGCTACTAATTTGCCGTCGGGCGAAGCCTGGAAATAGTCGATGGAGTAGTGCACACTGTTGGCAGTCAGGGTTTCGGGATTCAGCAGCAGCCGCTCCACCCCTGCAAATCCATCGCGTGCGTACAACTTGCGATTATCGTCACCAGGAACTCCCTTAAGGTAAAACCAGCGGCCGTTGTATGACTGGAGACCATTCACACGCACACCAGCATCGTCCAGTTGTGCAATCCGAGCGTGGAGTCGGTCGCGGTTTGTAATGCGGTCCAGTACGGTACGCGTGTAGTCGTTCTGAGCCTTCATCCATGAGACAACCTCGGGACTCTTCAAATCCTCCAACCAACGATAAGGATCGGCGATCTTCGTGCCAAAATAGGTGTCGATAACCTCGTGGGCAGGTGTGTCAGGGAACTTGATTTGTGCGCTGTTGACGGCCATCTGGGCGGTGACACAACCCGCAAACAGCAACACGAGCAATGCAAGGTGGGAAAAACACCGTGGCCTCACGGGAACCTCCAATATTTAGCGAAGAAACGGACGAATTATACTCCCGCTGGCCGGGTGCGCGTTTATGAACCAACAAGAAGCGAATGCACTCGCATTATCTTCCTTAGTTGATCGATATTAATGCCGGAATCACGCGGGTTGATCACGTGACCATTTGTAAAGATCCCAAACAATTAGCTGGGTTCAGCCGTGTAGCGTGGAGGTGCTGAGGCCGTACATCATCGGGCGCCAAAGCCTTACGCCTTTTTCTTTGCACTGACTCAACCGCCTGAACATTTCCTTTACAAGAAAATGATATCGGGATGACATTCTGGCCGGCCCCCTACGGGATCATTAGTGAGGGAAGACCGAATCCAGATGGTGTCATGAAGATGAACTCTGTCTTCTCGCTACACCACCGCAGCTATTGAAGCACGACTAAACAATTCATATTTCGGGGTGACCAATGACCCACCAAGATCAAAACGCTGCCGTACTAAACCAGCTTGAGGAGTATGGTGAAGAAATGTTTTGCCGCACAACCATCGAAGATTTGGGCTGCCTGGTGGATGAGGTTATGCGAACCCATGAAACCAATATCATTCATAGCAGCAGTGGAGACCTTAACGGGATGCTCGATCTCCAACGTCTATAGGGGATGAAATCACAACGAGAGAATTGTGGATCTGTTTTAGCTGGAAAGAGACTACCCCACACTGTCACTTCAGCCCCCAATGGAAGCCATTGAGTTCTACGTGAACGCGACCTCCAGACAGCGCATCATTTCAAGCAGCGACCCCCAAGGTCGGCGGGGGGCGTCCCTTTTCATTCTGAATTATGGTATGCGTGCTGAGGCCCAGGGCATTTCCTCCGAGCCGCGGCATCCAAGGGCCACACAGTGGGTAAGGAGTACTAGCCGCAATTTAGGAAGTCAAGAAAATCAGATTTGATCTTCGACTTTCTCGAGTTCAGTCGAAGCCCGAAAGTTGCGCGAGTGATCGATCCAGTCCTGCGTGTACCGACCAATTGACTCATGCCGATCCATCTGCGGGATTACCTTGCAGTCGTCAGCTTTTTCTTGTAACAAATACTTGTTCACGGCAGATGAATATTGACACTCCTCTTGTTACCTTTTTATTTCTTTGCATAAATAATAAGGAAACATTCCTCAAGCCTGATGCCACCGCAGATGGAAGAACCTTGCGTTCTCGCGGGCGAGCTCCTGGTTCTCCGGGCGGTCCGCACAGGGCAACCGTCGTCTCCTAGCAAACTTTTCGGGACGGCAGAGTTCCCGGCTGACGGCTGTGTCAAATCTACCCACCTTCCCTCGGGCGGCCCGTGCCACTGGGAAATAATGGAGTGCGATGGAAGCGTGAAAAGTGACACATTCGGAGGTAACGCAAAGCAAATTGGGATGTGCCACGTGACGAACGGACGAGGAACTGAAGCACAACGGGTGGATGAGGTAGGCATGCAATTGCGCCGGTGGGCCTTCACGCCTTCCGTCGCTTCCGCACCGAGGTGTTGCGCAAAGCTGGATGCCCGGAAGACCGGGTCCGGCTGTGGCTTGGTCACGCAGGTGCCAGCATCACTGATGCATACGCATTGGGCTTGCAGCAAGATGTTGTGTGGCGTCGGCAGTGGTGTGAAAGCGTTGGGCTTGGTTTAGGAATGGGCGACATGGGCGACAAAACCAACCCACCGGTCTGCACCAATGTACCTGCAACCGCAAGCATGAATTGAGGATAGATGGTGCGCCCTGAGAGATTCGAACTCCCGACCTTCTGGTTCGTAGCCAGACGCCGGAAAACTTATCTCGTTGACTTGAAATCGCTTAGAGTTTCCCAGGGCGCGTCTTGTTGTCCCCTAAGTTGTCCCCCACCTCACGTGCTAGCGAATTTGCGTCAGGCCACCAGGTGTCACGTTAGTTTCGTCAAGGGTCACGTACTCTATTTGGCAATCAGCCGCATTCTCAACGAGTAAGGGAATGACAACTTTGAGCGCTTCCACTTCTTTGCGCATTCGGACAAGCTCAATCTCTTTTTTCCATAGCTCAAGCTCGCGCTTGGCTTCCACGTAAACACGGGCATGTTCCATGAAGGCCGCTGCAAACGCAATGCACTTGTCTACCGCTTCGGTGTACGTTGCCAGAGTTGGCGGCTGTGTTCCCAGTCCGTCCCTTTTTTCCCATAACTTTTTGACCATCCAGAGTGGACGACCGAGGACGAGCCTGATTCGCTTTCGATCTAACACCTCGATTATGTTCGCCAATTCCACTCCTCAGATCCCCTTTTCAGGTTTGCTCTGAAGTTTTTGGAGGTGAAGTTTCCGGACTGCATCGTCGATTGCCGGCACCTGGCGCAGTTTCCAGCACAAACAATCGGGACCGCAGGTGTGCTTCTGGTTCAGGATCAACTCGTCAACACAATCAATTACAGCCCTAGGCTTTACGTAACGCATTCGGTGGCGCACCCGACGTTGATTTTGTCGATTCGCAGTCTTAGGGAAGTTTCCTTAGTCTCGACCGCCCGGCTGAACATCAATCGCAAGTTGCGCGGTGCGTCCTCGGGTAGCGGGTTGGCCAGTGTTAGCGTGGCGCCGTCAGTCAATTTGAACTTTGTGACGGCTTGAAAGAGACGACCGAAGAGATCATCCGGACAAGCTGCCCGAATGCGCTCGACCTCGGCGTCTTTTATTTCGGTTGTCAATCCGCGGCTTACCGTCAACTGGTAAAGCGTGCCCGCGAGTCGCTTCGACTTTTCCGCGCGGGGAGGAGTGAAGCCGAACTCTTCTACTTGTTTCTGTAGTTTGGAGCGCAGGTTTGCTTCTTCCAGCCGCATATCTTCCAATCGGGTAGCCGTCAGATCGAGTTCTTCGGCCGTCATGCGCTTCACGGTGGGCTCAGTATGGCAAAAGGCTAACGACTTCGTAAACACATAAGATTAAGGTGTGGTGGAAGCCTTAGAAGTCGCAAGCCGAAACCTAGACAGGTGTTTCACCAGCTGAAGGTCGGATTCACGTCGATTCCCCACACAGCAAGCAGCCACTCCGGGATGTAGACGCGATTTCTGTTGCGCTCACAACATCTACGCAACTCAGTTGAATCGGCATAAGTCTGCTTACTAAGTCCCAATTGTCGAACTTGCGTTTCGAACTCGGTAGCGGCATCTAGGCGGGGCTGAACAGGCAGTCCCCAGTTCGGGTTTCCACGTTAACGAGGCGCGCCTGGATTCACGAATGGTTGCGCCATGCCAACGGATGATACTCTGCCCGTCTTGACTGCGCAGTTAAAACTCGGCGGGCTGGCAGGTAACAATTCTATGTAGTGTTAACTATCAGCTCTTTTCAAAAAGGATGCTGAAGAGAAAGGGCTTGCGCGATTGATAAATATTGGATTTCAATGGGATTTCAAACTGCGGCTGATGATCTCAAAGCACTTACGCTTTGAAACCTTTTGAAACGACGTTAGCCCGAGCTTCTGGCCTCGCAGGACAGTCGTTGAAGGCAAAGGGTTTCTTTGATTGTTTTGATTCTTGGTGGCACTTTTCAAAGAAGCTTTGATTTGTGCCGGCTTCCTCCTCGGAGGTTTTCAGAGATGGCGAATGGATTGGGCGGAAGACGGCTAAGAGCCGGACGACCGTTCGGCTCCAAGAACAAGAAGCGAGATCCCCAAGTTTCGCATCCTCGATGGGGCGGCCGGCGCCCGGGTGCCGGTCGGCCCGTTGGATCAAGAAACAAGCAAGCGAGGAGATCGCGTGTGTTCCAAAATCCTCTGGAGAGCGACCCTCGCAAGTAACTGTGCTCACGAAGCCGCGGCCCACCCTTCGTGGCGTTCGACAAACATCTGATTTTTGGAACCTGCCAAAAGAATGAACCGGGTCGTATGTGCGGGCGTGTGACGCGAAGGTGCGAGCCTCACTTTGTGACCGCGGTGCATTCGTCCAGGGATGCAGACTGTTTGCTGTGCTGTCAGTCGTGTCGGTTCGCGGGATCAACGGAAATGGTTAACGAGCATGATGGTTTGTTCCCACTGATCTATTTGAAAGAAGATGAGGGATGTCCCGTCGGGCGATAGAGCGGGCTCGACGACACGTTTGTCGAACAGCATGAGGGAAAGTACTTTCCTGGTGTCGAACTCATAGAAGAAAAGCACACCCTTGCCTCCGTTACTCTCGGTAATAAAGTAAATTCCCGCACTACCCAAGGCCCAGCTCCAGGAGTCCAAGCCCGGAGCCTTTAACACTAGAGTCTCCTGTCCGCCGCCTGAGGGAACCTTCCATATCTCATCACTGCGAAACGTTTTGGAATAATAGACAAAACCGTCGGGTCCCTCGGCCGGGGACTTTCCGCCTCTCTTTGTTAGCTGAATGGGAGTGCCACCGTCCTGGACTTTCCAAACCTGTTTGGGTTCATTGCCGCGGTTCGACGAGAAGTAAATCCACTTGCCATCACGCGACCAACGAGGAACGGCATTGTCGGCGCCGGGGATGGTGGGGATGAACCGTGGAGGTCCCCCCGATACATCAATCGTATAAATTTCGCTGTGCTGGTCGGGGCGATAGTCGAAGGCCACGGAGCGACCATCATTCGACCAGCGGGGAGTTCCAGCCACGCCCTTGAGGAACGTGAGTTGCACTGGATTGGAACCGTCGCTGTCAGCCGTCCATATTTCGTTATATCCAGATTGAGAAGACTCGTAGGCTAACTTTTTGCTGTCAGGAGAGAAAGATGCAAGACCGAGATAACCATTAGAAGGTAGGATCAATTGAGGCGGGCCGGCTGCATGTTTGGCGTCGGCAAGGCGAATCTTCCAAAGGTTTACCTTTAACACCTCGACCGTGTAGGCGAGCCGATTTCCCTTTTGAGCGATTGCTGGTGCGGAAGTAGAAGTCCCCACGCCTTCTACCCGCCTGGGAGTTCCGCCAGCAGCTGGGATGCGCCACAGACTTCTCAATCCGCTACGGTAAGAGGAGAAAACTATTTCCCGGCTGTCTGGAGTCCAGGCAAATGGACCCTCCATCGCACGCTTGTCCGATGTCAACCGCTTTGCCTCACCGCCGATTGCTGGAACGACATACAAGTCGTCAACCAGCCCCGGGCCGCTGGAACGAAGGAAGGCGATGTATTTCCCGTCCGGAGAAAAGGCCGGACACCAGTCGCTATATTCAGGAGGGGGTGAGGTGAGGGGCAATCTGGAAGCATCCTGCAATGAGACGAGAGTGATGGTGGGCCGTTTTTCGGGTGTAGAGAGCGCGCTGACCGCCAGGAATCTGGCGTTCGGGGCCCACGAAAACCAGGGCAGTTGGCCGATCTGTTCCTTAAATACGCCCTCCTCAGAGTAGAGCTCTCTGGATGTGCCGCCGAGAGCCGGTACGACATAGATCGTGCGCCCCCCCGGGTGACCGCGGGCGTAGGCAACCGACCGAGCGTCAGGAGACCAGGCTGGGCAGCAGTCGCCAGGGTTTGACGTCAGGCGTAGAGGCCTCTCTCCGCCAATCATCGTTGTGTAAAGTCCTTCGCTCCCGTCAGGTACCGCATGGAACGCCGTGAAAGCGACTTGGTTACCGTCTGGCGAAAAAGCCGCGCCATCCTCCATCTCAGACCTGCCGGTGAGGGGTACGATTTCCAGAGTTCCGACGCGCCGCTCCCATCTGGAAAGGTACAAAAGGATTATCGCGGTCACGACAAGCAGTAGGGTCGAGGCCGTAGCCCATTTCACCCAATCGGAGATACGCACGGATTTCTTGGGTTGGATGTCCACCGGAGGCTGACTATCTAGCTCCACGCGAGCAATGAAGCGGTAGCCCAGTTTAGGCATCGTCTCAATGAAGCGAGGTCTCTCGGCGGGGTCTCGTAGGGCTTCACGCAGGCGTTTTATGACGGTGTTCAGCCCGGTTTCAAAGTCAACAAAGGTGTCGGCGGGCCAAAGAGCGCGACGCAGTTCTTCGCGGGGCACCAACTCCCCCGGATGTTCCAGAAGCTTCAGCAGGACGACAAAGGGCTGTTCCTGAATCTTGATACGAATGCCGTCTTGAAGCAATTCGTGTGCGCGCGGGTCAACCTGGAATGCGCCGAAGCGGTACATCGCGAAGACCTGCTGGGTACGCCTTAAGTCTAGGTCGCCGCGAGTTTAACACAGTTTTTCTGCGGCACTTGACCCTGCCATTCAGGCCCGCAGTCTCCACGAAATAAAGGAGTTGCGATATCAGATGGATTTCAGATTAGTTTCAGATCGGGTCCATGGCAGAACTCCCTGACCTGACCGAATCTCGGCGCTCCCGCCATCGCGGGCGGAGAGAGCGCCATGAAAAGGGAGAGGCTTTGGTGGGGAAGATTTGGCAGGACAACGCTTCTACTGATCCTCAGCTTGCTCCTGGAGGTGCGGAGTGGAGCCCAGGCGTTCGACGCTGTTGCGGAAGGGAATGGCCCGGAACTGTCTGGAGTCGAAGAATCCGGGACGATCCCATTCACTCTATACGACGGTTACCTCATCGCCGTCGAAGGGCGGATTGGAGCGCAGGGACATCTCAAGCTAGTTTTGGATACTGGCGCAACCCATAGCGTACTGACACCAGACGTGGCAAAAGAGCAGTTGTCTTTGCGGAGGACGGTGCGCATTGTCAATCTCGATCAAGTGCTCAGGCAAGAGTTGGCGGAGGTCCCGGATTTTGAGCTCGGGCCAATACGAATACCGTTTTTGCCGGTGATGCTCAACGATCTGAGTTATCTGGGCAAAAGTGTGCCCGGAGTTGATGGACTTATCGGTTTGGACGTGTTGAAGGGGCGAAGCTTTAGCATCGATTTTGGCCGCAGGAAAATCACTTTCGGACCCCCTCGGACCCTGCGGTTCAGCACGACGATGGAAGTGGCGGACGCCTATTTGGCGGTGGAAGTTCAAATACTGCACCGGCCGGTGCGGCTCCTTTTGGACACGGGAGTGAGCGCGATTCTGCTCTACCGCGACCGCTTGGGAGATCGATTGCCGGAACTGAGAGTGGAGCAACAAATTCGAGGGGCAAGTCTGGGGGGAGCCACGTCCCTGGAGGTCGTCACGCTGCCGTGCGTACAGTTGAACGGTACCGACTTGGCGAGGCGCGCAGTGTTGTTGCGAAATTCGCCCTCAGGGTTTCTGCCGCGCATAGACGGCTACTTGTCTCTGACCGCTTTGGGAGTTCGGCGCTTTAGCTTCGACCTTGAAAGGAACACCTTTAGTTGGGAGTGAGCAAGGCGGACTTGCTTTTGTTGACGAAACATCGCCTCTCTAACAATGTCGGCGTTGTCAATCAGAATTGGCGCACACTTCAGCCTGCACTCGATGAGGAGCGCCATTTCGCTCTCGTTGAAGGTGTGCCGATCCAACCAAGGCTCGCTCGCAATCAGGGTTCAGGTCTGGACTCAGTCCATCTAATACTATTTATATCCATCCATCCAAGTGGGATGTCCTCCGCAGCTCCAAGCGCAGCTGAACATACAGAGCAGGAGAGACAACATCAGCAGAAGCAGCAACGCAGATAACCAGCCCTTGTTCGCCCGCAGAGTATTCCACTTTGAAAACGCGGTCGCAAAACCTCCCACTATCAGTAGTGGACACACAACAACGGCAGCAAGCGTCAACCATATCAGTGGGTGAAAAGGGCCAAGATGAATCGCGTATCTTCCTGAATAAGGGTCTTTCCCGTAGCGCCAACCACCCACCAGTTCGAATGCAAGAGTCAGCAACGTCGGAATGTTGAGCCAGATTATTCTCCGGCGCCACCGGGCTGCGGCGCGGTGTAGTTCACCTTCAGGTTGCACGAGGTTCCTTGGTGAATCTCCCTTTTTTCAAATCCTATCATTCGTGACTTGTGAAGCAAGACGCTGCTTGCTTCGGTTAGCCTTTAGCTCGCGCCTAGAGCAAGTGTCCACTCGAAGCCATCGCCTTCGGCCCGAACTTCATTTCGTGAAGAGTTGCACCCTGTACTCGTATGCATGACCTAAAGTGGCTGACCGCTCGATGTAATTTCCGGCCTCTAACCTTTCAAGGTTGGTGAGCGTCGCATCTCGAGATCTCCCGAGAGCGGCGGCAATTCGTTTCGTTGGGACGGGGTTGCCATGTTCGACGATGCCCAAGGTTTTGCTGCCGCTTGGATCCTCGGTGGTCACGTGGGCGAGGAGCCAGAGGTACTCCCAGCGGAACTTCCGTGTGGCGGAAGTCTAGCACCTTTCAGGACTATTTCCGAAGCGTGATCACCCGGTCCGAAGTTCCCGATAACAATGAGTTCCTGATCCTTATTTTCATTCGGACGACAGACCTCTGCAAAAACTTGAGTCATCTGGGTGAGAGACTCCACCGACTTGCGCGGCTCCTCCCGTTTTCAAACTGAGGCACTACCAAGGTAGTCATTGAGTTGCTTTGCTAGCTCGGGCGTGATACGGTCTCGCCGTCCGTGTGGGTGCCATCTGGGGTCCTCCAAATTGTGGTGCCGGCTAACGCGGTTACACGCCTCTCCTGACCTGCATCGCTAGTACCGAATCCCCCCTTAGCGGCATCTTCGGGACGTGCTATTCGACGTGTTGTTCGAGGTGCAGCTATGGAACCGTCACCTGCGGATCGACATCCATCCACACAATGGGCAATCGCGAGCGTTACGTCAAAGGGTGCACTAGGAATGAGCGTTACCATCTTTGATCTGGTAAATGCTCATACCGGACGGGCTCATAGGCTGAGGGTCCTCAGCGGCGGGGTTGGCAAAGGCTTTATCGTTCAATATTCGCCCAGTTCATCCATGTCCAACTATGCGTATTTTTCTACTTATCGGCCCGTGAGTTTTCCCGACTTCGACGGAGTTGGCGCGCGCACAATTGGAGGTAGTGCGCTTGTCTATTCGTGGTGCTCGCTCACTCTGTGGGATGGACCAGCCTTCAAGAGTCACGGTCTGGCGTGGGCACGCATGTCCGGTTGGGGAATCGCAACTCCGAATATCGGAGTTGATCATGGCGTCGCTTCCGTAATTTATGGCGACGGCGAACCGGTGGGAGTGCCAGAAACTATTCCCGATGTTGATATACCTCCAACGCCTGAACAATTAGATACCCACGTCGAGATAAAAACGATAGACGACTCGCTCGTCGTGATTCTCGACGGGGATGTGCTCTTCGACTTCGACAAGGCTGACGTTAAACGTGCATCGGAACGACCACTGACACAAGCAGCGGCGATCATTAAATCCGCACGACGGGCGGACTCAGTCATCCTTGTAAATGGACACACGGATAGTGTGGGTAAAGACGGGTACAACATGGATTTATCGAACCGTCGTGCAAAGGCTGTCATTCAATGGTTCGTCTCGCACAACTATCTAGCGGGCTCGGTGATAACACCACAGGCATTTGGAAAAACGCAACCGCGAGCGCCGAATACCGATGCTGCTGGGAGAGCGAAGAATCGGCGAGTGGAGATATACATTACAAATCCCTAACCGTCTTCTCCATAAAGGAAGCGAGCGGCCTAAGGGTGTCCTTCTCGCGAGAGAACTGATCCAGAGGCACTTGAGACTTTGATGGAGACTATTCCTCGCGCCGGTTGTGCGTTTCGAAAACACTTGGATTTGGAACAGGTCAAGCGGCGGTTTCTCGCGCAACGAAATCATTCATTTACAAATACAACACAGTGAATGAATTCCATTCCTTCCGGCGATTCCGCGTCACGCATCTTCGAAAGCAAAGAACTCCGGAAGATCTATTGCGCTTCTGGATCGGGCACGGCGATGAGACCGTGACCGATCGGTACGCGAAACTCAGCGAGGATATGGCCTTCCGCAAAGCGCAAGCGGACCGCGTTGGGATTGGGTTCAGCCTCTCGTTTGTGCCTAGGCACAATGAAGTTGTCCCCTGTTGTCCCCCAGATCGCAGCCGCGGCGACAACCTGCAAGTGGTGGTGATGTAAGGATTAAGAATGGTGCGCCCTGAGAGATTCGAACTCCCGACCTTCTGGTTCGTAGCCAGACGCTCTATCCAGCTGAGCTAAGGGCGCAACGAGGTGTGGCGGTCAACCTGCGAATCCGATTATAGCGAAAGCTCGCGGACTTGATAAGATGCCCCGCGCGGAACACGCTCCGCCATCGGAGACCTCATGAATGTGCAGGGACACGCGGTTTTTTCGAACACGCTTCTCTCGGGCATCGTTTTATTGACGCTGCTTCTTTTTCTCTCCGCGAGCCTCATCTCGTCCGCGCACGCACAGACTGTCAATACCGGTGGGGCGGCGCAACGGGAAAAAGACTCTACATCTCAGTCATTCGACGTCAAAGCCGCAGTGGACGCCTACCTTGCCAAAGTTCCGCACGAACAACGGGTCCGCACTGACGCTTATTTCGAAGGCGGTTACTGGCTGCTGCTGTGGGATTTCCTTTTGACGGTCTTCGTGATGTGGCTTCTGTTGCGGTTTCGGTGGTCGGCGCGAATGCGCGACCTAGCGGCGAAAATTACACGTTTCAAGGGGCTGCAGGCGGCGCTCTACTGGGTGCAATTCATTGTCCTCGTAAGTGTCATTGCTTTCCCCTGGACGATGTATGAAGGATTCTTTCGCGAGCATCAGTACGGCCTTTCCAACCAGACCTTTGCCGCATGGATACGCGACCAGATGGTTGGCTTGGCGATAACCGTCGTCCTGGGTGCTATCGTAGTGTCCCTGTTGTTCGGCCTGGTCCGCCGCCTGGGTAAGAACTGGTGGGTATGGGGCGCGGCAATGTCGGTGCTGTTCTCGGCGTTTATAGCCCTGATCGCTCCGGTTTTCATTTTTCCGCTCTTCAACAAATACTCAACGCTGCAAGATACGCGGATTAAGGATCCAATTCTCAGCCTGGCGCGGGCTAACGGAATTCCTGCAACCGAAGTGTATGAGTTCGACGCCTCGCGCCAGTCGAAGCGTGTAAGTGCGAATGTGAGCGGCTTCGCTGGAACAACCCGCATCTCCCTCAACGACAATCTGCTGAAGCGCTGCACCCTGCCGGAGATCGAAGCGACGATGGGTCATGAAATGGGCCATTACGTTCTCAACCACCAATTCAAAGGGCTGGTGCTGGAGGGATTGCTGTGGGTAGCGGCCTTTGCTTTTCTGGACTGGGGCTTGGGTGCTTCGTTGTCGCGTTGGGGAGCGAGTTGGGGCATAAACGCACCCAATGACGTGGCGGTTTTGCCATTGGCTGTGATACTGCTTTCTGCCTTTTTCTTCTTGCTCACCCCGATAAGTAACACCATTACCCGCACCATGGAGTACGAAGCGGATATTTTCGGTATCAATGCCAGCCAACAACCCGACGGGGAAGCGGAAATCGACCTGAAACTGGGCGAATACCGGAAGCTTGATCCAGGCCCGGTTGAGGAATTCATCTTTTTCGACCATCCCAGCGGACGCACCCGAATCACTGCGGCAATGAGATGGAAGGCAGAACATCTTCCTGGAGCTCCTCTGTCGAATGGGCGCTGGCGCTTAAGAGAGCCTGTGGAAAAAGAGGGTTAATCTAGAAGCGACTGCATGTTGACTGCAAGTCGATGAAAAGCCAGAATCGGCTCCTGTAGCGGCTTTTGAAGGATTTCCACAGAAGTTCGGCATGCATCTTGCCGATAGATCAACTCAGAGGTAAATCTTGCGCCCGTCCGCGCAATTCCTACCTGATTATTAAAAGCGGCACCCAATGTTTTCATTAGTTTGAGAGTGGCATGGGGGATGCTTTAACAAAGAACAGACGAAGTGGCGCGCAATGGGGCGCTCCAGAGAAAAAACTTCGGCCAGAGGTTTTCTTGAGCGCCCCTTGCATTTTGTCCAAGTACAGTCCTCCCGCCCTCCCCCGATTTGAGCACTGCAGGAGTTCTGACTCAGGTACCCGCTAAGACCTTCAAGCCAGCTTAATACTTTTCAAGCCAAAACCAGCTGTTCTCCCAAATCCAGGCCCGTCCGACGCAGCAAACCTGCGATTACAGGCTCTTTTAACCGCGAAGCGTCAAACTCCACCCGAACGATCCGCTCACTCTCGTTGAAGGTGATTCGCCGGACCCCGTAGATTTCGCGCATGTTGTCGATCGCGCGCATCATTGCCTCGGTTAGCGGCGCCACGTAGCGGTAAGCCACATCCAATTGCGTCATAAAACTTGTTCCTCCACGAGCCTGTTCAAGCTGCACATTGAAGATACAACAATCGACTGTCTAAGCGAATGAATCTAATATGAAAGCTGGTCTAAAGTGCCACTGGCCGGCACTTAGCAATTATGGAGAATTCTGCAAAATCTGCAGCTGGGGAGAAGGATCTCGTATGCGGAATGACGGTTGATCCTTCCACCGCAAAGTACAGGACTGAGCACGGTGGGCAGACTTATTACTTTTGTTGTGCTTCCTGTCTGGAAAAGTTCAAATCTGACCCATCCCGATACCTGACGACGAGCCGGGCCTCGTTGCCAGAGACGCGCTCTGGCATGCAAGTAATCAGCATCGCCCCCGCGTCTGCGCCTGGAATTGCCCCGGCGAAGCCCGCTCTTGTTCCGCTAGCCCCGTCTTCAGCTGTGCCTTCATCGTCTGCGGGAAAAAACGCCTACGTCTGTCCCATGTGTCCCGAGGTTCGCGCGGCCGAACCAAGCGCCTGCCCGAAGTGTGGGATGGCGCTCGAGCCGGAGATGCCGGTGGCTTCGTCCCGCGTGGAATATACCTGCCCCATGCATCCTGAAATTGTCCGGCCGGGGCCGGGCAATTGTCCCATCTGCGGTATGGCGCTGGAACCGCGAACCATCACGGGACAAGAGGAAGAGAATCCAGAACTACGCGAGATGACCCGCCGTTTCTGGATCAGCCTGGCCCTCACCGTTCCCCTGCTCGCGATTGCAATGGCGGACATGCTGCCGGGGGTGGGAACGTTGCCCACAGGATTGACAGGGTGGCTGCCCTGGATCGAATTGATCCTGGCGACGCCGGTCGTATTGTGGGGTGGATGGCCATTCTTTCAGCGTGGATGGACCTCGGTCGTAAATCGCTCCACCAACATGTTCACGCTGATCGCGATGGGAACAGGTGTTGCGTATCTGTACAGCCTGGTGGCAACAATTTTCGCGCAAGCTTTTCCCGCCGCCATTCGCGGGATGGATGGAACGCCTCCAGTTTATTTCGAAGCTGCCGCGGCAATCACGACGCTGGTGTTGCTCGGTCAGGTGCTCGAGCTCCGCGCGCGTAGTCGAACCGGCGCTGCCATTCGAGCCTTGCTCGATCTGTCGCCGAAAATGGCCCGCGTTCTGCGCGATGACGCGGGCGGGCGGCGTGAAGAAGACATTCCGCTCGATCAGGTGAGGATAGGCGACCGACTGCGGGTGCGTCCCGGTGAAAAAATTCCGGTTGACGGCACGGTGATTGAAGGCAGCAGTACTGTGGACGAGTCGATGCTAACGGGCGAATCCATGCCTGTTGGCAAAGACGTGGGCAGCCGCGTGATCGGGGCGACTGTGAACGGAACCGGCTCGGTGATTATGCGCGCCGAGCGTGTGGGCAGCGAGACTCTGCTGGCCCAGATCGTGCGCATGGTCAGCCAGGCGCAGCGCAGCCGCGCCCCCATTCAACGTTTGGCGGATCGAGTATCCGGGTGGTTCGTTCCGCTTGTGATTGCGATCGCTGTTCTCACCTTTATTGCATGGAGCATCTTTGGACCCGATCCTCGTTTGGCGCACGCCTTGGTCAACGCAGTCGCAGTGCTGATTATTGCGTGTCCATGCGCCCTGGGACTCGCCACTCCAATTGCGATCATGGTGGGAACCGGACGCGGAGCTCATGCTGGGGTTCTGATCAAGAATGCCGAAGCGCTCGAGATGCTGGAAAAAGTTGACACGCTGGTCGTCGATAAGACGGGGACGCTGACCGAAGGCAAGCCGCGCGTGATGTCGGTGTTCTCCACGCCGGGACAGAACCGAGAACGAGTTACTTGCGTCTGGCAGCCAGCCTCGAGCAGGGAAGCGAGCACCCTCTCGGCGCAGCGGTCGTGCGCGCAGCCAACGATCGTGGATTGGTTCTTGCCGCGGCTGGCGAGTTTCAGTCGCGCACTGGACGCGGCGTCGTGGGGCGAGCTGACGGAAGGCGAGTTCTTATTGGCAATGAGCGCGTTACTTCAGGAAAGCGGAATTTCTTCTGTCCGACCTTACGCAGAAAGCCGAAGAGTTGCGCCAAGATGGCCAGACCGTAGTTTTTGTCGCTATCGATGGCCAACCTTGCGGGTTTGATCGGCATTGCGGATCCCATCAAACCTTCGGCGCTGCAAGCTTTGAGGGATCTCAAGGCCGAAGGCTTGCGTTTGATGATGCTTACCGGCGATAGCCGCGCAACGGCTGAAGCGGTTGCCAGGAAACTTGGCATCGACGACTACGAAGCGGAGGTGTTGCCGGAAAAGAAAGCCGAGGTCGTGCAGCGCCTGCAGAAGGAAGGACGCAGTCGTAGCCATGGCGGGCGACGGCATCAATGACGCGCCCGCGCTGGCGCAGGCAACGTTGGCATCGCCATGGGAACCGGCACGGACGTGGCAATGGAGAGCGGCGGCGTGACCTTGGTAAAGGGCGATCTCGCGGGCATCGTCCGCGCACGCAAGCTCAGCCAGGCGACAATGCGGAACATTCGTCAGAACCTGTTCTTCGCGTTTCTCTACAATTCGCTTGGCGTGCCGATCGCCGCGGGCGTGCTCTATCCGTTTTTCGGCCTTCTGTTAAGCCCGATTCTGGCGGCGGCAGCAATGAGTTTGAGTTCGGTGTCGGTGATCACGAATTCGTTACGGCTGACGGAAACTCAAACTTTAGGGTTACCGGAGCACTCACGTCTTTTGATTGGTGTCATCCTGAGCTTGCAAAGGATCTGGCGAGTGGAGCTTCGGAACTCTGCAGGCAGTGGCGGCGTGCGCAACAGATCCTTCTGGACTGAAGCCCCTCAGCATGACGCACAGAGGGAGACGGGGACCAAGTCGAGGATCGCACAGGGCTTCACTATGCCCTATCGAGACATGTGAGTGAACGATGCCGAGGAGCGTGAGCAAATCAACCGCTACTTCCGCACAGATTGTCAGCAAGATTTCAGAGCACTCCCGATTGACGATCAGCGCTGCCCCGCCTAATGAGAAAATACAACTGTGAGTGACCGCGTCTCTTCGACAATCTCTCTCCCCACTAAAAAGCCCGGAATTTCGCACGCCTGGCGAGCGCTTCGGTCGCGCAATTTTCGCCTCTATTTCAGCGGCCAGACCGTCTCTCTGATCGGAACATGGATGACCCGGCTGGCAACAAGCTGGCTGGTCTATCGGCTGACCGGCTCTGCTCTTTTGCTCGGAATGGTGGGATTCGCCGGACAGATACCAACATTCCTGTTCGCCCCTTTTGCCGGGGTCTTGGTCGACCGGCTGGATCGACGCCGGGTTCTGGTCGTGACCCAGATCCTCGCCATGGTGCAGTCGCTCGCGCTGGCCGCTCTCACGTTGACCAAGCACATCAACATTCACGAAATCATCTGGCTCAGTGCTTTCCAGGGGTTGATCAATGCGTTTGACATGCCCGCCAGGCAAGCGTTCCTCGTGCAGATGGTGGAAGACAAGCAGGATCTGGGCAATGCAATCGCGATAAATTCCTCGATGGTCAATCTGGCGCGACTGGTGGGGCCTTCACTGGCTGGAGCAGTGATTGCCGTTTCGGGGGAAGGTTATTGCTTCCTCATCGATGGCATAAGTTATCTCGCGGTCATCGCGTCGTTGCTGGCAATGCGACTGCCCGGCGCAGCTGTTAAACGCATTGCCGTTTCCATGCTCGAGCAGCTGAAAGAGGGTTGGACCTATGTTTCGGGTTTTGCGCCGGTTCGCACCATCTTGTTACTGTTCGCGATCGTGAGCTTGATGGGCTGGCCGTTCACCGTGCTCATGCCGATTTTTGCCGGGAATGATTTTGAAAGGCGGTCCGCACACTTTGGGTTTCCTCATGGGTGCGGTGGGGATCGGCGCACTGATCTCCGCGATATCGCTCGCGATCCGCAAGAGCTGTATTGGGTCTCGGAAAGATGATTCCGGTTTCGACCGCCGCCTTTGGAGCGGGACTGATCTTGTTTGGGATGTCTCGTACTCTATGGCTGTCGTTGTTACTCATGCTGGTCTGCGGGTTTGGGATGATGCAACAAATGGCGGCCAGCAACACCATCATCCAAACCATTGTTGAAGATGACAAACGGGGTCGCGTCATGAGCTTTTATGCGATGGCTTTTGTCGGGATGGCTCCTTTCGGCAGCCTGCTGGCCGGCACGCTCGCACACGCCATTGGTGCGCCCCGTACTGTTATGTTAAGCGGGGTTTGTTGTCTTGCCGGTGCGGCCTGGTTTGCGACCCAACTGAAAACCATCCGAAAGTTGATTCGGCCCATTTATATGAACCTTGGGATCATCCCGCCGGTCAATGCCGTGATTCAGGACAGTGTCGGTCGCTGACCTTGCGTGCACCATCCTGGGAATTGACACTCCGCGCCGCGTATTCAACAATTGCTTTAACATTCCATTCAAACTGGCGGAGGAGTCTCTATGGCGGACGACGACTTACAAGCGTCTGAAGGGTAGTAGTGCAGGAAAATGGATTCTGTTGGCGCTGGCCGCGCTCTACGTCGCTGGCTCGCTCTATTTCATCTTTGATTTGCGGGGGCGTCTGGACAAGCTCAGCAAAGATCAGACCGCCAGCAGCACGCAAATTGCTGATCTGGGCAAGCGAATGCAGTCCGCCGAAGCCGATGACGAAACATTGGCCCATCAGGTGGGACTCACCAAGCGGGAAATGGTTTCCCGCTCCGCCGAATTGATGCGCCAGCAGAAAGCTTCGGAAGCGCGATTGGCCGAGCAGCAAAAGCAGCAGATCACCGCGGTCAGCGGGGAAGTGGCTGGCGTCAAGACCGATGTTGGCGGGGTCAAAACCGACGTTGCTTCTGCCAAGGCCGACCTGGAAGCCACTAAGGCAAGGTTGCAGAGCACGATTGGCGATCTGGGAGTGCAGAGCGGACTGGTGGCCAATACCCGTGAAGATCTCGAGGTTCTCAAGCACAAGGGCGACCGCAACTATTACGAGTTCACGTTGATCAAGGGAGCGAAGACGCAACCGGTTGCGACCGTGGGATTGCAGTTGAAAAAGACGGATGCGAAAAAGGGCAAATTTACCTTGAACGTCACGTCGGACGACAGAACGATCGAAAAGAAAGATCGCAACGTCAGCGAACCGATCCAGTTCTATAGCGGGCGCGACCGGATGCTGTACGAACTGGTGGTTTGGTCGATAGACAAGAACAAGGCAACTGGCTATTTGAGCACGCCGAAGAATGCTCCAACTCCGGTGACGGCGACTCCGCCCGCGGGGAACTAGCAACAGGAATGTATCCGGGTGGTCACGTTCTGAGCGTCGCTCTGCTTGGCTGCGTGACTTCCCGGATTTGAGTTATTCAAACTGCAGCAGCACAATCTCAGGTTTCGTTCCCACCCGCAACGGCGGACCCCATGTGCCCGCGCCATACGATGTGTAGACGAGAAGATTCCCCAGACGTTGTAATCCGTAGACAAATTTCCCGTACAGTCTCGATGTAATCCAGGTGAAAGGGAAGAACTGCCCGCCATGGGTGTGACCGGAGAGTTGCAGCGAAAAACCTTCCTGTTCGGTAATGCTGACCCGGTCCGGCGCGTGGGTGAGCAGGATGCTGGCCCGGTTACGGTCTACCGCAGCGCCTCGCAAGGCAGCCCGGAAGCGGTCGTCATTTGTAGAATCCCGGTAATGCACCCCGACAATCTGCAATCCGTCCACGGTGACTTTTTCGCTGTTCAGTACCCGCACTCCGGAAAGTTTCACCGCGTCAAAATACTTGGTCGAGTCGGAAAACTCTTCATGATTGCCCGCAACGAAGTACGCTCCCCATGGAGCTGCAAGCTTGGCCAGGGGGGCTGCCATTTCGTTCACCTTGGCAACCGTGCCGTCATACATATCGCCCGCAATGAAGACGATATCCGGCTTCAGCCGGGTAAGGGTGGTCACGATACGGCGCAAAAACCTCGCTCCACGAACGTGGCCGAGATGAGTGTCGCTCACCAGCGCGGCAACCCGTCCGCGCCATGACTCCGGCAGATTTGGCAACTTGACCACAACCCGCCGCACTCGCGTCCAGCCCGCATTCACGACGCCGTATAGGCTCACCAGGAGCGCGAATCCTAAACAAACTGCTACCAATGTGGGTTGGTCCGGGTGCAGTCCAAAAAGCCGGCTCGCCCCGTAGACTGTCCAGCAAGCGCAGGCCGCCAGAAAACAGAAACTCAGCACGCCCAGCCATACGGCGGAAATCCTGTACAGGATGCGCACGGCAAGGTTGGAACTGCGCCAGGCCAGCAGCGACGCGACCACGAAGCTGATCGACAGCAGCGCGAAGACCACCTGCAATTGCGAGGCTCGCGGCGCAGCGGGCGTACCCCAAAACACCACCCAAGTTTCATAGAGAAACCAATGCGCCAGAAATAAGACCGATTGGATAACCACAACGAAGACCGCTATTCGTGACCTCACCGATATGTTCTCCCCAAACAGTTAGATGTGCATTGGGCAAGGTTCGACGCAGAGCGCGTGATCCACCCGGTGGACGCTCAAGATGGCGCCTTATCACACCACAGAAGCGTCATCCTGAACCCGGCTTCAGCCGGTGAAGGATCTGGCGCGGGCGAACCCAGAGTTTCTGGTCACTGCTGTGATCGCCTCGGTCATCTATTTCGTGAGTGTCAGAGGCAGGGGCTGGTCATAGGGCTGGATCACCACACTCAACGATTTTCGTTTGTCGAATCCATCCTTCGTCACAGGAAAACTCACGACAATCGTGCCCTGCGCTTGGCCCCCGGAGGGATTTTGGTTTCGGGTGGTATTGCCGCGAGGGTGTGTTCCTTCAACACAGGAAAAGCCTGAAAGTACCGGTCGAAATCCACCGGGGAGGCGGCTTCGTCAGTGAGCTCGCCATTGTCGGTTTGTGATCTTTGCCTTGATGTCATGGATCCACAATGACTTCTCGCCGGAGTTGTGCACGGTGACATTCAGCGCCACCAAAACCGAATTTTGATCTGGAACTTCAGCGACGGCGATGTTGTCGATTGAACCGTCTCCTTGCGGCTTCGCCCGGTCCAGGAACGCAAATATTGCCAACAGAACGACCGCCACCGCCAGCACAATTCCCACAATTTTTGCCGGAGGAAGATTGCGCTTCGCCGTGCCAAACTCTTCACCGATATTGATTCCCGGGCCAGGCCCAAGATCCAAACGGGGATCGGCCGCAGGCTCGGTTAACTCCGGAACGGGTTCGGGGCCAGATCGTGAAGGTTCGGGCACTGCCGGTGGGGGAGCGGGTGTGTCTTCAGGCATCGTAGCCTCGTCTGCTCGATTCTATATTGTTTACGGCAAAGACCGCAGCTATGGAGGTGCTGCTCTCCAAATTGGATTGCCTCAAACCCGCTCGGCTCGTATTCTTCTGAGTCGCACGCTCCATTCGTTTGTCGGCGGTTAATGTCATCACCCGGGGGATTGGATGGTCAGATCAAAGTTGGGTTGGTCGCGCGCGTACGCATTCGTAATCGTTCTGTTCGCCGTCAGCCGTCGTCATATGCGCAGCAGGACGCCGTCAAGCCTACCGTGGCTATTCATGCCGGGCGCCTGATTGATGTTCGCACCGGTCGTGTGACTACTAATGCCTACATCACGATCGCCAAAGGAGCGAATTTTAGCTGTCAGCAATTCCGCTCCTGCAGATATCCCCACGATTGATCTTTCGAAATTCACCGTCGTTCCGGGTTTGATCGATTGCCACGCCCACGTGCTGGGAAACCCGAAGGACCAATCTTCGGCTTCTGGTTTGCGAATGTCGTCGGCCCAGAACACCCTCTGGGGAGTGCACAATCTTCAGATCTGGCTCGATCACGGATTTACTGCGCTACGCGATGCCGGGGAGAGCGATCTCGGTTACGGTCAACTGGCGCTTCGCGACAGTATCGAGAAAGGACTGATCCGCGGACCCCGCATGGTTTCGGCGGGAAACTTCGTTTCAGTCAACGGAGGACACGGCGATGCCGATGTTCTGGCGCCCGACCAATCATTGCCAATGCGTCCAAATATTGCTGATACGGTCGATGCGGTAAGTGTCGCGGTCCGGCGCGACATCAAGTTCGGCGCCGACTGGATCAAGCTTATGGCAACCGGTGGCGTGATGGATCCGATCAGCGACTATCGCGTCGAGGAATTGAGCGAAGAACAGATGGCCAAGGCAGTGGAGGTAGCCCATCGGGCAGGGAAGAAGGTGATGGCGCATGCCGAAGGAGCGGAAGGTATCAAAGCAGCCGTGCGCGCGGGCGTGGACTCCATCGAACACGGCACCGTGATGGACGAAGAAGGTGCCCGCCTGATGGAACAGAAAGGCACATGGCTCGTACCAACGCTTTTCTGCTTTCAGCACGATCTGCAGACGGGGACTTCTCAAGGCCGCGACCCGGTCAGCTTCGCCAAAGGAGTGGCGATCGTGAAGGAACAGGGGCCGGCGTTTCATCGGGCCTTGGCCCACCATCTGAAAATCGCCTATGGCGTCGACGATGACGTTGATTTCGTCTCCAAGGAGTTCGGTGCGCTGGTAAGCGGCGGCATGACTCCAATCGACGCGCTGCGCGCCGCCACCGTGAATGGTGCCGAACTGCTTGGACGATCGGCTGAAATCGGGACTCTCGAACCGGGAAAGTTTGCCGACATCGTGGCCGTCGAAGGCGACCCACTGACCGACATCACTGTCATGGAAAAAGTTGTGTTCGTAATGAAGGGCGGCGAAGTCTACAAAAATGCGGCCAAATAGACTGCTCTTGAATTCAGTTTCTTGAGCGGACCGCACAAGGCATTTATCTCTTCCGTGCGTCGTTCCGAGAGACGTTAGCCCCGAAGATCTGGCGTGCATAGCCGACGCTGCTCGAAGAATTCCGGAACGCCACACGCCAGATCCTTCGCAAGCCTCAGGATGACGCATCGAGAGGGAACGACGGCAATCAGGATGGGGTGTCAGAGCCAGTTTCTGACTATATTGCGAAGGTCGAACGCCCAACGTCAGCAGCGATTAAATATCCTTACGGTAAACAACGAACCCGGACCGTTCAGCTACCTGGTCATAGAGCTTCATGGCGGTGTGATTTGATTCTTGAGTATGCCAATAAACGCGTGTCGAACCGGCAAGCTTTGCCCGCTCGTAAACTGCGTTAATCAGCGCCCTTCCAATTCCTTTGCCGCGCGTTGATTCCTTGGTGAACAGATCCTGCAGATAACAGGTCGGCGGTATCGAAATAGTGCTGCGATGAAAAATGTAATGGACCAGCCCGACTAACTGTCCGTCTGACTCGGCGACCAGGGCGTATACAGGTTCGTAAGCATCAAAGAACCGGGCCCAGGTTCGCTGTGTAGTTTCTTCGGGCAGGGCCGTCTTGCCCGAACGGCCATAGAACTTGTTGTATCCCTCCCAGAGAGGAAGCCATTGCGGAAAGTCCGCAGGAACTACGGCGCGGATTGTCGGAGTTACAGACATGCGGACTCGAACATCGGCGATGCAGCGTCCGTTAGGTCTTAGCGGATTCGAGAGAAACCGGAAACGGATTTCGTTCGCCAAATTGCGCCTGATGCCAATATGGATAAACCGGTTTGACTTCGCTGGCGCGGTCCAACGCCGCGACCTGATCGGCAGCGAGGTTCCATCCCTCCGCGGCCAGGTTCTGCCGCAACTGCTTTTCATCCCGGGCTCCGATAATGACGCTCGAGACGGTGGGCCGCTGCAACAGCCAGTTCAGCGCCACTTGAGGTACGGTTTTTCCAGTTTCCGCGGCTACTGCATCCAAAGCATCGACCACTTTGTATAAATACTCATCCGATATTTGCGGTCCTTGTTCGGACGTCTTGTGAAGCCGGCTGATCGCAGGCAAGGGCTGGCCTCGACGAAGTTTTCCAGTCAATCGTCCCCAACCCAGCGGGCTCCAGATCAGCGCGCCGACTCCCTGGTCGAGACCCAGCGGCATGAGTTCCCACTCGTACTCCCGACCAACCAGCGAGTAATAGACCTGATGTCCTACATAACGCGCCCAGCCATAGCGTTCCGACACCGAAAGCGATTTCATCAGATGCCAGCCTGAAAAATTCGAGCAGGCAATGTATCGAACTTTGCCGCTTTCAATCAGGTGATTGAGCGTGCTTAGACACTTCGTCGACGGGTGTGAGGGCGTCAAACCCGTGAAGATGGTAGATATCGATGTAATCGGTGCCCAGGCGTCGCAGGCTGGCTTCGCAGGACTGTAACAAGTGATAACGCGACGATCCGAGATTGTTCGGACCTTCGCTCATGCGGAATGTCGCTTTGGTGGAAATCAGAACTTCTTGACGTCGGCCTTCCACGGCTTTGCCAAGAATTTCCTCGGACAAGCCTTTCGAATAAACGTCGGCGGTGTCAAAGAGATTGACGCCCGCCTCCAGGCAAATGGAAACGAGCCGGGTAGCTTCGGCGACATCGCTCGCTCCCCAGGCGCGAAAGAATTCGCTTCCGCCACCAAACGTTCCGGTGCCAAAACTGAGAACAGGTATTTTTAATCCAGATCGGCCAAGTTGTCGGAATTCCATTGTCGAATAGATGCGACCGGACGAGAAGAGATTCGGCCGAGTGCAATTTAAATGTGGCGTCCTGCGGTTGAGCTTGGGCTATTTCGCGGGATGAGTGTCCAATGGCCCATCCCAGAAGACATAAAAGGAGCAGCGGGTCTCGGATACGCAAGCCATCCCTTGGACTTGATGCGAGGGAAGATAGGCGTAGCCGCCGGGCTCGATAAGGCGTTGAGCATCGCTGTCCTCGATGGACATGCGGCCCTCGATCAGGAGAATCCTTTCATTCGCACTATGCCAGTGCGCCGGGAATACATGGCCGGCAGGGTAGCGCGCGAAAAGTTCAACCGCCCCAGTCTTGGGATCCTCGCGAAGAGTCGCGCTCTCGGAACCGTCGGCAGACTTCTCCCACTTCGCATTTCCCTGGTTGGCCAATATGCGGCCTGCGGTTCGCTGAGTGTCGGCGTGCACATAGAGCATTGCTCCCATGGCGGTTAAAAGCAGGAGAATGGACAGCTTTATCGCAATCAGTTTCATGGTCATTGTGGTTATCCTCTTTTTTGGCGGCCAGTTTAATCAAACCCGGCAGATGAATCAAACACTTATTCTTGCGGTCGCAGGTTCTACCAGACGTGCTTCATGGCTTTGGCGAATGTTTCCTCGGATAGGGTGTTCAGTACATCAGCTTTAGTCAGCCAGGCGCGCCGGGCTTGCAGAACGCCGAAGCGAATCTTTTCCATGTGCGAAGTGTGGTGGGAATCGGTGTTGATCACGATTTTCACCCCGTGTTGCTTCGCCAGCCGCAGATGCCGGTCCGAAAGATCGAGGCGGTCAGGATAGGCATTCAATTCCATCGCTACTTTTTTCTGGGCAGCTTCTTTCAGCACCGCGTCGATGTCGAACGCGTAAGCATCGCGGCGGAGCAGAAGACGGCCGGTAGGATGTCCTAACAGCGAAACGTTGGGGTTTTGCACGGTTTTGAGCAGCCGGTCGGTCATCTCCGCGGGCGACTGGTTGAAGTGGGAATGGACGCTGGCGATGACGATGTCCATTTGTTCAAGCACGGAGTCAGAAAGGTCCAGTGTGCCGTCGGCCAGAATGTCCACTTCGATCCCGGCAAAAATTCTGATTTTGTCGGTCTTCTCGTTGACGGCGCGAATCCGCTTGATGTGTTCGATGGCGCGCTTGTCGTCCAGGCCATTGGCGAATGCAAGGTTTTTCGAATGGTCGGTAATGGCCATGTACCGGTAGCCATGTTCGGCGGCCGCCTCTGCCATTTCTTCGATCGTGTTTCGACCGTCGGTTTCGACCGTGTGCATATGCACGTCGCCCTGCAGGTCCGCTTGCGAGATCAGCGCGGGCAGAGTGTGGGCTTCGGCAGCATCCAGCTCACCGAGATTCTCACGGAGTTCCGGAGGAATGTAGTCCAGGTTGAGTTTTCCGTAGATCTCTTCCTCGGTCTTGCCCGCGACCGGTTCCTCCGTGTCGAGCTTCGCCAGGCTGTATTCGCTCAGGGTATAGCCCATTTTCAGTGCACGCTGTCGCAGCGCGACATTATGGGCTTTGGATCCGGTGAAGTACTGCATGGCCGCGCCGAATGAATCAGGCGGCAGAAGACGCACGTCCACCTGCATACCCGCACGCAGGCGGAAGCTGACTTTGTTCTCGCCGCTGGCAATGATTTCCATGAGTCCGGGAAGCTTGATGATGTGTTCGATCAGCTTTTGGCGCTCGCCGTCATCGCAGCAGGCTTTGCCGGTAACCAGAATGTCGAGATCGCCTACGGTCTCGCGTCCGCGCCGCAACGATCCGGCGGGCGTAATTTTTTCGACTCCCGGGATAGTCGCGCAGGTGTTCAATGATTTTGTTCGCCTCGCGTTCGGCAGCGTCGAGCAGGAACCGTCCAGCGATGCGCCGATAGTCCTCGATGGCCTTGAGGAGTTTTCTGTTCCTGTTTTTCTCCCATGCGAGGGAGTTCTCGAATCTTTCCTTCTTGCGCGAGTTTGGCCACGCCCTCCACGTCGCTTACCTGATAGGCGTTCCAGATCAAGCGCGATAGTCTTTGGTCCCAGTCCCTGTATCTTCAGAAGCTCGAGCATCGATGGCCGGTACTTTTTGAGCAACTCGGCGTGCAGGGCAAGCTTGCCTTCTTTGAACATTTCCTGCAGGTTCACCAACATGCCTTTGCCGATACCAGCGATGGCCAGGACTCTGCTTGGGTTCGGAGATCAAGTCGGCGATTTGCTGAGTCTGTGCTTCGATCGCCTCAGCGGCGTTGCGATAGGAGCGAATGCGGAATGAATCCGCCGCGTCGATCTCCAGCAGATCGGCAGTTTCGTAAAGAATGCCTGCGATGGCCTTGTTGTCCATGCGAATTAAAGATTAAACAACTTGAGGCTGAAGGGGAAGGCGGCGTTTCGGATGTGGACTTTCCATCTGATCGGACGGGGCAGAACGCCCTCGCGACGCCGGATGGACACCGACGGTATAGAAACCTATCCGTTTGGATTTACGAAGCTTTGGTTACGTTCGCGGCTTGCGGACCTTTCTGTCCTTGCGTGATTTCGAACTCTACCTGATCGCCTTCCTGAAGGCTTTTGTAGCCTTCCGAAGTGATCGCACTGTAATGAACAAAGACATCGGCGCCATCGTCCCGTCCGATGAAGCCGTAGCCTTTAGCATTGTTAAACCATTTAACCGTACCTTTCAGTCTTTCCATGTACGCCCCTTCGGGCACGTGCTCTTTCGCCGTCAGGCCGTACCCTTTCATTTGGGCAATTGTGCTGCTACCGGCAGTGGGCTGTCAAGGAAATGCGTCACACGAAAAGCCGTGATGGATAAGGGTTTTAGTCCCTTTGTGTCTGGTTGAGCCAGAGCACGCCGGCGATGGTTTTGGCGTCGCGGATGGTGCCATTCATGACCATCTTTACGGCTGTCGAAAGTGGCACCATGCGAATGCGGATGACTTCATCTGCCTCGGGCTGTGCTTTGCCCTGGCGCAGGCCGTGCGCGGAGTAGATATCCATGGTCTCCGCCAGAAAGCCAGGACTGGCATAGAACCGCAGAATGCATTTCCAGCGCGAAGCAGTGTAGCCGGTCTCCTCCAGCAGTTCGCGTTTGGCGGCTGCTAACGCCTTTTCGCCTGCATCGATCCGTCCCGCGGGCAGTTCCCAAAGCATTTGCTGGGCAGCGTGACGATACTGCCGTTCCAGCAAAACATGGGGTTCGCTCCGCCATCGTCGACTGCAAGGATCACAACCGAACCGGAATGATGCACGATGTCGCGGCGCGTGCGCACGCCGCTCGGCTCACAGCACCTGGTCGGCGGTGACGATGAAAGCCGGTCCGCGGTACACCACGCGGGAGGAAATAACTCGGGCCTTGTTTGTTCTGGTTTTCTTGCCGGGTTTTTTAGCCATAAACGACACTATAAAACAGCCGCGCTCGACAGAAGTTGCCTGTGCGACTGAGTAACTGATCTCAATCCGTTCTTTGCAGTCAGGAAAACGCGCCTGCTATGCTGCTGTTATGAAGGTCAAGCCGACGCATCGCGATTGTCGGGCCGGGCAGACTGGGCAGTGCATTGGCGCAGGAACTCAAGCGCGCGGGATATCGCATCAGCGAGATCGTCTCGCAGAAATAGTGCGTGCATCCCGGCGCAAGGCCCGTGTCTTGGCGAGGAAGCTCCAGGCTATTGCGGTCACGGATAGGCTCGAAACTGGATGCCGGACCTGGTCTGGTTCTGCGTGCCCGATCGTGAAATCGGGAAAGCGGCCGCATCAATTGGCGACACGCCACCGAATGGAAAGGCAAGATTGCATTTCACTCCAGCGGGGCGCTGGCCAGCGACGAACTGAATGTGTTACGAAGTCCGCGGCGCAGCCGTGGCTTCGGTGCATCCGCTGATGACGTTTGTTAGCTGCGTCCGTTCCTTCGCTGCACGGAGTTCCTTTCGCGCTGGAAGGGGATGCCAAAGCGCTAGCGCGCGGCTCGAGCAATCGTGCGCGATCTGGGGGCGAGGTGTTTCCAATTTCTAAAAACAAGAAGTCCGCATACCACGCGTGGGGAGGATTTGCTTCGCCGTTGCTGATTGCGCTGCTGGTAACAGGAGAAAAAGTCGCCCATGCCGCAGGACTTCTCCCGGCTGACGCCAGAAAGAAAATGCTCCCGATACTTGCGGCAAACTCTGGCCAACTACGCAAAGCTTGGTCCAGCGGCATCTTTCAGCGGCCCGATCGTACGCGGCGATGCTCATGTGGTGGGGAAGCATATGAAGGAGTTGAAGAAAATTCCAGAAGCGCGAGAAGTGTATTTGGCATTGGCCCGGGCCAGCGATTCGCTATCTGCCGTCTCGGCAACCGCAGCGAATTGAGGACAGGTCCTCAAACTTATGTCGATCCTGAGCTGACGCTTCAGCTGAGCATGACTCGCTCGATTTTGCGGGCGTGCCCGGTTGCTTCATCGCAATCCACTACCACCGCACAGAGACGCACGTCGCCCGTTGCGGCCTCGAATCGCGCCGGCATATTGTTCAGAAAGCGCGCGATGATGAGTTCCTTCTGCACGCCGATAACGCTGTCATATGGCCCCGTCATGCCCACATCGGTGATGTAGGCCGTTCCGCCTGGAAGGACCCGCTCATCGGCAGTGGGAATATGCGTGTGCGTGCCAACAACGACGGTTACCCTGCCATCCAGATACCAGCCGAGCGAAAGCTTTTCCGAGGTGGCTTCGGCATGGAGATCGACGAAAATAATTTTCGCTTTGATTTCTTTCAGCAACTTGTCGGCGACTCGGAACGGATCATCGTTGGCGGCCATAAAGACACGGCCCTGCAGATTGATCACCGCATAGGGCACATCGTTTTTGCGCCCTTCATAGACGCCCCATCCCGGCAAATCAGCCGCATAGTTGGCTGGGCGTAACACACGACGCGCCATGCTGTGCTGGTTCCCATCCGCCATCTGGAAGTAGTCGATGATTTCCCGTTTGTCCCAGATATGGTTGCCGGTGGTGATTACATCAATCCCCAGTTCGAACAGATCTTCCGCCAGCGACCCGGTGATGCCGAAGCCTCCGGCAGAGTTCTCTCCGTTAGCGATGACTAGATCGATGGCGTGATCTTTCACCAGGCCGGGCAGGCGGTCTTTGACGATGTTCCGTCCAGGCCGCCCGAAAATATCGCCAATAAAAAGAATTCGCATGAAAAAGTGAATGTATTTCGATAGTAACACGCGAAAAATCGCGGGATTGTCGTTGCTCTTCAGCCGTTAGTCGCTGGTTGACGCCATTACCGTTGACGATGAACAACGCGATCAGGCGAACGTTCCGATCACTAGCGGCCGCCGGACATTTCTGCTGTCTTCAGAAAATCGTAGTTTCCGGAGGGATTCAAACTCAGGTTTCGCTACTCGTTTGGAATGGACCAGTACATTGTCGAAATACCACAGATCGATGTAAGGCAACTGGTCCGCCAGAGTGCGTTGGATTTCGGCATAAATCTGTTTGCGTGTGTTCTGGTCGAGTTCGTGGCGGGCCTGATCGATCAGCGTGTCGACACGCGGGTCGGCGAAGTAGCCTCGGTTGGCGCCATTGGGAGGAAACTTGGCGGAGTGGAAAATGTATTCGAAAATGTCCGGGTCTTCATTCCCGCCAATCCAGCGCAGGGAATAAAGCTGAAACAGGCCGTGGGTGACGTCCGAAAAGAAAGTCGCGAATTCAAAAGTGCGGATATCGAGCGCAATTCCGACGTCGCGCAATTGTTGCTGCAGCACCGCCGCCATCAGCCGCGTGCTCTCCTCGGTCGAGGACTTCATGGTGAGGTGAAAGCGGACGCCGTTAATCTCCGGATAACCGGCTTGCTCCAGCAGTTGCCGTGCGCGCGCGGGATCGTGATTATAGGCAGGCACGTCACCGTTATAAGCCCAGCTTTCAGGCGGAAGAACGCTGTTCGCCGGCCGCCCAAATCCGCGCAGCAGATATTCGAGCATGGGGCCGCGGTCAATGGCGATACGCCAGCGCCTGCCGCACCCGCGAAGTCCTTCAGAATCGGATCGCGCAGGTTGAAAGCCATGTAGGCGAGAACCGTTCCGGGAGCATGCATCACGGCGAGATTCGGATCGTGTTCCAGACGTCAACACCATGTCGGAGGTCAGCGCATTGATCGCGATATCGGCGCTGCCTTTGCGCAATTCGAGAGCACGCGTAGTGGTATCGGGCACAACGATAAACCGCACTCCCGGAAGACGCGGTTTGACGCCCCAGTAATCATCGTTGCGCGCAATCACCACTTCTTTGTCCTGTTCCGCGCTGACGAAGCGGAAGGGCCCGGAACCGATGGGCTGGCGGCTGATCTCGTCGCCGCTGCCATAAGGAACGATGCCGATTGCGCCATCGGACAGATTCCACAGCAGGGTGGCGAAAGGTTCTTTCAAATGGAAGACGACCGTATTGTCATCGGTCGCCTCGATATGATCCACGAAACGGTAGACGGCCGACTTGGTGCTGCGGATCTTGCCTTGCAATAGCGAATCGAAAGTCCACTTCACGTCGCGAGCGGTAAGAGCGCGTCCGTCGTGGAACTTCACCCCATGGTGCAAATGAAAAACATAGGTCAGTGGATCAGGAATATCCCACCGTTCGGCCAGCCCCGGCGTCGACGTTCAGGTGGGCATCGCGGGTGAGCAGGTCATCGAAGATCAGGTCGTCAATGCGCTCCGATTGCGCGTCAAGGCCAACCCGCGGATCGAGGTTCGTAGGGCTGCTCTCGATAATCATCACCAGAGCATTTGGATCAGGTTTGCTCGAGCAGGAGACATCGCGCCGAGGACTGCCAAGAGCACACGAAGGCCAAATGTCGCCAACTCCGCTAATGCTCTGTCATCCCGAGCGAAAGTGGAGGCGCGCACGTGTGCCGAAACGAGTCGAGGGACGTGCTTTCGGCCTGTCCTCCCGCCTCACGCATAAGAGATCTTCCCCAGGATGGCCGGCCGTTTGGCTCCCGTCGCTGACGGCACATTCGACGGTCGGTGGTTCCACGTTTCGAATGCCATCAGCGCAAACGCCGCAGCCTCTTTGGCTTCCGACGGCAATCCAAATTCATCCGAAGAACGGATCTTCAATCCGAGGGGGCGAAGTTCATTGGCGAGCATGGCGAGCAAAGTAGGGTTGTTGACTCCGCCGCCGGACACAACATACTCGTCAAACTGTTTTCTAGGTCGCAACGACAAATCGGCGTACAGCGTCCGCGATCGAGCGAGCCGTGAGTGCCGTTGCCGTGGCGACAACGTCCTGCTTGCCGGCACGTCCGCAGCGTTTCATGAATTGCCTGCACAAACTCACGGCCAAATTCTTCGCGTCCCGCAGTCTTTGGAGGCTTGCGAAGGAAAAATGGCGCTCGCAGAACTTCGGCAACAACATGGTCTAGTACCACTCCAGAAGCCGCGATTCGTCCGTCGCGATCATAAGGTTTGCCGAAAAGACGATCGGTGACTGCGTCCATCACCATGTTGCCCGGGCCAGTGTCAAAAGCCATGACGCTTTGTGCGGGGGCTCGCGGCTGGGATCGCCGTGAGGTTGGCGATGCCTCCGATGTTCTGCACGATGCGGCCGATGCGCTGGCTGCGATAGAGCAAATAGTCGAGGAAGGGAACCAGGGGCGCGCCCTTGCCTCCCGCTGCCATATCGGCGGGCCTGAAATCGGATACCACGGGAACTCCAACGCGAGCGGCAACAATGGCTCCCTCGCCCGTCTGCCAGGTCACTGCGAGTTTGCGTCCGAGGAATGGCGCAGGATCGCCTTGATGGTAGAGCGTCTGGCCGTGGCAGCCGATCAGATCAACTTTGTGGCGGAACCGTTTCTGCGTCGTCAGAACAGCTTCCGCATAAAGTTCCGCTAGCAGAAAATTTAGCCTGGCAAGGTTGGCGACGCTGGTTTCGTTGGCATTCATCGCTTCCAGAACAGCGCGACGAACCTGTTGCGGATATGGATATTCCGCGTGACCCAGGAATTTGAAGGACAGGTTGTTGAATCCCGTTGCGCGCGGGCGAACGCGCCCGCGTTCCGCAACTCGTACCAGGGCCACGTTGATGCCGTCGGCGGACGTGCCACTCATGATGCCTGCGACGATCATCGGAGTGGGTGACCCTGAGTTCGGTTGCTTCCAGCTTGGCGAGGCGCCACTTCTTCACCGAATTCCCACACTTGCCTGGAAAGTTTTTCAAGCTTGGCCGCACTCGGCGTCGGTGGGCTGCGCTTTAATGCGGCCGACTTTTTCTTGAAGGCCCGCACATGCGCGCGACCGATTCTTTTACTCTCCGGGCAAATTTGGGTTCGCGTTCCGCTGTCTTGATAAGTTCCTCGTATGAACGCGTGACATATTCTTCAATATGACAGATCAGGCAAAGATCGCCGCCTGCGCGTATGTGTTCGACCGACGCTTGCTCGATCGGTCCAGCCTTGAGAACCCCACCCATTTCCAGATCGTCGGATACGACCAGTCCGCGATAGCCGATTTTCTTGCGCAGCACATCAGTGATCCACTTTCGGGACAAGGACGCGGGCTCCTCATCGTGAGTGACCGCAGGATAGTTGGCGTGTCCAATCAGAATCATCGGCAATTCTCGACGCATTGATTCGGAAAGGATAAAGATCCGTCTGCCCACAGTTTCTTCCAGGGTTTGTCTACCGAGGGAAGTTCATGGTGCGTGTCCAGATTGGCCTCGCCCAGTCCCGGAAAATGTTTCGCCGAACCTATCGACGTTTGCTGAACGCAATCCCGCTAGAAACTCACGAGCATAAATCACCGCTTGCTTGGGATCATCCGATACAGCCCGCGAACTCATGACGGTCTTTGACGCCTCGAAGGCAAGATCGACTACCGGCGCGAAATCGGTATTGAATCCCAACGCCCGGCAGGATTCGCCGATGACTTTGCCGTGCTTGCGATATAGCTTGCGGTTGCCGGTGGCAAACACGTCGGCGGCGGAAGGGGTCGAACCGGTCACGTTGCGAAACCTGTCTACCCGTCCACCCTCCATATCCACGCAGGTGAAGAGGGGCTCCGAAACACAAGCCTGGCAATCCTTAAGCAATTTGTAAGTCTGCTCTCCGCCAGTGATGTTACGGGCAAAAAGAATTACTCCGGCTGGCTGCACGCGAGTGAGCAGGGAAGCAAGCCCGGCAGACATCTCGGTGCCATCAAAGCCGATGATGAGCAACTGGCCAACGCTGCGTTCGAGATCACGAGAACGGATAGATGTCGGCATTGTGAAAGATAACGTGTGCGTTCTTCCCCGAGCGAAGCGAGAATCAGAACCGCCAACGACGAATGGCCAACGACCAGCGACGGATTAATCGATCTGCTTCTTCAACTCCGCCAGCAAATTGAGCGCCTCGATCGGCGTCAGTCGATCAAGGTCCACTTCCCGCAGGCGCTCAAGTACAGGCTGCGATAACGGCGTAAAAATAGTCAGCTGTGCCGGCAGAGGGTCCGCGCCCGGAGAAAGTTGTCCAGTCACCTTGCGTTCTGCGTTCTCGTGCTCCGCCAATACTTCCCGCGCCCGCACGATCACCTCGTGGGGCAATCCAGCCAGCTTTGCCACTTCAATTCCGTAACTGCGGTCAGCCGCGCCAGGTTCGACTTTGCGTAGGAACACAATCCCGCCACCAGTCTCTTTTACCGCAACGTGATAGTTCTTCACGCCGCTGAGTTGCCCGGCCAGTTCCGTCAATTCGAAGTAGTGAGTGGCGAAAAGCGTCTTCGCATGCGTTTTGCGCGTGAAGGTATTCCACCGCAGCCCAGGCGATAGCCAATCCATCGTACGTCGCGGTGCCGCGGCCAACTTCATCGAGCAGGATGAGCGAACGCGCCGTGGCAGTATGCAGGATGGCCGCAGTTTCGGTCATCTCGATCATGAACGTGGATCGTCCGCGCGCCAGGTTGTCGCTCGCCCCGATGCGGGTGAACACCCGGTCCACGAGTCCAAGTCGAGCTGATCGCGCGGGCACGAACGATCCCATCTGGGCCAGGATCGTGATCAACGCGGTTTGTCTCAGATACGTCGACTTGCCGCCCATGTTCGGCCCGGTAAGCACCAGGATGGTATGAGTCGTCGAGTTCAAATAGAGATCATTGGGCACGAAGCGGTCGCCGTTGCCCAGTTCCAGTTGCTCAATTACAGGGTGGCGAGCAGCAACGATCTCGATGTCCGTCGAATCGTCGAACTGCGGACGGCAGTAGTTGCGCAGGGTCGCGATCTGTGCGAGCGCGGCAAGCACATCGATTTCGGCCAAAGCCAGGGCGGTCTGCCGGATGCGCCTGGCTTCTCCCGCAATCGCTGACCTCAACTCGGCAAACAGTCGGCGCTCGATGTTGACGATCTTTTCCTGGGCGTCGAGGATTTTCGATTCATATTCCTTCAGTTCGGAAGTAGTAAACCGTTCCGCATTCACCAGTGTCTGCTTGCGTTCGTAATCCGCCGGTGCCAAATGCAGATTGGCCTTCGAAATCTCGAGATAGTAGCCAAAGATCGAATTGAACTTAACTTTGAGCGATGCGATTCCAGTGCGCTGCCGTTCCCGCTGTTCGATCTCGGCCAGGAACTGCTTGCTGTTGCGGCTCAAATCGCGCAACTCGTCGAGTTCGCGGTCCACACCGGACTGAATTACGCCACCGTCACTCAGCGAAATCGGCGGCTCCGGAATGATGGCGGATTCGATTCGCTGGCGTAGATCGGACAGCTCATCGACGGATGAGTACAGCGTACCGAGGCGGCCGGAGACCGCACTATCGCGCCCGCTCGACGATGCCGTCGCTTGCTGAGGACGAGGACCGCGTCTGCATTGTGGATGCCGAAGCGCTCCAGCGATTTGCGTACAATTGGCAGCTTTGCCAGCGAAGCGGCCAATGCCAGCACGTCCCGCGGGTTGGCCGTTTCGAGCGTTACCCGGCTGAGCAGCCTTTCAAGATCCAGGATGCCGTCGAGGGCGCGGCGCAGTTCTTCGCGCCCGACCGTCTCTTTCACTTGTACCTCGACTGCATCCAGGCGGGCATTGATCTCGCTCACTTCAATCGATGGACGCAGTAACCAGGAGCGCAGCAGGCGTTTGCCCATGGGCGTGACCGTCGCATCGATCGAGCGAAACAGGGTGACGCCCGCATCGGCTCCAGCAAAGAGTGGTTCGATCAACTCGAGGTTGCGTACGGTCACTGCGTCGAGCACCAGACAGGTCTGGCGCTCATAAAAGCCGATGCGATCTACGTGGCTGAGGGTTCCGCGCTGAGTCGAACGGACGTAATAAAGAACGACACCCGCCGCAGCCGCAGCCGCTGGCTTGCCCGACAGTCCAAAGCCTTCCAGCGAGAGCACTCCGAAATGGTTTTCCAGCAGCGGGATGGCATGGTCGGGAGCGAAGATCCAGTCGTCAAGCGGAGTCTCCGCATACCCTGAGGTCGTCGAAATCTTTGTGGGCGAAGCCGCGCGAGCTACCCTGGGTCCCTCGAATAGTGGAGCGGCGGACCCGTACAGGACTTCCTTGGGGCGCAACTGCTGAATCTCTTCCTGGATTCGTTTGGCTGCGTCTTCACCTTGGAACTCAGTGGCGCGAAATTCACCGGTCGAAAGATCGAGTGCGGCAAAGCCAACGCGTTCACCGTTTTGAGCAATCGCCGCAAGAAAGTTGTTTTCTTCCGAACTCAACGACGAATCCGCCGCCGTACCAGGCGTGACCACGCGCGTGACTTCCCGGCGCACCAGCTTCTTGGCCACGCGGGGATCTTCGACCTGCTCGCAAATGGCGACTTTGAATCCTTTGCGAATCAGTTTAGAGATGTAGCCCTCGGCTGCGTGATGAGGCACGCCGCACATAGGTATCGCTACACCCTTTTCTTTATTGCGTGAGGTAAGGGTGATTTGTAGTTCGCGGGCGGCCAGGACAGCGTCGTCGAAAAATAGTTCGTAAAAATCCCCCAGGCGAAAAAAGAGAAGCGCGCTGGGATGCTGTTTTTTGATCGCGGCATACTGCCGCATCAACGGGGTGGACGGCTCGCTCATTTGTAGTGGGTTCGTGGGCGGATTATAACAAACGAAACAGCGGCTACCTGAAGATGGAAATCATAGTTGACGGTTCGGCGCTCCAATGTTTTCCTGTAGCCCATGGAGCTCCGCAAGGATCCGATTACCCGTTCATGGGTCATCACTGGTGATGACGTGCCCGATAGCGCGCCGCGCGCCGAGTCTTTCTGCCGGTTCTGTCCAGACTCTCCCACTCCATTGCAACAGGTGTCGAACATGCCGGGATTGGATGGCGCTGCGTGGTCCGCACGTGCCGTGGTCCACCCCACGCCTTTGTATCGTATTGAAGGCGAGCCGGCGCGTCGTGGAGACGGCATCTACGATCGCATGTCGGCGGTTGGTGCGCATGAGGTGCTGGTCGAAAACCTTCGGCACGAGCGCCAGCTCTGGACGGCAAGCGACGCCGAAATCGAGCAGTTTCTTCTGCTGGCGGCCCATCGCATACACGACCTGAAGCGCGATGCGCGCTTCAAGTATGTCAGCATCTTCAAAAATCACGGAGCTAACGCCGGCCAGGAATTTGGACATCCTACCTCACAACTCACTGCAACTACTTTCGTGCCGCGTCGGGTCCTCTATGAGTTGCGTGCCGGAAGGGACTACTTCAAAGCCAAGGAACGCTGCGTGTTCTGTGACATTCTTTCCCAGGAGCTGGACGAGAACCAGCGCGTGCTTGAGGTGCGGGGAGATTTCATCGCAATCTGCCCCTACGCACCGCGTGTACCTTATGAAACCTGGATCATCCCGCGCTCTCACGAGGCCGCCTTCGAACGATTCGGCTTAGGCCGGCCCGGGCAAATGCTTGACTTAGGTGCGCTGCTGCGCCGCACGCTGCAGCGAATCCGCACCATAACCGGCGAATTTCATATGGTGCTTCATACTGCCCCGAATACCTTGAATCGCTCAAAGAGTCTGGACTATTGGAAAACCATCGACGACGACTATCACTGGCATATCGAAATCCTCCCGGTAGTTGCGGGACGCGCGAAGTCTTATACCTTCAAGGAGGCCTACTACTCGCCCGTAACCTCCGAGACCGCGGTGAAACGGCTGCACGGTGCAAATATCGATGGATAGTCGTCGCGGGAAATCGTAGATTGTTGCGCGGGAAATCAGCTGAATACGATCAGGGCGTTCTAGTTGCCAGGTTCCCGAGCGATCGGATTGACTCACATCTACTTGCCACCTAAGATTGCGGTCGGCGGGTCGCCTTCACCAGAAATTTCTTTGAGCCTGACCCGACTCGCACACGAAAAGGGACTCTTTGAAGGCATCTCAAATTCTTTCCTTGACCGCCGTGGTTTTGCTGGTCGCCTTAACTCTATTCGCTGGATCTTCAAGCGATAGTCCAACCAAAGTTGGGGATGTAAGCGAAGCCAGAGTTCTCTCCGAAGCTTCCAAAGACGACTGGCTGGTGGATGGCGGAAGTTTTGGCGAAATGCACTTCAGCCCACTGGAAGAAATTACTGACAAGAACATCAATGACCTGGGGTTGGCCTGGTCGTTGGACATTGACAGTCCGATGGGCATGACCGCAGAGCCGATCGTCGTGGACGGCAGAATCTACGTCACCGATTCTCTCTCGCGCGTGTACGCGGTGGATGCGTCGTCAGGTCGTCTGTTGTGGAGATTCGATCCGAAAATATCGCTCGGCATGAGCACACAGAATTCCTATTCAGCACGCGTAAACCGGGGCGCGGCGGTTTGGAATGGGAAGGTGTACGTCGGAACCGGAGACTGCCGCCTGTTTGCGATTGATGCGGACTCGGGACAACAAGTATGGGCGTCGCGCATTTGTGACCCGGCACAGACGGGAACCACCGGCGCGCCTCACGTCGCCAAGGGAAAGGTATTTATTGGCTACAACGGTTCGGATGACGATGTCCGCGGGTCGCTGGTTGCTTTTGATGCGGAGACGGGAAAGGTAGTGTGGCGGTTTTGGACGGTCCCGGGGAATCCCGCCAACGGGTTTGAATCGAAGGCGCTGGAAACGGCCGCAAAAACCTGGACCGGCAAAGCCTGGTGGAGATTTGGCGGCGGGGCCGTCTGGGACCCGGTCACCTACGATCCCACAACCGGGCTATTGCTTTTCGGTACCTCCAGGGCAGGCGTGGGTGAAGGCACGGATCGCCGCGATGACACTCCGACTGGCGACAAACTATTTTCGGGGTGCATTGTCGCAGTGAACGCTGACACAGGAGAGTATGTCTGGCATTTTCAAACCAGCACTCCTCAGTTCGACACTGAGAACTTCCACATAATTCTTGCCGATCTGACCATTGGCGGACAAAAAAGACACGTAGCGATGACTGCGCCGAAGAACGGTTTTTTCTACGTGCTGGATGCAAAAACGGGACAGTTCATCGCCGGAAATTTAATGGTAAAGGTGCCTTGGGCCGCTGCCCTCGATCCTGCGACTGGGCGGCCGACGAAAATGGCAGGCGCACGACGCGGTTGGACCGTCCACAACTGGTGGCACATGAGTTACAGCCCCGCTACGGGACTGGTGTATGTTCCGATAACCGATCGGCGATCCAAACTTCAACAGGCTGCCAATGGTGAAGCGCAGCAGGCTTTAGGAGAAGGCGCGACGGCCGCTGCTTTCGATGGAAGACTCGTCGCATGGGATCCCGTGAAAGAGTCGATGCGTTGGTCGGTCGAGCAGCCAATCGCTGTTAACGGGAGCACTCTGTCGACTGCTGGCAACCTGGTGTTTCAGGGCGAGGGCATAGGTGAATTCAATGCTTACGGTGCGGATAGCGGGAAGAAAGTGTGGTCAATCAAGACCGGTTCAGCCATCGACGCTACGCCAGTCAGCTTCAGGGCCGATGGCCAGCAATACATTCTGGTTCCCGTCGGATGGGGTTCGGCCTCGCGAATTTTCGGTCCCGCAAGCATGATGGCCACGCCGGAATCCAAGCGAGGGCCGTCGCGGCTGCTGGCTTTTAAATTGGGAGCGAAGACTCCGTTTCCTTACCCGCCGAACGAGATACCGCTTGTTCCCAAGCCACCCGAACAGCGTTTCAGTAAGGAAGTCATTGCCAAGGGGAAGGTTCTATACGAGACGCACCTGTGCAGCGGCTGTCACTCTCCAGGTCTCGACGGTAGCGGAGCGTGGACCGTCAATGGAGCCATTCCAGACCTTCGATATGCTCCGCCGCGTGTCCACAAGGAATGGCATGCGATCGTTCTAGCCGGCACACACAGCGAAGCGGGGATGCTCGGCTTTGGAGTTGACTTGCATTTTCCCAACATAAAAAAACTGACCTTAGAGGAAGACGACGCTATTCATGCTTACGTGATCGATGGAGCCTGGAAGGCATACAACGAACAGCAAAAAGCGTCAGTCGGTGCACGGAAAAATCCAATCCCCCTGACAAAATAGCCGCGTGGATTCCAGGCGATACTCCAACATACCCCGCTATAATGGCACCGCTTCAGGAGGCTCAATTGCTTCGCGTGATTAGCGTACTGCTGCTTTTGGCTACCGCCGTTGCCCAGACGGCTTCTAATACCGCGCCGGCAAAACAGCAGGTGCTGTGGCAAAAGCTCGAATCCAGTGTTAACGACGCGGACCACAATCTTGATGGAGTCCTTGGTGTCGCTGTCCTCGATCTCAACAGTGGCCAGAGATTTCTTCTGCGTGGGGACGATGTCTTCCCGCAAGCCAGTTCCATCAAAGTTGCTGTGCTGGCCGAACTCTACCACCAGGCGCAGACTGGAAAGCTGAAGCTCACCGAGCTCTATACGGTGCAGGCGAGCGACCTGGTGCAGGACAGCTACATCATGGCCGGGCTTACTCCCGGTGTTACGCGAATCACCCTGCGCGATCTGGCGACCATGATGGTTGCGGTAAGCGATAACAGCGCAACCAACGTCCTGATCGACCGCGTTGGCATGGAGAACGTCAACTCGCTAATGGATTCACTGGGCCTTCCCCACACCCGCCTGCGCCGAAAAATGATGGATCTCAAAGCTGCTGGTGAGGGCAGAGAGAACATCTCGACGCCCTCCGAGATGATGACCTTGCTCGAAGACCTTTACCGCGGCAAAGTTCTGAACCCGGAGATGACAACCGATTTCTTTAAAGTCCTAAGCACGCATAAGGAGAGCTTCATTCCCCGCGATTTGCCCGAAGGATTGAAGATCGCAAACAAGCCGGGAGAACTCGAGGGCGTCCGAAATGATTCAGGCGTGATATTTCTCGAAAATCGCCCCTACGTGATCTGTGCCATGACGACTTACTTGCGACACGAACGCGACGGAGAAGAGGCGATCAGCAAGATTTCGGTCGCCGCTTACCGCATGTTCGACCGATTGGCCCGGGCGAGCGAATACGGAAGGGTAGTGTCGTCAGAAAACGGTAAATGACGGCCGTTAGCCGTTGGTCGTTGGCCAACGGCAAAAACTATTCGCAAACGAAAACGACCAGCGACCTAGAACCCGATGGCCGATAACCAAAAACGAATAAGCAACGACGAATAGCCAACGACCAACGACCGTCTATGACCCTCCGTCGCATGAAGACGTACACCGGTGACCAAGGCTACGTCTATCAGTATTACTTCGTGGGGAAGCGGCCCGCCCTGGACGACGCCCCTGAGGCTCCAGGCAGCGAATACATTTTCGATGTCACCTCGGACCGTAAGACCACTTTCGCGGTAAGCGTCTTTCTCCCGGCCGCGGCTGTCGAGGCTTGGGCCTCCCGCCACGGGCGAGCGCTGAACGAGGCCGAGCAATACGGCGCGGTGAAGATGAGGCTGTTCCAGGCGTTCGATGAAATCGAAGACATGATGTCCGAGGGCCGCCGGCTGTTGGTAAGTGCTGAGAGCTTACAGATAGCGACTGAAAAACTGGGAGTGGAATAACTCTGCGTAACGCCTCTCGATCACGCTAAGCCCAAGGGAGGGCGGCTGTTAGGAAGCTACCTAGTTCCAACGCGATCACTGAGCAGATAGCAGCGTTTTCGATCACTCCGTGTACCTCCGCGTCTTGCATGCTAGCGTTTCGCGATATGCCTCGCCTACAGTGCAGACTATAATCAGGAAGGCGGGCTCGGCTCACGTCAATCGCTGGAATCCGCCTCCGTCTCAATCTCTGTCTATGCCAATACTCTGGCTCCGAGTGGCGCTTTGCTTTTACGTCGTAGGGCTGCTCTACGCGCTCCTGGCTTTAACCCGAACTAGCTCACTGCTGAACCGGATAGCGTTTCCAGCCATGAGCCTGGGAATGGTCTTCCAGTTCGTGTCTTTGACTGAGGCAGTGCTGCTCTCGGGACAATTAACCCTCGCCTCGGTGCACAACTCTGAGTCCCTGTTGGCTTTGCTGATCATGGTGGCGTTCATGATCGTGTATCTGGTATATCGCACCACCTCTCCGGGGATTGTTGTGTTTCCGCTGGTCTTTGTTCTCACGTTCGTTGCGGCCACCACCCAGCAGCCGTTCCTGCTGCCATCGCCGGCAATGCGCCGTGGCTGGCTGTTTGCGCACATTGCCTTGATCTTTGCCGGGTACGCCGCGCTGTTTCTCAGCTTTGCCGCGAGTCTGCTTTACCTGGCGCAGGAGCGCCGGCTGAAGTCGAAGAAACCCTCTGGGATTACCCTGCGTCTGCCGGCGCTGGAAGTGATTGATGAGATCGGCTACCGCTCGCTGTTGCTCGGCTTTCCGTTCATGACATTGGGTCTCGTAGCCGGCACCGTCGTCGCCCAGGCTACTTACGGCCGGGTGGATTTGCTTGATCCCAAAATTTTTCTTTCTTTGCTGATGTGGGTGGTCTACATGGTGATGGTTTTCACTCGCTGGAATGCGGGATGGCGCGGCCGTCGGGCCGCCTACCTGGCTACCGGCGCCGTAGTTGCGGCGGTAATCGCGTGGTCCGCCAACTACTACAGTACGATTCACGGGTTTGTTCAATCATGAAGTTTCAGCTCATCGGGGTAAACCATAAGACCGCGCCCGTGGAAGTGCGCGAGCGTCTGGCGATCCCCGATTCGCGGCTACCGGAGGCCCTAAGACATTTGGCTCGGCATCCGGGCGTGGATGAAGGGCTGATCCTGTCCACTTGCAACCGCGTCGAAGTGCTGGCACAAACGAAAAATGGGTTGGTAGACCTGCGCGGCTTTCTGCGAGACTACTTTCATCTGGATCCCTCTGACTACGAAGCACACCTTTATGAATATGGCGAGAGCGATGCCATCCGGCATCTTTTCCGCGTGACCTCTAGCCTGGACTCCATGGTGGTGGGAGAGCCCCAAATTCTGGGGCAGGTAAAGGAAGCGTACGCGACCGCCCGTGCAGTCGGCGTGGTGCATTCGCAACTCGATCTGCTGCTTACCCGCGCTTTTGCGGTTGCCAAGCGAGTACGGACTGAAACCGCAGTGGGCTCGTCTGCCGTGTCAGTAGCTTCAGTTGCGGTTGAATTGGCCAAGAAAATCTTCGGCTCTCTGCAAGGCAAGCATGTCTACCTGGTCGGTGCCGGCAAGATGAGCGAACTGGCGGCACGCCATTTGTTGGCCCACGGTGCGGAAACCATCTTTGTCGCTAATCGTACCTACGAACGCGCACAGCAGCTGGCCGCCAAGTTTGATGGACAGGCAATCCTGTTCGAGCAGCTTTACGACACCTGTGACCGCGCCGATATCGTGATCACCTCTACCGGGGCTCCTCACGCCATCTTCCGCCGTGAGCACGGGGAGCTGTTTCTGGCTCGCCGGAAGAACCGCCCCATGTTCTTTATCGACATCGCGGTGCCGCGTGACGTTGATCCGGGGATGAATAAACTGGACGGCATCTTCGTGTACGACATTGACGATCTGCAGCAGGCCGTCTCTTCCCATGTGGATGACCGCCGGAAAGAGGCTGAGCGTGCCGAGGACATCATTACGTCCGAGGTCACTCGCTTTCAGTTGCGCTTGCAAACCCTGGATGTTGTACCGACGATCGTTTCGTTACAGGATCATCTGGAAACCATTCGTCAGGCCGAGATCGACCGCGTGCGCGGCCGGTTAGGCACGCTCTCCCCCGAGCAAGAGTTGGCGGTGGAAGCCCTGACCCGCGGTATTGTCAGCAAAATCATGCACACTCCGATCAGTACTTTGAAAACGGCGGTGCGTGAACCGGAAGCAACGACTGTCATCGATCTCATCCGGCGCTTGTTTAATCTCCAGGAGAAAGAGCGCCAACGGGACAAACGGAGTCCGGTAGACGATAAGCAGCCTGCCAAGACCGCGGCTGGAGATCCCGGAGCAGAACGTTAGTGGCGCTCCTCCGTATCGGTTCCCGTGGGTCCCAACTCGCACTGTGGCAGGCGAATCACATCAAAGCTCTGCTCGAAGCCCGTGGGCACAACGTCGAAATCAAAATCATCAAGACTACCGGCGACAAGATCACCGATGTGGCTCTTGCGAAGGTGGGCACCAAGGGCATGTTTACCAAGGAGATCGAAGAAGCGCTCGCCGAAAATAGCGTCGATCTCGCCGTTCATAGCCTGAAGGATTTGCCGACCGAGCTCCCTCCAGGTTTTGAAGTCGCAGCGATCCCTCCGCGCGAGGACGCCCGGGACGCATTCTGCTCACTGAATCATCGCAACATCGAAGATTTGCCTTCCGGAGCACGGGTGGGCACCAGCAGCTTGCGTCGGCAAGCCCAGATGAAAGCCTTGCGGCCCGATATCGACGTCCGTGCCTTGCGCGGAAACGTGGACACCCGTCTGCGGAAGCTCGACGCGGGCGAATACGATGCCATCATCCTGGCTGCTGCAGGACTGAATCGCCTGGGCAAAACAGAATACGTCCGGCATCTGCTTGGCCCGGATGTAATGTGTCCAGCGGCCGGACAGGGCGCATTGGCCATCGAAATCCGGAAGGATGACTCGGCGATTCGCCAGCATGTGGCTTTTCTCGATGATGCAGCGGCCCGCGCAGCAACAACCTGCGAACGCGCATTGTTGAACAAGATGGGTGGAGGGTGTCAGGTCCCGATCGGGGCTTTCGCGGAAATGGTCGCCGGCAGATTGCATCTCGAGGCAATCGTCGCACGCCCGGATGGCACCAGAACCTTGCGGGAATCAGGCGAAGGCGACGATCCGGTGAAACTGGGTGAAGCAGTTGGAGCAGCGCTGCTTTCCCGCGGAGGAGATGCGATCCTCCGCGAAGTTGATGGACAGATGGCAGCCGCTCCCGATCAGCCATGACCGAACCGCTAAACGTGGCGCGGTTTCTATTTACGCCGTTCCTCTTCGAATGAAAAGCACGAGCGATCCCCGAAAATCCCGAACGTCATCGCGCAAAGCCAGTGCGACCTCTGCTTTCCCCCTGGTTGGCCTGCGTATTCTCGTAGGACGGGCTCGCCATCAGGCGGGTGCACTTTCCTCCGGGCTGCGCAAGTTCGGCGCAGAAGTCCTCAACATCCCGTTCATCGAAATCCGCAAGCCGCAGTCTTACAAACCCCTGGACCGGGCGTTGCTGGATATCTCGGATTACGACTGGCTGATCCTGACCAGCGTCAATGGGGTTGAGGCTCTCTGGGAGCGGGTGCGAAAACTTCGAATTGATCGAAAGCGGCTGGGCCATCTGAAAATTGCCGCAATCGGACCCGCCACGAAGCGGGCGATCGAGGAGCATGGGCTGAAAGTGAATGTCGTCCCCAGAGAATATGTAGCCGAATCAGTCGTTGCTAGCCTCCGGAGCAAGGTAGCAGGGAAGCGAGTGCTGCTGGCTCGTGCGAAAGTAGCGCGTGACGTGATCCCGCGGGAGTTGGGCAAACTGGCAGATCGGGTCGATGTGGTTGAAGCGTACGAGACCATCGTCCCACAATCTTCGCGCCGACGGCTGCGCGCTGCACTGGCGTCAACCCGGAACTATCCGGACGTCATCACCTTCACCAGTTCGTCGACCGTGAAGAACTTTGTAGCCTTGCTGCCAAAATCCCGCAAATCGGCAGGCGCACAGTGGATGACTAAAAACCTGATAAAACAGCTTGAAAATGTGAGCCTTGCTTCCATTGGGCCGGTTACTTCGTCTACTCTTCGGGAACTTGGGTTGCGAGTAGACATCCAGGCCAGGGAGTACACAATCCCAGGGCTCATCGATGCCATCGTCGCCCATCGCAAGAAACAAACATAGCCGCACAAGTTTTGCTCGGTGATAACCCGGCTCGCGCACACCATAAACACTTTCTTTTACTTGGAGGCTTGTACTTGGTAAATCAGCGTATCTTGGCACTTCTCGCTTTGATTCTGTTTCTCTCCTGTGGTCTTTTCTTCTCTGCTCATGCACGAACCGGAGCTTCGGACTTCCCGCCAAATGAGTTCCTGCAGCAGATTCGCCCCGAGGCTCTCAAGGCCCACATGGAGTTCCTGGCCGACGATCTCCTTGAAGGCCGAGGTACCGGTACGCGCGGCTTCCAGCTCGCCGCCAACTACGTGCGCGCCCAATTCGAGGGGATGGGTTTGAAGCCTGCCGGAGTCGATGGCAGTTACTTTCAGAACATTCATTTCAGAAGAAGCGAACTCCTTCGCGACCAATGCGCTTTGATTGTGCGCCGCAATGGCTCCGAGCAGCGCCTGGTGTTCGACAAAGACTACGTGATGGTCGGCGATCCGCTGCGCACTGACACGAGCGCCGAAGCGCCTCTGGTGTTTGTCGGGTTCGGAGTCACCGCTCCAAAATTTAACTATGACGACTATGCCGGCGCGGACGTTCACGGCAAAATCGTGGTGGCGCTCTATGGAGCTCCACCAAGTTTTCCTTCGGCGCCGGGCGCCCGCTACTCTGACACCATCGTGAAGCTCAGAAACGCCGCGGCCCACGGGGCCATTGGTATGCTCACGATTTGGGGCGGAAAAGTGGAAGAGCGGACGCCATTCTCGGAAGCGGTCCGCTTCTATCGCCAGCCCACCATGCGGTGGCTCGATGCGAAAGGGATGCCCAATGATGTCGAACCAAAGATTCAGGCCCGCGCCACGATCAGTTCCAGCGCGGCATCTGCCTTGGTGGATGGTTCCGGCAAATCCTGGAAGCAAGTAATCGAAATGGCGCTCGACGGCAAGCCTCAATCCTTCCCGCTGACGGCGACGGCTTCAATCCATGTCGTAAGTCGCCATTCGGAAGCGGAAAGTCCCAACATCGCCGCCGTTCTGCCCGGCTCCGATCCGCAGTTGAAAAATGAATACGTAGTGTTCACCGCGCACGCTGACCATCTTGGAATCGGCGATCCCGTCAACGGAGACTCAATCTACAACGGTGCCGGTGACAACGCCTCAGGCACGTCGGCGCTCATCGAAATCGCCCGAGCCTTCACCCGGTCGCAACAGCCTATTCGCCGCTCACTGCTTTTCATCGCGGTGACCGGCGAAGAAGAAGGGCTGCTGGGTTCCGATTACTACGCTAACAATCCCACCGTGCCTATCTCGCAGATCGTCGCCAACGTGAACATGGACGAAGTCTCCATCCTCTACGACTTTAAAGACATCGTGCCGCTTGGAGCTGAACACTCCAGCCTTGGTGCCGTGGCCGACGACGTAGCTCACCACTTGGGTCTGACAGTAAGCCCCGACCCGGCTCCCGAGGAAGTGTATTTCGTCCGCAGTGACCAGTATTCGTTCGTGGAGCAGGGTGTCCCCTCGATCTACATCGGCGAAGGATACGAAACCGTCGATCCAAACTCGACGGCCAAAAGATGCAACGCGATTGGGAGAGTACGCGCTACCACCTGCCCAGTGATGACATGGCCCAGCCACTCGACTTCAACGCGATGGTGAAATGCACACGAGTGGATCTAGCCGTGGGGTACGAAATCGCTCAGCAGGCCGCGCGGCCTCACTGGAACAAGGGAGATTTCTTCGAGCAGTTCGTGAAAGGCAGCGGGCAGTGACTAGTGGTCGGTGGCCAGTAAGGCGTCTTCAGAAGTGGATCGTGGACTACTGACAACTGACCACTGATCACTGGCCACTGACTCACAAATCATTCAGCGAGCACCCGCAGTTGGCCGGAGGGACGCGCGCTTTAAGGAAATCGGATACTCGGCGGTACGCGTCGATCTGGTTTTCAACTCGCGCGAAGCCGTGGCCTTCGTTTTCGTACACTTTGTACTCCGCCACGCCTCCGTGTTTCTTGACCGCATCCACCACCTGCTGGGCCTCTTCCTTTGGACATCGTGGATCATTGCCGCCCGCCAGCAGAAGCAGAGGCGCCTTGATCTGGTCCACAAAGAAAATCGGCGAGCGATCATGGAACAAGTCTTTGTTCTTTTCCGGATCGCCCATGGTCGCAAGATCCATCTCGCGCAGCACCGGGTCTTCACTTGCGATCTCGGTGAAGTAGTTGACGAACGGGACAATCGGAACACCCGCTGCCCAGACATCAGGCGCTTTGGTTACTCCCATCATGGTCATGTAACCGCCATAGCTTCCGCCCATCAGAGCGATCTTTTTGGGATCGAGATATCCGGTCTGTTTAATCCAGTCGGCCGCTGCGATCACATCCTGCAGATCGCCGCCACCCATATCGAACAGGTTCGCCTTCTGGAACTCCTTGCCGTATCCGGTGGAACCGCGATAGTTGGGTGCGATCACCATGTATCCCTGATTCACCATGTGCTGGATGATGCGGCTGAACGAGTTCACGGTCTGCGAAGTCGGCCCGCCGTGCACATACACCACCGCGGCATTCTGGCCGCTGCGCGCCATGTTGTAGGGCACGTATACAAAAGCTGAGATGGTCCATTTGCCGTCGCGGCTGGGATAGTGAACCAGAAACGGCTCGACCATGTCTTCCGATCGCACTCCGGCGACCAGTGAGTTCGTAATTTGCCGGGACTTGCCGTCCGCCAGCGAATATACCCAGATATCATTCGGCGCAGTCGGGCCATTGTGATAGTAGAGCAATTGCGATCCGTCATGGGTGAACGCAGATTCAGCGCCACCAATTGTATTCACGCCCTTTGGAAGAGGCAGGGAACTCGTTTTCGCGGAAGCCAGGTCATGCAGGTAGATGTCGGTATCGCCATCTACATTGGCAGTCCAGCTTACGGTCTTGCCATCCGGCGAAAAATTGCCTCCTTCGACCTCCCACTTCTCCTGCGTAAGCCAATCGATCTTGAATCCCTCGATCCCGAGCAATCCGACATTGTCATAGCCATTACCGGCATTTGAGGTAATGAGCAGGTGCTTGCCATCAGGAGACCAGTCGTTGGCGGCATAGAGTTGTTCGTCGTGATGGGGCGTCAACAGAACCTGCTTGCCGGTCGCAACTTCGGCGATAAAAATATTGGAATCTGTTCCTTTCGCCTGATGCTGTGTGTACGCGATCCACTTGCCATTCCGGGACCAGATGGGCTCCATATTCATCTTGTCTTTGGGCGTATTCGTGGTCAGGTGCTTGGTGTCCCGCATCAGCGTGTCGAAAATGTCAATCTCGTACACCGATGACGTCTTCGGCTTGACCATGTAGGCGAGATAACGGCCGTCCGGGGACCAGGTTGGATGTTCTTCAGAGACTTCTCGCGTCTTGGTGATGTTTAATACCTGCCCGGTCTTTGGCGATACGAAGAAGATGTCCCACTGTTCATCGCCGTCGTAATCGGATATGTACGCGATCCATTTGCCGTCAGGAGACCACGAAAGCGAGGTCTGGCGTTGGTCGCTGACCGTGAGTTGCGTCGGCCATCCGCCCTCGGCCGGCGCCAGCCAGATATTATTGCGTCCGCTGATATTGGAAACGAATGCAATTGTTTTCCCATCCGGCGACCACGCCGTCGCTCCGATGGAACGGGTCATGTAGAGTCGCTCAACCGATAGACTCTGCTGGTTCTGTTCCACCTGAGCGTTGGGTTTGCTGGTGATCTGCTTGGGATCGGTAATCGCCTGAGGTGCGGGCAGTGTCTGAGCCAGGGTAAGAGCACTCATATACGTCACAATGATTGAGAAAAGAATGAGGGTGCGCATGGAATGTTGAACGAGATAGAAAAAGTGTAGCAGAGCGTACGCACTCATCGTGGATATCGGAGCCTACTTGGCGTCTTTGTGAATCTCCGCCGTGCTCCACGTCTTGTCAGCCGCATGGCAGATAGTCTCCAGCGGACAGTCCGCACATTTTGGTCGCCGGGCAATGCACAGCTTGCGTCCGTGCCAGATGATCTGGTGCGAGAATAGCGTCCACTTCTCCCGGGGAATGATCTTCATCAGATCCTGTTCAATCTTCTTCGGGTCGTCATTGCGGGTAAGTTCGAGGCGGCGGCTGATGCGGTGGACATGCGTGTCCACAACCACCCCTTCGTTCTTGTTGAAAAATGTTCCCAGCACGACGTTCGCAGTCTTGCGCGCGACGCCGGGCAGCGTGAGGATCTGCTCCATCTGGTCCGGTACCTGCCCGCCGAAGTCGCTGACAATCATCTTTGCCGCGCCCACCACCGATTTCGACTTGTTGCGGAAGAAACCCGTAGAACGAACGTCGGGTTGAAGTTGTTCGGGTGTCAGCGCGGCAAAGTCCTGCACCGTGGGATACTTCCGGAACAACTCCGGCGTAACCATGTTCACGCGGACGTCAGTGGACTGGGCCGAGAGGATCGTCGCCACCAGTAGTTCCCACGCGCTCTTATGGTGTAAGGCGCACGTGACATCGGGGTAGAGAGTATTAAGCCGTTGGATAATCTCGTGGACCCGTTCAGGCGACGTCGGGTTGTAACCCTTCTTGCCGCGAGCCTTTTGGGGCGCAACATCCTTGCCGGGACGGACACGCTTGCGTTCCGGTGGAGTACGAGATGCGGCAGCCGGGGCTTTCGCCGGGCGCGCTTTGCGCGCGCCTTCTTGACGTCCGGTTCGCGCAGGTTGGCGCGGAGTGATGCCGCGTTGCATAAGTACTCCTCAGAATCAGGAGTTAATCTTAGCAAACCGTCTCGTGAGGGTGAGAAGCCGTACTCAGCACCGCCGATGCGACCGGTGAGGCGACCCACTGCCCTGACCTTCGGGCATCCAACCGATCTGGGCTGTTGTGAGCAGGTATAGCGCACCTTTGGTAACGCCGTGGAACCTTCGCCGCAATTGACGGGTTGCATGGCTCCCGGTAGTCTGAAACTGCCTTTCACGAAGTTCCAGGGAGTTCCATGTGGCTGTGAAGTCCATCCAACTCGGGCAAGTGTGGCGTAACGACACCGATGGCCAGGATTATCTCGTCACCAAGATGTACAGCGAAGTCTTCACCCAGTATGCGCTGTTACGGCCAGCGGGATTGTCGGCGCCGGATGTTCCGACGGTCAAAGTGAAAGTGGCCAAAAGCGCCGAAGGCGCCTCGCTGCCGGGCTATACCTTTACCCAGGAAGGCGCGTTCTGAACTCCGCCGCCCTTTGGGCGGCATGGACAGTTCCGATGCTTGATCCCATGCGGATCGGGCTTGCGCAAAACACATTTCTCGCATGACCGAAAAAATTCTGGCAGTTCTGTTTGTGTTCATAAAGTCCGTCATCGCCGCGACCGGCTACGGCGGCATTGCCATCCTCATGGCGATCGAGTCGGCATGCATTCCCCTGCCTTCTGAATTGATCATGCCATTCGCGGGCTATCTGGTTTACGACGGCTCGATGAAGCTGTTGTGGGTAGCCACGGCGGGTGCGCTCGGGTGCAATCTAGGCTCTCTCGTAGCGTATGAAATCGGTTGCTATGGAGGCCGGCCGCTAGTGGAGAAATACGGGCGCTGGATCCTCATGGGGCGTCGTGAGCTGGATTGGGCTGACCGTTTTTTCCTGCGCTGGGGATATCTGGCAGTTCTGATCGCGCGTCTATTGCCGGTGATTCGTACGTTTATTGCTTTGCCCGCGGGTATCGCCCGCATGCCTCGCGGACGCTTTCACGTTTACACTTTCCTCGGATCATGGCCCTGGTGTTTCGGTCTGGCATGGTTCGGCCTGAAACTAGGCGAAAACTGGCGCCAACTGGGGAAGTACTTTCACCAATTCGACGTTGTGATCGGGGTAGTACTGGCAGCAGGAATTATCTGGTTCGTGTGGTCACACTGGCAGAATAGAATGCAAACCGAATAGAAGCCGGCGAAAAAGGTATCGCAGATTATTCGTCAGGCCGGCCCCTGAAATCTCACTAACAACTGAAATCTCAAATTTTTCACGCCGGAGATCACCCATGAAGCCAATCCTGATCCTTTTAACCGCATTGCTGTTAAACGGTGCCACCTTCGCACAAGCCCCGGCTAGCGGGTCAGAGAAACCATTCGTGGTTGAGTACTACTACAAGGCCAAATGGGGACACGCCGACGAATTCCTGCGTTTGTTCAAGAAGAACCACTATCCACTTCTGAAAAAAGAAGTCGAGATGGGACGCATGCTCAAAGTCTGGGTGGACCAGACGCGTTATCACGCCACCGAAGATGGCCGCTGGGATTATCGCGTCACCATCGTCTTCCGGAATGCGGCGGTCGCGAATGAACCTTTCGACGAAGAGGGACTGAAGAAGCAACTGTTCCCGGACCAGCAAGCCTATGAGCGCGAAGAACAACGAAGGTTCGAGATTCTGGACGGGCACTGGGACGTTCCCGTGCGTACCATGGATTTGGACGCCAAATAAAAACCGTTGACCTCAAACGGCACGGATAGAATCTCTTAAAATCGTCTGTTCTCGTCTTCGCCTGGCGTGTGACGAGCTTTCCTCAATCTTGCAACGCAGCCATTCGCCCTGCTTCGGCAACCGTTCGCTGTTGCTTCGGTTGCAAATACTGACTCAATACGAGAACATATCCGTTTGTCCTACATCACTCGGAACTCATAAGGAAGCAGCCTAAACATGCCGAAGCGTCCCCAGAGCGCAAAAACGACCGCAAAAAAGAAGAGTACGTCACAAGTAGAAGTGAGGAACCAGAGCAGCCAGATCGATCCCCCCAAGGGAAAATTGGGCGTGATGATCCCCGGCATGGGGGCGGTGGCGACCACTTTTGTCGCGGGTGTGGAAGCGATCAGAAAAGGGTTGGCAAAGCCCATCGGATCGCTCACCCAGATGGGAACGATTCGGCTGGGAAAACGCACCGACGCGCTCTCGCCCAAGATCAAGGAATTCATTCCGCTGGCCACGTTGAACGATCTGGTCTTCACCGGATGGGACATCTTCGAGGACAACATGTATGCGGCCGCGTCGAAAGCTGGGGTTCTGGAGAAACAGCTTCTTGATCAGGTAAAACCCTTTCTCAGTTCGATCAAGCCCCGCAAAGCGGTATTCGATCACAACTATGTAAAGAAACTCGACGGCCCCAACGTAAAAAAGGGCAAGAACAAGATGGACCTGGCGGAGCAGGTGCGGGCCGATATCCGTGAGTTCCGCAAGAGTTCCGGCGCGACTCGACTGGTCACGATCTGGTGCGGCTCGACCGAAACCTTTCTTGAACCGACGGCAGTTCACGAGTCGGTCAAATCATTTGAGAAGGCCATGCTGGCAAACGATGAAGGCATCGCGCCTTCGATGATCTATGCCTATGCCTCGTTGATGGAGGGTGTACCCTTCGCGAATGGTGCGCCGAACCTCACCGTCGATCTTCCGGTAATGCGTCAGTTGTCGCGTGACAACGAAGCTCCAATTTGCGGCAAGGATTACAAGACGGGACAGACGTTGATCAAGACCATTCTCGCGCCAGGATTCAAGGCGCGAATGATTGGTCTAAACGGATGGTTCTCCACCAACATCCTGGGCAATCGCGATGGAGAGGTCCTGGAAGATCCAGGTTCGTTCAAGACCAAGGAAGAGTCCAAACTGTCCGTTCTCGAACACATTTTGCAGCCCGAGTTATACCCGGAACTCTACGGCAATTTCACCCACAAGGTTCGAATTAACTATTATCCGCCTCGTGGTGACAACAAAGAGGGTTGGGATAACATAGACATATTCGGATGGCTGGGATATCCGATGCAGATCAAAGTGGATTTTCTGTGCCGGGACTCAATTCTGGCAGCCCCGATCGTACTGGATCTGGTCCTCTTCCTGGATCTTGCCCAGCGCAGTTCGGAGTTGCGCGGCCTGGGAATTCAGGAATGGCTGAGCTTCTACTTCAAGTCGCCAATGACTGCACCCGGCCTCTATCCTGAGCATGACTTGTTTATTCAGTCGATGAAGCTCAAGAACACGCTGCGGCACTTGAAGGGTGAGGACCTCATCACCCACCTCGGGCTGGAATACTACGATTGATTTCGTCGAGCCAACTGCTCGATAACTTTAAGCGGGATACCAATTCGAAGTGCTCGCATACCAGCACTCGAATCAGGATTTAAGGAGATGAGTAAATGGCAGTAAAGATTGCGAAGACAGCAGACCGTAAGAAGGTGATGGACACAACCAAGAGCACTGATTGTCCGAAGTGCGGCAAAGCCACGCGCATCGTAAAACGAGTGAAGGATCGCGAGCGCGGCATTCCCGGAGGAATTTTTATTTCGTGCTCCGCTTGCGAGTTCTACGAAAAGCTTTAGTAGAACCGGTCCTATCTTCCGCAGAAAGACAGGGAACTAGGCGCCGACCGCGAGATTCATTTGCTCCAGAATTGACCGCGTCTCTTCCGCTGGATTCGCGGCGGCGGTAATTGGACGTCCTACCACAATATAAGTTGCGCCTGCGGCGATCGCTTCTGCGGGTGTCACCACCCGGCTCTGGTCGCCATGATCTTTTCCTGCCGGCCTCACACCCGGAGTCACGATAAGAAAATGGGCGCCTAGTTTGGCTCGCAGTTCAGAAGCCTCCAGTGCCGACGCCACAACGCCCTGACATCCATTCTTTATGGCGAGTTCTGCGAGGCGCAACACTTGTTGCACCACGCCTCCCTGAACTCCGACCTTGTCGAGATCCTGTTCATCCATGCTGGTCAGCACGGTAACTCCCAGGACCATCAGGGAAGGGTTCACACTGCGCGCGGCATCTGCCGCAGCGCGCAGCATTTTGGCGCCGCCTCCTGCGTGGACGGTAAGCATTCCCACGCCCAGGTTGGCCGCCTCGCGCACTGCTGCCGCTACTGTAGTTGGAATGTCGTGATACTTCAGATCAAGAAACACACGCCGGCCTGAGGCTATCAGGTCACGCACCACGCTGGGCCCTTCCGCAGTGAAGAGCTGCATGCCGACCTTATAGGTCAGAGCAGAATCTCCAACGGCCGCCACAATCTTTTGGGCGGCGGCCGCGGAAGAAACATCCAGCGCAACGATCAGATTTTGTCGGGGATCGTACACTGATCGAGTTTAGGGGATTTGTTGCCGACGTGCTAGTAGCGCAACGACGCGGCAACTACCCGAGGCTCCCGAACTTGGGACTCAAGGTTGTCGGTATCCGTCCGGGAAACTTTGGAACGGACGACATCGAGACGTACGCGCTGCAGTCCTTGCGACTCGAACTGAAGCACTCGCGCGGTGCTGTACGAAAGATCGATGATCCGTCCCGGAACCACCGGACCGCGATCGTTGATGCGCACCACAACGGCGCGTCCATTGCGCAGGTTCGTCACCCGCACCCAGCTGCCCAGTGGCAACGTCGGATGCGCTGCGGTCAAATCGTACATGTTGTAAGGCTCACCACTTGCTGTGGCCCTACCTTGGAAATAGTCCCCGTACCAGGACGCCGTCCCAATTTGATACGGTTTAGTCTTATCTACCTTGCCCGGGTGGACGATGTTTGCCGTCTTTCCGGACTCTGAGCTGGCTGGTCGCTGGGCCGCCCCTATGCCGACGACCAGTAAAACGGCCGCCAGTGTGTGAGCAATCTGTCCTCGCATCAGTCACCTCTCATCGTAAACAGTTCCACCACCTCGGCCAGGGATTCTCACAAGGCTATCCCCCACAGGAAACGCTGTCAACCCGGATTTTCCTGTACTAACGTTATCATCTAGTAATAGATGACTCACGTAACATACTGTTAACCTTGATAGATGCTACCCATATTGCTGTAGTCAATAGCTTTAAATGTTAACTATATGGTAAATACCGTGACCACGGCATGAAAGTGCAATAATTACCCGGACTTTGTTTTCAGCTGGTTACGAACATTACTTAGGTGTGCGCCAGGGTAACATCGACACCTGATTCCCCCTTCAACCGGCGTGAGGAGTTGCAAGCGCCGCAGATTCGATTACATTGACTTATGGACCAGTTTCCGCCTGTAGTCCTGACTATTGCCGGCTTCGACCCATCCTCCGGAGCTGGAATCACCGCAGACCTGAAGACAATGGCTGCTCATGGCTGCTACGGGGTCTCCTGCATTACTGCTTTAACCGTGCAGTCGACCGCCGGAGTGCGACGCGTCGACGCTACAAGCCCTGGGTTGGTCCTGGAGACCCTCCAGGAGTTAAGTCAGGACCTCGCCATTGCGGCCGTTCACGTCGGAATGCTGGGCTCGGGGAAGGTGGCTCGGGTAGTAGCTGATTTTCTGGACAAAGCGAAACCTGAAAATGTCGTCTTGGATCCCATTATCAAATCCTCCTCCGGCGCCGACTTAATCGATGCCGGCGGTAGACGCATTCTGGTAGAGAGATTACTTCCGTTAGCTTCCGTTGTTACCCCCAACGTGGACGAAGCAGCGGCACTGACCGGCTTCGCAGTTACCAATCTGGAAGAGATGCGCGCCGCTGCCACGAGACTTCATGCCATGGGAGCAGCCAGCGTGGTCGTTACCGGAGGTCACCTGGAAAAGGCAGTTGATCTTTTGAGCTTTGAGAGTGCGCAGGGAATCCAGCAGGAAGTTTTCAAATCCGATCGGGTACGTTCCAATTCCACTCACGGCACCGGCTGCGCCTTCTCCACCGCCATCGCCTGTCATCTGGCCCGTGGCCGAGGCCTGCCGGAGGCAGTTCTATTGGCTAAGGCTTACGTCGCAGCAGCAATCGCCAATGCCCATCCACTAGGACGAGGCGTAGGCCCGATTCATCATCTGTATCGCATGCATCAACAAAGGCGCGTCGTGATCAACGATCCCGAGCCGGTTCACTAGCGCCGCGCGTTGGCGAGAACTTCGACCTCGGGGAAACCTGGCAGCAACAATGCGTCTGGGTTGTGGCAGTTGCTGAACCAGTTGTTGAGAAATCTGGATGGAGAAAGCTGAAGCAGTTGGTTAGGGTTTGGGAGTCGAGGTTTTCTTTAGCAGCAGACCAGCCGCGAATGCTGCGATTGCGCCCAACAGCCATTGCATACGATAAAGCTGTACTGCCTGAAAATCATTGAAGGTCTGAACGCTGTAAATCATACCGACGGCGATGCTGGCCATCACCAGGCAAACTATGCCGGCGAAAAAAGCGATCAGCGAGGCCGTTGATAGTCCAAGAGCGCGCTTGATGTTGTGAAATTCGAGGTAGATGGTCCAGGGCGTTGAGTCATCCGTACGGGTCGCGCGGGCGGCTCCGCAAGCGTGGCAAAACAGCGATCCCACCATAAACTCGGTGGCGCAGGTCCCGCAAACTTCAACCATGCCCGGCCTTGCGGCCTCAACCTGAACTGCAGGTGGCCGCCAAAACTCGTGTTGCGCTTCCCGCACAACGTCGGACATAGAACACCTCAGTCTTCTATATTCGCAAGCCGATAACCAAAAGCGTCAAAACGTAACTCATTGAAACGCCGCTTAATTCCGGCTCGAATCCGCGAACCCCAGCCTGAAAACGGCAAGAATTACCGTATGCACTATGAAAGATGGGCCCGACCAGCTATGAAATTATGAAGATAAGAGGATGCTTATGACCAACGAATTATAGCTTTCGGTATTTCCAATCGCCGATGGCATTCTTGGTTCGCGGGGAATTTGAGTACTTCGGGTAAACTGGGACGCAACCACACTTTGGTTAAAACCGATTGTCCTTCCTCCTCTCCCAACGCGTTGCTTTGCTCTTGGTGGCCTTCCTGATGTTGGGTCAGGGAATTGCGTCTGCGGAAATTCCCCAGACCGTGCCTCCGCCCGAATCACTCGCTTTTCGACCTCACGATCCACTGAATCTGACGGCGTTTAATCATTTCTACAGTCTCGATTACGACCGTGCGGTCTCGGAGTTTGAGCAGGTGTTGGCGCGCCATCCTGACGACCCCTTTGCCGTCAACCATCTGTTAACCGTGGTTCTCTTCCGCGAGCTTTATCGCATGGGTGTTTTGAACACCGGCGAGTATGCCAACGATAGCTTCATTTCTGCGCCGCACCGTCCCGCCGACCCCAAGGTGAAGCAGCGGGTTCAGGACCTGGTGGCGCGGGCGCTACAGTTGGAAGAGACGCGCCTGAGCGCGAATCCCAATGACGTCGACGCTCTCTACGCCCGCGGAGTGACGAGAGCGCAGTTCGCCACCTACACGGCCCTGATTGAGCGCGCCTGGTTCTCCGCATTGCGGAACGCGGTCGGGGCGAGGCGGGACCATGAGCGCGTACTGGAACTCTCTCCTGGGACCGTCGAGGCGAAGTTGATCGTGGGTGCTCATAACTATGTGGTTGGTAACCTGCCGTGGGGCATGAAAGCGGCGGTTTCCATGGTCGGTCTCGGCGGCAACAAAGATAAGGGCCTGAAATATTTAAGAGAGTGCGCTGAGGGAAGCGGCGAAACCAGCGTGGACGCGCAAATCCTGCTGGTCCTGTTCTTGCGGCGCGAGCACCGCTACGATGAGGCATTGCCGATCGTTCGCGGCCTGGTCCCTCGTTTTCCACAGAATTTCCTGTTGGCGATGGAAGAAGGGAATCTGCTGCGTTCCGCCGGTCGCTACCAGGAGGCTGCGGCGGTTTACCGCAGGATTCTGCAGACTGGAAGGGAAGGCCACTATCCAAACCTGCATTATGAGACGGTAGCCATGGCATTGGGCGACATGCTTCGCAGCCAGAAGGACTATGGTGGCGCAGCTGCTGCTTATGAACAGGTTGGACAAGCGCACCAGCCAGACCCGGAAGCGTTGCAACGCGCCGAACTCGGGGCCGGGGAGATGTACGACATGCTGCAAAAACGAGATATGGCTCTGGCCAAATATCAAGCTGTGATCGCCAACAATGCAAGCACTGTCCCGGCAGAAACTGCCCGCAAGCTGATGAAAGACGCCTATCGGGAGTAGTCGCCAAGGGAACTTCTTTGCCTTTTGGGCCGTATCTAAAACGGGACGGCAGGCTAATATGCTACCGACTCCTGTCAGGAGGTCGTCATGTACTGCAACTACTGTGGAAAGGTAATCCAGGACGACGCCATTCATTGTGCCTATTGCGGCAAGCGGGTTGGAAGCGTTGCCGCACGGCGGCGTCTGATCCGTCCCCGCGCCGATCGCAAAATCGCGGGCGTCTGCGCCGGAGTTGCAGAATACTTCGATCTGGATGTGACACTGGTGCGCGTGGTATGGCTGATTACCGCTGTCATGACCGGCATCGGATTGCTTTCGTATCCGATCGCGTGGATCCTGATGCCGGAAGAACCGGCAATCGTCGAAGTTCCCGCAGGCTATCAGGCTACGCATTCGTAGCCGGGATTGTTTTGTGCAGGATTTGCCGTTCTTGGCCCGCTCGATGGTTTAGGATTCGTGGGTATCAAGTCTTCCTGATGATCCACGTTAAAAGCGGCGACGCTGAGATCGCTTACGAAATCCTTGGAACAGGCCCGCCGGTCGTCCTCCTGCATCCTTTTCCGGTGCATCATGAATTTTGGCTTCCGGCGGCGCAGGCTCTGGCATCGCGTTATCAACTCATCCTCCCCGACTTGCGCGGTCACGGCGATTCGGGTGCTGGCGAAGATCCGGCCACCATGGAAAAGCATGCGACCGATCTTGCTCGCATCCTCGACCACGCTGAGGTTGGCCGCGTCCCCTTTGCCGGGGTCTCTATCGGGGGCTACGCGTTATTCGAGTTCTGGCGGAGATACCGGGGACGGGTCGCAGCCCTAGCCCTGTTTAACACCAAAGCGCCATCGGATTCCCCCGACGCCAGGACCAGCCGCCTGCAATCCGCCGCCGACGTATTGGAAAAAGGAACCGAGCAATTTTTCGAGGGCATGATTCCGAAACTTCTGGGCAAAACCACCAGACAGAGTCGGCCCGACCTTGTACCGGGTGTCATGCGGATGATGCGCAAGATGTCGCCCCAAAGTGTTGCTCAAGTACAGCGAGGCATGGCGGAGCGTCCGGATTCCGTAGCCGACCTGAAAACTATCAACGTACCCACGCTAATTGTTACCGGAGATGAGGACATCCTGACCGGGCCACCGGAAGCCGATCTGATGCGCCAGAATATCTCCTCAAGCCAGCTGAAAATCATCCGCCGCGCTGGCCACTACTCCGCCTGGGAGCAACCCGCCGAAGCGGGACAGATGCTGCGTGTGTTTTTTGATTCGGTCCACGGAGTATAGGCGGCAGGCCGGGCTTTGCTACAATTCTCCCTTCATGTCCTCCATTGCGATGATCGACACTTTTCTGGTTCCGGAAAAAACAGTTGCCAATGCCAAAGGTGACGGGCCTGCTTTGGACGTTAGCAGCGCCGCCAGCCAGGTCTTCCTTCTGACCCTCGACATAACCAATATCCTCGAGCAGCAAGCGTTGGACGTGAGTATTTATGGCTCCTCCGACGGATCGACGTGGAGTGCCAAACCGCTGATTGCCTTCCCGCAAAAATTTTATCGCGGCCAGCACCCGCTGTTGCTTGATCTGACGGCTCACGCTGAGGCGAAATTCGTTCGCGCTCACTGGGAAGTGAACCGCTGGGGCCGCGGTACGGCAACGCCCATGTTTGAGTTCAACGTGGCCATCAGGGAAGTGCCGCCGGACATTTTGAAAGAAGCGACAGCGGACGCCAAAGCGCTGGCATAGACATCCGCGCTTCTGTAAATGCGCGTCCATCAAGGGATCCTTCTACCTGGACCTTCCGTGCTTTATGTGTCCCAGCATCCGTTATATTGGAATCAATGAAAAACGATTCGACGGTGATCGTGCGTCCAGCGCGTAATGTGTCGGGATCTCTGCGCCTTCCCGGTGATAAATCGATTTCTCACCGTTATGCCATGCTGGGCGGCATTTCGGACGGGACTACCCGTCTGGAGAATTTTTCCACCGGAGCAGATTGCGCTAGCACCCTGGGCTGCTTGCGTAGCCTCGGGGTGGTAGTCGACCGGACAGAAAATTCTGTCGTGATTCATGGACGCGGCCTGTCACTGCAAACCCCAAAATCACCGCTCGATTGCGGCAATTCCGGTTCGACGATGAGGATGTTGAGCGGCATCCTCGCTGGTCAGAAGTTTGCGAGTGAGCTTGTAGGCGACGAGTCACTTTCGCGGCGCCCCATGGCTCGAATCATCACTCCGCTCGAAAAGATGGGAGCAACAATCACCGCGCAAGAGGGGGGCCGTCTTCCGCTCCGCGTCAAGGGGGCAAATCTCAAGGCCATTTCTTACACAATGCCAGTGGCGAGCGCACAGGTGAAATCCTGTCTCCTGTTCGCCGGCCTCTTTGCCGAGGGAGAGACGTCCGTCGCTGAAGCGGTGCGCACCCGCGATCATGGAGAACTCGCTCTGCGTGCCTTTGGGGCTGAAGTCAAGCATTCCGGAAACGAGTCCCGGATCGTTGGCGGGCAAGCCCTGCGGGCAATCGATGCGGAAGTTCCGGGCGATATTTCCAGCGCAGCTTTTTTTCTTTGCGCCGCTGGATTATTTCCCGGTGCGCAACTCGTCACCGAGGGTCTCCTGCTAAATCCCACGCGGGCGAGGCTACTGGATATTCTCATCATGTTGGGTGTTGGAATCCACATCACTCAATTGGAAGAGCAGCACGGAGAGTTGAAGGGGACCGTCAAAGCGGAAGGCGGCAAGTTGGGAACGGTAACGATCGCGGGGCCCGATGCGGCCGCGCTCATCGACGAAATTCCTGTTCTGGCGGCCATCGCGCCTTATACCGAGGGTGGCATCGAAATCCGCGATGCCCATGAATTGCGGGTCAAGGAATCAGATCGCATCGCGGCCATCGCCAGCAATCTGCGAGTTATGGGAGCCCAAGTGGAAGAGCGCGAGGACGGACTGAAAATTCCGGGCGGACAGAAACTACACGGCGCAGAAATCGATTCTCAGGGCGATCACCGTATCGCCATGGCCTTCGCAGTCGCGGCCCTGCGTGCCGAAGGAGAGACACACATTCATGGCGCCGATGCGGCCGTAATTTCCTATCCTGGCTTTTTCGCGGCATTAGAGAGCGTGCTGCAACGCTGACTGATTAACGTCCAGCGAGGTGGCCATCGCAATCCCGCTCGCGTATATTGGACGCCGTTAACAACGCAATTCAATGAATCAGATCCCCTCCAAGTCGGTGACTATTCGCGATCTGCAAAGCTATCAAGATCTGGTACAGGCAGAAGCTCTGGAGAAAGAGGTATGGCAGCTTGCGGACCGCGATGTGATGCCGCTGGCCATGATTATTGCCACCAAGGAAGCCGGCAGTATCTGGGTTGGCGCGTTTGATGGCTCGGAACTCGTCGGATTTGCATTTGGCTTTCTGGGCATGGAGCGCGGACAGTTGATGGTGCATTCGCACATGCTCGCCGTACGCGAGTGCTATCGCGATCTGGATCTGGGCTACAAACTCAAGCTGGCGCAACGGGAGCGGGTTCTGGCCATACGAGTTCAGGAGATGACCTGGACCTTCGATCCTCTGCAAAGCAGAAACGCTCATCTCAACTTCGGCAAATTAGGTGTAGTTAGCGACATCTACAAGACTGATTTCTACGGCCCGGAAACCTCCAGCGTTTTGCATCAGAACGGCACAGATCGCCTGTGGGTCAGGTGGCCGCTTGCGAGTCGCCGGGTGCGTGATCGGTTGCAGGGCAAGGACTACCGTCCTGAGATTTTGGATGCGTTTTCGCGATTGCAGCCCCTCGTCCAGTTCAATGGCAACGGTGAGCCGCTACGCAACGATTTGTCCGCTGCCTTGGGGCGTCAGCGGATTGCAATTCAGATTCCCAGCAACATCGGTGCCGTCGAACAGAAAGATGCAGGCCTGGCTCGGGAATGGCGCGAAGCTACCCGCTGGGCTTTCACCGAATCGTTGAACGCCGGATTCTTCGTAGCAGAATTCTGTCGCACTATTCGTGGTCAACAGGGACCTGGCAACTACCTGTTGGAGAAGGGAAACGTCGCGGAGTACGTCCCGGAGCTGCAGAGGAAACCGGAAGCCTCCCGGTGACTCAGTCGTCAGGCGATCCAGACCCGCTGCTTCTCTATGACGGAGTCTGCGGGCTCTGTAACCGCCTCGTGCAATTCACCTTGAAGCGCGATCGCAAACGCCGCCTGCGCTTCGCTTCACTGCAAAGCGGTTTCGCAGCCGCCATCCTGCAGCGCCACAATCTCGCTCCTCGCGAATTGGACACCGTGTACTTTGTGGAACATGTCGGTTTGCGGGACGAAGTCCTGACTGAACGTTCGGATGCGGTTATCCAGGTGCTCCGCGAAATAGGTGGTTTCTGGAGAATCGCAGCGGCTTTATTGCGCGTCATCCCCAAATGGCTTCGCGACCGGGGATATTCAATCATTGCCCGTAACCGCTATCGCATCTTCGGTAAGAGCGACACCTGCGTCCTTCCTCAAGAACAGTATCGAGATAGATTTCTGGATGTCTAGCAATACAATTTCGTGAGCCCGAGCCTAGTTGCGTATCCCGGGGAGAAAATAGGCCAGTGCACATTTCCGCGCGAGTTGGGGAGGCAGCGACCTTGACCGCTCCCGATGCGAGTGTTAGATTTCGATTTCCACACAAGTACATCAGGGGGAAGCGGTCTGAATCGGACAGGGAAGTGGCGTCACCCATTCGACCTGCTCCCGGTCAATCACGATTTCCCAAACATTAATCCTGACAGCCCTGATCTTGTTAACCCCGACCGACGCGCCTTCATAATCCGCTGCTGCCTGACAGCTTCCGCAGCGCTTCTTCCCGCAGTCCTGGGTGGCCTCGTCGCGTCTAAGCTCCACGCCTTTGATTTTTCCGACGCCGCCGCACCAGACAACAACTTCCATCTACATCCGCACTATCGCGCCCAGTTGCCGCTCGACGCTACGCTCCAGAAGACCCAGGCAGGCTTCGACAAATTCGTTAGTGAGAAGTATGCAGACCAGATCGCTGCCATCCTTATGGAGTGGAGCAAAGGTTTACGGCGGTCGCCACCAGAAATTCGCTCCATCGAAAGTATTCTTGCCGAAGACTTTTCAGGGTTTTTGCCGCACTCCGTGGAATCGCATCTTGTACGTCCTGGCCCTACGCTTGAGATTCGTCAGAACAAGTTCATACGCCAAGATGGTCTCGACCGAAACGCTTTTGTCCAGGAGTTGCGCACGACCATAAACTCGTTTTCGAAAATCGTCACCGCTGAATTCCAGATTATTGCGATCGACGTAGGCCCTGGCGAGAATCCCGACCGGTTGCGCACTCGCGTGCGCTATGAGCTCGTCGGTTCTGGCAGCGGCTTTCACCGTGAGCAGCGCGTGGGTGAGTGGGAACTTGAATGGCAGCGCTCCGCGGACCCTTCAAAGGCAGGTGAATTTCGTCTGCAAAATTGGCAGGCCTCGACCGAAACGCAGAGCCGCTCCGCCAATCCCGTTTTTGTGGACGTCACCGAACAGGCATTCGGAAGCAATCCGTCTTACTCTGCCCAAATGCTTCGCGGCGCAGATTACTGGCGGACTGTTCTCGACGTCGCCTGCGGCATAGACATATACGGCCACAACGGTGTTTCAGTCGGGGACATTGACGACGACGGCTTCGATGATCTTTACGTCTGCCAGCCCGCTGGACTTCCAAACCGGCTCTATCGAAACCGCGGAGACGGGACGTTCGAGGACATCACGGAATCATCCGGTGTCGGCATCCTTGAAAATACGGCCTGCGCTCTGTTTGCCGACATCGACAACGACGGCCGCCAGGATCTGATCGTTGTCTGCACCAGCGGTCCGCTGCTGTTTCTAAATCAAGGACATGGCAAATTTCGCGAGAAACCGGGTGCATTCAAGTTTGCCACGCCGCCACAAGGAACCTTCACCGGCGCTGCAATTGCCGACTACGACCGCGACGGTTGGCTGGACATTTACTTCTGCCTCTACCTCTATTATCAGGGTACGGACCAGTACAAATATCCGTCTCCTTATTATGACGCGGAAAATGGTCCGCCGAACTTCCTGATGCGCAACCAGCGGGATGGAACTTTCCGCGACGTTACCGCTCAGACTGGCCTGGACAAGAACAATACGCGCTACAGTTTTTGTTGCGGATGGGGTGATTACAACCGCGACGGCTGGCCTGATCTTTACGTAGTCAATGATTTCGGCCGGAAGAATCTCTATCGCAATAACGGCGACGGAACTTTTACCGATGTTGGCGCCTCAGGCTGGAGTCGAAGACGTTGGCGCAGGCATGGGTGTTTGCTGGTTCGACTACGACAATGACGGTAGGGAAGACCTCTACGTTGCGAACATGTGGAGCGCAGCCGGAAAACGACTATCAACGCAGGAGGCGTTTCAAAAGGATGCCCCCGAGGCGGCGCGCTCACTCTATCGCAAGCACGCAATGGGTAATTCGTTGTTTCGCAATGATGGACACGGAAATTTTCAGGATCGAGGTGCCGCCGCAGGAGTGGAAATGGGCCGTTGGTCATGGTCGAGCGACGCATGGGACTTCGATCACGATGGCTTCCCCGATCTTTACATCGCTAATGGGATGGTGTCCGGCCCTTCACGTGAAGATCTAAACAGCTTCTTCTGGCGACAGGTCGTGGCAAATTCGCCCACCGAAGCCAAGCCCGCACACGACTACGAACAGGGATGGAACGCGCTCAATGAGCTGATTCGTTCCGACGGCACCTGGAGCGGATACGAGCGCAATACCTTCTACGCGAACAATCGCGACGGGACGTTTTCTGACGTCTCCGGAGCCGTAGGTCTGGACTTTCTCGAAGATGCCAGATCGTTTGCCCTCGCCGATTTTAATCACGATGGCCGGTTGGAAGTCTTGTTAAAAAATCGCAACGGGCCGCAGCTGCGTCTTTTGAGGAATGTAGTAAAGGACCTTCCTCCATCCATCGCATTCCGTCTTCGCGGAAGCAAGAGCAATCGCGACGCGATCGGGGCTGCGATCACGCTGGAAACCGAAGCTGGCAAGCCAGACGCGAATGTTGCAGGCAGGGTCGGGATTTCTTTCCCAGCACAGCAAGGAAGTGTTCTTCGGGCTGGGCGAGGCCAAAGGCCCGGTGCGGGCTTCGATCCGCTGGCCGAGTGGGTTAGTGCAGGAACTCCGCAATCTTCCCATCAATCACAGGGTGTGGGTCGAAGAGGGCGTCGAACCCACGCGCCTCGAGCCCTTCGCCACGACAGCGAATGGCCCAATGAGCGACGCCGAGCATGCCACGATTGTTCCTCAGAAATCCGAGTCAATTCCCGAGAAAGTCGAAACCTGGTTGCTTGCGCCCGTCTCTGCGCCAGACTTTTCACTCCCAGACCTGGTTGGACAAAACCGTTCCCTTGCGGCATTTCGAGGCAGGCATGTACTGCTCAATTTCTGGATCACAGGGTCTTTGGCATGTGAGGAGCAGTTGAGAACGATCCAACAAGCCTACAAAGGCTGGGACAGTCATGGCTTACAGTTGCTCACGATCAATGTGGATGACTCCGCACAGAATGAAAAAGTGCGAGCGCATGTGGTGGATCACCGCTATTCATTTCCTGTGCTTCGCGGGTCGGATGACGTGGCTGGCATTTACAACATTCTTTACCGTTTCCTGTTCGACCGCCATCGCGACATGGGCCTCCCCACTTCATTCCTGATTGACGCCAAGGGGCAAATCGTCAAACTCTATCAGGGACCCTTCAACCCGGAACAAGTCGAAGAAGACTTCCGTCACATTCCGCAAACTGCTGGCGGCCGGCTTGCGAAAGCGTTGCCCTTTCCCGGCGTTACCAGCAGCCTGGAATTTCGACGCAACTATCTCAACTACGGTTCGGTGTATTTCCAGCGCGGCTACTACGACCAGTCCGAAGCGTCTTTCCGCCTTGCTCTTGTCGATGATCCCTCCAGTGCAGAGGCTCTCTACGGCCTGGGCAGCGTTTATTTGAAACAGGACATGAACGAAGATGCACGGGAAAGTTTTGAACGTGCGACCAAGGTGCTGGCCAGCTATCCGGATACCCTGGCCAACGCCTGGAACAACCTGGGTCTGCTCGCGACTCGTGAAGGGAAGACGGCGGAAGCCATTTCGTATTTTCAGGAAGCCCTTCGGCGAAATCCCGATCATCTGGTGGCGCTTGAGAATCTCGGTAACGCCTATCGACAGGAAAAAGATTGGGATCAGGCGCGCAATACTTTAGAACGGGCCGTGAAAGTAAGCCCGGACGATCCCGAGGCAAATTACAGCCTGGGAATGGTTTTCGCGCAAATGGATGACAGCGATCGCGCGTACCAGTATCTGCAAAAGGCGTTGAGCGTCCGCCCTGGCTATCCCGAAGCATTGAATAACCTGGGAGTGCTCTATCTGCGCACGAAGAGGCGGGATCAGGCCGTCGCCAGTTTCGAAGAGTGCATTCGGGTTGCGCCCGCCTTCGATCAGTCTTACCTGAACTTGGCTCGCGTGTATGGGCTGGAGGGCAGTCGCGACAAAGCGCGCACAGTGCTGCTTGAACTCCTCAAACAGCACCCTGACAACGTTCCGGCTAAGAAGATGATGGAGCAACTATCCAACTAGGTGCGATCTACCCGTTTGCGTGCGCCACCAGGGCAATCGCCAGCGCGTAAAAAACGAACATGAGCAGCAGGTAGACGTAAGCCTTGCTGCCCGCGCCTTTGAACTCTTTCCATGCCAGTACACCCCAGAGCGCTGCTACCATGGGCGCGGATTGCCCGATCGCATAAGAAATCGCAACCCCGGTGAAACTGGCGGCAACCAGATTGAACACCATCCCCGTACCCCAGATCACGCCGCCGAGAATGCCCAGGACGTGGCCGGAAGCAGGTCCACGGAAGTACCCGGAGAAATTCACCGGCTCTCCCACCAACGGCTTCTTCATGAAGTACACATTCCAGATCGAGCAAGAAAGCAGCGCGCCAAGAGTGAGAAAAACCGCGATGCTGTATGGCCCCAGCGTGTTACCAGTCGTCATGGCGTGCGCGACGAACGGCGCCCACAGGCCCATCAGCACTCCAGAAACGATGCACGTGATAATGCTCTTTTTCGAAACTACGCGCCCGGCGCTGGCGAGGCTGCCGTACGCTTTGCCGTCCAGGACCACCGCGATCACAGCGCAAACGACTCCGGCGGCAAGCAGTCCCGCATTGCCTCTCGGCTGAAGAGCGTAGCTGGAGATAACTCCGACAACCAGCGCAATTCCAATCGAAACGGGAAATGCGACTGCCAGTCCGGCCATGTCAATCGCTGCCACCAGCAGCAGGTTGGCGAGGTTGAAGATCGCACCGCCAATCAATGTGGAAACAATGTTTGAAGTGTCGGCCGAGTGCACGTTGTTCAAAAAGCTGGATGCGTCATGACCGGTGCTGCCCATGGTGAGCGCCAGAACCAGAGAAATCAGGAAGATTCCGATGGCATAATCCCAATAGAACAGCTCGAAACGATAATTCTTCACTCCCTTGAAAGTGTTGGCCCATGATCCCCAGCAGACCGCGCTCGTAATCATCATCAACAGCGCAATCGTCAAGCTACTCGGTGTGAACATCGTTTCTCCTTGAACAGCCTTTTCTCGTGCGGCCAGGAGGAGAGTGGCTGTTCCATTTCCCTCGAGCGGCACGGCTGTACATCGTCGGACATCACGTTTCAAGTACGGTCTGGAAAGAAGCATTGCCGTGTCGGCTAATTCTTTTTCGGCGTCGGAGCCGTCAGCAGATCGACAAACATCTTGTAGAACTTTTCTGTGTCGAGGTCTACCTGTATCTCAACTGGCTCGCACCTCAAGACTTGGGTTTGTCCTTGTTCAGTCCAGGTCAGAATGTCCCCGTAGCCGGCCCCGCGATCCGAGATCCACATCCATCAGGCGTGTCTCCTTCTTTGTAATCACGCTCGGATCAAGCCATGCCGCTGCCGTCAATTCGTCCCACAGATAGTTGTATTCCCCATACAGGCGAGAATACTTGCCCACGTAGCGTGCCGCGGCTGAGTCCCCAGCTTTGACCCGGCTGATCAGCTCAGCGGTCATGCGGGTTTTCACCGAAATATCCACTGTAGTGCATACAATCTTTTTCCACGGAGCCCGCAGCACGATGTGTGCGGCTTCCGGATCGAACCAGATATTGAACTCGTGCCGCGGACGGTTGGCGAATTCCGGATCGGCGGTTTGCGGGTTCAGGCTCGCACCCATGAAAACCAGCTCCTTGGCCAGGCTGGCGAATTCCGGATCGATCGAGATGGCAAGCGCCAGGTTGGTCATCGGGCCGCCCTCGTAAATGGTGACCTCGTGTGGAAACTTGCGCACCATGCGTACCAGGAAATGCGCGGCGTCCTCGTCGGACGGCTTGGTCGTGGGTTTGCCTTCGGGTATCTCTCCCAGTTGGTCAGGTGGATGATAAAACCTGGGAGTCCAGGCACCCAGCCAGGTGATCGAGCCGTAACGTTGCTCCCACAATTCGGTCTCCTCTTTCGAACGGACCAGTGGGTACTCAGCCCCTGGCACGACGGGGATGTCGGTGCGTCCCACGAGTTCGAGCGTCCGCAGCGTGTGCGCTAGCTCAGATTTGAGCCATGCATCTCCGGTGACAACTGTGATGCCCAAAACGTCGGTTTGCTGAGACTGGATCAGCATCAGGATCGCCTGCTGATCGGTGCCGCCCGGGCCAGCTGCGTCCTGATCGATAATAATCTTGCGCTTCCCTTGAGCCGATGCCGCAAGGGACCCTGCGAGTACGATTACCGTCAAAATCCAGACTCGGCCGCACTTCATCGTTCACCTCAAAAGTCAGTTACTGCAAAAACTTCCGCCCCAAGCCCGCTTCGTCCCGCTGGACTCGCTCAGGACGGGGTTCGCCCCACGCCACGCCAAATTGCCTTCTACTTGTTTCCTGAGAGGCGCCCAATCAGCAGGTCGAAGAACCGTGGCGAGTCAACATCCAGCGCCACTTTAGCATTGGGCACAAACTTATCGCGCAAGACAGGAGATGTTCTGGTACTTGCAAGGGTCGGCGCCGAACCGCGAATCGACATGTTCACATCTTGCGGTTTCTGCGCTCCCGTCTTGCGCCTCAGGTCGCCGGCGCTCGGGCTGTAACCGAGGGTTTCGCCCGCGGTCAGTTCGCCGGTAGTTTCAACATCGACATAATATTCTCTCAACGTTAGGAGTGACGGATCGAGAAAGCCTGCCACGGCCAGTGAATCGTGCATATTCGGCCCGGCCAGAAAGCCCTGTTCGCGGTTGTGATTAATCGAATTGCGGCCAATTTTCGCAGCCGCCTGGCTGACGGGATTTTGTGCGGCTTCCAGCACGCGCACGTGTTCCTCAGTCAGAGAAGTCTTGCGAGTCGCATCGAGGCCGACCATGGTGATGGCGATGCCGGATTGAAATACGATGCGTGCCGCCTCCGGGTCCACATAGATATTGAACTCGGCTGCCGGCGTTATATTGCCTCCGGAAAGCGACCCTCCCATCATGACGATGCCGCGAACCATCCCCGCGAGTTCGGGATCGAGATCCAACGCGGTGGCGATATTGGTGAGCGGGCCGATAGGCAGCAACGTCACTTCACCGGGATATTTGCGGATGATCCGTCGAATAAGCTCGGCCGCGGGCTCGGCGACCGGCTTGGTCGTCGGTTCCGGGAAGACCGCTCCGCCCAGTCCGTTTTCGCCATGCGCGTACGCGGCCGTCACCAACCGCCGCATGAGTGGTTGTTTGGCGCCAGCCGCGACAGGAATATCCGTGCGGCCGGCGATCTCCACCATGCGCAAAGCATTGGGCAGGGTCAATTCCAGTGGGACGTTGCCGGCTACCGGGGTAATGGCTTCAATCTTCAACTCCGGCGACCGCATGGCGAGCAGCAACGCCAAAGCGTCGTCCACGCCCGGATCAGTATCAATGATGACTCTGAACGGGCCGCCGGCACCAGCTGTACTTGAACCCGAAGCCAGTGATGCGTTCGTCAGTCCAGTGGCCGCAAGTGTCAGCGCTGAAGAAGCCACGAACTGACGCCGCGTCATTCCAAAAGGCTTCGATTCCATAATTTTTTCCTCGAATTCAGATCCTGTAGCGAACGCGAGCCCCGGCTGCATTACTGCCTCGTACGCGCAGGCTGAGTCATCAATTTAATGTACAGATCGTAGAGCTTTTTTGTGTCCACATCGAACTGCACCGTCGCCTTCCGTTCGTAGGGAGGAACCTCGGTTGCCGGATCCCAAAACAGCGTTTCCCCGTAGCTTGGACCGTGATCGACGTCGATATCGACATAGATTTCCTTCTGCGCGGTGACGATGGACGGATCGATCATCGCTGCGGCGGAAAGCTCATCCCACATGAAGCTTTCCACGGAATACTCCGTCAGGTAACGTGCGATCGGCGTGTCAGCTTTTGCAATGGCTGATTTCAGATCAGGATTCACCGTCGTCTTCACGGAAATGTCTATGGGCGTGATGGTGATTTTCTTCCAGGGAGCGCGCATGGCGATACGCACGGCTTCGGGATCGAACCACCAGTTAAACTCGCGGCGTCCGTCAATGCTGTTGATGCCGCCGGTGGTTGCGTACATCCCGCTGCCCATCAGCACCAGTTCTTTCGCTAACGTCGCTACTTCCGGATCCAGCCGTAGCGCCAGCGCAATATTCGTCATCGGACCGCCGGCCCATATCACCACTTCGCCAGGATATTGATGTACCATCCGAACGATAAAATGCGCCGCGGTTTCGTCGAGCGCTTTGATGTGCGGAGCCCCTTCAACCAGGGTGGGAACCACGTCGGGGTCATGATATCCGGCCCGAAAAGCAGGCGGAACATTGCCTGGACGCTTCGAGAAATCACTCCAGCACCCCTTGTAGCGGAATTTGCCGTACAGAGCTTCCCATCGCTCGGTCTCTTCCTTGGAATTAAGGAAGGGAAACTCTGCCCCCTGAATCACTGGGACATCAGTCCTGTTGGCAATTTCGAGCAGGCGCAAGGTCCGCTGCGTTTCTTCTTTCACCCACTGGTCGCCAGCTGACCGTGGTGATGCCCAGCACATCAAATTTGTCGGACTGCAGGAAAATCAGAATGGACTGCATGTCGGTTGTAGCCGGTCCGCGGGCATCCTGGTCGACGATGACTTTTATCTTTTGTGCCTGTAAGAAAGTTGTTGCGGACAGAATCAGGAAAGCGCACAGCAGAACAACGAAGCTTCGTGGCTTCATTACAAGAATCCCCCTGGGCTCTTTGACCTCGCCTCGCTGGATTTGTCGGAAGACAACCTGGATTTCCAATGACCCGGTCGGAAAGGACTCTGCATTGTAATGCCTAAGAGTGTTCATGAGAAATCCTGGTGCTGGGCGATCGGCAGCTCAGTCTGGAGAAGTATTGGCAGGTTTGTAGGACAAGAAGGTTAAGGTGAAAAACGAATTGGACAGATCCGGGCGTCATCCTGAGCTTGCGAAGGACTGGCGTGCAGCGGATCAGAGTCCTCAGAGACCTGATTGCGGACTCAGCTCACGACGGCTAGAATCGTCGTTCAAGCAGAAATGATTCCTTCCGTCTGCTTGCACTCGTCTCAAGGGCGCTTCGCGTGACCGCAGATCAATCTCGATATAGCGCAACCCTTACTGCTGCCTCCATAGTGGCGCTGGTCACTTTTTTCGCCCCTCTCGTGGTCCGGGGCCAATGTCAGCCACTGGATTCGGCCAAAATGGCGGCTTCCAAAACACCGACTTCCGGAGCGCAGCCGGAGTTTTTCGATGAACCGCAATTTACCGTCGCAGGCGTTACGGATACCACAAACCTCGGCGGGCATGGTTCGAATGTTGTGGTGCGAACGAAAGAAGCGCTGGCCAATGACGTGGTTACGTTAGGCGCGGCCCCGGCGACGAACGCTCCCGCGAATAAAGAAGCGCCGCAGGTCCCCCCAGGGTCGACGACGCCACTACAAGAGAAACCAGTCGATCCTCTTCAGGCGGTCCGTGAATACCAGCGCGCGGCGGAAACCAACCCCAGCGAGTCCAATTACTTCGCCTGGGGAGCCGAACTGCTGGTGCATCATGCAGTCGAGCCGGCCATCGAAGTCTTTACCAAGGGCCATCGGCTGTTCCCGGATTCGGCGCGGATGCTGGTCGGACTGGGCGTTGCCTGGTATGCCCAAGGCTCTTACGATCAGGCTGCCCTGCGTTTGTGTGAAGCCTCAGACGAAAATCCTGGCGACCCGAATCCTTACCTCTTCCTGGGCAAAATTCAGAGCGGGGAGACCACGCAATCACAAGGCTTGGTAGAGAGACTGCAACGCTTTGCCACGCTACAGCCTGAAAATCCCCAGGCCAACTACTACTACGCGATCAGTCTCTGGAGGCAGCGAAAGGATCCGGACGACGCCAAAACTTCGGCCGAAGTGGAGTCTTTGCTCAACAAGTGTGTCCGCATCGATCCCAAGTTCGCCCCGGGATATTTGCAATTGGGCATTCTGTCTTTCGACAGCAAGAATTTTTCCCAGGCAATCGCAGACTATAAGAAAGCCATCGAAGCCAATCCAAAGTTGGAAGAGGCGCACTATCGGCTGGCGCAGGCCTACCGGCGAACGGGAGAACAATTGAAGGCGCAACAGGAACTCGAGATCTACAACCAGCTATCAAGGCAAACAGCCGAAGAAGTCGAGCGCCAGCGTCACGAGGTCCAGCAGTTCGTTTACACCTTGCGCGATCCGGCTCCCGTTTCCCAAAAACCGCAGTAGAACGAATGTCACGCGCTAAGAACACTTACTCCCAAGCTTTTCTTTGCGTCCTTAGCGGATAAACGCTTTTGAATTCAGTGAACCCCAGGCGTAGGCGCACTCATTAACCCGACAAACATGCGGTTGAATTTTTCGTTATCCAAGTCCACCTGAATCTCAACCGCCCTCCCGGCAGTCTTCGGCTTGTCTTTTTCTGTCCAGGTTAGTGTGTTCCCGTATCCAGCTCCGCGGTCGAGGTCCACGCTCATGTAGCGAGTCTCGCTCTTCGTGATCAGCGAGGGATCGATCCATGCCGCCGCGGCCAGTTCGTCCCACATATATTCGCCGCCCTGGCCTGTACGGAAGAAGCGTGCAACGTAATGCGCCAAGGGAGTCCCGCTAGCATCGATCTGCTTGATCATTGCGGGCGTCAGGCGAGTTTTGATTGAGATATCGACCGGAGTGCAGACAATTTTCTTCCAGGGTGCCCGCAGCACTACGTGCGCGGCTTCGGGATCAAACCAGAAGTTGAATTCGTGTCGAGGATTGCTCACAAACTCCGGATCGTCGGTTTGAGGACCCAGGCTGCCACCCATAAACACCAGTTCCTGCGCCAACTCTGGAAATTGGGGATCGATCGCTATGGCGAGGGCGAGATTGGTCATGGGCCCTCCTTCGTAGATCGTCACCTGGTTCGGGAACTCACGCACTTTCCGGATCAGGAAATGGATGGCATCCTCGGCGGCAGGTTTGGCGGTGGGCTTTCCTTCGGGGAGATCGGGTATGACAGAAGCTTCGTGCCACCAGCGCGCGTCCCATGCGCCGGCGAAGGCCACTTTCCCGTAACGTTGCTGCCAGATCTCGGCGTCCTCATGCCGACGCACCATTGGGAACACTGCTCCCGGCATCACGGGAATATCGGTACGGCCAATGATTTCTAGCAGACGCAGAGTATGGGCAACTTCTTCATCACGCCACTGGTTTCCGCTGACGACGGTGATCCCCAACACTTCCACTTGCGGCGACTGAATCAGAGTCAGCAAAGTTTGCATATTGCTGCCGCCTGGTCCAGAGCAGTCCTGGTTGATGATCACCTTGCGGCGCTCCTGGGCTCCCGCGAAAACGCTCGCCAGCAGCATGCATGCAACAGCCAGGCACAGATTACCGTGCTTCATCATTCGCCTCTCAGAGTCGATAAAGCTATTTTGCGGATGGTTGGTTCCGTGGCGGCCGGGTCATCAGCTGGATATAGAGCTTATAGAACTTTTCAGCGTCGATATCGAACTGGACGCTCGACAGGTGCAAATAAGGCGGCACTTGTGCTTTGGCGTCCCAGAAAATCGTTTTGCCATAGCTGGCTCCATGGTCCACATCAATGTCCATGTAGAGCTGCTTTTGCCCGGTGATGATGGAGGGATCGATCAGCGCCGCGCCCGCAATCTCGTCCCACATGTAGCCGGGTAGGGAATACTTGTCGAGATATTGCGTGACCGGGGTGTTCGCCTTCGAGATCGTAGCTTTCATCTCCGTTGTGAAGCTGGTCTTGACCGAAATATCAATCGGCGTGATGGTCACTTTCTTCCACGGCGCGCGCAACACGATGCGGGTTGCTTCGGGATCGAACCACCAGTTGAACTCGCGTCGCGCATCAATTGCGCCCGGATCAATGGCGCCCTTGTCGGCGTAGAGCCCGCCGCCCATCATGACGAATTCCTTGGCCAGCGTGGCGACCTCGGGATCGAGCTTCAACGCCAGCGCAAAATTGGTTAAGGGACCGCCCGCCCACAAAACCACTTCGCCCGGATACTTGTGCACCATCTTGACGATGAATTCCGCCGCCGTGCCGGGAGCCGCTTGAGTGTGGGGCGCTCCTTCTTTCATAGGAGGGACTACGTCGGGCGCGTGATACGGCTCATCGTAAACCGTTGAACGATTCGCTTCGAAACGGTCAGTCCAGCATCCCTTGTACTCAAATTTGCCGTAGACAGCCTCCCATCGCTCCGTCTCTTCTTTCGAATTCAGCAAAGGGAACTCGGCTCCCTGAATAACCGGAACGTCGGTGCGCTCGGCAATCTCGGTCATGCGAAGCACGTGCTGGGTTTCTTCCTTTACCCATTGGTCCCCGCTGACCGTGGTAATGCCGAGAACGTCGAATTTGTCAGATTGCAGAAAAACCAGTATGGCTTGCTGGTCGCTGGTGCCGGGACCGCGCGCATCCTGGTCAACGATGACCTTGATCTTTTGGGCTGACGCGATTGAAACGCAGCCAACAAGCAGATACGCGAACGCCATCAGCCGAACGTAACGGCTCATCGGACCTCCAAGGGAGTTGTTCAAGGCTGCAGGGAAGTGGTTCGCAGGGCGGGTGAGGAAACCCGCCTTGCGAGAGATGGACCTTGCGTCCCTAGAACTTCAGCTTCAGGGCGAACTGAATCACACGTGGGTTGTTCACTGTTTGCGTGATCACCCCGAAACTTGAGGGCGAATCGACATCCTGCATTCCGCTGCCGCCGCCCGGCAGGAAGAACTGTGCGTGGTTGAACAGATTGAAAAACTCAGCCCGGAATTGCAAGCCCATGCCCTCGCGGAAGGGAAGGATGAAATTCTTGACGGCTGAGAAATCCGTGTTCACGAAGTTCGGTCCTGAGATGGGGGCGCGCGCGGAGTCTCCAAGTTGTCCCGGAGGCGCGTCCTCAAAGGCGCAAGGGTTGAACCAGTTGGCTACGGTATGAATCTGGGCCGGAGCTAGTGCAGGTTGGGTTCCCTGGGACCTGTCCTGCTTTATTCGGATCGCCAACCTGGTTGGGACGGTTCAGGCTGCTTCCGTTCCACTGGAAGTTGACTCCCGAACCATTGTTGCTCCCGACGACGAAGAGGGGAAATCCACTGGTGACTTTCTCAATTACGTTCACCTGCCAATTTCCCAGAATCGCATTCATTGCGCCACTCCAGTTGCTGCCCATGCTCTTGCCCTTTCCAAAGGGCAAGTCGTAGATCACGCTGGCGGTGAACTGGTTGTTGAGGTTAAGTTGCGACAGGCTCCAATCGGATTGCGCATTTCCTGGCAGAGGCCAGAAGAGGGCTCCAGGGCTTGTGCCGACGCCATCCGGGAACCCGGTGTCGAAGGTGCGCGCCCAAGTGTATCCGAGAAGAGCATAAAGCCCGTGACGGGCACTCTTGGTTTCAGCTTTGATTTGGAGGGAATCGTAACGGGCCCGTCCAGCGTCATTGTTGCTATCTACGGTCGTGAACGGACCGTATGGCGCCACCAAAGCGCCGCCGCCCGGCGCGCAGCCCAAGGTATAGCCGGGAGTGAAATTCGGACTGGTGGGGTCGCACGCAGACGGCGAGCCGATATTCTCGTTCACCTGTCCGACAAGGATATGTGTGCTGCGTGAACCGGCGTAGCCGGCGGTCAACACGACGTCCCCTGGCAGTTGACGCTCAATGTTCAGGTTGAACTGCTGAACCATCCCTTGCTTGAAGTTCAGGTTCATGGACTGAATGGTTCCGGTAAAGGTGGAAGGATCCGGCTGTGCTGTAAAGCCGGGAAGGAAAGCGCGCTGTAGACCGCAATTGAGCGGAGCGGCCGAGGTCGCGTTCCCAAACGGACACAGACCGGAAAAATTATCGCTTTCGGCGAAGTATGGCGGATTTTCCCAGAGCCCTTGCGCGCCCTGATTCCACGACGAGTCATGGAAAATTGCGTATCCGGCGCGGACGCGAAGTGTTTTGGCTTCCGAAAGGCTTCCACGCCAGCCCGATACGCGGCTCCAGAGCAGTTTTGTCGAACTGAACGCCGACCGCACCGTCACTGGGGATGCAAATCGCGCAATTCTTTTCCGGGCTATTTCCCGCGACAAGATACTTGCCGGTGTTGAAGTTGAAGTTCGCCTGGCGATTTTGCGCTTCGGTTTCTGGCGTCACTAATGCCCACGCCAACCCGAGGTTCACGGTCAAATTACTGGTCACGCGCCAATCGTCCTGCACAAACGGCCGGAACATCTTCCAGCGGCGACCAGTCGTAGCGCCCTCGAATGTCTGATCGTGAATTGCTCCATCAACCTGACCTAGAAGTAGGTTGGCGGCGTCGTCGCCCGTATTCGTTCCCGCGAACAGAAGGTCGAAGCCGTCCTGGAACCCGTTGGTCAGCACGTTCATCTGGTTGAGACGAATTCCCATGCCAACCCGGACGTCGTGCTTGCCGCGAATCATGTCCAGAGTGTCGGAAAAGGAGTAGACGTTGGTTCCGCCCTGGAATGGAGCAAAACCGCGATCACCCAAAGACCAGTATCCGCCGGAGATGTCGATCGAAGTCAAACCGCAGCTGACGCAATCTATCGTCGACTGGCTCAATCCCGGAGGAGCTCCCGGGCACCGGCTGTCAAGGTTGGCGCCGAGAATCCCGAGTTTCGCAGCTTCGCAGGTTGAATCGCCGAACGACTTGATGTGGTTGAAGATCCGGTTAAACCCGAAGGTCGCCTGGTTGATCGTGCGGTCGGAGAAAATGTGGGTCTCCGACAACGCTGCGTTGCGACCATGATTGGTGATGTCCTGGGTGCTGGCGAATGCGCTCTGCTCGGCAAATCCAGGCGAACCTCCAGGGACAAATGACGTCGCCTGATCGTAACTGAAGCGGGCAAAGAGGGAGTCCTTGCTGGAAAAGTTGTGATCCAACACGTACGTCGAATTCTCCTTCGTCAAGGCTCCTGACCGGAACGTTGGTGAAGTTGATGCCCAGGGCCGCGTTGCTCGCATTGCTCCCGGGATAAAGCTGGAGCAATTTTTGTCCGACTGGGTCGAACATGTTAGCGGGAATCTTGTCGCAAGTCGCCCCGGGCGCCTGTGATCCGTCTGCTAACGCTGGGTTAGGCATTCCCCGCTCCATCGCACTGGAAATGGGTTGCCAGAGTAGGGATTGGTAAGCTGCAATGCATTCGGGCGGCCGAACGGATCGAGACTGAAATCGCCGTTCTTCATGGCTGCCGTCGGAATCAGACCCACGAAGGGTATGCCATGGCGCTGCCTTTTTGCCTGGTAGTCAAGGAAGAAGAATGTCTTGTCTTTCTTGATGGCGCCGCCAAGTGAACCGCCGAACTGGTTCAGATTGAATTGTTCCCGGCTCGAGGCGAAATAACTGCGGGCATCAAGCTCGGTGTTGCGGAAAAACTCAAACAGCGAACCGTGCAACTGGTTGGAACCGGACTTGGTGGTCAACAGCACCGTCGGACCCGCGCGCGTGCCGTATTCCGCCGAATAGTTATAGGTAAGAACTTTGAATTCCTGGATGGCATCGATCGAAGGCAGGATCGAGATGCCGCCGGCCGTCAGCTCGTTATTGTCATTTCCGTCAAGCAGCCAGTCGGTGCTCTGAGCGCGTGATCCGCCGACGGAGAGGGAATAAGTGCCGCGCGCCGAAACCTCGCTGCTGGGGCCGCCATTGAAAAAGCTTCCCGGGTTGGTCTCTTGCGTGGTGCCGGGAGTCAGGGTTGCCAGCTGCACGAAATCGCGGCCATTCAAAGGGAGTTCCGCGACCTGCTGCGACGTAATAACCTGACCCAAAGTCGGATTCGAAGTCTGCACTGAGACCTCGGCCGCGCTAACCTCTACCGTAGAGTTGACCGACGCCGGCGTAAGGCTGAAATCCAGTTCGCGATGTTCGTCCACTTGCAGCCGGACGTCCTTCTGCTCGGCTGGGCCAAAGCCCTGCGACTCCACTCGGATGGTGTAATCGCCAATAGGCAACAAGGGCATCAGGTAGTGTCCGGTGTCGTCAGTTTTTGTCTCGCGGGAGAGGCCGGTGCCTTGCGCGGTGGCTTTTACAGTTGCGGACGAGACTACCGAACCGGTTTTATCGGTAATGGTGCCGGAAAAGCTTCCCGTTGCCTGGCTGAACATAAGCGGACAAGCGGAAAATACGAACGAACAGAACAGCACAAGCAGCGTCTTTCTGGTAGTCATCAATCTCCCCCTCGTTGATGCCACATCGAACTGTGGCACGACCCATCGCTCCAGACGGAAAGCTCGAAATCCATCGTCTCCACGCGACTATGCACCCGGACGCCAAGCCTTTTCAAGACTTTTTGCGTCCAGGTTTCAAGAGCTTTAGCAAGCTAAGTGATCTCGGCGGTGCGTTGTCGTCGCGGACAATTGATCAGCTGGGATTTCCGATTTCCACGTACAAACTGTGGCGAGAACGATACTTCCAACCACCCTCAAGTGTCAACCGCGCCCGAATCGGGAATTTGATCGCCGCTTCGATCAAAACGTTAGTGTTTTACCCGCTGCGCGCGGAAGATTGTTAGCGGCAAGGCAGCTGATCGGAGGACGCGAGGGATTGTTCAAGCGCGACGATTGAGAAGATCGACTGCCTGATCGGTAGTGATCAATGTGGCCCCGGCAGCCCTGCAGTTCTGAAATGGTCCGTTGCCCATCTTGGGGCTTCAGAGTCTCAATCGCATCCTCGACGACGGAGACACGCCGGCCACGATCCAGCAATCCCTTGGCTGCAAGCGCCACACAAAACTCGGTGACCACGCCAAAGACAACGAACTCGGCGTCATCGCCCAGACGCTTGACCAGATCATCCGCGTGCAGGCCCTCAAAAATGTCGAGCGTTTGCTTTTCCAGCAGAATCTGCTGATATGGCGAGAGGTCCTGCGGCAACGCTGCCGTCGCCTCGTTGGGAACCCTGACAACCTTATCCGTAAGCGCTTCCGCGACAAATTCGGCGCCCGTGGTCCCCTTTACGCAATGCGGGGGGAATATCGAGAATTCGGGGTCATCCTTGATGTGGTAGCAACCGTGCGACACCAGAAATGCGCGGTCCTCGCGGGCAACGTCCGTGAGCCGCCGAATGTTCGGCAGCAGTCGCTCGGCGCCCGGAACATACAGCTTGCCGCCGGGCAGCATGAAGTCCTTCTGCGTGTCCACTTCCCACAAAACAATATTGCGAGATACCATACCGGGGTTCCGCCTTATCGCCGTAGTAGCAGCAAGCTTATAACATTCCTGGAATGCTTGGCCCTCAGGGATGTCCCCCTGAGGGCATTTGCCAGGAATGCGCGGCGGTGAAAGTGCTCCAGACTCCAGGTGTAGAAGAGGTGTGCCGAATGGCTAACGCCGAGCAAAGAAGATGGAGCGCGGCCAGATCGCAAGCCCGCCTTGTAATCCGGAATATCGGCCTGCTTTTGAGCGGTGATTGCAAAAGCCCATCCTTGACGCCGATACGGTCGTTGCGGTGGATGGCAAGATCACCGCCATCGGCAAAGAGAAAGACGTCGACACCGAAGCCGCGACCCTGGTGATCGACGCCAAAGGCACCACGCTAGCTCCCGGCCTGATCGACAGCCACGTGCATCCGGTCGCGGGCGATTGGACGCCACGTCAAAACCAGATTGGCTGGATCGACAGTTACCTGCACGGTGGAGTCACGACCATGATCTCTGCTGGCGAAGTTCACACCCCCGGTCGCCCGAAAGACGTGGTCGGCCTGAAGGCGATGGCCATCTTTGCCCAGCGCGCCTTTTCCGCATTCCGCCCCGGCGGGGTAAGGATTCACGCCGGCGCGCCGGTAATCGAACACGGAATGGTTGAACAGGACTTTAAAGATCTGGCCGCTGCAGGCGTCACCATGCTGGGCGAGGTCGGCCTGGGAAGCGTCAAAGACGGAGCCACAGCGCGTGAGATGGTTGCGTGGGCGCGAAAATATGGCATTCAAAGCACGATTCACACTGGCGGTCCATCAATCCCCGGTTCCAGCCTGATCGACAAGGACATCGTGCTCGCGGCTGATGCCGATGTCATCGGCCACATAAATGGCGGACATACCGCGCTTCCAGACGATCAGATTGTCAAGCTATGTGAGAAGTCTCCGCGAGCTTTGGAAGTTGTACACAACGGAAATGAGAGAGCCGCATTGCTCACCCTTCGGACGGCCAAAGACCTGAAAAAACTCGATCGAGTCATTCTAGGTACTGACTCGCCAGCCGGTTCCGGGGTGCAGCCGCTTGGCATCCTGCGCATGATTTCCATGCTCTCATCGCTCGGAGAAATACCAGCCGAGATTGCCATGTGTTTTGCGACAGGCAACACTGCGAAGATTCGCGCATTGGATTGCGGATTAGTCGCGACTGGTCGCGCGGCAACCTTCACTATGATGGACAGGGCACAACATTCAGCTGGTAAGACTCTTCTGGAAAGTATTCAGTTCGGGGATTTGCCGGGTATCGGGATGGTGATTATTGACGGTCTCGTGAGCGCACACCGCAGCCGCAATACCCCGCCCGCGACAACCGCCCCCGAAATCATTAAACATTAATCCGAGACGAACAGAATTCTCAGGCACTTCGACCAGACAAGTCATTAGATTTCTTGTTCGCTCTGGGGAAGCCCAGGACGTCTCTCTGCTGAAGGGAATGACTTCTGTGTGGGAAGGACACGAGCTAGCTCTGGGGAAGGGCACGACTTCTCTGGTGCTGAAGCGCAAGTCATCGTTCAGGAGGAAGGGCACGACTTCAGGCGTGCCGCATAGGCGACACATCGATGGGCTTTAGCCCCTGAGGTTTCGCTTCCGATCGCACGGGATTCCTCCGAGACCGTACGCTAGATTCCAACTCAAATCGGAAATGATCCAATCTCGATATGCAGAGAACTCGTCGCGCGATTATTGAAAGCCCAACGACGCAGCAATTGACTTCTGATACTCGCGTGCCTTCGCCATCGCTTCCTTTTCGTTCACCGTAAGCAATTGCCGATCTCGCATCACGACCCGCCCGCCGATCACTACTGTTTCCACATCACTTCCTTTTAACGCATAAGCGAGTTGCGCATAGATGTCATACATCGGTACTGCATTCGGTTTATCCAGGCCGATAAGAATGATGTCCGCTTTCTTACCCTGTTCCAATGAGCCGACCTCTCTTTCCATGTGCAGCGCTCTTGCTCCGTCAATCGTTGCCATTTCCACGACCGCTTTCGCGTTCAGCGCCAGAGGATTCATTTTCGTGATCTTCGCGAGCTTGGCCGCAAGATCCATCTCTTCCATCAAATCCAGATCGTTGTTACTGCCAGCTGGCCCGTCGGTTCCAAGTCCCACCGGAATTCCCGCCGCCTTCATTTCAGGCACAGGAGAAACGCCACTCGCGATCATCATGTTGCTCGAAGGATTATGTACACAGCCGACTTGCCGCTGAACCAGAATGTTGCGGTCAGCTTCGTCTACAAAAATACAATGTGCCGACACGACATCGGAACCAAGTAGGCCGATCTTGTCGAGATACTGAACCGGAGACATTCCGTTCTGCTTCTCGCTGTCTTCCCATTCCTTCTTCATTTCTGCAGTGTGGATCAGAATTGGTGCGTGATATTTCCGCGCCAACGACGCTGTGTCCTCGAGCGTCTTCCGCGAACAGGTATAGATCGAATGCGGAGCGACGGCAGCGTGAATCAATGAATCGCCCTGCCACTTTTTTAGATACCGCTCGGTGTAGGCCATGGCGTCGGCGTGGCTCTTGTTGTCGGGGGAGGGGAAGTCGATAAAAGTTTCCCCGAGCACGCCACGCATTCCAGCTGCTTTGGTTTCCTCTGCAACGGCGTCTTCGAAGTAATACATATCGGCGAAGGTTGTGACGCCTCCGCGTATCTGTTCTGCCGCTGCCAACCGTGTGCCCCACCGTACAAATTCTTCGTTCACGTTCTTCGCTTCGGCAGGGAAAATGTATTTGTATAGCCAGTCCGTCAGCGTTACGTCATCGTGCAAGCCGCGAAACAAAGTCATCGGCACATGCGTGTGCCCATTGATAAAACCCGGCAGAACCAGCCTTCCTCTGGCATCAATGGTTCGCGAGCTTTCAAACCTGGCCTCAATCTCTCCTCGGCGTCCGACTGCGACGATCGTGTCGCCGCTCACCGCAATGCCGCCGTCGTCGAGAATCGCGCGGCTTCCATTCATCGTGACAATCGTTCCCCCGACAACCAACAGATCAACTTTGTCTTTGTGAGTTTGAGACGCGAGAAGCGAGCAAAATAAAAGAGGCAACGCAGCAATGCAAATCGCGGAACGACTCATGATCATGGATGGCCTCGTAAGGAGAAAGGCGTTAAATCGTCAACAAATGTATAGCGATTGTGAATGTAAACATTCATAAACATTTTTACAGTTCTTTACGCTTTTCTGAAAATTCATAGAGCGCTTGATTGTGAATCTCCCATTTAGCGGAACGTCATCATTCCAGTTTTGGTAGCGATTTGGGGCGATGCGGGTTCATCCCAAAAACCCTGTCGTTAAATCGTTTGAAGACTAGCACGACCCTACCGTAACTGTTTGGCCCGGCGCATGCATAACACCACCTGTTCAAGGGGCTCTTGTTCAACAGTTCTCGGGTGTGTGGGATCCGCTACCAGATCGGTGACGAAAATACAGATGACCCGATCTTCAAGTCTACCGTTTCGAACTCTCCGCTCTTTGGCTCACGAATTGTGTTGTCGAGTTGATTTGTAAAGAAACCTAGAAGGAATCGAAGGGAGAAAGTCTGTGAATATTCGCAGGTTCTATGAGGGCGTAAGCGGGAAGATGTTTGTTGCGGTGTCTCTGTGTGTGTTGTTATCACTCGCCGCGGCGACTTTCGCGCAGACCACAATTTCGACCGGAAGCATCCAGGGATCGATTACCGATCCCTCGGGCGCCGTGGTTATCGGTGCGAGAGTGACCGTTCGCAGCAAAGATACTGGACAGACATCCGCGACTACGACTTCCTCCACTGGCACATTCGCTTCGGGTGCGTTGATCCCGGGAAACTACGTCGTGCGGATCGAGGCGTCGGGATTCAAAACGCTTGAAATGCCTCTGACCGTGCAGGTAAACACAACCGCCTCGGCCAATGCCAAACTCACACTCGGTCAGAGTGCGGAGGTAGTGGAAGTACAGGGTTCGGAAGTGACGGTGAACACCGAACAGGCGACGGTGCAGGGAGTTCTCACCAGCCAGCAAATTGAGAACCTGCCGATTAACGGTCGTAACTTTTTAGATCTGGCCCAACTCGAGCCAGGCGTACAAATTCAGGACGGCGGAACTTTTGATCCGACCAAGAACGGATTCTCATCCGTGTCCTTCGGTGGCCGTTTCGGACGAACTGCACGCATTGAAGTAGATGGAATCGACATCAGCGATGAGACGGTCGGCACCACCACGCAGAATCTTCCGTTGGGCGCGATTCAGGAATCAGCGCTGCAGCAGTCCTCGCTTGATCTTTCGACCGAGCTGACTTCTTCAGGCTCGGTGAACATCACCACTAAGGCCGGTACGAATGGTTTACATGGCGATGCTTTCTACTACTTCCGCGATCAGTCACTGAATGCGGCCCTGCCAGCTGATTCCACCAATCCATTTCAGCGAAACCAATTCGGCGGCAGTCTGGGTGGTCCGATCATCAAGAATCACTTGTTCTTCTTCCTCGATGCGGAACGCAATAAGCAAGATTTGCTCGACCCAGTTCTTCCCGGCGGCGCATTTACCGGCCTGACAGGAAGCTTCAACTCCCCTTTTCGCGAAACTCAGACGGTGGGCAAGTTGGATTGGCAGACCGGGCGTTTCAAGATCTTTTATCGTTTCTCGTTTGATCAGAACCGCAGCGCCCTGCCGTTCATTCCCAACTCCTTCCAGCCTTTTGCCAACGTGAATCACGCCCGCGATCACGTGGTCGGGGCTGATTTCAATACCGGCAGCTTTACCCATAGCGTCCGTTTTGGTTACACCAAATTCCAGAACGGAATTGCGGACGCCGTGACTGGCTCCAGTATTTTCAATCCTGCTCCGGGAATTGAATTGGCCATCGGTGGCGATCCCAACTGTCTGACCGCCGGAGCCGATGACTTTTGCTCAGGTCCAAACTTCCTAGCGCCCCAAGCCACCGTACAGTCCGATCATCAGATCAAATACGATGGCAGCAAGTCCTATAAGAACCATCTCTTCCGCTTCGGCGTAGGCTACAACCACATCGTGGGCGGCGGCTTTGCCGAGTTCCTGGGCCTGGCGCCGGCGGTGGGTTCGCCCAGCAACGCCGTCCCCTTCAATACTTTTCCGGGCGGAGCCGGCAACCCGCTGAACTATCCTGTCACCAACGTCACCCTGGGTAACGGACAAGGTTTCTCTTCAGAGAAGCCAACCTTCGGTTTCCCCGGTGGTGGCCTCGGTCCTGACAACCGTATCTCGTGGTATTTCGGCGATTCCTGGAAAGTACGCCCAAACTTTACTTTGACCCTCGGCTTGCGCTACTCGCGCGATACGGGGCGCACCGACAGCGATCTGGGTCCCATTCCGGCCTTGGATCAATTTAACAACCAGTTTTATTCCGGCCTCGGAAATCGGGTGAACCAGCCTGATCGCAATTTTGCGCCGCAAGTTGGTTTTGCCTGGGACCCAAGAAGCAACGGAAAGACCGTCATCCGCGGTGGACTTGGATTGTTCTACGAAAATTCGATCTGGAACAACAACCTGTTTGACCGTCCGGCCCGCTTGCAGCAGGGGCTCTTTCTTGGCAACCAGCCCGTCTGTTCAAACGGTGCACCTCAATCCTTACCTTTCCCGAGCGCCATCGATCCGGCTACGATTTGCGGTGCAGCGATTGGAAGCGTGACTCCGCAGATCGTGCAGTTGCAGCAGGAATATCAGGCCTTTACTCTGGCACAGGGGCCGGCCAACAATGGCGTCTATATCGGAAATATTCTGGCCGACGGTATAGACGTTACCGGCACCAACTTGTTCGCTCCGCAGTATGTCTCACCACGATCCGTACAGTTCAACATCGGCGTCCAGCACGAGATTCGTCACGGCATGGTCTTGACGGCGGACTACCTTCGCAACATTTCAACGCATAACCTGCTGACCATCGACACCAACCATATTGGTGACGCCCGCTTCTTCAACCTGCCCAACGCGGAAGCCGCAATTGCTACTACCAATGCGGGATTCGGTTGCGCCGATGTTGATTGCGCCATCGGCAAAGGAGCAACCATCTCGAATTACGCCTCCAACGGACTTGATTCCGGATATTCCGTTTGCGGCGGACTTGCCTGTTCTATCGCCGGTGGACCGGCAGCGGCATTCCCCGGTATCAATCAGAACCTCGGCACCAACCAGATGCTGTTTCCGATTGGACGGTCGGTGTACAACGGACTGCAGATGTCATTGCGGCAGAATGTAAGCAATCCGCTGCCTGGAATTAAGTATCTGAACCTGCAGGTCTCCTACGCATTTTCCCGCTATGTTTCCACGGCGCGGGACAGCGACTTCATCAACTTTCCAACCGACAATGCGGATCCCACCAGGTATATCGGGCCCAATGGGCTGGACCGCACCCATCAGCTCTCGTTCGGCGGCACGATGGATTTACCGGGTCACTTCCGGATGAGCCTGATCTCTCACTTTGACAGCCCGCTGCCCTCGAACGTGACCCTGCCGGTCACCGGGGCTCCAGGCGGTTTATTCCAGACCGACTTGACTGGCGATGGAACTGGCGACGGCACCATTGGTTCAAACGGTGGTGTGGGCGACCTTCTGCCGGGAACGAACCTGGGTGGATTCGGCAGGTCGTTCGGAGTGAATGGTCTGAACCAGCTCATTTCAAACTTCAACAACAATATGGTTGGTCAGGTAACTCCAGCCGGACAGGTGCTGATCAATAACGGTCTGTTCACACTCGCCCAATTGCAAACATTGGGAGGCGTGATGGGCGGACAATCCACAGGCGGCTTTACAGGATTAGCTCTGGCGCCAGGGGGCGCGGTTGGACAGGCATGGCTGAAAACCTTCGATCTGAGCTTGAGCTGGGGATATAAGTTCAAAGATAGGGTTGAACTGCGTCCCGGGGTCTCCATCTTTAATCTGTTTAACTTCGCCAACTTCGATGGCCCGGCCGCTCCGTTTAGCGGCATCCTGGATGGATCGGCAGGTTCGCCCAACGGGACCACCAACCCGCAACCAAACGATTTGCGTCTAGGCCTCGGGTCCGGCGTGAACGCACTGGGCTCACCCCGCGTAGTTGAGTTCTCACTGAAGTTGACCTTCTAGGTTGTAGCGCCGCTTCATTACGGCCGCCGGCCGCAAACCGGCGGCCTTTTTTTATTGAAGGTTAAAGAAGCGAGCTCTGTTAGCTAACGTAACCCGTCTTCACCCTTGATCTCGCTCTTTGTTAACCCACCAACTCGCGGCAGTGGTCTTCCGCTGTCGGTCACGGCAACCGCAACCATAATTTCGTTCGCACGAGGAGCGTCATTGATTCGAACCTCCATTCCATCGAAGTGGCTGCGGACGAAAGCGGCGTCCTTGTGGCCAAGCGGAATGTCGAGTACGACTCCCAGACCTCCCCGCTTCTTGGAAGAGGGAATGAGCGCGGCACCTTTTCCAAGAACTTTGCGCACTGGCGCACCGAGTTTGGGATGCAGAATTGCCGCCGCATGTTCAAGTTCGCCGTTTTCCCCGACCGCTGCTGCCTTTCCATAACTCTCAACCGTAGTCGCGGCAATGCCCAACGCGGCTACAGCGCGTTGAGTCAAAAGTTCACCCAGTTCTTCGCCGATCGCCATCAGCTCCGACAAATCTTCGACGTATGTTCCGGCATGAGGATTCTCGATAACCGCGACGGCTGCGGCCCGTCGTGTCGGAGGGTCGATGGCGTGGCCCATCTCCGTACGGGTCTCTTCCAGAAAAGTCACGATCTTGCGAATCTGAGCTTTCATCGCAATCCGTCCTCCCCTTTGATCTCCGAGGCTTTCAATCCCCCTGAGCGGGCATGAATGCGCGGACCGGTTGTCATCACCAGCGCGAGCAGAATTTCATCCGCACGCGGAGCGTCAGCCAGGCCAACTTCCATGGCATCAAAGTGACTTCTCACATACGAAGCGTTGATATGGGTAATTGGCACGTCGAGGCGCGTTCCAGGGCCGCCCACTTTTTTGGTTGAAGATACGATAGCTTTCGCGTTGCCGAGAACTTCACGCATGCCATAGCCGCCCGGCGCGTGCCACAGAGCACCATGCTCAAGCTCTCCAGCCGCGCCCACGATAGCACCCTTTCCGTAACCCTCGACTATCTTCGGATCCCCTCCCAACACACTCACCAGCGAGCGCGCCATTTCGAGGCCCAGGGGCTTGAGGTCATCCATAAAACCGGAGATCTCCTTCACATACGAGCCTGCGAAAGGATTGCGGATAACAGCAAGAACAGTTGCCCGTCGCAGAGGGACAGTCGGGCGTGGCCCTCCCTCGTGGAAAATCTCCTCCACCGCCGTGATTTTTTTGCGAACATCAACCTCAGGCATGAATAAGACTCCTGCTCGATTGGACTGAATACGGGCTGCCAGTTAACTGCGTTTCCAACTGTCCGCCCACGACGCGGGTAATTCCGGACAAGCACAAAGCAGCCGCTTGAATAAGCCTGTCCGATAGAAGCGACTGGGCGACAGCAGTGCCGGCTTCAAGCGCGGTGGAGATATCACACTCCGAGAGATCGCCCACGCTCTGGGTCACGAGACGCTCGCCCAAATCGCTATGGGGATCCAGATCGCACGCCCGCACCCGGGTAATGCTCCCATGTCCCGGCAGATCCACGGCATTTGCGATCACGGTTGCAGCGGCGTCCGCCATGGCCGCGCTTTCGGCAAGGACCGTCACGGCATCGGCGATGCCGAGGGAAAAACTCCGGCCGCGCCACCCACTGGTAGCAATGCCACGCACCTGCTGCCTGGATTCGATCCGTGCCGTGCCGAAAAGCGACTGGCGATCCGGCCTTTCGACCATCCCGACAACAAAACTCTCACCGGGAGCAAGGTGCAAAGCGATATCTCCGCCGTTATTGACGTAAGCCTTCGAAAGATTCGCTGCCGATGTCATGCTTACCAATATTTCTTCGGCCACCGCGCCTGCGACCGCCGCCATCGGTGTGATGAAAGTTCGCTCGCAGAAGGGAGTGACCGCCTCGTGCATCCGCCGGGCCGCAGTTCCTAGTGGACGAACGCCATCCTTCTCCGCGGGCCACTGTAAAAATCCGAGCTCGCCGCAAAGCTCATCGAGCACTGTGAGAAAGCGCTCCCCGGCAGCTCGATAAGCTGCGTTGACCTCGTCGGGCGCTCCGAACGCTTCGACGATCAAATCAATCGGACCATCGTGAAGGTGCAAACGCCTTCCATCGGGCAGGAACCTTATCTGGGCTCTTTGCCTCATTCCTGGGACCTCGAACCTGTCCTCGGAGATTTCGATTGCGCCAGCGGCCACGGATTCTCTTGGTGGGCCGAAACATGCCGGCGTTCGTGCCCTTGCATGATCGAATCCAGAGGACGAACGTGGTCCATGTAACCGCCCAAGTCTGCGTAGTCCGTTAATCTTCAGCGTAAATTCTATGGGCGCAACCAATGCTGGCGTAGGCACATATCCAAATGCGTTCTCGGGCATCCTGGTTACATCGACCATGAACGTAATTCCGCCGCCCGGCCAGACATAAACCGGGGCGCCGCCACAGGTGACGCGCGTCAGCGAGTCTCTCACCGAATGCGTGAGACGCACCGGATTCTCTGTGACTCCAGCCCTGAGCGAACCTCCAGCTCCTCCCATGAACAAAACCGTCGAAAGCGCGGGTTCGCAATTCTCCTTGATCCGCGAAACCGACTCGCCGAGCACGCTGGGTAATTCCTTCTCTACCGGACGCAATGCCTCATCAAGTTCGAAGTATGCGAAGTGTTCGCCGGTGGTGCTCACCATTAGTAATCGAAGTTTTGGCCAGGCAATTTTGGGATTGAACTCCTGCAGAATCGATAGAGGGTCTTCAATATTCGTTCCGCCCCATGCTGTTCCGGGATCGGCCACACGGAAGTATCGTCCCGGCGTCGAGCGGCGGCCTTTCATCCTGATACCTGTCTCCGCAACACCCAGCAATTTTCCGGCCTGATGCTCGGAGAGAACTCCCGTGATGTGGTCGTCCACCACCACGACTTCATCCACTTTGCCGAACCACTGCTTGGCGAACATGCCGATGGTGGCTGAACCACAACCTACCCGCATGCGCTCTTCCTGGGTGCCGTCAACCACAGGCGGCTTGCCTGCCTGAATGATGACGGTTGCGCCTTCGTCAATCGAGAGTTCCACTGGTTTTCGATTGCAAAGGTTTAGCAGGGCCTCGCAAGTCGCCGTCCCCTCCTGACGGCTGCCGCCCGTCAGGTGGCGCACACCTCCCAGCGAAAGCATCTGCGAGCCGTATTCGCTGGTGGTGACATGCCCCATGGCTTCGCCTTGCGACCGCACCGTGTTTGTTTCCGGCCCGAGATGCCGGTCGGTATCGATCTTCACCTTGACGCCGCAGTAGCTGAAAATTCCTTCCGTGACCACCGTGACCATATCCACGCCCTGCACCACGGAAGAAATAATGAAAGGAGCTGGCTTGTAATCAGGATATGTCGTACCCGCTCCAATCGCGGTGACGAAGTTTTCTGGTCCGCTCACGATGCTGCCATCCCACTCCCGATCACGATCCAGGAAGGGAACCACGGAATCTCCACGCGTCACGGCGCGATCCAGCACCACATGCGGATCGATCCGTATCAACTCTCCGTTGTCGTTGCCGTAGCGATCACACGCCCCTGTCCGTCCTGGCTTGATGTAGCACAGAACAGGACAGGCGTCGCATCGGATGGCGTCGTCTTCAGTCACGGTTTTCTTTCGCGCGTGCAGCCAGGATAGCGGCGCGTATGCGGTCTGGCGTTGCCGGCACGCGATGAATGCGCACGCCAATCGCATCGTGAATGGCATTGAGAATTGCAGGAGCGGTCGGAATCACGGCCTGTTCGCCGATGCCCTTTGCTCCAAATGGTCCGACAGGCGAGGGATCCTCAATCAGGATCGATTCCATAGGTGGCATGTCTCCTGCGGACGGAATCAGATAGTCGTGAAGATTCTCGCCCTTGCCAGGGAAGAATTCTTCCATCAGCGCCATGCCCAAGCCTTGAGCCGCTCCGCCCTCAATCTGTCCCTCGATGAGCGTCGGATTGATCGCACGCCCCACATCATGCGCGGCGGTGATCTTCAGCACACGCACCGTGCCCAGTTCAGTATCGACGGCAATCTCCGCCAGGTGAGCGCCAAAACCATACACAGCATACGGATTGCCCTGTCCATTTTCGTTCAATGGACTGGTGGGAGGATCAAATGTCGCCTCACTGGTAAGCACGTAGCCATACTGGTCCAAAGGCAGATTTCGTAAATTCAAACGGTGCTGCTTACCGTCTTCCGTTATAGCGATACCGTTGTCTTCGAAAACCACGTCAGCGCACTCGCAACCGCCCGCTAGTTTCAGGATGGACTTCCTTAGTTCAGTTCCTGCCATGTGCGCAGCTTTTCCGGTCACGAATGTCTGTCGCGACGCCGATGTCTTGCCACAATCCGGCGTGATCGAAGTGTCTCCGGAAACCAGATCAAAACGCTCAATAGGGGCGCCGAGAGCGTCAGCACAAATTTGAGTCACGATTGTGTTCGAGCCTTGCCCGATATCCACAGCGCCTTGATGAAGCGCGATCCGGCCATTGGCCCTCAATCCCACACGGATGGTCGAAGGATTGGGAAGGGAAGTATTGCCACAGCCGTACCACATCCCCGCGACTCCCACGCCTCGACGCAAAGGACCGCCACCTTTCGCATTGAAGTCCACAGCTTCGGCGCGCGCCGCTACCCATCTGGGCCGCAGGGCTTCAAAGCATGCGCGAATACCTACCCCCTTGCCAAGAACCTGCCCAGTAACCGTCGGAGTGTCGCCATCCAGCGCATTGATGATACGAAATTCCAGCCGATCAATTGTGACTTGATCGGCAAGGTCGTCAAAAATCTGTTCCTGCGCGATCGCTGTTTGCGGAACCCCGAAACCCCGGAAGGCTCCGGCAGGCACCAGATTGGTATGGATAGCCCGGGTCAACGCCCGATAATGTGGAATGAAATATGGGCCCGAGGCGTGAACCGGCACCCGTGCGGCAACCGTCGGCCCCCAGGAAGAATAAGCTCCGGTGTTGAAGTCGGCGGCGAAATCCATGGAAGTCAACTTTCCTTCGCGGTTGGCGCCAACCCGAAGCCAAATGCTCGATGGATGACGCTTCGTCGTACAGAGGATCGATTCGGTACGCGAATAGACCATCCGCACCGGTTGACGAAGAATCCACGCCGCCAATGCGACGAATGGCTGTACCGACAAATCCAGCTTCGCGCCGAACCCACCTCCTACGGCGGTCGGAATCACGCGTACGGCCTCGGGAGCTATACCAAGAATCGCCGCGATGTCCGCGCGATCCATGTAGGGCGCCTGGGTACAAGCCTGGACCTCGATGGTATTCCCGACGCGCCGGGCAAAACCAGCTTCGGGCTCAATGTAGGCATGCTCGACGAATCCGGTTTCGTACTCGCCTTCGACAACCACGGCTGCTCCGGCAAACGCTTTTTCCACGTCCCCGCGAATAACTCTGCCCCGCACCAGAATGTTTTCTTCCCGGTGAGAGTGCATGCGCGGAGCGTCGGGCGCGAGAGCGCTCGCAATCGTGGTGATCGCTGGTAATTGTTCCCAGACAACAGGAAAACCTGTGAGGTCCAGTTTCTCGACGGCTTGTGCCTCTCCTATCACGGCAGCCACCGCTTCACCTCGATGCCGCGCTTCGGTTTCCGCAAACACCGGCTGGTCGGCAAATTTCGGAATCACACCGTAGCGGTTTAGCCCTGGGACATCTTTCGCAGTCAGAACCCGCACGATACCCGGATGGGCGAGCACATACTCCTCAAGGCCGCCAAAGGAGAACCGCGCCCGCGAATATGGACTCCGTATTGCCTTCGCAACCAACGCTCCCACTGGAACTTCATCGGCGCCAAAAATCTCTGTTCCTTTAACTTTGCCGTCTCCATCCAGGCGAACCAGTCTCCTGCCCACAGCGCTTCCCGCCATCGGGGAGGCTTCGGGATCGACCCAGGCACCTGCATCAAGCACGGCGTTGATGATCTTGCGATACCCAGTACACCGGCAAAGAACGCCTCCGAGCGCGTCCATGACATCACTTTCGCTGGGCGCGGAATTGCGTTCCAGGAGTGCGGTCGCGGAAACCAGCATTCCCGGCGTGCACGCACCGCACTGTGCGGCTCCATGGCGAAGGAATGACTTCTGCAATCGATCACAAACCGGCGGACGGAAAGCCAACCCTTCGACAGTCGTGACGTCGCAGCCTTCAATCTGTCCGGCAGCGACCAGGCAAGAACACACGGGTTCGCCATCCAGCAAGACGGTGCAGGCTCCGCAGTCTCCTGCATCGCAGCCAACTTTGGTTCCGGTCAGCCCAAGACGCTCGCGCAGTATTTTAGAGAGGCGCTCCAGTGGTGCGACCTGGGTAGTAACGCGTTTTCCGTTTACCGAAAACGTGGTTACAGTCTGAGTCCCGGAGCTCGGGGAAATCGTCGTCGCCATTTTCAGCGGCTCCCCACGCACGCGTCGAGGGCGCGTCCGATCAAGGTGCGAGCGGCGTCAATCCGGTAACTGGCGGTGGCGCGAACATCGTCGATAGGCGATAGAGGAGTGAGATGTTCCGGAGAAACCAGCGCTCTCAGCCCGGGGCGCGCCGGCAACCCCACCAAAGCATGCTCAAGATCGCTGAGTCGCTGCGCTCGCGCGGAGCATGATCCTATGGCGATCCGTGCGTCCGCGATCAACCCCGCAGCGTCCGTCTTCACAATCGCGGCCACCATGGCAATTGAAATGACCAGGTAGCGCCGGGCGCCGAGCTTTAGAAATACCGAAGCCGCATCGTCAATCTGCCGGGGGACCACGATGCAACTCAGAATCTCGTCAACCCGACGAAGAGTCTTCCGGTTACCCACAATGAAATCCGTGAGCGGCATGCGACGTACGCCTGAGGTTGAAACCAGTTCCACGGTAGCGTCGAGTGCCAGCAGTGGTGGAACGCTGTCCGCGGCGGGGGAGGCGTTGCAAAGATTGCCGGCCACAGTGGCACGGTTCTGGATCTGGATGGCGCCAATCTCCCGCGCAGCACTTTTCAGAGCAGCGAAACTGCGCGGCAAAGGAGCAGCAATGATCTGGCTCCAGGTGGTCAGCCCGCCGATACGAATGTGATCTGATTCGACCGATACGCCCCGCATTTCGGTGATGCCAGAGACGTCAACCACACGGTCGGGAAGCGGTCGATCACCCAGTGAGGGATAAAAGTCCGTTCCCCCCGATAAGATTTGACCGCCATGTGCGGCCAGCACATGAACCGCCTCATCGAGCGTCCCGGGCCTGAAATACAAGCTTGGTCTCCCCCGCAACCTGCAGACCCCGCTATTCAGCGGGCTTTTGAGGTTCATTGTGATACGAACCAACCACTTTGTACAGAAAAACGACGGGACATTCAAACAACCGTAGTTTGTCTCTGCGTCCTTTGCGGTTAAAGGCTTTCCTGAACTAAACGGTGAGGCAGGTTTAGCAGAAGATCACGCTATGCATTCGCAGGTTCGGGAATCGGCTCAATACGCCCTAACAGAAATACGTACCCCGCAATACCCAATAGCAAAATAACGGTCGCGGTCACAAATGCCGCGGCAAAAGATTGTGTCGCCGATACGATGTAGCCGGTAATGATCGGCGCAGAAATGGCGGCCAGTTGCCCGGCGAAATTCACGATGCCGCCGAGTGTGCCTACACTTTCGCGGGGCGCGATCAGCGACGGCACAGTCCACGCCACTGGCGCCGCCGCGGCAAGTCCACCCAGCGCGATGCTGATCCAGATCAACGCTGACGTGGGAGTGTGGGAACGCGCTGCTCCCAGGGTTCCCAGCCCACAACTTGTCGCGACAATTAGAACCGTAAGCCGTACCCTGTTCGGATCCCATCCTCGCTGAATCAACGCATCGACCAGCCATCCCCCGACCACCAGATCCGTAACCGTTGCAAATAGCCAGGGCACGCTCGTGTAAAAAACCGAGTGCCGCAGATCCATGCCCATCGAAATCGACAGATAAGTGGGAAGCCAACTCAACAGAAGAAAGAAAGTGTAGTTGTAAGCGCCCCATCCCAGCGCAAGACCATAGACCTTGGGCTGCCGCAACAGATATCCAATTGTTGCCCGGCTTTTCGCTCTCCTTTGATCCTCCGCCTGTGCCCCGCCGGCGACGATATAGTCGCGTTCCACCACGGACAATCCTTTATCTTCACTGGGATTGCGATAAAGAACATAGAACATCGAAAAGTAAATCAGACTGACAAGGCCCGTTGCGGCAAAACTCCATCGCCAGCCAAAGTGCAGCAGCAGCAAGCCGATGATGGGCACCCCGATGGCTGACGAAAACTTTGCGGCGGCATCGGTAATCGCCGTCGCGAGTCCTCTCTCGCTGTTAGGAAACCAATACCCCAGTGCCTTGGCATTTCCGGGGAAGGTTGGGGCCTCGGCGAGACCGAGCAAAAATCGCGCGGCAATAAAAGTGCCAAGTCCCGGTGCCAGCGCCGCGGCAAATGAGGACATGCTCCAGATGAACGTTCCGATTCGCCCAACCCGTTTGACTCCCAAACGATCCAGCAGGATTCCCGCGGGCATCTGCATCGCCGCGTAAGTCCAGCTGAAGGCGCTCGACAGATATCCGAAGGCAATCAACGAAAGCCCGAACGAAGCATGAAGCGCATTTTGAGAAACAGAAAGGTTGATGCGATCGAAGAAAGCGATTACAACTCCCAGGGCAAGCAGGAATGCCATTCTCCAGCGTCTGCGCGGTATGCGGGGCATTGCTGGATCGGATTCTGGCAACTGCACTCCCAGGGGCGAAAAGTTACTGCGCGTCCATTACACAACGAAAGCCGATCGTTCCGGCGCGGTCTCTCCCCGGCGACATCAACAGATACTTCTGATGTTCATCGAGCCGGTACGTTTGGGGAAAGTACCAGATTGAGCCCAGAGGTTGGTATGACGCGCCACCGCGGACGATGGCGGCGCGAGTGTGTTCGTCCCGGTATTCATCCGTCCACTGCGAAACATTTCCTATCAGATCCAGTACTCCGAGCGGGCTGGCTCCCTGCGGAAACGCATCAACGTCTGCGGGCGACTGCCTTGCGTGTCCCCGATCAGCCGGAGGCGCGTTTCCCTCGTTCCAATCATTGCCCCAGGGATAGATTCTGCCATCGGCCGATTGTGCGGCGAACTGCCACTCCCATTCGTGGGGCAGACGTTTTCCCGCCCAGGCTGCATAGGCTCGCGCATCTTCGATGGAAACCCATGTCACAGGCTTATTGTCCCAATCGCCGGGATAAGTGCCGTTTTTCCAGTCTCGAAGAAAATTATGGTCGTCTTTGGGGTGATAGTGGGTGGCGTCCATAAATGCCTTGAATTCGGCATTGGTCACAGGAGTACGGTCGATGTAAAAGTTGGCGACATGGACCCGATGACGATGGGTTCGCCGTGCAATATCTTCCCAGGGATATTGCACATCGACTCCGGGATCGTTTCCGCCTTCAATCTCAATGCCGCGTACCTCGAAGTCATAATCCGCGCCAGAAACCAGAACCATGCCGGAAGGGTTGCCCCGCGCTGGTTTTGTAGCGGGAATCTCGACCATCTTCTGAGGTACGGATTTCCACTCTCGCGTGTAGCTCGAAAGCGGCTGCCGGGACCGCTCCGCCATGTAAGAAAGAAGTTGTTTTAGCGTGCCGCCCGGGGATTGCGCCGCGGCAAGCACAGATCCAAATCCCAAGCCCTCGATGTTCAAGCTGAGGACCGCTTCGCTCCCATTTACTGACGGAGTCAACTCAGTACCGTGCCATAAATCGTAATAGTGCACTCCCGCTTGATAGGGCACGCGAAGCTGTTCTCCGGCGCTGTCGTATTCATTACGATTCACGATCGTCCAAAGAGTGCTGACCATCGAAGGAAAACAACTGGCGAATACACCCGACTGTAAAGTTGGAACATGCGGTTCCCACTTCGGGCTACGTAGGTTTTCCGCCATGGCCCGTTCGATTCGAGTGAAGCGCAGTATGGCTTCGGCATCGTGCGGTGTCGTGCCGTACCAGAAGCCCCAAAGATTATCGAGCGTCGCGTAACCCTGCCCGTTAAAAAAGGCGTGCTGAAGGCTGTCAGTCTTGTCCCGCGTAAACCGGTCGGTGACGTTTATCGTGTGGCGGGGCTCAAGCCACTTACTCTTGCTGACCATGGGAATAAAGGGATACTCCTTGCCCTCCCAGGTCACCCAGTCGTTCCAGCCAATGTTTGACCACGCAATGGACTCATCCCGGATATCGAACTGCGGTTCAAGAGCAAGCGGGTGCCCTATGGCATCCGAGGCCGCCCTGAATTGTGCGGGAATGCTTTCCAAAGTGTCGAAATTTAGGCCGTCGGCGCCAATGTCCTTCAGCAATTGCGAGATTGCTGTCCATGGAGGCGAACCCTCCTCGCGCGTGCCCGTATCCCATGCAATGATCGGGAAAAATACTTTCACCCCTCGCTGGTGAAATTTCTGGACCATCTCGCGCAGTGCCGGAACACCGCCAGGAAGATCGCGGAGAAGATCGAACTGGTTCCGGTCATCTACGCCAAGGTTGGGATATACGTGCCAAATCAATACAGCGTCAATCGGACCGATGCGGCTCTCGGTTTCAGCAAGGAATTTGTCTACCGTGTATTCGCCGGTTTCGGGATTGTAAAAACTGCGGTCCCAGACAAGCAGTTGTACTTGCGAAAAGATCTGCTGTGTCCATGCCAACTCCGGCCGGTCATATTGCGAACCGTCATATCGTGTGCGTGTGAGCCGATCAGCGCGCCAGGCTTTCAGGCCCGCCCGCCAGCCCTCGACATCACCCGAGGGTCCGGGAAAGAAAATGTCTTCCGCTGATGGAGGTTCCGAAAGGTTCATGATTCCGTTCGGCGAAACCAGAGGATGTCGTGCCTTCCATTCATCGGAAAAGGCCAGACCCGCGATAGCAATAAGAAATGCAACCATAGCAACGGTATTGCGAATTTTACGAACAGAAAATCGCCTCAGGTCGAAGGAAAGAGAAAGATTCATGGGTCCCCGGGTTCGAGATCTGTGGCTGCGATCGATCATCAATACATGATCGTCCTGGTTAAATGATGCGGCCACCACGTCGTGTGATAGTGGGTCCACAGGCGGGCGTCGATCTGCGGAATAATAATCTGCTGGTCTTTCGGGCGCAGGTTGTTGATCTCTTCGCAAAGCAGTGCGGTGGCATAGATGCAATGTGCCCGAATCTCAACTTCCTGGTGGCTGTCGCGAGGAATCATCTTGTAACTGTTGATCGCGTGCTCCAGATCGGGTGAGTAGCTCATGATTCCAAGCAGCCGCAATCCCACCGGGACGATATAGTCGGCAAATGCCGTCATCTTGTCCAAATCGGCGAGAGGGAACTGACCGGTCTTTCTTAATGACGAGTACACGAACCACGTCCCCAGTTGCGGCAGCTTGTAAAGTTTGATGGTCGCGCCATCGTATGGGCTGACGTCGTTAAAGCGAGGAAACTCTTTCACCATGCGGTCGATCAATCCTGCGCCGTTGTCATACAAACGCGCCGGACACGACTTCACAAAATTGTGAAAGCGGCCATTGTATTTCTCCGCCAGCACCGCGCCCACCTGGTGCCAGATTTCCATTTTCTCGTCGAGCATGGGCAATTCGATGTTGGCGGCGAAAATCCTCTCCATCTCCGGACGAGTCACCCGCGCCAGAAACTTGCCATCCAGAATCGGCGTGCCATTGTCCATTGCTCGCTTCATGCAGGCGAACAGCCCATCCGAATCGGACCAATGGCGGCCCCGCGTAGTCGACCTGAAACTTGACGTGTGTTGAGAAATCGGTGAAAGCCGTATCTACGCAGTCGGCAGTCAGGATGAAGTCCATCACATCGTCGGCGCTGCCCTGTCCGACCCCGAAGGGCATTTGATAATCCGGCATAGGCAGTTCTTCGTATGCCATCCAGCCGGCCACTTCCACAATCTTGTCAACATTGGTGCGCACGTCACGCGAATGTTCGATCACCGGATGAAGGCTGTCCAGCACGGGACTGCCTGCGAGTTTGGGCCAACGCACGGACCCTCCCGACGCAGCATCGAGCGCGAACGCTCCGCCGTTGCCTGCCGCCGCCATTGCTCCAATAGTCGCCATTGCCCCTAAAAAGTGACGTCGATCCCGAGTTTCTGATGCCATCGTGGTCGCTTTCTCCTCACTTCTCGGTCCTGATCTACTTTCCCTGAATTCTGGAAACAAAAAGCTGCAGAAATCGCTCCGCGTCCACGTCAGTACAAACCTTCGCGTTTTGCGTCACCTTGTCCACGCCTTCAATCACGTAACGGTCGCCGTGAAGCACGTTCCGTTCGACGTAGCCATTACGATTGGCCACAGTCTCTCCGCGAGTGAACTCGCCTCGCGTCTCGACGTCAACATGCATCTCCGGAGCTTTAACCAGCGTCGCATCAATTGCCACACCGACAGCCATGGGATCGTACATCGGTGTGCCTGGCGCCCCAAACTGCCCCGACAGATCGACAAGATATTTGCCCACTGCATGAATGAAATCATTCACCGGCCCATGCGTCTTCTCCAATACGTCCAATTCCTTTTGGGAAAGCAGGGCCTTGTCACCAACATCCAGCCCGACCATAGTCAACGGCCAACCTGCCTGGAACACAATCTGGGCCGCTTCGGGATCGTTATAGATATTGGCTTCGGCAGCAGCGTTTACATTGCCTCCCTTGATCGAGCCACCCATGATGATGACTTCCTTCACTAAGGGAACAATCGAAGGATCTTTTTCAATGGCAAGCGCGATGTTCGTCAGCGGACCGACCGGCACCAGGGTAATTTCATGCGGAGCGGCGTGAATCATCTCAATAATGAGGTCGGGGCCAAATCGCGCATCCTTCTTGCAGTTGCTAGCCGGCAACTCGATATTGGCGAGCCCATTCTTACCATGCCAGAACTCCGCCGTGACCAGCTTCTGAAACAACGGATGCTGCGCTCCGGCCGCGATGGGGATATCGCACCTCTTGGCAAGAGAAACCATCCGCAGGGCATTCTCCAGGCCTTGAGTTGCAGTCACGTTACCGGGGACGACTGTGATCGCTCGCACATCCAGTTCTGGCGAATTCAGTGCCAGCATCAGCGCCAGCGCATCGTCAGTTCCAGGATCGGTATCAAAAATGATTTTTTTGGCGGCACCTGAGGCAGGAACCGCACCAACTAGGAAAACGAGGAGAATAAGTGTGCACGATAGAGCTGGAAAGATGAGGTGTTTCAAATGTTTCAGAATTGGCTTTCTCCGAAGTTGAACCACGCACGAGCCTAGTGGCGGGAACGAAATCGTGTCAAGGTCAAACTGCGTCGGCCGCGCTCGCGAACCCGGTTGCCTCGAAGCAAATGGCATTCAGCAGACGAAAGCCACGCATGTACCCTTTCGATCTCATCTGCCGTACAATTGAACTCGGAAACACAGAGGATTTCGCTCTGTTCCCCAACGATAGACTGCCCGCGATTCCTGCGGAGAAACTTTCATGTCAGCCGATAACAAGAGACGCTACGAGGCAGGGGACGGCTCTCCCGACCGAACCGGCTCACTCCTCAAGGCGGACGCCGACGCTCCAGTTGCTGTCCTTGCCGGACGCCCACTGATTTCCAACCGTGGCATTCCTCTAAATCTGGATTGGGTGCAACAGGTTCGTGTGAACACCAGCGCCGTCGAACGCCGTGCGCAAAGTCACGCGGCACGTCGCACCGTCAAAAAAGATTGGCAGGCCGCGTGGCTTTTGCGTGCTCTTTCCTGCATGGACCTCACGACGCTGTCCGGTGATGACACCGACGAACGGGTCCGCCGCTTATGTGCCAAGGGCCGTCACCCGCTGCGGGACGACCTCGTCAAGCGTCTGGGAATCGAAGAACTCGACATTAAGGTTGCCGCCATCTGCGTCTATCACGCCTTCGTTGAAACCGCGGTGCGTGCGCTCGAAGGCAGTGGCGTGAGGGTAGCCGCAGTCTCCACTGGATTTCCCGCCGGGCTCTCTCCGTTGACCGAACGCGTGGCCGAGATTCGCCGTTCTGTCGAAGCCGGGGCTGACGATATTGACGTCGTGATCACGCGGGCTCACGTCTTCGGCGGTAAATGGCAAGCTCTTTACGATGAAATCGCTGCCTTCAGACAGGCCAGCGGTAGGGCCCATATGAAAGTGATTTTAGGTACCGGCGATCTGCTTACATTGCGTAATGTCGCCCGCGCCAGTATGGTCGCCATGATGGCCGGCGCCGACTTTATCAAGACTTCCACGGGCAAAGAGCCGACCAATGCGACACTGCCGGTTGGCTTTGTAATGACGCGCTGCATACGCGAATACGCGCAGGAAACAGGCATGGCGGTGGGGTTCAAGCCAGCGGGAGGAATCCGCACAGCGAAACAGTCGATCGAATGGCTGGCGCTCATGAAGGAAGAGCTCGGTCCCTCGTGGTTGAGGGCGGAGATGTTTCGATTTGGAGCCAGTGGCTTGTTGAATGACGTTGAACGCCAACTCGAACACCACGTGACTGGACGATATTCGGCCGATTATCACCATCCCATCGCGTGATGTCCGGACCCGGCTCGCTCCGTCTCCTTGATTGACGACAGGGTCGGCTAACGAAAAAGAGAAATCGAGAACACTGGAATGAGCATTGCTGAAAAATTCGTAGCCATGGAATACGGACCTGCCCCAGAGGATCCGAAGGAAGCCGTAAGCTGGCTCGACCACCATGGCCGCCGCTTCGGACATTTCATCGGTGGCGCCTGGCACCCGCCGGCGGCATCCGGCTACTTTGAAACCACCGACCCTTCCACCGGCGACAAACTTGCCGACGTAGCCCAGGGATCCGCAGCCGACATTGACGCCGCAGTTCGCGCTGCTAGCGCAGCGTTGCCCAAGTGGCAGGCGCTCACTCCTCATGTGCGTGCTCGCCATCTCTATGCGCTGTCGCGCACCATTCAGAAGCACTCCCGCCGCCTGGCGGTTCTCGAGACGATGGATAACGGCAAGCCGATCCGTGAGAGCCGCGACATCGATATTCCCCTGGTGATTCGCCACTTCTATCACCACGCGGGCTGGGCGCAATTGCTGGAGCAGGAATTTCCGGGTTACACAGCCTGCGGCGTAGTCGGACAAATCATCCCGTGGAACTTTCCGCTCCTCATGCTGGCCTGGAAGATCGCTCCCGCACTCGCTACCGGCAACACGGTTGTCCTTAAACCTGCGGAATTTACTCCGCTGACCGCGCTTGCGTTTGCCGAAATCTGCGAGGAAGTCGGCCTGCCGCCGGGCGTAGTGAACATCGTCACTGGTGATGGCTCTACGGGTGAAGCGCTGGTGAAGCATCCGGACGTAGCCAAGATAGCCTTCACCGGTTCCACCGAAGTTGGGCGCGCCATCCGCACCGCCACCGCGACCAGCCACAAACGGCTATCACTCGAACTGGGCGGAAAATCGCCGTTCATTATTTTTGAAGATGCCGACCTCGACAGCGCCGTTGAAGGCCTTGTGGATGGCATCTGGTTCAATCAGGGACAAGTCTGCTGTGCCGGTTCACGTCTGCTTATGCAGGAGAGTATCGCCGAACCGCTGATCGCGAAGGTGCGCGATCGCATGGGCACGCTTCGCGCTGGCGCCCCGCTCGATAAGTCTATCGACATCGGCGCAATCGTCGCCCGGGTGCAGCTAGACCGTATAAAGCGGCTCGTCGACCAGGGAGTGGCGGAAGGCGCAACCTGCTGGCAGCCGGAAATCGAACTGCCATCTCGTGGGCTCTATTATCCGCCAACTCTGCTCAGCAATGTGCATCCCAGCTCGATCGTGGCCCAGCAGGAAATTTTCGGCCCGGTACTGGCCGCCATGACTTTCCGCACGCCCAGCGAGGCCGTCGAACTGGCCAACAACACGGTCTACGGTTTGGCGGCCTGCTGTATGGAGCGAGAGCCTGAACGTAGCTTTGCACGTGGCCTCACAAATCAAGGCTGGAGTGGTTTGGGTAAACTGCACCAATCTCTTTGACGCCTCCTGCGGATTTGGCGGCTACCGTGAAAGCGGATACGGTCGTGAGGGCGGCAGGGAAGGCCTGCTTGAGTATCTGGAGCCGGCCTGGTTCAAGAGTGCTCCGCCTTTACCAGCACAAAAATCATCGGCAAACGAAGCTTCGAAGCGACAATCGATTGACGACTCCGACTCCGATTCGCTTCCGGCCATCGACCGCACCGTAAAACTCTACATTGGCGGCAAACAGGCCAGGCCCGACTCCGGCTACAGCATGGAAGTGCGCGCATCCGACGGGCGTCTTTTGGGCGAAGCCCCGCTGGGCAATCGAAAAGATATTCGCAACGCAGTTGAAGCGGCTCACAAGGCGACGGCTTGGGCAAAAAGCACGGCGCATACCCGCGCGCAAGTGATCTACTACATTGCCGAAAATCTTTCCGAGCGCAGCGAAGAGATCGCCCGCCGTTTGGCCGCTGTTGTGGGAGAAAAACAGGCCAAGGCCGAAGTTTCCCTCGGCATTGAGCGCATCTTTTCCTATGCGGCGTGGGCTGACAAGTTTGATGGCGCTGTTCACAATCCTCCATTCCGCAACGTTGCGCTTGCGATGAACGAGCCTCTTGGCACGGTTGGGATCGTTTGTCCGGATCAGGCCCCCTTGCTAGGATTCCTCTCGCTCGTCATGCCGGCGCTCAGCATGGGCAACACAGTCGTAGCAGTTCCATCCGAGACATATCCGCTGATCGCTTCCGATCTGTACCAGGTATTCGACACCAGCGATTTGCCCGGCGGCGCCGTCAACATCGTTACCGGTTACACCTCGCAACTCCTGAAGGTGTTGGCCGAGCACGACGACGTAGACGCGATCTGGTGTTTCGCGGATGAAGCCAGCGCCTCTGCGGCGAAATCCTACTCGGTCGGAAATCTCAAAGCAGGTGTTCACCAACGAAGGCCGCGTCATCGACTGGTTCGACGTGAAGCAGGGCGAAGGCCGCTGGTTTCTCCAGCACGCGACCCAGGTGAAGAATATTTGGGTGCCCTACGGCGAATGATCCGTGACCGATTGGTTTGACACAGCCCGAGCCGCTGAATAGACTCACTTTTCTTCATCTGTAAAGCGTCGCTACGAAAACCAAATCTATCTGCAGGATCTCCTGAAACATGGCAAAAATTCCTCGAATTGCAGTGGTGGGCAGCGCCAATATCGATCTCACCACGTTTGCTGAACGTTTCCCTAAACCCGGCGAAACCATTTTCGGGCAAAAATTTGACCTGGGATTCGGCGGCAAAGGTGCGAACCAGGCCACGGCTTCCCGCTTGTGCGGAGCCTCCGTATACATGGTGGCCCGCGTGGGCAGCGACCTTTTCGGTCCCGCGACCATTGAAAATTTCAAGAAGCTGGGCATGGATACGACCCACGTAAAGCAGGTGGCAGGCGTCTCCAGCGGCGTTGCTCCTATCTTCGTGGAACCGGATGGGCAAAACCGTATTCTCGTCGTTAAGGGTGCAAACGACGAATTGAAACCCGCCGACGTTGACGCAGCCGCCGACGTGCTCAAGGCCGTCGATTGCATCGTCCTGCAGTTCGAGATTCCGCTTGAGACCGTCTACCACACGATTGCGTTTGCTCGTAAGAACAGCATCCGTTGCATCCTGAATCCCGCCCCCGGCCAGGCGATCGACATTACAGCCGTCGCGGGTCTCGATTATTTCGTACCCAACGAAAGCGAAGCCGAGACCATCACCGGAATGCCGGTAAAAAATCTCGACGATGCCAAGAAGTGCGCACAGAAGCTGTTGAGCTATGGCATTCGCCGCGTCATCATCACGCTTGGCGCCAACGGTTCACTACTGGCAAGCCAGGAAGGCTCGGAACACGTTCCGGCATTCTCGGTAAAGAGTGTCGACAGCACCGGCGCGGGCGATGCATTTATCGGCAGCTTCGCCGTATTCCTCGGCGAAGGCCTTGCCGAGCGTGAAGCGGTAAGACGCGCAAACCTGTACGCAGGACTTTCAACCACGGGCGTGGGGACGCAGAAATCTTTTTACGATCGCGCGCGGTTCGACCAGGAATGGGCGACGCGGAACAAATCCTGACCCGGTCCTCTCTCTACACTGACAAGCTCCTTCTTGGAGACTGCATTCACAGGAGTTCGGTTCCATGCCGAAAGTTCTGATTCGTGCCTTCATATGCCTGCTGCTCTGCAATTTGACAGTGGCGCAGCAACCAAAAATAAAAGTTATTGCCGATCAGGACAGCGGCGGGCCCCAGGGCACGGATTTCCTGTCACTGCTCATGCTTCTCCGCGCTCGGCAAATTGATCTGCTCGGCATCACTACTGTGAGCGGCGATCAGTGGGTGGAACCCGCCACAGTTTTTGCACTCTGGGGAGTTGAGCAGGCGGGCCGCAACGATGTTCCGGTAATCAAAGGCGCCGAAATGCCTCTGCTGAACACGCCTCGCGAACAGGAACTCCGCGAAGCTCTCTTTGGTTCTTATGTAGGATGGCACGGCTCTTTCAATCCTGACGCTCCTAATGCCAAACAAACTTGGGCACCGCCCGGCGGCTACCCAAAGCTGAAGCCAAAGCCTGGCCGTGCCGCCGATTTTATTGCGGACACCATCCACGCCAATCCCGGCGAAGTCGTTCTCTACTGTGCCGGTCCTCTGACCAACATCGCGCTCGCGATTCGCATGGACCCCGAGATCGTGTCGCTGACCAAAGCGATTTACATCATGGGCGGAAGCAGCTCTGGAGGGCCGGAGCTTAACTGGTGGTGGGATCCCGAAGCCGCGGCTATCGTTCTTCGCGCCCCATGGAAACAGATCGTAGTGTCCCCTTTCGAGGCTGGCGCCGAAGTCTGGTCCAGCGCCGAGTTGATGCGGAGAGTTGTTCAGGCCGGCGGACCGCTGGCCAATCATGTTAAGACAAATTACCTCGACTTCCAGCCGCCGGCGGGGACCTCTCTCTGGTCCATGATGTGGGACGAACTCATGGTCGCCTCGATCATCGATCCCAGCGTCATAAAGAAATCAGAAACCATGTACCTCGACGTGGATATCGATCACGGCCCCAAGTATGGCCACACCGTAGTCTGGAAGAAACCGGAAGATATTCCGCATTTTTTCCTGGCCTACAGCGGCCCTCAGAGTCCGGATCGCGCGAAATGGCTGGGACACCTAACTCCGCCTCCGCAACTTCAACCCGCAAGCGTGCAGATGGAAGTGGATGTAAAAAAGTTTGAAGATATGTTCGTCGACCTGATGTCTCACTAGAGCGCTTTGATGGAACGAAGCGCTGATCCAACGAGGCAACGCTAGGCCCGGGCAAAATCTATATACCCGCGCTGGATGTCCGTCCGCACCAGCTTTACTCGCAATCTGTCGCCAACGTCCACTCCCTGCGCTTGCACGAGTAGCCCCTCGACCCGCGGCTTTAAGGCGCGGACGAAAGTCCCGCCGGGCGTCACTCCGGTCACGATCGCATCAAATACTTCTCCAATGCGGTGGCTCATCGCAACCGCCGCAAGCCGTTTCGACATCTCCCGCTCAACTTTGCGGGCCGCGTCCCCTCTAATGGTGCAGTTGTTGGCGATGGCGGACAGTTCCTCATCGGAATATGGATTCTTGGCCCCTGCAAGCACGGCCTTGATGAGTCTTTGAGTGACGATGTCGGCAAATCGTCGGTTGGGCGCGGTGGAGTGGGTGTAGTCCTGGACGGCAAGTCCGAAGTGTCCCTGTTCAGGTTCGCCCGGACGCTCCAGGACATATTCTCCCGGCCCTATCAGCTTGATGACCGCAAGCGACAGATCGGCAAAATGGTCAGGATCAGCCGCTCTGCGCTTGACCAGGAAATCATTGAGAGCTTTGGAGTCAGGCTGCGGCGGAAGCTTTTCGCCTTGAACAGCCGCCAGCTGAACGATGCGGTCCCACCGTTTTGGAGTCTTTACAATGCGCCGCAACGACGAAACCTTCGCCAGCATCCGCGCCACCACCCCATTGGCGGCAATCATGAAGTCTTCGATCAGTTCAGTGGCGCGATTCTTCTCCTGGTCTTCTACGTCCACTACTTGCTGATTGAGTATGACCGGATTGACTTCGTTGGTCTCGAGGTTAAGTGCGCCTTGCCGGTAGCGCTGTGCCCTGAGTACTTGTGCGGCCTCATCCTGTAATTTAAGTTGCGCCTGTAAATCGGCTGAGGCATTGATCTTGACTGGTGCAGCGGCTTTCCCTTCAAGCCACGCGCCGACAGCGTTATAGGCAAGCTGCGCATGATTGCAGACGATTGCCCTGTAAGCATTGCTCGATTTCACATTGCCATCAGTACCCACGACAAATTCAACCACGACCGCCAGCCTGTCACCGTTCTCCAGGAGCGAGGTAGTTCCAGTGCTGAGTTCCTCGGGCAGCATCGGAAAGTTTCGAATTCCGGTATAAACCGTCGTCGTTTCCTTCTCGGCATGATCGTCGATGGGCGAGTGTTCCGGTACGAAGGCGTCGACATCCGCGACTCCCACCAGCACCCGAATTCCGCCATCGGGCAGTCGCTCGGCGACTTCGACTTGGTCCAGATCGCGCGAAGTATCGTTGTCGATCGATGACCAAAGCTGGTTCCGCAGATCTCGAATATCTGCCCCAGGTGCCACTTGTGGAGGATGGGCTTTCAATTCCGCTAGCTGTTGTTGAACCGCAGGGGGGAAGTCTGGTTCGAAACCGTGCGCCACCATAACTTGTCTGGCCACCCCTTGCAGGTCGATATGAGATGAAGGACTGTCGTTCATGAACCCTCGCGGAATGATTTGCAGGTCTGATCCAGCCTAGCACGCCGCCGCTGCGCTCCTGTTGGTATCCAGGTCTGATGCCGACAGTCCTTGACATCACCGCTATGTTAAGGTGATCGCGGTTCGGCCTTCGGCCGGTTATTCACAGCCTGCCGACAGCTTTGCTGGAGCCACCCTTTGGACCCGATAAAACCTCGCCAATCGCTTGGAGTATTCGACGCCACCATGATCGTGATGGGCGGCATTGTTGGCTCCGGCATCTTTATCAATCCCTACGTGGTCGCGCTCCGGGTGCATACGCCGTTTCTTATTCTGGGGGTATGGCTGCTTGGCGGTGGCCTGGCGATGTTGGGCGCCTTCATCTGGGCGGAGCTGGCGTCACGCCTGCCTGGCGCAGGCGGACAGTATCTTTATCTGCGCGAAGCCTATCATCCTTCCGTAGCTTTCATTTACGGATGGGTCTTGCTCCTCGTGACCCAGACCGGCGGTATGGCCGCTGTGGCCGTAACATTTGCCCGATACTTTCGCGAGATCACCGGATCCTCGGCCGGTGATGGACCCGTCGCCGCGGCGACCCTGATGGGCCTGACCGCAATCAACTGCTTCGGGGTTCGTGCGGGGAGCAATGTGCACAGCCTGCTCATGTTTCTGAAAGCAGCCGCCATTGCGGCTATGGTCGCGGCAGGAATGTTATGGGGCGGGGGCGCGGTACACCCTCTTCCCCTGCTGGATCGCCCAATCTCGCTGGGATTGGGCAGCGCAATCGGCGCGGCCATGATTCCGGTCGCCTTCGCCTATGGAGGCTGGCAGACCGCGAGCTTCGTTGCCGGCGAGATGCGCGATCCGCGACGCGACTTGTCTCGTGGACTGATAGCCGGCGTCATCGGCGTAGTGGCGCTTTATCTCGCAGTGAATTTTGTATGTCTGCGCGTCCTTGGCCCCGATGGACTTGCGGCAACACACATCCCGGCATCCTCGGTAATGCGTGCGGCGCTCGGCGAACGCGGGGCCCAATGGATCGCCTTTGGCATTGCCGTGTCAACCCTGGGCTTCCTCAGCCAGGGGATTCTGACCGCTCCTCGTGTCTATTACGCCATGGCGCGCGACGGTCTCTTTTTCAAAAGTGTCGGCTGGCTGTCGCCCAAAGCTCGAGTCCCGGTGGTTGCGATCATCCTTCAGGGTGTAGCGGCGACCGTCATCGCTCTCTCAGGCCGCTACGAGGAGATCCTTAACTATGTGATTTCCGTGGATTTCATTTCTTTTGGCCTCACTGCGGCGTCGCTCTTTGTATTCCGCCGAAGAGACTCAACGTCCTCTCCCGGCCTCTATCTGACGCCCGGCCATCCTTATACAACTGGCGTCTTCGTGCTGGCCTGCGCCGCCATCGTATCGACTACCATCGCGACCTTCCCAGAAAATTCCGCCTTCGGCCTCCTCATTCTACTGGCTGGCATCCCGGTATATTTGTACTGGAGCCGAAAATCGCAGCTCGTTCCGCTGCCGCCAGATCTATGACACACAAACATTCCGATTACATGCTGTGGGCCAAGACCCAGGGCCGCGCGAAGTTCAATCTCGCAACCAGCGGAGTGGGATCGTTTCCCTTGCGCAATCTTCCGGTGACGCTGGACCAGCTGGAGATCAACGGCGACAGCACCTACGGTTATGCTCCGCTGCAACATGCCATCGCCCGGAAATCCGGTGCAGATCCAGACTGCGTTGTTGCTGCCGCCGGCACTTCCATGGCCAATCATCTCGCGATGGCCGCTCTGCTCGATGCGGGCGACGAAGTTCTTCTGGAGCAACCGACGTACGAATTGCTGACGTCCACTTTGTTGTATCTGGGGGCGGTCATCAAGCGATTTGCCAGGCAGGAAGAAAGCGGTTACGCGTTGAATCCCGCGGAAGTGCGTCGCACGATCACCTCAAAGACAAAATTAATCGTCCTGACGAACCTTCACAACCCGAGCAGCGTCCTGGCTCCAGAGTCAGCGCTGCGTGAAATTGGCGACTTGGCCCGCAGCGTCGGTGCGCACGTATTGGTCGACGAAGTCTATCTCGACGCGGTCTACACCAATACGCCAAAACCATCGTTTCATCTGGGTCCTGAGTTTGTCGTCACGACCAGTTTGACCAAGGTGTACGGCCTGAGCGGTTTGCGGTGCGGATGGATATTGGCCCAGCCGGAGCTTGCGCGCGCCATGTGGCGGCTGAATGACCTTTTCGCTTCTATTCCCGCTCATCCCGCTGAATTGTTAAGCGTCGTTGCACTCGACAATCTTGACCACATTCGCCAGCGCTCATGCACAGTAGTGGAAGCGGACCGCAAGCTGCTGGCTGATTTTCTGACCCAGCAGAAAGGCGTCTCAACTCCGCAAACAGAATTTGGGACTACGGCAGTCCTGCGATTGAAGAATGGCAATGTGGAAGATTTTCTCGCACGGCTGCGGAAGGAACAGGAAACTACAGCCGTGCCGGGACGTTTTTTTGACTTGCCCAATCACTTCCGGATCGGAATGGGTGTCGACACAGAAATGTTCCGCGAAGGCCTGCAAAGAATCGGCCGATCACTGGAGAAAACAGTAGCCTAACGGGCGGGATAATTCTTGGTCTTTTCCGTCCGTGAATTGAATACGCTGAAACTCCCATCAGGCCGCGCGATCAACTCCAGGTAATGCCCCGCATCCGGCCCATTCGGATTGGCAATAAACTCGTTGGACACATTGTGGGCTGAGCCGCCACCGTCGGCGTAGTGCAGTTGCCAAAAGCCTTCAAGCTTCGGCGACTTGCTGACTACGTCCCACGACGACGGCGCCGCACCTTTTGTCGCGCCGTTGTCCATGATCGCGATCCGCGGCTCGATCGCATAAACAAAAGCCGGACTGCCGCTCGTTTCGGACCCATGATGCGAAACAATGTAGATATCAATCTTGCCCAGCTTGTTGACCGGGCACATAAACTTCATCTCCTGATCGTGGGTTAAGTCTCCGAGATCAAGCAGGCGGAGCTTCCCGAACGTAAGCAATGTGCCCAGCGAACGCCCATTTTCCGTCTTATCGGCTGGATACTGCTCGACATTCTTGCAATTTGCATTCTCTTGTCCTGCGCCCGGGAGAGGATCGCTGATCACGTTGCCGTCCGCGCTGATCACGGTCACGTTCATGCCCTGGATGGGAAGAGTATCGCCCGGCTTTGCGGCAATGTGTTTGAACTTTCCCGCCGCCAGAACCTTCTGGTAAGCGTCCGACACTTCGGCGGTTTGTTTGTCAGTTGGCTCACGGTTTACGCCGTGATCAATAAATGTGCCCACAGGAATCCGGGCGGTCAGCTGCGGCACGCCACCGACGTGGTCCATATGAAAGTGTGTGATCAGCACATAATCGATTTTGGGGATGCCCGCACGCTTGGCCGCGGCCACTATACGATCCGCATCCCGTCCTTCAAAGCCTGGCCAACCGGTGTCGATCAGCAAGGACTGATGTTCCGGCGTAATGAACAATGTTGCCTGCCCTCCTTCAACATCGATGAAGTAGACCTGCAGTGCGTTCTGGTCCGACGAAGGTGAGGCCCAAGCGCTGGCCAGGAAAAAGCACGCCAGGCAACTGACCAACATCATTTTGAACAACGAAGAACGGAAGGGAAGCAAGGAATAAGACTCAGATGGAATCAACAAAACCTCCTGGAAATGGAAATCGTCAGACGCGAGCGCTGATTATTGTTTGGAAAGCGCGTCCAGCCCAGCTTGTGAAATCGCTTCGTCGATTTCAGATTTCGCGCCGCTGGCGGCAATACCGCCCAGAGTTTGACCGTCTACTTGAATGGGAAGACCACCCTGGTTGGGAAAGAAATCCGGAAATGCCAACACGTCAGCGTTGCCTTTCTTCAGCGCGTCCGCGCCATCCTTCGACGGGCTCCTGAAGAATGCAGCATGCCGGGCTTTTTTCTGGGCGAACTGAATCGTATTCAACGACGCAGCATCTGCCTTCTCAAGAAAGAGCAGGTTGCCACTCTCGTCGACAATACAGATGGTCACTTCAACATTTCGCTTCTTGGCTTCTGCTTCCGCCCCCGCGATCATGGTCTTGACCGCCGCCAGATTCAAATACTTCTTGGAGGGCAGATCGGCTGCATAACAGGAGGCAGCAAGCAAACTTAGCGTCACGAAGAGTTTGAACATGCGCAGGATGCTACCAGTTGCCCCCGCGATTTTCCAGATGAAACGCGTTCAAACAACCATACTTCCCCTTGTTATCGTAAAAAAGTTCAGACGTTTTAGTCTGCGCAAATTGCTATTCAACAACTTCCTTGTGTCGTCCTGCCGAAATTTGACGAATCGTCTTTCGTGGCCAAGTCCCTGAGCTTACCCGTAACGTATGCTGAGAGCGTCGGAGACCAAGGCCGAGTATTTTTAGCGGCCACTGTGTAATCTGCTTTTGCCAGTGAACAAGCCACATAGGCATTAAGGCCGTCATAAGCGATAAATGCTCCACTCACAACAACAGGACCAGCCATCATCGGATAAACAAAGGACTCTGTGGTGGTCAATGCAAGCTGAGATAAGGCTACCGCACATGCAATCGCCTCGCTCTCACTTAGTCCAAACTCGGCGACCATCTTTTGCGCCAGCACGATGGACACTTTACCCGCCGGATCCTTTGCGGACATAGCTAACTCAACCGCAGATGAGATGAGATTCGTTAAAACTTTATCAGCAGGGAGCTTTATGGAAGTGCGGATGGTCTTAGTCTATGCCCTGAAAGAAGGCGGTCAAGTCCTCCGCAACCGCCGCTGGTTCCTCAGTAGGGGCGAAGTGCCCGCCGCGCGTAAAGACTGTCCAGCGCTGGATGTTGTACACGCGCTCTATAAACGAGCGCGGTGGCTCACCCTCGGGAACGGTCTGGTGCGCGAAAACACCAAACGCCGTGGGCGTGCTGACGTAGCTTGGAGCAACGGGGTGCCAGCGATTGTCCCAATAATCGCGCATCGACGAGGTGATGCTTTCCGTGATCCAGTACAGGGTGAACGTGGCGCAGAGGAAATCGTCGCTTGGCGTAACGTCGCTCCACGAGTGCCACTTTTCACCCAGGTATGCCGCGAGCCCTGCCGGAGAGTCGTTCAGTCCGTAGCCGACGGTCTGGGGCTTGGTGGACTGGATCGCGCTGTAGCCCCGCTCAGTTAGATCCCAGCCTCGGTTCACTGCGAGGTACGAGCGCTCGGCATCGGACAGATCCCTATCGTCCACCACGGGGGCGATATCCGATTCCAGTGAAGTGAGATGGATCCCGATCATCGACTCGGGATGGTCCAGTGCAAGGATCGTCGTCACCCCGGCCCCAAAGTCATTACCACCCGCACCATAGCGGGAATATCCGAGTTCGGACATGAGCCGATGCCAGCGCTCCGAGACGTACCGGTAGTTGATGCCGACCTCGGGCGGCCGCGGAGAGAATCCATAGCCGGGTAGGGAAGGGACGACCACGTCGAAGTGCTCGAGCATCGGCAGCATGTCAATGTAATCGAGGAAACTGCTCGGCCAACCGTGAGTGAGAATCAGCGGCACGCCCCGGCCCGATGGCGCACGCTGGTATATAAAGTGGGTGTCCTCCCAGGTGAAGTGGTCGAACGCGTTGAGCCTCCGCTCCCAGCCCCGCCAGTCGAACTCATTGGCCCAATAGGATACGAGGCGTCGTAACCAGTCCAACTCGGTGCCCTGTTGCCAGCCTATCCCTGGTATCTGGTCGGGCCATCTGGCACTGCGCAAGCGTGCCCGCAAATCATCGAGCACCTCATCCGCAACGTGAATCCGAAATGGGTCCACTACAATTATTTCCTCTCTCTGGTACGCCTAATGCAAACGACTGGGTCTGGGAACCCGAAGTGGGCCAGTTCATGCGGGGCCGAATACCTGAGATTGCCTGCCTCGCTCTGGAATAGCGGAAGAACGAAAGCTTGTAACGTCAGACCGGGCTGCGTTCTCTCGTAAGGAGAGCTTGAATGTTGAAAATAACTGAGCGCTAGACTTCCACGCTGTCGCAATATTCCAATGCTGTTCGAAGTCGATGCCCAGCAATTGGGCGATGTGCTTCACCCTCTTTTTGGAAGCCAAGAACACAAGGCTTTCTCCAGCCACATAGACCCATCCGCCATCGGGTTTTTGCTCCCACCCATGGCTCTGGATCACTTCGTCGGTTCCTTTTAATTCTGTATCCACGTATCCGATAATACAGCGAATCTTGTTGAGTGTTTAGTACTGCACCCGATTTCTCGGCACCCGCTGCAAGGCTTTCAGCACTTCCTTCTGCGGCGTCCGTGGATGATCCAGCTGGCACAGAACCGGCTCACAGAGCGGAAGGGTTGCCGAAGAAAATAGCCTGAAAACTCTTGCGAAAATCTGTCAACGATATCCTCTCTTTTTTGCCATGTGGATTGTAAAGCTCGATAGTGGAATCTTGTATGCCCAGGATGGCAAATCCGTGGTGGCTTTCCACACGAGTGGCATCGTCTCTGGAAGCGCCTATCGTCGGAATTGTCGTAGCTGCCTTTGCAGCATCGCTAATCGTTCGGAGGTCGGTCTTCTCGTCGATGGTGAAACCTTGTGGCTTCCCCACCAGAACTTCCCAAAATTCCTTGACCTTGTGCTTCTGATCATCGTCGAGTTCTTCGTAACTGCCGATCCTGTTCGCATAGGCCTTTTCGATCACGCATGGCCATAACGCCTGGTTCGGCGATCCCATATAGACCATCTCTACATCCGTTCCGTCCGAGTACTTTGTATAGAACACATCGCTCACTTCTACCTCTGGACCGAGAATCACTCTGAAGTAACGCTTCGATAGGATCTCTTTCTCCGGAGGGCGATAGTCGGGATCGTCCAGTCTGGATGAAAGCGTCTTTAGAATCTCTTTGGTGAATGTTGTCTTGACGGAGGCGTTACTGACTTCGGTGATCATTTTATTGATTCGGTTTCGACCGTTGGCTGTATGCGCTAACGCCGCCAGAATAGCTGCGACCGGACAATTGGCAAGTTCGCCTTGTTTCACATCTTCGGGGTCTGGAGGATGCAGATCCCACTTCACGGCGACAGCGCGAATGATGGTCGAACTTCCAGATGTGGGGGCAGGCATTGGGAGCGTCTTAGTTACTGCTTTGGTCGCCGTACCTGTGGCTAAGTCCTCGTGTTCGAAGCTTAACTGGACGGGAATTCGACCTCCCACTGGGCCGGGGATTCGTCCCCCCGATGTCCCTGGCGCAACTCCGATCGGCCCGGGAACCCTCGCGGATTTGTTCTGCAGTGTCATACCACTCTCCTACAATCTACTTACCCAGGATCGCACAGGTAGCAATTCCCAGCCGACCTGAAGAATTGCGAGGCCGTGGATCACCCTATCGAACGTCGTCATCCAGGGACGGCTGGGCGTGATCTTTAAATCATTCTTACGTACCCGGCAGTCGATCCTCCAACGTCTGACTAAGCGACTCTATTGAGGTGTTCTGGCTAAGCTCGTGGATATCGCGATCCGCCATGATGTCCTTAAGCCCCATGTGGCCGCAAATTGCGCGTACCATCTGCAGCACCTTTGTGATTTCTTTCTCTGCCAACAAGTCAACTTGCAGATTCAAGTGGTCCCGACGTTCCCCTCTACGCATCATGCGGTTCTGACGCATGATGATGAAGCTGGACAGAATGACCGCCTCCATTGAGACAATCACTCCCAGTAGCGAGAACGGGTAAGGGTCGAATGGTCGTGCCCACGGAATCTCACCTTCATTCACTAATAGCCACGCAAGCAAGAACACGAGGTGAACGGCTATGAATGGAAGGCTCCCTGCGAACAGTCCCACTGTATCAGCGAGACGTTCTGAGCTGGACCTTTGTTCTAGCGCCTCTTCCTCCTGCCTGACAATCGAATCTATGTGTGACTCACTCTGCCTGGAGTTCTCGCTCATTGCCTGAACCTCTTTTACTAGGGTACGCCGCTGCTGCTCTCGGTTGGGGATAACGTTCCGAGAGCCGCAAGGATTTCTTACAGTGAGTTGTATGGTGCCCGGGATCGGAATTGAACCGATACGTCTCTTTCGAGACCCGGGATTTTAAGTCCCGTGCGTCTGCCAGTTTCGCCACCCGGGCGGGCGGGAAGGCTATCGAAAACAATATTATCAGTTCGCCGTAGAAGGTCTTAGAGAAGCCGTCGACCAAACCTCGTCGGCGCTCTACGGAAGTGGGGTGTACGCAAACGACGACACGTAAAGATATCGGGTCACGCCATCGGTCGCGACTCCGCCGAACGAAGCCGAATTCGTTCCCCACAGATTGATCATCGCTGCAGCGGGTGTGGATGGGATATGTTCCGTGTGAGTTGAGACCAACGCACCGTCGACGTAGAAATCTATCTTGCCGGCGCCCCAGACGTACTTGTATTCGTGAAAGCCGCTGTCAGCGCCGAGTACAGGGGTGGTCGTGCTTTGGCTTTTGGAGACCGATGCGAAATTCGTCATTTCCAGCGTCGAAGGAGTTTGACCCTGGTACTCGAAATCGATTTCCGATTCGCTGTCGTTGATAAAGTTGAACACATCGGTAACCGAGCCTGAAGCCACAGAACCGGCGCCGCGCGGCGTAGCCGAGGTCGATGCCGCCCGCGCCACCCAAACGTAGGTGCCGTACCCGAAAAACTTCGTCGATCTAATTTCGGCTCCAACCGAAGTTGCCAACGTTCCCGAAACGTTCTGGGTCAGTTTCAAACGCAACATTCCAGTGGACAGATCAACGTGTTCCGTACTGAGAGTCCCGGAGTTTATCCCGTCGATATTCCCCGGAGCCCGTCCCGTATCGATGAACCATTTGGTTTTGTCCAGTGTTCCGCCAGAAAAAGTATCGCTAAAAGTGGGTGCTTTCGAACCCACAATCATGGTCGCCGGTTGCTTGTCGGCAACCGGCAGCTCCTTCGCCTCCTGGGCGATCAAATGCGCAACGCTCAACACGGACAGAACGATCAGAACGAATCGTCGAATCAACAGGCCCATAAGCATTCGGGAAGATCAGTATTTGAAGAAACGAGGATTTGGAGCCACAAAACAAAACGTCCCAGACTCATTTGAGTCCTGGGACGCTCGTCGAACAACCCCTCCCCCGAAAGTTTGTTCAAAAGCATAGTAGCGAGGGGCGGAACGGCTGTGAATGGCACGAACGGGCTACTCGCTTCCCCAATGTTTATGCGGCTCCCAGAGAGCCGGTGCCTGAAAAGGCGCGCTAGGCCTATTGCAGTGGAAAAACCCTCTTTGGCACATTGAAACCCTCAACCCGGAGTGAGGGAGCGGCCTTACCCAGGTCCGGTTTGCTGAATGTGGCCTGGATCGTCCGGGTTTCGTGCGGGAAAACGGTAATGTAGTTGTCATCGTACGTGATCGGCAGAACTTCCTCTCCGTCGCTGCCCCGGGTCACCTCCGCTCGAACAAAAAAGGCCACATGGGTTCCGGGATTCGTCATTGTGACGCTTAGATGTTCTTCCCCATTCGCGTCTGATACATGGGTCGAAACATTCAACTCCCCGTGCGGCATTGTGTTCAAAGCGGACATATCGGCCCACGTTGTGAGCTTGGTGGTAAATTGCTCATCGTTTTTCGCGTCGCCAAGGTCATCATTTGTCGTCGATCCCCAATACACATTTTCTGCCAGCACTTTGTCGCTGCCATTCATCAGCACGGCGCGCACCAGATATGTAGGATCAAGATTTGGAACACGCGGCACTGTCATCGCTTCCGTCGAAGTATTCGGCCCAATTGTGAATCCCTTGATTTCCGTAAAGTATTTTCGTGTTCCATCAAGGTTGCAAAACTCCACCGCGACCTTCGAGCCGGTCAGTGATTCCGCAGTCTGGTTCACCACGAACAGTTTTGCTTTGCTACGATCTCCGTTTGCGTAGTAATCCCAAACCACGTTCACTGGCCGCAAACCTTTCTTCGCTCCGAAATAACCTCCGCCTTGCTTGTAGTAATCGTCCCAAAGATGACCGAACAGTGATGGCCACGGATTATTCATCATCCAGTGAATCATCATCTTGCGATTGGCCCAGTGCGTGGCATAAGTCTCGTACTGCGCCCGAACGTCTTCGTAGTGCGCTAATTGCGCTTTCCTGGAAAACTCCTCCGCGCTGCTCGATGGCCCGTAGCGTTTGTCGATTACACGCTTAGCGCTGTCCAGCGTGTTGTTTCCCTCATTGGCCCCCGAGTGGAAATACCAGTATTCATTAATCGGCCACAGCTTATCTGCGGGGATGAATTTCTTGAGACTCTCCAGCGGCGGAATGGTCTCATTGTCCCCCTCTTCCGCCGACGATCCGCGCGCTGGCCCGTATTTATCGCTGAACCAGTAATAAGGAGGCCTCCAGACGTACGGCCCAGCCATATGAATTCCGCTCCAGGACCGATTCACGTGCGATACCGTATCCACCACAGTGTTCTGCCAATGCTCTTCCTGCAGGATCTGGTGATAGTCGTTGAGAACCGGATCAGGTGGCATCCCGTCGCTGCCATTCGCCCAAATCACCACTGAAGGATGCGACCGGAGCTCGCGGATCCGCGCCCGCAAACTGGCCCGCGCGACCCACTGGTCCTCTGCATTCCATAGCCCCCAATGCTCCCATTGGGCACAACACATGAAGCCTAGCATCACCGGCATTCCTTCACGGTCTGCCCGGTCGATCATAGTGTCGTCCGCAATCTTCAACTCCCAGCGCAGCAGGTTGAGCCCGAGGTCCTTGGCGTAATGCATGATCGTCGCATCCCGCGCAGGATCGTTTCTGAAAAGCAAATCAGGCGAGTAGACTCCCCCGCGGATCAGGTAATCCTTGCCATTTACTTTGAGATAAAAGTTTCCGCCTTCGCCAATCTCAGGAAAGCCTTCGTCGGAATCCCGCCCTTGAGTGATTTTGCGAATGCCAAAATCAATCGCCTGCGAATCAGAAAGTTGATTTTTCTCGTTAATCTTGAATTCCAGTTTCAGGTGATACAGCTTCGCCTCGCCCCATTGATATGGCCACCACAGGTCGGGATCGGCGACCGAGAGTTGGGTATATTCTGTGGGAGTGAATGTAACTTCTTGTTTCTGGTCGCGAAGCAGATCAATTTGCTTCTTAAACGTAATGGTCGGCTTCCCCGGCCGCGATATTTCGCCTGAGAGCGTGCCCGACACTGGCGTGGAGGTGGCATTACTCAAATCGCAGTAAACCGTCAGCGAGGCTGGGTTCGTCGCGGGGAGCGGCAGATCGGTCGCCACGTAAGGATTGCGAACAGTGACTGCACCCGTGCTACTGAGGAATACTCGCTTCCATACGCCCGCATTGCGGTCTGGCACGAATGAAATATCCACCTGCTTTTGCGGATCCTGATATCCCAGGTATTTCCAGTTGATCCAGTCCAGCCAGCTATCGCCCAACTCAACGCCGTTCTCGCCTTCAACGCTCTGCTCCGGAGTGACCTTAACCGCCAGAACGTTCATGCCGCCGGGGACAATGAACTCCGTAACGTTAAGTTCAAACTCGTCATACATGCCAACCACCGCTGCCCGGTTCGCCACCTTGTGGCCGTTCAGCCAGATGTCAGCCCGATAGTTGATTCCCTTGAAGATGATCGAGTAGACATCGCGACCAGCCGGTGCAGTGAAAGTCGTGCGATACCACCAATCTTGCTTCCACAGGTCTTTGGGAGTCGCCAGGTTCATGCCGTAATACAAATTTTTGTAAACCCCGTTCTCCTGCAGGATCTGCAAGACGGTGGCAGGCATGTGCTGTGCGGTATACCACTGCGAAGCGTTGAAGCTGGGCTGGGAAACCGGGGAATCGTCGCCGCTGACGTTATTCGCGGAGGTCATCCTCCAGTTGTCATGCAGCTCTGTGAGATTCGGCGTCTCACTCGCAGCGAACGCCAGAACCGAGGGGAAGACTACAAGGACAAAACCGATGGCAAATCCGAACCGGCGAAGGCATCTCATATGGGGCCTATCATTCTATCGAACGCCTCGCCATACTCTTCAGTTGATAAGGAGGAGGAAACCCCTGCGTAAGGGGCTCCCGTCAAACGGAAATACCAGGCCGGAATTTCTAGAACGATAGTTTCAGCGCCAGCTGAACCTGTCTTGGGTCGCGGGCTGCCGTCAAGAACCCAAACTGAGGCGTGCCAAACGTAGTGGTGTTGATCGAATTCTGCGGACCCGACTTGGCGAACTGAAGGTTCGGGTGGTTAAACACATTAAAGAATTCGGCGCGGAACTCCAGCTTGGTGCGTTCGGTGATAGGGAAGTTCTTGAACAGAGAGAAATCCCATATCTGATAGCCAGGGCCCTGAATGCTGTTGCGCCTCACATTTCCGAATGAACCCAGTGCCGGATCAGCAAATGCGCAGGTGTTAAAGAACGTTCCTGGTACGCACGGCGTAGTGTGCGGGTCTCCGATCAAGTCGGGACGCTGCTGTCCGTCTGAGTTGGCAAGTCCATTCGAGTCCAGAATGGTGAACCAGTTGCCGGAAGATACCGATGTAATGCCGCCCACCTGCCATCCGCCGACGATTTGGTTGAGCAAGCCACTGGCGTCGCCCATCATGCTTTTGCCATGCCCGATCGGCAACTCATACAGATAACTGAAGACGAACCGCTGCCGGATGTCGAAGTCCGAGTTCCCGTATTCCGCCTGCGGATCCTTAAAGTAGCGGAAGTCGCCACCGTTCTGTGCTCCCAAGTCTGCGTTCGAAGCGATGTCAAGCGCATGTGCCCAGGTATAAGAAGCCAGAAAGGTCAGCCCGTGAGAGAAGCGTTTCTCGGCTCGCGCCTGCAGCGAATCATAGTTTGAGTGTCCGGCTGAGCGGAACCAGCCGACGAATCCGTCCAGCTGCGGAAGCGGCCGGCGATCGGCAAAAGGCAAGTTGGGATCGGGATTCGGCGCCGCCTGGTTTCCGTTCAGATAGATGTACTGCTTTAATCCGCGTGAACCTGCGTAAGTAAGTTCAAACACCGTGTTCGAGGGAAATTCATACTGCGTGGAAACGTGCCACTGCTGCATGTAAGGCGTGACCAGATGGGGATCGAGTGAAAAGAAAAGCGGGGGAGGTTCCGGATCGGTCAGTGAATTCGCGGGAAATCCGCTGGCAAGCGTAGGTATACCCGCCAAGGAACAGTCCACTACCGCGGGATTGGCGGACGCGGCGCCGCAGGGCTGGTTGAAATTCTTGCTGATAAAGAATGGGGGATTGAATCCCATGCTCGGATTGGAATACGGACCGGCCTCATCCCCGCCGTAGAAAATGCCGTAGCCTGCGCGCAGCACCAGTTTGTCGCGCACCTGATAGGCCAAGCCGATACGCGGGGCAAAGTTGTTCGTGTCAGGCGAAATCAACCCAGGCGTTCCAGTAGCTTCTACCGGAACAATCGCGGCCAGCATTGGCGTGAGTTGCGCGGTCACTCCTTTGGGCACGATCAGACTGCCGGTGGAAAGATCGAACGTGCCCATCTCGTTGTTCTTTTCTTTGATTGTCGTGAACAGTTCGTAGCGCAGTCCCAGGTTCAGCGTAAGTTTGGGAGTAACGCGCCAGTCATCCTGCCCATAAAACGCATACACCTGGTGATGGTAGTCAATGTTGTGCAGGTTGTTGATGGTGGCGCTGTCGCTCAAGCCGACGAGGAAAGAGGCAAAGCCTGACCCGCCAGTGCTTGGCGCGGCCGGATTATCCGTGAGCCCCGGCCCGAAGTCGAGTGCGCCGCGCGCCGCCGCAGGTTGAAAAATAGTGAACTCTTCGCTGCGAATGTCCGTTCCGAATTTCAGCGAGTGGTTGCCGTGTACCCAGCTCAGATTTTCCGACAATCCGTAGGTGTTCTGTACTTCGTGCGACGGAAGGAACGTCGGACTTCCGATCTGCGAAATATCGTTAAAGGTAAATTGGGGAAGTCCGCCATTGCCGGGCACGTTTGGGATACCTGGGAAGCCACCGGGGAAATTCAACAACTCCTCACTGGTCTTGTCCGCATTGATCTGTTGACGCTGCGAATTGACACGGTTGTACCCCAGCCGGAACTCGTTAGTGAGGTTGTTACGGAACAGGTGAGTCCAACTGGTGGCGAAACTGCGATAGGCGTTATCTTCGTCGCCGCTGAAGAACCCGCCGCCGTCGCCGCCGGTGGCGTCAAATGGTCCCGGAATCAGGCTGGGCTGGTCTTCGTAGCTGAAACGGAAAAATCCGTAGTCCCTCTCCGTATATTTCTGATCGATGCGAACGTCGAAATTATTGCGCGTCTCCGACCTTACCGGATTCGTCAGGTTATTGAATCCGTTGCCGTTTACATTGGGCGCCGGGTAAAGGTTCGCGATAGCCAGGGCTAGAGGATCGAGCTGCCCTTGCGGAATGATATTTGTCGGATTACCGCTGGCATCATAGCCTCCCAGCGGAACTCCGCAGAGGCCGCTCGAATAAAGGCCGCTGTTCTGCGTTGCGCGTGCGTCGAAGATTTCCCCGGCAAAAGTAGCGTGGCCTGCGCAGTCCAGCGCTGGGATCATCGTTACCCCATCTGCCGCCAATGCTTGCTGAGGACTGGTCAAATCAAGCTGATCCGCAAAGTTTCCAGCTTTTTGCGCCGCCGTAGGGACAAAAGAAGTCACAGTTTGAGATTGGCGAATCCGCAGACCCTCATAGTCTGCGAAAAAGAAAGTCCGGTTGTGAAAGATCGGGCCGCCGATGGTGAAGCCGAATTGATTTTGCTTGTAAGGAGCAATCGGGCTGTTGGGATCGTCAAAAAAGTTCTTGGCGTCAAGCATATCGTTGCGCAGGAACTCATATGCGCTCCCGTGGAACTTGTTTGTGCCGGATTTGATGGTGGCGTTAATAATTGCGCCATTGCCACGCCCGAATTCCGCACTGTAAGCATTGGTCTGGACCTTGAATTCCTCCAGCGCCTCAACCGACGGCTGAATCACATAGTTCGTCTCATTCAGCAGATCGGGAAGATTGGAGTTATTGTCTACGCCATCCAGCAGAAAGTTGTTCTGCAAGGACCGGGCTCCGTTTGCCGAAAAGCCAAAGCCACCTTCATCGCGTGCGCCCGGTTCACTGGGTGCGGTGCCGGCCGTCAGCAGCGCAAGTTGGGCAAAGTTACGGCCGTTGAGCGGCAGGTTGGCCATGCGTTTGTTATCCACGACCTGGCCCAGTTCGGAGGTCTCAGTCTCCAGCAGGGGAGTGGAGCTTGTCACTTCTACCGACTCCGAGATCTGTCCCACTTGAAGAATCACATCGAGCGCAATCCTCTGCTGCACATCCAGGCTGACGGGTGCCGTGACTGCTCTCTTAAACCCCGGGTGTTCAACCGTGACCGTGTAGGTGCCCACCCGCAACGGGCCGGCCACATACTCGCCCGAATCGTTCGTCGTGGTCTCAAGGTTGGTCCCGCGTTCCACGTCGCTCACTGTCACCTTAGCTTTTGCGACAATGGCGCCTGTCTGATCTCTGACCGAGCCGACAATATTTCCAGCGTCCTTCTGCGCCCACGCAGGCGCGGAAAAAGCCATGCATACGACAACGAGAAAAACGGAAAGTCGGGTATGGGAGAGGTTGGACACGGCTATCCTCCTTGAATCCTGTACGCCTGCGGACATCAAAAGCCCCTGAAGCAGACTTGAATTTCCGCTTGGAGTGAATTGTAGTGAATAGTTACGAACGCTTACTTTTACTTTCGTTCTGTAACCTTTGTCAAGATTAAAGTCGGATACCTGCCCATCAAAGCGCGAATGCGCAACATTCAAACCTTTACTGCGTGATGAGAGACATTTGAGTCGGTCAGACAACAAGCTTCCAGGCGCACGCGCGGCGGGGACCAGCGCCGGCCCCAACACGGGCCAGAGAAAGAGAAAGCTTTCGAAAGCGAGAATTAACCGGTGAACCGCGAACGAGACTACGGCAGGCAGTCAACTTACGTCTTTGCGTGCTCCGACTCCTCCGCGGATGCATCTCCATCCAGAACCACCACCCGGGTGAGGTTGCGCGGGTTGTCCGGATCAAGGCCCTTCTTCAACCCGGTATAAAGTCCGGTCAGTTGGCCGGCAAAAATGTAGGCCGCCACTCGCGCGACTTCAGGCAAGTCAAAACCCAACTCGACCAGTAGATCGGAAGACTCCCGGACGTGATCATTCGCTCGATTCACAACTGTTAATGTTGTTCCCCCCAAACCCTTGATTTCGCGCAGTACTTCCACTTCTGCGTCATAACCCTGTTCGGAAATCAAAAAAACGATAAGCGTTTCGGGAGCCACGATAGATTTCGGTCCGTGACGGAACTCAAGGGTATGAAAACTTTGCGCATAGGACACCGACATCTCGGTAAGCTTCAGCGCTGTTTCGCAAGCCAATCCATAGAACGGCCCCTGCCCGAGGCAGACATAGTCGGCGAATTGCCGCGCTCCAACAAGCCCGCGAATCCGGCCTTCCAGGTCAGTCATCACTCGTTCCGACATGATGGGCAGCCGGCTTAGGGATTTCTTCAGCGCCTCATCATCCACCTGGCAGGCAGCCATGTATTGCAGCCCCAAAAGCATGGAAGTGAACGACCGCGTCATCACCGTGCTCTGTTCGTCGCAGGGTAGCAGCGGCAGAGTTGCTGTGGCGCTATCCTCCAGAGGTTGATCTGGCGTCCCCGTGACTGCGAGCACTCGAATGTTTTTCTTGTTCTCGAGAAGCTGAGCCGCGCGCACAGTTTCGGAAGTACGTCCAGACCGCGAGATCACCACGGCTGCAACCTCTCCCGTGCCCGCCAACACCAGCTCAGGAAAAAGCAGCAGTTCCGATGCCGGAATCGCGCGTGCCCGCATTCCAGTGATCGCGCTCCATGAAGCGGCTGCCGTTTGCGCGAGGTAGTAACTCGACCCACAGCCGACGAATAACCACTCAGTGGCGTTGCGAAAGGGCTTTCGCACCTCCGCCATAGATCCTTCCGCTTCGAGGGCTTTCATACACTCGCCCCAGAACCGCGGTTGGGAGAGTATTTCGGCAAGAGCATAGGCTCCGCGTGTATCAGGCAAGCGTCACCTCAATCCCAGCTTTTTTTAGAGATCGCAAATCGGACTTGGGAATGCCATGGTCGGTAATTACTTCCTGCAACGCAGTGGGAGGAACGATCAGCGACAAACTTCTGCGTCCGAACTTGCTGGAATCGCACACCGCGACTGTCCGTTTCGCGATTCCGACCATCACCCGGTTGACCTTGGCTTCGAGAAGGTTGGGCGTGCTCAGCCCGTAATGGACGTCAAAGCCGTCCACACCGAGAAACAAAATGTCGGCGTTCAGTCCCCGCAACGTTTCCTCCGCTATCGGTCCTACTAGTGAAAATGAATTCTTTCGCAGCGTGCCTCCGGTCAAAATAACCTCCACTGGCGCCCCGGTAAGCTCCGCGGCGATGTTCAGGGCATTAGTGATAATCGTAATGTTATGAAAGCTACGCAGTGCCCGGGCGATCGCTGTCGTGGTAGTCCCGGAATCGAGAATTACCACCTGTCCTTCTTTGACCAACCCGGCCGCTACCTCTGCGATCTGCAGCTTTTCCTTGCGATGAAGTTTCTCTTTCTCCCTCAGCGTCGGATCTTCCAGCGCCCCTTCGCGCGCAGGCAATGCGCCGCCGTGCGTGCGATGGACCAGTCCATGCGCATGCAAAATTTCCAGATCTTTCCTGATTGTGACCTGGGACGTCTCAAACTTCCGCGCCATGTCCATGACCAGGACTCGTCCGTCACGGTCAAGAATTTCAATAATCGCCCGGCGGCGTTCTTCGTTGAGCACGTTTCCTCGGAGCATGAAACAGGAAAGTTAAGAACCAGCAGCTTGTGATTGAGCTTTCTTTTTATATCGTTTGCTTTCGTTTGTCCAGTCCAATGTGCTGGATGGGCGACCCCACGGTGTTATGGGCAGGGAAACAGGGGTTTCGAGGCCGGGATTTTCTCGATAAAGAAGCCTTAGGTTTTGCTCAAGTTAAGAATGAGCGACGACAGGAAAGGCTCAAAGCCAAGCGGTGACTGCTTTGAATAGCGATCGCTTTAAGACTGAACAAAATCAGGGATGGAGGAAACCAGTGCTGAAAATCAAGAAGGAAATTTTAGGACGTCTCTCTTGAGAGCTCCTAGCTTTGTCAAAGCGTTTTCGATCTCCTGATACTCGACATCCGCATCAGATGTCCGCATGACCGCTTCGCGCCGGCTAAGTATGAGGGCCCCGGCGATCTCAATTCTTTTGAATAACATCTTATGGTCGGTTTAGCGCAGAGCCTCTTCAAATTCGCCCTGCCATTGGGAAAATCGCAGCGTTGGGTTTGAGACGGATGTTCCTTTGGAAGACAATGAGTTTCTCCCAGGTCGTGAATTGTGGCCCGGCCAGTCAGACGGCATTTTCAGGGCAATATCGTAAAAAGCAAAGTCTAGTATGTCTGTCCGCTAACGTACCTTGTCTCCATTGTCGATCGGCTCCGCGCTGCTGGTTCCAGCCTTGGGACGCTCCAATCTTCTCCTGCGTTGATTTGGACCCGCGTGTCCAATAGAATGACGAAGCTTCGGGCAACCAGTCCGAATACAATTGCAGGTGCGGCGGTTTGAGTCTCTATCGGAGGATTATGAACCTACCTGTCAAACGCTTGCCACTATCTGGAATTTTGATCATTGGTCTCGCACTCGCATTCGTCCCGGCTGCCTTCGCGGCCGACGAGTCCGCTGGCGCAGCCGTCTACAAAGCGAAATGCCTGACCTGCCATGCCAAGGACGGAAGCGGCAACACTCCCGTGGGGAAGAGCCTGCAGTCCGCGGATTTGCGCTCAGCCGAAGTGCAGAAGAAATCCGACGCGGAACTTACTGAGTCGGTTTCCGAAGGAAAGGGCAACATGCCCGCCTTCAAAACCTTACTCAGCGAGGACGAAATTCACTCCGTTCTGGCCTACGTTCGCACCCTGGCGTCGAAGGGCGATTCTGCGCCGAAGAAGAAATCGGGGAACTAGATATCGAGCCGCCGACAACGCATCATATTTTCCGATCGCACCAATGGGGCGCGCAAGTGTGGTCTCAACGCACATCCACGTCGTCCTGATGCCGGCGGAGGGTCACATTCCGCGCACGGCTATTTGATCTGAAAGTTTCGCGGATCCAGCGATATGTTTTCTGATAACTCATTCGCATTCACGTCCCATTCATAGACCGTGGTTTTTCCGTCCTGCGTTTCCTGGGTGAAATGAATGTTGTAATGGGTAGGCAGGGTAATGCCGTCGGTAGTATTGAAATCGCTGAAGCGCTCTTCCAATGTGTAACGGATCTGTTGCTGCTTCGAGCTGCGCGTTGGGTCTCCCCCGGGCGAAGCGGAAGAGGTTGTCAGTCCAGCTTGATCGCCAATGCTGGGTACGGATGTGCCCAAACCGGCTGAGAGACTAATGGTGTATACAGTCTCGACGTGGCGATAAGTCTCCGGATCAAAGTAAATGTGGATATCCATATCGTTGCTCTTCTTAGGTTGATAGCGCAGCTCTAATACTTCTCGTCCATCGACTTTCTTACGCCCTCCAGAACTAATTCGAGGATGATTGTGCTCCAGGTTTGCCAATGCCCATGCCGTGGAAAGCGCACCTCCCAGTAATCCTTCCTGCAGAAGCACGGGCTGGCTCATCACAAACTCCCCGAAGGCGCTGTGCCGATGGTCTGCAGTGGTGGACGCGACATATGTTTTGTCGCCATCGGAGATGAATTGCTCGCCCTTATAGTCGTTTGGAAATTTCAGCAGAATATTAAGCTTTCGTTCTTGCGACACCACCGCGCCTTTGCCATCCAGTTGGCCGCCACCACCTACCAGCAACTTGAATCTGGCGGTGCCCTGGACGACCCTCGACTTGTTGGCCGAACGCGCGGCTTCCGTCCCCAATGAGTCGAGATGATGGGCTACCAGTTCTTCAGGCTTGAGGTCTGCGGCCCGTACCGATAGAGCCCCAATCAGGAAGAACGCCAGGAGCCAAAAGTTTGCTTTCATGTTGAGCCGCATCGAGCCTCCCGTGGCAGACAGTTTCTCGCCTGAACCTGGTCCTCAAGTACAAGTAGACGGACAGGCCCCCGAAAGGTTGCAAGTTCGGCTCGTTTGCCTTCAAGGTACCCCAGCCGAAAGCAGTTCCTCACACCGGCAACGGCTGTAATAAAGTATTGCCACGGACCGTAAAAGCTTGGGGAAGAACGCTGATTTGAACGGGAATGCGTTCAAAGTTAGGCCAGCGTCTGGTTGCGGATGGCAAGCGGATCAAGTCGTTGCGACGATGCTCACTTGGCGCAATCTCCCACCTCCAATCGGGTGTTAAAGACGAGGAGAATCCTATGAAACGCGGCCTGGTCACTGGTTTGTTGTGGTTGCTGGTCCCGTTCCTCGCCGTCGCGCAAGATTCGACCAAGATCATTGCCATGGAGAATCTCTGGAATCGGGCCGAATTGGACAACGACGCGCCGGCTGTCCGGCTCCTGCTCGCGGATGATTTCGTCATGACCACCGCGGAGGGCACGCTCTACAACAAAACCCAGATCGTTGATTCCGTCGCCGACAAATCCTATCGGCCCGAGGCTCTGCAGTCTTCGGGTCTGGTGGTTCATTCTTACGGTAATACTGCCATTGTGACCGGAGCTTTATACGAAAAGGGAGTCGACAAAGGGAAACCCTGGGAACGTCGCGGGCGCTTCACCGATACGTGGCTGAACATGGGCGGACGATGGCAATGCATCGCCAGTCACTTCAGCGTTAAACCCAAGTGAATAGTCGCAACATGCAAGCTGTCCCCTCACGATCTTCATGACCAATTCCGCTCAATACTGGATCGACAAGCTTGAACTGATCTCCCATCCGGAAGGCGGCTATTATCGTGAAACCTATCGCGCAGAGCTCGCCATCGCCCGGGAAGCTTTACCCTCACAATTCACCGGGCCTCGATTGGTCTCGACCGCGATTTACTTTCTGCTTGAGGGTGAGAACTTCTCCGCATTCCATCGCCTGCGGTCGGACGAGTTATGGCATTTCTATGCTGGCACTTCACTCGTCGTGCATGTGATCGAACCGGACGGAGGTTACTCGAAAATCTCGATCGGCGGAAATCCTGATGCCGGCGAATCACTGCAGGCAGTTGTCAAGGCCGGCCGCTGGTTTGCCTCGCGTGTTCGGAATCCCGGGTCGTTCGCGCTGGCGGGCTGCACGGTTTCGCCAGGCTTCGATTTTGAGGACTTCGAATTGGCGAAGCGATCCGAGTTGGTCGCCCTCTACCCGCAACATCGAGAAATTATCGAACAACTCACGCGGATTTGATCCCAGCTCATTCCAAAATGACATTGGCCTAGAGGTATATTTAAGAAGAACTCTTGCACAAAGAAGGACTCGATGAACGCTCGACCCCGAGGCTTACTCTCGCACTACGACGATATCTGGCTCCTTGATGGAGTGCGCACCGCATTCGCTGATTACAACACCGTTCTTGGCCTGGTTTCTCCCATTGACCTGGGGATCAAGGTAGCTCGTGAGGTGCTAAAGCGTTCAGGCGCTTCAGCCAACGACGTCGATACAGTCATCGCCGGCAGCATGGCGCAGGCTTCGTTTGACGCCTACATGCTGCCTCGCCATATCAGCATGTATTCGGGCGTACCGATTGAAACGCCATCGCATCTTGTTCAGCGTGTTTGCGGCACCGGTATTGAAGTGATTCTGCAAGCGGCCGACCTTATCAAGTTGGATAAAGCGAGTCTGGTGTTGGGTGCGGGTTCCGAATCCATGAGCCGCAACCCGGTAGCCGCCTACACCCATCGAGGCGGATTCCGTCTGGGTCAGGTGGAATTTAAAGACTTCCTGTGGGAGTCCTTGCTCGATCCCAGCTGCAACCTCAGCATGGGAGGAACCGCGGAAGCCCTTGCCACGAAATATAGGATTTCGCGCGAGGAAGTAGATCAGTTCGCCGCCGACAGCTTTGCTCGCGCGCTTGCGGCACAGAAAAGCTGCTTCCTCAGCGGCGAAATCGCCCCCATAGTCAACGAGACTTTCGAGCGCGATGGATATGCTGCGCGTGGAATTCGCTTGCCGCGTCAAGTGGAGTCTTTCGCTCAAGACAGTCACGTCCGGCCGTCTCCCATTGAAACCCTGGCCAAGATCCGTCCCGCCTTCGGAGGTGTGCAAACCGGGGGCAACAGTTCCGCTGTGGTCGATGGGGCTGCCGCTACGCTGATTGCGTCCGGACCATTTGCGCACGGACGTGACCAGAAGCCGCTGGCCCGGGTGGTTGCCGGGGCTGCTGTAGGCGTGCCCCCGGAGATTATGGGAATCGGTCCGGTCGCCGCTATCCGCTCGGTGCTTGACCACAGTGGCATGCAGCTTGATCAGATAGATCGTTTCGAAATCAATGAAGCGTTCGGCGCTCAGGTTCTTGCCTGCGAGCGTGAGCTAAAAATCGATCATGCCAAATTGAACGTAAATGGCGGGGCGATCGCCATCGGTCATCCGCTCGGAGCCACCGGCGTGCGCCTGGCAATCACCTTGGCTCGCGAACTAAAGCGCTCGAATGGGAAATATGGAATCGCATCCGCCTGCATCGGAGGAGGGCAGGGAATCGCACTGCTGCTGGAAAATACAGACCAAACTCAGAACTGATTGGCTGAATGGACTGGAAGAAATCTACAAAGGCCAGATTCCTAAAGCGGTCTGCCACAAGATTTGTCGGCGCGTTTCTTCCCTCAAAGGGAGTGACATAAAGTCATCGAGATTGCTTTTTATCTCGCGAACTCCAGGACTTGGCCAATCAGTACCAAATAATGTCTTGTGAGCGATCTGTTCCAGCCGGGGAAAGTATTTCAACAAGGCTTTCGGCGGTATGCCGCTGATATCCAGATAAACGTTAGGATGCCGGCGCAGTAAAAAGAACGCAGTCTCCATCCATAGCGGCCTCCCGCCGTGCGCCATCAGGATCTTAAGTTTGGGGAAATCTACTGCCACGTCGTCCAGGTAAATTGGATCTCCATACTTGTTACGAGCATGAGGAAAAATCGACGTGCCAGTGTGAAACATCACCGGCACACCGTTGGCTTCTGCCGCTCTGTAGATGATTTCTAATTCTTTCACTCCATGCAGGTAGTCGTTTGGAAACAGCAACTGGTGCGGAGGATGGATCTTGATCATGCGGATCTTCAGACGCAAAATCTGCTCCACATCCGCCATCACGTTCGGCGAGTGCCGGGGATGCAGGCCCCCGCACGAAAGCAGTCTCCTGGGATCGGTGCTCACGTAGTCGGCTACCCACTGATTTACTTCGGAGCTGAGGCCAATCACCTCGGGCGCGACATAGTTGATCAAGACCGCCCGATCGATACCGGAAGAATCCAGATATTTGAGAAATGCCTTGGGCGAATGGCAGAATTCCATCACACGATCGAAATCCGCAGCCTTACTCTTTATGAGCTCGAATGCCCCAGGCTTGAGCATTTCCATCGGCTGAATATGAATGTGGCAGTCGGTGATCGGGTCATTGCTCATATCGAACGCACATTATAATGTGGGGATCCGAAAGGCGATTCGTAGACGCTTTTCTCAGCGATCTTTGCGGTAACTTGGCGACTTTTGCGGTTACAAGCTGTTGACCTTAATTCTGCCGCCAAAAGCTTAACCGCGAAGGCCGCTAAGTCCGCTAAGAACGAGCAACCGCTCTCAGTTGTCCTTTCTCTGCGCTCGCGCTAGGTCAGCGGCCTTAGCGGTCAAAAGTTGTTGACCTTGACTCTCTGGCGAAGCCACGCCTTCCAACTATCCAGTCTTCAGCTTCTCAATCTCTTCCTTCGCAATCTGGAACCCCGTGTTGGCAGCTGGCACTCCCGCATAGATTGCCGTCTGTAGCAGCGTCTCTTTCAGGTCACACCGTTCCAGTTCATGCTCCAACCCCGCGCGTACATGCAACCTGAACTCTTCCCACCGCCCCAACGAAGCTGCGACAGCAAGCGTAAGCAGACGCCGGGTACGCCGGCTCAATCCCGGCCGTGTCCAGATTGTTCCCCAGGCGTAACGCGTGATGAAATTCTGGAAATCGCGGTTGAGCTCGGTAGCTCCGCCGATAGACCGGTCGACATGGGCATCGCCCAGCACAGCCCGGCGAACGGCAAATCCCTCCTCCAGAACGTCGGCGGACGAATCCGGTTGGAGCAGCAGAAATTCAAGCACCGCGGACGTAAAAGACCGCGGACACTCCATGTTCGAGAGATGCGCTGCCTCAAGACGCACCACACGCGCATCAGAGATATTGGCAGCCAATACTTCGCCGTGACCTTCCCATGGAGTAGAGATGTCGAGGTTTCCGGCAATGACCAGCGTTCGAACGCGAATGTCCCCGAGGGACTTGGTGTTATCAAAATCTCGCAGGGCGGCACAGCAGCCCGAATATCCCCCGGGATTAGTGCCTAGCAACACCGACTTCACGGAATCGGCATACGCTTCGTTTCGCGCACGGTTATCGACGGAGAAGAATCGTGGCATTGCCACATCGGCGATTCCCGCCATGCCTTTTTCCCCGACCGTCTGCATCCGCGATTCCCAGTTCGTTCGCGGTTTGAACTGCGGAGAAGTATTGGCGAGCACCAAGGCGGACACCCGATTTGGTGTATTGAGCGCTAGCCACTGTCCAATCGCCCCACCCAGGGAAAGGCCACAAAACATAAAATTGGAAATACCGAGCGCATCCACCAAACCCAACAGATCGCGCCCCAGCCGCTCAATCGAATATTCGCCGGGAGGCGAATCCGATGCTCCGTGTCCCCTTGTGTCGTACCGCAAAACCTGAAAATAGGCCAGCAGGTCTTCCATCTGTGGCGCCCACATGCCATGATCCGTGCCAATCGAATGCGACAACACCAGCACGGGACGGCCAGCCTTGCCTTCAAGCCGATAGAACAGACGAACGTTGTCAACGGTCACAAATGGCAAGGTCGATTACTCCTCTTCGTCATCCGAAGCGGACAGCAACCGCTTCCGGAATGTTTCCGCGCTGCCCGAGATATTCCTCGGGAACCTCGATACTCCGTAATGTTGCGGCATCGAGGTGCCGGCTTACTTCCGTCATTTCGCTGAGCACTTCGTGAAGACGCCTGCCCTGCGTAACGCTCTGCCGTGTCGCCCGATCAAGCAGTTTGTGCGCTGCATCACGTCCCACCTTTTCTCCCAGCAGCATCATGGCGCGCTCTGCAAATATGACGCCCCTGGTCGCTTCAATGTTGGCGCGCATCCGCGCCTCATCCACCGAAAGACCTTCCGCAACTTCCCTCATGGATGACACCGCTGCACCCGTCGCCTGCATCAGGGCAGCTACCGTCGGCCACTCCGCCTGCCAGGCCCCTACGGCACGCTCGTGTTCCTGGACCATGCCGGAAAGGAAACTCGCAACCAACCCAGGGACGCGGTTCGCAGCGCAGAGCGCCACCACGCACCCGCTGGGATTGCGCTTATGCGGCATGGTGGAAGACCCTCCTCGTCCCGGTCCACCCGGTTCAGACGATTCCCCTACTTCGTTCTGCATCAGCAAACTGATGTCCCGAGCCATTTTGCCAAGCGCCCCCGTAAGAACTCCGCAGGCACAAATCAATGCGGCCAGTCTGTCCCGGTGGGTGTGCCATGGAGCATCAGGAAAACCAAGTTCGAGTTCCTTTGCCAACTCGCGTCCGACAGCAATGCCGTGCTGGCCAAGCGACGCCAGCGTTCCAGTGGCGCCGCCAAACTGCAATATCAACGCTTCGCCGAACGCCGACGAAAGACGCGCACGGCTCCGCCGGATCGAACCCAACCATCCAGCAGCCTTGAGTCCAAACGTGATGGGCGGAGCGGCCTGCAATAATGTCCGGCCCAGCATCAGGGTGTGTGCATGACTTTCCGCGAGACGGGTCAACGCATCTTCCAACTGCGAAAGATCGGATTCCAGAAGTGTTCGCGCTTTTTTTAGCAGGAGTACCAGCTCTGTATCGGCAACATCCTGACTGGTCGCGCCCCAGTGCACGAAACCCGCCGCTGCAGCATCGCTTGCGCGCACCCGCTCGGTCAGTGCTTTCACGAACGGAATGGGCAAGGCGCCGGCAAGCAGTCCGTCCTTTGCGAGTTGAACGGGATCGAAGTCCTCGGGCTTCGCCGACACGGCAATTGTATCCGCCGCGGCAGTTGGGATTATTCCGACGCGCGCCTGCGATCGCGCCAGCCCGACTTCGAAATCCAGCATGGCCTGCAGCACGGACGCGTCCGAAAACAACTCGGCAAACGCCTCTGTGGTCGCCAGACTCTCGATCAGTCGTCCCGCCATGCGGACCTCTCCTGAACCTCGACGAGACTAACACTCAAACGTCGAAAAATACCGTCTCCTGCTCTCCCTGCAATCGAAGGTCAAACCGCCATCCTCCTGGACGGGCGACATCCAGACGTGCCATGAGGGTCTCCCGTCGATCCACAGGCACCAGCGCCAGCACCGGATCATTCGGGTTCGCGACATCGCCGGCGAAATAGATCCGTGTGAACAGTTGCTTGAGCATGCCGCGGCCAAACACCGCAACATTCAGATGCGGAGCCTGCTGGGTGTTTCTCGGCCCCGGCACCCGTCCTGGCTTGATGGTTTCGAAGTCGCAACATCCGTTCTCGATAGTCCCCATGCGTCCGAATCCAAGGAATCCCGGATCGAGTGACCTCTGTTGTGCGTCGTCGGGATGGTTGTACTTGCCTTCGGAATTCGCTTGCCATATTTCGATCATGGCGTCCGGAACCCCCTCACCATTGCCATCCAGCACTCGAACCGTGAGCAGGACGCGTTCACCTCTGACTTGCGGTCCGGCGATGCAGCCAACACTGCACTTATCCGTCGTGAGGCAAAAATGAAAAAAGGGACCGAGCGTCTGCGAGGGTGTGGGAACCAGATCCATATCAGGTCTCGAAGGGCGTGGCTTCGGGCCCGCGCAACACGATGTCGAATTTATATCCCGTCGCCCATTGCGGCTGCGTCGTTTCCAGATCGAAACGCGAGACCATTCGCAGCCGCGCCTTCTCGTCTGGAAGGGACTGATAGATTGGATCAAACGCAAATAAAGGATCTCCGGGAAAATACATTTGCGTGATCAGTCGTGAAAGAAATGCCCGGCCAAACACCGAAAAATGAATGTGCGCCGGACGCCACGCATTGTAGTGATTGAGCCACGGATAAGGCCCTGGCTTGATGGTGACAAATCTGTAGACTCCATTTTCGTCAGTCAACGTGCGACCAGTGCCGGTAAAGTTCGGATCCAGTGGCGCAGGATGCTGATCGACGGCGTGCACGTAACGTCCCGCCGCATTCGCCTGCCACAGTTCAATCAGCGCGCGTGGAATAGGATGACCATTACTGTCCAGTACCCGACCGGTCACAATAATCCGCTCGCCCAATGGTTCGCCCTCGTGTTGCCGGGTGAGGTCATTGTCCCCTTCGCCGATTTCTCCGTGCCCGTAAATGGGGCCGGTGACTTCTGACAAAGTATGTGGCAATAAAATCAGAGGCTTCGTTGGGGCCCGGCGTACCGAAGACGTGTACGCCTCATGCAGAGAAGCAGGCTGGGTGCCCGCTTCGTGCCGGCGATAAGGCCGAACCTCAGTTCCTTCGTGAGCAGGATGGCCCAAGAGATTCTCCGTTGGAGATTATAACTTTCCCGAGCTTACTTCTCGAAGCTCCTCCAATGTCGCCCGTCGCGCTCCATCAACTCTTCTGAGTCTTTCGGTCCCCATGTGCCCGAGGCATAGTTGGGGAAATTGCGCGGCGGCAAAGCCTTCCACAAATCCAGCATCGGGCTGACCACGCTCCATCCCGCTTCCACCATGTCGGCGCGTTGAAAAAGAGTAGCGTCGCCTACCATGCAGTCGTGCAACAAACGCTCGTAGCCGGTACTCGACTGCTTGCCAAAGTAATCGGCGTATTCAAAGTCCATGTCCACGGTCCCCAACCGCATCGCCGGCCCTGGCGTCTTCGCGGCAAAACGCAGCGCAATTCCTTCTTCCGGCTGGATGTGCAGGATCAATTGGTTGGGCGTCAGTTTTTCCACTTCGGTATCTCGAAAGAGCACAAATGGAGCGCGCCTGAACTGGATCACGATATAGGTGCTGCGGGAGGCCAATCGTTTTCCGGTCCGCAAGTAAAACGGCACTCCTGCCCAACGCCAGTTGTCGACTTGCAACTTCACGGCGACGAATGTCTCGGTACGTGAATCGGGAGGCACTCCGGGCTCCGACCGGTAGGCTGGAACATGTTGGCCTGCAATTTCTCCTTCGCCATACTGGCCTCGGACCGTCCGGGTCAGCACATCTTCTGAACTAAGCGGCTGGATGGCATGCAGGATCTTGGCTTGCTCATCTCTCACCGCGTCGGCCTGGAACGATATGGGCGGCTCCATCGCGGTCAGGCTGATGAGTTGCATGATGTGGTTGGGCACCATGTCCCGCAATGCCCCTGCCGTGTCGTAGTACCCGCCTCTCAGTTCCACACCAACCGTTTCAGCCACCGTAATCTGCACGTGATCGATGTAGCGGCGGTTCCAGATCGGCTCGAAGATCCCGTTAGCGAAACGGAACGCCAGAATATTCTGTACAGTCTCTTTTCCCAGGTAATGATCGATACGGTAAATCTGGCTTTCATTCACTACTTTGAGTAGTTGCTCGTTTAGCGCCTTGGCCGATTCCAGGTTCCTTCCAAAGGGTTTCTCAACAATTACTCTTCGCCACTGATGATTTTCTTCCGTCATCAGCCCGATAGAAGACAACTGCTCCACGATCGGTCCAAAAAAGTCGGGAGCCGTCGCCAGATAGTAAAAATAATTGCCGTGTGTGCCGTGTTCCTTGTTGACTGTTTGCAGAACTTCCTTCAACTGCTGGTAGGTTTTAGCGTCAGCAAATTCGCCGGTTATGTAGTAAGCACGCTCCTCCAGCCAATCCTGTAAGGCGGGGTCGACGGGGCCGTCCACGAATTCCTTGAGGTCCTGTGCCAGTTTGGCGCGAAATTCATCTGCGGACATCGCGTTCCGCGCGACACCGATCACTGCAAATTCACGCGACAGCAGGTTGTATTTTGCAAGGTTATAAAGTGACGGAATTAATTTTCGGCGGGTCAGATCACCCGAAGCACCAAAAATAACCATGACGCAGGGATCGCCCCTTCGCCCTGCCCGTTCCCCATCGACAACCACTGCTTCCTGTGCCATGTGCACAATCCCCTGGATCGCGACTCTAGACTGCCGAGTCGAACAATTGCTTTGCTCTATTCAAATCAGACCACTCCCGTCGCAACCTTAAGCTGGAATCTCACTTTTAATTTGTCGCCAAGCTTTGCGAATCTTTCCAGCCAATCCCGAGCTGCCAAATCTCCATGTTCCGCGCGCTCGCTAATCTGGACAGCATCGCCCCGCATCACTCCGTAATAGGTGTTCTGAGCATCCCAGAGACGCACTTCGAACGGCAAGCCAAGCGCCAGATCAACGGTTTCCTGCAAGCGCTGAAGCAAGCCTGGCTCCATAGGATTTGCGACGAATTTAGCGAACAAACGCTCAATAGTCTGGCGCAAGGCAAATTCCAGGGTGACCGCATCCGGTTTAACCCCGGTGCGCTTGATCTCTTCAAGAATCTCTCTGGACTTGGGCAAATCCACCTCACCGTTACAAAAGGCGTCCAGCAAGTCTGAATTCAGGGTGAAGTCCACGGCCAGCCGGAAGCGTCGTGGTAATGGCACGCCCAACTCGGTCACAAAACGAATCAGGTGAGCATGCTCGTCATGAAAATTCCGGTAGAGAACACGGGCCTCATTGGTTGCTTCTTCGAGAATGATGCCCAGTATTTTTCTCTGCTCGTCACGAAACAGCATGCGCAGTGTGTATGTGCCGGAACCGAAATTATGCTCCACCACTCGCACCAGTTCCGCCAGGTCGCCGCTCGCAACCGCTTTCTCAACTGCCTGATCAAGAGACTGATAGTCTTCCTTCCCCTGTAATTTCCGCACTCCACCCAACACGCTATGGTCAGCCAGATGCAGCACGCCAAAAGTAATCTGGTTTGACTCCCATGTAATCTCTGAGCTAACACTCACCTGTCCCAAGACCACCCGCAGTTTTCCCTGGCGCGACGACCGGTATTCCATACGTCCAACGTCGTAGCAATAGATGCGCGTGACCTCACCGTATTCTTCAAACAGGGAACTGACGGCATAGTGAGCTCCCACTTTCTCGAGATCCACCATCGCGGGCTGTACATAGCGCTCGTAGATAGCCCGCCCGTCGCCCTGTTCTGGAAGGTTGCTTCGGGCCTGGGCCAGCAAATTAAGGAAGGGAGTCGACAGATCTTCAGAGAACAGTTGTCCCGCCAGTTGCAACGCGCGCCCGGCATACTGAATGACCTGCACCGTCTCGAGCCCGGATAAATCATCGAAGAACCATCCGCAACTCGTGTACATCAACATCAGGTAACGTTGTAATTCCAGCAATTTCAAACCCTTCACAATCTCTTCTTTCGAAAGAGTTCGCTTCGCCTGCTCGCTCATGAACCGGATCACATTTTCCCGCGTTCGGTCGAGCACCACATTCACGTATGTGTCCCGGGTCTTCCACGGATGTTCAAACAACTCTCTGGCTTCATTCTCGTAGTGCGGAGCCACCGTATCCCGAAGCCAGTCAAAGGCCTTTCGCAGCGGCTCCCTCCACCGTTGGTTCCAGCCTGAGTGCCCGCCTGAATTACATCCGCAATCGCTTCTCCACCGTTCCACTCCGTGTGCGCAACTCCACGAGCTGTTCCCAATGACCTTGGCCTCATGGGTTGGGGGGTGCTTCTCCAGAAATTCTCCATAATTTGTGAGGCGCGCCAGTTTGCTGGACTCGATGTAGTTCAGGGCAAACGCGAGCGCCATATCTCCGTACGACTTGTGATGCCCATACGTCTCCCCGTCGGTAGCGATGTGAACCAATTGTGGCCACGTCCTCGCCTCAGAGAATGCTCCCAGCAATCGATCGGAGAAACGCTTTCCATCGCCGAGTACATCTTCAAACGCAATCGCCCGCGAGATCGGACCGTCGTAAAAAAACACGTTCATTGTCTTTCCCGACGTGACCCGCACGGCATAGGCCATGGAAGGGTCGATTCTCCCCCCATCCACCTTGCGCCAGGCCCGGCCCCCGAGAGGCCTCACTCGGCCTGCCTGGTACGGCGAAAGAATCGTGAACTTGATTCCCAGGTCCGCCAGCACCTCCAGGGTTTGTAAATCCACCGCAGTCTCAGGCAGCCACATTCCTTCCGGGTGGCGTCCAAACCGGCTTTCGAAATCTCGAATCCCCCATCGAATCTGCGTGTACTTATCCTGACGGCTCGCCAGCGGCAGGATCATGTGGTTATAAGCCTGCGCTACCGCCGAGCCATGTCCCGAGAAAAAGCTCTGACTCTCCCGGTCGGCGGCAAGAATAGCCTGATAGATGGATGGACTTTTTTGTTCCATCCAGGAAAGCAGTGTTGGTCCAAAGTTGAAACTGATTTTCGAATAATTATTTACGATCTGCAGAATGCGGCCATCGCCGTCCAGAATTCGCGAAGCGCTGTTGGGTGCATAGCATTCCGCCGTCACCCTCTCGTTCCAATCGTGATAGGGATACGCCGAATCTTGTAATTCCACCGCTTCTAACCAAGCATTTTCCCGCGGCGGCTGGTAAAAATGCGCATGAATACAGATATAGCGTTCCATCAAATCTCCCAGGGGATGTTAATAAGTTAAGATAGGTTACCAGCAAGTGATGCAAGGTGGTGAAACCGTCGGCGCTCGCTGTTGCAACACGATTTTCTTAGCGCCCTTTGCGAACTTCGCGGTTAAAAGCTTTGCAGGAATCTGGCCGATCAGAATCGGCCGAGTCACAGCTCCGAACCAAATGCGTCGTTCTGTTTATACTTCAGGATTCGATCCACACTAGACAGCGCACTAATCGATCCAAGCATCTGAAACCCGACCGAGGCCATGGCATTGAAGAACAGAACCCCTGGAGAACCGGCTTATGTCCCCTGCGCCACCTATCGCCTCCAGTTGAATTTGGCCTTTACCTTTCGCCAGGCTGCTTCGCTCGTGGAATATTTCCACGATCTCGGTATCAGCGACTGCTACACCTCGCCCTTCCTGATGGCGCACCCCGGTAGCATGCATGGCTACGACGTAACCGATCACACCCGCTTCAATCCTGAAATCGGCACGGAGGAGGAATTTACCGCTTTCGCCGATCGTCTGAAGCGCAATTCCATGGGCCTCGTCGTCGACGTCGTGCCTAATCACATGTGCATCACTCACCCCTCAAATCTCTGGTGGTGGGACATTCTGGAGAACGGACCCAGTTCCGATTTCTCCAGCTACTTCGATATCGACTGGAATCCGCCCAAGGCTGAACTCGCTAACAAAGTTTTGCTGCCTTTTCTGCCCGACCAGTTTGGCCTCGTCCTTGAGAGCCAGTTGATTCGGGCTGTGTATGAAGCCGGATCATTCGCCGTAGATTCTCAAGGCACTCTCTACCCGCTCGCCCCTCGTTCGTGGGCATTGCCGTTGCAGCAAGTTCTCGCGAGGACGAGGGAGCAGTTACCAGGCGGCAATGATCAACTGCTTGAACTCGAGAGCATCCTCACTGCGTTGTCCCACCTGCCTCCACGCGAAAACACGGACCTGGCGAAAGTCCGCGAGCGGCAACGCGAGAAAGAAGTCATCAAGCGGCGGATGGCCACCTTGATCGACAGCAGTGAAGTCGTTCGAACAGCTCTGAATCTGAGTCTCGCCGCCATGAACGGCAGCAAAGGTGATCCCCACAGCTTCGACCATCTTGAACGCCTTCTCGATGACCAAGCCTATCGCCTGAGCTTTTGGCGCGTTGCGTCCGATGAAATCAACTACCGCCGCTTTTTCGACATCAACGATTTGGCCGCCATCCGCGTCGAAAACCCCGACGTATTCGCGAACGTTCACCGAATTCCTTTTGAATTGATTCAAAAAGGTCTGGTGACCGGAATTCGTATCGATCATCCCGACGGTCTTTTTGACCCGCTTAAGTATTTTCAGGATCTTCAGGCGCAAGCCCCGCCTCCCGGTGGCATCGTCAATCGATCTGCCAACGGCGTACGACGTCACCTCTACGTCGCCGCGGAAAAAATCCTGGTTAAGAATGAAGAACTGCGGACTACCTGGGCGATCGAGGGAACCACCGGTTACGGTTTCCTCAATCTTCTCAACGGAGTATTCGTCGACGGTTCCCGAAAGCACGTCTTCCAGCGCCTGTACCGCCAATTCACCGGATGGTCGCAGAGTTATGCTGACCTCATCTATGAGAGCAAGCGCCTGGTCATGCAAGTATCGATGTCCAGCGAACTCAATGTGCTGTCTCGCCGCCTCGACCGCATCTCCGAGCAGCACCGGCGCTCGCGCGATTTTACTCTGGAAAGCTTGCGCGACGCATTGCGCGAAGTAATCGCCTGCTTTCCCGTCTATCGAACTTATATCCAGGGCGAAACCAAGCATCCCGACGATCAGGACGATCGCAATATCCGCATCGCCATCAAGGCAGCCCGGCGCCGTAACCCAGCAACCAGCGGATCGGTTTTTGATTTCATCCAGGACCTGCTTCTGCTCAAAGATCCGGACAGCATCGGAGACGCCGAGCGTGCCGAGCGCCGCCTCTTCGTCATGCGCTTCCAGCAATTAACCGGTCCCGTCATGGCCAAGGGTTTGGAGGACACGGCGTTCTACCGCTACTGCCCGTTGCTCTCGCTGAATGAAGTCGGGGGGTCTCCTGAAACCTTTGGAGTCGCGCTCGCCCACTTTCACGGAAAAAATTCGGCCCGCCGTACCTCATGGCGGAACGCCATGCTGGCCAGTTCCACGCACGACACGAAACGAAGCGAGGATGTGCGCGCCCGAATCAACGTCCTCTCTGAAATTCCAGCGGAGTGGTATCGCGCCATTCGTGCGTGGCAGTTGTTGAATCAGGACAGGAAAATTCAAGTGGCCGGCGAATTCGTCCCCAGCTCCAACGAAGAATACTTCCTGTATCAGACTCTCGTCGGAGCGTGGCCCCTGGCACCAATGAACAGCGAAGAGCACCGCGAGTTCGTAGCCAGAATTCACGGCTACATGGAGAAGGCCCTGCGCGAGGCGAAAGTGAACACCAGTTGGGTCAGTCCCAATACCGAGTACGAGGCCGCATTTCACAGTTTTCTTGACGCGTTGCTCGACCGCTCGACCAACAAACCGTTTTTCGATGATTTCATTCCATTTCAGGCCAGGATCGCCACCGCAGGGATATTCAACTCACTATCGCAAACTCTGCTCAAGATCACATCGCCAGGCCTGCCGGATTTCTACCAGGGAACCGAGGTTTGGAACTTCAGCCTCGCCGATCCGGACAACCGCCGAGCGGTGGACTATCACCGGTTGCAAACTCTTCTGGCCCGGCTCCGTGCCGCTGAATCCGACAATCCCGCTCCCTTGGTTGATCGTCTGGTCGCTGAGCCCACAGATGGCAGCCTCAAGCTTTTCGTTACCCGCTCCGCTCTGTGTTTCCGCCGTGACAATCGCGCTTTGTTCGCTAAGGGAAGCTACTTGCCGTTGCGCGCGAGCGGTGACAGAAACAAGCACCTGATCGCATTCGCGCGTTCCTTCCGCGACACCACCGTCGTCATACTTGCTGGACGTTTCTTCGCCCAACTCGAAGCTCAAACGCGCCTTCCCGTCGGACTCGAAGCCTGGGGAAATACAGAGATCATCGTGCGAAAGCAACTTCCCGCGGGCCCGTATCGCGACCTATTCACTGGCCGAACCATTACTCCCGTCAGACGCAATGGCACCCTGATTCTCCCCGTCGTCCGAGGCATTCACGCACCTGCCGATTGCATTACTGATCAATTCCGGATCAAACGGTGAGCCAACGCCAGAGCAGGTTTCCGAGGACGTTTCCAATGGCAGCTAAGAAACCGCTGGCAGACTCCTCTGATCAACTTTGGAAGCTGCAATTCGGAGCGAACGTCCAGCCAGATGGCCAAGTGCAATTCCGCGTTTGGGCTCCGAAGGTTAAAAAGCTCGAAGTGCGTCTCCTGGGGGACAAGCCCAGGCTCATTCCTCTGACGCTTTCGCAGTCGTCCGAAGGCGAATCTTTTGGCGAGTTTGAGGCGACGGTCGCTGGTGTCACTGAAGGAACGGAGTACTTCTACGTCCTCGACGGCGATCGCGAACGTCCTGACCCTGTTTCACGCTGGCAACCACATGGCGTTCATCGAGCCTCTCGCATCGTCAATCCTGACTCATTCCGCTGGTCCGATCAGGCCTGGAAGGGCATTCCGTCTAAAAGATTTCATCATCTACGAATTCCACACTGGCACGTTCACGCCTGAAGGCACATTTGAAAGCGTCATTCCCCGTCTCTCCTATCTTCGCGACGTAGGCATCACCGCCATCGAGATCATGCCGGTTGCGGAGTTTCCTGGAAATCGTAATTGGGGATATGACGGCGCCAGCCTATACCCTCCGCAATCTACGTATGGCGGTCCGGAAGGCCTGAAAATGCTTGTGGACGCGTGCCACTCTCACGGCCTCGCCGTCGTCATGGACGTTGTGTACAACCACTTCGGTCCGGAAGGGAACTATCTTCCCGAGTACGCTCCCTGTTTTACTGACGCCTATCAGACTCCATGGGGCAAGGCCATCAATTTTGACGGAGCCGACAGCGACGGAGTTCGCCGCTGGGTCATAAATAATGCCCTTTGCTGGCTCACCGAATATCACGTGGACGCCCTGCGCCTCGACGCCATTCACGGCATTTATGATTTCAGCGCTAATCATCTTCTCGCGGAATTATCAGACGCATTCCAGCAGCAGGCGCAGAAGTTGAAGCGCCAGGCCTGGATCATTGCCGAAAGCGATCTCGAAGACGTCCGCATCATTAACCCACACGCCTCCGGCGGCTATGCCCTCGACGCGCAATGGCACGACGACTTCCATCATGCGCTTTATGCATTTCTCACCGGCGCGCGGGAAGGTTTCCTGATGGATTTCGGCAAGCTGGCCGATCTCGCCAAATGCATTCGCGAAGGGTACGTCTTTGATGGCAACTACTCGCGCTATCGCCGTCGACGGTATGGCAACTCATCAACAGATCGTCCCGGAGAGCAATTCGTAGGCTTTATTCAGAATCACGACCAGATCGCTAACACCAGCCGTGGTCAGCGTCTCTCGACCCTCGTATCTTCGCAACAACAGAAGCTGGCTGCGGTCCTGACCCTGTGTTCTCCTTTCCTGCCGCTGCTTTTCATGGGCGAGGAGTATGGCGAGACCGTGCCGTTTTTCTTCTTCACAGGCTTTGAGGATCGTGATCTCGCCACCGCTGTGACTGAAGGCCGCAAGAAGGAACTGGCAGCGCATTTCTCGGAAAGCGAGTTCGTCGATCCCCAGGCCCAAACTACCTTCGACCAATGCAAGCTCGACTGGTCCAAGCTCGAAAACCCGGCTCATGCACCAATCCTGCATCTTTATCGCGACTTAATCGCCTTGCGCAAAAAACACCCGAGTCTCAGCAACTGCCGCAAAGACCTGACCCAAATCAGATTTGACGAAATCTTAAAGTCTTTCATCATGAAAAGGACAGATCCAACGGGAAATGCGGCTCTACTGGTTTGCAATCTATCCAGCGCCGATCAGAGCATTCCGGTCGCAGGCGGATCGGACGCCTGGCGCCTCGCCCTCTTTACCGGTGACTCGGCCTACGGAGGCGCACCGATCGCTCGTCCCGCCGAAACCCTATCGCCAATCTCAGACGGTCGCGTGTCTTTAGCTCCCTTTGAAGTAGCTATTTACCTAAATACGTAGCGCCGGCATCCTGCCGGCTGTCCCGAGGGCGTCCCGCCCTCGGTGCGTCACCTCAAGATTACAAAACAACGGCCTTCCACCCCAGAACCCCTACCTGCCTCATCCAAAACGGAAAAGCCAGAAAGCCCAGCCCGCCGCCGTTATCTCATCTGAGTCACCGTGAACTAGCTATGTCCGTACTGCCGCACAACCCGCCATTCCCTGTGATAAATTTCTAAAATAAGCTGATTATTCAATCTTTTCACCGTCGGCGTGCCTCTGAGGCACGTCTCTGCTCTTGCTGTATCTCTGACGGAACGGCGCAAACTTACAACTCTGGCGATCGGAATTGGCAATGACTGGCGGACCAATCACTAACGGAGAGATCAAAGCCGACGACAACAGTGCTTCCAAAACTGGGTTCGCCAGACGAGTTGTGATTGAGAGTGTGCAGCCGGAGATTGCTTGTGGCCGCTTTCCCATCAAACGCACGGTAGGCGAACGCGTCCAGGTCACTGCGGACATTTTTGCCGACGGCCACGACGTCTTGTACGCCATTCTCCGCCATAGGCCCGTCTCCCGGCCTGATTGGCAGGAAGTTCCCATGGAAGCACTGGTGAACGACGCCTGGCAGGGGGAGTTCCTTGTCGAGACCGAGGGCCGTCATCTCTACACGTTGCAAGCCTGGACCGACCGCTTCCTTACCTGGAGTCGCGACATCGTCAAGAAATTTGACGCGAAACAGGATCTTTCCGTGGACATCCTCGTTGGAGTCCAACTGATTGAGGCTACCGCCCAGCGCGCGAATCGCAAGGACAGAGGTTTCCTCGCCACCCGCTCCGAAGAGATAAAGAGACTGGCCGTTCGAGACATGCCTGGTGCTCTCAAGATGGCTCTGAGCCCGGAGTTGCAGGCGTTGATGATTCAGAACGTTGATCGCAGGCGTGCCACCGTTTACGGCAGGGAACTGGCGGTAGTGGTGGACCGTGAAAAAGCCAGGTTCAGCGGCTGGTACGAAATGTTCCCGCGCTCCTGTTCTACCGAGCCCGGCCAGCACGGTACGTTGCAGGATTGCACCAACCGGTTGGAGTACGCCGCCGGGATGGGATTCGACGTGGTCTATCTGCCTCCCATTCATCCCATCGGCCGCACCAATCGCAAGGGAAAGAACAATGTCGAAAAGGCTGCACCCGATGACGTTGGCAGTCCGTGGGCCATCGGCGCGCGCGAAGGTGGACACAAGGCCATCGATCCGCGATTGGGCACGATTGACGACTTCAAGCTTTTACTCTCCCGCGCAAAACAGCTCGGTTTGGAAGTGGCGCTCGACCTCGCGTATCAGTGTGCCCCGGACCATCCGTATGTGAAGGAACACAAGGAATGGTTCCGCATGCGGCCCGATGGCTCGGTCCAGTACGCGGAAAATCCGCCGAAGAAATACCAGGACATCTTTCCCATCGACTTTGAAACTACCCAGAGTCAAGCCCTTTGGGAGGAACTGAGAAGCGTTGTTTTGTACTGGATTGCCCAGGGTGTCCGAATCTTTCGTGTGGACAATCCGCACACCAAGCCCTTCGACTTTTGGGAGTGGCTGATCACGAGCGTCAAGGAACGGCATCCGGAGGTGTTATTTCTCGCGGAGGCTTTTACCCGTCCCAAAATCATGTACGAACTGGCCAAACTCGGCTTCACCCAGTCGTACACATACTTTGCGTGGCGCAACACCAAAGCGGAAATCGTGGAATATTTTGAGGAGCTCACCCAGACGGAAGTCCACGAATTCTTTCACCCCAACCTTTGGCCCAACACGCCTGACATTCTCACAGATTTCCTTCAGCACGGTGGCCCACCCGCTTTCATGATGCGTCTGGTTCTCGCCGCTACCCTTGGCGCTAATTATGGAATTTACGGTCCCGCTTTCGAGCTCGCCGAAAATCGCGCGGTCGCCGCTGGTAGCGAGGAATATCTCGACTCGGAGAAATATCAGCTTCGCACCTGGGACTTGAACAGTCCGGGCAGCCTCTCAAAGTTGATCACGCAGGTGAACAAGATTCGCCGCGACAACCCTGCCCTGCAAAGCGACGGCAGCCTGCAGTTTCATGTGACAGATAACGACCAGATCATCGTGTATAGCAAAATGACGGATGATCTCCTGAATATCATCGTTACGGTCGTAAATTTGGATCCCGCTCGCACGCAATCAGCGTGGGTGGACCTGCCATTGGACACGTTTCATCTCGACCCGCGCCAGCCATACCAGGTGCACGATTTGCTCACGGACACCCACTACGTTTGGCGAGGTCCGCGCAATTACATCGAACTGAATCCTCAGCGGCTGCCCGCGCATATCTTCCTTATACGAAGACGCGTGCGAAGCGAAGGCGGCATTGACTATTTTGCCTGAACAGCGCCCCTCTCTCTGGGTCGTGTTACTGGAACGACAGAGTCAGGAAGCTACAGCGGGCTGGTAACTGGAGAAATAGAACTTGGCATTGCCTCAGGACGCGCTCTGGTACAAGGATGCAATCATTTACCAGGTCCACGTCCGCACGTTCTTCGACACTAACGGCGACGGCATAGGCGACTTCCGCGGCCTGGCGCAGAAACTCGACTACCTTCAGGAGCTTGGGATCAACGCCGTCTGGTTGATGCCGTTCTTCCCCTCGCCACTGAAGGATGATGGGTACGACATTGCCGACTACCACACCATCCATCCCAACTACGGCAATCTCGACGATTTCAAGCTCTTTCTGAAAGCCGCGCATGAACGAAACATTCGCGTGATCGTAGAAATGGTGTTTAATCACACCTCCGATCAGCACCCCTGGTTCCAGGAGTCACGCAGCTCGCACGACAACCCGCGCCGCGACTGGTATGTCTGGAGCGAGACTGACACCAAGTATCAAGGCGTTCGCATCATCTTTGTGGACACCGAACTATCGAACTGGGCATGGGACCCGGTTTCCAAATCCTATTATTGGCATCGCTTTTTCAGTCATCAGCCGGATTTGAATTACGACAATCCTGCCGTCCGCGAAGAAATGTGGAAGGTGATGCAGTTTTGGGTCGAGATGGGCGTGGACGGATTCCGCCTCGACGCCGTGCCCTACCTGGTCGAACGCGAAGGTACATCTTGCGAGAATCTGCCCGAGACGCATGCGGTCCTGAAAGAGCTGCGCGCCAAACTGGACAAATATTATCCCGGCAAGATGTTGTTGGCCGAGGCCAACCAATGGCCCGCCGACCTTCGTGCCTACTTTGGGGATGGTGACGGCGACGAATTTCACATGGCTTTTCATTTTCCGCTGATGCCCAGAATGTTCATGGGCCTCAAGCTGGAAGACCGCAAGCCCATCACTGAAATTCTCAAGCAGACACCGCAAATTCCCGGTCCGTGCCAGTGGTGCCTTTTCCTCCGCAACCATGACGAGCTTACTCTTGAAATGGTCACGGACATGGAACGCGACTACATGTATGACCAGTACGCTCGCGACCGGCACATGCGGATCAACGTGGGCATCCGCCGCCGGCTGGCTCCGTTGCTCGATAATGACCGCCGCCGCATTGAGCTCATGAATGGCATGCTGATGTCGCTCCCGGGCACGCCCATCATTTATTACGGCGACGAAATCGGCATGGGCGACAACATCTATCTCGGCGACCGCAACGGCGTGCGCACTCCGATGCAGTGGGACGGAGGCTGGAACGGCGGCTTCTCCACCGCCGACCCCGAAAGCCTGTACTCACCGCTCATGCTCAATCCCGTGTATGGCTACCAGGCGGTGAACGTTCAATCGCAGAAGCGCTTCGACCACTCGCTGCTCTCGTGGATGAAGCGTATCGTGAAGGTGCGCAAGTCCACGCCCGTATTTGGCCGCGGATCCATCGAATTCCTTTATCCCGAGAACCATCGCATCCTGGCTTACGTTCGCCAGTTGGATAAAGAGTGCATTCTGATCGTGAACAACCTGTCCAGCACGGCGCAGGCGGTAGAACTTGATCTGCGTCGTTTTAAAGGCAATATTCTGATTGAAATGTTCGGTAGAAATATCTTTCCACGGATCGGTGATTTACCGTACCTGTTAACCTTGGGTCCATACCAGTTCTACTGGTTCCGCCTGCGCAAGATCTGAGAACCAGAAACTGGCATCCACAGACTGACATCTAACTGCAGCACGAAACTTGGTGAGGCTAGGATTTGGCCGACGAAAGCATTCTGACTGATGAATTTCTCCGCCAGCTGATTAACGTCGGCGAAGCGGACATCCTCGTCGGCGTGCCCACCTACAACAACGCCGCCACTGTCGGTCAGGTTGTGCAAACCATTCGCGCCGGTTTGTTGAAGTATTTTCCCCGCGAGCGCGCCGTCATCGTTAACGCCGACGGAGGCTCACGCGACCAGACTCCTGACCTCGTTCGCGGCGCCTCCATCAACGATCTCCAGGTGTCTGCCGACCTTCATGCCCTGCGCACTCTGCACTGCATCAGCTCGGAGTATCCGGGGGAGCCGTCCACCGGCACCGCTCTCCGCACAATTCTGGCCTCCGCCGAACTTCTGCGCGCCTCTGCCGTCGCCGTCGTGTCGCCTGAGTCAACCACCATCGAGCCCGATTGGATCGAACGGCTCTTGCGGCCCGTCTACCAGGGCACCTACGATTTCATCACTCCGCTCTACCGCCGCCACAAATTCGACGGCCTGCTGATTCGTAATCTCGCCTATCCCATGACCCGCGCCTTCTACGGCAAGCGTGTGAAGGAGCCTTACGCCGCTGAATTTGCATTCTCCGGCCAGCTTGGCAATCACTTTCTCGGACAGGAAATCTGGACCCAGGAAGCCGGGCGCACAGGTACCGAAATTTCCATGACCATCTCTGCCATCACCGGAGGCTTCCGCCTGGCGCAAACTTTTCTCGGCGCCAAACCCCACCTGGATGCCCGTTCCGCCGACCTGGTATCGGCCATGCGCCAGACTGTAGGTGCTCTGTTCTGGTCGCTCGAACCGAATTACCAACTCTGGAGCGCTGGCGCGGACTCGCAAGCCATTCCCACCCTGGCCGCAGGCGAAGAGGTAACGCTCGAACCGTTGCGCATCAATCGCAAGCGCCTGCTGGCAATGTTCCATTCCGGCGTCGCCGAACTGGAACCGCTGCTTAAACAGATTCTTTCTCATCCCACAATCTCCGAGCTGCAGAGAATCGCATCCCTCGAAGAGGACGAATTCTCCTTCGGCGACGAACTCTGGGCTCGTACCGTCTACGAATTTGCCGCTTCGTATCACAAGTCCGTCATCAGTCGCGACCACATCGTCCAGGCCCTGGCCCCGCTTTATCGAGGAAGAGCGTTCACTTTTCTGGTCGAGAACCGCGACTCTTCCGGCGAGGAAGTTGAACAGAACGTCGAAAACTTTTGCCTGACGTGCGAACGTCTAAAGCCGTCCCTGGTCGAACAATGGAACGGAAGGAAGTGAGGACACGATGCGCGAAATGATTGTGAACGAACTGACTCAGGCCACGCAGGAACTGATCCGCGAATTCGCGCGCTTCCTGCCACGCCTCATGGCGATGCTGGTGGTCGTGCTTCTGGGATGGCTCATCGCCTATATCCTCAAGTGGACCCTGCGCAGCATTCTCCGCCTGGTAAAGTTCGACAAACTTTCCGAAGGCGCCGGCGCCACTCAACTGCTCAACAAGGCCGCGCTCCCATCTTCCACCGAACTGGTCAGCCGCTTCGCCTTCTGGATCGCATGGCTCGGCTTCGTCCTCTTGGGGATTAGCGCCCTGGGTATCCTGGGGATGCAGGAATACGTCACACGCTTTTTCATCTTCCTGCCGCGCTTGATCGTTGCCCTGTTCTTCCTTTTCTTCGGACTGTTAGCCGCCAGCTTCTTCTCCCGCGCCGCGCTCCTGTGGGCCGTCAACACCGACATGCCGTCGCCGCGCCTCCTCAGTTCCTCAGTCCGCATCATGATCACCATCTTCACCGCTTCCGCGGTCTTTGAGGAGCTGGGACTCGCTGACTCCACCATGCTCTTGGCCTTCGCTATCGTCATGGGAGCGGTAATGCTTGGCTTGGCTATCGCCTTCGGCATAGGAGGCCAACACCTCGCCAGAAGGTTCCTGGAATCGCGCTTCGCAAAAGAACAAAAAGAAACCAAAGAGGGTGAGGACGAACTTTCTCCGCTCTAGAACCAAGCGTATGTCATCCCGGGCGAAGTCGAGGGACTTGCTGTTTCCACAAGATGGCCAATACCGCTCAGTAATGCATTCGCCATGCGCCTACCATGGTGTCATGAGAAAAAAGGGTTCGAGAAACAACCGCACAACCACACGGGTTGTGGAAGGATGGCTGAACGCGCTGACCGGCATGCCACCGCAGATCTGCCTCCATTGTGGCAGGCCGATGACGCAAAAGTTCGCTACATTTTTCCTGGCAGAGAATGACAAATCGTGGACGATGCCGCTGCCGATCTGTGCAAGTTGTGATCCGGCATTGGGACAGATACTCGCAGTGGCGTAAAGCCGAACCGTCTTTCTTAAACTGATATGCGGAAGCTGTAGCCCTGTCGTCGCCAACTCGCCTGAGCGGACCCCGGAAAAATCTGACCACCAACCACCGCCCACTGACCGCCGCTTTTGTATACTTTCCCCATGACCCTCATCGACAAATATCCCGTTCACTCTTTTTGCTGGCTCGAACTGGCCACCACGGACCAGGGCGCAGCCAAGAAGTTCTATAGCAATCTTTTCGGATGGTCTCCCGCCGACATGACCATGGGCCCCGGCGAGGTCTACACCATGTTCAACATCGGAGACCGCGGCGCCGGCACGGCCGCGTACACCCTGCGCAAGGACCAACAGGCGCATGGCGTTCCCCCGCACTGGGGCATTTATGTCGCGGTGGAGAATGCGGACTCGTCTGCGAAGCGTGCTGCCGAACTGGGCGGCAAGATCATCGCGCCGCCATTCGACGTTTTCGATGCCGGCCGGATGGCGGTCGTGCAGGACCCGACCGGAGCCACGTTCTCATTGTGGCAGGCCAAGCAGAAAGCCAACGCGGTGACCGCAGTCGACGGCACCTTATGCTGGGCTGACCTAAATACGTCCGATCCCGACAAGGCGACGAAATTCTATTCCAGCCTCTTCGGATGGAAATTCGAGAAAGCGGAACACGATTCCTCAGGCTACCTGCACATCAAAAATGGCGAGCAATTTATCGGAGGCGCCCCGCCAGCCCAGCATCGCCCGCCTGGCCCTTCGCACTGGCTGCCATACATTCAGGTCTCGGATTGCGATGCCACCGCCGCGAAAGCCAGACAATCCGGTGCGAAGTTTCATCTCGAACCCATGACCATGGAAGGCGTAGGCCGCTTCGCGATAATCGCCGATCCGCAAAGCGCAGTCTTCGCAATCTTCCAGCCGTTACCGAGAAAGTAAGACCACCAGCTCGTGTAGGGACGGGTCTCCGACCCGTCCAGGCCGAGCGAAAGCTCGGCCGCGTTTTTGATGGAGCTCGTCAGTCAGCCGACGGCCCCGTCCAAGCTCCGCTTGGGCGGGAACGTAAAGAAATCGTAGTACCGCTTCTGCCAGAAATGCTCGCACCCCCAACCACCCGCATCCCGTTGTCATCCTGAGCGGAGAATCGGCAAGCAAAGCGCAGCCGATGCGCAGTCGAAGGACCCCCTATAGCCCAACTACGGCCAAAATCACGAGCTTCACCGGTGCGCCAGAACGGGTCTCATTTCAAACTCGCTTTTGGCCTGAGTGGAGCAGTTCCCAGTTGCGGTTCGTTGAGAATCAGATGAACATGCTAAAGAAGCTACCCACCCGACTCGATCTCACTGAAGAGTGTCAACTGAAGATCAGCTGGCCCCTCCAGCCGTGCGTTCATAGAATTCCATGGAGTCCTTCTTGCCTCAGCAAGCACTGTTGCGCCGGCTGCCTTGAGGATCTCGGTTGCCGCAACTGAATCGTCCACCTTGAACGCAACCCGAATATGCCCCGCCACACGCCGACCAACCTCGACTTCATCGATGAACTCTGCATGTCGGGAGTCGGTGAGTTCTAGCGTGGCTGCGCCCGCCTCCAGAATCGTGACGTGGCCACCTTCGGATGCGAACGCTGCCTGCTCTTTCAGACCGAGCACGTCCCGATAAAAGTGAAGCGCCTCCTCGTAATCTTTCGCCGTGACAACCAGCCGCATCTCGTGAACTTGTTTTGTTTGCATCCAGGGCCTCCGTGAAATGACCTCCGTGAAATTTGCGCCAACCGCTCTTTCGGTGATCCCGGTCGTAATATCGATGCGTATGTCGACGTTCTCAGCGATGTTTTAGGATTCGAGTTCGAGTCCGGAATGGCTGAGATCTCGGATGTGAGCGCACCTCCCGCAGGGAACATGCGCCGTGGGAAGGGCACGACTTTAGTCGTGCCACCATAGTCTTGCATGATCCGGCTTTAGCCGCTGAGGTGCGCTTTATTCAGGCTTCTTTCCAACTGGCGGGGCGGGAGGCGCGCCCCTCACGCCATGGCCCTGCATCATGCCGGGCTCCATCGATTCCATATTCTTTTGCAATCTGTCCATGTGGGTAATTACCGTCTCCCACAAATCCACATTGTCTCGCCAGCGTGAGAGCTCGTTCGTATCCTTGATCGTGAAAAGGTTAGCCTTCATCTGATCAAGCGACGACTTCATCTGCTCGATGTCGGCTCTCATGGCTTCCATCTCTTGTTTATGCATCTCCATCATTTCTTGACGTTGTTCGGCCCGCATCTGGTTTCCAGCGCCAGAGCCGGGAGGTGCTTGTGCGAGTTTGTCCTGCGCCCACATCGCGGGCGCCACTGCAATCATCAGGACGAGTAGGAAATTCCTAGTTTTCATGGCAACTTCTTTCCGGAAAATGTCGGACACAGTGAGTATAGGACGGAGGACGGGTGGCCTATTCAAAGCCTGCCCTGAGCCTGTCGAAGGGCCCAGTATTGGCTTGAGTGGGGCAGTTTGCGGTGCGCTGAGCAAGTGATCAACATGCTCCGTAATTGGCTTCGGTCTTACTTCAACCCCGCCAAACGCGGGTGCCGGAACATCAGACCTGACGCGATGAGCAACGCCACGAAGACACCATGCCCGATGGCCATATTCCGCGCAAGGTAGGGCGGCGCGCCCGAAGGGAGTAGTAGGGCAATCAGCGCAAGAGTCGCCGCCATCGCGAACAACGTGCGAGCCAACCTTCGCGCCTCCAGCCGGGCCAGCAAGGCACCGATGATCCCCACCACGAGCACGCTGTAGTACACGAGGTTCGCCGGATTTTCCGAGTCCGCGACGTAAACCATGTTGGACCACGCTAGGGCGAACCCGGCCACCAGCGCCAATCCAACGCCCGCCTTGTACGCCCAGGCATTCATCTTCCTTGCGATCGCTGCATACGCCATCCCCGTCGCGAAGAACAGGACGTACACCAACACGAAACTTCCCGCGCTCCAGCTCCATCCCTCCACCACCCGCGATGCCACGATCGGCACCATCAATACACCCAACGCCCCCAGCGCGACGTGTAGCATCGTCTTTCCCAGTTGCGGCATATGAGTTGTATTCTCGCTAGACATAAAAGCAGAGTTTACAAACTTTACGGAAAAGGACAACGGTATGCCCAAGCGCAAGGCAAACAGGGGCAGATCTCCCAGCCGAGCAAAGCTCGGCAAATACACTTGACTACCACCACTCTCCAACGATATTGTTCGGCTTCCCTCATCCGTCCGGGCCCCGCAGTCTTCCCTCGATTCTGAAAACTACGATTCGGAGAACTCAACGATGAAGCAAGCCCTTCGTCTGGCCGCAGTCTTGTGTGTGTCCACAAGTATTTCGCTCAGGTTTCAAACCCGCCCGCTAGTGCGTCACAAACCCATCCAGCGTCTTCTCCCCAGGGTTTCACCCTCGAAGACGGCACACCCGTAAAAATCAGAACCAATCGCACCATCTCCTCGTCCGACGCCACCGTCGGAGAAACCGTCGACTTCGAAGTCCTCGAAGATGTCTTCGTAAACAACGTCCTCGTCGTCGCGAAGGGAGGGATGGCCTCCGCTACGGTGACCGAGGCCCAGTCCAAGCGCCGCATGGCCCGCGGCGGCAAACTCGACATCAACATCGACAACGTCCGTCTCGCCGACGGAGAGAAAGCCGCTCTCCGCGCCGTAAAAGAGGTCAAGGGCGGAGGTCACACCGGAGCCATGACCGGAGGCATCGTTGCCACCAGCCTGGTATTTTTTCCCGCCGCACCCTTCTTCCTCTTCATGCACGGCAAGGACATATCCATCCCCAAAGGCACTGAGGTCACCGCCTACGTCAGCGGAGACATGAAGCTTGACCTGGCCAAATTCCAGACCGCGCAATCCACGTCGGCCTCGACAGCAGGGAACGCATCCGGGAACACCAGCACCTCGGCTTCAACCGAGTGGGCGCGCCTCCAGGTATCTTCTACTCCCGACGGCGCCGACATCGAAGTAGATGGCAGTTTTGTCGGCAACACTCCATCGACAATCGGAGTCTCCACGGGACAACACAAGCTCTCAGTGAAGAAATCGGGATTCAAACCGTGGGAACGAAACATGACCGTCTCGACGGGACAAATAAATGTGAACGCCGCATTGGAGCAGGAGGGGAAGTAGAGGGCGTAGAAGGACCACCCTTCACGGTAACGTAGGCCCGAACCGATCTCGTTGTGAATCTTTCCTTAAAATACGATGCAGACCTCCCTGGGGTTCGTCTTGGATTGTTCGCTCCGCCGCCTACGAAAGCCATCGCGGATACGCCGTCCACACCTACGTCTACTTAAAACGCAAAATGGTCGCCCTCACCGCCGACGACATCGATTGCATCATCGCCTACATCGTCCCACTCGACCTCTGGTACGTCCTCCCGATCGAGGAGTTTTCGCCCTGCAAGAATCTGTGGTTTTCTTAGTCAACTCAGCACATTCAGCGATGGCACGGTTTGAACACGGCATACCCACGTCGCTGTCACTTGCTACGTGCTCGATCTGACAAAACTGACTCATTGCTGCGAAATGGATTCCTGACTTAATCTTGGGGTTGCCAGTGAGTCTCCCGATTCATCGTAGAATATTCCATGGATCTTCTAAAAACGCTGAGCAAACCTGCAGCTTGGGGCAGTGGATGGACAAGCGCTTTCCTATGTTTTAGTGCGGCTACGGGTTATTGGGTCGCGGGAGAGCACAAAAGGGCGGTGTGCTGGATTGGGCTTGGTGCAGTGGAGGTGGCCACCATTTTGTTGTGAGTGTTCAAAATTGTACATCTCCCACGTCAATTGCACTGCATCATGTCAAGGTGAATCCTCGAATCAGCGAAATCAGTGTTGAAATGTGTCGCTTGCTAGATGAGCAGAGCAGTCTCCTGAAGAGCGGCATGAAGTTGATGGAGATGAGCGGAGAGCAAACGGAAGCCTACGCAGCGAGAAACGAACGCCTTCGCATGTTGTGTAAGCAACTAAGCGAAATGGTTTGATGAGAAAAGAACTCAGTCCGAAGGCGATTCTCGCCGTTCGCTGTCCTACTTGCGGCGCTGGTCCTGGAGAGAAATGTGAACTCGGTACTGGACAGCCGCGCATCGAGCCTCACCGCGACCGTAAATGGATAGCGGCAGAACATCTGGATTCATAACCGCAGGAATTGCTAGCGTAGTCCCTGTCTTTCCAGCCAGGACGTTACATCCATTCGGAGAGTTTTAAGACCGCTGAGGCGTTGATTAGCGCATCCCTTTCTTCCTGCGTTCCGCCATGGTCTTGCGAAAGCACTAGCCGCCTCTTGTGAATTTCGGACTCTGCTATCTGGATTCGTTCTTCGATCTTCGTCCAATCGCTTTCCAGCAGGGCCGCCTGATAATAGTCGCGCCAGCTAATCATTTCCGCTCCAGTTCAGCTAGCCTTCGACCGATGTTCGTTGTGCTTCTCTGTGATCCTAAGCAAGGTCTGCAAGGTGGATAGGGCATCTTCTAGCGATTGCACTTCGCCGTCCGATTTTGAATTTTCGACTTGATCCAGGATGGCACTTCTGGCACGCGCGATTCGCTCAAGCAGTTTCGTTGGATCAAGTTCCATTAGAGCGGCTTCGCAAAGTTTTCTCCAGTCGGGAGAAATAGGATCGATACTGCTCATACTTTTCTTATAGCAGCTAATCCACTCTGTTAGGGGAAATCCTTTAATTTCAGTACGCTAGCGCACTTTGTGTTGTGTCGAACATAGCAAAGGACTTTCTTAACAGCATTCAGCTACTGGCGAATAGATGGCGAAATGTTAGACTTGTATCGTGGACGAATCGCGCAAGCGCGTGCTGGCAATTATGGCTGCAATTTTGGCGGCGCAGAAACTGGCCGAGTTTCGTGCAGGTAAAAAAGTGCCCGCGACGATAAGCGCTATCTCCGACGCGGTCGGCTGGGCTGAGGAGATTTTGAAAGAGATTGATTCCAGGTGGCCTGTGAGGTGATTCTGCATATCACCCTGAAAGAAGCGAAGTATGGCTGTATTCATTGCCGCATCAGATGAGACGAGCGGAGGCCACTCCCGCAGCGTGTGCCACTATTCGGGCTGGATCGCTCCAGAACCTGATTGGTCCTTGTACTTTACTCCAGCATGGCAGGAGCGAGTCCTAGATGGACCGCCGAAAATCCCGTATCTGCACATGACGGAAATGCGGTCGAGGGCATGGAGGGAGAAATATTTCCTGACTAGTGATGACGCGGAAGAGCGTCTCGACGAAGCTGCGCGGGTTATTTATGAAATGGGTAGTTTACGTATGGTAGATATCAATATCGATGGTGCAGTATTCAAGCCTCTCTATCACTCGCACAAGATGGCCACTTCGTCAGGTGCGGCGAAGAAGTTCTTGCCTGACTTCCTTTCGTTTGTCGCATATGCGTTTGGTGTCTTGAGTACGGTGCATCACGGATATCCCGATGCCGAGAAAGTCGACTTCATGGTGGAGAATAACTCCACGGTTACGGAAAATATTCGTCAGTTTCATAACAACCTGCCAGATGCCCTGATAAAAGTCGGACGCCCGCAGTTGGCTCCGCTGGTCGGCGGGTTCATGCCAGTCAGTAAAGAGCGGATACCCGTGCCGGCCGCCGACTATCTTTGTTGGCATACCCGACGTGCGAAGTCCGTAACTTTAGATGAAAGGGATCAGCGGAGATTCAACACGATAGCCGCGCATAAAGGATTCAGCTTCCCAATCTCCACCGACATACTGGCTGCACTCGCCGAAGCATTCACAGAAAAGGAAAGAGAACTCAACGGAATACGGATGCCCAAGCGACGAGCGCGCGCGGCAAAAGGCAGCATTTAGTTCAACAACGATGGCCGTGAGTGGGTTGTGATGCCAGAAAAGGGCGACGTAAGAAAATGCCCCACATGAAGGCTGCGAAGGGAAGCAGCAGTTCAGGAACAACGTAAAAATTGGGTGGGCTAATTCGCAGACTCGCTCACCTATCATTGATGAAACCCAGAAACCGATGGCGTGGTTCTGCCTGAAAGACTCTTCCCACATCGATGAGGAGTGATATCAAGTGATATGAAAATGCCTAAAACTGCAGTAATCTAGGGATACGGTAGATAAACGAGATAACTTGGATAAACCTGCTGGACGCCTGTATTCATGCGGTTGTTCCCACTAAATCCTGTATTCATGCGTCTTTGCTCCAATTGGCCTAAAACAAATCTGTGGTTCTATCCCCACAGCAGCAAAAAAGGTTCCCGCTTCGAAACCTTCCGCGAAGACTGGTGGCTCCTCGACCCCGAACTCAAAGAAACCAGGGGCGAGCCGTCCCCAGCCCAACCCGTGAAGGGATGGGTCTCTGACCCCTCCAGGCCTAGCGAAAAGCTCGAAGCATGTGCTCTTCGATCCTTCCGCACCAAACCCCGCCGAGCTGCGCTCGCCCCGACCGGGTCAAAGACCCGGTCCCACACACTTCTCACGCAAAAAGCAAAGCCCCACGCTCGCGCGCAGGGCTTGGTTTCAAGCTAGAAGCTAATAGCTAGAAGCTGCTCTTAGTACATTCCTTCCATACCGCCGCCGCCGTGTCCGCCGCCGGCTGGAGCTCCCTTTTTCTCTTCCGGGATCTCTGCCACCAGGGCTTCGGTGGTAAGCATCAGGGACGCGATCGATCCTGCGTTCTGCAGTGCGGTGCGCACTACTTTGGTCGGATCCAGCACGCCAGCCTTGACCAGGTCTTCGTAATCGCCGGTCAGGGCGTTGTAGCCGAAGTTCGTGTCCTTGGCATCGTTCACTTTGCCCAGAACGATTGCGCCTTCTTCGCCGGCATTCTCGGCGATCTGACGCAACGGCTCAACCAGGGCGCGCTTCACGATGTTGACACCGATCTGCTCATCACCCTCGAGCTTCAGCTTGTCCAGGGCGCTGACCGAACGGGCCAGAGCCACGCCGCCGCCAGGGACAATTCCTTCTTCCACGGCTGCACGGGTTGCGTGCATGGCGTCTTCAACACGAGCCTTCTTCTCTTTCATTTCGGTCTCGGTCGCGGCGCCTACTTTGATCACAGCCACGCCACCAACCAGCTTCGCCAACCGCTCCTGCAGCTTCTCGCGGTCGTAGTCACTGGTGGTCTTGTCGATCTGGCCGCGAATTTCTTTCACGCGACCTTCGATGTCCGAGTGCTTGCCTTTGCCTTCGACGATCGTGGTGTTGTCCTTGTCCACCGTGATCTTCTTGGCCTGGCCGAGGTCACCGATCTGGACGTTCTCCAGCTTGATGCCCAGGTCTTCGGTGATGGCCTTGCCGCCGGTGAGGGTGGCAATGTCCTGCAGCATAGCCTTGCGGCGATCGCCGAAGCCGGGAGCCTTGACGGCCGCGACCTGCAACGTGCCACGCAGCTTGTTGACGACGAGGGTAGCGAGCGCTTCGCCTTCGACGTCTTCAGCCACGATCAGGAGCGGCTTGCCGCTCTTCGCGATCTGCTCCAGAAGAGGAAGCAGGTCTTTCATCGAGCTGATTTTCTTTTCGTTGATCAGGATGTACGCGTTCTCGAGCGAAACTTCCATCCGCTCAGGATCGGTCACAAAGTAAGGAGAGAGATACCCGCGATCAAACTGCATTCCTTCGACAACATCCAACTGGGTCTCAAGCGTCTTCGCTTCTTCAACCGTAATGACGCCATCCTTGCCCACCTTCTTCATAGCCTGAGCAATAATGTTCCCAATAGTTTCGTCGTTGTTTGCGGAAATCGTGCCTACTTGGGCGATCATGTCGCCGGTTACTGGTTTGGAGAACTTGTCGAGTTCGCCTTTTACGCGGTTGCCTTCTTTGTCGACGCTGCCGCAGATGGCGGTGATTGCCTTTTCGATGCCGCGCTTCATGGCCATCGGGTTGGCGCCGGCTGCTACCGTCTTTACGCCTTCGCGGTAGATTGCCTGGGCCAGGACGGTTGCAGTGGTGGTGCCGTCGCCGGCTACGTCAGAGGTCTTGCTGGCGACTTCACGAACCATTTGCGCGCCCATGTTTTCGAGCGAGTCCTTCAGTTCGATTTCTTTTGCAACGGTGACGCCGTCTTTGGTGATGGTCGGTGAACCGAATTTCTTTTCGATGACGACGTTGCGGCCCTTGGGGCCGAGAGTGACTTTTACCGCGTCAGCCAATAAGTTGACGCCGCGGAGAATCGCCTGTCGCGACTCCTCGCCATGTACGATCTGCTTTGCCATAATTCTTTTCTCCTGTCAGAAATGAAAATCTTTTAACCACGAAGGGCACGAAGGTCCACAAAGGAAACCCGACGCCCTCTCAGAACCAGTTAGCGGCGCGATCCGGCGAGTTCTTTCTTGGTTGCGCCGGTCAGGACTCCGAGGACTTCTTCTTCGCGCATGATGATGAAATCTTCACCATCCAGCTTGATTTCGGTACCGGAATACTTGCCGAACAGGATGCGATCGCCCTCTTTTACGGCCAAGGGGAACACCTTGCCCTCATCGTTGCTCTTGCCTTTGCCGGCGGAGATGACTTCTCCCTCCTGAGGCTTTTCTTTGGCGCTGTCGGGGATGATGATGCCACCACGGGTGGTCTCGCCTTCTTCAATACGGCGGACTAGAATGCGGTCGTGTAGCGGGGTGAACTTAGCCATACGTGCAGACTCCTTTCGTTCGTTTTTATGGTTTGGCCTGGATTGGTTCCAGGATCAGGTTTTGGGGTTGTTAGCACTCAGTGCTTACGAGTGCTAATTGTAGGTAAGCGCAGGACATGTTGTCAAATGAGGATTGCATTAGTTTATCTATGCTATTGATTATACATAAGATATATGTAGTTCTGGTCTAAAGAATACTGGGTTGTTCGCTTGAGCTCAACCAGGCGGAGGGGGATCAGGAGTTGCAAGGGCAGGACGCTCGCGGCTACATTGTTGTCGGGATCTGGTTATGAAAAAAGCTGTTGTGGGCCTTGTTTTCGCGGTTCTTCTTGCCTCGGCGGCCTTCGCCCAGGACGACGATACCTCTCTGCTTAACTTCCAGGTTATCCGAGACTACAACGGCAAGCCCATTCGCAATGCCAGCGTGGTCATGCATCCAGTGCAGAAAAATGGCAAGCAAGCCAAGGGTGGCCTGCAAATCAAGACCGATGCTGATGGCAAGGCGAGCTTTGATGGCGCGCCCTATGGGAAGTTGCGGGTGCAGGTGCTGGCTCAGGGTTTTCAGACTTTCGGCGCGGACTATGACGTCGACAAGCCCACCATCGAAATTACTGTGAAAATGAAGCGGCCCGCCGGGCAGTATTCGATCTACGAAGATCATCCGGGCGACAAGAAAGATGACCAGGGAGCGCCCCCGGCAGCGCCGGATCCGACACCAAAGCCGCAGTAGGGAGGCGGCCGCTGGATTGGGATTTCGATTTTAGATTGTCTGCGAGTTCGAGCTCTAACGGGTTTTAGCCCGGTGTCTAAATATCAAATCTCAAGTCCAAAATCTCAAATCGGAAAGCTGAAATATTTCCATGGACTATCTACTCAAGACCGAACCAACCGTTTATTCATTCGCCGATTTGCAACGCGACAAGAACACCGTATGGGATGGTGTAACCAATCCGGTGGCGGTGAAACACCTGCGAGAGACGAAGCCGGGCGACCGACTGGTGATCTACCACACGGGCGACGAAAAGAGCGCGGTGGGCACTGCGACGTGTGATTTCAGTGGATACTTCAGACCCAAAAACTCCCCTGGTGAAGATCAAAGCGGGGAACGCGGTGAAGCCTGTGACTCTGGCAGAGGTAAAGGCGAACCCGCTCTTCGCCGATTCACCGTTGGTACGGCAGGGACGATTGAGCGTGGTTCCGCTGTCCGCAGCCCAGTTTAAGTTTCTGACGGGGGAGTGATTTTTCCTGGATCGGGGAAAATCCCCACTTCTCGCAAAGTACGCGAGAAATGGGGCACCCACCTTACCGAGCGTACTCAAAGCTCCAACGCCGCTAGCGACTATTCGATTGTTTCAACACTTCTTTCCCGGGGAACTTCTCTGACCATCGAATCCTTCCTGTAAATTGCATCACTGCGAAGAGGGTGATCACAGAGACGATTGTGATCGCGAGCCCGGTAAATCCCTTCCAGAAGAATGCATAGGAAAAGACGACCAAGTAGATAAGCTGCGCGAGGCCGGCTTCCAAGGCGGCAAACCGTATGTTCACCACCAGCCTGAGATAGCTTACGACCAGCGTTATTGAGACCACTGAAGCGATGACCATGGCTGCGTGAATCGAAATGTGGTCGACCAGATAGGCGAGCAACAAGTGGAAGGCGAAAAATGCGGTGGCGAGGAAGAAGTAGTTGACCGGATGAAGGTCGATGTTGCGCAGGGTTGTGATGGTGAACATCAGGAAAAAGAAGAAGAACAGAGATACGGGAGCGGCGTAGCTGATTTCGCCGGCGAGCGGACCCGGTTGCAGTCTTTCGGGCATGGTCATCCCTATCTGAAAGCCGGAAATCAGGTCGGAATAGTGCCAGGTCAGATCCCAACCTCCTTCAGTCCGCTGCTTGGAAGTAGGCGACAAAGTATCGTCTGCGAAGTCGATGTCCTTGAAATTGGTTCGCATGTTAAGAGCGAAGTCGTTGGCTTGTGCTACCCCGTTGCCGAACTTGTACCGCCAACTGTTGAGACCCTGAGAACGATAAGCGATATGTAACACCGCGGTTTCTCCTGGGCCCACCACGGCATGCCCGTTCACACCTTGATCTTCATTTGCTGGGACAATCTTGTTGCCGTTCACCAGCATGGTGAGGCCGTCGTAGACCGCTTTTTGGGCAGGAAATTTGAAGCGAAAGCACACGTTCCGAGCTTCGGCCGTGTCATTGCGAAAACTGTAGTCGCCTGAGAATTGCACCTGATAAGTGGAGTACCAGAGCAGCCCCTTCTGACGGGGATCAAGGTGAATATCCACCTGAATCCGGCTGGCGTTCAACTTCACCGGAATCCGGGACTCTATTTTCTCCTTGCGAAGGACTGACTCGCCATCTTCCGTCCTGGTTACATTCCTGAATTCGGTCAGCGTGTATTCCGCCGTCGGTGCTGTCTGTTCCTGGGATGTTCCCCAGGTCGAAGCTACATGGCCCTGAAGCTGTTCGTTGCTGGAATTGGTGCGGGATGAGATCGTGCCTCCCAGAATCATCCAGGCGATGGTGGTGCTGATGAAGATGAATACCAGCGCGGCAATTTTGCCTATCAAATGAGCACTCTTCCTGTGTTCAAGGAAGGAAGAGCACGCCCATTTCCCAGGGAGATGGAGCTGGAACAAAGGAGTTAGCCAGCGGGGCGGAGGTGGGATTGTGTCAGCAGGGACACGGAGTGTGTCAGGGAAATATAAAGCACCGGTTGGGAGAGCAAGACAGCAGGTCCCTCCACTACGCTTGCTTCGCTGCGCTTCGGTCGGGATGACAAAACTGATTGTTGGAGGAAAGCCCGTGCTAGCTGGCTAATTTTCGGAGGAATTCGCGTTCGTCCATGTGGTACTTGAAGGCTTTGTGGCCGTCGATGAATACGACTGGGACTTCGTCGGTAAAGCGACGGCGGAGCTCGTCGTCACTCTCCACATCAATTTCGCGCCAGGCGAAGCCGCCACGGCGTTCCAGTTTGGACAGAGTTTCCTTGACGATTTCGCAAAGATGGCAGCCTTTGCGCGAGTAAACCACGACTTGCCGAAGGCCATCCATGGGCGGAGTTTAGCAGGTTTAATTGTGGGGAAAAAGCACTTAGAAAGCTTTAATTCCGGGCTTCGCGAACGACGGGCCCGATTCAATACATAGGCGAAAACAGCAATTACACTCAGAACCCCTCCCAGGAAGAGTCAATGAGAGTAATGCGGGTGCCGAGAGGCCCAGCCCCACAGCTTTCCCATCGTCCTCCTGCGGGCGACTACCTGATTGCCGTCAACTGGGACGAACTGCCGTCTGAAATCCACTTTGCAACGGCTCTGTTTCCCGGCGTGCACGAAGTGGAGACGGCGACCCCGGTGCACACGCAAGAAGCTGGCCCTGTCGTGCTCCCAGATTTTCGCCTTCCAACCCCAGTTGAGTGCGCAGTACAGATCCGAATTGATGATCATGACGGAAGACGGAGCAAGGATGCAAGAATCCTGACGAAGCATTTTCCGGAAGAATTTTGGCATCCAACTGGCGACGTGACTCCGGGTGGCACAGCAAGTGTCACTATACTCGGACCCGGTCTGACTTATGTAGTTGCTTCCCGTCCGCTGTCTATCCAGCAAGAGCTTCGCTCCGAGGTGATGACCATCAAGTCATGCCCAGCCGACCCGATTCATCTCCGATTGACCAAGACGATCCAAGTTGACTAAATCTGCTGCTGAGCCTACTTGATGTAAACAGATGGGATGAGTTCTACATGGCGCCCAGCGCCACAACGAACGTTTTGAGTGCCTCATTGCAATAAGAATTGGCCCATACCTTCTTCGATTTACAATCCCCTGATGGCTCGCGACGACAAGAAACCTCTTTCTGGCAAGACCGCGCTGATTACGGGCGGAGCCCTGCGCCTTGGGCGCGCCAGTGCGCTGGCATTGGCGGAAGCCGGTGCCGATGTGGCAATCACTTTTCTGACTTCGGCGGGCGAGGCGCAGCACACCGTAATCGATCTGGGGGGCTTCGGGGGACGCTCGGTGGCGTTGCGATGCGATGTTACCAACGAGAAAAGTGTCAAGACGGCGATTAAGGAGGCGGTCAGGGAACTGGGAGGAATAGATATTCTGGTCAACAACGCCGCCAACTATGAAACGGTTGAGTTCGATCAATTGACCGTAAAACAGTGGGATGCGATTTTTGCTTCGAATACGCGCGGGCCGTTTCTGGTTTCGCGCGAGGCTTTAAAGCATCTGCGAGAGCGGGAGGGCAGGATTATTAATATGGGATCGCTGGGGGGGATTCGTCCCTGGGAAACCCATGCTCACTACTGTTCTTCGAAGGCGGCGGTGCACATGTTGACCAAGGTGATGGCTAAGGCACTGGCACCGGAAATTGCAGTGAACTGCGTGGCGCCGGGGATGATCGATCTGGGAGAGAAAGCGGCGGCGAGCTTCATGAAGAAGATGGCGAAGCAGACGCCAATGCGGAGGAATGGCACGGGTGAAGAGATTGCCGACGCTGTTTTGTTCTTTGCCACGGCTCCGAAGTTTATTACCGGGCAAATATTGGTGGTGGATGGCGGGTTGGGACTTTGAATTGAAAGTCTGACACCTGGACTTGGGAGTGGCGGTCGCCACATCAATGGTGAGGTGGTTTGTCACGCCCTGATGTTTGCTGTATCTTGGCCAGTCTTGCCGCTTCACGGCGCAAGGTTCACGAACCCAATGAATAAAGTTTTGGGGACAATGCTGCTGCTATGTGCTTCGCTGTCCTGGGCGCAGTCCCGGGTAGAGGATGGCGGACACGAAATACAGCTCTGGACTGGAGGCGGGTACTCCGTTCCAGGAGGAACTTCCAATACTGGCGTATGGAATGCCGGACTGCGTTATGGATGGATCCTTACCCGCCCGCACGGGCCGGGCTTTCTCAAGGGAAGATTTGAGTACGCACTCGACGCGGTTCCGGTCTTCGTGGTGTTTCAGCCTGCCAATACTGCTTACGGCGCCGGTTTCAATCCACTGAACCTGAAATGGAATTTCGCTACACGAGGGCGGGTTGTGCCTTATCTCGAACTGAGCGGCGGAACTTTGTTCACCAATCACGATGTTCCGACCGGGACCAACTCTGTGAACTTCACTTCCGCCGCAGCGCTGGGCGCGCATATTTTGAGGGACTCGCTGAACTGGAGCGTCGAGGTACGATATATGCACATCTCCAACGCGGGGTTGGGGGATCGGAATTCGGGCATCAATACGGTTCAAGTTCGGCTGGGTATTGGCAAATTCTTAGGAAACCATAAAGCCAGCAAGAATTAGCTGGCAGGAGAAGTGATTTGAATCGAAGAATCGCTGTGGGCCTCGTTGGTGCGTTACTGAGTATGCCAGCCAAATCACAAACACCCGCTCCTGACTGGATCGCAGTCAGCAACAAGTACACAAATATGTTGCTGGCGGTAGAGATGAAACACGCTCCCGAGCTTGGTTCCGAGGAGGGTTTGAGCCAGTTCGATGCTGAAGTGTCACAGCCGACACTCGCGGATGAGGACCGGCAAAGACAAGAGACCGAGGTGGTCCTGTCCACGCTGAAAAGCGCTGAGGAACAGGAGAAACAAAAGGAAGTTGCCCAGGACCTGGAGATCGTGATTCGTCGGATCGGGCTGCAATTCAGAGAAGAAAATTTCTCCCGGGCACATCGAGTCGAATTTTTGAATGCCAGTGAAACGGTCTTCAGCGGACTGCGAGTTCTATTGGATGAACAGACACCAGCGGAGAGGCGAGCGGCATCGATCGTTCGCATCCGCAAGTACGCTGGGCAGGAACCTGGTTACAAGCCACTCACTGAGATCCTGAAGCAACGCGTGATGGAGCAGATGGCCAAGCCGGGAGTGGTTTATCCGGCGCGCACTGAGATTGAAACTGAGTTGTCGCGCAACGGCAACTACATGGACGGGATTGCCACGTTGTTGCAAAAGTACAAAATGACCGGATGGGAGGAACCGTTCGGCAAACTGAAATCGCAGCTCATCGAATACGACGCATGGACAAAAACGAATGTGCTGCCGAAGGCTCGCAGTGACTTCCGGCTTCCACCTGAGGAGTATGCGCTCAACTTGGAAGACTTTGGCATTGACATTCCGCCGGGCCAACTCGCAGCTATGGCACACCAAGCGTTTGGCGATCTTCAGGCGGAGATGAAACCGATTGCGGCGCAGATTGCGAAAGATCGAAAGCTGCTGTCGAGCGACTATCGGGATGTAATCCGGGAACTCAAGAAGCAACAACTGGTGGGCGATGCGATTCTGCCGTTTTACCAGGAACGGCTGAAGCAAATCGAAAAGATCATTGTCGAAAAACAGATCGTGACTCTGCCTGACCGTCCGGCGCGCATCAGGATCGCTACCGCGGCCGAAACGGCGCAGCAACCTGCGCCTCACATGGTGCCGCCACCATTCCTGCATAACACCGGACAGAAGGGTGAGTTTGTGCTGCCTTTGAATATTCCTGCCGGGTCGGGTCAAAGCACCTCCGAGAAGTATGACGACTTCACGTTCGACGCGGCCGCCTGGACACTCACTGCACACGAGGCGCGCCCGGGGCACGAGTTGCAGTTCGACTCTATGCTGGAGCACGGAGTTTCCGTAGCGCGGTTTCGATATGCCTTCAACAGCACCAACGTGGAGGGCTGGGGACTATATTCGGAATATCTGATACGGCCTTATATGCCTCTGGAAGGACAGTTGATTTCGCTCGACTATCGGCTGATGCGGGCGGCTCGCGCGTTTCTCGATCCTGAATTGCAGACGGGAAAGATTCAACCGGAGGAGGCTTATCGAGTGCTTGAGCAGGACGTGGTGCAATCGCATGCCTTCGCTCAGGAAGAGGTGGAGCGATATACATATCGCGCGCCTGGACAGGCCAATAGCTACTTTTACGGTTACACCAAGCTGATCGCACTGAGGAAAGAAACTGAGACGACTTTAGGCGCGAAGTTCAATCAGAAGAAGTTCCATGATTTTATTCTTGCACAGGGGTTGTTGCCTCCCGATTTGATGCGTAAGGCAGTGTTGGAAGAGTTTGTGACGACGCAATAGTTTTTCTTCGGGAAGAGTAAAAGTCAAAGACCCCGCTTCTAGTCTCTCCAGAAAACCGGAGAGACTAGAAATGGGCACCCTCGCGCGACGAACGTAAGATCCAATATCCTTCAGTGATATTCTTTTTCCTGTATGTCAACTCTTGTTGAATGTGTTCCCAATTTTTCCGAAGGCCGCGATAAGGCGAAGGTGGATGCGATCGTCGAGGCCATGAAGATGGACGGCGTGTATCTGCTTGATCGAGAGATGGACACCGACCACAACCGCTGCGTGATTACGCTGGTGGGAGAGCGGGAGCCGATCCAGGAAGCGGCTATTCGGGGAGTCGGCAAAGCTACGGAGTTGCTTGACCTGACCAAACACCAAGGCGCACATCCGCGAATGGGCGCGACTGACGTAGTGCCATTCATTCCGATTGACGGGGTGACCATCGAGGACTGTGTCGCCATGGCGCGGCATGTCGGCGAGCAGATATGGACGCGCTATCAGGTGCCCGTGTACCTCTACGAAGCGGCGGCGACTATCACCGGAGCGACAAAACCTGGAGAACATCCGTCGCGGTCAATTTGAAGGGATCCGGGCCGACATTGCGACCAACCCGGCTCGCAAGCCGGACTTCGGCGAATTGCGAGTGCATCCAACCGCGGGTGCGACTGTGGTCGGCGCGCGGAAGTTTTTGGTTGCCTACAATGTTTTTCTCAATACGACCGATGTCGAGATTGCCAAGAAAATTGCGAAGGCGGTGCGCGCCTCAAATGGGGGCATGCGGTTCGTCAAGGGAGCGGGATTTCTGGTGCGGGGAATGGCGCAGGTTTCCATGAATCTCACAGACTTTGAGCAGACTCCGGTTCACCGCGTGTTTGAACTGATAAAGAGAGAGGCGGCGCGCTACGGCGTGGTGCCGACTAGCAGTGAGATCGTTGGGCTCATCCCGAAGAAGGCGTTGGAATCGGCTGCGGAGTGGTTTCTGCAAGTGGAGAATTTTGATTCGTCGCTGATCCTGGAGAATCGTTTGAGTGCAGTCATGGGCGGCAAGATGGCGGTCGGGGGATTGAGGGCTGGGGTGGAACCATTCGTGGAACAACTGGCTGCGCCTACGGCTACTCCCGGTGGTGGCAGCGCAGCAGCGGCGAGCGGAGCTATGGCGGCAGGTTTGGCGGTCATGGTGGCTTCGATGTCACGCGGGAAGAAGGCTTATCTTCAGTATGAACGTGAGTTGAGCGAGGCCATTGCCCGTCTTTCACCATTGCGGGAAGAATTGAAGGCTGCGATTGACGGCGACGCGGAGTCGTACAACGCGGTCATGAAGGCTTACAAGGCGGCGAAGGATTCGCCCGGGGCTGAGGGCATCATCGATGACGCCTTGAAGCTTGCCACGACGGTTCCGCTTGGGGTGGCGGAGCGGGCGAGGGAAGTCGCGGTGATCACGGAGCAGCTGAAGCCGATTACGAATCCGAATATGAAGTCGGATCTGACGACGGCGCTGGCGCTGGCGGGTGCGGCTATCGAAGGAGCGCTGGCCAATGTGGAGATCAATTTGGAGTCGTTGAGAGACGCCAAATTTGTGGCTCAAACCCGTAAAAAAGCGGACTTGCTGCGGAATTGACAATGCAGGTCATGCACCTTCCTTAACACGCGACGTGCCCTTTCGTTTAGCCTTTTCTCCTGCGGGTTGACATACAATAAGGGCATAAACCGCATCCAATCGTACGTATTCATTTGAGGTCGATAACGATGAAAACAGTTCAAAGTGCTGTCTGTATTTTGCTGGTGCTGAGCGCCGCAGCGTGGGCGATGCCGCTGGGAAGCTCAGCCCGGACCGTGATTCCTTCCGACATCCAACAGATTATTTCGGTGGACTACCGAGCGCTCAAGAATTCCGATACCGCGATGGCGTTAAAGCAGCAGGTTCTGCCTCCGAGTCTCAAGGAATTCGAGGGGGCATTGCGCGGGGTGGGCATCGATCCAGATAAGGACGTAGAACAGCTTACGTTTGCTTCGTATCGCAGCGGCAAGCAGGGTGTGCGGGTGGTGGGAGTGGCGCAAGGGGTGTTTCCGATGGCGGCCTTCCTGAAGAAGATGCGTCTGCAGAAAGTTAAGCCGATGAAGCTGCGGAATTCGGATATCTATCCCATGCCAGCCGGTATGCAGATGACATTTCTTGACGAGAACACACTCCTGTTTGGCGACAGCGGAGCTTTGCGCGGTGCGCTGGATGCGCGCGATGGCTACTCCTACAGCCTAGACAGCAATACGCAGATGGCGGACATGATCGGATCGGTGGAGTCTGGAACGGTGTGGAGTGTGCTTGATCAGCAGGGAACGCAGAACATGCTGCACTCGGCCTTGGGAGACGCATCCGGGCTAGCGGATTACGATACGGTGAAGAAACGTATCGTGGGATCGCGCTACACCATGAACTTCGAGAGTGGTGTGAATTTCGATCTGGACGTGATTACGTCTGATTCGATGACGGCGACCACGCTGTCCTCGTTACTCAAGGCGGGGATGCTTTACAAGAAGATGTCGGCCACGCCGACAGAGAAGCTGGCGCTGGAGAATGTGACGGTGAATTCGGACAGTTCGAATTTGCAGATGCATTTCAAAGCCGACGATAAGCAGTTTCAGGGGCTGATGCACTCTGAGTTGTTTGCCGCGGTGTCGAAGTAGGGTTTTAGTGAGTAATGGAGGACGGGCGGGACGCCCGGCCTCCATTTAACCTTCCTAGCTACTTGGCTTTTTGGGCTTTTGCTTTTTCCCGCTTTTCTTTGGCCCAGCCTTCCTTGTTAATCTGACGGACCCGAGCCAGGGCCAGCGAATCCGGTGGGACATCTTCAGTGACGGTAGTCGCGGCGGCGACGTATGCGCCTTTTCCGATGCGGATGGGTGCGATCAGAATGCTGTCGCTACCAACGAAAACGTTGTCTTCGATAATGGTCTTGTGTTTGTCGACGCCGTCGTAGTTGCAGGTGATGGTGCCGGCCCCGACGTTCACTTTCTCTCCGATCTCGGAGTCACCAAGATAGGTGAGGTGGTTCGCCTTGGAGCCCTTGCCGAGACGGCTCTTTTTCAACTCCACAAAATTTCCAACGTGAGCGTCTTCGCAGATTTCGCAACCGGGACGCAGATGGCTGTACGGGCCCATTGAGGCGCGGGCGCGGACGGTGGAGTGTTCGAGCACGCAGCCGGTTTGTACCAGCACCTGGTCCCCGATTTCACAGTTGATGATTACGCTGTAAGAGCCAATACGGGTATCGCTGCCGACGCGGGTGTTGCCGCGCAACTGGACGAAAGGTTCGATGGTGGTATCGGCGCCGACTTCGACGTCGTTATCGATCATGCACGTGCCGGGAAAGAGAATCGTGACCCCCTCAGCCATGAGTTTCTGGCATTTCGCCATGCGCATATGTTGATCGATTTCGGCCAGGTCGGCGCGGGTGTTGCCGCCCAGGACTTCAAAAGGATTGTCGGCGACTACAGCGACGACACGTTGTTCTGCCTTGCCCAGGATCGATGCCAGGTCGGTGAGATAAAACTCACCATGATGATTGTTCGTGCTGAGCTGGTCAATATGACTGAACAGCGGTTGAGCTTCAAAGGCATAAAAGCCGCTGTTGATCTCGTGGATCTTCTGCTGTGCCGGAGAAAGATGTCTCTGTTCGACGATGGCCTGAATGTCGTCACTACCGGCCTTCTTGCGAACAATTCTTCCATAGCCGGTGGGATTCTCCACCTCGGCGGTAAGCACGGTCATAGCAGCTTTTTTTGAGATGTGAAAGTCGCGCAACTTCCTGATCGTCTGGGCTGTAATGAGGGGTGCGTCACCGTAGAGGACGATGATCAGGTCGTAGGGTGCGAGAGCCTCGCGTGCGACCATCAGCGCATGCCCGGTGCCGTGCTGTTCTGTTTGGAGCACGAAATTGATTCCAGATGCGGCGACGGCGTCCCGGACGCGATCTGCTTCGTGACCGATGATGGCATACACATCGGCGGCGGGAACGATTTCGGCCGCGGCGGCAATCACGTGCGCCAGCAGGGGTTTGCCCCCGACTTCGTGCAGCACCTTGGGGTGCTTGGATTTCAGCCGCGTTCCTTTGCCTGCGGCCAGGATCGCGATGGCTACGCGAACGGAGCTGTAATTTTTTGTATTCGACATTTGAATCCAATATACCGCGAGAGGTTCGGGGAGGGCTTGATTACCATCGTTACTAGCTGAGGGCTTGGTACAGCGAATCAAGACATTGCCGAGCCTTGCTCGGCTGAGCAGGTGGAACACCTGCCCCTGCGTCGTGCGTCGTTGCGTTAAGACGGCGATTTTACGGGGTGGCGGCGCGGGTGCCGCTGGGGGCCTGGGCTGCCAGGTCGACCAGATCGGCGGCGATACGATCCGTCGCATGCCTGGCTACCATGCCGGGCTCCAGGTAGTCGCCCATTACCGGGATCACGCCCAATTCTTCGATCGCATCGAGATCGGTGACGATCTGGTTGGCGCCTTCCAAGGCGTACTTGGCCTTCAGTTCCGGAGGCACGGACGCACGATTGATCAACGCGAAATCGAAGATGCGTTTACTTTGCGCATGGCGATTCAAGGCGCGGATATGATCGGAGGCGGTCAGACCTAGGCTCTCGTTAGCCTGCGTCATAAGATTGCCGACATATACCTTTACTGCTGCAGAGTTGATCAAGGCCTGCGCGATACCTGGAACCAGCAGGTTGGGAATGAGGCTGGTGAAAAGCGACCCAGGGCCGATGGTGATCAGGTCAGCGCGGGCCATGGCTTCCAGCGTCTGCGGCAACGGTTGGACATTTGGCGGATCCAGAAACAGTTGCTTGATGCGGCCGCTGCTGGCGGTAATTTTGGTCTCGCCACGAATCTTCGAGCCATCTTCCATCAGTGCTTCGAGCTCGACATGCGATGTGGTGGCCGGATAAATATGTCCGCGAGTGAGCAGGATCTCGGAAGAAAGGCGGACGGCCTCGCCAAAGTCACTAGTGATCGAGGTCAAGGCCGCGAGAAATAGATTGCCGAAGCTGTGACCTTCAAGGCCACCCTTTACAAAACGGTGCTGGAAAAGACGCGAGAGCAGAGCTTCATCTTCCGAAAGAGCTACGATGCAGTTCCGGACGTCGCCAGGCGGGAGCATGCCGAGTTCCTTGCGAAGCCTGCCGCTGGAGCCTCCGTCGTCGCTGACCGTGACCACCGCGCACAATTCATTGATTTGGGCGACGCCGGGTTTTTCAACCGTGCCGGGACGGGCTACATAACGCTTAAGACCTTTGAGCAGGGTGGAAAGACCGGTACCACCACCGATGGCCACGACGTTGAGGCCACGTGACGAGGATGCCTTGCCTCGTGGGTAACGCCGCGAACCCGGTTGGGGATCTACTACTGCCACGGCTAGCCGTCGTCCTCAGGACTGGCAGTTTCCGCCAAAAATTCGCCCGCCGGATCGGGATAAAGCAGTTCAGTAAAGCGGGGATCTTCAGCAAGATTTTGGAAGTCAGTATCGTTACGAGCCTGGAAGCGAAGCGCTGCATTAATCCGGATCGCCGAATCCAAATGGCGTAATGAGTCTTCCAGATGACCGGTCAGGCAATCGAGAGCGGCCAACCCGTAGGCAACATAATCCGCGCTGGGCACCTGCTTGGAAAGCTTGTCGAGGTGCTCGCGGGCTGTGACATAATCGCCGACATTCATCAGGGAGACGGCGTAGTCATAGTGCTCTTCCGGACTTTTGAACTGATTGGCGGACCGCTCAAGGTTCTGATTGCAGGTGTTGAGGTGGACGGAAACACGATCAGCCAATTCCTTGCTGGAGCCGGTTACCGCCTTCTGGAGCAGACCTTTGGCTTTTTCAAATTTGCGCTCTTGCATTGCGCGCAACCCGGCCTCGTAGTTTTGCACAGCCTGTGCAAAACGAGGATCCTCGGATAGCGGCTTTTTAGCGGCAGTCTTCTGTGCCATCCGCAAAACCTTCCCTGAACTCTTCGTAAGTTCTCCTTTTTGACGTGCTTACGCGAAGTCTGTCGAATCTGTCAACGCCAGCTTCACTTCGTCGGGCCATCATTCATATGACTGCTGGTCAAGGAGCCGAGAAATTCATCTGTGGAAAATGCTCTAAACATCCCGAATCAGCAGGTTATACGCGGATTCGCGGATTCGTCAACCCAGGCCCGAAACCTCAAACCCGACCTAAACTCCTGAAACATGGCACTGATATCGCGTTATCAGCCGACGCGCAGCACGCTTCCGGTGCAAAGATCTCATTCGGCATGACCTTTGATGCGAAGCACGTATCGAGTCTAGTTAATTGATGGAGGCTGCCGTATGCAGGTCGATCTGCTTCCATTCGCCCTTCATAATTCCCTGACGGATCTGGGCTGGCGGTCTTTTTCTGCTGGTGCATGGAATAGGTGTAGTAGGCCTCTTTCAGGCAAACCGAGCACTGGGCGCCGTGGGTGCCCTCGAAGCAACTATGCAGGCTGTTATGTCCCATGCCGCGATCGCAATAGCAGTAGCACGGTTGCTGGTGCAGCACGGCGGGAATTTTCGCCGCCAATTCGTACGCGTGAGTCTGAAAAGGATACTGGGCATTGTCGCCCCAGAGTTGCTCTTTGCCAAGAATGGGAGGCAAAACCGTTCCTTTGGCTGGAGGGCCGGCGTTGAACGCCGGCGTCTCGCCTTCCTGCTGTGACACCGCCCAAGGTGCGGACACGGCAATGACGACCAGAGGCCAAAACCGCAACAGTCAATCCGCGCTTGATGACCTTCAGATTCAACGTGATACAGGCTTAGACATGTCCAGATTCCTTCGTTGAGCAATTGTAACCCGAATCATCGGACGGCGGCAGTAGCCCTTGGGTAACCACAGAACGCTGGGGAGCGTGGGGCGACAACCATCGGAAGTACGGGATTCACCGTATAATTGAGGCAAGTATGCCGGAACAAGTCAGTCCAGCGGAATTGCGTCCGCGCAAGAAGGAAATTCCGGTTCCGCCACCGCGCACGCTGCCCATGCTTTCGGTGTGGCTGCGCGATTTGATGATCTCGCTGGCGATCTCCGCATTCATCATTATTTTTCTTTACCAGCCGGTGAAGGTCGAAGGCACCAGCATGATGCCTTCGCTGGACGATCAGGAACGGATCTTCGTCAACAAGTACGTGTACCGGCTGGAGCCCATCCAGCGCGGCGACATTATCGTGTTCCGCTATCCTCGCGATCCTTCAAAGAGTTTTATAAAGAGAGTAATCGGGTTGGCGGGAGACAGCATTCGCATCGAAGGTGGCGAAGTGTTCGTGAACGGCGTGGCACTGGAAGAAGACTACGTTCCGCCGGCTTACTCCGACCAGCGATCCTACGCCGAGATCATCGTCCCTCCGCACAGTTACTTCGTTCTGGGCGATCATCGCACCATGTCGAATGACAGCCGGGATTTCGGGCCGGTGGACGTCGGCTTTATCTATGGCAAAGCTGTGTTCGGGTATTGGCCGATGGACAAAATGGGGCGAGTGCGGTGAAGTTTCGCTCTGCGTTCTTTGCGAGCTTTCTTTGCTAGCTTTGCGATAAAAGCTTTTAACCGCTGAGGACGCTGAGAAAAACCGCAAAGTGCGCAAAGAAAATCGGTCACATCGAAATCATTTGTTTCGTGATTCAGGCATCCCTGCTAAAATCTCTAAAATCCACTCCCTGGAGCAGGAATGCAAGCTACGCTTGCGCTCGAAGACGGACGAGTCTTCCGAGGCAAAGGTTACGGCGCCAAAGGCGAATGTTACGGCGAAGTCGTTTTTAATACTTCCATCACTGGCTATCAGGAAATCTTCACCGATCCTTCCTACTGCGGCCAGATTGTAGTTCTCACCAATCCTGAAATCGGTAATTACGGAACCAACGCGGAAGACAACGAAGCTACGCGTCCGTATATCGAGGGATTGATCGTGCGCGAGTTTTCCAAAGTCAGTTCGAACTGGCGCTCGCAGCAGGTCGCCGAGGAATATCTCGAACAATTCAAGATTCCGGTGCTGGCGGAGATCGATTCGCGCGCCCTGGTGCGGCATTTGCGCGATCACGGCGTGATGCGCGGCGTGGTGTCAACGCTGGAAGATGATGCCGAGAAGCTGGTGGCGAAGGCGCGCGCTCTTCCAAAAATGGACGGAACCGACCTGGCGAAAGTGGTCAGCACCAAGAGCACGTACGTCTGGGAAACTGGAGAGCGTTCGCATCTGCCCGACGAAGTTGTAGGTTTCAAAGACGAGCCGGCACGCTTTCATGTGGTCGCATACGACTACGGAATCAAGCAGAACATTTTGCGGAAGCTGCGAGGCGAAGGCTGCAAGGTGACTGTGGTCCCGGCGCAGACGCTGGCGGAAGATGTGTTGGCGCTGAAACCGGATGGAGTGTTTTTGTCGAACGGCCCGGGCGATCCCGAGCCGTGCAACTACGCTGTGGATAACATCCGCCGACTGATGGGGCGGCAGCCGATCTTCGGAATTTGCCTGGGACACCAGCTAACTGGAATTGCGTTGGGCGGAAAAACTTTCAAGCTGAAGTTTGGACATCACGGCGGAAACCATCCGGTGAAGCAGTTGCATTCGGGGAAGATCGAGATCACGGCGCACAATCATAATTTTGCCGTCGATCCGGATTCGCTTCCGCAGAGTGAAGTGGAATTGACACACATCGATTTGAACGACGGAACGCTGGAAGGATGCGGCACCGGAATTTGCCGTTGTTCTGCGTGCAATACCATCCCGAGGCGTCGCCGGGTCCGCATGATTCGCATTATCTGTTCAAGGATTTTGTGAAGATGATGGAGGAGTGGAAGGGGTAGCCCTCCGGGCACGACAAGGAACTGATGCCGAAACGAACTGACATCTCGAAAATCCTGATCATCGGCTCTGGCCCCATCATCATTGGCCAGTCGGCGGAGTTTGATTACTCCGGGACGCAGGCTTGCAAGGCGCTCAAGGCCGAAGGGTTTGAGGTGGTGCTGGCGAATTCCAATCCGGCGACCATCATGACCGATCCGGAGATCGCCGACCGCACTTACATCGAACCGCTCACGCGAGAGTATCTGGAAGAAATTATTCGCGTCGAACGCGAGATGTCGCCCAGTAGCGGCTTTGCAATTCTCCCTACCGTCGGTGGCCAGACGGCGCTGAATCTCGCCATTGAACTTTCCGACGGTGGGGTGCTGGAAAAATATAACGTGCCTCTTATCGGCGCTAATGTGGCGGCGATCAAGAAGGCGGAAGACCGTCTTTTCTTCAAAGACGCGATGCAGAAGATTGGGCTCGACGTCCCAAAGTCAGCCTTGGTCAACAATCTGAAAGATGGTCTCGAGTTCGCCGGGAAAATTGGCTTTCCCGTGATTGTGCGTCCTTCTTTCACGCTCGGGCGGAAGCGGCGGAGGCATTGCCTACAACCGCGAAGAGTTGCTGGAAGTCCTGGCGCGCGGACTTGATTTCTCACCGGTTCACGAAGCGTTGATCGAAGAATCGGTCCTCGGATGGAAAGAATATGAACTCGAAGTGATGCGCGATATGCGCGACAACGTCATCATCATCTGCTCGATTGAAAATTTCGATCCCATGGGAGTTCATACCGGGGATTCCATCACCGTGGCCCCGGCACAAACTTTGAGCGATCGTGAATATCAGGCCATGCGTGACGCGGCGATTGCCGTGATCCGGGAAATCGGAGTGGAGACCGGCGGGTCGAATATTCAGTTTGGTATCCATCCCACCACCGGGCGCATGGTGATTATCGAGATGAATCCGCGAGTTTCGCGGTCGTCGGCGCTCGCCTCGAAAGCGACAGGATTTCCCATTGCCAAGATTGCCGCCAAGCTCGCGGTGGGATACACACTGGACGAAATTCCCAACGACATTACGCGAAAGACTCCAGCCTGTTTCGAACCAACTTTGGATTACGTGGTAGTGAAAATTCCCAAGTGGCAGTTCGAGAAGTTTCCCGGCGCCGATGAGAATCTCGGGCCGCAGATGAAGTCCGTGGGCGAAGTGATGGCCATCGGGCGCACATTCAAGGAAGCGCTGCTTAAAGGCGTGAGGGCTCTTGATACCGGGAAGAGAGTCGGGTCAGAAAAAATTGAGCCCAAGATTCTTACGCAGCGCCTGGTAACGCCACATCCGGAGCGGCTTTCTTACGTTCGCTACGCGTTGCGGCAGGGGCATACCGTCAAGCAACTGGCGAAGATGACTTCCATCGATCCATGGTTTCTATACCAGCTGAAAGAAATTAACGACATGCAGCTGGAATTGGAGAAACATCCGATGGAGTCAATCCCCACCGAGGTGTTGCGGTCGGCGAAGCGCATGGGGTTCTCGGATGGCCGGCTGGCCGGGGTTTGGCGGCTGGATGGCAAGGGGTCGCAGGAGAAAGTTCGGCATCTACGGAAGAAGCACGGAATCGCGCCGGTTTACAAGCGAGTGGATACGTGCGCGGCGGAATTTGAGAGTTTTACGCCGTACCTCTATTCGACCTACGAAGAAGAAGACGAAGCGACCCCGACTGACAAGAAGAAAATCATCATCCTGGGAAGCGGGCCGAACCGGATTGGGCAGGGAATCGAATTTGATTACTGCTGCTGCCATGCGGCGTTTGCGCTGCGCGATGACGGTTACGAGACTGTGATGATCAATTGCAATCCGGAGACGGTGTCGACTGATTACGACACCAGCGATCGCCTGTATTTCGAACCGTTGACGCTGGAAGATGTTTTCGCCATCTGCGAGCACGAGGCTTCTTCGGGCGCTCCGGTGGGCGTGATTGTTCAGTTCGGTGGGCAGACGCCTTTGAATCTCGCGCTGCCATTGAAGGCTTCGGGCGTGAATATTATTGGGACAACGCCGGAATCAATCGACCTGGCTGAAGACCGCAAACGATTTGGCAAACTCCTGGATGAACTCGGAATTCCGCAAGCCCCGGGAGCGATGGCCGCTTCGGTGGAAGAGGCCGTCGAAGGAGCGAAGAGGGTTGGGTTTCCGGTGCTGGTACGGCCCTCGTACGTGCTGGGCGGACGGGCGATGGTGATCGCGTACGACGAAGAGATGGTCGTCCGCTATATGAAGGAAGCGGTGGAGTATTCGCAGGACCGTCCGGTGCTGATCGATCACTTTTTGGAAGACGCGATTGAAGTGGACGTCGATGCGCTTTCGGATGGCGAGGATGTCGTCATCGGCGGGATCATGCAGCACATTGAGGAGGCCGGAATACACTCCGGCGATTCTTCCTGCGTGCTGCCAGCGGTGGATATTCCTGAGGCTTTGCTGGAACGGATGCGGGATTACACCTTCCGACTGGCACGGGCCCTGAAGGTTGTGGGGCTGATGAATATTCAGTTCGCGATTCCAAGAATGGCGGGAGAGGCTTCAGACGAATTTTCGAGCCGTCCTCATACCGAGCGGGACACAATTTATGTTCTGGAAGTGAATCCTCGGGCTTCGAGGACGGTGCCATTCGTTTCCAAAGCCACGGGGGTACCGATGGCGAAGATCGCAGCGCGACTGATGACTGGACGCAAGCTGCGGGAATTTCTGCCGGAGTTCATTGAGCGGCGTGCGGACCTCGATACGGGGCGGAGCTATCACGTAAAGTCTCCGGTGTTTCCGTGGAACAAGTTTCCAGGGGTCGACACTGTTTTGGGTCCTGAGATGAAGTCAACAGGCGAGGTGATGGGCGTAGCGGACACCTTCGGAGAGGCATTCGCCAAGGCCCAGACAGCGGCGGGGCAAAAGCTGCCGACGCAGGGAACCGTTTTTATCAGCGTTACCGATCACGACAAACCCAATGTCACCGAAGTGGCCCGAAAATTTGTGGATATGGGTTTCAAGCTGGTGGCGACAGCGGGCACGGCCGATGTGCTTGAATCCGCGGGCATGACAGTGGAGCGCGTGTACAAAGTGAAAGAGGGAAGGCCTAACACCGTCGATTTGATCAAGGGTGAGCGCATTCATTTGATCGTTAACACGCCCCACGGGGCGGATCCCTGGTTTGATGAGAAGGCGATCCGGCGAGCGGCGGTGATGGCGCGAATTCCCACCATTACGACCCTGTCAGCGGCCCGGGCGGCAGCGGAGGGCATCGCGTTTTTGCAGCGCGGCGAGGTCCACGTGCAGGCATTGCAGCACTTGCACGCGGAGCGTACAGTGAGAGGCCAAAGCGGGTAGCCTGCCCGCGGAGGTGGTTTATGGCGCAAGAAAACAGCAGTCTGATCCGGCGCTGGTTTGACGAGGTATGGAACAAAGGACGCATGGAAGCGATCGATGAGATGGCTTCCCCGGATATTATCGGGCACGGCCAAGCCCAGCATGATACCGATATCGGCCTAAAGGAATTCAAGCCCTTCGTAGTGGCCCTTCGTAGTGCATTCCCCGACATGACAGTTGTGATCGATCACACGATCGAGCAAGGCGACAAGGTTGTCGCTCGCTGGACGTCGACCATGACCCACAAGGGTGACTTCCTTGGTTTTGCCCCAACTGGGAAGAAGGTAAAAATCACCGGTACCAGCATCCAACGAATATCCAATGGCAAGATCGTTGAGGGTTGGGACAATTGGGATCAGCTAGGCTTGCTGGTGCAAATTGGGGCCATTCCTGCGGCGCGGTTTGTGGACCAGGGGGAAGAGCAGCGGCGCACGGCATAGTTTTGAGCAGGGTGAGCGACGGCTGATGGATGAACTGGGCGCGTACGATTCGGTATGTTCAAGAATAGATATCTCTTTGCGTTCCTGCTGACTCTTTTCTCCGCTCCCCTCTCGACCGCAACTGATCTTCATAAGTATGTGGCGAAGAGCAGTTGCAGCGCCGGCTTGGAACGGGGATCGGGAAGCAACGGCATTCGGCTGGATAAGAGTCAGATAGCGAGGCCAGAAGCCCGAACAAGCAATGGGAACAAGCTTCTCATGATCGTCCAATACGCGAAGCAGTATGACGAATGTGGAGTTGTGCGAGATATTGTTCAAGCGCGAAATAACAAAGTAGATTTCGTTTTCGAGTTTGTAAATCCAAAGAGCCCTTCCAGCGTCTTGGCCAGACGGTTTCAAGCGGTCCTCGGGTCCCGCGCTTGAGGCGTGGCAGATTGAGCTGAAAGATCTCAAGTTTGTGCCTTTGACAAGGCGGGTCAACTCCATCTCGAGGAGCTACTCGGCGAGTGACGGGCAGTGATCTGGTGAAGTGGGCTGAACAACGCTCATCCAAGAAACGGCCGAGCACTCAGAATGATCAAGCCGCCCACTAGTCATATATTTGCCTTGGCGGAATTCGCAAACTGTTAATCTAGATTTGAGAAAATCCATGCTGCTTCAAGGTATTTTCCCTCCGATTACTACGCCGTTTTATCCTGACGGCAACATTTACTTCAAAAAGCTGGAGCACAATGTCGAGCGCTATTCCAAGACGCCTGTCGCCGGTCTCACGGTTTTGGGCTCGACTGGCGAGGCGATCATGCTCTCGGACGACGAGCGCCGAAGCGTGCTCAAGGCAGCCCGAGAGGCTGCCGCGCCGAACAAGGTGCTGATTGCAGGAACTGGAATTGAGTCGGCTATTGAGACGCTGCGGCTCACGGAATATGCGGCCGAACTTGGTTACGACGCTGCGCTGATCCGCACTCCCCACTTCTACAAAAGAGTGATGCATCCCGCAAATATGCTGGCCTTTTATCGCACGGTTGCGGATAGTTCGTCCCTGCCGGTGATGCTCTACAACGTTCCGGGTTTTACGGGATATGACATTGCCGCTGAAGTCGTAATGGAACTGGCAGAACATCGCAACATCATTGGCATGAAGGAATCGGGTGGCGACGTGGAGAAAATTCGCAAGATGGTAGAAGGTACGCGGCATGTGAAACGCACCGCCACCGTAACGGAAACTTTCGATGCGGTGACGCCGCGAATGCTCAAGGCTTCGGGCGGCAACAATGGGCAGGGCGTGGAACTTGTGCAAGTCGGAGGTTTGGGGGGGACGAAACCGTCGTCTGCCGCCGTGAGCGTCGTGAGCGGGCTAAAGACACGACAAAAGGAAGTGGGTTTCCAGGTGTTGGTCGGCCTGGCGCAGAAACTGGAGCCATCGCTACAAGCCGGCGCGGTCGGCGGAATTCTGGCGTTCGCCGACGCGGCTCCGACTGCCTGTTACGAGATTTATGCCGCCTGGAAGGAAGGCGACTCTGACTTGGCGCGCCTCAAGCAGGACCGCATCACAAACGCAACGCAACGAGTGTCGGGCGAACTCGGCATTCCGGGATTGAAGTATGGAATGGACCTTAACGGTTATTTCGGCGGCCCGTCCCGCTTGCCGCTGTTGCCACTGACCGCAGCGTTAAAGTCTGAAGTGGAGCAGTTGCTCGCGGATGTCCGGAATTAGGGCTATTAAAGGCATTAACCACCAAGGACACTAAGTAACACGAAGGAAGTCCTACTCGTCACTGTCCGATAAACCATTGGGCTTGCACCCCTGCTTGCTGCTGGGCTATTATTTGAACGAACGTTCGAACAATGGCTACCGTCTCTCCAATCAATTCGCAGCTTTCATCCCGGCGACGACGCCCTGATTCGGGGTCTCGTTTGGAAACGCGCTTTGACCGCCGGCTGGCGAACATCCTCGTCCATGCCACCAATGTTTTCTACGAAAAGGGTTATGCGGCTGCGTCAATGCGAGATCTTTCACGCGCCAGCGGAGTCTCGCTTTCGGGCCTGTACTACTATTTCGAATCAAAAGAAGAGCTGCTTTACCTGATCCAGAAAGACACGTTTACCACGATTGTCACCCGCCTGCGCGAGCGACTCGAAGGAGTTGGCGATCCCACGGAACGGATTCGCTGTTTCATTCTCAATCACCTGGAATATTTCCTCGCCAATCAAAAAGCGATGAAAGTTCTCTCGCATGAAGACGAAGTATTGGGAAATGGCTTTGGCAGTGAGATAGCCGCCATTAAGCGCGAGTACTACCGGATATGCATCGAGCTCTTGGACAACTACAAGGCGGCAAGAGGACTAGAATTTTCCAGTCGGACGGGAGTGCTCAGTCTGTTCGGGATGATGAACTGGATTTACACCTGGTATAACCCGCGGGTGGACGCTGACGCCCAGGAATTGGCGAGAGCAGATGGGCGACATTTTTCTGAGGGGTGTGGGAGCCACATCGGGCAAAGCGACAGGGACAAAGAGGAAGCCACATTCTGCAAATTGAAACGAACTACTACGATCGTGAAAAAGGAGTATGACCATGGCAACTACAGTGCAGCCGGCGAGCGGTGAGACTACGAAGCAGCTGATTAACTACCGCGTCGATGGCGGCGTGGGAGTGATTGAGTTGAGCGATCCTCCGGCGAATACCTATACCTACGAGATGAACCGGCAACTGGATGAGGCGATCCTGAAGGCACGCATGGACAACGATGTGCACGTGATCGTGCTTACCGGCGCCGGGCGACAAGTTTTTCTCCGCAGGCGCCAACATCAAGATGCTGGCCAGCGTCGATCCAACGTTCAAGTATTACTTCTGTCTTCATGCCAACGAAACTCTGTTAAGGCTTGAGCACACTCCCAAGCTGGTTATAGCGGCGATCAATGGGCATTGCGTAGGCGGCGGCCTGGAGATCGCCATGGCGGCGGACATTCGAATCGCGCGCCAGGATGCCGGGAAGATTGGTCTGCCGGAAGTGAACCTGGGTGTGCTCCCCGGAACCGGTGGCACACAGCGGCTTTCGCGCATGGTGGGCAAGAGCAAGGCCATCGAATTGATGGTTACCGGGAATACTTTCTCCTTCGAGGAAGCGAAAGAGATGGGAATCGTCAACGACGTTTACGAGCGTGACAATTTCATGGAAAACATCATGGAATATGCACGCCAGTTCTGTCCGCCTAACAAAGCTGCAAAGGCTGTGGGACGGATCAAGCGCGCGGTGCAGACCGGTTGGGAGATTCCCATGGAATCCGCGCTGGCGGTGGAGCGGGAAAATCAGCAGCTGCTTTTCCAGAGCGAGGATGCCAAGGAAGGCCTGGCAGCTTACGTGGAGAAGCGGCCGGCTACGTTTAAGGCTAAATAACAAAGTTAAGACACCAAGGACACTAAGTATCACGAAGGAACCGTTTAGAAAATCCTTTGTGTTACTCCGTGTCCTTGGTGGTTCGAGAGGTTTGAAATTATGCCGGGAAAAGTTGCAAAAATCGGGACATTTAGCGACTGGGTTGGATTGTTTGATGATTGGCGCAAGGACATCGGCGTCAATCACGATGAAATTGCCAGCTTCAAATTTGACACCCTGTTTGGCGCGATCGAGACCGACGAGATCCAGTTTGGACATTTCAAGGGACGGCGCAAGTGGGAAAACCTTCGCCAAGTACCGACGCAGCAGATGCGCGACGCGATGATGAACATGATCGTCTATCAGGGCGATACCGAATTCGCCAGCGTGGAGCAGCAGCGCTATCTTTTTGAGAGCGCACCCACCGACTGGGATCGGCGCGCAATCACGCGGGTAATGATCGAAGAAATGCGTCACGGCTGGCAAATGTGCGCTTTACTCGTCGACCACTTCGGTTATTCGGGCAAGGTGGAAGCGCAAAAGATGCTGGAGCGGCGCGCGTTTGATAACAAGCGACTGCTGGGCGCCTTCAACGTTGATGTAGATAACTGGATGGATTTCTTCACGTATACCGATTTCGTGGATCGTGATGGCAAGTTCCAGTTGCAGATGTTCAAGTACTCTGCCTTCGCGCCGCTGGGACGTTCCATGTCTTACATGCTGCGCGAAGAAGCATTCCACATGGGTACGGGCAATGACGGATTGCGGCGTATCGTGCAGGCGGGCGTGATTCCGGGCTGGCTGATCCAGAAATATCTCAACAAGTGGATCTCGAGCTCCTACGACTTGTTCGGGACCGACCACTCGTCGTCGGCGCATTGGGCCTATGTCTGGGGCATCAAGGGGCGGTATGATGAGCCGAAAAATGAGCAGACGGCGGACCTCGACGACTTGAACGACTACAACCGGCATCTTTATCGCGATGAGGTGGCGGGATTGATCGAGCGATTTAACGGAGTCCTGGCGGCGGGCCAGCCCAGGCTTTATGCTCCCCACATCAAGTTCAATCGGCACATTGGACGCTGGGCGGGACAGAAATTCCATGCGCAGACTGGCGAGGCGATCGACGATGCCGCGTACGAAGGGCATGTCAAAGAGTACATGCCGTCGGCCGAGGACAAGAAGCTGTTGCTCGATATCATCAGCAGCGAGAAAAAGTGGATTGCACCAAAAGAGGGTGCGCGCGATCCACTGGCCTCGATTGGCGAGGTTCGCAAGTCGGCCATTAATTTGTAAGGGTTTGATTTGCGGATCACCTAAGTTCTCCCGAATTCATAAACAGTTTGCGGCTTCCGGTTCTTCAGTTGAACAGTATGCAGACGGCTGGATCTACTTACACTCTGGGTGAGTTGATGGTGGCCAGCGCGGCGCGGGAGATCCGTGACGAAGAAGTGGTGTTCGTCGGGATGCGCCTGCCGCTCATCGCGTTTGTGGTGGCGAAGAAGACCCATGCTCCCAATGCCGTTGGCCTCTTCGAGAATGGCGTGATCCGTACTACACCTGCTCCAGAGTTGATCTATACCATGGCTGACCCGCCGAATCTTCTCGGGGCAACCCAGTGTCTCGATATGCTTGCAGTGATGAGCCTGTTGCAATCGGGACGCGTGAATCTTGGCTTCCTGGGAGCGGCAGAAGTCGACCGCTTCGGCAATTTGAATTCGACTGAAGTTCACGGGCCGAAGGGACTCACACGATTGCCGGGATCCGGTGGTGCTTGTGATATTGCATCGCTGGCGCATCGTTTTGTGGCGTTGCTGGACCATAGCAAGGAACGTCTGCCGGAGCGGGTCTCGTATCTAACCAGCCCGGGAAACGGTGACGGTGCGGGTTGGCGGCAACGTATGGGCCTGCCGCGAGGCGGTCCTGCGGCCGTGATCACGACCAAGGCGGTGCTTCGTTTCGGCGATGAAGGCGAGGCTTACTTGTCATCGGCGCATCCCGGAGTTGAGGTTGACGACATCTTGCGCAATACAGGATGGAACTTGCGTATTCCCGGCAAGGTTTCACCGACGCAGGAGCCCAGCGCGGAAGAATTGAAGGCGATCCGGGACTACGACAAAGACGGATTCTGGACTAAGTAAACCATTCTCTTCCACTGAAAATGACGACCAACGAAACAGTGTCGCGATCGCGAATCACCATGGAAATCCAGCCGCCTGTGGCGCGCATCTGCCTGAATAATCCGCCGCTGAACGTAATCGACATCGCGATGATGGAGGAACTCGCGGTAGCCCTCGGCGAGATCGAACCACGAAAGGATCTATCCATTATCTTGCTGAGTGGCGCCGGGAAGGCGTTTTCGGTTGGAGTGGACGTCGCCGACCATACGCCCGACAAAGTTGAAATCATGCTGAGCAAGTTTCACGCGGTGATCCGTGCGCTGATCAGCACAAAGAAAGTGACCATCGCATCCGTGCACGGCCATTGCCTGGGCGGAGGAGCGGAACTGGCCATGGTGTGCGACATGGTATATACCGCCGATAACGCGGGGTGGGGGTTCCCTGAGATCAAACTGGGGTGCTATCCGCCTGTCGCGGCGACGGCGCTGGCGGCACTAGTTGGGCAGAAACATGCCGCAGAGCTCATGCTAACCGGGCGCACCATCAGCGGTCAGGAGGCAGCAAACATTGGCTTAGCAAACCGGGTCGTTCCGGCAGCTGAACTAGAGGCCATCGTGCTGGAAACCCTGCAGCAACTGTCGAAACTAAGCTCCGCCGCGCTGGCTGTGGCCAAGAAGGCGATGTACGGATGGGACTCGATGCACTTCGACAAGGGGCTGGCGCGGGCGGAAAAGATATATCTGGATGAATTGATGAAGACAGAAGACATGCAGGAAGGAATCAATGCATTCCTCGAGAAGCGGCCGCCAGAGTGGAAGGGGAAGTAAATGTCGAACGCCTCCAAAGTTCGATCCACGAGTGAAGCCATTGCTGAGTTTGTTCCGGACGGCGCGTCTGTGGCCTTGGGTCTGCAAATGGAGCAGATGATCCCTTTTGCCGCTGGGCACGAGATAGTTCGGCAGGGGAAACACGGCCTCACTCTGATTGGACCGATCTCGGACATTCTGTTCGATCAAATGATTGCCGGCGGATGTGTCGAAAGAGTGATTGCCGCATGGGTTGGAAACGTGATGATGGGGTCGGCCTATAACTTTCGACGCGCGGTAGAGCGCGGCAGCGTGAAAGTCACCAACATGACAAATTTCACCGTCGCGCTGGCGTTGCAGGCTGCAGCAATGGGCGTGCCGTTTCTTCCGACTCGAACGGCGCTTGGCAGCGATATAGCCCGAGAGAATGAGTTTTTCGCCGAGATCGAATCGCCCTTTTCAGGCAATGAATCCTGCAAAGACTGACAGGCGGTCAAGGCGCTTTCGCCGGATGTTGCGATCGTTCATTTGCAACGGGCCGACAGCGATGGGAATGCGCATTGCTGGGGGAATTTCGGCGTTATGATCGAAGCGGTCCGAGCTTCGAAGCGGGTGATTGTCGTGGCGGAAGAAATTGTGGAACCGGAGGTGATTGCGAGCGATCCGAACCGGACGGTAATTCCGGGATTTCTGGTCGACGCAGTGGTAGAGTGCCGATACGGGGCGCATCCGTCACCGGTGCAGGGATACTACAAGCGTGACGATGCATTCTTCCGTCAGTATCACGAGCAGACGAAGACGAAAACCGACAGCGACGGATGGTTGCAACGGTGGGTTCATGGCGTTGCCGATCGTCGGGCGTACATGAATCAGTTGGGCGCGTGCCGCGTGGAAGAGTTGGGTGTCAAAAAACATGCTTACGCGGCGCAGACAGATTTTGGGTACTAAGAGCGCTTCTAGCTGCTAGCCTCTAGCTCGCTCGATCAGCTTGCGGCTTGAATCCAGTGCTCAGTGGCTAGTAGCCAGAAGCTTGGAACCACTAGCTAGAAGCGATTTCCTATGGACTTTGAAATCAGCGCCGGTCTCGTGAAAAGCATGCTCAAGCGTGGAGATAAGTTCACACTGCTGGATGTGCGGGAGCCTTGGGAGTTGGAGAAGGCGAGCCTCGAGGGTACGAAGAATATTCCGATGGGAGATGTGACCATGCGCGCCCATCAGGAACTTGATCCCGAAGACCACATCGTTGTGGTTTGTCATCACGGCGTGCGGTCGCTCAGCGTTACGAACTGGCTGCGGCAGCAGGGATTTGAAAGGGTGCAGTCGATGCGGGGCGGGATCGACGGTTGGGCGCGATCCGTGGATCCGAAAGTTCCGCTGTATTGAAACAGTTGTCAGTGGGCGGTTGTCAGTTGTCAGTAAGAGAATCTCAGCGCGATGTGAACAGGTGACCCAGTTTTTCTTTTTTAGTCCTCAGATAATCCTCCGTGTGGGCCGACGGCGCGACTTCGCAGGGTACGCGTTCAGTCACGACGATGCCGCCGTTTTCAAGAGCAGCGACTTTGTCGGGATTATTAGAGAGCAGGCGCACACTTTTGACGCCGAGCAATTTCAGGATCTCCGCGGGGAGAGCAAATTCGCGTTGGTCGGCTTTGAAGCCGAGGCGCTCGTTGGCCTCGACGGTATCCAATCCTTGGTCCTGTAATTCGTATGCCTGTAGTTTAGGCATCAGGCCAATTCCGCGACCTTCCTGTTGCTCATAAATCAGGATCCCCGCGCCTTCTTCGGCAATCATCGACAGCGCCATTTCCAGTTGCTGGCGGCAGTCGCAGCGCAGCGAACCGAACACATCGCCGGTAAGGCACTGGGAGTGAATGCGAACCAACGGAGGCGAAGAATGGATATCGCCCATAACCAGGGCTACAGCTTCCTCATCTTTTGCTTGCGCGCCCGGGCCGAATTCTCCCCGAAAGCCGTGAATACGGAAGGTGCCCCAGCGGGTGGGGAAGTCAGCGGAGGCAATCTGTCGAACCTGAACAGCCACAACAACATTATAGCGGGATGCGCTGGAGAGTCGTAGGAGGGAACGCCCGGTGCTGGGAGCTATCCTTTGCCCAAACGAGGGAAATGATAGAAGACGTCCTGCTTCGATGGGATGGCGACGCCGTTTCGGGTGGCTGGGCGAAAGCGCCAGTTGTTCAAAGCCTCGAGTACTTTGCCGTCGATCGATGGAGCCAGACTTTGAACCACAACTTTCTGGATGATATTTCCTTGGTCGTCTATCGTGACTTCAATCACGACATCGCCTTGAACGCCGTTCAACTCGGTGGCTGCGACGATGGGATCAGGAGAGACGACCGGCAACGCCGGGCGAACCTCCTCACCGCTCAATGGCCCTTCCAATACCGTGCCTGACGGCATACCCGCTGGGCGCACATTCGAAGCCTCGCCCGGCGATGAAGTCTGGTCTTCCGAACCGACTTTCGGCTTGGCCTGCTCGCGCTTCGGCGGCCTTCGATGCCTTACCTTTTCGTTGTCTATATATGAGGTGTGCGTTGAGCTGCTGAATGGTCGACGAGTCGGCCGTACCGGGAGATGAATCATTTACCAACTGGGTTCGTTGGTTCGGCCAGTACAGATGCGCGATCTGCGTTCCATGGTCGCCGTTAACGACGAAGGACGGAGCCACAACTTTTGGAGTAGGCGCGCGCAGAAGCCACAGCAGAAGCAAACAGTGAAAGGCCACGGAACACAGCTTGGCTATGGGATAACGGCGACTACGGGGTTGAAGTGACGTGAACATTCAAAATCAACAGCCTGTACTACCTATTAGACGTTGAAACTCTCAGGAGGTAAACACAATTGTTGTGGAGGAGTGCGACGTGTTCTGGGTTTGGTCTTGACGGAGAACGCTGTTAAAATTGCGTTGTCGATCCCGCCACGTGGGGCTATAGCTCAGCTGGGAGAGCGCGTCGTTCGCAACGACGAGGCCGTCGGTTCGATCCCGACTAGCTCCACCAAGTTTTCAATCACTTGCAGCCTCTCACAAACCCAACCCTGTTCCATTCTGTTCCAAACATCCAAGCTTGTCGGGAGTTTGCCTCAACTTATTTCCGGTTGCTTTGGATTACCGATCGTCATCATCGGGCAAGCACAGGCCCGCGACTAGTCCCAACAAAAGCCGAGAGTGGAACGCGCCGACCACCTCCGCCTGGAGAAATCCCGACCTTCTGGTTCGTAGGGGAAAGGGTGAAATCCAAATCCTTACCTCCGTTGCTTAGTGGCGGGCGCATTCCGAAACCTACTCCATACGTGGGCTACGAAGGGCATTGTTTTATCTGACTGCCCACGTTCCGGGATTTCCTCATGGCGCGTCATGCGCCTTGTCGTCAGCGCTCTTTGCCATGCCGGTTAAGTAAATTCCGAAGGCGCGAGCGCCGAATGTTAGGACAATTCCGAATATCAAACTCCAAAATGCTGGCCACTCCGCATGGGCAATCGTCGCGAGGAAAGCTACCGGCGCTACGCCTACCCCACCGAAAACCAATCCTAAGATAAGCCCCACGTAACCCCATATCGCGACGACAACGATGCAAGAAAACACAAAAAGCATTGCTCCGAACACGAACGAAGCAACATAGAATCCAATGCCAGACCAAGGTCGCGCTTTCCTAAAGATGGAAAGCGGCAGGAGCCACAAGTACGCAAACACCGAGTGCGACTGCGCTTCCGGAGATAAGCCAAGGTAAAAGTTTGTTGGAGGCCCAAACCATGCCGGGAGTGTACACCAGCCTGCCAATCTACCTCGATTGGGGCTTTATGTAGCGCATTCAGTCGCACGCTCCGCGGAAAGTTTTTCGATCCGCAGTCTAGGTGAGGTCTCCTTGGTATCGACTGCTCGACTGAACATCAGTCGCAAGTTTCGCGGTGCGCCTTCTGGGAGCGGCGCGGACAGGAGCAATGTGGCGCCCTCAGCCAACTTAAACTTTGTGACGGTTCGGAAAAGCCGCGCGAACAGTCCATCCGAACAGGCCGACCGGATGCGCTCGACCTCGCTATCCCTGATTTCGGTGCTAGTGCCGCGGCTTACCGTCAACTGATATTCCATACCATTGAGTCGCTTCGACTTTTCCGCGCGAGTCGGACTAAAGCCAAACTCCTCTATCTGCTTTTGCAGTTGCGAGCGTAGGCTCTCTTCTTCCAGCCCGATCTTTTCCAGGCGGGCAGCCGCCAGATCGAGTTCCTCGGCCGTCATGCGCTTCATGACAACCAAATATGGCACGGCGTTAATATTTCGGTAAACACATAAATTCGACGCCCGAGCATTGTGGGTGCGCAACGTTGATGCGATCGAACAGCAGTAGGTCTGATCTACTCCGCTGCGCGGCGTCCGAGGTATGTTCGGGGACCGACCATGTAACAGTTCTATGTAGTGTTAACTATCAGTTCTCTTCAAACAGGATGCTGAAGAGAAAGGGCTTGCGCGATTGATAAATATTGGATTTCAATGGGATTTCAAACTGCGGCTGATGATCTCAAAGCACTTACGCTTTGAAACCTTTTGAAACGACGTCAGCCGAACTTCTGGCATCGCAGGACAGTCGTTGAAGGCAAAGGGTTTCTTTGATTGTTTTGATTCTTGGTGGCACTTTTCAAAGAAGCTTTGATTTTGTGCCGGCTTCCTCCTCGAGGTTTTCAGAGATGGCGAATGGATTGGGCGGAAGACGGCCAGGAGCCGGACGACCGTTCGGCTCCAAGAACAAGACGCGAGATCCCCAAGTTGCGCATCCTCGATGGGGCGGCCGGCGCCCGGGTGCCGGTCGGCCCGTTGGATCAAGAAACAAGCAAGTGAGGAGATCGCATGTGTTCCAAAATCCTCTGGAGAGCGACCCTCGCAAGTAACTGTGCTCACGAAACCGCGGCCCACCCTTCGTGGCGTTCGACAAACATCTGATTTTGGAACCCACACTAGCTGGCACGCCACCAAGCTTGAGTACTTCCCGATAGTGGCGATTCAGAATGCGACCAACGGCGCTGGGTTCCTTCACCGTACTGCCGTAACAGTTGCCTAGTACCCGGGGGAGGGTACGAGACAGAGAGCACCGGATTCACTTCCGGTGCCCTCCGGGGCGTTAATCCAGATTTGGGACGCTGACTCTTTTTCTTCGACATCACAATTAGACTGAATTAGATTGAGACAGCAATGCTTCGGTAGCCACCTCATTCTGGGTCAAACCCCAAGGAGGGCAGAATTGAAAAGACTGGGCGGTCTGCTCGTTTTCGTTTTTCTCTTTCCGGAAATCTGGACGGGTTTCGTCCATCCTCATGACAAGTCCCGACACCGCCAAGTCTCCAATTCCCAAGACTTGGGATGATCCCAGATGGCTGTCCTCGAAATTCCTTTGGCCAATCCCGTGGGGTCGCCCAAGCAGGTTCCTGCCGACTACTACTACCGAGTACCGGTCCGGCCCATCTATAAGAGCTACCCCGTCTATGCCGCGGGTCACGAACCGGGTGGTTACTAGAATCGCTCAAACAGAAAGAGCCGGTGATCTATTGGGATGACAAGGGTCACGCGCCAGCGCTCGAAACAGATGCCGACTGGATAAAGGCCGGTGAGCAGGTGTTTGACTAACCGATAGGCGATGGAGGAATCGGAGGTTCGGAACCGACCGACCTATACGTTCGTGATCCGAAGTTTCTGGAGATGACTGGCGCATTGGTGGCGGGAGACGGCACACTGCCGTACTTCCGCTACGTCGTGAAAAAAAAAGGTGATGTCGAGATTGGGGTCCTGGCGTGTGGGATGTGCCACACGCGGGTGATGCCGGACGGAACCGTTTTGAAAGGAGCGCAGGGCAATTTCCCTTTCGACCGTTATTTTGCGATGGACTATCTGCACGCCGGCTCGAAATTCGCAGCCGTGCTCGAGCGAGGTCTTTACGCGACTCCGTGGATTACGTCTGATCCTCTGCCATTGACGAGCAGTATGACTCTGGAACAAATCGCCGAAGTCCATCGGACGATTCCACCGGGAGTGGTCGCACGCAATCGAACCAGCCCTTTTGCACCGGCGCAAGTACCGGATTTAATCGGCGTAAAGGATCGCAAGTACCTGGATCGTACGGGGCTGCAACAGCAGCATTCCATTGTGGATTTGATGCGTTATGCGGCACTCAATCAGGGCGCCGACGATCTTGCCAACTTCAATGGATTCGTACCCATCGACTTCCCCGAATTCAAGAAGTTGCCGAAGATTGAGAATCTCGACCGGGACCGTTACAGCGACGAGCAACTCTATGCCTTGCCCTCTATGTCTACTCGCTGAAGCCGCCTCCGAACCCTAACAAGTTTGATGCGTTCGCCGAACGAGGCCAGAAGATTTTCGAGAGTGAAAACTGCGTCATGTGTCACACCCCACCGCTCTACACCAACAACAAGCTGACGATTGCGACGGTTTCACTCCACCGGACGATGCCGAAAAGAAATACGACATTTTCCCTCTCTCGGTAGGCACCGAACCTAATCTGGCGCTGAAGACCAGACGTGGGACCGGCTATTACAAGGTCCCCTCGTTAAGCGGTGTATGGTATCGGGGAATGTTTGGCCATAGCGGTTGGTGTGCGACCTTAGAGGACTGGTTTGATCCCCACCGTCTGCAAGATGACTACGTGCCGACCGGATTTAAGCCCTACGGCATGAAGACATATGCCGTTAAGGGGCATCCATTCGGCTTGGACCTTTCCGCGGAAGATCGCAGAGCTCTTATCGCTTTTCTCAAGACTTTGTAACGCTGTCAGCTCCAAACGGGCCCAGGATGTGGTGCGCTCCCTGCACCAGCAGCGTTCGCAGATACGGATCGCCTTCCTTACTGATGTGCATTTGCGGTTCGCTCTGTCCTGAGTTCCTCCGTCCCGGCTGCAGCCCCAGATAGCAGCTCACGTCCCGGCTCTTGCGAAAACGATGCGCATCTTCCAACGTCAGCAGGAAGGTCAGCGCGATCAATGTGCCCACCCCCTTCACCTGCTTCAGTTGCGCTACTTGCGGATAGCTGTCCTGCGCCAGTCGCTCAATCCCTGCGTTGCATTCCCGGATGCGTTCACTCAGCGACTCGATTCCCGCCAGCAACGGCTCCAGTGCGGTTCGCAGTTCCGGACTTAACCCCTGGGCTTTCTCCGCATTCCTATTGCGTACGTTGCACCCGCGCAGCCGCTCCCCGTAGCTCTTGGCCAATCCCCGGGCCGTGTTCACCAGCGCCGTTCGTGCCCGCACCAACCCGGCTCGCGCCCGGATCACGGTCAGATCGGCCTGCGCCTTCGCGCTGCGATGTTTCACCGGACAGAGCAACTGGGGATCGATCCGGGCCAACCGAGCCAACGTCTGCGCATCCCGCCGATCATCTTTCTTCCGGCTCTCCCCCAATCAACCGCACGTTGCGGGCATGCGCCACGATCACCTCATGCCCCAACCCGCTCAGTGCCCGGCTGACCCAGGGCGAATGCATCCCGGGTTGCAACGCAATCCGGCTGCACGGTATCGCGCCGAACACTTCCTTCATCGCTTTCGGGGTCGTGCCCAGTTTCTGCTCCAGCACAATCGTGCCTGCTTCACTCAAAATTTCGAACGTGTAAATTCCCGTCAATAATCAAGTGGCCAGACACGACATTGTGATGTCCATGCGGCACAATACTCCTCCCGTTACGCATTCCGAAAATGCTTGCGTTGTAACGGGTATCATCGGGCAAAAAGCTCAGGCAGATCAATTTGCTAAGCACTTCCTCGACCCCTTCCTGCCACCTGATAGGAGTCAACGTTCGTGCACGGAGATCGGTAGAGATATCGTTGATTTGAGCGGACCACACTCTCGCTTCGTGCCTCAAAGCAGAGTCCATCGCCTGAGAAGAGATCGCGGCTCCGACAAAAGAATACAAAGTCAAACACTTGAGAATTGTTTCGGCAAATTCGCGACGAGTGAAGTCAGGCATATAGGTTCGAACCCTCTTACTTTCTATCTCCGTGCGTCGGGCAAGAACCACTGATGATCGAGGTTCGGCTCTTCGAGCGTCATAGTTGTTGCAAGATCCCCATTAGCACTCATTGACCCGTATTGTTGCTGTTATCGAGCGTTTACTCCAACAATCGCTTTCCCACTCTCGGATAAGCGTTTACAGAAGTTGGAAACTGTAGGAATTGGGCGATGCTAAACCAATGGTGTGCGGGAACCAGATTCGGTTACGATATCTGAATGTCGGATATTTGCATCAGGCTCGCTCAGCTGTCGGATCGCGACCAACTGGTGCGATTGCGCGAGGCCCTGTGGCCCAAGTCTTCCGCCGAGGAGCATGCCGGAGAACTCACACTTATTCTTGAAGGCAAGGCTCTTGTAACGATGCCGCTCATCATTTTGGTCGCCGAGGCGAGTAATCGAGTATTAGCTGGTTTCCTGGAAGTGGACTTGCGTTCACACGCGGACGGCTGCAACCCATCGCGCCCGGTTGGCTATATCGAGGGTTGGTACGTTGCTGAGAACCATCGACACAGGGGGATAGGCAGGAAACTTGTGGACGTGGCAGAAGAATGGGCACGCAGCCAGGGGTGCGTTGAGATAGGGTCAGATACCTGGGTTGACAATGAAGTCTCCCAACGCGCGCATGAGGCGCTGGGGTATGAGGCGGTAGACCGCTGTGTACACTACCGTAAGACGTTGTGACATGCACTATGGAGCCAGACATGGAAGCAGCGTTTAACGAGTCTTCGCCGAACTGGATCGGACGGAAAAAGCCGCCGGACTGTTCGAGCTTCGCGTCTGGTCGCCAACCAATGATCTACCGATGGCATTCTTGGTCCGCCTATTGCGAGCGTCAGTAGCGCAACGATGTAGAGAAGATTCATTTCATACCCGATCGGTCCAAACTCCGCACCCGAAGCGGTCACCACCTTAAGTCTGATCGACGAAATACCCGTATTGAAAGTGCATACGGAACAGGCAGTGAGCATGACGACCGCCAGGGGGAGACTGAGCGGAAGAACGAATGCTCCAGCCATGAGGCTAATCCCTCCGACGAGTTCGAGGAGGGATGTGACACAAGCCATTAAATGGGGCTGCGGAACTCCAAGAGAAGTGAGAATAGAGGCGAAATTCTCCGGGCCACGAATGAGCTTCGCGTACCCATGGGAAGCAAAGCCGAATCCGACCATTAGCCGGAGCGGCAAAAGAGACCATTACCTCTCCGACATTCTTTTTTGAAAATTTCAAATCTTCATAGCACCGGATCTCAATTCCTGACGGCAGGCAACTGCTTCCGGCGCACCCAATCACGCAATAGGAGTAAGACTCTCGGAAATTATGGAACAAGCATTGGATGCACGAGCACCTCGAAGGTTACACGCGATGGAGCGGGTTTCGCGAGCGAATGGTCCGGCAAATCGATAACGGATATTCTACTGGCATGCCATCGCTACTACACTCACAATCCCGCAGGAACGGCTTTCGGCGAGACCCGATTCGCTTACAGGGCTCCCGTAGTAAGTCACTGTGACTGCTGCAACGCAAGTTCTTTGCGATAGGTGACCTCGTGTTCGACGACAGCTGTGCGATAGCCAGCGGGATCGATCCAGACGGAAGAACCTGCACTGGGCAGTCGATCGAGTTTGGTGAGCATGTCGAAATAACTTCCATGTGCGCCGAGAAAAATGTCGCAAGGCAAGGCTTTCAGGGTTGTGAAGGTGTGGTCGAAATCAGAGGTAATGCCCGGGTAAGCGGCGGGTTTTCCACGTTTGGGGACGAGAGACACGCCAGGATTGAGCGCCCATCCACCGATAATCACGACGTCGAAGGTACGGCCACCTTCATGGGTCTGCATGCTCCACGTGGTGCAGCCCCGGGTATGTCCAGCTGTCTTGTGAGCGGTGATGGTAGTGCCACCCAGCGCAACGGTGTCGTTGTCATGCAACGTACGGTCCACGCGTGCCGGAGGAAATTGCGGAAGGGCGGGATCGAAGTCGGTCGCTCCACCGGTCTTGATGACGTCGACATCGCCGTCCATGACCATGTATTGGGCATGAGTTTCATGGAGGACCTCGGCAGCGCCGGCGGCGTGATCGTAGTGTGCCTGGCTGCTGAGGAGGATTTTTGTATCGGTCCACCGAAAGCCGAGATGTTCGACGCTACCTCGAATCTGCGCGGGTGAAGATTCGAGGTTGGCATTGATGAGGATGTCGCCTTCAGGTGTAACGATAAGATAGGCGGCCAAATCGCGCGAGCCGACGTAGTAGAGGTTGTCAGAGATCCTGAATGGAGTGATGGGCGTGGTCCAGTCGGCGGGCACAGCGTTGCAGGGTGACACTGCGAGGCTTAGTAGCAGGGCAAGAAAGAGACCGAATTTCATATTATGAAAAGCGTATCCGGCGACTCACGATTCCGACAGTCCTAAATTTGGATCGCTCGATTGCAATTCAGTGGGCCTACCATACAATCGTTCCGATTATAGACAAAAGCAAATGTTGAAAAATCGCGTCTCTGACAATGTCGTGCCCGTCAAGTACTTTTTGGGCGTACTAACCCGTGCAATTACACTGATAATCCCTCCTGACTGGGTCAATGCGTGTAGTCGTGTGGTTACAACAATTGACCAGTCCGGCATTCGACGCGGTCAGGAATTGATCAATCAGGGTTGCGAGGGTTTTTTAAGACTCATACAACGTAGCTGAGACACGCGCCCACACGCCTTCCAATAGCGCAGGCACCCACTTTTCGGCGGGACAGCGGCTCCAACTCTGATTGAGGAAGACGAGGTCTCGATTCGCCGGGCCTTTGCTCGCGCTTCCCAGATCTAGGATGAAGAGCGAGCCTCTTCTAAAGGGACAACCCCCGACCTCGCCGGAAGTTTTCGCCTGGCGTACAACGGTCGGTGGTGCAAAGAGGCATTCGTCCACGGCAGCATCCGTCGTTATTGAAGATCGAAGCGCTGGGTCGGCAGCAAGTTGCCGCATTTTATGCAGGCCATCGACAATGAGCTGCCGAGCTGCAATTGTCGCGATAACGCCAGACAGATCGCCATTCACCATGGAAGCAAGCAGCGTTTTGGCCCGCTCCAGCCTGCCGCTGATACGCCACGCCAGCATTCTCAGGACATTGGAAGAGCTTGCAGCTTCAAGGACCATGTGGGCCGCTGCCAAACTCTCCTCAGTGGCCGTGAACGTTTCCACGAACAATCTTCCTATACTCTGCTGCACAAGCAGATCGAGCTTCTCCGCAGTTCCGATCCCTCTGACCCATTCGGCCAGGGGCTCCAAGTGAGTGGGTCCGTGTTTCACCTCAGCGGCCTTGACGTTTAGTCTCGACCACAGTTCGTCTTGCGCGGCGCCTCGGCTGGGGTTGGTGCGCGGCAGCATAGTTGGGAATCTTCTGCCGTTGACCGAGAAAATACGGAGCATCTTCTGGAGAAGCTGCACGTTGCGAACAGGACCATGTCCTGTGAAGTCCCGGTCGAACCTTGAATCGTTTGAAATTGTCCGGATCTCTGCCGGATCCGTGACGACGACAACGTCAGTGATACCGGGAAAATACGTGCGTTTCATGCAGTGATCACTCGACATGCGCGAGATCGTTTCAAAAACCGCTTGTGGCGAAGAGGGATTCGGCCGATGATGAAGTCGTGGTAGGCGCGCCCTGAGGACAAGTCAATGAAAGCCGTGGAGTTGGCGCGGGCTCAAGAGGCTCATGGGGTGGCTGGCCGATCGCTTTTCTAAGAAGTATGTGATGCTGCTGACCTACTTGCTGGTGGCAGGCGGCATTCCGTTTCTGTTCCTCGCGCACTCGAGGAGTGATGTGTGCGGCGGCCGCCGTGTTTGGGGTCGGACTCGGTGGCGACTACATGATCGTTCCGCTGATGACCGCTGAAATTTTCGGCATGCAGGTTCTGGGACGGCTGCTGGGAGTAATGCTGACCGCCGGCGGCATCGCTGAAGCCGTGTCAGCGTGGCTGACCGGGCGCTTGCGCGACGCGACCGGAAGTTATTCCAAAAGTTGTTTCGTTCTGGTGGGTATCGCGTTACTCGGGGCTGCGGTCGTTCTAGGACTACCACAGCGGGGGAAGACAGCATGACTCAGAAACCTATTCTGCGTCTTGGAACCGTGAAGAACGTAGCAAGTTTTAAAGAACACCTGCATTCGCTGGGTTTGATGATCCCCTGTGATGACGAACTCTTGAAAGACCAGGCGTCTCCCCTGCGCCAACCCATGGTCAACGGCGATGTCAAAATCGGCAATCGGATCGTCGTGCATCCGATGGAAGGATGGGACGGCTCTCCCGACGGCAACCCGTCTGAAAACACGATCCGGCGCTGGCGGCGCTTCGGCTGCAGCGGAGCGAAATTGATATGGGGAGGGGAAGCAGTCGCAGTCTCGCACGCGGGGCGGGCGAATCCCAATCAACTCGTGGCCGCGGCGCATACGCTTGGAGGCTTGTCCAGGCTGCGAGCCACATTGCTCGAAGAACACCGGCTCACGTGTGGCAGCGACGATGGCTTGTTGATAGGTTTGCAGCTGACGGATTCTGGTCGCTACAGCCGCCCCAATGCGCACGGTCGGCCTGAGCCGCGTATTCTGTATCACCACCCGTTCCTGGATCGTCGCCTGGGGTTGCCTGCTGACTTTCCCGTCCTGACGGACGAGCAAATTGAAGCCATCATTGAGAACTTTCATCGTGCCGCTCTGATGGCGTGGAAGTTGGGCTTCGACTTCGTGGATATCAAACATTGCCACGGCTACCTCGGTCACGAATTTCTCAGCGCCCACACTCGCCCCGGCCGTTACGGTGGAAGTTTCGAGAACCGAACTCGATTTCTGCGCGAGGTGGTGCAAGGTATTCGGGCTATCGCTCCCGGACTAAAAATTGCTGTCCGCCTTTCAGCCATCGACAGCGTTCCGTTCCATCCCGATCCCGCGAAATCATCCAAGGGAAAGCCGGGGCAAGGGATTCCCGAGCCCTACGAAAACGCGATCCCGTACCGCTGGGGGTTCGGCGTGAACCCGCTCGCGCCAACCGAATCGGACTTGAAGGAACCCGTTCGCTTTTTGGCTCTGCTTGAGCAGCTCGGAATCCGGCTGGTAAATATCACCGCCGGCAGTCCCTACTACAACCCGCACCTCCAGCGACCCGCGCTCTATCCGCCTTCGGATGGATACTTGCCCCCTGAAGACCCGCTCATAAGCGTGGCGCGACAGATGGAAGCAACGCAGCGCCTGAAGAAGCAATTTCCGAACCTGATATTCGTCGGGACTGGTTACAGCTACCTGCAGGATTTCCTGCCACACGTCACCCAGGCCGCTCTGCGCGAAGGCTGGGTCGACATGGTGGGATTGGGGCGAATGGTGCTGACTTATCCCGAGCTGCTATGGGACGCATCCGAAGGACGCACCATTGAGCGCAAACGGATTTGCAGAACATTTAGCGATTGCACGACTGCTCCGCGAAAAGGATTGCCTTCGGGATGTTATCCGCTGGACAGCTTCTACAAGGATTCTGAACTGATGACGCAACTAACCCTTGCGAAGAAACATTAAGACTGTTCCAAAGCTGGAGATTAGGATCTAGAGAAAAATGAACATAGCAGCCCTCCTAGAACGCCGGCAGCTTCGCCGAAAAGTACACGGAATCGCCGCGGCTCTGTTGCCTTTTGAGTTGGATGGAAGCGTCGCTGTGGATGCATTCAAACAGCACTTGACTGCCACTCATCAGGCCGGATTGATGAATGCCGTCAACATGGACACGGGCTATGTCAACTATTTGAGCGAGCCAGAAAAGCGGGACGTGTTGCGCTGGACGGTTGAAGCCCTGGGCAAGAATGTGCCATTTGTGGGCGGAGCGTATATCGAAAATCAAACCGGGGACATTGTTGCTCTTTACCGGCAGCAGATGGATTCGATCATTCAGGCCGGCGGTCTTCCGATCATGTTTCAGTCCTCACGGCTGCATGGTCTGTCGTCTAAAGAGAAGGCATCCGTCTATCGAGCGGCGTGCCAGGGATACCAGCATGTGCTGGCTTTTGAGCTGGGCACAATGTTCGCGCCCAATGGAGAAATCTTTGATGAGGACACGGTCCGTCGCCTGATGGATATTCCTGAGCTTAAGGGCATGAAGCATTCGTCCCTCGACCGCCTCGTCGAACTGAAGCGCCTGGCGTTGCGCGACGAACAACGGCCAGAGTTCCGCATCTACACGGGAAACGATCTGGGCATCAACATGATCGAGTACGGCTCGGACTATCTTTTAGGCCTAGCCAGTTTCGCTCCGGAAAAGTTCTCTGAACGTGACCGATTGTGGGAGGCCGGCGACCCGGCGTACTACGCGCTTTCCGACGCCCTGCAGTATTTAGGCAACGTTGCCTTTCGTCCCCCGGTACTAGCTTACAAACACTCTGCCGCGGTGTTTCTGCACATGGCCGGACGAATTCCGACCGACCGGGTGCATCCCAAGAATTCAAAACGCCCTGCCTGGGAAGCTGACATATTGCGAGACTGTGCGAGCCGGTTGGGTTGTGAGTAGCTTCAAGGTTGATCCAGCGACACAGACTCCACTCCTCCGCTTGCGATAGATTGCTTCCGCGGTGGACGCGCCGACAGCCTGACTCAAGAATGCCAGGTTGATGTACGCTTTTGTTACTCAACCAAAGGACTCACCCTTTAGTGAACAACCTGCCTACGCGGCGTTCGCAAGTGCCGCGTCGAATCAGCCTTCAAGTACTAAACGAGGGCGAGCAGAGTATCCATCTCCTTCCTCCTCATCGTCATCTGTTTCATCGTCGTCATCGTCATCTTTGTCGTCGTCTTCCTCTTCCTCGTCCTCTTCTTCGTCTGGTTCTTGTCGAAGGAGAACATCTGAACGATAGGAGAATTCTGGGTAGGATAATTCTGGATGTTTTCCGGGCATGTTGAAATGGTACGCCTTCTTACCTTGGAAAATGCAGAATGAGTTCCGAAAGATCATCTGCTTGCCCACCGGGGCGCTCTAGTGGATTCGCCAATTGTGCAGTCATTTTGTAACTTGTTCCTTACTGCCCCGGGAGCGTGTCGCTTGTTCTTCGAGCGTTTTCGCCGCGAGCAGACCCACCTTTTTAAGCGACCTGTAGAGTTGTTCCATCTCGGTTTCCGATAGCGGTGACATCAGTGTTTCAATGTCTTTCGCATGTCGCTCAAAGCACGAGGCCGCCAGCAGCTTACCTTTCGACGTGAGTTCCAGGATCCGTGCGCGTCGATCGCTTGGGCTCGACTTGCGTAGAACGAGGCCAAGCTTCTCGAGACGATCGACTGCCGCCGTCATCGAGCCACTGGCCAGCCGCACCTTCTGTTGAATCTGTGAGATCGTGAGCGGGCCCTTGTGCAAAAGCGCTTCGAGCGCGGCGAAGTCTGTCAGACACAGTCCCGTGTTGGCGATGCTCTGCTCAGCCAGGAGGCTTAGCGCGCGATAGCTCTTAGCAATCACGAGCCAGAGCCGGGGTGCGGTAATGCGATCGCTCGTCTTCACCATGACTTCCTTGTCAGGCAGCTTGAGTCCGAACATGGGACCCGATCCTGTTATCTGCTGGGGCAGACAGCAAGCGGTCAACAGAAAATGCTCCTGCGCCATGAATGATCAGGAATGCCGTAGCCGCTAGCGCGAGAAGGTGGTATTCGTAGCCTTCACCTTTTTGTGCTCCACTCCAGTTCATCCAGAAGCCGAACCGGCCATGGACCAGCGCGATGGCCACAATCATGTTGCAAAAGATTCCAAAGGACGCAACGCGGGTGAGCAATCCCAGGATGAGCCCCAAACCCCCGAAGAATTCTGCGGCGATGGCCAAAAATGCTAATGCGGCGGGAACGTGCAACATTCCCGTGAAGAAGCCCATCGTGACGGTGAAACCGTACCCACCGAACCATCCAAGCATTTTCTGAGCGCCGTGGGCGAAAAAGATCACGCCGACCACAAGTCGAAGAATAGTCGTTGCATGGTCGTTGTCAGTGCTAATCAACTTACGAAACATGGAAATTCCCTCCGTTGTCACCTATTTGAGTACGGCGAACAGCGTATAAGATGAGATACCCTTATATAAAGATTCTTTTTGTCGAGGTACTTGTTAGGCTGATCGCGGAGGGGGATGTGCGAGCATATCGGCCTAGTAGTGCGCAGGAGAAGAAAGAGCGGGACGTGCTTCGGCCTATTGGCCGACTTTAATTTAGAAGCCGACGATTTTCGCCTGCGCCGTGAATTGCTTTGTATCTCGCTCGAGAAGGAGAGTGCGCAACTCTCCGGGTTTACCGTGCATAGCGGAGAAGATTCCTGCCCACGTAGCGGTGGACGTGTGCAGGGAATCGATCTGGAGCAATTTGTCTCCGACCTGGACGCCCTCCACTGTCGCTTTACCGTTTTGAGCGGCGATTGCCGACACAAAATACTCACCGTTTTTGGACTTCAGGGTGAGCCCGACCTGGTCGAGATCGTGTGCGTCCAATTCTCGCTGCCGTAGCCAGTAGATTTTATGATTCGGATAGTCGATAGTGATGCGAAAACCCTGCAGGACATTGCCACCAAGCCAGCCGATAACAGGGCCCGGATTTTTCTCCGAATACCAGTCGATGAAATCCCAATTCGTATTGCTTGGCCCGATCGCGAGCGCTCCAATATGCTGCAGGGACAGTGAACCCAGTTTGATCTCAGGTACACGTACGACGATGCCTACGGCTTCGATTCCGTCGTCCGCCATTCTCATATTGGCTGCTCCGACGGCCCCAGTCCCTCGCTGCCAATCCGGATGCACGTCAAGCCATGTCTGCACGGTAGTTTTTCTCAACCAAGTATAGGCCGAGCCACAGTCGACCGTAACCGGGTAAAGTCGACCGTTGATGGAAGCATCGATCGCGATCAGGCCTGTCTTGTCATTGATTCGAAAGGGAACCGGAACGCCCGCCGGCTCCAGGGTTCCCGGTTGCGCAAGCGTAAGAGATCGCTGCGCATAGTCGATTACAACCTGATATTTCTGCAACACACCGGCAGGCAGAAGCGCCTCTACCTTGCGATTGTCACCGATTGAATAAGGCAGCCAGGTGTCGCTGGTGACCGTGCTGGGATCGACTTGCACCGACATTTTGCCGACGTTGAAAGTCAGCGACCTCTTTTGGTCGATTTGGAGTTCCTTGAAAAGGGCTTCCGAGAGTATCGTCGATGGGCTGCCGAGATCGACGAAGGCAAAAACTTTGCGAAGTGATCCGTTCGGGCGGACGAACACCAATTCGGCATAGACGCGATTCCCCGCAAAGATAAAAGGTACCGCGCCAGAAGAGCTCACCTGCGATCCGGTGCAGAGTGGGCTGAGCGCGAGGAACACAAAGAATGACGGTAAGTATTTCTTAATCATTATGTCCAACATTCGGAACGGACTAGGTCGCGAATTACATGTTTTAGACGCAAGCGGCAACGGGCCGTCACAAGGTCGCACTGCGGGTCCGCGGGCTGAGTGGCCAAACGTGTATACTCACCGTTCGCCTTCCACCCGAAAATCATGCGCGCACGGAACCTGTTGTTCTCTACTTTCCTTCTTTTCTGCAGTATTCACCTTTTTGCCGCCGACATTCTGCTTAAGAATGTCACCGTCTATGACGGAACTGGCAAACCTCCTTTCACTGGCGATGTCCGCATACATGGCGACCGTATTGCCGCGGTCTCCGAACATCTGGATGCTGCAGCCGGCGAGATCGTTCGTGACGAACACGGGCTGGCGCTTGCTCCCGGATTCATTGACATGCACAGCCATGGCGATCGCGGCCTCCTGAAAGATCTGGATGCCGCCACCATCTCCCGCCAGGGAGTGACGACGATCTTCGTTGGGCAGGACGGAGAGTCGCACTTGCCCCTGCGGGACTATTTCGCGAGTTTCGAAAAGACACCCGCCGCGATCAATGTTGCCAGCATGATCGGCCATGCGACTCTGCGCGAAAAAGTAATGGGGAAGGATTTGTATCGCCCATCGACGCAGGAAGAACTGGCCGAGATGAAAACCTTGCTCGCCGGCGAATTGCGGGCGGGGGCCTTTGGGCTTTCAACCGGCCTCGAATACGAGCAGGCGCACTTCTCTACTACCGAGGAAGTGGTGGAACTCGCCAAGATCGCCGCGGCCTCGGGAGGCTTTTACATCAGCCACGTCCGCGACGAAGGGAACAAAGTTTTCGACTCTTACGACGAGATTCTCCGAATTGGCCGTGAGGCCAAAATTCCGGTTGAAATCACCCATATAAAATTGGGCTCAACTCCGGTATGGCATCTCGCCGCCTCACGTATGCCCGAGTACTTTGCCACCGCCAAGCGCGAGGGAATCGACTTGAAAGCGGACGTCTACCCCTACACGTACTGGCACTCCACAATCCGGGTCATCGTGACAGACCGTGATTTTTATAACCCTGAAAAAGTTACGAAAGCGATCGCCGACAATGGCGGTGCCGCGGCGATCCGGTTGGCTCACTACGCTCCGGAACCCGCGATGGCGGGAAAAACGCTGGAACAGGTTGCCGCCGCGTGGAAGATCACGCCGGTCGAGTCTTACATGCGAATCGTGAAAGCTACGGAGGCCGAAGTCGATTCACACGTAGAGCTGGAAGACATCATTGGGACGTCAATGAGTGAAGATGACGTCCGCTGGTTCATCGCGCAGCCGCAAATCATGTTCAGCAGCGACGGCGAACTGCACGGAGCACATCCGCGCGGAGCGGGTGCGTTTCCCAGGGTACTGGGTCGCTACGTGCGCGAACAGAAGGTTCTTCCGCTCGAAATGGCCATCCATAAAATGACCGGCCTTTCGGCACAACAACTCGGACTAAAAGATCGGGGACAGATCGCCCAAGGCTATGTTGCCGACCTTGTTATCTTTGATCCATCCACCATACTCGATCAGTCAACGATCGAGCATCCCGAAGCGCCGCCCATCGGCATTCCAAGCGTCATGGTATCCGGACAGTGGGTTATTGACGGCGGGAAGGTTACAGGCAATCACCCCGGCCATGTATTGCGCAGTCCGGCACTTCATCAGTAGCCGCTTGCCTGCGTGTTTCGTGAACCGGCGATGGTTCTTGCCATGACGTGTGGCGTCATCCAGCGCTCGACCCCTGTCAATGTTTTCAGTGACAGTCTTCCCAAAATGGAACTAAATAGAGCTTTTCGGGGATAAAGCTGCATCCAACTGCATACATCTCAACACCGGACCGAACCCAGGGGTTACAAATGCGCCGAATAGGCCTCCATCGATGTCCTTACTGCGGCGGATTTGAAATATATGTCTCATCCGCCAAGACGTTTTGGGAAAAGCTTTTGCCCGTAGTGCTGCTTCGACTGGTGCGATGCGATGACTGCAGACGCAGGCACTTGCGGCCGTTGTTCATTGCTGCATTGAAACGGCGAGTGCAACCTTCCGCGCCTAAGAAGCCTTCCCGGTTAGCTTCGGACGATGGTCCGAAAGAACGCCATGCCTGATTTCAGCAGGCTTACGATAACTCCCGCCAAGGTTCAATAAGATCCTGCAGCAATCGTTCGACAGCTTACAAATCCCTGGGTTTATTACTGCAGCAGAATGCCGACGATAGATGCCGACATCAGATTGGCCATTGTACCGGCAATCATCGCGCGAAAGCCCAGTTTGGCCAGTTCGCCGCGTTTGTTGGGAGCCAGGGCGCTGATGCCACCGATCTGGATGCCGATCGAGCTGAAGTTGGCGAATCCGCATAGCGCAAAGGTCGCTATAGCGAAAGACCTGGGATCGAGAACGGCCTGCTTCGCACCCAGCATGGAGTAGGCGACCAACTCATTGATCACCATTCGGGTTCCAAGAAGATTGCCAACCAGGCCACAATCCTTCCACGGAATGCCGATCACCCAGGCGATGGGGGCGAAGATCACTCCGAAGATCTGCTCCAGGCTGGAGGGAAACCATCCGAAGTAAGTGATTGTGGATACCGCCGAATATGCCGTTCACCAGAGCGATGAGGGCGAGGAAGGAAATCAGCATGGCGGCGATGTTCAGGGCCAGGTGAAGGCCATCGATCGTACCCCGGGTAATAGCGCCGAGAACGTTCTCATCCTTGGGCAAAGCGTCGGCATCCATTTCGACTTTGGATTTCGCGGTAAGGACGGGAGCCGCATCAGCGTCTGGCTTACGGTTCGGACTGGTGACGGGTTCTTCCGTTTCGGGCACGAACATCTTGGCCATCAGGACGGTGCCGGGGGCGGTCATGATGACGGCGCTGAGCAGGTGTTCCGCCTTCACTCCGTAAAGAATGTACGCACCCATGATTCCGCCGGAGACGTGGGCCATGCCGGCCGTCATAACGGTCATCAACTCAGAACGCGTCAGGGATGGCAAATATGGCCGGATGGTGAGTGGGGCTTCAGTCTGACCCATGAAGATGCTGGCGGCCACGTCAAGCGATTCCGCGCCGCTGGCGCCCATGCGAATCATCACCTTCGCCATCTGGCGGATGATGAACTGCATGACTCCGTAGTGATAAAGCACGGCGAAAAATGCGGAGATGAAGATTACGGTTGGGAGAACCTGAAAGGCAAAGACCATGCCGAACTGTCCGCCCTTGCGGCCCAATTCTCCGAATACCATTTGCGAGCCGGCGAATGAATACTCCAGAAACTTGTCCACACCGCGTCCGGCCCAAGCCAGAAGATTGCGGCCGAAGCTGAAGCGCAGCACGAACAGAGCGAAGATGAATTGCAGGACCAGCCCCAGGCCGACCGTCTTGAGCCGGATCGCCCTGCGATTGCTGGAAAACAAGTAGGCGAGCCCGAGCATCGTGACCAAACCGAGAAGCCCTGTCAGACGACCCATGGAAGACTCCTGTTCGTGCTTTCAATGTGAGGTTCGGTATCGATCGGAAATCGCGCGACAAGGGAAGTCGGCCTGGTGGGAGCGAAGATTGTCATGCCTGCGTTCCTTTGCCCGAGATAACTCGATGAATTAGGGGCCGCCTTACCGCCGGCGGTTTCTCCGCGATGCGGTAGGCGTTTTGCAGCAGACCCCGCGCGTCGGCCAGGTGCGTGTCGGAGTTGTAGTGAATGGTACACAGCGGCTCGCCCTTGCGAACCTGATCGCCGACCTTCTTGTGCAATATGAGACCTACTGCCGGGTCGATGACATCTTCTTTTTTCTCGCGGCCGCCGCCGAGAACCAGACTAGCGACGCCGACCTGCTCGCATTGGATACCGGCAACAAAGCCGTCCGTTGAGCTTGGAAATGCGGATTTATGCTGTGCCTGGGGCAGACGTTGGGGGTCGTCAATTACACCTGGATCTCCGCCTTGTTGCGAGACGATCTCACGGAACTTCTTCAGTGCTGATCCGTTACGAATGAGTTTTGATGATAGCTCTCGGCCCGCATCAATGTTTGGAGAGCATCCCGCGAGATAGAACATCCAAGCAGAGAGCTCGACGGAAACTTCAATCAAGTCGGCGGGGCCGCGACCCTTCATCACTTCTATACATTCATCGACTTCCAGTGCGTTACCGACCTTCAGACCCAGCGGTTGGTCCATATCGGTGATCAATGCGACCATCTTTTTGCCCATTCGCTCGCCGGTCTCGACCATTAACTCCGCAAGGTGAACGGAATCCTTTTCGGTTTTCATGAACGCACCGCTGCCGGTCTTTACGTCGAGGACCAAACCGTCTATCCCCTCGGCCAGCTTCTTGCTCATGATGGAGGCGCAGATCAGGTTGGGACTCTCGACGGTTGCGGTGACGTCGCGGAGAGCATAGAGCTTCTTGTCTGCGGGGGCGATTTCGGCAGTTTGCCCGATCAATCCGCACCCACAGGCTTTGAGAACCCGTCGGAACTCTTCCAGCGACAAACTGATATTGAAACCGGGAATGGCCTGGAGCTTATCCAGCGTGCCGCCAGTATGGCCAAGACCTCGACCGCTGATCATGGGAACGGTAACGCCACCCGCGGCCACGACCGGGGCGATGATAAGCGAAGTCTTGTCGCCTACTCCTCCAGTGGAGTGCTTATCGATCTTTGGACCTGGCAAATCGGAGAGATCGAGAACCTCGCCCGAGTTCAGCATCGCGGAAGTCAGGGCGCTCAGTTCTGGCCCGTTCATGCCGCGGATCAGAACAGCCATCAGCCAGGCTGCCATTTGATAGTCCGGGATTTCGTCGCGAGTATAGGAGTCGACAAGAAAATGAATTTCGTCGGCGGAGAGTTCACCGCCATCGCGCTTCTTGCGGATAAGATCGAGGGGACGCATGGTCATGGCAGGAGCGGGGTTGAGAAACAGGCGGACATCGGTCTCCGTGGATTCGGACAGGGAAGCTTACATTGTGGGAGCGATTGTGGAAAGTCCTTCCGGCTAAGTTATAAACCATCGTCGCCGGACGTAGGTTCCGAGGGCAATGTCATTCGTTCACGACTGCCATGTACCCGGTAATTCTCCTACAATGTCATCCTAAGAATGAAAGTCCACAGCCCGATCGGGAAGCGGAAATCTTCCCTCCAGGTGCCGCCGGCGTCGCGGAAGGAATTGGTCACGCCTCTTACGGCTGGCATCGCTGCCTTTGTAGTGGCAGTGGGCGTTTTTGCCATCTACATCCCTGCATTAAATTTCCAATTTATTCTGGACGATCATCGCTTCATCAGCGATCCGCGATTGCAGTTTCCCGGTCATGTTTGGGAATACTTCACAAGTTATGTGTGGGCACAAGTTCAGGCAGGACCGGTAAGTTTCTATCGGCCACTGTTCGTATTGTGGCTGAGATTTAATTTTATTCTCAGCGAGATGTCGCCGTGGGGCTGGCATCTGGTCAGCATTCTGAAACATCTGCTGGTAGCGGGTTTCCTCGGACTGGTGGTGTGGAGGCTGCTCCGGGATCGCGTGGCCGCGTTGATTGCGGCTACTTTGTTCGCGTTGCATCCGGCGCACACGGAATCCGTGGCATGGGTTACCGTCCCTGATCCGCTGATGTCCGCCGCATTGCTTGGCAGCCTGCTCCTGTATCTCGTGTACGCGGAACGCACGTCCGGGTCGGTCACCGCAAACAACCCGGCTAGAAAATCCCGGAAACATGTTCGCAACAAGGCGGAGAGCTCTCCAGCCGGGTGGCTGCTCGCGTCCGCAGCCGCTTTCCTGGCCGCGTTGATGATAAAAGAAACGGCCATTGTCTGGCCTGTTGTCGTCTTTGCCCTGGCCTTATTCGTGCCGGTCAACAACACGGGTGGGGTAAAAGCTACTAAAAGTGAGGGACCGGATCTTCAGGTTCGGATTGTTTCTGCCTTTCGAGAGACCCTTCCGTTCCTAGGCGCGGCGGTGATTTATCTCGTCTGCCGGTACTTTGCCCTGGGCAGACACCTTAGCCCTGCTACGCAGCATTTGGCGTTGCATACCGTACTACTTTCGTGGCCTGCGACTCTTTGGTTCTATTTGAAAGTCATGGTTTGGCCAGTTCGGCCACGGGGCTTCGCGGACCCCACCCTTGTTGGAGCCTTCTCGTTGCGTGAAGTCGTATTGCCGGCTCTGGGGGTGGGTTGCGCCGTTGGAATTCTGATATGGGCTGGCGTCTGGGTCTGGAGACGGTCACGGAATGATCTTCCGGAGCGGGAAGCAATTGGTGTCCAGCGCGCTTTGTTGATTGGCGCGCTCATTCTTGTCATTCCGATTCTCCTGGCATTGAACCTGAATGCGCTCAATCCTGGCGACTTCCTGCACGGTCGCTACACATATTTCCCGTTGACGGGAGTGATGATCCTGCTTGCGACTCTTTGGCATGTGTCAAACCGGGGACGCATTGTGCTATTGGCAGGTGCCGGAGCACTGGCTGTTGCGCTCGGCGTACTCACTGTGACGCAGGAGAGTGCGTGGAAAGACGATTTGACGGTGTTCACCGTCGCTCATGAAAACGCGCCCCACAACGGTCCGGTAGCACAAAGTCTGGTACGGGCACACGTACAGGGGGCACTCGAGCTCGATCAGGAAGGTCGATGCGACGAAGCCGTACCGATATTTGAGCAGGCGATCAAGGAGTATCCGCAGGACTGGTTCGCCTGGGCTGGCCTCGGAGAGTGTCGTTTCAAACTCAACGATCTTACAGGGGCCGAGCAGTCGTTGCGCCGTGCCACCGAACTTTCGCATGAGCCTCGTGTAAAGGAGCAGTGGCAGGCAATCCGCGAAAAGATGGGACTGCCATCGGTGCCGCTGGACTGAGGGCGGGCGTCTTTCGCTACAAGCGGAAGCCTTCAGGAAGCAGTTTCGTGATCAGCATCTGCTCCGTCCCTGACTGGCCGCGAAACAGGACGACAGCCTCAGGACCGAATTCAAAAATAACCTGGCGGCAGGCGCCGCATGGGGCACACGGTCCATCGCGTTCGGTGGCCACGGCGACTGCCTTGATCCTCATGCCAGATCCCTCGGCGGCGACCGCGGCAAAGATGGCGTTGCGCTCGGCGCAAATGGTCAGTCCGTAAGAAGCGTTTTCAACATTGCAACCCGAATACAGGGCGCCACTTTCGGTGAGGATCGTCGATCCTACGGGAAAATTGGAATAGGGGGCGTGCGCGTTCTTGAAGGCGGCGCGGGCGGAGGAGAGCATTTGTTCCTGTTGTGCGGGGGAGAGAGTTATAGGCATTTATTTAGTCCTTTGCGGTAGTTGAGAGAAAAACAGGTCCCTCCACTTCGCTTGCTTCGCTGCGCTCCGGTCGGGATGACAGTTTATTTGGGGCACCCTGTAAGGGACAACTTTTCAACGTTAGATCGCCGGGCTTGCGCCTCGCTTAATAAACTCACCCTGGCCAGGGCGTCCGAAGAATTTTTCGCCTTCGACCAGTACGCGTCCGCGCGAGAATACGACGTCCGGCATCCCCGTGACCTTGATCCCCTCAAACATCGAATAGTCCACACGCATGTGATGGGTCTTGGCACTGATGGTGTGCTCGCGTTTCGGGTCGAAGACGACCAGGTCAGCGTCGCTGCCGATGGCGATCGTACCTTTGCGTGGATAGAGACCGAATAGCTTGGCGGGTGCGGTGGAGACCAGCTCCACGAAACGGTTGACGCTGAAGCGTTCCTGCGCGACCCCGCCGGAAAAAATCAGGCTCATGCGGTGTTCGATGCCGGGGCCGCCGTTAGGAATTTTCGTGAAATCCCCGATTCCCATTTCTTTCTGTTCCTTGAAGCAGAATGGGCAATGATCGGTGGAAACCACTTGCAGGTGGTCGTGCTTCAGTCCCTGCCACAATTTCTCCTGATGCCATTTTTCGCGTAGCGGAGGAGTGAAGACGTATTTGGCGCCTTCGAAGCCGGGTTCGTCCATGTTTTCGAGCGAAAGATATAAGATACTGCGGACATGTTTCAGCGTAGACCGGCAGGCCGCGGTCTCGGGCCTCGCGGACTTTTTCCAATGCGTCGTTACAGCTCAGGTGCACGATGTAGACGGGTGCGTCGGCCATCTCAGCCAGGGCGATGGCGCGAGACGTCGCCTCGGCTTCAGCGGTCGTCGGCCGCGTCAGGGCGTGATACTTGGGGCCGGTCTTGCCTTCAGCCAGAGCCTGCTTCACGATTACGTCGATCGCTCCGCCATTTTCCGCGTGCATGCAGACCATCGCCCCGGCTTTAGCGGAGGTCCGCATCGCCTTGAAGATGCTGGCATCGTCGAGCATGAACACGCCCGGGTAGGCCATGAACAGCTTGAAACTGGTGATGCCTTCGCGCACCAGTTGCGGCATTTCCGCGAGCTGGGCGTCGGGAAGATCGGTGATGATGCAGTGAAAAGCAGTAGTCGGAAACCGCTTTCGATGACGCCTTTTGCATCCAGGTATCGAAGGCGGTACGCAGCGACTGGCCTTTGTACTGGATGGCGAAGTCGATCAGCGTGGTCGTGCCGCCGAAGGCCGCGGCGCGGGTACCGGTTTCAAAGTCATCGGCGCTGGTCGTGCCGCCGAACGGCATATCGAGATGGGTGTGGACGTCGATCCCGCCGGGGAAAACGTACTTGTTCGTGGCATCGATCAGGCGTTTGGCGTTCTCGCGCGGCAGGCTGGCGCCGAGGGCAACAACACGTCCATTTTCAATCGCGACATCGGCCTGATACGTGTCGACGGCGGTGACCACAGTGCCGTTTGTAACGATGGTGTCGAACCCCATTGGCTAATCCCCTGTGCTGCAAGAGTCCCATCTGTCCCGGGCAGAAGCGTGATGTATTCTATTCTACAAAGTTGACTTGATTCGCGCTTGGATGCATCGGCAAGAGAGGGAACGCATGAAGTTCGGGATCACGATTAAGCCGGATCATTTCTGTGGAGCGCATTGTTTCTCTGACGCGCCAGGCGGAACAGGCGGGCTTCGGATACGGCTGGATCTTCGATTCCCACGTACTGTGGAAAGAACCCTATCCATTGCTCGCCTTGATGGCGAATGCCACGCGCAATATGAGGCTTGGGCCGTGCGTGACCAATCCCGCGGTGCGCGATCTGACGGTTACGGCCAGCCTGTTTCGCTACCCTCAACCTGATTTCGGGCGGCCGCATGCAACTGGGGATCGGGCGCGGAGACAGTTCGCGACGAGTTCTGGGCAAAAAGCCCGTAAGCCCAGCCGAACTGGAACGTGCAGTAGCGACATTTCGCGAACTAACCGCGGGACAGGAAGTTCAATATGAAGGTCAGGCGACGCGACTTCCATGGGCGAAAGTACCGCCACCAGTGTGGATTGCGGGATACGGACCGAAAGTTCTGAATATGGCGGGGCGAGTCGCTGACGGAGTGATTTTGCAGTTCGCTGATCCCGATCTGATTGCCTGGTGTCTCGGTTTTGTGTGGCAGGGAGCGAAGGAAGCTGGCCGCGATCCCAAGTCGATTGAGATCATGGCGGCGGCTCCGGTGTGGGTATCGGACGACCTTGAGTGTGGCGCGGCAACGGGTGCGATGGTTTCCGGCGCTGGTTTCGAACCACGTGGTGGACTTGATATCGCGCTACAAACCCGAGGACCTTCCCGCGTCGCTTACTTCTTACGTGCAAAAGCGGGCCGGCTATGATTATCTGCATCATGCCGAGGTGGGAAGCGACAATGCCAGTTTCGTTTCCGATGAAGTGGTAGACCGTTTCTGCCTGGTGGGTCCCGCGGAAGCTCACCGTCAGAAGCTGAAGAAACTGGCAGAAGTGGGGGTGACCCAGTTCAATATTTATCTGATGTGCGGGGACGAAGAGCAGACTTTGGAGACATACCAACGCGAAATTTTGCCCGGGTTTCGGGCGTCAGCCTGACAGTTTTCGGTCTCCAATTCTCGGGCCGGTTACAGTGTTCCTTCGGGTAACATGTGTGCGAGCACACTTTGGATTCGCAAGACGCGAAGATCGAAATCCGTTCCGGTAATTTCCTCCCTGCGTGGTTGCGTTTTCTCGTTCCTTCCGTTACCGACCTGATCTTCATCATCCTGCTTGCCGCGATGACGGGCGGACTGCTAGCGCCGCGCTTGCTGGGCGATGCCAGCATCGGCTGGCACATCCGGAATGGCGAGCTTATGCTCCGCTCGCATGCTGTCACGCGAGTCGATGCTTTTTCAGCCACGATGAACGGACAGCCGTGGTACGCCTGGGAATGGCTCTACGACGTGGTCATCGCGGGCATTCACCAATGGCTTGGACTCAACGGAGTCGTCTTTCTCACTGCCGTGATTATCGCCACGACTTTTGCGTTAACTCTGCGAGTTAAGCCTGCGGCGCGGCGCGGACTTGCCAGTGAGCGTAGTTCTGGTGGCATTGTCGCTGGGAGCGTCCATGATTCACCTGTTTGCGCGCCCTCACGTCTTGAGCTGGTTATTGACCGTCATCTGGTTCCAGATATTGGACGGCTCTGCAGAATCGCGGCCGGGCGGGGCCGTCAGTTGTGGTGGCTGCCGCTGCTGATGTTGCTTTGGGTCAATGTGCATGGCGGATTCGTGGTTGGGCTTCGTTCTGCTGGCTCTTTATCTGCTGAGCAATGGAATTGAATATTCGGTGCAAGCAGCAAGACGCGCGCGCGGAACTTGCCCGGCGGTTGCGGCAATTGGGAACCGTAACGGTAGTCTTCGCTGCGTCGCGAGCCTGGTAAATCCTTACGGCTACAGGCTGCACGTTCACGTTTACCGCTATCTTTCCAGCCGCTGGCTGATGAACCACATTGATGAATTTCTTTCGCCGAACTTCCACGGCGTGGCGCAGCAGTGCTTTGTTTTGCTCCTCCTGATCACGATTGTGGCACTGGCGGTGGGGAAGAAGCCGCCGCTGGCGCACGTGTTGGTACTGCTCTTTGCCGCATACAGCGGTTTATATGCTTCACGCAATCTGCCGGGCTCCTCGCTTCTGCTCACACTGCTGGTTGCGCCCTTGCTTTCGCAAACAGTAAAGGCAGGGTATGCGAACTCGAATCTCTCATCGAAGGTACGTGCATTTCTCGCAAGATGGGAAGGGTTCGGGGCCCGCATGACAGCGATGCAAGTAAGTCTCCGGGGACATGCATGGGCGCTGCTCGCCGTAATTGCCGGTCTGCTGATTTGCATGCAGGGAGGAAGTCTCGGTTCGTATCGATGGATGGACGCGCACTTCGATACTAAAAGTTTCCGGTGCTGGCCAGCGATGTCATTGTCCAGCGCGACATTCGCGATCCAATTTTTGCTCCTGACCTGTGGGGCGGATATCTCATTTACCGGCTCTCTCCACAGACCAAAGTTTTCGTGGATGACCGTCACGATTTCTATGGAGAAGAATTTTTTAAAGGCTACCTGAAGACTCTCCGTCTCGCGCCCGACTGGAAGGTATTCCTCGATGAACGGAAGGTGAACTGGGCGTTACTACCGGCCGGATCTTCGTTGGCCAACATGCTCGAAGAAACCGCAGGGTGGAATATCGACTATCGGGACAAGACAGCAGTCTTGTTTGAGCGGAAGCTCTAGAACTGGTCATCGGTATCGATATTGAATCCCATGATGACACTGACTTCGATGGGCTTGATCTCCCCGCAGCGCAGGACTGAACTTCCAGGTGTTCAGCGCGGCCAGCACTTTGCTGGTCATGACCGCGGAACCGGGCTCGAGAACGCGAGGCCGCCGCAGCAATCCGGACACGGTCAAGTACGCATTCAATCACGAGCCGGGTCTTGGGCAGCCCCGCAGGCAGGTCCGAACGCATCGCTTGTGGGGCGGTCAGGTCTTCCGCGTAGCCGTGGGCAGCCGATGCCGGATCGGCGTAGGACATTACCGTCGGCAGCGCGGTTGCGATGTAAATCGTATAAACCTTCTCGCCTTTGAGCCGACCATAGAAATCGAATGCGCCGCCGGATCGCGAGGTGGCGACCACCGTAATGTCCGGTCCTGTATTCTTGTGGCCGGTATGCGAGCGCGCCGGGCCGCCAGACTGGTTCGCTCCCGAGCCGAAACTGGGCAAGGTCACGATATTGTTGCCACCCTTTACCGAAACTCCAGGCATCGATGGGGTTGCCGTTGGTGCCGGTGCCCGCGCCGCCAGATCCGGGATAGGGGGAGATACCACCGCGAGCATTCGGATCGGACCCTGGGCCGGTGCCATCTTTTCCCGCGCCTGATCCTGGGCCAGAGAATCCGCTGCCTGGTCCATCGCCGTGGCCGATTCCGGCACCGCCGCCGGCGCCTCCGAGTCCAGGCTTGTCGCCCCCTGCAGGGGACATCGCCAGGGCGCCGCTGCCGCCATTTCCGGGCATGCCTACTTTCGATCCCGGTTTGACTGGAAAGCACTACGCCCGAGCTGCTTCCGCCGCCATTGCTGGTGGGCGGAGCGGCAGCCAAGCCGGCGTCAAGGGCTCCGCCAAATCCTGTGCCACGGTTTCCGCGGCCTTGCCCGCATGAGCGAACCCCCGCCTGCGATGGAGGGCGGCGGTGCCACCACTTCAGTCCCGGAACCCATACCACCCGCCATGGATCGTTGCGCCGAGCCTGCACCCATCTGAACTGTTGGCGGTACGACGGCCGTATTGCCCAGCCCGTTTACGGCGCGACGTTCCGACGAATTGCTCACCTGGACCGTCGGAGGTACGACCTGTTTATCCAACTGATCGGCACCGAATCCGGGACCCATGGGTGTGATCTCGCGAGTAATTGTCGGCGCGGGCGCAACCACGCTAGGGGCCGGCAACGACAGCCGCGGATTCAGATTGGTCATCTGCTCCGGGGCCGAAATCGTCGGCGGGACCACCTGCACCGGTTGCGATCCAGGCATGTGCAGCATAGAGACTTCGCGTTGCGGAGCGGCAGCGCTGGGCGGAACCACTCCGGGATTGAGGGTTGGTGCCGTCCGTAACTGATCCTGCCACCTGGGGAGCAGGCGCTACCGCCATTTGGGTCAGTGATGGAGAGCGCTGGGAGGATCGCATGCCTTCCGCCGGAGCAGGACCCGGGAAGCGCCTTCAGGGCGAGCAGGTTGGCGACTGCGGAGTCGGATACCGGAAGATTCATCTTCGGCGCGTCAGCAACGGTTTCACGAACGGTACTGCCACGGGCCACCCGGATAGTTTGCGTCGGATGATAGGCTTCACGTCCACCCGCGCGGCCGGAATGGCCGGCTTCAGCACCACCGACGTCTTCGGTCTTCGGAAGTTCGTTGCCCGAGTAGTAGATGATGTCGTACTTGGGCTTGGGTGGCGGTTCGTAAGGCCGCATGCTGGCCAGTTTTGCCGGAATCACGATGATGGCAATCAGAAAGGCCAGTTCGAATACCCAGGAAATCAGGATCCCCCAATAGGGAAAGAGTCCCGTATTGGCTTCGCCGGCAAGGCGTTCGGGCGAGCGTCCCAGCGCCGGACGAATCGCACTGAGGAATTCATCCCAGCGCGATGGCCACTCAATCAGAAATTTGGGGGCATCATTCACGCCTGGGCGGCCTCCTCTACGGAGATTTCAATCTCGTCTCCTATGGCAGTTCGTGGTCGAATTCAGGGTTTGGCCCGGAAGTTCGAGTACCGATGCGGCGCTCATGCGAACCGCAGCCAAACGCCAAGGTTTGAGATTTTCTTCGATGTGGACTACGACTTTGCCGCGGTCCAGGTAAACGACGTCGATGGGGAAGCGCATCGCGAAAGTGTGGACTCCGTGGCAGGGAACGATCCACAATCCTTCACCAGCGGGGAAGCGGGCAGCGTCGGTGCCCATCAAGCCGCGAAAGCGGGACCAATGGGTTGCAGCGAGACGCACACGGGTCGCCAAATAAGCGTTCCGCGTTCGATTCAATGCATATCCATTGGGACCCGGTACAGACATCAAAACTCCTAGGCTCGATACTATGGGCTCGATACTACGGACTCGCAGCTACAGGGGCTCCAAACTTTTTCAATGCGCTCCCTGCGGCGCCAGGATACGAAACAGTTCGATAATGGCGGGCCCCAGGGTCACAAAGATGATGGAGGGGAGGACGAACAAGACCAGAGGGACAATCATCTTGATGGTGGTTTTGGCGGCCTGTTCTTCCGCTCGCTGACGCCGCTCGGTGCGCAGGGAATCGGAATGAATACGTAACGCCTGGCTGACGCTGGTGCCGAAGCGGTCGGTTTGGATCAAGGTCGCGACCAGAGCGCGCACATCGTCCACGCCGGTGCGGTCCACGAGATTCCTGCAGGGCTTCGGCGCGCGGTTTTCCTGCCCGCATTTCCAGGTTAACAAGGTGGAATTCATCGCTAAGGTCGGGATGGGCATGCTTCAGGTCTTCGCCCACTCGCATCAAGGCCTGATCCAGAGCCAGTCCGACTTCGACGCAGATGACGGTTAGGTCGAGCGCGTCCGGGCAAGCAACGGTGATGCGGCGTTGCCGGTTGCGGATCATGCGCTTGAGCACAAACCTGGGGATGAAGAATCCGAACGCTCCCACCGCGATTACCAGCAAGCATATCGGACTTGCGCCTTCGACAATAATCGCGATGGCCATCGCAAACTAACGCCAGCAGCATTCGGGATCCAACATAAATCGTCAGATGCCGGGGTTCGCGGTATCCCGCCTGAATCAGCCATTTGCGGCGTTCGTGAGACGTCACTCGGAGATAAGGGAAGGGCCTTGCTCAAGGGGATCGAGAGCTTGTTCCAGCCGATCCTTGAATGCCGGTTTTTCTTTAGGTTCGGTGCGCTGCCAACCCAAGGCGCGCAGTCGTGAACCCAGCACCGACGAGGGAGCATAGGCCGCCGCCCCGAAGGAAAACACCACCAGGACGACGCTCAGGAACAATATGATTACAAGCGCCAGGATCATGAATGAAACCTAATTCGGTCAGCCCCAAACTGCATTAAACCTGAATCGTAATCACCTTCCGGATCACAAAGTAGCCAATCGTCTGCAAGGTGATTCCCACCACCAGCAGGGCGTGCCCAATGGGATCGTCAAACAGTGGCCGGATAAAAGTTGGGTTCATCAGTTGCATGGTGATGATGATGATGGGCGGCAATCCCATCAGCAGCATCATGGTCATCCGGCCTTGCGCGGTGTGTACCCGCACCTGGCGCATGATCTTGAAACGTTCCCGAATGACATAAGACAAATTGTCGAGAATTTCGGCAAGATTGCCGCCGGTTTCGCGCTGCAGCATGACCGCCGTGACGAAGAACTTGACGTCCACCAGCGGCACGCGTTCGGTGAGGTTGACCAGCGCGTCACGCACGGGCAAACCAAATTTCTGCTCTTCAAACAGTTTGCGGAACTCCGATGCCACCGGGTCGGCAATTTCACTGGCAATCAATTCCAGCGCCGTAGTGAAAGCGTGGCCGGCGCGGACGGCACGGGCCAGAGTGTCGATGGCCTCGGGGAAAATTTCTTCAAATTTCTCGAAGCGTTTGTTCCTTTTGTAGTTCGCGTACGAGTAAGGCAGAAACATTCCGAACAAGACGCCGACCCAGGCAAACTGGGGATATCCAAAAAGCAGGAACAGCAGACCCGAGAACAGCCGCGCAGACAAAGCCGAGGAGGACTACGTTCCCGGCCCGACTCTTCACATCGGCCTGCTCGAGTAAGGTCTGGAGGTTCGAAATACTGCGTGAACGGCGGAGCAGGTTGTCGAGCGCGGGAATCTTGCTCAGTACTTCGTCGCGCAACAGGGCGAGACTCTCGCCCGCCTCACGCTCCGGAGTTTTTTGCACAGTGGACAGGCGTTCGCGCAACAGGCGAGCTTTTGAGCTCCGCTCGTCGAACAGGGAAGCGACGACAAACACTCCCAGCGCGATAAACACAAACACGGCAATGGCGATAACGATTAACATGCGATCAAAGAACTATTCATCTGCAAGTGTCAGACTTCCATGCGCGATTCGAACAGCGCAGGACGAAGGCGGCATCCGGCGGTAGCCAGGCGATCGGCGAACTGCGGCCGAAGTCCTGTGGCACGAAATGCGCCGCGCACTTTTCCGTTCTCATCGATCCCCACACGCTCGAATACAAAAATGTCCTGCATGCAAATAACATCGCCTTCCATGCCGGTCACTTCCGAAATCGTCATCACTTTACGGGTTCCGTCAGAGAGACGCGCAATCTGGACGACGGCGTGAATTGCAGCCGAAATCTGGTGTCGCATCGCCCGTTCCGGAATATTGAGATTGGCCATGGAACACATATTCTCAATGCGGGCCAGGGCATCGCGTTGAGTGTTCGCGTGGACGGTTGTCATCGAGCCTTCGTGACCGGTGTTCATGGCCTGCAACATGTCGAAGGCCTCTTCGCCGCGAACCTCGCCGACCACAATGCGGTCGGGACGCATACGCAAGCTGTTAATGACCAATTGCCGTTGTCTCACCGCGCCTTTGCCTTCGATGTTTGGCGGGCGGGTTTCCAATCGCACCACGTGTTCCTGGTGCATCTGCAATTCGGCGGCGTCCTCGATAGTGACGATGCGATCAGTATTGGGGATGTAGCCAGACAGAACATTCAGGAGCGTGGTTTTGCCAGCGCCGGTTCCGCCGGAGATCAGAAAATTCAGCCGTCCCTTGACCATGGCTGACAGCAATTCCAGCATGGGCTCGGTCAGGGTTTTGTTTTCGATCATATTGCGGGCAGTGACCGGGTCGCGTCCAAAGCGGCGAATCGAAAGGCAGGGACCGTCGATGGCCAACGGTGGAATAATAGCGTTGACGCGCGATCCGTCGGCAAGACGTGCGTCCACCATCGGCGACGATTCATCAACCCGTCGACCGACTCGCGAAACGATGCGATCGATGATTTGCATCAAGTGGGCGTCGTCTTTGAAACTGAGGCCCGTAGGTTCAAGTTTTCCAGCACGTTCCACGTAAACCTTGTTGTAACGGTTTACCAGAATGTCTGATACGGTCGGGTCTTTCAGTAGAGGTTCCAAAGGACCCAGGCCGAAGATTTCGTCGAGAATCTCCCTCGCCAGGCGCTCGCGTTCGGCGAAGCTCAGCGGAACGGCTTCACTATTTACCGTGTTCCGTATGAGGAGCAGAACTTCTTCACGAGCGGCGGCGCTGGGAGTTCGTCCCAACTTCTCCAGGTCGAGACGGTCAAGGATTTTGCGATGAAGATCGGCTTTGACCTGCTGGTACTCGGCCCGCTCAAAAGTCTGCAAATTCGCCATAAATCTAGCCTAACCAGCCCGGTTCACATGGTCAACCTGACCTTTGCGGAACCCCCACCGTGGTAACCAAGCGGACGCAAATGGAAACACGTCTAACCCGTTTGTCTTCTACACCGACTTGAACAGCGACCAAGCTTTGCGCTTCACGTCGATATCGTTCTCAGTCAGGACAGCCGCCAATCCGGCAAAGGATTTGGCGATTTCGTTATAGCTCTGCTGGGTCAGAGGAACTCCGCGGTCGATGGCGGCCGAGACGGCAAAATACTGGTTGGGGATCTTCCAAAGAAGCTTTGCTCCAGCCGCTGCCTCGGCATCGGCCTCGGTGAAACCGGCGATCTTGCGGAAACGGTTCAGTACTAACCGAACTCGTTCCTTGCCTCCGGTCTCGCCCAGATACTGCTGGATTCGAGTCGCGCTCCACAGCGAAGCGACATCGGCGTGGGCCACCATGAGTACGGTCTCCGAAAGATTGCATACCAGACGGGTGGTTGCATCCACGCGCGAGGACGCGTCGACTACGACGTAGCGAAAGTGGCCGACCAGCAAATCGAACAACCGGGCAAACTCGGCTGTCGGAGGTTCGACGACTACGGGCGTGTTCACACCGGCCAGCAACTGCAATCCGTCGGCGTGACGGGTCATGAAGCTTTCCAGCAGGGAACTGTCGAGCCGGTGCAGGTTGCGGATGGCATCCGTCACAGTGAAGTGCGGCTTCAGGTTCATGTGAAGCGCGGCATGTCCGAGCGGCGCAATATCAACCAGCGCGACGTTGCCGTGGGCAGAGTGCAGAGCTAGCGCAAGATTGACCGCAGTAGTAGTTGCACCGCTGCCGCCCTTGGCGTTCACTACAGTAAAGACTTTTCCGCGAGGGCCTTCCCTGCCTACGTTTCGTTGCGCCGCGGACAACCTGACAAAAGCTTCCAGGAGCTCGGTAGTGCTGGTGGGACGCTCGATGTATTCACGAGCGCCGGCTCTCATGGCGCCCACAATCACCTGCGGCTGCCTCATACTGCCTACAGCGAATATCACGGCCCCGCTGACTTCCTGGTGAATGAGTTCGATGGAGCGAAGGGCTAAAGTGTGATTTTCGGAAGGTATATCAACCAAGACGACCGCGGGACTCGCGCTCTGGACACGACGCAGAACGGGGTCGGTAGCGGCGCTGGGATAGCTGGCGCAGCTATGCACTACGCGCGCGACGCTGGTTCCGTCGACCAATACCTGCAGCAAGCTACGCTGTTCATTATCCTGGGAAACGACTACAACTGAAAGTTCCGCCATATCCAAATCCTTACGTCTGGCCCTTCCTGATAGTTCTCCCGCCTCGAAGCCGTCGCCGGGTTAGCACCCGCAACGCGCCAGGCAGAGCAATTTCACTAAGTTCTTATCTTCGTCAGTTTCTTACAGTTATTTCTTCTCTTCCACTGGTTTCTTCTTGTCAAACTTATCCGTATCCATAAAAGGCTTGGGGTTCGACGGCAGCGCTGGTTGCTGCGCATTCGGTGAGACCCGTCGCGCGGTGCACAGCACCATCAACTCGGAATTACTTCTTTGGGCGCTCTTGCTCTTGAAGAAATTGCCCAAAATCGGAATATCACCCAGCCCCGGAACCTTGCTGTACAAGTCGGTGACTCGATTGTCCAACAATCCGGCAATCACAAAACTCTGACCGTCCTGCAATTCAAATTCGGTCTCCGCCTTACGGGTGCTCAGCGCGGGGACGGTGAACCCGGAAATAGTAAGCGCGTTGGCAAAGTCCAGAGCGCTGACCGCCGGGGCGACCTTCAAATGAATATTTCCATTCGGCATGATCACCGGGGTGAACTTTAATTGCACACCGAATTCCTTGAATTGAATCGTCACCGCGGTAAAGCCCTGGCCGGGCTGAACGATGGGGAAGGGAAATTCTCCGCCAGCCAGGAAGCTGGCTTCTTTGCCGTTTACCGCGATCAAGTTGGGTTCCGCCAAAATCTGGAGCAGGTTCTTCTGCTGTAGAGCTTTGATGACTGCGCCGATATTGAGGTCGGTACGCGTAATGAAGAAATTGAGAAAGTCGGAGACATTAACCGTGGGCGCAGTGGGCGTTGTGGTCGTCGTCGTGCTGCCGCCACTGGTCGTGGTAGTCGGAGCGGATTGAGAGATGGTGACGGAGCCGAACTGGCCGGTCTGGCTGGTTGCAATGGTGTTTCCGAGTCCGGGAGCAAAAATATTGATGCCCAACTGGGTGATGACGCTGCGGTCCACCTCGGCAAACTTCACTTCCAGCAGGACTTCCTGCGCTCCCACCGGGCCGAAGGTCAGGACGTTCACCACATTCTTCGAATACGCTTCCGCGATCATTCCAGCTCGCTTGGAAACATCCTCGGTGGAGACGTGGCCCGAGAGCACGATGGCGGATCGGGAGGGGGACACCGTGATCTGCTCATCAGGGAACACCCGCCGTTCTTCTTCTGCGGCAGTGCGCACATCCACATCGACGCGCAAGTCGAAGCTGCGCGATCGTTCCAGTTCATCCCATATCAATAACGAAACTTCGCCGGCGGCCCGGCCGTGGACCAGAATCTGGGTAGGAGTGACCACAATGGCGTCCGCGATCGCGTCGTCGGTAACCGATATCCGCTTCAGACGCTCGGTGGTGTTAATGAGCAGAGACTTACCAACCAGAACCCGCAGTGGTGCTGCACCCTGGGGTTCAGCCTGCGGTCCCGGAGAATTTGCTTCGGGCCCTGGCGCCGGGGTCTGGTCGGACGGCTGGGTCTCCGGTGGTTGAGTCGCCGGCGGCTGGGTAGCCGGTTGGTCTTGCGACATGATGGAAACGGAAGCACTGATGACCATGGCAGCGACGATGGCCAGCCACAAAAAGGACGAAATCCTCCGTGCCGGCCTGACCGCCTTCATTCCAATTTCTGATTCGTGTTTCTCCCAAATGCGGGAGCGATTCGACATGGTCTTCTTCCTCAGAGTGCTGACTTGTACTAGAACTTCTGGATGTCTTTTTTCGTTCCTTTTATCACTTCTACCGAAAAAACCGTCGGCGCGGCTTGTGGCAGGACCACCGTGTGCTTAGTGGATTTGGGCCGCGGCGCGGTGGCCGGCGGTGGTGGAGCACTAGCGCCCCGGTAAAGGGTTCCGGTATTCACCGAAGCCAACTCCTGTTGCTTGGTGTCCAAGGGGTTACGTAGCGACAGTTGGATTTTGCCCTGGGTAGTGGCCAAGGTGAGCTTCTGGGCGTCGTCCGGGGAGACCAGCAAAGTAATGACGGGCGTCAGTTGTGGCTCGCCAGCGGTGTTTTTCTCCAGCTTCTGACCAGTAGCAATCACCGCTACGTTTTCCAGGACGGTGCTGGTTTGTTGATCGGTCGCTCCAGTGGGATTGCCAGTTAAAAGGACGTCCACCCGGGTTCCGGGAACGACGAAGCCCGCCACTCCGATGACCTCATTCACCCGCACGGAAACCGCACGCATTCCGGGTGGAATGAGCGACGGCATTCCAGAGCCCGCATTCTCGCCGGCCAGTTTGTTGGGAAGAAAAAACTCTCCTTTGGCGATCGGCAAGACTGCGCCGCGGCCCACAACCGACGACTTCAAGTGGAAGCAATTCGGCGGGAGATCTGCGGCAGGGAAACGGACCAGCTTCACGTCGTGGTCTTCCACCCTGGCACCGACAGGAATGTCATTGGCCGCGATTACTACATCGACGCCTGGGGGCGCGTCCCCGCCTGTCCCAGACTTCAGCGTGCGATAGACAGCAAAGCTCACCGCTGCACCGAGTACAAGGGCGACAAAGCCAATCATCAAAAGCCGGGTGCGATTCATGACTTACTCCTGAAAGTTGAGACCACGCCTGAGCGCGAGATCCAGCAACGGAACGGCGATGCTTGACTAAGGCACTCCGGATTCCGTATTCCGATTGAGCGAGGTTACAGATCGATTCGCGGGCGCACACTCAGCCCTGGAAATACCTGCCATGCGTTTGCCCGAAGAATACTCCGGCAACGGTTCCCGACAGTTGTAGCCTTGCATCCAGAGCGAACCCCCAACGAGTGCCGCCCATAGGCCAGTATCGCCGGAACGTTCGTTATTTAATCGAACTGGCGACGGAAGAGAACACGTTATTGGAATTGGAACCGATGAGGCGGATGGTTCCAACCACGATTACCAATATCACTGCCAACATGACCGCGTATTCCGCGATGTCTTGCCCCTGTTCATCGCGCCATAGGCTCAAAACTTTATCTCTCGATGCCATTAGCTTTTCCTCCATTAACTCGTCTAACCGCCTGAGTCTCACCCAACTCCTGGATTGGGCACACCGGTCTCTTGAACGGGAACACAATTCCTCGTTGTTTCCGAATCAACAGTTTACGCCAGCCAAGAGCTACTTTCCGATGTCTCGCCCATAATACCCTGCTCTCAAGCCGCCAAGCGACACTTTCTTTTGACGATTGAAGACGGAAGCCGGTCAGATAGCCCACCGAAAAGGAGTCGGCCGCAGGCGGCGGGCGGGAAATCCGTGTCTGCCAGAACGTCGGAGAGATTCCAGGGGCTCACAGGACAAGACCTGAGCGTCACGTCCAGCCTCGCGACAGTCGAAGGAAGCTGGACTGAATCGCACGAGCTGCTCCGTCCGAGACATGATAAAAATCGCCTATTCGAAAAAAGCCGGGGTTACTGGATGGAGCTACCGACAGAAGAAAAGACATTGTTGGCGTTCGACCCGATCAACCGAATAGTGCCGACCACTACCGCCAGAACCACTGCCAGCATGACCGCGTATTCCGCCACGTCCTGTCCATCATCCCCCAACAGCCTGCGTAGAGCCTGCCTCATCTCGACCTCGCCACGACCAGGAGATTTGGGGTTCTGACTGTCCCGACCCCAAGGGCGACGTAATCATAAGGTCGATTATGCAAAGTTTTGCAGTTCAAGTTTAGGGAGCAGTTAACTAAGTTGATTCCTGTCCGGAATTTGATCTATTGACGTTTAGTGAGAATCACTGCCTCAGAATCGGCATAAATCTGCTGCCATTCGGGACGAGCCTGGAGGGCAGTTATCAGGGGGGCGTCAGGGGGCAGAATCAAGCTTCGGATGCCCCACTGTTTTAAAGGCAGGGACCAATTATCCCGGAAATAGTAGGCTGCAGCGAAATCGTCCATAAATTGGTCGCCGTAGACGTCCGCGCGACCGTCCGTGAAAACCTGATATTGGGGGTACAGTTTCCAGATGAAATAGCCACCAAAATTGTAGTGGTTAAGAATTGGCCCGGAAGGATGCTCTCGGGCAAGAAATGCCACCGCAGCCTGAGGAAAGTGTCGCGCCTCAGTTTCTGCCTGGTTTCTTACCCCCTGTCGTACGCGAACCCCGGCGAAAACAATAACCCCAGCCAGAACGAAGATGTTGACCAGCACGATTCGCATGTTTGGCTTGCTGTGTCCAGCGTGGAGGAGTCTGCTGGGACCATCCCGGTCGAGCCATCCCTCCGCCAGATTGGATAGGACCGGAACCAGAACAAGTACCAGAATGGGAATATGACGCATTGAGCGTAGTGCCGCGGGAACCGTGGCTACTAAGAGGACGAGATCACGAAGACGCGGCCGCCGGGGCGAGAACGCCAAGCCGGCAATGAGGGCCAGCAACATCAGCAATAATGGAAAGTAGAGCGGGTCATGAAAGTTCGGGGAGAACCACTCCTGAATGAAAGTCTGCATGGCCGGGGAACGCAGAGTTTCGAACGGGTAGCTGAAGATCCGGAGTCCATTCGGATTGACCGGGACAAGGGCGACACACACCGCGAACACCAAGGCGAGTTTCTTCAGGCGGGATACGCACGGCGTCCATTGTCCTGCAAAGACGGCAGCCTCGAGGGTTTCTCCGAGGAGGTAGAGAGCCACGAAGGCCAGTCCGATTGGGTATCCGGCATGAAGATTGACCCACAGCAACATCAATGGCGGAATCCACCAGAGTAGAGATGGACGCTTGCCCGAGGCTTCGAGCAGCAATAGGAAGATGCTGGCCAGAAGGAGCGAAAACATCTGCGGCCGTACTCCCCACGCAGGCGCAGATGCGACCGCACCCCAGAGAGTCATCAGGGCCGCGAGGTAAGGGCGTCCTGAACAACATACGAATACCAGTAACAGCGTAGACGCGATGACAGCTGCAAATCCCACCATGAGCCCGCCAAAACCCGAGATGCGATACAGCCCGAAGATCAGGATTTCCGAAAGCCATTCATGGTTCACCCATGGCTGCCCGAAGCGGGTGAAGGAATATGGGTCGGTGTGAAACACCTCGTGATTTTGAAGCATTAGCTGCCCAGTACGCAGGTGCCACCAGACATCCGGGTCAGTTACGCCGCGGGCTGCCATGGTGAAAAGACCCAGAGCCAGAACAGCGACGAAAACTCGGCGGGTTGAAAACAGTTCGGTCATCGCTGGTGCGCTGTCTGTAACAAGAGCAAATGCCTTTTGGCAGCACAAAAGGTAGCTGCCGTCCTGTAGTCTAGTCGCGCGCGGAACTCGCTCAGCATGCTGAAGAAAAAATATAAGGTTCTTCTGCTGTTGTTTCTGGCTGGCATGCTACCCGTGCATCTGGTGATTGCCTGGAATTCGATCGAGTTGATCCGCAAGGGCTATCCGGACTTCTCAACTTTCTATTCCGGCGCCAGCATTATCCGTCAGGGTCTAGGCAGACAGTTATACGACGAACAGACCCAGTACAAGGTGCAACTACAGTTCGCGGCCGGGGTCAAAATCCGGCAAGGACCGCTGCCCTACATCCATCCACCATTTGAAGCTCTGTTGTTTATCCCATTCACATGGGCGCCTTATCCTGTTGCTTTCGTTCTTTGGGATGTTGTGAACCTCCTCTTTCTGGTGGGGCTCTTCTACGTCCTGCGGTATGCGGTGCCGTGGATGGGCCAGGTTTCGGTGGCGGTTTGGATCCTGGGTTGTCTGGCATTCTTTCCAGTATTTTTTGCACTACTGCAAGGCCAGGACATTCTTATGCTCGTCCTGCTGTTTGGGGCGGTGTATGTCCTGTTACGGCGCAATAGCGATCTTGCGGCGGGTTGCTGCCTGGGACTCGGCGTCTTCCGCTTCCATCTGGTGTTGCCGCTGGTGTTGATACTGGTGTATCGCAGACGAAGCAGAGCCTTGCTCGGCTTTTTGGCCACCGCCGCAGTGTTGGGATTGATTTCGGCGGCGATCATTGGATGGGACGGCGTCCTCGCCTATCCCGCCCATGTCTGGAAGCTGGAACAATCGATGGAGCGGCGGCAGACGATTGTCCCGATTCGCATGGCCAGCATTCGAGGATTACTCGACAACCTGCTAATTGCGCACAGTTCGAAGAGGGTAAGCGATGTTGCGATTTCCATTACGTCGCTGGCCCTGGTGGTATTTGCCGCGCGAAAATGGAAGATGGATGACCGGACCACATTCGATCTGGGTTTCGCTCTGTGCATGATTGTTACCGTGCTGGTGAGCTATCACACGCTTGCATACGATCTTAGTTTGCTGCTTCTTCCTGTGGCGTTGACCATCCAGCATCTTTTCAATAACGCGCAGATGCCAGTCGCGAAACCGGCTTTATTTTCTAGTCCCGTTATTCCTTTTGTTTTTCAGTCCGCTGCACGCATTTCTGGTTATGCGCGATGGGCACTATAACCTGATAGCGCTGGTGCTGCTGTTTTGGTGCTGGGCGTTGTCGAGGGAGATCGGGGCGGTTCAGCCGCGCATTGAGCAACTGGTTTCGTAGCCAGCATGAAGAGAAACCAATTACTGAAGAGTCCCGGATTTGGATTGCTGCTGGCCCTACTGTTCACGGGAAGCATGTGGTTCTATGTGCAGAAAGTACTGGTTCCGCATCAGCGTCTAGAGGCTGCTGCTCACGCGTGGCCTCGAGGCAATCTTTCCGACCTCTATCCGCGGTGGTTGGGAGCCCGCGAATTGCTGCTACGTCATCGTGATCCTTATAGTCCGGAAGTTACGCGCGAAATTCAAATCGGATACTACGGACGCCCTCTTGATCCAGCTCGATCTGAGGATCCGAAGGACCAGCAACGCTTTGCTTATCCGGTTTACGTAGTATTTCTGATGGCGCCGACGATTGGCCTGTCTTTTCCGCAGGCCCAATCCTGTTTCCGCTGGCTATTTGTGTTTCTGACGCTGGTCAGCGTACCTCTGTGGTTGAGGACCGCGAGGTGGAAGCCGACCCTTGCGGTGACGTTCATCCTCATCATTCTGACGTTTGGCAGTTTTGCGGTGGTGCAGGGAATCAAGCTTCAGCAGTTGAGTCTGGTAGTGAATGGAGTGTTGGCGGCGTCCGCCGCTGCCTTAGTGAGTGGCTACTTCACGCTGGCCGGCCTTCTGCTGGCTCTCGCAACCTTCAAACCCCAATTGGCTTTACCCATGGCGGCATGGCTTGGGCTCTGGGCTGTAAGCGACTGGCGGCGCCGGCAGGGTTTCGTGTGGAGCTTTGCTTTCACGCATGGCAGTTCTGCTGGTGGCGTCGGAATATGTGCTTCCGGGATGGATGGGGCGCTTTCGCGAAGCGATCTCCGCCTACCGGGACTACACACAAGGCGCGAGCTCGTTGCTGGAAGTCCTGGCTACACCCATGCTGGGAAAAATCATGGTGGCGGGAATCATAATTTTGGTGGCTGCTATTGGCTGGCGGGTGCGCAGGGCTGCAGATGACTCCGCGGCGTTCAGCATGATGCTGGCGTTGGTTCTCGCAGCGACCGTCGTGATCGTGCCCAGTTTCGCACCCTACAATCAGGTTTTGCTGTTGCCTGCAGTGTTCGTGATCGTTGGTTCCTGGAGCGCGCTCTGGAACCGGGACCGGCTTACGCGCACCATATGTGTGATCGCGGGGTTGGTGGTTTTCTGGCCATGGCTGGCGTCGTGTGCACTATTGTTTGCGTCCTTTTTTCTGCCACCCGAGGTCGTACAACGGGGCTGGACGGCACCTCTCCGTAATAGTCTGCTTCTCCCGGTTGTGGTCCTGGGACTGCTTGCACTTTGCGTAAAGGGTCGATTGGCTGCGCCTCCTGTGGCTCCCGCCGATGCTGGCTAGTCCGTCTGCGGCTTTGATTGAGCGATGGCGATGGCCTTGCATTGGGCTGCGATCATGTTAATCTTTTCGCACGCTCTGGCCGCCCGCCGACGTTTCGGAGGATGCGATGAACCTCAAGATAGATACGCGCGTGGTCGACGGGGTGACCGTGATGTCCGGCCACGGCCGCGTTATGTTCGGAGAAGAGGCCACAATTCTGCGCGATAGTCTTAAAGAAGCCCTGAAAAAGAGTCCGCGGCTGGTCTTGAATCTTTCCGATGTGACCTATATCGATAGTGGCGGATTGGGAATGCTGGTGGGGGTTTATTCTTCCGCCCGTGCCGCCGGCGCCGACATCAAGCTCACGGGTCTGGGCCAGCGGCTGCGCGATGTGCTGCAGATTACCAAACTGGCAACGGTTTTCCAGGTGTTTGATACCGAACAAGAGGCGTTGGCCGCCCTGGGTGCTGGAGCTGCTTGATTCTCCAACTTCTTTTGTCCCAGCCACCAGTCGATAGGAGCCGGGCGTCCTGCCAGTTTGTTTTTGGCTTTAAGGAAAAGTAGGGAAGCTCCACATGTCTTTTCAACCCATCACGGGCCCGGTTTCGTCTCCCGGGTCGGGGATTTTTCCCACCCTTGTATTTGTGCAAGGGAACGATCAGCGCACCATTAATCTCGACCATACTCCATTCACTGTCGGCCGCAAGGTTGACAAGGATCTGGTGATTGCAGACCCGCGCGTCTCCCGTGATCACGCGCTGATCACGTCGGAGGACGGGCAGTTTTGCGTAGTCGACCAGGGCAGCAAGCATGGAACTTTTGTCAACGGGGAGCGGATACAGCGCAAGACGTTAGAACGCAACGATCGCGTCGAATTCGGTGTGCGCGACGTTTCCTACGTCATCTTCCATCCTCATCACGCCAGTTCCAATACTGCGCGGGAGTTTCTCAGCCAGATTTCCGGGATACAAATCTCCACCGACGCCACCGATCTGGAGAAGCTGACCCTTTTTCTGGAAGCAGCGCGCAAGCTGAACACCACAGGAGTACTCGACGAAATTCTCGTAACCCTGCTGGACGCAACTTTGAAGCTGACACGCGCCGAGCGCGGCTACGTCTTCATGCGCGACGAGGAAGGCAATCTGCGCCTGGCTGCGGGGCGTAATTCCAAAGACGAACCGCTGCTGGATGACACCACGATTTCGCACTCGATTCTGGACGAAGCGCTCAAGTCGAATTCAGAGTTTGTCATCACCGATACCAGCCAATCGCTTGACCTGGCGGGACGGCACAGCATCGTGGCTTACGATCTGCGCACTGTCATCTGTATTCCGTTACGCAAGCCACAAGTGCAGACCACGCGCGACGCGCAGGCCTCCGAAAATACCGCCGAGGTGATGGGTGCTCTGTACGTAGATTCGCGGTTCGCTTCGCGCGATATTTCCAGTGTCAGTAATGACATCTTGCGGGCGATCGCTACAGAAGCTGCGTCCCTGATCGAGAATGCGCGGCTGGTGCAGGCCGAGGAGGCCTCACGGCGATACCAGCAGGAGCTTTCAATCGCAGCCGGCATCCAGCAGCGGCTGATGGCTGTGACCATTCCCGAGGTTCCATTTGCCAGGCTATCGGGAAGAAACCTTTCCTGTAAAGAAATCGGCGGCGATTTTTTTGATGCCGTGAACACGGATGAAGGCCTGGCAGTGGTGCTTGCGGATGTCAGCGGCAAGGGAGTCTCAGCCGCGCTTCTGGCCTCCACGCTTCAAGGCATGATTTACTCGCAACTGATTGCCGGGATGCCTCTGGTAGAAATTGTCGCGGCGGTCAATCGCTTCTTCACCCATAAACACATCGGAGAAAAGTACGCGACGCTGATCATTGCGCGGGTGCGGCGCGATGGAGAGCTGGAATACGTCAACTGCGGACATGTGCCTCCATTGCTGGTTTGTAATCATGAAGTCATGCGGCCGCCGCATGGTAACCTGCCGGTCGGACTGCTCGCAGACGCCACATATGAAAGCGACCACGTCAGTCTGCACGCAGGCGACCGATTGATTCTGGTGACCGATGGCGTCACCGAAGCGGAAAATGCCCGCGGCGACTTCTTCGAAGACTCCCGCCTCGAAACCGTGGCCGCCAAGAGCACAAATCTTGAAGACATTTTCTCCGCAGTGGCTAACTTTTGCGGGGGCACACCCTTGAGCGACGATTGCACAGTGGTGGAACTGGTGTATTCGGGCTAGCCCGTCATTTGCCTCGGTTTTCAGCCATCAAGTACCAGCTTTCAGCATTTTTTCAGTGTTAATCGGGGAAATTCTCCGCCTACTGCCTTGATCCGACGTGCTTTTCGAAAGGGAACTGCGTGAAAGATTCCTGCTTGCGACTGGCTGTAAGTATCCTCGTCCTCTCTGCCGCTACTCTGGCTCCAAGCCCCTCTCAAAGCTCGGAAACCCACTTCGGACCTGTTGAAACCTATGTGAAGGGTGAAATGGACCGGCAGCATATCCCGGGCCTGGCGCTTCTGGTCGCCCGCGATGGAAAAATCGTCCGTGCCGAGGGTTTTGGTTTCTCCAATCTGGAGCATCGAGTGGCGGTCAAGCCGGAGACTATTTTCCAGTCTGGATCAGTAGGAAAGCAGTTCACTGCCACCGCCGTCATGATGCTGGTGGAGGAGGGGAAGATCGGTCTGGATGACTCGATCACAAAATATTTCTCCGACGCTCCTGGCAGCGTGGAAGCCAGTCACGGTACGCAATCTTCTGAGCCATACCGGAGGTTTTACCGACTACCCGAAAGACTTCGACTTCCGCAAAGACTACACGGAAGCCGATCTGTTCAAGATGGTCTCGGCGATTCCGCTGGCGTTTCCTCCGGGTACGAAATGGAAGTACAGCAATCTCGGATACCTGACCCTGGGAATCCTGATTCATCGGGTTACCGGCGAGTTTTATGGCGATATGCTCAAGGAGCGCATCTTCGTCCCGCTTGATATGGAGACCACGCGAATCATGAGTGAGGCCGACATTATCCCGAACCGCGCGGCAGGTTATCGTCTGGTGAAGGGACAAGTGAAGAATCAGGAGTGGGTTTCTCCGACTTTGAACACAACTGCTGACGGCAGCCTCTATTTTTCAGTACTTGACCTGGCGAAGTGGGATGCCGCGCTCTACACCGAAAAGCTTTTAAAGCACTCCAGCCTGGACGAAATGTGGACTCCGGTGAAGCTCAATAACGGTCAACCGAATTCAGGACACTACGGTTTTGGCTGGGAGATCACGAATCCACATGGCCATCGACTGATCGCTCATCAAGGGTCTTGGCAAGGTTTCGAGACGCAAATTTCCCGCTACGTGGACGACAAACTGACAGTCGTTGTATTGACCAATCTGGGTGGCGCGAACCCCGAAAAGATCGCAAGTGGAGTGGCGCAGATTTATCTTTCCGGCGGGCAGGAAACCAAACCTGCTCCATAGCAGTCTCCGGGCAGTTTGCCTCAGCCTTCGCAATAAAACCAGCTTATCGCGCATATTTCAACCCAAACGCAGGGTTGAGAGCTCGTTCCCAAAATATACCGCTATATAACACTTTTTTGTTCGGAATGCCGAAACCGGGTGGTATTCTTTCCCGCCATGAACTTCACTCTCCTCGATTGGTCGGCGATCGTCCTCTATCTCGGCATCACCCTGATGCTGGGCTTGTATTTCCGTTCGCGCTCGGGCAAGAGCGTTGACGACTATTTCGTCTCCGGACGCAACGTTTCCTGGTGGCTGGCGGGCACTTCGATGGTGGCGACCACATTTGCCGCCGACACGCCGCTGGTCGTGACCGGCCTGGTCTATACGCAGGGAATTGCCGGGAACTGGCTGTGGTGGGCATTTCTCCTGTCGGGAATGATGACGGTGTTTCTCTTCGCCCGGCTGTGGCGGCGTTCCGGGCTGCTGACCGACGTGCAGTTTGCCGAGATGCGCTACTCCGGCAAGCCTGCGGCGTTCTTGCGCGGCTTCCGCGCCATCTATCTGGGCCTGCTGATGAATTGCCTGATTCTGGGCTGGGTGACAAAGGCGATGACCAGCATCGTCTCGGTCACGCTCGGGGTGAGCGATCGAAACGCCTTGGCCATCTGCGTCCTGTTTCTGATTCCATTCACCGGCCTGTATGTGGCGCTCGGCGGATTGTGGGGCGTGCTCTGGACCGACCTGTTTCAGTTCGCGTTGAAGATGGCGATCGTGATTGGTGTGGCGTGGTATGCAGTCGCTGCCGCGGGTGGTATGAGCACGCTGCTCAGCCGTCTGGCGGAAATGCGCGCTGCGGCAGGTCCGGGAGCGGGCGATGCGACCGCTTTCTTTCCCGATTTTTCGCGGCCGTTTTCGCAGGAGGGAATCTGGCTCCTGCCCGTAATCACATTTGTGGTGAATATCGGACTGCAGTGGTGGGCCTTCTGGTATCCGGGGGCGGAGCCGGGCGGTGGTGGATATATCGCCCAACGCATCTTCAGCGCGAAGGACGAACGCAACGGTTTGCTGGCGGTGCTCTGGTTCAACGTCGCGCACTACGCCTTGCGCCCCTGGCCGTGGATTCTTACTGCGCTGGCGGCGGTCGTGCTCTATCCACACCTCGAGCATCCCGAGACGGGATACATGCTGATCGTCAGCCAGCATGTTCCGCCGGCGCTGCGCGGCATTGTGATTGCCGGCTTCATGGCGGCATTCATGTCCACCATCGCGACCCAGCTCAACTGGGGCGCTTCGTATCTGGTCTCGGATTTCTATCGCCGGTTCATCAAGCGTGACGGCGACGACAAACATTACATTTTGATCTCGCGCCTCGCGACTGTGTTGCTGGTGATCGCCTCGGCTGGAATTTCGGTTCTCCTGTCTGACATTCGATCAGGATGGCAGGTAGTTCTGGAAGTTGGAGCCGGCACCGGCGGCGTCTACCTGCTGCGCTGGTACTGGTGGCGGATCAATGCCTGGAGCGAAATCTCCGCGATGGCGACTGCGCTTGTCGGTGACGATAGGGTTGCGCTGGACCGAGCCTTTTTCTGGCACCAATCCGGTAGTTTTCGCCAAGACGGCTTTGACTACGACCGTTGTGACCACACTGGTCTGGCTCGTCGTGACCTACGCTGACCAAGGCGGAGCCGGAGGAAATGCTGGTCAAGTTTTACCGTAGCGTTCGTCCGCATGTGTCTGGGTGGCAGCCGGTTGCGCGACTGGCTCCTGAGGTGCCCCAGACCCGTGATTTGGGGCGGAATCTGCTGTCGTGGGTTCTTGGGCTGCTTCATGGTCTACATGGCGCTATTTGGCCTGGGACACGTGCTGCTGGGGCCATTCTGGGAAGGGATTGGGTTGCTGACTGCGGCGGCGATCTGTGCGGGCGCGCTCTATTCAAATATCTCCCGAGGTGGATGGAGCGAAGAAGCGTCAGCGCACGCCAATGCCTGCCGGGAGTGTGATTGGCCATTGAGGAAGCATTTCGTTCTGTCATGCCTGAAATCATTCCGTGTCATCCTGAGCGAAGTGGATGCTTCGCTCTGCGAAGCATCCACGCAGTCGAAGGATCTCTACTCTTCCAAAAGGCGTTTACTTTCGCCGCCAGATGAACAACCTTCGATGCTTTACCGTCATCGCAAGCCGCTAGGGGTCCTTCGACTCCGTTGACCGCTTCGCAAAGCGAATCGGTCAACTTCGCTCAGGATGACAATGAGTTCAGGATGACAGCGACGGGAACGGATCCACTCTGGAGGTAACAGACTGCGTTCACTCGACTTTTACAGAGTAGTTTGTCCCTTCCCATCTTTGATCCTGCTGCCAGCGGAAGGTGAAAACTAGTTCGCGTCCCGTCGCCAATTCAGCGGTCGGCAGGTCGGCGATGTAGACGCCTAATGGATCGCGAGAGTTCGCGTCCTGCGCGCTCTGCCATCCATCGAAGCTCCAGTGCACTAACGCGGGGGCCGGCAACACCAGGCGCAAAATCTTTCCCTTCGGCATGCTTCGACACTTATTGTTAAAGCGCCATTCGAAATGCGTCGCCTTCTGCTTCTCGACCTGGTAGCGCTGTACCGTCTGCGGAGGCTGGTCGAAAATCTTTCCATCGCGCAACGATCGCCGTAACTTGATGTACTCGGAGTGGGCCCATACCAGGGGGCATGCCGATCCCGTGGGTTTTCCGCGGAACAGCTCAAGGGCGGGAATATCCGCAGCATCCCAAACCTGCTCGGGAATCAAATGGCCGCCCTGTGTCGCTAGTTCCATCACTTTCAACAATGCTTCCGCAGCCTGTGGACGTCCCGCCGCCAATTCATAGTGGGCACGCTCTCCGGCCAGCAGCGGCCAGGGACGTCCGATGCCGGTTCCATCGAAGGGCGACCCGTCTTCGTGCTCGCCGTAGCCATCTCCGTTATAGCGATACCAGCAGGGACCCTGCGGCAGATTCGGCTTTCAGCAGAGAGTCGATCACTTTAATGGTGTTCAGGATTCGGGGATCATCAGGGGCTCGCAAGCCGAATCGCACCAGGGCAAGCGAGTCCGGACTGACCAGGTGCGCGGCGCGGGCAGCGTTCTCTCCGGGCGGGCGGTTCTTGATGGGGACAAATCCCTCCAGCGGGGAGGCGGCGCAATCGGAGTCAGGCGGCGCGATCCGCACATAGTAACCGTCCACGCTGAGTTGCCGCGTCAGGTCAGTATTGGTCGCATACACCCAGCGCTCGATATTTTCGTTCCAGCAATCGGCTGTCTCCCGCAGGTAGGTTGCGACATCTACTTGCTCCATCGCGTCCGCGAGATCGGCGGCAGCAAGCAAGGCCGAAATTTCAACCGCCAGCGTGAACGGCGAGTAGCCGGCATCCTCTTCCCAGCGGTCTTGTTGGGTTACGGGTCCGTTGCGAATGACGAAGGCCGCCGCGCGACTGACCATCGTCCACCAACGTTGGGGATCGCCAAGCACGAATCGCGAATGCCGTCGCATGATGTCCACCAGCAGGATCGGGAATGCGGTCTCGTCCATCTGCATTCCGCTCCAGTAGGGGCGCCCGTCCAGCCACATGTTTTGCGACCAGCGCCCGTCTGCCTCCTGAGTGGCTTCCAGGTATCGAAGGACGCGCAGGGCATCAGGTTCAGCCCCGGCGGCCAGCAAACCAAACGCTGTTTCGACCAGGTCGCGCGGCCAGACGAGGTGATATCCGCCGAGGTCTTCGTCACCTTTGTTAAAACCCCACGGAATGGAAAGACTGGCGATGACGCCTCCCAGGAAGTCTTTCGACTCGTGCGAGCGCATTACCGCGACGCTGGCCCGATAGAGGTCCACTTCGCGTGGAGGCTGGTCCAGTTTGAGCAGGCTGTCCTGCCAGTGCTTCCAATGCCAAACATAGTGCGAGCGTAGTTCGTCGTAAGGATCGAGCAACGTGGCACGAGCGTTCAGTCCTGCCTCGGTCCAGATTTCTCCGAAGCCGATGGCCAGGACGAATTCGCCGCCACAGGCCGCGAGGTCGATCTCGGCGGTAAGAGCAACGTTCCCGTTTTCCGCGCGGGAATACTCCCACGTCATCTGGCAGTGCTGCGAGAGATCCTGCCAACCGTCCGACAATCCAGCGAAACCGGCAGCCATCTTTTTCCAGGGGGTGGAACACGCGAAGGCAAGTGCGGTGTCGCCGTGGCTGGCAAACATCATTGGGCTGCCCTTATAGTCGCCAACCCACCCGGTGTTTTCCCGGCCACAATTCGCCAGATGAGGAGCCAGCAGCGCGTACAAGCGATAGTCACTCAACTGGCCTTGCAGCGGGAAGAAGCGAACTTTTTGGAGGACGACATTCCGGTAGGGGTCCGAAAAGATCTCCTTGTGGATGCGGTAGCGTCCCTGCAATTCGGTATTAATAACTTCATACACCGGAACGCCAGGTTCGATGGGCATGTTTTCAAATCTGCAGTTTCGCTTCTCTTCAGAGAAATAGCTCGAACCGTCGGTGACAATCAATCCCTGATCGCGCGTGCAGGCTTGATCTACCCGTGGAAAGTAAATTTCGTTGAGGATGCCGTGGCTCATGGTGAACCACACCCGGCTATGCAGGTTCAGCGCGGTGCCGACGCCGCTCTTTGCGCTCGAAGTCCAGCGTGGAGGAATTCCCGGCCAGCCAGGTGCAAACTTTTCTACCTGATTGTCACTCACCAATATTCCTCGAGGGCAACGTCGCTCCTGAAAGCTTGTCTGCGGTGGGATCGTGGACTGGATTGTGCAATGCTTTGAGCCGAAATGTGCATCTCACTTGGCACAGATTCTACCAAGTCTCGGGAATGGGAAGCGGCGGCCGCCCGAGCCACATATTTTGCAGAATAGAGGATAGACGATGGCTCGATTCACATTCGTAGGCGTGCGCGCTGCAATGCTGGCACTGACCGTTGGACTGTGGGCGACCGATGCGGCTGCACCAATTGAGATTGATGCGGGGCAATCTGTGATGACGGTTCACGTGCTCAAGTCCGGAATGTTTTCAGCATTCGGACACGAGCATGAAATCAGCGCACCCATTCAGCAAGGAACCTTGAGCGAGAAAGCACGGTCGGTCGAACTGACTGTGGATGCGCGCAAGATGAAGGTGATGGACAAGGATGTGTCTGACAAGGATCGAGCGGAAATTCAGGAGACGATGTTGGGGCCGAAAGTTCTGGATACGGCCAAGTTTCCGGAAATACGTTTCCGGTCTAGTTCGGTGGACGAAAACGGCGCAGGCCGGTGGAATGTGCGTGGAGATCTAACTTTGCATGGGCAAAGTCGCCCAATCAAGCTGGAGGTCCAGGGGCAAGACGGACACTACCGTGGCAGAGCGGAGTTCAAGCAGACCGACTTTGGGATCTCGCCGGTAAGCGGCGGAGGCGGTACGGTAAAGGTCAAAGATGAATTGCGGGTGGAATTTGAAATTGTGGCAAAGCCGTAGCATGGTTCGGGAAAGGACCGGCTTCAGCCAAATCCGCGTCCCTGCGGGCAGTCCGGGTTGCGCTTCCACTGGCTCGCGACGAGACGAGCGCCACTGCCTGGTGCACGTATGTTGCCTATTGTGGACACCCGGGTAACCTTGTCAGCAGATCCTGCGTCCAACCCACTAGGGAATTCTTCGGTATTGCCGTTTCCGGTCGGGCGTATAATCAACCTAGAATCTGGGAGCGGGCTGAATTAGGGAGTCCATCATGAAGTTACGGCTCGTAGCAATCACAGCTGTATTGTTGACGCTCAGTTACGCAGCGCCACGTAGTTTTTCGCAGGATCAAAGCGGTTCCAAACCTACTGACGGCCCTTCTGACAGCTCCGCCCCAAAAACCACCCCGCCAGCGCCTCCGAAGGTCGAACCGGCGGACCCCGATAGAGTCAAACATGACGGCGGCAAGGAAGACGTAGATGCCGTTGGCAACCGGAATGTCGGCTGCAAAACCGGGTTGGGAAACTGGTATGGCGTCGAAAAGCAGATCGCCATGGGCAAGAGTTATTCCCAGCAGGTGGAATCCACTGTAAAGCTGGTGCAGGATCCGGTGATTGCGGAATACGTTAACCGGTTGGGTCAGAATCTCGTGCGCAATTCCGACGCGCAGGTGCCGTTCACCATCAAGGTGATCGACTCGGATGACATCAATGCCTTCGCATTGCCAGGCGGATTTTTTTATGTGAATTCCGGACTGATCCTGGCGGCCGACGAAGAAGCGGAACTCGCGGGAGTCATGGCGCATGAAATTGCGCACGTGGCGGCCTGCCATGCGGCACGCGAAAATACCCGCGGAAACTTGATGAACATGGCTTCCATCCCACTGATCTTTGTGGGCGGGGCGATTGGCTATGCCGGCTACGAAGCAGCGGGCTTGGCGCTGCCTATGACGTTCCTTCACTTCTCTCGAGGCTTTGAAGCGGAGGCTGACTACCTGGGATTGCAGTACATGTACAAGTCGGGATACGACCCGCAGGCATTTATCAGCTTCTTTGAGAAAGTGCAGGCTCAGGAAAAGAAGAAACCGGGAACGCTGGCCAAGGCGTTTTCGACCCATCCTCAGACCCCGGATCGGATAGAAAAATCGCAGCAAGAGATTGCGCAGATACTACCGGCCCGAAATCAGTACGTGGTTTCGACCTCCGAGTTCGACGATGTCAAATCAAGACTGGCAGCGATCGAAAACCGTCACAAGGTGCTCGATAAAAGGGACGATGGCAAGAAGCCCAGTCTCCGCCGCACGTCTACGCCAGATAAGAACGGGACTGACGACAAGACCACGAACGATGATGGACGCCCCACGCTGAAACGGCGTGACGACAGCAGCAGCAACTAGGCAGGGCATTGGTCTGAATAGATTTGGCGGCCTTCGGGTCGCCATTTTTATTGTGCTGGATTTGCCATCGAACGTCCTGAGTTTAACGTCATCCTGAGCTTGCGAAGGATCTGGCGTGCACACCAACCCTGCCCGAAGAATTCGGACTCTTTGTAGCGCCGCCGTCCCGGCGGCTGTCCGGCGGGCGTCCCGCCCACCGCCGGGGGCGGGACGCCCCGAGCCAGCCGGCAAGATGTCGGCGCTACCAACTGCGAAGAGCCCAGCGTATAGCGTTTCGAACTCTCAGCCGGTGGCGGTGTGCACGCCGGATCTTTCGGGACTGAAGTGCCTCAGGATTGACGCATTGGGAGAGAAACGTACCAGCGAGAAATAAAGGGGAACTGCTAATAAGGGATCACCGTCGCAACCGAAAGCCGCGAGGAACTCGCGGCTTTGAACACCCACCAATCACGCGGCCCGTTTCGGAGCCAACGCGGGTATTCCGTGACCTTGAGCCGCCACCGAAGTCACGATTTTCATGTCTTGCCAGTCGTAGGGTAGTTCCTTGCCGCAGTCCAGACATGCGACATAGGTGCCGGTCAGCAAAGCCGCTGGATTGCGGCGGGACCGCGACCGAACCGAGATCGGAAAAGTATAATTAGAATGTTTACAACCGAATAAGGCGTCGAACAGTTTCGCCATCATGTTGCCTCCCCGACAACGCTCCGCCAACGAGGCAGAGACTTATTAGTCAGTTAGATTCAGTTCTACCCCAGAAGGGTGCGTGGGTAGTTCGAGGCGGCGCGCAAGATTGGGTCTTTCACCGATTACAGCGGGTGCTGCGGCTCTTGTCAATCTGGAAAACGCGGACAAATACTCGGTAGGACAGGTTCACGCTTCCTGCGGGCCGACCTTCTTGTGGGCCTCGCATTTAGCCACGATAGCGCTGCGGAGGCGGTTGCGCAGATCGTCGGGAAGCTCGTATAGCTGGGAGTCGCGATAGATCTCAATGGTCTTTTTGGTGGTGTCGCAAACGACGTAACAGTTGTGGCACCAAGCCAAATGGTCCTCCAATTCTGCTTTGGTGCGGTCGTCGAGGACCCCATCCAGGTAGTTGGTCAATTCCTGCAAAAACTCAGAGCACTTCACTGTTTGCCATCTCCGCTCTCACGTTTCTGGAAGTAACGGCTAAGCCGTTCCCGCAACTGCAACCGTGCCCGCAACAGCCGCGACTTGACCGCAGGGATGCTGAGTTCCAGCGCTTCAGCCGTCTCTTCGGTCGAAAGACCCTCCACGTCTCGCAGGACAAAAACCGTTCGAAAGCTGGGAGGAAGACCCTGAATCGTCTTGGTCAGGATTTCCTTCAGCTCCGCCTGGTTATACTGCTGCTCCGGATTCGGACTCCAATCCGCGACTTCCCGGGGAACCGAATCCTCTTCGGTCTTGACGTCTTCGTCCAGCGACACCATGCGCTCGGGCCGCCGGCGCCGCAACTTCATCAGCGCTTCGTTGACCGCAATACGCACCAGCCAGGTATAAAACTTGGACTGGCCCTGAAACTGATTCAGATTTGTGTACGCCTTGAGGAATGCATCCTGCACCACATCTTCCGCGTCTTCGCGGTTTTGCGTGATGTGCTGCGCAATGCGGAAAACATTCCGGTCATATCGCCGGACCAAATCCTCGAAGGACGATACATCGCCGCCTTTGGCGGCCTGAACCAGCGCCAGCTCATCACTGACCGGTTCGGTTACTTTTGGTTGGATGGCTGTCATTCTTCTTCCGATGCAACAATTTTCATGCCATGGGCCGTAAGAAAGAACTGTTATTTTACTTGGTAACTAGGGTTTCGGCGTAACTGTTTTGATCTATCTATGCTTGGGCGGTTTGGGATAAATTCCAAAGAACGGTAATTCCGCAGTAGAACACGTCCTTACGTTACCGGAAGACACCGGCCAAGTAGCCCTATAATCAGGGCTTAACCAAAGATTGACCGCGATGAAAGGCAAGAAAGCCGTATGCAGCGGCTAAAACCGCTGACCTAACCATGGCAGACCGAAGCGAAGTCGAGCAGATCGTCGAGAAGGTTGTTTCCCAGGTATTGGAGCAGCACATTCCTCGAATGCGCGAGGACCTGGTGCGCCGAGTTATGGAGGAAGTACCGCAAGCCGAGGCCGGCGGAGCAGGAGACAGCGGCGCTGCGAATCTGTTGAAGGCGATTTCAGCCATCCACTCGGGAACAACCCAAAGAGAGATCTTGCGCGCATTACTCGACAACACCGTGCGCTACAGCGGGCGCGGCGCATTGTTCGTTGTAAAAGCCGGCGCTGCCACTGGATGGCAGGGCCGCGGGTTTACCGAAAACGGGGAAGATACGATCAAGGATTTTGCGTTGAATGTCACCATGGGCGCTCCTGAAGAGGCCCTGCGATCGCGGCTGCCATTCAGTGGCAGTAATAAAGAGATTGATCCGGAATTCGTGTCGCGGTTCGGGGGATCGGCGGCCGACCACCTGTTGATGTTGCCGCTGATGCTGAAGGAAAAGGTCGCAGCTCTCGTTTATGCGGACGCGGGATCAGAGAGAGGCGGCAAATTAGATTCAGCCGCTCTTGACCTTCTTGTTCGCGCGACGAGCGCCTGGCTGGAAGTGGCCTCACTGCGCAAACAGGCGCAAAAGGAAGACAGCGCTGAACCGGCCGTGGAAAAGGCAGTTTCCGAAAAGACGGTTGATGAAAAACTGGCTACTGAAAAAGAGGAAAGAACGCCTGCCCACGCTGCCCCAATGCCTTCTGACCCGTTTGCCTCGCATGCACCAAGGCACGTGGCGCCGGTCTCCATCCCCGTTCCGGTTGCACCTGTTGTGGAAGAGCAACCTGTCACTGTGGCACATACTGAACCCATTGCGGTTTCCTCAGCAGCGGCCGCCCCAGCCCCGGCTACAGATCCATTCGCAAATCTGTCGCCTGAGGATGCCGACGTTCATCGCAAGGCGCAACGTTTTGCCCGGCTTCTGGTGGATGAGATCAAGCTGTACAACCAGGCAAAGGTCGCTGAAGGGCGCAAGAATAAAGATCTCTACGACCGGTTGCGGGAAGATATCGAGAAAAGTCGCGGGACTTTTCAGAAGCGCTACGGCAACAGCGTGGCCGCCGGCGCGGATTACTTCAGTCAGGAACTGGTTCGCAGCCTGGCCGCAGATGATTCTTCCGTCATGGGCGCCAATTTTCGGCGAAACTAATTAGAGTGGTCTTTCATCGCTTGTCATCGTCCCTGATACGGATTTCTTTGATCGGGGCAGTTCTGTGTTCGAATTTCGTGACCTCGCCGCCTATCGCCGCGGCGCAATCTTCCACCAAGAAAACCTCTTCCAGCAAAAAGACGAGTGCCAAGTCGGCTGCCCGGCGGAAACGTTCTTCCCCGCGGTTAACCCGGATGCATCAGGCGTTCGTGGCTTCCACGACCCTGAAGCCCATGGCGCGACAGCTATTGCAGGACCGCACCCCCGAGGCCTACACCGGGGTCGAGAACTTCGCTCAACATCACAACCAGGAAGATGCGGGCGCGCTGGCGTGGCTGGTGCTCGGATATGCCCACGTCCTGGATCACGATTATGCAAAAGCCATCGATCCGCTGAACCGGGCTAAACCTCGGGCTGGAGATTTGGGCGACTATGTCACTTTTTATCTCGGAACGTCGTACTTTCAGGCAGGCCAGACTGCTGAGGCTGCGGCTACGCTGGTGGGCTTTGACACCACCTATCCTGAATCATTGTTAATTCATGATGCGCACGTGCTCTATGCCAATGCGCTGCTGGCGCAAGGCCGAGCGCAGGATGCGATCGCTATGCTGGAAAAGGAACGGCAACCCCTGCGAGCCGATGTGGAACTTGCGCTGGGACGCGCCTACGAGGCTACGGGACAAAACGCAAAAGCCGGCGGCGTTCTTCGCAACTTATATGTCACGATGCCGCTGAGTGCCGAAGCCGGCCAGGCGGATACGGAATTGAAGAAACTGGCGTCGACCACCCAACTGCCTCCGCTGGGCCCAAACAGCCTCAGATCCCGAGCTGATCTTTTGCTAAAAGGGAAACGCTTCAACGAAGCTGCGGACCAGTACCGCGATTTGCTCAATGTAGTTTCCGCGGACGATCGTCCTGATGTCGAACTGGCACTGGCAATAGCGTTACGTCGATCAGGACAAAACAAGGACGCTGAGAAGATTCTGTTGTCATTACCCAGTACCCCGGCCGATCTCAACGCACAGCGGCTATTTAACCTTGGCGAAGTCACGCGGGCAGACAACGATGAACCGGGTTTCCTGAAAAATCTGGGGGAGTTGCGTCAGGCTGCCCCAACCAGTATCTGGCTGGAGCAGGCATTGCTCGGGGCGGGGAACTATTACCTGCTGAAACCTGACTACGATAAGGCCATCGACTCCTATCGGGAGCTGCAGCAGCGCTTTCCCAACGCCGGTAAGGCTTCATACGCGCACTGGAAGGTGGCATGGCTGAGCCTTCGCCAGGGCAGGAACGCAGAAGCGAAAGCAGGATTTGAAGAGCAAATCGCTCTCTACCCAACTTCTGCGGAAATTCCAGCGGCACTGTACTGGCGGGCACGATTGGCTGAAGAGGACAACGACGCCGCCATGGCACGTGCTTACTACCAGAAGCTTTCAGAACGCTTTCGCAATTTTTACTACGGAGAACTGGCGCGTCGACGCTTGCAGGCGATCAAAGTCACCGATGATTCTCCGCGTTACGCTTTGCTGGACCGGGTCCCTGGTATCCAATCGGGGGCACGTATCTCGGAGAGCGATCCGCCTACGGACAATCTGCGCTATCAGAAAGCGCAATTACTGGAGAACGGCGCACTGGTGGATTTTGCGGTACGGGAACTGCAAGCCGCGGGCAAAGAAGAGACCGGGAACTGGGTCGTGCCCGAGACCGCCCGGCTCTATCAGGACGCGGGACGCTATGACGGAGCTCTCCAGGTATTCAAGCGCGCCGTGCCGAACTACTTTGCGGTGGACATTCCGACCCTGCCGCGGCCTTACTGGGAGGCGCTGTTTCCCAAGGCGTATTGGACCGACTTGAAGCGATTTTCAACCCAGAATGCGCTGGATCCATATCTGGTGGCGTCGTTAATCCGGCAGGAGTCGGAGTTTAATCCTGGCGCGGTGTCCCGAGCCAACGCTGTGGGATTGATGCAGTTGCTCCCCAAGGTAGGCAAGGGCGTGGCAAAGCAGGAAAAACTTGTGCGCTTTTCGCCATCGCAACTATTTACTCCCGAAGTTAATCTGCAGCTGGGAACGCGCTATTTTCGGGAAATGGTGGATAAGTTCGGTTCGTTTGAGTACGCCCTTGCTGCGTACAACGCGGGGACAAACCGTGTCGATGATTGGCTGGGGCAGGGCAAGTATCGCGATCCGCAAGAGTTCGTAGAATCAATTCCGTTTACCGAGACCCGTGAGTACGTCCAGGCCATCCTCAGGAATGCCAATGTGTACCGGCAGTTGTACGGGGCACCATAACGGCCCAACATAGTCAGTGAAATTTAAACCCCGCTCTACAATCCTTCAATCTTTTCCACACTTTTTTACATGGATTTCACATCTTGGGGCTGACCCGGCGATAGAATACGAATCCGCTCGCATTTCATACTTCGGCCAGCCGGCCACACGAAGGAGAGATCCATGGCAAATTCCGTTAAACCAGTTCCTGAAGGTTTCCACACTGCAACCCCATCGCTAGTGGTTAAGAACGCGGCGCAAGCCATCGAGTTCTACAAGAAAGTATTTGGCGCCGAGGAGCGCATGCAAATGCCGGGCCCGGACGGCAAGATCATCCACGCTGAAATAAAGATTGGCGATTCGATCATCTTCCTGTCGGACGAAATCCCCAACATGGGCGGCAAGTCGCCGCAAACACTAGGAGCGTACACCGGAGGCGTTTATCTTTATGTTCCCAACGTCGACGAGATTCACCGCCGCGCGGTCGAAGGCGGAGCCAAGAGCGCCGGCCCCGTATCGGACATGTTCTGGGGAGACCGGGTGGGTCACTTTGTCGATCCGTTTGGCCATGCCTGGAGTGTCAGTACCCACGTTGCTGATCTGAGCGAAGCAGAGATGGAGAAGGGGGCGCAGAAGTTCTACGCCCAAATGGCGGAAAAGAAATCGGCTTAGGTGCCAGCGAAAAGCTTTTGACCGCGAAGGACACAAAGAACGCCAAGAAACGTCTTTGGCCTTCGCGGTATTTTTTTAGACTGATTTTTCTGGAGCCGGCGATTTCGCGAAAAGAATTTCAAGTACCAGCAGGCCGGCCCCCACCACGATCGCGCTATCGGCCACGTTGAACGCGGGCCATTGATATTGGCCGATGTAGAAAAGCAAGAAATCGACTACACGCCCATTCAGCAGGCGATCCCAAAGGTTTCCCACCGCGCCGCCGAGAATCAAAGCCAGACCAATTCCAGTGCTCTGCATGGAGTGACTATTCCGCCAGAGAAGAACCGAGACGATAGCGAGCGCCACGATCGAGAACAACACCAATACCGTGATTTTCCATTCCGAAGGCGAGTCTGCAAATAATCCGAAGGCCGCCCCTCGATTTTCTACATGGGTGAGGCGAAAAAATCCTGGAATCACCGGAATACTTTCGTGCAAGGGTATGTCGCTGGCCACAACCCATTTCGCTGCCCGGTCGAGGATCACGACCAGCAAGGCGATCACGAAATGGAATCCGCGAGTGGCGCTAATCGTCATGAGAGTTGTCGATATCTGAAATTCAGCAAGCGGCTTTCTGGTAACTCAAAACCAGCATCGCCTATCCGCCCAGTTCTTTCAGTACTGCACTGCAGCGTTCGCACACAGTGGGATAGTTTGGATCTTCGCCCACGTGGATCGAATAATTCCAGCAGCGTTCGCATTTTTTGCCGTCGGCTTTGCGCACTTGAACATTTACGCCGCCAGTTCCGTTTCCTGGAGCGCCCGCCTCCAGCGTGACTCCCGAAACGATGAACAGATAACGAAGTTGATCGTTATAACGCGTCAGCACCGACAAAATCGGATCGGCAGCGGTGACGGTTACTTGTGCTTCCAGGTTGGCTCCACCAATGAGTTTGCTCTTTCGCGCTTCCTCCAGCCCTTTCAGGACTTCGTTACGAACCGCCAGCAGTGTCTTCCAGTCTTCTGCTTGTGCAGCGTCCTCAAGTGGAACCGAGGCTCCCAGAATGTCAGATGCGGTGGGAAAGTTCGCAAGATGCACGCTCTCCACTCGATCGGGGACCGCGGGCAGGTATTGCCACACCTCGTCACAGGTGAAGCTAGTGATGGGTGCGAGCAGACGAACCAATGCTTCCCCGATGCGCCAGATCGCAGTCTGCGCCGAGCGACGCGCATGTGAGTTCGGGGCAAAGGTGTAAAGACGATCTTTGAGAACGTCGAAGTAGAAGGCGCTCAACTCGACTACGCCGAAGTCATTCACACGGTGATAAATCTTGTGAAAAGCGAATTCGTCGTACCAGTTCATAACGTCCGCGGACATGGCGACAGTCTGGCGGAGAATGTACTGATCGAGATTTTCCATTCGATCGAAGGGCACAGCGTGCCGTTGCGGATCAAAGTCGTAGAGATTGCTCAAGACATAGCGAAACAGGCTGTTGCGGATCTTGCGATAACTCTCCGCTACGCGCTGCATCAACTGTTCGGAGCCGACTACGTCTTCACGAAAATCGACGGATGCCACCCAGAGGCGTACGACTTCGCCACCGAGCCTGCTCGCGATATCGACAGGATCAACATCGTTTCCGCGAGACTTGGACATCGCCTGTCCCTTCTCGTCTAGCGTCCAGCCGGGTGTCACCACTCCGTGGTAGGGCGGAGTGCCGCGAGTGCCCATGGCGCAGAGCAGGGAAGACTGAAACCACCCGCGATATTGATCTCCGCCTTCGAGGTAAAGATCCGACGGCCATGGGTATGACGGCTCATCGTCGCAAAGAGCCAGGTAGCTTGTACCCGATTCAAGCCAGACGTCAAAAATGTCGGTCTCGCGCTCGAACTTTGCTCCGCTACAGTGCGGACACTTCGTGCCGGCGGGAAGAATCGCATCGGCTTCGGGCGTGTACCAGGCATCGGCTCCGGAACGAGCAAACAGATCGGCTACTTTGCTATTGATTGCCCGGTCATTCAGCGGCTTTCCACAACTCTGGCAAAGAAAAACAGCGATGGGAACGCCCCACACGCGCTGCCGCGAGATACACCAGTCGGGGCGCGTGGCGATCATATTGTGCATGCGCTCCTTGCCCCAGGCTGGATCCCACTTCACTTTCTCAACGTCTTCCAAGGTCCGGCTGCGAAGGGTTCCTCCGCCCGGCATGATTGCTTCCATGGAGATAAACCACTGCTCGGTCGCGCGAAAAATGATGGCATTGTGACAGCGCCAGCAGTGCGGATAGGAGTGCTCGATCTTTTCCTGGTGAAGCAGCGCTCCACGCTTTTTCAGTAGCTCGATAATCGGTGCGTTGGCGTCCCAAACAACCAGGCCGTCGTATTCGGGCAGGCCATTGCGGAGAATTCCTTTTTCATCCACGTTGCTGGTGGCATCGAGGCCGTACTTTACGCCGGTAGCGAAATCTTCGGCGCCGTGCGATGGCGCCGTATGAACCACGCCGGTGCCGGTGTCCATGGTGACGTAGTCGGCGAGGACGCCGAGAATCTTGCGATCGAGAAATGGATGCTGAAAGTTAAAGCGCTCCATCTTGTCGCCGGAGAAGCGCGCGAGCTCGCGTGTCTCGGTAAAGCCGCACTTCGCTGCTACGTCGGCGGCTAAGCGTGCCGCGACGATGTAAACTTCGCCGCCTGATTCGATGGCGACATAGTCCTCATGGGGATGGAATGCTACTGCCATTGACGCCGGAAGCGTCCACGGAGTAGTTGTCCAGATAATGGTCGAGACTTTTTTGCCTTTCAGGGCAGGGTCGATCTTTGCTGGATCTTCGAGCAGCGCGTACTTGACCCAAACGGTTGGGCTGGTGTGGTTCTCGTATTCGACTTCGGCTTCGGCGAGCGCGGTCTCATCGTGGATGCACCAGTAGACGGCGCGCAGACCCTTGTATACGAAATTATTTTCGTAGAAAGTGTAAAAAGTTCTAAGCACCACCGACTCGTACTGGGGATTCATGGTCGCGTAAGGGCGGTCAAAACGCCCGAAGACCCCAATTCGTTTGAACTGCTCGCGCTGAAGATCGAGAAATTTTTGAGCAAACTTGCGGCACTCCAGGCGCACATCGAGCGGCCGCATCTGCAACTTTTTGCCACCGAGCATCTGATCAACCTTGATCTCGATCGGCAGCCCGTGACAATCCCATCCCGGGACATAGGGGGCGTCAAAACCCGCCATGGTCTTGGACTTAACCACGAAGTCCTTCAGGCATTTGTTCAGTGCGGTGCCGAGGTGAATGGGCCCGCTTGTGTACGGTGGACCGTCGTGCAGGATATAGCGTTTGGCGCCGGTTCGAGCCTCGCGGATGCGCTCGTAAATCTTCATCTGCTCCCAGCGGGCCAAGGCTTTTGGCTCATTCTGGGGCAAGTTGGCCTTCATCGGGAAGTCGGTCTTGGGCAGATTGATAGTGGATTTCAGGTCCAGCGGCACTCGGTTGGTTTCCCTCAAATGATTGATTTTTTTCATTATAGGGAGACGGCGGACCGACGTCTATTGACAGCCCGCGAACACAGAGTCGGAAGCTACAAGAGGCAGCCGCAAAAGCACTGCGAAAGAAACCTGGGAAAGTGTACAATTTTCTCAGGTTGACATTTACTCGGGCAGGGCATCTAACCGAGAAGGTGAGGGATCCGGGGTGGGTTGCGGCAAGTCGAATTTGTGCGTATTCTCTTGCCGGGAAGCAACTTGGCAGCCCATGTGCTCATCAAGCTTTAGAGAGAGTCAACCGTAACTCGGGTGGATGAACCTGAATTCGGGCAAACTATGCCAACACTTGAAATTAAACCTCCCGCCGAACCCGAACTCAACCTGCTTCTGCCCAAAGAGACGTTGGACGAGCCGCTGTGGAAGTCCCTGTTCCAGAACCTCGATGACTTCTTTTTCCCCAAAAAACAGGCGCCGCTTGTACTGAGCTCGAAGCCGATTCCCGTTAAAGATATTTGGGGATTTTACGATTACAAGAAAAACGGCGCGCTGGGTTCCACTGCGGTCCACGTCGTGGTGTTGGCGATGATCATCGGTGTGACGTTGTTAGGACGAAGAGTTGTCCAGCAAGTCGTGAAGCCGCACGAGACTGTTACTCTTCTTTCGCCTGATGATATTCCTCCACTAGAACCATCCAAGACCCAGTCAGGTGGCGGTGGTGGTGGCGGCGATCGCGATAAACTTCAAGCGCCGAAAGGCAAACTGCCCAAGCAGTCAATGGAGCAGCTCACTCCTCCGATGGTGGTGGTCCGGAATGACAACCCCAAGCTGACTGCCGAACCTACCGTGATCATTCCACCGCAGGTCAAGCTGGCTTCCAACAATCTGCCGAACCTGGGCGATCCGCTTTCGCATCTGCCCTCCGGGCCTCCGTCGAACGGAACCGGTTCTGGAAGTGGAATTGGTTCGGGCTCAGGCGGCGGCGTTGGCGTAGGCACTGGACCCGGATATGGTGAAGGTCGAGGCGGTGGAACTGGCGGCGGGTTCTTTCACGTCGGCGGCGGCGTCAGCGCTCCACGCGTGGTATATCAGCCTGATCCCGAGTACTCGGAAGAAGCTCGCAAGGCGAAGTATCAGGGCACATGCGTCCTCTGGTTGGTGGTAGGACCGGACGGAAAGCCGCGAGACATTCGCGTGGCACGCAGCCTGGGACTTGGGCTAGACGAGAAAGCGATTGAAGCGGTCAAGACCTGGAAGTTTGAGCCTGCCATGAAAGATGGCAAGCCGGTGGCCGTGCAGATTAACGTGGAAGTGAGCTTCCGGCTCTATTGAGTTCGGTCACACTGGAGAGTCTTGAACTAAGAAGGAACGTCATATTCGTGGACTACGATTTATTCTTTTAGTTCTACGTGTGCGGCATCCTCGATCGGGCCTCCCAGAAACTGCGCGCCCAAGCGGCGAAATTTCTCCACTGAATCCGTGACGTAGAATTTCAGACGAGGATGTCCACGGCGCTCTTCATCCACAGATGCTTTCGGCAATCCCCGCCGGAGCAACTGGCTGACTACCTTGGCGGTAGAATCAGCCGAATCCACGATAGTCACGTCGGAAGGCACCAAGCGGCGCAGTAGCGGCTTCAACAGTGGATAGTGTGTGCAGCCCAGAACCACAACATCGGCAGACTCGGAGCCGTCGGCGAAGGCTTCGTCCAGATAAATCCGAGCGACCTGCTCGGTGACCGGGTGCTCGGCCCAGCCTTCCTCCACCAGCGGAACCAACAGGGGGCAGGCCTTTTCTTTGGCGTGCACACCGCGGGCTTCGAGTGCCTTTGAGTAAGCGTGGCTTGCGATGGTCGCCTCAGTCCCAATGACAACCACGCTTCGAGTCTGACTGGCGGCGGAGGCACTCGCAGCGCCAGGGTCGACTACACCTACAACTGGAACGCCGGATGCGAGCGTAATTTTGCCAAGGGCCAGGGCGGTAGCTGTGTTGCAGGCAATCACCAACATTTGGGCTCCGCGCTCTTCGAGAAAGCGGGCAGCGCCAATGGCGTATCTGGCGACAGTTTCCGCTGACTTTGAGCCATAGGGCAGCCGCGCGGTATCGCCGAAATAGAGATAATCGGCGTCGGGCGCGAGTGCGACGAGTTCTTTAAGAACTGTCAGGCCGCCGAATCCGGAATCAAACACTCCAATACAGGGTCGTCGGGTAGTCATGAATGAAAGATGGCACTCATCATAATGGGCATAAGGAAGTTTGGGCAGAGAATCCACAGCGAACGATAAGATGTGTGCGCCGCGAACAGGCAATGACAAAATGCCGGGAAGAACAATCAATTTGGGAGGGCAGTGTGAAACTCATGACACGATGCGCGATTCTGCCGCTCGTGATGGTGCTGGCAGCGTGCACATCCTCTACGCCGAATTCCATCACGCAGGACCAGTTGGTGAAAAATACGCAGGAGTTGAATGACGGCGTGGCCGTGGGCGATCAAGCTCCATGGAAAAAATACTATGCCAATGACAGCATGTACTTTGACGAGAAGGGAAGGAGCATGGACAAGACGGCCCTGGTCAATGACATTACGCCTCTTCCGACAGGCTACTCGGGCAGCATCAAGGTCGTGAACGCAAAGAGCCACATTCAGGGTAATACCGCGATCCTGAGTTATGACCTGGACGAGCATGAGACGATTTTCGGCCAGGACATGACGGCCCGCTATCATGCGACCGATACCTGGATGTTTCGGAATGGAAAGTGGCAGATCGTCGCCGGGCAGGTACTCCGTTACTACGAGGATCCGGCGCCCGGGATAGTAAACGTCAAGATGTACGCCGACTACGGGGGAGCTTACGAATTGGCTCCCGGCGTGATCCAGACGGTATCGCGCGAAGGCGACAATTTATACGCGCAGCGCGAGGGCCGCGACAAAGTTCAAATACTCCCCGAGTCAACCGACTTATTTTTCAAAAAGAATGTCGAGGGCCGGTATCTTTTCCGGCGCGACGACCACGGGAAGGTTGACGCATTAGTCGATCGCAGAAATAACGAAGACGTGGTGTGGAAGAAAATAAAGTAGCGTTGCTATTTGAAACTTGAAGTCTCTGCCTGTCGAACCTCCCGGGCAGCCAGATCACGCTCACAGCAGGGGCCAGGCGGAATCGGTGCACCATGCGGGCAAGTGCGCGGATGGCCCAGGAAGGCGCAGATTTTGTCGGTGGCTTCGGTAGACAGGATGTGCTCGAACTTGCACGCCTGCTGTTCGATTTCTGATTCACTATCAAGCGCTAGGCTGTCCGTGAAGAGGCGTTCCGCGAGGCGATGCCTTCTGATAATGTCGGCGGCGCGCTGGCGTCCCCGGGATGTGAATTCAACGATCATGCTGCCATCCCCAGTCGACACTCCAGATGGTTTGAGCGCATCGTGGCAGGGATTCACGAACGGTTTGTGATCATGGGCCTCAGGAGGATGAGGCCGGGTTGCGAGCAGGCCCAAGGCGGCCATCTTTTCTATCGCGATGCTTACGGGCAAGGCGCCGTGCACTTCAATGCGCCCTATCTCCGCGATTTCGCCGTGCTCCTCCACTGCCCACAGTTCCTCGAGGACTTCGTCGAACTGTTCTTCATCCGCCATGGCGAAGACTTCCTGCTCGGCGATCTGGCCATGGTGCAACTCGATTCTGCGGTCCGCCAGGCGGGCAACGATGGGATCGTGCGTAACCATGACGATGGTGCGCCCCTGGCGATGCAGTTCGCGTAGCAGGCGCAACACGATCTCTTCATTGACGGCGTCGAGATTTCCCGTGGGTTCGTCGGCCAGAACAATTTTGGGATCGTTGATCAGGGCGCGGGCAATGCAAACCCGCTGCTGTTCTCCGCCAGAAAGCTGGGCGGGCAGGTGACGCGCGCGGTCCTTCAGTCCGACGTGGGCCAGAGCAGCTAAAGCCTCCTGCTCATCGGTCATGCTGTGGAAGTATTGGGCGAGCATGATGTTTTCGAGCGCCGTCAGATAGGGAATGAGATGGAACTGCTGGAAGATGAAGCCGACTTTTTCCGCGCGAGCGCGGTTCAGGTCCTGGGCAGAAAGTTTGGCGACATCTTCGCCGTCAAGCCAGATTTCGCCAGAGGTCGGACGATCGAGGCAGCCGATCAGGTTCGCCAGTGTGGATTTTCCGGATCCGGAGGGACCCATGACGGCAAGCCACTCGCCAGGTTCAACCATGAGAGAAACGTCGTCGAGCGCACGCACGCTGCCCCCTCCTTCGGCCTGGGCCGGATAGAGACGGCTGACATGGCTGAGCTTGATCACGTCACTCCCCCCTCAGAATGTTAGCAGGTTGGACCCGCCGGAGAAGCGATATCGGCAGGACGGCGGCGAGCAGCGCGATGGTGATGCCACCCAGCAAAATGACCGGGAAAATACCGAGACGTGGCGTCACCGGGGTATGAAAGTTCGCCTGCCCGATCCACATTGCGATGACGACGCCAATCCCAAACCCCAGCACAGCCCCGGCCGTGCCGAGAACGGCGGCCTCGGCGGCGAAAAATCCCTGAATCAATCGGCCGGAGGCTCCCAAGGCCTTCATCAGCGCAAAGTCCCGGCGACGGTCAGCGATCCATCCGGTTAACGTGGCAAGGACGCACACTGCAGCAGTGAGAACGATCAGCACCACGGCTATAAGAAGCGTGGATCGCATCTTGCCCAAAACGCGAGCCTCGCCTTCCATGACTTGCCGAACCGGGCGCACGTCAGCGCCGGGGAGTGCTTGCGCAAGCCTCTGCATAACCAAGTTAATGTTGTGTGACCCGGAAGTTTGCGACGAATCCGGCACGGAGATTTCGATCGTTGAATAGGACAGGTGAGTCCAGTCGGTGAAATCAGCCAGAGAAATGTAAACCCGGCTGTCTTCATCGGCACCGGTTTGCAAAGTACCAACAGAATTCAGGCGGAGGATGCGTCCCTGAAAACTGAGCTCCAACGGCTTGGCCGACGAGCCGAGGACGCCAGTGGCTCGACGACCGATGAGAGCCTCGCCCCGCGACTTCGGCCAAGCCGTTACGGACCACCAACTATCCAGGTTCTTCACCTGATCGAAGTCCGTGCCAGCAACGACAATCGAGTCACCATCGGAGGTGCGGGCAACTGCGTAGCCGAACGGCACAGCGATGACTGAGTTGCCGACAATAGAACGAACCGTGTTCAGTGCGTCTTTTGGAAGGTCCTGGCCCTCGCGCGGTACAACGACAACGTTTGCACCGTATTTGCGAAACTCGCGGCCCAGCTTGGCTTGCACGTCCACGTACAGATTGAGCATGGCGGTAGAAGCTGCGGCAGCCACAACCATGGCCAGCAAAGCTGAGGCGACACGGCCGCGGCGAAGCACGGCAGCGCGCAGCAACATACGGAGGAACATCGAAGTATGGGGAGAAGCGGCTCGGCGTCGGGCCACAAAATCGGTGCCGGAAGGTGAGTTCACGCGTCACCGCGCAAAGCATACACGGGATCGAGCTTTACTGCCCGTCGGATGGCGGCCGCGCTGCCTCCGAAGGTCACGATCACGGCAATCGTTAAAATTACGGGCAATAGTACTGGCTGAACCGTGATCTGGGAATCAAAAATGGATTGTCCGATCTGATGCGCCAGTAGCGTTCCCCCGGCAAATCCTATAGTCCCAGCCAGAAGCGCGAGCAGCGTGGCCTCGGCGAAGAAAAGCACCGCCACAGCAAGGTCGCCAGCACCCAAGGCCTTCATCAATCCAACTTCACTACGACGCTCGAAGACTGCGGTTGCCATGGACGCGGAAACTGCCAGCGCCGATGCCAGGAGTGCCGCCAGGGTGATAAGCAGCATGAGACCCTGGATACGAGTCAGGACGGTGCCTTCGTTCTGCGCTACCTGGCGAATCTGCTCAGCATGGGAATGCGGGATAGCCTCCTGCAACTGGAAGGCAATCGATTGCGCATAAGGCGAGCAGTACCAGCGATCGTACATCTCCGGCGACAGGCTCTTGGGATCGCGCCGGGCGAAGGCATCCTCGGGCTTGGTCACCGCGCTGACGAAGATACGACGAACCGCGCCAGGCTTGCCGAGAATCTGCTGCGCCAGAGCAAGTGGGACCACGATCTGATCGTCTTCCGCGCCGCCAGTGGAAAGAACTCCAGTAATTCGGCGTGCTTGACCAGCCACTTCAATTTCCTGACCAGGCTGGCGTTTTAGTTTTGAGGCCAGATGCTCACCCAGAAGGATGTCGGTCGATTCGTCGTCCGGCCAGGCACCTTGTACTTTCCACCAGGGATGGGTGCTGCGAACGCCAGTATTGAACTCCTGCTTGCCGAAGGAAAGCTTTCGTGAAAAATATGTTCCCAGCAAAGTGACATTCTGGCCTTCGACGTTGACACTGACCGCCAGCATGGGCGCGAAACCAACAATGTTGTTGCGCCAGAACATCCCTTTAATTTTGGGTAGATCAGCCTCGTTGAGATAGGTGCCGTCGCTCGGTGGTTTGAGGTTTGCTCCGGCGATTACAACATCCAGCGTGTCTTCCTGCGGAGTTACGATCAGGTTCGCCCCGTAGGTGCGCAATTCGCGGCTGATCTTGTCGCCGATGTCGGTAGCGACTGCAATCATGGCCGTTGCCACGCCCACTCCCAGCATGATGGCAATGCCTGCCAGCAGCTTTCGCCGCTTTTGCCGCCGGAAGGACTCATAAAGCAGGCGTAGGAACATGACTAAGGCTGAAAAATATGGGCGCCCGCCGCGATATCCGGCTCGCGGATGACGACGGCAGCGGAAGTTTGCTCGGCATGCAGCGGGATAGGATTGCATCCGCCGGCCGTGCCGACCGATTGCCCGTTGATGGGCGCGGCGCAATTCTTGCAAACAACTCCGTTCGGTCCCTTGTAGAAGCCTACCGGGCCACAGATCTGGCAGGCATCGAATACCGCGGCAACCTTGCCATCTGGCTTCTGGTAAAGCCAGAAGCGAACGGTAGTGCCATTCTCTTTGGCTTCAAAGCGGTGCAGATCGCCATCCGCAACTTGCGTCAAGGGAATGCTCAGCTGCCCGTTAGCGAAGGTCACCTCCGTAGCCGGCGATAGGGCGCTTACACTTTTCGCGTAAATGAATTCGGCAGTCACCATCAAGATGAACAGAAACGAGCTGGCATAAACCGAAACCATCCACAGACGCTCGCGGCGCGCACTCCACAGGGCCTTACGCCGCTCAGCGGGCGAGTCCGGAAGGGAACTCGGCTGCCGGCGCTTGACCTCGAAGAGCACCATCAACGCGGCCAGAGCGACGATGGTGACGAAGAAGAACAAATCATTACGCACGATTGGGCCGATGAGAGCCATCTCCTCGCGTGAAGAGGGTAGGACGCCGTTTTCGGACAACTCGTGCAAACCAGAAATAACCAGTTGCGCGGCCACGAAGAACAGGATGGCAGTGGTAACCCGAAAGAACTTCTGCAGGTTGATGCGGACGCTGCCCTTGACGAACATCACGCCAAACAGAATAGCGACGCCCACACCCAGCAAGGTCCCCAGGAAACTGAGCAGTTCGGTGGAATTCAGGGAAACCGCTCCCAGGATGAGGACGGTTTCGATCCCCTCGCGCAGCACCATCAGGAAGACGAATAGGAACAGGCCGAACGCTGCGTTTCTACCGGCCAACAGTCCAACTTTACCCTCAATTTGTCCCTTGAGAGCGCGGCCGGTCTTCATCATGAACACGATCATGGTGACGACGAAAAACGCGGCAGCCAGCATGATCCAGCCTTCGAAGATGTCCTGGTTCCACTGGGTTCGCGAAAGGAGGATGGCGATCCCGATACTGCCCAGAAATGCAGCAATCAGGGCCGCGAAAACCGGCTTTCGAAGTTCGGGCCGACCGATTTTAGACAGATACGCCAAGGTGATGCCGACAATCAAGGCGGCTTCGACCCCTTCGCGTAAAGTGATAATGAATGCCTGGAGCATGTGGAAAAGTCGTCCTGCTTACTGCAACAGAGTTGCAACAACAACGTTGGCGACTGCCTACGTAAGGATAGTCTCCGCGGATGCGTGCGTCAACGAAGACGCCACGCCGGTGCGCGGCATTTGCTGGTTGTAACACGACAATTTGGTTAAGGATGACGGCCTGGGGGGCGACTTCGCGACTGGCCGGCGAGACGCGCTGCTACAACTGCCTCAGAAATTGTTTGACCTCGGCCAGTTGCGGAAACAGCTTTTCCTCGGCTTGAAATTCCGCAGAGTGCACGCAACGACGGCTGCCCCGCAGTCTTACCGGGTGCTTCAAATGCAGCATCTCGTGATAGACGATGTAGTCCACGGCGTAGCGGGGAACGGCGGGATGATCGAAGATGCGGCTTACCACGATGGCATTGTGCGCCGGATCATAGTGTCCCAGGCTGTTGCGGGAGTGGTTGCGGCTCCACGTCAAATGAGGGCGGGCCAGAAGCCCATGGAAAAAACGAGTGTTGAGGTCCTCAAAGATTGCATCCAGATCATAGGTTCGGCCGCGGGCGGAATGCAGGTGCTTGCGTCCGCGGATCTGACGCACCAGGTGGGCCTTGCGCGTGATGTCCTGGCTGGATACATATCTGCGGTAACGAGCCGCCGCTTCGCGCTCGATCGGCTTGCGGTACATCTTCGCCAGCAAAATGTGGGCGATGGCCTGCAGCACCGGCGCGGGCGCTCCTTCCAGGAGGTCTGAGAGGCGTACCAACAGCCTGCCCTCGCGCATTCTGATGGTATTCTTGATGCTGGTAAAGGCGAAGAAATCGACTTTCAGTTCAGGAATGGGGGCGCGTGGACGGAGTTCGCGGTAGGTTTCCTGGAAGAGGTCGAGAATGCCGTCTCTCACGAGGCTAGATTAACACGGAGAAAATCGTTGAGCGGGCGGCATGCTGTTCTCAAATGAAAAGAAGCACACGCACCATCTTTACGGCTTGGATTTTTTCTTTTCCTTGGCCTCTTTGGCAGCTTCTTGTTGCTCCGTCAGCAACTGGCGATGGTCCTGAGCGCTGGTATCAAGGGTTTCAAGGGCAGTGGACAGCAGAAATTCGTATTGCTTTGATTCTTCTTTCGCGGCATCCGCGGCGTTTCGAAGGGCGCGTAGTTTGGCCTGGAATTCGGTATCGGCCTCAATGACACTCTTCAACACCTTGCGCAGGTCCGATTTCCGGCCGACGTAAGTATCGATGTTTTCATTCATCTCGTCATACACATCGAGAAAGTCCTGCAGGCGGTCGTGAGTTTCCGAACCACGATCTGTCGTCTTGGGGTCGGAGCGCACCTGGTCCAGTTTCGCCAATCTGTCCCGCGCGAATGTTATGTACAGTTTGAGCCGGAGGTCGGGCTCTACAGCCGTATCGCGCAGTTGGTCGATCTCTGGGTCGGTCAAGGGCTCACGCTGGCGCTGTCCCATTGCGGAGGACAGCAACAGGAGCGCCAGAGCACCGATCGCCGCCGTGACGCGAACCCGGTTCAGTGTATTTGGCCTCTTCATTTTTGATTATGAATTTCTATTTCTTGTCTTTTTTCCCGAACATGGCGGAGAGCAAATTTGTCCGCATCTTTTCCAGGCGATCGATGGCTTGCTGCACCGGAGCTTGATCGTCAAACGGCAGATTATGTTTCACGTCGCGAAACTTCTCCGACATTTTGCGCAAGCCGATCTCGGTGTCCTTCAGTTTTTTTCCAGTACTGGCGGCGGCATCGCTGGCCTTTTCGGAGTAGGTAAGGACGTCGGCCAGGGCGACGCCTCCGGCTTCGGCATTGCCCTCCTGATAGAGCTTGTCAGCTGAATCAGCCTGCTGGCGTGCGATCTGGAGATACAGACCCGGCCGATCCTTCGGTGGCGCCGATTCAGCACGGGCAATCAGTTGCTGGAGATTTTCCCCGGCATACGCAAGTGCAGGCAGGGAACTCAGCGCCAGAAGCACGACAATCGTTACCCGCATACGCTTCATGGGTTATTTTCTGGGCTCGATCGCGATCAGGCGATGGCGAGCCTGAAACTCCTGATCGGGAAATTGCCCTGTCGACTTCTCCAAGAATAAATGATAATTCTCCGCCGCCGGCTTGTACTGCCGCAAATGATCGTAAGCCGTCGCCCGCAGGAAGTAGCCAATCGGCAACTCGGGAAGAATCTTTGCGCGAGCATCCAGGACCTTGATCACTAGATCGTAGTTTTTGGTTTCGTTGGCGGCGCCTGCCAGATCGCCGTACGCAGCCCCCAGGTCCGGCTTGAGCTGGATGGCGGCGATTAATTCCTTTTCCGCCTCTGGAAGTTTTTTCTGATTAAGGAGCGCTCGCCCCAGGCCGTAGTGTAGTTCGCCATCATTCGGCTTCGCCGCAAGCAGGGAGCGGAACTGGGCTTCCGCCAAGTCGTACTTTTTGGCGTCAATGTAAAGGTCCGCCAGATCGTGCTGCACTCCTGGATCATTGGGAGCCAACTTCTGGGCTTCCTGCAGTTCGACGATGGCCGGCCCTGGCTGGCCATCCGCGGCCAGCATCCGCCCTAGTTGCATGTGGGCGTTGGCGTCCGTGGGATGCAGTACGACCAGTTTCCGGAGAATCTCTTCAGCCTCGGTGAAGCGATGACCCCGCATGTAGACGTTCGCCATTCCTGTCAGAGCGTCAACTGAGGAGGAGTCGAGAGCGAACGCCTGTTTGTACTCCTGTTCGGCATCCGCGTATCGGTTTTGTGCTTCCAGGAGCGGCCCGGCAGAGAGATGCGGTTCGGGATCTTTTGGGTCGAGATGAGAAGCCTGAGTGTAAGCTTCGAGTGCCGCGTCGGGATTCTTCCTCTCCAGCACATGCCCCAATGACAGCCAGGCGCGGGCTTGACCTTCCTGAACATGCGACGTGGGCTTGAGCTGAGTCGCCGCCCGCAAAAACTGTTCGGCGTCGGGCTGGCCAGCCTTGACCAGCGTAAGACCCAGATTGAGATTGGACTCGAACACGTAGGGCTTGGCCGCCACCGACTTGCGATAGGCAGCGATGGCATCGTCGGTCCGGCCTAGGGCGTTGTAGACGAAACCCAGATCAAACCAGGCAGCAAAGTTTTGCGGGTCGTCAGTGACGACTTTCTTCAACAAAGGTTCGGCGGTGGCATAGTCCTGTTTTTCGATCGCCGCTTCCGCCTGGATGAGTTCCGGCGGGGAGGATGGATCTTCCACCGCGACCTTGTGATGGCGAACAGTCTTACCGCTTGTACTTTGGGCCGAGAGCAGGCTGGAAACCAGAGCTACCGTGACTGTAAGCAGGAGGCGCCGGCAAAACGCAACTGCCGGGCTTTGCCCGGCTGTGCAGGTGGGGGCACCTGCCCCTGTGCGTTCGCTGGTGGGACTAATTTCCATGCAAGACTTGAGCTAGAAACTTTCCGGTATAAGAGTTCGGCAGCTCCGCGATCACCTCCGGCGTACCAGCGCCGACCACGTAGCCCCCACGCTCGCCCCCCTCGGGACCAAGATCAATGACCCAGTCTGCTGTTTTGATGACTTCCAGATTGTGCTCAATGACCAGGATCGAGCCCCCTGCTTCGATTAGACGCCGGAAGGCAGAGAGTAGTTTGCTGACATCATCGAAATGAAGTCCCGTCGTGGGCTCGTCGAAGATGTAGAGCATGCGGTTACGTCGTTTGCCTTGGCCTGCAGTACCGGATGGACGGCCGATATCACGTGACGCCGGTTGCAGATGCGCCGCCAGTTTCATTCGCTGAGCCTCGCCCCCGGAGAGCGTGGTAGCGGACTGCCCGAGGCGAAGATACCCCAAGCCGACTTCTTCCAGCACTCTTAGTTTGTCGACAACCTTGGGCACTCCGGAAAAAAAGTGCAGAGCTTCTTTTACCGTCAGATTCAGCACTTCGTGGATGTTTTTGCCACGATAGCGCACCTCAAGAACCTGCGGTTTGTAACGCGCCCCCTTGCACTCCTCGCAGACCAATTCCACGTCGGCTAGAAATTGCATCTCCACCGTAACCGTCCCGTCACCCTGGCAAGTTTCACAACGGCCTCCGGGAATATTGAAGGAGAAGTGGCCGGCGGCGAAGCCGCGCTTTTTAGATTCGGGCAGGGAGGCAAAAAGATCGCGTATTCCGTCGAACGCCTTGATGTAGGTGACGGGATTGGAACGCGGAGTCCGTCCAATCGGGGACTGGTCTACGAGAATCACGTCGTCAATCAGATCGTCGCCTTCGAGCTCCTTCCAGTCATCGGACGGTAGAGGCGTACCGTTAGTCTGCTTCTTTGCTGCCGACAAGGCTTGAAAGAGCACATCATGCAACAAGAGTGGACTTGCCCGAGCCGGAAACTCCCGTGATAGCGACCAGCATTCCCAAAGGAACCGATAAGTCGATATTTTTGAGATTGTGAGCTGTGGCCCCGAAGATTTTGATTTGCCGCGAATTTGGCTTGCGCCGGGCTTGAGGCATCTGAATGCGGAGTTCACCGGAAAGATAGCGTCCGGTAAGGGAACCCGGTGCTTTAAGAATTTCGTCGTAGGTGCCGGCCGCGATCACCTGGCCTCCGCTTTCTCCGGCTCCTGGTCCGAGATCGAGAATGCGGTCCGACGCACGCATGACGTCGGGATCATGTTCCACCACCAGAATCGTGTTTCCCAGATCGCGCAGGTCGTGCAGGATCTTGATCAGACGATGAGTGTCGCGGGTGTGCAAGCCGATGGACGGCTCGTCCAGCACATACAAAGTGCCGACCAGTCGCGAGCCCAGCGAAGTGGCCAAGCTGGATACGCTGCGCTTCGCCCCCCGACAGGGTTGAGGCCATCCGGTCCAGAGTGAGGTATTCGAGGCCGACGTCAATCAAAAACTGCAGTCGCTCCTGAATCTCCTGCAATAGTTTGTCGGCGATGGCAGATTCCTGCTCCGTCAGCTTCGCACCGGCAAAGAATTTCGAGACTTCTTCCACCGTCATGCAGGTGATCTGGCAGATGTTCTTGCCCGCGATCTTGACCTGCTGCGCTTCAATACGGAGACGGGCGCCACCGCAGGCCGAGCATGTCGAGTATCCCCGATAGCGGCTAAGAAAAACGCGCACGTGCAGTTTGTACTTCTTGCGCTCGAGATAATTGAAAAAGCCGCGCACACCCTCGAATCTTTCTTCTCCGTCAGTGATCAGCCGGCGTTGTTCGGGCTCGAGCTCAGCCCAGGGAACATCAAGCGGGATGCCTGCTTGCCTGGCGAAGCGCTTCAGTTCGGTAAATAGCGGGCGGTATTTGGGCTTGGTCCATGGCTCGATTGCACCTTGGTTCAACGTCTTCGATTTGTCCGGTATTACGAGGTCAAGGTCGAAATCGATGGTGTTGCCGAAGCCCTGGCAGCGGGGACAGGCGCCATACGGATTATTGAAAGAAAACAGCCGCGGCTCTGGTTCCTCATAGCGCAAGTTGCAGTGCTTGCATTCGAAGCGTTGGGAAAAGCGCAGACGTTGCACAGGGTGATCGTCACGCGGGGCAGTTTCAAAGATGACCTCGCCAGACTCCCGATAGCTGCTCTCAATGGCGTCCACGATGCGTGCGCGGGCGTCTGGAGCGACTACAAGCCGGTCTACCAGCAGGAAGACGGGTTGGGTGAAATCTACGTCCAGCAGCGATTCTGGCGTGGAGAATTCGAAAATTTGGCCATTTTGGTAGAGACGGTTGAATCCTCGCTGGCGCAGTGCGGACAGGCGAGTTTTCAATTCATCGGACAGTGCGGGAGCGGCGGCTTTGCGGCGAGTGCGAGACTTCGTGCCGGATGGAACGGCACCGGCACTCTTTTTGCGCTTCAGCGGTTCGTCCGGGCTTATTGCGGCGGCTCCGACCAGACGGGAACAGGGCGATCAGCCGAACTCCTTCACCCAAAGCCAAGACGGCCGTTGTGACTTCGTCCACCGTGTCTTTTTTTACTTCCTGACCGCATTGCAAGCAGAAGGTTCGTCCCACGCGGGCGAAAAGCAGCCGCAGGTAGTCGTAGATTTCGGTGGCCGTCGCTACCGTTGATCTAGGATTGCGCGTGCTGTTTTTCTGACGGATGGCTACGGCCGGAGCTATGCCGTCGATGACATCTACATCCGGCTTTTCAATGCGTTCCAGGAACTGGCGGGCGTAGGCGGAGAGAGACTCGACGTATCGCCGCTGACCCTCGGCGTAAATGGTATCAAACGCAAGCGATGACTTGCCGGAGCCGGAGACGCCGGTCACAACAGTCAGTGAATTGTGCGGGATTTCAAAGTCCACATTTTTGAGGTTGTGAACCCGGGCACCGCGAACAACGATCGTTTCCGTGGACATCAGTAAAAGCGGACCGTCACCGTCTCCCCATACTCCGGCACCCTTCGGAGGGCGCACAGATAGCTTCAGAGGGGCTAGTGAATCTTTCTATTATAAAACAAGGTGGTAAGTGGGTGGTTTGGGAGTTGGGGTTGATCTAATTCAACAGAACTGCCGAGCTTCGCTCGGCTGGGCAGGTGGGACACCTGCCCCTACGTGAGTTGTGGTGGTTCAGTCCGCCGCGGATTGTTCTCTATCTCGCTTTTTGCTGTAGCGAACTGCCATTCCCGCTCCCAGCGTCATGAATGCCACCGGGGGAAGCAACAATACCAGCACGCCGCGGCTGATCGCGTTCTGGCCGTCCTTGGTGACGGCCTTGGCGCTGCTGTAGCACATGGCGCAACCCTGGCTGAAGGCGGGTGCCGCCCCAAGCATCAGAAATACCGCGAGGATGGACAGGCGAAGCTTCATTTCACTCCAAGGTGAAGGATTCGAAACGCATCCGGCAGAAAGACCAGCATCATGGCCAGGCAGAATACCAACGAACTCATCGTCACCCACTTCATGGCCGAAACTTCAAACTTCATGTGCATGAAATAGGCAATGATGAGAGCAGCTTTGATCAGAGATAGGCCCATCAGGATGGACAACATCCGGACGAGTTCCATGTTCTGATAGGCCAGCCAGACCTCGATGCCAGTCATGATCAGCAAGGCGCCCCACACCCACAAGAACTGGGTCTTCGGGTGATGCGTCTGCTCTTCCGCTACCTGGTGTTCAATCGCTAATTGAGTTGCATCCATCATTGGGAGTAAGGCTCCTCGATTTTATCTGCCAAAAGTCCAACGCCCAACCGCGAAACAATTCAGATCAAACCCTGGTCGACATCAGATAGACCAGCGGAAAAATGAACATCCAAACCAGATCTACAAAGTGCCAATACAGTCCGGCGACTTCAACATCGGACGCGTCGTAAACTTTAGGCTTCAACCACAGGATGATTGAAATCACAATGGCCGAAATCAGCAGGACATGCGCCCCGTAGTGGAACGGGCTGTAATCCGGCGTCCCTAACCATGCCAGCAGCCACAGTCCCAGCAGAATCGGGATGAACCATTTCCGCAGCGCAACGACGCCAAGATAGACCACACCGAGGGTGACGTGCAGCATGTGCATTCCGGTCAAGCCAAAAAAGGTGGCGGCGAATTGCGGCACCGCTTTGGTGACATCCATAAATTCAGGATTGCCGCCATGGCCGGGAGGAACAGGGAACACAGGCAACGTCAAACCTTCCGCGATAAGGTTCGTCCACTCCCGTCCGTGAAGGATAACGAATCCGAGTCCACACGCCATGGTGGCAAGCAGCCAGAGGCGCTGCGCCTTGAGATCACGCAGCGCCGCAGCCCGCACTGCAAAAACCATGGTCAGCGAACTGGTGAGCAGAAACGCCGTCATAAAAGTGGCGTTTCTGATGCTCTCGGAATGAAACGGCGTAGGCCAATTTGGTGTTGAAACGCGTCCGTAGGTGTAGGCGTACAACAACGCTCCGAACGTCAGCGAGTCGGAGAGGAGAAACAGCCACATCCCGATTTTCTTGGAATAGGTGCCGAACAAAGACGGCTCATAAACTCCCGTCCCTTGCTGCACCGCGACATCCGACATGAGTTGGTCTCCGTGTTCTTAAGATCAACCAGCTAACGCACGAACTCCAGAAGAGCAAAAATATAAATCCAGACGAACGCCATGAAGTGCCAGTACCAGGCCGTCACGTCCACCACGATGCGGCGTCCCTCCACCGAGCGGTGCAACATCGCGGTAGCAACCGCGTACAGAAGAACCAGCAATCCTCCGGCGAGGTGGATCGCGTGGGTCGCCGTAAGCAGGTAGACCATGGAACTGCTGGGGCTGGTCGCCAGATAAAAGCCGCGGGCCCCGAGTTCACGCCATGCCATCCATTGTCCGGTCAGGAAAGCGAGTCCCAATATGACGGTGGCGCCAAGCCAGGGAAAATTCCGCTCCTTGCCGATTGAAACTCCAGGGATCGATTGCACCGGCGCCAATGCCGCCTGCCGCGTAATCTGCCGTCTCGCCAGTTCCACCGTAATGCTGCTTAAGACGAGCAATATGGTGTTTACCAGCAGCAGTCCGGTCGGCAGGTTCACCTGCATCCAGTCACGAACATAGCCGCCACTGGCGTCGTCCAGCGTCGGCAGGCCGCGCCGCATGACATACACGCTGGTGAAGGAGACAAAAACCATGGTGCTGGCGATCAGTCCCACCAGCAGTCCCAGCCGGGTACGACGCAAGCGCTGCCCGTAGTCGGGAGATCCGTTGCCACCACGATCGCCGCCACCTCCGCCTAAGACCGGGGGTCGCGTGCCACCACGCCCATATCCAGTCTTGGGAGTCTTTACCGCGGGATCGTTGATCGTGACTGATGAACTCAAAGTCGCCATGTGCCTATTGTATTGCCGTCATACTGGCAAACCCAGCTAGCAGGACGCCCGGCGCTTACCTCAATGGGAATGAGATGTCGCCGTTGCCGGATCCGTTTGCATTACGAAGTCTCTCGGGGCTCCGGGAACGCTGTATTCATACGGACCGTGATTGACTACCGGAGTCTTTCCGCCAAAATTGTCGTGTGGCGGCGGCGTTGCCGTGATCCATTCCAGAGTTGTCGCTTCCCAGGGATTGTCGGTCGCCTTCGGTCCCTTGAACATGCTCCAGAAAAGATTGATCACGAAGATGAACTGGGCTGAAATCGTCAAGATCGCCGCATAAGTGATGAACTTATTCAGCGGAATCAAATGTTGAAGATACGCAAGTTCAGTGAACTGGGAATAACGTCGCGGCTGTCCCGCCATCCCGAGATAGTGCATGGGCATGAAAATGGCGTAGGTTCCGGCCAGCGTGAGGAAGAAGTGGACTCGTCCCCAGCGTTCGTTCATCATCCGCCCGAACATCTTTGGGAACCAGTAATAGGTTCCAGCGAACATTCCGAAGATGGCGGCCACGCCCATGATCAAGTGAAAGTGTCCGACCACGAATGCGGTGTCATGCAGCGGAATATCGAGGACCGGTTGGGCCAGGAACGGACCGCTCAGTCCGCCTGAAACGAAGAGCGAAACAAATCCAATGGCATACAGCATCGGAGTCTGAAAACGCACCCGCCCGCCGCGAATCGTCCCCAGCCAATTGAACGTTTTGATCGCCGACGGGACGCCGATGGCCATCGTCATGATGGAAAAGGCAAATGCCGAGTACGGGCTCATTCCGCTCATGAACATGTGGTGTCCCCAGACCATGAACCCGAGGAAACCAATGCCCATAATGGCGTAGACCATCGCCTTGTAGCCAAAGATCGGCTTACGCGAGAAGGTAGACAGCAACTGCGAGGCCACGCCCATACCGGGCAGGATGGCGATATAGACCTCAGGATGTCCGAAGAACCAGAACAGATGCTGCCACAGAAGCGGCGAGCCGCCCTTGTGACCCATGATCTGACCGTTCACGACCACCAGCGGGACGTAAAAGCTGGTGCCGAGATTCCGATCCAACAGCAAGAGGATGCCTGCAGAGAGCAGGACGCCGAACGCCAGCAGTCCGAGAATCGCAGTGATGAACCACGACCAGACTGTCAGCGGCATGCGCATCATGGTCATGCCTTTGGCGCGTAGATCCAGAACCGTAGTAATAAAGTTCAGCGCACCCATCAACGACGCCACGCAAAAGATGGCAATGCTGGTGATCCACAGATCCGCGCCAAGTTGTTCGCCGGGGCCTGCGCTCGGCAACGCGCTTAGCGGGGCATAGCCGGTCCAGCCATGAAGTGGAGCGCCTCCGGTAACGAAGAAGGCGGCGAGAATGACCATGAACGCGACGAACGTGGTCCAGAACGAAAGCATGTTCAGGACCGGGAATGCCATATCCGGAGCGCCAATCTGGATTGGTAGAAAGTAGTTGCCGAATCCACCCTGCGGGGCCGTGGTCAGCACAAAGAACACCATGATGGTGCCGTGCATGGTGAGCAGGCTGAGGTAGGTTTCCGGCTTGATCTCACCGATAAATGGCAGAACGGCGCTTGGCCAGACCATGTGAATACGCATCAGCAGCGACAGGAACATGCCGACGAACACGGCGGTCAACGCCAGAAAGTAATATTGCAGCCCGATGACCTTGTGGTCGAGGCTGAAGATGTATTTGCGAATGAAGCTGGTCGGGGCGGCGTGCGCGTGAAGCGCGTGCGAATCGTGTCCGTGAGGATCGTTACTGTGAGCGTCCTGGGCAACCATTATTGTTTCTCCGCCTCCCGTGCCGCCAGCCATTTATCAAAGTCTTCCTGGCTGACGACTTTCAGCATGCCGTGCATTTTGTAATGACCCAGGCCGCAAAGTTCGGCACAGGCTATTTCGAAGTCGCCCACTTCTGTGGGAGTGAAGTGCATGTGGATTTCAAGACCGGGAACTGCGTCCTGCTTGAAGCGCATGTTGGGAACAAAGAAGCTGTGGATCACGTCCACAGCGCGAAGTCGTAAATCTACCTGGCGGTTGACCGGCAAATACATGGTGCCGCTCACGATGTCATCCTTGGCTGCGGCGTCTGAAGTATCGAGTCCGACTGCCGCCTCGTTGCCGGCGGAAGGATCCATTAATTTGGGGCTGGTAGCGCCGAACTTGCCGTCTGCTCCGGGATACCGGAAATACCAGGCAAACTGCATTCCGGTAACTTCCACGGGGACAGATCCGGGATCGGCTGGAGCAAAGCGCTCGCGGGCCCAGACATTGCTACCCATGAGGTTCAGTCCGACAAAGAGCACCGCGGTGAGAACTGTCCACAGTACTTCGAGCTTGGTGTTGCCGTGGGAATACTCCACCTTTTTGGAGTCTGGTCGCTCGCGGTATTGCCAGACGAAAAGTCCCAAAGCGCCCTGGGCGGCGACAAAGACAATGCCCATTAATATGTAGGTAAGGGCGAACTGGTTGTCGATGAACAGGGCCGCTGTAGAAGCACCGTGAGGAAGCCACCAGGTTTTTGCTACGAAGAAGTAAGTGCTGAAAAAGGTTATCAGCCAGATAATGGCGAGAAGAGCGAGCCCCATCTACCAGACCTCCGAAGGCCGTGGAATTCGCAAACTGAACAACAAAATGAAAAGCAAAAACAAATCTGCGGATCGCCCGGAAGTCTATCACAGCTATGCGTGATCGGCGCAAGCCTCAGCCCTAAACGCTAACCAAAGAGGACACTGAGTGCGCGGCCGAACCAAGCGCGCGCCGCACAGCGGTATAAAATCGTCCGCTCATGCCCAAAAAAACTTACGCCCGCGGTCACGGAGTCAAGGGTGATCGGTTCGGAAGAAGCCAGTGCTTTGCCTGCGGACCCGACAATCCCGCAGGCATGCACCTGAAGTTTGCCTACAATAAAAAACAGAAAAGATTTGTGTGCCGCTTCCGCCTGGACGAGCGCTATACCGGACCTCCCGGACATTGCCACGGCGGCATCATTGCTACGATTTTGGACGAAGCATTGGGCAAGGTGAACAAGCTGCAGAAAGTAATCGCCGTAACTGCACAGATGACGGTGGACTACGTGCGACCCGTGCCCCTCAACAAGCCATTGCGAGTTGAGTCCTGGGCCTTGAGTTCTAAAGGACGTAAACACGTGAACACGGGCGAAATCCTCAACCAGCAGGGTGAAGTGCTGGCCAGAGGTCAGGCGCTGTTCATTTCGATCGATGCACAGCGCATGTTCGCCAAATTCATCGAGTAAGGCTGGATCTGCTAATGCAGGCAGGGCGGGAAGTGGATGGCTGGAGTAGGATTTCTGGGGACGAGTTACGCTTTACATCCGTGCAGGTGTTCTGCTCGCTTACACATTTGAAGACCGGCGGTTTGGAGTGGTTCTATACATTCGAACGGTCGCCCCGGCCGCGCCGATCGCAATCCAACCGACGAATTGCCAGAGCAGGTTCCAAAGCAGCAAATCCTGGCCTCTGACGAGCAATACCACCATGGCGCTGGCAGCCATCGAACACAGGATGAGACTCAACGTTAACGTGGCTATCATCTCCCGCCCTTTGGCGACCAGTGCGACGATACATCCGACCAGGATGGACAAGACGACGCGGCCGATCTCAATCCCGGTCGACGCGAAGAACACATAAGCATAGAAGTGATGGTCGAAGACGCGGTATTGATGGAGAAGGATGAATATCGCTTTCTCCTCTAAGCTGAAGCCAAATGACATCAGAAAAAAGCCTGCAATCACTGCGGCAGTGATCGACCAGGGAGCGGCGCGGAACCCCGCGCCAAAAAGATGGGCGACGGTTGTTACAGTCTGCCGCCAATACCAGCGTCTGGCGCTGCCGACTCCAGATTTAGACGCGAGATGGGAAAATTCCTCAAGCAAATCCCCAATGATCGATTCTTCTTCTGCGGGTGGAGTAAATAGATTGACGAGCCAGACTGCAATACGCGGCGGCTGGACGAAAGACGATGAGGACATCATCAATGACTCCGAATGAGGTCGAGGCCTTCCGACATACTGTATAGAGCGTGCCGCGTGCGATTCACTGCCGCGACACCCTTGGCGGTCACTTGAAAAAATCGCTTCGAGCGGCCGCCGCGCTCGGGAGTAGGGTCGCCGCTCCGGGACTTTACGTAACCTTTTGCTTCCAGGCGATCGAGCGTGGCATAGACCGCGCCAATCGACACCTCGCGGTTCGTTCGTAATTCAATCTCCTGCCGCACGGTGACTCCATAAGCCTGATCAGCCAGTCGCAGAAGTGCCAGAACGACGATGTGCTCAAACTCGCCGAGATAATCGCGCGGAGGCATTATCTATACAATATAGAATAAATAGACGCCCTGCTTCAAGTGACGCGATGTCGGTTCTGCCAGCTACAGGCATGGCCGCCTCGACCCGGTTTCAACAAGGACGTGGCCTAGCGAATGCGAATCTTTATCACCCGTGTTTTTTTCGCGTTCTTTGCGTTCTTTAGGGTTAAAGACTTTGTCCCTGGGATAGTGCTCAAAATGCACTCAACCGCAAAGATCACGAAGAGATACCGCAAAGAGAGGGCGTGTGCGAGCGCGGTAAGTACAGTAGAATACTGAGCGACGGCCCAATCAGCGTCGTCGTTCAGATCTGCTCGTAAAGTAGGGATTAGGAGAAAAGCTCATGTCGCAGAACAACGGCAGCTCGACCAGTTTGCGCCTGAAAACCGGCTTGGCGGAAATGTTGAAAGGCGGCGTCATCATGGACGTCACCAACGCTGAGCAGGCGGTCATCGCGGAAAAAGCCGGCGCGGTGTCGGTCATGGCGCTGGAGCGCGTACCGGCGCAGATTCGTGCCGAGGGCGGCGTAGCTCGCATGGCGTCCCCTAAAAAGATTCGCGAGATTATGGCCGCCGTGTCCATCCCGGTAATGGCCAAGTGCCGCATCGGACATTTTGCCGAAGCCCAGATTCTTCAGGAACTGGGGGTTGATTACATCGACGAGTCCGAAGTTCTGACGCCGGCTGACGAAGCTCACCACGTCGACAAGCACGCCTTCAAGGTGCCCTTCGTATGCGGCGCCCGCAATCTGGGCGAGGCTTTACGCCGGATCGCCGAGGGCGCAGCCATGATCCGCACCAAGGGAGAGGCTGGCACAGGCGACGTTGTCCACGCGGTGAAGCACATGCGCCAGATTGTGCAGGAGATGAGGATCCTGACAGTTCTCGGCGAAGAGGAACTTTACGCGAAGGCGAAAGAACATCAGGCGCCCTACGAGCTAGTGAGAATGGTGGCCAAGGCAGGGAAGCTGCCGGTTCCAAATTTCTCCGCAGGAGGAATCGCCACCCCTGCCGATGCCGCGCTGGTAATGCAGCTAGGAGCGGAATCGGTATTCGTCGGGTCGGGCATTTTCATGCAGGATTCGACTACGTTCGCCGATCCCGACGAAGCCCAGAAGCGAGCCAAAGCGATCGTGCTGGCCGCCACCCACTTCAACGATCCTAAAGTGTTACTTGAAGTCAGTGAAGATCTGGTCGGCGCGATGAAAGGTCTGGCCGTGGCTGGTCTGGATAACTCGCAAATGCTCCAGACTCGAGGCTGGTAGCGCCGCCCGTCCCGATGGGAGGGACGCCCGCCCGGCACGATGCCGGCGCTACAATGGCAAAGCAAGCCCGGCTAAGACAACTTCCTCGTTGCTCGGAGCCGGTTGGCTCAAGGAGAAAACGATGCCCGTAAAACAAGGCGACCTGGGCCTCCTGCAGCATCCCGCCGCGCTTGAGCTTCTCGAATCAAAAATACCTGCCCGTCTGGCCTACGTCTGGACTGACGGAACGCCGCGGGTGATTCCCATCTGGTTTCACTGGAACGGAGCCGATTTCGTCATGGCGTCGCCGCCGAAAGCGCCAAAACTCAAGGCTCTTGCAAAGAATCCGAGAGTCTCATTGACGATTGACGGAAACGATTTTCCCCACAAGGTGCTGCTGGTGCGCGGCAGCGCGCGGTTGCAGCCAGTCGATGGAATCGTTCCCGAATACGCTACCGCGGCGCAACGCTATTTCGGCCCCCAACAAGCGGAAGCCTGGGTTGGGCAGCTCGAAAAAATGATCTCTTCGATGGTTCGGATCACGATCACGCCGGATTGGGTCGGCCTACTCGATTTTCAAACCCGATTTCCCAGCGCTCTCCCGATTTGATGGAATTTCGGAATCTTGCTGGTCAGCAAACGCAAACCCTAACTCCCCGCCTGCCATCTCCATGAGTTGACCTTGCTTTCAACGTGTCCCAGACCGGGGAACGGGAAGTGATACGCGAGCACCTTGATTTTGTCAGCCGCAGCGCGATCCAACAGCCGGCGCTTGGTCGTTACCGCAGCTTCCTCATCCAGATCGAACACGTTTCGCCAGGTCGGATTCTCCAGATGCAACGGATTCAGGACGGCGTCCGATATGTGCAGCAATTGAGCTTTGGCCGACGCGACAAGCACCGCAATGTGTCCGGGAGTATGTCCCGGGGCAGGGATTGCGCGGATCCCGGATACGATTTCCTTTTCTCCCTCGCCGTCCAACAGCTCGATACACCCTTCAAGGGGTAGCAGGTTTTTCTGCGCGACGCTCACCAGCATCTGTTGCATGTGCTCATCCATCCGGGTATTGCGCAAGTCGGGAGCGGTGGTCCAGAAATCCCACTCCGTCCTTGACATCACATAGGTTGCATTTGGAAATGATGGCCGACTGTCTGGGCCGAGCACTCCGCCAATGTGGTCCGGATGGCCATGGGTTAGGACGACATGCGTAATTTCCTCCGGACGAATGCCTTCAGCCGCAAGATTCTTCGGAAGGTCGCCAGTGGTTGGAGCGAGCGCCCCTGCCCCGGTATCGATCAGCACCCGGTGCTTTCCGGTTCTTAACAGGAGGCAGGTATAAGGGCTTTCGATCTGATCAACCGGAAGGTTGCGTTCACGCAGTCTGTGTTCAAGCTGATCCGGCGGGACATTAGAGAACATCCAGTTTGTCGGATAATTGAACGTACCGTCGCTCAGTGCGATGCAATCAAACTCACCAATCTGGAAACGCTCGCGCTTCAATGGCATAGATACCGCCGTGCGGTCGCTGTTGATTTTCGGGGCCTTGCCGAAAGAAGAACAGCGGGATTTGCATCCGAGTTCAAGAGGATACGTGGTCGGAAAATGCAATGCAATCAGCCGCCCACATGTGGATCCGAGTTCCTGAACGCAGATCCATTTAGAATCAGACTGGGAAACAGATCATGAAGATTGGTGTACTAGCTTTGCAGGGCGACTTCGATGCCCATCGGCGCCGGATCGAGGAACTGGGCGCCGAGGTGGTGCTCGTCAAAAAGCCTCCGCAACTGGATGACATCGACGGCCTGGTCATCCCCGGAGGCGAATCTGGAACTTTTCTCAATCTGTTGGGCGAAGCTGGTTTTGAAAAACTGAAAGAGTTCGTAGCCGCCAAGCCCACATTTGGAACCTGTGCTGGTGCGATTTTGCTGGCCCGAGAGGTGGACAATCCCGCGCAGGCCGGGCTGGGAGCCCTGGATATCGGAATTCGGCGCAATGCATACGGCCGCCAGCTGCAGAGCTCGATCCGCGAAGGCAAGTTTGGGGAATCTCCGATCGAGATGGTGTTCATTCGCGCACCGAAGATTGAGCGCCTGGGGGCCGGAGTCGAAGTGTTGGCGACGGAAGGTGGCGACCCGGTAGCTGTCCGTCAAGGGAAGGTAATGGCGGCGACGTTTCATCCCGAGCTTTCCGACGATACCCGGGTGCATCGCGCATTCCTCGACCTGGTAGGCAACACGCGCAATCGATAACCGCCGGGCCGTAATCCTGTAATTCAAATCAAATTCCGCTGTGACGAAAATGTATTCAGGGGAATCGCCTGCCGGTTCCGCTCCAAGGTGTTCGACGTAATCCAACCTCAATTTAGACTTGACAAAGGATATCCGTAACGCTATGGTTACGCATTATGCGGAACCGTTCGGTTACATATTCTACAGAGGCCGCCTTTCATGCCCTTGCCGACCCGACGCGACGAGCTGTCCTTGATTTGCTCAGACAGGGGATTCAGCCGGCCGGCAAGATCGCGGAGGCTTTTCCGGTGTCGCGTCCCGCGATCTCGAAGCACTTGCGGCTGCTGCGCCGGGCCCATCTGGTGCAGGAAAAACGCCAGGGACGGCATCGCCTTTACCAACTCAATCCCGAGCCGCTAAAAGCGGTTGATTCGTGGTTAGAGCAATATCGTGTGTTCTGGCAGGCCAGCCTGACGAACCTGAAGACCTTCGTCGAGGCGGAGTATGCGAAAGAGCTTGCCCAGGCGGAAATCAAGCGCAAGACAGTTAGTCCGAAGGAAGTTAAACGATCAGGGCCAGACGAGTAATAAGACTTTGTAAACCGGCAGCACCCGGTCTTTGACCGATCTTAAATTTGACCAATCTTGAAAGGAGAAGTTGGAACATGAAACCAATTCGTATCGCGATCACTCTGCTTTTTGCGTTCATTGCATCCGCTGCTTTTGCCGCGCCCGGTGCGCAGAAATCCTTTGAAGAACTCAAGTCGCTGGATGGGACATGGGAGGGAAAAGCGAACGGCGAGCCCGTGCAAGTCTCCTATCGAGTGACCTCGAACGGGTCCGCGGTGATGAGCGAGATCAAGGGAAAAGAGGACATGATCAGCATGTTCAACCTTGACGGCGAACGCCTGATGATCACCCACTACTGCTCTATGGGGAATCAACCGCGCATGGTGGCCAACCCTTCGCCTGACGGAAAAACCCTCACCTTCGACTACCTCGATGCAACCAACATGGCTGCTCCTGACGGTGGACATATGAGCCGGTTAGTGATCTCGATGTTGGATCCAAATCATCACACCGAGGAGTGGATTTACAGCGACCATGGGAAAGAGATGAAGGAGTCTTTTGATCTGTGGCGGAAGAAATAAGTCACGACCCCGCGGGGACGGGCGCGATGCGCCCGTCGTTCCTTTCCCGTCGCCGATCGAGTCAAATCATGAATAACTCTTTACCTCAAATCACGTCTGAAATCACTCCCGATCAGGATGCGGTCGTCACCGAAATAGAGATTGCCGCCCCTCCTGAAAGGGTTTTCGATGCCCTCACTGACCCAGCTCAAATGATGCGTTGGTGGGGAAAACCACCACAAGACTCTACTTGGGAGATGGACGCCCGACCAGGCGGCAAATGGCGGTACGAGAAGAAGAATCCCAGCGGGAATAAGGTGGTGAATGGAGTAAGCAATTTTAAGGCGCACGGAGAAATCACCGAGTTCGATCCTCCGCGTGTGCTTGCCTATACCTGGCTGGCCAACTGGCATGATGATCCCGAGCGGCCTTCCCGGGCGCGTTGGGAGCTGTCAGCAACGAAGACCGGCACTCGGGTCAGAGTTACGCACAGCGGCTTGGTCAACGAGCCCGTCGTTCGCAAGGATTACGCGGGCGGGTGGCCAGGCGTGCTCGAAATGCTCAGAAAATATTGCGAATAAGCACTACTCAGGAGAAAGTCCATGGCTACCAGCGCAGTAACTCCCGATAAGGATGCGGTTCTAGCGGAGATATTTATCGCCGCGCCACCGGAGCGTGTATTCAAAGCGATCACTGGTTCCGAACAGGTCCATCTATGGTGGGGACAACAGGGTTTGTACCGCGTTACCGCGTGGAAGGCGGATCTGCGACCTGGCGGCAAGTGGCAGAGTGACGGCGTCGGAGCCGATGGTACTTCCTTCCGTGTGGAAGGTGAGTATTTGGAGATTGATCCTCCCCGCTTGCTGGTTCACACATGGATTGCCAGCTACTCGGCATTATTGAGGACGGTGGTTCGCTGGGAACTGGAGCCTCGAGATGTCCATGGCTTGCAACATAAGGGTCCGCAAAAGGTGGGCACGGGCACTCTGTTGAAAGTCCGGCATGACGGGTTCGCCGGAAACTTTGAACAGGCGAAGAACCACGGCGATGGTTGGGTGCGGGTCCTCGGCTGGATGCGGGCTTTTGTCGAAGAGGGTAAAACGATCGACACCCGCGAAAGCGCAGGAGTTCGATAACACTAAGGCTCGGGCGGACTGTCTCGAGCGGGAATAGCAGAACGCCGTCCGCTATGCCGTCGCTCCGAACCGCACTGACACCAGCTTGGAAACCCCAGGCTCCTGCATGGTCACTCCGTAAAGAACCGGGGCAATGCTCATCGTTTTCTTGCTGTGAGTGATGAGCACGAACTGAGTTTGCACTGCCATTTCTTTCACCAGTTCAGTGAAGCGGCCGATGTTGGCTTCATCCAGCGGCGCATCAACTTCGTCCAGGATGCAGAACGGGCTGGGTTGGTACTGGAAAATTCCGACCAGCAGTGCCAGCGCAGTCATCGCCTTCTCTCCGCCGGAGAGCAGCAGTACATTCTGCAGCTTTTTACCGGGAGGAGATGCCACTACATCGATGCCGCTATCGGCGCTATTTTCTTCGTCCGTAAGACGCATGTAGGCATGTCCACCGCCGAATAATTTAAAGAATGTCGCCTGGAAGTTTTCGTTGATCTTGTGAAAAGCCTCTTCGAACTTCTGACGCGAAAACACGTCAATCTCTTTAATCGTGGCCTGGGTATTCTCGATCGAGTCGTAGAGATCTTTCCTCTGCGTTTCAAGGAAGGCGTGGCGCTCGGCAGTTTCCTTGTACTCCTCCAGCGCCATCATGTTGACCGGCCCCATGGCATCGAGACGCGTTCGCATCTCGCGGTAAATCTGATCTTCCAGCACAAGTTGCTCGCCGCGCGCGATGGGGATCGTAACGTCCGCCACCAACTCGTGGCGTTGGATGCCGAGGTCGTTCAAACAGCTTTCAGCCATGTACTGGGCATCGGACTGCAGCTTGGCTGCGGCCGCTGACAGTTCAGCGCGACGGTCGCGGGACTGGTCGAGCAGCTGGCGGGCGTCGTGAACAGCCGCGTCAATCTCTGAGAGCCTGGCACGCACCTGCTCGGATTCGAACTGCAGCAAACTGTCACGCGTCTCACAGGCGTTACGTTCCGCATCGAAATCGACCAACTTGATAGCGAGTTCCTGGTTTTGAGTTTCGCGCTGTAAAGTCTCGGCCGCTGAGGATTCAATTTGTACCCGCAGAACCTCGACTCGCTGCATCATTTCGAGGACAAGCGATTCAATGCGCTCCAGCACGGCCGCAGCCGAACGATGACGTTCCTCGAGAGTCGCAACTTTAGCCAAGCGATGAGAGGCGTTCTCCGCAGCCACATTCCGACGTTCGCGCAGCACGGACAACTGTTCCTGTCCGATAGCAGCGTTCACCTCAAGTTCGGCGCGCTTTTGCTCTGCCTCGGCGATTTGGGATTTCAACTGGTCGAGCAACGACGCCTTTTCCGTGCGTTCGGCTTCCAGGCGGTGGAGTTCCTGCCCCGAGGTTTGCAAACGCTCGTTGACTTTTGCGAACTCGGACTCCAGTTGTTGCAGCAGGTGGCCGGACGTCATCGCCTGTTTTTCGGCATCCCGTCTGTCAGCCTCCAGACGATCCAGCAGGGAAGTGAGGTCTTTGATCTCACGGCCCAGCGTCAGAACCCGTACTTCCTCATGGCGGAGCGCTTGTTCGAGTTCTGTCAGCATCTTCAGAACGTCGCGCAATTCACGCTTCATTGAAAGCGGACCTTCGGCGCGCTGCTTGCCTCCGGTCACGGTCACATTGTGAAAGCATTCTCCGGATTGCGACAGGAAGAAGGACTCGGGGTTCTCCAAAGCCAACTCACGCGCAAAGTTAGGATCGGGAACGATATAGCCATCGCGCAGCTTGGGAAGAATGACTTCCAGCGATCGCCCAAAACCGTTGAGCACGCGAATAGCATTCTTCAGCGGAATGATCGGCCGCTCGGGCTGCACCTGGTGAGCGTTCTCATCTACCACGAACGAAAATTTGGCTTGAGAGTCTTCCGGATGGACCAGGAACGTCGCGCGGCCATCGACGTCCGTACGCAGCAGACGCAGTCCTTCATCGGCAGCATCCCAGGATTTCACCACGATGTAATTCAGCTCATCGCGCAGGAAATCTTCGACCACACCCTCGTAGCGTGTCTCTACTTCGAGGAAGTCGGCCAGCACTCCGGCGGGAGCCAGACCTCCCTGCATGACTCCGGATTGAAACAAGCGGCGCACGGACTCGGTCGAGTAGCCGTGTTCAGCGATCACAGCTTCAAGTGAACCCTTCTTCCCGATTGCAGTTGCGTACTCGGCGCGAAGACTGTCCAAATGGTTCTTTGATTCGGATTCTTCTCGACGTTTGGAGTCGAGCGTCTCGCGCGTCTGATGCAATTCCTCAGTCAGGCCGGCTACACGCTGCGAAACCGATTCAAATTCCAGGCCAAGCTGTCCGCGCTGGCCTCCGAAGGCCTCGACCTGGGAAGCTGCCACAGCCATTTCCGCCTGCAAGCGTTGGGCTTCACGATCGACGCCAGCCAGTCGTTCCTCGACCTGCGTGATTTGGTTGCGCAAGTTGGAAGCGGCGGCGACCGCCTCCAGAATCGTCGTCCTCGACTGTTCTTGCTGGTTTTCGAGTTCGGTTAAAGCTGCCGTTGCCGCGGAAGCCTCCTGCTGACTCTGAGCAAGCTCGTTTTGAGCCGCAGCCAGGTCGTCAGCGGCGGAGTCCAGAATCTGGCGATTGCCATCGCGCTCCGCTTCCAGGGCCTCCAATCGGTGCTGCGCCTGCGCCAGTTCAGCCTCGGAGGAGGCAACTCGCAGAACTAACTCGGCGCAGCGTTCTTCATTGTGCCGGCGTTGGGCATGCGCTCGGTCGGAGTCCAGCTTGAGCTGGCTAAGCCGCTCCCGATTCTCGCGCACTTCTGTCTCAATGGCGTACCCACGCTGCGTTCTATCGGTGTGCTCGGATTCGAGCTGCTGAACTTTTTCGGCGTGTTCACGCATCTGCTGCGAGATGGTATTGATCTGAGTATCCAGCGCAGCGCTTTCCTCTTTCAATTGGGCGAATTTGCTGGCCAAAACGAGGCGCAGTTTCGCACGCATCTCCTCACGCAACTTGGCATAGCGTTCGGCCTTGGAAGCCTGGCGCTTGAGCGAATTCATCTGGCGCGTGACTTCTTCGAAAATGTCGTTGACGCGGGCAAGGTTTTGCTTGGCTTCTTCAAGACGCGCCTCAGCCAGGCGCTTTTTGGTCTTAAACTTGGTGATACCCGCGGCCTCTTCGATGATGGCGCGGCGGTCGGTGGGGCGGCTGCTCAGAATCTGGCCGATACGGCCCTGTTCGATGAGCGCATACGATTCCGGCCCCAGCCCGGTGCCCATAAATAATTCCTGGATGTCGCGCAGGCGGCAAAGCTTTCCGTTTAGCAGGTACTCACTTTCCCCGGTCCGGAAGAGCCGGCGGTTTACCACGATCTCACCAGCCTTAAACTGTTGCTTGAACTGTCGACGGCGAATCTTTAGCACAACTTGAGGTCCAGCAACAGTTATTGCTGTTTCCGCAGAGCTTTCGGCGTCGGGCTCGCGGCTCGACTTGGGGTGTTCCTGTCTCCCCGTCGGCAGCGCTTACTACGCCTTCGATCTCTTCAACTTTCCCCGGTCGCGCTTCTTCCGTCAAGCGTTCGGTTTCTTCGGCAGCTTCGGCGCGAACTTCGGCCTCGTCCCAGTCGGTGGCGGGGGGCATTTCGTCGCGGATTTCCACTTCGGTAGGCTCATGGGCATCGGGCCCGCCGTACACTTCGGGATCAATCAACGTGAGCGACACTTCTGCCATGCCGGTCGGTTTGCGATCGCGGGTGCCGGCGAAGATGACGTCTTCCATACGCGAGCCACGCAGCGTCTTGGCTGACTGTTCGCCCAAGACCCATGAAATGGCGTCGGCAATATTCGACTTCCCACAGCCGTTCGGTCCGATGATGGCGGCGACGCCGTCGCCGTGAAACTTAAGCTCAGTGCGGTCGCAGAACGACTTGAATCCGAGAATCTGAAGCCTTTTCAGTTTGAGCAACTTCTACTCCTTGTGGCCAAGGTTATGTAGCGCGGGCGCGTCTGCAGGCCTCGATGGCGAGCAGTTGCGGCAACCGGTTAATCAGATTGATTCCTCCGCTAGTCGCTCGGCAAAATGCTGTCCCAGGCTGGATAGGGATGAGGCACAAATTAGAGTTACTGTAACGGCGAAATCACGCCGGGGTCAAGCACGAAAACACTATATCTGGTATGGCCTTCCCACCGACCGCGTCTGATTGCACACATAATGCAACATGTGGATGAAAATGGTGAGGAGTCACAGCGGAGGAGGGGAGATTCGCGAGAGCACCAATAGGGTAGCGCAATCAAAGGGCGAAAACAATGTCGCTAACCCATTTCTTGAAGGATTATCGCGGCTGGAAGATCTTCACTGTTTAACGCGATCACTTGTTGTCAGTGACTGAAAGTCGCTTCCGCAACTCCCACATTCTTATCGCCGGCGCCGTAATAGAAAAAATAACGCCCGTGCCGGACTACAGCGCCCTCCACAAACACCACGTTGGGAACCTGACCGGTCAATTCCCATTCCTTCTCAGGCTGAAAGACGGGCTCGTCGGAACGTGATATCACCTTGCTAGGATCGTTGCGGTCAAATATGGCGACACCGGTGCGGTAAACCAATTTGGAATCGGCACCGTTATAAATGAGCACGATGCCGCGTGACGTGACTATGGGCGGCGGGCCGGGCTCAACCACACGAGCGTCAAACCTTCCTGGCCGGCCCGGGAGAACTGGAGAGTCCGAGGCGTCGGTCCAGTGCAAAAGATCTGACGAATATGCCAGACCCATCTGATCGATGTTGTCGGCGGTCGTCCCCAGCCAGTACATCCAATATTTTCCGCCAATTTTCTGCGGGATGATGGCTCCGGACTTCGTCCAACGCACATTCCATCTGCCTTTGTACGCGGGCAAGATCACGCCTTGACGTTGCCAGTGAATCAGATCTTTTGACGTTGCCAGGCAAAGCTGCGCGTCCTTCTTGTTGTAGCCGGTGTAGGTCAGGTAGTACGTGCCGTCTATCTTCACCAGCCGCGGATCTTCTACGCCGCCATCCTTTTCATAATCAGTTTCGGGCGAAAGCACTGGCTCCGGACGTCTGCTGAAGTGAATACCGTCCTTGCTTTCCGCATAACCCAGCCGCGAAGTTCCGGCCTTGTCCTGCGCCCGATAAAGCATGACGAATTTCCCGTGGTCGAAGACAACTGCGGGATTAAAGGTTCCGGCAGACTCCCATCCAGAGCCAATTGGAGAGATGATCGGTTCGTTCGAGAGACGATGCCATCCTGTGAAGGCAGGGCTGGTCGCGGTTTGCGCTGTTACCAGCAGGCTGCAGAAAGTTAGGGCTAGTCCGGCAGTTCGACCGATACACCGCGTGAACGTCATCGTCTTCCTTCCAGGGAAGAACTATTGTCCCAGCTTCTCGAAGAAGAGACAGATTGATTCGATCCCACGATGGAAGTTGGGAATGTGAAACTTCTCGTTCGGGGCGTGCAGGTTGTCATCGGGGAGGCCGAATCCCATCATGACACTTGGAATTTTTAGAACATCCTGAAAGTCGGTGACGATCGGGATGGAACCGCCGGAGCGAATGAAGACAGTCTCTTTTTTGAACACATCGCGCATGGCTTCGGTGGCGGCCTTAATGTACCGGTTGTCGGTGCCCACCACGCAGGCGGGAGCTTTACTTAAGACTTTGACGCTGGTCTGAATTCCTTTGGGCGTCAGCTTTTTTACAAAGTTCTTATATCGATTCACGATGTCGTCCGGATCCTGGTTGGGGACCAGACGCATAGAAACTTTGGCTAAGGCCTTGGCCGGGATCACCGTCTTGGCGCCGGGCAGGACGAATCCGCCGGGCATGCCATGGACTTCGAGCGTTGGTCTCGCCCAAGTGCGATACATCACCGGGTATCCTGGCTCGCCGGTCAGTACTGTCGAGCCGACTTCTGTTTTGCGATAGCGTTCCTGGTTAAAGGGAAGCCGCTTCCAGGCTTTGAGCTCATTTTTGTCCGGCGCTTTCACATTCTTGTAGAAGCCGGGGATCAGGATTTTGCCTTTGGCATCCTTCAATTTGCTGAGGATTTCTATCAGGCCGAAAAAGGGGTTTGGAGCCGCGCCACCGTACATTCCGGAGTGCAGATCGGTCATTGCCCCAATCGCTTCGATCTCCGTGTAAACCAGGCCGCGGAGTCCGATGCAGAGAGTAGGAAGATCGGGAGCAAAAAGTTCGGTATCGCAAACCAGAGCGAAGTCCGCCTTCAACTTTGCTTTTTCCTTGCGCACGTATGCTGCGATCGATTCGCCACCAACTTCTTCTTCGCCTTCGACGATAACCTTCACATTCAGTGGCAGCGCGCCACTGTGGCCCTTCATCAGGGCTTCGATGGCTTTGATCTCCATCCAGAGTTGACCTTTGTCGTCAACCGCCCCGCGCGCGTAAATATTGTTGTTGCGTTCGGTGGGTTCAAAAGGCGGAGTGGTCCACTCGTCCAATGGATCAGGCGGCTGCACGTCATAGTGCGCGTAACAAAGGACGGTCGGCTTGCCAGGAGCGTGGAGCCAGTCGGCGTAGACCAGCGGATGGCCCTTGGTGGGGATAGTTTCGACATGCTCCATGCCAATGCGCCGAAGATCGTTGGCCACAAAGTCGGCAGCTCTCTGCACGTCGGACTTGTGCGCTTCGAGAGTGCTTATGCTGGGAATCCGAAGCAGATCTTTCAACTCGTCGATGAAACGCTGCTGATTGCCGCGGGCATACTCGACTGCAGGGGAGGCCATATGCGTTGTAACCCTTTCTAACCCGAAACGCGTGTTTCCTGGAAAACGGCTTAAGTATAACTTAGGAAAACTTAAGCAACTCGCTCATCCCGACACGGGTTATGCCTCGTCGAAACGATCTGGAGAAAAGGCGGCGAGGTCATACTCCGGCTTTTCGCCCGTGATCACCTGCGCCATCAGGTGTGCCGTAATCGGCGTGAGCAGAATCCCATCCCGATAGTGACCCGTTGCCACGAAATAACCCGGAGTCTTGGTCTCTCCGAGGATGGGCAAATTGTCGGGAGAACCCGGTCGCAGGCCTGCCCATGTCTCGAGCGTGCGTGCCTCGCTCAGAGCGGGAACCAGACTAACGGCCGCATGCCGCAGGTGTTGAATCGTATCCGCGTCAATGCGCTTGTCGTAGCCTGCCTCTTCGAGCGTGGCGCCTACCAGGATGCGGCCGTCACTGCGCGGAACCAAGTACACGTCAGGCGCACGGATCACGTGCCGTATGAGGTCGCGCGATTGAGCGGCCAGTGCGAGCATTTGTCCCTTGACCGGACGTGTAGGGAACAGGTACGGGGGGAATTGCCCTGCCCACGCGCCTGCGCAATTTACCACTGCGGAAGCATGGTAGTGAGTCTTGCTGGTGCTGACTCCAATCGCGCGCCCTTCCAAAAGAAGCACATCAGTGACCGTTGTTCCGGACGAGATGTCCACACCACGATGTCTGGCCGCCTTCAGCGCTGCCGACGTCAGCGTTCGCGGATTCACGCTGCGCTCGTGCAAATGGATTAACGGAGTTTTCGAGTCGAGCAGCGAAGTAGCCAGCGCAGGCTCGAGTTCCAACAATGACGCCGGCAGCGGATGATCAGCCAGGAGACTCGGTCGTTCGCGAATGTGCTCCAGCGAAGGAAAGAATATTGTGCCCTGATCACGAAGATCGGGGTCTATGCCGGATTCATCCCGCAGTTCATGCACGAACTCGGGGTACATGCGGGCACTAGCTGTCGCGAGAGGCTGAAGTATCGCGGGAGTCTCCAGCGGAAAGTCGGCCAACATCCCGGCGGCGGCGTAGGATGCCTCCTGCCCGGGCTCCCGGCGCTCTACGATCAGGACGGTAGCGCCGCGCTTTCGCAGTGAAATCGAGAGTGAAAGCCCAATGATGCCACCGCCAATGATGATGACGTCCCAGGTCTTCACCACTCGATTGTAGTCGCAACGCGCCAAATCCAGATTGGAAGAACCAGCTTTGAGGTCACTGAAGGATAGTGGTTACAGCTTGGTCAGGTAGTCAAGGATCTCGGGCTGGCCCCAGTCAATGGCCCCGATAAACTTTCGGCGCAAGATCCCCTGTCGATCGATGATGTAAGTCTCGGGAAACTTGAAGGTTCCGTATAGATTATTGCTCTTCTGGGCGGGATCTCTCACGGTGAGCAAGTCCACTTTGTAGGACCTCAGGAAGCTTTGGTAGGCGCTCTGGTCGGCGTCTACGCTGATGGCTAGTACTTCCACTCCCTTATTTTTCATTTTCTGCTGCATTTGCACTAGAGACGGCATCTCATCCACACAAGGCGGGCACCATGTAGCCCAGAAATTCAGCACCACGATTTTGCCGCGGAATTCGTCGAGGCTGACCTTGCGATCGCTGTCCTGAACCGTGAAATCGGGGGCTGAAGTACCGATATGAGGCGGTCGAGTGCCGCTGTAACAGCCCGTCAAAGGCAAAAACAGGGTCAAGACGCTGAATAAAAAAGCCCGTCGCACAAAAGTTATAATAGCTGATTCGGCCTATGGTGGCGTCAGAGACAGTATCGGGCAGACCAACTGTGTCGGTGATCGTCCCGGCACGGAATGAGGAGTCATGCCTAGGCGCGTGCCTGGAATCGCTGGTGAAGCAGTCCGGAGTGACTTTCGAAATTGTCGTCGTGGACGACGCCTCCACCGATCAAACGCGTGCGATCGCTCAGTCGTTTCCGACAGTGAGGCTGATTGATGCTGGCCCCGCAATCGTGGGCTGGACCGGAAAGAACAATGCTGTGTCTGGGGGGGCCAGGGTTGCACGTGGTGAGTGGCTTCTGTTCAGCGACGCCGACACGGTACATAAGACAGGATCATTGGCTCGCGCGGTTGCCGAGGCCCGGCAACGTGGAGCGGCGATGCTTTCGTATTCTCCTGAACAGGAAGTTCACGGATTCTGGGAGAAAGCCATAATGCCGGTTATTTTCGCCGAGCTTGCGGCTAGTTATCAGCCAGCGCAAGTAAGCGATCCACGCTCGTCCGCGGCTGCGGCGAATGGTCAATACATTCTGATTTCTCGCGAAGCTTATGACGCGGTTGGTGGTCACGCGTCGGTGAGCGAGAGTCTGCTGGAAGATGTCGATTTGGCACGCGCAGTGAAAGCTTTAGGCCGCAGAATTTTCTTTCGCTACGGAGCGGACGCGGTTCGCACCCGAATGTATCGGAGTTTCGTACAACTCCGCGAAGGCTGGACGAAGAACCTGGCGATCCTCTTTCCTGCATCTTCGCGGCTCGCACTACTTCGGCTGACTGAGTTTGCCCTGATCGTAGGCGGGCTCACTGTTGCGGTCATCACATCTCTCCGTGGTCACTTCCGTCCGGCGTTGATTGAGACCATTCTGGCATTGACGGTTTATGTTTTGTTCCTGCGCCGAATTCAAAGGGCACATTTTTCGTGGCAGGCTAACGCCTTGTCGATTCTAGGGCTTCCCCTCTTCTCGTATCTTTTGTGGCGGTCACGACTCTCATATAAGAGGGGAAGGGTGAGATGGAAGGGAAGAACGTACGATACGGACGCAAATCATGTAGCAACCGATGCCCTGTCCCTGCCGGCAGAGCAACGGTCGGCGTAAGAAAGACTATTGAATGGTTTATCTCACTCGCAAAGCCGAATTCGCCGCTTCGCACTACTATCACAACCCGGACTTCACTCCGGAAGAGAACCGCCGCATTTTTGGCAAGTGCAACAACCCGAATGGGCATGGTCACAACTACACGCTGGAAGTAACCGTAAAAGGTGAAGTGGATCCGCGTTCAGGTTTTGTCGTGGACCTCAAGGAGCTAAAAGAAATTCTTAATCGTGAAGTTCTGGACGCCATGGACCACCGCTTTCTGAACAAGGAAGTGCCGGAATTCTCAACCAGAATACCGACGACCGAAAATCTGGCGATCGCAATCTGGCAGCGACTGAGCAACAAATTGAACGCCGCACAATTGCATCGCGTCCGGGTGTATGAAACTCCAGATCTGTTCGTCGACTTTTATGGTGAAGCATGAGAGCGCACCTGACTCGACGCTACATGTTTTCGGCTTCGCATCGGCTACACAGCAACGCCATGTCGAATGCGGAGAACGCTGCTACTTACGGCAAGTGTAATAACCCGTTTGGGCACGGTCACAATTACAGAATTGAAGTTACGGTGAGCGGAGAGGTGGATGAGGCCACCGGCATGGTTTGCAATCTGGTGGATCTGGATGGCTTCGTGCGACGGGAAATACTGGATCGATTCGATCTGGAGAATCTGAACATGCATTCCGAGTTCAGCCAGATCGTACCTACGACTGAAAACCTTTGCACTGTCATCTACGATATTTTGCAGCGCGGTTTCACTCATGCTCATCTGGAAAGGGTCCGCATAGAAGAAACCATGATGAATTCTTTTGAGTACGCAGGGGCGGGCGAGGTCCGCCCTTAGCGGGTAAAAATATGCCGGTAGAAATATGAAAGGGCAGCCAACTCGGCTGCCAGGATCGGGCAACAGGGGAAGGGAACAGTGAATTATGAACCCATCGGTTGAAGCGGCTACTCTGACCAGCGCGAGTTTCGAGGAACTTGTTCGTGAAATGATTGTTCGTATTGGAGAGGACCCCGAACGCGAGGGTCTGCTGCGCACGCCTGACCGTGTGCGGCGGTCTTGGGACTTTCTGTCACGCGGTTACAAGGAAGATCCCGACGCGATGCTGCAAAAGGCTCTGTTCACCGTTGATTATGACGAAATGGTCATTGTCAAAGACATCGAGATGTTCAGCTTGTGCGAGCACCATATGCTGCCGTTTTTCGGGAAAGTACACGTCGCGTATATCCCGAACGGCAAGGTAATCGGCTTGAGCAAAATTCCCCGGCTAATCGAAATCTTTTCCCGGAGGCTCCAGATTCAGGAGCGACTAACCACGCAGATCGCGGAGACCATCCAGAAGGCGATCGAACCGCAAGGCGTCGGCGTGGTGATCGAAGCACGCCATCTCTGCATGATGATGCGTGGGGTTGAAAAGCAACACTCGGCGGCGGTGACTTCTTCCATGCTCGGATCGTTTCGCCACGAGCAGGAAACGCGCACGGAATTTCTGTCTCTGATCCGCAGCCGATCCAACGGAGTCTAGCCATGAGTACTGCCGTCACGGCATATCCCGGCGAGAACTCGAAAGCTCTCCCGGCGATCTTCTGGGGCGGTTTGTTGGCTGGAATTTTGGACCTGACGGCCGCGTTCGTCCGGTGGGGCCATCCACTGATCATCACAAAAGGCATTGCTAGCGGGTTGCTCGGGCCGCAAGCTTTTCGAGGGGGCTGGGGAACTGCCGCCCTCGGGACCGCATTGCATTTTCTTATCGCGTTTTCCGCCGCCGCCGTCTACTACGGTGCAAGCCGAAAGCTGACTTTCCTGACACAGCGGGCCGTCCTTTGGGGATTTTTCTACGGCATCGCGGTTTACATGTTTATGAGTTGGGTGGTGGTTCCGCTCTCGGCTTTTCCCAAAAGCAACACGCCGTTCTCACCTGTCGGACTGATGCTCAGCCTGCTCACCCACATGTTCTGTGTCGGGTTGCCGATCGCTCTCGCTGTCCGTCATTACTCGCGATAAGCGCGCCTTCACCAGGTGCCATACCGGTATCGTCGCGGCCGCTCCGGCAATATTTTGATAAGTACAATTCCAGCCACGAATCCTCCCACATGCGCCCAGAATGCGACGCCACCTTGGGTATCGCTGTAGGAGGCTATGGAGGTTGCTGCGCCGCTGATGAATTGCATCGCGAACCAGTATCCCAGGGTGACCCATGCCGGCAGATAGAAGAGGAAAAGGATCGGAAACCAGATCAACACCCGCGCCTTGGGATATAGAACAAAGTACGCACCAAGGACGCCGGCAATTGCACCGCTCGCGCCGACTGTCGGCACCCGCGAATGAGGAGTGAGAATAACCTGCGCGAAAGCTGCTCCCAATCCGCTAGCCAGGTAAAACAGCAGATACTTGAAGTGGCCGAGATGGTCTTCGATATTGTCTCCGAAAATCCACAGAAACCACATGTTGCCGATGACGTGCATCCACGATCCGTGCAGAAACATTGAAGTCAGTGCCGGAAGCAGGACCGCCACCAATCCTAAACGCGTTGACCCTCCAAGATAGGCGGTGATATTGGCGGGAACCATCCCCAACTGGTAAAGCAAGACCTTGAAGCTTTCCGGGGTGAGTGCCGATTCGAACAGAAAGATCACCGAATTCAGTGCAACCAGAAAGTACGTGACGTACGGTGTGCTGAACCGAGGCTGATCGTCGCGAAGGGGGATCATGGGGGCTAATTAATCTGATAATTTGATGACAGGGAAATGAAGGCTGGCCAAAGGCACGCTCAGGTTTTCAGTCGCCCGATTACTAAACTACCAAATAACCTAATGCCTATGAACGGCGTACTCATCGTCGACAAGCCTTCCGGCATGACCTCCCACGACGTCGTTAACCGGGTTCGCCGGATTCTGAACCAGACCTCGGTTGGGCACATGGGGACGCTCGATCCTCTGGCGACCGGATTGTTGCCCTTGGTCACCGGCAATCTCACGCGGCTGGCCCAGTTTTACACTTCATCGGAGAAGACTTACGAGGGGGTCATAAGCTTTGGATTCGCTACCGATACCTACGATGCGGATGGCGAGCCGAGCGGCCCCGTTCAAACAGCTCATGTGTTACTTGAGGAAATACAGGAGCAGGCAGGCCGGTTTATCGGCGTAATCGATCAGATGCCGCCACCGTTCTCGGCGAAAAAGATAAAGGGTGTGCCCGCCTACAAGCTGGCGCGCAAGCACAAAGAGGTACCGCTTGAAGCCGGTACCGGTGGAAGTAAAGGACTTCGAGATCATTGAACTGCAAGGCAGCAGCGCTAGTTTCCGGGCCCGTGTCTCCTCCGGGACCTATATGCGGTCCATAGCCCACGACATGGGCCAGCAAATCGGATGCGGAGCCCATCTGGCCGCGCTGCGTCGTACCGCCGTCGCCGAGTTCAGCCTAGCCGATGCCCACACCCTGGATGACCTTAGCGCAGCCTCCGAAACAGCTGGAGAGGATCTGTCAGACATGTTCGTTCATCCCAGGCGGCTGTTGCCGCAGTTTCCGTGTGTGACCGTCAGCGACGACGTAGCCGCTCATATTCGCAGCGGTCGCGCCGTGAACCTGCCGGACCTTTCCCAGGCAAAGTTGGTGAAAGTATTCGCCGGACAAAGGGAACTAATAGCCATAGCCGCGCGGATCGCGGGAACGCTGTTCCATCCGAAGATCGTGTTGGCGGGAGCGCCAGTAGCGGTAATGAACGGAAACCGGCTGTAGTGGCCGTAGTTATTCAATGTCCGATAACAGATATTATGTCTAGTTAGATTCCTGAAACATCTCCTCTTAAAGTTCGAGGCGTCTCCGCCGATCTCCCCCTCTGAGGTGACCATGACTGGAACCTGGTAAGGGAGCCCAGACGTTGCGACGTCATCTGCCGGCGCTGGTTGAAATTACCGAATAGGCAACTGACCTGCTCGTCGTCATTCCTTATCATCACTCTGGTCCTCCGCCACAAGGAGGTCACGCAGATCCGACCGGAAACGGCTTAGCAGTTCCATTCTTTCCGGCGTTGCCTCGACAATCTCCTGTTTGGACTGAAAGACCTGACGGCCTCCGGCTTCGACGAGGACCCCTATGGCCTCTCCCAGCCGCCAACCTGGAGTTCCCAGCATTTGCAGACCATCGGTTGAAGGGACAAGGAGTGCGACGCAGCCGTCACGTACGACTCCGACGCACTTGGGAAAGCGGTCAAATGTCTGGAGATCAAAACCGGCAAGATATATACGCTGAAGTTGTTTGGCGGGGTCAGCCATGAAAAGCTCTTAGCTCTTAGCCTTTAGCTTTTAGCCAAGAGCTAATGGCTAAAGGCTAAAAGCTGCCTTACATCTTGTAACGGCCCAGATCCTCATCGTTCAGTCCTTCCAGCCACTTCCGTAGTTCTTCGCTGGTGACGCGATCGGAAGCATTAGTCGACAGTTTCGAGTTTTTGAGGACATCGTCTTCGACGAAGATCGGGCAGTCGACGCGCAGCGCGAGAGCGAGCGCATCCGACGGCCGGGAATCGATGCTGATCACACTTCCCTGCCGCTCAATCCATATGACGGCATAGAACGTATCTTCGCGCAGTTCCGTGACCACCACTTTGTGGACCTGGGTATCGAGCCCGACCAAAACATTCTTGATGAGGTCGTGAGTCATCGGGCGAGGCGTGGTGACTTTCTCAATCTCCAGGGCAATGGCGTTGGCTTCGTAAATTCCGACCCAAATGGGCAGCACCGCGTCGCCGCTATTGTCCTTCAAGATCACGATGGGCATGTTGGTAACCGGGTCCATCATGAGCCCTCGAATTTTCATTTCAACTTCCATCGTGCCCCCGGACTAACCCTCTTCGCTCCTTATACCACCATTTCGCCCAGCAGACTGTTGGGAAAACTTCCAACCGTCGTCACCGGAACGTAACTGCCTACGGTCGGTGTTACACCCGCAGGGACGGTAAAATTCATCACCTTGTTCTGGGACGTCCTGCCGCTCCATTGGCCGCGTGCGACGTTTTGTCCCTCAACCATTGCTTCGAGAATCTGGCCGACATGCCGCTGGTAGGTACGTCGTTGGATCTGGCGCTGCTTCTCCAGCAAGACCCCTAGCCGACGAACCTTCTCTTCGTCGGGGATCACATCCGGCAGCTGGAGCGAAGGAGTATTGGGACGGGGAGAATACTTGAAACCAAACACAGCATCGAATTCGACTTCCTCGAGCAGGCTGAGGGTCTGTTCAAACTCGGCCTCGGTCTCGCCCGGAAACCCGACGATCACATCTGTCGTGACGCTGATCTCGCGTTTCGCTGCTTTGATCCAGGCGACCTTCTCCAGGTACTCCTCGCGAGTGTAAAGGCGCTGCATGGCATCGAGTACCCGGGTTGATCCGCTTTGTACTGGCAAATGGATGTGATCACATAGCGTGGGCACCGATTCGATGGCGGCGATGATGTCGGGGCCGAAGTGCCGGGGATGCGAAGTGGTGAATCGTACTCGCCTGATTCCTGGTACCCCAGCCACCGCTGCCAGCAGTTCGGCAAAGCTCATTTTGCCGGACGGGTCCTTGTAAGAATTAACGATCTGGCCCAAAAGCTGGATCTCGGTATAACCGAGGTCCGCCATCTGTTTCGCTTCCGCCAGAACCGAGTCAGCCGTCCGGCTCCGCTCCTTGCCTCTGGTGAAGGGCACGACGCAATAGGCGCAGAACTTGTCGCATCCCTCGATGATGGTGATGTACCCGCGGTGGGGGTTTGTCCTGGCAGTGAATTCGGTCTCGAAGCACTCGTCGGTTTCGCGGTCGTCCAAACCGGTGACTCGCTGATTCCCTGCCTCGAGCTGAACCAGCATCTGCGGCAGCTTTCGATACGACGCGGAGCCGCAGACCATCGAAACGTGAGGCGCCCGCTCGAAAATCTTCTCGCCTTCCTGTTGTGCCACACACCCCAGCACCCCGAAACGCTTGCCTTGCTTGTGAAGTTTTTTGTAATCGGCGAGACGGTGAAAAACCTTCTGTTCGGCTTTATCTCGAATGGAACAGGTGTTGTAAAGAACCAGTCCAGCTTCTTCCACGGTCGAAACCTGACGGTATCCTTCAGCCAGAAGGGTCCCGATGACTTTCTCGGAGTCATGAACGTTCATCTGACATCCGAATACTTCCAGATAAAAGGTTTTTTGGACGTCGGCAGGCATCGTCACTTAAGTATAACGCCATGTGGGGGCGAGCGTCGCGATAACCGAGTTTTAAGGATCCGAAGCAGAATATGAAATCTTTCAGAAACCGTCGCTGGACTTTTTTGTTGAGGCGCGATTTTGATCCGTGCGCCAGCGCACGTTCGTTGTTCCAGGTTTGCACAGGCGCCCTCAGCTTTTCCACAATCGTGGTTCTCTAAAAGCCAAGCCCAGCAAGCGGTTGGACGTTTCGCAATCATGTCAATCGATTTGTATTCGACGGCGGTAAGCGACAGCCGTGAATTGCGTGGCATGCCGTTGACAAAAATTTCTTTAGGACTAGAATACCCGACGATTTCTGCCTGTAGAATTTCCATCATGAACTCTGAACTCATCGACTCTGTTCTCCTACAAACCGACTTTCCCGAATTGAAGTTGCACGCCAGCGGCAAAGTTCGGGATGTCTACGTGCTCGATCAGGAGCGTTTGCTTTTTGTCGCCACCGATCGCATCTCGGCCTTCGACTACGTTCTTGCCACCGGCATCCCTCACAAGGGACGCGTGCTCACGCAGATCTCGCTTTTCTGGTTCGAGTTTCTGCGTGACGTGATACCCAACCACCTCATTACTGCCGACGTGCGCCAATATCCAGCGGCTCTGCAGAAGTATGCCGACCAGTTGCAAGGCCGTTCGATGATTGTCGCGCGGGCCGAAATGTTTCCGGTCGAATGCGTCGTGCGCGGCTATCTTTCGGGATCGGCGTGGAAGGAATACAAGGCGACCGGTAGAGTTTGCGGGATTGAGCTTCCGCAGGGTTTGAAGGAATCAGACCAACTGCCGGAGCCGATTTTTACGCCCTCGACCAAGGCTACGACCGGTCATGACGAGAATATTCCATTTTCCGAGATGGCCCGCTTGCTGGGACCGGATCTGAGCCGTCAACTAAGTGACATCAGCCTGGCTGTCTATAGCAAAGCGGCGGCGTACGCGCGGCAAAAGGGCATTATCATTGCCGACACCAAATTTGAGTTCGGACGTACCGGCCATGGCATAACTCTGGCGGACGAGGTTCTGACGCCGGACTCTTCCCGCTTTTGGCCAGCCGACAAGTACCAGCCGGGACGTGCCCAGGATTCTTTCGACAAGCAGTATGTCAGGGACTATCTGGAAGAGATCCATTGGAACAAGCAACCGCCCGCTCCGGCACTACCAACTGACGTGGCTGGACGGACGAGTGACAAATATGTTGAGGCATACCACCTGTTGACGGGGCGTGATCTGGATGTATAAGGGCATCTCCGAAAAAAGCGGTGCCGCGTGAACCTGGCGGATTGGATCATCGTCGTGGTGATTGTGGCTTCCGCCATGCACGCAGCCGCCATGGGCTTCTTTCAAGAGGCGTTCCACATCGGTGGGTTGATTGCCGGATACTTGCTGGCGGCCTGGCAGTATCAGCGCCTGGGTATTTTGCTGGGAAGATATTTAAAATCACCCTGGGTCGCGGATAGCGCGGGGTTCCTGATTATCTTTTTTGTCGTCACCGTGGCATTTGGTCTGGCCGGCCGAACCGCCCGGTGGGTTATGAAAGCGTCCGGACTCCGGTTGGTTGACCGTTTTCTGGGCGCAGCTCTTGGGGTATTGCGCGGCGCCTTAATCGTTGCGTTCGTTCTCGTGGGCATGACTTCGTTCACGCCGTCAGCCAGGTGGCTGGAGGGGTCGCAGCTGGCTCCCTACTTCCAGGCGGTGGGACGGGCTGCCATCTGGGTAGCGCCCGCCGAATTGCGCGCACGTTTTTACCAGGGGTTGGATCTGCTTCGTCATCCGCCACAGTCGTTACCGGGTGGACCGGTAAAACAGGTTTCCGGGAAATAGGCAGTCGAGTAGGTGTCATGGTTCGACGCGCAGCTTTCGGGCAAGACGATTCGTCGCGCGGGAAATAATTAGAAAGAAAAAACAGCGAAAGATAAAAGAAAGCGAGACACCGTGAGAGATCAGCTCGAAGCCCTTATTCTGCAGATGTACCGGAGCAACATCCTTTATTCCGAAGCGGTGCGCGAATTCAAGAAGAAGTTCATTCTGACGGTGCTGCAGGAAAATAAAGGAAACCAATGCCGGGCCGCACGTGAACTGGGGATGCACCGTAATACCTTGAGCCGAACCATCTCAGAACTGAAGATTGATGTTCGCCAGTTGCGCGATGGTGTGAGGCGTCCGCCGCGTAGCGCCCGCCCAGTGAACTACGAGAAGAAAGTACGACAGAACTGACGATGACGCTTGGCCTGGCGCTCGGCCATCAGCGACTGACTAGCTGATAACCCTGACCGCAAAAAACAAAAAGCAGCCCATTTGGGCTGCTTTTGTTTTTTGGTGAGGCTTAACCTTACTGCGGCTTCTTGTGGACTGGCGGCTTCCTGGCAGCAGCTGGGGCGGCCTTGGTTAGCAAGGCGCCTTTCTCCATCACCATGACGAAAGGCTTTGGAGTGTAGGAGACCGGCGTACCCTCGAAGTTGATCTTGTCTCCCTCTTTCGGAACCATCTTGGTCGGGATAGGGCCGGGGAATGCCAGTTCAATGTCGGCCCGCTTCTGGTCGATGTCATCCACGCTGGCGGCCAGTTCCAATTTGGTCGGAGTGGCGGTGATCACCTGCACCTCTGCCATTTGGAGATTCTTGCCCTTGAGAGAAGTCCATACTTTCGCCTGATCGTCCGGCGAACCTTCAGAAAGAACCAGTTCCCACTCCGCGAAACTCATCTCTTCCGGCTTCTTGGTCTTCACTAAGTCGGCGGCCTGCTGGGCGGGGGTGGGCGGAACGTATTGCGCGATCGTGAACCCGGCCGGTGGTACAGGAGTGGTCTTTGTCTGCGCCAACAGGTCATCCCAACCCTGCTCGGAGCCGTGATATTTGACGTAGCGGTTGTGCCCGAACTTGACGATCGAGTCCTTCCCTTTCGGGTCGGTCACCAGATTCGCCGCGCGCGCGATGAAGAACAATCCATTCACATCGTCGGAAGGCGTTGCCGTGAGATACGACAGCGCCAGAGGGTACACATTTTCGACGTTGTTGGGATCCGCCTCAACTGCGGGTCGCAGATATTTCTGCGCAGACGCGTAGTCTTTCAGTTGCAATGCGGAAAATCCGGCGACGCTGTTCAGCAGCGATCCGAGCTGGGCTTTCTGCTTGGCGAAATCGGCGTCGGAAACCCCGTCGCCCTTGGGCATCGTGGTCAGAGCTTGCAGGCCTTTCTCGGCATGCTGCTTGGCGTCGGCCCACTTCTGTGCGGCGCGCTCGTTGTAAGCCAGCAGCACCAGTGCGCGGGTGTTGTTCGGATTGACCGTCAGAAGCCGGTTGGCGGTGTCGATGACCTTGGCCTGATTGCCGGCCTGCTGGTAGGTGCCCATCAAAAGTTCGAGGGCATCTTCCTTCATTACGCTGTTGGGATACTGGGTGAGGAACGCTTCCAGGCCGCTGATCTTTGCGGTCGGATCAGTTTGCTGGACGGCACCGACGTATGCGTTATATTCCGCCGGATCCTTGATTTCCTTTTTCTGCTGCGGGGGCTGAGAGGGAGAGGTCTGCGCTGGTGCCGCTGGCTGTGCCTGCGCCGGTTGCGCTGGTTGCGCCTGCGCCGGTGCAGCGTCCTGACTCGATGCCACTGCGGACAACGCCAGCAAAAGCGCTACTAGACTCGTCTTCATTCGAATCGCTCCTTAGATTTCGGGAAAAACGGCGACGACAGCACTGCATCCCAGGGACCACGCAAGCCAGTTAACCCAGGGTCTTTGCGCACACTGAAGTACGTCCTGCGACGGCTCCGGAGACCTACCTGGCTAAATTGTGAAGCTTTCGAGACGGCCAGAGCACGATTTCCGGTGAGGCGGATTATAAGTATGTGCATCGTCTATGGCAAGTTGGCTTTTGGAAGCCCCCAGCACGCCATCTTGTAAGATGCGTTAGAGAGCCGATCCGGATGGTCTGAAACAGAACCGGAAAAGAGTTCTGAGGTAATAAATCAGCATGCCCCAAGCAACCAAAAGAGAGCTCCAGGGACAAATAGCGGTCATCACCGGTTCTGGACGAGGAATCGGAGCTGCGATTGCCCGCGAACTTGCGAGCCTGGGCGCACTGGCAGTGCTCTGCGGACGGACGACGTCGCTTCTGGAAAACACTGCGGCCGCGATCACCGCGGCAGGCGGACAAGCAAGGGTGGCGGCATGCGATGTAACCGACTTGAGCTCGGTTGAATCGGTCGCGGCCTGGGTCCAACGCGATTTCGGACGTACAGACATTCTGGTCAACAACGCTGGGATCGGAAACTTCAAGGAACCGCTCCATCAAATGCCCCCGGATTCCTGGGAGCATGTGATGAATACCAATCTGCGCGGCGTCTACTACTGCATTCATAGTTTTGCCCCGATGATGATCGCCGCACGCGGTGGCCACATCATCAACATCTCTTCCCTGGCGGGAAAAAATGCGCTGCCCAATGGAGCTGCCTATGCCGCATCCAAATGGGGATTGAACGGATTGACCTATTCGGTGGCGGAAGAACTACGCGGCTACAACATCCGCGTTTCGGTAGTTTGTCCTGGATCGGTGCACACTGAGTTGAGTCCCCACGAAGGCAAAGACCCGCAAAAAATGCTTCAGTCTGAAGATGTAGCTCACGTGGTAGCGATGCTGGTGACGCAGAAGCCTCAATCGTTCGTCAGCGAAGTACTGTTACGACCCACTTTGAAGCCCTAGTAACCTGTTGCTTTAGTTTCCCCCTACTTCTTGAACAGGTTTTCGAAAGCCTGCCGGGCGTCATTCGGCCGCAAAGCTTTGGGGGTTGAAGTCTCTTTTTCGACCATCACGCGAATCGAATAGAACGTGCATTCATTGCGCTGGTCTTTGCGCGGGATTCGCTCCGGAATTGGTTGAGTGCATTCGAACCGGCTCGAGGTATCGAAATCGGTGCACTGCTTGCAGGAATGAAGCTCGAAGCCACATTTGGGGCACTGACCGACCGGGTCACTCACGGATTGCAAAAGTGTTCCGCACTGGGAACAACGCGAGACATTCCGTGTGCCCGGCATCTGGATCGCGCGCGGGCCGAACGTATCTTTTTTAACCGGCCTCTCCGACGGTTCTCTCTTTTCGGATTTCTGGCCGCTGTCCTGGTAGCCATGCTGCCGATACTTCAAGGTCATCTCCTCAATGTGCGCCGACATTCTCTCGCTTCCGCGCGCTGTCGGCAAGGGGGGGCGAATTGTAATTCCGTACACTGGGTGCTAACATCCGGACAGTTGTAACTTGTTTTTGGAGGACGCAGGATGGCAGACGATAACAGCAGTCTTTTGTGGTTTCTCGCAGGACTCGGGGTAGGCGCAGTGGTCGGAGTTCTTTATGCGCCGAGTTCGGGTAGCGAAATGCGTGAGACGCTCCGCTCCAAGGCGGATGACGGACGGGATTTTGTGAAGGAACGCGCTCGCAAAGCCAAAGAACAGGCCTCAGATTTAGTCGATCGTGGCCGCGAAGTCGCGAAGCAGCAAAAAGAGCAGTTCAAGTCGGCCTACGAAGCGGGACGTCAGGCATACCACGAAGCTACCGCGGCGGACGGCGGCGCATCGAAGACCCCGTAGTTTGCATTCCTCCCGCGGTACCGGGATGGGTGCTGTACCGCGGAGTAATCCTATGGACTATCTACCGATTTTCGTTGGCGTGACCGCAGCGGCCGTCGTGATCCAGGCGGCTATTCTCGTGGCTCTCTACGTGACTGTCCGGAAGAGCACCTCCCGCATGGAAACACTCGCTGCGGAAGTCACCGCCAAAGTGATGCCAACCGCGGATACAGCCCACTCCATCATGCTGGAACTGCGGCCAAAAATTGATACGATCGCGACCAACGTCAGCGAAACAAGCACCGTAGTTCGAGGACAGCTCGAGCGAATCGACGCCACCGTAACCGACGTGGTCGACCGGACCCGCCTGCAAGTGATTCGCGCCGATGAATTATTGAATCGCACCATGGACCGGATCGAAGAAACCACCGACGTGGTTCATCGAACCGTAGTGTCGCCGGTGCGCCAGCTATCCGGGATCCTTCAAGGATTGACTGTAGGTTTGGAGTCGTTGTTTGGCGGCAAGCGCTCGCGCAGGGATGTGACCGTGCCGCAAGATGAAATGTTTATTTAGTGGCAGCGTTCAGTGGTCAGTGGTCAGAAAAACCTTGATTACGTTTTGCATCCATCCCTAAGCTTCAACTTGCATCCATCCTTAGCTTCAATCTTTCGCGAACAACCTTCTCCATAACAAACCTAGCTGAAGACTGACGACCGACGACTGGCTCACACAATCCATCCCCCGCCTATTACCGTGTCGCCGTCGTAGAACACTGCTGCCTGGCCAGGAGTGACCGCTCTTTGCGGCTCGTCGAACGTGACCAGAATTTCGTCGGCACCACTCTTTTCGATCAAGGCTGGAGCACCTTCGTGGCGATGACGGATTTTGACCGTGGTCCGCGTGGGATGCTGAAGGTCTTCAACCGAGATCAGATTGACCCGATGGGTTCGCAGAGTTCGCGTGTAGAGGTCCTCTTGCTGGCCGACGACAACCTGGTGCGCGTCACCCTTGATCTGAATGACATACAGCGGCGAGCCAGTGGCTAATCCGAGCCCCTTGCGCTGGCCTACGGTGAAGTTGTGGATACCGCCGTGCTCGCCGATGACCGTTCCGTCGGTTGTAACCAATTCTCCCGCGGTGTCAGGTAAGGCCTCGCCCTGCTCCGCGAGGTAGGCGTCGAGGAACTTCTTGTAGTCGCCTCCGGGCACAAAACAGATTTCCTGCGAGTCGGGCTTCTGGGCAAGCGCCAACCCGTGCTGGCGAGCCAGTTCGCGAACTTCGGGCTTCATCATCCCGCCGAGAGGAAACAGGGTGCGGCTCAACTGGTCCTGCGTCAGGCCGAACAGGAAATAGGTTTGGTCCTTTGAACGGTCGGTGGGCCTCTTGAGCAGCCAACGCTCGAGCACCGGATCGAATTCCACTCGCGCATAGTGACCGGTCGCGAGAGCGTCGGCGCCGATCTGCTGGGCCACAATCAACAACTGATCGAACTTGAGATGGTTGTTGCAAAGGCTGCAAGGAATGGGTGTACGCCCCGAAAGGTACTGCTCGACGAACGGACGCACGACGTCGCGCTCAAACCGCTCCTCATGATTGACCACGTAATAGGGGATGCCGATGGTCTCGGCTACCCGCCGTGCGTCGTACACGTCATCCAGCGAGCAACAGCGTCCCTGCACCGACTCCGGCATACCCTCATGGCCAGCCAGCCGGCGCTGATTCCAGAGCTGCATGGTCAGGCCGACGACTTCGTGGCCCTCGGCACGCAGCATGGCCGCGACGGTGGAGGAGTCAACTCCTCCAGACATAGCAACGGCGATGGTCTTGGGTGTGGGCATGAAAGATTTAAGTCGGCTGCTAGCTACTAGCTAACCGATGCTCTTTCTATCGTTAAGGAGCGAGAAGCCAGTAGCTACAAGCTAGCAGCTTCTTTTCCAGCTTCTTTATTGTAAACCGGCGACAGCTCTCGCAGTCGCGCGATGGTCTGCGGAATTAATCCTAGTGCGAATTCGACATCCTCACGCGTGGTTTGCTTTCCGAGACTAAAGCGGAGACTGCCCCGCGCCTGCTCGGGACGCATGCCCATCGCGGTGAGCACATGTGACGGCTCGATTGCACCCGAGGAACACGCGGCACCGGTTGAGACTGCTAATCCCTTTAGGTCCAGCGCAATCACCAAAGCTTCCCCTTCGATGCAGTCGAAGCAAATACTGGTCGTGTTCGGCACCCGCGCCGCGCCTCGGCCGTTCACCGCGGATCCTTCTACCTCTTCCAGCATGACTTGTTCCAACCGATCACGCAGCGCCGACATGTCCTCAATACCTTCATCGGAAAATCCTTCTTGCGCGAGTTCGGCTGCCTTCCCTAGGGCGACGATTCCCGGAACATTTTCCGTGCCGGCACGTCGCGAACGCTCGTGGCTCCCGCCATAAACCATCGGACGCAGAACGGTTCCCTTCTTCACGTATAACGCTCCAACCCCCTGCGGAGCGTGCATCTTGTGTCCGGAAATTGAGAGCAGATCGCAGCCTGTGCGCTTGACGTCGATGGCAACCTTGACTGCTGCCTGTACCGCGTCCGTGTGAAAGTAGACGTCGGCCTCGGCGGCAATTTTGCCTATCTCTTCTACCGGTTGCAGCACGCCGGTTTCATTGTTGGCCATCATGATGGTGATTAGCTGGGTATTCGGCCGAAGCGCTCGCCGGACGTCGTCAGGATTCACTTGTCCGCGGCCATCCACTGGGACGTATGTAACTTCACAACCCGACTGCTCCAGGTGCTTGCAGGAGTTCAGGACGGCATGATGCTCAATGGTCGAAGCAATGACATGTTGCCCAGGACTGGTCACGCCGAAGATGGCCAGATTGTCGCCTTCGGTGCCGCCGCTGGTAAACACGATCTCCGACGCGCGTGCCCCGAGCAGGCGTGCTACCGCCTCACGTGCGCGCTCGACCGCCGCCCGGGTCTCCTGTCCATGGCGATGGATCGACGAGGCATTGCCAAAATGCTCCCCGAAGTAGGGTTGCATAGCCGCCAGGACCTCAGGTAAGACTGGCGTTGTCGCGTTGTTGTCCAGATAGACGCGCCGCATAATATCTTCTCTATTCTACGCTTCGATGGTTCGACGCCGACGTGTTAGCCTGATCGTCATTTTGTGCAGGAGCTTGCTTATGAAGAGGACATTTCACTACCTGGTGGCCGGATTTTGCGTCGTGCTGTTTCTCGGCACCGCCTTCGGACAAAAGCGTGCCATCACAGAGAAGGATCTCTTCCAATTTTACTGGATTGGAAACCCGCAACTCTCGCCCGATGGATCCCAGGTCGCCTTCGTCCGAATTACCGTGGACGAAAAACGCGAAGGCTATGAGACGTCGCTCTGGAGCGTTCCCGCCAACGGTGGTGATCTGCGCAGGCTCACTGCCGATAAGCACGATACCTCTCCGCAGTGGTCACCGGGTGGGAAGTTTCTGGCATTTGTCCGTACGTCGGAAAAAGATGGAAAGCCGCAGCCTCCACAAATATTCATTCTTCCCATGAACGGTGGCGAAGCCTGGCAACTGACCCGCTTGCCCAAGGGCGCGTCGGACCCGGTATGGTCGCCCGACGGCAAGACTTTAGCATTCCACAGTTCCACGAACGCGGAGGACTTAACCAAAGCGGCGTGTGAAGAGAGCAAGGCGAAGGACAAAAGTGAATGCAGCAAGCCACAACACGAGACCGATATCCACGTCATCACCCGAGCCGAGTATCGGGACAACGATAGCGGTTATGTTGACTTTTCTCATCACGAGCACATCTGGAGCATTGCCTTCCCGGTTGATCCGCAAAACTTGCCCCAGCCTAAACAGCTGACGAGCGGCGATTTCGATGAAGAGGAAATTCAGTGGGCGCCGGACGGTTCGAAAATCTACTTTACCTCCGACCGCGAACTCGAGCCCTACTATGACTTGGGTCAAAACGTTATCTACTCCGTCCCGGCAAACGGTGGCGACCCAAGCGAAGTCGCCCGAATAGCAGGGGCGGCACAGTCTATTTCGATCAACAAAGACGGTTCGCGGCTCGCATTCCTGGGCTCGCTCAACACGCCTGTGCATTCACACACCAAAACAGATCTGTGGGTCGTGGATCTCAAACCGGCAGCCACACCGCGTAACGTGAGCTCAAAATACGATTGGGACATCGGCGGTGGCATCCTCGGAGATCAGGAGCCTCCGCGCGGCGGCGGTAGCACTCGGCCCCTCTGGAGCGCTGACGGCAAGTGGGTCACGGTTCCGGTCGCAAAACAGGGACGCGCCAACCTCGAGCGCTTCGACGCCGCTTCAGGGCAGGTAACTCCGCTGACCAAGGGCGATCAAGCCATCAACCAGTACAACTCGAACGGCTCTCAACTGGTCGCCGAAATTTCTACCCCGACCATAATCAACGACCTTTTCATGATCGGCCCGGATGGCAAGCAAACCCGGCTGACCAACGTCAACGACAAGCTATTCTCGGATTTGAATCTGACCCCGCCGGAGGAGATCTGGTATCAGAGCTTCGACGGACGCAAGATTCAGACCTGGGTGCAGAAGCCCCCGGACTTCGATCCGAACAGGAAGTATCCGCTCATCCTGGATATTCACGGAGGTCCGCACGCCGCCCACGGCTTTGTCTTTTTCCACGAAATCCAATGGATGGCGGCAAAGGGATATGTAGTTATCTATCCCAATCCTCGCGGCAGTACTTCCTATGATGAGGCGTTCGGAAACATCATCCAGTACCACTATCCCGGAGACGATTTCAAGGATTTGATGGCGGGCGTGGACGAAGTCGTCCGCCGTGGCTACGTCGACGAAAAGCACATGGGAGTGACCGGCGGAAGCGGCGGAGGCCTGCTGACCGACTGGGTCGTAACCCACACCGATCGCTTTGCCGGCGCTGTGGCCCAGCGCGACATCGCCGATTGGGCTGCATGGTGGTACTCCGCCGATTTCAGTTTGTTCCAGCCAAAATGGTTCCGGAAGCCTCCTTTCGACGATCCGCAGGACTATCGCGATCGCTCTCCCATCACCTACATCGACAATGTAAAGACTCCATTGATGCTGATCCTGGGCGATGCCGACCTGCGTACTCCGCCCGACAGCGGCGGAGGCCAGATGTTCCGGGCGCTGAAGTTTCGGAAGATTCCCACCGCCATGATTCGCTTTCCCGGAGAGACGCACGAACTTTCCCGGTCGGGAAAACCCTGGCACCGCGTGGAGCGACTGCACCATATAGTGAACTGGTTTGATATTTATCTACAGGGCAAGCAGTCAAACGAATATGACCTGATCCCGCCACCAGAGCCGGACTGGGAGAAGACACCGTAAACCTCGCTGTCATCCTGAGCGCCAACGCAAAAACATACGTTATGTCATCTTGAGCGGAACCAGCCCATTCGCAACGCGAATGGGTTGGTGGAGTCGAAAGACCCCTATATGACCGCAGGGCTGCGTTGTTTTCACGAGAACGCGTGCCGCGGGTAGGGGTTCTTCGACTGCGTGGCGGCTTCGCGTTCGCGAAGCTGCTACTCCGCTCAGGATGACAGTTTGTTGGGGAGGACGAACTGAACTCTACCGCCGCTCTATCGCCACGTACTGCTGCGGATACACCGGCCCGACGTAATCCGCGCGGGGGCGGATCAGGCGGTTATCGTCGAGTTGCTCGATGACGTGGGCAGCCCAGCCGCTGATGCGCGATACCGCGAACACAGGCGTGAACAGGTCCACATCAATACCGAGGATGTGGTAAGTAGACGCCGAATAAAAATCCACATTGGCGTTGAGCTTCTTGTCGGCCTTCACGAATTTCTCGATCTTCTCCGACATCGCGTACCACTTCGTCTGGCCACTGCTCTTTCCCAGGTCTTCGGACATTTTGCGCAGGTGCGTGGCCCGCGGATCTTCGGTGTGGTAGACACGATGGCCGAAGCCAGGAATCTTCTTTTTCTGCGCCAGCATTCCCTTCACATGCGCCACCGGATCGGCACCCGATTTATCGATTGCCTGCAGGATGTGAAAGATCGCCTCGTTCGCGCCACCATGCAGCGGGCCTTTCAGAGCACCTATAGCGGCGGTAACGGCTGAGTGCATGTCTGAAAGTGTGGCAGCCACCACGCGTGCCGCAAACGTCGAAGCATTGAGCTCGTGGTCGGCGTGCAGGATCAGGGCGATATCCAGCGCTCGCTCGGCGGTCTCCGAGGGCTTGGCGCCGGTAAGCATCAACAGGAAGTTAGCGGAGTGCGAAAGCGAACGGTCGGGTTCGACGACGTTCTTCCCTTTTCGCAGGCGGTCATAGGCGGCCACGATCATCGCGATCTGCGACGTCAGGCGGAAGGCCTTGTGCAGGTTGGCGTCGTGATCGTTCTTTTTGTCCTCGGCGTCGTAAAACGATAGCGCCGAAACCGCTGTGCGCAGCACATCCATCGGCAGCGTTTCTTTCGGGGCGGTGCGCAGCAGGTCGATGATGGCCGGATCGAGCTTGCGCTCTTCCGCAAGCGTCTTGCGAAACTCTTTCAATTCCTTGGGAGAGGGCAGCTTGCCGTACCACAGCAGATAGCAGGTTTCTTCAAAATTGGAGTGGTCGGCAAGCTCGTGAATGTCAATGCCGCGGTAGGCCAGTACGCCTTGATCACCGTCGATATAGCAAATGCTGGAAGTGGTAGCGACTATTCCTTCCAGGCCTTTCGGGGCCTGGGTGGTGGTCAAACTGGGCATGTTCCCTCACTCACGATTTTGGTCAATCCCGGTTGTGGCCGCACGGGGGAAGGAAAATGACGCGTGCCGTCGCAACTAACTTTTATACGCCAAAAGTTTTAACTTTCCAAACCGGGTGAGGCCGGGTAGTGGTGCAGTTTGACGTCGACAGGCTTTCAGTCACCAGCCCGGCAGGTTTTCATAGCCGTCTTTGTGTCGATACTGAGTTGTGTTAGCCCCTGTTTGGTAGGTGGTCTGCCGACAACCAATACTTCCACGTCAATCTTAGGATCACCAGGTACGAACGCTTGCGGTTTCCGGGTAATAGTCGCGTCGAATCCTAAAGAGCAAACCTCATGCTGTATTGCGTCGGCTGCATCCCGTCCCAACAGATTTCCAGTGACTGAAACGTTCACGCCAGTTGAGGATTCCAATGGGATTGCGCCGCCTCCAAATCCTCCGAACTGCGTGAACGGCTCTCGCGGCGACAACACGTTCCAATCTGCGGCTCGCAGTGCTGCCGCAATATCGTCAGAAAACCCCAACCCTTCTGGTTCACGATTAAGATATGACACCCCTGCCTTCAGCCCAGCGAAGTGCCCCTTGAGATGGTCCTTCATCACGGATTGTTGTGCTTTTGAAAGGCTTCGCCATGCAACGGTAGCCTCTGGTTTGACGCGGGCCATCCCTGATTCTGCTGCTTGTTTTCACGGTGTGGCGGAATCGTTGGAGACGCTCGCGATTTCGGTGTCGCAATCGTTTGTAGGTTGCTAGAAAACAAGAAAATGCCGCCGTCTGCAATCAGTTCCCCGAGAACGTCACTGATAGCGAGCATCTCGAAAAACTTCATGCTTCGGGTGTGCGGCTCCAGTGTCCGATACTCTCCTACTAGTCCAGCACCGAGGACAATTCCAAAGATGAGCAGTGCCAGCTCGGACCAATTCAGCGCTGTAGTTGTTGCTGCTTTAGACAGAGAGAATAGTAAAAAAATATCCCATATCACCCTAAGCGATTATTGGTGTCGCTGGCGGGCGCGATGAAACTCCCAAAGGAACCCTGCGAGAAAGATCGCTATAACAAAAAGCAACCACGTATAAGGTCTTGCCAGAGACGTTGGATCCCATCCTATCGCTGCACTGCCCGTTCGACGATAAACGATCGCCAAATACGCCAGAATAACGAACAACGAAGCGAATGCTGCTACCACGACGGCTGCAATTCCCGCCAAGACGCTCTTAAGAAAAGCCATGAAGTCACGGCAAATCCGGACAAAGTGATATTAAAGGCAATTGCTGGGGCAGCCGAGGCGAACAGACAGAACGTCTCAGAATGGACTCACAGCACGAGCCTCGCCGCGCTAAATGAGGTGAATTTCAAAACAGCCCACTACCCTGGCGGGCAGTGAAAAGGATTGCCTAGCGCGTCACCAGTCTCCATGCCACTACGACGGCGACAATAACCAAACCCGCCGCGTATCCCCAGAGCCGGCCATTTTGGACTTTTTCCTTATCAATCATTGAAGCACCTCTCTATCGAGCCAATGATGCCATAAACCCGATCCGAAAGCGAGATTTCCCAGCCGGAATACCCGAAGGTACACTCCCCGTGTAAAACCGCTCAATAGTTTCCCGGCTCCCGGTTACAATCGGACGATGCGCGGTGGGAAGTTCCTCTTGATAGTTTTGGGATTCGCTGCGGCGGCCTTTTGCAGCGATCAACCATCGAGCCTGCCGGTCCTGCCCTGTTCCGAAGGGACTCCTGGCGACATCTCGTGTAATCCATCCAAAAAGGATTTGAAGGACGCCTCTGAAGCTTTTTCCAAGGGCATTCGTCTGCGAAAAGACAAACATCTGGATCTGGCGTTCGATCAGTTCGATACCGCGGCGCGGCTGGCCCCCAAAGATGTCGAGTACATAACCGCCCGGGAGATGACCCGTCAGCAGATCGTATTCGAGCACCTGCAACACGGCAACGCGGAGATGCTCAAGGACCACCAGATTGAAGCGCTGGCCGATTTCCGTTCCGCTTTACAACTGGACCCGAAGAATGAGTTTGCCCAGCAGCGTCTGACGGACGCCATGGGTGAATGGGCACCGAAAACCAACGGCACGCTTCAGGTTTTGGCCGATGCGGGAGAGATCAAGGTTGCTCCCAACATGGCCACGGCAGATTTTCACTATCGCGGAGATGGCCGCGGGCTGCTCACCCAGATTGCGTCGGCGTTCGGCGTGACCGCGACTTTTGACGAGTCGGTGGTTTCCCGCGGCGTCCGTTTCGACATGGGACAGGCGGATTTTTACACCGCGATGGCGGTGGCCTGCCAGATGACTCACACGTTCTGGACCCCGCTCGATGACAAACAGATCCTGTTGGTGGGCGAATCGGCGCAAAACCATCGCCTGTTCGATCGCATGCTGTTGCGCACTTTCTATCTGCCGGGCGGCTCGTCTCCGCAGGAACTGACCGATATCGTCAACCTGCTGCGCAATCTTTTCGAGATCCGGCTGGTTACAGCAGAGCCGCAACAGAGCACCATAGCGGTTCGCGCGCCGCGGAACATTCTTGAAGCAGCAACGAAAGTACTCGAAGGGTTTGGTGACTCCCGTCCGCAGGTCATGCTGGACGTGCGGGTATTTGAGATCACCAACACCTTGACCCGCAAACTGGGTGTGCAGATCCCCAATACTTTCCAGCTGATTAATATTCCTGTGGGTGCGCTGGCAGCGCTTGGCGGACAGAACATTCAGAGCCTGATCAACCAGCTTATCTCCGGAGGCGGCATCAACCAGGCCAACTCGTCCGCGCTTTCCGGGCTTCTGGCCCAACTCACCGGACAGCAGAATTCCATCTTCAGCACCCCGCTGGCCACCTTCGGCGGAGGCTTGACGTTGAGCGGACTCAGCCTGGGAACGGCTAGCGCACAGTTGTCATTGAATGAAAGCAACGTAAAAAGCCTGGAGCATGCGACCTTGCGTGTAGGCCAGGGGAACGACGCCAAGCTCCTGGTGGGCTCGCGTTATCCAATTTTGAATGCCAGCTTCGCACCGGTTTTCAATAGCGCCGCGATTTCATCGGTGATTCAGAACAACAGTTTTCAGGCGCCGTTTCCTTCATTCAACTACGAGGACATCGGGCTCTCCATCAAGGCCAAGCCGGTGGTCAGTGGAAGGTTGGATATCGGCCTCGATCTGGAAATACAGTTTCGAACCCTGACGGCACAGAGCCTCAACGGCGTTCCGGTAATTGCAAACCGCGAATACAAAGGCAGCATCAACCTGATGGATGGGCAGCCAGCTGTGGTTGCGGGCATGGTTTCACGCACTGAACAGCGCACCATGACTGGTATTCCCGGGTTCGGGGCCGTCCCGATCTTCAACCAGGTGATGACCACCAACTCCAAGGAAGTAGACGACGATGAATTGTTGATCCTGATTACGCCGCGTGTGGTCGGGCGGCCAGAGAATCAGAATGCGGAAGTGTGGATCGCGCGTTAGAAAGCAATCGCCAGCAAGTTCAGTAAACACCGGCAAGCCAACACGATTTCCCCACTTACTTCACGTCCTTTGCAGCAAACTCAGTCAATCCCTTCAAAACTTCGTAAGGAAGTCCTCCGACATTGCTGATCTTTCGCCCGTTGATAAACAGTGTGGGCGTTCCATTCACTTCGAGAGACGCACCCAGTGCCACCGACCGCTGCACCCGTCCCACGGTCTCCGGCTTTGCCGCACAGACAGCGGTCTCGGCGCCTTTTACGCCGGCCTGAGTCGCAAGCGCGGTCAGCTTTTCATCTGCGTTGGCGACGGAAATGTCTTTTTGCGCATCATAAACACTCTGGATGAATTTCCAGAATGCGTCGTTCGAGCTGCGCCCCACGCAATCCGCATACGCGGCGGCTTTGGCCGCCCAGTCGTGCGACGTAAGCGGAAAGTTCTCGAAAATCAGGCGGACGTTTTTCTCTTCCGTCAGCAACTTGTCAACCGTGGGCTGCGCGTCCTTGCAATGCGGGCATTGCAGATCGCTGAACTCGACCACGGTGACGGCGGCATCAGCCGGCCCGCGCGACGGTCCATCAGCTTTGTTGGCCAACTCGTCGCGTGTCGGATCGAAGGGGCGCACTCCGAAGGGGATGATATCTCCAATCAGCGCGTACTTGCCGTCGGAGGTCACATAAAGCCGGTTGGTCTGCTGTCCCTGGGGACTACTCAGGACGACCAGAACCTCGGCGATGCCCTGGGCGGTAGCCGGCTTGATCGAGATTACCTTCCAGGAAACTGCCGGGTCGTAGCCGAACATCTGCTTCATGAAGGCATTGACCGTTTCGTCGGAAGGCAATCGGGTACTGAACGTGGGCTCGGGAAGACTGGAATCCTTCGCCTTCTTGTCCTGTGATACGGCCAAAGATGTCAGCAGCAGAATCAACGTGCAGCAAAAAGCAAGATGACGCATGAGTTCCCTTCCAGAAATTAAGCTGTGAACATAGTCGGCGCGTCTATCATGCACCGGTTTTGGCGGCGATTGGAAGACGACGTCCGGAGCCGAAGGCCTTCGAAGAAATTTTCAGTCCGGGCGCAGCCTGCTGGCGCTTGTATTCGGCGCGATCCACCAGCTGAATCACCTTCCGCACCAGTCCCAGATCATAACCGTGATCGGCGGCGATCTGCTCATCGGTGTGCGAATCCTCGACGTACTCTTCCAGAATCGTGTCGAGTATTTCGTATGGCGGCAGCGAGTCGATGTCCTTCTGATCGGGACGCAATTCGGCAGACGGAGGTTTTTCCAGGCTCGCCTGCGGAATCACCGGGCGTCGCGAATTCACGTAACGGCTCAGGCGATAGACCAGGGTCTTGGGCACGTCGGAGATCACCGCCAGCCCGCCCACCATGTCGCCATAGAGCGTGCAGTATCCCACACCCAACTCGCTCTTGTTTCCCGTGCTCAGTACGATCGCGCCAAATTTGTTGGAGAGCGCCATGAGCAAGGCCCCACGCGTTCTGGCCTGCAGATTTTCTTCGGTCGCATCTTCCTTGCGTCCGGCAAAAACGTTCTGCAAGGTTTTGAGATAGCTCTCAAAAACGTCGGTGATGCAGAGCAACTCAAATCGAATACCCAGATTTTGAGCCAGCGTGCGAGCGTCTTCGATAGAACCTGGCGAAGAGTAGGGCCCCGGCATACCCACGCCGATAACGTTTTCGGCTCCGACGGCATCGGCAGCGATACATGCGGTGAGTGCCGAGTCGATGCCCCCGCTCAATCCGATGATGACCTGGCGGAAACCGCACTTGCGAACGTAGTCGCGTGTGCCCAGAACCAGGGCCGCGTAGGCGCTGGCTTCCTCACCCACGATCTGCTCGTGTATTTCGCCGGTGAGGTTGTCGGAATCGAAGTAAATCAAATCTTCTTCGAACGACTTCCCTTGCGCGATCACTTCGCCCGAGGCATTCAACACCAGGCTGGAGCCATCAAAGATCAGGCTGTCGTTTCCGCCGACCTGGTTTACCAGCGCCACCGGCACTCTGTCCTGGCGCGCGATTGTTGCCAGCATATCCCGGCGAAAATTAGCTTTGCCCAGCCAGAATGGAGACGCAGAAATATTGAGTACGAAATTACCGCCCGCCTGCACCAGTGCTTCGACGGGATCAACCGTGTAGAGACGCTTGCGCCAGAAGTGCTTGTCGTTCCACGCGTCCTCGCAAATGGTGAGAGCCATCTGCTTGCCGGAAAAAGAAAACAGGGCCTGGCCTTTGGCGGGAGCAAAGTTACGCATCTCGTCGAAAACGTCGTAGGTCGGTAGCAACATTTTCGACTGCACGAAAGCGATGACGCCGTCCTTGAGCAGTGCGGCTGAATTCATGACCGACTTGCCGGTCTCGGCATCGGCCGAGGTCACCAGCCCGCAGATGACCGCGATTCCTTTGGTCTCGGCGGCAATCCGCTCCGCGGTTTCACGATTGCGGGCAACAAATGAAGGACGTTCGACGAGGTCGCGCGGCGGGTAACCGCAAACCGATAGCTCCGGGAACAAGATCAAGCCGGCGCCAGCAGCTCGTGCCCGGCCGGCAAAGTCGATCATCTTGGCTGCGTTGCCGGAGAAATCTCCAACGGTAGGATTGATCTGTCCCAGCGCGATCTTCACACTTCCAGTGTAAAGCGGGAGTGCGCGGGAGCCAAGTCAGGTGGACCGCATGCAGCACGTGCGCAGGCGGTTATTTGCCAAGCCAGCGCAGCGCTTCCTGCGGATCTGCAAATGCTCGCATGTTGATCGCCTTCCCATCGCGGAAGGTATAGACATCGGCCAGGCGCACCTCGTGCCATTCGGTGCTCTCTTTTGCGCGAAAGCGGACGTGGACAAATACAACGATGCGGTCACCCACAGGAATGAGCCGCTCGGGCTCGCTACTGCCTTCCGCCCAGCCCGCCCGCGATTGCGTCAGATAACCCATCACTTCAGATTGGCCGTGATAGGTGCCGCCTCCGGGAAATTCGGCGGGTTCGGTCCATTCAATCTGCGGATCGAAGAACGCAACCGCCGCAGCGATATCACCGCGGTTGAACGCGGCGTATGCCTTGCGAAGAGTTTCGATCTCCCGCTCTTGGTCTGTTGAGGATTGCATTCGAGCCTGGGATTGTGGGGTGTCGCGGCATCCGCTGCCCAGGCACAAAACCATTATCGCGATGAGAGACAAACATTGGTTCATCCGAGCAGAAATCGACGAGCGGATTAGAGAGTGAAGGTCGGCAAGAACTGAATTTATCAAGTCTTAAATCTGAAATCTCTAAACCTGAAATCCAGAATCTGAAATCAGAAAATCCGCCAAGCCCTCGTTTAGTTCGGCTTGGATGGCGGTCCGTCCTGACCAATCGGGTCTGGAGGCGGCAATGGTGCAGGCGCGCGTCCTCCAGCTGCGGGTGAATTAGTGTCGACCTCTTCGCCGGGACGCCGTAGCGTCGGAGCGTTCGGCGGACGAACCTGGGGTTCGTTCGCGTCTTTGGCTACCGTGGGATGCTCGAGTTCGACTTCCTTCTCGGCTCGCACGATTTTTTGGCCATCGACCTTCATGATCTCGAGCCGCGTTACTTCGTCCCCCACCAGCCTTACGAAGTCCACATCTTGAGGTGGCTCGCCATAGATCCACTCTTCGTATTCGGTTTCGCCATCTTTCTCGCGGATTTTCTTCGGAGGGCGGCCCTTCGACGCCATCACCATGTCCCGGTTCATGCCAACCAGAACTTCGTGTTTCTTGATGGCGTCGCGCACTTTGGGCGGAAGCGTGTCAAGGTAGGCTTCCACAGCGGATTTGGCATTGAAGTCAAAAACCGGTCGCAGCAAATCTTTCAACTGCTGCGGGTCGAGTTCGGGTACATAACTTTTGAAAACCAGATCTACGTAGGAGCCGCGCGGATTGGCATTCGCGTCGCTGGGTCCGACCGACGTCATGCCTCCTCCACCGCCGAATTGAATGTGCTGATACCACTTCTCCCGCTTTACAGCGCCACCGTTGATTTCAAAATGGATGCGATCGTTCTTCACCAAGATCTGGCTGATGCGAGCCTGATCCCCGGGCTTGACCGCGGGGCCCCACATGGAAAGCATTCGTTGCAGGTCTTCCCCATTCGGACTGAGCTGCCCATCCTTGAGCGTCAATCCCGTCTTTCCCATGGGAAACGGTGAGCGGATGTAGACCAATTCCGCGTTGAAGGCGCGGATCAGGTCCATGCGAGTCTGCTTGGACATGTGGGAAGGTTGCTGATCGTCGGCACGAGCCACGGCCATGCAGAAGAGCACGGAGAGCAATACAGCTGGCAACAAACGTGGGTACATACGACACCCCGAGACCCGGTAATTGCCTTGATTATAGCTCCGTTTGGGAACGGCGCAATCGGGAATCGGGCGTCAAATTAAAACCTTTGCACCCTCAATCCGGTCAATTGACGCCGTGGGTTTCGATCGATATTGACCAGCAAATGCCGGACAGATACGCAGGATTGGGTCGTGCTCAGTCCTTCGCGATCAATCTGCGATCACGATGCGGCTCTGTACGAGGCTGCCCTGTACAAAGTTCGCACTTTTCTCCTGGAGCTGCGCCACAGGTTGGACAACGAATGGAGAGTATGTCTTTGGGAATGACTTTTTTCATCAGGGTAGATCGGTCAGCTCCTTACAAAGTTGGCGAAGACGGTCATTCCGGTGAGCATATCCTTCGACTTCTTCCGGGCTCATGGAGTTGATGGTGAGTTTGGTTTTAAGAAGCTTGCTCTGAAGTTCTATGATGCCGCACATTTCCGTACTTATTTCCTGCGTTCGCGAGTGACTCACTTCGGCATAATGCAGCAGAGCAAGAAGCAATGATGGTCAATTGTGACCACTTAGGTCGTGGGAGATATAATCTGCAAATTTTTCGGTCGAGCTTCTTTCTTGTACAGGAGCTTGATGATTTCTTCGGTGAGGGTCAGCAATTTTTGGGGATCGTCTTCAGTCGAGGCTTGTTCGCAGAGTTCCATCCAAACGCTCTTTTTTACTAGCACATACTCCAGAGTCGTTGATGTTGTTAGCTACAGCACAATATGGGGGTCATCACCGCCGCATGCCACACAGAGTGCGCTGGCGCTACTTAGTTGTTCCTTGCGTGTTTCTGCGCAGCGTTCATTCGTTCAAGGGATCGTTCGGTGGCATTAACTGTTCCGGGAGGATGTCCTTGTCGACAACGTTATCCAACTGTCTTCTTGAACTTAGGCATCGCGGATAATGGGGTACGGTATCGGAACAGTAAGGAGATGTATCGACAGGCTTGTGTACGAGATTGGAACTACTAGTCGGGCTCTCCGGGATTTCTATGAGTAATTTAGTCTGCTGAGTCTGTGCGGGTGCGGGAGTTGCGGGCGCATAGGTCTTCGATGCTGCTCAGAAGGGCGGTACCTGCGTCAGACTTTGAAACAATGGCATCCACCCCCGCATTGCGGGCTTCTTTCTCCAGATACGGATCCGCGTAAGTTGTGAACATCACCACTGGAACGGCGGGCATCAACTGTTTGATTTGCCGGCTTGCCTCGATCCCATTGAGAACCGGCATCGCCAGGTCGATTACGATCAGGTCGGGCAACAGCGACCGCGCTTTAGCGATTCCTTCCCGACCATTTTCAGCTTCTCCACAAACTTTCCAGCCTGGTTGCTGTTCGATCAGCATTCGCAACCGTGAGCGAATCAGTTTGCTGTCATCGACGATCAGGATATTTTTCATATCGCCGCATTTCTTTAGATTCGCCACTTGCAGCTTCATCGCTGGCTGGAACAACTTCAATCAGGTAAAGACTGTACGTTAGCGTACATTAGCGTCTTCTTCCCGGCAATTAACCCGCACGGCTCGCTGTGTACGCTAGCGTATCGTGCGGTTTTGTTATTCAGAGTAGGGTGAAGGGTCTTTCCAGCAATTTGCCGGCGGGTCTTTGCGGCCACGGTTCCTTGCGAAAAGACAGCGCTGCTACCGCAGCCGACAAGGACCCTTCAAATGGCAAGCAGATCGCAGCATCGCGCGCCCCCCAACGCTCCTGTCAAAACCGCTGGCGGCGAATCGCGAATGAACAATGAAATCTTGCTGCGGTTGCCGCGAAAAGAGCGCGACACACTCCAACCTTCGCTCGAGTTTGCGGAAATGCCAACCCACTCCGTGTTGCACGAGGCAGGAGAACCCATCACTCATGGCTACTTCGTGAATGACGGGTTGGCTTCGTTCTTGAATGTAATGGGGGATGGGAAAAGCGTTGAAGTCGGTCTGACTGGCAGAGATGGTTTTGTGGGTTTGCCTCTTATCGTAGGTTTCCATTCAAGTCCGACGAGAGTGGTCGCGCAAGTCGCGGGCGCCGCGTACCGAATCACCGCGCCGAACCTGGCAAAAGCAATGCGGCAATGTCCGCAATTACAGAGAGAATTAAATCGCTTCGCCCAAGTCATGATGATGCAGGCCGCACAAATCGCCGCGTGCAATCGGATTCATGAGGTTGACGAACGATTGGCGCGATGGCTCCTTATGAGTCAGGACCGGCTGACTAACAACCGAATACCGCTGACCCAGGAGTTCCTCGCCCACATGTTGGGAACGCGCAGGGCAAGCGTGACCGTGGCCGCCGGCACTCTGCAGAGGGCAGGACTGATTCAATACACCCGCGGAGAAGTCAGCGTTGTCAGCCGGCAGGGACTCGAGGACGCGTCCTGCGAGTGTTATCAGTCGATGGTGACGCAGACAAAAAATTGGCAAAACGAATCGGAAGGCTGACACCAGTCCAACAGGACGGTAGCTACCGACGAAACGTGATCATCATCCCACCATTCTTTTTCGGCCCGGATTCCTACCGCAGAATCTGACCAGCATCCAAAGTTCAGAAGGCAGATACGCGCAGCCCGTTTCGGGCGACCTGGAGCGGCAAGACTCGTCCTCCGTTATCGCCGATGGCAGTCGCGACCCGGCTGGCGGCGCCTTCTTCCACCAGGAAAATAACGCAGCCGCCCCCACCCGCGCCGCAAGCTTTGGCCGCGCGGCCTCCATGCTTCATGGCCACACTGATCAGCTTGTCGATCAACGGCGTGGTAATTCCCGGAGCATTCGCGCGGCGCAACTTCCACTCTTCGCGCAGAAGGCGCGCAACCTCGTCCCAGTCGGTATCGAGCAGTGATTGATGCATGCAACGAGCAATGTCGGCAATTCGATCGAAGTTGCGGAACACCCGCTTGTCGCCATCAATGTGTGCCTTGAAAACTTCCCAATTATTAATGCCGGATTGCCGCGGAGCGCCAGTGTAAGCCAGAACGAAACGCGACTCGATCTCTTCCGGAGCCACCGTCACCGCTTCACGGTGAATGCCGTCGGCATCCAGATGAACCGCGCTGACCCCTCCATAAAGAGCTGGGTAGTAGTCCTGGCACCCGGTGGGCACGTTGATGATTTGGGCTTCGATATTCTGGGCGATGACACGCATCTGTTCGAGGGTGAGGTTCCGTCCTGTGAAGCGAGCCAGCGCGGCGGTCGTCGCAATCATGAGGGCCGAGGATCCGGAAATCCCGGCTCCGGCTGGTGATTCGGAATCGGTTTCGATCAGAAGCCCTTCCTGGGGGGCGAAAAATTGCAGTAACCGGGCAGCCAGAGGCAAACGAAAGCGGCTCTCCGTGCGCATCGATTCGAAGCTCCGAAAGCGCTCTTCGCGTCGGGTGTCGACGGACCGCACATAGATTTGTCTTCCGCGTAGAGGCGTAATCCGGCAGGTAGTGAGAATGTTGACCGCGAAATTTACCGTCAGTGCCCCTGGGTGGAAAAGGTAAAGGGGCCACAAGTCGATCGTCCCTCCTGCCAGGTCGGCACGACAGGGAGCCTGCGCCATGATTCCCCGGCCGTGGGTGACATAGCTCCTTTTCGGCATGCAGTGTTTTTATCACGAGGGTAATTGGTGACGCGCCAGCTTTTGGGGGTAACCGGGGCTTCGGCATCTGCACCGCCAACAGGCCCAGCACAATCGTTCGTTGACAACCCTATTTGTTTCCACCAAACTCGAACCATAAATTTGCCGCTTTAAAGGCGTGAAAGAGCTACACTGGATGCACTTGGTGTCTAGGCGTTGGGCCTGGCAAATCGCCATCAGGCGCAGAATCCGATAGTTCGAAGTTTCCGCTGATTGAGTGTTGGGTAGCGCCGAATCTTAGCAGCGAGTTGTCGAAAATGTCTCCACTTCCTCCCCTTACTCCTTCCCCTCCCGAGGCATCGGGACGCAGACCTTCCCTACGAACTCGTTCATCGATCACCGAGGATTTGAACTCGGGACCCGACGGTGCCGAAATCATCCTCGCCAAATTGCGTGGGATGATCGCCGGAGGCCGCCAGGAAAAAGAAGCAATGCTGGGCACCATTGCAGTGGCGGCGCACGCCTTGACCGGAGCCACCGGGGCGGCTATCGCCATGCCACAAGACGGTTCGGTGGTATGCGTGGGGAGAAGCGGAGAAATCGCTCCTGAGTTGGGCGATCAGCTCAATGTGAATTCGGGAATTTCTGGTGAGTGCCTGCGCACGGGCACGAGCCTCCGTTGCGATGACGCTGCCAGGGATTTCCACGTCGACGCCGAAGTCTGCCGTCAGTTGGGTATCCAGTCGATCGCGGTTGTGCCTTTGCGTGGACGATATGGAAGAGTCGGAGTTCTGGAGGCCTTCTCTTCGCAGTCCTACGCCTTCAACGACGACCATATGGCGCTGCTGGGACGCCTCGCGGGACTGGCCGAATCAGCCTGGGCGCAAGGGTCGCAATCGGAGCAACTGGGAGTGGACACGGAGCCAGCCGCAGAAGCAGGCGTGCTGGAACAAGAAGCACAAGAAGATGCGGAAGCTCCGGATTTCCAGACGACGGTTTCTGCGGCTCCAACCTGGGTTGAACCGGAAGCGCCATTAGAAAGTTCGCGTGCTGCCGTGGCCTCAATCCCCTTGGCGGAATTTCGAGAAATACCGCGCGCTGCCCAACCCGCGGGTATTGTCATCGACGGAAAGTGGCCGTACTGGACGGTGACTTGCGCGGGAGCATTATTGTTTATTCTGATGGTGTTTCTTGGCTGGAAGGTGTGGTACAAGGCCAGTCTGCCGGTCGCCTCAACTCGGCCAGCCGCCAGTTCGCAAGAGGCAGTGCCGGAGGCATCCAGTGGCGCGACCAGTGCCGGAATGGCATTTAGGGCCAACGTCGCAGGGCACCCCGCGGCGCGCCCTGCTGCGCCCAAGGCGGCAACCCGCACTACCATCCGCCCTTCGCCATCAACAGCGACCAACTCAGCCGCAGCAGTTGAGCCGCCGGACCCAACTAGCGTTACGGCTAGCGATTCCGTCAGCTCAACACAGTTCGACCATCCTGCCGAAGTACAAAACCTTGTAGCAACCTCGGCCGCTTTGCCGAGACTGAATGTGCCCGTGTCGCAGGGCGTCACAGGGGGCATCCTGATTCACAAGGTGCTGCCGGTGTATCCGTCGGAAGCTCGTCAGTCGCGTGCGCAAGGAATCGTGATTCTGGAAGGAACGGTCAACGAGCAAGGACAGATGGAAGGCTTGAAAATGGTGAGTGGCCCTCCGCTCCTCGCCAACGCGGCAATCGATGCTGTAAGCAAATGGCGCTATACGCCGTATGTGTTGAATGGCAAGCCGGTCAGGAAATCCGCGCGCATCTCCATCAGCTTCATTGCCCCGTAAGCAACGTCAGGAAGTCTGGGTAAGATTTAGTGCGCGCCGCACGGTGCCACGCTCGTTCTGAATTTTCTCCTGCAGTAATGTGATGGCATAGATCAACTGCTCAGGCCGCGGTGGGCATCCCGGAACATACACATCGACAGGAATTACCTGGTTCACGCTTTGCACCAAGGCGTAATTGTTGAATACGCCTCCCGAGGTTGCGCACGCTCCCATCGAAATCACCCATTTTGGTTCGGGCATCTGCTCCCAAAGCTGGCGAATCACCGGCGCCATCTTGTTCGAGACACGGCCGGCAATGATGATCAAATCGGACTGTCTGGGCGAAGGCCGGAAGACTTCCGCACCAAAACGCGCAATATCGAAGCGCGACGCACCCATAGACATCATTTCGATGGCACAGCAGGCCAAGCCGAAGGTTAACGGCCAGATGGAATTTTTGCGCATCCAGTTGACTGCCGAGTCAAGAGTGGTCAGCACCACGCCCTCGGGTGTCGGATTGCCGAAGGTCAATTCCTTCACCACTTTTTTGCCATCTTCGGTGGTGACGTAAGAGCCGTAACTTTGTTCGCCGGACATAATGCTTACATTCTAAACCACGCTGTGCGATCGGGGTATTTAGACCTTGGGAAAGTGCGGTTTTGCCAACTGGCCATTGCGGATTGGACCAGCATTCAGCAATCAGCAGTCAGCAGTCAGATCACGTGTGTTGTCATCCTGAGCGATTGAAGGACCCCTATGACAGGATGACTCTGGGTTCATTACCAAGGCTAAAGCGGCAGTGTGTGAATTCTCAATCAGGTACTGCCAAGGTAGGGGTCCTTCGACTCCGGCTGTGCGTTCGCAAAGCGAACGCAATGCCTACGCTCAGGATGACAGAATGTTCAGAGCTGAATGCTGAGTGCTGAATGCTGGTTTTCTAGAACCTATCTGGAAGGAAAATTATCCGTCGCGCCGATCTGGGCGCTCACGCTCGCCCAGGCCGCTTCTCTTGAAACTCTTCGGAAAGAAATTCCACTCCATAGAGGTAAACCGTCCTGTTGCGGATCTTTCCGCGGAGCCGAACTGATTCATCCGTGCGTGGGTTCTTAAACTCCACCTTAACCTGGCTTCCAACGGGAAGGTTGGCAGCAGCGAATAAGCAGATGCCACCTTCACTGAGTCTGACGCCGCGGGCATGGACGACCGTTTTGTCGGTGGAGTGGTCGACCACTACTCGAAGCTGTGCGTCAAACGGGTGGCGCTCCCAGCGGCGGCGATTTGGCTGTTGCTCCATGGACTCCAACTTCTCAGCCTGCGTTGCCGATAGGTATCGGTACACATTACTGCGCGGGCCCCTTAAAGGGTCCGCTGTCTAGAAAGTATTGCAAACGTGCTGGTTAAGGAAGGTTACTGACGAACGGTGCGGAGTACTGTGACCTTCGTAACTCACAAATCAGAGGCCGGATCATCAGATGAGTGGGCTATACCGGTTCGACTTTGGTTTTGAACCCGCGCCGTTCCAGTTCTTTCTGGCGTCTTGGCGCTTCCGACACGGTAAATTCTGACGCCTGGGCTTTGGGTGCCACAAGCAGGTCCCCTTTACCGCCGAGCGTCGCGTACTTTCCCGGTGTGTTGACGATTTTAATTAGGACGTGATCTTCAGGTGGTGGGGCTGGCTTGTCCGATTTCTTTCCCCATCTAGGCATGGCGATGGATTCTACATGAAGGCAATTGGTGGTTTCGCTTTTCTTTCGCGCTCAATAGCGTAAAATAGTACCGTGAGGATAACGGACGAGCAAATTCGTGAATTCTACAGGAATGACGACCTGTGGCCCGAACTCGAGCCCCGCCCGGAACTCTCGCAATCTGTAATGGATGTAATCAAGAGCCTGCCGGACGACCGGGAGCCAGCCAGGCGCCTGTCATCCAACACGCCGGTCTAAGAAAGCTTCGACATCTGGTTTACTGCTCCGATTAAGGATTCAGTACCACTTTGCCGAACATCTTGCTGTTCTCCAGGTATTCGTGAGCGGCCCGAATATCCTGGAGAGCGAAGGCCCGATCCACAACCGGCTTCAACCGTCCGGCAAACACGTGACCGAGCACGTCATACAATTCGCCCATTGTTCCCATGTACGAACCCAGCAGAGAGAGCTGCCGGATATATAGAAAGCGCAAATCGATACCCGCATCTGGTCCGGTAGTCGCTCCACATGTCACAAGCGTGCCCGCCGGCTTCAAGCACTTGATGCTCTCCTCCCAGGTGGCAACGCCCACGTGCTCGATTACGATATCGACGCCTTCCTTGTTGGTCAGTTTTCGTACCTCGTCAGAAATCTTTTGCTTGTAGTGGTTAATGCCGTGATCCGCGCCCAATTCCCTGGCCTTCTCCAGTTTGTGCTCATCCCCCGCGGTGGTAATCACTCGGGCATGGAACAATTTGGCCACCTGGATGGCGGCGATGCCGACGCCCGAACTGGCGCCTAAAACCAGCACCGTTTGTCCCTGACGAATCGCGGCCCGACCGACCAGCATATGCCACGCGGTTAAAAAGACGAGAGGCACGCTGGCGGCCTGGTCGAATTCCATGTTGTCAGGAATCGGAATGATGTTCACGGCGGGCGCTGCAATCAGTTCGCAGTTTCCACCGTCCACCCCGTTGCCAAGCACGGTGAATTGACGACACTGATTCTGGAGGCCGGCAACGCACTTGGCGCAGTGATTGCAGAAATGCATTGGCGCCAGCAAAACTCGCTGTCCGGTCTTGAAACCGGTGACATACTCACCCACTTCTGCGATTTCCCCAGCCACGTCACTACCCGGAATGTGGGGCAGCTTCACTCCCGGCAGGCCTTTGCGGACCCAGATATCGAGATGGTTCATGGCGCAGGCCTTGACTCGCACCAATACTTGGTCCTTACGCAGATTCGGATCCGGAACGTCTTCGTAGCGAAGAACTTCCGGTCCCCCAAATTCGTGAATGCGAACTGCTTTCATGGATCCTCCAACAGAAAATCAAAACTATCATAGCCACGAATCCAGACTCCTGGGACGAGCTCTGCATGTCCGAAACAGGTCTTGAACCGTTAATCGTGAAACCCACGGGAATTCTTGTTCCGGGGCATTACTTTGTATCGTTGACTCCTTCCCGTTAACTCACTCATAATCACCGGGCAGTGGACATCTACGAGGAAATCGTCAGTCTCCGGCGGGCAGGACGCCGCGGCGCAGTCGCCACCATCGTCAACGTCCACGGTTCAATTCCCTCCTTCAAGACCGCAAAGATGTTGGTGCGCGACGACGGCTCGATCGTTGGCACAATCGGCGGGGGATGCGTGGAAGCCGAAGTCTGGCAGGCCGCCCGCGAAGTGATGGAAGACGAAAAGTCCCGTACGCTGACTTTCAACCTCAATCAAGACCCTAAATACGATACGGGTCTGGTTTGCGGAGGAACGCTCGACATTTTTATCGAACCGATCCTACCCGCGGCGTTGCTTTACATTTTCGGTGGCGGCCACGTTTCGGTAAACCTCTACAAAGTCGCTTTGAACGCCGGCTTCGACGTAACTGTGGCCGACGATCGCGAAACCTACGCCAATCGAGAACGCTTTCCTGATGCAAAAGACGTTATTGCAGATGATTTCGATCGCGTCATGGAACGTCTTAGCCCGAACGAGTCTTCCTACATCGTGATCGTTACCCGCGGCCATCGTGATGACATGCGTATGTTGCGGTGGGCCGTGCAAACTTCAGCCCGCTACATCGGCATGATTGGCTCAAAGCGCAAGACCATCGCCATTTTTCGCGAGCTTACCAAGGAAGGTCTAGCTCCCGAGCTGTTCGACCGCGTGCACGCCCCGGTAGGGCTAGACATCGGCGCGGTGACTCCGGAAGAGATTGCGGTAGCCATCACCGCTGAGCTGATCGCCGTGCGCCGGCGGGTCGAACGGGAATTGCCACATATGAGCTGGTTTCATCGGGGTCGTGCAAATTCGCAGAATGCGACCGGCGACAGCCCGCAGGAAGACGCAGCCGATGAAGATGCCCATTTGGACGTTGACGTTAAAGAGTAGCTCCTCGCTCACGTAATACACCTTCACATTTGAAATTGAGGAAACACCAGATCGACACTTATCTGTTATGTTCCAGTCATGAGCCGGGCGCCGAGCTGGTGCGGAGTGATATTGGCGGCGGGTGAATCCACGCGCATGGGTTCGGACAAAGCCCTCCTGCCCTGGCCTCCATTTTCCACTGGAATGCCGGTTTCAAACGAAACTTTCGTCTCGGCAGCGATTCGGGCCTTGAATCGCTTCACCGACCAGGTCCTTGTAGTTGCGGGAAATAACCAGCAGGCCCTTGCCGCCGCGGTCTACGGAGCCGGGGGCTCAATCGTAAGGAACCCATCGCCCGAACTGGGTCAGTTCAGTTCGCTTAGGGTCGGGCTGGAAGAAGTACTGAACCTCGGACGAGACGCGGCGATGATCACCTTGGTCGACCGGCCGCCTGTGACCGCCGCCGCGCTAGAGACTTTGCGGACGGCATTTGAGAACGCGGCTTCGGAGATCTGGGCGGTTGTGCCGGAGTACGGCGGCACGCACGGGCATCCCGTTCTCGCGGGACGCGAAATGATCGAGGCATTTTTGAAAGCCCCGGAGACGGCTACCGCGAGGGACGTGAAACATCAGCAGCAGAACCATATACTCTATGTTCATGTTGATGACCCGCATGTCACCATGAATGTGAATACGCCCGAGGAGTACGCAACCCTGGGAGTTCCGCAAACGAAATAATTCCCTTACAAGCATGAATTCTGAAAACGCGAGCCTGAACGTCCCCCTAAACAGAGAAGACTTTTTCAAATCGGTTTTGCAACTACAGCCGAAGCTCGCGGTTTTTGACTGCGACGGAACTTTGTGGTCCGGCGACGCTGGTGCTGGCTTTTTCGAATGGGAAATGAGCCACGGCCTGGTTTCGGACGAAGTAATCCGCTGGGCCCGCGCCCGATACGCCGATTACCTGGCCGGCAATGTCAGCGAGGACGACATGTGCGCCGAAATGGTCACCATGAATCGAGGGCTGTCTGAAGCCGAGATGGAAAAATCAGCAGTTCCCTTCTTCGAGGAAGAAATTGCCCCGGGGATTTTTCTCGACATGAAAGACTTGGTCCTCAAGCTGAAGGATGCGGGCTGCGAAATTTGGGCGGTATCTTCCACCAGCGAGTGGGTGATCCGGGCTGGCATGGGACATTTTGGAATCTCACCCGCGCACGTCCTCGCGGCAGCGGTCGCCGTGGAGAATGGCCAAGTTACCGACCGGGTTATCCGGGTGCCGAGCGGCAAGGGCAAACCGAAAGCTATCCGTGAAGTGATCGCGAGGACTCCAGACGCAGTCTTCGGAAACTCGGTCTGGGATGCGGACATGCTTGAAATCGCACGTTACCCGTTTGCGATTAACCCCACCGGGGAATTAGATAACATTGCCCACCAACGAAAATGGCCGGTCTATTTTCCCGAATCCGTTTCTCGTTCATAGACCCTTTAGGACATCCTTCAATGCGTCGAGCGCCAGGTGGCTGGCGTGAACCGAAGCCCTGGGCAACCCACCGATCGCCTTTAACAGATCTTCTCTGCGCAACTGAGAGGCTTCAGCGACCGATTTTCCTTGCACCAACTCTGTGAGGGCGGAGGCACACGCGATGGTGGGGACGCACCCCTGGGCCAGGAATCTAATTTCGGCAATGCGCCCATCAACCACCCTTAGAGTGAGCTTGAGTACGTCGCCGCACGCCGGGTTTTCAAGCTGAGTGGACGCGTCTGCATCAACCACTTCGCCAGCGTTACGGGGACTCTGAAAGTGATCGAGTACTTGAGGAGAATACATCGAAGAAAATTGTATCCTGACAGATTCGACGGTTCACCTGAGTGATAGAGGCCTTGCTGCCGGGATCTTATAGCTACTTCACTTCGAAATCCACTTCGATCGCCTCGATCAGTGGCGTTAGCCAGCTCACCAGCTTCTGATGGACCGGATGTGGCCCGTAGGCATCAAGCGAAGCCTTATCGGCGAACTTCATGGCGCCGCCCAGTTCGTATCCCTGCCCGCGCGAGGAAATGTTCACCCCAACAGAAGTTTCGAGCAGACCTGGAATTTGTCCCTGCAGCTTCCGTATTTCAGCGATGACTTTTTGTCTCTGCTCTTCGGTGACACCCGGCTTCCAACGAAAAGCGAACATGTGAATGTACATGATGGGGAAAAGTCCTTAATGAATGACGTTCAGCAACTGATTGTATCGCGGGCATCCTCGCCGAGTTTCGCAAACCGGAATGGTCGACGCCTGTTCGATGGCGACCACTGCCTGTAACATTGAGTCTGTGTCCGTCGACTACACTCCCCAGCGCGTGGTCTCCCTGCAGCCCAGCGCGACTGTGATCCTTGCCGCGTTAGGCAAACTTAACAGCATTGTCGCCTGTACCAAATATTGCGTCGACGTCTGCCCCGAGGTTAAAAACAGCGGTCGTGCCATCATCGCCGATTCCTGGACTGCTCAAAGTCAGCAGATCCTGGCTGCCCGGCCCGACCTCGTCATTGCCGCGGTGCCTTACCAGGAAAAAGCAGTCATTGAAATCCTCAAGGCTGGGATTCGCTTTCTTGGATTAGCACCTCGGACTCTAGCCGATGTTTACACCGATATTGCGACTATTGCCGGAGTCATGGGTTCAACAAAACGCGGACAGGACGTGATCGCGAAAATGCAACGCGAGATCGATGCGATCCGAACTCAAGTCAGCAAGATTCAGGTCGGCCGCGACAAACGTCCTCGTGTCTTCTGCGAAGAATGGGGTAAGCCGTTGATTACATCGCAGAAATGGGTGGCGGAACTCGTTGATGTTGCTGGAGGCGACTTCCTGGGTGATCCCGCCTCGCATCGGTCGGCTGAGTCGGTTCTGGCAGAGGATCCCGATGTTCTGATCGCCGCCTGGTGCGGAGCCGGCGATCGCGTGCCGCTAGGCAAAATCGTCCGCGATCGGGGCTGGGAGCAGATGCGCGCGGTACAGTCTGGACGGATATACTGCGTTCGGGACGAACTGCTGAACACGCCCGCGCCCACTCTTGTCCTAGGCCTGCGGGCATTGGCGGCGGCGATTCATCCTGACAATTTTCCACAACCCGAGAGTCTAAAATGTATGCTCCAAGCACGCGGTCAAATCAGCGCTCCGCAACCGCGATGAACGTCAGGACATCCTATGTCTCCTGATCCAAAGACCGCAGAAGTGCAAAAAGAAATTGAACGCCTCAACCATGCGTCCGGCAGCGTGGAAGACTTCATGTGGGAGATTGTGAAGCTCCTGCATGATCGCATGTTGAAATACAACTGGGTTGGTTTCTACATGCTCGAGGACAAACCCGTAAATGCGCAGCCGCGCATGCTGGTACTGGGACCGTTTCAAGGAGCCATGACGCCGCACACTCGTATTCCTTTGAATCAGGGAATCTGTGGGGCAGCCGCTTCCAGTGGCAAGACGCTCGTCGTGGACGATGTGAATGCCGACGACCGTTACCTCGCCTGTTCTACTGAAACCAAGTCCGAAATTGTTGTTCCTGTCTTTGTCCGCGGCAAGGTGGTGGGTGAACTGGACATCGACAGCCACTTCCCGGCTGCCTTCGGAGATCAGGATCGGAAGCTGGTCGAATACTGCGCTTCCCTGGTGGGCCAGCAATTGGAAAAGGCACGAAGTTAGGGGCCGAACGACTTGAAAGCGGAGATACTGCTTAGGAGATTCCGGACGAACGCCATCAATGGCGCTTCACAATTAGATTTCCCACCTCTCGATCCCATGACTTCTGCCGAGCCAACATATCCAAGCCCAGTGTTCAGCGAATTCCTGCTCGAAGACGATGAGGCATCTTGCCGTCCATGAAGCGGGTGGTTGCTGCCTTGATTTTTCAAGACGAGAAGATCCTCGTCTGCCAGCGTACCAAGCATCAAACCATGCCTTTGAAGTGGGAGTTCCCCGGAGGCAAGATCGAACCGGGAGAGCAACCCCGGGACGCACTGCACCGGGAACTGGATGAGGAGCTCGGGATCGACGCGACCATCGGCGATGAAGTAGCCCGCATCCGGCACGACTACAAGAATGGCTCAGCGGTAGAACTGCGGTTCTTCGCTGTGCGCGAATTTAAGGGTGAACTCGAAAATAAAATCTTCAAGGACATGCGCTGGGCAGAGCGCTCAGAACTTCCATCTTTTGATTTTCTCGAAGCCGATCTGGGGCTGGTACGAAATCTGGTAGAAGGAACGATTCCCTAGATCCCGCGCTAGGATTGCAAGACCTATTGTCCGCTTGCACTGGTCCAGATCATCGCGATCGTCATTACGATCACAATAATGCTGGTTCCCCACGCGATCACATTAGCCAGGGCAGAATTCCGGTACTCCCCCATAAGTTCCTTTCGGTTGATCAGGACCAGCATGAAGATCAACACGAAAGGAAGCAGAACTCCATTTACCACCTGGGAGAACAGGATCACCTTTAGCAGAGGTAGGTGTGGGACGAGAACTACGCCCGCCCCTATCGCGATGAGCAGGGTGTAGAGCCAGTAAAACGCCGGGGCTTCGGAAAATCGCTTGTTCACTCCGGATTCGAAGCCCAGGCCTTCGCAGACGTTGTAAGCCGTGGCCAGCGGGAGAATGGCAGCGGAAAGCAGCGAAGCATTCACCAATCCCACGGCAAAAAGAATATAGGCGAACTGTCCTGCAAGCGGACGCAATGCCGCTGCCGCGTCAGCTGCATCTGAAATGTTGTGAAATCCTGAGACATGCAGGGTGCCCGCGCAGGCGAGAACGATAAAGAATGCAATCACGTCCGTGATAATGCAGCCGATGATGACATCCCACCGGCAGAGGGAATACTGGCGTTTCGTGATTCCCTTCTCCACGACCGACGCCTGCAGATAGAACTGCATCCAGGGAGTAATGGTCGTCCCGATCAAACCGACAAACATGATGAGATATTCGGAACTCCGGCTGATGTTTGGCACCAGCGTATCGTGAATGGCCCGGCGCCAATCTGGATGGGCGAGAATCGCCGAAACCGGATAGGTGAAGTAGAGAATCGACAAAACCACCAGGATTCGCTCGACCGGCTTGTAGGAATTCCCCACCACCACCGACCAGACCAGGAATGCGCCGATCGGCACGACAATATATTTACTCGCACCAAATAAGCCCATCCCGGAGGCCAGGCCGGCAAACTCAGCTACGATATTCCCCAAATCAGCAATTCCCAACACCAGCATGGTGAAGAAGGTGACTCGAAAACCGAACTCTTCCCGGATGAGATCGGATAGCCCCTTGCCAGTAACGGCGCCCATGCGGGCCGCCATCTCCTGAACCACAATCAACGCAATGGTGATCGGGATGAGCGTCCACAGAAGCGCGTACCCGAACTTCGCGCCGGCTTGCGAGTACGTGAGGATCCCGCCGGGGTCGTTGTCCACGTTGGCCGTGATAAATCCCGGTCCGAAAACGGCGAAAAATGCGAGCATTCGAAACTTGACGATGCCGCTAAGTTTCTGTCTGCGTGATTTCTTCGCAATTCCGAATGTGGACAGCAGGTTGGCCAAACTGAACTTCCTCGTGATCAGGCTTCAATTCGATGCAAGCGACTGAACAGCATAAATGGGCGGGAGGAATTCTGGATATACGAAATCGGTTTATTTGATGAGTTCGTGCGAATGAAAGATCCAGCGAGGGATTGCGCGATACTAACGACGAGATTCGATTAGGAGAAAATCTTACAGATTCGCTCGCAACAAGCTGATGATGTCGTCGGAAGTGATCACTCCGGTCAGCTTCTTGTTATCATCCACGACCGGTAGAGTCAGAAGGTTGTACTTGTCGAACAGCTCCGCGACCTCGTTCTCTTTGGCTCCGGCATGACTGGAGATCAGAGGCTCCTGCGTCAATGACAGCATCGGCGTGTCCGGAGTCGCGAGCACCAGTTTTGCCAGCGGTACGGCCCCGGCAAGAGTCCCCTGTGAATCCACCAGATAGATCGTGCTCACGGTCTCAACTCCGCCCTCGAAGCGGCGCAAGGTCTCCACGGCATCGTGCACTGTGGCAGTGACGTGGACCGCCAGATACTCGGTGTTCATCCGGCCGGCGGCGGTGTTCTCCCGGAATTCCAGGAGTTCGACCATTTCCTTGCGTTCCTGGGGTTGCATCTCCAGCAGAATTTCGGAGGTGCGTTCCTCCGGCAGGTCGGCCAGCAGGTCGGCGGCCGCGTCCGGTTCCATTTCTTCGACAATTTCTGCGGCGCGCTCCGAACTGAGAGATTCGACGATCGCCTTCTGTACCTTGGGCTCGACTTCTTCCAGGGCTCCCGCTGCAACTTCTTCGTCGAGAGTCTTGAAGACTGCTTCGCGCTCGTCTGGAGCCAGATCCTCGACGATATCGGCGATATCTGCGGGATGGAGCTTGGCGAGTCGTTCGTGAGAGATCTTGAGCTTCACCCGCCGGGCTGGATCGGTTTCGATAAGGTCTACAAAATCCCAGGGAATGGTTCGCGGCGGAATTTGCTTAAGCAGTGCTCGTAGCGCTATCAATGGAACCACGCCCTTCAGCAAACGGCGGATCGCGCCTCGTGGGCCAACATCCACCGAGCCAACTTTGAGCACCGGGTGGCTGTCGACCATGTCCTGGTACAGATCAAGGTCGTTCACCCTGACTACTTTTCGTCCGAAGACGTCGATGACTTGCTGGTCAAGCAGATCGCGTGCCAGCAAAAGCATCCCCTCCGAACCGTCTCCGACGGTCAAATCGGTATTGGCTGCGTCGATGCGGACGCCGCCGTTAATGGAGGTCACCCGCGAAAAAGGCAGTAGACGGCTTCCCCCTGCCGTTTTGAGGATCAACATAGCCACTCGTGCGCGATCCTCCTGCGGGACCAATGCCACTTCGCGTACCCGCCCGCACCTGGACCCGGCGCTGTCAAACACATAAGCGCCCAGCAGTTCGGTAAGTGCGAACGTCGGCATAGTCCCGAGAATACTCAACTAACCGGTAAGAATCCAGAACGCTCCCGGCGTTGGCCGCTCGAAGCCTATCCGCCGGTCACGGGCTTGGGAGCGAAGATATCGAGTCCTGCGTTGACATTTGCACAGCGGAAGGGCAAACTACCGCTTCGCTGGAATCGGACGTTTTCGGCTAGGCAAGGCGGTTGGCGTCGGTCGGAACGCTGGGACAGCGGGGTTTATGGTTCGAGTTTCAAGATCGTACGCAGTGCTCGTCAAATTTCTGCCATGACCGAACAACGGGTCTCCTACACGTTAGATTCGACGCTGGAGACCGTGGACAGCGCCGAGCAGGCAGCCAGCCGCATTGCAACCGAGGCGGGCTTCGACGACGACGAGGTCATGCGCATTGCCATGGCCGTTCGGGAAGCTGCGGTCAATGCCGTTCTTCATGGCAACGCCTACGATCCCGGGAAGAAAGTCAGCCTTGATTTTGAGCAAACTGGCGGAAATCTTGTCATCACCATCCGGGATCAGGGCAAAGGGCTGGACCCGGACAAGATTCCCGATCCCCTGGCGGCTGAAAATCTGATGAAAACGTCAGGCCGGGGTATTTTTCTTATACGCTCGTTTATGGATGAGGTGCAGATCAACCCATCCTTGACGGGTACCGAAATTAAACTTATCAAGCACGTTCCCGGGCCATCCGGGGACGTTAAGGAGGCTTCCCAGTGAGCATGAAGACCAGTACACGTCAGGTTAACGGCGTCACCATCGTGGATTGCAGCGGCCGAATCACCCTCGGCGAAGGCAGCGTCATCCTGAAGGATGTCGTTCGCGATCTGCTTTCCAAGGGGCAGAAGAAGATTCTGTTGAACCTCGGTGATGTGAACTACATCGACAGCTCGGGTATTGGCGAACTGGTTAGCGCCTTCACCACCGTACGCAATCAGGGCGGCGAACTCAAGCTGCTGAACCTGACGAAAAAAGTTCACGACCTGCTGCAGATCACCAAGCTCTACACCGTCTTCGACGTGAAGGACGACGAAGCAACCGCAGTCAAGTCGTTCGGCTAACTTCCCTTCCAACTTTTTTGCGACGAGGGCCGGCAACACACCGGCCCCGGCCGTTTCCGTTTTGGGAAACGGGCCCTTTTCTTTTGCGCACCAACTGCCATCCACTAAGCCCTCGCCTTACACTCCCTATCAAATGGCTGTGAACGATTCCTGAATCTGCTCCAAGGACGGGCGCCTTGCAAAATGACTTTCCTCCGTAAATATTCCTAGCTGGTAGGACCTTGCTCCTGGGCACATTCGCATGGCCTGACTGTGTTCCCTTTGATGAAGCCAGAAAACACATTGGTGAAGTCAAGTGCATCATGGGCAAAGTTGTACGGGTCAAGCAGGGGGAGCGCGGAGTGCACTTTCTGGACTTCTGCGATGACTTCAGGCTGTGCACTTTCACGGTTGTGGTTTTTCCCAGTGATCTGAAGAGTGTCGGCGACGTCCGCGAACTCCAAGGCCGGACGATCGAGATCCACGGGCCGGTCAAGGAATACGACGGCCGGGCGGAAATAGTTCTGCAGGAATATCGGCAGCTGGGCGAGTCAGGCGCGAGAATTCCGCCACTGCCCAAGAATTACGACGTGGAAAAGAAGGGCCGCTACAGCGCGGGAACGTTCAGCCATCCGAAAGCTGGAAAGACGCCTTCGCGAAAAAGACAGACCGCAAAGATGCCAATCGACATACCAGAGGATTCGAATTGAACGATCTCTGTTTCGAAGGCTTCCGTCGGTTTGATTGATGCCTCCCGAGATCTGGTACCGCAACCCCCATCCCTCCCTCCGATGCGTCATCCTGAGGGACTTCACTCCCGAAGGATCTGGCGTGCGCGCCGACACCGCGTGCATGCACCCTAAGCTCCACACCGGATGCCCTGAAAATTCGGACCCCTTCCCTTCCTTGCAATGGCTTCCACGATTCCGACAGATCAAGGCTGAAGCTCTCCATTCTTCGTCTTGACTTGGAATCCGGGAAGGTATAAAAGCCCCCACAAGCGAACCGCGCCCTTGGAGGAGATATCTATGAAGCGGATGATGGTAGCAAGTCTGGTGGGATGCACATTGCTGTTGTTGTTATCTCAGGGACACAACTCGGCCTCGGCGCAAGACCAATCATCACACGGCAGCTATGGATCGAACGCGAAGTGGGAGACGTTTGAAAACATTCAGATACTGAAAATATGGCAACTCGAGGGTAAAGGTGAAAAAGACTACCCGCAAATTGCTCTTGCACAAGTTTCGGATCAGGATTTTCAGAGGTTCATTCAAAACCCTGACTTGCTGAAGACTTTTGTGAATGCCCACCAGGTCTTTCCGGTGAAAATAAGAACGGCTGGTCCGTGGGCATCACTGATGGGTACCAATGACTCACTCCTCAGTACCAACGAGCCTAAGGATCCCGCCTATTGGTTGCTTACGTTTTCCCATAGCAGGACGAGCAACATGGCAGTCGCTTCTCAGCCACTGAGTCAATAATTCGGGCACGCTCCAGCGCATCAACGGCCGAGTTTCTGAACGTTCAGACTTAATCACTAGAGCACGAGGCGGGAGACTTCTTACGGGTAGATTAGGCCTACTGAGCTACAGGCTCATGCGGTCGCGCAGCTTTGCAAATCGCGGCTCTGAACGCAAGGGGTCCATCGCCTGATCGACTTTGAGCCTGGTCAAATACGAATCATGCTCATTGAAGGCCTTCTCCAGCCAGGAGAGGGCCTGATTTTTGTCGTCCAGCGCGGCGTATACCATGCCGAACAAATATGGTGGCACATAGTGAATCCTGGATGCGGCCCGCAACCTCCTCAGAATCTCCTCTGCCTCTGATTTTTTCCCCGCCAAAGCGTAGGCTCGTCCCAATCCGGCCAGACGAAGTGGATCATTTCCCGAACGACTGGCTACCAACTCGCACTCCGCGATGCCCTGGTCGAAAGCTCCTTTTCCGAGATAAGCGTTGCCGAGACAGTCATGCGCTGAGATGGACTGCGGATCCAATTCCATTGCCTTGCGACACTGGGCTATGGCGCTATCGTACTGGCGTGCATAGTAGAAGGTCCAGCCAGCAGTGACGCTTGGGCTGAGAGCCAGAGGATCCAAACGCTCCGCAATTTCGCTTTCAACGATGGCCTCCTCGGCACGGCCGAGCGTCGACAGGAAAATCGAATACATCCGGTGAGCTTCAGCATGACTCGGGTTCAAGTCTATTGCGCGCTTGAACTCCTTCTCCGGGGTAGACCAGTCCCAATCGGCATAGAACTGAATGGCACCCAACGTAGTGTGAGCGTCGGCCAATGTGTCATCCAGCGCCAGCGCCTTCAGGACGTATGCTCTGGCTTTTGGATTGGCCTCTTGCGGCGACAATTCATCTGTAGCCCAGTAGTAGTCAGCTAAACCAACATAGGCAGGCGCATATCCAGGACCTATCTCGGCTGCCCGTTCGAAGTATGTTTTCGCCTGTTTCAACTGCTCTTCAGTCCCCTTGTACCAGTGATAGCGTCCTTTCAGGTAGGCCTCGAGAACTTCCGAGTTCACCGCCCGGCTGCTCGCCAAACGCACTTCGTCTCGCGGCGTAAGTTGCACCCGAATCTGTTGCGCGATGTTACGAGCCACCTCATCTTGCAGGACAAAGACATCTCCTACGTCACGCTCGTACGATTGAGACCACAAATTGTGGTCATTGGCGGCATCCACAAGTTGCACGGTAATTCGTACGCGGTTGGTCTGCGCAAAGTTCGCGACCGTGCCTTCTATGATGCCGTCGACGTTCAGTTCTTTCGCGATTTGAGGCAGAGGTTTGTGCACGCCCTTGTACTGCATGACAGACGTGCGCGAGATGACTCGCAAAGTACCAATCTTCGCCAGAGCACTAATTAACTCATCCGTCATGCCGTCCGCGAAGTATTCCTGCGTAGGATCGGATGATAGATTTTCCAGTGGCAATACTGCCAGAGAATTAATGTGAACCGCGGCGGTTGCCACCTTGACGCGACCCGGCCATTGTCCGCTTCTGAACATGAACAACAGTCCGAACAATGCGAGTGCCGCAATCCCTAAAATGATCGCCGTGCGCCACAGGCGTTGAGGCGGAGGCTTTTTCTTGACTGTAATAACGACACCGGCGGTGGCTGTTCGCCGCATGTCGACCGCGATTTCCTTAGCGGATTGATAACGATTGTCGGGATCTCTTTCCAGGCATTTCACAATGACGTTTGCCAGCTCTAAAGAAGTTCGAGGATTGATGACCTGGGGTGAGACGAGCGGCTTGTGCAGTATTTCTTCGATCAAACCGGTCGAAAGATGACTATCGAACGGTCGCTGACCGGTTGCCATTTCGTACAGCATTACGCCCACGGCGTAGATGTCAGCCCGGCAGTCGACCGCGTCTCCGCGTAGCTGCTCCGGAGACATATACGGCAGTGTTCCAACTACATTGAGAACTTTGGTGACGGTCTCGGCCTGCATCGCCTCCCGCCCCGACTTGAGCAGCACCGAAAGTCCAAAATCGAGCAATTTAACTTCGCCGGAGGGCGAAATCATGACATTGCCCGGCTTCAGGTCGCGGTGAACGAGAGAGGTTGCATGGGCGCAGTCCAGTGCCTTGGCAACTTGCTCGCCAACCGCGAAAATTTGTTTCTCGGGTAGTGGGCCAGATTTAAGTTTGTCGGCGAGAGTGGTGCCGACAACATACTCCATCACCAGAAAGTCGATTCCGCCCTGCGTGTCAAAATCATAAATCGTCGCAATGTTGGGATGATTGACCTTTGCGAGGGCGATTGCCTCCTTCCGCAACTGCCTCCGTCCGCGCTCGTCCGAGAGAACTCCTGGCGGTAAAACCTTTATGGCGACCTGCCTGTCAAGACGGGAGTCGTGCGCGCGATACACAACTCCCATGCCACCAGCACCGATCTGGTCAAGGATGAGGTAATGGCCGAGGGTTTGGCCGATGAGTTCGGAAGGAGCGGCCATGAAGCCGGAATCTTAGGTCGTAAAGATGTCCCAGTCAATCACGCAACGTCTGGTCTCATTGCAAGCATGAGGCGTACGCAGCCAGAGTTTTGCGGCGTCATTAGGCGAGGTGGTTGTGCGGTCCCAAGCTATGTTTATTCGGTAAATCGAAGGGATAGTCACCGACGGTTGAACTAAACACACGCAGAGTGTTTCTGTGGGGCGACGCCAAAGTCAATTCGACTGGTGAGCCTCTCGCACTAATTGCTCCACCGTATCTTTTCGCACGACGAATCGCTGATACTCGCCGCCATCGACGGTCCCGAGCGAAATATTGTCATTCCTGTGAAGCATCGGACTGGAAAGAGACCTTCTCAGGCCTGCGTGAATCTCCCGAACTCCAGTTTTCTCAACTAGAACCCGCACGTTTTCAGCATTGATTCCCCCGCAGGCCATGATGATGACCCGACCAGCGGCGGCCTCGACGAGATTCCGCAGCATGATAGTACCCTCGAGTGCGGTCTGCTTGGCGCCGGAGGTCAAAATGCGATCGGCACCGGTTGCGATGACACTCTCCAGCGAGCGCTGAAGGTTGGCGGACATATCGAATGCCCGGTGAAAGGTCGATCTCATCGGTCGTGCGAGGTCAACCAGTTGACGCGTTCTGGTAATGTCAACTTCTGCATCGATGCCGAGAATGCCGAAAACCACGCCATCGGCCCCCAGCTGTTTGGCCATGAGCACGTCCCGCTGCATCACGGCGAACTCATCGGCGTCGTAATAAAAATCACCTGCGCGCGGACGAACCATCGTGTAAAGGCCGATCGAGATTTTCTTGCGTATGGTAGCAATCAAACCTGCGCTGGGAGTGATTCCGCCTTCGACCAGATCGCTGCATAGTTCCACGCGCTGCGCGCCGCCCCGCTCGGCGGCAATTGCCGATTCAATCGAGTCGACGCACACTTCAACCGCGAGTTCCTCACTCATGGATACAGGACCGTACAGGAAAGAGCAGAGTCAATCTACGTCCGCAACAACGTGGGCAATTGCAATCCAAAGCCCGGTGTCCGTTGACTGTATTTCCCCGGACGACCGGGCCGATGATCTCCTGATTGATTGATCGATGATCGCTTGATCACAGATACCGGTTCACTTTTGGGGAGCTCGTCCCTTCAGGCCGGTGAGGTCCTTGACCTCTACGCCGAGTGCGGTAGCCAGATCGATTTGGTGATCTTGTTCCTCCACCAGGATTTGCCGGATCTGTTCCGCTAACGCATATTCCCCCAGCGCTTCGCACTGGTGTACTCTCTCGCGATAATTTCGGATCGTCTCATTCTCGTTGTCCAGATCGAACTTGAGCATCTCCTTGGCGTCTTCCGACGTCTTGACCGGTTGAGGGATCACGGTGGGCATTTTGCCGAGATAGTCAATCTGTCGCGAGATGATCAGCGCGTGGTCCAACTCCTGCTTGGCATGGATTGCCAGTTGGTCGGCAATATTCATGTACTGCGCACCTTTGAGCACCTGCGAATAAACCACGTAGGCGATGATGGCCTGGTATTCACGCGAAAGATCTTCGTTTAATAGTTCCGCCAGGCGATCACGGGAGACTTCTCGCTCGTTTGCGACAGCTTTCTGCTCAGCCATTTGCTTTCTCCTCTGAATTTGAACCGGTTTTGATAGACGTATCTTACTACGTGGCATTTGCTCTTTCGAATTGCCCGCCAACCGTGCGAGTCCGGCGAACAAAATTACGGAAATTTCCTGTGACGCGCGAATTCTGATGCCGGCCTCCCTTTTATGAGTTGGATACCCCTGCTAACTATGGGCAACAGCCCGTAGTCTCCGGACGCGGGGAAACGATATGATCGGGAAAGTTATGACCGCTCCGACACGAAGTTTTTCGGCGCCTGATTTCCGCGTGCTGTTTGAGTCTGCACCCGGCTTATATCTCGTCCTTACACCTGATCTGCGAATCGTGGCAGTAAGTGACGCTTACCTTGCCGCGACGATGACGAAACGCGATGACATCGTGGGCCGCAGCCTGTTTGAGGTCTTCCCCGACAATCCCAACGACCCCAAGGCCGACGGAGTTCGGAACCTGAAAGCCTCGCTGGATCGAGTTTTGAAGAGCTGCGCGGCGGACGCCATGGAGGTTCAAAAATACGATATTCGCCGCCCTGACGATGGAGCCTTTGAAGCGAGATATTGGAGCCCCGTCAACTCGCCGGTGCTGAAAGACAACCAGCAAGTCATTTACATCATTCACCGCGTTGAAGACGTCACCGAATTTGTGCGACTGAAACAAGCCGGAAGCGACGATCACAAACTCGCCGAAGAGCTGCGGGTCCGGGCCGAACAGATGGAAGCCGAAGTTTATCTGCGAGCCCGGCAACTCGAGGAGGCCAACCGGCAGAGGCTGGAAGCAATCGGCCGGCTGGCCGGCGGCGTCGCCCACGATTTCAATAACCTGCTCGGCGTGATTATCGGGCATGCGAAGCTTCTGAAAGACCGGCTTTCCGAAGGAGGTCCATTCTGGAATGGACTTGGACAAATCGAGCGAGCGGCCGAAAGCGCGGCGTCATTAACCCGTCAATTGTTGGCCTACAGTCGCCAGCAGATGCTGCAACCGAGAGTTTTAGATCTGAATTCGGTAGTGACGGGAATCGATCCCCTGATTCGACGCCTGATCGGGGAAGACGTCCATTTTCAGACCGTACTCGAACCCGGTCTCGCGCGAGTAAAAGCGGATCCGGGGCAAGTTGAGCAGGTAATCATGAACCTGGCAATCAATGCCCGTGACGCCATGCCCGATGGCGGCAAACTGATTATTGAAACTTCGAACGCCGAGGTTGATGAAATATACCGGCAGCAGCGTCCAATGGTCGCGCTTGGGTCCTATGTTGTTCTTTCCGTGGCAGACACCGGAATTGGCATCAACAAAGACGTTGAGGCTCGAATTTTCGAGCCGTTCTTTTCCACGAAAGCGCGAAGCAAAGGCACCGGCCTCGGGTTGGCAACCGTGTATGGAATTGTGAAACAGAGTGGCGGCTACATCTGGGTCTACAGCGAACCGGGCATGGGAACGACGTTCAAAGTCTATCTGCCAAAGACAGAGGAAAGCCTGCAGCCTCTTGTTCCACGGATACATGCGCCGGCCGCAATAGGATCGGAAACGATTCTTCTCGTGGAGGACCAATCCAGCCTGCGGGAACTGGCCCAGATCATGCTCGAGAAAGATGGATACCGTGTGCTAGCCGCGGAGAGTCCTGCGAAGGCGTTGGAAATCGCGGAAGAGTGCGAGGATGCAATACACCTTCTCGTTACGGATGTCGTGTTGCCTGGAATGAACGGCCGTGTATTGGCTGAACGCTTAAGCAAGCGGAGACCGGAGACCAAAATACTCTTTGTCTCGGGATATACAGAAGATATCATCGCGCACCATGGAGAACTGGATCCAGGGACGAATTTTCTGGAAAAGCCATTCACCCATGAGACGCTAAGTGCCAAGGTTCGCGCCGTCCTCGATCGATCGGACCAGAGTCGCTTGGCGCCCGAAGAATCGTAGCCAAGAACACGCCACAATTTACGCTCGCTACACCATCCCTTTTCTCAGCTCTTGCAAAGGATAGAAGGTCCCGCGCCAAACGATTCCGCCGCGCCAGAGCGTCAGGAACGTGGATCGGAGCATGGTGTAGACAAACAAAACCGAGCTGACCGGATGCAGCACGAAGTAGTACGGCGGGATGTCAGACTTTGTCGACATGCCTACGTAGATAGAAAACATTGAGAACAGCGCAACCGCATAACCCAATCGTGCCCAACCGTGTGCCAGCCAGACTCCTGCGAATGGCATGAGATTCAGAAATGCCAGAGCGAAGCACGATGCCAGCGCACGCGGCCACTGGAATGACATGATGGCGAAAAAGTTCTTGGTGAGATTGTCCACTACTCCCATGGCACCCTTTGCCCAGCGAATAGAGATCAAGTCCGCGCCGAAAACATTTCGCTGCGCGTAGCCGGCATTCTTCACGACCTTGCCCAGCTTCATGTCGTCGAGCACTTCAAAGCGCAACGTCTTGAAGGTTCCCACCGCGTCATAGACCTGGCGGCGTACCAGATTGAATGCGCCAACCCCGATATGGTCTTTTGTCTTTGGATCGGCAACCTTCCAGGGACGGTGTCCGAACACAAATAGAGTCTGGAAAAACGCGGTCATCATTTTCTCGCCTGGGCGCTTCATGATCATTCGTGGAAAAAGAACCAGATGGTCGGCGGCAGCGGATTCGCCATAGGCCAAAACCCGCCGGAGAGTGTCGGGCCTGAACAATACGTCTGCGTCAGTGAACAGCAGCCAGTCGCCCGTGGCCTGGTTCGCAGCGCTCCACATGGCGTGAGGCTTGCCCATCCAACCTTCAGGCAGCTCGGCGATCCTGATCACTTTGAGGCGGCCGGGCGGCGCTCCCGCGGCGATTCTTTCCATCACCTCGCCGGTTCGGTCGGTTGATCGATCGTCGACCGCAATGACTTCATAGTTGATGTAATCGAGAGCCAGCAACCGGGTCAGCGTGGCCTCGATGTCTGCTTCTTCATTGCAGGCCGGAACCACAATGCTGACCCGTGGATCCTTATGCGAGGCCTGGACATTCCATTCCGGGCGGGAGATGTCCGCAACTTTCGGTACACCTAGCGCCGCATCCATAAGACGCCAGATCCAGGCCAGCCCCAACGTGCAGCCAGCAATCCAGTGGAAATAACTCATTCCGCCGGAGCTCCGGCAGCGCCGGATTCACCGTTCGTTCTGACCGCAGGGGCAAAGCGCATACCGTAAAACAGTATGGCAGACGAAACCGCCATCGCGATGACGGGCAATATGAAGGCAGCCTGAAGTGAATGCCGGTCGGCTACAAGTCCCATGAGAGTTGGCGAGGGGACGTCTCCGAGCAGGTGGAAAAGAAAAATGTTCACGGCAATCGCGGTCGCACGGATGTGAGGTCCGACCGCGTTCACCAGCGCGGTATTGAGGGGAGAGGTATTCAGCAGAAGCAGAAATGCGGCCAGAGCAATCGCCGGCACCATGAGTGGTCCTTTGTTAAACAACGCAACAATCATGACGGGCACACCCAGGCCCATGCTCACCGCAGAAACAAAATAATAGGAACCCTTCATCCGCGGCAGCAGGCGATCGCCAAGCCACCCGCCGGCCAGCGATGCCAGAATACCGTCGACCACCACAATCTCACCGAAAATGAGATTGGCCGATTCAAGGCTGTACCCGCGGGCTCGAGATAGAAATGTGGGCATCCAGACCTGGATTCCGCCCAGTGAAAACGTGCCTGCAGCCATCCCCAGCGTAACTGCCCAGAATGCAGGATTTCGCGCCAGACCCATGAGGGTTCTTCCCTCGGCAGTTTCCTTCCGGGTGTCAAACTGGCCCCGTGGCGGCTCAGGAAGGAACCAAACCGCGAGCGCGAGCAGGAAGCCCGGAAACGCGGCGATGTAAAACGGAAAACGCCATCCCATCGTTGGTCCGAGTTTGCCCCCCAGCAGATAGCCTGCGGCCGTACCCACTGGGATCGCCAGGTAAAATATGCCGAAAATGCGGCCACGTTTGTTTTCTGGGAAAAGATCCGCAACAAAAGTGGGTGCTATCGTCACAAATGTCGCCTCACCGACTCCCACCAAGGTGTGACGAAGCAGCAGTTCCCCATAAGTGTGAGTAACGGCCGTGAGCAAAGTGAGACCGCTCCAGAACACAGCCCCCAGCACGATGATCAGCTTGCGGGAGTACCGGTCGGCCAGCGGACCTACAAATGGCGCAGCCACCATGTAGAAGAGCAGGAAAGCGCTGGTGAGATATCCGACCTGGGCATTGGTAAGTTGAAATTCACTCTGCACCAACGGCTGCACAGCAAACAGCACGGACCGGTCAATGTAATTAAGAAAGTTCAGCGTCGTCAGGATGACGAGCGCGGTCCAGGGATAGAGTTTGCGCGGAGTCACTTGGCGAAGGAATATACCACGCCCATGAGACTGGGAGCGTGGCAACGATCAACGTTGTTAACCGGACGCGTTCATTGAGCTGTCCCTCAGGATGACGCAAAGCGCGCAAGTCTCGGGGCACTCGCTTTCGATTAGGGGCGGGGCCACTTCGCCACTACCACAGTCGAAATTCCGCCCCGCGGACGGAAATCACCCTTTACTTCCGCCCAGACCGGCTTTGCCCAGCGCATGACATCTTCCAGCACGCGGTTCACGATGTTTTCCTGAAAGATCCCCAGGTTCCGATAGCACTGTAGATATTCCTTCAACGATTTCAGCTCAAGGCAGTGTTTGTCAGGCATATAGCGGATCGTGACCGTTCCGAAATCGGGCAGGCCAGTCTTGGGACACACGGAAGTGAACTCCGGGTCGTCGACGATAATTTCGTACCCGGGAAACTGGTTCGGCCAGGTTTCAATCTCCGGGAACTTGGTGTCCAGACCGGCCTCGGCATGTCCCTCGGTATAACGTGGTTTGGGCATAAGACATTGTAAACAGTACCGCCATCGCGAAAAGCCCAGAATTGGCGCTTCCCTGCTAAAATCCGCGCATCTAATACGACAGCATCAACTTGCAGTCAGCGCGGATGCGCGGTGGTACATTACTTAGCGACATCGGTCACCCAACCATTACAGATGGCGAAGAGCGCAAATCAACCGGGAATTCGCGGCCAGAAAAGCTGGCTGCTTTGGGCCGTGGGCATAGCCATCGCTGTAGTGCTGCTCGCATCATTCATGTCTCGGGGAGAAGTTGTGCCAGTGCGCGTCGCAACCGTGCAGCGCGATACCATTCGCAGCATTGTCTCCACCAACGGAAAGGTGGAACCGATACAGAGTTTTGAAGCCCACGCGCCAGTCGGAACCACGGTAAAAAAACTGCTGGTCAAAGAAGGAGAACACGTAAAGAAGGGCCAGCTTCTTGCGCAACTCGACGACGCGGACGCGAGCAGCCAGGCAGCGCGGGCATTGGCTCAAGTGCGAAGCGCCCAGGCCGAGATAAGCGCCGTGCAGAGTGGGGGCAATCGCGAAGAAGTGATCACGCTTGAGTCTCAGATAGGCAAAGCTCGAACCGGCCGCGACACCGCTCAGCGTAATCTCGACGCCTTGCAGCGTTTGCAGCAAAACGGCGCGGCGTCTCCCGGCGAAGTAAAGCAAGCACAAGATCAACTCGCGGCCGCCGACGCTGATCTGAAGTTGCTTCAGCAAAAACAGGGCGGACGCTATTCCGCTCCCGAAGTCGCTCGTGTTGACGCTCAAAAGGCCGAGGCTCAAAGCTCCTATGCGGCGGCCGAAAACATTCTTCGCCAATTGAATATCCGCGCACCGTTTGACGGCATTGTTTACTCTCTTCCGGTTCATCAAGGGTCGTATGTCAACCCAGGGGACCTGGTGCTTCAGGAAGCTGATCTGTCCAAAGTTCTGGTGCGTGCTTATGTCGATGAACCCGACGTAGGCCGGCTTGCTTCGGGACAGCCTATTGAGCTGACTTGGGACGCTATTCCGGGACGCAGCTGGCAAGGTTCGGTGAGCACGATCCCGTCAACCGTGAAATTGTTGGGTACGCGAAACGTGGGAGAAACCACGTGTGTCGTGGACAATCAGGATCTCAAACTTTTGCCAAATATCAACGTTGGCGTCACGATTGTCACGGCAGAGCATCGCAATGCACTGACGGTGCCCCGCGAGGCGGTTCGACTCGACGGTAACAAGAAGTTTGTCTACCAGATTGTGAATGACGAACTGCAGCGTCGCGACATTCAAACAAGTATTTCGAACTTAACAGAAGTGGAAGTCACGGCTGGAGTGACGGAAAACACGTCCCTGGCACTGGCTTCTACCAATTCCAAACCACTTCATGAAGGATTGGCGGTTAAGGTCATTCGTTGAAACTGTGATCTGAATTCAATGATGAAGTTACGAATAAGCATCCTGGTTCTCGCGTCCCTCCTGATGGCCAATCTGGCCGCGGCGGACGAATCCGCTCCGGCATTACTTGCCGCTGGACGAGCCGATGACGCCATTACCACTCTGCGTTCCAAAATCAACACGTCCCCGAATGACGGCGAGGCCTACAACCTTCTTTGCCGCGCATATTTTTCCATGGGCGATTGGGACCGGGGCATTTCGGCTTGCGAAAAAGCCATCGCGATAGCACCCAACAACAGCCGCTACCATATGTGGTTGGGCCGGATTTATGGTGAGAAAGCCGACGGCATCGTCTTCTTCAAGGCTGCATCACTCGCCGGCAAAGTGCGTGAAGAGTTCGAAACCGCGGTAAGACTGGACCCGAATAACGTCGATGCTCGGAGTGATCTGGGAGAGTTTTATCTGGAAGCACCCGGAATCGTGGGTGGTGGACGAGACAAAGCTGAAGCTCAGATTCAGGCACTGACGGCGCTCGATCCGGCGAAGGCTTACTACCTCAAAGGCAGGCTCGCGGAGAAAAAGAAAGACTTCCCAGCTGCCGAAAAGGAATATCGTTCGGCTATTGAAGCCAGCCATGGCAGTGCATTGACCTGGTTCAACCTCGCGCTGTTTTACCGGCATCAGCAACGATGGGACGACATGGAAGCTGCCATCAATCACGCCGGCGCGGCACAGATGGATCGTCCAGAAATTCTGATGGAGTCGGGAGAAATTCTGCTTCGAAGTGGGCGTAATTACTCGGGCGCCGTTCAATTTCTGCGCCGCTATCTGGCCTTGAATTCTAAAGTGGAAGAGGCTCCGGCCTTCAAAGCCCACTATCTGCTGGGCACCGCACTCGAAAAGCAGGGCGACAAGCAGGCGGCAGCTCAGGAGTACAGAGCGGCACTCTCCCTGGCCAAGGGCTTCTCTCGAGCCCAGGAGGCTCTGGATCGCCTAAATCGATAGTCAAAGCGCGAGCATGATTCCATCCGGCCTGAGGTTTTGTCTGCGTGCACATTCCTGCTTTGGCTTCTGGGCACTGCATTCCCTGCACTTGTTTACAATCACCCTTTCTGTCCAGTCGATTCTTTTCTCGAAGGTGAACAGATGAAGTCTGTGTTTTGTCGTGCGGCGGCCCTCTCGATTCTCCTGATTGGAAGCTTTCTTCTCGTTGCTTTGCCCCAGCTTGCCACTGCCGAACCTCTTCCGCTCAAACGGGCGGTCGAACTGGCATTGGCCCACAGCACCACCACTGCCGGCGCTACCGCCGACGAGCAGCGGGTGTTTGCTTCCTACCGAGAAGCCCGCAACCAATACATTCCGCAGCTCGTGGTTGGCTCAGGACTCGGCAAATCCTGGGGTTTCCCGCTGAGTCTGGAGGGATCGGCGCCTTCAATTCTGAACGTGAATTCTCAATCGACAATTTTCAATCCTGCAACGCGGGATTTCGTTCGCGCCGCCAAAACGGATTGGAACGCAGCGACCAACCAGACAAAAGACCAGAGGAATCAAGTCATTCAGGACACCGTGCTCAGCTATGCCGAGCTGGCTAAATGGGAAATTTTGGTCACGCATTTGCAAGAGGAACATGCAACTGCACTGAACACCGAGCAACTGGTCGCGCAGCGGATTCATGAGGACATCGACAGTCCGATGATGCAGAACAAGGCCCACCTCAGCACCGCACGACTGCGCTTGAGACTCGCAGAGGCGAAGGGAGCCGTCGACGTGATTCGCAATCGCCTTGCCCATTTGACCGGGCTTCCAGCCGCTTCGATCGAGACCGAACCGGATTCCATGCCTCCATTGCCCGAAGTCAAGCAGGAGGACGACCTTGCGGGACAGGCAGTCCGATCAAGTCCTGCGGTGCAAGCGGCAGACAATCGTGCTGTGGCCGAAACGTTTCGAGCGCGAGGCGAACATCGGGCGATGCTCCCGTCGGCGGACTTCGCAGCCCAATATGGTTTGCTTGCCGAATACAACAACTACGACCTGTTTTTTAAAACCTTTCAGCGCAACAATGCCACCGTCGGCGTAGTTCTTCGCTTTCCTTTTTTCAGTCCGACGCAACACGCCCGCGCCGAGGCCGCCGACGCCACCGCGCTAAAAGCAAAAAAGGACGCCGAGGCGGCAAAGAATCAGGTATCCGAAGAAACCCTCAGGTTGCAGCGGTCAGTGGAACAAATGGCCGCCGCACAGGAGGTCGCCGATCTCGAGTACCAGATGGGACAGACCGACCTTCAATCGCTGCAGGTACGCCTCGATGCGGGGACTGTCGGCTGGCACGACGTGCAAGATGCTCGCGAGCAACAAAGTGAACGTTACAATTCTTTACAGGACGCAAACTTCCAACTGGAAAGAGCCCGGATCACCCTGTTGCGAGCAACCGGAGAATTGGAAAACTGGATCGGGGTCGGAAAGTAGTCCTGAAAGCGCTACATCTTCGAATACGGTTATCCGCCACCCAAGGCCTTGAAGCGGCAATTCGACCCAAAATCCTTTGAGCCCCCCGCCGGGTCTCGGTAGTCTAATTTGGTGGTGATAAGTGCTTGGATAGACGGGAGTTCGTGTGTCCCAACTATTCGGCCTGAAGCCGTTGGAACGTACCTGAGTTGTACCGGGGTCCCCCGCAAAAATCGTGCTGAAATGTTAGTATAAGTTACTCACAATTATGCCTTTAAAAACACTTTTCCTGAACCCGCCGTCGTTTGAAAACTTTGACGGCGGAGCCGGTTCGCGATGGCCCGCTACTCGCGAGATTGAATCTTACTGGTATCCCGTCTGGCTGGCGTATCCGACCGGCATGTTGGAGGCCGCACGCCTGCTGGATGCCCCCGCGCACCACGTCTCCGCGGAGGAGACCATCAAGATTGCGCAGGACTACGAGTTTTTAGTGCTTTACACCAGCACGCCTGGCTTCCCCGGCGACATCCTGCTCGCGGGCAAGATCAAGGAAGTCAATCCCAACATCAAGATAGCTTTCGTTGGACCTCACGTGACCGTGCTTCCGGAACGGACGCTGAAGGATTGTGCGGCGATTGACTTCATCTGCCGCAAGGAATTCGACCACTCGGTGGTGGAGTTCGCGCAGGGAAATCCGATCGAAGGAATTCTGGGTATTTCTTATCGCAAGGACGGAGCCATCGTCCACAACCCGGACCGCCCGCAGATTCAGGACCTAGATGCACTGCCGCACGTCACAGACGTTTACTACCGGGATCTTGATCCTCGTCGCTATAACGTACCGTTTTTGCTCTATCCATTCGTTTCTCTGTACACCACGCGGGGCTGCCCGGCGCAGTGCACTTTCTGTCTCTGGCCCCAGACGACCAGCGGCCATGCCTGGCGCAAGCGCTCCACTGACGATGTGGCTCGTGAAATGGCCAAAGCCAAGGAATACTGGCCATGGGTCAAGGAATTCTTTTTTGACGACGACACCTTTAACATTCAGAAGGCACGGACTGTCGAGCTGTGCGCGAAACTGAAGCCGCTGAACCTGACTTGGTCATGCACATCGCGCGTCACCACCGACTTCGAGACGCTGAAGGCCATGAAGGAAGCGGGTTGCCGTCTGTTGATCGTGGGCTATGAATCAGGCGACCAGCAGATCCTGAAAAACATCAAGAAGGGCGCCACGCTGGAGCGAGCGCGCCAGTTCACCAAGGACTGCCACAAGCTCGGATTGGTTGTCCATGGCGACTTCATCATGGGGCTGCCCGGCGAGACCCACGAAACGATCAACAACACGATTGCCTTCGCCAAGGAACTCGACGTCGAAACCATTCAGGTTTCGGTGGCCCATGCATATCCTGGCACCGAGCTTTACGATTACGCGGTGAAGAACGGCTTCATGGTGGCAGACACCAAAATGGTCGACGAGGGCGGACATCAGCTCGCTCAAATTCAATATCCTGGGTTGCCGGCGGATGAGATTATGTCCGCCGTACATCGCTTCTATGACGAATACTACTTCCGGCCTAAAGCGGTGTACCGCATTCTCAGGAAGGCCGTGTTCAATAACGTTGAACGCAAGCGCCTGTACAAGGAAGCCAAGAGCTTTCTTAAGCTGCGCGCATCGCGGAACAGGTCCATCAAGGACAAGCGGCAAAAGGCAGAGTCGGGTACCGTGGCGGAGCCAGCCAAGGCCTAGGCCTGCATCTCACGACGCGGGCTGGTTCATACCAGGCCACGTTTCTAAAGCAGACTGGGAAAATCCTTCTGCATTGTCCGGATTCTATTCGGGAAAGACAGTGTGACCTTTCGTAAGTATCTGGTACTCGCCGGCGTGACCTTATTCGCGGCGATTGGTGATTCCTTTCTGGCTCGCGGCATGAAGCAGGTCGGAAACGTTTCACTGCGGCACCTACCCGACATTATCCTGACTATCCTTAATCCCTGGGTCGCCCTGGGGATTTTGTTTCTACTCGGGTTCTTCGCTGCTTACATGACTGCCCTTTCCTGGGCGGATCTCACCTACGTCTTACCTGCGACGTCGCTGGGCTACGTTTTGCTGGCGCTGATTGCCAAATTTCTTCTGAATGAAGAAGTGACTACCATGCGATGGCTAGGCATTGGGCTGATCTCCGCCGGCGTGGGGTTCGTCACCCAGGGTCCGGCCCTGACCCCGCATCCATCGGACGGTGAAGCGGTTTCCTGTGTCGCCGAACCAGTCGCTTCCAAGGTGGAACCATGAGACACGCCTACACGTGGGGAGCAATTCTGGCCATTGTGCTGGCCTCCACTACGGGGGATGTCCTGCTTTCGCGTGCCATGAAGCGCGTCGGCGACGTTGGCGAACTCTGGCGACAGGCTGGGCTGCTCGCGGTTGCCGGACGCATCCTGCGCAATCCCAGTTTCCTGCTGGGAATCTTAATGATGGCGCTGGCATTCTACAGCTTGTTGTTTGCCCTTTCCTGGGCTGATGTAAGCCTGGTGGCGCCGGCCTCTGCCTCTCTCACCTTCGTCGCGAACGCAATTGCCGCCAGGATATTTCTTCACGAACGAGTGGATCATCGCCGCTGGATGGCGGCACTGCTGGTCGCCGGCGGTGTGCTTCTGCTGGCGGCTTGACGAAAGTGCATCCTCACAAACCATCTGCACAATCATGAAAGGATAACGATGCCGGCCGCGCCAACTCTGGCAGTTCCGCACTTTCTCTACGGCACTGCATGGAAGGAAGATCGAACTTCAGCGCTCACCGAACTGGCGATCCGCACCGGCTTTCGTGGTATCGACACTGCCAACCAGAGGAAGCACTACTTCGAAGCTGGGGTAGGTCAAGCATTAGCCAATGTGTATCGTTCGGGTTTGGTGACTCGTGCAGATCTTTTTCTGCAGACGAAGTTCACGTATCTGTCGGGACAGGATGATCGGCTGCCCTACGATCCGTCAGCGCGCCTTTCTATGCAGGTCGCGCAGTCGATGGCAAGTTCCCTCGAGCATCTCGGCACAGAGTACGTAGATAGCTTCGTTCTGCACGGACCCTCCTCCGCCTATCAATGGAGGGCCGCCGACACCGAGGTTTGGGAAGCCATGACGAAAGGGCGAGACGCCGGGCGCGCGCGATGGTTGGGAGTGAGTAACGTTGCACTGCTCCACCTGGAACAAATGCAGGCCACGCATCTAGAGCTTCCCTCATTCGTACAGAACCGCTGTTATGCCCGCCTGGGATGGGACCGCGAAATACGCGCTTTTTGTCAGGACCGAAAGATCAATTATCAGGGTTTTTCACTTCTCACAGCCAACGTTGAGGTCCTGCGCCATCCTTTGATCGCAGAAATCGCTGCCGCCGCGAAGTTAACTCCAGCCCAGATCATCTTCAGCTTCGCGCGGTACATCGGAATATTACCGCTGACAGGAACTTCCGACGCCACTCACATGAGTCAGGATCTGGCTAGTCGGGATATCGCGCTCCCAACAGAGGCGCTGCAGGCGATTGAGTCTTTGGTCGGGTGAGAGAATTAATTATTGCGCACCTGAGATAGTCGTTGCCGGAAGTACTCCTTCCAGCTTTCCGGCAGAACTTCAACTTGCAAAGCCCGGCGCACCGACGATACTTCTTCGTCTCCATACCTTTTCGCGATATAAAGCCGGGTGATTTCACCTACCAGGACCTCGTTCGGATCGCGGGCGAGGACGTTAATCTCATCTCCCGCTCCAACTTCCCCTTCACGGGTTACGGCAACATAGAAACCCATCCGCCCGCTGAATAAGAATCTCTTCACCATGTCGTCCATTTGAAATTTCACGCCCAGCTTGTAACAAGGCAGGCGGGGTTGAGTCACTACGACTTCCGCCGAACCGACGGAGTACCGGTCGCCCAAATGCACCGAGTCCTCAAGCAGATTGCTGATCGTGAAATTCTCTCCAAAACTGCCCATGGGTAGTTCCCTGCCCGGCAATTCCCTCTTCCAGTAGTCGTAGTGTGCCAGCGGGTAACAATACACAGCCTTAAACTCACCGCCGTGAACTGTCAGGTCTGCCTGGCGATCTCCGTCCAGATTCAATTTGCGCAGCTTGACGCGACCTTCAACCGGTTCCTTGAAGATGCCTGTCGTGACATTCATCCCCCGCCACTTCACTTCCCGCGGAAGGCCGACGTTCAGTGAAACCAGCTTCATCGGTGCCAGATTTGTCCCGTTCAGATTGTCCACGTAAATCGCTACTCTCCCTGAAAATTGTTGAACAGATTATTGAGAGATTCCGCAAATAAAGGATGGGCGAAGATTCCGTTCTGCAAAGCCGTGTACTTCAGCTTGCCCATCATGGCAACCTCGATCATCGACATGACCTCGCCTCCATCAGCGCCCAGAATCGCGGCCCCCAGAATCTCTTCGGTCTGCGGGTCCACCAGTGCCTTCATGAAACCGCGAGTCTGTCCGGTCTCATTCGCACGTGCGACGGAAGTCATGGGAAGCCGGGCCACGCGCACCTTTCGGCCTTGTTTTTTGGCCTCGTTTTCGCTCAGCCCAATTCGGCCCAGCTGAGGATCGATAAACACGCAGTAAGGATAAATTCGCCCCGTTACACTGCGATTGCCGCCTTCCAGCAAGTTGGTCCGTAGGACCCGAAAATCATCGTACGAAACATGGGTAAATGCAGGGCCACCGTTTACATCTCCGACTGCGTAGAGGCCCGGGACATTAGTTTCCAGCTTGTCATTGACTCGAATAAACCCGCGGTCATTCGTCGCGATCCCGGCCGCTGAGAGGTTCAACTTCTCGATGTTCGGACGCCGACCGGTCGCAACCAGAAGATGGGTTCCCTCAAGTTTCCGGCCTTCCCCCTTGACCGTGACGGTAAGGGAAACGCTCTTACCCGCCAACGACGCACTCTCAGTGCTGGTCTCGAGCAGAATCTCGATCCCCTCTTCCTTGAGAAGTGACGTGATCTCATCGGTGATATCCGAGTCTTCCCCCCCAGCAACTGCTTTCCGCGTTGCACCACGGTTACCCGGCTGCCGAAACGCCGGAACATTTGGGCAAACTCAACCCCGACGTAGCCTCCGCCTAACACCAACAGATGCTCCGGGACCTCGTCCAGCTCCAAAATGCCTACGTTGTCGAGATAAGGAACATCGGCCAGCCCCTTGATCGGCGGGATGCTTGCCGTCAGGCCAGTGTTGATGACAATCAGTTCAGCAGCGAGGGTCCGCTGCTCACCGTTGTTCAGCGCGACTCGCACCTGCTTCGGACCGACAAACGATGCTTCTCCGTAAATCAGGTCGACGAGCTTGGCCCTCTCCAGGCTTTTTTCGCTGCCTTCGCGCCATTTCGTGACCACTGCCCGTTTTCTCTCGCGAACCGCGAGCATGTCCACCGACACGTCACCAACCCTGATTCCATAATCCATTGCCCGGCGAGTCATGTAAGCCAGTTCCGCGCTGGCGACGAGTGTCTTGGTTGGGGTGCAGCCGTAGTTGACGCAGGTGCCGCCGACAAGCGCACGTTCAATAATCGCCGTGCGCTTGCCTTTGTCGGACAATGCGCTCGCTAAAGGAGTCCCTGACTGCCCCGATCCGATGATGATCGCATCGTAGTGAGTTGCTGCAGGATTTTTGACTTCTTCCATGATCGCCTTGCCTGCCTCGGCGAAGCGAGGCTGAAACTCTAGAAAGTTATTTACAAGTGAGAAACGATAAGTAGACCGCCAGCGATCGCGACACAGTCTTCGACCAGCGCAACAGCGATGTCAGGCAAGTGGGCTCGAGTGACCAGTGCATGACGGAGATTGTATCCACCGAATGTTCCGACAAGCGCCCCTATGACGCCAATCACCATGGCAACGGCCAGGCTTCCGCCGGCGCTGAGGGCAAGCGCAGAACCGCAGAATGCGCCCATGACTATTCGGGCAATCAAGCCTGTGGGCGCTGTGCGCGCAGGAGTCCTTGGCAATTTGTCGGCAACCAACTCAACCAATGCGAACACAGTGAAAATCACCAAGGTCGCTGTACGGTCGACAAATGCGAGCCGAGTTCCGGCAAGATGTAACCAGCCGAGATAAGCGCCCCAACAGACCGCCGCGGGAGCGGTAAGCGAGCGCAGCCCAGCCACGCAACCCAATAGAAAACAAGAGACAAGCACCATCGTGAGCATGCGTACTACCTTAGCCCGTCAGTGCCGAATCGCACAACGACGCTGGCACACAAGGGCGGGAAACTGAAGAGAGGCAATTCGGAGGCCCCGGCTTCTGGAATTCAACCAAAGAGTCGCATGAATCCGGACGGCGGCAGATCAGGCACCAGGAAAGCGGCGTCGCGTCGCCCGGCCACGCGCGCCACACATTGCGCGGCTGCATAGCCGCTGCGCACCGCCCCTTCCATGGTCGCCGGCCAACCGGTCGCGGTCCAATCCCCGGCAACGAACACGCGCGGCCACACCGTCTCCGGTCGCGGCCGGAAGCTTTCAATTCCGGGGCGGGGCGAATAGGTAGCGTGGATTTCCTTAATGACGGTGGACTTCACCAAGGTCGCTGACTGTACCCCAGGGAAGAATTCTCCAAGTTCCGCAATCGCAAGGTCGACAATCTCGGCTTTCGACTTTTCCACCAGCGTTTTGGAGGAACTCACCACCAGTTCGATGTAGCTATTGGTTTGCGGCGCCTCGGCGTTTCCGCCGTTCTTAGTCTGTTCCGTTCCGCCTCTCGATTTTCCAGCAACTTGGATTTGTGAAACATCCACTGGATCGTCCGATCGAGCAACACCGCGTGCTCAAGATCGGTAATCTGACGATCGAACCACAGGTGAATGCCGGTGATCGGCGAAGTCTCGAATCTCCCCAGAGCCTGGCGCAAGGGTTCCGCCGCCGAGGTCTGTGGGAGCATACGCGCTAAACCATCAAACGGGACAGCCATGACAACGAAATCAAAAGCTTCTTCGCCACCGGGCAATTGCAGCTTTACGTCGGCAAATTCGGCCCGGAACGAATCTACACTCGCGCGGAACCGTAATTCTCCGCCGCGAGCCGTAATGTAGTCGCCGCCATGACTGTAGAGTTCAGTCAGAGGAACCGTGGGGATACCCATGCGGCCAGCGCTTCGGGATTTCAGAAATGATTCGCGGACCACTTGCGCCGCGTATGGAATCGACACTCGATCAAGTTCTTCATTGAGCGCACTCACCAGAACGGTTTTCCAGAAACGATCGATGCCTCGTTCGGTTTGTCCATGACGCCGCAACCATTGCATAAAAGATTCGCCAGTATCTCGTGGAAGAAGCGGGGTCAAGCGCCGCAAGGGCCGCGCCGAATCGCGATCTTGTCGTGCAGAGATTCAGGCAAGCAGCCCGCAAAAAGGATGGCGCCGTATGCAGAGGGGCCGGAAGGTCGGAAGGCTGAATCACCGACACACGACCGCCGGGCTCGAGAAAATGTCATCCGGTCATACCAGCGGATTTGTCTTCTCGACCCCGATCCGCTGGTAAAACTCAATCAGGTTGGTGCAGCAACCGAGACAGAACGTGCTGGCAGTTATCGACTACTTCCCCGGTACCGGGGTGCTGGTACGACGACGCGCGGCCGCCCAGGTAGGAACGCTTCTCGAAAAGCGTCACCCGAAGACCGCTTTCAGCCAGCGCACAACCTGCGGCCAATCCTGCCAGGCCGCCTCCAACTACTGCAACTTTAGGAGATTGTGTCCAGGGCTCAGTCATCAAGCCAGGCGTTTGAGCAAGCCCTTTCCCAGAATGAAGGCTTTCTCGCGGGCCGTGAGGCTGAATCTTTTCGCCGAAGACGTCATATTTGCGATCAGCGATTTTTTCCAGCAAGCCGGCATAGATACTCACCAGCACCCACAGCGCCGGCTGGCTGTCTTCATCAATCAACGGGATTAGGTCTCTCGCCGAACCGTAATATTCACGGGCGCGATCGGCTTCGGCCGCCAGCAACCACTGCAAGCGTTCTGGTATTGCATCTCTGGCGAAAAACTTCCGTGGCCACCTTGAAGCTGGCCAGTCATCGGCAGGGAGATAAATCCGTCCCATGCCGGCGTCTTCCTTGATATCGCGAATGATGTTGGTGAGCTGAAACGCGAGGCCCAGATTTTCCGCCAGCGGTTCAGCGGCCGCGTCCCGATAGCCGAATATTCTGATGCACACCAGCCCCACAACCGACGCAACGCGATAGCAATACACCCGCAGGTCCCCAAATGTTCGGTAAAGAACCTGTAACCTCTCGGGCCCACCCACATTTTCCTGGATGTCCATGCCCGTGCCATAAGCCAACTGGTCGAGCAGTTCCACCGGAATCTTGTAGCGGCGTTGCGTGTCATTGAGCGCAAGCAAGACCGGATCGTCGGTGGGATGTCCGGCTTGAGCGTTATGAAAGGCATCCAGCCACGCCTCCAGCTTCTGCCGCCTTTCGTAGGACGGCAGCGTGCCATCGTCGCTGATGTCGTCGCAGCGCCGCATAAAGGCGTACACGGCGCACAAGGCCTGGCGTTTGGCTGCGGGCAACACGAGAAAGGCGTAATAGAAATTTTTTGCTGCCGAGCGCGTAATGCTGCGGCACACCGAATAAGCCACGGCGATTTGCGAAGAATTCGGAGAGAATGGGGATGGCATTTGTTGCACTGCGGCGCTCATACGAGCTTCCCCAAAGCTGCGCGGGCCACCAGCGCTAATTTGCGAGCCTTCGAAATCGCAGGGCGCCGGCCCAGCACGGCATAATCCTGCCGTTCGATCGCATTCAGGATTTCCTGCCCACCACGACTGAACAGCTCAAGATCAACCGCCAGTTCACGATCCACTTGCATCGAGAGCGGCCAGCCCCGGCCGAACCAGTCACGTGCTCGCTGTACTTCGAACTGCATCATTTGGCAGAATTCGGGAGTGTTCCGGCTGGCTGCAATGTCAGCCTCGGAAACTTCATGACGTTGCAAATCTTCGAGTGGCAGATAAATTCGGCCCTTTAAGTAGTCCGACGCTGACATCCTGCCAGAAGTTCGCCAACTGCAGTGCGGTGCAGGTGAAGTCTGAAAGCGCCTGGCGCTCCGGATCGCGATACCCGCACAGGTAAAGAACCAGCCGGCCCACCGGATTGGCCGAGTAACGACAATAGCCAAGTAAATCCTCGAACGTTTCGTAGCGTGTAACTGTCTGGTCCTGGCGAAACGCCTGAAGTAGGTCTGCAAACGGCTCTTGCGGAATGTCGAACTTGCGCACAGTCTGAGCTAAGGCCACGAATACGGGATGCCGTGGATTGCCGGCGTAGCAGGCATCGAGTTCCGCTTGCCATTCATCCAGCAGTTGCAGCGAGGCCGCGGGATCGCCGACCTCATCGCCCAGGTCGTCGGCGATGCGGCAGTAAGCGTAGACGTTGAAAAAGTGCTGGCGAAGACGCTGGGGAAGGAACCAGCTGGCAACTGAAAAATTTTCGTAGTGACTGCGGGCAAGCCGGCGACAGTATTCCCGCGCTTCAGCCTCTGACGGCGCGCGCTCGGGAATCGAATATTCCGCGGGAAGCCTGCTCCATCCCGCCAGACTGGCGGAAATGGATGCGCTCCGGGAATCGCTGGCAATGGATGGCATTCGTCAGTTTCGTCCCCTTGGGGCGGTTCATGTTAAGAGTAAGACGTCGTAAGCCACGTCTCTCCGGAAATCATCCCGCTTTACGCACTCTGCGTCGCGCGCTTCCTGAGCGCGCCGCCTTAATGACCAGGAATGATGGCCGTTTTGATATCGCCGTTACGGTTCAGCATGTGGCGAAGCACCTGCTGCAACCGGGAGAGCGGCGCTTCTCCCGTGATGTAGTCAGTGGAACGAATCTTCTTTTCCGCGATCAGTGCGAAGGCTTTGCGCACCGTCTCCGGTGTGTGATGGAACGTAGCCTTCAAAGTCATTTCCGAATAGTGAAGCCGGTTGGTATCCAGCTGTACTTTGGTACCGCTGGCGCAACCGCCGAAAAGGTTGACCGTTCCGCCCTTGCGTACCATGTCGATGGCCCACTCCCACGCTTCAGGCCGCCCGACGGCTTCGATCACCACATCGCTGCCACGCTTCTCCGGTGAAATAGCGCGCACCGCTTCAACTGCGTCCTTCACCTTGGTGATCTGCACCACTTCATGCGCGCCCATTCGTTTGGCTGCGGCCACCTGGGAATCGCGCTTTACCACGGAAATCACGTTGCAACCGGTGGCCTTGGCGACCTGGACGAACATCAGGCCGATCGGGCCGCCGCCGATTACGGTTACCGTGTCGCCGATCTCCACCTTGGTCTCATGCAGACCGCGCAATACGCAAGCCAGCGGCTCGACCATCGCCGCTTCTTCATAAGTCACATCGGCTGGCACCGCCAGCATATTGGTTTCAACGATCCGCTTTGGAATACGAATGTATTCGGCATATGCCCCATTGTTGAACAACAGGTCTTCGCAAAGATTTTCCTGGTGTTTGGAGCAGTAGAAGCACATCTGGCAGGGCGCCGAGTTGAGCGCCACCACCCGCATGCCCTTTTTGAAACCGCGGACGTTGTGTCCAACTTCTTCAATGACGCCGGCCAGTTCATGACCAAACAGCGCAGGAGGAACAATCATGCGCGCATGGTACCCACGCTGGTAGACCTTCAGGTCGGTTCCGCAGGTCAGGGCCACCTGCACTTTGACCAGTACTTCCCCGTCGCCTACCCGGGGAATTGGTACTTTTTCAATCTTCAAATCCTCTTTGCCATAGAGGACCGCTGCTGTCATCTTACCGTTCATGCTCGACTTCCTTCTCCCGAGCCGCCCGGCTGAATTACTATTTTCATCGAATCAGGTCGGGGATGGGCAGCCAGGTTCAGGGCTTCTACGCTGCGCGACAACGGGAACCTGTGACTGATCAACCGTTCCAGATCCATTTCACGGCTCATCACAAATCGCACGGATTCCTCTTGTAGAGCAACCGAAGCACTGTAAGACCCCAACAATGTTTTCTCATCAACGCAAACTGCACCGGGATCGAAAGTGGCGTCCCCGTGTACCGTCTGCGCGAACAGCAAAACTCGGCCTCCAGGACGTACCGCATCCATCGCGGTACGGATAAGACCATTACCACCGACCGCCAGGATGGCCGCATCTGCGCCTCTCCCCTCGGTCAGTTCCCGTACCGCAACTACCAGGTCGATACGCGAAGCATCAATGCTGTTCCCCAAGCCGTAACTTGTAGATATTGTAAGCCTCTGAGGATGCAAATCGGAAGTGACTACCATGGCCCCATTTGCGCCCTCACCGTCTACTTGGATGTGCTCGCGAGCATCTCGACTCGGCGTATTCGCTGACTCATCACTTCGATGTTCTGATAAGGCGCTTTTAGACGAAGACGCTAGTACCAGTTTTGCCAATACACTCAATATGATACCTATCGGACCCTGACCTATTACTACAACCGTCTCGCCAGCCTGCAGACTCAGTCTTTCAATGCCCTTCATGCAGGTATTTACCGGTTCCAAAAACGACGCCTGCTCGAAGGAAATATCGCTCGGAATTCGTACTGTACCCTGGCGTACAATCCAGTCCATTACCCTGACATACTCGGCGAAACCACCACCGGAAGGCTCGAACCCTGCAGTGCATCCCACCTTCTTGTACGTTTCACACTGCGCAAAGGTTTGCCGCTTGCAATAAAAACAATTCCCGCACGGAACGTGATGAAAGACCACGACCCGGTCGCCGGGCTGAAATTCGCGAACACCCTCCCCTACGGCTGCCACGACACCCGAGGTCTCGTGGCCAAAAATCCGCGGCACGGAGTGGGAACCCGTAGCTATCTTTTTCAAATCGGTCCCACAAATCCCACAGGTGTGCACCCGCAGAAGTAATTCGCCGGCTCCGATTTTTGGCACCGGAACGGTTTCCAGGCGAACGTCATTTACGCCGCGGTAGACCGCCGCCTGCATGGTCGCGGGAATCGTGACCGTGTTCTCCTCGACTGCAAATTGGCCTGCCATCGCCATAGGCTAGTCAGCACTCCCACGCATTTGATGCAGTCCCGACCCTGGAGTCAGCAATTCTTCGGAATCGTGGTTATATTGATCCAGCCACTGGCAGAGCGCGTCTGCCGCTTTTGTACTATTCCGGGCCAACTGAATCACACGCCCCCAAAGCCAGGGTCGGATCACCACGAACGCCGCAAACGCTGCTGTCCGGAACTTGCCGTCACCGGCAATGAATCGGTCGATCGAGGGCATTTCAAAGTCGGCCTCGTCAGAAATGGCCTTGAGACCGACGAACGTGATGTCATGGGCTTGGGCTCCGCGAGCCACAGCCGCGGATTCCATGTCAACCGCGTGCGCCCAGTACGCCTTTGCCAGCTTGGCTTTCTGCTCCACGCTTGCGGTGTGGTCGACGCTGACGACCACCCAATGCCCTACGCCGGCCTCGACCCGGCTTCCATCCCTGGCATCAATGACGCAGATGGGCGTCAACACTGTGCCAACTTTGAGAGTGGAATCCAGGGCTCCGGCAAAACCCGCCGATTGCACCATCACTGGTGCATAGAGGCGAATGATCGCTTCGGTCGCGCGGCGCGCTGCTTCGGGCCCAACACCGCCGCAAACCAGCACAGCACGCTCGTTCTCGAAGAATCTGTAACTTCGCCCTTCATATTCGCGCTCGACCGGTCTCCAATGTCGAATGAGAGGACGCACCTCGCGCTCCAACGCAGCTACGATGGCGACTTTTGGTGTGCTAGCCAATATTCATTTCCTGCCGACCGAGACATTGACCACAGCCAGTTCGTGTCGACCAATTACCTTCATACTGAAGCGTATCCGTTCGCCTGAAACCACTCGACGGCCCGGCGCAATGCGCTATCCACCGGAACAATTCGCCAGCCTAATTCCCGCTCTGCTTTGCTCGAAACCACAAACATCTTTTTCCGTCCCATGCGCACCGCGTCGATAGTCGCGCGCGGTTCTCGCCGGCGTATGTAACCGGTGACGACCTGATCTACTGCTCCCGTTGCCAGAGCAACCACATACGGCACTTTGATAGTGGGCGATGGCAATCCGGTAATCGACGCCAGCTTGTCCAGAATCTGTTTCAAGGTCAGGTTCTCGCCGCCGAGGATGTAGCGTTCGCCACTCCTGCCCTTTTCCAACGCGGACACATGGCCACGTGCACACTCATCAACGTCCACAAGATTGAGTCCCGTATCCACGTATGCAGGAAACTTCTTCTTAAGAAAATCCACGACGATGCGTCCCGTCGGCGTAGGCTTGATGTCGCGGTCACCCACCGGAGTTGTCGGGTTGACCACCACTACATCCATTCCGGAACGACCCGCTTCTATCGCGACTTCCTCCGCCATAAACTTTGACCGCTTGTAATGCCCGATCATGTTGGCCAGGGAAACCGGAGAGGCTTCGTCTGCCAAGTGCCCGTTGGAAGTGAACCCCATCGTCGCGACGCTGGAGGTGTAAACCACACGGCGCACTCCGTTCTCTCTCGACGCTTCCAGGATTGCCCGCGTGCCTTCAACGTTGGAACGGTACATTTCCTCCGGATTGCGCACCCAAAGCCGGTAATCCGCTGCGACATGAAATACAACGTCGCAACCGGCCACGGCCTTCTTCAGCGAAGCTTTATCCCGCAGGTCCCCGCTGACTCTGTCCGCCTTCAGGTCCTCAATATTGCGGAGAGCGCTGCTTGGCCGAACCAGCAATCGCAGGTTGGCTCCCTGTTCGCCAAGAGCGCGGGCCACGTGGCTGCCTACGAATCCAGTCGCACCGGTGACGAAAGCTAGCATTCAGCAATCAGCATTCAGCACTCGACCCCGCAGCGTCCTAATTCCCGGTGGAAACCATTTACCAGAAATCAGAACGCCTAGCGCCTGGCTGAATGCTGAGTGCTGATTGCTAAGCGCTAGCTACTGCTTCTTTCCGCCATGACCTTCTTGTAGGTGGTGAGCGCGATCAGCGGGAAATACTGCCGGTACATGTGGTACATGAGGTAAAACACCCGCGGAAAGCCTGTGCCGGTGTACTGAGGCTCGTCCCACGAACCGTCTTTTTTCTGTGAGCGCACAAGATACGCGATCCCGCGGACTACGCAATCACTGCGCGTGTCTTGCGCCGCCAGTAACCCGAGGATCGCCCAGGCCGTTTGGGATGGAGTGCTCGGCCCTACGCCTTTGGTATTCGGATCGTCGTAGGAGCCGCAGGTTTCTCCCCATCCGCCGTCAGGGTTCTGCACCATTCGAATCCATTCAGCGGCTTGCTGTACGTAAGGCTCGTGATGGTCGACTTCCATTGCCTCGAGGCCACGCAGAACCTGCATGGTTCCGTAAAGATAGTTGACTCCCCAACGTCCAAACCAGGAACCGTCGGGTTCCTGCTCGTCGCGGATAAACTTGAGCGCCTTGACTACCGCGGGATGATTCCTGTCGTAGCCGTATGCCGCCAGCATCTCCAGGATGCGTCCAGTGATGTCCACCGTAGCGGGATCCAGCATCGCGTTGTGGTCAGCGAAAGGCACATGCTGAAACACCATGCGGTCATTGTTTTTGTCGAATGACGCCCATCCCCCGTTTCGACACTGCATGGAAAGGATCCAGTCAATGGCGCGCTGCACGGACTCGCGTTGGTAGCGGCCGTTCGCGTGTTCAACGTGCGTCAGGCCCAGACAGACCATGGCGCTGTCGTCCACGTCGGGATAGAACTCGTTGTTGAATTCGAAGTACCACCCGCCGGGCTGACCTACCCGGTTTTTGACCTTCCAGTCGCCGGCCGTGCGCACTTGCTTCTGAAGGATCCAGTCGGCACACTTCACCATGCGGGCATCGTTCGCCGGAACGCCGCTCTCCCCGAGCGCAAACAACGCGTACGCCGTGTCCCACACTGGCGATTTGCACGGCTGCATCCTGAAGGTCTCTGCGTCTTCAATTCCCAACTTCTCAAACTCGTCCATGGCTCGAATCACCTGCGGATCATCCACGGAGTAGCCCAGACAGCGCAGAGCGATGATCGAATTCATCATCGAAGGAAAAATCGCTCCCAATCCGTCGCTCATTTCGAAGCGTTCGAGCATCCACTTCTCCGCCTGCTTCAAGGCAATGGAACGAAGCGGCCGGATGTGTACCCGCTCAAACCAGTGAGTCAGACGGTCGAGTGACAAAAAGAAGTTGCGCCATGAGAGCAGCTTCTTATCCCAGCGCAGACGCATGCGCGACTTGTCGCGCCCTCCGACAAACAACTCATCTACTCCAAGTTCGTCGGGAATTTTCTTGAACGGCTTCTTGGCGTAACAGATCGATAGCGGCACAAGAATCGCACGCGACCAGGATGAAATCTCGTAAATGTTGAACCAGAACCACTTGGGAAAAAGTACGATTTCCGGCGGAATTGCAGGAACAGCATCGTAATCATACTGCCCAAAGAAACAGAGATAGATCTTGGTAAAAGTGTTGACCTCGGTCACGCCGCCCATTTCCAGAATCTTCTTGCGGGCGCGAGCCAGGTCAGGATGATCCGCACCGTAGCCGGCGAGTTTCAATCCGAAATAACACTTGACCGAAGCGCTGATATTGGATGGGCCGTCGGCGTAGATGCTCCATCCGCCATCCTGATTCTGATGCTGCAGCACATAACGCGCAGCCTTCGCCATCCTATCCGGATTTCCCGTACCCAGGAGAACGTGCAGAATGATGTAGTCGGCTTCCAGGGTTGCGTCGGCTTCCAACTCGCCGCACCAGTAGCCTTCTTCATGCTGCTCGGAGAACAGGCTGTTGCGGGCGCCGTCAATGGCAGCGGCAACCCTGCTGATCAGATCGTCGATCTTCCCGAACCGCATCTGCGGAACGGCAGACGAAGACTGTACAGCGAAAGACTGGGCACCCAGAGAGGGGGAGGACGTGTCTTCCATATTATTTTGTTTGTCTACTCCGCAACCGCAGGAGCGCTTGCAATTGCTTCCACAATCTCCGGCGGCAGACCAAAACGCACGTTCTCGGGCATGACTTCAACTTCTTCGACGTTTCCGAAGCCTTCTGTGCCCAGGAACTTCACGACTTCTTCAACCAGGCACTCCGGGGCGGAAGCCCCCGCGGTCAAAGCGATCGTTTTCACACCTTCCAGCCATTCCGGCCGGATATTTCGGAAACTATCTATTAGATGCGACTCGGTGCCTAAATTACGCGCAACTTCTACTAAACGATTGGAATTAGAGCTATTGTCAGAGCCAACCACGAGCAGCAATTCGGCGTCCGAAGCCACGTGTTTCACCGCTACCTGGCGGTTCTCCGTGGCGTAGCAGATATCCTGCGCTGCCGGCCCCTTGATGTTGGGGAATCGTTCTCTGAGCGCGGCGATGATGTCCCGGGTCTCATCCAGACTTAAAGTGGTCTGGGTCAAATATGCGACACGGTTAGGATCAGCCACGGTAAGTGAAGCCACTTCCTGGGGTGATCCTACGACCTGGGTCACAATCGGAGCCTCGCCAAGCGTGCCGATGACTTCATCGTGATCGCGATGGCCGATCAGCATCAGGGAATAGCCTTCCTTGGCAAACTTCACGGCCTCTACATGTACTTTTGTGACCAGCGGGCACGTCGCGTCGATTACGCGCAAACCGCGCTGCTCACTGGCCTCGCGCACTTCCGGAGAGACTCCATGGGCGCTGTAAATGACACGCTCGCCGTTGGGTACCTCTTCGACGCTATCGACAAAAATGGCGCCCTTGCCCTGCAGTTCCTCAACCACGAAGCGGTTGTGGACAATTTCCTTGCGGACATAGATGGGCGGCCCAAAGGCCTCGAGCGCGATACGGACAATGTCAATCGCCCGAACCACGCCTGCGCAGAAGCCACGGGGCTTAAGCAAAAGCAACGTTTTTTCGTCCTGTTTTACGGCCATACTCTGCCTTCTTAGGGTACACGTCCCCTATGGGTAGTTGACAACTAGAGTATCGGACAAGTACCCAGTTGGTCAACGTAAGCCCTAGAAAGGCATAGGATTAGCAGCGATTGGGGATATTTTGGCAGTGAACGGAAAACATGAAAATATGTCCTGGCTATCGTGGACGACGATGCCCGAAAAATCCACCACGAACTAATTGAAAGTGACGGTAACCGCCCGATCGGTGTTCAGCGCAAGCGTGCATGCCACCCCGGACGTAGAGTCGCAGCCCGACCAACCTCCGAATGTGGACCCGTTCGGAGTAGCCGTCAAAGTGACGACAGTGCCGCTGACGAAGCTTGCACTGCAACTGGTTGAACAGCCCAAACCCGCAGGCGAACTTGCTACGGTTCCTGCACCGGTACCTGCGAAGGTCAATGTCACTGCCGGCCCATTCCCAGTAAAGCAGATCACATTCGCGGTCATGCTCCCGGTCACGAGGGCCCCTGATGAATGCAGATTCCCCGTGCTCTTGTCCGTCGTCACAGTCGCAGAAACCAAGGCATTGCCGCACGCCAAGCCAGTAGCGGTCAATAGTCCCGTGCTGCTTACGGTCACCATATCGGGAGTATTTGAATTCCAAACCACCTGGTCAGTAATGTCTTTGGTCACGGGCGGGTGTATGAAGGATCCGAGAGCTCTGAGCTGCACGCTGGATCCCGCATTCGCGGCAACCGGAACATTCGAAGCGCCGAAGTCTTGGGTACTCGGCTGGATATGGATGGCTGTCAGTTGCTGGTCGTGTCCACAACCGGTGAGGTTTATGAACCAGAAAATCAATCCTGCGAAGACTGAAACGTGTCCGAGGCCCTTACGATTCATGAACTTCTCCTGATCGCGTCGTAAGTTGTTAAGGTATTTTACCTAGATTGTCGCCTATGACCGCGAGGATAGCACCTTCATGCAAGAGGGTGTATTCCAGTTCAATGCATGGATCGCGAAAGTAAACTTACGCGTTGGTCTTCAACATTTGATCGGCGTGTTTGCGGGATGTGTCAGTCAGTTTGGCGCCACTCAGCATGCGTGCGACTTCCTCGGTTCGCTCTTCTCCGGTGATTAAATGAATGGCCGTTCGAGTGCGTCCGCCAGCCGCCTTTTTTTCGATCAGGTAGTGGTGGTCGGCGAAAGTGGCGATTTGGGGCAAATGGGTTACGCAGAGCACCTGGCTTGAGCGGGAAAGACTCTTCAGCTTCTTCCCTACCGCCTCCGCCGCTCGCCCTCCAATTCCAGTGTCTATTTCGTCAAATACCAGAGTTCTCTGCGCTCCGGAGCTTCGTTTCTTGCTCGAAGCCGCCTCCACGCTCGCCTTGAGCGCCAGCATGACCCGAGACAATTCGCCTCCGGACGCGATGTGCTCCAGCTGCCGCATCGATTCGCCTGGGTTGGTCGCAATCAGATAGACCACCTGGTCAAAACCGGAGGCGGTCCAGTTCGCCTCGTCGTCGGTGCCACTAACCTCGATGCGAAAACTGGACTTCATGGCAAGGTCGTTGATTTCGGCCTCGACCAACTTCTCCAGCTTGCGAGCCGATTCGTACCGCTTCTTCGACAGGACCTGGGCGGCACTCAGATATTGCTCCGCCGCCTTCGCCAATTCCCCACGAAGTTGCTGGAGGATTTCATCCTTGTTCTCCATCTCAGAAAGCTTTCGCCTGACTTCCTCCCCATGCTTAAGCACATCACCTAGCGTGGGGCCATACTTGCGCTTCAGTCGATCCAGGGCTGCGAGCCGGTCTTCCACTTCCGCCAGATGCTCGGGTGAAGCCTCGATTCCACCGGCGTAATCCCGCAGACTGGCCCCAACGTCTTCAACGCTGATTCGTGCGGAATCGAGGGTTGCCATTGTCTCCTGAAATTTCGGCTCGTAGCGGGCGAGTTCTTCGATGTGCTTCTGCGCCGTGCGTAATAAGGCGGACGTCGACGCATCACCTTCGTAAAGCAGATCGAACGCATTCATTGCCGCGCTGTGAATCTTCTCGGCGTTTGCCAGCACACGCTTCTCGGTTTCAAGCCGTTCGTCTTCTCCCGCTTGCAATCTCGCATCTTCAACTTCGCGAGCTTGAAACGTCCAGAGGTCCAGCAGGCGCAAGCGGTCTTGCTCATCATGTTCTAGCTCGGCGATGCGGGTTCGTATGCTCTTCCATTTGAAAAAAGCTTCCGCAGTGGCGTCGGTCTGAGCATTGGCGTACGAGTCAAGCAGACGCAAACGCGCGATGGCATCGAATGACAGGAGCGATTCGTTCTGCGCGTGGATCGTGGCCAGGGACGGTGCGAGTTGGCGCAGCACTGCGACTGTCGCTGGTTGATTGTTGACGAACACCCGGCCTTTTCCGCCGATCGTTATCTCCCGCCGAAGAATAACCGACTCGTCTTCCTGGTCGATGCCGTTGTTCTCGAGGATTTGCGCGACGGTCTTCTCCGCGCCGCTCTCAACTTCGAAGACGGCAGAGATCGTGGCTTTGTCCGCCCCCGACCGAATTACGTCTGCGGAGGCTTTGTCACCCAAGAGAAGGGCCAAAGCGTCGATGAGAATGGATTTTCCGGCGCCGGTTTCGCCGGTCAAGAGGTTAAGACCTGGGGCGAATTCCACCACCAGGTTGTCCACAACCGCGTAATTTTCAAGCCGCAGTTCGACGAGCACCGGCCATCCTGGAACCGAAGTTAAGGTGAAGTTGAGCGCAGCATAGCACGAAACAGAATTCGATCTTGACAACAATTAGGAAGCCTAATGGAGGCCGTGCGAGACGCCCGGCCTCCATCGCTCATTGATTGTTGTCTCTGGGAAAAAGTATAAACTCAAATTCGATGAGCAACGGACAGACAGAAAGCCGCCAGCTTCCCTCTACGTTTCTTAGATTAATTCTGATCTTTGTTTTGCTCATCTCCGTTGCATGGGCACAAGGAGCAGCGACTTCCGATCCCCAAACTCCTGCGGGCGCGGGGACTGCCACACAGCAACCGCCGGAAGAACAAGAACAGAAAATTTCTCCTCAGGAGGCGGAGAAGCTCTTCCGCTCAGTGGACGAGATCCTAGGTTTTGCCAGCAAAGATACTTCGTTTCCCATCAAGCATGAAGTCAAGCGACGACTGGTCAGCCGCGACGAAGTAGCTAGCTATGTGGTCAAAAACATGTCTGAGGACGAGGATGCGAAGCGTCTGCGGCGTTCCGAACTCGTGCTCAAAAAATTTGGACTGTTGCCCCGTGACTTCGACCTTGGCAAGTTTCTGGTCGTCCTGCTGAAAGAACAAGTGGCCGGATACTACGATCCCAAAACCAAAACCGTGAATCTCCTTGACTGGCTGGGGGCCGAGCAGCAAAAACCCGTGCTGGCCCACGAGCTCACCCATGCGTTGCAGGACCAGTCTTTCAACCTAGAAAAATACATGAAGCCCGGCGATACCGACTTGGACAAGAAAAAGGAGATAACTCCGCAGGACATCGCCAATGACGAAATCGGCACTGCCCGGCAGGCGGTGGTCGAGGGCCAGGCCATGGTGGTCCTGGTTGACTACATGCTTGCGCCGATGGGCCAATCGCTAAAGGATTCGCCGCAGGTAGTCGAGGCCCTTAAACAGGGAATGCTGGTAGGCACAGCCGATGCAGTGCAATTTCAGAATGCACCGATCTATATGAAGGAGGCGCTTACCTTCCCTTATCGCTACGGCATCGACTTTGTCGCTGAAATGCTGACCAAGTCCGGAAAGGACAAAGCCTTCACCTCATTGTTTCAGGATCCTCCGCGAACTACTCGCCAGATCATGGAGCCGAAGACCTATCTCTCGGGCGAGCACCTCGAACCAATGCCACTGATTGACTTTCGTCAGGTCTTCAAAAATTATGATCGCTTCGACGTAGGCGCGATTGGCGAATTCGACGTTGCGGTGCTGATTGATCAATACGCCGGCACCGAAACTTCACACGAGATGTATCCGCACTGGCGCGGCGGCTACTACTATTCGGCTCGGCCCAAAGGCGATCCCTCCGCGCCCCTGGCATTGCTCTATGTCTCGCGCTGGTCGAACGCCGAAAAGGCCTCGGAGTTTGCTGCAATTTATGCCAGGGCAATCGCAAAACGCTACCCCCACGTACACGACGTCGCCGAAAATGGAAAAGACCCCGACCCTTCGACTGCAAACTTAAAACAGTTGGCCGGTAAACATTCATGGTTGACGGAAGACGGAACCGTTTTCATCGAAGCCAAAGGCGACACCGTACTGATCTCAGAGAGCATCGATCAGCCCACGACGGAATTGTTGGAGCAGGACGTCTTCGCAACTCCGGTGGCAGCCGGGAAGTAACTAGACGTGGGCAAAAGCAGTGTTAACATTCTGCCGCTTGGGACAAAACTGGTACAAGGGGCAGACAATGTTCATCAGAAAACAGGATCTTCGACTGTTAGCGTTGTTTCTGGTAACGATCTCTTTCACCACTGCGTATGCACAACGCCACCGCATGGTGCTCCTGGGAGACTCACACGTCGATGGCGCGACAGACCATGACAGTATCAGGGTTGGTCGTAGCGACGGCACCTTCCGGGCGATCCAATTGCGAGTCAGCGGCGGTGCAATAAACTTCGATCGGGTGATCGTTCGCTACGGAAACGGAACCCAGGAAGAAATCGCAATTCGCAGCCGCATCCCCGATGGTGGTCATACCCGTATGATCGACTTGCCCGGTGACCGGCGGGCCATTCAGAGCGTCGATCTTTGGTACAGCAAAGACAAGTGGACCAGACGGCCCAAGGTGACGCTGTACGGGCTCCGGTAAATACTCGACCTGGTGCAATTGTTTAGGTGCCCCGCTTTCTCCTATCTTCGAAAAGCGGGGCATTTGTGTGTTTGCCGGAGGAATTACACTGCGGGCGAGAAATCGGTGAGAACCATGAAAGTTGAATCTACTTTCTCCACCAGCTTTCCGTTTGCCTCGGACTTATCGCGCACGGTGATCCAGTCGGGATCCTCGGAGAAAGCCTTCCAGTTCGCAGTAGCCGCGTCCCGGCTCGGATGCCCAAGCACATAGATCAGCGTCTTGCCTTTTAACGGATCATCCGTAGGAGTCCAGTACGCGATGTTCTTCATTCCGTGCTTTTCGAACAGCCGCGTGGTGTGTTCTCGGAACCGTGTCAGCAGATCCTCAAGCTTACCCTCGTAGGCGTGATAGATCCGCAACTCGAAGACTCCGGCAGAAGACCCGGTTTTCGAGGTTTGCGCATTTGCGGACACTGCCTGGCTGAGAAGTGCCAGTGCGGGAATCGATTGCAGAAGAGTTCGTCTGTCCATGGCGACAGATTTTAGCCGAATTATTGACTCGGTGGAGAAATTCGCGCCGGAAAGAAGAGCGCGCCCAATTGCGGTCAAAAGCTTTTAACCGCAAAGGACGCAAAGTGCGCAAAGAATGGAGGAAAGCCTTTTGAATCCGGGCCAGGGCCTCTAGTGCCCTGGCCCGCTATGACACTAGCTGGCTTTTCGTCGCTGGTCGCGTTCAGTACCGCTTTCGGACATTGGAGCGCTCTTGCATGTCGAGCACACCGAGACGATCTCCTGCCGTCGCTGTCGTAACCGGTCTTCAAACGTATCCCAGCGGCGACTCGGGCCACTGGGATCGACACCCAATGAGGTTTCCGTTCTCATGGGAGTGACGTCGGAAGCCGTATCGTCCTCAGCGGATTCAGCGGATGGAAGGGTTCCTGACCCGGCGTCGATCTGCTGCTTCGTGGTGGGCGTGATATTTCGGTCTGTAGCCACCCGGTGCATGATCGGATCCTGCTTCCCACTCCGACCGGTAGCGCCCTTCGTAGGCGGCCCACTTCTCGTCAGATTCAACATCTGCTTCGTTGTAGGGCGGAAAGGTCTCGATCTGTTCTCGCGTTAGGTGGACCTGAAAGTCATCATCATGCTTCGGGGATTGGCTGAGTTGGAAAGGCGGCACGATAAACTTTTTACTGGATAGCCAACCTCCGGTATCGACAACCACGTAGCTGATCCGGCCGGTCGCGTGATCGAAAATCACGTCGTCAACCTTGCCGAGCTTTTCGTCATCCAGACCGTAAACCTTTGCGCCTCGAATGTCGTCCGTGGCGGCGTCAACATCTGCGAAGCGATAATCGCGGAGTGTTCCGAAATGGGTCATGTTGCCTCCTTGGATAATTTCCTGCACTACAAGTTTTGGAAACCGGAGCTTTAGATGCTGGGCTCGCAACTCGCGTTTTTGCACAGGGATGGGGGTTGATTGATGGTGTTCACCCGCGGATTTGGCGGGGCAGGTGGTCTATAATCGAGGCAGGAAACTCCTAAAAAACAATGAATCTGTATCCTTTGCTGGCAGCAGTGGTCGGCGGCGAAATTATTGACTTGGTGGGCGAAACCGGCCCGGTCGCCAAGGCGGTCCTGGTACTACTTCTGATCTTCAGCCTGGTGTCCTGGGCGATCATTCTTTCCAAGTGGAGTATTTTGCGCCGGGCGCGGGTACAGAGTGGTCGTTTCGTGCGCGCCTTCCGCAAGGCCCAGCGTCTGCAGGACGTAGGTGCCGTGGCCGATCAGTTCCGGCCCAGCCCGCTGGTCGGGGTCTTTGAGGGTGGCTTCGAAGAATATCGCCGCCAGGGAGCGGCTTCAGGCGGAGGCATCAGAAACCCTGTGGCCGTGCAACGTGCGATGCAGATCGCGAACTCGGAAGAGCTCAGCCGCTTTGAACGCAATATGCCGTGGCTGGCGATTACGGGCGCGGTTACACCTTTCATCGGTTTGTTCGGAACTGTCTGGGGAATTATCGACGCGTTCCATGGGTTGGGCACGGCCGGCGCGGCTACTCTGCGCGCCGTGGCCCCGGGAATCTCGGAGGCGCTCATCACAACCGCCGCCGGCTTGGCTGCTGCTATCCCTGCCGTAATCGCCTACAATTTGATTGGCGGATCCATTCGCGAATTTGCCTCTCGCGGTGATGACTTCGCGCTGGAGATGCTCAATGCCGTCGAGCGCCAGCAACCCACGCAGCTTACCGTACCGCTGAAGCTCCGGGGGTACCGCGGTAATGGCCTTCACGGCTTCGAACGGACGAACTCAAACCTCACTCTCCGACATCAACATCACTCCCCTGGTGGACGTCGTACTGGTGTTGCTGATCATTTTCATGGTCACCGCGCCGGTCTTGCAGTCCGGCATTGAAGTGAATGTTCCCAAGACGCGTTCCGTGAAGGAGATCACCGAAGAGCGTCTGGTGGTCAGCATCAACAAACAGCAGCGGGTTTTTCTGGGCAATGACGCGATCAACATTAATGAGATCGGGGCCAAGCTAAAATCTAAAATCCGCGACCCTCAGCACCAGTCCATCTTCATCCGCGCCGATGAAGATGTTCCCTTCGGCGCTTTCGCCACCGTCATGGACGCAGTCAAATCATCTGGCATCACCAATGTAAGTATCGTGACTCAACCGCTGGACGCGCATGGCAGCCAACGCTGAAATCTTTTTCGAACACGATCGCTGGGGACGCAACCTTTCCTGGTCGCTCGGGCTCCACCTCGCAGTGGCGGGATCCATCCTGCTATATGCAGTGGTTGTGCCGAGCAGCCACGGTGCAGGCTGGGGAGCAGGCGGAGGGGGCGATGCCATGGGCGTGACGCTGGTAAGCAATATTCCGCTTCCAAGCACGCAGACGCAGACTCAAAACGTCCTCGCCAACGATTCCAAGGGAATCACGCAATCATTGCCCAAACCGCAACCCGTCGAGGAGAAACTACCTGACGCTATTCCCATTCCGGACAAGATTGCGAAGACCAAGCCGGCAACGAAAACCAGCGCCACTCAACAAAAGGCTAAGCCCGAACCGGTACAGGAAGCGGACAATGTAATCCCGTACGGCCAGGGTGGTCCGGTCAGTGGACCCTACGGCACATTCAACGAAAACGGCGCCAAGGGAGGCTTCGGCTTTACCGGCGGAGGCGGGGATTTCGGTTCACGTTATGCGTGGTACGTGAAAGTGGTGCAGCAGAAAGTTTCAGAAAACTGGCTGAAATACGAAGTCGACCCACGCATCAGCACAGCCCAACGGGTGTACATCACTTTCGATGTGATGCGTGACGGTCATCCCGCAAACGTTCAAGTGGAGCAGTCGAGCGGCGTACCTTCGCTCGATCAGTCCGCCACCCGGGCCATCCAACGCATTGACACTTTTGGTCCCCTGCCCTCGGATTATGCGGCGAATAAGGTGTCGGTAGAGTTTTGGTTCGATTACAAAAGATAGTGGCTGGCTTTTTCCGAGCTGGTTGCTTGTCTAGTGAGGACTCATTTCATTGATGAAGCTATTTTTAAAATTGTTTTTGCCTCTTATTTTGCTGACTTCGAGCTTTGCCCAGGACTGGATCAAGACCGGTACCGGGTTGGGCGTAGAGAAAGTGCGCCTGGCCGTCCCGGATTTCAACGCGGCCGGACAGGATCCGAAGAATGCTGAATTGCTGAAAGTTTTCAACGAGACTTTGTGGAACGATCTGGACAATGCCGGAATCTTCGACATGGTTTCGAAGAGCTTTTATCCCCTGGGGCAAGTAGGTAACCCGGCGGACGTGAAATTTGAGTCGTGGAGTGCGGCTCCATCCAGCGCTGCCATGTTGGCTTTTGGCAATCTAGGGGCATCCGGCAATGGGATGACGGTACAGGGCTGGCTTTACGACGTAAAGAATGTGACTTCCCCGCAGGTGCTCGGCAAGCAGTATCAGGATGCCGCCACCAGCGATGCGGCCCGGACTACGGCGCATAAATTTGCCGACGAGATTATCTTTCGTTTGGGCGGTGGCATCGCCGGGATCGCGGAGACCAAAATTTATTTCGTGAGCAGCCGCAGCGGACACAAGGAAATCTGGGCGATGGATTATGACGGTGCCAACCAGCATGCGGTCACCCATCTGAATTCGATTTCTCTATCTCCGCGGGTTTCGCCAGACGGGTCGCGAATAGCGTTTAGCTCGCTGGCGAAAGGTGGATGGGAGATACTGATGTACTCCCTGGATCTGAGCCGGTTGGTCGCCTTTCCACGGTTTGGGGGAACCAATCTTTCTCCCGCATGGTCCTCCGATGGAACCAGGCTGGCATTTTCTTCGTCACGCAGTGGCGACCCGGAGATTTATACGGTCGATTCATCCGGGGCCAATCTGAAGCGAATTACATCGTTCAAGGGTCCCGACGTTTCACCGACCTGGAACCGCAAGACCAATACCCAGATTGCATGGGTCAGCGGGCGCACGGGATTGCCGCAGGTTTACACCATGGAATCGGACGGCACCAACGTGCAGCGGGTCACCGATCAGGGCTACGCGGTTTCTCCGTCATGGTCGCCCAATGGGCAGTTTCTCGTAGTCTCCTGGATGCGCAAGTACGGGCCGGGGGCCCCGGGCGCGCAGGACATTTACATCATGGACATCGCCAGCAAGCAGTGGGTGCAACTCACCCACGATGGCGGTCGCAACGACTTTCCCTATTGGTCGCCAGATGGCAGGCACATCATTTTCCAGTCCAGCCGTGCAGGCAGTCTGCAGATTTGGACCATGTTGGCCGATGGTACAAACCAGAAGCAGCTTACTTTCGCGGGTGCTAATACTCAACCAAACTGGAGTTGGAAGTGATCACCGGAATCATCATTGCTGTTTCGCAGTTAATTCCTGAAGAGGTTGGGTCGTACTCCTCCCTTTTCGGACCTGAGCCGGGCGCAACGACAGCGATCAATGCGCACGAAGAGTATGGAGGACGAGAGTGAAGCAACGACGACTGAGATGGACGATGTTAGTGTTCGCTTTGGGCGCCATCATGATTTTGAGCGCTTGCAAGAAGAAAGTGGCGCCTCCGCCGCCGCCCCCACCGCCAGCGCCGGCCGCGCCTACGGCTTCCCTCACGGCTAACCCGAACACGATAGACAAGGGCCAATCCACAACCCTGACATGGCAGACTAGCAACGCAACCGATGCCAGCATCGATGGCATCGGCGCAGTGCAACCGAACGGATCGCAATCCGTCAGTCCGAGCGATTCGACGACCTACACTTTGACTGCGAAAGGATCGGGCGGCACGCAGACGGCGACAGCGAGAGTCACTGTCACTTCAGCGCCACCACCGCCTCCTCAAGCCTCGGCTACCGAAGAAGAATTGTTCTCACAAACTGTGAAGGACGTTTACTTCGATTACGACAAGAGCGATATCAACGCAGACCAACAGTCCTCGATCCAAGGCGATATTGAGTTCCTGAAACAGCATCCCAACATTGCCTTCACGATCGAGGGACATTGCGACGAACGCGGATCGACTGAGTACAACCTGGCACTTGGCGACAGTCGCGCCAACTCCGTTCGCAATGCGCTGGTACAGGGTGGCATCACTGCCGACCACGTGAAGACCATCAGCTACGGTAAGGAGAAGCCGTTCTGCACTGAGTCGAACGAAGCGTGCTGGCAGCAGAACCGCCGCGGACACTTCGTCTACCAGAAGTAAAATCTGCGCCGGCATCTCAACATTTGCTTGCGAGGTCTGCACATTCTCGCGGTATCTGTTGAGACGCCGGCGCCATTATCTGTCTGCAGCGCTTATTCTTGAATTCCTGGGTGCTATTCGCCGTTCTGGCGCGGACGTTGCATTTACTCCCCGTATTTTAGAGAATGGCTTATGAAGATACAGCGATACCTGCTCGTACTCGCTTTGTTGGCCCTGCTTCCCGCAGGCCTCACACCCGCATGGGCCGTCAACAAGGACATGGTGCAATTGCAGACCCAGGTCCAGGATCTGCAGGACAGAATTGCCCACATGCAGCAGTCCTTCGACGAACGCATGGGCGTGCTGCAACACCTGATCGAGCAAAGCACGGACCGCGCCAATAAAGTCGCCACTTCCGTGACCGACCTCCAGACCACTCTACAGAAGCAACAAAGCGAGAGTGGCAGCCATGCGGACCAGCTCTCTGGGCAGATTCAGTCGCTGAATGACTCGCTGGACGAACTGAAGGCCCGCCTGGGCAAGGTCAGCAAGCAGTTGGAGGACATGCAGGCATCGCAGCAAAGCCTGTCGTCACAGCAGACCCAACAGCAGCAGCAGGCCGCCGCAGCCCCGCCGCCGGATGTTCTTTACAACAACGGGTTGCGCGATTATCAGGCAGGCAAGAATGACCTAGCAGCACAGGAATTCGCAGATTACGTCAGGTATTACCCCAACACCGAGTTGGCTGGAAATTCAAACTTCTACCTCGCGGATATCCAGTTCCGCCAAGGCAACTACCAGGCGGCCGCCAAGAGCTATGACCAGGTCCTGCAGAGCTTTCCTGATGGCAATAAGGCGGCAACAGCTGAACTGAAGAAGGGGTTGGCACTGGTTGAATTAGGACAACAGGAAGCCGGGATAGCGGCCCTCCGCCATGTGATTCAGCGGTATCCCAAATCGAATGAGGCATTGCAGGCGCGGGAGCGACTGCGCAAACTTGGGGTGCCGGCGACGGGGACCACCGCCCGTAGAGAACAGTAACCTAAGCGAATCGCAGAACCCGTCAGGGCATGCAGCGGACTTCCCCGGGCCAACTTAAGCGGCACCGTGGTGACGATGGTGGTGGTGTCGTTTGTGTCGATGGTGCGGACGATTCGGGTTGTTGCGGGCCTCTTCGCGGTGTGCCGCAGCCCCACCTCTGGTTTGCTCGCGTGGCGTTCCCTCTCCCCAGCCGGGCAAGGTCAGCACGATCATTGCGGTAACCGCCAGAATCAGACGTTTCATCGAAACTCCTTGGGGTTGGTCTGCAATCCGTCTTTCCGCTGATTTCTTCTGCCGATCTTATCTCGTCTTTTCTCGTCGATCTAGCAGATAAACCCTTCGCGTAGTTAAAAGTTTCGCGATAAGCTAACACTCAGAAATTAACGTCATCTAAATTTCCCACGAGGATACTTCATGACAGACTTGAAATCCGAAGAAGACCAGGACCGGGGCAAAGGCGCAGTCGAGGAAGACCGGCCAGCCCAAACCGGGAATACTTCTATGGGAGGACAGCTCGGACACCGGGACCAGGATTCCATGCTGAAATCCTCGGACAGCGACTTTCCTGAGCCAGGTTCGAGTCCGGAACACTCTGGAGAAGAACAGAATCGGAAGAAGCCGAAGACGAACAAGCCCTAGCTTTCCCTCGATGGGCGGACATTCCCGTTCGCCCACATTCCTATTCTCCTTTGTCTTTGTCCTTGTGGTGCAGATCGAGACCGAAGGAAGGATGCTCTCGCGTCCCAGTAATCTTGATGGGGATTTCGGTTTTGCCGTTTTTACGGAAGAACGGATCGAATGCCTTGAGAATAAATGATTTCGCACCCGTCATTGTCTGGGACAGCTTGGCGTCCATTCTCAATTTGCCGTGAAAGTCGAGCTCCTCTTTCTGCAGGGCGTATTTACCGTCGAGGGAAACTTTGGCCCCTGTCACCGAAAAGGTAAGACCGCGAAACGTGAGGACGCTGTTATCGAGCACGAAATTTCCTTTCAACTCGGAAATGGCGCTGCCTGCGTCTTCATCCTGTGGCTTGCCTTGGCCCTTTCGGCTTAAGGTCTTGATCTTTCCAGTAACGTCCGGGCTGGTGAATTGACCCCGGACCACGTCAAACTTTCCGTCCAGGTTCAGGCGATCGGTAATGCTCGCATTCTCGTGCGGGAGATCGAACTTGGTATGAAATGTGATTGCGCCGGTCATGGGCGGCTTGTCCGACTTCACAGCCAAGCGCATCAAGTCCTCAAGCCTTCCCTGGTCTACCGTGACATCCAGATCAATCAGACGACCTTTTTTGTCTGGCGACTTGACTACGCCGCCGTTGGCAACGATGACCGTATTCAGCAAATGAGCGGTCACCGGGTGAAGCAGAGTGTCGCCATTTGTTCCGTCGACCGTTGCGCTGAACGTGGTATCGAGAGCGATCGGATGTCCGGATATTTTTACCGTAAAGTCAGGAGTCGAAGTCGTGCCCTCGACCTCGATTTTTTCCAGCACGCCCCCGAACTTGCCTTTGGAAGACAATATTCCGCTGATGCCCTTGAACACCCCGAGATCTGCCTTGTCGAACGTGTAGGTCGCCGCCAGGGGAGTCTGGCCGGGATCGTCTGGACTCCAGGGCCCGAAGCTTCCTTTCGAGTCGATCTCGCCGGGCGGCACCGCATTGGTAAGTTGCGCGGTAAAACTGGCCGCACGATCGAGGCCCACCGAATGCATCACCAGATGATGAATCGCAAAGTGGTGCGGATCTTTGTCAGCGGACTTCGGCAGCAACCGTAGTTCGGCGTCATCCGAGACAATCTCCTGAATCAGCACCGGCATCTTGCGAACCCTCGACCAATCCTGTTTCGTTCTTTGGGCGGGCGGAGGTATCTGGATGACCAGGCCCTTGAGTTTGACTTGTCCAATCTTCCACGGCTTGCCTAACAATCCTGTGATGCCCGTCTCGGCGGAGAACTCGGCGATCGAGATCAGCGGAGGCACATCCGTTCGGCCCTCGTGGCGCAGCACCAGTCCTGATCCTTCAATCCGGGCCCCGGGAAATAAATAGACATGGAAGTCTTTCAGTTCGACGCTGGCGTGAAACTTCTCCGCGAGCATCTCAACTGCTTTCTTGCGTAGATAGGGATTGGACAGGTGGATTCCGCTCACTACGAGTGCCACCACGACGATCACAATCAACGCTATTGCGGCTAGCAGCACTTTACTTATCGGCCTGGTTTTTCCTTCAGCCATTGTATGTTCTTTAGGAAAGCGCGCCCCGCGCTGTCAGAGTACTGAGACGCTGATCGTGGGAAAACAGTTGGCGACAGGATGAATTATCCCCGCGAGATTGGCAAGAACCAATCAGGTACGGACGAGCTTTCGCAAGGCGTACCGCGTACGCGAAATACCCATTGCGGAATTTCAACTTTATCTAAGCTCTTCCATCACCTGCTCTAGGACTTCCCTTCCCGGGCGGACCACAGATTCCGGCAACGTGGCCAGCGGCTCCTCGGTCATATTGAGCAGGTCAACAAAGCTTGGGGCCTCAGGGTTGACATAGAAAACTCCGGTGAGAACCTCACCCTTTTCGTGGGCTTCGTTCAAGCGCGTGATCGCCTCGATCCGGTTCTTGGGGTCATACTCCTCTTCCAGTTTGCGGAGGTGCAAGCGAGAACCATCATGCATGGTTACCTCCAGCGTCGTCCCGGGGTCATAGTCCACCGCGATGTCTTCAAACACAGGCACGAAACTGACTTCCTGCAGTGGCTCTTCGTGATCTTTCATGTACTTGTACGACTTCGTGGAACCCTCGTGATCGTTGAACGTCACGCAGGGAGAAACAACGTCGAGCATGACGGTTCCCTTATGTGCAATGGCGGCTTTCAACATGGCATGAAGCTGCTTCTTGTCGCCAGAGAATGACCGCCCCACAAATGTCGCTCCCAGCGTGATCGCCATAGCACATGTATCGATTGGTGGAAGGTCGTTGATGACGCCGGTCTTCAGCGTTGACCCCATATCCGCGGTCGCCGAGAACTGGCCTTTGGTCAGACCGTACACGCCGTTGTCTTCGATGATGTAAATAATCGGCAAATTGCGCCGCATGAGGTGGATGAACTGGCCGACACCGATGGAAGCAGTGTCACCATCGCCACTCACTCCAAGAGCGATCAGACGACGGTTGGCCAGTACCGCGCCCGTGGCCACCGACGGCATGCGTCCGTGCACAGCATTGAAACTGTGCGAGCGTCCCATGAAGTAGGCCGGGCTTTTGGACGAACAGCCAATACCGCTCGGCTTGATTACACGCTCAGGCGGCACTCCCATTTCGTACATGGCATCGATGATCCGCTCCGAGATCGCGTTGTGGCCGCAGCCGGCGCACAGGGTCGTCTTGCCTCCGCGATAATCGAGTACAGCCAATCCAATTCGATTGGTCTTTGGTGCGGGAGCTGGCTTGTCGGGCGTTGAAGTTACCATTTACTTGCCCTCCATGGTCATGAGTTCGTCGGTTACGGAGCGCGCGTCAAGCGGCAGCCCGTGAATGTGAGCAATGCTGCGCAGCCGAGGAACCAGCGTTGGCTCAAGATCAAGCTTAAGCAGGCTGAGCATCTGCGCATCGCGGTTCTGCTCCACCACGTAGACCCGGTCGTGCTGCTTAACAAAATCGTGGACCTCGCGGGTGAAAGGATAAGCGCGAAGACGGAGATAGTCGGTTTCGATGCTGTATTCCTGTCGCAACTGGTCGCGGCTCTCGATCAGCCCCCAATGAGACGTTCCGTACCCGATGATTCCAATCTTCGACTTTCCGGTGTCAACTTCCGGACGCGGCACAAACGACCGCGCAGTTTCGAATTTCCGGTTCAGCCGCTCCATGTTTCGCTCAAAGTCGTCGGGGCGTTCGCTGTATTGAGCTTTTTCGTTGTGTCCGCTTCCGCGTGCAAAGTAAGCGGCCGCAGGGTGATCGGTACCAGGCAAAGTGCGATAGCCAACGCCGTCACCATCGACGTCTTTGTAACGCGCAAAACCACCGAGGCGGTCCAGATCTTCCTTGCTGAGAACCTTTCCGCGGCTGATTGGTTTCTCCGGATATTTGAAAGGATCGGCCATCCAGTTGTTCATGCCAAGATCCAGATCGGACATGACAAACACCAGCGTCTGGAATTGCTCGGCGAGATCGAAAGCGTCGCCCGCCATGCAGAAGCATTCTTCCGCCGAGCAGGGCAGGAGCAAAATGTTTTTGGTGTCTCCGTGAGAAAGAAAAGCAGTCGAGAGAATATCGCCTTGCGAAGTGCGTGTAGGCAAGCCAGTGGAAGGGCCAACACGTTGGATGTCCCAGATCACACCTGGAACTTCGGCGTAGTACCCGAGGCCGGCGAATTCGGCCATCAGCGAGATTCCCGGACCGGCAGTGGCGGTCATCGCCCGCGCTCCAGCCCAGCCCGCGCCGAGCACCATGCCTACCGCGGCCAGCTCATCTTCCGCCTGGACGATCGCGAACGTCGCCTTGCCATCCGCGCCGATGCGGAAACGCTTCATGTAATCGATCAAACTCTCGGGCAGCGATGAAGAAGGCGTAATCGGATACCACGCGACCATAGTCACGCCCGCGAACATACACCCCAACGCGGCAGCGGAGTTGCCGTCAATGATGATTTTGCCCGCCGTTTTGTCCATGCGCTGGATGAAGTATGGATCGCGCTTCACCAGGTTGGCGGCAGCGTAGTCATATCCAGCTTGAACTGCTGCCAGGTTAAGATTGGCCGCCTTCACCTTCTTGGCAAATTGCTTGCGGATCGCCTTTTCCACTTCGGCTATGTCGATTTCGAGCAGCTTGGCCACCACTCCGACATAGATCATGTTCTTGACCAGCTTGCGCAGCTTCGCCTCGGGACACACCGGCGCCACCAGCTTGTCGTAGGGCACAGCGTAAAAAATCAGGTCGGAACGCAGAGTGTCGAGCTTCAGCGGCTCGTCATACAACACGGCCGCGCCCGCGGCAAGCGACATTACGTCTTCGTGCGCTGTCTCCGAATTCATAGCGACGACGAAGTCGATCTCTTTTTTGCGGGCGATGTAACCGTCTTTATTGGCGCGAATGGTGTACCAGGTGGGCAGTCCCGCGATGTTCGAGGGAAAAAGGTTCTTACCTGAAACCGGAACTCCCATCTGGAAAATGCTGCGCAACAAAACTGTGTTTGAGCTTTGCGAGCCTGAGCCGTTGACCGTCGCAACCTGGATACTCATGTTATTTACGACAGGTTTTTGTTCCGGTTGCCGGCTCTCGGCGTGGAGAGATACATCGGTGGTGGCCATTCCCGTCCTTCCTTGTCCCTGGGGCGGAGTTTCTCCGCCCGCTATTGCTGATGGAGCAGAACTGTTTATTATACGGCAGAAAAATTAGAGAATGGTGGGCTGTGTACGGTGAAGACGTACCAGCCTGTGAACTAGAGGGCGCTGTTTTGACTGTCGGGATCGCTAGTCTTCGACCCTGAGAAACTGCGCCATGTTGCGGAATTTGGTGTAGCGGGAGTCAAGCAACTCCTTGACGGGATTTCCTCTCAACTCGGCAAGATTCTTCTGCAAGGCGGCGTCGAGTAGCAGGGCCGCAGCTTCATGATCCAGGTGAGCGCCACCCTCTGGTTCAGCGACAATGTCGTCAATGCAGCCGAGTTCTTTCAAATCTTCGGCGGTGATTCGCATGGCTTGGGCGGCCAGTTCCTTCTTGGTCGGATCGCGCCACATAATGGACGCACAACCTTCAGGAGAGATCACGGCATAAACGGAATTTTCCATCATCAATACGCGGTCGGCGACAGCAATTGCCAGTGCGCCTCCGCTCCCACCTTCGCCTGTAATGGTGGTGACAATCGGAACCCGTAACCGGACCATCTCACGAAGATTGCGCGCGATGGCTTCTGCCTGGCCGCGTTCCTCGGCACCGAGACCCGGATACGCACCGGGAGTATCCACAAACGTGAACAACGGTCTGCCAAATTTTTCCGCAATCTTCATCACGCGCAGCGCCTTGCGATAGCCTTCCGGGTTGGGCATGCCGAAGTTGCGGTAAACCTTCTGCTTGGTGTCGCGAGCTTTCTGATGGCCGACGATCATGACCTCTTCGCCGTGAAAGCGGGCCATGCCGCAAACCAGGGCGGGATCGTCACCGAATCCACGATCGCCGTGAATTTCACTCCAGTCAGTGAAAATGCGCTCAATATAGTCGAGCGCATATGGACGCTGAGGATGGCGGGCCAGCTCCGTCTTTTCCCATGCGCCGAAATGAGATTTCATCTCCGTCCGTAGCGCCTCAACTCGATCACGCAATTGCTGGATTTCCTGCCGAGTATTTTCGTCCGATCCCGCCGAGTCCTGGAGGCGCGCGATCTGCTGATCGATTTTGTCCAGTTCTTTGTGAGTCCGCTCCCCCGGCTCGGGCTTGCCGCTGTCGCCGTTCCGGGAAGCCCAGCGCGATTCCACCATGGAAAGGAGGAACTCGACCCCGGTCATCACCAGCGCGTCATTGGCCACGGGTGGCGCGTCCTTCTCTTGCGCCTTCGAACTCCTGTATTTCGGGACTTTCATCTGTTGAGGTTTTCATTTCGTAAGATCAAGATTACGGGGCCTGGTCTGCGGACCTTCTAGTCAATCACGCGCACTGCGCCGCGACCGCACAGTTCCTCAACGCGGGCAATAAAATTGCGGTCTGGTTGAACATTATAGCCTTCCGCTTCCATCACCACCATGAAATCGCCCTGGCGTTCCACGTCAAACAATACCTTCGCCTCGCCCTTGCGTTCGGCGCACAGCAGGTGCAAAGAGTCGACTGTGGCTTCGCTTGAAGTCTCGAGCGGAATGCGGATGCGCAGTGATCGCGGTAGAGGAACTTTCACATCCTCCAAAGAGCTGATGTCATTTACCGTAAGCTTCGGGATTCGCGCCTTCTTCGATTCGTACACCACCACGAATAAGAACCGGTACTTCGAGTTTCACCTTTTCCTGCAGTTTTCGATATGCCTCGGGGAACACCAGCATCTCGACTGAACCTGACATGTCTTCCAGCGCGCCTTGAGCGTAAAAATCTCCACGCTTGGATTTCAGCACGCGGAGATTGGTAATGATGCCCGCAGTCGTAATGTTCTCGTCCTTACCCGTAGACGACTTCATGGCGCACAGTTCTTCGGTGCTCAGCGCATGTAGGTCCTGCAGCTTGTCGCGATATTTCTCCAGAGGATGCCCGCTGATGAAGAACCCGAGGATTTCTTTTTCATTGCTTAGCCGTGTGTGTTCATCCCAGTCCGGCGTATCAGGCAGCTTGGTACTCGCTGCTGAAACTTCCTCCGTCTGGAACACGCCAAAGAGACCGTGCTGGCCGGACTCGGCATCTCGCTGTGTCTTCTGGGCGCCTTCAATGGCACGATCAAGTACCGCCATCAACTGGGCGCGACGGCCAAGTCCATCCATGGCGCCACTTTTAATCAGCGACTCCAATACCCTCTTGTTGAGCAGTCGAAGGTCAACCTTCTCGCAAAATTCGTAGACTGAAGTGTACCGCGCCAACTCTTTGCGTCCGGCGACGATAGATTCAATCGCATTGTGACCGACATTTTTTACTGCGGCCAGTCCGAATCGAATCGCGTTACCGTGCGGTGTGAAGTTCGCGTCGCTGACGTTGATGTCCGGTGCTTCAACGGCGATGCCCATTTCGCGGCACTCGTTGATGTACTTGACCACATCGTCCGTGCTGCCAGTCACTGAAGTCAGCAGGGCCGCCATGAACTCAACCGGATAGCGCGTCTTCAAATATGCCGTGTGATACGCAAGCAACGCATACGCGGCTGAGTGCGACTTATTGAAGCCGTAGCCGGCGAATTGCGCCATCAGATCGAAAATCTTTTCTATCTTTTTAGGCGGATAACCTCGTTGTACCGCACCCTCGATAAAACGCTCGCGCTGCTGCGCCATCTCTTCGTGCTTCTTTTTACCCATGGCGCGGCGAAGCAGGTCGGCTTCCCCGAGAGAGTAGCCAGCTAGCCGGTTGGCGATCTGCATTACCTGTTCCTGATAAACGATCACGCCCAACGTCTCTTGCAGAATTTCCTGCAGCTCCGGCAATTCGTATTCGATCTTCTTGCGACCATGTTTGCGGTCGATAAAGTCGTCGATCATGCCGCCCTGGATGGGGCCCGGGCGATAAAGGGCATTCAGCGCCGTAAGATCTTCGATCGAATTCGGCTGGTAACGGCGAAGGACATCGCGCATCCCGCGTGATTCAAACTGGAACACGCCGGAAGTCAGCCCCTTGTGGAAGACTTTCTCGTAGGTCTCGTGATCATCAAGCAGGATGCCTTCAAGAACGATGCGCTCTCCCCGGGTCTGCGCGATCAGCTTCAACGAATCGTCAAGAATGGTGAGCGTCGTGAGGCCGAGGAAATCCATCTTCAACAGGCCAAGCTTCTCGATGGCCACCATGTCGAAGGCAGTGACAATTTCGTCGTTCTTCGTTTTAAACAGCGGCACCAGTTCGTTCAGCGGCCGCGGAGAAATGACGACGCCCGCCGCGTGCACCCCAGCATTGCGGACCATCCCTTCCAGCTTTTTCGCCGTATCCAGCAACTCGCGAATCTGCGCATCACTCTCGTAGACCTGCTGCAGCGCCGGTGACTCCTTGATCGCTTCTTCAAGAGTGATGTTCAGCGTCTGCGGGACCATCTTGGCAATGCGATCGACCTCGCTGTACAACACGCCCATGGCACGGCCTACGTCTTTGATCGCGGCCTTTGCCGCCATCGTGCCGAAGGTGATGATCTGGGCGACGTTTTCGCGGCCATACTTATTGGTCACATAAGTGATGACCTCACCGCGGCGATTCATGCAGAAGTCGATATCAATATCAGGCAGCGAGACGCGCTCCGGATTCAGAAAACGCTCAAAGATCAGTTCGTGTTGCAAAGGATCAAGGTCGGTGATGCCAAGCGCGTACGAAACCAGCGAGCCCGCGGCAGAACCGCGGCCTGGCCCAACCGGGATGTCGCGCTCGCGGGCGTAACGGATGAAATCCCACACGATCAGGAAGTATCCGGAAAACTTCATCTGCTGAATAATGCCCAGCTCGCGGGTCAGCCGCTGCTCATATTCCGCCAGACTGTGTTTCAGTCGTCCTTGGGCTTCAAGTGGACGTAGTGTTTCCAGTCGACGCGCGAAGCCCTCCCGAGAGACGTGCTCAAAATAACTGTCGAGGGTGTACCCAGCAGGAACATCAAAGTGCGGAAACGGATTGCTGATCTTCTCCAGCCGAATGTTGCAACGTTCCGCGATTCCAAGAGTGCGGGAAAGCACGTCCGGCGCGTCCTTGAAGACGCGATGCATTTCGTCATGGCTCTTGACGAAAAACTCTGTGCCCTGGAACTTCATCCGGTTGGTGTCCTGGATGGACTTGCCAGTCTGAATGCACAACATCACATCCTGGGCGTGAGCGTCGTCCTCACAGAGATAGTGGCTGTCATTGGTCGCTACGAGCGGAAGGCCAGTTCTTTTTCCAGCCGGAACAGGTTGGAATGAATGCGATGTTCCTGTTCCAGGCCCTGATCCTGAATCTCAAGAAAGAAATTGTTCTTGCCGAAGATGTCGCTGTAGGTCGCCGCCGCGTTACGCGCGGCGTCATATTTCTCTTCCATCAAACGTTCAGCGACTTCGCCCTTCAGACAGCCCGACAGGCCAATCAATCCCTTGGAATGTTCGGCGAGAAACTTCTTGCTGACTCGCGGCTTGTAGTAGAAGCCACGCAACGACGCTTCTGACGTAATCTTCGCCAGGTTGCGGTAGCCTTCGTCATTCTCGGCGAGCACCAAAAGATGGTTGTAGGTATCGCCGTCTGGCGGCGTTCGTGCGATGTCGTGATCGTCCTTCTTGCAGACGTAGAGTTCGCAGCCGACGATCGGCTTTACTCCCGCCTTATGGGCCGCATTGACGAAATGAACCGCGCCAAAAATATTGCCATGGTCGGTCATGGCGACCGCCGGCATTCCCAGCTCCTGCACCCGGTGAACGAGCTTCTCCACGTCGCAAGCGCCGTCCAGCATGGAGTAATCGGTATGGAGATGCAGGTGAACGAATTGGGACATGTGTGGTCTGTACTGATTTTACTTCGGGGTCATTCTAATGTGAAATTACGATTGCATTCAGGCGAGTTATCCACAGCCGCAGTGCAGATGCAAGTTACGCGCTCGTACAGACGCGTTTAATTTGGCAAACGGAAATCCACTCCGCGATCGTCGTTGGCTTTCGTGGTCGCGTCGATGTCCAGCGAGGACAATGGAAACTTCGTTGCTCGTTGCTCGCTGAAAACCCAGATAGTCTCTCCGACTACAGCATAATTCTGCACTTCCCGCGTGTGCTTGTCCCGAAAGACGAGAACCGTAGGCGTAGCCGGATCAGATGTGCTCCCGGACGCTCCATTCCCGGGTTTTGCGGCACGTGACTCCCGTTCGTTGCGCAGCCGCGCAACTTCGTCTTCGAGCCGGTCAATATCGTTTTGCTGGGCGTCGTATCGCTGGGTTACGAAGTCATTCTGATAGGAGTTCGATGCGTAATTGTCGTAGACCGGATAGGAATCGGGTTCAGAGAACGAGTAGTCATAGTCGTACGGATATCCGTAGCCGCCAAAATAAAATGGCGTGAACGATCCGAAGAAAACATCCCGCCGGAAGCGGCGTGGACCAATGAAGGGATGTCGAAAGCCCGTCCCGAAAGTCGCGCCGAAGCGCTGCGTCGAGTGGGATCCGAAGTTCGGCCGGTTAAAACCGGACATGCCGTGAATTCCGGATGGGGATGAAGGCCGCGCCGAAAATGTGGAGCGTCCTCCCATGGAAGAAGCGCCTCGCGAACCGCCTCGCGCCTGGGCCGCCAAGGGGGCAGTCAGGAATGCCACGCATAACGCCGTAATGGCCAACTGGCGCCGCATACAGAGATTATAGCCCTGTGGCGGGAACAGGTTTGTCAAATCTTTGCTAGTTCTGAAAGCCCGCTCTCAGCCAAGTGGTCCTATTTCTCGCCCAATGCGTCATCCTGAGGGACTTCAGTCCGAAGGATCTGGCACGCGCTCCGGCACCGCCTAGCGAATCCCGAAACGCAACTCGGCGGATCCTTCGAAAGCTCAGGATGACCACTCAATCAAAAGTGCCGCCTTGTGCGCTCCGCGAGCCTAATTCTGATCTCCAGCCCCGTGATTTTGGCGGCACAGTTTGCAATAGGTTGGAGGCAAACTGTTGTCCACGCGATGACGAACAGGTTTGGTCGTCTGCAGGGTGGCAAAGATGGCCTTCAAGTCATCGTCAGTCATGTTCCTGTAGACCATAAAGGGCATCAGCGGATTCAATTTTCTGGCGCGAACCGTTCCGGTGTGCATCGCCTGCAGAAATAAAGACTCGTCGTAATAGCCGATGCCGGAAGCATCCGGCGTGAGATTGGCTGCCGCTGCAGTTTCACCTGGGATCTCAAGCAGGAATCCTCCGGCGAAATCCATCCCGGGCACAGGCTGACCTTGATGCGCGGGAGTGTGACAATCTTCGCATCCGCTGACCATGATCAAATATTTGCCATAGGACAGTCGGTCGGAAGGATCCGGGCTCGCAACTGCGCCTTGCAACGGCTCCGGCGCGTTGCGAATGAGATATCTCACAGGAAAGATAACTTCGGTGGCCGGAAGCTCGTGACGCACCGGCGGTAGCGAACGCAGGTAAACCACGATCGACGCCAGGTCTTCGTCTGACATCGAACGGAATCTTGGGTACGGCATGATCGGAAACAGTGTGCGACCGTCGTGCCCGATGCCCTCACGGATAGCGCGGGCGAATTGGTCGTCGGTCCACGTTCTCGCCCCGGTTTGGGGATCGGGAGTAAGGTTGCTCGCAACGATGCGTCCGGGAAGACCCATATACGGGAGCACATGGCCCGCAGCTAGCTGACCGGGTGGAATCGGATCGGTCGTATCCCGGAAATCGTGGTCAGAATGGCAGTAAACGCAACCGCTGACGCCGTTCGCAAGATACTTTCCGCGTTCCAATCTTTGCGGCGTGCTTTCGAATTTCCGGTCAGTCAGCGCTCGCGCCCTGGGGCCGATGAAGGGACGCCATCCGATCGTCAAACTGATGGCGACAATCAGCAACAGCACGAGCGTGATCACTGCCCAGAGCAGTATTTTGCCCAGCTTTTTCATTTGTCCTCCTGCAGCTTAGGCTTTCGGACGATAGATCCTTAGATAGTTGTAGCTTCGTAGCGGCTGGCTAGCGTTTCTTCTTTTCAGTTTTCGCCTTTGCCGGTTTAGCAGCGGGCTTCGCAACTTTCGCCGCCGGCTTGGCTTTCTCAACTTTTGCGGCTTTACCAGCCTTGGGAGCTTCCGCCTTTGCGACGGCTACCGTTGCGGCTGGTGCCGCTTTTCCCTTGCCTTTTCCTTTTTTGGTGCTTGCAGCGAGCGCAGTAGCTGCAGCAGATGCCGCAGCTGCTTCGGCGGCCGCAGCAGCAGCCGCTTTAGCTGCCCTGCCCCGCTTCGGTGGCGGCGGTGGCGGAGGTGGCGGCGGTGGCGGAGCCAGGGGTTTCAAAAATTTGAGCGTTTCAGTCCTGGAGCGCAGCTTGCCATCCAGCAGCAGCATGAAAACATCGTGCGCGATCTTCGGATATTCCGCCAGCTGCGGAGTGATGTGGAGCTCCGTCATTTCAGGAAGCGGAATCTTCTGCTGCACCTGGCGCCATTTGGTGAAGAAGTTTTTGAGCTTCTGCGCAACCGACTGCTGGCGCGAGGTCACCGCCAAAAACAGGATCATCTCCGGCCGCGCTTCCGAAAGAAGCTTCCAGGTACGGGAGGGCGTGGCAGCCTCCTTGCCGCTGAGACGCTTCGCCAGATCCTTGGCGTGGTCTTCGAGATCCCGCCACCCTTCCACGAGATCTTTCCGTGGAATCTGCTTGCCCATGTCCGAAATTTCTTTGTTGCCGAGCCGCGCCGTAAGGAAGTACATGACTGCCGGCGCCGGATCAGGAGCGTAGCCGAGTTCCATCATCTGCTGTCGCGTCTTCAGAAGTTGACCCAGCTGCGCCGTATCCACTTTGGCGCTGGTCCAGTGTGGATTCAGGACCTTGAGCCAGCCTTCTTTTTCCAGCACTTTAACGATGTGCAGCGGATCTTCTTCGTACGCCAGCTGCTCGATCTCGTAGCCTATGGCCTTGTCGCTGATGTACTCGATGTAGTTATTTTCTTTTGCCGATTCAAATCGGGCTTGGGTACGTTCCTCGAGCGGCCAGTGAAAGCGTGCCGCGAAGCGGCTGGCCCGGATCAGCCGGGACGGATCTTCTACAAAGGCATAGTTATGCAGAACGCGAAGAACCTTGGCTTCAATGTCAGCCGCGCCATTGAACGGATCCATCAGAAGTCCGCGGGAGCCAGGATTCAGCGAAAGCGCCATTGCATTGATGGTGAAATCCCGTCGGCGCAAGTCTTCGATCAGGGTCGCGGGAGAAATGATCGGCGGCTTCCCTGCTTTTTCGTAGCGCTCAATGCGTGCCATGGTGATTTCGGCACGCACGTTTCCTGGAAGGCCCAGGTACAGCGTTTTTAATTCGTCATCTGTACCGGCGATCCTGATCCCGGCGCGTTCCAGCTCTTTTTGCAGCTTGAACGGATTGCCTTGCACCGAGAAATCCAGGTCGCGGATGGGGAATCCGCTGATAATGTCGCGTACCGCACCCCCGGTCAGGTAAATGTTCATGCCGGCGGCGCGCGCGATGTCCTGTACCAGCGTGACGCCGCGCTGCTGGTCCGGCGTCAGCCGGATTTCCATTGTGTATATGTAGTCGGCCATGCTTTCTTACGAACGCTACTCCACGTTCCGGGTGCCGCCGGCCGCATGGGAGTTTTCCACAGGCTGGGACCTCCGTAAACAGACTGCTCCAGTCGCTTTCATGTAAGTGACTCTATCGAATAGGCTTAGGTTACATGAGATAGGACAGGCCAAGCTACAGAAAATAACACAAGGTTAACGATTTGGCTACAGCGAACGTACAATGAGTCGGTTTCCTCGCGGAAAGGTGCGAGAATCGCCTTGCGCCGGACAGCGGAAAGCCTCGCCCAAAGCCACTTCCGGAAGCAGCCGCCGGTGGCCAGCTTTAGCAGTTTGCTGCGGACTGAAAACCGATGACTGACGACTGACTATGCCTTCAACCCACAAGAAAGTCATGATCCGGAAGATGGACCGGGATTCCATCAACGGGCACGTTGCGCCCTCCAATTTCGTTCGTGAGGGCAAGCTGGAGCTGTTAAACACCTCCGGGAACGTGGTCGCGATCGACTTACGGGACATCAAGGCGGTGTATTTCGTACGGGAATTCAGCGATTCCGACTCCCTGAGCCGAAAGACCTTCACCACCCGCCCTCGCACCGAGGGTCTTTGGGTTCGCCTCAAGTTCAAGGACAACGAAGTGCTGGAAGGCATGATGCCCAATGACCTTAGCCTGACCACAGCCGAGGGCTTTCTGATCAACCCGCCTGACCTGCGTTCGAACACCCAGCGAATTTTCGTGCCCCGTACGGCGCTCGAATCGCTGACCGTCCTGGCCGTAATTGGCGCCACCCATCGCCGCCGCAAAGGCGCCCCAACCGATACCCGTCAGGTGCCCATGTTCGGCGAGTAATGTTCTGAGACTGAAGGCTAGGTGTTAGACGTGGCCTATTTAACCTTGAAAAATCTGCGGTCATACGGAAACGGTTCGTGCCACAGCACCGCGACTTGCCGCGCATCGGGATGATTGGGATTCAAGAGCAGGTTGAAGGTTTCAGGCAAAATAGCTGACGGTACTTCAAGAAACGCGGACCCACCTGCCGTCAGCCACTCATCTCCCAGACTACGCGTCACCGCGATGTCATCTCTCCAGTTGTCGGGTAAAGATGCAAGGGGAATATTGAGCGGCCTGGACCCATCCGGGGCTTCGGCTTTGAGCATCTTGTAGCTCGCCGGCAAATGCTGCGGGTCGAGTTCAAGGTGCACCAGTACCTCGACCAGGGCTCCGGCGGGGCTGGTGGCCAGATAAACCACCGGGTGGCCCTGAGTGTGCCAGCGCGCCGGAGCGTAGAGGCCGCCGCGACCGTCAAGCGCACTGTGATTGCTGATTCTCCAGAGAAACACTCAGGCAAACATACCTTCGTCAATTTGCAGCAGCATTTCCTCCACCAGACGCCCTCCGGTTTCGGTGACCATCATCTGGAGTGGGGTACGGCCTTCAAATCGCGTCTTAGGCTGGCGCATCCACCGCAACGCGGTGGCGGAGTCTCCTAACGTCGCCTGGGCCCGGGCAAGCAACCGCGCCGTCCGGATGGCACGGTCGGACTCTTCTTGCGAAAGCTTCTGCTTGTTGCTTTTGCGGTGCTTGAATGTCCGGCGATGGATAACCAGAGAATGCACTTCATCGCGCGTGAGGCCATGCCGGGTCATCCGGGCTACCGTCGTCAACGGCAGGCCGCGTTCCGCAAGCGACGCCAAAGCCAGGTCAGATTCGACGCGAGGACCGAGCCACTCCCGTAGATACTCTGCCAGCTGGTGAGTCGTTGAAACAGCGCTTTCGATAGATGTCGTCACATAGACATTATGCCATATAACGCGGGGCAATTTGTACCAACATTTGGAGCCACCCAAGCATATGGATCTAAACCCATATACTAAAAGCCCCATCTCCGGGTTGAAGATGGGGCAGATTTAAGAGCCTTCCCTAGCTCGTACCTCCACAGACTGACGCCCTACGGCTTGACCACCTGGAGATTGTTGGTCACCGAGAAAACTCCCGACACACTGTTGGCGCGGATATTTGCAATGTTCTTGTCGCCGTCATTGTCAACCACACCTTCCAGGGTGACTTTTCCGTTCCTCACAATGATTCGGATGGGCTGTTGAACCCCCATTGCGTACTTCTGTAATGCGGGGTAGCCGTAGATGGCGCGGTAGAGTTGCCGGCGAAGACGGTCGTCCATCGGAGACAGGGGCAGAACTTCAATCTGGTTGTCCACGTGCTCGACGCCTTCAATTTTCTTTACCACGTTTTCGGCGTCGGACTTCAACGTGGGACGGGTAACCTGGCCGAGCAGGGTAACGTTATAGCCATCGACCTTGTAGGCGAGATTATCGAATACGCCGAGGTACGGCAGCATGAGCAGTTCGTGTCTGACTTCCCGTGTGATCCGCTCCGTGGAGCGGGCGGGGGCTTGTTCGGCTTGCTGGGCCAGAATCGCGGTTCCTAATATCAACACCGCGAAGGCAACAGACAAAGTGCGCAGTTTCATTTCGATTCTCCGTTTCGGGAAAGCCAACTCTGAAGCAAAACTTTCGGATGCCCATCTTAGCAAAAGACATAACTGCTGTCCTTAAGGCCTACACAGTACAAGCCTGCGAACGGCAGGGTACAAAACTTTACAACGGCGGCGGTAGACTTGTGTAACAGTTTGGATCGCTGGCTTCAGTTGTTCATCCAAATAGTGCTACAGTTGAAAATCGGTTCCTTGCCATTAGACGTCCGTAGAAGTCATGGATAACGGCCAAAACAGCCACGAACTCGACCTTTTGCTACCTCAGAGTGTGACCCGTCCGCTTTGGCGATCGCTTCTCGCGGGCCTTCGCGACCGGTTCTTCCCGGAGAAGCTTCCGCCGCTCCAAATCACCTCACGGCCAATGAATACGGGCATGCTGATCGGCGACGCCGTCAGCCTTCCCTGGTATCGGACAGTTTTCACCAACCTTGGCAACGTGATCAACCCGGAAGTTTTGCCGCCATTGGAACTTGAGTCGCGGCCCGCGGACGTGGGTGAACTCGTCAGTGACCAGATGGGTCACATGTGGTGGACTTCCCTCCTGCGTAATCTCGCCGACCGTGTCGCTCCCGAGCGGATGCCACCGCTGCAGCTTACTTCTGCCCCGGTGGATGCCGACCTCAAATCTGGATCCATGCAGTTGGCGCGATGGTCGTCGCTGATCACATTGCCTAAGGTTCCGCTGGCCGAGCGCCAGTACTTTGCCACCACGCCGGTGCGCCCGGGCCCGTCGCGCATGGGATCCGCGCCACCTCTTGCAGGATTTGCTGGAATGTCGTCGGCCCAACTCGATGTACCAGCCCACGCCCACCCAGGTAAATTGCAGACTGCACTATCGCGTTCCAAACTGCGTGAAGCGTTGCTGATTGGACTCGCCGCACTGGAAGCCTTATATCTGCTGGCGACGCTTTTCGGACTGGTTTAACAGGCCTTCTGTCCGCCGTCTTCAGCATAAGCACGTCCGGTCCATGCATGGCGGGATACCCCGGACGATAGTCGTCTCCGACTACCCTTATGAAACTTGGCCAAATCGCTACCACTCTTGGTGCACGGCTGGAAAATGGCTCGCCTGACCTCGAAATCAGTGGCGTCGCCGGAATTAACGAAGCTGGGCCGGGACATCTCACGTTCGTCGCCAATCCCAAATATGCCGGAGCGGCGCGGACTACCAAAGCGTCCGCGGTAATTGTCTCCGATGAGTTTCCTGTAATTTCTGCCGCTCTTCTCCGCAGCAAGAATCCTTACCTCACCTTCGCTCACGCGCTCGAGCTCTTCTCTAAGCCAGCACACTACGAGCCGGGAGTGCACTCCACGGCAGTGATACATTCCACTGCCAAGATCGGCGAAGGGGCGCACATCGGACCTTATGTCGTGATCGACCGGGACGTCCAGATCGGCCGAAACGCCGTCTTGTTGGCGCACGTCGTGATCTATCGCGGCTCCACCATCGGTGATGATTTCTTCGCCCATGCCCACGCCGTCGTACGTGAGGGATGTCAGCTTGGGCACCGCGTGCTACTGCAGAATGGCGTCGTGCTCGGAGCCGACGGTTTTGGCTTCGCTAAAGATGACGCCGGCCACTGGTACAAGATCGTGCAGCCTGAGCCCGTCATTGTCGAAGACGACGTGGAAGTGCAGGCAAATTCCTGCGTGGACCGCGCCAGCGTGGAAAGAACTCATATTGGTCGCGGCACCAAGATCGATAATTTGGTTCAGGTCGGTCACGGCTCGCATATTGGCGAACACTCTCTTCTGGCCTCGCAGGTCGGGCTGGCAGGTTCGACCGACGTCGGAAACAACGTGATCCTGACCGGGCAGGTCGGCGTCGTCGGACACTGCAAGATCGGCGATGGGGCGATTGTCACGCCCCAAAGCGGGGTGGCAGGCGATATCGAAGCGGGAGCCATCGTGAGCGGCGCGCCGGCGGTAGATCACAAACTATGGCTGAAGTATTCCGCTGTACTCCCGCGTCTGCCGGAAATCGTCAGAGCGGTGCGGAAGATGGTGAAGGATTAGCACGCAACGCATCAGGCCGTAACGGTTCGTTGGCACCGTCTGTAGTACTCGGATTTTGGTCTTGAAACTCCGGCGGCAATCCACTGTCAATCGCGCGCCTGACCGTCTCCATCAGATTTTCCCGCCCACCAAAATCTCTCGGCTCAATAGGCGTATGAAACGTCACCGTGACGGTTCCCGGCTTGATTGAAAACCGGCCCTTGGGCATGACGTAGTGCGTCCCTGCAATCGTCACCGGCACCACAGCAACTCCGCACTCCGTCGCCAGATAAAAGGGCCCTTTCTTGAACGGCAATAGTTTGCCGTCAAACGAACGATGGCCCTCAACGTAAATAATCATGTTAATGCCCTGACGCAGCACCGCAGCCGCTGATCGTACGGCCGCGATCCCCGCCTCGCGATTTCCGCGGTCGACGGGAATAAGCGATCCCAGCCGCATGGTCTTTCCCAGCAGTGGGTAGTTGAACAATTCTTTCTTCACCATCACCGACGTTCGCCGGGGAATTAACGGCACCATAATGGGGGGATCGATGTTGGATACATGATTGGACAGAAACACATAATTGCGGCCGGGATCGAGCCGGTCCAGCCCCACCGTGCGCACCTTGACTCCGGTGATGCGGACGCCCGTCCATGCCGACCACATCGCCACGCGATACAGGAATCGAATGTCTCCAGTCAGAAACGTCCAGGGAAAACACAGAATGGCGGCTACCGGCAAAGCGACGGTCCAGAAGGCGAGCATCGCGACGGTGCGAATCACGGCCGAGACGCTCCGGATATTTCGGATTCTCCGCGAAGCCACGCGGCGCGCCGCACCCTCTGCTGCGGAGTGACCTCGTCGATATCGATCACACTCAAGTCAGCCTGCTTCCGGCCAGCCAGTTTCCAGTGCAATTTCGCTTTCGCCACGCGCAGTGCGCACGCGCAGATGAAGTTTATCTCCAGGGCGCATTTCAGCCAGTCTCTGATCGAAGTCGGTAGTCGCGACCTTGCCATTGATTTCCAGGATGACGTCACCGACCTCCAATCCGGCGCGCTCTGCTTCGCTCCCGGGAGTGACCTGGGCAACCACCGGCGAAGCATCGAAATTGCGCGACGCCGCGAAACCCGCGTCAGCCACCATGTTTATATTCATGACCACGCGTAATCCGACGGTCCTGAAGAAATCGTCCCAGGGAATCTCTTCTGTGCCTGCTACATATTTCTGAAAGAACGCGCTCAGGTCGGTGTGGCTGATGGATTCCGCGGCCTGTTGTCACACCTTCCGAGCCAGAAAAGAATTGTCCCTTCTGCGCGTTCTGATTCATCAGCCAGAAGACATCGCGCAGCGACGCTGATCCATTTGTGGCCTCGCGCACTTGCAGATCGAGCACTACACCGAGCAAGTTCCCTTTGTTGTAATAGGAAATGCTGCGTGTGGGAAGATGGTAGTAGCTGTACTTCTCGAGCCAGGTGTCCAGGCTCGACTCTTCCGCCGATTGCGTGAGATGAGCCGGCCGGCGCTCGAGTTCGCCGATCTCTGCTGCCAGGCCTCTTAGATAGCGGGCTTCATTCAGCAGTCCGGCACGCAACAGGATGAAATTCGCCGCCGTGGTCGTCACGCCTTCGCTGAACCAGAGCGCCGTCGTGTAATTTTCTTTGGTGTAGTCCACCGGCTCCAGATCCATTGGGGCGAACGCGCTTGACGTTCCACAGATGAAAGAACTCGTGCGCCGTCAGTTCTCCAAGCGACAGCGAGATTCTCGCCAAGCTGACCCGCGTTAATATCGATAGCCGTCGAATAAGCGTGCTCCATGCCGCCGCCCGCCGGACCGTGCGGAAAATGATAGATAAACAGGTAGGTCTGATAGGGGCGGTCTTTCATCCAGTCGGTAGCCGAAGCCACCAGAGGCCGTAACGTGGAAGTCATTTTCTGTATATCGAAGTCGGCCGGTTCTGCGTCGACCACCACCCGGTAGTGTCCGCCGCCTTCATCGAAATCAGATTCCTGGAACGTCCCGATTTCAACTGGCGCGTCCACCAGGCGGTCATAGTTGTCTGCCGTGAACCCGTCCGAAGAAGTTGCGAGTGAGGTCGCCGATTCGCCAGCCGGCAGGAATATCGGTGAACCGAACCTGCATGGGAGACCCGCGGGCGTCCACGGGATACATCAGAATTTCCGCCAGGTTGAAAAAAGCATGGTGCGCATTCAATTGTGCGCCGAATGGACCCGGCTGGTCGGCAAAGATTTCATACGAAACCTCCGCACCGCCTTCGCTGCCACCAATGTGCCATCGGCTTTTGTCCTTTTTGCTGAGGCCAAGCGGTTTCCCGGCGTTATCGGTCGCATGTACCCAGTTCACATTTTCGGCAAAATCGCGAATCTGATAAATCGCATTCCAGACCGGCAGTTGCAGATCGCGCTCAGAGGCGCCCGGGGCAAGATGAATCTTGACTTTCACCATGTGCCGCGAAGTATCCGCCAGCGGAGATTTCGTAACGGACCTGCGCCGCGGCTGGGATCGCAGGGGAAGTCAGCGAACGCGGCGAAGCCGCCGAGGATAAACGCGAGCCCCAATCTGGCTTTTCGGTTCACGCTTTGGCAGATGCCTTTAATGGATGGTCGCTGGAAGAACCTCCGCCGAGGATCTTCAGCCGTTGCGGAAGCTTCTCGTAAATACCGCCGAAGCCGCCATTGGAGAGGATCGCCACCACATCACCAGGCCGCATCTCAGGCGCGACCGCCTGCACAATTGCATCCGCGTCGGCGATCACGCGGGCGCGGCTTCCCTGCCTCTTCACTTCTGCCGTTAGCGTTTCGATGTCCATCCGTTCCGCTTCGGGAATGCTTTCCGACTTGAACACGCTCGCCACAACCACTTCATCCGCCGCCGCTAGGCTCTGGGCCAGTTCTTTCTGAAACACATTGCGCCGAAGGGTGTTGGATCGCGGCTCGAGAATCGCCCAGAGGCGAGCCCCCGGATAACGCGCGCGGAGAGCCTTCAGTGTGCCGGCAATCGCCGTGGGATGGTGGGCGAAGTCATCAATGATGGTCACGCCATTCACCTGCGCCCGGACTTCCAGCCGTCGCTTCACACTCTTGAATGTCTTCAACGCTGACGCAATTTTGTCCGTAGGAATTCCGCAGCCTGAGGCCATCGCCGCCGCCGCCGTCGCGTTCATCACGTTGTACTCACCGGCGAGAGAAAACTCGAAATCGGCCCAGCGCTCACCCTTGCGGAGTACCGTCCACGACGTGCCCGACGGATCGAGCCGCAGATTTGTTACCTGCCACATCGCGTTCTTGTTATTGCCATATCGTTCCACCGGACAAAACGCCTTGGCCACACAGCGTTCGACGCTCTCTCCGGAGTCGAGGGCGATGAGCCGTCCGCGTGCTGGAATCAGGTTTACCAGGCGCTTGAAAGCCGTTTCCACCGCATCAAGGTCTTTGTAGATGTCCGCATGATCGAACTCGACCGAAGTAAGAATGACGCGTCGGGAAAGTAGTGCAGGAACTTCGGTCCTTTGTCGAAAAATGCGGTGTCGTACTCGTCGCCTTCGAGGATGAAGTGCTTCCCCTCTCCCAGTTGAAAACTGCTGCCGAAATTCTCCGCGATGCCGCCAATCAGAAAAGAAGGCTGCACGCCCGCCTGATCAAAAATCCACGACAGCATCGACGTGGTCGTGGTCTTGCCGTGGGTTCCGGCGACGACCAGAACTTCTTTGCCGCGCAGAAACTCATCGTGCAGGATTTGTGGCAGCGAACAGAATGGAATGCGCTGGTCAAGCACATACTCGAGTTCGACATTGCCCCGCGAAATAGCATTCCCAACGACCACAATGTCCGGCCGTGGTTCCAGGTTCTTGGCCGCAAATGGCTGTGAAAGCGGAATGCCCAGCGAGGCCAGAAAGTCGGACATTGGCGGATAGGCTGCCGCATCCGAACCGGTCACATGGAACGCCCGTTGCTTGAGCATGCCGGCCAGCGACGCCATCGCGGTGCCGCAGATGCCAATCAGATGGATATGTTTTTTATCGGCCATAATTTCCAGTCGAGCACATTTTCCTGTTCACCAAGACCACAAACTCATCGCAGAGACCGCGAAGAAACCGCGGTTGCGGTGGCTGCCTCCAACATCTTCAATTCGACTCCGTCGGCGCGAACCGTCAATCCCGCGCGCACCCCAAACGGCAGCGTAATATTTTCCCGGGAAACATGTCCCGAGCGTAGACCGTAAGCCACGGGTATCCGCAGGTCACCGACGATACGCAACACAACTTCCTCGAGGCTATATCCTTGACCTTGCTTTTGCGAACAATCCAACATCTCCCCGAAGATAATGCCGCGAACCCCGTCAAACTTTCCGGCCAGTTTCAACTGCATCAGCATCCGATCAATCTGGTATGGTTTGGCCGCGATATCTTCGATAAACAGAATGGTGCCTTGTGTGCGGATCTCATACGGTGTGCCCAGGGAAGCGACCAGCAATGGACAGGCATCCGCCGTAAAGAATGCCCTCGGCTTTGCCCTCAACCAGTGATCGCACTTCCGCATCCGGCTCGAGTGTCCATTCCGAGGTTCCATTCAGCGCGCTTTCCCAACTCGCCAGGTCGACCCCGTCGGAATGGGTAAAATCCTTGGCCGCCATCGGTCCGTGGAAAGTGACAAAGCCTGCTGAGTCCGCAAAGTATGTCAAAAGCGTAGTCAAGTCGCTGTAGCCGACAAAAATCTTCGGATGGGCTTTGATCTTTTCCAGGTCGAGCACATCCAGAAGGTAGTTGGCGCCGTACCCGCCGCGCGCGCAAACAATGGCCCGCACCTCGTCACGCACGAACATTTCTTCCAGTTCACGAGCCCTTCGCTGCGCTGACCCCGCAAAGTACAAATCTTGCTCGAAGATTGAATCAAGGTAAAAGGGTTTGTATCCCAGCCGGCGCAGCGATCCGCATCCCGCTTCCAGTTGGTCAGGTTTAATGTTGCTGGCGGGAGCCACGATCCCAACCGTGTCGCCGCGTTGGAGCGAAGGCGGCTTGATGCGCGCGATTGTACGATCAGACGGCATTTAGATATCGATAACTCGCGAACGTAACGTCCGGAACCTAAACCAGGAATTCTCCCCGGCAAATTAATTGAGCGGATCCGCGCAGGAAAACCTGTCCCTCCCACCGTACCGTCTGGACTCCACCGGGAGCATGAACTCTCACCGGCGAGACTGCTCGTTTCGCTGAGATGGAGGCTACAGCGGAAGCGCATGATCCCGTACCCGACGACTGCGTCTCTCCCACCCCGCGCTCGAAAAATCTGGCCTCGACATTATTCTTATCTCTTACGATGACGAGCTCAACATTAATCCCATCTTTGAAGTTACGATCGCGTCCTATCTCCGCCGCCTGAACTTGCCAGTTCGGCGCATATTCGTCGGTAAAGACAACATAATGCGGATTGCCCATGGAAACCGTTATTCCACGTACTTCCCTGGATGACAACTGGAGAGCCAACTCGTCACCCACTACCGGGTCTCCCATCGCAATCTCAAATTCGTATTGTGACCGGCTATGACTGACCAGCGCGCAACTCTTGGTTCCAGCCCCAGTCTGTACGCTGAAAATGTTTCTGGGCGGTCCTGCAGCGTTCGCGCGCTCGGAACTGTTCGCTTCGGAACAGAGATATGCAGCCACGCATCGGGTTCCGTTGCCAGAGATTTCCGCCTCTGATCCGTCTGCGTTGAACAATCGCGCGCGAATGTCAGCGCCCTGTGCCGGGAAAAGCCACTCCACGCCATCGGCACCGACGCCAAGATGCCGCTCGCACATGCGTTTGCTCAGGTCGCTAATATCGCCCGACGCATACGAACCATCGACAATCAGGAAGTCATTTCCGCAGGCGCTGGCTTTGACAAACGGGATCAACGGGCTGGATGGCGTCATTCCGTCTGCACCCGTCCCAGTGGGATGACACTCTCGAGGACGGAAGACTGCTTGAGGGCTTGAAGCACTGTCAGATGTTCCCTGCGTGTTCCCTCAAGGTCGAATTGAACACGGACATGCTGCGGGGTGGCAGCGATCTGAACGTCCTGCATCATGGCGTGGACGCATTCCAGGACTCGGTTCACCTCTTTGCTCACAACGTCTGCGCTGCTGCCCGTCACTTCATAGGTCCGGATCGCCAGCTTCAGATTGAATCGTTGTTCGGCATTGCCCAGAATGAAAAGACACAGCAAAATCAGCGCGGTGGCAAAAACCGCCGTTAAGTAGAGCCCACCGCCCACCGCCATGCCCACCGAAGCGACCACGAACAAAGTAGCCGCCGAAGTAATACCCGTGATGAAATCGCCCCGATTGTGGAGGATCGAACCAGCCCCGATAAAACCGATTCCAGGAATAATCTGTGCCGCAATTCGCGTGTGGTCGCCGATGAAGCGGACTGCCAGGGCATCTGAGAGCAACGTGAACATGGCAGCGCCGACGCAGATAAAAAGATTGGTCCGAAGCCCGGCAGGTCGATGCTTGAACTCACGTTCCAGTCCGATGAGGCCGCCGAGGACCGCGGCGATCACCAGGCGCAACAAAAAAATCCCCGCCGCCGACATTTCATAATGCAGGACGTCGTGAATCTCTTGCATGATCGGCATAGGCCAGTGAGTGGCTAAATTTTATCACCGGAAAACTGCAACTCCGGCGGCTTCCGGAGGCAGAAGTTAACGGGGATGATTACCGGAGGATACGATGTGCCTGGTAAATCGTGGCTTTGGGTTGGCCCGAAACATGAATAACAGCAAGCGGGAATAGGTCCTGTTTCTGTAATCCGGTCGAAACTGCATCGCCATCGAAGGCGATGACGAAGTCTGCATAGTGCGTCGGGTTAAGCAACGCCCGTTCCCACAATCCTTCGCTATCGACGGGTTGCTTCCAGGTTCGATGGTTGCCCTCGTTGATCACTCGTCTTAAAGGAATACCGGCCTGCTGCAGCGCACCTACGTGATCGCCCAGGTACATCAAAATGTTCGAATCATGCGGCAGCGCCTTCACGAAATCGGCGAGTTCGCGCTCCAGTCCCATGCGGGTGCGGGAATTGACCCGAGCTTCCTCTAGGCAGATCGGGGTCCGCCAGATGGAAGCGTAACTTGCCGCTACGACGATGAGCATTGCTGTCCCGATGCCAATGCGGACCGGAAGACTCCGCGACCGTCCCGCCACAAAGTGAGCCGTGACAGCGGCGAAAACTGCAAATGCCGGGAGCAGTTCCAATCCGTAGCGAACGTTGTAGTAAGAAAACGGCCACCAGACCGGAACGAAAATGGGCACCCCGCTGTAAGCCACGGAGAGCACATAGAACGGCAGCGGGATTAACAGCAGGAGCAGAGGCCACAACCGAGAACGCGGCGCTGTCTGGCTCGAGTCGGAAGTTCTCTTGCTTCCCATCCCGCCGGTCAGGCAAACAATCGCTCCGGCAAACGCCAGTACAATCCACAGCCTCTGCCAACTTCCCGACGCCTGATTTAACTCCGCGGACTTTAAAACAAAGCTGAAGGCGACTGGCAGGTCATGACTGCCCGGATGCGAAGCCTCCGGAGTCTTCAACTCGATGGCCTTGGCCGAGTAAGGCCCGTTGGCAAATTCCAGCGGATTGCGATACACGATTGCGTTATAGGCCAACCACAGTACAGGACCCGCCGCTGCCAAAAGCACTAACTTCATCACGCTTCGACGGAGCACCCGATGGTTTTCTTCTCCGTTCCGTTTCCAAAGCAGCGTCATAATCAACACAATCGCTGTCACCACCGCCGCAACCATCCACCCGTCGTAGCGCGTCAGACATCCCGCCGCCAGACAAAGTCCGCACTTCAAAAGTGATGATGAAGCGTTCGCGGCTCGCGCATCCGCACGATCGCTCGCATCCCAAACAAATTCGCTGAAATGGACTACCGCCCAGATAAACAATGCCATGTATAGAAGTTCAGTCATGGCGGTTGTCTGGAGATAAATCAGATTGGGATTCGCCGCATAGATAACCGCGGCGCCCCACGCTGCAATCCGGGCCGTGATATCGCTGTGTGAAAAATCCAGCGCACCGCGGACAAGGCGGAAAATGCCAAGCGTCCCGAAAACAAAGGCTGTCATCGATGGAATCGATGCTCCGGCTCCTGTTCTCCACAAATTATCGACGAGGATAAACGGAATCATCAGCAGGTGCGGCAGTGGCAGCCAGACTGTACCCAGTTGGAGAAGACCGGGAGTGCGGGAGTCGAACACTCGGCGCGCAATGTTGATATGCGCGACCGCGTCACCATAGAGGAGGATATCGCCGTGGCGAAAATAATAGAGGAAGGAGAAAACTGATACGCAGGCTGTAACCCAGGCCAGCAGAGCGGTTTCGCGGTCCCAGCGCCGGATGGACGGCTCGCTCATTCCAGATGGGTTAGTTCGCGAAAGATTTGGAAGCGGGCATCGATCTCTTCGCGGGTCAGCGATTGCAATCGTTCTGTGCCAAAGCGCTCTACCGCAAAGGACCCCATCACGCCGCCATAAAAAAGAGCGCGCTTCAGAACTTCGCGGTTCAACTCTTCCTGCGACGCAATGTAGCCCATGAAGCCTCCGGCGAAAGAATCGCCGGCGCCTGTCGGGTCCTTGACTTCATCAATCGGCAATGCCGGCGCGCGAAAAGGATGGCGGCCGATTCCGAATGCGCCTTCGCGGAAAAAGATAGTCGCGCCATATTCTCCGTGCTTGATGACCAGCGCCTTCGGACCAAGCGCCAGCACCTTTTGTGCGGCGCGCGGCAGGTTGGTTTCGCCTCCCAACGCCTTGGCCTCGGTGTCATTGATCAGGAGTACGTCAACCAGTTTCAGAGTTTCGATCAACTCTTTGCGCGTGCCATTGATCCAGTAATTCATGGTGTCGCCTCCGGTAAGGCTCACCCCATTCATATTTCTCCGCACCGCCGCCTGCAGATCCGGATGGATATTGGCCAGAAACAGAAACTTTGAATCCTGATACTCCGCCGGAATGCGCGGTTGAAACTGTTCGAAAACGTTCAGTTCGGTGAAATCCGTTTTGGCTTCATTCAGGTTGTCGTGATACTGCCCGCCCCACCGGAACGTCTTTCCTTTGGAGTGTTCGATTCCGCGCGTATCCACCGAGCGTTTTTTCAGGACGTTTTCGTGCTCGGCGGTGAAATCTTCGCCCACCACAGCCACTACGCGGACTGGTGTGAAATAGCTGGCCGCGAGCGCGAAATATGTCGCGGCGCCGCCGAGGACGTCTTCCACTTTGCCGGAAGGACTCGCGATAGTATCGAACGCAACTGAACCTACGACAACAATGCTCATGCTTTTTTGGCTTTCAGATATTTATCGAGAATCAATTTCAGTTTCTGTCGCGTCGCCGCAGGAATCTTGCCGCGGTCGGTAATGATGGCATGCGCCAGGGACGATCCGCATTTGCAGCTGCGCTCTTGGGGCATCCCGGCTACGGTTTGGCGAACCACCGTCGTAGCATTCTCCGCGTTCTTCAGCAGCACAGCCACGATCTGGTCGACGGTCACCGAATCGTGATGCGGATGCCAGCAATCGTAGTCGGTCACCATGGCCACGGTCACGTAACAAATCTCCGCTTCCCGCGCCAGTTTGGCTTCCTGCAGGTTGGTCATGCCGATCACGTCCATACCCCAGCTGCGATAGACGTTGGACTCGGCCTTCGTGGAAAACTGCGGTCCTTCCATGCAGAGGTAGGTCCCACCACGCTTTGCGGTCACTCCTGCTTTCTTGCACGCATCGTCGACAACCCCGGCCAGCTCGGAGCAGATAGGATCCGCGAACGCGATATGGGCAACGATTCCGTTTCCAAAGAATGTATCGACGCGGTGGCGGGTGCGGTCGAAGAACTGGTCGGGGATAACGAACTCCAGAGGCTTGTGCTCTTCCTTCAACGATCCGACCGCGGAGATGGAAACGATTCGCTCCACGCCGAGCTGCTTGAAACCATAGATGTTGGCACGAAAATTCAGCTCGGTGGGCAGAATGCGGTGGCCGCGTCCGTGCCGGGCAAGAAACGCAACTCTGCGTCCTTCCAGTGTGCCGGTGATGTAGGCGTCGGAAGGCTTGCCAAAGGGCGTTTTCAGGCGTACTTCTTTCACTTTGGTCAGGCCGGGCATGGAGTACAGCCCACTGCCTCCGATGATTCCGATTTCAGCTTGCGGCAAAGATCCTCTCAGGGATGCAATGTTTGCGGAACAGAATGGTGATTATACAGAAGCTTACCGCCGAAGTGTTTCACGTGGAACATTCTGTAGTTTCAGTATTGTATGTACGCGTATGCGTTCGACTAAGGCCTGTCCGATCCCCTCACGTGCGTCATCCTGAGGGACTTCAGTCCCGAAGGATCTGGCGTGCACGACGATAAGGCCTGTTAGGGGCTGGCATTTGCTAGCCGGGTTTTGCGGGGCTTGAATCGAAAAGCTTTTAACCGCAAAGGACGCCAAGTTCGCGCAAAGGGCGCAAAGAAAAGCAAAATTCGCCCGGAAGGTCTACACGCCAGATCCTTCGCAAGTTCAGGATGACCATGCACTGACAGCTCAATTCCGTCCGGCGACTCGTTGCGCCACCCATTCGCCGGCTTCAAGAGTACCCAGTGCGCCGCCGATATCCTGGGTGGTTTTCTTTTGCTTCACGGCTTCCAACACTGCCGTCTCGATCTTGTCGGCTTCTTCTGCCAGCTCCAGATGTCTCAGCATCATGGCGGCGGTCAGAATCGCTCCGAATGGGTTCGCGAGATTTTTCCCGGTGAGAGGCGGAGCAGAACCGTGGACCGGCTCAAACATGGACGTCTTTCCCGGATGGATGTTTCCGCTGGCCGCCATGCCCAGTCCTCCCTGTAAGCCTGCAGCCAGATCAGTGATGATGTCGCCGAACATATTGTTGGTGACGATCACGTCAAATTGTCGCGGATCGCGGACCATCTGCGTGCACAACGCGTCGACGTAAAGATGCTGTGCCGTAATCTGCGGATACTCTTTGCTCACTTCCTTGAAAACACGCTGCCACAAGCCTCCGGCGTGGGTCATGGCATTCGACTTGTCGCACATCAGAACCCGCTGGCGCGGGCTGCCGTCATGCTTCCGGTGGCGTTCGCAATACTCGAAGGCGAAGCGAATGACGCGCTCGACGCCTTTTCTGCGTGTTGATGTCTTCCTGAACCGCGATCTCATCAGGCGTGCCCTGCTTGAAGACTCCGCCGGCGTCCACGTACGCGCCTTCGGTGTTTTCGCGGACCACGACGAAATCGATGTCCTTGGGTTCAATCGCCTTCAATGGACAGAGTGAAGCATCCAGCAGACGCACCGGACGCACGTTGGCGTAAAGGTCCATCTTGAAGCGCATGCCGAGGAGAATTTCTTTGGCATGGATGTTTGAGGGAACGCGCGGGTCACCGAGAGCACCCAGCAGAATGGCGTCGAAGTCGCGGCCCAGCATGGCGAAGCCATCAGGCGGGACGGTCATCCCGTCGGCGAGGTAGCGGGTAGCGCTCCAGTCAAACTGGGTTGTTTCGACCGCTGCCTTCGACGCCTGGATCACGTTTACGGCGTGCGAGATGACTTCCGGGCCAATGCCGTCTCCGGGGATGAGTGCTATGCGTTTCCTGGGGGTCACTTGGGGAGATTATCAAGTTGGGTGGAGGTTGTCATTTCTGGCGGGTTCGTAGGTCATGAAAACCAAAAGATTTTAACCGCAGAGGACGCTAAGGTCTCGCGAAGGACCGCGAAGAAAATCACTTTTCGGCGACTACTTTCTCCGTTGCATCTCGGAGCGGTACGTTGTGCCTTTACCGTCTTCCATCCACGTCCATTCCTGACTGTAGTGGTCGGAGTCGGTGAAGATGTAGACCGCGTGATGCATGTGTCCCGCTTGCGGGCTGGGCAGATTGGTGGCGTCGAGAAAGTCGAACGAGATGGTCTTGAGGTCGGGCGAGATCGTTGCTTGCATCCGTGGCTGGTTGCCCGATGGGCAGAAGTGGGTCATCAGCAGGCGGTTGCCGTCCACGTAGAACAGACTGAGCATTTCTTCGGAGCCCATTTTGTCGTTGCCCATCACGGCTGTGCCGCCGGCCGTCAGGTTGTAGGTGTCTTCAACCGCCTGACCTTTGACGGTCTTCCCTTGCCACGTTCCTACGAGTGATTTGAATTTTTCCAACGCCTTCTGTGCGTCACTCTGGGCCAACGCAGTTGTGCCCGCGAAGAGAAGCAATCCGATAGCGGCGGTGCGAAGCGTTCTCATGATGATTTCCTCGGCAAGTGTCCGTTGAACGCTGGATCATATCGCAGGCCGCGGTCATCTGCCACAACGCACTCCCTCCGCTATAATCAATAGGAAGAGCCCATGAACTTAGCGATTCAACATAACAGCGCGGGCGCGTCTGGCGTGCAGCCCCCGGACACCGAATCGACCGATTCTGCGGACCTGCGCGCGGAATTTCAGGCGCTGATTTCCAGTTCCGGCGCCTATGATCTCGGTTCGAGGTCGAAGATTTCGTTGAGCGGGAGTGACCGCGTACGCTGGCTGAACGGCATGGTCACGAACAATGTGCGAGATTTGGCCGTCGGGCATGGCGTCTATGCCTTTCTTCTCAATCCGCAGGGACACATTCTCGGCGACCTTTACGCCTACAACCGGGGCGAATCGATTCTGGTCGATACCGATCGGTCGCAGGTCGAAAAGATTCTTGCCGTGTTTGATAAGTACATCATCATGGATGACGTCGAGGTCAACGAGATCAGCGCCAAACTGACAGCGATCGGAATCGCCGGCCCGGCGGCTCGAAAATCTCTCATAGCCGCGGGTATTGAGGTTCCGGAGCTCGGACCTCTGCAGTTTGTCGACCTCACGTGGCAGCAAATTAATCTGACTCTGGTACGCGGTGACAATACACTCGTGGAATCGTTTGAGCTGTGGCTTTCGCCTGATAACGCTGCGAGAGTGCACGAGGCGCTAGTTAAGGCAGGCGCTACACCGCTAGGAGATGCGGCAGTCGAACTGTTGCGGGTTGCGGCGGGGGTTCCGCGCTACGGAGTCGACATCCGGGAACGTGATTTGCCGCAGGAGACTGAACAGGATCGCGCCCTGAACTTCGTCAAGGGATGCTATGTCGGCCAGGAAATTGTGGAGCGTATTCGTTCCAGAGGCCAAGTGCGGCGAAAGTTTGCCGGGTTTGACGTTCGTGGAGCATTGCCTGCCGTTGGCAGCAAAATCCAGGTAGAGGGTAAAGACGTGGGTGAAATCACCAGCTCCGTTTTCCTGCCCTGGGCGAGTGGGGATCGTGGTGTTGCGCTGGGCTATATTCGTCGAGAGGCCGCGACGCCCGGGAACGTCGTCGACGCAGGAGGCAGCGAAGCCAGCATCGCGCCGCTTCCCTTTGCGCACGCATCGAAGTAACGAAAAAGAAAGTGATCGAAGGAAGAATTATGGCTGAAAACAAACAAGACAGTTTCACCGTGACTGACCGGCGGCTTTTCACGTCCGACGGAGAATTGCGCAAGGAAGTCAGCGAAGAAGAGATCACAAATTCCAAGCCCGCCCCGGAACCGCCTACCGCGGTAACACCCTTTCCGGAAGCGGCTGCGCCCGCGGAATCTGCAAGTACCTTTGATTCGGCGAGCAGCCTGGATCCGTCCATTCCACCGGCTCCGACGGCGGCCGAACAAAAAGAACAGGCCGATGCTTACCGCAAGACGTCGAAGGAACTGGACGCCCGAGTTGAACTCAGCGGTCACTCTGCCAAAGAAATGGAGATGACCTTCGAGCGCTTCATGGCTTCGTTGTACATGACCGCCATGCTACAGCTGGGACTCATGCAGGAGGAGCGCGGACAGCCGCGGATCGACCTGCTGGCGGCGCGGCAGACCATCGATACGCTGAGCCTGCTCTCGGAAAAGACCAAGGGCAACCTCACGCCAGCGGAACAAAACTTCCTGCAGAACTGTCTCTATGAGTTGCGTATGGCCTACGTGGAGGTCACCAACGCGCTGGCCCGGCCGCCTCAAGCCACAGGCACCAATCCCGCGATACGATGAAAGCGACCCTGACTGTGCTGGGCAGCGGCACGTCCATGGGCGTGCCTTCGATTGGCTGCGACTGCCCGGTATGCCTGTCTACCGACCCTCGCGACAAACGCACCCGGCCCTCGGTGCTGATCGAATACGGCGGCAAATCGGTGCTGATCGACACGACTCCTGATTTTCGTCAGCAGGCGATTCGGGAGAACATAAAACATCTCGACGCAGTGTTCTATACACACGCGCACGCCGATCATATTCTGGGCATCGACGATTTGCGGCCGTTGAGCTATCACCACATACCAGGCCGGCTGCCTCTCTATGCCAGACCCGATGTCGCGGCTTTCATCCGCAATATGTTTCGCTACATTTTTGCTGGGGAGTACAAATTTGGAGGCCTGCCTCAGCTTGAACTCAAACCTCTGGAAGGCCCGTTGGATCTGTTCGGAGCGCGTTTTGAGCCGGTGACGGTGATCCACGGAGAGACCGAGATCTACGGCTATCGATTTGGGTCGGCAGCTTATCTGACAGATCACAGCCTGGTCCCGGAAGCATCGTTCAAGCAACTGGAGAATCTGGACGTCCTTTTTCTGGATGCGTTGCGGCACAAGCCCCATCCCACGCATTCAACGGTGGAGAATTCGTTGAAGATCGTGGAACGGGTAAAACCGCGACGCGCTTTTTTTACTCACATTTGTCACGATCTGGGTCACGAGGCTACCAACGCGACGTTGCCTGAGAATGTGCGGCTGTCGTATGACGGGATGAAACTGGAGTTTGAGATTTAGAGGAAAGAAAATAAGCAAAGATCCTAGACTCGCAAAGGGCGCTGAGAGATGCCTGGCGATCCGATGCCTTCTACTATTGAAGACTCTACACATGCACGTGTTTCGCAAACTCGATGAGGTTCCTGCGGACTTTGGGCCGACGCTGGTGAGCATCGGCAACTTTGATGGGGTGCATCGTGCTCATAGTCATGTGTTGCACGAGATTGTGACCCGGGCTCGACAGCAAGGGGCCAAGGCAATGGCGGTTACATTTGAGCCTCATCCGGTTCGTATCCTGCGGCCTGATTCGGGACTTAAGCTGATCACGCCGACGCCGGAAAAGCTGCGACTGCTGGAAGCGAGCGGTCTGGATGCAGTGCTCCTCTTACCCTTCGGGCGCGATCTCTCATTGATGTCGCCGCGCCAGTTTGCGGAAGAGATTTTGGAGAAGCGGCTTCATGCACGGGAGGTCCACGAAGGCTTTAACTTTCATTTCGGACACAAGGCCGCTGGAAATGTCGAAATCCTAGCCGAGTTCGGCCGCGAAATGGGGTTTGAGGTAAAGGTCTATCCGGAAATGAAATTACGAGGAGAACCGGTATCCAGCAGCCAGATCCGCAAACTGTTGAGGGAAGGCGGGATCAGCCGGGCCAGGCATTTGCTCGGGCATCCTTTCAGCATGCTCTCCACCCCGGGGCGCGGCCGCGGATACGGATCGAAATACACTGTCCCGACCATCAACCTCAGCCGCTATGAAGAGTTCGTTCCCAACGATGGGGTTTACATCACGCGTACCCGGGTCGCTGATGAATGCTTCGATTCTGTGACGAACGTGGGCGGACGTCCCACGTTCGGAGCGGAATCGTTTGCGATTGAAACTCATTTGCTCAACTTTCATCCCATCGAACTGGGCCCGGAGACCGAAGTTGAGATTTATTTCCTGCAACGGCTGCGCGACGAGATCAAGTTTCCATCAGTCGAGGCCCTGCGCGAACAGATTGCCCGCGACGTAAAAAAGGCCCGAAGGTGCTTTCACTTGCTGAAAAATTACGCGAGCTCTCTTCCCCCGAACTGAACCGGCATTAGCGAACCATCCCCGACAACTGGCCACTAATCACTGACCACCGACAACTGTTTTCACAGGTTTTCGTTGCTTATTAACGAAAGGCAATCGACAATCCTGCCGATGCCTCAGAGTATCTTTTCCGGTTTTTCCCAAACTACGTCGGCCCAGCGCCGCACACTGCTTGCCGCCAGTTTGGGGTGGATGCTGGATGCTTTTGACGCAATGCTCTATGCCCTGGTTCTCGCGCACGTCATGCGCGATCTCGGGATGAGCAAGGGAACGGCTGGTCTTCTGAACAGCCTGACGCTTCTGGCTTCCGGTATCGGGGGCGTAGCCTTCGGATTCATAGCAGATCGCTTGGGACGAAAGCGCGCCCTGATGCTGAGCATTCTTACTTACTCGGTCTGCTCCTTCGCTTCCGGTCTCGCGACTTCTGTGGTCATGCTTGCGGTCTTCCGTTTCATCCTTGGTCTCGGCATGGGGGGCGAGTGGAACACCGGGGCAACGCTTGTTGCTGAAACCTGGCCGACTGCATTGCGGGCCAAGGCCATCTCCATCGTGCAGAGTTCGTGGGCGATCGGTTACGCGTTGGCTGCGCTGGCGACGGGTATTGTGCTTCACTATGCCGACTGGCGGATGGCATTCTTCGTCGGAATTCTTCCCGCGCTGGTGGTCTTATGGATTCGGCGCGGCGTCCCTGAGTCAGAGATGTGGCAGGAAAAGCGAAGGGCCCAGAAGCCTACAACACCCAGTTTGGCCGATCCCGTCACGACGACCGGAACGCGTATTTTGGATGGCGGATTTATTCGTATCTTCCAGCCGCCGTACGCAAAGCATACTTTTGCTTTGCTGCTGATGAACTTCTTCGGGATGTTTGCGTGGTGGGGCCTGTTTACGTGGATTCCGCCTTACCTCTCTCTGCCGGTGGAGCAGGGTGGACGCGGGTTTGGAATCATGGGAACAACTACCCTGCTGGTGGTCTTGAACCTGGCCGGAATGTTCCCGGGATACGCCAGTTTTGGATGGGTCGCCGACGCCATTGGCCGCCGCATGTCTTGTATTGTCTATACGTTGATGGCCGCGCTTCTAGTACCACTTTATGCCAGCGCGAGGGAGCCTTGGATTCTGATGGTGGCGGGGGTGTTGCTTGCTTTCTTCGGTACCGGTTTCTTTTCCGGTTCGGGAATCATTGGGAGCGAAATCTTTCCCACCGCGGTGCGTGCCAGGGCTTTGGGCTTTACCTACAATGGCGCTCGGACGATGAGTTCAATCGCGCCATTTGTAATCGGACGCGTCGCCCAGACAAAAGGTTTGAGCTGGGCCTTCTACCTGTGCGGAGCGTCGTTTCTGCTCTCCTGCGCGGTGGCAACGCAGCTTCCCGAAACCAGGGGGAAGCAACTGGAATAACAGTCGCCGGCTTTTTCGCTCAGGGCGAGGCCGCGCTAGTCTTCGCCGGCGGCGCGACCGACCACGCGCAACTTTGCGTCCCTGCCAATCTCATATCTCGGACGATCTCGATCTCGCGGTGAGAACGCGGTGGCCACCAACGCGACACCGGGCATGTCCTGATCGCGCCGGTGCCTGAAGGTGACGATAGAACCGAACTCTCTTGCGCCAGCCCCATTTCCAATGGATGCGTCGACTGAGGGAACCGCCAGCAGGAACGAACGGATCCACCGCTGCACGTTATGTTCTTTTACGATCTGCCGCAGCAGGCGCATGCGAAAGCGCTTCTCGTCCGCCGTCATTTGCGTGGCATCGTGCAGTGCCTGTGCCACTTCGGCAAAGTCGTTGGGATTTACCAGGATTGCGCCACTGCGTAACTCCGGGCCGGCGCCAGCAAACTCGCTGACGATCAGGACCCCGCGCTCGTCAATCTGCGCGGCACAGAATTCCTTGGCGACCAGGTTCATTCCATCTTTCAACGGCGTCACCAGGCCGATATCGGCGGCGCGATAGTAGGCCAGAAGCTCTTCGCGGCCTAGATTTCGGTGGATGTAGTGCACTGGCACCCATCCAGGCTCGGTGAATTCACCGTTGATCTGGCTTACCAATAGTTCCACCTCGCGGCGGAGGTGTTTATAGTTGGGAATTTCCTCGCGGCTGGGAACGACGACCTGCACCAAGGTGATGTGGCCGCGCTGCTCGGGATAGCGGCGAAGCAACAAGCGGAACGACTTGAGTCGCTCCGGAATGCCCTTCGTGTAATCGAGTCGGTCGACGCCCAGAACCAATGTGTCCCCTGACAGGCGGCTTCTAATCTCGGCGGAGTGCGCTTCGATCTCCGGTTGCGCAGCTTGCCGGGTAAATTCCTCGAAGTCGATCCCGATGGGAAACGTGCCAATAACAGTTCGCCTTCCATCCAGACGGACCTGAGGATTCGGCACTCCCGGTTCGACAACAGCTTCTGGAAGCAAGCGCTGCAGACAGGCTGCGAAGTTGGTCCGGTCGTGATCGCTCTGAAAGCCGATCACGTCGAACTGGAGCAGGGCCTTCAGGATCGGTTTCTTCCACGGCAGCTTCTCGAACACGTCGGCACCCGGGAACGGGGTGTGCAGGAAGAACCCCATGGGAGCGCGAACCCCGGCCTGCCTCATGGCTTCGGCGGTGAGCATGAGGTGATAGTCATGCACCCAGACAAAGTCGTCGTCGGTGGCGGTCTCCGAGACAACCCGTCCAAATTTACGATTCACCTGTTGATAGATTTCCCAATACTCGGGGTCGAAGTTGCAGCGCGAAGGCATGTCGTGAAACAGAGGCCAGACGATTTCGTTGGCGAAGCCGGCATAGAACTTCGCGATCTCGTCTTCGGTCAAAGAGACCGAGCGCAAGGTGTAAGAGCGATTTTGGGAGGCTTTCGCCAGGAGCGGCTCGATATGCTGGGTCGAGGAAGTGCCGGCCCAGCCGATCCAGACGCCCCGCTGGTGTCGCCAACCCGCCTCTAGAGCGGTAGCGAGACCTCCCGAACTTCGTTCTACGCGCGCGCCACTGGCATGCTTGCGAATCAGGACAGGCAAGCGGTTTGAAACGTTAATGACGCGTCCTTTTACATCTGCCATGGTTGCGAGATCCGTCAATGTTGACCTCCTGAAGCACGCAACCACTCCTTGAGGAACTGGAGCAGCTCGTGGGGTGGTTGGAGCCAAACTTCAGCGCCGGTGGGGCGTGACTGAGGACGAACTAAAACCGTCAGCCCACTTCCCTTCAGCGCACGAAACGCATCTTCGTCAGTCTGATCGTCGCCAAGATAAGCGACAGCCGCATCTGGTCCTGCTTCTTTTAAGATGACTCGAACCGCATCCCCTTTGCCTGCACCAGCTACACGAAGTTCCAAACCGCCATCGAATTCCAGCAACCTTACCGGAGCCCGGTCAAGCAGAGGCTTCCAGAGCCGGGGGATTTCGCGGGCCAGTTTCTCTGCCCTCGCAGGATCCAGTCCGCGCCAGTGGACCGCTACGCCGCCGGGTTTGACTTCGGTTTGACTCTCCAAGCCCGGCATCCTGAAGAAGGCTGATCGCCGCAAGCAGGTAGTCCTGGTGAACCGGTACCGAGCTGACTTCATAACGGCCGTCGGCCATGAGCCGTTCCAGGCCGTGGCTTCCCCAGACTTCCGGTTGCGGAGAGATCCCGCTGAGAAGAAGCAACTCCCGCACCGGCCGTCCACTGATCAGCACCACCCGCGTCCCCTGGGCCATAATGCGACCGATCAACGGCGGCACCTCCGGATAGGGCAAAGCCAGAGTGCGGTCCACTACAAATGGAGCCAGGGTGCCATCGTAATCAAGCAAGAGAACACGGGTAGGAGCGGAACGTAGCCGCTCCAGAAACGGGCCGTAAGTGACGTGACGTTCGAGCACCTTCATGCCGGCTCCTTACATCAGCAAGCAGCAGCGAAGAAAGCTGTACCGGACGCGAAATGGCGGAAATATCTGTACTGAAACAACGGACGTTTTAGCCGGAAACTCGCGATCAAGGGCCAGTTTCGCGAGTAGCAAGCCAGCGGCATCAGGCCCGTTGAATGCTTCCCAGGGGTCCCGGTTGGCAACGCCAAAACTTCGCGCCGCCAGCAGACTTGTCGAAGAACTTGGCTCAATTCTAACACGTGTAATTGGCCGCGCGGCACGCTACAAAAGTGGCCTTGAGGACCTTCTAACCCAATTGTGGCCAGAATTATGTCCAGCGAAACCAGCGCAGTGCCAGTACAAAGGAAACCCCTCCCCACAGGACGCAGAATCAGGAGTCGTTCCGACTGCGCGGCCAGAGAGGCGCCCTGCAAGATGGTGGCGCGCAGGGCATCATTCAGGGCGGTAAGCGGCAGGATCTTGATGAACGGCTGCAGCAGGGCGGGAAAACGCTCCGATGAGAAAAATACGCCGGAGAAGATCCACATCGGCATCATGACCAGGTTCATCAGGCCGCTGACCCCTTCAATTTTCTGCGACCGGCTGGCGGTCAGCAACCCGAGTACCGCCAAAGGCCACAGCTCCGATCGTGGTCAGCAACAGGATCGTGAGTAGCGATCCCAAAACCTGCATGTGGAAAACCAGAACACCCAGACTCAGCAGAAGCGCAACTTCAATCACCATCAGCACCAGCCGGCTGCTGATGAGTGCCAGCAGGAAATCGGAGCGCCGCATCGGCGTCGCCACGAAACGCTTTAACAGTTTGCGCTGGCGCATATCCACCAGGGCGAACCCAACGCCCCACATGCCGGAGTTCATCAGGTTCATCCCCAGCAGCCCGGGAATCAGAAAATCGATGTAGCGCGACCCGGGCTCACTGGAGGTGACTGCCGACGTCGTCACAATGTCCTTGCGGCCGGCGCCGGCCTGCAAGGCATCGTCCACGAGGGAATGGGCAAAGCACACTCTCGGGGCGGGCTGGGTCATAGCGATATTGAAAGCCATCCTTGCCATCGGGGGCGACAACCAAATCGTATTTTCCCAGGCGGAATCCCTGCTGCGCCTGCTGCTCGTCGAGTATGTCAGCCCGAATTGACGAGCCACGAGCGGGAAGCCTGGAGCAGCGACAATGCATTCCGAGAGCCGGGACCAACGACAACCGCAACCGGGGTAATCTCGGCTGGTTTATTACGGAAGGCGATGCCAAGACCAAGAGCCAGAATGATTGGGAAAGCCAAACACCCAAAAGATCACCTCGGGTTCCCGCTTGAGTTCCAGCAGGCGAACGCCGAGAAGGTGAATGTAACCCGACCACCGCCGGTTGAGGCGGGGCGCTGTCCGCACTGGAGTTTGCTGAACTGCGGTCGTCAATTGGCCCTCCGAAGCATTCCCAGCGCGTCGCGCAAATAAGTAAGTGCCATCAGTCTTCCCTCAGATGTCGGCCAGTCAGCCTTACAAAGACGTCTTCAAGGCTAGCCTGTCGAGTGGTGAGGTGCAGCAGTTGCTTACCCTCTTTCGTGACCACTTCCAGCAAGGCCGGAATAGTCAGGTGAGGTTCGCGGACATTCAGGCATACAAGCCCATTATCGTCTCGAACCGACTCCACGCCCGGGATGGCTCGCCAGGTATCGACACCAGCTCCGTTGGCACTTCCGCTTACCTGGAATTCCACCATGTGATGTCCGCCGAGACGATCGATCAGGTCGGCGGGGCTGCCCTCGGCAATCACCTGGCCGTGGTCAACAATGGCCAGGCGGTCGCACAGGCGTTCGGCTTCGTCCATATAATGCGTAGTCAGCAGGACCGTGCCTCCAGCTTGCTGGAAGCCTCGAATGATGTCCCAGAGCTGGCGCCGGCTTTGAGGATCGAGACCCGTGGTGGGTTCGTCCAGAAACAGCACCTTAGGATTTCCCACCAGCGCCGTTGCCACAGCGAGACGCTGCCGTTGCCCACCCGAAAGCTTTCCAACCCAGGCATCCGCTTTTTCTTCGAGTTGCATTTGTTCCAGTACTTCTCGCGCCGCACGGGGCTGGCGGTAGAAACTGGAGAACAGCTCGATCGTCTCAAGGACACTGAGCTTTTCTGACAGCCGTGTCTCTTGCAATGAGATTCCCATGACCTCGCGCAACTCGCGGGCGTTTTCTTTCCAGCTGCGGCCCAGAATCGTGACTTGGCCGGAGGTCGGCTCAAGCAATCCCTCGAGAATTTCTATGGTGGTGGTCTTCCCCGCCCCGTTCGGGCCTAGCAGACCAAAGCACTCGCCGGCCTGGATTTCAAGACTCAGACCACGCACGGCTTCGAGCTTGCCGTCGTAGGTTTTACGTAAATCACGGCATTGAATGGCAGGAGGCACGGAGAGATTCTACTTGAGGGAGACTTGTGGATGTGGACGCGGAGTAATTTGCGTTTGTGTAATCCGCTAGATCAGGCCAGAGTTACATTTATTCACCATAAAATTACATTAGCCGCGCCTCGAAAAGGGCAAGTCAACTAGAATGATTCCACCAAGGCGATCGCCTACACAGCGTTGGTTGAGGACGACTTCCTGAAGCGCCCGGGTGTCGTTTCGCGAGATCATTAGATAACTTTTGAAATAGAAAGTTGAAAGGTTCTGAATATGTTGCGGAAGCTGTGGCTGCTGTTGTTGCTGGTAAGCATCTCGTTTTCCCTAGCGTCGGCGCAGGAGACACGTCACTTTACGTTTCACTACGGTTTCACTGTGAAGAACGTGCCTCCCGGAGAGAAGTTGCGAGTATGGATCCCGGCCGCACACTCCGATCAATTTCAGGAAGTCAAAGTGGTCTCTGCCAACGGCGACTTGCCTCTCAAGCAGACCCACGAGTCGCGATTTGGAAACGAAATGTACTACGCCGAAACCTCCAAAGCAAAACAAGCCGAACTGCACTTTGAAGTCGTCTACGACGTAGTTCGCCACGAACGGCTCACATTGGCATTGCCAGGCCGCATCTGGCCGAAGTTCAACTCAAGGATCGCGACCGCAAGGAGTATCTGCAGCCGGACAAGCTGGTGCCGGTCACCGGACTTCCTGCTGACCTTGCAGTGAAAGTAACAGAAGGCAAGGACACGCAGCTGGACAAAGCGCGGGCCATCTACGATTACGTTTTCACAACCATGCGGTATGACAAGACCGGAACCGGCTGGGGACATGGCGACGTGCTCTATGCCTGCGATGCCAAGAAGGGCAACTGCACGGATTTTCACTCGCTGTTCATCGCAATGGCACGTTCACAGGGCATTCCGGCGCGATTCGAAATTGGCTTTCCCCTGCCTGCGGACAAACATTCTGCCGAGATTGCCGGGTATCACTGCTGGGCCGACTTCTTCGAAGCCAAGGATGGATGGATTCCCGTGGATATTTCGGAAGCCTGGAAGCATCAGGAAAAGCGAGACTATTTCTTCGGTGCTCATGACGTGAACCGGGTCCAGTTCACCATGGGACGCGATCTCAAAATGGCTCCGACACAGGACGGCCCGCCTTTGAATTATTTTGTTTATCCCTATGTCGAAGTCGCGGGCAAGGAATATCCCAACGTCTCGTTGGCGTTTTCGTTTGCCGATGTGGATTCAGGCGCGGCGGCAGCGGCACAGTAGAAGATCGTCGCATGCGGAATGAACCGCACACTTCAGTTCTAGTGTGTGTCTCGTTCCGCCACTGCGGCAGCTGTTTAGTGAGAACCGGCCAGTTCGTTCGGGATGGGTGTTTCCGGAGACACGTTGTGGCGTACGTCAGCGCCCCGCACCCAGAAGATGACGTCTTCCGCGATGTTGGTCGCGTGGTCGGCAACACGTTCCAGATTGCGCGCGATCAGAAGAGCGTCTAAAGCCTGACGGGTCACGTCCGGACGCTCGTTCATGGCTTTTACCAGGACAATGAAGGCTTCATCCTTCATGCGATCGACCACATTGTCCATTTCCAGAACAGCCTGGGCGAGTTCGGCCTTGCCTTCGATAAATGACTCCAATGCGCGGCGCACCATAGCAGAAACCGCCGCAGCCATTCGAGGAATGTCCACCGGAAGATCGTCGACAGGCGGGAGATCGACCATGTCCATGACTCGTTCCGCGATATTCACCGCCTGATCGCCTACTCGTTCCAGATCGGCGTTTATTTTGGTCACTGCGAGAATGAAGCGCAGATCGACCGCCATGGGTTGCTGCATGGCGAGAAGATCGAAGGCCATCTCATCGATTTCCCGCTCGATGATGTTGATTTGGGTTTCGCCTTCCAGCACCAAGTGGCAGCGCTTCAGGTCGCGTTCAATATAAGCCTGGCAGGCGCGGTCCACGGCCTGCTCGGCCAGTCCGCCCATACGAAGCAAACGGGCCCGGAGTTCGTCCAGTTCCTGTACAAAACGGGTGCGCGCCATTATCCGAACCTGCCTGTGATGTAGTCTTCCGTCCGTTTGTCGGAGGGGGTGGTGAAAATCTTTTCAGTCTTGTCGAACTCGATCAATTTGCCCAGCAGAAAGAAACCGGTGAATTCGGCGACACGTGACGCCTGCTGCATATTGTGGGTCACGATGACGATGGTAAAACGTTCCTTGAGCTGGAAGATAAGTTCCTCGATTTTTCCGGTAGAGATGGGATCGAGAGCCGAGCAAGGTTCATCCATCAGCAGCACTTGCGGTTCAACCGCTATAGCGCGGGCGATACAAAGGCGCTGCTGTTGTCCTCCAGAGAGGCTGGCGCCGGACTTTTTGCGCACCGTGTCCTTCACCTCATCCCAAAGGGCTGAGAGTCGCAGCGAACGCTCCACGATTTCATCCAGACGCTTGCGGTCATGGAAGCCATTGAGCGTCAACCCAGCCGCCACGTTGTCATAGATAGACATCGTGGGGAAAGGATTCGCCTTCTGGAACACCATGCCAATGCGACGGCGAATCTGTACCGCTGACGTTCCGTTGTAAACGTCCATCTCGCCGATTTGCACTCTGCCGGTGGCGCGGGCTTCCGGCACGGTTTCATGCATGCGGTTCAGGCAGCGGACAAATGTAGACTTCCCGCAGCCGGACGGCCCAATCACGGCGGTCGCATGATTGGCTGCGACCGTCATGTTGATGTCCTGGAGAGCTTGAGTCTTGCCGAACCAGGCGTTCAGCTTGTCGACTTGGATGCCTACACCCATAAGTTCAATTTGCTCCCTTTAGCATACCCCGGCTGGCCACAAATCTCACGGCGCCGACCGACGCGACAATGAGGACGATCAGGATCAAAGCTCCCGCCCACGCCTGGCGGTGCCACTCGTCGAATGGAGAAATGGCGTAGGTGAAGATCTGTAGCGACAACGCCGCAGTGGGCTGATTCATCTTCCAGTTCCAGTACTGGTTGCCGAAGGCGGTGAAGAGCAGCGGGGCGGTTTCTCCCGCGACCCGGGCGAAAGCCAGCATGACCCCGGTGATCACTCCGGAAGTTGCAGTGCGGAGCGTGATCGAAAGAGTTGTGCGCCACCGGGAAACTCCCAGGCCATAGGCCGCTTCGCGAACCGCTTGCGGAACCAGCAGAAGCATCTCTTCGGTTGTTCTGGTAATGGTGGGCACCATCATGATGGCTAGGGCAACGCCGCCAGCAAGCGCCGAAAAATGGTGCTGCGTCAGCACCACAAGACCGTAAGCTACGATGCCCACGATGATGGAAGGCACGCCATTGAGCACGTCTGCGGTAAACCGGATCACGTTGCCGAAGCGGGTGCCGCGTCCGTACTCCGACAGATAGATGCCGGCGCCGATGCCCAGCGGAACCCCGAAAGCGCTGGCGATCATCAGAATGTAAACCGACCCAGCGATCGCATTTGCCATACCGCCACCCGGTTCACCCGGGGGCTTTGGAATCTGGGTCAGGAAATCCCAGTTGATCGAGCCGAGGCCCCGATAAAGCAAATAGCCAAAAACGGCTCCCAGTGGCAGCAACACAAGCAGCACGGCGCCAACGGCGGCCATGGTCACAAGCGAGTTCAGGCTCCGCCGCCAGACGCTGATGGGGGCGTCGGCAAAATTGGCCGGGAGCATCACATTTTCAGGCATGGCTCCTCGCAGGGGTACCACGAGTGACCGTCCACACCAGGAACTGCGCCAGAATGTTGACGATAATGGTCACGATGAACAGCGCCAGACCTACTTCCACCAGCGCACTCAGATACAAGTCGCCGGTGGCTTCGCTGAACTCGTTGGCGATGACGCTTGCCATGGTGTAGCCGGGAGCGAAAAGAGACTTCGCAATTTCAGGACGGTTGCCAATCACCATGGTGACTGCCATGGTTTCGCCAAGAGCGCGGCCCAGACCAAGAATTACGCCGCCAGCGATACCGGCACGGGCGTTACGAAGGACGCCGGTTCGAATCATCTCCCAGCGGGTGGCGCCAAGCGCGAGGACAGCTTCTCTCTGTTGTTGCGGAACGGCCGTCATGACTTCGCGGGTGATCGAAGAAATAATTGGCACGACCATGATCGCGAGAATGATTCCCGCGGCCAGCATCCCGATGCCGTATGGGGGCCCTTCAAACAGGGTGGTCCAGCCCAGGTAGCGGGCGAGGAACGGTTGTACATACTGGCGCAAAAGCGGCACCAGCACGAAAATCGCCCACAAGCCATAAATGACGCTGGGGATAGCCGCCAGCAACTCTGTGGTGAAAGCCAGAGCGCCGCGCAACCATCGCGGCGACATTTCGGTAATGTACACGGCGACGCCGATTGCCAGCGGTACTGCGATAAGCAGCGCCAGCGCCGAAGAGACGATCGTCCCGTAAACAAAGGGCAGAGCGCCGTATTGGTCGTTTACCGGGTCCCACTCGCTTCGGAAGAAGAACTTCAAGCCGAAAGCATGCCAGGACAAACTAGATTTAGTTATCAATTCGTAAACGATGAGGCAGACGATGGCGATCACGGACAGTGCGCAGGCCAACATGGCGTAAAAGAAAACGCGGTCCGCCACGCGGCTGTCACCAGCCTGGACCAGGAGATCGGCTTGGGCCTTGGACTGAGCTGCAACTGCTTGATCCGGAAGGGGTTGCGGTCCTGTCAGTCGAGGCGCTCCTAGGGCTCGATTTGCCATGCAAGGGCACGCTAGCAGAAGCGTGTTACAGCAGTGTTAAAATAGCACTTGTTCGCTGCCATAATGCTCTGTAGGGCCCTGGATGTTGTTCCTGCGGTTCTGCAATTCCCAGAACGTCTTAATATCAGGTTTGGTTTTGTCCCCTAAGGGTTTTTAATGTCATTAAATCAAGAGATTACTCTTTCCACATTTCGCAAACTCGACCGCCAACTGCAGAAACTCGCCCATAAGCCCGCTCCCGAAAATATTCATAAATTCCGCACCTCCAGCCGCCGTGTTGAAGTGGTGACGGCGGAACTTACACAGGCTCGTAGTCGCAACGATAAAAAATTGCTGAAGCTGCTCAGTCGCTTACGGAAAAAAGCCGGACGGGTGCGAGATCTGGACGTAGAGATTTCGGCTCTGAGAAGTCTCAAGATTCCGCAGGAACCCGCGCGAAAATCGCAGCTGATCAGCAGCCTGGCGGAAGAACGCGAAAAGCGGGAGAAGAAGTTAGTCAAAGCTTTAGATAAACGAACTGTCTCGGAAGTGCACAAGCGGCTGAAGCGGACCGCAGGCGGCCTGAGGATTCCGAAAAATATCAATCCTCTGGCGGTGGCTATGCAGAAAATCGCCAAGCTCGACCTGGACCAGAACGCGGTCACTGACGACACTTTGCACTGCTTCCGGATCGCCGGTAAACGGGCACGTTATATTGCCGAAACGGCGGGCAAAAGTCCGGACGCTACCCGCTTTGTGGAGCAGTTGAATCATTTGCAGGACATTCTTGGCGACTGGCATGACTGGGCGCAACTGGCGGAAAAAGCTGAAAAGCTGTTCGGTGGCTCTCAGCAATCGCCCTTGGTGGCTGTTCTGGGCAATGTAACTCGAGCAAAATTCCGCCAAGCGGTGAGTTCTCTGGTGGAAATGCGGGTGGCGCTGGCGGGAAAGAAACGGGCTACGGTCACGCCCCTGACACCAGCTGCGCGACAGACTCCCGCCGCTGACACCGCAGTAGCCTAGTCTATTGAACCTACGAATGGAGTCGCAATCTTTTCGGGAGCAGCCGTGAAATTTGCCAAGGTTGTATTCTGGATTGCGGGCACTTGGGGCTTGCTGGTTATTACTCCGCTTTACTTCATGTTTGACTTGATCGGGCGGAATGATCCTCCGCAAATCACTCATCCTGGGTTTTTCTATGGGTTTGTGGGGGCTGCGTTGGCGTGGCAGATCGCCTTCTTTTTCATCGCGAACGACCCGATTCGCCATCGCCCGCTTATCATCCCTTCGGTTATTGAAAAATTCACCTACGGTATTGCGGTAGTGATCCTTGTCGTTCAAGGCCGTATGCATGCCTCGGACATGGTCTTCGGCGGAGTCGACCTGCTGCTTGGCATACTGTTTGTAATCGCCTATATCAAAACGCCCGCTCGTGCTGCATAGGCCATAATCCCCAACCTTCTCGACCACGACATTCTTCGCAGATAGACTGGCTCAGAATTCCGACATTCCTCGTGACCAGCAACCTTTCAAGAGACACGGCAACCCAGGAATCCCCTACACCGGGCGCATGGGAGCGATATTCGCAGTATTGGGTGTGGACCGTGATCTTAATAGGTCTGGGCTTCCGGACTGCCCAGTACGCGACGGACCGGTCTTTGTGGCTGGACGAAGCGTACCTGGCATTAAACGTCTTGCACCGTCCGATGACCGCTCTTTTCACACCTTTGGAATATCACCAGGGAGCGCCGTTTGGATTCCTACTACTGGAAAAACTGGCGACGAAACTGGCAGGCAACAGCGAGTTGGCGCTGAGAGCGGTCCCCTTCGTCCTTGGAGCTGCGGGACTTCTCTTCTTTGCGCGGTTGGCAAAACTCTACGTTTCGCCGCGGGCGGTACCTGCGGCCGTGAGTCTGTTCGCCTTCTGTGGTCCACTGATTTACTACTCGTCCGAGGCCAAGCAATATTCCTGCGACGTCGCTTTCACGCTCCTGTTGCTTTGGCTTTTATCCAGGCTCGCGGACGCGCCGTTAACCTCCGGGGAACTCGCCCGCGCCTCATTGGTCGGCGCCGTTAGCATCTGGTTCTCCTACCCGGCGGCATTTGTACTCTCGGGAGGAGGTTTGGCACTTCTGTGCTTTGCTCTGATCCATCATGAGCGGCGTCGCGTTGTGCGCTTGTCGTGCGTCTGCGTGATATGGGCTTTGAGTTTCCTTGGCTATTACCTGATTTCCCTTCACGGATTGAGCGCGGACCGGGAGCTGCTGAATTTCTGGCGAAACTATTTCGCTCCCCAGCCATTCTGGTCGCGGCAGTTTTTTTCGTTTTTGATTGAGCGATTCTTCGGAGTATTCGACGATCCGGTGCAGGTGATATCTGTCGTGGGAGCCGCCTGCTTCATTCTGGGATGCGGCCGGCTGGCTCGCAAAGAGAACGTTCATTTCTGGCTACTGGCAGGCCCGTTGCTGGCTACGATCATCGCGGCGCAGCTTCACAAGTATCCGCTGGGGGGCAGATTGCTTCTGTTTGCGGTGCCGATTTTGTTTCTCATCATCGGCGAAGGAACCTTGGCCATCGCCGATCTCGGCGGACGGTTTTCACGGCAGCTGCAGCTTGCTCTGATCCTTCTTTTGTTGGCGAAACCAGTCTGGATGGACGCGCAAACCCTGATCCATCCCCAGCGTCCCGAGGACATCAAGCTGGCGATCCAATACATAGGAACCCATCAGCAGGCTGGCGATACCTGGTACGTCTATCACTGGGCTCGATACCAATTCCAATACTACTCAGAACTTTATCAACTCCACCCGAGTGCGGTTCTGATTGGCGTGGACTGCGGAACTGACCAGGCTTGTTACGTGGCCGATCTGAACCGGCTTCGCGGCCAACCGCGCGTGTGGGTGCTGTTTTCCCACATCTGGGTGGGTGACGGCTTGCAAGAGGAGGATTTTTTCGTGCAGCAATTCGATCGCATCGGTGTCCGGCTGGACGCCTACAAGAGTACCGGGGCTAGGGCTTATCTATACGACTTCAGCGAATCGGTGGGTCCCCAGCACCGGGACAAAGAGTGGTCCCAGATTCCCTAACCAGCATTACTCATCCCAGAGATGAAAAAAGGGCTTCCTTCCAGCGTTTTGTGTCGATGGTCCAGCACACTTTGGCTTTGCGATCCCGACGCAACACCTCCGCCCAGACCGTCCGGTTGCGCTCATCCGCCGCGACGTTAAGACGATCCACTACCGTCATTCCGCGTGTCAGCTCACTGTGGATTTCAACATCCACATAGTGCTCGCTCCAGTTCGAACCGATCGTGGGATCGATCGCAACCGCCATGGCAACCGGATCGGGCAACGAGATGCCATCCTCTCCGGTCTGCTCCAGGTAGGCCTCTCGGGCCCGGCTGTTGCACTCGATGGCGAAACTGGCAATTTTGTTTTCGAATTCACAGACGTGAGCGATATCGCCTTCATTGAGAACTGCATCGCCGCGCGAAGTTTGCCATCCAACGAGCTCGATGGGAAGGCCACCGAGCATCACGATCCGGGCAGCTTCCGGATCGACCCAAATGTTGTATTCGGCGGCGGGAGTTACGTTTCCTTCGCAACAGGGAGCGCCTCCCATCACCACGCAGCGTCCGACCTTCTTCGCAATCGACGGCTTTCGTATCAGCGCGCAGGGCAAGATTGGTAAGCGGCCCAAGCGTGACGATTACGAGGCCGGGATTCCCTTCAATGGCTTCGATCATCGCGTCGACAGCATGCAGCTTGCCGGGAGATTGACGGGGCGGCGAGTAGTTATGATCTCCGAGGCCGTCGCGGCCATGAAACCAGGTCGCGCTTTCATGCACTCGAAGCAGAGGCTTCTCGGCGCCAATAAACACCGGAACGCTGGCTCCGCAGAGTTCGACTGTATAAAGCGCGTTGCGGGTGGCTAGTTGAACTTCGACATTTCCGGCCACGGTAGTGATCGCCACCACGCGGACGTCGGGATTTCGTAGCGCCATAATGAGCGCTACCGCGTCGTCAGAGGCGACGTCGGTGTCAATCAGGAAGGGGCGAGGCATCCGCGTAGCATAGCAAAACGACTCCAACGATTACTGACACCAGGTCAGGAACCGAAACTCGGTTCCATAACTCGCTCGAAATAATTTCGATAATCTAACTACAGTTCGGCATCGCATTGCGGCCCGCGATACACTGATTCCGCCCCCATGCCGACTCTGGCCGCGGTCGATATCGGATCGAACTCGGTTCGTTTGAAGATCTCGCGTCTTTCCGGACGCAGCCTGCGCGAGATTCATGAAGACCGCCAGGTCACGCGACTGGGTGACGGCGTTTTTCGCACCGGCCTCCTCACTCCAGAAGCGATTGCCGACACTGTCAAGGTTCTGCGCCGATTTCATCGCACGGTACAGCAGGAAGGCGCGGATTCGGTTCGTGTAGTCGCCACCAGTGCTTTGCGCGACGCGCGCAACTCGCAGGCCTTCCTGGAGTGGGTCCGCTCGACTACGGGATGGAAAGTCGAAATCATCTCCGGATTGGAAGAAGCGCGGCTCATCCACCTTGGCCTGGTTTCCACTCTGCGAGTAAGTGCCGCTCCAGTCCTGATGGTTGATCTCGGCGGCGGAAGTTGCGAGTTGACGATTTCCACCCAGGGCCATATTCGCGAGACCGTGAGTTTGCCCCTGGGTGCGGTGCGGCTCACCAACGAATTCCTGCAACATGACCCACCCCGCAAGGCCGAACTGCTGCGTCTGCGGGGCTTTGTCGAACGCGAGATTGGACGCATCTCCGATCGCATCATGCGAGCCCGTCCCAAGGCAGTCATTGCGACCTCGGGCACAGCGGCGTCCCTGGCCGCCGTTGGCCACAATCTCTACAAGACCAAAGATCCTCGCGCAACTGCAGTCTCGCGCGCCCAAATGCGCCGTATCGCCAAGATGCTCGCGCGCCGTCCCCTCGAGCAGCGGATCAAGTTACCCGGGGTAGGACCACGCCGCGCTGAAATCGTCATCGCAGGCGCCGTGGTTTACTCCGAACTTCTGGAACTCTGCCAACTCGCTGGATTCCGTTATTCCCCTCTGGGATTGCGCGACGGATTGCTGGCCCAAATGGCGGCGGAATATGACAGAAGCACACGCTCGGGAAAGCACATCCAGTCCGAGCGATGGGACTCAGTCCGCGCCGCCGTTGACCACTACGGTGTGGAAATGGACCATGCTTTGCAGGTACGCGAGGCTGCCATGCATCTTTTCAAAGCATTGAAATCGGTGCATCGTCTGCCGCCGGAATATGCAGAATGGTTGTCCGCGGCGGCGATGTTGTATGAAGTAGGCGACTATGTGAACCGCAACGGACGGCACCGTCACGCTTACTACATCATCGCCCATTCGGAAATTTTGGGTTATACGCCTGAGCAAAGACGGATCATCGCCGCCACCGCCCGTTACCTGGGTAAATCGAGACCGGTGCCGGGAGATGCAGCGATGAAAGTTCTGCCACCGGCCGACCGGGAGAACGTTCGCAAGGCGTCGCTGCTGCTGCGTCTGGCTCGTGCGCTGAACCTGGGGCGCAGCGGCGCAGTGCGCGGAGCGCGAGTGAAAGTAGGTGACACCCTTGTGAACTTGGTACTGCTGGCTCGTCCGCGCGCCAGCGTGGATTTGGAACTGTGGGCGGTAGAAAAAGAACGAGCCTATTTCTTGGAAGTTTTTGGCCGTGAACTTTCCGCGGCAGCGGCATAAAGAGTACGAAGAATTTTCGGCGTCAGGCACCACATCAGGGACGCCGCATTGCGATTGGTCTCGATCCGCGCGACCGCCCCTTTTTTAAGTTCCACGGTAGCTTCGCATCCGTTTTCGCTGATGGACCGGCCCAGAAATTCACTGAGACTCGGGTTGTGGCCCACTACCATGATGGACTCATGCCGGGCGTACTTGTCCAACATCTTTCGAAAATCCTGGAAGGAAGCCGTGGGACGCAAGCCTTCGTCGAATTGCAGTTTGCCCTCGTGCCCCATTTCGTTGCCCACCAGCGATGCAGTCTGGGCGGCACGCTTCAACGGGCTGGACAAGATGATCTCCACCTGAACATCCATCGCGGACAAGGCCCTTCCCACATAGCCGCATTGCTCGACTCCGGTTTCGTCAAGGGCGCGTTTCTCGTCTTTTTTGGGATTGCTTACCGGTTCACCGGCACTCGCGTGACGCAGGAAATAAATAATCATTTGAATTTACCATCCCTTGCTGAGTACAACCTGTCGAGCCTTGCGGGTGGCGGGGATGGGAATCGACTCCATCGCCTGCTTCCCTTCCGCTAGTCCCTGCAAAAAGTCTTGCGCGCTGAAGGCAGATGCGCCTGCTGGCGACTTGCGCTTGCCTTCCGCCTGCCAGGTCCGGACGTAGGTGCCATCCTTGAGCAGGATGCGCGCTTTCACATTGTCCGCCAGATAAGCTGTCCAGGATTTCCTGGCGCACGCGCTCGCGGGCGAGAACATCTTTCAGCGGAAACATCACTTCGACGCGCTCGTAAAGATTGCGCGGCATCCAGTCAGCGCTGCTGAGATATGCCTCTTCTTCGCCTCCGTTGCTGAAGTGAAAAATACGGCTGTGCTCGAGGTAGCGGCCCACAATACTGCGCACCCGGATGCGATCGCTGACCCCACGTATTCCAGGACGCAGGGCACACATGCCACGCACGATCAAATCAACGTTCACCCCGGCTTGTGAAGCCCGATACAGGGCCATAATGATGTTCTTGTCGAGCAAGGCATTCATCTTTGCGACGATTCTAGCCGGGCGGCCGTGACGCGCGTGTTCGGTCTCGCGGGCGATCAGCGCCAGACAGCCTTCCGCCAGATCGATCGGCGAAACGAGCAGCGGGTCGTACTTCGGATGTTCGGCGTAAGCCGTCAGGAAGTTGAATACGTCATGCACCGCGCCGGTAATATCCGGATCGGCCGTGAGCAGGCTCAGGTCGGTATAAATTCGAGCCGTGTTGGCGTTATAGTTCCCCGTCCCAAGATGCGCATAACGTCGGGTCACACCATCAAGATCGCGCCGGACCAATAGCGACAGCTTGCAATGCGTCTTGAGACCGACCAGACCGTGGAACACCTGCACTCCGGCATCTTCCAGGTCGCGCGCCCAGCGGATGTTGCTGTCTTCATCGAAACGAGCCTTCAGCTCGACGACCGCGGTTACCTCCTTCTTCTCGGCAGCGGCGATTAGGGCCGGAACGATCAGCGAGTGTTCGTTCGTACGGTAGAGCGTTTGCTTGATCGAAAGCACTCTCGAATCCTGGGCAGCAGACTCGATGAAATTGACGACCGCGTCGTAAGAATCGAAAGGGTGGTGCAACAGGACGTCGTGCCGGCGTAATTCCTCGAACAAATCCTGCGACTTGGAGGTGAGCCTGAGCTCGCGCGGAATGAAGGTCTTGAATTTGAGCTCCGGATGCGCCGTTTGCTCGTAAATATTGAACAGCCGCGACAGGTTCACCGGTCCGTTCACCGAAAAAACCTGCCAGGGTTCCAGATCGAAGTTGGTGCGCAGTCGCTCGATGATTTCAGGATCGGCATCGGATTCAATTTCAAGGCGCACCGCATCTCCCTTGCGCCGGTTGTGCAGTTCAGCCCGTACGGACTCCAGCAGATTGCGGGACTCTTCCTCCGCCAGATAAAGATTGCTGTTGCGGGTCACACGAAAAGCTGCGGAAGAAACAATGTCGTACCCGTGATACATGCGTGATGCGTGGAACGCGACCAGGTCAGCGAGGAAGATGAAATCGTCGGTTCCATCGGAAGGCAGTCGCACCAGTCGAGGCAGGGCTCGTGGGACAGTGACCACGCCGGTGTAGGTGAGCGCGGAACGGCGTCGCCGGCGAAGCAGGAAGCCGACGGACAGCGCCTTGTTGATCACCCGCGGAAAAGGATGAGCCGGATCGACCGTCACCGGCGTAAGCAGGAGGTCGAGCTCCCGCTCGCAATATTCCTCGATGAAAGCGCGGGCGGTCGAATCCAACTCGTGCAACCCTAAGACGCGGATTCCGTTACTCGAAATTGCCGGCCGTAACTCATCGTTCCAGCACTTGTATTGATCGTTTACAAAAGTATGCGTCTCGCGGGAAACAACGTCGCGTTCCTCGACCAGGGTGAGACCGTCAGGCCCGGCCTCGGTGTACCCGTCTTCAATCTGCTGCACCAGTCCGGCCACCCGAACCTCGAAGAATTCATCGAGATTGCTGGCCGAAATGGAAAGAAATTTCAGACGTTCCAGGATTGGATTCTTTTCGTCTTGCGCTTCCTCAAGGACACGGCGATTGAAGGCGAGCCAGGATGCCTCTCGATTGATGTAATAGGCCGGGTTGTCCAGCGCAAGGCGAGACATAGACAAGAATGATCCAGAGGCTAAAGGTTGAGACTTAGTCGTTGCGACTGCTCGTTGCATTCGACAATCGACCACTGATCTTGATCGGCCTGATTCTTGACACCGGTCACTTCTGGGCAGGTGCGTCGCCGGGAGTGTCCATCTCCGGTGGCGCCAGCATACGCTTAACGATCATTAACTGCAGTTCGGACCCTCCGGGTACCCGTGCAAACGCATGATGCTTGTCGGCGACCTTCATCTGAATGACCGTGCCCGAAATCCAATCGCCCGGAAGACTGTCACCCGCATGCCGCGGCGTATATTCGGTTTGGTACAACCAGGTGTTCTGTCGCAATAGAACTTCGTAATAAGGATCTTGCTGCGTCACTGGAGTGTTCACCAGGTTGTAGAGAAATCGTTCGTGAGTCTTTTGCTCAACATTCACAATGCGGCCCGCCGCGTACTCGCTTTCCGCCCCCTGTAACCGGGGCAGCGAGATCAGCAATGCAAGCAACCCCGCACATGCCCATAAATATTTCATCTGAAGTCAGTATAGAACACGAGGGAGGAATGGGACGAGGGACGAACGCAAGCGTTCGTCCCTCGCATTTGTTACTACTCTTCTCGACTCAATCTTCCTGGAGTCGTTTACTGCACTTGCTTGATCGCGCCTTTTACCTTCGACGCTACATTTTCCGGCAAAGGTGCGTAGGACAGTTCTGCAGTCATTTTCTGGCCGTCGTCAACCATCCAAGTCAGGAAGTCGGCGAGGATCTTTCCCTTGCCAGCTTCTTTGGACTTTTCCGGAATCAGCAGCCAGGTGAAACTGGAGATGGGATAGGCGTCTTTTCCGGGCGCGTTGGTGATGGAGACCCGGAAATCCGCAGGCATGCTCTTCGCAGAGGCCGCTGCGGCAGTAACGCTATCCAGTGAAGCTTTCACGAATGTTCCGGACGAATTCTTCACGCTGCCGTAGTCGATCTTGTTCTGAACGGCATAGATCAGCTCGATATAACCGATGCCGCCCTGCATCTGACGGATCATTCCGGCAACGCCCTCGTTGCCTTTACCACCCAAACCTACAGGCCACTTTACGGAGGTGCCTTTTCCCGGACCATTCTGCCAGTCGGAACTTACCTTGGAGAGATAGTCGGTAAAGATATAAGTCGTACCACTGCCGTCAGAGCGATGGATTACGACGACCGGCTGCGCGGGCAGGTTGACGCCGGGATTTGCCTTTGCGATGGCAGGATCGTTCCAGGTGGTGACCTTGCCGGAAAAGATTCCAGCCAGGGCTTCTGGCGTAAATTTCAACTCGCCGCTAACGCCCGGAACGTTGTACGCCGGCACTACGGCTCCCAAAACGGTCGGGATGTGCAGGATCTTGGTCTTGGACTGCGCTAGTTGTTCATCCGTCATTGGGCCATCACTGGCGCCAAAATCAACCGTCTGCGCCAGCACTTGTCGAATGCCGCCGCCGCTTCCGATGGATTGATAATTGAATTGGATATCCGGATGGGCCTTGTGATATTCGCTAAACCACTTTTGGTACATCGGATTCGGAAAAGTAGCTCCGGCTCCGTTCAAGGTTGTCTGCCCTAAAGCAGGTAGGGCGAGAGCGAGACACAACAGCACGATGCGGCGGATCACTCGATGGTCCTCCTTAGGATGATGCCGCAGTTCTACGCTGTGAATGTTACAGGAGTGTTACAAAGGGGTGAATTTCCCATGAAGCGGGCAACGAACTGAACGCGGCGTGCGTCGTCGGTTTAATGAATGGCGTCGAGGCGGGCAATCTCGCGAGCAAATAACGGGTTCTTGGGAAACTCATCGCGCAATGCTGCCAGCACACCCCTGGCGCGGGCGTTGTCCTTGTCGCGCACATACGCGATTGCCAGCAGGATTCGCGCGAACGGCCCCAGATACTGGCCGTGGTCGGCAGTCAGCTGAAGCTCGGCAAGTCCAGCGGTCTTGTCTCCGGACACGCCGCCCAGCCGCATGATCCATCGCACCGGCGCCGCCATGCTTCCGATAATGTATTTGCTGAAGCCGGTGGCCACATGTGCGTCATAACAATTTGGATCCACCGCCAGCAGCTTGCCGGCCCAATCGTTCGCCTCCCGCGTGAAACGCAGCGAGGGCAGATTGTGCTTTTCAATCATGGCCGCGTAGTCCGCCTGCAAACCTGAAGAGAGCGTCATGGCAAATAGGGCATCCCGATCCTGTGGACTCGTGGCGAGACGGGTTGTGGCAACGCTTTCGGCTTTGGATAGTGCTGCATTGAAATTATCCCGCACTGCAGGATCGGGAACGACTTTCTCCCGGCTCAGAAAAGTCTTATCGTCGGCGTAAAACTGCGATTCCAGAATTCCCAGGCGATGAAACTCGGAGAACAAGAGTCCCGCCGCCTCGGCCGTGGGACCGACAGGATCCTGAGGATGTTCCTTCTGCCAGGAAAGAAACACCTGGTGGGCTTGATCGAAATCCAGGTTATAGAGAAGACGAAAACCCTGATCGAGCGAAGTTCGCTGCGCGGGAACGATGGCGGCTGTCGCGGGTACGGTCGCGGCTATCGCAGGGGTCAAAAACGAAGCCAGGCAAATGGCAGTAAATCCGAACATCCAGATGGTCCGTCGTTGAGGGCAAATTCTCATGGCTCGGAACGCTGTATTGTCCCTCTCTTCAAGTCACTGTGCAACTTACTAAAAGCTTAGATGCAACCCACCGAACTCGTGCAGATGAGTTGCAAAAAGTTTGTAAAATCGGCCCCTGGCGACTATTTGACCGCGTCTCCTCGCGGTCGCGTAACGGTCATTTCTGACAGTGCCATTCCAGCGTCTCAGTCCAAGGGACTCGGCGCGAATGTCAGACCTGTCACTTCGCCCAAGCGCTCGGTTTCTGAAAGATCCATGATCGGGCATTCCTCTGCTTAATCGGCTTTAACGCGAAGGACTTCAGTCCGTCAGGATCTGCGGTGCAACTACAAACTCGCTCGCTCCCATTGAGGCCAAGGAAGAACGTGCCCCCAGGGGCATTTCAGGTCTCCTTCAGCCCAACGCCAAGTGGACCGTTGTTCTATGAGCTGTTCGACCGTGGTATCCGATTTCAGAGCTGCAAGTACCACTAATTGAGCTCCACAATCCAGGTCATCGCATGTAATGGGCACCTGAAATACGTGAACGCGAGCTCCGGGATTTTCAGGACCCACTCCCCACGGCGTGGAGCGCGCCTCCAATTCGTCCGTTCGGAGGCAGTACACGCGCTTACATTCGTTACATGCAAACACTACCGGATCTTCGCCCTTCCCTTTCCATTCTGGATCAGTTTCTGATGCGCGAAGGGTGGAAGGACGGATGGGAGTGTAGTGCCCGCGAATACACTTCGCATGGTCAACCATGAACAAGGAATTCATTAGCTAACTCCAACTCCCGCGTCTATATGATTAAGACACTACCCCCGTCGCGGGGCCGTTTGACGGGTTTCATCGCGCTTTGTTACCTTCTAAGGTTCCATTCCCGAGTGCCTGCCCGATTCGCGGCTACGAAAAAGAAACGAGAGGCTGATGGCTATCAAGTTCCGGGGAGTCGATTTCCTCGAATTCGACTCCTTGCTTACGGACGAGGAACGCTTGGTCCGCGACACCACCCGCAAGTTCATTGAAGACAACCTCATCCCCATTATTGAGGAGTGCAACCGAGCTGCGCGCTTTCCAAAAGAACTGGTAAAGCCCATGGCGGATTTGGGCCTTTATGGCGCCAGCATCCATGGCTACGGCTGTGCCGGAATGTCGAACGTCGAATATGGTCTGGTGATGCAGGAACTGGAGCGAGGCGACAGCGGAATTCGGTCTTTTGTGAGTGTCCACTCGTCCCTGGCTATGTATCCGATTTACGCCTTTGGCAGCGAAGAGCAGAAGAATACGTGGCTCGCGGTGATGCAGAAGGGCGAAAAGATTGGCTGCTTTGGACTGACTGAGCCGGATTTCGGCTCGAATCCTGGCGGCATGCGCACGCGCGCCAGAAAGTCCGGCAAGGAGTACGTTCTTAGCGGTGAAAAGATGTGGATCACGTCCGGTTCAATCGCGGACGTAGCCATCATTTGGGCAAAAGTAGAAGATGAAGACGACAAGATTCGTGGCTTTCTGGTCGAGACCGACAGGCCTGGCTTCCGGGCCGAGGACATTCACGGCAAGTGGTCGCTGCGTGCCTCGGTGACTTCGAGCTTGTCGCTTCAGGATGTTCACATCCCGGAGTCGAACCTGCTGCCGAAGACTGGTGGCTTGAAGTCTCCGCTGATGTGTTTGAGTCAGGCGCGTTACGGAATCGGATGGGGCGCGATCGGCGCGGCCATGGCTTGCTACGACTGCGCGCTGCAATATTCGTTATTCCGCAAGCAATTCCACGATAAACCGATCGCCTCGCACCAGCTCGTACAGGAAAAGCTCACCTGGATGATTTCTGAAATCACCAAAGCCCAATTGCTGGCGCTGCAGGTCGGACGCCTCAAGGATAAAGATAAAGTCCGCCCGCAACATATTTCCATGTCCAAGCGAAACAACGTCTGGATGGCGCTGGAGTGCGCTCGCATGGCCCGCGACATTCTGGGCGCCAACGGTATTGCCGACGAGTATCCCATCTTCCGCCACATGGCGAATCTGGAATCAGTAAAGACCTACGAAGGCACTCACGACATTCACGCGCTGATCATCGGGCAAAGTGTAACCGGGATTGACGCGTTCTAAGTGCCGTCGTTCTGCGACCCATCAGGTGAAAGCAGGGGCATCTTTCCCACGAAGGACGAAGGTAACCTCATCCCCGCCATAGTTACTTGTCTTTTGTTAAGAATCACGATAAACACATGCAGCTTATGTTGAAGCACATCCCTGTTTGTTACTTCTTCGTGATTTTCTTGACCTTCGCTATATCCGCAGGGGCTCAACCGCCTGCCAAGCCTGCGGCCACTCCCGACTACACAAAAGAAGCATCAGTGGTTGAGTTGTACTCTTCGAAAGTCACCTTCGAGAACGACGGCACCAGTACCCGCGAGTCCACAACCCGGATACGTCTCCAGTCGGACGCGGGTGTCCAGCGCTACGGCTTGCTCGCATTCTCCTATCAAAATTCCAGCGAGACCCTGGACGTCGCCTATGTTCGCGTTCACAAGCCCGATGGCACGGTCGTGGAAACGCCTGCAGATAGCGTTCAGGACATGACAACCGAGAGCTCACGTCAGGCTCCGATGTATAGCGATGAAAAGGAAAAGCATATTGCTGTAAGAGGGCTTGGAACCGGAGATGTGCTCGAATTTCAAGTTCTCTCCAAGAACACCAAACCCCTGGTACCCGGACAGTTCTGGTACGCGTACAACTTCGCGCATGATGGCATTGTCCTCCGGGAGGAGCTGCAGATCAGCGCGCCACGTGACCGCGCGCTAAAGTGGAAGAGTTCAGAGTTAAAGCCTTCCATCACCGAGGAAGGCAGCCGGCGCATTTTCGCATGGACCCGATCCAACCTGGAGCGCAAAACCTCGGTTCAAGAGGATGAAGAGAAGGAGCGATCAATTTATCAAAGTGTCCGCGGCCTCTTTCCCGCGCCCGAAGTGCAGATGTCCACCTTCCAGAACTGGGAAGACGTTGGAAGATGGTACGACTCGCTGCAACGTGAACGGGTTCAGCCTGGTCCGGAGGTGCGGGCCAAAGCTGCCGAACTCACCAAAGGGATGGTCGATGAAGACGCCAAGATTCGGTCGATCTACCACTACGTGAGTACCCAGTACCGCTATATTGGAATCTCTTTCGGCGTGGGACGATTCCAGCCTCACTCTGCGACTGAAGTCTTGAGCAACCAGTACGGCGACTGCAAGGACAAGCACACGCTGCTGGCGTCCTTGCTGCAAGCTGCGGGCATTACCGCCTATCCGGCACTCGTCAGTTCCGGCACCCAGATTGACCCCGCCGTGCCTTTGCTCAGCCAGTTCAACCATGTGATCAGTGTATTGCCGCGCGGAAATGGTTATCTCTGGCTCGATACCACATCGGAACTGGCGCCCTTTGCTTACCTTCTGCCCCAGATACGTGGTAAACAAGCATTGGTCATTCCCAACGACCGTTCGCCAGTATGGATTGCTACTCCTGCAGATTCCCCGTTTCAAGCGTCTTCGCTCTTCAAGGCGAAGGGCAAGCTCAGCGAGTCTGGGGTTCTGGATGCACAACTGGAGCAAACCGTCCGCGGCGATTTCGAAATTCTGCTGCGGACGGTTTTTCGCAGAGTGCCGCAGCCACAATGGAAGGACCTCGTTCAACAGATCTCGTTCGGTTCGGGGTTCGGCGGAACTGTTAGCGAGGTGGTGGCCAGCTCTCCCGAAGCGACGGAATCTCCTTTTCATTTCAGTTATGACTACAATCGCAAGGATTATTCCGATTGGGAGAACCGCCGCATTACACCACCCTTTCCTCCGATGTTGATGCCTGCTCCAAGAGATGACCAGACCAAGTTCACCGTGCCACTCTGGCTGGGCGAACCTGGAGAAAAAGATCTCGAAGCTGATATCAAAATGCCTGATGGCTACACTCCCGAATTGCCCAACGCCGTAGACGTCAAGCGCGACTTTGCCGAGTACCATGCCACGTATGAACTGAATAACGGCATTCTGACCGCGAAGCGCCGCTTGATTGTGAAGCTGCAAGAAATCCCGATAGCGGAATTCGATGAATACAAGTCGTTCCGCAAGGCCCTTGAGGATGAGCAGAACCGGTATATCGTACTCAATTCCCAGAATTCGTCATCGCCGTCGGGTTCTGCGGAGGCCAATGCCAATTCGGCATGGATGTTGCCTGATAGCGACGTCCCCGAAGCCTTGCACTTCGAAAGCAAGGTCCCCGTGGAAATGCAAATGCATGACGTGACCGGGGCGATCGAATCACTGAGGCGCGCCGTCGTGGCGGATCCTAAATTCACCCGTGCCTGGGTTCTGCTGGGACAGATCTACATGGCAACCAAAAGAACAGATGAAGCCCTGGACGCTCTGAACCATGCTGTCGCTAGCGACCCAACGTCCCCAATACCCCGAAAGATGCTCGCGCACGCGCTGAACGGCGCACATCGACCGGATGAAGCCATCAAGGCGTGGCAGGAACTGCTTAAGATCACTCCGAACGATCGCGATGCATTGGTAATGCTTGGCAACCTTCTCGTACATCAGAAGAGATCTACAGAGGCGTTCTCGCTGTTAGAGTCCGCGACGAAAAAAGACCCCTCCGCCACGGTCCTCCAAATGGCCTTAGGTAATGCATATTTGTTTTCGGGCGACCAGGAAAAAGCGCTGGCTGCGTATGACAGTGCTCTTAAACTGAGTCCTAGTGCAGGACTCAAGAACGACATTGGCTATTCGCTCGCTGACGCAAACGTGAGACTTCCGGAGGCCTTGCGCTATCTGAAGGAGGCGGTACAAGAAGAGGAGACCGCTTCAAGAGATGTCCGCCTCAACAAGTTGGGCGTGCTCGACCTCGACCACACCCGCCACCTTGCCGCCTATTGGGACTCTCTAGGATGGGTGTACTTCAAAATGGCGAATCTCCGAGATGCCGAAACCTGTCTGTTCGCCGCCTTTCATTTATCTCAGGACGCCGTCATTGCCGACCATCTCGGGCAAGTGTACGAAGAGGACCATAAGCCGGACGCGGCAATTCGGATGTATCGGCTGGCATTATCAGAGGCTTCGCATCCGAAAGAAACCGAGCAGCGGCTCCACCACCTCGTCCCAACCAAAACGAAAAATGACAGCTCCTTTCAGGGCGGAGCCCAACTGAGCGCGATGCGCACCACCAAGCTGGGTCATCTCGTTCCAGGCTCGGCCAGTGCCGAATTCTTTTTTCTCTTCGCGCCCGGATCCAAGGTTCAGGATGTGAGATTCGTCAGCGGCTCAGAGAAACTGCGAACCGCAAACAAGACCCTCACTGAAACCGCGTTCATTGTCCCCTTCCCCAGCGGCAGTGATGCTCGGATACTGCGGCGGGCTATTCTGGGCTGCTATCCGACGACTGGCTGCACGCTTGTAATGCTCGATCCCGAACTCGTGCGGTCGGTGAATTGAGGGTTTTCAGAAAGCTCTGTTTAGAGCACCCCCATTGGCATCCTGGTCGTAACTTTCCATCGACAGCGTATTGGCGCTATAGTCATTGACCGCGCCTAAGTACCTACATTAATTGCACCGAGGGGGCTCATGGCAACAGTCGTTAAGACCGAACTCAAAGCCAGAACTTTTGGCCGGAATATCGAAAGTGACCTCGCATCCAGATTTCTGCGCGTCGTCGAGACTGCTGCGATCGCGTCCGCGCACACCATGGGGCAGGGTGAGCGCAAGCTCTCCGACCAGGTAGCTACCGAAGCTATGCGCAAGACGATGGACTCCATCCCCATGCGCGGCACCATCGTGATCGGCGAAGGCGAGCGCGATGAGGCGCCCATGCTCTATATCGGTGAGAAAGTTGGCGCCGAGTTTCCCGACGGGACCGAAGTTCCCGAGGTCGACATCGCAGTTGACCCTCTAGAAGGCACAAATCTGTGTGCTACGGGAGCACCTGGCGCCATCACCGTGCTGGCGGCCTCCGAGAGCGGCGGGCTGCTGAACGCGCCCGACTGCTACATGGAAAAAATCGTCGTTGGGCCTTCGTGCAAAGGCGCGGTCGATATTGACGCGCCGGTGGTAGACAACCTCAAGAATATTGCCAAACGTATGCACCGCGACGTCGAGGACCTCGTCATCATCGTTCTCGACCGGCCCCGGCACGAGAAGCTGATCGCTGATATCCGGAAGGCGGGAGCCAGGATCAGGCTGATCGGCGACGGCGATTTATCGGCCGGCATCGCCGCAGCGGTCATAGGCACCGGAGTGCATGCGGTCATGGGCTCGGGTGGCGCTCCGGAAGGCGTCATCACCGCGGCCGCCATTCGCTGCCTCAATGGTTACATGCTGGGACGCCTGGTGATTGACAAGCCGGAGTTGGAAGAGCGCATCGCGCGCATGGGCATCAAGGACAAAAATAAGATCTACGAAGCCGAAGACCTGGCACCGGGCAAACAACTGATCTTCGCCGCCACTGGCGTCACCGACGGATCGTTGATGAAGGGCGTCCGATTCTTTGGCGAAGGTACGCGAACTTCATCGGTGATTTTGACCCTGCGCACCGGCAAAGTACGCTTCATCGACAGCATTCATCTAGAGAAAGGCCCTGACGTAAAAGTACGGTTTGTCTAGGTTGGTGGGAAGCCGTGACGATGAATGCAGACTTCTAAGTCACCCACGCCAGATCCTTCACCGGCTGAAGCCGGGTTCAGGATGACGCCCTTTTTTAAACCTTACGCCGGCGTGGGTGGCCACTCCTGAGAAACGCCCGAGAACAGGCTGACTGTTTTCTCCGCCCGCCGTGTGCCGTCGTGCACCGCGATCTTGTGCGGCTTGCCGGCCTCGTAGCCATCCCACAACGAAACCCCGGCATAGGCGCCATCTTTCCTCAGGACGTAATAAGTCATGTCCGTGAAGCGCAGGCGGTCCATGTCGCCGTTGTAATTGCGCACGATTCGTTTCAGAGCATCCATTCCAGCATCGAGGGGTGACATCCCGTGACGCATGTTCTCGACGATGGTATGGGCTCCCGCCACTTTAATATTCTCTTCCCCGGACCCGGTGGCCCCGGCCGAGCCTACATCCTGGTCGGTGTAGCAGCCTGCTCCGATGATCGGGGAATCGCCGCAACGACCGGGAAGTTTCCACGCCAAACCGCTGGTCGTGGTCGTGCCAGAAATTTCGCCCTTTTCGTTCAGGGCCGAACAGTGGATCGTACCCGTGGGTGGAAACAAAACCTTCCGGATCGCGCCCATGCGCTGCTCCGGCGCGATTCCCAGATCCGCCGCCACTTCTTTCATGCGATCGATCCGTCGCTGAAAATCCTCGCTGTGTGTCGTGGCCGGAACTTTTTTCTTCCAGTTCGGATCGGCAAGTCCAGGACCCCACCAGTCGGAGTGAGTTTCCTTGTAAAGCAGCCAGATCTTGCGGGAATGTTCGGTAAGAAGATTTTCGCGCGGAAATCCTTGGGCGACCCCGAAGCGTTCGGCGCCTTCCCCTACCAGCATCACGTGACCCGTATGCAGCATCACAGCCTGGGCCACCAGCGATACATTCTTGATATTTCTTACGCCTCCAACCGAACCCGCTCGCCGCGAAGGCCCATGCATGCAACAGGAATCGAGTTCTACGACGCCCTCTTCGTTCGGTAACCCGCCGAGCCCGACGCTGTCTTCGTTGGGGTCATCTTCCGGACCCTTCACTACTCTAAGTGCGGCATCCAAGGTGTCGCCGCCGCTCTTCAGGAACGCATATGCGTCGTCGAGATAGTCAAATCCGTTGCCAGCGCAAATAATGACCGGACGTTTACCTCCCCCGGTCGATGTTTCTGACTTCGAGGCGCTCGGATTATTCCGCTCTTGTCCCTCCAATCCCAACGACAAGGCACCGATTGCAGCGGTTGAGAGAAAGTCACGGCGTGAGAAAGCCATCGCGGTCCTCCACGAATTAAAAATGGATTGCGAAACCGGAAAGGATAACACGCCGCCCGCGACCCACAGGTCGATGGCGGCTTCAGGATTTGGAGAGGGATGTCGTGGAAGGGCGACACCCCACTGATTCACATCGGCGTTTCCGCGACGTCCGGGAAATCAGTCGGTCCCGGTTCGTTGGAGGCCCCGCTTGAAACGTCCAGCGATAGTTGGAGATCGTCGCAAGTGCTCGCGGGCCGCAACAATTGAAGCGCTAATGGCCTCCGGCTCTCGATCGGTAATAGCAGCGATTTCCGTTACCGAGAATCCTTCAATGGTGTGCAGAATAAATACTTCGCGGTCACCTGGCCTGGCAGCCGCAAGAGCCGACTCCATCAAGCCGTTCATTTCGTCTGAATAAGCGATGTCTTCGGGAGTGGCGACGCGGTCGTCGGCAATGATGCTTTCGCGGGTAAGAGTTTCGTCGGGCTGATGAAACTGCAGTTCGGGTTCGTCACTGCCGCGAACGTTCGGAGCACGCGCTGAATCCTCAAGATGGACCGACAGGATATGGTCGGAACTGCGAAGCTGAAGGTCGCCTATGGCATGGATCGCCAGGCGATAAAGCCATGGCTCGAGCGCGAGCTTCTCAGGCTTGTCACCACCATCGCCCAGGGCTGCAACGATGACTTCATCAACCACTTCTTCCTTGGTCATGCATCCGGGAGCTATCTGTTCGGCGGCCTCGCGAAAATAAAGCTCACGCTCGACAAAGCGCTCCAGGCGCGACAAATTCGCGTTCACATAAGATCGAATATCCTCTGCTGAAATGGTTGAGGGTTGCAGCGCGGCCAGCGTTTCCTCGAAAGGGACCTGGGCCTCCGGACGTGTTTTGATCGAACGCCGACGCATCCACTTGTGCGAGCTTCGTAGCTGGTCCTTGTGTTTGGTGATCTGATGGCGCAGATCTTCAAAAGCGCTCTTGATCGCAGCCCGTGGCGTCTGCGCCGACCGTTCTGCGGCCATTTGACCCGAGGGCAGGCGCAGGTTCAGCGAAACGGTTACACCCTCGCGGGGCGAGTTCTGCTCTACCACCCCTTTCAGGTGCAGCAGTTCGGGCCGGAATACCTGCAACCGGCTGCGCAGTTTGTCGACCAGGCGATTGACTTCTTTTTCGAGATCGGGAGTCTTCCGCAGTTTGTAGCTGATGTGGACATTCATGCCAAGCCTCTGAACACGGGTAGCGGGTCCCGTGAAGCTCTGTAATTCCTAGAAGTTGATTCTACAACTCGGGCTGTGCATCGCAAGGGCTTTTCCACAAATTTGCAGGATTAATTTCGTTTGCGGAGGAACGCGGAATTCAAAGACAAACACGCCAAACGATAGCGACGACCTATACCGCAACCGTGACGGAAGTTTCAGTCCGTGTCACTGGCCGGTACAAGGTGTCACGCTCGACTGGCTCTCTTCCGGCTTCGCGAATCAGCCGAACCAGATCTTTCCGTTGCATACCTTGTGGAGTGGTCGCCCCGGCGTCGTGGTAAATCTTCTCTTCGATGACGGTGCCGTCGATGTCATCAGCTCCGAAGCGCAGAGCGATCTGGGCGATCTTGGGACTCATCATCTGCCAGTAAGCCTTGATATGCGGAAAATTATCGAGCACGAGACGGCTTACCGCTATCTGCTTGATGTCGAGCATCCCGCTCGTCTTGGGAAGATGCTGTAAGGGCGTGTTGTCAGGATGGAAGGCCAGCGGAATGAACGTCTGAAAGCCACGGGTTTCATCCTGCAGAGACGCGAAGCTTGAGCAGATGGTCAACCCGGTCCTCGTCATTCTCTACGTGGCCATAGAGCATGGTGGCATTCGACTTCAAGCCAATCTGATGCGCCAGCTTTGCTGTATCCAGCCATTGATCGCCATCAATCTTGTGATCGCAGATGATGTGACGGACGCGGTCGGCAAAAATCTCCGCGCCTCCGCCGGGCAGTGAATCCACCCCAGCCGCTTTCAACTGCTCGAGAGTCTCGCGTATCGAGAGTTTGGCCCGCTTGGACAGATACGCAACTTCGACCATGGTAAAGGCCTTCAAATGGACTTGCGGAAAGCGCTGTTTGAGGCCGGAGACAAGATCGAGAAAATATTGGAACGGCAGATCCGGATGCAGGCCTCCGACGATATGAAATTCCGTCACCGCCTCGGAGTAGCCGGAAGCGGCTGTCTCGAACGCTTCTTCCAACGCCATCGTGTATGCGCCGGGTGAGTCTTTCTTTCGTCCAAAGGCACACAGACGGCAGGCAGCCACGCAAACGTTGGTTGGATTCAGGTGGCGGTTAACGTTGAAGTACGTCTTGTCGCCGTGCAAACGTTCTCGCACGTGATTCGCCATCCAGCCGACCGCCAGAATGTCACCGCTGCGGTAAAGAGCGAGAGCGTCGTCGGTATCCAGGCGCTCGCCAGCAAGAACCTTGCGCGTGAATCAGGAACAAGGCGCGGATCGTCAGTCTGAAATGGATGGGCTGTAGACATCACTGTGATGATACCGCAGGCGAGCGATGCAAGTCACAGTTTGAGGCATACCGGACCGGATCCAGGCTATTTTCGCAGAAGCAGATCTCCCGCCAGAAAGACGAAGAACACGACCGAGATCACGCCGTTCATGGTGAAAAACGCCGCATTGAGCTTCGAAAGATTGGTTGATGAAACCAGCGAATGCTCGTAAGCGAGAAGCAGCGCGACCACAATGATTCCCACTATCGCCAGCTTGCCAAGCCCAAACACCACCACCAACCCCACGAGCAGGACCAGCATGAAAATATGGAACAGGCGGCCGATCCATAAGGCGCGGCCGATGCCAAGATACCTGGGGATTGAATGCAACCCGGCTTGCCGGTCGAACTCATAGTCCTGGCAGGCGTAGAGCACATCGAAACCGCCAACCCAGAAAGTGACAGCCGCGGTGAGCAATAAAATTCGAGGATCAAACGAGCCGCGCACCGCGATCCAAGCGGCGGATGGCGCGATGCCCAGTGCGAACCCCAGGAACAAATGGGACCAGCGGGTAAAGCGCTTGGTGTACGAGTAGAGCAACACTACCGCCAGCGCCACTGGCGAGAGTAGTAGGGCAAGATGATTCAGGCGTGAAGCGGCAAGAACGAACACTCCGCACGAGACCACTACGAATGTTGCCACGAACGCGGGTGTAAGCGTACCCGCAGGCAGGGCGCGCGTTTGAGTCCGCGGGTTAGCTGCGTCAATCGAGGCGTCGGCCAAGCGATTGAACGCCATGGCTGCGGATCGGGCGGAAACCATGGCAACAATGATCCAAAGCAACTGCTGCCCGGCTGGCAGGCCATTCGCGGCCAGCATGGCCCCGCACAGAGCAAAAGGGAGAGCAAAGATGGAATGCTCCCACTTGATCATCTCCAGGGTAACGCGCAGATTGCTGAAAAGGGCCACGAAAGAATTGTAAAGCAGTCCGTCTCGCCGGAGCGGCTCAGGCCGCGCTACTGATTAATGGAACGAAGCGGCATCCCTCGAGGAGAGTGATCAGCGACTTCCCTTCCCGCTTTCGAACCAGCTGCAACTCCTGGGCCTCATGCGACCCTACCGGGATGATCATGCGACCACCCTCCCGCAACTGCGCGAACAGCGGCTCCGGGATTTGCCTTGCCGCGGCCGAAACCACGATGGCATCGAACGGGGCTTCCTCAGGTAAACCTTGCCCGCCGTCGCCTACATGGAGAACTACCTTGTTATGACCCAGGCGAGTCAGCGTCTCTCTGGCTTCAGCAGCAAGCTGTGGGTGACGTTCGATGGAATAGACGTGATCGGATATCTCTGAAATCACCGCGGTCTGATATCCCGAGCCGGTTCCAATCTCCAGAACTTTCGAAGAAGGTTCCAGCTGCAGTATCTCCAGCATCAGCGCAACGATGTAGGGCTGCGATACTGTCTGTCCGGCATTGATCGGTAGAGGATGATCTTCGTAGGCCTGATCCCGGTAGCGTGGGTCCACAAACTCGTGGCGCGGGACACGTTCCATCGCGCGCAACACGCATGGATCATGAATACCGCGGGCGCGCAGTTGAGTTTCCACCATCTTCTCGCGCTCAAGCGCAAACCGTTCGGGATTGAGTTCTATAGTCAACGCTGGTTCAGCATACTACCAGTGAAGCGTTTTTGCCTTCGATTGGGAAAACGCAAGCCTTCTCGGTACCGTGGGCCCGCCTGGATCGGAAACCTATTTCTTTCGCTGGCGCACCCTGACGTCAATGCTGACTACGCCATTCTGATCACGTATGGCTACGATCGAGACATTTCGGGTGAGGTTGTATTCGGCCTGGATGATCTGCTGCGAGGCCTGCGCGACGTTGGTGGTGTAGGTAACGGTCAGGTTGTTCTGTACCTGCTGCTCAATAGTGACGGCCGGACCCGTTTGGGTAGAAGAAGTCTCCGTGGTGAGCCCCTGGGGGTCGATTTTGATGCGGCTGACTCCGAACAGCTTCTGCACCCGGTTGCTGACGGTCGCATTCAGTGCTGCGCTCAGGATGGCGCTCGACGTCTCCGAGTTGAACCCTGATTGGGATTGACTCAGCTGCGCTGACTCTTCTGAGGTCTGGCCAAACGCAAGTAGACCGATGATGTCGGAAGTAGGCAGGGGTGGTTCGGAACGATAGGTCACGTTAGGACGGTCAATCTGTCCATTCAGGTTCAGGGTTACGTCGTAATCGCGGATTCGCGTGGTGGCCTGAAGATCAAGAACAAGCGTGGTCGTCACAGGGTTGATGAAAGTAATGTCGCCGCGTTCCAGGCTGTATTTGGTTCCGTTAAAGTAAACCTCGCCTTCAATGATGTCGGCCCGCCCCAGGATCACAGGCTTGCCTGCAGTGCCACGAAGACGCAAGTCAGCGTCACCGGAGAGTCGCAGGCTGGAGGTCTGCATCTGCAACTCGGGAGTTGTGACAATGTGAACATCCAGACGAATCCGATTCAGCAACCGGTTCGTCGGGGGCAGAGCTGAGGTCTGGGAACGATCCAGATAGGCGCCGAAATCAAAGCCCGGAGTCATCGCGAGTTTCATGACCGTGATGTCGCCCGAAAGCGTGGATCCGGATGAACCTCCCACAAAATGTAAGTCTGCATTGGCAGTGGAACTGATGCCGGGCGGGTAACGCAGGCGGACGTCTTGCCCTTGCACTGTCAGATCGAAGTTGAGCTTGCCACCGCGATCTGTGGCGTAGCCGCCGAATGTGACCAGCCCACCTCCGGTGTGGGCGGTCAGAGTTTCGATCTGCAAACGATCCTGATTGAAGACCAGCGATCCGTTGACATCGCTCAGTGCGCTGGGTAGATCGATGTAGGCAACCGCCCCGTGCTCGACGTTCACATGTCCCTGCGTAACCGGCCGCGCAAATGGGCCGGATAGTGCAAGATCGACCGTCACCACGCCGGAGGAAGTGAAATCTGAATTGAAGCTCTCGATCATCTTCAGATTGACTCGTCCTTGTGCCCGGATATCGAGGTCACGATCTCCGGTCAGCTGAACTGTGCCCGTCGCTGAGATGTCGGTATCGTCGCCGATCAGATGGAACTGGTCGATTTTGAGCTGCTGATTGACAATGGAAAATCGAACCGGACCGTCATTGTGAAGCTTTACGTCTTCTACGCCTGCCTCCAGACCGTCGAGACTGGCGGTAAGCTGCAATTCCCGCGGCCGGCGCAACGGACCGATGAGGTGTACTTCACCGTTTGTCCTGGAATGCCCGGTCACACCATTTCGCATGTAAACCCGCAGAAGAGAATCCACATCGAGTTGGCGGAAGCGGAAATAAATATCGGCCAGCCAGTCACCACTCGCCTGGACATTTCCGTCAACATTGAGTTCTGCCTGCTCGAATTGAGATTGCCCGGTAACCTTGACGGCGGAGCCCTGAGAGACGGCATTAATAGTGAAGTTGCCCGCGCGCTCCTGGTCAAACGTGAGATCGCGGACGTGAACTGCGGCATTGATCCCCGGTGTGTCCAGCGTGCCGGACCCGGTCGCCGAGAAATCGGCAAATCCGCCAACGTCAACATGAGCTTTTTGCAGTTCGGGGATCCGGCTCAGATCAAAATTTGAGCCAGTCAGTTTGAAATGGAAGCCCCTGCTCGTGGGGTTGTAAGCCGCATCGCCAGCAACGGTTGCTTCGTAGTGTTTCGCCGCAATATTTGTAGCCCCGATTTCCCCGTCATTGAAATTCAGGTCCGAACTGAATCGCTCCACGGGTTCGCCATACACCGAGCCATCGTGCAGCAGAATATGGCCACGACCGCGGGGATTGGCGCGCGTTCCGGCCGCCTGCAGCTGGATATCTGCAGTTCCCGTCACGGGATACGAGTAACCCGCTAGCGCTAGAATTCCGGCCACATCGGCGTTCTCGGTATCCAGGTGCACATGAAACGCGCTGGCATCGGTCAACTGCCGCTCGAACAGCTGAACATGGAAATCGAATTTCAGTGAATCGGGATTACGGTTCAACGTTCCATTGCGCACTGCGAAGACCGACGGCGAGAGTTGGATATCGGCCTGCAAGGCATCCCATGTAAGCGTCTTTTCCGGAGTATGCGAAGTGGCGGGAATCAAGGTCTCGAAGTCCTGCGACTGCAAATTTCCGGCAATGATGATATCGGAAAGCTTCCCGGTGGCGGTCCCATTGAACGATGCGTGGCCCTTCAGTGTGACGGGAATCGGGCCGCCATATCCCGCGGCTGCCAAAACCGGCTGCCACTCGCTCAGGTCTGTGGTGGTCACCGCGACCTTCAGCGCGGCACTGGAAGAAAACGTTCCCGAAGCGTGTACCTGGGTGGCGCGCGTCGAGGCATTCAGTTGATCTAGCTGCAACTCGCCGGGCCCTGCTCGATAGGATCCCTGAACGTGAGCCGTAATCGGCAACTGCGCGCGGGACGGATTGGCAGGCGGCACCACATCGGTGACAAACTGGGCCTCGGCATCGCGAGGAGAGCCTCTCCAGTGGGTGTCCACGCTACCGCTGACCAGTCCGGCAAGTTTAACCTTGTGAAATGGTCTCGAGGGAGTCGAGAAAGCCGCCGCAATTTCAGCCGCCGACAAGTCCTTGAGCCGCACCCGAACTGAACCGATTTGCCTTTCGGCCTCTTTGGCCTTTGCCGCTGCACTCGCGGTTTGCGGATTGAGCCACTGGCTTACATCCGCATCCCCGGTCAGGCTGCCGCCCATTACCCGCCCCTGAATCTGGGAAAGAATGAGGCGCTTCGGAGTGATCGAGTACTGCGAGGTGAGATTCGTGTTGTGCAACCCCATCGGAAGATCACGCCAGTCCAGATTCGAAATCAATACTTTGCCAATCGACGAGAAATCCTGCATCGACCACGAACCATGGCCCGTCACGCGAACTTCCCCACGTCGCACTTCCGGACGCCGAACAATCGTCGCCGCCTCCGAGAGATCGACGCTCGCGTCGTAGTCGCCTTCTATTTTTGTCTGCCTGAAATTTGGCTGGCTAAATCCCCGCACCCCGCCCTTTGCCTGCAAGTGAGAGTGGCCGGAAGTCGCAGTCAGCGATTTAAGTACCACTTGATTTCTGCTAAGACTGAAATGAGCTTCGGCCGTCCAGGAAAAAGGGCGGTAATTTTTTAGCGCGGTGTCGGCTTTGCCCAGCAGAATATTTCCGTCATACGTTCTGCGAAACAGGGCGTAGCTCATGTCCGCGGAAACATTACTGGCCGCGAAATCCAGCGGAATCTTCTCGTCTCCCCAAATGAACTCGCCATGGCGCACTTCAAGACGGCTGATAGAGAGCGCGAAAAGGCGTTCGACGGGCGTCCCTTGCGAAACTGACTTTATTTTTGGTTCGGGCTGGTTGGTGCCGCCGCCGGGATAAAGAATGATGTGGACGACAGGATGATCGAGAATCAGGTAGCTCAGCCCAACTTCAGTCCGCAGGATCGACCAGATCTTCATCTGGGCGGTCACGCTGTTCACATGCGCGTACGGCACTTCTCCAGGCTGCTCGCTGCCATGGATCGTCAGGTTGCGTACTTCGAACTGCAGATGAAATGGGACGGTGTGAAGGCTGCCCAATTCCACTCGGCCGCCTGTCATCTGTTCCAGCATCGAAACTACTCGCTGGCGGACGACGTCGCGAAAAGAATCTGTGGTGGTGTACCAACCGAGGCCGACCAGCAGCAATAGGCCAGCCAGCAGTAACCACAGAAGGACTCTCCAAACTTTGCGCCTTGCCGGCTTCGTGCCGGTTTCATTCATTGTCCAGGGCCCCCAGGCGTAGCCGTCAATGCCTCGGAGCGTATCTGACTTCCTGCCCGCAGGTTTTGCAACCAGGTGGTGAGCAGTTGAGTGATTTTCTTTTGAGTAAGGATTTCCTTGATCTTTCCCGGAAACTTCAGCCAACGGAACACTCTGTCCGCCCGTTTGGTGAAGTTGAGGCAGGAGTTCCTGCTGATAATAGCTCTCGATGCTCTTAGTTGTCGATATTCACCGTCGGACGGAGTCGCGAGTCCACCAGACTAAGAAGATCGAGTTGGGAGGCTATCCGCTTCTTGACCTCATCTTCGCTAAGGCCATAGCTCTCGAGCAGAGCCTGCCAGCCGGCTTCAGTCTCGGCATTCGGATATTGCTTCCGGATTTCAGCGAGGCGGCTCGCCACGTCTTCCGGAGACGCATGCGGCGAATCTGGATCCCGCATCTGCTCGTGCAACAACTCCTGATCGATCAGATGGTCCAGCGCTGTTTTTCGATCATCCGTGGTCAGGCGATCCAGGGGACGTCCGCTGCTGAGAGCTTCGTAACGAAGCGCGTCATCCCAGTCGCTTTGCAGGATGATGTGTCCGTTCACCGTAGCCACGATCCGATCAATTACCTCCGCATTGCTCGCCGGACACACCAATACCAGGAACATGGCAGCGCAAGCGAAGATAGAAAGCTTCATACCCATCAGAAAGTCTGTCCAATACTGAAGAATACGTTGAAGTGGCTGGCATGCGAGGGATCGAACTTGTTTGCCGGACAGATCTGTCCCTGGGCCAGAACGTCTTCGCAACGTGGGAATGCGGGGGGATTCAGGTTGTATCCAAAATCGAATCGCACCGGTCCTACAGGTGTCTTGTACCGCACCCCGATTCCAATCGCGTGTGAAATGTAGTTGTAGTTACACTGCGTCGCGGTAGCGGGATGCAGACATAAATCCGGGTTTTTCTGTTGCCACTGCAACAAGTTGTGGAACAGGTCGTGCCCATTGTTGAAGATGTTGCCGGCGTCATGGAAAATAGCGAAGCTCATGTTGTCCTGGACGAAAGGCAGTGTCGGCGGTGGTGTTCGAAGCTCGACACTGTTCACGAACAGCGCGGTTCCGCCCAGAGGAAAGCCGGTTGCAGGGTCGCGCGGTCCCGCCTGATTGAGTCCGAACCCACGATGAGAGTTTCCGCCGCCGGCAAAGAAACGCTCGGCCAGCGGAAGACATGCTGGCTCACCAGGTTCAGGAGCATTGCACTCTTCCCCCGGTTGCGGCATGAAAGTTCTTCCAAACGGAATCTCAACTCCAATTCGAGTGGAGCGAGCGAGCACAAACTTTCTTTCCCGGTTCTTTCCGAGCGCGTGGTAAGTGGAATTCTGGATAAGCATTCTGCCGAAATCGGTCTCGGACCCAAAGTACGTGGTGGCGACGCCTCCATCCACCGTGGTGTAGTTTCCCTTCGTGGACTCCAGATCATTATCACGCTTGTTGCGGATGTAGCTGAAGTTGGGAATACCCACGCGCGTTGGCAGGGAGAGTAGTGGGATCTGGTCCTGGCTTATCTCCGGCGTGACCGCCTTGACTCGTCGATAAGTCAGCCGATAGGTCATGATGCTGGCTTTGCTGATAGTCTGCTCCGCCGCCACGGAGCCTTCAAGACGTTGCGAGGTAAACGTGGTGACGTCGACCGTGTTGTCGTAGAACGTCGTAAATGTCAGGCGCCAGTTGGGATCGTTGAACAGACGCGGAGCGTCGTAACTCACCAGCCCACGTTGTTGCAGCCGCCCTATATTCGCCTTGAAGACAATCGTGTGATTGAGTCCGCGAAAATTCAACCGGGTAACGCCGAACGAAACCCGGGGACTGACCCCGGTTTGTCCCAAAGGGTTGGTCCCGTTCACCGTCGGCTGTCCAGTCTGAAACTCCAATCCGAGGCCGTAATTGAAAGTGTACCGCCTCGCTTCCTGCACGTTCACCAGAACATTTTTTTCACGCTCATTACTGGACGGATTCTGAACCGCTGTATCCACCTGGCTGAAAATCCCGAGGTCATAGAGGCTCTTTTGTGTGTTGAGCATATCTATCTGGCTCAACGGATCGCCCGGTTTGATCTGGATTTCGCGTTGCACAATGGACTCGCGGGTGTGGTCCAGACCAGCCACATAAACCTGGTCTACGATAACCCGATCACCGACATGAACGGTATAAACCACATCCATAAGATTGGGACCGCTGGCAGAGGGCTTTGCTGAAGCTTCAAAAGTGGCGTCGGGAAATCCGTTATTGAAATAGTAATTAAGGACAATTTCGCGGTCCTCGTTGATCTTGGAATATCCAAAGCCTTGTCCCGGCGAGATGTTGAGATCAGGAAATGGGTTATTCAAAGCGAGATCGTTTCCTACAATCTGTATCGAACCCACCATGGTCTGCGGGCCTTCCTCGATCTGCAGCGTAATCGCCAGTTCGTTGCTGTTGCCGCCATAATTGTCTTCGACCTTAGGAGTGACCTTCACATCCAGAAAACCGTTAGCGCGGTATGGATTGGCGATGATGTTCCGTACGTCCGCCGATAGCAATGCCTGGCTATAACGCCCATACGACAAGAAGCGCCCGGCAGTTTGGATCTGGATACGGGAGCGTAGCTGTTCGTCGGTAAAACTCTTGTTTCCCAGGATGACAAGCTTCGCCAGCTTATGGCGTTCGCCGGGGTCGATGGTGTAGACCACCCTCAGCTCATCGTGAGAAATCGCAGTTTTCTGCTGACTGACTTTGGCGTCGAAGTAGCCGCGGCCCTGCATGTAGTTCAACAGATTGCGTCGCCCTTCGTTGAGCAAATCGTCGTCAAGTGCGTTTTCTTCGTACACCGGGACGTTTTTCTTGAGCTGCGAACGGCTGATCTTGAAACCATCGGCCGCAATATCGACTTTCGGACCGGGTTGGATGTCGATCGCGTAGTCGACAGTATTGGTTTCCTGGCGATACGTCCTGTTCAGGATAACTACCTGGGACAAAAGGCGATTCTGCTTTCGATATTTCTTTCTTAGCCGCTCGAGCGCCCGACTGATTCGTTGCACGGTGACATAGTCACCTGGGTGCATTTTGGCGATGTCCTGAACCTGCCCCTGCGAGAATCCGGCAGGCCCAGTCAGGGTGACGTGGCCAATTTTCGCATGGGGTCCCGGCGCGATCCGGAAAGTAATGTCCATCTGCTGCGTCTCGGGATGCGGCTGCTCCTCGTCGGTCGCACCCGACTGGAAGTACCCGTTCTGCTGCATCAACTGCTTGATGCTTGCCAGGGCCCGCTCAAGTTTTTCTCTGGAAAACAATTCTCCTAGTTGTAATTTCGATGCATTGACCACTTGATTGGCTGCCGGCGGGTTCGGTGCCCCTTCAACGAATATCTGCCCCACGAAGAAATTCGGCTGCGTTCGAAATGACAAAACGACCTGCCCGTTCCCCGTACGTTCCGCATCGACTTGAATATCGGCAAAGCGCCCGGTGGAATGTAGAGCCTGAATGCTCTGTCGCACATTGTCGCGCAGCAACGGGGCGCCGGTCTTTTGGGGAATCAAGTCCACCATCAGGCGCTGGGCAGTCGCGGAGGGCAGATCAGGGAAATTGATCGTCTGGACGGTAAGTCCCTCATACGAAGTCATTCCACCGGTCACGGGAGGTGGCAATGATGGCTTGGCCGGTTGCGAAGCCGGCTGAGTCGACTGGGTCCCTGAAAGCGGCGTTGCTGGGGATTCCTGAGCCACGCATAAGCTTCTCCCTGCAGCACTGCAGACAGCGGTCGCGAGAGCGAGTCCAAGCAGGGTTGTCCGAAGCGCTCCCGTTACGTGCAAACCAGCTCCTCGCTTGTGCTAGCCACAATTGGTTCGATGAAACAAGTGTATGGCAGTCTTGCGTTTGGCGCGGGAAACCGCTCCACACCTATAATAATGGTTTGAAGCCTCTGAACTGGTGATCTGTTTTGGACATGGAAGAAAGATATTCGCGGCAGGTGCTTTTCGCGGGAATCGGCCAGGAAGGGCAACGCAAGCTCACAAGCTCGCGCATAGCTCTGGTCGGATGCGGCGCCACCGGTTCGGCCCTGGTTTCCCTGCTGGCGCGTGCGGGCGTAGGCACCATTGTGATTATTGACCGCGACTACGTTGAGCCGAGTAACCTGCAGCGTCAGTCGCTGTTCGACGAATCCGACGCGGCCCAATCGTTGCCCAAGGCGATCGCGGCCGCAAAGAAGATTTCGTCCTTCAACTCCCATATTGTTGTGGAACCGCAAGTTGCCGACCTGACGCCCGCGAATGTCGAGTCTTTGCTCGACGGGGTAGAACTGATCCTCGACGGCACGGATAATTTCGAAACCCGGTACCTTCTGAATGATTTCGCGGTAAAGACCGGTCTCTCGTGGATTTACACCGCAGCGGTTGGCAGCTATGGCATAACAATGAATATATTGCCGGGAAAGACCGCCTGCCTCACGTGCCTTTTTCCCGAACTTCCCCGAGGCACCTTTGAAACCTGTGAGACGGCGGGAATTCTAAACTCCGCAGTGAATCTGGCCGCTTCGATTGCCGCTACGGAAGCCATCAAGCTGCTGGTTGGCGCAGAAAAACAAATGCGCCGCACCCTGCTCTCCTTCGATGTCTGGAGCAATGAACGCGCGGAAGTGAAGGCGGAACGTCCGCGGCCTGGGTGTCGCGCGTGCGGTAAACGGGATTTTATTCATCTCGATGCTCAAGGCCGCGCCCACATCACCCTCTGCGGACGCAACTCGGTACAGATCCACGAGCGCCACCGGCCGGTAGATTTCTCCGAGGTTAGCCACCGGTTGGAACCTCACGGAAAAGTCAAACACAACGACTTCGTTCTGAAGTTTTGGCCTCAGTCCTATGAGATGACTCTATTTCCGGATGGGCGGGCGATTATCAAGGGCACCACGGATCCGGCGATCGCGCGAAGCCTGTACGCGAAATATGTGGGCAGCTAGCAGGATCAACCTTGCACCCGCGTGATCTTTCCGCCCCAGAAACTCTCCCGCAGCTGGCGCTTCAGCATCTTGCCAGTCCCCGTTTTTGGCAACGGACCATCCACAAACTTGATCAGCCGCGGCATCTTGAACTTCGCGATCCGAGGCTTCAAGAACAACATTAATTGTTCCTGGCTAAGCGATTGATCCTGCTTAAGCACAATAATGGCAACCGGAATCTCGCCCCATTGTTCATCCGGGGCTGACACCACGGCGCATTCGAGCACAGAGGGATGAGCGAAGATCGCCTTCTCTACTTCGATCGATGAGATATTCTCCCCGCCGCTGATGATGATGTCTTTCTTGCGGTCGACAATATAGATGTAGTTCTCTTCGTCCCAGACCGCCATATCTCCGGTACGCAGCCAGCCATCGACGATGACCGCCTGTGTAGCCTCTGCTTCTTTGTAATACCCATCCATCACACAGTCGCCACGGACTGCCACCTCGCCCACCGCCTCCATGTCGCGCGGAACATCGCGCATCTGGGAATCGACGACTCGAACCTCTGTGCCGATCAGCGGCCATCCCGCGGCCGCCAGGTGACAAAGCCTGTCGGCTTCATCCGCGTAAGTTACCGTTGCCTTCGTCTGGGCCGTAGTAGCCACGGGACACGTTTCCGTCAAACCATAACCGGAAGACACTTCGCAATGGAAGGCCTGTTCCAGGCGAGCAATCAGTTCGGGGGATGACGCGGCGCCACCTGTTGTGATGACCTTCATGCTTGAAGTATCAAACTTCTCGAGTTCTGGACAGTTAAGCAGCGCGTTAGCCATGGTCGGAACCAGCGTCATCTGTGTTGCTTTATGTTCCTCGATCATGCGCAGCACCTGGACGGATTCGAATCGCCGGACCATAACGTGCTGGGCTCCACTCATTGTGATGCTCTGCGGACGTCCCCAGCCGTTGGCATGAAACAGAGGAATAGTGTGCAATTCGACGTTTGAGTCTTCGCAGGCAAACGATCCCAGTATGCCGAGGGCGTGCAGGTAAAGCGTGCGGTGCGACAACATCACTCCCTTAGGAGTGCCTGTGCTTCCGCTGGTGTAGAAAATCTCGGCGATCTCATTTTCATCGAAAGAGAAAATGTCCGGCCGTGGAAGGCGTCCGCGTGCCATGAGTTCACCCAGAGACAGGTCCGCCTGCGGAACTGATTCATCAATCGCGACGAACCGGCCAATCGTAGGACAGTCTCTTCGCAAATCCTCAATCAAAGGGAGAAATTCGTTCTCGAACATCAGCATTCTGGCACCCGCATGATTGAGGATGGTTGTAAGCTCATTGCGCTGCAGCCGCACATTGAGCGGCATGGCGATGGCCCGCATCAGGGGCGGCCCAAAATATCCCTCCAGCAGCTGATGGTTATTAAAGCTGAGGTAAGCGACGCGGTCACCGGGGCGGATCCCCTCCGAGACAAGCCCGGCGGCGAGCCGCTCACAGCGTTCTCCAAACTGGGCGTACGTAAAAGAATTGGAGCCCGACACAACGCCGGTCTTCCTGCCATATAGATCCACCGCACGGTACAGACAGCGAACGGGAGTCAGAGGTACGTTCATGGGTTGGTCTTAGTCTTGCACTTGAATGGCTTTACTGAACTCCGGAAAGATAGTAACGGACAACCCACTCGGCGACGCAACACGGTTTCTTTTCTTCTGCTGTTTCCACCACTACTGAAAAGACGGCATCCCGGGCGTCGTCCACATCCTTCAACGATTGCAAAGTGAATTTTCCGCGAATTCTTGACTCCGCGCGAACCGGTGCGGGAAATCGAACTCGATTCAAGCCGTAGTTCACTGCCATGCTGACACCGCTTCGAATTTCGAGCGCCTGGTACAAAAGATAGCTGAGCAGCGAAAGAGTCAGAAAGCCGTGGGCAATGGTCGAGCCGTAAGGAGACTCTGACTTTGCGCGTACCTGGTCCAAGTGAATCCACTGGCGGTCTTCAGTAGCTTCGGCAAATTGCCGGATTCGATCCCCTGTCATGACAAACCAATCGGTAGTTGCGATCTCCCGCCCGACGAAATCTTTCAGATCGTCCAGATGATCGATGGCTAGCGGCGGCACGTTAAGGCCTCTTTCTTTGGTCTACCGGGTCGCCCCGGTGGGGCGCTGTCGTCCCACGCGCATCCAGAAACATATATGTCACGATGGCAGTGCCGATGAGATTCTTCTTCGTGTCGGTCAAGTCAACACTTCCAATGCCAAGAGTCGAACCCATCCGAAGCAGCCGTGAGCGGGCAAAGATGCTGTCTTGGCCGACCGGACGAAAATAATTGATTTTCATTTCAACCGTCGTGATCTTGCGCTTGCCCCCGAAGTGACGGTTAATGGCCATTCCAACCGCAACATCAGCCATCGCCGCCGTAACCCCTCCGTGAGCTACACCGGCGCGATTGGTCAACTCCCGGCGGAGAGCGCACTCAATCGTCACGCCGTCGCGATGAACCTGTTTGAGTTTCACCCCAAGCAACATGTTGAATGGAATCTGCGGCAGCAAATCACGGATCTGCCGAGCGGTCAGCTTGGTTTGTTTCATTCGGGATGAAGCCATAGTAGACGGGACTTATCTCGCAAGCTCGAACAAACCAGCAGCGCCCTGGCCGCCGCCAACGCACATGGTGACGACTCCAAACCGCGCTTTGCGCCGCTCCATCTCGTTAGCGATCGTGCCGACCATGCGAGACCCAGTCATGCCGAAAGGATGGCCGATAGAGATTGATCCACCGTTCACGTTGAGCTTGTCCATCGGAATGCCCAGATGGTCGCGACAGTAAATTACCTGCACGGCGAAAGCTTCGTTGAGCTCCCACAGGTCAATATCTTCCATTTTCAGCCCCTGGCGCTTGAGCAGCTTGGGCACGGCGAATACAGGACCAATACCCATTTCGTCCGGTTCGCAACCGGCAACCTGGAAACTCCGAAAGATGATTTTGTAGGGGATGCCAAGTTCGTCTGCTCGCTGGCGCGACATGAGCAGCGTCGCTGAAGCGCCGTCAGAAAGCTGTGACGAGTTTCCTGCTGTCACCGACCCTTGCCCACTGGTTGTATCGAAATAGGGCTTTAGCGCGAGCAATCCCTCCAGCGTCGTGTCCGGACGATTGCACTCGTCCCGATCGCAGCATACTTGCTCCCGTCCGGTTATTTCGCCGGTCTTCTTGTCGAGCAATGCTTTTGTAACTTTCATGGGAGCGATTTCTTCGCGAAAGAAACCCTCCTGCTGCGCGCGGGCCGTGCGTTGCTGGCTGATCAACGAATACTCATCCTGGGCTTGACGTCCGATCTTGTAACGTTTGGCCACGACCTCCGCCGTCTCGCCCATCGCCATGTAGACTCCGGGATATTTTTGTTTGACAGTGGGGCTGGGATCGTTATCGCGGACGATGAGACTGATGCTCTCGACGCCGCCGCCGATCGCCGCGTCCGCGCCTTCATTCACGATCTGATGGGCCATCATCGCAACCGCCTGCAAACCGGAAGAGCAGAACCGGTTCACCGTAATCGCCGCGACCGAGACCGGCAAACCCGCCAGCAGCGCCGACACCCGTGCGATATTGTGGCCTTGCACTCCATGTGGCTGGCCGCAGCCGAGAACGACGTCTTCGATTTCCTTCGGATCCAGTTGCGGTGTTTTGCGTAAGACGTCCCGGATGCAATGCGCCGCCAGTTCTTCCGGCCGCGTCATGTTGAACGAGCCGCGAAACGATTTCGCGAGCCCGGTTCTTGAACTGGCAACCACTACCGCTTCTCTCATACTTTTCCCAGGGTACAAATACCGATCGTCTGGCCGCGTGTCTTAGCTCGTCTGTCAGGCCCGCTGTTTGTCGAAATCGGCGAACGTTTTGCCTGCCGCCGCCAATTGCTTGAGTAACGGGGCCGGCTCCCACAGTTCACCGTGCGCACGCTGAAATTCTTCGATGCGTTGCATAGACTTTCTTCAGTCCGACAGTATCGGCGTACCACATGGGACCGCCGCGATAAGCCGGAAATCCATAGCCGTTGAGATAGATGATGTCGATATCGACCGCTCGCAGAGCATATCCCTCTTCCAGAATTCGCGCACCCTCGTTGACCAGTGCAAAGATGCAGCGATCAACAATCTCATCAGGCTGGACCTGCCGCTGCGGAATACCGGCGTCCGCGGACCACTTCCTCGTCCAATTGCCAACCTCGGGATCCGGGATCGCAACCCGGTTCTCGTCGTACTTGTACCAACCGGCCCCGGTCTTCTGGCCAAAGCGGCCCATCTCGCAAAGCCGGTCTCCGGCAAACGGTTGACGGATGCCCGGAGTTCTCCAGGTGGCGATGTTCCTTCCGAATCCGCCAGCCAACATCAAGTCCAGCCATGTCGAGGGTCGCTAGCGGACCCATGGCCATGCCGAAATCGTACAGCGCCTTGTCCACAGCCTCCACCGCGGCGCCTTCCTCGACGAGGAACGTAGCCTCGCGCACGTACGTCATGAAACATGCGATTGCCCACAAAACCGCGGCAGTTGCCGACCAGTACGCCGACCTTGCCCAGCTTTTTCGCGAGCTGCATGCAGGTCGCAATCACCTCTTTGCTTGTGGCCTTGCCGCGCACGATTTCGAGAAGTCGCATCACGTTGGCCGGACTGAAAAAATGCGTGCCGATGACAGACGAAGCGCGCGACGTCGCGGATGCGATCTCGTCAATGTTCAGGGTAGAGGTGTTGCTGGCCAGGATCGCGCCCGGCTTGCAAACCCGATCGAGCTCGGCGAAAACTTCTTTTTTCAGCTCCATGCCTTCAAAAACTGCTTCGATCACAATATCGACTTTATCGAAGTCGTCATACGTCAGTGTTGTTCGAATGAGCTTTACGCGTTCGTCCACGAACTGCTGCGTAAATCGTCCCCGCTTCACTGAATTGGCATAGTTCTTCTGAATGTTGGCTAGGCCACGATCAAGAGCTGCCTGATCGGATTCCTTCAGCAGCACCGGAATGCCGGCGTTCGCGAATACCATCGCGATGCCGCCGCCCATCGTCCCTGCCCCAACCACGGCAGCGGAGTTGATCGGTATCGCCGGAACGTCCTTCGGCACATCTGGAATCTTGGCAACTTCGCGTTCTCCAAAAAACACATGGATGAGCGCCTTCGACTGATCTGAATAGAGGCAATCCAGAAACAGCTTGGCTTCAACCTCGCAGCCTTCTTCAAAAGGCAGCCCGAGTGGCAGCTTCGATCGCGTCAATCGCCGCAAGCGGAGCGATGAGGTTGCGCTGCTTTTTGCGTACAGTTTCACGGGCGGCAGCAAAGATCTCAGCGTTCGACTGCGGCGTCCCCAGTTTCTGATTGCGTTCACGAGTTTTCGGTGCCGGCTGTCCGACTACCTCTTTCGCGAACGCAACCGCACCGGCCAAAAAATCGCCATCGATCAATCGATCCACGATTCCCGCACTCAGCGCTTCTTGGGCCTTGACTGGGTTTCCCCCGGTACACATTTCAACTGCTTTGGCCACGCCGGCGAGCCGTGGCAGACGCTGCGTGCCCCCAGCTCCTGGAATTAAACCTAACTTCACCTCCGGCTGCCCGACTTGGGCACTGGGCGCCGCGACGCGGTAATGACCGGACATCGCCAGTTCCAGGCCGCCGCCGAACGCGGTTCCGTGAATCGCCATGACTACCGGCTTCGAACAGTTTTCAATCTTCAATAGAAGCGGAAGCAATCCCGGGCCAAGTCCTCCTTTGCTCTGCGTCATCTTGACGAATTCCTTGATGTCCGCCCCGGCGACAAAAGTGCGACCACCTCCTATTACCACGGCCGTATCCACGGTGTCGTCTTTCTCGATCAGATCTATTGCCTCTGAAATGCCCTCAGGCACGCCTGGGCTAAGTGCGTTCACCGGCGGGTTATTGATCGTGATGACCGCGACTTTGTCAGTTTTTGTAAATTGCACCAGATCATTCATTGGTTAACTTCTCTCCAGAGAGGCGCAGGCAACCTTGGATCATATGATTACAGCAGAAAAGCCGTCAATCAGCGGAAAGCCAATGTCCGCAGGCAGCGGCACGTATTTTGGACTTTCCTTGCGTCAGTTGCGAATTCTCTGCACACGTTGCGTCGACAGCTTCGGGCCTAGATTCCACTCACCTCGATGAAAAAGTTGTTTACGTTAATTTGACAAACCAGAACCATCCTGCCCAAAAATGCCCGCATCAGACATGAAAGATGATGCAAAAATCCCGGGCAACACGCGGTTTGCGCGCTCAACTGTTTCTTCGTGAATGTTGTCGCGAGCAGCACGTCTATCCGGATCTTTTGCTTAGATGACACAACCGTGGAGAATCATGTCAGTATCGTCGGGAAGTACCGGATTTCGGCTGCCAAGACCCTTATTCGCCGGATGGCAGAGCGCGTTTCAGACCGCGTTACAGACAAAGACCGGACGTATATCAGTTCTTTTTGCCCTCACTCTCGTGTCGGTTCTTGTGCACGGCTACCACATGGGCACGGACGACGCCGCAATCTACGCTCCGGGCATTGAAAAAGCCGCAGACCCTTTCCTGTTTCCGTTCGGATCTGAATTTTTCATGCACCACGCGGGACTTTCTTTATTTCCTCGCCTGGTAGCTTCGGTTACCTGGCTAACCGGATTACCCGTCGAATGGAGCATGTTGCTCTGGTTTGTTTTCGCGCAATTTCTGTTGCTTTGGGCGGCCTACGAACTGGCGGAGCAATGCTTCCAGACCGAACGCGCCCGCTGGGCGGGCGTCGGCCTGCTTGCCGCTCTGCTCAATATCCCCGTGGCCGGAACGGCGTTGATTGTTGCCGATTCTTATTTGACGGCAAGATCGCTTTCCACTCCCCTCGTCCTGTTTGCCATCGCCTGTTTCCTGGGGAAACGAGTTCGTGCTGCCTGCTTATGGTTGCTGGCAGCTTTTCTGATCCATCCACAGATGGCGATCTACGGTGCCGGATTTGGCTTGCTGTTCGCATTCGAGTCACGATCACGTGAGCGCGTGGGTTTCGTCGAAGCCGCCCCAGTCTTGCCGGTTTTGCTGTTGCCGCTACTAGTGAGTGAACATCTTCAGCCCGCTCAAGGCGCATACCGCGAAGTACTGGCCTCGCGAGCATACTTCGTCGTGACTAGTTGGCACTGGTTCGAATGGGTTGGCGCGCTCGCGCCTCTCGCCATTTTGGCGATATGCGCCAAGCGGTCCCTTAAGACAACGCTGCCGGCTTTTTCGGTCCTGGCAAAAGTTCTCATCGCATTAGGCTTGATTTCGACGATGGCAGCGCTTCTGCTCGCCAGCAACGACAATTTCGCTTACTTGCTCAGGCTGCAGCCGATGAGAAGCTTTCATCTGATCTACGTAGTCTTCTTTGTTTTGCTGGGTGGCTTGTTGGGCGAATATCTGCTCCGCCGGCGCCCCTGGCGATGGATCCTTTGCTTCGGCGCTCTCTCGGCGAGCATGTTCGCGGTTGACGTCGCAACCTATCCTTCCAGCCCGCACATCGAGCGGCCAGGCAGTCGCTACCAGGGGGAATGGCTTTCCACCTTTCGATGGATTCGCGATCACACGCCGAAAGATGCGGTATTCGCACTCGATTCCGAATATCTATCGAAATCAGGCGTAGACCTTCATGGCTTCCGGGCCATCGCCCAACGCAGCTCGCTTGCCGATGAAGAAAAGGACAGCGGGGCCGCTTCCGTATTTCCCGATTTAGCCGAGCGGTGGAAACAAGAAAGCGCGGCACAGTCGGATTGGGCGCATGTCTCCGAAGATCGATTGCAAATTCTTCGAGCGCAATACGGAGTGAACTGGGTATTGCTGGACAATTCCGCTCCGGTTGGCGGCTTGAACTGCCCGTATCGTAACGGTGATCTGCGAGTCTGCCAGGTTCTCGATGAAAGCCACGAATTGCTTGGTCAAGCCTCGACTAAGACTGTTACGAAACTGTTTGATCGGACGAAGCCCGGCCGTTCTGCCAATCGATAGCTTCCCGTTCGCACGTCATTCAACAGGAATCGCTAACTCCAGAAACGGATACGCCGCAAGGGTCTAGAGCAGGATTTAGGCCCGATCACGCCGAAACTCTGCAGCGTTATCGGTTGCCCAGTCGAGAAATGTCTTTGCAGGTACTTCCGTAATCTCTTCGACTGTGGACGTCACATGCGCAGGTTGACCGATGGCGGCAGCCCAGGCGGCAAGCAGCATATTCACGGCGACCAATGGTCCGATTGTGAGTAGCTCACGCCGCGCCTCTTCTGGCGTCATCTCTTCGATGCGCAAAGAGCGGCCGATCGCGCGACCGATGGTAGACACCTGTTCGAACTGGCTCAGCGATTGAGATCCGGTCAGAACGTATTCCGCTCCGGCGTATCCGTCCTCACACAACGCGCGGACCGCGACTGCGGCGATGTCACGCTCGTCGATCGGGGCCGTTGGAGCGGCGAGATATGGCCAGCGCACGACATCGCCAGCGCGAATCTGCGGCGCCCACCAGTTTAGGGCGTTTGCGGAGAACATTCCAGGTCGCAGGAACGTCCACTGGAGTCCTGAGATTTCGATCAACCGCTCAATTTGCTCGAACATCGCTCTGAGCGGATTGGGTTGTTGGAAGAGCGGGTGTGCCGTTTTGAGCGGAGCCGAGAGGAATACGATGCGCCGTGCGCGCTTAGTAATCCGCTCTAAAGCGGGAGCAACGGCGACTGGGGGCGCGGTCCACACCAGGAAGACCGTATCGATACCATCGAAGCATCCATCAAGCGTCTCAGGCAGAGTCAGATCTCCGCGAACCACCTCGACCTGTCGAGGCAATCGAGTCGCGCCTGGGTTGCGCAACATCGCGCGAACCCGCGTGCCAGTGGCGGCCAATCGCGAAACGACTTGGCGGCCGACGGTACCGGTCGCACCAATAACGAGTATGGGATTCATCCAGGGCCATCCTACGGGCGCAGTTCGAAGGGAATCAGGCAATGTGGTCCGCTATCGACAAGCTTCCACTGCCCGCAACAAGAAGCCCCCGACTCCGTATTCGTAGACCGCGGCCGTCGATTATCCGTTTACAATGGTCGATCATCTTACCTGAGGATCGTTCATGTCATCGTCGCGCCCCGTTGTGCCGCACGCGAAATCCGAGGAGATCCCCCCAGTTCCACTGACGATCGAGGGCTATAGCGTTTTGCATCAGATGGCGCGAGTTCGCTGGGCGGCATGGCGGAAGCTGCCACCGGCCGAACAAACTGCGGTTGTTGATCAGGCTGCTACTGTCCTCTCCAAAATGGAAACCGGTCCTGCCGGGCAGTCCGGCCTTTTCTCCTTGCTGGGGCACAAGGGTGACTTGATGTTTGTCCATTTTCGGCGGTCATTCGATGAATTGAATCAAGCCGAACTGCAATTGTCGCAACTCCAGTTGAGCGACTACATGGAACCGACCACCTCATACCTGTCAGTCATCGAATTGGGTCTATATGAATCCACAATCAAGGCATACACGGATTTGAAAGATCGCGGAGTCGCGGCACATTCAGAAGAGTGGAAGCGGGAGATTGCCGAAGTGCTGGCGCGGCAGAAAGAGGCGATGCATCCGCGTTTGTTTCCGGAACTGCCGAAACATCGATACGTGTCTTTTTATCCAATGGACCGTCGCCGCGGCGAAGCCGTGAACTGGTACACATTGCCCATTGAAGAGCGAGCGCGTCAGATGAACGAACACGGCCTGGTCGGCAGGCGATATGCAGGAGAAGTCCGCCAGATCATAACGGGCTCGATCGGTTTCGACGACTGGGAGTGGGGCGTCGACCTTTTTGCCGACGACCCATTAGTGTTCAAGAAGTTGATCTACGAAATGCGCTTCGACCAGGTAAGTGCGGTTTACGCGCAGTTCGGAACTTTTTATCTGGGGATACGCTGTCCGGCGGCAGACTTGGGTAAGTTGCTGGCCGGCGAGCTCCCGACTCGGTAGGTAGCGATGCGCAACTTTGCGTTCTTAGCGACCTTTGCGGTTCCAACTTTTTTCTCGTAACCTTTCTCAAATAAACCCGGAGCAATATGGCAACCCTAGGCCTCGTTGAATACAAAGATGCGAGCCCGGAAGTGCGGGCCGTTTATGAAGACATCATGGCCACCCGCAAAACCGACTGGATCAATAACTTCTGGAAAGCGATTGCCCACGATCCCGCAACCCTGAAGCGCACGTGGGAGGACATCAAGCAGATAATGGCGCCAGGTGCGCTCGATCCGGTAACGAAGGAGATGGTTTACCTGGCGGTCAGTGTCAGCAATCAATGCGATTATTGCATTGCCTCGCACACCGTCGGAGCAAGGAATAAAGGAATGACCGACGCCATGTTCAAGGAACTGATGGCTGTCGTGGGCATGGCGAACGAGACCAACCGGCTTGTCGCGGGATACCAGGTTGAGATCGACGACCAGTTCAAGGTATAGGAGAGCAAATGGCGCACGAACTAACGACTTCCTACCTGCAGGACTCGATTGCGCTCTTTCGGTTCTACAAGAAATTAGCTGAACGAGCCATGGAACAGGTCAGCGACGAGCAACTTGTCGTTGTTCTCAACAGCGAGACCAACTCCATCGGAATCATCGTCAAGCACCTCGCCGGCAATATGCGATCACGATGGACGGACTTCCTCACCACCGACGGCGAAAAAGCGGACCGCAAGCGAGACACCGAGTTCGAGGACCCATCTCCCACCAGGTCCGCGCTGATGAAACTTTGGGAAGAAGGGTGGGATCGGGTCTTCAACACCTTGAAGCCCTTGTCGGAGGCCGACCTTGAACGTACCGTTACGATACGCGGGGAACCTCACTCCGTGATGCAGGCGATCAATCGTCAGATCGCCCACTACGCCTATCACTGCGGGCAGATCGTATTTCTGGCGAAGTATCTGCAAGACGCGAAGTGGCAGTCGCTCAGCGTGCCCCGTGGTAAGTCAGAACAGTTCAGTCAAAAAGTCGCTGTCCAAGGAAATCAGCCAGCGTTAGGGCTGGGGAGATCGGCTCTAGGTAAAAACTGTAACTCCGGACCTCAGCGAGATTTTCGCCTGGTCTTTGGGAACTTGTACTCGTGCAGTTTCATATCCACCTTGCGACCCCGGAATGTCACCCCTTCTGCCTCGAGCCGGAAGCGCTGTTCAAAAGCCTCATCTCCGCGAAGCTTGATGGCGCCGCCAGCGCCGAGCACCCGCTGCCAAGGCAACCCGACCGCGCCGTGAAGAGCGCCTACCACTTGCCGAGCGGCGCCGGGGAATCCTGCGCCTTTCGCAACCGCACCGTAGGTCGACACTTTGCCGCGAGGAATGCTCCGGATCGCCGCTACAATCTTGTCGCGCATTTTGTCGTTCAATCGCTATGCCCTCGGAGTTATAACGCAATCCATCCCACGCGGATCAGCCACAACGATCCCGCCGAAATCAGCAGCCACAGGATCACGCCCTGCAACAGCGGCCGATGTCCAACTCTTTTCAATGTAGCGAGAGAAATTCCGGTGCCAATAAGATACAACGTGGCGGTGAGCCCGATTTTTGCGATCCTCCACAGGAGGTCATAAGTCGGCGCCCCGGCTGGCAAGATAGGTGTTGCAAACCGCGGCCAGGCAGAACAGTGCGATGAACCATGGCCACTGGATTTTGGCCCTCGCGTGTTTGACCAAAGCCGTGGCAATCGAGAGAGGAACAATCCACAGGGCGCGAGCTAACTTCACCGTAGTGCCAACTGCCAAAGCAACAGCGCCATACTTGGCTGCGGCTCCTACCACTGAACTGGTGTCATGAATTGCAAGCGCTGCCCACAGCCCGAATTGCGTCTGCGTCAATTTCAACGCCGCTCCAATGGGAGGAAAAATCAGCAGCGCGATGGAGTTGAGAACAAAAATTGTCCCCAGCGAGACGGCCATCTGCTCGTCGCTGGCCCCTGTAATAGGACCGACCGCAGCGATAGCGCTGCCACCGCAGATGGCGGTACCCGTCGAAATCAAAAAGGCTGGGGTTCTTTTCATCCCCAGTAAAGCGCCCAGGCCCATGCCCACAACCATGGCAAAGCTGATGCCCAGCACGGTGTAGACGAACCCGCTGCGCCCTGCCCGAATCACATCGTGCAGATTCATGCCGAAGCCGAGACCGACTACGGAAGCCTGCAGAAGATAGCGGGAGAGCTTTTTAGCGCTCTGCTCAAAGGGGTGAGCAAAGGTAAAACCGAAAATCAATCCTAAAGACAACGCCACAGGCGGCGAAACCAGGCCACTGGCTGCAACCGCAAGGCCGAGGAGAAAAACGGCTTTCGAAATCATGCTGACGGGAGCCGATCTGGCAGCACAATAAAAACCAAGGTCCCTCGACTTGCAGCGCGGCCGGAGCCGCGCTCGAGTTCACCGCTCAACACAACCACATCACTAAGCAGCAGCGCCCTTGCCAAACGACGCGAGAGCCTTGTCCTCGCTGTCGTACACTTCAAACACAGTCAGCAACTTGGTAACCTGCAACAGATCGCCGACCCGTTGAGTCAGGTTCGCCAGTTTCAGCGAGCCGCCCGCATTTTGGGCTGTGGTGTAAAGAGCCACCAGGTTCCCAAGCCGCCGGAATCGATATAGCTGATGCCGCTCAGATTGAGCACAATCTGGTTCTTCTCTTGAATCAACTGTTTCAATGTGTCGCGAAGCAAGGCCGACTCTTCGCCAAACACGATACGGCCATTGCAATCCACAACGGCCACATCATTCACCGTCCGCGTGTTCAGTTTCAATTGCATGAAGATCTCCAAGGCATGGCTGAGCCAGCCCAGCCCAAAAGCCTATTCCTTGGACGAATTCTTCGCAAGTGGGCATTTGGCGCGGCAAGCGGGCTTTTGGATACAATTCGACCCGAATGCAGAGTAGTTCACGTGCCAAATTACCGATCTGCTGCCGGCGCGCGCAGCTGAAGCCATCACGTATAATCAACTCTTCTCCTCAACATGAGCTACCAGGTTTTAGCGCGAAAATACCGTCCCCAGAAATTCTCCGAGGTCATCGGGCAGGAACATGTTACCCGCACCCTGAAGAACGCCATTGAGCAGGGGCGGACCGCCCACGGCTACATTTTCAGCGGCCATCGCGGCATCGGCAAAACCACAATCGCGCGCATCCTGGCCATGGCGCTCAATTGCCGGTCTTCCGACAAGCCGGTGACCGAACCCTGCGGAGTTTGCGAATCCTGCACCGAAATCCGCGCCGGAAATTCCGTGGACGTCATCGAAATCGACGCCGCCACCAATCGCGGCATTGATGAAATTCGCGAGTTGCGCGAAGCCACGCGCTATCGTCCCGCCCGCGACCGGTTCAAGATCTACATTCTCGACGAAGCCCACCAGATCACCGATGCGGCTTTCAATGCGCTGCTGAAGACCCTGGAAGAGCCGCCTGGCCACGTGGTGTTCATGCTGGCGACGACCCAGCCCGAAGATATTCCGCAAACCATCCGCTCGCGCTGCCAGCATTTCAGCTTTCGCGCCGTGCGTTTCGAGGAAATTCTCGACCAGCTCCGAGACCTCTCCGGCCGGGAAAAAATCGAAGCCGACGAAGACGCGCTGGCGTTGCTGGCCGAAGCCGGCGACGGTTCCATGCGCGACGCGCTTTCCATTCTGGATCAGGCCATTGCTTCATCCACGGACGCTTGACCGCGGAGGCAGGTCCGCAAGCTGGTGGGCGCCGCGCCCTCCGGAGTGCTGGAAGAAGTGATGCAAGGCGTGGCCCGCGGATCGAGCGAAGAGGTACTGCGGCTGGTAGACCGGCTGATCGGTGAGGGTCACAGTCCCGACGCACTTCGCCCGGCAGATGGTGCGGTTCCTGCGGAACGCGGTCGTTGCCAAAGTGGCCGGCAGCGACTCTTCCCTGCTGCAGATTTCGAGCGACGAGCGCCAGCGCGTAGCTCGCATTGCTGAACTTTTCACCGAAGAGGATCTGGCGCGGCATCTGCAAATCATGCTGCGCACCCACGCCGAGCTCGGCTACCGCCAGGAACAGCGCTTCCATCTGGAACTGGGCTTGTTAAAGATGGCGCACGCGCAGCGCCTGTTACCGATTGAACAGTTGCTGAGTGAAGCCGGTGTGAGCGGGAGCACTGGCGCGCCCAGGCTGACTGGGAAGCCATCGGTGGTTCCAGAAATTCAGAGATCTGCACCGCCGTCACCCGTCCGCTCTTCCAACGTTTCGCCGTTTGCCGCCGATTCGGCGCGCAAAAGCGGATCGAAGCCGGAACTTTCAACCGCGAGCAGTCCAACCTCTGGATCACGCTGCCATCGCGGGAGGAACAGCGAGTGTGGTAATGGGCTCGGCAGCGCCCGCCACGATTGCTGAAATGGTTCCGAAAATATCCGCGCCGCTGATCCGCTCCGCCGCAAATGCCTGCTCCGGAGGCTGTCATCTCGCCGATTTCCGCTCCAGAGACTTCGCAAGAACCAGAGCAAACGCCGGCTGCAAGTCTCGCGGATGTCCGCGGCGCGGTTCTGACCGCGTTGGCCGATGCTGGTCAGCGCATGTTGAGCGCCATGCTTGAGACCGGCGAGTGGCAGATCGCAAGGCAACGAATTGCATCATCAAGGTGCTTCGTCCTCCACGGTGATTGAAATGTCGCTGGGTGCCGATGCCAAGCGGCTCATCGTCGCCACGGCCAGCGGAGTGCTGGGACGGCCGGTCAGGCTGAAAGTAGTTTCGGGCGGCGTTGTTCAAGCTGTACCTCGCAATACCGGTTCCAGCAACGGCGGCGGCCGCGGGCGCGCCGAGCAGGATCCCGTGGTCAGCCGCATGAAGGAAAAGTTCGGAGCGGAAATTCGCACGATTATCGATTACAAGGAAAAGCGCTAATGGGCGGATTCAATCTGCAAGAGTTAATGTCGCAGGCCAAGCAGCAATACGAAACGCTGCAGAAGAAGATGGAGGAAACCGTGGTTGAGGGTTCCTCCGGCGGCGGCACGGTTACCGTGAAGATGGACGGCCGCAAGCAGATATTGAGCATCAAGATTGATCCCGAAGCAGTGAAATCGGCGACCTGGAAATGTTGCAGGATTTGATCACGGCCGCGATCAACGGCGCCGGCCACAAAGTGGACGAAGCCATGCAATCCACCATGGGCGGAATGCTGGGCGGAATGGGCATTCCGGGAATGTAAACATTGAGCTGTAGACATTGAGCAATTGGGTGATTGAGTAATTGAGTAAATCTGCAACTTCACCAATTGCTTTCAAATTACTCAATTGCAAAATTCCCCAATTACCAATTCTTGACTTATGTCTAAATTTGCAGAGCCAATGGCGCGCCTGATCGATGAGCTGAAGAAGCTGCCTGGAATAGGCAGCAAGACGGCGCAGAGGCTCGCTTTCCACATCCTGCGCTCCTCTGACGACGATGCCGAAGCACTGGCAGTCGCGGTGCGCGACGTCAAAGCCAATCTTCGTCTATGCTCAATCTGCAACAACATCACTGACGTCGATCCCTGCGTCTACTGCAGCAGTGCCACCCGCAACCTGCGATTGGTCTGCGTGGTCGAAGAGCCCACCAACATCGCCTCAATTGAAAAGACGAAACACTTCAATGGCGTGTATCACGTGCTGCACGGACTGATTTCGCCGTTGCACGGCGTTGGACCCGAGCAACTGCGAATCGCCAACCTGATGCGCCGGGTGGACGACGGCCAGGTGGACGAAGTAATTCTCGCCACAAATCCCACCGTCGAAGGCGAAGCGACCGCGACCTATCTCTCCGGCCAACTGCGGCGCGCCGGGCTGAAAGTCACCCGCATCGCGATGGGAATTCCGGTGGGCAGCGACATCGAATACGCCGACGAAATCACCATGCTCAAAGCCATGGAAGGCCGCCGCGAACTATAAGAACTCGGATGGCACGCGTCTTTTCATTGAGCGTCATCTAGAAGTGAGAGTGCACGACGACTGACTTGCGGGATCCGGTGCCACCATCCCCACCCCCTATCACGGTCCACACACCCCCGCCATGCGTCATCCTGAGGGATTTGAGTCCCGAAGGATCTGGCGTGCACGCCGATAACTGTCCAATGCACTCGCCAGATCCTTTCGCAAGCTCAGGATGACTGCTTCTAATGAGACGACGAGATTGTTATTCCTCAATACTTGGGAAAAGCTTTTCCCTCCCGCCATTGCTATAGCATTCCATACCTACATGCGTCTTCATGACTGAAAACGTTTTATCCTTTATAATCAATGTACTTACAAACAACAACAAAAGTTACAGATGACTCTCCTGAATGGCCCCGAGCTTGCAATAGTCAAGGCACATGTTCTTCCCGTCTCCGATGATGACTTTTAAACGGCACGAGGATCGCAGTGACATTTCTGGCCAAACTGACCGGAAAACCTTGTCGCCACTTCAGCGCACGTCGTGATGTGACCGCATCACAGCACGACGCCACTGGAAACCGGGCCAACCAGCCCGGTTTGTTTTTTTGTACCTCAAGTTTTTGATCGGCCTGCAGGAAGGAGACTGGTTAACGCTAGCCCTCGGAGGTTTCCAGTTCAGCCATGGAACGGGGTTCAGTAATCGTGCTTTCCAAAAAATAGTTTCGCTCTTCCGGAGTGGGTTCCATACCTGCGGGAATTACGCCGCCGTTGTATTGCTGCATGCGGTTCTTCCACTTGAGAAAGTCGGTAATTGTCTGCGGCTCAATGCGGATTTCCACGCGTCGCAGGCTGGCGAGCAACAAGTTCATTTCATACGCCAACCCCGCAGGTGTACGGAGGTCGCGCGCCGACCGGCGGACCAGCTCAATCTTCCCTTTGCAGATTTCGAGCAGCCCCCACCCGGGAGGCAATTCCTTCCGATCCAGAAGCCGCGGCGGTGTCAGATAAAAACGCTCGCACCCAAGTCCGAGATGGGATTGTTGGCGGAATGGCTTTTCCCGGTCAGCACAGAAATCGCCGCGCGAGACTTTGCATTCAACCAGCACGGAATGGTATTTGCGTTTCCATCCAATGGCGTCCGGCATCTCGCCGCTCACGCATGCCTGCTCCGACAGAACCACGCCGCAACGATATCCTCGCAGCCAAGCAACGGCTCGTTCGACAAGTTGCGCATGAGTCATGGTGTATCTGTACTTGCTGAGGACAAAAGATGGAAGTGACTGAGTAGCTTCTAGCTGGCAGCCGCCAACTTATGAACTCCGCTCTCTGTCTTCAAGGTTCTCTGCTTCCATTCTTTTGGGCGGTTTGAGGATGAACGCCTTGCCCTTGCGACTCTCATTGTCTTGACCATCACCGGACGCCGGTATACGACCTCCAGCAAGTGACGGGCGGCAGCGATCGCTTCCGCGGTGCGATCACGGGACGAGTAGCCTTGGGCGGCGATCACCAGGATGTCGCCCTGGTCTTTAATTTGCACACGCTGGATGCGGCCGTCGCGTGATGAGTCGAATGCAGCGGCCAGGCGCAGAATCGCTGCCAGTCGGGAGATATCTTTTCGCTCGCTGGCGCCCAAGCCAGTCAAGGTCTTCTGCCCTGCCACCGGTAACGCGCCACGGTGATATCGGGCAACGATCGCGGCGGTCAACAGGTCTTGCTTGCGGCATCCCAGGGGCGGAGCCATCTGTTGGATCATCCGGAACGACTTCTTGTGATGCCCTTTCCCGTCTTTTGAACGCCCAACATCATGCAGGAGCGCCGCGATTTCCAAAACCCGCCGATCCGGAGGTTGTCGTCTTTCCTTGGTGGGTTGCGATGCAGCCAGGCCGTCATAGATCTGAAGCGCCAGCCGCGACACGTGCATGGAATGCTTGAAATCGGGATCGAGCAAAGATGCCCAGAGTTTCAAGCGGAGCCAAGCGCCAGTCCCGACCTCTTCCCGGTTCGGCAAGCCCTCCCGCCAAGACTCCCAGAGCGAATCTTTCCCCGTTGTCTTCTTCTCGTAAGCTTCGATTCTGGACGCTCGTTCTTCATGGATCCGTTGTTGCCAACGGGCGCGCGTAACAATATCCGGGAAAATGCTGGCTTGTTCGATTAGCGTTCCTAGGACGTCAAGATCGTGCACGTCTCCCAGCAGGTCCTGCATGTGTTTGAGATCGGCGCTCCAGGCCGCATGCTGGAGCGGCAGGAAGTTTTCTACGATATAGCGAAAGCGCTTAACGCCAATACGCAGCCGGTGTAATCCTTCCGAAGAAGGTCTGCGCAATATCAGCCGATGCAATCGATAAGCTTCCGTCCAGCGCTCCAGCGCCAGATGTCTGGAAGATAAGGCTTCCCTGCCGCAATCTCGCCATCCTGCCCGGCAACGACCGCGCCCAGCGTTGCCATTGCTTGCGGTCGAAATCCTGCAGCGCCTGAAATGCCTCTTGCTGCTGCGGACCCTCGCGGGTATGAACCAATTCCAGCAGCGGACCAGTAACCGGGTCACCAGGAGTATCAAGAAGGTGAATCCAGTCCTGCATGACGTGCAGGTCGCGTAGTTCTCCCAGCTTCCGGAACAGGCGCTTGCCCGCTTTTTTCATCTCCCGCCAGGCAGGGTCGGGATCGACGGCGCGGATGCCGTCTGCAATCGAGCAGCAGCGGCGTAGCACGACGCGCAGGTCATGAATCGGATCCGGCGCAAAGGCCACGCTGGCCTCATCGCACTCCTCGACAACCCGTTCCATCAATAAAGCGAGGCCGGATTTGGTTTTAACCTGTTGTATCGGCATGTTTCGATGGTTCATTCAGATATGGTTCGACCGGATGTGATGAACGGACGACCCACGGGACACCAGTTACGCCTGTTCTAAGCCCCCGCACCGTTATTACCTCCGTAATGTGCATCTTCTCATGGTTTCGCATTACCCTTGGCGGGTAACGGGAATTTCCAGGAGTCACGTTATCATCACCGCAGACACAAACAAAGGTAGCCGGGTCGCATCCGCGCGGGCGTTCGTCCACAGTTTGAACATACTGGTGAAGTATGTTCGCCTCTATGGTTTGGATCACAAACGGACCGAAGGACAGTTTACCGTCGCGTGGAACGAATTGCAGGAAGGCCTGCCGAAAGGCACCGAGGGATCGTTCCTTCTCGGCGTCTCCGAAAACAAATTACTCCTGGACGGCACGCCGCTCGAGACTGGACAGGCGGAACGCAGCTTCGCCCAACTATTAACTACCGCCGGCCTGGCCAGCATTCATTTTTCCAACCAGATCACCCGCGATGAGTTTATCCAACTGGTAAGGGCCTTCGCCATGGGCGGAACCCGCGCCCAGGACGTGATCAAGGAAATCAAGAACACATTCGGAGACAGCAAGTCTGCCTCGATTCGGATCAACGAAGTAAGGTTTGTGGCCGCTGATCCCTCCACCGGTGAGGTCAGTATCGCAGCCCAAATCGCAGCTCAGACTCTTGGTCCCGAATTCAAGCAGTGGCTCAACGATCCGCAGAAATTGCTGCAACTGATCGCCGCCGCCGAAGGTGCGAAAAGCGGCGCTCCTGGCGACGCCCCAGGTAGCGTGCCTGTCGGTAGCGTTCCCAATGTCCGCGGCACTGCCACTGCCGTCGATGCTGCGGCAGCCGCAGGTGGCGCATGGGCGGGCGGGATTGTTCCTCTTCAGGAAGAAGAAGTCATCCAGACCATTCGCCTGCTGACCCGATTCGGCGAAGTTGGCGGCGATTCCAACGCTGACACCAGCCAGTTACAGAAAGAACTCAGCACGGTTGATCCCAACACCAAAGTCAACCTGCAGCAACTTTTGGGCAGCCTCGCGGCCCAGGCCACAACCGAGCAGGCGGACAACACTCCCCTTCTGATGAAGGCAGCCGAGCACATGGCCATCCGCTTCGCCCTGGAGCGCTTCCAGAAGGGCGAGGTCAAGGTCAACGCAGTGCACCAGATGATGGAGCATATGAGCCGTCAGATGGACACCCTGCGCCAGATTCTGAAGATTCAGGAAGACAAGATGGGCAAGGCTGGGATTCTGGTTGAGTCCCACGCCGACATCCTTGACCGGATGTTCTGGGCCGAAGTGCCCGAAGCGGGCAAGAAGAGCGTGCTGCTCTCGCATGAGGCCGCGTGCGTACCGCCGCGAAACGTGCGCCAGTTTGTCGAAGTATTGCTCGACCGCGGCGACAAGGAAACTTCAGCCGCCATCTTGCTAAATTATCTGAACTGCCTCGACGCCAAAGAGAGCGACGCTCGGCGCAAGATCGCGACCGGTGTCAGCCAGTTGGCTGACTTGTTCGCCGCTACCGGCGGAGACTTGATGACACAATCTGTCCGGAAAATCGGCGAAGCCATCGGACAGGAATCCGACACCGAGCTGCAAAGCCTTCTGGGCGCCGCATTCGTACGGCTGAGCACCGAAGCCAGCGAGCATAAGCAGTTCGCAGCCCTGAGTGAAATCTGCATTGCGATGGAAAACATAGCTCGGCAACGGCCGGTGCTGGCCACCGACTTGCGTCCGCGCATCGGCGTTGAGAATCGTCTTCCCGAATTCATCGAAGAAGCGATGCATCTACCGCAGCTGCCGGTGGACCTGTTGCAGGTTTTGCGCCGTACCTCGCAGGCCGCAGTGGAGCACCTTTCCGATCGGTTCTTCCGCTGCATGCGTCGCGAAGAGTGCGACCGGATCGTCGACATCGTTAAGGAACTGGGAACGCCGGCGCAGGAGCAGATTCGAGAGATGCTGCGCACCGGGCAGCCTCGCCAGGCTGCTTCCGTCGTGGGCCTGTTGAGCCGTCTGGATGTACCGACCTTACTGGAGCTCTTGCCCGGGCGGTTGCCAGAGTGGAACCGCTTTTATCATGACGTTGTAGTGCGCCAGGTAGCATACGGTGCGGCTCATGATCGTGGGCGCTCACTGCTTGAACTTCTGGAAATTCTTGACCCGCTGGTTCTGCCCCAGGCGATCGATGAAATCGGCATGAGCGGAGATCGCAGCGCGGTTCCGCCGCTGGTCGTTATGGCTGAAGCTGGCGAGGCCGAGGGGCGTTCTCCACTCCTCCAGTTGAAGGCGGTCGAGTCGTTGGGACGGCTTCGCGAGAACGATGCCGTGCCGGTGCTGCGTGGCCTTCTTGAAGCCAAGAAAATGTGGCGGTACAGCAATCATCGGGAGTTGCGCATTGCAGCCGCGCAAGCCCTGGTAAAGATCGATCCACGCTATGGCAGCCAGATCATGGCCGAAAGTGGATTGGAACCCGGGGAACTCTGCCGTGGCAGCTTTGGACGCCGCGCCCGCCTGTCCGTGGGTAAGGCAGCGGCGCTATGAGCGCATCGTGTTACGCAGAACGCTTTCTGCGAGTATCAGCAGTTCCTGGGGCAAATCCAATATCGTGATTCGCGAGCTCAGTCTGGGCGGCGGTATGGGAACGAAGGAAGATAATCTGCGAGTCGGCTCGGAAGCTAACATCGAGATAGCCTCAGGCGTTCGTCGTGTCCGCGGCCAGGTACTGCTGCGGCGCGCCCGGGTCAATGAAGTCGGCTTCGAAATCGTCAACACCGACCTGGAAAGCCGCTACCGCCTGCGGCGCATTCTGATGGATTCTTTGGACAACTCATCCGGTACAACCGAAGGCGAGTGGGACGGACATCGCAGAAGTTAAATAAATAATCGGAACCACATGAAAAAAGCCCCCGGTCACCGGGGGCTTTTAGCTTTCTAGAAATCTTTTCACTTTACCTTGGCAAAAATGATGACCAGCGTGTAAAGCGCCAGTGACTCAATCAGAGCCAGGCCAAGAATCAGCGCAAACTGGATACCTGATCGCGCCGCGGGATTGCGGCCCAAAGCCTCGGCCGCAGCCGCTGTGGCTCGGCCCTGTGCCAATCCGCAAACTGCGGAGGCGATTGCCATCGAAAATCCGGCCGAGATGGCCACCCAGTTAGTTCCGCCGGCAGCTTCCCCGCCCTGTGCGAAAACCGGCACTGCTAGGCACATAAAGGCCAGCGCCATAAACAAATAACTCAACAATCGAAGCATTGTGTTTCTCCTCGCTATGAAATCCCGCCAGTGGGTGGTTGACGTCATTCCTCATATGGACGGCGCCCTCACGCTGAACGGGTCGAACCCAAAGTCCTCGAACAGCTCTAATGCTCTTCCGCGACCGCGCCCGACAAATACACCATGGTCAGCAGGATAAAAATATATGTCTGCAGTAAAGAAACACCCAGGTGAAGCGCAAGAAAAATGATCGGAACCCCGATCGGCACCAGCGAGAAAAATACCCAGGTGACCATGTCGCCGGCAAACATGTTGGCGTAGAGACGAACAGTCAGCGACAACATGCGGGCAAGGTGACTGATGATCTCAATCGGAACCATGATGATGGCCAGCCACCACATAGGCCCCATGAAATGCTTCAGATATGCAATGCCATGCTGTCTGAATCCCTGACTCTGGTAATAGACAAACGCACAGATCGCGCATCCCAATGGCACAACCGGCACCGCCGTAGGCGATTCGAAGCCCGGAATCAACCCGAGCAGATTGGAAATCAGGATGAAGAACGTCAGGGTCATCAGAAACGGCGTAAACCGTTCACTGTGATGTCCGATGATCTCCTCGCTCTGGGATTCGACAAACCCGTGGGCGCCCTCAAAAACATGTTGCAGCCCGCCGGGTTTGTCCACGGAAAGGCTCGCGCGAACAAGGATGAATATCAAAACCAGAAAAAGGAAGACCAACAACTGCATGGCTACGGCATTTGTGATGGGCGCTTGAGGAAATTTGGGATCAATGTGGAGCGCCTGCAACAGTCCCGTCACCGGGCCGGCGAAAAAGCGGTTCAGTATCGCAGTAAACCACAATTGTTCAGTCATAAACTAAGCTTCTCGCTACTGGCTCTCAGCTACTAGCTCATAACCCAAAAGCTAACGCTACAAAATGGAAATATTCAGATACCGCGCGCCAGAGCGACCCAGCCCTCATAGGCGGCTTCGCACGCGATGGCCGCTACGGGCAGGAACAGGCCTGCAAAAAGCCCGTAAAGACTCGCGGGAGAAACAGTGAATATAACATAGGCTCCGAGGGCCATCAAAACGTAACGAAGCAAGAAGCGCAACACCATTCCGCTGCTGGACTGCGATTGTCCGGGCTCGGTGGCCCGATCGGCCAGAGCGGTAACCACGCGCTTCAACCAGTGAAAATTCAGGTAAGCAACCGCACATCCGCAGACAAATCCCAACGCAACGCGCCAGCCATACCGCCACCATCCCGCAATACTCAGGACAGCCGCCAGCACCAGCATCAGCCGCGAGATTCGCCCCAGCGCCCCGGCATAGAAGGCCTCACTGCTGGGATCCGCCGGCAAAAGCTCGTCCTGGGTCATCTGAAAGTCTGTCATTTAGAATCTGACGACGACACTTCCCTGATCAGTTCAACGAATCCGGCAACAATCCCCAGGATCAGACCAGCCAGGTAGAGCCAGGTCGTGTGAAGCCAGCGATCGAGCGCTGCACCGATCAGCCATCCCGCCACCGTGGCCGCCGGGAACACGAAGGCCAGTTGGCTGTACTTTGCGATCTGCACCCAGCCATTGTCCTTTCCGGAATTATCGTCCTCGGGTTTGGGGTTCTGGGCTGACATGGATAATCCCGCAAATATCTTGGTCGTAGAAGACGTAGGTTGCACGTCTTTGATGAGGTCGTTTGAGAACGTAACCAGCTACGTCGCTACAAAGAGAATTTCTACCGAATCAGGTCGGCGACCGGCGTCGCCTGGACGATACCCAACGACCAAGTCACCATGCGGATGAATTGCTCGGGGAATATTCCTATGTAGACTGTGGCAAAAGCCGTCACACCCAACGCCACTCTCATGCCGAAGCTGATCGGCAGCGGAGTCTTGTCCAAAGCTTCGCGCATGAACATCTGGTTGGCGATGCGCATGTAGTAGTAGAGCCCAAATACGGCATACAGCACGGCCAAGGACGCCAGTATGTAGTGGCCACTCTCGATCAGGCTGAGAAAAATGAAATATTTTCCGTAGAACCCTGCCAACGGCGGGATTCCTGCAAGCGAAAGCAGGAAGATCAACATCAGGACCGCTTCGGTGGGTGCGCGGAAATAAAGCCCAGCAATGTCGTCCAGTTCATCGCCAATCACATTGCGCTGCCGCAGCGACGCGATCACGGCAAACGCTCCCAGGTTCATAAACGTGTACACCAGGAGATAAAGAAGAATTCCTTTGAGTCCGTCAAAAAACGCCGGTGCCGGATAAACCACTGAGGCCAGCGCGACCAGGCCCAGAAGCATGTATCCAACATGGGCGATCGACGAATATGCCAGCAGACGCTTCAGATTGTTTTGGGTAAGCGCTGCCAGATTTGCGCCGGTCATCGTCAGGATGGAAACGAAGATCAGCAATGGCACGTAAACCGTTCGAAGCGGGTATAGCCCCCACAGAAAAATGCGCAACAGCATCGCCCAGGCCGCCGCCTTTACAGCAACCGACATGAATCCGGTAACGGTGGTCGGAGCGCCTTCATAAGCATCAGGCAGCCACTGATGAAACGGGATGGCTGCAATCTTGAAGAACAATCCCGTCGCCACCGTCAGCAGCGCAATCACCGCAATCGGGTCGATGTGGTCCTGATGGACCGCGGCCAGGCGAACCAGGCCGCTCCTGATTCCCAGCAGGCTGGTGCTGCCGGTCAGGCCGTAAAACAAGGACAAGCCGTAGGCAAATATCCCCGAGGAGAATGCACCGAGCAGGAAATACTTCATGGCGGCTTCGTTCGATCGGCGGTCGCGCCGCAGGAAGCCGACCAGCACGTATGTCGAGATCGCCATCAGTTCGAGGCCAATGAAAATCAGGACGACGTCAAAGCCGGCGGCCATGCACATCATGCCCACGACAGAAAACAGTAATAGTGAATAGAATTCGCCGTGGTTTTCGTGCTCAATCTCCATATACCGCACTGACATCAGAATGGAAATCGCGGCGCCGCCCAGGAACAGATACCAGAAGTAGATTGTGAAATGATCGACTACCAAAGAATTCAGGAACGCCGATTCTCCTGGAAGGCCTACAGCTCTAAATGCCAGCTGAATCTTCAATACCGCGGCGGCGGAAAACAGGATGCCGACCAAAGCGGTCAGCGCGTTGGTCCACTTCCATTCGGCAGGCAACAAAAGATCGACCAGCAGGATGCCCAGCGCGAACAGCGTGAGCAAAATGATGGGCAACGACATCAGATAGTCGACGCGTCCGAAATTTTGTGCCAGAGTGCCGAACACCTAGTTGTTCCCTTCCGGTTGTACCGTAGCCACCTGCACCGCCGGGTTAGACGCCACGCCTTCGCTCGCGGGTTGATACCTGGCATTTACGTTCTGAACGCCCGGGTAGTTCTTGCCCCGGACGGTGTAAACAATCTGGTTCACCGGTTGCTCCAGGATCTGGAAGAACGGTTTGGGATAAAGCCCGATCCAGAAAGCCACAATCACCAGCGGAACAAAAGTAAGCAGTTCCCGTGGCGTCAGATCATTCAGCTTTTCGTTCTTCGGATTGGTGACGGTGCCGAAAAATACCCGCTGGTATAGCCACAGCAAATACGCAGCCGCCAGGATCACGCCCGGCACAGCCCATGCCGCCCACTTCCAGTTCTCCATGAAGGTGCCCTGCAGGATGGTGAACTCGCCGACGAATCCATTCAGCAGCGGAAGTCCCATCGAGGACAGGAACATGATCATGGTGATGGTGGCGTAAACCGGCATGACATTGGAAATGCCACCGTACTCGGAAATCTCACGCGTATGCCGTCGCTCGTACAGGATGCCGACGATCAAGAACAGCGCGCCGGTAGAAATGCCGTGGTTGATCTGCTGCAATACCGACCCGCTCAGTCCGGCCTGATTTAGCGCGAAGATGCCAAGTGTACAGAAGCCGAGATGGCTGACTGACGAGTACGCAACCAGCTTCTTCATGTCTTTTTGCACCAGCGAGACCAGTGCGCCGTAGATGATCCCGATGATGGAAAGGAGAATCATCCAGAACCGGACTTTGGGATGCATCACCACGTCCGGGAAGAACGGCAGCGCGAAGCGCACAAAGCCGTACGTACCCATCTTCAGCAGAACCCCGGCCAGGATGACCGAACCCGCAGTCGGCGCCTCCACGTGGGCATCCGGAAGCCAGGTGTGGAACGGAAACATTGGCACCTTGATGGCAAAAGCCAGAAAGAATGCCAGGAACAGAAGAATCGCGAATGTCGACCCGTAGGCCGGGTCGTGAAAAATAAGCGGCGCCGTCTTGTACAAGGCCTGGATGCTGAACGTGTACTGTCCCGTCTGATGGAAGTTATAGAAGTAGAGAAACAGCACGGAAAGCAGCATCAGCACTGAGCCGATCAACGTGTAGAGGAAGAACTTGATAGCGGCGTAAAGCTTTCGCGGTCCGCCCCAGATGCCGATCAGCAGGTACATCGGGACCAGCATGGCTTCCCAGAACATGAAGAAGAGGAAGAAATCCAGGGCCATGAAAACGCCCAGCATTCCGGTCTGCAGCACCAGAAACCAGATGTAGTATTCCTTGACCCGGGTTTCGATCGCCGTCCATGAGGAGAGGATCGAGATCCACCCCAGCAGCGTGGTCAGCATGATCAGCAGGAACGAAATGCCGTCGATGCCAAGCACGTAGCCCGCGCCAATCGAAGGGATCCAGTTATTGGGCGTGCCCTCCATGAATTTGAAGCCGGGCTCGAATCGCAATGCCCAAAACCAGGGCACCAGCGGGATGGAGACCAGCAAGCCGCCAAGCGCGAAAATGTTCGCGATCCAGCGGATGGCGTCCTTCTGCTCCTTCGGAATAAAGATGAGCAGAATCGCCCCCACGAGCGGGGTGAAAAGAATGATCGAGAGAATGTGATTATGCATAAAAGCAGTCGTCGGTCGTCAGTCCTCAGTCGTCGGCAAAACCTGTTGCTACCGCACTGCGTAATAGAAAACAAATCCCACCAGCCCAATCACCATCACCAGCGCGTACCACTGCACTAGGCCCCACTGCAGCAAGCGCGTGGGATAGGAAAGCATCTCGCGAAAGAATGGCGGGGCCATTTACCAGGACTCCATCGATAATCCACTTGTCCCACCAACTGGAGAACCTTCCGCTGAATCGGGTTATCCAGCCCGCGCCATTGACCGTGCCGTCAATCACGTGTGAATCGAACCACGACGATGCTTCGCCCAATCCCAGCACGCCCAGACGCGTGTCTCCTACTTTGCGGCGGCCCGTAAAGGCGTAGTCGTAGCCTTCATCCACGTAATATTTGTTGAGCAAGATGTCGTATAACGGCGGCGCTTTGACCGCGATGGGCTCTGCATAGCCTTTGCCCGCATATCGGTAGGCCTTCCATGCCATACCGAATCCAGCCACCGCCGCGCCGATGGATAGAACCATCAGAAAATATTCAACCGGACTGGTGTGTTCTTCTTCCTTCTCTCCGGCGGCAAGCTGTCCGGATTTTCCCTCAGCCTGGAACACCGCGGCTTCATGTGCAAACACTGGCTCCAGGAATTTCTCGAAGCGATTCGATCCCCCCAGGCTGCTCGGCCATCCCAGCCATCCGGCGCAGATCGCGCAGACGGCGAGAATGATCAGAGGCACAGTCATCGATTTGGGAGACTCGTGGATGTGATGTTCCACCTCGTGGCTCATTCGCGGCTTGCCGTGAAATGTGAGGAACATCAACCGGAACATATAGAAGGCGGTCATCAGCGCGGTAGCGTAACCGACCAGCCAAAGCCAGCGATAAGCGCCACCTTCCGACGTCCACGTCTGCCATAGGATTTCGTCTTTCGAGAAAAATCCGGCGAACGGCGGAATACCCGCGATCGCGAAAGTCGCGATAAACATCGTCCAGTGGGTAATCGGGATACGCTTGTGCAGGTCACCCATATTGCGCATGTCCTGTTCCCCGCTCATGGCGTGAATCACCGACCCCGAGCCAAGGAACAAAAGCGCCTTGAAGAAAGCATGGGTGAATACGTGAAAGACTCCGGCTGCAAAAGCGCCCACACCCAACGCGAGAAACATATATCCCAGTTGGGAAACGGTGGAGTACGCCAGCACTCGCTTGATGTCGTTCTGTACTAGGCCGATGGAAGCCGCGAATATCGCGGTCAGCGCCCCGATAATTGCCACCGTCTTCATCGAAGTAGGCGCCAGCACGAACAAGGCATTCGACCGCGCCACCATATACACCCCCGCAGTGACCATGGTTGCGGCGTGGATCAGGGCGGAGACGGGGGTTGGGCCTTCCATGGCGTCGGGGAGCCAGACGTAGAGCGGGACCTGGGCGGACTTGCCGCATGCGCCGACGAACAAGAGCAAGGTTGCGGCGGTGAGAACAGGATCGCCGATCGCAAAGTGTCCGCTGCGGGCCAGGTGGGTGACTTCGGTAAATCGGATCGAACCGAAGTACCAGGCGATGGTGAACATCCCCAAAAGGAAACCGGCATCGCCGATCCGGTTGACGATGAATGCCTTATTGGCGGCGGTGCTCGCCGACTTGCGATGGAAATAGAACCCGATGAGCAGGTACGAACACAGTCCCACGCCTTCCCACCCTACAAACATCAGCGCGTAGTTATTCCCCAGGATCAGCGTAAGCATGGAGAACATGAACAGATTGAGGTATCCGAAGAAGCGGTAGTACCCGCCCTCGTGCGCCATGTAGCCGGTCGAATAGATGTGGATCAGCGTACCCACGCCGGTGACAAACAGCAGCCAAATACCGGAAAGAGGATCGAGCAAGAATCCGGCATCGGCCTGGAACGGCGCAATTGTGCCGTCGCGCTTGACGTAATTCATATGGCCGGTGTCGGTACCCAGCCAAGTGTAAACAATCTTTTCGAAAGGCTTCCCAGGATTGTCGTGAGCGTAATTCGTGTATTGCCAGACCGCGCAGCAGGAAAAGATGAAAGGCGAGCAGCACCGCGCCGACACAAACCGCGTTGACCGTCGCCTTCTGCAGCTTGCGGCCAAAGAAGAACATGACGGCTGCGCCGAAGGCGGGAAAGAGCGGAACGAGCCAGATGTGTTCGAGAAAGAACATAGTAGTCGTCGGTCGTCAGGTCTTCAGTCTTAGCTTCAGAGCTACGTTCGGCCGCACTCGGCAAGCCAGGAGCTAAAGGCTGAGTGCTGACGGCTGAAAGCTGCTCTTCTACCATTTCAGCAAATCGATTTCGTCTACGTTCACTGTCTCTTTGTTGCGGAAGAAGGCGATCAGGATCCCAAGTCCTACTGCCGCTTCCGCCGCCGCGTCGGTGATTACGAAGATCGCGAAAACCTGTCCGTGCAGACCCCAAATCCGTGAAAATGCCACCAGATTGAGATTCACTGCGTTCAGGATCAGCTCAATGGACATGAGCACGATCACAACATTCCGGCGCGTCAATACGCCCACAACGCCCAGAACAAAGAGGGCGGCAGCAACCACGAGATAGTGAAGAGTGGATGATTGGAGCCATTGGTTCAGCTTCTAGCTTCTGTAGCCTTCTGAGCTGTTAGCCTGGCTGCCAAAGGATTTTGGCCTAAAGGCTAAGTGCCAGATAGCTGCGTTCTCAAATTCTCTTCTTCGCCATCACTACCGCCCCGATCACCGCGACCAGCAGCAACAACGAGGCGATTTCAAAGGCGAACATATAATTGCCATAAAGCAAGACTGCGACCTGCTGGGTGTTGGCTGCCTCCGGCATCTGGATGGCGCGATCCGGAAACAGGGTCCTGCCTTTCACGTAGACAAATACAAACAGCGCTCCGAGCGCAACCGCCGCCGCCAGTCCAACAAGCCATTGCTTATTGAACTGCTCTTCTTTCTGCGACTTCTCGATATTCACCAGCATGATCACGAACAGGAACAGCACCATGATGCCACCCGCATAAAGAATGATCTGCACGCCGGCGACAAAAGGCGCGTACAGCATCAGGTAAAACGCCGCCTGCCCGAGCAGCGACATGATCAATGCCAGCGCGGAATGCACCGGATTCTTCCGCGTGATCACCAGCACTCCGCTGATCACCGTCAGCGCCGAGAGGAAATAGAAGAAAAATGTTGTGGCTACCGGAGCCATAGTCTCAACCACATCCTAAAAAGACCCGTGCTTTACTCCATGGGCAGTAATCCCAGCCCAAGATCGGTAGAACAATATTCCCGCAATTGCCGTGAGAATCAGCACTCCGATTCCCAGCGGCAACAGCACCTTCCATCCTACTTTCATCAGTTGATCGAAGCGATAACGAGGAAATGTGCCGCGATACCAGATGTACATATACATCGAAACTGCCACTTTGGCGCTGAACCAGAAAATATCCTGGATGCGATCACGAACCGGAGGGATGAACAGCACGATGCCGATCAGCGCCAATACTGCGCCGAATCCCGCCCAGGCCGATGGTTTGCACCTTAAAGTACGGGTGCTTCGGCATGCGGGAGGTACTGTAAAAGGCGATTGCGGCCAGGAATAGAAACAGCAGCCCGGGAATCAGCGAGAACACCAGATCCCATGTCTCTCCATCGAGCGCGTTGGGAAACGGCCGCATCCATCCCCCCAACCACAAAGTGACGGCAATCGATGAAACCGCAATCATCGCCGAGTATTCGGCCAGGAAGAAGAGGGACCAGCGAAAGCCGCTGTACTCAGTGTGAAAGCCCGCGGTCAATTCAGATTCGGCTTCTGGCAAATCGAAGGGAGCGCGATTGGTCTCGGCCACCATGGCAATCGCGAAGATGAAGAAGGCGATCAGCCCCAGCGGGAAGAACTTGAATGCAAACCAGACATGCTGTGCCTGCTGCGCCTGAACGATCCCGATCATGCTCAGCGTGCCGACTCCGTCCTTATTAAGGCTGGTCATGAGGACAGCCGAAACCACGGCCAGGCCCATCGCAATCTCGTAAGAAACCATCTGCGCGCTGGAGCGCAAAGCGCCCATCAGCGGATAGTGGGAATTTGATGCCCAGCCCGCCATCACCACGCCGAGCACACTCAACGAGGACACGCCGAGCATAAACAGCACACCGATATTCATGTCGGTGACAGCGTGGGTCGGCCCGAAGGGAACAACAATAAAGACAGTGAAGGCGGTAATCACGACGATCAGCGGAGCGATCCAGAACACGAATGGATCGGCCTCAGCCGGCATGATGTCTTCCTTGATCAGTAGTTTAAGGGCATCGGCGATTGGCTGCAGCAGGCCGTGGGGGCCGACTCTCATGGGGCCCAGGCGAACCTGCATGTGCGCCAGGATCTTGCGCTCAAGCCAGTTCATCGCGATTACCGCGACCGAGAGACCTAGAAAGATCAGAACGATGTAGACGAATGCCCAGAACAAGTTGCCGGCGGAGCCCGGGGTCAGATCGCTCTTGAGATAGGAAGTGATGTAATCGAGCATCAGCGATCCACCTCGCCCAGCACGATATCGAGAGTTCCGATTACTGCAATCACGTCCGCCACCAATGCCCCGCGCACCATCATGTCCAGCGCCTGCAGGTTTACGAATGACGGCGGCCGCACGCGCACGCGGTAGGGTTGCGTCGATCCATCGCTCACGATGAAGTATCCCAACTCGCCTTTGGGCGCTTCAATCGAGTGATAAATCTCGCCCACCGGCGGCTTCATGACTTTGGCAACCTTGGCCATGATCGGACCCGTTGGAATCTTGCCAACAGCCTGCTCGATGATGCGTCAGCGATTGCCGCATTTCATGCATGCGCACCATGTACCGGTCGAAGGTATCGCCGTTCTCGCCCATCGGAATATCGAAATCAAAATCTGCATAGGCCGCATAGGGCTGGGCTTTGCGCAGATCCCACTTGACGCCGCTGGCCCGCAACACCGGCCCGGTGACGCCGAGCGCGATGCATTCTTTCGCTGAGATCTTGCCTACGTCTTTGGTGCGCTCGACCCAAATGCGGTTGGTGGTGAGCAGTTCCTCGTACTCGCCAATTTTGGGCGTGACAAACTTGATGAACTTTTCGACCTCACGCTCAAAACCTTCGTAGGTTTCATAAGAGCATCCGCCGATGCGAAAGGCATGCGTGGTCAGGCGTGCGCCACAATACTTTTCGAAAATCTTGAGAATCTCTTCCCGGTCGCGGAAGGTATAGAAAAGAGGCGTGATGGCGCCAATATCGAGCGCGTGCGTGCCCAGCCACAACATATGACTGGCGAGCCGGTTCAGTTCGGTCAGGATCACCCGAATGTAGTTGGCCCGGGGAGGCGCCTGAATGTTAAGCAGCTTCTCGACCGCTTCGCAGTAGCCCAGACCGTTCGACACCGCAGCCACATAATCCATGCGATCCACATAGGGATTGAACATGGTGTAGGTACGATGCTCGGCAATCTTTTCCACCCCTCGATGCAGATACCCAATCACGCACTCGGTGCCCAGGACTTTTTCGCCGTCGAGCTTGAGAATCACGCGCAGAACGCCGTGGGTGGCCGGGTGCTGCGGGCCCATGTTGATGATCAGTTCGTTGGAATCGAGGAAGGTCTTGTCGTGTTGCTCCAGCTCTAGGTGGGACGTCCGGTCGATGGTTGTTCTGTCAGTTGCGGTCCGGTCGGTCATTGCCCGCTCTCGATCCCCAGGTTGATCCGTACCCACTCCTGATCCTGCTGAATGATGCCGTAATCCTTGCGCAGCGGGTGACCCTTCCATTCGTCAGGCAGAAGGATGCGCTTCAGATCAGGATGCCCTTCAAACCGTAAGCCGAACATGTCGAAGACTTCGCGCTCAAGCCAGTTGGCGGCGGGCCAGATGGACACCACGCTTGGCACGCCCTCGCCGTCGGCATAGGCGGCTTTGACCCGGATACGCTCGTTATGCGGGAACGAGTAGAGGATCCAGACCATTTCAAACTGCTTCTCGCGGTCCGGGTAATGCACCGCCGTGATATCGACGCAATAGTCAAATTGCTCCTGATCACGGAGAACCTGCAGCATTTCCGGAATCAGGGAGGAGTCGGCCACGATATATTTCTGGTCGAGATATGTAACGGTCTCACGCAGGCCTGAGCCATGCTGGGCGCGCAGCCGGGAAATCATCGGCGAATCCCAGGCAAGTGGAACAGGACCGGTCGGTTTCGCGGGAGCAGCGGGTTCGGCGGCCTTTGGAGGCGCCGCAGGGGCCGCAGGTTTCTCCGGCGCCGACTGCACGCTAGCGGGAATAGGTTCCCCGGCCGCAGCTTTCGGCTCACCACTCGGCGGCGGTGGAGGGGATTTAGTGTCCTCGGGCATGGCTACGGAAGGCGCAAACCTCCAACGCCGTGGGCGTCGGGAAGAACGTTAACTTTTAACAGCTTACAAACTAAGTGTCAATCAGGTAGAAGCGAGCGCGGCATCACTTTCTTTGCTCAGCCTGATAGCCTTCGATCAATTCGCGGATGCGCAGAGCATCAGCTTTGCGGTGGCCGTGGCTGGTGATGGGGGCGGTCCCGCCAGAGGAATCAATCCGAATGACGGACCAGATCACTCCCGTCGAAATCTGCACTGACGCGACCTTTCCCACGGCGATGCTCTCTTCGTTGCTGCCGAACAAGCGTGACTTGACCCGGCTCACGTGTTGCGGCGTAACAATGATGCGCACCGGGAAAAACAGATTGCCGCGTGTCCAGCGGCTGGCGGTAAAGGTTTCAGACGGCGGTAGATTCGGCATGGGGGAGAGTTGAGGGGTCTAAAAAGATTTGCGCAGCTGCACTCCGCTGGGCAGATGGGGACATCTGCCCCTACGCGATCAAATCCACTCGAGGGCGCCCTTTCCCCAGATCCAGATGAAGCCGACGACCAGAATGAGCAGAAAAATCAGCATCTCGATCAATCCGAAGACGCCCAGCGCCTTGAACTGCACCGCCCAGGGAAATAGGAAAATGGTCTCGACGTCGAAGACCACGAACAGGATGGCGACAATGTAATAACGGACGGTGTAACGGCCGCGGGAGCTGTCCACGGGATCGATGCCGCATTCGTACGGCATCAGTTTGGTCTTGCTGGGATTGTCCGGGCGCACCAACTTGGCCGCCAGCAGAGTCACCGGAAGCATAATGCCGACAAAAGCGATGAAAATGAATATGGGAACGTAGTTTTGTGGCATCGAACCCCTTGGACCAATTGCCGTTTGAAACCTTGAACCAGCAATACTAACTCCGACTACTCTTCGCTTCAAGACGCGGAATGAATCGCCCGTGCAGTGGCTGCCGGAGGAACGCGGCCACCGCGGGCGAACGGATCATCTTGCTCGGTAATTATTTGTAGGTTACGGTCGACGTGGCCAACTGGTCGCGATGCGCCGATTCATCTACCATCGAATCCAGCGCCGAGCCGCCCAGCGGGTTCGCTTTGGCTGCATCCCGCAGCGCCATATTTAATTTGTCCAAACCTTGCGCATTGGTAGCGATAACGTCGATCCAGAATGCTCCCGGGGCTTCGGTGTGAATCGCTTCGGTATCGATTTCATACTCAATCAGAGAGCCATCGGCCACCAACTTTTCCAATACCGGCGCGATCAGATGCTTGCTGAGTGATTCAACCGCCTCGGCGGGAGCATCCTTCTTCAGCTTGTAATAGGACACGCGCGTGTATGCGCCTTTATAAGAGCCCGGGCGCCAGTTGTAGTAGCGGCTCACAAATATAGCGTCCGCATGTTTGGTGGCGCTGGCTAATACGGGAGAAGTTGGCGCACCGGACGTGGCGAATTTGTCCAATACATTCAGCACAGAAGCCATGGACATTCCCGACCACCAATTATCGTGTGTCATTCCGTCCGCCTCGTGCACTTCGTTCACGTCATTGCCGTAGCCTACGATGGATCCATCCGCCACCAATTTCTCAAGAATCTTCTGATTAGGGACGTCGTCCTTATCCACATTCGGCCATTGCGTCCGCGGAATACTCCAAAACGCAACATAGCTGTACATCGGTGGTTTTTCCTTCACCTCATCCTGTGCGAACACCGGCGCGGACGAGACGACCATCATTGAAAACACGCACACAGCTGCGAAGATCCCACATAGTTTCCTGTTCATCTTTATCTTTCTCCTCGAAGAATCACCGGCTTGGGGCGAGAGCGCCGGCGTTAGTCCTAACCGCTGTACCCTGGGGAAGGTTGCGCCCGGAACGCTACTCCGCGAGGCAGCAAATGTCAATGAAAGCAAGTTTCGGGTAGTGGGCTACTCTCATTTGAGACTGCGAGCGACCGTGGCATACTTCATATATGCCAAAGCGCTTGCGCAAGCCGAAAGAACCAAGAGATGGGAAAGAGCGGCATGAACAGTAGCTCTCACATGATGCAAGACGTGTCAAGCGTCGCCTTGACGATTGCAGGGTTATTTGTCCTTTACATCATGGTTTTTTTAGCCGGGGCCAAATACTCCCTCCAAGTTTCGGGAGTGCGTCAGTTTTGGAGATTTCACTGCCCTCTTTGTCATCCTGAGAGACTTCAGTCCCGAACGATCTGGCGTCACCGATACTGCCAGACGAGCTAACGAGGTGCCACACGCCAGATCCCTCGCATGCTCGGGATGACATACATCTCGGATAGTGCGAGGCGCAAAAGCGCAAAGAATGTTTTGACATGAGCGACGATGATCGGCTATCTTTCCATCGATGAGTTTCTCGAGCCATCTCCACCATCACCATCATGTGCACAACATGTCGGCGGGGGTGTCCTGAGATAGGCTAGTCACTCACAGAGATTTTGGCCCGCTGACGCGAAATGCGACAGCGGGCTTTTTGTTTTTACGCACATTTCGAGGAGCCATGAGCGAACAAAACGCACACATCGATTGCGAAGAAATAGATTTCGACAAGATGCAAGGTTTGCTGCCCGCCATCGTGCAGGACGCCGCCACTGGCGAAGTACTGATGCTGGGTTTTATGAACCGGGACGCCTACGAGCGGACGCTGCGCGCCGGTTACGTTACTTTTTTCAGCCGCACTCGCAATCAGCTTTGGACCAAGGGTGAGACTTCCGGCAACCGATTGGAAGTCGTCACCGCTACGACCGACTGCGATCGCGATACCGTACTGCTGAAAGTCCGGGTACTGGGCGGAGGCATGGTGTGCCACCAAGGTACGCGTTCCTGCTTCACGCAGAGTCTGCCCGTTCGAACGGAGACGGCTCAAACAGGAAGGTCGTTGCCATGAAGCTGCGCATTGGCATCCCGAAAGGCAGCCTGCAAGAGGCGACACTGCAACTTTTCGCACGCGCCGGCCTCACCGTCTACACAAACGGCCGGTCGTACTCCGCAAGCACGGCAGACCCCGACGTCGAGTGCATGTTAATCCGGGCGCAGGAGATGGCTCGTTATGTCGAGCACGGCGTGCTCGATGCTGGTTTGACGGGACTCGATTGGGTCATGGAAAGCGGACTCGAGGTCGAGGCCGTAGCTGACCTGGTTTATGCCAAACAGAGTCGCGGCAAGGTGCGCTGGGTTTTGGCCGTCCCCGAAAGTTCGGCGTACCAGCGCGCGGAGGATCTGACTGACTGCATTGTTGCCACTGAACTTGTGAACGTGACTCGAAATTATTTCGCGAAGAAAAACGTCGCTGTGCGTGTGGAATTTTCCTGGGGAGCGACTGAAGTAAAGCCGCCCATGCTGGCAGATGCCATCGTTGAAGTCACTGAGACGGGCAGTTCTCTGCGCGCCAACCACCTTCGCATTATCGATACGCTGCTGGAATCGAACACGCAGATCATCGCCAACCGCGTTGCCTGGAAAGAAAACGACAAGCGCCGCAAGATCGAAAATCTCGCTGTGATGTTGCGCGGCGCCATGGAGGCGCAGGGCCGCGTGGGCTTGATGCTCAACGTCCGCAAACAGGATTTGCAAAATGTGCTCAGTGTTCTGCCGGCACTGCAGAAACCGACCGTCGCCACATTGAGCGATGACGCCTGGGTGGCGGTGAATACCATCATTGAAGAATCGGCGGCGTGGGAAATTATTCCCCGTCTCAAGGCTGCCAATGCCGAGGGCATCGTGGAGTATCCGCTAAACAAGGTGGTGATGTGATGCGGATTCTTGAAGGCCCTGCGGCCGAGCGATATGTGCGCAAACTCGAGCAGCGCGGGCGAAAGCTTGATGCCCTGGAACCGAAAGTGCGCGCGATTATGGAAGATGTCAGGCGAAATGGCGATGGCGCACTACGCCGGCACGCAGAGCGATGGGACGGATTGCAGGCCGGAGATTCGTTGCGGGTAAGTGACAGCGAAATGCAATCCGCGCTGAAGGATTGCCCACCGGAGCTTCGCGCCGCACTTGAAGGAGCGGCGACTAGCATCCGCAAATTCTGTCAGTGGCAAAAGCCTAAGGGATGGGAGCACAAAGAGCGGGGGCGCAAACTTGGACAACTGATTCGGCCCCTGGCCTCGGCGGGGTGCTACGTTCCGGGTGGCCGCTATCCCCTGCCTTCAACCTTGCTGATGACGGTCATTCCGGCGCAAGTCGCCGGAGTGAAGGACATTCGCGTAGTTTCTCCACGTCCCGCGCAACCGACGCTGGCGGCGGCGGCGCTGTTGGGAGTTCGCGAGTTCTACAGGGTTGGCGGTGCCCAGGCGATCGCGGCGCTGGCCTACGGCACAAAAACAATTGCGCGAGTCGACAAGATCGTCGGCCCAGGAAATCTCTACGTAACCACCGCGAAAAAACTTGTAGCTTTCGACTGCAGCATCGATTTTCTTGCGGGCCCGACCGAGGGGTTGATTCTTTGCGACGAAGGCGAACCGTCGTTTATTGCGTCCGATATGGTTGCGCAGGCTGAGCACGATCCGGATGCGCTGGTTTTGTTGATCACGCAATCACGAAAACTGGCGCGCGCGGTGTTGCGTTCAGCGGATTTGCTGGCCCGCGGAAACTCTATCGCTCAACAGGCGTTGCGAAAGCACGGTTCAGTCTTGCTGGCGGGTTCGAGAGAGCAGGCGATTGAGTGGAGCAACCTGATTGCGCCAGAGCATTTGACCACCAGCCGCAAGAACCTTCGCGACGTTGTGAATGCTGGGTCCATCTTCATTGGAGACTATTCAGCGCAGGCGGCCGGGGACTACGGTTCCGGTCCCAACCACGTACTACCGACGGCCGGCGCAGCCCGCTTCAGAGGCGGGCTCAGCGTTAACGATTTTCTGAAGGTGATCACGGTGCAGGAAATTTCGCAGACCGGCCTGCGGAATTTCGCGCCATGCATTGTCGCCCTCGCCGAGGCGGAAGGTCTGCGAGCACATGCTAAGTCCATACAACTGAGGTGTGGCCATGCTTGAGGCGCGCCAGGCAGTGCTCAATTTGAAGCAGTATCAGCCTCCTCTGGGGGATCGCTCCGGCCTGCGGCTGGACTTCAACGAAAATACCGGCGGTTGTTCACCTCGCGTCGTGGAGCGTTTGCAGCAAATACAGCCCGAGCAGCTCGCTCGATACCCCGAGCGCGCACCCGTGGAACATGAGGTCGCATCTTTTCTTGGACTTCAGCCTGAACAGGTCTTGCTGACTAATGGTGTGGATGAAGCCATCCATTTGATTTGCGAGGCCTACCTGGAGCCGGAAGATGAAGCGGTCATCGTAGTTCCGACTTTTGCCATATACGAAATTTGCGCGGCGGCAACCGGAGCGCGGGTCGTTTCCGTTCCCGCTGATGACGACTTTCGTTTTCCCACAGCAAAATTGATGGCCCACACCACCAATCCCAGGACGCGGCTGATTGCCGTCGCGAACCCGAATAATCCCACGGGCGCGGTGGCTACAGCCGACGATCTGTTGCTGATCGCTCGCAGTGCGCCCCAGGCTGCAGTCCTGGTGGACGAGGCTTACTTCGAATTTCACGGTGAGTCGCTTCTGGAGAATGCGGGGCAGGTGCCAAACCTGTTTGTTGTGCGAACGTTTTCCAAAGCATACGGAATGGCCGGTTTCAGGATCGGCGTGCTGGCGGGCGCGGCGGCGCAAGTGCAAACCCTTCGGCGTGCCTGCTCTCCGTACAACGTGAACGGAGTGGCCCTGGCTTGCCTGCCCGCAGCACTGGCAGACCAGGAATATGTCCAGCAGTACGTAGCGGAAGTAAAAGCGAGCCGCGATCGCCTGCAGGAGGAATTCGGCGCGCTGGGAATTCCCTTCTGGCCCAGCCAGGCCAACTTTGTACTCGCGCGTATCGGGCCGCTTCACGCAGACTTTGTCCGGAGCATGAGAGCGCGCGGCATCCTGGTTCGCGACCGTTCCACAGATTGGGGATGCGAGGGATGCGTGCGCATTACAGCGGGTTGGCAGGAACATACCGACCGTCTTCTGACAGCGCTGCATGAAACTTTAAATGAAATCCGATGGACACCGGCCAAGGGGAAGCGGGCATGAGACAAGCCACCATCAACCGAAAAACGAATGAAACCACGATCCGCGCGATTCTCAGGATCGACGGACGCGGCAAGTACGAGGTGTCGACCGGCATACGCTTCTTTGATCACATGCTGGAACTATTTGCGCGCCACGGTGGATTTGATCTTGTACTGCGTGCACAGGGTGATCTCGACGTGGACCAACATCACACCGTCGAAGATGTAGGCATTGTTTTGGGCGAAGCCTTTCACAAGGCACTGGGTTCGAAACGCGGGATTTTGCGCGCGGGATATTTCGTCATGCCGATGGACGAAACTCTGGGACTTGCCGCAGTTGATTTTGGCGGGCGCGCCTCCGCCGTAGTGGACACCAAAGTACGGCAGCGTCTGGTTGGGGACCTACAGTCTGAACTTGTCCACGACTTCTTTGATGGTTTTGCCCGGGGAGCCCGCGCCAATGTCCACGCACGCGTACTCTACGGGCGCTCCAATCATCACAAAATTGAGGCGCTCTTCAAGGCATTTTCGCGCGCGTTGCGTGCGGCCTGCTGGCGCGACCGGCGTATGGCGCGCTTGTTACCCAGCACCAAAGGGCTGTTGTGATCGCAATCGTCGACTACCAGGCCGGAAACCTCGCCTCGGTGCGAAAGGCGTTTGACCATCTCGGACATCAGTCGATGATTACGGCTGATCCGGAAGCAATCGCACAGGCTGACAAAATCGTGCTACCGGGCGTAGGGAACTTCGAGGCCACAACGGCGCTGGCGGGGCCTCTGAAGGAAGTCGTCTCGCAAGCGATTGCCCGGCGAATTCCCCTGCTGGGCATCTGCCTTGGCATGCAGTGGATGTTCGAGTCGAGTGAGGAGGCGCCTCAACTTCGCGGGTTGGGGTTGTTTGCCGGGAAGTGCGAGAAATTCCCGGTGGAAGTTAAGGCTCCCCATGTGGGATGGAACCAGTTGCAGCTTTGCCCAGGTTCGCGTTTACTGCGCGGACTCTCGGAGAATTGCTTTGTGTACTTCACGCATTCCTACCGGGCGCCCCTGGTTGAGGCCACGGCTGCCAGTTGCGCATATGGCGGCACCTTTTCCGCAGCGGTGGAACGTGGACAGCTTTTTGGAGTGCAGTTTCACCCCGAGAAATCCGGAACGGCCGGGCTCCAGTTGCTGCGTAATTTTTGCGAACTCTAGCTTCCAGTGAACGTTTGGGACTCAGGAATACAAAACCTTTAACCGCAAAGATCGCAAAGGACGCAAAGAAGAAAATCGCAACTCATGTTAACCAAACGCATTATCGCCTGTCTGGATGTAGACGCCGGACGCGTCGTGAAAGGCGTGCAATTTTCCACCCTTCGAGACGCCGGCGATCCGGCGGAACTGGCGCTGGCGCATGGACTCGCGGGCGCCGACGAAGTCGTGCTGCTCGACATTTCTGCAACCTACGAACACCGATCAACCTTGCTCGACGTCGTTCGCCGCACGGCCCGTCAGCTCTTCATACCGTTCACCGTTGGTGGCGGGATCAGGTCGCTGGACGACGCTGCGGCGGTTTTTGACGCGGGTGCCGACAAAGTTACAGTCAATTCAGCGGCGTTAAAGGATCCGCATTTAATTTCCCGGATCGCGCGTCGGTACGGTTCGCAGGCGGTCATCGTGGCCATCGACGCATTGCGCGTCGCCAACGGTAATGGCTCGTCCTTTGGTGTAAAGGCCACCGGAGGCCGGCATGCCACCGCACGCAATGCGGTGGAGTGGGCTGTAGAAGCCGAGAAGTACGGAGCAGGAGAAATCATGCTGACTTCCATTGATCGCGACGGAACCCGCAGCGGCTTTGATTGCGAAATGACGCTGGCCGTCGTCAGCGCCGTGAATATTCCCGTGATCGCATCGGGAGGCGCTGGAGAAGCAGAACATTTCATTGACGTATTCCGCGACGGCCACGCCGATGCTGCCTTGGCCGCATCTATTTTCCACTTGGGAGTGGTCCCAATCGGCAGTCTCAAACAGGATTTACAGAGCGCAGGAATCCCGACGAGGTGGCCATGCTGATCCCTTCCATCGATCTGATGGGCGGCAAAATCGTTCAATTGGTGCAGGGCGAGAAGAAAGCTCTCCAATTCGACGACTTCGAACCCTGGGTGGAGCGTTTTTCAAAATTCTCGCTAGTTCAACTGATCGATTTGGACGCGGCCATCGGGCCCGGAAACAATCGCGGCCTGGTTCAGTCGCTGGTGAGACGCCTCCCCTGCCAGGTCGGCGGCGGAATTCGCAGCGTAGAAATCGCGCAACAGCTTTTGGCGGATGGAGCAAAACGGGTTCTCATCGGCTCGTCGCTGATAAAAGACGGTGGCATCAATGTTGCATTCGCCGCACAACTAGCTCGTCAGGTCGGCGCAGACAAACTGGTTTTCGCCGCCGATTCGAAAGGCGGAAAGGTCGCAATCCGGGGATGGCGGGAGATCACCGAAATTTCGGCTGTAGAAATGATCCGGGCGCTCGAGCCCTGGTGCGGCGCATTTCTGTACACGAATATCGATACTGAAGGGCTGCTGCTGGGAATGCCGCTCGAAATTGTTTCCGAACTGCGCCATGCAACCAAAAAACAATTGATTGTGGCCGGTGGCATCAGGACGAAAGAAGAAGTTGACCGCCTTCACAGCATGGGCGTCGACGCCGTGGTAGGAATGGCCATCTATCTGGAGCTACTGAAAATCTGACGCTCCTCGGTGGGTACTCTCTCCACGTTGTTTATAATCGCTGTTCACCCAGACGATCTAAAAATCAGCCTGCAAGGAACCCTTTGGCACTCGACGAGAAAATCTACGAACTGCGCCGCGAGAAGCTCAAACAGATTGAGGCTCTTGGCCAGCAAGTCTATCCAACGAAATACGACGTAACTCATGACATCCCTCAGATTCTCGCCGACTACTCGGACAAACCCGCCGAGCAACTGGAAAATCCGCGCATCGAAGTCCGGGTCGCGGGACGCATCATGGCCATCCGGCTGATGGGTAAGGCAGGATTCGCCCACCTGCAACAAGGCGGGCAGCGGCTACAGATTTACGTCAAGAAAGACGCTGTGGGAGAGAAAGGCTTCGAGCTCTACAAACTGCTCGACCTGGGTGATCACGTCGGCGTACGAGGTTATTTGTTTCGTACCCGCACCGGCGAGCTTTCGATCCACGTGGATGAAATTACATTCCTTTCGAAAGACTTGCTACCGCTGCCTGAGAAGTGGCACGGACTGACCGATGTCGAACTTCGCTACCGTCAGCGTTACGTTGACCTGGTGATGAACCCGGAAGTGCGCGAAGTTTTTCTGAAGCGCGGCAAACTGGTGCAGTCACTGCGGCGTTTCATGGACGCACAGGGCTTTGTAGAAGTTGAGACGCCGATGATGCAGCCTGTAGCGGGCGGCGCGGTGGCGCGGCCTTTTGTGACGCACCACAATACCCTCGACATGGATCTGTTCCTGCGCATCGCGCCGGAGCTTTATCTCAAGCGGCTTGTGGTGGGAGGTTTTGACCGGGTTTATGAAATCAACCGCAATTTTCGCAACGAAGGCGTTTCGATGCGACATAATCCCGAATTCACCATGCTCGAGTTCTATCAGGCGTATACCGATTATCGCGGCGTAATGGATTTTACCCAGCAACTGATCGAGCAGGCCGCAAAAGACGTAACCGGTGGAACCGTCACGAAGTGGGGCGAGATCGAGATCGACTGGGCCAGCGACAAGTGGCACCGGCTGACCATGCGGGAAGCCATCATTCAATACTGGCCGGCTACGGCTGGCGCCAAGCCAGAGATGCCGGAGTTTGGTTCGCGTGAAGGGGTTGAAGGATTGGTCAAGCGCCTTAACTCTGGACACGCGCACGTTGCATACGATCCCAAAGAGCCGGCTGGGAAAACCATCGCGGCGCTCTTTGAGGCGGTTGCGGAAGAGCACCTGGTGCAGCCAACCATCATCTATGAGTTCCCCACCGCGGTATCTCCGCTGTCCAAACAAAAGCCGGACGAACCGGACTGGACTGAGCGATGGGAAATCTACGTGGCAAAAATGGAAATTGCCAACGGCTTCAGCGAACTGAACGACCCTGAAGACCAGCGTCGCCGCTTCGAAGGACAGTTGCAACAACGTGAGCAGGGCGATGACGAAGCCCACCAGATGGATGAGGATTACATTCGCGCCCTTTCTTACGGGATGCCGCCTGCTGGCGGCGTGGGCGTCGGCATCGATCGTCTGGCGATGTTGCTGACCGATTCGCACACCATCCGCGACGTAATTCTGTTTCCACTGCTCCGACCGGAAAAGGCTTTAACCACAGAGGCCACAGAGAACCCCGAGGAAACAAACTAGCTGGCGGGATAGTTCGGTTGTGGCAACAAATGTCTTCTCTGTATTCCTCTGTGTCCTTCGTGTCCTCTGTGGTAAATACTTTCTTCCAATCTAAAATCGAATGCCTATGCGCTTCGACTTCGATTCCGAAACCCGCCTGCGCCTCGGCCATCGCCTGATCGACCAGATCGATGTCTTCTTCTCTTCCCTTCCCGATCGCGCGGTTCAACTTCCCCTGGAACAGCGAAGCTACGGGCCTATTCACAACCCGCTTCCTGAATTTGGCGAGGATGCCACCAAAGTCTTGGATGAAGTCTTTCGCGAAATGGTGGACCAGGGATTCCATGTCCCCAGCGCTAATTATTTCGGGCTGATGAATCCGACACCTACTTACATGGGAGTGCTGGCCGAAGCCATGGTGGCTGCACTCAATCCGCAACTCGCCACGTTGGCCCGATCCCAACTTGCTTCGAAGATCGAACTGGAAACTGTCCGCTGGATTGGTGAGCGTATCGGCTGGCCGGGAGAATTCAGCGGCACATTCACCAGCGGAGGGAACGAAGCCAACTTCAGTGGCCTTGCTTTGGCTCTGGCATCGAAATTCCCCAATTCGGTGGACGAAGGCGTCGCTGCGATCGGTGCTCCGGCAATCCTCTATGCTTCGGCTGAGTCTCATCATTCACTCGACAAGTCAGCCGGACTACTCGGCATTGGGCGTAAGGCATTGCGGCGGATCGCGGTGAACGAAGCCGCCCAGATTGATCCGCAAAAGTTGGATCAGGCGATCGAGAATGATCAGTCGTCTGGCCGAAAACCGTTCTGCGTTGTTGCTACAGCGGGAACCACAAACTCCGGTACCGTCGATGATCTGGTCAGGATTTCGGCGATCTGCAAACGGCACAAACTCTGGCTTCACGTGGACGGCGCTTATGGAGCTTCGGCGATTTTCTCCGACCCGCATCGCAATCTGGTGCGAGGTATCGAACTGGCCGATTCGCTGACCATCGATCCTCATAAGTGGCTGGCAATGCCGTTTGCCGCTGGGGTAATCCTCACCAGCCACCCCGACATACTGGAGCGCGCGTTTTCCGTAGCCGCACCCTACATGCCGAAGGCAGCGGGCGCCCACTTGCCCGACAACTCGCGCATCAGCACGCAATGGACGCGTCGCATGAACTCTCTCAAGCTGTGGTTGACCCTGCGCGTGCACGGACGTCGAGCCTACGAGGAACTCATCGATCACCAGCTCAAACTGGCCAGAAGCTTTGCCCGCTGGGTTGAAGCCTCGAACAACTTCGAGCTCGCGGTGCAGCCTACACTTCCTATCGTGACCTTCCGGGTCAAACCGGCCGGTCTCAGCTCTGACCAGCTAGCTGCCATTCACGGCAATATCGTCGAGGAAGTCACACGCGACGGACGCCGCTGGATTTCGGAGACCATCGTCAGAGGCCAGAGCGTGTTGCGGATGATGGTGATCAGCTACCTGACGGACGAACCGCATCTACAGGCCCTGGAAGCTGCTCTAACCGAGGCTGCTATCAGATCGAATTCCCATGGGAGTGGGTAATTTTAGAAGCGATGACTAGAACGTTTCGCGTTGAGGAATCAGACAATGCACTAGGATTGGTGCACGCTTCAGCCTAAGCTTCTCCGCAGTTCGGGCCAAATACAGGCAGCGCTATCGTAGCGTCCCCTCTGCCTCCAGGATGCTGGGTCGATAGCGCTTTGCTTTTTCCTATTTCGCTTTCGGCTGGGAACGCTCAGCCCACTTCCACGCAGTAGCAACAACTTGTTCCAGCGAACGCTTAGCTTTCCAACCCAGCAACTTTTCCGCACGCGTGGGATCGGCCACCAGTTCTGGCGGGTCTCCCGCCCTTGCTGCCGCCATGCGACTGGGTACCTCGCGGCCGGTCACCGACTTGATTGTGGAAAGAACTTCCAGGATGGAATTGCCTTTCCCTGTCCCCAGGTTAATGGCGGTTGAATTTTTGCCCGTAAGATATTCCAACCCCTGCACGTGCGCCTCGGCAAGGTCACTCACGTGGATGTAGTCGCGCACACAGGTGCCGTCAGGCGTGGGATATTTGTATCCGAAAATTTCGAGAGCTGGGCGCTCACCCCGAACCGCTTCGAAAGCGGATGGGATGAGGTGAGTTTCGGGTTTGTGAATTTCGCCGATCGTGCCATCTTCGTCCGCTCCGGCGGCATTGAAGTAACGAAGGCAAACGTAACCGAGACCGTACGCTGGTCCGTAGGACTCAAGCGCCTGTTCGAAAATCAATTTGGTAACTCCGTAGGGATTCACCGGGAAACGAGGCATATCCTCGGTAATCGGGACTTTGGCGGGCACTCCGTAAACGGCGCAGCTTGAGGAGAACACAAACTTGCGGACGTTCGCGTCGAGCACCGTGTGCAACAAGCTAAGGCCGTCGAGAACATTGTTCTGGAAATATTTTCTGGGATTTACGACGGACTCGCCAACGTATGCGTGCGCCGCGAAGTGCATGACCGCATCAACACGGCGCATGACCTGGCTAAGCTTCGTGCGGTCTGCAATATCTCCGACGATCAGTTCGAAACCCTTGGCGAGTTCCGCGTGGCCTGCTACCAGATTGTCGTAAATAATGACTTCGTATCCGCGACGCTTGAGCGCGTGCGCGGCATGGCTCCCAATGTATCCTGCTCCTCCCACTACCAAAACGGCCAATTGCACACTCCTTTGAGGTTCATTTCTTGAAATACTTTTTCGGATTCTAGCAGACAATGCGGAGGGCTCTACGAGTCGAGAGGGCAAGTTGAAATCCAGGAAGAACGGACGCCGACTTTCGCCGGCGCCCGCATTGCGTCAGAAGGAGTAGATGAGATCAAACTGATGCCGCGCGAGAAACGGCTCAGTCTGCCCGGGTGCCACGCCCGGCGCCAGAACGGCGTGTTGCAGGTTGCTGTTCAGTGTCCGGCCTATCCATGCGTTGTACTGGGCCACAACGTTCGATCGCATCCGCCACGAGGCGTAAATACGGTGTTCGATGATGTTGGTGGCCGCGCGTTGTTCGCTTTCGGAAAACGTGGCCAGAATAGAATCCTGCCCAGAACGCCAGAAGCTGTAGCCAAATTGCAGATCGTTTCTGTTTTTGATCTGTCCGATGCTGATTTCTCCGAGGTAGGCCTGGCTCTGCGAACCGATGCTGGTAATCACCCTGCCCTTCGAATCGAGTGGATGATCCGCCGCCTTGAGGTTGTCTTCATATTCAAGAATCAGGGTCAGCGGGAAGCGGGAAAGTCCAGTTCTGAGCTGGCTGTTCAGGATGAAGTCGGCATATTCATATCCTGACAGGAAATGCCGTTGTCCTTTCGCGTCGACGACGGTCGCGTTGGTCATCCCGTTGGAAGCGATGGCGCAAGGCGGGACGCTGGGCAGCGAGGAACCCGTAGCGCAGCCAGGACCCTCCCCGGGCACCTGAATCGGCGGGTTGCCGCTCGTCGTGGCCTGCACGGCGAATGCGGGAGCGTTCAGGATGGAGTCCGGGAAGCCCCAGTCAATCAGCGTAAACGAAGGAGTTGTTGTCAACGGTCCCCACTTGAACGTTGCCGAAACATTGCCGCCCAGGGCAAAGGAATCGTCGCCTTTCGCGACTTCGTTGTAGAGCAGCTGGATTCCTTGAACCGTAAAGTTCTTGACGAAAGGCGTATTCAAATCCCACGACAGTTTCTGGTTAAAGCCCTCAGGGTTGATGTCGGGGTCGAGCGTCAGCGAGGTGCGTGTCCAGGTATAAGCGAATTTGCCTCCAGTGACCGAGAGCCACCTGGCGGAAACGGGATTGAAGGTAATGAATCCGCGATCCAGACCAATGGTTTTGCGCTCGAAGTAATTAGAGAACGTTTCATTCGCTGACGTCGGATCGCCGAGCGAACCGGTTGCGAGAGCGAAGCCTCCGATGAAATTCTCGTTGAGGCGTCCGTCGACCCCGAAGCGAACACGAATACGGGCACGATTACGGGTTACGCAGGCGGGGCAATCCTGAAAGATGTCTTCCCCACGCACCCGGATATCGCCACTCAATCGAAAGCGGCCCAGGATATCCTGCAGAGCACTGATCCTTTTGTCATCGTCTTTAGATTTCTGATCCACGAGCGAGAGCTCTGATTTCGCCGAGGTTGCGTTTGCCGCGGCCTGATCGGCGGCGCGCTGAGCTTCGGTGGCAGACTGCTGGGCCTGGACCGCTATGGTTTGCGCCTGCGCCGCATCGCCCTGCACCTTCTGTGAATTTGCGTTGGCTTGCTGGGTTGCGTCCAGCAACTCCTGAAGCTGAGTCTTTAACTGGTCCATTTGCTGCCGCTGCACTTCCATCTGTTGCTGCTGCGCGGTGACGGTATCACGCAAGGCCTGGATTTCTTTCGACAGCGCTCCAGTGCGAGCCGGCTGCGGTTTCGTGGTCTTGCCACTTGAGGTTTGAGCAATCGAGCTCGCAGTCAACACTACGAGCAAGGCTAGGGATAAGGACGGTTTCATTGGGCTCCTTGGTCACGCCGTCTTAACAACTGAGCTTCTTATTCACTTCTTAAAAATTCAGTGCTTAAAAAGTCACTGTTTGGGAATCGCAAAGCCATACTTCTCGAAGAGCTCTCTTATCGCTGGAGATTGAATGAACTTTTCGAATTCTGCGGCAATGCTCTTGTTCCTGGACGACTTCATGACTACGCAGGCTTGCTCGATGGACGGATAGTCCGCGGGCGCCACTTCTGCGTACCGGCCTTTGTCTTTCATGTTTGGGGACAAGGCAAGGGAGAGGGCCACTACACCCACGTCCGCGGCCCCGGAGACCACGAAGGAAGCGGTTTGGGAAATATTTTCACCGAGGACAAACTTGTCCTTCACCCGATCGTAAATATTCTCTTTCTGCAGGGCCGCTACCGCAGCCTTGCCATAAGGCGCATGCTGCGGGTTTGCAATCGCGATTTTTTTGACGGCCGGGTCCAGCAATGCTTTAAGGCCGGAGTTCACATCCAGCTTGGAATCATTCGGCACCCAAATGACAATTTTTCCCGTGGCGTATTGATAGAACGATCCCTGCTCCGTAAGGCCCGCAGCCTCGAGTTGCCGCGGATAATCGATATTTGCCGAAAAGAACATGTCGAACGGCGCGCCATTCTGTAGCTGTTGAGCGAAATTGCCAGACGAGCCGTAGATCAACTTCACACTTTTGCCGCTTTCGGCCTGGAAACGGGTCGCGATGTCCTGCATCACAAATTGCAGGTCCGCTGCCGCGGCCACGGTGATCTCCTGCGCGACACAAAGCGCTGCGCTTAGGGCAAAACAAGCAACGACGACCAAAATCAGTCTTCTGATGTTCATGTGGATCCTCCTGAACAGGTTTTCCACTGCAGTTGCAAGGATTAGTACAGATCGATCTCGAATCAGCTCACAGCGAGGTACAACAGGGTGATTTACAACAAGGGGCGAGGACTGGGTACACCGAAATAGCGGTATTCATTAGCGGACGATTATGAGAAAAGGCGACTTGTGCCATTGTGCTCTCGAACGTAATGCCAGCAAGCCAGGAATTAAACTGGCGCGTCGAACTCTAGCCCTTACGGGGATTTCCGTGAACCGCCATCGGTAATACGTTCGCGATTTCGCCCTTCTTTTTACGCCGCTTTCCGGAATTCGACAACCGCGGCTGCAGAATGTCCGCCAAAGTGGTGTGTTCAAGGATCTTCGCGGCTGCATTGCGGACATCAAGAAACACCTGATAAAGAGCGCGATGCTCAAGGTCGCGATCAATCAGGCTCCGCAACTGCTCCGCATCGCCGAAGGGGGCCAGTGGCCCATCAATCAAACGAATAATTTCGCTGAGATGGATCTCAGCAGGCGGCCGGCGCAACTGATATCCGCCTTTGGCTCCGCGAACGCTTTCCACAATGCGTGCATTCTTCAGTTCCAGCAGAATCAGTTCCAGAAACTTCTCCGGCAGGACTTCCTCGTAGGCAATATCACGAATCCGAATGGCTCCCTGGTTGTAGTGCCTGGCCAGCATCATCATGGCCTGCAGCGCATACAGCCCTTTCTGGGAGATTTTCATGTTGGAAGCATAATGCCATAAAACCCGATAGTGTTACTAGGGTTTATTTGAATTCGAGACATTTGTATTTTCGGTTCCGCTTCAGACGCTTGGTGGAAAGCTATTTCGAGGATCAGCAGAAAGGAAGGAAGGACGCTCGTCTAGCTCAGCCTTAGTACTTGCACGGTGATGTTGTCGGGTCCGCCGCGTTTCTTTGCGGCTTCGACTAACCCTTGCGAAAGCTCTTCGACACCTTTTCCCGTGACGATCTGCAGAATCTCAGCGTCGGTCAGGAGACCCCACATGCCGTCGGTGCACAAAAGCAGGACGTCGCCTGACTGCAGGGAAATCGGTTCCGCAGGAGAATCGGGAGTGACACTGTTGCCCGCGCCTAGCGCTGCCGTCAGAATGTGACGTTGAGGATGGGATTCGGCTTCCTCGGCACGGATGATGCCGTTATCCACCAGGCGGGTGACGTAGGAGTGGTCATGCGTAAGACGTGAAATCGAGGCATCGCGAATCAAGTACAGCCGACTGTCACCGACGTGCGCAAAATACAGTTTGTTTTCAAGAAGAGCAATCGCTGTACAAGTGGTGCCCATTCCGTGCAGATCGGGATTCTTGACGGCATATTCCAGAATGCGGCTGTGTGCAGTCTGAAACCCGGCCAGAAGCCACGACCGGGGATCACCAGAGGGCGCTTTGGCGTAAACCTCTTCAACCACCTCCACCGCGATGCGACTGGCTTCCTGGCCACCTTCGTAGCCACCCATGCCATCGGCCACGATCACCAGCCGACCCTTTAACGGGAATTGCCGATCATCCGCCGGCTCCCAATAGGAATAGCGGTCTTCGTTATTTGCGCGCTGGCAGCCGACATCGCTGAGGCCTGCCAGTTCAATTCCGGGCCGAACTCTCATTCCACCCCTTTGCCAATAGGACCCAAGCAGAATTGTGGATTATACCGGACAAATCGTTGTTGCATGACGAAGGTTGGCCATCGTCGCTTTACCGTAGCTAAAGATACACAGTCAAAACACCAAATCACCGCATTTGTCACCAGAATCAGAAGGATCCATCGTCGGGCGATGACTAGAAACTCGCCGTGTCCTACAATGTTGGTCGGCACCCACCCTGCCACCAAATCCAACGGACGAACGCATATGGCAACCGCAGCGCCGGTAAGTGATCAGGAAGAGCATGAACAGATTGGCCGAGCCGCCGGGCCGTGCGTGCTTGTGCTATTCGGAGCCTCGGGCGACCTGACCAAACGCAAGCTGGTTCCCGCACTCTTCAACCTGGCCAAAGTGAAACTGCTCCCTAGAAACTTTGCGGTTGTGGGAGTGTCTTTCGACGACTTGAGCCTGGAGAAATTTCGCGATCAAGTGACTGGCTTTTTGCAACCTGAAGACCGCGGAACGGAAGCGTGGGATTGGTTCACCGAGCGGCTCTATTACCAGCGGGGTGATTTTGGCGATCCCACAACTTATTCCACACTAGCCACCCAGCTCGCCGTGGTGGATCGAGAGCACAGCACGGAATCGAATTATTTGTTCTACCTGGCCACCGCGCCCAAGTTCTTTGCGCAGATTGTTCAGCAACTGGGCACCGCCGGTCTCTCAAACCAGGAGAATGGGCATTGGCGGCGGGTGGTCATCGAAAAACCGTTCGGACACGATCTTGACTCCGCCAAAGCGTTAAACCGTGACGTGAAAGCCGTACTCGCGGAAAACCAAATCTACCGCATCGATCATTATCTGGGCAAAGAGACGGTGCAGAACATCATGGTGTTCCGGTTCGACAATGCCATCTTTGAACCGATCTGGAACCGGCGCTATATCGACCACGTTCAGATTACCAATGCTGAAACTGTCGGCGTCGAACAACGCGGCGGGTACTTCGACAATGCCGGGACCCTGCGTGACATGGTCCCCAACCACATCATGCAGCTGCTTAGCCTAACGGCCATGGAGCCGCCGGTCTCGTTTCAAGCCGACGCAGTGCGGAATGAGCAGGCGAAGATCCTTCGGGCAATTCAGCCGTTGGATTCCGAAGACGTGCTCCATTCCAGTGTGCGCGGACAATATGGAGAAGGGCAGATCGGTGGGGAACGGGTAGTGGCTTACCGGTCCGAGCCGGGGGTCGCTCCCGAATCCAAAACTGAAACTTTCCTGGCGCTGAAACTCAACATCGACAACTGGCGATGGGCCGGGGTTCCCTTTTACATTCGCACCGGGAAGAGGTTGGCACGGCGTCACACAGAAATCACGATTCAGTTCAGGCGCACCCCATTCGAAATGTTCCGCAATGCTTTGGTTCACAACCACACCAACCAGTTAGTCATCCAAATTCAACCGGTGGAGGCCATCTCGCTGAGTTTCGGCGCCAAGGTTCCTGGCCCCGTGCTGCGGGTTGGGGCGGTAAACATGAGTTTCGAGTACAGCAAGTATTTCGGGGCGGACGCCTACACCGGCTATGAAGTTCTGCTTTATGAGTGCATGATCGGAGATGCAACGCTCTTTCAGCGAGCGGACATGGTGGAAGCCGGATGGAGCATCGTCGATCCGGTTCTGGATGTATGGCAGGCGCTACCCCCACGGAGATTCCCCAACTACGCGTCAGGGACGTGGGGCCCGGCGGAGTCTGACGAATTGCTGGCCCGTGACGGCCGGCAATGGAGGAAAATCGAACCATGATTCTTGCAGGCGATATTGGAGGAACCCGGACACGGTTGGCCGCTTTCGAAACTGAAGGCAGCAAGTTGAAGTGCGTGATCGAAAAAACCTACCCCAGCCAGGAACATGGTGGTCTTGCGGAGATCATCGCCGATTTCATCAAGACTGAAGGCATCCCCGTACACACGGCATGTTTCGGCGTGGCCGGACCTGTGCGTGACGGACGCAGCAAGATTTCCAATCTTCCCTGGACCATTGACTCCCGTGAAGTTGCTAAACAGCTCAAACTTGAGTCGGTTGGGCTTCTCAACGATCTCGAGGCTTACGCTTACGGAGTGGATGCGCTCGAATCCAAGGATCTGTTCACTTTGCGCGAAGGATCGGCGCACGCCGATGGCAATCGCGCGGTCGTGTCGGCGCGAACCGGCCTGGGGGTCGCAGGATTGTATTGGGATGGCTTCAGGCATCATCCGTTCGCTTGCGAAGGTGGACACACTGATTTCGCCCCTCGCAATGACGTAGAAGTTGAACTCCTTCGCTACGTGGTGAAGAAGCACGGGCATGCCAGCAGCGAGCGCATTCTTTCCGGCCCAGGCATCAAGAATATTTATGACTTCCTTCGCGACACCAAGAAAGCGGAGGAGCCCGCGTGGCTGAAAGAGCAGATGGACAAATCCCACGATGCTCCGGCGTTGATATCGAAGACAGCGCTGGAAGGCAAGGCTCCGATCTGCGATCAAACCATGTCGATCTTTGTCAGCGCGTACGGCGCCAAGGCAGGAGACTACGCGTTGAACTTCATGTCAACCGGCGGTGTTTTCGTCTGCGGCATCATCGCGGCACGAAACCTGCCGAAGATGAAAGATCCCGTCTTCATCGAATCGTTCCTGAGCAAAGGCCGCATGCGTGGACTACTGGAAGACATGCCGGTGAAAATTGTGCTGAATGACGATTGCGGGCTGATGGGGTCGGCTCGTTTTACGCTGGTCCAGAAAGCGTTTGGCAAGAGCAATCGGCTGGCGAGCTGAGGGCTATTCTTTGGATGTCGGGACCGGACTCGCTAACAACTGAGAAATCCCTTCCAGGGGAATGCCGACCCATGACGGACGGTTGTTGAGCTCGTAGCCCAATTCATATACGGCTTTATCCAGAAGATAAGCGTCAAGAAGCAGCGCTAGCTCTTCCCTGCTTTGCGGGATGAAATGCGAACCACCTGAGAATTCGAGATACGCTTTCAGGAACGTGGCTGACACCCACTTTTGCCAGTAATCGGCCCACACTCCTAGTATCTCCGAGTTCTGAAGTTGCTGGCCATCCCGTTGCTGGAGAAGCGGTGCATAGGCGGCGTAGTGAAACGAACGCAACATGCCGGCAACGTCCTGCAGTGGTGAGCGTTTCTTGCGGCGTTCCTCCAATGGGCGGGCGGGCTCGCCTTCAAAGTCGATAATCACAAAATCGCTGCCGGTAAACAAAACCTGTCCGAGATGATAGTCGCCATGGATGCGGGTGAGCAGGGCCGATAGCTTTCGGTCAGCGAAGAGTTGCAGGCGCCTGCGAGCATCGTCTTCGAGGCCGAGAACATCATCCGCTGCTTGCCGGGTATGGTCCGGCCAATCACCTCTCAGCCGACGCAGAAGATTGAAGTTCGCGGTCAGGAGATCTGTGGCTGAGCTTACGAAAGCTATCTGCTCGGCTTCGGAGATCGCGTGGGGTGTGAACGCAGGATATTGCTGTGCCGATGCCAAAGCAAGATGCAGTTCCGCGGTTCGTCGGCCCAGGAGTGCGGCTGACTCCAGGTAAGGCCCGATTTGGCGCTTGGCTTCATCGGGAATTGGTCGGTTGGTGAGCGCCAGAACCGAATCTCTTGGAATCTCGTCAGACGAAAGAGTTTCTCCTGATTGGACCTTCTCGTAGTATTCCGCGAGAGATCCCAGAGTGAATTGCCACGCGTCCCCCTGGTTGGGCACATAAGCTTGAAATACGCCTAGTGAAGTTCGGGCTCCCTCTCTGCTTACATATTCGATACGACCTGCCAGCAACGGGACATTCCGGAAGGAAGTGTGCTCAGTGAGAAATAAACCGATCTCCAGATCCGGGTTGATCCCTTCCTCGACGCGGCGAAATATCTTGAGTATCAGACTTCGCCCGTAGAGCACCGAAGTATTACTCTGCTCCGCCTTCATCAGAGACGGAGCGAGAGGGCCTTGAGACCTCGGCCCGAGCGCATCAAGCGCATTGGTGGGGAGCGCCTTCGCCTCTCCCCTTGTTCCCCGAAACGAAGCGCTATGGACGGTCGCTTCGAGAAGGCAGGTAAGAAATTGCTCGTCTGAAAGGGCATCGGCGAGCACGATATTCTCGCCCGAATTTTCATCGCGAAATTTGAGAACAGAAGCTGGATCCGAAACAGCATGGGGAGCCGTGTCCGGCAGGCGGACAAGCGGGATATCGTAGGTGTCACCGGGTCCGCTTTCATACCTAATCTGGACAAGAACTAAATATCCACGGCTCGTCTGGTCATCGATTGGTACGACCGGTACGACGTCCAAAACCTCGACAGAGAGCATCTTTCGAGCTTTGCCTCCAAACCATCGACGGTGGAGAAGATATTCCGGAAGAATTTGCGGGAGGCCGGCATGCAGGGCGGCGAGAAAAGACTCTTCGGTATTTGAACGATTTTGCATTCGAGATTGCGAGGCACGATCGGACTTATCGAGACGCCTATGGTTTTACTGCACTCGAAGAATTAGTTGCGTGCCGCTATTCAAGTGTACGTTGTCGGACTTCGAACTCACCACGGAAGCCTGTCCGGACGAGTCTAAGGAGAGCCCTTTTATTCCCACGACTCCCTTGCTGGTAGGACCTAAGGGACTGACGGTTGAACTAGCGGAATTGGAGGAATCTGGCAGCCCGGTGCCGCCGCCTGGCGGATATCCGTTCGGACTCGGGAAGGGAGTTCCACTCGTGGCGGAACCCGACATACCGCCTCGCTGACTCGGCGGAGTGGAAGGCATGCCCGATGTAGTCGCGGCCATCTGATCGTCGGTCTGGAGGGAGGGCGCGGTCTGCAGGGGCCGCCCGATCGCCTGCACTGCGGCTTGTATCGGCACTTCGCGGCCATCCTTTACCAGGGCCCGCTCGAAAGCAATTCCCAGGATCGAGTCTGGCGATTCCTTGCTGCGAGCTTTTGCCTCAGTCACGCGACCCACTATTCTCGTATTTCTAGGGATCACGATCTGGCCGTGCGCCAGCAAATCGACGACAGTGCGGGCCTCAAATTTATCGTTCGCTTTTAGCTTCTTTGCATCAAGCGATTTCGACAACTCAACCGAAAGGATGGTTCCCGAGGCCAGTTCGCCGCTGGCCGCTGGTTGTGCAGTGGGAGCGGGCGCGCCCGCGGGTTGAGAGGAGACTTGTGCAGTGAGAGTTGCCCCCATCAGGAATATCGCAGGCACCGATATCAAACTTCGACTCATATGCACGTCCAGGCCTCCTAACTTTTTCGATCGTGTTGCAGTTCTCAGGCAAACCTCTTTGTGTCTTCAATAATTAGGATGCAATCTGCTAGAGCCAGGTTCCTTGTTTATACGTTCGGTACTCATCACCAAATTTGGCTTCCAGGACTTTAGATTCCTGATGAGCCCGGAAGATCTGCAACGGAATTAATATCGCCAACAATAGAAATGCGTAACGATATTGCAAAGCTGTCAGCACTCCAACCAACATCAACGCGCTGAATACGTAGATAGGGTTTCTGATCCTGGAGTACAGACCGTGCGTCACGAGAACACGGGCTTGCGGGGTAACCGCAAACGAGGTTCCCAACTGCCAGCGTGCGGTAAAAAGCAGGACCGCTGCGGGGATCGCAATACACAACCCTACCCACCGCGCAGCAGACCACTCTCCCGGGCGAAAAACGACTACCAGAATCACCGCGATGACAGCGCAAAACTGAAACACAAACAACGGTGTGAGGCGTTCGTTCCCAAGCATTCCACTATTCTACAAAGCCCTGGCGGATGCTGTGGATGAAATCTGTGTAGGCGGGCACCATACCGCCAGCTCGCATATCAGCCGCGATCTGTCCGCGATGATAAGCAGAATGTGTCACCACGTGAGTCAGGATGTCGTCCTTACGGCTGTTCCAGGTTTCGCCTTTGCTATTGCGGTAGGCGACCGATTTTTCAAGATCGGCCTCACTGCTGATCGCCAGATAATCCTTCCAGAGACCGGACAAGTCGGCTGCCTGATGCTCACATTCCTCGACGCTGAACTCCGGCCAAACCGGGAGGGATTGCTCTTCCAGTTTCAACCGTTCGAGCCACAGCCGTTCCGATGCCAGAATGTGGGCGATGAATTTCAAGGATCGGTCCTGAACCCTTGCTCCGGACCGAAGAGTGGTCAGCACCTCGCGGTTCGCCCACGCGTCGTAGTTGAAGAGGCGGATGAAATACTCGACCGTGTTCATAGGTGTTTATATTCAAGCACAATACGGCCTTCGAAAATTTACCGTAAATAAAAAAGCCCCGCCGAAAAAGGCGGGGCTAGGCAACCGGACTCGAGAGTTATTTCTTGTCTTCGGCCTGTTCCTTGGCTTCGTGCGCGGCAGCTTTACGTCCCGCCATTTCGAGCGCAGCCATGAAAGAAGACGCCGGCGCGGGAGGGCGAATCTTTCCCATCAAGACGCTACGAAACGGAACATCTTTCCCATAGATAGCGATGGTTGAATCCGCGTCCTGCTCCACCACCGCTCCCTCAAGGGTAAGGCCGGCAAAAGCGCCCTTGGAGCGAGAGTAGGTGAGCATTTCAGTATTCAGCTTCCAGTCGGTTCCAGCAGAGGCATGGCGACCTACCGGACCCGCCGCGGCCGAGCCTTCGCCGCTGAGTTCGAACTTGCTCGATAGCAAGTGTTGCAGACCCTTGTCGTTCATTACCAGCATGACCAGGTCGACGCCTTCTGCACCAATCTGCAGACCCCAGCTTCCGCCGCCTACGGAGATAAATGCAGGGGCGCTCCAGCCAGACGCAGTTCGGCAGCTAGCGACACCGCGGCCGTGTTTGCCGCCAAAGATGAATCCAGCTTTGATCAAGTGGGGAACCACAACGATGCATTTCGCGTCGTCGAGCACTTCTTCCGGTACACCCTTGTCAGGCGCTCCAAGGATTTCCTTGAGTACGGTTGCGGCATTTTGTAGACGCTCTTCAGAGTCGTCTTTGGCAGTGGCAAACGCCATTGCGCCGAGCAATATAACGAGCAACCCCGCACTAAGAGCTTTTTTCAAAGTTTCCTCCGTAAAACCGAATTTTTAATCGCTTCGGCCGCCACTCTCAAACAAAGGCCGAGCAGAAATCGTGAGGCCTAAACTACCGGCCTTCGGCCAGTAATCAGATTGATCACAAGCACCACCACTGCTATGACCAACAAGATGTGTATGTACCCGCCCAACGTGTACGAACTCACCAGTCCGAGTAACCACAGAACCAGCAGAATCACAAAAATTGTCCAAAGCATGGAAGTCACCTCGCTAGTGCTTCTGACTACCCACAACCGCTACTTCGATACAAGTTTGGAATAAAAAGTTGTGCCCTCCAAACGTTTCGACACAATAACTGGCGGCGAACTAGTTGTATGTAGGGCAAAGACTGTAGAAATCCAGGAAAGATCACGCTCCCTGTTTCCTGTTTCGACAGGCGGCAACGTTGCGACTTGAATTCAGCAAGACGCAAGAATAGCGTTGTCTTGTACGAAGTGGTTCTCAGGTAGATATCCAAAGCTATGGTGTTTTCGTCCAACTTCTTAAGGGAACATCATGTGAGACAGCATGCGAAAGCCCCGACGAAAAGGTCGGGCATCCGCAGCGAGGAGAGCGGAATGAAGCGTAGAGATTTCTTAGTCGGCGCAACGGTCGGGGCGGGAGCGGCCTGGCTCGGTTCACGGGGATGGATTGCCTCAGCGAATACCCTGCCGGCATTGCCGCGCAAATTCAGCGCATCCGATACGGTGACGCTTGGAAAAACTGGAATCAAGACCAGCCGCCTGGCAATGGGAACCGGCACGGTTGGCACCGGACACCACTCGCACCAGACCGACCTGGGCGTAAAGGGTCTATCCGACCTGCTGCTCAATGGCCATGATAACGGGCTGCTATTTTTTGATTCCGCCGACGCTTACGGAAGCCATCCGCATGTGGCGGAAGCCCTCAAGCACGTGCCTCGCGACAAGGTCACCGTCCTTACCAAAACCTGGGCGCGCGATCCAGCGGAAGCTCGGGCCGATCTCGACCGCTTTCGCCGGGAACTGGGAACGGACTATCTGGATATCTGTCTCATGCATTGCCTGACCGAAGGTGATTGGACTGAACGCTACCGGGGAGTGATGGACGTCTTCTCGGAAGCCAAGGAAAAAGGGATCATTCGGGCGCATGGCTGTTCATGCCATAGCATCGAGGCACTGCGCGCCGCAGCCAAATCCCCGTGGGTCGAGGTGGATCTGGTGAGAATCAATCCCATCGGTTCGCATATGGACGCCGATCCCGACACTGTAGTTAGTGTCCTCCGCGAGATGAAAGCCGCCGGGAAAGGCATTGTCGGCATGAAGATTCTGGGACAAGGCGACTTGCGTGGGCGGCAGGATGAAGCCTTGAAATATGCCTTGTCACTGGGGCTTCTCGATGCCTTCACGATCGGAGCCGAGAGCAAGGCCCAACAGGAGGATTTGATCCGCAGAATCGCCGCGGCAGCCTAAGGCATTGAACGTTGGGATGTGCGCTGGTAGCACCCGGAGAGATTCTCGTCTCGAATGGTAAGCGTGATGGACAAGGACTGATTTGCTGCACGCCAGATCCCTCGCAAGCTCGGGATGACGTCAAACAATAATTTAGGCCCTAGACTGCGGGCGTTCTTAAGTCGTGCCCGGTCATCTCTTTCGGCTGCGGGATACCTAGCATACCGAGCACAGTCGGAGAAATATCGCGCAGCGATCCGCCTGGCTTCAGGGTGAATTGCTTACTATCCTGCGCCAGCACAATCAGCGGCACCGGGTTAGTCGTATGTGCGGTGTGTGGACCGCCGGTGACCGGATCAACCATCATCTCGGCGTTGCCGTGATCGGCCGTGATCAACAGTGCTCCTCCCTTGGCGCGGATCGCGGACTCAAGTCTTCCCAGGCACGCATCCACGGTTTCAACCCCTTTAATTGTTGGTTCCAGTTGGCCCGAGTGTCCGACCATGTCGGCGTTGGCGAAGTTCACGATGACGACATCGAAGGTTCCGTCTTCCACCGCTTTGACCACCGCGTCGGCGATGCCTCCTGCACTCATCTCCGGTTTCAGATCGTAAGTTGCGACTTTCTGTGAGGGCACCAGCAAACGGTCTTCTCCAGGAAAAGGCTGTTCAATCCCTCCGTTGAAGAAGTAAGTCACGTGCGCGTACTTCTCGGTCTCCGCGACGCGCAGGTTGCGGAGGCTGGCCTGCCCCATCACATTGGCGAGAATGTTGTCCATCGACTCCGGAGGTATGACTACCGGTAGCGTGAACTTCTTGTCGTACTGGGTCATGCAAACGTACTGCAGATTGTTAGGGACGCGGTCACGCGGAATCTCGATATCCAGTTCAGCGGCCCCGGGCAGGTCGTTCCCACCCTGCGGATTCAGTCCGCTGTTGCGAGCTAGTGCGCGTGTAATCTGACGAACGCGATCGGCGCGAAAATTGAAACAGATACAGGAATCTTCATCGCGTATCGTGGTGACCGGTTCGCCCCGATTGTCGACGCAAACGAAGGGGATGATGAACTCATCGGTCACGCCTTTGTTATAGGAATCTTTCACTCCCTGCACAGGGTCGACGTATTTGCCACCTTCGCCATCCCCGAACACCATCGCATTGAATGCTTTGGCGATACTTTCCCAGCGGCGGTCACGATCCATCGCGTAATAGCGTCCATTCACCGATGCAATCCGCCCGCTGTTGTACTCCCGCATCTTCTGCTGCAGTTGTTCCAGATATCCGGCGCCGTTGGTGGGCAGGGTGTCGCGTCCGTCCATAAAGGCGTGCACAAATACCCGGTCCACACCATTTTGCTTGGCCAACTTCAGCAACGCGTACAGATGCGTCTGATAGGAATGCACACCGCCGTCTGAAAGCAGCCCGAACAGATGCAACCGTCGGCCACCCGCGCGCGCGTTTTTCATGGCACTGAGCAATGTGGGATCGGAGAAGAAATCGCCATTCTGAATCATCAACTCAATGCGAGTGCTGTCCATGTGCACGATGCGTCCCGCTCCGATGTTCAGGTGCCCCACCTCGCTGTTGCCCATTTGCCCGTCAGGCAATCCAACGGAATGACCACTCGTTTGAACCAGGGTGTTGGGATATTCCCTTAGCAGGCGGTCATAAATGGGTTTCCGGGCAAGAGCGATGGCGTTGGCCTTGGTTTCAGCCCGATATCCCCAGCCATCGAGGATAGCCAGAACGAGAGGTTTGGGACGATTCATTGATCTCCTGTCAATGGGACGATCTACAAGTTTTCAAATTTCGATACTCATAATATAGTCGTCGTTGCCAGACTCTGACTCCTACAGGTGAATCTCAAACTTTGATCGAGGGCACGGAGAAATCCATGACGATGAACAAACTGTTGTTAGCTGAGTTCAACGAAGAAGCGAAAAAGACTCGCACAGCCCTGGAACGCGTTCCAGTGGAAAAGAGAGACTTCGCTCCCCATCCCAAGTCCATGAAGCTGAGTAGACTCGCGTCTCACGTTGCCGAACTCGGTGGTTTTGGCCTCTCGGTTTTGACGACTCCCGAACTGGACTTTTCTAAAGACAGCTACAAACCTCTTGCTTTCGAGTCGACCGATCAACTCCTGAAGGCATTCGATGAGGGCTCGGAAAAGGTCCGCGCCGCCCTGCAGAACAGCACCGACGAATCATGGGAGCAGAACTGGAAGCTGAGTTTCCAGGGCAAGCCGATCTTCAACGGACCACGCTTCCTCGCGTACCGGCAGATGTTCCTGAATCATCTGGTCCATCATCGCGCCCAGCTCGGCGTCTATCTGCGTTTGAACGAGACGGCGGTTCCGGCAACTTATGGACCGTCGGCTGACGACAATATGGGATTCTGAACCGCGTCATTGGGCCCTCGCAGACTGACTCGCCCAATTACCGGCTCGAGCCTCCGTAGTTGAGGGCCTTGATTCCCAGAAATCTTGCAGTCCCGCCCAACTCTTCTTCAATCCGCAGCAACTGGTTGTACTTTGCAATGCGATCGGTGCGCGAAGCCGACCCGGTTTTGATCTGGCCGGCGCCCGTAGCCACCGCCAGGTCTGCGATGAACGTATCCTCCGTCTCTCCCGAGCGATGGGAGACGATCGAGCGTGTAGCCGTTGCGCCGTGCGAGGTCGATGGCGTCGAGAGTTTCGCTCACGGTTCCAATCTGGTTGACCTTGATCAGAATCGAATTGGCAACGTGCTTATCGATTCCCTCCTGCAGGAAAGTGACATTGGTGACGAACAAATCGTCGCCGACCAGTTGAATCTTGCTCGCCCAGTTCTTTGGTTAGATTCTGCCAGCCATCCCAGTCCGCCTCTGACAAGCCATCCTCCAGTGAAACAATTGGATAATCGTTGGCCCATTTCGCCCAGAAGCGAACCATGTCGTCGGAACTCTTCGCTGACTTGTCGGACTTCTTGAAAACGTATTTGCCGTCCTGATAAAACTCGCTTGCCGCCGGATCAAGCGCAATGGCGATTTCTTCGCCCGGCTTGTAACCCGCTTGCGTGATCGCTTCAAGGACAACTTCTATCGCCTCGACATTGGACTTCACCGAGGGAGCGAATCCACCTTCGTCACCGACCGCAGTGTTATAGCCACGCTTTTTCAATACGCCTTTCAGAGTGTGGAATACCTCGACGCCCCAGCGCAGCGCGTCAGAGAAAGACTTCGCTCCCACCGGCATGACCATGAATTCCTGAAAGTCAACATTGTTGTCGGCATGCGCTCCTCCATTGAGGATATTCATCATTGGAGTGGGTAGAGTATTTGCGCCCGCCCCGCCCAGATAGCGATACAGCGGCAGGCCAAAAGCTGTGGCTGAGGCTCGGGCGGCAGCCATCGAAACCGCAAGAATCGCGTTAGCGCCCAGACGGCCCTTATTTTCGGTGCCATCGAGTTCGATCATTTTCAGATCGAGCGCCCGCTGGTCGGCGGCGTCCATATTGAGCAGGGCATCGCGCTATTTCCTTGTTGGCATTCTCGACAGCCTTGAGCACGCCTTTGCCGAGATAGAGCTTTTTGTCGCCATCGCGCAACTCAACCGCTTCGTGTTCTCCGGTAGAGGCGCCGCTCGGAACCGCGGCGCGGCCTTTAACTCCGCTGGCCAAGATGACCTCGGCTTCAACCGTGGGATTGCCACGAGAGTCGAGAATCTCGCGCGCGTGGATTTTCTGAATTTTGGTTACGACGTCCATTCATTCCTCTTTCGTTTTGTCGGTGGTGAGCAAAATTATAACGGAAGCTTTGTGGTGATCTGATTTCTGTCAAAGGTCACAAGCTTTTAACTCGCTAAAGATCGCGAAGGACCCCGAAGCACCGCCAAGAACGTCTCGAAGACCGCTATTGGCCCGTGTCTACGATGGTTCCCCGAGTTTTTCACAGGCTGTGCGAAGTCACTTCTGGCCTAGAGTCAATTCTGGATGGCGAATCGGACGGAAACTCTTAGCGTCGGATCACGGGCGCCGGAGTTTCTGCTATCAGCCGCGAATCGGGAAGGGATTCTTTCGCTTTCGGGCTTTTTATCGCGGGGCACTTTGATTCTTGAGTTCCTGCGTGGGACGTGGTGACCGAACTGCGTGCAACGCATGGCTCAGTTGGAGCCCATAAAAAGTGAAATCGAACGCGCAGGGGCACAACTGGCCTATATCGCTGCGGAGAAGGCTACCGGAGTGTGGAAGCCGGAGAAGTTTTTAGTTTCACATCCCATCTCATTTCCGTTTCTGCTGGACGAGGATCGGGATGTGACCAAGGCATACGGCCTGTATCACCGGTTCGGAATCGATGCGCTTCAATATCGCGCATCCGGCGACCCTGGTGATCGACCGCGACAGAAAGGTGACTTACATCTATCGCGGCGACAGCCAAACTGACCGGGCGCCATTTGATCAGGCTATCGAGGCCGCGAAGAAGTTATTAGTTCCGGGCTGAACAGACACATCGCAGGCATTTCGCTGCGGCGGAAAGAACGGAATCTTAGGGAATCGAAATTGCAGGAAATTCAGGAGGCGCGATGAAAAAACTAGGCGTACTGCTTTGCTCGCTACTACTCGCCGCAACGGTTGCGGCACAAACCAATATGGCTCTGCCCGCGGGGACGGCGTTCAAGGTCAAATTGGAGAACACACTCTCTACTTTCTCAAGCAAAGAGGGCGATCCATTTTCCGGCCGAGTCACCCAGGACGTAATGCTCGATGGTAAGACGGTAATTCCTCTCGGCGCGACGGTGCAGGGCCGAGTCACTAAAGTTAACGAACCACGGCGCATCGCCGGCAAGCCTACTATTGGAATTTTTCCCGAGTCGGTGGTTCTGCCCAATGGCGAGCGTTACATGCTGAATGCAACTATGGTGGACACCAGCCTGCACAACGGAACTGACGTAAATACCGAAGGTCAGTTCAAGGGAGACGGCATCGACGGCAGAAACCTCACCGAGATTGGTATGGGGACCGGCGGCGGGATGCTGATTGGCGGACTGGCTGGCGGGGGCAAGGGTCTGGTCATTGGAGGAGCGGTAGGAGCTACCTTGACCGTGGCGCACTGGCTCGGCAAGAAACGGTCTGCTGCGCTGCCGTCGGGCACGGAATTGATGATGGAGTTGAGCCGACCACTGACCATGACGGCTGAACCCGCAGGACAGTAGGCGATAGACTATTGACCTCGGGCATCGAACGTTAGACCTAAGCTTGTGTTGTGTGATTGTTCGATGCCCGGTCAGTGCCGATGTCTGAAGCCAGCGGTCGTACCCCTACCAGGGTGCCATCAGGTCTTCCTGACGCAGCAATGGCAGTTCCATCCATCCTTCTACTGGAAGTGAATCCGCAGGCAGGCCGTTTTGCCAGAGACTGAGACGCAGTCGTAACTTCGTAGCCAAAGCCTTGGTCTCATTCGTCGAGGCACCGGGAACGGACAACAACCAATCCAGCGGCACTTTGAATTCAAAATTGCGGAGCAGGGCGACCGCCACGCGACTGTCTGGCCGCTCAAAAACGGCGAGAGGCTGGCTCTCGTCGGTGGCAGTTAACTTCCAGCTCAGTAGCTTTCCCGATTCCACTCCGACATCCAAACGCAACGTCCGCTGCGGCTGTTGTCTCCCGGCAGTCCAGGAGTCGATATCGACTACGAGGGCAAAGTCTCCTGATGGCACTGTATTCTCCGCGAAATCCAGGCGCGCGTAGAGAAAAGCCTCGTCGATCCCCGCGTGAATCGAATCGAGCAGGAACTGTTTACCATGCATGGCGCCGGCGCGACGGTCGGCGGTGTAGACGGCAGCTCCCATCCACTCGAAGTAGCGCACCATGTCGCCAGTAATTCCGGGGTGGATATAAGCAGTCTGAGGAGAAACGGAAGGCCGCGGAGCTCCGCCGATAATGGGCTGTGCCAGATAATCCGGCGCACGGCCGCCAAGCGCCTGATAAACATTCGAAAGGTGCTTGCGGTAGAGCTCGTCGAATTCGCGGTCGTTGGCGGAATGGTGTTCCGGACCGTACCACCAGTTCCAGTCGCTGCCTTCCGCAATAAGGATCTCTTCGAAGGCCAGTTTGCGCTGTGCTTCGCTGGCCGCAGGCGCGGCCTGAGCATAGAAATTGCGGGCTTCGTAAAGATAGTCCCAGGAGCGATTGTCTTCCGGAGCGCCAATCCATACGTTGAAATTGGCGTGAATCCAGGAGCCCGGAACCAGCGACTTGAGCTTGCCGAAGTTGCGGTGGCGCGCGATGGCCTCCGACACGGTCACCGCTTCCACGCCGGGCTCGCGCTGCAGCGCATCGTAGAAACGGCGAAGAAATTCGCGTCCGGATTGCGGGTAATATTCCCAGGCATTTTCGCCGTCGAGGATGATAGGGACAACGGCATCGCGGCCTGCATCAAGAATCGGTTGCGCCGCTCTTCTGATGTTGTGCATGAGGTGATTGGCGGCGTCCTGCGGCGGCATTCCCGAATAAACAAAACCAATCAAATCCGAGATGGCGTGATCGCGGAAGATCAGGTTCATCTCGGTCTGGTTATTTTCAAAGCGATGGATGGTGTAGAGCTTTTCTGCCAAGTCCGGCGGCGAGGTGGCCATAGCCGTCGCGAGAAAAAGAAACGCCGAGGCTTCGGCCCAACACCTCTTCGTCGGTGGCCATCCACTTCACGCCCAGACCTCTGCGCCAGCGCGAAGACTTCTTCCGAAACACTGCCCTCTGACGGCCACACGCCTTGAGGACGAACCCCCAGAACCTGCTGGTGAAGATCAAGCCCTCGCACTAATTGCTCGCGAGCGTCCTCGGGATGGCGAAAACGGTTCTGCGGCAACGGCAGACCTGGCGTGGAAACTGCGCCCATATTGGTATCGCAGACCAATGGCAGAATCGGGTGATAGAACGCGGAAGTTGAAATCTCGATACTGCCGCGCTTCGCGGCTTCGGCATGGGCTGGCAGAACTTTTGCCAGCAATTCCCGCTCCCGGCGCGATCACGAAGCGTTGATCTTCCAGGGAATAGCCTCGCCCCTTCCTGATCAGCTCGGCGATATCGCGATCGTCCAGGAAAAATTCATCGAACCAGGCGATTTGCGAAAGGACTTGCAGGTCGGTGAAGTCGTGCGGCTGAAAGAATTTCTCGGCGGCCTCAGGCGAGCCACCGACGTTGCGAAAGTGATCCCAAAGTTCGCGATACCGGGGATACCGCCCGATCATGTTTACCGGGTTCGCCTGGAACAGATATTGAAGCGCAAAATGCCGATCGGCGAGTGTCAGGTCAGTGGCTGGTTTGGCAGCAACGTCCAAAAACGGATCGCGCGCCTCGCCGTTCACATAGTCCTGAATCTGAGTAATCAGCGAAGGGACAAGATTAAAGGTTTGATGGACGTTGGGAAACTCGTCAAGCAGTTTAACCATCCCGTAGTAGTCCTTCAGCGCGTGCAAGGCGCACCCAGGGGAGCCGGTATTCCCCGGAGACCAGGTCTTTGTAGTACGGCTGATGCTGATGCCACAAAATGACAACGCGCAGAACGGGCATGAGAGAGCTATTTCCAGATTGAAGGTGAGAGTCTAGCAGGGATCAGACTGGACGCGCGACATCACCGACAGTCCGTGTACACTTGGGTCAGCACTAATTACAGATGGCCAAGGAAACCACATCATCGTTGCTAACTGCGCCTCGCGCTGAGGTCAGCCTGCTGACCGATCAGGATCTCCACTTATTTAACGAAGGCACCCACTATCAGATCTATAACAAGCTGGGCGCACACCTTACTACGGTCGCCGGGCAGGCAGGAACGTATTTTGCGGTGTGGGCTCCGAACGCAAAAGAGGTCTCGGTAGTGGGAAGCTTGAACGCCTGGGACCCGAAATCCAACCCCTTGCGGGCACGTGGGAATTCTGGAATCTGGGAAGGATTTATGCCCGGCGCGGGCAAAGGTACTTTGTACAAGTACCACATCGTCTCCCACAACCAGGGCTATGTAGGTGACAAAGCGGATCCCTATGGAATCCTGCATGAGACCCCTCCACGGACGGCATCCGTCGTGTGGGATTTGGAATATCAGTGGTCCGACCAGCAGTGGATGGACACGCGCGCAAAAAGAGATTCGTTACAGGCGCCAATTTCAATTTACGAAGTTCATCTCGGTTCCTGGATGCGCGTTCCGGAAGAAAACGACCGGCCACTCACTTATCGTGAGACCGCGCTACGCCTGGCCGAGTATGTGAAGCGAATGAATTTCACCCACGTAGAACTGATGCCCATCATGGAGCATCCTTTCTACGGCTCGTGGGGTTACCAGACAACCGGGTATTTCGCACCTACTTCGCGCTATGGGACGCCGCAGGATTTCATGTATCTGGTGGATTATCTTCACCAGCAAGGGATTGGCGTCATCCTGGATTGGGTACCGTCCCACTTCCCTACCGACGCCCACGGCCTGGGGTACTTCGACGGAACGCACCTGTTCGAGCATGCTGATGCGCGCAAGGGTTTTCATCCCGACTGGAAGACGTTCATCTTCAACTACGGCCGCAACGAAGTGCGCACTTTCCTTCTTGCCAGCGGACTGTTCTGGTTGGACAAATATCACATCGACGGGCTGAGAGTGGATGCCGTCGCTTCCATGCTCTACCTCGATTATTCGCGAAAGGCCGGTGAGTGGATTCCCAACAAATTCGGCGGCCGGGAAAATCTTGAGGCGATAGATTTTCTGCGCCAGTTCAACACCGAGGCATACAAAGAATATCCGGGTGTCCAGACCATCGCCGAAGAATCGACCGCATGGCCAATGGTCTCGCGGCCGACTTATGTAGGTGGCCTGGGTTTCGGCATGAAATGGGACATGGGTTGGATGCACGACACGCTCGCCTACTTCTCCCAGGACCCCATCCATCGCCGCTATCATCACAATCAACTTACGTTCCGCATGCTCTACGGCTTCACGGAAAATTTCGTGCTGCCGCTCTCCCATGATGAAGTCGTCCACGGTAAGGGATCTCTGGTCGGCAAGATGCCCGGAGACGAGTGGCAGAAGTTCGCCAACCTGCGGCTGCTGTTCGGATACATGTACGCCCAGCCCGGCAAGAAAATGCTCTTCATGGGCTGCGAATTCGGCCAGGTGAGAGAGTGGGCCCATGACACCAGCCTGGAGTGGCATGTATTGCAATACCCGGTCCACCGTGGGGTGCAGAACTGGGTGGAGCAATTGAATCGCGTATACCGCGAACAGGCAGCCCTACATCAACTTGATAGTGATCCGGCCGGATTTGAATGGATCGACTGCAATGATACCGCAGCGAGCGTGATTTCCCTGCTCCGCAAAGGCAGAGCGCCGGCTGACGAAATCGTGATCGTGTGCAACTTCACCCCGGTTCCACGTCTTGGATATCGTGTGGGCGTTCCTTCCGGAGGATACTGGCGTGAGCTTTTGAACAGCGATGCTCAGGAATACGGCGGAAGCGGGATGGGAAATCTGGGGGGCGTTCACGCCGAGCCCCAGTCCGTCCACGGCCGTCCTTTTTCGATTAACCTGACCCTTCCCCCTCTTTCTGTTCTGTTCTTCAAGCCGGAATGAGTGTTGCCGGCGTCACGCTTAACGCATGACGGCATAACGGGTAGAGACGCATTTCTCTGCCTGATGCTTCCGCAACAAACACCACCTGCAACGGCAAGCCGTAGGCTGCTTTCGCCGTGCTATTCTCCCTCTAGTTAGAGAACCTGACACGCAATGCGCATTCTGACTCGCTACATTCTGAGCGAAGTTATCTCCCATGCCGCCATCGGCATTGCGGTGTTCACCTTTGTGCTTTTTACCCGTGATCTTGGCCATATTCTTGACCTGGTCGTTCGCAATAGCGCGCCGCTGCCCAGCGTCCTCGAAATCTTCATCTTTACGCTGCCGGTTGCTTTTACTTACACAATTCCCATGGGCGTCCTGGTGGGAATTCTGATTGGTCTCAGCCGCCTTGCGGCAGACAGCGAAATTACAGCGATGCGGGCCAGCGGCATTGGAGCCTGGACGTTTCTCCGTGTGGTTTCGATTTTCGCCGTAGCTGCGTGGGCGGTCGCTTTGTTCAACGCCGTGTATCTTGCACCCGCGTCCCAAGCCGCTTTAGGCCGGCTTGAGGATCGCCTAAAGACTTCACAGGCATCTTTTGAAGTGCAGCCCAGGGTTTTTTACGAGGGATTTCCCAAGCTCGTGCTTTACGTGCAGGACGTAAAAACAGCCCAGGGAGCAGCCATCTGGAAGGGCGTTTTCATCGCTGATATCAGCAATCCTGCGTCGCCCCGAATCACTCTGGCGCGACAGGGCATCCTGGTCAGCGAAGGGACGCAACTGCTCCATCTTCATTTGACCAATGGGGCCACCCACGAGACCGATCCAGCTTCGACGGACCACTACCAGATCTCAACTTTCGACCAGACCGACATACCTATTCCCGTTCCACAAACCGACAGCAAAGACCAGGAGCCAGTCCCGGTGGCCGAACTACCGACGTGGGAGTTGAAGGGGCAAGCGCACAAAGTAAAAAAGTATGTTGCGCCTTGGTACTACATCGAGTTCTATCGCCGCTTCGCTCTGCCTACTTCCTGCCTGGTGCTGGCTCTGGTGGGAATCCCTCTAGGACTATCGTCGAAAAAAGGGGGCAAGTCGGCGGGATTCGTGCTCACCATTTTGCTGGTGTTTGCCTACTACTCGGTGACTCTGATCGGAGTTTCACTGGCCCGGCAGGGCAAAGTGCCGGCGTCATTGGGCGCGTGGTTGGCCAATATCGTGTTCTTCATTTGTGGTGCATTCCTACTGTGGAGAGTAGAACGCCGGCCTTTTGAAATTGCTTCATTCCGCGCCCGCTGGAATCCGCTCAAGAGCAAAGTGGTGGAATGGGGCAAGGGGCTCATCCACTTCAATCGTCCCGAGGACGCTTTCGAGCGGGCGTTCAATCGCCGCCGCGTCTTCAGTGCAACCTTTCCCATGATTCTGGACGATCTGGTGATGCGCGATTTTTTTCTCTACCTCACCTTGATCGTCGCATCGTTCCTGATGCTGTTGCAGGTGTTCACGCTGTTCGAATTGCTGGGAGATATTCTGCGTAACCGGATTTCCCCGCTGGTGGTGGGTGAATATCTGGTGAACGTTGCGCCCTTCTTCCTTTACAACATTCTGCACCTGAGCATCCTGCTGGCGGTGCTCATTACGCTTGGCTTGATGCAACGGTCCAACGAAATTACTGCCATCAAGGCCACCGGGATGAGTATCTATCGAGTGATTGTGCCCATCCTTGTGGTTTCTACCTTGCTGGCAGCGGGTCTGTTTTTCTTCGACCAGTTCTATCTTCCTCACGCGAACAAGCGGCAAGATGCGTTGCGCAACTTGATTAAGGGCAAGCCGGCACAGACTTATCTGAATCCAGACCGGAAATGGATCTTCGGCCAGCATTCGACGATCTACTACTATCAATTCTTCGATTCGGACCGGAACCAGTTTGGCAATCTTTCTGTATTCCAATTCGATCCCGCGACCTTCCAGTTAACCAACCGGGTGTACGCCGACCAGGCGCACTGGGAAGAACGTCTGCAACGATGGGTTTGCACCCAAGGCTGGGAACGAAGCGTGCACGGCTCGGCCATCGGCGACTACCGCACTTTTGACGTTGCAACGTTTGCCGCTATCAACGAGCCACCGGGATACTTCAAAAAGGAAGTGCGTCAGTCGTCGGAGATGAACTCCGAGGAACTGCGGCGCTACATTCGCGACTTGCAGCAAAGCGGATTCGATGTGGTCCGACTCAAAGTACAGTTGCAGGAGAAATTCGCCTTTCCGCTGAACACGCTCATTATGGCGGTGTTGGCCATTCCATTCGCTCTCGCCGCGGGCAAGCGCGGCGCGATTGCAGGTGTCGCAACCGCGGTTGGCATCGGACTGCTTTACATCATGGTTTCCCGTTTGTCCGAATCGATGGGCAACGTCAGCCAATTGCCGCCGGTACTGGCGGCGTGGGCGCCTGATCTGATTTTTGGGCTGGCTGGCGGATATTTGATACTCAAAGTCCCCACGTAACGGAAGTGGCGGCAATCCCGGATCCAGGGACGGTGTGCACGCCAGATCCTTCGGGACGAGAGTCCCTCAGGATGACGCACGGAAGAGAGAAATGAGGACTATTCGGTCGCCACAGCCGATGGCTGGCCGGTAGTCGTGATGGCAGAGCCTACCAGGCCGAGAACTCCCACAGTTGAATCGTAGCTGTAGGACGTGATTGTCGAAGCGCCGAGATTCGGCACATACAAATAGTCTGTGGTGCCCGTCGTTGTGGTTACTACGGTCGTACCGGGGCGAAGTGCAGCCCCTGCGGGAGTGAGGCCGGTTCCGATCGAGGGTTGGGTATTGGGAGTCAACACGCCCGTTCCCGTGGAGACCTTATATTCCGATATCTGATTCGACTGCCGGTCGACCACAAACATAAATTTTCCCGACCCGGTGACCACAATGATGGAGGGCCCCAATCCAGCAGAAAATGGAGAACCAGCAACTGGCGTGAGCGAGCCGTCAGGACTATTGGGATCGCTGCAACTGGTCAGCACCTGGTTGCATATCGCAAACGCCGATACGTTGCTCGAGCCGGAATTCGCGACGTAAAGAAATGCTCCGTCTGGAGTGATTCTCATTCCCGCGGGTGCCGTTCCCACTAGTACCGTGGCTCGGCGGGTCAGCGCGCCCGACCCATCGACTGAGAAACCGGTTACAGTGCCATCAAACTGGTTGGCAACATACAGAAATTTGCCATCGGGAGTCACCGCGACCGCGGAGGGACCAGGACCACTCGGCGACAGAGGAGCGGCTGCCGAAAAAGGCGAGCCTGGGACCTCAGTCAGACCGGCGCCACTTTGAACCGAAAACACCGAAATCGTGCCGGAGGTTGGATCGATCTGTAAGCCTTGATTGGCGACAAAAAGGAAGTGTGCGGCCGAGTCAATGGCCATGCCTGAGGGCGTCATCCCGGTGTTCGCGGTTGAGCCCGTTGTCAGAGACAGATTGGCACCAAGTGTGTAGGTAGAAATATTGTTGCTGGCGGTATTGGCGATAAACAGCGCGTTACCCGACGGGGACATGAGCATCACCGTCGGTGTGTTCCCGGTAGCTACCCCATTACCAACCGCAGTCACTAAGCCGGTAGACAGATCAACACTGTAAGTCGAGACCAACGAATCTCCCTGCGTGGCGACAAACAGACCTCCGGTACCTGACGAAGACGAAGAACCCCCGGAATCGCAGCCGCTCAAACCAAACACCAGAACTGCAGCAAACAAGCCTGGCAGGAAACGAAACCTCAGCCCCATTCTTTCTCCCTGTCCTCTGTCCATATCCGGGCCGTTAAACCATTTCAGGCCACCAGATCAGGACCCCAAAGTACCTTCATTTGTGTATCAGGAATATCCGTGAAGAGCAAACAGCGCTGGCTGGTTGGAACCATCGCGAAACAATAAAGTTGCCTGTGATTCGATCACTTTGAACGGCTGGAACCACTCCCCACCGGATCCGATTGCGAACGAGTATCCGGGATGACGTTCGGACCGGATTTTCCGCCAGGAACCACGGCAGGCAAGCTGGCATTGGCAAGCGGCAGGCGAATCTCGATCTGCAATCCACCCTGTGGGCGATTGGAAGCTTTCACGGTCCCCCCATGAAGGCGCACCGCGCGTTCGGTGATGGCCAGGCCCAATCCTGCACCGCCGGTCTGGCGGCCGCGGGCATCGTCAATACGGTAAAACGGACGGAAGACTTTATCCAGCGCGTCCTCGGGAACACCTGGGCCGGAGTCAACAATGCGAATCACCGCCTCCCCACCATTCATGGCTTGAGCACATTCCAGGAAGACTTCCGCATTGGTCTCTTCGCGCGTGTAGCGCGCAGCATTGCGAACCACGTTTTCGATCGCACTGTACAACAAATTGCCAATACCCATAACCTGGCAATCGTCCGTGATGATGCACTTCACGCCGCAATTTCGGCCATGAGCCTCGAAGTCTGCGTCAGCCGCAATTCCTTCGATCATTTCTCCAAGAAACACTGAGGTCATTTGCCGCGAGTCGTTACCGCTTTCCAACCGGGCAATAGTAAGCAGTCCGCCGATCAGATTGTTTAACCGGTCGGCTTCCAAATCAATGCGTTCCAGGGCAGTGTGCGCTTCCGGCCCAGAACGCTGGCGGGCCAGAGCCGAGGCCACGTTCAAACGGGCGAGCGGTGATCTGAGCTCGTGCGAAATATCATTCAGCAACCGGGACTGGGCATTGACCGACTCTTCCAACCGCTCGGCCATGGCATCGAAGTCGCGCACGAGTTGAGCCATTTCGTCGCGCCGCCCGTCGTTTACTCCACCTGCCCTGGCCGTCAGGTCGCCAGCAGCCAGTCGGCGTGTGGCCGCTCGAAGGCGAACTACGGGCGAGGTCAAATACCGCGCCAACAAGTAGCAAACCAGGCCTGATGAGATGACGCCAATCAGAATACTCAACCCGGGCATTCCGCCGGGTCCGAACGGTCCATTCGGCGGAAGAAACGCCACCAGGGTATATCGGTGCCCGTTCTCCGCGAGCAGTGTCTGTCGCCGGAACGGACTCGGCATCAGGCGTTCCCACATGTCTCGTGGCGGCGGGGTCGTTCCTTGGGCCATCAATTCGGCCCATCTGGGCAAGTCGCGCCCGGAAATGCTCTGTCCCGTTTCGCTCAGCAGATAGGCGCGCACGTGTCGCGACTCCCGCATTTCGTCGAGGTATCGTCGAACCTCCGCTTCCCCGCCGCGTTCGTAACTCTGGACCGACTTGGTTAATACGTTGGCCTGCTCGGCATCCCAGATCGCCGATTCGCCGCGCTCTCGCATGGCTACGGTGATCAGTATCGCCAGGATGAGGAACAGAGCCTGTGCTACCCAATACGACAGGAATATCTTGAGAAACAATCTCATGACACTCCACTCCTGGTTTTCTCCGGGATCGCCCTGCTCAGATCTGTCTTCTCCGGCGTGGGCTCCTGAGGCCGGGTAAATATGTAGCCGACTCCGCGCACGGTTTTAATGTGATCAACTCCCGAATCGGAGTCGCCTAATTTTTTCCGGATCTTGCTGACGTGCATATCAATGCTTCGATCAAAGGGCGAGAACTTTCGGCTGAGGACGATATCCACCAGCCGCTCGCGAGGCACGACCCGCCCGGCTTCGCGTAGTAGAACGTGCAGCAGATTGAATTCGACCGAAGTCAATTCCACTGGCTTACCCTTCTGCATCACCGTCCTGGTGCCTGGATCAAGTTCGACTTCACCCACCCGCAGGAGCTCGGAGGGTTGACCGCTGCTGCCTCGTTCCGAAGTGCGCGTCCGCCGCAGAATGGCGCGGATACGAGCCACCAGTTCTCGAGGATTGAATGGTTTGGGAAGGTAGTCGTCAGCGCCGATTTCCAAGCCAACGATGCGGTCCACGTCTTCACCGCGGGCGGTCAACAACAGCACCGGAATTCTGGACTTATCGCGTAAACGCCGCAGAACCTCAAAGCCATTTAAACCGGGCAGCATTACATCGAGAACCACCAGAAGGTGTTCTCCGGTCAAAGCCTGCTCCAAGCCGCGAGTGCCGTCGGGCGCGGACTCTACCTGAAAACCCTCAGGCTCCAGGTATTCGCTGACCAGGCTGCAAAGTTCAACATCATCGTCGATGACTAGTATTCGATCCACAGGTTCTATTGTACTTCTACAACAGCATGTATTGTTCCGTGGTAAAGAATTGTCAAAGCAGGAGTTTACCCTTTACAAAACTTTACTCCGCTTGACCGTCTTTTTACCGCCATAGTGCCCGGAAAATGGTTCTAATGGTTACAGCGAATGAGCGTTCCGGCGAGTGAAGGGCCGGATGGAGGCAGCATGAAGTCACGTTACTTCAAGATTCTCGCAGTCGCGTTGATATTGGCAGTGCTGGTGGCGATCGGAGTGTCGCAGACCGTGAAGCGCGCCCACATGCGTGGAGAGGGTATGTTTGGCGACGGCATGTTCGGCGGAATGGGATATCTTGCACACCAACTGGATCTCACCGATGCACAGCACGCACAAGTAAAAGAAATCATGGCCAAGGAAAAGCCGACGTTCCAGCCGTTGATGCAGCAAATGTCGCAAAGCCGACAGCAGATGCGGCAGATGATCATGAGCGGCGCCTTCGACGAGGCAAAAGCCCGTGAACTTGCGACGCAACAGACCCAGACCGTGACTGAACTGACGGTGCAGAGAGCGCGTGTCGAATCAGAATTGTTCCAGGTCTTGACTCCCGATCAGAAAACCAAGTTGACGACGATCGTCAATCAGCACGAACAGCGCATGATGAACCATATGCAACGGCAGTCGCAGGGACAAGGACAGACCCAAAACCAGTAGTCTTGCCCTGAACCAATAGCTTCGAAACAGTGACACAGCCCGAAAGGAAGTAGCGATCATGGCGACAGCAGTTCACCAGGATGTAATCCGGACGATTGTGGAAGAGATGGCATACGGAGTGGAGACCGCCGTGGACTGCTGGATGACCCAGATCGACTCGGCGCTTACAAACACCAAGCTGACCCCGGCCGGGAGACTGAATGCGGTTCAGGAAGTCGTTGACAACTACAAACTCCTTACCGGCAAAGTCCAGTTCGACTAGGTACAACCCGCCCTTCGCAGAGAAGGAGTGAATTCACATGGATGCAATGTACGTTTACCTGATCGCCTCGAGCGGCTTTTTCCTCCTGGGCTGGGTTGTTCTCCTTCTGGTCGCATATGCTCTGGCGTTCCAGGGCGATTCCGCCTAAGGTCTACTTTTCCGACTCTTCGCACGGTCCCAATCCTGAAGCTTGTGCTGGTAGAATCACATCTATTAGAAGCACATGCTGCCTAAAAGCCTGCGACCCCTATTCCCTTACCTGAAGAAGTACCGCGGGAGTTTCATCGTTGGGATGATCTGTGTCCTTTTCAACAATGGGGTCTGGATTCTGTTCCCTCTGGTCCTCAAGCGCGCAATTGACGACCTGCAACGCCACGGCGTAACCCAGCAAAAGCTGATGACCTATGCCCTCCTACTGCTGGGCGTGGCTGCAATCAAGGGCATTTTTCAGTTCCTCACCCGCTGGATGATGATCGGCATTTCCCGCGAGATTGAGTTTGATCTGCGCAACGACCTGTTCCGCCACCTGGAAAGCCTGTCGTACTCCTACTACCAGCGGACCCGCACCGGCGACATCATGGCGCGGGCAACCAATGATCTCAACGCGGTCCGCATGCTATTGGGCCCGGCGATTATGTATTCGGCGAACACGATCGTGTTTACTGCCGGAGCGCTGATCTTTATGCTGTCGATCAGTCCCAAGCTCACGCTCTACGCCTTCCTGCCGCTGCCGGCGGTAAGCATTGTGGTGCAATACTTCGGCAAACTGATTCACGAGCGGTTTGAAAAAATACAGGCGATGTTCTCGGAAATTTCTGCACGGGCGCAGGAGAATTTCTCAGGTGCCCGCGTGATCCGGGCTTACGTGCAGGAAGAGCCGGAGATAGCCGCTTTCGAAACTTCCAACCGCGAATACATCAACCGCAGCCTCAAACTGGTTCGCCTGATGGGAATGCTCTGGCCCACGCTGGAAACCATGCTTGGACTGGCCATCGTTTTGGTCCTCTGGCTCGGCGGGCGTGAGGTTCTGAGCGGCCGCATCACTCCCGGCGGCTTCATCGCTTTCAACACCTACATGGTGCAATTGACCTGGCCGGTGATCGCCCTGGGCTGGGTGATCAATATTTTCCAGCGAGGCACGGCGTCCATGGGACGCATCAACGAAATCCTGGTGGAGAAGTCCGAGATCGAGGATAGCCCGGAAGTAAAGGTTAAAGGGGGCGAACCACAGATCACCGGAGCCATTGAGTTTCGCGGGCTCAACTTCGCGTATAACGACGTGCCCGTTCTGCACGACATCAATCTGCGGATTCCAGCCGGCAGCAGCCTGGCCATCGTCGGCCCGACGGGATCCGGGAAGACGACCCTGGTCAGCCTGATCCCACGGGTTTATGACGCTGCCCCTGGAACTGTATGGATCGACGGCAAGCCGGTGCGGGAATATCCCATTGAGTCGCTGCGCCGCCAGATCGGTTTCGTGCCCCAGGAAACCTTCCTGTTCAGCGAAACCGTGCGGGAAAACATTGCATTCGGCAAGGAAGATGCCACCGACGAGGAAGTTCGTTCAGCGGCCGAGGCAGCAAATATTGCCGGCGACATCGAAGAGTTCCCGGAGCGATATCAGACCATGGTCGGCGAACGCGGGATCACGCTCTCGGGAGGACAGAAGCAGCGCACCGCAATAGCTCGCGCCATCATTCGAAATCCCCGCATCCTGATTCTCGACGACGCCCTCTCCAGCGTCGACACCCACACCGAAGACAAAATCCTCAATCACCTTCGCGAGATCATGCGAGGGCGCACAACCATCTTCATCTCCCATCGTGTTTCCACGGTGCGGAATGCCGACAACATCGCGGTTCTGCACGCCGGCCGCATCGTCGAATTGGGCACGCATGAAGAATTATTGGCCCGGAACGGCTACTACAGCGACCTCTACAACAAACAATTGCTGGAAGAAGAACTGGCGGAAGTGTAGTACCAGTCGTCAGCGAGTCATCACGGTGATTGCTGGAGACCGACGATCGACTGCTTTTTTTCCAAAAGCCCTTCCCTATGAAGCGAGTGCTCACCGCTGAACTTCTGGATACTGACGCCGGTACGCCCGCTGAAATTTCCGCCTCGATCGGTGATTTGCGCCGAATCAACCGTTGGTTTGGTGGGATCGGTACGGCCCAGGAGATGATTTCCCGCGTGGCGAGCAAGACCGGGGCGTCATCACTCTCTCTTCTGGAAGTCGCAGCGGGATCGGGTTACGTCCCGGAAGTTGTTCGCGAACGGTTGCGGAACGCCGGATTGGATCTGCAGATCACGTTGCTCGATCGCGCTCCGTCGCATCTAACTGGTGGGAGTCGCGCCGTTGCCGGGGATGCGGTCGCGCTCCCTTTTCAAGACGCGAGTTTTGATCTGGTCAGTTGTACGCTGTTCGCGCACCATCTCAGTCCGGACGAGATTGTGCGCTTCGTGAACGAAGGCCTGCGCGTCTGCCGGGTTGCTGTGCTAATCAATGATCTGGTTCGCGACGGCCTGCATCTATCCCTGGTATACGCCGGTCTGCCGCTGTATCGCAGCCGTCTCACCAGGCACGATGCGCCAGCCTCGGTTCGTCAGGCCTATACGCCGGCAGAGATGCGCACCATGCTGGCGCAAACGCGAGCTTCACGAGTGGAAATTCGTCGCCATTACTTGTTCCGGATGGCGGTGATGGCGTGGAAATAGGAACAGCCAGTTCGGTGCGAATTCTTGCTGCATTGGCTGGCAACAATCGCTGGAAGTCAGGAGCTGTTTTTGAATGCCTGGTTATGACCTCATCATCGTCGGCGGTGGGCCCGCCGGCACATCCGCCGCGATCACAGCAGTCATGAGCGGGGCCAGCGTCCTACTGCTTGAACGCGGGCGATTTCCACGCCACAAAGTCTGCGGAGAATTTGTCTCAGCCGAATCTCTCGGTCTTTTATCCGATCTGCTTCAGCGTGATCACGCCAGCCTTTTGCAGGACGCAGTTCGAATCTCCGAGGCACGGGTCTTTCTCGACGGCCACGTTCTTCAAACGAGCGTCGACCCGCCGGCAGCCAGCATCGCGCGTATCGACCTCGATTCCGCACTCTGGCACTCGGCGGTCAGCGCTGGTGTGGACGCACGAGACCAGGTCACGGTGCAGCGGATCGAAGGTACCGGGCCGTTCCGCGTCGTGACCAAAGGAGCCGAGTTTGAAGCACGGGCCCTGGTCAATGCGTCCGGACGATGGTCAAACCTCAATGTCCAAAGTGGAGAAGAATTGCGCCGCGAAAAGTGGCTTGGTATCAAGGCTCACTTCGCTGAGCCGATCGCTGCTCCGTCTGTGGATTTGTACTTTTTTGAAGGAGGTTATTGTGGTGTACAGCCGGTCCGCGTCAAGGATGAAAGGTCTTCAGGGGGAAGAGTGAACGCGTCGGTGATGGTGCGCTCTGATGTCGCGAGTACGCTGCCCGGGGTCTTCGACCAGAATCCTGCCCTGCAGGAACGCAGCCGGCAATGGACTTCACTCAGCGATCCTGTGACTACCTCTCCCCTGATTTTTCGCGGTCCGGAACCGGTGCGGAACGGGATTCTCATGGCCGGTGACGCCGCGGGTTTCGTCGATCCGTTTGTCGGCGACGGAATTTCCCTGGCTTTGCGAAGCGGATCGCTGGCGGCGCGCTGCCTCATGTCATTCTTCGCGAGTGAGACTTCCCTGCCGCAAGCGGCGGCGCGGTATCGCGAACTTTACCAGCAGTCGCTGGTCCCGGTGTTCCGTGCATCTTCCAAGATTCGCCAGATGCTCCGTCTACCGCGTGTGGTCCGCAAACCGTTACTGATGCTGCTGGAGACTACCCCGGCAATTGCACGCTATGCGGTCAGAAAAACGCGCTAAGCGAACGCATGCGGGAAATCTGTTTTCAACCTGTGCCAGAAGTTAATGCGGGAGGGTGCTAGCGGACCACGAGGACTTCGCGAACGTTGTCCCGGGCAAGAAAGAATTTGATCGAAGCGAAATCGCGGAAGAGGTTTTCAATGTTGCGATTGTTAAAAACTCTTTGCAGGGGGAAGTTGTTCGGCGACGACCCGCGTGATCCGCTTTTCTTCGCGTCCCCCCGAGGTTCGATCAACTGCATCTCCAGGGTATCTGCCCCGACGATGTGATAGCGATAGCAGGGCGCGTCTGGTCCGGCTTCCTGGGTATGGAAGAACGCGAGCAGACTGCCGCCTGGCTTAAGCAAAGACCACAGCCGTCCGATCACCGGCTTCACCAGACTCTCGTCAAGATAGTCGGGAAGATTCCAGCACAAGACGATGTCGAATTGCGCCGCGGGAAAAACCAGGTTTTCTTCCAGGAAGCGCTTGCTGTCCAGCACTGTCTTGCCGTTTTCGTCTTTCGTCACCAACGTGGGATCGGTAGAAGAAACCAGCAAGTCGTCGCTGTAGATCTTGTGTCCGCGCTCGGTGCAATAGCGGATGTTGGAGGGAGATGTTGAACCCAGGTCAAGCACGCACAGAGTTTCTTCGGTATCCAACTCTTTGACCAGTTGGCCCATGCTGCTGGACCGGCGTGTGAGCCGCTTCGATCCCTGGCCTGACCCGGGATTCTGCACCGCACTGTCGGATGAGCTGCGAAAAAATTTCATCAAGCTGTATGCCACCGAAAATACTGATTGCTGGAAGTCTGATTCATTAACTGTCAGGTTTCGCGCCGGATTTCAACTCTTTGACGAGCCAAGCAGACCCAAGGGGCTGGACTACTTAACGTCAGTTTTGACCACATTCGCTGAACCCGAGCCTGAACTCGAACCTGCCGCGGCGGATGCGCTGGCGGTCGAAGCAGGCTTCGCCCCGTCCGTCTTAACGCCTTCTCTCTGGATATCGACTTTGCCTTTAAAGTATGCGCCTTCTTCGATGGCCACGCGCTGCGTCACAATATCGCCGCTGACGACGGCCGATTTCGTCAACTCCGCCCGTTCACTGGCGCGGATGTTGCCGTCAAGCTTGCCCTGAACAATCACACCCTTGGCATTCACATTGGCGCGCACCTGCCCGTGAGGGCCAATAATCAGGCGGTTGCCGGCCAATTCTATGTTGCCCTCTACCTGGCCATCCACGTAAAGATCCTCACTGCCGGAGAGCTCTCCCTTGATGATGACCGACTTCCCAATATGGGCAAACTCTGTCGTCTTCGGCGTCTCCATAGTCGTTCGGCCTCCTCGGGCCTTTGTTTACCGTTAAACACGTGCGCAGGAATTCCTGGTTACCTGTTACTTGCCAGGCCCCAAAGCGACCAGGTTGGCAACAATCAAGTCCGGAGCAATCAAGTCCTGAACAATCAGTGGAAAGGAACCCCGTACCACCGCGTGAACGCCAAGTTGCTTCATCGAACTATATCTTACAGTGTCCACAGGGGCAACCGCGGAAACGCGCTATGTGCCGTGAAACCCGTGGCTTTCGCGGTTACCGTCGTACCCCAGCACGGTCCCATTCGGCGCCATTTAGACAACACGCGGAGACCATTCTTCGTCTAATCTGGTTGGGGCGACGCGATCCCATGAGGCTGATTCCAACTCCCGCGATTTCGCGAATTCTGCTCGCCGCGTTTGCGATCACAGTCGGTACTACCGGTGCCACGCAAACGCCCGTCGAGTTGCAACCCAACGAACTGGTCAGGCGCACTGTCGCCAGCGAAATGAAGTCTACGGACCAGACAGCAAAATATATGTTCCGCGAGCGCAAGGAGACGCCTGAGGGCTCGCAAACCAAGCTGTTCGTGCAAACCCGGGACGCGATGGTCGGTATGCTGGTGGCCTACAATGACCACCCGCTCAATCAGGAACAGCGCCGCGGAGAGTACGGGCGGATTCAGCACATCATTGACAATCCCTCGGAGTTGGAACACAAGCGCGCCAAGGAAAAGGAAGACGCCGAGCGGGTGAAGAGCATCCTGAAGGCTTTGCCGGATGCTTTCCTTTACGAATACGACGGAACTGAGCCCGGCAAACCCGGAATCGGAAAGCCCGGCGATGAGATGGTGCGGCTCAAGTTTCGACCGAATCCAAAGTATGAACCGCCGACACGTGTCGAGCAGGTCCTGACCGGCATGAGCGGTGTGGTGCTGATCGACACGCAAAGCCAACACATCGCCAGGATCGACGGAACTCTTTTCAAGGATGTAGCCTTCGGGTGGGGCATCCTCGGCCATCTGGACCGCGGCGGTCATTTTCTGGTTGATCAGACTGATATCGGCGACAAAAACTGGTCGATCAGCCGCATGCAACTCGCCTTTACCGGCAAGCTCCTTTTGTTCAAAAGCCTGGATATCAAGTCGACCGAGGTATACAGCGACTTTCAATCCGTGCCTGCGGATATAAGTTTTGCTGAAGGCGCACAACTGCTGCGAAAGCAGATAGCCACCATCGCGGAAAATCAATCGCAGCCCGAAAGTGCAAAGTAAACTCCTTCACCTGCCTGCCGCGGCCTATAATCCCAACTTGAACGGACGTCTTGCCGGAGGTGGTTATGTCGGTTCGCATTCCGGTCCTTACATTGGTTCTTCTCGCGATTTCCTTTTCTCCATCCGCAGCGAAAGATAAGAAGAAGCAGCAACTGCCAAACGTTGTTCTGAATGCCCAACGTGTATTTGTGGTAATTCATCCCGACGCTGGCGAGTCTCTAACCGATCCGAGAGCCAATCGAACTGCCCAGGACGAAGTCGAAAGAGCGATTTCAAAGTGGGGCCGATTCAATCTGGTGATGGGGCCGGAAACAGCGGACCTCGTCATTGCAGTTCGAAAGGGACACGCGGGCGGGCCGATGATCAGTAATTCGCCGGTGGACAACCGCCCCGTGATCTTTCAGGGAGGCGACATTCCAGGCGCTCAACAGCGTGCTGGAACGGCGCAGGTCGGCCCCGCACAAGGACGTAATCCAGGCCTTACGAATCCCGGCCTGGGACCGCAGGACAACCGGCCGCAGCTCGGTAACCAGATTGGCTCGTCGGAAGACATGTTTGAAGTTTATCTGGGCGGTGGTGAGTATCCTCTGGATTCGTCGCCTATCTGGCGATACAGCGCCAAGAACTCATTGAACGGACCACAAGTGGCCGCCGTCGAACAGTTTCGGAAAGCGATTGAAGAGTCGGAGAAGCAGCGTCAGCAAAAACCTTGAATGAAGTTATGCCGACCGCGCCTGCTGGCAAGATGTATTGTCGGTGTGCACGCCAGATCCTTCGGGACTGAAGTCCCTCAGGATGACGCATTGTCTTTGTAGCGCCGGCAGCTGAGAAGCGAGTTCCTAGCCGGGTTTGCGTGGCTTGAATCGAAAGCTTTTAACCGCGGAGGACGCAAAGCACTCGCAAAGGGCGCAAAGAAAAGCACTTTTCGGCCCGAGAGGTCACTGCTCCGGCGTGAGCGTCTCCTTTCGCACGGTGAGTTTTTCTATCAGGTCCTCGCGAACGCGGTAACCTCTTCCCGGTTCGTCGCTGACCGTAATCGTTCCCTGCGGGCTGACTTTGACCTCGGGCTCGATGATGTCTTCCTTCCAATAGCGTTTCGAAGCTGATACATCGCCGGGCAGGCGAAAATTCTCCATGGTGGAGAGCGCGATATTGTGTGCACGGCCTACGCCGGATTCGAGCATTCCGCCGCACCACACTGGCACGTTATTGTCCTGGCAGAGGTCGTGGACTTTTCTGGCCTCGCTGAAGCCGCCGACGCGCCCGACCTTGATGTTGACGATACGGCACGCGCCGGTCTCGACGGCGGCCGCGGCATCGCGTGCGTGACGGATGGACTCATCCAGGCAAATCGCTGTCTGCAAGTTTTTTTGGAGCCTGGCGTGATAGTAGATATCGTCGTTCCAAAGCGGCTGTTCAATCATTAATAAGTTGAAGCGATCAAATTTCTGCAGGTGCTCGACTTCGTCGAGCCTATAAGCCGAGTTGGCGTCACAGCTCAGAACAATCTCCGGCCAACGGGATCGAATTCGTTCCAGCACATTGACGTCCCATCCCGGCTTTACTTTTACCTTGATGCGCCTGTAGCCAGCATGCCAATTCGATTTCAATCTTCTCCATCAACTGCTCGACGGAATCCTGGATGCCAATTGAGACTCCGCATTGAATCTCGCGTTTTGTGCCGCCCAGCAGCTTCCACAGCGGTTCCTTTTTCTGTATCGCCTCCACATCCCACAGGGCATTTTCGATGGCGGCTTTCGCCATACGGTGGGCACGCACCCTCGCCATCAGGCCAGCACTTTCGTGAGCGGCAACCACCGTGCGTCCCAGCACCGCCGGCGCCAGATAATGTTTAATGGTCGACCAGGCGGTATCGATCCACTCCGAGCTATAAAATGGGTCTTCGCCCGCGACGCACTCTCCCCATCCAACCACTCCGTCGCACTGCACGGTGAGCAGCAGAATACGGCGGCTGTAGAGACGGCTAAAGCTCGTCTCAAAAAAATGGACGAGCGGCATCTGGATTTCACGGAGAGTAAGGTTTTCAATTTTCATGTGGATTTAGAACGAGTACATCCAGCTTTCTTCCCATCGACCCAGCACGAACTTACCACTGCCTGCCTGATCCCGCTCGTACTGCAGCACGGCCAAACCTTGAGAAAATGCTTCGAGAAAATCGCGGCGGTTGTGCTCCTGCACTTCCAGCGCCAGGTGCCGCGTACCCGGCGAAGCCTTCCACTCATAGATCTGGGCGGGGACGGAAATTGTTTTCGTGATCTCAAATTTCAGCGGAACTGCCGGCCCAAGTGCGTTCTCGACCCGTTTCGACTTCAACCACCATTCCGCAATCAACCGGTCGGATGGCAAACCGCCCTGCAAAGGTGACGATGTAATGCCGTACTGATTGACGCTGTAACGGCGTGCGACCGCCCCAAGGCGCTCGATATTCAAGTAAGCATTCTTGATTTCGAGCGGATCAAATGTCCACTCGATCAATTCGAAACCGCGGGCCAGAGCATCTTCCCGCTGGAAAAGCTTGATCTTCCGCCCGAGGCCGGCGTTGCGATATTCGGCCCGCACCGCCAACATCTGTGAATGCAGGTAAGAGTGTCCGCCCCGAGCCCCTGGCACTGACAGCGCGAAGGCCGCCAGTTTTTCGTTATCGAAAGCTCCAATGACTTGCCCGCCAATCTTCTCTGCGACGACAAACAGTCGCAGGGGCATGAGCTCTTCGTCAGAGTAATTCCAAACTTCCTTCTGCAGCGCCACGCACGCAGAAATCTCATCCAGATCGTGGCACTTTCTCACTACCACCGAAGCTGAATTCATCCCGCTTCGCGCCCGTTCTCGCGCCGGACTTCCCGCGCGGAGCCTGGTTTGCTGTCTCTCTCAGATTGCTTTGCGGCTTGCCACAACGATTCCAGTTCGTCCATCGACACGTTTTGCGGAACGCGCCCTGATGTACGCAACTGGTCCTCCATCCACTGAAAACGGCGCTTGAATTTTCGGTTGGTCTTTCTCAGCGCCGACTCGGGATCGAGCGAAAGATAGCGCGCAATATTCACCAGCACGAAGAACAAGTCACCAACTTCTTCTTCCAGCTGTCCCCCGGAGATCTTCGGTCAATTCCGTTTTGCCCGATCCGGCGATGCCCCGCGATTGCGGCCTCGGTCCGGGCGGCGGAAATTGCTCGAGTCCTTGCTGCAATTCTTCGGTCTCTTCTTGCAGCTTTTCCAGCAGGCTGCCCATGTCGGGCCAGTCGAAACCCACCTGCGCGGCGCGCGAACTGAGTTTATGGGCCTCTATCAACGCAGGCATCGCCGTGGAGATTCCAGTCCAGGACAGACTCTCGCGGCTCAGTGTCGCCGCGACTCTCCCCAGATTCCATCTGGCGCTTCTTCTTTGCTTTCTCTTTTTCCTTCTCTTTGAGACTTTGCCAGTTGCGAAGAACTTCGGATGAGGTTTCGGCTTTTACGTCGCCAAAAACATGGGGATGGCGATTGATTAATTTGTCAGCCAGACGATCCAGCACTTCGTCGATCGAAAAGGTTCCCTGGTCTTTGGCCATCTCGGCATAAAACAGAACTTGAAGAAGCAAGTCCCCCAGTTCACCGGGAAGTTCTTCCCAGTCGCGGTTATCGATGGCTTCCAGTACTTCGTAGGTCTCTTCCAGAGTGTAGGGTTTGATGGAGTCGAAAGTCTGTTCGCGATCCCAGGGACATCCACCCGGGCCACGCAGCCGTGCCATGATGGAAACTGCACGTTCGAAGCGTTCCCCGGTCGTTGGCATGAGCCAATCACTGTAAACGAGAGATGTCTGTGCGAGCAATAAAACCGCGCTTGGGCCATTGGCATTGACCGCTGAACACCAATTCGAATCGTCCTGATTCCGCATTTGCACGCGCATGAAAAGGCGCGATTCGCGCGTAAAGGGCCGTTTTCGGCTTGGAATGCCCCTATCGTCGGTACCTCACGAAGATTACCGACGCCGACAGCTCCGAATGCCATGCTGATAATACTAATAGATTCATATAGATACAGGAAGCACTGAAACTACCCCAGCAATGCTGCGACGACGTCTATGACCAGTATTGAACCTCGGCGATCTTTTCTTAACCCTAAACTGGCGGTAGCTTATTCTTAGAGCGCCAGCGCGAGCTGGGCCGCTGGGGCGGCTTCCAAAATGATGTACGTTCCTACAATCCGGCGTTCGCTGGAAGGCGAACACTTCCAGGTCATCGTCATCGGTGGCGGGATTAACGGTGTCGCCATCGCTCGCGAGTGCGCGCGTGCCGGACGCAGGACGCTGCTGGTCGAACAAAGCGACTTCGCGGCCGGGACCACCAGCCGGGCCACCCGGATTATTCACGGTGGGTTGCGCTATCTGGAACACGGCGAGATCGGACTGGTGCGGGAATCGCTGATCGAACGCCGTCGCCTGTTGCAGCAACACCCGCATTTAGTACATCCGGTTCACTTTCTGCTTGCGCTTGATCAGAAAAGTGGCCGCAGCGCTCTTGCCGTCCGCACGGGTTTGTGGCTGTACGGCCATCTGGGCGGCAAGCTTCGCGCCGACTCCAGCCAGGACGATGAACGTAAGCTCGAGCGTCTCCTCGATTCCGGCCGAAAATGGTCAATTTTCAGTTACGAAGACGCACAGTGCGAGTTCCCGGAACGCCTGGTCGCGGAGTGGCTGGTCGAGGCAACCGTGGCGGGCGCGGTGGCACGTAATCACACGCAAGTGCTTGCCGTGGATGTCCGTCATCGTCGAGCGGTGGGCGTGCTTTTGCGGGACGAGATCAGCGGCAAAGAAGAGCGTGTGGAAGGTTCGTGGATCATCAATGCCACGGGACCCTGGGCGGATCGCATGTGCCAGCGTTCGCGGATCAATACACCGCATCCCATGGTCGGCGGAGTTCGCGGCTCGCATATCGTGGTGCCGCGCTTTGCGGGCGCGCCTGATGCCGCGATCTACACGGAAGCTGTGGATAAGCGTCCGATTTTTGTCATCCCCTGGAATGAACAGATACTCGTGGGCACCACAGAGGTAGCAGATCAGGGTGATCCGTCGAAAGTCCAGCCAACACAAGACGAGACGGATTATCTTGTGCGCTCGCTGCTTCACCTGTTTCCGAAAATCAAGCTCTCGGCCAGCGATATCCGCTATACCTTTGCGGGAGTGCGGCCTCTTCCCTTCGCGCCTAAAGAGAAGGCCGCGTCGGTCAGCCGCAAGCACTACCTCCACGACCACGCGCAGGATGGTGCAGAGCACATGATTTCCGTCATCGGCGGAAAACTGACGACAGCGGCGGAACTGGCGCGGCAATGCGCGGCAAAAATCGGCATTTCGCGCAAGTCTGCGAATACACTCGCCGTCGGGTCCACGCAAACTACCGAACTATTGCTGGACCGGTGGGTCGTCGAGATTAGCGATGCCGGGGGAATCACCGAAGCCGCGGCCCGGGGCATCGTGGAATGGCACGGCAAGCGGGCTTTGGAGATAGCCCGACTGGCGCAGCGCGGTCCAGAACTTCGCGCGCGGCTTTGTTCGCATTCAGAACACATCGTGGCCGAGGCGATGGATGCCTTCACCAACGAGTACGCGGTTACGCTTGCGGACGTTTTGCTGCGACGTGTGCCGGTAGCCTTGGGAGGTTGCTGGTCGACCGCATGCAGCCGCGAGGCCGTTGCCCGGGTTGGCGCTGCGATGGGATGGACAGATAAGCACGCCGCCTCTGAACTGGAAGCGTTCGAAGTCGAACGGTCAGCGTTCCTGCGCAAGCCCGCTCCGCTAAGCTCACCATTGCAAGCCGCCGCAGACTGAAATCCAGGGCTGGTGCTCAGCGAATCCTTGCGGCTGTCTTTTTTTGGTAGCTCGCTTTCTCAGGTCGCTAGCGTAGGGTCTGCACCAGCAATTCGGTCTCGTCGGATATGAGGCCGTCTACGCCCCAGCGCGCGAAACGCAGCATCGATTCCCGGTCATTTACGGTCCAGACAAGAATTTTCCGGCGGGCCCATTGCACCTCGTGCACCAGTTTTTCGTTCACCAGCGAGTGATGTGCAATTACATAATCGACCGGCAGTTCCGGCCACGGGGCGAGCTGGGATTCATTCTCGCAAATGATTCCGATGCACACAGACGCGCTGCGAGCTTCCATCTCCATTACGACGTCGGGAAGGAACGAAGACACTACATATCCCTTCGCCGGCGTAAATTCATGCAACGCCGCCAAAACCTTCGACTCCAGATTCTCCACCTTGAGTTCGATATCGAGAAAGGCGCGCTGGGCATATTCCTGCAGAACCTGGTTCAACCGTGGGAGCTGTGGCAACCGGGTGGCGGCTGTGCTCGCAATGGTCATCTTCCCAACTTTCGGGTCGTGACAGACCACCGCGGTGCCGCACGCAGTAAGGCGCACATCAAACTCGAAACCGCAGCATCCATGTGCCAGGGCAAGATCAAACGATGCGAGAGTATTCTCAGGAACGCCGGGGGACGCACGGGCTCCTCGATGGCCTAGCAACAGGGGAGGGTGGGCCATGCTTGCGCATTCTAAGCCCGAATCGATGGCGAGTTGTTAACTCTTCTGTTGAAGTCAGTCCAGATCGAAATCCCTGATCGGCCTGCCCGTATCGGGACTTTCTTTTGCCTTCTTGACCGCTTCCTGGAACTTCTTTTCCAAGAGGTTAGAGGCATTCTTCTGGGCTTCCACCGACTGGCGGAAGATGGAATCGCGACGGCTATCCTGCTCTTTCATCGCCCGGGCAGCTTCCTCAATGTCCGCAAACATTTTTGGCTTTACCGCAGCGGTGTGGGCGATAACTCCCTTGATTTCAGCATCCACTTTGAGGACGGCACTGCAGCAAGGGCAGGTGACTTCGAACGGGGGGTCGTTCTTCGCCATGACCGAATCATACCGCAAAACCTAGTCGTGAGGATGCAGCTTGATGGGGAAGATCTTGAATAGATTGAGCATTTCCCATCCCAGGAGGACGATTGAAACCACAACCACCAGAATGGCGACGGTTTCACCGAAATTCAGCCGGTTGCGGGACGGTTCAAAACGCCTGGCGACCAATCCGAGAATGTTCAGGGTCGCGAAGCCGAATACCAGCACCCACAAAATACTGTAGACATCGCCATGCTTTTCCAATTCTTCAAGCAGAAGAACGAGCGCCAGCGGGAATCGAAAACTGGATCCCAGCCACGAGGTGGCCTCAGCAATAGAAGTCAGCAGCGCGGTCAGCGATAGGGGCATGGGCCGGTATCAGTGCGTCATCGGGAAAAGAGTAACGCCTTTACCAAAGGAAACGATATTACCCTTTTCCGACGACGAAGTCAGTGACATCTGCTGAGATGCCTCGTACGCGGAGAAAATTCGATACTGCTCAACCCCAACGACAATGCACAATCTCCGGGCTGAGATAGAATGTCGCCGGAATGAAACCCGTGATGAAACAGATTGTCCTTGGTTCACTTTGCCTGTTGATCGCGTTCTCAAGCTCGGAATCAAACGCCCAAACACAGGCCGGCACGGCTCAAACAGAACATGGACTGCCAGGCCTAAGCGCGAGAGCCCAGGCTTCCCTTTCCGTTATTCGAGGGACGTTGAAGGTCGATGGCCTGCAGGACCAGGTGAACGTGCTGCGCGATCGCTGGGGCGTGGCTCACATTTACGCGCGTAATCAGCACGATTTGTTTTTCGCCCAGGGTTTCGTCGCAGCCCAGGATCGCCTCTTTCAAATGGAATTGTGGAAACGCTCAGGACAAGGCCGCCTCGCGGAGATTCTAGGTCCAGTAGCCCTGCTGCGCGACATCAACGCCCGGTTGCTGAGCTATCGCGGCGACATGAAGTCTGAATACGAGAGCTACTCACCGGACACGAAAGAGATCCTCGAATCCTTTACCGCGGGAATCAATGCGTATATAGCAAGCCGGATGGCGCCTGGGGGGCAAGGCCTTCCGGTGGAATTTCAGATTGCGGGCTTTCAACCCGAACCCTGGAAGCCGACAGACTGCCTGAACCGCATAGCTGCGTTCTCTATGACCGGCAATGCATTCGCCGAACTGGCGCACGCGCAAGCTGCCCAAGCAGTGGGCAACGAAGCGGCGTCCCGGTTGTTCGATTTCGATCCACCGGTGACCCTGGATCCCGCGCCATCCGTGGACCTCGCTGGTCTGTCGCCTTCCCTGTTGCGCAATCTGGTGGGAAGCGATACGCGGATAGAGTTTTCCAAAGCACTTCAGGAAAGTAATAACTGGACAGTCTCCGGCAAACTCACCCGCACCGGAAAGCCACTCCTCGCGAACGATCCACACCGCGTGATCGCCGAGCCTTCCCTGCGTTACACGGTCCATCTTGTCGCTCCGGGGTGGGACGTGATCGGCGCAGGCGAACCCGGACTCCCCGGAGTCGCACTGGGACACAACCAGAACATCGCCTGGGGTTTCACGATCTTCGGCCTCGACCAGCAGGACTTATATCTGGAAGAACTGAATCCCGCCGATGCCTCCCAGTACAAGACAGCACAGGGCTGGCAGACTTTGGAGACGCGAAAAGAAGCCTTCGGTATCCGTGGAGGCCCGAACGTTCAAGTAGACCTGAAGTTTACCCAGCACGGCCCGGTGCTATGGGCGGATGGGAAGCGCGCCTTAGCTTTGCATTGGGTAGGCGCCGAGCCTGGAACAGCCGGCTACCTGGGTTCTCTGGCGGTCGACCGGGCTCAGAACTGGCAGGAATTCGAAGCCGCGATGCCTCGATGGAAAGTACCTTCCGAAAATATCGTCTATGCCGACCGCGAGGGCAACATCGGAGAACACTCCGTCGGACTGGCGCCGCTGCGCAAGAACTGGACCGGATTGCTGCCGGTGCCCGGCGCTGGCGGGTATGAGTGGTCCGGATTCGTTCCAACCACTGAATTGCCGCATCAGTTCAATCCGGCATCCGGATTCGTGGCCACGGCGAATCATAAAATGATTCCCGACAATTACCCTTACAAAGTGGGCTACTCGTGGGCACCGCCTTACCGATTTCAGCGTATCACCCAGGTGTTGCAGCAGGCGCGGTCGGGCGACAAACTCGATGTCGAAGCTCTCGGGCGGCTGCAGTCGGATGTGCTCTCGCTTCCCGCGCTGCAATTCGTCGATCTTTTGCGCGCCGGGGCCGCTCAACAGAAATCCACTCCAGCCGTCGATCTTCTGCTGGCGTGGAATGGCGCGGTCCAGCGTGATTCGGCAGCGGCGGCGCTGTACGAGGTTTGGCTTCGAAACATCACTCAGGAAACGATGGATCTCGCACTACCCCCAGACCTCAGATCGAAGACCGACGATTGGTCTCCTCACCAGGTCCTGAGTTTTCTTAAAGGCAGTGATGGAAAAGCAGCAGACGCGCAGGTATCCGTCCGCCAAGCCTTGCTGCGAAAAAGTCTGGAAGAGGCCTGGAATGAAATGGAAACGCTCCAGGGCCCCGATCCTGCGAAGTGGTCATGGGGTCAGATGCACCGCATGCGCTTTCGCCATCCCCTGGACCACCTGTCGGAGGCGATATTCATGGATCTCGGACCCGTGCCACGCCCTGGCGATGAATACACAGTGAACGCAACTGGATTCTCTGACACGTCGTTCGATCAGGATTCCGGAGCAAGTTATCGCGAAATCCTCGACTTGAGCGATTGGGACCATTCCGTCGCAGTGAATACACCCGGGCAGAGCGGCCAGCCCGGCAGTCCGCATTATTCCGATCTATTGCCGTTGTGGAGTGAGGGGAAATATTTTCCGCTCGCATACACCCGCGACGCGGTCGAAAAAGAAACATCGGACAAACTGACATTGACGCCCTAGCCGGTAGATTCCGCCCGCCAGGATGATCAATTAACATCTAACTCATGATTGACTCCGCAAAATTAGTCATCTTTCTGACTGCGGCAGTGCTCCTAGCAATCGTTCCCGGACCTGGAATGCTCTACGTGCTTGCCAGAAGTCTGGCGGGCGGACGGCGTGAGGGCATACTTTCCGCATTGGGTACTTTCGCTGGCGGGATGGTACATGTCCTGGCGGCCGCAGCCGGCGTTTCCGTGATCCTGGCGAAATCAGCCGCGGCATTTGCTACGGTCAAATACCTCGGAGCCGCCTACCTGTGTTTTCTTGGCATTCGCATGATTCTGGATGCCCGAAAAGCTCCACCAGAGAGCGATTCCGGGGTTGCGGATCAAAGCACATTGCCACGGCGAGGTCCCTTTTGGCAGGGAGTGACCACGGAAGTTCTCAATCCAAAAACGGCGCTCTTCTTTCTGTCCTTCATTCCGCAATTTGTAAACCGAGAGAGCGGCCACGTATTTCTGCAATTCTTCTTGCTGGGAAGCGTGTCGGTGGGGCTAAACACTTCTGCAGACCTGATCGTGACCGCGTTAGCCGGGCCGCTGGGCAACTACATACGTTCTTCCGCCACATTTCGAAAACGGCAACGCACCGCAACGGGAGTGATAATGATTGGGTTGGGAACTTACCTGGCCACCAGCGAGAAGTAATTCTGATAACCGGCAGCTTTAAATTTAGAGCGAGATGATCTGATGGTCCAGGCAGTCGGTGTGGATGGCATCGTAGAGATCTCGTAGAAGCTGAACGCCGTGTCGTGCCGCGAAGTAAATGGCGCCAACTTCCCTTTCCTGCAAAACCTTGTTCGGATAAAGAGCGTTACTGAGCAGCTCAGCCTTACGGCCCAAAACTTCACTCTGCCGCAACTCCGCGCGCGCCGCGCGTGAGCGCAGTTGTTCCAACTGATACTGCATCTTCCCTCCGGCATTCACCGCGGCTTCGACCAACGTCTTGTCGAGCCGTTCCAGAGGCCGCTGAATCGAGGCCATCGAGTTCTTCACGGAGAGATCTGCCTGATCGAAGGCGGCTTGCAAGTCCGCCGGCATGGCGTATTTTGCCAGGGCCTCTCGCACTGCGTCCGGTCCACGGAAGATATCGGGCACTGCCAAACCAAAACGTTCAAGTATTACTTTAGGTTTCGCTTCGACAATCGTTGCGGAAAACCTCGGAAGAATCGGGGTCGCCCTTCCGGATAGCGCTTTGTAAACCACAGCACCCTGCCCAAAATAGGCCACTTCGGCCGCCCCTCCGATGTAAGCGAGAGTAGGAAGCAAGTAATCTTGCACCACAGGCCGCAACAAAACATTGGCGCTGAATAAGTGAGGGTCTGAATTGATTCGCCGCAACAGGTCCGATTGCGAAATCTTTTCGTCGCCGATCACGAACTCAGTTTCTGCCGAACCCCCGTTGGGACGGCGATGTATAGGAGTGCGAGACCCATTCTGCAACATGAACACGAGGGTGGAAGACGGCGTGACCTTTACCTGCTGGTGATACCCAGCGGCTTCCAGTTCTTTTCCACGAGCCAACAGTGCGTCATCCAGTTCAGCCGCGCGCTCAATCGCCGACAGATAGATCGGTTTCGCAATCCGTTGCAAGTCAGGATCGGAGGCGTCCAGCAACACCACCCCATAATCTGCGAACAGCCGCGAAAACAAACGGGCATAAGCGCTGCCAAAATTTTCGCCGGGGCGATAGGACTCTCGCAGAAAACCCGTGACCTCAGACTCGCCCAGTATTCCGACCGCAGCTTCAGCCAGAGCTTCGATTTCAGGACCAAAAACTACCGTACCCACAGGTGCATCAGGAACGCCGACCGTTGAAGCGGCCAATTTCTGCAACGACCCGTCCGATCCGAGCACGGAAACATGGCTGATCTCCGCCAGGTCGTGGTCGGTGGTAGCAATCCAAAACACTGGCACACTGTCGCTGCCGGCGCTGGTCGCTTCGTTCGCCAGCTTGACCGTCGTCAGCGCCTTGAAGAGCGAAAATAACGGTCCGCCGAACAATCCGACCTGTTGCCCGGTAACGAAAGCCGAGGCCCCGTTCCGCAGACGAGTGATATTTTCCAGGGTTTTGGGCGACGCACCCCACGCTTTGTTTTGCCGTTCCAGAATGTTCGAGACTTGCTCCCGGCGGGCCGAGTCGTAACTAGACGCCGGTTTCTCATCTTTCAACCACTCAACTACGCGTGGAGAACGGGAGTAGAAAGGCTGAACAGAGGGTGTCCATGAAAGGAAATCAGCGAAAAGAGGTGTGGTATGCGGGATCTGCCGGAATGGAAGACACTGAGACTTCACCGACAACACCCCTGACAACAGATCTTCATGGAAAGTTGGACGAAGGGACTCATCAATTGGTCAACACCCTCGATTGTACAGAGGGACGCCGTACTTCAGATGATTGAAACGGCGGCAGGATGCAAAAGGTGACAGTTTTGGAACTGCAGGCGCGATCCCGCCTCATGGTGCATTTTGCGAATGTTATTGCTGTTGTTGCTCCTGCTGCATGGTCCGGGCCGGCGGCGGGGGAGGCTCTTGCGCCTTTTCTACTAGTACCGACCACTCTTCCGGGACTGGAAGCACCTGATCGAGTTCCGGGGCTTCCGAGGAAGCACTTACGCGCACGGCCACCGAGAGTTCACTCTCCGTATGACCGCGGAAGATTCCCCGCGTCGGAGGCACATCGGCATAGTCGCGGCCAATCGCGGTGCGAATGTGGCGGTCGCCAGCTAGCAGGCAGTTGGTGGGATCAAATCCTACCCATCCCAGGGGTGGCAGCAGCGCTTCCACCCACGCATGCGTTGCGTCAACCACAGACCGGTCACGATCCTCAGCGCGCCGGTACAGATATCCACTCACATAGCGGCACGGAATCCGAAGGCTTCGAACCAGCGCGATCATGATGTGGGCGAAATCCTGGCATACTCCCTGACGGTTCTTGATGGCCTCGTCAATCGGGGAATCCACTTTCGTGCTCTTCGGAACATAATCAAAGTGGTCATACAGCCGCTGGTTGAGTTCGCGCAACAGACTCAATGGATCGTCGCGTCGACAAACTCCCAACTGTTTGGCCAAATCCAGCAACGGCGGCGTCGGTTCGGCAAATTCGCTGGGCAGCAGCATCTCCCAGTAGTCACCCATCTGGACCATGGAATCGGCTTCCGCCCAGGCGTCCGTTGGCAATGACGATGGGATATCGATCATTGGCTGTACATCAAGCAGAGATTCAGCCACGATCACCAGATAGGAATGATGTCCCGGAATATCGAAGTGATGAATATTGTTGCCCACGTGATCGCGATAAGCGAACACACGGCATCGCGGGCTTACCGCCAGATGGAAAGTGAGACAACGCTGGTTCCCTTCGCTGCGCGGATGCATCCGCGCTTCCATCACACTCTCGCTGACTGGGGAGGCGTAGTGGAATTTCGTCAGATGCTTGATCGAATAGAACATGAAATTATTTGTCCCTTGCCTTGGGTCTTCTATCCTGCCAGCGCTGTGTGGATGGAATAGTCCACGTACAGTTCATAGATTGTTTCGTGGATCTCGCGGCACTGCCGCAAAATACTCTCCAAGTACGAGCCTACATCCTGTGACAGAATTTCCGAGATTTGTCCGAAGCTCAGAGACGCCTGTAAGCGTCCCGCCAACCGGGTCAACTGAACCGCGCGGCGCTTTCCGCCTTCGCCGTGGATGGACTCGAGCGCATTGTGCAGGCTGTCGATGGAATAGCGCAACGAGTGCGGAAATTCCTGGTTCAGCAAAAGAAATTCGATGATCCGGTCGGGGCTGAAATCAGCGGTGTATACCTTGCAAAACGCTTCGAAGGCTGTACAGGAACGGAGCAAGCCAATCCACTCCAGATATTCGGCCGCTTCGGGCGCCTGATCGGAAGGTCCCCAGAATTCACTGTGATACAGGCCCAGCAGAGTCGCCGTAGCGCATGCCCGCTCAATGTAGCGGCCCACGCGAATGAAATGCCAGCCCTCGCCATGACTCATGGTCGAATCCGTGACGCCTTGAAATAAATGCACGCCTTCGATGACCGAGAGCAGGAAATCCGAGGGCAGCACATCATCTGTCTCGTTGGGCTTGCGCCGCGTCACCTGGTGAAACAGGTAGTTGACCCGCTGCCACTGATCGGTGCTGATTTCTTCGCGCACCTGGCGGGCATTCTCCCGAGCCGCCGCAATACATGAGGTGATCGACGAACGGTTGCCAGGGTCAAAGGTCAGGATTTGCGCTACCTGGTAGGCATCCCCGCTCCAGGCCAGATTCGGCGGATTTCCCAGGGCGGCCAAAACCCGCCGCCAGCGCCGGTCCGCGCTGGAAGCGGACTCGTCCAGCATCAGGTTAAGATTGATGTCCAATAGCCGGGCGGCGTGTTCCGCGCGCTCCAAGTAACGGCTCATCCAGTACAAATTGTCAGCGACTCGAGAGAGCATATTTAAGAGAACGCTTATTGGTTCAGGACCCACGTGTCTTTACTTCCGCCGCCTTGCGACGAATTCACCACCAGCGATCCCCGGCGTAATGCGACGCGGGTAAGCCCCCCGGGAACGATCGTGACTTTGTCTCCAAAAAGAACATAGGGCCGAAGGTCCACATGACGGGGCTGCAGTACGTCGTCAATAAAACACGGAGCGCGGGAGAAACTGATGGTTGGCTGAGCGATGTAGTTGCGCGGGTCCGCCAGGATGCGATCGCGAAATTCTCCCTGCTGTTCCACCGTGCTGTGCGGCCCGATCAACATGCCGTAGCCGCCCGACTCTCCGACAGCCTTCACCACCAGTTTGTCGAGGTTTTGCAGAACATGGTCGCGTTGCGCCGAGTCGGTGAGCAAATAGGTCTCAAGATTGTTCAGCACCGGATCTTCGGACAGATAGTACTTGATGATCTTGGGAACGTAGGCATACAGCGCTTTATCGTCTGCGACACCCGTACCGAACGCATTTGACAGAGTCACATTCCCGGCCCGGTAGGCATTGAACAACCCGGCCACGCCCAGAACCGAATCGGATCGGAACGCCAAGGGATCGATGAAGTCGTCATCCACACGGCGGTAGATGACATCCACGCGGCGCAATCCCGTGGTCGTGCGCATATAGACGATGTTGTCGTGCGTGACCAGATCGCGACCTTCCACCAACTCGATGCCCATCTGACGTGCGAGATACGCGTGCTCGAAGTACGCAGAATTAAACACGCCCGGGCTCAGCAACACGACTGTGGGTTCGGGCCGGCCTTCCGGGGCCAGCGAGCGTAGAGTGCTCAGTAAAGCCTGGGTGTAGTGCTCGATCGGACGCACACCTTGCAGGCGAAACAGATTAGGGAAGATTCGTTTCATCACGCGCCGATTTGTCAGCATGTAGGAAACGCCGCTGGGAACGCGAAGATTGTCTTCGAGCACCACGAACTCGCCACTGGGTAAGCGGATGAGATCCGAACCGACAACGGCGATGTACACATTGCGTGGTACCTGCAATCCACGCATCTGTCTGCGGAAATGCTTGCAGCTGTACACCACTTCGCGCGGAACCACGCCCTCCGCCAGAATGCGGCCTTCGTTGTAGATATCCCGCAGAAACAGATTGAGCGCGGTAACCCGCTGCGTGAGGCCACGTTCGATGTGATTCCACTCGGCGCTGGTGATCAGGCGCGGCAGAAGATCGTAGGGGAAAATTCGCTCAGTTCCCTCTTCGCGGCCATACACCGTAAACGTGATGCCCTGATTCAGGAAGGAAAGATCAGCGGAATGTTTGCGGCGGCGGATTTCGTCCGCTGGCAGCGAGGAGAACATCTCCAGCAGCGGAGCGTAATGCGCGCGGGGTTTGCCCGGGCTTTCGAACGTCTCGTCATACGCGCCGTCGACGAGATACTGATTCAGGACCGGGTGATCGAAGCGGCTGATTTCCGCTAAACCCATGGCGAAGTATAAGGTTAGCCGTTCGGGCTAGGCAACTGAGTTATCGTCGCTTCTTCGCCGGACGGAAAGCGAGCAATGGAAAATCCACGACTAGATTGCAACTGAATGGGTTAGGGGGTTCTATGACAGCTTTATCGATACGAACGATCTACAAAATAGTGGAAGGTATCTCGTAGCCGCCAGAAATCGCGGACCGAACCGACACGGCAGCTTCCATTGAGTCCGCATTTTCTGTCGCAACAGACTCGAAACAACCACTCAAGTGATTCAACTTACGCCCAGCTCAAGTCACATGCCTTCATTGACTTGACTGGATATCCCACATAACATGGCCCGATTCATGATCGGCCAGACCATCTCGCACTACCGCATCGTTGAAAAGCTGGGCGGCGGGGGGATGGGCGTGGTCTACAAGGCCGAAGACACCTCGTTAGGGCGCTTTGTTGCGCTCAAGTTTCTTCCCGACAACGTCGCGAAAGATCCGCAAGCCCTGGAACGCTTCCGGCGCGAAGCCCGTGCGGCCTCCGCACTGAACCATCCCAATATCTGCACCATCTACGAGATCGGCGAACACGACGGCATGCGCTTCATCGCCATGGAGTTTCTGGATGGGGTAACTCTGAAACACATGATCGCGGGACGACCTCTCGACAACGAAACGCTGCTCTCCCTGGCGATCGAAATTGCGGATGCGCTTGATGCCGCACACTCTGAAAATATCGTTCACCGCGACATCAAGCCCGCGAACATTTTTGTGACCAAGCGCGGGCACGCCAAGGTTCTGGATTTTGGCCTCGCCAAAGTCACTCCTGCCGGTTCGTCCAGTCAGGTAGCGTCGGCCAACACCATGACCGGAACGATTGACGACCAGCATCTGACCAACCCGGGCACGATGGTGGGCACGGTGGCTTATATGTCACCGGAACAGGCGAAAGGGAAGGAACTCGATGCCCGCACGGATCTGTTTTCCTTCGGTGCGGTTCTGTACGAAATGGCGACCGGCTTGTTGCCCTTCCGAGGCGACACGTCGGCACTAATCTTCAAGTCCATTCTGGATGCTGCGCCAACTCCTGTCGTGCGCTTGAACCCCGATGTGCCGACGAAACTGGAAGACATCATCGGAAAGGCGTTGGAAAAAGATCGCTCCCTGCGTTACCAGCACGCCTCAGAAATGCGCGGTGACCTGCAACGCCTGAAACGCGACACTGACACTCAACGAATCCCGATTCCCGCGACTGAGCCAGAGGCGGTCTCAGGCGCGAAGGGATCTTCGGGTTCAATTCACTCACCAGCTACAGGTCGAGAAACGGCTGGCGTCGGCCTTACTCCAAAACTCGCGTACGGGAAAATCGCCGCGCTCGTCGCCGTCATTGCGGTTGCGATCATCGCTCTTCTGGTCTGGCAATCGAGACACCGCACTGCGCCTGCCGCGAGTTCCACCAACCCAACCACCATCGCTGTACTTCCCTTTCAGAACATGAGCGCCGACAAGGACGTTGATTTTCTGCGCCTTGCCTTGCCCGACGAAATTGCTACCGCATTGACTTACGCGCGCGCATTGTCGATCCGCCCTTTCGCGACCACCAGCAAATACGACACGCCCAACCTGGACCTGGAAAAGGCGGGCCGCGAAATGCGCGTGACCGATATCGTCACGGGTCACTACCTGAAGGAAGGCGACCAGTTGCAGCTCACCCTGGAAGTGGTGGACGTCGCCAACAATCGCACCATCTGGCGGGACACGCTCAATGTCGGGGCCGGGGACATGGTCGCGATGCGGAGGCAGATCGAATCGAAAGTCCGCCAAGGCATGGTTCCCGCGCTTGGCGCTGGTGACAACTCGGCAGAAGCAGGGACCCGTCCCAAGAACGAAGAAGCCTACGATCTGTACTTGCGCAGCATCTCCCTGGCGCATGACGGGGCTGTCAACAAAGAAGCGATCACGATGCTGGAGCGCGCTGTGGGTTTGGATTCCACCTATGCGCCGGCATGGCGAGCGTTGGGAGAACGCTATTACTACGATTCTCACTACTCGAACGGCGGGGAGGCGATGTTCCAGCGATCGATGGCAGCCTTGGAACGGGCATTGGCCCTCGATCCGGACTTCAGTGACGCGGCCGGGCAACTCATCGCCAATCGGGTGGAAATGGGCGAATTGAGCAAAGCTTACAAGGACGCGAAGGCCCTGGTGGAAAGACACCCAGAGAATGCGGCCGCCCACTTAGCCATGAGTTATGTCCTGCGCTACGGTGGACTTCTACCTGAGTCCGCGCACGAATGCGAGACAGCTCTCTCGCTCGATCCCGGAAATTATCAATTCCGCTCCTGCTCGCTGGTGTTCGATCTGTTGGGTAACACCGAACGAGGAATGGAGTTTCTCCGGCTGGATATGGGTTCGACGTGGGTCTCGATCAATCTACCCCTCCATTTCGAACGCGCCGGCAACCACGCGGAGGCACGTGCGAGCGCAATGAAAGTGCCGAGCGATACTCCTTTTAAGGCGCTAGTGAATGCCTGTTTCAACGGCGCCCCTGCCGCGGAGCTGGAGCAAGAGGTTCGCGCTTACACACCCATTTCCTTTGCGGACCCCGATCCCGAGAACCGGTACTGGGACACCGCTCTTTTGACTATCTGCGGAAAGCGCGATGTCGCGTTACGCCTGCTCAAGAGCGCCATCGAAGGCCACTACTGTGCCTATAGCGCCCTGCAGAAGGATCCTCTGCTCGCGCCCCTGCGTGGCACGCAGGAGTTCAAGCAGTTGCTTTCCGCGGCAAAAGAGTGTGAGAACAAATTTCGCGCGGACACCGGTCTGGTATCACAATAAGGGTTTGGATCGGGGATGCCCCGTTATCCTGCTTACTTTGTTTTGGAGAAGTCTTCCACGGCGAACAACTGTCCGTTACGTTCCACGATGCCGACGCCCACCACGTTCATGTCGGTATCCAGGATGTTCGCGCGATGGTTGGGCGACTTCACAAAGCTCGCGTGGATCGTTGACGCGTTGGGGCCGAGGGCAACGTTCTCCGAAAGCCAAACGAAGTGTGCGCCCGTCTGCTTCACCCGTGCTGGAAGGTTGGGCTCGCCGGGAAATTGATGGGAGAGAGCATCCTTGTGAGCCATCTCGCTGGCGTGCTTGCGAGCCGCCACCGCCAGGGAGTCATTCCATCGCAGAAGAGGCAATTCGTGCGCTACACGCTCGCGATTCATGGCGTCGAATAATTCACGCTCCGGGCTGCCAGCCTTGGTCTGGGCGATGCTCATGGCTGAGAGCAATACGAAGCCGGCCAACAACGAAGAGACGGTGCTGGAAAAAGTCCGCATGGCTTAACCCTCGAAGCCTCATTTAAGCCCATTTTTCGAGGTTTGCCGCCTATCCGAAGGCCACCGCCCAACTTCAGTGGTACAGCATCTTCGGTAACATCTACGCATCTAATGCGGGTAGATTGACTTCCGATCCTATAGAACTTAGATTGGGAGTGGCTCTTTGAGCGTTGCTCGAAGAGCTTTGTTATTGCTCTTTGCAAGGCCATTCCCACCAGTGGGGGCGTCACGGCTTCGACGGAGATGCTTTCGGCCAAGAGGCATGCCGGGGTCCACACACCCGTAATCGCGTGGAAAATGATAATTGCCAATCAACAAATGGCATACGCAGCCTAATTAGTTAGGCAGCCGCTCTCCACAGCTTTGCCTTCGGGCTGTGAGCGAGCGTCACACAGAGGGCTGCTCTTCTCTTCTACGTCTGGGGAGAGAGGCTAAGATCTCAGGCTAGCGGCTGATGTTTCTTGTCCGTTCTGAGCAGCATCCGCGAACGTCCTGGGGTAATGCCCAGGGCATGAACGTGAATAAGCATGTAGTCTCTTGACCTGTCACATTTTCGGACGCGGGTTCAACTCCCGCCGCCTCCACCATTTACTTCTTTTTCGGACGTTAGACCTCAGCTACGCACCACGTTGGGCGGGTGGCCCATTCAAGTCCGCCTTTGACTTGATTGGGGCAGTGAAGAAAACCCATCAACCCCATGAAGACAACGTAATTTATCAGCCGACCCAAATCTGCTACCAAACACTTTCCACTCAAGCCAAAACCGGGCTTGAATGGGCCACCCATCGTTCGGTCCAAATTGAACGCGGCGCTGATTATCGCTAGATGTGTGAACGCCTGCAGGAAATTGCCCAGGGCCTCGCCTTGCTACCCTGTCTGTTCCGAATGAGGCCCGAGATGGTTGGCGTAGCCGAGCACGCGTTCAAACAGAGAGCCCGCCTCCGATCGCGTGCACTTGCTACTTTCCGACCGGGCGGTTATATAAGCGATAGGAGAGACAAATGGGTCGAAAACGTGTCATTAGTGAAGCTCGAGTGCTCGACGCAGCCGAACACGTGGTTGTAAGGGATGGTGCCGGACAGTTGACCATAGAGGCGGTGGCCTCGCAGGCTGGCATCAGTAAAGCGAGTGTCCTTTACATATACAAGACGAAGAAAGCATTGATAAAGGCGGTAGTGGATCGAATAGTGAGTTCTGACGCAGCGATCAACGAAGCCGCAATCAACAGTCTAGAAGACGACAAGGACGCTGAGATTCGTGGCCGAATCCTCGCGTCGCGCGAGCCAATGACAAATGGATTGCGTTCGGTAGCCTTGAATCTTTGCGCCTCGGTTGCAAATGATCCGCAATTACGTCGTCAGGGAAAGAATTACATGAAGCGCACTGTCGAGCGCATCAGGAAAACCTGTGAACACCCAAAGGGCGCAATGCTCGCATTTCTTGCGCTCGAGGGAGTTAAGCTTCTTGAACTTGTCGACTGGCATACCTGGACAGAAAGCGAACGGAAGCGGCTTCTGAAAGACATTAAGTGGCTGATTCAAACTGATCCTCAAGGATCTGGATCACCAGTGAGATCCGCATTGAGGAAGTCGAAAGCGAAACTTCGCAAGAAGCCCCTTGGATTGTAAGCACGGCGCCCAAATCTCAACACCCAACAAAACGATCGTTCACTGAGTAGGCAATGTCAATGTCGCAACGCTTTTGTCTTTAACCGACCATTCGGTTATAAATGATCCGTTCACTCGGATTCAATGCAAACGAACATACCAACTAGTAGTAGTCGCTAAAGGAGCCATATGACAAACACAACCGCGAACGAACTGCTACAAGCACGTTCGTTACGCAACCTTTATTTCAGCCGAACCGTAGTTCAGATAATCTGGGCAGGCGTCGTGTTAGCGACCGCAGTCAATAATCCCCCTTTGGCAGCTGGTCTTCTGATCCTTTACCCTCTCTGGGACGTAGCCTGCACCATGTATGATCTGAGAGTTGCTAAGCGCTCCAACTCGGGACCACGCACCGCACAATACGTGAATGTGGCATTGGGAATTCTTGCCACGGTCGGGATTTTTGCAACAGTGTTCAAGTCTCCTCAGCAGGCAGTCGTGACATTTGGCGCCTGGGCCTGCGCCGCAGGAATTGCACAACTTGCGGTTGGCATCTCTCGCAGGAAGGCATTGGGCGGTGGTCAGTGGGCGATGATTTTGAGCGGTGTTCAGTCCACCGCAGCAGGATTGGCCTTCATCGTTGGTGCTCTTCACGAAAAAACGCACATTAAAGACCTGGGCGGCTACGCAATCTTCGGCGGAGTCTACTTTCTCGTTGCCGGCATTTTATTGCACCGGAAGCTGTCCCGGCTTTCAATATTCCCTGTACTCCACAACATTTAACCGCTCACATTTGAAGCCCCGAAGGGCACAACCGCAGCCAAACAGCCGCTATCCCTGTTTCATCGGCATTCAGCCAATGTCGAAATTCGCGATACTGATGCTTTCGAGATTCATTGCTAACTCTTGGTTACAAATAATCTCTAAAATGGCTTGCTCCAGGTGAGCTTATGCACCTTCGACGATGCGAAAGTCTCGTTCCGCGCCGGAACTGAGCGCCTGAAGCGATTTCTGGCGGGTGGCCCATTCAAGCCCGGTTTGGGCTTGAGTGGGGATGTTCGCGCGCCGCAGACTTGGGGCGGTTGGCAGACTACATTGTCGTCCATGGAGGACTGACGGATTTTCGTAAGAAAACAGATCGAGATGATTCAGCGTGATCTGGAATGTCTGCATGCCGCCCATCGAAAGGCCAGCCATCGCAGGATGATCTCGATCCGAATCTGTTCGGAAATTCGAATCAATGTGGGGTATTAGGCCCTGCGTCACGTCGTCTTCGAACGCCGAAGTCATGTCCTGCATCGCCTTCAACGTTTCGGGAGAACCGAAAAGCCTTCCAGTCAGGTCAGGCGGGGCGTAATATTAAGCGGCCAGTCAGCAAAACGGAAATCCAGATGAGGTTGGAAAGCATGGCCAGAGTTCTTGTAATCACGGGCGATGGCGGTGAGTCGTATGAAGCGCTTTATGCGATTCACCGATTTCGGGAGGAGAGCTGGGAGGCTGTGGTTGCGGCTCCGACACGCCGGTTGCTGCATCTTGTGATGCACGACTTCAAGCCGGGATGGGACACCTACATCGAACGAGAGGGATATGGGATCGAGGCAGATCTTGCATTCGATCAGGTAAGAGCCGAGGACTATGACGCAGCGCTCATTCTTGGCGGCAGGGCGCCCGAGTACTTGCGGAACAATGTCTGCCTGTTGGATATTGTCCGGGCTTTCGATCGAGCGGGGAAATGGATCTTCGCCATCTGCCATGGCATTCAAGTGCTGGCTGCTGCAGGGCTAATCAGCGGTAGACGTGTGACCTGCTACGAACATGTGCGCCTTGAAGCGGAGCAGGCCGGAGCGATGTATGTCACCGACGAAGCGGTGTGCGACGGGCACATCGTGACGGCGCAGACTTGGCAGTCACATCCACAATTCTACCGTGAGATCTTCGCGCGCGTTTCTGGCAAATCCATTCTTGAATGTACTCAGCAGGACGGCCAGGCCATCTCCTAGTGAATGATTTCAACCTCGATAGGAACCGTGCTCTGCCGGAAGTCGAAGGTTTCGTGCGGGAACAAAACTGAACCATGTTCTCCTGGATGAATGGGGTTCTGCGAGCCTGCTGCTAACGCTCCGCGGGCCCAACTCTGGCGGGTGGCCCAGGCTTCATGTCGAAATTCGCGATACTGTTGCTTTCGGTATTCATTGCTAACTCCTCGTTAAAAATAATGCCTAAAAACGGCTTGCTCCAGATGACCTTACACGCCTTCGACGATACGAAAGTCTCGTTCCGCGCCGGAATCGAGCGCCTGAAGCGCCTTCCGGTAAGCCTCGCTCTTACGGGCTGCCAATGCGGTTTCATAGTTGTCGAATTCGACGACAAGCGTCCGCAACGGCAATCCGGCTTCGTGGGGTTGCACCTGACTCATCGACCTGGTCAAGAATCGTCCGCCGAATGACTCAACCGCGGGTACAGCCAACGCGCCATATGCCTTGACCGCGGAGTCGTCCGAAATTGATCGATATGCAACGATCCAGTAACCCTTTTCATGGTGCCCTCTTTTCTTAAATTGTGAAACTCTGGTTGATCTACTTCGCTCTCTTTAAAGAACACCGCATTGAGGTTGGTATGAATTATATTTTCAAAGATAGCCTCGTCCGGACGGGCGGCCCGTTCAAGGCCGGCTTTGGCTTGGGTGGGGCAGTCAAGAAAAACTTATAAGTCACCGTAAACATCAATGCAGCCTTTCGTCCGGTCCAAATCAAGGACGCGTGAACATCCCACTCAAACCAGCCCCATGCTTGAATGGGCCACCCGCCCCATGCTATCGTCAGAATATGGAGTTTCCCCTGCTTCATTGTTGTTGTCGCTGCAACCATCCTTTCGTTGGGTGAGCTGCGACGTTCAGATATTCCTGAAACACCTCTCCTCAAAGCTCATCCGAAATGCCCATCATTTGGGCCTCGTATCCGTCGAGAAGACGGCATCCGAGCCGCAGGCTTTTTTGCGACGGTTTAGCTGGGGAGATTCTATGGAACTCGCATTAGAAAAACGACCTTTACAAGAGGTCGACATTGCATTGGTCGCATCGAAGGACTTATCCGGAGCGGTCTTGAGAACACCTGAGGAACTCGCCGACATCGTCTCTCAGTTCGCGTCGTCTGATGGATGGATGGATAAAGTTCGTCTGCGAACCGAACAGCGCTGGTACGAGCGGCTGTATCACGGTCCGGACTATGACATATGGGTGATTAGTTGGCTGCCCGGGCAATCCACCGGCTTCCACGACCACGGTGCGTCATCGGGAGCCTTCATCGTAGCGATGGGGATTTTGGAGGAGCATAGGCCTGGCGAGCGGGCCCGCGTGATACACCCGGGCAAGTCATGCGCGTTTGGTCCCGATTATGCGCATGATGTCCGTAACGTCTCCCTCGCGCCGGCCATCAGTATTCACGCATATTCTCCTCCACTTAGCGACATGAACGAGTACAAGTTCGATGGCAGCCGACTGGTTCCGCGTGACCCCGAATCTGGGAAGGCTGAGACAGTCGATCAAGAGTGGCGAGTGCAGAAAACGAAACCCTCAGACCGGACCGACGCCTTGACCATTGAGCAAGTGCTCGCAGCGGCACGCGCCCGACTGCAGCGGCTGTCTCCAGGAGAAGCCTATGAGGCGATGGTCAAAAAAGATGCGACACTCGTCGATATTCGTCCCGAAGCCCAGCGCGCGATTGAAGGTAGTATTGCGGACGCGTTGGTTGTTGAACGTAACGTGCTCGAGTGGCGGTTCGATCCAGCCTCCTGCGCGCGGCTGCCGATTGCGACCGATCATGACATCCAGGTGATCGTGTTCTGTTCCGAAGGCTATACCTCAAGCCTCGCGGCGGTCGCTCTGAAGGATCTTGGACTCAACCGAGCGACCGACATTATTGGTGGGTTTCAGGCATGGAGGGCCATGGGTCTGCCGATCGTTCCGCAGAGCGAGGCTTCCTAGGCCGGGCATCCCTTTTGCTCTCGTGGCGTAGTCTTACGAAAACGCCACTCTCCGTAACGACAATGCAATCTTTCAACCGGCCTAGATGATCGACGCCGAACATCCCCACTCAAGCCAAAACCGGGCTTGAGTGGGCCGCCCTGTCCTGCGACGCAATTTACGTCTGCGTCGCAGGCTTCGCGGTAAAGATGCCGTTGAAGCTTTTGCGGTACTGAACAAAGACCAGGACCCACAGTACAGAGGCCAACAGAGCCGGAGGAATGCTCGCCGGCGCAAGCGTCAGGTGAAACGCAAGGATGTTGTAGAGCTCCGCCGCCAGCATTGTCAGCGCAAGTGGTACGAAGTAGCCCGAAAGCAACAAAAGCCCACCGAGCACTTGAATCGCGAAGAAGAATTCGGCAAAATGCGCCTCGCTGACGGTGACAAGAAACTGAACCGCAAGCGGATTCGGCGGAGGCGGCTGGTGGATGAAGTTGAGAAATCCGTTCAGCCCAAAAACTGTAAAGATCAGCCCCAGCAGGTAGCGAGCAACAGTTGAAGTAATCTTCATGCTCGGCCTCCTTCGGAGATCTGCGCGTGCGTCTGCACGGTCTGAAGATGCGGTGCGAGAAACGTGCTCCGGTCATGCCCCTGGTTCAGTACTTTGGTCCCCCCTGCGGTGAGGAAGGTCGTGTCCGTCAAGCCAAGAAAACCAAATACGGACCGCAGATACGGCTCCACGAAATTGAACGAAGCCATCTGCGTCTGGGCGTCATACATCCCTCCCGTTGCGATGATGAAGGTCGCCTTCTTGCCGATAATCAGTCCCTTCGGCCTTCCGTCCGCGTACGAAAAGGTTTTGCCGACGCGCGCAATCTGGTCGATCCAGAGCTTGAGCACGGACGGCACCCCAAAGTTATGCATTGGAACTCCAATGACGTACTCATCGGCCTGCTCCAATTCGGCGAGCAACGAGTCGGAGAGCGACAGCAATTCCTTCTGTTGCGGAGTGCGCGCCGCTTCCGGCGTGTAGACGGCACCGACCCATTCCGCATTGATCGGCGGCATGGCTGTCGCGTTGAGGTCGCGGTCTATGACCCTTCCATCCGGGTGCGAAGCCTTCCATTGGGTGACGAACGCAGCGGTCAGCTCGCGAGAGACTGACCGACCGTAGAGTGGGCTAGAATCGACATGTAGAAGCGTTGACATAAGCAATTGTCTCCTATACGACAATTGATTAGTAATTGACATTTGTCGATTCAAAAATAAACAAGTGTCGTATAGACTGGAAAAGTTATCTTTAAGGTAGGAATGGCCCAGCTTCTTCAATCCGAGACGGGGACGACGGATCCACGCATCCTGCGTAGCCGCCGTATGCTGATGGATTCACTGGCCAAGTTATTGACAAACAAGGCTTTCGAAGACATCTCGATTCAGGAGATCGCCGACGAGGCGACGCTGAACCGGGCCACCTTCTACCTGCACTATCCAGACAAGAACGCCCTGCTGCAGGCCATGACAGAGGTCCGCTTTCGAGACCTGCTAGCGCGCCGCGCCATCACCTTCACCGACTGCAATGGAGCACTGCGCGCTATCGCACTCGGCGTCTGCGACTATCTTGCTGAGAGCACAGGCTGCCCCGGTGAGTTGGCTAAGAGGCCGCTCGAGGGCTCCATCATCCCCGTTGTCGAAGGAATGTTCAAGGAAGGCCTTGCCCTTCATGGAACGGCACCCGGTGTCGATTCGGCACTGCTGGCGACCACTGCCGCCTGGGCCGTTTTTGGAGCCGCGCGCCGGTGGTTTCAGACACCCGACCGCGTCCCCCCCGAGCAGATGGCAGTCAGGATTGAAACTATGGTCAGTCCGGTTCTTTTCGGCGCTGTTCAGTAGCCGACGAGTTTCGGGTGTCTAAGGCTAACTCGCGTCCTCAATGCCGTAGATAAGCCAAGATTGCCCGAAGTAATTCTGCTCTTGCCCGGGAGAGCGATGACCCGCGTGGTCGCCGCAGCACGATAGCGTGACCAAGAGCATCCACCATATTGCTCACAAAAAAACACCGCGTATCGAGATCACTTCTTCCCCCGAACTCTCTCGCATGTGGGGCAAGCGCTGTTCGAAACGCCGCGTGAAGTCGAGCCGAGAAATCTCGCGTGCCGTTGGCGCGATGCGGCACTTCTACCTGCAGCAAGTCTGACAATTCCGGATCAACCGTGTGCGCCTCGATCATGCCGTCGATCAAGGACGCGATTAGTCCCTCAATCGACGCTCCTTCGCTCTCGACCATTCGTCGCAGCATCACGCGATCAACTTGGCCAATGTGTCGATCATGAAGCGCGATAAAAATCGCCCGCTTGTTTGGGAAATATTGATAGACGGACCCGATACTGACGCCCGCAGTCTCGGCGATCCGGTTCGTCGTAATCGAGGAAACGCCTCCACGCTTGAGAAGTTTGATGGCTGCATCCAGCATTGCTTCGACTGTCACCTGGGCTCGATCCTGGGTCGGTTTGCGGCGGGCTGAGGTTCTCTTTGCCTTCGGTTTCACGAGATCAGTCTAGATGGAAATGTGAGCTTTCCTCCAACTTCCTGTGATGAAGATAGCCGATCCTGGACATGCGAGTAGACAAAGGTCCTCGAGCCTTTAGGCTGTTTCTTAGGTGGCGAGCGTGGTTGCGATCGACAAAACGCGTTCGCCGGAATCGAGGAACGATGAAACATCTGATTACAGGCGCAACGGGAGATGTCGGGTCGCGCGTCGTCGAACACTTGCTGAAACGCAACATTCGTCCGAGCATACTGGTACGTAACCAGGCGAAAGCGCGCTCTCTTTTCGGAGACCGCGTCGACATCTTTGTGGGTGATCTCGCCGAACTGGCTTCCATGCGGGACGCTCTCAAGGGAGCATCGACGATTTATCTGGTGAATGTTGGTCCCGAAATTCCGCAGCGAGACGAGGCAGCTGCGGTGCTAGCCAAGGAAGCGGGAGTAAAAGGGCTGATTAAGCTTTCTTCGTTGGACGTCGAGCAAGGCCTTGCGATTGGAGCCTGGCACGAGAAGGGCGAGGCGGCGATCCGGGCGGCTGGAATTCCGTTCACCTTTGTCCGACCGACCGGCTTCATGTCCAATCTGCTTGCATGGGCCCACCCCATCAAGACTGAAAAGGTCTTCGATCATTTACCGCGAATGGACGCCGCCCGTTTATCCACTCCGACGATATCGCGGCGGTTTCGATCGAGACATTAGTCAGCGACGCTTATGTGGGGCAAGCCGTACCGATCACCGGCCCTGAATCCCTGACATTCGGAGAAGTGACCGCTACTATCGCACAAGCGATCGGTGAACCACTGGCATTCCGAGCGATATCGGACGAGGAAGCGCGCGAGCGCTATTCCAGGATTAGCGGGTCTCCGGAAGAAACTGAGGCTCATGTCACTTTGTGGCGGGCAATCCGAGAGGGGCGTCTGGCCGGCGTCAGTCATGACGTCGAACGTATTTTAGGACGCAAACCAATCGCACTCAGGCAGTGGGCATCGGAGAATGCCGACTCTTTTCGCAGCTAGTGCGGATCGCCTTGCTCACCCCAGCATCGCGTGTGCGATTCGCATCCACGCTGCGGGCTGCGTCGTCACTATGTACATGACAACGACCTGGCCAAGAATGATCGCGGGAAGCGCGTAACGATAAACCTGATGAACGCTCCGGTTGACGATCAAATCGCGGATTACTCCGAGAAGAATCAGGGAGTCCACCCCGGCGTAAAACACTATCCGCGGAAGAATGTTGGGTGGGAAGCGCCCGAAGGAGGCGGCGGTGAGCGCGCAGCAGGCAATCAGGATCAGACGGCGATGGTACTCCGGCTTCTTTCGCCAATAGACGGCCAGGGCAAAGGCGGGGGCAAAGGTAGCCATATCCCACAAGGGAATGATGAGAAAGGCTTCGGCGCCGGCCTGGTGCAGTTGGTAGAAGTTGAAATGCCCCATGGTGATGGCGGTGGCAACACCCAGCACGGGGATTAAAGCTCCGAGGCCTGCGCCAAACCATCCGACGCGGCGGTGCCAGCGCACGTGGTGGCTCCGGACCAACGAGGACTGGAGAACGAACAAGACCAGCCATCCGGAAAAGACAGCTGCGTGCACGTAAAGAATGAAGGGGCGGGGCACAGCGGGATGGAAAAGGTTCTGGTCTACGGTGTGGCTGAAGCCATACACCACGATCCCGAATATCAGGAGGGTCATGAAAAAGTAAAAGTAGTTCTGCAGAAAGGCGTGCCGGCGGTGCGAGGTGGTTGGACGCGCTACTGAAGCTGATTGTGAGAGCGCGGCGGTGGCGTCTGTCGACATGGCGAGCCATTCTATCTGAAAGGGGCTGCAGCGGCTGGAATTCGGCGGCTGCCGCGCGATCTACAGGAAATGGACGAACGTGATGGTAAAGCTGCCTTAGGTTCCAGTCACTCGGAGGCGACAGCGATTTAGTCTGTAGCGCCGAACATCGGGTCCACAGCGTCATTCTAGTGACGTTGGCTTTCCTGTCATCGTCATTGACACCCGCCGACTCCCCTCGGCACGTGCCTAGGGCTGCCCCGGACGATTTACCTCGTAAAATCCAGTCTCAGTCTGCGCCTTCTCGTCGCCGATCGGCCGGATACCAGTAGTTTGTGATGGCAATGAGTTTGCTTACTCCAGCGGTAGCAAACTGGAACGCCCACCCGCCTCCGGCTTTTCTCGAGCAATCTCAACCTTAATACGGGAATTGCGATGCGGTGGCCTCGATGGTTCCCTGTGACTTCGACATGTTCTGTCCACGCGTCGGCATAGCCACCCTCCAACTAGGAATCGACGTCATATATCCGAAGGACCAGACGTGTTGCTCTACGATTCGCGGGCTGAATATGGCATCGATGTCCGAACGGGTACCTGACCCGGTCTTCTCGAAGCCAAGAGCTCTGGTCAGCGGTGTTTAGTGCAATGAGTGAGTGCAGACTCGCGGATGTGCAGGAATGTGCTCGGGTTCCATTTAACAAGAACATTAAGAGGGAGAACACCAATGCTAAAAGGCTTCAACTACCCTCTCACCCCGAAAGGGAAATCGACGCTGAATCCGCCTCCGCCCTGGTATTATTCCTCCGACTTTCTGAACATCGAATTTTGGGCGGATCCTTCTGCCGTGGCGGCTGTGCTGCCTGCAGGGCTCGATCCCGATCGGAACGCAAATGGTCACGCCAACGCTCTTTTCTACGATTGGCAGTTCTCCGGCTCGAACGACGAATACCTCGATCCGGCTCGATATCAGTATCGCGAGTTTTTCATTCTTCTTGACGCACTCTTTGAGGGAAGGCCGGTCTGCTTATTGTCCATACATTTTCGTGGACAACGACGCGGCGCTAGCGCGCGGCTGGACTCAAGGCTATCCCAAACGCATTGGGTCGAGTTTTCCAGACGAGGTATTACGCGGCCACCGGCAAAGGCAGGCCCTGCGTTGGCTCCGGGATCGAAGTTTGCTGGGACTCTCTCGGCAGGCGGCCAGAGGCTGGCCGAAGGGAGTCGTCACGTTGCAGAGAGCCTGTGAAGGACCTCTCGCCACTGCAGCAGAGGCCCGTTGTGAATCTCTTGCACTTCCCGCGCCTGGCGGCGGAGAAGCACGACAAACCGGCCGATTCACGAACTGGTCGAGAACGTTCCGCACGACGTCAAAGTGGAACAGGCGTGGATCGGCGATGGTGTCCTTGACACTGCCGGTCTGCAAAGACGAAGAGTTGTCCGACCTCGCCCCTCGTCCGTTGCTGGCAAGGGCATTCGGGCATCTATGGCGTACGTCGTGGACGACCTCAAAACGCTGAAAGATTTGAGAAGGTAGGTTTCGGGAAATGGAAAGATCATGGCAAAGAGAGTGGCTGACCTGCTGGTAGACGTCTTGGTGGGAGCGGGCGTTGAGCGAATTTACGGCGTTCCGGGCGATTCGCTCAATGGCATCACGGATTCGATTCGCACCCGCGACAACATCCAATGGATTGGCGTGCGCCACGAAGAGGCAGCCGCCTTCGCGGCCGGCGCAGAGGCGCATCTCACGGGCAAATTGGCTGTGTGCGCCGGAAGCTGCGGGCCCGGAAACATGCATTTGATCAATGGCCTTTACGATTGCCAGCGCAGCCGCGTCCCCGTGCTGGCCATCGCGGCACAAGTTCCGAGCGCCGAAATCGGGAGCGGATATTTTCAGGAGACTCATCCGGAACATATCTTCGCGCAGTGCAGCCATTATTGCGAGCTGATCTCGCAGCCCGAGCAGATGCCGCGTGTGCTCGAGATTGCGATCCAAACCGCGATTTCAAGGCGCGGCGTTGCCGTGGTCGTGATTCCCGGGCGATGTGGCCTTGCGAGATGCGGTTGAGCACAATCCGCGTTTGCTTTTTGCCGAGCCGAAACCGACGGTGTGTCCGTCCGACGAAGAACTGAATATGCTTGCGGATGTTCTGAATCGCTCAAAGAAGATAACGATCCTTGGCGGCGCCGGATGCGCCGGGGCTCACGGCGAGCTGGTTGAGCTCGCCGGCAAGCTACAGGCTCCCATCGTGCATGCTTTCCGCGGCAAGGAATTCATCGAGTACGACAACCCGTTCGATGTGGGCATGACCGGCCTGCTCGGATTCTCATCCGGCTATCACGCAATGATGAACTGCGATACGCTGCTGATGATCGGCACGGACTTTCCCTATCAGCAGTTCTTTCCGAAGGACGCGACCGTGGTGCAGATCGATGTTCGCGGCGAGCAGCTGGGACGTCGCAGCAAAGTTGATTTTGGCTTTGTCGGCGACACCAAGGCCACGCTGCGAGCGCTATTGCCAAGGCTGGACAGAATCAATATGAAACGCATTTGAAAGAATCACGTCGAGCACTATCGAAAGGCACGCAAGGGTCTGGACAAGCTGGCAAGCGGCGATTCCGGCAGGCAAGCCTATCCATCCACAATATGTCGCAAGCGTGATCGATAAACTCGCATCCGAAGATGCGATCTTCACCTTCGATGTCGGAACCCCGGTCATCTGGGCGGCGCGCTATCTACGGATGAATGGCAAGCGCCGGCTGGTTGGTTCTCTCAACCACGGGTCGATGGCCAACGCATTACCGCAGGCTATCGGCGCACAAGTCAGCCATCCCGGCCGGCAGGTGATCTCAATGTCCGGCGATGGCGGACTGGCGATGCTCATGGGCGAACTGCTGACATTGCATCAGCACGATTTGCCGGTGAAGCTGGTTGTTTTCAAGAATGATTCGCTCGCCTTTGTGGAGCTGGAAATGAAGGCCGACGGCTTTCTCGATTTTGCGACCACCTTCACGAACCCCGATTTTACAAAGATCGCGGAGGGGGCGGGCATCCTGGGTTTGAGCGCGGAAACTCCGGACCAGGTAGAACCGGCGATCGCAAAGGCTCTCAAACACGACGGGCCGGCACTAGTCGAAGTTCAGGTGTCGCGTCAGGAACTTTCGATGCCTCCAACTATCACCTACGAGCAAGCCAAGAGGCTTTGGTCTTTTCATGTTGAAGGCCGTTCTCAATGGACACGGCGAATGAAATCATCGATCTCGCGCGAGTGAACCTCCTTCGCTAGTCGATTCCGAGTTCAGTGCCAAAGTAGAAAGGGCAAAGCGGGATATCCCAGGAGCGCCGGATAGCAGGCACCGGTGTGACTCTCAGCTATTATCAGTCGCGGATTACCTTATCGGGGAGAGTCTCGATAAAAAATCCATCTCCAGCTCGCCTTCATAAGTTTCGGCGCCGACCTTCAATGCTTCCGTCACGCGCGCTTGCGTCACCTCGCTGGCGACACTCAAATCGGACTCATGGGCTTCCACCAGAAGCCCCTCTGCCATGGAACTAAATGCTCCAGTATCCACGGCCGCCTTGGCGTGAGCGATGGCATGCGCAGGAAATGAGGCGATGCGGTGAGCCAGTTTCTCGACAAAAGGCGTCAGCTCGTCCGCTGGCAACGCTCGATTGATATAGCCGTAACGTTCTGCCAGTTCCGCCGAGAGATCATTGCAACCCAGGAGCACCTCCAAGGCGCGTCCCCGCCCGATGAGCCGTGGCAATCTTTGCGTAGAGCCGCCACCCGGAACAAGCCCAACCGCCACCTCTGGCTGGCCGAAGATCGCTTTGCCAACGGCAGCAAAACACATGTCCATGGCCAGCGCGATCTCACTCCCTCCGCCCCGGGCCCGTCCCTCGACTTTGGCAATGGTTACCTTGGGCATGTTCCTGAACCGCTCGCCGATCGTCTGCGTAAGACGAAAGCTGCGCGTATGGGACACCATTTTGGAAGCGGCTCCAACCCGGCCCAAACCAGAGTGGGCTATAAAGAAATCAGGAAGCGCGCTCTGCAAGACCACAACCCGGACGCTCTCATCGGCCTCGAGTTCCCTGCCGAGTTTGTCGAATTCCTGCGACAGAACTTCATCAAGAAGATTTATCGGCGGGTGATCGATGCTGACGAATGCGACTCCAGAATCAAACCTGAACCGGAAACATTTGTAATCAGAATATCGCCACGGGATCGTGCGCTCCACTTCGGGCGATCCATCTTCGCTTTCTCAGTCGTCCTGCACCGGGTTGGTCAGGATACCGAGCCCCTCGATCTCCACTTCGAAGACATCGCCAGGCTGCATGAAGACGGGTGGCTTACGCGCCGCTCCGACGCCGCCCGGCGTGCCAGTGATGATCACATCACCTCGCTCCAGACTCATCGCGACACTGATCATTTCAATCAGCGCCGGGACACTGAAGATGAGCAGGTCTGTGCGTGAATCCTGCATCACGCGGCCATTCAAACGGCCCTGGATGCGCAATCCGCGGGCCCCCGGCGGCACGGCATCGGGCGTCACCAGCCACGGGCCGAACGATCCGGTGCCATCGAAATTCTTGCCCATCGTCCATTGCGGTGTGCGGAGCTGAAAATCACGCATCGTCGCATCGTTGAACAGGGAGTAGCCCGCCACGTGATCGAGGGCCTGCTCCTGGGGATGCGGCGCCCCGGCTTGCCGATCACCACGGCCAGTTCGGCTTCATAGTCGAGCGCAATTGATTCGCGGGGCCGCCGGATCGGCTCTTGATGAGCGATCAGGCTCGTCGCAAAGCGGGCGAAGATTTCCGGATAGACCGGCTTCTTCAGCCCGCTTTCCTCCAGGTGATCATCGTAGTTAAGACCGACACACAGAATTTTCGGCGGTACGGGCACCGGCGGCAGCAGCCGGACAGCGTTCAGGTCGATTGCCGGCGATTGCCCGAGGCTTCTGCCGATGCGCAACAGGTCTGCGCCTTGTGCGATCAGCTCGGGCAGAGTGCCTGGAAATCCGCTGTCCCGCTGCGTGAGGCCATGCCAGCCCGAGCCTTCATCCGCGGCAATTCCGGGGACTCCATCGTGTTTCAAAATGGACGATGCGCATAAGAGTCCTTCTCAGCCCGCCTCCGGACGACTCAGTTCCTCGAGCAGAAAACAGATATGGCGTCGGGTGATGGCTTTTCCGGTCGTGTGCCGATTCCTCCAGCGCGTAAATAAACGACTCATACGCTTTGCCGGTCGCGTGCCGAAGGCCCAACTCACAGGTTCGATTTGCAGAGACGAAGCAGGTGTCGTCTCCGGAGCTCTGGATCAGCACGAATGTGTCGCGCGTCGCGGAGAGAACCAGCTCGGGATGCAATAGGCCGCGGTCGCCGGCGGTCCCGCAACAAGTTGTGCCAAACGGAATTTCAGCGTCTGTCAGCCAGCGCGCTGGCGATTTCGAGCAGCGTCTCACTGAGCCCGAGGTGCGTCATCGAACAGGTCGGATGCACCAGGATCTTGCGGCATCGTTTTGCGAATGCGTCAGTGACGGCAGAAGGTCTTTGCACCACGCGATCGAATCGATGATCGTGATAAGCTTGCAGCTGCTCTTTACGTTCATCGTCGAGATGCTCTAACGATGTCGTCTTTGAGACCAAGCGTGCACGAAGCCGCGTCCACAACCACCGGAAACTTTCCTCCATCACTCCAGCGCCACAGCGCATCGCTCATCTGTTCGGACATCCATGTCTGCCCGCGCTTGTAGCCCTTGGAACTCCACGGCGTCGAGCAGCAAAGACCTCTCACATCATCGGGAATCCAGAGAGGTTTGCCCGCGCGTTCCGAGAGCGCCACGAACGTCTCAGGAAGAGCCGGCGCTGCGGGCTTGGTGTTGTCCCTGCCGAAGATGCGATTGATGCACGCTGGAAAATATACGGCCGCCGCACCCGCGCGCCTCGTTTCGGGAAGGTCGGCAGGAGCGGCGTGCGGCATGGGGCCGGCGACTGCGGGAACCAGATCCTTGCTGACAATGCTGCGAGCCACGTCCGTCAAGGCCTCAAGCAGATGGGGGCTGGTTATTGTTTGCACGACGTCGGCCGCCTTGACACCACGACGCGCCAGTTTCTCTACCTCGGCCCACTTCCTGGCCACATCGAGCGCAACTTCTTCGGCACCCGCGGAGTGCTGCATCTTCCTGAAGTGTTTGATCAGGGCGCCGGTATTGATTCCGATCGGACAGACATCGGCGCAGGTACCGTCGACGGCGCAGGTCTCGATGCCGTCGTATTCATACTCATGCTGCAGTTGAGTCAGCAGCTTCGACCATTCGGGCTGTCGTGACATCTCGCGACGAAGAACGATGCGTTGTCTGGGGGTGACTGTCACATTACGGCTTGGGCAAACAGGTTCGCAGAATCCGCACTCGATGCAATGAGAAGCGGAATGAACGTCTTCGATCGCTGGAGTGGTCTTGAGATTCTTCAGGTGAATCAGTGGATCTTGGCTCAGCAAAATATTCGGGGCCAGAATTCCGTGCGGATCAAGGAGGTGTTTTACGCGCCACATCAGATCCGTGAGCTTGTCGCCCCATTCGCGCCGGACAAAGGGAGCCATGTTGATTCCGGTTCCATGCTCCGCCTTCAAAGAGCCGTCATACTTATCCACCACCATCTCAACCAGGTCACGCATGAAACCGTCGTACTGCTGACGGCTCGCGTCTTCGCTCAGTCTGTGCAATCATCACGAAATGCAGGTTTCCGTAGGCGGCATGTCCCGCGGCCGAAGGCTGATATCCGTGTTTGGCAAGAAGATCGAGCAGATCACGAGTAGCATTCGCAAGTTGTGCAGGTGGAAAGCAAACATCTTCGATGATGAGGTTCGTGCCTTGCGGGCGCATCTCACCGACGATGCCGAGGAGACCATCGCGAACGTGCCATGCAAGCTCAATGGCTTCGGCATCACGAGTGAATTCCAAGCGGCTGCAGCATTTTCACGTCACGTAGAGCGTCCCCAACCCTCTTCTCGATCGCCTCAAATTCCTGGTCGCTATCAAAGCCGAATTCAACCAGTAGCGCCGCGTTCTTCGGATCGAGATCTTTCCAATACTTTGGCGTACCTTTCATCAGCTTGGAGGCTGCGGTCAGCGCTGAAGCGACCATCAACTCGACTGCCTGCGCTCCCGAGATCGACCAGCTTTCCCGACCTGCTCGACCGCCGCGTCGATGGTATCGAACGGTAGCCACGCCACCGTCGTTTTTGCCGGCAGGTGATAAGTCTTGTAGACGGCCTCGGCCACAAAGCCGAGCGTGCCCTCTGATCCAACCATCAAGCGCCGCAGGATCTCTACCGGCGTTTCACCGTCGAGAAACGCATGCATGGCATATCCAGTGGTGTTACGCATGCTCATACTTCCGAATAATTCGATCCGACAGTCTCCTTATCGGCAAGAAGCTCCTCACGGATCTTCAGCAGCCTGCCGCCATTTCTGGCTCGGAGGCCGCAAAGTGTTCCTCAGCGTGCGGGTCCTCGGTATCGATAATCGTGCCGGTCGTAAGAACGATTTTCATGGCGACGATCGAATGGTACGAATCGATCGCCGGCCGGCAACGCATGCCGCCTGCGTTATTGGCAAGTACGCCGCCGATTGTGGCTGCGTTAATGCTCGCAGGATCCGGCCCCATGCGGCGGGCGTACGGTTTCAACACTTCGTTAATACGTCCAAGGGTGGTGCCAACATTGCAACGAATCCGCGACCCGTTGTCCTCGACTTTCCAGCCGCTCCAGTGCTGCCTCACATCGATGAGGATGTCGTCGCCTTGCGACTGGCCGTTCAGGCTGGTGCCACCGGCCCGGAAGGTCGCATGGCGGCCTTTGCGGGTGCAATATCGAAAAATCGCCGCCACGTGATCGATGTTCTTTGGCTGTACGATCACATTCGGGATATATCGGTAGGGGCTGGCATCCGATGCATAGCGCACCAAATCGCTGATACGATGCCGCACAAGATCCTCACCAAGTATCTCGCTCAGATCTCTCTTAAGCTCTTCGGGGGTTCCCCCCACAAGCTCTTCATCCATAGCATCGGAGCAGGGTGGTACATCCGGACGACCAAGGCGGGTGGGGTCTGATGATAGGATTTTATGCATGATTTTCTCCTATTCGTGATGACATGCTAGCCATGTCCGGCGCTGTGTCATTAGCTCGCCACTCATCGCAGACGCTCGTTCGTCGCCCTACTTGTTCGCGACGGCTTGCATGATCTGTCCCATCTCCATCGCATTGCTTGAGGGAACTTCCTGCAGGGATATGGCCAGCTGATCGGTCGGAACACCGGTGAGGTCCTGGAACGTCGACCATAGTTGCTTCAGCATGTCTGTCTTGTCGGTTTCGGTATGGCCACTCCGCAGGACACAGTTCAATGCGGCGGTCGGAGCCGCCTTACCCGCCGTGTATCCAGAACCTTTGGGATATGAGAGAAAAACCACTCGAACGAAATTGCTGGGGACTTTCATCACTGAGGTATGGATACGCGTGATTTCACTTCGCTATCTTCGCCTTCGTCTCATCGGATACAAAGCCATCTTCAGTGATAGCGGTGTACAAAGGCATTCGCGTTTCCCCTTGATGAGAAGCCTGCTGAGATAGGCCCCCTGGACTCCCTCTCAGTTCAAACCGATTCCCCGAGCACCCCGCTACCGCGACTGTGCAAGAATTGTGCCAAGTCACTGATCTGCCGGACAAATTGGTAAGTGGTTGAGATTTAGAGGATAGAAATGCCAAGTGGGGATAGTTTCATCGGCCAGCGATGAAAAGTGCTGTCAGTGTCAATAACGCGTCAATTTCATTTGGGCACTTAGAAGGAACGGGCCCTCCTTCCCAAGCCGACCTCGAGGAGGCCATGCAAGACTGGCGCCATTCAGGTTCTACTGAACGGATCGATAAGTGATTCAGATCAATTCCTTACCGCAGGATTTTAGGAAGGTTCGGGCGACCGGCTCACAGTCGAAGCTTGGCATGTTAAGACTACCGGCGCATAGGTCGGATGACGTAGTCGCGTATCAATTTGTCTGATTCAGAGTTTGTGGCTGGGCTTCGCTGTTCGCCCGTTCGCCTCTTGGTGATACTGCCGGCCAGTCTTCTTTCCACGCATTGGGACCTGTGGCGTTCGCGTATCTGATGCGCACCGGCATCGCCGCAAGGCGTTCAGAGAGTCGAACTTCACTGCGAATCGGCCACCAGTCGTACAAGAAAATCTCGAGAGGGCGCCACATGGAAACCCAGCCGCCGATCGTAAGGCTCTCCCGAGCAATCTCTCCAATGCGGCTGTCCTTCATCAAAGAAGCCAGAAAATCGCCCAATGCAATCGCCGATGCCAAAGCAACTAGTCCGATCACAAGGCTGGTCCGGCCGACACGGAACAATTCGCGCAGACGCCGCCCATATGCTAGAGCGCGTTGACTGAAGAACTCGTGAATCGCCCCGCGCAGCACCGCGGCCTCGTCCGGCAATCCGGCCTCCCGGTCAAGATCAACAACCAGCGCCAGCGTTGCGTCACCTGGCAATTCCTTCGCCCAACCGACGATGAATTCTTCAGCTTTGGGGTCAAGATCCTTGTCGCGAAACGGTGAGGGGTCGATAGCATTGAACAACTGCCGCAATTCGCCTACGTGCACCTCGATGACAGAGCACTTGGGAGGAATCGGGTCGCCGGCAGAAGGTTCGTCTTTAGTCGCGGAGGCGTTTGTCATTACATCGGCTCGTTTTGATCAACCTTTTTGAGAGACCGCCTGCCACCGACCTGGAGGTAGTTCACTTGCATCTCCGGACCGAGCCAGAATACGCCATGTGCCCAGCCGATGCACCAGGTTCCAGGGTCATGCATCACCGTCCTGTCGCCTTGTGGCCGCGAAGCACCATGCATGTGGAAGCCGCCTTCGCGACCAATCGGTTCTTCTCGTCGGTTACGGCGCACTCGACGTAGCCGATCGTGCCGCCCCTCCGCAAGACGATACCTTCCGCTTTGAGCTGTGCCTGCCAAACCGGGCGAAAGAAATTGATCTTAAGTTCCACCGTGGTGAAAGATTCATCCGGAGCGAGGGTGCTTGCAAACGCTATCCCCATCGCGGCGTCTGCTATGTCGCAAAGAATCCCACCGTGCAGTGTTCCCATTGGATTTGCGTGCTGCGGTCCGGCGGTCAAGACGACAGTCGCCCGTCCGTCAGCAATGTCTTTCGCTTCAAACCCAATCAGACGCGCGATGGGAACGTCGTTCGTTTTTGCTCGTTCCCTGAAGTCCACCTGCGATGGAATTTCTTGAGTCATGACTTGTCGGCTCCGGTCTTCTTTTTCCGCGCACGAACCCTGGTTTCAAAGTATCCCAGTAAATGATGACAGCCGAGATTAAGAGGCTTCTTTATCTGGCGGTGCCGCGTGCGCATAGGCACTTGAATCTTCGCGGCTCCTCGGGGAATCTTGTACGAAGAGACTGCAGGAGGGTCACCGGAATGTTACTTGGTCTGACTGCTATAGGTGGTGCGGTCGCGGCCGTTTCTCTGCTGCTTTTTTTGCGGATGAAACGCTTAAAGGAACGGGAGATTGAGCAGCACAGCATCACGGTTGACGATCTGTACTCATTGTTGAACTCACATCAGGGGACACTTCTTTTTGATGTTCGCCAGCCTCTCGACTTGCTGGCCAATCCCGAGATCATTCCCGGTTCACAGAGGCTTACGCCGGCAGACGTGCTCAAAAAGCCGTCACTGATCCCCAGGGAGAAGGACGTGGTCGTCTACTGTACCTGTCCCGGAGAGAAAACCAGCCGGGCAATTCTGCATCGAGCGCTGGGTCTGCATATTAATCGGATCAAGTTCTTGATAGGCGGATTGGCGGCCTGGAAAGCCAAGGGCTATCCGGTCGAGCCATATAGAGACGTCTTTTCTCTCGACACGCCAGGTTTAGTTCGGCCGTGAGGGTGAAGCTTGCGATTAAGTCTTCCGATTCGGGGAAAAAACGCGGACGTTTTTCTTCTCAAGAATTGACGCAATCTTTACTTTGACGACCCGGGTTTCTGGATACGCTTGCTTCTGGAGAATTACTGTGGAAGACCAAGTGACTGAACGCTGGCGGGGACTCTGTGCCCAGGCTTCAACCGAAAAAGACCCCCAACGACTACTCGAGCTTGCTGAGGAGATAAACCGGCTTCTGGACGAGAAAGAAAAGGCCCTTCTGAACAAACGACAAAATCCCGCCGCCTAAGCCGCGTGACTTGCGGGCGTCCATGCTGACTGCGGGCGCTTAGGTCGATCCACCGGGCGTTTGCAATTTGGAAAGTTAGGACATGCCAGATAGGTCGTAAGGCGCGACCACCTGAGCACGAGCCGCGCGTAGCATCGGGGGCAACACGGTGCTTGTTTCATTCCTAGATTGAAAACCTCTCATCATTCCGGCGCAATACAGGATTTATTGTATTAGCCTCGCCGGGGTGCCTTTCATGGCATTACAGCCACGCCACTACTTAACACTTCGGTAAATATGAATTTTTTCTCACCCGTCGATTATAAAAACCCTCGCCCTACCCTCGGAGCTATGACTTCCGAACCGCACACAGCGCCGAAGGTACGGCTGCGAGCCGCCGCTCCTCCACCTTCGCGTGCTGGTCAAGAGCGCGGCTGGCGAGCTTGTCGAAATCCAGTCCCTGCAAGCGCGAATCGCAACCGGCGGCGACCGGCAAGGCACGCCACAGGGACAGCTTTCCATGAATTCCAACCACCAGAAATTCGAGTGCCTCAAACGTACCGAGGTCGTCAGAGCCGTGTTTCAGTTTCAGGCGGCTCACCTTTTCCGCCAGCCACGACCCCCATTCCTTCGGTCCGCCGGGGCATCCGCCCACACGCTCGGTCAGCCCTGCCAGCACATCACGGTCAGCCTCGATTTCAGCCAGCATCTGCGAAGCAAATTGCCCGAGCGGATCGGATTTATGGTTATCACGCATGGCTTTGAGGAGCTCAATCGCTTGCATCGCGCCCGCCAAGTGGTCTTCAAGATAAGTCGTCAGTCCGTCGCTCATTAGGGTCTCCGGGGTATAAGCGATTGCTTGGATGCCGAAGAGTCCATACGTGGGGGTGGGGAATGGATCAGGGGATCAGGGCCAACTCCTGCGCAGCCCTACAGTGCCCGGCCAGCGGAAACTCCAGAGGCCCACGCCCACTGGAAATTGAAGCCTCCCAGGTGTCCGGTTACGTCCACGACTTCGCCGATGAAGAATAGGCCAGGCACCTTCCGACTTTCCATCGTCTTGGCGGATAGCTCGTCGGTGTCCACACCGCCAACTGTGACCTCGGCCTTGGCGTATCCCTCCGTTCCCGCCGGAATCACGGGCCACTCGTGTATTTGCCGCTCAGCCTCCCGAAGAGCTGTATTCGTCCAGGCATTGGGGGGATGAATGTCCAGCCAGCGGTCGGCCAACCTGTTGGGGAGGAATGCCTGCAACGCTGCCCGCATGGCTGCGGCAGTTCGCGGAGACCCTGCCTGCAAAAACGGTGCCGTGACCTCGCAGCCGGGTATCAGGTCCAAAAGGATTGACTGGTCCTTCTTCCAGTATGACGAAATCTGCAGGATCGCTGGCCCGCTGAGTCCTCGATGCGTGATGAGCATCTTTTCCCGGAAGCGGTAGTCATCGCACGCAGCAACAACTTCGGTGGAAACGCCTGCGAGGTCGGCGAAAGCACGGCGGTCGGCTTCGTTGAAGGTGATGGGCACCAGTCCGGGGCGGGTTTCCCGGATTTTCAAACCAAATTGTCGCGCCAGCGAATAGCCCAAATCAGTGGCTCCGATCTTCGGAATCGAGAGGCCTCCCGTGGCCACAACCAGAACCGGAGCGCGAAACTCATTGTCGGTGGATCGCACCACAAACTCATCACTACGGGTTACATCCTGAACGGCGACCTTCGTGACCAGATGCACGCCCGCAGCCGCGCATTCCTGTTCGAGCATTCCCAGAATGTCCTGGGCAGAGCGATCGCAGAAGAGCTGCCCCAAGGTCTTTTCGTGATAAGGAATGTTGTGTTTTTCGACGAGAGAAATGAAATCTGCCGGGGTATAACGAGCCAGGGCTGATTTTGCAAAGTGCGCATTCGTAGAGATGAAGTCATCCGGCGTGCAAAGGATATTGGTAAAGTTGCACCGGCCACCGCCGGAGATGAGAATCTTCTTTCCGGGACGCTCTGCCAATTCGAGCACGCCGATCCGGCGTCCCCGTTTCCCGGCTTCTACAGCGCACATCAACCCTGCAGCGCCGGCTCCCAGAATCAGGGCATCGTATTTTTGCGGGAGAGAAGCCATCGGCCACAGAAAATATACCGTGTCCGCGATAAGCATGCCGGATCAACGAAATCGCTTTGCGGTGTTTGCAGCGCCTCCACATAGTGCACCGCTTCGCCGGTTAGTGCATCCATAAGAAGTGCGGGGTGTGCGATGAAGACTATTTTCGGTATCGTGTCGATTGTTTTTCCCTTCCTCATGAATCTCATCAAGCAGTCGGTGTCTGGTTCGCTTACTCGCAAGCCATTACTCATCGCGGAACTTGGGCCTCCCAAGACGGCCAGCCGTGTAGAAATCAAGCAACTGGAATTCAAGCCGCTGCAGATGACCGGTCTTCATACTCATCCGGTACCTGTAGTGGGTTACATCGCTCAGGGCGAAATCACTTTCCAGGTGGAGAGACAGCCGGTAAGGACATTGCATGCCGGCGACGCCTGCTTTGAGCCCGCTAACGTAAAGATCCGTCACTTCGATAATCCGTCCCCGACAAATCCGGCTACCTACATCGCTTTTTACCTGATGGGCGAAAGCGATCATGATTTGATTCATATGTTGAACGGCTAACGGCATTGGCTAGCATTCATAGCATCCACCTCAACAGAAGTCGGAGAGTTCCATGAACAATCAGCAACTGACGGCTACATATATCGGCGGCCCCACCGCGTTGTTTGAGTTTGGCGGATTCCGCCTGTTGACCGATCCAACATTCGATCCGCCGGGAGGAAAGTATGTCACTGGTCCAGTAGTGCTTGAAAAGACTGCCGGTCCGGCGCTTGAGCCCGAATCGCTTGGACGGATCGACGTGATCCTTCTGAGCCACGACCATCACTTCGACAATTTCGATCACGCTGGCCGCAAATTTCTTCCCCAAGCCCGTCACGTCATAACTACTGTGGAAGGCGCTACGCGACTTGGCGGAAGCGTGACAGGCATCTCTCCATGGCAAACCATCGACGACATTCCTGGAAACAATGGACAGGTGCTACGCGTGACTGGAACTCCAGCACAACACGGGCCGGCAAACCTCACGCGAGGTCAGGTAACCGGCTTTGTTGTAGCTCTCGCAGACAATCCGGGCGATGCGATCTACTTCTCGGGCGATACTGTCTGGTTCGACGGAATGGCTGAGGTTGCGAGAAGGTTTCCGGTCCAAACGGCCGTGCTCTTCATGGGAGCGGCAAAGGTGGCAGTGGTTGGAACTTTCCCGCTGACCATGACCGCCGAGGATGGAGTCACAGCAGCCGGTGCATTTTCCCAGGCGACAATCGTTCCGATTCATTACGAAGATTGGACCCACTTCAGCGAATCACGCGACGTGATCTCTGCCGCCTTTGAAACCGCGGGTGTCAACGGAAGAGTGTGCTGGATGCAACGAGGAGCCGGCATCTCGATTCCACGTATTACGCAAGCGGAGGTTCGCTGATGCCCTCAACGCCGGTTCATGAAAGATACGCACCCTACATTGCGGATCCACGTGTCCGCATCGGTCATGTCCACTTGAAGGTCGCCGACCTGGAGCGGGCTCTGTCTTTTTACTCGGGAGTTCTGGGTCTCGAGATCACCCAGCGACTGGGAAATAGCGCGGCTTTCCTTGCGGCGGGAGGCTACCACCACCATATTGGCCTCAACACCTGGGAGAGCCTGGGTGGTTCTCCTCCGCCGCCCGGCACCACGGGGCTTTATCACACAGCGATCGTGTATCCCAGCCGCGCTTCCCTTGCCGATGCGCTACACAGAGTCCTGCAAGTGCAAATCCCGCTGGATGGTGCGTCGGATCACGGTGTGAGCCAGTCCATTTATCTACGCGACCCGGACGACAATGGCGTGGAACTGTATTGCGACAAGCCGACAGATCAGTGGCCTCGCACACCTGACGGCAAGCTGGCCATGTTCACCCGTCCGCTCGATCTCACCACGTTGCTTGGAGAAGCCACGATTCGAAGACCACTAGGGTATGGTCCACGAGATCTGTAGGAACGCGGGATGTTGAAACCCAAGGCTGGCAAAGCTTTCGCGGGCTGATAGCGCTTTCGAACGCCGCTCATTCCCGGTTGGAATAAACCGCTTTTTTCAGTGAAATACGGGATCAGTCATTCACGACAGACCGCCGCAGATCAGGCCAGTCGAGGCATCCTCCACGAATGTGCAAATAGTTGCGCGTTCGGCTATGCACCGTGCTGCAAAGTCGATATCCGGCAAAGTCAAGTTTGGTAGAGGGCTTGCATATAGGCATAATGCCCGTCCACAGCCGGTTTGCTGGGATGGCAGGCCACCGATGACTCACGAGTTCGTTCGGGCAGACGGAGCCGCAACTTCTTAAGCGGAGACCAATTCGATGAAAAAGATTCTATTTGCAATTTGCTTCTTTGGCGCCACAGCGGCTTTCGGGCAAAGCGGGTCAAACGCAGCACAGGTCAGCAACGAGCCGGTCATCACCCAGTTCACGAGCCATACGCAATTCGCGTCGCAACAGCCCATGGGTCTGGAAAAGAGTCTCTTCGAAACGTCCAGCTTCACGGCGGCGCGTGGTGAGCGTCCTTTGTGGGAATTCCCAACCGCATCCATGACCACTCCTCTGGGCGATTCGGCACGCGCTTTGAAGAAAGAACACCAGGAAGCGAAGAAAGCCGACATTGTCTGGAGCAACTAGTTCTCGCGCCGCAATAAGCGCACGACATCGGTAAAGAGTCGTCTGGCCGGGGTGCCCCATCATCTGCATGGTTTCGCGGACTGTGGGGCATTTTTATTTTTGATCTAACGTAAGGGCAACGCCTTCGTCGGCGACTCCCCCATTCCTTCGCCGGTGCATCATCCTGAGGGACTTCAGTCCCGAAGGATCCGGCGTGCACGCAGCCACTGCCTGGAGAGTTCCGAAATGCCACCCGCCAGATCCTTGGCAAGCTCAGGAGACTCCTCATTTTGGGGGCAGCATTTCCGAGTCGCCCACATCAGCCTGTCTTAACCTCGTTCAGCGCCCAACCTGCGCGATCCCCTGTTAAAGTAAACGCCATGCCAAAGCCAAAGCTGAACATCGCCATGATCGGCACCGGTTCGATCGCCAAGGCACATTCCAACGCCTTTCGCCAGGTTGGCCATTTCTTCAATATCCCTTACGAGTTGGCGCTCAAAGTTATTTGCGGACGCAATCAAGCCAAGCTTGAAGCCGCGGCCGCGCAATGGGGCTGGCCGGAAATTGCCAACGACTGGCACGCTGTAGTCGAGCGGTCGGACATCGATGCTGTAGACATTGCGGTGCCGAATGCCCTGCACGCTCCGATCGCGATCGCCGCGGCGCAGGCGGGCAAAATTGTGTTTTGTGAAAAACCGCTGGCCACGTCGCTGGTTGAAGCCGAGAGCATGGCGCATGTCATGCGACAGGTGCCCAGTCTGGTCTGGTTCAATTACCGCCGAATTCCCGCCGTAGTTTTCGCAAAGCGGCTGATCGACGAAGACCGCATAGGCCAGATCTTCCATTACCGTGCCACTTATCTGAATCAGTCCGGCAATGACCCAAGCAAGGCCAACACCTGGCGCTACAAGCGCGCCGACGCGGGCATGGGCGCGGCAGGCGATTTGCTGTCGCATTCGATCGATTCCGCGCTCTATCTCAACGGACCAGTTGCCGAACTCACAGCGATGAGTCACACATTCGTGCCTGGCCGCGACGTGGACGACGCCACGACCCTGTTGGCAAAGTTTGCCAACGGCAGCATCGGCACCTTCGAGGCAACCCGTTACGGCGTCGGCTGCCGCAATCGCAAAACTTTCGAGATTCACGGTTCAAAGGGTATGTTGCGCTTCAATCTGGAAGAGATGAATCAACTGGAATTTCTGGACGCTACAGAATCACCAAACCGGCAGGGAGTAAGGAACATCACCGTAACGGGCCCCGATCAGCCTTATGCGGACAACTTCTGGAAGCCCGGACACATCATCGGGTACGAGCATACGTTCATCGCAACGCTGGGAGATTTTCTCGGCTCACTGGATCGCAAGAAGCCGTCCCCTGCCGACGTTGACGCCGCGGTCGAAGTGCAACGCGTTCTGGATGCCGTCGAGCGCTCGGCTTCCACCCGTAGTTGGGTGAGCCTATGAAACTACATGGCCACCTATTGCAGCGTTACTTTTCCGGTCAATTCAGTTTGCGCTGAGGAACGCGCCACGGAAATATCAAAATCACCAGGAGTTACCGTCCAGTCACGCTTGCTGACGTCGTAATAAGCGAATGCGCGGCGGTCGAGAGTCACCGACACGGACTTGGTTTCGGCAACACCCAGACTGACCTTGTTGAATCCCTTCAGTTCCCTGATGGGACGTGGAACTTTTGAATGGCGATCGCCAACGTAAACCTCGGCTATCTCTGCCCCGGCGCGCGTACCGGTGTTCGTAATGTCAAAGTGCACTTCGACGTTCCCGGAAGCTGACGCCGGCGAAACCACGAGATTTTTGTACGCGAAGGTCGTATAGGAAAGACCATAGCCAAACGGGAATAGCGGTTTCACTCCCGCTTTGTCATAGCCGCGGTATCCGACGAAAATGCCCTCGGTATATGTAACCTTCTTATCTGCGGCTTTTGGATAGTAACTATCGTGCGCGGGATTGTCCTCCCAGCGACGCTCCATCGTGATTGGCAATTTTCCTGAGGGACTATAGTCGCCGAAAAGCAGTTGCGCCAGCGCATTTCCGCCTTCCTGGCCCGGATACCAGGCCTGGAAGATGCCCGGGGCACGATCCACCCAGGCAGTCATATCCACTCCACCTCCTGAAGTCACCACGACGGCTGTGTTTTTGTTGGCCGCAGCCATTTGCTGAATCAGTTCATCTTGTCCCGGAGGAAGTGCGAACATCCGGTCCCCGCTTTCGCCTTCGATGGATGGGTCGAAGCCGACTGCCACCACGACGGCATCCGCTTTTGCGGCTATCGTCTTCGCCTGCTCGCTAACAAGATCTTGCGGCCGCACAATTCCGAGGTTCAACCTCGTCTTGCCCCAACCACGACGGACAAAGTAGTCCAGCTCCACCTGGTGCGGGCCGGACGCCAGTGATAGTTTGAGCTGACTGAGAAACGCATATGCCTGTGTCCAGTCGTCAATCACCAGCTTCTTGTCTACGTACAGACGATAGCCGCCGTTCTCTCCCGGGCCCTGAACAAAAACCAGATAATCGCCGGGAGTCGTGGGCGTGAAATACCCTGTCCAGCGGATCGATTGATCGTTTGCAGCCATGCCATCGGTCGCCCCGGGATCGTAGCTGGCTTTGGCGTCGATGCGTTCGATCCCGGGCTTGCCAGAAAGAGTCGTGTTGTCGAAAAATTCCGCCTTCAAACCCGGCTGGCCCCCGCTCGATTCGGTGGTGAACTGCGTCAGCCCCGCCATATCGGTGAGGGATGGCAATCCGGGGGCATAATAAATTTTGGTGCCGCTGCCCAGATAATTCGAGATTCCCTCCAAAAAGCTTACTGCCCAAAATGGATGAACTTCACCGCTACCTCCTCCCACAGGCTGGGCGGGCCATGCATCCGGTCCAATCACCGCGATAGACTTTATGCGACCCTTGTCGAGCGGTAACAAATTGCCCTCGTTTTTCAAAAGAACCATGCCTGACCGTGCCGCCTCGAGCGCGACCTGTCTTCCGTCTGCATTCAGAAGCGAAATCGATGGATCCGACTGATCGCGATCCAGCCATCCAAATTGAATTGCAGTTCGCAAGATCCGGCGCACCTTGTCGTCGATCGTTGCCTGGCTGACTTTGCCGGAACGGATCGCCGGCAACAAAGTAGTCCGGTTCATGAACTCTCCCGATGGCATCTCCAGATCCAGGCCACCATTTGCTGCGGCTACCCCGTCATAGGTCCCGCCCCAATCCGACATCATGATCCCCTGGAATCCCCACTGTTTCTTAGCGATATCGGTATTGAAATAACCGTTTTGGCTCAGGTGAACGCCGTTAGTCAGGTTGTAGGAGTTCATGATTGCCCCCACGTGTGCTTCCTTTACTGCCGCCTCGAAAGTCGGCAGATAAATTTCGCGCATGGTGCGCTCGTCAATAATCGAATCCGAATTGTGGCGGTCAAACTCGGAGTTGTTGCCCATGAAATGCTTGATCGTGGCGCTCACTCCCTGGCTCTGCAGTCCCGTGATGTAACCCACTGCGGTTCGTGCAGCCAGAAAGGGATCTTCTCCAAAGTACTCAAAGCTCCTGCCATTCCGCGGCGCGCGATAAATGTTCACACCCGGGCCCAGCAGAAAATGCACCCCGCGGGCGCGAGCGTCTTCGCCAAGGATGGTACCCACCCGCTGCGCGAGCCCCGGATCCCAAGACGCAGCCAGTGCAACACCGCCAACCGCGGTCGACGGACCATAGTTCCGCACGCCTTCTGGCCCGTCGGACATCTTCAGGCGGGGAAAGTGAATGTGCTGGATCTCGCGAATGTAAAAAGAATCGTCGCCGCCAATCAGGTCGACCTTCTCTTCGAGAGAGAGCTGTTTCAATAGTGAATCGGCGCGAGCTTCGACGTCAGCCTGTGTCGGCGCGGTCTGGCAAACGACCGGCAAGACAAACAGCAGTACCAATACGGCAATCCATCGAGATCGGCGATTCATGAAACCCTCCGGAACTTCGATCTTTTCAATCTTGTGACTATTCCGAACAGCCAGATGTCAGCGCTGCACTCTTCCCGATCCGCCGCCTTTCAGCAGCGCATTCACTTCCTCCACGGTAGAGCGGCTGAAATCGCCCGGGATTGAGTGTTTGAGGCAGCTGGTCGCGACCGCGAACTCAAGCGCGTCCTGATGAGTGGGCAGGGTCTGGAAACCGTAGATCAGCCCGCCGGCGAAGGAATCGCCCGCGCCGACCCGATCCACGATGTGAGTGATGTCGTAAACGCGGCTTACCATGAATGATTGCCGGTCGTTGAGACAGGCGGACCAGCCGTTATGCGATGCGTTTTTCGATTCTCGAAGGGTGATGGCGATGGCTTTCAGGTTCGGATATTCATTTAAAACCTTCGCCGTCAGACTTTTCGTATTGCGCGAGATCAAGTTTTCCGGAGTGCACGTCCGCGGCGGATTGGATTCCAAGCGCCATCTGAACGTCTTCTTCGTTGGCAATCGCAATGTCAACATGCTTGACCAGTTCGCGCATCACCTCAACCGTGGGCTTGCCCCACTTCCATAAGTTCTTGCGATAATTCAGATCGCAGGAGACAGTAATTCCCTTCTCTTGCGCCTGCTTCACCGCTTCCATCGCCAGGTCTGCTGCCGAGCTGCTGATGGCGGGCGTGATACCGGTAACGTGGAACCAAGCCGCATTGTCCAACGCCCGATCCCAGTCGATGTCACCCGGTTTGGCCAAGGCGATGGCACTGTAATCGCGATCGTAGACCACTTTCGAAGCCCGTTGATTGGCGCCGGCCTCAAGGTAATAGATCCCCAGGCGGCCCTTCCCGCGCACAATTCGCGAAGTATCGACGCCGAACCGGCGCAGTTCGCCGACCACAGCGTCAGCCACGGGGTTCTTGTCGGGCAATACGGTGACGAAAGCGGCCGGCAGCCCCAACTGCGCCACGGCGACGGCCACGTTGGCTTCTCCGCCGCCAAATGTCGCGACGAACTGCGGGCTTTGCAGGATCTTTTCAAAGCCCGGAGGCGTCAGCCTCAGCATGATTTCCCCAAAAGTGACTGTCGTCTTTCCCATATTTCTTTGTTTCTGGACAAAAAAAGTGTTCTGGCCCTCAAAACTGGTTGGAATCATTGCCTCATGCGAACTGGTAGTCAGCTAGCCTGCTTGCCTGACACCAGATCTACGCCCACGATGGCCAAAGCGATGTCTTCACTCGAGGAAAGGCCGCTGACGGCCACAGCGCCGGCCACCTGGCCATCTTTCCACACTGGAAGACCGCCGCCCCAGCCCACAAATCTGGGATCGCCATAGTAGGCAATATCGTGACCCTTTTCGGGGTGACGCACCTTCTCGCCGATGTCCTTCGTCGGCTTGCGTTCCCTCGCCGCCGTCCATGCCTTGTTGGCGGCAATGCGGACCGAAGAGATGGGGGCGCCGTCCATGCGGGCAAATGCAATCAGTTCTCCGTGTGAATCCGCGACGGCGATCACGGCCGCCTTCTGCATCTGCAGAGCCTTTTCCACGATCGCGTCGATGATTTTCTTGGCCTCGGAATAGTCGAGTGTCTGAATGGTTCTCATGAATGTCTTCTCAGGGGATTGGTTTTCGGTGAGCGCACGGGCGAAAAGCATTGTAAATCAACCGAAGGACACCGCTTGCATGGGAATTCAGGAATGGCACGCCAGGCAACACAATGGCTTTAGACAAAACTGGAACGCTCTGAGGCGGAGGCCAAAAAAATTGGGCAGGCTGTGTAAGCCTGCCCAAGCGTTTCAGCGTGCCTAATTTAGAAGGCCAACTTCAGGCCAAACTGAATCAAGCGCGGAAGGTTAACGGTATTGGTGACCTGACCGAACGTCGCACTTGTCTGCGTGCCGTTTGGAGGTCCGAATTGGGGATGGTTGAACAGGTTGAAGAATTCCGTGCGGAATTCAATACCTACTCGCTCGGTAATGTTGGTCCTCTTGAACACCGCGAAGTCGAAGTTGTTCACACCTTGCTGACGGAGCGAAGCATCGACTCGGGGCTCATTGCCGAAGGTCCAGGGGTTGATCTGTGTGCCGGTAGCATCAACGCCGCCCGGTGCTGTGAAGCAGGCCGTGTTGAACCACTGAGTCACGCGAGAAACTGCGCTTCCGGAGGTGCCTTTGTTGCATCCCGAGATGTAATCAGGCCGCAACGTGCTTTGTCCAAGCAGACCAGAGTTCGTCATGGCATTCGCGCCGCCCCAGCTGATCTTGACCGGGAAGCCGCGTTGGAAGGTCGTCGTTCCATCGATGCCCCATCCAGAGACAACTTTGTCGGTTACACCGCTCACGCTAGAAGCAAAGCGCTTGCCGTGGCCGAATGGCAGGTCAAGGACGTAGCTGATAACCAAACGCTGCGAAACGTCCTGTGACGAAAGCGAACGCTCTGCACTCAGATTGTTCCAGTCCTGAATGGCGCCCGTTCCGCCTGTTGTCCCGCCTTCGAGCCAGGAGGTAAGCGTATCGGTGTTGGACATCAATTTTGCGTTGGTGTAAGCAGCCAGCAGCGTGCCGCCGCCCTGGAAACGTTTGGTCACGGTTGCCTGCAGAGCGTTGTAGTTGCTGCTGCAGCAGCCTTGTCCGTTGAGGTTCACCCCCGCGTATTGCGGATAGGGACGGTCGAGTTGGCCCTGCGATCAGACCAGTCGGCCCAAGTGCGCCCGGAAGCTGCTGACTAAAGGGATAGACGGTGACGGGTTGAGTGATGTCGACAGCGGCGGAGCCGCCGGTAGCGAACTGGCTGTGAGCCTGGTTGATAAAGCTGTCTGGAATCTGGTTGATGTTCGGGTTGCGATTGCGGCAGATGCACGCCGTGAGCGCCGGCATAGGCAATGTCCGCGAAAAAGCCCAAAGGCAACTCGCGCTGAATATCAAAGTTCCACTGCTCGTTGTATCCGTACTTCTGCACGGTGTAGCCGGTCGCCGAGAAGTTGTTCTGCGTCAGGATGTACTGGGACACATTCGGTTGAGGATTGCGGCCCGGCACTGCAACCAGGTTGTTGGCACCCGTGCCTCCGAGAAAATTTCCCTGGTTGAACGGTCCCGCCCCAAGACAGGTAATGGTTCCGTCGCCAAGAGCGTTGCAGGTATTGGCGTTCAACGATGCTGCCGGCGTCACACCGTGGTCGTTGCTGGCGAAGAAGTTCGAGGTAGCGCTGCTGACCGGATCAACATAGGGGTTGGCGTTGAACGCGACGTAGTTCGGAATAAAGAAGATTCCGTATCCGCCGCGAAATACTGTCTTCTGGTCAGGCGAATATGCAAAACCTAACCGGGGCATGAACTGGGTCTTCGAAAGCGGCAGGTTGTTGCGGCTGTCGTTGACGCCAGTCTTTACCAGGAAGGCATCGCCCAGGCAAGGGCTTCCAGCGACTCCGCTGCAACCCGTGACGGAACTGTTTGTCGCCTTCGGGTCGAAGTAAGTCATCTTGTCAAATCGCTCCGACCATGGTCCTTGCAATTCGTAGCGGAGACCAAGGTTCAAAGTCAGCTTGCTGGTAAGGCGCCAGTTATCGCCGGCGTAGAAGGCGCGGTAGGTTTGTTTGCCCGAAACCGGACCCGAGATCACCAGCGATCCAGTGGTCTGGTTGCCGAAGGCGGAGCCTTGACCGTTACCATATCCGAGCATGAAGTCTGCAAAATCCTCGCCGTTGCCAGCGTTGGGACCAGTGACGTTGCCCGCGCCTACAACGCCGGGTGCATTCGATGTCCACGAACCGGTGAAGGAGATGAGGCCGCCACCAGTATTGGTTTGCAGGTAATTGTCGTAGCCCTCTTCAAGTTGGCCGCCCCATACGAAAGTGTGGCGTCCGCGAATCATGGTGACCTGAGGCGAAAAATTAAATTGTGTATTCAGATCGTTGATGGAACTTTGTCCCTGACTGCAGGTTACCAAGCCATCGTTCTGACCGAAACACGGAGTCAGCGGCGTGCGCTCGATATCCGGCACCAGAGAGTTATAAGCGGAAGGCCATCCTTCCTGCGTCACGTCGAAACCAGAGTTGATTGGCGCGCGCAGATAGTGAAAGCGGCTGATGCTGGAGTTGAGGTTGAAAATCGTGGTCGGACTGATGGCGTAGTTCCATCCCAACACGAAGCTCTTGCTGCGAGTGTTTTCCGCGCAGCGATCTTTACACATGCCGGTACCGAACGGATCCTGCGCCAAACTTAGAAGCTTCCAGTAAGCGAAGCGCCCGAAGATCGTGTTCTTGCTGTTGATGGTTTGATCGACGCGGGCGATATAAGTATCGGTGTTGCCACCCGTGCTGGAATCTTTCAGGAAATTCAGGACGGTTCCGCCTGAGGTTGGATCTGCAATCAGCTTGTTCAAAAGAAATGCCGAGGTCGGGCTGATAGCGCCCGGAAATATCGTTGTTGGCAAAAGGTACGCGGGTGCCCGTTTTGGAGTCTCCGCCGGTGAAGAGGATCGGGTTGTACAGCTGATGAACAGGGGCGCCGGTCGAGGGGTTTTTGTCAGAACAGATGGGAACGCCCGAGCCGCCTGGGTCGACGGCGGTGAATCCACTCGTACAGAGGTCAGAAAAATCGCCGCCGCGTTCGGCGAGCGTCGGTACCGTGGTGTTAAACGGAGTGCCCGTCCGCAGTCGGAATCCTTCATAACTGAAGAAGGCAAAAGTCCGGTCCTTGATCACAGCTCCACCAATCGTCGCGCCGAACTGGTTCTGCGTGAACGGAGGCGGCTCGTTTGACTTTCCGAGTGCAATCTCTGAATTCTTGTTGAAAAACTCGTTGGAGTTGAAAATCTTGTTGCGGAGGTAGTCGTAGCCCGAGCCGTGCCAGGTATTGGTACCCGACTTGGTGCTGACGTTGATAACGCCGCCCGCGAACTTGCCCCACTCGGGTCCGAGGTTGCTGTATTGCACCTTGAATTCGGAGACCGCGTCCTGAGTCGGGACCATCAGCGGCAAGTTGATGTAGCCGATGTTGAGCGGCTGGCCATCCAGGTAAATGGCTCCTTCGTTCGCGAAGGCGCCGCCGATCTGGTAGTTGGCAAAGTCAAATGGGTTCTTGCCCACCACAGTGCCCATCGTGTTTCCTTGCGGAACTACCGAGGGAGTAATCGTGGTGAGGTTGTAAATGTTTCTGCCGTTCAAAGGCAGCTCGTTAGCTTCGCGCTGGTTGACAACTGTTCCCAGCGATGAAGTGTCGGTCTGAAGAAGGGGTGTTTCAGACGTTACTTCGACTGTCTCGCTGACTTGACCGACGACCAGTGCGGCGTCGATGCGCGACGTCTGCTGCACTTCGACCGCTACTGAGGGACGCGCGAAATGCTTGAAGCCTTGCTTCTCGACGTCAACCCGGTATTCGCCAGGAGCCAGGTTCACAAAGCTGTAGAGTCCGTCCGGCCCGGTCGGTTGGGTACGCTTTTCCGCCGTTCCCATATTGGTCAGTGTGACTTGGGCATCCGCGACTGCTGCGCCCGAAGGATCGGTGACCGATCCGCGTGATCGAGCCGTAGGTGGATTGGCCTTGAACGAAAATGCAAGTTGAAGTGAGAACGACTAACGACAGGACCAACGACAGGAATCTCCGAGGACTCATGAAACCCACCCCCACGCGAAGTGCACAGATCAACGTCTGTGGTGAACCGGCCATCTTGGGCCGGATGCTGGATGACTAGAACTCCGTGAGTTTTGTCATAGCTCGTAGAACGTTGTCAAGAACAAATCTCCTCGGGCGTAAGCTCGGTAATCGATTACCTAAAGGGGAAACTGATATTTCTTCCAGCGGGTTTGCCAATGCTAAAGCGGTTTCCGGACCTCTCCGATGGGGCTAATTTCGCTTATGACCAATTCAGGAAAATGCAAAATATCGAGCCCGGTAACGTACACGTCCCCCCGGAACCTGCTCGCCATCCATCAAGCGTCTTGCGTGCAATCGGCTAGACGGCACGATATGCTAGCCGCGAGAGATCCCAAGTTGCCGATCGCGATACCCCGTGCTCTATACATTCCGGTTGTGTTGGTGTGCGTCGCCCTCTGGCTGGCGGCTGCGCCGGCAGGATTGTTTGAAGTCCGGCAGCCTCGTGGACTGGATTTCGTCCTGGAGAATTCGCCTACGGCGCAGAAGTATCTGATCGAAACCATGCCCGGGGGAGTTGCGCTCCTCGATTACAACAACGACGGATTGCTGGACATTTTTCTGGTGAACGGCGGACGGGTCACCAGCCCCATGCAAACTCCGGAGAACTTCGACCGCAAAAATCCGCGTTACTGGAACCGCCTCTACCGGCAAAATAAAGACGGCAGCTTTACCGACGTCACCGAAGCAGCCGGCCTGGCGAATGCTGGTGACGGGAATTACGGCATGGGAGTGGCCGTCGGCGACTACGACAACGACGGCTTCCCCGATCTCTACGTCACCAGCTACGGAAAAAATATTCTCTACCACAACAATGGCAACGGCACGTTCACCGACGTCACCAGCCAAAGCGGGAGTCGCGGCGGGCGGATGGTCGGTTTCAGCAGGATTCTTCGATTACGATAACGACGGCAAGCTGGATCTGTTCGTCACCCGCTACATGGAGTGGGACACGAAACACAGCAAGACCTGCGGCGGAGAGTGGCACACTTATTGTCCGCCGGAAGAGTTTCCTGCTACCACCAGCATTCTCTATCACAACAATGGAGACGGAACGTTCACCGACGTCAGCCAGAAATCCGGCATTGCCACCAAGAAAGGACGTGCCCTGGGCGTGGCGTTCGCCGACTACGACGGCGACGGCTTCACTGATATATTCGTCGCCAACGACGGCATGCAGCAGTACCTCTATCACAACAACGGCAACGGAACTTTCACCGAACGAGGCCTCGAGGCCGGGGCTGCGCTGTCGGAGGACGGCCGCAGGCTTTCGGGCATGGGCGTGGTTTTTCAGGACTACGACAACGACGGCCGTCCCGACGTCATCGTGACCGAACTTCCCCGCGAGATTTACGGCGTTTATCACAACGAGGGCAATGGGACGTTCAGTTATGGCAGTCTTGAAACCGGCCTCGGCGTGCTCTCCAGCGGAAGCTCAGGCTGGGGCGTGGGCCTGGAAGATTTCGATAACGATGGCTGGAAGGATCTTTTCGTGGCGCAAGGGCCACGTCCTGGATAACGTGGAGCAGATCGATCCTTCGCTGCACTATTGGGAGCTGCCGCTGCTGGCGATGAATCACAATGGCCGATTCGAGCGCGCCGATTCCGGCAGCACGGCACCAGTTGCGGGACGAGGAGCCGCCTTCGGCGACTTGAACAACGACGGATGGCAGGACGTGGTCATGAGCTCTCTCGGCGGCCGTCCGCAGATTTTTATGAATCGCGGCGGCAAGCAGCATTGGCTGGTGATTTCGTTGCGCGGTACGCGCAGCAATCGTGACGGCTTCGGGGCGCGCGTGCGGGTGAACGGGCAGACCCGGTTCGCTACTCGGCGGGCAGTTATCTTTCTTCCAGTGACAAGCGCCTGCATTTTGGACTTGGGCGCGGCCGAAAAGGCCAAAGTAGAAATTGCGTGGCCCTCCGGCGCCCAACAGACTATTGAATGACGTTCACGCCGACCAGTTTCTCGAAGTCCGTGAACCGGAGAAACCGTGATCCGCATCCTGTTGATGGTTTGGCTGGCATGGCAGACGGCTTCTCCCGAGGCGCTGCAACATCTGCAGGCTGGCGCCGAGGCGGAAAAACAGCGGCACTTCGAGAGCGCCATCACCGAATTCAAAAAGGTAACCGAACTGGAGCCGACATTGGCTGACGGGTTCGTAAATCTCGGCCAGGCTTACATGGAAAATCAGCGATTACGGCTCCGCGATTCCCGCCGCTCAAGCATGCAGTGGAACTGGCGCCGGATCTCGCCGGCCGCCCACCAGTTGCTGGGATACGCGCTGCTGGCGCAGGGTTACGACGCCGAGGCGATTCCGCATCTCGAGAAAGATTCACGAGCAGACTGCATTGGGGATTGCGCAGATCGGGACCGGCCAACTGCAGACAGGCGGTCGAAAATCTGCAGGCTGCGCTGGCCCAGCATCCCAACGATCCCGATCTGCTTTACTACCTCGGCCGCGCCAGCGGATTGTTGTCGAAGCAAGCGATTGACACGCTGCTGGCGGCATACCCCGATTCGGCGCGTGCTCATCAGGCGCTGGCGGAAAACTATTACGTGTTGCGACAAATGCCGCAAGCTGAAAAGGAATTTCGCGAGGCCTTGCGATTGCGTCCCGATACTCCTGAACTGCACCTCGAACTTGGATTGGTCTACGCAGGCTCTTCGCAATGGCCGAAAGCCGAAGAGGAATTTCGCGCGCAAACTAAAATGGAGCCGGGAAATGCCGAAGCCGCCTACAGGCTGGGAAGCGCGCTGTTGCAGCAAGGAAAGGCCCGCGAAGCCAGAGTAGAACTGGAGCGGTCCAATCACCTGCTGCCGGACATGCCCGAGACGCTATATTCTTTAGGAAAGGCAGCGGCGCTCGCTGGCGATTCCGCAGCTGCGGAGAAGGCCTGGACAAAGCTGCTCTCGATGGAAAAGCAGAGCCCGCTGGCGGCACAGACCCACTTCGCCCTGGCCGGGCTCTACCGCAAGCAGGGCAAAACGGCGGAAGCAGAGCGCGAAACTCAGGAGTTTCAAAAGCTGCAAGGCTCTGCCACTCAACCGGAAAGCGAATCGAAGTAAGTCGTAACAATTCATTCATACGAACCCTATGCTGAAACTGAAAGTTCTGGGAGAGGTTATTGAATCGGGGCTGGTCGCAATCGTCCGAACAAACAGCTCAGACCAGGCCTTGCGAATCGCCGAAGCTTGCGCTCGTGGAGGCGCCGCTGCGATTGAGATCACCTTCACCGTTCCCGGCGCAACCACCGTCATTGAAGATCTGGCGAAGGAGTACGCATCCGGCGACATTCTTATCGGTGCTGGTACGGTCCTCGATCCCGAAACCGCCCGAATCGCGATTCTGGCGGGGGCGCAATATATCGTCAGTCCTTCGGTGAACCCGGAAACCGCGCGCTTGTGCAATCGTTATCAGATTCCTTACATGCCCGGCGCTTGCACCATGCGCGAGATCGTTGACGCCATGGAGTGCGGCGCCGACATCGTCAAATTGTTTCCCGGCGAGACTCTCGGACCCGCGTTCGTGAAGGCGGTGAAAGGGCCGTTGCCGCAGGCGTCTCTGATGCCGACCGGAGGAGTGAGTGTCGACAACGTTGCCGAGTGGATCAAAGCCGGCGCGGTCGCAGTGGGAGTCGGGGGAAGCCTGACGGCGGGTGCTCAGTCCGGAAACTTCCAGCTCATCACCGATACGGCCAAGCAATTCATTGAACGCATCCAGCAGGCGCGAAAGAAATGAAATCGCGCCCGGCACTTTCTATCTCTCTGGAAATTCGGTCAGGCAAACTCGTATGAAGCTCTGGAAGAACGATGACGAGCTATTCCAGATCGTGCGTCGCGAACTATTCACCTGCGTGGTCGGCGATGTCATGGACAAACTGGACCTTCAGCACCAGTTTCTGCCTCCCCAAATCCGGCCTTTGCGCGCCGACATGGTGGTGGTCGGCCGAGCCATGCCGGTGCTGGCCGTAGATGTCTTCGCGGAAAAAGTAACCGGCACCGCGAACCAGCTCATGGCCAAGCCCTTCGGCCTGATGCTGGAGGCCCTCGACGATCTTCACGCCCAACGAAATCTACGTCAGCACCGGCTCGTCACCCCGCAACGCGCTCTGGGGTGAACTGATGAGTATTCGCGCGCGAAAGCTGGGTGGCAGCGGAGCGGTCATGAACGGCTATTCGCGCGACACCAAGGCCATTCTTGATCTCAACTTTCCGACTTTCTCCTGGGGTCCTTACGGCCAGGATTCTTCGCCGCGCTACAAGGTGGTTGATTTTCGCGTGCCCCTGGAAATCGGCGCTGTGCGCGTGAGACCTGGCGACATACTCTTCGGCGACATTGACGGTGTGTGCCTGATTCCCACCGAGGCCGCGGATGACGTATTTTCTAAGGCGCTGGAAAAAGCTCGCGGCGAGAAATTAGTCAGGAAAGCCCTTGAAGAAGGCAGCAGCGCAGTGGAAGCGTTCGAGAAACACGGCATCATGTAGTACTGAGAACTGCAAACTAACGACTGGATCTTGAATGATATCCATCGATCTCTCCGGCAAATCAATTTTGATAACCGGCGCGTTGGGCGCTATTGCCGAGCCCATGGTCCGCAAATTGGTGGAGGCCGGTGCAACTCTGATCCTGGTCGATATCAAGCCGGAAAAGGCAGCAAGGCAGATTCTGGACGAGTGGAAGATCCCGTCGCGTCTTATATCTATTTCTCCATCGACATTACGGATTCCGCCGCACTGACCCGGGTTGTCAGCGAATCCTTCAACCGCTTCCCTGCCCTTGATACGGTGCTCGGCCATGCCGGCGGATGCGGGCTGCATCCTTTCGCAACGACTTCCGAGGCCGACTATGATCGTATTTTTCGCTTCAACTATTTTGCCCAGGTAAACCTGGCACGCGCGGTATTCGCGCAATGGATTGAGCGCAAGATTGCCGGACATCTCATCTTCACTTCGTCCTATGTAGCGCGCATGCCTCACACCCAGATTCCTTCCTATGCCTCTGCCAAGGCGGCGCTCGAGAGCTTCGCCCGCTGCATGGCATTGGAGTACGCGCACACCGGCATTCGCGTGAATGTGGTTTCGCCCGGCAATGTCGCGGCGGGCAGTTCGCTGAAAGTCTTTGACGAAGATCCAGCGTACAGAGAATTTGTTCTGCGCGTCTCGCTGGGACGGCGAAATACACCGGAGTCGATCGCGGACGCGTTTGTCTTTCTTTGCTCGCCGCTGGCCAATGAAATCAACGGCCAGATTTTAAGTCCGGACTACGGAGCCGGAATCGGCAACCGCCTATGAAGCTTGGCCTGGGCCTCTATCGCCACATGCTGACCCGCGATTATTACGACTTCGCGCGGCAGGCCGGGTGTACTCACGTAGTAGTTCACCTGGTTGATTATTTCAATCGGGGAACATCGAACCCCCGCGACAATCAGCCAACTGGCGGAAAATACGAACCGTGGGGAGTAGCCGGCGATCCCGAGAAACTCTGGACGGTCGAAGACCTCAAGAGACTGCGCAGTGAAATCGAAGATGCCGGCCTGGTGTTCGCCGCCATCGAGAATCTCGATCCCGCCCACTGGCACGACATTCTTCTGGACGGGCCGCAACGTCCGCAACAGATCGAAAAAGTAAAAACAATTATTCGGCGGATGGGAGAAGCAGGAATTCCTGTTCTGGGTTACAACTTCAGCCTCGCCGGTGTGTGCGGACGCGTCACCACCCATCACGGACGCGGAAACGCCGTGATCGTCGGGATGGATGGCCCTGCCGAAGATGTTCCCATTCCGAACGGAACGGTTTGGAACATGGTTTACGATCCGTCTGCCGCTCCCGGCACGCTGGCGTCCATTTCTCATGAAGAACTATGGAGCCGTCTGCAAAGATTTCTGGCAGAGGTGATACCGGTCGCCGAGCAATCAGGTGTGCGCCTGGCCGCCCACCCCGACGATCCGCCCATGCCGACCATGCGACGCCAGCCTCGTCTCGTTTATCAACCTCACATGTATCAACGATTGATCGACGCCGTGCCCAGTCCAAGCAACAATCTCGAACTTTGCGTCGGGACCATTGCGGAAATGACCGAAGGCGACGTCTACGATGCAGTCGATCGCTACAGCCGCCAGGGAAAGATCGCCTACATTCATCTGAGAAATGTCACTGGCAAGGTGCCAACTTATCGCGAGACGTTTATCGACGAAGGTGATGTGGACATGATTCGCATTCTCTCAATCCTGGCACGCAATAATTTTGATGGCGTGATCATTCCCGATCACACCCCGCAGATGAGCTGCCCTGCCCCCTGGCACGCTGGTATGGCACATACCATCGGTTTCATACTTGCAGCTCAGGCAATGCTCAATCCACCTTTCAATGGCACCCGCTCTTGACTTCGCCGGCGAGTGCCACGACTGGACCTAATAAAAGTTCGCTTGCAATTGCGGCATTCGTGGCCGCACTGGGCGGCCTTCTATTTGGCTACGACAACATCGTCATCAGCGGCGCCATCCACTATCTAGCTTTGTGCTTCAATCTCGATGCCGCGGGCATCGGCTGGGCCGCCGGATGCGCGTTGATCGGATGCACCGTCGGCGCAGCGGGCGCGGGAGCCGTAGTTGATCGAATCGGATTGAAAAAAGGGCTTGGACTTTGCGCCGCCTGCTTTGCGTTGTCCTCGCTGGGCATGTGGTTTGCTGGCAGCCTCAACCAGTTTGTGCGCGTGGAGATTGATTGGAGGTCTTGGAATCGGGGCCGCTTCGATCATCGCCCCGATGTATATCGCGGAAATCGCCCCGGCCCGGCTTCGGGGAAGACTAGTGACTTTGTATCAACTCGGAATCGTGCTGGGCATTCTTGCAGCGGTGTTCGTCAACATGCTAATCCAGCGCCTGGGCGACGAAGCCTGGAACACCTCGACAGGTTGGCGCTGGATGTTCTTTGCCGGCATAGTCCCCGCGCTGCTATTTGCTGTGACGATCATTCCTGCCGTTGAAAGTCCACGATGGCTCATGAAGATGGGACGCCGGGAAGATGCGCTGGCCGTTCTCTCGAAGATAAACGACAGAACTACTGCACAGGCTGAAGCGTCGCAGATACAAGACTCCCTAACGCTTGAAGAGGGACACATCTCGGAGTTGTTCACCACCTTCCGGCGTCCGCTGTTGATCGGGATCATGCTGGCGGGATTTTCCCAGTTGAGCGGAATCACGCCACTGTTCTCTTTCCTGCCCGAAATCTTTCGATCCGCGGGCACTCGTACCGGGGACGCATTTTTTCAATCGGTACTCGTCAGCCTGGTGAATCTGGTGTTCACCTTGTTCGCTCTTTGGCTGGTGGACATTTCCGGGCGCAAGAAGCTGATCCTGGTTGGCACGCTCTTGCAATCGATTTCATTTGCGCTGGTTGGATGGTTCTATCACGTTCACGGCAGCGGTTTAGCGGTGCTGATCTTTGTGATGACGTTTGTTGCAGGTCATGCTTTCGGAAACGGAGTCGCGTGCTGGGTGATCATCTCCGAAATCTATCCCACCAAGGTTCGCGGGCGTGCAATGTCGATCGCGACGACGGCATTGTGGGTGGTGGGATATCTTGGCAATCAGAGCTTTCCTCTCATGCAAAAACATCTGGGAAGCGATGGTACTTTTTGGATCTTCAGCAGCGCGGCCGCTCTTGAATCTGCTTTGCGTGCTATGGCTGGTTCCTGAAACCAAAGGTCGCACGCTGGAAGACATTACCAAGTTTTGGACTGCGCGAAAAGTCCTGCCCGCGAAGTAAGGAGATGCATCGTATGAAGCGAACTTTAATTTCCTGTCTGCTTTGCCTCTTAAGCGTTGGGCTTGCGGTCGCTCAATCTCCCGCGCCGCCACACGCTTCGCCAGATTCCTCTTTCCGTGTTCTGCAGGTCGACGCCGGCAAGGTGATCGGGTCGATCCGCTCGTTTCAGGGACTCAACGGGCCTCCCTATCCAATTATGGGGGGACTGCCGGACGTGACTCAATCGTACAAGGACCTTCACATCGACAGCATCCGCACTCATGACATCATGGGGCCGACTGACATCGCGGCCCACTATTCGACCGACAACGCGTTGCTGGCCTGGCTAGTTCCGGATCTGCAACAGCGGACTGCGCTGGTGAACGCCGGCAATGACGCTGCAATTTTTCCAGACTGGAATGCCGATCCCGAAAAGCCAGAGAGCTATCACTTCGGTTCGTCCGACAAATTCGTGCAGTCAATCCGGAACGCGCACGCGGAAGTCTATTACCGCATTGGCCGCAGCTTTGGCGCCGACTATACCGACCTTCCCGATTTCGACAAGTTTGCCGCGGTCGTGAAACACATCGCCATGCACTACAACCAGGGCTGGGCAGACGGATTTCACGACAACATTCGTTACTGGGAATTCTGGAATGAAGAGGATCTGCCGTTTTTCTGGACTGGCACGCCGGAGCAGTTTTACCAGCTCTACGAAAAGACAGCGCGTGCGTTGAAGTCGGTCGATCCTTCGATGAAGGTCGGTGCCGACGCCCTGGCCTTGCCTTTCGCGAGCGGGCCCTATCGCGAGGGATTGATCGCCTTCTGCGCCCGCGAACACGTCCCCCTGGATTTCTATTCCTGGCATTATTACGCCATGACCTCCTCAGATCCTTACGACATGGTTCGTCTGGGTCAGGAGATTCGAAAGGTGCTTGATGCGAACGGATTTCAGCGAGCGGAAAGCGTTTTGAGCGAGTGGAACCTCACTCCCGATTTCACCGTACGCCAGCAGGCGCGTCTGCGGGGAATGGAGAATGCCGCCTTCGTGGGCACTTCGCTGATCTATTTTCAGGACTCGGCCGTTAATCTGGCGTACTTCTATCGCGGCGACGCGGCCTGGATGGGTTTGTTCGGATTGCATGGCGAGTTCTTCAAACCGGCGTACACCTTCCGCGCGACCGGCGCCTTGCTCAAGACTCCCGAACGCCTGAATCTCACCGGCGCAGACACTTTCGGTTTCGCCTCGATTGCCGGACGTTCGCGCGACGGCAAAACTGTGCAGGTGCTGATCAGCAACTACGAAATTCCCGTCAACTACCAGCCGCCGCCAATGCAGCCTCCGGAAGGCTCGGCACCGAAAAATGTTCCGATACCCGACTTCTCAAAAATGAAATTTCTTCAGCCTAGAAAAGACATCCAGTATCACGACAACCGCGGCTACCAGCTCACCATCACCAATTTACCCTGGGGAGAAAAGGACTCTTTCGGGGTGAAACGCTACCGCCTGACCGATGGGCAAGACCTCAGCCCGGTCGAAGAGAAATCGGCTTCCGGGAGGCAGATCACTATCTCGAATCCTCTGGCTCCGCCTGCGCTCGAACTCATCGTTCTCCAGAAACGCTAGGCGGAAGAAGCTTTAGCTGGAAGAGTCGGAAACGGACGGAGTGAGAGAGGACGCGGAATCGAGCGGCAGAACCGGAAATTCCAATTTTTTCAAGTCGTCCGTCAACTGCGCGACCGACTGAAATCGAATACCGCGAAGGCCGATCTTTTGCGCACCCTCAACATTCACGGCGCGGTCATCCACAAACAACGCATCCCAGGCGTTTACTCCAAGGCCTTTGAGGCTGTGCTCGTAAATCCCCGCATCCGGCTTGGTGATTCGCACCTCCGCCGAAAAAGTCTGATGGTCAAAATTCTTCAGCCAACCGAACTGCTCCCGCGCGTAACGGATCATGTCATTCGGCATATTCGAGAGCAGGCCGGTCTTAATCCCGGATGCGTGCAGCCGTTCCAGCCACTCCACCATCGTGGGATCGATTCTCGCCCACATTTCAACGTCCCACGGACTCAGAACTTTAAAATCGGCGGGTCCCAGTTTGGTCTTGGTCTCGTCCGCGATCTCCTTCCAATAAGCCTCGTAGGAGACATCGCCGCGGTCGTATGAAAGGCGATTCTTGCCCCAAAGTTGACGGAACAGAACCGGGTCAATGCTGAAGATGCCGGCCATGCGGCTCCAGTCGGCTGCCGTTGGCGCATGGCAGAGCACTTCACCATAATCGAGAATTACAGCTTTTATCGTCGCGGAGTTTGAGAGAGCCATTGCGCCTCCATATCCATATTCTCCCGGCGCTCGAATTCAGTCCAATGAATTGACGTTGTCTCTGTGATAACTTGTGGGCTGCTTTTTGTCCGTCCGAAGAAATTGTGCGCAAGCCTAAACGGCTGGAGTCTGCATGAGGCTGAATGGAACGTTGCTCAAGAGCACGGTCGTCGCAGCTCTGGGCGGGCTTTTATTTGGATTCGATACCGCAGTGATATCCGGCACCACCGGCGCCCTGACCCAGACTTACCAACTTTCGCCATTCTTGCTGGGCGTGACGGTGTTCAGTGCGCTCTTTGGTACTGTGCTGGGCGCAATGCTGGCTGGCTTCCCGGGAGAGCGATTCGGCCGGCGCGACAGTTTGCGTGTGATGGCAATTCTGTACCTGATTTCGGGCCTGGGTTGCGCGATCGCCTGGAATTGGTCCGCACTGGTGGCATTCCGCTTCATCGGTGGACTTGGCGTGGGCGGCTCCTCGGTTCTGGGGCCGATGTATATCGCGGAAATCGCCCCTGCCAGACTGCGCGGCCGGCTGGTCGGATTTTTTCAGTTCAACGTGGTGTTTGGCATTCTGGTCGCCTACTTCTCAAATTACATCATCAGCCAGCAGCACCTGGGCGAGTCCGAGTGGCGATGGGAACTTGGCGTCACCGCGATTCCCGCGGCGCTGTTCTTCATCATGTTGTTCACCATCCCGCGCAGTCCGCGATGGCTGGTCAAAAAGGGACGAGTGGACGAAGCCCGGGCCGTGCTGCGGGCGACGGGCGACGAAAACTACGAGCACGATCTGCAGGAGATCGTCGCCTCCATCAACATGGAGCAGAGCCAGGCGACCGAACAAGCTGTTTACTCGCAAATATGCGTTTCCGATTTTTCTCGCCGTCAGTATCGGGATGTTTAACCAGCTCTCCGGCATCAACGCCATTCTTTATTACCTGAATGACATTTTTAACCACGCCGGTTTCAGCAAGGTCTCAGGAAATCTTCAGGCAGTCGCGATAGGCGCCACTAATCTGCTCTTCACCATGATTGCCATGTCGGTGATTGACAAGCTCGGCCGGAAGACGCTGTTGCTGGTGGGCTCTGTCGGCACCGCATTCTGCCTGGCCGGGGTCTCGATCATTTTCTTTACTGGCCAGCACCAGAGCCTTCTGGTCTGGCTGCTCGTCGGCTACATCGCGTTCTTCGCCTTCTCTCAGGGCGCCGTCATCTGGGTTTACCTCTCGGAAGTTTTCCCGAACTCGGTGCGCGCCAAGGGACAGAGCCTGGGAAGCTTCTCCCACTGGTTCATGAACGCTGCCATCTCGCTCATCTTCCCGCTTGATGGCAGCCAGTTCTGGCGCTTATCCGTTCGTATTCTTTTCGGTGATGATGGTGGTGCAGTTCTTCGTAGTCTGGCTTTTCTATCCGGAGACAAAAGGCTTGTCCCTGGAAGAAATGCAGAAAAAGCTCGCGATCCACTGACCGGATGTTAAAAATCCGGGCGTTGCAGGCAGTCTAAAGTTCTTCGACGGCTGCCACAGGAAGGCTCAATGTCAATGAACTCTTTTTCCCGCCGTTCATTTCTCGCTTTGTCGGCGATGCTTCCCTTTTCACTGCGCGCATTCGCTGCAACCTCGATCCCCGTCGGACTCGAGTTGTACTCGGTGCGCGAGGCTTTGAAGACGGACCTCATGGGCACGGTTCGTACCGTGGCGAAGATGGGATACCAGTGCGTCGAATTCTACGCGCCGTATTTCGAGTGGACCGAGGCGCAGACGAAAGAGATGAAGAAGCTGATGGATGATCTCGGCATTCGCTGCTACTCCACCCACAACAGCGAGTCCTATTTCACCGCCGATAACCTGAAGAAGGCTCGCGACATGAACCTGATTCTCGGAACCAGGTACATTGTCATGTCAAGTTCGCAGCCCAAGCCCGGTCTGGACGGATGGAAGGAAATCGCGGACACCCTGAACTCGTCCGCTGAACAGTTGGAGTCGTCGGGATTGAAGGTGGGCTATCACAATCACGAGCTTGAGTTCACTCCCGTCGACGGCAAGCGTCCAATCGAGATACTGGCGAAAAACACGAAACCCGCCATCATGCTGCAGCTCGATATCGGGACTTGTATCAAGGCGGGCTCCGATCCGGTGGCGTGGATACGCGCCAATCCCGGCCGCATCCGATCCATACACTGCAAGGACTGGGCGCCGAAACCGGACAAAGACTACAAAGTTCTGTTCGGAGAAGGTGTGGCGGACTGGGTAGGCATCTTCGCGGCAGCCGAGAGTGTCGGCGGAATCGAGTATTACCTGGTAGAGCAGGAAGGCAGCCGATTTTCGGAATTCGATACCGCGCAAAAATGCCTGGAGAATTTCCGCAAAATTCACCCGGCAACCTAAGCCCGAGGACTAGGAGCCGAAAACGCGGAACCGGTTTTCTGCCTGACCGCGCACGTCGCATTCGATCGCGAACAGGCCGCCATCCCAGCGAAGGCGAGGCGCAATCTGTGCCGCTGCCGTGGTCACGTACAGAGTCCTGAGATCCGGACCTCCAAACGTGCAAGTCGTAACATTTTTCACCGGCATCTCGATCACGCGGTCAATCTCCCCGTCTGGCGCGACTCGGACAATACAGCCGCCACCGTATCGGCAGTTCCACAAATAGCCTTCCGCGTCGACGGTTGATCCATCCGGCGATCCACGCTCGAAGTCCTGGAAGAAAGGGGCTTCATGGGAGATGGTTCCTGTTTCACGATCGTAGTCATACGACCAGATGACATTCGCGTCCGTATCGCCAAAGTAGAACCGCTTCCGGTCCGGACTCCACGCCAAAGTGTTGGAGATGCCTATATCTTTCCGATGTTGAGTCACGCGTCCGTCGGGATCGATTCGACAGAGAATGCCATCCGTCCCGCCGGTTTCCCCTGGTGATCCATCCGGATTCACGTTGTTGCGCATCGAGCCCACCCACAACGAACCGCCTGGATCGGCGCGGCCGTCATTGAGTCGAACTGCCGGCCATCCCTCAAGCCGGTAAAGAAAGTCACGACGAAGGTCCGAAGATGGCTCCCACAAAATCACGCCCGAGCCCAGCACGACCGCCAGCACGTCCTCCCGGTCGGTGAGTGCCAGCGCGGTGACGGGTTCATCGAAGTACCACGTTCGGACGCATTGATCCGCCAGGGTGAAGCGATGAATCAGGAAGCGGTTGATGTCGGTCCAATAAACCGCCGACTGCGCCGCATGCCATACCGCTCCTTCGCCGCAAACATCGCCGGTCGGCGCGATACAGATGGGCTGTGAAGTGATGGACATGAGCTTGAGAAGAGAATCAGGCAACCCCGATACCGGCCAGCAGCCCGCCATCTACCAGATAGTCGCCACCAGTACAAAATGCTGCTCGGTCCGACGCGAGGAACGCCGCCAGTTCCGCCACTTCTTCCGGCGTGCCGATCCGCCCAAGCGGATGCGCATCCCCGAAGCGCTTGAATACCTCTTCGACGGAAACACCCGGCGAAAAATGTCCTGCGGAGCGTTCCAGCATCGGCGTTCGGATGGATCCGGGACTGATCGAATTTACCCGAATGTTATCGGTAGCGTGATCCAGTGCCAACGCCCGGGTTAGGCTGTGAACCGCGCCCTTTGACGCCGCATACGCGACAACTCCGCGCTGGCACGCGTATCCCTGCACCGAAGCCAGGTTGATGATGGATCCTCCGCCGCGCTTCTTCATCTCAGGAATTCCGAAATGACCGAGAAGATATACGCTGCCGACGTTCACCATCATGCAGAGGTTCCAGTCTTCCGGGCTGGTTTCAACCGCGTTACCGAAGGGATGAAATGCTGCCGCGTTCACAATGAAATCGAGCCCGCCAAACTCGCGCACCGCTCTCGCCACCGCGGACTGGACCGCTTTCGCTTGTGTAACGTCACATTCTTCCACCTGCAGACTCAGGCCTTTTTTCTTCGCATCAAGTTCCAGTTCTTTATTGGCGGTGACATCAATGCCACACGACAATACCTTGGCTCCATCGGTTGCGAAGCGCATGGCAATAGCGCGCCCGATGCCAGTCGTGCCGGTGACGATCGCGACTTTCCCCTCAAACTCTTTCATGGATTCCAACTTTCACCAATCGTAGAACGTACGTCTGCCGGGATGCTTCCGGCTAATGACTTTCCCGGGGGACATCCGCGCCCCGGCAACCCACCAGAAAGTCTAGGTCCGCGCCTTTGTCTGCCTGCAGAACGTGTTCGATGTAGAGCCGCTGATACCCACCCGTGGCCATTGGTGGCGGCGGCGTCCAGGCTTTGCGGCGGATGCTAAGTTCATTTTCCGACACGCAAAGTTCCAGCTTGCGCGCTTCCACATCGAGTTCAATCTCATCACCGTTTTTCACCAAGGCTAATGTCCCGCCGGCAGTTGATTCAGGAGTGACGTGCAAAACCACCGTTCCGTACGCGGTGCCGCTCATGCGGGCGTCGGAAACCCGCACCAGGTCCGTAATTCCACGTTGAAGCAACTTCTTCGGCATAGGCATGTTTCCGACTTCGGGCATGCCGGGATAACCTTTCGGACCGGCACCCTGCAGGACCATCACCGAGTTTTCGTCGATTTCCAGGGCCGGATCATCAATACGCTTCTTGAAGTCTTCGATATCCGAAAACACCACTGCACGGCCGCGATGCTTGAGCAAGCGCAGGCGTCGCTGCGGAAGGTTTGATTAGAGCGCCACCGGGCGCCAGGTTTCCGCGCAGCACGGCAATTCCCGCATGTTCCCGGATCGGATTCTCGCGGCCACGAATCACTTCAGCATTCCAGCATGGCGCTTGTGCGGTGTTATCGCCCATCGTCTTGCCGTTCACGGTCATTGCATTCTTATGGATGAGGTCGCCCAAAGCACGCACGACCGCAGGAACTCCACCCGCATAGTAAAAATCCTCCATCAGGAAACGGCCGGAAGGCATGAGGTCGACCAGGAGCGGCAGCTCGTGACCCAGCCGATCGAAGTCATCAAGCTCCAGCTTGACCCCCACCCGCCCCGCAAGGGCGAGCAGATGCAGGACAGCATTGGTAGAACCGCCGATCGCCGCATTCACCCGGATAGCATTTTCGAAAGCCTCGCGGGTGAGTATTTGCGACATCTTCACGTTGTCCCGCACCATCTCGACGATGCGCCGTCCTGCCTCTTGCGCCAGCACATATCGCCGCGAGTCGACTGCGGGAATCGCCGCGTTTTGCGGCATACCCATTCCCAGGGCCTCGACCATGCACGCCATGGTGGACGCAGTGCCCATGGTCATGCAGTGACCGGCAGAACGCGACATGCAGGATTCCGCATCCATGAAATCCGCGCAGCTCATCTTGCCCGCGCGCACGTCCTCACTCATCTGCCAAACACTGGTCCCCGAGCCAATCGGCTGGCCACGGAAGTTACCATTCAGCATGGCCCCGCCGGAAACTACCAACGCGGGCAAATCGCAGCTCGCAGCTCCCATCATGAGCGACGGCGTAGTCTTGTCGCATCCGCAGAGCAGCACGACTCCATCCAGCGGATTCCCACGAATCGATTCTTCCACGTCCATGCTCACCAGGTTGCGAAACAGCATTGCCGTGGGACGAAGATTCGTCTCCCCAAGCGACATGACTGGAAACTCGAGCGGAAAACCTCCCGCCTCGTAGATACCCCGCTTAACGCGCTCAGCGATGAGCCGGAAGTGCGCGTTGCAGGGGACAAGTTCCGACCAGGTATTGCAAATGCCGATCACCGGTCTGCCATCGAAAAGATTCGACGGAAATCCCTGGTTTTTCATCCACGAACGATGGATGAAACCGTCTTTATCCTGCAAACCGAACCACCGGGTCGAGCGGAGAGGAGTGCCGTTTTTGTCAGCCATAATTTGTATTTTGGAATTCAGTAAAACACGCTGGCATTTTACCGCTTAGTTGCGAGACGCCGCACTGTGAAGGCAATTATGCCGGATTGTCGAGGCGAGGGTCACTCGCAAAGGCTGCGTTTGCGCTACCGTCACGCTAAGGGAAACAAGCTAAAGCAGCGAACGTGATCACTTTTCAGGAACAGGCTCCGGCTCCGCCGAGCCATCCGCGCGAGGATCGGAGGCGGCAAAATTCACCTTGGTTTTGGAATTACGCATTACCGCTTGCCCACGGCCCATCGCCGTCGAATATTCTTTTCTCACCTTGAACTTGTGTCCTTTTTGGCGAAGTTGTTGCAGCGTCGCCGCATCCACCCTCGATTCAATCAGTATGTCGCAGCCAATTCCCCAGTCGGTCGGACGCACGGTAAAGCGCGGCTCAGAGAGTGCTGCCTGAATGTTCATTCCGTAGTCCACGAAATTTGAAACGAATTGCGCGTGCGCCAGCGGCTGGTTGGCGCCGCCCATGATTCCGAACCCTATGTGCATGTCGCCTTGCTCCATGAACGCAGGGATGATGGTGTGAAACGGACGCTTACGCGGAGCCAGCGCATTGGGGTGGCTGGGATCAAGCACGAACAACCCGCCGCGGTCCTGCAAAATGAAGCCTCGTCCTTTCACCGCCACTCCGGAGCCAAATGCGTCGTAGAGACTCTGTATGAGCGAAACAATATTTCCGTCTTTATCGATGGCGGCAAGATAAGTGGTGTCACTTCTCGCCGGACTGCCGCTGGCCGGAGTGCAATTCGCTTTTTCTGGATCGATTTGCGAGGCGCGCTGACGGGCATAGTCTTCCGAAAGCAGTCCTTTGACCGGGACCTTGGCAAAACGCGGATCAGCGTTGTAACGATACAAATCCGAATACGCCAGCTTCATTGCTTCAATCCGGTTGTGCAATTCCATCGGCGCCAGCGGACCACCCTTATCGGGCGCCAGCGCACTCATGATGTTCAACATTTCCAGCGCCGCCATGCCTTGTCCGTTGGGCGGCAGTTCGTAAACTTTCCAGCCGTGGTAGGTAGTTGAAATTGGCTCAACCCATTCCGCGGAAAAATCTGCCAGGTCATCTGCCTGCATCGTTCCACCGAGTGCAGTCGACGTGCTCACGATCGACTGGGCAATTTCGCCGCGATAGAAAACATCGCGCCCCTGTTCGGCGATCAGACGCAGCGTCTTGCCCAGGTCTGGATTGCTGAACACCTCGCCAATGTCCGGCGCTTTCCCGCCCGGCAGAAAAACCCGCTCAGCCTCCGGAGTTTGTTTCAGGCCTTGGGCACTGTCTTCCCAGAAATCATGAATCAGTTCCGGCACGGGATAACCATGTTCGGCGTAGTAAATCGCCGGCGTGAACACGTCTTTCCACGGTAATCGTCCAAACCGCGAATGCCCCTTGGACCAACCGTCAACTGCGCCAGGAACGGTCACACTGTCAATGCCTGCCTGCGGCATCTGCATCGTGCCCTTTTGTTTCAGATAGTCGATCGAAAGTCCGCGCGGCGCCCATCCGCTGGAGTTCAACCCGTAAAGCTTGCCGGTCTTGGCGTCCCAATAGAGCAGAAACAGATCGCCACCGACACCGTTCATCATGGGCTCGGTTACGCCAAGCACAGCGTTCGCGGCAATCGCAGCGTCCATTGCCGAACCGCCACGGGCCAGGATCTGCGCTCCCGCCTGGGAAGCCAGGGTGTGGCTTGTCGCTACAATGCCGCCCTCACTAATGACCATGGAGCGCCCATACGAACGGTCTTGCGCGAAGAGGGGCACGGCGGTGATCAGAAGCAGAGCGAAGAGAATCCTGAGGTGCCGCATATGGAAGCCAAAGATAGTTGATTTCATGGGAGATGAGTTCCTGCCTGACGAGGTCATCAGTAAACGGGTCACAGGTAACAAATTCATGGGCAACAGATTATAGACGGCAGCGGTAATTCTTCGAGGGCGCCTCCGTGAGCGCGGACAATCGGCCTCCGGAAGTGCTGCGTTTTATTGGCATTACTGCCGTCGAATCAGCGATTTAAGGTTCGCTTCAGAAAAAAACTTTTAGATTGTGACAGGGTTTAATCAATACGAGTAATGGAGGGCGCTGAAATGCTAAAGAAAACCGCACTTTCACTGTTTGGGCTGGCTGTGATGTTGATCTGTCTCAATCCCCCGCAGGCTCATGCCGGCGTGGTGGTTTCATTGGGGCCAGTCTATGGGCGTCCGGTCTACGTTCGGCCGTATCCATATGTAGCTCCGGTTCCCTACGTCGCTTATGCCCCGAGTCCTTACGCCTACGGTCCGACGTATGTCCGCCCTGGCTACGGATACCCGGGCTACTACCGTCATGAGTATTGGGGTCCGCGTAGATTCGAACATCGAGACTACGTTGTGCGTCGCCCATACTGGCGCCGGTAAGAAGTTCCAGCTGACTTGATGCGGCACCTGCCGCATTGTCCCGCCCTTCGCCTCCACGGCGAGGGGCGGTTGGCGGTAGAAACCACGATCAGACCTGTCAGTAGTTTCTAAGTCACCCTCAACGTGCCCAGAGTCCTGATTCGAGAATCACCCTTCCAGTATTTGGCATTTGTTAATCCGGCGCTAGATGTTCCAGCTCCATACTGTTCGTGCGGCAACCTGCGTCAGACGTCGAGTCACACCCAAAGCCATTTTCCAGAGCGGACACATGTCATTCGGAATCTATTTGGCTGGTGTGGTCGTTGTGGTTGCCGGTCTTATCTATGGCGCCAGCCTGATGCACGTGCCGACTCATTGGATTGTGGTCGGCGGACTAGTTCTGATCGGAATCGGGATTTTGACCGGCATCAAAGCAACGCGTCAGAAGGACTCTGCCACGTAAGTGATTCAAGAGAATTAACAGGAGATATGAAAATGAAATTCAACCTCCGCTGTGCAGTCTGCTGTTCGCAACCACGCTCACGATGCCAGCTTCAGCCCAGTTATCGGTATATATCGGCGCTCCGCCACCGCGTCTCCGTTACGAACAACGAGGCCCGGTTCCCGGACCGGGATACGCCTGGGTCGATGGATATTGGACGCCGCAGGGGAATCGTTATCGGTGGGTTGCGGGACGCTCGGACCCTCCACCGAAGGAGCACACTGGAATCATCCTCACTACGACCACCAACAACAGGGTTGGCAACGGCACGAAGGTCACTGGGACCGTGATGAACATAGTCACTAACCAAACGCTAATCGTTCGCTTGCTGCCAGCGAATGGCGGGCACTGTGTCTGCGGATCCGGCCGCGCGGGATGGACAGTCAGAAGTACATAACTTTCGGGTTGAGTGTCCTCCGAACCATGGTAAGTCGCTTGCCACAAATTTCCATGGTATGAAACAGACACGATATGAAATTACTCAACGTGGCAGTCACCGTAATGAGCCTGGCGACACTTTTGTTTGCCTGCCCGTCGTCTGTCTCCTGCCCAGCCGACCACGCTGACATGCATAAGGTCGGCGAAGACGATTCCGGCAAGGTACATCTTGTCATCTACGAACATCAGACATCGGCCGGCGAGACGCATCAAGTCAGCATTCGCTGCGAGAAGTAAACGCCGACGAAGGATGCAGTAGGCGACGTGAGTACCGCCCTTCGTTCATTTGCCTGAACTTTCCCGCCCCCCATAGCAGCCTACAACTCATACGCTAAGCACTATTCAAGCCTTCGCCCGTCAGCTTTCCTGCCGCGCGGTGTTATAGTCTCTTGCCTGAATCCGGAACGTCCGATGGCGGAAACCACTCCTCTCACTTTTCTCTGCATCACCACCTACGAAAAGGGACAGGAGTTCATGCGCGAATGCAAGAGGCAGGGATGCCGCGTGCTCCTGCTCACCGCCGAAACCTTGCGCAATGCCGACTGGCCGCGTGAGAGTCTTGACGACGTCTTTTATATCCCCGCCGAACTTCCCCTGTCCGACATCCTAAAAGCTGTCAGCCACCTGGCGCGGGAGAAAAAGATCGACCGCATTGTCGCGCTTGACGAGTTCGACATGGAAACCGCCGCCACTCTGCGAGAGCACATGCGCATACCTGGAATGGGCCTGAGCACCATGCGTTACTTTCGCGACAAGCTGGCCATGCGGATGAAGGCGATGGAAGGCGGAATCCGCGTTCCGGATTTTATTCCGGTGCTCAATCATCAGGACATTCGCTACTACCTCGATCATGTGCCTGGCCCATGGGTGTTGAAGCCGCGCTCGGAAGCCTCCGCGATAGGGATCAGAAAGATAGAGTCGGCCGATGCACTGTGGCCGCTGCTGGAATCGCTTGGCGACCAGCAGTCCTCTTTCCTGCTGGAGAAATTCGTCCCCGGAGATGTCTATCACGTGGACGCGGTGGTCTCCGAAAAAGAGGTCGTTTTTTCCAGCGTCAGCCGCTACGGCGCGCCTCCCATGACCGTGGCGCAGCAGGGCGGGATCTTCACCACTTACCTTTTGCCCGCCGATTCGCAAGAGGCCATCAGCCTTCGTCAATTCAATTGCGATCTGATCAAGGCTCTGGGCCTGGTCCGCGGAGTCTCTCACGCCGAATTCATTGGCGTCCACAGCGACGGACATTTTTACTTTCTGGAGTGCGCCGCACGAGTCGGCGGCGCATACATTTGCGAAATGGTGGAAACCGCCACCGGCATCAACCTATGGCGCGAATGGGCGCGTATCGAAATCGCCGGCGGCAAAGTGCCTTATCATTTGCCGGTTACGCGCAACGACTATGCCGGAATCATTCTTTCGCTCGCCCGCCAGGAGAATCCCGACACTTCCAACTACAACGATCCGGAAATTGCGTTGCGACTGAAAAAACGCCACCATGCCGGTCTCGTCCTCCGGTCGTCTGACCCGGAGCGTATTCGATCGCTGCTAGAAACCTATGCTGTTGGATTCGCCCAGGATTTTCTCGCAATCGAGCCGCAAGGCGCCAAGCCCACCGATTAAATCCCGGTCCGGGATTCTCTCGATACTTGTCATTCAAATGCAGACTAGTCGGCTATATGACTGCATCAGTGATGGAACGGGGAAAGATCCTGGTGACTGCGTTGTGCTTGAGAGGAAGGTATCTTAGATACTTGTTCCAGACCGTGACGCTTACATGACTGGCTCGACCCGGCTGAGCAGCCTGATCAAACGTCGACTCCACCAATCGAAACAGCAAAAAGATTGGGTTCTCAGTGTTACAGCCTCTGTAAGCGTCCCTGACGCTGTTCATCTCCGGTTGGTCTGTTTCAGCAAAATTAACGTACGGCTTCTAGATGCAATGTACAACGATTAGGTAGCCGCGCAACCACATTTTTCACCGTGGAAATCGTAAAATTCTGTGTCGCGGACCCGGGTTCTACTTCTTCGCGGGCTTTGCGGCATCTCTTCGCGATCTTTGCGGTTAAGAGCTTTTGTTGTCACTATCTCCGGGAGACAAGACCTTTAACCGCAAAGAACCCAAAGAGCGCTAAGAAAAACAAGAGATCATGAAGATTCACATTCGCCAAGCCACGTCCGCTGACGTCCCGATACTGCGGGACCTGATCGATGCATCCGTCCGCGGATTGCAAGCCCAGGACTATAGCCCGTCGCAGATTGCCGGTGCCCTCGCGACGGTTTACGGCGTGGACACTCAATTGATTAGCGACGGAACCTATTTCGTCGCGGAAGTAACAAGTGAACCGGGCGAGGCGTCCCCGACCGGAGCGGCACCAAAGACAACCATCATTGCCTGCGGCGGCTGGAGTAAACGCAAGACTCTTTACGGCGGCGACCAGTGGACCAACCGTGAGCCGGAATTGCTCAACCCGCAAAAGGACGCTGCCAAGATCCGCGCCTTCTTCGTTCATCCATCCTGGACGCGCCGCGGTGTCGGAAGCGCAATTTTGGAAGCCTGCGAAAGTGCAGCTTTGGCCGCTGGCTTTGACCGCTTTGAGATGGGCGCCACCCTTACCGGAGTGCCGTTATACCGGGCCAGAGGATACAGCGCTGCGGAGAATCTCGAGGTGCCGTTGGGAAGCGGAGAATCCATGCCGATTGTTCGCATGGAGAAACGCACCAACAAGTCACACCAGGGTTGACCGAAACTTCGAGACAGAATTCATTACGCGGACGCGGGCCGAACTTCCGGCGTCTTTATGTGTTCCGGCCGGAATCCCAGTCCCAATAACCGAGCTGGAATACGGCGCAGAAACGGCCATCGCTGCAAGAGTTTCGCGGCCCACGGAACCGACAGCGGCCGATCGCTGCCCAATACTTTGCTGATTACCCGATCTTGCACGATCAGCTGAAGCCGCTGCGTCGCCCGCGTCGGAAAATCCCTTCGCCGTTGCACCTCATGCAGCGCCGCCTCGGTCACCGCGCCTTGGCGAAGTCTCTCGCCCAGGATATTCGCCGTGGCCACCGCGTCCTGAATCGCAAGATTGATCCCCACTCCACCAATCGGCGACATCGCGTGAGCGGCGTCTCCAATGCATAACAATCCAGGACGAAACCATTGCTTCAGACGATCGACCGCGACAGTCAGCAGTTTGATCTGGTCGTCCCAATCCTTCAATTCAGCGACGCTGTCTTGCAGGAACGGCTCCAGGCGCGCAAGTTCTTCGCGAAGAGCCGGGAGTCCTCGCTGCCTAAGTTTGTCCGCTGTCCCCTTCGGAATGACATAGGCAACCTGCCAATAATCTTCGCGATTGATTAAAACCAGAATCTTGCCCGAATCAAACCGTCCCAGGCTTTGCACGGGATCATCAGCATGGCGACTTAACCTCATCCACAACACATCCATCGGCGCACCCAGATTGATTACGGACAGTCCCGCACGTTCACGAACCACGGAACGGCGACCGTCGGCGCCGATTGTGAGGTCAGCCCGAACTTCCAGATCTCCCTCCGAAGTGCGCGCACGCACTCCAACAACTTTGCCATTTTCCTCAAGCAGATCAGTAACTTCCGCCGACACCTTCAAGTGAAAGCTCGGGTAGACTTTAGCCTTCTCGGTAATGAAATTCAGAAAGTCCCACTGCGGCATTAGGCCCATGAATTTGCAGTGTGTCGGCAGGTGCGTAAAATCCCCAATTCCAACGGTTTCGCTGCCGATATGGCCGGCAATTTCGCGAACTTCCTGATGCGGGCGCTTAAGGAAGTCGTCAAGGATTCCGAGCTCATACATCAGTTCAAGGGTCGAGGGGTGGATGGTATCGCCACGAAAATCGCGGAGAAAGTCGGCGTGCTTCTCCAGCACCACCACATCCACAGCCATGCGGGCCAGCAAATAGCCCAACATGATGCCGGCAGGCCCGCCTCCGGCGATGCAACAACGAGTGCGCAGCGTTTCAGCCATGCATGTGATTCTAAAATACAAAAATGAGCTGCGGTTAATGGGAGGGCGAACGAAGCTGGAACGCTTGCGTACATTTTGAGGAGGGGAGGGTTAGTACAAAAGGAAAAGGCCGTGACATTGGTTATGCTCTAGCTGCTCAGCTCTTGCGAGGGAGCTTAACAGCGTGGACGCATGCACCATCACGGCCCTTGATGTGATCTCTGCTTTCGCAGTTCCAAACCCCGACTGCCCCTCGCAGAGCCGTCGGTTTTTTCGGGTTCGGTCGCCCGCCGGGTTACCCCACCGGACTGATCACCCAGCTTACTTCGGACTGGCCAAGTTTTAATTTGGGCCAACCCTTTTCTGCCGTCGACGTTTGCGAAGTTAAATCCACTAGCCACGTATGTCAACGCCGTTTTTCGGTGCAACGGTGGAATTCAAACCTGTGCAAATCAAAAATCCTACTTTGTTGCAGCGATGACCGTTACGCTATTTCGCGATCCCGTTTTTCCGTTTTTCCACAAACTATTCCACATGCCGTACCTGCGTATTGCAAGCACTTCCAATAAACAACTTGACGTGAGAATCGTTTCTGACGCATGTTGGTGACAGCACACAGCAATGTTGGACCTCGTAGCCTACGTGGATGGCGGTTCCCTGGGAAATCCGGGGCCATCGGGTATTGGCGTGGTAATCGAGGGCTGCACTAGTGGCACGGTCCGTATCGCCCGCTGGATCGGCCGCCAGGACAACAATGTAGCCGAATACGTCGCCCTGCTGGAGGCATTGCAGTACGCCCTCTCGTCTGAATGCCAAGGCTCTTCACGTTTACTCTGACTCCCAGGTGGTAGTCAGACAGATGCGCGGCGAGTACGCCTGCCGCAGTTCACGCCTGTACTCTCTACACTGGATCTGTCGCAAGCTGACACGCTCTCTGAAGTTTTCAATCACTCACGTGCCTCGCGAACGCAATGCGGAAGCCAACGACTTGGCCAACTCCGCAGTCCGCCGGCAAATACATTCCTCGCCACAAATCGCGTAGGACCTCCCACCCGCCCAGCCGGGCAAAGCTCGGGGTGTTTGGGTCAAACTCCAAGAGCGCTCGGCTTGCGCCCCCGTCACCGCTCTGCTAAGTTTCCACTTCTCACCGTGCCGGAGAACTCCTGAATGCGTTTTGTCCATCGCTCCCCTGGTTATTTTCTAATTGTCTTGATTCTCGCCATTTCTTCCCACGCGGCAGACAATGCGGCCACCCGGGCGCTGCATCAGTTATTCGATCGCGAATGGGAATACCAGATGGAGCACGATCCGGTGACCGCGTCAGAACTGGGCGACCGCCGCTGGAACGACAAGTGGCAGGACCTGACTCCGGACGCAGTGCACGAGACTTTCCAGCACGCTCGCGACCTTCTCACTCAATTGCATGCGATCGACCGCACACGTCTTTCTACCGAAGACCAGCTGAGCTATGACGTCTTCGATTTCAATACCAGCGACTATCTGGCCTGTGAACAGTACAAATGGTATTTGGTTCGGACGAACACCTTTGAGGGTATCCAGACAGTCGAAGGTATCGTCAACGATCTACGTTTCGAAACGGTGAAAGATTACGACGATTGGCTCGGGCGCATGCACAACTTCCCCGCCTACATGGACCAGAACATCGGCCTGATGCGGCAAGGGATAAAGGATCACATTGTCCTGCCCAAAGTCATTGGCGAGAAGGTTCTCACTCAACTGAATGGCATGGACTGGCAGGACCCGACCAAGCATGGCTTCTACAAGCCGTTCAAGAGCATCCCAGCATCGTTTTCCGAAGCGGACAAGCAACGGCTCACGGCTGCCGCGCAACAGGAAATCAAGAGCGAGGTACTGCCGGCTTTCCAACGCTTTCGCGATTTCATGCAGAAGGACTATGTTCCCGCATCCTTCGAGCAGGTGGGCGCGTGGCAGGTTCCGAATGGCGACGCGACGTACGCCTACCTGGCGCGATCAAGAACCACAACCGACCTCACTCCCGAACAGATTCACCAGATTGGATTGCAGGAAGTACAGCGCATTGGCGCGGAGATGGACAAGGCCAGGGAGCAGTCAGGATTCAAGGGAACGCACGGAGGAGTTCTTCCGCTTCCTGCGTACTGACCGCGGTTTTATGCGAAGAACGCCGACGATCTGCTGCAATATACCCGAGCCCGCGCCAAGCAAATCGATCCGCTGCTGGTGAAACTGTTCCGCACATTCCCCCGGCTGCCATACGGAGTCGAACCAGTGCCGGCAGAAATTGCTCCAGGGATGCCGGCCGCCTACGCGGATGGAGCGGCTCCCGACGGCTCTCGTCCCGGAATGTTCTACATTAATACCTACAAACCGGAGACGCGTCCGGAATACGAAATCACTTCGTTGATCCTGCACGAGGCCATTCCCGGTCATACCTTTCAGGGCGGTATCGCGATTGAGTTGAAAGGCATTCCCAAGTTCCGGCGCTATGGCGGCTACAGCGCCTATGCCGAAGGCTGGGCGCTGTATTGCGAATCGCTCGGGGACGAACTTGGCCTTTACGGCGATCCTTATGTGCGCTTCGGAAGATTAAGCAACGAAATGTGGCGCGCGGTACGGCTGGTCGTGGATACCGGAATGCACTATAAGCACTGGACGCGCCAGCAGGCCATCGACTATTTCCTCGCCCATGTGGCCACCACGGAATACAACGTCACCAGCGAGGTGGATCGCTACATTTCCTGGCCCGGGCAGGCGCTCGCCTACAAAATCGGCGAGCTGAAGATCAAAGAACTACGGCAGCGCGCGGAGAAAGAACTCGGGGCGCAATTTGATGTTCGGGAATTTCATGACGCCGTACTGCTTGACGGTCCACTGCCGCTCACCGTGCTCGAAAAACAGGTCAATGCCTATATCGAGAGAAAGAAAACGGGCGGAAAATAGCTCATGTCAGAAACCGCGACCTTGCTAGTGTCCTGCCCTGACCAGAAAGGATTGGTCTCAGGAATCTCCAGCTTCATCTCGCGCAACGGCGGCAATATTCTGCAATCGGACCAATATACCGACGTCGAAGCCGGAATTTTCCTGGCTCGCTTCGAGTTTCATCTGGATGGCTTCCAGATTCCTCGCGACAGGATTGCAGCTGAATTTCGCACGCTAGCCGATCCGTTCGGGATGAAGTATCGAGCTTCACTTCAGCAACCACATTCCCAAGATTGCACTGTTCGCGTCGCGGCTCCCGCATTGTCTTGAAGACCTTCTGCAACGCCAGCAGGCGGGTGAATTCAAGGCCGAAATTGCTCTGGTGATCTGCAATCACCCCGATTTAAGCCCCATCGCCAATCGTTACCGCGTGCCTTTCCTGCATTTTCCCATCAGTTCAGAGAACAAGCAGGCGCAGGAAGCCGCCGAGACTGCGCGAACTGGAAACGAGAGGTATTGAGTTAGTGGTGCTTGCACGCTACATGCAGGTTCTGACGGAAGATTTCATTACCGCGTACCCCAACCGCATCATCAACATTCATCATTCATTTCTTCCGGCCTTCGTGGGCGCAAAACCCTACCATCAGGCTTTCCTCCGTGGTGTGAAGCTGATCGGAGCGACCGGCCACTACGTCACCATGAATCTGGACGAAGGACCCATCATCGAGCAGGAAGTCACGCGCGTGTCGCACCGCGATTCCATCGACGACCTGATCCGGAAGGGCCGCGATCTGGAAAGAAATGTGCTAGGACGCGCCGTCCGCCTGCACCTGGTACATCGGGTGCTGACTTATGGGAACAAGACGGTGGTGTTTGATTAGCATTTCGTCCACTGCATGTTAGCCCCATGCGCTCATCTTGAGTGGACTTCGAACAGTCCGCTGAACGGATCCGGCGCAGTACACCGCTCGAGGCGAAAAACCGCTATTCGAACCCGGGACGACCGACCCGGATCCGTCGCGAAAAGTCTGGAGCGTCATTCACGGTCCGCGCTACCGGATTGATGTACGCGCGCTTCTTGAGTTCTTCAAAAGGAAGATTGCCCGCAAAGTTCCCGTTGCGGTAAAGAATTTCCGGCCCGCGCCCGTTAAGTAGAACCCACCAGTCATGGAGTGAGCTTCCAGCCGGAAGATGGCCCGTGGCTGCCATCAGAGTGAAGATTTTAGTGGTGCAATTATTGGTGGCTGCGTTGTACCACTGGGCGCGATCGTGCAGCTCGTTGGCGCCGCGAACATATTCAAGAAAGAGCTGTCGCGACCAATCCGGCCCTGCAGTGGTATGGAACAGGTATACATCCTCGCCAGTTCGATAATTGGAGCGCAGACGGACGAGATCGCGCTCATCGGCCATCACGTAAAGCAATTCATATTGCCGGAAGAAACCGCGAATCGCGGAATAACCCTCGCCAACCTCATCCCGGGTTTCAATCGAGGCCGCAATGAAATCGTTGTCGCCAAACTCAAAGCTGACGATGGGATGCGCGATCCACGGCGAACCCCAGTAGGTGACGAATAGATCGATCCCGCGAAGTTGGCTCAGTAAGACTGTCTTGGTGAGCCACTGGCAGGTGTAGTCGAGTTCCGTGCGATAGTCACAATTACGGAAATTGTGAATCGTCACTCGGTCGCCGTCGACGTCAGCCCACGGCATTTGCGAGTCGTCCGGTTGCCAATTGCGATTGTTCGACGGTTTGAGTGACAGCCAGAACGCCAGGACTAACAGAAATCCGGTTAGGCAGGCACCCATGCGAAGCCGTCGTCTCTTGACGAAATAAGTCACTGCGACAAGGCCTAGGATGTAAACGATCGGAGTTAAAAGGGGCAACCGGGGAAAGGAGAGATCGAAGTACAGGGCGGCAACTGCCCAAACCGACAGCCCGGCCAGCAATAACCAGGCAAGACCGATTCCGATACGACGGAGAAAACGTCTCCACCAAGCGGAATCGTCGACGCCGAGCATCAGTAAGCCGTCATCGCATTCACTTTGTAGATTTGGTTGCCCCCCAGGGATTCGAACCCCGATAAGCAGATCCAGAATCTGCTGTCCTACCGTTGAACGAGGGGGCAACTCTTGGGTGAGATTGTAGACCGAACACTTTTGATTCTATGGGCAGCCGCGTTTGTGGTCAATGATTGCCGACGAACGACACTGACGTCATCAAGCTTGCAAAGAATCTGGCTAACGCCTACTTTACTTCGCAACAATCTTGAACACGCTTCCGGCGCTGTAATCGACAACATACAGCTCCCCTGCAGCATCCTGGCCGAACGCGCTCATGTTATGTCCGCTAGTAAGCAACAGGGTGCGTGTCCATGTACTGGAGCCTTCCGTGAGCTTCCAGATTTTGCCGTTGCCGAAATCCCCCAGAATGTACGCCCCCGCCAGGCTCGTGATCGCGGTGCCGTGATACACGTAGCCGCCAATCACCGTGGCGCCTTCGCTGTGATCGTATTCCGCGATGGGCAGGGTCAGGCCCGTCATGACGCAACCGCTGGCCGGACTGAAGCAGTGCGCGCCCTCCATAGTGTTCCAGCCGAAATTGCCGCCCTTTTGCACCAGATCGATCTCTTCGAATTTGTCTTGCCCAACGTCAGCGACGAAAAGACGGCCGGTGCCGCGCTCGAATGAGAAGCGCCATGGATTGCGAAAGCCGTAAGCGAAGATTTCGCCGCGATTAGTAGTACCGACGAAGGGGTTGTCCGCGGGGATCGCATACTGCAGCCCAGCATCGGCGTGATCTACGTCGATTCTCGCAATTTTCCCCAGCAAGGTTTGGAGGTTCTGCCCGTTACCCAATGGATCGCCCCCACTGCCGCCATCCCCAAATGCGATGTAGAGAAAACCATCTGGCCCGAAGGCCATCTGCCCGCCCTTGTGATTCGCGAATGGTTGATTCACCGTCAACAGAATCCGTTCGCTCGCGGCATCCGCCAGGTTGGGATTGGTCGACACCTGATACTCGGCGATGACGGTCTGTATCTGGCTGCCGACGAGGCGATCGTAATTCAGGTAGAAGCGCCGGTTCGAGCTAAAGCTAGGATGAAATGCCAAGCCCAGCAAGCCCTGCTCAGCGCTGTCGAAGTTGACCTTGCCGGAGATATCCAGAAAGGTGGCGGGCAACGTCGAGCCGCCGCTGACGATCTGGATGATTCCGGGCTGCTGGACAATGAAGATGCGTCCGCTACCGTCGTCCGGAGATTGGAAGTCGATTGGATTAGTGAAACCGCTAACGAACGGCGTAAGTGCTATCGCAGACGAACCGCCGGTGGGCGGCGGAGTTGTAGACAGGGAACCACCACCTCCGCCACAGGCGCTGACGAAGATAAGGGACAGAATTGAGATTTGAAGTAAGAAACCACGCCCCGACATATTGCTTTTCAGCTTACGCGAATCTCATTGCACCTGCCAGCGCGTGCCGAAAAACAGTAACGGGAAATCCCAAGGCGTTAACCACGAAGGTACACAAAGGAAAATCCGGAGAACAAAAACCTTCGTGATACTTCGTGTCCTTGGTGGTTGATGGGTTTGGTTTATGCGTTTAATTCCTTTTGCTTTACCCTGACCACCGTAATTTTGGAAAACCCTTCTTCGAAAGTCGGGGCCTTCAGCTTGGCGCTCATGCGCCGCATGACATCTTCGGCCACTACACGCTCGCGCCGTTGATTCCGCTCCAGGCAAACTTCCAGAGGGACATCGAAGTAGACGGCCTGAACTTCGTAGCCATAGTCATGTCCAAGCTTGACCCAGCTTTGTCGTTCATGCGGCGTGAGGTTGGTGGCGTCGACGTAATTCAACGGACGGCGCGCAATTAATCGAGCCTTCAGCATGGACCGCAGGTTGGAAAAAATCAGGTCCTGGAATCGCTGCTCAGTAGGATCGTCAAACAATAACCCGCGCAACATATCGCTCGAAAGTGGATTGATCTTGTGGCGCTTGAACCACGAACTTTTGCCCGAGCCAGGCAGTCCGATGGCGAGAATCACGCTGCCCTTGGGAACACTGGGTGCCGCAGTGGAAGATGTTTTGGCCGCTACCTGGGTGACGGGCGTTGCTGCGTCGCTCTCAGGAGATGACTCGGCCGCAGTTCGATTGGGCGGCGATGTCGCGGTCGGCCGCGAACCACCTCTTCCCCGCCCTCCTCGTCCACGGCGACGGCGACGGCGCGGATCTGAGCTTCCTCCACCACCGCCTTCCCGCTGCGGTTGAGAAGAACCGCTGGACGGTGCGTCTGCCAATTCTACTGGCGCCTCTTCTGGCGAATCCTGGATATCGTTCACTGGTACGTCAGCTTCGAGCTGGTTCACTTCACCCGAAGCCGAACTTTCAGGAGCCGCGTCAAAATAGGCCGGTTGCAGTGGTGCCGGCCCAGGTTCGCCCTTGCCGGTCTCCGGTTTTTTGCGCTTGAGTCGATCGCGCATCCATTTGCGCATGCTTGGCTTTTAACACAACCGCATAGTCGCGGGCAATGGATGTAGCGCAAGAGAACCAAGACCGCCAGCTAAAAATGGGAGCGCAGGCGAATCTTCTTCTCGATACAATTACTTCATGCCGATCCCGCCGGATATTCGCGGTCAGAAATATGTTTCTCTGATCACTATTCGCAAGAACGGCGCGGCCGTGCCTACTCCCGTCTGGTTCGGCGAGAAAGATGAAAAGCTATACGTGATGACCCGTAGCGATTCTGGAAAATTCAAGCGGATACGCAACAATCCTCAAGTGCGAATCGCGCCTTGCACGATTCGGGGCAAAATCACCGGACCCGAAATCGCAGCTACCGCACGCATTCTTCCTACAGAAGATTGGGGCTGGGCGCGCAAAACCCTGCAGCAAAAGTACTGGCTCACTCGCATTACCTTCTTCTGGAGCAAGCTCAACGTCTTCGTCGAGGTAGAAATCCCGCGCTAAATGTTGTCAGTGCGCGCGATTAAGCCGTCCGCAATTTGCCGCATTCTTCGTTTCCCTGTTACCATTTTCCTTCCATCACAGGCCTGAAAAGCTTCTTGGCGGGTCATCACGATTTTGGAGGTTACATGGCAATTAAAGTAGGAATCAATGGATTCGGACGCATCGGGCGAAACGTGCTCCGGGCTTCGCTCAATGACAGCAATATCGAATTCGTTGCGGTCAACGACCTTACCGACCCAAAAACCCTGGCTCATCTTCTGAAATACGACTCGATTCTGGGCAATTTGCCCCACAAGATCACGGCCGGCGAGGACAGCATCACGATCGGCGACAAAAAGATCAAGGTGTTCAAAGAACGGGATCCCGGGCAAGCTGCCCTGGGAGTCGGTGGGAGCACAGGTGGTTGTCGAATCGACCGGCCACTTTACCGATGCCAACGATGCCAAGAAACATATGCGCGGCCCGGTGAAGAAGGTCATCATCTCGGCGCCCGCCAAGAATGAAGACGTCACCCTCGTGCTCGGCGTCAATGAGCAGGTCTACGATCCGGCGAAACACCACATCATTTCCAATGCTTCCTGCACTACCAATTGCCTCGCTCCCATCGCCAAGGTCGTCAATGACAACTTCAAGATTGTCAGCGGGACTATGACCACGATCCATTCCTATACCAATGATCAGGTCATCCTGGACTTCCCGCACAAAGACCTGCGACGCGCGCGTGCGGCCGCGATCAACATGATTCCCACTTCGACGGGAGCTGCGAAAGCACTGAAGCTGGTGATTCCCGACCTGGCCGGCAAGCTCGACGGCTTCGCCATGCGCGTGCCCACCCCGAATGTCTCGGTGGTAGACCTGGTGGCATTCGTAGAGAAGAAGACGACGCGCGAAGAAGTCAACGCTGCGCTGAAAAAAGCTTCCGAAAGCGGCCCGCTGAAGGGGTATCTGGGATTTGAAGAAGGCGAACTGGTCTCCGCTGACTTTAAAGGCGATGGCCGTTCGTCCATTGTTGACGCGCCCATGACCCTCGTGGTCGCGGGTAACTGTGTGAAGGTCATTTCCTGGTACGACAACGAGTGGGGTTATTCATCGCGTGTTCGCGACCTGATCAACTATCTGGGAACCAAGGGTCTGTAGGCACTCGTGTAGCGCCGGCGTCCCGCCGGCTGTCGTGAGAGCATCTCGCTCTCGCGGAGTGGCAAATGCCGCCAACAGCCTTCGGGCGCCGGGCTAACTCCAAAGGACGCCCGCCATGGCGAAGCTCTCCATCCGCGATCTTTCCCTTAACGATCACCGCGTGCTCATGCGGGTTGATTTTAACGTTCCGCTCGAAGACGGCCGGGTCATTGACGACACCCGCATTCGTGAAACTCTTCCCACCATCGAATACGCCCTGCGGCACGGCGCCCGGGTTGTCCTCGTCTCCCATCTTGGCCGGCCCAAGGGGAAACCCAATCCCAAGATGAGCCTGAAACCAGTGGCCGAGCGTCTGCGAATGCTCCTGGACAAGGAACTGAACCCCGACGAAAACGTGGGTTTTTGTCCCGATTGCGTGGGGCCCGAGGCTGTCGAGATGGCGGGACAGTTGGAAAAAGGTCAAACCCTTTTGCTGGAGAATCTCCGCTTCCATCCCGAAGAAGAGGCCAATGACGAGAAGTTCTCGAAACAACTGGCCAGCCTGGCTGACTTTTATGTCAACGACGCATTTGGAACCGCGCATCGTGCCCACGCTTCCACCGTCGGCGTCACCAAATTCCTGAAAAAGTCTGCCGCCGGCTTGCTCATGGAAAAGGAACTCGAATACCTGGGAAAGGTGCTCAAGAAGCCCGAACGGCCTTTCATTGCGATCCTGGGCGGTGCCAAGGTCAGCGACAAGATCGGCGTCATCCGCAACCTGCTGGACAAAGTTAATGTCCTTATCATCGGTGGCGGAATGGCCTATACCTTTCTTAAAGCTCAAGGTGAGCCCGTTGGCAAATCACTCGTCGAGGAAGACAAACTTGACCTGGCTCGCCAGCTCCTGCAGGAAGCAAAGAACCATAAGATGAAATTTCTATTGCCGGTAGACCACGTTGTGGCCGACAAAATCGATATCGGCGCATTGGCGAAAACCGTGGCCAGCGGTCACATCCCGCCCAACCAGATGGCTCTCGACATTGGACCCAAAACGGTCGAGATTTTTACCGAAGCCATTGGCCATGCCCGCACGATCGTGTGGAATGGACCCATGGGTGTGTTCGAGGTGGCGCCCTTCGATAAGGGAACGTTCAAAATCGCTCGTGCCGTTGCCGACAACGTAGGAGCAACCTCCATCGTCGGCGGCGGTGATTCGGTGTCGGCCGTTCACGCAGCGGGTGTGGCGGATAAGATCACGCACATTTCCACTGGCGGTGGAGCGTCACTCGAATTCCTGGAAGGCAAGCGACTTCCCGGGGTTGAAGCACTGACGGACAAGAAATAAATCCATGAAGTTGTTTCGAGCCAATCGCCATTCCTGAAAGGACGTCATGCCTCGCAAAAAGTTGATGGCGGCGAACTGGAAGATGTACAAGAATCCGGAACAGACAATCGCGTTTTTCCGCGATTTCCTTCCAATGGTTGCCGGCCACACCCGCGACGAAATCGTCGTCTGCCCGCCGTATATCGATCTCTATGTCGCCGCTCAATCCACAAAGGGCTCGAACGTTAATATTGGCGCTCAGGATCTCTACTGGGAAAAAGAGGGGGCGTACACAGGCGAAATCTGCCCGGGCATGCTTCTTGATGTTGGATGCACGCACGCGATTATCGGGCATTCCGAGCGTCGACAATACTTCGGCGAAACCGACGACATGGTGAATTTCAAGCTGAAAGCCGCGCTGGAAGCCGGAATGACGCCCATCGTCTGCGTCGGAGAAGTTCTGGAAGAACGCGAAGCGAATCTTACGGAGGACGTGCTCCGCCGCCAGTGTCTTCGCGCCTTTCACGCTGTCTCCAGCAAGAAAGCAGAGAAATTGGTGGTTGCCTACGAACCAGTCTGGGCGATTGGAACGGGAAAGACTGCTACGCCCCAGCTCGCCTCGGCGGCACACCTGATCATTCGTGGCGAAGCAGCCAAGGCCTTTGGCAGCGAATTCTCTGAAAGACTTCGCATCCTGTATGGCGGCTCGGTAAAGCCTGAGAACGTGAAGGGTCTGATGGCGGAAGAAGAAATCGATGGAGCCCTAGTCGGAGGCGCCAGCCTCGACCCGAAATCATTTGCCGCCATTGTGAAGTACTGAGGAGACTCGCTCCATCATTGCAATAGCGCGCATGTCTGTAGAAGTGTGTTGTTCAACTCTTGTTTTTGCTCCAGAACCCGTTTTGCGTTTGGGATCACGTTTGCAAGTTCCTGTGGGGCGCCTTTCACCGCTTGATCTAGCGCAGGCAGTTTGGACGCATCGTTAAGGCCAGCAACATATGAAGAAACAATCCGGGTCAGGGCTGCCGACGTTTGCGACGTTCCTGCGTAATCTCCTCGGAGAGCTTCTAGATCCCGCTTTGCCGCCATAGGCCAGTCAAGTCCTTCCGCTACTCGCGCAACAGCCGTTCGCAGTTGTGATCGCTGGCCGGCGGATAGCTGTTCCAGGCGCAGCGCGTCGGTGACCGCCCTCAGGTGACTCGTCAGCAGGTCTTTTGCGATTAGCGTAGCAAAAAGTGATCCACCATTTCCGACGTCGTGCGAAAATCGCAGGCCGGCTCCCAGAGCACGCACCGCCCCATCTTTATTACCCGTTTTAAGCAGGTGAAAGGCATAAAGAACATTGAGCCGCCCCAGAACCAATGCGTTTCTGACATAGTCCACCGGGACGTCGTGTCCGAGTTCATAATCCAATCCCCAGTCACAGTTCGGAAGTGAGGTCGCGCGGGCCATGATTTCGAGGGCCAACCTGTTTTTCTCAAGCAGGTCCTTATATTTCAAATCGTCATACGGCGCTGTACCGTCGAGGATCGCATTGAGTTCTTTGGCTTGCTGGTCTGAGATACCGGAATCCTGGACCTCCGAGAATGCCGACCAGTAGCGCAAAGCCGCATTCTGTGCGAGGGGCGCATTCCGCTGAGCCGGTGACGAACCGACCGATAACAGGGCAATTAGCAACATCGAAGGAATCGTTTTAAAGATTTTCATAGCTTGATTTTCTCCCTGCTTAGCACAGCGACTGCGCTCTGTTTGCCTTGCGGAAGTGGGCGGATTTGAGAATGGAACGCCAGGTCGTCAACGGCTGCCTTAAACGATGGTGCTGCTGCCAGCCAAGCATTCGCGCTTCGCATGGTCAGCGGCTCCGACGGCCCATGCCGCTCGGCAGCATGGCTAGCCGTATTCGAAACAACAATTCGACTACTGCGAATTCGCAAAATGACCGCCCCGATAACAAGGATGGCTGCGACTGCCGCCAGCCAAATCCCCAGTGGCCGCGAGCGCCGAGATGAACGGCGCGCTGAGTGTTGGAACAGGTTCAGGGGCGATTGGATGGAATCGCTTCAAGTAGGCTTCGAATTGTTCATCATCGGGAGTCTGCACAAGAGTTCTCCTTGGCTAACATTGAGCCGCGCAGCTTGACTAGCGCATACCGGTACCGCGATGCCGCTGTGTTCGAGCTGACACCCAATAGGCCACCGATCTCGGAAAAAGTGAGTTTGCCCCAAATGTGCAGAACTATGACTTCTCGCTGATCATGCGGAAGGTCACCTAGCGCACGTCTCAGATTCTGCTCTCCGGCATAGTCCCGATCTGGAGGACTAAACCACGCCGAGTCGATGTTGAGAGGCATGTTTCGATTTTGATGCTTGGCCTCGTTAAGAACGGCGTTGCGCACACAAGCAAAGAGATACGCTTTCTTGTTTATCGCTTTACCTACGCTCCCGTTCTCGATTGCCTTCAGGAACACTTGGTGAACCGCGTCTTGAGCGCGACCCCGATCGCCCGAGATCGCCGACGCGAACAGCAATAGTGCCGCCCCATGCTGTCGATACAGAGCATCGATCTCAGCGGTATTTCGGTCTGGCTTGTCCACTTTGCGGTCTCAAAGTTAAGACAATCGGAGCGGATGGATTTGTCTATGTCGTGCGAACTTCTTTATCAGGCTGCATTGAATCCAGGCAAGTCCAACAGGATGTGCAGTTTGAGTGCGCGGCGGGAATCTCTTGCACCAACTGCTAATCGGAATCTCCGCTTTGAAAACTTTGATCTTCAGCTCATCCACGAAACGATCTGCCCGATGTCCGCAGTCGAGTTTGATACCGTTCCCCGCGACATTGCAGGACCGATCGCGACAGCATCGCCGTGGTTTTCAAACCATACCAGGAACGAAGACTGCTCGGCTCCGGGCAAACGTTGCTGGTTGAGCCAGTTGTAATATGCGCCCATGTCTCCATCGACCAGGGATCCGGCGGGATCGAGTTCGACATGGTCAGAGTTACCGGACAGCAATTCGTTCATGGGCTTCTGCAGTTGCCGCGGTGCGAAACGGACGAGCAGCGTTAGTGGCTGGGCTCGCCGCAACGCCTCACGTGCTGCCCACTGCGCGAACGTGGTGCTGAAAATCTGGGTTCCCGAACCTTCGGTCAACACTTTCAACCGAAAGCGGTCGAGCACGGCATCCTCGGCCTTCCCTGATCCAGAGCTCCCCAAGCCCAAATCGGCGGGACGCAATTGGGCGAGAACGGAACGCAGCGCTTCCGGGCCCATTCCTGGCCGGTCGGTTTCCACCCGAATTCTGCGCAACAGGGCCGCACGCACGGGTTCCAGAGCACCGTAAGAGACGCAGGTCAGCACGGAATCGTGATCCGCTGGTTGGCCTCCATCGATGTACCAGTGCCCGTAGGCTACCGGGTGCGCCTTCGCTCTGGACGCTAAGACACCGAGCAATTGCTGCAATCCATTTTCCGGATTCACCCGGGTGAAATAGGCGCCATGCGGACGAAGTTTGCGAAACAAAGCTTCCTCGTTTGCACTCACGCCCTGTCCAACCACAGTGACGCCCAAACGCGGAATGGGAGGCGGTTCAGGTGGAACCGCTTCCTGCAGACGGGTGGCGTATCCGGTGGCGGCGGCTCGAAACGCATCCAGTTGATGCGTGGTCCAGAGATAGGACGATAGTTGTTCCACAAACTGCGCCGGAGCATTGATCCAGTCGAAAGTCTCCAGCTTCGATGAAATCTGGATTTGTGCAAATTTTTCAAACCAGGCGTTCGCCTGTTCGCCGGATAGAGAATTCAGATTCGCCAGTTCCCTCTCCACCGCCCTGCGCTCGACCGGGAACCTGAAATCGTAATCGATAACTTCACGCAACAAACTGGGTACGAAACTCAGTGGGAGTCGTTGCAGGGCTCCAATGTATCCCGTGACTAGCTTTCTCGCTTCTGGCGGGTATCCATTGAACTGCTCCGTTTTGAGATCTGGCGGAAGCATCTTATTTTACGAGGTCATTCTCATACTCTGTCATCCGGGATCGGCGCGAAGTGAAGTGGAGCGACCGGCTTTTCCCTGTCTCATCGTCTCGCTACAACAATTCCGCAATCGGCTTGCCCTGCGCGAACGAAGCTGAAAATCCAAGTATCGATCCGAGGGTTGGCACCAGATCGGTAGTATCGATCGGACGGTCGAAAACCACGCCCTCGCGAATTCCAGCCCCCATGGCCATCATCCAGGTAGTGCGCGAAAGCGCATCTCCAGTGCGATGGTGCTGAAAACCATTTCCCCCGGAATCGTCATCCGAGTCACGACCAAAATCCGGCAGAATAAACATCGTCGTGTTGCCGGCATACTCCGGCTCGCTCTGGATCGTCTTCCACAAATCGGCGCAAAGACGGTCAGTCCGCCGGATGCCTTCCACGTAAAGCGAGTACGCCCCCGCGTGTGCGATATCAATATCGTGCATGGTGATCCACAGAAGACTGGGCGCTACCTGCTTCATTAACTGACGCGCAATGTACACAGACAGCTCGTCCGGACTCGACAGCGTTCGCGCTTTCGCTTTGAATTCATCGACCGAGAGCTTCAGGATTTGCTCTAACTGCGCCAATTCCACCTCACTGCCTCCGAGTTCAGGAGCGTAAAACGGCGTCTCATAATTGTCGCGCAGCAAATGCTCAAAATCCTTGCCGCCCGATGTTGCCGCCGTCAGCAGGTGCTTCGGCAGTAGTACTCTCGCACCCAACCCCGAGCCGTATGACCGGTGACTGCTTTCTCCAATCCGGTTGAAACCATTGCTGGGAGCCACCACCCACGCATCTGAGGGTGGACGCTTCAGGTCTTTGCGGAAATATTCAAATGCTGTCGGGTGCTCGGGAGGGAGAGATGCAAAGTTGTTGATGGTTTCGTAGACCCCGGTCGCCAGGCTCGCAGTAGCCACGTAGTGCCCCAGAATGCCGCGATTCACCACCTGGGTAAAGAACGTTGACTGGGGGATCAGGTCCCGCATCAGGCACGGGAATATTTTCCTGGCCCTCGGGCGCAAACGTTTCCTGATCGCGCGCTCCTCCGCCAAAAGTAATGACCACCACCTTCTTTCTTTTAGGAGCAGCGACGGCACGGAGCAACCGGCTCGAACCCAGAATCGTTCCGCCCAGCGCGAGCCCTGCGGCGGTCCGCAAAAAATTACGGCGGTTGCAGGCCATTTGTAAGGCCAGTTCTTGAGGAGTCGCCGTACTCCTTCTAGCTCCGACGGTTGCTCGCTGTGAGAGGTGGGACGCCATAATTGGCACACCATAATAAGGACTACGGCTAACACAAGCTAAGGCTTGGCTGTGGTCCCATTCTTCGCCGAATACACAAACTGCCGGATTTCAGCCCTCTGCTTGTCGAGATCCGCCAAATGCTGCTCCCGGATCTTCTGGTAAGTCGCGAATTCTTCCTGGGCGCGATCTTTCTGGCCCGTATGAACATAAGCCTGTCCGAGCCGGTAACGTACGTCGGCCAGGTCACCATCAAGCTGGCGGGCCTTCTCATACTCCGGGATGGCCTCCGCATACTTTTTCTGATCGGAATAAAGATTTCCCAACTGCAAATGCGCTTCCGCCGACTTCGGATCCAGCGCCAGTGAGGTTTTCAGCAATCCTTCGATTTGATGGAGATCCAACCCAGGATCCTCCGCCCGCTTCCCTTTCCACAAACTCATCGCGTAGTAGTAGTGGGCGCGTGCGTTGCGGGGCTGAAGTTCTGCAAAGCGGCGAAAGCGCTCAGTTACTTCCTCTGCCTGTCCTGGCGAGCTGTTGTAGGCCTTGGATAGAAAAAGATAGCAGTCAGGATCGGAAGGGTTGAGGTCGGCCCCTCTCAGCAAAGCCTTCACGGCATCGTCGTAATTTCCGCGCGCGTAAAGAGACATGCCAAAGCCGATCACCAGACGCGCCGATTTAGGATAACGTTCGCTGGCCTGCTGAAAGACTTCCACTGCAGGTCCAAGCGTGCGATGCAGCAGGAGTTCGCTTCCCCAGTCGAACAGGTTGCTCTCGCTGGGGTCGGCGTGTGCCGCGATTTCGAATTCATTCGCCGCGGCAACAAATTTTCCATCCTTCTCTTCGATCTCGCCCAGCAGGTTATGCAATTCGGCGGTATTTTTCAGCTTTAGGAGTTCGTTGACCAGTTGCCGTCCGTCAGCCAGCCGCCCGGTAAGGATGTAAGCCAGGGCAAGATCGTATCCGTTGTCATAAGAAGAAGGATTGATTCGCTGGGCCTGCTCGAGAAAAGGCGTGGCTTTCGCGACTTTGCCCGACCGGACATAAGACTCACCCAGGTTGTGGTTGGCGTCAAAGTTCCGCGGCTCGATCTCAACCGCTCTCTTAAACTGCGCTTCCGCCAGATCGTGTTTGCCTAGGCGCGAGAGATTCGCAGCGAGGTTGGTCCTTGCGGCTGCCGAGTCCGGCTTCAGGCGCACTGCCTTCTCGAAGTGAGGGTTCGCTTTGGCGTCCTCAGACTCCCCGGAATAAACCAGCCCGAGCAGTTCATGCACCTCAAAGCTTTCGGGAACCTGGCGCACGATGCGCTCCAACCGGGCCGCAGCCTCCGCATACTGCCCTGAGTCAAACTGCGCAACGGCAGCCTTGAACTCGCGATCCAGAGCTTGAGCCTGCGACTGGTCAGCCGCCACTGCCAAAGGCAGACATACCAGCAGAATCAACGTAACAAGCCAGGACGACCGGTGTCTGATGATCACGGGCTTCGTATGTTAGCACCGCACTGCGGCAGCAGGAGCACCAATAAGGATGGAGAAACATCCGCAAAGGCGCTACGGTGAGCGCCTCTGCGGAACGATGTCACACGTCTAGAAATATAGTTTCAGCGCAAACTGAATCTGTCTCGGATCATAAGGAGCATCGCGAGTCGATCCAATCTTGCCAAAGTTCGCACTCGTGTAATTTACCGAACCCCCGATAGCTACCACACCATTGCCGCCAAAACCCGGAGCATTAAAGTTCGGATGGTTGAGGATGTTAAAGAACTCGGACCGGAACTGTAGCCGGAACCGCTCTGTGAGTTGGAAGTCCTTGAACAGAGAGAAGTCCAACCTGTGGAAACCGGGTCCGGCAACCTGGGCAGGATCGCCGCCCAGGGCGCCTAGGCCTGTCAAGGGAACGCATCCCGCCGGTGACGGCGAACCTGGACCCGGAAGAATAGGGCCAGACGCGCCCAGCACGCACGGCTGAGTGAACGCGGCCGGATTTAGGAATTGTCGTGCGTCGTGCGGCCCCGCATAAGGATCTTGACCAGTAAGAAGAGCACGACAGATCGTGCCTGCAGTCGTGGCCGTAGGACAAGGAATTGCCAAGGGCTGGCCACCCTGGACAGTTGCAGCCCAATTGGCGCTCCAGCCTCCGATCAACGCATTCGTTGCCCCTCCAGAATCAGACATGAACCGCTTCCCTTTGCCGAAAGGAAGTTCGTAACCACCACTGAAATGAAAAACCTGCCTGATATCGAAATCTGCTAACCCCATATCGCCCTGGATACCGAAACCTGGAACATCCGGAGCACGGTAACCCTGGTTGTTCCTGGTGTTGTTAAGTAAGTCGATCGCATCCGACCGCGCTTGGGACCAAGTGTATGTGCCCAGGAAGTTCAAGCCACTCGCAAATGACTTTTCCACCTTGAGCTGAAGGCTATGGTAGTGACTGCTGCCTTCCGTAATCGCATAACTCGATCCTTGCCCAAAGTCCGGAAATGGAATTACCTGCTTCGCACCGGCGGGCAGAATCGCCGTCACATTATTTGAGTTCGGAAATACTTCCAGATGACGGCCTAGCGAGGTCACATATCCAAGCTGGAACGACATTGTAGGTGCCAGTTGATATTGGAGAGTAAAGTTGCCACCCATCGAATAGGGGGTCTGGTAGTCAAATTGAATTCCCCGCAATCCCAACCCCGAGGCATTGACCAACAGCGGATCGAGGGGTGTGCACGCAAACCCCGTTTCGAGGGTGGCATTTCCGATGGGGCCCGCTCCCGGCGCCGTACAGCCGTTGTAAACGATCGGATGATTGTCGTCCTGCGTTTTGAATTGGAAATTGAACTGGAAGGGATAGTTTTCACCCAGGTTAGGAGAGAATCCGCGATTCTCAAACCCGTTATAAAACATACCAAAACCACCACGGGCAACCAGCTTGGGCGTCACTTGATAGGCAAAGCCGACCCGCGGGGCAAAATTATAATTCTGCGAATGCCCCAACCCTTTGCCATAAGCATCCGTGACGTCAATCTTGATCCCATCCTTTGCTGCCAGGTCTGTGAAACATGTCGGACAGCCCGAGGACAAGTTGCCAGCATTCGGTCCCGGCGGGATTAGATATACCGGCCCACCGAGCGGGGGTCCACTCGGGGCAAAGTTAGCTTGATTCGCGTGGTGCTCAAACACCAAGCCGAAAAAGTCCCACCGCAAGCCTAGATTGACAGTTAACTTTGGAGTGAGCTTCCAGTCGTCGTTAACGTAGGCGCCGTAGTAGTTCTTGCCGTTGTCGGTCAGAGAGATGTTGGAGATGTCGATAGCATTGCCACCTCCTTGAAGACCGGGGCCGCCGACGAAGTCCACGCCTCCTACCGTCGAAGCAGTCGGCGTCAACAATAATTGAGCCAGACCGGTATTCTCCGCGCTAGGGCTAGCACCGGGCACATTCGTGAATGTACCGTCAAAATCAAACTCTCCACGTGACCACGGTGGCTGCAGGGTTGAGAACTTCACATGCTGAAATTCGAAACCCATCTTAAAAGTATGTTTGCCGTAAATTTTGGTGAAATCGTCAGTCACTTGGAATGTGGAACTCACTTCGTCGGAAGGTAGGAAGGCGTTGCTGCCCAGCGTCTGTAGCCCCTGGATCGCGAATGCTGGAAGTCCGCCATTCTCGCGCTGCTGAGGGATGCCCTGGATACCAAACTCTCCCGGAATGTTACTCAGATCGTTAGCTGAAGGCGAAACCCGAGTGGTATGCAGGTAATTCAGGCCGGCGCGTGCGACGTTGACCATACTCGGCGAAAACACATGCGTCCAGGCCAGGGCACTCTGCTGTGCCAATGCTGTCTGATTGCCCTCTTGAAAACCGCCGCCATCCGCCACGCCCCCGAAAATTCCGGGAATGAATTGTGGATCGTCTACATAACTAAAGCGGTAAAAGAGCTGATTCTTGTCACTGAGGTTCAGGTCCAACCGGGTGTCGAACGCATTGCGGTTTTCGCTGATTGCCGGGGAAGTGGTGAAATTGGAAATGAGCGCCCCATTTGTGGGAGTCGGATAAAGGTTCAACAATTTGATCGCGTTCGGATCCAAGCGTCCAGCCGGTAGAATGTTTAAGTTACAAGCAGCAAGCGTGTAAGTAACTGTACTCGCTGGGCACGTACCAAAAGGATCACGAACAAAACCACCCGTAACGGCTCGCGTTGTAGCGGGATCCAAAATCGTCCCCGCAGGCATCGTTCGGCCGAGAAGGTCGGTTTCCGTACCCGATTGTTGCGTGATCAATTCTTGGAGGTTTGTAAAACCTGAGCTTCGCTCTAAAGCTGTTGGCACGCTTCCGGTATGTGGCGATCCCTGGCGCCGGCGCAGGCCCTCGTAGTCACCAAAGAAAAAGATTTTGTTCTTGATCACGGGCCCGCCGATGGCCACTCCGAACTGGTTCAGTCGCAGTTCGCCTTTTTTGGTGACATCGCCTACCCGTTCAAAGTAGTCGGCTGCGTCGAGCTTGTCATTGCGGAAAAATTCCCAACCCGCGCCATGGAAGGAATTGGTGCCGGATTTGATGGTGGCGTTAAGCACCGCGGCTCCGGATCGGCCATATTCAGCGCTGAAATCGGTCGTCTGAACCTTGAATTCCTGAATCGCGTCCACGGGAGGCAGCACCACAAAATTCGTGCCATTAAGAAAATCCACCGTGTCCGAGTTGTTGTCGATTCCATCCAGCAGATAGTTATTTTGCGCGGGCCGCGAACCGTTGGCCGCAAATGCGCCGCTCGCAGCATTGCCTCGGGTATCCGCTTGCGGTGAATTCACGCCGGCGGACAGCTGCGCCAGAAACGTAAAGTTTCTTCCATTCAGCGGAAGGTTGTTGACGTTGCGCGAGTTGATTACCTGTCCGACGGAAGCTTCCTGGGTCTCCAGTACGGGGGTAGCGCCGGTTACTTCCACCGTTTCTGTCACCTGCCCTGGCTTGAGCACGAAATTAATCAGTACTGAAGCACCAACGTTGACCACGATGTTGCGCTGCTCTGTTGTCTGAAATCCTTGAGAGGTGGCGGCGATCTTATAGCTACCAATCCTCACCGGTGTAAACGTGTACCCGCCATCCGAACCAACAGTTACAGACAGCGTTGCGTTCGTGCCTTCATTGGTCAGAGTGACCGTCGCGCCGCCAACAATGGCGCCGGAAGGGTCTGTAACCGACCCCACGATGCTTCCGGTATCGACCTGGGCATGAAGCGGGCTGGAGCTCAACAACATGATACTGGCGGCGATCGCCAGCGATGTTCGCAGGATCCAAGACGAAACGGACGCGCGTTTCATAACTTCCTCCAAGCTTCACGGCTTAGCGCTGAATGTTTTTCTGACCTGGAAAATGTAAACGTGTACATCCAAACCCGCACAACGTTAGTCCAACGTCTCAGAATTTGTCAAGAACAAACTAATGTCTTTGTACTAGCAAATAAATTTCCTCCTTCCGTGTCGCCTCTTTTTCCTTCTCTGCGCATCTTGATGCCCTGCATTCAGCTTTGCATGGCTTGAATTTGGATTAACTTTGCCCCCAGTGCTAACATTCCGCACGTCGGATCAGTGCTTCCGAACTTCCGAAACGCGCTACTGACGCAAGGACTCTACTGTTTTCACCTCGAATGTTTTCACGTCGAACCTTCCTGAGAGGAATGCGCTGGGCTCCCGTGCTTTTCCTCCCCGCGCCCGTTTTTGGCTCACCGTTCCGGTACTTCCCCGCACTTCCGGCGGACAACAGTTCTTCTTTCCCGTTCGCTGACTCTCGTCTTACCCCGCATTACCCCGCGAAGTCTCCGCTGGATGATGTGCTTCGTCTTGTGCTTCCCGGCTCCGACGAGTACGTGACTGAAAAGTATGCGTCCGAAATAATTCAGTTGCTCGCCGAGTGGAGCGCTGCGATCAGAGCAACGTCGTCGCCTTCCGCTGTCTTCGCCAAATTCCTGCATGGGGCCGTTGAGTTCACCTCGTTGCATCCTAATGAGGAAATCAAGCTGCGCTCAGGCAATGGCGTCGACGTCTTTCGCAGAAAGTTTGCGAACCAGACCGTCCTTGGCCGCGAACGATTTCTAGCCGACGTCAAAACGTATCTGGCCGGGATGTCGCGGATAGAAACGGCTGAATTCGAAGTCATTGGCATACAGCAAACCGCCGACGCTTCCCCGGCGCTCAATGTTGCGATCCGTTATGACTTTGTCGGCACGCTTCCGGGCAACGGGCGGGAAGAGCACGTCGGCCGTTGGGATACGCGTTGGGCGCGTGACGGATCTGGTGCCTGGCAAGCGATCAAATGGGAGGCGAGTGAGGAGATTGTTAGCCGGGCCCGCACGCCCATTTTCATCGATGTAAGTTCGCAGGCTCTAGGTCAAAATGATTCCTATCGAAACCAGATGCTTCGTGGAGTTGACCACTGGCGGACCGTTGTAGATGGGGCCTGTGGAATCGACGTGTATGGCAATAACGGTCTGGCGATGGGAGATATCGATAACGACGGGTTTGATGATCTTTATGTGTGCCAACCTTCGGGACTTCCCAATCGCCTGTATCACAATCGCGGCGATGGCACCTTCGAGGACGTGACCGAACAATCCGGCGTGGATGTATTGGATAACACAGCCTGCGCTCTGTTCGCCGACTTCGAAAACAAGGGCGTGCAGGACCTGCTCGTGGTTTGCGCCAGTGGCCCTCTGCTTTTTCTGAATCAGGAAAAGGGGAAGTTTCTGCTCAAGCGCGATGCTTTCAAGTTCGCGCGTCCGCCGCAGGGGACCTTCACCCACGCCGCCATCGCTGACTATGATCGCGATGGCCTGCTCGATATTTATTTCTGTCTTTACAGCTACTACCTGGGCCTGGACCAGTACCACTACCCCGTTCCATATTTCGACGCGCGCAACGGTCCACCCAACTTCCTGTTTCACAATCAGGGGAACGCCACCTTTGAAGACCGGACGGAAGCCGCCGGTTTGAATGTGGACAACAACCGCTACAGTTTCTCGTGCGCATGGGGCGACTCCAAAGGCGTCGGATCTCCCGATCTTTACGTCGCCAACGACTTCGGGCGAAGCAATCTCTATCGCAATCGCGGCGATGGAACGTTTTCTTCGGTTTCCACTGAGGCGGGTGTCGAAGACCCCGGCGCGGGGATGAGTTCATCCTGGTTCGATTCGGATAACGACGGCAACCAGGATATTTATGTCGCCAATATGTGGTCCGCCGCGGGCATCAGGATCTCCGAACAAAAGATTTTCCATGAAAAAGATCCCGAGGATATTCGTGCTCTTTACCGCCACCACGCACGCGGCAATTCGCTATATCGCAACCGGGGCAACGGGACGTTTCAGAATGTAAGCCGGCAAGCGGGTGTCGAGATGGGCCGTTGGGCATGGTCTTCCGATGCCTGGGATTTCGATCACGACGGCTATTCCGATCTCTACATCGCCAACGGGTATATCTCCGGTGCCGATCCTCGCGACCTTTCGAGTTTTTTCTGGCGGCAGGTGGTGGCGAAATCGCCGGCGAATTCCACCCCGGCCTCGAACTACGAACGAGGATGGAACGCTATCAATGAACTGATCCGCTCGGACTCGTCGTGGAGCGGTCGCGAAAGAAATGTTTTCTACGCCAACAATGGCGATGGCACGTTTTCGGAAGTCTCAGGGACCGTCGGTTTGGATTTTCCCGACGATAGTCGCGCCTTTGCCCTCGCCGATCTGGACCACGACGGCCGGCTGGAAGTTGTTTTGAAGAACCGGAACGCTCCACAACTCCGGGTGTTGCACAATGCGATGACGGATATTGGTCAGTCGGTCGCGTTCCGCCTGCGCGGAAAGAAAAGCAATCGCGATGCCATCGGCGCTGCGATAACAGTTGAAGTACAAGCGACTGGGCAGAAGCCACTTCGCCAGACCAAATGTCTTCAGGCCGGCTCCGGTTTTCTTTCTCAACACAGCAAGGAACTGTTCTTCGGAGTGGGAAAGTCCGCGACAACCGTCCGCGCCACCGTCCGCTGGCCCAGCGGATTGACCCAGGTCTTCGAAAACCTGCCCATCAACCAGCGAATTGAAATTGAAGAAGGCTCTGCGGATTTCCTGGCCAAGCCTTTTGCAAATACGAGTGTTTCGTATTCACGAGCCGGGGAGACTCCGAAGCTGGAGGCTCTGCCATCGTCGGTCGAGACCTGGCTAATCGATCCACTCAGCGCTCCGGACTTTTCCTTGCCTGACCTTGCCGGCAAACTGTGGGATCTAAAGACATTTCGGGAAAGTCTTTTTGCTGCTCACATTCTGGACTCACAGCTTCGCCGTCATGCATGGAGCAGATGCGACTTCTGGAGCAACGGAAGGCTGTCCTTGCTCAGAGCGGCCTGCGCATCGCGAGCATTAATGTTGACGCCGCAAAAGGCGGCGAGCCAGTGGATGCCAGAACTCTGCAATCATTCGTGTCCAAAGAACAGATTTCTTTCCCTGTTCTGATCGCGACCGATGAGGTGGCTGGCGTCTACAACATCGTTTACCGCTACTTGTTCGACCGCCGGAGAGATCTGCCGCTTCCCTCGTCTTTTCTGATTGATGGAAACGGAATGATCGTCAAGATCTATCAAGGACAGATGAACGCGGATCGCCTGCGGGAAGACGTTGCAAATGTTCCGCGCTCTCCTGCCGATCGCCTTCGCAAAGCGCTTCCCTTCCAAGGAACTCTTTACCAGGAAGCGTTTCAGCGTAATGACTTTACATACGGAGTCGCCTTCTTTCAGCACGGCTATCTGGGTCAGGCCGAGGCTTCTTTCAAACAGGTCATTGCCGCCAAGCCGAACGATTCCGAGGCGCACTACAACCTGGGAACGCTCTATCTTCGAAGGAATGCTCTGGCGGATGCGCGGCAATACCTCGAGCGAACTGTAAAGTTGCGTCCAGACTACCCCGAGGCCTGGAACAATCTTGGAATGCTGGACGCCCAGGAAGGTCAAGTGGATGCAGCCGTCCGCAACTTCCAGCAATCTTTGTCGTTGCGCCCGGATTATGCGGTGGCCCTCGCGAATCTCGGAAATCTTTACCGACGGCAGGGAGCTTTCGCCGAAGCAGAGAAACTTCTGAATCGCGCCCTCGAACTGGAACCGGACAATCCAGAGGTCAATTACAACCTCGGAATGCTCTACGTGCGCGAAGACCAACTCGACCGCGCTGCACAATATCTGGAAAGAGCATCAGCATTGCGTCCTGACTATTCTGACGCTCTGAACAACCTGGGTGTCCTACTCGTACGTCAACAGAACTATTCCGCGGCCGAGGAAAAATTCACCACCTGTATCCGAGTGGCTCCGAACTTTGATCAGGCATATCTCAATCTGGCCCGTGTATATGTAATTTTGAACAACAAAGAAAAAGCCAAAGAGGTTCTGCAAGCACTTCTTCAGCTTCAGCCTCAGCACAAGGTGGCCCGGCAGGCGCTCGAGATGCTAAATTGAGCACTTGTGGCCGCGTCTGGCGAGAACAACCGTACAAGTACGACATAGGGAACATGACTACTGTCGCCACATTCCCGCATTTGCGCAACTCCCGAAGTCCTCTGACTTGCCTGCGCAAAACACTCGCGCTCGCGATACTTCTCGTCTCTGCCTTTGGCTACGCGACAGCGCAGTCCGCCCACGTTCCATCGGCTAAGTCGGACACTTCGTCGAAGAAGACCTCTCCTTTCGCCGAGGCCGAAATCCTCCTTCAGCAAGGCTCTGTTGCCGAGGCAAAAAAGAAGATCCAGGAGCAGCTCGCCCTGAATCCCTCCAGCGTGGAGGGTTACAACTTGCTGGGAATCATTTACAGCGGCGAGAAGGATTACGCCAACGCCCTCGACGCATTTCAGCACGCCCTTAAGCTCGATCCGAACTCGACCAAGACCCACAACAACCTGGGAAGCTGTTATGTCGCTCAGGGAAAGCTCGACCTGGCAGAAGCGGAGTTCAGGAAAGTTTTGCGCCTCGATCCTGCGAACGCCGATGCGAACTACAACCTGGGTCTGGTGCTCGATGGCGCGGGGTTTACCAGCTCAGGCCATTTCCAATTTTCTGCGCGTGCATCCAGCGAACATCGCAACCCGGTTCAACCTGGTTCGCGCCTACCTCGAAGCCGGCCGCACCGCCGAAGGCTTGAGCGCAGCCAAAGCTCTTTCCCTCGAAGGCAGGGACGATGTCCAACTGCACTTCACTCTAGGTATCTTGCTGGCCTCGGCGAAACAATACGACCCGGCGCGCCGTGAACTCGAAAAGGCCAACGCCCTGCAGCCTGAAACATTCGAGATTCTCTTCAGCCTGGGACAGATTTATTTTCGCGCCGCCGACTACTCAAAATCTGAATTGGTCTTGACTCGTGCGCTGAAGCTTAAGCCTGATTCCGCCACGGCTCTCGCATTGCTGGCACAGGTCTATTCCGCGGAGAACAAACCGGTCGACGCTCTAGATTTGCTGGCACGCGCCCACAAACTGGTTCCCGATGACACTGACATCATCCTGCTCCTCGCTCGGCTCAGCATGTCTCAGAATTATTTCGAAGACGCGATTCCGCTCCTCGAATCTGGCTTGAAAATCGCTCCGAAACGAGCCGACCTTCACGCCGCGCTGGGCGAATGCTATTTCATGACGGACCGGGTGGAAAAAGCCATCGAGGAATTCAAGATATTGATCGAACTCAACCCTTCGGCCCCGTCCTATGCATCGCTGGGCCTCTCATACCGTCACTTGGGACGCTTTGATGAGGCCAGAACAATATTTTCAGGAAGGCCTCAAGCTCGATCCTCACAATGCTTCGTGCCTGTTCAATATGGGATACATCGAGGAGCGCAAGGGAAACCAGGCGACAGCCGAACAATTTTTTCAGCAGGCGCTGAAATCAAATCCGAACTTTTCTGAAGCTTTGCTGGAATTGGCCAACCTGCAGAATCGCCGCCAAGAAATTTGAAGAAGCTGTCGTTTTGCTCAGAAGATACGTCAAAGTCAGTCGCGACCCTGCGTCCGGATACTACAAACTCGCGATGGTGGAGAGAAGCCTTCATCAAACGGAGGCGGCCCAAAGAGATTTGAGTGCGTTTCAGACCCTTTCTCAAGGATTCTTCGCCGGGTACACATCCTTATCAGCATCTTTTTGAGTATCTGGACAACCGCTCCAACCTGGCCCCGCAGGCCCGGGCACAACTGGATGAGACCGAACTGATAGAGCAGATCAAGAAACATCCGGACCGTCCGCAAGATCTCTACTTGCTCGCTGAAACTTATCTGAAACTTGGAAAGCCGGAGGATGCTCGAAACACGATCGCGCAATTGATCCAGACAAGTCCGGGCGACTTCCGCACACAGACCGGTGCGGGCGTATTGTTGGCGCGCTATCGTCTGTACGACGATGCGATTCCGCATTTCCAGACGGCGCTGCAGGCCAATCCTGACTCTGACGAGGTGAAATTCGATTTGGCCGATGCTTACTTCCGCAAAGGTCTTTACGACCAGGCTCTTGAGGCGGCGTCGAATGTTTCCGCTAGCGGCCAGCAGGACGCCAGCTTCCTCGCTCTGCTTGGTGACATTCACGCCCACCTGGGCAACACTGCCAAAGCAGAGGAGATTTTTCGCGACGCAATCAGCCGCAACCCTGACAACGATCAGTCCTACCTCTCGCTCACCCTGGTCCAGCTTCGCAACAGGGACGTGAACGGCGCGGAGGAAACATTACAGAAGGGGCTTGCGCGAATTCCGAGCTCTGGGAAAATTCTGTGGGGTTTGGGAATCGTTTCAGCCTTGCAGGGCAAAACAGCAGAAGCTGCTGCGAGGTTGGAACGCGCGGTGGAACTGTTACCCGAATGGCCCGGTAGTTACTCAACCCTGGGCGTCTTCTATTATCAGACCGGACAAATCGCCAAAGCCCGCGAAGTGTTGAATCGCTTCAAGGGCAGTAACACCGGTGGCCTGGATGTGAATCGTATCGAAGAAGTGTTGTCTCGCGCTCCGGCGACATCGCCCTCCGCCGAATCTCCGATGTCCATGGTTGCACGGCAGCAATTGCTTCAGCTGGCGCTATCGCTCGCCGACCGTACTCTGTAAACGCGCGGTTCGATTACGAAAGGGAAATCCGCGAACCTTCGGTCCTTGCAATGGGGAGACAATGGAAAACAGACAAGCGACTCGTTTCCGGGCCCGCTAATAGCGCCATCGTTGTTTTTGCATTTTTGTTGTCAGTGCTATCCGCCTGCTGGCATTCGGCGATCAGCCTCCCAAGCCCGCAGACGACGGAGTTCCCGTCCGTTACACCGATGTTCGCCAGGCCGCCGGCATAACTTTTCTGCAGGACGCCACCGCTACCGACGAAAAATATTATCTGGAAACGATGGGCACAGGCGTCGCGTGGCTCGACTATGACCAGGACGGTCTGATGGATCTCTTCTTCGTTCAATCAGCCGCCACGGACATCTACAAGCCTCCACATCCCTTGCGCTGTGCGCTTTATCACAATAATGGTGACGGCACCTTTACCGACGTCACCGAAAAAGCGGGAGTCGCGGGCGCGGGGCATTACGGCCAGGGCGTCGCGGTTGGTGACTTCGACAACGACGGCTACCCTGACCTCTACGTGACCGGCTACAACAGCGCCATCCTTTATCACAACAACGGCAACGGAACTTTTACCGACGTCACCGCCAAAGCGGGAGTCGCGGACGAAGGAGGATGGTCCACCAGCGCAGGATGGTTTGACTACGACAAGGACGGCTACCTCGATCTGCTCGTCACCAACTACATCGAGTGGTCGCCCAAAAACAACCTCTGGTGCGGAGAACGCCGCCCCGGGTACCGCTCTTACTGTCATCCTGGCAATTACAAAGGACAGAAAACCAAGCTCTACCACAATAATCACGACGGCACCTTCACCGATGTCAGCGACATCTCAGGCGTCGGCAAGCCTGAATCCAAAGGCATGGGCGTTGTTCTGGCCGACTTCAACAACGATGGTTGGACCGACATCGCGATCGCCAACGACAGCTGGCCGAATTTTCTCTTCATCAACAAGCACAATGGAAAGTTTGAAGATGTGTCGTTCGTGTCCGGCATGGCAGCCAGCGAGGATGGCCGCTATGAAGCTGGTATGGGGATCGACGCCGCGGACGTCGACGGCGACGGCTGGCAGGATCTCTACGTCACCCACCTCGATCACGAACTCAATCGGCTCTACCACAACAACCGCGACGGCACTTTCAACGACGAGACCTATCGCTCCGGCATCGGCAATAAGGCAGTTCTGTTCAGCGGAGTGTCAATGAAGTTTGTGGACTATGACAATGATGGCTGGACCGACATTCTGCAATTGAATGGATCCATGCTCGACAACGTCCAGCTCTACCACGCGGAAGTGACCTACAAGGAGCCACTGCTGATGTTCCGTAATTTGGGCAAGGGCCAGTTCGCCAAAGTTTCAGAATCTCTGGGACCGGACTTCATGCGCCCGATCGTCGGCCGCGGCCTCGCCACTGCTGATTACGACAATGACGGCGACACTGACATTGCGATCAACAATCGCGGCGACTATCCATCGCTTCTGCGTAATGATGGTGGAAACGCTAATCACTGGCTGGAGGTCCTCTTGATCGGAACCCACTCCAACCGCGACGGCATCGGAGCTTCGCTGAAGCTGACGTCTGCGGGCTTCGTGCAAATCGAACAGGAAAAAGGCGGCATGAGCTACATGTCGGCCAACGACCCGCGCATTCTGTTTGGATTGGGAAAGCGCACCAAAATCGACTCTTTGGAAATCACTTGGCCCAGCGGCCAGGTAGATACGCTCACGAATGTTCCAGTCGATCAGATCATCGCAATCAAAGAAGGAACAGGGATCGTCCCCCACCCATTCCCAAAGATCGCGTCCAAGTAACAGTATCGGTTCCAGCGAAAAGAACACATCTTCCTGTGTAAAATTCCTTGTGCCCAGATAAGATCGCCGTTATCGCTAACGTTTTCAATGGCGCTTCTGAGAACTGGTAACTGACAACTGTCAACTGACTCTATGACCTTTCCCCGGCGTCACTTCCTCGGCTCCTCTCTGGTACTCCTAAGCTCTTCGCTACTGGACGCTCTTGCAACTCCTTTATGGAAATGGAAAAACTCAGCGGTACTCCAGGCGTCCCACGCCACCGCCGCATCCCCGGTCGTGTTCGTTGATGTCGCCAAAGAAGCTGGCCTGACAATCCCTAACGTTTGGGGCGCTACCGATCACAAGAGCTACATTATCGAAGCTAAAGGAAGTGGCCTTGCGTTCTTTGACTATGACAACGACGGCTGGCTCGACATCTATCTCACCAATGGAACCCAGCTCGATGCTCATTGGCCTCCCGGAAAAGCGCCGACATCGCATCTGTATAAAAATAATCGTGACGGTACTTTCACCGACGTAACCGAAAAATCAGGGCTGGCGCGAACCGGATGGCAGACCGGTGTCTGTGTCGGCGATTATGACAATGACGGCTGGGACGATCTGTTCTGCTGCTTTTGGGGCCACAACTTCCTGTTTCACAATAACGGCGACGGAACTTTCACCGACACCACTCGCAAAGCTGGTGTATACAACGAAGAGGTCCGCTGGGGTTCGGGCTGCACCTGGCTCGACTATGATCGCGATGGACGACTCGATCTTTTCGTCTGCAATTACATAAAGCTTGATCCGGCAAAAACTCCGGACCCCAATGGTCCCGCCGTCTGCCAGTGGAAGGGCATTCCTGTGATGTGCGGACCGCGCGGTCTTCCCGGTGACACAAATGTTCTCTATCACAACAATGGAGACGGTACCTTCACCGATGTTTCGGCAAAATCCGGCATCCTCAAACCGGGTCCTCGGTTTTCCATCACTCCGGTTTCCTACGATTTTGATAATGACGGCTGGCCCGACATCTATGTCGCTGTCGATTCGCAACCCAGCATGTTGCTTCACAATAATCACGACGGTACCTTCACCGACATCGCGGTGATTGCCGGGTGCGCCTACAGCGAGAATGGACACGAACAGTCCGGGATGGGCGTCGGCGTTGGTGACTATGACTGCGACGGCTGGTTCGACATTTTCAAAACCAACTTTGCCGACGACACTTGCAATCTTTATCACAACAACGGCGACGGAACTTTCAACGATGTCACGTTCGCTTCTGGCATCGGAATTAACAACCGTTACGTTGCCTGGGGCTGCGGATTTGTCGATTACGACAATGATGGTTGGCCCGACATTATTCAGATCAACGGCCACGTCTACCCAGAAATCGACCAGCACGACATCGGTCAGACTTTCAAGAATCCGCGTCTGGTTTACCGGAACATGGGTGATGGAAAATTCAAGGATGTTTCAGCCGCGATGGGCCCCGGCATCAGTGAACAATTTTCCAGCCGTGGCGCAGCCTTCGGAGATTACGACAACGATGGCGACATGGACGTTCTGATCTTGAATCTCAGTGATCCACCGTCACTGCTCCGCAATGACGGTGGGAATGCGAAGAACTGGATCAAGATCAAATTAATCGGCACTCAGTGCAATCGCACCGCCATCGGAGCCAGGTTACGAGTGGTGACGGGCAAACATATTCAAATGGACGAGGTCCACAGCGGTTCCAGCGTTATGTCGCAAAGTGACCTCCGCCTTCATTTCGGCCTTGGCGAAGCACAGATTGTTGACCTCATCGAAGTCAAATGGCCAACCACACAAAAGATCGAACGGTTCCCCCAGGTAAAAGCAAACCAGATTGTCACCATCAAGGAAGGCAGCGGGATTGTAAGCACGACAAAGAAGTAGCCTTGTCATCCCGACAGGAGCGCAGCGAAGCAAGCGAAGTAGAGGGACCTGCTGTTTCCGATCCCTCGGAACAAAGTCGGCACACTACACTACGCTGTCACTCCCAACACTCGCACGCCGTACCCGCTCAACTCAATTGTTCGGGAGTGTGATTCCTTGGTAAGCAAATCTGTCACCGGCTTCGAAATGTTCACCGTCTGCGCCACAGAAGTAGTCGCAAACCCGCAGCTCCCGTCACAGCCGCGCCGCCGCGATGAATTCGCGTCTGCCTGAAGGTGCCAGGTCAGGCCTTCTCTCAAAAAGCGCTAAGCTTTTTCACGGATTGAAAACGGGCACATTTTGGGCTGAAGCTCCGCCGCTGTCAAGAAGTAGAAAGATTCCTGGGGAACCGGTAGAAAGACAATGCTCAAGCTGAAGGTGTGGAACTGGCAGACACGTAGTTCCACAGGTCAAGACACTTCTCGCTTGGCATCGGTTGTACAAGGGCTACGAAAATATGCGCGTACCAAGTGCTTCGATCCTGCTCTGCAGGACCACTTCACGTGGACAAGTCGGCTGGTAATTTTCAGTCATCACAGAGAACGCTCCTCCAGCCAGTCAACGTAGAGCAAGCGCTCCGCAAACAACCACGAGCCGTCGATCTTCACGAACGTGTCGTAGTAGCGCAGCGCTGCGACCATCAGCCGGCGCTTATCACCTTCGACAGTGAGATGATGCGCCAAACAGTAGGTCTCTCCTGTTGCTCGATCATTCGTCAGCGCGAGAACGGTATTCTGCCCAATGAAGTGCATCGTGGCGTCATACTTGTTCAGATCTGCAAAAACTGGAGCGAGTGCCTCGCGCGAGTGCAACTCCTGTGAAGGCTTCGGATCCTTGGCGTTCATGTACACCACGAAGTGAGTATCGGCAGTAAAAAGTGCCATCTGACCTCTCGGATCGCGACGATCGGCGCAATGCGCGTAGGCCTCAATGAGTTCGCGGATCGCGAGACGGTCCGCGGCTTCGCTGGTAGAGATCATAGTGTGCTTACTCATGAGCAGGGCTCCTTGTTGAATGGGTAGAGGCGCGGCTTAGCGGTCACTCCACATGGACCGGTTTATCCAGGCTGCGAACCAGTTTTCTTTTGGCGAGATTTTCCGCGCGTTTACCGACCTTCTTCAGCACCCCTTCAAGTTGTTGCAGTTCTTCTAAAGAGACATCCTGGAATGCACGTTTGATGAGTGCCGCGTGCCTGCGAAAGAGCGGGACAAACATTTCCCTCCCCTTCTCAGTCAGAGCTACCGTTCTCACCCGGCGATCGTGAGCGCTCTCTACGCGGCTGACAAAGCCTTTTTTGTATAGACGATCGACCGCCACGCTGACTGAGCCTGGATTGAGGCCTACCTTCGGGCCAATGGCATTCACCGGCATCGGTCCCTTGTGCAGGAGTACTTCGAGGACCCGAAAGTCAGACTCGCCCTAACTCCTCCTCGATCAGTGCTGGAAACGTAGCGGGACATCGATTGCCAGGCCTTCAGCATGATTAGCCAGGCATGAAGGGCTGCGGGGAGATTTTTTGAACTTAACCATAAAAAGTGAATCCTTGCCATTATACTCAATATCAAATATATCGATATCGATATGAATGATATCGATGCAATTAAAAAGGAGAGCTACCATGAGCACACACGACCACTGCAGCACCGCAAACCTCGACCACCACCTGGAAGATCGACCCGGCGCACTACCATGGCTGAGTTCAAGGTCAAGCACATGATGATCGCCAACGTGAAAGGCCAATTCTCCAAGGTTTCGGGAGCCTTGTTTCTGGATGAATCGAACCCGGCGAACTATCGCGTCGAGTCCACGATTGAAGCTGCTTCTCATCGAGACTCGCAATGAGCAGCGCGATACTCATCTGAAGAGCCCCGATTTCTTTCATGTGGAAAAGTTCCCCACCCTGCACTTCAAATCCAACGACTATCAGCGTCGTCAGGCGATGGAGAATTGTCGGTCGAGGGCGACCTGACAATCCGAGGAGTGACCCGCAAAGTCCGCTTTGCAGTGGAAGGCCCAACGCCTCCTGCCAAGGATCCCTGGGGCAACACTCGAGATTGGGCTCTCGGCGAGGACAAAGATCAATCGAAAGGATTTCGGTTTGACCTGGAACACTGCCCTCGAAACCGGCGGAGTTCTCGTTGGTGACGAGATCACCATCACTCTCGATGCCGAGTTCGTTAAGGCTTAACACGTCCGAGCTAGGAGATTTCAACTGGGAAGATGCAAGTTACGTCCGCCCGGGCGACATCTGATGGATTTGACCGAAGGAGAAAGGAACCCGAAACATGGGCGCAAAAGCTCACAGTCGTCGTCACAGGATCCACGGGTAAACAAGGCGGCGCCGTCGCGCGGGGCCTCCTTGAGCGAGGCCACAAGGTCCGGGCTGTCACTCGCGACCCAAACTCAAGCCAGGCCAAGTTGCTCGCGAACGCCGGGGCGACGCTCATTCCAGCGTCGCTCGAAGACACCGCGGCGATCACGAAAGCGCTCGAAGGTGCGACCTCTTTCTTCGCGATGACAATGCCGTCCGGAGGTACGGACGCCGAGATACGGCAAGGTGTCGCCGCCGCCGACGCGGCCAAGGCAGCAGGCGTGCATCTCGTCTTCACGTCCGTCGGCTCGGCTAACCGACAGACGGGCGTTCCGCACTTCGACAGCAAGTACGAGGTCGAAAAGCACATCGCCAAAGTCGGCGTCCGCGCAACGATTCTCGCGCCCGTTTCCTTCATGGAGAACCTCTATTTCATGAAAGAGCAGCTCGCGAAAGGGATCTACGCGGCGGCGCTCCCGCCGACAAGGGCGCTCGCGCAAGTTGCCGTCGCGGACATCGGGGCGGTCGCCGTTCGTGTCCTCGAGGACGCCGGTCGCTTCACGGGCAAGCGCTTCGACCTCGCGGGTGACGAACTCACAGGGAATGACGCCATGGCCATTCTCTCGCGCGTCACCGGGCGCCCCTTTAACTATTTCCAGGTCCCGCTCGATGTCATCCGCCAGCGCATGGGCGAGGATGCCGTCAAGATGTACGAATGGTTTGACCGCGTCGGTTTTACGGTGGATCGCGCCGCGCTTCGCCGTGAATTTCCCGACGTCACTTTCCAGGACTTCGAAACTTGGGCGAAAACGCAGGATTGGAGTGCGCTACATGTCTAAAGCGGTGCAGTTCGATTCGTACGGCGGTATTGACGTCCTCAAGGTGCGCGACGTGCCCCGCCCTGTCCCGGGAGCCGGTGAGGTTCTGGTCAAGGTCATGGCAGCCGGCATCAATCCGAGCGAGGCGGTGATCCGGAGTGGCGCGCTGCATCACATATTTCCGGCGACGTTTCCGTCCGGTCAGGGCAGCGACTTCGCGGGAGTAGTGGCCGAACTCGGTCCCAGCGTCAGCGGTTTCGCTGTCGGCGACGAGGTAATCGGGTTCTCCATGCGACGGTCGAGCCACGCCGAGTACGTGACCGTGCCGGCGAATCAGTTGACGCCGCGGCCGTCCAAGGTGCCGTGGGAGGCGGCCGGCTCGCTGTTTGTAGCGGGGGTTACCGCCTACGCCGCCGTGCGGGCGGTAAACCTCGTCCCGGGAGATACTGTAGCAATTGCTGGTGCCGCTGGCGGTGTCGGTTCGATTGCGGTTCAACTCGCCCGACGCGCCGGGGCCACGGTCCTCGGGATCGCCGGGCCGTCCAACGATGCTTGGCTGGCTGGCCATGGCGCGGTCCCGGTGAACTATGGGGACGATCTGCCGGCCCGGCTGCGCGCCGCAGCAAAGTCCGGACACATTGACGCGCTACTTGATTTCTTCGGTGGTGGATATGTCGCCATGGCAATTGAAGACCTCAAGCTCCCACCCGAAAAGGTCGATACCATTGCCGATTTCGATGCCGTGAAGCAGTTCGGCGTCCAGTCAAAAGGCGGCGCTGATGCCGCGACCGCAGCGGTGGTCGCCGAGTTGGCCGACCTCGTCGCACGCGGTGAACTGGTAGTGCCGATCGCCGGGGTCTTCGCCCTCGACGACGTGCGGGAAGCGTACCGACAGGTCGAATTGCGCCACACCCGTGGCAAGTTGGTCCTGCGACCGTGAGCGACGGAGAAGTCAGCGGTTACCGGCCGGATGATCGAAGCAACGGCTAGAAGCTATGTGATCTGTCTAGGTAAACAGTCTTGCCCGATTCTTAAGGAGGATCCGTTTATGAAAGCAACTCCCTCTGAATTGCTTATGCGCAACTTTAATAAGATTTTTATAGAGCTCGATCCCCTCAAGCGTGTGGCAATGCTCGCGGAGTCTTACACCGAAGATTGCCTCTGGGTTCATCCCGGCGGCCACATTGTGGGCCGCGAGGGTATCAATGAAGCGGCTACCGAGATTCGCAAACACTTCCCAGAATACCGCTACACCGTCACGGGTGAGATCCAGACTATGCACAATGTAGCGACTTGCCGCTGGGGAAGCGGGATGCCAGGTCAACCGTTCCACTACACGGGAATAGATTTCCTCGAAGAGCGTGATGGTCGCGTGTCAAGGCTGTATACGTTCATTGACCAGAAGTTATTTCAGTCCTGAATGAGGCCTTCGGCGCGGATCTTTGCCATGGCTATTTAAACTTTTAGACTTCGGGAGATTCAACAATGAGCGACACATCGAATAAAGAGATCCAGAGTCACTACGACTACATCGTGGTGGGAGCGGGCGCGGCCGGTTCAGTTCTTGCCGCGGAATTGTCCGCGTCCGGCGCGCAAGTTCTCGTCATCGAGTCAGGAGGGCCCGACGACGCGCCGACCATCATGAACCCGAGCATCTGGTTTTACAACGTCGGCGGGCCGCTCGATTACCACCTGCCCGTTGTCCCCTCGCCGCGATTGAACAATCGCAAATTCAACATGGCCCTCGGCCACGTACTTGGCGGCGGCACTAGCATCAATGCGATGGTGTGGACGCGAGGCATGCAACGTGACTTCGACGGGTGGGCGAAGAACGGCGCGAAAGGCTGGGCCTTCGCCGACGTGCTTCCGGTCTTCAAGAGACAGGAGGATTGGGAAGGCGGCGCGAATGAATGGCGCGGCGCCGGTGGCCCCATCCACATCCGCCGCCCAAAAGATCCTCACCCCACGGCGCCAGCCTTCATCGAAGCCGCCCGCGAGATGGGCATGCCCATTCTGGATGACGTGAACGGACCGATGCTCCCCGGCGCCGGCTACATCAACATGAACATCGCCGCGGATGGAACTCGCGTGAGCGCCGTTCGCGCCTTCCTGCGCCCGGCGTTGTCGAGGCCGAACCTCACTCTGCTGCTCAACACCAACGTGGTGAAACTGAACTTCAAAGGTACTCGCTGCGTGGGCGTCAAGATGCATGACAGACGGCGCCGTAAAGGATATCGCGGCCGACAAGGAAGTGATCCTTGCGGCGGGCGCCATCAATAGCCCGAAGCTTCTGATGCTCTCAGGCGTCGGCGAAGCGAAGGCGCTTCGGAGCCTTGGAATCGACGTCGTCGAGAACCTGCCCGGCGTTGGCGAGAATCTGCAGGACCATGTGCTCGTGTCCGGCGTCGTGTTCAAGTACAAAGGCAAGATGCCGGATCGGCCGGCCGACAGCAACGCAGTCGAGGCAGAGGCTTACTTGTCGAGCAGTCCTTCGGGTGACACAGACATCAGTCTTGTGCTTCATCAACTACCAGTGGTTACGCCCGAAGTAGCCTCGCGCTTTGGTGCTCCTCCGGCGGACGTCGTTCACAATCGCGCCCGCTCTTGTGCAGCCGACCAGTCGAGGCTCCGTCCGCCTGGCCAGCAACAACTTTCAGGATGCCGCTGTGATCGATGGCAACTATCTCGGCACGGATCACGATTTTGCGGCCATCGTGCGCGCCATCGAAGCCGCGCGTGAACTCGGGAATCAGCGTGCCTTCGACAGTTTGCGCGAGAGCGAACTCATTCCCGGACCCAAGGCGACCGCCGAGGAGATCCGGGAATTTGCCCGACTTGCCTCGGCGAGTTTTGGACACGCAGTTGGTACCTGCAAAATCGGGCGTGGACAAGCTCGCTGTTGTCGATCCGCAACTTCGCGTACACGGCATTCTGGGCTTACGCGTGGCGGACGCCTCCGTGATGCCACGGATCATTACTGGCCCGGGGACAAACGCGTCGGCCCAGATGGTTGCCGGCCGCGCAGCCCAGGTGATTCTCGGCTAGAACAGAGGAGCATGACCGGCAATCCAGATAAGCGTTGACTATCGACACCATCACCACGTACTGTCCGACTTTTTCTGTCAGCGAGAAAGTGCCGCCCGGGAAGAGGTTCTACTTACTTTCCGTAGGCATGGGCGATCTGGCCGACAAGCTTGGCCCAGCCCATATCCATCGCCGCGTATACCTCGGCGGCCTCCGCTCGCGAATTGTCTTTGAGGATTTCCACCATCAGGGTTGCATAGTCCGAGACGATGACGCCCGCCTGTAGCATGCGTAGGAGCCCAGCTTGCCGTTTGGTCTCGCTAAATGTTCCGGAGGCATCAACCGCCACATAGGCGTCAAGCCCTTTACCCATAGCTGTGATCGCTGGAAAAGCCGCGCACACTTCGAGCGAGATTCCGGCAAAAATCAACTTCTTGCGGCTGGTCGCCTCAATCGCGCGAGCAACACGTGCGTCGTCGAATGCATTGACTGATGAACGGTCGATGATCTCGACGCCTGGAAGCGCCTCCACGAGTTCAGGGAACGTCGGCCCCCACATGCTGTCGCGCGCCGTCGTGGTTACGACGATCGGCAGGTTCAGCGCTTTCGCTGCTTTGGCAAGCGCCACTACGTTGTGTTTCAGCTCGCCGGTGGAATAGTCACGGACGCCTGACATCAAGCCCACCTGGTGATCGACAAGGACGAGCGCGGCGTTTTGAGAAGTAAGCGGTTCGTAGACGTGGTTTTGATTGCTCATCGGTGATTCCCGAATGGGACAAAAGTGTAAAATTGACTCTAGCAGAGCAACGAGAGCATCGGAAGATGCGCATTTGATAAAGATTGGTGCGTATAAGCAACAATAAATGGACGACCTGAACGACATCTATTTCTTTGCCTCGGTAGCCCAATACGGCGGCTTTTCCGCGGCCGCACGCACAATCGGCATTGAGAAAACGCGCCTTAGCCGACGCATTGCGGCACTGGAGAAACGGCTTGGCGTCCGTTTACTGCAACGTACTACTCGTGCTTTGGCGCTTACAGAAGCTGGGCAGCGCTTCTTTGAACGATGTGTAGCGACCGTCGAGGGAGCGCAGGCGGCCTATGACAGCGTGGCGGAATTGCGCAGGGAGCCGGCAGGGCTCGTTCGCATCAGCAGCCCGGTCTTGCTGACGCAAAGGTGTCTGGCTCTTGTACTCCCCAGCTATATGGCGGCACATCCAAAAGTTTCGGTCTTCGTTGAGGCGACGGACCGGACTGTAAACGTGATTGAGGAACGATTTGACATCGCGATCCGGGCAAAATCCGCAATAGAGGACGTGGCCGGGCTGGTTGCGAAGACTCTCGGCAATTCGCAACGTGTGTTGGTTGTCAGTCCTGCGTTTTTTGAACGATATGGACGTCCGGAGAATCCGGCGGAACTGCCAAAATTCGACACGGTCGCCAGCAGCGACGACGTATTCGACGGTAGAGCGCGATGGAATCTGACCAATCTTGATAGTCACACGCAGCACATCGAGTTGAAGCCGAGGCTCGTAACGAGTGATCTCCGGGTGAGACTTCAAGCTGCGGTGGGCGGCATCGGGATCGCATTGCTGCCTGAACAAGTGGTTGCCACTCCGTTAAAAGATGGGCTTGTCAGACGAGTGTTGCCGGAATGGTCCGGGGCGAAGAATATTCTCCACCTCGTTTACCCAACGCCGCGCGGAATGCTTCCGTCGGTAAGAAGTCTTATTGACCATCTGCTGCTTCAAGTTCCTGCCTGGCTCCAGGAAAGGAGCATTTAGAACTAAAACGTAAGTCTTCTATTTTTGCTTTACCGCTGGTAACCGCGACCGCGCGTCGAACTGCTAGAGTTCTCCGTGAGTTACAAGAGGATGACATGTGTCAAAACGTTCGCTCCGGCCGTGTTGTTTGTCTTATTGGGCGTGACCTTCGACGCGCGCCCTCAACAATCTGATCCCCCCGCGGCTCCCTCCCCTGCATGGAATGACAATTCTCTAATCAGCGCCCAGAAGGACGAGGGAGACCCCACTCGCTCAGGCGATGTCAAAATCGAGTACTACGGACACGATGCATTCAAGATCACATCGCCAATAGGTTTGACCGTCCTCACTGATCCCTGGCGGAACGATCCAACAGGCGTTTACCCAAAGTGGTTCTTGAGTGAGTTTCCAGCCCTCCGGGTCGATATAGTTCTTTCCACCCACGCTCATTTCGACCATGATGATGATGTTGAGCGCCCGAACGGGCTGATGGTTCTCGAGCGTTTGGTTGGGCAACTTAAGCTCGGCGATATTGAAGTAACAGGCCTGGCCGACAAGCACAAATGCGAACCTGCGCCTCCTGATGGGCCGGGTACTGCCTCTACAGATCTCCATGTGGAGACCTGTCCGCCAAACAACGTGATCACGTTCGATAACGCGATTCAGATCATTGAGACCGGGGGACTGCGGGTCGCGATCTGGGGTGACAATCGCGCAGTGCCTGATCCCTCTCTCGATCATTATTTGAAAAATCTTGACGTACTCGTTTTGCCTGTCGAGACAATCCTCACGCGCGCTGAGGTGGATGCAATCGTCCGAAGATATGATCCTAAGGCCGTGATTCCATCCCACTATTTTCTTGATGGTTTGACGACCAACAGGTCGGGTCTAGAGTCGGCTGATGGATGGGTAAATGATCAGGAGAAGGTTCATCCTGCGGGTGTTCGTCGCCTCAACATTTCGGATTTGACGCTTAATCCAGCCGAGCTAAAAGGTTCCCGGCACAAGATCTATTACTTTGGCAATCATTTTGAGAAGAAATAGACCTGGGCTGACGAAGTCCGCTTAGACTTGACTCTCACCGACACCCGGAGCACAATGCGCCTTGAAATCCGGACCTCGTTTCCTCGATTTTCTCGCCCGCAGCAAATGGAGGTGCAGCAATGTCAGCCCAAGGTTCCTTCGCAAGACCTGACGTGCGCGGCCGGTATCAATTCAAGTCATGGACACGAGCCGGCAAGACGTACAAACAAGCCTGGGGATGGCTAGGCGTACCCAATGAAGTGGCTGAACACCGCTCTAGCGGTGCCCAGAAGAAAATGGCCGGTGGAAGTGGCGACGACGCGGGGCACCTGATCGGCAACCGTTTTGGGGCACCGGGGGGTGCGGAGAATCTGAGTCCTCAGAACTGGAAAGCCAACCGGTACGGTACATATAAGGACTTGGAGAATTTCTGGGCGCGTAAGCGGCAGAACAACATTGAAGTGTTTGTCCAGGTGACCGATGTCATTCGCCCCGGCGAGCAGCGGTCCTTCATGCGTAACGTTCAATGGATCGAGAGCTTCAAGGGACACGAAACGCGAATCGAAGTCGATTTCGCCAACGCCCACACCCCGGAAAGCCGTCAGGCACAGCAGATCGCACCAACCGTAGTCGGCGAAGGAGCCGAGATCATTCGAGTGGACTTTCAAAAAAGAGAGCGGCTTCAATAGTGCCGACGACACTTCAGACCTAAAACGCCCCATAGACTTCCGAATACTTCTTCCAGGACATCTATCCGGCATTGACACTACCCATCTTGGCGACGCCAGTGTCTCCGGTACATTTCCATTCGAGCTGCGGCTCTTAGGTCAATCCTGGGTTAATTTTTGATGGTGACGCTTTTACAAGCGAGGATTTGGGTATGATGATCGCGACAATTCTTTAGAATTGTCTTGGCTGCGTGACTGACTGGCAACAGGAAACTCGCGGCCTATTTTATTGGGCGAACGCTCAAGTGACCATCTCTTCGCGAGTTTGCATCGAGACCTTCTCGGGAACGACACTCCGAACGTATTCGATCCAGGATTCATTCAACCCTCCGGTTACCCGACTGGAATCCGTGCCATGGTGTGTTTGTAGGTGTTGCTATGAACACACCATGCCGCGATCAGAGCGGCGTCTTGCATAGCGACGAAAGGATTGTCATCATGGGACATGCAAACTGTCTTCGAGGCAGCGGGTGGCAATGACGGTCTGCGCCGTCTTGCTGACGCCTGGCATAAGCGGGTGATGGCCGACGACGTCGTGGCCCATGCGTTCAGCCATGGCTTTCACCCCCAGCACGTCGAGCGGCTCGCCGCCTATTGGGCCGAGGCCCTGGGTGGCCCGACTACATATTCCGATTCCTTTGGTGACGAGGCCACCGTCGTCAGGATGCACAGTGGGAACGGGGAGCACGCTGAAATGAATCGTCGTGCGATCGTCTGCTTCGATCTGGCTCTGGCCGATATCGGACTAGCCAACGACGATGCTTTGCGACAAGTGCTGCACGACTATTTCGTCTGGGCGACCACGACAACAATGTCCCGCTACCATCAGTCCGCCGATGACGTGCCTAACGACCTCAGCATTCCGCAATGGTCATGGGACGGACTCAAGAAGTAACACTCCACCGCCGCAACTACGAACTTTCATGCAACTGGCCTGTCTCACAATCCATCCCTTCTCTTTAGACCAACTTGAAACATCACTGTTTCGCCATGTATAAACTATTGGTTGATAATGCGATAATGCGAGGTGTGGGTGCAGCCTGCCAAGATGCTCGCATCTCGCGTGCGTAAGTGGTTTCGGATAAGGTAGTCAGAGCTAAAATCCCTCAAGACTTTTAGTCTACGCATACTTTATCTTCAAGTTGTTGATTATAAAAACGTTAATGCGGAAGTGGTGGAATTGGCAGACACACCATCTTGAGGGGGTGGCGCCGAAAGGCGTGGGGGTTCAAATCCCCCCTTCCGCACCATTGCACTTATACTTTGAGGATCCGGGGTTGGCATGATTTATCTGATTACAACCATTCACATTTTCGTATGTTTTTTCCTGATCATCGTGGTGTTGCTGCAGAGCGGCAAGAGCGGTGACATCGCGGCTGCGTTCGGCGGCATGGGAAGCCAGACTGCCTTCGGCCCTCGCGGTTCTGCCACAGTCCTCTCCAAGGCGACTACCTGGTCCACGGTCATCTTCATGTTGACGTCGATCACGTTGTCGATCATGGCTTCGCGCGGAGGAAGCAGCTCGAACTCGGTCTTACAGGGTTTGAAACCTGCGACCAGCACCACTCAACCGGCCACTCCCGCGAAACCGCCAGCGCCAGCACAGAAATAGTTGCGATAGTGCAGTCGTCAGTCCTCAGTCTTCAGGCATCAGCAAGACGAGCGTGTGAAGACTGACGACCGACGACTGAAGACCGATTCTCTCCATGATTCACGAAATCCTTCCTGTCGGCCCGCTGCAATGTAACTGCTCAGTGATTGGGGACGAAACCACGCGCGAAGCGATGGTTATTGATCCCGGCGACAATATTGAAGACGTTCTGGAACTCATCAAAAAGCACAACCTTCAAGTCAAACAGATCATCATTACGCACGCTCACATCGATCACGTTGGTGGGGCGATGAAGTTGCGGGCCGCCACCGGCGCTCCCATTCTGCTCAATCAAAATGACTACGCTCTGCTGAAGATGCTGGATGTGCAGGCAGCGTGGATCGGAATGAAGAACCCTGGCAAGGTCGAGATTGACCACGGTCTGAGTCAGTCAGACACGTTCTTGCTTGGCTCGCTGACCGCCAACGTAATTCATACTCCCGGACACACCGAGGGTAGCGTGTGCCTGTATTTTCCAGCGGAAAACAAGTTGATCGCCGGGGACACACTCTTTGCGGGAGGCATTGGACGCACCGACCTGCCGGGCGGTTCGACAGAGAAGATCATCAATTCCCTGCACGAAAAAGTGCTCACGTTGCCGGATGACACGCTGGTCGTCCCAGGGCATGGCCCGCTAACCACGATTGGCGACGAGCGGGAAAGCAATCCCTTTCTGGTGAAGCGCTAGTCTTTCTTCGTCACTTCCTGGTCGGACTTTCCCGGTCAGAGTTTCTTGGTTAATCTCGCGGCCAACTCATGAAGTACGGTTTGTGCCTCGTCGCTCCACCAGCATTCGATCACGTTGTCCACTTCGCGTTCTATTTCGTGTTCGAAAAACCCAGCCAGGTCGGCTCGAGCCCGTTTCCTCGTCAAGCTCATCGCCTCAGAAGGCATTTTTAACAAACTCTCACACCACTCGACTGCCCGTTTCGCTACCTGCTCGAGCGGGAGCAGTTCATCGACCAACCCGAGACCAGCGGCCTCCTCGGAAGAGATCACCAAGCCGCCGACGCCGAGCCGTTCAGCTTGCCTGGCGCCGACCTGACGTTTCAGCGCGGAAAAAATTACAGGCGGCAGCGGAATTCCCACCTGGACCTCGTTGAATCCCATCTTCCAGTTGCCTTCCGCCATCCCCCGCCAATCACAAAAAAGCGCGAGCACTGTGCCTCCCGCTGGGCCGTGACCGGTGATGGCGGCTGCGACAGGTATGGAGGAGCACGCAAGCGAGCGCATCAGGGAATAAAAATCATGCCATGCCTGCGCGAGTCCAGCGCGGTCAAGCGCGAGCCACAGGGGCACATCGAGGCCCGCTGAAAACATTCCGGGAATGCCTGAGAGCACCAAGGCTCGACACCCGGCATTCGGGGCTCCCTCAACAGCCTTTTGTATGGTCCGGATAAAGTCAGGAGAAAGCGCATTGGCAGGCGGGCGGTGGAGGTGAAGTTCTCTCACAATCCCGTGGTCGGTAGTGACGATCATCGAAGTAGAAACCATTTAGCAGACAATCCGCAAATAAAGCAGACGACAAAATCGTCCGACTTGCCTAACTATTCAGCAGCGGAAGAATCCGCTGAATTCCTTCGCTAAACTCAGCCAGCGGCGTCAGCAAGCTTACTATCAGGTATCCGTCGCTGGGGAAGTCATAAAAGTGGCCGGGATGAACAAGCAACGACGCTTTCTGCAAGATGTCAATTGCCAGGTCCTCGTCGGACCTTGTCACGGGCACGCGCAGGCATGCGTACCATCCGCCTTCCACATTTAAGCGTTGGCAGGTCTTCTGCTTTGTCAATTGTCGATCGAGTTCCCCAAGATTTGCACGGACACGTTCAAGCAACGACGGCTGAATTGTTTTTCGTTGTTCGAGCAGCACACCGGCAGCCAATTGGATGGGAGCGTTCATAGACAGATAAGTGTCAGCGATCACTTCCAACCGTCCCATGGCGGTGGCAACAGTCTCTTTCGGACCACTGGTCACCACCCATGCCAGCTTCATCTGAGGCAGTCCGGAAATTTTTGACAGCCCGCTAAGAGTGAAGGTCAGCGCTTGCGTGTTGTTGGCAAACGTCGACCGCCGGGACCCGTCGAGCGGATAGTCAAGAAAAACCTCATCCACGATCAGTGCGAGATTGTGCTCACGACACAGCGAGTTCAGTAATTTTCGCTCGTCCCCGCTGATATACGATCCGGTGGGATTGTTGGGATGGACCAAAACAATCGCGCGAGTGCGATCGTTCACAGCGTTGCGCAAAGAGTGAAAGTCGATCTGCCATCCGTGATCGTAGAGAAGCGGATACGGCACCAGAGTCACGTCCTCCAGATCGGCGAGAAACTCAAACAACGGATAGCTCGGCTTGGGTACCAGAATTTCGTCCCCGGGATTGCACAGCAGACGAAAAACGTACGAATATCCCTCGCTGGTGCTGGTAGTCAACACGATTGATGCGGAATCGATTTCATGCCCGCCGGAGTCGCGGTAGTACGCAGCCACGGCTTTTCTGGCACTTGCTAAACCCGTTGGCTGGGGGTCGTAGTCCAACGCCTCGGCGCGGGACAATGAGCGGAGAATAGACTCAGCGTCGTAAGGCAATTGTGCCCTAGTGGGATTCGAGATTGTCAGGTCAAACAATTCCCTGCCCTCGGCGCGCAGCTCACGCTGGACTTCAGTGAAACGGTTGGGAGTTAGTTTCCAGGCGGTTCGTCGGGAGAACATTCAGGAATATGATACGCGGTGAGATCAGTTGCCGACTGCGGGATCTTTCGATCGTTAAAACTGAACGGCTTCTTTGTTAAGGTGCTTACTTGTGAATCGAAAAACTCGCCCAAGCGTAGTTTGGACTGGGCACCCTCGGGGTAAGAAAAGGAGAATCATTCGCTATGTTTACGTCGCGGCCGATTGGATTTGTCAGCAGTCCATACCAAAACACTGGTGACATTCCGAAGGGGCTTGGCGCGAAACACGATGTCGATGGCGTGCTCAAGATATGGCCCGAGTTTGAGCCGGGGCTCACCGACATCGAGGGGTTCTCGCATCTTTTCGTCATCTGGGAGTTCGACCGGTCTCCCCAGGTTGAACTGCGTGGTACCGATTTGCTCGCTTCCCCACCTTCCGACAATCGGCAGCATGGTGTGTTTGCCACGAGATCTCCGCGACGTCCGAACCCGATTGGTCTGACTACGGTTGAGCTACTTCGGCGCGACGGCATGGAACTGCACGTCCGAGGCGTGGATATGCTCGATGGGACACCCATTCTCGATATCAAGCCTTATTTGTCCAGTGTTCCGGCCGAGAAGCTGCGTCGTGGGTGGCTGGCGGAGGCTGAAGCGAAGCAACGCCGATGATTCTTGCTGCAGCCCGGTAGTTCGTCCTGTCCTAATTGATTCCCGTTCAAAGCCTCGCAATGCACTTCTGCGTTTGACGAATTTTGCCTATTTATTTGATAAACAGAGTTAGAGAAACACGGTTCAATCTTTATCAATTACTTCAAGTTTCTCCGGGTGGTTTTCTGCCATATCTGCTTCGAAAGTCCGCGATCGATAGCAATTGGGTGATGGCGCGCAGCCCCAAGCGAACGGGAGAACTCGTAGAGCTCATTTTCAAGCAGAAGGTTGTTAGCCTTGGATTTGAGATTGCCAAGCCATATGGAGATAGCGAGTGTTATGACTTCATCCTGGAGCAGGGTGAGGAGTCGCGAGGCCGCCGCAGAGGACGATTCTGGCGGGTTCAGGTCAAGTCAACGAATTGTCTTCGAAAAGGGCGGCTATGTGGTGGGAGCTTGCCACTTTGCTACACGCGGCACGAAGCAGTCGTACACAGCTGCTGACATCGACGTTCTCGCGGTGTACATCGTTCCGGAGAAAGCATGGTATGCGATTCCGGTGGAAGAGTTCGCGCCGCGAAAATATCTGTCGTTTTTTCCGCACAATGCCCGGAGCCGTGGACGATTTGAGCGGTTTCGCGAGGCCTGGCATTTGATGAAAGCGGCTGGCGCGGAATGACCTGCCGGGTTTCGCGTGTAGGCGAGTAGGCCACCCGCCCCAACGCGGGTTCCGGTTACGGACGGCTCACCCAGACGACAGCGTATAATTCCTTGTTTGCCCCATGGAAAACACCACACAGTACGAACTTCGCCTTGCCCAGCGCATGTCGCGTCTGGGAACGGAAACTGCGTTTGAAGTCCTGAACAAGGCCCAGGCTCTGGAAAAATTGGGCAAGAAGGTTGTTCACCTGGAAATCGGGGAACCCGACTTCGATACGCCGGCAAATGTCGTGGAGGCTGGAATCGATGCAATGCGCAAGGGCTGGACGCATTACGGGCCTTCGGCGGGCCTGCCTGAATTGCGCCAAGCTATTGCGGAGGATGTCAGCCGTTCGCGCGGAGTGAAGGTCGCGAGCGACGAGGTGGTAGTTGTCCCAGGCGGCAAGCCTATTATTTTCTTTACGATCCTCGCTCTAGCTGATGTTGGGGATGAGATTATTTTCCCTAATCCCGGATTTCCGATTTACGAATCCATGATCGACTACGCAGGAGCCCGCGCGATTCCAATCCGGCTGCGTGAAGAGAAGGATTTCGGCTTCGACGTGGATGAACTTGCATCCCTCATCACCGATCGCACCCGGCTCATTATTCTGAATTCTCCTCAAAATCCAACTGGCGGAGTTCTCAGCAAACAGGACATTCAAGACATCGCCGCAGCCATCGGTGATCGCAATATTATGGTGCTGTCGGATGAGATCTACAGCCGCCTGGTGTTTGATGGTGAGCACCATTCAATCATGTCGGTGCCTGGATTTCAGGAGCGCACGATTCTGCTCGATGGCTTCTCGAAGACGTACGCCATGACGGGCTGGCGCATGGGTTACGGAGTCATGCGCGCCGACCTTGCGACACACATCACGCGCCTGATGACGAACTCGAACTCGTGCACTGCCAGCTTCACGCAGATGGCCGGGATTGAGGCGATCCGCGGTGACCAGTCGTCAGTAGAACGGATGAAGTCAGAGTTTCAGAAACGGCGTGATGTTTTTGTCAGCGGACTGAACCGGATCAAGGGATTTTCCTGCCGAATGCCCAAGGGAGCATTCTACGTATTCCCCAACATAGTGAAGACCGGCTTCAAATCGAAGAAGCTCGCCGATGCGCTCCTGGAGGAAGCAGGAGTGGCTTGCCTGGCTGGAACCGCTTTTGGAGCATTTGGCGAAGGCTACCTGAGATTCAGCGTTGCTAATTCGTTGCAGAACCTGGATCGAGCTCTGCAGCAGATCGATGGCTGGACGAAACAGAATTTGTAACGCTGGAGTTCGCTGAATGGCTGCGAAGAAGCGTCCCACCAAAAATTCCAAGACACTTGATCCGAAGTCCGGACGTCCGCTGATGCCGGGATATGGGCTGCCACAGAGCAGCAAGGGATTGTTGCCGTGGAAGTGGGCAGAGCAGCGATTGAAAAAAAGTCACAATTACTGGATTACGACGGTGAAGCCTGACAAAGCGCCGCACACGATGGTGGTCTGGGGATTGTGGCTGGACGGTAGCTTCCTGTTCAGCACGGGACGGCAATCGCGCAAAGCCAAGAACATCGCCAAGAACCAGAAATGCGTGGTTTGCACCGAACATGCAAACGAAGCCGTGGTGGTCGAGGGGATCGCCACTATCGCGGACGTTGCGACCCGGCGCGAGTTTCTGAAGAAATACCAGCCGAAATACAACTTCGATATGGCGGGCATGGAGAAGGACATCCTCTCAATGAAGGAGCCCGTGTTCGCAATTCGACCTCGCGTGGTGTTTGGGCTTAATGAAAAAACGTTTTCGACCAGCGCGACACGCTGGATGTTCGCGGGTTAAATCGCTATAGCGGTTTCTTTATGAAGTCTTGAATCGACCATCGGGGGCCTGAGTGAAGCGACGAGTAGTGATTACTGGAATGGGAACGGTTAGCCCCAATGGCGTGGGGAACGCGGCATTTTCTGATGCGATACTCCAGGGAAAGAGCGGGATTCGACGCATCACGCGTTTCGATCCGTCCGAAATTCCGGTCCAGATCGCCGGTGAAGTGCCGGACTTCGACGAACTGGCATGGGTGGAAAAACGCGAACGCAAGCACGTGTCGCGAGTTTTGCCCCTGGCGCTAGCGGCAGCTACGGAAGCTTTGCAGACCGCAGGCATCGACCCGGCTTCCCTGCCCCTGGAGCAAAAACGGCGCTTCGGCGTGATCATGGGGTCGGGCGGAGGATCGCAGGAATTCACCGAGGAGCAATACCGCCTGTTCTTCCATGAGCAGTACAAACGGATGAGCTTGTTCTGCGTGCCTACCGGAGTGATGGGATCGCTTTCCAGTGAACTCAGCGTGCGCTTCGGGCTGCGCGGCCCCAGTCACATTGTGACGACGGGCTGCACATCGTCTACCGATGGGTTTGGCTATTCCGTACGGCAAATACAATCGGGACGCCTCGACATGACACTCAGCGGCGGTGCAGACGCTCCAATCGCCTTGGGTATCGTGAAAGGCTTCATCCTGATGAAGATTCTCACTGACTCATGGAATCATGCTCCCGAGCGTGGTTCGCGTCCGTTTTCGGTGGATCGCGATGGATTTGTAGTCGCCGAGGGCGCCTGGATGTTCGTGCTCGAAGAATTCGAACATGCTCGGGCGCGGGGCGCGAAGATCCTGGCTGAGATCGCTGGATACGGCTCGACCTGCGAGGCATTTCATCGCGTCCGCTTACAGGAGTGCGGCGAGGAACCGGCCCGGGCGATTGGCTTGGCGATGAAAGAAGCAGGCATCAACGCGGAGAATGTCGACTACGTAAATTTGCACGGAACGTCGACCCAACTGAACGACCGCATTGAGACCCGGGCTTTGAAGCTGGTGCTTGGCGAGCACGCCCGAGGAGTTCCAATGTCCGCGTTGAAGTCGCAGATTGGGCATCCTCAAGGGGCGTGCGGAGCGGCGGGCGTGGCCGCGACGATTGTGGCAATGCAGAATGGGCAGATTCCTCCGACCCTCAATCTGGACACGCAAGACCCGGAATGCGATCTGGACTACGTCCCGGACATTGGTCGCAAGAGGACGATCGAACACGCGGTGTGCAATTGTATTGCGTTCGGATCGAAGAATTCGGCGCTGGTGCTGAGGAATTGTGCGTGAAGCGGTCGTTGGTCGTTCGTCGTTGGCCTCGCCGTTAGCCATTACGAACTGATCGACTTGGAATCCTCTATCCTGAAATGTTTCTTCTGACTATGGGCTCTTCGATTAAGAGGAGGTCTCTTCGGTTTTGGCCAACGACCAACGACCAAGCGACCAACGACCGAATCCTACGACTCCAGCAAATGCAATACCGTTCCCTCAACCTTCGGCCAGGCGGTTGACCGCGGATCGATAAGGTCAGAATGTCCGGCGGTTGAGATCTCCAGATAGTGCACATTTTCGCCGCGCTTTTTCTTCTGCTCGGTATAGTTGCGGCTCAGGAACGGCGGGACGGTATCGTCGGAAGCTCCGTGGATCAACCATTGCGTGGCCGGAGCGACTTTCAGCTCCATCGGATCCGCCTCACGATAATGTTCGGGAACAGTGTGAGGATCTCCTCCCAAAAATCCCACCACAGCGTTGTCGCTAAGATGAAGTTCCCAGGCTTGCTGCAAATCCACGACACCGGCGAGTGAAATCACGCGTTTGAGCGAAACCTCGTGACCTGCGAGACACAGCGCCAACTGGCCGCCGGCGGAGTGACCCATCACTAATAGTTTCGAGACATCCAACTTATAGCGTTGGGCAATTTGCGAGACGTAGCGGTAGCCGCTACGAACGTCTTCAAAAGTGCCTGGCCAGCCTCCGCCCGGATTGCCCACCCGGCGATATTCCAGGTTCCACGTGGCCACGCCGCGAGCAGTCAGGGCTGCGCAAAGATGGCCGGCATGCTTCAGGTCGTATTTCGCACGCCAGTAGCCACCATGAATCATCACCACTACCGGAAACGGCCCACCCGTTTTCGGTACGCGGAGTTCTCCGAACTGGTTCGGATCAGAACCATAAGGCAGGCGTGCGTCGGCCGGCGGCGGAGGGAGCGCGAGAATGTCGTCGGCCGGCATAAGAGATCGTCGTTGGTCATTGGCCTTGGTCGTTTGCAAAACCGAAGAGACCGGTTCGTTACTTCTACTGCTCTTTTAGTTTTAGTTTGGATTTGTTGACTTCAATGAATTCCCGAAGCTTTTCGGCGGCGTCGAGCAGACGGGTCCACTGTTCGTAATAGAGAGTGACGGGGAAACGCCCCAGTCCGTAGACGCTCACGCCTCCCTTTTCGCTGACTCTAAATTCCAGGCTTCCAGTGCGTTTGGGACCTTGTTTTTCCAGTTCGGCAAGACGAGCTTTCAGTTCTTCGTATGTAGGTTCTGCCATGAAATTACCTCGGGGAATGAATGTGGTAAGGACATGATAGAGGCTGCAGTGGAGAACGTCGAGTCATGGAAAAGAAAAAGCCGGACGGCAATCGTCCGGCTTGGCTGACATGAACCAGCTTCAGACTGACAATACCGACTGCTGCAACACGAGATTGCGACAGGGGATGATGACCTCGACGATCGTGCCGGGGTTAGCGTTTGAAACTCGCAATTCTCCCCCGAACTCTTTCGCGCGCTGGCTCATCCCACCGATGCCGACGCCGATCTTGTCAGGCTGCAATTCTGAAACCTGCTCGGTAATTCCCTTTCCGTCGTCGCGTACTTTCACCACCACATCGGACTCCCGTTGCACGACGCTGATCCAACCCCTCTGCGCCCCGGAATGCCGGAATACGTTGGTGAGGGCCTCCTGGATAATTCGGAAGATCGCTCGCTCCAGCTCGGGACTGAGCCGGGGGAACTCCGGCGGTTGCACTTCAAGAGATGTCTCAATGCCGCTGCGCTTGGTCAATCCGTCCAGATACCAGCGAACCGCGGAGAGTAATCCTACTTCGTCAAGCAGAGGCGGATGCAACAGGTGGGACAGGCTGCGGATCTGTTGAGACGCCTCGTCAATCATGGTGTTCACTTCACTGACCCGGTCTGCCATCCGGGGCGATTCCTGGACGATGCCATTCACCAGCATCTTCATTGCAACCAGTTCCTGCCCCAATCCGTCGTGCAACTCGCGCGCGATGCGGCGGCGTTCGTCGTCCTGCATCGTCATCAAGCGGCTGGAAAGGAGGCGTAGAGCCGCGGTTCTCTCGTCAACCATCCGTTCCAATTCGTTCGCGCTCTTACGCATGGCATGCTCGAGGACCTTGCTGTCGTGAATGTCGGAGCAAGTGCCATACCATCGAAGAACCTGCCCGTCCTGATCTCGCAGCGGCACGGCTCGAGCACGAAACCAGCGGTATTCCTGGTCTTTGCCACGGAGACGGTATTCAAATTCGTAATTCTCGCCGGTTTCGACACATAGCATCCAGTGCGCGACACTGCGATCACGGTCTTCGGGATGCACGTAGTCCAGCCAACCAAAGCCATTCGCAGAACCGGCCGTTGCTCCGGTGAACTCATAAAACCGGCCGCTGATGTAGTCCCGGGCGCCGTCTGTTTGGCGGCTGAAAATAATGTCGGGGGCGGTCTTCACGATGGCGTCGAGCTCCTGATTCTTGCGCGCCAATTCTCCGTTCAATAGCTGTAGAGCTTCCGCCCGCTGTTTTAACTCCTCGGTTCGGTCTGCAACCCGCTGCTCCAATTCACGATTCAGTGTCTCGAGCTGGTGCGCCCGGCGATGCAATTCGGCGAAGACGCTGACCTTCGCCCGCAGGAGTTCGGGAACGACAGGAACTGAAATGTAATCGACGGCGCCACGCTCGTAGCCTTTGAGCCGGTCGACGTCGGTCATATGCACGGCGGAGATGAATATGATCGCCGTCTTCTGGCAACGCGGATGGTCCCGAATCATCTCGGCGAGTTGAAATCCGTCGATTTCGGGCATGCTGACATCCATCAGCACGACAGCGACATCGATTTTCAGCAGGTATTCGAGAGCGGTGCGACCGGACGTGGCTTTGATGAGATTCAGGCCCAGTTCTTCGAGAATGACCTCGTAGCTGAGCAGCTTCGCCGGCTGATCATCCACCATCAAAATATTAACTTTGTCGTTCTCGCTCATTAAACCCCTCGATCCTCAAGGACCGCCACAAAAGTATCTACCGGTGAAGCCACATGCGAAGCGCGGAGAGCAATTGCTCGGTATTGACCGGCTTCGCCAAATATTCGGAAGCGCCTGCTTCAAGGCATTTCTCGCGATCCCCTTTCATGGCTTTGGCAGTCAGCGCGATGATCGGCAAACGGCGGAACAGTGAATTTTGCCGGATCACCTGCATAGTTTCGTAGCCATCCATCTCCGGCATCATGATGTCCATAAGGACGATTGCAATTTCCGGAGTCTCTTCCAGAGTTGTAATCGCTTCACGACCGGTGCCAGCAGTAAGGACCGTCATTCCCCGCCGCTCCAGGACGCTACTGAGGGCGAAGATGTTCCTAACGTCGTCATCCACCACAAGCACTTTCTTGCCCACCAGCGCATCGTCAGAGCGATGGAGGCGGTCGAGCATTTTCTGCTTTTCAGCGGGAAGGTCGCTGATCACCCTGTGCAGGAACAGAGCGGTTTCGTCGAGCAACCGTTCCGGCGACTCGACACCCTTGACCACGACGCTTCTCGCGAGAGCATGCAAGCGCGCGTCTTCTTCCGGCGAGAGATCCTTGCCGGTGAATACCACGACCGGCAAGTCATTCAGCGATGGAGTATCGCGCAACCGTTCCAACACTTCGAAGCCCGACATGTCCGGAAGCCGTAGATCGAGCACAACGCAATCGAAGGTGGACTCCGTTACCGCAGTCAGAGCCTCGTTTCCCGTGTCTACGACTGAAACATCGATGTCGTCATAACCCAGCAGTTCGCGAATACTGAACTGTTCAGCAGGGTTATCTTCCACCACCAGCAGTCGCTTGCGACGGGGAGATGTGTACTCCTTGATGCGATTCAACGCCGAATCCAGCCCTTCCGGAGTCGTCGGCTTGGTTACGAAAGCAAATGCTCCGCGTGTCAGGCCATGATGCCGGTCTTCGTCCAGGGTCAGCATCTGCACGGGAATATGCCGAGTTGCCGGATCCTGTTTCAGGTGATTGAGCACGGTCCAACCCAGCATGTCGGGCAGGAAGACGTCGAGCGAAACTGCAGTCGGATGGAATTCCCGGGTAAGAGCTAGGGCTTCCGCGCCGTTCATCGCGACCAGCACCTTAAATCCCTTGTCGTGGGACAGATCGCAAAGAACTCGTGCGTAGTGCGGATCATCCTCGACGATCAACAGGATCGCATCGCCCGGCTGAAGATTGGCACGGTCGTCGGGAATGCGCTCAATTTCCAACTCGGCGGCAACCGCAGCCAGCTGGCGCGGCAAGGTAACCGTCTTCCGGTCGGGATTTGCAACATTGGTTGTGGTCGGACCGACATAAGTCTGAGGCAAGTACAGAGTGAACGTGCTTCCTCGACCGGGCGTGCTGCGAAGCTGAATCTCGCCGCCCAGCAAACTAGCCAACTCACGGCTGATGGCAAGCCCCAAACCAGTTCCGCCGTACTTGCGGCTGGTGCCCGCGTCAGCCTGCTGAAACGCCTCAAAGATAATTCGCTGCTTCTCTGATGGAATACCAATACCGGTATCGGAAACCTGGAAGGCTATGACCGCCGCCGCCGAGCTGAGAATCGGGTGATCGTCGCTCCATCCGCCCGGGGCGACCGACACTGACAGATTGACGCCTCCGTGTTCGGTGAATTTGAACGCGTTGGACAATAGGTTCTTCAGCACCTGCTGCAGACGTTTCGAGTCGGTCACCAAACTGCGATTGAGGTGCGGATCGGTATGCACTTCGAAACTGAGCCGCCGGTTCTCGGCTTCGTGGCGGAACGGCCGGCCCACCATATCGAGCAGGCTGGCGAAGAACACCTCTTCGGCGTCTACCGATACCGTGCCCGATTCGATCTTGGACAGATCAAGGATGTCGCTGATCAGATTCAGCAGATCAGTTCCCGCTCCATGAATGGTGCGAGCAAACTCCACTTGCTTGGCAGTTAGGTTGCCGTCCGGATTGTCGGTGAGTTGCTGGCCCAACACGAGAATGCTGTTGAGAGGTGTACGGAGTTCGTGAGACATGTTGGCCAGGAACTCGGACTTGTACTTGGACGTCAAGGCCAGTTCTTTCGCCTTGCCTTCCAAAGCGCGCCGCGCCTGTTCGATTTCCTGGTTTTTGCGTTCCACTTCGACGTTCTGTTCGGCAAGCTGCTGGGCTTTCTGCGCCAACTGCTCGTTCGTCTGCTGCAATTCTTTTTGCTGAGTTTGCAGTTCGGTGGCCAACTGCTGCGATTGCTTCAGCAACCCTTCCGTCTGCATCGTCGCTTCAATACTGTTCAACACGATGCCGATGCTGGCGGTCAGTTGTTCGAGAAATGCCAAATGGGACGCAGTGAAGGCGCTTAGAGATGCCAATTCGATTACTGCCTTGACCCTGTCTTCGAACAACACTGGCAGCACAATCACATTTCGGGGAACAGCTTCGAACAATCCGGAACGAATCGGGATGGTCTGCGGGGGCAAATCGCCGATCAACATGCGGCGCTTCTCCGCCGCACACTGCCCGACCAAACCCTCTCCTACTTTCAATCGCCGCAGATGGCCGTCGGCTCCGTCGGCGGCGAACGCTGAGAGCAGGACCATGCCGGCGGACTCTTCGGTTTCCATCTGGTAAATCACGCCTTGCTGTGCGTCTACCAGTGGCGCCAATTCCGACAAGAGCATACGACCCACGCTGGTGAGATCGCGTTGCCCCTGCAACATGCCGGTAAAGCGAGCAAGGTTCGTTTTCAACCAGTCCTGTTCGGTATTGCGGTCGGTGGTCAACCGCAGGTTGTCGATCATGGTATTGAGGTTGTCTTTCAGGTCCGCGACTTCTCCGCTGGCTTCCACCTGAATTGAACGGGTCAAGTCGCCCTTGGTGACAGCGGTCGCAACTTCTGCGATAGCGCGCACCTGGTTAGTGAGGTTGTCTGCGAGGAGGTTTACGTTGCCAGTGAGATCCTTCCACGTGCCGGCAGCGCCAGGCACGTTGGCCTGACCGCCCAACCGGCCTTCGACACCGACTTCGCGAGCGACGGTGGTCACCTGATCAGCGAAGGTGGCGAGCGTGTCGGTCATGTTGTTAATCGTTTCGGCCAGCGCAGCGACTTCGCCCTTGGCATTGACCGTCAACTTTTGGGTCAGTTCACCGTTAGCGACCGCCGTCACCACTTTCACGATACCGCGCACCTGCTCGGTCAGGTTGGCGGCCATAACGTTGACGTTGTCGGTTAGATCCTTCCAGGTTCCAGCTACGCCGGGCACCTTCGCCTGACCTCCAAGCTTGCCGTCAGTACCGACTTCGCGAGCTACACGGGTGACTTCGGCGGCGAACGCATTGAGCTGGTCGACCATCGTGTTGATGGTATTTTTCAGTTCAAGAATTTCACCTTTCACATCTACCGTGATCTTGCGTGAGAGGTCGCCGCGAGCCACGGCCGTCGTTACTTCCGCGATATTTCGCACCTGGCCGGTGAGGTTGCCAGCCATGGCGTTCACCGAATCGGTGAGATCCTTCCAGGTTCCGGCCACTCCCGGCACGTTGGCCTGGCCGCCCAGACGGCCTTCGCTACCGACTTCGCGAGCCACGCGCGTTACTTCGGCGGCGAACGACCGCAACTGCTCGACCATCGTGTTGAGAGTTTCTTTCAGCTGCAAGATCTCGCCGCGGACGTCTACGGTGATCTTCTTTGAAAGGTCGCCAGTCGCGATTGCCGTAGCCACTTCGGCGATGTTTCGCACCTGACCAGTCAGGTTGCTGGCCATGAAGTTCACGTTGTCAGTGAGATCCTTCCAGGTTCCACCGACACCCGGCACCTGGGCCTGACCGCCAAGCTTGCCTTCCGTGCCGACCTCGCGCGCGACGCGCGTTACTTCTCCGGCGAAGGCGTTGAGCTGATCCACCATCGTGTTGATAGTGTTCTTCAGCTCAAGGATTTCTCCTTTCACGTCCACCGTGATTTTGCGCGACAAGTCTCCTCGCGCCACTGCGGTAGTCACTTCGGCGATGTTTCGCACCTGCCCGGTCAGGTTTCCGGCCATCGAGTTGACCGAGTCCGTAAGATCTTTCCATGTGCCTGCCACGCCGGGGACGTTCGCCTGTCCGCCAAGCCGGCCTTCGCTACCCACTTCGCGGGCAACACGAGTTACTTCACCTGCGAACGCGTTGAGCTGATCCACCATCGTGTTGATGGTTTCCTTGAGCAGCAGAATTTCGCCGCTAACGTTCACTGTAATTTTCTTTGACAGGTTGCCGCTGGCAATCGCGGTGGCAACTTCTGCGATGTTGCGGACCTGGCCGGTCAAGTTACTGGCCATGGAGTTTACCGAGTCGGTCAGATCCTTCCACGTACCAGCGACGCCCGGCACCTGTGCCTGGCCGCCCAATCTTCCGTCGGTACCAACTTCGCGAGCGACGCGCGTGACTTCGGAAGCAAATGCGCGCAACTGGTCCACCATGGTGTTGATGGTGTCTTTGAGTTCGAGAATTTCTCCCTTCACATCAACCGTGATCTTGCGCGACAAATCGCCACGGGCGACGGCGGTTGCGACTTCGGCGATGTTGCGAACCTGGCCGGTCAAGTTGCTGGCCATGAAGTTCACGTTGTCGGTTAGATCTTTCCAGGTTCCGGCCACTCCCGGCACCTGTGCCTGGCCTCCCAATTTGCCTTCGGTACCGACTTCGCGGGCCACGCGTGTGACTTCCCCAGCAAAGGCGTTCAGCTGGTCGACCATCGTGTTGATGGTATTTTTCAGCTCAAGAATTTCACCCTTCACGTCTACCGTGATCTTGCGGGATAAATCTCCGCCTGCCACAGCTGTAGTGACTTCGGCGATGTTTCGGACCTGGCCGGTGAGGTTTCCCGCCATCGAATTGACCGAGTCAGTAAGATCCTTCCACGTTCCGGCGACGCCCGGCACGTTGGCCTGACCACCAAGCCGGCCTTCTGTACCGACCTCACGAGCCACACGCGTTACTTCGCCAGCGAACCGGTTCAACTGGTCCACCATCGTGTTGAGTGTTTCTTTCAGCTGAAGAATTTCTCCGCGCACGTCTACCGTGATTTTGCGGGAAAGGTCGCCGCTGGCGATGGCCGTAGCTACTTCAGCGATGTTTCGTACCTGGCCAGTCAGGTTGCTGGCCATGAAGTTCACATTGTCGGTGAGATCCTTCCAGGTACCGCCGACCCCTGGTACTTGTGCCTGGCCGCCCAGCTTGCCTTCCGTGCCGACTTCGCGGGCGACACGAGTTACTTCGCCGGCGAAGCCGTTCAACTGGTCGACCATTGTGTTGATGGTGTCTTTGAGAGCGAGAATTTCGCCCTTGACGTCCACTGTGATTTTGCGCGACAAGTCTCCGCGAGCGACGGCCGTGGTCACTTCGGCGATATTTCGAACCTGCGCCGTCAGGTTGCCAGCCATGGCGTTTACAGAATCGGTGAGATCCTTCCAGGTGCCGGCCACGCCGGGAACCACGGCCTGTCCGCCAAGCTTCCCGTCGGTACCGACTTCGCGGGCAACGCGGGTCACTTCCGAGGCAAATGACCGCAACTGATCCACCATCGTGTTGATGGCTTCCTTGAGCTGAAGAATTTCACCGCGGACGTCAACCGTGATCTTGCGGGACAGATCGCCGCTGGCCACGGCGGTAGCCACTTCCGCGATGTTGCGCACCTGCCCAGTCAGGTTGCTTGCCATCGAATTGACGGAATCCGTCAGATCTTTCCATGTACCAGCCACGCCGGGGACTTGCGCCTGGCCTCCAAGTTTGCCGTCGGTTCCGACTTCGCGGGCAACGCGCGTGACCTCAGCGGTGAATACGCTGAGCTGCTGAATCATGGTGTTTACGATGTTGGCGGAGCGCAAAAACTCGCCTTCGAGGGGTCGACCGTCTACGTCAAGTCTGACGGTTTGAGTCAGGTTGCCCTGTGCAACGCCTGCGATCGCGCGGGTCACTTCCGTGGTCGGCCGGAGCAGATCTTCAACCAGGGTGTTGAGCGAGACCTCCATCGCACCCCACGCTCCCCGCGACTCGTGGAATCTCACCCGCTCCCGCGTCTTTCCTTCCTTGCCGATCACCTGGCCGACGCGTTTCAGCTCGAACGCCATCTGCTGGTTGACGGCGACAATGTCATTGAAGGCGTCAGCAATTTTTCCCGCCAGGCCTGTCCAGGAGCCGGGGAGCCGCACCGAAAAGTCACCCGAGCGGACAGTCTGCAGGCTGGCAAGAATGACGCTTAGATCTACGGCAAGCGGTTCAGCAACAGCAGTGGAATGACCATTGTTATTCTTGGGGGTCTTGGGGGTGGGCACGGACTCGCCGTTGACGCTTGCCGCGGCGTGGCGATCGCCTCTCTTCATGGTCATCTCCTGAAATAGGTGAGGAAATATGTTCTGTGAATCCAGGATCTCATTCCTGATCTCCGTCTTCTGCTTCCAGACGAGTTAAAGGCGACATCGATGGCATCGGAACCGGATACCGATCCCGAGTCGACTCATACACATCTATATTTCTCGATATCAACCGGCCAACGCGACGCCCCTTACTCAGGAACTGACCCCGTCTCATCTTGATTAGCATGAAAAATTTTGCCTGACTCTACAGTATTTGCTGTATGGCTGTGACCAGTTGGGCTCGGGTATCCTCGCGCCATATCGTCGTATAACAGACATATACTTGACGTATACGTTTCGCTTTTGTATCGTACGATCAGAAGGGCGGCAAGGAATGTCCAAAGAAGTGAAAGGAAGCAACTTCGAGGGAGCTCTGAAATATCGGCGAGTAGAGATCGCCGCCATTAATAAGGGCCGGCGTGGAAAGCATCACGATTTGATTCAGGGCATTCTTCGCGAGCTGGGCGCTGTGCCGTCGGGCTCGGCCATTGAAATTCCGCTTGCGGCGGTGGGTGGAATCGGGCTTGCCAATCTTCGTTCGGCGGTTCATCGCGCATCTATGCTAGAAGGACTATCGATTGAGACCCGAGCTGACGAAAACAATCTATACGTGTGGAACACAATCACCGCAGGGTAATGCACCCGCAGCCCGATACCCTGTTTTTGAGGTTCAACCATGACTGCGACTTACAAATGGCATGAAGTGTACAAAGCTGCTGTGCTTGAAACCGACTGGTCCAAAATGGACGAGCGAATCAAGGCAGCAGAGTCAGCGATTGAAGAAAGAAAGAAGGAGTTGGCCCTAGACCATGGCGGCTCTCAGGAAGAGGTTGAGGCGATTACTGAGACTCTGAAGAGCTTGGGTACGCTTCGCACGGACGCGACTTCGTGGTTTAACCAGAATGCGAGGAAGCCAGGTTAGGCGACGAGTACCGACCGCACGGCCTCCAGGACGTGCGGTTCAATGCCTTCTGCCTTCGAAATCACCTTTCTGATACCGACATTCGTCGCTTCGCGCACCAGCTCCGGGTGGGCATGCAGGGTGAACATCAGCATTTGAGTATCTGGTGAGAGGGCAGCGATCTGGCGGGCTGCCTCCAGTCCGTTCATAACCGGCATCGAAAGATCCAGAACAACGACGTCTGGCCGGAGACTCTTCACCATCTCAACCGCCATTCTTCCATTCTCAGCCTCGCCGCATATTTTCCAGTCTGTTCTGGTCTCAATGCAAAAGCGGAGGGCTCGCCGGATCGCCGGTGTATCGTCTACGAGAAGGATTTTGGCAGCTGTCGCCATCGCATCCTCAGCCTATCTGATTGCGGGAGTCGCACAATACTCCAGATACTGTATTATTTTGCACTCCAAGGCGTATTTGTCTTCCATTGTCTGACGCGAAACAGCAGCACCCACTATGGAATATCTTAGGTAACCACCGTATACGGAATTGACTGTATTGAATTGAGAGCGGCTCGACCGCAGAATGCAGCATATTCAACGGGAGAGTTTTTATGCTGCCTCTGACGCTGCAGGAAGTTATCGAGAAAATTAGAAAGAATTCTTCCTACGAAAAGGCACCAAAGGCGCGGGTCGAAGAGCAATCCTACCGTCCGGAGTTCTATGTTCCCCGCATTACCAGGCGTCTTGCAAACCTGAAGCTGAGTGACCTGTCACTGAGCGTGCTCACCAAGTAGACCTGATACCTTCAAGTGCAAGTGAAGGGATCCGCTCCAAAGCTATCGAATTTCAGTGTCTAACGGAGAGCGGTTGCCAGAGCCATTAGTAGCGCCAGCAATATAATCAGGCAGCTGCCGATTAATATAACTTCACTCACAAGGTCGGACTGCATCAGTTCGTCCCGACGCATAGCGCCTCCTGCTGGTTGCGAGACCGAAACACACGCAACACGGACGTGAACATCCCCGATTAGATCGCTCTTGGTGTTTGCATCTTCCATAAAGCGGTCAAGGCTTTTGCGGCATCCGCCACCGCTCGTTTCTTTGAACTCTCGTCGGTCGCGCGTCTCTGCACCAAAGCGCGGTTGCGATCTTGGGTGGCAGCGGATTTGCTTTCCGGCTGGATTGCACTCACCGAAGCTTCGAAGAACTGCTTCAAATCGATCCCTGAACTGAAACTTTCCTGTTTGATCATGGTTTGCCGCTCCTCGGCACCACGCGATTAAAGACGGGAAACGGAGCGCGAACAATACACGGAACTACCGAAACGCTCGGCTGAAATCCTTGAACTTTTCTCGCATCGTCATGGTAGTGCTCCGGTGATTCGGTGGCGTTGCTACAGGAAGCACCTGATGGCGAGTGCCAGACGAACGGCCTACTGTGTTGCAGACTGAAGCGCAAATTTTCCAATAAAAGTGAGGATTTATATGGCAAGCGAAAAGTCAGAGAAGTGTGCACACCCGGCATGTCTGTGTATTGCACCGGCCGGGGAAAAATACTGCAGCGCGATTTGTAAGGATGCCGGGGCGAATGAGACGGAAATCGGCTGCGAGTGCGGTCATCCTGATTGCGGCGAGTAGCGTCAAGGCTTTCGAACGCGGGGGACGGGTGCTGGTTTCAATTGAAGAGTGCCGTCCCTCAAACTTATAATCCAGACTGCATTTGGGACCGATATTGCAGGTCTCTCCCTGCGTATACAGTCTTCCCTGTATTGACCGTCTTGAGCAGACATAGCATCTTCGTCTGGCCTTGATTTTCTAAGGTGCGGAAAGAGCCGATTGAACTTAGGGCTCGAATGTGAACCGGAAACGAATCGCGGCCGAACCCCTATAATCTGGAATTCCGTCAACAACTTAAAACTGGAGCTGACCCTATGCATCCCCTGCGTATCCTGGTTGCCGACGATCATGAAATTGTTCGCCGTGGACTAGTTTCAATTCTCAAGGCCCATCCCGGATGGGACGTGTGCGGAGAAGCCCAGGACGGGCGTCAGGCGGTTGATAAGGCCAAGGAGCTGAAGCCGGACATCGTCATCATGGACATCGGCATGCCGAACCTCAATGGACTTGAGGCCGCGCGCCAATTGTTGCGCGACAATCCGCAATCCCGGGTCCTCATTTTGACTGTGACCGACGTGGATGAGGTGGTAAGAGCGGTCCTGGACGCCGGTGCCCGAGGCTTTGTGCTCAAATCCGACGCAGCTCGAGATCTGGTGGCGGCGGTTGAAGCCCTGCAATCGAACAAGACCTTCTTTACATCCCGGGTGGCCGACATGGTGCTCGGCGGGTATTTAGGGCGAAACCGGCCGGCGGTCGACAGCGACGCGGTTCTACCAACCCTGACGCCCCGCGAACGCGAGATCGTTCAGTTACTGGCGGAAGGCAAGAGCAGCAAAGAGGTGGCCTCCCATCTCAACCTTAGCGTGAAGACCGCGGAAACTCACCGCAGCAACATCATGCGCAAACTCAACCTGCACTCGGTGAGCGGGCTGGTGCTTTACGCGGTGCGAAATAACATGGTCCAAGTCGCGCTTTCCCCGCCAGCTGGGGGAGCTTCGCCGGAAGCCACTTAGGAATTCGAGAAAAGCGCGAAGTTTTATTCGGTAATCTCAACTCGCCCATGCCATTGGAGCGGGTTGAATTTTTTGGTCTGAACCCGGCGCCGGTGCAGTTCAAGATCAATTCATCACTTCTTGTGGCCCCGGATCCGCCCCAGTTTGTGTTTCGGTTTAATCGGCCAATTCAGATTTGAGCTGGTTCCTCAGGGTCAGGCTCCCGGACGGGAGCATCTGGATTCTCCGGCGGATTTGGCGGCTCCTGAATTGGCGGAGGCGATGGCTCCGCAGGCGAGCGCAAGTTTGCGTAATCCATTTTCTCGGGCATGACTCTGAGATGCCGCATTCGATAAACGCGATGAACGCGGGCGAACCTTCTTTTCAATGTGCAAAAAAATAGCCTACCTCCCAGACAACCGGGGCATCTCACCGATGCCGTAAAAATCATTTCGTGGGAGTACACAATGCCGGAACAAGGATTAAGAGAACTCTACATAGACGAACTCAAAGATCTCTACAGCGCTGAGAACCAACTGGTGAAGGCCCTGCCGAAGCTTGCGAAGGCAGCAGAGTCAGATGAACTGCGCCAGGGGTTCGAAGAACATCTCGAACAGACCAAGGGGCACGTTCAACGCCTGGAACAGATCTTCGAGATGCTCGATGAAAGTCCCAAAGGCAAGAAGTGCAAGGGAATGGAAGGCCTGATTGCGGAAGGTTCCGAGGCAATGGAAGAAGACTACGAAGGCAGCCTTCTTGACGCCGCTCTGATCGGTGCCGCACAACGTGTGGAGCACTATGAAATTGCGGGTTACGGCACGGTTCGCAGCATGGCCGAGACCCTGGGAGAGACCGAGCACGTTTCCCTGCTGGAAGAAACACTGAACGAAGAAAAGGAAACCGACGAGAAGCTGACGGAGCTCTCGAAGCAGATCAATGCAGATGCGAATAGCAACGAAGATGCCGACGAGATGAAAGCCGAGCCGGCAAAAGAGGACAGGAAGAAGCCCAGACGAGTGGCCTGAACTTCATTTCGGAATCATTCCAACCGCCGGTTCGTCCGGCGGTTTTTTTTGTTGTCTGCGTCCGATGTAAGACGCAGTAATTTGTCCTAGCTGAGTGAATAGCAAAAAGAAACCCCTCCTATACGGAGGGGTTTGTAACAGCACGAGAATTTTCCGATCTAGCTTGCGCGCGGCATTGGCTTGTCGCTCTTGGAAAAATCCGCGCCCGCTTCGCCAGCCGAGGAAACATCCTGGGCTCCGCTGCGTTCCAGGATTTCCTTCCCTTTCTTGGTCCAGTCTGAGTTGTCGCTGTGCACTGAAAGAAGGATTCCACCTTCCTTGATCCGGCCTTCGTAGCGCTTCGCTTCGTACTCCGGAATGCCCATGCCAATCAGGGCTCCCGTAAGACCACCGATAGCGCCGCCGACGCCCACGCCAGCCAGGGCAGCCATGATCGGACCGGCCGCGATGAACGGCCCCAGTCCCGGAATCGCCAGCGCACCAATGCCCGCCAGCCAACCCAGGGTTCCACCAACCACTGCACCGGTACCTGCGCCTGCGACGGTACCTTCAGGAGCCTTGGTATTTTTTTCGGCCGCGAAATCCTTAGTGCCTTCGTTATAGGGAAACAGAACAGAGATATCGGTGTTGCGGAATCCTGCCTGCTTCAACATGTCCACCGCGGACTCTACAGTCGCGCGATCCTGATAAATCCCGAATACTGCCGTATTTTTGCCTGCCATGATGATCTCCTTATGATTTGCGATTTTGAGTCGATGATTGGTTTGCAGTGACGCCAGCCCAGTGGACCGCACCGCTGCCACAACGTTATTTCGACCGGACCTGAATTTCGCTGCTTACCTTGTCGGATCCGGCGATTTGTCCGGCTTTGGCTTCTATGGTCTGCTTTTCGGTGTCTGAATCTACTGGCCCCTTCAAGGTAACCATCCCGTTTTGAGCGATGATTTTCACGTTGTGGCCATTGGTGGAGAGTGACTTGTCTTTGACCAGCGCGCGCCGAATCTGCTGGGCGAGCTGGCGATCCGCCGGGGTTTCCTTCTGCTGGTCGGCAGTGGGCGCCGACTGGTTACGGTCCCGTTGGTTTACTTTGGTATTGTCCGCCGCGGGCGGTGTTTGGCTCGAATCGGTATCCTGCTGAGCCCAAACCAGACTCATACTGCTTATCAGCACCAGTTGCACGATCAGTGCTCTTACTGCGGTTCGTTTCATTAGTCTCACCTCGTCGCAGTTGGATGGCAGCGAGGTTGCTGCAGATGGCTCGCAATCTTTCATTCCTGCATTACTTGCATTCGTTAACACGGGATAGAGTCAAATTAAGGAACGTTCGATGTCCGACACAGATTCGTAGCCAACGAATCACGCACAATTGCCATCGAAGTGCGGACGCTGTAAATCATGTCTTCAAACTCAACGACGACACCACCGCCAGCACCTCCACTTCCCCCTGAGCCTCTCTCCGTTCCGCCGCTGGACATAAAAGCAATCAACAATGTCGCTGATCCGCGCGCCACGCCAAACATTGAGGAAGCGGAAGTTCTCCAGGCGTCGATCAAGGCGGGATCTGTGGCGCAGATCGTGGTGGCGGCCGTGGCGGTGATCGGGCTGATCTATCTGCTCAAACTGGTCATGGTGACCGTTCTTTCCTCGATTCTCCTTGCATTCGTTCTGGAGCCGCTGGTCAGCCGACTTGCCCGGATTGCGATCCCCCGCGCTGTGGGAGCATTGCTCGCAGTGGTTCTTTTGGTTGGATTGGCCGGAGGCTTTACCTATTTCTTTTACAGTCGCGCCGTTGATTTCGCGACACAGTTGCCAAAATATTCCGGCAAGATTCATTCGGCTCTCGCCGACTTGCGCGCCCAGACAAACAAAATAGAAGAGAGCACCCGCTCCGTGATTGCTGCTCCCAACGCGGGCAAACCGCCGACGGTGGTGGAGATTCGAGAAGCATCAGGCTTGGAACGCCTGATCTCCGCGGGTAGCGGTACGCTGGGAGAGGTTTTGATTGCGATAAGCTTCATTCCTTTTCTGGTCTACTTCATGCTTACCTGGAAGGACCATGCACACTCATCTACCGTGCGGCTCTTCCCCAAGGAGCACCGCTTGGTCGCGCATCGCACCGTTGGCAGAATCTCGACAATGATCCGCAGCTTCATCGCAGGTAATTTTCTGGTCGGACTAGCCACCGCCGTGATCAGCACAATTGTTTTCTGGCGGCTGGATATTCCCTACTTCTATTTTCTTGGACTGATAAGCGGGTTTGTCAGTCTGGTTCCCTATCTAGGAGTCTTCCTCGCGTTACTCCCTCCTTTGGCGGCGGGTATTGGCGTCGTGGATAAAGCCGGCGTGGGGATCATCGTGCTGACCGTGATTGGATTGCACCTGCTCTCGATGAATGTTCTTTATCCCAAAATCGTGGGCAAGCGGTTGCGTCTGAATCCGCTGGCCGTGACTCTCGCGCTGCTTTTCTGGGGATGGATCTGGGGAGCGATGGGTCTGATACTCGCAGTGCCACTTGTTGGTGCTACCAAAATCGTTTGTGACTACATTGACCCGCTGCGCGGCTTCGGAGCCTGGCTCGGCGACTGAATCCTACCGCCTGTTTCGTGCTCTGTTTCTATCGAGATCAACTTGGCCCTTGCTCAGTGTGCAACTTAAATCCTCACTCCACCATCTCAGTTCAGGCAAATCGGCGTTGGTTGGATTTCAGGAAGGAAAAACTTTATGAGCATCTGGACGATACTCTTCGTGGTTCTACTGATCGCTTGGATCGGCGGGTTTACCGTGTTCCATGTGGCCGGCGGACTGATTCATTTGTTGCTCGTGTTCGCTGTCATCTCCCTGATACTGCACTTTGTGCTGGGAGCGCGTACCGCTTGAGTTAGTTTTAGTCTCGAACAATTCAGGGCGTGGCCTTAGGTCACGCCCCGTTTTATTGCTCGGAACTTCAGTCTGCCCGAGGGAGACTCGGCATTCACAGTCTTCGGTTTGCCATGCGCCGGTCGATGAATCTCCTGACGCATGGTGGGCTTCTTCTTCACCGGCATGTCGGTGAGTTCGACTGCTTTTCCAGTGCGGGCCGACTCGTAGATCGCACGCACGATTCGCACGTCCGCCAGCCCTTCCTTTCCCGACGGCTCGGGTTCCTTGTTCTTCAGAATGCAATCGGAGAAGTAAACCAGCTCGGCGGCGAATTGATCACGCTTGGGGAATGTTTTTTTCTTCGTCTTTTCGCCGATAGTCAGCTGATGTTTGAGTGCCATCGAGTAATCGTAAGCGGGTTCAGCCGTGAGAATTCCCTTGGTTCCGATGACGGTATAGCGGCTGATATCGGCCGCACCGAAGCTGCACGTGAAGGCGGCCAGGCGCTCATCTGGAAAGCGCATCACCACCGAAGTCATCTCGTCGATCTTCTCGAATCTCTTCTCACCGTTTTTCGCGCTGGCAGCGATGACGGAGGTGGGTTCGTCCTGGAACAAATATCGCGCCGCATTGATGCAATACACGCCCATGTCATAAACAGGGCCGCCACCCTTCTCCACTGGTTCGGTTGCGCGAATGTTGTCTTTGGCGACCTGCTGGCTGAATGCCGAGTCGAAGATGCGAGCGTCACCGAGCTTGCCGCTTTGAACAAGCCGAATCGCCTCGAGGTTGGCTGCTTCAAAGTGCAGGCGATAGGCAATCATCAATTTTGTGTTGTTGGCGTTCGCCGCATCGATCATCGCTTCGCAATCCGCCTCAGTGACGGCCATTGGCTTTTCGCAGAGAACGTGAACGCCGGCTCTCGACGCTTTCACCGAATATTCCCGGTGAAGGTGATTGGGCAGCACGAGGTAGACGGCATCGACGACGGCCAACGCCCGGTCGTAGTCGTCGTACGAGTAAACATGCTCCAGGCGATATTTCTTGCCGAGCTTCTTCAGCTTCTGGTCGTCACCAGAAACAATGGCAACCAGTTCCGAATTTGCGGCACTCTTGAATGCTGGCAAAACGGCGACCTGAGCGAGGTGCCCGAGTCCGACGACGGCATATCGAATCTGTTGCTTGCCTTTGGAACTCATAGATTCCTCCGATTGGTAGTCCTCTTGGATGGCTTGCAGGCGTGAAATGTTGTGATGCGAAGGGGACCGGGGCATTACCTATCGTTGTTGGGAGACTCTTTTGCAGCTATTTTTGTTTTTGCAGCCGGGCGACTATCTTCAGGTCTCGCACGAAAGCCTGCATTTGCGACTTTCGGGCTGCTTCGTCAGCGGCTCGCAGGATTGACGATGGATGAACCGTCGCGATCGCTTGAGGGGCCAGAGCGGATGGCACAAGTTGTCCTCGTTGACGCGTCACACTGAAGTCTTTTCCAAGGAGGGATTGGGCTGCAGTTGCGCCCAGGCAAACAAGAACCTGAGGGCGGATCAGCTTTATTTCAGCTTCCAGCCAGGGGCGACAGGCGTTGATCTCGGAGTAGCGAGGTTTCTTGTGAATGCGCCGCTTCCCTTTTTCTGACGGCACCCAGCTGAAATGCTTCACGGTATTGGTAACGTAGACCTTGGTCCGGTCAATTCCGGCTTCGAGAAGCGCTTCATCTAAGAGAGCTCCGGCCGGCCCGACGAATGGGCGACCAGCCACGTCTTCTCGGTCGCCGGGTTGCTCACCTACAAACATGATTGTGGATTTTGGCGAGCCTTCGCCGAAAACGGTCTGAGTGGCATTTCTCCAAAGATCGCATGCCCGGCAACCGGAGGCGGCCTGTCGCAAGCTGCTAATCGAAGTTTTAGCCGCGGCCAGCGCGGAAGCACCGGAATCATCATCGGGTGGCGATGGAAATAGCTCTGGCGATTCTGCTACAGGTTCTTTCATTACGGTTCTGAAACGTATTGCAAAGAATAACGAGACCTGACAGCTTGGCAGAATCGGGTTTAGGCTGTAGAGGAAAATAAGAATCCCTTTACGGCTAAAGTTGTCCGTTTGAAAGGGCAAAAGTCGGCGGTCGCAGGAGCCTTTCCGGAAAAGGCTCGTTTCTTCTTTGTTGGAGATGAGCGGGCAAAAATTAGTGGCGCACTTACAGCAAACTCCTTATTGCCATTTGGCTTCGCGCGAGTTCACAGTGAATTCGGGCACGCTCACAACAAACTTTTAGAGGAGGATTGGTCACATGCCGGAGAAAGAGACGCTGGAACGGGCTGAAGAGGATGCACGCGAAGGGAAATCACCGTCGACTCAGGCGGGTGAATTTGTTCGCGAGGAAATACACCACGTACGTGAGGGAAAACACGGCGCTCGGTCTGCCAAACAGGCGATTGCGATCGGGCTGTCTAAAGCACGGAGGGCTGGAGTGAAGTTGGCCTCGCCGAAGGGCTCAGCCTCGGTTCAAAAGAAAGCGGCGCAAGATACCAAAGCGGGCAAGAGTCCGAAGCACAAGATTTCGGCGAAACGATCGCGTGCAACGGAGAGCGCCCTCAAGCGCGAACCGCGCAGCGCAGCAAGCCACGAGGCACTCTCGCGCCAAGCCAGGAAATCGGCGGTCACGCGGGGACCTCAGGCTCGCAAACGGGCTGCTACGAAAGCCGAACGGACCCGACGAGCCGCCTAGAACGATCTAGTTGAAAAAAAAGCCCGGAGCGGACTGATCAAGATCCGCTCCGGGCTTAGGTTTTTAGAAACTCAGGCCGCAGCCTTGTCGTTGAAACTAATCAGCACTTTTGTATAGCCCTCAATGCGCTTATCGAACTTTTCATACGCGCCGGGGGCGTCATCGATCCGAATGTGATGGCTCACGATTTTGCTGGGCTTGGCACGGCCGTTCACAATCAGGTCACGCAGGTATTCGTTGTATTTCTTCACCGGGGCTTGTCCGCTGCCCATGGTGATTCCCTTGTCGAAGAACTCGGCGATGGGGAATGGGAAGACTCCCTTTTTAGCCTGATCGGATTTTGCGCCGGGATCAGGGGCAATGTAGACCCCAATCATCCCAATGCCACCCGTCGGATTCACCACGCGAAGGCAATTTTCAATCACCTGGGTGGCCTTTTCTTTGTCGGGATTCTTATCATCCCGCGCCTGGTAGCCAACGGCATCGATCGCGCAGTCTACGCCCTTCATTTTTTCCTCGCCAGGACGGAATGCCTGCTGAATTCCCTTGTTCTTTTTCCTAAGCTCGAAGATCTGCTCGACCGGGTCTCCTTCGGTGAAATTCACGGCCACGGCTCCGAGCTCCTCCGCTTTGTCCAGCCGTTCCGAAATGTTATCAACAACATAGACCTCGGAAGCTCCCTTTAACAAAGAGCAGTATGCAGAAAGCAGGCCGACCGGACCGGCTCCAAAGACAGCTACCGTTTTGCCCGGTGCGACACCGGCGAGTTCCGTGGCGTGATATGCCGTGGGGAATACGTCGGAAAGAAGCAGGAAGTCGTCTTCCCATTCGTCGCCAGGCTTTCCGGGCAACTTCAAGCAATTAAAGTCGGCGTGGGGCACGAGGACGAATTCGGCCTGTCCGCCCTGATAAGGACCCATGCCTGCATATCCATACGCGGCGTGCGCCTCTTCCGGATTCATGACCAGACAGGCTTCGGTGTGGCCACGATGACAGTTGAAGCAAAACCCGCATGCAATATTGAACGGCAGGACGACCCGGTCTCCCTTCTTTATGCTTTGAACCGCGTCGCCAACCTCGTCGATAACTCCCATGATTTCATGGCCGACGACTGTACCTTTTTCCAGCGGCGTTCGGCCGTCATACATGTGCAAGTCACTGCCACAGATTCCACTCGTGGTTACCCTGAGCAGTGCGTCTGTTGAAGCCTTAATTTTGGGTTGAGTTTTTTGTGAAACGGACATCTTCTGAACGCCTTGATAAGTAACGACTTTCATTGAGACTCCAAAGTGGATAGCTGAAATCGTACGTTGATAAAACGACAAGCGCGGATCTTGCCGAAGACCACCACTATGGAAGCAGCTTCAGAAGCGGGCAATCAGGTCTATGCTGTAGGGTTGCGGTTATAGACGGACCGATCTGCGGAATTCGGCTTCCGTCGCGGTTTTGAGTACTTTTCTTGTCATTTCCCTCAATTTTCCAGCAATCCTATCCGTGCAGGGCGCATCTCACGCTAGGATTAGTAACCCTCTATACATCTTGTGGAAAAGTAAACCGGCAAGACAGCGGCGTTAATGTAAGCTTATGTCAGGTCTTTGTTGTCAGCGACAGGTGTGCTTCTCCCAAAGAGAAGGTTTAACTTGATGAGTACCGCAGTAAGCATTTCCGTTTTCCTGCTTGCGGAGAATCGTCTTCTTCGAGAGGCTCTCGCTCGGATTCTAAACAAAAAAACTGACATCACAGTGGTTGGGGCGGCGATGTATTCGGCATCCGTGCCGGACGTCATCGCGGCAGTTTCCACTAACGTGCTGTTATTCGACCCTGTGAACACCTCCGCAGGCCTGGCTTTCGTTCGAACCATTCGTGAATCGCTCCCCGGCTTGAAAATTGTGTTGATCGGAATGGAGCTTGATAGCGAACTCTTCCTCAGGGCCGTGCGGGAGGGTGTTGCCGGCTATCTTTTGAAGGATGCGACCGCCGCCGATGTCGCGGCGGCAGTTCGGTCCGTTGCCAATGACCGCGCGATCTGCCCACCGGAATTGTGCCAAGCACTTTTCGATTATGTGGCCCAGCAACGAACGAGTTTCCCGAGTTTCGTGATCAAGCAGCAGCTTGGACTTACACGTCGAGAACAGCAACTGGTGGAAATGATCGGCCGTGGTTTCACCAACAAGGAAATCGCCGGCAGCCTGGGCTTATCGGAGCAAACGGTAAAGAATCACATTCATCGTGTGCTTCGGAAGGTGGGTGTGAGGGACCGTCTGGCCGCTGTGGAGGTTTGCCGAACGCAAGGTTTTCTGCCGGTGTGACCTGTTCAGTCTGTTCTAAACTCCCGCTTCGTCTCCAAGCTTCATGTAAATTCGGCGGATCACAGGCTTCGATCGTAGTACCTTTCTGGTACTTGTGGTCGCGTTTAGTGGTACTTCCATGTACATAGGGGCAGCTGCGTTGGTACTTGCTCCGTCTGATATCACCCCTGTTTACTCGTACTTAATTGAACCTGTGACTTTTCCTGTGCAAGCCGATACTGGTAAAGAGGTGTGGCGTGGCGAAAATCAAGGTCTTGGTGGCAAATCGGCCACGGCTGATGCGGGAGCTCGTGATGGCTACGATTTCCGATCAGCCGGATATTGAGGTAGTTGGCGTTATTGAAGACGAAAACGCGATCCTGGAGATGGTCGAACAGGCGCATCCTGAATACCTCATCATTGCCCTGGATCATTCTGACGAACGGCCGCACATCTGTGATGTGTTGCTTGATCGTTTCCCCCATATCCGCATCCTCGCGCTGGCTGCGGAGCGCAACAGCAGCTTCTTTTACTGGGCCAGCCTCGACATTCGCTCCAATCGCATCGAGAACTCGGAAGACGGAATTCTGGGCGCGCTCAGGGGCAGACAAACGATTGTTGCGCCGCCATCACAAAACGAACATAGCTCACGAACCAACTAGTCGGCCAACTCTCGGTAATTGGGGTGGATCGCGTTAATATTAAAGGGTTTAGCTCACAGATGCCCATGTAAGTGAGAGGGCGAAGCTGTGCAGGAGTGATGGTTTCCGGCGATCACAATCTTGGGAACCCTGGATTTCGATATGAAATGGGGAAGATGATGTTGAACATCGGCAAAATTTTAATTCTCACCTCGCTGGTCATGCTGGTGGCTCGCCTGGATGCACAAACACAGGCGAATGATCCGCGGCGTCAGTCGCGCGACGTTGTCCAGTCCGTGCGACCGAATGAACCCTCCGACCTCGGCAAAGAAAATCTCGAGCGGGTGGCGGCCTCCGCCGCGCAACTCCAGACGGTGCTCTTAAAAGATCCGGGGATTCTCGTCGAATTGAAGCGCTGGGTGGCAAAAGACGCGACCGACAACGGACAAGTCGTCGAAGATTCCATGCTGACAGATCAGGCGATCTTTGACCGGCTAGACCATGAAATTGCTTTCCGCTCGGTCGCCACAAAGCTTGTGCAGCAATACGGTTATCTGCTTCCGACCATAAATCCGGACTCCGAGATTGCAAAAGAGCAAGATCTACTCATGAAAGAACGAATTCGTCGCCAGGCCCAGCGCCAGGATCGCGACGAGGCGGCCGCGCTCGCAGCTGAAGAGGCTGCGCAAAATCCGGAACAGCAGAAACCGAAGGTTGAACGTACAGATTGCGACTCGCGGGACCCGCGTGACTGCAATGAATCCGTGTCACCTCGCAGAAGGCGCGATTACCAGCAAAACGATTCACCGTCGAATGAACCGATCACGCCAATATTGCCCGACCAGATGTCGCCTGCCGATTCAATGCGGGCACTGCGCATGGCTCGGAGCAGCGACGATTCAGGAGGCGGAGGCGGGTTATCGGGTGGGTTTTCAAGCGGACTTTCTGGCGGCTTCTCAGGCCTCGATCAAGGTTCGATGTTGGCTTCAACTTATTCCGGCCGGTCTTCCGCCGGCATGACGGGGGGAATGCCTCCGACCGGTCTTGATGGTATCGACAGTCTTCTTCGCAGAGGCAATGTAGACGACCTGTCCGCGCTGGCGGGAGGAAATCGTTCAGATCAGTCATTCAGTTCCGGAAAGGAAATGAATCGTACGGTAAGGCTTCCCGGATACCGCAGAGATTTCCCGGAATACGACAGAGACAAAGACCGAGACGGTTTGCCGGTGTCGATGGTGCGCAAGAGCAATCCGTATGCTGACATCCCTTCTCTCTATGACATGTACGTGCAGGCGGCCCCACGGGATCGCGAGCCGGAACGATTTGGTCTGGAGATTTTTCGCAATGGAACCCGGGCTCTCGATGCAATTCCGATGGATTTGCCTGTCGGACCCGATTACATCGTTGGACCCGGAGACGGCTTAGCCATCAATCTATGGGGCAGCGTTTCACAACGGATCAGCCGCTCAGTGGATCGCGAGGGCCGGATCACCCTACCTGAGTCCGGTCCGCTGCTGGTAAGCGGGCGGACACTCGGAGAGGTTCAAGAGTCAGTGCAGCAAGTGCTTCGCAGCCAGTATCGGGATGTGTCGGCTGACATTTCTCTTTCGCGTTTGAGAACAGTACGTGTGTATGTGGTGGGAGAGGTTGCAGAGCCTGGCGCCTACGACATCAGTTCCCTTTCCACGCCGCTGAATGCGTTGTTTGAGGCCGGAGGGATCACCGCGCGCGGCTCACTTCGCAACTTGAAGCATTATCGGGGCAAGCAACTCATTGAAGAAGTCGACGCCTATGACCTGCTCTTGCGAGGAGTGGGATCCGAACTCAAGCGGCTGGAAAATGGCGACTCGCTGATCGTCCCCCCAGTCGGTGGGCAGGTTACTGTGAGTGGAATGGTGCGACGCCCCGCGGTCTACGAACTGCGCGGAGAAAACTCGCTGGCTGACGCCCTTGATTTAGCCGGAGGAATATTGCCAGCAGGCGCGCTGCAGCATATCGAAGTCCAGCGCCTTGAGGCACACGAAAAGCGCACCATGCTGACGCTCGATCTTTCGCCGCAGGGCAACAGCGATGCGGTCACCAAACAACTGACCGCGTTCAAAATTCAGGATGGCGATCAGATCCACATCTTCCCGATTGCTCCATACAACGAGACGGCGATCTATCTGCAAGGCCACGTTCTTCGTCCTGGACGCTATTCCTACCACGACGGAATGAAGCTGACGGATCTCGTCGCCTCCTACAATGACGTTTTACCGGAGCCGGCGGCGCACTATGCCGAGATCGTTCGATTGAATGCACCCGACTTTCGTCCCAGTGTAGAGAGTTTTGACTTGTCGGCGGCGCTGACTAATCCGGAGACTTCTCCCAAACTTCAGCCGCTTGATACGATCCGCATCTTTAGCCGATTCGATTTCGAACCCGCTCCGACAGTATGGGTAGGTGGCGAAGTAAGGTCGCCCGGAAAGTACCGAACCTCAGGACAGGTTCGACTTCGTGACGCAATTTACCTGGCTGGTGGAACCTCTACCGATGCAGGACTCGACTCCGCCCAGCTCTTCCGAACCCAGCCTGATGGCACGCTGACGATTCACAGCGTGAACCTGACAGGAGCACTAGCCGGTTCTTCGGCGGACAACATTCTGCTTCAGCCACGTGATCGCGTGCTGGTCCACCGCAGTGCAGCTCGAGTGGACCCACCCACTGTGTCTGTACGCGGCGAGGTCGCAAAGCCTGGCCGCTATCCATTGACGTCCAACATGCATATCGAGGACCTGGTTCTTACCGCAGGAGGCCTCAAGAGGAGTGCTGATCCCGTGAAGGCGGACCTGACCCGCTACAAGTTAGGAAATCAGGCCGGCACTTCGAACGAAAATATGCCGGTTGAGCTTTCGGCAGCGCTTAGCGGAGACGGCAGCAACAATCTCCAGCTTCGCGACGGAGATGTTCTTACCATTCGGGAGGCTCCGGGGTGGAATGACATTGGGGCTTCCGCCACAGTACGCGGCGAAGTTCAACATGCGGGCACTTACGGCATTCAGCCCGGTGAGCGTTTGAGTTCGGTTCTTCAACGTGCGGGAGGGTTCTCGCCCGAAGCGTACCCGTACGGCGCGGTGCTGATGCGTCGTGAAGTACGCGATCTCGAAATGAAGTCTCATTTCGCCCTGGTGCAGCGGATCAAAGCGGAGCAGATAAACCTCAAGGCACTTCCTGAGGCTGACGCGGACCAGAAAAATGCAAAACTGACGGCCGTTACCCAAACGGAAACGGCGCTGAACCAGCTAGAGGCGACCGCACCTATCGGACGCGTCGTAATTCACGTCCAGCCGGATATGAGTAAGTGGCAGAACACGCCGGCGGACGTGATTTTGCGCGATGGCGATGTGGTCCTGATACCAAAGAAAGAAAACTACGTAATGGTGTCCGGACAGGTATTCAATCCAACCGCAATCAGCTACCGGCCGGGACGAAGTGCTCAATGGTATTTGAGCCAGGCAGGAGGATTAACCCAGATCGCGGACAAGAAAGCGGTCTTCGTAGTCCGGGCCGATGGATCTGTGATCGCATCGAAGAACAATTCTTCCGGATGGTGGGGAGGTAATCCGTTGGACGCGGCTTTGAAACCAGGGGATTCGATCGTTGTGCCGGAAATGTCGCCAAAGATCGGAACCAAGAATTGGACGACAGCCCTGCAAGCAGCGCAGATCGCCACTTCGGTAGCGCTTACTATCGCCTATATCAAACCGTAGTTGGGGAAAAGTCTGGCTATGGGAACCAGGGCAGTTGGGGCAGTGTGCGGGTGGATTATGTTCTGCCTAGTCGCTGCAGCACCAGGTTTTTGCAACCCGCAGACCCAACCAGCTGACCCACAGACCGCAGACCGTAATCAATCTGCTCCAGATGCGAGCGCTGACAAGTCAAAGCCAGCGAGTGATTCTGGTAGTTCAACGGACAAGGACGAACCGAATACCCGCTCGCAAGTGATCGAAACCGGGAAAGATTTCCTGTTGGACCAGAAACACATCTGGACCAGCCCGGCCCGAATCCGTTTCTCAGATACTGAGTGGCTGGTTCCGTTGGCCGGCATATCGGCGGGACTTTTTATCACCGATAGCGACGTTAGTCGAAGTCTAAGTCACAATCCCAAAACCCTGAGCCACTACAACACGCTTTCGAACGCAGGCGTTGGCGCGCTGGTCGGAAGCGCTGCAGGATTGTGGCTATTGAGCTTTCCTTCACATAAAGAGCATTGGCGCGAAACCGGTTTCCTGGCGGGTCTGGCCGCTTTCAACAGCATTGTGCCAATTGAAGTAATGAAGTACGGGTTGGGTCGCGAACGACCACTTCAAGGAATGGGTCAGGGGCACTTTTTTCAGGGTGGTGCATCTTTCCCTTCCGAACATGCAGCCGCCGCATGGGCGGTTGCCGGTGTGATCGGGCACGAATATTCCGGACCGCTTCCGAAGTTATTTGCTTACGGTCTGGCTTCGCTGGTTACCTACTCGAGGATTCGGTCAGAGCAACATTTCCCGTCCGACGTTTTCATCGGCGGCATCATGGGAAATCTCATCGCGCAGGAAATTTATAGCCGCCACCATGATCCAGAACTCGGAGGCGACACTTGGAGATCGATCGGGGATTTGTTCCGCGATGGGCGGACAGCGCCAGAGAACCAAGGATCGCCATATGTGCCTTTGGATAGCTGGGTTTATCCAGCACTGGATCGCCTCGCGGCGTTTGGTTTGGTAGATAGCGGATTTGCCGGAATGCGGCCATGGACGCGCCGGGAATGTGCACGGCTGGTAAACGAAGCCGGAGAACATCTAACTGACGGCGGCGTGGAGAACAGTAACGAGCAGCTGCTGCTAACTCAGCTGGAGAGCGAATTTGGTCCTGAAATGGAAGGCAGGGTCGATGGTGGGGCATTCCGAGTCGAATCGTTATATTCACGCACTGAATACATTTCAGGGCTGCCACTGAGAAGCGGATATGAATTTGGCCAGACCCAGATCAACGATTTTGGACGACCTTACGGTAAAGGCTGGAACACCGCGACCGGCTTCTCGACATACGCCACACAGGGGCGCTGGGTAGCTTATTTCCGCGGGGAGTGGCAAGGTTCGCAGGCCTTACCTGCGCTGTCGCTGTCGGGACGCGAAACCATTCAGAAGGTAAACCAGTTCAACCAGTTACCACCCGACGTTGGACAGCCTGCTGTGAATCAATTCTCCGTGCTGGATGCTTATGTCGGCCTAGCATTTTCGAACTGGCAGTTGTCTTTCGGGCGTCAGAGTCTCTGGTGGGGCCCGGGAGACGGAGGACCGCTGATTTTCAGTGACAATGCGGCTCCGCTCAACATGTTCCGCATCAATCGAGTGACTCCGCTCAAGCTGCCAAGCATCCTGGGATGGCTGGGGCCTTTGCGGCTGGAGTTATTTCTGGGACAACTGAGTGGACAGCAATTTATTAACGGCGTGAATGGCGAGGAAGGCAGCTTCCAGCACACTTTACACACTCAGCCGATGATTCATGGCGAACGGTTTACGTTCAAGCCAACCCGAAACTTTGAATTCGGATTCTCACGGACAGGGATATTCGCCGGCCAAGGCGTGCCTTTCACTTTGCATACGTTGGAAAAGAGTTTCTTCTCGCTGGGAAATGGCAAGCCTGGCACTACGGAAGACCCAGGGGATAGACGATCGGGAATGGATTGGTCTTACCGGGTACCCGGGCTTCGCGATTGGGTCACTTTCTATGGAGACGCGTTCGCCGAAGACCAGCCTTCACCAATCGCATACTGGGACCGGTCAGCAATTCGTGGCGGGATGTTCTTCTCGCATATCCCCGGCATTCCAAAACTTGATCTGCGGGCGGAGGGTGTGTATACCGACTTGCCGGCTGGAGGACAACTCAGTCACGGCTTTTTCTACGAGAACTCCCGATATTTAAATGGCTATACGAATAAAGATCAGTTGCTCGGCAGCTGGATTGGTCGACAGGGACAAGGCGCGCAAGGCTGGGCAAACTATTGGTTTAGCGCTCGAAATCGACTACAGTTTAACTACAGGCATCAAAAAGTAAGCTGGCAGTTTATCCCTGGAGGCGGCACCCTGACAGACGTCGGCATGCGGAGTGATTACTGGTTGCGCCCCGCCGTCGGCCTCAGCGGCTGGGTCCAGTACGAAAAATGGCTGTTCCCCGCGATTCAGCCGAACGCGAACCGGGATGTAACAGTTGGAGTGGAAGTGCAGTTTCAGCCGCAGAAGATGTTTCGTAGGTCCGCAGGTCCGGAAAGTTCGATGGCGGAAACCGAAAATCGTCCGTGATTTCCGGCGACAGCGCGAATTGATGGAGGACGGGCGTCACGCCCGTCTGGCCGGGCGAGGACGCCCGGCCTCCATAGTGCAAAGATTATTGGACTAAGAGGGGTCAATGAGCAGTATTCCATTGGATGAGGCGACATTTTATGAGCATGTCGCGTCGACGGAGGCGGATGAGCTTTCTTCGCTCAAATCAATCGACGAGCTGAGTTCGTCTCCAAGCGAATCGGTGCGTTCTTTGATCAGGCTGGTCCAATCGCGCAATCGCGGTGATTTCCCGAGCCCCAAGGAATTATGGCTTGCTGCTAACTACGATTGCCTGGCGGAATGGGAAGCTTACAACTATCTTGCTCCGTTGCGCGGCAAGAGAGTTCTGCAGATCGGCGGCAAGGGCTACTCCGCGATCCAGTTCATGCTGGCGGGGGCGGCGGAAGCCTGGTTGCTAACTCCCGTCGAGGGAGAAGCCAGATATGCTCAAGAACTAGCGCGGTTGGCTGGGGTAAAAATCAACTGCAAAGTCGGTATGGCTGAAACCATTCCGTTTGAGTCAAATATGTTCGACGCAATCTTTTGCGGCGGCTGTGTGCATCACTTTGAAACGGAGAAAGCCTTCCCCGAAATATTCCGCATCATGGCCGACGGCGGGAAATTTTCAGCAATCGAACCGTGGCGGGCGCCGTTTTATTCCCTGGGCATCAAGGTTTTTGGTAAGAGAGAAACAGAGGTTCATTGCAAGCCTCTGACCGCCGAAAGACTTGCCCCCTTGGTATCTTCCTTTTCAAATGCTCAACGCATTCATCACGGAAGCATCACTCGATATCCCCTGCTGGCCTTGCGTAAGCTTGGCATTGGCACTTCTCTGAAGACCGTCTGGACAATAACCAAAGTTGACGACAAGTTCTCGTCGATGCTGGGCTTGCGACGGATGGGAAGCAGCATAGCGATTCTTGCCGACAAGCCGCGGTCGAATCCGACTCCTGCCTTGCGGTCGTAGTATCGTTTATCAGGTACTTATGCATTCCAGCATTTCATTAGCGACCAGATACCGGGAAAAGGAACACAGGTAGAAGAGTGTCCAAAGTAGAGACAACACGCCGCGTCGACAGTTCGTCGAAACAGCATCAAGATATTTCGCTGGACGACCTCGAATTCAGGGACTTCCGGGGATCCCTGGTCGAGCGCGTGCGCCTGCTTTGGAATGAAAGAAGGCTCCTTTTCAAGGCAGCAGGCGTGGGCCTGATCGTTGGTCTGCTGATCGCGTTCGCCATTCCCAAGGAATACAAAGCGACGGTCCAACTGATGCCGCCCGACAATCAATCCAATGCCGGAATGCTGGCCGCTGCTCTGGCCGCAAAGGCGGGTGGCGGAGCTGCGGGAAGCGGCCTCGGGGCGATTGCGGGAGACCTGTTAGGAATCAAGAATACGGGAGCGCTCTTCATCGGAATTCTTCACAGCCGGACAGTGACTGACCGAATCGTGCAGCGCTTCGATCTCAGAAAAGTTTATCGAACGAAACTGGTAGAAGATGCCCGCGAAGAACTGGCGGGAAACACCATGCTCTCCGAGGACCGGAAGAGCGGCATCGTTACGATTACTGTTTCCGACCGGGATCCGAATCGCGTCGCAGCCATCGCGCAAGCCTACGTGGACGAGTTGAACGGGCTGGTCGCTCAACTGTCAACATCCGCAGCTCACCGAGAGCGCGTGTTTCTTGAAGAGCGGCTCAACCAAGTGAAGCTCAACCTTGACGAGGCAGCGCAAGAGCTGAGCAAGTTTTCCAGCAAGACAGCCGCTATCGATATTAAGGAACAAGGACGAGCCATGGTGGAAGCGGCGGCGGTCGTGCAGGGGCAGATGATCGCGGCGCAGTCGGAATTAAAGGGTCTGGAAGCTATCTACACATCGAACAATGTGCGGGTACGAGCGGTACAGGCGCGGATTACGGAATTGCAGCGCCAGATGGACAAGTTGGGCGGCACTTCCGCGCCCCTGGAGAATCAAGCTGATCCAACTGCCGATTCAATCTATCCATCGATTCGGCAACTGCCGCTCCTGGGCGTAACGTATTTCGATCTTTACCGGAGAAACAAGATTCTGGAAGTTGTCTTCGAGACTCTGACGCAGCAGTATGAATTGTCCAAGGTCGAAGAAGCCAAAGAAATTCCCAGCGTCAAAGTCCTGGATGCTGCCATCGTTCCGGAGAAAAAATCCTTTCCACCGCGCCTCCTGGTAGTACTCCTTTGTGGATTTCTTGCAATGGCAGGAGCCGCAGCATGGGTATTCGCGCGGCGTCGTTGGGAACGGGTCGATTCGGCTGATCCGGGCAAAATCCTGGCCCGAGAGATCTTCGCCTCGGTAAATTCAAAGATGCCCTGGGCCACTCCGAACGGGTCGAGAGTGCAGGCGATGACCCATGGCGTCTGGAGTCGAATGGTACGACGCGGCGACTCCGGCCAGGAACACGAATGACGGTTCCTTCCGCGATTGCGGCCTGATGCAAACGCCACGATAGTAACTCCGCGACACCATGAAGCGACGCATAGAACAACTCATACAGAATCTGCTGCCGCGCGGGCAATTTTCGCGCAGTGTGTCAATTCTTGCGGGTGGAACGGCGTTTAGCCAGGCTTTGGCGGTCCTGGCCTCTCCGGTGCTTACCAGGCTTTATTCGGTGGAAGACTTTGGCTACTTCCAGATGTATGCGGCTTTCATGCTTTTTGCCACGCTTGCCGTAACCCTCCGCTACGAACAAGCCATCTTTTTGCCAGAGAAGGAATACGTTGCAGCAAGCCTGGTGATCGTCACGTTCTTTACGATCATCATGATGACAGCCGTGTTTGGTTGTCTTGCATGGGTCGTCCACCGATACAAATTTTTGCCATCGAGCGCTGCCGGGCTGCAGCCGTACCTCGCTCTGATTCCCTTTGCGATTTGCGGTGCCGGCATTTACCTGACATTGAGTATTTGGGCATTGCGTCAGAAGGCATATCCCCGAGTGATGGGGACAAAGATCACCCAGGTTGGAAGCCAAATCACCGTCCAGGCGGGATTGGGTATTTTCCATGTGGGCGCGTTCGGTTTGCTTCTCGGCGATGCAATCGGACGCTTCGCAGGCAGTCTTAGCCTGGCCCGCCTGGCATGGACTCGAAGTCAAAACGCTTTCCGCGCTGTCCGATGGAGGACGGTGTGGGATGCAGCAGTCCGCTACCGACATTTTCCTTTCCTATCGAGCAGTTCGTCTCTGTTGGGGGTGGCCGCCTACAGCCTGCCTCCACTCCTGATGGCTCAGTTATACGGGGCAAAAACGCTCGGGTGGTTCGCTCTTGGAGATCGAGTCTTGGGCGCACCTGCGGTTTTAGTGGGGCAAGCAGTTTCCCAGGTCTATTGTGTCGAGGCAGCAGCCTTGAACGCGGCCAACCCTGAAGCGCTTCTTGGCCTTTTTATGCGTTCGGTGAAGCGGCTTTTGCTGCTGGGGTTGGTGCCCTTCTTGATATTCCTGTTCTTCGGCCCCACTCTTTTCGGATTTGTATTCGGCCAATCCTGGCGAGAAGCCGGTGTCTATGCGAGATGGCTGGCAGCCATGCATTATGTCGCGCTCGTAGCGTGGCCACTGACCCCAACGCTGAACATCCTGGAAAAGCAATTCTGGCAACTGGCCTGGGAAATCGGAAGGCTTGTACTGGTCATGGGATCGCTGTGGCTCACGCATCACTGGGGATGGTCCGCACGGTCGGCGATTGGGACTTTCGGAGCGGCGATCTTCATTGGGTATGCGTCCCACCTGTTCATATCGCACTACGGGATAAAGAGAAGGATTCAGCGGTTCGAGGCGGAGAAACAGTCACGATCGAACTCTTCGCCGGAATATGTAGAGTCAGGGACCTTCTAGCAACATCCGCCGCAGAAGTCACCAGCATGGAAAACGTGATCGAAAAAACGAGTTGGAAACAGCGGGCATGGCTAGTGCTCGGACTCGTGACGTTCGTCGGATGTTTCCAGCAGGTCTATCTGAAGTGGCTATATCCGGTATTTGGTTATTACGGCTTTGAGAATAGCGACCCCAAGCGGGGATATCTCTTGCTGGCGTGGGTGCTTTCGCTTCTTCCTGCCATGTGGATGCCGATCAGGTTGACGAGGCCATCCCAGCTCATTTATTGGATTCTCTACCTCTCGGTCATCATTCCGTCGATGTTCGTTCCCTTATATGTAGGGCTTCAGGATGCGACTGAAGTGACCAGATTAATGCTCGCGCTGTTTGCCGGATTCGCAATCACCGGAGCGAGCTACTTGCTTCCACTACACCGGTTTCACCCGCCTTCAATGTCTCCACGAACTTATCAGCAAGCGGTATTTTTCGTGGTCGCTGTGCTCGTGACTTGGGTCCTCATCGTCTTCCATGGCAAGTTTCGGATCGTTTCCTTCTCCGACATATACGACCTTCGAAATGCGGCGGACGATATTATGGAAGGAAGCTCTGTTCACTACGCCGTGTTGTGGCTCTCCGCGGTAATTGGTCCGTTCCTGATGGCGGGTGGAATTGTTCGGAAGCGAACCCTGCTGTTCCTTGCTGGGGTTGGCGTACAAATTTTCGTTTACAGCACGATGGGCGCCAAGTCCGTGATCGTCTCCATTTTGGTGATCCCGGTCTTTGCTTTCATATTGCGCGATAAAGGCGCTTCATTTGGCCTGAAGATCACGTGGTGCTGCGCGTTCTTGACGCTGGTTTTATATATGGGCCGGTCACTTGGTGGAGACGACAGCCTTTTCTTCTCGCTTATGTCGCTGGTGTTCATGCGCACATTTGGCAGTTCCGGACTCACTACGGCCTGGTATCACGACTTCTTCCTGCGCAATCCTATGACCTATTACTCTCACATCACAGGGGTGAACTGGTTCGTACCCTATCCATACGTTAATCCTCTGGGTGTTGAGGTCGGGTCCTTTTACTCGGGTGATCCGACTCTCGACGATAATGCCCACTTTTGGGCCACCGACGGACTCGCTGCTTCGGGCTTGTGGGGAGTGATACTGATCTCAGTGGTATGTGCCCTGGTGTTCTGGTTGCTGGACTCGACTGCAAAAGGACACGATCTGAGGTTCGCTACCTTGATTGTAATCTTTGAAGCGCTGAACCTTGGGAACATCTCGATATTCACCACGCTGCTTTCAGGTGGACTTGGTCTGCTGATGATTCTTCTCTACTTCGCTCCCAGGAACTACACCGAGTTTGTCGATGCCAAGACTGGTTATCCGGCGATGAGGCCACTTACCCAGCCATGAACCTCATCGACAAAGTTCTCAGGCGGCCTGAATTCGAACAGCGTCCGCCTGTCCTGGTGGATGTGGGCGCTTCCTCCGGGGTAAATCCGGCGTGGAAGGCTTTAGCGAAATATTCTATTTGTATCGCCTTCGACGCAGACGACCGTGGAATGGGCCAGACACGTCGAGATTCCAAATTCTACAAAGAACTTCATGTTTACGATCGCATCTTGACCAACGGGGACGAGACTGCGTCAGATTTCTATCTCACTCAAGATGCGCCGTGCTCCAGCATGCTGCCCCCGAACACGGAGAAGCTTTCGGAATGGGAATTCGGGGACCGCTTCCTGGTCATGGAAAAGCAGACTGTACCAACGACAAATTTGAAGACCGTTCTGACCCAGTTGAACCTCGATCGCATTGATTGGTTCAAGGCTGATTCGCAAGGTATCGATCTGCGGTTGTTTCTGAGCCTCAGCGACGATGTTGCCCGAAAGGTACTGATCGCGGAATTCGAACCGGGGATCATCGATGCCTACCGCGGGTGACGACAAGCTGTGGACCCTGATGTCCTGCATGCACGAGCGGGGTTTCTGGATGACGGATATGTCGGTCCTGGGATCCAACCGAATCAGAAAAGACCTGGTGAACGTGCTCACGCGATTTGAACGTAATTACATGCTCCACCTGCTGAAAAAGTCTCCAGGGTGGGCGGAAGTCGCTTACATGAATTCTTTCTCTGGAAACGACTTTAGCAAGCGGGAATACCTGCTGGGATGGGTATGCGCTTCGGTCAAACAGCAATACGGGTTCGCTTTGGAGTTGGCTGTCGACGCAAAGGCTCGTTTCGCCGACCCCCTATTTGAAAGCTTGCAGGAACATTCTGTCAGTGCCCTGAGAAAATCATATCTAGACCTTCCAGCCTACTTCCCTCTTTTGCGGCGAGCCATGCGCAGATGGAAGAGGCTGGGGTTGCACTGGGAACATCCCACAGCAGGCCCCGCCGCTCTTGGCCGACGCGAAGGAGCAAGCAAGTAGGAGTAAGTAGCGGCTGAGTCAGGAAAGACACTTTGGAAGTTGAAATGTACGACTTGTATTAACAACCGCAGCTGACTTGAGTCCACTTTGAAGCCGCAGGTCGATAGGCAAATACGGAGGTTTGAATGTCGTCGAGAAATGTAGGTACTGTCACAACTCGTTCACCACAAGAGCCAGAGTGGAGGGCCACAGAAACTGTTGGAACCACTAATCTGGATCGTGTGGCCTGGACTGAGCTCGACACCTACTCCACTCCCGTACGCGGCAGCTTGACGGTGGTCGAATCAGGTCATGGCATTCCTTTTGCCCTCAAGCGCATTTTTTACATCTATGGCACAACGAGCGACAGTGAACGGGGCGCCCATGCGCACCGGGAAAGCTGCCAGGGATTTATCGCTGTCAAAGGAAGCTTCTCGCTTGAACTGACCGACTCCCACCAGAAGAAAACATATTTATTGAGCAAACCCAACCGTGCCCTTTTCGTTCCCGCAATGATCTGGGCTCGTTTATATGACTTCAGCAGTGACGCGATTTGTCTGGTGCTGGCGGATTCGCTTTACGATCCTGCCGACTACGTTCGCGAGTGGGACGAATACGTCGCCTTGATTGCGAATGGCGAAAGCGCATGATCCTTGGCCTGAGACGAATCGCGCCGATGCGATAATCGTTTCGTCGAACGGTCAAGTCGACACATCATGCCAAGAGGACAAAAGAGCTGGAAGGATCTTGTCCGAACCTGGGTACCTCCTGGACTGATTCGGATGGTACAGGGAGGTTTGGATCGACTCAGGCCGGCGCCTTGGGAGTATGTCGCCGCTGGTTGGAACGGTTCGGAGAAAACCAGGGGCTGGAACGTCAGCGGCATTGCCAAAATGCAACAAGAAACCTGGCAGGCATACGCTGACCGCCTAAAGGGCAACGGGCCGCTTGGCATCAATCATGAGGACCGGAACCAGGATTCAGGCAAGCTTACCGACCACAACACGCTGATTTCGTATGCGTACGCGCTGGCCTTGGCAGCTCGGCAGAAGCAGTCTCTTTCGCTGCTGGACTGGGGTGGCGGAATTGGACATTATTATTTGTTGAGCAAGGCTGTGCTGCCTGGAGTCGATATCGATTACTACTGTCACGACCTTCCTCTCCTCTGCGAGGCTGGAGCGACCACTTTACCCAACGGCCATTTTATTCAGAACCCCGACGACTGCTTCGCGCGAAAGTACGATTTTGTCCTGGCTAGCTCATCGCTTTGGTACGAACAGGAGTGGCGTTCCGTCGTGGATAGACTGGCTGGAGCAGCCGATCCCTATCTATACGTCACGCGAATGGTATTTGTCCAACGGGCGGCATCCTATGTAGCGATTCAACGGCCGTGGGCGCTGGGCTATGAAACCGAATATCGTTGCTGGATTCTGAACCGGGATGAATTTGTAAGCCACCTCGCATCGCAATCAATGGAGTTGGTGCGGGAGTTTCTTATCAACGATGGGCCCCGCATCCATCGGGCGCCCGAACAAGGCGACTACCGGGGATTCTTGTTTCGCAAGAGCGATTCTCCCCGAGCTGAATCTCGATAGCGAAAGTCTGAACGATGTCAAAAATCACCGAGACCCGCGGCTTAACAGCGTTGCTTCCATCGAATCCGAAAGCTAGTTACCTGGCGCAAAAGGAAGAGATCGACGGGGCTGTTCAACGGGTGCTCGACAGTGGCTGGTACATTCTCGGAAAAGAAGTCAGCGAATTTGAAGCGGAATTTGCCAGTTACATTGGCCTGGATTTCTCTATTGCCGTCGGCAGCGGAACCGATGCGCTGCAGGTGGCATTTCGGGCTTGCGACATTGGTCCGGGTGATGAGGTCGTAACTGTTTCGCACACCGCGGTGGCAACTGTATGTGCCATCCAACTTTGTGGTGCAACCCCGGTCCTTGTCGATATCGACCCTGTCACGCTTACCATGGACCTCAACCGTCTTGAGGACACCCTCAGGGGTCAGGGGCATGGCAAGGTCAAGGCGATCGTCCCGGTTCATTTGTACGGTCTTCCGGTTGACATGGATTCAGTCATGGAGATCGCCCGGCGTCACGATCTGTATGTAATTGAAGACTGCGCACAAGCCCATGGCGCAAGGTGGCGGGAACGTAGGGTTGGTTCCTTCGGCGACTACGGCGCCTTCAGCTTCTATCCGACAAAGAACATTGGTGCATTTGGCGACGGAGGCGGGTTGGTGACCAACGATCCCGCGCTGGCGGAGAAGGCGAGGATGCTGCGGCAGTATGGATGGCGTGAACGGTATATCAGCGAAATCAATGGAATGAATACGCGCCTTGACGAACTGCAAGCGGCCATTCTGCGGGTCAAGCTACGCAATCTGGATCAGGCGAACGACAGGCGTCGAGCCATTGCCAGAGCCTATGACGAATTGCTGTCGGATAGTGACCTCATCCGGCCGAGCGAACCAGCTGGTGCCAGGCATGTTTACCATCAATACGTCATTCGCAGTAAGAAACGTGACCAGCTTAAGTCTTTTCTGCGGCAGCAACTGGTAGAAACAGCGATCCTATACCCGCAGCCTATCCATCTTCAGCATGGGTATAGAGACAGCATTGTCGTCGGCGCTGGTGGCTTGCGCGAAACTGAGAGGGCTTGCGCGGAAATTCTGAGTCTCCCCATGTATCCGGAATTGAGCGACGACCAAGTGTCGGCCGTGACCCGGAAAGTACTGGAGGGGGAAGCTAGTATGCAAGCAACCGTCAGAGCATGACGCAGTAAGATACCGTAATGGTGAGCGAGCAACAAGCGCCAGTGTTTTATTTTTGCACGTATTTTGACCGGCACTATCTTTCCCGTGCTCGATCGCTTTACCAGTCCCTTACGTCGAATTGTGCTGCATTCCATCTTTTCGTGTTGTGTCTCGACGAGGAAACTTTTGACTCCCTGAAAGATCTCGATTTACCGCACACGACAGCCATTCGATTGGAATCGCTTGAAGAAGCTGTTCCGCAGCTGCCGCTGCTCAAACCGCAACGCTCGAAGGTTGAATATTATTATTCATGCGGCCCTTCTTTTATTTTGTATTTGCTGAACAATTTTTCTGAAATAGATCTCATTAATTATGTGGACGCGGATCTTTACTTCTTTGCCGATCCGACTCCGCTATTTCAGGAACTCAGTGATTCTTCTGTCGGCATCATCGATCATCGATATCCGAGGCGAATCGAAAATCTCAAACGCTTTGGCACCTATAACGTAGGTTGGGTTTCATTTCGGCGCGATGATTCGGGCCTTGCATGCCTCCGTTGGTGGGCTGAGGAGTGCATCAAGTGGTGTTATGATCGAGTTGAGGATAATAGATTTGCGGATCAAAAATACTTGGAAGAGTTTGCCGTCAGATTTGAAGGAGTGCATGTTATCGAACACAAAGGCGCTAATCTTGCACCCTGGAACGTTGCCAGCTACCATATTTCGGAGGAACAGGGCCGCGTTTGCGTTGACGACGAACCGCTAATTTTCTTTCATTTTCACGGCTTCAAAGTCATTTCCCCGTGGTTATTCGACACCAATCTGGGTTGGTATCACGCAAGCCTTTCTCCTATTATCAGGCGCAAAGTGTTTGGCCCTTATATTCAGGAACTAAGACGCCTCAGCCCAAAACCCAGTCCGGCCAATGGCCTTCGAAACAGTAGTCGCAATCAAAGTCGGGGATTCGGGTTTCTGACGCGTAGCGCGAGAAAAGCGGTCCAAATCATGTTTGCGATTGTGAATCGAGCTTACATCGTCAGCTTTCCCAGGAGCATCTGATGGACAGCCTATTTCGCACAAGCCTGGTCAGAGGAGAAGATTTGTGAGAGTGGCCCTGCTTTCAGACGTGTTCGCCAAAAACATGGGCTATCTGGAAAACATTCTTCCCAAATATTTCGCTCGTCTTGGTGTAGACGTCCACGTCATTACGATGGACCTTCCACCGTACTATTGGATGAATGGACATAAAGAGGCGTACGCCGGATTTGTCGACGGGCTTCGGGCAGGAAGCGTCGAAGTTATGGATGGCTATACATTGCATGTTCTCTCTCACGCCAAGGTCGCCGGATATATGCGAATGGTGGGCTTGCGAGAGAAGTTGAGTTCGCTTCGCCCACAGGTCGTCCAGACAACTGCGGTCATCGGCTGGAATGCTTTGGCAGCGGCTCTGTACCAACCTCTTCTCGGATACAAGTTATTTACCGGTTCTCACACCGCAGCGACGGTGTTCCCTCTTGCCACTCGTGACGTCCCCTGGTGGAATCGGTCGCGTCTCGAGTGCTCCGTGGCGCGTACTTTTCCCGGCTGGCTAGTGAGTAGCGTCAGTGAAAAGTGCTATGCCGTCACAGAAGACTGCGCTCAGATTGCTACGAAGTTTTTTGGCGTGCCTCAACGAAAAGTGGAGTTGATGTATCTAGGTGTCGATCCTGAATACCACTACCCAGTGACATCGGAAGCCATTGCGGCAGAACGGCTATCGCTACGCCAGGAATTGGGATTCAGCGCAGAAGATATCGTATGTATCTACACCGGAAAATTTACACAGGAAAAGAGACTCCACTTGCTGACGGAGGCGGTCGAACGACTCCGGGCGAAAGGGCAACCGTATCGAACTCTTTTCATTGGGGATGGTCCTGACGCGGCGATGATCAGGAAATATTCATCCTCTACTATCGCTGGCTTTGTGCCGTTCTCCAAAGTAGGACAGTATTACCGCGCAGCAGACATTGGTGTCTGGCCCGGCAATGAAAGTACCTCTATGCTGGACGCCGCGGCATGCGGTTTGCCGGTAGTGGTCAGCAGCAAGGTCGTATATCGAGCGCCAGTGAACGGCAATGGCCTCACCTTTGAGAACGACAGCGTGGAAGACCTGATGAATGTCCTCATGAAACTGCGCGAGACTGATACCAGGCGAGGTTTCGGGACTAAGGGCGCGGCTCGAATGGCACGTGATTTCAGCTGGCAGGCGGTGGCAATGCGCCGGTTGGCAGACTACAAAACTTCGCTAGGCTCTAACGGTTCCTTACCTCAGGAAGTTAGGGATGGTCGTCTTTCTGGCGAACTGGAATCGAGATAAGAACGGGTTACTCTGCTCGCGACGAGACCCGCTACTTGTTTTTGGCTATCCTATACCTGCAGTTTTGCCTGACCGCTCGCGAGATCGACATTGGGCGGTTCTGCCAGAGACTTCAGTAGAAGATAAGAAGCAGCCCCTTCTTCGTTGATAATCGCATGGCACTGAAAAAGGAAATCGAAAGACCACCAACAGTTCAAGGTGTTCACCGTGAGACTCCCGATCCAACTGCGGCCCGAATTCCATTTCTCGACTTGAAGGCGGAATACGGGGACGTTCGGATGGAAGTTCTGAATGCCGTTGAGAGGGTTCTGGAGAGCCAGCACTTCATTCTGGGGCCCGAGGTCGAAGCCCTGGAAGCGGAGGTTGCACGGCTGGTCGGCTGCCAGTTCGCGATTGGTTGTGCTTCGGGCACGGATGCGCTTCTCCTCGGTTTGATGGCCATGGGAATCGGCCCAGAAGATGAGGTAATAACTACCCCCTTCACCTTCGTTGCGACTGCTGGATCGATCGCCCGAGTCGGTGCCCGGCCGGTGTTTGTGGATATCGAGCCCGACAGCTTCAACCTGGATCCTGCGAAAATAGAAAAAGTGCTGACCCCTCGAACCCGGGCGATCATACCGGTGCATTTATTTGGACGACCGGCGAATATGGACTCGGTAGTCGCAATTGCCGGCGCCAACAATCTGACGGTCATCGAGGATGCGGCACAGGCCATCGGAGCATGCTGGAAGAGCCAAACGGTCGGAAGTATAGGGAAACTCGGATGCTTCAGTTTTTTCCCCTCAAAAAATCTGGGGGGCGCCGGAGATGGCGGTATGATTACGACCAACGATCCGGCACTCGATGACCGTTTACGCGTCTTGCGGGTACACGGCGGCAGGACTAAATATCAATATGAACTCCTGGGGATTAACAGCCGGCTGGATGAACTGCAGGCCGCCGTCCTGAGGGTGAAACTTCCACATCTGGAGCGATGGACTAGCTTGCGCCGACGGAATGCCGACCGCTATCGTTCACTTTTCAAACAGTTCAAGCTGGAATCTGAAGTCCAGTTGCCTTCTGCCGGGGCCGATGGTGGGCATGTATACAATCAGTTCACAATCCGTACAAATCGACGCGACAAACTTCGCGAATGTATGAGACAACAGGGCGTACCGAGTGAAGTCTATTATCCGCGACCGTTGCATTTGCAAGAGGCATTCGCTTATCTGGGGCATCAGGCTGGAGATTTCCCCGTGGCCGAACGTGCCAGTGATGAAGTGATGTCCTTGCCAATCTTTGCCGAACTGACAGAAGAGCAGCAGGTACGAATCGTGACCGCAATTGCAACTTGCTTCGAGCAATGACTCATCTATAGGGAAACCAGGCCAAGGACCCGTTCCAGGGAAATTTGCGTCGTGTGGATTCAACACGACGTTATGCGCACAAGCTTTAAGGGGTGGCTCTTTGTTGCCAGCTTTACGATTTTCTAGAGGGTGTATCCAATGACCAGGCGCTCGATCAATATTATTCAGTTCTGGTTGAAAGTTGGCTTTTTCTCCGTGCCAGCGGCTGCGTATGCCCTGGCCGGATATCTACGCTTCAACTCCGGATACTTCCCGCCGAGCCCAATAGAAATCAGATCCTACATCAACCTGGTTGTACTGGTGACGCTCCTTTGGGCCCTGGTGGTCCAGCACCTGGGGATGGATCAGATTGAAAGTCTTCTCAAGATCCAAACCGGCATCAGAATGGCGGCGACGGCTACCCTGTACTGCCTGACATTTTCATTAGCAGCTCTATTTTTCTATCGCAGTATCAGCTTCGCTCGCGTCTTCGTCATCACCGGCGGCGTTCTGATGTTCCTTCTCAGCTTTGGGATGATCCATCTTTTCCGATGGATGCTGTACGTTCTCAAAGCCTCCACCAATGGTCATTTTCCAATCGCGATTTTGGGAGCTGATGATCTGGCTACTCGAGTCGCCGACCATCTTGCAAAGAATCCTCTGACTCCTTGCAAAGTCGCTTGCTTTGTCGCTCTTCCCAACCAGAGTCCGACAGCAGTTGGCGCGCCGGTCGTACCTTGGGAGCGTCTCGATGACATGGAGGAAGTCTTCCATTGCAAAGAGGTGTTCGTCGCATTGCCTCTTCATCGGTTGGCAGAAACCCAAGAGGTACTCGAAAATCTGCAACACCTCTACGTTCCGGTACGGATGGTATTGGACCTGGGTCAAGGCGTATTCGTCGCCGATAGAATCTTCGACTTCTATGGTCTTCCGCTCATCGACGTGCGGTCCTATCCTCTGGACACGGTAGGTTACGCGGTGGGGAAACGTGCCTTCGACATTTGTTTTTCCATACTGGCCCTTATCGTGACGGCACCCCTGATGCTGCTGATTGCCATCGCGATCAAGCTCACGTCCCGTGGACCTATCCTGTTTGTCCAGGAGCGGCTAAGTCTCAATGGCAAGCGCTTCGAGATGCTCAAGTTTCGGACGATGTCGACGGAGAGCCGTCAAAGTTCGGACGATCAGGAAGTGCGGGTCGGTGCGGATGGAGATATTTTCTTAAACTATACGAAGCAGGCTGACCCAGGCGATGAGCGCATTACTGCGGTAGGCAAGTTCCTGCGAAGGACGAGTCTAGACGAACTGACGCAATTCGTAAACGTTCTGGCCGGTGACATGAGCGTCGTAGGTCCGAGACCTGAACTGTCGTTCTTCGTGGAAAAATTCCGCACGGAAATCCCATCGTACATGGCCCGGCACAACGTTAAATGCGGCATGACAGGATGGGCCCAGGTGAACGGTCTTCGAGGCAGCAACACATCTATTCCGCAGCGAATTCAGTATGATCTGTACTACCTGCGAAACTGGAGCATGACCCTCGACTTGAAAATCATATTCCTCACTGTGTTCAGGGGGCTGATCAGTCGCAACGCTTACTAGAGTCCTCTGGAAGGTCACCGAATAATGAAAAAAGCTTTGATTACTGGCATCACGGGCCAGGATGGTTCGTATCTCGCCGAATTGCTACTCGGCAAGGGATACGTCGTGCATGGAACGAAGCGCCGGGCGTCGCATTTGAACACCGAGCGTATCGACCATCTTTACCAGGACCCTCATGTCCCGCACCGCAGCCTGATTCTGCATTACTGCGACATGACCGACTCCAACAGCGTTACCAGCGTAATGCAGAAGGTACAACCAGACGAGATCTATAATCTGGCGGCCCAGAGTCATGTCGGGGTCTCATTTGAACAGCCCGAGTACACCGCCAATACAGATGCGCTTGGCACGTTGCGATTGCTCGAATCCATTCGTATCCTTGGAATGGAAAAGACCGCCCGTTTCTATCAGGCATCGACTTCCGAACTCTTCGGCGACGCTCAGGAGTTTCCCCAGACCGAGAGGACCGCTTTCTATCCGCGGTCGCCTTATGCTGTCGCGAAGCTTTACGCGCATTGGATCACGGTCAACTACCGGGAAGCCTACGGCATGTACGCATGCAATGGAATTCTGTTTAACCATGAGTCGCCGGTACGCGGAGAGACGTTCGTCACCCGCAAAATTACACGCGGCCTGACACGCATCATGGAAGGCCTGCAGGACTGCTTGTATGTGGGCAATCTCGAGGCCAAGCGCGACTGGGGACACGCTCGGGATTACGTGGAAATGCAATGGTTAATGCTTCAGCAAGAAGCGCCCGAGGATTTTGTGATTGCCACCGGTGAACAACACTCTGTGCGGGAATTTATAGAAGTCACGGCGGAGGAACTTGGCGTTTCCATCGGATGGCACGGTGCCGGCGTCAATCAGGAAGGGCGAGATTCAAAGGGAAAATGCATTGTGAAGATCGACCCCAAGTACTTCCGTCCTACAGAAGTACCGTCACTTCTGGGCGACGCCGCGAAGGCGCGGCGACAACTTGGCTGGAACCCGCGCGTTACATTTCGAGAATTGGTCGCCGAGATGGTAAAGGCGGATGGTGAAGCCGCCAAGCGCGACAAACTTGTACATGAACAGGGCTACCGGGTCTTCGCACACCATGACTGAGATGAACACTGACGCAACAATTTACGTTGCGGGTCATGGCGGCCTCGTGGGATCGGCCCTGGTAAGGTGTCTTCGTGCGGCTGGCTATAAAAAGCTTCTTCTGCGCAGCCACGCTGATCTGGACTTGACCAGCCAATACGCCGTGCAGCGGTTCTTTTCTGAAACGCGTCCAGAATATGTGTTCGTTGCCGCGGCGAAGGTGGGCGGAATTGTAGCGAACAACAACGCTCCCGCAGACTTCATCTTCGACAATGTACAAATCGCGACTAACGTCATCCACGAGGCCTATCGCAATGGCGTGAAACGGCTTCTCTTCCTGGGTTCGAGTTGCGCGTATCCCAAGCTTGCCAGCCAGCCAATGAAGGAAGATTGTCTGCTGACTGGCCCTCTCGAAATCACCAATCGGCCCTACGCTGTCGCCAAGATTGCCGGAATCGAGATGTGTTGGGCCTACAACCGGCAATATGGGACTGAGTTCCTGGCTGCCATGCCGACCAATCTATTTGGTCCGAATGATAATTACGACCTGAAGAATTCCCACGTTATCGCCGCTTTGATCCGCAAGTGCCATGAAGCTAAGGTCAACGGGGATTCCTCAATCGTCATTTGGGGAACCGGCAACCCCAGAAGAGAATTTCTGTACTCCGACGATGCGGCTGACGCGTGTGTTTTTCTGATGAATCTGCCGCGCGACCAATTCAAGACGCTCATTCATAAACCCGACGGTCCTCCGCTGGTCAATGTCGGCTGGGGTCAGGATTTGACCATACGCGAACTGGCTGAAATGACCGCCGACGTGGTGGGTTCTACCAAGACGCTTACATTCGATCCGACCAAGCCTGACGGTACTCCCCGCAAGCTTCTGGATGTGTCCGTCCTACGGTCGCTGGGATGGAGCCCGGCTACGCCGCTTCGATCAGGACTGGAAAAAACCTATCTTGACTACTGCTCCCAGGTTTCCTCGAAGTTAGCCGTCGGAAGTCGTTAACAGGACTTCATGGCGACACCTGCTCACCTGTTATTCCTCTCGCCGTTCTTTTACCCGGACGCAATCTCTACAGGCAAATACAACAGCGTCCTCGTGCAGGCACTGGCCGAACGAGGAGCTACGATAGATGTCGTGTGTTCGCACCCCTTTTACCCGGCATGGAAGCCGGTCCGGTCAACCGCCGGCCTGCGTAATGTTTCCATTCATCGGGCCGGGGCCCATGTGCGATATCCGCGCACGATGATCTTGCGGCGATTGGTTCTTGAGTCGTGGTTTGCCTGCTACGCAAGCTGGACAACGCTGCGCTTTCGACGCAGGAGTTCCATTGCTGTCGCTGTGTTTCCGCCCAATTTGTTCTTTTCGATCGTTACGATCCTGCTGCCTCGCTCCACCAGGAGGCTAGGGATCGTGCACGATCTGCAGGGGATTCTCGGGATTAGCGGCGGGGGCTGGCTCAAACGAGCACTCAATCGAGTCGTTTATGCCATTGAAAAGAGGGCCTTCCGATCCTGTGACGTCCTGATCGCACTTTCACTAGGCATGGCGGCCAGAATCGTCGAAGACTACGGAGTGCAAAGCGAGCGGGTGGTTGTACGGTACCCCTTTGTCACGGTAAAAGCAGACGCGCAAGTCGGAACCAATCTCAGCGACGAATTCCCAGAGGGCTTTCAGCATGTTGTCTACGCCGGGGCTCTGGGTAAGAAGCAGAATCCCTATGCTCTATTCGATTTCTTCAAATCTGCGGCCTCCCGCTTCCCTGGAGTCTGTTTCCATTTGTTTTCCGATGGGCCTATATTCGAAGATCTACGGAAGAAGCTCTTGGCTAACCCAGTAGATCGCGTCAGCCTTAATGGATTGGTCAGAGAATCCGATCTGGAGGAACTGTACGCAAGGTCAACCGTTCAGGTCATTCCGCAACTGGAAGAGACGTCAGACGCTTGTCTTCCCTCAAAGCTTCCCAATATTTTGGCGATGGGATGCGCGGTGTTTGCCATCTGCCCGCCGGATACGGAACTGGCCAAAATACTCGAGGACACGAAGACTGGAGTTGCAGCCGAATCCTGGGCACCGGATGTTCTCATGCAAAGGCTTGGGCAGGTACTGGACCAGGCGAAAGAACAAAGCCGGGAGCGACGTCAGGCTGTAGCCGCGCCATTGATGGAGGCGGAGTTCAGTTTGGATCCGCTCGTCGATGCGGTGCTTGGAAATGGTGCCTGAATCATCTTGATCCTGAATTTCGCGAAAACCCTGGGCTTTACTATCGCTGTGTTGGTCGCGTTAGTTCCAGGGAACGCAATATTCGAAGCTCTTCCGGTGCTTCTCACACCCTTGTTTGTCGGCAGACCGCAGGCGGCCGACGCGGAGACCGCAGAGCGGAATGCCATTCACTCGACACCAAAAGATTATGGGGCAAAGGGCGACGCGTTAGTTCTGACCGATGGAGCGATGTCTTCAGGGTCTGCGGTTTTTACCTCGGGGTCGGCCCACTTCAGCGCAAGGGATGTGGGCAAGGCTATCGCAGTGACCGGAGCAGGTACCGGTGGGAATGCGTTGGTCGCATTCATTTCCGTTGTCAATAACGCGACGAATGTAACCCTCAGCGCAAAGGCTTCCGCGACGGTGTCACACGCCAGGGCTGACTACGGCACGGACGACACCGCCGCGGTACGCTCCTGCATCGAACGCTCGACAATGCTTGGCGGGCGTTGCACGATCAACGACGAGATGCGGTTCATGCTGAGCAATACGTCGACGACCATCCACATTTCCGGCACAAAAGCTTCGGGTGGAACAATTGACGGCAAAGGAACCTTGATCTTTGCGCCTCAGGAAACCTTGACCGGAGCCGCCAACGATCGTTTGTTTTATGCGGCGTCCTCTGAGGCTGCGGGGCCATTTCAGGTCCGCACCGGGCCGATCGCGGCTGGAGCCACGTCGTTCAGCGCACAGAACCCAGGAGACGCTGCGCAGCTCAGCAAGGGCGATTGGATCATCATCACCGAAAAAGACGGCGGCGCCACCGACGTGATTTATTCCGACTGGTTCCAGGTCGCCGGAGTAATGGGAACGACGGTCAATATCGTGGGGCACTTCCGTATGGCCTTCCCGAACGGGCGCCCGTTTAACACCTCGGGGGCCCCTGCCGCCTGCGTTGTGGCCTCACCTTGCGGATTGAGTTTTCGGAAGCTGTCCAATGTTGTGCAGTCGCTCACCATCAAGGACATAAATATTGTTGTCCCGAAAATCTTCAGCAGCAACGGTGCGATCGGGATTGCGACCCGTGACACACGCGGCGTACAAATTCGCAACGTTACCTGCTATGACGCGTCGGCGCTTTGCTTTGCCGGATTTCTGGACCAGGGCCTGGTCTTTTCCGGCAATCACATCGGCAGTGCTGTTTATCCTGAATTCGCCGGCGAGGTGGATGCGGCCGTAAGCGGAAATCATATCGACCCATCGGAGAGCGGCGGCCTGGGCTCTGCCTCGCCCCAAACGGGTGGCATGCTCATCGATTTTGGGACGGGCTTCTCTAGATTCGAAGGAAATACGATCGGCAATCACCTGCAGACTTGTATCACGCTACTTTCCGGCGTGCATGACGTCACAATAACCGGAAACACCTGCGGCCGGACATCCTTCGGCACCGGCGCAGCTTGCATCCTGCTTCGAGGCAGCTACCGCAACACCGTCGAACGCAACGTCTGCGTTGGAGGCGACGGGGCCAGCGTTGGCATTACCGTGGCGGACAGCACAGGTTTCACTTCCAATATCACCAGCTCGGCCAATTCAGTGAAGGGAAACACCGTGAAGGGATACGCCAGCCCCTACGACGTCCGGAGCGCGAAGGACCGGCTTGAAATCGCGCACTGATAGTTTGAGATAGCTTACTTAGATTTTCTCAGTTACGCGACAATCCGAGTACGAATCACCACCCGACTTGGGGTGGTTTTTTGTTTTTGGAACGAATCTTTTCGCGGAGCTGAGACGAAAGCTGAACAACAATGCGCCGCCCAAGCGGCGGTGATGTCAACTAGGCAAACTGCTTCAGGAACTCAAGCAACGCTTGCTGTCGGAAGGGTTTTTGCAAGACGGGCCAACCAGTGATGATACCGACGCGCTGCGCCGGGTTTCTCTTGCGAATGGCGTGCATCAGTTTTACGCCATCCATTCCCTGGTGCTCAATATCAGTGAGTACCAGGTCGAATGGTCCTTCTTTGGAATAGCGACGAAGTGCTTTTGTTCCGTTCGCTTCTGTCACAATCGTATGGTCAGCTTTTTCCAACATGGCTATCATTACACTCTGCACGCACGGCTCGTCTTCCACCAGAAAAATTCTCATTTAGGCCCCTTGACCGCATACAGCACCGGTATATGACACGGCGGGTTCCCTTTGAGCGGGGCTTCGAGTTCCTCTTTTCTGTCTACGTCGCAAGCAATGCAGCCCTGGTGCGGATAGTCTGCACACGTGTGGGCGTAACGTGGCGACTTCTCAGTTTCGCTCATAATGTCCACCAAGCTAGCGCGAAACAGCAGGCGCGTCTAGATAACTTCTTTCATCAGCGCGCGAGGCGACATTACGCCTCAAGCTCACGTACGAGGTAGGTCATTCAGGATCGAGCGTTGAATTTCATTGCTGCCTGAGCTTGTCAATTTCTTTCTGGATCGCAAGCCTGTCCAGGCTGGCAAGAGGTAGAGACGTAAACAGACTAATTCTGCGATCAAGCATGAAGAATGCATCGCGAAAAACTCTGGCAATTTCCTCGGGTGTTCCTTGCACTGCAGCGGGATCGGGTACGCCCCAATGCGCAGTCATCGGCTGCCCTGGCCAGAAGGGGCACACTTCTTTCGCAGCATTGTCACAGACTGTGAAGACAAAATCGAGTTTTGGAGCGCCGGGCTTCGTGAACTCATCCCAACTCTTGCTTCTGAGACCAACGGTTGGCAAATGGGCATTCTCTAGTTGTGTGATGGCTTCCGGTCGCACTTTGCCAGCGGGATGGCTGCCCGCACTATAGGCCGTGAACTTGCCTTGACCCTTATGATTCAGGATCGCTTCGGCCATGATTGAACGGCTCGAATTTCCAGTGCACAAGAACAACACGTTGAAGTGTTCCGGCATTGGCATCTCTTAGTTGCAGCAACTCGGCCCGCAGCACCGTTGTTGCGGCTTAACGGCGCGTATGAAGGCGCTCATGAACTTGCCATCCACTTGCGGCGCGATTGCGTCGACATCGATGTTCTGGCCCGAAAGAAATTCACGGGCGTCTTCGATGCGGTAGACTCGAGTCGGTTCGAGATCAATCTGTTCAAAACCAGCAGACGCCAGTTTGCCGCGATAGTCATTCTCTTCCAGTGCCCCGGCAACGCAGCCGACCCACAGCAGCACATTCTTCCGAATCTCAGGCAGCATCTCACCGCGTGTCACGACGTCGGACACCGCCAATCGTCCGCCTGGCTTCAGGACCCGGAAGGCCTCACGCACAACCTGGTCTTTGTCTGACGACAGATTGATGACACAGTTGGAAATAATTACGTCAACCGAGTTGTCGGGCAGCGGAATGTGTTCAATCTCGCCTTTCAGGAACTCGACATTTTCGATCCTCGCTTTTCGCTTATTTTCATTGGCCAAAGCCAGCATTTCATCGGTCATGTCGAGACCATAGGCTTTGCCTGTCGGGCCTACACGTTTGGCAGAGAGGAGAGCGTCAATGCCACCCCCCGAGCCGAGATCGAGGACGATTTCACCGGGATTCAGTTTTGCCAGCATGGTCGGATTGCCGCAACCGAGTGACGCAAGCAACGCTTCCTCGGGAATCTGCCCGGCTTGTGAGCGGTCGTAGAGGTTGGAGGTGATTGGGTCGCAACTGCCAATGCTCGAAGCAGCTCCACAGCAAGAGCTTCCGCCACTCGTCACTCGCAAAGCTGCCTGTCCGTATTTCTCCTTGACCACACTCTTGATGTCCGAATTCATGGATTCTCCTATTTGCAGATTTGAATGACTCGGTCCGGACTAACGGCCTTGTTGCGCGTGCAGCACTCGGCATACAGAAATCCCAGCAGCTCCTGAAGTGCCTCGGTGTTAGCCGTGTAGTGGAGGAAAGTGCTTTCGCGCTCTACATGGACGAGGTCTTCTGCCTTCAATTTGTCTAGATGGTGTGACAGCGTTGAATTGGGAATGTCGAGCTCTTCCTGTATCTCCCCGACCACGAGGCCATCGGGATGGGCGGACAGAAGCAACTGCATGATTCGAAGACGCGGTTCTGTTCCCATCGCGGAGAACATGTCGGCATATTTGGCGATTTTCTCGATGGATCTTTTAGCCTGAGTTGCTGACATATTTTGATATTTGCAGAAATATGGATTACCGTCAAGTGTTAATGGCGGAAGTCGAGGATATCCGTCCTGCCGGTATGCCTCGCACGGAAACCGGACAGAATCGCACACGACCCTTCCGGCGCTTTGATTAGGAGGGCGTTGCAGAAGGGATACCGGAGTCAGAGACTGAATTTATGGAGCGGGAGACGGGGATCGAACCCGTGTCATCCAGCTTGGGAAGCTGGGGTGAAGACCCTGCTCAACGCTAAATCAATCACTTAGAGCGGGCGACAAGGGGCCAAATAGGGCACGATCGGCACATATTGAACACGATTCTGAACACAAGTTTTGAATAACAGCGACGACCGGGATTTCTCAAAGGGACGGCATTCAGCCGTCCCTAGTTTTTTGGGGCCGAAAGGAAAAGACATGAACGCTCCAACGGAGAAAAACAGTGATTGATTCAGCGGGGATTCCAGAGGAACGCGGTATGGCCGAAGTAGTGAAAAGAGGAAAGGGATCGGAGGGTTCTCTCGAAGAGGACATCGACTTGTCGGGTGGTTTTGTGCCACTGACGCCTGATTCCTTCATGGCATAACAGGCGAAAGTCGCCGCGGCGCCGGCCGAGCTGAGGTTCGATTCGTTTATGGCGCGGTACGGAAACGACATCAGTTCATCGGAATCGCCGGCACCCGACAGTGGGCAGCGAAATCGGTTGGAGATGGGCTTCCGAACGCGACGTGCCGGCGCTGCAACTGCTTCATTTTGAGGCCGAGCGGCGGGTCGCGGGATGTTCTTACCCGAGCTCTCCTTCCCGGGTGCCATCGCAGTTTGCGAGCGGAACGGGAAGGCGATTCAGCCAGCCGGTTTGGCTCGATACGCGATGATTTCTACGTCCGTAAGGTGTTCACGGTACTCCGGTTATTAGGGCTATTTCATATAGTTAATCTCGGACAAAGTGATTGAAATTTGTTCCATGGAGAAGCAAGTGAGCATTTGGACCATATTGTTCGTCATTCTTCTAATCGCCTGGATCGGCGGATTCACCGTATTCCACGTGGCAGGTGGACTGATCCACTTGCTACTCGTATTCGCGGTGATCTCTCTAATACTGCATTTTGTCTTGGGCAGGCGGACCGTCTAGTTGGTCATCGGTTCGGGATGCTATCGCGCCACATTAGCGGGGCGATGGCATTTGGTTGACTGCGGTGGAAGTGGCTTCCCGACTCGGCGTATCAGGTCGATCGCCGATGCAATCTAGGAACTGTAAGGAGGAGCAAATGCGAATATGCCGCTATGTAGGTTCAATTGTGCTTGGGGCCGCCCTAATCGCGCCGGTTGGAATGTTGGCAGGCACCAATTTTCAGGATGATCAGCGTCACGACGACACATCGAGATCGAGACGACAAAAACCAGAAACGGTATTACGACAGCAAACACAAGGACTACCACACTTGGGATGATCACGAAGCCGCTGCTTATCAGCGATGGGCGACCGAGAATCATCGCGATAACCAGGACTTTTCCCACCTCAAGCGCAAGGACCAGTCAGAGTATTGGAATTGGCGACACGATCACCCGGATGATGACAGGGACCGGCACTAGCCAATAAGTGTCGTGGGGCGATGATCGTGTGCCTGCGCGCGAGATTACCTGCCGCCAACCTAAACCGCCCGAACCCCGGCGAGAAAGGGTAGCCGATCTCCATGGCGCAGGATTTCTTCCCGCGGTTCTTCAGCCGTTTAACTTTTCCCGGCAGAGATGCCGTCCGCCATCTTTGGCCCGTAGCACCGCCGTTTGTGACAGCTGTTTTTTCCCGCAGAGGCGTGCTCACTCGAGAAGGACGGCTCCTAATCCGTGGGAAGTTCCGGCGCATGTTGATTTGCTCCATACCGCCACTGGCGAGGCACTTGCGTGCCTATTATGGGCTTCAAGGTGGATGTACTAGCTGTGGGGCAAGTTGCAACCTGCTATTTCGTTGTCCGCACTGGGACAGGGATTCACGCCTGTGCACTATTTATGAATCCAGGCCAGGAGTCTGCCGCATGTTTCCAATCACCCCCGCCGACCTGCGCGACCGAGATTTAGTACAGCGGCAAACTGCCTGCGGATTCCATTTCGCTGCCGAAAACCACGATATCGGTACGTTGATCGTTCGTCATGAACTTAAGGAGCGAGGTCTCAAGACGTAGCCCTTTTATTGCGCGATGTGTGAACCCCTCGAGCAGAAACACCTAAGTTCAATAATCTAGTGTTTAACGAACACACTCACCAAGTGGAATCGTTCATTACCTGCCAAGAACATAGCACCTGCTGTGGATGAAGGTTTTTGGAACACTCCGTCGCAGTCTCGGCACTGAACCGGAGTATCTGTTCGACGCCGAACAAAAGTATGCCAGCTGGCAAGGAAGTTGGTTTACTGTGTGTCGTAAGTCTTCTTAGCATCGCGATGTCCTGCTGCTCCACTACAGGGTTTCCCCTACAGTGAAATTCTTCTGCAAGTTTTAAATCCAGCCTTCACGCCCTGACCGTACCCAGAGAGATGTGATCACAATCCTTTTCTGGAAGAGTGTCTGCATGGATAGATTGACCGAACTGATCAACAAAGCACACTCGCGACGCAGTTTTATTGCAGGTGTGGGCGCTGTCGGCGCAACCGCGACGCTAGTTGCTTGTGGCGGAAGCAGTAGTCCCAAACCAAGTCCAACCCCAAAACCCGCAGGTATCACAGACGCGGACGTTCTTAACTTCGCACTCAATCTGGAGTATCTCGAGGCGGAGTTCTACTTGCGTGCAACCACCGGCCAGGGGCTCTCAACGGCGGATGCGGGAACAGGCGCCGGCACTGTGACAGGTGGAGCGATTGTCACTTTTCCCACTGCAACCTTGCAGCAATATGCGTTTGAAATCGCGCAGGATGAGTTAAATCACGTACGCTTCCTTCGCCAGGCGCTCGGAGCAGCGGCGGTGAGCCGTCCGGCCATCGATCTGACCAACAGCTTTAACGGGCTGGCGACTGCTGCGGGCATTGGCAGCGCCTTCAATCCCTTCGCAGACTCAAACAGTTTTCTGGTGGGTGCATTCGTTTTCGAGGACGTCGGTGTGACCGCATATCACGGCGCAGCCGGACTGCTAAAGGACAAAACCAATCTTGGAGCAGCCGCTGGCATTATGGCGGTGGAGGCGTATCACGCAGCGGAGATCCGCACTCTCATCGTTGCCGGTTCCATCGCTGATCCATCGGCTCCTTATTTAGGCGATGCCAACAAGGTATCTACCTTGCGGGCAACGCTGGGAGGTGGAAACGAGACCATGCTTAGCGCGACCACCATCGTGGCGGCGGATACGACGAATGCAATCGCATTCGAGCGGACCACCGACCAGGTGCTGCATATTGTTTATGCGGCTGGGCCAGGTGTGGTCACCAGTGGCGGTTTCTTCCCCAATGGACTGAATGGCACCATTAAAGCGACTGCCGCTTAAGGACAAAAATCATGGAAATCAAAGACAAAGATCAAGACGTGCCCCGCACTGAAACCCAGATATTGGATTCGATTATTTCCAATCGCCGCTCTCTCATCCGCCTTGGTGGCACGGCCCTCGCAGGTTTGGCGTTCGCTGGAATTGCCAAAGCGCAAACCGCAGTCACTGACAATGACATTTTGAATTTCGCTCTCAACCTGGAATATCTCGAAGCGGAGTACTACACCATTGCAGCTTCGGGTATGACGATCGATCAGATGGGCATCGGAGTCGATGGCACCGGAACCCAGGGCAGCGTCACCGTAAAGGGTGGTTCGGCTGCAAGCGCACAGGTGACGTTCACAACTCCAGCCTTCCAATCGTACGCAGAGGAAATCGCCACGGAAGAACGCAAGCACGTTTCCTTCCTGCGCAATGCGCTTGGCTCAGCCGCGGTGGCGCAACCTGCAGTCGATCTCCTTAACAGCTTTAACGGGCTGGCAGTCGCGGCAGGCATCGGACCTTCGTTCGATCCGTTTGCCAACCAGATCAACTTCCTCCTCGGCTCGTATGTGTTTGAGGATGTCGGCGTGACCGCTTATCACGGAGCTGCGGGTTTAATCAGCTCGGCGACTATCCTTGACGCTGCGGCCGGGATTCTGGCGGTCGAAGCCTACCATGCCGGATTGATTCGGACAGTCCTTTACGGATTGGACGCTGCCAACCCCGCTGTTGGCATCAACGCAATCGCTACCAAGATCTCCACCGCCCGCGCTGCACTCGATGGCACGAACAACGACGACGTTGGTCTGGGCGTAGTTACCAACTCAATCGGGTCGGCCTCCACGATTGTGAATGCCGACTCAAATACCATCGCATTCAGTCGCACGACCGCTCAGGTACTCTCCATCGTTTACGCCGGCGGAAAAGGCAGCGGAGGATTCTTTCCCGCTGGACTGAACGGCACCATCAAGTAGATTCTTCCCCGGACTGGCCCCATCTTTCCGCTTCACGGCGGAAGCTGGGCTGGCCGAGGAGATAACAGTCCCTTCAGGGGAAGAAACAGGAGATTTCATGTTTGAAGGATTGTTTCAGCCGATGCACTTGCTAGTGATCTTCGGAATTGCTTTGCTCGTGTTCGGACCGAAAAAACTGCCGGAGTTGGGAAAAGGAATCGGCGATGGTATCCGGGGCTTCAAGGAAGCCATAAACCCGAAAGAAGAAAACGCCTCGACAGCAGCCAAGGTAGTTGTCGACGAGAAGTCGTGAACAGAGGTGGATGATGGGCGCAGAATTAATGATCGGACTTGCCCTGGCATTCGTTGTTCTGGGTCCGAAGCGGATGCGGTTAATGCTTGGGCATGCGGGCAGGGCGAAAGCCCGACTGGACACAGCGACGGAAGGCATGAAAACCCAGTGGGCGGAACAACTCAACGCCGCAAACAATCGTGGGCACTCCGGCATCGGGGAGGGAGACTCCTCCACGCCTATTTGATTTCACCTAATCGGCCGCTGCTCACGTCGTAGACGAATCCTCGCACGGAGACCTCTTTGGGAATCCACTGGATGGGTATGCAATTTCTGAAGTTGGTGACGCACATTCTCTTCGATATTCTGAAAAGCAAAGAAGAATGCCGGAGCCATGGCCGCGGTTCCGGTACGGTTTTGGATTAAAGCACAGAACTCCTGCTCGCTGGCGTGCATCAGGCCGCAATCGGTGTGGTTGATAACCATGATTTCCTGGGTGTCGAGGAGGTAGTGCGATACGAGTAGCGAGCGCAAACTATCGTCCGTCACAATCCCGCCCGCGTTGCGGATGATATGTGCGTCTCCAGTCATCAACCCCAAAGTGCGGATGGAAAGCCTCGTGTCCATGAAAGTCAATATGGCAAGCTTCCGCGTCGGCCGCGGAGTAAGGCGGCGCAACTCGTGCGTGCGCGAGTAGATTTCGGTGCTAACCTTCTTCATTGCCGGTCTCCTTTTTATCTGTGCTTCGAGCACGTCGATAACTTGGGAGCGTACACCGCATCCCGTCCGGAGACCGGCCTTCTCCCTCGAAAACAAGTGCGGGAAGCGGTGGGTAGGCAACCCGATAGCGCACCGCGACGTGCCACGTATGTTGACCAAGCAATTTCCTCCCACATAGAGATAACCGGGCGACGCACCTATGCTGTAATACTCGCATACGATGTCGGTACGGCAGGACATAGGCTTCGCGGTTCGGCAATTTCGGCGCAGCCCGGGATTCACGATCACCGTCGTGCTCACTTTGGCTCTCGGAATTGGTGCGACGACGGCGATCTTCAGCCTCGTCTACGGCATTCTCCTGCGTCCATTGCCCTTTCCAAATTCGGAGCAACTGGTTGCCATCGCAACCCTAGAGTTTCCGCCGGGCGTAGCGGTGACGAACCCCGCTGGAGCGGACCGAATTGGCAGCTCATATCCTAATTTTTTGGATTGGCGACAGCGAAACCACACATTTGAATCGCTCGCTTCTTTTGACCAGGTCTTCCGGCTGTTCAGCAAGATGAATGGCGAGGGCGGTCGCGTGATACCGGGTGCCCGCGTCTCAGCAAATTTGTTTTTGACTCTCGGTGTCGCTCCCGCTCTCGGCCGCACCTTCACGGAGGAAGAGGAACGACCCGGCCACCGCGTTGTCATTCTAAGTCATGAGCTCTGGGCATCAGATTTCGCGTCCTCGCCGAACGTGATCGGCGAAATCGTGAAGATCAGCGATGAGCCCTCAATCATCGTTGGCGTGATGCCCGCTGGTTTCCATTTTCCTGTAGGAAATCCGGTCTATTTCTGGGCAACCTTCGCGACAGATGCCGAAGGACCTTCGCCACACACCTCTGAGCGCGAAGGGGACCGATTATCCATCATCGGGCGGATCAAGAAGTCGGCCGGGGCCAAACAGGCTCTTGCCGATTTAAACGCGATTCAACGCAGCCTGGCACAGCAGTATTATGAAAATACTTACAGACCCGGGGTTTCGATTGCGCCGCTGCTCGAACAGTCAGTAGCGAACGTGCGCTCATCGCTGTCACTTCTGTTAGCAGCGGTAGGAACGGTCCTGATCATCGGATGTGCCAACGTAGCGGGATTGCTCCTGGCCCGCGCGAACGGACGACGATCGGAAATCGCCATTCGCACAGCCTTGGGCGCGAGTCGGGTTCGAGTCTTGCATCAGCTCTTGGTAGAGGCGATTTTGCTCGCATTTTCCGGCGGAGCTTTGGGCATTCCGATGTCTCTAGCTCTGTTGCGAATAGGTCTTCGTTTCATTCCGGGCGACGTGCCGAGACTATATGCGGTTTCGCTTGATGCACGCGTCCTGACATTCGCTACTGTGTTGTCCGTCGCTACGGCACTAGCTTTCGGCCTTATTCCCGCCTGGAAAATGTCGCGGTCGGATCCGGCATCTAGCCTGCGAGATGGAGGACTCACGACTACTTCAGGCCGTCACCGCAATCGAGTTCATCACGCGCTGGTTGTGGCAGAAACTGCTCTTGGGTTCACTTTGCTCATTTGCTCTGGATTGCTCATCCGCAGCGTGATCAAAGTGCTCGTCATCGACCCCGGATTCGACACACATACCGTTGCGTTCGATGTTGCGCTGACCAACCTCCGCTACCCGGACCTCAGTAAGGTTCGGTTCTACGATAAGCTCTTACTGCAGCTCGCGGCGCTGCCCGGAGTGGCAAAGGTCAGTGCCGCGCGTCCACTTCCTCTTAAATGGTCTTCCTGGACAAACTGCACCATTGCCGGATTCCCGACCGAGGGATATAACATACCAACCGCGACGGATGCTGTTGTTGAACCCGGCTATTTTGAGACCCTATCAATTCCGCTGGTACGGGGACGGACTTTTGACCAGCACGACAACGACGCAAAATCAGCACCGGTCGCGGTTATCAATCAAAGTTTCGCGCGCAAGTACTTTCCTGGAAAAGATCCCATCGGACGCTACTTCACGCCTCATCTTGATCGTAGTCCAGGAGACCTAAGCATAGCGCGCCAGATTGTCGGCATCGTGGGTGACACCCGAGACCGCGAACTCTGGAATCCCTATCTGCCTGAATTTTTTCTGCCCTATGCACAAGATCCGGGCCATCAGGGCCCTGAGGTAGTCATGAAGGTCAGCGGGGATCCACGCGACTTCGTGAACGCCGTTCGCAAAACTGTAGCTGAGATAGACAAAGATCCACCCGTTTTCGCATACCGCACTCTCATCTCCGACATTCATGCGCAGGCGGCGCAGCCTCGCTTTGAAGCTACTTTGGTGTCTGGTTTTGCCGCGATCGCTCTTCTGCTATCGGCGGTCGGACTGTACGCCGTGCTCTCCTATATTGTCGTCGAGAGGACACGGGAATTCGGGCTGAGAATGGCATTGGGCGCTTCGCGTTCCGACATTTTGCAACTTGTGCTGCGACGAGGGCTGGTTCTGGCCTGTATCGGAACTACGCTGGGAGCATTGGCTTCAGTATTCGCCGCCAATTTGATTCAAGGTGTCCTGTATGAGGTCGAGCCGCTGAATGGATCAGTATTCCTAACTGTGACGGCTGCGCTTTTGTTCGTCTCGACAGTGGCCGCCCTTATTCCAGCGCTTAGAGCGGCAAGCGTAGACCCGATGCGGACTCTACGCGATCAATAAGAAAACGCCGGGGCGGCGAAGACGCACACGGCTAGTTCATCTGTTCTGTCTGGATGTCCGACAAGACCATTCTTTCATAGCACCCGCCACAGTAGCGTTTCTAAAGAAAAACTACCCCAAAGCAGCTAGCATCTACCCGCTTTACGATTTCGGCCAACGGGCAAGTTGTAGCAATGCGTTCACGCAGAGGTCTCTTAGCAGTCCTGCCTGTGGTGCGCAGATTGTCAATTGGTGAAAATCGCCATTACCCTCTTTGAATGGGTTCAGCGTTTAACGGTCTTTTGAAAAGCGCTCAGAGATAGCGATTGTCAGAAAGACAAGAAATCCGAGAGCACCCGCAGCAGCAAAAAGCCAACTCACGATATGCGGACGATAGCACGGATGATTGTTGACGTAAGATCGCGATTACATTCATAACCGGATGTTTGGTGTAAACGCCTTCCATGAGAAGGCCGGTCGGAGTCAAGTCGATTTTTGCGGTTCGCGGAACATCGTTGTTCTCCCGCCGAGTGGCCACTGTCGCCATGCTTCCATCCGCACTCTTGAGGAGCGATTTCATTTCGCTCGGTGCATGTTGGGCGTTCTCGTTTCAGCCGGTGCTGCCATCTGTTTGTCGCCCTGTGGTTCTGCTCTTGCAGAGTGGAACCTGGGCCAGGCGATTAACGCAGTCACCGGAACTCGGCTTTGGCTTTTGTCTTTTCTCTTCCTGGAACGGTTTTGGACTTTTGTTGTATTTTTGTTCTACGCGACTGCCGCCACTGTCGTTCGGCTGCTGTTGTGCAACGGTTCGTACGCTTCTCCGCTCACCCACAGGTGATGCAGCAGCACCGCGAGCTTTCTTGCGGTGGCGACGATGGCTCGCTTCTTTCCGCTCTTTCCGCCACGCTCGGCCAGTTTCAGTCCCCAGCGTCGCAGGTCACAGTCGATGCCGAACGGCCCCAAGATGTGCTGCGCTCCCTGCACCAGCAGCGTTCGCAGATAGGGGTCTCCCTCTTTGCTGATATGCAACTGCGGCTCGCTCCGCCCCGAGTTGCGCCGTCCTGGCTGCAATCCCAGATAGCAGCCCACGTCGCGACTTTTACCAAAGCGATGCGGATCTTCCAGCGTCAGCATGTACGTCATCGCGATCAGTGTGCCCACACCCTTCACCTGTTTCAACAGCGCGGTTTGCGGATAATTCTGCTGCGCCAACTGCTCGATGCGCTGGTTGTATTCGCGGATTTGTTCGCTCACCGCTTCGATCCCGGCCAGCAACGGCTCCAGCGCGCGTTGCAGTTCCGGACTCAGTCCCTCCGCTTTCTCCGGATTCATATTGCGCACGTTGCAGCCGCGCAATCTTTCGCCGTAAGACTTCGCCAGACCGCGTGCCGTATTGACCAAGCCCGTGCGGGCTCGCACCAGGCCGGCGCGCGCTCGAATCATCATCAGATCGGCTTGCGCCTGCGCGCTGCGATGCTTCACCGGATACAGCAACTCCGGATCGATCCGGGCCAGCCGTGCCAGCGTCTGCGCATCCAGGCGATCGTCTTTCTTCCGGCTCTCCCCGATCAGCCGCACCTTTCGCGCATTCGCCACGATCACTTCATGCCCCAACTCGCTGAGCAGTCGGCTCACCCAGGGCGAGTGCGTCCCGATTTCCAGTGCGATCCGACTGCGCGGCATGGCACCGAAGACTTCCTGCAACGCTTTCCCATGGGTACGGACTCTCTGCTCCAGTTGTATCTGCCCTGCTTCATCCACCATGCAGTACCAGCTGTTACGATCTCCCAGATCCAATCCGACGGTCAGCTTCTGCTGAGAATTATTCCTGTTCTGTTTCGCCGCTACGGTGCTAACCTTTTTCATTGCCGGTCTCCTTTTTATCTGTGCCTTGAGCACGTCGATAACTTGGGAGCGTACAGCATCCCGCCCGGAGACCGGCCTTCTCATCCCATCTGTGTAAGTCAACAATCCGCCGACTTGAAGACCCGGAGCCAGATTGACGCAAATGTAGGCACCTGAGCGTACAATCCCGTTTGCTTAAGAACCCAAAAATCTCGAATGATCCTCTTGCTGGAGATTTGAAATGAATTTGTTCCGAGCCCTCGGCGTGGAGTCACTCGTCCTGCTGATTGTCATCGCTGGCTGTGGTGGTAGTAGCAGCTTTGATCCCAACAACGTGACTGTGACCGTGTCGCCGTCAGCTGTCACGATCCCGGCGAGCGGCCAAGTGACATTGCAAGCTATGGTTAAGGGCAGTCCCGCCGCTCCGGCGCTGAATTGGACCATCGCGGAGCTACAAACAAATGGCGCCAGCGGCGCGCAGTGCAACTGGTCGGGCACTACGCCGCCTGCCGGACCATGCCCAGATGGCTCCATTCAGGGAGCAGATGCTAGCTCCGTGACAGTGACGTACCTTGCTCCCAGCACCTCGGGTACGTTCCACGTTATTGCCCAGGACAATGTATCTCTGACTTTGGTCAAGGCTGCCACTGCAGTTATCACGGTTAGCCCCTGAAGCGGATTCCCGCGTTCTTCAGGAAGAAACTCTAGGGCTAAGCGGCGCCCGAGCTTGAGGTCCTCCGCGTCGTATACCACGCCCATTCCCCCGCCGCCGAGCTTCTCCACAATGCGGTAATGCGAGATAGTTTGGCCGATCATGCGCAAAGATGCTATGGCGGAAGCGTGCCCAAGTCAATGAAGGTGCGTCTAGTTGGCGTATCTCAGAAGGATTGTTGACTCAAGACGGGTATGGCACTAATCCGCCGACTTCCCGTTTGCTGATCCGCGGGAAGCCGGTATCAGATCGTTTTCATGTGGCCCACAAAATCGCCGCATTGGGCAAGCAACCGAACAAAATACTTTAATAGGGACCTTTGATTGTCTGTTGCGCAAGCCAAGTTTCCACGAGTGTTTGTCCGGATTGCTCCGCTCAATATTCCCACGGTGACAGGTATCCCGTGCCGGTAGGTTCGCAGGTGCTGCCTACGAGTTTGTAGTTCCCGCGAATCACACCGCCACTCGGCGTCCCCTGGAAAACAATGACTCCGTTGTCAGTCTCAATTTCAAGAGACACAGAATTGCCCATCACGTAGCTGCCTCCGGGAAATGTCCCAGATGAAATCTTCGCCGTCTTGAAACAGTTACCAACCTCAAAAAATGCTGTCCCGCTGAGCTCGAAGATGCCCTCAGAAGTACCAGGGCCTTGAGTCAGTCCGACTACGACGCGGTTGGTATCTCCCGTCTCGCTTGTCAGGTCGCCAGCCCAGTTGTGGGACATTGAAGATACTGGCACTCCCGTGACATTACCCTTGTCGCCACCAGCACAGCCACCGTTGATGGTGTAGGTTCCGGTGAATTGTCCCGGCAAATGCGTGGCGGTAAATGTGTTGTCGCTGATACTGCCGGTGAGCGTAGTGACCTGTCCATCGACAGAAGTGAGGATCAGGGAAAGGTCGCTTCCCGTCAGGGTACCAGTCAGGCCCACTGTTCTAAGGGGGTCAAAGCAACTCGAACCGTTGACATGCAACGCGCCGCTTACCGAACTACCGGATTGAACGATGCTTCCCGCAATGGTTAAAGCCGGCGCACCCGAAACCATGGAGGTCGTATTGAATTGCCAATTCCCCGCGACGCTCAGGCCGAGCGATGGCAATGGTGAAGTCACCCCTCCTGCGCCCCCGGGCATCCCTCCGGTTGCCCTTTGGTATGATCCTCCGCCGCACCCACAGAATAGAACAAGAGCCGAAAGCAGCCATGAAGTGCTTGATAAGTGTTTCATGGACCTTTCTCCTAGTTGGATTTTGGGCTTCTTGGGCCGATGGGCCTACCTGGGGTTGGGGGCGTCAATTTGCACGATGCGGTAGTCCCCGCGAATAGCAGGCGACACACGAACTTCCGCACCGCCACGAACGATCGGCGCCCCAAATTACTCTACGCATACGAAGAATGCAAACGGCAGGCCAAAAGCTCGAGGTCTACGAAACTAGTTTTGATTGCTATCAACCCATTGATTCGCAGTACGTTGTGCCGGGAGTTTGAAGTGGAGGCAAACGTCAGCGTGGTCTGCCAGCCGGGTTCGCTAACTCTGCGGCTAGAGGAAGTATCTATCAAGTAGCCATTCGGTTAGTCGAATGGTGATCCAAATCTAGATGTTGGGTAATGCGCGGGCAAGCTCGACCGTGGCGGTGTTGCTTGTTAGATTGGGAGTGTTGGTCGAAGAACGACGGGCAGGTCGTCGTGCACTCGGATAGTCTGCCCACCATCATTGAACAACTGGGAGCCGGCAGGGTCGATCCAATCGGAGACGATGAGTTCGATCGACTATTCGTTTTTTGCCGGACAGGTTTGAGAAGCGGATCGGTCGTGAGCCTACGATTCGTGACCCTCCGATATTATGATTACCTGTGAAACGTTGGTAGGCCGGCTCGGCCTTGCACACTTTTGCGAACTCACGACTTCAAACATGGTCGTGGACAACAATTACTTTTGGGTTACTCCGAGGACGTCACCGGTTTGGTGTTCTGTGACCTGAAAACGCATGAAGTCATGGATTGCAGCAACCGCAATCGGATCCTCTGACCTCATCTGTATCCGCCTGAAGGCATCTCTTCATACGCATAGTGGATTGCCGACTTCATCAGCTTCACAGTCGTTGTCCCGGGCGGCACACCGTCATGTATGAACATCGTCGCAGAAAAGTCGCCGTTGCCAAACATCATCACGATATGCCTTAGGTGTGACCGAATCGCTTCAGTATTGGTCGTGTCTTTTGGATCGTTCGCCACGACCTCGATAGCACCACCGTCCGGCATTATGCGGAAGTGATGCGTCGTTTTCTCGTGTGGGAAACCCATCGCTTGGTCGCCGTGACTCTCCACGGCGGCATGGTGGGTTGCGTGCTGGTCGTGCATTGGACAGCTCTGCATCGAGTCATCAGGCTTCGCCTCTTGCGCCAGGACTGGCGACGCCAGTAGAGCCAACGAAAGAACGATTGCGAAACGATTCATGACCGGCCTCTTCTCTTGAGATTATTCGACTTGGTTTTTGGTCTAGTAACGAGCGAATGCAGGAGCATCGCTTTACTATCGGAAGGCATGCGTTTCAGCTTCTTCCGCCAATCGCGAACCAGCTTGCGCATGTAGTCGTGTGTGCGCTGGAGTTCGTGAATCTCTTCCCCAAGCGACAGGAGTTTTCCTTCCGCAAGCTTGAGCACACGATGGCAAGGTGCACCACCGTTATCACGTGTGTCCAGGATTTCGGAGAGCTCTCTGAGCGAAAAACCTAGTTGCAAAGCTCGCTGTACAAGCTGAACTCGCTCGACCGCAATGATGGGAAGATCCTGTAACCGCCACTCGTGCGCTGCGACCTTGGTAGAACACCGAGCCGCTCGTAATGGCGTAAGGTATCCGCGCTTAACCCAGTCAGGCGTGCAAGCTCTCCAGAGCTCATATGAGCGGCAGTCACGGGAACAGTATGAACCCATTCGCCCGGGCCGCCGGAATCACGGTGCCAGTGAACTTCCAAGTCCTTCGACGCACATTCGCGACGAACGCCCAGGGATTCGGGAATCCGAAAGATGTACAGGCGCACCTGCGTCACAGTGATATTGGGATAACTTTTAACGAATACACCCAGATCGTGCCGGAGAGCGTACGAAAGTTGGCGAACGCAGTGACCAATGACGTGATGACTAGCGAACCTGGGCAGAGGATACAGTGAAAACTCAAAACATTCTGAACACTTTTGAGCACACAGCAACAGTCTTCGGAGTGCTAAGTGATTGCAAATATGGAGCGGGAGACGGGGATCGAACCCGTGACATCCAGCTTGGGAAGCTGGCGTTCTACCGCTGAACTACTCCCGCTCGCCTTGCGCACTCAAAGTCTAGCATCCGATGAAGGCGGAGACAATTGCGCAAGGCGAGCGTTCTCAAAGCTTCACTTCCCTGTTGCAGTTATTCGCCAGATGCAATTCGAGCCGTCGTCGGTAACCAGTAGCGACCCATCGGGTGCGACAGTCACCGCAACCGGACGCCCCCACACGTGCTCGTTGTCGACGACGAAACCGGTCATAAAATCCTCGTACTCGCCACTGGCATGCCCAGTTTGATGTAGAGGAATACGAATCAATTCATAGCCAACCCGGACCGCCCGGTTCCAGGAACCGTGCTCAGAGGCGAAAATGTCACCCTGATACTCCGCCGGGAATTGTTTGCCGTCGTAAAACGTGATTCCCAACGACGCGTTGTGCGGGTTCAAAATCACATCGGGCGTAATCACTTTGTCTTTCAGCTCCGGATGGGTACCTTTGCGGCGCGGGTCCTGGTGGCCACCCATGTACCACCAGGGCCATCCGTAATATCCGCCGTCCTGGACGTGAGTGATGTAGTCCGGAACGAGATTGTCCCCCAGACCGTCCCGCTCGTTGACCGAACACCATAATTCGCCAGTCTTCGAATTAAGAGCCAATCCAACGCAGTTACGAATGCCGTAGGCAAACACTCGCTGCCCTGAACCATCCGGGTTGAACTCAAGGACGTCGGCACGATTCTTTTCCGCGGGCGTCACATCGGGATCGTCAACGTTGGAGGCCGAGCCAACGGAGACAAACATCTTCTTGCCGTCCGGCGAAAACTGGATATCTCTTGTTGAGTGACCTCCCCCGCCAGGCAGATCTGTAATATGTTCAGCCGCGCCACGCGCCTGCAAGTCGCCGTTTTGATAGGGGAAACGCACCACCGACTCTGTGTTTCCGATGTAGATCCACTGTGGATTCGGGCCAGGAGGATAGAAATTAATTCCGAACGGATGCTTCAATCCGCTCGCGAATACCGCCATTTGTTCTGGCTTGCCGGTGCCGGTGATACCACGGAACACTTTGACATTACCGGGTTTGGTTTCGGTCACAAAAATATCGCCATTGGGCGCAGTGCGAATCATTCGCGGGTTTTCGAGTCCGGTTGCGTACTGGTCGACCTTGAAACCCGCCGGAACCTGCGGCCACGCGCCTTCAGGACGTGCCACGACTTCGGATGCGTTTTCAGCCGAAGGAGTGACAAACGGAGCGGGAAGATCCTTGAGCGTGATCTTGCGGGTCTTCCCCGGTTTCTCGTAGCGATAGTCGGTGAAGGGCGGTGTGGGAGGCGGCGCATTCAGGTGTGCGGCTTTTACGGGCGCGGCGGCTGTGGTTGCTGTTTGCCCAGCCGCCGGCGTTCCCAGCGTCTTTGCATAGTTCACAATGAGCCAACGCTGCCGCTGCGGCAGTTTCGCCCAGGATGGCATGCCGTTGCTTACGTCGCCTTTGGTGATAAACCAGAACACTTCGCCATCCGTTGCGGCCTTGATCTTGTCCTGCGCCAGCGGTGGAATATTTCCCGAGCCTTCACCGCTCTCGCCGTGGCAGCGCGCGCAGCGCAAGTGATAGAGAGCCTTTCCATCCTCGGATGGCTGCGCTTGATACGGATTTTTGGTCTGTTTGGCAGAATCCGGGGCGCCGTGGAAGTTGGAGTTTTGGGCCGCAGTCCACGGCACCAGAAAAAAGACGGCTGTAAGTGTCGCGAATGAAACTGTCGCAATGCGCGTGCGGTCTTTCAAAACTCTCCTCCGGTATTTGTCGTTGACAGGGGCCGATAGAGAAACAGACGTCGTTTCAATCAAAAAGTCTTGTCTATCCTCCGAAATTTCATCCCAAAATTTCGTCTCAAAATCGTTGAATTCACGCGTGCGATCCGGCAGCAGTAGATGCGGCGCGATAAATTGCCTCGATCAGGGCCACGCTGCGTCTGCCATCGCGGCCATCGCATACCGGGGTCGTGTTGCGTTCGATGGCGTGAATGAAATCTTCCAGCAGGGCCTGGTGGCCGCGTACGTCGCTCACCACGGCAGACGAAGCACTTTGGTTCTGGTCCGGCGCAAGGTTCGTAGCTCCCGGCGGTGGCTGCCGCAAATTGGCCGCTATGATTCGATCGTGCTCAAGTATCACTGTGCCCTCGGACCCCGTAAGCTCCAGCCTTCGCGGATATCCCGGATAGGCGGCAGTCGTGGCCTGCAGACTACCGAGTACGCCGCTGGAGAATTCGAGGATCGCTAACGCCGTGTCCTCTCCTTCGATGTTGTGAAGTGCGGTTACGGTGCGCGCTTGCACGTGGTTTACGTCGCCGAGAAGCCAGAGTAGAAGATCCACGGTGTGTATGGCCTGATTCATCAGCGCGCCGCCCCCATCCAGTGCCAAAGTCCCACGCCAGCGCGACTGGCTGTAATATTCGGGAGGCCGGTACCACTTCACGCGCGCATCCACCATCAGGGGTTTGCCAATAACACCCGCGGCGATCCAGTCCTTGAGCTGGCGAACCCCGAGATTTACCCGGTCCTGAAACATGACGCCGAGTTTCACTCCAGACCGCTCCGCGGCGGCGATGAGGGCGTCCGCACGCGTGGTGTTGATATCGATGGGCTTCTCTGTAAGCACGTGGAGGCCCCGTTCAGCAGCGGCAACTCCGTGAGTCGCATGAAGCCCCGACGGACTTCCGATAGCGACGAAGTCCATTGGGCGGTGGCCCAGGAATGAGTCGAACTCCTGATAGGGCGTTCCGCCATACTTTCGACAAAGAACGGTGACCTTTTCAGGATTTGTGCCGTAGATGGCAGCGATCTCGAGCCCGGGAATCGCGCTCGCCGCGCGGGCGTGCGTGTCCGAGATGTTTCCTCCACCGATTAGACCGACGTGAATCGTCATCTACTGGAGCCCGTAATCCGGCGGCATCATAGCAGAGCCTCTCAACCAGGTTACAACCGCCATCAATCTCGTATACCCTGCTAGTTCGCTGCTGCCCCGGAGGCCCATGAGATATTGCGCTCTGATTCTATTCCTCGCGCTCGCTGGATTCGTCCTGGCTCAAGATACCCGCGTGCCAGAAATTCCCTACCGCTCAGTTCCCGACTTCCTGAAGCTGCCTTCCGATCTGTACCTGGGCGAGGTGGCCGGTGTGTCAGTCAATTCCAAGGGACACATTTTCGTATTCTCCCGCGGACAGACAACCGGCCCCGCGTACGGCGCGAGTGCCGCACAACTTCTGGAATTCAATCCTGATGGCAAGTTTCTCCGTGAAATTGGCCACAATCTTTATGCATGGTCATTCGCGCATTCGGTGAAGGTGGACAAGGACGACAACATCTGGGTCGCCGACAAAGGCTCGGATATGGTCATCAAGTTCAATCCGGAGGGCCGGGTGGTGATGGTTTTTGGCCGCAAGCTGGAAGCGTCCGACGAAGGCACCGAGCCTTTGAAGCATCCCAAGCCGCCACTGCCCCCGGTGGATGGAATGTTTCGGCAAGTAACCGACATGGCGTGGGACGCAGCCGGCAATACATTCATCAGCGACGGCTACATCAATTCACGCATCGCGAAGGTAGACAAAGATGGCAACTGGCTCAAGTCGTGGGGCGAGCCTGGCAGCGAACCCGGGCAGCTGAATACGCCGCACAGCATCGCAGTGGACGCCGAGGGACATGTTTATGTTGCGGACCGAGGAAACCGCCGGATTCAGGTCTTCGACGGAGACGGCAAATTTCTGCGTCAGATTGTGATTGACGTGCCAGTGCCCTCCAACGCTCGCCCGGCCATTGGCAAAAAGCCAGATTTGCCGATTACCGGCAACCAGGCGATGGCTCCGGGTGCGCCATGGACGGTATGCATCACGCCGGCGCCGAACCAGGTGTTGTACAGCTCCGACGGATACCCTGGCCGCATTTACAAGCTTGGCCTCGACGGCAAGGTTCTTGGTGTACTTGGCGAATCCGGCAAACAGCCCAAACAATTTGGATGGATTCACGAGATTGCCTGCCCATCAGAAAATGTCCTTTTTGTGGGTGAACTGCTGAACTGGCGTGTGCAGAAACTAATTCTGGAGCCGGTTCATTAGAAGACGGCCGGCCACGATTCAACCAGGCAACGTGGCCTGTTACGTTCAACTGACAATCGATGGAAGTCCCGGCATACTTCCATTGCTGGAGGTACAGGAGGCAAAGATGCACTCGGAATTCTCACGTCGTAGCTTTATTACAGGCCTGAGCACGTTGGCGATTGCGAGTCGCAAGTCGCAGGCGGCCTCATTTCAATCCTCTCAGTCCTCGCCGACTCCGGCTTCGTCCCCAGCCTCGGCGACCTCGGCGGGGGTCCGTCTGCCGAAGTCACCTTTCAAAATCGCCGTGATCAACGACGAGATTTCTCAGGATTTTGGCCACGCCTGTGAGGTTGCTTCACAACAGTTCGGAATGGAATGGATGGAGCTGCGAAGCATGTGGAACAAGAATGTCGTCAATCTGGATGCCAATGAAATAGCCGAGGCCAAGAGCCTGCTCAAGAAAAACAACCTTCGCGTGACCGACATCGCCAGCCCACTCTTTAAAGTCGATTGGCCAGGTGCGCCTAAGTCAAAATTCAGCCCCGAACATGACCAATTTGGCGCCGACTTTACCTACGATCAACAGGGTGAAGTTCTCGACCGCAGTATTGAACTGACTACGGCATTCTCCACCGATCGCATCCGCTGCTTCGATTTTTGGCGCCTCGAGGAGCAGGGACCGTATCGCCAGGCCATGAATGACAAACTGCAGCAGACCGCCGAGAAGTTGGGGAAGATCGGAATAATTCTGATTCTCGAGAATGAGTTCGCATGTAATACCGCAACCGGTGCCGAAGCCGCCAAGACCCTTGCCGGTGTGCCGTCGCGGTCATTCATGCTGAACTGGGACCCCGGAAATGCTGCGTCGCGGGGTGAGAAGCCCTATCCCGATGGCTACAACCTCTTGCCCAAAGACCGAATCGGACATTGCCATTGCAAAGACGCCGTCAAAAATGGCGACAAATACGAGTGGGCGGCGATGGGCAAGGGTTCAATCGACTGGGTCGGCCAGTTTGCGGCGCTCAAGCGTGATGGCTACCACCATGCCGTGAGTCTGGAGACGCATTGGCGAGGAGCAGGTACTCCCGAAGCTTCGACAGTGTTGAGTTGGGCAGGGATGAAAGAAGCGCTGCAACGAGCAGGCGATCTGTAGAAGAGAGGGACACCAAACATTCCTAAAGCATCAGTTAAAATTGGATCCAAAATTGGGCCGTCTTCGCCCACGTCCAGCTTCTTCTCTTCAAAAGGGGCCTCGCAATCGATAAACGCATGCCGCTCGACCGAGTCATTAGGTCCCTTTTGAATTGCGCTTCTAAGGTCCTCAGTCCCATCCTGGGTGCCCCAACCTGCCTGTTGTAAAAAAATATTTTACTCGGCCCGCCCGGAACTAGATTTTTTGCTACACTATGCGCGCCGCTTCTTCGTCTAAGACTTAAAGCTTTGATTTTTTGTTCGGGTCTGAATATTGGCTCGGTAAACCTTGTCGCAGTGTCTACCTCGGCAGTCCCAAGTAAACCGCGTCTTCTTTTGAGACGGTGCTAAACCGACGTGGTTTCAGTTTTCATTCCAGGAAGTTCGAACGTGATGCCGGTCCATTGTCTTCCAGGTAGACAGGCTCGTTCGGAATAAGACTGGGATGCGCCGACAAGTCTTCAGTTCAGCAATCTGAAATTCAAGTTCTCGGGCCCCGCAGTCCCATCTGGCCGACACGGGATCGCACGGCAATCCCTATCCCAAATTAAAAGGATATTTCAATGTTGAGGATGTGTGTTTTAGTGTTGGCCTTGCTTTCTCTGGTAGCGTGCGGCGGCGGCACCATGCCCTTCACACCTCCCCATAGCGGCACCAGTGGCGGAACCGCCACAAGCGGCACTGGTAGCGGAACCTCGACCACGGGGTCGGGTAGCGGGACATCAAGCGGCGGAACCTCGAGCACGGGGTCTGGCACGGGTACGTCAAGCACCGGGACAACGGGGACCGGGACCTCGAGTAGTGGAACCTCCGGGAGCGGAACCTCCAGCAGTGGAACTCCGGGGACCGGCACGTCAACCAGCGGATCATCTGGGACTGGATCTTCTTCTGGTACTGGTACCGGTACCGGCACCTCCAGCAGCGGATCCTCTGGAACTGGCTCTTCAGGGACCAGCGGGACATCAACAAGCGGGACGTCCTCCAGTGGAACATCGGGCAGTGGCACATCAAGCAGTGGATCTTCCGGAAGCGGATCTTCGTCTGGTTCTGGTAGCGGCACCTCCAGCAGTGGATCTTCCGGCAGTGGGTCCTCGGCAGTGGGTCCTCTGGAAGTGGGTCTTCTGGCAGCGGGTCTTCGTCTGGTTCTGGTACCAGCACATCCGGCAGTGGTTCGTCGGGTAGTGGGACGTCCTCCAGCGGATCCTCGGGCAGTGGCACGTCGAGCAGTGGGTCGTCTGGCAGTGGATCTTCGTCTGGTTCCGGTAGCGGCACTTCTAGCAGTGGATCTTCCGGCAGCGGGACGTCCTCCAGCGGATCTTCGGGCAGCGGCACATCAAGCAGTGGGTCGTCTGGCAGTGGGTCGTCTGGCAGCGGGTCTTCGTCTGGTTCCGGTACCGGGACTTCCAGCAGTGGATCTTCTGGCAGCGGGACGTCCTCCAGCGGATCTTCGGGCAGTGGCACGTCGAGCTCCGGTTCGTCCGGTAGCGGCAGCTCAGGCTCTGGCACATCCAGCAGCGGATCCTCGGGCAGCGGAACATCAAGCAGCGGATCCTCGGGAAGTGGAAGTTCCGGCAGTGGGTCTTCCGGCAGTGGGTCTTCCGGCAGTGGGTCTTCTGGGGTAACTGGCCCCAGCGAATTCAGTTTCGGAGGCTACACATGGGAGACGCACAACGGGTCGGCACCGCCGGTGGGGAATGCCAACGGGAATGTGGGAACATTCGATCCTAATAATGTTTCTGTCGGATCGGAGCTAGTTTTATCCCTCACCCAAACTCAGAGTGGCGGCAAGATCCTGTCGAGCGGGTCGGAAGTGATGACCAAGAATACTTTCGGCTACGGCACGTTCGAATTTACTTCCAGAGTGGTCAACGTTCTTTCCGGATCCGATTCCTCCGGCTTCCTGTACGCGTCAAACTCCGAAACCGAAATCGATATGGAGCAGGTGGGAAATAAACCGGATGCCGTGGACTGTACCAACTGGCACGGAGTATCGGACTTTCAGGACACCGAAGTCACAGGTTTTAATCAGGGGAACAGCCATGATTTCAAAATCGTGTGGAGGTCGGGTTCGGTGGACTGGTACGTCGATGGGACGCTTGTTGTCCATCATACGGAAGCCGTTCCCAGCAAGGCCGCGCCGTTTCTGTTCAACATGTGGGGCACGAACAAATCGAGTTGGGGAGGCACAGCTACGATAGGCCCAACCCGTTATATGTACATCAGCAACTTTAAGTACACGCCCTGACGGACTGCGAACTGCACAAAGCTGAGAAGACAAAGGGGCGCGGCTTCGACCGTGCCCCTTTTCAGCATCGTCGTGATTTCTTTTAGGGCAGCGCTCATGTCAGGCAGTCATTCCCTTAGGCGGCGAGGAGTCAACAGGCGACGCCTTCGCCGTGAGTGCGTGCTAACATCTTTTCTTTCCATTCTTTCCATGAAACATATTGGCGAAAATGTCGTCCGCATAGAGGCTGACGCCTTGCGAGCGCTGGCTGATCGCGTCGCAGGCCCCATGGCCGAAGCCTTCACGAGGGCGGTGGAATTAATCTACGCGTGCGCCGGCCGGGTGGTTGTTACTGGCATGGGTAAGAGTGGGATTATCGCGCGCAAGATTGCCGCTACGTTGAGCTCTACCGGAACTCCGGCTCTGTTCATGCACCCCGTCGACGCCGTGCACGGCGACCTGGGCATGTTGGTGCGTGGCGATGTTGTGCTGGCGCTCTCGTTGAGCGGGGAAACAGAAGAGCTTCTGCGGCTACTGGCGACTATCAAGCGGCTGCAGGTTGCCTTGATCAGCATGACGGGCGATACCGTTTTTCAGGAGAATGATTCAGGGTCGCCCGCGACAACGCGAACTGCGGGCGCTGGACAAAAAGTTTCAACCCTCGCGGCGGCGGCTGACGTCGCACTCGATTGTTCCGTGGACAAGGAGGCCTGCACTCTTGGTCTGGCGCCGACGGCTTCTACCACCGTGATGTTAGCGTTGGGCGACGCGCTGGCCATGGCGCTGGCCGAAAAGCGCGGCTTCAAGGAAGAAGATTTCGCCAATCTGCATCCCGGCGGCAAGCTGGGCAAGCGCCTTGCCCGCGTCGAGTCCCTGATGCATTCCGGGGATGCCACACCAAGAGTCACGCGGCAAACCACGATGCCGGACGTGATCTACGAAATGTCGCGCAAGAAACTGGGCGTGACCGCTGTGCTTGATGGCGAGACTCTGGTAGGAGTGATCAGTGACGGCGATCTGCGGCGTTTACTGGAAAAGCGCGGCAAGGATGTTCTGGATCTGACCGCCGGCGAATGCATGACGGGAACGCCCAGAACGATCGGCGCAAATGAATTTGCTGCCACCGCTCTCGCTTTGATGGAAGAAAAGAAGATTACTTCTCTCGCGGTGATCGATGGCGATCGCAGACTGTTGGGAATCGTTCACCTTCATGATTTGTGGGGAACGGAAATGATGTAACAACGGCTTGCCGCCCGACGCTGGCACTACAATAAAACTATGTATCACTATGATCCACAAACCGCCCTGGAAGAACTCACCGAAGACGCCGCGCTTCCGAATCCGGTCCACATGCGCGACATGATCTTGCGGAAAAATCTTAATGCCGATCGGTCGCTGGAACTGAACCGGCTATTCGTGGAGTATCAGAAATTTTTCGGCGAGGCGCAGAAACTCGGGAAAGAACTTTTGAAGCAATTGGCGGGTTGAAAAGGGCCACGGTTCTCTTCTCTCATCAACGCTTGCTTCCATCGATCCCGGCGAAGCCCGCCGTTCCAGGTTCGTCAATCATTTACAATCACTAATTCCCAGCTACCCAGGACTCCTAACTATGCATCGTTGGTCTCAACTCTTTATTCCTACCCTGCGCGAGGCTCCGGCGGACGCCGAAGTTGCCAGCCACAAATTTCTCGTCCGTGCGGGCTACATCCGCCAGCTTGCCGCCGGAGTTTACTCCTATCTTTTTCTCGGCAACCGTTCGTTCAACAAGATCATGGGCATTGTCCGCGAGGAGATGGACAAGATCGGACAGGAATTCTTTCTGCCTGCGATTCATCCGCGCGAATTGTGGGAATCCAGCGGTCGATGGGCGGTCATGGGTGACAACATGTTCCGCCTTAAAGACCGCAAAGGAGCCGATCTGTGTTTGAGCATGACCCACGAAGAGGTCATGACTGATATTGCCCGAAAGGAACTACGGAGCTACAAGCAATTGCCGCAGATCTGGTATCAGATCCAGACCAAGTTCCGCGATGAGGCCCGCCCCAAGTCCGGGTTGTTGCGGGTGCGGCAGTTCATCATGAAGGACTCCTACTCTTTCGATATCGATGCCGCCGGGCTCGACGTGTCATATCAGAAGCATTACGAAACCTACCGCCGCATCTTCGACCGCTGTGGATTGAAGTACATGGTGGTCGAGGCTGATTCTGGCGCGATGGGCGGATCGCAGTCCCACGAATTTATGGTGCGGACACCGGCAGGTGAAGACCTTATCGTCAGCTGCGAAAAATGTGACTACGCCGCTAACCTGGAGAAGGCGACATCAAGACTGGCGAATGTGGACGATCTCGCAGCACAAGGCGATGGCAAGCCGCTCGAGGTGCATACGCCGGGGATGAAAACGATTGAAGACGTGGCCAACTACCTCGGCGTCTCACCAAAGAACAAGATGAAGACCCTGGCGCTGATGATCGAAGACAAGGACGCCAAATCGGGCAAGGTTAAAACCCGGGCCGTGGTTTTGTTGTTGCGCGGCGATCACCAGATGAACGAAGCCAAGCTGTCTTCCGCAGTGTCGGGCAAAGTCACTCGTCCGATGACGGAGGATGAAATCAAACAGCTATTCAAGTCACCGGCGGGATTTCTGGGCCCGATTGGAATCGACTGGGCGAAAAAGACTGACGAAGATCGTCCGCTGCTGCTGGTGGACAAGGCGCTTGAGGGACGCACCAACCTGATCGGCGGCGCAAACAAAGAGGATTATCACCTCAAAAATCTCACGCCGGGACGCGACTTCGAACCAACCGCTTATGCCGACCTGCGCAGCGTAACGGCGGGCGAAGCCTGCCCAAATTGTGGCGAACCGGTAAGGATCGATACCGCGGTTGAAATTGGTCACATTTTCAAACTGGGCTACAAGTACACGGATTCCATGGGGGCGCGCGTCCTGGACAAGAACGGCAAAGAGGTCAAACCGATCATGGGCAGTTATGGGATCGGAATCGAGCGCATTCTGACCGCAACGATTGAACAGAGTAACGACGAAAACGGCTTCTGGCTGCCGCCCCAGATTGCGCCTTTCGAAATTGTGGTCACGCCAACCAACGTAAGTGACGAGAAGATAAGAGCCGCAGCCGAAGATATTGCCACGCGGCTGGAGTCCGCCGGTTACCAGGTGTTACTGGACGATCGGGACGAAAGACCAGGAGTCAAGTTCAAGGATGCTGACCTGGTAGGCATTCCCTTCCGCGTCACCGTGGGAAAGAAGGTTACCGAAGGCACTGTGGAAGTCGTTCGACGCTCGACTCGTCAAATGGAGGATGCTAGCATCGCCGCTATAACCGAATATTTCGACAAAAATCTACGGTCTGCGGGCTAGAGAAGTGTCTCGGCGCGCGACCGAAAGTGGAGCGCGTAATGGGTTCCCTGAAACTCGTAATGGGTATCGTCGTGATAGTTTTCACGGTATATCTGATCGGCGAATTGGCGCCGCCTTTTTTCTCGAACTACCAGTTCGAAGATGCCATCAAAACCGAAGCCCAGCTAGCCACCTACAGCACCAAGAGCGATGACACGGTGCGTGATGCCGTTTTCAAAAAGGCCCAGGAGTTGGATATCCCGATCGTCAAAGAGCAGATCAAGATCACCCGGGTCGGATCCGCTTATGCCGGATCCCTTAGCATCGAGGCTCCCTACGTTGTGCACTTGAACCTGCCGGGATACCCTCTGGATCTGAATTTCGACCCATCCAGCAGCAACCGGAGCGTCTTTTAAGCCGCCCGGTAGTGCGGATGACCAGCAATCCGACGTTCCTCGAGTAGTCAATGGCTGTGGCACCCCGTAGTACGATTCTTTTCCAGCCAAACGGACCAGGTAGCACGCGCCGCAGGACAACCCGGCACCTCTCAAACGTACCTGACTGCCAACCGGCAGACGCCGCAAAACCCCGTCTGGCGGGGTAAAATGAAATATCTCTTCAAAATTGAAACTGGATATTTTGAAGCCGCTGCCGGGCGCAGACTTCGAATTCGCCCGGCAGGAGAGGATTCAAACTGGATCGGATAACGCCGAGCACGAATTCCGCAGTCTAAGTAATTAGGGTAAAAATTCGACCATCCCATCGTGGCCATTAAACTCAAGATCCCGACCGGCAGCAAAACTGGAAATTGGCCGTTCCCGCGTGATCCGCTATTAAAAACTGCGCTGATCATCTTCCTGGTGCTGGCTACCGCGACCGGCGGAATGTTTACTTATTACTACGTCAAGTTCGGCCGGATGATTGACCAGAAATTCAAGGGCCCAGTGTTTGGCAATTCGGCCCGGATCTATGCCATTCCCCACGCGGTACAGGTGGGCGAGAAGATCGAACCTAAAGAAATTGTGGCCGAACTGCGTCGTGCCGGATATTCCGACCAGGGCAACGGACAATCGGCCATGGGGAACTACCGCCTCCTCGAGGGAGGAATCGAAATCAAGCCTGGGCCGGATTCCTACCACAGCCAGGAATCGGCCATGATCCGATTTCGTGGCGGCAAAATCGACAGCATCAGCAGCCAATCAGGAGACCTTGCGGCTTACGAACTCGAGCCGCAGATGATCACGTCCCTGTTCGACGCGGAACAACGCTCCAAGCGGCAACTGGTCACGTACGAGCAGATTCCGAAGTTGATGGTGGACGCGGTACTGGCCATTGAAGATCGCCGTTTCTTTCAACACGGCGGAGTGAACTTCATCCGCCTGGCGGAAGCCACCTGGGTGGATGTGACACACCAGCGCCACGAGCAGGGCGGCTCCACAATCACCATGCAACTTTCGCGGGCGTTTTTTCTCACGCCCCAGAAAACGGTCAAGCGCAAGCTGACCGAGATGATGATTGCGCTGGAGATGGAGCAGAAGTTCAGCAAACAGCAAATTTTCGAGTTTTACGCCAATCGAGTGGACCTGGGACAGCGCGGTTCATTTACGATCAGCGGTTTTGCCCAGGCATCGCAAGCCTATTTCAATAAAGATCTGAAAGATCTGACGCCGGCGGAAGTGGCGCTGATCGCGGGAATCATTCAAGCGCCCAGTTACTTGTCGCCATACCGCCATCCCGAACGTGCGCTGGAACGCCGCAACCTGGTTCTCGACAGCATGGTTGACACTCATGCTCTTTCAAGAGAGGAAGCCGACAAGGCCAAGGCGACGCCGTTGAAGCTGGCGCCTCCAAACGTGGAAGCCAGCGATGCGCCTTACTTCGTCGACATGTTGCGCGAGACCTTGATCAGCAAACTGGACGAACGCCAGATGAATGATCAAGGCTACCGGATCTATACGACTCTCGATCCGGAGCTGCAAAGCGCAGCGGCCGCTGCGGTTCAAACTGGAATAAAACTGGTCGACGATCAGGTAACCAAGCTGCGCACCAAACGCACGAGAATTGGAAAGAACAAATACGAAACCAAAGTCCTTCCCGGTCCGCAAGCCCAGGTTGCGCTGGTTGCGATGGATCCGCATACCGGGCAGATTCTGGCGTTGGTGGGCGGGCGAAATTATGGCACCAGCCAGCTCAATCATGCGGTAGCCAAACGGCCAACCGGTTCGATCTTCAAGCCATTCGTTTATGCCGCCGCCATGAATACCGCGTTGGACGGTGCGAATCCGGTGTTCACGCCGGCGTCGATGGTCCAGGACGAGCCCGGCTCATTCTCTTACGGTGACCAGATCTACGAGCCGCGAAACTACAAAGAGGAGTATCACGGCGATGTGACTGCCCGGTATGCTCTGGCGATGTCTTTGAACAATGCAACCGTGAAACTGGCCGAGGAAGTGGGCTACGAAAAAGTGGCGGACCTGGCCAAAGCGGCCGGCATCGTTTCAGTGAAGGCGACGCCTGCGATGGCTCTGGGCGCTTACGATGCCACACCCGTCGACATGGCGGCCGCCTACACCGTATTCGCCAACTCGGGCGAGAGGATCTCGCCGACGGTGGTGAACTCGGTTCGCAATGCCAACGGCGATGTCGTGATGGATTTCAAACCCGAGCGGCATCAGGTTCTTGACGCCCGTGTCGCGTATCTCATGACAACCATGATGGAAGGCGTGATGAACAACGGCACTGCCATCGTGGTCCGCCAGCGTGGCTTTACCTCACCAGCCGCCGGAAAGACTGGAAGTTCCCACGATGGCTGGTTTGCCGGTTACACCAGCAACCTGTTGTGCATTGTGTGGGTTGGCTACGACGATTACAGCGATCTTCGACTGAGCGGAGCCCAGACCGCGGCGCCAGTATGGGCGGAGTTCATGAAGAAAGCTGTCACGCTTCCCCAGTACTCCGACGCCAAGCCGTTCTCGCAGCCGCCGGGGGTCGTCGATGTCCAGCTGGACAAGACCACTAATTTGCTGGCCACTCCTGCTTGCCCGCAGACCTACAGTGTCGCGTTCATCGCGGGAACCGAACCCAGTGAGACTTGCGACCAGACTACCGGGATGCGTGGGTTCTTTTCGCGAGTTTTCGGGCTGGGTGGGGAAAAGGCGCTTCCGCCACCCCCTCCTGGCACGCAAACGGCCGGTCAACCGGCCCCGTCAGACGGCAGTACGCCTCAGGACCCGAACAAGAAAAAAAAGGGGTTTTTTGGCAAGATTACAGGTATCTTTAAAGACGATAAACCGTCTAACCCTCCGCCGACCAAACCGGCAGACAACGGCGGTAACGGTCCCCAGTAGACGAGCGAGCAGCCGGTTGCCCACCGTCTTCAGGAGTTGACTTATGGGTCGTCGAACTCTCCGCTTCCCTCTGGCAATCGTGGTCTCTTCCCTTCTGGCAGCTACGGTTTGTGCAGGCGCTTCCGTTCCCGGCCAGGTTCACTCTTCCGAGCAGGTAGAAGTCAGTGCCCCGCCAGTCCGGCGTGCGGACGCCCCAACACCTGGCGCGACTGCCGCGCAGCTGGAGCTGCGTGGCGATACCTTGCGCGCGGAAAAAGCCTACCTTGACGCGCTGGACTACTATCGCGCAGCCCTGGCGAAAGAACCGAAAAATGCCAAGCTCAATAACAAAATTGGCATCAATGAACTTCAGATGGCGCGGTTTAACGAGGCCCGCAAAGACTTCGAACTGGCGATCAAGAACGACCGCCAATTTGCCGACGCCTACAACAATTTGGGCGTGATTTATTACCTGCAGAAGAAGTACGGGAAAGCCATCAAGCACTACGAAGAGGCGTTGAAGCTTCGCCAGGATTCCGGTTCGTTCTACAGCAATCTAGGCGCTGCATATTTTTCGAAGAAGGAGTTCGTGAAAGCCAGTCTGGCTTACAACGAGGCGCTTAAGATTGATCCGGATATTTTCGAACGCACCTCGCACAACGGAGTGCAGGCGCAGATGTCCTCACCATCGGACAGGGCCCACTTCTACTATGTCCTGGCGAGGCTCTATGCCAAGGCCGGGGTGACCGACCGTTCCCTTCAATATTTACGGCGGGCAATGGAAGAAGGCTACAAGGGAATCGACGATGTCTATAAGGATGACGAGTTTGCTGGAATGCGGAAAGACCCTCGTTTCACGGATTTAATGGCTGCGCGACCTCTGGCGATTCCGGAGTAGTGGGGATTACAAAATTTTACAAAATTCCCCGCAACTTTCTAGGGGAGTAGGGTTTAGACTCTCTAACAACTCCTGAAAACAACAGGGTGAGTAAGGAGAAACGGTAGCCCATCGGTCGTCAACCCGAGCACGCCCCAAGCAGACGGCCGGTGGGTTTCTCTTTTGAGTCCGGTTAACTTCCTCCAACTCAACTTTCATAAATTGAGCAGGCTCCCCTTGGATTGCCTGCCGTGAACGTCGCAATCACGCTCACAATCGGCTCAGTGAGAGTAATCGCCTTCCATGAGAAGGCCGGTCGGAGTCAAGGGGATTGGTTTTGGTATTGGTTAATCACGCTGTTTCTTTTCGGCCGAGTCGCCACTGTCGCCACCCTTCCATCCGCACTCTTCGATGAGCGGGTTTTATTTCGCTCGGTGCCAGTTGGGTGTTCTCGTTTCAGCCGGTGCTGCCATCTGTTTATCGACCTTTCTTCCATCTCTCGATAGAAGTGGGCCAGGCGATTAACGCAGTCACCGGAACTCGGCTTTAGGCTTTGGCTTTTCCTTTTCGAAGAACGTTTTTGGTTTTATGCAGCCGTCGGCATCGCTGTTTGCTTGCGGTTGCGCAACGGTTCGTACACTTCTCCGCTCACCCACAGGTCGATGCAGCAAGACGGCCAGTTTTCCCGCCACTGCAATAATGGCTCGTTTCTTCCCGCTCTTGCCGCCGCGCTCGGCCAGCTTCAAACCCCAGCGGCGCAGATCGCTGTCGGCTCCAAACGGGCCCAGGATGTGATGCGCTCCCTGCACCAGCAGCGTTCGCAGATACGGATCGCCTTCCTTGCTGATGTGCATTTGCGGTTCGCTCTGTCCTGAGTTCCTCCGTCCCGGCTGCAGCCCCAGGTAGCAGCCCACGTCCCGGCTCTTGCGAAAACGATGCGCATCTTCCAACGTCAGCAGGAAGGTCAGCGCGATCAATGTGCCCACCCCCTTCACCTGCTTCAGTTGCGCTACTTGCGGATAGCTGTCCTGCGCCAGTCGCTCAATCCCTGCGTTGCATTCCCGGATGCGTTCACTCAGCGACTCGATTCCCGCCAGCAACGGCTCCAGTGCGGTTCGCAGTTCCGGACTTAGCCCCTGGGCTTTCTCCGCATTCCTATTGCGTACGTTGCACCCGCGCAGCCGCTCCCCGTAGCTCTTGGCCAATCCCCGGGCCGTGTTCACCAGCGCCGTTCGTGCCCGCACCAACCCGGCTCGCGCCCGGATCACGGCCAGATCGGCCTGCGCCTTCGCGCTGCGATGTTTCACCGGACAGAGCAACTTGGGATCGATCCGGGCCAACCGAGCCAACGTCTGCGCATCCCGCCGATCATCTTTCTTCCGGCTCTCCCCCAATCAACCGCACGCTGCGGGCATGCGCCACGATCACCTCATGCCCCAACCCGCTCAGCGCCCGGCTGTACCCAGGGCGAATGCATCCCCGTTTCCAGAGCGATCCGGCTGCGCGGTATCGCGCCGAACACTTCCTTCATTGATTTCGGGGTCGTGCCCAGTTTCTGCTCCAGCACAATCGTGCCTGCTTCATCCAGCCGCAATACCAGCTCGCGCGATCGCCCAGGTCCAGTCCGATAGTCAGCTTCGCTGGAGAAATATTCCTGATCTGCTTCGCCGCTACAGTGCTAACCTTCTTCATTGCCGGTCTCCTTTTTATCTGTGCTTCGAGCACGTCGATAACTTGGGAGCGTACCGCATCCCGTCCGGAGACCGGCCTTCTCGTCCCATCTGTTTACAACAACCATGCAAAAATGAATCCAAATGAATATATTTGTGCTGATATTTTTTCTTCTGATTTGCGCTGGTTTCGCTTTTGTTGGGCACCTCGAGGAAATCAGGCTGTAAGAGAAAAGAGTTCATAAAGAGCATGAACCGAAATCTAGCTCAGCAGTCTATGCACGGACCCTTTCTTCTCTGGTTGGCTGTGCTTCTCGTCGGTGTAACGACACCTGCTTTCGGGCAACAAGAAAAAGACACCTGGCTGATTCTTACGAATGGGGAGAAGGGATCAATCAATGTCCGCACGACCCGAGAAGACTTGGTGCGATTGTACGGTGCGGAAAATGCTATCGATCGAGCCGTCGGCGTAGGCGATGGGGACACAGAAATAGGAACTGTGCTGTATCCGAATGATCCGAAGCGCACAATCGAGATCCTCTGGCGTGATGATGACGAGAAAAGAAACCCGAACCGAGTATCGATTTCTGGAAAAGCCAGTCTTTGGCACGCCGTCCATGCCATCTCATTGGGAACGTCATACGGAGAATTGGAGCGGCTCAACGGTAGGGCCTTCCCGATAAGTTGGGGAACCGATCAGGGTAGCGTAGTTTTGTCGTGGAAAGGTGGCTTGCTCGAACATGACTTAAAAGGCGAGGGCCAAGTGTTTATATGGTTCGACGACGCTCAAAGCGACAAAACTGACAGAGCGTCTAAGCCGGGGCAGGGGAAACAAGAGCGTCGAATCAATCAAATCGTTTGGGAGTTCCCCTTTCAGGTCAAGGAATAGGAGGGCAACAGAGTAGCGTAACATCGCGATTAGAACTCATTGAGGGGGACGGAAGCCCAGTCCGGGTCAATGCATTATGAGAGAACGGCCCTGATTGAAGGTGGGCAAATCAGGTAAAGGATGACACTGTACCTTGAGGGAAAGACTCCGTTCAGCGCGATGATCTTTCCCCCAAGGAGGCAACGGAATGAGTCGCGACATTAAGTATATCGGTATGGACGTGCACAAGGAAGCGACCGTAATCGCGGTGCTGAACGGCAGCGGCAAGCTGGTGATGGAGTCGATCGTGGAAACCGAAGCCAGCAGCATACTGCAGTTCATCCACGGTCTGCGGGGCGAGTTGCAGGTAAGCTGGGAAGAAGGGACCTGGGCAGCCTGGCTGTACGATCTGCTGAAGCCACACGTACACCAAGTGCTGGTCTGCGATCCGCGGCGCAATGCCTTATTAAAGGAAGGCAACAAGAGCGACAAGATCGATGCGCGCAAGCTGGCCGACTTGTTGCGCACGGGCATGCTGCGCCCGGTCTATCACGGGGAACACGGACTGCGGACGCTGCGCGAGCTGGGGCGCAGTTATCAGACCATCAGCCAGGATCTGAACCGGGTGATGAATCGGATCAAAGCTCTCTACCGCGGTTGGAGCATCCCTTGTGCAGGGACCCAGGTGTATGCTCCGCGTTATCGGGAACAGTGGTTGAACAAGATCCCGCATGCCGGGGTGCGCCGGCGCGCCGAGTTGCTCTATCAGCAGTTAGATGGGTTACAGGCATTGCGACGAACCCTGCGCCCTGAGCTGTTGGGGGAGAGCCGCAAACATAAAGCTGCGAAACTGCTGCGCCAGATTCCCTGCATCGGTCCGATCCGAGCCGCCCGCCTGATCGCACTGATGCAAACCCCGCACCGCTTCCGTAGCAAACGGCAACTCTGGACCTATAGTGGGCTAGGCATTGAAACATGCGACAGCGCGCAATATCGCTTTGTCCGCGGACAACTGCAACATGCGAAAAAACCGCAGCAGATTCGGGGTCTGAATCAGAATCACAACCACGAGATGAAAGAGATCTTCAAGGCAGCCGCGACCCGAGCCAGCTGTGGAGTGGGTCCGTTACGCGACTTCTATCTGAGTTTGCTGGCCAAGGGAATGAAGCCCGAGATGGCGCGGCTGACGCTGGCCCGAAAGATTGCGGCCATTGCTTTAACACTTTGGAAGAAGGAGGAACGTTTCGACGCCGAACAACTGAAGCCACAAGCAGCTTGAGCGTCGCACAGAACTCAGGTGGTCTCCCAGGTCTCATGCCTCGGTGGTGACCCATCGGTTCTGCGATGCTCGGGTTCGAGGGAGAGTATCCATGCACTCATTAGGCGCTTCGTGTGCTGCTGCAGGCAGCACCGAGTCTCCGGGTCAATCCTATGCCCCCTCGGATAACCCAAAAAAGCCATAGGCCTCGAGCCTCACATAGGATGATGGTTGGCACTTAAGCCAACGGTTGGCTTGCGCAGCTTCGCAACGAATGGTGTCGGGACCGCTGCATGAAACCACTCAAGGGAAACCAGCAACTGCGATCCGTATCCCTGTCGTACTCTGTGGCGCTCCAGGCGTTAAACCAAAATCCTCTCCACGAAGGAGAAGGGGCCTGGATGCAAGCACCGATCGAGGTCTCACGGAGAGGAGTGGGGGAAGTGTTTTTGCTTGACATCCTCTCTCATAGGATGAGTGTAAGTGCCTGTTCTATAAGAGGGGATGTCAAGAACATTCTTCTTCCTCCGCCGGAAACGCGGTTAGCAACAGTGACCGAGACGATTTCGACTTCCTGCAAAATATTACTCTCCCCTAGGCCTTCCGTAATCTCGGATGTGGCGAAGAACTCGACTAGATTCAGGGTATTACGGGGAGTGCTTAATCATGAGATCAGGGGCTGCTCTAGGCACGTCAATACTAACTTTATTATTGGGAACGACACTTGCCACCGCACAACACGGGCAGAGAGATCACGAAGATCACAAGCACGAGGGCAACGTTCACCAACAAGAACACGGACGGCAAGCTCAATCGCACGACAACGATCATGCACGCGGGCATGAACCGCGTCACGAATACCGGGCGCATGAAGCGGTCCAAAGATCCGAGCGCGGTGGGCATGGTAGCGTGCAACTGCGCGAGGTGCGAAGGTCCGAACCGGGACCGCGCTATGTGCGGCAAGACATCTGGCAACGCCAGCGCGCGCACGATTGGCAACGTGAGCATCGCCCCTGGCACGAACGCGGCGGCTATCACGGATACCGAATTCCCGACGATCGCTTTCGCACTCATTTTGGCCGGGGACACTGGTTTCGCGTCCACGACGTACCAGTCGTGGTGGTCGAAGGTTCCCCACGTTTCCAATTCGGAGGCTTCTGGTTTGGAGTGGTTGACCCGTGCCCAGAAACCTGGTCGCCCGTTTGGTACCGAACCGACGATGTCTATGTGGACTATGTCAATGACGGGTATTACATGTTCAACCGACAACATCCCGGAGTTGCAATCGCAGTCAACGTTTCGTTGTAGCCAGCGAGCACCTCGGCGTCAGGGTTTCGCCACCAAGGTGGAACCCGCCTTTGGGATGTCCGGGTTCTTGAAGATTGTTGGCTAACATCGCCACGCGGCCGACAAGGGGAATCTAAACAGGGATTAACACTCAAAATCCCCGCCCGAGGATCAATAAGTGTAGTGGCGAATTATCGTCAACTGTCATCGCATTGGCGCTAGTTGCCTAGCTCGGATCCTCCGCCTATGTAGTCTTTGACTGCCTGCTTCCACTTTCCCTGCGCTTTCAGGATGAATTCGATCACGTCTCGCACTGCTCCTTCACCTCCGGCATGGGAAGTGACGTAGTGGGCATTCTCTTTCACTTCGGTGCGAGCATTCGCCACGGCAACGGAAAATCCGGAGGCCAGCATTGCCGGCAAGTCGATTACGTCATCGCCAACGAATGCCGCTTCACTCGGGTCGATTCCATCTTTGGCTACGATTTCCTGGAACGCTTTCGCTTTGTCCCGAATGCCTTGATACACGTATTCGACCTTGAGATCGCGCGCGCGGAGCACCACGGTATCCGAAGTGCGCCGGGTGATGAGACCGGTCTTGAGACCGCCGATCCGCGCGATAGAGATACCAGCGCCGTCGTGAGCGCTGAAGCCTTTGGCTTCCACCACGAATGGATGGTCTCCTCCGGATGGGACCGGGAAGATGAAGATCTTGCCGTCGGTCATAACACCGTCTACGTCGAATAGGAGCAGTTTGATTTTGCGGGCGCGGGCTGCAGCGGATAGTTTGGCCATCGCCGCGATTTTAGCATTCCATTTCCCGTGTGGATTTAGCGCAGACACATACTTGTGCAGGTAGGCGAGTGCGCCTCACCCACAGGCAGAATAGGCGAATATATTACGAAAGTCGCGTGCTAGAATATTGACGATGTCTTTCCCTTCCGTACTCGGCTGGGCCCACCCTCTTGTTCAGGAGTGGTTTGTCCGGAAATTTGGGACGCCTACTGAACCCCAGGAACAGGGATGGCCTCACATTCTGGCGGGACGCACGACGCTGATTTCCGCACCGACAGGGTCTGGCAAGACGCTCGCGGCATTTCTCGCATGCATCAACCGGCTGGTTTGCAAGGCCCTGGCCGGCGATCTGCAGGATCGCACCGAAGTGCTCTACGTCTCACCGCTAAAAGCCTTGAGCAATGACATTCAGAAGAATCTTGAAGGCCCGCTGGGCGAGATTCTTCAGATGGCGCAAGAGCGGGGACTGCTGATGCCGGAGATCCGCACGGCGGTGCGCACGGGCGACACGCTCATGCATGAGCGCCGCGCCATGTTGAAGCGGCCTCCACACATTCTGGTCACTACTCCGGAGTCGCTCTACATTCTGCTTACAGCGGAAAAAAGTCGCGCTATTCTGCGCGACGTCGAGACCGTCATCGTGGATGAAATTCACGCGGTGGCGGATGACAAGCGGGGCGCTCATCTGACGCTCTCGTTGGAACGGCTGGAGGCGCTGACTTATCGTCCGCCGGTACGCATTGGACTTTCCGCAACCCAGAAACCGATCGAAGAAGTGGCTCACTTCCTCACTGGCAATGGCCGTCCCGCGCCGGTCGTCGTGGACGTCGGACACAAACGCAAGCTTGATCTCGCGGTGGAAGTCCCCGGCAGCCAGTTGGGTCCCATCACCACCAATGAAATGTGGGACGAAATCTACGATCGTCTCGTGGAATTGGTGGAGCAGCATCGCTCCACATTGGTGTTCGTCAATACGCGGCGTCTCGCCGAGCGGATCGCCCACCGGTTGGGAGAGCGTCTGGGCGAAGACAACGTCGCGGCACATCACGGCAGTCTTTCGCGCAAGCTGCGCCTCAATGCCGAACGAAAGTTGAAGGAAGGCGAAGTCAAAGTACTGGTGGCCACGGCTTCACTGGAGCTCGGAATCGATATTGGGACGGTCGATCTCGTGGTTCAGATCAGCTCGCCGCGCGCGATTGCAGTCGCGCTCCAGCGGGTGGGGCGCTCCGGCCACTGGCGCGGCGCAATTCCGAAAGGACGATTCTTCACCGGCACTCGCGATGATCTGCTGGAATGCGCCGCGCTGGTGCGGGCAATTCGCCAGGGCGATCTCGACCGCCTGATTATTCCCGAGTCGCCGTTGGATATTCTGGCCCAGCAGATTGTGGCAATCTGCGCGGCGGAAGGTAGCAGTGCGCACGGTCCACGAGTGCGACCCTCCCGAAAGCTGCAAGTCTATACCCGAAATTCCTGACAAGGCGCTTTGGGCGCAGACTGCCTCGCTGGCGAAAGCAAACCACCCCGGCGTCGTCACGCTGGCCGAGCCACAGTCGTCACTTTCCAATCACACTGATGGCTCAAATGACGACGATACCGGGGGCTGGGACGAAGACGAGTTATTCGCTTTGGTGAAGCGGGCGTATCCCTACCGCAATCTCTCGCGCGAAACTTACGAATCCGTTCTTGAAATGCTTTCGGAGGGCATTGCAGCGAGGCGCGGCCGTTATGGCGCCTACATCCATCGCGACCGCGTGAACCGAAAACTCAGGCCACGCCGAGGCGGCCCGTCTGGCAGCCATCACCAGCGGCGGCGCCATTCCGGAAACGGCGCTGTTTACAGTGGTTGCCCAGCCGGATGGGATCGTAGTCGGCACACTGGACGAAGACTTCGCTGTCGAAAGCAATGCCGGCGACATCATGCTCCTCGGCAATACTTCGTGGCGCATTCACCGCGTCGAAAGCAAATCCGGACGTGTGCTGGTCGAAGACGCCCATGGCGCTCCGCCGAGTGTTCCCTTCTGGCGCGGCGAGGCCCCGGCGCGAACCCAGGAACTCTCCGCGCACGTTGCGGGTCTGCGAAAAGAAATCAGTGAACGTCTGCGTACGACATCCCCGATCGGAATCTCGCAAACGCAACCTGCCGTGGCTGAAACAGTCGCCTGGCTAAAAGATGAATGCGGGCTGGATGATTCCGGCGCGGAGCAATCGATCGAATACGTTTTGCAGGGACGCGCTGTGCTGGGAGATGTGCCCACCCAGGACACAATCATCGCGGAACGTTTTTTCGACGAGGGCGGCGGGATGCAACTGATCATCCATTCTCCCTACGGCGGCCGGATCAACAAGGCCTGGGGCCTGGCGCTGCGTAAACGTTTTTGCCGAAGCTTCAATTTTGAATTGCAGGCGGCGGCAACCGACAACGGTCTGAATATTGCGCTTGGCCGAGCAGCATAGCTTTCCGCTGGCCGACGTTTTCCATTTCCTGAACGCGGATACGGTGCAGCCGGTTCTCGAACAGGCGGCGCTGGATTCTCCTATCTTCGCGACCCGCTGGCGGTGGGATGCCAATCGAGCACTGGCGCTCCTGCGATTTCAGGGCGGGAAGAAGGTCCCGCCTCAAATTCAACGCATGCGGTCGGACGATCTGCTGGCATCCGTCTTCCCGGATGTGGCTGCGTGCCAGGAGAACATTGTCGGGGACATTCAGATTCCCGATCATCCCCTCGTTCAGGAAGTCATGAAAGATGTCCTCACCGAGGCGATGGACATTGACGGCCTCAGGTCATTGCTTCGCGGGATACAGGAAGGGCGGGTACGCGGCCTCGCAGTAGACACGCCTGTTCCATCACAGTTTTCGCACGAGATTCTGAACGCAAATCCCTACGCTTATCTTGATGATGCGCCTCTTGAAGAACGGCGGGCGCGCGCGGTGGAGATGCGCCGCATCCTGCCGGAATCGGTGCTTGAGGAGGTAGGCAAGCTTGATCAGGACGCGATCGCCCAGGTGCGAGCAGAGGCTTGGCCGGATGTGCGAGACGCGGACGAACTGCATGATGTCCTTCACACTTTGATTGCTGTGCCTGAGTTCACAGGAGCGCATGAACCCGCCGCTGTCCAACTCGGCGAAACCGGCAACTTCTTCCTGGGCCTGGCAGCACAGTCTCCGCAATCTCGCGATGTAGCCAAAGCCGCAACTCAGAGCGGCCTTCTCCAGTTGGCAAATGGAGCAACCCAATGGCGGCGCTACTTCGATCGATTGCTTGAGCAAGGGCGCGCCGCTCGGGCAGAGCAGGATGGAGCGAGTTATTGGGTGGCTGCGGAACGCACCGGAGTATTTTCGCTGCTGTTCCCTAACTCTGGCTTTGACCGAGCTGTCGCGAACGTTCACGCGACGCTTCCCTCTCCCGATGACGCCATGCTTGCGCTGGTGACTGGCTGGATGTCGCATATCGGCCCTGCGATCGCTTCACAACTTGGGGAACTGCTCGGGCTTCCCGCAAGTGAAATCGAAAAAGCGCTCCTGCGCATGGAGGCCAGCGGATCCGTATTGCGAGGACAATTTACCGACAAAGCCTCGCGCGCAGGATTCGCACAGCCAGACGAGCACGAATGGTGTGACCGGCGGTTGTTGGCGCGCATCCACCGTCTGACAGTTGCGACGCTGCGAAAACAGATTGAGCCGGTGACTTCCGCACAGTTCATGCGCTGGCTGTTGCGCTGGCAGCATGTTGCTCCGGGAAGCCAGGTACAGGGAGAACGCGCCACCCTCGATGTACTTCGGCAGCTGCAAGGATTTGAAATTCCGGCCAGCGCATGGGAACGACATATTCTGGGACGGCGCATTTCGAATTACGATCCGAAGTGGCTCGACCAGCTTTGCCTCACTGGGGCGGTCGGCTGGGGGCGGTTGTCTCCCCATCCTGCCACGCTTGATGACGCTGCTTCCGGAAAACGCCGGGTGATTCCGACGAGTGTGGCTCCGATTACATTTTTTGTGCGCGAAGAAGCCGACTGGATGACGCCGCATCGTCTCCCTGCCACAACCCAGGATCCAACGGCGTTGTGGGAGAGCCTTCCGAAGCGCGGGGGTTAAGCGAGGTGGCGCGGCAAGTTCTGGACTTTCTGCGGCAGCGCGGCGCATCATTCTTTGCCGACATTGTGCGCGGTACAGGGCGATTGAAGGCGGAAATTGAGACGGCCCTGTGGGAGCTGGTTGCAGGAGGATTGATTACCGCCGATGGCTTCGACAATCTGCGCTCATTGATCGATCCCAAGCGACGTGCCGGACAGGGCAGCGGACGGACCGCCCGTCCTCGGCACAGCACAGGCAGATGGGCTTTGCTTTACACGGACCAGGCCGCCGACCGCAATCGAGCTGTCGAAGCTACCTGCTGGATGCTGCTGAAACGCTATGGCATTGTCTTTCGCGACCTGCTGGCGCGCGAAACCAATCTTCCAAAGTGGCGCGAACTGCAAATGGCTTTCCGGCGGTTGGAAGATCGTGGAGAAATTCGCGGCGGACGCTTTGTCGATGGCTTTCTGGGCGAACAGTTCGCGTTGCCGGTCGCAGTCGAATCCTTGCGCGCGACGCGAAAAATGCTGAAAACCGGAGAAACCATAGTGTTGTCGGCAGCCGATCCCCTCAATCTCGTGGGGATTCTGGTTCCAGGCGAAAGGGTGGCGGCGATCTCGGGAAAAACCGTGGCGTTCAGCGACGGCGAAGTATTACAGACTGCAGTCTCGCGCGATGCCGAACCCCTGGCTGCAATAGGTGGATAAAAAAATGCGGGTTCGCGAACGACGAACCCGGGTCCAGAGACGAAGCAGTTTTTGTATTGTTTCCAAATTAAATCTTCCCGGGAACCCGATGAGGGGGTCCCTCGGATTCCCGGGCCGGCGTTACTTGGCAGAACTTCTTGAAAGCGCTTCCCCCATCGCTTTTTTGCCAAGCCCGCGCCATTCACCCAAGAGCACGTGCTCAGCCATCCAGTTCAATCTGCCTGTTGGCTTGATGCATTTCGCGTAATTCGCTGATTAAAATACTCTTAACTGAGTGATTGGCTACCGGGCCATTCCTCCGGTAAGATGCCAGTCCTATCCAACCGGATAGGATCCTATCTGTTCGGATAGTGGAACAAGATCTTTGGCGGTGAAGCCGAAGGAAGGAGTTGTGATAAATGGAAAGCTCCGACGAGGCCGAACCAGTGAAACCCAGACTCCAGGCAGCTGCAGGTCCTTTGACCGATTCCACTTATTTCCTCACCGACGCTGAAGTACGGATCGGGCGCGATCCTTCCAACGGTCTCGCTATCAGTGATCTCTCGCTATCGCGACGCCACTGCCTGCTGAGCCGGGAGCAAGACAAATTCAAAATTTGCGATCTCGACAGTCGCAATGGAACATTCGTGAACGGCAGCGCGATCTCAGAGTACCACTTGACTCACGGCGATCAAATCTCGGTTGGAGAATCGGTCTTCGTATTCCTGGAAAAAGACGATGAAGATCCCGAGCAAAAGATGGCTGCACCGGTGGAGTTCGACGACTCCATCACCCAGGCCACCACTCAGATTCGCCCGCAGGACGTGATCTACCTTCAACCCGACCGTGTCCTGAAGGAACTGCCCGTCACTTCGCGGCTCGGACGGAACCTGAATGCGCTGCTCAAGATCAGCCGGATCGTTCACTCAATTTCCGACCTGAACCAGTTGCAGGGACAAATCCTGAAATTGATCTTTGAAGTTGTCCCTGCCGAGCGTGGCGCAATCCTGCTCGATGGCACCGGCAATGAGAAGTTCTCTTCCCTGTTCGTCCATCCCGCGCCATCCAAGCGAGGCGATCCGGTGCGGGTTAGCCGCACGATTACGCGGCAGGTGATGGAGCAAGGGGTCGCCATTCTGGGCGCGGACGTGCCGGGTAGTGGAGGACTGAGCACAGTCGAGAGTCTGGCAAGTTTTCAGGTGCGCTCTCTGTTGTGTGTTCCCCTGACCGTTTTTCAACAAGTGGTCGGCTGCGTGTATCTGGACACGACAAATCCAGTCACACGTTTTGACCGGGACCATCTCGAACTGGTGGCCAGCATCGCTGGTATCTCAGCGGTCGCGTCTGGAGAATTCGCGGCGGTTGCTGTGGCTGGAACAGGAAAATCTTCGGCTCGCGGCGGAAATAAATCTTCAGCACAACATGGTTGGCGAAAGCAATCCCATGAAGGAGGTCTACCGATTTCTTTCGCGCGTAGCTCCGACGGATGCCACCGTGCTGGTGGGTGGGGAGAGCGGTACGGGGAAAGAATTGGTGGCCAGGGCAATTCATCGCAACAGTCCACGGGCGAGCCGGCCGTTTGTCGCCATCAATTGTGCCGCGATTCCGGAAGGCCTTCTGGAAAGTGAACTCTTCGGATATGAAAGAGGCGCGTTCACCGGCGCCGTCGGGCAGAAAAAAGGCCGCCTGGAAACAGCGGAGGGCGGGGTGGTGTTTTTGGACGAGATCGGAGAACTGGCGCCTCCGCTGCAGGTGAAGTTGCTTCGGGTCTTGCAGGAGCGCGAGTTCGAACGCCTGGGTGGCGGTCGCCCGATTGCAGTCGACATCCGTTTGATTGCTGCGACGAATAAGGATCTGGCTCACGCCGTAAAAGCCGGCACATTTCGCGAGGATCTTGTATTACCGGTTGAATGTAGTGGCGATGGTCGTGCCTCCGCTGCGCGACCGCCCCGATGATATTTCAATTCTTGCCGAATACTTTGTCTCCAAGTTTGCGGTGAAGTGCAAGGTCAAGGCCAAGAAGATTTCTCCTGAAGCCATGGCCAGCCTGATGAATTACGACTGGCCCGGAAACGTGCGCGAACTTGAAAACGCCATCGAGCGTGCGCTGGTTCTCGGAGTATCGGATGTAATCCGTCCGGAGGACCTTCCGGAATCCGTTCTGGAGAAAGGTCCGGCTCCCGGGATGCAGGAAGCGAAGTACCATGCGGCGGTGAAGCAATTGAAGAAGAACCTGATCCTCACCGCGATGGAGGAGGCCAGGGGCAATTACACGGAAGCGGCGCGGATCCTTGGGGTACACGCCAACTATCTGCACCGTCTGGTCAGAAATCTGAACTTGCGGGCCCCGATTCGCTCCCTGCCGACTTCGCATCATGGAACGGCAAGACCCCTGGACGGGCGTTTGTGAAGCGAATCTCAGGGCAGCTTGAGGGTCAGTAAGGTCGCGGGGTTCAAATAAACGCCTTGCCAGCGGACCGCCAGGTGCAGGTGCGGTCCAGTAGCCCGGCCCGTACCGCCGCTGAGCCCGATCTGCTGTCCGCCTTCGACACGGTCCCCTGCCTTCACTTTCATTTCTGACAGGTGAAGATAGAGCGTCAGCAATCCTTGTCCGTGATCGATCACCACGCAATTTCCTTCAAAGTACAGGAAGCTTGCCAAGAGAACCGTGCCCGCATTCGCGGCCGAAACCGGTGTCCCCTGCGGAACTGCATAGTCAAGCCCCTGATGCATGCTTTGGACTTTACCGTTGAAAGTACGTCGCGTTCCAAAGACGTCGGAGATGCGCGCGTCGACCGGCGCGCGAAACTTACCCGCCCACTCTCGAGCCGGATCGGTATGGTGGAATACATCCTGCTTCACTGTCTTATCCTTCTGAATGAGTTCCACTTGCTCGTGACTGGGCTCGGTAAAGCGCTTGGCCACCGTTACCGCAACACTTGGATATTTCGCCGGCCGGACACGATATGTCCGGGAAAAATGAACTTCAGGTCCCTCGCGCAGTCGTTCCATTCAGTTCGAGAACGTACACGCCAGGATGCGTTTCAAGACTGACGCCGGCAATGCCGTACCAGGCCTTGGCGGTTGAGTCGTATGCGAAGGAAACGTCGTGTTCCAGCCATTTCGCCGAAAGCGCGGTGAGCCGCGCGGGAGGCGTGACCTGAAATATCACGGGTGAACCATTCACCAACTGTTGCGGCTGGACCTGAACAACCCAGGCGCTTGGCGAGTTGCCTTTGGCGGGCGTGGACGTGGCTCCAGCTGCGCTCATCCCGAAAGCGGTGAGAATCAATCCGCTACCAGTACCGTCGCAAAATGGCGCGGACGCGCCATCCACTGGGGCGGGGCGGAGTGACGCGAATATTTTCCAAACACCGGCATTGCGATACTTGTTTTCTGCAGCTTGCGATCGATCGATCTCAATGAATCTCCGATGAATCTAGCCTAGCATTGGCCGGTGATTACGGAATCACAATCCCGCGAATGAATCCACTTGGGAACGTGTGTGGTTTTACTGGTGAGGAATAAAGTCTAATTGAACATCGGTCGTGGTCGAACGATCTGAAGGAGCGTATTTCCATTGCTTGACCGCGGTGGCGGCCGCATCCACCAGAATGGGGTTTCCTCCTAGATGGCCGTGATCCTTTCTACGGACCCGCTAGGATTGACCGAAACAGAGAGGCGCACGACTCCACCAATCGCATTCTGTTTCAGTTCGGGTGGATATTTCGGAACAACCTTGTAGACCACCTTGCGTGTAGCTGGTGCGTTCTGAGCCACGATATCGGATGTTGACACGGAAAAGAGAACGAGCGCGGCCATCCCGAGCCCGGCGCATGCCGCAGCGCGCATCGCTTTGAATATCTTTGGTTCGAGCACGTGAACCGAAATCCTGTCCAGATTCTGTAATTAGTCTGTTTTGGAGATTAAGAAGCCGGTCACGGTCTGGCAAGTTACCGATGTAATTGAGCGGAGGACAGAATTGCTGCGGGTGAGATTCCGGGAGTTGAAAGTGGCTAGCGCTTGGCTCTAGCCCGCTGAAGCAGTTCTCTTTCCTGCTATTCTCCGGGCGCTATCAATATTAATGAGCCGGGCTTGCTGGCGCATCGGTTTTTGCTTGCTCGCTGCCGGTACGCTTCGCACTCCCTGAGTAGTGCGCAATCGCTGGATGCGAGCGACAGCACGATCGATCACGCGAGCCAGGTCAGCCCCATGATCGGGAGCGCGGTCGTCGCGCAAACGTCGTTTGGCTTTTTCGGCTGAGAACCAGGTTGGAGCCCGGTTCAATTCCGGAGGAGTAACGAGGCGCATCACTTCGCAAAGATGCGCAGAAACCGTAAGTTCGGTGGCCCGCCGCATCTTGCCACGCTTGCGCTGGACGTAGCTGGTAAAAGAGACTTCCTCCATCCGGCCATGAACGCCGGCCTCTTCAAACGCCTCCAGGGCGGCAGCCTGGGCGTGAGTGAGTCCAGGCTCGGCGTGGCCTTTGGGAAAAATCCAACGCCCCTTGCCTGTCTGAACCAGTAGAAATTCGAGAGCGCTGCCCCGGCCGCGGAAACAAACAGCGGCGACCTGTTCGCAGCGGCGAAGCTTGCGCAGCTGCGCCAGCCGCAAGAATTTGACGGACGGGCTCTGACTCTGTGATCGACTGACGGCCACGGACACAGCATCCATAAGAGCAGAGTGCATGACGCGGGACGCTTCTGACTAGAACTCAACTTGGTTCCGGCACACGCCCCATTTCCCTCGTTCTGGAAAGAGGGCGTGCCTGTTTTGTGAATTACTTGGGTTGGTCGGCCTTTGGCTGGTCGGTCTTGGGTTGAATCGAAAGCAACTCAACCTCGAAGATCAGGGTGGAGTTCGGTCCGATCTCCGGACCCGGCGAGCGCTCGCCATAGGCAAGTTCCGCGGGAATGAATAGTTGCCACTTCGATCCCACGGGCATAAGTGGTAACGCTTCCGTCCATCCCTTGATCACTCCGCTTACCGGGAAGGTCGCGGGCTGGCCGCGTTTATAGGAGCTGTCGAATTCCGTGCCGTTGATGAGGGTGCCGCGGTAGTTGCAGACGACGGTATCAGCGACTGTGGGTTTGGGCCCGGTGCCGGCCGTCAGAATCTTGTATTGCAGACCGCTGGGTAGCGCGACGATACCGTCCTTGCCCTTGTTCGCGGCCAGGAATGCGTCTCCTTCTTTCTTGTTCACTTCTCCTGCCTCCTGCATCTGTGCCTGCTGCTTCTTGCGCATTTCGTTCTGTACTTCGGTCAGTGCGGCCTTGGCTTGATCTTCAGTCAACTGGGTTTTGCCGCCGGCGAGGGCGTCTTTCAGACCGCGCAGCAGAATATTGGGATCGACCGTCGACGGACTGCCGATGCAAGCTGGTTCCCAGATTCATCCCCAGGGCGTAGCTGAACTTGGCTTTCTGGGTGGTGAGAGGGCACAGCAGGCTGAGTCTTCGCGACCGGGGCTTTAGGAGTCGTCGCTGCGTGCGGTGTTGCAGTCTTAGCCGGCGGAGTTTGCTGTGCCTGGGAATAGCAGTTTCCCAGCAGCACCCCGGCCACTAACAGATTGATTGCCGTGCTTTTTCTGATGTTGAAAGATTTCTTCATGCATCCATTGTCCCATTGGTTTCAATAATCCGCCATCGATGCGCCGCGCCGAGGATGAGAGTCATGGTTCCACCACTTGAACCGAAGGTCTTTTTTTTGTTGGGAATCCTTCTGCATACTTGCGGCTAGCGCGCTGTGGACACACTATTTTATTTAGGCTAACCGACCGACAGGAAGTGACCTTTGGAAAATCTATATTGTCTTCGCTGCAATCGCGAGCTGGAAGTCGGACACAAATCCGTGGCGGTATACATGTTCGCGCAGACCGTCGGGATTAGACCTCGGCAAAAGTCGGCGGCCCAGCGCATCTGTTTTTGTCCGCAATGTTCCGTCTCGCTGGCCATGGGACCGGCGCCCGAGGGCGCTCTGAACCTTGCAGCGTGGAACATGATCCGCGACCTGGTGGGCTCGGACCCGGCATTGAACCAGGCGGCGTGGGAAAATTTGAGAGGAATTGTCGGTCTGCTGCCATCCGCTACTGGAACCGAGGGCAGCCCTCGTCGCGCGGCGAACGGCGGCTACTTTGAATTCTAATTAGAAGTGGGAGACCGCTACTTCGGGGTCACAGACGCAATAAACTCACCACCAGGATCCTGCGGGAACTCGAGCAAAGGCTGGACGGTTGAGCCAATCACTCTGAGGGTTCCGTCCGCGGCGATCGATGCTCCGACAATCTTCGTCTCAGTTTTCGCATAGAAATAATTACCTTCCTGCGTCAGAAGAGACGAATTGATCACGCAATCCACCCCGAAATCTGCTGGGCTTTGGGAACTGGGCATATTGGTTCCTAAGCCGATACTAAGTCGTCCAAGACTGCATGAGTTCGTAAAGACCAAGCCGGTCGCCGGCACAAAGTTAATCGACTTGTTTGTATACGGGTAAAAAACGTTCTGACCGTCGGCGGAAACTACTAAGCCATTCACTATAGTGCCCTCTTCGGCGTCACTGTTGTAGGAACCTAAAGGGGTGCTACTGGGCGACCCAAACATACTTGTGGCGCTGTCTGCGCGATAAACGAACAAGAAAGTTGAAAACGTATCGGCGGATCCCTCTGCACCCAGGGAGAACAGGTTAAAAGTAGAGGTCAATATCACGAAACCTGAGGCTGGGAAAATTGGGTCAAAAGGAATGCCCTGTGAAACCGCGGCCGGGGTCAGGATGCCGGTGCCGGCATTCAAAGCAAAATGCCGCAGCGAAAGGGCGCTTCCCCCAACGGAAGTTTGCATCCGCTCAATTGCAGAAAGATCATTACCTTTTGGTGAGATGGCAAAATCGGTGATCGCACTACTGTCAGTCCGGCTGTCGACCGACTTCAGGGTCAATGCTCCAACATCAGGATCATATTGTAGAACTACCATCGCGTCCGGAAACTGTGATTTGACATAGAGAAAATTGGCAATGGGATTTGCTCGGAGGTTGATGCCAACTCCTGGCAATGTCGATGCTGATCCTGCGACTTCCTGCGGAAGACCGCTTGCCTTGTCTATGGTGAACACCTTAAGCAGCCCAGGGACTGATACATGTCCGTTGCCATCGCCAAATCCATTAAACAGAACAAAAAGGAATTTGCCGTCCACACTCGGAACCGCGCTGAACTCACTAGTCCTGTAGTCATCGTCGAGCTGGAACGTCTGCGTCTGAACTGACTGATTGATACAGCCACTCGCAGGATCAATTTTTAGAGCAATAATCTGAGCTCTGTCCGCAGCCAGCATGTACAGGAATTCCGGCGCCAAGTTACTAACTGTCGAAGCAAGGGAAACCGCCGCTGTCGCCATTTCAGAGGAATCGGCCTGTGATATTGCGCTGACGTTGACGACAGGCGGGTCCGGAACGACGCACGGCGGCGCGGTGTACAGTCCTGAAGTTGAGATGGTACCAACCGTATCATTGCCACCTGCGATCCCATTTACCCGCCACTCCACGGCGGTATTACTCGCGTTGGTCAGCTTCACTTCGAATTGTTGCACGCCAGCCGTTTGAAGGTTTGCTGAGGTGGGGGAGATCGTCACAACTACTGAGGGAGGGGCAGGTGGATTGGAAGAAGAGGTTCCGCCTCCACAGGCCGTGCAGCAAAGAACTGAAGAAAACAAGAACCAACTGCCTAGTGTCCGCATATCACCTCCGCGATGGCATCTTCAGTTTGGCCGACAATTCAGGCGCGCTCAGCCGTTCCGGAGTGAACGGAAAGTGAGTTCTGAAACAGGAGCCTATCGGTTAGGTATTTAGCAGCAACGTCAACGGACGATCGCGTTAGTGGCCCACCTTTGGCACGGGTAGACGCCCCAAGCTAGGAAGACGCTTCCCGCAAAAGCGTCTGCTACGGTGTACCTAAAAGCGGAGTTTGTCAATACGGATCATGGGCGACGGGCCGGGGACACGCATGTTGGAGCGGTGGTAGAGCGACGCATTGTTAAGCTGTTGAGAGATTTGGTGGACCTGGTCGGGATCGAACCGACGACCTCTTCCATGCCATGGAAGCGCGCTCCCAGCTGCGCCACAGGCCCACGTGAGAACACACCAGCGTCGTACGAGGGATTAAAGCAATTCAATTCTCGCTTACCCGCTATTGATAGTCAAACCCGGAAGTCATCCGCGGCATCTCTATGTAACCGCTTATTTGCTAAATGTAACCGCTTATTTGCGAAAGCCAGGAAACTTAGTATTCTGGTGAGCGTTTGTTGCAACTTCTCAGCGTCCTACTCTAATGCGACGAAACTCGATCTCACGTTTGCGATGTTTAGCTGTGTTGCCGCTCTGTGTCGCGGTGAGCGCGCAGATTGCTTTCGCCAATCAGCCCGTGCCGCAAGGCCCAGTGTCGGTCTCCTCGGTCAATCAATTAAACGGGATGCTTTCGCAACTGGAACAGGCATCGCAGAGCCGCGCAGGTAGATCTGGCCAAGCTTCGCATTGAGAAGTGGAAAGTCGACTCCGAAAGCAAGCGGCAAACGCAGGGCAACGTGGAATCGGTGCAGCGCAATCTGCAGACCGCACTGCCGGAGATGATCGCGGACCTTAAGGCGTCTCCTGAAAACCTGAACGCCACTTTCAAGCTCTATCGAAATCTGGATGCTCTCTACAACGTGTTTGGGTCGGTGGCGGAGTCAACCGGAGCTTTTGGTTCCAAGGACGAATTCCAGTCTCTGGAAAACGATTTGAGCCAATTCGAGAAATCGCGACGTTTATTTGCCGACCGCATGGAAAGTCTCGCGGGCGCAAAGGAAGCCGAAGTAACCCGGTTGCGGTCTGCATTGCAAACCGCGCAGGCCAGCATTGCCGCCCAGCCTCCTAAAAAGACAGTGGTGGACGATGACGCGCCTCCCAAAAAGCCTGTAAAGAAGAAGGCAGCGCCAAAGCCGACAACAAGCACGACCCCTCCGGCGACTCCACCCGCCGCAGCACCCGCGACGAAACCACAATAGGTCAAGACAGACGTGTTCAGGATTCGCCTCATTCCCGCGGTCCATAGTTCCAACCGAAACAGATGAGGATACTTCTTTTCGGTGCCACGGGCATGGTTGGCCAAGGCGTTCTACGGGAGTGCCTACTGGACCCGGATGTAGAGTCGTGCAGACGATCGGACGCACTCAGTCCGGTGTTCAGGATCCGAAATTGCGGGAAATCATTCACCCTGACCTGTGGGACTATTCATCGGCATCGAAGCGAATTTGTCGGGCTTTGACGCCTGCTTCTTTTGTCTCGGCGTTTCGTCCCTTGGAATGAAGGAATCGGACTATACAAAAGTGACTTATGACCTCACATTGTCCGCGGCGAACGGTTTGGCTCGCCTCAATCCGCAGATGACTTTCATCTACGTCTCGGGTGCCAGCACGGACACATCGGAACAAGGACGAAGTATGTGGGCCCGCGTGAAGGGCAGGACGGAGAATGCGCTGTTGCGTTTGCCGTTTAAAGCAGCTTATATGTTTCGTCCAGGACTCATTCAGCCGGAGCAGGGCGTGCGTTCGAAAACGCGCTCATATCAGCTTATCTACGGCAATCTCCAAACCGTGCTGCCGCTTCTTCTTCGCGGCCTTCCCGAACGCAATCCTGACTACCCAGGAAATTGGCAGAGCCATGCTGATCGTGGCCCGAAAAGGGGCTCCGAAGCAGGTCCTGGAAGTGAGGGACATACGCGCACTGCTTAGCTGACACGTCCGCCGTTGCGGGCGAACAAACCAACCCTGGTGTTTCCGATAACCTCCACGCTCTCTAGCCCATGCAGACCTGACAAGGCCTGAAGGCTCCGGACAACCATTGCAAATAATTGCACTGATAGGTGGAACTCTACCCTCCAACGCGGGGTCTATACATACACAGAGGTCCCGATGTTGGGAGCATTTTACTTTTGGGCCGTTGGGGCCGAAAGAACCTATAATGGGGGGTGACGCCGTGACAATCATGGCGGGAGCAACCACCTTGGGTGATCTTGCAGGGGCATAGGAATTCGGGTCCAGGAATCGGCGATTGTGGCCGAACTGAAGGCTGGCTCGGAAGACGCCTACGCCTGGTTAATTGGCGAATTCCACCAACCCATCTACAGTCTGGTCTATCGCATCGTCACCGATCCCTCGGACGCTGCCGATACCACTCAGGAAGTCTTCCTGAAAGTTTTCCGGGGAATGAAACATTTTCACGGGGAGTCCAGCCTAAAGACCTGGATTTACCGCATCGCGGTACACGAAGCCTCCAACCGGCGCCGCTGGTGGTTCCGGCACAAGGCGAAGGAAAGTTCGATCGAGCCCACGCCGGACGAGAACGGAATGAGTACGGCGGGGACGAGAGACACCCTGGTTGATGAAGGTGAATCGCCGTTCGACTCGATGATGCACGAGGAAATTCGCGCCCGGGTTGAAGAAGAATTGCGGCAGGTGTCGGAGCCTTACCGCACATCGGTAATCTTGCGGGATCTGGAAGACATGTCGTACGAAGAGATTGCGGAGATCACACAGGTTTCGCTCGGGAACGGTGAAGTCGCGATTGACTCGGGGTCGCGAAGCATTGCGTCGTCGTTTGACCACATACGTGATGGAAAATGGGCAACAACTCGGGCTGCGAGTTCCAGACGAATCCAGATCAGATTCAGGAACCGGGTGCCCGGTTTCTGCGGTCGAGGTGGCGCGATGACCTGCGCTCAGGCCAAGCCGCTCTTCTCGCCCTATCTGGATGGAGCTGTAACCGGCAATCAGATGCGGGATCTCAGCAGCCATATAGAGTCCTGCGACCCATGCCGGAAACAGTACGTTTCGCTGCGGCGAACACAACAAGTTCTGGCCCGGGTCGGTCCCCGAAAGGCACCGGCCGATCTGGCCTTGAAACTTCAGGTGGCAATTTCACAGGAGGCAGCACAGTCCCGCCGCCGGTATCTGGACGGGGTTCAGGTCCGCTTTCAGAATGCGCTGATCTGTTCATGGTTCCGGCAACCGCAGGCCTGTCGGCAGCGGTTGTGATTTTCATCGTTCTGATGGGATTCATGGCGCCGCTTGCAAGCTGACAATTCCGATGTTCCGCTTATGCTTCACACCGCGCCTCAGCTGCAATACTCGGCTTTCGGGTCGGCGCTGGACTCCATCAACGATGATTCACTGGTGATTGAGGCTTACGTGGACTCCAAGGGGCGGGTGCAGGATTACCGTATTCTCTCCAACTCCAAGGACGACAACCCGTTGCTGCCCCAGGTGAAGAAAAATATGCTGATCTTCACCACCTTTACCACCTTCCGCCCCGCGCTCTCCATGGGCGGCCCACAACGGGCCGGGCGATATTGTCTTTTTCGCGCGTCAGCGTGAAGGGATAGCCCCGCGGAATCGCACTGCCGGGCTGGTTATCCAAAAGGCATCCGAATAAAAAACTGCAACAGCGTAGCATTGATTCTGCGGCGGGCACCCCTTACACTTATGCATCGATAGTAGCCCGCATCCCGGCCATCCTTGCAGGAGGCTTCCCTGAGTCACAGGTTAAAGGTTCGCTTTATCTGGTTCTGATTGTGTTGCTGGCGAGGCTGTCGCCCGCGGAGAATCAGAGCAGTGTCGCTCTGGAAACAACGAGACTCTATTCACAGTACTTACCGCTATCAATACCTGCGGATACGATCAGGAACTGGGTGTGTCGGACCCGCTGCGTTTGCGGGTACGCTCCGAGGTGGCCCGAGTCCGGGAAGCCTCGCAGACCAGCCAAGGACGCTGTCGAGGCAATGTGCAAGTATTATGAAGAGCACGAACAGCCGGATGCTTCCCGAAAACGCTTTCGCAATACGTTTCTCTGGCGCTCTACCTCAATCCAGCCCCAACCCTGACGGCCAGAGTGAAGGAAGCGGATATGCCTCCGGATGCCACTGCGGTCATGGGCATTCTGCCGCTCATGCAGAAGTTCTACGAAACCGCGGGTTTGCACACGATATGGGAAGGGGACCACCCGGCTTTCACGCGCTTGACTGAGCGCTATCACAAACCGCTGGCCAAAATGTTGTTCGATACCGAGATCTATCTGAAGATTCCTTCGGCGGGCCGGTTGGGACGCGAATTCACCGTCTATGTCGATCCCATGGGCGCTCCTGGGCAAACCAACGCCCGGAACTATGGATCGGACTATTACGTTGTGATTTCGCCGGGCACGGGCTCTTCCCTGAAGATGGAGCAGATCCGGCATACCTATTTGCATTACCTGCTGGATCCTCTGGCCATGAAGTATCCCACCGCAATGAAGCACTTGACCCCTCTGCTTGAACCGGTCAAAGTCAGCGCCCATGGACCAAAGTTTCAAGAACGACGTGTCACTGCTGGTGACTGAGTGTTTCATCCGCGCGATTGAGGCAAGGACATCGGGTTCTGCGAAATCACCCGAGGCTGACCGGTTGAAAGCGGTGGAAACTTCAACCCAGCAAGGGTTTATCCTGACTCCCTACTTTTACGAGGCGCTGGCAAAATTCGAAAAGGACCCGGCCGGGTTGAGCAATGCCTACGGCGACCTGGTAGGAAATATTGACGTCGGAAGAGAGCGTAAGCGCGCGGCCCAGATAACTTTCGCCACAAATTCGGCCCCTGAGTTGTTGCACCTTTCGCGTCCGGCACAGGGAAAGCTGCTGCAGGACGCGGAAACGCGTTTGACCGCCGGCGATGCGGAGAGCGCTCAAAAGCTGGCGCAGCAGGCTCTGGAAGAAAAGAACGAGGATCCAGGGTCGAGCACTGTTCATCCTGGCGGAAGTCGCGACCCATAATTCGGACATGCAGGGCGCGCGCAATTATTTCGAGCGTGCCTTGGAAGTGGCGCACGAACCCAAAGTGGTAGCCTGGTCGCACATTTATCTGGGAAGAATCTTCGACTTGCAGGAAGACCGGCCGGCGGCTTTGGACCATTACCGGGCAGCCGAGATTGCAGCCGCCACATTGCCTGAAGCGAAAGCGGCGGCTGAACTGGGGTTGCGGCAACCATATGAACCCCACAGCCATCCACAGTAGGGCGCGACCAGGTTAGCAGTATCAAGAAGAACGGAATTGCACTTTGCCCCAAGGAGAAAGCATGAAGCGAGCAACGATGCTGGTCGTGATACTGACACTGGCGACATTCGTATCGGCACAGGACAAAGCACCGGCAGGACAAGCGGCTCCTGCACAAACCACTCCCGCGCAACCCAGGTCGGGAAACGACCGCCACAAGCGAAGACGCAGGCCGAATTTGATGCCTACAAAGTCGCGGCCGCCAATACCGACCCGGCGGCATTGGAGAAAGCCGCGGACGATTTTGCGACCAAGTATCCTGACAGCGAATTGCGTCTTCTGCTCTATCGCGCGGGGATGCACTCCTATCAGACCGCAAACAAAGCCGACAACATGATGGAAATGGGCCGCAAGGTACTCAAGATCGATCCGGATGATCCGGAAGCACTGGTCGGCGTGGCGCAGGTTCTGGCAGAGCGAACACGAGATTCCGATCTGGACAAGGATCAGCGGCTGGATGAAGGCTCGAAGATGGCCCTGCACGCGGTGGAGACCACGGACACCGACATCACCGTGCCGCCAGGCACGCCGCAGGACAAGATTGATGAGTACAAGGGTTTTCTGCGCTCGACTGCCTATTACGTTTTAGGCACGATCCAGTACACCCGGGAGAAGTACGCGGATGCGGAAGGCTATTTCCGTAAGTCCATCGACGCGTACCCTTCTCAGCCCGACCGCTTGGCGGTGTTGCGCTTGGCGCTTTCGCTGGATAAGCAGGAGAAGTATCCCGAAGCCCTGAAGTTCGCCAACCAGGCGGTGCAGATGACCGAAAGCAACCAGGGATCGACGCTGGCCAGCTTGTCGCGCAATGAACGGGACCGGTTGGTACAGTTGACTGGCGGCACACCAGCCAAGCCAGCGCCAAAGAATTAGTCATATTCCCAGCGCGGGCCCATACGAGTCCGCGCCGGGTTGCTGCCCGCATGTTCAATTCGAGTCGCAGATCCGTTGAGAGATCGCGGAGTTCTGCCCATCCCGAATTGGTGTCTTAACCGCTCTTCAAACCATGAAATCGCGTGACATTGCGACCCTGCAAGTCTCATTAGGTTATCAATTCGCGCGCACCGAAGTTCTGGAACAAGCTCTGACCCACAGCTCCCAGGCTCGCGAGCTGGAAGCATTGCATGCCGTCGCAGGCACACGGGTTGGCGACAACGAGCAAATGGAATTCATGGGAGATGCCGTCCTCGGGTTTGTGACCACGGAAGAGCTGTTCAAACGCTTTCCCAGCTTTCGGGAGGGAGAGCTCTCCAAGCTGAGGGCACACCTGGTCAGCGAGAAGCATTTGATCCGCGTGGCACAAGGGTTGGAACTGGGAAGCTACCTGAACCTGGGGCGAGGCGAAGAAAAGAGTGGCGGCCGCAACAAGACGGCCCTGCTGGTGGATGCCCTGGAAGCGGTTCTAGCCGCGATTTATCTCGACGGTGGATTGGATGCCGCGCGCGGGTTTGTGCTGCGGTCCATCGTCATGCCTGAACTGGACCGGATCGCATTCGAACGGCAGCAGTCTGCCAGTCACGGACTATAAGTCGGCATTGCAGGAGAGGCTACAGGCGACTGGACGCCCGCAGCCCTCGTACGTTCTGGTAAAAGAGCGGGGGCCGGAACACAGCAAGACTTTTACCGTAGAAGTGCGGCTGCAACCGGTAGACTCCGAAGGCAAAGCGGAATTTGTGGGCCGGGCAGACGGCTCGACCAAGAAGAACGCAGAGCAGGACGCTGCTCACCAGGTCCTGGAATATCTCGCTACCGTCCCCGTCGAAACAAACGGCCGATCGAAGCGCAACGAAAGAACGCAGTGATCCCGCAATGGAAGTAACAGAAAAGCATGCGCAGGCGGACACATTGGGTTCATTGCAATCGTTGCTTGTGACTGTGGTGATCGCCGTCTTCGTCATCACCTTCATCGTGCAAGCCTTCCAGATCCCCTCTGAATCGATGCAGAACACGCTTTTGATTGGAGACTACCTTCTGGTGGACAAGATGCACTATGGCGGAAGCCGGTACTGGGACTGGCTAATGCCCTATCGTCAGGTGCGCCGGGGCGACATTATCGTTTTCCGGTATCCCGTCCACCCAACCCAGCATTTTGTGAAGCGCGTCGTCGGCGTTCCCGGCGACCGGGTGCGGCTGATCAACCGGCAGGTGTTCGTCAACGGTAATCCGCTTCAAGAGCCTTACGTCCGGTTTTCCTCCAGCGCACACGACGCATTTCGCGATGATTTTCCACGGCTGAATCTTCCGGTCCCTGGCCTGGAGGGTGGTTGGTGGCTGGAGATGAAAAAATTGGTTGAGGACGGCGAGTTAATCATCCCACAGGGAAACTATTTCGTGCTGGGTGATAACCGCGATGAAAGCTTGGATAGCCGCTACTGGGGGTTTGTCCCGCAGGAAAATGTCATCGGGCGGCCGCTGTTGATTTACTGGTCTGTCCGCAACAACGATCAGGACATGCCGCTGTCTCCGACGCCCGGTGATAAACTTTATCATTTCGCGTATGCTGCGACCCATTTGTTCCAGATGACCCGCTGGGACCGCACATTTCGAATCGTCAAATAGAGGCGGAATACCGTCCTGATCGAGAAAGATCCATTGGCCAAAAAAGAAAAAGAACTGGAAGAAAAGCCCCGCGAAACTACCGTGGAGTTTCTGGCGTCACTGGCAGCCGTCCTGGTGACGGGGCTTTTTATCATCACATTCGTCCTTCAAGCCTTCGAAATCCCATCGAGCTCGATGGAGAACACGCTTTTGATTGGCGATCACGTATTCGTCAACCGGATTCAGTTCGCTCCCGCCACCCACTGGGCCGGACCTCTCATGCCCTATCGCGACATACGCCGCCAGGACATCGTGGTCTTTCTATCACCTGCGGAGCCCGGTCTTTACGTTGTAAAGCGGGTCATTGGTGTGCCCGGAGATCGTATCCACCTCCGAAATGGCGTCGTGTTTCGCAATGGAGAGAAGCTAGATGAGCCTTATGTAATCCACAACAGCGATGAAGGGCCTAACGATTATCGCGACAACTTCCCTGCCGTGCCGCCGGCCGACTATAACCGGCTGTTCGAAGACTGGCAGCAAAAGTTATCCGCAATACATTCAAGGCGACGATCTGGTAGTCCCGCCCAACAGTTATTTTGCAATGGGCGACAATCGCGACGTGAGTTACGACAGCCGATACTGGGGATTCATTCCGAAAGAAAATGTGATCGGAAGGCCGATGTTCGTTTACTGGTCATTCGAAACGCCGCCGAACCAGTATCTGCATACAGCCATGAGCGAGCGGATTGGATTTCTGACACACGTGGTCATCCACTTCTTTGATGAAACCCGATGGCGGCGCACGTTCAAGGCGGTCCGTTGAGAGTATTTGTGTCAAGGCGCGGTAAGGTGGTCACGGGGATCATCCTCCTATTGGTGTTGTTTTTGGTGCGCCCAGGCGCGCAACGACTACACACGCGAATCGTGCGGTCGATCAGCCTGGCACTGGGAAGGCAAGTCGACGTGGGATCGGTGAGTCTGCGTCTGCTGCCGCAGCCGGGCTTCGAGTTGGAGAATTTTGTTGTCCACGAGGATCCTGCCTTTGGGGCTGAACCTGTTCTGCAATCCTCGGACGTGGTGGCACTGGTGCGGGTACGCTCTCTATTGCGCGGGCGACTGGAGATCTCTCGCCTCAGCCTGACCGATCCAAGCATCAACCTGGTACGCAATAGCGAAGGAGCCTGGAATCTGGAAAATCTGCTTGAGCGTGCCGCCCGAATGCCGGTTGCTCCAACCGCAAAGCCAAGAGGCGAACCACGCCCAGGGTTTCCTTATATTGAGGCCGACCATGGCCGCATCAACTTCAAGTCTGGACAGGAAAAGAAACCATACGCCCTGACCGATGCACACTTCGCGTTGTGGCAAGACTCGGAAAATGCCTGGGGCGTCCGCCTGAAGGCGCAGCCGGTTCGAACCGATTTCAACCTCAGCGACACCGGCCTGCTGGAGGTGGACGGATCCTGGCAACGCGCTGCGAATATCCACCAGACGCCGCTCCAGTTCACAGTGCAGTGGGAAGGCGCACAATTGGGCCAAGTGACAAAGCTTGCGATGGGTCAGGACAAAGGATGGAGAGGAGCAATCGTTCTCTCTGCGTCCCTCACAGGCACACCAGAGGATCTTTCAGCGGCAGCGGACGCCTCGGTCCAAAACTTTCGTCGGTACGACATTACAAACAATAGCGCCTTGCGATTGGCTGCGCATTGCAGCGGGCACTACAGTTCTTCGGATCACGTTCTTTCGCGACTTGCCTGTAACACTCCCGTCGGCGATGGTCGAATCGCGGTGAATGGCCGTGTTACCCTGCCATCCGCTGATCGAGCTTACGATCTGGCACTGCTTGCCCAGAATTTGCCTGTCCAGCCACTAGTTGAGTTTGCACGCCGGGTGAAACAGAATGTGCCCGCGGACATCATCGCGACCGGCAAGCTTAACGCAGGTGTAACGCTACATCGCGAGGCCAATGGGACCGGCCCCATCTGGGAAGGTGAAGGCGATCTAGTCGGATTGAATGTCCGGTCCGCGCTTAACAATTCCAAACTCGCTCTTGAAAGAATTCCCTTTACTGTCTCCTCAGGCATTGACCCTACGTTCTCCGGATCCCAGGCAGGCAAGAACCGGCGGGCCCCGGTCGTGGCTCGGGTGGATGTGGGCCCGTTTACCATACCCCTCGGCAGGCCGGCCAATACCACCTTGCATGGCCAGTTTTCGCGAAGCGGTTATGCGCTCATCGTTCAGGGCGATACAGAAATCCAGCGTCTGCTCGATTTGGCACGAATGGCCGGACTGCCGACACCTCAAGTGGCCTCAACAGGTGAGGCGCGCGTCAACCTTCGAGTTGGGGGAAGCTGGGTCGGCTTTGCCCCTCCGGTAGTGACAGGCACGGCGCAGTTATCTGCGGTTCACTCAAAGGTTCGGGGCTTGATCGACCCGGTCGAGGTCACTTCCGCGAGCCTGTCGCTTGCGCCGGACGTCACCGAAGTTCAGAAGCTAACCATGGTTGCAGCAGGCAACACGTGGCGAGGATCGTTTACCATTCCGCGGGGATGCAATACGCCGCACACCTGTCCGATCCACTTCGACCTGCATTCAGATGAGATCGTGGCGGACGCCTTTGGAGCAGCGACAACTGTTTCTGCAAAGCAGCCGTGGTATCGCTTTCTTTCTCAGCCCGCGCAGGCATCTTCCGCGCAATCTCCAAATAGCCAATCGTCTGCCAGTCAATCTTCTTTCGGCCGATTAAGGCCCTATCTGGCTTCAGTGCACGCGATCGGACGACTCACCGCTGGCCGGGTCTTGATAAACAACCTGATTGCGAGCCATGTCTCGGCGGATGCCGAGCTTGAGCAGGGGCACCTTGTACTCAGTGGTCTGCGTGGAGAGGTGCTGGGCGGCCGGCACACGGGTAAGTGGTCGGCGGATTTCAACACCAGCCCTCCCAGTTATAGCGGCGACGGTACGCTCGAGCGAATTTCGCTGGAGCAACTGGCGGAGGCCATGCATGACGGCTGGATCACCGGCACCGCGAATGCAGAGTATCGTGGAAACACTCTCGGCTGGGGAAAGACGGAGCTGCTTTCTGGCGCCACCGCCAGCGTGCAGGTGGAAGCACAGGACGCTTCACTACCGCATCTCAGGCTGGCTGGCGAGACCAACCCATTGCGGGTGATGAGCTTTGTCGGACGATTACATTTACAGGACGGAAAGTTCGATTTTGAAAAAGGCAAACTGCAGACTCCGGTGAGCATCTATCAATTGAGTGGCACCGCATCTCTGAGCCGGGTGCTGGACCTGAAGCTAACGCGCGAAGGTGCGCATGGTTTCAACATTACCGGCACTTTGACCGAGCCCCACGTGGTAATGAACACGACTCCAGACACCCAGGCCGCTCTCAAACCATGAAGTCACGTTTTTTCTTTGTTGTTCTTATTCTGCTGCTGGCCAATCTGACTCTGCATTCCTGGTCGCAAAATACGTCCGGAATAAACTCAAGCCTCGTGGCAGGCGTGGAACAAAAGCTGCAACGCTTGGAGGACAATGGGGCACAATCAAGTCCCGGCTCAGATCCGACGGAATTCATGGAACAGGAAATCAACGCCTATGTAGCTTCCGGCAACGTCAAGCTGCCCGCAGGCGTGCAATCAGTTGTTTTTCGAGAGCAGCCACAGGTCGTGATTGGAACAGCGCGAGTCGATTTTGATCAGCTCAAGGCGGGCAAGAATTCCTACAATCCGCTGCTGTCGGTGTTCAGCGGGCTGCACGACGTGGTAGCCACGGCCCACGCCCACGGAGCACATGGAGAAGGCATGGTGCATGTGGACTCGGTTTCTATCGATGGCGTGGACGTCCCTCCCTTCGTTTTGAATTTGTTCGTAGAGAAATATTTAAAGCCCAAGTATCCGGATATCGGAATTGATTCACGGTTCGCCCTGCCGGCGAGGGTTGACACCGCGATCGTCGGCTTGCACAAGGTCACGGTTACACAGAAGTAGAACCTGCCATTCAATAACAGCACCTGATCGAACTATCTCTGATAACCCGCTCCCCGTAGCACTTTTCCCGGCAGCGCCCCCGTCATCTTTCCCTGATCAATCACGGAAACTCCGTTCACCAGCACGTACTCCATTCCCTGCGAAAGCTGGTTGGGATTTTCGAAAGTAGCGAGGTCGCGGATTGTCGCCGGGTCGAAAATGACGACATCAGCCCACATACCTTCTTTCAGCACGCCGCGATCGGTCAATCGCATGCGTTGCGCGGGCAAGGAGGCGCACTTCCTGATTGCGTCTTCAAGAGTCAGCTTCTTTTCCTCGCGGACATACTTTCGGAGAATGCGAGGGAAAGTACCGAACGCACGCGGATGTGGATGTTCTTGACCCAGAATCCCCTCAGGAGATGCGCCAGATGAATCGTTGTCGAACGATACCCATGGCTGCTGTAGCGCCAGAACCACATCCGGCTCGGACATGCCGAAGACGGCGACTCCGGTGGCTGCGTTGTCTTCGATGAGCAAGTCGAATAGCGCATCCATCGGATCTTTGTTCTGGATCTTCGCCACCTCGGCCAGGGTCTTGCCCTGGAGCGGAAGCATCTTGGGATTCTGCACCACTCCGATCAAAACCGATTCCGGACCAGAGATTTCCTGCCACTCGTTGTCCCAGTCGCTCGATGCGGTTGTCATGTCCTTGCGGATGCGGGCGCGGGTAGCAGGGTCCTTCAGCCGCTCAATCAGCTTGGCGTCTCCGCCGTCGTGAGCCCATGCCGGAATGAATGCGGAGAAATCATTGAACCATGCGGTGTAGGCGTAAGTGTCCGCTGTCACATCCATTCCCTGCGCCCGCGCCGCGTTAATTTTTGCCACCACCTCTGGCATGCGTCCCCAGTTGGCTTTCCCGGCGACTTTAATATGCCAGATCTCAACCGGTAGATGACCCTCTCGTCCGATGCGCAAAGCCTCATCGATTGACGTCAGAACCGAAGCGCTCTCGTTACGCATATGGGTCGCATAAATCCCACCGAACTTTCCGGCTTCGGTCGCCAGAGCAATCAACTCTTCCGTCTTGGCATAGGGGGCCGGTGCATACATGAGCGACGTAGATAGTCCCACCGCCCCTTCGCGCATCGCCTGCCGGACCAGGGATTTCATCTGATCCAATTGAGCTGCCGTCGGCTGTTTGTCCTCTTCCCCGATCACGATCCGCCGAACCTGGGTGGCGCCGACATAGCTGGCAAGATTGATTCCCACACCCTGCTTTTCCAGGCGGGCAAAGTATTGTTGAAATGTGCGCCAGTCGGGGGTGATGTGGTAGTGGTCGAAGTTTGCCTGAGCCGAGTGGATGACAGCGTCATTCAAAGGCGCGGCGGAACCACCTTCTCCGGTGATTTCGGTCGTAATACCCTGATAAATCTTTGACGGAAGGCGCGGATCGACCAGAATAGTCAGCTCCGACTGGCCCAACATGTCAATGAACCCGGGGGCCACGACCATGCCGTGAGCGTCGATCGTGCGATCGCGATGGGCGTCGGCAAGATTTCCGATGGCTGCAATTCTGCCGGCCCGAATACCAACATCGCCGGAATACCAGGGAGAGCCGGTGCCGTCAATAATGTGGCCATTGATGATGACTGTATCGAAGGATTGGGAACCCGGCGCGGCCTGCGACCACAGCTGAGGAAAGCCAGCCAGAAACAACGCAGTCGTGAATAACTGTTTCCTGAGACGTCCGCTAGTTCCCATGTTTATTGGTACCCTTTCTTTTACTTATTCTGTCGGCGCGCTCTCTCCAAGAACTGAGTAATCGGATACGCTCGGCTCAGAGCCGGCGGGACGCCGGCGCTACAAAATCCTCGTGGCCGTTATGCATCGAGAGCAGCGAATTATAGAACACCGACAGGCATCCGATTTTCAACCTGAGCTGCTGTGTTATGTTTTAACCGCACTGCTCTCTGAAGCGAGGCGCCATGCCCCGATACGAATATCGTGTCTTGAATCCGGTTCCAGTTGCTGAGAAAGCGTTCCTGGCGTGGATTGACGAACTGGACCGGAAGTTTGAGAATCGCGACCCGGAACACCGGAGCGACGTCGTGCGCGAATCTCTTAGCGAGTTGTATCTGGGACGAACTTACGCAGCGCCGGACCCGGCTTCTCCCCTCGCAATTCAGTCGCTGGTGCATTCGTTTGATCCTCGTAACATCACGCTTGAACCCGAAACCTACGGAGATGCGGATCCCGCAAAGTATGGCGAGCGCAAGCCATTGATCTGGTTCTGGATGATGTATGACCGGTCTCCCGTGGGCCTGAACCACTGGTTGGGGCACAAGATGCGCGCCATGCTTGCCCGCCACGTTTTCAAGCATTGCGGCCGTGACGTGAAAATTTTTCACGGAGTGGAATTCTCCTTTGGCTACAACCTGACAGTCGAAGACAACTGCACCATCCACAAATACGTCCTGCTTGATGACCGCGGTGAAATTATCATCCACGAAGGATCGTCGGTGTCTGACTATGCCAACATCTACTCACACGCTCACGATCTCAATGACGGAATGATTGTGAGCAATCACAAAACGGAGATCGGGCCAAAGGCGCGCATTACTTATCACGCAACGGTTTTGAGCGGCGTGAAAGTCGGCGAGCACGGAATGGTGGGTTCGATGGGAGTCGCTTCGAAAGATGTGGAACCGTTCACGGTGGTAGGTGGTATCCCCGCCAAACCCATCAAGGTGAAATCGATCGCACCAGAAGCGCTGCAAAAAACGATCGAAAAGAAACAGTAACGAGGGTCGCTACCTGACGACCGATCCCCGAGGCGCAGTTTCGCAGCCGGGACCCGCCCCGGAATTGGCGTTCCCCATGTTAGTATCGAAGCCAATCCCGCATGAGTCTGCAACACATCGACATTCTGGACATTGTGTTTCAGTTGATCGCGTTTCTGTTCGCGATCAGCGTGCACGAGTCGGCCCACGCGTGGATGGCCAATCTGCGCGGCGATCCGACCGCCCGGATGCTGGGACGCATTTCGCTTAACCCGATCCGCCACATTGACTTGTTTGGAACTCTGTTGCTGCCCGCAGTAGCGATGCTGACCCATCTGCCTGTTCTCGGATGGGCCAAGCCCACACCCGTCGACCCTCGAAACTTCAAGAATCCGGTGCTCGATGACATCCTCACTTCGGTTGTGGGACCGATCAGCAACTTTGTGGTTGCGATCGGTGCCGTTCTCATTCTGGTCGTTGTAAAAACCGTTTCACCGACAGGGCAGCAGATTGTTCTTGGGATGCTCACGGGTTCGGACTTTGCAGATACCAACTCGCTTCTGTTTCCATTCTGTAAGCTCATTGTTGAACTATTGGTAATCAATGTCGTGCTCGGAGTGTTCAACCTCATTCCGGTTCCGCCGCTGGACGGCAGCCACGTGCTGCGCCACCTGTTGCCGGCCGGAATGTTGAAGATCTATGACATGATTGGGACGTTTGGTTTGCTGCTTCTGGTGTTCATGGGCGGCAGGTTTTTAGGGCAACTGATCAGCCCTGTTTTAGAACTTTTCAAAAATATTCTCCTGACACTGTGATGACCTCTCGCTCAAGCCAACGGAAACGAGTCCTCAGCGGTATGCGCTCGACGGGCAAACTGCATCTGGGGAACTACGTCGGCGCGCTGGATAACTGGGTGCGCATGCAGGACCAGTACGACTGCTTTTTCTTCGTGGCCGACTGGCATGCGTTGACGACCGATTATGCCGACACTTCCAAGATCAAAGAGAACTCGTTGCAGGTCCTGCTGGACTGGCTTGCTGCCGGCCTCGATCCTGAACGCTGCACCATGTTCATCCAGTCGCACGTTCCGCAGCATGCCGAGTTGCATTTGCTGTTTTCCATGATCACGCCGCTAGGTTGGCTGGAGCGCGTCCCCACCTACAAGGAACAGCGCGAAAATATCGCAGAAAAGGATTTGAGTACTTACGGATTTCTCGGGTACCCGGTGCTGCAAGCCGCGGACATTCTGATCTACAAAGGCGACTTTGTCCCGGTGGGCGAAGATCAGGTTCCCCATGTTGAGCTGACTCGGGAAATTGCGCGCCGTTTCAATATGTTCTATACCCGCAAAGGCTCCTACGTTTTTCCCGAGCCGCAACCATTATTGACTCCAGCCGCCAAGCTGCCAGGAACGGACGGCCGAAAAATGTCGAAGTCTTACGGCAATACGATCCTACTCACAGACCCCGAGCCAGTAGTGCGCCACAAGCTCAAGACGATGGTGACCGATCCGGCACGCGTTCGCCGAAGCGATCCCGGCAATCCCGACGTTTGCCCGGTTGGCGATCTGCACAAGATTTTCAGCGACCGCGCGACTATCATGAAAGTAGACGAAGGCTGCCGGTCGGCCGGTATCGGCTGCATCGAATGCAAAGGTTGGGCAGCGGACGCGCTGGTGAGTGTCCTTAATCCCATGCAGGAACGGCGAAAGAAATATGAGGACAATCCACGCCTGGCCTGGGATATTCTGGAGGCAGGCTCTTCCCGGGCTGGCAAGGTGGCAGCAGCTACCATGGACGAGGTTCGGGACGCGATGGGGATGTCCCTCGATTACCAGGGCGCGAGCGGCTCGTCGGCCGGAATAAAGAAAACGTAAAACAGAGTGACGGTTAGTCAGGACATGATGGCTGAGAATTTGAAAATCGCAGCGCCTGTGGCTTCCTCCTCGGAAGTCGGCGCACTGGCCCCAGTAGTGGAGATGCCGTCTGCGCAGAAACCGAAACCGGAGAGCGACTTCCCTTTCTCGGTGATGGTCAGCGACGTTTATGAGGGCCCGCTCGATCTTCTGCTGGATCTGATTCGTAAGCAGGATATCGATATCTACGACATCCCGATCGCCAGAATCACGGCGCAATATCTGGCCTATGTAGAGAAGCTGCGGGAACTGGATGTGAATGTTGCCGCCGAGTTTATTTACATGGCGGCCGTGTTGATCCATATCAAGTCAAAGATGCTGTTGCCACGCGACCCCGATGCCCTGGCCGGGACTGAAGAAGATCCGCGAATGGAGCTGGTCAACCGGCTCATCGAACACGAGAAGTTCAAGTCGGCGGCGCAAATGTTACTGCAGAAGCAGCAGATTGAAGATGCTGTGCGGTCCAACCCTTCCATCAAGGAATTCATGGATGCGGAAGGGACTGAGCCGGAGATCGCAGCCGATGTCATTGACCTGGTAAAAACTTTCCAGCAGATCTTGGAGCGGGCGCGCACTCGCCCCATGCTCCAGGTTGATGAGGAAACTGTCACTGTTGGGCAGATGATTGAGTATTTGCGGAGACGGTTGGCGCTTGAGGACCGGCCTTTGCGTCTGAAGCAGATCCTGCGGAACGTAAATTCCCACCAGGCGCTGGTCTGCATGTTTCTTGCCTTACTGGAGATGGTGCGGCTGCAGGCAATTCAATTGCGGCAGGACCGCATGTTTGGTGAAATCCTGCTGCGCAAACATACCGGGTTTGAAGCGATCGCCGCCGAGCAGGCTGAAATCAGGGATGACTGGCGATGACACAACCAGTCGGCAGCCGTTTTTTCATCAACATGATTGGTTGTTGGCTGCATTTTTGAGTTGTCAGGGCGCTTAAACATGAGTCTTAAAGCAAAACTTGAAGCGATTATTTACGCGGCGGAGACGCCGATCACGCTCGACCACATCGTGCTACTGGTGAAGGAGGCTGTGGTCGCTGAGGGTGCCGCGGACGATGCCGAAGTTAAATCACAGGTCCGCGCTGCGCTGGAAGAACTTATCGCCGACTATGGCGCGGCCACCCACGGAATTGAAATTCGGCAGGTCGCCGGCGGGTACCGGATGTCCACCAAGCCCGAGCAGCACGACGTGGTGCGAGACTTTGCCAAGAGTTTAAAGCCACCAATCCGCCTGTCGCTCCCTGCGCTGGAGACTCTCGCAGTGATCGCTTACAAGCAACCCGTTACCGTCCCGGAGATCAGTGAAATTCGTGGGGTGGATTCGAGCGGAGTCATTGCGACCCTGTTGGATCGAAAGCTCATCACTACTGCCGGGCAGGAAAGCAGTCATCGGCCGGCCGATTCTCTACAAATCCACCAAAGAGTTTCTGTTGCGGTTTGGGCTCAAGGACGTGAACGAACTGCCCAGCATGGAAGAGTTCGAGAAACTGGTGGCGGAATCATTCCAGAGCGAGATGCAGCCGGTGTCAGAGAGTCCCGCAGAAGCGGCTGAATCTACTTCTGCCGATGACCACTGACGGACAAGTTGAATCTGAACCCGTGCCCGTCACTTCCGCGGAGAACGCTGAACCAGCGACAGCCGACCCGGTCACCGCGGAAGTATCCGCCGTCGACGAGAATATCGCCGGGGAACAGGTTTCCGACGAACACATTGCCGGTGAAAAAGACCCAGCCGCCTGAAGCATACTCGGCTGTGCCTCAGACCCTTTTGATTTCAGGAGGCAGTTGTCTTGTCGCCGGCCCGATCACTAATCAACGTGAAAACTCATGCCTGCTGAACGTCTGCAAAAGATAATCGCCGCTGCGGGAATTGCTTCTCGCCGCAAGTCGGAGCAACTCATTGCCGGCGGCCTGGTTTCAGTCAACGGCAAGGTCGTAACTGAACTTGGCAGCAAAGCTGATGCCGAACATGACCACATCCGGGTAAACGGCAAGCTGCTGCACGGTGCGCAGAAAAATGTGTACCTGCTGATGAACAAGCCAAAGGGATACATTACCGCGGTGAGCGATCCGGAAAAGCGGCCCACGGTGATGGACCTGCTGCGTGGAGTGGGAGTGCGAGTGTATCCGGTAGGCCGGCTCGATTATGCCAGCGAGGGCCTTCTTTTACTCAGCAACGATGGCGAACTGGCGGCCGCGCTGATGAAAGCCTCATCGCACGTCCCAAAGACTTATCTGGTAAAAGTCGCTGGCACGCCTTCGGCAGACGGACTGGCTAAACTGCGCTCGGGAGTCTTCATCCAGTCAAAGGGCGGAAGAAGGTCCAAGACGGCGCCAGCCAAGGTCGTGCCGATTCGTGAAGCGGACAATCCCTGGTATGAAGTCACGCTCATCGAGGGCAAAAATCGGCAGATCCGGCGAATGTTTGAGGCGGTCGGGCATCACGTGGAAAAGATCAAAAGGGTCCGCTATGGGCCACTGCAGCTCGATGTCTCCCCGGGAAAATTTCGGCATCTGACGCTCAAAGAAGTCACCCGCTTGAAATCCGCTGTTAAATAACTTCGCTGCGAAGCCTCGGTTCGCGAACTCACTTTTGACACTTCGGACAGTAGTGACTGCTGCGGCCCGCGATCACGATCCGCTTGATCGGCGTCTTGCAAACCAGGCAAGGCTCACCTTCGCGGCCGTAGACCCGATGCTGCAGCTGAAAAAAGCCTTCTTCCCCATCGGCGCCGACGTAATCGGAAACGGACGAACCGCCCGCGGAAATCGCCTCCTGCAGAACTTCTTTTAAGGCCAGGTAGAGCCGCCGCAAATCCTCCGAGGTAAGCGACGAAGCCCGCCGGCGCGGCCGAATTCCCGCTCGAAACAGCGATTCATCCGCGTAGATATTCCCCACCCCGCTTAGAAGCTTCTGATTCAGCAGGGCGCTTTTGATCGGAGTTTTGCGTCCGCGAAACAGCGCGACGAACTGATCCAGTTGAACTTCAAGCGGCTCGGATCCCCCTGCCTCGAAATCGTGTGCCACGCTCAAACGTCCGAATCGACGCGGATCGACAAAGCGCAATTCCCTGCCCGACGCCAGCTTCACAATCGCATGGGTGTGTTTCGCAATTTCGGCATCGGGCTCACACACCAGCAACCGCCCAGTCATGCCCAGGTGAACGATCCATTGTGCGGTCGATTTTGAGTCCGGTTGGGTGGATTTGGCAGCCCCGCCGCCGGCTTCTTGCGTGCCGCCGAACCACGTGATTTCTTTCGCGCCTTGGCGGATGAACGTCTTCAGCGACCCGGACTCCAAGATCGACAACAATATGCTTTCCCACGCGGCGCACTCCGGCGATCCGCCGCGATTCCAGGGTCGTCGCGATTTCAGCCGCGGACGATTTCAACGGCTCGGGCTTCGACCCAAGCCATACGGACTCGATCACGTCACCGGTGACCCGGCTGGCCAGTCCCCGTGCAATGGTTTCAACTTCAGGAAGTTCAGGCATGAAATCAGTCTACAATCGTCGGTCTGCAAGTGTCGCGCCAAGCCATATCCCGAATGCGAAAACGGCGATCATGGCTCAAGGTTCGAATTGCTCATCCCGGCCCGGCAGGTTATCATTATCAGTACACATCAGCCCCTTTTTCCCTGCAATTCAATGTGAATCTGTTCGCCATGGGCATAGAGTGTGTGCGACCCTGCAATGCGGCCGGGTGGCCGCCATCCTGTATCCATGGAGTTTCTTTGAAGAAGGGTAAGACTGCGGTCATCGTAGGCGCCCAGTGGGGCGACGAGGGCAAAGGCAAGATCGTCGACGTTCTTTCGGAGAATTTCTCCGTCGTGGCCCGTTATGCCGGCGGCCACAACGCCGGCCACACCGTCATCATCAACGGGAAGAAATTTATTCTTCAACTGATTCCCTGCGGAGTTCTGCGGCCCGGCTGCCGCAGCGTCATTGGCAATGGCGTGGTGCTCGATCCCGATGGCGTTGCTGAAGGAAGTCGCCGCGTTGCGCGAGACAGGCGTTAAGGTGGATGGCAGCCTGTTCGTCAGCAACCGTGCTCATGTGATTCTGCCTTACCATCGCATGATCGAACTGGCCTCGGAGAATGCTCCGGGCCGGGTGAAGATCGGCACGACTTCCCGTGGGATCGGGCCCGCCTACGAAGACAAGATGGGCCGTCGCGGCCTGCGGGTCGCAGATCTGCTGGACCTGAAGCTGCTGCGAACGCACATTGAAAACGCCTGCCGCGAGAAGAACATGATCGCGCACGCGCTGTTCAATTCGGAGCCGCTCGATCCCGACAAGATGTACCAGGAATATGCAGAGGCCTCGGCCAAAGTAGCGCCGTTCGTCTGCGATACCGCAGCGCTGCTGAACAAGGCGATCACCGACGGCGAGTCGGTGATGTTCGAGGGCGCGCAGGGCACGATGCTCGACATCGATCACGGCACTTACCCATTTGTGACATCTTCCAGCGCGACTTCAGGCGGAGCGGTCATCGGAACCGGCGTCGCTCCAACCGCCATCAGCACCGTGATCGGCGTTACCAAGGCCTATTGCACGCGCGTGGGCGGCGGGCCGTTCCCCAGCGAAGCGCTCGATGGACCGTGGAGACCTGCTGCGGGCTCGGGGCAATGAGTACGGCGCGGTGACCGGGCGTCCGCGTCGCTGCGGTTGGCTAGACTTGCCTCTGTTGCGATACGCTGGCATGATTAACGGCATCTCCTGGCTGGTCGTCACCAAGCTGGATGTGCTGGATGAACTGGCCGAGATTCCGGTTTGCGTGGGCTACAAGATCAATGGCAAGGTGACGGCGAGAAATTCCGGCGCACGCCAGCGGATATGATGCGATCGAGTGTGTTTACCAGACGATGCCGGGATGGCGGACTTCCACCTGGGCATCACGGAGTTTGAAAAGCTGCCGAAGGCAGCGCGTGAGTATTTGAATTTTCTCGAGAAGGAAAGCGGAGCCCGGGTCGGCATGGTCTCCACCGGACCGGGACGCGAGCAAACCATGTTTGTGGATGGTTTCGCCGCTGCGCTCGATGAGTTGACCGGGCAGAAAGCTGCAGTTTCGTAAAAAATCTACCTGGGAGCAGGTGATGGTTGTTCTGGCGGTGACATGGATGGCAAAAGCTAGGCCGGGAAACCGAGATGGCCGGGCTTTTTTCCAAGCTGACGGACGAGTCGCGCAAGGAACCGGGCTGCGTCATGTACCAGGTCCATCGCCACAAGACCGAGCCGCGCCGCTTCTTCATCTATGAACAGTACAAGGACGATGCGGCCCTTGAAGCCCACCGCGCCGCGCCCCATTTCCTGCAATACGCGAAGAAAGAACTACCGAAATTTGGCGACCGCGTGGAAGGCCATCTCTACGAACCGCTAGGAGTAGGGCGGGTGACGACTGTGTGCGGCTCTCGCCCGCTTCGAAACTGTCATTTCCCTTTGTCCGCCATCAAGAACCCCGCCTGAAGCGTAGCTCTCCTTGGATACTTCCTGAAAGGTCACGACCACGGCCTCGCGATGAGCGGCCGCTTCTTCCACCATGGCGTCGGTAATGCGCTGTGCCAGCTTGCGCTTTTGATCGACCGTGCGGCCGGTCAGCATTGTGACCTGGACCAATGGCATAAAATCTCCTATCTGACGGTGGCTATCTCGCCACCATGCTTTCCGTCGGACTTATTGCGCCAGTTCGTATCCTGCGAAGAAAAAGCTCAACTCGATATCTGGCGGTATCGTCGGCATCGGAGCCGTGAATCGCGTTAAGCTCGATGCTGGTGGCCCACTTTTTGCGAATCGTGCCTTCTTCCGCATTCGCGGGGTTGGTGGCTCCCATCAGCTTGCGCAAATCGGCGATGGCATTTTCCTTCTCGAGCGCCAAGGCGACGATCGGACCGCTGGACATGAAGTCGGTCAGCGAATTGAAAAATGGCTTGCTGGCATGGACGGCATAGAACTGCTCCGCCTGATGCTTGGAAATCTCGAGCATTTTCATGCACAGGATGTCGAAGCCATTCTTCTCGAACTGCTCGATGATGTCGCCAATGGCTTTTTTGCGAACTGCGTCAGGCTTGACGATGGTCAGAGTACGTTGAAGTGTTTTCATTGTTGGTCAGAAATGTCCTTGGTACGTTGGCTGAGAAGCGGAAACTGACAATCTTAGGCAACCGCAGTTAAACTTTCACTCCCATCACAGCAGCCACGGTTTCGCCGATATCCGCCGGCGACTTCGCAACTCGAATTCCGGCTGCTTCCATCGCTTTGATCTTCTCGGCGGCCGTTCCCTTGCCGCCGGAGATGATCGCTCCGGCATGGCCCATGCGCCGCCCCGGAGGCGCGGTCTGACCCGCGATAAATCCTACTACCGGCTTCTTCATATACGCTCTTATGTACTCTGCGGCGGTTTCCTCGGCGTTGCCGCCAATCTCGCCGATCATGACTACGGCTTCGGTCAGGGGATCGCGGTTGAACAACTCCAGCGCATCCAGAAAATTGGTGCCGATGATAGGATCGCCGCCGATGCCGATCGCCGTGGATTGCCCGATTCCGCGAGTGGTCAGTTGATAGACTGCCTCGTAAGTGAGCGTTCCCGACCGCGAAACGATTCCCACCGGCCCTTCCTTGTGAATCCGGGCAGGCATGATTCCGATCTTGCAGTGCCCCGGCGAAATGATGCCCGGGCAATTGGGCCCGATCAACCTCGATCGCCGATTCTGCAGAAACTCCCAGGCACGGACCATGTCCAGCGTCGGGATGCCTTCCGTGATGCAGACAATCAATTCCAGATCAGCGGCGGCGGCTTCCATGATCGCGTCAGCGGCGAATGGCGGCGGCACAAATATGACCGTCGTGTCTGCTCCGGTCTTGTCCACGGCTTCCTGGACCGTATTGAAGATCGGCCAGCCCTCGTGCGTGGTTCCGCCCTTGCCCGGAGTAACCCCGCCAACGACCTGCGTGCCATACTCCGCGCACGCCTTGGCGTGAAAAGTGCCTTCCCGCCCGGTCAGTCCCTGGACGATCACCCGTGTCGACTTATTTACCAGAATGCTCATGAATTCCTTGGTAACGCAGCCACGCTAGGTTTTAGCCGCCGCCACGACTTTCTCGGCGGCATCCTTCATGGTTTCCGCGACAATAAAATTCAATCCAGACTGTTTCAGAATCTCGCGCCCGGCTTCGACATTGGTGCCCTCCAACCGGAGGACGATCGGAAGCTGAATTTGGGTCTTCCTGGCCGCTTCCACCACGCCGGTCGCCAGCGTATCCACGCGAAGGATGCCACCAAAAATATTGATCAGAACAGCTTTTACACTCTTGTCACTGAGCAGAATTTCAAAGGCGTGGGTCACTTGCTCGGAGTTTGCTCCTCCACCTACGTCCAGGAAGTTCGCCGGCATGCCGCCCGCATACTTGATGATGTCCATGGTCGCCATGGCCAACCCGGCGCCATTCACCATGCAGCCGACGTTCCCATCCAGCTTGATGTAGTTCAAGCCGTATTTGGACGCCTCAACTTCCAACGGATCTTCTTCGGTCGGGTCGCGCAGTTCACGAAGGTCGGTATGGCGGAACATCGCATTGTCGTCGAAGGTCATTTTCGCGTCCAGCGCGAACAGGCGACCGTCGGTGCAAGTGATAAACGGATTAATCTCCATCAGCGAGGAGTCGGTGTCCGCAAATGCGCGGTACAACCCGGTCATGAACTTGACCGCCTGATTGATTTGTCCGGCTTTTAGCCCCAGCGCGAACGCCAGCTTGCGCGCCTGAAAGGCCTCAAGGTCCATGCCAGGATCGATATATTCCTTGAGAATCGCGGCTGGATTTTCGGCCGCTACCTGCTCGATTTCCATTCCACCGGCTGCCGACGCCATAAACACAGGCCGGGCTTCGGCGCGGTCGATGACGATCCCCAGATAAAGTTCCTTTTCGATGGGAAGGGTTTCTTCGATCAGCAACCGCCGCACAACGCGTCCCTCAGGACCGGTCTGATGCGTCACCAGGGTCATCCCAAGGATTTTTCCTGCAAGGCTGGCGGCTTCTTCGACCGACTTGGCAATCTTTACTCCGCCGCCCTTGCCGCGCCCGCCCGCATGGATCTGTGCCTTGACCACCACACCTGAAGCGCCCGCGTCGAATAAGCTCTTCGCCGCCGCTTCCGCCGCCGGGACGGTTTCCGCCATTTCACCGCGCGGGACCGCGACCCCATACTTCTTCAGGATTTCCTTCGCCTGGTATTCATGAATTTTCATAAAGATTGCTGACTGGACCTACTGATAGCGTTCGCTTGCAGCTTGAAACAGCGGGCAGCAACGTTTGATTCTATCGAATGATTCTATCTAACGGTCGAGCAATAGGGCAAACGGCAAAAACCATGAACCACGAAGGACACGAAGTATCACGAAGGAATTCTCCCTAGATTCCTTCGTGATACTTCGTGTCCTTCGTGGTGAAACTGTTTCGCAATGTTCTACCGCGCTTCGCCAAATTGAATCACGATGCTACTCTTAGTATTCATTTGCTCTTCTCGTCACTATGATCGCCGAAGCGCTCCAACGTATCGCCAATAACTGCGAATCGCTTACCCGTGAAGAAGCTCGGACGGTAATGACCGAGATTTTTTCCGGCAAAGCCTCTGACGCTCAAATTGCCGCGTTGCTCGTGGCCTTGCACATGAAGGGTGAGACGGTTGAGGAGATCGTAGGTTGTGCGGAAGCTATTCGGGATGCCGCCGAGCCTCTACCCAGTCACGACGGTGCCACCGTCTCTGTAAGTGGGACCGGCCGTGATGCGCTCGTGGATACCTGTGGCACCGGGGGCGACGCTTCCGGAACCTTCAATATTTCCACGGCTACTGCTTTCGTCGTGGCGGGCGCCGGGGTGCGCGTGGCAAAACACGGCAACCGGAGCCTGAGTTCCAAATGCGGCTCGGCGGATGTTATGGAAGCGCTCGGAGTAAAAATTAGCCTGCCCGCGGCAGTGCTGGCCGCTTGTCTTGAAGAAGTGGGCATGGTGTTTCTGTTCGCGCCATCCATGCACTCCGCCATGAAATATGTTCAACCTGCCCGCCGCGAACTTCGGCTGCGCACAATATTTAATCTTCTGGGCCCGCTGACGAATCCGGCACATGCTTCGGCCCAGGTGGTGGGTGTCTATTCCGTCGAACTGGTGGAAAAACTGGCGGAGGCCCTCAGCATGCTGGGTCTTCATCGCGCGCTGGTCGTGCACGGACTCGATGGCCTCGATGAGATCACCATCACCGGCCCGACCCGAGTCGCGGAAGTGCGCGATGGCAAGGTTCGCACCTACGAAGTAACACCGGAAGAGTTCGGTATGAAGCGTGCCAGCCTGGAAGACATCTCAGGCGGTGACGCTAATACCAATGCGGCCATCATTCGCGACATTCTTGCGGGAACAATGTCGCCGCGGCGGAACGTAGTCTTGCTGAATGCGGCCGCCGCTCTGGTTGCGGGTGGGAAAGCTGATCGTTTGAATGACGCCCTGCCAATGGCCGAGCAGTCCATCGACTCAGGAGCTGCGGCCAAGAAACTGAAAGACCTGGTGGAGTACACCACCACTTATTTCACCTAAGCCGCCCTGTATCTCCGCGCCTACGCCTTCGCTTCTTTTTTCAATCTTTCAATTTGTGCCAGGTGGCTCGCGCCGTGCGTGCTCATTTTTGCCACAAGCTCCGCCACCGTGAACTGTTTCTGGGTTTCGGGATGGAAGGCCGACTTCTCGAGGTCGCCGGATTTGAGGCGCCGCAATAACCGCAGATTGGCGAGACGATTCAGGCCGTAAAGCGCGATCAGTTCGGCAGGCGGGGTGTCCGTGTGGCCCAGGTTGCGCGCCCAGGCATCCTGATCCATCGGCGCAATTACCGGCTTATCGTCTGCGAGCATCTGACGAAGGCGGTGAGCGAATACGATCTCAATATCGGCCAAGTGGCCAAGGACATCCAGAATGCACCATTTGTCCGAGGCGGGCTTGAAGCGGACTACCTTTTCCGGCAATCCTGACACCGCCAGTGCGATCAGTTTCGGGCTCTTCTCCGCCGCGTCAAGATGAGTAGTAAGTTCGCTCTCGGTCATCGAGACTCCTGTGATTGGGTAATTGTGGAATCGGGCAATTGAGAAATTGAACAAACATCCAGCTTGCTAATCGCAATTACAGAACTGCCACCTTACGGAACACCCTAAACGCCGCCTTCTGCATCCACTCCGCCACCTGCACGTTCCAACCTAGCGCTTTGGTGATTGCATCCCGAAGCTGAGAGGATGCGGACGGCTCAGCGTGCACCAGGTAGGTTACCTCGGGCTTGTTGGAAAAGCTCCGCAACCATTCCAGGAGTTCCGGGGTGTCGGCGTGATCGCTGAATTGTTCCAGGGTTGCGATCTGCGCGCGAATGGGCACGGTTTCGCCGAAAATACGCACTTCCGGCGAGCCGCTCTTGATCGTAAAGCCTCGCGTTCCCGGCGCCTGAAAGCCGATAAAGAGCACTGTGTTCTTCGGATCGGGCAGCCGCTGGATCAAGTGGTGCAGGATGCGTCCGCCGGTCACCATTCCACTCGACGAAACAATGATCGATGGAAAGTGAGTGGCGTTGATCTTCTTGGATTCGTCGGAGGTAGATGCGAATGTGAAACCCGGCCACTGGAGCGGCGAGCCATATTGCGCAATCAGGCGGCGGGTTTCGTCGCTGTACTCTTCGGTGTGTTTCAGGAAGACTTCCACCGCCTTAATGGCCATAGGACTGTCGCAATACACAGGAATCCGTGGAAGTTGCCCGGACTCGATCAGCGACTTCAGAACAAACAGAAATTTCTGCGTACGCTCGACAGCGAATGCGGGCACGATCACGCTACCGCCGCGCTGGACCGTTTTGCGGATGATTTCAGCTAACTGTGGCGCTGGATCTTCCTTGGGATGCTGCCGGTTGCCATAGGTCGATTCCATCACCAGAATGTCAGCCGTTTCGCCCTCGTTAGGACCAGACCTTACGACTTTGCCGGATGCCATGGCACCGTCTCGAACGCGGCCAATGTCTCCGGTAAACAGCAGCCGCCGGATTTTGCGATCCATCGTGAGGGTCAGTTCCACCATGGCAGATCCCAGGATGTGCGCCGCTTTGACAAATCGAAAAGAGACCTCCGGTGAGAGTTGTCGCGCTTCTTCGAACTGTACCGGCTGGAAATATTGCAGACTCGCCTCGGCCTCCGCCAGCGTGTACAGCGGCAACGCCGGATGGTGTTTCGATCGCTTCTGCCGGTTGTAGAAATTTGCATCTTCTTCCTGCAGATGTCCGGAATCCGGCAAAATAATCCCACACAAATCAATCGTTGACGGTGTGGCATAAATCGGGCCTCGGAAGCCTTCACGTACCAGCCGTGGAATCCAGCCGCAATGATCGAGATGCGCATGGGTCAGAATGACCGCGTCGATACTATTTGCCGGGACCGGCAAGGGTTGCCAGTTGCGTTCCCGCCATTCCTTGGCGCCCTGAAACATTCCGCAGTCAATCAACAACTGAAATCCACTTTCTCCGCCAGAATCCGCACTCGTATTGACCAGATGCTTGGAACCGGTAACCGTGCCGGCGGCGCCCAGGAACTGAATGTAAGCCAATGTTTCCTCCGCGAACCAAGTGATACTAATTTAGGTGTGATTTCAGATCGCAGATTTGTAAACAGACACGCGGCCGCAATCTGAAACCTCGGATTTGAAATCTTCAATTGCCTTTATCTGGAATAACAATCTCGGAAGCTTTTCTGCTCGTGTCGCTCTCCGGCACGCTGCCATCGTTGACGACAACTTCCAACGGAGCAGAGGCTGCCTCGAGACGAATCACCGCCTGAGATCTTGCGCGAACTTCGAGCCTTTTGTTTACCTGGCCCTCTACCATGGTGAGCGTTACCGGCACCTCGGCGCCCGCATCTCCACGGTTCTCCACCGTAACGGTAACGACGTAGTTATTGGCAACCATTTTTCGAGGATAGGCCGATGCCACCCTGAAATCCGGCAAGCCAGAATCGCGATAAACCCAGTCGTCGAAGAACCATCCGAGATCCCTCTTGGTTTGCGCCTCGACCAGACGCTGAAGGTATCCTGGCGTGGTGTCGTCAGCCGGACGGTAGCTTGCCACCACCTGCTTCAACGCGCTTTCACCGATCATGTCACGCAGCATCCACCACACATACATCGCCTTGCTGCGGTAGAACTCTTCAACGCTGGTATGGATGAGAGAGTCACCTGTTAGTGCATCGTTAACCGAATTGCCGTGACGCACGGCGCCAACCGACTTTTCCGCGTCCGCCACTGCGGTGCGATGCAAGTCCCATGAAGTCGAGCGCGGCATCCCGCCCGTCTTCCCGGTCGCGATAAACCGCCTGGGCAAAATGTGCGAGGCCCTCGTAGATCCACGGCCGGGCAGAATAGAACGTCGCATGCGTAAGTTGATGGACGGCAGTGAACTGTTCCAGCTTCGAATCTCCACCGAGTGGGGTAAGCAGCATGCTCCCGCTCTCATACGGCGCAGCCTCGCGATCGATCAGTTCGATGACTTCCGCTTTGACCTCGGCGCTTCCCCTGGGATTGCCAAACCACTCGGTCACGAACGGCGCCACTAATTGCGCCGCGACCGCATACTTCTCAGCCAACGCCTTGTGATCGGGAAAATAAGAGATATTGATTGACGGGCGATCGAGCGTTTCATAGTTCCCAATTACAAAAAGCGGCACCGTCTGTCCAAGCGGACGGAAGGCACATTCACTGGTGCTCTCGTATGCTCTGTCCATCTGCTGGTCGGATCTCAACCCGCCTGCCTCGCCGTTGCACATCAAGATGACGGGAGCGCCTACTCCAGAGTGGCTAAGCTTGATTCTCAACTGTGCGTCCGCCTCGCGAGCCTTCCATCGCGCGACCGTCTCAAATACCGTGTTTCCTTCCGAAAGATTCGCCGACTCTGTTGCCACCGGATACCAAACCACGTATCCAATGCCGCGCACCGCCGCAAAGGACTTACCAATCTGGTCCCAATCGCTATGTCTCGCTTGCTCCGCCGGCACACCGATTCGTGTAAGCCGGGTTACATCAAGCGGAATAGTTCCCTCGTATCCAACTTCCAACTCAGCAGTTGCTTTCGGCGGAATCTCCTTGGGCAGGGTCACCAGCGCTTCCGAAACCGAGCCGGAGTGATCGATGTCAGAGGTATAGGGCTGTGATACAAACTGCACGGGTTTGCCGTCGAACTGGATCGAGCGCCAATCCAGCGTGGAGGAAATCTGAAGGGAAAGATTTTTTTGCGGCAAAGATGAATCGTTCCGCAACACAATTTTGCCACGCGCCGCGAGACGCTGCTGCTCAGGTTCTATTCGAACTTCCAGATTGTAGTTGGTAAAAGTGAAAGCTTCGCGATCCAGGGCGTAGGCATGAACCAGCAATCCGCAGCAGACAAAAACAATGCGGAGCAACTTCATTTTGTTTCCGCCGGCCTTTTCCTGCGCTGCCGCACGATTTCGTACAACATGACTCCCGCAGCAACCGACACATTCAGTGACGGCACTTTACCCAGCATAGGGATGGAAACCAGAAAATCGCACTTCTTCGCAACCAGGTCGTGAACCCCCTTGCCTTCGGAACCCAGCACGATGGCACAATCCATTTTGTAGTCGAGTGTGTCGTAAGTCTGTTTACCACGCTCGTCGAGCCCCACGATCCAGAGATTCTTGGCCTTCAAGTCTTCCAGCGTGCGCGCAATGTTTGTCACCTTGGCGATTGGAAGATGCTCGCTGGCGCCCGCAGAGGCCTTGGTCACGGTCGCAGTCACTCCGGCCGCGCGGCGCTCCGGAATCACGACTCCGTCCGCACCGGACGCATCGGCGGTACGGAGAATCGCGCCCAGATTATGCGGGTCTTCAACCCCGTCCAACACGACAATGAGGGAATAGTCTCCCCGTTTGGCGGCGACCACGTCATCCAGATCGTTGTACTGTTTAGCGGAAGTAATCGCGACCACACCCTGGTGAGCATTGTTTCCCGCCATGCGGTCAAGTTCAGGACGTCCCAGGAACCTTACCGCGACGCCGTTCCTCCGGCATTCTTCAACCACGCGCTGCAAGCGTAGGTCGTGACGCTCCTTCAGCACGCCCACCCAATCAAATGACCGCCCCCGCGCCTTCAGCGCCTCGGCGACAGCATTAATCCCATAGATGTAATTCATCGAGTGATCAGTTTACTGCCTGACAGGTATGCACGCGAGGCCGTGGGTACTCAGATCGCCCTTCACGGCGTTCTTCGCGGGGTTTGCGCATGAAAGCTACCGACATGTTCTGTGGCACTTTCAATGGGCACTCGCTATACTTTGAGTGCAATCGCCAGGAGAAGGAATGTCTCTGTCCGCTGTTATTGTGGACGATGAACAGCTCGCCCGCGACGAACTTGCCTTTCTGCTGAAAGACATCGGGGATGTAGACGTCGTAGCCCAAGGCAAGAACGGGATCGAGGGCGTGAATCTTATCCGCGAACACAATCCCGACCTCGTTTTTCTCGATGTGCAGATGCCAGGCCTCGACGGCTTTGGCGTCATCAAGAAACTGCTCGACCGGAAAGTCTCTCTTCCCAAAATCGTATTCGCTACTGCCTTTGACCAGTATGCGGTGAAGGCGTTCGAAGTGAACGCCGTCGACTATCTACTCAAACCTTTTGACAAGAAACGCGTGGCGCAATCTGTTCAAAAGGTGCGAGACAAGCTGGAAACCGGCAACGCATCATCCGATAAACTGGAAACTCTGGTTCGGATGCTGGAATCACAGAAGCCCCAAGCTTCGAAACTATTAATCAAGTCGGCGGGCCGGCTCTTTCTGGTCAACCAGAAAGATATTGGATTCGCCTCCATCGAAGAAGGCGTCATCACGGTTGTGACGGGCGGGCCCAACGGCATGGAGGGTCAATCCAATTGCCGTACCTTGGAAGAGCTCCTGGAGAGCCTCGACCCTAACCTTTTCTGGCGGGCGCACCGCTCCTACCTCGTAAATATCAACCGCATCAAGGAAGTGGTCCCCTGGTTCAAGAGCTCTTATCAACTGCGAATGGACGATAAGAAGCAGACTGAAATCCCCGTGAGCAGGGCCCAAACCAAGCGGCTGCGTGAGTTATTCGGATTGTAGCCGTAGCTACTGGTTCAGATTGAAACCTCTTGAAGACGGGGAGGCGGCAACCTGGGAGAGTTTGGCCGCCCTTGGGCTGCTCAACGACAATCACGCCGCGAACGCTTCCAAAGCCGTTCGATTGCGGATCACCAAAGTTGATCCTTCCAGACGAGTCAATTCTTTTTTCTTTCTTGAGCTCGCTCAATAATCTAGTCACGGTTTCGCGTGATGACCCGATCATTTGCGCGATCTCTTCGTGCGTCACACTCGATCGGCTTCGAACCTCGCTGGCGGTACTTTCGCGCTCGCGGTCGGCGCTCCATGAAAGCAGCAATTTCGCGATAGGCCCGCGCATTGTCCAATGCGACGGCCACTTGCGCCGCCACCTGCTCCAAAAAGCCAATGTCATTCGCGGAAAAGGCCTGTGCATCCCGGCTGGCAAGGTTCAATGTCCCTAATTCTCCCTTGCGTGTCGTCAGAGGGATGCAGCAAAGGGATTGGATTCCATGATTGAGCATTTCGGTTACGAAGCTGGATTGAATTCCTACCAGGTCTTCGCGGCTGAAGAACTTTGTCTCGCGTTCCATCAAGGCGTGACCCGCCGGCGTGTCCTTCACCGGAACGGTTGAGTCGGCGCTTGCCAGGCCGGTGGTTAAAGGAGAGTCCAGCCATCTCCAGCAAAGTTTCGTAACGACGAAGATCCGCGTCAGATTCGAAGTGACTACCTGAGGTCATTTTGCACGAGCTCCCGCTCCCCTCGAGCAAAACGGGAAGAGTATAGTGCGATTGTTTACGAGTGAGTCACTAATTTTTGTTTGTGTTCCTATTTTCCGGAAAAATCCGTCCTCAGGTCATGTGGCGTGCGTACCTGTGGAATTCGGGTTTTCAGAACATTGTCTGATATCGAACACAGCAGATGTTCGTTTGAATTTAAAGAAGAGCGGAAAGCTTGGCGGCATGGGCAGGCTGTTCCATGAGTGCGACCTGACCCGCGAGATGGCTAAGATGCTGGTAGTTGTCGACTAACTTACTGTATGAAAATTGGACAGTCGGCAATGCCAACCGAATATACATCTGCGCAATCGCCAGCAGCGAATACGCGCGCAGCCGCATTGCGCGATCGACCAATTCTTTGCCCGCCTGCGCAACACGAGGATCCGCACTTCGAGCTGCCGCCTCGCCAACGCGTGTGAGGTACGCCGCGTTGTGGGTGGCCTTGCGGATGTAGTCGAGAGCAGAGCGGATGCGTGCCTTTTGAATTGCCCGGAAATCCTGGGGACGCAAATTGGCGCGGAGGAACTCGTCCTCGCCCGGATCCATGAGATTGCGGAAAGCCCCGATGTCAACCGGCCGAGTGTGTCCCGCCAGTTCATCTACGCCTAGCACGGGCGCGTTGTGCCCGCTTTCGAGGTATAGCAGCAAGAGCAAAACCGCCAGCGCGAACGCGACCAGCGTGAGGGAAAGAATCATTGCAGTAATAGACGTTGTAATTCGGCATTCCACTGCTCGAGGTTGTTCTCTGGCAGTTCCTGCAGCGTCTGAACCGATCTTTCCGGCGCCAGCAGATACACGAGCCAGATAATGGCGCAGCAATGGTAAGTCGCCATCGTCACAAAATCGTACGCATAACCGGCCACGAAACCCGTCCATACACGACTCGCCTCCGTTGCCAGGTCAACGGTGGAGAAAATTCCCAAACCGAATGCGATGCCGTACGGGAAACTGCGCAGCGAGAGACGGAAATACGAACACAATCCGAGCAAGAGCAACCATAAACCGGTCTGCATTATGTCCACGGAAAGATCCAGGACGTGAACCAATGAGAAGATGCGGAATGTGCCGTCTTCGGGAGCGCGGGCCGCAACTGTCGTCGCCAGAAGCAACAGAACCACAATAGCGGACCGGAACAGGACGCGATTCAACCGGCGAATAGCGGAATAGGTGCGGAAAACATTCGAGGATATTTCCCACAAAATACCAAATCGTAACCCAATACTTACGGTCGACATGAACCAGTGCGCATACCAGTATTGGTAATCGGAAACCGCAGCACTGTGATCGAGAATGAAAAGTGTTCCCTGCTCCAGGATTTGAAAAACGGTGTAAATGAAAAACACCGGAAATTCACGAAACAACCGGCGCCGGACCATAACCACGGCGATAATGACCAGGAGGACACGGGGCGCAATCCACAGATAGTGCCATAGGAATGAGTGAGGATACATGGCTGATGGCGGACTATAACCCGGGTCACCAGCCATCCGCAAACACTATTCTTGCGAATATGCAGCCTCGCGCCCTCCAGAACTAACTAGCCTTTTGTTTTATTGGCCTTTCGACATAACATCAGCACACATGCTTCACGGTTTGCAGGTTTGTCCGGGCGGGCAATTCGGTCTGGGGTCGCCGTCAGCTTTCACTTGGATTGGACTTGAAAGAGCGCCTGCGAGCAGCAGAACGCCAGTAAGAAATAGAAGCAATTTTTTCACGGTAGAACTCCTTTTTGGGAATGGATTGGGAGGTTCGACCGTGGTAAGTTGGGGTTTAATGCTGTGGATACAGCGCTAAACTGAAATCTGTCGCGATTTGTGAAATCAGAAAAATGGCATTGCAATCAGCTCTCGAAGACCTGTTGGGAACAACGCTTGCTGGCGTGACAGGGATCGTTGGGAAGATCGAATACGTTGCGGGATTGCGCGATGCGCAGTCAGGCGGGTATTCGCACTGGGGACTGAGCCGAGCTTATGGGGAGCAGGCCGCGCAGCAGGCTCTGGCGGAAGCGCACCGACTGCTGTTCCTGAAAGTGTTGCGGACTCCGCTGCGCGCGTTGCGGGATGACGTCGTGCTTTCGAGCGGGGCCTTGCAGATGTCAGCGGGAGAATATTTGAAGAAAGTGAGAAATCAAATGCCGGCGTTGCTTCCGGAAGATCTCAGTGGAGGTTCGGCCCGGCATTTCAGTTCAGTGCTGGACGCTCTTTCGATTCTGGTTTCTGATCCGGTAAAGACTCGATTGGAAGCCACTCGCCCAGCTTAAGCGCGATACCCACCACCTGTCCGATCACTTCCGCCTCTTGCGGATGCCGCAACACCCTGACAGCAACAGGAGACAGCGGATGCGGCTGCAACACAATCTGATCGCCCTTTATGTTGCACCACGAACAGGTATAGCCTTCCCGGGTTTCAACAAAATAGATGGGACGTTCATATTCGGAGCGCCAGATGCCCTGCACGACCTGGCTTCTGCTTTCATCCACTTGCAGGAACGTTCCTGGAGGCAACAAAGGATACATGGTGAAATCCTCGCTGCCGATGTAGCCATACATATAGTTTTCACTGCTGAAGTTTGCCAGGTGGGCCAGGGGCACCATTCCCCACTGCTCAACCATGCGGCTCAGGTTCGCGCTGCGTTTGGGATCAAATGAGGGATCAAGTCGCGTCGGTATCTTTACCGCGAACGCGCCCTTCTGGGTTTCGGTGACATGGGACCGCGGCGGAAGATTCAGATTCAGATCCGCAGCCGACAGGCTCAAGTCGATTCCGTACCAGGACAAGATCTCGCGTACATCGCACCGGAAGATGATTGCCAGGGAGTAGAGCCGGAAAATACTTGGAACTGATCCCTTCGTCTCGATGTCAGAGAGCCGGCTGGGGCTGACGGCAAATTCGTCACTACCGTGCCGTTCTGCGATTCGTATGCTGGCACTTTCCACCTCACGCATAGTGAGACCAAGCCGCTCCCGAAGACCGCGAAGGTGTGCTCCCGCTTCGAAGATGGCGATTCTACCTTCAGGAACTTGCATCAAAATTTCTCCGACATGGCCTCTGACCACGCCGAAAGAGAAGAAGAGGCCTTCAGCGCAGCGAACAATAAACTAAATGTTAGTCGCTTGCAAAGGACTTTTCCTAAAAACCAAATTTATGATCGGTAGGATCGATTACTTAACATCGCGCTCTTGTGAGCGGGCGATGGATGTATCGAAATATCGCGTCAACCAGATAGCACCAATAATGGAGCAGAAGTTATAATCCTGGCATGGCCCGAGGGTGGGAAAGCAAGTCAGTGGAAGATCAGCAGTCCGCAGCTTCCACAAAGAGTGAATCGAAACAACGACTTACGCCGGAACAGGCAGCTAGAAAACAAGCGGCAGACTCGATTCATCTGTCTCGCCGGCGCATTTTGCAACAACTCGAGTCAGCCCAAAATCCCCGGCACCGCCAGATGCTTGAAAGCGCGTTGGCTGCACTTGATGACCGGCTCGCACGCATGGGCTAAGTCTATGGTTTGGTTCAGGCGGAATACTTCTGAAGTATAATGGTTGCAATCCCCCATGAAGGCTTACGTCTACGTGTCGCTCAAGAAGAGCGTTCTGGATCCGCAAGGAAAGACTATCCAGGGTGCTCTCAAGAAGATGGGATGTAAGGGCTTGGAAGAAGTTCGCCAGGGCAAATATTTCGAGCTGACGCTCGATGGCGGTTTGAACCGGAACGAGGTCGAGGCAGAAGTCACGCGAATTGCCCGCGACGTCCTGACGAACCCGGTGATTGAAGAGTTTCGTTTTTCCCTTGAGGAGTAGCCGAATTCCCCGGTTCGGTGGATAGTTGTCCTGCTTCGGCAGGATCTTCGGAAGTTTGATTTTGCACTCCGGATTAGCCGGATTTAACTCACAAAAAACATCTTCGGTCTCCCCGCCGAAAATAGGAGCGTTCGTATGTGCGGCATAGTGGGATACGTTGGCAAGAAACGGGTAGTCCCGGTCATCATTGAAGGACTCAGAAAACTGGAGTATCGCGGTTACGATTCAGCCGGGATCGCGGTGTGCGGGAATGGCGATGGACTGCAGATTCGCCGCGCCGAGGGTAAGCTGCGGAATCTGGAAGAAGTCATCCGCCTTAAGCCGCTCGATGGTACGTATGGAATCGGACACACTCGCTGGGCCACCCACGGACGTCCGACGGAAGAGAACGCTCACCCGCATCGCGACTGCACCGGAAAAATCGTTGTCGTTCACAACGGCATCATCGAAAACTACGTCTCGCTGAAGCGCAAGCTCATTGAAGAGGGGCACAAATTCACGACCGAGACGGACACCGAAGTCATCGCCCACCTCGTGGAAAAATATTTTCTGAAGACTGCGAACGGACATCGTCCCTCGCTGGAAGAGTGCGTCCGCAAGACGGTTGGACAACTGACCGGCGTGTTCGCATTGGCCGTAATTGCCGTGGATGAGCCGAACAAGATTGTGGCCGCCCGCAATGGTCCACCTGCCGTAATCGGTCTGGGGAAAGACGAGTATTTTGTCGCCTCTGATGTGCCCGCGATCCTGTATCACACCCGCGATCTATTCTTCTTGGGCGATGGCGATCTCGCCGTGATCACACAGGAGGGTGTGCAGCTGACCGACTTCAACGGACAGCCGGTCGTTCGCCAGGTGCAGCACGTTACCTGGGACCCGATCATGGCGGAAAAGGGTGGCTTCAAGCACTTCATGCTCAAGGAAATCTACGAGCAGCCGCGCTCGGTGCGTGATACCACACTGGGACGGGTTTCACAGGAAACCGGTCACGTGTTCCTCGATGAGATGGAAATTTCCGAGGCTGAATTCAAGTCGGCAAAGAAAATCAACATTGCGGCTTGCGGAACCAGCTGGCACGCAGCTCAAGCCGGTAAATTCATGATCGAACGCCTGGCTCGGATTCCCGTGGAAGTCGATTATGCCAGCGAGTGGCGGTATCGCGATCCCATCATCGCGCCCGACACGCTCACTATGCTGATCACCCAATCGGGCGAAACAGCGGATACGATCGCGGCCCAGCGGGAAGCGAAAGCCAAAGGCTCGAAAACGCTGGCCATATGCAACGTGGTCGGCGCCATGATTACGCGCGAGGCCGCCGGAACCATCTACACCCACGCCGGCCCGGAAATCGGAGTTGCTTCCACCAAAGCATTTACCGCGCAACTCACCGCGTTGTACCTTTTCGCCCTTTATCTGGCCCAGCAGCGCGGCACCATGAGCGCTGATCAAGCCAAGGAGGCGATCCAGGAACTTACACGCATCCCCGGCAAGCTGGAGCACCTTCTCACGACCGAAGAAAAGTGTGAAGAGCTGGCAAAGGAATATTCAAAAGCCCAGGATTTCCTGTTCCTGGGCCGCGGCATCCATTACCCGATTGCCCTGGAAGGCGCACTCAAGTTGAAGGAAGTCTCCTACATCCACGCAGAGGGCTACCCTGCAGGCGAAATGAAGCACGGCCCGAATGCGTTGATTGACGAAAACCTTCCGGTAGTGGTCATCGCGACGCGCGATCTCAAGGATCCGCTTTCGATGACGCGCTACGAAAAAACCTGTTCAAACCTGAAAGAGGTGAAGGCACGCTCCGGCCAGATCATCGCGCTGGCGACTGAAGGCGACGAAGACATCAAAGAAGCCGCCGATCATGTGCTTTACGTTCCAGCGGCTCCGGAAGAGTTGTTGCCAATTCTGGAAATCGTCCCGCTGCAACTGTTGGCATACCACATTGCGGTACGCCGCGGTTGCGACGTCGACCAACCCAGAAATCTGGCGAAGTCCGTTACGGTGGAGTAAGAGCAGTGGTCAGTGGTCAGATCTTAGTTCCGTCATCATGAGGGGAGTGGGAAGTTCGCCAAGCGAACTTCCCGCGAAGTCGAAGGACCCATATAGCTACCACCACAGCGAAGATCTTAGAGTTGCTACGACTCCCTCGCTCCGCGTGGCACATTCCTGGCGTCCAAGCACATCTCGCAGTCATCTACATGACTGATGTCTCCGTTTCAGACTTTCACCGCCCGCCTGGCTGGTTCGGTTTCTTTGTCCGAGCAGACCAAGCATCTCGACTTTGAGGTCCCCGGAGTATCCCGGTTTGGTTTCGTGGCCGGACAGTGGCTCTCGTTTAAAACCAACAAGCCCGACGGCGAGGAAATCACACGCGCCTATTCCATCGCTTCCCTGCCCGGAGACGACAACCGCTTCGCGCTCTGCCTGAACCGCGTGCAGGACGGCTACATGTCGAACTTTCTTTGTGACATGAATCAGGGCCAGGAGATTCGCTGCCAGGGGCCGTTCGGAGATTTCATCCTGCGTCCACCCCTGCGCGATACCATCTTCATCGCTACTGGTACAGGCGTAGCACCGTTACGTTCGATGCTTCATTGGCTGGTGGCCGATCCCACGCGGCACCAGAGCAAGCACTTCTGGCTCGTATTTGGAAATCGCACCCAGGCAGACATCTACTATCACGATGAGTTTCTTCGATTGGCGGAACAACATCCGAACTTTCATTATTTACCGACGCTCAGCCGGAGCGGCGCCGATTGGAAGGGTTTGAAAGGATACGTACAGGACCACGTGCCTGGGATTGCTGAAGGCCGTACCGATATGCACGCCTACATTTGCGGCCTGGAAAAAATGGTCAAAGCGAACCGCGAGTTGCTGAAAGGGCTTGGCTGGGACCGGAAATCCATTCTTTACGAGAAGTACGACTAGCAAGATCCCTTGCCCGATCCGCTACCGTGACGCCCATCCGCCTGAGCATCATCCTTCGGGACTTCAGTCCCGAAGGATCTGGCGTGTGGCGTTTCAGAACTCTTCGGCCGGTATCGGTATGCACGCCAGATCCTTCGCTAGCTCAGGATGACTGCCCGGTGAGTAGACATGATCGACTCATACACGAGGCAATTGATTGGGTCTTGAGCTAGGTTCGCTTCACTGCTAACGTCACCATCGCCTTGGAGACCAGCTTCTCCTCGGAATGATTCTCCGCAAATACCTCGGCTTCGCAGACCACCAGCATCTTGCCTGCGCGCAGAACGCGCGCCCGGCAGCGCAAAACGTCTGCGACCGCAGGACGAAGAAAATTGATCTTGAATTCAACGCTCACCACGTCCTGGTCCAGGCCGACCGCGCCACGGGCAGCGCAGCCCGATGTGTGGTCCGCCATCGTTGCCATCACTCCGGCGTGAATCAGGCCGTGTTGCTGACGATGCCGCTCCGACGGAATCAGGACGGTTTCGCAATATTCGTCTTCAATCCGGGTGAGCTGCATACCCAGGTCACGAACGAAATTGGCGTTGTCGAAGATGTACCGGACTTGGCTTTGCTTCAGTTCGTCCATAATTCAGGCAGAAACAATTGAGCTAGACAATACGATTTAATGAGGACGCAGTTTGACGGCAAAACCGATTTCGTTGGGGGACTGAATATCTAGTATGCCCAGCGCAGGAGCGTCACACCTACCGTGAATCCGGCGCCCACCGAGGCAAGTAACACGAGATTGCCCTTCTTTAACTTTCCTTCCTGGCGGGCCGTGCTCATCGCCAGCGGGATGGTTCCCGCCGTGGTGTTGCCGAAGCGATCGATGTTGATAACCACACTCTCCGGCTTGAGCCCCAGTCGATCAGCGGTGGCGATAATGATCCGGCGATTAGCCTGGTGGGGAATGAAGGTATCAATGTCACTTCCCTTCAGACCATTGCGGGTAAGAATCTTCTCGCAAAGTTCGGCCTGTTTGCGGACGGCGAACTTGAAAACCGCCTGCCCATCCTGATGGACGTAGTGCATGCGCTTGTCCACGGTCTCGTGACTGGTGGGATGAAGACTTCCGCCGCCTGGCATGTACAGCGAACAACCGCCGGAGCCATCCACTTCATGGATGAAATCGATCAAGCCTTCGGAGTCATTCTCCGCGGCTTCCAGCAGAACGGCACCTGCTCCATCGCCAAAAATCACGCAGGTGGCGCGGTCGGTGTAATCAATGATCGAAGACATCACGTCAGCCCCAATCACCATCACCTTCTTGTGTGCTCCGGTGGCGATGAACTGGGCGCCTGTCTGCAAAGCGTAAAGAAAGGCAGAGCAGGCTGCCGAGAGGTCAAATCCCCAGACTCCTTTTGCGCCCAACTTGTGCTGGACCAGGCACGCGGTGGAGGGGAAAAACATGTCCGGCGTGACGGTGGCGACAATGAGAGCGTCCAGATCAGAAGGGGCCAGACCACGCTCCACCAGGGCCTGCTTGGCCGCTTCAGTCGCGAGGTCGCTGGTGGCTACTCCCTGATCTACGACGTGGCGCTCGCGAATTCCTGTGCGCTCGACGATCCAGTCATTCGAGGTTTCGACCAACTTTTCCAGATCGTCATTGGTTAGCAGGCGAGGCGGAACGTAGGTTCCCAAAGCAGTAATCTTGACGCGCACGAGCTGGCTCACTCGATGAGTTCTCCTGATGTGAGATGAACTGGCTATTTTGACGCACCCCCGCAGCAATGTCCAACTGTAAGTAGCCTATAGGGTTGCTCAATTCCGAGAGTTGAATAGCAACGTGCGGCCGATGGCCACGTCATTACCTGCGGACATGTACTCATAGAGAGAATCGTGCGCTGAATCCGCCCGCGACAATACTTCCGAAAAGCAACGCGCAATCCGAATCTGCACACTCTCGAAACCCGAATTGGCACAGTCCCGAAATGGAACCCCTGTGACCTTCGCGTAGAAGCATCTCTTCACTACTCTGCATCAGCCACTCGAAAACATGCGGCGCCCTGAATTCGACGCGCCAAACAAATATTGCTTGGAGCTCGGATCTTCAGGGAAAGGGGATCAGAGATGGTTGGGGCAAACAAATCTTCTCGCGTGAAATTCGCCAGCACTATGGCTTTGTTGTTCGCGATTTCCTTGTGGACAGGCTGCGGCGGCGGCATGAATGTCGGGGCCACGGGGGATTCGGGTGCAACCTCCAACGGAGTGAAGGTCACTCCGACCAACAACACGGTTCGCGCCGGCGACAAAGTGCAGTTCGCGGCTTCGGTCACGGGAAATGCGAACCAGGCTGTGACCTGGTCGGTGAACGGAGTTGCAGGCGGCAGCAAGACTGTAGGCACCATCGACGCGAAAGGCTTGTATCAATCGCCGACGAGTCTACCGACTCCAAACTCGGTGAAAATAGAAGCGGTCAGCGTTGCTGACAAGACTCTTAACGGTACAAGCCCCGTAACTCTCGAGAATCCGATCCCGGTACCGCAGTCCGTGAGCCCCAGCTTCCTTCCAGTGGGCAACTTTACCGTCACCGTTTCAGGAACGAATTTTGTGCCGGGCGCAAAAGTGCTGTTTAGCGGTACGGCCCTCCCCACGACAGTAGTTTCGCGCACCCAACTCACTGCCACCGGAGGCACGACCCAGGCGCAAAAGGGAGTCGTCAAGATTACGGTTCAAAACCCTGACCCCGGAAAGATCACGTCCACGTCGTCATTGAATGTGCAGATCGGGTCGATCGGCCAAGTGTCCGTAATCGTGGTACCCGCCACGGTTCAACTTCACGCCGGGGATACCTTTAACTTCGCCGCGTCCGTGAACGGTTCCAATGGTATGACCGCCGTGAAATGGGCGGTCAATGGCATCGCGAGCGGCAATGCGACGGTGGGCACAATTACGGCAGGTGGGTTATACACTGCGCCGGCGAAACTCCCCACGCCCAACACCATCACGGTGACTGCGACCAGCATGGCAGACACCACGGCCAGTTCCACTGGCACAATCACCCTCAGCAACCCTCTGCCTGTAGTCACCGCAGTTCTTCCTACGGACATTCCGGTCGGGGACTTCACCCTGGTTGTCAGCGGCCAGAAATTTGCGAGCGGCGCTGTGGTTTCATTTGGCGGGACGTTCCTACCCACTCAGTTTGTCTCGTCTACGCAGTTGATCGCGACCGGTACGTCAACCGCCGCACAAACCGGAACGGTCGAGGTCACGGTGATCAATCCTGACCCCGGGTCGACAACCTCGAACCAGTTCGCGCTTGCAGGTAGGAACTTCGGCCAATGCCGTCAGCGTCACGGCGGCCGCACGCCTACTTGAACAGTCCACGTGGGGTGCGAATCCACAAACGCTTTCGCACGTGCAAGCGGTGGGCATGCAGGCCTTTCTGAACGAACAGTTCGCGATGGCACCTTCAACCTATCCGGCACCGGGAGCGAACGACGATATGTCGGTCGTGCAGAAGCGCTTTTTCACCAATGCCCTGATCGGTCAGGACCAATTGCGGCAGCGGGTAGGCTTCGCCCTTTCGCAGATCATGGTCGCTTCCGCCAACAAGGTGAACAACCCCAGCGCATTTGTGTTGTGGGCGAACATGTTCCAGAAAGACGCCTTCGGCAACTTCTCCACGCTGCTGAACGACGTCACGTTGAGCCCGGTCATGGGCAATTACCTGGACATGGTGAACAATGACAAACCCAATCCAACCACCAACTCCAGGGCCAACGAGAATTACGCTCGAGAAGTGTTGCAGTTGTTCACGCGTGGGTTTGGATGTATTGAACCCCGACGGCACCCCGCAACTGGATGGTTCGGGAAATCCCATTCCCGACATACACGCAGGACACGATCACAGGTTTTGCCCGCGTGTTTACAGGATGGACTTATCCCACCAAACCCGGAGCGACGGCTCATTTCGGCAATCCTGAGTTTTACGGTGGTCCGATGGTCTCGGTTGACAGCCATCACGACACCGACCCGAAACTGGTACTGAGCGGGACGACAATTCCGGGGGGCGGAACTGCCCAGGCGGATTTAACCGCTGGACTTCAGAACATCTTTAGTCATCCCAATGTCGGACCTTTCATTTGCAAACAGCTGATTCAGCATCTGGTGACCAGCAATCCCAGCCCGGAATATGTGGGCCGGGTAGCGGCTGTGTTCAACGACAACGGCACTGGCGTGCGCGGCGATCTGAAAGCGGTGGTCCAGGCAATCTTGCTGGATACCGAGGCACGACGCGGCGACGATCCAGCCCAGGCGCAACCGGGCGATGGACACCTCAAAGAACCGATCCTCTTCATCACCAATCTATTGCGAGCGTTCAACGCCACTTCGGACGGTGCTGGACTCTCGGATCGCGCTTCGGATATGAAGCAGTCGCCGTTCTTTGCCCCAAGCGTATTCAACTTCTTTCCGCCGGGTTTCGTGATTCAGGGCACCAATCTTCTCGGCCCCGAATTCGCAATTTTCAACACCAGCACCACGATCTCGCGGACGAATTTCGTCAATGACCTGGTTTACGGCCAGGTGAACAGCGGCACCGTAGTGAATCTCGGGGGTTACGTTCCGCTGGCTGCGGCTCCGAGCCAGTTGGTTGATGCAGTGGCGGCCGTGATGCTGCACGGCCAGGTGTCGACCGACATGCGGAGCACACTGGTTACAACCCTGACCGGAATTTCGGACAACACACGGCGCACCAAAGCCGCCTTTTATCTGATTGGCAGTTCATCGCAGTTTCAGGTCGAACACTAAAGGGGAGAATTAGCCATGGCATTTTCAAGACGGGACTTTCTCAAGAGATCTTGCTGCACCGCGGCCGCCGGCTTTGCCGCCGCCAGCTTTAACCGATTCGGAATGGTCAATGCGATGGCGCAGAGTGCCCAGGACTACAAGGCGCTGGTTTGCATTTTTCTGTTCGGCGGCAATGACAGCAACAACATGGTCATCCCCATGAGCAGCAGCGGATACGCCTCTTACCAGCAGGTCCGGTCGGTGCTGGCGCTACCGCAGGCGGGTCTGCTTCCGATCACCGCTCCCAGTGCGGGGGCGTTCGGGTTCCATTCGAAGTTTCCGGAGCTGCAGGCACTCTATAACCAGAAACGTCTGGCAGTGATGGCAAACGTGGGAACTTTAGTGCGTCCCACGACGCGGACGCAATTTCGCGGCGGTCAAGTCATGGTTCCCCAGAACCTGTTCTCGCACGAGGACCAGCAGGCGCAGATGCAAACAGCAGCTCTCTCGGGAGACGGACAGACCGGATGGGCGGGACGAACCGCCGACAAGATTCAATCCATTTACGGAGGAAATTTCCCCATTATTATTTCGCTGGCCGGGACGAACATCTTCTGCGAAGGGCTATCGGCCCGCTCGATCGAATCCAGCGGCAATCCTACAAACCTGCTCTCGGGCTTTGGCAGTTCAGTGGAGTCCCAGAGCCGGATGTCGGCTTTGCAGAACCTCCTGACTTTCGATACGGGTGTGTCGCTGATTCAGGCAGCCAGCAGCACGACTACGAATGCGCTCCAGGACAGCAAGTCTCTGGCGGATGCCATCGCCGGCGCGCCTGCCCTGGCAACGGCCTTCCCTAGCAACGGTCTCGCAAGCCAACTCAAGCAGGTGGCGCAGATCATTTCTGTCCGCTCATCTTTGGGTCTGCAACGGCAGATCTTCTTTGTCTCGCTCGGTGGCTTCGACACGCATAGCGATCAGCTGAACGCCCACAACAGCCTGTATGCACAGCTCAGCCAGGCGATGAACGCCTTCTATCAGGCAACGGTCGAAATTGGCGCGGCCTCGCAAGTCACGAGCTTTACATTGTCGGATTTCAGCCGCACCTACCAGCCAGACAGCACGTCCGGCACCGACCACGCATGGGGAGGGCACCACCTCATCATGGGCGGAGGAGTTCACGGCGGAGATTTCTTTGGCACGTTTCCGACACTCGCGCTGGGCGGGCCCGACGATGCAACCAATGAAGGACGCTGGATTCCGACGACTTCGCTCGATCAGTACGCGGCAACTTTAGCGAACTGGTTTGGGGTGCCGACAGCCGATCTGCCGACTATTTTCCCGAACCTAGCTAATTTCACAACCCAAACGCTAAGTTTCGTGGGATAGCGGAAAGCTTTAGTCAACACAACTCGAAATCATCACGGCGCTCTATTCGAGGAGCGCCGTTAATTTTGTGCGGCGCTTTTGCCACCGTCGGACACCCGTGCTCGGGAAGCCAATGGAGCTTCCTAAATTGCCAAGAATGTTAGTTTCGACTGCTATACTGGCTTCGCACCCTTCCGGATTTAATAGTTTTCAATCGTGACATCCATGACTTTGTCCGCTGGGATCTGTCGTCTTGCCCCGCTGCTGGGGATCCTTTTGTTTCTGTCCGGCTGCAACGCACTAAACCCTCTGTGCGGAAGCGCTCGTCCTGCACCATTCCTTAATTCAATCTCTCCCAACACCATCGCCTTTTCACAAGTCGCACCTGGCTTTGTCGTGACCGCCACCGGCAGCCAGTTTGTTTCTTCGTCCGAGGCGGTGTTCAACGGCACTGCTCTTACCTCTACGGTCACCAGTAAGACCCAACTCACAGTCACGATTGCGGCCTCGATGGTCTCGGCTCCCGGATCTTTCAACATCGCCGTGCAGACGCCTGCCGGTAACACCAGCAACGTGGGCTGCTCCAGCGGTGGCACTAGCAGCGTACGTGTTTTGACTGTCAACTAACACTCCAGCGGATCGCTGCGAATCATGTCTTCTCATTGAGTAGTAGTCATCCCGAGCTTGCGAGGGATCTGGCGTGTTGCGTTTCGGAACTCTTCGAGCCGTGTCGGTGTGCACGCCAGATCCTTCGGGAGTAAAGTCCCTCAGGATGACGCATTGGCGGATGGGGATCGAGGTAGAGAATTGCTTAGCAGCGTCTGCCTAACGCGATGATGGACTGGCTGCTGTCTCCAACAAGATAGTCAGCGGCGGAATGTGTTCAGGTTTTACGTAGCGGTTTACCAGGAATCGCTTGCCGTCTTTGGCCACGTCATAGGTGAAGATGTCGGTGCTCGAAATCGGCGCGCGGCCATGAACCTGGAACAGAGGTATGGGCGTGCCGGTGGCGAAAGTAGTTTCTCCGTTCACTGACACTGCCATCAATGTGCCGCTGGGAGATATATAGAAAATCTCTTTCCCGTCTCCACGCCAGCGCGGCTCGGTTCCCCCGCCACGCGATACTTGCCACTTTCCCGCGGCCCCAGGAAACGACGTGACGTAAACCTCCCAATTGCCGGACTCGTCGGAGGCATAGGCCACCCACTTTCCATCGGGAGAAATCTGTCCATTGTTCGTGTTGCTGGTGGTGGTCAGGAACCGCGTTGGCTCTCCGCCGTCCACGGGGAGCAATTCCAGATGGTCGCCCAACGAGGTTTGACGGGTGCATAGAATCTGTCGGTCATCCAAGGACCACGAGTTCGCCAGATCGTCGTCCATCGCTGCCTTCGGAGTGGTGTATCTTTTTTTCTCGCGCTCCAGACCAGTCGTCGACTTTAAATACAAACCCGTGCCCTCAGCCGCAGCGATGCGGTAGGCCAGCATGCTTCCGTCTCGGGACCAAACGCCCACCACTTCTTCCGAGGGGTCGAAGGTGAAACGCGAGTTGGCGGCTCCGGTGGTGCTTTCGATCCAGATATCGACGTTGTTCGCCTTCTGGTCAGTGACATCCACCGCTACGCGGGTGCCGTCAGGAGAAAGCGTCGGATTTGCCATGACCCCTGGATCACCGATGCGGCCGAGTTCCTTGCCCGAGCGGTCCATCCAAGTAAGCGCGGACTGGGCCGCTCCGACACCTGTGTTGTAGATCAACGTGCCATTCTGCGCCACCGCGAAAGCCGCCCAGTAGGTGGAAGGTTGGAATCCGACGGCATTCGCAACCACTGACGTACTTCCCGACACCCTGCCAGCAGAGGGGTCGAAATCAATGCTTACCAATTGTCTTTGGTCATCGGCATAAAACAAATTGTGGGCGTCGAAGCCAAAACTCGAATGAGCGAGGACGACAAGTTTTCTTTCCTTACCTTCGAGAGAACTCTCGTAGATGCCGCTCGAGCGATCATCCTTGGAGTTTCCGAAGTTACCGGCCCAAAATAAGAAATGGTCGCCGTCGGGAAGAAAAACGGGCCAGCGGTGGGATTGATCGTCGGCAGCCCTGATACTCTGCGTGACCGCGACCATTCCAGACCCATCGGCATTGATGCGTTGCAGCGGGCTTTGCGCATCCGGGGAATAGATGATGACGCCCTTGCTTCCCCAACTCCCGCCGCGTCCAGCTGGAGCGGTGGCGAGGACCTGCGGAGTGCCACCCGCGACTGCCATCTTCTGCAGCTTGCCATTGGCGAAGAATCCGACGTAGGCGCCATCCGGCGACCAGAAGGGAAAACTTGCGCCTTGTGTTCCCGGCAAGAGCGTCACAGCGGACGAGCCGACACGCTGAGTGTAGAGCATGGGCAAGGCGGAGTTTTCTTCCGGCGACACAAATACCAGCATGGAGCCGTCGTTCGAAAGCGCCATGTGGCTGATGCTCATTTCATCCGGAACGGCAAGCGCGAACTGAAGACGTGTTGTGGCAACGGGACGTCGCGCAATCCACCAGGTCAAAGCGGCGACAGCAGCCAGCGCCAGGGCAACAGACAGCCATAGCAGTAGCGGAATACGGCGAGGCGGCGCAGCCGTCGCGCGCACTGGGCCGCTGACATCCGTACCAGAGAGCGCACTCAACGCAAAAGAAAGATCGCGAGCCGACTGAAAACGCTGTTCGGGGCTCTTCTCCAGGCAGCGTCTCACAGTGCGCTCGAGGGCAGGAGGGATCGGGCGAAGCGGAGCGGACAACTCTGGCGGCTCTTCCTTCAGAACCGCAGTCATGGTCTCCGCCGGAGTGTCACGCCGGAATGCGCGTACACCCGTAAGCATTTCGTAGAGCACGGCGCCAAAGGCGAAGATGTCGGTGCGAGGATCAGTTGCGGCCCCGCGTACCTGCTCGGGCGCCATGTAGGCGGCCGTACCCATGACGACGCCTGCCGCCGTGTGCGAACCGGTGAGGGTGATTCCCTCTGGATCGTCGCTGGTCGTCTGGGCGAGCTTGGCCAATCCAAAATCCAGGATCTTGATGCGCCCGTCTTTCGTGACGAAAACATTCTCGGGCTTCAGGTCCCGATGGACAATTCCCTTCTCGTGTGCAGCCGCCAGGCCGTGCGCGATGTGCACCCCATAGTCGATGGCTTTGCGTTGAGGCAGGGCGCCTGCATCCAATACCTCGCGCAAACTCTGACCTTCCAGAAGCTCAGAAACCAGGAACGGAGCGCCATTGTGCTGACCGATATCAAACACGGCAAGAATGTTGGGATGGTTCAACGCGGCAACCGAGCGTGCCTCCTGCTCGAAACGACGGAGACGGTCGTCTTCACGGGCGAAGGACTCCGGAAGAATCTTTAAAGCGGCATCGCGGCCCAGGCGGGAGTCCCGAACCCGGTAGACCTCACCCATTCCTCCCGCACCTATCAGGGAGATGATTTCGTAAGGACCGAGTTTGGTTCCAGAAGTCAGCGCCATGGGTTGCGGGCATTATAGTCCGAAGAAACCGGCCCGGAACAACTGGCGTCTTCGTGCGAAATGTAGCTAAAAGGACGGATCCGGGAGACTTCCACAGCTGGTATTAGGAGGCTTGATTCCGATAAACAAAAAAAGTCAGGCACCGGAGACCCACTGCACACACAAGAGCCCGTTACCGTTGCTTCCTTCCGGACCTGGCGGGGTTGGCGGGAATGCGTCGCGCGGGACCGATGCCTGACCGGATTTCGATTCTAACATCGTGGATCGGTCGTCAGTCTTCAGTCGTCGGTCTTCAGCCGGTAGCTTCCATCCAATCCCATGATCTCTATTTTCTGGAAGATTCAGACAGTCGCAACTCCGGGTGGTGTTATACGACTGACCACCGATGACTGATGACTGCCTTCAGTACTCTTTTCTTCTTTACCGGAATAGCGAACAATGGCGTAGTCCATGTCCTTCGACCGCAAAGTTGAGCCCGATCAAGACGCCTGCAACGGCCATGCAGCGTCACTTTGAGGTTGCGCTCTATCTGATGGTTTTTACGGGCTTTGCAACTCTGGCATCGACAGGCGGATTGAGCACCCTTACGGTATTTTTGGTCGGTGCGGCCTTGTTATTCCGGGGCTATCTGCTGATCATCCGGCGCAACTGGCTGATGGATGAACGGTGGACCTCGTTCCTGACGCTGGGCTACATGGCTTTTTATGTCGTGGATTATTTTCTGCTCTCGGGCGGATTTCTTAACGCGACTGTCCACCTGGTGCTGTTCGTCATGGTGGTGCGATTGTTCTCCGCGCATCGGGAGCGCGATTATTACTTTCTCTCCGTCATCGCCTTTCTGATGGTGCTTTCGGCCGCTGTGCTCACCGTGGACAGCATTTTCCTGATGGCCTTTGCTGGCTTCATCCTGACAGCGGTGGTTGCGTTCATCCTCATGGAGATGCGGCATGCGTCGGCCAAAACTGCTGTCCATTCTCATCGGTTACAGGGTGATCCGACCTCTCGCAGCATTGCGACATCGCTGGCATTGATTTCACCGGCTCTGGTGCTTTGCATTCTAGTGGCTGCCGCGGCCATTTTCTTTGTGTTGCCGCGCGTCTCCGCCGGTTATCTGAGTGCGTATGCTCCAAGCGGCGAAATTTCCACCGGATTCAGCGACCAGGTAGAACTGGGACGCATCGGCGAGATCCAACAGTCGAGTTCGGTCGTCATGCACATTCAGATTGATGGCGATGACCACGGCAGTTTCGATCTGAAATGGCGTGGAGTCACACTCAGCCACTTTGACGGCCGGAACTGGTCGAATAATCGCGTTCTGCATCCACTCCAGCCCCAGATGGGCGGCCGATTTGTTTTTCCTCCGTCGCTCCGCAATGTTCGGAGCGGATCTGCCAAAACAGTTCACTACCGGGTTCTGATGGAACCTTTGGGAATGAATGTTTTTTTCCTGGCCGGGTCCCCTGAGAGCCTGGAAGGCAGTTACAAGAATGTAGGAGTGGACGACGGCGGCGCGGTTTTCAACCTTGACCTTCAGCATCCGGTGGGCCGCTATCAGGCCACTTCCGATGTTTCGCAGCCGGGAGCCCGCGAGTTGCGAAAGGGCGACCACTAACCAGGCGGATTTCGACGCCGACTATCTCGAATTGCCCCCGTCACTCGATCCTCGTATTCCGTCCCTGGCAGGACAGATCACCGCTCAGGCCGACAACAACTACGCCAAAGCGACAGCGATCGAAAGCTACCTTCGCACACACTACAAATACACACTCCAACTATCACGGATCGTGCCTCACGATCCCCTTGCCGAGTTTCTTTTCGAGCGCAAACAGGGCCACTGCGAATATTTCGCGTCCTCGATGGCGGTCATGCTTCGGAGTTTGGGAATTCCGTCGCGCATCGTCAACGGATTTAGCACCGGGGAGTTCAACGACCTGACCTCCCAGTATGTCGTTCGCGCGAGTGACGCTCACTCCTGGGTAGAGGCTTTCTTTCCGGGTCATGGCTGGATTGCTTTCGATCCAACTCCCGGCGGAATCGCTGCGCCTCGCACAGGCTGGAACCGGATGGCTCTTTATCTTGACGCAATGGCGTCCTTCTGGCGGGACTGGGTAGTTAATTACGACGCGAGTCATCAGCAGGCATTGGCAGTGGGCGCAAGGACCGGGAGCCGCCAACTCTTTTCGTCTGGGCGCCACTGGTGGCGCCGCCACTATGAAAGTCTGCTCGGTGTCCGCGCGCCGCGCCGAACACGCGATGGCCGGGTCGCCGCTACGCTGGGGAGTAACCGGAGCACTTGTAATAATGCTGCTGCTTATGGCGGGAAACGCAAGATTGTTGTGGCAAATCCTGGCCAGGCACCGGCTTGCTACGCGCCCGGAGCGATCTCCTCGCCGGGCCGCCACGATCTGGTATGAGCGTATGACAAACGACGTCGCCAGGCGCGGCTGGAAAAAATCACCCACGCAGACGCCGGGAGAATTTGTAGGTTTGATTGGGGACACGGTTGTCCGTGCGAAGGTTGCGGAGTTTACCCGGCTCTACGAGAGCGCGCGTTTCGATGATTCGGTTGAAGACGTGAGGCGCCTGCCCAGTTGTACGAAGAGATTTCCACGACGCGCCGCTGCTACACCGGCCCAGCTAGAAGTGCCAGACCACTCCCCCGCCCACGAAATAGTTGTGTTGCCGGCTTCTGCCGGTATCGACATTCAATTGAGGTACGCCTGAGTAGAAGTCACGTGCTTCGCCACGTATTCCGAAATTTCGCCACAGTCGCACATCGAGCCCTACACCGGCCTGGAACACTCCGGTCGTGGTACCGGTCTCGCCAGGGTTAGGACCGCCGAATTCCAGGGTAGAGTTTTCATTGAAGTGACCAACTCCCCCGCCCACACTGACCCAGGGAGAAATTCCGGCTCCGGGAAACAGATTTGCGCGAAGTGCAGGCGTGACAAAAAATGCCTGGTAGTTCTTGGGGATGAGATTCACTGGGAAAATCGACATCCTGGTGGAAAGTGATCGTGAAGGGTACTTCAGCGGTGAGGCCGACAATGCCGAAGTTCACCAAGCGGCGGCCATAGTCTCCTTCAAGGGTGAACCTGTTTCCGAAGTGAAGCGTGGTATCGAATGAGGGCACTCCGTTGACTGTCTGGTCGCTGACAAAGCTGCGGCCGAAAGTGACAGCGATCTCGTTCCTTTCCTGCGCAATGGCACCCGACGTAACTAGAATCAAGGACACCAGAAATGCGGCCGAAAACAGTCTGCGGATCATTTCATCTCCTGGCAAAGCGGCTGAGCGGGTTCCTGTAGGTTAGCACGCTCCGGGCGGGGAAATCGCGAAAGCCTTGCCATGTCTGGAGGCGAGTCCGCGTTCCTGTGCCAATCTGGCAACAGTGTTAAAATTAATAGAGTTCATGCCTGTAAAAACCTTATCGTTACCGATCCAGGACGCGACCGCAACCCTAAACCCAAAGCCTTCCGGCGCCACCAAAGTGGGTTTCGTGAGCCTGGGGTGTCCCAAAAACCTCGTGGACAGCGAGGTCATGATGGGCATGCTGGCGCAGGCTGGTGCCGACGCTCGTCTCGGCTGCCGAAGATGCCGACGTGATCGTCGTGAATACCTGTTCATTCATTGCCAGCGCCCAACAGGAATCGGTCAATACCATTCTGGAGATGGCGAGGCACAAGACGACGGGACGTGCCCAGAAACTAGTCGTTGCCGGCTGCCTGGTGGAACGCTTCCGCAACGAGATTCAAGAGAACATCCCTGAAGTTGATGCCGTGGTTGGCACCGGCGAACTGGAAGGCATTCTCGCTGCCGCGGGCATCGCGCCTGCGCCAACCTTCGAATTCCCTGTTCAACATCTTGCAGTCACGGCCTGAAGGAGACGCCCGGGCCGCGCAGGGCCGTTTTTCGCGCGAGAACTGGGATGGTGCAATCGCCGATCTGCCGAACTATCTCTACGATGAAGCGACGCCGCGCATTCTGGCTACGCCGCGACACACCGCCTACATCAAGATCGCGGAGGGCTGCGATCATCCTTGCACTTTCTGCATCATTCCGCAGTTGCGCGGCAAGTTTCGGTCGCGCCGCTTTGAATCGGTAATCGCCGAGGCCGAGCGGATGGCATTGGCAGGCGTGCGTGAAATCACGCTGATCGGCCAGGACACGACCTGCTATGGCGAAGACTTCGGCCTGAAAGATGGGTTGGCGCTTCTGCTGGAAAAACTGGCGGGAATCGAACAGTTGCGCTGGGTTCGCTTCCTGTATGCGTATCCCAATAAGATCACGGGACGGCTGCTGGACACGATCGCCAGCCCACGACAAGATCTGCTCCTACATCGACGTGCCTCTGCAACACGCCTCGCCGACGTGTTCTGAAGCGTATGAAGCGCGGCGCAGGTGCCGACATTTTCCTGCGTTCGATCGAGAAGATGCGGCGTACCATTCCCGGAGTTACCCTGCGGACTTCTTTCATCGTTGGATTTCCCGGCGAGACGGAACAGGAATTCGAAGAGCTTTGCCAGTTTGTCCGCGATTCCGAGTTCGATTGGATGGGCGCATTTGGTTACTCGGACCAGGACGGCGCGGGTGCATTTTCGCTGGAGAAAAAATTGCCGGAGCGCGAGATCGAGCGCCGCCGCAAGCATCTGATGCAGATTCAACGAAAGATCAGCAAACGGAAGAAGAAAGCACTGGTTGGCCAGGAATTTGATCTGGTGCTCGAAGGGGTTTCCGAAGAGACCGATCTCTTGCTCGAAGGCCGTACGCCGATGCACGCGCCTGAAATTGACGGCAAGGTATTCGTGAATGACGTTCCGGATGGTATCGAGCCGAAAACCCGGCGAATTCTATCGCTGCCAGATTACCGAATCCCACGATTACGATCTTGTCGCGAGGATTGTGTAGGAAGTAAATGGCCCGCAAGCGAAACGCTCACGGTCAAGTGCCCTATCTGCAAGAAGCTGGTAAAAACCCAGCGACGCGGAATTCCCCTTCTGCAGTCCGCGCTGCCGCACGATTGATCTGGGGAAATGGGCCAGCGGCGGATATGTAATCTCGTCGCCGGTACAGGATACGGGTGACGAGATGGAGTTTCCTTCCCGAGAGCCCGATGACGAATCGTGAGGATGGGCGGAACCGAACAGCATCCGGCGAGACTCCGACCCTAAGAAACCGGCGTCCGCCGGCGTGACGCGAAACCGACGTTCCCGCCCCGCGTGCTCCGCTCTGGGCTACTCTTGCCGCGACCTTTTCGGCATAGGGCGGTTTCACCCCGGACCTGGGACATGGGGTTCGGCGGCGACCGTTCTCCTGTGGTGGCTGCTCGCGCATTCTATTGAGCCCGGCTGGCGGCCCTGGCTGGCAATCTCTTTAGCGGCCGTCGCTGTACTCGTTGGCATTCCAGCGGCGACTCGCGTTGCCCGCGCCAGCAGTGTGAAAGATCCGCAATTCGTAGTGATCGACGAAGTTGCCGGCCAACTCGTCACTCTCATCGCGGCGCCGGTCACATGGCAATCTCTGCTTCTGGGCTTTATACTTTTTCGAGGGTTCGACATCGTCAAGCCGCCCCCGATACGCCATCTCGAACGACTTCCCGAAGGGATGGGTATCGTGATCGATGACGTCGGGGCTGGCCTTTACGCCCTGGTAGTAATGCAATTGGCGCTGCACTTCGGCCTGCTGCGATAATCGGACTCAAAGCTGTGTTGTGAGAAATCTGAGATTTCATGGGAATTTCCGACCGACTGCTGGGAAAGAAAAACATTAATGGCCATCCGCACATTGAGGCGGTGCATCCCAGCGCTGCTTTGCCCGGAGGGGAAGTTCGCATCATCGGCAAAAGTTTGCGTCCGCACGAATTGCGCCGTCCACAAGTTCGTTTTGGCGAAGTCGAGGGTGCAGTAGTCATCAGCTCGGACGATTTTCTCATCGCGCGTGTGCCCGCCGGGGCTTCTTCCGGACCGGTGGTTGTTTCGGCAAATGACGCGGCCAGCAATCCGCATCCAGATCAAGGTTGCAGCTACTATCGCGGAAAATTTGCACCCGGTGACGAATCCCGCGCTCGACGCGGAGGGAAATATTTTCGTCACATTCTCCGGATCGCGCGGGCAGAAGGTGCCCGTCTCGATCTACAAGATCGACACCAATTACAACGTCAAGCCGTTCCTTGTCTGAGATGACCAATGCCACGGCTATTACCTTCGATCGCGCCGGCCAGATGTATGTCTCCTCGCGCTTCGACGGCACCGTGTATCGCGTGGCGCCGAATGGCACCATGTCGACTTATGCCGAGGGCATGGGCGTTGCCACCGGAATCGCATTTGACTCCGCCGAGAATCTTTATGTCGGCGATCGCAGCGGCACGATTTTCAAGATCGGCAAAGACCGCCAGATTTTTGTCTTCGCCACTATCGAGCCCAGCGTCTCCGCCTATCACCTGGCTTTTGGCCCGCATGGAGAATTGTTCGTGACCGGGCCCACGACCTCCAGTTTCGATTCCGTTTACAAGATTGATGCGCACGGCAGCGTCTCTACCTTTTATCGCGGACTAGGACGGCCTCAGGGTCTGGCGTTTGATCTGCAAGGCAATCTTTACGTCGCGGCGTCGCTCTCCGGCAAGCGTGGCATCGTTAAGATCACACCTGACGCGAAGCCGTCGCTGGAAGTGGCGGGCCATGGATTGGTCGGTCTCGCTTTTGCCCCCGGACGCTCGGCCGTATTGGCGACCACTGGCGCCGTCCATCGGCTTTCTGTGGGATGTGCAGGGCGCACCTTTGGTCCCGGACGCATCGGCTTGAGCTTCGGCTCTAGCTTCCTGCCCTGTAACTACTCATAACACTGGGCTTGCTCTACTTTGCCGCTCGTATCCTGCCGCTTTCATTTAAACTCGTACATGTGAACGCAGAAATCGTCGCCATCGGATCAGAGCTGCTGACCCCTTTCCGCCAGGACACGAACTCACTCTATCTCACGGAAAAGCTCAATCAGCTTGGAGTCGAAGTGATCTTCAAGACCATCGTAGGCGACAGCCGCGAACATCTCACGGGAGTGGCGACTCTTGCCCTTTCGCGTGCCGACATTGTCATCTTCATGGGCGGTCTGGGACCGACCGAAGACGACCTCACCCGCGAAGCGGTAGCCGACGCACTGGGACTGAAGCTGCATCGCGAACCCGAAATTGTTGCCGGACTGGAACGCCGGTTCGCCTCGCGCGGCATGAAAATGTCTCCCAACAATCTGAAACAGGCGGACGTGATTGCAGGCGCGGTGGTCCTGCCCAACGCCAACGGCAGCGCGCCCGGGCAATGGATCAGCGGCAAGTATGAAGGCCAGGAAAAAATCGTCATACTGCTGCCCGGGCCTCCGCACGAGATGAAGGCGCTCTTCGACGAGCAGTGCGTGGAACGTCTGCGGGCGAAGTTGCCGGCAGCAATTCATCGCGACCCGGGTATTGAAAATTGGATTGATCGCCGAGTCGCAGGCCGATGCCCGGGTCGCGCCCATCTACAAACGCTACACCGATGTTCAAACCACGATCCTGGCGGGGGCCGGAGAAATCCAGCTGCACCTTAAAACTCGCGGCTGCTTCGCTGGAAGCCGCGCAGGCGCGTGTCGATAAACTCGCCGAAGAGATCGAAGAAGAACTCGGTGACGCGGTCTTCTCCGACAACGGAGATTCGCTGGAGCAGATCGTCGGCTATTACCTGCAAATGCGCGACGCCACGCTGGCGGTTGCGGAATCCTGCACCGGCGGGTTGCTGGCGGAGCGCATCACATCGGTCAGCGGCAGCTCGCGATATTTTCTGGGTGGCGCGGTGGTTTATTCCAACGCACTGAAGACCGCTTTCGCGGATGTTCCGCCGACATTGATCGAAAAGCACGGCGCCGTCAGCAGCGAGGTTGCGGTCGCGCTGGCGGAAGGAATTCGCAAACGTTGCGGTGCGACTCTGGGCATAGGAATCACCGGCGTAGCCGGGCCGACCGGCGGAACTGAGGAGAAGCCGGTCGGCCTGGTCTTTCATGCGCTCGCGTCCGAAAAAGGAACTGAAGTCGTGGAAAAGAAATTCCCCGGTGATCGCAAGCGCATCCGCTGGTATGCCAGCCAGCAGGCGTTGGACATGGTGAGAAGAAAATTGATGTGAGGCAGTCGTGTCGGTCGTTAGCCGTTGGTCGTTAGCCAAAACCATACTAGCGGCCATCTGAATGACCACGACTAACCTTTTATGCGGATTTTCATTGCTCTCGATATTGACGAGGCCATCCGCCAGCGCATCACGTTTTTATGGAGGCGTGCGTGGGTTCGCTGCCGGACGCGCGCTGGGTTCGTCCTGAATCGCTGCATGTCACTTTGAAGTTCATTGGAAACAAGTCGGCCGCGGAAGTCGAGGACATCAAGCAGGCTCTCACGCGGATCTCGGCCAGCGCTTTCGAGATCTCTTTTCGCGGCTACGGGTTTTTTCCAACTTCCAAATCGCCGCGTGTTTTCTGGATTGGGGTCGAAGCCGGATCGCAGCTTGGCGATCTGGCAAAATCGGTGGATGAAAGCACGGCTGTCTCTGGGCATTCCCAAAGAAGAACATCCCTTCAGTCCGCATCTCACTTTGGCGCGCCGCGGAAGCTCCGGTGCGCCACGCTGGCGCAAAGGCGATAAACCCAACCTGTCGTTTCAACACTTGCAGGAGAGATTGGTCAGCGATGCGCAGCGCCCGAGTTTGGTACGATGACCGCCCGGGAGTTCTTTCTGTACGAAAGTCAGCTCGGGCGCGGCGGCTCGCGTTACACAAAAATCGCGCGCTTTCGAGCTGTAATTAGCGTCTCGCTGACAGCACTCTAGACGACCGCGAATGAACTTTCATTCTTACCGCCGCCTTCAGCTATCTGCTGGGGTCCATACCTTTTGGTCTTCTGCTGCTGCGTATTTTTCGCGGACAGGACGTCCGACGGACTGGCAGCGGCAATATCGGCGCGACCAACGTAGCGCGTTCATCTCCCCTGTCCTAGGCATACTCACATTGATCCTCGACGCGCTAAAGGGACTGGCCGCAGTTGCTCTGCTCGCGCGCTTTTTCCCGGCCAGAATTTGTTGGCGGTGGTGGCTGCTTTGTTCGCTGTCGTCGGTCACATGTTTCCGGTCTGGCTGAAATTTCGCGGCGGAAAAGGAGTCGCGACCGGATTGGGATCTTTTTGATCCTCGCCCCGAAGAGCATACTGTTGACCGTGGGCGTATTTGTGGTCATGGTCCTGCTGTTTCGCCGCGTTTCTCTGGGATCGATCGTGGCGGTCGCGCTCTTCCCTGTTCTCGCGTGGTTGCTGCACGAATATGGCAGCATTCCTGAGGTGCTGGTTCTGATGTCTGATCGCTTCCGCTCTCATCGTCGCCCGACATCACCAGAATATCGGGCGACTTCTCTCCGGCACAGAGCCCCGTTTCCTACATGGAGTAGAAAATCATGAGCAAGATCGCGATCATCGGCGCAGGCGCTTGGGGGACTGGCCTCGCTATCGTTCTCGGACGGCGCGGAACCACCAGGTCCGACTGTGGGCGCACGAAAAGGAAGTTCGCGAATCAATTTCAAGCCGCCGGGTAAATGAACTGTTTCTCCCCGGGCAAACGATTCCGGAATGCGTCTCTGCCGACCGGGAGTCTGAAGGAAGCGCTAAGCGAAGCGGAAATTGTGGTCAGCGTCATGCCGTCGCAGCATTGCCGTTCCTTGTTTCAGCAGATGCGGCCTCATTTGAAATCGGACATGTTCTTTGTCAGTGCGACCAAAGGACTGGAAGAGAAAACTCTTCTGCGAATGACAGAAGTCGTAGCCGCATGTTCTGAATCCGGAGGACGGCCAGCCCGGGGATGCTTTTGCACCGCGTATTGGCGCGCTCAGCGGCCCGTCTTTCGCCAAAGAAGTCGCCCGAGGCGATCCCACCGCAGTCACCATTGCGTCCAACGACACCGAACTGGCTGAAACTGTGCAGCGTGAGTTCAGCGATCCACGCTTCCGGGTTTATACCAATGACGATGTGGCTGGGGTCGAACTAGGTGGCTCGCTGAAAAATGTCATCGCTATCGCCGCCGGTGTCTGCGACGGCCTGGGACTTGGGCACAATTCGATTGCCGCACTGATCACGCGCGGGCTGGCGGAGATCACGCGGCTTGGCGGTGGCTTGCGGCGGGCGCCAGGAAACCATGGCTGGGCTGGCCGGACTGGGCGATCTGGTGCTCACCTGCACCGGGGGCCTTTCCCGCAATCGCAGCGTGGGAGTGGAACTTGGCCGTGGGCGCAAACTGCCCGAGATCATCGCAGACATGCACGGCGCAGTTGCCGAAGGCGTTTTTACGACCCAGGCAGCCGTCGGACTGGCCCAAGCTCGCGGGGTGGAGATGCCTATCGCTGAGCAGATGGATGCGATTCTGCACCGCGGCAAGTCACCCGCCGATGCCATTCAGGATCTGATGACCCGAAGCGCAAAGAGCGAAATGTTCAGCTATCGTCATCTAGCTTCTGGTCTTCCTGGCATTCACACTTTAGACGTGCATCTTTTGCAATATTACCGCTCTGACTTTCCTTCTGGAACAATCATGTTCACCGCTGGTTTCTTACGCCAATCGGCGCAGGCGTCTGGCTATTGGGACACGTCGGATCGAAGCTTTGCCGCCACAAGTTCAACGGACTTTAGTAACTCAAACGAGCCGCGGATTCTAATCCTGCCCGTCGTTCTTCCAAGTAAAATTTCAAGGAAGTCTGTAACCGCCGAGCCGCGGCGGCGAAATAGCGGCGGAGCCACTCGTTCTTGAAATTACCTCTGCCATCCCGGATTCCGATTCTGTACGTCATCTTGAGCGTACTTGCGCTCATCAGCGTTGTGCCGATGTATTTCTATTCGGAGCAGGTTGAATCGATCAACCGCGAACGCCTGATTACCAACGAGCGGCTGTTGCAGAACACGGTGACCCGTTCCCTCGCCGACGACATCGGACAGCATCAGGAATCCCTGCGCATGATGCTGGCCAATCTGTCCTCGGCTCTGCAGGTAGCCAGCGGAGGCGATGTCACAGCTGAGCACGTTGAAGCGCCCGAACTTCGCGCCCTGCTGGAACACTTCGTGTCGTCTTCTCCGGATCTGGCTTATGCGACGCTTGCTGAACTCCGACTCGAAGGGAATTTCCGCCGGCCGTATCGCTCCCGACGCCTTCCTGCAACGTGACCTGGTTCGCGCCTACGACGCCGCACGGGAAGGCCGCGCTTACAGCGGCCAGGCACTGGTCATTGGCAGCGGAACATCGGCCCGCACCGTGATGCTGGTCAGCACGCCTGTCATGTATGGCGGACGCTTCCTGGGGATGATCGGCGCGGTGGAAGATTTGCAGTTCCTGATCCGCCGCCTGCAGGAAGTCAATCGCGGAGGACTTGACCCCTTACGTCGTGGATAGTGAAGGCAGGCTGGTCGCGGGCGCGACTCCCGAGTACGCGACCGGCCAGGACATGACCAACTCGGAAATCGTACGCAATTTTCTCGAACAAGGTGGACAGGCGCAACTGGTCGCCGCCACCCGCGAATTCAAAGTCACCCAAGGCAAGAAGAGCACGCAGATGCTGGGCACCTATAGTCCGGTCGGCAATCTGGACTGGGCGGTCATCGTTCAGAAACCGCGCGATGAAGCTTATCGCGGCGTTTTCGAGATGCAGCACACGGCGCGGCTTCTGGCGCTGCTGGCGGTCTTGCTCAGCATCGGCATCAGCATTTTTCGCGGCGCGCCGGATCACCAATCCGCTGGAAGTTCTTACCGCGTCCAGCCGCGCCATCGCCCGCGGAGATTTCTCGCAACGCGTTCAACTGGCCAGCCGCACCGAAATCGGCGAACTGGCGACGACTTTCAACACCATGTCCGAGGAACTTGAGCAATTCGTGCTCGACCTCAAGCGCGCCGCCACGGAAAATCGCGAGCTGTTCATGGGTTCCATCCAGATGCTGGCCGGCGCGGTCGACGAAAAAGATCCCTACACTCGTGGACACTCCGACCGGGTTACGCGCTACTCGATGCTGATCGCGAAGGAAATGGGACATCCGGAGGAATTTCTGGAAATCGTGCGCGTGTCCGCGCAATTGCACGACGTGGGCAAGATCGGAATTGAAGACGGCATTCTCAAAAAGCCCGGCGCACTGACTCCGGAAGAATTCGACATCATGAAGACCCACACCACCAAGGGCGCCAACATACTGCGCCCGGTGGCCCAGTTGAAGGACATGATTCCGGGCATCGAACTGCACCACGAATCGCTCGACGGACGCGGCTATCCGCGAGGCCTGAAAGACGCGGAGATTCCATTGCTGCCGCGGATTATCGCCGTGGCCGATACCTTCGATGCGCTGACCACGAATCGTCCTTATCAGCAGGCGCACGATCCGGAAAGCGCCCTGCGCATCATTCACAATCTTTCCGGCAAACGGCTCGATCCCACGGCAGTCGCCGCCTTGGCGGCAATTTATGAACGCGGCGAAATCCGTATCCAGCAGCCGAATGTGCAGGCTGCCTCTGCGACCGCTGCGCGACTCCGGGCAAATCCCTGACCACGCCGTCATCCTCTCCTGAAGCCCGTGCGGACGTCGTCGCTGCTGCTGCCGAAGTTTCCGCCAGATAAACTCTCCCCGTTAACATCCCCATTTTTCGTAATTACTTGCCTAATGTTTACTGTCATCTTTCTCGACAGCAGTCAGCTTTCAAGGACTAGCAGAGCCCGATGCGTTCGCTCGTGCGTTCCGACCGCTATAATTGATTCTGGACCATTACGGTCCCGGAAATTTCATGATTCAAACCCTTTTTGGCAGTCTGGACGAAGAGCAGAAACCCAGCTTCCTTGAGCGCATGAAGGAAGCCGTGACTCGCACGCGGGAAAATCTGAGCGAGCGAATCGAAGAGGTGGTTTCTTTTGGCAAGGAGATCGACCAGTCCACGCTGGACGATCTTGAGGGGATTCTTCTGAGCGCGGACCTCGGCACCACCACCACCCAGGAAATTCTGGGTAAGCTTCGCGAAAAAGCCAATTACAAGCAGATCAAGAACGTCGATGAGCTCAAGCGTCTGCTGAAGGAAGAAATCCTCGCGATTCTTGCCGCTGTGGATTCGCAACCGGTATCAAAGGTGGAGGGAACGCCGGAAGTGATTCTGGTCGTGGGCGTAAATGGCACGGGCAAAACTACGACGATCGGCAAACTGGCGCAGGTTCTGCGTTCCGACGGCAAGACAGTTTTGCTGTGCGCGGCGGACACATTTCGCGCGGCGGCGATTGAGCAGCTCGAAGTCTGGGGACAACGCACCGGCACCGAAGTGATTCGCACCAAGGCTGGCGGAGATCCGTCCGCTGTGCTCTACGACGCGCTCCAGGCGGCTTCGTCCCGGCACACCGATTACGTCATCGTTGACACGGCCGGCCGTCTTCACACCAAGACCAATCTGATGGCGGAACTGGAGAAAATGCGACGCACGGCGCAGCGCATTATTCCGGGCGCTCCGCACGAGACCTTGCTGGTGATGGACGCCACGACCGGACAAAACGGCTTGCAGCAGGCCCGCCAGTTTACCCAGTCGGCTGGGGTGACCGGCATTGTGTCTGACCAAGCTCGATGGCACAGCGAAAGGTGGAGTGGTGGTCGCGATCTCTCGCGAGATGGGTGTTCCGGTGCGATACGTGGGCGTGGGAGAAAAAATCGGAGATCTGTTGCCTTTCGATCCCAAGGATTTCGTGGATTCTCTTTTCGCATGATTATCGGGTCGCACAGTTATTCGCTCATTTAGACGCATCTAACCTGGTTCTGAATCTTTCCGGAAGTTGAGTCTTTCTAAAAACCGATGCCGTCAAAAAAAACAGGTAACCGCGTATCCGGAACAAAGCCGACAAAGGCTTCGACGATTCCGGGACCGGACGATGCGACCAGCAGCCGGGAACGCGATGAAGCATTTCTCCGCCATGCTCTCGACTTAGCTCGCCAAAGTATAGGTTTGACGTCGCCCAACCCTTGCGTGGGGGCGGTCGTCGTGGACAACAAGGGCAAAGTGGCAGGCGAGGGCTCGCATACATTTGACGGGGTCAAGCACGCCGAAGTTCTCGCGCTGGAACAAGCCGGAGAAAGAGCTCGCGGCGGCATTCTCTACGTAAACCTCGAACCTTGCTCCCATCAGGGCCGTACCGGACCTTGCGCCGATGCCATCATTGCGGCTGGAGTTCGCCGCGTCGTCGCCTGTATGCAGGATCCTAATCCCCTGGTTTCCGGGAGAGGGTTCGAGCGCCTGCGTAATGCCGGAGTTTCCGTAGCTTCGGGAATCCTGGAAGAGGAAGCAAGAGTTCTGAATGAGGCTTTCGCAAAATATATTCGTCATCAAACGCCGCTGATCACGCTGAAGGCCGCCATGACTCTCGATGGAAAGATCGCGCCTCCGCCGAGTGAATCGCATCATTCCACCGCTCTTGGGGGCGGCGGCGCCACTGGAGGCTGGGTTACCAGCGAGATTGCGCGCGCACACGTGCAGCAACTACGCCATCAGAATGACGCCATCATGGTTGGCGTTGGCACCATCATCGCCGACGATCCCTTGCTGACGGATCGCAGCGGGCTTTCGCGCCGCAAGCCACTCTTGCGAGTCATTGTCGACTCGCGATTGCGCCTGCCTCCGCAGTCGCGGGTAGTAAAGACCGCGAAGAATGATGTGCTGGTCCTCTGTTCTTTCGCCGAGGAGAAGAGAAAGCGCGAACTGTTGGATCAGGGAATTCAGGTAGAGCAGGTCCAGGTAGGCGTGGGAGACGGACGCCCGGACATGAGAGGAATTGCACGCCGGCTCGGGAGGCATGGAGATCACGAGCCTGCTGGTGGAAGGTGGGGCCATGATCAATGGCGCGGCGCTTGGCTCGGGCATCGTGGACAAGGTATTTCTTTATTACGCGCCCAAGATTCTTGACGGCATGGGTTCCGTCCCATTCGCGACCGGCGTAGGATTCGACCGTATGAGCGACGCAGCACACGTGAAAGCGATCAAGCTGCACCGCTTCGGCGAAGATTTTGCAGTAGAAGGATACTTGCGCGATCCTTACGAAGATTTGTAAAAAGTAGCGCCGGCGTGACGGCAGTGGTCAGCTAAAATGTGGCCGACAACGCGACTGACTACGACTGACCACCAGCCACTAACCACTGCCCACTGCCGTTGCTCCGGCGCTAGAATATAACCATGTTCACAGGCATCATCGAGGAAGTCGGGCGCGTCATTGGGATTGCGCAGGAGAATGGTAATCGCCGCATCACGGTCGCGGCGACGCAATTAAATAAGGAACTTAAGCAAGGCGACAGCATTTCCGTCAGCGGCGTCTGCCTGACAGCCCTCGAAATTACGGCGCGAGTCTTTCGCTGCGGATCTTGCCGACGAAACCTGGAAACGCACATCCTTCTCTCGCATTAAAAAAGGTGCCCAGGTAAATCTTGAACTTCCGATGCGCGCCGATGGCCGGTTCGGCGGCCACATTGTTCAAGGCCACGTGGACGGAACGGGAAAATTCCTCGGACTTGATCGCGTTGGCGGGGCCGACGACTACTGGTTGCGGATTGAAATTCCCCCAGAACTTGCGCGCTACATAATCTTCAAGGGTTCGCTGTCGATTGAAGGGATCAGCCTCACTGTTGCCAAAATCGAAGGAACCGAAGTGACCGCCGCAATCATCCCGCACACGGTTAAGATGACCAACCTGAACTCGCTGAAAGCGGGCGACCCCGTGAATCTCGAAGTGGATATGGTAGCGAAGTACGTGGAGAAGATGCTGAAGGGCGAATCTAATAGCTCAGCGCTTACGGTCGAGCGCTTGGTAGGCGAGGGATTCTGAGAGCAATTCCCGTAGACACATTAGTGGCTAGTCTTCAGGCCACTCGGCGACGGCAGCGGCACTGCGAGTTGGCGGTCTGGGTTTCTTCGGGGCCATCACGTAAGAGTTGGGGGTCTTCGGGTGCCTCGGGATTCCGCTTGAAAAGGCGTTTCAAGCGATTGAGCCATCCGCGCAGGCGTTCGTCTTCGTAGCGCTTCATCATCGTACCCCTTCCGTGATCGTACCAGATGTAGGTCAGGCTATCGGGAATCTTCGCCCGCCACCGGCTCTTTCTTGAACTATGTGTTCACTTCAATCGACGCTTCGATTCCCGGTTCATCCAGCTTTAGAAACTCCTGCACGATCGGCTCTTCGGACTTCTCCATCTCATCATAGGTACCAAAAAAGATTGCCTTGGCTTCGTGGAGAAATACCACGCGGTCAGCCAGCTTCTTGGCGAGGCGCATATCGTGCGTGACCACCACGCTGGTCAAATGCAACTGGATCTTCAGGCGCTTGATCAGGTCCCCTAATAGTTGCGCCATTAGTGGGTCAACCATAGTAGTGGGCTCGTCATAAAGAACGCATTCGGGCTGGGCAGCCAGCGCCCGGGCAATCGCAACCGAGCGCTTCATGCCCGTGGATAAATCCGAAGGCAACTGGTCGCGCATTTCTTTCACGCCGACCATATCCAGCAAGCCGTCCACGATCTGGAAAATCTGCTCTTCTGAAAGTTGCCGCCGTTCGCGCAGCGGGAATGCAACATTTTCGCCGACGCTGAGGGAATCGAACAGCGCCCCATTCTGAAATACGATAGTGACCTTTTTGCGAATTCGCTCCAGATCGACTGGCCCGTAGTCGGTGATGTCCTCATGAGCCACGATCACATGCCCTGAATCAGGCTTCAGAAATCCCATGATATTCATCAGTGACACGGATTTGCCGACGCCGCTGCGACCCAGAATGCATACCGTCTCGCCATCCATGACACTGAAGCTGACATGGTCCAGTACCCGGTTGTCGCCAAAGGCTTTGGAAACATCCTTGAACTCGATGTAAGGTCCCGCTGTGCCGTCCGAGGTCACGGTGTCATTCGCCGTTATTTGATTGGCCGCCATTGTTTTACAGTACCAATTCTAAATCCTTCCGAGGTTGGCTCTTGGCTTAGTAGGAATTTCGATCCCGGCTTCTTCCAGATCTTCAGGTGTATTCAGGTTGCGAAACATCTCCTCGGCAAAACCGTTTCGCTCCAATTCGTCAAGCTCAATGACCCGAGTCTGGACTTCGCTAAACAACAAAGTGATCTTGTTTCTTCCTTCCCGCAAGGCCCGCTCGGCAGTTTCTGCGAAACTGCGCCGATAAATGGAACACAGAGGTTGCAAGCCGTTAGTCGTCCGTGGCACGACCGCCATAGCGTTTGTAGTCCGAGCCCGCGCGATCAGAAACCTCAAGAAATCGGGCTGAAGGAAAGGCATATCCACTGCGACCATCAGGTTCAGATCTGTGGCCGTCTGGCTCAGAGCAGCGTGAATACCTCCTAACGGGCCTTGTTCGGGATATACATCCTCCACGACTGGCCCAAAAGCAGCGAATTTCGCGGGGCTGACCCACGATCCAATAATTAGGCGCCACTTCGCTTGCCGTCTCAAGCTCTCTCGCCAACAGGGTACGGCCCTGGAAGCGGCAGGAAAGCCTTGTCCTGGCCCATTCTGGAGCTTTTACCGCCTGCCAAGACAAATGCGGTTACAGGATCCATAAAGTGATCATACGCGCCCAACTCGTTGCTTCTCTGGATGTTACAGAGCCTATATTGGGACACGCCGCAATTTGAAATAAACATTCCGATGTTGGAAAGCTCACTTCGAATCACAAAATCCCAGACATTTCCAGACCATTGCAGGACGATAATTTGATTACACGAAAGTAACCTATCGCAACAGCCAACCGCCGTTGGATGATAGTTCGTCCCGTTCTTCCCCTGCGGGATATAAACCATGCCACAAAAGCTATTGGATGTGCTCATGCTTGGCCGATGCTCTCACGAGTTTTCATGGCCTCGGCGCGCTGCCGACGGTCACTATTACCAGGTCTGCACACTTTGTGCTGTAGAGTACAAGTACGACTGGCAGACCATGAAGCGCATCAAACGCGTGGACGTGGAACTGAAATGGACTCTGAAACACCACGCGGACGAAATCAGAAAAAGCCGACTTGGGTGCCGCGCGCCCGCCGGTTGACCCTGCAAACTCCGCTCCGCTATCGTCCCAAGGGTTTGGGCACGTGGCACGAGGGTACCGTCGAGAACCTCAGCCAGTCTGGCGTTTTGCTGTTCGGCCCTCAGCAATTGCCGGAAAATACTTTGGTGGAAATGGTGTTTGAGATGCCGGAGGAGATTTCCGGGCAGAAAAACAGCACCGTGCTCTGCCAGGGACGTATCATTCGCCGCAAAGAAGCTGGGGACTCCGAATCCGTAGGGCTGGCGGCCTCGATTCTGGATTACAAGTTTTTGCGTCAGCAGTGACCCGTACATACGTGGAGAAATAACTGCCGGAATACTCTCGGAAGATCCCCAGGCGGCCGGTAAACGCCCAACAAAGTAAGTGGTGCCTGGGGAACTGCTTAGCCACTACCGCCGCCCGGTTTCCGGCAGAATTTTGCCGAGATTCAAAGCCTTTCTGCATCTAAACTATTAGCGACCGGACTTAACACCCAATTAGGAGTGATCCTATGAAGGCGACATTTTCTCTTTACGTCAGCTCGATTGCGCTTTTCGCAGCGTTGACGCTCGGGGTGGCTTGCACCAAGGCCCCGAATGATGCCCAACTGACCAGTAACATCCAGAACAGGCTGGTCGCAGACTCGGGCCTGCAGGGCAAACAATTAGGAGTAAAGGCCGAAGATGGAACGGTCACGCTGACCGGTACCGTGGACAATGATGCCCAGCGCGAAGCTGCGGGCCGTTATGCCGCCTCCGAGCCTGGAGTCAAGCAGGTCATAAACAACTTGCAGGTGGCGGCTGCCGCCGCCGGCCGAGGCAGCACAGGCTGCGCCTCCGCCGCCCGTGGAAGAGGCCTAAACCCTCACCCGCTCCCGACGCCTGCGTCCCGGCCGCGGCATCGACGCTCGTGAGCGCGACCGCAGTCCTCATCCTCGTCTGCCGCAAACAACAACGACACATCTTCCGCTCCGGTGGCTGCGATGACGCCTCCGCCAGCGGCTCCGTCTGTTCCTGCGACGCCGCCGCCTCCGCCACCTCCGCAGAAGGTGACGATCCCTTCGGGAACGACGCTTGCTGTTCGGCTCGTCGACGCCATCGACTCGGAAGCCAGCCAGACGGGACAGACTTTCCACGCGACGCTCGATTCGCCATTAGCCGTGGAGGGCGAAACCGCGATTCCCGCCGGCTATGACGTTGAAGGTCACATCGTGAATGTGCAGAGCGCTGGAAAGTTTGCCGGCCAATCTCTGGTTGTGCTGCAACTTGATCGTATTTCGGCAGCAGGCAAGTACTACAACATTCAGACCGATCAGTATTCTCGCAAAGGCAGTTCGCGCGGGAAGAATACGGCCGCGAAGGTCGGAGCCGGTGCGGGCATCGGAGCCATCATCGGCGCAATTGCCGGCGGTGGTAAGGGAGCGGCGATTGGCGCGGCAGCAGGCGGCGGACTGGGCGGCGGAGTGCAGGCAGCCACCAAGGGTCAGCAAATCAAGCTGCCGTCAGAGACAGTTCTAAATTTTACGCTGCAGGCTCCGGTCACCGTGATTGCGACGAACAAGGGCCCGCGTGAAGGACGTCACCGTCTGCCTCCGAATCACTGCGGATCCCAACCAGGCGCCTGATCAGTCAAACCCGAACCAATCCGGCCCAAATCCCGGTCAGTCAGACCCGAATCAGTAAAGTTTTGTAAAAGTTGACTCGAAAAGGCCAGCCTGATCATGGCTGGCCTTTTCCATTAGCGGCCGAAACCCGCTCCCGGCAAGGCTTTCCGCATCCCGCATCCGGATCAAGCGGGTAACGGAAAATTTACACCCAATGGTCCAGTCGGTTCATCCAATCACGTTTAGGGAGATCTTTTTAAGAGGCCCTCATGTGGATTGTTGCGCTGGCTCTTCGCCGGCCCTATACCTTCGTCGTGGTTGCTCTGCTCTTGCTGATCCTGGGCCCGATTGTCATCTACCGAACTCCGACTGACATATTTCCGAATATCGACATTCCCGTCGTCAGCATTTTGTGGAACTACACCGGTTTGAATTCGCAGGACATGGCCAACCGGATTGTGACGCTCACGGAACGCACGCTCACAACTACGGTCGACGACATTGAGCACAGCGAATCGCAATCTCTGAATGGGATCGCAGTAGTAAAGGTATTTTTCCAGCCGCACGCAAACATTGAAAAAGCGATCGCGCAGATCACTGCGATCTCTCAAACGCAGTTGCGCCAGTTGCCGCCTGGAACCACGCCTCCTCTCATCATTACCTACAACGCTTCCACTGTTCCGATTTTGCAGCTGGCGATGTCGGGACAGAAACTTTCCGAACAGCAACTCTTCGACTACGGCGTAAATTTCATCCGCACGCGACTGGTGACGATTCCCGGTGCGGCTATTCCCTACCCTTACGGCGGCAAACAGCGGCAGGTACAAGTCGATCTCGATACCAACGCCCTGCAGTCGAAAGGCCTGTCGCCGATGGACGTCGTCAACGCCATCAGCGCGCAAAACCTGATTCTGCCTTCTGGAACGTCCAAGATCGGACAGTTCGAATACGACGTCGATCTGAACGGCAGCCCGCAAACCGTGGGAGAGTTGAACGACCTTCCCATCAGGAAGGTTGGGAATACCACGGTCTACATCCGCGATGTAGCCTTCGTGCGAGACGGGTTTCCACCGCAGACCAATATTGTCCGGGTAAATGGACAAAGAGCATCGCTGCTGACGATCCAGAAAACAGGAAACGCCTCCACCCTCGATATCATTTCAGGCATCAAGGCCCTCCTGCCCAGAATTGAGGCACAGCTACCGCCGGAACTGCAGATCCATCCTCTGGCAGACCAATCGATTTTCGTGCGCGCCTCGATCAACGGAGTATTGCGCGAAGGTCTTATCGCCGCAGTACTCACCGGCCTCATGATTCTGATTTTCCTTGGTAGCTGGCGAAGTACGTTGATCATTGCGGTGTCGATTCCGCTGTCGATTCTTACTTCCATCATTGTCATGAGCGCGCTGGGAGAGACGATCAACATCATGACGCTGGGAGGCCTGGCGCTCGCCGTCGGCATCCTGGTGGACGATGCCACGGTGGAAATTGAGAACATCAATCGGAATATCGCCGAAGGCAAAGAAATTCAGAAAGCGATTCTCGACGGCGCCCAGCAGATCGCCGTACCGGCCTTTCGTTTCGACGCTCGCTATTTGCATCGTGTTCCTGCCGATGTTTTTTCTCACGGGTGTGGCTCGCTACCTGTTCGTTCCATTGGCCGAGGCGGTGGTGTTCGCCATGCTTGCGTCTTATCTGCTATCGCGGACCCTGGTGCCAACCATGGCCAAGTATTTACTGCGCGGACATGAGCAGGAGACGGGGCATCTGAATACCACCAGCCATAATCCGCTCGTCAGAATGCAGGTGAAGTTCGAGCAGGCTTTTGAGAGGTTCCGCGACCGCTATCACGAGATGCTGCACCGGTGTCTGCACTACCGGAAGGCGTTTTTGTGGGGTTTTGTGATCATTTGCGTGGCCTCTTTCGTGTTGCTGGAGCCCTGGCTGGGTCGCGACTTTTTCCCCAAGGTCGACGCTGGACAGATCAAGCTTCACCTGCGGGCACGCGCCGGCACTCGAATCGAAGAGACGGCAAATCTTTGTGACCGGGTCGAAGGCTTCATTCGCGAACAGATTCCCCCTAGTGAAATCTCCAGCATCATCGACAACATCGGCTTGCCCTACAGCAGCATTAATCTTTCGTACAGCACATCCGCGCCTACGGGTCCGGCTGACGCCGACATCATGGTTGCCCTGACTCCGGAACACCGTCCAACTGAAGGCTATGTTCACGATTTGCGGTTGAAATTGGAGGACGAGTTTCCCGGCGTGGATTTTTCGTTCCTGCCTGCCGACATCGTCAGTCAAATCCTGAACTTTGGACTACCTTCTCCAATTGATATCCAAGTCGTCGGTTATGACCTGGCAGGCCAACCGTCAATTCGCAAACAAGCTGCTGCGGCGAATCCAGACGGTTCCTGGAGCCGCAGACCTGCGTATCCAGCAGCCCTTCGATGAACCGCACCTGCATATCGATGTTGACCGGACCAAGGCGCAACTTGGCCGGCTTCACCCAGCGGGATGTTGCAAATAATCTGTTGATCTCTCTCAGCGGCAGCTTTCAAACCACGCCGACATACTGGCTCAATCCCAAGAATGGCGTGAGTTATTCGATCGCCACCCAAACTCCGCAGTATCGTTTGGATTCGCTGCAGAAGCTGGAAAATATTCCGATCACCGGAGCGGTTGGCTCGACTCCGACGATTTTGGGAACGCTCGCTTCCATCCAGCGAGGCACCGGGATGGCGCTGGTCTCGCACTACGATATTCAGCCCGTGATCGACATTTACGGTTCGGTCCAGAGGCGGGACCTGGGCGGAGTTGCCAACGACATCCAAAAGATCATTGACGACAGCCGCAAGGAACTGCCGCGTGGTTCTGAACTGGTAACTCGCGGACAGGTCCAGACCATGAAGACGTCATACTCAGGGCTGATTTCCGGGTTGGCTTTCGCCATCCTGCTTGTGTACTTCCTTATCGTCGTAAACTTCCAGTCATGGCTCGATCCCTTCATCATCATCGCGGCACTTCCCGCCGCGTTGGCTGGGATCGTCTGGTTCCTGTTTATCACCGGCACCAATATCAGCGTTCCGGCGCTGACCGGTTCCATCATGTGTATGGGCGTGGCTACCGCCAATAGCATTCTGGTCGTGAGCTTTGCCAAAGAACAAATGGAAGAGGGCAAGGACGCCTTGACGGCCGCGCTGGCTGCGGGTTTCACCCGTTTCCGCCCGGTGTTGATGACTGCGCTGGCCATGATCATCGGCATGGTGCCTATGGCGATTGGATGGGGCGAAGGCGCTGAGCAGAATGCGCCGCTCGGCCGCGCCGTGATTGGCGGCCTGATATTTGCCACGGCAGCGACTCTGTTTTTTGTTCCGGTTTTCTTCAGCGTGCTACATGGACGACGAAGCGAGGCCAAAGAACAGACAAAACAAGTCAATGCTGAGCCGGGCGTCGTCTAAGTAAAATATTTACGCAGGTTTATGGTAGTTCAGTAGATAACGAACTGATCGTCGGGAGATTCAATGAGGGTTGAAAACGAAGACCGTACTTTTACAGACAATGCCAGGGAGGTCAGACCTCCGGTGCATGACCGAGCGAAACATCGCCGCTCTCAGTGGTGGATTCTTTTGCTTGCCGTGGTTACCGCGGTAGTGATCGTGATCGCCGGCATCCTGCCTCGCATTCAGGCCCGGACGGCTTTGCGTAAAGAGACTGCGGAGATGGCCGTGCCTGCGGTCGTCGTGATTCAACCCAAGCGCTCGGCGCCGGCCCAGGAGATTGTTCTGCCTGCCAGCGTGCAAGCCTTCGCCGACGCTCCGATTTATGCCCGTACCAACGGCTACCTCAAGAAATGGTATGTGGATATTGGTGGCCATGTGAAAGCTGGCCAACTTCTTGCCGAAATCGATACTCCTGAAGTAACTCAGCAACTGCGGCAGTCGCTCGCCGATCTCGCAACCGCGCAAGCCAACCTCAATCTCTCAAAGATTACGGCTGACCGGTTTTCGGGGCTGTTGAAAACTGATTCAGTTTCGAAGCAGGAATCTGACAACGCCGCCGGAGACTTCGAAGCCAAGCAGGCGAACCTGCAATCCGCGCAAGCCAACGTGAAACGGTTGCAGGAGTTGCAAGCGTTTCAGAAGATCTATGCCCCGTTCGCCGGCGTCATTACGGCCCGCAATACCGATGTCGGCGCATTGATCGATTCCGGCAGCAGCGGAGGAGTCAGGACTGAGCTATTTCATATCGTGCAGCCCGACAAACTCCGGGTTTACGTGAGCGTGCCACAGGTCTATTCGCAAGCGGCCAAACCAGGACTCACGGCGGATCTAACGTTGTCGGAGTTTCCCGGCCGTCCCTTTCAAGGCAAACTGGTGCGCACTGCCAATGCGATTGACCCGACGTCACGCACGTTGTTGGTAGAAATCGCGGTTGACAATCCAACCGGCCAGCTTTTTACCGGTTCCTATGCCGAAGTGCATCTGAAGCTGCCGACCGCGGCCTCGGCGTTTATTCTGCCGGTCAATACGCTCCTGTTCCGCTCTGAAGGGTTGCGAGTCGCGGCGGTGGGTGACGATCAAAAAGTCGAACTCAAGCAGATCACTCTCGGCCATGACTTCGGAAGCGAGGTCGAAGTAATCGCGGGCCTGAACGGAAATGAAAAGATAATCGTGAACCCTCCCGACTCAGTCACCACTGGCGAGACTGTCCGTATTGCTCCAACAAGTCAGCAGGGGGCGCAGTGACAGAGCGGGCGGCGAGCTTCAAACGTCTGTTTTCCGACGTCGAATTTCAATACTTCAGCCCTGGTTTCCTGGGCCTGGGTCTGACGCCCGGCGCTCTAAGCCTGTTGTTGGGCTTGCTTGCAGGTCTTCTTCTGGCAACTGGTTGCACGGTCGGTCCTCGCTATTCCAAGCCCACTGTGCCAAGTCCTCCCGCTTACAAAGAAGTGCCGCAGGATTGGAAGACAGCGCAGCCTGCCGATGAAATAGCCCGGGGCAAGTGGTGGGAGATATTCCAGGATCCGCAACTGAACTCGCTCGAAGAACAGGTCAATGTCTCCAATCAAAATCTGAAAGCGGCGGAGGCGCAGTTCCGGCAGGCGCGGGCGCTGGTGAAATTTAACCGTGCCGCCTACTATCCGACGGTGACTGCGGGCGCTTCGGCTCCAGCGCGAACACCTTTCTCAGAGCCGTCCCCTCGTTCCCGCTTCGACAGCCGACAATGGTGACCGATCTGGCAATTCCCTTCGATGTATCGTACGAAGCGGACGTGTTTGGACGCGTGCGGCACACCGTGGAAGCGGCGCGTTCCAATGCCCAGGCGAGTGCGGCCGATCTGGAATCCGTGAGGCTTAGTTTGCGCGCCGAACTTGCCGCTCGATTATTTCCAGATGCGCACGTTAGACGCAGAAGAACAACTGCTCCTCTCGAACGTCACTTCTTTCGAAAAAGTTTCTGGATCTGACACAAAGCCGGTACAACGGCGGCGTGGCGTCCGGGGTTGACGTCGCGCAGGCTCAGACCCAGCTTGAAAATACTCGTACCCAGGCAATCGACGTGCTTGATCCAACGCGCGCAGAATGAACATGCGATCGCAGTCGCTGATCGGCCAGCCAGCTTCCACTTTCAACGTTCCCGTTTGCGGCGTGGAACACGCCTCCGCCGGCGATTCCGCCCGGACTGCCGTCAGAACTCCTGGAGCGCCGCCCCGACATCGCCGCTGCGGAACGGCGCGTTTCAGCCGCCAACGCTCAGGTCGGAGTGGCTCGAGCCGCCTATTTTCCTGTTTTTAGTCTGAGCGGTACTGGCGGGTTTGAAAGCACTTCCATCACGACATTGATTCAAGGTCCCAGCGGATTTCTCAGCGCTGGAGCTTCCGCCGTAGTGACCGCTTTCGACGTGGGACGCCGCCGTGCCATCTCCGATCAAGCCAAAGCAGCCTACGACGAGTCTGAAGCGAATTACCGCCAGACAATCCTCACCGCTCTGCAAGAAGTGGAAGACAACCTGGCGGAGCTACGCATTCTCAACGACGAAGCCAAAGCCCAACAGGCCGCAGTGGCAGCAGCCGAGCACTCGCTCGATCTCTCTACCAACCGTTATAAAGGCGGGGTCGTGAGCTATCTGGAAGTGACCACGGCGCAAAGCCGGCTCTGGCTGACGAGCGAGCGGCAGTCGACATTCTTCGCCGGCGCATGACCGCCAGTGTCTCCCTCATCAAGGCCTTGGGTGGAGGCTGGAATTCCGCAAGCCTGCCAGTTGTGAAAGTCGACTCGCAGTCCTCCCACCGCAAACGGCCAGTAGCGATGCTGGCGCGGTAACCCCGCAGGGTCTAGCACTAAAGTAATCGGAAATCTAGTGGATTGTGCGGCTCATCTGAGCGCGATAAAACATCTATAGATTTAGAAAATATTTTAGGAGCCCGCGCCATGACCCCCATTCGCGCCACCGAGAACGCCCAATTCGCAAGCGAGTTAAACCACCTTACCCAGTTCAGTCAATTCATCTCCGAGATCGCAACCGCAATCGTAGCTGCCGATAGCGACTTTGAAAGCGTCTGGAACATCGCGAACCGGGTTTACGACCGGCATTGTTCTAAAATGTTCGTTTCATGCGCTCGTCCCGGTCGCAGTTCATCGAGAAGCACTGCCCTCAGCGCTTAGCGAATGCCCGACCTCGTCTGATGGAGGAGAGAGGCATGACCGGGAGATGAGCGAGCTAGGTCTTATAGTCTCCCCGCCAGCATTGCTAGGAATGCTGGCGCGAACATTGCGCAAAAGTACGAGCCACAGGTATGCTCTCCCTCCATGGTCCGTTCCTTTCGTTTTATTCTCCTGGCTTTCTCTCTGCTCCTCTTTGCTCTCTCAGCCCTGGCCCAACAACCGTTTTTATCCCCTGAACAATGGGTCAGTCTACGCGATGAGGCTAGCGGCGCCGCCCCTTACGAGAATCTCCGCTACCTGACGCGTCTCCATCGCGTACCCGCCACCGCGGAGTTTGACCAGGCAGCAGAATTCGTTCTCCAGCGCGCCAAGGAATATGGCCTTTCCGACGTTCAGAGCGAGCAGTTCCCGGTCGACGGAAAAACTTCTTACGGCCTGATGCGTTCTTATCTCGGCTGGAAAGTCGAAGCCGGACAACTATGGGAAGTGCGGCCCCAGCATCTCTTGCTTGGCGATTGGGCCACCGACCCGATCCGGCTGGCAGACTACAGCCACTCCGCCGAAGTAGAAGCCGCTTTGGTAGACGTAGGCGACGGATCGCACGAAGCCGACTACACCGGCAAAGACGTGCGCGGAAAGATTGTCCTCTCCGACGGAGTGCTTGCCCGGGTCCAGCAATTAGCGGTGGCGCAGCACGGCGCAGTTGGCATCGTCAACGACATGCCAAATCAGTCGACGGCCTGGTCAGGGGTTGATCGCACTATCGTGCGATGGGGCCATCTCGACGCCAGAGAACCCGCGGGATTCGCCTTCATGATCTCGCAAGGAAACCGCCGCGTCGTTGCGGACGCATCTCGCCGCGGGAGAGCCGATCGTTCTATCTGCCAAAGTAAAAGCGGAAGTCGGCCCCGGACATTGGACCGTGGTAAGCGGAATCATTCCTGGCACCGATCCCAGCAGCGGCGAGATCGTTTACAGCTGCCATCTGGATCACGAGCGGCCGGGAGCGAATGATAACGGCAGTGGCTGCGTAACCATCCTGGAGTCCGCGCGAGTTGATTGCGCGACTTATCACCAGCGGGCAGCTGCGCACGTCCCAAACGCACGCTCCGCTTCGTTTGGGGGCCGGAGATTGAGGGCACGATGGCATATCTCAGCCGCCATCCGGAGATTCGAAAGAAATTGCGCGCCGATATCCATATGGACATGGTGGGGGGCGATCCGTTCAAGAACAAGTCCATCTTCCATGTGACCGCGACCCCGTGGTCGCTGCCAAGTTTTGTCACCGATGTAGGCGCTGCGTTCGCCGAGGTCATCCGCTCTGGCGCGACGAACTATGCGGACACCGGCAGCGCGCCGGAAGCAGCCGTAGTCGAAACTCGCGCCGGGGACCAGGGCACACGCAACGAGTTTCTGGCGGACGTGACACCGTACTCCGCAGGGAGCGATCACGACGACTATGACTCGTCAATGATCGCCGTACCGTCGCTCTATTTGCGGGACTGGCCTGACATTTATATCCACACCGATCACGACACCCTGCAACAGATTGATCCCACGAAGCTGCGCCGGGTGGCGTTGCTTGGCGCCGCGGCGGGATACGTTTATGCCTCCCTGGACGCCGAGCGCTCACAAGCGGTGCTTCCCTTTTTCACCGCCCAGTCTGAAATGCGCCTGGCGCAATTGTCCCAGCAAGCCCACCAACTGGTAACCGATCCCAAACTCGATCCCGGTACCGCTTGGTATGAGGCCCGAAATCTCATGAAGCAAGGCTCTTCATCGCGAGATCTTGGCTCTGCATTCACTCACCGAATTCACCCAGGTCCGGCACGTCAGACACGACGAACGAGAAAGTACTTGCAGACCAGACAGCTCCCTTCAATGCGTGGCTCGACCGCCAGGCGAAAGCGCGCGGCGCCAACGGTGCGGAGCCGACAGCACCATGGTCAAGGGAGGCTGCAGCGCGAAAGATTCCGGTTCGTGTCGGCGACTTCGGGCCGCTCACCTATCAGAACGACAATGTCCTCAAGGCTCGGCTGTCTCCTGAGCGGATGGCAAAAATCAAGCTGTTGGACAGCGAAGCAACTCCCCTGCTCAACGAACAGGAGCTCTCCGACCTTTACGCCTATGAGATCGTTAATTTTGTGGACGGTAAACGAAATGTCGGAGAGATTCGTGACGCAGTCTCTGCCGAGTACGGGCCAATATCAGTAGAACTCGTGATTGATTATCTCGATGCGTGCAAGGATGCCGGGGTAGTGCAGTGGAAATGAAGAGAATCTGAAGGCATCGGAAATGTCCGCAATGAAAAGGCACATCCTTAACCATGGAGTGCCTTTTTCGGTTGGCGGATTTCCAGAAGCTGCTTAGCTAACCGAGCTCACCTGCTCAACGGGAGCTGGTGCAACCCAGGCCGCCGGGCAACTTGAGGTGGGGCATCGGAGGGGCCGCAAACAGCCGTTGACACGGCTTTGCCAGCCAGCGCGCCCACTGCGCGGATCGCGAGACTCGGGCGCTATCCGTCGCGATGCCGGTATCGGCATACATCTGGCGGTAGATTTTCGAGATCAGGACAAATGCCAACCGGGCCCGCATGGATTTTATGAAGCCTGATCGCGCCCAAATGTATTTGAGGCTGTAAAACGTGTCCCAGACAGACTGAGTTCGCTCGCGAACTTCTTCCGCTGACATCGTGGGATGCGACCAATAAAGTTTGGGCCGTAGTGCAGGCGGAATAAGCCAGCGTCTTGTAATCGGAATACCCCCGATCAGTATCGGAGAATCAGCCATCTCTTTTTCCCAGCGGTTAAAGTCCACCGTCCCGGGATAAGGCGTCAACATGACGAACTGGGCAAACGCAACTTCCGCCTGCGCTGCAGCCGTGGCGGTAGCATTAAACGTTTCAGGCCGGTCACTCGGCAATCCAAAAATGAAGGACCCGAGCACATACACTCCGTGCCTGCGGAAGGTTCTCAACTGCTCTACCAGGTCGGCGCCAGACGCATTGAACTCCTTGTAAACGTCCTTCAAACCCTCAGGAGTTACCGACTCAACCCCGACCAACGCTCCCTTGATGTTGGCTTTGCGCATGGCATCAAGGAACTCGGTGTCCTCCGCCGCTTCCATAGTGATTTGCGTGAAGAAAATCATGTCTGCCGGGAGCTGGGCCAGCTGCGCCATCAACTCGAAGCGTTCCGCCCGGATCGCTTTCAGTTCATTCAGCCGCGTCGCATTGTTCTGCTGCTCCGCGAGCCGCAGGTCGGTCAGAGTCACAGGATAAAAATTATCGTCGGCCAGGGCGATGAAGCGGAAACCCAGCCGCCGCAGTTGCACGATTTCCTCGATCACCACATCGGACGTCCGCTGTCGGGGACGTTGCCCGTCAGTCCGCCAGACCGAGCAAAAGGAACAATGCTTGGGACAGCCGCGAACGGTCTGCACCGAAGCCCACATATAGCTTTTTCGCGGCACCAGATCCCAGCGCGCGGGCAAAAATTGGGAGGCTTCAATCCGCCCGCCCTCGTAGACGGGAAGTGGCGCTCCACTTAAGCAATCTGCCAGCACTCTGCTCCACACTACGTCACCATCGCCTTTGACCACCGCATGCGCGCCACCCAGTTCGTGGGCTTCGCTCGGATACAAGGTGGCATGAATGCCACCAAACACCACGTAAGCGCCACGCTCGCGAGCCATTTTGCCTATCGCGTATCCGCGCAATGCGTTGGCCGTATGAATCCCGATGCCAACAATATCGCCGGCCTGAATGTCGAGTGGGTCCAGTGCTTCCAAAGTTTCATCGACGAGGTGGGGATCGCCAAAGCTTGCGGGAGTTGCGGCCGCCAGAACATACAACCAGCGGGGAGTAATGACGGCGGTACCGAAAGAGACTTCGCTCGGATTAACCAGATGCACGCGCAAGCGGTTGTGCCCTCCTGAGGCGGCCTTGCTTAAGCAGGGCGAGGAAACGCGCCCGGGAACCGATCAGTCTAAGAAATTCTGGACTAAGAATCCAGATTCAAAGTTCGTCGCCCCAATAAGGCGGGAATTCACAAATTGTCGTATCTTGGAGCAATCAAAGACTGGTCAAAATTGAACACTTCTGTTAGACAGGGAAAGCTATTCTGCCGGTAGGCAATGAAAATGTCGTTTCACACTGCGTCGCTGGGACTGCCCATCCTGATCTGCATTGGGGCGTGGCAGATGGCCGGTGCTCAACCGTCGGAACCCACTATACGCGAAACCCCAACGATGAGTGTGGAAGAGATCGTTGGTAACCTGGTCCGGCGAAATCTGGAGCGGTCGCGGGCTCTCGCGGCCTATCAAGGAACCCGAACCTATCGGCTGGAATATCACGGCTTCCCTGGAACCAGGACCGCGGAAATGGTGGTGGATGTAGGTTACAAGGCTCCCAGCAGCAAAGAATTTACCGTCCGTTCCGAGACTGGCTCCAAACTGGTGATCGAGCGGGTATTCAAGCGAATGCTGCAGAGCGAACGAGAGGCGGTCACCGAGGAAAACCAGCGCGCCGTAGCCCTCATTCCTGATAACTACACCTTCTCCCTGGTGGGAAAAGAACAAACTGCTGGCGGTGCCGCCTACATTCTCTCCGTTGAGCCTCGCACCCAGAACAAGCTCCTATATCGCGGGCGAATCTGGGTCGATGCGGTGGATTTTGCTGTCACGAAAATCGAAGGAGAGCCTTCCAAGAATCCTTCCTTCTGGACGAAAGAAACGAAAATTGAACAGGTTTACACGAAGGTAGGCGATTTTTGGCTCCCGCAGTCAAACCGCAGCACGAGTGTGATTCGCCTCGGTGGTCGCGCCTCGTTCACGATTGACTATGGCAATTATCAGATTACTGCGACTACCCCATCGCGGCTGACCGGTAACAGCGTTGCCGGAAACAAATAACACGAAACGCAGGTTGATTCTACGGAACCACACTGATCTGCTTCCCGGAATACTGCACCGTCTTATCCGGGCGATCTTCCGGGTTGATTCCTACTCCGTGATTCTGACCGACGAAAACAATCCGGAAGCCGCGGCTTTTCAGCATTCCCGGAAATTGTCCTTTCCGGTCACCGATGGTCAGCGCCTGCTTCCCGTCATCCCAATGAATCGGAATGGTCGCATAGGCGCCTTTTTCATAGTCATAACTGTCATTCTCGTCTTCGTATAACGTGAAGTCTCCGTCCGCGCCACGGTAGATTCGCAGTTCAATTGGATCGGCGGGCTTCTGCGTCGACCATTCTTCATCCGGCCCCAACGGCAGAATTGATCCCGCGCGAACGTAAAGGGGCAACCTCTCGATCGGAGCATCGGCATCGACCGTTCTTCCACCCACAATCGGTGATCCACTCCAGAAGTCATACCACTTCGTTTCGGGCAGATAGAGGCGACGAGTCGTAGCACCCGGTTCGGTGACAGGGTTCACCAGGAGTGCCGGGCCGTACATAAACTGGTCGCCAATGTTCTGTGCCCGCACGTCGGATCGGAAATCCATCACCAGCGGACGCATCGGCGTATATGCCTCGTTGGTCGTCTTCCATGCCAGCGAGTAGATATAAGGCAACATGCGGTAACGCAACCGGTCAAAGCTCACCAGGATCTTCTGAGCATCCGGGCCATACGACCAAAACTCATTCTGGTCAGTCTTGCGGGTTCCGTGTACCCGAAGAATGGGATTGAAGGTGCCGTACTGAAACCATCGCACAAATAATTCCCGGTATGCGGGGTCGTCAGGATCGCCGGAGACGAAACCGCCAATATCCGTGGTCCAGTAAGGAATGCCGGAAAGTGCAAAATTTAATCCTGCCGGGATTTGGCGCCGGAAGGTCAAGAAATCAGAATTAACGTCCCCTGACCATGCGGTAACTCCATAGCGTTGATCGCCGGTAAACGCCGAGCGAGAGAGAATAAACACGCGCTTCTTGTCTGAGGAGCTGCGCTGTCCGTCGTAGACCGCACCCGTAGTCATGAGCGGATAGATGTTCACGTAGCGATCGCCGCTGCCGACGGCGAGTTTATGGTGCAGCAGGATATTTTCTTCCTGGCCTTCGGTTTCCGGTTCGGTTGTGTCCAGCCACCAGGCATCGATCCCGATCTTGAACAGAGCCTGATCCATCAGATGCCAGTAATATTTGCGTGCTTCCGGATTGGTTGCGTCGTACACCGCCATTCCATCGGTGTGGTAAGGCGGCTTGGCAAATTTGAATTTATCCACGAACCAGCCGCGTTTTTCCATGTCGTCATAAACGCTGGAGCCTGGTTCGAAGAAGGGCCACACAGAAATCATGAGATGGAAATTTTCGTTGTGGAGTCGATCCACCATCCCTTTCGGGTCGGGATAGTTGTTGTTAAATACGTGTTCACCCTTGCGGTTCCACCAGAACCAGTCCTGAACAATATTGTCCGCTGGAATGTGAAGGTCGCGATATTTCCGCGCGATTCCGAGGATTTCCTCTTGCGACCTGTAGCGGTTCTTGCACTGCCAGAAACCGTAAGCCCATTTGCCGAACATTGGCGCTTGCCCTGTCAGTTCACGGTAGGCGGCAATGATCTTGTCGAAATCGGGACCGTAAAAGAAGTAATAGTCGATGTTGTCGGCGACTTCCGAACTGATGTAGAGGTAATTGGCAAAGCGGTTGTTGAAACGGCTGCGAGAATCGTTGTTCCAATAAATACCGTATCCATTGCTTGAAAGGATCAGCGGCACCGAGATGTTGGAGTTGTCCTGTGAGATGTCCACGGATTCTCCGCGATAGTTCCAGACGCCTGCTTGGTGCTGGCCCAACCCGTAGAGGCCTTCGCGGGAGCCATAAATGTTGATGAACGATTCGGCGCGATAGGTGTCTTCGCCATTCACCTTCACCGGCGTCAACTTCCTTGAACCTTCCTGGACTAACTGTTTCCCACCAGAGTCACGGTAGGTAATCGCACCGTCCTTGCGAGTCACGGTGAGGCTCAACACTTGGGTAGTCAAGGTGATTTCTTCGTTGGTGGACTGCATCTTCCACGCCGTCGCGGGCCAACTGTTTTTAGTGACAACATAGTCTGGAAGGGTGGGAAACGAAGAAGTTGCCGAATAGCGAACCCGAACGATGGAATCCGTGCAGACTTGCAACTTGAGCGTGCCGGATTTCATGCTAAGAACTACCCCGTCAGGCTGTTGCTGGAATGCCGTGACGGGATTCATAGGATCCCACTGAGCATGGGCGACGGTGGCAATCATGAGTGTCAGAGAGCAACGGAGAACCAATGAACAGCAGTGTCGTCCCATGTTCCAGTATTCTCGATTCCTGCTAGCAGATCGATTTCAATTCATGACAAAGTCTGAACCTTGGAATGGGCCTCGCCGTCGAAACTTTGCACCTTTCCACTGGACATCGCATCGCAAATTCGAATCACTTGGACGGGCAAAGCAATGACCACCGGTCAACCGCTATCTGTATTGCTATCATTGGGTTCCGAAGGAACCATCTTGCACATAATGATGAGCGCGGCGCCCTTGAACTAACTCTATCGAACCTGTAGACTCCTCTTTCTAATCTAACTTCCCGGAGCCCGTAATGATTCCCCCGATGAATCTTCAAACTGAGTGGTCTTCTTACGAAACCAAAGCGGCATTGATCGTTCATGAGCGTCGCGCCGAGGAACTGCAACTGGAACGCCTCAAGATTCGCCTTCAGGGCAAAATGCAGGCAGCTGCGGTGCGAGACAGAGAAGCAACAGCAGCCTGAATTTCCGAACTCTTCACAACTGAAGTGGCACTCAACCTCCGGGTGACCGGCGTTTGAGTTCGTGTCTAAGACTCCTGCCTTCCACCAACTGGAAAATCTCTTCCGCCAGGTTTTTGGAGTGATCTCCCGCGCGTTCAAAAGCCTGAGCGATAAATAGCAAGTTAGTGCTGTATTCGCGGTTGTGGCGGTCACTTTTTTCGAGATGGCGGCGAAAGACTGTCCTGCAGACCTCGTCGATGCGCGCATCGGTTTGCAATACCCATCCAGCGGCCTGAACGTCGCGATTCATAAAGCCCTGGTGAATTCGCTCCAGCATGCTTTCCAGAATCCCCGCCATCTCTCCCACTTCCCGGCTGTCCTCTTTTGAGAGTTGCGTACCCAGGATTTGCAGCCGCTTCGCGACCGACCACAGAAGATCTCCAATGCGCTCGAGATCGATGATGAATTTGAGACACGCCAGCAGTTCCCTCGCCTCACCTTCACTCACGGCGGTGATGGCGCCGGTAATGCTTTCATCCACCTTCCGTTCAATACGGTCGAGTTCCTTTTCACAGTCCTTGACGGCGAGAAAAGCCATTTTCGAAGAATCGCGGGTGTACTCCCCAATATTGAAAGCCGAGTCTTTTGCGACAAGACAGGCCTGGCGGATCAATTCCGTCATTTTTCGAATGGATTCAGCATGCTTTGGAGATACCCGTTTCATATCGATGGGGAAAGACAGAATGTATGCCTACGCCGTCCTGCATTCTACCATCGCGATCTGCGGACGCAGGGCGGAAGAAATTGTAAAAGTTGTGAGAATAAAACAGGCAGAATACGCGCTCACCCGGGTGGCGCAAGCCGTAATAGGAGGGAACAACCTTTTAGCGGGCGTCGCGTCTTTTGGTGGATCTCTTGAGCTCGACTGGCGCTCGACCGAAGTCTAAGTCAGACCGGCCCACGCCACGTTGGCAAATGGGTCGACATTCGCCAACGTCGACGGAGCTTGCCAGGATTCCATCGCCTTGCTCGCCATTACGCGGTCGAGGACCAATGGAACCTCGAAGACAGCATAATTCTCGTATCGGCTGACGTTCTCACGTAGTTTCGAGAGCGTTGAGTTCGCAAGTAACTCGTCCACTATAGTCGCGATCTCATCGAAATCCGGCACGACAACCCCGAGCTGATTTTCCAATACCCAGGTTCCGTTATAGCGTTCTTGTGGCATAGTGCGTGAATTCCGCTCAACGATTACCGGAAGACCAAATTGCAAAGCTTCGCTGATGCTGCCGGGACCCGGCTTTCCGATGAAGAAGTCCGCCAGCGACATGAAGTAGTCGACGCGAGTGGTGAATTCCTCAATGACGGCAGGCATGGTCAGTCCCAAGTTGCGTATTTTTGCCGCCAACTCGGCATTGTGTCCGCAAAGGAAAATCAATTGCACTTTGCTCGCGCCGCGGTCCATTCTTTTTGCGATCTCAAGCATCGAAGCTGACCCGTGGCCGCCGAACATGACAACTCCAGTCGGCAGGTCAGGGTTCAAGCCAATGCGGAGCCTTTCCTGGGCACGATCGATTTCCGGCTTTCTATAAAATGAGGGCTTCAATACCATCCCTGAAGTCTTGAACACACGCTGCGCCGAGTGCCCCATGGAAAATGCCTGCTGCCGCGCGCGCTCACTTCCGCAAATGATGTATTCCGACTCGCGCTCAATCCAGAAATTCGGCGGATAGTCGGCCAGATCGGTAAGGACGGTGACGAATGCCGCATTGGGAATCTCTTTTCGAACGCTCTCCGCCAGACAAGCATTGAAATGCGGGATCACCGAAAGCACCAGGTCGGTAGGATTCTGCGCCCAGAAATTTCGCAGGATGCGGACGATTCGCGAATGGTGCAACCTGATCGTGCATTGCAGCAGCACCAGAAGTTGGGGCGTTAGACGCGTCCAACCCTTCCTCAGCAAAAGGTTGTACCCGTCCTGCAGCCGATGCCCAGTCGCCCTTTGAACCAGGTCAATCGGATCTAGAAGCTCCTGCACATTCAAAAGGCGTACGCTCCAGGGATAGTCCTGCCCTTCGAGGACAGTTTTCAGCGCGCCGGCAGCATTGCGGTGACCGCCACCCGCATCATGAAATACGATTGTGAGGTTTCGCATGACCGACCTCCCTAGCGCCCGCAGGGGCAGTTTGCCAATACTAGGGTCGCAACCCGCTCTTAAAGGCAGATCAACGTTCCATGAATTTTGTGTGAATAAAACAAACGGGAGGCAAAAAGGTTACCGAGGTTACCAAAGTACTTTTCTTATTCGGCAAGACTATACCGGTGTTTTCGAGAGCAGCGCGTCTTCGTCACGCAGCGGGGTGGGGAGTCCATTGTCGCGAATGATGTTGCTGAATAATTTGGCACTGTCCCGCGGCGTCCTTTTTTGCGTTGCAGGGTCCAGCGCAACCAGACCGAAACGAAGCTTCCATCCTTCATTCCATTCGAAATTATCAGTGAGCGTCCAATGCAGATAACCCCGAATGTCGTTCCCGCCTTCGATGAGCCCGTGCAGTTCCCGAAGAACATTGACGATGAGCCACGGCCGGATCCGGTCCGCGGCATCAGGCACTCCGTTTTCCATGATGTAGATGGGCTTGCCTAGTCGGGAGGCACGCTTTACCGCCTGGGTTATAGCCTGGGGATAAGCTTCGCCGTAAGGATTCTCAACACCTCGATCCCCCTGAGGTACATCCGGCGGAACGAAAAGCCTGGTGAAGAGGGTTTCTGGATGACGTAAATCAAAAGCGACGTGAAATCGACTGTAGACATTCAGACCGACAAAATCGCAACAGCCTTTCGCGTCACTCTGAAATCCGCCCAACAAATTGAAAGGAAACGCTAACCGGCCATCCTCGATCAGCTCAAAGAACGCTCTGTTGAATAAGCGATCGAGCAAACCCGCAACCCAGCGATCCACGATTCCGCGCTCCGGCTCGAAAACAACGTAATGCTGGGCCCAGCCTACCTGTGCCTGCGGGACCACTTCGTGAATGGTACGATATGCAAGCGCATGAGCTCGTGCCTGCACGATGTTTACGCGGAGAGCATCGAGCAATCGGCCTTTGCGGCCTGGCGGAAATTCGCCCAATACATAACCACACGCCGCATAGACGTTGGGCTCATTGAAGGTGACCCAAAGCCTGCAAAGATCGCCAACGGCTTTCGCCACCTCGCGGACAAATCGCTCAAACAACTCCGGTGCATCGGACCGAAGAAATGCCCCGCGCCGCTCGAACCAGCACGGATGGGTGAAATGATGCAAACAGACAATCGGCTCGATGCCCCGCCGATGCAAACCCTCCAGCATCTCGCGGTAGCGTTGCAATGCGCTGAGCGTCGAAACGATTCTCTTCTGGCTCGATCCGGCTCCACTCCAGCGAGAGCCGTAGCGCCTTCATTCCGAGATCGCGGGCAATGTCGAAATCGCGCTCGGCGTTTTCCCACCAATCACATGCCTGACCGCAGGAATCTCCCGACTTGATCCGGCCTGCCTGTTCCCAGTCAGACCATTGATTGCAATTGTTGCCCTCAACCTGATGAGCCGCGGTAGAAACACCCCACAGAAAGTCCTCGGGAAAGCGGAGAACTGATTCCGAACTCGCGCCGTCCAATTCCAATTCATCCATGGTGTGCATTCTACGATATCGCAAAAACCCGGAGATGCCGGGTCAAGACAGGAATAGTCGATATTGCCTTTTCAGGTAGCCACTCCCACGGGCGCTTTTCGCAGCGTGATTAATGTCACTTCTGGAGGGCAGTCGAACCGCATGGGAATAACAATCGTGCCAACACCGATGTTGGTGTAAAGCGTGAGCCGGCCGATCTGTCGCAGTCCGCGAGGATATTTTTTCGCTAACGGTGGAAGATACGGCGGGCCCAGAATTGGAACTCGTATCTGGCCGCCATGTGAGTGCCCGGATAGTTGCAAGTCCACTGGGAACTTCGTCACGTAGTCAGCCCAGTCCGGTTCATGAGCCAGCAAGACGACAGGTTCGTTTGCCGGGATTCCTTGTAGCGCAAGATCAAGTTTGGCTTTTCCCCGGAGAACATCATCGACTCCAGCCAGCCAAAGTCTTCTGCCATCGCGCTCAACGGATACCGCCCGATTGCGTAATATCTGAATGTCGTGCGACTGGAGAACTTCAATGATGAGGTTCGGGTCAGTATCTACATCGTGGTTCCCAAGAACTCCCAGCATGCTGAAGCGTGCGCGAAGCTGAGCCAGCATTTGGGCACAAGGTTCGATGGCCTTGGCCTGGAGAAGGCGCTGTTTGCGGAACCGCCTGCCAGCCGCGGTAACAAAATCTCCAGTCACCACGACTACATCCGGGTTGAGTCCATTGACGATATCAATCGCTTTCCGCAGCGGCACGACGGAGAAGTGATCGTCGTAATGAAGATCGCTGAGTTGTGCGATGCGAAATCCATCGAACGAATCGGCCAGACGAGGCAGCGGGATGTCGATTGAAACAAGCTGTGGCCGGTTCGCTTCGAAAAGCGTGCCGTCACCCGCAACGGCCAGGGTTCCCAGCGCGGCTCCGGCCGCACTCAATTGCAAGAATTTTCGCCGCGTCGGGAACAATGACAACCCAGCACTTCTCCTGTGGTCCCGCACATCGGCAACGCGCCTTGGCAGGTTCTATTTCTGGTTCAGAAGGTCACAGCTATCGCTTATCTGTGGAAATTGGCCCTGGACTAGCGATCGCGATACCACGCGATAGTTCGCGCCAGGCCTTCTTCAAAATTAACCTTCGGTTTGTATCCAAGATGTTTTTCTGCCCGGGAGATGTCCGCCAGCGAATGTTTCACGTCTCCGGAACGCTCCGGAGCATATTTCACGTCGCCTGAATATCCGGTGAGTCGCTTGAGCATCTGGAAAGTCTCGTACAACTCCGTACGCTGCGCCGTTGCCACATTGAAAACCCGTCCCGCAACCTCACTGCTTTCCGCCTGCGAAGCCAGTAAATTCGCTTCGACTACATTGTCGACGTAGGTAAAGTCCCGACTATGTTTTCCATCTCCAAAGATCGTTGGCTGCTCGCCGGCGAGCATTTGCGTGATGAATTTCGCCAGCACTCCGGAGTAAGGCGAAGAGGGATCTTGCCTCGGCCCAAACACATTGAAATAGCGCAGGCACACCGTCTCCAGGCCATAACAGCGATAAAAACTGGTCATGTAGTATTCGCCCGCCAACTTGGCCGTGGCGTACGGAGAAATCGGGTTGGGCGACATGTCTTCCCGCTTGGGAAGAGTCGGAGTATCGCCATATGCGGATGACGAAGCGGCATAGACCACGCGTTTCACTTTCGCATCCCGGGCTGCGACCAGCAGGTTCAGAGTTCCATCTACATTTGCTCGATTGTTCCCTAGCGGATCCTTGACCGATCTGGGGACGGAAGGCATAGCCGCCTCGTGGAAAACATAATCCACTCCCTGGCATGCCCGATGGAGTGCGTCCAGATCGAGCAGGTCGGCTTCATGAAACTTGTATCCGGTCCAGCACGCCAGCCAGATTTTCCTTTTTCCCGGTGGAAAAATTATCGAATCCCACCACTTCCCCGCCCCGCTCCAGCACAGCGCGGGCCAGCGTCGACCCGATGAAACCTGCGACCCCAGTGATGAGGTAAATAGCCATAGAATCTCCATGATACAGGAACGCATTGTCAGAAACTCAGATGCTCAACGCACAAGTGCATCATGCGTGACGTTTCTTTTATGCGTCTGCGAGCAATATTTCCTGCAAAGCTTTGCCGTTAAAAAACAATCATGAATAAACCGTAAGAGGCCTGGTCCGTGGGGACCAGACCTCTTAACGCTGGCTTCACTATCAATTCCAGTTTTAGTGGCTTGCGTGGATATGCATTTCCTTACGCATAGGCAGTGGCGACTCTGTCACATGTTTCCTCTGCACTATGTAACGCGGTGTCGGTATTCGCTCCGGATGCATTTCAACGTTGGCAATCGGAGCGGCTGCACCTGAAACCTGAACCCAGCTCGCAACGGACGGCGTGCCGGCCTTATTCACCAGGAACAGCATGTAGTAGCCGGGAGGAGCGATATTCGAATCCGGCGGCCCGGTAACCGTTAGGTTGGTTGCGCTCGCTGAAAAGGTCAAACCAACATACCGTTGATCCATATCGAATGAGTGCGTGACCGAACCCGCCTTCATCAGAACCACGGATGCGATGTTGGCTGCATCCGGAGTCGGTACATTGAACGGCTGACCGTAAGTGATGGAGCCCGGTGTACCTGCTCCGATGACAGGCCGAGTAGCCGCGCTACCGTCCGAGTTGAAGAGATACGCCGGCTGGTAAATCTCGATGTGGTTCTCAAAGACGCCCTGTTCGGGGTTGCCGCCGGTCAGAGCGACCGTCGCATCCGGCAAGAGCAACTGGGTATTGTGATACAGCCTCGGAAAGGCATTCGATCCCGCCGAAGAAAATGAATTGGTCGCCGGATCATAAATTTCCGCCTTCAGACTGGCTGTGGTTGCATCCTCGTCCGCAGCCGAACCACCATCCACCAGTACCTTGCCGTTTGGCAGAATCGTGGCTTCCATCTCAACCCGCTTCTGCGCCATCTTCGGTCCTTCTACCCAGCACGGAGCATAAGTTGGGCAAGCAGCGGAGATTTGTGCGCCCGCCGGACTCAGATCAATGAGTTCGGTAGTATCAGTCGCCGGGATTGTCGCCACCCATGATCATGACCTTCGGGCTGTAGTTGTTCTGCGGCGTCAGCGGCAGAAGTACGGAGGTGCCATAAGTTCGCTCTCCGTTCGGATCGTCTTCCCGGATAAATCGTCCAGGCGACTAATGTCCAGGTCTGGTTGGAGGGATTGAAATCGACCGTCGCCGATGAAGGCGCGGAGTAGAAGACGTGTCCCGTGGGAAGCAGGTGCATCCTGGGATACAGCGGGAATTGGAATGTTGGGAAGTCCGTGATGTGCGGATTGCCCGGGATCTCAGCGCCCCACTGCTGGCCATCCCAAATTTCGCTGGTGTTGTTGTTCAAGCCATCGCTGTCGTTCAATCCTGATGTGGTCATCATGCGACCGTCATTGAGTTCGGTCATGGTTGGATACCAGCGACCATGCGCCGTAGGAGCTACGTCAACAAATGATTCGCTCGCAGGATCGAAAATCGAAGTGTTTGCCAGACCGGTAAAAGGAATATCGCCCTGAGCTCCGACAACTGCGAGTGCTCCGTATCCTTTTGTACCGCCGTTGATCAGAACCCGGCCGTCCTGCATGATCGACATTCCGTTACAGAACATGTCCCAGCTTGTGTCCATCGTTGTAATGGTGTTGCTGGAGAGGTCCATGAGCGCCGCACCCTGGTGAATACTGCGGGCCTTGAGGGCAACCCGCCTGCTGTGGAGGACAGTTGCCAGAACCTGCGACCAGAAGAATCTTTCCGGTGTGCAGAAGCGCCGCATGAATCGGGTTGATCGGCATGGTATTGGGCAGCGTGCTCCACATCCCATTGGGATGACCGGTGGAGGTATTACCCGCCGGGCGGCGGGGTGGAGTGGAAGTAGAACCCGGAGGAGGAGCCTGCCGTGCCTCCGCCTCCGCATCCGGCCAACACCAGAGTGATCACTGCGATCATCGCTACCGTCAATTTCTTACTGTTCGGTACTCATTTCTTTCAAAGTCTCCAAACTCAAATTCTCAGGGCAAATTGCGTTTTGTGAATTCCTACGTTTCGAGGCTGCGAAATGTATCTGTCATTGAGCCGCTCGCCGTCTCGACCGGCTGCGTTGCTAAGGCGGCTCAGATAAGGAAAGAACGGTGTAACTTCGAACGGCATCTTCTCCTGCGGTGAAAGCAGGGCCACCGGTTGGCTCTTCATCATCTCCAGGCGATTGCTCCAGGGATCCAGCTTTACCCGGCCGCCCAGCGGAAGAGCGGCGATCTGATCGATGCGTTTGGTTTCCAACGCTGGAGCGCCATGTCAACAGCGCAGACATCCGAATCGTCTTGCCCTTCTCCATGCGGTTGCCCAGGTGTGGACGAATCAGACTGCTAAGTTCGGGCGCCCGGTTCTGCAAAGCAGCCAGGAACAATCCAGCGTTGCCGAGTTTGTCTTTGTAAGGAGAATTCGCCAGCAACTGCATCGCTTTGGCATCGGCAGCTTCTTCTTCTGCCGGGTTGCGGGCAAAATCCATGCGCTGGAAAGTGTTCGTGTCAGGGAAGAAGAAACGGTCGTTGAAGGCGAACTTGGTGTCGATGCGATGACCCAGGGCAATGTGGCTCAGTTCATGAGCCAGAGTCATCGCCAAGGAAGCTTCATCAGGAAGAACATCGAGCAATCCACGGCTGATCACGATGGTGTGGCCCACCGTAAAGGACTCCAGCGGTGAAGTCAGCAGCACGCGGCAGCGAACGTCCGGAATGATCTCAAGATTGTTGGTGACGATCAGGTTGTTGACGACGGTCTGCAGAATCTTGTCTACATCGCCGGACGGCGCGAGCAAGCCAACCTTCTGGAGATGATCCAGCGCATTGTCTTCTGCTGACCGTTCCCACATGCGTTGCGCCTCGACCGGGCCGGCTTCTTTCGCGGCATCGGTGTGGTCCTGGACGGAGTCGATCTGAATGTCCGAAAACTCTTCGTTGTGTTTGAGCGGCTCCGGATCGTAGCTCCAGAGGCGGGTTTGTGCTTTGAAGTGCAGGCCAGGAAGCAGCGGTCCGGCGCTTTTAAGATTCGACTCTTCGATAAAGACATACGACGGCAGCCACAAGCCCGCCTGAAGATTCAGGCGCCAGCTATCGAAGTGCAGGAAGTAGCTGTAGCGGGAGCGCGGAGAATAAGTTCCGTTGAAGCGGACGATGTTGTACTCGCGGTCTTCAACCCAGATCCGGCCCAGAAAGCGTCCGCCGGTGTTGTCCTTGGGCTGCACATCCAACACCAGTGCAGCGCACTTCCCCAAGGAATTCCTGGCGGACATATTTGAAGTCGTAGTTCTTCTTCTGGAAATCCCGATCGAGCATGACCATCTGCGCGAAACCAACCGGCAGAAACTTGCGGGAAAAGAGACTGGGGAACGGATTCAACGCGTGAAGGTTAAGGCCAGTCTCTTTTTCGAACAACTGGTCTCCTACACCGTCGCTCAGGTCCAGCCGTCCCAGGAAGTATTGATCGCTGGACGGTACGACCAGCGAATCGTGATCGGTCTTCAGGTTCTGGATGTAGGTTTCAGCAATCGGGTGCAGATGCTGCATCTGCGTCAACCACGGCGCGCTCGCGCTCGATCACACGATCCACCATCTGATCGATCGACATGCGCGGAACCACGGAGAGCGACTCACTCTTGGTGACGCCGTAGTTTCCATAGATAGTGACTGCGGTCGGCGTGTTCGTGCTTACCTCGAAGGTCGCGCTGGTGGCCCCCGCGGGGACTTTTACGCTGGCCGGTACGACGCCGCGCCTGCGGGATCGGCGGCCAATGAGACCGCTACTCCATCGCCAGGAGCGGCCATATTCAATGTCACCGTGCCCTGTAGCGAATGGCCTTCGGTTACGCTGGCCGAGCTCAAGCTGACCGAAGTCAAGAGTTAGACGATCGAATCCTGGGCGGAGACGGATACCGTCACGCCCAAACATACAAGCAGTGAAAGAAGAATTGTTCCAAGTATGCGCATAAGACTTTTTGACCTCGCTACGTCAGGACCTTTAGCTAGCATGTGAATGATTGCTGAGATACTTCCTAATCCAGGGACTGGCATGTTATCGCCCCACCTTTCGGCCTAAGAAGATTCCAGTTGAAGGAGAAATTTGTGAACACCGAGACGCCACCCGCCGCCAAGCCCGATTGGAATCGGCTCTCATGGAGATAAGCGAGAGCCGACTTCGGTATAAACCTGTTCCCGCGGGATAATCGCTTTCACGCCGGCGCCTACCGTGGCCCGGTTGTCCCAGTCGAATCCCTGGCTGTCCCGGAAGATCGTGGCGTCGACGTACGGCACGAACGTGGCCCTGCGGAATCTTTTGGCGACAACACCCTGGGAGATATAACCCAGTCCGAGGATGTTGCCTTTTTCGACCGGCGACAGGTTTCCAATCTCCATCCATGAAGATCCGGGAAACCGGCTCGACTTTTCGGCAACTGGCTGCCAGCCGAACCAATCCTGGACGAATAGGGTCAGTCCGCTGCTGGTGAAGCTCTTGAAGCGGTCTTCGTAAGAGTAGGCGGAACCTACGCTGATCACACCCTTACGAAAGTACTTGTTCGCCTTGAAGCCGATCCGGGGCTGAATCTTGTTGTTCCATTCATAACCCTTGGTATCGAGCACCATACCCAGCCCGACAAAGGGGGTTACCGTGATTGATCCGGAGTAGGTGGAAAAAATCGCCGCACTCTGTTCGAAGTAGGATTGAGTGTAGAAATTGTTGTGCTCAATCGGGCTCAGGTTGCCTAGCGAGGTCCAACCCTGCCCGGGCAGCCCAACCGCGTCCACCATGCTGCCTTCGAGCGCGGACTTGGCGCCGTCCTGAGCGGCCGCAAGGGCCGTCATCGCCAGAACCACGAATATCGTTAACAAGGACTTCATTTTCATAATTCCACTTTTCTTGTTAGTACCGCTTGTTAGTACCGTTTAACTGCAAACCAACCTCTTACCTGTTTTTTCTGAACGACGATTTTCCAGAAGCTGTAAAGAAAGATTGCGCAATCCAGAAACCGCAAGAACGGGTACAGCAGCGAGTAAAGACAAACATCGGTCCGGCGATCGCAGACTGCACAAATCATCGACAGGAAAACCAGGACCACCATGTCCATGCCGACCGCGTAAAATGCGAGCCTGGGAGAGACCACCAACCAGAGCGGAAGCAACAGGAACAAGGTGGCGAAGATTAAGCCTTCTCCCATCAGTAGCTTGTATTCCAGATCGATCTTGCTCAGCCCGGTCAACATCTCGTACTTCAAGCCCACCTGCCATGCGCCGGAGTGCCAGCGGTACATTTGCTTGATGTAGTCGCGAATCGTTCTCGGATCCTGTGTGGAAACCACGGCCCGCTTCTGGTAAATGATCTTGCCCAGTTTTTTGCGGTGCACCTGGATGGTGCAGTCCATATCCTCGACGATCGTGTCGCTGCTCCATTCCAGTTGCGCGAACACATCCGCCCGGAAAGCGGCGGCGCAACCTGGGGTCACCGTGATTACGCCCATGTTGCTTTGTCCATCCTTGTAGACCGCGTGGGAAATCCAGTACGCCAGGCAGCGATATGCGGTGAGCCAGTTATGCGGTGTGCTCTTTGCCCGTCCGCAAACTACCGCTACTCCAGGTTCCTCGAAGCTCGTCATGACTGCCTCGAAGTAGTCTTCTGAGACCTGTGTGTCAGCGTCCATCAGGCAGATGTAGTCGTAACGCGAATTGAGATCGGATACCGCAGCCAGGCGGGCAAGGCTATGGGCTTTTCCGATGTTCTTCGGATTTCTCACAACATTCACGTCGAACGTGCGGGCAATTTCTCCAGTTCCATCGCTCGAACCATCGTCGATGACGTAAACATCCGACGGCGCAACGCCGGCGTTGAGAATGCTCTTTAACGTTTTGGCTATGCCCACGGCCTCATCTTTCGCCGGAAGCAGCACGCAAAGCTTTTTCACAGTTGACCTTTCACAACTAACTCGCGTGAATCAAATGAAATCAAATAGACCCCGTCTTTGGTCCGGTGCAGTTCGTGTCCCGCCTGAAAAAGGCGCGCACTGGAACCCTTGGCCGCCAGCTTCAGAACAACTCCATGCGGGAAAGGTGTGGGGACCTGCCAGGTAAACTTGGTCTCTCCGGCTATTGCCTGAGGCAGGGCGGCTTCCACAATTTTCTGAGCTCGGAAGTAGGCAGCTACTTCGCCGAAAGGTGCTACCCACAGTCCCTTGCTCTCCGCGCTTTTCGCGTAGTCGAGGAGATCGATAAAAGTGTTGGTGGGTATCGGCTCGAATCCGGTCGAAGGGTCGCCGATGCCGTGGATCTGGAGCGTCGTCCAGGCATTCAGTGCGATGTCTTTGTCGACCCAACCCCGGTACGTCGCCGAATCGTATTTGGTATAGCTCGGCTGGCTGGGCAGTTCGTACCAGTCAGGTTGCTTGTCCGCCGTGATGTAGACCGCGCTGCCGTCTCCGCGACCGCCGCGTGCCGCAAAGTCGTATCTCTTCACCCAGTAAGCCAATCCCGGTGTGACCTCAGTGAAGGGATAAGCAAAAGTGAGAATCTCTGTATTAAAGTTGCTGTCCAGAAAGTTCTTTGCATCTTCTACCTGGAGTTCTTCGGTCGCCTTGTTCAAATCGGCCGGATGCTCATGGGTGACCGAGTGATTGCCGATTTCATGTCCCTGCAGGCGCGCCTTGCGCCACTCATCCAACCGGGTAGTTTTGGAAACGATAAGAAAGAATGTTGCGTGCAAGTGCCGCTTGTTCAGTTCAGGGATCACTACATCCAGGTGCACGGTACGGGAATCGTCAAACGTGAGTGACAACGCCGCCGTATGGTTGTTCCATGGCAGAACCTTGAGTGTGGGCGTCTGCGCCAGGCAGCAGCCTGTCAGCAAACTCACCATCAAGATCGCATTGACACTTTTTTTCATTTTCTGTTTGTGAACTTTCACAGACAGATATTGCAAACGCCGTGCCAACGCATTGTGATCAAAGCCCATCGCGGGAAGCAGCACTCGACACGGTCGACCGGTTGCCCGGAATCGCTGCCAGCAGCAGGACTTAGAGTGATTGACTGAGCTGAATGCCGCGCCGGAAGCGGCATCTGGAGGAGGGTGGGTAACGGGCAGCTGATTACCGGTTTAGATTACTAAAGTAATCGCGAACGCCGATATCGAGGGAACAGCATTCGACCGGAAAGGGAAAACATCTTCCACTATCGTGGCCACGCAATGCGGTGCAGAACCGTGCCAGTGAACGTTTCCCTCAGGTCCGAGTAGAAGCGCATTTCAGACCCCACGAATATTTGGATGGACGTGTCCTCGACCTGCACGACCATTTGCCTGAAAGAGGTCTCTTTCCTAGCCCAATCCGAACGCGAATTTAAAGACATAGTCTGCGATCGTCACTCCGCCCGTGATTCCCGGCGATAGCGAATCACGGGGCGTCAATCCATCCTTCCTCGGTAGTTCCGGGCCTAAGCAGGGCCTTCCGTAACGGCGGGTTTTTATCGGCACAGTGTTAACTTTTGATTATTAAAAATAAATCAATCGAGCTTTAGGGAGTCTTCCCCGTAGTCCGGCGGCGGGGATTCGTGGTTCTCATCATCGTTTACGAAGGATTTCGTCATGCCGAGAATAACGGCTCTATTGCTTCTCGTTCTATTTCTGGCAGGTTGTGGCGGTGGAACCATGCCCTTCACACCTGCTCACAGCGGAGCATCGGGCGGTAGCGGTACTACTAACAGCGGGTCGTCTGGCAGCGGCACGTCCAGCAATGGATCGTCTGGAAGCGGCACGGCCAGTGGATCTTCTGGCGCAGGTTCAAGCAGCGGCACTTCAGGCAGCGGGACCTCAAGCAGCGGCACTTCAAGCACAGGGACTTCAAGCACTCCGCCTTCGAGCACGCCACCCCCGAGCCCTACTTCAGCCTCGGTTACCGGCCCAAGCGAGTTTACCTTCAGCGGGTACGACTGGGAGACTCACAATGGCTCCGCTCCTCCGGTGGGGAACGCGAATGGAAACGTGGGCACGTTCGATCCCATGAACGTATCGGTCGGTTCAGAATTGGTTCTGTCGCTTACGCAAACCCAGAATGGCAGCCAGATTCTGTCGAGCGGATCAGAGGTGATGACAAAGCAGAAGTTCACATACGGCACGTTTGAGTTCACTTCCAGAGTGGACAATGTTCTCTCCGGTTCCGACTCGTCCGGATTTTTGTATGCGCCAAACTCTTCGACCGAAATTGATATGGAACAGGTCGGCAACAAACCCGACGCCGTCGATTGCACCAACTGGAAGGGAGTATCAAACTTCCAGGACACCGAGATTACGGGCTTCCATCAGGGAAACAGTCACGATTTCAAGATTGTATGGACAGCCACAAACGTCGACTGGTACGTGGATGGCCAGCTCGTTGTCTCGCATACCCAGGCCGTACCAAGTGCCCCGGCCCCTTTCCTGTTCAATATGTGGGGAACGAACAAGTCAACGTGGGGAGGCATGGCCACGATCGGACCGACTCGGTACATGTACATCAGCAACTTCAAGTACACGCCTTAAGAGGCCCGAGCTCGTGGGTTTCAGTCGCTTCGTAGAAGTGAATGTCCAGCCTGGGCATCGCCAACAACTCAGCTGGGGATTTTCTGGGGCAGGCGGTCTTTATTGAGGATGCAAGTCTTTTCCTAGGCCGGAACTTGCGCAAGTGGAAGATATACCTGAAACCGGGTGTCCCCGGGTTTTGAACTTATTTCAATATTTCCATGGTGCTTTTTGACGATGCGCTGAACTGTGTCGAGACCGAGGCCTGTTCCCTCACCCACACCCTTGGTGGTAAAAAACGGCTCGAAAATGTGATCCTTAACCTCTGGCGAAATGCCGGGACCGTTGTCGCCGATCTCGACTACAACACAGGGATCCTCGCGATAGGCCCGTACTCGTAATTCGCCCTTGCCTGCCATCGCGTCAATTGCATTGTCAATAATGTTGGTCCACACCTGATTAAGCTCGCTCCCGAATGAGTTGATAAGAAGAGGTGTCTTTGGGTAGTCGCGCTGCACAACGACTCCCTTCTTGAGCTTGTAGTTCAGGATGGTGAGTGTCGTTTCCAGGCCCTTTACGATGTCGACATTTTGCACCGGCGCCTGGTCCATGTACGTGTATTCCTTGATCGCGCAGACCAGGTCGGAGATTCGCGAAGTACTGCTCTCGATCTCGCCCAACAAGCCCGCCACCTCTACGGAAGCAGCAATCCTCACCAGCGCCGCCCTGGCGGTGTCCGCATCGAGGATTGAAAACAGCGATTCCAATGCCTCCGGTTTGATGTTCTTTCGAGCCAGATCGGCCGCGAGTTGCCACAGGTCACTCTGACCGTGGCTCCTCAGGAGAGAATCGATCTGCTCCTCCAGATCGCTGATGGCCAGCGCATCTGCCGGTGCTCCGTCCTTCTGGACGAATGATGCTTCAAGCTTATCGATTTCGGCTTTCTGGGCTGGCGTGAGTTCGCGCCTTCCCAGGTCGTGACTGGCGTCCTTAATTTTTTTCAGCATCTCCCGAAGCTGACTAGTGGCCCTTTTCGCCGCAGAAGCAGGATTATTAAGTTCGTGAGCAAGGCCTGCGGAGAGTTTCCCTAGACCAGCCAGCCTGTCTTTTTGTTGCTCGATCCGGGTGGTCTCGCGAATCCGGTCGGACATTAGGCCCACAAGGCGCTGGGTCAGTTCCGGCATTCGCTGCACCAGTTCTGGAAAAAAAGAAGACGGAAATCGCAGGACGCGACTTTCGGTGACGGCTCGCCCGGTCAAAATCGCCTGCTTCATCCTCGAAAAAGGAAGGACTCCCGTAACCGTGCCCTGATTTATCGTGAACAAAATCACTTCGCCATTGATCTCGCCCCGCACCTGAAGCGTGCCCTCGAGAACTATGGCCATGAACAGCATAGGCTCGCCGATGCGCATGTAGATGTCGCCGGCCTTGAGGTGTACTTCTTCGGTATGGCTAAGGAACCACGCGACCTGGTCGTCAGGCAGATCGGCGAACACAGGGATGCGAACGAGTTCTGATTTATCGATCATTCGTGATTACACCTTGCTTAGGTATTGATGGATGAATTGCACTGCCACCGATCCTTCGCCAACTCCAGAGGCTACGCGTTTAACGGAGCCGTGGCGGACATCACCGACCGCGAAAATGCCGGGGATGTTGGTTTCCAATAGATAAGGATCCCGCTCCAGGTTCCATCCTTTCGGATGTTGTCCGTCGCGAATCAGGTCAGGACCAGTGAGCAGGAAGCCGCGTTCGTCCCTCTCAACCAGATTTCCCAACCAATCAGTGCGCGGCAACGCTCCAATAAAGATGAACATTGAACTGGCCGGCACACGTTCGATCTTGTTGGTATCGGAACACATCACCGAAACTTCTTCCAGGTGTGTCTCGCCATGCACTTCGTTAACGCTGGCGTGGGCCCAGATTTGAATATTGGGCATCTCCTTGATCTGATCGATCAGGTACTGAGACATCGTACTGGCCAAGGAGTCGCCTCGAACCAGAATCACCACGCGGTCGGCAAACTTGGCAAAATTCATCGCTGCCTGTCCAGCTGAGTTGGCGCCGCCCACGATGTAGACATTTTCGCCTTTGCACGAGAATGCCTCTGTTGCGCCGCCTCCGTAGTAAACTCCCGATCCCTGCAGCCGGTCGATTCCCGGCGCTTCAAGTCGTCGCCATTGCACTCCGGTCGCTATCATAAGGGCGTGGCATGAGATTTCGACACCATCCGCCAATTTAAGAATGCGGTAGGAGCCTTCCGTTCTGATGCCGACGACTTCCTGAGGTGCAAGGATTTCGACCCCAAAGCGCCGCGCTTGCACCACGGCTCTCCGGGCCAGGTCTCCTCCACTCAGGCCATTGGGAAACCCCAGGTAGTTCTCAATACGCGAACTCATTCCCGCCTGACCACCCGGAGCTTCGCGCTCGATCATTACGGTGTTCAAACCTTCCGATGCGCCATAGACAGCAGCAGCTAGGCCCGCAGGGCCTCCACCTACGATTGCCAGATCGTAAAAGCTGGTTTGCGCCCGGGTTTTTAGTCCCACCTTCTGCGCCACATCGGTCGGTATCCCCTCGAGAAGTTTCGTTCCGTCGGGAAAAAGCACGACGGGGAGACTCGTGCCCTCCGACCCAAGGGCTTCAAGAAGCCGCTTGGTCTCTGGGTCATTGGCGGAAACCTCAACATCGATCCACTGATACGGGACGTGGTTTCGCGCCAGGAAATCACGCAGTTCGTACGACCGGCGCGACCAGCGCGTACCTAGCACGCGGATTCCCTCGAACGCGGGATGGTAGGAGGCCTGCCAGTCATCGAGGAGGTCGTCCAACTGGGGATAAAGATTCTCTGCGGGAGGATCCCACGGCTTCATGAAAAAATAATTGATATTCGCCTGATTGATGGCGCTGATGGCCGCGGTGGTGTCCGCGTAGGCAGTAAGCAGCGCCCGTTTGGCGTCCGGAAAAACGCGAGTTGCTTCCTTCAAGAATTCCACGCCATCCATATGAGGCATACGCTGGTCGGCAAGTAGAAGAGCTACGCTATCATTGCGGACCTTCAACTGCTTCAACAGACCCAGAGCTCCTTCGGGGGAGTCGCTGCCGATGACGCGATATTCAGCGCCGTATTTTGACCGCAAGTCGCGCTCGATAGCCCGCAAAACGTCGGAGTCGTCATCCACACTGAGAAGTATTGGTTTCGGCATGATTAATATTGGACTGCGTATAGGAAAATTTTATTGCGACAGAAACGCCACCATTCGGATAAGTCTATTAGATACCTAAGCCGGGGTTTTGGTCGCATTCAGATGGACAGGAATATCGTCCTGCGCCCTTCGACTTTAATGTACGGCAATTGGAAGGATGACGCTCGAAGCTGCGTCCCTGGAACGATAGAGTTTCTGAGTTGATTGTCTGTAGTCCGAATCGGAGGCCTTGTAGATGTTCGGGACGAAGGTTTGCGGGTTTCGGTCGTACAGCGGAAACCAGGTGCTTTGCACCTGCACCATGATCCTGTGGCCCTTGAGAAATGCATGATCATTCGGATGTAGGTCGATCTTGAATTCAGTTACTTTTCCGGGAGTAATCGGTTCCGCGGTCTCAAGACCGTCACGATAACGGCCGCGGAGAATGTCATCCGCGACAATTAACTCAAAGCCATTCAGAACCGGCCCCGTTCCCTTCTCAGCGTCCGCGTCTGTCACTTTTTGATAGTCATCCGGATACACATCGATAAGCTTCACTGCCCAATCACTGTCAGATCCGCTCGTGGATGCGAAAAGGTCGGCGACAAGGTCGCCGGTAACGACTACATCGTCTTTCAGCGGATCGCTTCGCCAGGTCAGAACGTCGGGACGATGCTCAACAAAACGCTGGTCCTGCACTAGCCAGACTGGCCAACCTTTTGCCGGATACGTCGGCGTGATCGGCCGCGGGCGGTAAGGCACGGGATTTGCCGGGTCCGAAACATAGCTGTCAAATCCATCAGCCTCCATCGGCGCGTCGAAGGACAATTTGCCATCCGCCCGGAAGAACAGCTTTCTGGATTCAATGCCTCGCTTCGGCGGCCACTCATCGTAGCTTCTCCAAACGTTGGAACCTGTCTGGAAACTCACGGCTTCAGCTTCCTTCAGAGACCCTTTGCCGTGGAGCCAATAGGCAAACCAGGGCGCGAGGATATTCGCGCGGTAGTATTTCGCTGTGTCGCTCCCGAAATCAATGTCTCCCAAAGTCCGGCCCGGGCCGCTCATCCAGCCACCGTGGTTCCATGGCCCGGCCACAAAATAATTGAGATGGTCCCTGTCAGTCTCTTCCAGGGTGGCGTAGACGCGCGTTGGTCCCACGAAATCTTCCTGGTCGTACCAGCCTGCGACATTGAGGTTCGGCACAGAAGTATGTTTCAAGTGCGAAGTGACTGACCTTTGCTTCCAAAACTCATGATCGGGATGTTCTACGAAATCAGTCCAGGTGGGCATCTTGCCGTGAAAGTACAATTTGTTGGCATTCGACAGTGCGCCGAGGTTCAGATACCACGAATAAGTGTCGTACTGATCGAAGGCAAAATTAGTATTTTGCTCTTTTGCGCTTTCGAGCAGGGCCGAATACTCAAAGCCGTAGCTCAACCGGAAGGTTCCGTTGTGGTGGAAATCATCATTCACAAACATGTCATCGGGAGACGCCTGCTCACTCGCGGCTTTGAGGGCGGGATGCGGCTCAATCAAGGCTTGCGTCACCAGCCATCCAGGATAGGAGATGCCCCAGATTCCAGCCTTGCCGTTGTTGTCCGGGACATTCTTCAATAGCCATTCGATGGTGTCGTATGTGTCGGTGCCTTCGTCGATGGATTTTGAATCACTTCGCTCTCGCGGCGGCCGATTCATCACAAAGTCCCCTTCGGACTTGAACCGTCCGCGAATGTTTTGCACAACAAAAATGTAACCGTCTGCGATCAACTCGTCGTAGCTTCCCGACTCAAACAAGCTCTCCTTCTCTGGCACTCCGTACGGGGTACGCATGATCAGAAACGGCAACGGGCCGGTCGATCGCTTCGGAGTGAAGATGACAGTTTGCAACTTTACGCCGTCGCGGACAGGGACCATGATCTCTTGACGATTGAATATAAGGGGCTTGTATTTGTCCTGGACGTTTGGAGCCTGACCGCTGGCGCCGGTCAGCTGGATTCCGATAAACAGGGTGAGCAGCAGGAATTTTGTCGGCCCTCGTTCAGTCACATTAAACAATCCGGTCGCCTCAGGTTTAATGGGTGGCAGTATAACGCCTGAACCCCTTGCAAACGACAATCGGTGAAAGTCGAAATCGGGCTTCGTGGAAAGGTCACTCCCAGACGCTACTAGCTACCTCTTTTTCAGAAACGTTCCTTCCTGAAGTTCCGCAAACGCCCGCTGCAGTTGCTGCTGCGTGTTCATAACAATAGGCCCATACCAGGCGACTGGCTCTTCGAGAGGCTTACCGGAGACGAGCAAGAAACGGATTCCATCGTCACCGGCCTGCACCGTGACCTCGTCCCCACTATCAAAGACTATGAGCGAGCGGTTATCGGCTTCGACGGGTGGCTCCGTATCCAGCCATTTCACTCCTTCTGTTGGCACTGTCAGCGGACCGGAGGCGTTACAAAATTTTCCGCCTCCCGCAAAAACGTACGCAAACGCGTGCCGGGTAGTTTCCACTGGTAGAGTCTTCCTCTTTCCAGGAGACACGGACACATCGAGGTAGATGGGTTCAGCGGCGATTCCGTCAACCGGGCCCTTCTTGCCCCAAAATGTTCCGCACACGACCCGTACATGCGTGCCATCGTCATCGGTGATCTGCGGGATTTCCAACGCCTTTACCTCCTGATAGCGGGGCGCGGTCATCTTCAATGCTGAAGGGAGATTCGCCCACAGTTGGAAGCCGTGCATCCGGCCAGTTTGGTCGCCCTTGGGCATCTCCTGGTGGATGATCCCGCTTCCCGCCGTCATCCATTGAACGTCACCTGCAGCGATGGCGCCGCGATTACCCATGCTGTCGCCGTGCTCGACGGTCCCGGCGAGTACATAAGTGATGGTCTCAATGCCGCGGTGCGGATGCCATGGGAAGCCGGCCAGATAGTCCTCCGGAACATCATTGCGAAAGTCATCCAGTAACAGAAACGGATCGAACTCTTTCGTGTTTCCGAAGCCAAAGGCGCGACGCAGGTGCACGCCGGCCCCTTCCATCGTGGGCTTGGATTTGATGAGCCGCTTTACCGGTCGAATGGACATATGAACCTCCTGTCGTTAAGAGCGTTTGATGTCAACCAAACCATCGACGACTCTTGGGAGTTTCAGTTCAACAAATGACAAACATTGATCGCTTCTTCTTCATGCACAAGTTTAGGGAAGAGGGTTTATCTGCAGGTCAATTACACCACTTGCTGGCAAGTCCAAGGTCAGCACGTGACTCTGCTTTTCCACGCTGGCTTGCACGAGATCCGGCTTACCATTCAGCAGAGCCCGCGCCTTGTCCGAATTCCAGCCAAAGACCTTGACTTCATACTGCTTCCACCACGGCTGGCGGGTTCCTTCCTGTGCGGCGATATGGATACGCAGCGAGTCTGCGGCCGCCTCGCAGGAGAAATGTAGCCTCAGGAAGTCGCCTTTTTTATAGTCCATTGTCAAACCGTCATCCTGATACAAGCTGCCGTTGCAGTTTGGGCCTGGATAAACACGCAGCGTCAACGGTCCCTGTGGCGCTTCGTCTGTACTCTGCGTCAGCGGCTGCATTGGGATGATGGACCCGGCTCGCGCATACACCGGCAGGATCTCTAGACGTGGCTGGATTTTTACCCGCGCTAGCCCAGGCTCTGTCGCTGCGGGTACACGCTCCCCGGTCCAGTAGTCAAACCAATCGCCGGGTGGGAAAAACACTTCGTAGGCATCAAGTTCTTCAGGATAACGAAACGGGGCAACCAGAAGATTGGGGCCGAACAGGAATTCATTCGGTGCATCAAGATCGAGCGGGTGACCATCCTCGGTGGCGGACGGAAACTCCAGAAAAAGTGGCCGAACAATCGGGATGCCGTCATGGGTCATCTCTTCAGCAGTGGTGTAGAGATAAGGAAGGAGGCGGTAACGTTCTTCTATGTATCGACGGCGGATCGCCTCATGCTCCGGCCCGTGCACCCAAGGCTCCTGATCGGCTGTATATTTCGTCGTGTGATTGCGATCGATGGGTTGGAAGCTTGCCAGCTCAATCCATTTGGTAAGCAGATCCGGCTGGGGAGTGCCGGCAAAGCCGCCTACGTCGGCGCCAGTCATGCCGAAACCACTCAGGCCAAGACTCAACAGCATGGGCGTGGTCAGTCGCAGATGATTCCAGGTGCTGCTGTTGTCCCCGGTCCAGGTAGCGGCGTAACGCTGTCCGCCAGCATAAGTGGCTCGGGTAAGCACAAATGGGCGGACATTGGGAGCCAGCTTTAGCAGACCATCATATGTCGCGCGTGAATTCTCCATCCCGTACACATTGTGAATCTCCAAATGGTTTGCCGTGCGCTTGGCAAAGCCCGGATCATCGATGCGGTGCTGCGTTTGAGGCGGCATTGTCTTGGTGGGCGTAAGGAAGACTGAGGGCTCATTCATGTCATTCCAGAACCCGCTCACGCCATCGGAAACAAAGTCGCTGTAAAGATGTCCCCACCAGTCACGCGTGTTTTGGCGCGTGAAATCAGGAAAGACCGACGGCCCCGGCCACACAGTCCCCACAAACACAGATCCGTCGGGATTTTTTACGAAGTGATCGCCTGCCATGCCCGTGTCATAGGGCGCATAGTTGTTGTCGGGCAGGTGGGCAATGTGAAGATCAGTGATCGTGACCAGACGAAAGTGCTGCTGGCGAAGGTCGCGAATCATCTCGGTAAAGTGCGGGAACTTTTGAGGGTCTACGGTGAAAGGACGGTTCTGCTGCTGGTAATCAATATCCAGATAAATAACGTCGGAAGGAATCTTGTCGGCGCGCAATTTTGCGGCGATCTCGCGTACCCGTGCTTCCGTCTCGTAACTGTAGCGCGATTGTTGGTAACCCAGCGACCACAACGGCGGCAACGGTGGAGTGCCGGTGAGCCAGGCGTAGGTGTTCAGCACATGTTTGGCATCGGGACCATAAATAATGTAGTAGTCAACCGGACCGCCGTCCGCCCCGAAAGAGTAAATGTCGTCCGACGCCCTACCGAAATCGAATTTGCTGTGCCAGGTATTGTCCAGGAAAACCCCAATCGAGCGCCCTTTTCGCATCGCAAGAAAAAAAGGAATGCTCTTGTAAATCGGATCGGTGGATTCCTGAAATTCGTAAGTATCGGTATTCCACAAAGCAAAGGACTGTCCTCGCCGGTCGAGAGGACCAACCTTATCCCCCAGGCCGAAATAGTGTTCATCGCCCGGCATTTTTTTGTACAGGCGAAAGTCCTGGCCGTGAAAGGTCACGGGCCATCCCTCAGCGTCTTCCTGCAGTATGTTGCCTTCGAGGTCCGATACCGAGAGGCGCAGATCGCTTCGCCCCACCTTTATTCGTAGCAACCCTGTTCGAAATCCGATCGAATCGGGGGTGCTTTCCGCGATGACGTTCTCTGAACTTTTGCGGGCGTTGGGCAGCACGGCCCAGGATGCATCCTCGGGAAGATTGCCCGTGGGTCCAACACGTACCCGGATAACATCGTCGCGCAGAGCGCATACATCGAGAATCGCATTGCCACTCTTCACCTGCAAACCATTCGGCAAAGGAGTGTGTCCGGAAAACACAGTTAGCGTGAGCGGAACACCTGTGGAAGTTGCCGGACCTTCAGGAGATGAATCGGAAGCAAGGGCACCGGTCAGCAATCCCACGCTTGCGATCGCCAATATCGAAAGCCTGAAAGCTTTATTGGTCATCATGTCCTTTGTTCAGGCCAACAGCGTGCCGGGCCTGATGTTCTGAGGTATTGTGCAAACCGTGGCCGTTCCAGCGTTTGGATGATTGCACCAAAAAGAACGCCCTGCAAGCATGGAGGCTTGGCTTCTCCGATTGGTTGCAGGGTCGCAAGTGGTCGTATCACCGCGCCCAAAATTCGTACTCCGTACTAGGGCGCGGAGGCTACCGCTTTTTCCAGGTCATCCGCGGCCTTATTGATTCCCTCAGCGACATTTTCGATGACTTGGGCTACTTGCGGAACTTGCGCTTCCGCCTCTTTCCATTTTTTCTCGTCCATGTATTCGCGAACCGCCGCAATCGGCTTGGCTCCGTAACCTGTATACGCTCCGGGCGCGTAGATCTGGTTCTTGAACCACGGACGTTCCGGAAGCCCCTTCTCGTTCAGGAACAGACGGGGAACTTTGATCAGATCCGCATTCACCAAATCTAGCGATTGCGCGGAAAGTGCTGGCGAGCCCTTCGCTTTCCAGTCAGATAGTATTTTCGAATAACGCTCCGAGTTTTTCTTGAGCAAATCGATTGCGTTTTTCATTGGTGCAAAGTTCATATAAGGTGGCACAGTCTCCGATGGCGGCGGGACCGACGGCTTTTTCGGGTCGGCGATCGCGGCGAACACGCCTTCTTTTAATTGCAGGTCAAGCTCGGCAAACTCATCCTGCTTGTCCTTCAAAAGCTTCTCCAACTCAGTTTCGTATTTGCCGACAGCATCCGCCTGCGGAGCGTAATCGACAGGAATCAAATCAGCGTCCGTAAGACGCATCATTGCAATACCCGCGGTTTGCGCCAGTGCGCGGCCGTAGACAAAATCGGTATCGACGAAGTGCGTGTACCAGTAAAAATCATCGTAAATCGAATGATATTGGTCACCATCCTCCTCACCACCGAATTCGACGCTTAGAGTCGATATGCCCGCGAGATCCTGAAACGCGGTGAAGTCCGAGCCATCTCCCAGGGCGGTAACTACAAGATCGTTGCGTCTGCGAAGATCACTGCGCTCTTCGGCGTTTTTCGCTTTGGAAATACTGAAAAGATGTGAGCGTTGAAAGACCGATGTGTGGGTTTCCGGATCCTGGACATCGCGCGCGACGCTACTGATAAAACTCTGTAAATCCTGCGTCCCGCCTGGGTAGAAATATCCTCTTTCGTTGGTGTCAGAGTTGATGTACGCGACTGCGTGTTCCTGAAGTTCCTTCAAATGGGTTTCAACCCACTCGACAGAACCCAACAATCCCGGTTCTTCCCCGTCCCACGCGCAATAGATGATAGTGCGCTTCGGGTTCCATCCCTGGCGATGCAATTCGCCAAGCATTCGTGCTTCTTCCAACACTGGCGCCAGGCCCGAAATCGGATCATCAGCACCATTGACCCAGGCGTCATGGTGATTGCCACGAATCACCCATTGCCCGTCCTCAGAGCCGTGCAAGGTTCCAATGACGTCGTAGATCGGCTTGATGTCCCAGTTGGAAGTCACCTTCAGATGTACCCTGGCGGGCCCTGGGCCAACGTGATAGGTGATGGCGAGAGCTCCGCGCCAATCTTCTGGAGCGATCGGACCTTTTAGCGCGGAAAGAAGCGGCAGCGCGTCCGCATAAGACACAGGAAGAACGGGAATTTTGATAATGGTCTTGGATTCCTTAATCGAAAGCCGCTTTGCGTCAGGCGTCGCGCCGACACCAGGAGTCAGAGGGTCGCCGGGATAATCCGTGTCCATTACGCTCCCGCGTTGCACTCCTTCTCGCGGCCGCCAGCCGCCGGCTGGGTAGTCGTCTCCCTTGGCAAACCCGTCGCCCTCCGGATCGGAGTAGATGATGCATCCAAGCGCCCCGTGTTCGGCGGCGACTTTCGGCTTAATGCCGCGCCAACCATGCCCGTATCGAGCAATAACAATTGCCCCTTTGACCGAAATTCCCAGACGATCCAGTTGCTCGTAGTCCTCGCGATTGCCGTAATTCACATACACCAGGGGAGCGGTGACATCGCCATCCGCCGAATATGCATTGTAGGTAGGAAGCTGTTCAGCAGTTTGGCTCGACGTAGGGTCGGACGACAAGATGGGCTCCTGCAGTTTCGCCCGGAACTTTGTCGGCTCCAGTAATTCGAGGACTCGCTCTTTCGGAGTGGGAAACAAGACGTTGAAGGTTTCGATTTTTGCTTCGAACCCCCATTCCTTTAATCTGGCCAGGATCCACTCCGCATTGTCTTTATCGTAGGGCGATCCGACGTGGTGGGGGCGCGCACTGAGCCGGCGCATATTCTCCCGAATATTTCCCGGGACAATTCCATCCAGATATTTCTTCTCCAAATCGCGTTCGCCTGGTGAAGTCTGCGCGCTGAATCCCGCGAGTGGAAGAACATTTGAGGGAGTGTTTTGTTCTGGTTTGGACTGAGCCAAAGTTATCTGAACCACCGCGAGCAGGACACAGCACGTCGAACGCAAGGTCATGAACAGAGCTCCTGGGGATGTAGCCGCCGCCAATTCGAGGGACGAGAAATCGACGAGATGAAGTCCCTGTGCAGGCTGGTCAGTCTATCACTAGCAAGAAATTAGCCAAAGGCGTGGGGCGGTGGCGGTGTCAGGTCGACATCCAGGAACGTCGTCCTTGAGGAGAGCTCGTCCTTATTAAGAAGAAGGCGTCATCCTGAGCTTGCGAAGGATCTGGCGTGTGGCGTCTCGGAACTCGTCGGCAGTGTCGGTGTGCACGCCAGATCCTTCGGGACTGAAGTCCCTCAGGATGACGCATTGTGAGATGAACATAGGCTCACTCTGACTCTCCATCTTGACACGCCACACGAACGCTAACGCTATAATCTGCGGCGGAGAAAATGAATGTCGAAATCGCGAAGACAATTTCTGACGCACGCATCGATCAGCCTTCTTGGGGCAGCTGCCGCCGCATCCTCCGGACAAGCGCAACAGACTTCTGAGCCGCCCGCTGGCGCGCCACCCGCGTTCGGGACTGCACCTCCAGTCGGACCCGACGTCACGACTTCCACATTCGCTCAGTCAGAGAAGCTCGTGCAGGTACAGTTGACCCAGGCGGATCGCGCCCAGGCAGCAGGAAACTGGCGCAGCGCCATGGCCCCGCTCTACGAGCGACGCACCGGGCCGCGGAAGGTCGAAATCGAGCCGATTCTCGCTCCTTATTCTCGTTGGGATCCGGTGTTGCCGAACGAAGCGCCCGTTCCTCAGCGCGATCAATTTATCTGGAGCAAGGCTGATCCCGGCCCACTACCTTCCAAGGATGAAGATATCGCCTTTGCTCCTGTCACCCACCTGGCACGCTGGGTTGAAAAGCGGCAAATAAGCTCCGAACGCTTGACGAATATTTATCTCGCACGTCTCAAGAAATTCAATCCCACTCTTCGATGCGTCATCACCCTGACTGAAAATCTGGCACTAACACAAGCCCGAAATGCCGACCAGGAGATCGCTGCGGGCAAGTATCGCGGTCCATTGCACGGCATTCCATTCGGCGTTAAGGATCTTCTCGACACCGCCGGCATACCCACGACGTACGGCGCGGAGCCGTTCAGGAACCGCGTCCCCGCGACCGATGCGACGGTAGTCACGCGTCTGCGTGAGGCTGGCGCGGTGCTTGTAGCAAAATTGAGTCTGGGAGCACTGGCGCTCAACGATATCTGGTTCGGTGGACAGACCATGAACCCGTGGCTTCTGGAAGAGGGAGCGTCCGGATCAAGCGCTGGTCCGGGGGCCTCTACCGCGGCCGGGTTGGTTGGCTTCGCCATCGGCAGCGAAACCGGTGGCAGCATTGTCGCCCCCAGTATGCGTTGCGGGATAAATGGATTACGGCCCACCTATGGCCGGGTCCCGCGCACCGGTGCAATGACTCTTTGCTGGTCGCTCGACAAACTGGGCCCCATGGCCCGCAGCGTGGAAGACACCATGCTGGTGTTACACGCTATATCCGGCCCTGATCCGGGTGATCTCTGCAGCGTACCCAGCAAGCTCGACTACGATGCGAATGCGCCGGTGAAAGGCCTGCGGGTAGGCTACTTTCCTGAGTGGATGAAGACCAGTCCTGCTACCGATGTTGATCGCGCAGCGCTCGAGACATTAAAGAACGTTGGCATGGTGCCGGTCGAAGTCTCCATACCTGACTGGCCCTACGACTGCCTTGACGTGATCTTGTTCGCCGAGTCGGCGGCTGCATTCGAAGAGTTGACACTCAGCCATCAGGTCGACCAACTCAAAGCCCAGGTGCCGGACGCGTGGCCCAACACTTTCCGCCAGTCACGATTCCTTTCCGCGGTGGACTTCGTCCAGAGTGACCGCTTCCGTCGCAAGGTGGCCAACGAAATGGCTCGTGTCTTTTCCGAAGTGGACTTGCTGCTGGTTCCCTCGTTGCGCGACGAGATGCTGACCATCACCAATTTCACCGGACATCCTTCGCTGACGTTGCGTGCGGGCTTCGTTCAGGTGTCGGAAGCGCGCAGCGACTGGGCGCCTGATCCAATCAATCCGCTGCCGAAGTTTTCGCCGCCACGCCGGGTCCCACACGGCGTCACTCTGATCGGACGACTATTTGACGAAGGCACGCTCGTGCGCGCCGGTGTCGCTCTGGAACGCAGCTTTGGCGTTGTCAGCGAACGTCCACCCGGTTTTTGAAATGCCGATTATCGGAAAGCGCAAAACCTAAACAACCTGCTCATGTTGTGTAAAGAAATGTAAGCCGAAAAACTGCGCAGCCATGTTGTCGCCCCCGACTCTTCGCCTTTACACTCTTCGAGGCACAAGGTGACCCTATGAAAAAGTTGCAACGGCGTGTTCGCTCCAAATTCTGCAGTACAGGAAAAATAACTTCGTTGCTCCACGTTGTAAGCTGTCTGTCCGTCCTGGCGAGTGCTTTGTTCTTCGCAAAACCATTGGGTGCGCAGACGGCGCCGCAATATCCCGCCCTACCCAGCGAAACTCCGGCCACCTTCGTACCTAAGACCGACAGCTTCGACTACACCAAGCGCATCGTCATGATCCCCATGCGCGACGGGGTAAGACTTCACACGGTGATCCTCATCCCGAAGGATGCTAAAGACGCGCCGATCCTGCTTACCCGAACACCGTATAGCGCCGATGAGCTCACGAGTCACGACCCGCGCGGTGGACAACAGACTAGCGCTCCGGCCAGCAAACATCTCGGGCCAATCCTGAACGGCTATGACAACGCGACCGAAGTGATCGTTGAAGGCGGCTATATCCGCGTCGTGCAGGATGTGCGCGGCAAATATGGCTCTGAGGGCGACTATGTGATGAACCGCCCCTTGCACGGACCGCAGAATCCGACGCCCGTGGATCATTCAACCGACACCTACGACACTATCGACTGGCTGGTCAAAAATATCCCCGAGAGTAACGGCAAGGTTGGCATCCTGGGTATTTCGTACGACGGATTTCTGCCTTTGATGGCGCTGGTGAACCCGCACCCGGCACTCAAAGTATCGGTGCCGATGAATCCAATGGTGGATGGCTGGATGGGTGATGACTGGTTTCACAATGGGGCTTTCCGGCAACAGAATCTGCCCTACATTTACGAACAGGTGGCTACGCGCAACAACTCCGCGAAGTGGTGGACCAGCAACTTTGACGATTACGATATGTACATGGAAGCAGGCTCAGCGGGCGACCTTGGACGCAGCCGCGGCCTGGAGCAGATTGGATTCTGGCGCAAGATACTCGAGCATCCCAACTACGACGCGTTCTGGCGCGACCAGGCCGTCGACAAGATTCTTGCTAACCAACCGCTGAACGTTCCCGTCATGCTGGTAGCCAGCCTCTGGGACCAGGAGGACATCTATGGTGCGATAGCGGTTTACAAAGCCATCAAGCCGAAAGATACGAATAACGACAAGGTATTCCTCGTCATGGGCCCGTGGCACCATGGCCAGGAAATCGATGAGGCAAGTTCACTCGGAGCATTGAAATTCAGCAGCGACACGGGACTCTATTTCCGCCGGAACATTCTGCGCCCCTTCCTTGATCAATATCTCAAGAATGATTCGCCCAAAGCTGACGTGCCTCCAGTCAGCGCATTCGAAACCGGTACAAACAAATGGGACAGGCTTCCCGCCTGGCCAGCCGGATGCGCGAGTGGATGCGCTGTATATCCCAAACCGCTCTATCTCAGCGCTGGTTTGAAGTTGAGCTTTGCCGCTCCAAAATCCGGTGACCAACCATTCGACGAATACATCTCCGATCCCGCCAAGCCAGTTCCGTTTCGCGCGCGGCCCATTCAACCAGTCGGTTACGGAATCGGCTATACGTGGGCGGAATGGTTGGTAGACGACCAACGCGAAGCTTCGGGTCGTTCCGATGTCGCAGTGTTTGTCTCAGAAGCTTTAAACGCGCCGCTGAAGATCAGCGGCCAGCCGGTTGCAAACCTGATCGCCTCCACCAGCGGCACCGACTCTGACTGGGTCGTCAAGGTGATTGATGTTTACCCTGACGAGGTTGCCGGGGACGCAAAGATGGGCGGCTACCAATTGATGGTGTCGGCAGATATATTCCGGGGCCGCTACCGCGAGAGCCTGGAGACGCCGAAAGCGATTGTCTCGGACAAACCCCTGCCCTATCGCTTTTTGCTTCCTACTGCCAATCACGTTTTCCTGCCCGGGCATAAGATCATGGTGCAAATCCAGTCGAGCTGGTTTCCGCTGTACGACCGTAATCCGCAAACTTTCGTTCCCAATATCTTCTGGGCGAAGCCGGCTGACTATCGTAAGGCTACCCAGCGCGTTTACCACGCTCCAGATCAGGCGAGTTTCATCGAGTTGCCGGTGGTTGACACACATTGATTCACGCCAGAAATGCTAAGATCAAGTCAAGATTCGCATCTTTACTACCATTCTGGGAGGCCCTATGCGGCTATGGATGACAGTGCTTTTAGCGTTTTTCCTTGCAGGATCGTTTCTTGCTTTTGCGGCTTCAATGCCGGCAGTCGGAACAATCGCGCCGACTTTTTCTCTTCCTTCTGAAGATGGATCGCAAGTCAACCTTCAGGACCTTCGCGGAAAGTGGGTCGTCCTCTACTTTTACCCCAAGGATGGAACGCCCGGTTGCACGATCGAGGCACACAACTTCCAACGCGACCAACCCCAATACGTGCAAAGGAATGCCATGGTCGTGGGCGTCAGTGTAGACACCACCGATTCCCACAAAGAGTTTTGCGCGAAGCAAGGCCTGACCTTCAAGTTGCTTGCAGACACCGATCACACAGTAGTGAAGGAATACGGTTCCACAATGACTTATAGCGGCGTAGAAATCGCCGCCCGCAACACTTTCATTATTGATCCGCAGGGCAAAATCGTGCGCACTTACACCGGGGTGGATCCTAACAAGCACAGCCAGGAAGTATTGGCCGCTCTCGACGAACTGGAGAAGAGCCCGTCGGCAGCGAAGTAAAAACTGGAAGGTAGAATCGCCCACGTATCAGTTGTCACGTGGTCAACTTACAGACCGGATCATGGGGTTGAATGCTTTCGAGGTAATTAGCCTTGTCGACATTCGCGTTCTTGTCCGTTCGGTGTCATCCGCTGGCGGGTCATACAACTGCTAGGAAAAATCCCGCTTTAAATCACAGCCCGAAAAGACGAAGAGCCAGACCCCGCCGACTACTACTTATTAGTTACAACGTCAGGCGGAGGAGGGAGATTACGGTTCTTGAGCCATTCCAGGCTGATAGTCTGCCCTGCCTTCCCTTTCTTGCGGAGGTCGTCCAGATCGGGCATAAAGATTTGCAAGCCTGCCTGGGGAGTCATTCGCGTATAACCGTTCACCAGTTGGTCCTGGTAGTTATTAAGATCCAGATCGAACCATGCATCGTTTGAAAGATCGATCATGATGAGATCGACGTGATGCATGGTGAGTTTTCCGAAGTCCAGTGTGCCATCGTGAAGCCGTAAAAAATTGCGCCACTGTTCGACTCGGGTCAGCGTATCTTCGCCATTACCATAAACCTCTTCCAAATCCGGATTCACGACCCGCACGTTGGTTAATTGTCCGCGTATATGAGGCGGGGGGACCAGCTTTTGCGTGTCGAGGAGAATGTCGTCCCCTGAGACTTGAATGCCGGAGTTGCCTTGTGGATGAAAGAGATCGGCAACGCTCAGGTGCAACCCTCCCATAACCCCTTTAATAGGAATTTTCAGAGCGCTGATTTTTGTGACGTGGACCTGAATCTGGTTGCCCGCGGCAGCGGAGATTGTTCCCGTCAATTCGATCGGCAGGGAAATTACCTTTTTAAAGTCCCCTTGCAGCTTGATCTGATTTCCGTCGCCAGTGAGCTTTATATTTTTTAGGGGAGCGCCCGGGATGGCGGTCGCATTAAGGAAGTTATTGATGTCCCCCATGTTGGCTCGAATCACGCCAGTTTTGATATCCATGAAAAAAGATTCGGGGTCGTCGAACGAGGGATTTACGTTGCGGCTGGTGCGAACCATTTGTCCACGCAACCAGCGGACGTAGATCCGGAAATCCGGACCTTTTCGAAGCATCAGGTTGTGTGCGTATACATTTGTCGGATCAGATTGTGACGGGGAGTCAGCCTTGGGCGCCAACGCTCCAGACATTTCGCCCGCTGATGTCGGACCTGTTGAAGGCTGGGGTTGCGCGGCCTGTTTCCTTGGACGGAAATGCCATGCGACGGCGATGAGCAGGATCAACAGGGCGGCAGCGATAAGAATCCCAAGACGGGTGCGCATGAAGACACCATTGTAGTGGGATTACAGTCTTCGCGGCGACCGGCGCCCTTTTCAAGCGAATCCGCTGAAACCGACTCCTCTGCTAACACCATGACCTTGAAGGAAAATAACCTGTCCTGCGGGCGAACTTATCGACTTGCGGCCGCGAATGCAGCGTCGTCAGCAATTTCCGGGTTGCGATAGCCAAACAGTTGGCGATGTTTGACCATCTGCGCAACCTCCGGAGGCACCATGCCTTCCCACGCGATGTCGTGCTCCTTGATTCGCTTAAGTACGTCGCGCGAAAAGATGTGCAACACGCTTTCATCAAAGTTGTCGAGCGACTTTATTCTTCCCCGTTCCACAAGGTGGCGAAATAAATTTTGCTGGGCTACGGGGATTTCCGCATTGTCCACCGTCTTCATCAGTCCAGTGGCATTATCCCGCAAGGGATAAACGTAAAGGCGCAAGTCTTTGGTGAAGAGCTTTCCGAATGCCTCAAGGATGCCGCCCTCTAACTGCGTGTAGTACGCCTCGTTGAAAAGGTCCAGGAGATTGGCTACGCCCATGGTCACTGCAATCGGCTCGGCCGTATAGCGTGTTAAGTACGCTGCCAGGCGATAGTATTCGAAGTAATCCGAGATCAGCACGGTCTTGCCGACAGCTCCAAGAGCGTCCGCCCTCGCCAGAAAGTCGCTGAGATCGATCTCACCGTCTGAGAGCAGGTTTCGCATGGTGATCTCCATCAGTTCCACCACCTGCTTATCTTTGACCTCTGGTTCACCAGCAAAGCGATCGTGCGCGCACCGGACCATATCCATGTTGACTTTGGTCACCGGGCGGAAGCTGCCTCTCTCCACCAGGATCGCGCGTTTCCGCAACACTTCGGATGGCTGGAGCACCTCGCCGCTGGGCCCGAAGATCGCCGCTCCGCTTAGACCGAGTTGCACCAGCTTGAGGCTCATCACGCGATTATCAACATGACGAAACTCGATCCCCGAAAATTCGATCATGTCGATTTCAAGGCGGTCGGTCGTGAGATTGTCCAGGAGGGATTCAACCATCAAGCTGGGTTTGTGATGCAGAAAGAAAGCCGCGTAAAGCAGATTGACGCCGACAATTCCCAGGGCTTCCTGTTGCAGGGCGTTCTCATGGTCGAGCATCCGGACATGAATAATGATCTGGCTGTCTTCGTCGCGCGGATGCGTCTGGAACTTCACGCCCATCCAACCATGGCATTCGTTCGTGCCCTGATAGTTGCGCGCCGCTACGGTATCTGCGAATGCGAAAAACGCTGTGCTGCCACCACGTGATGATTCCAGTCTTTCCAGGTTCAGCCGATGCTCGTGGTCGAGCATGCTCTGCAAGCGTTCCCGGGACACATACCGCTTGCAACGCCCATAAATCGCATCGCTGACGGCCATGTCGTACGCCGACATTGACTTGGAAATTGTTCCGGCAGCGGCGCCGACTTTGAAAAACCAGCGCGCCACTTCCTGCCCAGCGCCAATCTCCGCGAACGTCCCGTAGCGAAGCGGATCGAGATTGGTCTTGAGCGCCTTCTGGTTCGTGGTCAGCTTCGGGCGTTCGTCCGCGAACGGGGTTTCAGTTCTGTTCGTCATGATCGGCAGGCCTTACGCGGTAGTTCACTTAGAACCGGTACATCATGGTGAATTCCACGAACGAGATCCAGCCTCCAACGAATGCCAAATTGCCTTCTTGGTCGAACTTCGCGGGGCATATATCGGTATTTGGATCAGGATTCTTCAGTGGAGCGGCGGTCGAAAGGTGAACGATTGCGGGGCACACTCGCCCGTGTCTTTGACTTTAGTGCTCGGATGGTTGCCGTCGACTATCCGGGTTGATGTTTTAAGCCCATTAGCCGATAAACACAACGACAGGGACGAGCTCTCCATATCGGCGCCGCCGGGCATGTGACGTCGATAAAAAGGCTCCGGCTTCTCCTGCAAATTGATTCGCACAAGTTGTGCGACACGCTGTCATTCCTGCTAAAACCGCCCATCCCGCAGGAAACCAACTTGCTCTCGCGTAACGAGGAAGGCACGTCAAACCCCTATAAACGGAGGGTTTGACTGAGGCGTTCGCACGAGGCTCGGGTACCCACACGTACCCTCAGAGCGGGTGTTTTCTTTCGTCAACAGTGGCTTCGGAGTTAGCGCCAAAAACGGTTTTGTCCCCGTAACCGCTGCAACGGGCATCAGTAAATCTATGGCGACATATTCGATGGGTAAGTTCATTCGAATAGTGCGTGGAAGCCGGCTGTCGGGGGCGTCGGAATTCCGACCCATTTTCGACGGCTCATCAAAGGCCGCAAGACTTTTGGTACGCTGGCGCAACTTAGCACCTGCGCCATTTATGGACGAACCAAATCTTCCCAGGCTCCTGGCCATCGACGATCAACCACAAAGCCTCAAACTCATCAAAGACGCCCTCTCGGATTGCGGATTGGAGATTCTTACCGCCAGCGGAGCGGAAGAAGGTCTCGAGATACTGAAACGCGTACGACCGCGAATTGTGCTGGTCGATCTGATGATGGCGGGCCTTCGAGGCGCCGAAATGCTGGCGTCCATTCTGGCCATCGATCCCGGCACGGAAGTAATGCTCATGACCGGCCAGTATTCTACTGAGGCCGCGGTCGAAGCTGTTCAAAACGGAGCTTGCGACTATCTGAGCAAGCCTCTGGACACCGGAAAACTTCGTCGACGGATATCCCAACTCCTGTCGGAGGCCGAGGAAAGACAAAGGACCTACCGCCTCGATCACGAACTGATCAATGCCTGCCAGTTCGAGGGGATCGTTGCGCGCAGCCCGGTTATGTTGGACGTGTTCGCAAAGATACGGCGGGTCGCGCCGCATTTCCGCACGGTTCTCATTACCGGTGCCACCGGGACGGGAAAAGAGTTAGTGGCCCGTGCGCTGCATAATCTCAGTCCAGCCCCGTCGAGCCCCTTTGTGGTCCGAAACTGCTCGGCGATTGTTGAGTCCCTGATGGAAAGCGAGTTGTTTGGTCACGTGAAGGGCGCTTTCACGGGTGCTACGCAAGACAAGCTTGGTGTATTTGAGTACGCGAACCATGGAACTGTTTTCCTCGACGAGATCGGTGAATTGCCTCTGACGGCGCAAAGCAAGCTTCTGCGGGTTCTGCAAAATCATGAGATACAGCGCGTCGGGTCACCTGTGCCCCGGACTGTTGACGTGCGCGTGATCGCCGCTACCAACCGAAATCTGCGATCAATGGTGAATGATGGCACGTTTCGCGAAGATCTCTACTACCGTTTAGCCATGGTCGAGATCAGGCTACCGGGCCTGGCTGAGAGACGCGAGGACTTGCCACTGCTGGAGCGGTACTTCCTGGAAAAATTCGCCGCGGAATACAAGAAGCCGGTGAGTGGTATGACACGCCGCGCGCAAACCCGCCTAGCCATGTATTCATGGCCCGGAAATGTCCGCGAACTCGAGAATGTTATCGGCAATGCATGCATGATGGTGGACGGAATCGTCATTGACGTCCGGGATTTACCAGAGTCGATACGGGCGCAGTCCAGGGACATTAGCAGCCCCGACGACAGCATGATTTCGCTGGACGAACTGCAAAGACGGCACACGATGCGGGTTTTGGAGCGTGTGGGCGGAAACAAGTCTCAGGCTGCGGAGATTTTAGGAATATCACGGGCTACGATTTATCAACTTCTCGCACAAACCAGAACGGGACGCAGCGCCTGACCAACCGTTAGATCATCAGAATTGCCCATTTGAACGCCCTCACTACGGATGGGCCTCCACATCTTCAGATAGTTCGCTGATGGCCTGGCGGAGTTCCGTGGAATCAGGAAAGACGGCTATTCCTCGATTGAGCACTTCCCTCGCCCGTTGGTGTTGCTTCGCATGCGCGCGAATGCTGGCTGCGCGAAGATAAGCTTTTGCGGTGCCTTCGAGGCTTGCCAGTTTCTCCGCCTGCTCGGCCGCATCCGAAAGAGTGTCGACAGCTACAAATGCCTTCATCAACCGCTCGCGTATTTCTGCAACATCAGGCGCTTTCTCGGCGGCTTCCTTGAGCCGGTTGATTCCTTCCTTGTTCGACCAAGTCGCACTTCGGTATAGCCCAGTTTGCTGCTCAATACGGGATCGTTCCCCGTGAGTCTGACTGCCTCACTGTAAGCCGTCCGAGCTTCCAGGAGGCGTCCGAGGTTGTGAAGCGCATCTCCCCGGAAATGCTCGCGCAAAGGCCGGCTGCGTTTATCGGGTGCGGCAGCGTCCAGAGTATCCAGGGCCTGCTTGTATTTGCCGAGATCCAGGTAAATCATTCCCTTGAAAAGTGCCGCCTGTGTCGCTTTCGGCTCCAGGATCAAAGCGCGCTCAAAGCACCGCAAGGGCTCGGCTGGTTCCCTCGAACACTCGTATTCCTGGAGGCCAAGTTGAATCCAGGCCATCGCGTCGTTGGGCAGGTCGCGCACCTTCATCCGCAATAACTCACAATAGGCAGCGGACTTCCGGCTTCGAGCTTCTTCCTGCGCCAATTGACCGAAGTGGTGAATGTAAAAAGGCGCCATGGAAAGACGTCTGCGTGTAGCGGCAATCCGGGGCTCAACCAGTTCGTGCACGCGCCCGACAAAGTAAACCTCTGGGTCACGGCGAAACAGCCGGCAGTTCTCGTGAACGAAATATGCCGGCGCCCATTGGGCGCGCGGATGAGGATTTCTGTTGGGCTCGGCGATCCTGTCCCAGCCGCGGCCGGTAATTGTCGGAATGTAGTTGCGGATTGGAACCAGGTATCCCCCCGCGTTCGACGTCTTTAACAGGTTCGGAATCTGATTCCCGGCTTCGCCGCCCAGTTCCTCGTCCGCGTCCAAAACCAGGACCCAATCTGTTTGCATGGATTGCAGCGCGGCGTTGCGCGCGTTGGCGAAGTGATTCTCCCAGGGCACAGAGATGACGGTCGCCCCGAAGTTGCGTGCAATGTCGGGGGTATTGTCCGTTGAGCCGGTGTCAGCAATCACGATCTGGCTGACCACTCCTGACACGCTCTGGAGGCACTGACCGAGCGTCAGAGCTTCATTCTTTACGATCATCGATAAGCCAACAGTCGCCATGCTCTCCTCATGGGGCGCTAATCCAGGACCCATCCAACGCAATCACAGCAAGTTCTTCGCCAAGATGACCGGCCAATCAGTTTTTCAGAACCAAGTACCAATCCTTCGTGCATACCCATACGAATCAGCATCGAAAACACTTTGTTGGGAAATTTTCTTCTGCGGTTACCCACGATGGGAGCTGACTGCCGATTAAGAAACAATGAGGCAAGGAAATTGCTGGGTCTTTTGGGACCCATGAGTAAACACACCGAGGCAATCCTTGCTTTCCAAGAAGGCCGCGCAGCCGACGCCCTGCGTTTGCTCGAAGAACTGTTGGCTGTCCAGGAAACATCCGAACTCTGGAACGATTGGGCCGCAGTGCAGCTCGGCGCGGGGCATGTCAGTAACGCAGAGGCCGGCTTTGCCCGCGCCCTGGAACTGGATCTACAAAATGCTGACGCGATCACTAATCTTGGGTTATTGCTCCTCGGCCGCGGTGACTCTGCCCGGGCTGTGCCTCTGCTGACGCAGGTATTGCCCACACTGCCAAAGGCACAGCGAACCCTGGTCAATGCATTGTTGGCAGGCCAGGCGCCCGCGACATCCTCCGCTTCAGAAAACTCAACTTCCAAAGAACGAACTCATCGGATTTTGGTGATCAACGACACATTTCCTGATCCAGCCAGTGACCTCCACGATCTGCGATTGATGCAGCTTCTTCGCTCTTTGCGCAAGCAAGGGGACGAAGTAACGTTCATCGCCCGTGAATCTGTGAATGGCAGGCAATGCCAACCGCTGCTCGGTCAGGCCGGAATTCGCACCTATGCCGATGATGCGGAACGACTGTCAGCTCTGGGGCATCCCACGATTGCACCTTCCTGGTCTTTCCGCGAACTCGTTCAGCAGGCACAGTTTGACATTGCAATTCTTGTTCACAGCTTCAAACGCGGCATCTCGGTCCCAGAGCAATACCTCGATGATCTTCGCCTCTACTCACCGGCAACCCGTATTGCTGTCGTTCCCGATCAACTGCACGCGGCTCCAGACCCAAAAGATATCGTGGACATTGCAGATTTCGAACGGTCTCAAGACTGGAATAGCCGGCAATGGGAGATGTTTGAACGAGCCGACATCGTGTTCGCACCCGATGAAGATGTAGCCGGCAGACTGCGGGCAACTGGCCGAAATCTTCAGGTTGAGGTCGTTCAAAGCACCCTTCAAGTGAGCGACGCGACCTTGGCAAGTCTGAAACAGTGCATTCTGGACTTGCCCGCGAAGCCTCGCGCCCAGGAAAGCTTTTCGGTGATGTTGGTGGAAACGTTATTTAGCGAGTCTCTTTCACCGAGAGCAGGTGAGGAACGAGTCCTGGGGCAACTCGAGTGCTATGTGCGCCTCGCCGAACAACTGCTTCGCGAAGATAAAGCAGAACGGGCCCTCGCGCAGCTTCGGCATGTTTTCGGACGGTTGGAGAAGCCGGTAAGAACCGGGTACTTTGCCTCGCAAGTCCTGATTGTTCTGAAGCGCTGCTATCGCAAGTTGGGCAATTTGGAAATGGGAGAGTTGTGTGCAACGGAGGCTTGCAGGCGTGTAACCGATCAACCTCTCGTCGTTTCGGCATCGCGACAGCGAAGAACGAACGGTCCTCTTTTCTCGGTCATCGTGCCAACTTACAATCGGCTGCCGATTCTTAAAAAGTGTCTTGACGCGCTGGAAGCCCAAACTCTTAAAGCCTCCAACTTCGAAGTGATTGTGATTGACGATGGTTCCTCTGATGGAACGGAAGAATTACTGAGTCAATATTGTTCATCATTTCGCCTCCAGTATCTACGCCAGACAAACTCCGGCACCGGTGCAGCACGCCGCAACGGGGTCGCCCATGCGAATGGTGAATATCTGCTGTTGATGAACGACGACACTATTTGCGATCGAGACCTGCTGGAACAGCACCTGAAAGTTCAACGCGCATATTTGCCCCAGCGATGGGCTGTTCTGGGCAGCTTTGAATATCCCGCGTCAGCGCAGCAACGGGCGCTTACCAGGTATTTCTGCGTCGAGCCCTTCATGTTTCCCCAGGTAAGTATGGAGGCGGGCTGTCCTTATGGCTACTCGCACTTCATTACGTGCAATTTAAGCATTCGAAGGGATGCAGTAGTGGACGCCGGTTCGTTCGATTCAACTTACAAGCTCAGCGAAGATACCGAGCTCGGCATTCGGTTACATGAGCGGGGATACCGGGTGCTCTATCATCCGGATGCTCACGCCATTCACGATCACCTTCCTTATCCCGCTCGCAACCTGATCCGCCGTGCTCGCGTATACGGCGCAGACTATTTTCATATGTTTCGCCGCCACCCACGGGTGATCCAGGAGTGGGCGATGCCAGTGACTTTGACAGCGATCGACGAGAAAAACGCCACTCGAATCCTTGCCTACGTGGAACATCAGCGCCCCGAAGTCGAACAGGCAGTGGCTGCGCTTGAGCGTTGGGACACAATCGACTTTGAACCATTTCTGGCACACCAGGCAGACACTGCATCGATGGTGCTACGTCTCTTTCAGCAGGCTGTGCCCGCCATTCACTGGTTTTACCTGTTTGAGACCATGCTTCACACCATGATCCAGGAGCTAGGCCTGAGCCACCTCGCGGCGGAACCGCGGATGGCTCGCGCGGCACAGGCGTCAGGAGACTGAACGCGCGATGATGACCGAAGAGATACCAAATTCGCTGGAAGTCACTGAGGCCACGATCCAAGGCCCCCATGGAACCATTCCGTTCCATCTGTTCAAGAGCGACGTGTGTTTCCAGATAACAAACGATATCTTCGCCGGCGCGACTTATCCTATCGTTTCATTTGTTTCTGGAATCAAGACCATTCTTGATGTCGGAGCCAACGTTGGGGCGGCGTCAGTCTATTTTGCCAGCGCCTATCCCAAGGCTCAGCTATATGCCTTTGAGCCGGGGAGTGCTCCGCTGTCACTGTTGCAGCAGAATTCGAAGCCATTGCGCAATGTGCGCGTCTTTCCTTTCGGCCTTTATTCCAGCGACAAAAACCTGTCTTTGTTCCACGGCAGGAACTGACAGCGTGGAAGCATCGGTCTGCCCTACCACGCGTACTGCTGCCGAGGCAGAGCAGATCCGTTTGAGGCGCGCATCGGATGTTCTGCAAGAACATGGAATCGAAAGTGTAGATCTCCTCAAGCTCGATACTGAGGGTTGTGAAGTTCCCATCCTGCAATCCTTAATCGAATATCTTCCTTCGAGTGAAGGTCTTGTACGTGGAATATCACAGCGAGCGCGACCGCCGAATGATCGATGAGATTCTGGCGGAGACGCACGTCCTTTGGAGCGGAAATGTCAGGTCCGCTTATCGCGGAGAATTTTGTTATTTGAAGCGCGATCTGGTGCCTGACGAAAGCGAGACTCACTCGTGTGAGATTCTCCTGAACCTGGAATAAGCGAGAGCCTGAAATGTTTGCGATCATTGGAATTCTTGTCGTATTCGGCGCCGTAGCTGCTGGCTACCTGATGGAGCACGGCAATCTCAAGGTGCTGATGCAGCCGGCGGAACTCGTCATCATTGGCGGGGCGGCGATTGGAACCGTTCTGGTGGCCAATCCATTACACATTCTGAAAAAGATCGCGGCCGGATTCGGCGGGGTATTCGGCGGAAGCAAGTTCAACAAGAAACGATATCTGGAAACGCTGAAGATGATGTATGACTTGCTGAACAAGGCGCGCAAGGATGGACTAGTGGCGCTCGAAGCCGACATCGAAGACCCATCCAAGAGCCCTATATTGTCGAAATACCCTGCGTTTACCAAAGACCATCACATTCGCGACTTTGTTTGCGACACCATGCGCATGGCGGTCAGCGGCGGAGTGGAGCCCTTCGATCTGGATCAGATGATGGAACTCGATATGGATGTGCATCACCACGATGCCACCCAGCCAGTACAAGCCCTTAGCACCATGGCTGATTCCCTTCCCGGACTGGGTATTGTCGCGGCCGTTCTAGGTGTTGTAATTACGATGGGCGCTCTCGGTGGTCCTCCGGAGGAGATCGGACACAAGGTTGCGGCGGCACTCGTCGGAACATTTCTGGGAATTCTTCTTTGCTACGGGTTAGTCGGACCTCTCGCCGGCAACATGGCGAAATTAGCCGAAGACGAGCACGCCTACTATTACGTGTTGCGGGTGCTGATGTCGTCTTTCATGAAGGGCGCTCCTCCCATCATGGCGGTCGAGGTTGCGCGGCGCGCGATTCCCGGCCACGTACGACCAGACTTCAAAGAAGTAGAAAAGACATGTCGCACCAGCGACGCGGGCGCTGCGGCGGCAGCTAAAGCCGGAGCATAGCGACATGCCCACCTTGGAAGAAGCCAAACGGCCCATCATCATCATCAAGAAAAAGGGCGCACACGGCGGCCATCACGGCGGCGCCTGGAAAGTGGCATATGCCGACTTCGTGACCGCGATGATGGCATTGTTCATCGTGCTTTGGCTGATGAACAGCAGCAAACAGATTCAGGTGGCCGTGGGTGGATATTTCAAGGATCCCACCGGAACTTCCAAAAAAGTCGGCAGCAACCAGATTGGGTCGGGCGAAAACTTTACCCTCACCAAAGACGACATGCCCAAGCTCAAGGAAGAGCTTCAGAAGGCCGTGCGCCGGGTCACGAATTTCGACAAACTGAAGAACCAGATTGAGATGACGATCACCTCGGAGGGATTGCGGATTGAGCTTCTGGAGTCTTCATCAGGCACATTTTTCGACAGCGGCAAGCCAGGGTTGAATGACGATGGCCGCGAGTTGCTTGTAGCCCTGGCAGAGCAATTGGGAAAGCTTCCCAACCACATCTCGATCGAGGGTCACACCGACGCTAAACCCTACGCCACTAATCGCGAATACAGCAATTGGGAACTGTCTTCCGACCGCGCGAATTCCGCTCGAAGATTGATGCAGCTCTCCGGCTTGCGCGCCGATCAGATCTCGCAGGTAAGAGGCTATGCGGACCAAAAGCTTCGCGTTCCCAAGAATCCGCTGGAGCCTTCAAACCGGCGTATTTCGTTGATCGTGCAGTATGTGGTCAAGGACGACGAAGAAGAACCGGTCCCCGCTACCGGAAGCCAAACCTGAAGCGAAACCTGCTGAGAAGTCTGAGTAGTCAGCAATCTGCCCTGTTGGTTAGGTTGTAGTAAGCCGCCCGCCCTTACGCTACGAAATCGACCGGATAAACGCCTGGACCTGTTTCAGTTCGTCTGGAGAGGTAAAGAGGAAGTTCAGGCCGCAACGGGTTCCCTGGGAATACTCAACGCTGCCGCGGACAAGCAGGGGTACGGTGCTGCCGGGAAGAAGAATCCTCATCGTTACCTGGGTTTTGGGGGTAATGATCCGGGCACTTCGGCGGCAAGTCCGTCTTCGCTGATGTCGGTACATACAGCTTCGTAGCGCTCTCCTGAAGGGACCACTTCCAGAACAAAACTGAAGTCGGCCGGAACCCGTGGGGCACGAAAGCCAAACGGGCGGACGGAGTCGAAGTTTTCGTCAGTTTTCATCAGTCTTCATCGAAACAGATTAGAACTCTTCCCGCTGGAATCGACTTCCTGCCCAAAAACTTGTATTTGAATCAGACACGCTGTCTGGAAAGTGTACACCTCGAAAACAGCCAAGAAGGCCAAATTAGCACGAAATTAAGCCAAATTGGCTTGGCATGGCAATTGCATTAGACAGAATGCTTCTCTTCCGGGAAGCAATTGACTTGGGGCGGCACAACGAACGTCGTGTTCTCGTCGTGCTGAAAGTCTTTCGGGAAATATATCGGTAAATTGAGTTGAATTTTGGACGCTTGGCCGCTGTCTCTGGCACCTAGCCCTAACCAAACTTTCCAGCCTGGCAAGCCAGCAGCCGAGAGTGGGCAAGAAACAGTGATAGTAAGAAAGGACCCTTTTTGAACACCGAAACGCAGCGTCAGAACAGCCCTAGCCCTCATGTACTTGTGGCGGAGGATGATGGCCCGTTAGGCAATTTTCTTCGGCGTCAGCTGGAGTCGGAATCCTACAACGTCGACCTCGTGCAGGATGGTGAGTTGGCCTCCGAGGCCGTCGACCGTGACAAGTACCACTTGCTCATTCTGGATTTGAACATGCCGAAGATGGACGGCGTCGCGGTCATTAACCACGTCCGTCCCAAGCAGCCGCAACTTCCGATCCTGGTCCTGACCGCCCGGACTCAGGTCGAGGACCGCATTCTCTCGCTCGACAGCGGCGCTGACGATTGCCTGCTCAAGCCATTCTCATTTTCAGAGCTTGCCGCCAGGGTAAGAGCATTGCTGCGGCGGAATCCATATTTGCCTGGATGTCCGCTGCAGGTTGGAGATCTTCTGCTCGACAACCGCGAATTTCGCGTAGAACGGGCGGGTAAACGAATCAATCTTTCGGGCAAGGAGTTCGCGCTGCTCGAATACCTGATGCGAAATGCACATCAGACAGTGACGCGAGCCATGATCATGGAGCACGTCTGGAACATGCCGTTCGATAACTCCACCAATCTGGTCGATGTGTACGTCAAATACGTCCGCGACAAAGTGGACAACGCCGAATTTTCCACGCAGATTGATCCGCACGGTGCGCGGCGTGGGCTACGTGTTTTCGGACAACTAAGGACAATCATGGGCGACCATCCAGTATAACGCTGTGCCGCAAGACAAATTCCTTCGCACCCTGGCGACGTGCATGCACGAGATGGCACAACCGCTCTCGAACATTCAGGCTTCGTCGGAACTGGTCACTGCTGAACCCTGCAAGTGCCGAACAATATCGAGAGATCGCGGAAGATAACCTGCGTCCATTTGAACCGAGCGGTGGAATCCATGCAGTTCGCCGCCCGATTGGTGCTGTTTCCACCAGCAAGCGACGGATGTACGGGAAACATCGTTGAGCGTCGTCCTGGGCCAGGTCATTTCAGACCTGCAACGAACGTTGGACGCAGCTGGAATTCATCTTATCTTGCTGCGGCTCCGGGCAGGACCACCTGATCCGTATTTCTCCCACTCGACTGCGGCAGATGCTTTTCTACGTGCTGCAAGCCGTACAGGGTTGCTCCCAGCCGGAAGATGTTGTGCAAGATCGATATTCAGGAGCAAGACAATCATCAGGTTTTGCGGATCATGCACTCTTCCGGCAACGGCGACCTGACCGATCGTACCGAGCCGTCACACCCTGACATAGTGGAAAAAGCAATCGCTCTGGCCGATGCGATCGTAAGCAGTGCGGGCGGCGAGTTCAGCGCAAGCATCGCTCCCCTGCTCGATCGTGGCTCACTTTCCTGTGCATCACGAGACCGCAATCAGCGCGAACGACAATAACAAGTTGTCCCACGTTGCTAGTACGCATCTGGCGATCCAGTTCGCAAGGATCGTTCAGAAAAACTCGGAGCACGAGCAAAGCTGCCCGTCTCACTCTCGAAAAGAGGATGTTTCCCAGAAGCCTATGAGCATCGTCCCCATGCCCGCATGTGACCCGGTTTCAGGAGTTCTGATTGTCAGCCCCAACGGAGAGTTGCGCCGCGAGTTGATATCGAGGGTGAAGTCCGAGCGCTGGCGCTTGATGGAAGCGGTCAGCGGAGCTCACGCCCTTGGCCAGCTCGAGACTGAAGATTTTCAATTGCTCTTGCTCGATCCTTCTCTTCCAGATCTCAACTCCAATGAGTTTCAGAAGCTGGTGCGGAGTCAATTCCCACACCTGCAGATCCTGCCGCTTGGATCGCCAAACCGGATTGCCACGTGCCATCCTCGTCATCGAGCGCCACTGGGCGATGAGATCGCCGGGTTTATTGGGAAATGAATGTCGTCGTCACTCGGCTCTCCTGAAATCATCGGCCACGCAGTTGAATCAGCGCAGTCACCCCACTCCCGGGAATGATTGGGAATCCGCGGCGATGCAACGCGTTTATCACATGACGCAACTGGTCGCGCGCCGCGATACGACCGTGTTGGTCCTGGGTCAAGCGGAACAGGCAAAGATCTGGTCGCGCAGGCCATTCACAATCTCAGCCCTCGCCGTGGCAAATCCCATTCGTCGTGATCAATTGCGCCGCTATTCCCGAAGCCCTGCTCGAGGCTGAATTATTCGGTTACACCAAGGGTGCGTTCACCGGAGCGGTGCAGTCGCGAATCGGGCGAATTCATGCGGCTCAGGGAGGGACTCTTTTCCTCGACGAAATCGGCGATCTGCCACTCGGGCCTGCAGTCGAAGTTCTGAGATTCCTGGAACAGGGCGAAGTGCAGAGATTGGGCAGTACCGACAGTTTCAAAGTAGACGTCCGCGTGGTGGCAGCAACAAACGGAAATCTGCGCAAGCTGGTTCAGGAAAAACAATTTCGTGAGGATCTTTATTATCGGCTGGCGATTTTTCCAATCGAGTTGCCACTGCTCAAGGACCGGATGGAAGATTTGCCGACCCTGGCCATCAGTTTTCTTGATCGCTTCAGTTCTCATCGGCTGTCGTTGGGTTCGGAAGCCACTTTCCAACTGTTGCAACACAGTTGGCCCGGCAACGTTCGCGAGCTGCGAAACGTGATAGAACGGGCCACCATCCTCGCGCAGGATGAGCGGCAGTTGTTGGCTAAGCATATCGTGATCTAGTCGGTCTGCACGATTGCCGTTCGAGTCCCCGGAGTTCATGGGTCATCGCATTCCGGTCCTGAATACTGATGCGTTTAGAGCTACTCGTGTCGGTCATGTTTCGCAAAGCCACAACTGCTGCCTGTCCGCGGTCGTCGATCACCGATATAACCAGGACATCGACCTTCGTGTTACTCCCGTCACAACCCTTCTCAGATTAGAACGCTTTGGCATCCGCGTTGCACTGCAAGTAGGCATATGTTGCCTACTTCTCATCACGCTCCAATGATTCCGCCGAATGCCGCCACCAACGGCGCGCTGGCGGAGGCCTTTAACGCGTTCGTGGCGACGGCAGGCCGGATGGAAGCTTCGTACGGCCAACTGCAGGGCGAAATCGCGCGGTTGCGAAGCGAACTCGAAGAACGAAATGCAGCTCTGACCTCAAGCCTGGCGGAAAACAAAAATATTCGCGCAGCGCTGGCGCGCATCCTGGATGCCTTGCCTTGCGGCGTGATCGCCATTGACGCAAACGACGGCATTATTCTGATAAATCCCGAAGCGGGCCGACTACTCGGCACCGCGAGTGATGCGGCGTCGCAGCTGCAGCATTTTCCCGCTCCCGGTCCGCGTCTGCTTAAAGCCGCAATGTCACGCGACGATGAGCATGAAGTCGCAGTCGACGCGGAAAAGAGCTCCGCGCTGGCTTTCCATCCGCAGAACGGCATTGCACATCGAGCCGTCGCAGGATAGCAAGTTCGGGCCAGATCAATTCATTCTGATTCTGCGTGATGTAACAGCGCGCAAAGAAGCCGAACGACAACGCGAGACGTCACGGAACATGCTCGCCCTCGGGAGAGATGGCGGCGGTACTGGCGCACGAAATCCGCAATCCCCTGGGCAGCATGGAGCTGTGGACAAACGTGCTGGACAAGAAGAGCACCATTGGAGAAGAGGGCAAAGTATTGCGTCGAGCACCTGCAGGCAGGTATCCGATCCCTCTCAGCACGGTCAATAACGTTTTGCAATTTCACGGTCACGGATCGGCCAGTCACGTCCGGCTAAATTTGAATGCAGTCTTGCACAACGGCGTTTCGTTCATCCGCCCGCTCGCCGAACAAGCCGGAATCAGGCTTGCCCTCAACTACGAAATTGACAGCGTGAGAAATCGATGGCGATCCCAACGGGTTGCAACAAGTCATTCTGAATCTGGCCATCAATGCATTCCGACATACACCGATGGGCGGCTCGCTGGCTATTTCCGCCCGCAAACAGGACCGGCTCGCGATCGTAGACTTCGCGGACACTGGCGAAGGTATTGCGGAGAAAGACCTCACAAATATCTTTAATCCCTGGATTCAGCGGAGCAACCAGAGACCCGGGCTCGGACTCACCATCTGCCAGAGAATCATGGAACAACACCGCGGCAAAATCCGTGTGCAACAGCCGCGCTTGCAAGGGCACGAGATTTTCGCTGGAGTTCCCCATTCTATGAGAGCAACCAAGTATCACTCCAATGATCTGCCAAAGATCTGTATTGGTCGTCGATGACGAACCCGGAATGCGCATGGCTCTAAAAGCCAATTTCGAGCGCGATGGCTGGCGAGTGGAAACTGCCTCCGGCGCTTCGGAAGCCGTACACAAGTGCGGTCAGATTCGTCTTTTCCTCTGGTCGTAACGGATGTTCGCATGCCGGATGGTGACGGGCTGGAACTGATGCGCCGGGTGCGAGCTGCGGATGCTTCGACGGCAGTAATCGTACTGACGGCATATCGGCACGGTCGCTCAGGCAGTCCAGGCCATGCAGAAATGGCGCGTGCGACTACCTCACCAAAGCCATTTTCCTATGAGCAATTGCAGTCCACCGTGGAACGAGTGATGCGAAAGTCCGCCGGATGGCGCAGACTCCGAAACCGACGCAAACTGAAATCGTAGGTGATTCGCCGGCGCTGATGCACGTCCTCGATCGCGCGCGGCTTGCTGCCCAAACCGATGCCGACATTCTGGTGGAAGCCGAAAGCGGTACCGGCAAAGAATTGCTGGCGCGTTTTATTCACCAATCCAGCCATCGCCGGGACAAACCTTTTGTCGCAATCAATTGCGCGGCAGTGCCCGAACAGCTTCTGGAGAGCGAATTGTTCGGCCACGTGCGAGGCGCTTTCACCGGGGCGACTGTTGCCAAGTCTGGCAAATTTGAGTTGGCCAATGACGGAACGCTGCTGCTGGACGAGATCGGCGAAATGCCGCTGGAGTTGCAGCCCAAACTTCTGCGAGTGTTGCAGGAGCGCGAAGTGGAGCGTTTGGGCGACACTCGCACCATCCCGGTAAATATCAGGATCATCGCGACCACCAACGTCTCGCTCCAGGAAATGGTGGAACAGGGAAGGTTTCGCGCCGACTTGTACTACCGGCTCAATGTGATTCCGCTCAGCCTTCCTCCGTTGCGCGAGCGAACCAGTGACATTTCGGTTCTGGCCGAATATTTCGCGGCCAAGTTTGCCAAACAAGCCGCGACGTCCCGTGCCCACTTTGCATCCCGACTTTGTTATGGGCCTTAAGAAACATGCCTGGCCTGGAAACGCGCGCGAGTTGTCTAATTTCATGCGGCGGGTCGTCGCCATGAGCAATGACAGCGACATCGGGCCTGAGCATCTTGCCGGAGAGTTTTCCCGTCCCCCTGCCGCCAAATCTTTCCCGAACCATGCGATGTTGCAAGCGGGAACACCCATTCGAGAACTCGAGCGTCAACTTTTGGAAACAACCCTGCAGCTCACCGGAGGCAACCGCACTCACGCTGCCGAGATGCTGGGAATAAGTTTGCGGACAATTCGCAACAAGATTCGCGAATTCGGATTACCGCCGCGGAGGTTTGCCTGATGAGTTCGCAGCCAATCATTCAGTTTCTCGAGCGCTTCCTGAATGTCACGTCAGATCGCCAGTCACTCGTGATCAACAACATGGCGAATATCGACACGCCCGGATACCGGACACGAGACGTGGATTTTCGCGCCGAACTGGACCGGGCAATCGGATCTTCAGAGCAGGCAAGCATGGGTCCGATTGCCCACAAAGTGTCGGGACTGCTTCAGCGTCCGGATGGAAACGACGTCAGCATGGACCGCGAAGGCCTATTGCTGGCCGAAACCCAGATGCAGTTTCGTATCGGTGTTCAATTCATTCGTAGCGAGTTTCATCAGCCTAGTCATGGCTATCAATGAAGGGAAAGACTCATGAGCATGTTTTCGGCACTTGAAATCAGCGGTTCGGCGATGGGCGCGGAACGTCAACGGGCAGAAGTTGTTGCCACCAACATGGCGAACGCGGAAACCACCCGCACGCCTTCGGGCGGCCCATTTCGCCGCAAGGAAGTTGTTTTTTCCGGCGCCAGCAATTCACCGTTTCAGCTTCTGCTAACCGGGCTTTCGCCGGCTGACAGGGCGATCAGCGGTGCACGTGTCCAAGGTGGTCAACGATCCCTCGCCGCCTATCATGCGCTATGAGCCTGGCCATCCCGACGCGGACAAGTCCGGTTACGTAGCGTATCCGGCCATCAATCCGATTGAGGAAATGGTCGATCTCATGGGCGCCGCGCGAGCCTATCAACTCAACGCTGCAGCGGTAGGCGCCACCAAACAGATGATCCAGGGAGCGATGGACATCCTTAAATAGGAAGTGTGATGAATAACCTAATTTCCAATCTCCCGGCATTTCCGAATCTTGACCAGCTCGGCTCGACGCCCGCTTCGGGCGGAGACGAGGGCGAAGGTAATTTCGGCTCGGTCTTGAAAACCGCCATCAATCAGGTCGAACAGCTTCACGGAAGCGCCGAACAGCAGGTCACAGGATCTACTGAAGGGTGACCGCAGCGATGTTCACAACGTGATGATCGCGGTAGAGAAGGCTGACATTGCATTTCAACTGATGATGCAAGTACGAAACAAGATTGTCAGTGCGTACCAGGAAGTTTCGCACATGCAGTTCTAGCGACTCCGAACCAACCGATAAACCATGGCATCGTTCAGTCAGATCGCGAATCAAGGGAAGAACGCCATCGCGGCGTTCGATACCAAGCAACTCATCGTGCTGATGGGCGGCGCCGCATTGGTCGCTGGCGTAATCATTTTCTTTGGCCGCCTCATCATCACTCCCGACTACAAACCTCTCATGACCGGCATGGAGCCTGCCGACGCACAGGCGTTGACCAGCAGGCTAGCCGCAAAGAGCATTCCCTACCAGGTAAGTCCAGACGGAAAGACAGTCAATGTCCCTGCCGACAAACTCGACTCCAGCCGCCTGGAAGTTGCCAGCGAAGGCATGCCACACAGTGGACGCCTCGGGTTCGAGCTTTTCGACAAGTTGAATTGGGGACAGACGGAGTTCGACGAAAAAGTAAATTATCAGCGTGCCCTGGAAGGCGAGCTCGAACGGACGATTCAAACACTGCGTGATGTCGAAAGCGCACGCGTGCATCTGGTTATGCCGGCCGACTCGGTCTTTCTCGATCGCGAGCGCGAGGCCAAGGCGTCGGTGATCTTGCGGCTGCGCTCAGGTCAGCTTTCGGAAGAAACGCAAAAGTCGATTGCCAGCCTGGTTTCAGGTGCTGTCGACAAACTGAGTGCGCAGAACGTAACCATCACTGATGCCGACACCAACCAGCCATTCAGATCTCATCGCCCGGGATCACCAGCCGATGCTGAGCTCGAAGAGCAGCTTTCCAAGCGGCTTGTCGCCACACTGGAACCGGTCGTGGGAGCGCAGCGCATACGCGCCAGCGTGAATGTGGACTACGACACCAGCAGCAGCGAAGAGAATCAGGAAACGTACGATCCCAAAAGCGCTGTCGCGGTCACCATGCAGACGTCAGAGGAAAAGACGTCTGGCGGGGAAACCACTGGCGGTGTTCCGGGCACGGCCAGCAACGTCCCCAGCGCTAACACTCCCGCCAAGTCAGACGAGGACGTCGACGACACGGTCCAATCTTCGAAAACCCAGAATGCGACTTACGCCGTAGATAAGACCGTCCGACACATTTTGCAACCGATGGGGAGAATCCGCCGGATTTCGGCTGCGCTGCTGGTCGATGACGCAATCGACACTCAGCAGGCAAACGGAAAGACCACCGAGACGCGGCGTAAAAGGACTCCAGAAGAGCTGAAGCAAATTGAGGTGCTGGCTTCAGCGGCGATCGGACTCGATGAGAAACGCGGCGACACGCTGGCGGTGCAGAACCTTTCTTTCCAGCAATCTCCCCTGCAGGGGCCAACTGCGCCGAGCAAGGTGGACAAGATTCGCGTTGTCGTTAACGACTGGTCTTCGGTCATTCGATACGTCCTCATCTTTGGATTATTCATGTTGGCGTACGTCCTGTTGTTGCGCCCGATCAAAAAACAGGCACTCTCTGCATTCAGTCAGTTGCCCGACAAGTCCGCGGCGCAGTTGAAAGCGGAAATGGCCGCGAATCAGGTACCCGGCTCCCCAGAGGTCGTGCCCCTGTCTGACGCCGAGCGTCAGTCAATGGGGCTGCAAAGGCAACTCACCGAACGAGCCAAGAGCGAGCCCGCGGTAACGGGACGTTTGGTTCAGGCCTGGCTGCGTGAGGGAACGCAGTGAGTGGGGCACGCGCGAAATCCGCTTTGACCGGGGCCCGCAAGGCCGCAATCCTGCTTACTGTGCTGGGCGAGGAGGCCGCTGCCCTGATCTGCCGCCAACTCTCGTCCGCAGATGTGCAACAGATAGCCGCTGAACTTGCGTCTCTTGATGCGATCCCGCCCGAGTTGGCCCAACAGGTTCTCGAAGAATATCAACAACAGGCAACCGCGCATCGATTCGTGATTCAAGGCGGTACTGACTACACGACCCGCTTGCTGAAAAAAGCATTCGGCGAGGAGAACGGGAAAGATCTTGCGCAGAAATTTACCCAGACCAAACAAAGTAGCGCGGGCAAACTCGACTGGCTGCGCAATACCGATCCCGTCCAGCTAGCCGCTCTTCTAGAGAAGGAACATCCGCAGACAATCGCGCTGATCATGGCCCACCTTGAACCGCAACACGCTTCCCCAATCCTTGGGAAACTCCCGAGTGAACTGCAGATTGATGTGGTCAAACGCGTCGCTCAATTGCAGAACTTTTCGCCTGAAGCCGCGGAAACCATCAGCAGTGTTCTCCATCAAAAGCTTAAGCAGTCCGGCGGCGACAAGAAACAGGCGGCGGCACGAGTGGACAATGTCCCCGGACTGATGAACCACATGGAACCCACGACGGCCAAGGCTATCCTCGACGCCATCGAGAAGGACAATGCCGATCTGGCCAATAACATCCGAAATCAGATGTTCACCTTTGAAGACCTGATTGGTGTTCCCGAAACTGCGATGCGCGATCTGCTTGCCGCCGTAGACAAGAAGACCCTTGCATTGGCCCTGAAGGGTGCAACCGAACCAGTCAAAGACCATATTTTCAAAGCGATGTCATCGCGTGCAGTCGAAATGTTGAAGGAAGATATGGAAGTGCTCGGCCGCGTGCGCGGCAAGGATGTTGCCAAGGCACAGCAGGAAGCAATCGCCAACGCCCGTCAACTCGAAGCCGAAGGAAAAATCACGTTACGAGCGGAGGCAGATGATGAGTTCGTCGCCTAAGCTGACGGGAGTTTCGGCCTTCCAATATGAAGAACCGGGCGCTCTCCGGACAAATTCAGCAGGAACCGGCACGGCGTCTGACGGTCACACCAATCCTCAGCCCGGACCTCTCAATACTGAAGAACTGGAACTGAAACTCGCCGCAGCTCGCGCCGAAGGAATCCGCGAAGGACTGCTACAAGCCCAACAAGCGTCGGAAAAAGACCTGACTGCCGAACGCGCGAAGATTGCGGAAACCATTCGCCTCTTCAGTCTAAAGACCAGTGAATATTATGCTAAGGCGGAAATTGAGCTGGTCCACTTGTCACTCGCAATCGCGGCCAAGATTCTGCATCGTGAAGCTCAGGTGGATCGCATGCTGGTGGCCGCGCTGGTAAAAGTAGCGATGGAAAAGCTGCAACACGGCACCACCGCCACGGTCAGGGTTCGGCCGGAAGAAGTGGCCGATTGGAACCGCTACTTTGAGGGAAATACCACGGGAGAGATTCGCGTTGAAGTAGTGGCTGATCCCTCCGTTGAAGTTCATAACTGCATTCTCGAAACAGAACTGGGGACCACGCAGCTCGGGCTGGATGCGCAGTTGAAAGAAATCGAAGAAGGCTTTTTCGATTTGCTGGCACAGAGGCCTGACAACAAATGAATGAAGCAATTCTTGGCGCGTACTCCCAGTGGCTACATCACTCTTCTACGCTGCGATGGAAGGGTCGCGTCACTCATGTCGTCGGCAATCTGGTTGAGTCCGTAGGACCATTCTGTTCGGTTGGTGAATCCTGCGAAATGGAAGACTCCAACGGAAACCTCTTCCCCGGCGAGGTAGTGGGGTTTCGCGGCTCGACCGTACTCTCCATGCCTCTGGACAAACCTTCAGGCATACGCTTCGGCGATCACATTGTGACCTGGGGAGCGCGTCCATCTCTTCGCGTCGGTCCCGAACTTCTGGGACGCGTCATCGACGCCCGCGGCAATCCACTTGATTCTCTAGGCGAGTATCGGGCTACCAGAACCGTTCCCATCGATGGAACGGTTCCGCTTCCCATGAGCCGTGTTCCCATCAGCGATCCCTTGACCTGCGGCATCCGTGCAATTGACGGTTTCGTGGCGTGCGGACGTGGACAGCGCGTAGGGATATTTGGCGGTAGCGGTGTGGGCAAAACAACTTTAGTCGGCATGATGACGCGCGCGACGGCAGCGGACCTCACAGTGCTTGCGCTTGTCGGCGAACGTGGTCGTGAAGTTGGAGATTTTCTCAAAGCGTTGGGCGACGAAGGACGACGGCGGTCGGTGGTGGTGGTTTCAACATCTGACCAGTCGCCTCTGCTGCGCATTCGCGCGGCGCTGGCTGCGACTGCCGTGGCCGAATATTTCTCCGCTCGCGGAAAGCACGTTCTGCTGGTTCTTGACTCGCTCACTCGATTCGCCATGGCACAACGGGAAATTGGCCTGGCGGCAGGGGAACCACCCACCGCAAAAGGTTACACTCCATCCGTTCTGGCCATGATGGCGCGTCTTATTGAGCGGGCTGGACGGTTTTCCACGGGAAGCATCACAGGGTTTTACACGGTGTTGATGGAAGGCGACGACCAGCAGGATCCACTCGTAGACACGGCACGTTCGCTTTTAGACGGACACGTCGTGCTCAGCCGGAACCTCGCGCTACACAATCACTATCCGGCAATTTCAGTTCTCGACAGCCTCAGCCGGCTGATGCCTGCGATTTGCGGCCCGCAACAACTCGACAAGGCTGGCAAGGTACGAATGTTGATGGCCGCATTCGCCAAGGCCGAAGACCTGATCCGTATCGGTGCCTACAAACCTGGCACGGATGCCATCCTCGATCGAGCCATTGCTTGTCTACCCCTGATCAACGCTTTTTTGCAACAAAGCCCGACTGAAATTCCGATCCCGGCCGACACCTCCCAGCGGCTGCTCGCGCTACCCGCTTAAGACATGCCATTCCGATTCCAGCTCGATGCCGTTCTGCGCTTTCGGGAGGGCGTGGAACGTACCGAAGAGGCTGCGCTGCACCGCATTGTCCAGGAAATCGCGGACGTCGAACGTCAGCTCCAAGAAATTGACCTGAGACAAGTCCATCTGAGAGAGCAGCGAGAACATGACCTCGTGCAAAAGTTGCCAGCGCTTCATCTCATGGAAATTGTCGAACAGGAAGAAATGCTGAACAAAACGGTTGACGAGCTGCGTTTGCGGCTTCAGCAGCTGCACACCCAGCGAATCGAGCAATTAGCTGTCTATCAGGCCGCACATCAGGACCGCCAGGTTCTGAGCGAACTTCGCGAACAACAGCAACGCGCCTACGCTTTGGATCAGAACCGGCAGGAACAAAAGATGTTGGATGACATTTTTCTGGCGCGCTGGAAAGACGGCGACTAGGCACACCTTGCCTAGTAACGATAGGCAAGCCTTGCCTAGTGGACACTTCGGCGACGCTTCGGTCGCACACCTTATCGGCACATCCCTCGCAAGTCTTTAGTCCCCAACACAATATTCTGCTGCTGAGTCGACACCCAAACAGACAAGCTTTGGTCTCCCGCGTGCTTATTTGCTAGTGAACGAGACCATCTTGTGAAAGCCACAGCGCCGATTTCCGGAGCAGCAAACGCGCAGAATGCTTCACCCGCGCCACGAGCTAATTCGTCGTTGGCCGACTTTCTGCAGACCGGTTCGACCCAGGACTTCAAGTCAATCGCTGCGACTTTCTTTGCCGCTCCAACCGCAACGCCGGCGAAAACGCAATCGGCGCTCAAGAACTCAAAAGTTGAAAACGGAAACGACCCGGCTAAACCAAAATTGCCTTCCGATCCAGTATTTGCGCTGTCACAACTCGCACTGACGGTTCCAACGGTTGTCCCCGACCCGTTGCCTGCGGGCGGGACTAAGATATTCGTTTCACAGGGTGCGCGCAAAGACGACGTTGTACCTGGTCTCCCGGGTCCTAAGACACCCACCGATTCAAAAGAGCCTGCAACATTCGGTGAACCAGCCTCGCTTGCCGACAAGACCGGCCTTCAGGTTGTAGAAACCGCCGCAAAAGAAGCAGCTATTCAACCAGCTCCTAGGCCCGAAGATAAGAAAGCCGCAGCCGCCGTTGCCGTCCCTGATCAAGCGCAGACTCCGACGACCATTGATGCGGTGAAACATAACGCCACAACGGCGGCCAAAAACGACGCGCCGACTTTGGGTGCGAATGCAGGTATCACCGCGGATCACACTACCCCGACTCCAGCTCCAGCGATTGATTCGGTTCCAGTGACTCCAGTACCCGAATCTTCTTCTACTCCACAGTTGAATGCCACTGCCGACAGCCCGGCGACAAAAGCTGTGGCGCAATCCCAGTCCGTGACTCCCGGCCTGGCAGAGGACTCAAAGAACTCACATGGCCCGAGTCTGATAAACGGATTGGGGAAAGTTCAAAACCGAGCTAACAAGGACAGCGGCAACAAGGACACTCGCACCACGGAACCTCAAACTCGGAAATCGACGCTGGCTCAAGCTGCCGATGAAATCGCGTCCGGGTCCACCGTCTCCAGTGCAGTTAACGGCAAGGCCAATCCAAGCCTGTCCGTGCAGACCCATTCAATCAGTCACCCGAATGTCACCACTCAAAAGCAGATTCCAGGAACAACGGCACCGTCAATTGCCGCGACCGAAATGGATGGGCCAGACGAAGCCTTGCCCCCCACCGAATCTCTGCCGATGTCGGCAAAGTTTGTTCAGGGCCTCAGCCAATCTGAATTTCGAGTGGGGATGCAGAGTCAGGAGTTCGGCAGCATCGATATTCGCACTTCGGTTTCGCGACACATGTTCAGCGCCGAGATTTCTGTCGAGAACAGCGATGTGGCGAAATCAATGGCCACTGATCTTCCAGCCCTTCACAACCGGCTCGCCGAACAGCAGGTTCCTGTCGCCCACATCGTGATTCAGGGACAGAGTTTGGCAACATCGTCCGGGCTGGCCCAAGACACGCAGCAAAGAGCCTGGCAACCGCAGGCTCACGCCGCCGTACGCTCAGGCGAGGAAACCCCGGTATCGGCACTTTCGCCGGTGCATAGCGGAATCTTTCAATACGGCCGGCAGGTTAGATATTCGCATTTAGAGTCGCATTGTGCAGCAGTTAGAGATTGCAGCAACGAACTCGAAGGAGAAACAATCATGATGATTAATTCAATCGCACCATCGGCTCTGGCTCTGGCCCACCAGACCTCGACTACGCAAACCGGCTCTACCGGGTCTACCGATTCCACCGGCTCTGCGTCATCGTCAGATCCGTTGGCCGACAGCTCCAGTGACTTATTTCTGCAGCTCCTGGTGGCCCAGCTCAAAACTCAGGATCCAACTTCACCCATGGATCCTACTCAGATGGTTGGACAGATGTTGTCCATGAATCAGCTTAACGAGCTGATTCAAATCCGCCAACTTTTGCAGACCACGAGCAGCCACGACTACCACGCCGTCTCAACCGACGACGTCACCCACAGGAGCCTAATAACATGCCAAATTTTTCGATTCCACTTTCTGGATTGACAGCCGCGTCGCAAGCGCTGTCTGTCATCTCCGACAATCTGGCCAACCTCAACACCGTTGGATTCAAAGAAAGCAAAGCTTCTTTTAGCGATCTTTTCTACCAAGCTTTCGGGACCAACGGAGCCAACGATCCGATCCAGGTGGGCGAAGGCGTAGCCGTCAACTCGGTAACACCCAACTTCACCTCCGGTACCTTGGAATCCACCGGAGTACCCACCGATGCCGCCATCAGCGGTAATGGTTTCTTTGTGACGCGAGAAAGATGGCCTGGCTCAATACACCCGTGCGGGCAACTTCACGACTACTCACAAGGACAGCTCACCACGCAGAATGGCGCGTTCGTAATGGGATATCCCGCAGTCAATGGCGTGATCAGCCCATCGCAGACGTTGGCGCCGCTCGTGGTCAACAAGGGACAGCTCATTCCGGCGAACGCGACCACCGCCATGCAAAACCAGACCAACCTGGACGCGAGCGCGGCTGTGGGTGATACCTTTTCCACGCCCATCACCGTATTCGATTCGTTGGGCAACTCTCACGTGCTGACCAATACGTTCACCAAGACTGGCGCCAACGCGTGGAGTTATTCGATCTCGTTGCCCGCGGCCGATACCGGCGGCACGGCGCGCCCACGGTCGTCGCAACCGGCAACCTGACCTTCAACGGAGACGGCACATCTGGCCACACCTGCTGCCCCGGTAACCGGTATCGCGATTACCGGGCTGGCGGATGGCGCGTCCAACATGAGCGTGACCTGGAACCTTCAGGACTCGGCCGGAAATTCTTTGGTCACTCAATCCGCATCGCCAAGCGCAACAGCAAATACTTTTCAGAACGGCTACGGCGTCGGAACTCTGACTGACTTCACCATTACCTCGGATGGAACGATCGAGGGAGTCGTTCAGCAACAATCAGACGCTGGCACTCGGCCAAATCGCGCTTGCCACTTTTGCCAACCCGCAAGGATTGCAGGCTGTCGGTCAGAACAGTTTTCAGACAACGCTGTCTTCCGGAGCGGCAGTCGTTGGAGTGGCGGGAACCGGTGGCCGTGGAACGATCACCGGCGGTTCGCTGGAACAATCGAACGTGGACATTGCGACTGAGTTCTCCAACATGATTATGACGCAGCGTGGCTACCAGGCAAATGCTCGAGTGGTAACGACATTCGATCAACTCACGCAGGATGCAATCAATATGACCCAGGCGTAAAGCTGACGAAAGTTAGTTGAGGATTAGAGCGGATCCGGCGTGGTTCTCCACCGCGCCGGAAAGCCGTGTCGTTCTACTCTTGCTCTAATTGAAAATGGTCCAATCTGCCGCGCCGCTTCAACACTCTCGTAGTGAGTCCTACCCTCTTTCCTTATCAGCAACTTACGTCTGTAAGTGAAAGCTTCTCATCACCTTCAATGCGCCCTCAGTCACTGGCAGAGTGATTGCATCTTCATTGCTTCGCGAAGGTCCAACTTCGCGTTGCCGCAGTTAACAACAGGAAGATCAGAACAAATGGCCACAGCTCAAGTCGCGCCTGTACAACCGGAGACTCCGCCAGCACCAGAAAGCCTCGAACAATCCAATCGAGGCTTATCACTGGCTTCGGTGCAAGACCTCGGCGGAGATTCCGGTGCCGAAATTCACAGTGGGTGATTTGCTTGCTCTTCGCAAAGGCAGCGTGGTGCAGACTGCGACGCGCGTTGCCAATGACGTTCCTCTTCGAGTCAACAAGATCTTGCTGGGCTGGGGCCGGTTCGAAGTGGTCGGTGACCGGTTGGCGGTCCGGATCACGGAGCTGGCATGAATTCCATTTCTCAACTTGAGGAATTGCGACCGGTTCCGGGTAAGGCAGTCTCGCTTCTAAACGCTGCGGATTGGAGCCGAACTCTGTTGATCCGCACCTGGAGCGCGCTTCGATGGATCATGCAGCGAGCCAAGGCGCAGCACGCACGAAAGAATCTTCGGGTATGCGAAAGCGTTTCGCTGGGTGAAAAGCGATTTGTCGCGGTGGTACAGGTGGATGAGGAACGATTTCTGATCGGCGGATCCTCCGGTTCGGTATCTCTCCTGACACGCCTGCAGGAAACAAAAACCTTTGCCGCAACTCTCGAGCGGGAGGCGGCGAAGACTTCATGATCGTCCGGCTCCGGTTCATTCGCGTGTTGATGATCGTCCTGATGTTTGGCTCTGCCTCAGCATCGGCCTCGACCAAAGCCACGCCTGCGAACGCGCCAACTCCGGCGCCCAACGAAATCCGCATCACATTGCCCGGCACGGCTGGATCGAACTCGTCTTCGTGGACCATCGTGGCCCTGCTGACGTTCCTCACGCTGATCCCTTCCCTGCTGATGTGCATGACGCCGTTCGCGCGTCTGCTGATCGTCTTCCATTTTCTGCGCCAGGCGCTGGGCCTGCAGTCCACGCCGACCAATCAAACCGTGATCGGATTGTCTCTGGTGCTCACATTTTTCCTGATGCAGCCGGTGGGAACCGCAATTTACACCCAGGCAGTGGAACCGCTGCAGGCGGGAGAGATCACCGCGATGGACGCCGTACAACGCGGGATAACACCGGTCCATAAGTTCATGGTGCATTATGCGCGAGAAAAAGACGTGGCTCTCTTTGTCGATCTGGCCAAGGAGCAACGACCGCACGACACCAACGACCTCTCGATGCGCGTACTGGTACCCGCTTACATTCTCTCCGAACTCAAAGCGGGATTTCAGATTGGAACCATTCTGTTTCTTCCCTTCATGGTGATTGACATGGTCGTAGCCTCCATCACCACGTCGGTCGGCATGCTGCAATTGCCACCGGTTGTGATTTCCACTCCGCTCAAGTTGCTGCTGTTCGTGATGGTCGATGGTTGGGGTCTATTGATTGGCTCTCTGATGAGGAGTTTTAGCTGATGCCGGATGCGCAAGTTGTAGATATTTGCCGTCACACATTGCTCGAAGTGCTGCTGCTGGCGGCGCCGATTCTGGCGATCGCGGTTGCGGTGAGTTTGCTGGTGAACGTCGTTCAGGTGCTGACTTCGCTGCAGGAAGCCACGCTTTCATCGGTGCCGCGTCTGACCGCGGTGGCAGGAGCAGCATTCTTCATGATGCCGTGGATGTGGCGCCAGATCGGTCAATACACCGTGAAATTGTTTTCCGATTTTCATCCGTACGTGAGATAGGCCAATGGAACTCTCGCTGACTGAATTGATGACCGGGCCGTTGGTGATCGGCGTCCGAATTTCGGGTCTGATGCTTTTCGCCCCGTTCTTCGGAAACGCCGCGATTCCTCCCCGTATCAAGGCGGTCCTGGTCATTCTCATCACAGCGGTCTTGTATCCCGCCTACTCCGTCGCAAGTGGGCATAGTAACGCTGACGCAATGGCCGATTGTGGTTGCGCGCGAGTTCATTCTGGGAGTCGCCATCGGGGTCGTAACCAACTTCGTGTTTGAAGCGGCGCAGCTGGCAGGCGCCGTGTTGGGCGTGCAGATGGGATATTCGCTGGTTAACATTCTCGATCCGCAAACCCAGGTGGACACGACCGTGGTCGCCATGTTTCACCAATCGGTCGCCTTTCTTTTGTTTCTGCAATTGGACGTGCATCACTGGATCCTCCGCGCCATCGCTCATAGCTTTGAATATCTTTCTCCCGGCGCCATCAATCTGAGTCGTGGTCTGACGACTGAATTGCTGCATGGCGTGGCGGGCGTGTTGGGAACCGGAATCCAGATCGCTGCACCAGTATTCGCGGCAACTCTGGTGGCGGACGTAATTCTGGGATTTCTCGGAAAAGCCTCACCACAAATGCCTCTGATGTTACTGGGTCCGGCGCTCAAGAGCATGTTGGGCGTGGGCCTCTTGATGACCGTCATCCACTACTGGCCGCCATTGTTTCAACGCTACTTCACCGAATCTGTGGGATTTACTGAACGCCTTCTGCATCTGGCGGCCCGGTCATGAGCGATAGCAAGACAGAAAAACCGACACCACGGCGCCGTCAAAAGGCGCGAGAGCAGGGCCAGGTTGCCCGGTCGCGGGATCTGTCCGGCATTCTGGCTTTGTCCGGCGCCTTCGGAGTGATTGCATGGCAGGGCTTTTCGGGCAATCGAGGCCTGGCGGAATTTGTTGCGGCAGTCAATCGAGTTTTCCGGCTCCGCTTCACTTTCCCCAAGCGAGCCTCTGTTTGTCTGGACAGGATGGACCATCGCAAAGTGCGTTGTGCCGGTGATGGCAACCGCCTGGACGTTGTCACTGCTTGGAGGCCTGGCGCAGGGTGGCGTGGTGTTCGCGCCGGAAGCTCTGATTCCAAAGATTGAGCGGCTAAGCCCGGCCCAGAAATTAGGACAGATATTTTCTCTCACCGGATTGAGCAGCCTTTTGAAATCACTGCTGCCCTTCGCGGCGATCGGCTACGTTGGTTTCGCCGTGATCCGGGACCACTGGATCGCGATCGTCATCTCCTCCAGTACCAGCATTTGGACATTCAGCCGGTTTTTACTCACGGCCATCTTCGAAGTCACCTGGAAATCCGCACTGGTACTGCTCTCCTGGGCCTTGGTGGATTACTTCCTGACCTGGCGGAAAGCCGAGAGCGACATGAAGATGTCGCGGGATGAGATGCGGCAGGAAACCAAAGACTCTGATGGAAACCCGCATATCAAGATGCGTATCAAGCGCCTGCAGCGGCAGATGCGTAAGCAGTTGATGTTACGTGAAACTGAAAAAGCGACAGTGGTGATCACCAACCCAACTCACTTTGCGGTCGCAATACTTTATTCGATGGACATGGGCGCGCCGGTCGTAATCGCGAAGGGCCGCAACCTGCTCGCGCAAAAGATGAAAGAGATCGCACGCTGGAAAGATATTCCGATCCTGGAGAACCCACCGCTCGCTCAGGCTCTTTACAAGACCGTGGACGTTGGGCAGAGCATTCCATCGAAACTTTACACAGCTGTCGCGGAAGTTTTGGCGTTCGTATTCCGCGCGCAGGCACAAGTTAAACGACAGGGAGAGGCGCAAACGCGATAATGGCCACCATCACCAAACCGAAGCACGGGAATCGATCCACTGTCGATTGGATCGTACCCGCCGCAGCCGTCAGCATGGTTTTTGTGATGCTGGTGCCAATGCCGAGCTTCCTGCTCGACATCATGCTGGCATTCAGCATGACCGCCTCTGTACTGGTACTACTCACTGCGGTCCAGATTCTTCGGCCCGCGCAATTCTCAGTATTTCCCAGCCTGCTCCTGTTGATGACTCTGTTCCGTTTGTCACTCAACTTGGCGAGTAGCCGGCGCATTCTTCTGCACGGAGCCGAAGGCGCTGGGGCGGCAGGACGCGTTATCGAGGCCTTCGGACAATTTGTTGTTGGTGGTAATTACGTCGTCGGCTTTGTATTGTTTCTCGCCTTGATTGCGATTCAGTACATCGTGGTCAGCCATGGTGCGGTACGAACAGCCGAAGTGACGGCACGCTTCACTCTCGATGCCATGCCCGGCAAGCAAATGGCGATCGACGCTGATTTGAACGCCGGATTGATCGACGAAGTGCAAGCTCGTGCCCGTCGAGAGCAGATCGCTCACGAGGCAGAATTTTACGGCGCAATGGACGGCGCGGCCCGGTTTAACCAACGCGACGCGCTCGCCACCATCCTGATCACCGCCATCAACATCATCGCCGGATTTCTGATCGGCGTCATCCAGCAGGGTGTTCCCTTCATGGAAGCCCTGAAAACCTACACCGTCCTGACCGTCGGTGATGGGCTGGTCACAATGATTCCGTCCCTGCTGGTGTCCGTTGCCGGCGGCATGGTGGTCACCCGAGCGTCTTCCGACAGCACGCTCTCGACGGACTTGGGCAAACAGTTGTTCAGCAGCAGCCGTCCGTTGTGGATCGCAGCTGCGGTGATGACAGGCCTCGCCCTGATTCCAGGACTGCCCAAGCTTTCATTCATTCTGATGGCCGTCATCATGGCGGCGCTGGCACGGCGCGCAAAGTCAGAACCGGAAGACGAGAAACCGACAGCCAGCACCGTAGCCGGCAAGTCTCAAGGCGCGCCAGCTCAGGCACTCGATCCGCTGGACGCCGCCTTGAAGCTGGACGACCTGATGCTTGAAGTCGGTGTTGGACTGGTTCCCTTGGTAGATGCCAGTAAGGGCGGCCAACTGCTGACGAAGGTTCGGGCTCTCCGCAAGCACCTGGCAACGCAACTGGGCTTCCTGGTTCCGTCAATTCACATCACCGACAACCTGACGATCAAAGATCTGGAATATGTCGTGTACCTCCGCGGAGTGGAGATTACCCGGTGGGAGATGCGGCGTGATTGCCTGCTCGCCATCAGTTCGCAACCGGTTCCGCCGCCATTGCCCGGAGTCGACACTCGCGATCCCGCGTTTGGCGCCCCGGCTAAGTGGATCACGAAAGACCAGCAGGCCCAGGCACTCGCGGCCGGTTACGCGGTTGTGGATCAGACGGCGGCGCTGGCCACGCATCTTGGCGAGATCATCCGCCAGAACGCTCACGAATTACTCACACGCCAAGAAACCAAGCGGTTGCTTGACCGATTGAGCGAGTCGCATCCCAAGTTGGTGGAAGAACTCGTACCCAAGCTCATGACGCTGGGCGAAGTCCAAAGAGTGTTGCAGCAACTGCTGCGTGAACAGGTTTCGATCCGGGACCTGGGCACGATTCTCGAAACCATGATCGAAACCGCGGGCGTGAACAAGAACCCTGTCCTGCTTAACGAAGCCATACGTCATTCGCTTGGGCGGGCCCTGGTCCGGCCATTGCTGGACGATCACGGAGAACTCAAGGTAGTGACGCTCGACCGCGCCATCGAAGAAGAATGTAACCGTGCCGTGAGCGCGCAGTCGGTGAACGCTGCGAGCGCGGCCCTCCAGCCATCGACCGCTCGCCGGGTACTGGAAGGCTTGCGCACCCTCTTCGGAGAGCAGGTCTTGAGTGCTCCTCCGGTGTTGTTGTGCTCATCACCGGGCCGCTTCTATTTGCGCAGATTGCTCGAACCGTTTTTGCCCAAGATCGTCGTACTGGCTCCAACCGAGATTCCACCGTTGGTTCCAGTGCAGTCAGTGGGTTCGTTGCGTTAACCAGTTGAACTGAGGATGCGATGACATTGCCACAAGCCGGATATACAGACCTCTTATCGGAAAACGATGCGCGCAATGAGCTCATTTTGTCTGAGCTGTCCCAGGTGTACTACCTCGCCCGGAGAATTCACGAGCGTTTGCCGCAACATGTTCCTCTCGAGGACCTAGTACACGCTGGCGTGCTCGGCCTGATCGAAGCGGTTCGGAAATACAATCCAAAGAAGAACGCTTCCTTGAAATCTTTCGCATCATTCCGCATACGCGGAGCCATCCTCGATAGTCTGCGCGCGCTTGATTGGGGCTCCAGGCCATTACGCAAGAAAGGTCGCAACGTAGCCGAGAGCATCACCAAGCTCGCCAACAAGCTTGGCCGTCAACCCACTGAGGAAGAGATTGCCGCTGACCTCGATCTGGAGGTCTCGGAGCTTCATACACTCCTTCGGAAGTTGGACGGCCTGCACATCGTAGGCCAGATGGTTGGATCGCGTTTCGAGGACTCTGAGCCACAGGATCTCATCGAGAGCGCTCCGGCCGACGAGAATCAAAGTCCCTTCGAGATATGTCTTCGCTCCGAAAGGAGTGACTTTCTGATTCAGGCGATCAAGACGCTTTCGGAAAAGGAACAGATGGTCATTTCACTCTATTATCGCGAAGAACTGACCATGCGTGAGGTCGCAGCAGTCATGGACCTGGCGGAGTCGCGCGTATCGCAAATTCACTCTCTGGCCATCACCAAGCTTCGTACCGCGATCCATGAAATGCAGCTCGAAGAGGACACCTTCCGGTAACCACCATGGCGACGCTCACTCAATCACCATCTCTATCGCGACGAGCACTCCTCGCAGAAGACGCTAAGTCAGAGCAAGTGCAGCCGTGCGACTTCCGCACAGTCGGCGGGATTGACAAACCACGGCTTGACCCTCTGGTCACGGCTACCGAGACTTTCGCCGGCCCCTTTGCCCAGAAGCTCCAATCCAAGCTGGGATTGCCCTGTGAGACTAGTTCGCGGCCTTCGGACCAAATACTCTGCAAGACATTTCTCGAGAAGGCGGCAAATTCCTACCTAGTGCCGCTACAACTTGGAGCCCAGGGTGACATTGCTTTCTTGCAGATTGACTCCATGCTGCTGTTCCCTGTGATCGACAGGCTCCTCGGAGGCACCGGCGGCCCCAGTGAATTGTCACGCGAGGTCACCGAAATCGAAGACCTGATTGCCAAAGAATTTGTCCGGTTGATTTGCCAGGAACTGCAAACCGCATGGCGGAGCTTCGGGATTTCGGTATTAGCAGCCGCACGAAAACCGCTGGCTCCATTGCAGACACTATTCACCGCCAGCGACACCGCATTGGTCTTCGGTTTTTCAGTCAGCATGCAGTCGGCAGGAGGAGATTTTCAGTTGATGCTACCGATTGCCAGCCTGGGGCCGTTTCTCGGCGCTGGAACCGTCACCGCGTCGGACGTCTCAAGAAAAGGCACGATGACTGCCAAGTTAGCCGATAAGTTGCTTGGCACCACGTTCGGAGTCGAACTCGCTTTGCTGGGCTGTAAGGTACCCGCGACGGATTTGTTGAACCTGAGCGTCGGCAAGATTCTCCAACTCGGCGTGTCGGTAAGGACTCCGGCAATTCTAAAAATCGAAGGTCATGATTCATTCGACGCCGTGCCGGTCCGCAGTGGAAATCGTCGTGGGGCGCAACTACTCAATCGCAAGTCGCAAAGGCAGCCAGAAACGGAGACCACAATATGAGCCGCACTCCAATCGATCTGTTTGTTGAAGCGCTACCAACCGAAGTTGCAAGGGCCCTGACCGCGAAGGCCTCGGCGCCCTGGACGGTAAAGGGTGACGAGACACCCAAACCGTTCCCTGCGGGAACACAACTACTCACGATGATCTTGGTGGCAGAGCCCTCGCAAGCAGAGGCCGCAATCCAGATCAGCACGGAGAATGCACTCGCGCTGGCCGCTATGCTCGAAAAAACCGCCATTGCTCCCGGAGAGTTGCAACCGGGGCATGCTCAAGCGGTTCGTGGAGTTTTGGCGGAGGCATGCGAAAAGGCAGCAGTGTCACTCCAAGGGATCAAGATTCACCTGCGGGTAGCAAAAGAAATCACTTGGACTGCTTCCAGCCAATTCTCACTTGTTGCGACGGATGGCGGAGCGAAAAGTCTTCCATTTCAAATACTTTTCGCCGAAGGCTGGCCGCAGGGCTCTTCAACCTCTGAGGCCGCGCCCAGCCAAGTCCCACAAGCAACGAAGAACTTTAACGCCTCCATTCTTGAAAACGTGGAGATCGAGGTCACTCTCCAATTCGGCGAGCGACGCCTTCCATTACGCGAGATCGGCGAACTAAGGTCCGGATCGGTAGTCGAGTTAGACAAATACATTCAGGACCCAGCCGAGCTTTTCCTGGGGGACCGGGTCGTAGCTAGGGGAGAAGTGGTCGTCGTAGATGGTAACTACGGACTGCGAATCACCGAAGTAGTCTAGGACCGAATAAAGTTCGCAACCGCTTTGGCCGATGTATGGGTTGGTCAAAGCTATGATTCCTATCCAGATTCTCGGACCTGCTATTGTGAGCGCAGAAGCCCTCCTCCGCCTCGAGTTACTGCTGGGGGAGCGAGTCATCACCCTCAGTGCCATCTCCGATATCGTCAACCAGGACGGCGGCCTGAAGACCCACATCCTTCAGCTTGCGCGGGACAGCGCCCCGACCGACGAAACAGACATCAGCGTGGACGAATGCATTGTAGAGATCGGCATCGAGCGGCTGCGCGAGTCGCTCAGGCAAACCCAATTTCGGCTGAAAGCCAACTGAGACACATGAATAGTAGCCGGTTAGAATCCGGTGGAATGAACCGGTCCCAACCCAACTTGCATCTGTCCAATCCTCATCTACCTCTCATTTAGTTTTCAAACCCTACCAACTTTCAATGACTTAGCGGACAGGCACTCTGTCCCTTAATGGCATTCGCCGTGCTTTATTGGTACCGGAACCTCCTATGGACAGCGGATTCTATGCGGCATGCGCGGCATTGATGGCGCGAAGCCAGGCGCTTGACTTGGTCGCCAACAACCTTGCTAACACCAGCACGCCCGGATATCGCGGCCAGGAAAACATCTTTCGCTCATTCCTCGCCACGGCCTCGGGACATCCTGGTTCGAAACTGAACCAGGCAGTCAATGATTTTGGAATCTCCGGCGGCAGCCAGATGGACATGACCCAGGGCAACCTGGAACACACCGGCAATGATCTGGATTTCGCGGTACAGGGACCCGGCTTTTTCGAAGTGAAAACAGCCAACGGACCGGCTTTCACCCGCAACGGAAATTTTCAAGTCTCGGCCCAAAAACAATTGACCACGGCACAGGGAGATCCCGTCATGGGCGAACAAGGCCCCATCCGTATTGTCGGAGGCCCGGTGACAGTGAGCCCCGATGGCACGATCTCGGTGAATGGCGCCGTCGCTGGAAGAGTCAAGTTGGTGGAATTTCCTCCAGCCACAAAGCTTGAGAGCGTCGGCAAAACCTATTACAGCGCTCCGGCGCAAAGCGGGACCCCGGCAAAACAATCCTCGATAGCGCAGGGCTCGCTCGAAAGTTCCAACGTGAACCCCGTATCCGGTGCGGTCGAACTCGTCGCCGTACAACGCTATGCGGAAATGATGCAGAGAGCGCTTTCCATGTTCCACTCGGAATTCAATCGCATTGCAACCGAAGACTTACCGAAGGTCAACCCGTAAAGGAGCTCTATGTTCCGCGCACTATACACCGCCGCCAGCGGCATGAACGCGCAGCAAATGAATCTCGACAACGTGGCCAACAACCTGGCTAACACCAGCACGGCAGGATTTCGCAGGCGGCGGATACAGTTCACCGACCTCCTGTACCAGAACATGATCATGCCGGGTTCGGCTTCAACCCAGCAGACGACCAATGCGGCAGGCCTGCAGGTTGGCTTGGGCACCAAGCCGGGCGCTTCCGAGGTTCTTCAACTTCAGGGAGATTTCAGCCAGACCGGCAATCCGCTCGACCTGGCGATTCAAGGTCAGGGATTTTTTCAGGTGACGATGCCGGATGGACAAATCGCCTACACACGCGCCGGCACATTCCATCTTGATGCGCAGGGCAATATCGTAACCGCGGACGGTAATCCAATCGAACCCGCAATCACTCTTCCTGCCGACGCTCTCTCTGTCACCATCGGAGCCGACGGCACGGTTTCCGTTACACAGCCCAGCCAGACGCAGGCGACTCAGGTCGGCAGCATCCAGCTTGCGATGTTCCCGAATCCTGGCGGCTTGAACAGCGTTGGCAACAACTTAATGCTTGCCACCACCGCCTCCGGCGATCCCATCGTTGGTACCCCCGGAGGAGCGGAAGGCATCGGCTCGCTGCAGCAAGGGTTCCTGGAACAGTCGAACGTCGACGTCGTCCAGGAATTCGTAGACATGATCCTTTCGCAACGGTCGTACGAGTCAAATTCGCGTGTCGTAAAGGCTGCCGACGAAATGTTCCAGGATCTCAATAGTCTCACCCGGTAAGGACGAATGATGACTCCAAGGCGGCTTAAGGCATTCGCGATGTTCATCACGCTTCTTTCGGGCGTGACAGCGCCGGTTCGCGCTGACGACAATCAGCGAACACCGATCAGCCGCGAATGGATTCTGGGAGCTCTCGATTCTTCGGGCATCCGTATCACTCCGGACCAAATGGAGCAGCTGTCCAGCGTCACCGCAGCCAACCTGAAACCGCGATTAAAGGTAGTCAGCGTCGAAGTCCTGGATGGTGAATCCGACAAGGTTCGATTGCGGTGTGAGCAACCGAACACATGTCTTCCCTTTTATGTGCTGTTGCACTGGGGACAACCGGGCGACGAAGCGTCCGCTCTCTCCGGCCGGCAGGACGGTAGAGCCACGAAACCGCAAGACATGTGGGTTCGAAGCGGCAAGGCTGCCGTCCTCGTGTTCGAAGGCGACTTGATCCGCATGACGTTGCCGGTTCTCTGTCTGCAAAACGGAGGCCGCGGCCAACGTGTCCGGGTGGTTAACAAAGAGACGAAAAAAACCTATCTGGCACGGGTCACCGGGCCGGGCATTGTCACTTCGATATTGCCGGACTGACGTCACCTTATGAGAACGAATTTCACAAATCGAACCATGCGGTTGGCGATCTCGCTGGCGTTGTTGTCGCATTTCGTCTTGTCGTGCAGCATTCTTTCCAAGGTGAAAGTCACCAAGGATCCGCAGAAGGCTCGCGCCGACTACGTTGCTCGCATGCAGCAACAGACCATATCTCCACCTGCCGATCTGCCGCTGGGGAGTCTCTGGACCTCCAACGGTGCAATGACTAACTTGCAGGCCGACTACAAGGCCAGCCGGTTAAATGATCTGGTCACCATCGTCGTAGTACAACGCACAACTGCGCAGGCCACTGGCAACGTTGGCACGCAACGCGATTTCAATACTACCTCGGGGATTTCGGGCTTGGCGGGTCACATTAGCACAACCGGTGTGAACAACATACTCACAGCGAATTCATCCACCAAGCTCAAAGGCACAGGTTCTACCGACGCGAGCACGACCATGAATACCAGTCTCGCCGGACAGGTGATTGCGGTTCTTCCAAACGGCAACCTCGTGGTCGAAGCCGAGCGTCTGGTCGCAATCAACAATCAAAAGGAAACCATGCTGGTGCGAGGTGTGTTGCGGCCCGGAGACGTCGGACCCGACAACAGCGCGCTTTCGACATCGCTCTCAAGTCTTGAAGTGGAATTGAAAGGTAAGGGAGTCGTGTCGGACGCGATCCGGTCCCCGAATCCTATAGTTCGAGCACTGCTATGGGTCATCGGTTTCTAAAATTCGTGTTGTTTGCCTGCGCGTTGGTCGCGGCGTCCGCTTCTCATGCTGTAACCGAGTCGAAGACGGTCTTGTTGCGCGATATCACCACAGTGTCAGGCGTGCGTGATAATCCGCTCGTAGGCTACAGCCTCGTGGTCGGATTGAACGGAACGGGTGATCGCCGCCAGACTCTGTTCACCACCCAGACCCTGGCAAACATCATGCAGCGCCTGGGAGTGCAGATTCCCGCGAATCAGATTCGCGTCAACAATATCGCAGCCGTATTTGTCACCGCTACACTTCCTCCATTTGCGCGGCAAGGCATGGCGGTCGACGTCACCGTTTCTTCGATCGGCGACGCCAAGAGTCTTGAAGGCGGAGTCTTGCTCCTCGCTCCCCTTCACGGTCCGGATGGCCAGGTTTATGCGGAAGCCCAGGGCCCGCTCACGCTGGGCGGATATTCAGCCGGAGGCGCTGGCAATACCAAACAGGTCAACCATCCGACAGTGGGACGGATACCCAACGGTGGAACAGTGGAAAGAGATACGGCGATTGATCTCAATCGACTGACTACGGTTTCTCTCGTGCTTCGCGATGCCGACTTCACGTCTGCGCGCGAGGTCTCGAACGTCATCAACCGCCAATTCGGCAAAACGATTTCGACCGTGGTCGACAGCCGTCAGATCAATGTCAACATCGGCAGCTCAGGCACTACATCCGTGCCGGACTTGATTTCCGAAATTCAAAACCTTTCCATCAGCGTCCATCCTCCGGCCAAAGTCGTGATCAACGAACGCACCGGAACAATCGTGATGGGCGGAGACGTGAAGCTTTCCTCCGTGTCGGTTTTGCACGGCACGCTCTCTGTAGAAGTGACGACCAGCTTCTCGGTTTCACAACCCGCTCCGCTTTCCAAAGGCGCTGAAACCGTCGTCGTGCCCCAGCAGGATGTGCAGGCGAAAGAGACGTCGGCGAAATCCATACGCCTGGCGGAAGGCGCTAGCGTCGAAGAACTTATTAATGGATTGCAAACCATGGGCGCGACTGCTCGAGATATCGTGGCAATTTTGCAGGCAATCAAAGCGGCGGGTGGATTACAAGCCGATCTGGAGATCTTGTGAGCTCAACCAGCATCATTACGCCAGTTAGCCTTTCTGATCTTCGAGGCACGCAAGCTGCGGACAAACTGAAGAACACGGACGCCGGAAATTCGGCCAAGATTCAAAAGTCGGCCCGCGAATTTGAAGCCGTGCTGCTTTCCCACTGGCTGGAACAAGCCGAACAGTCTTTCGCCTCGGTTCCAGGCTCCAATTCGGACCCCGACCAGGACCCGGGCAAAGACCAGTTTCACGCCATCGCCATGCAGGCTGTAGGCACCGCTCTTACCGGAGGTCACGGAGGATTGGGTATCGCGGCGATGGTGGCAAAACACCTCCAGGCGCAGGCAGCCCATAAAGCCCCAGCTACTCCTATGGAAATAAAGGGCTTACATCCGAGTCCTATTTCGATAAAACCTCTGGTTACCCCAAAGGTGGCAAAATGATCATTGGACTAAAGTTTTTTCTGCAACTGCCGATAAAGCAGTTGCGCGGAATTGCAGGAGGCCACTTATGAGAATCGACCTGAACAACATATCGTTTCAAGGCGTCGAGCGGGACGACAACACCCGCAAGGCCGGAGCCAAGCCTCCGACTGCGCCAAGTGTTGAGGATAAGACCAGTCTGTCAGTAGACACTCTGAGCGTCTCCTCGCTGGAAGCGCGGGCCATGAGCTCGCCCCAGATTCGGCAGGACAAGGTTGACGCGCTGCGCCAATCGATCCAGAACGGTGACTACAAAGTAGAAGCGGACAAGGTCGCACACGCAATTCTGAATCACAACCAGCGGTAGAAACGGTGTTCATCAGCAAGGTGAGTCTCTTTGGCAACCCAAAGCAGCGAGGACGAGAAACGCGACGACAACCCATCCACCTGCGTGGCTGAGATTCGGGAGCTGTGTGTCCAGTTCCAGCGTGCAATTGCGGCGTTGGCCTCCAACGATATAGCGGAACTCGAAACTACTACAGCCGCCCAGGACACTCTCGTCGACAAATTGCAAGATTGGTTTCGCGGACAGCCTTCGGATCCACAGCCGTCAGTCAGGGTCTACCCGGCAGATTTTCGCGAGCTGGTGAATCTGACCCGGGTTTATTCGTCATTGCTGCAACGTGCTTTGCGTACCACCCGGCTGCGGGCGGCGCTGTGCCAGACCTACAAACAGAACTTCCCCGCAGAATCGGAGCAGGCAGCGGCGAGCGGCTGGTCGTGCGAGGTCTAACCTATGCCCGGTCTTGACACTTCCCTATCCATCGCAGTCCAGGCCCTGCAAGCCAATCAGGGAGCGCTGAACGTCACCACCAATAACATTGCCAACGTAAATACTCCGGGATACAGCCGCGAAGTGGCCGAACTCAACGAGGCCCCCACGTTTCAGGAATCGGGCGTGACCTTTGGCGGTGGAGTGACCCTCGAACAATTTCAAAGCGTTCGCGATGAGCTGCTGCAGCTAAGAATTTACGAAGAGACCGGACAACAGGGCAATGCTCAAACCCAGCTCAATTCCCTGTCTCAGATCGAAGGTATTTTTTCTGATCCTACTCAGGGCGTAGGTGGCGCGCTGTCGGCATTCTTTAACAGCATGAGCCAGCTCTCGACCAATCCTACCGACTCAAATGCCCGGCAGGCCGTGCTTACCTCAGCCAATAATCTTGCCAATTCGTTTCATCAGGCGGTATCAAGCCTGAACACAATCGGAACCGGGCTGGATCAGTCAGTGCCACAAACTGTCGATCAGATCAACCGGCTTACCACCCAAATTGCTGCGCTCAACGGCCAAGTCGCGCAGATGCAGGGTTTGAATAAAGATCCCGGCACGATTCAGGATCAACGGGACGAACTGGTTCGTCAGCTCTCAGGCCTGGTCAACGTTTCCGTTACCCAAACCGAACACGGATTGACTCTCACGACCGCAAATGGTGTGCCGCTGGTTGTGGCCAACCAGAGTTATAACCTGCAATCCAACGCGAACAACAGCGTCCTCGAACATGTGTACAGCGCTCAGGGCGTGGACATCACCAGTCAGATTCAGGGCGGCCAGCTCGGAGGAACCCTTCAAGTCCGCGATCAGGCCATTCCGCAGTTGTTCACGCAACTGAATACTCTCGCGAGCCAGCTGGCAACCGCTTTCAACACACAGCATGCTGCCGGATTTGACGCTTCGGGAAACGCCGGTCAGAATTTCTTCACTCCGCTGCCTTCGACAACGGACGCAGCCGCTAATTTTGGCGTCGCTATCACCGACCCGAGCAAGATCGCTGCCAGCTCCGACGGGTCGGCCGGCAGCAACGGAAATATCGAGCAACTGATCGGATTGCAGAACAAGCCGCTTCCATCCGGTGCGAACCCGATGGATGCCTATTCAAATCTGGTGCTGCAGGTCGGCAGTCTCGGCGCGAATGCTCAGACTAATGTCACCGCCAGCAACGCGAGCGTGCAACAGCTTACCGACCAGCGCTCCGCAGTTTCTGGTGTGTCGCTCGATGAGGAAACTACCAACATGATCCGTTATCAACGGGCCTACGAGGCCGGAGCCCGCATTGTAACCACTGTGGACTCTATGTACGACACACTAATGGCAATGGGAGTGACGACCTAAAATGCGCGTAAATCCTGACATGTCCTTGGACGTTCTCAATGCAATCTGGCAGACCCAGAGCCAGGAAAACACCGCCTTGCAACAAATATCCTCGGGCAAACGCGTTAGCGTTCCGTCAGACGATCCTCTCGCAGCAGCGCAGATGGTGGGCAACCAGGATCAATCGAATCGTGCCGACCAATACCTTCAGAACGTCGATACACTGACGAACCAGTTGCAGACGGCGGACGGGGCACTCAGTTCTTCGGTCCAATCTGTAACTCAGGCCATCACTCTAGGGGTACAGGGTTCCACTGGGACTGTGTCCGACGCAAACCGCCAGCAGATCGTTGCGAATTTGCAAGGCATTCAAAGTCAGTTGGTACAGTTGGCCAATACCTCAGTCGGTGGCAGCTATTTGTTCGGTGGCACCGCAACGACCGCTCCTCCATATGCGCTCGATCCGACAAGTCCTTCGGGTGTAACTTACACCGGCAATAGCGGAACCAACACAGTGCAGGTTGCAGACGGCCTCAAGCTACAAACCAACATGCCGGGCAACCAGTTGTTCCAAAATTCAGCGGGAGACGTTTTCGGATCCCTGCAAAAGTTGATCACCGCTCTTCAAACCGGAAACACGACTGATGCCGAGACGGCGACAAATCAGCTTCGCACTGCATTCGATTCATTGACCGGCCAGCGCATCTTCTACGGAAACGCTGTCAACCAGCTCAACTCGACGCAGTCATTTCTGCAACAGGAACAGGTAACGCTGAAGTCACAGGCAAACAATCTCGTCGGCGCAGACCTAACGAAAGCAGCAACAGACTTGACTCGCGCGACCACCGCGCACGACGCCGCATTGGCCGCGGCAGCAAAGATCCTGCCGACCAGTCTGCTGGACTATCTGAAATAGCACTTAACGGCCGCAGGATCCATTTCTGACTAGTCCGGATGTGCTCGCATCGCCCCGGACTATAATGTTGCCCACAGATGCCTCTCGCTTCAGGCACCAAACTTGGTCCTTATGAAATTCAATCCCCGCTGGGTGCTGGCGGCATGGGCGAAGTGTATCGCGCTCTCGACACACGTCTGGATCGCATCGTTGCCATCAAGATTTTGCCGGCACACCTTTCCTCGAACGGTGAAGCGAAGCAACGCTTCGAGCGAGAAGCTCGCGCGATCTCCTGTTTAAATCATCCGCATATCTGCGTGCTGCATGATGTGGGGAGCCAGGATGGAGTCGATTACCTGGTAATGGAGTATGTGCGGGGCGAGAGCCTGGAATCTCGTCTCCAGAAAGGACCGCTACCCTGGAAGCAGGCGCTGCAGCTTGGCGAACAGATTTGCGATGCGCTGGAGAAGGCTCACCGGGCGGGTATAGTCCATCGCGACCTCAAGCCCGCAAACATCATGCTGACGCCATTGGGCGCCAAGTTATTGGACTTTGGCCTGGCCAAGCCCGCCGCCGGCATGCTCAGCGTCCAAACCCTGACGAGCGGAACTCTCACCCCTTCCACTCCAACCATGAATCTGTCGGCTCTTACCGCGCCACCGGCAGCACTTACCCAACAAGGATCGATCGTAGGCACGTTTCAATTCATGGCTCCGGAGGTACTGCAAGGGCAAGAGGCTGACGCGCGCTGTGACATCTTCAGCTTCGGCTGCGTACTCTACGAAATGATTACCGGCAAGCGGGCCTTCGAGGGCAAGAGCCAAATATCGGTCGCGTCCGCCATCCTGGAGAAAGAGCCCGATCCGGTTACGAAAAATCAGCCGATGGTTCCGGCGGCGGTTGAACACGTCGTTCAGGTTTGTCTGGCAAAAAATCCGGACGCCCGATGGCAGAACGCTGCCGACATTGGCCGCGAGTTGCACTGGATCGCGAGTGGTAGTTCCGGCACCAGCCCTGCCCCCAAGATCGTCCCTCATCCCAGGTGGCCCGTGCATCTGCTTTGGGGATTGCTTGCGGCGGCCTTGGTTATCGGGCTGATTTGGTCAAGTCTAAGACAGCACGAACCGGCACGAACCTTGCGCTCGTTCTTGCCTCCGCCAACAGAAATGGCCTTTGATTTTACCGGCGATTTTTCCGGTCCGCCGGTGATTACGGCCGACGGCACCGCCATTGCATTCTGCTCGCGCAGCCAAAAGGAACGAACCTCGATCTGGGTTCAGAACCTCGGCGAACTTGCAGCGAGAAAAATTGAGGGCACGGAGGGTGCTTCGTTCCCCTTCTGGTCAGCGGACGGAAAGGTTTTAGGGTTCTTTGCCGATGGCCGACTTAAGAAAGTAGCCGCATCGGGCGGCCCAGTCACGGTTCTGGCAGACGCCCCGAATCCCAGAGGCGGAACCTGGAACCAGGACAACGTAATCATCTACGAACCTGACTACCGGGATTCATTGTGGCGAATCAATGCATCGGGCGGTAGTCCGGTGCAGTTGACCAAGTTCGAAGCCGGCAAGCAAACCACCCACCGTTGGCCATGGTTTTTGCCTGACGGAAAGCATTTTCTGTTCTTCGCCACCAACCATTCGGGCGATTCGGAACAGGGAATTTTCTTTGGCTCTCTGGAGGACGGATCCTACAAGCGTGTGGTGGATTCGGATTCGGGGGCACAGTATGCGTCAGGTTATCTCCTCTACCATCTCCAGTCACAACTGCTGGCGCAAAAGTTCGATCCATCCACGGGCGCTGTCTCCGGTGATCCGATGCTGGTGGCAAGCGCGGTGGAATACGATTCCGGAACCTGGCATACCACCTTCGCTGCCAGCCAGAATGGAGTCTTGATCTACGAGACAGGCACGAAAGCGCTCGGTAATGATCTTTCATGGTTGGACCGTAGCGGGAAGTTGTTGGGGAAGGTCGGCGAACGCTCGTTTTACAAGGGGAGCGGACGCATTTCGCCCGATGGCAAACAACTGGCAGTTTCCATGGGAGACCCTCAAGCCGACATATGGGTGTTCGATCTGAACCGGGGATCTCGAACCCGGCTTACATTCGGCGGCGCAACCCATCTCGAGCCATCCTGGTCGTCGGATGGCCAGCGGGTGATGTTTCTGCGGCAAGAGGGTGCAACATTGAGGACCGGTAGCTCGCTGCATGCACGCCTGGCCAACGGTGGCGGACAAGAAGAAGTACTGTTGGACGGCAATTTCCCCGAGGGACCTGTCTCACTAAGCTTGCCGCAGTGGTCTCCTGACGCCAAATACCTTGTTTACATGCAACAGAACGGCCCTAGCGGCTCCATTTGGGCTCGCCCATTGACCGGAGACAAGAAGCCATTCGTTGTTGTGCAACCGGCGTCTGCTCAGGCCAGAATTGTTCAGTCCCGGCTCTCGCCCGACGGCCGCTGGCTGGCTTACAGCTCAACAGAGTCCGGACGCGAGGAAGTTTACGTAACCCACTTCCCCAGCGGCCAGGGCAAGTGGCAGGTTTCGCAAAATGGAGGCACATTCCCTGACTGGCGAGCGGATGGCAAGGAGATCTGGTTCGCAGGAAGGGATAGCTCTGTCAATGCCGCCACCGTCAACGCGCAGAGCTCAGAGTTTCAAATGGATCCGGTGCGCAGGTTATTTCAGGTCAGTTATCTTGGTCCTATTGGAAATCCCTACGACGTCGCTCCCGACGGTCAGCGTTTAATCTTCAACACCTATCCGGAAAGCGCTCCTACTCCACTGGTGTTGGTTACAAATTGGACGGCAGACCTGAAGAAGTAGTTTTCGACCTGCTGGGGAGATGGCAAGCTAAGCCTTCCAACTCGCTGTCTTGACCTGTTCCGGGTCGTGTTCTCGATCAAGGGAATGTTTGGCGGGTGCCAACGTAGCCTGTGGAACAGGTGCTTGCGACGTACCCGCAAGCCGGCTACTTAATTCCATCCACGCTTCTCGCACGCTGAAAAGCAACTGAACAAGCTCCCGCAGCACCGCCGGTTCCTGCTGAACCTGAGCCTTCATGATCTGGTCACGCAGCATGGAGTAGAAGCGGGACATATTCGTCGCCAGTTCCCCACCTTCCTCTATGTTGAGTGTTCCCTCAAGCTGCTGCAATGCCAGGAAACCGTGCTTCAGTTTTGCTGAGCGAAGCTCGATATCTCCAGACTCCATGGCTTCGATGGCGGCGAGCAGATCACGTGCCAGAATGTCATACAGCATTACGATCAATTCGATCGCGTTGGCATTGCGCACCGCTGCCTCTTGATACGCGAGTTGGTTACGGTTGGCGTTCATGGCTTTGATTCAAAGTTCGAGTTGTTCGGCGTTAGCCGTTGTTCGAATTGGAGTTCGAGTTCCCCGTAAAGTTCAATTCCGAGTTAATCTGCTGCTGCAGCAAGGGTAGCTGGCGCAGCGCGAGATCAACCTGCGTATATTGGGCCGTCAGCAGAGTCTGCTCATTGGCAATGTACAGCTCGTAGTTGTCGATCTGATCCTGAAAGCTCTTCTGCCCGTCGCTCATTCCCTTGAGCTCGATCGAAAAAGCGCCTTCGGTTGGATCCGTCAGCGGATCCAGCTGCGCTTTCAGGGAAGCCGCGAAACCGGTCCCGGTCGCCGGATGAAAAAAGTTCTGCACGCCGGCAAAATCGGAGTTGACGGCATTACTCAGCTTGGAATTGTCCACCGCCAGCGTGCCGTCGTCGTTCATCGTCACGCCTAGTTGGGCCAAGGTATTGATCGAGTTTCCGGTCCCGGTAAACGTAGCTGCGTTCAGCAATTCGTTCTGTACGAGACGAGCTCCCGCATCGCCCGACAGTGGTCCGGCGGTGTTGGTTGAAGTGTTAAATGTGAACTGGCTGGTCAGATCCTGAATGATGGTGTTGTAGGCGGTTACAAAATCCGTGACGGCCTGCGTCACCTTTGTGGTGTCAGGACTGACTGCGATCTGGACCTGCGTATTCGGGTCTGCGCCCACCAGGTTCAAAGTCAGGCCCGCGACGGTGTCTGTCACGGTGTTGCTGGCGCTGCTGATGGGTACACCATCCACACTAAGCGACGCGTCTGTGCCGGTGGCCCCCTTGGTGAAGGTTAGGCCACTGCTTCCTGCGTTAACAGTCAAATCGCTGGCTGCTCCCGAAGTATTGCTCACAATCGCCAGGCGGGCGCCATTGGAGTCGTTCACCACGCTTGCCGTCACGCCAATGTTCGCATTGGTGATCGCGGCAGCCAGTCCATCGAGAGTATTGTTCGTCGCGTCAATCGTGATCGTGTTTGCCGGTTGGCTGCCCACCTGGATCGTAAACGTACCGGCGGCCAGTGGAGTTGTGCTCTTCGCCACCGCGCCCGAGTAGTACGAAGCACTGCTCGCCAAGTTATTTACCACGATAGTGTGACTTCCCACCGGGGTCGAATTCGAGGCGGTAGCCGTCGCAATCGCTGACTGCGACGAGGTAACGGCCCGCGCGCTCAGGGCGCCTGCAGGGTCATTGAGGGTATCGACTGAATTGGAGAGCGCTGTCACTTCAGTATTCAGTTGCGTAAGCGCTGAACTCTGTCCTGCCAGGATCTGTTGCTGAGTCTGCCAGACCTGCTCGGGCCCGCGCAGGTTTGTGATCAACTGATTGACGGTCGAAGTCACGTCAATTCCCTGGCCTGTGCCCAGGGAGGAACTCAGTGCATTCAAAATTGCCGAAGAAGAGGAAGCCGCCATGTTTGTAAGTCCTTATCTACTTCTTTGCAGGTTTGTCGGTTGACTGGGTGGTCTCGGACAGGCTCAGCATCTGTTCTGAAGGAATCTGCTGGATCAGCTTGCCGCTGGCCGTGTCGATGAATTTGTAAACCACAACATTGCCTGGCTGCATCTCGACCAGGACATTGGTTGGACTGACCTCAGGCTTCGGATGCGTTTCCACATGATCCGTGATCGCAGGCGCCCGGTCAGGAACATGGACCGCCTTGGCCTCTCGGGCAACCGGCTCCGAGGCTACTGCAGGAATCGGACTGACGCCATCAATTCGCATGGAGGATCACCTATACCTCGCTCCAGGCGGGGCTTTTTGCGCCCCGCCGGAGGTTAGCGCGAGGTTATTGCAACAACTTCAGAACCGACTGCTGCATCTGGTTAGATTGCTGCAGTGCGGCCATACCGGTCTGCTGCAGAATGGTCAACCGGGACATATTCGCAACAGCCGACGGAATGTCAGCGGCGCGGATACCATCTTCGGCGTTGGTCAGGTTCTGCACCTGGTTGGTGATAACGCTGGAAGCGCTCTGCAAGCGGTTTGTTTCCGCTCCCAGTGCGCCGCGGTCGGCGGCAACGCCCGCGATAGCGGTCGTCAGGTGGCCCAGAGCGGTCTGAGCAGCAGTTGCGCTGGTCAGCACGTCTGCGCTGATGTCGGTCGGAGTTCCACTGAAACCGATATGTGCGCTGGACAGTGCACCGGTCGTTACAGTGATTCCGCTCGATCCTCCGGCGGTACCGTCGCTGAGGTAGATGGAGGTTGCAGTGGCGGTGAAAACCTGGCCACCGTTGTAGTTGGTGCTGGCTCCGATGCGGTCGATTTCAGCCTTGATCGCAACGAACTCAGCGTTGATCGTGGTGCGCTGAGGATCGCTTACCGTACCAGTGGAAGCTTCGGTCGCCAGTGTCACAGCGCGGTTCAGAAGAGCGGTGACCTGGGCCAACGCGCCGTCCGCCACCTGCAGTGAACCCACGCCATCGCTGGCGTTGCGGGCTGACTGAGTGAGGGCCGTGATGTTGGCATGCAACCCGTCTGCAATAGCCAGACCGGCGGCATCATCCGCGCCCGAGTTCAAACGCGAACCGGACGAGAGCTGTAAGAGGGTTTTCTGCAGCGACGCTTGGGTCATGGACAACTGGTTCTGCGCCGCAAGGGACGAAACGTTATTCAAAATGCTTAAAGACATTTCAAAGCTCCTTTGCTTAGAGTTTTCGCCTGGTACCGAACCCTGCGGCCTAATGCACTGCCCATATCACCGCTTCGGTTAATCAGGTGGTGCTGTTTTGCTACGGGCCTGTCTATCGGCACTCGCGTTTCTGCCCATCAACTCGATCTTCGTGACGTTAGTGCCTGTAACGTCGGTAATGGTTACCTGTACCCCTCCTGCCTCTCTTAATGATCGTCTCTCCGAATGCCGATAGATGGAGCGCCGGAACTCCATCCCTACCGGAAAGGCACCGCTGTGATTCAACTGACACGACTTAACGGCAACCCCATAGCGCTGAACTCCGACCTGATCAAGTTCGTGGAGAACGCGCCCGATACGGTGATCACCCTGATCAATGGGGAGAAGATCATCGTCCGCGAGGCCTCGGATGACGTTATTCATCGGATTGTGGATTTCCGGCGCTCAGTAATGGCTGGATTGCCCACCTGGGGCGGTACAGATGTGAACTCAGCGGTCCTCAATCCTCAAGAATCCCATCCCAGCCGCACCTCGGAGGCTTTCCGCCGTGGATAAGAGCACGATTGGTGGAATCATCCTTGCACTGGCCGGCATTCTGGCGGGATTGATTATCGAAGGCGGAAAGATCGCCCAGATCATTCAACCCACTGCGGCAATGATCGTCCTGGGCGGGACGATTGGAGCGGTAATGATCCAATTTCCGCTTCCGATCGTGTTCGGCGCCGCAAAGGGATTAGTGCACGTCTTTTTCGACCGCGGACAGGATCCCAACTCCCTGATCAAAGAACTTGTTGGATATGCGAATCGCGCCCGCAAGGACGGCATCGTTTCCCTCGACACCCAGCTCGCAACGATCAAGGACCCTTTCTTGAAAAAGGCTTTGATGCTGGCGATCGATGGCGCCGAACCCGAAGAGTTGCGCAAGATGATGGAGCTGGAGCTCGACAATCAGGAAGAGCACGGAGAGAGGCTCTCCCAGGTATTCGAAGCTGCCGGGGGCTTTGCTCCGACCGTCGGAATCATCGGCGCGGTACTTGGCCTGATCCAGGTCATGCAGCACCTGGAGGACATCACCGAGGTCGGCAAGGGCATTGCCGTTGCTTTCGTCGCCACAATCTACGGCGTCGGATCAGCCAACATACTATTCCTTCCCTGGGCAGGAAAACTCAAGATCAAGTTTCGCGAAGAGCAGGTGCTCCGCGAAATGAAACTGGAAGGCGTCATCTCCATCCTCGAGGGCATGAATCCACGCATGCTCGAGACCATGTTGATGGGCTACCTGCCGGAGCACAAGCAGCAGCCGGCACAGAAAGCAGCAGGGGCCAGCGCGTGAGCCGGAAGAAAAGACATAAGGCACACGTAAACCATGAGCGCTGGCTCGTTTCCTACGCCGACTTCATTACGCTTCTGTTTGCATTTTTTGTAGTTCTTTACGCTTCCTCGCAGGCTGACAAAAAGAAGGCGGCCGAGGTGTCCGCTTCCATCAAAGGCGCATTTCAACAGTTGGGAGTTTTCACCGGTTCGGCGACTGACGGCGTCGGGATTCCCGGAAGCCCGGGTATACCGCGTCCCGATCTCATGGATGCTCCCGTCAGGCTGATTAAAGTGGCTAGCGCTTCGGACAAAAATCCTGGCGGGAACGGCTTCGGGGTTGACGTAGACGAACTTCGAAAGCAGCTTGAGTCTGCGCTAGGAGATGAAATACGCCAGCACGAAGTGCAGATGCGGGTCACTCCAGAGGGCCTGGTGGTCAGCCTGCGTGAAGTGGGATTCTTCAATAGCGGCCAGGCTGAACTGCTGGACAACGGACACGCGACCTTAACTCGAATAGCCACCGTGCTGGGCGGACGGGGCTTTGAAATCAGAGTAGAAGGCCACACCGACAACGTGCCGGTTCACAATTCGAAATTTAAATCGAACTGGGACCTTTCCACGGCGAGAGCGACTACAGTCGTATCGTTATTGATCGAGCGGCACAAGTTCGATCCGGTATTGATTTCTGCGGCAGGTTACTCCAAATACCGTCCCTTGGCTGACAACAACAGCGCTGAAGGGCGGGCGGCAAACCGCAGAATCGATCTTGTGGTCGTCGGGCACGTCCCGGAAAAAGACAAACTGGCACAAAGCGCGACAGTTCCTGCAGGGCAAGAGTAAGCCCGGTACACAACGGTTAGCTTGACCGAATCACCTTCTCAAGCTCCGACACCAATGTTCGGCTTCACGTCAATTAACTTGGCGATCTGGGCCACGCGCTGGTACGACTGCAGTCTGTCCGCATGCTCGTAGGTATCGGTTACAACAATTACTTCATCGGCGCCGGTATCCGCCACCAGTTTCATCAGTCCGGACTTCACTGTCGTATTCGATCCCACAATCGCCGCGCCCAGCCTGCTCTCCACCGCTGCCCGCTCAAAATCCTGCCAAATCGTCTCCATCGAATCTACGGGGGGCATCAGCTCAACTGGCTGGTTTCGGATCAGTCGCAGAAAGCGCTGCTGCGGTGTTGTGAACAACCGACGTGCTGCAGCATCCGTCTCCGCCGCGATTACCTGCACAGCCACGATAAAATACGGTTCGCGCAGCACACTACTCGGACGGAATTGCTCGCGGTATAACCGCGCGGCCGCGTACAGATAGTCAGGCGCAAAATGGGCAGCGAACGCGAAAGGCAATCCAAGCCTGGCTGCGAGTTCAGCACTGAAGCCGCTCGACCCCAACAGGGTGATCGGCACATTGCTTCCCTGCCCTGGAATCGCTTTCACCGCTTGCCCGGATTTCTCGGGCCCGAGATATTCACGTAACTCTTCCAGCAGCGCTGGGAAGTCTTCTCCGGTTTGTCCCAGATCCCGTCGCAACGCCCTCATTGTCTGAAAGTCGCCGCCCGGAGCGCGTCCCAACCCCAGATCGATTCGACCGGGAAACAGGGCTTCGAGAGTTCCAAACTGCTCCGCTACCACAAGCGGAGCATGGTTCGGCAACATCACTCCCCCGCTTCCCACACGGATCGTTTTCGTGGCTGCCGCCACGTGCCCAATAAGCACCGCTGTGGCCGAGCATGCCAGCCCGGGAATTGAGTGGTGTTCCGCCAGCCAGTAGCGCGTGTATCCAAGGGGCTCTAGATGCTGCGCCAGATCCACCGATCGCGCGATTGCCGAGCCCGCCGGCTCACCGGCTCGCAAACCCACAAGGTCAAGTGCCGAAACTGCCAGGCCTTTGCTCATACGGAATTAGATGAATCCTGTGGCAAAGCGATGCGAACATTGCCAGAGAAGAATGGCGTCCAGAATCAAGGCCGGGTGCGGCGCCGATTTCAAAGGGAGCGGAGCACTATTAGAAGAAGCCGAAGGCAGGAGTCAGAGATTACTTTTGATCCGACAAAATGAGACTAAGCATCTGCCCCAACTCTGTCTTCTGATGAGGGTCCCCAGCCGCTGAATGATCTGTGTCAGCCAATCGATCAAGCTGATGAGCCAGGATGCGCACCGAAGCCTCTTGAGACACGAACATTTCGTCCTTCGGGAGCGCGACCTCCCAAGTGGTTCGATCTCGTTTTCGAAGCGGCCATGTCTCTGTTTCCTGCCGCTTTTTCAGGTTCGTGTGTCCGCCTTCTACTGAGGCCAGCATCGTAATTCGTATCTGAGCTTGCCCCTGATCGCCATGAATTTTGACCGACTTGACGTCAATTCGGCTGAATACGGTCAGAGGCTGGTTGAGCTTGAATACATCCGATTCACGAAGACCTTCCGGACCGAGACTGAGCGCATCCAAAACCGCCTGCGTGACTTCGTCCGGCTTAGGTTTGGTGGTATTGATGACTTGCTCCCCGGGAAGATTGATCTCCACAGCCTTCGACTCAATCGATGACAGAGTTCGGCTGCGATTCACCGAAACGTCCAAGGTTGCGGGCATCGGTTCGTCGGTCTCGGCGACGCTCTCCTGATTCCCTCGTCCTTCAGTCTTCGTGTAGCGATAAAAGCGAGGCGTACCGCGTTGCTTCCAATATGGCGCGGAATAGGATTCAACTCCGATTCCGGAACGCAACGAACTGAAAAAAGTGTTTTGCGAAGGATTTACCACGATGCCCACGTGTCCTGGCCATACCACCAGATCGCCCGGCTGAGGGTGCGCCACTCGCTGAAACTCATCGATTCCAGCGTAGAGGTCTGAAGAACTCACGTAGGCATAACGGAAGCCGGCACGCTCGTAAACCGCATGCACCAGATGGGAGCAATCAAGCCTGGAGCGCCCGCGTCCCCGAGACTCCAGGGCAGCGCCGATTACCGCCATACCCTCTGTCGTGCTCAACAGCGACGGCGAGGCATTTTCCCGAAAAGATGTCATGACCCGGCTGGCCGGCTGACTATTCCCTCTTCCCTGCTGCCCGGAAGCGCCAGGCGGCGCCGCCAGCAAGGCCGGAATGAGCAAGTAAAACATCGGCCATCTTGTACGCGCGACCTTGCAATGCATGGTGCACCATTGTGATGCGCGCTGCCGAACGGCGCAGGTTACAACAGTTCTACGCCGGTCGCGCACCAAATCCAACTCTTTAATGGGATGCGGTTGTGGGCCCGCTAGTTTTGTCGTCAAACGCAAGAAAGGTCGATTCTCTTGGGGAGGCAGGCAGGAAGCAAGCGGTTAAATCCGTCTGCGGGAGGATGATATTTGACCAATAAAACTTTACTCCCAAACCATCAGCCGGGGAACCTCGTCCAATTCTCGAAGTTTCCGCGGAACAGGCGGTCTACGTCGCGCTGCACAGTTTGCCGTCTCACGCTCCGACCGTCGCGGGCCAACAATTTATAGCTATTAGCCAGGACGATAGACATCGTGGCGCGGGTATTCCGCCATTTATAAATGACCTGCTCGAGGACTCGAGCGTCCGAATGCTGCGGAATAAAGCTCGTCCCCAGCATTTCAATGCGCTCCCGCGTAATTTCTTCCACGATGGAAGGGTTGTTCAGAAACCACCAGCAACCGAAGGGCATGAGATTGCTGAATTTTCTCGCGTATACGCAGAGTTCATGCTGGTTCTCGCGACTCAGAACGCTCACCAGGAAACGATTGTCGGGATAAGCTCTGCAGATATTTTCCAATGCTCGTAAATCCGCTTTACCCACCGCGTCCCCCGCCAGACGGATTCTCGGATTTACCTGGCGGCGAACTCCAATCATCAGAGAGAGCGGCAATTTTAATTCACGGCATGAAGGCACGACCGCTTCGCTGAGTATCTTTCCTTGAATGCTGTCTTCTGGAAATTGAAAGGCGTCGGTGAGTGACACCGCCATGTACAGGGGACGCATGCGCTTGTGCCAGTCTGCAAGGAACCGCCGCACTTCGGGTATTGATCTGCCACCCGCCTGGGCATTCACCGAGTAGCCTTGCTCCGCGAGCCGTTGCCAGTTGTCCGGCCAGCCCCACAGAATCCGATCCAACCGCAGGACGGGAAGAAACTCCGCGCTCGGCTTTGTGCCCTTCATCCAGAGCCGCGCCTCTTCGAGATCAAGCGGATCATTTGTCATCACGGCCGCACTCATTCCCGCCATCTGCAGGACTTTCAGGGCATGCGATTCAATCCTTTGGTCTCGGAAGAATGACCTTGCTTCCTCAAGGTCCGGGCTATCGACGGGCAACCCGAATGCATCGAGAACGGCAATTACACCGCGGGTGGCCTCCGAGATGGGACTGTTCTCAACAAACAAAGCTCGCCAGATCTCGTCAGCCTGCTCGCGTTTCGAAAGCTTCCAATAGCGCTCGGGAGAAATGCTTGAAGAACGGAATAACTCCGCTTCCAGGTAATGGTAAGTCAGCAGTTCATCGATTCCCCACAAGCCCAACTTCCCAAAATTTGGCGCGAACAAGTGGGTGTGAATATCGATAAACTGCGTGGTCGCGAGTACTTCTTCGACGGTGGATTCAATCTGATTTACAGACAGCGATTCGTTGGCGATTTGAGTGTTAGTTGATGTATTTTCCATGCTTGGCTTCCAATTCGAAAGTTACCATTCAAGCTCGGCCCAATCAACCTGGTGTACGCTAAACGCCGGCTTGGACTTTCATGGCTTGCACTTTCACACCGTTGTATCGTAACAATCAACCAGGACAGGTGATTCATGTTCATGCAAGGCTCGGCGCGACGAAATTTTCTTAAGATGGCAGGTGCGGGAATCGCCGTCAATGCAATAGGTGCGATCGCCGGGCCGGCAGTCGCCAATACGAACTCGGCTCCAAGGCACGACTACGATGTCCGATCATTCGGAGCGGTGGGAGACGGCAAAACCATCGACACGCCAGCCATCAACAAAGCGATCGAAGGCGCGGCCGTCGCTGGCGGAGGCACTGTTCGGTTCCCTGCTGGAAACTATCTCTGCTTCTCCATTCACCTGAAGAGTCATATCACTTTGTACCTCGAGCCCGGCGCAACCATCGTCGCTGCCGACACGCCCGCTGAAGCTGGCGGCGTTGCATACGATCCACCCGAAGCCAATGCCTGGGACAAATTCCAGGATTTTGGCCACAGCCACTGGCATAACAGCCTGATCTGGGGCGAGGATGTAGAAAATATTTCCATCGAAGGCCAGGGCCTGATTTGGGGCAAAGGTCTGAGCCGCGGCGATCGCGACCTCGCACTCGCCGCTGGTATCGGCAACAAATCAATCAGTCTGAAGAACTGTCACAACGTGACTTTGCGGGATATTTCGATTCTCCACGGCGGCCATTTCGCCATCCTTGCCACCGGAGTGGACAACCTCACCATCGACAATCTGAAGATTGACACCAATCGTGACGCGATCGATGTCGATTGCTGCCGGAACGTACGTATTTCGAATTGCAGCGTGAACTCCCCGTGGGACGACGGCATTTGCCTGAAAGATTCCTTCGGTCTGGGTTTCGCGCGATCCACTGACCACGTCACCATCACCAACTGCTACGTTACCGGTGGATACGAAGAAGGCACACTGCTCGACGCCACCTACAAGCGCTTCGATCCGGATTTCAAGGTCCCGCGTAACGGTCGCATCAAGTTCGGAACCGAAAGCAACGGCGGCTTTCGCAACATCACCGTCTCCAATTGCGTTTTGGAAAACTGTCGTGGGATCGCCCTTGAGTCAGTCGATGGGGCAATACTGGAAGATGTCTCCATCACCAACATCACCATGCGCGACTTGGTCGACGTCCCTTTCTTTCTCCGCCTGGGCCGCCGAATGCGGGGCCCCGAGGGAACTCCTGTCGGACAGTTGCAGCGCGTCTTTATCAGTAATGTTGTCGCGTCGAACTGCGCATCCCGGCAAGCCACGCTGATTACGGGAATTCCGGGCCACAACATTGAAGACGTCAGGTTCAGCAACATTCTGATATTGCACCAGGGCGGAGGAACAAAAGAAGACGGCGCCATCCAGCCACCTGAACAGGAGAATGAGTATCCCGATCCGAATCGCTTCGGACCGCTTCCTGCTCACGGTTTCTACATCCGCCATGTAAAGGGCATCGAGATGAGAGATGTCGAGGTCAGATCTATGGAACCAGACGAACGGCCAGGGTTTGTTCTCGAAGACGTGACCGGTGCGGAGTTCATCCACATCAAACTACCCCACACTCCCGATGTTCCTTCATTCGTGCTCAAGAATGTCAAGGATTTCAGCGTGACACAAAGCAGGCCGTTTGCGGATACACAACTGGAGAGCGCCGAACAGAAAAAGCTTTGAATTGGATCAAGCAGAAACCTTCTCAGCGGCGGCTGTGGTGCCTGCTGTCGAAAAAGAGCCCACTTAATTAAGCCAGCTCCAACTCAATTTTCTTCGTCGCGACATCTATCTTTGAAATCCTGAAGCTGCGCACCTGTCCCGCGCTCAGGGGTTCAGGCGTCGACTCTTTCGTCATGGCGCCACCCTTCCACCGCGCGTTCAGCATGGAACTGAGGGCAGACAAATCCGCCTTCGATCCAACCTTTGCCTCTTCCTTGGGCGAACTTTGCCAGGTAATTCGGCAGGTGCCATGAATCCCTTCGCCAAGTTCCACGCGTGCTTGTTCTCCGGAAATCTCCATCACGCGGCCGGAAACTACATTTCCGGCTGAATGTTCAACGACGTACTCATCGATGCTGGTGGGAATCAGTTGCTTCATGCCCAGCTTTAATCGCCGTTTGGCGGTATCAACTTCGAGCACCTGTGCCTTGACCTGCTGTCCAACCTTCAATATGTCCGACGGATGATTAATCCGCTTCTCCGCGCTCATGTCGCTGACGTGAATCAAGCCCTCAACGCCTTCGACAAGTTGGACGAATGCGCCGAACTTGGTAAGGCTGGTCACCGGGCCTTCCACAACCGAGCCCACCTCAAACTTCGTTGCCAAATCGGCCCACGGATCACCCAATGCCTGTTTAAGACCCAAAGAGATGCGGCGTTCGCCCGGGCTCACCCCCAGAATCACGGCTTCCACGATGTCGCCCGGTTTGACGATGTCACTCGGCGTCCTGACTTTCTTGATCCATGACATCTCCGAGACGTGGATCAGCCCTTCAATCCCGGGTTCCAGTTCAACAAACGCACCGAAATCAAGCACTCGCGTCACCGTGCCACGCGCGCGTTCTCCCGGTTTGTACTTTGCCGCCACAGAATCCCAGGGATCGGGCTCAAGTTGCTTCAGTCCAACCGAAATCCGCCGTTTTTCCGAATCAATCTTAAGAATCCTGACTTCCAGTTCCTGCCCTACCGACAGCACGTCGGCGGGCTTGGTTACCCGACTTCTTGAAATGTCGCTGACGTGCAACAGTGCGTCTACGCCACCGATATCGACAAAAGCGCCATAGTCAGTCAGACTGCGGACTGTACCGCTCACGGTCACGCCTTCCTTGACTTCGGAATATCGCCGGTCCTTAACCGCGCGCTCCTCCTCTTCGCTAACCGCGCGCCGGTCCACCACAACATCTTCCTCAGTGACGTCGAGCTTGGTAATCCGGCAGCGAATCTCCTGCTCGACCAGTTTTTCCATTTCAGCGGCATCGCGCGCTCCGCTGCGCGAGGCTGGCATAAACGCGCGAACACCCACGTCGACGCTTAACCCACCTTTGACCACACCGGTCACCGTACCCACAATCGTAGTTTTGTCAGCGAACGCTTTCTCCAGTGATGCCCAATCCTTTGGCCGCTCGACCCTCCCGCGAGTGAGTTCGTAGTAGCCTTCGGGATCGCGACCTTTGATCGAGACCAGAACCTTGTCGCCCGGCTTCACGATTTCGCCGGCATTTTGAAACACCGTCAACGGAAGAATGCCTTCAGTCTTGAAGCCAATGTCAATCAGGACGGAGTCGACAGTAACGCTGACGACGGTCCCTTCACGACCCTGCCCCGCATTCTCGGACTTGCGAGGTTTACTCTCCTCGAACTGGGAGAGAATATCTTTGAATGACTCACTGGCTTCATTGCTCGGCTGGGATTCTGCAATTTCTGGGTTGGACATGAGCGTGTAGCAGCCTCAATTGATTTGCTGTCACTTAGAGGATAACACTGCGGTTTCCGGGTCGGACAATCTGAAAACCTTAAAACGGATCCGAGAGTGTATTTCGAATTAGATCCTAGTTTTTGATTTAAACACGTAAACACAAAAGCGAGGGCCCCTATTGCAAGACCCTCGCTCGAGCTACCGGCTGTCTTCGCGGTTTAACGCTTTTTGGTTATCGCCTTATTTCACGTGAATGGTTTTGCCGTCTGGATCGAGCGTGCCCTGGATTCGGACCTTTTGACCTTCATACTTTTTTGCCAGGTCCTGGCGGTCAATGTCATACGAAGTACCGCTGGCATCTTTCAAGACGTACTTATCGCCGGACTTCATGATCGTACCCGCGTAGATCTGGCCTTCGGACTGTGGCGGTTGAGCCTGCGCTTGAGAATCGGGAGCCTGTTGCCCTGACTGATTTGGCGGTGCTTGCTGTTGTGCTTTAAGCCGCGTTCCCGAGAACCCGAGGCCCAGAACCAGACCAGCCATAAGGATGCGTTTATTCATAAACCCTCCTGAAAGATTTATGACTCTTGAAGCAAGCACCTTGCCAAAGTCGCATCAGAAATGCACCACTGCAAAAAAGAAAATCGAATGCACCAGTTACAGGTCTGAAGGCTGTCAAAGTTCTCCTCAAAGCATCTGCAGTCGTCAGCATTGTGCATTTTTTCCACGGAGGGATACAGAGAAGTCTGTACAGATTGCGAAGTCGGTGTAATAACGCAAGGGGCACATTTTACCCAATGCGAATAAATTACTGCCTCCCTTTAATTGCGTGGAAAAAATGGTAGGAATTCTGACGTTCAATCGCCGAATTGCGGAAGCGGTCTGCTAACCGCGGCTCTGTCTCCTAAAGCGTGTTCCGTCGGCGTCTTCACCCTGTTCCTCGAGAAGGTTTGGGCGGTCAATAGCATCCCCGACAATGTAATAGTCACCAGCGCAGTTTCGTGCCAACCATTTAGCACTGGAGCGTACCCCATAACTGCGAGCCCAATGAAACAAAATAGTAGATGAGCACAAAATACCTGCAAAGATGCCTGTCCCATCATCACCAGCGGTCGGATCGCAACTGGTTTTAGAAATGCCTGAAATCGAATCAACAATGCGGCAACGGCTGCGAAGTTAATGATCCGAACCGCGCCTTCGTGCCACTTATCAAAGGAGATTTCGAACATTCCCAGTTCAACACCACGTCCTACCGCATACCGTAGCGCCAATAGCACCGGCACGATCACAAGTGCGGGGACAAGCACCCGCCGTGCCCAGTCCGAGGCTGGCAAATCGTCTTTCGCCCAGCGCACGCCGCAATACAGGCCCACCAACCACATAAATTGCCATGCAAACAGATCGAACGAACCAGTCGCGCTCAGCGGAATATTGATTCCCGTGACGCGAGTTCCGAAATCGTATGCGACTTGACGAAGTCCTAATTGCGCCGCCAGCCACAGGGTAAACCCACCGATGAGGATAAACTTCCAACCTATTCTTCTGGCGACGATTAACGCTAACGGTGTCAGCACGAGGAACGTGATGTACATCGGAAGAATATCGAGCAACGGGGGACGGTAAATCAGCAGCGCGGCAAAGATGGGGGCCTGCCTGGGTGCGGCGAAGTAAAAATCGAGCAGATTGTGCAACGCCGGTCGATGCGTACCGGACGCCAGGCGTGCCACCACCACAAATGCAAAGGCCAACAGTATTAAATGGTAAATATAAAGCCGCAGAGTTCGCATCCACAGTTGACTGCCCATCACCTTGTAACCTTCGCGCTCAGCCACCAGCAAGTAGATGCGGCCTGTAAATAATGCTGAAAGGAAGATAAAGCCTTCCGCACCCGAAACGAATCCAAAGGGCTGGTTGACGTACGTGCTTACAACGGTGGGCAGGTGCGTGAGCGTCATCCATACCAACATCGCTCCCCGTGCCGCATCGAGCTCAATTCGCCTTTGCATGGACAACCACATGGTGAGATGACAACTATTGAGGGAGGTTGCTGCCATCACAAATTTTTACGTTGTGAAGTCAACCTTTACAAAAGGTGAGGAAGACTGGCGGGATCAAAAATGTTGCGAGATCTTCGATCGAAAAACAAGGATGGCTTTTCGCGCTCTGGATATTTTCAAGAGAGCTATTTGTCTTTCGGATATTTGAATCCAGAAGAGACTTGCCCACCGTAATGTTTCACGACCAACGCGGCCACCGTCGCAATCGTGTCGTGCAGGGGACCAGTTTCGCCACGGTGATGCCCAGTAAAGACGACTAAAACAATGGGTTGGCCGTTCACCCAGATCACCCCGGCGTCGTTTGCGATGAAAGGCTGGCCGTCGCCGGTCTTGTGCGCGATGCGAACATCCTCCAGGTAACGCGGGAACCGGTCGTTTACCTGTTGCTTCTCCATAATTCCCAGAATCAGATCGCTGGCCTGCTTGGAAACCAGCTTCCCGGAGGCCATCATCTCCAAGAGCCGCCCAATCTCTCGGGTAGTGCTGTGTCCGAAATATATGCCCGCATCGTAAATAGTGTGCCCGAATGCCTCCTGCACCTGGGAACCTGGATATTTGCCGAAAGGAAACGCGACTGTCTTGTTGCCTGGTGCATTCCGATACGAAGGATCCAGCGTGCCCAGCCAGGTGCGGTCCCAGTCAAGGTCGGAAAACTGGATCGTAGTCTTTTCCAAACCCAGACTCTTCATGTAAGAGGTCACATTGGTCCGGCCAACCTTGTCGCCGAGTGCATCGGTTGCTTCATTGTCGCTGATGATAATCATCAGGGTGAGCAGGTCCCGAACTGTCGGCGTCAGTCCCGGATCCATGGTATAGAGAACGCCCGACGGTAGCCGCTCGTTCCCAGCGGTCAGCGCAACCCGATCTGTAAGAGAGAACGTCCCCGACTCGACCTGGTGCATCAGTTCCGCCGCAATCGCCAGCTTGATCACACTGAATGTCTCGTAAACCGTATCGGAATCCAGTGCAATCTCTTCTCCCGAACAAAGGTTCTTCATATAGATGGACATATCTCCGGGAAATTGGCTACGAATTGTCTCGAGGTCGCTCTGCAAAGACTGAAGAGAGCCCTTCTGTTGCCCGGGTTTCGCGCTACCGTCCAATTCGGAATTTAACTGGTCGACCAGTTGGGTATTGTTGGTCAAGGCATGCTGCAAAATGGCCGCCTGCTGGTTGGCGGTGGGCCAATCCTCCTTTTCTGTCGCTTCAGTCAAACCGGGCAGTTCGAGATGGGCATAGGTAAAACGCGCCCCGTAGAGAATGTGCTTGAACCACGGCCGACCGGGGATGCCATCCGGATTCAGCCAGTTTCGTTCAACCTGCATCATCCCGTGATTAATCGTTTCGACCGTCTTTGGATCCAGAGTGCCGGAGGCAAGCGCCGCCGAGACTGAGGCGTCGAGTTTTTTGCCGGCAGCTTCGAACTCATCAATTCCATCACTCACAGGCTTCAAATCAAGATGACTCAGGTCCTTCCCTTTTTCCAGATCACTGACGAACTGGCGGACATTGCTCGCATAGCTGGCAAAGTCAAAGGGCAGGATGTCTGCATTGGCCAAGCGTAGAGCCAGCACTCCCCACACCTGCGACATCAATGTGTGATAGCGGTAACCGGGATCACCGAAATGGTTCATCCAGTAGAAATTGTCATACATCGAATGGTAGACACCGTAATCGCCGTCGAACCCAAGACCTATGACCGGCATCCCCACAAAATTCAGGAACACGGTATGGTCGGAACCGCTTCCGATTCGAGTGTCGGCCAGATTGGCGTCGGTAACTTCAACTGTGCTTTTATCGCCGCTTCTCTCTTTCGCCTTTTCCTTCTTACGAATGCTCGATTCCTTCCACGCATCATAGAGAGACTTGCCCGACGGATCCTGAAGACTGTGAGTGGCCTCAACCAGCATAGGGGCAAGAGAAGCGACCGCACTACCGTCGAGATTCGGTCCGGAGGTTGAAGAGTCCACATTGATGTAAGCTACTGCCTTCTTCTTCAGCTCATCGGCAAACTGTTCTCCCCATTCGGTAGAACCGGTGAGCCCGATTTCCTCTCCGTCCCAACTGCAAACCACCAGAGTGCGCCGCGGACGTATGCCTTGCTTCAGCAGTTGGCCCAACGAGCGGGTCATCTCCATCATGGAGGCGGTCCCACTGCTTGGATCGACTCCACCAAAGACCCATGCGTCGCGATGGTTGCCAAGCACAACCCATTCATCCGGCAACTCCGAGCCGCGAATTCGCGCCTCCACCACGTAGTAAGGTTTGATGGAGTTATCAACTTCGGTCTTGATGTGTATGCGAGCCTGTTCGCCACCAAGGTGATACTTGATGGGCAGGCCTCCCTGCCAGTCGTCCGGCGCGACCGGGCCACCCATATTTTCGAGAAGAGGTTTGGCATCGCGCCAGGAAAGCGGTAGAGACACAATCTTCGGCAACGAGACTGCCTGATCGGCTGGAATTCGTTTCGCTCCGGGCACCGAGGCCCAGCCTGGCGTCAGCGGGTCTCCGGGCACCATGAAGTCGTACGTAATCGCACCGTGCTGAATGTGGCTCTCTGGTCCCCACGGCCCGTCGGGAAACACCTTCCCTTTCTTGTATCCGTCTTCCGCCGGATCGCTATATATAAGGATGGCCGCCGCGCCCTCCTTTTGTGCGGTCAACGCCTTGAAGCCGCGATAGCTGTAAGGATTCGAGTACCGGACCAACACGATCTTGCCTTTGACGTCGATTCCCTGCTTGCGCAGCAGTTCGTAGTCCTCGGGGTTACCGCTATGCGCGTATACAACCGGTGCAGTCACGTCGCCGGAGATAGACATTCCCATCCAGGCCGGACTGACGTGGGGATTTTTCGTGTCTGGGTCCGCGTCATACGGTTCTTCGCGCAGACTGGCGCGGTAGTGGACCGGCGCCACCATTTCCAGAGATGAACTCTTCGGAAAGGTTGCATAGACGTCGTAGCGCCGAATTACAACGTCTTCCAGTCCCTGCTTTCGCCATTCATCGGCAATGTAGGTGGCAAGATCGTTATTCCGTTTTGATCCGGCAAGATGTGGTGCCGCCGTAAAAATACGGTGTTGCCGTCGCTCTTCATCCGGAGACGGAATCACCTTGAACTTACGCTCAGTCTCATTTTCAGTTGCTGCCCGGGCGGCCGTGAATCCTAGAATGCCCCCGGTGTCGCTCTTCTGCGGCGACGCTGGCACGATTAAGAAAAGGACGGCAAGTAAAGATAAAGAGACGAGAGAAAAGGGCCGAGAGGTCGGATCCATAAGGGTTGTGGTCTGTTTCGGAATGGCAACTTACCCGAAGCGCGAAATTATATCAGCCTCGGACGATCGCAAAAAGAGAGTCAACGGATGTTCAATTTCAATTTCGTCAAAATGAAGTTGGCTCGGGCAACTGGCGTCATCTTCGGCAATTCACACACTTCATAACCACAATCCCGATAGACTTCGCCGACCACCTCAAACGTTCGTTCCGCCTCATCGAAATCCTGTTTACGCTCGCTGTCGGTCTCATAGATCTCCCTCCATGGTGGAGCAAGAAAGACGACCGGCGCATATCGGTAATCTCGGCACGCGCTCTCAATGGGATCCAGATCATGTAAGCCGATCAAGCGGGCATAACCGAGTGTGTCCGGGATTCCACGATCTGAGAATATCGCCCTCGGCACCGGCGTGTATTGCAAGTATGACTCTATGGAACGCTGAAGCATCATCCGGGTGTAGGCTTCGAGATCATCCCACGGCAGCGCTTTCCCACCAGCCTGCACCTGTTCCTGAATAATCTGCCGGGCGATTTCTGGCGCATGCGGAAAACCGAGTGTTGTCAGTTCGCGGAGAACGGTCGTCTTTCCGGATCCGGGACCTCCCGACACAATGAAGAGATTTGGATTGTCGTGAAACATCATCCATTTGGAGCGGCGTTAATTGTTCATGCTCTCTCTCGCCCGCACAAAAGCATAGTTGCTGATATGGACCGAGCCTTGGAATGGCAGGTTCACATCAGCGATGGCCAGCAGCACGAGCGTGATCAACAGGGTAAACGAAAACACTTGAATGGCGTGGAGCACGGCATTCTCCGAGCCAAACAGCGAAGCCGAAAAGACAGTCACGGCTCCTCCTACTAGAAGAACGCACCAGAAAATGACCGGGAGCCGAAACGTACTCTGGATCATCCGGGTGCGGCGATGTTCGGTCAGCGCACTCAACTCGGTAAGCGCATGATCCTCCGCGATGATCTCGGACGGTGATGCCAATTTGACCGACATCAAGGTCCTCCACATGTCTTCGTTGATTTCATGGCTCTGTTCCGGTACTTGACTGTGAGCCATAGCCGGCCAGTCGTGTTGAATGACTGCATCGGCATAATTACGCGTCTGCGTCTCCAACAGCGTACGTTGTTGGTGGGGCAGCCCTTCAGCCAGACGGTAAAGATTCCTTAATGCGTTGGCCTCAAGGTCCACGTTTAGATTCGCATCGCCAAAAGCCGTCCACACCGAATACAGCATGAACCCTAGAATGACTGCGTAGGTCGTGCCCAGAATACCGAGTTGCCAGCCGATCAGATCGTTGTGCGCACGGCGCTTTTCCCGTGGCCAGAAGCGGTTCAGTGCACCCACAAATAGCAATGCGCCGGCCATGGCGAAGATGAGGATGACAACATCCTGGAAAGAACTCAGCATGTGCTCGTCGACCTCTCAATCGATGACCAAGCCTATAGCATTCCCACGGCGCGGAACGCAACTTGGATGGCAAGCCCAGCCTGTCTAGAGATTATGGGTTCAAATCAACCGGCGGTAAAATTCAAACTTCAGGCCAAAGGAGAAGAATTGAGAACACTTTATGGGTCTCATAGAGACGCTGCCAGATGCGCGGTCTGGCTCCTGATCATGTTGAGCGCTAGTTGGGGAAACGCGCAAAATCAAGACAACCACTCGCCCGTGGCCGGCCAGAAGCAACAAGCTGGGCAACGAATGTTGTCAAGGCAGGAGGTAACCGACATTATCGCCGACGTGCGCAAAATCGTGTCCCCGAACGGTGTCGAAGAACTTCTGCCCGTGCAGATAAACAATTCGACTCAATGGCTGTCGATTCGTGGCCAAGACCGCCGCAATCCAATCCTGCTATTCCTGCATGGCGGCCCGGGATCCCCAACTCTTCCGGTCGCCTACACCTTCCAGAGTCCGTGGGAGGATTACTTCACGGTCGTGCAGTGGGACCAGCGCGGCACAGGAAAGACATACGCAGTTAATGACCCCGCAGCACTCGCATCATCGATGACGATCGAGCAGATGATCAGCGATGCGCAAGAAGTCGTCCGATACCTGCAGAAGCAATACGGCAAAAGAAAAATCTTCTTGTTGGGGCACTCATGGGGCAGCGTGCTCGGTCTTTCGCTCGCCCAGCGCCATCCTGAATGGTTCTATGCATATCTCGGAGTCGGACAGGTAGTGAATACAGAAAAGAGTGAAGACGAGGGATACCAGTTCGCACTTGAGCAAGCGAAAGCTCACAACAACACTGAAGCCGAGCGGGAACTTTCATCGATTGCGCCATACCCCGGCGGCCCTGGAAAACTCACATTCGACCGGATTGGGATGCAACGCAAGTGGCTCATGTACTACGGTGGTTTGACCTACGGCCGCACAACCTACGCTTATGACGGCAACGCGCGCGAGCTTTCCCCCGATTACACGCAGAAGGAGGTTGACCTTATCAATGATGGCGGGCTGTATTCCATTACGCACCTGCTTGGCCCGTTCGAAAAGCTCAACTACGAATCCGTTACCCGCTTTCAATGCCCGATTTTTCTTTTTATCGGACGGCACGACTACGCGACGTCACATACCCTGGCAGCAAATTGGTTCGAACACATCGAAGCTCCCTCGAAGAAGTTCGTTTGGTTTGAGAACTCCGCCCATATGGTCATGCAGGAGCAGCCGGGACTGTTCCTTTATCACCTGATTGTCGATCTCTACCCTTTTGCGGTACAAGCCGGAGACGTCGCTCCCGATCTCGCCGTTGCACCCGCGACGAGGTAGTGACAATCCGTGGCAACGAAGTGCTCTAAGTCGAGATGTCTCTTTCGCTACGCGGATGTCATAGCGATTTGTGCTATACGGATGTCATCCTGAGCTTGCGAAGGATCTGGCGGTAGCACCTGCAGGGCCGATTCAGCAAAACAGCCTAGCGAGTGGTCAGAATTTCCATCACGTCGCCAGGAAACTTACGTGATTTAGTCTGCTATTCTTCTGCGCATGCGATCGCTGTTCTGCCTCTGTTCGTTGTCCTTGCTGATTTCGATTGTCGCGCCACTCAACGCCAGAGTAGTTCGGATTGAGATTGCATCGCGACAGGAAGTTTCCGGCGGCAAGTCATTTGGCAACTCAGGCCCCTATGAGCGGATCACCGGACGTGTTTTCTTTTCGGTGTCAGTTGCAAATCCACATAACCGGGGCATTGTCGACCTGGACAAGGCAGTGAACCTTGACCACGGTACAGTCGAGTTTTCCGCCGATTTCATGGCTCTCCGCCCAAAATCTTCCGGCAAGAGCAACGGTTCTTTGTTGCTCGAAATACCGAATCGGGGTCGGGGACGCATAGTCAGCATGGTCGACGGAGGTAGCTGGGACGCTGCCCAGGATGCCGGTGACGGATGGTTGTTGCGCAATGGCTACAGCGTCGTCTCGCTCGGTTGGCAGTGGGATGCTTCCGGTGAAGGTGCGATGCGCTTGTACGCGCCCGTCGCCAAAGAAAATGGGAAGACGATAGACGGATTGCTGCGCGGCGACATCATGCCTTCTAGAGTCATGGAGGACATTCCGCTTGGTCACCTCATCGTCGGCGAAATCGGCGGCAGTGAATATCCGGTGGCCGATCCCGACGATCCTCGCAATTCACTCACGGTACGAAACGCGCCCGAAGCCACACGCGTTGTAATTCCAAAGTCGCAGTGGCAGTTCGCGCACATGGCTGATGGAAAACTCGTTCCCAGTAACAGAAACATTCATCTCAACGGAGGATTTCAACCCGGAAAGATCTACGAGTACGTCTACGCTGTCCGCGATCCAGTAGTCGCAGGCTTGGGGTTTGCGGCCGTTCGCGACTTCGCAGCATATTCCAAGCACGATGCAAGCGCGCTCGTTCCCGCGGCACGTGTGTATGGGGAAGGCATCTCACAGAACGGACGGTTCCTGCGCGATCTTCTCTATCAGGGTTTCAATGCGGACGAAGAAGGCAGGATGGCACTCGACGGCGTACTGGCACACGTCGCGGGCGCCGGCCGTGGCAGCTTTAACTTTCGCTTTGCTCAACCCTCCCGAGACGCTCAACCGACGTCGTCGATCTTTTATCCTACAGACATCTTTCCTTTCACTGATCAGCGCGAAACAGATCCCTTGACCGGAAATAAGGAAGGGCTGCTCGATCGAGCCGCCGCAGAAAAAGTCATTCCCCGAATTTTCCTTTCGAACACTTCCTACGAATACTGGGGACGGGCGTCATCGCTGATTCACACAACCGCAGATGCAAAGCAGGATGCGGTGATTTCACCGAATGTCCGCATCTATTACTTCACCGGACTGCAGCATTTTTCGGGGCCGTTTCCTCCAGCGAAGGGCACTGGAGATTTGAAGGGACAGGAGCCGCAATCGCCCCTGCCGATCCATTACTTCTGGAGGGCGATGATTGCGAACCTGGACTGCTGGGTGCGGAGCGGTATCAACCCTCCCGAGAGCAACTACCCGAAAATATCGGACCACACCCTGGTGCCACTGACCGATTACGCATTCCCAGCCCTCCCCGATGTTAAGCAGCCGCAAGATTCAAACCGCGCATATCGGCTGGACTTCGGTAGCGATTGGACTCGCGGCATCCTTAGCCTGCAGCCTCCGCAGGTTGGCGCACCGTATCCGACCTTGGTCCCACAGGTGAATCAGGATGGCAACGAACTCGCCGGGATCCATTTGCCGGAGATTGCTGCACCATTGGCGACTTATACCGGGTGGAATCTGCGCGATTCTTCCATCGGAGCGCCGGAACAGCGGGAAGCATTCGAAGGCTCCTACATCCTTTTTCCCAGGACACCGGCTGAACGCAAAAAGACGGGCGATCCGCGGCCGTCAATTTCTGAACGCTATTCGAGCCGTGAAGATTACCTTACGCACTACCGGCAAGCTGTCGATGCTCTGATCGAGCAACGATGGCTTTTGACGGAAGACCGTGCCTCGCTGTTGGGTCGAGGCAGTCTCGAGTGGGATTGGGCAATAAAGCAAGCGGCGATGAAATAAACTTTCCTGCCGATGCATAGCATTGCATCGCACAGCTATTTCGCCACGGCATTGTCATTCGGGATCAGCTGATAGCTTACGAACGCGAGTTCTTTGCTGTCCGGCGACCACGAAGGCACGTTGATTGTGCCTTGGCCGCCGAAGAGCTTGGCCAGCACGCTCACTTTTTTGTCGCTCAAGGACATCAGGCGAAGGCTTACATCCTTGTTTTCCGGATGTCCGGCTACGCCCTTATCGTAAGAAAGAAAAACCATCCACTTCCCGTCGGGTGAGATATGCGGAAACCAGTTGTTGAATTCATCCGAAGTCACTTGCTCCTGCTGGCTTCCGTCTGCCCGCATGCGCCAGATCTGCATTGTGCCGGTGCGCTCCGAATTGAAGTAGATGTAACTTCCATCAGGTGAATATTCCGGGCCGTCATCCAAGCCTTTTGCTGTCGTCAGGCGTGTCTCGTCGCTGCCAGCCACCGGAATGGTGTAGATATCGAAGTCGCCGTTGCGTTGGCCAACAAAAGCCAGTGTCTTACCATCAGGCGACCACCCATGCCAGTACGACGGCGAATTTTTGGTGATTCGCCGAGGCGTGCCACCAATAATCGGCACGATATAAACAAGAGAGTGATGGTCTTCCTGCGACTGGTCACTGATGGCAAGTTGCGTCCCATCCGGAGAAATGCCGTGGTCGTTGTTGCAACGTATAGCCGAACCCGTATCAATAAGTTCAGGTTTGCCGCCAGTCACCGGCAGTCTTTGGATACGGCCGTTGCTGTTGAAGATGAACGACGAACCATCGCGAGTCCAGTTAGGCGCTTCGAAGTGTTCGGGCGCGATGTAAATTACGCGGCGGTCGCCGGTGTCGATTGGGGCCACTTCCAAGGTGCTGTACAGAGTAGGATTGCCGGTCGTGACGGAGGGAGTCGCCAGATCAACATTTGAAAATACCGCCGTCTCCTCTGCATTCTCGTCGTGCGAGCAGATACCGATTCCAACGTAGAAAGTACCCTGAAACGGCACCCGCAACCATCCCGCAGCGACCTGCGGCTCGCTTCCTGCATCTTTTCCCAGGGAAATGTAAACATAATCGCCCCGTTTGGCTATGCGCACTCGCCTTGGTGCGGAAACGTTTGATTGCACTTCTCGGGTCTCCCCTCCCTTTTCATCGCGAAATTGGAATGACGTCAAACCGTTGCCATGCAGCGCCACGTCGGCGTAGGCGGAATCCTTGTCAAGACTCTGGCGAATCATCAGTACGGCTTTCTTGTGCGCGTTGCCGCCTGGATTGGCAAATGAGATGTCGGCCGTCAAGTTGACATCGCCCGACATTTTCTTCCAGGCAAACTGAAACGCATCATTTGCAAGCCACATATCCCAGCCACCGCCCGTAACGGTGTAATCCTGTTTCGATGCGTCGTATACCACCGAGCCGGGATGCCGTACCGTGCCTACATCACTGTGGTCGTCGAATATTCCGAGCGTTCCAGGGGCAGTCTGCGCCCAGCATTCGTACGGGGCAGCGCACACTATCAAAAAATGAAAGCTAGAACCAGTATCGATACAATTCCTCTTTGACCCACAGTGAGAACCTCCATGGCTTACGGATCGTTGTGTGCGACGCGTTCCTCGAACTCAGTGAGCCCAACCGGAATGGTAAGCGTAGACGAATTCCAACCCGGCTCGCGATCTAACGGGTGCCAGCCCCACTTTATGTAGCACTAGTTCGCGATTCGGAAGTGTCTCTTAATCTGGCTGTGCTGGCAAGCAGATGCTTGGACGGGCGCAATCATGCCCCTGCAAAATCTTGGCTCAAGGAGAGGAATCATATCCGCGAGAAAGTCTTTTGCGAATCATCCGTTAGTTTGTGGGAGGCTATAAGGACCGATTGGATGTAGCACCTGCTCGGTTCATTGCGGCCGCACTTCCACAAGCAGATTTCCGTCGAACTCAACCGGCAGATGCGCGCTGTGTCCGGCCACCGTCCCCAGGCTTTTTCCTGTGACGTAGTCCACGACACTGTAGTTGCGGTCTTCCAGGCCGCGCAGTTCGACCGGTCCCTTCCAGTGCTTGGCGAAAAACGCGTAGTACATGGTCTGGTCCTTGCGGATTACATGCGTCTCCGGCACATCGAAGCCGATGTCATAGAGCTGTCCGAGATATTGTCCTTTCGACAACATCTTGTCGCGATAGATGCCAAGCCACTTTTCGAATTCTTTCTCCCGCGCCGGAGTCAGATCGGATTTGCCGTGCTTCGTGACTAACGATGGAAGAACAAACTGCGTTCCCACCACGCCGCCCACGCCCAAAGTGGACGCAAAATCATTGGCGCCATCGCTCAGTTCGACGTGATCACCGAAGAACGGAACGTTATCGCCCATCAGGGCCTTCAGGGTTTTCGCCTTGGAACGAACTTGAAATGAACTTGTCGGGTCGGAAGCCACCGACATATTGAAGTGCGGCATGGTGAAGAAAGAGAACGCCGTGCCGCAAGGGCAGAACTCAACCAGCGTTCCAGGCTTTACCGCCTGCGCGGTATCGTAAATTGCTTTGAAGAAATCCGGCAGGGCTTCGACCGATTCCTCCGGCTGTGCGTGATGGTGAGCAGGGTTGTAGCAGGCGGGAACGCCGTTCATGTTCTGGCCATCGAGCTTCAGCCCGTCAAATCCCCAATCCACCAGGATTTTTTTCACCAGCGCCTTGTGGTACTCCACGACGCGGTGGTCTGCCGGGCACAAATAATAGGAATTCCACCAGGAGACTTTTCTCTTGGACCCATCACTATTCAGCAACTCGTAGTCAGGATGGTCCCGGAGCAGACTCCGAGTCTGGCACGGCGCTGAGCGGCGACCACCAGAGCTGGGCCTTGAATCCTTCCTGGTGAATGCGGTCGACCAGGGCCTTCATGTCGGCGTCGCCGTTGGGAAATTTCTTGGGATCAAGTTGCCAATCGCCCACATTGTTCTGCCAACCATCGTCTAGCGTGACCCACTTGAATCCCAAGCGTTTCGCCGTCGGCAGCGAGTCATAAACCTGCTTGAGGCTGCACTGATCGGCCATATCCCCACGCGCACCAGATTGCGCCGAAAGCGTCATCTGGAGCCGTGGCCATTTGGAAACCTTGTTTCACCATGAAGCGGCGGTAGTCGGTGAGCGTGCGGAAGTAGTCTCCCTGGTGGACGGCAACGAAGGTACGAAACGTATGAAAACTTTCTCCGGGGTTTAACGAGAGATCTTTGGTGAAGCGGACAGCAATCTCTGGCGTGCGCGGCGTCGGGCATGGACACAGGGAGGGAAACCAGTTTCGGCCGCGTCTCGACGTGTCCCACGGCCATGCCAACGTCACGCCGCCAGACGTCGACAATCGGCGTGCCGCCGCCATAGTCGCTGGCATTCATGCCTTGATAGTTGTCCTGCTGAAAGTTCGGGTGCAGCGGGAGGATCCAGTTAGGACGTTTCTCATAGGAACCGCTCTGGTAAGACCAGAACGCTGGCGCTCCCGCACCGCGTTGTGCGTTCACGGTGTAGGCGTTGTTGGTCCAACTTTTTATCGCGAGCTTGGTCGTTCCGGTATTGGTGTACTGGACATTGAAGAACGCCATCGCGGGAAAGTCGTCGTAGACGGTGACCGTGACTGTCTTTGTGAGCGCTCCTGACTTTCCTTCCACGGTGAGCCGCTCGCCCTCCCCGAAAGTGTCGTTTACGTGCTCTTGTTTTTGCGAAGTGAGGAGGAAATCGGTCCAGGGCTTGTCGGCGGCGGTCAGCGATCTCAGAAGCAGTGAACGGCCCCATCACCGTCTCCTTGTTGTCGAAACGGGCAACGACCCGGCTGCGCAGGTGCGTGATCGAATTCAATGCGGACATTGCCGCCCTGAATAGAGGGCTTGTTGGCAGGGATGTCCGCAGCTGCTGCGAGCGAACAAGACGAAAACGCAACGGCAAGGACAATCCAGGACCTGATGGCAATCACGACGCACAGCTTTCGAAGGAAGTTGCTATCAGTTCGCAAGGCCTTTGTCTTGATCGAAAACATAGAGCATCAGGAAGATTGAGGGCAAGTCGAACGTAAGAATCCGTAATACAAGGAAAGGCCGGGAAAGTCAAACTTCATTGCGGGACGTCTGGCGTGATCTCGCTAAAAATCTGGGTTCCTCGACCACTGCAGTAAATCCAGCGCCAGCAGGTCCAGGCGCTTCAAGCATATATTTCGATACCAGGTGCTGGACAAACGAAATAAAACGATATAAATAGTAACGGTTCGACAGTCGTTCTGGAGCTCAGCGACCAGTGGAACTGACGAGGAGATAATTCGATGCAGCGTAGAGATTTTCTAAAAAGTACTGTCGCTGTTGCCTTAGCTGCCGAACTTGGAATGGCTAAAGCGCAGGCGAAGGTTCCCGCCCACAACTGGGGAAACTACGACTTCGGTCCCGGTCCTCAGGTCACTGATCGGCTCAATCAGGGCCCCTTCCCCCAATATCCGCCGGACGCCGTTATCCCCACTGACGACGTGGTGATGACCACTACTCCTTCTGAAGACGTCGTGCCGAATTATGGCAAGGGACTGGTCACCTACATCACGGCAGACAGCGGCACCGAGGAAATCAAGTCAGACAATATTCCCCAGGCAATCGAAGACCTGGTTCGATTTCCCTTGGGCCAGCAGCTTTACATCCGTCCGACCTGGAGAGAAGTGCAGCCGCGCCCCGGGCGCCTGCAACTTCCCGACTACGTGAAGCAGGTTTTTGAGTTGGCGAAGAAGAACAACAAGCGCGTCGGATTGCGAATTCAGATGTGCGCTCCTGACTACACGCACGAAGCGGCCCTGCCGGATTTTGTCCTCGAGAAAGTGCCGAAGGTTGATCTCGTGATTAGCGATCAGGAGAGTGCCGCCTCAGGCAAGAGATTTTTGGACAATCCGCACTCGCGTTATCAGCCGCGCTTTGACGATCCTTTTTTCCAGCAGGCATTCAAGGAACTGGTTGGCCAATTGGCGGCGGAATTCGATGGCAATCCGCAGGTCGAGTTCATCGATACCTTTATGTATGGCTTCTGGGGTGAAGGTCATACCTGGCCATTCGCCAACAATCCTTTCCCTGACTACCTGACGGCCGAGCGCACCTGGACCAATATGCTCGAAGTCCAGCTCGAGAACTTCAAGAAGACTCCTCTGCTCACCAATACTCAACCGGACTTACAGCCGCGTCGGCAATTCGGAGATGCTCGACCGCACAGTCCGCAGCAACAACTGGATTCGCAGCGACACCATCTTTATTGAGAACGAGCAGATTGAAGCGCTCAGCAATCGCCCGCCCTGGACCGCGGCATTGCTCGAGCAAGGGCTTCCCGGCAAGCCTCCCGATCCGAGCATGGCGGTTGAAGGAATATCTCCGGCAGAGAACATGATCGCTCACGTGATTGATATCGGGGCGAATTACTGGTCGCTCTGGAACTTTCACCAGATCAGCGCCAAGAATCTGATGAGCTACTACCAGGCTTATCCGGCAGCGTTCGACCGCATCAATCGCCGAATTGGCTATCGCGTGAGGCCGTCTTTTATCTGGAGCTATAAGGACAGCAGTCACGTTGGGCCTGATCATCGGCTTCGCAAATGACGGCATCGCGGGTGTGCCGGGCGTATTGAGGGTAACCGTGGAGAACCCCGGACGGAAAGGTGCTCAAGAGCGGCTGTCTGGATGCCGGTTTCCCACTGCCCGGCAAGATTCGGCAGGCACAGTTCGTGCTTCCGAACGTCACAGATTGGAAGGGGTTGAAACTTAGAGCTGAGATTGAGGTAAAGGGAATGCGCTATCCCGTGCAGTGGGCCTGTCACCAGAAGCTGAACGATGACGGCTCGCTCACTCTGCGTCCCAATCTCCGTCAGCAGGTCTAGGTTGCGGTTGGGCTGATTCAAACATCCAGATTCACACACTAGAATCGTGCTCCGACATCATCTCCGTAGCGGCGGCCAACACCTCGGGAACCAATGCATCAATGTCTCCGTCATTGGTGAGGTGATTCACGATACAGGCACGAAGGCAGAATCTCCCCTTCAATTCCGCGTTCGAAAGATAGATTTTCCCGCGGCTCACGATGCGTTTGAGCAACGCCAGGTTGAAAAGATTTCGCGCTTCTTCGGAAGCGTTCTCGTTTACCCGATGGCGGAAGCAGACGGCGCTTAATTCGACAGGACCCGTAATCTCAAGCGCTGACACATCTCTGATTGCTGCTGCGAGGCGTTGCGCATGGTCGAGGTCCTGCTGGATTGCTGCGCGGAATGACTCCAGCCCGTGATAACGCAGCGAGAGCCAGAGCTTTAGTGCGCGAAAGCGACGCGAGAGTTCCATTGACTCCTCAAAGAACGCGAATCCTTCAATGGGATCAGAGCTGAGCTGTTTCGCGTAACTACCTGTGTAGGTAAAGGTTGTTCTGGCAACTTCTGCGTCGCAATACAGAAGGCATCCACAATCGAGTGGCTGGTACAACCACTTGTGAGGATCGAGGGAGAGTGAATCCGCTTGAGCCAAGCCTTCGAACTTCTGCGGGACAGCAATGGCCGCGAGGGCGCCGTATGCACCGTCGACATGCAGCCACAGGTCGTGGCTGCGGGCGATCAAAGCGATTTCCGAAAGCGGATCAATGGAACCAGTGTTCACAGTGCCGGCTGAAGCAACGACAGCCATTGGCTTGCGCCCTTGCGCCTTATCCGTGCGGATGGCTTGCTCCAATGCTGAGGGGACCATCCGATACGCGTCGTCACACGGGACGTAATGCAGATTGTCGCGCCCGATTCCCAGCATCGCTACGGCTTTGGGGACGGCCATGTGCACTTGCTCGGAGGCGTAAATGACGCCCACGCCTGCTTTGTAGATGCCGCGATCGTTAGCTGGAATCCTGGACTCGCGCGCCATGGCCAAACCCATTAGGTTGGCGGCGGAGCCTCCTCCAGTCAGTGTCCCCGCGAAACCCTGGCAGCCAATCGCTTCTGCCAGCCAGCGAACCACCGTGCGCTCGATTGAAACTCCCGCGGGCGATGAACGCCAAGCTGTGATGTTCTGGGTCAGAATCGATGCCAGAAGATCGCCCAGCGCTGCGATGGGTTCCCCCGACCCTTGCACGTAGCCGAAAAAGCGGCCATTTTGGGCGCGAGAGTGCGCGACGACCTCACGAAGGGCGTCGAAAGCCTGCTCGCCCATGCCATGCTCTGGCACTCTCCCCGCAAACAGACGCTCCGTTTGTTCCCCGCTTGTTTTAGGAAACACCGGACGTGCATCCAGCGTTGACAAGTATTCACCACACAAGGCGACCATATCCGCGGCCAGAGTGCCGAAGTGTTCCGGGGAAAGTTCTAGAGGTTTCATGCCGTGCAGAATTTAATCACATCGTGCGTGCGCAGTCACAATTGCGTTTCTACGGTATGCCCCAATGTCAAAACTCGCATGTTTCAAGACACTAACGACAACTCACCCAGAATTCATTCTCAGCTGAAATGACAGTAACCTTTTGAATAGCAATCTGCGCATCCGCCTTGAGCCGGTATTCTGGCATAATTGGGACGCGGTAGAGGCATTCTGGAATCTGGTCCGTACAGGAGGACAAGCGTGAGCGACCCGGAACAAAGCATCGATCGAAGAAAATTCTTGACCAGGTCGGCAGCCCTGCTTGCCGGAAGTGCAGCTTTCACAAGCACAGCTCTCTCATACGATAGGATTCTGGGCGCCAACGACCGAATTTCGTTGGGGCACATCGGCAACGGGAGCCGCGGCGGAGATTTGGCCCTGATCGTTTCTCAACTGAAGACCAGCCAAAATGCTGAAATTAACACGGTGTGTGATCTGTGGCGACTGAACCGCGAGAAGGCAGTCGCGGTGAATACGAAGTATTACGGTCGCGCTCCCCGCTCGTACCAGTATCTTGACGACGTGTTGGCCTTGAAAGACATAGACGCCGTGATTATTTCCACGCCCGAGCACTCCCACTCACCCATTCTGAAGATGGCGGTAGAAGCCGGCAAGGACGCCTACGTAGAAAAGCCGATGGGCAACGTGCTCGCAGAAGCAAAGGCCGCCCGCGACGCGACCATGAAATCGAAACAGATCGTACAAGTGGGAACTCAGCATCGCAGCGAACCGTATCCACGGGCAGCCCACGAGTTGGTTCAGACTGGCGTCCTCGGCGAAGTGAGCAAGGTGGAGACAGTTTGGAACTATCACGGCCCGCGGTGGCGCGGGCGCGAGGAGACAAAGCTATTGCGGGAGCAGGATACGGATTGGCGGAAATGGCTGCTGACCAAGCCTTATCGTCCCTTTGATCCCAAGGTCTATTGCGAATTTCGTTTGTACCGAGAATTTTCCAGTGGCATCCCCGATCAGTGGATGAGCCACGCAATGGACCTGGTGCATTGGTTCATGAACGACAGCTTCCCCCGCTCCGTGGTCGCTCATGGTGGCATTTTTGCGTGGCCCGATGGACGTGAGAATCCCGATACGTTTGAAGCCCTGCTGGAATATCCCAAAGGTTTTCTAGTGAGCTACTCAACCAGCTTCGGCAACGATTCCCCCAGCTTCACGCGCTTCATGGGGAAAAAAGCTACGCTGATGAACATCGGAGGCGAAGGCAGCCCGCGATATCAAGTGGTGGAAGAGAAAGGCAATCATGAGGACAACGCCGACATCGACCAGTCCAGGGCGGCGAAATACGTCCTACTCCCGGGCGAAACCAAGCTTCCGCCCATGGGCATCGATGATCTGTCATTGGGACACATGACCAATTGGTTCGAATGCATGCGCTCGCGGCAACAGCCTCATTGCACGGTGCAGGACGGGTTCGCTCACTCTGTAGCCTGCACGATGGCGGCGGAGGCTTACCATTCGGGCAAGAAACAGTACTGGGACGCCGCCACTGAGACGATCATCGATCGGGCGCCTGGAAGCCAGGCGGCGGCTGGGTGATGTGAAAGACGCTACGCAAGATAGCGCAGCGTCTGTTCGATAAGTCGTGCCGTCGGCCCGTAAGGTTCACCCGGCGCATCGAACTCCATCGAACAGTAGCCTCGATAGTCGTTGGATTTCAGAATGTCGAACGATCTTTTGAGGTCAACCGTAAGAAGCTTGTCGTGATCGTCGGTTTCGCCGTCCTTCACATGGCAAATGCAATAGGCATGCTGAAACATCGCCTGCAGTGCCCGGTAGTTAAAGTCATCATCGCCAGTCATCATGGAATTCGCAAAATCGGGCAAAGCGTGAAGATACGGATGGTTCACGGCTTCGATTACTTTCACTAGAAAGAACGCATCCTCGCTGACCAGATCGTCGTTCTCCAAATTGATCACGACATTTTGTTTGGCACCGTACTCAGCCACCTCCCGCAAGCATTCTGCCGTGCGCTCTACGTTTGGCGCTGAGTTTGAAGCTTTCTGAACGTGAGTGCGAATGCTGGGAGACCCGATCTCAACCGCCACGTCCACCCACTTCATGGCATGAGTAATCGCTTTCCTGCGAGCTGACTGGTCCGAATCATAAAAGCTGTCAGGACCATCGACGGCGATATTCACAACTTTCACGCTTGCTTTGCTTAATGCTTCCCGGAAACTCTGCAGATAAGCAGGCTCAAGCGAACGAAAATGACGATTGTGTGGCTCGATATTGTGGACGTTGAACTTTCTCACCACCTCGGCCGCGAATTCCGTGAGGTCCGTTCCGGGCAAATGGGGATCGCGCCCCTTGTTAGTTGGACTCTCGATGTACGCCCGGAACGGATACGAGGCAACTGAAATGCGATCCCGCGGTGCGCTCGGAAATGATATGTGAGGCCGAGATACAACCGCCTTGTCAGATTGAAGAGCTCCGACGGCGTCCCGCGCCCCGCTTCCAATAATTCCGCCAGCTGTTAGAACGGATAACTTTTCAAGGAATGCACGGCGAGTTAGCGAGTCCATATGGCAGATCCTGCAAGTCTTCGAAGTATACGCGGGCTGTCTTGCTGAAGGGAATATGGAAGGCCGAGTCGGATAACGAGCTTCCCGGGCTACTGCCTGTCCTTATATTGGTCGGGCGGAAATGACGTTCCAAACGCTGACTTCCCTGCCCCAAACTTTGGCACACGCGGGAGCTGACGCGAACCCGGATTAGTGCGTGGGTGAAAACCTCCACGCCACTTGCTATAACTTACAAATGCGCCTCGATGACTACGTACCACGCCCCGCGCACCTCAAATGGCTCCTCGACTCTGACCCGTCCATCCGCTGGCAGGTCATGAGGGACCTTACGAACGAAGCCCCGAACGCAATCACCGCCGAGCGGTCTCGCGTCGCAAGCGAGGGTTGGGGAGCGCAGCTTCTTGCCGGTCAATCTGCTGCTGGCACCTGGGGCGAGGCCCCTCGGGGATGGAGAGACGATTTGCCGAAGGAGCACCGAGACTTGCTTATTACCCTCTACAGTCTCTCCGTCTTGATGGACCTCGGGCTTGACCCCGCGAGCAAGCAGGCTCGCAAAATGATCGACCGGGTCGACAAGCGGGTGGTGTTTGAATGGCTAAACCACCGGCCTTACCTTCACGGCGAAACCGAACCTTGTATCAACGGCAGAATCCTCGGTATCGGCGCGTATTTCAAAAAACCGAATAACGCGCTGGCCAAGCAGCTTCTGAGCGAGCAGCTCGAAGATGGCGGTTGGAACTGCGAAGCACCTAAAAGTCGGCGCTCGTCGTTCAACACCACCATCTGCGTGCTCGAAGGACTACTCGAATACGAGCGAGCCGGGCGCAAATCGGCAGCCATCACCAAGGCCCGCAAAAAGGCTGAAAACTATCTGCTCGAGCGCCACATGTTCCGCTCGCTTCGAACCGGTGAAGTCATTGACAAACGATGGCTACGCTTTTCCTTCCCGACGTTTTGGCACTACGACGTTTTGCGTGGACTCGATTATCTGAGAAATGCAGAAATCAAGCCTGACAGCCGTGTGAGTGACGCCATCGAAATTGTGATGAAGCGCCGCCACCAGAACGGACGCTGGCCGCTCAACCTCCTTCATTCCGAACACATTCAATTGAAGATGGAGACCAATGTCGCCGGGGCAAGTCGGTGGAACACACTGCGAGCTCTCCGGGTCCTGCGTTGGTACAACAACTCAACGTGGCATTCATGATTAGCGCTGCTGCGACTCGCCTTTGTCGCAGAAATATCTGTCATGTCGAAACCGGGTCAGCTTCTGGCCCGATTGCACAATGTCGCGCAGAGTACGAACAACGATGGGAGATAGACTATCGACGCCGCGAGCAGTCGGCGCGCGGCCGACCGGGACCGCAGAAGTACGAATTCCGAGCCAAAGTACAGAAACCCGAGACCCAGCAGTGCACTGGCACAGTAAAAAATGGCAGCGTGCCGTGTCGGAGATTGCGCCATGCTGATGCCAACAAGCGCTAGCAGAGGCAACAAGGTTTCCAGCGTCACGAAGGGAACTCTCGCCTCGTCCTTAGGTAAAACCAGGTAGCCTGCCCGCTCATAGTCTTCGCGGTACATCCATGCGATTGCCATGAAATGCGGGAACTGCCACAGGAAGAGAATTGCGTACAGCATCCATGCCTCGCTATTCAATCGGCCAGATGCTGCAGCCCAGCCAATGAGGGGAGGCATGGCACCGGGAAAAGCACCGACGAGAACGCACAACGGTGTTTTTCGTTTCAACGGGGTGTACACGAACAGATAGGTCAGCAACGTGAGAACGGCAAGTGCGCTTGCAAGCCCATTCACAGTTGCCGTGAGATAGATGCTACCAACCACGGCCAATGCAATCCCGAAGACCAGAACTGCTTGCGGTTTGAGACGACCGGCTGCGGCAGGACGCCGGGCTGTTCGCCTCATTTGCGCGTCGAGCTCGCGTTCGATGTATTGATTTAGCGTGCCCGTCCCACTCGCGACTAATAATGTTCCAAGCAGAGTGTTGAACAGCGATATAACTGACAAAGGTCGCGCGTCACTACCGGAACCCAAATAGAAACCGACACCAGTCGTGATCAGGATGAGGAAATTGACTTCCGGTTTAGTCAGTACCCAATAATCTGGGAGCGTGGACCCCCAAAAACGCCTGTCTTGCACTCTGGGAGACTCGACTTGCCCGGTGACTATTGACGGACCGGACATTCAGACTACCTCCATCCGCTGCACGTCGCTTTTCCGCAGCACGGTAGCTTGCGTTTCTGATGGTCCAATTGCGTATTCTTGCGACCCGTGGGACGAAAGCAAACGCGCCGTGACAATTGCCCCGGCGACCAGGTAGAGCAGGGTGACGCAAGTCCACATCAACGCACCCGCGCATTGCTGGTCTTCCAAAGCAGTCAAGCCAAATTGCCGGGGCGTGGACAAATAGACGGGGTAAACCACGCGATCACAAAAAACGAGAAATCCGGAAAGAATGTCGCACGGCAATGCTGCGAAAAACAGATACAAAAGTATCGTCGACTCTGGCCATTTCAAGGCGCTCCGCGCAGGCTCAACCACTGGCCACCAGAAAAGAAGCCCGGCCACCAGGAACGATGCTTGCTCAATGCCATGCCACGTCCCCGATTGCAATCCGAGCATCAGCGCCCCAGGTATGTGCCACACAACTAGAGTGGCGGTCGCCGCAATCCAGCCAACTGCCGGGTGTGACAGGATGCGCCCGAATTGCCGCATGGCTGCCCAGCGGAGTGGTCGAGCGATCAGTTCCACGAGTCTTCGCACAGGGCGTTGCATCAGTAGCTTCAAGGGTGCGCCAAGCAAGATCAAGGGAGGCGCCAGCGTCATGAGTAATAGATGCTGAACCATGTGCACCGTGAGCAGATCGTGATCAAGCAGAGATAATGGAGAACCTATCGCAATCCAGACCAGCAACAATCCCGCAAAAAAACTCCAGGCGCGCCAACCCTTAAGACCGTGGGGGCTAAGCCAGGCAACACGCAGCCATTCCTGCAGGTAGACAAGCCCAACGAGATACAAACCAACCGAAATCCATAATGACTCGACCGAGGCGTGATGAGCGTGTGGCATAGCTTTGTGCCTTAGGGTTGAGTCGCCGGCTTTGATTTGCTTTCGCTAACCACAAGGGCCCGTGCCGCATCACGTGGCCGGGCTTTGCGTGGCGGGGTGGAGAGTTTCGAGGAACGCCACAAGCGCCGTGGTTTCGGCGGGACTTAAGTTGTTTCCATAAGCAGGCATATTGCCGCCGCCCTGGATCACCTGCCGGATGAGTTGGTCACGCGTAAGTCGCACGGCGACACTATCAAGAGCCGGGCCCCTTTCTCCGCCGGTATCGCCGATCGAGTGACAGTTGCGGCATTGCTTGACCTGAAACACAAGCGCCCCCTGCCGCTCGAGCGCGGTTGTGCCATGTATGTATCGATCGGGTACGGGATCGCCGCTCCAAGCGTTCATGTGCGGACTCCATGGAACGAACTGGGCCATGCGAGTAAAAGTGCCGAGCGTGATCGCGATCATGAGCACCGTGATCACTGCGATGGGTCGGCGTTTCCAGCTCTTTTCTCCTTCTCCTGAAAGAAACGGCAGAAGAATCAGGCCAAGAATTACTAAGGGCGGGCAGATGAGAAGGAATGGCGTCTCAAGCGATGGCGGGAGAAGTGAAAGCAAGGCATAAAGCCAAAGGAAAAAGTAATCTGGTTTGGGCGCGGTCTGGATGATAGTCGGATCGGGCTGCCCGGTCGGCCCGAACGGACCAAAGTAGTATGCGCACGCGGCAATGGCCAGGATGATAAAGGCCGCGAAAAACATGTCTTTCCAAACTGCATAGGGGACGAAGGGTGCTCCCTCGCTCTTGGTCAACGCGTGATACTCGGCTTCATAGGTTGCCCGTCTTACGATGCGTCCTGGCATCGGCCATTCGTTGATGCCCAGCTTGATGACCATTAAGAGATGAAGACAGACAAAGGCAATCAACAACCCGGGAATCACGAAGACGTGCAGAGCGAAGAATCGGGAGAGGGTCGCGCCAGCGATGATGGGCCCGCCCAGCATCAGTTTCACAATCGCAGGACCGAGAATCGGCACTCGGCTGGCGATCGAGGCTCCAATTCCTAATCCCCAGTAGGCGTCCTGATCAAAGCGCATGACTTGCCCAGTGAACGCCATTCCGAGAGTCATCAACAACAGAAAAACTCCAATGATCCAGGTCAGTTCGCGGGGAAATTTGTGGGCTCCAAACAGAAATACCTGCACCATATGAATAAGGACGATGGCCACCATGAAGTTGGAGCCCCATCCATGCATCGCGCGGATGAACCATCCCAGCGTCACCTGATGATTCAATGCCTGCAGGCTGCTCCAGGCTTCACCTGCCGAGGGAACATAAATAAGCGCCAGCAGAATTCCGGTCACGATCTGTATCAGGAAAACAGTGAGCGCAGCGCTACCAAAGACGTAGAACCAGCTCGCCGTATTTCGCGGCACTGGATGTTCGGCGACCTCGCGAATGGGTGCTGCGAGTTGCAAACGGTGGTCAAACCATTCGCCGATTTTCTTGATCAAGCGCATGGCGGCTTCTCCGTGGACAGACTTGCCACCGGGTCGCCAGGTGTTGGCAACTGGCCAGCGTTGATCGTCAGCATCCCGTTTTCTATCTTGTACGGATACTCGAAGAGTCCGCGTTCCGGAGGCCCTGAGGCGCGCGCGCCATCGCGGTAGTACGCACCGCCATGACAAGGACACATGAACAAGCCGGATTGGGGAAACCAGCGGACAGGGCAACCAAGATGTGCACAGTTAATTGCAAATACCTGGAACTGATCACCTGCTACGCGCCGGACCCAGCACGCTGTGTCTACTGTCTTTCCGTCGGTGGGCATCTCGAACGGATTGCGAAAAGTAGCCATCCGCGTCTCGCCTTCCGGAAAGTTGCTGACGTCCCCTAGATGAACCCACGACAGGTACCCTTTCCCTTGACCACGAGTTACAGATGAAAGAAGAAAGCCCACAACCGGTACGGCGACCACCATTGCTGCGAATGCGTTGAACAGGATTCCGAGCTTCATAAAGAAGCCGCGTCGGGAAAGCGTGCTGTCATGGGATGGCGCCGTCACAGGCGTGGTCGTCATTTTCATTTCTCCGAGTGTTCCAAATGGTGGCGCTGCGCATCATTCGCGGAATAAGGCTGACCGGGGCTCTGCACGCGGCGCGATGCCAACCAGGCAACCACATCGGTGATTTCCTGGTCGGACATGGGCTTTTCCGGGAATGTTTCCGCGCCAGTCGGGCGCCCCCAAATCGGGTCTGCCAGTAATCACGATCGTGCGCAGTCCCTGATCGCTGACCAGCGCAAGAAAAGAATCGTTGCTGATGGCACTGGCTTTGGCTCCATGACCTTCAGATCCGTGACAGGATGCGCAATATGTTCCGAAACGGTCTCACCGCGTGCGGCATCTCCCGAGGTTTTCGCTGCATATGAAGGTGGATTTGTTCCGTCGAGAATTCCCTTGTGTCCCCAACGCGAAAATATTCCCCTCGTAATCACGTCAATCTGCTCGTCCGTCAGCAACCCTCCCGCACTCTGCGCGAATGCTGGCATCGAAGTTCCACGGACGCCGTTGGCAACAACTTTGTGCACCGCGTTTTCGTCGACAATGGCGAGGTACACCGGATTGGCAAGGGCAATCGACGCTCCTCCACGCCCTTCCGCGCCATGACAGGCGGAGCAGTTCTGTGCGTAGAGAGTGCCGAAGTCCACAACCTGATTTGGAGCCACTACTTCCAAGTCTTTTTGAGGTTGACCGCTTGGAATGCTGCAAGCCGAGAGGAGTACAAGGGGGAGAACGGCGAACGCAGACAAATATGAGATCCGGCTCATCGGCTCTCCTCTCCGCTCTCTCCTGGTCGAATCAGTCCGGAAGCTTCGATTCCTGCCCGTAACGCAAACGCCACATTCTCGCGGGTCGGAATTCTCGTCTGGCGCACGACCACAAGGCCCGCCACGACTCCAAAGGCCACTTGCGATGCAATGAACCAGAACCAATCAATGTGGCTTGCAAGTAACGGGTTCAACAGCCCAAGGATCGTGTAAAGCAGCCCCGACCACAGCACCGGGGCAATAAGTCCTCCAAGTACAATCGGACGGCGTGGGAACATGGGCAGCATCGCGCCATATAGCAGGCCCACAAGAACGGAGACGACGCCGTGCAGAACAAAAGCCATCGCGAATGCATATACATGAAATGAACGCAGCTGTCCGGGTTCGAGTAGCAGGGATTCGGGATAGCCCACGGCGGCGAGGAGATTGATGGGATACCATATGCTGCCTGCTTTCAGAACGCCGTAAACACACGCCAACACTGCCATCGCGACGCTGCCCGCAATGCCACCTTTAACACCCGCCGAAACTGGATAGGTGTGGACCGGAAGCCAAGCTCGGAGCTGATCCGGCAGGACTGGAATCCGTTCGACGACACGGCGATCGGTAGTCAGGCGAATATCTTCGGGAACCACCGCGACGGCTTCTTCCTGCGGAGACGGGAGGACTGCGCGAAACCATCCGACGCAGCCCACCAGCGCGAGTGCGGCGCCAAGAACGCTCACCGACATGCTCGTCACCAAACCCGCGAAAAGGAGGGCCACCCCAAAAGCCAGGATGAAAGGCCAGGCTGTTGGCGCAGGCACCTCGATTGCGTGGGGAGTTCGAGAAGTTTCCTTCGATTGCCCCGTTGTCGATATTGTCGTCATTTCTATCTCAGCGCCCGAGAACGTAAACCACGGTAAAAACCACAACCCATACGGCGTCGACGAAATGCCAGTACATCGAGAGCACTTCGATGTGACCAGACTGCTTTACCCCAACACGACCACTAAGTCCGAACACCGCGACGATCGTGAGCATGATGAGGCCTGCGGTGACATGAAATCCGTGCAAGCCAACAAGCGAGTAGTAAGTTGTTCCGAAGAGGTTGGTCGAGATCGTCAAACCGTGTTCGTAGATCAGCCGGTGCCATTCCTGCGCGGTGCCATAGAGGAACAAGCCACCGAGTGCGATGGTGAGCAGCCAGAGTCCAAGGAATGCGAATCCAATGCCGCGTGCTAGAAACTTCGCTGCGAAGTGAATGGTCAAGCTGCTGGACAACAAGCAAATCGTGTAGAAGATCGGCGTCTCAAGCACTTCTCGCGGCGTCGGTCCAGTGATGCTTTTCCCCAAGTAAAAGAGATAGGCAACGACGAAGATCGTGAAGATCGCCGACTCCGCGAGGATGAGGCTGGCCATCGCCACCTTCCCGCGAGATGGCAGCTCCCAGCCGGCTGCTGTATTCGGAATTGAAGTTGTCACTGCGCTCATATGGTTTCGTTTTCACTCATAACGGCTATCGGGATCTTCAGGATGCTTCAGGTCCCACAAAGGTCGGCGGCTGGCGACCGTCGGAACGGTCGCAAAGTTATACGCAGGCGGCGGGGAACTGATCGACCATTCCAGCGTCCACGCGTCCCACGGGTCGTTACCGGCTATGGCTCCGTTGAAATAAGAAATTACGAGGTTTGCCAGAAACACGAGAATCGCGATTGCCTGAATGAATGCGCCGATAGTAATGATGAAGTTCAAGGTGTCCCAACCACGGCCAGGCTCGTAGGTGTAGATCCGCCGCGGCATCCCGAGCAGCCCTGGAATGTGCATCACGTCGAACGTCAGGTGAAAGCCAATCAGGAACAGCCAGAAATGCCATTTGCCGAGGCGTTCACTCAGCATTCGGCCGGTCATTTTTGGGTACCAGTAATAGAACGCGCCAAAGAGCGCGAACAGAATTCCGCCTACGATCACGTAGTGAAAATGCGCGACGACAAAATAGGAGAGGCTAAGCTGCCAATCGAATGGCGAGGCGGCCATCATGATGCCGGTCAGGCCTGCAACCAGGAATTGGAATAGAAATCCGATGCTGAACAGCATCGGCGTCTTGAATTGAATCCTTCCACCCCACATCGTTCCGATCCAGTTGAAAATCTTGATTCCCGTGGGAACGCCTACAGCCATCGTGGTCAGGGTAAAAAAAGCGTTGGCATAGGAGTTCATTCCGATCGTAAACATGTGATGCGCCCAAACGCTCATGCTGACGAAAGCGATGCAAACGGTGGCGGCAACCATCACCGGATATCCGAAGATCGGCTTGCGTGAAAATACCGGAATGATTTCCGACATGAAAGCAAAGCAAGGAATGATCAGAACGTAGACTTCGGGATGCCCGAATATCCAAAAGAAGTGCATCCAGAGGACGGCGGAGCCGCCGGCCTGGGTATCAAAGAAATGGCCGCCCAGATAGCGATCGATCAGCAACATGATTTGAGCGGCCGACAACGGCGTAATCGCAAGCAAAACCATTCCCGCCATGACAAGGTTCAGCCACGCCAGCAACGGCATACGATTGAGCTTCATACCGGGGCATCGCAGGCAGAGAATCGTGGCGATGATATTGATCGCCGTTCCGATGCTGCCAAACCCGGAGACCAGCAGAGAGAGAGTCCAATAGTCAGAACTATGTCCAGGCGAGAAGGCGCGCGCGCCCAGAGGCGCATAGGCCCACCAGCCCACATCCGGTGCGTTTCCTGCGCCATATAGACCGCTTCCACCCAGAAAGCTGAAGTACAGGAGAAGTGCACCCAAAAACGAAAGCCAAAAGCTGAATGCATTCAGCCGTGGAAATGCCATGTCCCGCGCACCAATCATCAGTGGGACCAGGTAGTTGGCAAATCCAAACAGGACTGGCATGGCCACGAAGAAAATCATGGTCGTCCCATGCATTGTGAACATCCGGTTGAAGACTTCCGGTGAAACGAAGTCGTTGTGCGAATGCATGAGCTGAATGCGAATGATGAGAGCTTCGACTCCACCGATCGCGAGGAACAACAGAGCCGAGAGAATGTAGAGAATTCCCAGCCGCTTGTGATCGACCGTGGTCACCCACTGATGAAGCTCGTCGACCCAGGGCCGGGCTTGTATCTCGGTGTCCGGAATCGTGATCGCGTTCGAGGGCATATCTATTTTCCTGAGCGTGTTCCTGACTCGCTCTAGCGCAGCGTCTCCATGTATTTCACGACCGCATCCAGGTCCGCGGCGTTCAACTGCATGGCGGGCATCAGCGAGCCAGGCTTAATTGCACTGGGGTCCTGAATCCAGAGACGGAGATTGTCGTGTGTGTTTTTAGCGGCGCCGGCGGCAATCGTGGCGCGGCTCATCAAATGCGTCAGGTCCGGGCCAAAGCGCCCATCCGCGGAAGTTCCGGCCACCGCATGGCAATTCATGCAGGCATTACTTTCAAACACTCGCCTGCCTGCGATTGCGACTGCGTCTTCGATAACGGGTCTCTGCTGATCTCGAACCCAGCTAGCAAACTCCTCTGGTCCATCCACCGAAACGCGGAGCAGCATTTTCGCGTGCTGTGTTCCGCAGTACTGGGCACACTGGCCAAGAAAGACGCCCGTATGCTGCGGGTCCATCCACATTCGGTTGGGATGGTTCGGAATAAGGTCGGTCTTGCCTGCAAGCTCCGGCACCCAAAAGCTGTGGTCGGTATCGGCCGAAAGCAACTGCACGAACGTTGGTGTCGGATGACTGGGATCGCTCACCGGGATGTGCAGTTCGTTAGCTGTGACGATTCCGAGCCTCGGATACCGAAACTCCCACCAGTACTGATGTCCAATCGCAGTGACCTGAACAGCGCCCGCCGGTTCTGGAGCATCCTGAATCGCATGGATTACTCGCGCGGTGGCCAAGAACAGGACAACGACAATCAGAATTGGAATGATCGTCCAGGCCAGCTCAATCTGCGTACTTCCGTACACCTGCGCCGGCTCGCGGCCGTCATCCCTTGCCCGCCCGCGGAACTTGACGACCGAATAGGCTAATAACACAAAAACAACGACAAAAATGATTCCGGTAATGACAAGTACAAAAACGGAAAGATCAGCAATTGACTTGGCTGGGGTTGAGGCGGGAGCGAAGATATTTGTGCCGTGAGAAGACGCGCCTTTTGGCTCGCTTGCCCAGACCGTCACAGCAGAACAAAAGAGAAGAAGTATCGCCTGCGCAAGGACCCGTACCGTCGAGGATTTTCTGAACATCGATATCTCTCTTCTTCCGTTCTGCACTTCCCCGACTTCGCAATTCCCTCTTAGTTGCTGTTGCAAAGCGTCACGATCCCTACAGCCCGGAATTCGATTGATTAGAGCAAGCGTGCTACCAAAGGGACACGCACTCGTATTTCATGCATCGCACCGCGGTGAAGGCAAAAACTCACGAAATCCCGATCATTACTTGCCGCGACTGGCACGTGCCCAACCGAATCAGTGTCATTCCTGTGCCTCTTGCGTCAAGTGTCATCTGCACTCGTCACGCAATCGTGGTAAGAGCCTCGGCCCGCTATACATGAAAGAATTTTTTACCCTGAATTTCATGGCAGCGGAATTGCATGGACCCAGTGACGTGCACACCAAAATACAGGATTGCTCGAAGAGTTGCTGGGTGCGCATGGCGACAACCAAAACGCTGGGAGTGAATTGTACGGTACCGATATTAGGTCCACAAGCAAGTCAGGAAGGCCCTCATGTCAAAGAAAGTTGCAGACGTATTGTGGGAGATGCTGGCGAAGGCAGGGGTCAAACGCTGTTATGGAATCGTCGGAGACGCTCTGAATCCTGTAGTGGACGCACTTCGCCGAAATGGCGCAATCGAGTTTGTTGGTGTTCGTCATGAGGAATATGGAGTATTCGCGGCGGTCGCGGAGGCTTATTTCACGGGTAACCCAGTGGTAGTGTGCGGAACTGCGGGGCCCGGAGTTGTCCATTTGTTCAATGGATTGATGGACGCGCGGAAAGAAGGAGCTCCCATTATCGCCATCGCAGGAGACGTGGAGTCGAGCATCATTGACACATCTGCGCTCGAGGAACTGAACCCGTACAAGTTTTTCGAGGGGGCGTCTCTCTATACGGCACGCCTGGTTAATCCTGAGCAGGCCCGCGCGGTCATCAGCACCGCCATCCTCACCGCTGTCCTGGAAAAGGGTCCTACCGTTCTTGCCATACCCGGCGATATCGCGTCAGCCGATGCTCCGGACCAGCCTACGGACTTCACCATTGCGGCCCCGGCCATCGTGAGACCTTCCGATACAGACTTTGACAAATTGGTGAAGATGATCGATGAAGCGAAAACGGTGGCGATCTTTGGCGGCGACGGTTGCAGAGAAGGCCGCGATGAAGTAGTTGAACTGGCGCGCAAGCTCAAGGCCCCCGTCGGCTATTCCTTTCGCGGGAAGCAATGGCTGGAGCATGACAATCCTAACGCCGTTGGCATGACCGGGCTGATGGGTTACGGGGGAGCGTACAACGCAATCCATGAAGCCGACCTCTTGCTAATGCTGGGCACGGATTTTCCGTTCTCAGAATTTCTTCCCGGCGACCAGCGTGAAAAAGGTTCAGATTGACAAGAACCCGAAGCACATCGGCCGCCGTACCGCGCTAGATCTCGGTCTTGTCGGCGATATCAAGTCAACGGTCCGTGCATTGCTTCCAGCCGTGCGCGAAAAGACGGATGGGGAATTTCTAGCGAAGCAGATTGCGCACACCGAATCCTTCCGCAAACTGCTGCAGCACTATGTCGAGAAGGGGCCGGCGATAAAACCGATACGTCCTGAATTCCTCGCCGCGACGCTCAGCAAGCTCGCTTCGGATGACGCAATGTTTTTTGCGGACACGGGTACGGCCTGTCTCTGGCTCGCGAGACATATCTATGGTGGAAAAAACCGCAGGCTCTTTGGCTCATTTTCCTGGGCGTCTATGGCCAATGCTGCGCCGAACGCGTTCGGCTGTGCTCTGGCATATCCCGGCAGGCAGTGCATCGCGTTATGCGGCGATGGAGGCTTTACGATGTTGGGAATGGGCGATCTGCTGACGCAGGTAGAACGGCGAACTCCCGTGGTTCAAGTCATTCTCAACAACGAAAAGTTCGACTTCGTCCATATTGAACAACAGGAGGCCGGGTTTATTCCGTTTGGCGTGGAGTTCAAGAATCCAAATTTTGCCAAGGTTGCTGAGGCGATGGGCGCGAAAGGGATTCGGATCGAGGAGCCCGGTGACGTTCGAGAAGGTCTGGCTGAAGCTCTCGCGTACAAAGATGGCCCCGTTGTTGTCGACGCAGTGGTAGATCCGTTGGCGCTTGCCATGCCGTCCCATTCACCACTCCACACGGTCAAGGGGTTCACTCTCAGTTTCGCGAAGCAAGTAATGAGTGGAAGGCTGGATACGGTGATCAAGGAGATGGGGCGAAACGTGGGTATCGTTTGAGCTGCCCTCCCATGACTCTCTAGCTATCGAAATGCAGCCGCACAGCTTTGAATCGCCGTCGGCGTGTAGAAGAATATGGTGAACATGACCAAACCAATTCTGGTGGTAACCACTCGTTATACGAAGGAAGTTGAGGATCGTATCGACCGCGATTACAATGCCCGACGGAACCCGAACCAATCTCTTTTTAGCCAGCAGCAGCTACTCTCCGCGGCTGAAGGAGCCGACGCGTTGTTTATCACGCCGGCAGACCGGTTGGACTCTGGGTTTTTCCAGAAAGTTTCACCCACTGTAAAAATCATCGCCACGTACTCGGTGGGTTTTGAACATATCGATCTGGAAGCCGCCGCTCGCAGGAAACATTCCAGTCGCCTACACCCCTGGTGTGAACAGTGAAGCAACGGCCGACATCGCAATGCTGCTTTTGCTGGGTGCTTCGCGTCGCGCTTACGAAGCTCAGGAACTGGTTCGAACGGGAGCCTGGAAGCCCCTGAGTCCCGACATGCTCTTGGGATGGCAACTCGGTGGCAAAGTCCTCGGTATTTTGGGAATGGGGCGCGTGGGACAAGCCGTCGCGCGTCGAGCGCGAGGATTCGGAATGAGGATTCACTATTCCAACGGTTCGGAATTACCTGCGGAAATCGCAGGCGATGCCGTCTACCACAAGGATTCGTCGGATCTGCTTCGCGCAAGCCAGTTCTTGAGTCTGCACGCCCCGGAGACTCCTCAGACCCGCCATTTCTTGAACTCCAAAACCATAAGCCTTCTGCCCACCGGGGCCATCGTGGTGAACACCGCTCGCGGAGGATTGGTGGTCGACGATGACCTTATCGCTGCTCTCAAGAGCGGGCGGATCGCCGCTGCCGGACTCGACGTATTTGAAGGCGAGCCAAAACTTCATCCAGAATATATTTCGCTGAAAAATACATTTCTATTGCCGCACATCGGCAGCGCCACGATCGAAACCCGAACGGCGATGGGCATGCTGGCCTTGGACAATGTGGATGCGGTGCTGAACGACCGACCTGCGCCGACACTCGTCCCCAATAGTAGTCGGCAAGTTGCCTGAACCGCTGGGAGGAAAGCAATGAGCGAACGATGGAAGGTCGTGATCATAGGCGGAGGGTTTGGTGGGCTTTCTGCAGCCCAGCACTTGAACTCAAATCTGGTGGACGTGACGCTTATCGATCGGCGAAACTACTACCTTTTCCAACCACTACTTTATCAAGTCGCGACGGGCTCCCTTTCGGCGGGACAGGTCGCCTCGCCCCTTCGCAGCGTCCTAAGCCGGCAGAAAAGTACTCGCGTTTGGTTGGGGACCGTCGTGGACATCGATCCGGATTCCAAGCACGTCGTTCTTGGCCGATGGGGCCATCGTTCCCTACGATTCATTGATCGTTGCCGCCGGCTCGCAGACATCCTACTTCGGGCGCAACGAGTGGCAAGAGTGGGCGCCCGGCATGAAGAGTGTCGAAGAAGCCACGGCCATCCGCCACAAAATTCTTTATGCATTCGAAGTGGCAGAGCGCCTTTCGGATCCCGAGCAGCGCCGCGCCTGGCTCACATTCGTCATCGTTGGCGCAGGGCCTACTGGCGTGGAACTTTCTGGAGCGATTGCGGAGATCGCCAACCAAACGCTAAAAAATGACTTCCGTGCCATCCATCCCGAGGAAGCAAAGATCATCCTGCTGGATGGTGCGCCTCGAGTACTGATGCCCTTCCCTGAAGGACCTGGCCGAAAAGGCAAATCGCACGCTGGCCAAACTTGGAGTCGAGGTCCGCTGCGGTGCAATGGTCAAAAATGTGGACAAAGATGGTCTGACGATCGATTCCGGCGGGCGAACTGATTCAATCGCCGCAAAAACTGTGCTCTGGGCTGGCGGTATCACCGCGTCGCCGCTGGGCAAAATCGTGGCTAGCCATACCAAAGCCGAGGCTGACAGAGGAGGAAGGGTCAAAGTAAAACCTGACCTGACGATTCCAGACTATCCGGATATTTACGTGGTAGGCGATCTGGCTTCATCGACGGACGAAAAAGGAAAACCTTTGCCTGGAGTTGCCCAGGTCGCGATGCAGGGAGGGGCCTACGCAGCCAAGTCGATCTTGCGAAAAGTAAAGGGGCAGAAGGAGCTTCCGCCCTTTCGTTACTTCGACAAAGGGTCTCTGGCAGTGATTGGACGCTGGGCCGCAGTGGCAGACGTTTTCGGTGTTCACATTTCGGGGTTCTTAGCTTGGCTGGTTTGGGCTTTTATCCATATCACATATCTGGTTTCGTTCCAGAGTCGCGTTCTCGTTTTCATGCAGTGGGCGATACAGGATCTGACATTCAGCCGCGGTGCCCGGTTGATTACGGGCGCCGCTCCCACGGATTTCAATTTCTCCGAGGAGCTCTCTGAAATCCAGCATGAACCGATAAATACTCAACGTTAACCTTCCGGGCCCCTGTCTGCATCGGCACAGATGTCTCAAGGCGGGCGAGCATCCAAATCTTGTTGGCGTCAGCACTGAACATCCTCGAGTTCAAATACTACCTCGAAGCCTTGTGCGGCTTCCCTGTTGCGTCATCCGATACAATCATCCGGCGTTGTCAAGCGACGCTAGAGCGGCGACCAGAGATTGACGCTCGCGACAAGATAGTTTCCTAATTTTATTTCTTTGCGTTCTCAGCGTGCTTTGCGGTTACCATCTTTTGCTCTTGGCCTGGTTCCGTCAAAGTAGGCGATACCATCTATGTGGTGCTTTACACCCCACCGCTGGGCGAAATCACAATAAAGTATGCTGCCGGGCGTGACCTGCTGGTCCTCGTAGGGAAAAGCAAAATTACCTACAACGACATATTGGGTCAAATCCTTTGACGTGCCCATAGAAAGCCAAAGACCTGCGGCAACGCCCAAACAGTCCAAGTGAGCGTCGCGCACGGCTACGGCTCCTGCACGTCGCGTCTATTTGATGGGCCGAGAACCTGTGATCAGGATGTCTACGAGTCTCCTGGCGCTTTGCTGCCAGTCAGGACCGGATGCCACGTTGGAGACGCCGACAAGGGCACGGAGCAGATCGAATGGTTCGAGATCTCTGCGTATGTCGCCGTTCTGAATCGCACGCTTGACCAACGAATCAATCGCTCCTTGAATCTGAGCACGTGAGCCTTCGTAAAGTTTCGAGGAACCTCCGACGTATGCATTCAGTGCGGAGGCGATGATCTGCTTCGTCGCAATGTAATCGACGAACAACAGCATCCACGCTCGCAGTGCTTCGATCGGAGACATCGCCGCAGCGAATCTTCGCTCCGCCGCGGCCAATTTTTCGACCTCAGTCCGATAGACCGCCTCGATCAGTGCATCCCTGGTCGGAAAGTGGCGATACAGAGTCCCTGCTCCGACGCCGGCCTCTTTGGCGATGTCGTCGAGGCTGGCATTCGGCCCAGAACGCGTAAACGCTTCTTTTGCAACGTCTAGAAGGCGCTCACGATTCAATTGCGCATCAGTGCGCGGTTTGCGGGGTGCAGTTTTTCGATTCTTGGTGGCCATGTAAAAAAACTTGCGACCGGAGATAGTCTCCGGTTATCTTATCTACTGATTCGGAGACACTCTCCGTTTTAACCGGAACGCGGCGGCCTGTCAATAGGAGTTCCCGGATCTTCAGGCTTTGAGAGGTGAGAAAAATGAATTCACTCGTTGCTTACAAACCTTCAAACAATTCCAACCATCCTTGCCCCGACCTAATGATCATGGCGGAGCGAGAGTTGTCAGCATTCTTCAACGCCGTCACCAAATTATTCGGATCAGAACAAGCGGCGCTCTCAGCCGAAGACTGGTTGCACGAAATGACCGAGAGCGATGTTCTAGCCGCTTCAATCCGCGAATGGCGACAGATCACGGCGAAGGCGTCGAATCGCCTCGCAAGTCGAGTAGTCGCTTTGTCCCCATCGACCGAACTACAGAATGCTTAGGAGGAAGAGAATATGCGTGTTTTTGTCACCGGAGCTACTGGCTTCGTCGGTACGGCAGTCGTTCGAGAACTGATTGATGCCGGTCATCAGGTTCTCGGCCTTGCTCGCTCGGATGCTGCAGCCAAATCCCTTGTCGCGGCAGGAGCCGAAGCACATCGCGGTTCGCTCGAAGATCTCGAAAGCCTTCGCAGCGGCACAGTTGCTGCGGACGGAGTGATTCACACCGCTTTTATCCATGATTTCTCAAACTATGGGCCTGCCGCCGAGGCGGATAGGCGTGCTATTGAGACTCTCGGCAGCGCGCTGTCGGGCTCTGACCGCCCCTTCATTGTCACTTCCGGAACCTTGCTGGTTCAACGTCAAGGCTCGCTCGCAACAGACGAGGAAGCGTCCAATCCCGGCTTCCCCCGCAAGTCGGAGGAGGCAGCGCTCGCATTGGCAGCACGCGGAGTCCGCGCATCTGTGCTTCGCCTTCCGCCGTCGGTCCACGGCGAAGGTGATCACGGCTTTGTGCCACACCTGATCAGCATCGCACGTGAAAAAGGTGTTTCTGCATATATCGGCGATGGGCTCAACCGCTGGCCAGCGGTACACCGGCTCGATGCTGCTCATCTTTACAGGCTCGCGCTTGAGAAAGGCTCAGGTGGAGTCCAATATCACGGCGTCGCGGATGAGGGCGTAACAACTCGTGAGATCACCGAGGTCATCGGCCGTCATTTGAACGTGCCGGTCGTCAGCAAGCCTCGCGAAGAAACCGCCGATCATTTTGGCTGGATGGCTCTTTTCTTTGGTATCGACGGTCCGGCTTCCAGCGCGCTGACCCGGAAACGGCTGGGATGGCGACCGGTTCAGCCTGGGCTCATCGCCGATCTGAACGAGGAGCACTATTTCGAACACATTGCGGATGCCGTTCCTTTACACGCCTAACGTGTGACCGGATCCTGCATCGTCGCATCGAATATCAGTACAACATGTCAGTACGTACAAGGAGTAGAGAATGACGAATATAAGTGAGGCAACTTCTTTTGGAGCAACTTCGACCACAGACGACGTCTTGTCCGGCGTGAATCTGAAGGGCAAACGGATCCTGGTCACGGGTGTGTCAGCCGGGATCGGCGTGGAAACGGCGCGCTCTCTGGCCGCCCACAGCGCTCAGGTTGTGGGCGCGGCGCGAGACTTGAACAAGGCTAAAACCGCAACAGAGCAGGTGCTCAAAGAAGCCGTGACCCATGCCGAACCCTTCGAACTGGTTGAACTCGACCTTGGCAACCTGAAAAGTGTGCGCGCCTGCGCCGACGGACTGCTGGCCAAAGGTGAGCCCTTCGACGTAGTCATTGCAAATGCTGGAGTAATGGCCACACCGTTCGACCACACTGCGGACGGCTTTGAAACACAGTTCGGCACAAATCACCTAGGCCACTTTGTCCTGGTCAACCGCATCGCGTCTCTTATCCGCGATGGCGGGCGACTGATCAACTTGTCTTCTGCCGGTCATCGCTACTCGAACGTGGATCTGAACGATCCCAACTTTGAGCGCATGCCCTATGAGCCTTTCGTTGCTTATGGCCGATCCAAGACGGCGAATATCCTCTTCGCGGTCGCATTCGACAAACGTCACCGGAATCGAGGCGTGCGGGCTGCGGCGGTGCATCCCGGGGGCATAAAGACGGAGTTGGGGCGCTATGTGGAACCCGGACGGATGGAAAAAGTAGTCAACGAGATCAATCAGCAGCTCGCCGCGGAAGGTAAGGGACCATTCCAATGGAAGTCCATTCCTCAGGGAGCCGCGACTTCGGTGTGGGCGGCTGTGGTTGCGCCGGCTGACGAAATCGGTGGACAATATTGTGAGAACTGCCACGTAGGCAAGATAGTGGCGGACAACGCGACCATCACCGCAGTCAGTGAAGGTGTACGTGGATATGCGCTCGATGCTAAAACTGCCGAGGCCCTCTGGAAGAAAAGTGAAGAACTGGTTGGAGAGTCTTTTTAGCTTTCCCACTTGAAAATAGCGAATAGTTCCGGGAGCAAAAGATCGGCTGACTAGATTGAAGTCGCGGCAAGCGTCAGATAGAAGTCGGCACGTTGCGATGGCGATCAGGAATTGACTTCTGGTTTGGTGAGGGCTCAGAATCGGCGGCGGTGCATTTAATCGACCATGCGTTATCCTGAGGGACGTTAGTCCAGAGGGATCTGGCGTGCGCACCGACACTGCCTGAAGTTTTTCGACACGCCACAAGCCAGATCCTTCGCAAGCTCAGGATGACGTTTCCCTTTATGGTGAGACGTCGATGCCTGAGATATCACGTCTGTCTGCCGAGTCTCCTCGGTCGAAGCAGGACGACGACCGATCTCGGGGCGACCGTGTATTTCATACCCTCGAGGGAGATTCCTCGATCCGAGAAATCGTCGGGACTTGTCAAAGCCGTGTCCACGATTCTCTTCCACTCCTGTGTTGTCCCTTCCTGGACGTGGAACTCCAGCTCCTCCCAGTAGGCATTGATCATCGCGTAAATATCGTCGTCACTTTGAGAAGCGCCGTGCAAACAAAATGCCAGGCTATGGGAATCATTTGAGAAATCCACCGCAGAACCCACTCCGTACCAGGAGACATCCTCCCGCCAGAACCTGCTGCGGCTCAGCGAAGGATGGGTTTTGCGGAACGCGATCATGCTTTTGAAGAAACGAAAGATGTCCTCATTCGCCCGCAGTTGGCCCCAATCCAGCCATCCTGTTTCATTGTCCTGGTTATAGGGATTGTTGTTGCCGAACTGCGTGTTCAGGAATTCATCTCCGGCTCGGAACATGGGGATCCCGTTGGATAGCATCAGCAGGCAACAGAGATTCTTAACCTGCTTCCGGCGCAGGGCTCGCACGTCCCCTGGCACGTTGTCATCACCCTCGTTCCCACAGTTCCAACTGTAGTTGTCGTTGGTGCCATCCTGATTGTCATTACCGTTCGCCCAGTTGCGTTTCTGGTTGTAGGAGACGAGATCGTACAGGGTGAAACCGTCATGAGAAGTTACATAGTTCACGCTCTGGTAGGCGTGATATGCGCTTTCTCGCGTATCGGGAAAAAGATCGTCGCTTCCATAGATGCGCCGCATCAGATCGGGAACCATTCCCGCGTCACTCTTCACGAAACGGCGGACGTCATCTCGGAATCGTCCATTCCACTGCAACCAGGTCACGCCCGGAAATCCCCGACCAAGTTGATAGGCGCTAGTATCCCAGGGCTCTGCGATCAAACGTGCTCGCCCCAACTCCGGATCGGCGGCAATCTCACTGAAGATGGGAGCGTCTCCCCAGTTGAGAGATCCATCGGCATTGCGACTGAACACCGATGCCAGGTCGAAGCGGAAACCGTCGATATGCATCTCGCGCTTCCAATAACGCAGGCTGTCCATCACCATCTTGCGTACATGTGGTTGGCCGAAATTCAGGGTGTTGCCGGTACCCGAATAGTTGGCGTAAGGGTTCGCCGGGTCGGAGGACAACATGTAGTAGCCAGCGCTGTCAATGCCCTTGAAGCTGTAAATCGGTCCTCGGTGGTCGCCTTCGCAGGTGTGGTTGTACACCACGTCGAGAACCACACCGATATCCGCCTGATGAAAAGCCTTCACCATATTTCTGAACTCAAGATGCTGCTCATCACCCCCGCTGGCGCTGGCATACTGCTCGTGGGGAGCGAAAAAGTTCAAGGGCATGTATCCCCAGAAGTCGCCCTGCTGGGGATCGCGCTGGAAAATTGGCATCAGCTCGACAATAGTTATCCCGAGCTCCTTCAAATATGGAATCTTTCCCACCAAACCGGCGTAAGTGCCTGCACGCGATGGATCCACTCCCGAGTTTGCGTTCCTCGTGAAACCCTTCACGTGAAGCTCGTAGATGATTGCATCATGCTCGTGAAACGTTGGCCGGTCTGCGGCCCAGTCGAATTTTGTGCGATGACCCGCCAACGCTCCTAAAGGCGCTCGGCCTGCATTCGACCCTTCACGCAACGCAAGCTCACGATCAAAAGCGGGTGGAAAGAAAACGCATTTGGCGTAAGGGTCAAGCAGAACTTTCTGGGGATCGAAGCTATGGAGTTGAGGAATGGTCTGTCCCGACACGGAGTATGCATAGTACCTAGCCTCGGCAAGCTCAGTGAATGGAATCCGGCAGTGCCAAATCCGCCCTGATTTGTTGCGCAGAAAATCGAAGCTGAACCTTAGCAGGGGGTTCACCAAATCGACGGAGGAATAGAGCAAGAGGGTGACGCTCTCCGCGTGTTCAGCGTGCAGGGAAAAATTAAATGCCTGCTGCTCTTCGATCCAGGTGACACCGAGTGGCAACGGACTGCCCTCAGCTTGCTCCCATTTCAGACGTTTGACAGGCGAGTCCGCAGCATCGTTCCTCCTGGCAAGTACCACGTTGGTTGAGTTTTTCACGCTGCCTTTCGAATACCTATAACTTTTGGTGGCTGCCTTTTCGACATCGACCGGAAGAGCGCGCTCGGCTCCCCGATGCAGAAGTCCCGATTGCAATCATTCAGGCTGCCAGGCCCGCCGACGCCGCACGATCCGCAAAAATCACAGCTCGATCCTGGGAAACACGTCCGGCCGGGATTGATGGATCGGCATTGCGCAGGCGCGCCAGCGCCCCAACTTTCTCACTGCCCGTCACGAGCCACAGAATGTGCCGGGCCCGATCGATGACCGGGTACGTCAATGTCATACGACGCCTCCCCTGGTAGACGCCGGTAAGAGCCACATCCATGTCGGTGACTTGGAGCACCGGGTCTCCCGGAACCAAAGAGGCAGTGTGCCCATCCGGGCCAAGGCCGAGGTGGATCAGGTCCAGCGTGGCCGGCGAGCCAGTGATCTTGCTCAACGTCGATGCATATTGCGCGACCGCGGCTTCTAGGTCCGGCGATTCCACAGGCATGGCATGGATCTGTTCGGGCCGAATCGGCGAGTCACGCAGGCTTTCTCGAAGATGCGTAAGATTCCTGTCCTGATCACCTGCCGGCGCCACGCGCTCGTCTACTTGAACTATATGTACGCGATCCCATGGGATCTTTTCCGTGGCTAACGCACGGAGCATGATCCATGGGGAGCGGCCTCCGCTGACCGCCATTACGAACTGTCCGCGAACCGCGACGGCAGCAACGGCTTCCACGGAAATCGCTTTCGCAGCCGCTCGGGCCGTGGATTCATCATCCGAAAACATTTCTATCTTCATTCGTTTTCTCCGCTTCCGCATTTCAGCATTTTCATGGAAAGCATCTCAAGCACCCGACCGGCCACTGACCGGGAGCATAATTAAAGCTGGGCTTTCATTTTCTCAGTCCTGACCCCGAGACGCGCGTCTGAACACAATTTCGCTTCGCGTTCATGAAACTGCTTCGACCATCCCGCTCGATCGCGGAACTCCTGGACCAACCAGGCGCTGCGAACTTTCGGTCAAGTCGTGCAACCATTGGAATGCAGTTGACGAGAACATATCTTCGCGGCACCGCCAGCCCCAGTTCCCATCGGTACGACCCGGCACATTCATGCGGGCTTCTTTGCCCAGGTTCAGCAGGTCCTGCAACGGAGCAATGGCTAGCGCCGCCGGTGACGACCATGCCAGGCCCAGCAATGCCGGAGCAGCTTCAGCACTCTCTCCCCGCCCGCGCTTGAGGTAATTCCACAAGTTTTGTCGCTGGTAATCCGGCAACTCTTCGTACCATTGCCGTGTCGTGGCATTGTCATGAGTGCCGGTGTAGACAACCGTATTCGCTACAAAGTTGTTGGGAAGATATGGATTGTCGGCATGGCCGTCGAAAGCAAATTGCAGTACGCGTGTTCCCGGTATTTGAAATTGGTCGCGCAGCTGCTGCACGTCTGGCGTGATAAGACCCAGATCCTCGGCGATGAATGGCAGATGTCCTAACTCTTTCTGTACTGCCTGAAAAAAGAGTGCACCCGGACCCGGCACCCATTGCCCGGATTGAGCCGTTGGCGCTCCGGCTGGAACGTGCCACGCGGCCGCGAAGCCGCGAAAGTGATCCAGGCGAATCACGTCTGCATGCACCAGTAGCGCACGCAACCGGTCGACGCACCACTGATAACCTGTGGAACGAAGAGCGTCCCAGTTGTAGACGGGATTGCCCCACAACTGTCCCTGCGCGCTGAAATAATCGGGAGGAACCCCAGCGACCATGCGTGGACGACGCTGCTCGTCCAGCAGGAATAGCTCCGGGTTGGCCCACACATCACTGGAATCGGGAGATACGAAAAAGGGCAAGTCGCCGATCAATGCAATGCCTTTGGCGTGGGCGTACTCCTTGAGTTGATCGGCTTGGCGGAACAACAGAAACTGCGCAAAGCGAACCTGATCGATTTGACGTGCCAACTCTTGCCGCGCTTGAGCGACAGCATCCGGCTTACGCTGAACTATCTCTGCTGGCCACTCGAGGTAATATGCCCCGCCATACCTTGCTTTCAGCGCCCGGAACAGAGCGTAATCTTCCAGCCAGTGCGCCTGCTTCGCGCAGAACTCGTCATACAGAGGTCGCAGGTCTTTGCGCTCTGCGGCTTGGAAGTTTGCCCACGCGGTTTCGAGCAGCCGCTGCTTGAACGGAATAACGGCACTGTAGTCGACTACGTCCGTCGGGAATTGGCACTCGCAATCGCCCGACTGCAGCAGTCCGTCCGAGATCAGGGAGCCGGGACTGATCAGCAAGGCGTTGCCGGCAAATGACGATAATGATTGATACGGCGAATTCCCATAGCCGGTCGGACCCAGCGGAAGCGCCTGCCACCAGCCCTGACCAGCCTTATGGAGTCGGTCGACCCACGCAAACGCCGATGATCCCAAGTCACCGATGCCATACGGCGAAGGCAGGGACGTGACGTGCATGAGCAAGCCGGACGCACGGTATTCCGGAGGAAACGGCGGAACACTCGTGAGCGAGCCGTTATCGCTCATTCCGGGACTCCGCAATAAGGAACGATTTCCTAGGAACCGAGCGCATTGTTCACCATCTCTTGAGCTTCACTCACGATCGCATTCAGATGGGTCGGACTCTTAAAGCTCTCGGCGTAGATCTTATAGATGTTCTCGGTGCCTGAGGGTCGGGCTGCAAACCATCCGCTCTCAGCCACAACTTTCAGGCCGCCAATGGGAGCGCCGTTGCCAGGAGCTTTGGTCAGCTTGGCAGTGATTGGTTCGCCCGCGAGATCCGACTCCTTTACTGCTTCTGGCGAGAGCTTTTGCAATTTTGCTTTCTGCTCCGGAGTGGCGGGAGCATCGATCCGCGTGTAGTACGGCGTACCAAACTCCGCCGTCAGCTCGCGGTAGTGTTCGCCGGGATCTTTGCCGGTGCGCGCCGTAATCTCCGCCGCCAGCAAGTCCATGATGATCCCATCCTTGTCGGTCGTCCACACTGTTCCGTCCAGACGGAGAAAGCTCGCTCCCGCACTCTCCTCTCCGCCGAAACAAAGCGACCCATCCACCAGACCCTGCACAAACCACTTGAAGCCTACCGGAACTTCGCGCAGCTCGCGGCCGAGTTTTTTGACGACACGGTCAATCATGCTGCTGCTCACCAGCGTCTTTCCCACCACAACTCCCTGACTCCACTGTGGACGGTGCGTGAGCAAATATCGGATGGCAACCGCAAGGTAATGGTTCGGATTCATCAACCCCGCAACCGGAGTGACGATCCCATGACGGTCCGCGTCCGTGTCGTTGGCGAACGCTACCTGATATTGATCTTTCAGCCCAACCAGCCTGGCCATCGCATACGGGCTGGAGCAATCCATGCGGATTTTTCCGTCGTGATCGACAGTCATAAAGTAGAAAGTCGGGTCAATGACTGGATTAACGACAGTGATTTCCAATCCATAAATAGAGTTGATCGGCTCCCAATAGGGCAGTGACGCACCGCCCAGCGGGTCCACGCCCAGTTTGAGGTTGGCGCCGCGAATAGCATCGATATCAACCACGTTTTTGAGATCGCGAACATACGGCAAGACAAAATCTTCGTGGTGCGTAGTGGAGGCCTGAATGGCTTTGGAAATCGGAATTCGCTTGACCCCTGAATTTCCGGCCCGCAACAATTCATTTGCGCGATTCTCGCACCCAGCCCGTCACGTCGGTATCGGCCGGGCCGCCGTTGGGTGGGTTGTACTTGAAGCCTCCATCCTCAGGCGGGTTGTGCGACGGTGTGACGACGATTCCGTCCGCCAGATGTTCCTTGCGGCCGCGGTTGTAAACCAAAATGGCTCGCGAGATCACCGGCGTCGGCGTTACACCTTCTTTTTCCTGAATGATGGTTTCGACGCCGTTCGCCGCCAGCACCTCCAGCGCGGTGTTCTGCGCGGGCGCGGACACAGCGTGAGTGTCTTTCCCCATATAGAGCGGGCCGTCGATTCCCTGCCCTCGCCGGTACTCACAAATCGCCTGCGTGATGGCCAGAATGTGCGCTTCGGTGAACGTGCCATGCAGAGGTGAGCCCCGGTGGCCGCTGGTCCCGAAGCTGACCAACTGGTTGCGATCCTGTACGTCGGGACGGCGTTCAAAATATTCCTGCTCCAAATGATCTGGATCGATCAGCATGTCCTTCGGAGCAGGCTTGCCGGCCAGCGGAGAAATCGTCTGACTAGATTCTGCGGAGTGCTTTTCTACGGTACTGGGCATGGTTCCACCTTCCAAATCTGGGTTGCGTATTCGTTAATGGTACGGTCGCTCGAAAATTTCCCGGAGCTGGCCACGTTCAGAATCGCTTTATGCGCCCAGGCGCCGGGCTCGGCATAAAGCAACCCGACTTGCTCCTGCGCCTGGATGTAGGAGGTCAGATCCGCCAGGTGCATGTAATGATCGCCCTGGGTCAGGAGCGTATCGCGCAACGGAGCGAACACTCCTGGTTCCTTGCGGCTGAAGTGATCAGAGAAAATGAGATCCAGAGCGGCTCGAATTTCCGGCTCATGATCATAGTGCCAGTACGGGTTATACCAGGCGCGACTGCTTTCGACTTGGTCCACGGTCAGTCCGAACAGGAAGAAATTTTCCTCGCCTGCCTCCTCCGCCATTTCGATGGTCGCTCCGTCGCGAGTTCCAACCGTCAGAGCCCCATTCATCATGAACTTCATGTTGCTGGTTCCGCTGGCTTCGTAGCCGGCGGTCGATATCTGGTTGGAGACATCGCTGGCTGGAATCAGTCGTTCTGCCAGCGTAACGTTGTACTCCGGCAGAAACACGACTTTGAGTCGATTCCGCACGACCGGGTCAGCGTCAAGCGTCTCCGCCAGATTGTTGATGAACTTGATGATCACTTTGGCCAAGTGGTACGCCGGTGCCGCTTTACCGGCGAAAAAGAATGTGCGCGACACTATTTTCGTGTCAGGCTTCGCTCGTAGCCGGTTATAAATCACGACGATCCGCAACGCGTTCAGCAGTTGCCTTTTGTATTCGTGGATCCGCTTGACATGACAGTCGAAGATCGAGTTCGGGTCTACGATTTGTCCCGACGTCGCCTTGAGCCAGTTGGCAAAAGACGTTTTGGCAGCATGCTTCGACTTCAGGAAAACTTCTCGAAAGCTGTGGTCCGCGGCAAATGGCTTGAGTCGATCGAGCTGGCTCATATTGGTAATCCATTGATCGCCAATGGCTTCCGTGATTGCGCCAGCTAGCGCGGGGTTGGCTTCCAGCAACCAGCGACGCGGTGTCACCCCGTTCGTTTTGTTGCTGAACCGTTCCGGAAACATTTCCGCCAAATCCTTGACCGTCATGGTGCGTAACAGCCTGGAGTGGACTTCCGCCACTCCGTTGGTGCTGTGTGTGCCGACGATTGCGAGATTAGCCATGCGAATCTTGCGCTGGCTGCCTTCCTCCACCAGGCTCACACGTTGGACGCGTCCCTCGTCGCCTGGGAAGCGAACCCTTACTTGGTCGAGCAGCCGGCGATTTATCTCATAGATAATTTCCAGATGACGTGGGAGAAGAATCTCAAACCACGAAGCGGGCCACTTCTCCAAAGCTTCGGGCAGCAAGGTGTGATTTGTATAGGCAAGTGTCTTCTTGGTCAGTTCCCAGGCCTGATCCCAACTCAGGTGCGCATCGTCGAGCAGAATTCGCATCAACTCAGCGACCGACATCGCAGGATGCGTGTCATTGAGCTGGATCGCGGCCTTCTCTGGCAGCTTGTCCCAATCCGTGTTGTGTCGCTGGAAGCGGCGAATGATGTCTGCCATTGAACACGCCACCAGGAAATATTCCTGCAGGAAGCGCAGTCCTTGCCCGGCAGTTGTGGAATCATCCGGGTACAGCACGCGAGTAAGCGATTCTGCCTGGAGCGTTTCACCCAGCGCACCGACAAAGTCGCCAGTACCAAACTCCTGAAAATCAAAGAAATCCGGCGCGGCCGCAGCCCAAAGCCGCAGCGTGTTGATCGTCTTTCCGCCATAGCCCACCACTGGACGATCAAACGGGACACCGATCAGAGTCGACGGCCGGTTTGGGATGGCATGAAAATTACCCGCCTTCAGCTCGAAAGTAACGTTCAACTTGATTTCCACCTTCTCGTGGAGCCGCGCAATCTCCCAGGGATCATCGTCGCGGAGCCAGTTGTCGGGGTTCTCCTTTTGCCAGCCATTCACGATGGATTGTTTGAACATGCCGTACTCGTAGCGCAGGCCATAACCTGTGGCGGGGAGCTGCATCGTGGCCATCGAGTCGAGGAAACATGCGGCCAAGCGGCCCAAGCCTCCATTCCCCAGGCCAGCATCCGGTTCCTGCTCGATCAGTTCGAGCCAGTCGATGCTCTTTTCCTGAACAGCCTGCTGCACCAGAGGATCGAGCATGAGGTTGCCAACATTATTTGCCAGTGAGCGCCCGATGAGAAACTCCATGGAAAGGTAGTAAATGCGTTTGGCATTCATTCGCTCGTACGTGGTCTTCGTCTCCACCCAGCGCTGGGCCAGGATATCGCGCACGGAATGGGAGAACGCCTCAAACCGTTCGCGCGCACTGGCCACCTTTGGATCGATAGCGCGGTCAAAAATCAGATGCCGTTCATAAAATGCGTTGTCCGTCCCGGCAAGCGGAGTCGATCCTGTCCCGTACTGTTGGAGAAGTTGTGAAACCGTGCCCGCGTTGGGTTCCATCGGAACGACCTTTGCGGAGTTCGGGCGGGGCGCACTCTTTGTACTCATCGGAAATCCTTTTCGTTTAGGTTATCTGAAATCGGTAAGTCCTCGCCAGCAACCGGCTCTACTCACGCCACCACGTGATGATCGTCATTCCAAAGCCGGATCACTGGCTGGGAAAGGTTGTGCTCATAACTGAGCGCGCTCAGGCTCGCCGGGTTCAGCAGAAAGTGCTTGCCCGCGGTTCCTGCGCCGATCCCTAGCCAGCGCGCGGTCAATACCCGAGTAAAGTGTCCGCTGGAAAAGATCAGCACGTCTCCCGACACTGCGCGTACGCGTTGGACCACACGGTCTGCCCGCTCGCTGATTTGAGCTGGCGACTCACCGCCCGGACAGCCATCCCGGAACAGTTGCCAATTGGGGCGCTGTGCGAGAATCTGGGCCGAGGTCAATCCCTCATACTGGCCGTAGTCCCATTCCACCAGGTCGGGATCGGTTTCGGCCACCGCTCCAAACCCAGCCAGTTCCGCAGTTCTGGACGCGCGCTGCAATGGGCTGGTAAACACTTTCGCGAAGGTCATGCGTTTCAGGCGTTCGCCAAGTCGCCCGGCATTACATTCGCCGTTTGGGGTCAGAGGCAAGTCGGTCAGGCCAGTATGTTGGCCCGTGGCTGTCCATGCCGTGTTGCCGTGCCGCGCCAGATACACCACTGGAAGTGCTTCGCTCATGCAAGGTTTCTCCCTAACTCACTTCCGCGCCCTCACGCGGCGTTTTCTCCTAGCGTCTTGGTGTCGAGCGTGCGGTGACGAGAGATTGCTAAGTCTCAGGTTACCGCCGGCGAAGGAACTGCGACTACCACCCCCTTGTGGAAATCGTCGATCGTGGCTTTGGGCCACAAGTCCAAATTAATGCCGGTGTGAGGCTTTCTTTCGAGCGGTCTGTACGATTCGCAAGAACCGCCTGGCCAATTCGCTGATTTGTTCGGGCTGCCGATTTTCAATGGCAGCTTTCGGTATTAGTCGTCCACCGACTCCGAGGGCGGCCGCGCCCGCCATAATAAAGTCGGCGGCTGTCTCCTGGTTCACACCTCCCGCGGCAATCATGGGCACTTGGGGAAATGGTCCTCTCAGTGCCCTGATGTAGGCTGGTCCGCCGATCGGCGCGCAAGGAAACACCTTCACTAACTCTGATCCCGCCTGCCACGCGGTAATCACTTCGGTTGGTGTCATCGCGCCCGCGATAACGAGGACGTTTTCTTTGACGGCAAACTCCACGATCTTCAAATCGAGTCCTGGGCTCGTGAGAAACCGAGCCCCCGCATCCAGACATTGCCGCGCTGTTTCAAGGTCCAACACTGTTCCCGCGCCCACGATGAGGTTCGGCGAATTTCTCACGATATCGGAAATCACATCGATTGCCCTCGGCATAGTCAGCGTGATTTCGATAATCGGAATTCCACCCTGAGCAATTGCATCGGCAGCAAAGCGGCCATCTTCAGCCGAAGATGTACGAATTCCAGGCATGACTCCAACCTGGTGAATCTTAGCGAGGACTTCTTCCTTCTTCACAGAATGTTCCCCCTACACCAGTTCGAATCTCGGGAATGTTGCATGGCGCCCCTCGGCTGTGTACTATACCCCCATAGGGTAGGCCGGGGGCCTCGATGTCACACACGACCGCAGAAAAAATCGATCTGGTAAACCGCACAAAAAAAATCATCGGCCAGCTCGAATCCGTTCATCGGGCCCTGAATGATGACGAACAATGCGCGGAAATGTTGCAGCGCCTCTCCGCTGCCCGCGGAGCCATCAATAGCCTGATGGGAGAATTGATGGAGGATCACATCCGCAACCATATGCCCCGGCATTCCAAGTCATCGGAGGAAGCGGCAGACGATCTCATCACCATTGTCCGCACCTACCTGAAGTAGCGCCGTACTCAAAAAGAAACATCCCACATGGCTGCAGCCTCTTCCAGAGTCACCAGCGCATTCGCGTGGTCAGCAAGCGCCTGCGAATACGCCAGGTAAATGGACGCAGACGTTTTCTGGGCATCGATGACTTCGAGCAAAGTCGCGCCTCCACGCTGGTAGGCATAAAGTCGGGCCTGAAGCACGCGATCTGCCTCCTTTAACACACCTCCTTGATAGAGCTTCAATCGCGAAACACTAGCCTGATAGCGAGAGTAGGCATCGCGGACCTCGGACTCCACCTGGATCTGCGCCGAGCGAAGTTGGAGTTCGGCTTGAGTCCACGACGCGCGCGCAGTTTCGATTTCACCTTGATGTCGCCAACGGGAGAACGGAAGATTCACCGAGAGTGAAGCGCCAAGAGTATTGTCCGGCGGCTGTACAAATCCCGCTGTGCCTGTCCCCGTATGAGAATACGATCCACTCACCCCGAGGTCCGGGATCAGATTTGCTTGCGCCAACCGGATACGTAGATCAGCAGCCGCGACGGCACGCTGGCGTGAAATGACATCCGACCGTTTCAGTAGTGCGTTAGCCACCAGCTGATCAGGATCAAAAGTGCGGGTCGGGACTTCCAGGCGTCCGGTTGGCACGGGCATCTGGGTAGACAATTTCTCCGGCTGTCCGAATTGCTGGGCCAATGCCAGGTCGGCGCTGTAAACATCAGCCTGGGCACTGATCACTCCTGCTTTGAATTGGTCGCGATCAACCTGGGACTGCATCAGTTCGATCTCCCCTATGTCGCCGACCCGAACTCGTTGTTCATTGACCTCCACAATCCGGTCGAACTCCCCGAGACTCTTGAAGCTCGATTGAAGAATACTGCGGGCGCTTAAGGAAGCAATGAAAGCGCCTGCCGCTGTCGCACGAAGCTGCCGTACAGTATCGTCGTAGTCGAACCCCGCCGTGACAACATCGGCTAAGGCAGCGTGCACACGCTTTCCGCCTTTGCCCCCGAGTTCGATCGGAACATTAAGTCCTGCGCTGAAATTCGTAGCCTGGCCTTGATTCGAAATATCGACCGCAGGTAAACCAACATCAACAGACCAATCAGGCGTTACGCGGGCGGAAGTGACCGCAGCCTTCGATAGATCAACCGTGGATCGCTGGACCGCGAGAGCAAGGTTCGAACGCAAAACTTGAGTGATGTAATCCTCGAAGGCAATCCGCGGACGCATCGCTTCCGATGGCTGATCGAGACTCTGATCCGGCTGCGCACTGATCTGACCCAAAGCGATATTCAGGGTCGCGAGAGGGCAAAGAGCAAGTGCCACAATTAGCTGTCGCAGCTTCATCAGACGTCCTCCTGATCGGGCGCAAGCTTTGGGTGAGCTCGGTCAAATCTGCGCTCAAGTAGCAGGTAAATCGAGGGGACCACCAGAAGCGTCAACAGTGTGGCAGTAACAAGTCCGCCGACAATCACGGTTGCGAGCGGTCGTTGAACATCGCTTCCAACTCCGCGGGCAAGAGCTGCGGGAAGCAGGCCGATGGCGGCGACCGTCGCCGTCATCAGGACGGGCCGGAGGCGTTGTGAAGCCCCCAGAACAACGCCGTCCTGCAGATCTTTGTGTTCATGACGTTGATGATTGAGGCTTGCGACCATGATGACGCCGTTCTGTACAGCGACGCCAAAGAGCGCGATAAATCCGACCGCACTCGACACGTTCAGGGTCATTCCGCGAAAAGTCAGCGCAATCAGCCCCCCAAGGAGGGCTACAGGAACGATTGTCAAAATCAATCCGGCATGGCGGAGAGTACCAAACGAGGAATAGAGCAATACAAAAATCAGTGCGAGCACACCGGGCACGATAAATGCGAGACGTTGCTGAGCCCGTTGCTGATTCTCGAATTGCCCGCCCCATTCGATTTGATATTTGGTGCTATCAAATTTCACATCGTGCGCGATTTTTTGACGTGCTTCGGTAAAGAACCCAGACAAATCCCGTCCTCGCAAGTTGAGTCTGACGGTGAGATGCCTGCGATTCATCTCACGCGTGATACTGCTCTCGCCGGTTGCGGTGCTGATTTCAGCTACCTGGGAAAGAGGAATACGCGCCCCGCTCGGCAATGTGACAGTAAGGCTGCCAATCGCGTCCGAGCTCGAACGGACCGATTCAGGGAAACGAACGGCAATGTCATATACACGGTCACCGATAAAGAGTGTGGATATCGCTTTGCCGCCGATTCCGGACTCGATAATTGTGGCGATGTCGGCAATGTTAATTCCAAATCGTGCGGCGGCCTCGCGGTTCACTCTCACCTGAATTTGCGGAAGAGGCGGTTCCTGGTCAATGGTGACGTCGGAAGCGCCAGGAATCTTTTCGAGCAAGGAAACCAGCTCGCCTGCGATTCGGCGCAGCTCTCCGAATTCGTGTCCAAAAATCTTCACTACGAGATCGCTGTGCGCTCCGGAGATCTTGTCGTTCACTCCGTCGATCATCGGCTGTGAGAAACCAACAGTCGCCCCTGGGATTCTGGAGAACCGTTCGCTCATACGTTTGATTAAATCCAGCTTGTCGCCGTGGTTGGGCCAGGTGTCGTAAGGTTTCAGGCCGACAAAACACTCAATGTGCGAGGGCGTCCACGGGTCGGTGCCGTCGTCGTTGCGGCCGAGTTGACTGACAATGGTTGACACTTCCGGAAATTCCAGAGTCGCAGCCCGAAGTTCGTCAGCCATGGTGGCGGCTTTTTCAAGAGATAGACCGGGCGGGAGCTGCACCTGGAGCCAAAGCGATCCTTCATCCAGATAGGGCAGAAATTCCTTGCCGATCGTCACTGACAAAACAACCGCAATAAGCCCTGCGACAATTGCCGGAATGATGGCATGCATCGGGTGGTGGGTAAGATGCCGTATGGCGCGGTCGTAATGGCGGGAGAGAAACGCGAGGATCGGATTATGAAATGGTTTGCCGGGCTTCTGATACGTCACGAGGGCAAGGCCGGGAATGATTCCCAGCGCCATCAGCAAAGCTCCAATCAGCGAATAGCCCACCACATATGCCATGGGAGAGAACAATTTCTTCTCAACGCGTTGGAACGCAAATAGCGGCAAGTACGCTGTAATGATGATGAGCGTGGCGAAGAAGATTGGGCGGGCCACCTGAATAGCCGAGGCTACGGCGTCGTCTTCACTCATGACCCAGTCAGGATTTTCCTCCCGGTGACGGAGGATGTTCTCCATCACAACGATCGAGGCATCCACGATGATGCCGAAATCAATGGCTCCCAGGGACAACAGGTTGGCGGGAATATTGGTGAAGCGCATGCAGATGAAGGCGAAAAGAAGCGAGAACGGAACGGTTGCGGCAACCATCAGGGCGCCGCGGGCGCTACCGAGAAAGAGGATCAGAACGATCAGGACCAGACCCATGCCTTCAAGCAACGTGTGCCCCACACGTGTAACCGTGGTGTGAACCAGGTCCGTTCGATCGATGTACGGTACGACTTTGGTGTCAGGCGGGAGAATACCGTTGTTCAATGCGTTCACCTGGGCGTGCACACCCTCCAACACCTGAGAGGGATTCATTCCACGCAACAGCAGAACGATCCCGGAAACACCGTCATGGTTTAGATCCTTTCCGAGAATTCCCCGGCGTTCAAGCGCTCCAAGCTGTAGTGCACCGAGATTCTTCACAAAAACAGGCGTGCCATTCTTTGCGAGAATCACGATATTGCCCAGATCCTGGAGTGAGCGGACCAGCCCGATTCCACGTACCACGTAACCCTGCTCGCCCCGAACCACAATGCTGCCGCCCGCGTTTGCGTTGTTTGCCTGAACCGCCGCAATCACTTGTTGGAGTGAGACGTTGTACTGCGCGAGTTTGGCAGGGTCCACGATCAGCTGAAATTGTGTTGTTTCACCGCCAAAATTGGTGACGTCGGCGACTCCCACGGCCTCCTTCAGCCGCGGAATTACGACCCACTGCTGTAATTCGCGAAGTTCGCGCTGGTCGCGGAATTTCGACTCCAACGTGTATCTATAAATTTCCCCAATCGGAGAGGTTAAGGGATCGAGGCCGGGGTTGGCATTGGGCGGAAGACTTACTCCCGCGATGCGCTCGGTGATTCTTTGCCTTGCCCAGTAGTCGTCTACTCCGTCCTGAAACACCAATGTGATCAAGGACAAGCCAAACGTGCTGTGCGAACGCATGATCTGCAATCCGGGAATTCCATTCAGTTCCCGTTCCAGGGGTACAGTGACCTGCTCTTCAACCTCTTCGGCTGCGTGCCCGGGATACTGCGTGATCACTTGCGACGAGACATCGGCAATGTCGGGATAGGCTTCGATTTTTAAAGCCTTCCACGAGGAATAGCCGAAGATGGCCATCAGAATGGCGATGAGCCAAACCACCTGGCGGCGTTTCAGGCACAGCGTGACAAACTGGTCGATCATTGCAGAAGGGCCCCTTCGCGAATGAGGACCTTTTCGCCGATCTGTAAACCATTCTTGATAATGGTGCGTTGTCCAATTTGCTCTCCGGTTCCAACCTGGCGCTGTTCATAGGTGTTTGGGGAAACCTGAACAAACACGGTTGTTTTGTCGCCCGACAACACCAGTGCGGTCGTAGGAACCGTCATTTCTTTGGTATCCCAGGTTTTCAATGTGACCGTGGCAAACATAGCTGGACGCAGACGGCCGTCCCGGTTCGGGATAAGCGATTCGAACTTTCGCGGTGCGGGTGTCTGGGTCAAGAACGTCGGCCACGAAGAGAACCTTGCCGCCAAATGTTTCCGTGGGATAGGCGCCAAAAGTCGCTACCGCCGGATCACCTCGATGGACGAAGTGGATATCTTTTTCCTGAACGTTAGCGGTCACCCAGATATCGGAAAGGTCCGCCACGGTCATGAGCGGAGCGGTAGGATCGTTTCGGAATTCACCAGTGGCTGCCAGAATATCGAGCACTTTCCCGGTAAGCGGGGAACGCACGATTAGCGGCGACCCGAGGGTTGTCTTGTCGGGGTCCATGCCGAGCAGCCTTAAGCGATCTTTGGTCCGATTAAAGTCACTCAGGGCTGAGTCACGATCAGTCTTCGCCTGTTCAACCTCGCGTTGTCCTACGATGCCGTGCGCAGCCAAATCCTGCTGTCGGTCGAGGGAGTGTTCAGTTTGAGTTAACGCAGTGCGGGCGCGCGAATAGTCGGCTTGGGCGCCTCCGAAATCCGGCGAGTCCAACAGTACCAGCTCGTCGCCTTTCTTTACCGAGTCGCCGGGATGCACAAAAAGCTTCAACACTCGACCACTCAGAGGCGGAAGGATCCTGGCGTAGCGCGCGGGATCAGCCTCAACTGAGGCTGGCGCGGTAACCTGCCGTGTGATGTTCGTCAATTCGACTGGTTCAACCTCCAGACGATTAGCCAGAGGTGAAGTAGCAGGAACGATGACGCGATTGCCCTGATGCTGTATTGCGGCTACATCATCGGCGGAAGCTTTTTTGGGCGTGTCAGAGCAACCCACAGACGCGAGGATTGCTATAACCAGAAGTGGTGACCATCGGAGTAGCCGCGGCATAGGTTCTTCTCTCGGCTCGCACTGCAAACCAGGCCCCAAACATTTAACCCGAACCTCATTAATGGCATGTAAATTAGCGGCAAGATATCCTACCCCGGTAGGGTATGTCAACTGTAAATGCGAATAGTCTGTCGAATGGCAATACTCGAGAAATCGAGAATGCTAGAGCAGGATTCCCCGCAGGATTATATTCGCGACTGAAAAGTAAATGACCAATCCGGTGACATCCACGAGAGTCGCAACAAAGGGAGCCGATGCACTTGCGGGATCAAGGCCGCAGCGGCGAAGTATGAAGGGCAACATGGATCCAGCGGTGGTACCGAACATCACCACCCCGACAAGGCTACATCCAATTGTGAGCGCCACGACCAGATAGTGTGGACCGTATGTCCCGCGCAAGGTGTGCCATAGAAGAATCCGCGATATCCCGATGATCCCGAGAATGGTTCCCAAGGTAAGGCCGGCTGCCAGTTCGCGCTTGATGACGCGCCACCAGTCCCGTAATCGAATTTCACCCAGTGCCATGGCCCGGATGACAAGGGTCGTCGCTTGCGAACCAGAGTTTCCGCCACTGCTTATGATCAGTGGGATGAAAAGCGCCAGCACTACGGCACGTTCGATTTCCGCGGAAAAGAAACCCATGGCGGTCGCGGTCAGCATCTCGCCCACAAAAAGAATGGCGAGCCATCCTGCTCGTTTACGTACCATCTGACCGAACGTGACTTCAAGGTATGGCCCGTCCAGCGCCTCCATACCGCCAATTTTCAAAATATCTTCTCCCGCTTCTTGCTGAACCAGCCCGGCAACATCAGCGCTGGTGATGATACCCAGCATGTGGCCGTCCTGATCTAGCACCGGTACCGCCAGCAAGCGATGTTTTGCCAGTAATTGTGCGACAGTCTCCTGGTCAGCATCTTCTACGACATGCACGTAGTCGGTGCGCATCACCTCACGAATCTTCCGGGATCTTTCAGCGGACAGCAATTCACGGAATGACACCACACCTATTAAGCGCTGTGCCTCATCGAGCACGTAAGCGTAGTAAATCATTTCAACTTGTCCGGCCTGTTGTCGGATTTCGGCAATCGCTTCCTCCACGGTTAAGTCTGGCGAGATTTTGACGTAGCCCGCGTGCATCAAGGCACCCGCTTCATCTTCCGGATAGGGAGACGCGGCCAGACCATGGCGACTTCGTTCGGCAACCACTGCGACTTCCATCTCGCTTGCCAGCTGCAGGACCCGGTCCGTAAAGTCCAGGCCGGGAAACCACCGTCGACGAGGCGTTGCGCCTCGCGTCACGAAAAGTTGGGTCACGCCTTGCTTGCGGGCATACCCGACCAGAGCTTGAGCGCGGTTTTTGCCGTGAATGATCTCAGCAGGAATGTGCAGGTTCTCTGCAAACCGAAGATGGCGGTCGACAGTTGGGCGATCCTCCTCATGCACCGCGGAGGATTCGTCTTTGGAATGGACGTATACCGCGATGACAACAGCCTGCAGATGGTCGGCTACGCGTCTCGCACGGCGTAACAGCATAGCGGTTGACGGATCGGCTGTGACGTTGACCAGGATTTTTTCGGTTTCCGTTTCCGGCGGCTTAATTTTTCCTGTCTGGCGCGCTTCCAGCGCCTGTGCAGTCTGGCGAATCGCTAGTTCCCGCAAGGCCACCAGGACAGGTTCCTGGAAAAGCCGATCCGACTCGGTCTTCGCTTTGTCCGGTGGATAGATCACGCCCCGTTCCAGGCGGTGAAGCAGCGCTCGCGGTGTGACATCTACGATCACAACTTCATCTGCCTGTTGAAAAAGCCAATCAGGGACGGTCTCGCGAACCCGTATCCCCGTCAACTGCCAGATCTGGTCACTCAGGCTGGCAAGGTCCTGCACATTCGTAGTCGTGAGAACGTTGATGCCGGCCTGGAGCAGCACCTGAACGTCCTGCCAGCGTTTTGGGCGCTCCGAACCTAGAGCGTTTGAATGCGCCAGTTCGTCCACCACACAAACTTTCGGTTTCCGCCTCAAGACCGCATCGACATCCAGCTCTTCGGCCGAGCCGCCGCGGTGTACGATCCGCTTCAGTGGGACAGTCTCGAGTCCGTCAAGCCGGTCGCGAATGTCGTTGCGCCCGTGAGACTCCACAAATCCAACCACCACATCCGTTGCACGGACCTTCATCTCTCGCGCGTCTTCCAACATTTGATACGTTTTCCCGACACCCGGGGCATAGCCGAGATAGATCTTGAGGTGACCTCCAACGGTCAGATGAGTCATAGCATCTTGCCTTTCGCCTAGTGTGGGAAAACACGAACGTCCATACCTGCAGCAGCCCGGATCAGACGGTTCACGCCGGTTCCCCACAAGCGTGCCTTCCAATCCTTCTTCAGGCTGTGTCCCACGAAAATCTGTGTAATTCCGTGAGAGCGGGCATACTGCACAATGGATTCGATGGGATCGTCGGACTCTAATACTTCCACCCAGGCACCGGCCGCGCGAGCCTGGGCCAGCTTTTCCTCCATTTTCCGATGATCCTTCTCGGAGGTGTTCGGCTGTCGCACAAAGATGGCCAGAACATCGCAATGAAAGCGGGCTGCGCTCTGACGGGCGCTTGCAATCATGCGATCAGTATTCGCGTGAGTTGTCAGGCAGATCAGGAAACGTTCCTGGGCACGTGACGTAGGGTGGATATCGTGGGACTGCAAATAACGTTGTAGTTCGACGTCAATTACATCCGCTGACAGAACCAACGCCAGCTCGCGCAACGCCGAAAGCTCTGGAGGCGCGCCTTCGGTCGGGGCATCAACGACTACAATTTCATCCGCCCGATTGAGAAATTCTCGTGGAATCGTTTCAGTCACAGGCGTGCCGGTCAGCTTTTCTGCCGCTTCACGCTGATCGGCGATGTGCTGCAGATTCACTGACCCAACAACATTGATTCCGTGCGCCAGCAACTCCTCGACATCCTGCCACCGATATGGGTTACGGCTCCAGAGGTTGTCATAAGCCAGCCCATCGACAATACAAACCTGGGGACGACGGCGCAGAATGGCGGGAACATCCATCACTGGCACGCCCTCAACGTCGATGGTGGGAACAATTTCGAGCGAACTCAGGATTGGCTCGATCTCCGGCGGGACCTGAGGCTGAAGAGCCCCTACTACTACATCCTGCCCACGCTTCTTTCGCCGGCGTGCTTCATCAAACATCCGGAAGGACTTACCCACGCCAGAGGCGTAGCCGAGAAATACTTTCAACCGCCCCCGAGGAGCGTCGGCTTCCGCCATATCGAGCTGTGTTGGATCGGAACCAGACATTGCTTGAAGATTGTAGCCCTGGCACGGCGCTCTTGGAACCTTGAAACACACACGTCTCAGGCCGGCGAGATTTTGCGGATCAGAAACGCGGTTTACTGAAGGCTGTGCGTGGGGACTCGTTGAACTGACGAGCAAGGGGAAATCCTCAGACCTGTTGGTATCCCTTCTCGCGGACGATAACAACCGAAGCAACGTAGCTCAACAGGATGAGGATCGCTGTGAACAGACTGTGCTTGAGGTCGCCTACCACGATGAGCCAGTCAATCTCGAAGAGTCACGTTCGCGGTGGATAAGATCCAGTCATCGTCGAGCTGAACTTCAGCGCGGAGACGCGTGAACGCCAGCGTACAGACGTTCAATGCTGACCGTACGTTTGGCCCCCCTTGAAACGAAAGCGGGATTTTGCTAGAAATTGCGACTTTCGTCGGGCTTGAGGCTGTCCGCAAGATCGAATATCGCACCACACGCAACGAGGCTACGCGCTGCTATTTCTGCAAGAACAATTGTCTGCGTACGTTCATCGATATCCGCACCGCGCCCAAGACCGATGAGAGCTTTGTGCCTATCGAGAAAGTCACCAAGGTGCCGCTCATGCACGGCGAGCAGCGCCTGATCATCGCCACCTGCGAAAAAGGTCTGGTCGAAGATGTCAACGACATGAAGGACATCAAGGCAGGGATCGATGAGATCAAAGACAAGCATCCGAATTTTGTAGAAATCGCCGCGCACGAAGTATTTCGGCCGGTCAACTCCAAGAGCGTGGCCGATCCCATCCCAGCAACGAAATTCTGGAACAAGGCCGGCAAGGAGCGTATCCCGCTCATGGAAAATCGCAAAAAACTCCGGATCGGCATTCCGCGACTCTTGAACATCTACACCTACGCGCCGCTGTTCAACGGATACTTCGAAAGCCTGGGCGTGCAGCCGGAAAACATCATCTACTCCGATTACACCAGTTCGGAACTCCACCGTGCGGGCGCAAGCCGGGGCGCAATCGATCCCTGCTTCCCTGCCAAGATCGGCATTTCCCACGTCTACAACCTGATTCAGGAGAAGCACCGCAAAAAGCCGCTGAACGTCATCTTCTTCCCGATGTACGACGTGCTTACTTCTCCATTGGTTAAAATCGTGGGCACGAACGCTTGCCCGACAGTCACCGCAACGCCCGAAACGGTGAAGGCGGCATTCACCAAGGAGAACGACGTCTTTGCCGAGCACAACGTGAAGTATGTCGATCCAGTCCTGAATTTCGCCGACCGCAAATTGTTTGCCCATCAGATGCTGCAGGCGTGGCAACCAATTATGGGTTTGTCGCTGGAAGAGAATGATCGCGCAGTAGAAGTGGGGTTCAAGGCGCTAGAGGATTACGAGGCCAACATCCGCAAGCGCGCCCGCAACGTGCTCGACCAACTGGAGCGCGAAGACCGGATCGGTATCGTCATGCTGGGCCGGCCCTATCACCATGATCCCGGCCTCAATCACGAGATCATGGAAGAGTTCCAGAAGCTGGGCTATCCGATCTTCTCTCAAAACACCTTGCCGATGGACGAAGACATGCTGGAGCGGCTGTTCGGAGATGAAGTCCGCTCTGGAGTCATCAGTCATGCGCTCGACATTGGCGACACATGGAAGAATTCTTATTCCTGCAGCACCAACCACAAAGTATGGGCGGCGAAGTTCACGGCTCGACATCCGAATCTCGTCGCGCTTGAAATCTCCAGCTTCAAGTGCGGACACGACGCCCCCATCTACGGCGTGATTGAAGGCATCATTGAGCAGTCAGGCACGCCCTACTTCTGCTTCAAAGATCTTGATGAGAACAAACCGTCCGGCTCGATTCGCATTCGCGTGGAAACGATCGATTATTTCCTGCGCCGTTATCGAGAGGAAGTCATTCGCAAGCGGAAAGCCTCGCAGGACATTGAAGCTCAAATCGCCGCACTGGAAGCGCAGTTGCGGCGCGAACAAGCCGGCGTGGAAGCGTCACCGGCCGAAGGAGAAACCTGGGAGCAGTCAACACACAGTATGGCTGCCGACTAAGAACGGCCGATCGGTTAGTCGGCCGCCAGTTCTTGTTCGCGTAATCGTTCGCGTGACTTCAGAATCGCAGCGAGTTTGCTTGGTCTCAGGATCCACATGATCTGATCGATGCCTTGCGCGGAGGCATCAATAGTCGTAACCGCTACAGGAACGCCGTCGCGCGACACCAGAACGGCTGCCTGTCCGTTTGTCTCGACCCATGCAAGCGTCACGCCGTTCCAGAAATGTGCAGCGGTGGCAATGAACTTCGCCACGCGCTCGCGACCGCACACTGGAACCCGCGCCGCGCGCACAATCCCACCCCCATCCGAGGTAGAGACAACATCCTGAGCAAAGAGGCCTTCCAGGGCGACCATATCTGCATTCTGCGCCGCAGCGATAAAGGCCTCCAGAAGACGCCGGTGCTCGCCCGAACTGACGGACGCGCGCCGGCCATATGCGATGTGTTTGCGGGCACGGGAGACGAGTTGGCGAACGTTTGCTTCCTCCATTTGCAGGATGTCCGCGATCTGGCGGTAGGAGTAATCGAACGCTTCGCGCAGAACATATGCGGCACGTTCCGTAGGAGAGAGTTTTTCAAGGAGCACCAAGACCGCCAGCTTCAAGGCCTCGTCGCGCTCCGCACCTAATCCGGGATCGGCGCTGGTGTCGACCGGTTCGGGGAGCCAGGTTCCGACGTAGGTCTCGCGGCGCGTGTGGGCAGACTGGACTAGATTGATACACAGTCGGGTAGTTGTCGTGGCCAGGTACGCTGGCGGGTTCTCAACCGCCCCGCGATTCGTAGTCTGCCATCGCAACCAAACGTCTTGCACGATATCTTCGGCTTCCGCCGCACTTCCAAGCATGCGGTAAGCGATGCCGAAAAGACGCGGACGCACGCCGGCGAAAGCCAAAAGGCCATCGTCGTGTTCGCCGGTTTCTGCCCCAAGGCGAATGGGAGGAGGAGTTTGTGTTTCCTCTGCCATTGCGATTGGGCATATTTTATCTCCCCGGCAGATCGTCGCGAAAATGAATTTTTTGCGAAAAAAGTGGGGGTTGGATCCGAAAACGCCGGGCGTTCTCCTCGACGGTGAACTCAGAGATTCGAGCCCCTCGCAGGTGAGTCATGGAGCATCTCCTGGACCATCCCTTCGCTCAACGGAGGATCATCCGCATCGCCGGTGATCAGTTCTTCAGAGGCGTCGACTAGCGGTGCCTCGGGGTCCCCGGCCATACGCGGGTTGATCTTTGGGTTGGTCATTGGCCCCTCTATCTCCAAATCGGATTCTCGCGCCACGCAGATATCTATCATTGAAGAGCGGTCGTTTTGCGATGCGGATGAAACGTAAGCGGTCAAAATCGTAATTACTTCTTCCTCTGTTTCTTCCAAGTATACCTCCTCCTGACTAGCCAGCTGTTCGTAGTACTCGAAGCAAGCGTCTGTATTAATCGGAATGTTTTGGTCGTTATCCATCTTGATCGACATTGTTATTCCCCCTTTCAATCGTTCGCTACTCGTTGCGTCTTTCCCCAGTCGATTACGGCACTACTGCACCCGGTTCGCGTTTGGTTTCATGACGACCGGGCGTGCTGTATCGGGGTGATTTATGTCAATGATTCATCGCAACTGATGCAGTAAAGACCAGCCGTGGCCCCAATTTGTGACGGGCGTTGATCGGATTTATTCGATCTTTTTCTTTGTCACACTTGGCCCGGCTGCCCTGTCATAGAAAACGAAGAGGTGAAAGTCCGCAACGAGTTACCCGTTTCACACGCATTGCCAAGTCGTGTCACGAGATGAGATGGGTTGTCACGGTGATCCATGAATACACAAGAGTTCAATAAAGAATGGAGGATCAGATGTCGATTTCAAATCCAACAGTTGAGAGATGTATAGAGGAGTGTTTGCAGTGCTTACGGTGGTGCGCTCAATGCCGCGCTGAGTCCCTGGAAAAAGATCCGACGATGATGAGGGACTGTATCCGGCTTTGTAACGAATGTCTTGAATTGTGCCGAACCTGCGTGGCCCTACTCACGGGCAGTTCTGCATTCGCTCAGCGCGTGTGCAGTATCTGTTCCGAGCTATGCGCAGCCTGCGCGGCAGAATGCGGGAAGTACGAAGGAGAGACGATGAGGAAGTGTGCTCAAGCGTGCCGTCAATGCGCAGCTACATGCGCTGAGGTCGCAAAACTGGGCCCAATTCAGCGGACTGCTGCATAAGATAAAAGTCTGGGTTGCGTTGCCCCGGGCTTGTCACACAAGTCAGCGGCCGGCGGCACCATGATCAGCAGCGATGCCATCGATTTATGCTTGTCGCCGTTTCGAGCGTGCACACCCAAAAGCGGTTCTTCGTCCGCACACGAATGGCGGGCTCGAACACCTCAAGCAGGAAATGAAAGGGAGATTGTGCAGATTCTTCCCCCCAATCCGAGACACTCAACGACAACCAATTCCGCATAGACGCTGTGCCGCCCGGGTCGGCTCGTTGGTTGGCGATGCGCCGGGGTTCAACGTCGCTGGCAACCTCTGTGGCACGCAGGCCAAATGTACTCATTTCTATGCTGGCTTCGACGATTCGGTCGCCGTCCCCGGATCTGGCGCGACGACCGAAAATAAAGGATGGTGTCCTCCCATTCTCGTCAGGTTTCGGGTTAACTTCTATGAGCGGGGGGACAGATGAGCAAAGGACGGCTGGAGGCGTTCAGCGACGGCGTGATCGCGATCATCATCACGATCATGGTGCTGGAGATGAAGGTGCCGCACGGTGGCGATTTGCAGGATTTGGCGCCTCTGCTCCCCGTCTTTCTCAGTTACGTCCTGAGTTTCGTTTATGTCGGCATCTACTGGAACAACCACCATCACATGCTGCATGCCTGCACCACGGTGACTGGCGGGATACTCTGGGCCAATCTTCACTTGCTGTTCTGGCTCTCGTTATTTCCGTTCACCGCAGGCTGGTTGGGAGAGAACCATTTCGCCGCGGTGCCCACGGCACTTTACGGCATAGTGCTGCTGATGGCCGCCATCGCGTACTACCTGCTGCAGCAGACGATCATCCGCGCGCAAGGAGCAGGACTCGATCCTGAAACAGGCGGTCGGTGGCGACTGGAAGGGCAAGGTCTCGCCCGTACTTTATCTCGTGGCGATCGCGATGGCGCTGCGTTCGCCGCGTACCGCTGACGCAGTGTACGTGATCGCTGCGCTGCTCTGGTTGATTCCAGACCGGCGCATCGAAAAACGTCTTGCCATGTAACGGGGCTCGGCGATTGGATCTCGATGATGAGGCGGTGTCACAAAACGAGTAGGAAGATATTAAAATGGATGTCCTCATGAACCAACCCGCCACCTCACTTCGAAGTCACTGCCTGTCGCCGGCGCGAGCCAAAGTGGCCATCGACGCGCCGCTTGCCCCCACGGCTTACGGCCGGATGTTTCCCGAGCTGCCGTCGTTTGAGGCCGACGAGCAATTCCTGCACGCTCTCGGCCGCGCAGGCGGTGTCTGCGATTGCGGAGATGTCGAAGACACTCCCGACTCCCTGGGCGAGACCGCCGCCGGTTGGCCTATCTTCGGTCAATTTGTGGCCCACGATATTACGGCTGACCGCTCCGTCTTGCGAAGCCATGCCAATACGGCCGAATTGCGTAATGCGCGCAGCCCGCAACTGAATCTTGAATGCCTTTACGGCGATGGACCGACCGGCCATCCCTTCCTCTACCAGCGCGACGACCCCGCGAAGTTCCTGCTTGGTTTGGACGGAGCAGACCTGCAACGAAACGCCGAGGGCATCGCAGTTATTGGCGATCCGCGCAACGATTCGCACATGCTGATGTCGCAACTGCATCTCGCCATGCTCAAGGCTCACAACGCATTCGTTGACGAAGCGCGGCTCGCCGGCACCGCAACCGACCGCGTGTTCGACGAAGCGGCCCGGCAGTTGCGCTGGCACTATCAATGGATCGTCCTTAACGAGTTTCTACCTTCGCTTGTCGGACAGACACTTGCAGATCAGGTGCTTCGAGAAGGCCCGCAGTGGTTTCGCCCCAAACATGGCGGATTCATACCGCTCGAGTTTGCCGACGCAGCCTATCGCTACGGCCACTCTCAGATTCGCCACCGCTACCGGTTGAACGCCCAAACCGATCCCAGTGCCGCTCTTTCCTGATCTTCTGGGATTTCGCCCAGTACCGCGTGAGCACGTAATCGACTGGACTCTATTCTTCGACGCGCCCGGAGCCGCACCGGCACAGCGGTCAAAGAAAATCGATGGGAAGCTGGTGCGAGCACTCATTGAGTTGCCGGTGGCCGTCACCGGTGAGTGCGAGATCGAAGACTACCATTCTCTCGCCGTCCGCGATCTGCAGCGCGGGCAAGGCGTCGGACTCCCGTCTGGCGAGGCGGTGGCACGTCACATCGGAGTCACGCCACTCACCGCGGAGCAGGTTGGCATCGCTTCCACAGGCTGGAAGGGCGAGACTCCGCTTTGGTACTACATTCTCCGCGAAGCCGACGCCTGTACCGGAGGTCATCGTCTTGGTCCAGTTGGCGGCCGGATCGTGGCGGAGGTACTGGTTGGACTCATCGATGCGGACCCTACATCGTTTCGTCGGAGCCATCAGGAATGGCGGCCTCAAAAAACACTCAGCCAGTTGGTGACCTTCTAATGGCGAGATCGGTTCTTGGCGTATCAGTGACGTCCACTCAAAGTAACTTTCTCCTTTAAAAGTTCTTTTCGGCTATGCGGCATGTTCATCCAGAACAGACAGCATGGTGTCACAAAATCCCCTTGAGTTCTGTCATAGCTAGTACAAGAGATCGATAGCCCTGAAATGCATCGGTCAATAATGAAAACGACGCCGGCTGGTGGATGTCGCCGCGAAGGAACTCGAGTTCGTCAGGCGGTTCAACGATCACGGCTAAAACGGCGCGACACAGAGGAGACTCCATGAATAATGAAACGGTCAGCTACAACCAGGAGACGGTTGCGCCAGCGAAGGCCTTCGTCGGTCGAGACGCGTCGCAGACTCGACTGATTGCGGGCGTCAGCGTACCCGATAGTCCGCTCATCACGGCCGTGATCGAGTACGCGCAACGACTCTCCGAGCCGTATCTTTTTAATCACGCGATGCGTTCGTGGCTGTTCGCTGAGGCGATTGGCCGCAAGAAGGAGATCAACTACGACCGCGATGTCGTGGCTATCGGCACGATACTCCACGACATTGGCCTCACTGCCAGTGTGTCAGGGCCCAATCGCTTCGAAGTAAATGGCGCCGATACCGCACTGTCGTTCATCAAAGGCAAAGGTTTATCAGATCGCCGAGCACAACTGATCTGGGACCTGGTTGCGCTTAACTCGACGCCATCGCTGGCGCTTCACAAGGAGCCGGAAGTGGCGGTCGGCACGATGGGCATCGGACTCGATTACGGCGGCTTCGGCGTTGAAGCATTTCCGGCAGCCGATGTTGAACGTATTCTCAGCGCTTTTCCCCGACTGAAGATGAAACGACAATTTGCCGATGCGTGCTGCCGGCTGGTCACGGCGAAGCCGGAGACGAGCCACGACAACTTCCTGCGTGACTTCGGCGAGCGATTCGTGCCCGGCTACAAAACAACTGTGTCAACGGTCGACCTATTGATGAACGCTCCGTTCGATGAATAGCGGCGAACCTTTTGCGGAGAAGATCGACCTGCGTGCCTCCAATCCACGAACCTCTGACAATCTTGCAGGCAGGGCTGGCGGGCTCAAAAGCCACTAATGGTGTCACAAAACGCCCGGATGTTCTGTCTTAACGAATACAAGAGAACAACGGCCGCGAACCATGCTTGGGCGGCTATAAAGGAGAGCAATCATGAAAATCGTAGTGATCGGCGGTACTGGACTCATCGGATCAAAGCTCGTCAACAAGCTCCGTGAGCTCGGACAAGAGGCGGTAGCGGCATCACCCAATTCAGGTGTCAATACTCTCACCGGCGAAGGACTGGCTGAAGTCCTAAAAGGTGCCTCGGTGGTGGTTGACGTATCGAACTCTCCCTCCTGGGAAGACGCAGCCGTGATGAAGTTCTTCGAAACCTCAACCCGTAACCTCCTTACCCATGAAGCGACCGCAGGCGTGGGACATCACGTTGCGTTATCGGTTGTAGGGACGCAGCAACTGGCTGAAAGCGGCTACTTCCGGGCCAAGATTGCGCAGGAGAAATTGATTACAGAATCTTCAATTCCCTACTCCATCGTTCATGCGACGCAGTTTTTCGAGTTCGTTAAGGGGATCGCCGACATTTCTATCGTTGACGGCAAGGTGCATTTGCCTCCTGTGCTTTTCCAGCCGATGGCTGCCGACGATGTAGCAACCTTGGTAGGCAAGGTCGCGGTAGGCCAGCCAGTAAATGGCATCGTCGAAATAGCGGGCCCAGAACAGTTTCGTCTGGATGAACTAGTCCGGCGGCGCTTGGCCACGGTCAATGATTCCCGAGAAGTCGTCCCTGACCCGAACGCGCTTTACTCTGGGGCGAGAATCAGTGAGAAAACATTGGTTCCGGGCAATAACGCGCTACTCGGCGAAACCAGTTTCGGAACCTGGCTCACTCAGCCCGCGTCACAAATTCCGAGTTCGCCTCAGCCCACAGGCACCGCAGTGGTGACCAAAGAGAAAGAGACTCGTCAGAAAGCCAGCTGATATCGTCACCGTGTGCCACTGGTGAGCAGGGTGTGGGAGAGGACCGGCCGTTTGCCTCTCCCACACAGGGTGAGACTGCACAATCCACGTCCACTTTGTACGAGTCACGTGGCCGGCACCGCAGGCTCATCGAAGACTTGGCATCGTGCTGAACAGAAACTCGTGCGGGCACGTAACTTGCGAAGAACTAACGAATTCACACAACGGATTAATGTGTCAACCCAAACGAAAGGTCAAATTATGACATTCACAAAACTGATTTTGGCATTCGCATGTCTCATGTCCTGCTCGCTGGTAGCACAGGAGGCTAAGGTAACGGAGCTTATGTCGAAAGACCTGACAAATATTCCTGGCAAAGAAGGTTTGATGATTACCGTGGATTATCCGCCGGGCAGTGTGGACCCAATCCATCGCCACAATGCACATGGGTTCATTTATGTGCTGGAAGGCTCGATCGTGATGCAGGTGAGGGGAGGAAAGGAAGTGACGCTTACACCCGGTCAAACCTTCTACGAAGGTCCGGATGATGTCCACGTCGTTGGGCGCAACGCAAGCAAGACCAAGCCTGCTAAATTCGTTGTGGTCTTCGTGAAGGACAAGGGCGCTCCGGTGCTGGTGCCCGCCAACTAAAACCACAACCTGCGAGAAGCCTCTTCGCGAGAACTTAAGCAGAAATCACCTGAGCACGCTTACGATTAGAGTTGGAACGACAATCTATTGCTGCTGTAATTTCCAAAGAAAGATCGTCAAAGGTCCCAAGCAGCCTGAATTCACACACCGCGCAGATCGCCATGTTTCGGCGGTCTGCCGCGTGTCGACGGCATCGAGCCCTACCTAATGTTTCGAACACGCGTGGGGACAATCGCACCTTATGATTTCCCCGCGAAGGGTTGAACGATTGAAGGATTGACCTGGCAAATCTCGAAGTCTCTGATACGCTTCACATACTATGCGCCTGTACTTCAGACTTTTCTTCATTGTCACCGCGGTTGCCAGTTCCCTCTTCGCTCAAAACATCAAACCAGTTGCGGACCGTCTTGCCGCACAAAATGCCATTTTTGACGAGCAGTACGAATCTGATCTCCGCAACTTTCCCGAGCGTGCGACGGCTTTCGGAGATTACCGATATAACGATAAGCTCACCGAGTACTCGCTCGATGCCATCGCCCGTCGCCACCAGACAGACCTCGACTACCTTGAACGCATTGAAGCCATCGAAACCACAGGCTTCTCTGATCAGGACCAACTCTCCCACGACCTTCTCGTTCGCGTTCTGCAACAGCGCATCGCCGACTTTGACTTTAAAGAATATGAAATGCCCATCAACCAGCAGAGCGGTATCCATACCTCTCTAGCGGATCTACCGCTCTCGGTCCCATTCGACTCCGTGAAACAATATGAGGATTACCTCGCGCGTCTTCACCAGATCCCGCGAGTCTTCAGCCAGACCACCGAGGTTCTCCGAGCCGGCATGAGGGACAAGCTCATGCCCGTCCGGTTTCTCCTTGAAAAGCTTCCCGTCCAGTGTCAGGGCATCATCGAATCTGACCCTTTTCTCCTCCCGACGAAGAAGTTCCCTGCAAGCATCCCGGTCGAAGATCAGAAACGACTGACCCAGCAGACTACCGACGCGATTAACAATGACGTAATCCCCGCATACAAAGCCTTTGCCGCTTTCTTGCGCACCGAATACGCGCCCCGGGGTCGGACCACGCTTTCGGTCACCTCTTTGCCCGACGGCCAGAAGCGCTACGAAAACAACATTTACGCCCGGACCACAACGCGCATGACTCCGGACGAGATACATGAACTCGGTCTCCGCGAGGTAGAGCGGATTGAAACTGAGATGTTAACTATCGCCAAGAAAGAAGGCTTCGCGGACCTTGCATCTTTCCGGACTTCGTTGAAAACCAATCCCAAGTACGTTCCGACATCCTCTGAGCAGATCCTTGAAGACTTCCGTCATTACATCTCTGAGATGGAGCCGAAACTTCCGCAACTTTTCACCCTGCTTCCCAAGTCGCCGGTAACAGTGGAAGCCATCCCCGCCTTTCAGGCTGCGGCCGCAACCCACTATGTCACCGGAACGCCGGACGGGAAGCGTCCCGGCCGTGTCGTCGTCGCAACCTCCGACTTCGCCCATCGCTCGCTGGTTGACGACGAGGCGACGGCTTATCACGAAGGCATCCCCGGACATCACATGCAGCTATCCGTCCAGCAGCAGCTCACGGGCTTGCCCAAGTTTCGCCTGCACAGCCTCGGCTTCAATGCTTACGTAGAAGGCTGGGCTCTTTACTCCGAGCAACTGGGAAAGGAAGTTGGCTTCTATCAGGACCCGGTATCGGATTATGGCCGTCTCTCGTCAGAGCTGTTTCGTGCTGTGCGACTGGTTGTCGACACCGGAATCCACTCAAAGGGGTGGACTCGCGATCAGGTAGTGGACTTCTTCCGCAAGTCCGGCACAGTCGACGAGCCGACAATACAGTCCGAGACCGACCGGTACATTGCGTGGCCCGCACAAGCCTGCAGTTACAAGATCGGCCAGCTCAAATTTCGGGGACTTCGCGAACGTGCCCGGAAACAACTGGGCGCCAGGTTTGATCTTCGGACCTTCCACGATGAGATGCTTGACGGTGGAACGCTTCCCCTCGACCTTCTTGAAGCCCGCACAGACAAGTGGATACAAGAACAAAAATCCAAGTGAATCAAATAACAAATTGACTCGCCTGGATTTGTTGTAGTGCTCAGGAGTTTTGTAGTACTCGGTGTGCGCAATGACCCGAGGTAGTCGAACGGGAACGTATTCGGCCGACGTCCTAAACCGCCTCGAAAAAGTGAGCGATTTTCTTGCCTGTCACCTCGCTCGAATATACGACGACATTCGTGCCCTTTTCTGCTCCCTTGGTGATACTGCTTCCAGCATACTTGGCCGCTCTGCCCGTGAGCTGGAACGTTTTCACCGTACCATCACTGGTTTTCACCGCCAAGGTCTTTCCGCTCCGGCTGATCGCGGTGATCGTGCCCTTGGTCACTTCGAGTCCGCCCTTGCCAATGCGGTCTATTTCCACGGCAGTGATTTCGGCCCCGCGTTTGGTGTAGTGAGCTACCACCTCGGTGCCTTCTGTGAGGCCGTGCCAGGAATCTTTGGCGACCGCGGCCGTAGCATCGGCACCGTGAACCGCAGTGGTTTTGACCAGATGCATTGAGTATTCTGTTCCGTCGGACGCCTTCACCACGACAACTTTGCCAGCCGAGCTGATCTTCGTGAGGGTTCCATGAACGGCGCTCACGACATCTTCCACTCCGTATGCGGCCGAAATCAGTGATAGCACGAGAACTACTTTGATGATTGTCTTCACTTGCTCTATCTCCTTTTTAGTTTATGACGCTCACTACGACTTGCATTCATGTAACGGATCGGTTGCTCACTCCCTGATCCTGGTGACTGCACGCCTGGTTATGGGGGCATCGAAGACACCCCACGGTCGATTTACCGTCCTGGCCTCCGCCGCCACAACTCGCAGCTATTTCTTTTCCCTCGGCGGATAATTCTTGAACAGTTTGCTCAAGGCACTATTCAGCGTCTTGATGTTCTTGTCTGCATTGTCGGAAATAGTAGCGGCGGCGGAGCCGCGCCACATCAATTGTTGGCTCTTGGGGTCGGCCAGTTCAACCACGAGCGTGCCTTCCTTGGTTATGTAGGTGTTGTACTGGACGGTGTCAATGCCCCTTCCCCAACCCCACCCCCAACCGGGTCCCATACCATAGCCGGTGCCGACAACCTGCTTCTGGTCGCTGATGCTGTTACTGTATACCACCACAAGATCCGGGTTGGCATCGATGTTGGTGAATCCCTTGGCGGCGAGTTGGAGATGAAGGAATCAACGCTCGCGATCCTCACAGGGTTACGCTAATTTGGAACGCGAACCACGAAACCCGCGGCCTCTGCCGTGATAGGGCAACAATGAGTGTACCTGTATTGATATCAAATGGTGTCGGCAAACGTCGTTTGGCACGAATGACACGGGACAGCGTCTATTTCGGCAACTCTGCGTGCGCTCGCTTTGAGCGATGCGGTGCTGGGTACTACTCCGGCTTCTGGTATGTCATGCGGCTGCGCTAAATGCCGTGTTTGTTGGTAAGTTGATTCGTGACCGAAGTGGCGCCGGAGTGATTGCTGCTGCGGCCTTTGCCTCCAATCTCTCCTTGTTTTACTAATTTTTCGGCGAGGTTCCCCCAGGTTAGAACTTGATAGCCGGCACAGCGTTTGGTTTTGAGTTCAATGTCCCGATGGCCCTTAGTCCGGCTACAATATATGCAATGAAGAGCGAGAATAGAGATTCCGATCAGGACAATGGCACTTGGCAACAAGCTGAACTCACGAATGCCGATCTCTCTACATACTGCCCGGGTTGTGGCTCTAAACTGCGTGATTCTGGCTGCAAACTTGTTTGCGAGACATGCGGTTTTTTTCTGAGCTGCAGCGATTTTTACTAGCTCTCCGACCTGGCGTGAAATCCGCCCGTACAGCACACTGAGCATCGCTGGAGGGCAGCTGCCCATTTTCGCCTCCCTGAATTCTGTAACTAGATGACTTTCTTGCCTTCGCAGAGGTTCACGAGCTCGGCCAAAGCGAGCACCTGTGCACGTCGTCCGCTTCCCTCTCGCACAACCTTCAATATCCCGGCTCCTCTCAGACGTCCAAGCATTTGCATGACCATCGGCTTGCTCGGCATCCCTCTTTGCTGCGCCAAGTAAGTACTCTGAAAAACCGGCTGGCCAAAAAGATGATCAAGCAAAGGCACGGCGTTTTGTGACCGCGTTAGATCTATGATTTGGGTTTTCAACCGCTCATAGAGCTCGATTACGGCTCGGGCCGTCCGAATATTGGTCTCTGTCTGCTCAACGAGAGCGCGCAGAAAAAATCCGATCCAGCGGTTCCATTCCCCGGGCCGTCCGAGGTCGCGGAGGTGCGCCAGGTATTCGTCGCGATGCCCTTCCAGATAATTGGACAGGTAAAACATCGGCCGAGAGAGCAGCTGTTTTTCATAGAGAAACAGTGGAATCAAAATTCGCCCCAAGCGGCCATTCCCATCCAAGAAGGGATCCATTAGCGCCTGCCGCCGATGAAGGGGGTATTCGGCAAAAAGTGCTCCTGTTTGAACTTGAGCGGTCCGTCTTGGCCCTGAGCTTGTAGTTTCTCGTAATTTGCCATCTCAAGAAGTCTCTGGGATCAACTTCAAGTAGTGCGTAGGCGAGCAGCCAACGATGGATCTGAAGTCGTTAATAAGGTGGGCCTGATCAAAGTAGCCGAGCTCGAGTGCCAACTTCGGCCATTCCAGTTTGTCGTCTGAATCGAACCGTGCGATCAACTCATGCAAGCGATACCGGCGAATTACCCATTTTGGGCTGACACCAACATACTCGTTGAAAATCCGCTGAAGCGAACGCTTGCCGATGCCCGCTTGAATCACTAGATCGTCCACCGTTTTGATGTGAGGGTCCTGAAAAATACGCCCGACGAGCTGACCTGCTAATGCAATCGTCTTGTCGGGCTCCGGCACGCGCACACGGAAGAATGCATTGCAAGCTACCAACTTCTTGGCCTCTCTGCAAGACGAGGCCAGTATGGCTAACAGTGCGTCCACATCTTTCCCGAAAATGCGCTTCGCGGGGATGGTGCGATCGGCGAGTACGGATGCAGGGGCGTTCAAAAACGGACGGAAGCCGCCGGGCGTGAATTTGATTCCGAAGACGTGCGACTTGCCCTCTAGCGTGCGCGTAAATTTGTCGGTATGCACGCCACTGACCGTTGAACTCCCCTTTTCAAACACGACATGAAAGTTGGGATGGGGTAGGGTCTCCTGGAGGTGCGGAGCGCGGCCTCGAAGATCCCATCTGACCATCCAGTAGTGGGCGATCCAATGCGCTAAGTCAGGCGGTGGACTCCACCGGAAATGCTTAAACTCCCCAGGAGGCGGGGGCCGCCTCAGAACCCCTCGGGCCTTGCCAGTGTGGGAATCGAAGACTTCCCCAACCTCGGCCGCCTGTCGCGTTTTTCCAATCAAAGGCATGCACTCTTTGTCTACATTGTTCCATAGGATCAGCCACAAATGAGTGAATTCGTTAGCCGCAAAACCGTCGACGCTTACACCTCGGTGAGTACACTCGGAGAGATTCTCACCAGCCACGGAGAGACACAAGCCCAACCGAAGAGCGCGCAATCTAGACCAAGAATCCCGACTTGCGGCACAGCTACTATCATCATTTGTATTTGTTTGTTGCTTGGCTGTGGTGCCGCAGCATCTGCGCAGACGGATTCGCAGACTCTACGTTCAGCAAAAAGGAAACAATTATGACAACTCATGCAGTTGGCACATTTGAAGTGCAGTTGAACCCTCAGAAGCCGGACAACAAAGAAGCTGAACGCGCAAACGTTGGCAGGATGTCGATCGACAAGCAGTTTCACGGTGAACTCGAAGCGACCAGCAAAGGCGAGATGCTGAGCGCTGTCACGGATGTCAAGGGCTCGGCCGGCTACGTTGCTATCGAGCGCGTCAGCGGAACGCTGCGGGGCCGCAGCGGCACCTTCGTACTCCAGCACAGTGGCACAATGACGCGCGGCAAACCCCAAATGAGTGTCACGGTGGTGCCGGATTCTGGGACCGGTCAGCTGGCGGGTCTTGTGGGTAAGATGACGATCGAGATCGCCGAGGGCAAGCATTCTTACGAGTTCGACTACACACTCCCAGCAACTCCCTGAGATTTTCGTCCACACGCCGCGTTTGCAGCGCACAAACTCGTTGCTAGACGCCTCCCGGTATTTCTCTTGCTCAAAATCAATAAAGTAGTCGCCTCCTCCGGATATGTGCACAAAGGCGATTGCGTCAGCCTCACTGCGTGTTGGGTGCCCGAGGTACAGGTCGGCTTGCACGGCGTGCTCATCCACCGTCACCGCCCCGGCGAATGGTGTTAGCCAGTGCGCAGGAGCATAGGTGAGCAAAACGGCTCCGACCGTCAGCTCCAACAACAAGAACCCTGCTATCTCCTTGAGAAGATGCTTAGGCATTTTCTCGCAAGAGCCTCTCTCGCAATCTACGCGAATCAAAAGGCACTGTCCGACAAGGATCGTCAATTGGCGCCTTCAAGCAAAACTCAGCTCGTAGTGGTCTGTGAAGCGCCCCGATATGGAAATTTAATGACTTGCAAGAGGAGGGCGTCAAACAACCAAGACCTGCTGGGAACTGGCGAACGATTAACCCGAGCATAACCTGCAAATAGAAGGTAGTTCCGACCTTTCCTTCGAACCTCGGTTTTCTGCTCGTTGTGAAAGGGTCCGGCTTACAGCTTTCTGTTAGACTCCTTGGCCGAGGGGGGAAACTCATGCCGAACCTGAAGGGATTAGTGTCTGTGGTCGCGCAGTTGAAGGAGGAACGAACGAATCTGGTAAATAGTCTCAGGCAGGTTGACGCGGCTCTTTCCGTTCTAGGCAAGCTGAACGGCGGAAAGACTGCGGTAAAGCCAACGCGAACGATCTCGGCTTCCGGCCGCAGGAGAATCGCTGCCGCCCAGAGAGCGCGTTGGGCGAAAGCAAAATCGCAGGATGTCGTTTCAATTGCAAAGGGCAAGAAGCCCGACAAACGAACTATGTCAGCATCGGCTCGTCGCAAGATCGCAGCGGCTCAACGTGCGAGATGGGCGAAGGTAAAAAGAGCGGCTTAGAAGACATCTAGCCGATAGAAGCATGAAGTAATAAATGCCACCAACACGGGAACCGGAACTCTTGCCACGACACGGGGCAATCCTGACCTGCCCCGTGTCCTTCTGGTAGAGGACGAGCAGGCGATCCGGGACATCATTGTGCTTTGGCTCTTTGCTGACGGATTCGATTGCCGGGAAGAGACGGTCGTGCAGCGATAGATTTGCTGGCGAGCGGAATTCGAATCAACCTTGTTCTGTCCAACATGCTCTTGCCCGTCGTGGACGGGTTCACGCTCCTTAAGTCCGTCAAACAGCGTTATCCTGGCATCCCCTTCGCTTTCGTCACAGCTATCCACGATGCTGAGCTTTAGGAAGTTCGCACAGTCTCGATCGTTGAACAGCATAGGCTGAGGCCCCTATAGAGGTAGTTGGTGGTACCAAGGGATGAGGACTTGTGGATGCGTCTGCCGAAGTGCCAGAGCCGCACCGGAGAGTGCGACTCTGGGCTTTGGGGTTTTAACCCTTACCGTGCTGGGTGATGGCTACGTTCAGAGCTGCGATCTGGTCCACGAGTTGCCGGCGCAGTTCGCCCGCTGGGAGCTGATCGGCTATGGCGGCGATTTGGTCAAGCTTCGCCAAGAGCTGTTCTGTAAAAGCGTCCATGAGGCCTCCTTTCTGAAGGTCTAATACTGAGTCCGGGCGGAAATCGTGGTTTCGGGGAGGATTTTTTTCGCTGCCTATAGAGCCGGGATTCCGGCGTGTTCTGCCGCCAAAGGTGCCCTGCCGGGTGAAACTCAAAAGCGCGCTGCCTCGGCATCGGGTGTGAGGGTGACACTTCACCCCGGAAGGGGTTCTTCAGAACGCTGCGCGTTGCTGTACAGCAATTAGGAAAACAAAGCATTCCTGCACGCCGTCCTAAGCTGAGACCAGGACCTTCAACTGCCAATCTACCTCTACGCTCCGCTGTGCCAACTTTTGGGGTGGGCTGCCGGCGAAGACGAGCCTCCTTTAATGCGCAGTTTCCTGCATAAGTACGACAGGGCCGAGCAGACCGGACGGCAGTAACGGCGAGTTGGCCTTATACGAATTTGAAGTGGAAAAGGTGTACTTGGTCGTTGCGTCCGGTTGAAGATCGCCGATGAGCCGGTTAACCCACGCGTTGATCACCTTGATAGATACTTCATTCGTGCCCGGCTTCAGTGCGGTACTTATATCGACGCGGTATGGGGCGTGCCAGACCGTGCCCAGTTCCTTTCCGTTTACGGTGACCACGGCGAGGTTCTTCACACCGCCTAGATCGATCCAGAGGGTTGCGCCCTTCTTGAACCACTCGGCAGAGGCCTGGATGATCTTGGTGTATGTGCCGGTGCCGGCGAAGTATTTCACGCCTTTGTCGCCGCTTTCATTCCAAGGGATGAGGTTGTCAAGAATGATAGACGCGGGGGCGCCGCGGCCGGGTTGGAAGGTCAGTTTCCAAGGACCATCGACAGTGAGAAGCTGCATCTCGGTCGCTTTCGGAAGCATGTGGGACGTCTCATTGGTAGGTTTCCGGAAGACAATAAATACCGTGCCCCAAGGCTCAAAATGCAGCGGCACCGTAGTACGTTCGCTGGACATGGTGAACGATGCAGGAGCAATCTTGCCTGTCTCCGAGTACCAGAGCTCGGGAGCCCGGCCGGTAACGCGGAAGCTCGCGTCGATGCTCGAGTCACTGTCGTCACGGTTATCAAGGAAATAGAGGTCGCCGTCCGCAAGCTTGCGGTGAACGAAGAAGATTCGTTGGCCGTTGGCCGGCTTGGTGTAGTCGAAGTCTGGTGAGACCTTCAGGGCTTTCAGCGCTGTTTCGGCATTCTGGCCCGCATAGACCCTTCCCTTTCCGATGTTCTGCACACCGGTTCCGGGACCGAACAATTCATCGCTCAGATGTTTGAATTCAGCCGGATCATCGGCGAGGCTAGGAGAGCCGACGGGCTTTTCACCGGCCACGACGGCACCCTCCTCGACGAGCTTGTGGATGGCGCGCAGGACCGGAAGCGACATGTGTTTGCTCTGCTTGTCCAGAGCGAGAACGCGGTAACTCATGCCGCTCGTCGTCGTGATGTTTTCGTCCGACGGCGCTGAGTTCGTGGATCAGACCGTCGGCATTGATGTAATCGAAGCTGTAGCCTGCGGGCACATCGGGCTCGGAGTTGGCGAACAGTGCGGTGATGTTGGAATCTTCGCCGTAGAAGTAGATCACATCGGCAGCGAACTTGCCCTTGCTGCAGCAGGAAAGAATTGCGCGCCAGATAATCGAGTCCAGACGTTGGCCTGTTCGGCCCAGGTTTCGTTGCGGTTGAACCACTGGCCGCAGGGGCCGAGCGTCAGGCCGGGCGCCTTGTCGATGAAGGGCTGGTGCGCCGACTCGTGGATGACGAAGCGGTTGATGCCGTTCAGGAATTCTTGGTCGGCGGTTGGCTTCAGAGTGTGCGGGCGACCATGCCCACGCGGTCGCTGCATCGCACGAGGTCATGGATTCCGCGGCGGCGATGTTCTGTCCGTAGATGTGCGCCACGGAAGCGGACTCGCGATCATCGGCGTTGTAGCCGTATGTGGGCTTGTTGACGCCGGGCTTCTGCATCCACATGGCGCTCATGGGAATGTCGTCGAGCTTCTTCACTTCCATGCCGTCAGCGATGAAGGCGCGGCCCGACTCGTGCGACTCGCCGTAGTGGCCCATGCCGCGCTCTTTCAGTGAGGCTTGCACCTGGCCGTAGTGTTCGTCGGCGGTGAGGTCGGCGATGGTCTTGCGGAGATCCCAGAGGAACTGGTCGCTGGCCTGCGGCGCTCTCGACAATGCGCCCGGTAAGCACCGGCATCCAGGGCGCGGATCGTAGCCGCGCCGCTTGTTGAACTGCGTCGATCATGTTGTCGGTCCAGTTCTGCGCGCCGGCTTCCCAGCTATCGGTGATGACGTAGCGGATGCCGCGCTTGCCCATCATGTCGGCGCCGACCGTTTCTTTGTAGCTGTCGAGATAGCCGTTCATGTAGTTCTTCACGTAGCGCGCGTTGAGCTTGTCGACTTCGAGGCCGGTGGCTTCCTTGGTGGCGGGATGGTTGGTGATTCCCAGCAGCGAGTAGCCGAAGCGCAGGACGACCCAATGGCCCGGCGGGCGGAGTCCAGTCGAGCGTGCCGTCAGGCTGCATCTTGCGAGGTGAGGTCGATGACGTCGGCTTTTGCGATCGCGTCCTGCCGGTGCGAAGTCGGGGTGGCCAAGCTGTAGAGGTCCGGTCACTGGCGTGAAGGCGGCTTTCTCTTCGAAGCGATTCACGCGCGCGCCGGGGTGCAGGACCAGTTCGGCGATTTCGTGGTCCGTCGGGGCGGCGGCTGGCAATCGCCGAAATCCGTGTCGAAGCCATGAGCTCGGGAGGAGCCGGCGGAGGTGTCTTGAAAGCTGACGCGGAAATATTTCGCCGTGACGGGAGCGAAGGAGAGGTGTGCTCGGTGCGCGCCGCCCTTGGGAATCTCGAGGACGACGTGAAAGTTCTGCCCGTCGTCGCTGGCTTCGAGGGCTCTTGCCGCTCTCGCCGCCAGGAGGACTGCAAACGCGATCCATCGCGCCTCTCTTGCCGGCGACGATGGTGAGGGCGCGGATGGTCTGCGGGTTCGGCGAATTCGTATTGAATCCAGGCCTTGTCGCCGATCTCCTTGGCCATGGGCAGCGCGACTGTCTTCACCAGATCGCCGTCGGTGAGCAACGCGGGATCGATCGTTACCGCCGCTGGCGGTGATTTTCGGCTGCAGTGATTCGAGCGGCACATCGCTGGCAGCTAGCCTGTAGGCGACCACCGCGGAATCGGCGTAGATACTCGCGGCGGCCTTCGAGCTTCACCCGGTCATGTCGCCGAGGTCATCGAATCGGCAGGTTCTGGAAGGCGCCGGTGTTGCGAGGGCGGATGGGCGAGCGTGCCGGTGAAGGGCTTGCCGCCTTCGACGCGGGTCTCGCTCCACACGTATTTCTTCATCGCCTCTGTGGCTGGCACCCAGGGGCCGCCGGTTTCGCTCCAGCCCGGGGAGCCGGCGATGGCCTCTTCCAGCCCAAGCTGATCGGCCAGCGTGGTGGCGTACTTGAAGGCGTCCTTCCATTCGGGAGTCATGTAGGCCAGGCGCTTATCGACAACTTGCGGGGTGGTGAGCGCCGCATCGAAGTTCTGGAAGCCGCCGAGGCCGACGCGGTGCATCCATTCGAGATCGAGCTTGATGCCTTCCTTGGTGATGTTGCCGTTCATCCAGTGCCACCAGACGCGCGGGCGGGCGCTCTCCGGGCGGGTTTTCGAAACCGCTCTTCAGCGGATCTGTTGCATTTTGCGCGAATCCCAGTGTCGCAAACAGCGTCGTAACGAGACTCAGACAGAATGCCACGCGTCTTAGTCCCCGATCGCACATCCTAACGGTCCTCAGTCCCTGAAACATGTATGCACTCCCTTGAATAGTGCGGCAAGTTTGCATCACAGCCGAGTTCGGGAGACAACTGGCGTGATGTCGGAATGGAAACGCCTCAAGCGCAGAGTCTGTTCACCATTTCGCACGGCCGCCACTTTCAGAAACTATTTTCCTATTGTCGAGTTATTTTGAAAGTACCCATCAAGGTGTATTCTCGGAAGAATTACCGGCATACACCGTAAATTCACCAGGATCGACGCGCCATCCGTTATGCTTCGAGTCCCAATATGCTAGAGCCCGGTGATCGAGAGTAAGCGAGACACGCTCTGTTTCACCTGGACCGAGACGTACCTTTTTGAACCCTTTAAGTTCTTTTAGGGGGCGCTCTATTTTTGCTGACGGATCCCCCACATAATGCTGGGCCACTTCAGCTCCGGCACGTTGACCTACGTTCTAGGTACTACTTGAGAGAGTGAACAAGTCCAGCTACCGTCTTTCGTTCTCGATGAAACCCTTCGCGATCTGCTATCAGGGCTGGGACATCGATGGTTCCGCCTCAGCTGACTGAGAATTGATCGTACCAATATTGATCTTACCAATAGCGTTGTTCACACAAGGCGAAACATCTGGTATCCCGGTGTAGAGGTTGGCGTTGAATTGAATTGAGGCCTGGTTTGGGTTGGAGAGCGCGACATTAACCGAGGCGCTATCTCCGGGTGCAAGGGTATAGACGTAGGGAAATCCGAGAATCGGCTTACCATTGTAAGCGCCCGTGGCATTTACTACGCTGACACCCGACGGCAGACTACTTATGACAAGATTCAGTGGACCGATGATGCGAGAACTGCTGGTATTGGTGACTGTCACCGTACCGTTGTACGTGTTATAGAGGCTCTGGTAAGTAAAGGGACCAAAGGAGGAGGGTGCTTTAGAACTCACGTTCGTTATATTCATAGGCGCATCGCAGGGCCAAAGATAGTTTTTGGCCAGCGCATCCTGCGTCGCCTGGACTTCGAACCCCAAGGGTGAAGGCTGCCAGAGGAAAAACCACCCGAACCAGCTGATGCCGAGCCGCTCCATCGTCTGTGGCTGCCACTCCTGGCCATCCATGTAGCGCATTCCAAAATCCTGATCCGGCTTGACATGGGGCTGATCGGTGAACGAAGTGGGAGGCATGAATTCAGTGTCTATAGCTGGGTAAACTGCCTTCAACTGCGAAATGGACTGGCTGCTGTTTTGCCAGTAGCCGTGAAAGCCGACTGAGGTTTTTGTCCAGTCGACATTTAATTTTTTCGCAAGGTTTTCCATCCCAGGGTTCGATACCGCAAACGACAAAACAATAATGTGGGTAGCTGGCGCATTTTGGCGCATCAGATTGTAGAGCGTTTGTTGGTCCTGAATGTCCTGTGCAGTGTAATCGCCTACGCTCCATGCGACCGGCTCATTGCACAACTCGTAAAGGACGTTTGTTCGATCGGCATAGCGTGGAGCAATCGTGCCCCAAAAGGTCTGCCCAGTGGATACGTTCATTGAGTGGGTACCATCCGTGCCGTTGTGCCAGTCGATAATGACATACATGTTCTCAGTGGCAGCCCGATCGATGAGCATGTCGAGATAGTATTCATAGTCGCCGATATTAAAAGTGTCGCCTGGCGAGCCATAGGTAGCGGCAATCCGTATGGCATTCATATGATTTGCCTTTGCGCGTTGCCATGGCTCATCAGACTGGTAGTAAGCAAGGAATGGAATTTGATCGGAGGTTAGCCAGAGTGACCCTCCGCGCAACAGAGTCCGCTGATCTGTTACGACCGAATTGTTAACGACCGATACGCGGCCACGCGCGGCGGCGTGTGCCCGCACGGAAAGAACAAGTGTGATTAAAGAGATCGCGACGAGCGTGGCTATTCTTACCAATGATTTTCTTGATTGATTTGCAAGCGTTGAAGTCGAAAGGAAGGTTGGCGCAATTGGGCTGGTCTGTGCGAAACAAACGAGAGTACGTTTCATAGACTGACCTCTCCTAACCGGCATTCGGTGGCTATCTTTGGGCCAATCTACGGATTGGCCAGTTAACAAGGGGTTTCGGGCTGAGCTATTTGCAACGGCGACTTCGAGAGATGACGAGTTAGCTTGACTGTTTACGGCTTACCATTGCACCGTAATATTGAATGCATCGCTCACAAGTGAGCTAGTGCGTTTCTCTCTATTTTTCTTGAAAGACTATTTTAGTGAGTGAATGTCCCGAATAACTAGAGTCGGTAAAACAACTTGTTCAGGTGGAGTCGAAGATCAGGGCAATCGGTCTCGATCGCGCAGGCTGGATGGATGAGTAACAAGGGTGGAGTTGGCGATACGAGTGATTACGGCGTCGTCTTGACGCATTGCGCGGCCGTCCGGTGTTGCCCTATTGCTTGCGCGCAACGGCTGCCTAATCCGAAGCGCGTTGATACCACGATACTGGCAACAAGGGTGGGTTAAAACCGAGCATAGGGACAGCACTCCTTTGACGTGAGACTCGCCATATTGCTACATGCCTATCGTAACCCGTTGACCGGGCAGCGGCATTGCGGGCTCCGCGATGCGGCTTTCATCGCCGCGATTCCTCTCTGAGACGACTGGCTAAAGCCGCATCAACCTTGGCCACCGGTCCATCAATGAATACTGGCGGTGAGCCACCCCATTGCACTCCTTTGGGAAAGAGCGCAACCAAATCCCACAGTACGCCTTCGTGCCGGCAGCAGCTTGGCTGTAGACCAGAAATCTGCTGGTCCAGTTGTTTCGCAACCAAATGGTCCCTGTCCCAGAACTGGATGACTCGCCGGTCGGAGAGGCGACCCAGGACCGGACGCGTAGGACGGCTCCAGTCCGACGTCAGGATCGGTTCCCAGACTACTAGGACTGTCAGATTGTCCAACTCTTCCCGCTTCAATACTTCTTCGGCTGCGGAGGCCCCCCGCAAACACCCTGGTCATGTGGGGGAAAGCAGTAGCACCATCCTGGAGTTCGCAGCGGCGCGATCAAACTCACGCTGAAACTGGTCAGCGTCGTTCGGCTGAAGATAAGTCAGCGGCGGCTGGCCATTCGGGGTGCGTGCCGACCATAGAAAGTGCCAACCCAGAAACAGTGCAAAGGCAACGCCTAGAAGCGCCGCGATGTGTTTCTTCTTCACGAATCAAGCTCCATTGCCAGACTAACCGGCGATAACACTCGCAATGACTTGTGGAAACAGAACGATCAGTAAGACAACGACAACTGCCGTCCAGAACATTACAAGGCTGGCCGCACTGCGCCTGGCGCACGCGGCCTTTCTCACGTGGAGCTGTATAAACCCCACCGCCAAGAATGCGACAGAAGTGCCCAGTAGCCAGGGTCGTAAGGGCTGCACCCAGACGCTGAGGCTCGCCACCCCGAAGGCGCCAAGGAAACCGAGAGGCACGCAACAGGCAAGCGTCGATAGCGCCGCCATGACGGCCGCAGTCGAAACGCCTTTTTCTAACAGCTTCATCTTCCTTGGGCCTCTCTTGCGCTCGCAATCGCGCGCCGAAGGACTGCTTGCGACGGCACGTGGCTTGCGCCTGAATAAAGCCTGCATGCCAACCCAAAAGACAGTTGCTCATTTGGCTCCGCATCCACACCATTGATGCGAATGGTAGGCGATCCGGGAAAACAGAGGGCTTGGGCTGCCACTCCGTCGGAGACTTCCACCTCTTCAACCACGGCCACCGTCTGCTCGATATGCAGTGCCTCATTTACGCTAAAGATGGCCGCTGCATGGTTAGGACAACCGGGCACATAAAGGACCTCGATGCGCATCAAGCTTCTCCGTTTCTCCGAGTCGGAACCTGCAAGATCGGACAGTTCCTGGGAGCATGTTTCTTGCTGTATCTGAGTTCCCGGTTGCACTTTTTCAGATCCAGTGCCAATTCTCGTTCTAATTTGTTCAGCTGCCGAATCGTACCGCGCACCTTGGCTAGTTTGGTTTTCAGTAATTCACTGACTCCTCGGCAAGCCTCTTGCGGGCGTTCTCGCAACTCCAACAGTTGTTTGATCTCTTGCAGTGAGAACCCAACCCCCTGCATTTGCTTGATAAAGCTCAACCGGGAGACGTCATCAGCCGTGTACAACCGGAAACGGCCGGGGGTGCGGGGCATCTTCGGTAACAGCGCCCAACGCTCATACAAACGGATTGCGTCAATACTCAGCGCCGTGAGCTTCGCCGCCGCTCCAATCTGGATCGACCCTCGGACGGCCGCAGTATTTTCAAGCATGCTTGAAGGATACACTCTGGACTGAGGTCTAGAATCAAGAGTGAAATGAGCGGACCGGCTCGACCGTTGCGGCCATCGCTTTGTTTCCAATCGTCTTCACTGGAATCGGAGTCTATCCGCTCGTAGCATGAAATGTAAGCGTCAGGCCTCCATGGACCGCATGGCCGCCAGAGAGAAACAATGATCCTTTGGCGCAAAATCCTTTCCACCATCGGCATCAGGAATTCAACCAGCGTATTCTCCACATCTTGCAAAGATGCAACCAGCTCCCGCTGTGGCGCGCAATGTAGAGCAAGAGTTGAGCGGCGTCTCCGATGCGTTGCTACGCCGACTGTACCGTTGCTTTGATATTCCAACTATTGTAGTATACAAGTACATGGAGTCTCGATGAGTACAAGCAAGCAACGTTCCTCCGCATCCGGGCATGGAGAGGCGGGGGAACTCGCAAGGATGTTCGAGCTGATGATGCAGCAATTGATGTTGCTCGGTCATACGCTTCCCACGTCGGCGACCTCCTTGACGCCCCAGCAACTCAAGATACTGTTCACCCTTGACTTTCTCAGCAAGCCGACTCCCATGTCGAAGCTTTCCGCTCAACTGGGGGTCACGCCCGGAACCCTAACCAGGGTAGCGAGTGGGTTGGTCGAGAAAAAGTACCTTGATAGAAAGCGCTCTCCGGATGATGATCGGGTCGTGAAGCTCTCGCTGACCAAGGAAGGCTGCGGGATGGTCGAACACATCAAGAAGTATCGCCGCCAATTCTTTGCCGAGATTTCCAGAAGCCTGATCGCATCCGAACGCCGGAAGCTGATCGAGAGCCACCGGCACATTTTTGAAACCTACCGCAGAATTCTGGAAAAGAAGAAGTGATCGGGAGCATGAGCACTCAGACGTCAGCGAGTTCAAGAGCAATACCGTTATTCCCTGACCTCGCGGGCAAGGTCGCCCTGGTGACCGGCTCGTCCCGCGGGATAGGAGCGGAAACCGCGCGTTACCTCGCATTGAACAGGGTAAAGGTGGTTATTAACGGCAGGGACTTGGAAACTGTTGAGACTAAGGTTGCTGAAATCAGGTCTTCCGGTGGGGAAGCTCTCGGATGCCAGGCCGATTGCACGAAGTCTGAACAAATCGAAGAAATGCGGAGACGCATCGAGGAAAGCTTTGGCACTGTGAGTCTTTTGTTCGCGTTCGCAGGAGGGGATGGTAACCCCGAACCGATCGAACAACTATCGGAAGAGAGATGGGATGTGGTCGTCAGCGGAAACCTAAAATCCAAGTTCCTGACGGTGAAATGCTTCCTCCCTAGCATGAAGCAACACGAGATGGGCTCTATCGTTCTCATGTGTTCTGCGGCCGGCCGCGCTCCGAGCCAGGCTTCGCTCGCATATTCGTCCGCGCAGGCCGGCGTTGCGATGCTGGCAAGGAACCTGGCTCAGCAAGTTGGCAAGTTCGGCATTCGCGTGAATGCGATCGCTCCCTCGACGGTTGTCAACGACAAGATCCGCAAGTTCATGCCGGAGGAACAGCAACGCAATCTTGCGGCGACGTTCGCCATTCCGCGCCTTGGCGAGCCTGCGGACATCGCGGCGGGGCCCTCTTTCTTAGCTCGGACGCCTCATCGTGGACCACGGGCGTCGTTCTCGATGTCGCGGGCGGAAAGGTCATGTTGTAAGGAGAAGAAACCATGAAAACATTTCGCACTACCACGATGCACAGAGGTCCATCGCTGTCGATGCTTGGCGGAATTTACCTGTTCCTGTTCGTCGGTGGTCTGATCGTTTCAACGCGGATAGGCGGAGGTCAGACGTATGTGTCGCCGTTCGTCAGCGATGTCACCATCTTAGAGTTTTTCCGGTTGCACGGCGATGCCGTAAGGTTTCAGGCTTTTGCCGTTCTGGCTTCGGCGATCCCTCTGGGCATCTACGCCGCGACGGTTTCCAGCCGGTTGAACTATCTGGGTATTCGCGCCGCCGGGGCGACAATCGCTCTGTTTGGCGGTTTCGGCGCGTCGTTCATTCTGGCGCTCTCCGGGATGGCGCAGTGGGTGCTATCGCAGCACAACATCAGCGCCAGCGCGCCCGCGACGCTGTCCTGGCAGGACTTCGCATTCATGACGGGCGGGCCTGGTTATGCTTCCTTGCTCGGTCTGCTGATTGCAGGAGTCTCCGTGCCTGCGTTCTTTCTCGGGTTGCTCCCGCGTTGGGTCTGCATCTGGGGGATCGCGATCGGGCTTACCGGCCAATTGTCCCTTTTGTCCCTGCTGCTCCCCTGGGCGGTTTACTTCGTCCCTGCGACACGCTTCCCGGGTTTCGTCTGGCTGATCGTATGCGGCCTGAAGCTTCCCCGCCAGATCCAACCAGATGCGCCGGGGATTTCATGAGCCGATAGTTCACGGCGATGAGGCTTGTACTGGACTCGTGAGGGTTTCAAACATGACGTGTTCCCGTTTGGGGCGATTCAGCACGGTACTGGATAAGGCCCGCATGAAGCCAGTCTTTCTGCGCAGACCAATGTGAAGAAAATCGTCAACAATCCGGACGATTTCGCTCCCCAGTGATCGAAGGGCTGGTGTGGATGCCAGCGTGCGATGGTCACGGTCTTGATAAACGACAGAATCGTAGGGAGTTGTTTCGTTAGAGCGGTCGCGGTGGAAGAGCACCGTGGAATTTCAAAAGTCTTTCGGAGTTTTCTTATAGCCAGCCGGATCGGATCCATAGGACTCTTAACAGCGTCTGGCCGCGGGTTCCTGTGGTCAGCAGACTCGAATGAGACTCAAGGACAAGGTTGCCCTGGTCACAGGCGGCGCGTCGGGCATCGGCAGGGCCACGGCCCAGCTATTCGCCCGCGAGGGTGCGCGAGTAGCGGTTGCAGATTACAGTGCAGTGGGGTCCGAGACGGTCGTGGGGATTCGAGCTGCAGGTGGGAACGCCATCTTCGTGCCCGTTGACGTATCAAATTCAGGCCAGGTCGCAAGCATGGTCGATGCCGCGCTCCAGGCTTACGGGCATATCGATATTCTCTTCAACGGCGCGGGAATACTCTTCTATGGGACCGTGCTTGAGACCGACGAGCAGGCCTGGAACCGCGTGATCTCCATCAACCTGACCGGCACATATCTGTGTTGCCGGGCTGTGTTGCCCCACATGATCCGTCAGGGCGGTGGCTCGATCATCAACGTGTCGTCCACGGTCGGCGCGCACGATGCTTGCGCCAACGCGGTTGCGTATGTGACCTCCAAAGCCGGGGTAGCGCTATTCAGCAAAGCCGTAGCCATCGACCACGCCCGGCAAGGCATACGCGTAAACGCGCTGGTGCCCGGAGCAACTGACACGCCGATGATACGAAAAGGTATGACACCCGAGGCCCTGAAGGCGCTGGCAGAATCGCATCCCATAGGCCGGCTGGCCCGCCCCGAAGAATTGGCAAAGGCCGTGTTGTTCCTGGCTTCAGACGATGCCTCGTTCGTTACCGGCACAACCCTAAATGTGGACGGCGGGCAAGCAGCTAAGATTTGAGTCTTCCAGTCAGGGGTGAAATCTTAATGGTTTTTGCCACTGGTTTGAGCGCTCCAGAGGGTCCAGTGGCGCTTCCAGACGGGACGTGGCTTATCGTGGAGGGCGGTGCCGCGCGTGGTTGCGTTACCCATATCAGCGCAGACGGTAAGACCAAACGCATCCTTAAGAAGACCGGCCGCCCCAACGGTCTCGCGGTCGACGCGGACGGTGTGATCTGGGTCGCCGAGTCGAAGATGCCATCGTTGGTGCGGCTGACCATGGACGGCAAGGCTGAAGTGGTTGCGACTCGCTGCGACGGAGAAGCTTTCCTCTTCCCCAATGACCTTTGTTTCGGTCCTGATGGCGGGCTCTATCTGACCGACTCGGGCGTTTTCATAGACAATTTCGCGCCTAACAACCAGATCCGCGCGGACTACATGGACGTCAATTACGACGGTCGCGTGTATCGCGTGGATGTCAAAACCGCCAAGGTGAAAAAGCTGGACACCGGGATCAAATTCACCAATGGCATCGCCTTCGGCCCGGACCGCCTGCTGTATGCCAACGAGACCCTCACCGGCAACATATACCAGTACAAATGGAAGAGTGGAGAGATCGCCGGTCCCCGAATCTTGTTTGGAAATGTGATCCGGCCAGATGCACCGCCTGGATGGAAGGGCCCGGATGGTATGGCGTTTTCGAGGGACGGCAGGCTCTACGTGGCGGTTTTCGGCCAAAGTGACATCACGGTGCTGGGCGCTAAGGGAGAAGTGGTCGAGCGTATTCCGACAGCCGGAAAGTTCCCGACCAACGTGGCGTTTTCCTTACCGGGCCGTAAACGGATTCACGTCACGGAGTATGAATTCGGCCAGTTGGAGGCGTTTGACGTCGCGACCGATGGCCTGCCGTTATGGACCTAGCCCTCAAGGCTAGAGACAACGCCGCAGTCCAGGTTCTCCCAACGAGACGATTTTTATCGAGGAAGAGGGCCAAGACTCAAGAGGAGAATCTGGCAATGCCTGATGTCGACGATGTTCAGGATGGAAAGAACTACCATGTCGGCGTTCCGATGCAGGCGAACGCATTTTTTCTGAAGGGGAGCAATTCGCTCGACTGGGGAAGAGAACCGGCTGGCTCGGATCTTCAACCCGGCCACCGCAAGAACGGTCATGTTGGCCGTGGACCACGGCTACTTCCAAGGGCCGACGACAGGCCTGGAGCGTATCGATATTTCCATCGCGCCACTGGTGCTTCATGCCGACGCCTTGATGATTACCCGCGGCGCGCTGCGCACCTCCATCCCAGCGGAGAAGTCCAAGCCCGTGGTGCTACGGTCGAGCGGCGGGCAGAGCATTTTGAAGGAGCTTTCCAACGAGTTGGTGGCCGTCGACATAGAAGACGCCGTTCGGCTCAATGCTTCGGCAATGGCAGTACAGATGTATATCGGAGGTGAGCACGAACACCAGTCGATCGGCAACCTCGTCAAAGTGATGGATGCGGGAAACCGGCACGGCATTCCGACCCTCGCTGTGACCGGAGTGGGAAAGGATCTTGTGCGTGATGCAAAGTATCTGGGCCTGGCGACACGCATCTGCGCCGAGATGGGGGCACACGTCGTCAAGACTTATTACTGCGAGAAGAGCTTCGCGAAGGTGGCGGCTGCCTGCCCGGTGCCGCTGGTCATCGCTGGCGGCAAGAAGCTGCCAGAACCGGACGCGCTAAACATGGCGTACGAGGCAATCCAGGAAGGCGCCGCGGGAGTCGATATGGGTCGCAACATCTTTCAATGCGAAAACCCCATCGCCATGATCCGGGCAGTGCGGGCGGTGGTGCAAGATCAGGAGAAACCCGAAAGAGCGTACGACGTTTATCTTTCACTAAATAAGGATGCGTTGAAGAAAGACGTGAAACCTGTCCCCACCAGGAGCTAATCATGCCCAAAACCAAAGAGACCCAGGTCGTCTGCGTGGCAGAATTTCGCGCCAAGGAAGGCAAGAGGACATACTAATCGCCGCGATGCACCCCCTGATGCAACCCAGCCACAAGGAACCCGGTTGCATTCGCTACGAGCTCAACCAGCGAATCGACGACCCGCGCTGGATCACCTACGTCGAGAAGTGGAAAGACAGGAAAGCCTTCGACGAGCACTGCGCCATGCCCTATATCACACACTTTTTTAACGACGTGCAGCCCAGGCTGGTGGAGAAGTTCGAAGTAAAGTTGTACGCGGAAATCTTCCCGTAAGCTCGGGTGGCGCGATGGTTGCCGCCAGAAAGCAGAGTCCACATTTGTTGAGATACGAGATAGGTACCCCGGCGCTTCTAGTTGACCTGCGCGCCATGGAGTCCAACATCGAGAAGATGGCCGCTTTCTTTGGACAGGGCCCGACCCGGCTGCGCCCCCATTACAAGAACCACAAGTGCGTTGCAATTGCGAAGCGCCAGATGGACCTGGGCGCGATCGGATTAACCTGTGCGACAGTGGGCGAAGCAGAGGCTCTGGTGCGCAGCGGAATTCAGAACATTCTTCTAGCAAACGAAATCGCAGGAACGGCCAAGATCGAACGCTTTGCCGAGCTCGCGCGCGGAGCTGACCTTATGATTGCGGTCGACAGTGAGAGCAATCTCTTGGCGCTTGCCGCTGCGTCCGTTCGCCTCAATGTGCAGTTGAGTGTGCTGGTCGATGTGGATACGGGCATGGGCCGCTGTGGAGTGCCGCCCGGCGAACCGGCCCTCGCTCTGGCACAAATGGCCCATGCGGAGGGTCTCCGATTCCGCGGCCTGACTGGCTATGAGGGACATTGCGTCCGCATCGAGCCGGGACGGGACAAAATCGATGCCGTACAACGGGCCCTGGACAAACTGGTCAGAACTGCCAGTCTCATCAGGTCGCGTGGTCTCTTGGTTGAAGTTGTGAGCGCGGGTGGCACGGGAACCTATTCCATCTCAGGAAGGTTTCCCGGGGTAACCGAAATTCAGGCAGGATCCTATCCCTTGATGGATACCGATTATCAGACTGTATGTCCTGATTTTGATTTGGCTCTCAGTGTGCTGGGGACAGTGATCAGCCGAACCGGCAACGAGCGTCTGGTTTTGGATATCGGTCTCAAAGAGATCAGTGGCGAGCGGGGCCTTCCGATTTTAAAGAATCTGGCAGGCGCTCGTCTTGACCGGCTCAATGCCGAGCATGCCATAGTTGACATCCTCGATCCCAATCTGCCAATAAAAGTTGGTGACCAAGTGGAAGTTTGGGCTCACTACAGTGATGCTACGGTCAATCTTCATCGCCAGATGTTTGGAGTACGCGATGGGAGAATAGAAGAGACATTTCTCATTGAGAACTGAGTTGACGACTCGCCCATAATTTCGCGGCTCATGCCCGGCACGAGTAGGCGCATCAACTGCAACGGAGTCAGGAAATTCACTAGGAGCGAGGCATAAAACTTCTCGCTATTTGAGCAATATGCCAGATCGCCCGCTTTGCGGCGACATCCAAGGTGGCGGCTTCGGCGCGACTGACATCGAACAACTGACCGTAGACCTCGTTCATCGCCAGAAAGGCGGTTGCCATGCCCGCTGCTGTGCGTAGGAAATTCCGCCGGCTGATGCCCTGGCCACGACTGAACTCACCGGAAAGATCCCGTATCCGGGATTCTACCTTTCGCTGGTCGTCAGTCTGCGGCCCGACCATGATCTCGCCGTTGGAGATCGGTCGCACCGGAATCGGCGATCGAAAGCTAAGCTCTTCGGCGGGCCCAAGCTGAGCCATGTCATGGGCGTTGAGAAGTTCGCTCATTGGCTAAGTCCTTATCTGTGCGAACCCGGATATCGTGGCAAGGTCCGGTGGAAATGAGCGGCAACCGCATCCGCGGCCTTCTCCACATTCGCTGGCTTGTCGTAAAAATCGGTATGGTTGCCTTCCGTCCACAGGAGGTCTTTCGGTCCAGCGGCATCGGCATAGAATCGGCGGACATTGTTCGGCAGGGCCGAGCCGTCGCTATGCACCATCAGCAACGGCGTCTTCAGCCGCGAGGCATAAGCCCCCGCCGCGAAGTCAAGCCATAGTGGCCAGCTCATCACTGCCATGCGGTTCGTCCACTGTTTCACGGGCCCCCGAGCGGGATTCAGGTAGTAGTCGAGGCCAAACATGGCTGACTCTTTGTCCGTTGCGCTCGCGGCCGGGACGTGGACGACCGTCTTGTCCTTGTGGAAGCGCTCTTCGGCGTCTCGGGCCGCCTTGCGGCGACGCACGATCTCTTCCTTTCCGAAGGTGGCATCCAGCGAGGGAGAATCGTGCAGCCAGGCGGCCACGGTCGCCACTGAGTGGATCTGTGCATCCTCGGTGGCAGCCTTGACGACATAGCCCGCGCCAAAGCAGATACCCAGGACACCGATGCGGTCGGCGCTCACCTCGGGGCGTCGTTGCAAGAAGGCGACCGCTGCGCGGACGTCCTCCACTTTTTCGTTCGGGGACTCCAGCTCACGGGTCTCGCCGCCCGACTCACCCCAATGGCGAAAGTCGAATGCCAAGGCGGCAAGGCCGCGCTCAGCGAGTGCGCGAGCGTAGTTGGTTGCGACTTGTTCCTTGACGTTGAGCCAGGGTGGGGCTACCACCACCGCCGGTAACTTGAGCAATCCGCTGCCTCCAGGAACATAGAAATGGCCCACGATTTGGGTGCCGTGGCTCTCGAACTTCACCTGATTACGTTCGATCACACTTGAAGCTGTGGGCATAATCGGCTTTGTTGAAGGCATGGTTTATTGTCCTTTTTGAAGCGGTGCTCCTTAGGCGATAATGCGGGCGGGTGCCGCGCGCCCAAGAGTCATCGCTCACTCTTCCGGGTGTATTCATACTGCACCGCCATCCATGTTCGCCCGCTTCCGTCGGCTTGAGTCCAGTACATCCGTGTGAACTCGTGGTCGTTATTGTCCCGCGTCATCACAAGATTCGAGTGAATCGTCCGCCCTTGCACCTGCTGTCCAAACCCCACGAACGCGAAGCTCGGAAATTCGAGCGTGAGTTTACCTTCGACTTCCTTCTCAAAGCTCCATGCCGGCATGATCCCCACGGGAAAGCGGGTGTCGAGCGACACGTACTGCCATCGCCCCTCCACACGGTAGTAGGTTAGATAGGAGATTCGACGAAAATCTGCCGTCTTCGAATCTGAAGGCTTCATCACTTCCTGCAGGTAAAGGCCGATCATCGTGCGTTCGGCGACGATATCGGTTGTGACAATGGGGGTCGCGTCCGGAGTAAGACGGAGGGTTGAAACAACGGTCCAGGTACCAGTTCGACGCGCCAGATCCTCGCTCTCGGGACCGGCCTCCTGCATTCGTTGGATCGCCGAACGCGGAGGCCACGTTTCGCTGGATTGGGCCGGGGCAAGCGCCGCCGTAGCGAGAACTACTGCAAGAGCCGTCGCGAAAACAAGCTTCCCCGAGATTGCGTCGCCCGTGGTGGCCATATGGCTCACCCTCCTTGCCCTTCGGCGCGGACGGGGTGGCCATCGCGCAGCCGGGTCGGCATTACGTGCGCCGTGTCCAACTTCCTCGGTCGCGCGATCGAGAGCTGCGTTTGACACCAGGAAAAAATGACTGCGTCACCTGCCTGAGCGAGCAGCTTTCCGAAGGTTTTTCCGAGGTGCCTGCTTCCGACAATGGCGACCTTCATGAAGTTTTCCTCGATAGAGCGATCTAAGTTTAGTAATCGAGATTTAACTTACGGTTTGGGCCGTCCACGAACGGCCACGCCGAGGCAGCCGAGGTCGCCGACGAACAAAGCGGGCTCCTCAACTAACGGAGAAACTGTCCGCCGCGCGCAGGAGTCGTATAGTCAACAATATTTCGTGGACCGCGACACGTACTCCATCGGCGAGAAGCGCGAACACCGGGTTCCGGCCAAGAGGTCGCCCAGCAAGCCTGCGCACAGAGCTATCCACGATCGCGGCAGGGATGATGACCGACTCGTGAAAGGGAGATCTTCGGTTACAGCATCTCCTAAACAGCCGTCAGGCCTCCGTCACAGCTGTACATTCCTCCCGTACAATACGCAGACTCCTCCGATGCAAGAAAAACCGCCAGTCCTTCCACATCACCCGGCATCCCAGGCGCCCCATCGGAACGGCTTTCCGATATTGCTCGCGTCTCTCCTCGTCGCCCAGCAGAAAATCGTTCATCGGAGTATCCATAGTGCCAGGGATCACGAGTTTACGCGAATTCCGTCTCGAGCATAAGCGGCTGCCATGACCCGGGTGAGCCCGAAAATTCCCGCTTTGCTGGTGCTGTACGCGGTGAGCTCGGGCGCGCAGCCAGTCAAACCAGTGGGCGAGCCGACATTGATGATCGATCCGCCGCCTTGCTTCAGCATGAAAGGAATCGCATGCTTGGCGCACAGAAAGGTCCCCCCAAGGTTTACCCGCAAAACCTGTTCCCAGACTTCCAGGTTGAGCTCGTGGGCGCGGACATCGCCGTCAAAAGGAGCAGCCGCATTGTTGTAGAGCACGTCGACCCGTCCGAACTCGGCCCCTGCGGCTTGCGAAAGGCGCTCACGTCGCACTCTTCTCCACGTCCGCAGCGACAAAGATTCCACGTCCGCCTTCTTTGCGGATTTGCTCGACCACGGCGCGGTCCGTCGGGAACATTCGTATCGCGACGACCACGGCCGCACCTTCACGCGCATAGCGGCCGGCGACAGCACGTCCTAAGCCGACGGCGGCTCCGGTAACGACCGCTACTTTTCCTGAAAGTCTCATGAGTCCTGTAGGTTCGCTCTGGCGCCGCCATGCGCCCACCGGCGAAGAAATAGTCGCAGACGCAGATTATGCGAGATGGATTCCCCGGGTCTCTGATATTCAAGCAAACTTTTTGTTGCAGCAGCATGATGGTCGGGCCTCCCGCTCAAGCATGGTTTTACAAGATTCATTCGTAGCTTTCTTATAGCCACGCCCCTCCCCTCATAGCATGATGGCTCGGCCCGAATTTGCAGTATATGATCACGGGTTTACATCCGATGGCAGATGATGGAATCCGATGACCTTCAGCCGTTTGGGAAAAAGCCATGATTTCGGCGAGGACCTCGGTTTCCGCACTTCGCGGCCGGTATGAAAGCCCGCTAGCCAGATTTAGCCCGCGAAGCGTGAGCCATTTGGAAAATTGTGATGCGCGCAAGCACCACTAGCTTGAAAAGGGTCTGACAAAGACGACCCTTGGGGATGTACTCGCACACTTTGTGCCATGGAGGTCGTCATGCGCAAGTCGAAGAGTTATTCCGAATTTAGCGGCGGTTTGTCGAGTCAGGATGACGAGACGGGCCAACCGCCTGGAGTCCGCGCGCGCACCGCCAGTCGCCGCGTTCATGTTCCCAAAAAGTCCTGCAAAGATCACTTCAGCCTAGTGGAACCTCAGATTAACGCCGAGGGATTCATGTGTGGCCGTTTGATGTTTCCTGCCCGTGGAGTCCTGTTTCTGACGGAAGATGGACGCCGCAACGTGCGCATGAACCGTCACGGATATTTCGAAGTGTCTGTACTTTTGTTCGGGGTCGGCGGACTGTCATATCCAGGATAGGATCCTGCCGGTTCAAGAGGGGGACTTGGCCATTATCGGCAGCACGATTTATCACCGAGTCGAGTGTCGTTCAGTCGCCCGGTTGACGATCGCGGCGCTTTTCTTCGAGCCCGATCTGATTCGTTGCGAGGGGGAAGCGACAGCGCCGAGTATCTGACTCCCTTTCTCCTTCAAGACTCGGAGTTTCCTCATGTGGTGCCGGCCAGACCGGGGTTCCGCGATCGGGTGTTGGAGTATCATGCTCCGCATCCGCTCGGAACTGCCTGTGTATTCAGCCGAGAGGACGGCTCGCGGTCAAGACATATTTAAAGATGATTCTGATCCTGCTGGTAAACCAATACTCCTCGTATGCCGGGACGGTGGAACCTTTCAGCGCCAGCAACGCGCGCTGGACACGGCTTCCCCCTTCTTCCGCTATTGAGCGGAACAACGCGGGGCCGGGATCCAGGTAGCGAAAGCTGCCCGAATCTGTGGGATGAGCGAGTCGTATTTCATGAGCTTCTTCAAACGGGTCACCGGTTTTCATTCATTAAGTATCTCAACCATTACCGGGTAGAGCGGTCACAGGCGCTGCTGGCGAACACCGATGAGTCGATGGCGAGTATCAGCCAGGAGATGGGATTCTGCGACCAAAGCTATTTCGGTGCCGTTTTCCATAGGCTCGTAGGAATGACTCCCGCGGCATATCGCCGCCGGTTCCGAAACAAGAGCGCTTCCGAGGGCCGACAGATGGATCACACTCCCCCAATAACAGCGAGTGGAATTTCCCTTACGGGAACATCGCACCGAAGCACCGCTGATATCAACCGCCAACTTGCGTCCTCCGAATCCAAGTCGTACAAAGATCAGTTTCGGAACTTAATCGCGCAGTCCACAAAGCTGACTCAATGATGCGCACTGGGACGGAACATTAAGGTTCAGAGGTTTACGAGAGAAATCCGGCGAATTGCTATAGATTGCAGTTCAAAGCGAGCCTACCCTGAGCCCGGTCTTTCAGGCAGTCATTGCCCCAATCCCAAGGATGGAAACAATGAAGGTCACCCGACTCACGCAGTGCTCCGCATCCAGCAAACTGATCGGTCGATTGGTTCTAGCCCTTCTCGTTGTGATGTTACCCGGTCTGGCACTTGGCACTCCCAAGAGCGTGTCCTTCTCTACTGCGTCGGCTCAGGTAGACGCATACGACTACGCAGAGATCTCGGCAACCGTGGATGTCCCGGACGCCCGCGACCCTTTTACGGACGCGACACTTTCCGGATTTTTTCAAAAAGAGGACGGGAGCCAACACTGGAACGTCGAAGGTTTCTGCGACTCCATGGACGGGAGCATCTTCCGCATCCGGTTCATGCCCTCGAGCGCTGGGATATACAAATATCAGTTCGGTTTGTGCAGGCCGGATTTGAGAAAACCACCTCGGGAACGTTTCGGGCGGTTGATGGACACCGGCGCGGACCTGTTCGTGGCGACCAGCAATATCCCTGGCATTTCATTTGGGAGGGAACTGGAGAGCACTATTTTTTCAATGGCACCACCGCGTACTGGCTGATGGGCTGGCGGGACGACTCCACCATCCAGTACAGCATCGCGCGACTGCATCGCCTGAAGGTCAATCGCATGCGCGTCGCCATTGCGGGGCGGGAAAACACAGCTTTTGGCGAACCGGTGATGACCGGACCTAATTGGACTTTATGCTCGCGCCTGGCCGGCGGAAATAGCCGGATGATTTTCTCCATCCTGGCTTCGACTATTCGCGCTTCAACTTGCCCTATTGGCAGAAATGGGATCGGATGCTCGCCTACGCGCGTTCGCAGGACATGATCATTTCTCTCGTTCTCGATATGAACGACAGCCATATTCATCCCGACGCCGGCAGTGAGGACGAACGCCGGTTCATCCGCTACGCTGTAGCTCGGTTCGGAGCGTTCTCCAACATCACATGGGACATGGGTGACGATCTGGAGGGCTTTCGCGACGACAAGTGGACGCACGATACCGGGACGTTGCTCGAGCAATGGGATCCCTACCAGCATCTTGGCGACCAGCCATCCGATAAAGCATCATCCATCAGGATCGGGCGTCCGCGTGGTTCGGTTTCACTTCCTACCAGGAGTGGTCGCGCGACCAGCACAAACTCATGCTCGAGTCGCGCAAGCTGCAGGAGAAGACCGGCCGCATCATTCCGCAGACGAACGAGGAGTATGGCTACGAAGATCACTATCCGCTGTGGGCGCTTCCCGGTTCAGATTCCGCCGAGGTCTTGCGCCGAACAGCCTGGGACATTGTGATGGCGGGCGGCTATCAGACCGCCGGAGAGACGGCGCGTCGTGGGATCAACATCCGGCCCGACACAGGCGGTGGCTGGATGGGCGGTCGCGGCGACGACACCATGACCATGTTTCTGGGCTATGGCCACATGGTGGATTTCATCACCAGCTTCGAGTGGTGGAAAACCAATCCTCACGACGAACTGGTGGACAACGGAAACTATTGCCTCGCCGACCCTGGTCGCACCTACGCTGTCTACCTCCCCAAAGGGTGGTAAGGTCACGATTCAGCTTAAACCGGGCCACTATCAAGGCTATTGGTTCAGTGCGATGACCGGCCAAATCATCCCCTTGCCGCCTGTTGACGGTTCCACTGGACATCGCCGAATGCGCCGGACGAAAACGATTGGGCGCTGCTGCTGCAAGCCAAGTAGCTGAATCCCAGCTGTTTCGTTTCAAACCGATCGCAGACTTGAAAATGCGTTGCAGGTGACACCGAGCTTCTGTCGAATTACTCTCTCTACTTGCCTGAACGATCGGGACGTTCCGAATTTCTGACAATTCCGAGTGCCGCCGCGCAAGCATTGATATCAACCGCATCGCCATTGCTCAGCCAGCCGACAATCCGGTCGGGCCGGATCAGTGCGATATAACGATCATGACAAAAGAACTTCGCAAGGTCCGCCACATCTCCGTCAACAAGGAAAAGGTCCAGCTCGCTCGCGAGTGAGCCGGCGTGCCGCGTCTTCACAACCTGCGTGGAGGACCACGGCGCTCCTTGATCTCCTAATAGTCGATGGCCGTCACCGCCGATGACATCGGGAACACGTGATCCAACCGGAAGTCTCGATTTCAATAGGCTCGACTGATCGTAGACCACATCGAGCATCGATACCCGCCTAGTTACGGCTGGCGACGAATCGCCGACGCCCAGCAATTTGTCTCCTATCCACATGAGTGCAACCCGCAAGAATGTCGGCGCGCTTTCGAAGCGCTCCATCATGTCTGTCGTGGCTGGACTACGCTGATTACATATTCCCATCGCTCTTCAGCGTAAAGATCGAGCAGTGCGTCGATATTCGCCTCAGGATCCTTAACAGCACGCGCGAGCTTCCAGGCAAGATCGTGGGCGTCCTGAATCCCTGAATTCATTCCCTGACCACCCGCGGGACTGTTGAGATGGGCAGCGTCGCCGGCCAACAGCGCCCGCCCTACTCTGAACCGCGGCGCGCAGCGCTGGTGTTTGCTGTAGAGGCGCTGCCAGATGGTCTCGACCACGGGGAGCCCGAAGAGACGACGGGCAAGTCTATTGACATGATCATCAATGGTTTGTTCATCGACGCTTGGATCAACGGAGTCCGCTACGATCCGGAACACGCCATCACCGAAGCGGATGCCGACTACAAGTCCCTCGTCCGAGCAGAGCAGGCCAGAACTCGGTCTGATCCAGTTCGGGAGGCGCACGCACATCCGCCAGCAGCGCGCGAGTCGGATAGGTCTTTCCTTGAAGTTCGAGACCGAGCGTCTGGCGCACGACGCTATGGGCGCCGTCCGCTCCGACAAGGAAGTCCGCAGCAAGTTCGTACACACCCTTGGGTGACTGGGCACGGAGATTGATGCCGTCAGCAGTCTGTTCAAATCCGAGGACCTTCGTATCGAAGCGAATATCCACCAACCCGGAAGCGGTAACGGCGTCGAGCAGAAGCCCGCTCCGTGTGATGCTGCGGCAGGGCAATGGCAAACGGTGTGGCAGGATCTACATTCGTCAATTCCGTGAAATCGAAGTGAACAATCTGGTCGCCCTTTTGGAGCGTTGCGGAGCCTGATGTGTGCGACTCGGTTGCCCGCTTCGACAAATCGATCGAGGACGCCCCACTGCATCAAAATTTCCAGAGTTCGCGGAAGGATGACAGTCGCTCGCGAATGCGGGTCGAGTTGCTGCTTTTGCTCCAATATGGTGCTCTTGACGCCCGCTTTGGCGAGCCCGAGCGCGAGCGAAAGGCCCGTCGGCCCGGCTCCGGCGATCAGGACGGAAATCGGTTTCACATGGAACCGCCGGATGCGCATTATCGTTGGGCACTTATATTCTTTCCAATGTCTACCGAGTGGTCAACTTCTTCCATATGGTAGACATCTATGATGACGTTGAAGGAACCTAGGCAGGGCCGGAGAGAGCACATGAATAAGCGGATCGATATACACGCGCCTCGTCGTCATCCGGTGGGTGGTGGATATCCTGGGGAGAAGAAGTGCGATCACGTATTATCCGGGTCGCGATCGAAGCGTTTGGGGTGCACGGCTTCGATGGCGTGTCTACGCGAACCATCGCCGAGATGGCCGGCGTTACTGCGCCCGCGCTGCAATATTATTTCGGCGGGAAGCAACGCTTGTATCTCGCTTGCGCAGAATTCATCGCGACCACGATCGAATCGCGCTTGCACTCATGGTTTGCTCGGCGGACGCTTGCAGGCGAGAAGTCTTCAAGAAAAGAACTTGTACTTCAACTACACGATCTACTATCGGCGATTCTGGACATGCTGATCGAATCGGACCTGACCGAGGCTTGGGGACTTTTCGTAACGAAAGAGCAGGCACATCCAACCGATGCTTTCGAAACCATTTTTAGGAGGATGCAAGGTCCAGTCATCCGGCTGTGCGCCGCATTCGTCGCCAAGCTATCAAATCTGCCAAAGCACGATCCCCAGGTTACTGTGACGGCCCTAAGTTTATACGGTCAAGTCACGTTCTACCGGTCCGGACGCGAATCCATATCCGGATCCTTGGAACAAGCAAACTGAGCCCAGCGCATCTCGCAGAAATGAAGGCCGTTCTTCTTCGCCAAATCGCTTGTCTCAGTCACTCCCAGTGGGCCGCGCCGGCAGCTCTAAATAGTATTTATAAGCTTCGAACGGAGCTTCGACACCGCCGCCTCCGCTCAGGCGGCACAACTTTCGTTTACGTTTCGCGAGAAACACACCCGCGAACACACAAACAGTGCCAGCAAAAGAATGGCAGGCATAACCGGTGCCTCGTGGCGGCGCGCGTGAAAACCAACATGCATCATTCACTTCCAGAAGCAGCGACTGCCCTCCAAAAGTGTCGAAAACTCTCCTCCACCCTGGTGTCGAGCATCGGCTCGCCCCGCAGGGACCAAAGCAATAAAGTTCCGAGAGAGGCTTGCTGAAGCTGAATGGCAACTGTTTCCTTCTTCAAGTGAGGATCGATCTCTCCGCGCTCTTGTCCGGCGGTTACAATCTGCGCAACCATCCGGCGCCCTTCGGACATGTTGTGTTCCATAAGGTCGCGGACGCGCTCGCTTGCGAGGAAAGCCGAAATCAGAGTACGAGCGAGGTCAGGGCTGCGGCCGGGTTCTTCGGCAACGCGTAGAAAAAGATGATGCAATACGGAGTAGATGCTTTGTTGGCCAGTTTCTGCGAGGGCCAGCGCTTCCCTTACCTTCCCAAGCTGAATTTCAGCCATAACGCTTAGAACGTGGTCTTTGCTTTCGAAATAATTGAAGAAGGTGCCCTTGCCGACGTCGGCTTTTTCGGTAATGTCTTCTATGGTGACACTGGGGAGCAGGACTGTCAAAAAGCTGGCGATACGTG
>CAWCQR010000022.1:0-117498 GCA_963797725.1 Terriglobia bacterium
GCCGGCCAGAAACCGGGTCCGCTCATAAAAGAAGCGCGGTACGCTAAGTCCCGAGGTTTCAGTTCATAAGCCTGGCGGTACAAATCGTAGGCAGCTTCGTAGTTCTGGCGGGCCTCAGCGTCTTTGGCTTTGTTATAGAGGGACTTGGCGTTATCGGCGGCACCAATCGGGTAGGGTTACGGCGACGACCAGCAATGCGATAGCTGCCGGGCGAATCAGGCGTGTCTTCACTGGTCCCTCGCATGAGGTTTTTCCTCGGGACGGCCTATACTCCGGGCCAGGCCGTCCTGAACACGCTTGATGGAAGAGTTCAACCGCCTGATTATAGCTATTGCGTTTTGCGGCGGAAGTGACTGCTGTGGTTGCAGTTGACTCGTAAGGTTCTTGGTACCCGCAGCGTTACTCACAAGGCCCATTTTAGGAAATACGTCCACTTGATCGCACCAAAAAAAGTAGCAGCAAGCGGCGCGAACGGACGTCCCGGACATCGACATAACTCGACGCTTTTCCTTGCCGTGTGAGTACAACATATTTACCATCATGGCGCGCGAATCCGCCCACCCACCAAGCCGAAGCCGGAAAAGAACCCACGCCGCGATCCCACCGCCGCAGGGGAACGTGAATGCTGCGGTCAATCGGGTTGCCTCACATAATTATTTCCTTTTAGAGAAATTTGAAACCGGTGTCGCCCTTACCGGGACAGAGGTCAAAACGGTATGAGCAGGATGCGCCAACCTCAAAGACGCGTATGGGCTGCTCAAGGATGGAGAACTCTGGCTGTTGAACTGCCATATTGGTCCTTACGACCACGGCAACATCTTCAACCACGCTCCGTTGCGTACCCGTAAACTGCTCGTCCATAAAGAAGAGCTTCGCAAGCTCATCGGCAAGACGCAGCAAAAAGGGCTCACCCTCATTCCCACGCGCCTGTACTTCAAGAATGGGCGGGTAAAAGTTGAGCTGGCCCTCGCCAAAGGCAAACAGCTTTGGGACAAGAAGTGCTAAACCGAACGGCGCCGTACCGCAGACAGCGAAGCCCGCGAGGCCATCGCACGTTCCGGTGAAGGGCGCTAGCTTTGCCGGCTCCCTCAAGTCACCGTTTAGCGAAAACTTTGATTTTGACCGGGGACACTGAAGCCGATGAAGATCGTATCTCCACCGGCACGTTATTCCAAAAGGTCCAACATCTGAGCATTGGACTCTGGCTCTGACGGCTCTGTGTCTCAGTGCAACTGGCGTGTCGCAGAACGACGTCGCCCCACCATGCCCATGCGCGCGCACACTGAAGACGGCGCCGAATTTCGCTGGCTCCACAAAAAGGTGTTGGATTCCCGCGCTGCTCGATAGTATGGAGAACATTTCCACATGGTCGTTCGCAGGCGATGGCGAGATGACGCTGGCTACAGATCGAGCCAAAGACGGAAAGCATGCTCTGCGGATCCGTTCAACCACGAATGTGGCGCGAGCCGGCGGCGAGCGAAGAATGGGAAGACCTGGTGGCCACGCGGAAGTTCGCAAATGAGGACTGGTCCCCATTCAACCGCATTTCTCTGTGGGTATATCCCGACGTGGTCGGCGCTCCCGCGATCTCCTGCACGCTGGTGCTTCACAACGACGGCAAGCACAAACTGCCCGACAGCTACAACGAGGGCCGCCACGAATCCATCCTTCTCAAGAATCACGAGTGGAACCAGATCGTGTGGGAGATCGCCCCTCTCGACCGCGACCGTGTCACGGCCATCGATTTCGCTTACAGCCTCCCCAAGAAAATCCCCGATCCTGGCGACCGCACGTCTCTCGATATTGATCGGCTCGAGTTGCAGACCGTGGTGGCCGATCACGTCGAAGGCTGGGACGTCGCCGCCGGCAAAATCGCCTTCAGCCACAGCGGGTACACGTGGGTACGCAGAAGTCTGCAATAGCCAGCGATCTGTCAGCCCGCCAGTTTTCGCTCGTCGATCAACAAACGGGCAGGTGGTTTTCACCAAGCCGGTCGAACAAGCCAACTACTCCGCTGGGCAAATATCAGACACTGGATTTTTCTGAGTTTCGCCAGCCAGGCACTTATGCGATCAAAGCCGGAAACACGGTGACTCGTCCTTTCCGAATCGGCGATGACGCATGGCGCAGCAGTATCTGGAAAGCAATCAACTTCATGTACAGCGAGCGCTGCGGAACGGAAATTCCCGGCATCCACAACCGTTGTCACCAGGACATCTACACAACCCATGGGGACGAGCGAATCGTGGTCAATGGCGGATACCACGATGCCGGCGACCTGAGCGCCACCGGACATACGCCCGCGATGGCATATGCGCTGCTGTCTTTGGCCGACTCTCTCCAGCGCCAGGGCGAAGATCCTGTATTTAACCGCTCGTCTGCTGGAAGAAGCGCGGTGGGGTTTGAATTGGGTTCTGAAAACGCGCTTTGGCGATGGCTATCGCAGCACCGGACAGATCGTGAGTTATTGGACTGACGGCATCATGGGAACGGCGGATGATCGCTTCGGAAAAGCCGTCAACGATCCGGAATGGAATTTCCGCGTGACCACCGTCGAAGCTTTGGCGGCGCGGGTATTCAAAGACAGCGACCCGGAACTGGCAACCCGCAGCCTGGCGACTGCGGAAGAAGATTGGAAGTATGCGGTGGAAGGCCTGAAAACCGCGGCTCCGCTTCCCGAAGTGTATGGCGCATCCGACGAATTGGAGAGAATTTCGTATCGGAGTCGTGGCATCCGTCGAACTCTACCAGGCAACCGGGGAACAGCGATACGCCGATGAGGCTGTTGCTCTGGGCGATCAAGTGCTGGCGTCGCAGGAACGCAAACTGCAGCCGTGGAGCATTCCCCTCACCGGATATTTCTATACCAGCCCCAAACGGGAGAACCTGTTTCATCGTTTTCATATTGGGCAGGAGCAGGAGCCGATCATAGCTCTGGTCCGGCTCTGTGAAGCATTGCCGAACCACGACAAATGGATGAAGTGGTACTCGGCAGTCGTCCTGCACTCGCAGTATTATCTGAAGGCCGCTGCAGCCGTCGATGAGCCGTACGGTGTGTTGCCTGCCGCAGTCTATCGCGACAGCGAAGTCCGCCTCATTCCCGAATCCAAAAATTGGACTCCGCTGCGCGCCGCCGATCGCGATGCTTACGTGCAGGAAGTCCACAAAGGGATTCCGCTCGGCGGCGAATACTATCTGCGCAGATTTCCGGTCTGGTTTGATTTTCGAGGCAATTCCAGCGTTCTGTTATCGCAAGCCAAGGCACTGTCAGCCGCCGGACGGCTGCGAGGTGATCTGGACGCTGAAGATCTGGCTCAGAAACAGGCGCAATGGCTGGTCGGTCGCAATCCTTTCTCAGCCAGCCTGATGTACGGCGAGGGATATGACTGGACGCCGCTCTACAGCGTGCGTTCCGGTCAAATGGTGGGCGCGCTTCCGGTCGGAATCGAAACCAAGGGCATGGACGACGCCCCCTATTGGCCAACACAAATCTGCTGGACCTATAAAGAGGTCTGGACGCAGCCGGTCGGGCAGTGGATATGGTTGATGCAGGATATCGCGGTGCCTGCCACGGTCAGAGGAGCGAATGACCAGGGAGCTACGAAGCGATCGAATTCCGAGAACAAAAGACCGGGCAGGTCACGACCACTACTTCGAGCGCCGTCATGGAGAATTCAACATTCAATTGCCTGAAGGTCACTACGATGCGCGGCAAGGGGAATCGCACACCAGCATAACGCTCTTGCCTGGCGGACCCTATGATGTGGATCTGCGTCCTGATCGCGTCTTCGACTTCAAGGTGGCATATCAGGATCTTGGTCACAACGAAGTGCTGTTACGAGTGTCGGCCGAAGGCGCGGGCAACCACACCTTCGCGATTCGCAGCAACAACCTTGTCCTGAAAGAAAAAGGAACGAAGGAAATAACATTGGCTTCCGGAAGTATGCAGGAGGTGGTGTGGCACGCTCACATAGCGTCGCCGAAAACTCCATGGGTGGCGGTGGTAGTCCCCGATGGCACGTTAAGTGAACGCCGCGAAGTCACAGGAGCTGAAATATCACATCCTGCGGGACAGCAATAAGAGGCGTTGCAGGCCTCTTCGACAACTCGCTGATTACGGAAAGCGGTAACCAGGCTTCAGCTCGCAGCGATAAACCTTTGTCTGATCCTTGTTGACGCGGGCATTGCAATCCGCCCAGCTCAGATAAAGGTTCGGACCCAGCGGAAAAGTGATGGCTTCCTTGTTGAGTTCCGCTTGAATCGTGACTCCTTCCGCCGACCCCGGCATGGTGAAGTTCAGCGCTTGCCCGAAAATTACTGGATACGAAGTGCGCACCAGATCGCTCACCATGGGATGAAACACTTCAGCTTCGAGAAGGAATGTTGCCGTATCCGACCAGTTGCGCGCCGAGACCGTCAACCCGCGGCCGCCCTGCGAAAGATCCTCATCTTCAATCTTTGTGAAAGGACACGGCCCCGCGATGCACGAGGTTCTGGCGTTGCGGAATTCGTTGTTTTCTCCGGCATCGAGTGACGCCGAGCCCATGGAAGCTTTCCATTTTCCATCCGGCGAACACGGAGGCTGCTTTCGGCAGGGCACATTGCCCTTGTTCGGAACCTCGAAGGTTTTCACCACGCTGCCCACATTGGCGGCGGTCGTTGTCTTGATGGAATATCTCACCAGCACATTGGAGACCGTGATGTCGGGATGGTTGGGAGCGCTGGTCTCGTGAGGAATCGGCACCATCTTGGCAACGTACTCCTTGTCGCCGACGAAATCATGCATGTCGAGCGGCTCATAATCCGCATGACGGAATTGCAACAACACTGGGCGGCCGATCCAGAGCCGCGTACGTAACACGATGCTGAAAAACCCCGACGCATCCGATTTGCCATTCCCGATTACCGCACCGTTGGAAACCGCCGCTACTTGCACGTCGGCGATCGGCAGTGCTTTTCTTGGATCGGCATCCTGACGAATGACTGCGCCGCCCAACGCGATCGGCCGAGTATGAGGCCGCGACGCAATGATGCCCGCAGAAATCGCCAGCCAATCCGATCGATCCCGTCCACAGGATCAGCTCGTTTCCCCCATCACAATCCTCTCAGCCTCGCCCCAACAGCCACTCTCATCGAACATTCTACGACGCTTAATGGCGCAGATTTTTAGTCTCTCACTAAGTCAAGCTCTTTAGGTTCAATCGGTGTAACCATGCCTGTTACCTTCGGTTACGCTCCGGGATTCGTTCCTCGGCCCAAGATCGTTAAATTTGTGAAGTGGATCGTCAGTTGGATGACAGGCAGTCTTGGCCCCGTAAGCCGTTCCCGCCGGAATTTACTCAGGCAGATCGCAGCCATGGGGATTAGCTTTGCCATCTGCGCGAAATCCGGTTTCGCCTCATTTCATGGTCCAGACCCACTGTCACCTGTTCCCGAACAACACACGCGTCCCGCGCCTCCACCGTCAAGACATTTCTTTCGCCGGACGATGACCAGTTTCTCGAAGAGCTGGAGAGAGACATGGTCTGCTACTTCTGGGAGCAGGCCAACCCCGACACCGGCCTGGTCAAAGACCGCTGCAACGCGCGCCAGGCGCGACCGACAAAGCGCTCGTGGCCAGCATCGCCGCCACAGGTTTTGGCCTCACGGCGCTGTGCATCGGAGAGAAGCGCGGCTTCATTTCGCTTACCGAGGCGCGCAACCGGGTGCTGACCACGTTGCGCTTTCTGTGGAAAACGCTGCCCAACCATCGCGGATTCTTCTATCACTGGGCCAACATCAACACCGGCGAACGAATCTGGGATTCCGAAATCTCCTCGGTCGACACGGCCATTCTGCTGTGCGGCGTCCTGTCCTGCCGGCAGCATTTCGAGAATTCCGAAATTCGCCAGCTGTGCCGCACGAGATCTTCAATCGCGTCGACTGGACCTGGCTGTCCGAAGATACGACGCTCCTGCCGCACGGCTGGCTGCCCGAAACCGGCTTCCTGCCCTACCGCTGGGACTACTACAGCGAGATGATGATGATGTACCTGCTCGGCATGGGATCTGCCTCGCATCCGCTGCGGCCGAAGCCTGGAACGCCTGGAAGCGGACCATTTTCGAATATGATGGCATCCGCTACATCGGCTCGTTCGCGCCGCTGTTCATGCATCAGTACTCGCAGGCCTGGTTTGATTTCCGCGGCAAGCGCGACCGCTACGCCGATTATTTTCAGAATTCCATCATCGCCACCGACGTCCATCGCCGCTTCTGCCTCGAACTGGCAAAACAGTTTCCCGATTACAGCGACGATCTTCTGGGGGATCACCGCCTCCGATTCAGAGAAGGGATACGTGGTCTGGGGCGGCCCGCCCGCCACGGGGCCGATTGACGGCACCGTGGTTCCCAGCGCCGCGGGCGGTTCGCTGCCTTTCATGCCGCAAGCCGGTGATGCGCGTGCTGCGCAACATCAAGAATCGCTACGCCGCAGGCGTGGAGCACGGTACGGATTCGTCAACGCCTTCAATCCGCTGAACAACTGGTACGACAGCGACGTGATCGGCATCGATACCGGCATCACGCTGCTGATGGCGGAAAATGCGCGCAGCGGATTCATGTGGGACACGTTCATGAAGAACCGCGAGGCAATCCACGGGCATGCAGCGCGCCGGGTTCAAGACCTACCTATGAGCCAGATCCTGGAATTCCAAACAAGACCGGACAAAGTGAGATCCGGACTGCCGTTGTCGGGCAGTCCGGATCAACTCATCGGCAATAACCGCAACGCTACACGGTTGATTTGAGCTAATCGCGCTCGTCTCCTGACATGTTTGGCGAGTCCCATCCGGCGAAGTTTCGTTATGCCGCCGGAGCCGCGCTCCGGATCTCGGGTATGACCGGAGGCTGGAATTTCACGCTCGCCAGTATTTTCTCCAGCTTGCCAAATACCGCCGTGCCGATCCACCGGCTTGGTTTCCGCGCTGCCGTCGCGTTGGTTCCTATCCCCAGGGCGAATTCGTAGCAGGATCCATTGTTGAAGGCGTGATAGTACCGGGCGTCAGCCTGCTTCATCATGCCGGCCATCGGATTTTTCGACTTCAGTGAATTCGATCGAGCCAATTTTCAGATTCTTGGTTGTCTCGGGCAACGCCGGCATCGCCCTGCCGCGGGCTCGCGGAGACGAAAACTGGGTGCATGCTTCCGCGCTCATATCCGGATTCACGCTGACGTTGACGAATGCGGACTTTAAATCTGTTCCCGGATAAGAACTTTCCCGGCATCTCACCGCTGCGATTGTCACTCCGCCGGGGTGAACAAAGTCCATCTCAAACGGTCCCAACTCGCCCCAACTCAATTGCGCCTTGTCGGCTGATTCCAGTTTGTATTGCTTGGGAAAGCTGAAAGCTACGCCGTACTCACGGTTGACATACGAAAGAGTCGCCGCCCGATGGGTCTTCGCCTTGGCCTTGGTCTTCACCGGCGCGGGAGTGCGGCACGGCCGCAGCCGACAACCGGGGCCTCTGGTGGCGCATTGGCTGCTGCACCGCCACTGGCTTGCTGCTTCGCGAACAACTGCCGACCACGATCACAGCCGCGAACATGGCCAACGCTCCCAGCGCTCCAACGGTTTGATCTGGTGATCGACCCACCTTCGGGATCGGTAATCGGGTTCTTCTTCGGATTGTTTGACTGCTTGCCGGACAAATTGAGTTGCGTCATATTTTCCTCCAGGGGTCACTGCCCGCCTGGAGAGATCGCACGGGCGCAGCCATCCCCGAAGCCATTGATTGGGCGAGGTTTAGGTAAAGCAAGAAGTCGGCGGCCTGTGGTCCACCGAACACGTTGTGGCAGCAGCCACACACTGGCGCTTGATCAGGTACCTTATGTTCGAGGCCGCCATTAAAACCATAAACCTGAAAAGCGGAATGCCAACCGTCGGTGAAGCCTTGCAGCACCTTGCCCGAGAGTTGGTGCGTGCGCGCCAGTCTGGAAGCACCGTGATCAAATTGATCCACGGCTACGGTTCAAGCGGAGCCGGCGGCGAAATCCGCGTCGCCGTGCAGAAGCATTTGATTGAGTTGGTGGACCGAAGCGAAATTCGTCGCTGCATCTTCGGCGAGAGCTGGTCGAAGTCCGACGAGCAAGCCTGGGCACTCATCAACGCTCATCCCGAACTGAAACGAGACGCCGATCTGGGCAGGCGTAACCTGGGAATTACAATCGTTGTAGATCGGCGATAACTCGCATTTACGGAGAGAAATCCCGTGGTGGCAGGGCTGATCACATCAGCCTCTTGCCTAATTCCCTGCTCGCCGACGATACTGGAATCACCCAACATGAAAACTAATCTTTCCTTTCCGCGCCCGCAGAATTGAAACCGAATGTCTGGTCGTAATCTCACTCGACAAAACCGACAAGGATCGTGGCGACAAGAGCAAGCCCCAGGTCTCAATCGAAACCACCGACGCCGCCGTCAAGGATGCGGCCGCCGAAGTGATCGCCAGCGGCGAAGCCAGCGGCAAAACCTTCGAAACCACGCTGCTGCACCGCCCGGCAAAACTGAAGGCCAAACGCCTGCTGCTGCTTGGCGGTGGCAAAGCCAAAGACTTTTCCGCTTTCGATCTGCGCCGCCTGGCCGGGGCTGCCGTGCGCACTCTGAAATCGCGCGGCCTGCGCAGCTTTGCCATTCTCGCGCCCGAAGCCGGATTGAAGACCGAAGATTCGGTCAAGGCCATCGTGGAAGGCGCCTTCGTCGGCAACTTCGATCCCGACTACTACAAGAGCGATCGCAAGGACCAGAAGATCGACACTCTCACTGTCGTCGCTCACGGCGATCAGGCCAAGCTGCAGCAGGCCATGGACGAAGCCCGCATCATCGGCGAGTCGCAGAACTTCACTCGCGACCTGGTCAACGAACCGTCCAATCGCATGACCCCGACCATCCTGGCCGATCGCGCAAAAAAGATGGCTGCGGAAGTCGGACTGAAGTGCGAAGTCTACGGCGCGGACAAAATCAAAGAACTCAAGATGGGCGCGTTCTGGAGCGTTGCCCAGGGCTCGGACGAACCGCCCGCGCTGATCGTTCTGCGCTACGAACCGGCGGGCGCTCCCGAAAAACCGGTGCTCGGACTGGTCGGCAAAGGCATCACCTTCGACACCGGCGGCATTTCCATCAAGCCCGCCGACGGCATGGAAAAAATGAAATACGACATGGCCGGCGGCGCCGCCATGATCGGCGCCATGCGCGCCATCGCCCTGCTCAAGCCGAAGGTGAAAATCACGGCCATCGTTTGCGCCACGGAAAATATGCCTTCCGGCAAAGCGCAAAAGCCCGGCGACGTGCAGATTGCCATGTCGGGCAAATCAATCGAGATCATCAACACCGACGCCGAAGGCCGGCTGGTGCTGGCCGACGGCCTTTTCTACGCGCGCCAGCTGGGATGCACTCACCTGATCGACGCAGCCACGCTCACCGGCGCGGTCGTCGTCGCGCTCGGATCAATCAATGCCGGCATCTTCGCCAACGACGAGCAAATGTACGAGCGCTTCAGCAAGGCCCTGTCCAAAGCCGGCGAAAAAATGTGGCGCATGCCGCTCGACGAGGAATACAAGGAGATCATCCGCTCCAACATCGCCGACATCGTGAACTCCGGCGGACGTTAGGGCGGCGCGATTACCGCTGCCATGTTTCTGAAAGAGTTCGCGGAAGACACTCCCTGGCTGCATCTCGATATCGCCGGCACCGCCTGGATGGAAGACCAGAAGCCCTGGATCGCCAAGGGTCCATCCGGGAATCGCGCTGCGCAGTCTGGTTGAGTTTGCCCGGGATTTCGCTAGCTAAATCGGCCTGCGAAACGCGCAAGAGTTTAGGCGTGCTCTTCGAGCTTCTAAGCATCCCATGGCTGCCAGTCGGCATCTGAAGCGGTCGATGGACGCTCGGGTCCATAGTGCATTTCGACGGAGGCATCCAATGAAGGCTTTATTTGTGGTGGGGCTTGCAGTTGCAGTACTGGGAATTCTGTCGTTTTTTGTCGCGCTTCCCCATTCGGAAAATCATGGCATCAAGGCGGGCGACGTCAGCATCGGGGTTCAAACCCACAGCAGCGAGAAAGTTTCCCCCGCGATCAGCGCAGTGATGCTGGTGGTCGGTGCCGGACTCATGATCGCTGGCCGCAAGAGTTATCCGCGCCGGTGACATTTTGCCGCCTCGCCAGTCTGTGACTCTTACACAGGAGGCGGCATGCGAATTTCGGAAGGGATCGCGGTCCTGCTACTTCCCTCGCGCTACAATTTCCCTCACTGTGCCAATCAATCGTAAGCCGGAGACTGCCGCGCCGCATCCTTGCGAGGGTGATCCTGCGTACCACAAGCTCGACTTCTGGGTCGGCACGTGGGATGTCTACGACAATCACGACGGCACGTTGAACGGCACAGATGTGGTCGAAAAGATCGTCGGTGGATGCGCCATCGATCGAAAACTGGCGAGAGGCCGATGGCAGCGGCGAGGGTAAAGAGTCTTTTCTACTACCAGCAGCCAAAAAAGCAGTGGAAACAGGTCTGGGTGACCGATGCTGGGCCGATCAAAGAGAAACAACTTGTTCGAGGAAGGAAAAGATGGAAGCATTCGCTTTCAAGGTGAAATTCCGCATCCCGACGGCACTTCGCATCTCGACCGAACGACGCTGACCCCCGTGGCAGGGGCACGCGTGCACCAGGTGATTGAGATTTCGCGCGATGCCGGCAAAACCTGGACAGAATGCTTTCGACGCCGACTACCGGCCACGGCGATAGATCAACAGCAAGCAGGCCCGAAATAAAAAGGCCCCCGAGGTTCGGGGCCTCAGTGTACTGCATGGCCGAAAACCGCCTCTAGTGACGATCTTCCCAATCGCGGTCGGTATGCCATTGATGGTCGTGTCCGTTCCACCATCCGTGGTAGGGGTTCCAGCAGCGTTCCCGCTCGGCGTTCAAATCGCGCCGGCGCTGATCTGCCTGGTGGCTTCGTTCGCCGTGTTTGCGGACCGCTTCGTCCAGCTTGTGCTTCCGCGCGCTCGATTTGGTGTTGGCACTTCGCATGGTCGTCCGCATACGCCTGGTGGCACGGCAACAAACATCGCCGTTCCCAAAGCTGTGGTGATAACCGCCGATACTGCAAGTCTTTTTATTCGTTGTAGTTTCAAGCAGCCCTCCTGTTCGAATTCGGATCGCATCCATTTGATTGAGAATCACGCCGTAAAGTTGCCCGCTACGGATGGTGATCGATGCTCTCCTATTCATCAGTTGGTTCCGATCTGACAACCTCGATCCGATTCAGGATAATTCCTACTACGGATTAACGGCTACCTTAACGAACATCCGCCAACGGCGCTGCCGCGACTGGCACATCTCGCGGGAAATCCTTGCCTAAAAACATTGCCACGGTGGCGGCGATCTGCGCCTGGGTGACCACTCTGCCGCCTTCGCGTTCGCCCTTCGCCGGGGTGTCAGGGCCCATAACTGCAATCCAGATATTTTCCGAACCCTTCTGATCCACACCGTGTTCCTTCCACTCCACCAATCCACTTCCGCGTCCATGATCGGTCGTGAGAATGAAAGTAGTTTGGTCGCGATACTCCGGCATGGATTGCATGAGTTCCCAAAGTTGCTGCACAAAATGGTCGAATCCGTGTGCGCTCTCCAGCACCAGGTCGTAACGGCCCTGATGCGCCCAGTTGTCGGTCTCGCCGTAGCCCACGAAAAGTACCCGGGGATGATCTGCTTTCACGTAGTCGAGCAATGGCACCTGCACAAAAGAATTGAAAACATCGTCGCCGTCGAACTGGGTTGTGGTCTGGTACAGCTGGTTCAACAGTTCCTGCCTCGGCGTGAGATTTCCCTTTTCTGGGAGATCCCAGCCAGCCTGCATCACCAGCCCGCTACGCTTCTCATTGAAGATGTCTTTGAAAGTATTCCAGGTCGCATAGACAGCGACTTTGCCCTGGAATTCCGGCATCTTGTTCAGCCATTCGAATACCGTCAGGTTCGGATTCGTGCCGAACTCATTGCTGTTGATTTTCGGATCTGGATGCCCGGTCAGCATCTCGTTATATCCCGGATAGGAAAATGCCATTCCGTTGGTGACGCGCGCCACACTTCCCTTGGTCTGGTTGCCGAAGATTTGTCCCTGCTTTGCGATTACTGTCCACAGAAAAGGGAACAATGCCTTTCGTCGCTCTGATACATCGTCGCGCCAGAACTTCTGTTTAAGATCTTTGGGATCGGCCCAAATGCCGCCATGCTCGCTATCCATAAAGTGTGGGATCAGCGCCCGTAAATATTTCCTGCCAACGCAATCCGTCGCTCACGATCAGAACAACGTTGCGGGTTTTCAGCGGTACGGGGATTTGTGCAGAGGCTGGTGAGACGGTGAATGTGACAACTAGAAGAAATATCCCGGCTACCGCGGCTCGATTCAGTTTGTTCACAATTTCTCCTGTGATCGGAGATCATTGTGCAACGGTGCGGCACTAACAGGCAATTCGCTAGGGGTGGACGATGTGACGCGTCGGACTAGGTGTCGCTAGCACGAATCCTCCAATGAGTCTCTACAGCCAGATCCTTCGGGATTGAAGTCCCTCAGGATGACGCAGTCGTGAGAGAACAGAATCCGGACCGATTCCTCAAACGTGTCTCTAAACAAAAAAAGAAAACGGGCGAGGACGCCCGTTCTCCATTCTTTAGTCAAGGGATCCAGCTAGAAGCTGCTTTCAGTTGATATCAAACTGCTCCTGATGCAACGCCGGATCGCTCTTCACGATCACGGTCTTCTTGGTCATCTCTTCCATCTCGAGCAGCGCTTTGCCGTTATTGGCTTTGAGCGCTTTCGCGACATCTGGATTCACCCGCAGCATCACGTCAGCATGCTCCAGGTGTTTCGCAATCTTACGCATCTCAAGATAGATTTCATTGCATATCGTGGTCACCGACTTTACGAAGCCAGTGGATTGGCAATAAGGACATGGCGAACCAATGGTGCGCTCGAGCGACTGTTTCACCCGCTTGCGAGTAATCGCCACCAATCCGAAGTCGTTAAATTGAAGAACCTTGGATGGCGCCCGGTCGCTGCGCAAGGCCTCTTCCAGGGCCTGCATGACTTTCTGCCGGTTGCGACGCTCGTCCATGTCGATGAAGTCGATGATGATGATGCCGCCCAGGTCACGCAGCCGGATCTGGCGTACGATTTCCTTGATCGCATCCACATTGGTTTTGACGATGGTGTCTTCGAGACGTGTCGTCTTGCCAACATATTTGCCGGTGTTTACATCGATCGCGACCAGCGCTTCCGTCTGGTTGATGACGATGTAGCCGCCACTCTTTAGCCAGACTTTAGACTTGAGCGCCTTGTTGATCTCCTCGCTCAGCCCAAATTGCTCGTAGAGCGGCGTCTCCTTGGTATAGAGCTTTACCCGCTTGACCAGCGCGGGCTGGAAACGATTCGCGAAACGCAGAATGCGTTCGTACTCCTCGTCGCTATCAACCCAGATGGTGGAAAAATCCGAGGTGACCTGATCCCGCAGTACGCGCTCGACCACGTTGAGGTCGTGATAGATGAGCGTCGGACCTTTGCCTGCATCAGCCCGGCTCTTGATCTCAGCCCACAATCCCTTCAGGAATCGGATGTCCGCCCGCAAGTCTTCTTCCGCGGCATTCATCGCCGCTGTTCGGACGATAAATCCGCCGTGTCCGTTCTCCCGTTCGCTTTGGATAATGCGCTTCAGCCGCTGACGTTCTTCTTCCGAAGCGATCTTGCGCGAAACCCCGGTGTGATTCACCGTTGGCATGTAAACCAGGAAGCGGCCGGGAAGCGCGATGTGGCTGGTGATGCGGGCGCCCTTCTTGCCAATGGGCTCCTTGGCGATCTGGACCAGAATTTCCTGACCTTCCTTAAGCAGATCGGTGATCAACGGAACATTCTGCTGCTCGTTGCGCCGCGGCCTTCCGCGTCCTCCACCGCCAGTACGGCGGCCGCCACGCTGCGGACGACGATCGTATCCTGGACGTGGGGCGCGCTGGGTGTAACCAGCCGTGCCCGCCGGGGCCCGAACCTCAGCTCGTGCTTCCGTCATCCCAACGCCGCCTGCTTCCGCGGCGAGGGCTGCTTCCGCCTCCGCCTGGGCCAGGTCAAGTTCAGCTTCGGCTTCATCTTCTTCTTCGTCTACTTCTTCTGCGGCCCCGACATCGAGTTGTCCAACAGAAGTCGCTTCTGCGGAGAAGGGCACTGGATCGACGCTGGTGAACTCCGCCGAAGCAGCAATTTCCTGAATTGGCTGGTCGTGGTGCACATGTTCTCCAGCCGCGTGAGTCTCTTCTTCGAGCTCCTCGAACGATGCATCCTCTTCGAGTTCTTCCACGTAGTGAGAGAGGTCGGCTTCTTCCTCTTCGATCTCTTCTTCTTCCAGGGTGCCGGAGAGCGTGCTCGAAAGAGTCCCGGACAAATTTCCGGAAGCAACAGGAGCAGGCGGTTCGGAATGAGCGGAAACATCAGCCCGGTTGCCGTCAACTTCATAAAGCCCGGAATCGGTCTTATCCTCGTCGTCCTCTTCGTCGTCGTGGCCTCTCCACCAAACACGGCTGCCACATTCATCTCGTGCAAACGCCGTTGTTCGCGGTCCCAATCAGATGACTCGGTATCGACCACAGGCTTACGAACTTCCAGGACGGGCTGCTCGAGGACCTCCGCTTGCGACTGAACCGACTCCGCAAACAGAGGCTCATCTCCCGCGAAAATCTCTGAGATTGGCCGGGCCGGCTGTTGAGGTGCCGGAACCGCGGCCCTTTCCTCTCTCGGCGCCGGACGGCTCTGCGCCATCCTCTGATACTTGGAAATAGACTCGCCGGGGAGAATGATCGGCTGGTATCCCGGCGGCGGTCCATATTCGGACCGTTCCGATCTGTCGGTGTCGTTCCTGCCGCCCAGGTCTATCGGACCGCTGCGGCCGGTCTCCGTGCTCAGGCCGGTCTGAACGGTTTGCCGGTTGGGTTCGTTCGGGCCGCTCGGGTCGTGGCGCTGACTCACGCGGCGCTTCGCTTCCAGGTTGTGCACTTCCGGGATGCGCGAATTTCGACTCCGGAAAGCGCTCGCCGCGACGTCCACGGCGTCGCCGACGCCCTCTCATTCCGTCCCGGTTATCTCTAGATTCGGCGGGCGCGGCGGAATCACGATTTTCCGTTCGTCCTTCCTCCCCAGTTTCTTGCGAATGTGACTCAGTGGCCTGCGCGGCAACCGTCTCCGACGAGTGCGCTTCGGGTTCAGAATGGGCCTGCGGTTGGTTTCGGTCCTGAACAGGGCGATTGGTGGGCACGTCATCCAGGTCCTCTGAGTCTTCCAACTCCATAAAGTCGGAGACGTAGAGGAACGCATCGCGCTCCAGGCCGATGTCGACAAAGGCCGATTGCATACCAGGAAGAACGCGGGTTACGCGTCCTTTGTAGATGGAACCTGCCAGGGTGTATTCATTTTCGCGCTCGAGGTAGATTTCCGCGAGCAGATCGTCTTCGACCATCCCCACTTTGGTTTCGTGAGGAGTGGAAGACACAAACAATTCTTTTGTCATGCGAACTCCGGTCCCGGGCCGTCAAGCGGCCGCGGGATCACCGGATCGAAAGCAGGAAAAGACTGGGAGAATCAAGCTCTGCGATAGCTACCCTGGACAAGGGACAGCTTGGGCCCCGGGGTTCGCCCCGTGGTCGAATTCGTTGCGTAAGATTAGGAATCTTTTGCACTTATCGCGTTTGCGCTTGCCAGGTTTGTGACCGCTCTCTCAACTCTGAGGGGGCCGTTACCGGCCTGGCTGCGCCTTTGCTCAATCCTGCCCGGCCTTGAACTGCTTTTCTAGCCGGCGTGTGCCCTCTTTACGCGAGGGCGATCGTAATTAATCTTTTTTCCGCCGCGGATGGCAAGTGCGGCTACTCCCCAGCCTTCTTCTACCCCTCTTTAGTTCACGAACCGGCGCATCCGAACATTCATCACAATGCCCAACGCCAGAAATATGAACAGGACAGAAGACCCGCCATAACTCATTAATGGCAGGGGTATTCCGGTGACCGGCATAAAGCCGACTACCATGCCAACATTGACTAGAATATGGAAGCTAAGCACCGCCACCACACCCATTACCACGAACGTGCCAGCGCGGTCGGGCGCCGTTTGCGCGTTCTGGGTCAATCTCATCAGCACTACAAAGTATAGCAGCAATACCGCCAGCGCTCCTACAAATCCATGCTCCTCGGCGAAGGCGGCAAAGATAAAATCCGTTTGCGGAACCGGCAGGAATGCCAGATGGGTCTGCGTAGCCCCTTCCGAATTACCCCAAACTCCCCCTGAACCCACGGCAATCAGCGACTGGTTTACCTGATACCCGGAGCCCTGGCTATCGGCTTCGGGATGCATAAAGCTCGTCAGGCGGTCACGCTGGTAGGGCTTAAGAGTATGCCAGGCCAGCGGCAGAAGCAGGGCCGCTCCCAGAGTCACGATCGCAGCCTGCTTGAAGCGAACTCCACCCAGAAACAGCCCCATGACGGCAATCGGCAGATAGGTCAGGCTGGTTCCCAGATCGGGTTGCCGCAGCACCATCAGCATAGGGACGATCACGATCGCGCCCGCTTTGGCAAAATCCGGCCATGACAGCTCTCGTTGATGGAGATCGGCGAAGATACTTGGCCACCGCCAGAATCAGGATCAGCTTCACCCACTCGGATGGCTGGAAGTGTCCCCCACCCGGCATTTTGACCCAACGCCGGGCTCCCAGATACTTTTGCCCGAAGATCATCACGGTCATCAGGGAGACGATCGCCGCAATATAGAACCAGTGCACCCGATCCAGCAGCTTCTGATAGTTGATCAGGCTGACCAGAAACATGCCCACCACCCCGCCCACGATCCAGTAAATCTGCCGGATATGCGCTCCGGCAAATTTGGTGTGCACAGTGGCGCTGTGAATCTCCATCACCCCCAACCCGCAAATCAGCAGGACAAAGATGAAGAGCATCCAGTCAAAATCGCGAAATGAAATATAGCGGGACATGGGTTAGTTAGAATTCCGTCGTTGGTCGTTGGCCCTTAGTCGTCGGCTGACCCCTTCGTTTCCCTTTTCCGGTTGTCCCCTTCGAGTCGGTGTTTACTACTTTGAGTCTCTCTCCCCTGTCATCTTGAGCGGAGCATGATCGCTCACTTGTGAGCGGTCATGCGAAGTCGAAAGACCCCTATTCTCCTCGGACGAGCTCACTGCGCCCGACCGTCCCGGTCGTATTCCACTGTCTGAGGGCGGGTCGCCCTCCTAAACACGCCGGCAAGACGCCCTCTACTCCAACCCAGGCGCTGCCATCGCCAGCGGCGCCTCGTCTTCGGCACATCCAGATCGAAATGTCCTCCGTGAAGGTCATCATCCGTTCCAAGGCGCCATTCCATACCGCCCCAACGTCAACTTTTCCGGTCCCGCTCGCGACTTTGGTCGGCTGCCGGCGTTGCTTGTCAACATAGGCCTTGATCACCTGCGTCGCCAGACGGGCCGCCAATTTGCCGTGTTCGCCGCCTTCAAACAGCACCGCCACGATAATGTCGGGATTACGCCGCGGCGTGAATCCAACGAACCAGCCATTTTGATTAAGAGCTTCATTGCTCTGGTGCAAGCGCCCGAACCGCAAGCGAAACAATCTGCGCCGATCCCGTCTTACCCGCGATATCGATTCCGGGAATATGCGCCGAGGGAGCTGTGCCCTCCGGCAACAGTACTCGCGACATCGCATCGGTGATCGTGTTAAATCCGTCCGCATCGATCGGGATGATTGTTCACTTCCGTGTAGTGGTGGGCTTCGATGATAATCCGGCGGAAGGCCAGTCGGGCTGGCGACATGCGGCACGACCATGCGGCCATCGATTGAGATTGCGGAGATGGCCCGCATCAACTGCACCGGCGTGGTCGCCACCGCGCCCTGTCCGATGCCCACCGAAATGGTCTCTCCGGCAAACCATTTTTGCTTGAAGTTGCGGATCTTCCATTCTTCCGACGGCATGACGCCAGCTGGCTTCTTCGGGCAAGATCGATCCCGGTTTTCTGGCCCAGCCCCAAAGCAGTCGCGTATTTGGCAATGCGATCGATGCCCAGCTTCTCCGCCAACGTGTAAAAGAACACGTCACAGGACTGGTAAATCGCTTTGGTCAGATCGACTGCGCCATGGCCGGTCTTGACCCAGCAGCCGAAGCGACGGCCATAAAATGTCGCTCCGCCGTTGCAGTGCACGTTCAGCGTTTGGGCGATGCCTTCCTGCCAGCCCGCCACGGACATCAGAATCTTGAAGGTCGAACCCGGCGCCAGTTGCGCCTGAATCGCCTTGTTCAGCAGTGGCTTATCAGGATCGGTGACCAGTTTGTTCCACTCGCCGCGGGAGATTCGTACCGCAAAATCATTGGGATCGAATGTCGGCCGGCTCACCATGGCAAGGATTTCCCCGGTGTGGGGGTCCATCGCGATCATGGCTCCGTTCTTGTCCCCCATGGCTTCTTCGGCGGCAATCTGCAGGTCGATGTCCACCGTCAGTTTAGAGATTGTGTCCGGGTACGGCCGGCTTTTCGTCCAGCTCCCCGACTTCTTTCCCTTTGCTGTTCACCAGGACTTGCCGCGAGCCATTTTTGCCCATCAAGACCTGGTTGTATTGGAGTTCCACCCCCGACTTGCCGACCACGTCGCCCGGGTTATAGAGCTCCCACTGCGGCTGGTTCAGCATGCCTTCGCTGACTTCCCCTACATAACCCACCAGGTGGGCCATGAAGCCGTTGCGTGGATACAGCCGGCGATGCGCCATGATGGTGTCCAGTTCGGGCAGCTCATTGCGGTGAGACTTGATAAAAGCAAGCTCGTCCTGGGTGATGTCTTCCTTCAGATAAATCGGCTGGTATTGCGGCATACCGGCAGCCTTGCGCAGGCGCTCGCGTACTTCTTTGGGATCAAGGTGCAGCCCCTGGGCGATGAGGTCGGCGTCTACCGCAAGATCACGGGTGGAATCGCGCAGCAGCAAGGCAGTGAACGAAGGATAGTTGGTGACGATCTCACGTCCTTCGCGGTCAAAGATCTTGCCGCGAGGCGCAAGGATCGGGACATCGCGAGTCTTGTTTTTCTCCGCCAGGGCGGAATAAAACTCGCTCGACACCACCTGCAGACGCCACAACCCGTAGGCCAGCACCAGAAAAATACCCAGGATGAAATACTGCACCCCAGTCAGGCGGAAACTCGATACTTTTTCGTCGCGGCCAAACATGGGTTAGTAGTCAGTCCTTGAAACAGTCGTTGGTCGTCGGTCCTGCCAATCGTCGTCGGTCGTCTAGGCCAATCAGTCCGTTTTTATTGTAGACCGGAGGCGAAGCGCTTTTGTTGTCATCGACGGTGACGGAGGGACATCACCGGTTGGATGGGGCGGGAACTAAGGCCGAGGGATTTTGCCAACGACCAAGGGTCAACGGCCAACGACGGTCTTCAAGCTCTCTGCTTAAACCGGTCAAGCAGCGTAAACAGCACGGCCGCTGTCACCGCGTTGAGCAATGCCGCCGCTATCTCGTGTCCCCAGCTCAACTCCACCGTCAGTTTCACCAGCCCGCGCGCGACCGTGACATACACAATCTGATGGACCATATAGAAGAAGAGGGTCACAAGAAACCGGGCGCCCACGTTGTCAACATCGAGCTTCGCGCCCAGCGATGAGGCTCCATATCCGACAACCGTATTTGCGATTCCATAGATCCCGATCGGCTGCTGCGTCAGTGAATCCTGCAAAAGGCCGATAACCGCTCCGGTAAGTAAGCCCGGCAACCGGACTCCGCCGTGCCACTGCAAAGAAAATCACCACCAGTAACGGCAGGTCAAAGAAGGCAAAGAAATGCAAACGCGAAGGCAAAAATGCTTGCAGAAAAATTGCCACCAGCGGAACGCCAATAGTCACAGCCGGATTAAACCGGTAGACCTCGACCTGATCCTGCGATGTGTAGGTGATAGGCACTAGTGAGGTTGGTCCCCCGACGTGCCTGTCTTATCTTGCGACGGTTTGGCTTTGGTCGGATCGTTCTGCCGTTTGTGGCAGGTGCACCGGCTTCTGCGTGGCAGAAGCGGGCTTTCGTCGGCAGGCTGCCGAGATTCCCGCCGCATTGCCGCTTGGCGGAGTGCCGGCGATCGCTCCATTTTTTTGCTTCGGACTCGCCGCCCCTGACCTCGATGCCGCGGTATTCGCGTCCGGACCCAATACCCCAGGTGTTTCTGCAGCAGGCTTGTCCGGAACCGATGGCAAACGCTGGGTCAAAATATCCACTGCTCGCACCCGGCTACTGGAATCGGCGACAGCCGGTCCTCGATCTTCCTTCTTCGTGATCACCAGAACTTCTTCCAGCCGGTTCAGACTTGCGCTCGGTTTGAGGCGGATATTGAGAAAAAGATCGGCGCCCGGAGAAACTTTCATGACCGTGCCCACGGTAAGGCCCTTGGGGAAGATCTGGTCGCCACCGCTCGTGGCTACGCGTTCTCCGGGCGCCACCGATTCGTCGGTCATTACATTTTCGAGAATCACGTCTCCGCTTGAGGTTCCTTTGACCACACCCTGCAGGCGCGACTTGTCGAGAACGCCCCCGACCCCACTACTCTGGTCGTTGATCAGCAGCACTTGCGACGTGGAACCAAATGTCCGCAGGACCTTCCCTACCACTCCATCGGCGGTAATCACCGCCATGTCCTTCTCCACTCCATCATTCGCGCCTTTGTCGATATAGACCGAACGGGACTGTTCACTGCCGCTCGCCCCGATTACCTGCGCGGCGACGGTTTTCGCAATGTACTGTTCCTTGAACCCCAACAGCGCCTGTAACCGGTGCGCCTGTTGCGCGTCATCGGTCAAGCGCACCTGTTCCAGGCGCAAGCGTTCGATCTCGAACTTCAGATCGCGATTTTCCTGGCGCACTCCTCGCAGATAAACGTAGTTGTTCCAAATATTTCCGAATCCGCTCTTGAAACCAGACAATGACCTTTTCCAGCGGCGTGACGGCGCCGACCGACCAGGTGCGAATCAAGCGTGTTGATTCACCGCCTCCGCCTCGCTTGACTTGGACTGCAAGCCCAAGCACCTGCAAGAACAGCATCACCGCCAGAATGGTGACGTTACGGTAGCGGGTAATGAGATTTTCCATGACGCCGGAGTTACAGTCTCAGGTTTCTAACTTTCAGTCTCTAGGACGCGACGGTCCATGGGTCCTAATTGTTTTGCGCGGCGAGAGTGACAGAGTTGAACTGGAAACCAGGTACTGGAACCTGAGAACCGGTTCACCATTATTCAATCGAGATCTTCCTGAGCAACTTGAAATCGCTCAGCATCTTGCCCGTTCCGAGCACCACACTGCACAGCGGATCGTCAGCAATAGAAACCGGCAAACCGGTTTCTTCGCGAATACGCTTGTCGAGATTTTTCAGCAGCGCCCCACCGCCGGTCAGCACAATGCCGCGGTCGCTGATGTCGGCTGAAAGCTCAGGCGGCGTCCGCTCCAAAGCCACGCGAACCGCGTTCATGATTGTCGAAACACACTCGCTCAGGGCCTCGCGGATTTCGCTGTCATCCACCGTGATGGTCTTGGGCACGCCCTCGATCAGGTTGCGGCCTTTGATTTCCATGGTCAACGGTTTTTCCAGCGGATACGCGGACCCGATTTCCATCTTGATCTGCTCCGCAGTGCGCTCGCCGACCAGTAAATTATATTTGCGTTTCAGGTAGTTCATCACCGCTTCGTCCATCTGGTTGCCGGCCATGCGCACGGAACGGGAATAGACGATGCCGCTTAGCGAAATCACCGCGATGTCGGTGGTGCCGCCGCCAATATCCACCACCATATTGCCGCTGGGTTCCGTAATGGGAAGGCCGGCGCCGATGGCTGCAACCATGGCCTGTTCCACCAGATAAACTTCGCTGGCCTTGGCGCGATATGCGGAATCCATGACCGCGCGCTTTTCCACCTGGGTGATTTCCGAAGGCACGCCGATCACGATCCGCGGATGCACCAGCATCTTGCGGTTGTGGGCCTTCTGGATGAAGTAGTTGAGCATCTTCTCGGTGACTTTGAAGTCAGCGATCACGCCGTCTTTCATGGGCTTAATGGCCACGATGTTGCCAGGCGTCCGGCCCAGCATCTCTTTGGCTTCCTTGCCCACGGCTTCCACTTCGCCCGTGTTCTTGTTGATGGCCACGATGGAAGGCTCGTTCACTACGATGCCCTTGCCTCGCGCGTAAACAAGCGTGTTGGCCGTCCCCAGGTCAATGGCAAGATCGCTCGAAAAAATACTGAATAGCGATCTCAGATTGTGCAGGCGCGTTGAAGAATGAAATCCGTTGGATGACATACGCGATTTAGCTCTCTCGGACCGCTGTTCATTGCCGGGCGTACCCGGTTGTTTCTGTGCGGATGGGGGGCCGTGCCCTAATTCTATGGGATGATCCCCGTTTCGCCGTCAAACCAAAGTCCCGGCACCTCGGGATTTCTCCCGAAGCTTTGCTCTACTGAATCACGATCTTTTTCTGCAACGTGTTCACGCCGCCTTTGGAATTCTGCGCCGTGATCGTAATAACGCTCTCTCCCTGAGGCAACGGAGGCATGAAGTAGTGGAAACTGCCATCCATGCCGACCACCGGTACTTCCCGTCCATTCACCATCACGCGCGCCCCAGCCTCAGTCTTTCCCGTGAGCTCGATAACGTGGCCATGTTGTGTGAATGGATCCACTTCCAGGTTTATCGCCGCCGTGGTCTTGCCTTTGGCGATGATGGTGAAGCGATTTTTTTGGCTCTCGAGCGACTCTTTGTCACTCGCGTCGTAAGACTGAACTACCCAGTAGTACGCTCCCTCGTTCAATCCCGAGACAATTACGTCTGCCGTGTTCACCTTGCGATCCACGATGGTCGAAGAGAAGTACGGATTCCGCGAAATGCGTAGCCGGTATCCCACAGCGTTAGCCATCTGGGTCCAGGAAAACTCCACCGGCTTGGTCTCACCTGCGCTAAAGATCGGCATCATGTTGGCGGGGGAAATCGGCGTAGGCGGTCCGATCTCCTTCAACTTCGCCATGCGCGGGGATTGCGATTGAAAGGCCACCTTTTCCCAATCCGCCAGATGGACCACTTCCCCGTTGCGGGTGATTTCGCCGGTACCTTTCTTCAGCAAAATCTCGTGCTGGTCGGCCTTTGGGATCGTTGTGCACCATGGCCGCGCTGTCCGGCGCGAGGGATGCTGTCGCTCCGGCCACCGTCACCTGCGACCTCGATCCCTGAACATACGTGGCGGTCGAGAGATCGACCGTGCCTGTGCTCACCGCCACAGAGACGTTGGTCTGCTGCTGGTCATTGGCCGAGTTTTCTTCGATTACGATCAGCGAATCCTGCTTTACCGTGTAATTGGTGCCGTCGTTGAAGACAATCTTGGCCATGCCTTCCGATCCGGTCTGCACCACGTCGCCTTTTTCCAGGGGAACGTTGTAGTCGGCGGTCACCCAGCTATTGCTGCTGGCCTTTTTTACCCGTACCGACCCGTCCAGGGCCGTAATGTGAGCCTGCTGCGAGCTTCCCGCGCCAGACTTGGTGTTTCCCCCCGCTCCCGCCACCGTTTCCAGCAGCCTGCTCACCCAGACTGGTAACGGACTTGAGTTCCTTTTGCGTGAACTGAGGGAACACGAAATTCATGCCTACCAGCAGCACAACTGCGATAAACAAGACTCCCAGGGCCACGCTGCGATAGGTGACCGTCTTCCACGCTACATGGATTCCCGGCTTGCTGCTTGAAGACACAAATGGCACCAGAGACTAGTCAAACCCAAAGAATATGAGTTATTTGCGAGAGTAGCACAAGGATAACTGGCAGAGCAGGGTTGATTACCTTGGGTCGCACCCCCAGTGGCCATGTCCGCTGGTGCTGAAAAATGTGGGCGCGAGCGTCTCGCTCGTGCGGGGGCATGACGAGGCGCGTCCTTCCGTCGTCTGCCGACATCAAATGCAGTGGTGTGGTAGTCAGTAGTCAGTGGTCAGTGTGTCAGTAGTCAGTGGTCGGTCGTTAAGGAATTCCGATGTTGTCACTGCCCACTGAACCCCGCCCCACCGACCACTGTCTTTCTTGCCGCGTTCCGCAGTCACCTGTAGCATAGATACTCGCGGCGAATCATCAGGAGGCATTATGGCAACGGACACTTTGGCCAGCCCGGCCAGGATCGGCAGCACCAGCAAAGCGAAGGTGTACAAGAATTTTATCGATGGCGAGTGGGTAGAATCCTCGACCGGCGAGACCTTCGAAAATCGTAATCCCGCGGACACGCGCGAAGTGGTCGGCCTGTTCCAGAAGTCAGCCAAAGCTGATGTCGACGACGCCGTTGAAGCTGCTAAGAACGCGTTCGCCAAATGGCGCCTGGTGCCGGCGCCGCGCCGTGCCGAAATCATGTTTCGGGCGGCTGAAATGCTGCTCGAGCGCAAGGAAGAGTATGCCCGCGACATGACCAGTGAAATGGGCAAGATCCTGAAAGAAACTCGCGGAGACACCCAGGAAGCCATCGACACCGCGTATTACTTCGCAGGCGAAGGCCGCCGCCTGTTTGGCCCTACGACACCATCGGAACTGCCTAACAAATTCGCCATGGCCGTGCGCTCCCCGATTGGAGTCTGCGGCATGATCACGCCATGGAATTTCCCCATGGCCATCCCTTCGTGGAAGATCCTGCCCGCCATCGTTTGCGGCAATACCTGCGTGATCAAGCCCGCTCAGGACACACCACTCTCAACTTTCAATCTGGTGCGTACTTTGTCTGACGCCGGCGTCCCCAAAGGCGTAATCAACATCGTTACCGGATTCGGCTCAGAAGTCGGCGCGCCGCTGACCGAGCATCCGGACGTCAAAGCAATTTCACTGACTGGCTCTACCGCGGTCGGGCGGACCGTAGGGACTACTGCCGCCAAGACTTTCAAACACTGCTCGCTGGAGTTGGGTGGCAAGAACCCAATGATTGTGCTGGACGACGCTAACCTCGACCTCGCAATCGAAGGCGGACTCTGGGGTGCATTCGGAACGACCGGTCAACGCTGCACCGCTACCAGCCGCATCATCGTGCAAAAAGGCATCTATGCCGAGTTCGTGGAACGCTACGTTGAGCGTGCCAAGCGACTGAGAGTCGGCAATGGAATCGACGAGAGCACCGACATGGGGCCCGCAGTCAATGAAGCGCAACTCAAGACCGATCTCAGTTACGTGGAAATCGGAAAGTCTGAAGGCGCGAAACTGAAGTGCGGCGGCAACCGTCTGGAGTCGGGCGAATATCAATACGGATATTTTATGGAGCCGACAGTCTTCGTCGACGTTGATCCCAAGATGCGGATCGCTCAGGAAGAGATATTCGGCCCTGTTGTATCGATTATTCCTTGCGAAGATCTCGAAGATGCGATTGCCATCGCCAATGGCATCGAATACGGGCTATCGTCGGCGCTCTATACCAAGGACGTAAACCGGGCATTCGTCGCCATGCGCGACCTGCATGCCGGGATCACCTACATCAACGCACCCACCATCGGAGCGGAAGTCCATCTGCCTTTCGGCGGTGTGAAAGCCACGGGCAACGGCCACCGCGAAGGCGGCATGGGAGCGATCGACTTCTACACGGAGTGGAAGGCCATCTACATCGATTATTCGGACCGGTTGCAAAAGGCGCAGATCGATCGAGTGGATTGAACCAGCCGTAGGCCATTGGTCGTTGGCCGCACGGGCGCCGAGATTGACGAGCTTTTCTCTGCGCCCTTTGCGGCAGTCTTTGCGATCTTCGCGGTTAAAAGCTTTTGCCGTTAAAGGCTTTATGGCTAAAAGCTTCTTCTGCGAAAAGCTTTGCGTTAGATTGAACCATGCCCAGCGCCCAAACCCGCGAGATCGCCGCCGCCCAACGCCTCGACAACGTCCGTTACGCCATTCGTGATCTGGCTTGCGTAGCGGACGAGGTTACCAAGCAGGGCCACAAGGTCCTGGCACTCAACGTCGGCGATCCCAACATCTTCGATTTCCAGACTCCGCCACATCTGATCGAAGCCGTCTACAAAGCCATGCGCGACGGCAAAAATGGCTATGCTCCGTCCCCGGGAATTCCGGAAGCTCTGGAAGCCATCCGCGGCGAAGCTACCAGAAAAGGAATTACGACGGTCCAGGATGTGTTCGTAACATCGGGTGCCAGCGAAGCGGTTGATGTTTGTCTGACCGCCCTGGTGAATCCCGGTGAAAACGTTCTGACCCCGAGCCCGGACTACCCACTCTATTCCGCTGTTCTATGCAAGCTGGGCATCCCGGTGGTAGCTTATGATTTGAACGAGGACGATGCATGGCAGCCCGACCTGATCGACGTTCGCAGGAAAATCACTTCCAAGACCCGGGCACTCGTCCTGATCAATCCCAACAATCCCACCGGCGCCATCTGTTCCCGCCGCATGTTGGAGCAACTGGCTGATCTGGCGCGACGCAATAATCTGATCATTTTCGCCGACGAGATTTATGACAAGCTGATTTTAGATCCCGGCGAAAAAGACACTCCCATTTCAATCGCGGCTCTTGCGCCCGACGTTCCGGTCGTGACCTTCGGTGGGCTCTCGAAAAACTATCTTGCTCCTGGCTGGCGTATCGGATGGGGTATCGTGAGCGGCGACGCAAACGCCGTAAAGCCGTACGTGGAGGGCATTCACCGCCTGCTGCGGGCACGGCTGTGCGCGAATCATCCCGAGCAGTACGCGATCAAAGTCGCTTTGGACGGACCGCAAGACCACCTCGAGGAGACGCGCAACAAATTACGCGCGCGCCGTGATTTGACTGTGCAGTGGTGCAATTCAACTCCGCGAGTCAGTTGCGTCTCGCCGCGTGGGGCGTTCTACGCTTTTCCGCGGCTGGAAATCACCGAAGGCGATGATGTGTTCGTTAAGGAATTGTGTCGCCAAAAGCATGTTCTGGTCGTCCACGGATCCGGCTTCGGACAAAAACCAGGCACCCGCCATTTCCGCATTGTTTTTTTGCCCGACGAGCCAACGTTGAAGCGAGCCTATCAGTCGATCGGCGAGTTCATCGCGGCATGCTACGCATAAACGAAAGCTGCGGAGAACAATCTGCCTTCCTGAAGCGATGGCGATTCGCTTCAATCCCCTCTTCAGCTTCCAATTTCTGCATCCCGGCTGAGCGCTCTGCCATCTATAGGTTTCGTATTTCGGATATCCTGCTCGTAGGCTTATCCCTTACCCCTTCCTAAGGACAAAAATATGAAAGCCGCTCAAGTCAGCAAACCAGGTGGAAATTTCGAAATCGTGGAGCGTCCGATTCCAGAGCCCGGACGAGCCCAGGTACGGATCAAGGTTGAGGCCTGCGGCGTCTGCCACAGTGACGTCATCGTGAAAGAGACCGGTTTCCCCGGAATGCAATATCCACGTGTCCCAGGACACGAAATTGCCGGACGCATCGACGCCGTCGGTGCGGACGTAAAGCAATGGAAGCCCGGACAGCGTGTCGGCGTCGGCTGGCACGGCGGCCACTGCTTCATCTGCGATCCTTGCCGCCGGGGCCATTTCATTCTTTGCAAGTTTGAGAAGATTACCGGCATCAGCTACGACGGCGGCTACGCTGAATATGTAGTGGTTCCGGCTGAGGCCGTTGCAGCCATCCCCGACGATCTGCCTGCCGATGAAGCCGCGCCCCTGCTTTGCGCAGGCATCACGGTATTCAATGCGCTTCGCCATTCCGGAGCACGAGCCGGGGAACTGGTGGCGATTCAAGGTATCGGTGGCTTGGGTCACCTGGGCATTCAATACGCGCGTCAGATGGGTTTTCGCACAGTCGCCATTGGCCGTGGCGCCGACAAGGAAGCGCTGGCCAAAAAGCTGGGCGCACACAACTACATCGACACTGCAGCAGCGGAACCTGCGGCGGCGTTGCAGGCCCTGGGAGGGGCGAACGTCATCCTTGCCACTGCCCCTGATTCAAAAGCGGTCTCGTCCTTGGTCGATGGACTTGGGCCGGACGGAAGACTGATGGTGGTTGGCGCCGGATCAGACCCGATCACGGTTACTCCTCTACAACTCATACTCCCTCGCAAAGACATCAAAGGGTGGCCCTCAGGCTCTGCCAAAGACTCCGAGGACACTTTGCAATTCAGCACTTTATCGGGCGTTCGCCCAATGATTGAACGCTATCCGCTGGAAAAAATCGCGGAAGCATGGGATCAGATGTTCAGCGGGCGGTCCCGGTTCAGAGTTGTGCTGACTATGGGCAAATGACTGTGCGAACACGTGAGCCGAGTGGGACCCATTTCTCGCGCAGTTTGCGACCAGTTGGGTTCCTTACCTGGTGAAGACCAATTCCGGGACAGCGGCCAACTCCGCAAGCTCTTCTTCCGTCAGCCGCAAAGATCCGGCGCGCATGTTCTCCTCGAGGTGTTCAACAGACGAAGTTCCGGGAATCGGTAACATCAGAGGCGAACGCTGCAACAGCCACGCCAGCGCGACTTGCATGGGCTTGGCTCCGTGAGCGTCTGCGATCCGTTGCACAGTCTCTTTAGCGACTGTGCCCGCGCCCAGCGGGAACCAGGGAATAAATGCGATTCCGTTCTGCTCGCAATAATCCACAACATAATCCCATTCTCGATCGGCAAAGCTGTACCGGTTTTGTACCGAAACAACGGAAACAATTTTGCGAGCCCGTTCGATGTGTTCCCGGGTGACATTTGAGAGGCCGATCAGACGAATTTTTCCCTCGGATTGCAACTCGGCTAGCGTTCCCACCGATGCTTCAAAAGAAACGACGGGATCGGGAATATGTAGTTGGTAAACATCGATCCGCTCCCGGCGCAGCCTTTTCAGGCTGCCTTCGACCGCCTTGCGCAAATGGCTTGAGGTCGCATTGTGCGCCCAAATGCCCGGCGCTGTTCGAATCCAGCCTCCCTTGGTTGCAATCACCAGGTCTTTGGGATAAGGCGACAATGCTTCTGCAATCAGTTCTTCATTGACGTTGGGGCCGTAGGAATCCGCGGTGTCGATAAAATTTACGCCCAACTCAACCGCCTTGCGAAGAACAGCAATCGCTGCTGACCGGTCCTCAGGCGGCCCCCAAACTCCGGGCCCGGTAAGACGCATGGCTCCATAACCCAAGCGCTTGACCGTCAATTCGCCGAGCGTTATCGTTCCCGCCGACTTCAAGGGACTATTTGCATGATCAGTCAATGCTCACCTCTAGAACTGAAAATAAAGTTGTAATGCCGTAACGATTAAATCAGCCGGCTGCTTTTCACGATGTCCCATCGTGCTTATCGACAAGCAGGTCACAAGATAGAATATTGAGAAAAGCCATGAGCCTCGGCCTACGTTGTCACACATACATCACCGGTTACTATGATTACCAAAGTTTGATGGAAAGGGAAACGTGATCCCTCCATACTTCTTCTTCCCTTTAGAATCTGTTTAAATCAGCTGAGTGACTCCCCCGCGGAATTCAATGTGATCGATATCCATTGCCACATTCTGCCGAAAGTGGACGACGGGTCCAAGTCCTGGGACATGTCTCTGGAGATGTGTCGCATGGCGGCCGGTGATGGTATTGAACACATTGTCGCCACCCCTCACGCCAACGAACGTTATCAGTACAACCGCCAGCATCTGGCAAGCAACCTCGAATATCTTCGGGTATTGGCAGGCGGCGCTCCGCAGTTGAGCCTGGGCTGTGACTTCCATCTTTCGTACGACAACCTGCGGGAAGTTCTTATCACGCCGGAACTTTTCACCATCGAGGATTCTCACTACCTTCTGGTCGAACTGAGTAACTACAGCATTCCGACACAAATTAACGACTATTTCACCAAGATGGCGGACGCTGGCATCACTCCCGTGATAACTCATCCGGAGCGAAATCCAATTCTGCAGGAGACGCAAAGACGAATTCTGCAATGGGTGGATCAGGGTTGCGCGGTGCAGGTGACAGCTTCCGCGCTGACTGGCGGATGGGGAACGAAGGCGGCGCGTGTCGCCGAGTGGCTACTCGAAAGGGACGCCGTGCACGTGCTGGCTACGGACGCGCATGACACCAAACACCGCGTACCGGTTCTGTCGGCAGCCAGAGAAAAAGTCGCTAAACTTTGCGGCCCCGACGTTGCCAAAGCCCTGGTGGACGACAATCCCCGGGCCGTGATCAGTGACAAGCCTTTGCCATTTTTCCCAGATCCAGTGATGAACGGGAAGTAACGCGCTTGGTCGACAACCATACATCATGGTGAAGGGCTAACGACGGCTTTTACTTCTGCGGGGGAATAACAACGGCGGGAGTCTGGTTCAGCATGGGTGACACCCGAGGAGATTCTGGTTGCGACGTCATCGCGCTTTCCGGATTTAGAAGGTGTTCGTGGTCTGGCCCCAATCCCAGCTTGATCAACGCCCGTGAGTCTGGGACCACTTTGCTCTGCCAGCCGTTGTCCGCCTGAAAGCGCACCATCGCATTCTGCGAGTTGGCGTCCCAAGTACCGGAAGGTGAACCCTCCATGTAGTGTTCGCGAATCAGGGCTTCCTGGATTTCGCGGGCACGCGCGGGATCGATGTTCTGCTGCCCCCGCTTGGAACTCGTTTTCTTGTGCGACTTCCTGGTCTTGTGGGAGGTCGAGGAAGACGAAACGGGTATTAGCCTAGCGGAACTGGTCTGGCCGGACGCGATCCCACACACCAGAAGCATGACGCTGCCAGCGCCTAATAGTCTTGCCGGAATGGATCCGCCAAATCGCAATTTTAGAACCCGCCTGGCTGTTTCTGATTGAGCAGGCAGGGTAAACCATCCCTGATCGCAGCACCAGCTTCTTTTAGGTCAGCCCCTTTGGGGTGGCCGATGCGTTATGGAAGTGTGCCGGCCAGGAAGATGGTCCCTCCCTGACGCCCGGCGCCGCGCTGACGAACCAGGAAAACCACATCCTGTCCCGTCTTTAGCGCGCCAGAGACCCGGGTAAATTGGTCTTCGGTGTCGACTGCCTGCTTGTTGATCTCCAGGATGATATCGCCCCGGCTCAGTCCAACGTCCTCACCGAAAGAGCCCGACTTTACCTCCTGCACGATGACGCCCTTATTCGCAGGTACATCAAGCCGATCTGCCATCTCCTGAGTGAGCGCGCGTACGGTTAAGCCCAACTTGCTTTCTTTGGGCCCGGTCTCAACTCCGGTGTCGTCATCATCGCCGAGGCGCGCCGCAAACAGCTTGGCCCGGTCAGCCACGGTAGCGGTCAACTCCTGCTTCTTGCTGTTACGTATAAATCCGATCACAATCTTGGATCCCGGCTTGCGGCTGGCAATATCAGACACCAACTCATCGCCATTCTTAACCGGCTTACCATCGATCGCGACGATTGTGTCTCCAACCTTCACCCCAGCCTGTTCGGCCGGACTGCCGGGCGTCACATCCGACACCGTGATTCCCGAACCGGTTCCGTAGACCCGGGCGATGGCAGGATTTTCCTGCGCGTTGAACATGATCCCGATCGAACCGCGCGACACCCGGTGGTCGGGGCCAACGAGCTGGTTGTAAACCTGCGCTACGGTATTCGAAGGCAATGCGAATCCCACGCCAGCATAGGCGTTGGTGTCGGTGAGAATCGCTGTATTGATGCCGATCACTTCGCCGGCCATGTTCACCAGCGGACCGCCTGAGTTTCCGGGATTTATCGCGGCATCGGTCTGGATAAAAGATTGAAATTGCCGGCTTGGAACGATGTTGCGTCCCGTTGCGGAGACGATTCCGGCGGTAACCGTTTCCTGTAACCCAAATGGACTGCCGACTGCTAATACCCAATCCCCAACCTGCATGCTGTCGGAGTTACCTAACTTAGCGATGGGGAGCGATTTGTCGCTCTCGATTTTGATAACCGCGAGATCTGTTTCCTGATCCGAACCTACGACTTTGGCTTCATGCAACACTCCCGGCGGGTCATCCTGCAATTTGACACGAATCCGGTCTGCCTTGTCGACTACGTGGCGGTTCGTGACGATATAGCCCTTGGAATCCACAATCACGCCGGAGCCCAGGGAGCGCTCACGAATCGCGCCGCCGTTGCCACCGCCACCCGGTCCTCCTTGGCCACCCTGCCCGCCCTGACCTCCAAAAAACCGGTCAAAGAAATCGTCGAACGGATTGGCATCGTCGTCACCCTGGCCGCGGCGGCGTTTGGGACTTTTAATGGTGGACTCGGTGTTGATGTTCACCACGCTGGGTTCAAGCTGCTTGGAAATCTGGGAAAACTGACTCGACAGCATTTGAGGCGAGGGCACGGTCAACATCGCCGCATCGGAGGAGCTGCTGGCTTTTTTGTCCTGGCCCTTGACCCCATAGGAAATGACTGTCCCGATAAGAATACCGAGGGTCAATGTAAGCAGGATCAAAAGCGTGTATGCAGGACGGTTGGCCTTCAACTGCGCCAAAAAAGCGCTCGCGCGCTGATTCATGATGACTTCCTCCGAAATAATTGCGGTCCCATAATTATACCTTCCCGTCAACAGCAGACACTAACTCCGGACGATATGACACACCACTGCCATGGGTGGTTAGACGCCGATTTCAGCGAAAGTGTTGCGGACGGAAGGCTTGAGGATGCCAGCAAGCTGACCCTGGCCGCCCGAGCATATAACATGTCGGAGATGCCTCCTTTAACCACACTGAGCATTGTCTCGACCGCAGGCCAGTGGTGGAGAGAGGGCTTGGCCCGTGCCGGATTCTGGCCGACCGCGCGCAGTTTCGGCGGCGCGCTTTGGGACTTCGTACTGGAATCCACGCCCGCACATCGGCGCCAGCGATATGGTGACGCCGACTATGACTGGGATTATCACGTAGATACGACCAGCGCGACCGTGGGATGGCGAGAGCGTCTGCTAGGAGAATTTCACTCTGCCTACCAACCGACGGAGCCGGCGCTGTTCAAGCAAATGATGATGGTTCTTGAAATCGATTTCGACAATTTTACGTTCATCGATGTGGGCTCTGGCAAAGGCCGGGTGCTGCTCATGGCCGCGGACTATCCCTTCCGCCGCATTCTGGGTGTGGAACTGCTCTCTGACTTGCATCGAGTAGCCCAGGAAAACATCAGAGCTTACAAGACCGATTCGCAGCAATGTTTCGCGGTAGAAACCGTGCTCGGCGATGTCCGCCAATTCGTTTTTCCCTCGGAACCTCTTGTCGTCTATCTGTTCAATCCTCTGCCGGAATCCGGGCTGGTCGAAGTCATGGTTAACCTGGAGAGCTCGCTGAAAGAAAATCCGCGGCCGGTGTTTGTGCTCTATCACAATCCGCTTCTGGAATGCGTCCTTGCCAGAAGTCCCGCTTTCAAGAAAATCGCAGGCACCCATCAGTATTCGTTGTTTCAAAACGTTCTCTAGACTGCATCAATCACAATGTGCGGTCCGTCAGGCTCACCCGCCTCCCGGGATGACAAGTCGGCAAGACTTGCCGGGTTGTTATGCGGCAACTTTTGCCCACTTGCCGCGCCGCGAGAAAAGCTCGACTCCGATCGATCAGCTAAGTGTCTTAAATTGTCTGGATTTGAGCCTTCTAATAAGTTAGATATTTTTGGCGACTGACTTGCCTTACTGATTAACGCTTCATGGCAATGGCACAAGTCAGCATTGCCGATAAGACCTGGGGGACGAACGGTCCCAACTGAGGAGATAGCGATGTCAGTAGCAGGAATTTCCAGCACCAATCTTTTTGATTACAGCGCTCAGAGCGTTCAGAACAAGAAGCAACAGTTCCAGCAAGCGTTCGCGCAACTCGGCCAGGATCTCCAGGCAGGAAATCTGTCCGCGGCGCAAACGGATTTTGCGACTCTGCAACCGCTCGGTCCGCAAAATAATTCAACCACTTCGGCCCAGAACAACAGCCCCATTGCCCAGGCAATGAATCAGCTTTCGACCGATCTCAAGTCCGGGAACACAGCAGCAGCCCAGCAGGATTACGCAACCATTCAGCAGGATTTCAAGAACGCAGCAACACACGGACATGCACATCACCATCACAGCGGTGGTGGCGGCGGCAGTGCAGTAAGCCAGTTGCTTGCCGAACTCGGACAATCGCTGCAGTCCGGCAATTTGTCTGCGGCTCAGCAAGCGTATGGCACGTTGCAACAGGACCTGATGCAATTTTCTGAGACCAATGGTCCGCTGACAGCTACGGCGTCTCAGCCCAGTTTGACTGGCTTCTCGGCAAACGCGTAAGCGTCTGTTCTGGGAACGAAATATTACGGCTGCCTCACTTTCGCGCTTTTGCGGAAGTAAGGCAGCCGTTTCATCGCATGACAGCGAGTTACCCGCGTTTGACTTCGGTAACTTTCACCCCGGTTCTTGCGGCCTAGAATCTGACTAGTAGCGAGAGAGCGAGCGACCGTTCGCATGAATCAGGAACAAACCCCAACCGCTAACCAGGACAAGCCCGTCACGCCACCGATCCAGCGATGGCAGATCGAGGGCCGTGAGTGGTGGCTGTGGTCGCTGGCGGTTGTCGTTACTCTCGTACTGACCTTCGGGATCGTCTCGTTGACGTTCTTTCAGTTGCATCCACAAGTGGAAGGCAGCTACTGGACCAATCTCAAAGAGTGGGTTCGGGGATTGGCTTGTGTAGTGCTGTTATTCGACATTTACACCCTGTACCAGCATCTGCAACTGCAGCGAATCCGGCGGAGACTCGCGGAACGGGATCAACTCTTCCAATTGATCACCGAAAATGCCGCTGACATGATTGCCGTCGTGGATGGCGCCGGCCAACGCATTTACAACAGTCCGGCCTACCAGCATGTACTGGGATATTCAGCGGATGAGTTGCGGACTACTTCGTCAATTGACCAGGTTCACCCCGACGATCGCGCCAAGGTACTGGAAGCGGCGCACAAAGCTCGTACCACCGGTCAAGGACAGCAGATGGAATACCGCATCCGCCACAAGGACGGAACTTGGCGCATCCTGGAATCGACAGCCAGCGCGGTACGCAACAAAAAAGGCGAGACCGAAAAACTTGTCATCGTCAATCGTGACATCAGCGAACGCAAACGGGCGGAAGAGTTGCTCGCCCACAGCGCCTTCCACGATGGCCTTACTCATCTTCCCAACCGCGCCCTTTTCCTTGACCGCTTGCAACGGGCTGTCACGCTCTCCAAGCGCCATACGGATTACAAATTTGCTGTGCTCTTTATCGATATCGACGAATTCAAAGTCTTCAACGACAGCCTGGGACACCTTGTCGGCGACGAAGTTCTGGTTCAAATCGGCAAGAGATTGACCGCCTCACTTCGGGAAGTCGACACCATCGCCCGCCCGCAACTTACCGCATCCCCAAAAGATGACACCCTCGCCCGGGTGGGCGGCGACGAATACACCGTGCTTCTCGAAGACATCCGCCACGCAAGCGACGGCATACGCGTAGCGGAACGGTTGCAGGCCAGGCTGGCGGCTCCCTTCGTGATACACGGATACGAAATTGTCGTGAATGCAAGCGTTGGCATCGCCCTGAGCACAACCAACTGCGTGCACGCGGAAGATCTGCTTCGCGACGCCAACATTGCCATGTACCGGGCCAAACGAAGCGGCAAGGCTCGCTGTGAAGTTTTTGACACGGCGATGCATGAAGGAGCAGTCCGGCGCCTGGAGTTGGAGACGGAGCTTCGCAAGGGTCTGGAGCTGGGAGAATTCAGGACCCACTACCAGCCGATCGTGTCATTGAAGACCGGAAGGATTACAGGTTTCGAAGCCTTAACCAGGTGGCAACGCGGAGATCGCCTGCTCGGCCCGGTTGAATTTATCGCGGTCGCTGACGAAACCGGGTTGATTCTTCCAATGAACCGTCTGCTTCTCCGCGAAGCCTGCGAACAGCTTAAATTGTGGCAGACTCAGTTCCCTGCCGAACTGCCATTGACCATGAGCGTGAACATCACGGGCAAGGAGTTTCTCTGTCCCACCCTTGCGAAAGGAATCGGAGAGACTCTCAAGCAGACAGGGCTGGATCCTGACACTTTACAGTTGGAAATCACCGAGACCATTACCATGAGCGATCCGGAAAAAGCGGCTTCTGTGCTCTCGGAACTCAAGGCCCTGGGAGTTCGCCTGAGCGTGGATGATTTCGGCACGGGATATTCTTCGCTCAGCCGCCTGCAACAATTTCCGGTCGATTCTCTGAAAATCGATCGCGCGTTCATCTCCCGCATGGACAGCGATCCGGAGAGCCACAAAATCGTGCAGATCATCATTATGCTGGCCCAGAACCTGGGACTGGTCACCGTAGCGGAAGGAACCGAAACGGAAGAGCAAGTCGACCAACTCAAGCTGCTCGATTGCGGCTTCGCACAGGGCTATTACTTTTCGAAACCGGCAGATCACCTGGCCATTTCTGACCTGCTTGTGAAAGTGAACAAGTCCAAAACTACCGTTCCTGCTCTCGCACACGGGGCTTCAGCAGGCGCCTGACTCTCTTCCATCCGTCATGCTGAACCTCTCCCATGCGTCATCCTGAGGGGCTTCAGTCCCGAAGGATCTGGCGTGCACATCGGCTCTGAAGTAATCCGACAATCCGCTCCATAGACCCCATGGACGGCTTCTCGCTATACTTAATGCTGCGATGACCGACTTCGCCTTATTTATGTTTCGCCGCGGCAACCTCTACAACGATGCCTGTTGTTGTACTTCCGCGCGTTGTCGTGATCACAGGCTCGAATTTGAAAGATAAACGTTCAAGTTCCTAAAGGCCCCGTGATCACCAGAATTCAAGGGCCTTTTGCTTTTTCCAGTTAAGACCTCCCAACCTCGAAGGAGATCTCATGAGCCAGATTTTTAATGAAGTTCTCGAAGCCAATCAAAAGTACAGCGCAGATTTTAAGGAAAAGGGAAGACTCAGCTCGACTCCTGCCCGCCGGTTCGCGATTCTTACCTGCATGGATGCCCGGCTTGATCCTGCAAAATATGCGGGTTTGGCTGAAGGCGATGCCCATGTGATCCGGAATGCAGGCGGTCGCGCCAGTGACGACGCAATCCGGTCCCTCATCATCAGTTACAAGCTGCTCGGAACCAGAGAATTCTTTGTCATTCACCATACCGATTGCGGCATGCAGTCGTTTTCCAACGAAGTCATGCGGGAATTGCTCGCCTCAAGTCTTGAGACAGCCGAATTAACGCCAGAGGGCTTTCGCGATATAGGGCACGGACCGGGTTCTCGCGAGGCCGAATATATTGAGTGGCTGACGATCAAGGATCAAAAACAGGCCGTGATCGATGATATAGAACGGATTCGCAACCATCCGCTGGTACCTAAGTCGATTCCGATCTACGGCCTCATCTATGACGTACGTTCAGGAAATCTGACCGAGATCAGGTCACTGGAAAAGGCTGCCTGACATCTGGCCTCGATTGGCAGGCGGAAGCGATTGCTGAAAGCACCCTCGATACGCGATCTCGATACAAAGAATAAGCGCAGTCAATTCCTATGTCCCCTGTCGAACGTGACGAGTTCTCTTCCCTTTTCCCCGTCGCGCCCGCATGTGGTCGAGAACGAGTAGAGTGCTGACCCACAGCGATGCGGCTAGATATCCAGCGATCACATCGCTGGGATAGTGCACCCCCAGGTAAATCCGCGAGAACCCGATCGCGGCAACCAGCATGGCCGCCACCAACCAGATCAGAACCTGCGCAAACCGCGAGCGAATGCGGCCCATCAGCAGTCCCGCGAGCACACCATAAAAGCAGAACGAAAACAGGGCATGCCCGCTCGGAAAACTGTAAGTGTGTGGCAAAGCTGCAAAGAAGGGCGTGGGGCGGGCACGATGGAACGCATATTTCAGCGACAAATCCAATACCAGCGCCCCCACTACGGTAACCCCCAGCCATAACGATGCTCGCCACCAGCGGAAGTAGAGAAACACCACAATCGCAAGAACGGCGGAGATGGTGAGTCCATCGCCGCCGATGAAAGAGATCGCGATCATCGCCTTGGTGAGCCCGGGAGATGCGTACTCATGAATCCGCATTCGCACAACCTGATCGAAATGCACTGTACGGTCGTGCGAAACATCTTCGGCAATCCAGGCAAACAGAAAAAGCGAGAGTACAGCGACTCCCAAACTGACGAGAGCAATCGTTTCCAGCACCGCCGGCGATTTTGGTTCCGTCTCCAGTTCCGGAAGCCGGGCATCGTCTGCTGCTGTCATCTGCGTCCCTTTCCGGCTGTCGCCACGGGCGATGAGGTGTACCCGGCAATCAGGGCATCTACTTTGTCGAGCAGCGCCTTGTTTCCGCTACGTGGATACGATGCCAACTGATCGCTATAACGTGGCAGGTTGTACAAAAAGGATTCGATTCGTTCCTTGCCGAGCTCGTCCCAATACGTACCGTATCCCAACTTGTCGAGCCAGTACGCATTGAAGATCTGTTCAAATTGATGCTTGATCGGAATCGCGAGATAAGGTTTCCGCAGGTGCAAAGCTTCCGTCATCAGGGAGAATCCGGCGTTCGCAACGATGGCTTTCGCGGCGATCAAATCCTCGAGGAATCGATCGGCGCTGGGCTTTCTAAAAAGGATGTTGCCACTTTGCCCCTCACGCCCGAATCCGTATGCGCGAAAAGGACAGCGCACCGTGCTCAACAATCTTGCCAGTGCGGGTGCGGGCGAAGTCACGTAAACCAGAACATGCTCTCCGCTTTTCGGAGTGGCGTTGAGGATCTGTTGCCGAAGAATTGGTGGAAAGAGGAAAGTTCGCGGGCGTTTTACTGGAGAAGTGAAAAACGAAGTGACCAGATACTCGTCGGCCCGTGGCGTCATGATCCGTGTGACCAATTTCGCAAGCGCGGCGTCGCGCCGGTATTTTCGCGGATAGGAAACCTCGGTGTTCGTCAGGCAATGCTGATTGTCGATGGAAATCACCGGCAGCCGTTTGCGATGTCCCAGATGGCAAGAGAGAGGTTCGAAGTCCGTGATGATGACTTCAATCTTCCAGGTATCGACTAGCTCGGACAAGCGCGCGATGCTTTTGGCGCGTTTTCCTACCGCCATTAGATTTTGTACCACTGTGCGCCGGTACCGGACCTGGTTGTTCACATAGGCGAGACGCAAGCCATAGATTTCGGTGACTTCAAAGCGCTCCTGAAGGTTTCGCATTCCGCGATCGAAAGATGCCACGTGGAGCGTGTGACCCCTTGTCTCCAGGTGGGAAAGAACCTCCATGGCCCTGGTCGAGTGACCCGATCCTTCGCCGTTGACCCCATAGAGTATGTTGGCCATCAGGTGTGGCAGTATATCGCGCACGCGGCGTCACCGAAGGTGACGATGCCGGCATCCGATATTTCGGTTACATTGGATAACCTAAAATACTGCCAGCATTACAGGGTGGGTACGGTCATCCATCCGGATTACAGTTGGTTCTTCGACAATCCATCCGGTCTCCTAGTGCTTTCCTATTATTGATAGATCGTTTTGTCGGCGTTACGTTGACGAACAAACGTCGTGCGAACGATCGGTCGAGTGACTCCAAAACCGACCCCCAAACCTCCCCGAGATTCGCGGACGCATCCCTGGCGTGCACTACTGTGGAGAGATGAGTCCATGCAGAAGCAATTACTACTGTTAGTTCTGGGCTTCGCGCTATCTGCTTTCGGTCAAAGCAACTACGCTGGCGTCACCGGTACGGTTACGGACCCGCATCATCTACCGGTTGCGGGAGCTGCGATCCAGCTGACTGCCGCCAGTACCGGTGCGATTCGCCATCTGGTCACGAACCAACGCGGCATGTTCGAAGCCTTAGCGCTCTTGCCGGATGACTATGAACTCACAACCGAGGCTGCCGGCTTTGCTCAAGGCAAGCAAACTTTTCGCCTTGAAGTGGGGCAGAAACTAACCGTTGCGATAGATCTGACCGTGGGTGCAGTGAAGCAGGGGGTCGATGTCACAGCCGCGAATGAAGTGTTGCATACCACCGACGCTAGTGTTGGCGAGGTCGTCGAGCCTAAGTCCATCCGCGAGTTACCGCTGAACGGAAGAATGCTGATCGATCTTGTGCTCACCGTACCCGGCGCCCACGTGGGGTTTGGCGCGCAAACCGGCTCGACCAATCCTCTTTACTGGCGCCCAGGCCAGCGCTCTGCCGTTGTCCTTGGCGGCGCTCGCCCGAATGCGAACGTTTTCCTGCTGGACGGAGCAACTAACACGGATCCAACCTTCAACACTCAAAACCTGAGCCCTTCGCCCGACGCGGTCAGGGAATTCCAAGTGGAAACCAGCAGCTACACGGCTGACATGGGTGGAGCCGGCGGCGGTCAGATCAACATCATCACGCACTCGGGCTCTAACAAGTATCACGGGACGGTCTACGAGTTTCTTCGCAACGGAGGGGTGGACGCGAGCACTTTTGGCTCCATGGGAAATAATCACCTGGTGCAGAACAACTTCGGCGCTTCCTTTGGAGGGCCGCTCGTCGGAAAGAACACTTTCTTTTTTCTCAACTACGAAGGTTTCCGTTTGTCACAAGCGGATGCGCAGATTCTGACTGTGCCCACCGAAGCTGAGCTTTTGGGCGACTTCAGTATGAGCAGCGTCAAGATCTACGACCCGACAACCGCAGTTGCCAATCCCGCTTTCGATCCGACCAAGCCAACCGGACCGGCAAACTTTCCCTACACCCGCTCCCAGTTTCCCAACAATATGATCCCGTCGGACAGGATCAATCCACTCCTGACATCTTTTCTGCTCAAACATGTGCCCCGACCGAACATGATGATGATGGCCGGTGCTCCGGATTCGAACAATTACCTCGATATACGCAACGAATTACACGTGCAAGACCAGGGCACGGTTCGCGTAGATCACAACTTCTCGAACGACGACACTATTTTTGGCAGATATAGCATCGGCACGGAAAACGGGTTCTCGCCCAGCAGTGGAGTGACGGCAACTACGGAAAATCTTCCTGGATTCGGAGCCAACTTCGATAATCGTTCGCAGCAGGCAGTGATCTCCTGGAATCACATCTTCGCTCCCAACAAGGTCAACACCGGGTCGTTTGCGGTTTCTCGCTTGTCGATGGATCGCACATCACAAAACGATGGAGTGAATGACATCGTTGGCGCACTGGGGATTCAGGGCGTGGGATTCGGAGGGCCGAACGCGTGGGGTGCTCCCTGGTTCGCTGCTCAGGGCTACACCGGAATTGGAGATACTTTTGCCGCTACACCAATGCATGCGTGGGACACGATGTACGAATTCCGGGATGCCTTCGCATGGCAACGTGGACGCCATGGAATCAAAATGGGCGGCGATTTCCATTGGTACACGTGGCCGATGTGGGGATTCTTCCAGAACCGCGGCTTCTATCAATACACCAACGGCTATACAACCGAATTCGGGATTAACGATGGGAGCGGTTCCGGGTTCGCAAGCATGCTTTTGAGTCTACCCGCCGTGAAGCAGCGCCAGGCCGGAGTCCCACAGATGAATTTGCGCAATTGGGGCACGGATGCGTTCATCGAAGACAGCTGGCAGGTAACACCGACGACGACACTGAACTTCGGCGTTCGCTACGAATACTCAAACCCGCTCTACGACAAGGACAATACCAACACTAATCTGATTTTCAATAATGGCGTACCTTCGGTGTTCGTCGGCGGTCAGAACGGATATCCGAAAGGCCTGATGTACGCAAACCAGCGCAACTTTGCCCCTCGTATCGGACTCGCAAAGAATCTTCCCAATCGTGGCCTGGTGTTTCATGCATCGTATGGCATCTTCTACACTCCTGTGGACCAGAACACCTGGTGCAACCAGCGGCACAATGTACCGTATGTATTTCCGGAAACACAGCAGGCCGATAACTTCACTCCGCCGGCCGCGCTCTTCGCGAGTGGGTTGAACTTTGGCACTCCAGTCCTGGGTACAGGCCCGCTACCCGCTACGACGGTGAGCTTTACAGCATTCGATCCACATGCCCCTGCGCAGTACGTGCAGCAGTGGAATGGTTCAGTGCAAAAGAGCCTGGGCAAGGACACATCCCTCGAACTCGGATATATCGGCTCCCGTGGATTTCACCTGCAAAGATCGCACTTGATCAACAACACGCTTCCTGGACCTGGTCCTTTGGGGCCACGCCGTCCGTTCAAGACGCTGACCTTTGTTCCCGATACCGACTTGCCACCGGGTAGCACGGACGCCGTTATCCAGAGCCAGACTTTTCCTGTCAGCACCATCAACCTCCTGGAAAACACGGCGCAAAGCTGGTACGACGCGGGCTACGTCAACGTACGGCGGCGCTACTCGCACGGGTTGAGCTTTCTGGCCAACTACACTTATGCCAAGAACCTGACCAACGCGCCAGACTTTCGTTCGCCAATGGACGAATCGGCCATCCCGCAAAACAATCTGGATCTCGCCGCCGAAAAGGGGCCGGGCTGTGACGTGCGCCATCGCTTCGCACTGAGTAGCGTTTATGACATCCCTACTTTTGGTCGAGCGGACTGGGCGAGGATGGTGACTCAGAATTGGCATTTCTCGACCATCTACCAGGTTCAATCGGGAATGCCATTCACCATCTCGGTCTTTGGCGATACGGCAAACTCCGGCACAGTACTGGGAGAGAACCCGATTCGTGCGAATGTCACCGGACAGCCTGTATTTGGCCCCGGCACGCATACCGCTGAAGAGTGGTTCAACCCTGCGGCTTTCGCTACGCCTGCGGCGTTTACGTATGGCGATGCTGGACGGAACTCCGTTTATGGCCCACCGCAGCAAAGCCTCGACTTGGCCCTGGCACGTTCCTTTAGTCTCACGGAAAGAGCCTCGTTCCAGGTTCGCGCCGAGGCCTTCAACGCGCTCAACAAAGCCAACTTGGGTACGCCGAACCGCTTCGTCAATACCCCGCAGTTCGGGACGATCACGATGGCAATGACGCCGGGCCGCGAACTTCAATTCAGTGCAAGGCTCTCATTCTGAACTGCTGAAACAGTCTTTCGGATGGGCGGCAGCGGCAATATAATTAGTAGTTATCGAAGGAGGACGGTTGTGGCAGTTTCGAGCCCCGCAGTTCCCAACATTCACGCCGCTCCTGAAGCCAACGCCAGCTTTTACGAAAAGCTGAACACGCGCTGGCACGAGCGGGCGCTTCAGGCCTTTATGTTTGTTGTACTTGCTCATTGGGGCGAGCACCTGGTTCAGGCTTACCAGATTTATGTCATGGGATGGCCACGTCCAAAAGCCAATGGCATTCTTGGCTTGTGGTATCCCTGGCTGATCCAGTCGGAAACTCTGCACTACGGCTACGCCCTGGTCATGCTCATTGGCCTCTGGGTGCTCCGCAAAGGATTCACCGGACGAGCGCGAACCTGGTGGACAATCGCCTTAGTGATCCAGTTCTGGCACCACATCGAACATTTCCTGCTGATCTGGCAAGCCACGACCCACCACAATTTCTGGGGCAAGCCGGTGCCATGCAGCGTCCTGCAACTGTTCTTCCCGCGTGTAGAACTGCACCTGTTCTACAACTCGATCGTATTCGTCCCCATGGTCATCGGGATGTACTATCACCTGTTTCCGCCAGAGGGCGAGCAGGGAAACCCGGCTTGCACGTGCGAGTGGGGTCGTGACAGTTCAGCAAGGGCTGCCTGACGCGGTTGAAGGCGAGGCGATGTCGTCTGTTGTGCGCCTGCGTGGCAACCTTGTTCATCTCAGCCTGCTCCAGGCCAGCAGATTCGTCGCGCACGATCAGAGTTGAGCACGAAATCTCGCCCGAACCCGCTCGGGTTGGGCCCGTTATGGTTACCTTCCGGCTGTCCGATTCTGCCGCGAAACCAATTGCGGGAGCGCGTATCGCGGTAGAAGCGGATATGTCGCATGCGGGCATGGCTCCTGTCTTTGGAGAGGTAAACGAGATCGCGCCCGGCCGCTACCAGGCACATCTTACGTTCGGAATGGCAGGAGATTGGGTTATCCTCCTGCATGTCGTACTGCCCGGCGGGCAAAAGTTGGAACGCCACATAGACATAAGCGGCGTCCAACCCAACTAGGTAAGCTGTTGAATCCATCCTCCATCCCGGCCCTCGAAACTCCCGAATCCTTGCCCTTTGATTTGATGCGAGTGCCCGGCCTGGGTCGTTTGTTCGCCTGGCGTTATGCCCGGCCGTTGCTTCAGGCTCCGCTTCTGATTGTCAGCGTGGTAATGATCCTGCACGGATTGCTCGGGCCGACGATAGCGCCCAAAAATCTGGCGACCACGCTTAGCTGGCTTCACTTTCGCGGCGTGCTGGTGCTTGTGCTGCTCTGTGCCGGAAATTTCTTCTGCCTCGCTTGCCCGTTCATGCTCGTCCGGCAGGCAGCGCGGCGCCTGTTCAAGCCGCGCTTCGACTGGCCGCGAGCCCTTCGAAACAAATGGCTCTCGGTCGTCCTTTTCGTGCTCATCCTCTTCACGTATGAATTGTTCGATCTGTGGTCCTCGCCATGGTGGACGGCATGGCTGATCATTGCCTACTTTCTCACCGTGCTGGTGGTGGACGGATTTTTCAAGCACGCTTCGTTCTGCAAGTTCGTTTGCCCAATCGGGCAGTTCAACTTTGTGGCCTCAACCCTCTCCCCGTTTGAGGTCAAGGTTCGCGATCACGAAGTCTGCACCCGTTGCCTTACTCTCGATTGCATTCGAGGGCGTCGCGAGCCAGCCTCGGACCTGGTGACCATTCGCGGCTGTGAATTGGCGCTATTTCAGCCTCGCAAGGTCGGCAACATGGATTGCACCTTCTGCCTGGACTGCGTTCACGCCTGTCCGCACGATAACGTTGGGATTTTAAGCCGGTTGCCCGGGACCGAATTGTTGACCGATCCGCTGCGATCAGGGATCGGATATTTCTCCCGGCGCAAAGATCTGGCAGCGCTGGCAATTGTGTTTACCTTCGGCGCCTTGCTCAACGCATTTGGCATGGTGAGCCCCGTCTACGCGGTGGAGGCTTGGCTGGGGCGAACATTGCACATGAGTCACGAAGCGCCGGTGCTAGGCATCATCTTTACCTTCTTTCTGATTCTGGAACCCGTCGTTTTGCTGGCGCTGGCTGGCTGGTTGACGCGTAGCTTGTCAGGCAGCCGTCGCGCCTTGCTGCCACTGATGGTGAGATACAGTTACGGTCTTGTTCCGATGGGTTTCGGAATGTGGCTGGCCCACTACGGATTTCACTTCTTGACCGGGCTTTACACCATCATCCCAGTGACCCAAAGCTGCTTTGCGAGTTTGGGATGGCCTCTATTAGGCGAGCCCCATTGGACGCTCACAGGTTTGCCGGCAAACATCGTTCAAGTCATTGAAATCGGATTTCTGCTGCTTGGTCTTGCCGGTTCGCTCGCGGTGACCTACGGCCTGGCTGAGGAAGATGCACCCCACCAGCCCATGCGAGCGTTTATCCCATGGGCGACAGTAGGCCTGGTTCTTTGGGTTGCATCGATGTGGCTGATGTTCCAGCCTATGGAGATGCGCGCCACGATGATGAGCGGATAGTCATTACGACTAGAGATTTAAGATGAAGTTGCAACCCAATTTCGAGGGACTAAGGTGGGCCTGGTTTGTATCCATGCTCTGGCTGTTGTTTCCTGTGCCGGCCAGCGCCCACAACGGTCCTCCGTTTCCCATCATTGAGAACCGAGGAGTGGGGCCCTGCGTCATTTCTTTGTGGACGCACCCGGATGTCGGCACGGGCACCTTCTTCGTATTTGTCGAGCCGGTCGCCGGAGCAACGGTGCCGAAAGATCTCAAGGTACAGATTGGAGTTCAACCAGAGAGTGGACGCCTGCCCGAGGTTGTCTACACTGCTAACCGGGATGATAGCGGTGGGCAGTTACAATACAAAGCCGTCGTCGAGTTTGATCGTGACGAGTTCTGGCGCGTTCACCTGATTTTGGATAGTTCGCAAGGCAGGGGAGAAGAGTTTTCTCGCGTGGAAGCGACTCCGGTCGGGTTTGGCAAGTGGGACTTTCTGTTTTTTCTGCTGCCGTTCCTGGCGGTCGGGTTCCTTTGGATGCGTGGCATGTCGCGGCGCCGAAATCGAATAAAGAAGCTGCAAGCCGCGTAGTGTTGATTGTCAGTTTTGGCGCGTTGCCGGTAAACGAGACTGGACGCAGAAAAGAGCATAGAGAATTGATGAATGCCTTCAACACGGGGACTGCTTCCACAACTGAAGCCTGGGGCCTAACTTTTCGGCGTTTGGTCCTGTTCGCTCTCCTTGGAGCTCTGGCTATCCCGCTAACGAGCTGTCATTCCAGTCCGAAGTTCCCCGACAAGTCCTCTAAAGAATACGGCGACGTGGTTTCGGCATTTTATGTAGGCTTGGCGGCGTTGCAGGTCGGTGATGATGTGCACGCGGACAACAGGCTATCCGAACTCACGCGACTGGTGCCCGCTGAGCCCGCCGGGTGGGCCAACTGGGGAATCCTCGCTCTTCGCCAGAGAAACTATGACGCTGCGGCTCAACGTCTGGAACGGGCTCGCGATCTGGCGCCGCAGAACGACCATGTTTATGACCTGTTGGGGATTCTGGAAAGCCAGCGCGGCAATTCCGCACAAGCCATTGCCAACTTGCGCAAGGCCGAAGAGCTGAATCCGCAAAACCTGCGGGCCATCTATCAGCTTGCCGAGGAGACGGAACGGCAGAGTGCCGCCAATAGTGACGCCGAATTTCAGGGACTCATCCAGAAGATCCTTACGGCCCAGCCGGACAACCTCGCCGCGCTTCTGGAATTGAGCCGGATCGCCGCCAAGCGGGGTGATGCCGCTACGTTGAAATCTGCAGTCGCCCAAATAAGTGCGCGATCCGCGGCCTGGCCGCCGGAAGTACAGCATCAACTCGCCGTAGTCCAATCTGCCGCCGCGGGTCAGGACTTGCATCTCGCCGCGACGCAGACAACTTTCCTGCGCAATGTGCTGGTGCGAGTCCCCGAATATCGCCAGAGTCTCAAGGCGATTAAAGCGGCGCCAGGAGAAGAGGCCGAGCCTTTCACACGGTTCGTGCGACTAGAGTCTCCGACCTTCAGACCAGCAGCGGCAGACACTGCCCTGACGTTCAATCCCGCGCCCATCAGCAGTCTTGGAAGCGGGCACTGGAATTGGATTGGAGCGATTCAGCTGGGCAGTGCGGGCCCACCTGCCGTTGCCGTGGCCAACGGTCGTGAAGTTCGCCTATCCACGGGCGCGACCTTTCCCTTTCCGGGTGGCGCCCCTCCCGTCGCGCCTGCATCCGAAGGAATTGTGCCCCTCGATTTTAACTACGACTTCAAAACGGACCTCGTGCTCACGGGTGCAGGTGGAGTTCACCTGTTGGCGCAGGACAATCCGAATTCATTCCACGATGTGACGCCGCAAACCAAATTGCCTAAGTCAGTGACTGATACGCCCTATACCGGTGCGTGGGCGGTTGACATCGAAGCGGATGGCGATCTCGACATCGTGCTCGGCGCGAGCAAGGGAGTTCCGACGGTCCTCAGAAATAATGGAGACGGTACGTTCTTGGCGATTCACCCGTTCGCAGGCATTTCAGGGATTCGAGGTTTTGCCTGGGCTGACCTGGACGGTGACGGTAATCCCGATGCGGCGATCATAGACGGCGCAAACCGGCTGCATGTGTTCATGAACGAACGCCAGGGGCAATTTCGCGAGCGTCCGCTTCCAGCCAGCTTGCCGTCGATCAAAGCAATGGCTGTGGCTGATCCCGATAATGATGGGATACTCGATCTGCTGGCCGTTCAGGATGATGGCGTCATCGTTCGCATTTCAGACAAGAATGAAGGAGAGAGTTGGGACACTTGCTGAAATTGCTCGTGCTCCGGACGCTGCGAACTATCTTGCTGCCGAAGTAAAGTTGCAGGTCGCTGATCTCGATAACAATGGAGCACTCGATTTGGTTTTGTCTGCCACATCGGCGGTCCCTAATAAAGGCGGCGGAACGCTCGTTTGGTTGGGCGATGAACAGGGGAAGTTTGTCCTGCTGAAGCAACTGACCGAGCCCGCACTGGTTTTTGACACCGCGGACCTGAACGGCGACGGCAAACTCGATTTGCTGGGTTTGTCCTCCGATGGACAACCAGTAGAAGCAGTCAATCAGAGCTCGAAGAATTATCACTGGCAGGTGGTGCGGCCGCACGCCGCACAGGCCGTCGGCGACCAGCGCATCAATCCATTCGGAGTTGGCGGCGAAGTGGAAATTCGCTCCGGATTACTGGTGCAGAAGCAACCAATCACCGGGCCGCAGATCCATTTCGGATTGGGCGAACAGACAACCGCAGAGGTCGTGCGGGTCATTTGGCCAAATGGCACGGTACGCGCCGAGTTCGGAGTGAAAGCCGACCAGGAAGTCGTCACCGAACAGCGATTGAAAGCTTCGTGTCCGTTCCTGTTCGCCTTCAACGGCAAACAAATGGAATTTGTGAAGGACGCTGTTCCATGGGGATCAGCGATCGGCTTACGCATCAATACTCTCGGGTCGGCAAACATCGCCGCGACCGGAGAGTGGTACAAGATCGGACGCGATCAACTTGTGCCGCACGACGGCTTCTACGACATTCGCGTCACCGCCGAACTTTGGGAGGTCTACTACTACGACTATCTCGCACTCATGACGGTTGACCATCCGGCTGGAACTGAGATCTATGTGGACGAACGTTTCGTAATTCCGCCGGCGAAGCTGGGTATTACGACCGTCGCCACCCCGCACAATATCGCTCGTGCGATCGACGACAATGGACAAGACGTCACGGATTTAGTTCACGATCTCGACGGAAAAGCGGTAAGCAGCTTCGGCCGCGGGCAGTTTCAGGGTTTGACTCGCGATCATTATCTTGAAGTGGATCTCGGCGAGGATGCACCGAAGAGCGGTCCACTCTACTTGATTGCGCAAGGTTCGATCCACGACACCGAATCATCGGTGAACGTGGCTATCACCCAGGGCAGCCGCTGGCGCGCTCACGGTATGAGCGTCGAAGTGCCGGACGGCCGTGGCGGGTGGGTCACGGCGCAAGACAACCTTGGGTTTCCGGCAGGCCGTAAGAAAACGGTTCTGTTCAATCTGACCAATGTCTTTCGCCCTGGAACTCCACGCAAAGTGCGCCTGCGGACCAATCTCGAAATTTATTGGGACGCGATTCACTGGGCACAAGGTGCTCCCGACGCGCCCGTCAAAGAAGCAACGTTGGATCCGGCTGTCGCCGATCTTCACTATCGCGGCTACTCGGTGATGCACATGCCGGTGGGCGCGGGGGCGCCGGAAGTCCCGGACTACAACCAGATTGAAGGAACCAAGCAGCATTGGCGCGACCTGATCGGCTATTACACTCGCTACGGCGATATCCGGGAACTGGTTTCGAAAATTGATGACCGTTACGTCATCGTGAATTCGGGAGATGAAATGTCGCTGCGTTTTCCCGAGCAGCCACCACCGCCGGCTGGCTGGGTGCGCGACTTTGTAATCAAGGGCGATGGTTGGATCAAGGACGGCGACTATAACTCAACTTTCTCGAAGACCGTCTTGCCGTTGCCCTACCACGCGAAGAACGAATACAACACGCGACCCGGCAAACTGGAAGATGAATGGGTCTATCGCCATCATCCCGAAGACTGGCAGACTTATCACACACGTTACGTAACTCCCGAGGTATTCAAGAACAGCTTGCGGAATGTCCCGGCGCGGAGCAACTCAGCGCAATGACAGGTACCCGGATCGCAAGAATCGTTGTCAGCATCCTTTTCGTCGGGCTCTTGATTACTCCGCTTGCCATGAAGCGGCTTGCAGCACGGCGTGCCGAGGAGCGATCGAGGATGGGCGCGCAAACTGCGCTGGCTCGGCACGGATTCAGCCTGGAAGAAGTCTCGAAATCCGCCGGCATCAATTTCGTTCATCAATCTCCGGCGCTCGATCCCAAACTGGCTCCCATCATGCCGGAGGTTGCGTCGATGGGCGCCGGAGTTTCAATTGTGGATTTCGATCGCGACGGCTGGTCTGACATTTATGTAACCAACAGCGCGATTGGAAGCAAGAACGCCCTGTACCGAAACCTGGGCGACGGCACGTTTAAAGACGTGGCGGGCGAATTGGGAATTGCCGACGTCAACCAGCCCGGGACCGGAGTTTCAACCGGCGCCGTTTGGGGCGACTATGACAACGATGGATACGAAGACCTGTTTCTCATCAAATGGGGACGGCCTGAACTATTCCACAATGACCACGGCCACGGATTCACTCGTGTGAGCGAGCAAGCGGGGCTGCCGCCATGGATCAACGCGAATACCGCGATCTGGTTCGACTACGATGGCGACGGACTTCTGGATCTGTTTGTCGGTGGCTACTATTCCGAGGACATTGATCTCTGGCACCTCACCACCACGCGCATCATGCCCGAAAGTTTCGAGTATGCCAAGAATGGCGGGCGCAAGTATTTGTTCCACAATCTTGGCAATGGAAAGTTTGAAGAAGTCAGCGCGAAAGTAGGCATCAACAGCCGCCGCTGGGCGCTGGCCGCCGCAGCCGCGGACCTGCGAGGTACCGGGCATCCTGATCTGTTCGTCGCCAACGATTATGGAGTTTCGGAACTTTACTTCAACGACGGAAAGAAGTTCCATGAGGTTGGCGAGCAGACAGGCGTTGGCTTCGCTCCCAAGAGTGGAATGAACGCTGCGTTTGGCGACATTTTCAACCAGGGCAGATATTCCGTTTATGTTTCCAACATTTCGGAAGATGGCATCCTGATCCAGGGAAATAATCTGTGGGTGCCGAAGGATGGAACTTCAGGCGATACCATCAAGTATGAGAACCTGGCGCGCGATTTCGGAGTTGAACTTGGTGGCTGGAGTTTTGGCGCCCAGTTTGGCGATTTGAATAACGACGGAACTCTCGACTTATATCTGACCAACGGCTATATCTCACTGGATCGCACTCGAAGTTACTGGTACGACTTTTCGAAGGTGGCGGGTGGCAACAGTACCATCATCGGCGACGCCAAGAACTGGCCCGCATTTGAAGGACGCAGTCTGTCGGGCTATCAGAACAAGCGCGTGTGGCTGAACGATGGCGCGGGAAAGTTTGTGGATGTCGCCCAGGCAGTCGGTGTCACCGATACCCATGATGGCCGGGCAGTCGCGCTGGCGGACCTGTGGAACCGTGGCGTTCTCGACGTCGTGGTCGCTAACCAAAACGGACCGTTGCTGGTCTACAAAAACACGGTCACTCCGGAAAATGAATGGATCGAATTCGAGTTGGAAGGAACCGCCAGCAACCGCAGCGCAATTGGCGCTCGGGTTTCACTTTTCTGGAACGGCCAGCAGCAGGTGCAGGAAGTCTCAGGAGGCAGCGGTTTTGCCGCGCAAAATCAACGGAGGTTACATTTCGGACTGGGCAAGTATCCCCAGATTGAAAAAGCAATAATTCGCTGGCCGTCCGGTAAAGTACAAACGATTGATAAGCCTGCCGCGGACCAGTTGCATAAGATCAAGGAGCCCGCATGATGCAACAGACGAGCGACTGGACTGGCAAACCTACTGTTGTGCCCGCTACCCCGTCGCCCGCAACGGGCCCGCAGTGGAAGCGATGGTTCAGTCTCGAAAATCGTTATCTGGCTCCAATTTTCATCACCTGCATCCTGCTGGCTGGACATCTGTCATTCGGCATTCTCGAAAGCTACAAGAAGACTCTGCTGGCGATCGTAGTAGCCATCGCCTGCGAGATGGTCCTGGGTCAAATCTTCTTTCATAAATGGCTGCACCCGGCGAGCGCTTACATCAGCGGAATCAGCGTCGGAATTCTAGTCCGCTCGCCCGCATACTGGCCTTACGCTTTATGCAGCGCGATCTCGATCATGTCGAAATACGTGCTGCGGGTTAAAGGGCGGCACATCTGGAACCCATCAAACTTCGGTATTTCCGTAATGCTTTTCCTGGTTCCCGAAACTGTCGCCAGCCTGAGCATTCAGTGGGGCAACTACCTTTTGCCGATGGTGGTCATCTGGATATTGGGCTCCGTAATTATCTGGCGCCTGCGCAGGTTTCACATCACCGGAATCTACGTGGCTTCGTTCATCGCGTTCGCTTTTCTGCGCAGCTGGATGACCGGAAGCCCCTGGCAAGCCGAGATTGCGCCCATTACCGGACCGATGTACCAGCTTTTTATCTTCTTCATGATCACTGATCCGAAAACCACGGTGCGTTCGAAGAAAGGACAATGTATCGTCGTATTTCTGGTGGCGCTGGTTGAAATGGTGATGCGTTTGCAGCAAATTGTTTATGCTCCTTTCTATGCGCTGTTCATCGTTGGGCCTACTGCCATGCTGATCGAAATCTGGATGGATTCGCGGCGCGCCAGCGCAGCAAATTTACCTGCCCACAATTGAAACCGCTCATGAAATGGAATCGGAATATCTCGAAGTTTCGAAACCGGATTGTGTGTTGCGCGACCCTTGCGCTAACCATTGTTTTGGCGGGCTGCAAACAAAAGTCTTCGAGTGCGCCTGAAAAGGTTTCGCCAAAGCCCGCCGTTGAGGCGCCGGCGATGGCCTCACCAAGCGCAACACCCCAGCAATTGCCCGTTCCAGAGGCACGTACGGAGCGTCCCTCCGGCGCAATCGAGTTCACCGATGTGACCGCAAAAGCTGGCATCCACTTCAAGCACAATACCGGTGCTTTCGGAAAGAAATATCTGCCAGAAACGATGGGCAGCGGCGTCTGCTTTCTCGATTATGACAATGACGGATGGCAGGACATTCTGCTGATCAATTCAATGGACTGGCCAGGTCATCAGTCCGGCAAATCTTTCCCCGCGCTTTATCACAACAATCACGACGGCACTTTCACGGATGTAACGAAACAGGCCGGACTCGCGCTAGAACTTTACGGAATGGGCTGCGCTGTCGGCGACTATGACAACGATGGAAGAGTCGATATCTATATTACAGCGGTTGGCTCCAACCATCTTTTTCACAATCTGGGTAATGGGAAGTTCGCGGACGTGACGGCGAAAGCGGGCGTGGCCGATCCGGGATTTTCAACCAGCGCCGTGTGGTTTGATTATGACAACGATGGCAAGCTGGATTTGTTCGTAGCTCACTATATCGACTGGTCGATTGAGACGGATCAATATTGCACGCTGGACAACAAGAACAAGTCTTACTGCACGCCGCAGACCTACAAAGGTCAAAGCTCGACCCTGTTTCACAATAGGGGCGATGGAACCTTTGAGAACGTGACCAAACGAGCGGGTCTGAATGATCCCACCAGCAAAGCGCTCGGGATTGCGCTGCTGGATTATGACAACGATGGCTGGCTCGATCTTCTCGTCACGAACGACACTGAACCCAACAAGCTTTATCGCAACAACCACAACGGAACATTCACCGACGTAGGCGTCGCGGCGGGAATTGCATACGGCGACGCGGGCACAACTCGCGCAGGCATGGGGACTGACGCTTCAGATTATGACAACTCCGGTTGGCAAAGCCTGGTGATTGGCAATTTCACCAACGAAGGAATGGCGCTCTATCATAATGACGGCTCGGGCCTATTCACCGACGAAGCCAACGCTACCGGAATCGCTAGAATATCGACGAAGTCCCTGACCTTCGGCACATTCTTCTTTGACTATGATCTGGATGGTCTGCCCGACCTTCTCGCTATCAACGGTCACGTTTCCGACGACGTAAGCGTAGTGCAACCGACGATCAAATATGCCCAGCCCCCGCATCTCTTTCGCAACCTGGGCAAGAAGAAGTTTGAAGAAGTGACCTCAAAACTTGGACCGGCGCTGCAACGGCCGATCGTGGGTCGAGGAGGAGCTTACGCCGATTTCGATAACGATGGCGACCTTGATCTGCTGATCACCGCGAACAATGGTCCAGCCCGGTTGCTGCGCAATGACAACGGAAATCAGAACGACATGCTGCGAGTGAAGACCGTCGGCACGAGATCGAATCGCGACGGCATCGGCGCCAAAGTCACGGTTAAAACCAGCGCGAGTGCGCATCTTTTCGGCATGGTGAAGACAGGTTCGAGCTATTTGTCGCAGAGCGAGTTGCCGTTGACGTTCGGCCTGGGCAAGCCGGAAGAAGGTAAGACTGTGAGCCTGACAATCGTTTGGCCCAGCGGCCAAAAAGACTCTCTCGCAAACATCAAGCCCAATCAGTTCATAACAATCCAGGAGGGGAAAGGCATCATCTCCGCCCGGCCAATCGTTTTCAAAGCCCCAACCCCGTAATAGCCCAGCGGACCGCCGGATAGTGGCCGTACGCCGGTTTACTTAGAGCGCACCGCACAGAGGCAAATGGATCCGTGCGGGCGCGCAAATCGCCACTTACTTTTCGTCCTGGTCCAGGTATTCTTCGGGCACGTCGTCTTCCGGCACCTCGTGAGTGTGAACTTCCTCTGGGTCTCCAGCCTCCTCCACGCCCAACACTGCGTCGGCTTCGAACGCGTTTCCTTCCTCTACCAGCTCATCCACGCTTTCTGAGTTCGCAGTTTCACGGTCGGACAATCCCTGCAAATCTCCCGACTGTCCACCCGATCGCGACCGAGGTTCATTCAATGAAAACTCGGTTCCATCAATATCCGCATCTGTGCTTCCAAGTTTCCGTCGAACGTCTTTTTGCGTTGAGGAAGTCGTCTTTCTGGTAATGCTCTTCCTGGCGACGGACTGTTTGGTCCCGACAACCTTCCTGGTTGCCTTCCGCTTCCCCACCGGCTTTTTCTTGGCAGATAATTTTTTCTTGGCGGAGCTCGTCACCGTCTTTGTCGCCGCCTGCTTCTTCAGCTTCTTCGCGGGCTGCTTGGTGACCTTTTTCTTCGGCGTCATCTTCTTACCGACAGTCTTCTTGGCTGCTGAGCGCTTGTTGGAAGTTTTCGTTTTGGGAGGCATAGGCGAAGTTTACCACTGGCCCGTGTGTACCGTGCAAGCGGGCTTGTGATGGCCCAACACAACCATTGGGAAGGGCTTTTGAGGCTCAATTCCAGAGGTCAAGGCGATAATTGAGGGCCGCAGATCAGGCAGTTGCCGCAGATCGCAAGTCGGCGAGGCGTGCCGTCATGAATTCGAGATACTCGGTCATCCCATCTCCCGTTTTTGATGAGAGTTTGAAGACGCGCATGCCCGGACGCACTGCCTGAATATTGCCGTAAGCTGTATCCCAGTTAAATTCGACCGCCTCGGACAAATCAGTTTTCGTCACGATCGCCACGTCTGCACTGTTGAAGATGGTGGGATATTTCAGCGGCTTGTCCTCTCCCTCTGTCACCGAGATCAATACGAGGCGAAGATCCTCCCCAAGATCATAAGAAGATGGACAGACCAGATTGCCAACATTCTCCACAAACAGAAAATCCAGCTGATTGAGGTCCCATTTTTCTTCTATCAGTGCTTTCGCGACCATGGCTGCCTCGAGGTGGCATAGCGTGCCGGTTGTGATCTGTTTTACTGGCGCCTGGCTCCGCGCGAGACGCACCGCGTCGTTTTCGGTCGCCAGGTCGCCGACCAGTGCAGCGACGCAATAATTCTTGCGAAGCAAGGTTAGCGTCTTCTCCAGGAAGGCAGTCTTCCCCGAGCCGGGACTCGAGACCAGGCTCACGACGAAAACACCGGCGGCCCTGAAGCGCTCGCGAAGGGCCCGCGCGATTGTGTCATTCTGCTTCAGAACATTCTTTCTCACTTCGACCAATCGAGGTTCCGGATTCATCACTGTATCTCCAAAGCGGTGACTTCCAGCTCTTTGCCTTCCAGGATCTCCGACGCGGGCGTTCCACATTCGGAGCAACAAAACCACTGCACCGAACTGAGGGCTCGCCGCTCTTTGCAGTTGGGACAAAACACCACCACCGGAATTTCCTCAAAGACCAGACGCGAACCTTGCAGAGGAGTGTCCTCGCACGCCATCTCGTAAGAAGAAAGAAGCGCTTCCTTCACCACGCCGGAGAGCGCTCCCAGCTTGAGATGCACTGCACTAATCCGCCCCCCACGCCGGTCCAATTCCTCCTGTGCCAGTTCGACGATGCTCATTGCGATAGAAAGTTCATGCATGGACCGGTTCCTCGGCGGAGTCGCGGGGTTGTTTCGCTCTAGCGAATTGACTAAAGGCAGCCAGCGCCGCTTGTCCCAGGCTGATCCCGCCGTCGTTGGCCGGCACCATACGATTCGTCCATACCTGTAATGGCCCATCATTCAGCAGCGTTTTCAGGTCCTCGAGAAGCAGTTCATTCTGGAAAACTCCGCCGGAGAGGACGACCGTATCCAAATCGTAAGTTTGAGTAATTGTTGCCAACGCATTGTGCAAACCTAGCGCGACGCCTCGCTGGAATGCGCGTGCGATTTCTCGCATGTCACGGCCGCGAAGCCGGTCTTCGATCACGCCGTGGAGCAAGGGACGAAAATCTAATTGCCCGCCGGCAAACGGGAATGGATAGCCTTCCCGCAGAGGCGCGCTGCGTGCCAATTGTTCTAGCCAGATCGCGGCTTGACCTTCAAAAGTGATATCGCGAGTGAAGCCCATGAGCGCAGCAGCAGCGTCGAACAATCGCCCCATCGAGGTTGTGGGGAAGGTTCGGACGTCCTTGCGAATCAATTCCAGGGCGTTACGATGGCGGGGAGGAAACAAAAAGGGCGCGCCACCGAAATCAGGGAGACCGTCAAGTTGAGCAAGAAACCCGGCAGCCGCCTGCACCGGACACTCTGCCGCGGCGTCGCCTCCGGCCAACACGGCCGGGCGCAGATGCGCAACCCGTTCAAAGCCTTCCTCCACGCTGCCGACAAAAATCTCGCCGCCCCAGATAGCGCCGTCATCACCGTATCCCGTGCCATCGAAACTCACCCCGGCGACACGTTTTGTCCATTCACTTCGCTCGGCAAGAACCGAAGCAATATGCGCGCGGTGGTGCTGAACCGAATGTGTCTCGGCAGATGGAAGGGCTGCGGCATGAACCGTCGACGCATATTGCGGGTGAAGATCGTGCACCACCAGCAAATCGTCCCACCGGACTTCGTACATCGAGATCAGATCGTGAATTGTTTCCTGAAAAGCGCGCAATGACTGGTAGTGATCCAGATCTCCGATGTGTTGACTGACAAAGGCCTGGCCATCGACAACCAGGGTGACTGCGTTTTTCAAATCGGCGCCTAGAGCGAGAATCGGACGGCTGATCGGAAGAGTGGTGGCCGCGCCGGGAGCATACCCTCGTGCCCTGCGCAGAACAGCGGGACCGAATATTCCAACTCGCGCCACCGAATCGTCCACGCGTCGTGCGATGGGCCGTTGTCCGACCAGGAACGAGTCCGCGATTCCGGAGAGCCGTTCGAGAGCGTCCTTGTCTTCGTAGGCGATTGGTTCGCTGGACCGGTTTGCGCTGGTCATGACCAGAACATCGGGCGCGCCGGCGGAAAACAGCAGGTGATGCACCGGCGTGTAAGGCAACATAATGCCAAGTTCATGATTACCAGGTGCGACGCCGGCAAGATCAACCTTTGCCGGGGACAATACGATGGGACGCGCATTGGAAGTGAGCAATGCTTCGGACTCGGGAGAAAGCTCGACCAATGTGCGCACGACGTCAACATCCCGCGCCATCAGAGCAAACGGTTTTTCCTTTCGATATTTACGCTCGCGCAAAGCCGCGACTGTCAGAGGATTCCGGGCATCGCACGCCAGGTGGTATCCACCCAAACCCTTAAGCGCGAGAATTCTGCCGGACGAAAGAAGCCGCGCCGCGGCTGCAATACTGTCAGCATTTCCCCGCCCGGCGGCATCGCCGCCTTCAAGGTAGTAGCCCGGCCCGCAGGCCGCACACGCCACAGGTTGGGCGTGAAAACGGCGGTCAGCAGGATTGTCATATTCCGCCGCACAGTAAGCATCAAGCTGCCACGCGTTCATGGTCGTGTTCCGCCGATCGTAGGGCAGGTTGAGCACTACGCTGTAACGTGGACCGCAATTCGTGCAATTAATGTAGGGATACTGGTAACGCGGATTGGCTGGGTCAAAGAGTTCTTGCAGGCAATCTGCACAAACAGGTAAATCGGGTGAAATACAAACAGTTGGATGTTCCTTGCGCTGACTGCTGCGGATAGTGAATTCACACAAGCCCTCTGATTCGGCGGGTTGAACTTCTATTTCGGCAATGCTGGCGGCTGGCGGCGGTTGGGTTTTCAAGTCACGGACAAAAGCTTCGAGCCCATCCTCGGCTCCTTCAAGATGAATCTCCACTCCTTCTTCCGCATTCAGCACCCACCCATTCAACGTGTTCGCGCGAGCCAGACGGTAGACAAATGGGCGAAAGCCCACGCCTTGCACCACCCCGCGAACTCGAATCGAACAGGCGCTCGCCATTTATGTAATTGTCTTACGCTTCCACGACGCAACCGTGACCTTGCCATCCCACCTGCACAACCTTGCCATCCTCGACCAGGATTGGCACGGTGCGCTGGCTCCCGGCTACCTCGCGCATGCGCGCTCGGGCCGCGGGATCAGCCTCGACGTCGTATTCCACAAAATCTGACCGCTTCCATTCCAACCAATCGCGCATTTCCGACGTGTGCGGACATCGCGCACTTCCAAAAAGTTCAAACTTGGCCACGGCTCAGCTCCTCCAACGATTCGCGAATCACATGGTAGATCGAAGCCTGAATCTCCTGAATGCGAGGGATGTAGTCGCACTCCACTACCACCGGGAAGTTGGCCAGCCCTTTGCGCTTGATCTCGCCACCGTCATAACCAAGAAGCGCCACGGTCAAGAGGTTCCGTTTTCGTGCCTCTTCCAGCGCGAGAATGATATTGCGCGATCCGCCACTGGTCGAGATCGCCACCGCGACATCTTCCGGACGGGCCTGTGCAATCAATTGGCGCAGAAAAATGGCATCGGTGCCGATATCGTTGGCTACGGCGGTGATATTCGCCGGTTCGAGAGCCAGCGAAATCGCGGGGACGGTTTTGAACCCGACCGGCGGCAGCACACAATCGATGGCAAGATCATTGGCATCAGTGGCTGACCCGCCGTTTCCAAAAATGATCAGCTTGCCTCCGCGCTGCAGACGCTCATGAATCGCAAGCGCCGTCGTGCCGATCTGCTCAGATTCTTCGTTCGCGACCTGGGTCCGCAGTCTGGAATCATCCTGAACCTTCATGAGAACCGACGCTGCAACTTCGGCAAGCAGGTCTGTGGTTCCCTGCTTCTCCCTGCCAAGAAACGGGTATAGAAATTCAGAAGCTCCGACGTCGTGGCCCAATTCACGATGCTCGAAAAAGACGTGTACTGTCTCCCACAGCGTGTGGTAAAGAATTTCGACCATCTCCTGATGCATGAAATGGTCTTGGATCCCTGCATCCAGCCCGTAAGATCCCTCCCGGCCCGGTAAAGCAAACGTCATCGCATCCTGCAAGTGCGCCTGTTGCAGAGTGGCCCAGACTTCGGGATCACCTTCGGGTGGACCAAATCCCATCACGATGTCTTCGGGACGGAGTATTGCCTCCATCCAGGGGCGAAAAAGAATGGAGAGATCAAGCGCAGGAAGAGCGCGTTTACCAACGATGACCGGGTGCACGAATTCAACCGAGACATGTTGCGCATCAGTAGCGTGGGGACCACGCCCGAAGGCCAGCAATCGCCCTCCGCGAAGAAAGCGTTCTGACATTTCGCGGCATGCTTCCGCAAGGCGAGGGGCCTCGCGCGCGAAGACATCCTCGAACAACTGATTTCGGAGGAGCAGCCGTTCTTCAACCCGCAGCGCGAGTTTATCTGTCGTGTGCATATGTCACTTCAGCAGATTCGGGGTAGCGGGTCTCCAACCAGCATATCCACAATTCGGCTGCCACCGTACAAGGTCGTTACCAGAACTGTGCCCGCGGGCTGTTCGCGAACTTCGCCAATCACCTGTGCTTCGCTTCCCCCCGGCGCAAGGCTCAAAGCGTTGATTGCTGCGTCAGCATAATCCGGAGATACAACCGCGAGGAACTGACCCTCATTGGCGATATGGAGCGGGTCGAGCCCGAGCAATTCACACGCGCCGCGCACGGTATCGCGCACTGGAATCTGGTCTTCAAAAAGGACCATGCCCAATCCGCAATCCCTGGCCAGTTCGTTGAGTGACGTCGCGGCGCCTCCCCGTGTCGGATCGCGCATCCATCGAATTCCCGGTCCCGCAGCGCGAATCAGTGTTTCTACAAGAGGAAGCACAGAGCGAGTGTCGGAGCGAAGATCGGCTTCGAGATCAAGCTCACCGCGCGCCAGCAGGATGGTGATCCCGTGATCGCCGATAGGCCCGGAGAGCAGAATCCTGTCACCGACCCGCACTGAGCGGGGATCGATAGTCACTCCGTGCAACAGCCGGCCGATGCCGGTGGTGGTCACGTACATCTGGTCCGCTTTGCCGTGTTCGACTACTTTGGTATCTCCGGCCGCGATGCGCACTCCCGCATCCCGCGCCGCCTTTGCCATGGCGCGAACCTCCGCTTCAAGAACTGCAGTCGGAAGTCCGGCTTCGAGGACATAAGTAACAACCAGTGCCTCTGCCCTGGCGCCCGAGACGGCAAGGTCATTGACGGTACCGTTCACTGCAAGTTCGCCGATGGAGCCACCGGGAAAACTCAGCGGCTTGACCACAAAGCTATCGGTCGTGATCGCGACGGTTGTGCCATCGATGTCTACGTGGGCAGCGTCTCCCAACGGCCCGGGAACTTTGCCTAAAAGTAATGGAGCAAAGAGACCTTCAACCAGCTTTCGACTGGCCTTGCCTCCGGCTCCGTGCGCCATCTCGATTTGGGCATCGCGAAACCGGATGGGAACGGGTTCGGCATCGATAGCTGCCGGAGTGATCAGGCGATCGAGCTCAAACTCACCATCGCTGCCTTGCGGTGTTCGTAGCTGTGATAAGCGGCGCATGATCCTTCCGATGACACCATGAGTGCGCCGATAGGATGCTCCGGCGTACACTCACGGCCAAAGAGTTTACATTGATGCGGCTTCAACACGCCTTTCAGAACTTCTCCACATTGCGCTGCCTTGGGGTCGGTCACACGAATCCCCGGGACCTCAAAGCGCTGTTCTGCATCCCATTCGGCGTACTTCTCATTGATTCGCAGGGCTGACTGGGAGATAAAGCCCAGTCCGCGCCATTCAAAATATGGGCGTAGTTGAAAAACCTCGGCCATGGCTCGAAGCGCGGCTCGATTCCCTTCCCAGGGGACCACGCGCTTGTACTGGTTTTCCACCTTGGCTTCGCCAGCTTTCAATTGGCGTAGAAGCATCACGATGGATTGCAGCATGTCCAGCGGTTCAAAACCCGAAACCACGATTGGTTTGCGTTCGTTCTGCGCAATCCACTCGTATGGCCTGCACCCGATCACGGTGGAAACGTGGCCTGGTCCGATGAAGGCGTCCAGCCGCATGTCTGGCGAATCCAGGATGGCGCGGATCGCGGGAATAATCGTTACATGGTTACAGAACACCGAGAAATTCTGAATGCCTTCCGCTCTGGCGCGCATCATCGTGAGCGCCGTGGAGGGAGCGGTGGTCTCAAAGCCAATGGCAAAGAACATTACATGCTTGTCCGGATTGAGACGGGCAAGTTTTAACGCGTCGGCAGGTGAGTACACGATACGGACATCCATCCCGCGAGCCTTGTGCTCGAGCGGACTACCCAGGGTCCCGGGAACGCGCATCATGTCGCCGAAGGCCGCGAAGATTACATTGGGCTGTTGCGCAATCGACAAACCATCGTCAATGCGTCCCATGGGGAGCACGCAGACAGGACAGCCCGGCCCGTGAATCAATTCGATATTTTCAGGAAGAATATCCTTCAGCCCGAAACGATAGATCGCATGGGTGTGGCCTCCGCAGACTTCCATCATGCGATAATGGCGCTCGCTGCCGGCCAGCCGCCGAATCTCGTTGGTAGCCCGGTTAATCAGTTCGGGTTCGCGGAACTCATCAACATATCTCATGCAGGTCGTTCCCTCGCGATCTGAGCGTGGTCGGATGTCAATTCACTTTGGCGTCATTCACATCGAAGTCATCCAGGTCCACATCCTTTATCAAGTCAACGTCGTCTGCCTGGTCCAGGCCATAGCCCTGGACTTCCTGCATCGCTCCGTCAATCTCTCCCAGCATCCTCAGAGTATTCATCTGATCGAGTGCGTCGTGCTCACTGATCTTGCTCATGGCAAAGCCAACATGGATGAGCACCCAGTCCCCCGGCACGGGCCTGTCATCGTGAAGCAATCCCAAATCGATCTTGCGCCGCACACCAACGACGTCCACCAAAGCCAAATCCGTATTTTCGGCAGAAATTTCAACGATCTTTCCAGGTATTGCTAAACACATGCCGCATCCTCCGAATGGTTGCTGGTCGTCGCTCGGATGTCGTTGGTATTGGTCGTTTGTCGTTTGTCGTTTACCATTCAGTGTCCGTCTCCTAATTTCCCGTCCGCCGTCCGAGGCTGGCTTTTCGCCAACGACGAACGACCATCGACCGCCTTTCTCATCCCTGCTTGCGCGCGGTAATGTCGAAGGACAACTTGATTTCATCCTTCAGCTTGACTGCGCCTCCTACCGCCGAAACCGGCTTGATTTCATAGTCGCTTAGCCGCAAGGCGAAATCTCCGGCGGCGCGAAGCGTATCTTCGTTCAATGTCACCCGCGCGGAGACCGGCTGACTGCGGGTGACCCCGTGCATCGACAATTCTCCATTCAGAGCCACCCAGTATTGCCCTTCACCAGTCTTACTGGCCGTGAGTTTGGAACATTCATAGATGACTTCCCCATAGCCATTGGATTCGAGGACCTCGTCGTGCATTCTACGGTTGATTTCGTTGCGATCCTTTTCGTTGATGTCATCCGTAACTATCAGCGAATCCGCGTGAATCACAAGACTGAGGGTGCTTTGCTCAAGCGCGTCAGGATTTACCAAAATCTCACCTTCGAACTCCGGCATTGCAATCGTCGGATCATGACCGAAAGCCGAGAGCAGACCAGTGGCAAAGGCCCGCGCAGTAAATTTGCTACTCTTGCCGTCAATTTGGTAGCGAACGGTGGCAGCCTCCGGTGTTCTATCGATCGCGTAGTGCAAATGAAACCTCCAGCCCGCAAGGACCTGCCCAAAGAGTGGGTGATGAACCTGGTTTACACTTGCTTTCGAGCCACAACATAAAAAGAAAACTTCAATTCGTCCTGCAGCCTCAAGGTGCCGCCCGCGATGGACGCAACTCGAATGGCGTAATCCGTCTGTCGCACTTTGAATTCGCCATGTGCCCGCGCACTGTCTACCCCGAGAGCCACCTGGGCCGTAAATGCAAGATCGTTGACCACGCCGTGAAGTGTCAGCAGCCCTTGCACACTCAGTTTGTAAAGGTCGTCCTTTTGTCTGTCCGCCCGTACGTCCGAGCTTTCAAAAACCACGTCAGGGAACGTCGATGTTTCCAACACCTCCTTATTCATCACCCGGTGAAGTTCTCGCCGGTCGCTGTCCCTGAGTTCGTCTAGCACCTCGAGCGAAGCTGCTTTCACCCGCACCTTGACCGATCCACCTCCTAGGGTGCCAGGAGTGAATCGCGCTTCGCCGGTCCAATCCCGGATAGCGATCTTCGGACTGTGGGCAACCGATGCCGCCAGCCCGCTGGCAAAAGCCTGCACTGTAAATTGACTCGCGCGCGTATCAATGACATAGCAAACACTCGGAGCACTTATGGGGACCATAGAGTATCGCCCTCCATGCCCTGACAGAACCGTCGTCCATCAAGGCCTCGGTTCCCCCCTCAGCCCGGATGCAATTACCGACCTCCAAGCCTTTTCACATGGCACGCAATTTCAGGTACCGATCCAGATCGGGCAAAGCCAGGCTTGCCAGATCACCGATACCCAGCTGACCCATGTAACGTCGCGCGATCGGATTGGTAAGAATCAAGCCTGCGCCGAAAACGAGCAGGGCCACACCGCTAAGCATGAATAAAGTGTCCTTATCGCTGAAGCTGCCATTGCCATTTTCCATCGCCCGTCTCCTTAAATTATTGGGAACGTCTTACCCATTCGCAGCAAGCCTGGAACCAGGCCGATCACCATTCAGGATTCTGTCTACCAACGACTCCACCAGCTTCACCGCCTCATCGACGGCACCCTCAACTGGCGCACTCAATCCCATCTGACCCTCTTCGCCACCGAGAGTTTCGGGCTCACATCCGACCAGGAGAATATTCTTCAATTCAATGTTCATGGCTCGGGCCATGCGCAAAACACTTACAGGATTCATGGCGTGGGCCTCCACCATGGGTTGCGAGGCCTCGGGATCGTCCAACGCTTTCAAATCCGGTTCGATCACATAGAGCGTGCCTGGAGCCTGGCCGTGCGGACAAGCATCCACCAGGATGGTGGTTTCATAACCATCCTGCAGGGCGTAAGCAAGATCGAACCCGCGGATGCCGAAATCGGAGACCCGCACGCTTTCCGGAAGTTTGCGGCCAGCCATGCGCCGGACCACCTCGACACCAAACGCATCATCCCCCAGAAAGATGTTGCCGATCCCAGCCACGAGTATGTTGGGCTTCTGGACAGATGTGATTTCCCGGGATTCCTCCTCCGAAAGCGGCTCGACTTCCTCCGCCGCAAAAAAGAAACGATGGCCGGGTTGGCGAAGCAGCCCCATGTCTCGTCCCGGATCCTGATCGAGAACCACGCAGACATGACACTTGCCCTCATAATCCTGCTCGATGCACTCGATGGTGGCCACCTGGCCGGCGAGCGCAATATCCATCACATCGCCGCCCTTGCGCGGACGCAGCCGCACCCGGCTTCCAGTCCGCACCTCGACTCCCAAAATGTCCAGATGATCGACCGGAATTTTCTCTTCCAGAAGTTGCCATTCCCACTCGTTCATTGAATCTCTTCTTTCACCGGGCGCAGCCCGCGAAGAACTCCATGCAACTTCATCAACTGTTCCACCGGCATGGTCTCGGTCCGCTCCAGCATCTGGCGGGCACGCTCGTCCGATTGGCTCATCTCGCGCTTCTCATCGTCGGTCAGGGTCATGATTCGCAACGAGAGTATCTCGTCAATTTCGGTGCCATCAAACAAGTCTCCAGCGCTCTCCGGAGCAATCTGCGGATAGTCATAGAGAATGATCGGCGACGACAGCAGCGTGTCGCATTGCCCTTCTTCGCCTACCAGGACGGGAAAACTTCCGATATTCGAACAACTCCCCGCAACTTCACGAAGCGGTTCCGGCGGGGCGAGAAGAGAAATAAATCGTCCATCCTGCACCCCTAGGACGGTGTGAGTGGAGGCCAGTGAACTGAGCAAGGCGTCGTCGCGACTGGAATCCTTCACCACTTCAAAAGGCGTAGTGTTACGAATCCGCACGCTGACCTTGAAAATTCCATCTCCGACTCTTTCGCTCATGACTTCAACCGCGCCGCAAAGCGCTACCCGTTCCCTTACAAGCACACCTGCGATCAGCCCGCTCCTGTCGCGCAAGTACTCGAACTGCTTTTCTGCCGGGAAACTGAAGGCGTCGGGAACCAACCGGTATCCCAGCGCTTCCACGTTGTATACCGGCAGAACCACTTCCCGCTCGATCGCCTCCTGCCACGGCCGGTAGACGCGTTCATTGACGACAAGCCTGTTCACAAATCGAAACTCAGGTATTTCACCATCCAACAACTCGCTCACCGGCATGGCGAGTTCACCGACTGAGCGCGCCACTAACTGGAGAAACCGTACTCGCACCTCAAGACCGGTCATTGAACTGGCTTCGACCAGACATTCAGTCTGCATCGTCCAGGCTTCGCTGCCCTTCTGCGAATCGCTATAAGACTGCGGACAGAGCACGCCAAAATTCCAGCGCTGCTGATTTTTCACCGACGATGGGCGGTAGGGATAAAGCATGTATCCCTCATAAAGCACCGCTTTAGCGATCTGTTCGACTGCGTGCAAGTTCATCAGACCAGCGTCTCCTCTATCGGAATGACGCTCTCGAGCACTTCTTCCCAGGTAGGTATGCCGTGTTTCACTTTGTATTGATACAGGCGGTCAAACGCCTCTTTATGCAGGCAAAGCCACGCGCTGTTGGGATAGTACGATTCCATCATTTCGCGCCATACTTTCACCGGCAGCTTGAAACGTGCTTCCTTGTCCCAGGAAATTGGCGCTACCTGCAAGCCACCTTCGGCTCCGGCGTAAAAAACTGTCCCGCTGAATTGCAGGCAGACCGGGACTTCGCCGTCCGCAAGGCCGTCAAAATATTTGGTAGCGGCCACGTTGAAATCGAAAGTGCACGGCACCGGAAGATCGACGAGCGTGGTTCCCTTGAAGGAAGGCACAACCAGGTTGGCATGCGTCCACAGAAGACTTCGCAGCGTTTGCCCCCAACGGCTGGACTCGCCAAACAGATCGAGCAAGCGCTCCTGGTCTTCCGGCGTGTACTTGCGGCGGGTGACTTCGAGCTGAATCTGGCAACGCAATGCGACCGTATGAATCGTTTGCTCTGGGTTCGCGTCAGTCAGACGCAGTTTGAACCCCAGCAGCGGCGTGGCGGCGTTGCCGATAACCTCGACCCCTTCCACTTGGAAGCTCAGGTCAGGCATGAGATTCCTCCTCCGCCTCAGTTATCTCTTCCCGCCGGGCATGAACTTCGACGGATCGCGATTTCAAATTAGCGAAAAACTCGCCAAGTTCCTGCCAGACTTCCGTGCCTCCCGAGAGACCTTTCCAGTGCAGACGAATCAGGCCAACCAGCTTGTAGCACTCGTCAATAGGCAGCATGTAATACGCGGCCGCCGAATAACCACGGGAGTAGCCCAGGCGATTGACTAGGAGTCCTTCCACATCAGGTTCCATTTCCTCAAGAATCGGATTGTTCGCCACGATCTCGTTCCAGGATTCCAATGGCAGCAGCGATTCAGTCGCTCCCGCCGGGCTGGGGTAAAGCGCCACCACCCGGTTCTCAAGGCTGCTCTTCAGGAAGAAAGCCATGTTGATGGGGACCATCAGACTGTTCCACTCCGCGTCGCTCAGATTGAATGCGGAGAGGGACCGCACCCGGCGAGGAACACGCTTGAACTTGACCCCTTGTCCGCTAAACAAGATGGCACAGGCTTCGCAGGTGCATAGAAGTTTGCGCTGGGCGACTTCAATCAAATGCGAATGAACCGGCGATAGTCCGATGCTGCATAACTCACAGCGTTCGAGCGGACGTTCACGCCGCGCGAACTGGCGCAACGTTCCGAAACCATCAGCCGATCCTGAAAATTGTCCCGCGCTCATAAATAGTTTCCTGGTAGCGCCGGCATCCTGCCGACGTCACTCTCAATCCGTGCCCTGTGGCTCGAGCGCTGACGCACTTCCCATCAGCTTGTCCAAGGCCACAAATCCTGAAGACGGCTTCTCTTCGAAACCTTCAATCGCCAGCGACGCCATATCCGGCGCGGCGTCGTAAATAGCTCCCTCAACTGTCGCCTGCACAGTCTTGGCGGTTGACCCGCATGTGTGCGAACCGGTTTCGACCCGCAATCGGATCGCACCGTCGTTCACCCCAACTAGTTCAACTTCGCAGCCCTGCTTCCGCAATTGCGGACGTATACGATCCACCGCCTTCACCACACGGGTTTCAAGGTCGTCGGGATGGAGCCCGTAGAGAATCAAAACGCTGCTCACCAGCGGATCGCGGCCCAAGCGTCCGATGATGTCCATTCCAGGCTCTCCGGCATCGGCAACGATATCGAGCACCTTCTCCAGTGCGGTGCCGTGGAGATCCATCAGTGACTGCACCAGATCCTTGGTCGCGGCCCGCACCGCAGGATCGGCGATTGAGTCAATTTCCTGGACCAGCCCGCCGATCCGCTGCATGTCCTCCTGAAAATCTCTGCTGTCGGCCACAAGCCTCCTAGTCCAACGTGCCTACGGTCTTCGTCCTGAGGAACTTCGTCCTCTCCAATGCGTCATCCCCACCTATGCCTCATCCTGAGGGACTTCAGTCCCGAAGGATCTGGCGTGCACACGGCCACGGCCTAATGAGTTCCCAAACACCACACGCCAGATCCTTCGCAAGCTCAGGATGACGGCTTTATAAAAGTCGACCCAGCTCCGCAATCCAAAAAAATAAGGAGTGAGAGTGCAGTTTTCAGATGCCAGTTGTCTCTCACGAGCATATCTGGCGATTCCTTAGAGCTACGACCCCTCACTCCCTATCCAACCATGGCACGACTTCAGGGTTGAAGACCGAACATTGGGGAATGGTGCGTCTCCAGCACCTTGCCGTTCCCCAGATACATGTGCACGCCGCAGGGCAAACACGGATCAAAGCTTCTCACCGCGCGCATGATGTCGATCCCTTTGAACTTATCGGGACCGTTTTCTTCAAAGATCGGCGTATTCTGCACCGCATCCTCGTAAGGGCCTGGAGTGCCATAAATATCGCGCGGGTTAGCATTCCAGGGTGTGGGCGGATACGGATGATAGTTGGCAATCTTCCCTTCTTTAATGACTACGTGATGGGAGAGCACGCCCCGAACCGCTTCGTGGAAGCCGCATCCGATAGCTTCCTCAGGGACTTTGAATTCGGTCCATGTTTTGGTATGGCCGGCATGCAGCTCCGCAAGAGCCTTTTCCATGAAATGCAGCGCAGCGCACGCAGCATAGACCTGGAAGTAGGTTCGCGCGCGGTCGCGTTCGATGGCATTGCTCCACTTGGGAATCTTCCATTCGAACTCAACCTCGGGCAAAGACGTCGTCTTGGGCAAGTACATCTTGACGCTGGTCCCAGTCGCTTTGATGTATCCGATGTCGACCAGGCCGGCGAGAGCAGTCGCCCACAACCGAGCGATCGGGCCGCCCCCAGTGTCCATTGCCAGATGGTCGCCGGTGCGCTTATCAAACCACCGCGGCGACATTACCCATGTGTATTTACCGCCGAAGTCACGCTTTTGCGGCCGGGGTATTGTCGTTTGGTTCCAGGGATGGTTTTTGTCCACCGGATTTCCCAGCGGATCGGTCTTTACGAAGGTCTGCTGGTTCTTCCATTCGTCGTAGTAAGAACTGCCCAGCAAAATGCGGATATTTAGATTGATGTCCACCAGGTCGGTGGTCACCAGCTTGCCGTCAACCACGATGCCCGGAGTGACGAACATGCCGCGACCCCAGTTCGTCATATTCTTGTAGGTGTAGTCGCAGACGTCAGGATCGTTGAACGATCCCCAACAAGCCAGCAGCACCCGCCGCCGTCCGACTTCCTCATAACCGGGGAGGGCATCGTAGAAAAAGTCGAACAGATCGTCGTGCAGTGGAACAACTTTCTTCATGAACTCTACATACTTCATCAGTCGGACGAGATAGTCGGTAAACAATTGAATGGTCGGGACTGTCCCGACTCCACCCGGGTAAAGCGTGGATGGATGAACGTGCCGGCCTTCCATCAGGCAGAACATTTCGCGCGTCATTCGGCTCATGACCAGGGCTTCACGATAGAACGCGCCCGTGAAAGGATTCAGGGCAGTCATGATGTCGGCGATGGTACGGTAACCGTGCGCACTGGCATGCGGCGACGGCGTTGATTGCGCTTTGGCCCAGACCTTGGGATTGGTCTCCTTGACCATTTGTTCGCAGAAGTCCACGCCAACCAAGTTGTCCTGGAAAATATTGTGATCGAACATGTACTCGGCTGCTTCACCAAGATTGACAATCCACTCGGCGATCGGAGGCGGCTTTATGCCGAATGCCATGTTCTGCGCGTAGGTGGCGCAGGTGGCATGGTTGTCACCGCAAATTCCGCAAATGCGGCTGGTAATGAAGTGCGCGTCGCGCGGGTCTTTACCCTTCATGAAAATGCTGTACCCGCGAAAAATAGATGACGTGCTGTGACACTCGACCACGTGCTTGTTCTCGAAATCGATCTTGGTGAAGATCCCGAGACTACCCACGATCCGGGTAATCGGGTCCCAGTTCATTTCCACCAAGTTTCCCTTTTTCCCCGGAACATCTTTCGTCGGTGCGGTGATGGTGCTCATGCAATCGCTCCTTATCTGTCTGTGTGGGTTTCTTGGTGGATTTCAGTAAGACCTCGGGTGGTAGCCCGTTGTCAGTTGCGAACCTGAATGACGCCACTTCGGCTCCTTGTTAGCGGTGTTCTGAGTCATGGTACGAAGGGCGCGAATCGCACGGCCGTACGCTCCGACCGCCGAAGTGGAGACTCTGGCGCCGGGCGGTTCATCCATGAACGGCATGAACTTGTCCGGGAATCCAGGCATAGTGCAACCGATGCAAATGCCGCCTACATTGGGACATCCGCCGATCCCAGCCATCCAGCCGCGTTTGGGCACGTTGCAGTTCACTACCGGACCCCAGCATCCCAACTTCACAATGCACTTGGGGGAACCGTACACTTCTGCGAAATCACCTTGCTCGTAGTAACCGGCGCGATCGCAGCCTTCGTGAACGGTCTTGCCGAATAACCACGTAGGACGCAGTTGATCGTCGAGCGGAATCATAGGCGCGAGTCCTGCCACCTGGTACAGAAGATAGAGGACGGTTTCCATGAAATTGTCCGGCTGCACCGGGCATCCAGGGACATTCACGATCGGTAGCCCAGCTTTCGACTTCCAATCCCAACCCAGATAATCAGCGAGGCCCATCGCGCCGGTTGGATTTCCTTCCATGGCGTGAATACCGCCGTAGGTAGCGCACGTACCACAGGCAATCACAGCCAGAGCCTTGGGCGCGATGCGATCGATCCATTCGTTGGTGGTAATCGGCTGACCCGTATTTGGATCGGTACCCAAGCCGGCCCAGTAGCCTTCTTTTTTGATCTTCTCGTTGGGAATAGAACCTTCAACCACGAGGACGAACGGTTCCAGTTGGCCCTTTTCGGCCATGTACCAGAACTTCATGAACTCGTCACCATTCTCATAGGCGAGAACGGGATTGTGGAGGTGCACTTTGGGAAGCCCGGGAATCGCTCCCAACAAAACGTCTTCGATGCTGGGTTGAGTAGCCGCAGTGACTGAAACTGAATCTCCGTCACAACCGAGACCGGCCGTGATCCAGAGTATGTGAACTTCAGCGACGGGCGACGGTTTTTGTGTAATCCGACCGTACGGAACTGTTTCCGCTGGCATCTGGACTCTCCTCTTCCAACCTCAAACCGAGGCCGGAACCCGTATTGCGTTTTGTTGGGAGTAGATAGTTCTTGCGCCTGAGCGATTCCTTATTGCTTGCCGATGAGTAATGGAGGTTGCCGTTTTTGGTACTGCAACGTACACAGAATCAATCACAAGAGAAACGGCCACAAGCGGGATGACCACTTATTCAGTTTCATGGGAAACACTAATTTTTCTATCGGGGATTCCCTGATGGGAGGAGTTTTCTCATTCCCAAATTGGGAAAAAGACAGATCAGGACGCAATTTGCTCCGATTCTATATTGCAAACATGCGTTAACTTAGGCGGTCTTTTCGTTCATGTTCCACTGAATCGCATGTTGCATGAGTTCGCGCGCACTGCGTAGGGACAGTTTTTCTTTGATGTGCGCCTGGTAGGATTCGACCGTCTTCACGCTGAGATGCAATTCTTCCGCAATCTGGCGCGTTCCATGCCCTTCGCCGATCAGGCGAAACACTTCCAGTTCGCGATCGCTCAGATCGGCGATGGAGGATGGCCGCAACGTGCCTGATCCCGTGATGTAGTGCTTGAGCATCTTGTTTGCGATGTGGTCACTAACATAAATCTCGCCGGCAAGAATACGACGCAGTGCGACAAGAACTTTTTCGGTCGCTTCCTGCTTCATGATGTAGCCATTGGCACCGGCCCGCAGGGCACGCTCCGCGTAAATCGATTCATCGTGCATCGAGAGGATAAGCACCGGAAGGGTCGGGTGCGTAGTTCTCACATTCTTCAACAGGTCGAGACCGTCCGGACCGTTCAGAGAAATGTCGACGATGAGTACATCAGGCTTCGCCGAAGCCAGCACGTGCATCGCGCCCATGGCCTCCTCTGCCTCACCGCAAACCAGCATATCGGCTTCCTGATTGATCAACAGCGCCAGACCCTGCCGTACGATCGGGTGATCATCGACCACCAGGATCCTGTTTTTTCTTGGCGGCGCCTGGTTTTGCAATTTGAAGTTGATGCCTGTCTCTATCTTCATTCGTTAATCCTTAACTTTTTTCCAGTTCTCCGGCCGGAAGTTGAATTGGAAAAAGGCATGTGACCATGGTGCCACCCGAAGGAATTCTTTGTATCTCCAGCGACCCACCAACGACTCTGGCACGGTAATTCATCAGATGGCGTCCCATGCCCGCGTTGTTGGCTGGAGTATCCACGATTCCGGAACCGTTATCGCTGATGCTCAGCACCCCTTGCGCCTCGTCAGAGGCAAGGCGGATAATGATCTGATCGGCGTGGCCATGCTTGATCGCGTTGTTTACCGCTTCCCGTGCGATATAGTACAAGTGAGTCGCCACTGTGTCGTCGTGAATCAGCACTGGAACATAACATTGCAGACGGCAGGAAATTCCAAACAAATCTTCCACTTCGCCGGCCCATTGCTGTAGGGCCGACATCAATCCCCGCGCATCGGAGACTACTGGCAGTAACCCTCGCGCCAGTTCACGCGTCTTGTTAATGGCTTCATTTACCAACTTCACGATCTTTGCCGCATCGCCCGCTTCCGGCAAACTTTTTTCCGCGAGCTTCTGTTCCTGAACCTTGCTCATGAATGCGATGCCGGTGAGATGTTGCCCCAAACCGTCGTGGAGGTCCTGTCCAATACGGCGTTGCTCACGGCCGCTGACATCTAAAATCGCTTTTTCCAGATTTTTGCGTTCCGTGATATCGATTCCAGTGGCGATAATGTAACTTGGAGTTCCGTCGTTGCCGGGCAGCACCGTGCTCGACCAGGAAATCAGGCGGCGCGTGCCGTCTCTCTTCACCAGATAGCCTTCATAGTCACTCGGCAACTGATCTGAACAAAGCCGCTGAAAATCTGATTTGAAGCGGTCGACTTCTTCCTGAACCATAAACACATCCCATATCTTCTGGCCGGAAACCTCCGCGAACGAGTATCCACTAGTAAGTTCACAAGCCCGGTTGAATCGGATGACCTGCCCTTGAGGATCGAGAACAACTACGAGAGCCCCAACGGTGTGGAGAATCGCCGAAACAACGTTACGTTCTTCCTGGAGTGCCTCTTCGGTCCGCTTGAGGTCGGTAATATCGAATCCAACACCGTGAATGAACCAGGGCTCGCCATCCTCTTTGCGAATCATCTTGGCTTCGCAGTGAAACCAGATCACACGACCGTCCCGCGCCACAACCCGGTACGCCGATCGCAGAGGGTTTCCGGTAAGAAACATTTCGGCGGCTTCGGTGCTCCAGCGCTGCTTGTCATCGGGATGGATGTGGCTATACCAGCGCACCGGATCTTCCAGCCACTCTTCTTGTGAAAAGCCCAATGCGGCTTCAATCTGAGGACTCACGTAAGCTTCGCCGATTCCCTGATCCAGGTACGCCATGAAAACCACCGCGGGAATCTGTTCTACAAGGGCGCGATACCGAGCCTCAAGATTTGGGAGTTGCGAATCGGCGGACCATCCCTGGTCTGGTTTTTCCGGAGGGTAAACAATCCGCCTCGCACCAGGGGGATTGTGATGGTTAAAAACTCCGGCCAGCACTTGAAGAACTTCCTCTGCCTGTGAAGGATTGGGTTCGGGATCGGCGGCTCCAGCATGATCATCCCGTGGAGCGCTGCTCGCATTATTCGTCCATGGAAATGAAACCATTTCTACTCCTGGAAAAACTACATCTCTTCAATCGCGCCAGCAGATGCCGAGCAATTTCAATCACATGAATGAATAAGTACGACAACACTGCGTCTAAACAGCCGGCAGGCTCCCGCGGCCCGGCCTCCGCCAACTCGGCTCCTTGTTCAACGAGGCCTGGGTGAAGCGGCGCAACGCGTGAATGGCGCGTCCATAAGTCTGCACCGCAGCCGAGGACAAAAGCGAGCCCGGTGGCTGGTTCATGAACGGCATGAACTTGTCGGGAAAACCCGGCATTGTGCAGCCGATGCAGATTCCTCCCACGTTAGGACAGCCTCCAATACCGCCCATCCATCCGCGTTTCCCGACATTGCACTGCACCACCGGCCCCCAGCAACCCAGTTTCACGATACATAGCGGTGAGCCGTACTGGTCGGCGAATTGTGCCTGTTCGTAAAAGCCACCGCGGTCGCACCCTTCGTGCACTGTATTGCCGAAGAGCCATGAGGGACGCAGCGCGTCATCGAGAGGAATCATCGGAGCGCGCCCTGCCGCCATATAGAGAAGATAGAGCAGGGTCTCCATGAAATTATCGGGTTGCACTGGACAGCCCGGAACACAAACGATAGAGATTCCAGCTTTTGACTTCCATTGCCAGCCCAAATAGTCGGGAAGGCCCATACAGCCGGTGGGGTTTCCTTCCATGGCATGGATTCCGCCATACGTGGCGCACGTCCCCGCGGCTACCACCGCCCACGCCTTGGGCGCGAGACGATCGATCCACTCGCAGGTTGTGATCGGCTGGCCCGTCTTCGGGTCGGTACCCAACGACGCCCAGTAACCTTCCTCCTTATTATGCTCGTTCGGAATTGATCCTTCGACGACCAGGATGAAATTTTCAATCTCGCCTGCTGCAGCCTGATGAAACGGCCTCATGAAATCATCACCGTTTTCCAGCGCGAGAAAGGGATTGCGGAGCCTGACTTTGGGAATCCAGGGCAGGGCACCCGTCAAAACATCTTCGATACTGGGCTGGGTGGCGGCCGTCATCGCGATAGTATCGCCATCGCAACCCAAGCCGGCGGTGATCCAGAGAACCTCGATCTCTGCGATCGATGTCGCTCCGATACTCTTTTCTTGAAGGGGCAGGTCAGCCATCGCCTCACCTGTTCAGGCCCAGAGCTGGGGGAAAGAGGCCGCGCGGTGGCACCGGGCAGTGACTTCCCCGGCAGCATTCTACCTCGTTTTTAGAGGTGATCCCGCATCGTGATTATGCTGGTCCGCAAAGTTTTGCCCAGAGTGGCGCGGAAGGTGAATAGAACCTTACTAGCCCAACCAGCCCCCAGGTTAATTTTCGGTTAAATTCCACCCGGGGCGATTGACCCGCACTCGGGACGGCACTAATGTCCTGTTCCTATGAGCCAGGAAAATCTCGATCAACTACGCCTTGTCTACAAGCAAGCTACCGATGAATGGGTTAACAGCATTCGCGCCGAAGAAGCCTTGGCGACTCCGGATCACTCCATGACCGCCATGGAGGAATGGGACACCGCGCACTTCAACGAACACGACGCCCACACCCGAGCCACCAAAGCGCGCGAGGCATATCAGGACGCGCTTCGTGGCGTGAACTACGGCATTTAGCGGATCGGCGGTCCCAGCTTTCGATCGCCCTCCAGCCTATTGGCTCAAAAGGTCTTTCCAGCGTGCCCATGCGTCCTCGCGGGCCTTCCTGTTGGCATCGCTGGCGTCGGGAGCTTCGCCTGCGCGCATGAAGCCGTGCCCTGCTCCGTCGTAGACTAGCGGCTCGAACGTCTTTCCCGCCGCTTTCATCTGGTCCGTTGTATCGGGGAGCGTGACATCAATCCGGGCATCGTTACCGGCATAAAATCCGTACACGGGCGTGTTGATTTTCGCCATGGCATCTTTGTTGGGCGCCGAACCATAGAACACGAAGGCGCCTTTCAGATCACGCCGATTGGTTGCAAAGCGGAAGGTCTGACCTCCACCCCAGCAGTAACCTGCCACAAATAATTTTCCGTTCGACGCCGGGATCTTGTTGGCGTAGTCGGCGACCGCGTTCAGGTCCGAGGTAACCTGATCAGGGTCGAGGTGGCTCACCGCCTCTGTGACTTTGTCCTGGGCAAAGGCAGAAGTGCGTCCACCGTTCGGGCCCATACCTGACAGCAGGTCGGGCGCGACCGCGATATAACCGGCTGCGGCTACCTGGTCGGCCAGATCCTGAATCCAGTCCGACATGCCGAAAATTTCGTGGATCAGAATTACTACCGGGCGCTTGTCCTTGGACTCGGGATACACCACGAATGTTTCAACCGATCGGCCGTCATGTTTCACCGTAACCCATTCCCGATGCCGGGGAGACTTCTCCAACTGGGCGCGCGCCCAGTCCTGTCCCCAAACCGCTTGCGAGACTAAGAGAACCAAAATGAGAGTGATTCGCTTCATGCCATCCTTCTTTCCGCGCTGGATTACAAGTCTGCCCAGGATTTTATACAACAAGACGATGCAGGTAGGGATAGATCGAGATAGTCGTAGCGCCGGCACCTTGCCGGCGCTACAAAAAGCCTCTGCACGGCGTCGTCGCGGTTGACCGTGCCTTACTTCAGCGCAAGCGCTTCGCGCAATACAGCCTCAGGTTTACGATTGATGGCGGATGCCTCGGGACCGAGTTTCCGTTCCAGTTCTTTCCGGGCCTGACGTGCTTCAGCCACCTCTTGATCTTCTGGATCGGACGCTAGCAACGTGTCGGACCTGAGCAGACTCGCATAGACCAAGCGTGGGGGAAAACCAGTGTCCCGCAAAAACATCGCGTACATGTACCAATCAACCGCTTCACTGTGCCGATCATCGAGTTCGGCATCAAGCTGGAGCGCCCTCTGGTAGAGGGACAGCGTCGTGGCGGTTTGACCGAGCTTGGCCTGTAGTGAGGCCTCTGCCACGTCGGCAAAACTCTCCAACTTCTTTTCCCCGGTTTGGGCCGCCAAGGTCCGTGCCATTTTGTAGTGGCGCAATGCCACGTCGGGGTGATCGAGGCGATTGTTGCAATCTGCCAGCTTCAAAGCCACGCTGATCAGATTTGCTGCTGGCGGGGTGCTGGACGCACGATGTTGCACAACCTTTGTGAGGAAGGCTTCGTAGTGACTGATTGCCGCTTCGAGCTTGCCTTGCTTCTCCAGTTCAGCGGCGAGATAGAGCTCCGCCTCTGCCCTCGACGGGTCGAGTTGGAGAGCTTTTTGCCAGCTCGTTTCCGCTTCCTCGGCGTGCCCGAATTGCTGCGCGAGGATACCATGATTTACCAGCAGACCTGCATCCATCGGCGCAAGCTTGAGCCATCTGCCGGTGAGCTGATAGGCCTCTTCGAGCCGTTTTCCCTGCGTTAGATATTTCAACCACGCATCACGAGGCGCGGGATCGGCGGGGTTCGCCTTGATCGCGTATTGCCAGGCGGCGACAGAGTCTTCGGAGTTGCCCTCTTTCAGCGCTTCGCGAGCGAGTCGTATCTCAAGCGAAACGTCGTAGGGAGCAAGCGCCGCTGCCCGCTTCAAATCGGCCAGATTGCCATTGTGCAGGGCAAAGTAATAGTGCACTTGATCGACAGTACCCCAAATCAGCAGTGCCGACGCGGCGCCCACTCGAAGAGCGCGTGCGATTGAACTCGACCCGGCCAACCACCGGAATGCCGTCATCGTTCTGCTTCCCGCCTCAACTGCGCGTTCCGCAATCTGTGCACGGGAATTCACCAACAGGGCTGCGATGCGTCCATCTCGTAATTTCCAGATAGCACCGTCAAGGATGAAGTGGTGAATATTTATCAGCGCGGTGAAGAGCAGGAAGCTTCGCGTGAAATCGAAATGGAACACGAGGCTTGAGAGCCAGGGACCGGGAACAAAGAGTGCGATGCCCCCGACCGCGAGAATTGTGAAATAAGCTAATGGACGCCAGGGGCGGTCCGGTGTCGCCGCTGCTTCACGCTTAGCGTAGTAACTGGTGATCCAGAGATATTGCGCGGAGTGCATTACGGCAAGTACGCCTGTGCTATAGCGGCTTTGCGGAACCTGGAATCGTTCCAGCAAAGAAAGAAGCGTTGGCACGAGAAACCACACGCACTGGGTGGAAAAGAGCGTGAGTGATGGGATCAGTCTGCGAAAACCGGCTTGCGCGATGAGGCGGGAAAGTCCGAAAACTGAGCAGATCACGAATGCGATCGCCAGCACTATTTGGGCTCGCGAGCTGATCGCCTGCGGAATGTTGAGCGAAATGAATAGAGGATCGGCGGAATGTCCGGTGTGAAAGTTCAACAGCAAGACGGCGTATGAAATTACGAATGTTGCGTAGAGGGCCCGCCGCTCTGTGGTAGATGGCGGGGAGCCGGCCCGCCGCGCAAACATCATGAAAAGGCCGTAATTCTGTCCACTGTAGTGCCAGGGGCTCGTCGTGAGGTAGACGGTATAAATCCAGGGCAGAGCGCGGGGCCAGACGTGCGACAAGATCACAGTCAGCGCAAGAAGCAGAGTGATGTGAACTGTAAAAATTCGATATTTATTGAAATCTTCCCTGGTGTGATAGGCGCGATAAATTGTCGCCATGTAATGCGGATAGTTGAAAAACAATGCCAAAACATAGAACGCGGTCGACCAGGTAAGCGTGCTGGCGGCAGAAGTGAAATACGTAAACAGCAACAATGGAACCGACCATGCACCGCAACCTACAACTAAATCCAGCCATGGCTTGTAGAGCCACACCGCGCCACCGCGGTTCGCATTCTGTTTAGTTCCGGGCATAGTAAAGCGGAAGTACGTTGCGGATACGCAACTTCCATTCATTAAGATTGTAGGGCGAGGTTCTTCGGCACCGAATGGTGAGAAGGGTTCGGCGGAGTAACTAAAGTCACGCCCCAAAAAAGGAGCCCGACCGCGGTTACGTCCCGTTTTTCATGTGGTGACTTCTGGTAACGGCGGGCGGTTCATTCGAACACTTCCGCCGTCCGCAAGGACTGGCCCGCGCTGTCTTTCGCGGAAACGATGGGCGTTCCCTCGATCGGCCAATCGATTCCAAGGTCGGCATCATTCCAGGCGAGAGTACGTTCGGACTCCGGCGCGTAGAAGTCCGTCGTCTTGTAAATCACATGGGCGCCCTCTGACAAGACCAGAAAACCGTGTGCCATTCCCCGGGGAATCCAGAGCATTCGTTTGTTCTCCGCCGAGAGCTTGATGCCATGCCACTTGCCAAACGTGGGAGAACTGCGGCGCAAGTCCACCGCTACGTCGAAGATCTCCCCGAAAATGACGCAGATCAACTTACCCTGCGGACACCGGATCTGGTAATGCAAGCCGCGCAGCACATGGCGTGTCGAATAGGAGTGATTGTCCTGCACGAAGCGGTCGAAAATACCGCTTTCGGCCATGACTTTTTCGTTGAAACTTTCAAGAAAAAAGCCGCGGTCGTCTCTGAATGTCTTGGGTTCCAGAATCAACACACCAGGGATCGCGGTCTCGATAACTTTCATCGTTTGCCTATTGGCCTGAAGTTAAATATCTCCGATTCCGAAATCGATCGTGGGCGAACTCAACCATCTTGTGTATTGAAAGCCCTTCATGTGCCCTGGTAAACAAGGCCACAGTCCGGGCGGTCCGGCAACGTCGCAAATGAACCTGCAATTACCCAAGAGTATAAAGCCCCATCAGCCCGTTGGAGTGAGAATCCTATTGCAAACATCCTGGCCCATTCGCTGTTACACCCATGTGACGATCAGGGCGATCGCTGCCGCCGACATGATTGCCGCTGTAGTCCATCCAGCAAAGTTGAGCAATTTTCCATTGACCCGTTTGCCCATGATCTGCGGGTTGTTGGAAACCTTGATGATCAAGACAAGCAACGGGGGCGCCAGAAACCCGTTAATCACAGCGGTTATGAACAGTGCCTTCATCGGATTGATTCCGGCAAAATTTATCAACATTCCCACGAGTGTGGAGGCGGCGATCAGCCAATAAAACCCTTTTGCGTTTTTGGGACGCTTGTCAAAACCGTGCCGCCAGCCGAAGGCTTCGGCTACCGCGTAGGCACTGGAACCGGTCAGAATGGGAACCGCCAGGAAACCAGTCCCAATCAGGCCGAGAGCCAGTAAAGCCTCCGCCGCGCGACCGGCGAGTGGACGCAAAGCCTGCGCCGCTTCCGCTGCGCCTTGAATGTCCGTTTTTCCTGCTTTAAAAAGCGTGGCAGCAGTGGAAAGGATGATGAAGTACATCACCGTGTTCGATATCAACATGCCAAGATTCACATCCAGTGCGGCGTACTTGAGTTCGGCATCGGTTGCTCCCTTGCGTTGGGACAGAGTCTTACGGCCGGCTGCAATCTCCTCTTCCACTTCCTGATTCGACTGCCAGAAGAACATATAAGGAGAGATGGTCGTTCCCAGGATTCCCACAGTCAGCGCCAGAAATGCCCGGTTCCAGGAAAAACTGGGTACAAACGTTCCGCGTATCACCTCCGTGAAATCAGGCTTACTGAAAAACGCGGACAGCACGTAAGCGAAGAGGGCCAGCGTAAGCCACTTGAACACATTTGCAATCAGTTGATAAGACCCCCATATCTGTAAGGCGATTACCGCCAGAGCGATGGGGACAATCAACGACCACACCGGCAGAGGAACGAGCAGGTTGATGCCCGCCGCGATAGCGCCGATATCAGCGCCGGCATTGATCGAATTTGCAATTACCAGGCTGAAAACGCTCGCATAGACGAGCGTCCGCGGATAGTGGATCTTCAGGACACCCGCGAGACCGCGACCTGAGACCATCCCAATTTTCGCGCACATGAACTGGACAGAAGACATCATTGGCAATGTGACGAGTGCCATCCAGAGAGTGTTGAATCCGAATGATGCGCCCGCGATGGCATATGTCCCAATGCCGGACGGATCATCGTCGGAGGCTCCGGTGATCAATCCTGGGCCAAGAACTTTAAGAAATCGCCGGACGACACCGAGGGGCGCCGGAAGGGCAGCGTCGAGTGAACCGGTTCCTCCAGCAGGAGCGATGTCCGGAATCTTTTGGCTTGGATCAATCCTGCGGAGACGTTTGACGGGCATTAATTTACTTACGTTGCGCACGTTTGGATGCCGCAGAGGGGACAGGGATGGCTGGGACTTCTATCGCCGTTAATTTCGGCACGAGATGCGATAGATTCGCTATCGTCTCGGGTCGATCAAGAGGTTGAATTGTGCCAGGACCTTGGGTCGCTTAGGTATTAATTCCTTCCAGATTTATTCCAGCCAGGGCCTTCGTTTTCTTCTTTGGGAATAAACCCTCCTTAGATCAGTTATCCAACATGAGCGTCAGAGCAACGGTGGTGGGGATATGAAAAACATTTTTGAATGGGCACGGGGATGACAAGCCCTTTCGATCTCAAGACCGTGTTTTTAGCGAGGCACGCGCAACATGTCGTGTTGATTCACTTCCCGATCGCACTGTTCATCACTGCGGCAGCGTTCGACTTAGCGGCGCAATGGACAAAGCGACAGGGGTTTGCCGACGCGACTTACTATAACCTCCTGGTAGCAGCGGTTTCGACGCTTCCGGTTCTCGCCACCGGAATCCTCGCGTGGCAGTTCCAACTTGAGGGACAAAAGTTAAAGGGGACTCTCTTGCTGCATCTGATATTAGGGCTCGTCTCAAGCGGGGCGATCTGGCTGATCTGGTGGATACACTTGCGCGCGCGACGTCGTTCAGGAATTCTTCCGAAGTATCGCTTCGTTCTTGAAATTCTGGGTGTCGGCATCGTCGCGCTAACGGGACATCTGGGCGGCTTCTTGAGCGGTGTAAACGGGCCCGGGTAGGAATCGATTTTCGAAACCCTGAGGCTCGACCGGGACGTGTCCACGACCCAACAGCGTCGGCGCGAGCTTCGATACTCTGGTTTAAATGAAATTCCGACGAGGAAAACTTACTCGGAAGTGTTAGCTGAAAACGAGGACTGGCTCGCCTCTCCAGCCGCAGACGGAGACTTCTTCAACTGCTCAAGTTCGGTCTGAACCTTAACCCCAACGACTTGTTTCGTAATCTGGCCTTCCCCGGCTGTCCAGAATCCAGCCGGCTACAATTCCCCGGGGTCGCGGTTGGGTACTCGTATGCACTTAACGACCGGAACCCCATGAATTGCAACCCTCTGCCGACTTATCAGACTTATCATAGGTCAGGAGCGGAAAGTTATGACCAAGAGACAGCCCAGGGTTCGCACTCAATTCGGCCGAGCCGCAGTCCTGATCTTTGCCGTCAATGATCGCATGAACCAGATTCTCATCGAACATCTTGACCCTGCGGCATGGAGAGCCAAACCGCCCGGCAAGGCCCGCACCTATTGCGGCGATCTTCACGCACATGCACAATGTGCGCTCCAAGTGGGTCAGGCTTACGGCTCCGCACCTGAAGGTTCCGCCACAGCTCAACCGCGCGCACTGCACCCCGCAGCAGGCGCGCGCGGGATTGGCCGAGAGCGCCGCTCGCTGCGCGGAGATGCTCGCTGAAGCGCTCGACGGTTCCGGGGGCCGCGTCGAGAAGTTTCGCAGAGACGGCTGGGCCCGGCCCTGGCCGGTTGGCCTGGAAATGCTGTGCTACATGCTTTCTCACGAAGCCCACCATCGCGGGCAGGTGTGTATGCTCGCGCATCAGCTCGGATTCCCGTTGCCGAAAAAGGTGGCGTACGGGATGTGGAATTGGGAAAAACTGTGGAAAGAGTGCGGGTCGCCTGGCGGCCCCGGCTACGATCTGCCGTGATAGGATGCACCCATTCCTGAGAACAAGGGGCATGACCCATGACCCCCGCAAACAGGCGCCAGATCGAGGAGCTGTATCGAGCTGCGCGGGATCCGGCCAAGCGCGCCGAAGTGTTGGCCGCGGCGGACCCAGAACTTCGCAGCGAAGTTGAGTCTCTCATAGCCCATGAATCCTCGGAGACCGCAATTTCCGGCCAGCGTGAACCGGCTGGTGTGCCGGGGCTGACCGGCCCGACTCTAATCGCACCACGCGCCCAAATAGGCCCTTACCAGATTGAAAAACTCCTCGGCGCTGGTGGCATGGGTGAAGTTTTTCTTGCCGTCGATACCAAACTCAACCGGCCAGTGGCGATCAAGTTCCTGTCCACGGGACTCGCCGACGTTGCCGCACGACTCCGCTTCCAGCGAGAGGCACAGATGGCTTCTTCGCTGAACCACCCGCACATCCTGACCGTACACGATGCGGGAGAATTCGAAGGTCGGCAGTACCTGGTGACCGAGTTCGTGGACGGCGGAACACTCCACACCTGGGTGAGGCAGGAAAAACGCGCGTGGCGTCAAATTGCGGAGTTACTGACCGGTGTAGCCGATGGGCTTGCAACCGCGCATAGCGCTGGAATTCTGCACCGCGATATCAAGCCGGCCAATATCCTGGTTGCGAAGAATGGCTATGCCAAACTAGCAGACTTTGGTTTGGCGAAACTTCAAGAGCCGTCGGACTCGGGCGGAATCCGCACTGTCACCGAAGGACAAACTCGCCCTGGAGTATTGATGGGGACCGTCCCGTACATGTCTCCTGAACAAGCTTCGGGATGTGCCGTCGATTCGCGAAGCGACATCTTCTCGTTCGGAGTCGTGCTATACGAAGCCTTCGGCGGTGAGCGGCCCTTCACCGGTACGACAGACCGCGAGGTGTTGCAAAGCATCATCCATGCGACCCCTCCGCCTTTGCCACAGACTGTTCCTGCCGGATTGCGGAGCATTGTAGAGAAAGCACTCGAAAGTGATCCGGCGGACCGCTATCAGTCGATGCGGGAATTGACAGTGGATCTTCGGAGGATGGTTCGGCAAAAGTCGGGGGAGCATCCTGTTGCCGAGGTGGTCGAACCGAAGCGCCATGCCTGGTTGCCATGGGCATTGATGGTCCTTGCGACAATCTTAGTGGTGGGGTTTATCGCGTGGGTCTTCGCCAACAGACACCCGGCAACCGTTGAGAATCCACTGTTCAACGCGCACTTTGCACGGCTTACAGACTTCGAGGGAGCCGAAACGAACCCTGCTATCTCCCCCGACGGAAAATTTGTCGCTTTCATCTCCGACCGGGGTGGAACGTTCGATATCTGGCTGATTCAATCCAACGGGAGCAGTCTCGCAAACCTTACGCAGGGTCGGCTCGGAGATGTGCGCGCTCCGCTTCGAGCAATCGGATTCTCAGGTGATGGTTCTGAGGTATGGAGTTCAGGAACCGAAGGTCGGAGGCTCAGGTTGTTCCCGTTGGTGGGAGGATCTCTGCACAACTTTTTGGAAGAACGCGCTGCCGAGGTCGCCTGGTCGCCCGATGGAACCCGGCTGGTGTATCACACGTGGGAACCAGGCGATCCCATGTTTGTCGCGGAGCATAATGGTGCCAACAAGCGTCAAATCGCGAAAAGCCAGCCCGGAGTGCACAACCACTATCAAGTCTGGTCGAGGGATGGGCGCTGGATCTACTTTGTACGCGGTCGGCCATCCACTCGTGAAATGGACTTGTGGCGGATTTCACCGGAAGGCGGAGAACCGGAACAGCTCACTCGTCTCAACACCGATATCGCAGACCCAACTCCCCTCGACGAGCGGACAGTGCTTTATGTCGCCCACAACGAAAACGGAGCCGGACCGTGGTTGTGGGCGTTCGACACGAAGACCCGAACCTCGCAGCGCGTGAGCTTGGGACTAGAGCAGTACACCGCTCTAGCCGCCACCGCGGATGGCCGGCGTCTGGCGGCGAGCGTGGTGAACGCTCAAGTCAACTTGTGGAGCGTTCCGATTACGAATCGTATTGTCGAAGAACAGGAGGTCAAAGCATTCCCATTACCTACCGTGCGCGCCCAGACGCCGCGCTTTGCAAACGGATCGCTGTTCTACTTATCGTCGCGAGATGGCGCGGATGGGCTGTGGAGCTATCGTGATGGGCAAGCGCTGGAAATCTGGAAAGGCTCGGAAGGCGCGCTCCAGTCGCCACCGGCCGTATCAGCGGACGGGGGCAGCGTTGCATTTGCGCTAAGGCGGGACGGGAAGCGGCAGATGCACGTCATCGCCGCCGACGGAACGCAAGTACATCCTTTGTCGAGCGACGTCGATGTTCGTGGCACGGCTTCCTGGTCGCCTGACGGCAAATGGATTGTCGCGGCCGGCAGCGACCGCGATGGGGCGGGACTATTCAAATTACCCGCCGACGGCGGCTCGCCGGTTCGCATAGCAACCGGACCGTTTTTGGATCCGGTGTGGTCCCCGCGCGGAGACCTGATCGTTTATGGCGGCACGCAGGTGTTTACCCTCATGCCGCTGCTGGCGGTACATCCGGATGGCACTCCCGCCAGGATGCCCGAAATCAAGGTGCAGCGCGAGGGCGAACGTGCACGCTTCCTGCCTGATGGCACTGGCCTGGTTTACATGCTCGGTAGTACGACCGCGGGACAGGATTTCTGGCTCCTCGACCTCAGCACGATGCGCTCACGGCAGTTGACCCGACTGAGCAATCCCACCACAATGCGGACCTTTGATATCACTTCCGACGGCAGCCGGATTGTATTCGACAGGTTGCGCGAAAATTCTGACATAGTGCTCATCGATCTTGCGATGAAGGAATCCCGGCAGTAGTAAGCCAGTAGAAACCCCGTTATTTGCCCCTCCCCAATCTCCGCGGCGGGAGTTTTCCGTTGCCGCGATCCATCGTGAACACATGAAATCGTCACTGTGTTTGGAGCGCGACAAGTGCCTGAGAACGGTTTGACCACTCCCCGTATCCTCGGCGACAATTCTGGCTCGATCCAATAGATTCGTGCCGGGAGATTTGTGCCATCAATTAGTAATGATAGGAGCGGTCATGACTCATGACGCGGCTGTTTTGAAAGCGCAGGAAATCGCCGGTCGCGTGCTGGCGCCATCCGCAGCGCAAAACGACAAGGCGGGACGATTCTCTACCGAGGCCGTCGCGTCGCTTGGTGAGGCCGGACTCCTTGGACTGATGTTACCCGCGAATGTTCGCGGCTCAGGGTTAGGTCCACGCACTCTTGCCGCTGTGATCGCCACGCTCGCCGAGGCGGATGCCTCGGTGGCAATGGTCTATCTCATGCACATTCTCGGTGCCACGGCGATCTCGACGGCGCGTTCAAGCGCGACTCAGGCAGTCACGCCCATACTGCAAGAGATCTGTGCTGGTCGCCACTTGTCCACTCTGGCTTTCAGTGAAGCCGGCTCGCGCAGCCATTTCTGGGCGCCTGTATCCCGCGTACAACGGAATGGTAACGGCGTGCGCATCAGCGCCAGGAAATCGTGGGTGACTAGCGCGGGTAATGCGCAGAGCTATGTCGTTTCCGCGCTCTCCCCTGAAGGGACGGGACCCACCGACTCCACCCTCTATCTTGTTCCGGCGCAGACGCCCGGCGTTTCAGTCGCGGGACCCTGGGACGGCATGGGCCTCAGGGCCAACGCTTCCGCGCCGATTACGCTCGAAAACTGCGAGGTCCCGTCCGATCTTCAACTCACCGATGATGCCGCCGGCTTTCCGGCCATGCTGAACGTAATACTCCCGCTGTTTAATTTAGGATCGGCATGTGTGGCCCTGGGATTGTGTCGAGCGGCAGTTGCTGGAACTGTGTCGCATCTTAAGAACGCGAAATTCGAACATCTAGGCCAGAGCCTCGGCGAGAGCCTGCCTACGCTGCGCGCGCAGCTTGCGACGATGCAAATTGAAACCGATGGTCTCTCGGCACGGATCGACGATTTGGTTGACCATCTTGAAAAGCCCCGCGAGACGACCATGCTGCGCGTGCTAGAGTCCAAAGCGGCTGCAGGTGACGTCGCTATCAGCGTCACCTCAACCGCCATGCGCATTTGCGGCGGGGCGGCATTTTCCAAGCACTTGAATATCGAACGCCTCTTCCGCGACGCGCACGCGGGGGCAGTCATGGCACCAACGGGCGACGTCCTGCGCGAGTTCATCGGGAAGTCGCTGTTGGGAATACCGCTTCTTTAGACGCTTCTAGCTCTTGGCAGCTAGTTCCTAGCTCGGGCCATTGGATCTGGCGTCTAGCCAGAAGCCAGGGGCTAGAAGCTAGCAGCAAAACTCTGGGGAAAACATATGAGCAAAACCATCTGGCTGGGAGCAGTCGCATATACACCGAAAGTTGTGACGATTTGGGAAGGCATGCGGAGCTACTTCCTCGACGAAGCGCATCTGCCGGTTGAGATCGTTCTTTTTCAGAGCTACGAGGCTCAGGTCACAGCTCTCCTCGCTCAGCCGGGCGACGCCGTGCCGCGTATCGATATTGCATGGAATACAAACCTTGCTTATCTGCAGGCCGATGAGTGGAGCGGTCACACCTGCCGCGCGATTGCCATGCGCGACACCGATCTGGACTGGATGACCAAGATCGTCGCAGTTAACGGAGGTCCCGTTTCATCGCTCGCCGATCTGAAAAATCGCACCCTCGCAATCGGCAGCCGGGACAGCGGGCACGCTGCGATTCTTCCGGTTCATTTTCTGGAGCAGCGAGGTATGCGCGAGGGTAAGGACTACAAAACGCTGCGCTTCAACAGCGACCTGGGCAAACATGGTGATACCGGGACCAGTGAAGTTGAGGTGGTGCGCGCCGTCCTCGACGGACGAGCCGACGCCGGGGCCATCGGCAGTCCTTTCTGGAACACGGTTCGCAGCGAAAAACTGGTGCCCGAAGGCGGCCTTACCGAGATATGGTCGTCTCCGGCATACAACCATTGCATGTTCACGGCGCGGCCCGATTTCGAGCCAGAGCGCGAGCGCCGATTCGTCGACGCACTCTCCGCCATGAGCTACGACAACCCGGTTCATCGCCCGATACTCGACGCCGAAGGCCTCAAGCGTTGGCTGCCGCCTCACGTGGATGGCTATGCTGAATTGCGTGCCGCCGCTGCCCAACAGGGATTCTTCGATCAGGTATTCGCCAAGTCGGCCTAGAAAACTCAGAACGGGTGCCCCATTTCTCGCGGGGTTTGCGAGAAGTGGGGTGCTTCCCCGCCTCAGGTTCACGGATTCGAAGCTCAGGATTTGCTCGACCGAACTCTACTCGGCCTTCAACTCCTGAAGCGTAGCCCAGAATCGCTGGTGATCAGATTTCCGCACCCAGTATTCAGTGATCTGATTGGCGGGTGAGCAAAGCGCACTGACTACCGTGCCTGGTGGATTATTTTAAGTTGTCACGCGGCCATGGGCCTGGGAACAATGGCCGGCGGATGGCGGATCGTTAAGACCATGGGGTCGCGAATCACGCCCCACTTGCGGCCGATCGGTGGATTCTCTGCCGAGGTTGCGGCTGCAGCGACCATCGGCATGGCCACTCTGGCCAAAGTACCCATCTCAACCACCCACGCCATTGGCGGCGCGGTCTCTGGAGTGGGAGCAGTCCGGGGAGGGCACTATGTTCGATGGATATGGGGCAAAAGAATTATGTGGGCCTGGATCCTCACCTTCCCCGGCGCCGGACTAGTCGGAGCGGGAGCCTTTCTGCTTCTGCACACAATCCTTCAACCCTTCTTCGGAACCGTCAACGTGAAGTGAGGAACTGAGGACGACATCCTGAACGTCCCTGAGGCAGCGAATGGGCACCTTCCCGAGGCATACTTCCGTGTCTAAAGTCACCTTTGGTCAAGGTAAAGGACTAGACTCTAATTAGGAACGGCCTTGACGAAGAGCTCTTTCCCAGGAGGTCCCCTTGGTTGGCGTACTCAGCAGGTTCGTTATTGCCAACGGCATGGCTCCGGAGGTCAAGCAGGCTTTCCTTCTTCGTCCTCACCTGGTGGATAATGTACCGGGCTTTGTAAGACTTAATGCCTTGAGTCCCGAGGACATGCCCAACGAAATCTGGCTGATGACATATTGGGATGAGCGTCCCAGCTACAAGACATGGCACAAGAGCCACGCCTACCACGATTCCCACGCGGGAATACCCAAAGGATTGAAGCTAGTGCCGGGTAGCGCCAACCTGCGCGTATTCGACCTGATCGTCTAGGAAAATGAGATGTACTGATTTTTTAATTCCGATCAGCTTCCACTTCAGGGAGGCTCTCTTGCACTCACGCATATCAACGATCTGGCTCAAGCTTCCGGCCCCCGGATCTTATGAAATTAAGACCCCTATTCCATTTCCGTTGGGGGCCATATTGATCGATTCGTAGATCGCGATGCCGAAACCACTCGAGACAACCCGAGACTTCATCATTGGGCGGCAGCACGATCTTGCCCAGAAAATCGTTGATCGGCAATGGGAGCTGCGCCCGGCTTTGCAACAACGCTACGGCAAACAAGGCCACGACAAGTGTCTGGAAGACGCACGCTACCATTTGAAATATCTCTCTGAAGCGGTGGGGGCGGCCGAGCCAAAACTCTTCTCGGACTACGTTACCTGGGCCAAGACCATGCTGAGCTCACGCAAAATCCCGGTTGAGGACCTGGTATTCAATCTGGAAACCATGCTCAACGTCCTGGGCGAAGAACTGCCCGGGCCTGCGCATCAGCCCGCGCTCGAATATGTGAGGTCGGGTATTCGGGAGCTGCTCCTATCCGCCGATAAGCCCACTTTTCTCGATCCTGACCAGCCGCTGGCTGAGTTGGCTGGCCAGTATTTGAGCGCGCTGCTTCGCTATGAACGGCACATCGCTTCGGAACTCATCCTGCACGCGGTGGAAAATGAAACCGGCATCAAGGAGATTTATTCCCACGTCTTTGAACGTTGCCAATACGAGATCGGCCGGCTCTGGCAGTCGAACATCATCAGCGTCGCCGATGAGCACTACTGCACCGCTTCGACCCAGCTGATCATGTCGCAGCTTTATCCCTACATTTTTAGGTCGGACCGCAACGCCAGAGGCACGATTGTGGCTGCCTGCGTGAGTGGAGAACTTCACGAAATCGGCGCCCGTATGTTGTGCGATCTGCTCGAAATGGAAGGCTGGAACACGATCTACCTGGGCGCGAATGTTCCTACAGCGGGAATCATAGGAGTGCTTCGCGACCGTGAGTCCAGCATTCTCGCCATCTCCGCATCGATGACTTTTCACCTCGCAGCGGTAAGAGAAGTGATAGCAGCGGTACGCGCCGCCAGTCCGAAAACCAAAATTCTGGTAGGAGGCTATGCCTTCAAGGTCGCTCGCAATCTCTGGCGCGACGTGGGCGCAGATTACTGGACCAGCGACGCAGCTGATGCCATAGCCCTTATCGACGAGTTAGACCCTACGAGCGTCAATGCTGAACGATAGTCCGCAAAAGGTTCCCGTGGATAACGATCGCGACAATCGTCTCTATGACGAGTTGTCCCGTGTGAATAACGAACTGATCAATGCGCAGCGGGAACTGTTCCAGCGAAATGTCCGCCTGGAGCGCGCAGAAGATCTACTCCGCAAAGCCCAGGGCGGACTCGAACAGCAGGTTCGCGATCGTACCCGCGAGTTGGAAAATAGCCTGGCAGCGTTTCAGGAAGAAGTGACCGTCCGCCACGCCATCGAACACAAGCTGCGCGCGTTGTCGTTGACCGTGCTTCGCCTGCAGGACGAAGAACGCCGCCGCGTTGCCCGCGACCTGCACGATACTGCCGGACAAACCCTGACCGCGCTGAAAATGACCTTAAGCGCGCTGGAAATGAAAGTGAAACACGACCCGCTGACCGACGAACTCTTCACCGACCTCAATGGTCTTGCCGATCAGGCGCTCCAGGACATCCGCACGACCTCTCATCTCCTGCATCCTCCCTTGCTCGATGAGTCGGGCTTCGCCTCCGCCGCGTCCTGGTATGTCAAAGGGTTCAACCAGCGCAGTTCCATTCAAGTCAACCTGCAACTGCCCGATGGTATACGCCTTCCCAGTTCAGTCGAGATTGTCCTGTTCAGGATCCTGCAGGAGAGTCTTACCAACATCACAAAGCATTCAGGTACCGCAACCGTAGATGTAGTGCTGGAAGTCGACGACGAAACAATCAAACTTTCGGTGAGAGACTACGGCAAGGGCATTGCGCCTGAGCGCCTCAAAAGCATGAATCATACCGGTTCTGATGTTGGCGTAGGAATAGCCGGCATGCGCGAAAGGCTAACGGAACTGGGTGGAAAACTGGAAATCGAATCGGATTCGACAGGTACGGTATTGATAGCCTCGCTGCCTCACGCTCTCTAGCTTCCCCAGACCGAATGAGCTGCATCGACAGGTGGCCCACTCAAGCCAAAACCGGGCTTGAGTGGGCCACCCATTTGTCACGCCTACGCGCAGTTAAAGATTCTGGCCAGCTTACTCCCATGTTCGCCTTCGCGGTCGAAGGCGCGGCGGACCGCGGCGAAAGACTCGGAGAGAGGAAAAATGTCGCGCGTGATGAGCAGGTCCGCATCCTCCGCGCCGACCGGATGCCAGTACACTCCATCGGCTGTAATCGTGACTTCCGGGACCAAGTCGGCTCGGCTAATTGCGACACCTTGAGTGGCGGAGCCACGCAAAGCGATGCGGCGTATTATCCGGTCTTCCGGCGCAACTTTCTCTTCATCTAGGAATTGACGGAATGACTCAGCCTCCGCATCGGTCGAAACCGTGGCCGCCAGCCGTACGCGAAAGCCAGGTGCACGAGCGCGCTGAATCCCTTCGCGGGTGCGCGCCCACGTGCCGGGCCCGCGATGGAGGTCATGCAGTTCTGGCGTAGCGCTATCCAAACTGATTTGAAGGACAATTCGATCACGCGGCAACGCTCGCAAGCTTTCTGTCCGCCGCCCGGCAAACAACATTCCGTTAGTCAGCACTGTGGTCGGAGCGGCTGCAGCACAAGCAACTAATATCTCGCCGATATCTTCCAGTAGAAACGGCTCTCCTCCGGTCACGAAGATTTCTTTGACGCCAAGCTCCGACGCTTCGCGAGCGATTCGCTGTACGCGTGCGAGTCCTAATTCCCTTCGTGGCACGGTGGACGACGAACGAACGCAGCAGTAGTCGCAATGCAGGTTACAGTCGAAATTGGTGTAGAGCCACAGGCGCGAGCCCACCGGCCGTTTCTCTTCTGCCGGTACTCCGGTAGACGCAGCGACAGCGCCGTAGCGGAAGACCCAGCGTCTACGGCCGTTTTCAACCGTTGCATCGAGGAGCGCATTCCCGGTGAAGTGGCACCACGTTTCCAATTCCGGTCCGATGTTTGGTTCATCACCGATCACCGCGACGATATCGCCCGGCCGGCTGCGACGCAGCACGGCGATCAACTCCGGCAAGAGGCCGGATGAGAAGGTCTTTTGCCCGATATCCAGATCGACGTCAGCTCTCATCGGAATGAGTGCATTTTACAGTCTCTGGGGAGGGAGGGGCGCTCGGTCCCTACAGCCACCGTTCGCGCGGGACGGGCGGGGACGCCCGTCTTCCTTGCTCCTCTATGTGCGGATTCCCGGAAGGTACAACCGAAGCTTATTGCTCCCAGCCTCCGCCCAGGGATTTGTAAAGTTCCACCAGGGCTAATCGTTCGTTGAGCTGGGCTTGCACCAGGTTGAGTTCGGCGGAGAAGTAATTGGTCTCATTGGTGAGCACTTCGAGATAACTGGCTACGCCGCCGCTGTACCGCATGTGCGAGAGGCGCGACGCGTCTTCCGCAGAAGCCACCAGCAATTCTTGCTGCTGACGAAACTCCTGCGTCTTTCGATATGCGACCAGCGCGTCGGAAACCTCGCGAAAGGCCCCCTGGATGGTCTGTTGGTAGGTGAGGAGGAATTCCTGTTGGCGGGCTTCGGACAGGCGCACGTTCGATCGCAACCTACCTGCCGTGAAGATCGGTTGGGTAAGCGCTCCGCCAAAGGTCCACAAACCCGCCGGACCCAGGAATAGGCTGGTCAACGCGGAACTTTGATATCCGGCGGTCGCAGTAAGTGAGATTTGTGGAAAGTAGGCAGCCCGCGCCACGCCGATTTGCGCATTAGCGGAGATCAACTGTTCCTCGGCCTGGCGAATGTCAGGCCGCCGCTCCAGCAAAGAAGAAGGGAGGCCGGCCGGCACTGTCGGAGGGTGTTCCTGCTCGGTTAATTTTCGACCTCGTGGGACCGGGGCTGGATTGTTTCCGATGAGGATGCTGATGAAATTTTCTTCCTGCTCAATCTGTTGTTCCAGAGTGGGGACTTCGGAAGCCGCGGTAAAAACCAGTTGTTCCGCCTGCCGGACGTCGAGCATTGAGGTTGAGCCGCCGTCGGCCAGCACGCGGGTCAGTCGCAAGGAATCCTGGCGCGAGCTCAGGGTTCGCTGTGAGATTTCGAGCTGCAAGTCGAGGGCTCGAAGCTGGAAGTAAGCGCTGGCCAAATTCGAAATTAGGAGGGTGATAACCTCTCGTTGAGCCCACTCGCTGGCCAGCAGGTCGGCACGGGCCGCTTCTGTCGCGCGCCGGTACCTGCCCCAGAAGTCAAGGTCCCAGGCGAGGCTGCCACTCACCTGGTTTGCGCTGGTTTCATAAGCGCCCAAGAACTTTGTCTGCGGGTTGCGCAGGTTTTCGGCTGCCGCGCCGGCTGTAATGGTCGGAAACTGATCGGCACGCGTGATCCCCAACTGAGCCTGGGCCTGCAGAATTCTGGTAGCTGCAATGCGGACATCATAATTCTGTTGCAGCGCGGTCTTGACCAGTCCTTTTAACTGTTCGTCCTGGAATACTTCCCACCACTTCTGATCAGCAAGGGATCGGGGGTCGGCTTGCGCCGCCTGGTCGGGCGCGAGGCCGCGATAGTCCGGAGGAACATCGGCCACCGGTCGCTTGTAATTTGGCCCGACGGCACAACCGCAAAGGAACCCCAGAATTATTAGCAGGGTTAGAAGGGGCGGTAGCGTCCTCATGCTAGTCGTCTCCTGCACTGGGGTTTGCGGCTGGACTCTGTGAGGAAATAGGCATAGTGCCGGGAGAAGTGGGTCTCTTACTCTCAGATCCGGACAGTTTTTCCACCACGCAAAACACCGCTGGAACAAAGAATATGCCGATCGCGCTTGCCGCCAACATCCCGCCGATCACCGTGGTTCCCATGATCTGCCGGGCTACTGCGCCGGCGCCCGATGCAGTCCACAGGGGAATGCACCCGAAAATGAAGGCCAGCGAGGTCATCAAGATGGGCCGGAGGCGAAGCCTTGCACCCGTGAGAGCCGCATCCATCAGCGGTTTGCCTTGTTCATATTCGTCTTTCGCGAACTCCACAATCAGGATGGCATTCTTCGCCGCCAGACCGATCAGCATGACCAGACCGATTTGCGAATACACATCGGTCTCAATCTGGACCATGAAGGGGGGCAAGAAAGCGCCGAGTAACGTACGCCGCAACCACAGAATTGCGAACGCGCCAAACACCGCCACAGGAGTGCTTAGCAACACGGTGAAGGGCAAGGTCCAGCTTTCGTACAAGGCCGCGAGAATCAGAAAAACAAAGAGCAACGACAGTCCAAAGATTGCGGCCGGAGGCACTCCTTGCTGGGCCTTCTTTTCCTGATACGACATGCCTATATAGTCGAACCCCATCTCGGGCGGCATGGTTTGTGCGAAAACTTCTTCCAAGGCGGCCGTCGCCTGGTCCGAGCTGTAACCTGGAGCGGCACTGCCGTTGATCTGCGCTGAGCGAAACAGGTTGTAGCGCATCGTGAATTCGGGCCCGGAGAGCGGTTGAAAGGTGGTCAATGCAGACAACGGAACCATCCGGCCATTCTGATTCCGGACATAAAACTGCCCGACGTTCTCTGCTCTTGTCCGGTAGTCGCCCTCAGCCTCGATGTAAACCTGCCACTGCCGGCCGAAGCGGTTGAAGTAATTAATGAATAACCCGCCCATGAACGTCTGGATGGTTCGGTAGACATCGGCGACCGGCACCTCTTGTTTGATCACCTTGTCGCGATCGACGTTAATGAACTGCTGTGGCACGCTACCCAGGAAGGTTGTGCTAACCCCGGCGATTTCAGGGCGCTTGCGGGCAGCTGCCAGGAAAGTGTTCAAGTTGGTGGCGAGGAATTGCACATCTTTTCCCGCGCGGTCTTCGAGCACGAAAGTAAATCCGCCGGAGGTGCCGACGCCGGGAATAGCGGGAGGCGAAAAATCAAAAGCAATCCCTCCCGGCAACTGGCTGAGCGCACGATTCAGGTTCGCTTTTATCACCTGAAACTGAGTGTTGCGATCGGTCCGTTCGTCCCACGGTTTTAGCGTGACCCAGAAGAATGCGTTGTATGTAGATCGGGTGTAGCTGAGCAAACTGAAACCTAGGACAGTTGTTGTGGTCGCCACGCCCGGCGTGTGCGCCAAAATATCCTCAATCTTTCTTGCGACCAGGTCCGTCCGCTCGGTCGAAGCCGCGCTCGGCAGCTGAAGATTAATGTAGAGGTATCCCTGATCTTCGTCCGGAAGAAAGCTGGATGGAACTTTACCGCTGAAGAACCATGCTCCGACGCCAAAACCTACGAGCATGATGAACGCCACGACGCTCTTGCGAATGAGCGCCGCGCAAACACGAACATAGCCATTAGTGACGCGTTCGAAGAAACGGTTGAACAGGTCGAAGAACCTTCGAAGAATGCCTCGGCTTGGCTTCCTGGGGCGTAACAGAAGTGCAGCCAGCGCAGGGCTGAGGGTGAGCGCGTTGAATGCCGAGAGCAGAACGGAGATCGCAATTGTAACGGCGAATTGCTGATACAGCCTTCCCGTAATGCCCGGGATAAAAGCAGTAGGAATAAATACGGCCGACAATACCAAGGCGATTCCGACCACGGGGCCGGAGATTTCTTCCATGGCTTTGAAGGCGGCATCTTTCGGAGTCATTCCATCTTCGATGTGACGTTCTACTGCTTCCACCACCACGATGGCATCGTCCACCACCAGGCCGATCGCCAGCACCAGACCAAAAAGAGAGAGTGTGTTGATGGAGAACCCAAACAACGGAAAGAAAACAAAAGTGCCAACCAGGGAAACCGGTACTGCGAGAAGCGGGATCAGGGTCGCGCGCCATCCTTGCAGGAACAGATATACGACCATGATCACAAGGCCGATCGCGATCAGCAGCGTAATAATAATTTCTCTCATGCCCTCGACGACGGACCGAGTCGAGTCGAGAGACAAGGTATAGTCCATGTCCGAGGGGAACCGGCGTTTCATTTCCGCCATCAGCTTCTTAACGGCGTTGGCCGCGTCAACGGCGTTCGATCCCGGCAATTGGTAGACAGCAACAATGGCGCTGGGCTTCCCGTTCAAGCGTCCGGCCACTGAGTAGTCCTGCGCCCCGAGTTCCACCCGGGCGACATCCTTGACTCGCACCACACCGCCTTGCGACTCGCGAACCACGATTTCACCGAATTCGTCCGGTGAGACCAACCGCCCTTGCGCCCGGACCGCATACGCGAATTGCTGCCCGGCAGGTATTGGTTCGCCGCCTACTCGTCCTGCTGGATTTACCGTGTTTTGCGATTGAACAGCGTTGACGATCTCCGTGACGGTAATACCCATTTTGGCCAATTGATCGGGCTTGACCCACAACCGCATCGCGTACTGGCCTGCTCCAAATACCTGGACCTGGCCTATCCCGTTCGAGCGCGTAATGGGATCAACCAGATTGATGAAAGCGTAATTCGCGAGGAACCTTGCGTCATAGGTGCCGTGCGGGGAGTACACCGCGACCAGCATCAGCGGCGCGGTCGTCGATTTTCTTACCGTGATTCCGTAGTTGGTAACGTCGATGGGTAATTGGGAGGCTGCCTGGGTTTCTCTAGACTGGGCGAGGATCAGATCGGTGTTGGGATCTGTCTTGACATCGAAATTTACGATCAGAGTAGTTTGCGAATTCCCCGTCGCATTCAACGAGTACATGTAGTTCATGTTGTCCACTCCGCTCATTTGCTGCTCGATAGGAGTGGCAACCGCTTGTTCGAGAGTCTGCGCATCCGCGCCGACGTAGGTGGCGAGAACTTGTATTTCGGGTGGCGTGATGTTGGGGAACTGGGCAACCGGAAGGCCGGCTATGGTCACCGCGCCGACGATGACAGTGACAATTGCAATCACCATGGCGACAATTGGACGATTGATGAAGAACTTGGACATGGCTCAGTTCCCTGCCTGCCCGGCGGTCACGAGAGTGGGATTGACCGACATACTATCCCTGACTTTTTGCACACCCTCTACGACAACGCGCTCCCCGGGTTTGAGACCTTGGTCAATAATCCACATTGCACCGGTCCGTTCTGCGACCGTCACGTTCCTCAGGGTAACTTTGTTATCGTTCCCGACCACAGCCACCTGGTAACTTCCCTGAAGCTCCACCACCGATTTCTGTGGGATCAACAGTGCACCTTTCCTCGTATAGCTTATGAACCGGACACGGCCAAATTGCCCGGGGCGCAGAACATTGGTTGGATTTGGAAACAGACCAGCCAGCCGAATCGATCCCGTCTGTACGTCCACCTGGCGATCGGCGGCGTAAAACTTTCCTTTGCGCGGATAAATGGATCCATCCGCAAGGATCAGTTCCAGCTCAAAGTTTTTCTCCCGCGCCGCTTGATCCGCTGCCGTCGGGTTGCGCTTCACGAAAGCCAGGTATTCCTGCTCGCTCACCGTAAAGTAGGATTTAATGGGCTCGAGCTGAGAGACCGTAGTGAGGACGATTTGTGGGCCCACAAGATTTCCCACCTGCCCGGCGGCAATTCCGGCAACACCGTCGATCAGCGACCGAACGTTGGTGAACTCCAGGTTCAGTTCCGCCTGTTCAAGAGCAGCTCGATCGGCCTGAACGGTCGCTTTGGCGGCAAGGTTGGCCTGAATATCGTTGTCGAGTTGGCTCTGTGCAATTGCTTTTTCTTTGGCCAGCGGAGTGTCGCGCTGCACATCCAGCTGCGTCTTTCCAAGCTGCGCCTCGGCTTGGGCGACTTGCGCCTTGGCCTGATCTACGATGGCTTGGAAGGGTCGAGGATCGATTTTGAAAAGCACCTGGTTCTTGGCTACCAGCGCGCCTTCCAGATAATTTTGTTTGATCAGGTAGCCGGATACCTGTGGCTGGATTTGCGCGTTTACAAAGCCATCCATACTGGCAAGATATTCATGATAGATAGGAACATCTCGTTGAACGACCTCGATGACCTGAACGTTCGTCGGGGGAGCGGGCGCCGCTGACACATTCTTGTTTTCGCATCCGCCACAGAATAGAACAGCGAAAACAATGCAGCTGAGAACACACAGCTTGGTGCCAAAGTTCCGACAGCCACTGGAACCAGTGAGACTTTTTGCGCTGTGGGCGCTTGTGGAGAATCTGACTGCCGACCTGGAACCGTGCCATTGGCTGGGCATGGCCTCTCCTTCTGTTTTTTCTGAACCTTGTCTATCGAAGCGTGCTCCTCAAGGACACGGGCGCGTATCGAACCCTACCTCAGCAGTGTCAACGATGATCGCGGTGCCTTCCCGAGCAGCTAGCCGCACATTCTACCCCAAACAACGAGGCAGCAACTTTTAGAAACTTTGTGCTCGACACAGCGCGAATAACAAAACTTTACAGCCCAAACTCCGCGCTACTAAACTCCGCACAGGACGGCCGTTTGTCCGAGCAACATTTCGGCTCAATGGTCCGCAGACCACCGGACGTGACTATCGCAACCTGTCGCAGCCTACATACGCGATCGCAGACGATGACGACGTTGCGGAGTGTTTTAACGGATATAGATCGGAGTGGGGTCTTGAAGGGGCCCAGATGGGGCTACGTCGTAGAACTTATCCTTTTGTCTGCCGGTACTTTTGGCATTGCTGCGGGGAACGAACAGGATGTCATCGGCTTGCATGGCAATGTCCGGGGCTTTGCCCGACACAAGCTCCGCGAGGTCTACCCGATCCTCTGTGCCGCTATTTCCGCCGTTCCTTAGAATCTTGGCTTGCCGGAGGCTGGCGGTTGGATTCGTTCCTCCCGCGTTCGCAAGCGCCTGCAACACCGTCATGGTACCGCCAGCCTCGATAACCACGCCCATGGGCTTCGGTACGTCGCCTACCACATAAACAACACCGGCTTTTGAGACTACCTCGGGAGACTTCGCGACTGGAACTTGTGGCTTCGCTTTTCCCGGCTCCTGGCTCATCAATAGGTGGGAGGCGAAAATCAGACAACCTAGAAAGTGAAGGCGCATAAGATACAGCCTCACGAAGCGATCCCGTTTTACTATAGTTGGCAATCGGCTAGGCACTCTCTCGGTTAGTTGTCCTTAGACAGCGATAACACTGATCACCGGACTTTAATAAGTGCGAGGCGATGTTACAGCACCTACATAATCGTGTAATATTTACTTGTTCACGCATAGTTGCCATGTTTTACAGCATATTCAAGAGTCTCGTTGAAACCCTATCTATCTGCGTGATCCTTTCGAGCGCATTGTTAAACGCTGAGTGTCCGATCGATACGATCATTGTGCATGGTCGGGTCGAACATGTACCCAGGAAAGCGATCGTTAAGGTAGAACTGGTTTATCCGAAGGGCAGAATCGGTGAATCGGGCGATGTGACGGTTGAAGATGGGTCGTTTCGAATCCCGATACTGTTCTTCACACAGAGTCGGACATCCACCATGAATGGGAGTATCCCTCCAGAAAAGTGCACTCGGAAACCGAAGAGTGTCCTGGTTTCATTGATTGCCAATGATCAGGAATATGATCGCGTTTCGTTGGATATGACCAACGACTTCAACAAAATAGAATTTACAGATTACGCATTACGTTCTGAAATACTCTTAAGCGGTCCTGAAGCGACAAACCCAATACAGTAGGACAAAGATTGCAGTCATCGGGACATTCATCGGCTACTTCAGCGAGGCAAGTGTACAGTGTGCATAAATTCCTACCCTCCGCCTTTGACTCAGAGCGGAGAGCATCGGTAGGAATTGCAAAGCATATGCGTCACTGTTCCCACGACTCGCACACTCAAATCCTTTGTTCTTAATTCACTGAGAGTAATTTACTCACCCTCCCATCCGGCTTGACGCTAGGGAGGGTAGGAATTGCCCTGCACTGGCCCTGCCAAGGGCAAAGCAGCACTCCTGCTTCCCTCGCTACGTGGCTAGGACTGACTGTCAAGCGTGCCCGGAATCTTGCTGTAGACAAAATGTACACCGTACACCCTCGATGCGGATGGAAAGAGATTCGCATGAAGCGCGGAATCACGCCTTTGCCTTGCCCAAAATAAAGTAGAAGGCAAGAAAAGAGAGAACTCCAATGCTAGCGAAAATGATGACAGAGATCACAAAACCAATAGTGATTCGATAATGAAATGCAGCGTGATACATTGCGATGGCATATGCCGACGAAGTAATGAATACTGCCAGCGCACACAAGATGCGAGAGAGATGTTTCAACGTTTGTTTATGCTCCGGGTTGGAATTTGAAAGTGTAGGCTGATTCCTCACGGTACTTCAGAATGACTCTCCCATTGCAAACGAAAATGTAGCTTTCGACTTCTGCCGCGTAAAAGTCTTTCGTCCGACCGCAGGTGCATTTTGCAATCACTTCGGGATGCCGTACGTCTTGTGGTGGCTCTTTGCTGCTTTCCAAGGCACACAACCGAGCGTCAGCATGACACTCACCAACACCCGCGCCGACTTCAAAATCAATTCTCATCTTGCTCATTATCAGCACTCACCGGGCTTGTTCGTCGCGTAGTCGTCGGAACAATTCGCTCGGCTCAAACCCGGCACCGTCGTACATCACACCGAGTTCTCTTTTTTCAAGAGGAATTGTCGCAGCGACTCGAAAGACCACATCGTCAGGCTGACCGTCATGCTCGTACGCAGCCAACATGTCTTTCGTGCCCGGAACCTTTTTCAGTAACATGATGATGAAACTCCGAGCACCGACCGCATGAATGTCGGCTCCCGCGCTGCATAGGCTTTTAACCAAATTCTCGCCAAGATAGACTCCCGGATGTTCCAATGTTTCCTTCCAAAGCGCTTTGATGTCTGCCGGATTAACATGCGTAACCAGACCGTCAGTTGCCTGCATAGAACCTTCGTTAAGCGACCATCACGCTACAACGGAACAGCACGCACGTCTAGTTACCTTCTCCCGACCGCTCTAACGGCACTTTCCAGTGCCGTGATCTTATGGCAAACGCACAATTTAATTGGCTCACTGCTACCGAAGCAGCGTGCTATCTGAAAGTCGAACCGCGCACTTTGCTCTCTTGGGTTCGACAGGGAAAAGTAAAAGGCTACTCGCTCTCCGGCACCAGCCGCCATGTTTGGCGATTTCTGCATTCTGATTTGGATGCTACACTCACCGGGCCAGTCGTGCTCTCTGAAACAGAGAGGACTCAATGAAAAGAGCACGGCACAAAACAGGTAGTGTAGTTTTCGACAAACGACGCAAGACGTGGAATTTTCTGCAATAGGACGGTAGCAAGAGACGATCCAAGGTCATCGGCACACTGCAAGAGTTCCCAACCAAAAGCGCAGCATGGCGAGCAGCGAAGGCGCTATGCGACGCGGCAGAGAACAAAGTCACAGCCAACGGAGCACCCACGGTCAAAACCTTGGTTGTTCAGTACCGAGCCGAAGAATAGAGCTATACGCCTTGCTCTTGTATTGATTATCCTCATCATCGCAGGGTGTAACAGCAACAAGAATGTTTGTCCAATCGACGGACAACCACCAGAGGGGTTGTGGCGAAGAAATGGAAATTCTTGCGAGTATTTTCATCTTAGCACCATAGAAAAGAAAACTCATTCTTGGTGGGCTGAATGCACGGAAGAGTCGGCGCAATAGCCCTTGGTCGGTAAGGAGAAATATGCGGTTATCATTGTCTGTGAACGGAGCTTCCTCCGTTGTCGCTTCGCTGTCGGGCCCGGGCTTCTTGAATGCACACGTTAACATGCGCGACCGCCCTCAAGAGAATGACCGCTCTACCAAAATCCGCTTGGTTGGCACGGAGACCGGGGAATTCGAAACGGTCCGTTTGACGTGGCCGACGTTTGACTTGGACATTGGCGATGCTGTGGAGATACGGATTCTGCCCGATGGGGAAGGTGACGCGCCCACCGAAGTCACCAGATCCTCTGAATCTTCGTCTAATTTATTCTCGAACGCTGGCCTAGCGAAGGAACTACTTAAGATTGTTGCGGACTTCGAGGATCGCCTTTGGGAACTGACTTCCAGATCAGAGAAAGCGGAGCCGGCTGACGAGCACAGGAAGTTCACTTTGGCCGCAAGCCACGTGGCCTATGAACTGGGAGAGAAGTTTCTATATCCGGTATACCGCCGCCACAAGGAACTCATTCCAGACCTACTTAAGGGGCAGATTTTATGACGCACCTTCCTAACTGTCGAGATCAGGCGATTTCGCAAGCTTGCGCCGTTTGTTCACCTATTTAACGATGTTAGTTGTTTGGCTGCAACCTTAAGTCGTGCTACTCCAAGCGTTATCAGGAGGAACGACCATGCCATGTAGAACAGCACCTTGAAGAATGGAACTAGTCGGAAGATTCTGCCCCATACCAACACCTCAGGCAGTTGGATAATCGCGCAGCCGAGCACGAATAAACCCCAACCAACAAACAACAACGCATTCAGCCGCCTCTTCGGTCGGATGTGGTCAGGCACGGTCGGCTTCGCAAGTTTTTCTCCCCTCAAACAAGTGCCCCACCCAGTACCAAAGTATCGCGACGAGGAGCAGGCTCCCAAGACTCCTGCCGCTGTTCGCACCATTGACATTGCGGCACCACTCGCCGTTGTGTTGGCTGCGTATGCGGAAGGAAAGACCGGTCTGTTGTTTGCAACTAGGAGTGGCCGTCCGCTGTCTCAGCGGAATGTCCATCGTGCAGCCGGTCATGCTCTGCACGCCTTCCGCCGCTTCAGAACCGAAGTGCTACAGCCGTAGCCGCGCACCCGAAGACCTCATCGGGTTGTGGCTTGGTCACGCAAAGAAAACAATCACCGACGTGTACGCTGATGGTTTAAAGAATGACATTCAGTGGCGTCGGGAATGGTGTGAAAAAGTGGGTCTGGGGTTCTCAGTTGGGCTATTTGGGCTAGAAACCCAGACTGTGCTGTTGTTCAGGAAGGCCGCTTAAACCCTTGAAAGGGCGAGAAAAAGAATGGCTCCTCAGGTAGGACTCGAATCCTCGCGCAAACGTAAACGCAACAAGATACAGAGCAGCGGACGGCGCTTTAAACGATCTTAGTACATGCAAGGCAGTACAAACGGCAGGTGAACGGCAGGTGCCAATCCCAGACCTCTACCGTGTCAATTTTGAGCTCAGCAACCCAAAACCCTTTCCCCCACCTAGCTTTTCCGCGTTCAAAGAGCCGGAGAATACCTTCAGAAATGCCTAGTTTTGATGGCGAATTGATGGCGAGTTTTCGCCGCTACTAAGGCACATTGCTGATGACGCAAAACCAAAGGGCAGGTTTAGTATCGCCCCGGCACTGATTACTTACGGAAGCTAGCATTGTGCTCCTTGATCGTGTCCAATTTTAGGTGTGCTCCCATGTGAGGCCTAAAAGGGGGGGATTGCCCCTTGTTGGAGGTGACTACGTCGACCAGTTTTCCAGGTTTGATCGGCAAGAGCTTGGTTGTTTTCTTTCTCGTTCTCGTTATGTCCAGAGTGAGCTATTGCTCGGATGTAAACGAAACTGTGAAGAAGATCTTATCGTCTCCAAGACGCGACGAGAGTAGCGAGAATGGTCAAAGAGATATTTGGCAGCAGCACGCTGAGGAACTTCGTCCGCTAATGGTTGACGTTTTCCCTGCTTTGACGGAACTGCTGACCGACTATGACTACGGCTACAAGGCGGCACAAACGATGCTTCAAATCGATCGCGCCAGAGCCCTTCCTCTGATCCTAGAGGCTGCACCGCTTGCAGATTTGAATGTGCAGAATATTGGGTTCTATGAATTCATGAGCGACTATTTCGCTCATTCTCGCGATCCAGAATGCGCCACGTTGGCACACGAGGCGGCCATTGCCGTATTTGAGAACGAGGGTTCGTCGTTGTTAACGGTGGAGGCGGCGTTGTATGTGGTTGGATTGACAGGGAGTGAAAAAGATTTCCCCTTACTAGAGCGGGTGTACGCTGAAAACAACAGGCCTGGCTCTTGGGCGAATAATCTACGTTCCGCAGCAGAAGGTGCGTTGGCGAAACTAGGATCGTCCAGCCACCTTGAGAATCTGAAGGCCGAATTGCAGCGGTCACTGCCAAACCACCTCGATCTGAATACGGCTGATGAGATATCGAGTTGGTTACACGAGGCGGCCTTTATCGGGAATACAGAGTTGGTCCCGCTCGTTTGTCTTCACCTTAAAGATCCAGCGGCTTGGGATGGAGATTCAGGCATAGTGCTTTCACAACGTGCAGCATCCGCCTTAACGGCCCTCGTAGAGAAGAAGGACCCCTTCCGAAGTTGGTTTGTCGATGCAGAAAAACTCAGCACTTTCTGTCAGTCAAAATAATCGAGCTGTACCTTTTCGTATTGGTGCTCTTGTTAGTGCTTCGGCTTGTGGACCTCTTCCGTGTCAATTTTGAGGTCAACAACCTGAAACCCTTTCCCTATTCGGCTTTTCCGCAAATTACAGGCTCGAAGATGGGCCCAAAAGGCCAGTTTTGATGCAAATTGATGGCGAGTTTCTCTGCCTCATGGCGGGGCACGACGTCTCGATTGCATGTGCCTTGGCTCGACGGATTGCTTCGCGTAGAGCGTGGCATCGTAGAGCGAGAACGTGGATGACGTGAAAACCGATGAATCACGCAAGTCTCTGGTGATCGCGGATGACCTTCTTGAACGGTTGAAAGTGTGGAAGCAGGCCACGGAGTTTCCAGCGGACGGCGATTGGATTTTCGCTAGTCCTTTGAAACTTGGCAGACTGCCCTACTCCTACACTGGATTCTGGAGAGAACTTGACCGCGCTGGCAAAGCAGCCGGCATTGGGCATCTCGGCACACACACGTTCCGGCACTCGTACCGGATGTGGATTGACGCTGTGGGGACCCCAATCGGCGTGCAGCAGAAGCTCATGCGGCACGCGGACATCCGCACCACCATGAACCTCTACGGGGATGCGGCATCGTCGGATATGCGCGAGGCAGACGCCAAGATCGTGCAGCTTGCGCTTCAAACGAACGTAGCGAACGGAGGTGAGGGTTCGCAAACTACTGAAAGAATGGCTCCTCAGGTAGGACTCGAACCTACAACCCTCCGGTTAACAGCCGGATGCTCTGCCATTGAGCTACTGAGGAGTGTCGTGGACGCATGAGACCATGCGTCGCTGCATTATCGCTCTCTATACTAGCATTCAGACGCAGTTGCTGAAAACTTCCCACTTTGGTTTTTTGATACTCTATCTCCCGCATCGCTGCGAGGTGAGTATGGCAGGAGGGCTTCGTTTGCTCTGGATCGTTGTTTGTCTGTCCGCAATGGTAACTCTCGCTCTGGCCGCTGACGACCCATCGCCAAGCACGCAATCGCAGGGCCCTCCTAAGGTCAAGGTGGACGTTGTCGAAGAGACAATCCACGGCCACAAGATTTCCGATCCCTACCGGTGGCTCGAGGATGCCGGCAGCGCGGACTCCCAGGAATATGTGCGCGCGGAACTGGCTTACACCCGCAGCATTCTCGATCCATTGCCGGGACGCGATGCAATTCACCAGCGGCTTTCGCAACTTCTGTCGATTGGGACAATCGGCACTCCGCAAATCGGCGGACCCTACTATTTTTATACCCGGCGCGAAGGCACACAAAACCAGCCAGTGTTGCTGGTTCGCGAAGGCATGCACGGCAAAGATCGCGCCCTGGTGGACGCGAACAAGATGTCTGCTGACGGCACTGTCGCCCTGGATTGGTGGTTCCCCTCCGATGACGGCAAGTACGTGGCCTACGGAACCTCGGGCAGCGGTTCCGAAAACAGCACCTTGTACGTGATGGAGACTGCGAGCGGAAAGTTGCTGCCGGACACCATCGAGCACACCCGCATCGCCCAGGTTGCATGGAAAAAGGATAATTCCGGTTTCTACTACGGACGCAATCCGAAAAAAGGTGAAGTGCCGGAAGGCGACGATGTCTACTACCTGCACATCTTCTATCACCAACTTGGAACCGATCCCGCCAAAGATCCGCTGATCTGGGGGGAAGGCCGCAAGAAAGAAGAGATCCTCGTTTCTCAGCTGCCTGACGACGATGATCGCTGGCTGTTGCTGACTTCGTATGAGGGCTCTGCCGGCAAGAATGGGCTTTTTCTCCAGAACCTGAAATCCGGAACTCCTCCGCTGGAGATTACCAGCGGCAAGGATTTTCACTACAGCGGAGAAATCTTCCGGGGCAAGCTTTACATCAACACCAATGAGGATGCACCGCACTTCCATCTTTATGTCGTAGATGCGGCCAATCCCGTTCGCACCAACTGGAAAGAAATTATCCCCTCGGCGGACGGCATTCTGAAAAACACGGCGATCGTTGATGGGAAGATCCTGGCAGAGTATGAAAAAAACGCCAGCTCACAGCTCAAGCTTTTCGATCTACAGGGCAAAGCGTTGGGCGACGTTGAACTTCCCGGCATCGGTTCCATCGAAGGACTCGGAGGCAGGTGGGACCGAAAGGAACTTTTTTTCGGATTCCAATCGTTCACAATTCCTCCATCTGTTTACCAGGTCGAGACGGCCACCCGAAAGGCTTCGCTGTGGGACAAAGTATCCACTCCTGGCGTCGATCCTTCAGCCTACGAAGTCCGTCAGGTCTGGTACACGTCGAAGGACGGCACCAAAGTTCCGATGTTCATCTTTCACAAAAAAGGGTTGCAACTCGACGGCAAGAATCCAACCCTGCTAACCGGGTACGGCGGATTTAACGTGAGCCTTACGCCCGCATTTTCCGGCGCGCGTTATCTCTGGTTGGAACATGGAGGCGTTTTCGCGGTCGCGAATTTGCGAGGCGGTTCCGAATTCGGCGAAGAGTGGCACCGTGCCGGCATGCTGGACAAAAAGCAGAATGTTTTCGATGACTTCATCGCGGCCGCCGAATTCCTGGTTACAGACAAAATCACCGATAAGGACCATCTCGCGATTCAGGGCGGCTCCAATGGCGGATTACTGATGGGCGCGATGATCACGCAGCGTCCTGATCTTTTTCGCGTGGTCCTGTGTCAGGTGCCGCTGCTCGATATGCTTCGTTATCAGAATTTCTTGATCGCGAAATTCTGGGTGCCGGAGTATGGCTCATCCGAGGATCCCAAACAGTTTGACTGGCTGTATGCTTATTCGCCATATCATCACGTGAAAGCGGGTACTGAATATCCCGCAATCATGTTCATGACGGCGGACAGCGACAGCCGCGTTGATCCCATGCATGCAAAGAAGATGGCTGCGCTGATGCAGGCGGAGGCCGCCAACGGTAAAAGCAAAGATCGCCCGATTCTCCTGCGCATTGAACCCAAAGCTGGACACGGCCAGGGAAAACCGATCTCAAAACAGATTGAAGAAGGAACGGATATTTATTCGTTTCTATTTTGGCAGTTAGGAATAAAACCTTAGAACCAGTCGCCGGTCAGGAAGGTACCGCTCATGCCATCCGCCTCGAAATTGAACTCATTGCTCCTTACTCTTTGCGTTATTGCCGTTACCATGCCGTCGCTGAGCGGGCATCCCCAACAGACGGATGAGGCTCCTGCAGCGCAACAGTCCCTTGGCAGTCATGAACAGCAACCGCGAAACGCGGAGATCGTCCGCGAGACTCCAGACGAATTCCCGGACGATGAATTGGCTCCAGCGGCTGTGGAAATGGATATTTCCAGCGATTCGCCTCTGCTTCAGGACCTGTATCTGGCGACACGCGAGACCAAAGAACAACAGGTTTTAGATCGCCTGACTCATGCCAAGGGACTGATCGAGGGCGGTGCCGATTTGAAGGCCACAGATCCGCAAGGACGCACCGCGCTCCACTGGGCCGTCTTCGGCGCAAGCTACCACACCAAGGCGAATGTGCTGGTAGCGTATGAGGAAATTGCGGACTCCCTCATCCAACGCGGAGTGGAAATCAACAAGCAAGATGTTTACCAGGACACCGCGCTCGACTACCTGCTTTACTCTCCGAGTTTTGAGATGCAGACCTTGCTGATCGAGAATGGCGCCAGCAGCGGTTTTCTGGCCGCCTTCTACACTTTCTTCAATCAGGTTTCCACCAATGTCCCACCAACCCACGACGCGGCAGTTGCGCTAACACGCAGGGCCGATCTGGCACCTGGCGCGACACTGGACATACGCCTCGACGTTCCCGTCTACAGCGACCGGTCGCGAACCGGCGATCCCATCGAGGCGACTGTCACTTACCCCCTTTGCAAAAGCGGAGAGCAACTGGCCTGCAAAGATGGTGACCTCCTGGTTTCGCCCGGAACCAAGATTAACGGCACGGTGCTGTTTGCGGCCAAGGCTCCGGATAAATATTCACGGCCGCGCATGGTGCTCGACTTCTCTAATATCATTCACAAGAATGGGCAGCGTACGCCGCTGTATGCGCGAGTTCTCTATGTGGACAATGCCCGTGAAACGGTCCGCAACAACGAAATCCTGGGAATCGTTCAACCACATGCCTCGACGAAAGTATCGTTAGTGATGGCTGCCCTAGGCGCCGCCAATCCCATCGCCGGTTACACCATTAAGGGCGTGCAAACCGTCTACGGGCTGTCGCTGCGTCGTGAGGTTCTCTTTCCAATTGGCACGGATATCCAGGTGCAGGTCGTACGCGCATCGATGTTGAAGCAGAAGGATCCCTGGACCGGATGGCCACAAATCCCGTTGGATACTCAGCTTAAACAGCTGGTGACGGCCACCCCCCAACGTACTCACACTCCCAACAGCACCCCTTCCGATGTAACTAACCTCATGTTCATCGGGTCGCAGAAAGAACTGATTACGGCTTTTCTGGAAGCACGCTGGTTCGAGGCGGACAGTCTAAATGCAGGATCAGCGATGAAGGTGGTGCAAGCCACCATGCGGCAGAGCGGCTATGCCGGTGCGCCGGTTTCCGCATTGCTGATAAACAATCGGCCACCCGACCTGGTATTTCAGAAATCACTTAACACTTTTGCCAAACGTCATCACATACGGATCTGGAAGCTCGGCAAACAATATCAGGGACGAGACCTATGGGTAGGTGCGGCGACGCACGATATCGCAACTACCAGCAGTCGAGCTAATACAAAGTGGTCCCATCGCATTGATCCACATATTGACCGCGAACGCGACTGGGTGGAAACCGATCTGCTTTTTGTAGGAACCGCTACCGCCTACGTCGACGTAGACCGGCCCCAAGCTCCACGCAAAGCTGCGAACGCCACCGGAGACGACATTGTCACCGACGGAAAGATGTCAGTGGTGCAGCTGGCCGCGGTGAAGCCAAAGATGCAAGGGGCAGGCGCGCCAGTGTTGAGCACCCGGCCGTAGCCCCCAACGCAATTGCAGTTAGTCAGCTCGACTGTCCAGCGCATCTTCCCATCCTATAAACACTGCGCCGAATATCCGCGACAAAGAAATTGGGGCCCGATGGCCGGGATTTTGTATTCTCCCTGTGGAATTTTATTAACCAGATTTTCACGAGACCGTGTTGCTCCTGCCATCAGCTTCATCTAAGTTGCAGGCAGGAGGACCCTGTCATGAGTTTGTTGACTTCCCGCAAGAGAAAGTTGCCCAATCCCTCATGCTTCCTGGCTGTTTCGATTTTTTTGCTTGCAAACACCTTTTTGTCGCCCCAGAGTTGGGCGGCTCCTAAAGTGGTTGTGATTTCGCTCGACGGCGCAACCCCCAGAATCGTGAATAACCTGCTGCGCCGCGGAGTGCTGCCGCGACAACGTGGAATCGGCGCGCTACGCCGCAACGGCTTTTTCGCCGAGCAGAATATCGTGATCGCTCCCTCGTTGACAGCGGCGAGCCATGTGGCAATCGCGACTGGCTCTACGGCTGCGCATAACGATGTTGTCTCCAACACTTTTCATCTTGTGGCCAGCCCGTTCACCAGCAATATCAGCGGCTTCTCTGCTCCGATTGGCGGCTATTCGATCGATGGTCCGGCAGAGAGCCCGAACCCGACGGCATTTCCCATCTGGCATTCGCTGCGTGCGGCCGGCAAGGTCGTACTCACAGCCACGTTCCCGGGCGGTGATGGTCTCGATGTCCGCGCGCCCGGACTTTCAGCCGGTAGCCCGATTATCCAGCCCGCTTCCGTTCGCACGGTTGACTACACGGTTCCGTTCGGCGAGTTCGGAGGAGTTGGGGGTTCGGGTTTCACTCTTACCGCCACAGATTTCGCAGGCGCGCCAGCTACAACATCCGCACAGTTGACCGCGGCCGGAAAGACCAGCTTCAGCCCCGTCCTGCAGAAGATCAATCCGCTGGAGACGTTCACCGTGGGAGGAGTCAGCTACACCATCCAGGTCGTGGCTTTGGACACTACGAATGATTCGGTCACAAACTACGACACGCTAGTGTTCTTCGACAGCACCAATGGCATTCAGCCCGGCCCGTTCACGCTGCCTTCGACAGGGCCAGCCTACGTCAAGGCTAGCGATCACCGGTCGAGCCCCTTCTTCCTGGAAGGGAGTGCGAAGAAGGCAGGGTGCTCATTTTATGTGACTGTGCTGGCTCCCGATCTCACAACCGTTCATCTCGCGCGTTATACGGTCAATGACATTCCGCCCAATCCGCCGGTGCAGTCAGATGTGGATGACGTGAACAACAACGTTGGCTTCTGGGCCGATCAGGAAGATTTCCGTTTTCCCGAACGCATGAATCCGGGTCTCGCCAACTTCAGTGATCAGGAACTCGAGGCCATCGGCGAAGATCAAAATGCAACTTTTGTGGACTACCAGACTCGCCTCGCACTGCGTGCCATCGAACGGTTTCCGGATGCCGACCTGGTAATGGTTTACATTGAGGAGCCGGATGGTTTCGAACATCAATATCTGCTGACCGACCCGCGGCAAGCTTCGAGTCCTCTGGATCCAAACTCGATCGGCCATCACCAGGATCCGGCCAAAGTCGCCCGCTATGCAGGACACATCGAGAGCGCCTACAAGACCGCCAATGAAGCAGTCGCGCGAATCATGGATGCAGTAAGCGATGGCGCGGGAGACTTGCAAAGCAACGTCATCGTAGTGTCAGACCACGGATTCGATCCCTTCCACACATCGGTCAGCGCCGCCAACCTTCTGGCCTTGGCCGGAATTCCTTCCACCAAGGTCCGAGCAGTTACATCCGGGCCGGCCGTCAACTTCTACATCAACCTGATCGGCCGCGAGCCCAATGGAACCGTGACCCCGGCTGAATATGTCACGCTGCAAAAGCAGGTTTTGCAACTGGTGAGGAAGTTCAACGACACCAATACAACCTACGCCGGCAGACACGGCACGCCGGTGTTTGACAAAATTTATGCTCGGCCCCTGCCTGCGGATCTCAACGATCCCAACTTCGGCCGCGGCACCGCCGAATTCATCGGACAAGACTCCGGCGACGTCTTCGCCATGATGACCAGCGGATACAACTTCGACGGAACGCAAAATCCGGTAGTGCAGCGTCTGGGCGACGCCGTCGCGACGACGCCGGTGCTGTCCGTTCCGAACTTTTACGGAGCCCACGGCTACGATCCTCAACTCAAGGACATGAGCGCCATCATGTTTGCCGCCGGCCCGGATGTCCGCTCAGGCAGTGCGGATCTGGTCCACAACATTGATGTCGCGCCGACTATCGCTCGTATTCTCGGAGTGAAACCTGATAGCACGGTCCAAGGGCATGCGCTGGATAAATTCTTCAAGAAGGCGCACTAGAACAACTGAGTGGGGATGAGAGCGTAAACGCGGTACTGAAAACTCTTTGGTTTAGGGGCTGGAGGCTTCAGCCCCTAACGTTTGGTCGCACTCCTACCCATGATGCGCCGGTACCGCTGCATGATCGGGAGAGACGCCCATGGACTCGGCACTGGCCTTCTCTTCGGAAATTAAGAGTCCAATCAGAATGCAGGCCGCGCCAAGGCCGGAGCGTAGGCCCAAGCGTTCTCCCAGAAAAATGAGACGTGAGCCAGGCAAACACCGGTTCCAGAGTGAAGATCAGCGCGGTGTGAGTGGCCGGCGTGAACTGTTGCGCCCACGCCTGGATGGCGAATGCCAGCGCCAGACTAAGAAAGCCGGTAATTCCGATGCCCCAAATCACCCGTGGAGACCACACCCACGGAAACCTTCTCCGCGAACGAGGCGGTGAAGATCATGAGCAACGCCGTGATCGCAACCTGCACCACGGTGATCTGCTGCCACCGATGAGCCTGGGTTGTGTGTTCGATGAAAATGATCTGAAAGGCAAATACCACGGCTGCCCCGAGGGTAAGCAGGTCACCGCGATTGATACTGCGCAAGTTGAGCCCGGCCCCTGCGGACGCGGGCACTGTGAGCAGATAAAGTCCGACGAACGCCAGAACCACGCCCACTGAAGTCAACCGGTTGATGCCGCGTTTCCAGAACAGCGCTAGGAACACCGGTACCAGCACCACAGAAACTCCGGTAAGGAAAGAGGAATTCGAGGGCGTCGTGTATTGCAGGCCGACGGTCTTGTTTTTCTTCCTTCAACCAGCGCAGCAAAACCGGAAGGCGGCTCGTAACGCCGTTTACGTTGTATGTAGCAATCCGCATCCGTTAGCTCATTTTCTTGGGGAGCCGCTGGTCGGCCCGGCCCCAACCGCGCAGCGCTTTAGATGTTGCGCGCTTGACGAGCGCCTTGGCATCTTCGACATGCCAATGGGATGGCTTGTCGATATCGCGTAATTCCTCCCAGGATAGCGGAACCGCTACGGGGGCATTCGGCCGGGCGCGCACGCTATAAGGCATCACCGCTGTCGCACCGCGCTGGTTGCGCAGATAGTCCACGAAAATCTTGCCGCCGCGTTTGGCTTTCGACAAAGCGGCCGTAAATCGGTCCGGCGCCGCTGCCGCCACGGCGCTGGCAAATCGCAAGGCGAAGTCTTTCACTTCCGGCCATTCGGCGCCCGGGATCAGGGGCGCGATGACATGAACGCCCTTGCCGCCGGTCACCATGGGAAATGTCTTCAGCCCGATGTCGTCGAGCGATTTGCGGAAGTCGAACGCTGCAGCCTTCACCGCCTTGAAATCGAGCCCTTCGTCCGGGTCCAGATCGAAAACCAGCCGGTCTGCCTTCTCCACATCTTCGATACGCGAGCCCCAGCCGTGGAACTCAATTGTGCCCATCTGCACGCAGGTCAGAAGACCGACCTCGTTCTCGATGAACAGATATGGCTCGCTGGTGCCATCTTTCTCGCGGATTGCGACATGTTTCACCGCGTCGCCAAAGCTGCCAGCATCATGTTTCTGAAAGAAGCACTTCTTTGCGCGCCCCTGCGGGCAGCGGATTAGGGAGATCGGCCGCTCGACCGTCCAAGGCAGCATGATCTCCGCGACGGCGTGGTAATAGTCCGCCAAGCATCCCTTTGGTGACGCCAGATTCGGGAAACAGGACCCGGTCGCGGTTGGATATTTTGACCGACTTATCCTGAGAGGTCACACTCCTGACTGGAGCTGCCTTCTCGACCACCACGGCTTCAGGCTTCTTGTCGTCACGCAGACCAAGGTAGCTGGGATGGCGTAAAACGCCGTCGGTCGTTTCTTCCGTATAAGCAATCTCGGCGACCAGTTTTGGCTTCAAGCCAGTGCGCGCCCTTCGTGGCGGCACGCGGCGCCGCTACTGTTGCGGTTTTCTGTTCGAGCGGCTTCATGCGTTTGAGAAGCCGATCAATTTCAGGGCCGTCAAAACCCGTCCCGACCTTGCCGGCATACCGCAGCTTGCCCTTGTCATTGACGCCAAGAAGAAGCGAGCGGAAGCCGCGCGCTTTGTCCGATGGTGTCCAGCCGACGATGACGAATTCCTGGCGGCGGATGCATTTGATTTTAAGCCATGTGTCGGCGCGTACCCCCGTGTAGCGTGAATCCGCGCGCTTCGAGATCACGCCTTCCAAACCCGCCTCACAGAACGATTCCAGGAGCTTCTCGCCTTTCCCTTGGATGTGTTCGGAATAACGGATAGTGCCCTTTCCCGCGCCGATTACTTTGGCGAGCGCTTTCTTGCGCTCGGTTAGGGGCCGGCTCTTTAGATCCTCGCCGTCGAGCTCCAGCAGATCGAATGCGAAGTAAACCAGAGTCCGCCTTGCCGCCTTTCAGTGAGGCCTGGAGGGCTTGGAAATTGGACTTGCCGGCAGCGTCCAGGACAACAGCTTCCCCATCGATCAGGGCGGACTGGACTTTTAGCTTTTCGGCCGCTGCAATAATGGGGGCGAATTTGTCGGACCAATCAAGCCCGGAGCGGGTGTAGGCCCGCGCCTTGCCGCCGCCGACCGCGATCAGGCAGCGATAGCCGTCGTATTTCATCTCATGGACCCAGGCCGAGCCCGGCGGGACGTGGTCGACCAAGGTCGCCAGTTGCGGGGGCTGGAACGCGGGCATCGGTGCGCGTACCCCTGGTCGGTGCTGCCGGTTTCTTCGTGGCCATGTAGGCTGAACGCACAAAGGGAACTTTGGTGCTCAGAAACCGGAATTGGCAGCCAGATGGGGGCCCGGCTAGGCTTCGCGCATGCCCATCCAAAGTGCCGGCCTCCTGCTTTACCGGCGACGAGCACAGGAACCTGAGGTTCTGCTGATCCATATGGGCGGCCCGATCTGGGCCAGGAAGGATATCGCTGCCTGGTCGATCCCAAAGGGGGTCGTTGGGCGCGGGGAAGACCCGCTCAAAGCGGCGTCGCGGGAGTTTCGAGAGGAGACCGGATTTGTGGTCTCTGGGACATACGAGCCGCTTGGGGACATTTCGGCAAAACAGCAGCAAGGATCTCACTGTCTGGTCCCTGGAAGGCGATTGCGACCCGGAGAAAATGGTCAGCAACACACTTCAAAATGGTTTGGCCGCCGAAATCGGGAAAGATGCAGACCTTTCCCGAAGCAGATCGGGCAGCCTGGCTCGACCCCAATGCAGCGCTTGAGAAAATTGTTCGCGGGCAGCGCCCAGTGCTGCAGGCCTTTTACACCCGCATGGGCCAAGGCGCGCGGCTGACTATGGCCCGCGCAACTTAGGGCTTTCTTCACTCGTAACTGTGATCTGGTCGCGCGCGAATTACCGGAGCAATCCTGCTGGTCGATGGCGGCGGCTGCTCATCGAGACCAAAAGTTACGACGGCGAGGAGCCGGCTTCCCTAGCCGAAGGGATGCTCTGGCGCACTGGAAGAAGTCCATCTTTAGCCTCATTGCGGAACTTTCGATCGTTACGCTGGTTATCCGGATGGAAAAATAACCCGGAGGAAACCATGCGCTTACTGTTTACGTCGCTCGTTGCGGCCAGCCTTCTAACGTCTGCAGCCTACGCTCAAGCCCCGGCCCAAAACGGCCCGCAAAATCCCGCCGTAAAAGGGGTGCACGAGAACAATTCGGCGTCTCCCGTTTCGGGCGCCAACAGCTTCACGATGAGCGAAGCCAAATCCCAGATCCAAGCGAAGGGATATACCCACATCACCGGCCTTAAGAAGGGCAAGGACGGCGTATGGCGGGGCAAGGCGACGAAGGACGGCCAGTCTGGGCCGGTCAGCGTCGATTATCAGGGCAACGTCAACTGAACTTCGCTAACGCTGAAAAGGAAAGCCTCATGACCCAGACACTCACACACGTTTATAACGACTACGCTTCCGCCGAACAGGCAGTCCGCGAACTCAAGGCTGCGGGCCTTGGCGACAGTCACATCGGTATTGTCGCGAGTAATGCTGATGGCTGGCACAAGCCTGGCTCCGATAATGTGGATCCAAAGCATGACAAGGACCGGGACGGCAAAGACGACCGCGCGGAAGGTGCCGCGACCGGCGGCGGACTGGGCGCCATTGCGGGCGGTGCTGCTGGCGTTGCTGCAGGCCTCGGGATGCTGGCGATCCCCGGCGTCGGACCGGTGGTCGCTGCAGGTTGGTTGGCGTCTTTGGCGGCTGGGGCGGTTGCTGGAGGTGCAACTGGGGGCATCATCGGTGCGCTTGTCGAATCCGGTACCAGTAAGGAAAATGCTGCGCTCTACGCTGAAGCGCTGCGCCGCGGTGGCGCTATCGTGACCGCGAAAGTCTCGGATGATGACGCTCCGAAATATAAGGCGATCATGAGCCGCAACGACGTTGATGTGGCTTCTCGCGCAGACGTTTATCGCAAATCGGGCTGGAAGGGATACGACCCGGCGGCCCCTGCTTATACGCCTGACGAGATCCGGCGCGAGCGTGAGCTTTATCGCTAAAACTATTACGGAAAGATGGCCCGCCGGTTCGCACCGGCGGGCCATTTCTTTGGGCCACGACTATGATATCGACGACCACTTTGCTGGGGACCGCCGCCGCCGTAGCGTCTACAATTAGCTTCACCCCTCAGGCATGGCGAATCATTCGGACCGGTGAAACACATGCCATCTCCACCGGAATGTACGTCATCACCGTCGTCGGATTTTCGCTTTGGACAGCATACGGTGTCAGGCTTGGCCAATGGCCCTTGGTGACTTCCAACACTATTTGCCTCCTCCTATCAGGATTTATTCTGATCATGAAGTTTGTTCCCCGACGCGAGAAAAAGGCCTTCAGTAGGAAAGTCGCAAAGACGATAAAGCCCCCAAAATAACTTGCTGCAGATTCCTAAACCTGCCTACAGCCCAGACGTCATACACACCATACAAGGGGCGCAAACATTCAAGTTTTCATCGGAACCGCAGGTTGGAGCATTCCAGCCCTACATAGCCCTTCCTTTGCAGCCGTCGGCTCGCACCTGGCACGCTACGCGGCTGTGATGAATGCGGTTGAGATAAACTCGTCGTTCCACCGTCCTCATATGCCGAAAACATATGAGCGTTGGCGCGCCCTTGTTGGCCCGGAGTTTCGCTTCTCCGTCAAGTTGCCCAAGACCATTACGCATGAGCTGCGTCTTAAAGGATGCAAGGACTTAATCTCGCGCTTCTTCGATGAAAGTGCCGGGCTTGGAAGGAGTCTGAAGGTAGTGCTTGTGCAATTGCCACCAAGCCTGGTTTACGACTCCCGTACAGCCAGCAGCTTTTTCCGCGCCCTACGTAATTACACCAGCGCGACGATCGCTTGCGAGCCGCGCCACGTTACCTGGTTTACGCCTGAAGCAGATCTTGCTTTGTCCACGTTGCAAATTGCCCGTGTAGCGGCGGATCCACTTCGCGCTGCAGGCGGGTTCACCCCGGGCGGATGGCAAGGACTGCGCTATTGGAGGCTACACGGAAGTCCGAAGCTTTATTATTCGGCCTACCCTCAAGAGCAACTTCAGGCGCTCGCAGGCGCTATGCACGAAGGGGATTGGTGCATTTTCGACAATACCATGTCTGGCGCCGCGCTAGGCAATGCACTGGAGCTGAAACGCCTCACTTCCCTTTGATGCGTACATCATACTCATTTTCCGCCCAAGTTCGCGGGTTGTCATCAAGCACCAAATTGAGGTCGTCTTCTGTAAATCCATGGGCCATGACGAACTCGTTCAGGTCTGAGACCCATGCAGTTACGGTAGCTTCGCGATCACCGGATAGAGGTTCCACCAATGCTCTCGCGCGCCACAGCTCAATTACATTCTCGATCGTTTGCGCCATTTCAGATCCTTTGCGCGCCTGCGTAGACTGAGTGCCGAAAGCCTTCTCAACCTGTCACAATGTGGTGCTTTTTCTTCCT
>CAWCQR010000023.1:0-278694 GCA_963797725.1 Terriglobia bacterium
AACCCGCCACGTGTCTTCCCCAGCCGACCTCGAAAGAATGGATGCGAATCTCGTCGGTGGCGACATCGCGGGCGGAGTTATGGACATACGCCAGTTTCTGTTCCGACCCACGTGGAAGCACTACGCCACCTCGGCGAAAGACATTTACATCTGCTCCTCATCAACTCCGCCGGGCGGCGGCGTGCATGGAATGTGCGGCTATCACTCAGCGAAAATGGCGTTGTCGAGGTTGAAGCTGAGTCAGGCCATCGAAAGGCGAGCCCCTCACAACGGCTGGCACATTCGGGCGAGGCGGAGAGTTCTACCGTGCTCTAGCATGCGAATGAAACCGTGTGCAACGGCATGGAGGCCAGTGGGCAGGCAGGCTGGTTCGAACGTCTCATGGCCGAGTTGCACTTTGAGTTGTGGATCGGCGACGTGGCCGAGATCCGCACGAGGCGGGTGCGCAAGCAAAAACGGTCGCCAGGACGCGCAACTAATCCTGCGCCTGCTGCTGGAAGATCGCTTTCCCAAGATCTGGGTGCCAGTTGGAGAACCGCGATTTGCGGCAACTGTTGTGGCATCGTCATCGCATGGTGCAGGCGCGCACGCGCGTCATGAATCAACTGCAAGCGGTGGCGTTGAACGAAGGTTTGCACTGCAAGAAAAAGTTGTGGCGCGAGCGCGGACGGCAGCAGTTGGAATCGTTCGCACTAGCTCCGTGGGCGAGCCGGCGACGACGCGATCTGCTGGAGCTGCTGGATCGTTTGAATCCGGTGATTGCGGAGCTGACGCAGGCTATCAAACGCGAAGTCGAGAACTGTCCGGCGGCGCAGCGGCTGAGAACGCACCCTGGAGTGGGCGTGTTAACGGCGCTGGCGTTTGTGCTGATACTCGGCGACGAAGAACGCTTTCACTGTGGCAAGTAAGTGGCGAGTTATCTGGGCCTGGTGCCGCTGGAAGAGTCCAGCGGGAATCGCGGCGGCTGGGTCACATCACCAAGCAAGGCAGTTCGATCTTGCGCTTCCTGCTGGTGGAAGCGGCGCAGGTCACGGTGCGCAGCCTGCCGGACTGGCGCAGCGAATATTTTCATCTGGTGCTACGGCGCGGACGGAAGATCGCGAAAGTCGCAATGGCCCGTCGGCTGGCCGTCCAGTTGTTCTGGATGATGCGCAAGGATTCACGGATAGGTATGCCCAAAAGTTGCTTGACACCGCCGACATTGTCAGAGAGGCGATATAACGTAAACCAGCGGCGCCCCATAGTACCCCAGTCTCTCGTGCGCCAACTTTTCCAGCGTCCCCGAAATTCTCTTTCGACAAAGTGTTTCCGTATTGGCACAGCAAGGGAGTGCGATTTGGCGGCCAAAGCCACACTGCTCAAGGTCTTTCCTGCACTCACCTGCACCCTGCAGTTTTGTTGTGGCTCTGCAATTCCCGATCAGGAACTATGATTTCTTGTTGAGGTCGTCGTTTTTGTAGTACTTCGTACCCTGCAGGGTCAACTGGAGGGCAATACCATTCTTGGTAATCTGGTAGACCCAGACACCCGGGGCAACCTCGACCGCCCCTGAGTAGGCAGCGCCCTTCTCTCCAGCCTTCGCGGCAGCATCAGTTTGTGCTGAACCCGACCAGCCAGAATCGAGGAATTGGGCCAAAGCTTTATTGTTCGCAAACACGAAGATCACCCGATAGTCCTTCACTCCTATACCCAGGCCGGCGCCAGCCGAAATCATCTTCATGAAAGTTTCCTGCTTGCTCTGGGAGTTGACGGCGACTCCGCTGCCACGCGCGGTGCTCAACAGCAAAAGGTTCGTCCCCATGTTATTGAAAACGGCATATCCTGCAGACTTTTGGATAGCCGCCTGGGCTGTGGGTTCCATCTTGTACAGGTCTTGAAGAGTTTGAGCTGCCATCTTGCGGGTCTTATCCCGCTTCGTGTCGGGTGAATCCCCAGCACTGGCCAAACCACTAGCCAACAAGATCACTGCCAGGCTTGCAACGATTATTCTGAACCTCATTGGGATGCCCTCCTTATCATTGTGGAGTTGGTTGCGGTAACGCTTGTCAGCGTTTCAACTAAGTGAAGCAGGACATGGGATGGTTGTCGACTAGGTGAAGTGCCAGTTGTCTCCGTACAGCGTGTGCAGTACTGAGGTCAGGGCTCGTGTCGGTTAACGGTGGAGCGAAACTTCCTAATCTGTTTAAAACAGATGGGATGAGAAGACCGGTCTCCGGACGGGATGCGGTGTACGCTCCCAAGTTATCGACGTGCTCGAAGCACAGATAAAAAGGAGACCGGCAATGAAGAAGGTTAGCACCGTAGCCGGTTCCGGTATCAGGCCAGGGCGAGCGTCAGTGCGGCTCAGGTATGAATATCGGCCGGATTGGGCGCCCAGAGCGGGCGGAAGTCAACAAGAATCAAAGAAGTCCCACTGGCGCGAGAGGCTCTTTCCCTTAACGACCTGTCGTCGGATGTACGTAGTCAAACGGCGAATGTTGAACCACTGTGACTACCGACTCCGGTCCGCTGCCCGTCGGAAACGGCGAACCTGGCACCGCCGCAAGTGCGCCGCTGGTACTATTTATTCGGAGAACCGAAACGCTGCTGGACCCGTTGTTCGCGGTGACGAGAAAACTGCCTGAAGGATCGGTGGCGGCAGAGACAGGCCCGGTTCCACCGCTTGCGAAGGGCGACCCGCTGACAGCGGAAAGAGCGCCCGTGCTCGCGCTCACGCTGTACGTGGAGATGGTGTTCTCCGCTGTGTTAGGCACAAACAAAAATTTTCCCGCGGGATCGAGCACGACGGACGAAGGATCGGAGCCGGTTGGGAAGGGTGAACCAGTCATGGGACTAAGGCTTCCGGTGCCGGGGGTGATAACAAAGCCTATCACTGTGTTTGTACCGCCTGCGTTCGTCACATAGAGGAAATCAGCCACCGGATTCGCGGCAGCCGAGGTGATCGCAACACCGGCGGTAAATGGAGATCCAGGCGCTGCCTGCAAAGCACCGCTACTGCTGTTGATCGAGAATGCGGAAATCGTACCTGCACCAGTCACCACGTAAAGATATTTGCCTGAACGGTCGACCACGACGGAGCGAGGCGTAGTATCGGTGGCAAACGGAGAGCCTGCGACCGGTGTCAGGGCTCCCGCGCTGCCGATCGTAAAGGCGGACACGTCATTCGAGTTCTGGTTACCCACATAGACGAACTTGCCGGACGGATCCACAGTTACTGAGATTGGCCCACTGTCCGCTAAAAAGGGACCACCAGCCACCGGAGTCAGAGCGCCAGTGGCGGAGAGCGCGTAGGCAGAGACATCTCCCGAGATCAAATTCGTAATATAAAGAAACTTGCCGGTAGGGTCGGCTGCCGCAGAGAATGGATTACCGCCCGCGGCAAAAGGCGATCCTGCGACTCCCGTTAGAGCGCCGGAAGTACCCGTCGCAAGAAACGCGGAAGTATTGCCGCCACCGCCATTCGCAGTAAAGAGAAAGAAATCTGGAGTTCCGCCAACTCCACCGCCACCACCGCCAGTTCCACCACCACTTGAAGGACTTGAATAACCACCGCAGCCGGGCAGTGCAAGGATCAAGACGAGAGCGACGACCCACAAACAGAAGCAAGAGGCCGAGGTGTTCCGTGGATTGTACCGATCCATACCAGTCCTCCGAGGAGGCGCGACGTTTCGCGTCCAGGTTTTGAGAATCAGGGAGCCTTTAAGGTCTCTACCAATCGGCTCGTTCGGCCTACGAGCTGGGGCCGGTGGGGAGGCGTTCTACTGATGTTTTCGACTAGGTTCGGTATCAGGCCAGGGTGAGCGTCGTACGGCTCAGGTATGAAATATCGGGCGGATTGTGCGCCGAGAGCGGGTCGAAGTCAATATAAATAAAAAAGCCCCGATCCTAGATCGGGGCTTTTGGGTTTTTCGGAAGGTCGAGGCCGGGCACCGCTGCGCGATACCAACATGCCGTGCCACCACAACTGAAGTTGCGCACATCGTCCCCTGGTCGGAAACCAACGACAACTCCTTTTGAGAATCTCATCGCTCTATGCCCAAACTGCCACACTCGATTTGACCAGACGAAGGAGATTGATCGTCAATCGGTCAAGATGTACAAACACAACCTTGGAATCTTGAACAATCGGTATGGTGAGTTTGAACGCAGCTATTCGAGGTCCTGGCGAAGTCAGGGGAACGTGTTTTTGTTGTCGGCGCAGGTGGAGACTTGCTCGTTGCCAACGCCGTCAAGGATGGGCTTCTTCGAGGACAAGCATGTTCAAGGATTAGGGCTTGATATTGTTGGAGACAACGGCTTCTGTAAGAGCTTTCCAATGTCGTTCACGTATTGAGTTACTGACGCGGGGTCGAGTTCATCAAGCGCTATGCAACGGGCGCCGACATCGCGTAGTGGAGTGGCTACAGGCTCACTCTGCCATATTGAGGGAATGGGCTTTTTACTGCCCGCTGCCCGCGCCACTCCCTAAAACGGCAGCTTCATTTTCGAGCTGCTTTCTGTTTCCCTCGTGCGTTCCAGGTATTTTTGCGTGGTCGCAAGCGATTCGTGGCCTAGCCAGACCTGGACTATGGCGGCAGGCGCTCCTAGTTGACATGCACAGAGGGAGGGACGACACTGGACGCCAAATTGGGCCCATCGCATCGTGTTTTGTAAAAACCAACAAGATTAAGGAGGCAAACCATGCCGGATTGTTCGGGTTCTTTCTCTGGGAGAGCTACCTCACAGACGACCATTTCTTTGCCCGATGTTTCCAACCACGACCTGAGCCTGCTCGAGGTCAGAGGCGTCCAGAAATCAACCGACCACAATTGGGACAATGCGAAGATCACGTATTGGGGCACGACCGACTTGATCGCTGGCAACGGTCCGCAGCGAGGCTATTTCCTCAACGAGCATGCCGACGGGGACCGCGACTTCGGTATTTTTGAAGGGAAGATCGTTACGACCGGCGGGCAGGTCACGATCGAGGGCAGCTGGAAATATACGGGTGGTACGGGAAATTTCCAGGAACTCACTGGTGGCGGCACATACAAGGGCCGGATGACATCGCCTACTGACGTAGAAAATACGTGGGAAGGAACTTACCAGCTCGCGGCAAAAGCCCGGGTAGCGTAAGAATCCGCTTAGGTACTGGCTCACTCTGCGAAGTTGGGGAGGGGGCCTTTTTTATTTTTAGCGATCCTGATTCAAAACGGCAGCCTCATTTCTTCCAGCTGCTTCTCCACTACTGTACTTGCAGACTATCCAGCATTCGCTCGAATGTGGACCGCAGCTCGGTAAAGTCCTTCTCCGGCGCGATGAAGACCAGATAGAGTAACCCGCCTCGTGGCCGCGAGACCGTAACCAGCCAATCGCGTTCGCGGAGAGCCTCACCGCTCTGTTGGAGGGGCGATGCGCCGGTGAGAATTACGGATCGACCCTGGAGCCCGTTAACGTCGATGTTCTGTGTGTTGCCTGATAATCGCAGCCCGGGATTGGACTGCTGTAGAGTTTGGACCAAGTCTGCCGTAGCCTGGTCGAGTGAGCCTGCGTTCGGGTCCTGGGCTCCGCCGATCACCACGCCGTAAGCAATTGCACCCTCTCCAACTCCAGCTTGGGGTGCGATCGTAACAGCCGATTGCCGATCACCGGATACCTGCCAATTTTCAGGATATGAGATGCTGAACGCACTATGCTGCAATTGGGTCAGGTTCCGGACCGGTCTGATTTGCGGAAAACTGACGTTCGCGAGATTGCCTCTGGCGCCTTCGCTCGGCGTACTAGGCAAATTAGGGGGTATCGCCCCACTCTGCCGGTTTTGCTGAGCCCAAGCCCCTTGCTTTGAGCCTTCGGCAATCTGCTCGCCTGTGTAGGTCTTCACGGTGCTCGCATCCTGCTTGGCGCGCACAAATGCTTGACTGTTGCTCATGTACTTCTTAGGCGGCCAGCTGCTGACCTCTTTCTCGATCGCGGCCTGACGGTTCCCCGGGTTCGGGTGATCGCTCAGGAACTGCGGACCGCCGCCTCCTGCTTGTCGTTCAAGCTTCTCAAAGAAGTCAGCCAAGGCCCCGGGATTGTAGCCCGCCTTGTACATGATGATCGCGCCTACAGCATCGGCTTGTGCCTCATCACCTCTTGAGTATTTCATCATCAGAGTCCCGGCCCCCAACTGTATGCCTATACGGGCGAGGTTGCCTGCCGCACCTCCGCCGAAAAGCCCGCCGAGCGCACCCAAAAGGCTCGTCCACTGTGCTTTACCCGCTTGCTTCGCAGAATGCTGCATGTACACATGCGACATCTCATGAGCCATCACGCCTGCAAGTTCCGCTTCATTCTCCGCTGCAACTATGGCACCAATATTGACGAACATCGGACCACCTGGCAATGCAAAGGCATTGATATCTTTCTGCGGAATTACGTGGAACTCGAATGGCCACGAGTATTCCGGGGGAATCACGTCAGCCAGCCTTTTTCCTAATTGCCGGATGTACTGCGTCTGGGGGCTGGAATCGGGCAATACGGGTATTTGCTTGTAGACCTCGGCCATTGCCTGTCTGCCCAGCTGCACCTGCTGCTCCTTAGTGATGCCGACGGAGCCGGGATCAGGCAGTTGCGGAGCAACGGTGGCCGTCCAGCCGTGTTCGGCAAGAACCAATACGAGCAGTATGGCTAAGCCTCTACATTGAAAAGACCGCTGATTCATACTGGTTCCTATTCGAAAGAATTGGACCGCTCCAAGCACGGATTCCTGGCGTCCTGAGATGCGGACAAGAATACCCAAGATGCCCCTCCGACGTACGACGCCTAAAAAGGCCGCTTCATTTCTTCGAGCTGCTTTTCTGTTTCCTTCGAGGGTTCGAGGTATTTTTGGGTCGTCGCAAGCGACTCGTGGCCTAGCCACTCTTGTAGCGTGCGCACATCTATCCCCGCGCGGAGCCAGCGGGTGGCCGCGGTGTCTCTGAAGCGATGAAGGTGCCATTCCTTCTCGTCGAGCCCGGCTCTTTTTGCCACGGCCTTGCAGAGGTCATGCAGGAAGCTGGGACTCGAAAGGTGCCCAGGAAACAGGACTGAGGGGAAGACCAGTGGACACTTCTCGGTCCGCGAATGCTTCTTCAGGACCTCGGCCAGTTCTTTGGAGAATGGGACGGTGCGTTCTTCCCAATCTTTCGGCAAAAACGCATATTGCGGTTTGGCCCGGACGTGGACACGCCTATGGGCGAGGTCCAGGTCCGACCAGTGGAGCGTCTGGAGTTCGCCGCGGCGGAGTCCTGTCGCGAGCACTAAGGAGAAGAACGCCCGCTCCCAGTCGTCGCACTTCGCAAAGAATTTCTGGAGTTCGGCGTCTGCGTAGGCGACGGGTCGCTTGCGAAATTTCGGCAGGCGCGGCACTTTCTTCACCGGGTTGTCGATCCCGAGTTTGTTGAAGAAGTTGTGGAGGATGACTCGATCCCGTATAGAGCGTGGTGCCGGGGTCGAGTCCCTTCGACTTTCGCCAGGCGAGAAACTTCTTGATGTCCTCGGGAGCGATATCCCGAGCGCCGGACTTGGGTGCCGCGTGCTCGGCGAATAGTTCGAGAACGTATTCGTATTTTTGATGGGTGAGAGGTTTACGGAACGTCTGGATGTCTTTGAGGAACGCTTCGACGGCTTTGTTTAGCGAGAGAGACTCTTCGTCTTCTTTGAGACCGGAGAGTTCGAGGCCGCTTCCTTTAGCGTCCAGTTCCAGCCGTTTGCGTTTCTGGGCTTCGAGCGCTTCGGCGGGAGTTTCTCCCGCGGAGGCGCGAAGCCGCTTGCCGTTCTCGCGCCATTCAATAAGGAAGCGACCACCCGAGGGCCACTGAATGCGCTTCTTTGAATTGCGCCTTAATGCGACGTTCGCCCAACCCTTGGAGGTCTTGACCCGTCGGAGGATATTGACCCGTGCCACAGAGCCACTCCTTGAAAAAGTGGACACTTATGGACACTAAACGCGGCGCGAGTCAATAAGTTGATGAAAATAAAATGTTTGTGGCAGCCGGACCTGTAAGCCGAATTCTGTCCGCCGGATTGCTCCAGCAGGACGGTCATTCCTCTGGGCCGCACATTACTGGGCGGCTCAAGCGACCTACCCGGAGGTTGTGGCGCGCCGAGCCGGCACGCGTCCTGGGCGAACCCAGAACTCCCTCCCTATTTGGTCTTGCTCCGTGTGGGGTTTGCCCTGCCCGTCGCATTACTGCGGCGGCGGTGCGCTTTTACCGCACCTTTTCACCCTTACCTCGGCGTTGCCACCGGGGCGGTATATTTTCTGTGGCACTTTCCGTCGACCGGACTTGAATCCAGCCTCCCGGACGTTATCCGGCACACTGCTCTGCGGAGTTCGGACTTTCCTCCCGTCTTGCGACGAGCGACCGTCCGGTCCAGCTGCCAACTCGTTCATTGTAACAGTCGTTGGTCGGTGATCAGTCAGTGGTCTGTGGCCAGTGGCCAGCGATTCGTCAGTCGATCGTAGTCGGCGTTAGATTCTAATCCGCTATTTTCCCTCACGAAATAATATTAAGAGCGCCCACAGCAAAGGGGCGACGGACCAATGATCACCGACCACTGGCCACTGACCATTCGCCAACGACCAACGACGCCTCAATTAGGCAGATTCTTCTCCAGCTTCTGGATCTTCCAGAAAGCGTTTGGGAGACGTTCATTGACTGGTGGCAATGGCGATAGTTTCTGATGCGGTTCAGTCTGGTACCAGAAGGCTACGCTGGTGTAGTCGTCTTCCCGGTCATTTGCATGGCCATGTTCAAGGGTGGCGCGAAGAGACTTTTGAAAATAGATCGGATCTTCAATGTGGAAGCGGTACATGGTGTGACTTCCTGTCCAGTCCCGATTGCCCTGTTGCGAATATCCGATAAATGGATAGCTGAACTCCTTTTGGAACATCCACGCGTTGTTGAAGTAGTCTTCCATTCCGGTTCCGTTGATGGTGGCGTGACCAGTTTCCCCGTCAACAAAGAACATGTCATCGCCTTCCCCCCACCACCCGGTCGAAAGGCCGAATACGTTCAGGATCGTTCCAACATACTGCCCCTTGCCCTTCGCTTCCATAAACACATAATTGTTTTTGCCATCGACATTTTTGCCGCCGGATTCTGACTCCGGAATGGCGTGCGTTACCTCACGCCTCCACTGGGCATGGAAGCGGCCTTTGTCGGCTACGCTGCGTTCGTCGCGGTACTGTTGATAATCAATGTGGAAGTAGAGATTGGGCACATCTTGTGAGCCGTCGTTCGTCAAAGTGATCCGGGCGCCGCTTCCGAACGGCATCTCGAAATAGCAGTTCATAGCACGGTCCTGCACCGTGATTGGCAACGATACCCACGATTGGTATTTCTGCCCCTGATGGCCGCCCGGGACATCCTCGTATTCAAATCCGGTGCCGAAGAAGTCTCCGATCGGAACTTCAACGCTGGGCTCGCTTTCCCCATCCCAATACATCCGCAGCACAAGTTCGCGCAAATGAAACGGGCTGGGCGAATTGATCGTGAACCAGATATGGCGAATGGATCCTGGGCCTTTAATGTCCGCAAGAGTGGCCGTGGAATTGGACTTTACTTCTACCCAGTCCGCATTGCCGCCTGAGCGGTCGGCACTTGAAGCCCTCCTGGAGATCGCCTCGCTCAGATTGGACAAACCATCCAGTGGACTGTTTCGCTGGGCAAGGCCGAAAACCGAAAGAAACACCAGAACAGCGATTTGCCGAATCATGACCCTCCTTCGCGAATTGCGGTAGGAACCTTATCACAGCGACACGAAGGAACCCTTGAGGACTAAGGCCTTGCGTTGTTGGGAGCCTTTGGTCGAACAGGGTTTCGTCGTTTTAGCAGGTCGTGCGAAGCTGCTAGACTTGATGAAGTCCAGGGTTCTTCTTACGACTGACGACCGAAGACTGACGACCGATTCATGACCATCCTTGAAGCCATCCGCATCGCTCTTCTTTCACTCTGGGCGAACAAACTTCGCTCCGCTCTGACGCTCCTCGGAGTGGTGATTGGCGTCGCTGCGGTGATTGCGGTGGTCACATTCGTCAACGGAATCAACGGCTACGTAGCCGAGAAGATATTTAATCTCGGCGCCGACGTCTTCATCATCAGCAAAGTGACCCCGGTGGTGACTAATGTGGACCAGCTTCTTGAAGGTCAGAAACGCAAGGACCTGACCATGGAGGACTATCAGGCCGTGCACGAGTCCTGCCGGCATTGCGCCATGATCGGGGCATCCATCACCAACACCAGCGGGCACGTGAGATATGGGGAAGAGTCCATCAGCGATACATGGATCCGCGGACTCACGCCTCAGATGGCTCCGATTCTCGACCTTGATCTCACTTCTGGCCGCATGATTAACGAGAACGATGAGGAGAATCGTTCACAAGTTGGAGTGATTGGTACCGACGTGGTGGACAATCTTTTTCCCACGGTCGATCCTCTCGGCAAAGAGGTACGCGTCGAGGGCGAAGTGTATCGCGTGATTGGTGTGGGGAAAAAGCAGGGAACGACCCTGGGGCAAAGCCGTGACAACTACGTCGCCATTCCGATAACCACATATTTGAAACAGTTCGGGTCGCACACCAGCATCCGAATTTCAGGCAAGGCGAACGGTGTTGGCACGGAGTTGGACGCTGCAATTGACGAAGCTCGCGCCGTTCTGCGCGCCCGGCGGCATGACCTTCCAGGCCGTCCTGACAGTTTCGCTGCTGAAACCAACGCCAGTTTTCTAAGCATCTGGTCAAATCTAAGCGGAACATTCTTCATCGCCATGATTGCAATCGCCGCAATTTCGCTGGTTGTGGGCGGCATCGTAATCATGAACATCATGCTGGTTTCGGTGACGGAACGGACGCGCGAGATCGGCATCCGCAAAGCAATGGGCGCCCGCCGGCAGGACGTGATGCTGCAATTTCTCATTGAGTCCGGCACCATGGCGCTCGTGGGAGGGCTGCTGGGCGTGCTTTTCGGGATCGTATTTGCCAAAGGCATCACGGCGATTATCGGCATGCCTTCCGAAATAAAGCTGTGGGCGGTTGGAGCTGGCTTGCTGGTTTCCGCCAGCGTAGGGGTATTTTTCGGGGTGTATCCAGCGAAGCGGGCAGCGCGACTGGAACCAATTGCCGCCCTGCGATTTGAACTGTGAACAAATTGGAAAAGGATTGAGAAATTGAGAAATTTTGTAATTGAGTAAATTCAAACGTAATTAGCCAATTACTGAATAACAAATTCTCCAATTACCAAATCTTCTTATGCTCCGTAGACGCGATTACGGCGAAGTCGTCCAGATGGCCTTGGACACCATCCGCACCAACAAGATGCGCTCGGCCCTCACTGTGCTGGGGATCGTCATCGGAGTCGCTGTCGTGATCGGCATTTCCTCCGTGGTGCGCGGTTTGAACGACAATGTCAGCCAGGTCATCAGCAGCCTCGGGTCAAACATCATTTTCGCCTATCATCAGCCCCTGACTTTTGGCCGGCCTACGGAAGAGATACGTACGCGCAAGGAATTGACCTTCGACGATTTTGAAGCGATCCAGCAATTGCCCCACGTAAAGCTGGCGACCACCGGCCTGCGCTATTTTCGACAGGAATTCGGCACCGGTACATACGAAGTCAAATACAACGGACGCAAGGTCAAGAACATTGTTCTTGAGGGAGATACGGGGACATGGAAGGACGTGTTCGATCTCGATGTAGCCTCAGGGCGTTGGATGAACGAGACGGATCAGGAACACCACTCCCCTGTCATCATTCTGGGTTCGGACACGGCAGAAGAGCTGTTCCCGAGCGAAGAACCCCTTGGCAAAGAAATCAATATTGATGGCCAGCTGTTTACCGTTATCGGTGTGGCTGCCAAGCGTAAGAGCGTGTTCGCCGGAGGCAAGAATCCGGACGACAACATTGTTTACTTCCCGTTAAGCACCTTCCGCAAACTGCATCCTGAGCTGAAACAGTATTGGATCAGCGTTAAGGCCACCTCGCACGACGACATGCCCAAGGCGATTGACGAGATCCGTGAACTCTTGCGTCGCCGCCGTAAAGTGGCCGCCAACAAGCCAGACAACTTCGCGGTGTTTACCCAGGATTCACTTTCTGACGTCTGGAACCAGGTGACCGGTGCCGTCTTTATCTTTATGTTTGCAGTTTCCAGCGTGGGACTGATCGTCGGCGGCGTTGGAGTGATGAATATCATGCTGGTTTCCGTGACTGAACGGACGCGGGAGATTGGAGTGCGAAAAGCGATCGGCGCGCGCAAGCGCGACATCCTGCTGCAGTTCACTCTGGAGGCGATCACCCTGACCGCAATGGGCGGCCTTCTGGGCGTGTTGTTGGGAGCAATCATTACCTGGACCATTCCCGCGATCTGGAGCTCGCTGCCGGCGCGCATGTCATTGTTCTGGGCGTCTTTTGGATTGGGGGCAGCTGTTGCCGAAGGGCTGCTGTTCGGCATCTATCCAGCATGGAAGGCTGCGAATCTTGATCCCATCGAGTCTCTGCGCTACGAGTAGCCCCTTCGTGTACCTTAGTGTCCTTGGTGTTTCGTTTATTTTTGAAGCATAAAAGACGCTAAGGAATTCCACCGTTGATCCACCGCATCGCCACAATCATTGAGATGGCCGCTGCCCTGGCGGCGTTCGCGAGCGTGGCTTACTACGTCCTGTGCCTTGGGAGCGCGGCTGTGTTTTTGCGCGAGCGAAGAGCGTCGGGTGACGGCACAGTCCCAAACCCCGTGTCTCCAGTTTCTATTCTTAAGCCGCTCAAGGGTACTGACCCTGAAATGTATGAAAGTTTCCGCAGTCATTGCCTCCAGGACTTTCCCGACTTCGAAATCATATTCGGGGTAAGCGACGCTGACGATCCTGCAATTCAGCTCATCGAACGCCTGGTAATAGAGTTTCCAGATCGCGTCATCCGTGTAGTGATCTGTTCCAAGAAGCTGGGTACGAACACCAAGGTGAGCAACCTCGCGCAGATGATGGTTGAGGCGAAGCACGAACTCATTCTGGTCAACGACAGCGATATTCGCGTTTCGCCTGACTATTTGCGGCGCGTCACCGCACCGCTATCCGATTCGAAGCTGGGTTTGGTGACTTGTCTCTATCGAGGCGTCCCCACAAGCACTCTGGGGTCCCGTCTGGAGTCGCTTGGCATCAGCACCGATTTTTCCGCAGGAGTGCTTGCCGCACGACAGCTCGAGGGCAGCATCCATTTTGGACTCGGATCCACACTTGCCTTCCGCCGCCATGATCTTGAAGCCATTGGTGGTTTCGAAGCGTTTGTGGACTACCTGGCGGACGACTACGAAATCGGCCAGCGTATCGCGGCACAAAATCTAGAAGTGATGCTGTCCGATGTGGTAGTGGAAACATTTCTCCCGGCTTACACGCTGCGCCAATTCGTCGACCACCAGCTTCGCTGGGGTCGTACCGTGCGCGACTCGCGTCGCTGGGGATACCTGGGACTAGTGTCGACCTTTGGTCTACCCTGGGCGCTGCTGGCCATGTTGATGAGCCTGTGGTTGAACCCCGAGTTCCTCCTTGCTTGGGGTCTGTTCGCTGTGGTTGCCGGCTTACGGATAGCCGTTGCATTGCTTGTAGGACGGTCGGTTCTGGATGATCGGCGAGTGTTGGCCTTACTGCCTCTGCTTCCAGTTCGCGATCTAATCGCTCTGATAGTGTGGATTGCCAGCCTGGCCGGTGACACGGTGATCTGGCGAGGCGATAGTTTTCGACTGAAAAATGGAAAATTGATTCGGATCGATTCCTGAGAAGCCGCAACGTCGATCGGAAAGCCTAGAGTTGTGCTCCCACGGGACTTTCGGCGGGCCGGTTCTGCGGAATAATTCTGCCGCCCTTGCTGAATCGATAGGTCTCCCCGCGCCAGAAAAAAGTACGGCTACTGAAGCTACCCATCCACGTCAGAAAACCAAGAAAATCGCGAATAGGATAAAGCCCCGAGAGGTATAGGGCTCGGCGGTCGCCAATAATACCCCAGCCTACCGCTATCGACTGTACAACTCGGTTTACGAAGGCCGCGGCGAACAAGCCTATACCCAGCATGGAGTGTCCAGTTGCTATTCCTGCAACAAGCCCGAGCAACCCAAACGGTACTGCATAGGTCAAGCCGGTGCCCACGTGGCCGAGCGGACGTGAAAAGCGGGTACTCTTCATCCATCGCAACTGATCGCCCAGAGTTCGCCGCAAGGAGCGAGGCGTCAGGACATGCTGAATAATGTGATGAGAAAAGATCACCTTGTATCCCGCTGCCCAAATCAGGTTACCCAACACAAAATCGTCCGAATAGTAGTCGGCCGTAGCCGCGATACCGCCGATCTTGTCCAGCCCACCACGGCGCAATGCGACCGCTGGCCCGAGGGCGAAGCGAATCCCCTCGAGCATATCGGCGACCATAACCCCGGAGGGCATTTCCACGGACATTCCCAGCGCTTCCAGGCTCGACCAAAAATCGCCGGCAGGCACTCCGCGGTAAGGGCAAGTCACCAGACCAATCTTTGGATTTAAAAGTGCCGGAATTACATCGCGCAGGAAGTCTGATGAAACCCGAACGTCGCTGTCGCTGATCACAAAGTAATCATTCGACGAAAGCGGGATCATCTTGTTCAGCGAGAAAACTTTGGCGTTGGGCCAGGTTGGCGGACCAGATATGACGATCAGGCTCTTTATGTGAGGGTATCGCCGCCGAACTTTCTCGGCCACCTGGAGCCCGGCGTCGTCAGCGCTTCGAGCTCCCAGAATGACTTCGAAGGCCGGATAGTTCTGCCTGAAAAAACTCTCCAGATTTTCTTCCAATCCCGCTTCCATACCGTGGACGGGTTTGAAAATCGTGACAGCCGGCAGGGAAGATTCAGGCGTCGCGTCCGCAATTTTTCTGGCCGCAGAAGCGCCGCGGCGCCATCGGATTGCAGCCGCCAAAACCATGAACAGAAAAATCGTTGAACTGCATACCCCCACCACAGCAATACCCAATAACAGGTCCAAGACGGCCGTCACTGGAGTCACCGCGCCAGCTCTGGAACGGCGGGGACAAGCAGGATTGGATTGCCAGGCAGGTTCATGCACGATACCGCCGCCAATTATACGAGAGGCATCACGTAAATATCGCGGTGAGACGACTTTTAGACGAAAGCCCCGACAGCCAACCCGGGCGGGTCAGCGTCGAGAACCTCGCGGATTTTGTGCGCCAGTGTTCTTAGAGAAAAAGGCTTCTGCAGGAAGTGTGTGGTCACATCGATCGTGCCATGGCGCTGGACCGTCGTTTCCGCGTAGCCCGAGACGAACAATACCTTCATGTCCGGACGCTCTGACGCCAACTCTCCCGCCAGCTTCGCACCGGCAGGCGAGGCAGCATCTTGATGTCTTCGATACTCCGCCTTTTGACGTTGCCTTTCTTAGCAGTACACGTCGATCGCGTAACGGATCGTGCGTTTGACGGAGGGCTCATCAGGATTCGGTGTCTGGACGAAACCGCCATGGCCATCTTTGCGGACCTCATGCAGCAGCCGTAAACCGTCGCTGTCTCCAGACTTGTATTCGCAGAGCAGCAAGTCATATGTCGTCTGGTCCAGCCTCGCCAACGCTTCTTCGGGAGAGCGGGCGTGGTCCTGCGCCAAAAAGCCGTCCCCCGGTCGGTTCAAGAGCTCCCGAAGGTAGCGGAAGTCTTCCTTGTCTCCCACAAGCAGCAGCTGCATCTGCGCGCTGCTGATTGCGGATTCCGTCCTGCTCTGCATGCTGATCTTCGTTTGTGGTTACCTGCTTCATCGGTTGCAGGCGGGTTTGGCATGGTTATGGTTGGTCTTCTTCTGAATAGAAGGGAGTTCAAGCGTTCCAGATCGGGAAGGGTTCAATTTCAGGAATCACGGCAAACTCAGACTCATAACGAAAACAGTGAAACAAACTGAGTGTGTTGCACGTACTATCACAGGCTGTTGAAACGACATCAGTGAGGAGTTCGGGATGAAACCAAGGATGAGACGGATATTGATGAATGGCTTCATCAGTTTGGCATTATTGACCGCTGCCGGGGCACAGCAGGGTGCGGCATCACCAGATAAAGACAGTTTCATCGGCAGGCTGCTAAAAAACCGCTACCAGCTAGACATCCAAGACGGAAAGCTTGCCGGACCGGCGTTACCAGTTCTGCAAGACGCACTGTCTGGAACGCAGTTCGTGCTGATCGGCGAGGACCACGGGATATCGGAAATCACCCAGTTCGCCGGTGCGGTCTGCGACATGGTCGGTCCCGCAGGCTTTCATACCATGGCGATTGAGGTTGGCCCGCTGGCGGCGGACGCGTTGCAGCGCTGGATCACGCAAGCCGATGGCCCGCACCACCTCATTGAATTTGAGAAGAAATATCCGGAAACCATCGCCTTTTACAATTTTCGCGAAGAATATGATCTGCTATCTCATTGCGCGCGTTCGGCATCCGGCGGCACACTTCACCTGTGGGGGCTCGATCAGGAGCTGATGGGTTCTTCTGGCCTAATCCTCACCCGTATTTTGGAGACCCATCCCGGCGAAGCTGCGTCGGATGAAGCAAAGCGCTTGCTGAAGAAAGATGATGAAGCCCACACAGCGGCGCTGCAGAGCGGTAGCCCAGCCGACACGTTCATGATGACTTCGTCCGAAGCGGAACTGACTGGCCTGAGAGACCTGCTGCGCAAGGAGGGAAACGCAGATTCCCAATCGTTGATAGACGCCTTGATCGAAAGCCGGGACATCTATCTCAAGAATATGACGGCAGGATACGAGTCTAACCGCGAACGCGCCCTCCTGATGAAGAGGACCTTCGAACGTGAATACACGCGGGCGACACAAATCGAAGGAAAACCGCCCAAGGTCCTGCTGAAGTTTGGCGGAGACCATACCTACAAAGGCTTCAACCCTCTACGAAACAATGATCTGGGAAATTTCATAACCGAGCTGGCTGACCAACAAGGCACCAAGTCTCTGCACATCCTGATCCTGGGGGCGAAAGGATCGCAATTACGCTTTGCAGGCATTGGACGTCCGTTTCAGCCCGGAGACTTCAATCTCGCAGAAGACAAAGACTCGGATTTCCCGTTTCTCAAACCAATGTTCGACAACCTTGCAAGCCAGGGCTGGACGATGTTCGATCTGCGTGCCATGCGCAAGGGCTTCCGTTCGCTTGGTCCTGTGGACAAGGAGAAGGAGATGGAGCGCATGATCTTCGGCAACGATCTGTTGATCTTGATTCCCCAAGCGACGCCGTCCCGCCAGCTCCTGTAGCGATCAGGTTAGACTGTATGGTCTAAACCCAGGTCGCTCATGGCAATGGAAACCACTTTTTTTCGCGATCTCGCCTATATTTTCGGGGCCGCAGTTGTAGGCGGCGGGATCGCCAAGACACTGCGGCAACCGCTAATTCTGGGATACGTTCTGGGCGGATTCTTGATCGGCCCGTTTACTCCCGGCCCCACCTTGACGGAAGTCCACCAGTTTGAAGTTCTGGCCGAGCTCGGAGTCATCCTCCTGATGTACTCGATCGGCCTGGAGTTTTCGTTAAGTGAGCTGATGGAAGTGAAGTGGGTGGCGATATTCGGCGGGCCCCTGGGTATATTGCTTTCCGTCGGAATGGGCGCCGGAGCGGGATGGCTGTTGGGCTGGAATACTGCGCAGGGAATTGCGGTTGGGGCAATTGTGTCGGTGGCGAGCACCATGGTGCTCTCAAGGCTCCTTGCCGACCGGGGAGAACTCCGTTCCTCTCACGGCCACGTGATGATTGGCATCACCCTGGTGGAAGACCTGGCGGTTGTAGTTCTTACCGTTCTGCTTCCGTCCCTGAGCAACCTGACCGGCGGCCGGTTTCTCGCTTTAGCCATCGCCTTTGGCAAGGCCCTCTTGATTTTGGTCCCGGTAATGTTTGTGGCCTCAAAGCTGGTTCCGCAGCTCATGACTAGAGTGGCCCGCATGGGCAATGAGGAGCTCTATTTGCTGGTAGTTCTGGCCCTGGGCTTCGCGACAGCCGCGGTGACCCAGGCGGTCGGTTTGTCGCTGGCGCTGGGGGCATTCCTGGCCGGCCTTATCGTCAGCGAATCCGGGACCACCCACAAGATGCTGGACAAGCTCCTCCCACTACGTGATGCTTTTGTCGCATTGTTTTTCGTCACCATTGGGGTGCTTGTCGACCCGCGCGTCCTGATTTCCAAGCCTTCTCTTTGGATCACAATCGTGCTGTTGACGGTTGTAGGGAAATTCGTGGTCTGGAGCTCAGTCGTTTGGCTATTTCGTTATCCCGTGCGTACCGCGCTCATGGTTGGCGTGGGACTCACCCAGATTGGTGAATTTTCCTATGTTCTGGTCCGGGTGGCTCGGGACTCCCAACTGGTGACCGAGGACGTCTACCACGCCACCCTGGCCGCCTCCGTGATCACTATCGTCCTGAATGGCTTGCTGATGAAGGCCTTGCCCAAGACATCGCCAGCAGCCTGATTTGTGCCTAAATCCAGCCATTTGCATCGCAGGATACTGCCCAGACTGAATCCAGCGCACACCCCATCTCATCCGTTATTCTAGTAGTGCATATTATGGGAACTCGAACGAAGACTGCTGGCGAATCCTCCTCAACCGGGCTATTGGACACTCCTAACGGCGACCGTGATCGAATTTTCGACCCATTTCGCCACTGGGGCTATCTGGAAGCCGATCTCGATCCGCTCGGCTTTTTGCCACCGGTTGCCCATCCGGACTTGAGGCTTGAAGGCGAACTCGCGGAAGAGGCTCGCCGGATATACTGTGGGACCATCGGCGCGGAATTCATGCATATTACCGATCCGGTCAGGCGCCGTTGGATTCAGGATCGCCTGGAAGGTCCCCAGGCCCCAGTCGATCAGAAACATATTCTGGACCAACTCATTCGCGCCGACCTTTTCGAACAGGTACTGCAGCAGCGCTATCTAGGCAACAAGCGTTTTTCTCTCGAAGGTGTGACCGCCCTTATCCCGTTGGTCGACGAGATTCTTGAAGTTTCCGGTCAGCGCGGCGCAGTGAATCTGGTAATGGGCATGAGCCATCGCGGCCGGCTCAATGTGATCGTGCATGTTGCGCGGCGCGCTCCTGAGGAAGTCTTCGCAGGATTCGAAGATGTCGATCCGCGGAGCGTCCTGGGCAGCGGCGACGTGAAATACCACATGGGCGCCACTGGCGAATACCAGACTCGCTCTGGGGCAAAGGTTCAGATTCATCTGGTTTCAAATCCCAGCCACCTTGAAGCTGTCGATCCCGTGACCGTGGGTCGCACTCGTGCTAAACAGGATCGGGAAGGGAAGGAGGGCCGGGACAAGTATTTAACCCTTCTTGTCCATGGCGATGCCGCATTTGCTGGTCAGGGTATCGTGGCTGAGACGCTCAATTTTTGCGACCTTAAGGGTTATACGGTGGGCGGCACGGTCCACGTTATTGCCAACAACCTTCTTGGATTCACCACGCTCTACAATGAAGAACATTCTTCCCGTTTTTCTGCACAACTGGCCCGTCGCCAGTCGATACCTATTTTTCACGTCAACGCGGAAGATGTTGACGCTGTTGTTCGCGTCGCTCGCCTGGCCACTGAATACCGCTATACCTTCCGCGGCGATGTGGTCGTGGACCTGATTGGTTATCGTCGCCACGGACACAGTGAAGTGGACGATCCAACCGTCACCCAGCCGCTCTTATATCGGGCCATCAAAGATCATCCGCCGTTGTGGGAGATCTACGCCGAAGATACCGGTGCCGAGAATGTCCAGGCCCGGGTGGAAGAAATCCGTGCCGAGCTGGAGGGAGCCCAGAAGAAGGCTAAGTCCGTCCGCAAAAAACCAGTGCTGCGCGCCCTTCCCAAATACTGGGACAACTACTTCGGTGGCCGCTATAAACCGGATTATGAAGTGGATACGGGCGTGTCAGCTGGCGAACTTACCGAAATTACGTCGAAACTCACGACCTATCCCGAAGATTTTCACATCCATCCGAAGGTCAAGAAATTACTTGAGCAGCGCGCAGAAATGGGCGCGGGCAAGCGTTTGGTGGACTATGGCATGGCGGAGGCCATGGCTCTCGCTAGCCTCGCCAAGGCTGGAATACCTATTCGGTTCAGTGGGCAGGACACCCGACGCGGCACTTTCAATCAGCGTCACTCAATGCTGCTCGACATAGAGAACGAGCAGGAATATGTGCCGCTGGAAAATATTTCTCCGGACCAGGCCCGCTGCGAAATCTACAACTCCACATTGTCTGAAGCTGGAGTGCTCGGATTCGAATACGGCTACAGCCGTGACTATCCTGAAGCGCTGGTGCTATGGGAAGCGCAATTCGGTGACTTCGTCAACGTCGCCCAGGCTGTTATCGATCAATTCATCAGCGCCGGCGAAGACAAGTGGGGGCTGCTTTCCGGAATGGTTCTGCTATTGCCTCACGGCTATGAAGGTCAGGGTCCGGAGCACTCCAGCGCGCGCATTGAGCGCTTTTTACAACTGGCGGCGCGGGATAATTTCCAGATCTGCCAGCCGTCCAACGCAGCCCAATATTTTCATGTCCTGCGCCGCCAGGCTTTGCGCCACTGGCGTAAACCGCTTGTGGTTTTTACGCCCAAAAGCATGTTGCGGCATCCCGATGCCTCGTCGTCGATCGAGGATTTTACACACCAGCGCTTTTTGACTGTGTTGCCGGACGCCGAAGTAACCGCAACTCGCATCCTGCTCTGCACCGGCAAGATTGGCCACGAGTTGCGCGCCGAACGCAGGAAGAGAAAGGACTCTACAAACGCGATCGTGTTCCTGGAACAGATCTATCCGTTCCCGGAAAAAGAACTGGAACGAATATTTGCGCAATATCCTAATGCCCGTGAAATCGTCTGGGTCCAGGAAGAGCCCGCCAACATGGGTGCGCTCTTTTACGTGTTGCCGCGTCTGAGGCGCATCGCCGGGGATCGCGCCGTTCTCTCGGTAAAGCGTTCTGCCAGCGCCAGCCCCGCAACCGGATCAGCCAAAGCCCACGAGGTCGAGCAAAAAACATTGGTATCGCTGGCACTGAGCTGAAGAAAATCGCCGGTGGTCAGTAAACCGCTGCGCCGATTGTTAAACTCAGCGAGAGTCGGCGTTCTGCATCTCTCCGGCCTTGATGTTACCCTTCCCGCTTGGCATCCATGGCCACGCCGTTGCCAAGCTCCGCTCCTTCACGTCGCCATCGACACCGGTGGAACGTTCACCGACTGTGTCTGGGTGGAGCACGGCCATGTCCGGATGTTGAAAGTCTTTTCCACTCCGGAAGACCCATCACAAGCGATCGCTGACGCTCTGGCAAAAATCAGCCCGGGAAGCCCGGTAGTGCTTCTGCATGGCACCACCGTAGGCACGAATACTCTGCTGCAACGCAAAGGCGCGCGTGTGGCTCTGGTCACCACGGCTGGATTTGAAGACGTCATCGAGATCGGCCGCCAAGCGCGTCCTAAACTATATGATCTTTTCTTCGACCGCATCGAACCTCTGGTCCCTGCAGAGTTACGCTTCGGCCTGAAAGAACGCACCGCCAGCGACGGAGAAGTCCTTGAAAGCCCATCGCGACAGGATTTGCAGTCTCTGACGGACAAGCTTCGTCAAAACCATCCGCAGGCAATCGCGATTTCGCTTTTGTTCTCATTTGCCAACACGAAGAATGAGGCTGCCGTCGTACTCGCCTTGAAGAAACTCGGCGTTCCGCTTTCAGTCTCACATCAGATTCTTCCCGAATTCCGCGAATACGAGCGCACCAGTACGTTGGTTGTAAACGCTTACCTGCAACCTGTAGTGCAGCGTTATCTGGAGAATCTCGAAAAGCGTGTGCGCAACTTGCCGGGTTCGAGAGCTGCGAAGCCAAGAATCTTCGTTATGCAATCGAGCGGAGGAATCACCAGCCTCGCATCTGCCTCTAGCGAGCCGGTGCGAACCGTGCTCTCGGGTCCTGCGGGTGGCGTGGTCGGAGCGCTATCCATGGCCCGCCGCAGCGGATTTGATCGAATCATTTCTTTCGATATGGGCGGCACTTCTACCGACGTCGCGTTGGTCGATCGGGATATCCGGGCGGGAAGTCAGGCCGAGATTGCCGGGTTGCCCGTCGGTGTGCCCATGCTCGACATTCACACTGTCGGGGCGGGCGGAGGGTCCATCGCCCGTTTTGACGCCGCCGGAGCGCTCCGGGTAGGACCCGAATCGGCTGGATCAGATCCAGGTCCGATCTGCTACGGCCGCGGTACGCAGCCCACCGTAACGGATGCCAATCTACTTCTCGGCCGGCTGCAGCCACGACACTTCCTCGGCGGAGATTTCATCCTCGATCTTGCACGCACCCGGAGCCTGGTCGGCGATTGGCTGAAGCGACACGCCTCGAAGCTCACGTGCGAAAAGTTCGCCGCAGGAGTGATCCGCGTTGTCAATTCCACCATGGAAAAGGCGATTCGTGTGGTCTCGATTGAACGCGGCTACGATCCCCGTGAATTTACTCTGGTCGCCTTCGGTGGCGCAGGAGGTCTCCACGCTTGTGAATTGGCGGAAGCGCTCAGCATTCCACGCGTCATGGTGCCTGCATTCCCCGGCGCCCTTTCCGCTTTCGGAATACTGGTAAGTGACGTGGTGAAGGATTATTCACGTACCGTTCTTTTGCGTGCCGGAGTCAAACTTCCTGCGGAACGTCTCCAACGGGAATTCACAATCCTCCGCCGGCGCGCGGAAGCGGAATTCAGAACTGAAGACTGGGTTGGCGCTATCACTCACCAACGCAGCGTGGACGTCCGTTATCAGGGCCAGGGATATGAACTCAACATCCCTTATACCCGCAACCTGATCCGAGATTTCGAGCAGGAACACCAGCGTCGCTACGGTTACAGCTATCCCGAGCGCGACCTGGAACTCGTAACCCTCCGATTGCGCTCTTCCATCAAGTCGCGAATGCGAGCGACGCAAACCACTACCCGCGTACGGACAGCAACCCCAGGTGTTTCAGGACCACTAGAGCATGGCGGTGCGTTGACCGCTCGTACCGGAGTCTTTTTCGGCGGCAAAAAAGTCAACGCTTCGATCCACACACGTGATTCGCTAAAAACGGGAGAAAAGCACTTGGGACCAGCGATTATTGCCGAATACAGCGCCACAACAATCGTCCCACCGGGCTATCGTTTCTCGCTGGATAAAAGTCGAACTTTGCTAATCGAGAGACGGTAAGAGGAGCCTCACACTGGCGAACTAGGTAGTCTGACAGCTCCCCCGCTACAATACTCCCCATGAAACCTAGCATCTTTGTCGTCGAGGATGACCCCGACATTTCCCGGCTGGTACGACACCATCTGGAAGCAGACGGATTCGCAGTGAAAGTTTTCTCAACCGGGAACACCGTCATCGCCGATTCGGAGCGACAGCGTCCTGCGCTTTTCGTTCTCGACATTATGGTTCCAGGCAAAGACGGCCTTGAACTTTGCCGTCAAATCCGCCAAATTCCGGCGCTGGCCGCTACTCCCGTGATTTTCCTGACCGCCAAAAGCGGCGAAGCCGATCGCATTCTCGGCCTCGAACTTGGCGCCGACGACTATATTCCCAAGCCGTTCAGTCCGCGCGAACTTGTGGCGCGGGTAAAGGCGGTCTTGCGCCGTTTCGAGCGGCCGCTGTCGCAAGCCCCGGTAAAGATCGGCGAAATTGAAATTGATCCTGGGGCCATGACACTAAACGTTGGTGGCAACCTGGTGACCACGACAGCGACGGAATTCCGGCTGCTCGACTACTTTGCCCGCCACATCGGTCGCGTATTCACCCGCGACCAATTACTTGATTCCGTGTGGCGAGATACGGCCTACGTCACCCCGCGATCCGTGGACGTATACGTCCGGCGCATTCGCGAAAAAATTGAGCCTGATCCTGAGAATCCGCGTTACCTCAAGACGGTGCGAGGCGCCGGCTATCGCTTTGAGGCTCCGAAGTGACGAATCGGATATTCCTGAAGACAATGGCCGCATTCACTATTGTGATCGCGGCTGCCACACTCGCTTTCCGTATGTTCGCGGACAAAGTATGGCCAGGTCTTCTGGTTGGTTTTGTTGTCGCTCTTGTATTCTCCGCCATGGCCGCGTACTCGACCGCTCCGCGCCTGCAGCGGATCGAGCAGTTTGCTGGGCGAGTTGCCGCCGGAGATTTTGCCGCACGCCTGGATGAAGGGTCGGCAGACGAAATCGGACAGGTATCCGCCTCTCTCGATCGGACGGCCAGTCATCTGGAGGGTAGCTTCGCTGCGCTGCAGACCAGCCAGCGCCAACTGGAGACCCTTCTCAATAGTATGCAGGATGCTGTCATTGCCATCGGCGCGGACGACCGCGTCCAATGGGCGAACCAGGCCATGGACGAACTGGTGCCCCACGGAACGCGCCAGGATGCATTGCTTGTCGAGACCGTCCGCGATCCTGATTTTCTGGCGGCCGTGCATGGCGCAAGTGAAGCTCGAACCGTGTTTATGGCGCGGGCTTCGTCCATCATCCCGGGGCGCACCTTCGACGTCACCGCGGCTCCCATGCCGGGCGGCGGCGCGGTAGCTGTGCTGCGTGATCTAACCGAAACCGAACGGGTCGAGAAAACGCGGCGGGATTTTATTGCGAACGTTTCCCACGAGCTTCGCACTCCGCTCACTTCCATTCAGGGCTACACCGAAACCTTGCTCGATAGTGCAGCCGAAAGTGACCACACGCGGGAATTTCTCGAGATCATTCGCAAGAGCGCTGTTCGTATGTCGCGCCTTACCGAAGATCTTCTGACGCTTGCAAGGGTTGAATCCGGCGAACAGCGCTTTGACATTCAGTCCGTCGTGCCCGCCGATCTTCTTCAGGAAGCAGTGCAGAGTTTTCGCGAACTGGCTCGCGCACAAAACGTGGAGTTGAAAGTGGAGGACGCTGCCCCAGCCCCGGTTGGAGCCGATTCCGAGGCCATTCATCAAATATTTTCAAATCTGCTGGACAATGCTCTGAAATACGCTGCGTCGGGCGGCCGCATTATTTTGGGGGCGAGGCCGATCCCTCAGAGCGTTGAGTTCTACGTCAAGGATTTCGGTCCCGGGATCCCTTCCGAACACCTCGACCGCCTGTTTGAACGTTTCTATCGTGTAGATAAAGCCCGATCCCGTGAGTCCGGTGGCACTGGTCTGGGACTGGCTATCGCCAAACACATCGTGCTCGCTCACGGCGGCACGATTCGTGCCCAAAGCGAACTCAACCATGGATCCACTTTTCTGTTCACGCTGCCGCTCGCGTAGCTCCCGCTTCTCCGCGTTTCCCCAAGACATTCTTTAACCTTAAATTCATGCCCTGTTAACCAAAGCCTTGAAAAAACAGCCTATGCTCCGGTATTGAGCACAGATGCCAGCAACCGGAGAACTAGGCAAAGTCGGCTGCGGCCATCGCGGGTGGCTTCCGGAAGGAATGCGCGTATGAGTACCGCCATTTTGAGAAGCCCGGAACCGGAATCTCAGTACGCTCAACTGGTCACGCGCACGATTGAGGCTTGCCGGGTCGCGAAAGAGGCAGCCGCTACCGCCGCCGAAGGCATTGCCACTGCATCATCGTCGCTGCTCAATACACTTCGCGAGCGCGAAAAAGAACTTGACCGACTGGACCAGGAAATAGACGCCGGCGTAACCCAGATCATCACTCGCGTCACTGAAACCGAGGCTCGTGAATTGCTGGCGTGCATGAAATTCATGATCAGCCTGGAGCGCATCGGTGATCTGCTGCTCAGCTTTTCCAGTAGTGCGCAGTCTGTATGCTCGCGCCTTGACCCGCAGGACATTCGCGATCTGACTCACATGGCTACGGTGCTCGAAAAGATGCTCGCGGACGCGGGCGCGGCGTTCTCGACTCGCGATGTTAAGAAAGCGGTTGACGTGTTACGCGCCGATGCCGAGATCGACCGGCTGCGTAATCTCATTTTTCTCCGCCACATCGAAAACCCGGAGAACCTGCAGAGGCACGCCAGCCTCCAGGTCATCTTCATGACTCAATCCCTTGAACGCGCCGGCGACCACGCCAAGAACCTCGCCGAGGAAGTGTGCCACTTCGTCAGTGGCCATACCGTCCGCCACGTTCTGATGACCTACGACAAACCCATCGAACAGATGTTTCTTGATTGGTTGCGAGCCCGCGAAGAACACTAGAAATCTTCTCAACTAAAATCTCTAAATTGGAGATCAGCGTTCTGCGGTTGTTGATCCGTCAAACTGCAGGAAGTTCAAACTCCCGGCCACATTTGTAGCAGACCTGGTACGTCCGTCGATTGATCGTGAACACCCGGCTGATGTTCTTATGCCGGCAGCCAAAGACGAATCGAAAAATCCAAAGAAGCGGTTCCATGCGTCCTGCGTTCGCCGGAGGTCAGGATTTCTGCCCGGCGGTCTGAAAAGCTGCCTCTGTCAGTCTTGATCGAAAAAGCCTTGATGGCTGGTCAAAATTGATCAACGAGCGGGAAGGCCGTAGGAGCGAGAAGTGTTGCGTCCACGCCAGCACCCTCTTCGGAAGCCAGGGCTAATTGGGAGTCTGGGGGATCGACGGGATCCAGCCGTGCTGCGTCGCCGGGAGTTCGGGTATTGGCTCGCTCACAGGCGTAGCCTCCGGGGCCAGTGACGGCTCGATGACGCGTGGTGCAGGCGCAAACGCACGAGAGGCATTGTGCGCAGCCATATGCTTCAACATGTCCGTGGCCGACTGAAGCGGCCTCTCACAAGTCTTGTTCATGGTGACCGCGTGTCCGCAGTCTTTGCAGGTGATAAGGGTGCCGCCGTCAGGGTTTCGAGTCGTGATGTACATGTAGTAAGACTACGCTCTATTGGTGCCGAGTGCCGGGCACATTAGGACAGCGACTTACGGGAGAGTTTGTGACATTCGTCACAGCCAGCCTCAAGCACATCCACCTACAATCGGAAACCGCGCCATACGCGCGCATTTATGTTTTCTGGACGCCTCCCACGCCGTCATTCGAGCCCTCGACTGGATCGCCGCAAAAACTCTGCCGCCGCAAGTCATTCCAGATCATTTGCGAACCGGTCGGCGCGATGAAGAAGCCGCCTACTTCTATCTCCGAAAGATTGGATATGTAATGGTCGCGCGCAATTTTCGATCGCCCAATCGTCGCGGTGAAATCGATCTGATCGCCTGGGACAAGGACGTACTTTGCTTCATCGAAGTCAAAACTCGCACCACTCGGGACGTTAAGCCCGCGGAAGCCGCCGTGGATCGCGAAAAGCAGCGAGACCTTCTGGCCGTTGGCCGCGAATACCTTCGCCACATGCCGTCTTCATGTCAGTGGCGTCTCGAAGTCGTAAGCGTGTACTATAACCAGGATCCAGCCCAGCCGCAGATTGAACTGTTCCAGAATATTTCCTCCGTAGCGTAAAATGTCTGATTCGCTCGCCACTCCTCCATTGTGGAAAGGACAGAGTTGCCCGACCTTAGAAAAGATCCCATTGTGGGCCGCTGGGTGATCATTTCGACAGACCGTGCCAAGCGTCCGTCGGACTTCGTTCGTGATGAGGTAAAAATCCGAGGCGGTTTCTGTCCTTTCTGTTATGGCAACGAGTCAAAGACTCCGCCTGAGATCCAGGCTTACCGTCCCAATCCAAACGGCGGGCCGCCTCCCCATCGCGATTCTCCCGGTTGGACGGTTCGCGTAGTGCCCAACAAGTTTCCGGCTCTCGGCATCGAAGGGAATCTCAACCGCCAGGCTGAAGGCATGTTTGACCGCATGAACGGGATCGGGGCGCATGAAGTCATTATCGAGACGCCGGATCACAATGCCAGCCTGGCTAATCTTCCAATCAAACGGATTGAAGATGTACTTTGGACCTTTCGCGACCGGATCCTCGATCTCAAGAAAGACCGTCGCTTCAAGTACATTCTTATTTTCAAGAACCACGGCGAAGCCGCCGGCGCCTCGCTCGAGCACGCCCACTCACAGCTCATTGCGCTGCCCATCCTGCCCATTTATGTGACGGAAGAAATCGAAGGTGCGAAGCAGTACTACATCTATAAAGAACGCTGCGTGTTCTGCGACGTGATTCGGCAGGAAAGTGAAACCGGCACTCGCGTAGTCGCCGAAAATCCAGACTTCATCACGCTGGCTCCCTATGCTCCGCGTTTTCCATTCGAGACCTGGATTCTGCCCAAGCAGCATGAGTCGGCATTCGAAAACTCCTCTACACACATGTTCGAGAACCTCGCTCGGGCACTGAAAACGCTGCTTACCAAAGCCGAACGTGTGCTGGATAACCCTCCTTATAACTTGGTGATCCACACGTCGCCGGTGCAGGATCCGACCAACGATCACTATCACTGGCACATCGAATTCATGCCCAAGCTCACCAAGACAGCGGGATTTGAGTGGGGAACAGGTTTCTACATCAATCCCACGCCGCCGGAAGAAGCGGCAAAGTTCTTACGTGAAGCTAATGTGGAAGAGCTCTCCCGAATTGGCTAAATCTGTTTTGACGGAGCTGTGATGCGACGTCTGTTGTTTTTTCTGTTCGTACTCGCCGCAGTTGCTTCCTGTTATGCCGTCGCGGGTCCGTCTTCGTTGATCAATAACATTCCTAACCGCACAACCGTCAGCCTGAACGGTTCCTGGCACTACATCGTGGACCCCTATGAAACCGGCCTAAAGGCTCGCTTCTACCTGGATGCCAAGCCGCAGGACAAGCAGGAATTAGTCGAATACGACTTTGACAAGTCCGATGTGCTGAACGTTCCCGGCGACTGGAATACGCAGAAAAAAGAGCTGTTTTTCTACGAAGGGCCCATCTGGTACGAAAAATCATTTTCTTACCATAAGCACGAGCACAATCGCGTTTTCGTTAATTTCGGCGCTGCTAACTATTTCACTCGCGTCTATCTCAATGGCGAAGCGGTGGGGGAACACGAGGGAGGTTTCACAGCCTTCAACTTCGAAGTCACGGACAAGATTCACGACGGCGACAATTTTCTGATCGTGGAAGTAAACAATGCCCGCCGGCTCGACGCTGTTCCTTCCCTCAATACCGATTGGTGGAACTATGGAGGAATTACCCGAGATGTCGTGCTGGTGGAAGAACCCAAAACTTTCATCCAGGACTATGTAGTTCAACTCGCCAAAGGTTCAAACGAGGAAGTATCCGGGTGGGTGCAGATAACCCCTTCGAGATCCGAGCAGCAGGTCACATTGGAGATCCCTGAGGCGGGAATCAGCAAGAAGATCGTGACCAGCGTCAACGGCTACGCGGAGTTTCACTTTCCCGCCAAACTCGATCTGTGGTCGCCGGACCATCCCAAGCTCTACGAAGTAGTGTTGTCGAGCGGTGCTGATAAGGTACACGACTCCATCGGCTTCCGCTCGATTGCGACTCGGGGCACGCAAATCCTGCTCAACGGCAAGCCCATCTTTCTGCGCGGCGTCTCCATGCACGAAGAGGCTCCCAATCGCGGGGGCCGCGCCTACACCCAGCGGGACGCAGAGACCCTTTTGAAATGGGCAAAGGAACTGGGCTGCAACTTCGTTCGCTTCGCCCACTATCCTTACAGCGAAAACATGACCCGGCTTGCCGATCGCATGGGCTTGATGGTCTGGTCTGAAATCCCCGTCTATTGGGACATTGACTGGCAGAACCCCGCGACACTGCAGAACGCGAAAAATCAGCTTCAGGACATGATCGCCCGCGACCACAATCGCGCCTCAGTCGTTTTCTGGTCGCTCTCCAACGAAACCCCGGTAAAACCCGAGCGCACGGTTTTCCTGCACCAGCTTGCGGACACCGCGCGGGAACTCGATTCCACCCGTTTGATCGCATCTGCGCTGAATCATGTGGAGGAGTCCGGACCCGACACCCGCACTCTGAATGATCCAGTCGGGGAATATCTTGATGTGCTGGGCTTGAATGAGTACCTCGGCTGGTATTGGGGGCGCCCCGAAGACGCCGATGGCATGCAATGGAAAAACACCTGGAACAAGCCGCTCATCATGAGCGAATTCGGCGGAGGTGCGCCCTACGGCAGGCACGGAGCCGCGGATGAGCGGTGGACTGAGGAATATCAGGCCAGCATCTTCATGCATCAGATCACCATGCTGAAGAAGATACCGTCACTGGCCGGGCTATCTCCCTGGTGTCTGATGGATTTCCACTCGCCCCGGCGGCTGCTCTCAGGCGTCCAGGACTATTACAACCGCAAAGGGCTAGTTTCGATTCAAGGTCAGCAAAAGCAGGCGTTCTACGTTTTGCAGAAATATTATCGCGAGCTCGAAGCCGCCAAATAATCAGGGTCAGTAGTGATTGGAAGATTTGGTTCGTGGAAATAGGGTTAGAAGAATTGCTTCGTGGAGATTTTGATTTGAAAAGAGCTGGATTCGGAAAAAGTGCGGTTCGAATTTCGGGGAAGCGGCCGGACTCGAGTTTGTGTCACCAAGGTTATTCGAGTTCTGGAAAGGGAAGGGCACGACTTCAGTCGTGCCAACAAAGTCCGCAGGAAGCGCGGCTTTAGCCGCTGAGGTTTGCTTCAAGCCTGCGTGCGGTCCAAAAACTCCGAATGCCACGCCATCTGGATGGCTTCCAGCTTGCCCTCCGTGGACTTCTTGGGGTCGTCCTTGAATTCGGGCAATTCGGTCACGAGCTTATGCAGATCCGTAAAACGCACGGCCAGCGGATCAGTTTCAGGATGCTTCTCTGACAAGAGAATTCCAATGTCTTCTGGATCGTCCCAGGTAAATTCTGTCCGCATAAAAGTCCTCGTCGTCAGTCATTAGCGACTGACAACCGCTCTAGTGTTCTTCCGACACATAATTCCGATTCCAGGCCGGAATCTCGACTACAACCTTGCCAGGTTTGGTAATCACCGCCTGGCAACCGAGTCGGGAGTTTAACTGTAAATCGGCGGCCATGTCCAGTCGGTCGGCCTCGTCATCATCCATCTCCGAAATATTCTCAGCGCCCTCTTTTACCCAGAGATGACAGGTGGTGCAGGCACAATTGCCACCGCAGGCGTGATCGAGCCGGATGCCATAATTCAGCGCCACGTCCAGCAGAGATTCCTCTTTGCCATGGTCTTTGTAGGGCAGCTTGCCGTGTTCGAACTGAACCGTCTTGCCCTCCGGAAGGAAAGTGATTTGCACCGTGTTTTCGCCCGGAGCCTCGACCGTCGCCGTTCCCGCGCCCTGATTTTTCTCTTCAGCCATTCCGTCTCCAATCTGACTGACAACTGGCCACCATCAACTGACCACTAACAACTGACAACTGACCACTGCCTTACTCAAACTCCGCCTTGGCCATTGGATGCGGCGCGTTTGGCCCATCACCCATGTCCGCTTGATCCATCGTCTTACCCTTCAGGACAGTAGACACCGCCGTATCCATCATCAGTTCCGCCAGTCGTGTCGTTCCCTGATTCAGCGCTTCAATAGCCTCACGGATTGCCGGATAGTCGTCCTTTCCCTTGACCTGATTCAATGCCTTTTCCTGCTTAGCGATCTGCTTCTTCTCATCGTTGCTCAGGAGTTCCCAGGCAGGACTTTTTTTACCCTTCTCAAGAGCTGCAAAAATTGTGGCAGCTTCATTACGGGCCTCAATCACCTGCCTTTGACGAAAGTCTTCTTCCGCCGAATCGAACGAATCGAGAATCATGCTCTCCACCTGTTCGTCCGTCAGGCCATAGCTCGGCTGCACTTCAATCTCGGCTTCCTTACCACTGCGCTGCTCCCGGGCTGAGACATGCAGAATGCCATTCGCGTCAATAAGGAATTTAACTTCGACCCGGGGTATACCCGCCGGCATTGGAGGTATCCCTCTCAAATCGAAACGTGCAAGCGAGCGGCAGTCCTTCGCCAGCTCTCGCTCGCCTTGCAGCACGTGAATTGCAACATTCGCTTGTCCATCCACCTGCGTGGTGTAGTGCTGGGTTGCCGAGGCCGGAATCGTCGAGTTGCGCAGGATGATCTTGTCGGTCACCCCCCCGGCAACTTCAATGCCGAGCGACAAAGGGGTAACGTCAAGCAGCAGCATGTTCTCGGTGGCTTCCGAGCCGCCGGACAGAATATTGGCCTGAACCGCAGCCCCCAATGCCACAACCTCGTCGGGATTTAAATCCGTGTGTGGTGTGCGATGAAACAGTCCTTCGACCAACGTCCGCACCTTGGGGATCCGCGTGGATCCGCCGACCAGCACGACTTCATCAATCTGCTCCGGCTTCAGGCCGGCATCCTTGAGCGCCTGCTTGCAGGGGCCGACCGTGCGATCGATAATCGGCTGAATCAATTGTTCAAACTGTTCCCGCGTGATTTCTCGCTGATAGCGTTTGCCGCCCAGAAGCTCAACTTCCAACGGGGTCGAAGGTTGCGATGACAATGCGATCTTGGCCTCAATCACCGCCTTGCGAATTGTCGCGACCACTTCGCCATTTCGCGAAACATCCAGCCCCATGTCGCCCCGAATGTCATCCAGCGCGATGGTGATCAGCAGATTGTCGATATCATCGCCACCCAGGTGCGTGTCTCCGTTGGTCGCGATGACCTCGAAGATTCCGTCATGCAATTTGAGAATGGAAACATCGAATGTCCCGCCACCCAGATCGTATACAGCAACGATGCCGTTTTGCTTCTTGTCCAGGCCATATGCGAGGGAGGCGGCGGTCGGTTCATTCACCAGGCGTAAAACTTCCAGGCCGGCAATGCGCCCCGCATCCTTGGTCGCCTGCCGTTGCGCATCGTTGAAGTAGGCGGGGACAGTGATCACCGCCTTGGTCACCGGCGCGTTAAAAAATCGCTCTGCATTTCTCCTCAGTTGCCGGAGCACAAACGCGGAGATTTCCGGGGGTGTAAATGTTTTCTCGCCCAACTGAATGCGAATTACTTCGCCTGATTCCAGATCTTTGGCAAGGTGGAAGGGAAACAACTGCAGTTCGAGTTGAATGTCCTCAACACCGCGACCCATCAGCCTTTTGATCGAGTAGACCGACCGCTCAGGAGCCTCGATCAAATACTTTCGCGCGGCGTTGCCAACGATTATCTGGTCTTTGTCATCAAGCGTCACGACCGAGGGCACGAGGTTCAATCCATCTTCACCCGGGATGATTACAGGGCTATCCCCTTGCATGAATGCCACCAGCGAATTGGTGGTTCCGAGATCGATTCCGACAATGCGATCGTTAGACATAATTTAAGAATTACTAAATTTAAGAATTGCGGAATTTGAGATATGTGGTCCTCAATTCGTCAATTCGTAAATCTGTCAATTCTCCAGAGCTTCATTCACATCCCGAACCAGATTCCTGATGTAGCTTCTCCGATTCAGGAGGTCCACCATGCCGTCCAGCGCTCCGCGGCGCTCCTGGTCGCTGTCCAGGTCGATCGCCCGGTCCCAGTGATCCCAGTGGTCTTTTAGCTCCTCCGCTAAGTCGTCGTACTTTTTCTCCAGCTGGGCTTTTTGGCCTTCCAGATCTTTGACCAGCGCGGGGTCATCCTCGCCCATCTTCTTGTTCATGCGAGCTTCTTCAAGCTGCATGTTTAATTCGAAAACTTCCTCAAGAAGATCCGGAGGCACAATCTGTTTTTTTACTTCGCCCGCCGCACGTGCCTTTTCGGTGGCGCTCTTCGACTGCTCTTCGAGTTCCACGCCTTCCAGGCCCAGCAAATACTGAGTACGCTTGATTGGATCCTTCAACGTTCGATAGGCGTCATTCAGCAGCGAACTCTGCTCCAGGCTCCACTCCTGCTCCCGCTTGTCCGCTCGCGCGTTCAGGTCGGGATGCAACTTTCGGCTCAACTCGTAAAACTCCCGCTCCAGTCGCGGCACATCCACGTTCAGTTTGCGAGGCAAGCCGAAGAAAGCAAAGTAGTCGACCGGGGCCGGTGGCTGCACTTTGCCGCAGGCGTGGCAGAAGTGAGCAGCGCGCATGTCACCGCACGACCAGCAACTCGAAGTGGTGTCGCTGCTTCCACCCGCTGAAATCGTCTTGGAAGTTTCAATTGCCATGTCTTGATTGAGTAGCCGGTGCCTGTGTGGTCGCGGGCGACTCGCCCGCGCTGCAGAATCAAAGATCTCAAGGATTTCCAATCATTGGACCGGAAAAGCTAAGGCGGATCGCAGACGGCCACGCCGCTCCAAGCTCGTGGGCGAGTCGCCCACGGCCACAAAAGCCACATCAATTACCCTGAGAACGACGTTCCGCACCCGCACGACTTCGACGCATTGGGATTCACGAATACGAATCCCTGCTGCATCAGGGTCTCCTGATAATCCAGAATCATGCCGTGCAGGTAGATGAACGATTTCGGATCAACAAACACGCGCACATCCCCGAACTGGTAAATCCGGTCACGTTCCCGCGGCTGCGTGTCGAACCGGATGTTGTAGCTCAATCCGGAGCACCCGCCGCCCTGCACGCCCAGGCGCAGCCCGCCCTGTTCAGGCGAGATGCCTTCCTTGACGATGGCCGTTCGTATCCGGGCCAACGCCTTGTCCGTCACCTGGACGCCCTTCGCGGGCGCTGTCTTCGGAGCTGTCTGTTCCGCAACTGGAGTCATAGTATTTGCCAACAAACTGCCAATCTTTAACGGCTAACGGTCGAACCTACCGGCGCTTCCTGCTTCTTCTTCCAATCATGAATCGCCGCCCGGATAGCATCTTCTGCCAGCACCGAACAGTGAATCTTCACTGGAGGCAACGCCAGCTCCTTGACGATCTCGGTGTTCTTGATCTGGAGCGCTTCCTCAACCGTTTTTCCTTTTACCCACTCGGTGGCCAGCGAAGACGAGGCGATCGCGGAGCCGCAGCCGAATGTCTTGAACTTGGCGTCCTCAATGATATTGGTCTGCGGATTCACTTTAATCTGCAGCTTCATGACGTCGCCGCACTCCGGCGCGCCCACAAGACCGGTCCCGACTTCAGAACTGTTCTTGTCCATGGATCCCACATTGCGTGGATTTGAGTAATGATCGAGAACCTTATCGCTGTAAGACATTTTTGACCTCTCCTGAAAAATAGAAACTGTTCATCAAACTGTCATCCTGAGCGGAGCTTGATCGGTTGCAAAGCAACCGATCAACGAAGTCGAAGCCCCCTACTTAACCAGTGAAGTTCGGGGTGCCGGCCCTCTTTCGCCCTTTCAGGGCTGCGTCATTTCTCCGCTTCTTACCCAGGGCTTGCGCCCTGGGCTCAACTCTTCCGCGGCTTCGCGGCTGCCAAGCTTTAGTGCGCTTCTCCTGCCCATTTCACATTCTTTAAATCCACGCCTTCTTTCGCCATTTCGTACAGTGGCGAAAGTTCGCGGAGTCGTTGCACTGTTTCCACAACCCGATCAGCGACATAATCCACTTCGGCTTCGCTGTTGAAGCGTCCCAGGCCAAAACGGATCGAACTATGCGCCAGATCGTCGCCTGTTCCCAGAGCCTTCAATACATAAGATGGCTCCAGCGTCGCCGAGGTGCATGCTGATCCGCTGGAAACTGCAACATCGTTGATGCCCATCAGCAGCGACTCGCCTTCCACATAGGCAAAGCTGATATTCAGATTGCCCGGCAACCGGTTTTCCCACGAGCCGTTGATGTAAACCTCGTCCAGTCGCCCCATGATGTTGTCCCGCAAGCGGTTTCGCAAGCCTGCCATGCGGCTGCTTTCCTTTGCCATCTCTTCCATACAGAGCTGGCAAGCTTTGCCAAGTCCTACGATCCCGGGCACATTCAAGGTCCCTGAACGCATGCCGCGCTCGTGACCGCCGCCGTCAATGATCGCCGACAGTTGCACCCGGGGATTCTTACGGCGCACGTACAAAGCGCCAACCCCTTTCGGGCCATACATTTTGTGCGCGGAGATCGACATCACGTCGATGTTCATCTTGTTCACATCGATAGGAATCTTGCCCACTGCCTGGGTCGCGTCGGTGTGGAAGATCACGCCACGCTCATGGCACAGCTTGCCGATTTCGGCGAGCGGCTGCACCACGCCGATTTCGTTGTTGGCAGCCATAATGGTCACAAGAATTGTCTTGTCGTCGATGGCGCGCTTGAGTTCTTCCATATCGATCAAGCCGTCTTTTTGCACCGCCATGTAGGTAACGCGGTAGCCATACTTTTCGAGGCGCTTACAAGTGTCGAGTACAGCCTTGTGCTCGGTCACGGCAGTGATGATGTGGTTGCCCTTTTCCCGATACATTTCGGCCACGCCCTTGATGGCGAGATTGTCGCTCTCGGTCGCGCCCGAGGTGAAAATGATCTCCTTGGTAGTCGCACCGATCAATTTCGCCACGCGCTCGCGTGCCGTTTCCACGCCTTCCTCGCCAGCCCACCCAAACGAGTGGTTACGGCTGGCCGCATTGCCGAATTTCTCCATGAAGTACGGCAGCATCTCTTCCAGTACCCGCGGATCCATAGGGGTAGTGGCGTGATTGTCCATGTAGACCGGTAGCTTGATTCCGTCCGCAGTAGTCCGCTTTTCCTGCCCGGGCGCGGTCTCGTGTCCGTTTGTCCCCTGGGGGATTGTCTTCACATCCGTGCTCATAATTGCTCTCCTCAGAACCTGAAACTAAGAACCCTAAAACTAAAATGTGGGCTCAAGCGCTTGTGCCCGTGCCGGCCCGAAGTACATCTAATCGATCGTCACCAGCGCCGACGGTCCGCCCTCGGCGGTTGAATCTTCTCTCATCTCAGAGATAGTGATGCTCCGGAGGACCTCTTCGATGCTATGACTTACCCGTCGCAGGGGCTCGCGGATGTTGCACCGATCGCTCTGGTCGCACTCGCCCCGCACGGTGACACAGGACGTAATGAAAAGCGGGCCATCAATCGCCCGAATAACCTCAAAAGCAGTAATGGTTGCTGGGTCACGGGCCAGCGTATATCCGCCGTTGGTTCCATGTTGCGAGTGGAGCAGCCCGGCTTTCACCAGCCGCTGCAAAATCTTCGCCAGCGCCTCTTGCGGGATGTGGTACGAATCGGCGACGTCCTTGGCACTGCACGCTCCATCCTCGGTATGCTCGGCCAGATGTTTCATGGCCATCAACCCGTAATCCGCTTTCTTGGTGAGCTTGAGCATGGGCTTGGTAAAGCCGACTCTTTTAGTCGGATATTACTATTCTAGGGTCCAACCTGATTAAATGCAACCCGTTACATGCAATGGCGAAAAGGGGAGGTCAGGATGTGAAGAATTACATTGAATCGCATCCAAAAGCGCTAGTCCGGACTGGCCTTCGGATGAATTCAACAAAAAGATTACTGCAGGGACTTGACAACTTAACCATCCGGTCTAAAATACCGCCAATTTCCGGCGATAATCCTTGCACTACTCAAGCAGGGAAATCCAAGCACCCGGTTATGACTCCAACCCCGTCGTCTCAACCTCCCGAGAAGAAAAGCATGGCACCCTGCAAGCACCCCCGCGTGCAAATCGTGGCCCGCGAAGAAGACGCTGAATTCGTCGAATGCCTGGAATGCCGCGAAGTGTTCGAATCCAGCGAATTCAAGGACATGGCGATCGAAGAGACCAAACTGCCGAAGGAAGAGGGCTTCTAAAGCCCGTCGCGTGACAAAGGTAACAGGTGTTCGGGCCTTTGTTCTTGCCGCTGCCATAACAGTTTGTTAATGTCGCCCGGGGAATACTTTGCCTGCAAAAAAGCAAACGCCGCTTGTGGCTTTGGTTGTAGACGACTCCATGCTCATCCGGCACACGGTTTGCCGGTTTCTTGAAGAGCGTGGCCATTCTGTGGAGTCGGCTAGCAACGGTGCAGAAGCCCTTCCCATTGTCAAGCGGATCCATCCCGACATCATCATCACGGACATGGAAATGCCCAAGATGAGCGGGACCGAACTGATTACAGCGCTCAAGGCCCAACCCGAGACTGCCGACATCCCGATCATCATCGTGGCAGGGAAGAATAGCGGGTTCGTTGCCCGGGAACACCGCGCCAACTTCGCCATTTACAAGGACATCGACATCGAGGCCCAGCTAGAAAAGGCGCTTGAGGAAGTCCTGGGAACGCGAGCCGCGAGTAAAGCTGCAGCCGAATAACTCCTGAGAACTCAAATCCAAGAACTGGAAACTGTTTTCCAAAAATCTGGGGATGGGACCGGTCTACAGCTTCATGCCGGCTTCTGCGGAAAAACTTTCATCCGCAAAGTCGCCTGCCAGAAACTTGGGATACGCCGCCGCCGCAATCATCGCGGCATTGTCGGTCGAAAGCGGACGCGAAGGGAAATATACCGGCAAGCCTTCCATGGCACCTGCCTCTTCGAATCGCCGGCGCAATTCGTTGTTCGCCGCCACGCCGCCCGTGACAAACAGCGTCGAGACATTGCAGGCCCTCGCCGCTGCCAGAGTTTTTGCCGCCAGGTCTTCTACGATTGCCCGCTGAAATGAGGCGACCAAGTTCAAAGTCTTGGTATCGCAATTCGCTAAATAGTCTTCGATCCCGGGTTTCCCGATATCGGCCAGCGCTTGTCTGCGAGCCTCAATCGACGATTGCATGGCGTGAATCTCGACATATCGCAAGACCGAAGTCTTGATGCCGCTGTAGGAAAAATCGAAGCGTGCTTCGTCGTTGATGGCGCCTCTTTCGTTTCGGTCGCGATGCTTGAGCTGGGCAGCAGGAAACTTTACTGCCGTGGGATCGCCGTGAGCGGACAATTTATCAATGATCGGTCCGCCCGGATACCCGATCCCAAGCAACTTCGCCACCTTGTCAAAAGCTTCGCCCGCCGCATCATCGCGAGTGTGCCCGATGTTTTTGTACGACCAGCTGATCCGATGGTGCTCGGCGAGGTAGAGATGGGTATGGCCGCCCGAAACCACAAGCGCGAGAACCGGGAACGCGATCTCCCGATTTTCCTTCTGCCGCTCTTCGAGTAGTACGGCATGAATGTGTCCCTCGAGGTGATTCACTGCGATCAGGGGCTTGTCCAAGGCAAAAGCCAGCGCCTTGGCGTAGCTGATTCCAACCAGCAAAGCTCCGGCTAGCCCCGGTCCCTGGGTGACGGCTATCGCGTCGATCGAGGTGTAAGTCTGACCGGCATCAGCAAGCGCGGTGCGTACGACAGGAACAATTGCCTTCAGATGCTCGCGTGAAGCCAACTCCGGAACCACTCCGCCATAGGGCTGGTGGGCGGCAATCTGAGAGAACACCACATTCGACACCAGTTTTTCGCCTGAACGCACGACCGCAGCGGCGGTCTCGTCACAGGAGCTCTCAATACCGAGAATGTAGGTGTCGGCCACTGACACTAGTTTAATCGACCTGCAGGGAGACCGCAGTTCACGGCTGTCGCAGGGCGATTACAATAACCGGTGATGTCCAGTGAAACATCAGGCGGACGGAGTGAACCTCGGAGCGGCGCACCCGGCGAATCTCAGGTCGAAACCACTGCCGAGCCGGTAAGTTCACTTTACGATACCCGTTTGCCGCAGCTCCCTCACTCGCGACGAATGCAGATTCCAGTCATTGCTGCCGCCGCGATCGCAATCATTCGTATGCTGGGCCCCACGCTGCGTTTTGAAACCGTGGGCAATTACTTCGACCGGTCCCGCATCGCCGAGGGTCCAGTGATCTCGGCGTTCTGGCATCGCTGCATCATTTCCTCCACCTGGTTCTGGCGCAACCGGGGCGTGGTGATAATGAACACCACAAACTTCGACGGACAATGGACCCGGCGTGTAATCGAGCACTTCGGCTTTGGTACCGCGCAGGGCAGTTCCACTCGGGGAGGTCTACGAGGGCTGGCTGTCATGGCGCGACGCATTGAGGAAGGCCTTGACGCAGGGTTCACTATCGACGGTCCTCGAGGCCCTCGCTATATCGCCAAACCGGGGCCTGTCATGTTGGCCCGAAAAACCGGCCGGCCGATTTATGTGTTTCATATTGGAGTGGAAAAGGCGCTTACGCTCGAAAAAGCCTGGGACAAAATGCAGATCCCGCATCCGTTTTCTCGAGCGGTGATGGTCGGCGCGCCGTTTATCTTCGTTTCACCCGATTCCGATGCGGACGAGCTCAACCGCAAGCACGCCGAAATGCAGACCGCACTCGAACGCGTGCGCGATGTTGCCGAATCATGGTTCGGATTAAGCGAGAAAGAACGCGATCAACTCCGCAAGGATTGGAACGCTGGAGGCTGAGTCGTTCGAATGCCAGGGCTCAAAGACTTTGCCATCTCGATCATCCATACCATGCGCGAGCATGGCCATCAGGCCTATCTCGTAGGCGGCTGCGTACGCGATCTTCTGCTCGACCGCGAGCCTGCGGACTACGACGTTGCCACGAGCGCCACTCCGAATGAAGTCGCCGATACTTTTCATGACGCGTACGCGGTGGGAGCGCAATTCGGAGTAATTCTGGTGCCCGTTCCAAGGGATTTTGGAAACGAAGATGGAAAACGCGTGGTGGAAGTGGCGACCTTTCGCTGTGACATAGGCTATTCAGACGGGCGCCATCCGGATCAAGTCCAGTTCGGTACAAACGCTGAAGTAGACGTCAAGCGCCGCGATTTCACCATCAACGGGCTGTTGCTCGATCCCGTGACCGATCGGGTGCTCGACTATGTTGGCGGCCAAAAAGATTTGCAAGCGAGAATCATCCGCACCATCGGTTCTCCTGAGTTGCGCTTCGCCGAAGACAAGCTGCGCATGCTTCGCGCCGTTCGTTTCGCTGCACGCTTCGGATACACCATTGAGCCGGAGACACTTGCCGCGATCCAGAAGCTGGCCGCTGGAATTCATCAAGTCTCAAATGAGCGAGTACGGGATGAGCTAACCAAGATGCTCACCGAGGGCCACGCTCGCGAGGCCTTCCTCTTGCTCGATGAGACTGGTTTGCTCCGGCAAGTGCTGCCCGAGATTTCGGCCATGAAGGGAGTGCAACAGCCGCCGCAGTTTCATCCCGAAGGCGACGTGTTCGTCCACACTCTGTTGCTGCTGCAAAATTTGCCGCATCACTGTCCTCCGGCTCTCGCCTGGGGTGCGCTCTTGCACGATGTCGGCAAGCCGCCGACGTTCCGGGTGGCGCCGGACCGCATCCGCTTCGATGGGCATGTTGCGGTAGGCGCGAAGATGGCGGAAGAAATTTGCAGGCGTTTGCGTTTTTCCAACGACGACACCGAACAGATTCTCGCACTGATCGACAATCACATGCGCTTTGCCGATGCGCCGCGGATGAAGGAATCAACATTCAAGAGATTTGTGCGCCAGCCGCGCTTCGAGGAACATCTTGACCTGCATCGCTTGGATTGCCTGGCCAGTCATGGTGATTTGACGTCGTACCAGTACACCCGCGAACGGATTTCTTCGATTCCTCCCGATTCCATTCGTCCCGCACCGCTGGTCTCCGGAGACGACCTGGTTGCGGCCGGCTATCGACCGGGTCCGCGCTTCAAGGAAATTCTTTCTTCGGTCGAAGATGCGCAGCTTGAGGGCAATCTCATATCGAAAGAAAGCGCCATGGATTACGTAAAACAAAAATTTCCGGTACCTGCCTGACAAATCTTTCATAGCAGAAAGAAGGGGTGGTCCGAAATTGTGTCAAGCCCTTTTGTACGCCCAATTATCGCTAAGCGATCAGAAGACAAAAGCGATATATTTTCGGGAGGCATGTCCCATTTCCCCCACGCAAATTGATATTCTGGAAATATAAAGCTATAAAGCGCTGAGAGTGGACTGCGGATTCTTTGCAGCAGGGTAATGCTAGAATCAATTTCACTCTCCCCAGCTATCTGACCAGTTAGAGATTTCAAACGAGCATGAGCCGCACGATGGAACAAGCCGGCGCAGCATTGGAGAAAGTCGTCGCCACCGGTTTACGGCGTGCGCCTGCCGGACAGGGGCCGGTATTAGCGTGGGCTCTCGCCTGTGGACATGCGGTGGCCATGCGGACCCGATCCCTCGATTTTGCTCAGGGCATTCTGCGCGTCGAAGTACCGGACTGGGGCTGGCGGGCCGAGTTGCAGGCGCTGGCGCCGCAGTATCTCGCGGTGATCAATCGCTGCGTCGCCGAGAGCGTGAAGCGGATCGAGTTCGTAGTTGGGGATAGCCACAACGAGAAAAATGGAAAGGCTGCGGACGAGGGCGCCCGCGCCACATCAGCAACGCGAATATGAAGGTCACGGAAAAAGACGTCGCATATGTAGCCGACCTCGGCAATCTGGAACTTACCGGGGAAGAGCGAACCCGAATGGTGCGCGACCTGAACTCGATTCTCGGTCATATCGACAGCCTGAACGAGTTGGACACGGCGAACGTTCAACCCATGGCGCAGGTGTCGGACCGGTACGGTGTGGACCAATCGAAGCAGGGAAGCGAGCGTTTCGCCTACGCCAGCCGCGAGGATATCCTCGAAGGTTTGCGCAAATCGTTGCCCCATGAAGTCGCGCTCGAAAATGCACCCGACTCAGATGGAACATTCTTCAAAGTGCCGAAAGTGATTGAAAGATAGGAAGGACCGGTCGTTGGCCGTTGGTCGTTAGTCTTTGGCCAATGACGAACGACCAACGACCGTATTCATGAATCTGAACTTGTTTACCATCGACTCCGCCCGCTCTGCTGTTCAGGAGCGTAAGGTCAGTGCTGCGGCGCTGGCGGAATCGTTTTACGCCAGGATCGAAATCGACGACCCGAAGATTGGCGCGTTTCTCACTCTGTCCAAAGATCGTGCGATGGCCAAGGCAGCGGAAATCGACGCACTGGCCGCTAAGGGCGAAAAACTTCCACCGCTTGGCGGAGTTCCGGTCGCCATCAAAGACGTGATGGTCACGAAAGGCGTTCGAACCACCGCCGGTTCGAAAATTCTTGGCAATTATGTTCCGCCTTACGATTGCACGGCCGTTGCGCGCATGGAAGCAGCGGGCGCAGTGGTGCTGGGAAAGTTGAATTGCGACGAATTCGCGATGGGTTCGTCCAACGAGAACTCCGCCTGGAAGCCGGTGCACAATCCCCGCGATCTCAGCCGCGTTCCTGGAGGCTCCTCGGGAGGATCGGCGGCGGCGGTGGCCGCGGACATGGCGGTGGCTACTCTAGGTTCCGACACCGGCGGATCGATTCGCCAGCCGGCGTCGTTTTGCGGCGTCGTTGGACTTATGCCGACCTATGGGCTAGTTTCACGTTATGGATTGATTGCCTTTGCCTCATCGCTCGATCACATCGGTCCTCTGACAAAAACGGTGAAAGATGCGGCGACGGTGTTGCGAACCATAGCGGGCCGCGATCCGATGGACTCAACGTCCGCCGAGGTGCCGGTTCCAGACTATGTTGCCGACCTGGAGAAGCCGGTTCGCGGAATGAAAATCGGTGTGGCCAAGGAATACCTCGGTGAAGGACTGGACGCCGAAGTTCGCACGGCAGTTGAAGCGGCCATTCAGAAATTAGCAAAGCAGGGATGCGAGATTGTCGACATCTCACTGCCGCATACCAAGTATGCGATTCCGACCTACTACATTGTTGCGACAGCCGAGGCGTCATCGAACCTCGCCCGCTTCGATGGCGTAAGGTACGGCTACCGTGCGAAAGATGTGCGGACGCTTTCCGAGATGTATCGTCGCAGCCGCGATCAGGGTTTCGGTGCGGAGGTGAAGCGCCGGATCATGCTGGGCACCTATGCTCTCAGTGCCGGTTACTACGACGCCTATTATCTGAAGGCCCAGAAGGTCCGCACTCTGTTGACCGATGATTTTGACCAGGCTTTCAAAAAAGTGGACGCCATCGTGGGTCCGGTCAGTCCAACCGCCGCGTTCAAGCTAGGGGAAAAAGTAGACGATCCGCTAGCCATGTATCTCGCGGACATTTACACGGTGACCGCTGATCTGGCGGGTATTCCAGGAATTTCTGTGCCTTGCGGCGAGACGAAAGAGAAATTACCCATCGGGCTACAGATTCTCGGCCGCCATTTTGACGAAAGCACAATCTTGCGGGTCGCTCAGGCAAGTGAGAACACCGCGTAGGTCAGTAGGCAGTGATTAGCGGTCAGTGATCAGTGAATCCTCCTTCGGGAACCGGCCACTGACCAATACCCACTGACCACTGCACCCGAATTTTTCCAAAACAGTCGCCATCGGCATCCGCCGGTGGCGATTTTGTTTGTACCTCAGTTCATCATCCATCAACTCAAACATAGTTCTCAGGAGAGAAGCACTCATGAAGTTAAATTCGATGAGCAGAATCGTGCTGGCCGAGGCAGGCGGCTGGAGGCAATCCACAGCGCAGAGCGTAGCGGCAGTGCCGATGGGAAGCCGGCGGCAGCGGCGGACTATGAGGAAAGCAGAGTTGAGAAAAAGTCGGCGGCAACGTTTGGAGGAGGCTTTCCGGCGAATCGGCGAGCGACCTATTTTCTTCGCCAGCGTACACCGTCCTTGGTGATTTCAACCAACAGACCAGCGGAAGTCAATTCGGCACGAATAGCGTCAGAAGCCTGAAAGTTGCGCGCCCGGCGTGCGGCTTCCATCTCCGCGATTTTCTTCTCAATATCAACCTCGGAGAGACCAGTTGCGTTCGCCGCCTCAAGCAATTCCTGACTGATATCTTTTTCGCGGCCCTCCGCCTTCGCCCATTCCAGAATCGCCTTCATCTTCGGAATGTCGTCATCCTGAAGGACAACGAAGATTTCGTCGAACCGGTCTAGCGCCGCAAGCAATGGCGCGACGTCATCTTTCCTGATTTGACCACTATCGATCATGACATTCGCTTTGCGCACCATGTCGAAGATGGCGGCCTGTGCCTGCGCCGTGTTGAGATCGTCGTCCAGGGCCGCTGTCATGCGTTCAACCGTCTCACTGGCAAGCGTGGAATCGGATGCACCGGAAGGAAATTGGCTTGTCGTCAATCGAAGCTTGAAATTTCGCAGCTTGTCTACGTTGCTGGCCATCTGTTTCAAGCCGTCGAAGGTGAAGTTCAGCTGATGGCGGTAGGGTACGGACGCCAACAGCAAGCGAATGGACGACGGCTTATATCCTTTTAGCGCGAGATCGCGCAACGTAAAAAAATTACCCGCACTCTTCGACATCTTCTCGCCTTCGACCAGAAGAAAGCGGGCATGAAACCAGAAGTTGACGAACAGTTTTCCGGTTAGCGCCTCGGACTGCGCAATTTCGTTTTCATGGTGAGGGAAGATAAGGTCCTCGCCGCCGGCGTGCAGATCGAAGGTATCTCCCAATTCCCCCATGGACATGGCGGAACACTCAATGTGCCAGCCTGGGCGCCCGCGTCCAATAGGACTTTCCCAAAACGCCTCTCCCGGCTTCGGCGCCTTCCACAGGGCAAAGTCGCGGGCACTGTCCTTTTCATACTCATCCACATCCACCCGCGCGCCATCTTCCATGCCCGCGAAATCTTTCTTCGATAGCTTGCCGTACCCGGGAAACTTTGCGATGCGGAAGTAATAGGAGCCATCGTCCGCGCAATAGGCGAATCCCTTCCGTTCGAGTGCGGCGATGAATTCAGCCATCTCCTGAATATGATCGGTGGCCCGAGCGAGAATCGGCTGCTCAATATTCAACGTGGCGCTGTCTTCGAGGAAGGCCTTTTCATACTTGGCTGTGTACTGCTTTACGCTGAGGCCTTCCTGCGTAGAGTTGCGGATGATCTTGTCATCTACGTCAGTGATGTTCATCACGTGACGCACCGAGAACCCGCTCTGCAGAAGGAAGCGCCGCAAAATGTCCACAGCAACAAAAGTGCGGAAATTTCCGATGTGGCCGTAGTCGTAAACTGTGGGGCCGCAGGCGTACATGCGAACTTCATTCCCCTGCAGTGGATGAAACTCTTCGATCTTGCCGGAAAGCGTGTTGTAAAGATGCAGGGCCATGAGAAGGGAAGTTCAAGGACGGAATCGTTAATTTTAGGTGGACACCAGAAAAAGGGTCAAATGGAGCTCGCCGGCTTGTCGTCCAATGGGCCGTGGTTCGTACCACGCAGCCGTTGGCCGACAAGCAGCACATAGTGCATCGCCGAGACCACTGTGAAGCCGACGGTGGCATGAAGGAAAGTGGTCTGCGTAATCCAGATCCAACGCGTGTGCTGCACCTGATACAACAGGACAAAGAAAACCGCCGCCACCTGGGCAAACGTATTGGCCTTGCCGAAGATACTGGGGCGAAAGTCACGCAGGCCGGCGATAGCATAGAGCACGGCGCTGGCGAACAGAATCGAGATGTCACGGCTGAACACCAGCACGGTGTACTTCCATGCGATCTTGTGCAGAATGGCAAGCACCATGAACATGGTGCTGAGCAACATCTTGTCAGCAATCGGATCGAGATACTGCCCGAGCACGGTCTGTTGCTTTAGAGTGCGAGCCAGCAGCCCATCAAGACCATCGCTCATTCCGGCCAATACAAATAATATGAGTGCCCATTTATAGTGACCCGCAACCAGATTGATCACGATGAATGGCACGAACCCCATCCGCAGCAGGGTCAGCTGGTTGGGCGCTGTGAGTAATTGCGAGAGCTTCAATTATGCTCTCCAGGCAATCGAGATCTCCGGCCCGGATTGTGGCAGTAAGCGAAACGGTAAACGGCACAGAAGATTGTCGCCTTGGCAAGCCTAGTTTGCAACCATGGGAATCAAATCACGCGGCTGTCACGACATTGCGGGCGTGGCAGTTGGGCCGATACAATTGGCGACACCGTAGACCTTGGGTAAGACAGGTCGGAACCTCAGCCGGTTCAAACTGAATAGCCGACAATCAGCATCGCTCGAACTTTCGTCGGGATTTCCTGCATCGCTAACCGTCACAAATAGGAGCCACGTTGCCATCATCCAGCAAGAACGCAAACGCACAAACTGTCGCCGGCGCGAAAATGGGTACGAAGGCGTTGTGGGCTGGTGAGGAAGAATCGTTGGCGCAACGAGCAACCCAAGTCCCTATTTTCCAAAGTGTGGCATTCGGTTACGACAATGTTGATGAGTGGCAAGGGGTCGCGTCCGGAGAAGCACCGGGACACATCTATAGCCGAAATACGAATCCCACGGTTGCGGTGTTCGAAGAAAAAGTCCGCGTTCTCGAGGGAGCGGATGCTGCCACCAGTTTCGCCTCCGGGATGGCGGCAATCAGCGCGACTCTCTTCGCTTTGCTTCGTCCGGGCGATCGCGTCGTCACGGTAAAGGACACTTATGGTGGCACCAATCAATTGTTTCGTGAATATCTGCCACACAACAACATCGAGGTCGGTCTGTGCGACACCACAGATCCCGTGCAGATTGAGACCGAAATCAGGAAGGGTTGCCGCCTTCTCTACCTTGAAACGCCAAGCAATCCAACTCTCAAGATCGTCGACATCGCTCGATTGGCATCTGTCGCCCACTCTGTTCGCGCGGTCGTAGTTACAGACAATACCTTTGCCACGCCCATCAACCAGTTGCCATTGCGTCTGGGGTCCGACCTGGTTCTTCATAGTGCATCCAAATTTCTCGGCGGGCATGCGGATGCGTTGGGTGGAGTGATCTGCGGACCGAAAGATTTGATCAAGAAAATCTTCCACTATCGCGAGATCACCGGCGCGGCGCTGGATCCTTTCGCGGCTTATCTGCTCATTCGGGGACTAAAGACGTTGCAACTCCGGATCGAGCGACAGAACATGAATGCGCTGAAGATTGCGCAATTTCTGGAAGGGCACCCAGCAATTGCCAGTGTTCACTATCCTGGACTGCCGTCGCACCCGCAGCATGAGATCGCCAAAGCGCAGATGCCCGGCGGATTCGGTGGAGTCATGAGTTTTACCCTCAAGGGCGACTATGCCACTGTGAAGTCGTTTCTCCCGAGACTGAAACTTGCGCACCGTGCTGCCAATCTGGGCGCGGTCGAAACCACGGTCGGTCCGCCCGCTACCACCAGCCACGTCGAAGTATCCGCCAAGGATCGACTAGCGATGGGGATCCCGGAGGCGCTCGTCCGCTACTCAACCGGAATTGAAGATGTGGAGGACCTCATCGCTGATCTTCAGCAGGCACTCTCATCGTAATCTTTCAGCCCTCGACCAGCCCTTGATTCCCGCACACATCGCGCCTGCACGTTGCTGGAATTGCCAACCGCCCGTAGAATTGTAATTACTGTTCGCATGTAGGCCCGTAGCTCAGTTGGTTAGAGCGCCTCCCTGACACGGAGGAGGTCGATGGTTCGAGTCCATTCGGGCCTACCATTATCTTTCATAGCTTTGGAGAGAATCCCCGAAATTCTCCCGCTGGTGATCAGCCCACGATTCGCTGGATGTCGCGGCGACCATCACAAAAATTGTGTACCCCGACTTGGGAAGCGACGACCCGAAGCTGGTTAGCGTCGTGTTGCGCAAGATAAGCTAGGCTTATGGTACGATTTTTTTAGCTAGTACCCATCCAAATTCAGGAGGCAAGGCCCCCACCATGGAACTTGAGTGGGTAAATCACGCTTCCTTTGTCGTTTCCGAAGGGCCAATCTCGCTGATTTGTGATCCCTGGGTCGAGGGCGCCGTTTTTAATAATGCTTGGACGCATTTGTCTCCGACCGCCTTCCAATATTCTGATTTCTCGCGCATTACTCACATCTTCTTTTCCCACGAGCACCCGGATCATTTCTTTCCACCAAATGTGAGAAGCATTCCAGCGGAGTATCGTTCACGAATTACGGTGTTGTTTCACACCACACGCGATAAGCGAGTCTTGAAGTTCTGTGAATCACAGGGATTCAATGTGCAGGAGCTTCCGGAGAAAAAGTGGGTTTCTCTTTCTTCCGGATTCGAGATTCTCTGCGGAACCCAGGGTTTGATGGATAGCTGGTTGATTGTCCGAGCTGGCAAGACGCTCGTGAATTTTAACGATTGCTTGACGCAACCCCGAGACCTTGCTGACATTCGATCCTTCGTGCCAGAACCTGATGTACTCCTTACGCAGTTTTCGTATGCGAGCTGGGTTGGCAATCCAGATGATGTGGTGGCACACCGAAGAGAAGCGCAGACAAAGTATAAGGAAATGGAGACGCAAATCCGGACGTTAAAACCGGTTGCCGTGATTCCTTGCGCCAGTTTTGTCTGGTTTTCGCATGACGAAAACTCCTATATGAATGCCTCGGCGAATCGCGCCGATGATGTTCATCGCTTCCTTGAAGGCCTCGGCGTTCGGAGCGTCGTTTTGTACCCGGGCGATCGTTGGCAGGTCGGAGGCGTCCACGACAATGGCGCAAGCCTTGCACGATATTCGCAGGACTACGCGTCTCTGCCGACGCGGCAGTTGACCAAAAGTCCGCAGGTGCCACTGCCATCTCTCATCGAAGCGCAGAAGGCATTTTTTCGGAAGGCCTTCCATCGAAATAACCGCTGGTTGCTTTATCTGATGCCCACATCCGCGGTACTCGTCGAAGACCTTGGGCTTTGTTTGGAACTTTCCTTCCGGCATACTTTTTGCGAAACTCAGCGTGCGCCGGACATCATCATCTCCTCCGACTCCCTGAATTACTGTTTGAACTTCGATTGGGGAGGCAACACTCTTGAAGTCAACGGACGCTACCGAGTCCCCGGCTCTGGAAGGCAGCGGCGCTTTTTTAATTACTTTCGGCCCGCGGCTTACAATGCTGCCGGTTATCGTTTCGACGTCCCGCTTGCATACGACATCGTAGAGAAAAAACTAGTCAAGCGGATGAGAACGTAATGTCGATTACCAGACGCGTGGCGTCGTTAATTTATCCTCGACGGATCGAACTCTTCGATCGTTTGAATCTGAACACGACCTTCCGGGATGTCTTAACCACCCATTTTGCCAACTCGACCGAAGCGGAAGATCGCTACCAGATGTGTCGTCACGTCCATGAAACCCTGGTCAAAGACGTGGCGATAACCTACCTGGAATTTGGTGTTTGGAAGGGCGATTCGATTGCCAACTGGGCCAAGATGAACACCCACGTCGAAAGCCGGTTTTACGGCTTTGATACCTTCACCGGGCTGCCAGAAGACTGGAACCAATCGAATCCACGGGGCGCGTTCAACGTGGATGGAAATATGCCCGTCATAAAAGATTCTCGAGTGACCATGGTCCCCGGTTTGTTCCAAGAGTCTCTCTATACTTTCCTGGCATCCTTTAAGTCGACTAATCCGATAGTCATTCACGTCGATTGTGACCTTTACTCCTCGGCCCTGTTCGTCCTAACTGCGCTTGATCGAGTCCTCCCTCGCGGAACCATAGTAATTTTTGACGAGTTTTTTGATCTTCAACATGAGTTTGCTGCGTTCCTGGATTACACCCAGTCGTTCTATCGTCAGTGGCGGGGGCTAGCTCACACCAGAGACTATATCCAGGTAGCGATCACACTCGTTTAGATTTCGAATTCTTTGGAATCTATCGCGGTGCCGGCCGTGCGGTTTTCCACCAACAATGATCTCCACGCACGGTGGCGACGCGATCAAGCTCAGTTGGAATGGCGAAGATAGTGCCCGATATAATGCCTGCATGTACACGCCTCAAGCTGGAATTTTCGCTCTTGGAACGTCCTCTCATACGTACCTGGAGTTTGACATTCTGGACGCTCAAAAGCGCAATGAGTTTGCGTCTACAATTTCTGCGATCCGTGAACCGCGTACCACCACAGGAGGAGTGAACTTCGTCATCGGCTTTCGGCCTGAGCTCTGGCGCAATATTGTTCCCGGTGACACTCCTCCGGGCGTCGAGGGTTTTAATAAAGAGATCAAGGGCACAGAGGGATTCGTTATGCCAGCTACGCAACATGATGCGCTGGTATGGCTGTCCGGCAGTGCTTATGACGTTGTCTTCGATATGGCCCGCTCGATCATTCATGATCTAGCAGGCCAAGCCTCACTCGGGGAAGAAACCTCTAGTTGGTCTTACCGGCACGATCGCGATCTTACCGGCTTCATCGATGGTTCCGAGAACCCGACGCTGCTCGACGCTCCCGCCGCCGCTCTCTTGCCCGAAGGAGTTCCCGGGGCTGCCGGCTCGGTCCTGTTGCTTCAGAAGTGGAAGCACAAGACCGCTGACTGGGAATCTCTGCCGGTCGATCAGCAGGAGCGCATTATGGGACGCACCAAGCCCGACAGTATCGAACTCGAGAACAAGCCTGCCGACTCGCATGTGGCGCGCACCGATCAAGACGAGTTCGGGCATATCTTCCGTCGCAACATGCCGTACGGAAAAGTCGATGACCACGGCACCATGTTCGTTGGATTCAGCGCAGACCAGAAGCGGCTTTCCAGAATGCTCGATAGCATGGCAGGCCTGATCAACGGCACGCGCGATGCGCTCACCCACTTTACTCAGCCACTGACCGGTTCCTATTATTTCGTGCCTTCCGTCGAGAGTCTTAGGCGCTTACGGTAAGAGGCTACCGCCGCAGGTTTTCGTCTCGCACAGGCAGACCGACCTTCACCCGGTGTAGGTGGTTCACCTGATAACCGCAATACCACGAAAAGCAGCGCCAATGAGGGGCGTAGTCTGCTTACCTTTGCATATGACCTAAGCGCCTCGCTTTCATTGCTCGATAATCAATCTATGATTCTTCAGGTCAATCACCACAAGTTGTAACTCGCTAAAAAAATCCATTCCCAAAAGGCCATCTACTCTTTGACCGACAGTCTTTGACAAATCGTGCATGTCCATTACGACGACCGGATGGTCTTGCAAGGTAACGGGGCCAATTCTTACCGTGGCTTTTTCGAAGATCCCCGTGCCGGTCCACCCGGAACCCTTGCTGGTCGAGCGTGAGTTGACTACCATCCTCGGCGGTATCGGAGCAATCTCAGAACTTATAACAGTTTGATTTGAGCCGGTGTCAACGATCAGGACTGCCGGTCTTCCGGCAACCTCAACCTTGACCAGAACCAATCCGAACACGCGACTGTTTTCGAAAGGTATTTCTCTATGGTTCGGAGGCTGCGAAAAGGCGAACATACCACAGGCAATCAGTAAGGCGACGAGTGTAGTGCCCCGGAATGCGAACTTCCATGTCGAGATCTTTGGTTGCGAGATCCGACGGAGTTCTGTTTTGATTTGAAAGCGTCCCCGCTTCAGCATGTTGTATGCCCCGGTATGCATGCATCACCTCGCCGTTCGCGACATTCAGCTCTGTCGCCTCTACTTCACTAGGCGTGAACTCCCCTCGAAAACTGGCAAGCTGAGACGTTTTTTGTTCTCTCAAGTCCAATGTGGATAAGCAATAAGAGGTGTGATAACCTCACGCCAAAAGAGGGCTAGGTTGTAGAGCAGGTGACGTTTATGGGGCAACCGTCATCGCGGGAAGTAACAGGTCTTCTTCAGGCTTGGGGCCGGGGCGACGAAGAGGCTTTGCAGAAGCTGATTCCCCTGGTGTACGACCAATTGCATGCGGCTGCGGGACGCTACATGGCCCGTGAACGTCCCGGACACGCTCTCCAGACTACTGCCCTCATCCATGAAACGTATCTGCGCCTGATAGATATCCGACAAGTCAAGTGGCAGAACCGCGCCCATTTCCTAGCTATCTGTGCCCGTCTTATGAGGCGTATTTTGATTGATTTCGCGCGAGCGCGTGGTTACCAGAAGCGAGGAGGAGCAGCGCCTCACGTTGACTTCGACGAAGCTCTCATGGTCAGTGCGACACCCGACGCTAACCTCATGGCTTTGGACGATGCATTACACCGCCTGGCGTTGGTGGACGAGCGAAAGAGCCAGGTCGTGGAATTGCGTTTCTTTGGTGGTCTCGGGGTCAAAGAAACCGCCGAAGTTCTGAAGCTGTCGACTGATACCGTGATGCGCGATTGGAAACTCGCCAAGGTTTGGTTATTGCGTGAGCTATGTGAGGGTGCCGGACATGGAGCCTGAACGCTGGCGCCGCGTGGAAGAGCTATATCACTCCGTTCTGAGAGTTCCGCGGGATCGGCGCGCCGCTTTCCTGGAAAATGAATGTCAACAGGACGAGGCTCTGCGCCGGGAAGTCGAATCCCTGCTTTCATATGAGACGTCCGCGAAGGAATTCATTGAGTCGCCCGCGTTCGACCTGGCCGCCAGACTGATGGCAGAAGACAAAGCCGGGCAAACAGTCGCCACGCTTGCGTCCGGCATAACATTGCAACGTTTTCGTGTGTTGGAAAAGCTCGGTAGCGGCGGCATGGGTGTCGTTTATAAGGCCGAAGACACCAAGCTTCGACGCACTGTAGCACTCAAGTTTCTGCCAGCGGGCGTCGCTCGTGATCCACAGGCGCTGGAACGTTTCCGGCGTGAAGCCTATGCAGCCTCGGCTTTGAATCATCCCAATATCTGCACCGTTTACGACGTAGATGAATATCAAGGCCACCCCTTCATCGCTATGGAATTGCTGGAGGGGCAAACTCTGGAGCGCCATATCGGAGTCAGGCCTCTGCCGAGTCCCGAGCTGCTCGACTTAGCGATTCAGATTTCGGATGCGCTGGACGCTGCTCACGCCAGGGGCATCATTCATCGCGACGTCAAGCCGTCCAATATTTTTGTTACGGAACGCGGCCACGCCAAAATCCTGGACTTTGGCCTTGCAAAGAAGGTAAGACCGCGCTCGGACGTGGCTGGAACTTTGAATCAGGAGACTGTGAGCCTCGCCGAGGACAAGCTCACTGCGCCCGGAGCGGCGATTGGGACGGTGTCCTACATGTCACCCGAACAAGCCCGAGGCGAGGAACTGGACGCCCGAACAGATTTGTTTTCGTTCGGGGCCGTTCTTTACGAGATGGCGACCGGGCGGCCTCCCTTCACAGGAAACACTTCCGCCGTCATTTTTGAAGCGATTCTGAACAAAACTCCAGAAGCCCCTCTGAGTCTCAATTCGGAGCTTCCGGAAAAGCTAGAGGAGATCATCAGCAAGTCGCTCGAGAAGGACCGCGATCTGCGTTATCAGGTCGCCTCCGAAATGCGCGCTGACTTGAAGCGCCTGAAACGCGATTCAGAATCGGGCCGCAGCGTGCCTCGTCCATCCTCGGGCCTAAGAACAATCCACGACACTAAGAGTGACAAACGCCGTAGTCCGGCATTTTCTCTGGTCGGCTGGCCTTTGGCAGTTGCCGGTGGCGTGGCCTTGCTTCTGATAGTTGGCGCGATTTGGTGGGTTACCCATCGCGCGCCTGCGATTCGACCAGAAATGAGGGTGCGGCAACTCACTGCCAACTCCAATGAAAACCCGGTCAGAACAGGTGCGATTTCGCCGGATGGCAAATACATGGCCTACTCTGACGTGCAAGGGATTCACATCAAACTCATTCAAACCGGGGAGACGCAGACAGCTCCCCCAGCCACAGTTTGTCTCAGGTGCTCGCGCAGACTGGGACATAGTCCGCTGGTTCCCTGATGGCACCAGGTTTCTAGCCAACCTGAATCTATCGACCGAACAACACCTCAGCATCTGGACGGTCTCCTATGTTGGGTGGATCGCCTCGCAAGCTTCGTGACGATGCCGAAGTGTCCTCAGTCTCGCCCGATGGTTCTCTGATTGCTTTCGCAACGAATTACGGCAAGTTCGGCCCTCGTGAGATCTGGTTGATGGGTGCCAACGGGGAGCAACCGCGGAAAGTGTTTGATACTGATGAGAACAGTGCGATTGCCGGACGCTCAATTCTCGCCCGATGGTCAGCGCCTCATGTACTTCAAGTCACCGGCAGTGCCTGGCAAACTTGGAGACGCGATTCAATCTCGCGACCTGAAAGGCGGACCTCCCGTTCAGGTGCTTTCCTCGGAGAAGACTCCGTGACTATTTGTGGTTGCCTGACGGAAGGTTGATTTATGCGTTGGTTGAGGAAGGCAACGACGCCAGTTGCAACTATTGGTCGATGCCCATTGACCCGAACACCGGCAAGCCGAGCGAAAGTCCTAAGCGAGTCACGAACTGGGTTGGGTTCTGTGTTGACGACGCGAGCGTGACACCAGATGGCAAACGGCTTTCATTTTAGGGAATCTATATCAAAGAACAATGCCGTGTTATGTCGCGAACCTGGAGGCTGGTGGGAAACGGATCAGTAATCCAAATGTTCTTACCTTGAATGATAGCGAAAACGCGCCCATGGACTGGACATCCGATAGTAAAGCGGTGATCGCTGGCTCTAAACGCGATGGCCGTTCGGGGCATTTTTAGAAACTCTCTCGATGGAGAGACAGATGAGCCCATCGTAAACGGGCCCGAGGTCAGTTGAGGGCCCTAAGGTCAGCCCGGATGGGAAATGGCTCCTTTACGAGCCTTGGGCAGAGGAGGTTAATTCCTCAACTATCCCACAGCGACTTATGCGAGTTCCCATCACAGGCGGCCCTTCCGAGTTGGTACTTGAAGCTTATATGGACAACTATCGCTGCACGAAGTCCCCCGCCACCTTGTGTGTGTTCTGTGAGCACAGCCCCGATAACAAGCAAATGATTTTCACCGCCCTCGACCCAGTAAAAGGACGCGGTCGCGAACTCGTCCGGTATGATACTGACCCTTCCGCCTGGTACGATTGGGAAATTCTTCCCGATGCCAGCCGCATCGCCATTCGCAAGTTCCAAGAACCACGGCTCGAAATAATCTCTTTGCATGGCGAGGCACCTCGGACCTTCATCATTAAAGGCTGGAATACCGTCCTAAACTTGAATTGGGCGGTCAACGGAAAAGGGTTCTTCACCTCAGGCATTGTGCAACGAGGCTCAGTCCTACTGTACGTCGATTTGGAAGGTAATGCGTCTCCCTTGTGGGAACAGAGGGGAAGCACCTTCGCTTGGGGCGTTCCTTCGCCCGACGGCCGCCACCTGGCTTTCACCGGACAGACCCTGAACGCAAATATCTTTATGATGGAGAACTTTTAATAAGGTTGGACGAGGACAGCGTAATAGCGGCACGCTTGAACTTTGGGTTAGAGCTTCAATACTTACCGGACCACAAGGTCACAGCAACTTCACAATGCCATAAGGCGGGCTCAATTCCTGGCAGAGTGAGCCTTCCGCAGTGAGTGAGCCTATGCAGTTAATCCGGCTTTCATCAGGAATTTTCTTTCTTTTCCTTTTCACCGTAGGACTTTCTTCTTCTCTTCTCGCACAGGACACCGCATCCGTGACTGGCACGGTTACCGACGCCACTGGCGCGATCATCAGCGATGCCCATGTCAACGTCACGAATTCGAGCAACGGCGTTCATCGGACCACCAACACCAACGCTGCAGGGGAATATCTGGTGTCCGGACTTCCGCCGGCCAACTACGACATCGCGGTTACGGCGCATGGCTTTGGGAAGTACAAGGCAAACAATGTGGTGCTCGGGGTGGCACAGAAGGCTCGGGTAGATGCGAAACTGCAAGTCGGCACTGCATCGTTTCAAATCACAGTTCCAGGAGAGGATGTCGCCAGAGTCGAAAATCAATCGTCCGAACTCGCGGGAACCATCACCGGCACAGAGATCGCGAAACTCCAACTCAATGGCCGTGACTTTACTCAGTTCATTACCTTGGTCCCCGGAGTCAGTAACCAGGGCCTGGAAGACCATGGACTCGGATTCACGGCGTTCAGCATCAACGGTGGCCGCCTTGAGTACAACAACTGGGAGCTGGACGGTGGCGACATGGTCGACAACGGGAGCAATATAAGCCTGAACGTCACTCCCAGCATCGACGCGATCGCCGAGGTGCGGGTACTCACCGCTAACTATGGCGCTCAGTACGGGCGTAACGGCTCCGGTACGATCGAAGTTGAAACCAAGGCCGGAACGAGCACATTTCATGGTGACGTTTACGAATTCGTGCGCAATGAAATGTTCAATGCGCGCAACTACCTCGACCTGCCTGGAGCCGCACCGGCTTACAAGAAAAATGATTTCGGCTACACCTTGGGAGGTCCGGTCTTTATACCGGGTGTTTACAACGCGAAACGGGACAAGACCTTCTTCTTTTGGTCCGAGGAATGGCGCCGGGAAAGTGTACCCGGGGATGTTCCGTTCAACGCGCAAGTGCCGTCGGCCGCAGAGCGAACTGGCGACTTCTCAGATCTCTGCCCTAACGCGGTAACTGGTTCCGACGCTGACTGTCCGCGTGATCCTGCTACCGGTGAACCGTTCACAAACAATCAGGTACAGGTGGATCGTAACGCTGCATTCCTGGTGAACCTGATTCCGCTCGCGAATGGTGGCCGGCCTGGAGCGGAAACTTATATCGCCAATCCTTCTTTCCCGACCAACAGGCGCGAGGATTCCATCCGCTTGGACCAGAATTTCGGCGCCAGGTTGCGCGCGATGTTTCGGTTTACCCACGACTCATGGAATCAGATACTGTCGTCGCCGTTTTTCGGAGGTGGGAGCTTCCCCACCGTTCGGTCCGAAATCAACGTGCCCGGCGTCAGCGTGTTAGCACGTCTGACCAGTGACATATCCAAGACCACACTCAATGAATTCGTTTTCAGCTACACCACCGATCATTTCCAGGGTTCCAATGTCGGCAATTGGCAGCGACCCGCGAGCATGACGGCTGGGGCTCTTTTTCAGAATGGTTTTGGCGGCAAACTGCCGGGCTTTGGCCTGAGCGGAAGTTCCGCATACAACGGTGGATTCGGACTGGACCTGGGTAGCGCGCCCTGGAAGAACTCCAATCCGACGTACACCTATCGGGACAACGTCAGCAAGATCGTTTCCCGTCATAACTTGCAGATGGGAGCTTATTTTGTAGCCGCCCAGAAGAATGAACCGAATTATTCCCCTCTCCAGGGTTCCCTTTTTTTTGATGCCACTTCAGAGAACTCGACTGGAAATCCATTTGCCGACATGCTGACTGGTCGAATTTTCGCTTTCTCTCAAACCAGTAGCCAAGTCAGGTATTACAACCGGTACAAAATTCTCGAACCATATTTCCAGGATGATTGGCGGGTCGACCGTAAACTGACCCTCAATCTGGGCTTGCGCCTGAGCCTGTTCGGCACCTATCGGGAGCGTTACCACCGGGCGTTCAACTTCGAACCCAATGCCTATGACCCTTCCTCTGCGCCGTCTATCGACGCGGATTCGGGAGCGCTGGTGTTCCCGCCAGGTACTGACATTAACCACCTGACCGGCATGGTTCAGTGCGGGGTTGGACGCGTTCCCGCCGGATGCATGAAGGGCCATTTGTCAAACTTCGCACCTCGGATCGGCTTCGCCTATGATCCGACTGGCAAGGGAAAACTGGCGATCCGGGGCGGCTACGGTATCTTCTACGAACATACAAACGGCAACGAAGCGAATACGGAATCTCTGGAAGAGGCGCCACCGCTCGTACTGTCGGCTGCACAATTCAATATCGTGGGATATGAAAACATCGGCAAGGCAAGCGATCCGGAAAGTGGCCCGCTATTTTTCCCACCCGGCGTCCCCTCTATTCCCACAAAAGCTATCTGGCCTTATGTCCAGCAATGGCATCTGGACGTGCAGCGTGAAATCGGAAGTAAAACCGTACTCATCATCGCTTATGTTGGTACCCAGGGCACGCATCTGACCCTGCAGCGTGATCTCAACCAGATTCCCGCGCTCCCATCCGACTTGAATCCCTACAAATTGGGAGAGCCAATCGGGGGAACTGGCGGCCAGCACGACGACTGCGGCACCATGACCACACCGAGCGGCGTGCCGGTCACCGGTGAAGCAGCGATCCACCTCTCGGTCGCTTGTGGCGCCGATCCAAGTCCTTTTCGTCCATTTGTGGGCTTCGGTGCGATCAACCGATTGGAACAGACAGCCAGTTCCACATACCACGCCCTGCAGGCATCACTTCGGCGCAGAGTGGGCGCGCTGCAATTCAGTGCCGCTTACACCTACAGTCACGCGATCGATAATTCCTCTGCTCGGGGTGACTTGAACTTTGTCGATTCCTATAACCCTAGCTCCAATCGAGCTAGCGGGAACTATGACCAACGCCACTTGCTCAACGTCGGATACATCTACGACATACCATTCTTTAAGAAACCTGTAGCAGCTGCACGGCTACTGGGGGGCTGGGAATTGTCCGGCATTACAACTTTTCAGACTGGAACTCCCTTTAGCGTGATAAATGGTGATTTCTTTGGCGACAACGCCGGGGTAGCCAACGGCTTTGGAAGCGGGAGTTATGTGGATTTGACCGGCGACAATCGGGGGTCATCGCAGAATCAGTTGATCGAGGGTATTCCGGGTCCGTTGCTATTCAACCCCGGGGCGTTCGCAGCGCCCCGTGGGCTAACGTTTGGCAATTCCAGGCGCAACCTGATGCACAATCCGCGTCGGACCAACTTCGACATGACTATCTTGAAAAACTTTATGATCTCCGAGGCCAAAGCTTTCGAGTTTCGCGCCGAGGCATTTAACATTTTCAATCACATGCAGTGGGCCGGTATAAACAATGCGTTGACCTGTTATGGCGGTCCAGCTAATTCAGCCGCGGATCCAAACTGTCTTATTTCGAGCAACTTCCTTCATCCTAGCTCGGCACACCGTGCCCGCGTTCTGCAATTCGGCCTGAAGTTTATCTTCTAGGTCGCCAGGCCTTGCGACCCTACCACCAGAACTAAATCACCGTTACCCAACGACACGGTGCCTTGCTGACAATTAACCGGGAGTTGCCAGTTTTGTCCTCCAATTCCCGCCTTAACTATCAGAGCATGTGCGCCTGAGGCACAAAGGGGAAGCTATGCGGCTCATAGTGCGGGTCGTGGCGGCTTTGTGTTTGGCCGGGACGGCGACGATGGTCGGTTGCGGAGGTGGGCCTGGACCTGGGCCTCAGCCGGTGGCTGCACCCTTGACCATCACAACCGGGGCATTGCCCAATGGGATATTAGGAGCGCCCTACAATCAACCAGTCGCGGCGAGTGGGGGAACTGCTCCCTACCGGTGGACGGTGAGTGCTGGCACGCTGCCCCACAACCTGGCAATGAGCTCCAGCCAGATAAACAGCGTTATGATCGCTGGCACCCCTGACACTGCGGCACAAGGCGTTGCTTTCACCATTGAAGTGACGGATTCCGGCAACCGGTCGGCCCGGCAGGCCTATACCGTTTCCGTCCTGGCCACGGAAATCCTGACCCTTTCCTCAGATGGCTTGGATTTCGGACTTCAGATCGTTGGATTCGCCAGTCAAAAACGTTCAGAAACGCTGACCAACATTAGCGGTGTGACCCTGACCATCAATAGCATCACCACTGGCGGATCGAATGCTGACGATTTCATTAAGTCCGACACGTGCGGGTCGCGCTTGGCCGGAGGTACAAACTGCACCATTGACGTAACCTTCACTCCGGGCCAGTTGGGTCCACGCACGGCCTCAATATCGATCACCGACGATGACATTAGCAGTCCTCAGACGTTTCCTTTAACGGGGATAGGAGCAACTCGGGGATCCAACGCCACTCTGTCCGCTACCAGCCTGACTTTCGGCAACCAGGTGATCGGCACAACCAGTTCGTCCCAGTCGGTGACGCTGACTAACTACGGCACTGCAACGCTGAATCTTTCGAGTATCACGGCCAGCGATGACTTCGGTGAAACCCACACTTGCGGCGCGAATCTCCAATCAGGAGCGAGCTGCACCATCGAAGTCGTGTTCACCCCCACCTCATCGGGCAGGGTCAGCGGTACATTGTCCCTTGCCGATGATGCTGCCGACAGCCCGCAGTCTCTCACTCTCAGCGGGACCGGTGAAGCAGGCCGGTGCTCGCCGAAGGGATTGCAATGTGGTGGGCCATTTCCGTCTTGTTGCTCTGGGCTGGTGTGTCGACAGTTAGGATTGCGTGCTTTTTGTGAACCTTAAAGTGGGGAAAGGTTTGCGTGGCGAACGGGCGATGCCGCGATCAGAGGCGGCGAAGGATTTTCATAAAACTCCCGATCTTGCCAGTCGACGATGCCTTGCCGGATTTAAGATTTCGCTCAATGCACAATCCGGAGAAGAAGGCCAACACCATCTCCGCAATCGGGTGGGGATCTATCCGGGGCTTCTCTGCGGCGATATTCATGGCGAGAAGACGTTGTAATGTTGCCCGGTTCTCCGCCACGATTGCATGAGCCTCATCGGGAAGGATCGCGAACTCCCGCATGGAGTTAACGGAAAAGCACCCCTTCTGCTCATCTTTGTTGAGAGGTCCATGTTTGAGAAATGTCTCAACGTTGTTCCAGCCCAGAGGTTCCTTAATGAGAAGCCCCCTCTTCTCCTGGCTCTCAAGATAGTGTCGAAGACACGCGACAAACAAATCTTCTTTGTCGCGAAACTCTGAGTAGAGTCCTGACTTGTTTACGCCCGTGGCCCGTTCCAGCTCCTGAAGGCTGGTGTCGGAAAACCCATGCTTCCAGAAGACCGGCATAGCCTTCCCCAGTACTTCCTCGCGACTGAAGTTCTTCGGGCGCCCCATGGTCAATATGATGCAGTCGCGAACTAAATAGTTCAATATTTCCTGAATCCCCGTCTTGTCCGCATCATCATATCGAACTGATCGGTTCATAACCGAGCGAGCACCACGCGGAAAATCTGCGATGCAAGCCAGAGCGGAAGCAGTCGCGCTTGGGGGGCAACAAGATTCCAAGGAGAACCGGAGCGAAGGTATGAACTTGACTGGAAATACGATCTTTATCACAGGTGGTGGTTCGGGCATCGGTCGTGGATTGGCTGAGGCGTTGCACAGGCTTGGCAATCAGATCATCATCTCTGGACGGCGAAAGGGGCATCTTGAAGCGACAACAAAAGCGAATCCCGGAATGCAGTCAGTGGAGCTGAACGTCGAAGACCCCGTCAGCATTGCGTCAGTTGCAAAGCGGTTAGTGGTCGATTTCCCGAACCTGAATGTGCTCATCAATAACGCGGGCATCATGCAGCCCGACGAGGCAGCCGGCATCATCGATGATGCCGTACTCACGTCGACGATTGCCACGAACTTGCTTGGGCCGATTCGGTTGACTTCGGCGTTGATTGAGCACCTGAAGAAGCAGGCAAGGGCAGCCGTCATCTACAACACATCTGTTTTGGGCTATGTCCCGCTCGCGCTGACCGCGGTATATTCCTCGACCAAGGCAGCGCTGCACTCCTACACACTCTCGCAACGGTATAAGTTGAGAGGTACGTCGGTGAGCGTTCTGGAGATCGTGCCACCATGGGTGCAGACAGACCTGATGAACAGCAATGAGGAGCCCAGAGCAATGCCTCTGAAAGAGTTCGTTGACGAGGCGATCAAAGTGCTCGGTACGGACGCAGAAGAGATTCTTGTTGAAAGGGCCAAACCGCTGCGCAATAACCCTGGCCCCAATGAAGGTGCGTTCGTGACCCAGTTCAACGATCTCGTAGTTATGAACCAATAGTCGAATTTCGGGACCAAGCACAAAGGAGTTTCAATGAGTCAAACACTGCAAGAGAAAAACAAGGCGCTTGTTCTGGAGGCCTTCGACACATTATTCAATAAACGAGACTATCCTACTGCCGAACGCTATTGGTCTCCGGACTATATCCAGCATAGTGCTCATATCGAACCTGGCCGCGAGGGTTTGTTTAATCTCGTCAGAAGCATTCCACCCACTCTGAAGTATGAGCCAGGAGTGATTGTTGCGGACGGCGATTTGGTGATCGTCCACGGAAGATTCTCAGGCTTTGGCGCACCCGTCAACTGGATCGCAGCCGACATTCTGATCGTCAAGGACGGGATCCTGGTCGAGCATTGGGATGTAATTCAGGACGAGGCCACTAAGGATCAATCGAAGAGCGGCAACCCGATGTTCGGTAAAGCGTTTCCGGTATACGTGTGAACAACAATGGGACGTCGTTGCGCACGTGGCACCCGTTGTTTCGCCGTTGGCTCTTTGCAACCACCGGCGACATGCTGTAACTGCCCGGTTTGCAAATAGGCGCAAGGCTCTTGATCGAGCTTCTAGGTTTGAGATCCCGCTTGGGGCATATCGTTGCTCCGCGTTGGGATAGGGTGACAAGTTTTGCATTGGGTACAGGTAGCCGAGAGCCGCACGTCGGTGAGGCAATGAAAGATTTTCTCCTAGCGCTTACAAGTTTAATTACAGGCGGACTTGCATTTTGGATACCCGAGAACATACTCCTGCGGAGAGTGACCTCCGGGTCGGCATGGTTACCAGCTAGTTTCGTCGGGCCGATTGTTCTACTTTCCGTCTATCTCTTAATTGTCAGATACCGCAGAAGCAAGGGTGTTGGGCCCTCTTCAGCACTGTTCGCAATTGTAGGGGTATGGTCAACTGCGCCATGGCTGATGTTGCTGGGTGCGTCCCTACAGACGCCCAAGATTTTCCAGAGCATGCGATTTGTCGACTATGCGTACCTGTGCCTCATGAGTGTTTGCCCACCATTGACCCTTTGGACATCTGCGATGGATGGAACCGCCTATGGTCTGATATTCGCCACGATCATGATGCCTGTTTGTCATTTACTGCTCGAGAAAGAGCGCTGGCTCATCCCACCTGGTGCTAGGCGACGCATCCATTTCAATCGCGGCTTCCTCAAGAACAATGAGTTCTAGCTTTTTGCACGCCTGATTCCGCTCTCGGCGGATTGCCTTCGATTCAATCTATAATGCTCGGGCTGGCTTTGGGGCTCTTCCTGTCCGGTCTTTTACCGACGGCGTTTCAATCCCGTGCGGAGGGCAGGATACCGACTCAACTTGCCGATAAATCAAGATGAACGCTCAAAGAATAAAAGGTGCCTGTTGGGCAATCGCTGCGGCGACACTTATTGCCAGCGGCTGCACCAATCCTCAGGCGAACAGTGCAAAGGCGGCCTTCTCAAAACCGGTGCTAGTGCACATATATTCCGTACATGAGGAAACTACCCGCCGTCCGGTTCAGGCCGTGGGCTCATTGTTTGCACTCGAAGAGAGCACCTTGAGTGCGCAAGTGGAAGGTCGCGTCGATAAGGTTCTGGTCGATGTCGGTGACGTAGTAGGCGAGGGTCAACCCCTGGTTCTCCTGGACCAACGCGAACTCCAATTCGAAGTGGAACGCCAGCAGGGAGTGGTAAAGCAGGTTAGAGCTCAGCTCGGCATTGGTCCCAACGATCCGCCACCCGCAACTCCTCAGAAAATGGCTTCCGTACAGCGCGCTGAGGCGGATTTGTTCGATGCGGATCGTAAGTACGGCCGTGCCAGAGAAATGTTTAAGGACAACCTGATTTCGCAACAGCAATTCGACGAGGCGGGGAGCCGCGATCAAAGTGCGCAAGCCAACTACAATCTCGCACTGCAAGACGTTGACCGCCTGAAGGCGTTGTTGATTTCAAGCCAGGCAAGTGCGTCGCTGGCGGAAAAGAAGTTGGGAGATTCCACGATTCGCGCTCCATTCCCGGGCGCTGTGCAGGCGCGCAATGTGCATCCCGGAGAATATTTGCGGCTCCAAAGTCCAATCCTCGTTCTCGTGCGAACCGATCACCTCCGCGCGCGCCTTGCCGTTCCGGAGCGATGGGCCGGGTGGATCAAAGATGGAGGCGTGGTCGATCTGCATGTGGAAGCATTCCCGGGCGAAACGTTCCAAGAGCACATCTCGCGGATCAATCCTACGGTATCGCAGGACTCGCGTACCTTCGAAGTCGAGGCCTTGCTGGATAACAAGACAGGTCGGCTGAAACCAGGGTTCTTCGTTCAGGCATCCATGCCCAGCGACAAAGAAGATAAAGCCATGTTCGTACCGGAAACCGCGGTGAATTACCGTTACGGTGTTTACAAAGTTTTTGTGGTAACTGGAAATCGCGTCTCCGAGAAACAAATCCGTCCCGCGGGACAAACCGAAGACCAGCGCTTTGAAGTGGCCGAAGGATTGAAGGTCGGAGACCGGGTGGCTGTACCCATCTCCGGCGATTTGCACGACGGCGACACCATACAAGACCAATCCGTTGGAGCGGCGCCGGCAGCCAAGTGAAACCTCGTGTGAGCATCGCTACCCACCCATGAAAATCGCCGAGACTTGCGTAAAACATCCCGTGTTCACCGTGATGTTGATCGCGTTTTTGCTCACGCTCGGTGCATTTTCCTATCGCGGACTGGCTGTGGATCTGTTCCCTAAGGCCGATCCCGCCACTGTAAATGTGGAAGTGCAACTCCCCGGAGCCACGCCTGAGGAGATGGTCACTGGAATCGTATTGCCACTGGAAGATGCGATCTCATCAGTCAGCGGGATTGACGAGATGAGTGTTTACGCGTCGGAGGGACTGGCGGACATCACCTGTACCTTCGTCCTGGAACGCGATATCGATGGCGCAGCCCAGGATATTCGGGAGAAGGTAGCAGCCGCAGTAAACCGCCTCCCACGGGAAACTCTTCCCCCGGTCATCACCAAAGAAGATCCCCAATCTGATCCGATCATGACCCTCTTGGTTAGCGGCTCGATGAGCCGGCGGGAACTGACGGAAATCGCCGACAAACAAGTGCGGCGTGCCATTCAGACCGTGGACGGTGTCGGCAGTGTGGAACTAAACGGCGGACAAGCGCGCCAGATCCGCGTTCTGCTCGATGCCCAGAAACTCACCTCGCACAATTTCACTGTGCTCGATGTTCGTAACGCCCTGCAGCGCGAAAATATCGAAGCGCCCGGGGGACGAGTGATCAACGGCCCCCAGGAACTCGGATTACGCACGCTGGGCCGGGTTACTTCTTCTGACCAGTTCAGCCAGATCGTTGTTGGAACACATGGCAGCATACCGGTACGCATTCGCGATGTGGCGGAAGTGGAAGATGGAGCACAAGAGCTTCGCACCTGGTCGGCTCTGTTCGCCAAGGGAAATCCTGGAGAAGATGTTGTCAGCATTCAGATTCTGCGACAATCCGGTGCAAACACGGTTCGCGTCGCCGACGATGTTAGGCGCCAGATTGAACAATTGCGCTCACAGATGCCGCCCGGTGTTCGACTGCTGATCGTCCATGATATTTCCGACTTTATTAAAGCCTCGGTTCATTCCCTCATCGAGCATCTCATTCTGGGAAGTATCTTCGCCAGCGCCATCGTTTGGTTGTTCATCCGCAACTGGCGCGCCGTTTTGATCGCGGCCGTCGCTATCCCCAGTTCGATTATCGCGACTTTCACCCTGATGCGCGCGATGGATTTTTCTCTCAATAACATGACACTTCTCGCGCTTACTCTTGCCGTGGGAATTGTCATTGACGATGCGATCATCGTGCTCGAGAACATTTTCCGCTTCATGGAAGAGAAAGGCCGCGACCGCGTCCAGGCAGCGGTTGAAGCCACCCAGGAAATTGGCTTGGCTGTTACCGCTACCACGCTCTCGCTGATCATTATCTTTCTCCCAATCGCTTTCATGACCGGATATGCGCGAAAGTATGTGAACTCTTTTGGCTGGACGATGGCGATGGCGATTTTGGTTTCGCTTCTGGTCGCCTTTACGCTGACACCGATGATGAGTTCGCGTCTCTTAAGAGTGGACGGGAAGAGCAAGAAATCACATACGGAAGGGTTTTTACACTCCGTGGAAGAGATCTACATGACGATGCTGCGGTGGTCACTCGCACATCGCCTGATCCTGGTGATGGTTTGTATCGTCACCTTCCTTTCGACATTCGGCTTGTATCGTTTAGTTGGACGCGACTGGATTCCCGCCGACGACCAGTCCGAGTTGCAAAGTTCGTTCACGTTGCCGGAAGGAACTTCGCTGGAGAAGACCAGCCAGATGGCCTCGGATATGGCGAGGCACATTGCAGACCTGCCCGAAGTGGCGTTCGTGCAGAGTTACACTCACGGGCCTACCAACCATGCTCACCTTTTTATTGGGCTTGTGCCCCGCGGCCAACGCAAGTTGAGCCATGCCCAGTTGGCGACCAAGGTGCGTGGAATTCTCGCAAACTATCGCAATGTTACTTACAACGTCCGGCTGCCCTCGGTCCTGGGAGGCGAAATCTACTTCCCGATCTCAGCCGTAATCCGCGGCCCAGACCTCAATGAACTTGCCGAGATCAGCAAACGTGTCGCCGACCGGATGAGAAAATATCCGGACCTGGTCGACGTCAACCCGAACCTGAACCTCAACACCCCCGAACTGCAGGTAAAGGTGGATCGGCAGCGCGCCGCCGATATTGGTGTCCGCATGACGGATATCAGTGATGCGGTTCGTTTGTTCTACTCCGGAGAAGATGAAATCACCCGCTTCAAGGAAGGGTCCGAGCAGTATCCGGTTACCATGCAGCTCCTGCAGGATCAACGGGACAATCCTGACGTTCTCAACCGGATGATGGTTCCTTCTTCGAAGTTGGGCCAGGTGCGTCTGGAAAGCGTAGCGAATATTGGAAAGGGCTTCGGGCCTGCCAGCCTTTGGCGGTACAACCGTGAATTCCAGGTCAGCGTTTACGCGAACGTCAGTGCCGGCTATCCTCTGGATCTCGCGGCAGCCCACACCATACAATCCATCCGCGAAGTTGGCTTGCCGCCGGGCTACTCCTACTTGTTTTCAGGGCAAGTGAAGGTTCTGGAAGAGACAACCTGGAACCTGCTGCTTGCCATGTTGCTCGCTTCTGTCTTCATGTACATGGTTCTGGCAGCCCAGTTTGAGAGTTTCTCCTACCCGTTCATCATCATGTTGACGCTTCCGTTGAGCGTGCCGTTCGCGTTGTTCTCTTTGTGGATTACCGGGCGCGCCTTGAGTCTGTGGAGTGCCTTGGGCATGTTCCTGTTATTGGGAATCGTCAAGAAGAATGGAATCTTGCAGGTGGACTATACAAACCGCTTGCTGGCGACAGGGATGCCTGTACGCGATGCCATTCTTGAGGCCAACCGTGTTCGCTTACGCCCAATTCTCATGACTACGTTGTCGATTATTGCCGGATTAACCCCGGTCGCAATCGGCATCGGCGCCGGTTCGGAGCAACGCGCGTCAATCGCAGTAACTATTATCGGAGGCCAGACTCTTTGCTTGCTGCTGACCCTACTGGTGGTCCCGGTCGCATACTCGTATTTCGCTGAATTTGAGGCGCTGCCGTGGAGTGAATGGATGGGCCGCGCCTTCAAACGAACTCGACACGTCGATAACGTCTGATACGGTGTTCGCATGCGCAAGCACGTTGCAAATCGTCCCCGCCTAAAATTCTTCGTGCAGCGCGACTGAGCCGCTGACCGCGATCTGGTAAGCCGAGACTCGACGTTCGAAGAAATTGGCCAACTCCTGTACATCCTGCAGTTCCATGAAGGAAAACGGATTGCGCGTGCCATAACGCTTCCGGATTCCGAACGATTGCAATCGCTGGTCCGCAACCGATTCCAGGTAGGCGCGCATGTCTTTTAGAGAGAGTCCCGCCACGCCTTGACCGAGCAGGTCCTCGGCAAAGGCCGTTTCACAATCCACAGCTTCTTCGAGCATGGCGACGATTTGCTTCTCGAACTGGGCGTCGAACAATTCCGGACTTTCCGCGCGCACCGTATTGATCACTTCAAAAGCAAAATTGATATGCATGCTCTCGTCACGAAAGACCCAGTTGGTTCCAGCAGCGAGTCCGTTCAGCAAGCCCTTGGACCGCAGAAAATAAACGTAGGCGAAAGCCGCAAAGAAGAAAAGCCCTTCAATGCAGGCGGCGAAGCACGCCAGGTTTAGGAGGAATGATTTCTGCTGTTCTGGCGTCCGAATTTCCTGTAGTTCATCGATCGAATCGATCCAACGGAAACAGAACTGTGCCTTCTTCTGAATCGAAGGAATGTTTTCGACCGCGGCAAACGCAGCCGCTCGCTCAGCATGATCCGCAATGTAGGTATCGAGCAGCGTGAGATAGAACTGGACGTGTACGGCCTCCTCGTAAAGCTGGCGCGACAAATACATCCGTGCTTCGGGAGAATTGATGTGCTTGTACAGATTGAGAACCAGATTGTTCGCTACGATGGAGTCTCCCGTGGCAAAGAATGCAACCAGACGATTGATGAGGTGCCGTTCCGCCGGGGTGAGCCGCTGGTTCAGGTCGGTGATGTCGGAAAACAGGTCCACTTCCTCCACCGTCCACGTGTTCTTGATCGCGTTGCGATACTGCTCGTAGAAGGCGGGATACGCCATCGGCCTAAGAGTGAGGTTGAATCCTGGATCGAGAATCATTAAGGAGCTCCTGGTCTTGATTGTGTAGTTATTGGCAGGCTTCGCAACTCTCCGGGGTTTCCAGCGAACAAGTCACAGCAACCGCCGCCGTGGCAGACGACGGGTTCATCGGAGCTTTCGCGATCCTGGTTGCTGGTCGCGACCGCAGATAGTAAGTAGTTTTCAGCCCTTGCTTCCAGGCATGGAAGTACATCGACGAGAGCTTGCCAATGGATGGGCTTTCCACAAACAGATTGAGCGATTGACTCTGGTCGATGTAAGGTGCGCGGTCTGCCGCCATGTCGATCAGAGAACGCATCGGAATCTCCCACACTGTGCGGTAAATAGCTCGGATCTCGCTGGAGATTTCACCGATGGCTTGAATTGACCCCTCGGCAAGCTTGATCCTGTTGCGAATCTCGTCTGTCCAGAGCCCGAGAGCCTTGAGTTCCTTCACTAAGTACCGGTTTACTTGCAAAAATTCGCCCGAGAGCGTTTCTCGCTTGAATAAGTTCGAGACTTGCGGCTCGATACACTCGAAGGCTGCCGCAATCGAAGCGATGGTCGCAGTCGGGGCAATCGCGACGAGCAGGGAATTACGCAGCCCGGTGCGCTTGATGCGTTCGCGCAGTTTCTCCCATCTTGCGGGATCGCTGGGCTGCACCTTCCAGAAGTTAAATTGGAGATCTCCCTGCGACGCTCGGGTCTCGGCGAATGCCGGGTGAGGCTGGGATTGTTCTGCCAGATCGGCTGAGGTATTGAGTGCCCAGAAATAAATCTCTTCCTGTATCTTGCGTGAAAGCTCGCGCGCTTCAGGCGAATCGAAAGAGAGACGCAGCGAAAAGAACACATCCTGAAGGCCCATGATGCCCAACCCCACGGGACGCCATTTCAGGTTCGAGTCGTGCGCCGCCGGGATGGGGTAAAAATTGATGTCAATGACCCGGTCAAGTTGACGCACCGCTGCCACAGTTGTTGCCGCCAGTTTTTCGAAATCGAACTTCCCATCCGCCACATGCCGGGCGAGGTTGATGGAACCCAAATTACAGACAGCAGTCTCGTCCTTCGAGCTGACCTCAATGATCTCCGTGCAGAGATTTGAGAGATGGACCGTGCGTCCCGGCATTGCCGTCTGATTGCACTTGCGATTGCTGGCATCTTTGAAACACATCCAGCCATTACCGGTCTCGGCCAGGGTCTTCATCATGCGCGCATACATTTCCCGCGCTTTTACCTGTTTGACGAACAGGCCCTTTGATTCCGCCTCCGAGTACGCGCTTTCAAATGCGTCGCCATACAAGTCGGTGAAGTGGGGAACCACCTTCGGATCGAACATCGACCAGAGGCCGTCTTCATCAACGCGGCGCATGAAGAGATCGGGAATCCAGTTCGCAATGTTCAGATTGTGAGTACGGCGGGCTTCATCACCGGTGTTGTCGCGAAGTTCAAGAAACTCTTCGAGATCGGCGTGCCAGGTCTCCAGGTAAACGCAGCATGCACCTTTCCGCTTGCCGCCCTGATTGACAGCGACCACCGAAGAGTCGAGTGTCTTCAACCACGGTGTGATGCCACTGGACTTACCGTTAGTGGCCCGGATCAGCGATCCCCGGGAGCGGACACGGTGGTACGCAATTCCAATTCCTCCGGCATACTTCGACAGCAGCGCCACATCCGTGTATTTGGCATAGATGGCATCGAGTTGATCCAGCGGCGAATCAAGAAGAAAACAGGAAGAAAGCTGGGGACGCCGCGTGCCTGCGTTAAACAGTGTTGGCGAACTCGGCAGGTAATCGAGCGACGAAATCAACCGGTAGAAGTCCAGCGCGTCGGGAACGCATTGATAAATCCCGCAGGCGATTCGTAGAAAGAAGTATTGTGGCGTCTCGATGACATCCCGCGTTTCCGGATGCCGCAGCAGGTACCGATCATAAAGCGTGCGCAACCCGAAGAAGTCAAACAGATCGTTGTTGGTTCGATCGATGGCCGAGTTAAGTTTGCGGGCGTTCGCCGCGACAAACGCGGCTGTGTCTTCATGGATCAGGCCGTTACGCTGGCCCATCGCGATAGACTGCGAGAAGGAATGTATTTCCTGGTTGGCCACCTCTTTGTCTATGTAGGTCGCCAGCAAACGTGCCCCAAGCTTTGAATACTCTGGATCTTCGGCGGTCAGCAACGCGGCGGTCTGAATCGAAAGGCTATCCAGCTCTTTGGTCGTTGCTCCGTCATATAGCCCGCTGATAGTTTTGGTGGCCACGCGCATCGCATCAACTTCAGCGAGGCCGACACAGCACCGCGCAATAGCGCGCACAATCTTGTTCACATCCACCGCTTCGAACGAGCCGTTGCGTTTGCGGACACGCATAGCAGTGCGAACTTCTGGCTTACTGGTTGTGACGGGCGGGACAAGGGAAATCCCGGATAGAGCGCTTTCTGAATTGTGGGCGGACATAGTTTTCTCCTCAGCGACAGAAGCTCAGGATTTTGAGGAGACGATATGAGGAAGGCCGTGAGGCAACACGACCCACCGGATGCCTCCCCTCGGAGGTCCTGGCAACACGCAAATTTGCATGTATCGCCGGTAGGTCTTCGGGCTTGCGAACTTTTCAGCTTTGGGCTGAGTTTCTAGGCCACAGCTTCCCGATCTTACTCAATTCGATCAGTGCTGAAATTGTGGCGGTCGTTTTCGCTTACCGCTGCGGGGCAGCCCTGGATTTTGACCAGGTTCCCTATTAAGCGCTTGTCAGCGCGCCAGCAACGAAAAGCAGCATATGATGGGTGTCGATATCTGTCAACACAATAGATTGTATATATATTGCATCTACCGGTGGAAATCTAAGCCGCGAGGGCCGGGACCCCTCCGGTACTGAAGAGACGTTGCGCGAGATGTACGACTCTACATTTACAAATGATTACTACATCGATCTCTGTCGGTGAGTACATGGTGTTGGGTATCGAACATATCGAAAATCTGCCCTAAAATACCCGCTGGTTAAGTTCTGCCGCAACGCCGCTCGCTCGGAAGCATTGATGTCTTCAATTCAGATTTTAGTGGTAGACGATCACCCCGTTGTGCGACGAGCGATTTGTTCGCTTCTTTCCAGCGATCCCGTTCTGAACGTAGTCTGTGAAACTGCGGATGGTGAACAGGCGGTTCAAAAAACCGAGGAACTTCAGCCAGACCTAATTCTCCTGGATATCAGCCTGCCCGGAATTAGCGGCATCGAAGCTGCCCGCCGAATGCGTAAGGTTTCGCCGCAATCGCTGATAATTTTCCTGAGCCAGCACGACTCGCTGCAGATGGTGAAAGACGCATTGAATACCGGGGGACACGCATACGTCGCCAAGATCGATGCCGGAGCAGAACTCCTTCACGCGATTCACGCCGTCCGCCAGGGAAAGCAATTCGTCAGTCAACGAATCGCGTCGCAAGGTTGGAAACCCGAGACCTCCGGTTCAACTTCGTAGTTGGTTCGTAACCGCACGTTGTGTCATCCTGAGCAAAGCGAAGGATCTGGCGTGTGTCAGGCCGAGGCGATCCAAGTGGGACGCCCAATCAGGCCATATCGCTCCCCGTAACACGAACTCCACAGCTGTGCTACTCTGACCAACTGGATCGCCGTGTTTCGTCGTGACGGCCGATAGCGATGCACATCCCTGACGGCTATCTCAGTCCTTCCACTTGCGCTGCCCTCTATGGTGCCGCAGTGCCTTTCTGGTACGGAGCGTTCAGGCGGATCAAGCGTCTGCTCAACACCAAAGTGGTTCCGCTCCTCGCGCTTGCCAGCGCTTTTTGCTTTGTCATCATGATGTTTAACATCCCGCTGCCCGGCGGGACCACAGGACACGCAGTTGGAGTAGGGGCCGCCACTGTCGTATTGGGGCCATGGGCGTCGATGCTCGCGGTCTCTATCGCGCTTCTGATCCAGGCTTTGTTTTTTGGTGACGGCGGAATTACCACGTTGGGGGCGAACTGCTTCAACATGGCGATCGTTGGTTCGCTGATTGCCTACCTGGTTTACCGGGCAGTTGCCGGAAGAACGCCGTTGAACTCCTCGCGCCGAATCGTCGCTGCCGCGTTCGCAGGCTACGCCGCGATCAATGCTTCAGCGTTTCTTACTGCCTGCGAGCTTGGAATTCAGCCTCTGTTTTTCAAAGACGCTGGCGGAGCCCCTCTGTACGCTCCCTATTCATTGCACATTGCGATTCCGGCGATGATGATCGGTCATCTCACTTTCGCTGGCGTTGCGGAACTGGTTGTTTCGGGTGGCGTAGTGGCCTATCTCCAGCGTTCAAATCCATCGCTACTGAATCAGGGCGCCTCAAATCGAAACCATGAAGACGCATCCGGACGAGAGGCGGAGTCACGAACTGGATGGAGGATGGCCAGTCCGTTGTGGATTCGTTTAGCCTTGCTCATGCTGCTCACCCCGCTTGGTATTCTGGCGGCTGGCGCGGCCTGGGGAGAATGGAGAGCGAGTGATTTTTCCAATCCGGAAATGCGGCAGAAAATCGCCGCCGCGTCAGGCAACATCGCGCCTCCAGCCCGACAACCTGAGGGGTTAGAGCGTCTCTCGTCAGTATGGAGCGCGCCTTTTCCCCAGTACGCGCCTCCTTTTGTTCATCGGCCTGCCTTCGGGTATGTGATGTCCGCCGTATTCGGAAGCGGCCTCATCATAGGGCTTTTCGTGCTTATGGAATGGATTGCCACACGAAGAACGAATGCAGCGGTGAAAGGTTCATCGTGAGCGCAAAATCCCGCGGAGTGATTGAGCGCAGTCTCGCGTCTTTTGTGGACGCGCTTCATCACACCTTCGAAGCCGAACAGCTCGCACAGAAAAAGGGGTTTCTCCAAAGCCTCGATCCGCGAGTCAAGATTGTGGCAGTCCTGCCCCTTATCGTTGTCGCCGCCCTGGCGCGGCACTTGCAAGTTATCCTCGCGCTTTTCGCCATCGCTGTCCTGATCGCGGCGCTCTCCAAAGTGCCGCTCGCTACACTCACGAAGAGAGTCTGGATCGCGGTGCTCATGTTTACAGGGCTCATCGCGCTTCCGGCTCTTTTCCTTACACCGGGACGTACCATTTACAGCCTGCCTCTTATCGGCTGGAGTGTTACCGAGCAAGGCCTGCGGGCCGCTGCCTACCTGATCATGCGTGCCGAGACCGCTGCGACCTTCTCAGTTCTGTTAATTCTTTGCACGGTGTGGAGCAACGTGCTGAAGGCCCTGCGAGTGTTAAGGTTGCCGGCCGTGTTGGTGGTGATCTTAGGCATGACGTATCGCTATATTTTTCTGCTCCTCCGCACTGCCCAGGATATGTTTGCATCGCGAAAGAGCAGGATGGTTGGGCGATTGGATGGCCGTGATCTTCGAAGGATGGCAACCGCAAGCGCCGGAGTATTGATGTCCAAAACCATTCAGCTTGGTGACGATGTCTACCTGGCCATGCGGTCCCGAGGTTTTCAAGGTGAAGTGTACGTCCTCGATGAGTTCCGGACTCATTGGTTCGATTGGGCTGCGCTCTCTTGCTTCACCGTAATTGCGGCGCTCGCGTTCTGGTTTGGCCGGTGAAAAACCTGCAATGAGAAATTCCCGACAAAACCGCAAAGAGGGCCGTTCGTGACTATTCCGATTTTCGACGTGCGCGAAGTCACATACCGGTACAACGACGTAACAGCGCTGGAAGGCCTGAATCTCACAATCATGGCTGGCCAGCGAATCGCTCTGCTCGGGGCGAATGGTTCCGGCAAGTCGACCTTGCTCAGCGTTCTCGACGGCCTTTATTTTCCGCAAAAAGGCACTGTCACATTCTGCGGAGAGGCTCTGACCGAACAGCGGCTCCAGAGTGAGGAAATTGAATTCGACTTCCGGCGGCGAGTCGCGCTCGTCTTTCAGAATCCTGACGTGCAACTCTTCAACGCAACCGTGTTTGACGAAGTTGCTTTCGGACCATTGCAAATGCGATGGCCGAGGGAAGAGATTCTTCGTCGGGTCTCCGAAATTCTCGAACAGATGGAAATCATCCATCTAAAAGATCGCTCGCCTCACCAGTTGTCCACGGGAGAAAAGAAACGGGTTGCTCTGGCATCTGTCCGAATTCTGGATCCCGAAGTGCTGTTACTGGACGAGCCCACCGCCGCGCTTGATCCCAAGAGCGAGAGCCAGATGATCGACTTTCTCGTAAGTTGCGGCGGAGGAAGAAAGACGGTGGTAACGGCGACACACGATCTTGATCTGATCGAAGATATTGCCGATTACTGTCACGTATTTCAGCGCGGCCGCATTGTCGCCGCAGGCACGCCGTCTGAAATCCTGAACGACCATGAGCTGCTTCTGAAGACAAATCTCGTCCATGCCCATCGTCATTCACATTCCTCAGGTGAGATTCACGCCCACCCGCACAGGCACGGTCACAACCACTGAGAATCTAGTTGGGGAAAGAGCCTGCGCTCCCGAGCGGGAATCTTCACTCGCGAATGTTATGCCATGCGCTCTCCGGTTCCGGACGAAAGCGCTGCTAATCCGCCCCGCTGGGACGCGGGGACAATTGCTTTGTATCCACCCCGTGGCGCTTGCTTCCGAAGCGAAGGCGCATACGATCGAGATATAAATAAATTACCGGCGTGGTGAAAAGAGTGAGTGCCTGGCTCATGATGAGTCCCCCGACAATCGTGATGCCGAGAGGACGCCTCAACTCTGAGCCAGTACCAGTTCCGAGAGCCAGCGGCAAACCACCCAGCAGGGCCGCCATGGTCGTCATCATGATGGGCCGGAACCGGCGAATGCACGCTTCGTAAATTGCCTCAGCGGAGCCCTTGCCCGCCCGTTCTGTTTCCAGAGCAAAGTCGATCATCATGATTGCATTCTTCTTCACGATGCCAATCAAAAGAATGATGCCGATCAGTCCCATCACATTCAACTCACTGCCGGTAATCAGCAGCGCGAGAATCGCGCCTACTCCGGCGGAGGGCAGGGTCGAAAGAATTGTGATGGGATGGATGTAGCTCTCGTAAAGAACGCCCAAAACGATATATACCGTCACCAGCGCCGCCAGAATCAGCAGAGGCTCGCTGGCCAGAGAAGACTGGAAGGCCGCCGCCGTTCCCTGAAAACTGGCATCAATAGTGGCAGGGAAGTTGATCGAGTGCTGCGCATTGTTGATGGCTTCCGTCGCCTGGCCTAAAGAAACATTGGGCGCCAGATTAAAAGACAGCGTCACCGCGGGATATTGGCCCTGATGACTCACTGCCAGCGGAGTGTTTGACGGACCGAAACTGGCGAACGAGGCCAGCGGCACGGGCGTTCCGTTCGCGGCGCGCACGTAAATGGCCTGCAGTGCCTCAGTGCTCTTGGAGAATTCCGGCGCCACCTCCATGACCACGTGATACTGATTTAACGGCTTGTACATGATCGAAACCTGGCGTTGTCCAAAGGCGTCGTACAAGGCATTGTCAATATCGGCGGCAGCCACGCCCAGACGTGAGGCCGTCACTCGATCGATAACTACCGTCGCTTCCAGACCCTTGTCCTGCTGGTCGGTGTTGACGTCGCGAAGCTCAGGAAGCGAGCGCAATTTTGCCAGAAGAAGCGGCGCCCAGTGATTCAGATCATCCAGGTTTTCGCCTTGCAGCGTGTATTGAAACTGCGCCTGGCTTTGGCGGCCGCCAATCGTCAAGTCCTGAGCCGATTGCATGAACAGCGTCGCGCCCGGCACCCCCGCCAATTTCCGGCGCAGTCTCCCGATAATCTGGTCCGCGGTGACCTTGCGTTCCGCGAGTGGTTTCAGCGTAATGAACATGCGTCCCTGATTGGCCGAGGTGTTGCCGCCGGCGAATCCAACAGCCTGGTCAACCCCGGGGTCTTGCCTCACCAGGCCGACAAACTGAATCATCTTCTCCTTCATGGCCGCAAATGAAATATCCTGTGCCGCCTGTATCGATCCCTGGATTCTCCCCGTATCCTGCTGCGGAAAGAAGCCCTTGGGAACGATGACGTAGAGATAGACGCTCAGGGCCGCGGTCGCGATCGTAATTAGCAGGGTTAGGGGTTGATGGCGCAGTACCAGCCTCAGGGTACGACTATAGGCGCTAAGAATAGTGTCGAAGATCTTCTCGCTAAAACGATAGATGCGGCCGTGCTTTTCCTGATCCGCCGATCGCAAAAACTTGGCGCACATCATCGGCGTCACCGTAAGCGATACCAGAAGCGAAACTGCGATGGCTATGCTCAGGGTAACGGCAAACTCCCGGAACAGGCGCCCAACAATTCCTCCCATCAGCAGGAGAGGAATGAAAACCGCGACCAGCGAAGTTGACATTGAAAGAACTGTAAAGCCGATTTCTTTCGCGCCCTGAAAAGCCGCGGCCACTGGGGCGATTCCATCTTCGATGTGGCGGGTGATGTTTTCCAGCACCACAATCGCGTCATCCACCACGAAGCCGGTTGAAATCGCGAGCGCCATCAGGGAAAGATTGTCCAGGCTGTAACCCAGCAGATACATCACGCCGAATGTTCCAATGAGCGATAGAGGAACCGCCACGCTGGGGATCAGGGTCGCCCGAAATGTCCGCAGAAAGGCGAAGACAACCAGGATCACCAGGAGCACAGAGATCAGCAAGGTGAACTCAATATCATGCACCGAAGCCCGCACCGTGGTAGTGCGATCCAGAACGACGTTTACGTCGATTGCCGGCGAGATTGACGACTTGAGAATGGGCAACGCCGCGCGCACTCGGTCAACCGTGGCGATGATGTTCGCGCCTGGCTGCCGGGAGACGATGACGAGCACCGCAGGCTTGCCACCCGATAGTCCGATGTTGCGAATGTCCGCGACTGAATCCTGCACTACGCCCACGTCGCCCAGACGCACTGGCGCACCGTTGTTGTAGGAAACGATCAGTCTGCGGTACTGGTCAGCAAGAAACAACTGATCGTTGGCATCCAGCGACCAGCTGTTCACCCCATCCGAGATCGAGCCCTTCGGGCTGTTGGCATTCGCGGACATCAACGCGGTACGTACCGTATCCAGACCCACTCCCAGTTTGTTCAGGAGGGTAGGGTTCAATTCCGCGCGCACCGCCGGTTGGGCGCCGCCGCCCACGAACACCTGTCCTACGCCTTCGATTTGAGCCAGCTTCTGAGAAAGGATTGAGTCCGCTGCGTCGTACATCTGCGGCAGGGTAATGATGTCGGATGTAAGAGCAAGAATGAGGATCGGCGCGTCCGCCGGGTTTACTTTCCGATAGGTAGGATTACCGGGCAAGTTAGTTGGGAGCTGGCTGCGGGCGGCATTGATGGCGGCTTGTACATCGCGCCCCGCGGCATCGATGTTGCGATTGAGATCGAACTGCAACACGATGCTGGTCGACCCCAACTGGCTGGTCGAGGTCATCTGGTTGATTCCCGCAATGCGCCCGAACTGGCGTTCCAGCGGTGTCGCCACAGCGGAAGCCATGGTTTCTGGACTGGCTCCCGGCAGGGACGCTCCAATTTGAATCACAGGGAATTCAACCTGCGGCAACGGCGCAACCGGGAGGAAATTAAACGCCAACGTCCCCGCCATGAGCAGTGCCGCCGCCAGTAGCGACGTGCCGATGGGACGCTTGATGAATGGCGCCGAAATATTCATGGCTTCAACCGAGGACGCCTAGTCTGCCGACGCGGCGCCCGGCTCCTCAATCGGGTTACCAAGGTTCAGATGGGAAAATCGTTGCGCCAGCCGGTCGAACCAGAGGTACACCACTGGAGTGGTGTAAAGAGTAAGCAACTGGCTGACAAGCAATCCGCCGACGATCGTGATGCCTAGCGGGTGGCGAAGTTCCGATCCCGTTCCCGATCCCAGCGCCAGGGGCAAGCCTCCCAGCAGGGCCGCCATCGTGGTCATCATGATAGGGCGAAACCGCAACAGGCAAGCTTGAAAGATCGCTTCTTCAGGCGGCTTGTGTTCCACTCGTTCCGCTTCCAGCGCGAAGTCGATCATCATGATGGCGTTCTTCTTCACGATTCCGATCAAAAGAATGATGCCAATCAGTCCGACGACACCCAGGTCATTGCCCGTCAGCAGCAGCGCCAGGATCGCGCCCACGCCCGCCGAAGGCAACGTTGAAAGAATCGTGATCGGGTGGATATAGCTTTCGTAAAGCACGCCAAGCACGATGTAAACGGTGACGATGGCCGCCAGAATCAACAGCGGCTCGGAAGACAGTGAGTTCTGGAACGCCGCTGCGGTGCCCTGAAACGCAGTGTGGATGCTGGGCGGCAGGTGAATATCCGCCTCCGCCGCCTGAATAGCTTTCGTGGCTTCGCCCAGGGAAACTCCCGGCGCAAGATTGAACGAAAGTGTAACCACCGGGAATTGTCCCTGATGATTCACCGCCAGGTAAGTGTTCGTAGTCTCGAAGTGACTGAATGACGCGAGCGGAACCTGTATGCCGGCGGCCGCATGAACATAAATGTTTTTAAGGGAGTCAGGGTTCTGTGCAAATTGGGGATCGACTTCGAGCACCACGTGGTACTGGTTCAACTGGGTGAAGATGGTCGAGACTTGGCGCTGCCCGAACGCGTCGTACAGTGTGTCGTCAATGGCCTGGGGCAGGATTCCCAGGCGGGATGCGGTATCGCGATCGATCACCAGTTGAGCTTTGAGCCCGCCATTTTGCTGGTCAGTCGCAATATCGCGCATCGAAGGAAGCTTGCGCAACGCGTCGACAAGTCTGGGCGCCCAAATCGACAGTTCCTGTGCGTCTGTGTCTTCCATCGAATACTGGTACTGGGTTCGACTGACACGGTCTTCCACCGTGAGATCCTGCACCGGTTGCATATACAAAGTGATGCCTTCCACTTTGGCGAGCTCAGGCTGCAGTCGGCGGATAATCTCGGTGGCAGTCGATTTGCGTTCATCTCTCGGCTTGAGATTGATCTGAATGCGCCCGCTGTTCGGAGTGGTATTGGTGCCATCAATTCCAATGAAGGACGAAAGGCTGGCAACGTCGGGGTCCTTCAGAATCACCGCCGCGAGTGCCTGCTGGCTCGTCGAGAGGGAGGTGAACGAGGTGTTTTGCGGTCCCTCCGAAATACCAAGAATTACTCCCGTATCCTGTACCGGGAAAAAGCCCTTGGGAACGACCACGTATAGAAACAATGTCAGCACCAGCGTTCCGACGGTCACCAGCAAAGTCGTGGTCTGGTGCTTCAGAACGAACTTCAGCGTTCGTCCATAGAACTCGATGACCCGGTTATAGAAATTTTCGGTGGACTTGTAAAAACCGGACTGATGTTCGGGATCATGCCGCTTCAAAAGCTTGGCGCACATCATCGGCGTCAGGGTCAGCGAGACCATCGCCGAAACCAGAATGGTGACCGCCAGGGTCACGGCGAACTCGCGAAACAGTCGTCCGACGATGTCCCCCATGAACAGCAAAGGAATCAACACCGCGATCAGCGAAACCGTGAGCGATACGATGGTGAACCCGATCTGCGATGATCCCTTCAACGCAGCCTGCAGCGGCGATTCCCCTTCCTCCAGATAGCGTTCGATGTTTTCGATCATCACGATCGCATCGTCCACCACGAATCCGGTCGAGATGGTCAACGCCATGAGGGTCAGGTTGTTAAGGCTGTATCCCAGCAGATACATCACGCCGAAGGTGCCCACCAGCGACAGCGGTACGGCCACGCTGGGGATGACGGTCGCCCGCAGATTCCGAAGAAAAAGGAAAATGACCAGCACCACCAGCCCGATGGTCAGCATCAACTCGAACTGGACGTCTTTCACCGAAGCGCGGATGGTCTCGGTGCGATCAGTCAGAATCTGAACTTTGACCGACGCCGGCAGCGACGCTTGCAGCTGCTTCAAAAGTATTTTCACCCGGTCAGCCACGCTGATGATGTTGCTGCCGGGCTGCCGTTGAATATTCAACACCACAGCGGGCGTCGTGTTCATCCACGCCGCTTGTTTAATGTTTTCTGCGCTATCTACCGCTGAAGCGACGTCCGAGAGTCTGACCGGAGCGCCATTCTTGTACGCCACCACGACACTGTTGTATTGCGCGCTTGTATTGAGCTGGTCATTGGCCCCGATGGTGAACGATTGACGCGGTCCGTCGAGCACTCCCTTCGCCTGGTTCACATTGGCTGCGGCAAGAGATGTGCGCAAATCTTCCAGGCTCATTCCATACGAAGCCAGAGCCGTAGGATTGGCCTGAATACGCACCGCCGGCTTTTGTCCCCCGCTGATCGAAACCAGTCCCACGCCGGGTAGCTGGGAGATCTTCTGCGCCATCGCGGTGTCGGCAAGGTCCTCAACCTTCGAAAGCGGCAACGTGTCCGACGTCAACGCCAACGTTAGAATCGGGGAGTCCGCGGGATTGACCTTGCTGTAAATCGGCGGGTTCGGAAGATCTTTCGGCAGATACGTAGTGGCCGCATTGATCGCGGCCTGAACCTGCTGCTCTTCGACGTCAATGTTCTCGTTGAGATTGAACTGCAGCGTGATGATGGAACTGCCCAGAGAACTGGTCGAGGTCATCTGGCTCAGTCCAGGAACCTGGCCAAACTGACGCTCCAGGGGGGCGGTCACTGAAGACGCCATAACGTCCGGGTCGGCGCCGGGATAGAACGTCACCACCTGGATCGTTGGGTAATCAACTTCCGGAAGCGCTGAGACTGGTAGCTGCGTGTAAGCGGCCAGCCCGACCAACAGCAACCCGACCATCAGCAGGGTCGTCGCGACCGGCCGAAGAATGAAAATCCGCGACGGGCTCATCGTGCTCCTGTATCAGAGGATGGCGCCGGCCGTCGCTGTCGGGCGGGACCCTGGGGCGCCGGAGCTTGCGGTGAAGAGGACTGGTCAGACGGCGCTTGTGCCGACGAGTCTTGTCCAGAGGCGTTCTGCGTCCCTGTCGGTTGACCATTCTTGTTTCCACCCGAGTGCGGATCCACTTTGCTGCCGGCCTGGAGCTTATCCTGTCCGTCCACAACCACGACGTCTCCAGCATTCAATCCACTGGCGATGGAGGCAACGTTGTTTTGGGTAAAGGAAACCGTGACCGGGCGGACAGCCACCGTCTTGTCAGGCATGACGGCGAATACAAAACTGCCTTGCGGTCCAGTCTGGATCGCGGCAGAGGGTACGACAATCGCACCTTTGTGAGTCTCCAGAAGTAGACGAACATTCACGAATTGATTGGGCCAAAGAACGTTGTCCTGGTTGGTGAACATCGCCTTCAGGCGTCCCGTGCCTGTGGTCTGGTCAATCTGGTTATCGATGGTGAGCAATTCACCGGTGGCGATCTTGGTCTGATCGTCAGAGCTGTAAGCTTCGACCGAGAGCGGGCCCGGATGCATATGCTTGGAGACGGTAGGTAGGTTTTCTTCCGGCAAGGTGAATATGACGGCAATAGGTTGCAACTGCGTGATCACCAGCAGAGGATTGGTATCCGCGGCGTGCACCATGTTTCCGACATCCACCAGCCGCAACCCGACCCGTCCGTTGATGGGCGAGGTGATGTGCGTATAGACCAGATTCAACTTCGCGTTGTCGATCTGCGACTGGTCCGCGCGGACTGCTCCTTCCAGTTGGTCCGCGGACGCCTTTTGGGTATCCACCTGCTGCTTGGAAATCGCTCCGGAATCGTCAAATAAGCTTTTGAACCGGTCGTAGTTCACCCGGGCATCCTTCAGTTGGGCCTGATCGCGGAACAAATTGGCTTGTGCCGTGTCGAGGGCAACCTGGAAAGGGCGCGGATCGATGACGGCCAGCAGATCCCCCTTATTGACGCTCTGCCCCTCCTTGAAATTAACTTGCGCTAACTGGCCATCCACCCGGCTTTTTACGCTAACGGTGTTGGAAGCCGTTACGCTGCCCAACCCCTTGAGATAGACAGGCACGTCGCGTTTCTGGGCTGTCGCGACCCCCACTGGCACGACCGTCTGAGTGGATGCTCGCGCCGTACCGGTTTTCGAGTTGCTGCTGCACCCGACCAAACTCACCGTCACCAGGAGAGAAAAGAGAACGAGCGGCAAGTCTTGCGCGAATAGCCTGTGGGCCGGGAGAGTCTCATTAAAAAATCCAGAGCCAGACCTCCGGTAGCGGTTTTCAATGCGTGTCATCACTATGTCGTTTCCCCTGGCACACCGTTCTTGGTCGCTTCAGCGAATATACTGCTGCATCTTTGACGAGAAAAATTATATCTCGGATGCGCTATATCTTCAGCCTTTACAAGACTTTACATTTCCTGGCGTCCCGAAAAATGAACCATATCGGCACGCGGAAACCTCTTCGATGACAATCGCGACATAGAGGGTGTCTTGACGGGATCTCTACCGCAAATGGAATGAGTACAAGACGAACAGCAACGAAAGGGAAATCGAAGGCCGTACACGACCGCAGGCGCTTGGCCGAGCCCGAATTGACTAAGGGAGGAGCAAGCCCTGGGCTTTTAACGACGACAGGCGCAGATATCAAGCTGGCAAGACGTCCAGCCTACTCGTGCAGAGATCTCACGTATGTGATGACCTGCCACAACTGCTGGTCCGGCAGCTTGGCCCAGGAAGGCATGCCTTTCCCCATATTTCCGTTCACCAACAACCAGTGAAGATCGCCTTCCGTGGCCTGTTGCTGCACGCGAGCGCTTCTCAACGGAGGGCGTTTTTTGGTCCCTTCGGCATTTTCCCCATGGCAGTGGGAGCAACGATCGACAAAGACCCTGCGCCCAGCGGCAATTGCATCCTGCTGGTCGCGGTATGGATTGGTTTTTTCGTGGTCACGCGCGGGAACGTTTTTTAACCAGCCACCGTCCGCAACCCCGAACGCAAGCGCCGTTGAAAGCAAATTCAGGAGCAGGATGGAAGCAAACTTTTTTGTCATCGCGCGCCTCGATGAAACCGGCCAAATAGCTGGTCGATCTCGTACGAAACCCCAAACCGGTACAACCGGGGGATACTGAAGTCGTTCAAGCCAAACTGAGGTGAGAAGGACAGCGTCATCCCGTTCGGCGCGGTCCAATTGATCAAGGGGCCGAGATAGTGAGAAGTCTCGCTGGTCCCGAAGCTGTAACGGTCACCCAGCCCTCCGTACATTTCGACTCCGGCCTGAAATTTCTCGCCGCAGAAAGTGCAGTTATGCGCGCTGGCTGCCAGGCTCAAAGGACGGCTCACTCCCCAGGCGTAACCGAATTCCCAGGGTTCGTTGGAAAGATTCTTTTCCGCGATGATGTTTTCGCTGATATTCCATCCCCGGTAGTTGCTGCCCAGAATCAGCTTGAGCTCCAATTCGCGCTCTTTGTCCTCGCGGGATATCGCATTCGATTCCAGAAAGTCGTCTTTGCCATCATGGCCGACTACCTCGCGTAACGCCTTGTCCGCGCTGATGTTCTCGAATTCGATATAAATAACCGGATTGATCCAGTGTTCTCGCAACAGCGGGCGAAAGCGATTTTCCCAGCGATAGCCGGTGAAGATTGTGCTGTCGTGCTGCGTCATCTGACCATCAAGATAGAATTCCGTGGTCCACCAGGCGGTTACCCCGTACTCGAATTCGATATTGCTGCCAATGAAGCGGTTTCCCCCCGGCGGTTTGCCCACCGCGTTGAAAAATTCAATGTCCAGGTTCCCCGGTTCTTCCATTTCATGGGAGTAGGTAACAAAGTATGGCCGTTCTTGGGCTTTGCATCCCGGGACAAAAAACACCACAAGCATGGCAAGGATGATGGCTGGCTTCATAGGGGTTGATAACGCGATATTTTTAGTTGCAACTCGGTTGCAACTAATTGCTATGTACTGACTTTAACCACTTTGCCGGGGGAAATCAATAAAACTGGCTATTTCTTGTTGCATGTCGGTTGCAACTAGATGCAACAGCAGCTTCCCGATGTAGTTAACTTCGGGATCATCAGAAATCTGGCGGGGGTTCTACTGGTCGGTTTTTTCTGCGGTGCGGCACGCCGCGCAGTATCCACCAACTTCAAGTCGGGTCACAACGATGTGAAAACGGCAATCGCGTTGAATTTGGCCTTTCAGCCGGTCGAACAGGTCGCTCTCGAACTCGGTAATCTTGCCGCAACGAAGGCACGCCATGTGAATGTGATCCCGCTGCGGACGCCGCTCATAGAAGTGCTTTTCACCCTGCATGTGCATCAGGTCGAGCTCATCAATCAGTCCGTGCCGCTTCAATAGCCCCAGGGTGCGATACACGGTGACTCGGTCGATCTGCGGGTCCAGGCGTCGAGCTCGGCGCAGGAGTTGACTCGCATCAAGGTGTTGCTTGGCGGTTTCCACTACGCTAAGAATAGTCCGTCGCTGACGGGTCATGCGCAATCCGCGAGACATCAATTCAGCCTGCAGACGTCCTGGAATTTCTGTTTGGGGAAGCGGCATAAGAAATCCTTCTTGCAACTGAGGTTCAAATTATAACCCGAAGGGAACTGCGTGGTCTTCTGAAATGATCGGCAACGATTTTCGCGAATTGGGTCAGGCGACAACCCACGCCTTTGATCGCTGGCGGCGGTCAGGAGTTTTCAGGAAAAATTGCGGTATCTGGATGACGTTATTTTGTGCTCGGGGTAATGGCTTCAAGCATCCGCTCGATCAGTGGCCTGCGCGGTGGGTCTTGGCTTATTGCAGCCCGATATTTGTCGATCCATTCTGGTTCTGCGTTGGGGATCGAGCCAATCAGGCCAATCTGCTCTGGTGTCGACACTTCCGGTTTCGGCGGACATCCTGTGAGCGCCAGCAGTCTGCGTTGATCTCCATAAGCAAGCGCGACGAACCGGAATGGCTGTTGAGTCCATGAAACAGGGCTCAACATCTCGGCAGCCCCAAGTACAGGGCCCTTTTGAGTGAGGAACATGACCTTGATTCGGCTACCGCGTATCAGAGGTTTCGACAAGCAGAGCAAACCTCCCGTGGAAGAAAAGACCTCGAGGCTGCCGGTTACGCAGTCGCCACTCTGGAAGCGAAGTACTGCGGGAGTGTATTCCGTGGCTCGGACGCGTGGCGCTCGAGCGGCTAGCGGTGGTGGCGGCGGGTGAGTCATTCGCCTGACCGCAGTATCCTACCCGTCCCGTACGGTCTGGGAGATTACGAAAGGGTACGCAAAAGCGAGATTACCCTCCGGGCGTTTGCGGTCGATCTCACGAGTCTGGACAGGCCCAGCGCTGAAGATTACTCGCGCACCAGCAACGCCAGTCTCGGAAACCGGAATTGCCCAGCGGCATCGTCGATCACGTTCACCTGGCAGGTATAGAATCCGGGCTTCAACTGGGTAAGCGGTACGTCGAGTTGAAAAATGGCAGCCTTGCGGTCGGGTGCATTCAGCAGATCGCTGACCACTAGAGGCGTTTCATAGGCTTTGTTCTTGCCCTGAAAAAAGGCGACATTCGTCAATAGATGGATCGCCGGACCTCCGGCCCCATTTGCCTTTGCGTCCGTGTTGGCCGCTGCGTGACCCGGGTCATACACTTCGTAGTAGAGGTACAAATGCTGTCCGGCAGAAAACACATGGGTCACGTTTGGGATCACTTCTGACCCGTCGCGCACCAGCGGATTGTCGCTCTTTCGTTTAGTGTTCGGCTGCAGTTGGCTCGCCAGGACAATCGAACTCATCTTCACCGGAACACTCTTCAGGTCTGGAACAGTAAGGTCCGTTTCGAATGACCCCAGTCGTCCGCTCTGATTTTCACGCACCACAAACTTGACGTGATACTGGCCCGGCGGCAAAACGAATCCGCTGTTGTATTGCACATTCTTGTGCTGCACCAATTGACTTGTATTCACCGAAAGTTTGACTGTGTCCCGAATCTGTCCAACGGGTCGCTTCTCCGTGTCGGTCACAATGCCAAGAACATCAAGCGTAGCCTTGTCCTGATCGTTGTTTCGGACGAATGGAATCTGTGAACCCGGAACCACCAGGGAAACCGGCACATAGAATTTTCGGTCGGCAATGCGGAAATATGACGCGGACAAATATACCGGCAAGTCCGTGGTTGAGAGATCGGAAGCAAGTTCTTCGTCGAGCTGACGCTCGCGGTCGTCACGGGTGGAGTGCTGGAAGTCGGCAGGAGCATAGTAGCCACGCCGGAAGTCAAGTTTGAGTCCGGGCCGGTTGATCCGCACGGTGATCCGCCGGAAGTGCCCGTCGCGGGCGGAATTCGTACTGTGGTACCCGAGTAGATAGTAAAGTGACGTGTCGGACTGCACCCCGCTAAAAACTTTGCCGAAGTCGTTCGAATCGAGGAAGGCTTTTCCGCCGGTGTCGCCCGCCAGAGTCACCAGCGTCTCCTGGGTAGTGGCATTGGAGTCGAAAGCGCTGGATACCGATTTGCCGGAGTACGGCGAGGTCCCGCGCAGACTGGCATTCTGGGCTTCGCCTCCCGGCACCAGTGCCTGCAGGCCGCGAATGTCCATGGTGTAAATTGCCATGTTCGCTTTTACCGCGGCATTGGTCGCGGAACGAAGTTGCGACTGGTTTTCGATCCCGGTGCGGTCCATCCCGCTGGAGAAATAGATCAACGATTTTTTTTCTTCGATGTGAGCCAGTTTGTCTGCGATCGAACGCAAAGCCTGCAGTCGGCGGTCGGTGTTGAAGATGTTGTACTCCGTATCGTCCACCGCAAACGATCCCCCGGTCTCCGCCGTTCCCTCCGTTGTTCCCGTGCTTCCTTCTTCAAAGCCTCCGCCGGCGCCAAGATTGAAACTCTGCAAGGCCGTCTTCAACAGTGCCCGGTCGGTCGTGAAGTCCTGATTTACCGACAGCGTGTCGCCCAACGAGACCACGGACACGAGATCCGCTGGCACCATCTGCTTCTCGACATAATTCTGTGCTGCTGTCGTCGCCCGCTCTACTTCATCCGGCTGCATGGAGCTGAGGTCGAAAAATAGAATGATCAGCCGCCGGTCTTTCAGGGGACGGGCAGCGACCGCTGTCGTGGCGTCAGCGCTCTTCTGTTGTTTGGGTGCCGCCAGTAGCGGGGCTTCAGTCGCAGCCGTGGACAGCACCGCGTCCGTGTTTTCCAGATCGAAAGAAATCACCTGCTGCGGTTTGTTGTCTTCCAGTACGGTGAAGTCTTCGCGCTTCAGGTCCCGCACCGGATTACCATTCCGGTCGCGCACGGTCACATTCACCAGCACCAGTTCCGAGGTGGAATGGAATGTGTAGTCCTGTGTGTCCTGAGACACCATGCTGCCCCGCGTCATCGCAAGCGCCAGCACAACGGAGAGCGCCCGCTTAGTCCAGCTCACGTGATTTATGGGCCACGCCATATCTGATCCTTGAACTAGAAGCGGAAGCGTGCAGTCAGTTGCAGAGAACGCATCGCTCCCACCGAAATTACCCGGCCATAAGTGGGCGAGTTCACGATAGTGTCAATCGCCGAGAACTGGGGAGTATTGAATATGTTCGAGAACTGCGCCCGAAATTCCAGCGTCCGCGATTCGCTGATGGGAAAAATCTTGGTGAACGCCATGTCGAAAAGCCGCTGGCCCGGTCCCTCGATGCTGTTGCGGCGCGCATCGCCAAACGCCGTCGCCGGGGTCACGAATGCGGCAGTGTTAAACCACTGGGCTACCGACGGATCAGGCAGGCTAACCATCTGTCCCGGCACAACGTCCGCTCGGATGGTTCCATTGGTGCCGCGGCTGACGTCGGTGGGATCGCCAAGAATCCTCGGAGTGAAGGGAAGTCCGGAAGCGATCGTCCAGTCCCCACTCCAGTTCCAGTCGCCAAAGACCGCGCGGAGCGGACCATTTGCCGTCAACCATCGCCGGTCATGCCCGAATGGCAACTCCCAGAGATAGTCAGCAGTGAATTGGTGACGCTGGTCGAAACTGGATAGTCCGCGCTCGGCTTCCAGATCGAAAGCGTTTTGCGCCACGTTGGTCGTGCCGGAAAGGCTGGTCCGCCCGCCGCCCTGCGCTACCAGCGGCTCGCCGCTTCCAATGGTCGAGGCATCATCCATTGATTTGGAGAATGTGTAGCGTCCGCCAATTGACAGTCCACCCTGCAACCGCTTGCGCACCCTTATCGATACGGCATTCGCCGTGGAATCTCCCACTGAATCTTCGAAGTAGAACGGCTGCACTCCAGGAAACAGAACTCCGGTAGCGGTGCGGTTGGGGGCCTCCAGAATATCGAGCCGCGTGCCCTTCGTGCCGGTGTAATCCAGATTCAGGATCAGCGTCGGCAGAATTTGTTGTTGAACATCAACATTCCAAATCTGCACATAACCCAGCCGGTAGTTGGGATCTACACCAAAATTATTGGTAATCGAGCCCGGCGCAATGGGCGGAAATCCGTTTTGTAGCGTCAACTGCGTCGTCGCAGATTGAGTGTTGGTAGCCGTGGTCGAGAACGGCGGCTGGAATGCCATGTTCTGAACAATGCTTTGGTATGCGGCGGTGTTGTAGTTGATGCCGTATCCGGCTCGGACCACGGTATTACGCAAAGGCTTCCATGCCAGGCCCAGGCGCGGAGCAAAGTTGTTCCGATCGGGACGAACCAGCGTTACTGGGAAGCTTCCGTTGTAGGGCCCTGATTGGCCTACCTGCACCGGAACTGGCGGGGATGTGAAACCAACCGGCAAGTCGAGATTTACGATGTGATCGTTAGTCTCGGAAAACGGCGAGATGTATTCGTAGCGCACCCCCAGGTTCAGCGTCAGGTTGCCGCGCAGCCGCCACTCGTCCTGCGCGAACACATCCCAGGAATTGCCCCGGAAGTGATAATTGTTGTCGCCAAACTGCACTGAAGTCAGCTGCGGCAGCCCCAGAAGGAAGTCGGAGAAATCGTATCCGCTGTTGATGCCCGTAAAGGTAAATGTGCCTCGCGCATTGCTGTCAGTTTCGGTGTTCGTCTGAATGCGCCGGAAGTCGCCGCCCCAGCGCCAGGTGTGTTTTCCATGGTTGTAGATCATGTTGTCGGAAAACGTCCACGTCTGGTTGCGCAGCAGTTGCGGATTGGTATCGTTCAGGCTGCCAAAATTCGTGAACCCGAGATTCGGCAAACCCCAGTCGAACGGGTTGGTCGAAACTCCAGTGATGCCAAGTATGCCGGTTATGTTTTGGTTGAAAGCGTAAAGGTTCTGCGAACTGATCCGCGAGCGGTTGAAGTCCAGGCGCGCGTTGTTGATGACCTTTCCAAAAGTGCGTGTATACCCGACGGGCACATCGAAGCTGCGGGTGCTGGTATTGCCGCCGACGCTGGGAAACGGGTTGGTCACGTTCGCGCTCGCCGAGTGGTAATGAAAACCGACGTTCAAATTGTTTCGCGGGCTGCGCCGTCCCCGCTGCCGCCCGTTAGTAGCAGCGCCGAGGGCCTGGATTACGCGTACGTTCAGATCATCGCTGTCATTAAGGGTAGAGGTAACGAAGCGGAAGTTCTGCGGATTGCCGATGCTCGGCGTCACATTCGGTAGCGGGATGAAGGGCAACAACCCCTGCGCGACCGGATTGATCGCCAACCCGGCATTCTGAAAATTGTTCCCGGGAATGGGGAGTCCATTGTTCGGATTGACCAACTGAACCCCGACGGTGGAAAAGTCCCCGGCGCGCTCAGCAAGCGTCGGTACTGTCGAAAAGGCGGTGTACGGTGAGTTTCCGCGCGAGCCGTTGTAATTGACGAAGAAAAAAGTCTTGCTCCCACCCTTGTAGATTCCCGGGATATTCAGCGGCCCGCCAATCGAGGCGCCGAATCGCTGCCTCATGTATGCGGCCTTATCTTCCGGGCTGTTGGTGAGGGCGTAGGGCGCGGCATCAAGCGCGGAATCGGCGGCCGAATAGTAGACCGAACCGTGGGGACGATTGACGTCAAATCTGCCCCCACGCCCGAGGACCATGGCTCCGCCTCGACCGCCACCGCCTCCGAATCCGCCAAACCCTCCTCCGCCCCCTCCACTGCCACCGGGTCCTCCACCACCGGGACCTCCGCCCCCAGCGGCACCTCCGCCGCCCGGCAGGCCCGCGCCGGGCGCACCCAAACCGCCCAGACCACCATTGCCGCCGAAGCCGCCTTGCTGGTCCCGCATTCTCTGGTCCAGTTCGTCCGTGCTCATGCCAAACATGCCAACGCCCGAACCGTTACCAGAGACTGACACCGATTCAGTAGCCGCGTCCGATGCCACGCCCGGCACCGGCATTCCTGAAGGTACAACCTGATCCATCCCGCTCGCGCCGGAGTCAGCTGCCGCAGCCATTCCCTGCATGACTGCCAAACTCTGGAAGCCCCGGTTGGCGCGTGCCGTTGCAGGTTGCGGTTGGGTGTGCGCCGCTTGTTGCGTGCGCGACGCGAGAGTCAACTCAATATCGGCGCGACCAGCCGGACCTTCGAGCACCAAATCCTTTGTGCCGGGAGCAAACGCCGGCATTTCTACGCGCAGCTGATACTTCCCGCCCGAAGGCACCCGCAGTGTGTAGGCTCCGTTAAGGTCAGTTGAAGTTGCCGCTTTGTCTCCCGTGGAGGAGTTACTGGCTGTTACCGTCGCTCCGGGGATGAGCGAAGTGCCGGATTTCACGACTCCAGAGATGGAAAAAGACTGCGCTGCCGGCACGTCCGGCGCGTCCTGCGCCATAGCGCAGACCGCCAAGATCATCAGGGTCGCAACCCCTAGAGCCGCAAACCGGATCCTGGACCCTAACGCCATACCGCTGTATTCGGAGCAGTATTTCATGCGCCGCTGCTCCGATGATTTGCCAGGACCATGAATATATTCAACACTGCCAATCGTGCCCAACGAGTAAAAAGTTGGTCAATCACAGTAAAGTTTCGTAAACGTTATCGCCGGAGCGGGAATTCGGCAAAATAAATGCCTCGCTCATAGCGTGAAGACGAAGGAATGCCACGGTTCGGCGCAGGAGACGTAGTATTCCTTTTCTCTCCGTTGCGTCATCCTGAGCGGCCTTCAGGCCGTGAAGGATCTGGCGTGTGGCTGCCGGAACTGTACTGACCGGCGATGCGCACTCCTATCATCCCGGATGAATCGATCTTGCCTTTACAGGCGAGACGTCAAACGCCAGGTCTAGAGAATTTAGACAGGTGCACGCCCCCAAAGCCTCAATGGGTAAAGGAAAAATTCAATCCGGTCGTGAGCAGAATATCGTTCTGCTTCGCTCCTGCCGGAGGATTGGTGACATAGATGTCGCCAAACGCGTTCTGCCATCCCAACCACTTGCTGATCTTGGTCACGGTCCCGAAGTTGAACACGCCACGATACTCGCCAGTGTCGTTGAGGTTGGGGAATATGTAGAGCTTTTCCGTTAGCAGAGTATTTACCCCCAGCTTATGAGTTAATTCCTCGCCGACAGAGAACGCAGCAAAACTACGGCTGGGTAAGGCTGTGTATTTTTCACGGGTATAGTTGAGTCCGGCGAGCAGGTCGAGCGTCGTCCGGTCGTTCTTGATTGCGTGCAAGCCAAGACCGCCGCCGAATACGGACCGCAGATCCAACGTCTGCAACGCATCGGTCTGGAAATCAGCGCCGACATATCCAAAAAGTCGGGGAGTCAAGTCATGATCGTAACGGGCTCCGCCTTGCACCGCATTGGCGGTCGTGGACGGAGTGGCCCCGGGGGCGTCGTTCGTTGCATAAATACTATTGGTGTAAAGGCTCAACTTGTCGTGCATCGTCTTCCGGTCAGCCGTGAAAGCCAGGGCCAAATTCTTGGTCTCGCTGTTGCCTCGGGTGAGTCCGAAGCCGATGTTGGCTCCTCCCTGCCAGCCTTCTAGTAGACCTGGATGCAGCGCTTTCTCGTAAGCTGCCTGCTGTGCCTCACCCATGAGCTTCGTGACTGAGTCCTTGGGTTCCGTCACAGTCCCCGCATTTGTCGTGGCTACATTGAGATTCCCGTCCGACGTCGTTACTTTTCCTGCCACCGTCTTTCCGTCGTTGAGGATGACGTTCAAAGTCTGCGTCGAGTTGATGTCCTGGATTGCCGACCACTGCACCGTGACTTCGCCGGCGAATTCGGTCTTGATAACCAATGCCTTGTCGTCGGAGGTTTCGATAACGCCAGTTAAACGGTCGCCATTTTTGAGCACGATCTGATCGGCGAACAGCGCCACCGGGAAGAGAAAAATAAAAGTGACTGCTAGGGCTTGTAGTTTCGACACGTCGTTCCTCCGAAATGATTTAAAGAAATCGAATTTGTTGCAGGCAGCGGGCGAGAACACCAACCGCTGTTGAAGGGTAGGGAACTGCGGTAGAACAAAATGCTCACCTTTGCAGAGAATCCAGAATGCAGTCTAGGGCGAGGCCCAGGATCTTACGTGGAAAAGTCCGAGCACCAGTGGGGCGAAATGGCCATTCGCACACAGGCTAGCCGGCACTGTGGCAAATCCCTGTTTTAGGAAACGGCTATAGCCGCCGTGAAGGTGGTGAAGCAGAGCCCGGAACCGTTAGCTGGCCGGGTTGGAAGTCTCCGCAGCCTTGGTCTCGACAGGAGTGGTTACGACTTTTGCCTGCTCGTCGGACGACTCCTTCATGCCCGACTTCAGGGCGCGAATGCCCTCTCCGATTCCCTTGCCCAGCTCAGGCAATTTTTTCGGACCGAATACCAGCAAGGCAATGAAGAAAATGACCAACAGATGCATCGGCTGAAACAGGCCTTCAAACATAAAATCCTCCGCTGCCTGCACGCGGGGCAGCAAGCCCAACACTATCGAAACTACCCACTTACGTCAACTTTCCTGTCGGGCAGCCGCAATCTGGCCGATGGACCATTACCTTCGTGCCTGGGCTCTCCTCCGGTGCTTACCTGCGGCGGTGTCTCCATCGATCCACAAAACAAAAACGCCTCCAGCATCCACGAACCTCGCAGACGTTCATGAATGCGCGCTAGGGGGCGCTCCGAGGCGAATTTCATGAGATGTACCGGAACGGGAACTGCCGCCGACCGGGGTCTAATTCCTTTCGTTTCAGTCCTCATTTTTGGTCTTTCAGCTGCTATGCACCTTAGGGCAATGGCCTACATGCACTGCCGTGCGTCGGTCATTTGGACGGTCCGACCTAGAATGTTTTCGGATGCAGAACCCGAAATAGTTCTTGCTCCTGGGAGAAACTCCGTATGAATTCCACGCCATCGTCGCAGCCTGCCATTGAAGGATCCATACCCGCGGCCATTCTTCCCAGTGATACCGGATTTCACCGTTCTGCGCCGCCTGCAGAGAACATCGTGACCTCGTCGCAACTCGGTCCCAGGCGCATTGGATACGGTTTGCCTTGCGTGAAGTGCAAGACCTATTACGCGGCGGATCTTTCAGCTTGCCCGGTCTGCAAGACAGAAGAACGCGTGTCGCCCCTGCCCGTGGTTTCGGCTGGTTCTGCTACACGGCCAGTGGAAGCCGTTGCCCCTGCGCCGGATGACATCGCCCTCGAAGCAGAGCGTGAGCGCTTCCTCGCCGAATTCAAAGCTCAGGTTTATGCTTCCGATTCGCAAATGGACGGCGACATCGATTCCCCTACAGGTCGGGGTTGCAGCCTGGAAACCAGCCACCAGGACACATTCGAGCCAGCCAGCATCTGTGAGATTTGCTACACGCGACTACAGCAGCGGGTAGATCTGCTGGAAGCCGCACTGCACATGGATATGAAAGAGGCGACTCAGATGGTGTACGACGCAGTGTGGTCCGATCCCTCGGATCCCAGCAAGACCTACCACAATGCCGCCCACGCCATCCTGGGGGAGTTGCGCAGGCGCGCCGGTATCTCTCCGGTCCTCGGATCGCTGCAGCCTCTGACCCACTAAAACTGCGTTCGCGGGCTATCGAGCCTTCAGGTTGACGCATTTCCTGCCGGCGCACAACCGATAGGCGCCCCCGTCTTCAACGATCTTGAGTGGCACGGGACGCGGCATCTTTTCATCTACCTGGCCCGTAACCGTGAATAGTTCGTTTGCCCCCACGTCCATCACTAGAAATTTTCCCTCTTTTGAAAATCCAAATCCGTACTCACCCGGCGCGAGATCGCTTCCCTCAATACCGAGTTTTACTTCCGTGATCAGAAACCCCTGATACTTGGCCTGCACGTCCGTCGCATAGCCGGACGTATCTACCAGCCCGGCCAAAACGAGTTTTCCATCCGCTCCGCTGAACCCAGCCGAATTACGTAACTGGACCAGGGCCGATTGCCCGCGGAAGAAATAAACCGATGGAACCACCTTCTTCACATCGTCGGCACTCAACACTCCGGCCTTCTGCTCCTGTGCGGAGAGCAGCAAGCTCGCAAGAATCAGGACCAAGCCCACGCATCGCGTCATCATCCCTCCCAACCGGAAATCAAAACTGAGAACCTGGAACCAAGAGTGTGGAATAAACGTGAAGAACTGAGTTTTTTACCGTCGCTCTCCGCTGGCCTGCTCGAACCGCAACTTCCCGAACGCCGCTGGTACATGGAAGTTTGGCTCCGGAGTGCCCGTCGCCTGCCAGGCCATATAAGCTCGCGGTTCTTTTGTCCCCTCGACCCGGTAAAAATTGGCGCGCCAAATCGCATTCGGATCGAAATCGCTGGTAAGAGCTTTTATCGGAATGGCGAGTTCTGCCGCCCATCGATGCTCTTTTTCGTCTAGGACCACGGACTTCGCCAGACCGCTCTTCAGATCCGCCAATCCACCGGGAAAAATATCGAGATCAATCCACATCCCGTTGGGACTCACTTCGAATTCCCGGTAATAGTGCTCACGCGACGGATCAGGCTGGAGGAACGATTCCGCGACGTCCCTGTCCCAAAGATGGTCGCGGCGACCATCCGGATCGGAGTCGATAAACACATATAGGTCGCGATACCGGCACTCGAATCTCAAATACAAGGTTTGCGAAGACCACAAGACCCGCACCTGGGTTTCGCGCTGCTCATCGGGGTTCTTGCCCTGCCAGTCAGAACAAAAAATGATCGGATGAGCCTTCTGCCACTCTGCCGCCGGATGCCCTGCATCCAGCTTGATCTCGCTTTCGACACGAGCCGCGACAATCTCCGCAGACTCTGTGCCGCACTGCGAGGGCTTCGTGGCCTGGCTCATCATGCGCAGAGAAGATAGCAGAATGAGAATGGCAACGCTCAGCATGAATCGGTTTGGGACCTGTGTCATCAACATGAAAGGCTCGCAATTCGGTAATGGAACTTAGCCGTTGGCCTTTGGCCAAGCGGTGAACGACGGCAGCCATCAGTCGCTGTCCACTGGGCACCGACCACTGACCACTGTATTTCACTTTGACCGCAAGATCCGGATAGTCCACGCAGTCCGCCGGACTTACTCTTGGGCCATTATGACAACCAATGCGATACTCAATTTCACGGAAGCTGACGACATGACGCGCCTCGGCAAAATGAGTTCCGGCAACCACGGCGGCGAAAACGGTCGTCTCGACGAAAATCGCTGGAACACTGTTCTGGCTCGCGACTCCAGTCACGACGGCAAATTCGTCTTTGCCGTGTCTTCAACCGGGGTCTACTGCCGCCCGTCGTGCCCATCCCGGCGTCCTCGCAGGGAAAACGTTAGTTTCTTTCGCACTCCGGACGAGGCCGAAAAGGCCGGTTTTCGCTCCTGCCTCCGTTGCCGTCCTAGAGCGATTGGCGGCAATCACCAGACTGAAATGGTAAAGGCCGTTTGCCGCTTCATTGAACAACATTTGGATGAGCCAGTTACACTTGCGCGCCTGGGATCGGAATTTCGCCAAAGTCCGTTCCATCTTCAGCGTTCGTTCAAGGCCGTGCTCGGTATTTCTCCGCGCGCTTACGCCGACTCATGTCGCCTCAACCAGCTTAAGCAAAATCTCCAGGCCGGTCACTCGGTCACCCGCGCGATGTACGAGGCAGGTTACAGCTCCAGCAGTCGGCTATATGAGCGTACGGCTTCGCAGCTCGGCATGACCCCCGACAAATATCGTCGCGGTGCCATCGCTGCCCCCATCCGCTACACCTTAACCGATTCGCCTCTCGGCCGCATGCTGATCGCAGCCACCGAAAAGGGCATCTGCTCCATCCAGTTTGCCGACACTGACGACGAACTCGAACACGGTCTGCGCCATGAATTTCCCTTCGCCGTCCGCCGACGCGATGATGCCGGCCTGCAGGCCTGGAAACAAGATCTGCTACGGCAGATCCGTGGCCAGCGTCTCAATTCGGCTCTGCCGCTCGACATCCAGGCAACCGCTTTCCAGCGTCGGGTTTGGACATACCTGCAATCCATCCCTGTCGGCAAAACCCGATCCTATCGTGAGGTAGCGCAAGCCATCGGTCAGCCAACTGCCACCAGGGCTGTAGCTCGCGCCTGCGCCACCAACCCGGTCGCTGTCGCCATCCCTTGCCACCGCGTCGTTCGAACCGACGGCGAAATGGGCGGCTATCGATGGGGACTGGATCGCAAGAAAACCTTGTTAGACCTCGAACACGAACAATCGGCGGCCCGTTAATCGGATTTCTCGTCCTTGGTCTCTCCCGCTGCTTGGGAGAGACCCGGCGAGAATCCTCAACTCGCTTTGCGGCGAACATATCCCCACAGCCAGCGATCGCTTCATGGCGCCACGATCGGCAAAACAATCCGCGAGGCGCGCTCACTGTCTGTGTAGATAGAGATGTTCGCCTTCTGCATCTTTGCAGACGAGGCCTCGAGTTCTCCAGTGTGGAGATTTCGGGAGAAATTCGGGAAAAAAGTGGCCGACACCTGTACTCGCATGCGATGTCCTTTCTGAAAGACATTGCTGGTGATCAGGTTCTCCAGATTCACCTCATAAACGCGATGCGGCTCCAGCAACTGCCGTCCCTTTTTTACATCTCGATAACTTGCCCGCATCACATCCAGGCCGGGGCTCATCAGGTTGAACGCCGTTCCATCCGGCGCCACGTCGAGCAATCGGACCCATAAGTCGGTATCGCGGCAGTCGCATGCCAGATAAATTTGCGCATGGATGTGACCCGTCACCTCCTTATCTCGTTCCAATGGCTCCGAGTCAAAGGTCAGAACATCAGCTCGTTCGCTCAATGCTCGGTAATCGTGAGCGCCCGACACGCTGAACGAATTAACTACCGGTTTGGCGGGATCAGATAGGAAGGTAACGTGGACGTCATTCGCAGTAGGAGCACCGCTCGACAGGCTACCTCTGCTGTCACCGGTTCCCGGGCTGACCAAGTAATAGGAAGTATCTTTCGAGGCTGGCGGCCAGGCATCAGCTTCGCGCCACTCGTCCCTGCCCATGAGAAAATAACGGACTGGTTTTTCGGTTTCCACTCCATTGTCCGCCCCGCGCAAATAATGGTCCATCCAGCGCAGGATGACCTCGTCATAATCAATCGCAGCGGCCTCCGCAAATGTACGTTCGCCGGATTTGGTTCTCGCCGTCGAGTCCACGCCGTGGACCCACGGACCGATCAGCAAGTGTGTTTGAGGGTCGGCCGTCGCGGATCGCGCCTTCAGCAATCGCGCAAAGTTAGTTGTGGCGCCTTCGGGGCCGTAGTTGTCGTCATACCAACCCGACAAATTGAGCACGGCGGCGTGTACCCTGGAATATTTATTGCGCAGTTCGGACCAGTCCCACCAGGGATCGTCATAAGGATGCTTCAGCCAATCGTAGTAATAAGGAGCAATGCCACGCAGTTCCTCAAGTTGGTCTAAGGGCAGTTCGCCCTGCATCTTCGGTCCCATTTTGTCCCATGCTGCAACTGCTTCGTTAGAGGTCTTCGGGCCAGGCAAATTTCTCTTCGACCGGATGTCGGGCGCGATATTGTCCCAAATCCATTCGATCCACGACATGTCCCACAATCCGCCCGCATAAAAGAAATTCTGCGCGCTGGAAAAAGTCATGGCCGGCACCATCGCCTTCAGATGTGGCGGATTTTCAACCGCAGCCAGCCACTGCACTGCCCCGGGATAGGAAAGTCCGAAAGTTCCAACCGTGCCGTTTGACCACGGCTGCCGCGCCGCCCACTCGATCGTGTCATACCCGTCGCGTCCTTCGTTTTCATAAGGTCGGAACTCGCCCGCGGAGGCGTATCGTCCGCGAACATCTTGCACCACGACTGCGTATCCGCGTTCGACCGCATGCTGAAATGTCTTGTACTCCTTCAGCGCGAACTCTTTTCCGTAAGGCGTGCGATATACAAGGACCGGAAACGGCCCGTTGCCGGAAGGCCGTAGCACGTCGGCCCGTAGGGTAATGCCGTCCCGCATCGGCACAGCGACATCGTGGTCATTGACAGCAGTTCGATCTGCCGGCGCGGCTTGCAGGGCGGGAAGTATCGGAGCCGTTCCGGAAAGCAGCGCTCCGGCCACAATGACTCGAAGAAGGATTTGTTGCAGGAGAAGTTTGGGTTCCATGGGACGGCGTAGCCTAGCAGCTTCCGCGCGTCGAACACAAGAAATCGGAAAGGATAGTTATGTTCTAAAAGGACGGTGAAACAAAACGCTATTCTGACGGGGCTTCACGGCGCTGCAAGTTTTTGAGGCGGGCTTCCTTTTCGTCCAGGAGGCGGATAATCTCCTGCGTCAGCGCCATTAGTTTTTCCGGGTCCTGTTCCTTGGAAGCCTGTTCACAGAGGTCCATCCAGCGCTCGTTATCTTTCATAGATTTTAAGTGGAGTTTCGGGGCCGCCTTCCCCCGAGCTGAACGGCCCCAAAAGGTCCGTCACGCGGTTCCAGACGAAACAGCGCACAGACATGGCTTACCGAGACCTGTATATCACGCCCGGAAGCATTGCTCCGTTTGCTTCCAGACACAGTACGCTCGCGTACAAATCCACGTATCAGTCGACTGAAAGCAATCACTGTGAAGGTTTGCTGGCTACCTTTCTGCGTACGAGCACCCAGTTGACCAAAGCGACCAGAGCCGTCGCCAGGAGGATCAACGATCCCCCGAGGTTCACTCCAGTGATAAGCACCATGCAAATCCCCGCACCTAAAACAGCGAAATAATTTCCTCCAGGAAGCCGAAACAATGCTGCCTCTGGTTGTTTGCGACGGAACACCGGAAGCGTCGCGCACACCAGCCCGTAGTAGAGAAGCCGTGCCACCGCTGACAGCGTTGCATTCCAGGTGAAGCTCCCAAGCAGCGCCAACAGCCAGCTCAGTAGAGAAAAAGCGAGGATCGATACATATGGCGTACGGAATCGTGGATGGATCGCGGCAAAGATGGAAGGGAAGTCGCCGTTCTCGGCCAGCGCAAAGGTAATACGCGGAACTCCCAGCATGTTGGCGCTCAGATAGCCATAAACCGAAATCAAGGCCCCAACCGAGACAAATGCCGCGCCGCCACGCCCAAGCGCCAGTCGCGCCACATCTGCTAAAGGCCGTGCACTGTGGCCCGGATCGGGCAAAACTCCAACCACTGCCCACTGGATTACCGTGTACAGCACTGTGCAAGTGATCAGGCCGGTGAACAGCGCAAATACCGCGTCGCGCCGGGGATCTTTGGCTTCACTCAAAGGGGTAAGCGCGGTTTCGAAGCCGCCATAGGCGAAGACCAGGAGCAACGCTGCTTTCTGCCATGCGCTCCTGTCCGCTCGCATCGTCAGCAGTGTCGTTACCCCGTGGCCCGCCATCAAATAAAACGCACCGGCAATGGCGACCACAAACAGGGGCACAAGTTTCGCCACCGTAAAGACATTGCTCACATGCGTGCTTGCCCGCACGCCGCGGTAGTTGATCAGCGTCAGAATTCCGTACAGAGATGTCAGAATAAAGAATCGTGGAAGCGGCATTGCCGCCTTCGGCCAGAACTCGCCAAGGTAAATTACAAAAAGATTGGCGGTAGCAGCGGGCGCGGCTACTCTCACCAGCCAAAGCATCCAGCCCATCTCAATTCCGACGAGACGCCCAAAAGCTGCACGAGTGTAGAGATAGGGTCCGCCGGCCGCGCTGAATTGCGATGCAACTTCAGCAAAGCAGGCCATGATTACGCCCGCGGCCGCCCCCGCAACCAGGACCGCCCAGGGGCTGGCGGGACCAATCAGTCGAGCGACGTCAGCTGGCAGCGCGAAAATCCCACTGCCGATGATGGAATTGACCACGAGCGCTGCCAGACTCCATCGTCCAATCGCGCGCACCAGGCCAGTTCTCGCTGTTTCAGGCACCGCGTGTTTGTATCACAGGGAACGGCGGTTTCATGTTCCCGTTATTTTAAAATGGAACGCGGTAAACTGATCGCGGTTAGGAGTTCGTTCATGAAACGAGAATGGAAGCACATTTTCTGTCTGGGACTTTTAAATCTTGTTTTGGTGCCATCGTCATCTTTGCTGGCCCAGAATAAGTCCCAGAACAGTGCAGCGAAAGAATCCGCACCCATGAAGTTGAAAGTGGGCGACACCGCCCCGGATTTCACCCTGCTCGCCTTCGACGGCAAAGGGCTAAAGAAAATATCCTTGCAGGATTACCGAGGAAAGAAGAATGTCGCCTTGGCGTTCTTCGTCTTCGCTTTCACGGGTGGTTGAACTCGTGAAATGAAAGCGCTCCAGCAGAATCTTACCAAGCTGGAAAGCGCAGACACCCAGGTTCTGGGTGTGAGCATGGATAGTCCCTTCTCAAACTTTGCCTTCGCTCAACAAAATGGAGTCACTTTTCCCATACTCGGCGACTGGGGCGGCCCAGTAACCAGCCGGTATGGATTGACCCAGAAGTTCGATATACAGGGCGTTCCAATGGAAACAGCCAGGCGTGCCACCTTCCTGATCGACAAATCAGGAAAAATCATCAATGAACAAGTTGATGACGAGGCCGTTGACCCGACGAAAACTGTAGACGCCTGTGAACGGCAGAAACTGAAGAACTGAGAAGGTCATACCGCACCGAGTGCGGCAGTTGGCTTTATCAGTTTGAATCTGTCTTGGAATGTCGCAAAATGGCGCCGAGGTCTGCGCCTATGCGCCATTGCGTCTTCATTACGGGCGGAACAGGATATGTTGGCCGCCCGCTGATCACTCTTTTACTGCAACGGGGCCACGAAGTGCGGGCCCTCGTACGGGCCGGCTCGGAGAAAAAGCTTCCGGCCGGATGTCAACCAGTTGTGGGCGATGCTCTCGAAAGCAACTCTTACGCTGGACAAATTAATCCGGCCGACACCTTTGTCCAGTTAGTGGGAGTTTCCCATCCCAATCCTTCGAAAGCGGCAGAGTTCCGTAATGTCGATCTGGCTTCTGGCCGCGGAGCGATCGAAGCGGCTGTCGCCGCCGGCGTGCAGCATTTCGTCTACATCAGCGTGGCCCAGCCCGCGCCTGTGATGAAAGCCTACATTCAAGTGCGCGAAGAGTGCGAAGCCATGATTAGCAAAAGCGGGATGAATGCCACCGTGCTGCGTCCGTGGTACGTGCTTGGGCCGGGCCATCGTTGGCCGTACGTTCTGCTGCCCATTTACAAGCTGATGGAATGGCTGCCACAAACACGCGCAGGAGCAACCCGCCTCGGACTGGTTACGTTGGACCAGATGACCCACGCTCTTCTTCACGCCGTCGAAACTCCAGCGCAGGGCGTGCGCATCGTCGAAGTCCCGGAAATACGCGTCCCTGGCGGGTTTTCGAGGTCATCAGAGGTATGAAAAGCGGGCACGAGGTTCGCCAGACCAAAGTAACAACTTGAATTACGAAAGCGCATGCACATGGGACATCTGGCTGCTGTTGATAGCGGATGCGATGGTGAGTAGTCGTCATCTCAAAAGAGCCGGGGCCCATGGAACGAGAAGATTATCTGCAGGACATCCACATCCGGATTTTGCGCGTGACCGAAGACCTGCGAGCTATTCAACGCCAGCTCAATTGTGCTGCCATGGAAGCGCCCAGCGATCCTGAACTCATGGAAGCTCTCAGCCAGTTGCCCGAGATGGATGCGCTTCAGATGTTGAAGTCCTCGGTCGACCAGATGCGCCACTTCCTCTGGTTCTACATGCAGGTGATGACCAACGAATCCGAGTCGGGCGAGAAATTGCGTCAAACCATCCGCCAGAAAGTTTCCGCGGACTCGATCCTTGGCCACGAAACATCATTCCTGGAGAAATTCAAGACCGCATCCGACGCCGCCCTGATGCGCTATCTCTCCGACGGAAAAAACAGAAAACCAAACTAGAAGTCCAGGATTTCAATTCCGTAACGTTTTCCCGGTTTTCAGCGTGTACTGAATCCGCTCCTGCGTCTTCTTCTCCCCGCACAGTGACTTGAACGCCTCGCGCTCCAGGTCAAGCACATACTGCTCACTCACCGGCGTGCCGGAGGTCACATTGCCGCCGCACAAAACTTCGGCAACCTTGGTCGCAATCTTCACTTCATGATCGCTGATGTACTCGCCCTGCCGCATGATGTGCACGCCCATCTTCAACGCCGCAAGGATATTTTCGCCCGGGCGCGGGAATATCTCTGCGCGGCTGCGGAGGCTCGTATCCCGCGCGCACCAACTCAAGCGCTCGCGTCTTGCCATCGGCAAGAACCCGCTCCCGGTTCATTGTGATGTTGTCAGAATCATTCAGAAATCCCAGCCCGCGCGCTTCTTGTGCCGACGTCGAAACTTTCGCCAACGCGATCGTCTCGAAAGCCTTCTTCATCGCTTCCATCAATTCAATCGACTCGCCTCGTCCGCCCGGACGAATGTTCGCGGAGCTGTCGACCGCCCGCAGCAACATTTCCTTGCAGCCGCCCCCGCCAGGCAACAACCCGACGCCGACTTCCACCAGCCCCATGTAAAGCTCAGCATGCGGCTGCCGCGCCGCTGCATGGATCGAAATCTCCGTACCGCCTCCGAGTGCCAACCCAAACGGGGCCACCACGACCGGTTTGGCCGAGAACTTAATGGCCTGTGTCATGCCCTGAAACTGTCGGATGGCCAGATCCACGTCGTCCCACTCTTCCTCCTGGACCGACATCAACAGCAGCATCACATTCGCGCCGACAGAAAAATTGTCGGCATCATTGGTGATCACGAACGCGTCGAATCCATCCCCGAGACCGCCCGGTTTCAAGCGTCTGACTGATCAGACTGACAATGTCTCCGCCAAGCGAATTCATCTTGGAATGAAACTCGATGCAGCCCACTCCATCTCCCAAGATCGACCAGTGACGCGCCCGGCATTTTTCTTGACCACTCCATTGGACTTTTTTCGCCACGTCCACCGACCACACCCCGCTGGAAACTTTAACCGGCTCATAGTTCGCTGTCTCTCAGATCGAAGTAGACACGGCCGGACGCTGCCTTGGGATCATCCAGGTACCAGGATTTCTTGCCGCCGGCGATCAATTGCCCAACATTGGTCGCGACCGGCCGGCCTTCTTTCTTCATGCGGTCCACGGTCGCCTCAACTCCGGCCGCGTCCCAGAGCTCAAAAGGCCCGAGCTTCCAGTTAAAGCCCAGCCGCATGGCGCGATCAATTTCGACGATGGTGTCGGAAATTTCAGGAATACGATTTGCCGAATAACGTCCATAGATCGGACAGTGCCGACCACAAAAACGCCCCCGCTTTATCGGCTTTCGTGTCCGCCATTCTCGAGTTCCAAGCAGCATTCGAAGCCGCGCTCCCGGATCATCGACGTTTTTCGCCATGTCGAGTGCGGGGAACTTCGCTTTCTTGACGGGATGGTATTCGAGAGTCTTCCAATCGAGAGCCAGCCGCTCCTGTTCTTTCCCTTTGTCACCGCTCTTCGCTTTCTTGTAAAAACCACCCTTGGTCTTATCGCCCAGCCACTTGCGATCCAGCATTTGCTTGTAGAAATCGGGAAGTTCCAAGTCGCTGCGCTCATCTTGCGTGCCGGCGGCCATGTTGCCGACGACATGTCCAAGAATGTCCAGACCCGACCAGGTCGATCGTCCGGAACGTGGCTGACTTCGGCCATCCCACCGCGTCTCCGGTGAGCGCGTCGACCTCTTCGATTGTCAGGTCCATCTCCTGCATCAGTCGCATGACATTGAGCACGGAGAATGTGCCAATGCGGTTGCCGATAAAGTTCGGTGTATCCTTCGCGAAAACCACGCCTTTCCCCAGATGCAATTCGCCGAATTGGGCTATTGCGTCAATGGCTGCGCGATCGGTTTCCGGCGTTGGGATCAGTTCCAGCAGACGCATGTAACGCGGCGGATTGAAAAAGTGCGTTCCCAGCCAGATTTCCGAAAATCGTCGGAAAATCCTTCCGCGATCTAGCTACCGGCAAGCCGCTGGTATTGGTGGTCACGATCGTCCCCGGCTTGCGGATCGCTTCCACCTTCTTCAGCAAAGCCCGCTTGATTTCCAGATTTTCGACGACTGCTTCGATGATCCAGTCCACCTCGCTCAGGCGCTTGAGATCGTCTTCGAAGTTCCCGACCGTGACCAGGCGCGCAAGTCCCGGCTCGAAGAAAGCGGCCGGCTTCGATTTCTTGGCCGCTTCGAGTCCGGCGGCTGGCGATCTGGTTGCGTGCGGGCCCTTCCGCGCCGGCAGGGAACGATGTCGAGCAATAGCTGGGCACTCCGGCATTTGCAAAGTGCGCAGCGATGCGTGCGCCCATAGTTCCGGCGCCAAGAACTGGCAACTTTATGAATATGTTTCATGATGAGTCGGCGGAGAAGTCTTCCTCCGGCCTCGTATCGTTCTGTATTTAAGACGAGGGCGGTGGCGAATCCTGCTAGGGAAGTCTATCGATTGCCCACTCGTCTTTACCAGCCCGAACCACAACTATCTCGGATTTCTGGGGGCCGGTCTGGCGTCGTGGTGGCGCCGGAATGGAGAGGGGAACAGCGTGACAGGAAAGATGTAACGGCCGGATTTCATTTTCTTCCCACGCGCGATTTCGTAGGCGGCGTCGGCGCCCGAAGCGAAGAATGCTTCCATGCGGTCTTCGGAGCTGTGCTGCTTGGCGTCGTCGGTCAGCATGAGCAGCCCGGTTTCATGGTCCTGATTCTGCCAGGCCTGCAGAAAGCGATTGGCTGCGGCCAGCGCGGATACGTAGCCGGCGATCTGAATGACGCTCCACACTGGCACGGGTCGCGGTCGTACGGCTCGCGAAGGAGAGCGAGGCCTTGCTCTTCGTCCCCGCAGGTCACGGACAAGACAGCAACACAAACAAAAACCAGCAGCGGGAAGGCAGGAAGCCTTCGTGCCAACCAGAGGGCCTGTTGCAGGCGAAATTGTACCGGTGCCCGCGCCTTCACAGATTCAAAATTCACCGATAGATTATCCGGGAAAACGCGCCCTGTTCCAAGACACCATCAAGGTTCCCTCAGCCATGAGATTCTGGTCGTCCCGACGCTACGAAATCAGCTTGGCTAGAAGGAACGCCGCGGCTGGCTGCCAATCCGCCGATAATCACCGTCTGCAATGCGCTGCGGACCGGCCCAGTCCCGGTGTAACGGCCTTTCAGATAGCCAAAAATGGCGAGGGCGGCCAGAGTTACAGCCGCCGAATATGCCAGGCCGTGTACCGCGTTCGCAAGCACAAAGTAGGGCGACAGCGGAATCAGGCCGCCTGCGATATACGAGGCGGCGATCGTAGCCGCGCTGGTTAAGGCACGACGCGGATCCGGCTCTTCCAGTCCGAGCTCGAACCGCATCATGAAATCTACCCATGCTTCGCGGACGCCGGCTGAGCGCCTCGACCACTGGCGTGCTCTCCTGTTCGGTCATCCCGTAGGATTGGAAAACTCGCGCGACTTCCGCCATTTCTTCTTCGGGAATTTCCTTGATCTCGCGGTATTCGCGGGTCCGCTCCTGTTCGTAGTGTTCCGCATCGCCTCGGGCCGCGAGGTAACCGCCTAGTCCCATTGCGATAGATCCTGCCGCGATTTCCGCCAGCCCGCCGATCACGATCAGTCGAGTATTCTGCACCGCTCCCGAAAGGCCGGCCGCGAGCGCGAACGGCACTGTAAGGCCGTCGGCCATTCCAATGACCACGTCCCGAACAACATTGGTGGCCATGAAATGCGCCTCGACGTGTTCGGCATGCGCCATGCTTTAGACCTCGGAATGGGATTTCAGATATTGCAGTGCCCGTTTCACCATGTCGCGCTCGCCGCGATAGGCCAGCCTGCGCGGAGCTTCTTCCAGCGGAATCCACGATGCGCGCTTTACTTCGACCCGCATGGCGGGGCTCACGTCGTCGATCTCGCCCGACTGGTATTTCGCCAGAAAAAACGAAACGATCTTGAAAACTCGTTCTCCGTCGCCCCAGGAGCGCACATACACATATTTGATGTCGCCTAGTTTTGTGACCATGGTTGCGACCAACCCGGTCTCTTCGTGGACCTCCCGGAGGGCGGTATGTTCGGGCTTTTCTCCAGGATCGACCAGGCCCTTGGGCAGAGCCAGTATGGACTTTGGGGAGCCTTTCCGGGGGGAACGACCCGCCCCGGCCTCGTTTTGGGGCTCAATGACGGCCACATCCCAGGCCTCGCTGACCCTCTGCACCACTACTCCTCCAGCGGAAATTTCCCGGACCATGGCCCCCAAGTTATCAGGATTGCGGGAGTTAGTCACCGGAGGCACTCTGCGCTCCGCTAGTAACCGTCACCCCCTGACCGTGGTGTCTGGAACGCCCGCCCTGGAGCTGGCATCTTAATAGGTAGCCGGGTTGCTAGGTGCGGGGAGAATCGAGGGTCCCGTGAAGAGTTTGGGAAGGATCATTCGTTCCGTCCAGGCTTTCGGACGAGGACTGTCGGGCACCTCAGGGCCAGAGCAAGTTCAGAACTATCCCGCAATCGGTGTTGGCGCTGGGCGGCGGCTTTGCTCGCGGCATCGCCCACATCGGCGTTCTTAAGGTCCTCGAAGAAGAGAACATCCCTATTAGTCTGATTGCAGGCACCAGCGTCGGCGCGCTGGTCGGCGCTGCCTATTGCAGCGGTGTCACTATTCCCGAACTCGAGCAGATGGCCGCGCGGGTACGCTTCAAGGATTTTGCCTGCTGGACACTGTCGCGTTACGGATTCGCCAGCAACGAGCGCATGATCAAGTTTCTCAGCAGCGTTCTGAAGGTCAAGACGTTCGAAGAATTGCAGATTCCCTTGGCGGTCACGGCGACAGATTTTTCTACGGGCGCAGGCGTTGTGTTTCACTCCGGTCCGCTGGTCGATCCGGTGCGCGCGAGTTGCGCCTATCCCGGTATGTTCCTTCCGGTGAAGATTCGCGGACGTCTCCTGGTGGATGGCATGCTGGCGTATGCCGTGCCCACGGCCCCGTTGCGAGACATGGGTGCCCAAAAAGTATTGGCGGTGCATCTCAGGGGAAGCTGGACCAATCCCGATCTCGGTCCCAGACATCTGTTCGACGTCATCGGTCAGTGTTTTGCGATTGCTCAGGAAATGAACTGCAACGTATGGAAGGCCGCCGCGGACATGGTCATCGATCCCGATGTTAACGGCTATAAGTACGATGATTTTGCGCGCTCCACCGATCTGATACGTGCCGGCGAAGCCGCCACCCGGGCCGCTCTGCCGGAAATCCGCAAGTGGCTGGTCCAGCCCGAACCAGCCAGAAAGCTTCTCCCGGCAAGCACAAGCCAGCCAGCGGTCATCGCAGCCAAGTAATTAGAAACTGAGAGTTAAAAGAGAAGAGGATGGAGGACGGGCGTCCCGCCCGTCTAGCCGGGCGGGGATGCCCGGCCTCCATCTTAAGCTGAACCAACACGGAACCAGCTACTGACCACCAGCCATTGCCCACTGCTTTACTTCATCACTCCGCGCGAAGCAATTCCGATATTGTCTCGTGACGTGTTTTTAACCAGATACATCATCTCGTCGGCCTGGCGGATGATCTCGCGGGGCGACTTCGCGTCGTGTGGGTACGTAGCCACGCCGATGGAAGCGCGTACGTTTAAGTTAAGCCCTTCTTCCTGGCAGAACATGCTGGTGCGAAGGTTATCTCGCACGCGACGCGCAACAACCAGTGCGGCGTCTTTCCCTGTCTGCGGTAACAGGATTACAAATTCGTCTCCGCCATAGCGAAAGGCGTAATCAATCAGGCGCAGTTGCGCTTTGATAAGGTAGCCGATCTCCATCAGCAACTTGCTTCCGATCAAATGTCCGTGCGTATCGTTGACTTGCTTGAAGTGATCGAGGTCGATGAACAAAACCGTGAACTCGTAGCCGTAGCGTGACGAGCGGTAGACCTCTGCTTCAAGAGTCTTGTAGAGATGCCGCGCATTGTAGAGGCCGGTGCAATCATCGGTGATGGTGAGTTCCTGGATCTTTTCTACCGACCGTGCATTTTCAATGGCGATGGCCGCATAATCACAAATCGATTGCAGAAAAAATGATTCCTGATCGGTGAAGTGTTCCATCTTCACGTTGACCAGTTGAATTACGCCCAGAACGCGAAGCTTCGAGCGCAATGGCACGCAAATAATGGAACGCGTCTCCCACTTGGTCATCTCGTCGATGCGTTTGGCGAAGCGCGGATCGGTATAAACATCCGGTACCACCACACGCTCACCGTGCTTGGCAACCCAGCCGGCGATTCCTTCTCCCACCTTCAGCCGGACATTCTTTAGTGCCTCGGCCGCCTTGCCCACCACAATGGCGAAGTAAAGTTCTTCGCGTTCCTCATCCACCATCAGCAAGGACCAGTTGTCAGGCTTGAAATACTCAGCCATCTTTTCCATGATGGTTTGAAGAATGGAATCGAGATCAAGCGAGGACGTTAGCGCCTTGGCCACATCATGAAAAATGCTTAATTCTTGAACCTTGCGGTCGACGGCGGTGGTGGCCTTGGTCATGGACGGTGCGTCCTCAATGCCGCAGGAAGTATTGAAATTATATGCAACACCGGAAAGCAGGGGCAATCAACCTTAGTAACCAGAACCCTTAACGCCACGTAGCGTACGCTCGGAAAATGCGGTATGACGAGAGGTAATCTGCCTCGTTTAACACTCCGGTTCTCCCACAACCCAAATAACTGGCTCCCTCATCGCACGATTAACATATAGTTATCTAGGGACTTAAGGGCAATGCCCCTGCGGGGATAGACCAAACGTCAAGCTTAACGTCTCAAATCGCCGGAAGTCCGGCGAGCCCGTTGGGAATCCCCTTTTCTGGATGAAGCGCTTTGAATCGGCAGGAGACAGGTCCGTGGAATCATTAGGGGCTCGATTGAAGCGGGAACGGGAGCAGCGAAAGATCACGCTGGACGAAATTTCCATGTCCACGAAGATTGGTACCCGCTTCCTGATCGCGATAGAGGAAGAGCATTTCGACCAACTCCCCGGCGGGATTTTCAACAAAGGTTTCGTCAAAGCCTATGCCCGCTCCGTCGGGGTGAACGAGGCCGAGGCAGTCGCCGAGTACGAACTCGTTACCGCCCCCAGTACGCCTGAAACTCAACCTGACATGACACTGGCGGCGCTCGCGGCCCCGGCGACCACCACACCCTCCGGCTTTCCGGACGAGGACCCTGGTGATGGCGGCCTTTCGCGTATCCCATGGGAGTGGTTCGCGATTGCGTTGCTGGTAATTGCTTTTGGCTTTGCGATTTGGGGTTTCTACTCACGGGAAATCAGGGAAGTTCGAACGCTTTCTGGTGACAGTCTCGCTGCGCCGCAGCCGTCCAAGACGCCAATCGCGCAGGAATCCGAATCTCCGGCAGTTTCCGCCACTCCCGTACCCGAAGTCCCCAATGCAACCCCGCAGAGCCCAGAGTCAAAGCCTCTGGCGGGAGCAATGCAGGGCTCAGCCCAGGCGACTGCGCCCCCAGATTCGACGGCAAACCCTGGAGCGTTCCTCGTTCAGATCAAAGCACGAGAGGACTCGTGGATCGCAATCAGCGCCGACGGACGGCAGATCATGCAGGACACTCTCCGCGCTTCGACAGAAAAATCTATTGGGGCGCACGACCAGATTGTGATCAAGACGGGAAACGCCGGTGCTCTCGACATCTCATTCAACGGCAAAAAGCTTCCGGCTCAAGGCACCCACAACGAGGTAAAGACGCTCACCTTCGACCCAAACGGACTGAAGCTCTAAACCGCTCGACTCGCGGCTGTTGCCATCCACCGTACGCTCGTTTCCGATCGCTGCCGATTCCTGCTTCTGGCGCCCCAATCATTGCGTCTGGATGGCTTCTCTGGTAGTTTTTGATAGGTAGAGAATGTTCATTTATAGGCTGTTTGCGTCCTGACTTTCCCGCCGAACCCTAACGTCGATCTCTCTTGAAGGAGAAGCCGCTTGTCATCCAAAAACCGATATCTTTTTACGTCCGAATCCGTCACCGAGGGCCATCCCGACAAGATCGCCGACCAGATTTCCGACGCCATCCTTGATGCTTGCCTCACCGAAGACCCAGTCAGCCGGGTTGCCTGCGAGACCTTGACCGCTACCGGCCTGGTCGTAATCGCCGGTGAAATTACCACCAAGGCATATGTAGATTTCCAGTCCCTGGTCCGCGGCACCATCGCCTCCATCGGATACAACAACGCTCTCTTCGGTTTCGACTCCAACACCTGCGCGGTCATCTCCAGCATCAACAAGCAATCCGGCGACATCGCCATGGGCGTAGACACCGGCGGCGCCGGCGACCAGGGAATGATGTTTGGCTATGCTTGTAATGAGAATCCGGAGTTGATGCCTACGCCGATTTCGCTGGCGCACAAGCTGTGTATGAGACTTTCGGAAGTGCGGAAGAATGGCCGGCTGCCTTATCTGCGGCCCGATGGTAAGTCGCAGGTCACGGTGGAATATGACAAGAACCACAAACCGATCCGGGTGGATGCGGTTGTGATTTCGACCCAGCATGCTGAGAATGTCACCAACGACGAACTTCGCGGCGACATTCTGAAGCATGTCATTCAGTCCACGATCCCCGCCCACCTGCTCGATCAAGATACCAAGTACCACATCAATCCCACGGGACGGTTCGTGATTGGCGGACCCATGGGAGACACCGGCCTGACCGGACGCAAGATTATCGTCGACACCTATGGCGGCATGGGACGTCACGGCGGCGGAGCGTTCAGCGGCAAGGACCCGACCAAGGTGGACCGGTCCGCGGCGTACATGGCGCGGCACATTGCGAAGAACATTGTTGCGGCGGGGCTGGCGGATCGCATCGAAGTGCAGCTTGCCTATGCAATTGGCGTGGCAGATCCGGTGAGCATTCTTGTAGACACGTTCGGCACCAGCAAAGTTGATCCCGACACGCTTCCGGACCTGGTGCGGGCGAATTTCAAGCTCACGCCGAAGGGGATTATCGAATCGCTGAAATTGCGGCGTCCCATTTATTGCAAGACCGCGGCCTACGGACACTTTGGCCGTAACGATCCCGACTTTACCTGGGAGGCGACAGACAAGGCGGCCAAACTGGCAAGCGATGCCGGGCTGCGCGAGCCGGTCGCACAGGGCGTCAGCAAATAATTCTTGTAACCACGAAGGACACGAAGGCGCACGAAGAAACCCAGGGCTTTGATTTCCTTGGTGTTACTTTGAGTCCTTAGTGGTTCAATTAAGTTCAATAAACACGAGCTACAGGAGAAGTATGGCAACCACACCGACGCAAGTGACTTGTGATGTGAAGAATCTGGATTTCGCCGATCTTGGCAAGAAGCGGATCGACTGGGCCAACCAGTCGATGAAGGTTCTGCAGATCATCCGCAAGGAATTCATCAAGAACCAGCCGCTCAAGGGCATCCGTATTTCGGCCTGCCTGCACGTAACCGCCGAGACTGCGAACCTGGCTGATCTGCTTACGCGATGGTGGCGCAGATGTAGTGTTGTGCGCCTCGAACCCTTTGTCGACGCAGGACGACGTGGCTGCCAGCCTGGTGCGCGATCACAACATTCCAGTCTTTGCCATCAAGGGCGAGGACAACGACACGTACTACAGCCACATCCTGGCGGCCATCGATCACAAGCCGCAGATCACGATGGATGACGGCGCCGACCTGGTAACGTTGCTGCATACCAAGCGCCAGGACGCGCTCGAATTTGTAATCGGAGGCACCGAGGAAACCACGACGGGCGTTATCCGTTTGCGCGCGATGGCTAAAGAGGGCGTGCTGAGGTTCCCGATCGTCGCGGTGAACGATGCCGACACCAAGCATCTGTTCGACAATCGTTACGGCACCGGGCAGTCCACGATTGATGGCATCATTCGCGCGACCAACTATCTGCTGGCAGGATCAAAGTTCGTCGTCGCCGGCTACGGGTGGTGCGGACGAGGCTTGGCGAGCCGGGCTCGCGGTGCGGGAGCGGAAGTGATTGTCACCGAAGTGGATCCCACGAAAGCGCTCGAAGCGCACATGGATGGCTTCCGCGTGATGTCGATGACCGAAGCAGCCAAACTCGGCGATGTGTTCTGCACGGTTACCGGCAACAAGAGCGTGCTTACCAAAGAACACTTTGATTTGATGAAAGATGGCGCAATCATCTCCAACTCAGGGCACTTCAACGTTGAGATCGACATTGTGGCGCTGGAAAAGATGTCGTCTTCGAAGCGCACCACACGCGTCTCGGTGGAAGAGTATTCGCTTCGCGACGGCCGCAAGATCAACCTGCTGGGCGAAGGCCGCCTGATCAACCTGGCCGCCGCTGAAGGCCATCCGCCGTCCGTGATGGACATGAGCTTCGCCGACCAGGCACTCTCCGTCGACTACATGGTCAAGAACTACAAGACGCTGGAGAAGAGGGTCTACAAAGTTCCCGAAGATCTCGACAAGCGGGTCGCCAAGCTGAAACTGGAGTCAGTCGGCATCAAGATCGATAAACTCACGCCCGAGCAGGAAGAGTATTTGGCGGGCTGGAGCGAAGGAACTTAAGGGCGGTCGTTGGCCGTTCGTCGTTGGCCAAACAAGGGGCGGCGAAAGCCGCCCTTTTCCTTTTCCCACTCCCATGTTCTCTCTCACCCTTTTTTCTCCTATCAAAATGCTCTCAATTCTTTATCCCCTTTCGCTCTTAACTTTCAGGCCAAATTGCTCGGCACATGGGCGCCCATCCTCTTGGATTCAGTTGTAAAAAGATTGTCAACAACTGAGTGCAGAACTGAATCCGCTGACTAGTGGTAGTAATCTTATTGACATTGCCCTGTGTTGAGGGGACTTGGAGCTGAGATGATTCGACTGGAAGCCGGCCGGGATTCAGTTCTTCAGCGCGACCCGGGTTTTTCGGCCTTGGGTGTTGCCTATACGGGGAGGCCGATGGAACGCATCCTGGTGGTGGAAGATGATCGGGCGGTGCAGAAGGCGCTGAAACGCCTTTTCGAGGCCGAGGGATTTGCCGTCCAGATCAGCGGGGATGGGAAGTCGGCACTGGAGGCATATAAGGCGACGACACCGGCGGCCGTGGTGCTGGATCTTCGTTTGCCGGCGATGTCCGGGCGGGACGTTTGCCGCGAGCTTAAGCAACATGCTCCGGCGCTTCCCGTGATCGTGCTCAGCGCGGCCAGCGACGTCGCGGATAAAGTTTTGTTGCTGGAGCTAGGCGCGGACGATTATGTGACCAAGCCGTTCAGTCCGCGTGAACTGCTGGCGCGGGTGCGGGCGGCGTTGCGGCGGACGGCGCGCACGGGGTCGAGCGATGTCATCGCATTCGGGGGAATTACCGCCGACTTCCACAAGATGGAAGTGATTCGCAACGGCGAACCTGTCCAACTGACGGCGCAGGAAATCAAGACGCTCAAATTCATGGCGCAAAATGCGGAGCGCGTGATTTCGCGCGATGAATTGCTGAATGAAGTGTGGGGCTACCAGAATTATCCTTCTACGCGGACGGTGGACAACCACATTCTGAAGTTGCGGCAGAAGCTGGAGAAAGACCCTGGCAATCCGGTACACTTTCGCACGGTCCACGGCATGGGCTATAAGTTCGTGCCGTAACCACGATCAGAGAGATAAGAGGAAACCGGCTGCGCCGGGAGATGGATATGCTGAAACTTCGGATGCGAACCAAGTTTCTGCTGTCCATGCTGCTGATTACCGCGGGGCTTACCTGCACCAGCCTTCTTCTGGTGCGTTACAGCGTACGCAAAGCAGGTGAAGCAGGAAATTTTCGCAGACCTGCGAAATTCCGTCAGCACCTTCCAGAACTTCCAACGTGAACGCGAACTGACTCTTACCCATTCGGCTGAACTCCTGGCCGACCTGCCCAACCTGCGGGCGTTGATGACGACCGAGCATGAGGCGACGATTCAGGATGCGTCCAGCGATTTGTGGAGGCTGGCGGGGAGCGATCTTTTTGTCCTGACCGACCGGGCAGGAAGGGTAGTGGCGTTGCATACCTCGTCGCCGGGTCTTACCCGCGAGGTGGCGCAAGAGTCGTTTGCCAATAGCGTCAACGATGAGAGTTCGGGACACTGGTGGTACGGTGGCCAGCATCTCTACGAAGTTTTTCTCAAGCCTATTTATTTCGGGCCGGCGTCGGAAAATCGCCTGCTGGGATTTCTGACGATTGGGTACGAGATCGACGACCGCGTGGCTGCGCAGGTGAGCCGCATCGCAGCCAGTCAGGTCGCGTTCTACTACGGCGACACTGTAGTGAAGACCACGCTGAGTCCGATGCAGGAGGCGGAGCTTAATCGCCAGCGCGGTGTTCACGCGGCTCTTGGGGCGTCCGGGCCGGAACAGATTCAACTGGGCGAGGAGCGATTTCTTATCACTTCCCTGGAGCTTGCTGGGGCCAAGAATTCATCCGTCCGCTTGAACGTTTTGAAATCTTACGATCAGGCGACCGCATTTCTCGACAGTCTGAATCGTCTATTGCTTGCGTTGGGCTTGGCCGCGGTCTTGGGCGGGAGCGCGCTGGTGTTTTTCATTTCGCATACGTTTACGCGTCCGCTGGCCAATCTGGTGGAAGGGGTGCGGGCGCTTGAAAAAGGTGATTTCACTTACGCACTGGATGCTCGTGGAGGAGACGAAGCTGCGGAAGTCACCGGGGCGTTCAACCGGATGCGATCCAGTTTAAGAACAACGCAACAGGAGTTGCTGGAAGCGGAGCGGTTGGCCACGATTGGGCGGATGGCAAGTTCGATCTCGCATGATTTGCGGCATTCACTGGCTGCCATTGTGGCGAATGCGGAGTTCCTTTGCGAGAGCAAATTATCCTCGGATCAGCGGGAAGAACTCTACCAGGAGATTCGAGCGGCGGTGAACCAGATGACTGATCTCATCGACTCCCTGCTGGAGTTTTCGCGTACGCGCGAATCGCTGCATCCGACGTATGGGAACGTTCGCGACTCCGTGGCTCGAATCGTTCAGACGATCCGCTTGCATCCCGAATTCCACCAGGTTGAAATCACCGTCAGCCAGGAGGGCAATAGTTCCGGATGGTTCGATGCCAAGAAGCTGGAACGGGCGCTCTTTAACCTCTTGCTCAACGCGTGCGAGGCCGTAACCCCGGAGGCAGGATTTATCGAAATGAAACTGAGTGAAGTGAGAAACGGAGTCGAAATTCGGGTGAGCGATACCGGGCGCGGTATTCCGGAATTGATTCGGAGCAAGCTATTCGAGCCGTTCGTCAGCCATGGCAAGGAGAACGGAACCGGGCTGGGGCTTACGGTAGTGCAGAAAATTGTGCAGGATCATGGCGGGGACGTAGCGGTAGAGAAAACATCGCCCGCTGGAACAGTTTTCCGGCTCCTTCTGCCGCTGGGGATAGCTCCCGACGGAGTCGCAGAAAGATGGGAAGAAGGAACGGCGCAGACGCCATTAGCACCGACAGAAAGACCACATCCGGAGTAAGCCCGCGAGATCCAGGCGAGGCCAAAGTCGATAGGCTTCGCGGTTCGAAATTCCAACGCCTTGATGATTCACCAGCTAGAGTGTTCAGGACGCTTTTTGTTTTGGGGGTCTTTTCATTCAGAATTGTTCTTCGGGGAGGCGACTTGTGAGACGACCGAATGGTTTGCCTGGCCGGATGAAGAAGTTCGGCGCGATAGGACTGGCTCTGCTTGCGACAAATATTTGCGGGTTGGCGCAAACCGCCGGCACCTCAACCAACCCAACCTGCGGACGCAATGACCACGGCGGTGCAGGAACTTCAGGAAGAAGTGCGTGAATTGCGCAATGCGGTGATGGAATTGCGCTCGGAAGCCGGGCAGTACCGCGCTGAGACGGAACAGTTGCGCCGCGAATTGGACTCACGTAACACCGGCGCGGTGCCCGAGGCGTCTACCGGCACTGGTAGTGAGGAACGGGGCCAATCCGGCGGCGGATGTCCGGACAAGATCAACTGGAAAACCGGGTCGCGTCGCTGGAAGAATCCTCGCAGTTGCTGAACAGCAAGGTCAACGATCAGTACCAGACGAAAATTGAGGGAGCGTCCAAATACCGGCTCCGGCTTTCGGGCATTGTCTTGTTGAATGTATTCGGGAATCACGGATCTGTAGACAACGCGGACTTTCCGACCTGGGCGATTCCGGCAAGTGCGAATCTGCCGACCATGTCGTCCGGCGCCAGCTTGCGCCAGTCAGAGGTTGGATTGGAAGTATTCGGTCCACGGTTGGCGGGGGCGAAGACTTCGGGAAACTTGCAGGTAGATTTTTCTGGCGGATTTACGAACTCTCCGGATGGAGTCAATTTCGGGTTGGTGCGCCTGCGTATCGCCAGCATGCGGATGGACTGGAACAATACTTCGATCGTGGCCGGACAGGACAACGCTTTCATTTCGCCGCTGTCTCCTACTTCGTTTGCCTCGCTGGCCATACCGGCTTTTGGTTACGCCGGGAATCTCTGGGGATGGATCCCGCAGGTGCGAGTGGAGCACCGTTTCGTTCTTTCGGAGGGACAGAACATCATGCTCCAGGGTGGAGTGATGGACAATGTCACCGGAGAACTGCCATCCGCGACCTTCGAACGCGCCGCGCAAGCAGGAGAGAGTTCGGGCCAGCCAGCGTACGCAGCGCGAGTGTCGTGGACGCGCAGTATTTTCGGAATGCCGCTAACCCTGGGCACTGCGGGTTTCTACAGCCGCCAGAATTGGGGATTCAACAATCACGTGGATGGCTGGGCGGGAATGACTGACTGGAGCGTCCCGCTGGCGAAGCGGGTGAGCCTCAGCGGAGAGTTCTATCGCGGGCGCGCCATCGGCGCTCTGGGTGGTGGCGTAGGGCGCAGCGTGCTCTTCAGCGATGACCCAACCCCTAACGCTCGAGTGCAGCCGTTGAATTCGGTGGGAGGGTGGTCGCAACTGAAAGTGAGGGCCACCGACAAGCTGGAGTTTAACGGCGCGTTCGGAGTGGATAACCCGTTTGCCGGCGGATGTCCGAGGATTTTCTCTTAGCCCAAACTATGTTCCAGGAGCGCTTCTGCAGAACCGGAGTTCGTTGCTGAATTTTATTTACCGGCCACGGTCCGATTTACTTTTTTCAGGGGAATATCGTCACTTGAGAACATTTGACGTGGATGCTGGGAGCCCGACATGCCGACCAAGTGAACCTGATGATGGGAATTCTGTTTTGATCATGACGACGACTTGTTGCCGCTGGGTGTGCATGTTGCTGCTTTGTGCCGGCATTGCCGGCGCACAGGACGTTACACTCACGGCTCGAGTTGCACTTACTTTCGCAAGTGAGGGCAGGCCGGCAAAATCGCGTGAGGCAAACAATGTGGTGGTTTGGCTCACTCCGGCAGATCCCATAGTCGAAACCGGCGGCATTTCGATCGACGCAGCCGCCTCGCCTCGTGCAGAAGAACAAAAGCTTCGATCCGCACCTGCTAGTTGTGCCGGTCGGGTCGGTGGTGGCGTTCCCCAATCACGATCCCTTCTTTCATAATGTATTTTCCCTGTTCGAAGGCAAGCGTTTTGACCTTGGTCTGTACGAGGCAGGAAGCACGCGCGATGTGCACTTTGACAAGCCGGGAATCGCTTACATTTTCTGCAATATCCATCCCGAGATGAGTGCGGTGGTAGTGGCGTTGGATACTCCGTACTACGGGATCTCTGACGCGCGCGGCCAGATCATCATTACAGCCGTGCCTCCTGGAAAGTACATGCTTCGGGTGTGGCACGAATCGGCTCTTCCGGACACTTTGAAGGCAATGACGCGCGAAGTGACAATCTCGGCGAACAGTTCAACGCTGGGAGTGTTGCGTCTGGCGGAAGGCGATCTGCCTGCCGGCCACAAGAACCTCTACGGCCTGGAGTATGATTCGCCGGCGCCGGACAGTCCTGTCTACAATCAGCCTCATTGAGGGCGCCTGCGATGCTTGTAATCTGAGGAAGGCCGTCGTGGCCTCGAGATTTCGCGGGCGGGTCGCCCGCGGCCACACGGGCAGGGCTTACAAGAAAATGACAATTCCATGAAATGGTAGTGACAAGTGCGTGCCGGGATGTTCTTAGGCTTGTTACAACGTGAGCGGGCAGCCGCTGCTGGCCCGTTCAAGAAGTCGGTCCCGGGATCTACTGTTGCGTAGCAAGCGGCCGAGTGGTTGTGCGCTTTCCCCCAAGAAAGCCTGGGCCAGCCTGATGGCTGGCCTTTTTTTGAGTTTGCCGAGGGTCATGCCTTCTTGCCGGCAACTTCGTCGTGTCCGTAATACTCATACGCCGACATGGGTTTTTCGCCGCCTTTCTTCCATACCCGGCCATCTTCCTGGAGTTTGCCAAGCACGCGCGCCATTTCGCGCACATGAATCGCAACCGATCCGCAACATGAACCGATGTAGTTGATCCCGATTTCGCGCGCTCGGAGCGCATAGTCTCCCATTTCCTTGCGCGTGAGTTGCAGCGGATCGAGCCCCAGAGGAAATTCCGGCAAGCTGGTGAAATCCGGCTTGTCCTTGGGCGTGCGATACGCCACCGGCTGGCAGGCGAGATAACCGGACACGGCTTTGCGCATCTCCTCCATTGCTCCGAGCGTGTGCTCGGGCGGGCGAAGACAATTCATGCCTACGATATCGGCCCCGGCATCGAGCAACGCCTTGGCAGACTCAGCAGCAGACTTGCCTTCGGCGGTCTCGTCCTGATTTTCGAAGCAAATGGTGACCATGACGGGCAGCCCGGTTTTTTTTGCCCGCTCGACAGCGATGAGCGCTTCGCCGAGGAAAGAGAAAGTTTCCCCAATGATGAAATCGACGCCTTCATCTACCTGCACTTTCAACTGCTCGTCGAACGTCTTGCGGACTTTGTCGGCGGCGGCTGGGCTATTGGGTTCATACATCCAGGTGAGACTCAGATTCCCTGCGACCAGACACTTGTCGCCTGCGACTTCACGAGCGATTCTGACGGCCGCGCGGTTCAAATCTTCGAGCTTGTTATCGAGACCGACGGTGGCCAGTTTGTCGCGGCTGGCATAAAACGTCAGAGCTTGCAGGACGTCTGCGCCTGCCTCGCGAAACTCGATGTGCATTTCGCGCAGCGCATCCGGATGCAGCAGCGCAACTTCGGGTGTGAACGGACCCGCGCGTACCCAGCCTCGTTTCTCCAGTTCAAGCAAGTAACCGCCGTCGCCGAGGACAGGTCCATCCTTGAGACGTTCGAGAATGCCTTTTTTCTTGGGCATGATGGGCTCCTTTATTCTTGGACTTCTCGTTCTACGCTAACGCATTTCTGGCGGAGTCCTTCGCTTCGCTCAGGATGACACCCTAGCTCAGGATTACAACCCTTAATCGTCCTTGTATTCGAACTCTGCCTTGATGGGTTTGCCCTCCTCAAAGCGTGTTGGCGAGAATGAGCTGATGTCGACTGTTTTACCTCGTCCGTCGAGCAAGAGTTCCGACATTACCAAGCCGATTGCAGGAGAAATCTTGAAACCCATGCCGGAGAATCCGGCGCAGACATATAATCCACGCGCGTTGGGAATCTCGCCTAACAGCGGCCGTGAGTCCGAGGTCATGTCATAGACTCCGGTGACGCCGCGCATGACCTCAGCATTCTCCAGCTTGGGAATACGACGGGACGCCCGGTCGATAATTTCTTCCAGCTCGTGATCAGCCGCGCGCTGCGGGAAGTTGTCAGGGTCGGCGCCGCGCTGACCGTAGAAATCCCCGATCAGGAACTTGTCATGGCCATCGGAGCGGAAGTAGGTTGCGCTGACTGAATCAATGCAAGCGCAACCCCCGCCTTTCATGCCCGGAGCATTCTTGAGGATGGCAACCTGGTGATACTCGGTTTCGATGGGAAGATCGAGGCCAGCCTTCTGAAACAGAGGACGCGTCCAGGGACCGGTGGCGGCCACCACGACAGGTGCGGAGATTTCATGCTCGTTTGCCGTAATCCCGCGCACCTGGCCGTCCTCCACCCGAAGTGACGACTCCGTCTTCGGCAGATAGGCCACTCCAAGATCACGAGCGCGAGCAAGGAAGTCGTTGGCCACCCCGGCTCCATCTCCATAACCGGAGTCCGGCTCGTAGGCGGCAAGCTCGACTTCTTCGACCATCCAATCCGGCTCCAGTTCCTTAAGTTCGACGCGATCAATCAATTTTACGTTGGCGCCGAGGCTGCGCTGCATTTCTACATTCTGCTTGAGTCGGTCGCCTTCACCGGGATGAACGATGCGGACAAAGCCTGTCTTGCGGAAGTCCCCGTCGCCGCCGACCGTGTCCTTCCAGTTCTCGAACATTCGCAAGCTCAACAAGGCAAGTTGCACTTCGGGCGGATAGCTATAGTGCATCCGAATCAGCGCGGAGGACCGTCCGCTTCCACCTTGGCCAACATGGCCTTTGTCTACAACCACGATCCTTCCCGCCTTCCGCTTCGCGAGATGGAAGGCGATTGCCGCGCCCATCACACCGGCGCCGAGGATCACGATATCCGCCGTAGTCGTACCGGAACCGCTTCTCGAGTCGGAATTCATTTTGTAAAGGCCGTGGCTCGTTCCCGCATCTCAATCTTCCAATCAGGGTTCATGCTGCCGCCTCTTTCAGTCGTCCCTTTTTCCAATCGCGCAAAACCTGGTGGGCGGCGTTGTGTCCGGGTGCTCCGGTTACACCGCCGCCGGGATGAGTGCCGGCGCCGCAAAGATAAAGTCCGTCGATCGGGGTGCGGTACTGGGACCAGCCGGAAACCGGGCGCATGAAAAATAGTTGTTCAAGGCGCAGGTCCCCGTGAAAAATATTGCCTTCGGTCAATCCGTAAGTTCGTTCCAGATCGAGCGGGGTGAGCACTTGTCTTGCCTCAACCGCATTTGGAACGTTGGGTGCGTACTCGGCAATCTTCCTGATCACGCGGTCCCCGAGCAATTCGCGTTTGTCATCCCAGTTTCCTTCTCGCAGATGATATGGAACGTATTGCACGAAGCATGTCAGGATGTGCTTGCCCGGAGGCGCCAGCGACGCATCAGCGTTGGATGAAACCACGCAATCTACCCAGAGTTCTTCGGGAATGTCACCGAACTTGGCGATGTCATAGCAGCGCTCGGCAAACGCGAGCGACGGAACCAGCGTATAGAAGGTTCGCTCAAGCGGGGAAGCGTCCGGTGAAGTTCCGGTAAAGCGCGGCTCTTCAGTGAGGACGAGATTGACCTTGGCACAGGGACCTTCCATCTTGATCCCGCGGATCGAATGCAAGAATTCGTTCGGCAATTCCGACGCTGCAACCATTTTCAGGAAGGTACGCTTCGGATCTGCGTTGGACAGGACAATGCGGCCTCGGATTTCGGTGCCGTCTTCCAGCACGATGCCACGCGCCCGGCCATCGCGAACGTCGATGTGGGCAACCGGAGCCGAAGTGCGAATTTCTACTCCCAGTTTCTGTCCGGATGCTGACAGCGCCTGGGTGATTGCACCCATGCCACCCATCACATGCCCGTAGAAGCCCTGCAATTCATGCTCGCCGCCGCTGAGAAGATGAAACAACAGGCCAATCGCCGTTCCCGGCTGATAGGGTCCGCCATGCTTGCCATAGACGTTGTTGGCAAGAAACATGGTCTTGATCTTTTCAGATTCGTAATTGTGGTCGAGAAATTCTCCCAGGCTTCCTGTCAGGAAAGAAATCAGCTGGGATATTTCGTCGCTGGAAATGCCGCGGAATTTCTTTCCGACGCGAAAAAGATCGGTCCATCCGCGCATGCTTCGGGTATCGATCTCCGGCGGCGGTTCCATGAAGAACGGTTGCAAATAGCGCGCGAGCTTTTTAAGCTGGTCGTCGACTTCGACGAATGTTTCCGCGTCCTTCGGCGAAATCTTTTTGAATTCTGCCTGGGCGCGTCCGCGATCGGCCCACCACGGGACGACGTGGCCCTCAGGAAAGGGAACCTGAATGGCAGGATCGCAGGGAACCATGCGTAAGCCGTAGTCGCGTAAGCGCAAATCGGAAATGACTTCCGGGCGCAACATGCTGGCGATATAAGAAGTGGTGGAAACGCGGCAACCGGGGGCAATTTCTTCGGTGACGCAGCAGCCGCCAACGATCTCGCGCCGTTCAACTACGAGGGTGGAAAGTCCGGCGCGCGCGAGATAAGCGGCCGCCGTGAGGCCATTGTGACCGCCACCGACTACGATGGCGTCGTAGATCTTCGCCGGCGAGGTCATTGAACGCGTGGAACTCTGATTTTGTGACAGCTGCGACAAGCAATGACCTGCGATCACAATTCTTTTGAAAAGGACTCCTTACCTTACCGCATCTGTTTGAAAAATAGAATTGAAATAAGAGTATGTTTTCTGTACAGTCTTATGACTTGAGGTCAGTCAATGAGTGGAATTGGAAGCAGTGTTGTCTCTCCGCCACGCTATCGCAATATGCCGCCGCGGCCGCGGTCGGAAGGTAAGCGAACCAGGATCGTAGACGCAGCGATGCGTCATTTTGCCGAGCAAGGCTACCATGCCGCGAGGGTGGGAGATATCGCGGCGTTGCTTGGCATCGCCAAAGGATCCATCTTCCAGCACTTCGGCAGCAAGGACGGCTTGTTTTTCGAAGTCTACAAGAAAGCGGTGCGCTCGTTTCCCCGTTACCTCGACGCTCCAGTGGAAGTCCGGGATGGGGGATTTTTCGAGGTACTGCGTTACTGGCTGGTGCGAACTGAACATCTAGTGCACGAAGATTGGATTCCATACCGAGTGTCGTTGCTCGGTAATTACGGAACCGACCTGACGCTGAAGCGGGAGATCAACCGTTTCCTTATCACGGAAGATCCATATGGAACCGTCGCATTTGTGCGTTATGGATTGCAGCGTGGGGAACTTCTTCACGAGCTTGATCAGGACATGATCGTTTCCATTCTCGATTGGACGATGGAGCGTTTTCAGGATGCGCTGCTTACCGAAGAATTAGATCCGGGACTTTTCCGTCGCCAAGGCGATCCGCAGGAGAAGAAGGACGCGCGTATCAATCAGTTTCTGGATGTGCTGAAGAGGGCCATTGGGGCATGAACGGGAAAACTTCGGTCGAGGAAATTCTTTCCAGGTACGACGACAAAGCTGCGTTGGCGGATGCTTCGACGATCCCTGCACCCTGGTATGTTGATGCGCGCATTGCGGAACTCGAAGCGGCGACAGTTTTCAGCAAAACATGGCAGATGGTGGGGCGGGTGGACCAGGTGGAAAAGCCCGGCCAGTTTGTGACCGCCAGCATTGCCGGAGAACCGATCGTAGTAGTGCGGGGAAATGACGCGGTGTTGCGCGGCTTCTACAACGTATGCCGGCACCATGCTGCGGCAGTTGTGACAGAACCGTGCGGGCAGGCTGCGATTTTGCATTGCCCTTATCACGGCTGGAACTACGGGCTGGACGGGTCGTTGAAGGGCATGCCGGAATTCGACGGTGTGAAGAATTTCGATCGCGCCAAGAATGGATTGATCCCAATTAAAGCGGAGACTTGGGAAAAGTTTGTTTTTGTAAATCTCGATCCGCAGGCCGAACCGCTGGCGCAATTTCTCGGCGGCCTGGTCAAGCGCGTGGCACCGCTTGGCGTCAGCAAGCTCCATTACTTCGACAGCCGCACTTACGATATTCACTGCAACTGGAAAGTATTCGTGGACAACTACCTTGACGGCGGATACCACGTTCCGCACCTGCACAAGGGGCTGAGTTCGGTGCTCGATTACAAGGAGTACACAATCGAGAACGAAGACCGTTACTGCCTGCAATCAAGCCCGATGGTGGCGGGAAAGGAAGATGCCGCTACGGCCACGACGCGACAAGGTGATCGCGCATGGTATTTCTGGCAGCATCCCAACCTAATGATCAATTGTTATGAAGGCTACATGGACACGAACCTCGTTCTGCCCATCGACGTGGACCATTGCCGGGTGATCTTCGATTTTTATTTCGGAGACGTGAGCGACGCGCGACGTGAATACAACGAACAGAGTGTGGCCGTGGGAGCACGAGTGCAGGATGAAGATCTAGGCATTTGTGAAGCGGTGCAGCGGGGTTTGAAGTCGCGCGCTTATGGCGCGGGCAGATTGTCGGTGCGGCGCGAGGCCGGCGAACATCTGTTTCACCGGCTGCTGGCGGCTGACCTGAAGAGTGGCGCCGGTGCAACGGCGATTGCGGCGGATTGAAAATCTGTAATCTTAATCTCATCTACAACTGAATCTGCATCTTGAATTTCTGTCCAACAGAACCAGGGACTGAGGTGACACAGTGAAAAGGGCTCTCGCATTAGTGCTGGGGTTGTGGTTGTCGTGTGCCGCGGGTGTTGTTGCACAAGTAACTGCGATCAAGGCTGGGCGTCTGGTTGATCCGCAGGCGGGAACGGTTCTGAGCGATCAGATCATTCTCATCCGTGACAACAAGATTGAAAATGTGGGGAAGGGGATTGTGATTCCGGCCGACGCCAAAATCGTTGATCTATCGCAGATGACGGTGTTGCCCGGGCTTATCGATTGTCACACCCATCTGGCGGATGTCTTCGACGAGAATGGTGATCCACTGGCCCTCCTGAAGAAAACCTCAGCGGCGGTCGCGTATGAATCCGTTCCCAATGCGCGCACGTTTCTCAGGGAAGGCTTCACCACTGTGCGGGACGTCGGGGTTTACCGGGCGCTGAATGATGTTGCGATGCGGGACGCGATCGCAAAAGGCTTCATCGAAGGCCCTCGGATGTATGTTGCGGGGGCCTACCTGACCATTACCGGCGGGGCCGGCGGCATGACCGGAGTCGCGCCCGACGTCACGCTGCCCTGGGACCTTCGCTTCGGAGAGGCGAATAGCCCGTGGGAAGTGCGACAGAAGATCCGTTTACTGGTGCAAAACGGCGCGGACCACATCAAGGTTCTGTCGAGTGGAGCGGTACTGACGCACGGCAGCAATCCTAAATCGCAAGAGTTCACCATGGAAGAGTTGCAAGCCGCGGTGGACGAGGCCAGCCACTTTGGTCTGCGAGTGGAATCACATGCGCACTCTCCGGAGGGAATCAAGAATGCGATCCGTGCAGGTGTTGCCTCTGTGGAACATGCCACGATGATCGACGACGAGGGCATTGTGCTTGCAAAGCAGCACGGCACCTACCTGGACATGGATATCTACGACGAAGAGTGCATCCAGGAGGCAGGTAGGATGGGGAAGATTCCCAAGGATTTTCTGGAGCATGATGCGGCGCTGGGGAAAATTCAGCGCGACAATTTCGGCAAGGCGGTAAAGGCCGGGGTGAAAATGTCGTTTGGCACCGACGCGGGCGTATGTCCGTATGACAGAAGCGTTAACCAGTTTGCCTTTATGGTGAGATACGGAATGACTCCGATGCAGGCGATTCAGGCCGCAACGACAAACGCGGCTGATCTACTAGGACATTCTGACGTTGTCGGCGACATCAAGCCTGGCAGGTATGCCGACGTGATTGCGGTGAGCGGCGATCCGTTGAAAGACATCAGCGTGCTTGAGCACGTGCAGTTCGTGATGAAGGATGGGAAGATCTACAAGCAGTAATTTGAGTGGCGACCGCTGTTTTGCAATGTGCGGTCGCGTCGTTGGGAGGCCGGCTTGCTACTGGTGGTCTCGTGGAATTATTTCTTCCCAGTTTTTTTGTCTTATGAGTTTCCCGTCCTTGAGTAGCTCACGAGTGTATTTGTAGTAGAAGTTCTTCTGGTCGGTACTGATGGAAAGATGTCCGCGCCATCTTAGCTCGCGTCCCTTGAGCGCGTAGATGCTTTCAACTTCGCCTCGAACCGTACTCACTTCGGGATGAGCATCATCGACGCCGTAAGTTAAATTCTCAAAGTCGTTTTCTTTTCCCCAGGGATAGGTCGTTTCCGACTTTCCTCTCCAGCGCACGGTAGCTTTGTGGTTGGCTTCGTCGCGTTCCAGTGTCCATTCCCCAGGCCACGGATAACCGATGCTGGTGATGTCAGTGCGCTCCTCGGAGGGCTGAGGAGCCCCGAACACCGGAGCTGCCGCACCTTTCACGGGAACGACCGGCAACGCCAACCTCGATCCAGAGCCGGCACTTCCTCCTAGCTCGAGAGATGTGGTCATGGAATGAGGCGTTGGCAGGATCATCGGCCACAATGCGTTCGAAATGGCCAGGCGAATACGATGTCCCCTGGGGAATACCCACGAGGTGAGATGCATCGGGATATCGAGCGAATATGTCTTACCCGGTTCGAGATCGCGAGGATCTGTCATCGAGTCACGTTGCGCGCCGTTCAGTCCAGCGCCGGTGATTTGCGTTACCGTGCCATCGGGAGCGAGGTCCGAGAGTCGCGCGAACCAGTCCGCCAAAGGTGCCGTAGCCGACGCATGGAGCAGAGCGCGCGGCCTGCCCAGTATCGCAACCTCTTCTTTTAACGGCGCGGAATCGTATACCAGACTGAAGGCATCCACAGGCCGCGGATCGCTGAGCAGTTCGCCCCACCAGAACCCCGCTTCGACTCCAACCGACGGAATGTATTTGAGCTGGTGAACGTCGCGTTCCGGAGCGGTTTCCGAAAGTGTGTGGTTGGCCTGCGGAAAGAAGACGGTTTCGTGCACATCACGCGGTGGCCAACTGTCTTCGCGACGCCACTCCCCCGGAACGTTTTCCAGATTCGGGTCCGGTGGGTGCCAGTGCTGCATATAAACGACCAGCTTCGGATCATGAAGCACACCGGTGTCTCGTCCCTTGAGCCAGTAATCCCACCACCGGACAGCCTCATCCCGCCACTCGATCTTCGGGCCAGGAATCGCCTCGTTTGGATAGGTGTGGTTCCACGGACCTATGATCGCTTTCAGGGGCGCCTTGGTTTGCTGGAGCATGTCAGTGACGCTGTCGCGATAACCATCCAGGAGTCCACCGATAAGAAAACAGGGAATTTTGATTTCACCATAAGGGCGAACCGGACTGCGCCAAAAGGCACCGTCACGCTGGTGTTTGAGATAGAGAAGCGACCAGGGTGCAGATTCGAAGCGCGGGCCGAGAGTTATTTCGTCAAGGGTGTATTCAGGAGCGCCGGTCATGCCAAGCGCCAGATCCATGTTCAACTCGAACTCATCCACGTGTGCCATGCCATCCATGTAGTGGACGTCATCGTGGAAGAGTTCGGAGGTGGCATCTACTGCGATGATGGCCTTGAGTTCAGGTGGGTGCCGCATGGCCATCTGCAGTGAGTTGAAACCGCTCCATGAGATGCCCATCATTCCCACGTTGCCGTTGGACCAGGGCTGGTGCGCGAGCCATGTAATGATTTGCAAGGCGTCGAGTTGCTCCCGTTCCGAGTACTCGCGATCGGGAGGGACGCCTTCGCTGCTGCCAAAGCCGCGGATGTCGACGCGGGCGCCCACGTATCCGCGGCGGGCGAAATACGAGAACAGCGAGTAATCACTTTCGGCGCTGCCATCGTCTTTCCGATAAGGGTGATACTCCAAAATTGCTGGAAATTTCTCCGCCGTTTTGGCCCCATCAGGCAAATACAACCGGACAGCAAGACACACGCCGTCCTTCAGGGGAATCCATGTGTCCTTCATGCGTACGTTGTAGGTGGAGGGTGAAGGCGGTTCAAGGGCCGACGCCATGGTAGGCGCCATCAACATGAGAACGATGAGAAGCAGCGAGGAAACTTGGAAATGAGGTCGCATGATTCGGATTCGCACGATCAGGAGTCAGGCGGTCATGATTCGTACCAGCGGAATCCGTGACGCTGCTCCTGCTCTACCTGCTTCATCAAGGTCAGAGTTCGGCTGCGGCGGTGATTGGCACACGCGACCACGATCACGTTAAACAGAGCCATGGGGGCGACGTAGGAAGATCCAAAAGAAGGAGTTTCGATTGAGGTGAGAAATGATTCATGGGCAAACTGGCCGATGGGAGAAACCAGCGTATTCGTAATTCCCACGCAATGCGCGCCGTTTTCGCGCGCCTGGCGCAGCCCTTCAACGGTTTGGCGCAAACCCCGCCCATAGCTGACTGCGATCACCAGGTCGCGCTTTCCAAGCAGGCGAACTTTGTGAACGACTTCAGCGGGCGAGATCGCACTGCTGACCGGAAGTCCCAAAATAATAAGCAGGTGCTCCAGAAATTTCACCAGGTTGGCAGCCAGATCACCGCCGAGAAGGAGCACATGCTGAGCGGAGTAAAGGCGCCGTACCAGTGCCGCGATCCGTTTTGGGTCCAGGCTCTGAACCAGGCGGTTCATATTTTTTACGTCCTGCTCGAGCGAGGCGCGTGTCTGGGCCGACATGGCGGATTTTCCTGTCGGTCCGGTTTGCATGGTGTCCAGCGACGTCGCGTGGGCGATCGACAGTTCATGCACGTAGTGCTGGAATTCCCGATAGGAAGCGAACTGCATTCCACGAACGATGCGGATCATGGTGGCGGGGTCCGTGCCCAGGCGCTGCGCCAGGGCACGCACGCTGAGCAGCACGAATTCCCGTGGCCGTTCGAATGTGGAACGAATGATGGCTTGCCGTTTCGGACTCAGAAGACTGAGTCGAGCCGAAGGGCTCAACACCGGGAGTGTTCGCGTGGATTTCCGCCGTTTCTTCATCGGGCACCAAAGCATGTTGGAAAGCAACGTTCTTGTCAACCGCGGTCGTGGCATTACCACCAAATCGCACAGTCAACATTTGTTTCTGTTTTGGCGGTGTCCAGGGTGGTTATAATGCTGGCGCCACAAAAGATTTTTTCCGCGGGAGCCAAAACCTTCCGTCAAGGGGACACGCCATGGATCCGAATTCTTTAGATTCGAGGGCTGCGCTCAACTCCCGCAGCCGAAGGGACTTTCTGACCACAACCGGTTTGCTGGCCGCGGCGGCTGCCGCTACGCCCCGATCCGCCTCAGCATTGGCCCGTAGCACCCCGGCAGAGTCCGGCGAGAAGACCATGTCGCCGGGTGCCATGCGCAAGATTCCAATTGGCGTATTTGATCCAGCGTTCCCCGATCTGTCCACCGACCAGATGATCGAAAAATTTGCCGGCTGGGGTGTGGAGGCGGTGGAGATTGGCACTGGAGGCTATCCCAATTCAGCCCATTGTCCGGTGAAGGAATTGCTGGAAGACGAAGGCAAGGCTCGAGCGTGGAAGAAAAAATTTGAAGATCGTGGCATTCAGGTGGCCACGCTAAGCTGCCATGGCAATCCGGTGTCGCCTGATCCGAACGTGGCCGCGCGTGACGCGGAGACATTCCGGCGCACGGTTCTACTGGCGGAACGCCTGGGAGTGAGCGTCATCGTTGGTTTTTCCGGGTGTCCGGGCGGAAGTCCCACCGACACAATGCCCAATTGGATCACGTATCGCTGGCCGCCTGAGTACGGCAAGATGCTTGACTGGCAGTGGAAAGAAAAGGTGATTCCTTACTGGAAGGAGGCGGCCAAGTTTGCCCGCGAACATGGGATCCACAAGATCGCGTTGGAAATGCATCCGAATTTTGTGGTCTACAACCCAATGACGCTGTTGCGCCTTCGGGAAGCTGTGGGCGAAGAAATCGGCGCCAACTGCGACCTTAGCCACCTTTTCTGGCAGCAATGCGACGCGGTTGAAGTCATTCGCATGCTTGGCAAGCAGAATGCAATTTTTCATGCGCACATGAAAGACACAACCTTTTACAAGAATAATGTCGATCGATACGGCGTGCTGAATTTTGCTTTCGATAAAAACGATTTGTCGCAGGCCTCGGAGACATTTCGCGCCGTCGGGTACGGTCATAGCGCAGGAACGTGGAAAGAGATCATGCGCGCCTACATGGAAGTCGGGTATCAGGGTATATTCAGCGTCGAAAACGAAGACCCGATTCTTTCAGGCGAAGTGGGAGTGGAACGCGCGTTATACGTGCTGAAGAATGTGCGGAACGAATTGCTGGGAACTGCGTAAGGTTCGCAAGCGGCCAGGCAGCGCTGCGTTTATGCCCCTTTACCCCTGCGGCGTGTATTAAGCCCCACGTTAAGCGTTGACCTTGGTTTCCGCAACGGCGTAAGCTGCCCAAGTTGAGTTTTTTGGGAGTAAGCATGCATAGACGTCAGGCCCTACGGCTCCTCGCCTCGGCTGCGGCGCTTCCGCTGTTGTCGCGAGAAGCATTTTCATTGTTTCAGGAAGTACACGACCAGTTGCCTGCCCAGGCGGTATTAAAGACACTCAATCCGCACCAGAACGATACCGTCACTACAATCGCCGAGATCATCATCCCGCAAACCAGCACTCCGGGCGCTAAAGCAGCGCGGGTCAATGAATTCATCGACCTGATTCTCACGGACTGGTACGACGAAGAAGAAAAATCGACATTCATGACCGGCCTTGCGAATGTTGACGTGCGCACCAGAGAGCTGCATGGGAAAGATTTCATTCAGTGCGGCGAGAAACAGCAAGCTGAGATTTTAGCGGCGCTGGATGACGACATGGCTTCGCGCGCCGAGGATGCGAGGCGCAGGCGCACTCATCCGCCGGAAAAGAATTTCTTCTTCATGATGAAACAGCTGACCTTGGTGGGCTACTACACATCACAGATTGGATTTGAACAAGAATTGCACGGCGAGATTATTCCGTCGCGGCATGCTGGTTGTGTCCCTCTCGAAGAGGAGGCCGCGAAATAGACATGGCAACCAAGGTTTATGACGCAATCGTAATCGGGTCGGGTATCACGGGGGGCTGGGCCGCGAAGGAGCTGGGCGAAAAGGGATTGCAAACGCTCGTTCTCGAAGCCGGAAGGCCGATTGATCCGGATACCGACTACGCCGAGCATGTACCCGAATGGGAAGTGAAATACCGCGGCATGGGTGACCGGAAGAAGACAGACGAAGATCAGGCTGTCCAGCAAACCTGTGGCGGGATGGACGAATGGAACAGCAAGTTTTTCGTCAATGACAAGCAAAATCCCTACACCACGGAAACAGGCAAACCGTTCCAGTGGATTCGTGGGCGACAGCTTGGCGGTCGTTCGATCATCTGGGGACGGCAGTCTTATCGCTGGAGCGACCTTGATTTTGAGGCAAACCTCCGCGAGGGCGTCGGCGTGGACTGGCCGATCCGTTATCCGGAAATCGCTCCCTGGTACGACTACGTAGAAAATTTTATCGGTGTTTCTGGCCAGGCTGAGGGATTGGCGCACCTTCCGGATGGAAAATTCTTGCCGCCGATGGAGTTGAACTGTGCGGAACTAGTGGTCAAGGATGCAATCGCCAAATATTTTCCGGGCGAGCGCATGATGACCATCGGACGGACCGCTATTCTCACTCAGAAGCACAACGGCCGCGCGCCTTGTCACTACTGCGGTCCGTGCGCCCGCGGATGCATTACGCGGTCTTACTTCAGCAGTTTGAACTCTACGTTGCCGGCGGCACTGACGACCGGCAAAGTGACAGTGCGTCCGCACAGCGTAGTGCACAGCCTGATGTTTGACGCCAACACGCGGAAAGTTAGCGGCGTAAGAATCATCGACGGACAAACTAAGCAGACCGTAGAGTTTCGCGGTCGAATTGTGTTTGTATGTGCGTCAGCACTGGAATCCGCACGCATTCTGATGAACTCTGCCACGCCGGAATTTCCTGACGGACTGGCAAATTCCAGCGGAGAACTCGGGCGCAATGTAATGGATCATTGCATGGGCGGAGGCGCCAGCGGCCGGATTCCCGGGAACGAAGATCATATTGCTCTGGGAAACCGCCCCAACGGAATTTATGTTCCACGCTTCCGCAATGTGAAACAGAAACATCCATTATTTCTGCGCGGGTACGGTTTTCAGGGCAGCGCGGCCCGGCCCAAGTGGGAGCGTGGTGTAGAGATGCGCGGCTTTGGGGCAAGCTTCAAACACACGCTCAGTCGTCCGGGGCCGTGGAGGATGACCTTTTATGGATTCGGCGAGTGCCTTCCGAATCACGAAAACTCCATCGCGATTGACAAAGGGAAAGTCGATGCCTGGGGCATTCCCACCATCAAGATCAACTGTGCCTGGCGGGAAAACGAGCGCGCACTTTTGAAGGACATGTCGATCACCGCCGCGGAGATGCTTTCCGCTGCCGGCGCGAGAGACATCGAGCCTATCCTCGAAGATAATGCTCCCGGACTTACCATTCACGAAATGGGGACGGCGCGCATGGGGCGCGATCCAAAGACGTCGGTGCTGAATGCGCATAATCAGGCGCACGACGCCAAAAACCTTTTTCTTACCGATGGCGCCTGCATGGCGTCGTCTTCGTGTGTCAACCCGTCGCTTACCTACATGGCCCTCACGGCGCGGGCCTGCGACTATGCTGTGGATCAGATGAAGCGAGGAGAACTCTAATATGGACCGACGAACTTTTCTGGGGACGATGACTGCAGCAACGGTGTTGGCCAACAAGCTCACCTGGGCGGCTGAGACGCACAAGATCGATAAAGTTGGCATCCAGCTTTACACCCTGCGGGAAGTAATGAAGGACGATTTTGAAGGCAAACTGGCCAAGGTCTCGGAGATCGGATACCGCGAAGTCGAGTTCGCCGGATACGAAGGCCACACTCCCCAGGAAATTCGCGCCATGCTGGACCGGCATCAACTCACGGGTCCTTCGGCGCACGTGCCTTACAAGAGCTTGGGCGATCAGTTCCAGGGGGTTCTTGAAGCGGCGCACATTGTCGGCCACGAATATATTGTCAATCCTTATATCGATGATGAGGTTCGCAAAGGCCCAGACGGCTGGAAGCGGGCGGCCGAGACTTTCAATCGTGCAGGGGAGGCGAGCCAGAAGGCGGGAATTCAGTTCGCGTATCACAATCACTGGTTCGAATTCGCGCCAGTGGACGGAAAACTTCCTTACGACATTCTGTTGGAAGAGTGCGATCCGAAGCTGGTAAGGATGGAGATGGATTTGTGCTGGATTTACGTAGGCGGCCAGGATCCGCTGAAGTATTTCAAAAAATATCCCGGGCGCTTTCCGCTGGTTCACGTGAAGGATCTGACGAAAATTCCTAAGGTGGATGCTACGGGCGGGGCGAGCTTCGGCGATTCGCTACCGGAGATGACCGACGTAGGGAGCGGTATCCTCGATTGGAAGACCATCTTCAAACAATCGGACAAGGCCGGAATCAAGCATTACTTTGTGGAGCACGATCATCCCAAGGATCCGTTCCAAAGTGCCAAGACCAGTTATGAATACCTTTCAAAGGTGCGGTTTTAGCGATTTTCCAATGATCGCGTAGCGCGTTGTTTTCGGGAGAGTTTGATGCCTCAAGTGGTCCGTTCTCCGAAAGTGTATGACGTGTGCATCATCGGATCAGGCGCGGCAGGTGGTACTGCCGCAAAGGTGCTGACCGAAGGCGGCCTGAGTGTGGTCATGCTCGAGGCCGGCCCTGCGTTGAATCCAGAGAAGGATTACAAGGAACACGTCTGGCCTTATCAGGTTCCTCACCGCGGCGGCGGTGTTGGCGGCAAACTCAAGCACGAAGTGGGCGACGAATTCATGGCGCCGAACGGCGCATGGGAGATCGAGGGCGAACCATATACGTCCACGCCTGGCTCGAACTTTCAATGGTTCCGGTCACGCATTGTTGGCGGCCGCACCAATCATTGGGGACGAATTGCACTGCGCTTCGCGCCCGTGGATTTCAGATCCCGATCAACGGACGGAATGGGTGACGACTGGCCGATTACCTACGAGGACGTAGCGCCCTTCTACGATAAGGTCGAATCCTACATCGGCGTTTTCGGAACGAAGGAAAACATTCCAAGCGCGCCGGACGGAGTTTTTCTGCCTCCGCCTCCACCGCGCTGCACTGAGACCATCGTCAAAAAAGCCTGTGACAAGCTGAATATTCTTTGCGTACCGTCGCGCCTCGCCATCTTGACCAAACCTCTGAACGGGCGCGCGGCTTGCCATTACTGCGGACAATGCGGGCGCGGATGCCTCACCGCGTCGAATTTCAGTTCGAGCCAGGTGATGATTCCGCCGGCGCAAGCCACCGGGCGATTCACCTTGATCACCGGGGCGATGGCTCGCGAAATCGTGGTAGGGAAAGACGGAAAAGCCGAATCGGTTTCTTACATTGACAAGGCTACGCGTTCTGAAAAGCGTGTCTTCGCCAAGTCATTTATGGTGGCCGCCAGCGCTTGCGAGTCGGCCCGTTTGTTGCTGAACTCCAAGTCCACCCTGTTTCCCGACGGCTTGGGTAATTCTTCCGGCGTTGTGGGGCGTTATCTCACCGACTCGGTGGGAAGTTCCGCGGGAGGATATTTCCCGCACCTGGAGAAAATGCCACCCCACAATCACGATGGCGTGGGCGGAATGCACTTGTACATGCCCTGGTGGAAGTTCGACCGGAAAAATGACTTTCTGCGCGGATACCACATTGAGTTCGGCGGCGGGCGCGGAATGCCGAGTGTGGGAGAGTTCGACGGAATATGCGCCAAATACGAAGGCTACGGCAGTGCCCTGAAACAGCGATGCCGAAGCACGTACGGTACCTACATCGGTTTCGCGGGACGCGGCGAGATGATTCCCAACGCCAACAGCTATTGCGATCTCGATCCTGAGGTTGTCGATCGATGGGGCATTCCTGTGCTGCGTTTTCACTGGCAATGGAGCGACAACGAAATCAAGATGGCGAAGGATATGCAGGAAACCTTCCGTTCGATTGTAGAGACAGCGGGAGGCAGCTTCGTCAGTGACGCCAAGCCGGACGGCCGCCATCCCTACGGCATTGCCGACGGAGGAGTGATCATTCACGAGTTGGGCACAGCGCGAATGGGAAACAACCCAAAAACCTCGGTACTGAACAAATACTGCCAGGCGCATGAGGTCAAGAACGTATTCGTAACCGATGCGGCTGCCTTTGTGACCAATCCGGACAAGAACCCGACGCTGACCATCATGGCGCTGTCATGGCGGGCTTCGGAATATCTGCTGCAGCAGGCGAAAAGCGGAAGTTTGTAGGCGGGAAAAACATGTTAATCAACTCCATATCACGCCGCGACATTCTTAAATCGTTGGGCATGGGAGCAGTGGCTACTTCCGTGCTGAGAGTGATCCCGCTCAAGGCGGCCGAATATGCGCACCACATGGTGGCGGCTGAAAAGGCTGCCGCTCCGTCGGGCGCGTATACTCCGAAATTTTTCTCACCCAGAGATTACAAAACTCTTCAGACTCTTTGCCAAACAATCATTCCAGCCGACGCTGAATCAGGAGGCGCTTTGGAAGCAGGTGCGCCGGAGTTCATCGATCTGCTCACCAGTGAAAACCCCAAATATCAGTTGGAACTCGGCGGCGGCCTCATGTGGCTGGATGGTGAATGCACGGACCGCTACGGGAATCCGTACATGAAATCAGCACCGGAACAGCAGAAGGAAATTCTCGATCTAATCGCCTATGCGAAGAATGGCGACAAAGATCCCAGCCTGCGACCGGGCGTAGAGTTTTTTGTTTTGTTGCGGGAACTGACTGCCGACGGATTTTTCACCAGCGAGATTGGTATCAAGTATCTGGGATATGTGGGTAATACTTATCTGCTGAGTTTTAATGGCTGTCCGCCGGTGCCTGAGGCCTAGAGTCTGATCCTCGAAGAGTGGTTTTTGGTGCTAGAGATCCTTCGACTACGCCTGTTCATTTGCGAGCAAATGAACGGGCTACGCTCAGGATGACAGAGTCTACACCCAAGATGACAGACCCTTCGCTCAGGATGACAGATCACGAGGAGGTCGATGTTCACGCTGTGCCGAACGGATCCTCCAATGATGGGCTTTGCGGAGTAAATAGTTCCGCTCCGTTTTCTGTAATGTGCATGTCGTCTTCCAGTCGCACTCCGAATTCTCCCTTGATGTAAATTCCCGGTTCGTCACTGAATGTCATGCCGCGGCTGAGAAGGGTGGTGTTGCCGCGCACCAGATAGGGCCATTCATGCCCATCCATTCCAATCCCGTGACCGACCCGGTGAGCGAAAAATTTGTAGTCTGGACCGAAGCCGGCGTCGGTGATGACCTTGCGTGCGGCTGCATCGACCGTTTGGCACTCGACGCCGGGCCTTGCCGTCTTAAGCGCAGCGGCTTGAGCGCGATGCACAATATCAAAAATCTTTTTCATCTTGTCCGAAGGCTTGCCGAAGACGAGAGTGCGGCTGATATCGGATTGATAGCCTTCAACCGGACCGCCGCCATCGATTAATATCAGCGTACCTTCGCGAATAACCTGGGGGACGATTGAGCCATGAGGGAAAGAAGAGTTCTCCCCGATGTCGATGTCTACTTCCCCGGGGAAGCCGAGTTGCTCGTTGGCGGCGGTGATAAGTTTCTCCAGTTCGGGCTGCGTCATACCCTCGCGAACAGCCTGCCAAGCCGCCCGATACGCCGTCAAAGTAACTTTGTTCGCCAGACTCATAAGTTCAAGTTCATGGTCACTCTTGATCATGCGGCAGCCTGCGGTCACCGGGGTTCCACTGACGATCTTCAGTTGTGTCGCAGCTTTTGCGATTCCATTGGCGAACACGAAGCGTACAGTTTCTTCCAGACCCAGGACGCCGGTTGAGATGCCGCGATCTTTCAATGCCGTGGCGAGAAGTTCGTAGGGATTCTCGTCTTCCTGCCAGGTGCGCACGTCTGCGTTCTTGCCTTCCGGCGTTGACGCGAGTTGTTCGCGTGCCCGCCCTTCTTCAAATGCAGGACATACACAAAGGGCGCGACCCTTGGCCGGCAGCGCCAGGACAAAAAAACGTTCGCTTCCCCACCAGTGCACGCCGGCGAAATATTCGAGCGAAGTTCCGTCGGCGAGCAGGAGCGCGTCGAGATTGTTCGCTTGCATCAGTTGCCGCGCCTTTTCCTGTCTCGCACTTCGTTCATCCGCCGTGATGGGCTTGGCCTGATCCTTCATGGATTTCAGAGCGGCGATCGACGGCGGCAGCGAACAGCCAGTCTCCGCCTCGCCAAGCATCGGGGAAAGAGCGGCTAGACCTACTCCGGCAGTAGTCGTGCCAGCCTGCAAAAAACGGCGTCTGGAAAACATGGAACCTCACTTGGGCCGACTGAAATAACCGGCAGTCGCCCGCGACCCGCCATTATAGAGGGTCACCCGTTTCCAATTGGCAAGGGGCGCTGGGAAATTGAAAATGACTGGTGATGGAGGCCGGATTCCAGTGTGCAGGCTGCGGCGAGTGGAACCAGACGACGGTGGACGAGTCCGCCGGGAGAAGTCAGTCGTACGTGGAAGATTGCCAGGTTTGCTGCAAGCCAAATGTCCTTGATGTCAGATACGACACAACCGGGCAGGAATTTGTAATCACAGCTCAGCTGGAATAGATATAGTAGCTGCGAAGGTAAGCCAACTTCTGGAGGAAGGATGAATTCGATGGCCACAGGCTATGGCGCGCACGGACGCATGGTTGCCCACAACATGGTGACCACGCAATTCGAACTCGATGGATTCCGCGTAGTCCGCACGCTGGGAGTAGTGCGCGGTATTGTGGTGCGCTCGCGTTCCATTTTCGGGACGATTGGTGCGAGCCTGCAAACCATTCTTGGCGGCAACATCACCCTGTTGACCAATTTGTGCGAGAAGACCCGTGCCGAAGCTTTCGACCTGATGCTGCAACACTCGGCCGAACTGGGCGGAAACGCCGTGGTCGGCGCCCGTTACGATGCGACCGAGGTGATGCAGGGCGTGACCGAGGTGCTGGCATACGGCACAGCGGTAGTGGTTGAGCCCAGCCGGTAGTTTCCTTCGCAACCGGCCCGAGTTTCGGCTAGCTTCGTTTCTCTATAAAACGCGAAAACCTGGCCGAGCTAGCTCAGTAACTTCGATAGAGCTCGCTGACGATATGCGAAAGTTCGCTGCAATTGGCGGCCGATAAAAAGTTTTTCCGCCAGATCTCCCAGCCAGCCAAATCCCACGTCGTATTCGATGGCGTCGCGAACCACGGTGCCCGTTGCGCCCTCTCGTGTTTCCGCATGAAGTTCGTGGCGATGCTCGAAGCTTTTGAATGGGCCTTTCTTTTGCACGTCGGCAAAGTGATGGTTCCATTCGAATTCGGTGACCAGCGCGATCCACCCGGCACGAAGAGGCAGAAAGGGAAGCACGCGAAACGAAGTCACAATTTCGGAGCCCACACCCGCCAGGGAAGCCCGGTCGATGCTCGACCGCTCCATCGAACGGTTCGGAGGCGGAACCAATTTCAGTTTGGTTAATTCGGTTCCAGTATTCGGGGGCATGATGCGTGGGAGGTTGGCGGGATTGGCGAAAAAGAGAAAGACGCGTTCGATCTCAACCGGTACCCATTGCTCGAACTGCATGCGATGCATCATGTAAATCCAGATCAACCTTAACGGCAAGACATCGCCCACGCAACGCGACAGTGGACTATGCGATAGGTTCGCGATAGATTAACCACTCTCATGAACTCCAGAACGTTTCGATTTTCTACTCTCCTGTCTCTCCTCATCGCGATTCTTTGGTCAGGCGCGGCGTTAGCATCTTCCTCATATCAATACATTCGCATTGGCGCGAAAGCCGACAGCCCCGCGGTTCCCACTGGCGGCACCGCCATGATGGGCGGCGGCAAAGACCTCGACGATGCTTTTCGCTGGTTGTGCAACAAGGCGAATGGCGGCGATTTCCTGGTGATACGGGCGATTGGGGATGATGCCTACAACTCCTACGTGAACGGAATCTGCAGACTAAACTCGGTAGCCACACTCGTGATTCCCGACACGACCGCAGCCAACGATCCCGCTGTGGTTGATATCATCCGCCACGCGGAAGCGGTATTCATCGCGGGCGGCAACCAGGCGCGCTATGTAAATTTCTGGAAAGGCACGGCGGTGCAAGACACTCTCAATGCCAACATCGCTGGCGGGAGGCCTATCGGAGGCACGAGCGCCGGCCTCGCCGTCCTGGGCCAGTTTAGTTATGGCTGCTTGAAAGACAAAGAAGACGACAACGATCTTGCCTCCAAGGACGTGCTACCCAACCCTTACCATGAGCGTGTGACCCTGGTCCGCGATTTTCTAAAAGTCCCATATTTGGACAATGTCATTACGGACAGTCACTTCGCCAAGCGAGATCGAATGGGAAGGACGCTCGGGTTTCTAGCACGCCTGGAGCAGGACGGTTGGTCGAAGAACCCCCGAGACATTGCGATCGATGAGAAGTCGGCGGTTCTGGTGGAACCGGACGGCAAAGCTGTAGTCGTTGGGTCCGGGCGGGGCGCTTATTTTCTGCAGGTTACGGCAGCTCCGGAAGTGTGCAAGGCGAATGTTCCACTAACGATCCGCAACATCTCAGCCTACCGCGCTCCGACCGGCGCGCATTTTGATCTGAAGTCGTGGACCGGCGACGGCGGGGAAAGCTACTCAATTTCAGTCGAAAACGGAGTTGTGAGCACTACCCGTCAAGGCAATGCTGTGTACTAATGTTTGTTCCCGCGAAACGCTTGTTTCATTTTGGTAATTGACTTCCTCATTCTTCTTTGACAAACTTCCACTCCTGTCTGCATTTAGGGCGGCAGTCTCGGTAGATGACCAACAATTTATTTCTTTCCTCCAAGACCGCGGACAATCTTGCGCAGATCGTCCGTCTTGTCGAGGCAGGCAAACTCGAATCCGGGCTGTGATTTGCCACAAGCAGCCCTCCCAACAACGAGTTCCAAGCGTCCAGCGCCACTTCGCCGGAGCGGCGAAATTCAGCGACAACGAAATGCGAATGGGGAAAAAGCGTATGAAGTCTTTGCGATCTAGATTGATTCTGGTTCTGGCTGTCGTGACGATGAGCGGTTTTCTTTCCGCGCAAACCTACCAGGGCCGAATTTTAGGCTCGGTGACTGATTCATCTGGAGCCGTGGTTGGTGGCGCAAAGGTGACGATCAAGAACACTGCAACCGGAATTTCCCGAACCTTGACCGCAAACGAAGCGGGAGACTACAACGCGCCGAATCTTGAGCCGGGCCCATATCTGGTAACGGCAGAGGCGCCCAGTTTCAAAAGAGCGCAGCGAACCGGGCTTCAGCTTGAGGTCGCGAAAGACATTCGCGTGGATATCAAACTGGAGCCAGGCGCGGTTAACGAAACGGTCACCGTCTCTGAAGAAGCGCCGATCGTGACCACCACCAATGACGTGCTGGGTGGAACATTTTCCAATAAGGCCATCGGTGAGTTACCGCTGCTGGGTCGCGACTTTCAGAACCTGGCCATCCTGCAGCCTGGAATTCAGCGCACCCCGGGCGGCGGATTTCTGTCGACAACCGCAAACGGAAATCGGCCCGAAGACAATAACTACGTGGTCGATGGACTCGACGACAACGACGCCTACTATGGCACTACGGTGATGAACGCAGAGGGCGTGGAGGGAACCCCGGCCACGCACCTGCCAATTGACGCCATTCAGGAATTCAACATTCAATCCAGCCCTGAGGCGGACTATGGCTGGAAGCCGGGTGCGATCATCAATATTGGAATCAAGTCCGGTACCAACTCATTTCACGGCTCAACCTACTATTTCAATCGCAATAGCGCGTTGGATGCGCGCAACTGGTTCAATCCCACACCGGACCCGGTCGCCGCTCTGAACTTTCATCAGTTCGGCGCTTCCGCGGGTGGACCGATCATAAAGAACAAGCTCTTTATTTTCGGTAACTATGAGGGCGTGCGCGATGTGGTGGGTAATCCGGGATTGGTGGACGTTCCTGTGACCGGTTCAGCCGGCGGCGATCCCGATAACAGCCTCGCCGATGCTTTTGCAGTCTGCGCCGCGGCTGGCAATTGCAGTTCGGTAAGTCAGAACCTGGCGAAGTTCCTTCCTTTCAATCCAGGACCAGATATCGCACTGAACCTCGATCTGAACAATCGCAACCGCGAAGACAACGGAATTTTGAAACTGGATTACCACTTATCCGACAAAAGCAATCTGATCGGCACCTACTTTATCGGGGACAGCGTACAGACCGAGGAAGATACGACGGTTGTGAGTTCATTGTTCCTGTCCCAGTCAAAGACGCGCGCGCAGGTGATCGGAGCAGGCTGGATCTGGACACCCACGGCCCGCCTCACCAACCAATTCAGAGTTGGCTACAACCGCTTCTGGCAGCAGGTGGTGCAGGCCGATCACAATAGCGATCCGGCAACTACCTATGGCCTGAATACGGGAGTGACGGATCCGATTAATTTCGGAATGCCGGAGATTCGCATTGGCGGATTTGTACAGCACACCCTGGGCGGCAACCAGTCCTGGCCCCTGTACACCACTCCAAATGACACCCTGCAGTTCACCGACAGTGCAACCTATGTCTGGGGTAAGCACAATCTGAAGTTTGGCGGAGAATTCCGCACCGGCAGCACCGACAATTTGCGGAATACGTTTGGCTCAGGCGAGATCCGCTTTAGCGATCTGGAAAGCTTCACTACCGGAGATGTTCGGAGCGGCAGTTTCGTGTTTGTAGGAGACAGCCGGCGCATCGTGTCGCAGAAGTCTTTCGGAGGTTTCATCCAGGATAACTGGCGCGTCACTTCGAGATTGACGGTCGATGCCGGACTGCGATATGACATCAGCCGGCCGATCCACGAAGAGCACGATCTTCTTTCCAACTTCGATCCGTCGGTCGGGTTGGTGCAGGTGGGCAGGGGACTCGGCGAGCCCTACCACACCGACTACAAGAATTTCGCTCCTCGTTTGGGAATTGCCTGGGACCCGCGCGGCACCGGAAGGACCGTTTTTCGAGTGGGTGGCGGAATTATTTATGAAATCCCGCATATTTCGGTCTTTATCGGACAGAACAACACCAATGCGAACGGAATCGCCCTCAATCCGACTGGCGTGACGGGAGCTCCGGTTGGCCCCGGCGGCGGCAACGTCGTAACCGCAACCCTGGAACCCGACTCGGACGCGATGAGCGATGCGTGGAAAAGCGGCGCACCGATCTATGGCGATTTGTCGCTTACCAATGTGAGCTGTACCAGCGATCTGCCGTGCCCGGTGTTTGGCACGACTAAAGACCTTTCCACTCCGTACGTCATGAACTGGAACGCGAACGTTCAGCAGGAGCTTTGGAAGAACGCTGCCTTGACCATGGCGTATGTGGGGAACAAGGGTGCAAGGCTCTACAACATTCGCGATATCAACCAGAACATTTACAGCCACGATCAGGGAGTGATTGATGGAGGCCTACCCGACGAGCAGACGGGCCGTCCTTTCTTTGGAACTTTTCCCACTCTGAGCAACATCTATCAGCTCGGCAACGGCGCCGATTCGATTTACCATGGGCTTCAGGTAACCCTGCGGCAGAACTCCACAAAGGGTTTGTACTTCGTCGCCGGCTACACCTGGGCGCACGCCATCGACACTTCCGGCAGCAACCGCCAATTCAATATTCAGAACAGTTACGATCCAGCGTTCGAGCGTTCGAACTCTGATTCCGACATTCGCAACCGCTTTACGTTTGCCTTGACGTATGAGTTGCCGAACAAACGCGGATTCGGCCAAATGCTCGAGGGTTGGCACGTGAACGGTATTTTCACCGCTCAGGGGGGCTCGCCGCTGTTCATCTATGACAGCTTTAACGACATCAGCGGCACCGGCGAATTCAACGATCACTGGAACATCACCGGAGACCCTGCGAACCTGCATTGGTCGAAAAATAAGCCCATCCCTTTCCTGGACGCAGACCAGTTCAATACCGTTGAGTTTGATCCAGTCAACGAACTATCCCATGCGGTCAGCGGAAAGAATCCGACAGCTCAGCGATGCTTCAACCAGGCTTTTCGCCTGGGTGGACAGGCAGGCGCGGATCAGCTCATCAATGGGCCTGATGGTGAACTTTTCGGTGGATGCTACGTTTCCGGAGGCACCATACTTACGCCGCCAGCACCGGGAACGTTCGGCGATATGCGACGTAACCTGGTGTATGGGCCCGGCTTCGTGAACCTGGATTTTTCAGTGATCAAGGATTTCAAATTTGGGGAACGATTCAGCCTGCAACTGAGGGGCGAGGTCTTCAATCTTTTGAATCACCCGAACTTTGCCGACGTCGATCATGATTTGTCGGATGGATCGGCGGGAACTTTCGGGGTGGCCCGGTTCACGCCCGACATCGCCGCCTCAAATCCTGTGATCGGGTCAGGCGGCTCCAGGCATATCCAGGTGGGCGCGAAAATCATCTGGTAGATCGGCTCTAGAAATCAGAAAAGCCCCGGCGAAATCCGGGGCTTTTTTGTGTCCAAAAATCAACACGACAGATAATTTCCACAAGATTTCCACCGGCTGGGAAATTCGGACGACTTTGAATCAATCAGGTAATGCCAGCAGAACCTCAAGCATTAACCCTTCTTATTGTGGTCATCAAGTAAGTTAGCCACAACCCATCGCGCTTTCCAAAAGAGCTCAATCTTTCCTATAGCGACCTGCAACTTTCTGATTGACAACAAATGCTTTAGGCGTAGGATGTGGACAAAAGTGGTACGAAGTGGTCAAGACGGTGGTGGTCGTGGGCAAGCAGACAAACTTTGAGAGGCGCCAGTGGATTTTCAAGCTGACACCCCGAAAAATAGCCCGAACGAACTAGAACTAACCGGCATTTTGACCTTTTTTATCTCCCCTGCTGTGGCAGCACCTGAATTCAACAAGTTTCCCGCCCTAAAGGGCAAAACATATGTTTCGCGGCAATCACCCAACTCGCGTGGACGAAAAGGGACGGCTCAAAGTCCCCGCGGAGTTCAAGCGGGTGATCGACGAGAAGTACAACGAGAAATTCTATATCACCAGCCTGGATGGAAAGGTTGGCCAAGTGTATCCCTTCGAGGAATGGGAACGGATCGAGCAGAAGCTGGCCGGGCTCTCCACCTTCAATCCTACGAAGAAAAAGTTCTTGGACCGGGTGAACTACTACGGGCAGATGGTCGAGATGGACGGTCAAGGGCGGCTGCTGTTACCGCAGTTATTGCGGGAAGCGGCGCAGCTCAAAGGCGAAGTCGCAGTGACCGGCAATCTTACTCATCTGATCGTTCGCAACCTGGAAGGGTATCGCGCAGAGATCGAGGAGCAATCGTTCACAGCTGAAGATGAGAAGACGCTCGACGATCTGGGCATCTAGTGGACGAGGGTTTAACAAACACCCCCGAGCGGGGTGGACATGGTGGAAGCAAGATCGGCCATGTCCCGGTTCTTTTAAAAGAAGCGATCGACTTTTTAGCTATCAAGCGTGGCGGGACCTATATCGACGCCACGGTGGGCCTGGGCGGGCACAGTTTAGAAATCGCAAAACGCCTCGGCGCACCGGGACATTTGATTGGGCTCGATAAAGATCCTGCGGCGCTCGATGAGACGCGCGTACGGCTGAGTTCTTCCGGGGGGGAGGATCAGCCTGAGGTGAGTCTGCTGCACGGTTCTTTCGCGGAGATTGTACAGCGGTTCGAAACGGCGTCAGCCGACGGACTGCTGGCAGATCTCGGCGTAAGCAGCCTGCAGTTAGACACACCATCGCGCGGCTTCAGTTTTCAGGCGGAAGGAGCCCTCGACATGCGGATGAATCCGCAAGCCGGGCCCACCGCCGAACAAGTGGTAAACCAGGTCGACGAGGTCACACTCGCCAACCTGATTTACGAATTCGGTGAGGAAAGGAGGTCGCGGAGAATCGCCAGAGCCATTGTCCGGTCGCGGCCAATACGAACAACTGCGGAACTTGCAGATGTGGTATCGGCCGCGGCCCGGCCAATGAATCAGGCCGAAAGAAGGATTCATCCGGCGACCAGAACTTTCCAGGCACTCCGAATCTTCGTAAACCATGAACTGGACGATCTGCGGGAGCTGCTGAACGCGGCCCCGCGGGTGTTAAAGCCAGGCGGAAGGATAGTGATCATCAGCTTCCACTCGCTGGAGGACCGTATCGTGAAAGATGCCTTCCGCGAAGGAGCGAAGCAGGGTCACTACGAGTTGCTGACGAAGAAGCCAGTAACCGCCGGGCAAGAAGAGATGGATCGCAATCCGCGGTCGCGCAGCGCAAAGATGCGCGCAGCGGAAAGAGTTTAGCGACACAAGTTTAACCCTGGAAAACCAGCCAGGGACCCGGCCACAGCCTTTGACGGATGGGCCGGGATAAAGTTCCGGGACGGCATCGCCTCTCTTAAACAAGGGCGAAATACAACCTCTACCTTCTCTCGGTGCCGTCCCGGAGAGACGGAAGGTAGAAGGAGGCCAAAGATGTACACAGGAACACTGATTGACCAGCTGATTGCCACTGTGGAGCGGACGGAAGCCCGCTCCGATTCACGTTCACTCCGCTTGCTTGCCAACCGCTCCCAGGAAGAAAAACTCGCTTACTGGTACGCGGTAGCGCAGCAGGAAGTCGCGCAACTCGACTCCAGTCTGGCAGGGGTGGCATAAATGGCGGCGGCCCAGAGCGTAACTCCGGTAGTGCGGCGCAAAACCAGTTGGAGTGGAACCCCCGAAATTTATTTTTCCCGGCCGATTGATAATTCGCGCCTGATTAAAGTGGAAAATCCGCAGAAGAGCCGCGAGATGAAGCAGTTTGGAGTTGCTTTGGCCTGTCTGTTCTTGCTGGTGATGACTTTTGCCTGGCAGCATTTCCGGGCCATCGAATACGGTTACAAAATCGAGGCTTTACGGGTGCAGCGCGATGGGATGCTGGAAGTGAACCGGGCTCTGCGTCTTGAAGATGCATCGCTTCGAGACCCCGAGCGTATTGATACTCTGGCGCGCAAGCTGGGCCTGCAATCCCCAACAGCCGGCCAGGTTCTGCACATGGATACGGCGGTCCCCGACAGCGCAACGCCAGTGATGGCGAGCGTGAACGACGGCGCCGGTGGCTTCAGCAACATATTAAGAAGTCTGGCAGCAGATTGCCGGGTTACATCCGGCTTGGACGGGTCATTCTCTGGGCAACTCCAGTTTCAGGTAGTCCTGCTTCGTGCCACTCAGGCTTAGCGGGGCCCGTCTCCACGAGAATTTCATTTGGCGGCTCCCCGCACAGTGGGCCGCCATGCTTGTCTAAGGGGCTTGAAGGTGGCGAGCACACCCCGCAACGGCGCGAATAAAAGACTTTACCTGCTAGGGGCAATCCTGTTGCTCTGGGCGGGCGTGATTTGCCTTCGTCTGGTTTATTTGCAGATTTTCCGCTATGGCGATTTCGAAGCCAGAGCTCAACACCAGCAGCAACGCACCACGGAAGTAGCCGCCAAACGTGGAATCATCTACGACCGCGCCGGCCGCGAATTGGCCATGTCAATTGCGGTGGATTCAGTATTCGCCGTGCCTGCGGAAATTCCCGATCTCGCGGGGACCGTTTCTCTGATCGCCCGGATCACGAAGTCCGATCCCCGAGAGTTGTTAGCCAAATGCCAGGCAGCCCGCACGTTCTGCTGGGTGGCGCGTAAAGCCGATGCTGAAACCGCAGACCGTCTCCGGTCGCTGAATCTGAGTGGCATCCACTTCCAGAAGGAATCGAAACGCTTCTACCCCAAACGCGATCTGGCGGCACAGGTTCTTGGCTACGTGGGCATGGACGACGAGGGATTGAGTGGGATCGAGCGGGCGGACGATGACGACCTCCGCGGCAAACCGGGCCGCATGCTGATCTCGGTGGACGCCCGGCGCAAATGGTTTGGCAGCGTCGAGAAACAGCCGGATCCAGGCGAGAACGTTGTGCTGACCGTCGACGAAAAGATCCAGTACATCGCGGAACGCGAACTGGAAACGGCAATGCAGCAGACGCATGCCGAGGCGGGCACAGTTGTCGTGGAAAATCCGCACACCGGAGAAATCCTGGCACTGGCGAACCGGCCCACTTTCAATCCCAACCTGGCTCGCGAGATCACGCCCCAAAAATTGAAAGATCACGCGGTGAGTGACGTATACGAGCCCGGTTCAACTTTCAAACTAGTCACCATCGCCGCCGCCCTGGAAGAGAAACTGACGCATCCGGAAGAAGTTTTCGATTGCCAGATGGGATCGATCGTGATCAATGGCATGCGGATTCGCGACAGTAAGCCTCATGGACTGCTTTCGGTGGCCGGCATTCTCGCCGAGTCCAGCGATGTTGGAGCCATCAAGATCGCGCTGCGCCTGGGAGAAGAGCGGTTTTACAAGTACATTCGGGCCTTTGGTTTCGGACAGCAGACCGGGATCGAACTGCCCGGCGAGACCCGGGGTCTGACGAAGCCGCTCAATCGCTGGTCAAAAGTTTCCATCGGGGCGATCTCGATGGGACAGGAGATCGGCATCACTCCCATCCAGCTTGCGGCGATGGTTTCGACAATCGCCAACGATGGAGTCTGGGTGGCGCCGCGAATTATTGCGGGAACAACGGTACCGCAGGGTAGCCCCCAGACGGTGGCCTTTCATCCCGGAGTGCAGCGGCGGGTGATTTCGCCGATGACGGCGGCCCAGATGAAACAGATGATGCAGGGAGTGGTGCTGCACGGCACGGGGAAAAAGGCGATTCTGGAGGGCTATAGTTCGGCCGGGAAGACCGGCACGGCACAAAAGGTTGACCCCTCGACCAAGTCGTACTCGCGAACCAAGTATGTGGCGTCGTTCGCCGGGTTTGCCCCGATCAACGATCCTTCCGTCACGGTTGCGGTTATTCTCGACTCCGCGGTTGGATTACATCAAGGAGGGCAGGTTTCGGCGCCCGTGTTCCAGCGGGTTGCCCAACAGGTGCTGGAATATCTGCACACTCCGCACGACGTCGAACTGCCGCCCAGCCGCCAGGTTCTTGTGGCAGAGCGGAAGGTTAAAGAACAGGACATCGAAGAAGGATCGCCCGACCGCCTCGGGGACACTCTGGAAGCTGCCGATGCCGGTTCATCAGAAGTTGAATCAGCAACAGCAGAGCCAAAGCCGCAACCGGTTGCAGCTTCCGCCAAACCGGCGCCGGACATGACTGCCAACGTAGTGATGCCCGCGGCCTTGCGGGCGCACGAAACATCTTCTACCGCTGAGGTGGACCCAAATCAGCCCGGCGTCGCGGCGAGCCTCAAGGCCGCAAAGCCGGGACAAAAAGAAGGAGAACCGCCATCCCAGGTTCACCTGCCATCCAGCGGGACGGTTGTCTTGGATGTCGAGCAGGGGGGGATTCTGGTGCCGTCATTCCTAGGCAAGAGCGTGCGGGCGGCGATTGAGATGGCTCAGGAGAACGGCCTTGACCTGGATGCGGTCGGCAACGGGTTGGCGCGGGAACAATCCCCGCCGCCAGGCTCCCACGTGGCGTCCGGATCGTCGGTGACGGTGAAATTCGGGCGCTGAACCTGTGAATCGGTAGTATTTAACGATGCACTTGTGCGAATCACAGGGTGCACTAGAATCGAATCAGATGAATTTTCTAGACGTCCTCTATGGCGCGGAAGTGCTTGCCCAGAGCGGCAATCCGGGTATCAGCGGATTGGAATATAATTCGCGCCGGATTAAGCCTGGCGATTTGTTCGTCGCCATGCGGGGTGAATCAAACGACGGAAACAAATTCATAGATCAGGCAATCGCCGCAGGGGCGGTGGCCATCGTTACCGACTCGGCCGCTGAGAAGCAGCGTGAGGGCGTGGCCTGGGCGCAAGTGCCGCACGGGCGAAGAGCACTGGCGCGACTGAGTGCGAATTTCTATAAAAGACCAGCCGAACGTCTCGCCATTTCGGGCATCACTGGCACCAATGGAAAGAGCACGACCGCGTTCCTGCTCGAATCTATCCTGGCTGCCGCCGGGCGCAAAAGCGCGCTGATCGGGACCATCGAATATCACGTTGCTGGAAAAACTCTGCCTGCGCCCCATACCACTCCCGAAGCGCTTGAACTGAATCGCATCCTCGGGGAAGCGCTTGGATTGGGCGCGACGGAAGTTGTGATGGAGGTTTCGTCGCACGCACTGGAGCAGGGTCGTGTACACGGCATTCCATTCGACGTAGCTGTCTTCAGCAATCTGACGCGCGATCACCTGGATTATCACCACACCATGGAAGAGTATTTCGCTTCCAAGCAAATACTGTTCGAGGGCTGTGGCACCGAAGCGCCCCGGGCGGCGGTAATCAATACCGACGACGAATATGGGCAGAGGCTGGTGAAGATCAGCAAGAAACACTCTGAAGTTTTCACTTATGGGCTTACCAAAGCCGACTTCCATGCAGTGAAAGTTGAGATCACGCGGCTAGGGACGAGGTTTGACTTGGTCACTCCCAAAGAAACCCTTCCGCTATTTTCACCGCTGATCGGCAAAGTGAATGTGTACAACACACTCGCGGCGGCGGCCGCGGCGTATGCGAGGAATTGCACGCCTGAGATCATCGCGCAGGGAGTATCTAAACTCGTCCGCGTGCCGGGAAGGTTTGAGCGTGTGGACTGCGGACAGCCATTTACCGTCGTGGTTGACTATGCTCACACCGACGATGCTTTGCGTAACCTGACCGCGCTGGCGCGGGAATTCGTCCAGCAAGCGGGACATAAGGGTCGAGTGATCACGGTTTTCGGGTGCGGCGGCGATCGTGACCGGGCCAAACGCCCTCTCATGGGAGAGGCCGCCGGACGCGGTAGCGATTTCGTAGTGCTTACCTCCGACAATCCTCGCAGCGAAGACCCGCTGGCGATCATTAACGATGCAACGGTGGGGCTGCAACGTTCGGGAGTGAAATATAAAACCGAACCTGACCGGAAAGCTGCCATAGCCCTCGCTACCCAGGAAGCCAAGCCCGGAGACATCGTTCTCATCGCGGGCAAAGGTCACGAAAAAGTCCAGGTAACGCGAACCGGGTCAATTCCGTTCGATGATGCGGAAGTCACGCACAAAATCCTGCGGACCGTGGGGTACGACTGCAAGACCTCGAATGCAGCAGCTGGAAAGCGCAGATGAAACTGCCGCTTGCCAGGGTCGCCGATATCCTGTCGGCTACCGGCGAATTCAATCAACAGGCGATTGCCCAGGCCTACTCCATCGATTCACGCACCATCCAGCCCGGAGAACTTTTTTTTGCGGTGAAGGGCGAACGAATGGATGGCCATGACTTCGTTCAGCAGGCGCTAGAGAAGGGCGCTGCCGCTGCCATCATCCGCAAGGACGAAACGGCGCGGTATCCGGTGAAAGCCGGATTGATGGCGGTGGACGATACTCTGATCGCCCTACAGGCTTTGGGCGCAGCAGTACGGCGTCTTTGGGGGAAGCCTCTGGTGGGCGTTACAGGCTCCACTGGCAAGACGACGACCAAGGATGCGATTGCGCATGTCCTGTCAGCGCGTTTCCGAGTTCTGAAGTCCGAAGGCAACTTCAACAATCATTTTGGATTGCCCTTGATGCTGCTGAAGATCGAGCCAGAGCATGAAGCCGCTGTCATCGAGATGGGCATGTCGCACCGCGGAGAGATTGCTGCTTTGGCGAAGATTGCGCAGCCTGAGGTTGGCGTCGTGACCAATGTGGCGCCGGTCCATCTGGAATTTTTCAAGTCAGTTGCAGAAATCGCCGAAGCCAAGCGGGAACTCATCGAGTCGCTGCCGGCCAGCGGCACGGCGATACTCAACGCGGATGATGAGTACGTGTCCCGGTTCGATAAGAATTTTCGTGGCAAAGTGGTGCGATACGGTCTTCACAATTCATCTGACGTCCGCGCGGAAAGTATCGAGCAACATGGTTCCGAAGGGTCCACCTTCGACGTTGTGGCCGACGGGCGGCGAGAGCGGCCGACGCTCCGCCTGGTAGGCACTCACAATATTTATAACGCACTGGCGGCGGTTGCAGCCGGGCTGGAATTAGGGTTAAGCCTTAAGGAAGCCGCCAGCGCGCTGGCCACGTTGGTTCCGGCGGACAAACGTGGTGCGGTCGTCCAAGTGGGCAACATCACGATCATCAACGATTGTTACAATTCCAATCCAACGGCGCTAAACGCCATGGTGGATACGCTGGCTGCGATGCCGGCGAAACGAAGAATCGTGATTGCGGGCGAGATGCTGGAACTTGGGCCGACGGGCGAGAAACTGCATCGCGATTCAGGCCAGCACATGGCGAAAAAAGGAATCGACATGTTGATTGGTGTGCGAGGTCTGGCGAAGCCGATGGTCGAGGCGGCCTCCGCGGCTGGAATGAAGGCGGAATTCGTGGCTACGCCCGAAGAAGCCGGCGAATGGCTGGTAAGCAAGAGTCGCGAGGGTGATGTGGTGCTGCTGAAGGCGTCGCGCGGTGTAAAACTGGAAAGAGCTTTGGAGACAGTCGCCAGTCGTCAGTCGACGGTCGTCGGCAAATCTAAAGCTGCCGACGAAGGTGGCTGATTGATGCTTGGTAACGACTTGTGTTGACGACTGAAGGCTGACGACTGACGACCGCACATGGAGGGTGATTGCTCTACTGGCTGCTGTACCTGAAGCTTTTTCATTACTTTCCGCCATTCCGTATTTTCCGCTATCTGACTTTCCGTACAGCATTCGCCAGCCTCACTGCTCTTTTCACTGCACTCATCATTGGACCGATCGTAATTAACCGGCTGCGCGAATTTCAGATCGGCCAGTTCATCCGTGAAGAAGGCCCCAAGGCCCACCAGAAGAAGGCCGGCACGCCCACGATGGGCGGCCTGCTGATTGCTATTTCGATCGTGGTTCCAACGTTGTTATGGGCCGATCTCAGCAACCGGTTCGTGTGGATCGCGGTGTTTTCGGTTTGCGCCTTCGGCGCGATTGGATTTGCCGACGATTACATCAAGGTAGTCAACCGCAGGAACCTCGGGCTAACCTCGAAGGCCAAGCTAGGCTTGCAGATCGCGACCAGCATTCTCATCGCTGTGGCGCTCATCACGATGCAGACCCGGGGCATGTATTCCACGCGCTTGCTGGTGCCATTCCTGAAGCAGTTCCATCCCGATCTGGTCATTGAAAATCTGGCAAGCAATCCTGCGATCTGGCCGCTGGCTTTTCTTCCGTTTATCGCTTTTGTCATGCTGGTGATCGTGGGATCGAGTAATGCGGTAAATCTGACGGACGGGCTCGATGGCTTAGCGATCGGATGCACGGTGATCGCAGCTGGAGCGCTGGCGGTTCTCACCTATGTGAGCGGGCACGCCACCTTTGCCGACTATCTTGGTCTGGAACACATGCCGCTGGCCGGTGAACTGACGATTTTCTGCGGAGCAATGGTGGGATCGGCAATTGGCTTTCTCTGGTATAACGCCCATCCTGCCGAAGTTTTCATGGGAGACGTGGGTTCTCTCGCACTGGGCGGCGCTATTGGCTCGGTCGCCGTCATGATCAAGCAGGAACTGCTGCTGCCTTTTATCGGAGGAATATTCGTTATTGAGGCAATGTCGGTCATTTTGCAAGTAACGTCGTACAAACTGCGCAAGAAGCGCATATTCAAAATGGCGCCGCTTCATCACCACTTCGAACTCCTCGGCTGGTCAGAATCCAAGATCATCGTGCGTTTCTGGATCGCGTCGCTGGTGTTTGCCCTATTCGCGCTGACCACACTGAAGTTAAGATAGTTTTGCAAAAGACCGCTGCTAGCTTCTAGCTCCTGGCTCTAGCCAAAAGCCTACGCCCGTAGCTTTACGCCAGTAGCTAGTAGCCAGAAGCGTCTTTATGGAACTCGCCAACAAACGCGTGCTCGTCGTGGGGCTGGGCAAATCTGGAGTGGCGTCTGCATTATTCCTCCAGTCGAGGGGCGCTCGGGTGACGGTTTCCGATGCGAAGCCGCAAGACCAACTTGGCAACGACATTCCTTTCCTGCTCGATCATGGAATCGCGGTTGAGACCGGCGGCCACGGCGAACGGACTTTCCGGGGGCAGGATTTGATTGTTGTGAGCCCGGGAGTCCCGGTGGATTCGGCTCCCCTGGTCCAGGCCCGCGCCCTGGGCGAGCCGGTAATTGGCGAAATCGAGTTGGCATCCTTGTTTCTGCCGAGAAATATTATTGCGATCACCGGCTCCAACGGAAAAACCACGACTACCTCGCTGGCGGGAGAAATCATTGCAGCAGGCGGATTCCCGGCGCTCGTCGGTGGCAACATCGGCACGCCTGCCATCTCCCTGGTGGAGCAGGCTAAACCCGATACTGTCGTGGTGCTGGAGGTGTCCAGTTTCCAACTAGAGACCATTCAAAAGTTCCGTCCAAAAATTGCCGTCGTTCTCAATATCACGCCCGATCACCTTGATCGGCACCGCACGTTTGCGGCGTACACGGATGCCAAAGCCCGGATCTTCGAGAATCAGGACGCGGAGGACTTCGCGGTCCTGAACGCAGATGATGCCACTTGCGTGGAACTCGCGAGTCGCACGCGGTCGCAGGTTTTTTGGTTCAGCGTAAAAAAGGAAGTCCAGTTGGGCGCGTATGTTCGCGATGGCCGCTTACTGTTTCGGGATGCGAAAGGGCAGCGCGAGATCATGCTGGCGGCGGAAATCCCGCTCAAGGGCGTTCACAACGTGGAGAACACGCTAGCCGCAATCTGCGTCGGCGCGCTCACTGGTTGTGAACCAGAACGGATCCGGCAGGCAGTTCAGAACTTTAAGGCGGTTGAGCACCGTCTGGAATACGTGGCAACCATTCGCGGGGTCGAGTACTACAACGATTCCAAGGCGACGAACGTAGACGCCACGATCAAGGCTCTTGAGTCGTTCCCCGCAAACATTCACCTGATTCTGGGCGGCAAGGACAAGGACAGCGATTACTCGCTTCTCAACGATCTACTGAAGCAGCGGGTGAAACGCGTATACACGATTGGATCTGCTACGGACAAAATCGAGTCGCAAATCAAGGCGGTGGAGATTGACCATGCAGGCACCCTGGAGACTGCGCTTAAGCATGCGGCCGCCATAGCCGAGCCTGGAGATGTTGTGCTGCTGGCCCCGGCTTGCGCCAGCTTCGATCAGTTTGAGAATTATGAGCATCGGGGAAGAGTCTTCAAGGAAGTGGTAGCGACCCTTGCTTCCGACACCCGGAATTCCTGAATTGGGTCAATCCGGTCACAGGTCTCTCGCCCACGCGTTAAATCTTCACGATTAAGACGCTCGCACCTGCGCGAACCAAGATAGTTACAACTCATTTAGACAATTCACTGACATTCCTCTCGGCACGTTCGCGGCTCCGTGGTGAAATAAATCTCCCATGGCAAAGCGCGTTAGCGTCGATGGCTGGCTGTTTACCGTCACCCTGATCCTGGTATTTGTGGGTCTGGTGATGGTATTCAGCGCATCCGCGGTCATGGCGAAAGAGCGGTACGGGTCCGGCTACTTTTTCCTCCTGCGGCAGGTAGGCTGGGCAGCTGCGGGAATCGTCGCCATGGTGGTCGCGATGAAAGTGGACTATCGCCGCTACAAACACCCTGGCGTGGTGTTCTCGGTGCTGGGCGGGACGACGCTGCTGCTGATCTCGGTCTTTCTCCTCGACCGCGCCCACAACACTCACCGCTGGATCCACTTTGGCGGTTTCTCGTTTCAACCTTCTGAAGTTGCGAAGGTGGCGGTCATCCTTTTTCTCGCCTATTTCTTGGAGAGCCGTATCAGCTCCATGAACGACTGGCGAAATACTTTACTTCCAGCCGTCCTGCCTACGCTCATGTTCCTGGTTCTGATCGTCCTGCAGCCGGATCTGGGGACGGCGATAGCCTGCGCCGCAATCACAGCCTGCATCCTATTCGTGGCCGGACTCGATCTGCGCTATCTGGGGTACGGGTTCGTGGCGTCACTGCTTCCGCTCTATTTTCTGATCTTCCACGTTGCATGGCGCCGGGACCGTATTCTCGCCTTCATAAATCCTTATTCGGACCCGCAGGGCAAGGGCTTTCACATTATTCAGTCGCTGATCGCGGTGAGCACGGGAGGCGTCACGGGTTTGGGATTCATGGAAGGCAAGCAGAAGCTCTTCTATCTGCCGGAGCCGCATACTGACTTCATCTTTGCCGTGACCGCGGAAGAGTTGGGCCTGCTCGGGTCGTTGGTATTGCTTTTGCTCTTCGGAATTTTCCTGTGGCGCGGAGTGCGTACCGCATTGCGCACGCAGGACATGTTTGGACGTCTGCTGGCCGTCGGAATTACCAGCATGGTAGTGGTGCAGGCTTTCATCAACATCAGCGTAGTGCTGGGAATGATGCCAACCAAAGGCATTCCACTGCCATTCGTGTCCTACGGAGGATCGTCGCTGTTCGTGACGCTTGCCTGCGTGGGAGTGCTGCTGAACATTACGAAGCAAACGGATTAGTACGCGTGCTCTGCGGTTTCAATCCGCGCCAGACCCTAAGGCCGCTCCTAAAGCGTCAACTCTCTGACGCCTTCCACGGTTAGCTTCCGGTTTATAGTCATGTGATGCGGGCAATTCTTGCGGGCGGCGGGACAGGCGGGCACGTCATCCCTGCGCTTGCCATCGCCCAGGAGCTGCAAAAGCGATACGACGCCCAAGTGCTTTTCATTGGGACGGCGCGTGGTATCGAGAATCGCCTGGTTCCCGCGGCAGGATTTCCGCTTCGGCTGGTGAAGGTCGGCGCGCTAAACAAGGTCAGCCTGAAAACCCGCCTCAAAACACTGTTCGATCTGCCCCGGGCGGTTTGGGATGCCCGCGGCATGCTCGCCGAGTTCCGTCCCGATGTGGTGATTGGGGTCGGTGGATATGCTTCGGGGCCGGCCATGCTGGCGGCTGTTCTCAAGAGAATCCCCACACTGGCGTTCGAGCCGAATGTTGTCCCCGGTTTCGCGAACCGGATCGTGGCCAGAATGGTTTCGGGTGCAGCGGTGCACTTTGAGGAAACCGCACAATATTTCCCACGTGCGACAGTAACAGGCGTGCCAGTTCGCGAGGCTTTTTTCCAAATCGCGGGCAAGCCGACCGGAGGGGACAAACCTACGCTGCTGGTGTTCGGGGGAAGCCAGGGAGCGAATGCCATCAACCAGGCCATGATTCAATGTTTGCCTGAACTGGTGAGGCAGGTGCCGGATATCCACATCATCCACCAGACTGGGGAGCGCGGATATAATGAGGCGCAGGCGGCTTATCAGCAATCGCACGTCTCAGCCGAAGTGTTCCCGTTTATCACGGATATGCCGGCTTTCTTTGCGCGAGCCGATTTGATCCTGTGCCGTTCTGGTGCGAGTACAGTCGCGGAAATCACGGCAGCGGGGAAGCCGGCGGTTTTCGTTCCTTTTCCGCGCGCGGCGGACGATCATCAAAGAGTGAACGCGCAGGCTCTGGAACGAGCAGGGGCTGCTGTAGTCGTGGAAGAAACCAAGCTGGAACGCGTTTGGCTGGCTGACACGATTGCGGCCCTGATTGGCGACTCTGGAAGGCTGCAACGGATGAGTCAGGCGGCACGAAAGCTGGCACATCCGAACGCCGCCGGCGACATTGCTGCCATGGCGGCCCGGTTGGCGGGAATTGAAGAAGAGCCGGCTACGGACTTGGAGGGTTAGACGCGGATTCTCTTCGTGAATCTTTTCATGGGCTTTGATCTTTCGGATCGCTGCCTGTTTTCCTTACTATGTTTGCCAAAATTCAGCGTATTCATTTTGTCGGAATCGGCGGTATCGGCATGAGCGGGATTGCCGAGGTGCTGCTTAATTTTGGCTACAAGATTTCCGGCTCCGACTTGAAGAATTCGCCCGTCACGCAACGGCTGGCCGGCCTGGGCGCCAGCGTTTTCGAAGGGCACGCGGCGGAAAACGTCACCGGGGCGGAAGTTGTGGTGACCAGTTCTGCGGTTGCGCAAAATAACCCCGAGGTGATCGAAGCGCACCGGCTCCACATTCCAGTCATCCCGCGTGCCGAGATGCTGGCGGAGTTAATGCGTCTGAAGTACGGGATCGCGATTGCGGGTATGCACGGCAAGACGACGACGACTTCCATGGTCGCGGCTGTGCTTGCGGGCGGCGGCCTCGATCCTACTGTCGTGGTGGGCGGGCGTGTAGATGCCCTGGGGTCAAATGCACGAGTGGGCAACTCTGAGTACATGGTGGTCGAAGCCGATGAGAGCGATCGTTCTTTCCTGAAATTGTCGCCGGTTCTTGCCGTTGTCACCAACATCGATCGGGAGCACATGGATTGCTACCGCAATATGCGTGACGTCAAGCGGGCGTTCCTGGAATTCATGGACCGGATACCTTTTTATGGAGTGGTCGTGGTTTGCAATGACGATCCTCAGTTACGCCGCCTTTTCTCGCAAATTCGACGGCGGACGGTCACTTATGGGACGCGGCGAGGCTCGGATTTTCACATCAAACTGGGGAAGTCTGCGTTCAAGGTTGCCTCCGGATCTCAGGCATGGGAGCCCACCAGCCATTTCCGGGTCGCTTACGGCGAGCACGACCTGGGGGAATTCCGCCTGCATGTGCCGGGTGTTCACAACGTCCTGAATGCCACCGCGGCGATTGCGGTAGGGGTTGGTCTGGACATCAAGCCAGACGACATCCGAGCGTCGCTGGAGAATTTCCGCGGCGTCGACCGGCGTTTCCAGTTGCGGGGTAAGGTAGCCGGCGTGAGCGTGATTGACGACTACGGCCATCATCCCACTGAGATTCGCGCCACGCTGGCCGCGGCCCGCCAGTGCGGCTTCCGAAAGATCCATGTGGTTTTTCAGCCACACCGCTATACCCGTACTCGCGACCTGTTGGAGGAATTTGGCACCGCGTTCGAGGATGCTGATTCACTTGTGGTTCTGGATATTTATGCCGCGGGCGAACCCGCCATTGAGGGGGTAACCGGGGAAGCGCTGGCGAGGCTGGTTGGCGGAGCAGGGAATGCCGCCACAAGTTACGCCTCTTCGTTTGCCGATGGGGTGGCAGCGGTAGGGGCGGCGGCCCAGCCGGGAGACATGATTCTGACCCTGGGAGCCGGGAGCGTCTCGCAGTTGGGCCCTGTGATTCTGGAGAAACTGCGGGCCAAGGACGAAAACTCTGTGCAAAAGGCCACCACAAAAACACTGGCAGTCTGATAACTACTTTTCGGCTCGCCCGTCAAACGTACGAAGAGGCCAATATGGATTCCGAAAAGGCAATGTATTGGATGGCAGTTGGCGTTCTCGCCCTGGCAGTTACGAATGGTCTGATGACCGGGTACAACGGCTGGGCGGGCCGTCTCGCAGACAAGTCGATTGCGATGGCGGAGCAGGCCTCCGAGATAGGCTCGAGCTATCTGAATACTGGCTATCTCAATCTGGGCCATCTCGATGTGGCCACGGCGGATCGTAGGTACGGCGATCTGCAGCGTGTGGCTCAAGTCAACATGGCATGTGTCCGGAGCACTATGGCGAGACACACTGCCGAGATCGCTCGGGCACAAGCCCAGGCCATCCGCGCTCAGATGGTTGAACACAGGGTTCATGCGATCGTGCAGGGGCCACGTTCGAGATTTGTTATCGACGTGCCGGACCAGTCTGAAGTGTCTGACGACGACGCAAACTAGGTGGGTCGTCGCCTCTTCCATCCGTCTGTCGTCGGCGTCGTGCTGAGGGACTTCAGTCCCGAAGCGTGCGGATCGTCCCCGCAGCACTCAAGCGACGCATATGAGCTGCACGCCAGATCCTTCGCCGGCTAAAGCCGGACTCAGGATGACGCCTCGAAGGAAGCAAGCACTCTCTGGGTTCCTATGAGTGCCTCTTTAAAAGTTAAGAGAATTCTTCACCATTTATTCCTGTGCAAAACTCCCCAATTTTTTCTATCTCTGCCGCACAAAAGCAGTTATAGTAATTTTGCTCAGCGATTCCCTGACGACAATTGACCTGAGTTGATGGCGCGGAAATCCGGCCCCACCATCTCGCAGGAAGAATTGTACCCACTGGCCAACGAGCCTGGGCGCGAAGAACATGACGCGCGCCTGCTTGACTTGGAAGTGGAGCAGGAACCCCCATTCCTGCGAGTGCAGAAGCGCGTTTCCGTGCGTCGCGGTTCACTCCCAAAGAAAACTGTTACTCGACTGACTTGGGCCGCCGTAGCACTCGGCGTTATTTTTCTCTGCGGAATCACGGTCGCCTCGCTCTACCACTACGGAGAGCGTTCCTGGCGGTTCCGGGTAGAGTCCAGCGACGACATTGATATCGGTGGACTGCAAAACGTGGCGCGCTCGCAGGTCATGGAAGTCATGGGCGGCGACATTGGCCGCAATATTTTCTTTGTTCCGTTGGCTCAGCGAAAAGCACAGTTGGAGCAGATTCCATGGGTCGAATCGGCCAGCGTGATGCGCTTCATACCTAACCGGCTCAAGGTCGAAATTCACGAGCGCACTCCAGTTGCATTTGCGCGGGTGGGTTCAAGAATCCTGCTCACAGACGAGGTCGGCACTCTGATGGAGTTGCCCGGGAAGAAAAAATATTCCTTCCCCGTGATTGTAGGCATGAACCAGGGCGAGCCGCCCTCCACCCGGGCAGCGCGCATGAAGATCTACAACGAGGTAGTTCGCCAACTGGATGCCGGTGGCGCGCGCTACTCGCAAGATCTCAGCGAAATCGATTTGTCCGATCCCGACGATGTAAAAGTGCTGGCTAACAATCGCGCGGGCGAAGTGCTGGTGCATCTGGGATCCGCGAACTATCTGGAGCGCTACAAGGTATACGTCACGCATGTGCAGGATTGGCAGCAGCAGTTCGACAAACTGGAATCGGTCGACCTGCGTTATGACCGGCAGATCATTGTCAATCCAGATCTGCAGGGTACAGCCAAGCAGCCGCCCATGTCCGGTGACGCGGCCAGGAAGGCGATGGCGGCGGGAGTGAAGCCGGCCGCCTTAATGACTCGGATCTCATCCAGCACCAAACCATCTCCGGCTCTTACTGTGAAAACGCCCGGAACTTCCTTAGCGAAACCAGCGGCCGGAAAACCGATCGTAGCCAAGAAAGTTGCCAAGCCTGAACACGGCAAAACTGGTACCCGACAGCGGACGACCGCAAAAGCCAAAGCAAAGCCCAAAGCGAAGACCGGTACGGCGCAAACCCAAAAAGAGCAAGGCCAGGTCAAGACAGCAAAGAAATCCCCGGTGGCACCGGCAGCAACTGCAAAGGCGAGTCCGGCTTCTTCGCGATCCACCGCCAAGACTCCGGCAAAACCAAGCCCGGCAATTGCCAAGGGAGAGGAACCGAGATAGGAATGGCGAATCAGCATCAGCATCTTCTGGCCGCAATCGATGTAGGCAGCGCGAAGACGTGTGCGCTGGTAGCAGAAATCACCGACAACGGTTTGCGTTACCGCGGCCATGGCGTGGCGGAGTCACGTGGCTCGCGCAAGGGCGTCATTGTCGACTTGGATAAAGCAGTGAGTTCAATTCAGAAGGCTGTGGAACAGGCCGAGGACACGGCAGGGGCGCCGATCGAGCATGCCCTGCTGGGCATGGCGGGGGCGCACGCGCGTGGCATCAACAGTCACGGTGGGTTGAGTTTTGGTGCGCGGGCGAGGGAGATCGGGCGCGAAGAACTGCGGGCTGCGGTGGACAAGGCCAGGGCAATTCCTCTCCCCGCAGATCGCGAAATTCTGCATTTGTTGCCGCAAGAATTCATTCTTGATGATCAGACTGGTGTGCACGATCCGCTGGGCATGATGGCTGCGCGGCTTGAAGTGCGCGTACACATGGTGACAGTCGCTGCCAGCGCAATGCAGAACGTGATTACCGCGGTGAATCGCGCTGGCGTGCATGTGGACGATACAGTCTTTGAGCCTCTGGCCTGCGCCGATGCCACTTTACGCGGCGACGAGCGTGAGTTGGGGGTATGCCTGGCTGATCTGGGTGCGGGCTCTACCAGCCTGATCGTATTTCATGAAGGAGCGGTAGCTCATACCGGTGTAATCCCAATCGGGGGCGATCACTTCACCAGCGACCTTTCTGTCGGACTGTGCACTCCGGTCGCCGAGGCGGAGAAAATCAAACGGCTTTACGGCAACGCCATCGTGACACTGATTCCGGAGGGGAACGAAGTCGAGGTTCCGTCGGTGGGAGATCGTCCTTCGCGGCTGATTTCACAGCGCATGGTGGCGGAAATTCTTGAACCTCGTGCCCGGGAACTGTTTGAGATGTTGCGGGACAATCTACGCCACGCGGGAATGTTCGACCTGTGTGCGGCCGGTGTTGTGCTCACCGGCGGCGGATGCCGCTTGCCCGGAATTCTGGAAATCGCGGAGTCTGTGCTGCACCGCGCGTTGCGACTGGCGTGGCCCGCTCCACTCGCCAAGATGCCGTCAACATTGGCAGAGCCGGAGTACGCAACCGTTCTGGGCATGGTGTTTTACGGCCACCGAGCCCGCATCGCACGCGGAGTGCAGGGCGATCGGTGGAGTTCGAGGTTGAAAGCAATGTTCGTAGGAAAAGGCGCGTAGCTTTTGTAGCGCCGCCGTCCCGGCAAGATGCCGGCGCTACGTCGAGAAAGACGCTACATCAAGATTCGAGGCACGAAGGCAACAGAAAAGTAAGCAAATTCACTGAAGGCGGCAGACATGAAAAAAGAGAACGACATTCGCATCAGCTTCAATGAGGATACCCGCAACGACGCCAAGATCAAGGTCATCGGCGTGGGTGGAGGCGGCAACAACGCAGTCAACCGCATGATCGACTCCGGCATGGAGGGGATCGAATTCGTAGTCGCCAACACCGACCTGCAGGCGCTGCGAATGTCACGTGCCCCGATGAAGATCCAACTCGGGGTAAAGCTCACCAATGGTCTCGGTGCGGGCGCGAATCCTGAGGTAGGCCGTAAAGCTGCACTCGAGGATTCCGACAAGATTATTGAAGCACTTGAAGGCGCCGACATGGTGTTCGTCACCGCCGGCCTGGGCGGCGGCACCGGAACCGGAGCCGCGCCAATCATCGCGTCGCTCGCCAGCGAAATGGGGGCGCTTACCGTTGCCGTGGTCACCAAGCCATTCGCCTTTGAAGGCAAACGCCGCATGCAGCAAGCGGAGCGCGGCATCTCGGAGTTGATGGATTCGGTCGACACCACCATCGTCATCCCCAATGAAAAGCTGTTGGCGGTCGCCCAGGACGCCGGTTTCTTCGAGTCATTCCGCGTGGCCGATGACATCCTGCGGCAAGGCGTGCAAGGTATTTCCGACATCATCACGATTCCTGGAATTATCAACCGCGATTTCGCGGACGTGAAAGCGATCATGGCGGGCATGGGTTACGCCGTGATGGGCACGGCCACAGCGAGCGGAGCGCATCGAGCGACCGATGCCGCGCAGAAAGCCATTGCGTCACCGCTGCTCGAAGCCGGCGCGATCGATGGTGCCCGCGGAATTCTCATCAACATCACCGGCTCCACATCGCTCAAGCTGGCAGAGGTGCAGGAGGCTTGCAGCATCATTCAGGGCGCTGCCCACGAAGATGCCAACATCATTTTTGGCGCGGTGCTGGATGAAAAGGCCAAGGATGCGGTGAAGATTACGGTGATTGCCACCGGGTTCAAGGATTCCGACATCCGCCGCCGTCAGATGGAGAACCGGAGTTCGTTTGTGGTTTCTTCTGATATGCGCGAGCCTGAGCCAGAACCCGAGTTCGAGCCGGAGCCGCCGCCGATGGTGATGGAGCAACCCGAGCCCGTGCGGCACGTGGCTGCGCCCACGCAAGCAATCGCGGTGGACACGCTGCGAGATGCGATGATCGCCAACTTCGAGAAAGAAGACCTCGATGTACCGGCGTTCCTTCGCAAGCGGACGGAAATCAGCTAGTCAGAAATCAGGAACTCTATGACACGGCAGCCCCACGTCTCGTATCGCGGAAATGGGGTTGCCTTGTTTTGATGGTGTGCGCCGAAGCTAAATGGCGTACTTCCGATTCATCTTCAGCGACAGAAGCGTTGCACATCCGGGGTAGGCGGTGTCGGAACTGGGTCGAGTGCGCCAACCCAGTCGCATCCGCGAGATACAACTGCCCGGGAAACACTCCGTTCAAGATCGCGCGCTTTAGTTTTTGCCTCTTCCACGCGATTGCTGCCCAAGTCTCCCTCAAGAGCTGACAGATCAGCGGCAACGGCCTGGTTGCCAGCGTCGAAACTCACCAGGAGCCAGACGTAAGCCTCAAACTTATCTTCATTGACGCCGTGTCCCTGTTTGAGGAGCTCGCCCAGCTGTTGCTGTGCCTGAGGCAACCCCTGCGTAGCAGCCTTTTGAAATGAGTCCCCCGCTTTGGAATAGTCATTCCTTTCCAGCAAGACCATACCTAGCAAATACTGGCCAAAGGGATCACCCTGGTTCGCAGATTTCTGCAGCCAGGACTGAGCTGCATTCAGGTCCCGCGGCACTCCGCTGCCGGTGAAGTAAAGCCTCCCGACCAGCCAGTCAGCCAGACGATCGTCCTGTTTAGCAGCTTTCTTGTACCAGTCAGCGGCTTGTGTCGAGTCTTGCGAAACTACAGTGCCGGTATCGTAGAAGTATCCCAGCGTTACTTGCGCCTGAAGATATCCCAGCTCAGCCGAACGGCGAAAGTAGTCCACGGCGTTCAGGTCGTTGCGACTGACCCCGACGCCCAACAGGCTATTCATACCCTTTTCGTACAACTGGGGCGCGTTCAAGCCCAGGGTCGTAGTCTGGGCGTGGGTGGCGGAACCCATCTGCAGGCAGAGCAGTAGAACGGAAATGAGGGCGGGACGCATTGGGGCCTCTGCTCGTAATGTTCAACGCCCCTCGGTTGACGATCAAGTTCCGGAGGGCCATGGTCTGCAGGCCAGCGGAGCAGGTGCAAATGATATTGGGACGGAATCGACGGTTGTTAACTAAGATCGGAGGCTATTACTTCAATCCAGCCTTACCAGGAAGACTTTTCCCTCAACTGTCTGCGTGTCGCGGGCAACTTCCTCTGCGCGAATGCGGTCGTCCTTTAGGACACGAACGCGGACCCACCAATCACCCACGGGACTGCTGAAGCGGAGAACTTTTGCCGTCTTATATCTTCGAGTAAGCCGGTCGGCCATTTTGTTGGCCGCGCCCTCGTGCTGAAAGGAGCCAATCTGCACGGCCCAGCGGCCGCCGCTGGTGAACGGAACCGGAGTGCGCAGGACTTCCAGCCGTACCTGAGCGACTCCAGCCTGCCAGACGTCTGCCTGCTTCGCTGCGGCCAGGGAGAGGTCCACAATTCGGCCTTCAACAAACGGTCCACGGTCGGTGATTCTCACTACGGTTGAATGGCCCGTTTTGACGTTTGTCACCCGCACGGTCGAGCCCAGCGGAAGCGTGCGGTGGGCAGCCGTTAGGCTATTCATGTCGTAAACTTCGCCATTCGAGCTGCGGCGATTGTGATAAGGCGCGCCGTACCAACTAGCTTTGCCGGTTTCGACCGAGAGAGGCTTCGTATCCTCCGGAATACTGGCGGTTTCGGCGGCTCTTTCCTGAACGGTCGGATGTGATGGCAAAGACTGGGGAGGATGCGATACCGATGAGCCGGGCGCGGGGGCCGTCGTCGAAGGCTGGACCATTGGGGGCGGCGGAGGCGGGCTGACTCTTGCCTGCTTTTTTCCGCCACAACCGGTCAGGGCAATCACAACGATAAGTGTCGTAAGAACAAGGAGGAACGAGGGTTTACTCAGCGGTGCGTTGACTTGACCTCGTCGAGATAGTCCGCAAGCTTGCTGATCTTCTCGGCCGCCACCCGCAACGCTTTGGTGGAATGTTGGCGGACAGCAGGCACGACTTCGTCGTTGAGATAGGTGATGAATTCGGTTGTCTCTTTCTCAATGCGATCGGTGGCTTCGGCCACGGACTTGTTGACGCGTGCCGTCGCGTCCTCCACCTTACGGTTGAAGTCGTTCATGTTGACAGTGTAGCTGTCAAAGCCCGAAAACGCGTAACTGCCATTTGCCGAGCGGAAGGTTCTGCCATTATTCCCCGCATCCCGCCCAGGGTCAACGGGGGAGCATTGCTAGTTACACCCCTGCCGCACTCGTCAGTCGTAGGCCTTCAGTGATCGGACACGCCCGCAGGGCACAGTTATCCTTCCCCGGGGTGCTCTTGTGGGTACGTATTGGAGTTTCCGCTGCGAAACGACGAAAAAGCAAAGTAGAATTCCCGTCCGGCCGCTTCCCCTGGCTGCCCCGGCCCAATCCTGGTTCCATCCGACGCCCACTGCTTGGGGGTTTTTATGACGTCGCGTGTTCGCATACTTTTGGAAGTTCTTGTCGGTTTTATCTTCCTCGCGTTCAGTGTCGCGAACTGCGTCGCGACGGACTGGCCTCCCGTCACTCCTGAGGAGAAAGCCTTCACGGATGTAGCAGGGCAGCCGGGTGCGTCAGCCGTAATCCTCGAGCGGCAGGAAACCGGAGATGACCTGAACAATTTTCATTCCACCTACAAGCGGATCAAGGTGCTAACAGAAGCCGGCCGAAAATATGCGGACGTCGAGTTGCCGTATAACCGCAACGATTTCTCAATCAGCGAGATTAGCGGCCGGACCATACATCCTGACGGAACCGTAATCCCGTTCGCAGGCAAACCATTCGATAAGGTGCTGATCCGGGGGCGCGGGATTCGAGTTCATGTGAAGGCATTCAGCTTGCCCGACGTTCAGGTCGGAAGCATCCTGGATTTCCGCTACAGCTTGCGTTACGGCGACATGCGAGTTGTAGCGCCAGAATGGACTGTGCAGGACGATCTGTACCAAAAAAAGGCCAACTTCAAATTTATTCCGTTTCAAGGCAACGGAAGCGTGTTCATCAAGTTGGCACACGAGCAGATCGCCAATAATGTTTCCTGGAGCGCATTTCTACCGCCGCAATACAAACCCCAACAACACGTTCTGCCCAACGGTCGAATGGCGGCCAGAGGAGTGGCTTCCTACTGGGTGGATCTGGACGTTGTCGATGTGCCCGCTTTCGCCGAGGAGCCATTCATGCCTCCGCCAGAAATTCTTCGGTGGCGTGTGAACTTCTACTACCTGGTGAGCGGGAAGGAAGAGGACTATTGGAAAGACCAGGGAAAATACTGGAGCAAGGACGCCGATAATTTCCTGGGAAAGAAGAAAGGCATTTCTGAGGCAGTGGCCAAGATTGTCACGGCGAGCGATTCACCCGAGCAGAAGGCGCGCAAGATTTACGCCTTCGTGTCGCAACTGGAGAATCAGAGTTACGTCCCGAACCGCCCCGAGCAGGAACAAAAAGCATTGGGGATGAAAGTCAACGCCGGAGTCGAGGATGTTTTGCAGCAGCGCAGCGGAGACCATGACGATTTAAATCGTCTGTTCGTCGCCATGCTGAAAGCAGCAGGAATACCCGCTTCACTCATGTTGGTCCCAAACCGTGACTATGAGATTTTTGTGCCCTCCTTTCTCAGCATGAGCCAATTCAGCGCGGAAATCGCCGTCGCACAAGTGGACGGGAAGGACGTCTTTCTTGATCCCGGATCGAAGTTTTGTCCTTACGGCATGACCGACTGGCGTTATTCGGGCCTCCAGGGTTTGCGGCAAGTCGAAGGCAAAGGCGCGGAAATAAAAGAGACCCCACTTGCCGATTATTCCCACGCGGTTATTACGCGTTTTGCGCGCCTCAAAGTGAATGATGAAGGCAGGGCAGAGGGCTCATTGGGAATCAGTTATTACGGTCTTGAAGCAATAGAGCGCAGGCGACAGGGAGGAAGAACAGACGACGAAGGCCGCAAGAAGCTATTGGAAGACGAAGTGAAGTCGTGGCTCCCGATGGACAGTGAGGTGAGTCTGAGTAAGTCTCCCGAGTGGGACAAGACCGAAGAACCGCTGATTGCTCTATTCAACCTCAAGTGTCCCATCATGATCAACGCGGGCAAGCGCGAATTGATGCCCTTGCACCTGTTCGAGTTCAACAGCCAGCCGCGATTCTCAGCGGCGCAGCGAGTGAATGCGGTCTATTTCTACTATCCATCGCGGGAGATTGATGAAATCCATTTGACCCTGCCGCCCGGAATGCAGGTTGAGAACCTCCCCTCGAACGACACGAAGAAACTCGACTACGCAATGTACAAATCCGAACAAAAGCCGGAAGGTGTGAACGGCGTGTTTGCAAGGCGAGACCTGGTCATGGGCGGTATGGCATTTCCTCCGGCGATGTACCCGGAGCTTAAGATCTTTTACGACAAGGTGAAAGCTGGGGACGATCAGGAAGTGGTTCTCAAGGCGGTTGCCCGTGAGGCAGGGAATTAGGCGACTCACATTAACGGTTGCTGCTGCTCTCGTTTTCACCGGGGGGGCGCATGCTGCTGTGCCCGACTGGGTGCGTCAGGCCGCGGAGAAGCCTGTCGAAGCACGTGATCCGGAAATCAATGCCGTCGTACTTCTCGACGAAGTGAAGTACTCGATCCCTGGCGGCGACGATATCGTCGAACGCTACCGCAGGGTTGTGAAGGTGATCCGCAAGGAGGGGCGGGCAGAAGGCGAACTGCACGTCTGGGTTGGACACCAGGACAAAGTGCTTTCCGTCCACGCCTGGAGCATCGACAAGTCGGGGCGGGAATATGAACTCAAGGAAAAGGATTTTGCCGAAAGAACCCCGTATTCTTTCATCCTTTACGACGACGTGCGGGTGCGCGCCGCTCAGTCGCCAGCAGCTGATCCGGGCTCGCTGATTGCGTTCGAGTACGAAGTGCGCAAACGAGTTTGGATCAACGAGGTCAATTGGTATTTTCAGGAAGAAAATCCGGTGCGCGAGGCACGCCTGATTCTGCAAATGCCTGCCGGGTGGGAATACAAAGAGTCGTGGGGTTCGACGCCACCGGTACAACCTCAACCGTCTTCAGAAGGTGGATTGCAATGGACGGTTCGCGATGTATCTGCGATCAAGCCTGAGCCCAGAATGCCGGCCTTTCGTTCGATATCGGGGAAAATGGAAGTTTCTTACTTCGGCCCCGGACAGAAAACTCGTGGCGCCGAATCGTGGGAAGCTTTAGGGCGCTGGTATACAGGGCTTACAGCAGGACGGCGTAATGCCCAGCCCTGAGATTTCGCAGAAAGCGCGCGAGCTAACGGTTGGCCAAAATGATTTCGATGGCAAGGTCCGGGCCCTAGCATCTTTTCTGCAGACAGAAGTTCGGTATGTGGCGATCGAGATCGGCCTCGGCGGATTCCAACCTCATCCCGCAAGCGACGTTTTTCACGCGCGCTATGGTGATTGCAAAGACAAGGTGACATTGCTCAGCAGCCTGCTGCATGAAGTTGGGATTCGTTCGGAATATGTTCTGATCAACACCGACCGCGGAATTGTAAGTCCCGCCAGCCGTTCGGCAATTTTCAACCACGTCATTCTGGCCATCGAACTCCCGCCCTCACTCGAGGCAGGCTCCTATCACGGCATTCTCCAGAGCAAAGCGGGGAAGCATTACCTGATTTTCGATCCTACCGACGAATACACTCCTCTGGGCGATTTGCGGTCCGAACTGCAGGATACGTATGCGTTGCTGGTCACCGATGCAGGAGGCGAGCTAATCCATACTGAACTGCAGCGGCCGGAAAATAACACTCTTACGAGGGTAGGACAGTTCAAATTGGCCGCGGACGGGTCGCTTAGCGGAGAAGTTGTGGAGAAGCGACGAGGAGATCATGCGGTTTACGAAAGAATCGCTCTGACAAAGGCAAGCCAACAGGAGCGTTTGCAGCGGGAGGAAAGATTACTGGGTCTCTCGCTGCAGGCATTCTCGTTGCAATCCCTGGAAATCAGCGATCTCGATGATCGGAACAAGGAACTGGTCATCACCTACAGGTTCACCGTCCCGAACTATGCCCAGGTGCACGGGCCTCTGACTCTCATCCGTCCTCGCATCCTCGGGCACAAGACCTTTGCGTTGGATCAAAAGCCACGGCAGTATCCGGTCGAAATGGACAGTGCCACGCGGGAAACTGACGTTTTCGAAATCGAGCTGGCTCCTGGCTACAAAGTAGACGATGTCCCCGATCCGGTGGAGATTGACCCCGGCTTCGCGAGTTACCAGAGCAAAAGCGAAGTTGACGGAACCAAGCTGCGTTACTCACGCGAGTATGTGGTGCGCGATCTCCACGTCGAGCCGGAACGTCTTGGAGATTTGAGAAAATTTGAAGGAACAATTGGAGCGGATGAAATGTCAGCAGTGGTGCTGACCCACCAGTAATCGTCCCGCCGAAGCCGAGAATCTTCCAGAATCGTCCCGTCACGTGTGGGCAAAGTGCGCACGGGCGTGCCATCGGCTGAGCTCGATACCCCACAGTCGATTTCTCAGGATCCATCGTGGAATGCTGGGTGAACGACACCTGCATCTTTGTGGGGGATCCGAAGAACACCAACGGTTATCAGGACATTACGCTGATCGGGCCACGCGGGCGTGCGACGGTTAAGAATGGCCAAAAACCTGTGCGCTGGCAGCTAGGGCTCAATGATCGGCAGGAACACAGCCTTCAGTGGAACTCGTCCTTGTCACAAATCGTAAGTTGATCACGAATGGCTCACGGCGTCCTGTAAAATCCCCACATGAAACATCGCCTGACGATCTTGGTGGTCTCTGCGCTCACGCTGCTGCTTGCCGGTTGCACCCTGTGGCGCGAACACGAGATCAGCGAATTCAAGGATGCGACTGGCGGTGAAGGCCTTGAGCGCAGCTTCTGGAAAGAAGTGAAGGGCAAACGCTGGGACGCGCTGGGGGCTCACCTTGCCGGCAATTACGTGTTGATCACTCCAGAACAAGGCCGTTTAGACCGGACTGCCGCGCTCGCCCATCTGGAGCAAATACAGTTGGATGACTATACGCTCGGCGATTTTCAAACCGAGCTGAACACCGAGACGCTAGTGGTGACGTATGCCATCACCATGCGGGGCACTTCCGACGGGAAGCCCATTCCCGCTGATCCGATCCGCATGATGACGGTTTGGCAAAAACAAAACGCCGGATGGATGGAGATCGCACATTCCGTCCTGGGACCGCAAAAGCCAGGCAACCAGAATGCAGGACAAAGTCCCAGCGCGCAGGCGGATCCGCAGAAGAAATAGCTGCTCTGAGATCATCCAAAATTCAGATGAAATCACCATTCAGTGAGGAACTGGCGGGCGACGCGCGACGCCTCTGGCATCAGCGACTGTTGAAGTGGTATGACGGCAGCGCCCGGGACCTGCCGTGGCGTCAGGACCGGGATCCTTACCACGTCTGGGTGTCCGAGATCATGTTGCAACAGACACGTGTTGGCGCGGTGTTGGAACACTACCGTCGTTTCCTGCAACGCTTCCCAAGCGTACAAAAACTCGCAGCGGCGCGAGAGTCGTCGGTGCTGGCGACATGGAGCGGCCTGGGATACTACCGGCGTGCCCGCATGCTACATGCCGCTGCGAAAGCTGTTGTGAAGAAACACCGGGGAAAGTTTCCCGGCACAGTCGCCGGATTGCGCGACCTTCCCGGCATCGGCCGCTACACGGCTGCAGCCGTTGCCAGCATCGCATTCAACGTGCCGGTCGCGGCGGTGGACGGGAATGTGGAGCGGGTTCTCGGGCGCGTAGGTGGTGCCAACCTGGCGGAGCGAGAGCTGTGGCAGGCAGCTGAGGATCTGTTGAGTCGCAAGCGTCCAGGAGATTTCAACCAGGCCATGATGGATCTCGGCGCCACTGTTTGCCTCCCTCGCCAGCCCCGGTGTCCCATTTGTCCCGTGGTCAACCTGTGTGCGACGCGAGGAATTCTGGACGTCCCAGGAAAAACCGTCCGGCAAAACCGGCGCGAGATCTGCTACGCGCTCGATCATCGAGACAGTTCAGTTTTCCTGGTAAAGCGCCCCAGACATTTGCCTCTCATGCCGGGAATGTGGGAGTTGCCGGAAATGCCGGTCTCTGCCAGTGTGGACGCGGGCCCTGTTCTTACCTTGAAGCACTCCATCACAACCACGGATTACACTGTCCGCGTTTTGGTAAGTCCTCCGAAGAATGCGGACGTGGGGCGATGGGTGCCTAAAAACCGCATCGCGCGACTGCCATTAACCGGGTTGGCCCGGAAAATCCTCAAGCGGGCACACGTCATCTAACAGAGGCAGGAAGATTTGCAAGGGAAGGATCACAATGACGGCTTTGAACCCGGGAACAACGGCTCCAGATTTCAGTTTGCCAACCACAGATGGAAAGCAGTTTTCTCTGCGTCAGGCGCTGGCTCATGGGCCGGTCATATTGGCATTTTTTAAAATTTCATGCCCCACCTGTCAATACGCCTTCCCCTTCCTGCAGCGAATTCACGAGGTGCATGGAGGCAGGCGCGTCACCGTCGTCGGCATTTCTCAAAACGGAAAGAAGGATACTGAAGCATTCCTCAAGCAGTACGGCGTCACGTTCCCAACCCTACTCGATGATACCGAGAGCTATCCCGCCTCCAATGCTTACGGGCTTACCAACGTGCCCTCCATCTTCTGGATCGGCCAGGACGGCGAAATCGAGATCTCAAGTGTCGGGTGGATACGAAAAGAGGTCGAAGAACTGAACCGGCGCGCCGCCGAGATCTCAGGAGATGGCATCAATCCCCTCTTTCGTCCTGACGAGCACGTCGCCGATTTCCGCGCTGGTTGAGGGGCGAAAAACTAGTCCGCGGTCGCGGGCAAGAACTTCTTCCAAGCTACGTCACAGTGTCATCCTGAGCGTAGCGCACCGATTCGCTCGCGAATCGGTCTGCGTAGTCGAAGGACCCCGATCTGAGCAAATTTCCCTTCGTAATTACGCAGTTTCAAACATCTCTACTGATTCACCTTGAACGTGCAGAAAGAAACCCGATCAGAGCCTAGGGGCCCCTCGACTTCTTCTTTCCATTCGCAAGCGAATGGAAAGATCCCGCTCAGGATGACAGTTCCCATGTTTGGCTCCGTTCCTCGTCTGGCGACCCGTCGACATCCGACGTCCGCGTTACGGTTACAATACAAAGTTCCCAGTTCACATCTCATTGCCTCAGGAGCCCGCTGCATGCGCAAGAGCCTGGTTGCTTTGTCCGTTATCTTTATGGTCTACGGCATTTGGGCCCAGTCGTCGTACAAGCGAGCGTCGTCCGCGGCAATGACGGTTCATTTTCCTCCAGCGGCTATCGCTGCATTTCAGAAAATTGACGCCGAGCGGATCCGCGCTCATGTGCGCTTCCTTTCCCACGATCTGCTCGAAGGCCGCGGAACTGGGCAGCGCGGCGGCGACATCGCAGCCGAATATATCGCCACGCAATTTTCTCTTTATGGTTTAAAGCCGGTCGGAGACAACGGCACCTACATGCAGAGGGTCCCCATGGTCGGAGTTACACCTTTACCGGAAACGGAATTTTCTCTGGTTCCAGCCTCCGGCTCGCCGAAAGAATTGAAGCCACTCACCGACTATGTTGCCTACGACGAAACCCAGCAGCCGGAGTCCAGCGTGAACGCGGACATCGTTTTCGTGGGGTATGGCGTGGAAGCCCCCGAGTACAAATGGGACGATTACAAGGGTGTTGATGTAAAGGGCAAAGTCCTGCTGATGATGGTAAACGAGCCGCCTTCCGACGATCCCAATTTTTTCAAAGGCAAAGCGCTGACCTACTACGGGCGATGGGTTTACAAGTTCGAGAAGGCTGCACGCAAGGGTGCGGTAGGTGCGATCCTGATCCACAAGACCGAGATGGCGAGTTATCCATGGGATGTGGTGCGCAATTCCAATTCTGGAGAGAAGTCCTATCTGAAGCTTGACGGTTCTCCCAAGTTGAAAGTTGCGTCCTGGATACATCTGGATGCGGCCCGAGGTTTGGCCAGCGCGGCGGGCATGGACCTGGACAAGATGATGGCCGACGCCAACTCTCGCGACTTCCATCCGGTCACGCTTCCGGTCAAGTTGCAGGCGCACATGGTGAGCAAAGTCCGTCCATTTGAATCCAACAACGTAATCGCGATGCTGCCTGGCGCCGATGCCAACGTAAGGAGCGAGGCGGTGCTCTACACCGCGCACTATGATCACCTGGGCATTCGACCAGGGATGCCTGGCGACAATATCTATAACGGCGCCGACGACAATGCTACGGGTTGCGGGATTCTGCTCGAACTGGCACATGCTTTTTCTGGCGCGACCCAGCAGCCACGGCGCTCGATTGTTTTTGCGGCTGTGACCGCCGAGGAGCAGGGATTACTTGGCTCCGAATACCTCGGCAAACATCCTCCTGTCCCGGCGGCAAAAATCACAGTGGATTTGAACTACGATGACCTGCCGGCGCTCGGATCTCCGGAAGAAGTGGAGGTATCGGGCTCCGAGCGCACGACGTTCTATCCCACGGTAGAGGCGGTAGCAGCAGAATTTCGTTTAGCCATTCGGCCCGATTCTCATCCCGAAGCTGGGCATTACTATCGTTCCGATCATTTCAGTCTGGCTCGCGTGGGTATTCCCTCGTTCTCGATCAACGAAGGGGTCAAGTACAAAGGGCACGACGCGACGTGGGGATTGGAAAAGGCGGCTGAGTATACCGAGAAGCACTACCATCAACCCAGCGACGAATACCATCCCGACATGGACTTTACCGGCGACGCGGTTATGGCTCGTTTCGGATTCGCCCTGGGGTGGCAGGCGGCAAGCATGCCGAAGCTGATGGGCTGGGAGAAGGGCGACGAGTTCGAGGCGGCAAGGGTCAAGAGCGGCACAAACTAGATTTACCGGTCGCTATTGCAATCGATTCGCATCCGGTTCGCGGGAATGCCAACAAGATCAGCTTGCCATTACCTTTAGGGTGGGACTGATTTTTAATTTTGGTTCGGTGACACGCTGGACATCTTCCGCAGTGACGCCAGGCGCGATCTCCTCCAGTACCAATCCGGCGGGCGTTACCTGAATCACTGCCATCTCGGTGACGATCATGTTGACCACGTTCACACCGGTGAGGGGCAGAGTACATTTCTTCAGAATCTTGGGCTGAGAATCCCTGGTCGTGTGCTCCATCGCCACTACCACCCGGCGAGCGCCTGCCACCAGGTCCATGGCGCCGCCCATTCCTTTTACCATCTTGCCGGGAATCATCCAGTTCGCAATGCTGCCGCCTTCATCGACTTCCATCGCTCCAAGGACACTCAAATCAACATGCCCGCCGCGGATCATGGCAAACGAATCGGAGCTGGAAAAATACGCTGTGCCCTTGATCTCGCTGATGGTTTCTTTCCCGGCATTGATCAGATCGCTGTCCTCTTCGCCTTCGACAGGATAAGGGCCGATGCCGAGCATTCCATTCTCAGACTGGAGAATGACATCCATGCCAGCAGGGACGTAGTTCGCGACCAGCGTTGGCAGCCCAATGCCGAGATTCACGTAAAAGCCGTCCTGCAATTCGCGAGCGATACGCCGCACGATGCGTTCGCGTTTGTCGAGATCTTTCATAAGGGCAGTCGTTGGTCCTTGGTCGTTGGCCGTCAGTCTTCCGTCATTCTCAAGTTTAGGAGCTTTGGGCAATTTATCGATTAGTGACAATCGACAAACGTCCGTTTCAGCGCTTTCTTACCGTTTTTCTCTCAATTCTTTTCTCGTACAACTCACCCTGAAAAATACGCTGCACATAAATACTGGGCGTATGCACGAGGTCGGGATCCAGTTCGCCTACTTCGACCAAATGCTCTACTTCTGCGATGGTTATTTTCGCCGCGGCGGCCATCATGGGATTGAAGTTTCGCGCTGTCTTGCGATACACCAGATTGCCCCAGCGGTCGCCTTTCCAGGCCTTTACGAATGCGAAGTCCGCCTTGAGGGCATGCTCCATCACATACTGGCGGCCATCGAACTCGCGCGTTTCTTTGTTCTCCGCGACGATTGTGCCGACGCCGGTGGGCGTAAAGAAGGCGGGGATACCTGCCCCTCCCGCCCGAATGCGCTCGGAAAAAGTCCCCTGCGGCACCAGATCGAGATCGATCTTGCGTTGCAAAATCATTTCTTCGAGCAATTTGTTTTCGCCGACGTAAGTTCCAATATGCCGGCGGATCTGTCCAGCAGCGAGGAGCAAGCCGTTGCCCAATCCGTCCACACCGGCGTTGTTGCTGATGGTGGTCAGGTTCTTTACGCCCTTGCGGACTAGCGCGCGGACCAGATTTTCCGGAATCCCGCACAGTCCAAATCCACCAATCATGATGGTGGCGCCGTCGAAGACGTCTTTGATGGCCTCGTCCGCAGCTGGTTACGACTTTATTCATAGGCAAGAAATCTTAAATGAAACCCATCACGGAAGCACGGATTGATGGCTGAAAATTAAGTTTTGATCTTATTCTGCGTGTTCCCGCGTTTTTCAGGCCGCTGTTTTCTCAAATGATGGGCTCGCTCAAACTCCAGCGCCAACTCCTTCGTATCCAGATTCTCCCGGATATGGGCCAGGCGCTGTTCCAGTTTCAGCAATGCGTGCCGGATATTTTTTTTGTTGGTCAGAGCAACGTCACGCCACATCGAATAGGGACTGCTCGAAATACGCGTCATCTCGTGCAGGGCACGCCCTCCAGTTTGAAGCAACGGGGCGTCCTCGCCATATTCGTCCACCAGTGTGGCGGCCAGGGCGGTGGAGATGAACTGCGGCAGATGGCTGATCCAACTGCATAGTTGATCATGGGAATCGGCGTTCATCGCGGCCACCTCCGCGCCAATCTTTCCCACCCACTTTAGAAATTCGCCGCTCACACCGGCAAAAAGTTCCTGATCAGAAACTGGTGTTACAAACCACACGGCTCCACGGAAAAGATCAGGGTCGGCTCCCTCGACGCCGGAGCGCTCCTTCCCAGCCATGGGATGACCGCCTAAAAATCGACTGCCGGTACGCTTACCAAAAACAGCGGTTGCGCGCGCAACCACTTCAGCTTTGGTGCTACCAACATCTGTGAGTAAAGTCTTGGCAGAGAGACTGGGACCCACACGGTCAACCATTTCAATGATGGCGCCCACCGGAATCGCCAGCAAGACCACCTGGCTGCCTTCAACAGCCGCAACAGGGTCGGTTATGGCGTCGTCAATCGCGCCGATCTGCCGGGCTTGCTTCAGTACCGAGGCGCGATCGCACCCTACGATGCGTCCTTTGAAGCCGTGCTTCTTGAGGGCAAGTCCGAATGAACCGCCAATTAAACCGGTGCCGATGATGGTGATCTGGCGTATTGGCATTCGAGTTAAGAACTACCGAAGCGAAATTGTTGCAATGGCTTCGCGTTTCGCGTGACAAAACCCTGGTTCAATTTCGCAGTTGGCTGTTGAGATCGTCGGGATGATTGGCGTAGACCATGCCTTCTTCGCGATCGATATGGCCCTGCTGAACCAGGTGCCCAAGGCTCTCTTCCAAGCTGAACGAACCTTTGTTCCGGGTAATAGTGATCTCCTGCTGAAGATGTTGCAATGAGTTGCGCCGAATGTGCTGCCGCGCCCCGTATCCGACCATTAACAGTTCGGCTGCCGGAATGCGGTCGCCGTTTTTAGTTGGCAGCAGAATCTGTGTGAGCACCGCAGCCAAAGCCATTGCCAATTCCTGGCGAATCGTGTTTTGGCGCTCCAGCGGAAACGAATCGGAAATTCGGGAAACTGTGTTAGCCACGTCGGTGGTGTGCAACGTAGACATGACCAGATGCCCGGTTTCCGCCGCTGCCACCGCGATCCGTATGGTTTCGGGATCACGCATTTCACCGACGACGATAACATCCGGCGCCTGCCGCAGAGCAGCTCGGAGAGCTGTAGGAAAGTCCGGCGCATCTACGCCGACCTCGATTTGCTCGACCAGGCTATGAGAATGAATGTGTTCGTATTCAACCGGATCTTCGATCGTTATTATGTGGCGTGCGTCACGTTGGTTGATCAGATCGATTAACGCGGCAAGCGTCGTGGACTTTCCCGATCCTGCGGGACCTCCTACCAGCACGAGGCCACGCGGTAGGCGGCTCAGCGCCTCCACCGATGGCGGTAGCCGCAGGTCAGCCAACGAAGGTATTTTGGCTGGCAGGGCACGAATTGCGGCAGCTGCGAGACCCCGTTCACGGTGAAGGTTGATGCGAAACCGTCCGACTCCGGCGAGGTGATAAGAGCAGTCGGCAATCTTAGACTCTCGATACTGTAGCAATCCGTGCGGCGTTAAAGCCGGGATAACCGCGCTTTCGATTTCCGGCCCATCCAGAATTCCGCCGTCGATCGCCCGCACTTGCCCTTCGAGACGAATGCACGGTGAAGCGCCCGGAACGAGTAACAGATCACTACCCGCGCCCGCAATCAGGGTCGTAAGCCATTGATCGAGCCGCGATGCAGGTGTTGGTAGGACATTTGTTTCGCGACGATGCCGCGGTGCGGACAGGGTGTGATCGATATTAGATTGCCTGTCCATGAGAAATTGAGCACCTGTTGGAGGGCGGAATCAGGCCACTTTGCGTCCCACCGCCGGGGCGATCATGCGCAACTCATCCATCAATTTCGCGAACTGTTCTGGAAAGAGCGACTGCGCGCCGTCGGAAAATGCCTTGTCGGGGTCGTGATGGACTTCAATCAGCAGGGCATCGGCACCCGCCGCGAGCGAGGCTCGAGCCATCGGGGCCACTTTGTCGCGCAGTCCCGTGCCATGCGACGGATCGGAAGTCATGGGCAGGTGGGAAAGTTTTTTGATGATCGGAATCGCAGAAACGTCGAGCGTGTTGCGAGTATAGGTTTCGAAAGTGCGGATGCCGCGCTCGCACAAGATCACTTCGTAGTTGCCGCCCGCCATAATGTATTCGGCGGAGAGCAGCAACTCTTCCAGCGTGGCCGCAATGCCGCGCTTCAGCAGGACCGGCTTCTTCACCTTGCCCAGTTCGCGCAGCAGATTGAAGTTCTGCATGTTGCGGGCGCCAACCTGGAAGATGTCAATGTAAGGCAGCATGAGCGCGATCTGCGAGATTTCCATGACCTCGCTGATGACCAGCAGGTTGAAGTGGTCGCCGGCTTCGCGCAACAGCTTGAGGCCTTCCTCTCCCATTCCCTGAAAGGAATAAGGCGAACTGCGCGGTTTGAACGCGCCGCCACGGAGAACGCGAGCGCCTGCCTTGGCGACCTGTTCGGCAACGGTGAACAGCTGCGCGCGAGACTCCACGGAGCACGGGCCGGCCATCACCACCACCTGGTCGCCGCCGATCTGCACGCCCTTCGGGAAGTTCGAGGATCGTTCCTCCAGGACGAAAACTTCGTCCCGCCAGTTTGTAAGGAGCGCTGATGCGGTGAACGTGTTCGACTCCGGCAAGGACTTCAAGATTGCGAGTATCAAAATCAACCCGCGCGCCAACCGCGGCCAGTACCGTCTGCCGCTCCCCGGTGGTGCGATGCACGGAAAAACCCATCCGGATCAGGTGTTCCACCACCTGCTGGATCTGTTCATCCGTCGCTGTGTCCTGCATGGCAACAATCATAGGAGCCTTCAGCTTTCAGCTTTCAGCGATCAGCCAGTCAAGAGAATGCGGCTGATCGCCAATGCCTGAAAGTTCACTAGTCATTTACGTCGTTATCCAATTCGGTGTCGCTGCCGCCTTTTGGCGGTGTGTTCGGCGCAATTTCTTCCTGCTGGATCTGACGCATGACATCCATGATCCGCTCATAAATCCGCAGCAGGTCGCGGTCCGGCAAGGGACCTGCGTTAAAGCCGCGCACATTGTTGAATACATTCCGCTCCCGGTCAGGCTCGTAGATCGGCATGCCCTGGCCGCGCTTCAGTTTGCCGATCTCATGCGCTGCGTGCGCGCGCTGGCTCAGCAAGTCCACCAGGTTGCGGTCCAGTTCGTCAATTTTCTTGCGCCAGTCGGAAATTTCCATGAGCAGTCGTCGGGCATCTGTTTTCAGTCGTCGCCGTCCACGGGTACGCTCGGGCCTTAACCCCGTCAGAGCCAAACCGTATAGCTGTAAAAAAGATTCGTCGTTCTCTGGCCAACTAGCGCTCGAGGGCTGACGACGGACGACGGGCGACTAAAAGCTGCTTTACAAATTGTGCCACACTCTCCGCTTCTTTGCCCGGATTGCGCTCGACAGTCTGCACAATCGCGCTGCCTACGACCCCGGCGTCAGCGAATTTTCCCACAGCTCCGAATTGCTCTGAGGTGGAAATACCAAAACCAACCGCCACCGGCAACTTAGTATACTTGCGCAAACGCCGCACCAGCGCGGGAGCGTCTTCGGGCAGCTTCTGTTGAGTACCGGTCACTCCAGTGCGCGAAACCGCGTATACAAATCCGCTGGACGCCTGGGCAATCTGCTTCAATCGCTGGTCTGTGCTGGTGGGAGCTGCCAGGAACACGGTCGCGAGCTTCCTTTTGCGCATCTCCGAGAGATAATCGCGGGATTCTTCAAATGGCAGGTCGGTGATCAAAGCTCCGTCGACACCCGCGTCTGCAACTTCTGCGCTAAACTTCGCCACACCCATCCGCATGATTGGGTTCAGATAAGTGAAGATGATGAGCCCCGCCTCTGAACGCTGGCGGATCTCTTTCGCCAGACTCAACACTTGTTGCAGCGTTGTTCCGCTACGCAGCGCACGTTCGCTGGCACGTTGAATGACAGGTCCGTCCGCCACCGGATCGCTGAAGGGAACTCCAAGTTCGATGACGTCCGCACCTGCTTCGATCGCCGCAAGTGCGATGTCTCGCGTGGTCGCGAGATTGGGATCGCCGCAGGTGACATATGCGACGAGCGAGGGACGATTGTGAAAGCTCAAAGCCATCAATGAAGGTGATAATCCTAAGAGCACGGCGCGCCGGTACCATCCCGGCGGAAAAGCGATGAAGCGAAATAACCGAATACCAACTGCACAATTGCTAACTTACTTATCCAACTTGAGGTTCTCGCGCAGAATTCCGATGTCCTTATCGCCGCGTCCGGAAATGTTGACGATCATGATCTCGGACTTCTTCATCTTGGGTGCGCGCTTGATCGCCTCGGCAACGGCGTGGGCCGACTCCAGCGCCGGAATAATTCCTTCTGTTCGTGCCAGCAGAGTGCAGGCGGCAAGGGCTTCGGAATCCGAGGCCGAAACATATTCCGCGCGGCCGGTATCTTTGAGCCATGCGTGCTCGGGACCAATCGAAGGGTAGTCAAGGCCGGCGGAGATTGAGTGCGTAAGCGAAATCTGTCCGGCTTCATCCTGCAGCAGGTATGAATATGTGCCTTGCAGCACGCCCGGCGAACCGCCGCTGAAACGCGCCGCATGTTCTCCCAAGTTCAACCCACGCCCTCCCGCTTCGACGCCGATGAGTTGTACTTTCTTGTCCTTGATGAATTCGTAAAAGATGCCAATGGAATTCGATCCGCCACCGACGCACGCGATGATGGTCTTGGGAAGCTTGCCTTCGGCGCGAAGAATCTGCGCGCGCGCTTCCCGCCCGGTTACCTTGTGAAAATCGCGCACCATTGTGGGATAGGGATGGGCGCCAAGCACACTGCCCAACAGGTAATGCGTGGTCCGTACATTGGTCACCCAATCGCGCATGGCTTCGTTGATGGCGTCTTTCAGGGTGCGCGATCCGGAATCCACACCGCGTACTTCTGCGCCGAGAAGACGCATGCGGAAAACATTCAATTCCTGCCGCCGCATGTCTTCGGTTCCCATGTAGACGACGCACTCAAAGCCCAGCAGAGCACACACTGTCGCGGTCGCTACCCCATGCTGTCCGGCGCCGGTTTCGGCTATGACACGATGTTTGCCCATGCGTTCCACGAGCAAAGCCTGTCCCAGGCAGTTATTGATTTTGTGCGCGCCGGTGTGAAGCAGGTCTTCACGCTTGAGGTAAATCTTCGCGCCGCCGAGTTTTTTCGTGAGCCGCTGCGGCGAAGAATAGAGCAGTGGGCCGTCCGGCGTAGGTGCGCAGCAATTCGTCCAGGCGCCGCTGGAATTTGCGGTCGCGCTTGGCCTTCTCGTAGTGCCGCTCCAGTTCCTCCAGCGCGGCCATCAGCGTTTCGGGAACATACCGGCCACCGTAAACACCAAAACGGCCGACTGGTCGTGATGACATGCGCCGGGGTGAATTTTTGCTGTAGCCATTCTCAATTCTTCTTGTCTGCCTGCCGAACCGCCTCTACAAAAGCGCGAACTTTGTGCGGATCTTTCTTGCCTGGCGTTTCTTCAACTCCGGAGGAAACATCCACGCCCCAGGGTTTCAGTATACGGATCGCTTCGGTACACGTTGCCGGGACCAAGTCCCCCCGCGACAATGATATTGAGACCCGTGCTCATTCTGTCGATCACAGACGCAGTTCTTGTCCAGTCAAATGTCTTGCCGGTTCCGCCGGGCTGCTCGGGAGTGCCAGAGTCCAGGAGGATCGTATTGAACGGACGTCCGGGCCTCGCTTCAACGAACGACGCTAAACCAGGATCGACGGCGCCGTCGCCGAGAAACCACGCGGCCGGCATCGCGGGATAAAAGTTCCGACCGAACCGCCCCAAACGGTCTTGGGGTTGCTCGCCGGAAGGACGCGCTTCAAGATGAATCTGTAGGCCCGTTAGACCCGCTTGTTTGGCGATCTGTTGTGCTTTTTCGGAATCTTCGAAGGCAAATACGCCAATCTTTTCGACAGTGGCCGGCAACGCTGCCACGATATCCCGCACCTTCTCCAGATCGACCCGTCGCGGACTTTTCTTATGGAATATGAATCCCAAGGCGTCAGCGCCCGCGTCCACGGCTGTCTGCGCGTCTTCCAAGTTCGTAATCCCGCAAATCTTGATCCATGTCATGAAACCCGGTTCCCGGTTTTTCCAGTTTCAACTTTAGAGATGTTGCTAGCTTTTCACGCTGAGTTGCGAAGGCTCGTGCTCCGATGCGGCCAGGAGAGATCGCAGGGCGTTGCCCGGAGACTCGGCTTTCATTAGAGATTCGCCGATCAGGAACGCCTGATATCCAGCCGTGCGCAGCCGCGCGATATCCGTGCCATTCGCAATGCCGCTCTCGGCCACGCCAATAGCATATTTCGGAATTAGCTCTGCCAACCGGAACGTAGTTTGCGGATCCACTTGGAAGTTGCGCAAGTTGCGATTGTTTACTCCAATCAGATCGCATCCCGCATCCACTGCCCGGTGGAGTTCATCTTCGTCATGGGCTTCGCAGAGAACATCCAACCCAAAGGCACGACTCTTTGCCGTAAGGTCAATCAACTCATCCTGTGAGAGCACCGCAACGATCAGCAGGATAGCGTCCGCAGAGTGGGCACGGGCTTCCAAGAGCTGGAACTCGTCGACGATGAAATCCTTGCGCAGGCAGGGAATTCTCGTGCTGGCAGAAGCCTTCTGCAAATTTGTCAGTGATCCTTGAAAGAACTCTTCATCGGTCAAAACCGACAACGCAGCCGCTCCAGCGGACTCGAGTTCCCTGGCCAGATGCTCCGGAGAGAAATCGGAGCGAATCAAGCCACGCGATGGGGAAGCTTTCTTCAGCTCTGCGATGACAGCCGGTCCTGTACGGCTCCTAGTCGCAAGTGCTTGCCGGAAACCGCGCGGGGCATGCTCTTTCGCGTGACGCTCGAGTTCGTGCACGTCCACCAGGCGCTTCGTTTCGGCGACCCGGCGGCGCGTAGCTGCGACAATCTGGTCCAGGCTGGCAACCATAGGGAATTTGAAGATTATACGGGAATTGGCGGCAACGACGGGTAAGGCGTCATCCCTGCTGAACTGTTTGTTTCAGCGGAATGGCGCCAGTGTACGGATGTCGACGTTACTATTCCGTGGAAAACTTGAAGATCGTTTCCGAATGGAATGTAGCACCAGGTTTCAGAATGGTTGATGGAAAATCGGGGTGGTTCGGGGAATCCGGATAATGTTGAGTTTCCAGGCAGAATCCATAGCGCTGCTTGTACGCATGCCCCTGTTTGCCCACGATGGTTCCATCCAAAAAATTACCGGAATAAAACTGCACTCCCGGCTCCGTGGTGAAAACCTCCAGCACCCGTCCGCTGGTTGGCTCGTGTACCTTGGCGGCCAGTACGAGGCCGCCTTTATCGCCATCTTTGTCCGTGCGGTTGATCACAAAATTGTGGTCGTACCCGTGTCCAAGGACCAGTTGTTCATAGGTGTCGTTGATGCGGGCGCCAATCGTGGTGGGCTTGGTGAAATCCATCGGCGTGCCTTGCACAGGGCGAAGCTCTCCGGTTGGAATCAGGGTCTTGTCGACGGGCGTGAAGCGGTCGGCATTGAGCATCACCTCGTGGCCCAGAATGTCGCCGGTACCCGCTCCAGCAAGGTTGAAATAACTGTGCTGGGAAAAATTAATCGGCGTCGCCTTATCCGTGGTCGCTTCGTAATCCAGAATCAGTTGGTTCTTGTTGGTTAACGTATAGCTGACCTTGACCTTGAGGTTGCCGGGAAAAGCTTCCTCTCCGTCTTTACTCAGATAGCTGAACGCGACTCCAACTCCTTTAGCGTTTTTAAACTCTGCGCCTTCCCAGATCTTCTGGTTAAAGCCAACAATTCCACCGTGCAAAGTGTTAGGGCCATCATTTTTCGCCAGCGTGTATTTGACACCGTCAACGGTGAACGTGCCATTGGCAATGCGGTTGGCATAACGTCCCACAATCGCGCCGAAATAGGGCGGATTGGGCATGTATCCATCGAGTTCGTCATGCCCGAGGACGACATCGGCTACTTTGCCATTTTTGTCAGGCACGCGCATCGACACGATAATTCCGCCGTAGGTCATGGCGCGTACTTCCATACCGTTGGAATTGGTCAGGGTGTACAGATCGACCGGCCTCCCATCCCGGGTTTTCCCAAATGCTTCTTTCCGAACCTGGCTTTTACCCTTTGCCGGGGCGGCATCTTGCCCCAGTGCGGCGGAGACAAAGAGTAACAGCAGGGCTAGGGGAACAATAAATGTTTTGTAATTCATTGGGTTCCTGGCGCAGCGAGAATGTATACAGCGTAACGGTCCGAGAATACGTTTACCGACCGGCCATAGGTTAGCACGATGAATAGGCACGGCCGTAAATTTTGCCTTTATCATGCAGGTCTCGCATCCAGCTTTCGCTGTATTACTACTCTTGTTCAACCGATGGGTAACCCCCTGAAATTTTCTGCACTTCCGGTGTCCCATTTGCTCCCCGGAACCTCTTACAATAGGACATGTTTTCGCGTTTTCGTTTTTTGGTTTTCATTCTTATATCCGGCAGTTTGCTGTGGGCAGACAATGTTGGTTTTGATTTGGCTGGGCCCAAAATAGAAGTAAGAGTGACCCGGGCAGGGAAGACTCTTCCCATATCCAAAGTGCCGAACTTGCAGGCTGGGGATCGACTCTGGATTCATCCCGATATGCCGGAGGGAGAATCCGTCCGTTTCCTCATGATCTCTGTGTTCCTGCGTGGCTCGACCAATCCTCCGCCGGAGTCCTGGCTCACAAGGGTAGAGACCTGGAACAAGCATGTTCGGGAGGAAGGGGTCGTGATCACGGTCCCGCAAGGCGCCCAGCAGGCCCTCATCTTCCTGGCCCCGCAAACCGGGGGCGACTTCGGTACATTGCGCACTGCCGTGCAGGGCAAGCCGGGGGCGTTCGTTCGTGCCTCGCAAGACCTGAACCAGGCCAGTCTGGACCGTACTCGTCTGGACAAATACTTGAACGCGGTCAGAGATATGTCCAGCAGCGATGCTGCCGCGCTGCACGAACACTCTGTGCTCCTGGCGCGCAGCCTGAATATCAAACTGGATAACGACTGTTTTAATAAGCCACGGCAACAGCAGGAAACCTGCCTCACTCAAAACACCGACCAACTGGTGCTCGATGACGGGCACAGCCAGTCCATGGTGGCGGCACTCACCTCCGGCAGCGGCCCAGATCTGGTCGGGCAGCTCAGCACCACCCGCTTGGCTGGTGGCGGCGCCTACAGTCCTTACGTCGGTGTGGTGGTCGATCTGGCCAAAATGATGGAGAGCTTTCATACTCCGGAATATCGCTACATACCGGCACTGGCGCTGCCTCATCTCGATGAACTGAATTTAAAGCTCAACAATCCTCCCTCGTTTCGCAAACCGATGTCGGTCATGGTCCTGAGTCTGCCAGCCGTAGAGTCGCCGCAATTGCCTCCGCTTCGCGCGGTGGACGGAAAGCAGGTGCTTTGTGCGGAGAAACCCTCCTTGCTGCTGTCCGCCGAGGGGGCTCCGGTCGTTTTTTCCACCGATTACGCGCATGACGTCGTATTGCATATCCCGGACAAATCAGGTCACGCCATCGATTTGCCCGCCGTCCCAGACGCTTCTCGTGGCGGCTTCGCCATAGATACCAGGACAGTCCCGGCCGACAAACTGGGTAACGACACGAAGGGAACGATCCGTGGCAACTGGGGATTCGACACTTTTGAAGGTCCGACGTTTCATCTGCAGAACGCTCATTCCGCAAACTGGACCGTTACCTCAGCCGACGAAAGCGCCTTGATCGTCGGCCGCGAAAACACGGTTCATTTCAAATCGGACGCCGCGGCCTGTGTCGATAATGTCGTTCTGAAAAACGAGGCAGGTAAGGCGATTGCTGCGACCTGGAGTTCGCCGTCGGCAAATGAACTGGAACTCAAAGTACCTTTGAAAGAAGAAAATCCGGGAAAGATCACCATGCAGGTGAAGCAGTTTGGCTCGGGCAAATCGGATGAAGTTGAACTGCACAGCTATGCGGAAGCCGCGCACCTGGACAAGTTCGCAATCAACGCCGGAGATTCCCAGGCCACGTTAGTTGGGAACCGGCTGGACCAGGTGGCAGCGGTGGAGTTGAACGGCATCCGTTTCGCTCCGGCAGGCTTTTCCCGAGTGGAAACAAGAGACGAACTGCATTTGTCCACCGATGCCAGAGATATATCCGCGCTGCATGCCGGGGACAAAGTGACGGCCCGTGCGGACCTCAAAGACGGCCGCGTCTTGAACCTCGAAGCAACAATCGATCCGCCGCGGCCGAAGGTGACCCTGCTGACCAAAAGTGTGCAACCGGGGCCGTCAGGTTCGACCATTCAACTTGGCAATCAGGATGAGGTGCCTCAGGACGGGAAGTTGTTGTTTTTCCTGAAATCCGAAATTCCCGAGACATTTTCACGCACTCAGAAGGTGGAGGTGGCGACGGCGGACTCCTCGTACGATGTTTCTCTCGGTCTCGACGATGGCAGTTTGATCGCGCAGGATGCTCAGACCGTCATGGCGACCCTTGATCCGCTCAAGAATCTCGGACCGTCGGCATTCGGTCCGCTGCGTTTTCGAGCAGTGGATGGAGTTGCAAAGGGAGATTGGCAGCCGCTTGCAACCCTGGTGCGGTTTCCGGCGTTGCAGGAAGTGCGTTGTCCCGAGAGTCCCGACAAACAATGCGTTCTGCGTGGGACCAATCTGTTTCTGATCAGTTCGGTGGCCTCGGACCCGGAGTTCAAGCACTCTGTTCCAGTTCCGGAAGGGTTTGTGGCGTCGACACTGAGCGTGCCGCGCCCCGAAAACTCCCTGCTTTATGTGAAACTGCGGGATAACCCAACCTCAGTGAATCCTGCAGCGGTGTCTGTATTGCCGGAGCAGTAGTCTCCGGGATTTGACGGGCGGGACCTGGGTTCGTAGCGGCATCCTTGATCAGGGCCGGGAAAGGTTCAAATACGACTCGCCCGATCTCATATTTTGGTAAACTTAAGTTTCAACCATGAAACGGAAATTTCTACGGACACTCGTTTTGGCTCTCGCTGCTTTCGCGGCGGTGTCCGTATTTGCTACCACGGACGATTTCAGGGAACTCGAGGCGGGTTACATCCAGGGCGAGATGTTGAAAGCGTCCGCGGAAGGCTTAACCCCGAGCTTCGTTCAGGAACTTATCCGCCTTGCACCGCTCGCCAGTTCCGGACGGCGAAAATATCCCCGCACTACCTTAGTCGCCACAAAGTCTCCGGCTCTCATCTGTCTCTCTACCTGCGTTCTTCTTTGTTGAAACTTGCCTGCGTTCTGAAATAAGCCACGGATCCGCAGACCCTGGTTTCGCGCGGATTTCCGCATTTCTCCCACATTCAATTTCAACCAAGGAGAATCTCTATGCAGGCAATGATCAAGGATACGACTGAAGCGAAATGGAAGCTGGCTTTTCAGGAGGCTGTATTCGAGCTCAATCCGATGCATCTTCAACCCAAACTGGAGATGGCCCAGAAAGCAGTAGAGGAGCGGCTCGGCGAAGCGCTTTCTCATTCTGGCGTCACGCGTCGAGAGCTGATGGAGCTGGAAGACGCGCTACGTACCATTCGGTACCTGGCAAAGCACGAGCTGCAAGCCTGAAACTGTGGACGTTTCGTTGGCCGGGGCAGTCACAGTTGTCCCGGCCAACGTCTCGGCCAGACACTTTCGGAGAAAAAGTTATTCTTTTGTGAAAGAATTGTAGCTAGTTTTGCGGCTGAAACGAGGATGCGTTTGCCTAGGTTTACCTTGCACCCTTACGGTGGGCGATTCATTCTGAAGCTTTATAAGCGTGGTGCCATCGAAGGGACTCGAACCCCCACACCCTTGCGAGTACATGGACCTGAACCATGCGCGTCTGCCAATTCCGCCACGATGGCAAAAAAAACCGGGAATGCGGGAACCTTGTCGGAGCCGCTTTCCAGGAAAGGACTACGAGTAATATTCTACAGGGGACGTACAGCCTGTCAAACCCGAGAACGAAATGGAAAATTTCAGTAAGCTGCCGGCCGACGTCATTACCAACCTTCGCATGCTAGCGCACGACCTCAGCAATTCCCTGGAAACAATTCTGCAAGCCTCCTACCTGCTGGGAGAAGCAGAGCCGGAAGGGAATCGGAAGAAGTGGGCCAAAATGATCGACGCGGCCGCGCGTGACGCCGCCCGCATCAATCGCGAAATCAGACAAATCCTGAAGAGTGAGTCGTCAGCTGCGGGTCGCCAGTCTCCAGCCACGAGCAATGACGACTGAAGACTGACGTCTATTTGCTAGCCCTCAAGCTTTGCGCTCATGGTGATGTTTGCCTTGAGCAGTTTGGAAACGGGGCAACCAGCCTTCGCATTTTCCGCCGCCTTCTGAAAGGCCGCATTATCGGCGCCCGGCACTCGTCCTACGACATCAAGGTGCACCGTGGTGATGGCCCAGCCCGAGTCAAGCTTTTCCAGGGTAAGCGTTGCCGATGTCTCGATGCTCGACGCGGTAAGATTGGCTGCCCCCAATTGTCCGGAGAGCGCCATTGAAAAGCAGGCTGCATGGGCCGCGGCAATCAGTTCCTCGGGGTTGGTTCCAGGCGTGTTTTCGAAACGGGTAACAAATGAGTAGGGTGTGTTGTTCAGTACGCCGCTGGATGCGGAAACTGCCCCTTTGCCATCCTTCAGCCCGCCCTTCCAAACCGCGCTTGCTTTGCGTTGCATTTTGCTCTCCTGATTATTATGAAGTGGTGTCAGTGTCGTATTGTAGACGGTGGCTAGCCCTGCTGTCAGTCCAGGTCGTACCTCGACAGCCGGCGCGTGGAGATCTCGCTCATGTATTTCGAACAGTTCTACCTGGGCTGTTTGTCCCATGCCTCATACATGCTGGGATCAGAGACCGAAGCAGTTGTGGTCGATCCTCAGCGCGATGTGGATCTTTACCTCAAGGCTGCTGAAGACCACGGTCTGACTATCCGCCATATCTTCGAAACTCACCTGCACGCCGACTTTGTTTCCGGACACAAAGAGTTGGCCGCCCGTACCGGTGCGCAGATCTATTTCAGCGCCAGTGCGGGCGTGACATTTCCCTACGTTCCCATCCACGATGGTTTCGAACTGCATTTCGGCAAGGCCCGAATCAATATTCTGGAAACGCCGGGGCATACGCTGGAGAGCATATGCCTTCTGGTCACAGACGAAGAAAAGTCAGTGAAGCCTTGGGCCGTGCTGACAGGAGACACACTGTTTCTCGGAGACGTAGGCCGTCCCGATCTTTCACGAACCCACACTCCGGAACAATTGGCGAGCATGCTTTATGACAGCCTGCATAACAAGCTGATGACCTTGCCGGACGAAGTTCTGGTATATCCCGCGCACGGCGCCGGTTCTCTTTGTGGCCGTAACATGCGGGCCGAGCGTTCTTCGACGATTGGCACCGAGCGGCTCACGAATTATGCCCTGCAAATCCCGGGGCGCGAAGAGTTTGTAAAGCAGTTGACCAGCAACTTGCCCGCGCGTCCCGATTATTTGTTGAGGGATGCCGAAATCAATCGTGACGGCGCTCCAGCTCTTTCGGATATGTCGGAGCTCAAGGCAATTTCCCCCGATGAACTGAAAGCGTTGATGGATGAAGGCGCAATGGCGCTCGATATTCGGCCCAACGATCAGTTTGCGGCCGGCCATGTGCCTGGTTCAATCAACATTGCTCTGTCCGGACAATTTGCCACCTGGGCAGGCACGATCCTTGGTCTGACATCCCGCCCGGTACTGATTGCCGATTCGACGGAACAGCTTGCGGAAGCGCGCCTCCGTCTGGCGCGGGTCGGTATCGAAGCCGAGCGTGGTTATCTCCAAGGCGGCGTTGCAGCGTGGAAGAATGCGGGATTCAGTCTCGCGCAACTGCCCGAGATTACGGTGCACGAGTTGCAACAACAGCTGTCGGAAAACAGAATTCGAGTGCTCGACGTCCGCCGCGAACCGGAGTGGATGGCCGGCCACGTGGCCGAAGCATCCTGGTGGCCTCTCGATCGCTTTCGACTTTCTCCTCCCGAGATCGATCTTGATCTTCCCCTGGCTGTTCACTGCCAGAGCGGGTATCGCAGCCTGATCGCTTGCAGCCTTCTGGCGCGGGCCGGTTTCAAAAACGTGATCAATGTTTCCGGCGGATTTGCGGCCTGGAAGGAATCGCAATTGCCGGTAGCAACAGGATCTCCAGTAGAAGCCTGAAGGTTCGCCCTGCTTTGCGTCCTTCGCGTTCTTTGCGGTTAAAAGCTTTTTATCGCCGAACGCGAAAAATAATCGATGATAGAAGAAAATCAGCACCAACCGGAAACCAGATCGCGGCGAGGTAATTCAAATGTCCTAGTAGAATGCAGCAGATGATCACTCTCGCCGATGTCAAGGCTGCACACGAACGCATTCGCCAGTCCATCTATCTTTCGCCTTGCACAATCTCGGCGACCTTCTCGCAGCTGACCGGCAACTCCATCTTCTTAAAGCTCGACAACCTCCAGAGAACCGGCGCGTTCAAAGAACGTGGAGCACTGAACAAGTTGCTGACTTTGACCAAGGAAGAACGCGACCAGGGCGTGATTGCAGCCTCGGCAGGCAACCATGCTCAAGGATTGGCTTATCACGCCGGCAAGCGCGGCATCCGCGCACAAATATGCATGCCGCTCACCACTCCTCTCATCAAGGTGTCTGCGACCAAGGCCTACGGCGCCGATGTCGTCCTGCACGGCGCGAATTACGACGAGGCATGTGGAGAGGCGATCCGGCGTGGCCATGAGCAGCATTTGACCTTCATCCACCCCTTTGATGATGACGCAGTGATCGCAGGGCAGGGGACTCTCGGTCTTGAAATGCTTCAGCAGCATCCCGAGATTGAGGCTGTAGTCGTCCCCATCGGCGGAGGCGGCCTGATCGGAGGCATTGCCTGCGCAATCAAGGAAACAAATCCCAAAGTTAAGATCGTCGGAGTACAGACCAGCCGTTTGCCTTCGATGAAGGCGGCAGTGTCTGAGGGCAAGCCGGTAACGATCCCCGCCGCCGCAACCATCGCGGACGGTATCGCGGTACGTCGTGCTGGCGATCGCACACTGCCGCTGGTTCAGAAATACGTGGATGAAATCGTTACGGTGGACGAAGAGGAAATCGCCAATGCGATCCTTCTTCTGCTGGAGCGTGAAAAGACAATGGCGGAAGGGGCGGGAGCCGCAGCCATTGCGGCCATGGTCAATCACAAGATAGAGATGTCAGGGAAGAAAATCGCCGTTCTCGTCTGCGGCGGCAACATTGACGTAACTTTGCTTTCCCGCATCATCGAGCGCGGTTTGGTGAAAGACGGCCGCCTCGTCCGATTGAGGGTCCACCTTCCCGACTACCCCGGCGCTCTGCACCGGCTCACGGGAATTCTGGCGGACCACCGCGCTAACATCGTGGAAACCTCCTACGACCGCACTTACTACGGGGTCAACCTGGGAGAGACAGCCATCGACATCACGATGGAAACTAGAGGCCCTGAGCAAATTGCCGAATTGCTAGCCGCATTAGCCGCAGCAGGCTATTCGCACGAAAGAATTCTGTGACCAAGCTGTGTGGATACCGGGAAAACACTGTCCCCAGGCGAGCTTACGAGTTTCTGAACGGGCTTTGTGGTTGGTGCCGGGAGGGGGAGTTGAACCCCCAAGACCCGAAGGTCGGCGGATTTTGAGTCCGCTGCGTCTGCCAGTTCCGCCATCCCGGCTCAGATGACTTGCGGAAAATTAAGCTTAATTGATGAGCTGGGCCTTGGCAACTTGCACGAACACTCGCCTGCTCTTTGGTTCGTTGCCGATTGCGACGGGCGGAACCGGGAATTGCCACAACGGGCTCGTCCGCATTTTCCGCCCAAATATCATTCCCTCGCCCCGAAAAATCTCCACTTTGCACAGTCGCCCAAGAGGATTACACTGACGCCGTGCAAAGAGGCTACCCCGCCTGTGATCGGGAAAATAAATCCCGCCCCACGGTCCGATTCCCAAGAGGAAGGCTCAGGTCCCGACGAACTTAGCACCGCGATGAACCTTCGCGATGAATGGATGAAACAGGGTGGTTCCGTGCGCGCCGACTACACCACCGTGGTAGATGGTGACAGGCGTTACGTGGAAGTGTCGGATAGCTTCTGCCAGTTGGTAGGTTATAGTCGCGAAGAATTGATCGGCAAAAGATACGACGATCTGACCGCTCCATCCACAAACGATATTCCGACTGTTTTTCGGCTGTTCGTCAGCCAGGGATATATGCATGGCCTCTGGATGCTGATGAGTCACACGGGGATCCCAATCCTCGTCCGCTATGAATCCTGGGTTCGTAGCGATTGTTACATCCAGGCAAAAATGGAGCTCGTAGCCTACGGCGACACGCGCCACGTTTAGTCAAGGGCATTCAAGTCCAAGGCAGGCTCTTGACCCTCTCAAGCTAACCGAATCGTAATCCCCATTAACCGTTCGGTTTGCAGCAAGCCACCGGTGACCCTGCCGTCATTGGCTGCCTCTGTTGGTGCACCAGCACAAAAGTTCGCGAATCAGGCAGTTGCGATTTGCGCCGAATCCAGATTGGAGAGGATCCGACTCTGGCACGCGGCTTGCATTGAACAATTGCGGCAACGGTTTTAAAAGCTGTTGCGAAAAGTTGGAGACGGCCGATAGCGAAACAAAGCAGTACGCGTTGGCAGGTGGCTGACTCTGCAGGTTTCACCGTCTCATCCAGGAGGATTTATGAAAAACCAACTGTTTGCTCTTATCGGCCTGGGCCTGTTGCTGGCCACTGCATCGGCATACGCTCAGACTGGCGTGGTGAAGGCGAATGTTCCATTCAATTTCATCGTTGATAAAACTCAGATCCCTGCCGGGGAATATTTGATCCAGAGCATCGGGAGCTCTAACAGCGCCCTCGTGATTGAGAATAAGGACCGCAGCGTGGCCAGAATGGTTCTGCCGATTGCCTGCGAATCGTCCGGAGCTCAGATGAAGACCAAGTTGGTTTTCCACCGCTACGGCGATCAGTACTTCCTGGCCCAGGTATGGACCGCGGGAAATAATCGGGGCACTCAACTGCGCCAGAGCGCACGCGAAGCCGAAGTTGCGATGGACTATCTGGTTCAGAATGTGGTGTTGGCCGCAGCATTACGCTAGCCAGGTCAACTTACAGAGGTCGTGCATCAAAACTTATCCTCAGGAAAAGGGCACAGTATGTGCCCTTTTTCAATTTCTCTTCCTGGAGATCAATCTGCTCGATAGTTCTTGGACGTAATCAGGCCTTCGTTGTCGCGACTTGGGTCTATCCATCTGTCGAACTTATCAACCAGGCCAAAGCCTCTTCACGGTTTTTGAAACTCAGCAGTTCGCGTCGGGAAAAACTCTGCAACTCTTCGTAAAACGAGACCGGCAGATCATCGACTCCAAGCAAAGCCGATTTTTTGACATAAGGCTTATCGAAGACAGCAGTCTCCTTCACGGCACGGATCGCATCCCGATCAAAGAGCGCTCCAGTAAAGTTTGTGAGCACCAGGACCGAACCGCGGGGCTCTGCGGTCACGTAGTCGGGTACTCTGCGAGCAACGTCTTCGACTTCGCTTGCCGGACAGTTGGAGAAATCAATGAGAAGAATTTTCTTCCCGAGATGATGAACGAAATAGATCCGTTCGTGCATTTTACTTTTAGTGGACACGCATCATCATTCCCGACGAGAGATGCGTGGATTGTGACGAACGAAGAAGCAGATTAGTTGGAAAGATAGCAAGGTCGGATTTCCGACGTCACATTTCCTTGCTGCTGAGTACAGACCAGTCGCCTTCGATTCTTCCTAAAGGGTCATTTTTCCCGCCGAAAGATAGTTCTGAGAGGGAACGCCGAAGGCGTCGGCGACCCGATTGAAGAAAGCAAACATTGCCGTGATGTACACAGCCTCCGCAATCTGCTCTTCCTTCCAACCTGCGGTTCGCAACTTCTGAACATCCTCAGGAGTTGTGCGGTATGCAGCCTTGGTCACGAGTTCTGCATATTCCAGGAGGACGCGCTCCGCCCCCGTCAGACCTGCTTCATCAAGCTTGCCTTCCAGTACTGCCGCTACACATTCGTTGGTGGCTCCCTGAACCCGCAGGAAGTAAGCATGGCTGTCCAGTCAATACGGGCACCGGTTCAGGTAGGATACATAGCTCGCGATCATCTCCTTGTGGCGGCGAGACAGATGTCCCTCAGAGAAATGAATCGTGTTGGAGAAATCGACCACCTGGCGCAAGAAATCGGGCCGCGCTCCGAAACACTTGATGATGCCGGGAACTTGCTGCCGGCCTGACCCGGCTCGCCAGTAGTCATAGGCCGCTGCGGTTTCGCCGGTGGCTTCGGCATCCTCGATGATCCTGATCTTGGTAGCCGGTTTCGGCGCGGGGCTTCCAGCCTCCGGAACAATCACGTCTTTTTCATCGGCCATAGCTTCAATCTACCCCAATCAATTCGCCTGGTTCCACCCTTGTCGGGCGCCTGCGAAACAGCTCATAGGCCGGAACGCCAGCCAGCACCACGATGATTCCCAAAACTGTTTCACGCGGACTGTGAGCCGCCACCATAAACAACAGCAGCAATTCCAGGGTCAGGAAAGCAAAGGGGGTGAACGGGTATCCAGCGGCTAGAACGGCGGTTGGATCTCCGAGGTTGTTCCTTCTTAGTTTGAATAGCCCGGCGACCGTTAGCCCGAGAAACGCTACCGCCACAAAAATGAAGTACGCGATGATCTGTTGAAAGCTGCTTACCCAAACCAGCAGCGTGGCGATCGCACCCTGAATTGCGATGGCGGCGGCGGGGGTTCCGAATCGTGGATGCACGCGCCCTACAGCCTTGAGGAAGAGTCCATCTTTCGCCATCGCGTAGTAAACCCGTGGCGCCGACATCGTGAACCCTGCCAGACTTCCCAGCACACAGACCACGACAATTGCGGCAAAAACCACGCCGCCGGCGGGACCAAACAAAACCGATCCTGCCTGTGCTACAAAAGTTTCGTTTGAAGTAACTTTTTCCAGAGGAAGCAGGTAGAGGAAGACTCCGCTGATCAGGACATAGACAGCCGTGACCACGAGCACGCCAAGAACCATGGCGCGTTGCAAGGTCCGGCCCGGATCACGCACTTCTCCCGCGATCTTGCTGACCTCCCACCAGCCGCCGAAGGAGTAAAACGCTCCCACCAGCGCCACTGCCAAGCCTGCCATCAATGGCATCGAGCCTGGACGTTGCGCCACGAACGGTATGAAGTTCGACCACGAGCCCAGGCGAAATACCAGCGCCCAAACCGTCAACAACCCCAACACGCCCAATTTGAGCCAGGTGATCCAGCGCATGAAACTTGCGCTTAAGCGCATGCTCACAACATTCAGCAGGCAAAGCGCCCAGATTGCAGCAATTGCCGCGAGTTTGCTGATTGCGGGAGTCCAATGGAAGATGTAGGCGGCGTAGAATGCGGTCCCTGTGGCCAATGAAGCGGACAGGCCCGGATCCATCACTAACAGACACATCCATCCATACAGAAACGCCACACGGCCGCCGAAAGCCTCTTGAAGGTATACGTAGCTTCCTCCGGCGCGCGGGAAGCGGCCAGCAAGTTCTCCAAAACAAAGTGCGCCGCTCATGGTCATCGCGCCTACCACCAACCAGACCAGCAAAAGCCACATGGGGGAACCCAGCGCTTTCGCCATCCCGGCGGGCGTGAGGAAAATTCCTACCGCGATGCATTCCCCGGCCACAACCGCGGTAGCTGAAGCGATACCCAACTCTCTCCGCAACTCACGGGGCGGGGCAACGGTGATGACTTCACTTGTCATTGCAAAGTTTTACAGATTACTGGCAGCTTCGCCAGGATGGACGTTGGAAGCACATGGTACACGTCCATGCTCCGTGAGGCTCTAGTGCTTTTATAGGATTGCCAGCCCCGAGCGACCTCATTAAGTTGGCACCTACTCTGAACGTAACCAAGACTTGAAAGGCAAGCAACTCATGCACCCTGTCCGGAAATTGGTTTGTCTAATTGTTGCACTGGCCGGAGCGAATGCTTTTGCGCAACAGATCACTGGGAGTATTCGGGGAAATGTGCAAGACCCGAGCAACGCGGTGGTGCAAGATGCGACAGTGACGGCAAGACAAACCGAGACCGGCTTGACGCGCACAGCGGCGACAGATCACTCCGGCGCATACGTTCTGTTGGAATTGCCGGTAGGACACTATCAGTTGCAAGTTGAGGCCAAGGGTTTCCAAAAATACGTTCAGGAAGGCATCATCCTTAACGTCAACGAGACGGCGACCGTTCCGGTACGTCTCGTACTTGGCGCCGAGACCCAGCAAGTGCAGGTGACGGCGGACGCTCAATTGATTCAGAGTACCGTCACCAGCCTGGGCAAAACCGTCTCCGAACGCGAAGTTCTAGACCTACCGCTGAATGGCCGCAACTTTACCCAACTGGGTTTGCTCCAGCCCGGAGTTGTGCCGCTCACACCGGGTTTGGCAGAGGCAGGAGGATCCCTGCGTGCCGGACAAGCTTACGCGGTCAACGGTCAGCGACCCGAATCCAACAACTTCCTGATCGATGGAGCGAACAATTTTAACGGAGTCGATGGAGGCTTTGTTCTCAAGCCTCCGGTGGATGCGATTACCGAATTCAGGATTCTTACTCACAACGCCAGCGCCGAATTCGGACAGAGCCTGGGTTCGACCACAAACATCATTACTCGCTCTGGCACCAACAGGTTCCACGGAGCGCTTTGGGAGTTTTTTCGCAACGACGTGTTTGACGCCACGAACTACTTCGCCGACACGACGGAGCCTCTGAAGCAGAACCAGTTTGGCGGGACGTTAGGGGGCCCGATCCGCAAAGACAAGACATTCTTCTTCGCATACTTCGAGGGTTTCCGAAATCGGCAGGGCGAAACCGACTCTTCGACTGTGCCGTCCCTGGCTGAGCGTCAGGGAGATTTCTCGGCCCTTTGTCCTGAAGGATTCGGTGGAGGGTTTTGCAATAATCCCGATCATCAACTCTTCAACGTCTTTCTGAACCAGCCTTATCCCAACAATCAGTACCCCGTGGCCACACAGACCAATCCAGTTACGCAGAATCTATTGCAATTTATTCCATTCCCCAACAATGGATTGAATGTCTTCACCTCTACACAAGTAGTCCGCCAGGATTCGAATCAGGGAGGCGTGAAGATCGACCATTACCTTTCGCCATCCGACATTCTCAACTTTCGTTACGGGATCATCGACGGAACGCAATTCAATCCGATTCCAACCTCTGGAGCCAGCGTGCCGGGCTTTCCGGTAGGCCAGGACCAGCGTGCCCAGAACTTTGTTGCCCAGGAGACCCATACCTTTTCTCCCAGCATGATCGGTGTCTTCCGCTTCTCATACTTGCGGAACAAGTTCCTGTTTGGTGAACACATCAATCCCACAACGCCGGCGAGCCTGGGTTTCCAATACTCACCGAGCCTGGCCTTGGCCGTTGGTCCTCCGTCGATCCAGATTGCTGGCTATACCACAATCGGCAATCCCATCACCGGCCCCCGCGATACGTACGAGAATGCCTTTGATTACTCTGGAGCGCTGAGCTGGGTGCATGGCCGTCATGAACTTAAATTCGGAGGCGGATACCAACGCCTGCAGGTCAATGCACTGCAGGGAATCGCTTCCAACGGCTTCTTTGTTTTCGCGGGTTTTCCGGTTGTGCCCGACGCGTTTGCCAGTTTCCTCTTCGGTCAGCCGGTCGTATTCCTTCAAGGCCTGGGCGATTTCGAGCGAGGAATTCGGGGAAACGCCCTCAACGCTTATGTGCAGGACACTTTCAAGGCGACTTCGCGGCTGACCTTGAACCTTGGCTTGCGATACGACCTGCCGTTCCCTTACACGGAAATTAAGAATCGGCAAACGCTTTGGATTCCGGGCCGGCAATCCACCGTAGTACTGGACGCTCCAAACGGCTTGCTCTATCCGGGAGACAAGGGCGTGCCCGCGGGACTGATTCCTACATTCAAGAAAGCATTCGCGCCCCGGGTCGGGTTGGCGTGGGATCCAACGGGAAATGCAAAGTGGCTGGTGACTTCGGCCTATGGAATTTTCTACGAGCCGTATTACACCGGGCAGGGAGGCCCGTTGCAATCTCCGATCAGCGCCCCACCGTTCCTGCAGACGCCTCAGGTAAGCACGCCGAATTTCGCCGATCCCTTCAACGGCAATCCTCCCATCAATGGCCAGTTCTCGACCCCGCTGACCAACTTGACGCTCGCTTCGAATCTGCCGCTGCCGTACTCGCAGGACTGGGACCTGAATGTTCAGCGCTCCTTCGGCTCAGATTTGCTCTTCGAGGTTGGCTATGTTGGCACCAAGGGAACGAAGCTTCCACGAATGATTGAAGCCAACCCGGCAATTTACATACCGGGATTCGACGCCAGCGGTGATCCCATTTCCACGTCAAGCAACGCAGACCAGCGGAGAATCCATTCAGGATGCACGCTGGCCGATCCTCCCACGAGTTGCGCTTTTTCGTCGACCGGTCTGATCACGGGCATTGCCAACTCTTCGTACAATGCGCTGGAAGCCAGCCTGAGAAAGCGTTTCAGTCATGGCATGTCGTTCCTGGCTTCCTATACCTACTCCAAATCCATCGACGACTCTTCCACGTTCAACCTGACTGGCTCAGCATCAAAACCTTTGGCTGGCGAGAATGACCTGGCGCAGAATCCTTTCGACGTAAACGCAGAGCGTGGCCGCTCCTTGTTCGACGCTCGCCACCGTTTCGTATTGAGCTATCAGTGGAGCCTGCCGTGGTGGCGGCAGCCACACGGATGGTATCAACAGGTGCTGGGTAACTGGCAGGTCAACGGAATCGTGACTGCGATGACAGGCACTCCGTTCACTGTGTTTGACGGCAATGATTTTTCGGTACAGGGTTCTGCGCCCGAGATCAGCGGGTTCTTTTCCAACCGGCCCAATGTGGTTGCCGATCCCAACGATGGTCCGAAAACTACCAGCGCATGGCTCAATCCAAATGCGTTCCAGAGGATTGTCCAGGATCCAAACTCTCCAGTGCAGCAATTTGGCACGGCTGGCCGCAACATCGCCCAGGGACCCGGATACGCGGAATGGGATTTCTCTTTGTTCAAAAACATTCGTGTCGCGGAGTCGAAGGAGCTTCAGTTCCGGGCCGAGTTCTTCAACATCCTCAACCATACGAATTTCCGAATTCCCGACAGCGACATGAACTCACCAACCTTCAACCAGATTCTGGAAGCCCAACCAGCGCGCCTGGTCCAGTTTGCGCTGAAGTTTAGCTTTTGAGAGAAACGCAAGGCGATCAAAGAGCGTTCTTATGTACACGTCCAAACTGGGCACAGATTGTTTCGACGTTCGTAAGCAGGGTGTCCCCCGCGAATTCGATACTGGAAATCGAACGGTCGGCCGCGTCGCGATGACCGAAACCACAGGCGTCTTTAATAACCACCGGGATGTAACCAAGATCAGCGCCGTGCCGCACGGTAGGTTCGATGCCAATTTCCAGGGCGATCCCGGCAACGGCAAAGGCCAGGATCCCACAATCGCGTAGCGCCATGTCCAGTGGAGTGCCCTCGAAAGCAGACATGCTGATCTTGTCGAAGATGGCTTCGCTTGCGAGTGGAGTCATCTCTGGAACAAGTTGAAATCCTGGTGCGTCGCGCAAGAACCAAGGTTGGACCTCGTCTGGCGATTTCACTCCTTGCCAAGCCATGGCCATGCGGAACTGAGATACTCCCATCAACTCTTTCGGCAGCGACATGTGGCGGGTGAAGAAGATCCGAATCTTTGCCTTGCGAGCCGCGGCAAGGACTTGAAGCACCCGGTCGATGATCTGTTGGCCGTTCTCGATCTGCTTCACGATTCCGACCTGCATGTCGTACACGATCAAGGCCAATCGTGTCGGATCACAAAGGTCGTCCAAAGTTCGTGGAATTTCCAGTCCGAAGGCCCGATTCATAGTGTTCGCCTCGCAAGCTCAGGAGTTCATTTTAGCCTGAAGGGAGGGTGAGAAATCCGCGCTCTCAGATTTCCGACGTTGTACAGAACACAACGCGATAGTTTGCGAGGGTTGCCGGTTGTACGGCCGAAATGGGATTGTGAGGCTGCCTTAGGCGTGCCCCACCTACCGTCCAATTTTGGGGTTACGACGGAGAACAAGAAGGAATACCGCTATTGCAACGACAACGAACACGATAGCAGTTTGGTAACTGTCCATACGTGCCTCTTTCAAACCGAACACTTCGATGCCAGTCTGCGGCAGGAGTTTGTATGGGCATGCCAACCAGGTTGGCTGAAAGCTTTGCCTTTCCCAGGACGGTCTTCAATACGGCAAACTGCGGGGAACCCTGCTTCGATCGTGGGTAGAGGAATGATTTCCCTGCCTATCCGACGCACTTTGGTCGCGGTGCGGTCGCGCAAAAGCAATCACCCTGATTGCAAAACGGCAGTACGTAGTGGGGGCAACGCATCCGAGCGGGGATGGTTGCCACGAACGCCAATGAGTATTACTTCACTTCAAGCACCGACAAAATGTTCCCCGCCGGATCTTTGAACCACGCGATACTGGGACCATCGCCGCCGCGAGCAATCCCTTTTTTGTCCGTCTTCAGATTGGGAAAGTCGTAGTGCTCAAAACGCACACCCAGTTTGGTGAGCTCATCCACTGCTTGTTCAATGTCGTCTACCGGGAAATTAAGGATCGTAAATGTTGCCGGGGCATGGTTGGGTTTGGGATAAACGAATATCCGGGTATCCCCTCCCACATTTAGCTGCAAGCCTTGGGGTGTTTCGGAAACTTCCAGGCCGAGTGTCTGACCGTAGAACTGCTTTGCCTTGCGTAGATCGTCTACAGAGAAACCTGAAAATGCATTTTGGGCCTTGAACATGTCGTTCTCCAATGATTTCGTATGTGAAAGTTTGAAAGTGAGGCTAGATAGCAACTGCTATTTGCGTTCGACGCCTGTTTCAAGCCAGCGATAGCGATCTCGGGCATCTTTAGCAGCATTGCCTGAATCACTCTGTTGGATGTGGCGATCTTTGTCACCCGGCACGGAGTGATCTTTGCATGACTGCTCCATTCCCATGTTGGATGCGAAATGGTGGCTGCTGTTTTCCCAATTTCACAATACCCGGCACCACTTAACAGGGGCACGGTGTTCAAGTCTACCAGTTGGTGATGGAGCCATCCGGGCGGAAATAGGTTTGGGCACGAGCCGTGACAGGCTCTGTGATTTCGGCGATTTGCGTCAGATGTTTGAAGTCAAGCTCTACGCCGAGGCCCGGCCTCTCATTCGGATAAAGTTTTCCATTCTTGAAGTCGAGACACACGGGCACATGTGGCGAGGTGCGCCCCTGATAGTTGTATTCCATGAGCACTGGTCCCGGGAAAGTGCCAAGGCTGTTGACCAGGGCTGCGGTCGCAATGGGCCCGGTGAAATGCGGCGTGATGCCCACAAAATGGGTTTCGCAAATGGCGGCGATTTTCATCATCTCAGTAATACCGCCTACGTTCGGCAGGGTAGCGCGAACAAAATCGATGTCATGATCTTCCACCAATTTGTTGAAGTCCCAACGGTTACCCCATTCTTCGCCGGCTGCCAGGGGCACGTTTACTTTTTTGCGCAGGATCGGGAGGTCTTGCGGAAAGGCTTCTGTTCGAACCGGATCTTCGACGAAGAATGGAGCGAGGTCTTCGATCTCATTGCACCCTCGAATGGCATCGGCAAGATCGAAGCGCTGGTGGAAATCGATGAGCCAATCGCCGTCTTTCCCGACACCTTCACGCGCCTGCGTACATTCGTCGCGAAGATGCGTGATTCTTTCCCCGGTGTTGTAGGTCGTGTTGGGCGGAAGATCCATGGCACCGAAGCGGAAGGCACGATAGCCAGCCTCAATGGTGGCATGGGCTCGTTCCTTGATGCTCATGCCTTCCGTGATGCCGGGAATAATGCCCGCGGTGTTGTAGCACTCGCAGTAGTTGCGAACCATGCCGCCGAGTAACTGGTGCACTGGCAGACCTTGGACTTTTCCTTTTATGTCCCATAGGGCCAGGTCAAGCGCGCCGATGGCATCGGTCTTCTCGCGGCCTGCAGGATAGAAGAAGGCGCGGTTCATGTCCTGCCAGAGTTGTTCGATATGTTGCGGGTCACGGCCAATCAATCTGCCGGCAGACTGAGAAAGCGTGTCCTTTGACCCGCCTTCTCCAATTCCGGTGATTCCGGCATCGGTCTCGATGGTGACCACCACGTCGCTCTGGTTAAACAGCGGATTTGGATTCGGCGGCAGGTAGACTCGTACCCGCGTGATCTTCATCTTCGGTAGAGTCGCGAAAGCGGGCAAAGCGCCGGTAACGCCCGCGATTGCGGCTACCGCCAGGGATTTCAGAAAGTTTCGTCTCTTCATGAATTCTGTTCCTTTGACTTTCGATCCAAACAAGCGCCGAGGTTGTTTGCCGGATCATCCCGCGAACATGGGTGCGAATCTTAGCAGGCGAGGAGGGCAAGTTAAAGCGGAGCGATAGAAGGAGTGGTGCTGCAATGGCGTACCTGAAGGCGCGAGTTCCCCATGGAACGGCTGCTCTCAGCTTGGCAGTTGTCGGGAAGGGCACGACTTAAGTCGTGCCGAAAAGCCGCTCAATCGAGATTGGCTTTAGCCGCTGCGGTGGGCTTCTTGGGGCGGTGGGGAAAGGTTCGCGTGCTGTCGAAGTCCGCAAGAATAGCGAACCGCAGGCGCTGAGGCGCGACAGAATTTCAGCCCTTTGGTGGCACGACTGACGTCGTGCCCTTCCCCGAATAGTACTCGCCCTCCCCCGAATCGTCTGCGACGCCCGAAATGATAGGCGAATGCATATGTCTTAAACCTTGCAACCTGCCTTGCAATCTGCTGCCAGACTCGAGTGCATGTGAGTCACCACGTTGAGGTTACCGATGTTACTTTCGTAACCACTCGGCGGGCTTATGGTCTTTTGCTGCAAAGGCTTTCACCTTCCCGGTTTGTTGCCGGACAGTAATTGGGCGTATCCTCTGTAATCCGCGACAGTATTGGGTTTTACGGCGATGGTGCTCGATTTGCTATACCCAATGCGGACAGGTGCGACGTGCAGAATCAATCTCCTGAGAGCTCCGTACAAAATCGATTGTTCGTCCATTTTGGGTTGCAGGAGAATCCATTCGGGGGCACTCCTAACCCACGCTTTCTATTTCACAGCGAGACTCACCGGGAAGCGCTCGCTTCCCTGATTAACGGAATTGATTGTGAATTCGGCTTCCAGGTACTGGTTGCGCAGCCCGGTATGGGCAAGACCACTCTGCTGTTCAATTTCCTTGAAGGATTTCGCGCAACCGACTACACCGCATTCATGTTCCAGCCGCAACTGGAACCGTACGAATTGTTGCAGTCGCTGCTGGTCGAACTGGGAGCGGGCTCTGACGATACATCGGTGCGGAAGTTGTCCGAGCAGATCAACCAGTTGCTGGGTCGGGCAGCACGAGAACGAAAGCGCGTGATCGTCGTAGTGGACGAAGCGCAGAACCTCGATTTTAAAGTTCTGGAAACTCTGCGGCAACTTTCCAACTTTGAAACTGCGCATGCCAAGCTCATGCAGATTGTTCTCGCCGGGCAACCCCAGCTGATAAGTAAACTGGCGGCGCCCGAGCAGGAACAACTGCGGCAGCGGATTTCGAGTATCGGCCGGCTAAGCCCGCTAAACCTGAACGAGACTCAGGCCTACATCAACCATCGCCTGAGGACCGCGGGATATAGAGGAAATGAACTCTTTACGCGTGGCGCGCAGCGCAAGATATGGGAAACCTCGAAAGGTGTCCCCCGCAATATCAACACGCTATGTTTCAATGCGATGTTGTTGGGGTTTGCCGGAAACACAAGATCGATTGACGAAACTATTCTCGCGGAAGCGACTCGAGATCTTGATATGCCCAGCGTCCTCGAGGATATGTACCGCCTGGAACCGAAGCCCGCATTTCCATCCCGCAATGGCAATGGGAACGGTAATGGCAACGGCAACGGTCATAGCTATCCGCCGATAACCAGAGAAACGAGACCCTTAGAGACGGAGAATGTGAAACCGGGAAATCTGGCAGCGCCCCAGCGAAATACGTGGCCGAAGCCGGAAACCAATCCCGTGCCTGCTGTTTCCGGGAATGGAAACACCGGCGAAAATATTCCGCTGGCATTGGTCGAAGCCATTGTGCGGATTAGTCAAACCCTCGAAGAACAGAGAATCCTGTTGACGAAAAAATCTGTCAGCACGACAGATCCGCTTCCGGTATCTGTTCCCGTTCCGCCAGATGCAGCAACCGTTTCTGCACCTGCGGCCGCATTGGGCACCATCGCGACCCCACCGGTCAACAAGATAACGACAAGTCCAACCGTGCCCGGGAAACCCGCGCCAACCGCGCCAGTAACGAAGACCACATCTGCTCCCAATCCGGCGAGTAAAGAAAAGGAATCGCTGCGCAAGCCGGAGAAAGTCATGTCGCCGCCACCGAAGCAGGTTAAGGGCGGCGCCCAGCCACAGCCCGAGAAAACCCCGGCAGTGCCAGTTCTTGTCAAACCGCCGAAGGTTCATCCCGCGGTGGTAACAAAACATTCGGAAGGCGGCTTCTGGTCGAAGGCGCTGGCTTTGGTCGCGATCACCGGCGTCCTGACGTTTGTAGTAATCGAAAAATTGCCGTGGCAGAATCAGGCACGGGCGAACAGCATGGATAACAGCCAACCTGCTGCAGAACAAAACGATCCAGCATCCGGGTATACAGTTCCCAAGAATTCGCCCGCGTCTCCCATGGATGCTCCAGTTCGATCGTCCAAGAGTACGACGTCAGGGGATGCACCGCGAACGACAGGCGATGATTTCGACGACGTCACGGTCCGGAAGTTTTCCGAGACATCGGTGGCGACGCCTGGCTCATCGAGCGGCGCGCGAGACCTCAATACCATCTTCTTTGAGCAGAACAGTGCAGCCATCGCCGAACAATATCGGGCCTCTATGCAGCAGATCGCCGACGCGCTGGCGAGAGACCCGCAGTCCAGTGCGATTCTTGAAGGCCACACTGACGATACGGGTGGGGAAGCCTACAATCTGGATCTCTCCAGCCGCCGAGCTGTTGCGGTCCGACAAGCACTCGTCAGTGAATTTAATGTTCCCAGCACGCAAGTCACGGCGATTGGTTCAGGGTTCGGCGGCTCCGGTTCAACCTAATTCCAGTCCTACAGGGCGCGCCTACAACCGGCGGGTAGCTGTGCGGTTCGTACATCTGAGCGAATAGACCATCCATCGGCGGAATGCGCTGAGGTCCGATGTAACAGATTGGCGTCCGTTTGTTGAACGATGGACGCCGTTAGCGCGGCCTTGTGACCGCCCCCTCCGAAGCTGAAGAAACCAGCGAAGCGTATTTCCCGAAGACTCCGCCTGGATATCTCGGCTGCGGAGCTTCCACTGGCCATTCGCTGGCGCAAAGCAGCATCGCTGACCTCGACTTCCAATACCCGTTGATTGATATCGATGTGGACGGTGTCGCCTTCATGTACTGCGGCGATGGGGCCACCCAATGCGGCTTCCGGAGAAACATGTCCCATCATCAGGCCGCGGGTAGCGCCGCTGAAACGGCCATCGGTGAGCAGAGCTACCGATCCGCCCAGGCCTTCTCCGACGATCGCCGCAGTCACGCTCAGCATCTCGCGCATCCCGGGCCCGCCCTTTGGCCCTTCATAGCGGATGACGACAACATCGCCGGCCTTGATGCGTTTTTCCGTGACCGCTGTCATGGCGTCTTCTTCGGAGTCGAAGACCCTCGCCGGACCTCGATGACTCAATCGTTCGTGGCCACTGATCTTGGCAACACAACCTTCTGGCGCCAGATTGCCGCGCAGAATCACCAGGCCGCCGGTTTTCTTTAAGGGTTTATCCAGCGGCACGATCACTTCCTGGCCGGGAGTTTCGACCGCGTTCTTACCCTCAGCAGCCAAGGTTGAGCCCGGTGACGGTGATCGCCGAATCATGGATGTGCCCAGCCTGCAATAGGCGGCTTAGCAGAAGGCGGACGCCGCCGGCCCGGTGCATGTCCGTGGCGACGAAACGACCTGAAGGTTTCAGGTCGGCAAGCAGCGGAGTGCGCTCGCTGATTTTCTGGAAATCGTCAATCTGCAGAGGAACGTCCGCTTCGCGCGCAATCGCCAGTAAGTGCAGCACTGCATTGGTGGAGCCGCCAGTGGCGGCAACGCTGGCGATAGCATTCTCAAACGCGGGACGGGTCAGAATGTCCCTTGGCCTAACTCCCTTGCGCAGCAGATTCAAGACCACTTCTCCACAGTCGAACGCTACCTGATCTTTCTTCGGATCCATGGCGGGGACACTGTTGAATCCCATGGGGGAGAGTCCGATCATCTCCATTACCGTGGACATGGTGTTGGCGGTGTACTGGCCGCCACAGGCACCCGCGGCCGGACAGGCCACATTTTCCAGTTCGTGCAATTCCGCGTCCGTCATTTTTCCGGCAGCGTTGGCGCCGACTGCTTCGAATACATCCTGAATCGTCACGTCTTTTCCACGAAAGTTGCCGGGCGCGATGGTGCCTCCGTAGAGAACCAGTCCAGGAATGTTCAGCCGGGCCAGCGCCATTGCGCCCGCGGGAATGGTCTTATCGCAGCCCACCACGCAAACCACGGCGTCGAACATTTGTCCGCGGCAAACCAGTTCGATGGAGTCGGCGATCAGTTCGCGGCTGACCAGCGAAGCTCGCATTCCTTCGGTTCCCATAGTTTCGCCATCGCTGATCGCGATGGTATTGAATTCCATGGGGGTGCCGCCCGCGGCGCGAATGCCTTCTTTTACCTTGGCCGATAAACGGCGGAGGTGGAAGTTGCAGGGCATGGTCTCAATCCACGTATTGGCCACGCCGATAATGGGTTTAGAGAGATCGCTGTCAGTAAATCCGATCGCCTTGAACATGGCCCGCGCAGGAGCTTGGTCGCGTCCGTCGGTGATGCCGTGACTTCGGTGTTTTAGATCCATGGGACAAAGATTATGACAGAGGAGGACGCATCAGAGGAACAGGCGTCGTTACCTTCCGTCTCTTCCTGGGGAACATTCGCGTTTCTTCGCGCTCTTTGCGTCCTTTGCGGTTCAAGCTTTGTTTCCTGGATAGTGACTGCAAAAGCTTTTAACCGCAAAGGGCGCGAAGAGATGCGCAAAGATCGCAAAGAAATGCTTGGCTATCGCGAGGGTTGCTCCGACACTGGTAGAGACCATGTAGCACCGAAATCCGTTTCGGCCCACTCTCACCGCTGGTTAGCAATCCTCTTTCGCTCTGTATAATCCTTTTCGCCATGACCCGCGAGACCGCTATTGATTCGCGCCAGGAAATTCTCCGTACCTCGGCTCGCCTCTTTCAGCAACGAGGCTACGATGCCACCTCCATGAACGACGTGGCGGCAGCCCTGAAGCTTAGCAAAGGAGGGCTCTATCATCATTTCCAGAGCAAAGATGAAATTCTGTTCAACCTGATGAATCACGCGATGGACATCACGCAGGAGAGAGTGATTGATGCGGTAAAGGGTGTGGGCGATCCGGAAGAACGCCTTCGCGCGCTCATTCGCCGGCACATCGAAGTGGTCATGAGTGCGCGTGACCGCGAGATCACGGTGATGCTGCACGAAAACCATCCTTTGCCGCCGGCAATGCGCCGGAGGATCAACGCACGAAAGAAAGATTACGTTCATTTCGTGGAGGATTTGATCGCTGAGGTGCAGCGTGCGCGTCCCGCAAAAAGTGCCGTCAGTCCCCGGGCCGCCGCTTTTGCATTGCTGGGCATGATCAACTGGATTTACCAGTGGTACAGGCCGGAGGGATCACTGCAAGAGGAGAGCCTGGTGCGGCAATACACGGAAATCTTCTTTGCGGGTGCATTTCGTTGATTGGCCAGTCATGATTCGCCCGGCATTGAAAGTTAACGTCATGAAAAAAGAAATCGTTTTCGAGGTCGAAGAGTTGGAGCGGCAGCGCCAGGCAGGCAGGGAAGTCTTATCTGGAATTTTTGCGACTTCCGGCGATGAGCGCTGGCGTTTACACTTTGCCGGCCGGGAGCACCGATCTGCAGAAGCCCCACAAGGAAGACGAAATGTATTACGTGGTACGGGGACGGGCCAGTATGAAAGTGGGTCTGGAAGATCGGACGATTAGTGCTGGCAGCGTAATTTTTGTAGCGGCAACGGTCGAACATCGCTTTTACGATATCCAGGAAGAATTGGTTGTCCTGGTGTTCTTCGCTCCCGCGGAGAGTTGAGCCGGGATCAATGCGGCGTAGTTTCCTTACCCGGGATCCAGTAGATTTCTTCTTTCAGTACGTCCCTGGTGAAGCCAATCCGCTGAAGCATTCCTTTGCCACGCTCGATCATCTCGGGGTGGCCGCACAGGTATCCGACTGAGTTGGCCGCGTTGAGCCCCCACATGTCGGCATATTTTCGAATGAGGTCATCCACACGGCCGATTTCCCCACTCCATTTGGTATCGTCCCAGGGACGACTCACGGTCGGCACAAAGGTCAGCCAGGGCACTTCCGCGGCAAATTGCCGCAACTCGTCGAGATACCCGAATTCCCACGATCGACTCGCGCCATTGAGCAAGAACAACTTCTGTTCGCCGGAAAACTTTCCGTCTTTCCAGTCCTTGTGAAGAGTGCGAATGTAGCTCACGAACGGCGCAACGCCGGTGACGGTCGAGACCAGCAGGTGATTGGTGCGTCCGCTGTTGGTGTCAAGCGTAAAGCGTCCCTTGGGAACTTTGCGCATGAGCATCTCGTCGCCTACCTGCAACGCGTAAATGTGGGGCGTGAGTTCACCTTGCGGAACCAACTCAAAAAAGAATTCAATCTCGTTCTCATAGGGAGAAGACACGATGGAATAAGGCCGCTCGGAGCGCTTCTCCGCGTGTTCGACACCAAGGGTCGCGTATTGGCCAGGCGCGAATTTGAATTCACCGTCGGCCTGGACGCGGATCATCCAGAGATCGGGCGCGTAGTCCCGGCGTTGGGTAATTCTGACGCGATAAAATTTGTCGTCAGACCCACTCATGGCCGCCGCCTCACCAGCGAGCCTATAAGGTGCATCAGCGGGCGAGATTATGGCAAGCCGGAATTCTTCCGAAAGGTTACTGACTCTGGACGGGCGGTTGCGCAACTGGCGAGGCGGATTGCTGCTTGATCTTTTCCAACTCGCTCTGCAACTTTTGCCAATCTTTCTTGTTTTTGCGGGTGGCGATGGGCGCATTTGGGTCGGAATAAAAATGCAGCAGATTGTCGCGAAGAGCTGGGTCTAACGGGTCGCCGGTCTTGCCAGCGAGCTTGTCAACCAGCATGGCGTAAGTCTTGTCGGTTAGTACATATTCTCCAGGCTTGGTTTCGCGGCCAGTATCAAAATCGCGATTCGGCAAATCCAGGGTGCCGCCATTGGTTTGATGCAAGAGTCCTGTGTAATTCTCGACCGTGGCATCAACACTCTTGATATACATGTCCTCGGTTTGCTGGGTAGGAATCTTGAAGCTGGCCGCCTTGAAAGGACCGACCTTCGGTATCACCTTCAGAAAGAACGCGAGGATTCTCGATCCCAATCCAGGCTTGCGATACACCGTCCCCCACTCGTGCTCGTAGTTGCTGCGCGAGAGATAGTAAAGGAATTTTTTCCGGTCAAAGTTGGGAGTATCTTTCACGATTACGTCGCTTCGTGAAATCAAAGCGACCCGGGTCATTTCGGGGATCATCCTGCTGACGCTGCGCCGGTAGCTGCCGATGGCGAGGTCCACGCTGCCGAAAACATCTTCCAGCTTCAGGCCATAGGTTTCCTGGAAAGCCTTCTCCAAAAGAGGCTTGGAGACTTCAAAGCCGATCATGTCGTGATATCGGTCGGAGGTGTAGCGATTTTTTGCGACCTGCACCATGTCGAAGCCGAACTCTGTCCGGATGTGGGCCTTGGGATCGTCAGCGTAGGTTACAACGTTGCCATATTTCTTTTGCAGCTTTGGGAATTCCAGAGCGACCACGTGATTGATAGTGGGATGGCCACTGTTGTCCGCTGCGTAATGCGACAAGGCTCCTAATGCGAAGGCATATTCGTTCACATCGGACGAATCCCGGAGCAGCGTCTCAACAAAGTCGCCGCTACGAACATAGTGGACCAGATCGCTGAAAAAATGGCTGCCGAAAGGGTAGTAGCCCATGTCCTGTATCAACGAACCGCCATAGGCGAAGGCGTGTGCCTTGAGCAAGTCGTCTTCGGACGTTCCTGGAAACCGTTTTAGAAGTAGAGGCTGAATCTGGTCCTTCCACATGAGATCGACGACCTGCTCATGGGTCAACACCGAATATCCCGAACCGGGGTAAGCAAAGCCGACAATCAGCAGGATCGTCAGCAGACGCGCGAATTGGCTTTGGATCGATCTCATTGAGAAACGCGATTTGAAGAAAAATACGACGTAAAATCCCAGAATGCCGGATGCCCGATAGACGACTATTTCCAATTTACATCGCAAGTGTCGAGGTTAGGAGGGATGAGAGCTCAGACTTTTACAGCTCGGCCTCCCATTTCGGCCAGAGCTGCCATACCCGCATCGAGCCGGTGGCGGAGCCGTTGTAGAGAAATCTTTATGGCCTCTGCTCCGGCACGGTTGTCCTGCTCAGTTGCCTCAGCCATTGTCTCTGCAGCATGTTCCGACAAGGCTCGCGTCGCCTCCAGTAACGCCAGCAGTGAGTCTGCGTGGAGTTTCCACAAGGATGGTGAATTTTCCGCCCGCTTGAGTTCCTCGAGTTCTGTGCTGACGCGAGCCACCACCGCGACAATACGCAGAAGCGACCGAGCTACGCCGCCGCGCTGACTCTTTTCCTCGAGATAGTCGGCACTGCAAGCATCTGCCTCAGCCGGAGTGAGGGTGAGATTGAAGAATCGCATGGGCACGACCTGGCGAAATTTCGGGTCGGCGACCCGCACGAAAACTCGAATGGATTCCTCAACCTGGCGCAGCTTGGCCTCTTCCGTGCCAATCTGCTGTTGGGTCACCGCAGAACGCATGGTCTGGAGATCAAACACAGGACGGCGTGGCGGGGCGACCCGCGGCTTGGCCGGGGACGGTATCGGAAAAGAATAACGGCGAATGGGCGGGCGGCGCTCCAGCGCCTGTTTCAGCTTGGATACCCGGCGAAATTTTTCCAACGCCTTGCTGTAATCAATCTTCAGCAGGGTGTCTTCTTCCAGTCCGGCCACATGTTCGACCGTGACGTCTACACCGTCCACGTTGCCCAGAATGCTGCCGCCCTGTTCCTGCAAAGCTGAGGCGAACTCTTTTATTTCGCCGGCGGCGGCATGAAACAGTTCGTCGAAGCGCTTGCCGAATGCCGCGTTGTAGGGAGCGATGGTTGCCAGAACCCCGGGATGATAAAAGGACGAATCCAGCGATTGCTTGAGGTCCCGAACGCGGGTGATGATTTCCGAATCGAGTAACGTGTTCAATTCCTGATAACTTTGCGCTTCCTGGCGCAAGGGATCGAAGCGACGCAACAACTGAACGTGCTCCTCGGACAGCGAGGGAACGTCGGTGTCGGCGAGGATTTCGATCAGGGCAATCTCGAACGGCGACAGCGGAAGCGAGCCGTCAAGTCCGTACCCGCGACGCTCCCATTGTCCGGGTACGCGCGGATGGCGGTAGAGAAAAGTCGCCACCAGGTCGGTCTTGTCGCGATTAACGTCACTGGTATCTTTTTGGCGGGTGAAATACCGCAGCACTGCTTCGGCGATTTCAGGGTCGGTTTCCGGTGTAAACGCCTGCCGCAACATGGCAGGGGTAATCGCCTGATCGAGCAGGCGGAGCCAGCGGTGCATCTTTGCCAGCGTTGCACGCACTTCGCCTTCGCCTTGCTGCAGTGAAATTGCTTCCAGGCCTGCTGGAACCGGAACCTCACCACCGACGCAGTCCTGCAGGAGCTTCTCATAGAAGCCCTGTACGGTCGCCAGGATAGCCAGCTCCCACTTTGGATCTTCTGCCACTTAGGTTGTCGCTCCCGCCGCTCGAACCCGCGGAACTGCCTGAACACAGGTTTAGCTTCAGTAAATCTTACCCGAGCCTTGGCACACAATCGTTTTCCTAAAGGGGTGGCACCAAAGTCACCATGGAGGAGAGGGAACGGGAGAATTCCTGATTGGCGAATTCGGAATGGATGTTGAGCTGCCGGAAATCCATCTGCCCGTGCAAGTCCAGTGAGATCTCAATCCGAAATCTGCAATCCGGTCGGGCTATTTCTTCAAGACTTTGAGGATTTCGCGGGCCGCGTTGGCTCCGGAACCTCCTGTCAAGCCTGCGCCGGGATGAGTTCCCGAGCCGCACAGGTACAAATTCTGGATTGGTGTGTTGTACCGCCCCCAATCCAACAAGGGACGCATCGTGAAGAACTGGTCCAGCGCCAGTTCTCCGTGAAAAATGTGTCCTCCGGTGAGGCCGTAAATTTCTTCCAGATCCTGGGGCGTGATGATCTGATGAGTCAGAATCAGCTCTGGCAAATTCGGGGCATACTGCGCCAGCGTCCTGACGACCGTGTCGCCGAGCGGAACCCGCTGCTTTTCCCAGTCGCTGCCTTTAAGTTTGAAGGGAGCGTATTGCATGTAGATGGACATCACATGCTTGCCCTCGGGCGCGAGTGAAGGATCGGTGAGCGATGGAATCGCAACTTCCAGATAGGGCTGCTTGGAAAAATTGCCGTACTTGGATTCGTCGAAGGCGCGCTCGAGATAATCAATCTCAGGACCAATATGGATACGCCCGCTCAAAGCACGGTCGTGTCCTTCACCTTCCAGAGCCGTGAATCTGGGCAATCCGGAGAGCGCAAGGTTCACCTTCGCCACCGTTCCGGGCATGCGATAGTGCTGCAGCTTCATGACAAAATCGGGCGAGAGATGCGCCGGATCGACCAGTTTCAACAAGGTACGCTTGGGATCGGCATTGGAGATAACTGCTTTGGCGGTGATCTCCTCGCCGGTCGAGAGCACGACGCCGCTGGCTACGCCGTCTTTCACCCGAACCTCGATCACCTCCGCGCCGTTTCGTATCTCGGCTCCTGCCTGCTGCGCTGCAGCGGCCATCGCCTGGGTGACGGCACCGATACCGCCGGCGGCGAACCACGAAGCGCCTGCGGGGCTCTCGTCTGCGGCGGCACGAATCAGAAGAACAAGGCTGCTCCCGGCTGACCATGGTCCAAGAAACGTGCCAAAGATTCCACGTGCGGCAATCGTCGCACGGACCAGATCCGTTTCGAAATATTCCGCCACGAGATCAGCGATGGCCATCGGTCCCCAGCGAAGCAGGCGATACATATCCCTGCGACCCAGCTTGCGTACGGCGCGACCGGTGTTGAGCATGCCCCACAGATCGCCCGAACTCGGGTTGTCGATGTCCGGCGGCACCAGAGCCAGCGCCTTGCCGATTACACTTCCCATTCTCGCGAGCGAGGCCTGAAACTGCGGATACTTCGCTGCATCCTTCTGCGAGAATTTGGCAATTTCCTGCGCGCATTTCTCGACGTCATTGTAGAAAATGAGAGCCCGGCCGTCGGGAGACAGAGCAGTCACGCCAACCTCGGGCTTTATCATCTTCAGCCCGTGCTTTTCCAGTTGCATGTCGCGGACGATGTCCGGACGCAGCGGTCCCGCCGAATGTGAAAGTGTGGAACAGCGGAACCCGGGATGGAATTCTTCCGTGATGGCAGCGCCGCCCGGTTGCGCTCTACGTTCCAGCACCAGCGGTTTATATCCAGCCTTGGCCAGGTAGAAAGCAGTGACGAGTCCGTTGTGCCCACCGCCAATGATGACTGCGTCGCGGTTGGTCGCCGTGGTTGTGGTTTTCTCGGGCATGGGGTTAGGCTGCCCCCTTGAAGTCTTTGAGAATTTCCAGAGCCGCCAACCGGCCCGGTCCGCCCATAATGCCTCCGCCCGGGTGGGTGGCTGACCCACACATATAAAGGTTCTTGATGGGCGTGCGGAATTGCGCCCAGCCCGGCACAGGCCGCAGGAAGAAAAGCTGCTCGAGCGAAAGTTCGCCCTGGAAGATATTGCCCTCACTCAACCCGAATTCGCGTTCCAGATCGAGAGGAGTGACGATCTGACGGTGGAGGATGATGTCCTTGATATTGGGCGCGTACTCGGCGATGGTATTGATCACGTTGTCCCCGAAGGCTTCCTTCTGATCGTCCCAGTTCAGTCCAGGGCGGAGCTTGTAAGGGGCGTACTGAACGAAGCACGACATGATGTGTTTTCCCGGCGGCGCGATCGAAGGATCGGTCAGCGTGGGAATGACCATGTCGATATAAGGCTTGCGCGAAAAGTTGCCGTACTTGGCATCGTCGTAGGCGCGCTCCATGTATTCAACGCTCGGGGAGATCGAAATCGCGCCGCGCAGGTGCGCACCCGGGCCGGGTATCGCCTTGAAGTTCGGCAGGGCGTCGAGTGCCAGGTTTACCTTGCCCGATGAACCGCGGTACTTGTAGCGGTTCACATCTTCCAGAAATTCGCCGGGCAGCGTTCCTTCGTCAAGAAATTTCGTAAAAGTCAGTCGCGGATCGACGCTGGACGAAATGATGTCGGCGTAGATCTCATCGCCGTCAGCCAGGACAACGCCCGTGGCTTTGCCTGCCTTCACAATGAATCTTTGCAATCGGCGCTTTGGTGCGGATTTCGGCGCCAGCTTCACGCGCCGCGTCGGCAATCGCGTTCGAAATTGCGCCCGTGCCTCCGCGAGCAAATCCCCAGGACCGAAATGCTCCGTCAATCTCGCCCATGTAGTGATGGAGCAAAACGTAGGCGGTTCCCGGGGAACGCACGCCCAGAAACGTTCCGATAATGCCGGAGGCTGACATTGTGGCTTTGAGCACGTCAGTCTCAAACCACTGATCCAGGAAGTCGATGGCGCTCATGGTCATCAACTGGACCTGGTTGTATTTGTCCTCGCTGGTCATGCCCTGAAATCGGCGGCCAATGAACAGGAGCTTCATCAATTCCTTGGGATTGAGAGTCGCCGGATCGGGCGGGACCATGCTCAGAATCGGCTTTACGAAACGGCACATGGCTTGCATCGCCTTGCCGAACTCGTCGTAAGCTTCGGCGTCGAGCTTGGAATGCCGCGCGATTTCGCGATGAGTTTTTCCGTGGTCATTGACGCGCCACAAATAGTCGCCGTTCGGCATGGGAGTGAAAGTGCCGTCGAGTGGCAGAATTTCCAAACCGTGGCGGGGCAGGTCAAGGTCGCGAATAATCTCCGGGCGCAAAAGCGAAACTACGTAAGAGCACACCGAGAATTTGAAGCCGGGAAAAACTTCTTCGGTGACGGCAGCTCCGCCAAGGACGTGACGCCGCTCGAGCACCAGAACCTTCTTGCCCGCGCGCGCCAGATAAGCTGCGGTAGTGAGGCCGTTGTGCCCCCCGCCGATGATGATTGCGTCGTATTTTGAATTGGACGGCATGCCAGCTTTCAAATCTCGGCCCGTGAAATCGGGCCGCGTCTGTGATGCAAAGATTGCCAGAATTCTAACAGTTACAACTCAAACGCCAGGAAGAGAACACGGAACAGTGATTCGGACTAGAGCCCGCTGGGAAGGACGGTCCAGGTAAGAATGACGCTCCAGGGTGATGTCATCATTTGAATAAGCTCGTTTGCACGATTTCAAGCGAAACGTAATTCTACCGGGAAGTTCGAATCTTGTCTGTAGAGATCGAAAGCCGACGGCGTTTTCTTTGCCAACTTCATCTTTGCGTCCTTTGCGTTCTTTGCGGTTAAGGATTTTGCACTTTGGAATAGTGACTACAAAAGCTTGTAACGCAAAGAACGCGAAGGACGCAAAGAAGAAATAAGAACGAAATCATGGCCAGTGGTGACCCACAGTCAGCCGCGGCACTGGCGTCACATCATGCGTGCTGCTTATAATCCAACTGCGACGTTTTTCTTCCTAACGAGGAAACCCATTTGCCAGTCGGAACCGCATTTCACGAGAGAACTTTTCCCCTCTGCCAGAGCCTGAATTACCGCGAGTGGTCAGGATATTATGCCGTCAGCGTGTACGAAGTGCATCACGAGCACGAGTACAACGCCATCCGCAATGCTGCCGCGTTAATTGACATATCGCCGCTCTACAAATATCTGATCACAGGCAAGGACGCCACCAAGCTCGTGAACCGCGTGATCACGCGCGACGTCACCAAGGTGAGAGTTGGACAGGTGATTTACTGCTGCTGGTGCGACGAGCAAGGCAAAGTGATCGACGACGGCACTGTCACTCGCCTGGAAGAAAACAAATATCGCTGGACCGCCGCCGATCCCAGCTTGCGCTGGTTCCGGCAGAACGGCCTGAACATGGACGTTCAGGTGGAGGATATTTCCGAAGAACTCGCCGCTCTCGCTTTACAGGGGCCCACGTCCGGCAAGCTGCTTAAAGCCGTTGCCGAAGCCGATATCGCGAACCTCAAATATTTCCGCATGACTCGCGGCAAGATCGGCAACGTATTTGTGGACATCTCTCGAACCGGATACACCGGCGACCTCGGCTACGAAATCTGGGTGCCCTGGAAAGACGCGGTGAAGGTCTGGGACGCCGTCATGGAAAAGGGCAACCAGTTCGACATCCACGCGGCTGGAATGCTGGCGCTGGATGTAGCACGGGTTGAAGCCGGCCTGTTGCTGATCGAAGTCGACTACACCAGTGCAAAGAAAGCATTGATTGCAACGCAGAAATATTCTCCCTACGAGTTGGGCTTCGGGAAGATGGTCCACCTCGATAAGGAAAATTTTATTGGCAAGGCGGCTTTGGTGAAAGCGCAGAAGCAGGGTGTCCCGCGGCAGTTCGTGGGGCTGGAAATCGACTGGCCGGAAGTTGAGGCACGGTATGAGGTGTTCGGACTTACGCCGGCGGCGCCCAGCCAGGCTTCGCGCGTCGCAGTCCCGCTGTATGTCGGCGACAAACAGGTCGGCAAAGCAACAACTACTACGTGGTCTCCGGTACTTAAGAAAATGATCGCGCTGGCCAGCGTGGACACGGCCCATTCGCAAATCGGCACCAAGTTGCAAATGGAAATCACCATCGAGGCCATGCGCCAGCAGGTGACAGCGAAGATCGTGAAAATGCCGTTCTTCAATCCCGAGAGAAAGACGGCAACGCCGGTTTAAAGCGCTTATCGCGCCTTGATCTGGTTGTACGAAGCTTTGATCAGTCCGGCAAAACTGGTGTCAAAAAAATCGTTGTCTTCCTGATCGCTGCCGGCAAATTTCTGCCGCCACGTTTTCGCATCGACTGACTTCGGCAGCGTTTGCTGGACTTCTTCCAGAGATAGTCCTTCATTGATCTCTTTCTCCACCTCCTGGTTCACCGCGTCGAGAAGATCGATTACCTGCTGGATATAGGTCTTGTCATGCAGAACGTCGCCATGGCCAGGAACAATAGTCTGGGCATCGAACTGCGCCAGGCTATGAAGAGTGGAAGAAAAATCGACTGGAAAACCTCCAAACATGTATGGCACGGGATGATCCAGCAAGTCTCCGGTCGCCAGAATTTTCTCGTTGGGCAAATAGACGATGGTGTCCCCGGCGGTGTTGCCTCGTCCCAGAAATCTGATTTGCACCGGACGATTGCCGAGATCAATGTCGAGTTCGCGATCGAAGACCAAGTTTGGGTTTACCTGCTTCACCCCGTCGAACTCCTCCACCACCGGCGCCAATCCGGACAGGGCGTGCTCGTAGTCTTTGCGCTCGCCATCGCTTAGTGGCTGGCCATCTGCGTTCTTCCCCGTTTCAAGGATTTTCTTAAAGCGATCGGCGCGCGTGGGATAGCGAACCACGGCTCCCTGATTGAAGTCCACGATAGTTTTCCACGTCGCTTTTTGCGCGATGATCTGGATAGAAGGGAAGGCGGCGGCATAAGTGCCGTTTCCCAGGGTGTGATCAAAGTGCCAATGAGTATTCACCAGAAAGGTGACGGGCTTATTTGTCCATTTGCGTATTTGCTCAACGTCTTCGCGCGCAGTTGAGGGCAGCAGACAGGAATCTACTACCAGCACGCTTCGCTCTCCGATGATGACTGTCGTATTGCCCTGCGGAAAAGTGTCCGGAGCATCGGGATGGCGGATTTCATAAACGCCCTCCGCCAGTTTGGTCACGGTCCGTTTGCTGGTCACGGAGGAGTCCGCGAACAGTGATGCTGGTACAAGAACGCAGATGAGAAGTGGCAAGAAAGATTTGCGGAAAACCGAAGTACGCGCGATTGATGGCATCAGTCTCCTCGTCGGCGTCGCGACTTTAGCGCCTTGAACTCGACGCTGGGCACAGCACCTATAGACGAGAGTGTTCAGGAAAAGTTACCGGACAGAGTGTTAATGCCTAGTGGGCCTGTGCCGCGCGACGCTTGCCAGCCCAGTAGATCCAAGCGCCAATTAGCACCAATAGTCCGGAAAGCCCAACGATTTTTATTACGGCCAGCAGCTTGTTAGGTTCATCCGGTTGCGGAATCAACGACAGGCCAATGGTGAATGTCGTCGTCAAGAACCCAACGATTGCTATCAACCTGGCTACCGGCTTCCCACCAGGGATACGGCTCACACCAGGCGCCACAGATTCTTTCTGAAGCTTGTACATCGCGGCAAACAAGTACAGGAAAGGAATGAAATAGGTAATCACGCCCATGCTGACCAGTACGTCGTACGCGCCCTTGATGCTGGTTCCGGCCTGTCCCAGGAAGATAAACAGAGCTCCAAAGACAAACTGGGTCAGCAGGCCGACCCATGGAGTTTTCCAGCGAGGATGGAGCGCTCCGAACGCAGGCGGCAGAAAGCGGTCGATTCCGGCCACAAAAGGCAAACGCGCGCCGGCAGCGAGATATGCCCCAGCCGCCCCCACATTGCTGAGGGTGATGAGCACTGCAGCGAACGGAATAATACCTTCAAAGCCGACGCGCTCCGCGGTCTTGGTAATCGCCTGCATCAGTCCCTGCAGGTTTCCGACTTCCGCGGCCGGCAGGGCTACCAGCACACTGACCGTGCCGACGATGTAACACAGCGTCACCGTCACTCCGGCGAACAATAAGGCGCGAGGAATGGCGCGCCGGGCGTCCTTGATTTCTCCTCCCATGATGGAGGCGGTTTCAGATCCGGCGAAGGCGTAGATCAGCACTGACCAGAAAATCATGTCTTTTAGCTGGACTCCAGGAGTCATGGAGTGCATGGTGAAGGACGTCGCCGCCCCATAGCGACGCCAGGCAACCGCACCCATTGCAATGATGATCCCCACAGGAATCCACATTGCGATCGCGCCCGCGTTGTGCAGCCACGTCCCAACATTGAGTCCGAGAATGTTGAGCAGCGTAGCCAGCGTAAGCGCGACCAGAGAGAAAACGATGTAGAAGTATGTGTTGTTGGAAAAACGGCCCCAGTCGTGCCGGATATAAAGCGCATTGCTGGCGGCGAAGTACAAAACGGCAGGGAAGTAGGGCAAGTTGCAAGCCCAGTATGTCCAGGCAGTGATGAAGCCAGCAAAATCACCGAAGGCGCGCTTCGCCCACACATAGACGCCACCTTCGTCCGGATAGCGGGAAGAGAGTTCGATGACCGAGAGCGCAAGGGGAGTATAGAAGAACAGCCAGGCCCCAACCCAGATCAAGATCGAACTTGGTCCGGCAGCGGCGGCGGTGGCAATCCAGCGCAGGCTGACGCCGGTGACGACATAGAAAAGAACCAGGTCGCGGAAACCCATTACCTGCTTGGGTTGATTGGAGTCTGCAGGAATGGCCGAGGGTTTACCTCCTGAAATCAGGTTTGGCGGGTCGGAGGCTTTTCCGGATTCGTCCACTTTTGTTTATGCGGAATTCACGTGCTTGCGATTACAGGAAGCTTCAACTCTGTCAGCGGCGACTGCTTCCACCCAGGATCGAACCCAACACTCCGCGGATAATCTGACGTCCCACCGAGCTGCCAATGGATCGCGCCGCGCTCTTCACCATGGCGTCGACCGCTGAGTCTCCGCGTCGCCCTCCACCCCCACCGAGGCTCGAGGGCAATCCCAAGTTTTCATACCAGGGCTTGTCCGGTTGAGGCTGAGCCTGACCTGCCGACGGCGTCGGCGACTGCTGCGCTTTGCCTTTCAGCCGCTCGTAGGCGGATTCGCGATCGACAACTTTCTCGTAAACGCCAAATATTACTGAACTATTGACGATCTGCTGCCGTTGCGCCGGAGTGATGGGCCCAATCTGGCTATGGGGTGGGCAAATCAGGGCACGTTCTACGATCCCGGGAATTCCTTTTTCATCGAGAAAGGAAACCAGGCCTTCACCGACCCCAAGTTCTGTAATGACGGTCTCGACATTCAGCTTTGGGTTGGTCCGAAACGTCTGAGCGGCGGCACGTACCGCTTTCTGATCGTTTGGAGTAAAGGCGCGCAGCGCGTGTTGCACCCGGTTGCCAAGTTGTCCCAGCACGATTTCAGGAACATCGAGCGGATTCTGGGTGACGAAACACACCCCGACACCTTTGGACCGGATGAGACGAACAACCTGTTCGATCTTGGCTTGAAGCGTGGAGGGCAAGTCGGTGAATAGCAGGTGAGCTTCGTCGAAAAAGAAAACCAGCTTGGGTTTTTCGACGTCGCCCACTTCGGGCAGTTTCTCGAACAGTTCCGAAAGCATCCACAATAAGAATGTGGCGTAGAGTTGCGGCGACGCCATCAGCTTGTCTGCGGCGAGAATATTGACCACGCCCCGGCCGTTGGTGTCAGTTTGTAGCAGATCGTCAAAATTGAGCGCTGGCTCGCCGAAGAACTTGTCGCCACCCTGCTGCTGCAAGCCGGTCAAGCTGCGCTGAATCGTTCCAATGCTGGCAGGAGAAATGTTTCCGTACTGTGTCTGAAAGTCTTTTGCCGAGTCGCCGACGTGCTGCAGCATAGCTTGCAGATCTTTCAGGTCGAGGAGCAGCAGGCCATTGTCGTCGGCAATCTTGAAGACGAGAGTCATAACTCCCGCCTGGGTGTCGTTCAGGTTCAGAATTCGGCTGATGAGCAGCGGACCCATTTCCGAAATGGTCGCGCGAACAGGATGACCCTGCTCTCCGAACACATCCCAGAATGTAACCGGACAAGCTGCAAAGCTGAAGTCAGTCAATCCCAGTTTTTTGACCCGATCCTGCAGTTTGGGATTGTCCTGCCCCGCCTGGCTGATTCCGGAAAGATCACCTTTCACGTCGGCTGCGAAAACCGGTACGCCGATGCGGCTGAAGCCCTCGGCCATCACCTGAAGCGTGACGGTCTTGCCCGTGCCGGTCGCCCCGGCAACCAGGCCGTGCCGGTTGGACATCCCGGGCAACAAGTACAGCGGTTCATCCCCCTTAGCGATCAGAAGAGGGTCTGCCATGAAATGCTCCGTTCCTCGGAAAAGGATGACCGATTCGCTAGTCAGGTGATTGTAAAGACAAGGCGAGTGGATGCCAACTAGCCTCGGCCATATGATTTTCTTCGCGACCTTTGCGGATTCCTCTGCGTCCTTTGCGGTTAAAGATTTTTGCGTACACAACGGCAAAGCCAACATCTTTGACCGCAAAGGACGCGAAGGTCGCAAAGAAATCAGGAAAGGCGTGGTGCGTTTTTGCTCAATCGCTTCCAGTACAAATATCCCGGCACTCCGATCAGAACGATGATCGTTCCAGCCAATGATTCCATTGGACGCGTGATGATGGTGTTCAGAGTCCAAGCGCCGCCGATCAGGATATAAATCGCGGGCAACCATGGATACCCGGTGCAACGATATGGACGCGGAATGTCAGGGCGTTTCCAGCGCAGAATAAAAAGGCCGATCACAGTCATCGTGTAAGAGAGCACCATCCCGAACATTACATAGGTATAGAGCTGATCGTAGCGCCCGCTTACGGTCAGAATCGCGCCCCAAATACCCTGTCCGATCAGGCTGAAGGCCGGCGTCCGCCACTTGGGATGGACATGCGCCATTTTCTGGAAGAAGGCACCGTCGCGCGCCATGGCGTAATAGACGCGGGCGCCGCTCATGGTGCAACTGGCCATCGCGCCGAAACATGAAACTGCAATCAGCGCCGAGAGCCATAGCGCTGCCGCCGGGGAGAAAAGAGCGGTGGCCGCGGCGTGCGCGATGGTTTCATGCTTTGCTACTTCACTGAGCGGCAGGGCGTAGACGTAGGTCATGTTCATGGCCATGTAAATGACGCCCACGACGACCACGCCCAGCACCATCGCCAAAGGCACATTGCGCCGCGGTTCTTTCACTTCGCCAGAAACCCACGTGATGTACACCCAACCGTCATAAGCCCAAAACACGGCGATCAAGGCGACCCCGAATGCGGAGATTAGTTGCCCGGTATTCAGTCCCATGCTCAGGCTTTGTCCCGGAGCCGGAACGAAGTGGTGCCAGTCGCCTTTGCCGATGGCGAACCCCAGAATTACGAACGTCGCCATGGCGGCAAACTTTGCCCAGGTGGCCAGGTTTTGCAGAATCGTGCCCCACCGAAGCCCGACCACGTTGATCCAGGTGACACCAATGATGGAGATTAAAGCCACAACATGGGCCCGTGTGAGAACAATGCCGGCCGCGGAGAAGACCACGTGGTCTTGCGAAATGAAAGGAATAATTCCGCCCAGATAGGCTGCTGAAGCGACCGAGAGAGCGGCGATGGTGCCGCCATTTGCGACGCTGAAAAGCATCCACCCATAAAGGAACGCAGGCAGATCTCCGTATGCTTCACGCAGGTAAACGTACTGCCCGCCGGAGTCGGGGAACATCGAGCCCAGTTCGGCAAAAGCAACGCAAGCACACAGGGAGATCACACCCCCAAGCACCCAGACCAGAAGGAACAGCAACGGATGTGGCAGCGGCCCGGCAATATCCTTGGCCGTCAGGAAAATTGAAGACCCGATGATGCCACCCGCCAGCAGAAGCACGGAATCCAGAAGCGACAGGCCACGAACCAGTGTGGGCGCTGAATCACTTTTCGCGGTTGGTGAGGGAGAAACCGAAGGGAGGCTCATTCGTCGTTATCCCATCCCGAGTTCATCAGGCGATTCCAGTGGAGTTCCACATCGACGGCAAATGACGGCGGAGCAGTCGCCGCAGGTTAGCGGATCGGTCACTTCCTGGGCGCACCGAGGACAGTAAAGTGGCTCCGGGTCAGGCTCCGTCTGCGGGGTTGGCGCCATGAGGATGGCAAATGTAGCATAGACGCGGCGTCGCCGTCCTTCGCTTTGAACCACAACCTCGAACCGATCCGGTCGGTCGACGTCCACCCCTAGCCACGCACTAGCGGGATTAAGATACAAACATGCGCGAAAATTCTCCCACTCCTGACGAAAAGCTGCAGCATGAGTTCAACCAGTGGGCCCAAGCCGGCGAAGGGGAGAAGATGGAGAACCACCATCTCAACATCACCGAGAAGACCTTACGGCTGATGGATCTCCGCCCTGGAGAGCGCGTCCTTGACCTCGGATGTGGATCTGGCTGGGCCACCCGGCTGTTATCACGGCTGGTCGGAGAAGGGCCCGAAGGTTTTGGTCAGGTGGTCGGCCTCGACGTTTCCGACGAGATGATTCGGCAGGCGCGCGCGGCTTCGAAAGACTTCGAAAATATCCTGTACGTATGGGGATCAGCGCAGCAAATTCCGTGGGAGGAGAACTTCTTCGACAAAGTCCTGTCGGTCGAATCGTTTTATTACTATGCCGATCAGGACCGGTCGCTAACTGAACTTTTCCGTGTCATGGCGCCCCATGGACGCCTGTTCATCCTGATCAATCTGTACAAGGACAATCCCTACTCGCTGCAATGGGTGGACAAGCTGAAAGTGCCGGTTCACGTGCGTTCCGCGGCTGAATATGTCGAACTCTTGCAAAAGCACGCGTTTGAGAATGTCGAATCCCGTTTCATCCCCGACGACACGCCCACACCAGACGATTATCAAACCAAATCGTTCCGCAGCCTGGATGATCTTCGCGCGTTCAAGAAAATCGGAGCGCTTTTGCTGATGGCCTCGAAGCCGGATCTGCGCACTCCCGCTCCTGGCTACTCGATTTACTAGCTCGATTTAACCGCCCCCGCACAGGAATGTTATTTAGCCAGGCGGTTGTATTTCTTCAGCACTTCGCGCAGGCGATCATGCGGAAGTGCTATCACCTCGTAATCGTTTATCCCTTTCATCGTTTTTGCCGCGACCATGGCGTTGATCACCGCTTCTTCGGTGGCTTGCACGGTAGCCAGGAAAATGGGGTTCAACTCCTGATTGGGAAGCATTGAGAGTTGATGCACACCCTTTATGCCCGATACGCCCGGATTTGCAGTTGAGAACGCGATGAAGATGTCCCCGGAACCGTCGCCTGAAAAACTGCCATCTCTCCCCAGACCCAACGAAACGCGTCGAGCGACGCGCTTCAACTGGTTTGGGATCAAGGGCGCGTCCGTGGCCACGACCACAATGATGGATCCAATGTCTTCATCGCGAGAGGAGTGGTCTGTAATCTCACGGCCCACCGGCACGCCTGCGACGCGCAACTGACTTCGGATTCCGTAGTTGCATTGCACGAGGACGCCCACGGTATAGCCGCCATATTTGGCGTCCAATATGCGGGAAGAGGTCCCTATTCCACCCTTGAACTCATTGCAAATCATCCCGGTGCCGCCGCCAACGCTGCCTTCTTCAACTGGGCCGGATCTTGCAGTATCCAGCGCATGGAAGACATGTTCGGGCTTTACGTGAAATCCGTTGACATCATTCAGATCGCCGTCCCAGGTTTCGGCGACCACTGGTAGTGACCATGAATACCCTTCTTCGTCGGGTGGAGCGTGCTTCACCCGCCATGCGATCACAGCGTCGCGAACCACTCCGACGCTATGGGTGTTGGTGATCAATACCGGTCCGTCGAGGAACCCCGAATCCTCGACCCACGTAGTGCCGGTCATCTCGCCGTTCCCATTAAGTGTGAACCAACCCGAGAAGGCCGAATCGAGGGAATCTTTTCCCCGTGGAAAAATGGCAGTCACGCCCGTACGCACAGGGCCAACGCCGACCTTCAGCGGACCACTGCCGGAAATCAACGTCGTTTGCCCAACCTCCACTCCCTTGACGTCGGTAATGGCGTTGAATGGGCCCGGCTTTCCATCAAACGGGACACCCAAGTCTCGCGCCCGCGGTTCTGATTGAGCTGCGGAAATAGTGACGAAGGAAAAAACTACGAGGGCAAGCGTGACTCCGGGGCGGCATTTCAGCATCCAATGTTCTCCTTGGTCGTTTCGGGAGTATAAGGTAATCAAGAGTTTTTCGCGGTAGGATCCTTACATGCGGAGGGCAAAATGGAGAACTGGAAGGTAGCGCTGATCGGCGGTTCGGCAGGCGTGGGCACGGTTCTGTTTTTGAAGAGAAAGTGGACGGCTGGCATTATTCTGGCGGGCATCGGCGTGGCGACGCTAGCCTCGGAGTATCCGGAGAAATTTGAAGAAGTTCGGCGGAGATTGCCCGACTATATCGAGCGCGGGAACGGGTTTCTCGAAGTGGCATCTCGGGTAGGGAACCGCCTGGCAGAAGCTGCGGACAACCAGTCTCAGACCTGGTACGAATCGTTGCTTAGCCGCTGACGCCTGGCCGCTGAATGGGTCGGCGCTTAACTACTCGATGCCCAAGGTTTTGCGCGCCTCCGGGCTCAGCCGCTCCGGAGTCCATGGTGGAGTCCAGACTACGTTTACCGTGGCATTGCGCACTCCCGGCATTTGTTCCACACGCGCCTTAACCTGTTCGCCAATTTGGACATGGGACGGGCAGCCTTGGGCGGTAAGCGTCATTTCGACGGTGACGTCCTGCTTCTCCTCGGGGGCGGGTTGAAAGCTCACGCCATAGATGAGTCCCAGATCTACAATATTGACCGGAATTTCGGGATCGTAACACTGTTTCAGCGCGCTCATAACCTCGTCTTCAGTCACCGTTACCATGAGTTCCCCTTTAAATTGAGCACTCCTTGAAGCTATCGGAGCACCCAACTCTACATCTTATTACAATTGCTTCGAGCCCGGAGCTGGCCACGGAAACGATGTGAAAAGAGATCGGTAGACCGAAACCTATGACCTCAGAAACGAAACGCAAAATTCAGTTGGGACTGGCATTAGTGATTGCAGTGACTGCGATCCGGGCCGCCTACATCGTATACCAGCGCTATTCCGAGAGGATGGAAGATGCCGCGCAGGCCAACAAGAAAGCCCCGCCGCTGAATCCGGACGATTATGTGGTTGCCAAAAAGTTGTATCCCTCCGACTTGAAGTCGGCCAAGGAGTTGACCAAGCAGCCTGTCTGGGTGAGGGAGGGCTACCACCATACCTACTACCGGTATGACATGGCACGACACCGCACAGATTTTTCGAGTGAAGCCGGTCTGCTTCTCCCCTTGCAAAAGCTCGAAATTGAAGACGTTGTGACCGACACTGCGCCTCACTCCGCGCATGTGCAGCAAATCATGGCTGTCTTCGAACAGGAAGGTAAACCTTTTGCTGTATCCATTGGCACGTTGACCGACAAGAGTTACAGCATCTATTCCGACTACTATTTTTTCTACGAGGATCCGCACGAACTCTATAAGCACTGGCCACAGGACATGTGGCAAGCCATCGACCAGCATCAGGTCAAGCCTGGCATGAACGAACTGCAGGTGGATTTTGCCTTGGGAATGGGAGTTCTTGACCATGCCAGCGACTCCACGGTCAAGATCGCGCATTATGCCAACGGCGGGTCGCCGGAAACGGTCACGTATCGTGGCGGCAAAGTAACGGAAATCAAAAGCGGTGAGTGATTGGCAGACCTTGGCCGGTGGCCTTTAAGTGGACACTTATCTCATCGTGCTGACCACTGCCCACCGACCACTGTCCGTCACTACACTAACGGAGACTTCTCATTCGCTGGGCCCTGATCGTCGCCATGAATCTTGCCATCTTCATCGGCGTAGAAAGACCGATGTTCGGCATCGAGTTGCTTGGGGGTCATGGTCAGGTCGAACCCGTCTTTATCCGACCGGGTCTTGTTTGGCCGGAAGCCGACGGAGTAGTCCCCGCGATCGGGGTTGACCATGCGCTTGGTGAACGATCCGGTGTGGACCAGGTCCGCCAGTGAAGTGGCAAATTTGTCATTCTTTTTCTTGTATTGCTTCTGCGCCCGCAATACGGTCCGCATGTACCCGAGGGCGGCCGCTTCCGAGTCCGATCTCGCCGGATCACCCTTGAATTTTGGCTGATAAGTGGTCTGCGCACCCGCGCTGCAGGACACCAGGAGGATCACCGCCAACCATTGGGCTACTGTTCGTTTCATTATCACTACAGCCCCCCGTTTTTCATTGAGATGCTCGCTTCATTTTGGATGAATCCGACGTTACCGGCGTAATAGCCGATGTCCTAACGATTGTTCTCATCGCGGGCAAATGTAGTTATTCTAGGTCAGCTTCTCACATCAAACAGGGAATCCTAAATGAAGGCTGCCGCTACCTCAATGAAGGCTTCACCAGCGAAAAAACCGGCTATCCGTCTTGCCGTCGTGGAGAGCGATCCACTGCGCTTTGTGGGGTTTCGCGCCCTGTTTGACTCGGAGACCGATTTCGAGCTCATCGCGGCCTCGCTTCCCGATATCGGGAACATGCCGAATATCGACCTGGTGCTGCTGGGCAACCGCAACGGCCAGAACCTGTTCGATCTCATGGCCAGCCTCAAAGCCAGCCGTCCTGACCTGCGCATCATTGTGACAGGTTCCGGCATGGACGAGGAAACCATCTTGAAAGCAATCGCTTCCGGCGCTAAAGGATATGTGGATGAAGCTGCCTCGCCCGCTGAATTCGTGCAGGCCATTCGTATCGTGAACCAGGGTTCAGTCTGGGCTCCGCGGCGGGTTCTTTCCATGTTCATCGAACGCGTAAGCTCCGCTCCCGGACGAATTTTCCCGGCTGGCCGGGTCACGTTCACCGACCGCGAGAAGGAAGTGCTGGAAATGCTGGTGGCGGGCCGTTCCAACAAGGAAATTGGTTCCGCTCTCGGTATTGAAGAACGCACTGTCAAGGCGCACGTCGCCAAGCTGATGCGCAAAGTTGGCGTGCAGAACCGGATCGCGCTTTCAGTCCACGCGATTACGCACTCGCTGGTGACCGCGAAGTAGCTTTGCTGCGCGAATCGCGGATTACTTTAGGCCAATGACCTAGGTAATCTTGTCGGTTTTAAGGTCTCAGCCGCATACTCGCTTCACCTACCACAGAACCTGGGAGACGGGGTTGGAAGCGGAGATTTAGGGTCACCGCTGCTAGCCCCGATTTTTTTGCGCCCTTGCCTGTACCTCTCAACCATCCTTCCTGAAGAAAATCCGATAGAATTGTTCCAACAGGTTACAAACAAACAAAATTTCAGCTCCCGAAAGTGCAGGAAGAAATGAAAAGACTTCTGATTCTGTGTGTAGTTGCATGTCTCGCGATTCCCACCTTCGCCGCCGATGACGATAAAGATTCAACGAAAGCGGAAGACCGCATCAAGGCGGCCGGCACCGTACTTGATGAAATCGAATCGGCCCCTGACCAGGGCATTCCGGAAGAGGTTCTGGGATCAGCTCAGTGCGTGGCGGTAGTGCCCACCATGCTTAAAGGCGGATTCATCGTTGGCGCTCGCTTCGGACGAGGCGTGGCCAGCTGCCGGAATCCCAAGGGCTGGAGCGCTCCTGCATTCTTTACGATCAAAGGTGGCAGCTTTGGACTTCAGATCGGCGCCCAGGCAGTAGATCTGGTGATGCTGATCATGAATGACGATGGCATGAAGAATTTGCTGAACAGCAAGTTCAAACTGGGAGCGGATGCCAGCGTCGCCGCCGGACCCGTAGGCCGCCACGCCGCCGCCGATACCGACTGGAAACTGAAGGCGCAGGTTCTTGAGCTATTCCCGCGCCCGCGGTCTGTTCGCCGGATTAGAGTTGAGCGGCGCCGTGATCGACCAGGACAAAGACGCCACCCGGCAGTTCTACACGCGGATGGTGCCTTTCAAGACCTCGCTGACCGGTACCATCCCGGCCCCGCCGAATGCATATCCGTTCCTTAACACGCTGGCTAAATGGGCTAAAAACGCAGCTGCGAAATAGGCCCAGCGTTTGGTCATAGAGGTTGGGCGGAACACAGGAAGTCTTCAATCCGGGGGCGAAAAGTACCGTCATCACTTTTCGCCCCGGTGATTTTTCGCGTTGGATCTTTCCCCCACGGCAGTCGGAGATTGGCCAACTCAGGTTTGACAACCTGTTTCCCCCCTTGCTACCTTCACGAGTTTCCTTAAACAATGCGTCAGCGACTTGAGTACGCGCTTGCGTGGCCGTTCATCAAAGCTCTGAGTCTTCTTCCCCGCCCGTTATCGCGGGCGGCTGCGATCTCCCTCGCCTGGCTGGTCTATCTGCTTCATGTGACGCTTACGGCACGTTGGCATGCGCAATCTTGCCCTGGCGATGCCGGAGAAAAGCCGGCGCGAGCACGCCCGGATCCTGCGCGGAGAATTTACTTCCCTCGGCCGGCAGTTGGCTGAAGTCTGTCAATTCCCGAGATACACGAAAGAAAACGTAAGCCGCGTGGTGGTCTATGACGGCTTCGAAAATTACGAACGCGCCTTTGCGCGCGGCAAGGGCGTGTTGTTCCTCACCGCCCACTTTGGCGGTTGGGAGCTTTCCGCTTTCGTGCATTCCTTGCATGGTCACTGGCTGCATATCGTGATGCGGGATTTGGACAATGTCTATCTCGATCGACTGATCCAGCGCTATCGCTCGATTCACGGCAACACCACAGTCAGCAAAGACAATTTCGTGCGCGGTCTTCTCGCGGCGATGAAAGCGGGTGAGGTGGTAGGCATCCTTATGGATACCAACATGACCCCGCCACAGGGAGTGTTCGTTGATTTCTTCGGCATTCCAGCGTGCACGGCCAGCGGTCTGGCTCGGATTGCACTGCGCACCGACGCTGCCGTGGTTCCCGGCTTCACCATCTGGGACCCTACGCTGCGAAAGTACAGGTTGCGATTTGATCCCGCGGTCAAGCTGGTGCGCACCGGGAACGACGAGGAGGATATTGTTTCCAATACCCAGCTGTTCACTAAGATTATTGAAGATTATGTGCGCCGCTATCCTGACCAGTGGCTGTGGGTACATCGGCGATGGAAGACGCGTCCTCCGGGTGAGCCGGGTTTGTATTGAAGGCGGCTTCAGAGCAAGTTCTGGCGAGCTAGAGCAGGAGCTAGCAGAAGCTCTTCAGAACCAATCGCTACGGTATGCGATCCACCAGCTGGCGTAAGTAATCGGGATCGTCGCCACCAGCGCCCACCACAGCGGCAGGATGAAGTCTGCCGCGAGGCCGAGAACGGTGAAGCTGATCCAGAAAATCTTTTTCTCCATACCACATTTTAGACTCCGGCCGACGTCCCGATGACATGGCAAAAGGGCGGTCAGGTACACGAAAGAACTTGCCAAAGCTCGCACCTTCGTGCGATCTCCTGTCGTTGTGGTTGAGGAATTTTGGAATCGAGGGTGATGTAGGAGCAAGCTCTGCCTTCCCGGCCAAACGTATACTAAACATGCCATGAAACATTCCCTCAAGACGGTCGCGGAGTCGTTACAGGCGCAACTCGTGGGAGATGGTGCGGTCGAAGTCAGCGGGATTGCGAGTATCCCCGAGGCTACAGCGGGAGACCTGGTATTTGTCGAAGACGAAAAACATCTTCGCGCCGCCTTGGATTCCCGCGCTGCTGCTGTAATTGCGGGAAAGTTCGCGACCGGGAATGCGGCGAAGTCCGGCGCCAAACCTCTGCTGATCGTAGACCAACCCAAGCTGGCATTCGCACGAGCTGCAAAGCTTCTTCGTGTGCTGCCGGATCGAGAGCCGGGAATTCACGCTTCCGCCGTAGTTCACGCTTCGGCGAAAGTGGGCAAAGATGTGACGGTGTCGGAACGGGCCAGCATCGGTAAAGATGCGGAAGTTGGCGATGGTAGCTGGATCGGTCCCGGTACTGTGATCGGTTCGAAGGCGGTCATCGGCCGTAATTGCGAGTTATATCCCAACGTTACCGTTTATCCAGGCGTCTGGCTCGGAGATCGCGTAATCGTTCACGCGGGTGCAGTGCTCGGCAGCGATGGCTTCGGATACGTTCGCGATCGCTCGACAGGGCATTATGAGAAATTTCCCCAATCCGGGCGCCTGGAAATCGGTGACGACGTGGAGATTGGCGCCAACTCTACTATTGACCGTGGAGCGCTGGAGGCGACTCGCATCGGGCGCGGAGTGAAGATCGACAACCTGGTGCACGTCGGCCACAATTGCCAGATTGGCGAAGACGTGGTGATCGCCGCCCAGACTGGGCTTTCCGGCAGCATCGTAATCGAGAAAGATGTGGTTCTTGGCGGCCAGGTGGGCATCGGAGAGCATGCGCGCATCGAAGAAGGTGTAATGCTTGGCGGACAAGGCGGCGTACTGCCAAATAAAGTGCTGCGCGGCAAGGGAATCGCGTTCTGGGGAACTCCAGCACGTCCGGTGCGTGAATATTTGAAGCAGTTGGCAGCTCTGGCCCGGCTAGCGAGAAAGTAATCAACCGGTCGTCGTCGGCAAAATCTGAAGGCGATCGGGCCAGGCCAACGACCAACGACGAATATCACATGTCCCTCATCGTCATCGGCGGACACTCCCGCAGCGTGGGCAAGACCAGCGTGGTCGCTGGTCTGATTGCTGCTTTGCCCGAATACAACTGGACCGCGCTGAAGATCACCCAATATGGGCATGGCATTTGCTCGGCTAATGGGGAGCCATGTCACTGCGCGAGTGACGATCACAGTTGGGCGATTGCCGAGGAACGGGGCCGTTCAGGAGAATCTGACACTTCGCGTTTTCTGACTGCGGGAGCAACCCGTGCATTGTGGGTCCGCACAGAGCAGGGAAGGCTGGCCGAAGCCATGCCCACAGTCCGGCGGAAGCTAGCTGAATGTCAGAATGCGATCCTCGAGTCGAACAGCATTTTGAGGTTCCTGCGGCCCGATCTGTATCTGACTGTCCTCGACCCCTCCACAGCAGACTTCAAGAAATCGGCGCAGGAATTCATGGATCGAGCCGACGCCGTGATAATGCACAACGGCGTGGAAGGGTTCGCCTGGCGCGATATTTCGATGAAGCCGGTTGCCGGACGTCCCCTGTTTCAGATCTCTCCACCGGAGTACGTCACGCCGCAGATCGTTGAATTTGTCAGAGAACGACTGGAAAAGATGTTGCCAACAAATTTAGAAAAAACGCACTAGAGATTTGCGACGCCTCAGGATTTTGACGAATGGCCGAGTTCCCAAGCCTTGGCGTATTTCCAGGAAACATAAACTGCGTGGTAGATATGCAGTAGCAGTCCCTCGCGGCCGTCAAGAAATCCCAACCGCAAAAAATAGTTGTAGATGAATGTGAACCATGGCCGGATCGCGATGTTGATCACGGTGAACCCGGTTCGGCCATCCGCCACCACCATCTCCGCTCCCAGCGATGAATAGCGGTTCATGTGCTCAATGTAGTCGGAGATCGTGGGATAAGAGTGGTGGAGAATGGCGCCACGCTTTAATGTGGCGGTGTGCCCGGTGACTTTCACGGTCTCGTGCACGGAGCGTTCTTCAACACGGCCGCAACCGCGACGGAACAATCGAAGTTTCGGGTCTGGCCAGAAGCCTCCGTGTTTAATCCAGCGGCCCAGAAATTCATTTTTACGGGCAATCCAGATGCCGCCAAGTTCGTGACTGGCTTTTGTGCCGATGCAATCCTCAACTTCCGATTGGGCATCCTGAATCATGAACGGATGGGCATCGGTCTGCTGTCGCAACTTGTCGACCCGATCCAGGCTCTCCAACGTTTTCAGAAGTGTTTCCTGGAGTGGTCCGTCCAATTCTTCATCGGCGTCCAGGCTTAGAATCCAATCGCCCGTAGCCTTCTCAATTGCAGAATTCTTTTGGCTTGCGTAGCCCTTCCACTCCTCGACAAAAATTTCTGCGCCAAACGATTTAGCTATCTCCACCGTGCGGTCATTCGAACCGGAGTCTACGACGACAATCTCGCCTTGCCCGTCACGCACCAGTGCCCGCACACTTTCGAGCGTTCGCGCGAGGTTCGCCTCTTCGTTGTAGGTGATTAAAACCACGGAGAGCGTCACGCGGAGAGGATAAACCGGAAGGCGCTTGCAGCGGAATGCCCGTAGTGGTGCAGTCTGCGCACAAGGCTCCAACCGCTTGTCATTCCGGACTCAGCTCAGTCGGCGAAGCGAATTGATTTCTGCAGCACAGAAAAATGCCCGGTACAACGGTGGAACTGCTTCCGCTGACCGGGCTCGTTCCTACGCCAACCCGAATTACTGGGGTGGAGGTGGCGTTGTCTGATTCGGTTGAGCTCCCTGTGGAGTTGTGTCGGTAGGCCCAGGTTGGGGCGCCGCCTGCGGTTGCATCACCGAGCCTGGCAGGTCCTGCCGAGGCGCGACGAAAGGAATTGCGGGCATGTGCGTCACTTCTCCGCGTTCCGCGTCGGCAATCTGGATTCCTGCATGGTCCAACAAGAGCCCAGTGGCGCGATCCAGTTCCACCTGCGCCTTTTCATAGGCCGCCATGGCAGATACCAGGGTGGACTCGGCTTGCGCCAGCGCACTCTGGTTTTGCAACACCAGCGTAGTGGTGGAAGCGCCCAGAGCGTACTTCTTCTGTTCCGCATCCAGGGACTGGTGTCCAAGGTCAACCGCTGCCTGCGCGGAAGCCACGCTCGCGCGATTCTGTGTCACCGAGAATTGCGCATTACGCACTTCGATACGGACCTGATTCTCCAGCTGTTGCAGCCGCATCTGCGACTGGCGATATTCCAGTTCGGACCGGATCTGCGTAGCTTGGGCTACCCGATTGCGAAGAGGAATGGTCAAGCTCAAGCCAACACCCTTGTCGGGAGCGCTCGAATCCACCAGTTGGTTGAGCGAGTTGCTATAGCTCACCGGTCCGCCATTGCGAAATGGCGGCGCCGCATGTAGTCGGATCGAAGCAGGTTTCGAATGCGCTGCCACCACCCGGAGGACACGCAGGGAGCGCAACGTTTCCTCCGATACCTGTGCCTCCGTAGTAAGCGAAGAGATCGAGGCTAGGTAGAAGCGAATTGCGAACCGCTTTGTTGCTGATCTCTGTGTTCGCAAGGTTGATACGCGCCTGCGCCAATTCGGCACGATGCGTAAGCGCGTCATTCACCAGGTCCTGGGTCGGCACCACCGGTTCCGTTGCCGGCAGTTGCATAGTAGAAGTTGGAATTACCTCGGCGTCAGCCAATCGTGGGTCGACCAGAGTTCGGCTGAGGGCGTTCTTCATCAGCAACTGCTGCAGCTGCAAATTTGTAAGCGCAACCGTCAGAGCCTGTTGATCAGTAGCCACGGTGCTTTGCGCACGCACGACTTCGATGGGAGCCAGGGTGCCGATTTCTACCTGCTTCCTGGTGTCGGAGAGAGTCTTTTGCGCGAAGGTCAACGACTCATTTTGCACCCTTACATTTTCATAGGCGAACAGCAGATCCCAATATATGTTCTCAATCTGGTCGACAGTCGTGATGATCTGCAACCGGAATGCGATGTCGGAGATCTCGCGATCATTTTTGGCGATCCGGATAAAGCGCGTATTGGGCGCAAAGCCGAAGCCCTGGAGCAAGTGTTGGGTGAATCTGGCCTGGAACCCGGAGGCGATCGCCGGGCTGTAGGTGGCCGTGGGATTGTCAGTCGTGGTGTGGGTATTGTTGAACCCCACCGACAAATTGGTGCCAGTCTTGAAACCCTGCAAGTAGCTGAAATTTGCCGTTCCCGTATTCTGGTTCGCGACTGGAAGCGGGCTGAAGATGCTCGTGGACTGCGTGAACGCCCGGTCCATTTGCAGGGAGCCGGTGAGAATGGGGTCGAAGCTGGTGATCGCGGGACCGCTTCCCAAAGTCGAATTCACCAGTCCGCCCGCGCCTGTTCCAGCGCCTCCGGAACCTGCCGTCGTGCCTCCAGTGCCGGAGCCGACCGCTCCGCTCAGGCCACCGGTTCCACCACCAGGGGTTCCTGCCACGATGCCGCTATTGACGCCCAGAATGCTGCCGCCAGCCAGGGAGCGCAGGACATCTGTGTCGGCGATATTCAGGTTGTAGCGCTGAATCGCGATGTCCAGGTTGTTCTCCATGGCCAACGCGACCGCGTCATTCATAGAGAGCATGAGCTTGCCATTCTGCATCAGCTGCTCGATGCGTGGAGTATTGCTCAAATCAGGCGCGTCCACGCTGTGAGACAGGTAGGGCCCAATGGGGTTTGGGAAATGCGAGCGGGGCTTGGAATAATCCTTTACCACGAAGCGTTGGGTTTGCGGTTGCGGGCCGTCGGGCATGGCGGCAGCCGGCTGGGCCGCGGTTTGGGCCCAACTCGTCGCGGTTAAGGTACCGGCGAGAACGACGGCAAAAGTCCGCCGGAAAGCGCATTGCAAAGCCGACAAAAACATTCGATTCTCTCCCTGCTCAATCTGATAAGTCTTGAAGATGAAGACGACAAAGGCTTCTGGAATCAGGCGATGGTACGCAAAGTGACCGCTCCAGGTTTCATTTTTGTGTCTGCCGGCCAGTTTTGGCCGTTTAGTCCGGCCTGCTGCGCACCCTGCGCCTCAATAAAAGCCTCTAAGTGAATGAAATAGTATATCTGACGTAACTGTCCGGCTTTTCGCTGTCACGTCTGCTGCGCGAGTAAAACTTTGTAAAGAATTACAACCCGATTGGATGATAATCGGCGCCAGGACGACTCCAAACAATCCATGCGTAATCTCAAATTGGTACTGGCCTACGACGGCACCGAATTCTCTGGCTGGCAGGTCCAGCCCGGAGCGGCCACAGTCCAGGGCACGCTTGCCTCTGCCATTGGACGCGTAACCGGGGAAGCGGTGTTGCCGCAGGGTTCGGGAAGGACCGATGCGGGAGTGCATGCGCTTGCTCAAGTGGCTACACTCGCTATCCAGTCGCCCATTCCGGCGGAAAATCTGGTCATCGCACTGAACGACATTCTGCCGGCCTCCATTCGTGTTCTTGAGGCGGCCGAAGTTCCCGCTGAATTTCATGCACGAAAGTCTGCGAGGGCGAAAACCTATCGCTACACTATGTTCCGCGGCAGCATCTGTCCGCCCTTCCGGGCACGCTATGTGTGGCATTATCCCTATCCATTGGACGAGGCTATGATGCAACAGGTAGCTGGCTGCATCGTAGGGAAGCACGATTTCACGTCATTCGCCGCGGTTGATCCGGAACGAGGCAAGGAAGAACAGGTCTCGAACATTCGTACGGTATTCCATTCAAGCTGGAACCGCGAGGAGGGCGAACTGATCTACACGGTTCGGGGCAGCGGATTCCTGCACCATATGGTGCGTAACCTGGTAGGAACTTTCTTGCTGGCAGGGAAAGGCACTCTGACCGTGTCCGACCTGACGAAAATTATCGAAGCGCGCTCCCGTGCAGCAGCGGGAGCCACAGCCCCGGCGAGCGGTTTGTGCCTGGTAAACGTAGAGTACTGACCGCCCGGAAATTCTGGTTTTGCCATGGTGATTGATCTCCAGATCGCATCTCGTAGAGTAACTTCCCTCAATCCCGCCACGGGCGAACTTCTGGGGGAATTCGATTGCGCATCAGATGTGGATGTTCAGGCTGCGATCACGCGGGCCCATCTTGCGCAACCCGCGTGGGCTGCGCTCGGCGTGCGCAGACGAATCGCGATCCTGCGAAAGTTTCAACGCATTTTATTCGACAGGAAATCAGAAGTTGCGCAACTGATCACCCGCGAATCCGGCAAGCCTTACGTCGAAGCTTTGCTCACCGAGGTGCTGGTTGTTCTTGATACCACCCGATTTCTGATTGAAAGCGCTTACAGCTTTTTGAGGGACGAGCATGTCCCGCACGGCAATCTGGCCATGAAGACCAAGTCTGGCCATCTGCTTCGAGAGCCTTACGGTGTAATCGGAATTATTTCGCCGTGGAACTACCCGTTCTCAATTCCAGCGACGGAAACTCTGGCAGCCCTGGTGGCGGGAAACGCAGTAGTCCTGAAACCTTCGGAATTTACTTCGCTCACCGCATTGGAACTGGCTTCGTTGCTGCATCGCTCCGGTGTCCCTGAAGATGTTTTCGCCGAAATACCCGGAGGCGCCGCCACAGGAGCAGCACTCGTCGGGCCCGCGGCGTTAATTGATGCGACGGGTAGTTCCTCCATCGACAAGCTGCTGTTCACTGGTAGCGTTCTCACGGGTAAACAGATTGCGCAAACGGCGGCAGCCCGGTTGCTGCCGGTGGTCCTCGAACTGGGCGGCAAAGATCCCATGCTGGTGCTCGACGACGCCGATATTGAGATCGCATCCAGCGGGGCCGTCTGGGGTGCATTCATGAACGCCGGACAGGCCTGTCTTTCAGTCGAGCGCTGCTACGTTCATCGAAGCTTATATGAGCCCTTTCTCGAAGCGTGCGTACGCAAGACTCGTCAACTGCGCGTGGGCAACGGCATGGATCCGGATACCGATGTTGGGCCGATGATTCATGAGCGCCAGTTACGCAATGTCGAATTGCAGGTGGAAGACGCCTCTGCCCAAGGGGCACGCGTGATGGCAGGCGCTAACCGTTTGCCGGCTCTGGGACAAAATTTTTATGCGCCGACCGTTCTTGCCGACGTTACGCACGCAATGCGCATCATGCGGGAAGAGACCTTCGGTCCAGTCTTGCCGGTAATGCCGTTCGACAGCGATGACGACGCCGTCCGCCTGGCCAATGATTCCGACTACGGGCTCGCGGCCAGTGTGTGGACTCGAGACCGTAGTCGCGGGCAGGCCATGGCCCGGCGGATCGAGGCAGGCACGGTAATGGTCAATGATGCAGTCTCCTGCTTCGGCATCAGTGAAGCGCCTCATGGTGGCGTCAAAGCCAGTGGCATGGGTCGCTCACATGGGCGGCTTGGCCTCGAAGAGATGGTCCGGAAAAAATATCTGGATTCCGACCAGCTGCCTGGAATAGAGAAAGTCTGGTGGTACGGGTACGGAAAGGTCTTCGCCCGTCAGATGGAAGGACTACTCGACATGCAGTTCGCCGCGGACTGGAAGCGACGGTTACGGGGCGCACTGAGAGCCGCAACTGCATTGAAGGGAAAGAAGCGCGGATAATCTGCCTTAAAGGAAAAGCCGATGACAGCACCAACCTCCGACCCCAAACGCGAAATGTTGCGTCACACCTTGGCAACGATTGCCTACCGTGGCGGAAAAGCGATCCGCGATGCTCCTGAAGGCTTTGCAGCTTTTCGTTGCGGTTCTTCGAGCCGTTCGGCGGGGGAAATCCTCGCCCATATTGGTGATCTTTTGGATTGGTCTCTTTCGATTGCAAAGGGGAAACAGAGTTGGAAGAGTTCGGAGCCATTGCCTTGGGAAAGCGAATCCGCTCGATTTTTCTTTGCACTGAAGAACCTCGATGACTATCTGGCTTCAGATGAGCCCCTGCAGGTGCTGGCGGAACGACTGTTCCAGGCTCCAATCGCGGATTCCCTGACTCACATAGGCCAGATTGCGATGCTGCGGAGAATGGCAGGCGGCCCGCTTAAAGGGGAGAACTACTTTGTCGCAAAAATAGACATTGGCCGTGTCGGAGCGGAGCAAATTGCGCCGAAAACGGAGTTTGACTGATGGCGATGTAGCCCCGCCGAAACTGCTTCGAGTAAAATGAAATGTTGAATCTCGCGGCGCTTTGCCGCAGCGACGAGGACATCTCATTTGGCCACGACCACAATCACGCCGCCTCAGCTTGCGCATCACAAAGTGAAATTCAAGAAGCCGGGGCAACGCTCCTGCAACGAGAAGGACGCGAAAGGCAAATTTTGCGGTGGACACCTGAAGCGCTGGTTCTACACGACCGACGTGGTCGAACAGACTTGCGGCGACGCGGAAAAAGCCTGGGGTCCGGACATCGAAGTTTATCGCTGCGAGCATTGCAAAACGCTTTATTTGCCTAACCCGGACGGTGTCAGCGGGCTGAACGTTGCGGGGCAGGGACAGACCTCGGTCTTTGGATTGACTATCGTGAAGAAGTAACCCCGCGGTCCTCAATGCAGGCGAGTGAAACCGAACTACCGTGAACACTTCCGAACTCATTTACGACTGGAATCAAGCGGGCGCCGCCAAGTTGCCGCCGCTGGGTCGTGTCCAGCTCAACGATGAAAGCTTGCGCGACGGGCTGCAATCGCCGTCCGTTCGCGATCCTTCGATCGAAGAAAAAATTCAAATCCTTCATTCCATGGAATCACTGGGCATCAATTCCCTGGATCTTGGGCTGCCCGGCGCCGGACCGCGAGCTTTGTCGGATTGCGAAGCGCTAGGTCGCGAGATTGTGCGCGGCAAAATGAAGATTCGCGCTAACTGCGCTGCCCGCACCCATGAGAATGACATCCGGCCGATTGCTGAAATCGTGCAGCGCACCGGACTGGACATCCAGGCGGCGATGTTCATTGGCTCCAGTCCAATCAGACGCTATACCGAGGGATGGACCGATGATTTTCTGCTTCAGACCACCGAAAAAGCGGTGAAGTTCGCGGTGTCGCTCGGCCTCGATCCCATGTACGTGACCGAGGACACTTCCCGTTGCGATCCAGAGATGGTGAAACGTCTTTATTCGACCGCCATCAACTGTGGCGCACGAGCCATTGTGATTTGCGATACCTCCGGACACGCCACCCCGACGGGAGCGTTCGCTCTGGTTCGATTCGTCATTGAAGAGGTTGTGAAGCCCTCCGGCCAGCAGGTTCGTGTGGACTGGCATGGACACTGCGACCGCGGGCTTGCTGTCCCCAACTCATTTGCCGCTCTGATGGCGGGTGCGGAATGTGTACACGCTTGCGCTCTCGGAATCGGTGAACGTGTTGGCAACACCCAGATGGATCAAATGCTGGTCAATCTGAAACTGATGGGAGTGGCGCCATGGTCCGGCCAGGACCTGACCGGATTGAAACAATATTGCCTCGCGGTGTCGAATGCCACCGGCGTTCCTATTCCCGCGAACTACCCGGTTGTTGGTGAAGATGCGTTCAGGACCGCTACCGGAGTTCATGCTGCTGCTGTCATCAAGGCTTACAAGAAGAAAGACATTGAACTCGCGAACGCCGTGTATTCAGGCGTGCCCTCGCAGATGTTCGGGCTGGAGCAAATCATCGACATTGGACCGATGAGCGGCAAGTCAAACGTTCTGTTCTGGCTGGAGCGTCACGGGGTGGCCCCATCCGATGACGTAGTGGAGAGAATTTACCAGCGCGCCAAAGCCTCCGACCATACCCTGACTGAGCCGGAAATTCTGGAGTGCGTTGGAAGCACAGTCAACAGGCGCCGGTGAGCAGGCGTCAGCGAACCGAGAACGCAGTCATCGGTCGTCAGTCATCAGTCGTCTGTCCTCGGTAATCAAGCGATCGAACCAGGACTCGATTGAATTGCGCTACTAAGCCACCAATGAATCGGACACAAAGGCCCTGACAACTGAAGACTGACGACTGACGATCGAAAAAATGCCTTCAAGACCCGATGCCGAAGTATCGGAGCTTTATCCCACGGTTCAGCAGGAAATCGCCAAGCTGGCCGCGGCGCCGGAAGTCCGTTCGGCGTTTACCTGGTTTCGCGCTCAGGAGCCACAGTTCGCGCAGTGGCAGTTGGAACTCGCGCGAATTGCCGCGCCTCCTTTCGGGGAAGCCGCTCGCAGCGTATGGTTGGCTGAAAAATTCCAACAGTTTGGTTTGGACGCGGTGCAAACCGACGAAGTGGGCAATGTTTTCGGCACGCATAGCGGCTACGGACACGGTTACGTAGCGCTAAGCGCCCACCTGGATACCGTGTTTCCCGCAGGAACACCGCTCAATGTTCGTCAGCAGGGAAGCCGGCTGTATGGCCCGGGTGTTTCGGACAATGGGGCCGGCGTTACTGCAATCCTGGCGGTAGCGGCCATGTTGCAGGCGGTGCGTCTGCGCCACGCGCTGCCACTTCTTTTTATCGGCAATGTCGGAGAAGAAGGAGAAGGCGATCTGCGCGGCATGCGGCATATTTTTTCCACGCCGCGGTGGAAGGATTCCATTCACTACAGCCTTGTCCTCGATGGAGCAGGTTCGGACACGATTGTCGCCGAAGCTCTGGGTAGCCGCCGCTTTGAAGTTATCGTCCGCGGCCCAGGGGGACATTCCTGGAGTGATTTTGGCGCGCCCAATCCAATTGTTGTGCTGGCACGAGCCATTCAGGCTTTTGCCGAAACTCCGGTTCCCACATCGCCAAAGACCACATTCAATGTCGGTGTGATTCGCGGGGGTACTTCGGTAAATTCCATTCCCGAATCTGCCAGCATGCGGGTCGACATCCGCTCCACATCGATGGCGGAGATGGAACGCCTGGAGCGGGCATTGCGTTATGCCCTCGATCAGGCTATCGAGCAGGAATCGCGAGCTCATGAGGCGCATCCATCTTCGCAACGCCGGCCCTTTGGGCTCAGTCACGAGTTGGTCGCGATCGGCAATCGCCCCGCAGGTGAGCTTCATCCCAGCGCCCACATCATGCAAGTGATCCGAGCGGTGGACGCCCAGTTGGGCAACGCCGCACAGGTGCAGCGCGCTTCCACCGATGCCAACATTCCTCTGTCCCTAGGGCTCGAGGCCATTGCGATCGGTGGCGGCGGAGCTGGTGGCGGAGCGCATACCTTGCAGGAATGGTTTGATTGCAGTGGTCGGGAGTTTGGACTCAAACGCATTCTGCTGACTCTGCTAGGTCTTGCCGGCCGAGGCCGGTAGCCTCTAACAACTCCTTCACGGAAAGAAGTCGAGTGTCATCTGCAATGACGATACGGTTTTGCTTCCTCAGAAGGATGACCAGCGCTGCGCTCATCGCCCTTTTGGTTGTTCCGGTTCCAATAGCATTCGGTTGGGGCCCGGAAGGACACATCTGGATCAATCGTGTCGCCGTTCAAAAGACTCCGCGTGAGATGCCGCTGTTCTTTCGCCAGGCGGGCGCCGAAATTGCTTATCTGGGGCCGGAACCCGATCGCTGGCGCAATCTCTCCGAGGCTGCCCTAAAATCTTCGCAGGAGCCCGACCACTTTATCGATCTCGAAGAAATCGAGTGGCTCGACCCTCTTCCAGAAAATCGTTACCAGTTTTATCGCAAGCTTTACGAGAAGCGCGCCGGTACCACGGACGATCCGGACAAATATTTGCCAGAGCGAGTAGGGCTGCAGCCGTACATCGTGATGGAAGTATTCGGCCGCCTAAAGGCTGCATTCCGCGAGTACCGCAATCTTCGCCAGGCTCAGAAACCCACGGGTCCGGTCCAGCAGGCCATCATTTTCTACGCAGGATGGCTGGGACATTACGTTGGGGACGCATCGCAGCCTTTGCACACCACGATCCACTACAACGGGTGGGTCGGCCCCAATCCAAATAACTACACCACTAAACACGGCATCCACTGGGCATTCGAAGGCCCTTATGTAGGCCGCAACCTGAGTGCGGCGGAGTTCGCTTCGGCGGTGCACCCACCGGAGCATCTCTCCGATCCATTCGCGCAGTACGTGGACTTCCTCAAACAGTCCCATACTCAAGTCGAAAAGGTCTATCAACTGGCGAAGGCTGGAGGTTTCACCGATAATGGATCCCCCGAAGCTCGCGCGTTCACCGTGAGCCGCCTCGCCGCGGGTTCTCAAATGCTTTTGAATCTCTGGTACACAGCCTGGCTGGACAGTTCGCAACCGCCGACGCCGCCAAAATACGAGTGAAGAGATAGAGTGTGGGTGATACTCGAACTCACAGAAATATTGTGTTTGCTACTCTGTAGCGGTGTCTCGCTCACTGTCGCGGTCGAAAAGACTCCGCGCGAGATGCCGCTCTTTTTTCGCCAGGCGGTTGCCGAACAGTCCCATACTCAAGTCGAAAAGGTCTATCAACTGGCGAAGGCTGGAGGTTTAACCGATAATGGATCCCCCGAAGCTCGCGCGTTCACCGTGAGCCGCCTCGCCGCGGGTTCTCAAATGCTTTTGAATCTCTGGTACACAGCCTGGCTGGACAGTTCGCAACCACCGACGCCGCCAAAATACGAGTGAAGAGATCGAGTGTGGGTGATACTCGAACTCACAGAAATATTGTGTTTGCTACTCTGTAGCGGTGTCCCGCTCACTCAAAGCGCACATTCTTCTGGTCCTGATCACCCTGATCTGGGGATCGAATTTTGTTGTCATCAAGAACGCGCTCGCGGATATCTCTCCCCTCTTCTTCAATGCAGTTCGCATGAGCCTGGCGGCGGTGGTGCTGGCGGCAATTTTCTATCGCGAGCTTCCGCGTCTGACATGGGCGTCGGTGCGCGCCGGTTGCCTGGTCGGCGTGTTCCTTTTTATTGGGAACGAACTGCAGACCGTCGGCCTGCAATACACGACGCCCTCGAAGTCCGCTTTCCTCACCGGAGTTTCTGTGGTGCTGGTGCCGGTGTTTCTAGCGCTGTTCTGGAAACGCGGCATCAACCGGTTGACTTCAGTGGGCGTGGTTCTGGCGTTCGTCGGACTTTATCTGCTCACAGTGCCCGCGTCCGCAGGGGCCGGGCTCAACTTGCGCAGCATCAATCACGGTGACCTGCTTACCCTCGGGGCAGCCGTGGTATTTGCCTTTCAGATCATTTTCATCGAACACACAACCCAGGCTCATCGGTGGCAGCAGATCACCGTGGTGCAGGTTGCGATCACGGCGTTGCTCATGATCTTCACCGCCTCGTTCGCGGAGAAGGTTTCCGTGGTGTGGTCTCCACGGGTGATTTGGGGCATCGGAATCACCGGCTTTCTTAGTCTGGCGCTGGCATTCGCCATCCAGGCGTGGGCGCAACAGTTCACGCCGGCCACTCACACCGCGCTGATCTTCACTCTGGAACCGGTGTTTGCCTGGCTCACGTCGTTCATTTTTCTGGGAGAACGCTTGGGCCTACGCTCCGGCCTTGGCGCGGCCTGCATTCTGATTGGACTCTTAATTTCCGAAGAGAAGGCCAGTGCCGAGTCCATGGGCGTCTCTCCCGATCATGCAGCGGTACCGGCGCATCATGGGTAGGAGTGCGACCAAACGTTAGGGGCTGAAGCCTCCAGCCCCTAAACCAAAGAGTTTTCAGTACCGCGTTTACGCTCTCATCCCCACTCAGTTGTTCTAGTGCGCCTTCTTGAAGAATTTATCCAGCGCATGCCCTTGGACCGTGCTATCAGGTTTCACTCCGAGAATACGAGCGATAGTCGGCGCGACATCAATGTTGTGGACCAGATCCGCACTGCCTGAGCGGACATCCGGGCCGGCGGCAAACATGATGGCGCTCATGTCCTTGAGTTGAGGATCGTAGCCGTGGGCTCCGTAAAAGTTCGGAACGGACAGCACCGGCGTCGTCGCGACGGCGTCGCCCAGACGCTGCACTACCGGATTTTGCGTTCCGTCGAAGTTGTATCCGCTGGTCATCATGGCGAAGACGTCGCCGGAGTCTTGTCCGATGAATTCGGCGGTGCCGCGGCCGAAGTTGGGATCGTTGAGATCCGCAGGCAGGGGCCGAGCATAAATTTTGTCAAACACCGGCGTGCCGTGTCTGCCGGCGTAGGTTGTATTGGTGTCGTTGAACTTCCTCACCAGTTGCAAAACCTGCTTTTGCAGCGTGACATATTCAGCCGGGGTCACGGTTCCATTGGGCTCGCGGCCGATCAGGTTGATGTAGAAGTTGACGGCCGGCCCGGATGTAACTGCTCGGACCTTGGTGGAAGGAATTCCGGCCAAGGCCAGAAGGTTGGCGGCGCTGACCGATGTGTGGAAGGGATCGAATCCGTGGTCTGACACTACGATGACGTTGCTTTGCAAGTCTCCCGCGCCATCGCTTACTGCATCCATGATTCGCGCGACTGCTTCATTGGCGGTCTTGTAGGCGCTCTCGATGTGTCCTGCATAGCGGGCGACTTTGGCCGGATCCTGGTGATGGCCGATCGAGTTTGGATCCAGAGGACTCGAAGCTTGCCGCGGGTCGGTCAGCAGATATTGATGTTCGAAACCATCCGGCTCCTCAATGTAAACCATTACCAGGTCGGCATCCGGAAACCGTTCGATGGCGCGCAGTGCGAGGCGAGTCTGGTAGTCCACAAAAGTTGCATTTTGATCTTCGCCGATGGCCTCGAGTTCCTGATCACTGAAGTTGGCGAGACCCGGATTCATGCGTTCGGGGAAACGGAAATCTTCCTGATCGGCCCAGAAGCCAACGTTGTTGTTCACGTCATCCACATCTGACTGCACCGGCGGATTGGGCGGAATGTCATTGACCGTATAACGCGCGAGATGAACGGTTGTGAGATCGGGAGCCAGCACAGTCACATAAAATGAGCACCCTGCCTTCTTCGCACTCCCTTCCAGGAAGAAGGGGCTCGACCGGTGATCGCTAGCCTTGACGTAGGCCGGCCCTGTCGAAGGCAGCGTGAACGGGCCGGGCTGAATGCCATTGGTGCTGTCGAAGAACACTAGCGTGTCGTAGTTTGTGACCGAATCATTCGTAGTGTCCAAAGCCGCGACCTGGATGGTGTAGCTGACTCCTCCCACGGTGAACGTCTCCAGCGGATTGATCTTCTGCAGGACGGGGCTGAAGCTGGTCTTTCCGGCCGCGGTCAACTGTGCGGATGTTGTAGCTGGCGCGCCTGCGAAATCTGTGGCGGTAAGAGTGAAACCCGAACCCCCAACTCCTCCGAACTCGCCGAACGGAACCGTGTAGTCAACCGTGCGAACGGAAGCGGGCTGGATAATCGGGCTACCGGCTGAAAGTCCGGGCGCGCGGACATCGAGACCATCACCGCCCGGGAACGTGGCTGTGAGTACGACCTTGCCGGCCGCACGCAGCGAATGCCAGATGGGAAATGCCGTCGGGTTCGGGCTCTCTGCCGGACCATCGATCGAATAGCCGCCAATCGGAGCAGAGAAGCCGCTGATATTGCTGGTGAACGGGCTGGCCACAAGATGAAAAGTGTTAGAGACAACATCGTTATGCGCAGCCGTGGAGCCAGTCGCGATTGCCACATGGCTCGCCGCTGTCAACGAGGGAGCGATCACGATATTCTGCTCGGCGAAAAAGCCGTTGCGGCGTAGCGCGCCGATTCCACGTTGTCGCGGCAGCACTCCGCGGCGCAGCAGGTTATTCACGATTCTGGGGGTTGCGCCGTCGAGCGAAATCACAACCACTTTAGGAGCCGCCCAACTCTGGGGCGACAAAAAGGTGTTTGCAAGCAAAAAAATCGAAACAGCCAGGAAGCATGAGGGATTGGGCAACTTTCTCTTGCGGGAAGTCAACAAACTCATGACAGGGTCCTCCTGCCTGCAACTTAGATGAAGCTGATGGCAGGAGCAACACGGTCTCGTGAAAATCTGGTTAATAAAATTCCACAGGGAGAATACAAAATCCCGGCCATCGGGCCCCAATTTCTTTGTCGCGGATATTCGGCGCAGTGTTTATAGGATGGGAAGATGCGCTGGACAGTCGAGCTGACTAACTGCAATTGCGTTGGGGGCTACGGCCGGGTGCTCAACACTGGCGCGCCTGCCCCTTCCATCTTTGGCTTCACCGCGGCCAGCTGCACCACTGACATCTTTCCGTCGGTGACAATGTCGTCTCCGGTGGCGTTCGCAGCTTTGCGTGGAGCTTGGGGCCGGTCTACGTCGACGTAGGCGGTAGCGGTTCCTACAAAAAGCAGATCGGTTTCCACCCAGTCGCGTTCGCGGTCAATATGTGGATCAATGCGATGGGACCACTTTGTGTTAGCTCGACTGCTGGTAGTTGCGATATCGTGCGTCGCCGCACCTACCCATAGGTCTCGTCCCTGATATTGTTTGCCGAGCTTCCAGATCCGTATGTGATGACGTTTGGCAAAAGTGTTAAGTGATTTCTGAAATACCAGGTCGGGTGGCCGATCGTTTATCAGCAATGCGGAAACCGGCGCACCGGCATAGCCGCTCTGCCGCATGGTGGCTTGCACCACCTTCATCGCTGATCCTGCATTCAGACTGTCCGCCTCGAACCAGCGTGCTTCCAGAAAAGCGGTAATCAGTTCTTTCTGCGACCCGATGAACATGAGGTTAGTTACATCGGAAGGGGTGCTGTTGGGAGTGTGAGTACGTTGGGGGGCGGCCGTCACCAGCTGTTTAAGCTGAGTATCCAACGGAATTTGTGGCCATCCGGTCCAGGGATCCTTCTGCTTCAACATCGATGCGCGTACGACCTGCACCTGGATATCCGTGCCAATTGGAAAGAGAACCTCACGACGCAGCGACAGCCCGTAGACGGTTTGCACGCCCTTAATGGTGTAACCGGCGATGGGATTGGCGGCGCCCAGGGCAGCCATCACTAACGATACTTTCGTCGAGGCATGTGGTTGAACGATTCCCAGGATTTCGTTGTTGCGGACCGTTTCACGGGCATTGTCTACATAGAGAACTCGCGCATACAGCGGCGTACGCTGCCCATTCTTGTGAATGATATTAGAGAAGTCGAGCACCATGCGCGGCCGTGAATATTTATCCGGAGCCTTGGCCGCAAACAGCACCGTGCCGTTAATCTTGGTTCCGGGCGAAACCAGGAGGTCACCATCTTTGCAGGCCAGTTGCTCTCCGCTTTGCAAAGGGGGTAAGTGACAGTCGCCTCGATGGGATCGCCGGTTCGCGACCGGTCGCTGTAGACGGGAACGTCGAGGCGTATGTCCAGTGTCGCGCCAGGTGCCAGATCGGCCCTGCGTGTTAGCGCAACTGCCGCGTCGTGGGTTGGTGGGACATTGGTGGAAACCTGATTGAAGAAAGTGTAGAAGGCGGCGAGAAAACCGCTGCTGGCGCCATTCTCGATCAGCAAGGTCTGCATCTCAAAACTCGGAGAGTAAAGCAGGTAGTCGAGCGCGGTGTCCTGGTAAACATCCTGCTTGTTGATTTCCACTCCACGTTGGATGAGGGAGTCCGCAATTTCCTCATACGCTACCAGCACATTCGCCTTGGTGTGGTAGCTTGCGCCGAAGACGGCCCAGTGCAAGCGCGGTGCGTCCCTGCGGATCCGTGGCCTTCAAATCGGCACCGCCCTCGATCAGTCCCTTGGCATGACTCAGGCGATCTAAAACTTGTTGTTCTTTGGTCTCGCGTGTCGCCAGATACAGGTCCTGCAAGCAGCGGCGAATCGCTGGAAATATCCATTTCCACGGCCGCTGGAGCCAGTTCATCGTCCGGGAATTCGTCTGGAGTCTCGCGGACGATCTCCGCGTTTCGCGGTTGCTGCTCATGAGCTGCCAAGGGATTGTTGCGCTGCAGGAGCCTCGCCGTCTGTTTGGGATGAGCCCCGCTCACCGACGGCATTGTAGGCACGAGCAATAACGCATAAAGTAAGGAGCAATGAGTTCAATTTCGAGGCGGATGGCATGAGCGGTACCTTCCTGACCGGCGACTGGTTCTAAGGTTTTACTCCTAACTGCCAGAATAGAAACGAATAGATATCCGTTCCTTCTTCAATCTGCTTGGTGATGGGTTTACCCTCGCCGTGTCCGGCTTTGCTTTCGATGCGCAGCAGAATCGGGCGTTCGCGGCTCTGGCCGTTGGCGGCCTCGGCCTGCATCAGGGCTGCCATCTTCTTCGCGTGCATGGGATCGACGCGCGTATCGGTATCGGCCGTCATAAAGAGGATAGAGGGATATTCGGTGCCGGCCTTTACATGATGATAGGGCGAGTAGGCGTAGAGCCAGTCGAACTGCTTGGGATCCTCGGCGGAGCCGTACTCGGGAATCCAGAGTTTGGCGATCTGGAAATTCTGGTAGCGCAGCATATCGAGCAGCGGAACCTGACAGACGACGGCGCGAAACAGGTCAGGACGCTGCGTGAAGGCCGCGCCCATCAGCAGGCCGCCATTCGATCCGCCCTGAATGGCGAGATGGTCTTTGTCGGTGATTTTGTCGGAGATCAGGAATTCGGCGGCGGCAAGAAAGTCATCGAAGACATTCTGCTTTTTCTCCAGCATGCCGGCGCGATGCCAGTCTTCGCCGAACTCCCCGCCGCCGCGAAGGTTGGCGACTGCGAAAACGCCTCCATGCTCGAGCCAGAGAATCGCGCGCCGGAAAAGTCGGGCGTCAGGCTGATGTTGAAGCCGCCGTATCCGGTAAGCAGGGTGGGATTCTTGCCGTTGAGTTGCAACCCTTTCTTGTGAAAGAGGAACATGGGGATCTTGGTTCCGTCTTTCGAGGCGTACCAGACCTGTTAAACTTCAAAGGCTGAGGGATCGAGATCGGTGTGGAACCTTGTCCCACAGCGCAGTCTTTCGGGATGCGAGATCGAGCTGTAGACAGAGGGCGGGACGGTGAAAGATTGAATCCGTAGAAAACTTCTTTGCGATCCCACTTGCCGCCGATGCCGAGGATGGAGCCGATCGCGGGCAGCGCAACGTCGCCGAGCGGTTTGCCATCCAGAGCGAAAAGCTTGAGCTGCGAGGTGGCATTCTTTTCGTATTGCGCCAGAATTTTCCCGTCGACGCTCGCCGGTTCTGCAGAAGGCATCGCCTGAGGGGATAAGTTCCTTCCAGTTTTCGCGTTCGGGATTGGCGGCATCTACCGCCATCAAGTGGAAGCGCGGAGCGTCTTCGTTGGTGGAGATGTAGAGCTTGCCGCGGAAAATCTCACCGCTGTAGAGGAATTCCTTCTGCTGGTGAGTTCCAGCGGAGGAGTGCCAGCTTTCAGGTCCTGCAAGTAGAGTTCGCTCTTGCCGGCCCATCCTTCAAACACGGTGATCAGCAGCCAGCGGTCGTCATCGTCGGCAGTTGAACGAAACGGGATGTCTTCTGTGCTTGCGGCCCTCGCCTCATGATCGAGCGCATCTTTATCGGGATCGCTGCCGAGGGCGTGATAGAAAATCTGCACGTGGTAGACCTCTTCTCCCTCCGGCACGTCGCCTTTCTTGGGATGGCGGCTGTAGTAGAAGCCGGAGTTGTCCTTCTTCCAGGCAACCTGGCGAAGCGGGTGCGGTCGATGGTGTCGGGCAGCAACTTTCCGGTCGCGGAATCGATCAGGTGCAAGCGTGCTCTCTTCGGAGCCGCTGGGGGAAGTTCCGTAAGCAACGTACTTGCCGTCGTAGGAGGGGAACCACCAGTCGAGGGCAACCGTGCCGTCGGCGGACATCTGATTCACATCCACCAGGGTGCGATCTTTCCCATGATGCCTTCGCGCACGAACAGCACGGGCTGGTTCTGCGTGCCCTCGCGCCGCGTATAGAAATAATATTTTCCGGCAATTTGCGGAGCGCCGATGGTGCCGATCGAGAGATAGCTGGGTGAGCCGCTGGTGAATCTGCTCGCGTCCGGGAAGAGGGTCGAGAATGCTGCGTGTGTAAGCCAGTTCCTGGCGCACGTATTCCTGCGTGTCGGCGCTGCCGGGATCTTCCAGCCAGCGATAGGGATCGGCAATCTTGTGGCCGTGAAGTGTGTCTTCGACGGTGTCGACCTTGGCCTTAGGAGGGCCCTGGGATTGCGTGGTGGAAGAAGCATCGTCAGCGACCAGGCAATGCCGCCAACATGAGCGGAAGCAAAGAGCGATCCAGAGCAAACGAAGACCTCCTGACATACGCACCTCGGAAGCGAAGCGGCGAGATAGGGTAGCAAAATCCCGAAGCGGGAAGTTTTCAGAGGTGCTGTCGGATGATATTATGAAATCGATAATGGCGCGCTTCTCAGCGCGTCCGGCGACACTCCTCAGTAGCTCAATGGCAGAGCATCCGGCTGTTAACCGGAGGGTTGTAGGTTCGAGTCCTACCTGAGGAGCCATTTCTTCAACACGTTAAGAGACCTTTCGCGGTTCCACCCTATAGATTGTCTTTTTCGTCAGCAACTCTTTGAGATACCCCCTTATCTAGCGGCCGGCCAGGGCCGCTCAGCCGCCGCCGAGTTCCAGAAAATCATTGACCACAACGGGATCGTTTGGAACTGCTGGACGGGAGCGCTGGCGCATCTGGGATTGGCGCGTGCCAACGCTCTGGAGTCAGGAACCTCAAAGGGAGCAGATGCTGATGCTGCTCGCGTGAGGGCACTAGCGGCATCCAAAGATATTCTGATGCTCTGGAAAGACGCCGACCCCGACATCCCCATCCTGAAGAAAGCCAAGGCGGAGTATGCGAAGTTGCAGTAGCTGGCAGTAGGATGCCTGGTATTGCAACATTCGTTTGCACCAACTACTTTCGCGTGGCAGTGCGAGCCGCGCAGAGCCTGGTTGGCTCCCGCTTCCGCCGCCGCTTCCCAGGCTGGGGCCGTTTACGCCGTCAAGCACTATGAGATATGATTCCCCCGCGTCAGGTCTGAGGTTTCGAGAATTCTGACATCCCCCAAGTTCACAAACAGAAATTTCTAGCGAAGATCTTGATCAGGGAGACGCGACCTCCCCCACGCCGAGGACACCGGCGCCGACGGTTGCATTTGCGGAAATGCCTGCTCGAAGATAAGCTGCCCAAGCACTCCAAGCATTATGCGAATATCTGGCGGAAATCATTCGCGGCGCGGTGGGTCAGTACGTGAGCGAAGTGCAGAATGGCAGCTTCCCCACCGAGGCCAACAGCTTTGCGATGGACGAGGCGACACTGGCGGCGTTGTACGGACATAAAGATAATGGGTCAGGATGACGCCGCCGTCTCTTGTCACAAGTGACGCTAAATTATCCAATCGATAGCTTGAAAGGATTATCCATGCGCCGAACCCTGTCTCTAATACTTTTTTCGCTCGTTGTGATGCTGTGTGCGATGATCCCGGCGCAGCCTGCCGGAGTCCGCGCTCAGGGAGGCAGTCAGGCTGCGCTCGTCGGTAAGATCGCCTTCACCTCCAACCGCAGCGGGAAATATCAAATTATCGTCATGAACGCCGACGGCAGCAATCTTGTGCAGGTGACGTGGGACAAAGATCACCGATAATTTTGGGCCGGACTTGTTCGCCGGACGGTCAAAAAATCCTCTTTAGCTCTGGCGACCTTGCTACGGGGGATTACGGCTTCAAGGTCGTGGATAGTACGGGCCTGCACCCGGCGATACTGACGAAGCATGGAGAACTGAGCGCCGCGCACCCGCAGTGGTCGCCCGATAGTACGCCGGAATAATCTCGGCCTGCTTGTCAATAATTCCGTCGATTCTTATCTGGTGAATGCCGACGGAACAAACCGTATCAAACTGAACTACCCCAGGCCGCAGGGCGTGCCACAGGTGAAATGGGTCTCCACCAGCCAGATCATTCTAAATACCCCTGAAGGGATCATGTTGGCTGATCCCGACGCTACCCATCGGAAAATGCTGGTGGCGAATGGGGCGGGATCCTTCGCGCTCAATGCTCAACTGGTCATCGAAGCTGGCTATGTTCATGCGCTGGACGGCTACATGAATACCATTGACATCGCTGACGCAAGCGGATCGCACGCTCAGCGGCAGTTTGCGCTACCCGCCAGTGGTGTCCTTTACTACCTGGACTGGTCGCCGGACAGCCGCTATGTTGGCGCAAATGTACGCCGGCCTCGGAGATAACAGGCAGCTGGACGGCTACTACGTTTACGATACTCAAATTCAGTCCCTGTTCCGCGCCAGCACGGATCACTGGGCCGTGTGGTCGCCGGACAGCCAATATATTTCCTACACCAATGCCGACAAGGCTGGCATCGGACAAATTCTTCGTGGACAGTCCAACTCAGGGCGCAACGCCCATTCAGATCACTTCCGGGAATTACAATAACGCTCAGCCTAGCTGGTCTATTGGCTCGGTCACGGACGCAGTGTATTAGGTCAGGAGCCAGTCAAGCGGGCAAAATCGACCAATTTGCACCAGGATCGCGCAGCTTGCGACTCTACAGATAATAGCGGCCTGCGTCGTGAGAACGCGACAGCCGCTATCACCGTTAGCCTTTAGCCGAAGCTAGAGGTTTCTACATTTCCCAGGGCGTTACCAGTTGAACAAAGTTGCCGTCGGGGTCAGCCAGGGTAGCGATCCAGCCGCCGCCCATTTCGTAAGGCTCTTTGATGATCGTGACGTTCAGAGCCTTGAGCCTCTCGAATTCCTCTTTTACCTGTTTTGTTTCGAGGTTAAAAATCATTCTCGCTGGTTCTTTCGCCTGGCCCTTCACTTCCGAGTGTTCCATGATGCTCAAAGCGCAGTTGCCGCCCTGCCACATATAAAAGTTCCCGTCATTCATGTCTGCGGGCCTGCCAAAGATATTCTCGTAAAATCCCGCCAGCGCTTTGGCTTGGGCGGTTCCTATCATGATTGATTTCAGGGTAAGCGTGGACGACTTTTGCTGAACCTTTGCATTGTCTTGACTAGCCATGATGATCTCTCCTCTGCAAAACTTCTCGACTCTTGGAAGCCTTTTTCTCAGGCAGGACAATTATACCACAAACTAGACCATTTGTTCTTAACATGACCAAACTGCCAAACAATTATTCCCGCCGCAAAGCAAAATCAACCAATTCCCACCAGGATCGCACAGTTTTGGACTCTACCGCCGTCATAACTAGCAAATCCGGTTCGTGACCCCAAATGAGGTGCGCTATGAGTAATGCAGCCAAGAGTGTTTTCGTTTACGGAATCTATCTGCTCGGCCTGAGCGTCATGCTGTTGTTCATCCCGAACACGGCGCTGTCGATTTTTGGTCTACCTGCGCCACCGAGGTGCGGGTGCGCGTAGTGGGCATGGAGGCGTTCTTCTTTTCACTGTTCTATTTCCGCGCCGCGCAGAAAGAAAATACCGATTTTTTCCGCCTGAGCATTATCACGCGGCCCCTGGTGCTGGTCGTGTTCGCAATTTTCGCGGCGCTCGGCTACGCGCCGGTTAACTTCGTACTCCTCGGCATCCTCGACCCGTTTTTCGCGCTGTGGACGTGGTTCACCCTGCGGTCAACGAACGCCGCCAGCAGCCCAGTAGCAGCGCACTAGAGACCCTTCAATCCGACTTCTCGTACCAGCCCGTTGCGGTCAAGCGAGAAGGTGATCAGCGATCTACAATATTATTACCACGATCACCACCCAGCTTTTGCCTGTTTTTGCAGGCAAAACCGGGTGATAAGTGACGATCTTTGAGGAATAAATCATGCAGCCAATTGTGCTTTTTGGAATTCAGTTCACGTTGAGTTTGTTAGCTTATGCGCTTATCGCGGCGTGGTACGTCTTGCCGCGCCTGTCGAAGCTGCCACGCGAGGGGCGGCGCTGGTTCCGTTACTGTGGGTTCACGCCTTTCGCATTGTCGGCGGCGTGATCCTGGCTCCCGGTGCTGTCGATGCTGCCGTGCCGATGGATTTTGGATCATGATCGGCTACGGCGATATGATCACCGCAGCCCTGGCGCTGGTAGCGCTGATCGCCCTCCGCGCTCGGTTTTCCGGCGCGACTGCGTTGGTCTGGCTGTGCGTTGGCGTTGGCATGATAGACACCATCAACGCGGTTATTCAGTCGATGCGCGACAACGTGTTCGCCTCTATCCGATTGGCCTGAACTGGCTGATCGTGGCGATGTACGTGCCAGCACTGGTGGTCAGCAGCGTTTTGATTTTCATGCAGCTACTCGGCCCGACTCGCGTCCCTAGCTTAGCACATTCGGCAGGCCAAAAATGCGGAAACAGCACGGGATCGAGGAACGTTGTAAGGGCGGCGATCTGACATCCTCGATCTTAGCACGTGATCGCCCGCGCAGCGAATTGCCCGGTTCGAGGATCGTAGATAGTAAGCGGCAAACCCGGGCTGACCGCTGACGCGGATAGGCTGCAGCCGGAACGCGCGCCCAGCGACAAGAACCGTCGACGCGAAAAACTGGCTGATAGCATCACGGCCCTGAAACCACGCCGACGATGGCGGCATCGAACGCCGCGTCTTGCTTCAACAGGGACACCAGCCCGTCACGTCCGCCGTCTCCCAAGCACGAACATAGCGCTCAAGCAGGGGCGCGTGTCGGCGGACAGGGTAGTACGTTTGGCGGTGGTGGCCGGGGATGATTCGCCAAGAGTGACCGGGCGCGGTGCAGAGCGCTGTTAACCGCCGAGACAGTCATATCGAGAAGCGGCGCGACTTCGCTGGCCTGCCAATCCAGAACATCGCATAACACCAGCACGGCCCGTTGGCGAGGTGGCAGCACTTGAAGCGCCGTCAAAAAGGCCAGCGTTACGCTCTCCTGAAGGGTATAGCGTGCCTCAATGCTGATCGCTGCCTCGTCCAGCCAATCGTCGGGGAACAGATCGACCTCAGCACACGGGATCGTTCAATGCGTCCCTACATCGGCGGGTAGGGGCTGGCGGATGGGTATATCGTGTCGGCAAGCCGCGTCGCATCGCCCATATCGAGGGCATCCAGCGACACGTTGGTCGCAATCTTGTACAGCCATGCCCCGAAAGGAGGCCCGGCCCTCAAAGGTATCGAGCCGCCGCCATGCCCGCAGCATCGTTTCCTGTACCGCGTCCTCGGCATCTTGCAGCGAACCGAGAAGCCGGTAGCAATAAGCCTGTAATTGCTTCCGGTAAGGCTCGACGAGTTCGCAAACTGCTGCTGATCGCCGCTTTTTGCCGCCTCAAGACGGGTCATTCAACCGAGTTAATCATGAGGCATCATCTTTAACCCGACCTCAATTTATTTAAGTGAACGCGGATCCAACGCATCGCGCAGACCATCGCCGAAGAAATTGATTCCCAGGATGGTCAGAATAATAAACAGCGCGGGCCAGAACCAGTAAAACCATGTATTGAGATGATTATACGCCTCGTCCATCATGTTACCCCATGTCGCGGTGGGTGCGCGGACGCCGAGACCCAGGAAGCCGAGATACGCTTCCAGCAGGATAGCCGAGGCCACGCCGAGCGTCGCCGAGACGATGATCGGGGCCATGCAGTTGGGCATGACGTGTTGAAGGACGATCCGCCAGCTAGGAGCGCCAATGGAACGTGCCGCCGTGACAAATTCCTGCTCCTTGACGGACAGCACCGCCGAGCGCACGATCCGTCGCCACGCGCATCCAGCTTGTCAGGCCGATAGCGAACACAATAACGATCAGGGTATTGCTGAACTCGCGCCCACCGACGTTGAAATCCGGCAGCTTATCGGCAAAAACCCGCGAGGCGATGATCAGGATAAATAGCTGCGGGATGCTCAACATGCGCCTCGACCAGTCGCATCAGATGCCGTCCATCAGGCCGCCGAAGTAGCCCGCCATCAGCCCGACCAGCGTCCCGACAATGATCTGCACAATAACCGACGTAATACCAATGAACAGCGAAATCTGCCCACCGTAAATCGTACGGGCCAGGATGTCGCGCCCGATGTCGTCCAGGCCGAAGGGATGGGCAACCGATGGCGCGTCAAGCTGATGCACCGGGTCATTGAAATTGGCGGTTGATTCCGGGATCAGGATCGAGCCGATCACCACATAAGGAAAATCCGGCAAAAATCATCAGCCCGACAATCGCCATACGATGTTTGAGCAGACGCCGCAGACTGCGCCGGGTATTAAATTCGCTCCTGGCTTACTTGCGATTTCAGCGACGTGATAGTCGCCTGGGTTGGGTTGCTAAGGGTCGCCATAACTCACCTCTTGCCGCAGATTTCGATCGTTTGCATCTAGCTATAACGGATACGCGGATCGAGCCAGGTATAGACCATGTCGGTGAGCAGTTGCACCGCGACAACGGTAATGCTAATCAGCATCAGGATCGCCATCATCACCGTGAAGTCGGAGCGATCCAGGCTTTCCAGAAACAGGCGGCCCATACCGGGCCACGCGAAAATGCGCTCGGTCACGACTGCGCCCGCCAGCAGGAACGGTACGTCCAGGCCCATGAGCGTGATCAGCGGCATGGCGGCGTTCTTCAGCGCGTGCGTAACGACGATTCGGTTTTCGGACAGCCCTTTAGCCCGCGCCGTGCGGACATAATCCTGATTCATCACTTCCAGCATCGATGAGCGAATAAAACGGGTATACCCGGCGACCTGGATCGCTACGAGGCAAAAGACGGGCATGACCATATGCGCGATCAGTTGCTGCAAAGTCTCGTCCTGGCGCGGGTCGTACATACCGCCAATGGGCAGCGAAGGCAGCCCCCATTGCTTGAACTGCAAGCCAAAAATATAGATGCACATGAGCGCGATAAAAAATATTGGCATCGAGTAAAAAAAGAAACTAGCCCCGTGATCACGTTGTCAAGAATTGTGTACTGCCGCAGCGCGGAATACATGCCGATTGCCAGAGCCAGCACGACGACGATGAGATACGACGAAATCATGAGCAGGAGCGTATTCGGCAGGCGTTCCTCGATGCGTGTCCAGGTCGGCTGCTGCGTAATGTTCGAGTAGCCCAGATCACCCCGCAGGACGCCGCGCCGCTGTCCAGGCTCCATCAGTGTGCCATCGCCGCGCACGTCCACAAGCTGCCAGTCGTTGCCGATCAACCATGTCAGGTATTGCTCCGGGACAGACTTATCCGATCCCAGGCGGCGGATATATTCCTGTGCTTCCGTACCAGACGGCGGATGCGGCGGATTCGGCAAACACCGCCAGCGGATCGCCAATGGAGTTCATCAGCCAGAACAAAATGAAGCTGATCAGAAATAACAGAGGTATCGCTTGAATTACACGGCGGAGCAAGTATCGGGCCATCTTCAACCCCTTTCCGACACGGGGCTATTGTTCACTCTAATTATCACCTGTTTATAACTCAGCGTCCCCGGCTCTCCATAAGCAGAGCCGGGGACGGAAAACGAGCTACGAGCTGATGTTCTGGCTTACTTGAGTTGCCAGTTCACGATGTCGTACCACTGGTTCGTCATGCCCGCGCCGATGTGCGGCGTCGCGGCAAAGCGAGAGGTGGTATAGGCATAGATGTCGTTGCGGTTGTACAGGATGATGACCGGCACTTAGTCAGCCAGGATTTCCTGAATCTTGTTGGCGGCGTCCTGACCAGCCTTCGGATCCAGCGATTGCTCGGTGATCTTCCACAGGTCATCGACCTTCGGATCGCAGAAGCCGGTATTGTTGATACCGCCCTGATTTGCGCGGTGGTGATTTCGTCGCAGAAGAACTTGCGCTGGTTGGCAGGATTGGTCGTCACGGTGTTGTTGGCATACTCAGCCAGATCGTAGTCGCCAATCGCGTTAGTACCGTTGGCGTTCCACGTCCCGAAGAACAGGGTCGCATCGACGCCGGTCAGTACCGTCTTCACGCCGACATCGGCAAGTTCCTGCTGGATAACCGCCATATTCTTCTTACGCTGTGCGCCGTCGTGGATTTGTAGCTCAGGGACAGTTCCGTACCATCGGCACGTCCTTGACGCCCTTCGACACGCGCACCTTGTTCGGCCCCATCACCCAACCGGCTTCGTCGAGAAGTTTTCCGGCGGCGGCGGGATCGAATTCGGTGAACTTGACGGTCTTGTCTTCAAAGGGGCTGTCGGCCCACAGCGTATCGGCTACCGTCGTCGTGTCGAACAGCAGATCCTTGACCAGACCACGACGGTTGATGGCAAGGCGCAGCGCCTGACGCACGCGCTGATCCTTCAATGCCGGATGGCCCGCCTTCGGAGCCTTGTCGTCGCGGACGTTGATCCACAGCGACTCGCGGTAGCTGCCGTAAATGCTGTAAATCGTTACGTCTTTGGTGGCGTCCGTGATTGACTTCGGATCGCTGCCGGGTTGCAGGTTCGGGATGAAGTCCACATCACCGGCCTCAAGCGCGGCGTAGGAGGTCTGTGGATCGGGAAGATCTGGATAACAACGGTATCGATCTTGGCCTTGCCGAGCGCGTAGTTCGGATTAGGAACGAACGTCAGCGACGTACCGCGCTTCCATTCCTTGAGCATGTACGGGCCACTGAAAACCGTTGGGTTCTGGTTTTCGTCGGCCTTGTCGATTTCCTTATCCTTCGCATAAATCGGCTGATAGACGTGCATCGGAATCATGTAGAAGTTCGCCACACCCGCGAGATTCTCCGGGTAGGGGCTTGGCTGGTTGGTGGTCAGCTTGACGGTCAGGTCATCGACCTTTTCCACCTTCGTCACCAGACTGCGGATTACCTGACCCTGCTGGTAGTTGTTCGCCTTGTCCAGCGTCATGTCATAGGAAAACTTCACGTCGTCGGCGTTCAGGGGTTGACCGTCGCTCCACTTCAAGCCCGGCTTGAGCTTGATGAGCGTAGTGAGACCATCCTTGCTGATGTCGCCATTGGCAACCGACGGGATTTCCGAGACGAGGACGGGGACGGCCTGCAACTTGTCGTCGTAGTCCCACAGGTTAGCCTGTACCAGATACACGGCCCACGACGCAAAAGCCATCTGCGTCAAGTTACCGTTAAGGCTGTCTGGCTCCTGCGAGAATGCGACGGTCAGCGTGTTGCTGGCAGCGCGGGCGGGTTTGCTCATCGGGCCGACGAACAGCGCGAAGAGCATCGATGTGACGATGACGAGCGTGGTGATCAAAGTGAGACGAGCTTTAATCTTCATAAATTATTCTCCTGGGCTGCTGGGTTGTCTTGTTAACCGCTGGTAAAGTTTTTTTAAATTACGCACTCGGTTAACCTGCTTATGTATATAACAGGACAAGGCGGTACGCAAATTTCACACAAAAAATCCACAGCTTTATGTTATGTTGCGGTTATGTGACCGTGACCTCGGATTCGTGGTTATCTCGCTGCCGTCGGGGAAAGCGCCCGCGATGATGCCACCCTCGCGCAGCGATTGCGTATAGCCGGTGTCATCGGTGGCCCGTACTGCCAGTGTGTAGCGGCCCGGCGCAGGCGGCGACCAATCGTAAACCCACCACGTCCAGGCCAGCTTGCTCGACGGCTTGATCAGCGTGGCATCGATCCATACCGCGCCTTTGGCAGTGCCTGTAGTGCTAACTTCGACTCTGGTAATGGCCCGCTTCCCGGCATAGGCCGACCCCTCGACGCGGATCGGATTGGCAAAGGCAACCTCGCGGTACGGGGTGACGATCTGCGAATTGGTCTTGACGACAGCAAGGTTTGACCAGCCGTAATTCGGCCCTTCCCAGTAGCCGAGAACGTCATGATCCATGAAATTAATGCGCGTGATCCACTTGGGCTGTTTTTGCCCGTACAGGCCGGGGATCAGCAGCCGCAGCGGATAGCCGTGATCGGGCGGCAGCGGAGCGCCGTTGACCGCGTAGGCCAGCATCACGTCAGGCTGCGTCAGCCATTCCAGCTTGACCGAGGTCGTGTACTGATCCGACGCCTCGAAATGGGCGAAGGCAGCGGCAGACTGCACGCTGACTTTCGCTAAAATGTCCGCCAGCCGGACGCCTGTCCAGGTCACGTTACCGATCAACCCGCCGCCGACGGCATTCCCGATACATTCCAGTGTGCGCATTGACGTGATCGGGGGCAGCGCGTGAATATCGTCCATCGTCAACGTCAGCGGGTGATCGACAAGGCCCTCGATAGACAGCGACCATCCCGTAACATCCGGCGTGGGGCGGTACGAGTGAAGGTAAAGCTGTTCCACCGTCGTGATCGGCACGTCGGCGGGCAGGGCGGCGGTAGGCTGAGTTTGCGCGGTGGGAAAGGGCGTTGTCGTCGGCTTAACGGGTGTCGCCGTCTTATCCGTGCCGGGAGCGTAAGCCGTCGGGATGGGCATTCCATCGGGACGGCAGCCCGCCAGCAGCGCCCCTACCGTGAGCAGAAAATACCGGCGAGAGATTGCACGCTTTCATGACGATTCCTTGCCCCATCCGCCGCCACCCGGCGTCTCGATCACGATCTGGTCGCCGCTGATCACGCTCAGCGTACATTTGCCCGCCAGCGGCGTTTCTACGCCATCTCGAATCAGTTTATTGACCCCTATCGCACCCGCTGATCCGCCCTGCAAGCCGTAAGGCGGCGTAAATTCGGCGCTCGCTGTGGATGGTCACGGTCGCAGGCGCGAGAAATTCATACTCGCGCCGGATGCCGTCGCCGCCGTGATGCTGTCCCGCGCCGCCGGAGCCAGTCGCGCAGCCTGTACGCGTTGACGCGCACCGGCAGCGCATATTCCAGCGCCTCGACGGACGTGTTGCGCGTGTTGGTCATGTGGGTATGCCGTCCACTGAGGCCGTCGCCGTGCGGCCCCGCGCCATGCCCGCCGCCGATGGTTTCATAGTACACGAACGGCTGGCAGTGCGCGGATCGATGCCGCCGAAGGTGAAGTTGTTCATCGTCCCCTGGCTTGCCGCCGGAATGCGATCCGGCAGGGCCTGGGCCAGCGCACCAAGCACACAGTCCACGATCCGCTGGCCTGTTTCGGTGTTGCCGACCGCCACCGCCGCCGGAAAATCGGGATCCAACAGGCTGTGCGGCGGCGTGATGACCGTGACCGGCTCGAAGCAGCCGTGATTGACCGGCACATCATCCTGCGCCAGCAGCCGGACGCAGTACCACGTCGCGGATCGGGCAATCGCTTCGACGGCGTTCAGGTTGCCGCTGACCTGCGGCGCAGTCCCGGCGAAATCGACGGTCATCTTCGGGCCGCTGACCGTCACTGTCGCGCAAATCGGGAATCGGTGTTCGCCGTCAGCGTCTTCCAGCGCATCCGCGAAACTGTAAACGCCATCGGGGATAGCCTCGATCACGGCCTCGGTCATGCGCCGCGAATAGTCCAGCAGCGCGGCGGCGTGTTCCTCAACCTGATCCGCGCCGTGCGCCTCGACCAGCGCCAGCAAGCGCTGTTCGCCGACGCGCTGTGCCGCAAGCTGCGCCGCCAGATCGCCGATCGCGTTCGTCGGGCGTGCGGCTGTTGGCGCGTGATCAAGGCCCAGACCCCCTCGTTGCGGCGTCCGGCGTCCATCAGGCTGCACGGGCGGAATGATCAAGCCCTTCCTGATACAGACTCGGTACTCAGCGGCAGCGATCCCGGCGACATGCCGCCCACGTCGGCATGGTGGGCGCGGCTGGCGACGAAGAACCGTACCGCGCCGTCGACAAACACCGGGGAAACCATCGTCAGATCGGGCAGGTGGGTCCCGCCGCCATAGGGATCGTTGAGGATCATCACATCGCCGGGATCAAACGTCTCGAACGCGCTGCAGGATATGCGCTACCGAAGCGGGCATACTGCCCAGATGTACCGGGATATGCGCCGCCTGCGCGACCATCTGGCCCGCCGCGTTGAAAAGCGCACAGCTAAAATCAAGCCGTTCGCGGATATTCGGGCTGAAGGCGGCGCGTTGCAGCGTCACGCCCATTTCTTCGGCAACGGACGCGAAAAGATTCTTGAACACTTCGAGACTGATGGCATCGATTGGCATGGCTATAATGATAGTAGGTTTTGCGTGGGGGTGGTATGCGTTATAGGGCAGACGACCAATCGTACAATGTTCAGATCGAGCCGGACGGCGATCATTACCGCGTGACAGTCGAAGGCCGCGAATATGTTGTCGAGGTGAAGCGATTTGAAGCGGGCGAGATCGCGTTCACCGTCAATGGTCGGCAGCGGCACGCCATTATCGCGGACGATGGCACGCGCCGATACATTGGCTTTGACGACAGCCGTTCGGATGCCAGCGTATATGTTCTGACCCGCGACGACGCGCCGACACGAACACGGCGCGACACCCGATCCGACGAGAACGCGCTGACCGCCTCAATGCCGGGACAGGTGATCAAGGTGCTGGCTGCTGAGGGTGATCAGGTGACACGCGGACAAGCGCTGATTGTGCTGGAAGCGATGAAAATGGAGATCAAGCTGAGTGCGCCGCACGATGGGCGAGTCGTCAAACTGGCCTGTGAGGTGGGCAGGTGGTCGAGCGCGGGCAGGTCTTACTGGAACTTTCGGCGGAGCAAGCGAACGGTTAAGCTGGTGGCCCCTCTTGCGCACTCAGCATATGATCAATCTCGGCGCTGAGTTCAGCCATACTGACTGGTTTGGAAACCCAGGCATCCGCGCCGTTGAGTTGAGCGATACGCGCCACGTCGGGATGGGCGGAAACGACCAGCACCGGAATATCAGCCAGGCCTGGTGTCCCGCGCATAAACCGCAAGGCCGAGTCTCCCGACGCAGCAGGCATCATCAGATCGAGCAGGATGAGATCGGGGCGGGAATTGAGCGCGATCCGTATGCCATCGACGCCATTCGACTGCTTCGACACTGGTGATCCAGCCCTTCAAGCAAGTCACGCAGTAATTGGCGTATATCCGCCAAATCTTCGACAACCAGTATGTTCGCCATATCAAATCAGGCTCCTCGCCGCTTCTCGCCTATCGATCCTTGAACGGTGAGTGCATCAAGGTCGATTCAGCAGGGTGATCGATGTCAGGCGCGATGATTTTGGCATTATCAAATGGCTTGTTCGCTGTAAACTCTATCACACCCTTCTCAAAATACCAGAGTGGCGCGGCGGATCCGTCAAGCTGCACAGCTTTCGGCTCGATCTGGACGCCGAATACCTCGCAGCGGACGCGCTGGTAGGGCGGTTTGTAGCTGCCTGCCCGCCGCCAGTCGATAGACAACCCGCCCGTAGATAACATCTTACACGTAAAATATAGCCAGCGATAATCGCCATTAACGTATTCCATACCCTCGCCCGCATCCTCGTATAGTGTCGTCTCGCCGTTCCCGGCGTAGATACGCAGGTGAAGCTCCTCGATAGCGACTTGTCCCGTGTACTGCTGCACGGGCCACTGCGGGATTACCGCCCCTTCACGCGCATACATGGGCATGATGTTCAGCGGCGCTTTGGCCCGGATCGTTTGCCCGCCCTGGATCGGCGTGTTGGTGTAGAAGTCGAACCAGCGTCCACGTGGCAGATACACATCACGTTCGGTTTGGCCCTTGTCCAACACGGGCGCGACCAGCAGCAACTCGCCGACCATAAACGCGTCCTCGATAGCCCGAAACTGCCCGCCGGCGGGATTAGCGGCGAACACCGGACGCACGACAGGCCAGCCGTAGATCGCGTTTTGCGCGAACAGCGAATATAAGTATGGTAAAAGTTGGTAACGCAGATTTATCGCGCTGCGAACTGCTTCCTCTAAGGGCGATCCGAGTGCTCCAGGGATACGAACGGCTAATTTAGATCGGTGCTAGTACTCAGATGAAAATACGGCATCATCGAGCTTAGCTGCATCCAGCGCGTGTAAAATTCGGGGTCTACCACGTCAGCAAGCATGCCCATCGCGGGCCGCTAAAGGCCAGCTCCCGAAAGGCCCATGTTGAGAACCATCGGGATTGCACTGGCGCAGTGCATCCCACGCCGCCGTGTTACCACCCACCCACATTGCGCCGTAGCGCTGCGCTCCGGCAAACCCACTGGCACTCGCATTGAACGGGCGTTTGGTTGGTCGCTGCTTTTCCAGCGCTTCCCGCGAGGCCCGCGCCATCAGCATCCCGTAGACGTTGTGACTGCCTCGGCGTGATCCGCGCTTTGACCCTCGAAATCGTGCTGGATATAGTCGGGCAAGGTCAGTATTCACATGGCAATTGCGGTCATTGGCGAGGCCCGCCAGTCCCGCTTTGAGAAGGCTTCGCACTGTGCCGCCCACCATGCCCGCGCTTTGGCGCTGGTGAAGTCGGGAAAAGCGGTTTGCCCGATCTCTGATCCGGCGCGACGAAAAGGCTGACCGTCCGGCATCTTGAGGAAAATATCGTCGTGAGTGCCACTCTCATAGACTTTATAGCCAGCGTCCGCTTTGATCGCAGGGTAAAGCACAGCGACGGTTTTAAAGCCCTGCTCGGCTAGTTCACGGATCAGCACCGCCGGGGCGGGGAAGCGCTCCCGATCCCAGGTAAAAGCACGCTGATTCTCGGTGTAGCCGCCGTCGAGGTAGAGGGCATCGCAAGGGATTTTAAACTCGCGGAAGCATCGGCGGTTTTCCGCACCTCGTCCGCCGGATCGGATACGCTGAAATGGAAGCCAAGCGCCCACATCGGCGGCATGGGCATCCGCCCGGTCAGTTCCGTATAGCGGTTGAGCACGTCCATCACCTCCTGACCGCTGAAGATGTAGTAGCGCAGTTCGCCTTGTGTCGCCTCGAACGTGACGCGATCTTTCTGTTCCGCGCCCACGTCGATCCAGCCCCGGCTCGAATTGTCCCACAAGATGCCGAAGGCATAATTGGCCGTGACGCCAAGATAGAACGGGATCGCGGTCTGCGCCTGTACTTTGCCGCGTTCCTCATGTCGAGCGTTCCAGAGCGTGTAATAGCGGCTACCGCGCAAATTCAGGCCAGCGGCTGGCTGCCCAGGCCGAGGCGCAGCTCGTCGGGCGGCAGTTCGCGGCTCAGCAGGAACTCGTTTTCGCGCCAGCTTACCGGCTGCACATCACGGCTGAACACCTGGCCCTGCACGTTGGTGAAGGCGATCCGGCTGCTGGATCGTTCCACCGTGCAGGCGATCTCCTGCGTGGACAGCGTAATCGCCTGATCCGTTTCGCTAACGTTGAACTTGATGGCGGGCCATGTCACTTTGGCGACGGCATAGGAAAACGGAACCTCGAATTTGCTGGACGGTTGAAACCGCACCTGAAAGCAGTCGGGCGCGATGACCGTCAAGCCGCAGTGCACCACGTTCCGCCGCCAGCGTGACGCCGCGCTCATGGGGCTGGATACCGGTAATCGCGCCGGGAGTTTGCAGCGTTCCGTGCGGCTTGTGCTGTCCGTAGCGCCGATTGAGCAGCGCGTTTGATAAGTTAAATCGAAATCCTGACATATCTCATCAGCCTATGCGTGTGGCATCGCGTCAATGCCGAGGCCCATTTGCTTGAGGAGCGTATACATATCGAAGTACATGCGCTCCCCGTAGAACCGATCCCCGACCAGCGGAAACATAATGATCAGCGGGAAGGTGATGAACTTGCCCGTTGGCGGGATGCCGAACAGCGGGCCGTTATGCGTGCCGTGAAAGCGCGACTCCTCGACGACCATCTCCTCGCCAATCGTGACGCCCTGCAAATCGAACGAAGCGTCGGGCAGCCCGTCAAACAAGCCCCTGGTAAAACGAGGCAACGCCCTTCCTTGTGGCGATATTCCTGTCCCGTCGCCATAAGGATGTACAGCGGATCATCTACCAGCGTCGCCAGCAGCCCCGGAATATCGCGCCGGTTTTCCGCCAGAACGTGCTTTTGCCAGAGTCGCTTGTTTTGATGCAGCTTGCTCACCGCGATACATCCCTCTTCAAATCGAGTGCCAGTCCTACGGAGCCTGACGGCGCACCCGCCAGCCTATCGGCCCCCAGGCAAGCGAGTCTACATCGGAAATGCCGACCTTCGACACGGTGCCGTCGGTGAACTCGAACAGATCGCCGCCCTTCACATAGGCGAGGCTTTGACCATCCGGCGCAATTGCCAGCGCCTGCGAAAATACGAACAGATCATCGATACTGCCCAGGCGGGCAATTTGCTTCCCCGGCGCGGCGATCTGCCAGTCGGGAGCGCTGCCCATGCTGCCTACGTACAGGCTCAGGCCGTTCGGCGCGGACAGGCTGTACATCTCCGGGACACCGGGCATTTGCGTAACGATCCCCGACAGCGGATCCATCAGCAGCCAGCCGGGATTACCCTGATTATCGTTTGCCAACACCGCAATGCTATCCTGACCGCCGTTCTTGATCCAGCCAAACTCGCTCATGCCTGCGATTGGGCGCGGTAGATAGCGGTTTGCCACTGGAATCGTAGACGGTGAGTACGCTCTGGGCGACAGTAGGATCTTTAGGCGAGGTGACGGTAGTCTGTACCGCTAACCCTGGCGTTCCCCATGCTACCTTTGAAGGTGTGGGGATGCTTTGCGCGGCCTGCGGAATGTTATCGACAATGACCTGACTGGTCTTGCTATCAAGGTTGTAAACCACCAGACGGATGACTGGATCGCCGGGGTTAGCTCCGTCCTGCGACAGTTCAGTCCAGGCCAGCGCCGAGCCATCGGGCGACCAGGCGGGATCGGAGCGCAGGATGTATTTATCCGGCACATTGGGCGTCATGAACGAGGCGTCAGGCGGTTGATCGACGATGCGTACTACGTTGTTAGTCGGCACGTCGAGGATCCAAATGTTGACGGGAAGGTCGCCGCCGCTGATCGGCCCGACACGCTGAATGGCATCAACGGCAAGGCTCGACAAGGCTCGGTAAGTAATTTGGCTTCCACCGGGCGATAGGAAAGGAGTACTATTATGACCCCAGTTTGTTAGCTGCTGCGCCTTGCCACCCGACCAGGCCCAGATGTCGCCGTGAATGCTCAACAACAGGACGTTCTGCTGCGCGTGGAGAATGCCTGGAGTCGAGATCTAGGATGACACAGCATAAAACAATAAAGGCGGCGATTATGCGGCTGCCGCCCCTAAAATACACACCCATTTATTCCTCTGAATAGGCGAGGCTTCTTTGTGTAGCCTATTGTAGTATAGGGCAGCACGCCATGTCAACGCATCGCGCACCAGATTTGAACAATGAATAAGTAAGTAATTGTCAGATCGTTTGACTATTAACGCAAGCGCGGGAACCTGTCGCCATCGCTGCCAGAGTCTCGACACCTGTCCGTGCCGGTTAGCAACAATCGAGATTAGTAACTCAAGGTTGCCATCACGGTACGCTTCGATCAGCCGACTTTCATCTGGCGACAGATGGCCTGTTGTCAGATTGGGTATTGGCTCGTCAACCAGACCAAGCAGATAATCGGCTGAAGTCCCTAACGCCGACGCCAAACGCGCCACCACGTCGGATGCCGGGTCACTAAGTTCGCGTTCATAGCGGTGTATTTGCCGCTTCCCTAGCTGAAGCAGGGTTGCAAGCTGTTCTTGAGTCAGCCCTTTAGTTGTTCGTAAGTAACGTAACCGATTTCCCCGGAGAGCCATGTGATACTCCTAGTAGGAGTGGGGAGTGTAATTCAGCACCGCTACTCGTTCAATAGCCAGAATTGATTACTTAATAATCAAAAAGTTAGCGCTTTGCACAGTTTTGTACCACGCGAAGGGGCCGATAAATAGTTGGGAACTCCCTGAATGGCGGAGAGCTAAACTTCTGTAAATCAATGATAGCACTCATTCCGATTGTACAAATATTGTACTAAATTGCTGATTTTTTCTGCGAAGTTCTCTATACTAATGATGACCGAACTATTGTCTTTAGCCAAATTGAAATTTGGTAATTTGTTAATTAATAGTTTGCTCATATAGATGTTCTGTTGTTGAGCCTACTTGATGCTTGACGCAAGAAAGTAGCTCAACTGACATTTGCGAATCTCGTTTAAGAGTATTTAGGAAGGGAAGTGTACTGAGGGATAGGAACATGCCCATTAGGCAATCTATCGTGTGTATGTGGAGACAACAACAGCAATGCAACCCAAACCCACTATCGCCAACAAGGAATAAACTGTGACATCACTACAAACACTGACAGCTCTAAATCGCAGCACCGTCGATGATAAACTGGAGAATCGGCGTTTGATCATTTTGGCTCCCCGACTGCGCAACCGTAATGCGCTACTGGGGTGGTTTCTCAACGCGGATACGGACATCAGCTTTTATGCACTTACCCCGAATGACACAACGTTACTTCCCTTCCTCCATAATCTCATAAGCGCCCTGCAAGATGGCGACCCCAAGTTCGGACGTGATACTACTCAGGCACTCAACGACAAACAGGCCAAGCCCATCGATTTAGCCGACGCGCTTATTGCAGACGTGGGACGGGCCAAACCCAAACCTCGCTATCTTATCCTTGACAACTTCGATATGCTGACCATGACCTCGGACGAGGATCGTTTTTTTGAACGGTTCATTTCCAAAATCCCGCATGGTCTGCAAGTCGTCATCAACAGCCGCCAGTTGAACTATTTACCCTGGTGGAAGTTTGTTCAGTCCGGGGAAGCTATCGTCCTGGGCAGCGAAAATGTCCTTGACGGCGGCATCCTGAACCCGAACAACCCTGAAAGCGCACATCTGGAAGTATATGGCTTTGGCGGTGGCAGGGTTTTCGTCAACGGGACACAGATTGACAGTTGGGATGGGCCGCTGCCCCGCAACCTGTTCTATTACTTCGTCGATCATCCAATGGTCACACGCGATGAGATATTCGAGACATTCTGGCCCGATCTGCCCACGAAAGAAGCCACAAACGTCTTTCATGTTACCAAGCGCAAAATCAGTGAACGGCTTGGCTATGAATTGACGGGCTATTCGGGTGGGTTTTACCGTCCATCCGGGCAGATGAATATCCATTATGATGTGATGCGCTTCGAGGAAGCCGTCCACGAAAGCCGCGAGAGCCGACAACCGACAACGCCTGACGACTGGTACAGGGCGATACGCCTTTACCGATCCGAATTTCTGCATAATTTCGATATGCCCTGGATCAATCAGCGCCGCGAACAATTACGGCTTGTCTATGCCGAGGCATTAATCGGTCTTGGGCGGTTGTATAAGGCGACGAATGACTCTGATCAGGCGATCAGCTTCTATCTTCGGGCCTTACGTGAGATTCCAGAGCGCGAAGATCTCCACCGCGATGTCATGAGCTTGTACGAGATGCGCGGTGAACGCGAGAAGGCCGTCGAGCAGTACAAAATCCTATCTGCTACCCTCAAACGCACCCTGAATATTACGCCATCGAAGGTTACACGGACACTTTACGCCATGATTACCGGCGAGGGTGCCTGATCCGTCATCGTGGCGATAACCCCGTTTCAAATCCAGTTTGAGATCGGTGCCGAAACACTTACCATCCAGGTAGAGCCTGATGCCCGGTTGAGGCGTTATGCTCGCTGGCAGATGCGCGGCAACGTGGTTCATATCCGCGTGCCGCGCAGCACCAGCCGCGCCGAGGTTGACGAGCTTCTAAGCAGCATCGTACCGAAGATCACCAAACAGCGCAGCCGAGCCAAGCGCCGCACGGATGACGACCTTGCGGCCCGCGCTGCTGCGCTTAACCGTGCCTATTTCGATGAGTCATTGTCGTGGCATTCGATCCGCTGGGTATCGAATATGAAACATCGCCTGGGCAGCTTCACGACAGGCGGGCCTACTGATGGCGATATTCGGATCAGTGACCGGATGCGCGGCTGGCCCGAATATGTCCTCGACTATGTGATCGCCCATGAACTTTGCCACCGCCAGTTCCCCAACCACAGCCCGGAGTTCTGGGCGTATCTCTCGCGTTATCCTCTGACCGAGAAGGCGCGAGGCTTCCTCGACGGACTGGCCTTCGCCGAGGGCGCGGATACCTGACCTCATGACGGATTAGCCCTGCGAACTCTACAGATGAGCTTTTGGTGAGCTTACCGGAAGTTCATCGCAAATTCATCAAATTTACATATCCCGGCGTTATCTTGCGGACAGTGGCAATAAGATGAGGGTGTAGTGCTATGAAGCGTATGCTGTTAGCAATCGCCGTCGCTTTTTTGGCAGTTGGCGTCGGTATGAGTCATGCGTCACCAGCGGTAGCGTGTCCGGGTGGAACATTCCCCGCAGATGGATCGCAAAACGGCGTAGGCCCGTTTTCGGTCACGGCTGGCACGACGGTGACGTTGAGCGCCAGCAATAATAGTTCCTCACCATCGACAGAAGTGAGTCTCAATGGCGCAACGGTATTCGGGCAGGGCAGCGCCAGTACTACCGTGACTGCGGCGGTGGCTGAAGATGTCTCAGGCTTCGTCATCGGCAACGGTGGCGGGACAGTCACCTGGACGGTGAGCTACAACGGCGCGGGCTGCGGAACGACATACTTCAATCCGGGTGATGGTCGCGTCACAGGCAACCCCTGGGATCGCGTGGCGGCATGGTGCAACGCCGATAATCTGGATGTGTGGGGTATTCAAAACGATAGCGCTGGTGTAGACCTGTATCGCTTCCCGTATACCGACCTGATCGCGGCGGGCGCGAAGGGTATCACCAGGAATGTTGAGCCGAACGGCACAGTCTTTGCCAGCCTCGACTCCAACAACAACTTCTTCATCGCATGGTATGGTGGCCCGTCAGGAGCAACCGGGATTGGCGGTTTCGCCAAAACGTTTACCTGCAACGTTCCACGATAGGCAGGGTGAGTAAGTAGGATCAGACACTGGTTCGGATAGTTGAATAGTCTGCGTGTACAACGCCCTGGTTGGATGTTCCAGCCAGGGCATTGTTATTTTGTGTAACTATACCGCCCATACTGATAGCGCGTGTCAGGTCAGCATCATAGTATTTTAGAAGTATATTGCGCAAACAATTCGCAACATTTGAGATATGGTAGAATAGTTTCACTATATTAATTAACAAAAATATGCTATGATAATATTTGTGGAGATTATCAGCTGCTCTTATTCAGGGAGGATCCTTGATGAAGCACCGACAATTAACTTTGCCAATTGTCGCACTATGCTGCCTAGCTGGGTTAGCGCTTGTTATTGCCCTATACACCCGCACAGCATCAGCGCTTGGTGACGATACTATTACTCCATTGCCGTCGCACACTCCACTGCCGACACGCACTCCATTGCCGACGCACACTCCATTGCCAACGCGCATTCCCTGCCAACGCGCACTCCACTACCGACACACACTCCACTGCCGACGCGCACTCCACTGCCATCGCGCACTCCACTACCGGCTTTTACATCAACGCCAACCGCAACAAATACTGATGTACCAACGTTTACCGATACGGCAACAGACATACCGCCATCCGACACGCTGACTTCTACCGCCACCGACACACCATCCGCAACCTTTACCGATACAGCGACGGCAACTTATACGGACACACCGAGCGCTACTGATACGGCAACCGACATACCGCCATCCGACACGCTGACTTCTACTGCCACCGACACACCATCCGCAACCTTTACCGATACAGCGACGGCAACTTATACGGACACACCGAGCGCTACCGATACGGCAACAGACATACCGCCATCCGACACGCTGACTTCTACCGCCACCGACACACCATCCGCAACCTTTACCAATACAGCGACGGCAACTTATACGGATACACCGAGCGCTACCGATACGGCAACAGTAACCTTCACTAAATCAGTGACTTCAACCTCTACTCAAACGGCAACGGCAACAGAGTCGCTCACACCAACGCAATGTCCGCCCGAAGGATGTGGCGCTACGACTACAGCGACCCCTTCGTCTACAATGACTTCAAGGGACATCAACTTTAACCAAAACAACAACGGCGACCACCACACCGACCAGAACTCCTTCGTCCACATCGACGGCGACATCCACCAAAACAGCGACTTCAACAGCCACATCGACCTTAACCAAAACAGCGACTTCAACGGTCACATCGACCTTAACCAAAACAACAACGGCGACCACCACACCGACCAGAACTCCTTCGTCCACATCGACGGCGACCTCCACCAAAACAGCGACTTCAACGGTCACATCGACCTTAACCAAAACAACAACGGCGACCACCACACCGACCAGAACTCCTTCGTCCACATCGATAGCGACCTCCACCAAAACGGCGGCTTCAACGGCGACAGCAACTTATACGGACACAGCGAGCGCTACCGATACGGCAACAGACACACCGCCGTCTGACACGCCAACCGCTACTGCCACCGATACACCGTCCGCAACCTTTACTGATACAGTAACGGCGACGGCATCTTATACGGACACGCCGAGCGTTATCGATACGGCAACGGAAACACCGCCATCCGACACGCTAACCTCTACCGCCACCGACACGCCATCCGCAACCTTTACCGATACAGCGACGGCGACGGCATCTTATACGGACACACCGAGTGCTACCTATACGGCAACGGAAACACCGCCATCCGACACGCCAACCGCTACTGTCACCGATACACCATCCGCAACCTTTACTGATACAGCGACGGCGACGGCATCTTATACGGACACTCCGAGCGCTACTGATACATCGACAGCAACCTCCACCAAAACAACAACGACGACCACCACACCGACTAGAACAGCTTCGTCCACATCGACAGCAACCTCCACCAAAACGGCGACTTCAACGGCGACCACCACACCGACTAGAACAGCTTCGTCCACATCGACAGCAACCTCTACCAAAACGGCAACTTCAACGCCCACAGCGACCTTAACCAAAACAACAACGGCGACCTCTACCATAACAGAAACGGCAACAGAGTCGCTCACACCAACGCAATGTCCGCCCGAAGGATGTGGGGCTACGACTACAGCAACCCCTTCGTCTACAATGACTTCAACGCGGACAGCAACCTCTACCAAAACGGCAACTTCAACGCCCACAGCGACCTTAACCAAAACAACAACGGCGACCTCTACAGCGACTAGAACACCTTCGTCTACATCGACAGCGACATCCACCAAAACGGCGACTTCAACGGTCACAGCGACATCAACTAGCACCGAGACGACTACAGCAACGCCATCGTCCGCATCGGGCATACCTCGGCGATAACCTGTAGTGGGGATGGATGTAGCACTCAGAGGCTCTTATGCGCTCTTGCCGCCTGTTGAGCGGATAACCGTCCCGAGAGAACCCCAATCAGGGTTATTGTCCGCTTATGAAAATTCGGATTGGCGTAATCATGCGGATTCGTACTGTCTGAAGTTCATAACAGGCTCTAGAACGACGATAATCGCGGTCACGCCACATACAACGGCACTATCAGCCGCACCGAGGCAACCGCCCTGGTGCGGCTTTTGCTCAAAGCGGCGCTTTGGGTGTACGCTCTACAGCGCAAATAGAATTCAATAATTTCGATGAGGATCTATGCGCCGCACCATTTTGCCACTACTTATCGTCTGCTCCGTTGTTTTGAGCGTTCTGGGCGTGATGCCCGCCACCGCGCAGTCCAAAGCGCCCATTATCGCCGTCGTGACGCCCTATCTCGCCCAGCCGGGCACACAGTTTATCGTCGAAGCGTTCCAGGCGTCGGCAAGGACAAGGGCTGGGACGTCAACGTCATCGATACCGCCGGCGACGTCGCCGCGCCGTCAGCCGCCATCGAGGACATGGTGAACCAGAAGGTCGACGCCATCGTCATCAACGTCGATCCGGCGCAGGTCACGCCGGCCTGCAGGCCGCCAAGGACGCCAACATCCCGGTGTTCGGCATGGATGCCGGCGCCGATCCGCTGCTCGTCACCAACGTCACCTCGCAACGGCTACGCGATGGCCGCCGAGACCGTCGACCTATGTCGCCGACCGCATCGGCGGCAAGGGCAACGTCGTGATGTTCGTGTTCGACGCCTTCCCGCCGGTGCAGGTGCGCGGCGTCGTCGCCGACGCGGTGTTCGGCAACTACCCCGACATCAAGATCCTCGACAGGGTGACGCCCGACGTCTCCGACGGCGGCATCGCCGACAGCCGCGCCAAGATGGAAGCGATCCTCGCCGCCAACCCGACGCCGGGCTCGATCAGCGCCGTCTGGGCGGCCTGGGACCAGCCGGCGCTCGGCGCGCTGCAGGCGATCGAGGCGGCCGGCCGCGACAAGGAAGGCATCGTCATCACCGGCATCGACGCCAACCCGCAGGCCCGCGACGCGATCGCCAAGGGCGGCAATTTCGAAGCCTCGTGGCGCAGGACTTCAAGGGCATCGGCGCAACGACCGTGCCGACGCCGTCGACCGCGTGCTCGGCGGCGAGACGATCAAGCAGAGCGTGATCTACGTGCCGACCAAGCTGGTCACCTCGGCAAATGTCGCCAGCTTCATCAAGAAATAGCAGTCTACCGGCTTATCGGGCAGGATGGACTACCGTTCTGCCCGATCTTGCATCCATTTCCACAGAGTTAGCCTTCTCATGCCAACCCTTCTAGCCGTCAGCAGCGCAGCGAAAACTTACAACGGCGTCCCGGCCCTGCTCGACGCGTCGCTTGATCTGCAAAGCGGCGAAGTTCATGCGCTGATGGGCGAAAACGGCGCGGGCAAATCGACGCTGATCAAGATGCTGGCGGGCGTGCTTGCCGCCGACAGATACAGATCCGATGAACGGCGTGCCGATCAGCATCGACAGCGCACAGGCCGCGTTCGGTCACGGGCTGCGGTTCATCCACCAGGAATTGAACGTCGTGCCGCAGCTTTCCGTCGCCGAGAATATCTTTCTGGGCCACCGCTATCCGCGACGGGCCGGGCTGTTCGTCGACTGGCGCAGCCTTGAAACGCGGGCGCAGCAGGCGCTCAACGACCTGGGCGTGACGCACATCAACCCGCGCACGGTCATGGCCCGCCTGCAGTCGGCGACCAGATGCTGGTCAAGATCGCCAGCGCGTTTGTCGGCAGCGATCAGGCATCGGTATTCGTGCTGGACGAGCCAACGGCGGCGCTCGACAGGCGAGGAGGCGGCGATGTTGTTCCGCGTGATCGGACGGTTGCGGGATCGGGGCTGCGCGGTGCTGTACGTCTCGCACCGCATGGACGAGATATTCACGATTGCGGATCGCGTCACCGTCATGCGCGATGGTCGGACGATTGCCACCAAGCCGATCCGCGATACATCGCCCGCCGATCTCATCCAACTGATGACCGGCCGCGATCTGCAACATGCCTATCCGCCCCGGCACAGCGCGATCCAGGATCAGATTTTGCTCGACGTGAGCCATTTGCACAGCGCCACCGTCCACGACGTCACATTTACTCTGCGGGCGGGCGAGATCGTGGGTATCGCCGGATTGGGCGGATCGGGACGTGGCGAGTTGATCCGGGCCATCATGGGCGCGGATCGTGTAACGACGGTGACGTAAAGCTCTACGAGGCGCGGCTGCGTGGGCCGGTGGCGGCATGGCAGCGCGGCATCGCCTTTGTCCCGGCAGAGCGCCGTTCGCAGGGCTTGATCCTGTCGCGCAGCGTCGAGGACAACATGGCGCTGCCGCATCTCGCCGCCGTAAGTTGGGGCGGGGTTGTCCTCAACGGCCGCGACAAAGCGATCCCTGGCGGAAACGCTCGGCGGATCGGTAGGCTCCGCGCCCAGAGCGTGCGTCAGACGACCCGCGAACTCAGCGGCGGCAACCAGCAGAAGATGGTGTTTGCCCAGGCGCTGGCCCGCCATCCGCAGGTGCTGTTACTGGACGAGCCGACGCGCGGCGTTGACATCGGCGCAAAGTTCGACATTTACACGCTCATCCGCCAGATCAGTGCGCAAGGCGTCGGTCTGCTGATCGCGTCGTCGGATATGCCAGAACTGATCGGCCTGTGTGACCGCATACTGATCATGCGGCACGGGCGGCTTAGCGCGATAGTGTCGAGGCTGCCGGACTGACCGAGGCGAAGCTGCTGGCGCTGTGCTACGGCGACTATGGAGATGCTGCGGCATGACCGCTGATGTCCCTGGACGCTCCGCGCCGGGTGATCCCTGGGGCCGCTGGCTGCGCCGCTTCGGGACGCTGATCGGCTTCCTGATCGTGGTCGGCGTATTCTGGTCGGCAGAAGCCGACACGTTCATGACCCTCCGCAACTGGCTGAACATCACCCAGCAGATCAGCATTCTCGGCGTGGTGGCCTTCACCATGACCATCGTCATGGTGATGGGCGATTTCGACCTGAGCGTCGGCGCGATGGCAAGCCTGACCGGGATCGCTGCGGCGCTCCTCTTTCAGCGGCTGGGCATCCCGGCGGCAGTCGGGCTCGCGCTGCTGGTGGGGCTGGTCGGCGGGCTGCTCAACGGCGTACTGGTGTCGTAATCGGCATCTTGCCGTTCGTCGCCACGCTCGGCGCGTTGACGATCTTTTCCGGCGCGGCCTTCTACATCAGCGGCGGCAAGACGATCTCTGGGCGGGCCATTCCCGAACTCGTTCGGCGGCTTCGCGCTCGGCGGCATCCCGCTCGGCACGATCACGGTCAGGACGTGCAGCCCAACCTGACCCTCGTGGCGCTGCTGGTGCTGGTCGTCGTCTGGGTGGTGCTGGAGCAGACCACCTTCGGCCGGCGGCTGTACGCCATCGGCGGCAACGTCGAGGCGGCGCGACTGGCGGCGTGCCCGTCCGGCGGCTGCAGCTGATCGCGTTCTCGCTGACCGGGCTTCGGCGCGGCGCTGGCCGGGCTGATGCTATGCGAGCCGTCGTCGCCTCGGCCAACCCGACGCAGGGCGGGGCTGATGCTCAACGCCATCGCCGCGGTGTTCCTGGGCATGACGATGAGCGAGCAAGGCGAACCGCACGTCCTCGCGAACGCTGCATCGGCGTGCTGATCCTCGGCGTGCTCGACAACGGCCTGTCGCAGATGAGCGTCAACAGCTATGTTCAGCAGATGTTAACCGGCGGGATCATCATTCTGGCGGTGGCGCTGAGCAGTTTGTCACGGAGATCGGCGTAGGCATGGCGGATGAAATATGGCTGGCCCTGGATATTGGCACGACGGGAACCAAAGCCGCCCTGATCAGCGCCGATGGGCATACGCTTATCGAGTGCGACGCGCACCTATGGTACGGCAACCGCTGACGGCGGCGTGGTTGAGCAGCAAGTGGGTGATTGGTGGCAGGCCGTTGTCGACGCGGTTCATGATCTGGATGCAAAAGATCGTGCCGCAATTGCTGCGATTGCTATCACCGGGCAAATGCAGGACGTGATCCTGATCGATGAGCGTGGAGAGCCAGTGCGCCCGGTGATCCTGTATAGCGACACCCGCGCCCGTGCTGAAGCCAACGAGGTGATCGCCAAAATCGGCGCGGATCGGCTGCGCGAGTTGACCGGAAACGAGCAAGACGCCAGCGGGCTGCTGGCAAAACTGCTATGGCTGAGTCGACATGACCCGGACTCGCTCAGCCGTAGTGCTTATTTACTCGTCGGTGCGGCAGATTTCATCGCATTCGCATTGACAGGTAAGGCCGTTTGCGACACCACAACAGCCTCTACTACCGGATTACTCAACATTCCACACGGACATGGCTTGATCGTGCGTTTTCGCAGAATTGGGTTTAGAGGCTGTAGTGCGATTATTGCCTGATGTCCGGCAGGCGGCGGATTGCAGGTTGGCACACTGACGCGCACACCAGCAGAATCGCTCGGCTTGCGGGCCGGGATTCCGGTCTATCATGGGCCGGGGGATGCCGGGGCAACAACACTTGGCGCGGGCAGCGGCGAACCCGGCAAAGCCTATCTATATATCGGTACTAGCGGTTGGGTCGCCTTTAGCTCGCCTCAGACGTGTCACGGGGATGCTGGCGTTTTTACGCTGGCCCATCCCCACGCCGACCAGTACATCATCATCGCGCCGCTGCTGACTGCTGGCGGAAACCTGGATTGGGC
>CAWCQR010000024.1:0-46227 GCA_963797725.1 Terriglobia bacterium
CATGGCTCACTATTGGCCGCTGCGTTTTTTGTCTCGCCCAAGCTGCTAGTGTTTTCCATTGCCGTCCTCCCATCTCCGAAAGCAAATCTCGGATTAAAGCAGATTTCTTACGAAGCCCGCTCGCCGACACGTCGGCTTCGGATCGTACGCAGTTCTCTTGGTTTGATCTGTTCTGGACCTGATCAGCATTAACGGCCATGACTATCGCTGCCGGTAAAGATTTTATCGCTCGTCAATCTGGAAAATCAAGGATGATTTGGGAGCCGTAAATTGGATTCACCAGGCAGTGGACAGCCTACGGGGTCTCATCTCTTCCTGCCCACCACAAGACCCTCCCCACGATGCGCCAAGGCGATCCGTTCGACAACGAAACGGACTGGTGCCCGCGCTGATCGGATACAAGGGCCTCCGTGTGGTCAAATCTTATTAAGCGGGACAAAAGGAGTGCCTTCTCCTTGGGGTTCCAGGCAACAACAATTTTTCCAAGCAAGTCGTCCCGGGACGCAGCTGACGTATCGACGGCAATGACGTATCCATCGAGGATCAATGGCGACATCGAATTACCGGCAACGCGAAGGCTGATTGTAGCCTGTGGATTCGGACACCACTGCGCGGGAGCCGCCCACATGGCTTCGGGTTTTAGCTGATCGAGATCGGTAACTTCGTCTCCGTCTGCTCCCGGAGTCGCCGCACGGATGGGCAGAAGCGGAATGGCAATAAAATCTTCCCGCTTCAGCGAACTAGGCGCTCCGGCATGAACAAGATTCACGCTGGCAATTCTGCCCTGCCGCAAACGCCGGTCCGCTGTAGGCAGGACGCGCATAACGTCCGCAGTGCTAAGACCTGCTCGTGCCCAAAAGAACCAGCATAGTGGATCACCTGCCAGGTTTCCGAGACGGATATACGACTCAGCCGCAGGCTCAGTTTCCCCACGCTCCCATCGGGAAACCGCCATGGCGGATGTCTTCAGTCTCTTGCCTAGTTCGCCTTGGGTCAGTTTTAAACGCTGGCGAAAGTCTATAACTTTGCGGGACCACTCAGGAACGGCCTTTGCAGAATCTTTAGGCATACGTATTGCTAGGGAGTTTCGACGCTATCGGAGTACTCCCAACGAGAACAATGTTACAACGACGGCACAGGCAAATGCCAAGTTAGATAACGGCGGTCCGTGCGGTGTTTTAAAGGGTCAACCCATCATCTCTTAACGGTGGATTTCGAGAACTTCGCTCCAACGCCGGGAGGTTTTGGTAGTAGGTACCGTTTTGCAGCAGGGTTTCCACTGCTTCTACGACACATCCGATGTCGCTCTTGGCGCAGGCACCCCGTACGCCGACCTTCTTGGCTTCGTTCGCGAGCTGGTCGGACATATGCACACTCACCATTAGAATTGGGAGGCCGGGCCAGCAGCGCGTAATCTCTCTTGCCGCCTCTAGACCGTTCATTACAGGCATTTCGAAATCCAGTACAAGGATGTCAGGAGCGTTACGTTGAACTTTTTCCACGGCTTCCCGTCCATTGCAGGCCTCTTCGCATACCTGCCAATGATCCTGGCTTTCCAGCAGTCGGCGCAAACTGTGCCGCATGATGTCGCTGTCATCCGCGATGAGGATACGGATGGGCGCCTCGGTAGTCATGCCATTTAAGGCCACCATGCTCCATCGTACGATTCAGCCACCAACTCAAGTCCATACCCAGAGCGCGGTAGATTTTGGTGGAGTTCCAGGTATTCAGGGGAACAACGCAATGAGCAGTTCACAATATCGTGTTGCCATCGACAAAATCCATTAGCATTGCTTCAACTGCGGTGGCTGCTGCGTTTTTAAACAGGAACAATCTAAGGCGCTTTCGTGCTCGGTCCGTGCGTTATAGAACGCATTAGTCCTTATAAGTCGGCTAGCAGAAAGTCTCGATTCTGCAAGGATCACGGGCAAACCGGAAGTCAACTTCCCAATTGCCGACTAACCACGAGGGGTGCCGACTCACAACACAGCACGCAACTGAGATCTCGGCAGTCCCATCCGCGCGCTACTCACCGACAACAATTGACCCTGTCGACCTTTCCGGTGCTTGGCCCGTCTTCTTCTAGCAATGCAGCTTTCGGCATCGCCGTACTAGACCCTAGCCATCAGAGGAGCGAGAATTGCTAGATGAAAATGCAAGTTTTCATTGTAGCTGTCGCATGCATATACCCTGGTTCAGCATTCGCCGCTTCTCAAACATCCGCATTCAGGTTCCTGCAAAAGCCCGGACCGTATCAGGTGGGTTTGAAGGTCGTCGAACAGTACGATCGCACCTACGCCGCTTCCGCGCAGGGCATGTTGAGGTCCTCTCTGGGCGAAGACGCCCGTCCACTGCAAACCCTGATCTGGTATCCGTCGCTGAGAAGTCCAGCCAACCCGATGACGGTTGGCGACTATGTCCGGCTGGCCGACACGGAGATCCATTTCAAGGCTCCGAATGAAAAGGAGAACCGCTGGCGTTCGCTCTTGAAGACGCTCTTCGACATCCCGTTGTGGGCGGTGCGGGATGCGCAGCCGACGAAACGGCGTTATCCGGTTCTGATTTACGCTCCTAGCGATTCCTCCGTTTCATGGGAGAACGCCGATCTATGTGAGTACCTTGCCAGTCATGGCTACGTCGTTCTTGCGAGTCCGTCGATGGGGGTGTTGACACGCGACATGACGGATGATTTGGACGGGATCAACACGCAGGCTCGCGACATCTCGTTCCTTATCACTTATGCCAAAACGCTTCCGGATGCGGATTTGTCCACCGTCGCTGTGGTGAGCTGGAGCTGGGGCGGAATTTCGAGCCTGTTTGCGGCGGCGCGAGATTCCCGCATCGATGCCCTGGTATCCATGGATGGCAGCATGCGCTATTACCCGGGGCTCGTAAAAATGGCCGGGGACGTTCATCCGGAGCAGATGACAATACCGCTTCTTTTCTTCACCCGAGGGGATCCGAACCTTCTTGAAGATATTGAGAGAAATTATGACGGTCCACCGGCATACATCGCGGGTCCAAACGTTTTGAACGCTTGGATACGCGGCGATCTCGTCAGCGTGAATATGCTGGGCATGGCACACGCGGAGTTCAGCTCCATGTTTCAGCGCAGGGAGAGCGCGCAGCGCTTTGCGGAAAACCAAATAGCCGATTACGGACGAGAGGACGCCAACACAAGCCATGCCTGGGTGGCGCTCTACACGCTGAAGTTCCTGGATGCCTACCTAAAGCACGACGCTTCGGCAAAAGCCTTTCTTGAAAAGACCCCGGCAGAGCATGGCGTTCCCAAGCACTTTATGGGCGTAACGCTTCGTCCCGCGCAGAAAGTATCTCCCCCCGATAGTAGGTGACCGTATCACGAGGTAACCGGAAGTTGGAGGATTCATTCCGAGTTTCGATATTTGCAGGATCACCGCTCACAACATACAAAGCAATTTTGGACTGAGAACAATTCGGGTGGTGACTCTTTGCTCCCGTTCGATCCGAACGGCAGTGCTGAAGCCCCGCAGTGGCGAACTATGCGCTACGACTTCAAACGGGGCGGAACTGCTATTCCCTTTCTAGAGCGAATCGGCGAACTCTGAGTCAATCGCGTTCTAATCGGTGCGACTTTTCAACTGAGATCGCTACGGGTGGTGACCCAATCGGCCTACTCGAATCCTTCCCAGTTATACGTGCGCTCGTTTGGCGCAACCAGCACAGTTCAAAGCTGTTACGAGCAGCACGCAACGGATGCATGAGTCCCCGCTCATAGATCGGCCCACGCAATCACCGCGTTATCGGGAATCTTTGACGCAACTCTCTAAATGATTGCGCGACAAATGGTTACGTAGGACGCATCACGTGGTCTGTTAGATAGGCGAAAAATGCCGCGCGAACCCGTTTGACCAATATCTGCTTCCAGTTTAGAACCCGATGATTGGCTGGGAGATCAACCGGACTTTACCCCAGCGTCGCGGTGTGAGGTGGTGCTCAAATGATAGAGAACGCCAATGAAGTATATGACTCGGCATCCGAGGATGTTTAGGGACCGAAAACAGGTTCAAAGCCTGAAAGACTTCGAGCCTCTGCTAGACACAGAAGAAGCCGCCAGGCTTCTCAGGATGCATCCCAGAACTCTCAGCACAAAAGCACGACGCGGATCAATTCCAGCCGTCCAGGTTGGAAAACGATGGCGTTTTCGTGCCTCCACTCTGGATCGTTGGCTCGGCAAGCTCGCCAGCTGATCATCAGCACTGTGAGGAAAAAAAACAACTCGACCGAAACGAATTGCCGATCTATCCTGACGGTGTCCGCCGACACCGTTTAGACAAAGGAGAAACTTTGTTTAGACGGACACGTTACCAACACGGAAGCGTCGAACGAGAAGAGCGGAAGAAGGGACCCGCAGTTTGGGTCTACCGATGGTGGGAAGAAGACATCAACGGAAAGCTGGTGCATCGCAAGGCACAGGTTGGGGATGTCAAGAAATACCCGACCGAATCTGCGGCGCAGTCAGCAGCAGACGCTCTTCGGCTAACCATAAACAATCGCTGCGAACACAGGAACCTGCGGCGAACCACAATCAACACGCTTTGGGAGCACTACTCTCAAGAGGAGCTGCCTCTCAAAGCCTTATCCACACAGGATGCGTACATCATTTACGCAAAGAACTGGATTGTCCCACGCTGGGGCAATCTGCCACTAGAACAAGTCAAAACTGTCGAGGTAGAGCGCTGGCTACGGGCGACCGGAGTGGCGGATGGAACCAAAGCCAAAATCAAGTGTGTGATGTCGGCTTTGTTTTCTCACGCCGTTCGGTGGGAGTTCTGTGGCCACAATCCCATTTCTTCAGGGATACCGGTAGGGAGTGGGGGCAAGCGAGGCCCGAGCACCGGCGTACGGATCAGCGCCAAACGTCAGAGATCCCCCTTGGTTTTGTCATCGGAACAGGTCAAGCTCGGGCTGGCAGAACTGGAGTTTCGGGATCAGTTCTCGTGTTTCTGGAAGGCGCCTTGGGAATACGTCAAGGCGAACTTGGGGCGCTACGTTGGCTGGATGCGACTTCGACAACATGAGCTTCAGCGTCCAACACTCTTACTACTGGCGTCGAGGTGGGAACCTGAAGAGCACAAAAACGGAAGCGTCTGCAAAGCTGTTGCCGATGCATCCAAGCCTGAAGCACTCCTTGCAGGAGTGGAGGTCGCAAAGTCTCTACAACAAGCCGGAAGACTTCGTATTCCCTTCCGAAAGACTGCAGGCAGCAAGCCGCTTAGATCAGCTTCAGTGCTGAAGAAGAAGATTCAGCCTGCTTTCAGACGGATCGGAATCAGGGGTGTGGGCTGGCACACTTTTCGGCACTCGGTTGGAACCATGCTGGCGGAGATGGGCGAGCACCAACTCACGATCCGCGACTACTTGCGGCACAGCAACCTTCATGTCACGAACAAGTACCTGCAGGCGACATCGAAGACCAAACGCTTGGCGCAGGACAAATTGGTCGACGCCATTCTGCCGACGGGTATTTTGCCGAAGACAAACCTAATCCAATGAATGCTGTTTGTGAGCGTTTTCGGATGGGACCATTCTCGTTCCGCGCTTATCGTCCCCTAACATCCCCTGATTTGCCGGAGGTTAGGGTTGCAAGTGCTTGAAAAGAATGGCGGGGACGACGGGACTCGAACCCGCGGCCTCTGCCGTGACAGGGCAGCGTTCTAACCAACTGAACTACGTCCCCACTTTGTTTTCTTACCTTTATCGGAAATCCGCGTCTTTAGTGGCTTTCCTCAGGTTCAATCGATTCGCCTGCGTCGCCTGTTTCAACCCCGTAGAACCGAATTCCGAAGTTAATGGACACCATGGACACCAAGCTAAACCGCTGTCCAAAGATGTTCTCAGGCAAAACACCAAACCCAGAGCAGCTGTCCCTGCCCCGAGAGTGAATTGTAGCAGAGGCAATTTGAGTTGGTACAGATCCGACCAAGCTTTCGCAACCGACACACACTTTATCGAGGGGCGAACGAGACTCTCACGAGGAAAACCGATGCGTACTCTCTTCATCCGGACATTCGTCTGGACGAGCATCGTCTTGCAGTCCATTTCAGGCCGTAGCCGTTCCTGTTCGTTGTTGTTGACCGCAGGAATCCGATTCCAAATGGCATAACTTGTATCGTATGTTTGGGCCGTCAGTTCTGAGATTCAACCCAACTGATGCCAGTCGCGAGGTGGGTTGGGTACGGTCCCCGGCGAGAGAACCGGCACAAGTTTGCAGCTAGGGTTTAAGAAGCCTGAACTAAATCCGACGATTATGCTTGCGCATTGCCTGATTTCTGAGGCTGAACCGGCAAAGATGCGGCCACGAGTGTACCGTTACCGTTGGACTCGATTTCTAGATCGCCTCCCAGTCGTCTGAGACGTTCGCGCATTCCGCGCAAACCCACTCCCACTCCCCTTCCCGTAACTAGTTTCGATCGCGTTTCCCGATCGATCCCTCGACCGTCATCCTTCACTTCCAACTTGATCTCTTCAGGCGTCTGCAATAGCCTGACGACAGCTGTGGAACTTCCTGAATGGCGATGGATGTTAGTCAGGCATTCCTGCGCGACGCGGAACAGACATAACTCATAGTCTGGAGGCAGCCGATCTGGATGTTCGGAAACTTCAAGCTTCGCAGCAATCTTGCTGCGCTCAGCGAATCCGTCGATATACCACCGCAATGCGGAGTGCAGTCCCATCTCATCGAGCATAGGCGGATGAAGCAAGTACGACACAGTGCGGATGTCAGTAGAGATCTGTTCGGTCAGGTTTAGGTTCTCCTCCGCACATCGTGCTGCGTCCAGGCTTAGTTTCGCTTTCTCCTGGGCCAACTTGAAGGCGTTCATCCGTATAGCAGCAATCAATTGCCCCACCCCGTCGTGTAATTCACGTGCCATACGCCTTCGTTCTTCATCCTGTACCTGAAGCAGGCGCGCGGAAAGTTCGCTTTCCTTAATAGAATCTTGGGCGCGCTTTTGCTCCGTAATATCGCGGGCAATTTTCGCCGCGCCCATCACCTTCCCCCGGGGATCCCTAAGGGGAGAGATTGTCAACGAGACGTGTAATTTGGAGCCATCTTTGTTGAGGCGGATGGTTTCGTAGTGGTCGATGCGTTCGCCATTGCGCAGACGACCGATAATCTCCTGTTCTTCACTGCGTAGTTCGGGAGGAATGATGAGCGTGATTGGCTGGCCGATTGCCTGTTCCGGCGTAAAACCAAACATTTTCTGAGCACCGGCATTCCAAGTACGGATGATACCGTTCAGGTCCTTAGAGATGATGCCGTCGTCAGACGACTCGACGATGGCCGCCAGTCGCTGCCGAGCGTCTTCCGCTCGCTTTCGTTCAGTGATGTCGTTAAAGAAATTCACAACGCCAATAATCGTGCCATTGTCGTCTCGAATGGGATCGATATGAACCGAAACCGTAACACGGCTTCCGTCAGGCTTTTCGATGATGACTTCCTGCTCGTGCACCGAGACGCCGGTCTTTAACGCGAGAGCTACGGGTGTATCGCAGTGGGCCATATGAGTGCCATCGGGGTGATAAAGCCTGTACGCTCCGCAAAAGCGTTCATCACTGTCACCAACCGAGGGCGTGCGACCCCAAAGCTCCGCCGCTCGCGAATTGAACCAAGCGATAGCCCCGTGGGGCGCCCCGACCGCATACGCAGCCATTGGGAAGATCTCAATGAGATAGGACTTGTTACCCAGATTGAGAAGGTCAGAAGGGGCTGGCAACGGCGTTGTCATAGTGATACCCACGATGGGGAGGCGGTTCATGAAATTCCGCACTCCGGCCTTAACGGCCGTGATTATCGCTGCTGGTAAGGATGGTACTGCTGTCAAACCCCAAAAACAAGAGGGTCCAAGGATCTTCAGCCCCAAATCAGAGACTCTATTCTTCGATCGCCTGATGTTTCGTGGGACGATCAAACCTTCCGGCCAAACAGAGCAACTAAGGTTCGGGCGCATAGCAAGTAGGCCAAGTGTGCGCGACTTCAAGAACTGGAGAGCTCCAAATGAGTGACGATCCAAGCAAGAAACAAAATGATCCGGCGCAGGGTGGCGGACAAACCGGCCAGCAGCAACAGGGACAACAATCTGGCCAACAGCGGAACACAGACGACGGCTCCCAGAAACGTCCTTCTCAGGGAGGAACGGACGCGGAGCAGGACCAGGAGAAACAGGACCAGGGTGGACAGCGAAGGGCTTCCTAGGTTCTAACCTACGGGCCCCGGCACCGTGGTGTCGGGGCTGTAAGCCATTTCATTTCCATATTCGCAGCGGAGGAGGAGACATGGCAAAAGAAGGCTTGAAAGACCTCTATATCGATGAGCTTAAGGATCTCTATAACGCGGAGAATCAACTGGTGAAGGCACTTCCAAAAATGGCGAAAGCAGCTTCATCCGCCGAACTCAAACAGGGCTTCGAGGAGCATCTTGAGCAAACGCGCGGCCACGTGCAGCGACTGGAGAAGATTTTCCAATCCCTTGACGAGAGTCCCAAGGGCAAAAAGTGTGCCGGCATGGAAGGGCTGCTTAAGGAGGGCAGCGAAGTCATGGAAGAAGACTTCGAAGGGGCGCTGATGGATGCGGCCTTGATTGGGGCGGCTCAGCGCGTGGAGCATTACGAAATCGCAGCCTATGGTACGGCATCTGAGTTCGCGAAGATTCTGGGAGAATCCGAACACGTTGCGATGCTCGAAGAAACCTTGCAGGAAGAAAAAGAAACCGACGAGAAGCTGACCGATTTGGCTAAGGAGATTAACCCGCAGGCCAATGAGGGAGCCGAAGAATCCGAGGAGCCTAAGGCGAGGCCGAAGAGTTCTCGAAGCGCGGCCTAAATTGAAGATGAGAAAGGAGAAGTCTATGTCAAGCCCGGCAAGTATCAAGAAGCACCCCCTGCATCCAATGCTGGTTGGAGTCCCAATTGGATTGTGGGTCTTCGCCATGGTTTGCGACGTGATACACGCTGCGAGTGGCAACAGCGTATGGCAGACGGTTGCGACCTATTGCGTTGCGGGCGGAATCGCGGGCGCAGTTCTGGCTGCGGTGCCGGGCTTGATTGACTATTTTTCGATTGATGAAACGGAAATGAAGCGCATCGCGAACCTGCATTTAGCAGTCAACCTGGGTGCGGTGGTGCTTTTTACGATTAATTTCTGGCTGAGATTCCGTCTGCCAGCAGAGAGCAGACTGCCCCTTGCGCTGTCAGTCGTCGGAGTGCTCGCTATTGGTCTGGGCGGTTGGCTCGGTGGCGAAATGGTTTACGTCAAAGGGATGGCGGTCGAGGCGGTTGAGAAACTGGCGAAGAAAGTCGAGGAACCATCGCGCCGCCGGGTCGCTTGACGCGGCGCTTGCGCGCGCTGGCAAAAAGAGTCTTGCCATGCTGAATATTCGTGACGCTACTCTGACTGATGTCCCTACGCTCCATTCTCTCATTCATCAGATGTCTGAGTACGAGCATCTACCCTTCTCTATAACCGAGCAAATCCTGGCGAGTGATGGTTTTGGCGTGCAGCCTCGGTTCCGTGCAATGATCGCAGAGTTCGATGACCAGCCTGCTGGTTACGCCTTCTTCTTCGAGTCATACTCGACATTTCAGGGTCGTGGTCTGTTCCTGGAAGATCTATTCGTTCGACCTCAGTTCCGCAAGAACCAAATCGGCTGGGAACTATTGTCACGCGTCGCCAGGGTTGCCCAACAAGAGAGGTGTTTCGGAGTAATGCTACACGTCCTTGATTGGAACGAAACCGCGATCCAGTTTTATAAAAAAATGAATGCCACTTTTCTGGACGACTGGAGAACTGTCTGCTTGGAGGGCAGTGCATTGCGGATCATCGCGGAGTCCACGGGTCATTGATCTAAATAAGCCCCCCACCCTTTTGCCTCAGACCTTGATAGTCCAAACTCGACAGGCGAGGTCTATTTCGCAACTATTGGCGCAACGCCACCACCTTGATCCCTTGTGTCGGGTCTAGGATCTCCGAGTTGGAGAGATCTCATGAGCCGTAAAAGCGGGCCTCGCTCTACATGGCGGGGCCCGCCTGGTTGGATCGACCTTATGCTGATTTTCGAGTTTTAGGTTCCCTCGACCTTGCTCGCTGTTTCGTAGTGCGTATGGAATCCCTGTTTCTGTTTGACGCTTCGAGATTTTCGGCACCCTCTTTGAGGTCAGGTATCTCGACGATTTGCCAATCGCCGCCTTCGTTCCAAGGACCTCGGGCGTCGGTCTCGCCTTCATCTCCCTCTCCGGTCGAATCGTTGAAGTATTGGTCGACCAGCCTGGGGTCGGCGGAATTTTGCCGATTGAAAATGGCGTCTTTGCCCATACTCTCAAGGGCAGCGGTGAAAGCCTTCATGTGAGTGATCTCGCGCGTCATCAGGAACTGCAGCGCGTCCTTCGATCCGGGATCGTCGCAGAAGTTGATGAGCCGCTCGTAAACAATCTTGGCCCGCGCCTCGGCGGCGATATTGCTGCGAAGGTCCACATCCAATTCGCCGGTGATCTTGAGGTAGTCGGCCGTCCAGGCGTCGCCCATCGAGTTGAACAGGTTGACACCGCCGCCGCCGGCGATCGCAATCAGCGGGTCACTTCTCGCCGCGTCACGATCCTTCTTCATGGGCTTCAGGTGCATCCGCGCAAGGGTGCCGACGACCTCCAGGTGGCTGAGTTCCTCGGTGCCGATGTCCATCAGCAGGTCCTTGCGGTCCGGATCGTCGCAATTCAGCCCTTGGATTGAGTACTGCATTGCGGCGGCCAGTTCGCCGTTTGCTCCGCCAAACTGTTCCAGCAGCATGTTGCCGAATCGCGGATCTGGCGTGCCGACGTTTACGGTGTACATTAGCTTCTTAATGTGGTGATACATGAGTCCGTCCTTTCACAATGTTGACGGGTGCCCCCGTTTACTCAAGAACGATAAAATCGTGCCCTGCCATCGCAGCTTTTACCGCATCCACCAACGCTTGACCTATTTTCGATTTCGATACATACGCTCGGACACCAATTTTTTGGGCTTCGGCGACAAAGTGTGCATCTGCATGTGACGACAGAATGACAATTGCGGTTTTCGGAATCTGTTTTTTGATCTCCCGTGCCGCTTCAAAACCATTAAGCAAGGGCATGGTGACGTTCAGAACCACGACATCTGGCCTTGCTCGCTTAACCTCTTCAATTGCGTCGGCTCCATTGTCGGCTTCCCCACAGACTTCAAAATGCGGATGCTGTTGCAGGGCCGAACGTACCATGCCTCGGATAATAGGGTGATCGTCGGCCACCACAACACGGATCCGCGCGTCGGGTATGGGGTTGGCCCGCATTTTCATTTTCGTTCGCCGCAGCGTACTCGAATCCCGCCGAGACAGCTTCGATGCGTTTTCGCCGCCCGGCGTTGCAGCCTTCGTACCTTGGCACTTAGGTGCCCGTGTAGTCGCGGCGCCGGGTTGACCGCAGCTCCCTGAGCCTGAGACTGTGGAGGGTCGCCTGTTGCAGAGCTTGTTGTTTATGGCAGTGCTACGGAGCGCGTGCTTGCCGTTAGGGTTTGGTACAAAGATCTTTCCGGAGAGAATCCTAATTCTTCGAAACCATCCTGCTAGAACTCCGATGCATCATATGTGTTCCCAAGGGAAGGCGCGCCAATAGTGCTTGCTAGCGAAAGGTGAGGCACCTGGGACATTGTTAATAGCGGACGCGATCGTCGGATACCGAGAACGGAGAGAGAAATGGCAAGGCAATTGGCAGTTGTGACGGGAGCATCGAGCGGTATTGGACTCTCACTGGCGAAAGAACTGGCAGGCCGCGGTTACGATTTGGTCATTTGCTCGTCCGGCGAGCGACTACAAGCGGCGGCGGAAGAACTCCGGTCCCTAGGGATCGGGGTAACCGAGGTTCAAGCTGACCTAGCGACGAAGGACGGGATAAAGCAATTCTGGGATCAAGTGACTTCGCTCGGAAGATCTATAGACGTCGCTTGTATCAATGCAGGCGTCGGTGTCGGCGGGCTTTTCGCAGAAACGGATTTGGACGCGGAACTGAACATGGTTTACCTGAACTGCGCGGGTACAGTGCAGTTGGCGAAATATGTAGTTCAGCATATGCTCTCCCGCAATCAAGGCAGAATCCTATTCACGGCTTCCATTGCCGGAGAAATGGTCGCGCCGCGTGAGGCGGTCTATGCGGCCACTAAAGCTTTCGACCTCTCGTTCGCGCATAGCCTTCGTTACGAATTACGCGATACGGGTATCTCGGTAACGGCTCTGCAACCAGGCCCTACGAACACCGACTTCTTCCATCGAGCCGGCATGGACAATACCGAGGTAGGATCTCGCGGAAAAAACGAAAGCCAGCCGGATGATGTTGCGCGTCAGGGCATCGAAGCACTACTGTCCGGCAAGGATCACGTCTACGCAGCATCGACAAAAACTAAAGTAGAAGGCATGCTGGCAAACGTCACGCCGGGCACTGTGAAAGGCGCCATGCACGAGAAGATGGCAAAACCCAAGGCCAGTTAAAGTTGGTTCGCTGTGTCTCTCAACGAGCAGAAACGAAACTTTAGGAGCCCAAGATGTCGAAAGCCCTGAACGAAAAGCCTAATGCCGAACCGCTCCCCGTTGGAGCAAGCGCGGGAGTTATTCTGAACGGCCGCTATTTGCCGCCGCCCGAGGATAAAGACGGGAAGATATGGGTAAGAACAAGCGCCCTGATCCATGCCGATGCCGACGATCTTTACAGGCTGTGGCGTGATGTTGAAGCAGCACCACTCTGGCAAGAACAGATCGAGAAAGTGAGCCGGACCGGCGAAGCGAACTCTCACTGGGTGATGCGATCCGGAGCCAAAGAGAAAGCCGAGGACAAGACCATCGAATGGGATTCAGAAGTTTTGAAAGATGAACCGGGGCGGCGTATCGCTTGGCAATCCATCGGAGGTGACTCGGAGAATGCGGGAGAGGTCATCTTCGAACCCTCTCCCGGAGGTAAGGCAACGATGGTTACCGTGCTGCAGGAGTTTCGATGGGAAAGCTAGCCAGTGCTTGGGAAACAATCGTGGGCCGAAATCCGAAGCAGGCTGTGATCGAAAATCTACGTCATTTCAAGGCCCTCGCGGAGACGGGTGAAATCCCGCGCACGCAAGGTCAGCCCACGGCCACGGGGGACGATCGCTGGCATCAAGAAGTCGATGTACGGCGAGGAGACCACGACGCCGCCCGGGTTGAATCGCAAAGCAAGCTAAGACGAAAACAGTTCTTTACATTATCTAGTGAATGGAGTCAAGTTATGAAAGCGCTATGTTGGATGGGAACAGTAAGGTGGAGGTTCACAACGTCAGCGATCCGACGATCCTGAACCCGCACGACGCCATCATCAAAATCACACGCACCGCAATCTGCGGGTCGGATCTGCATCTTTACGATGGCTTCATCCCCACGATGGAAGAGGGCGACATTTTGGGCCACGAATTCATGGGGATTGTTGAGGAAACGGGAAAAGACGTGACCAATCTAAGCGAGGCGACCGGTAGTGGTTCCGTTTACGATCGCGTGCGGGAGTTGCGAGTTTTGCAAGAAGAAGATTTGGTCCGCCTGCGACAACACGAATCCGAACGCCCATTTGATGGAAGCGGCATACGGATATTCCGGTTCCGGTCTGTTCGGTTACTCCCACATGATGGGCGGATATGCGGGAGGGCAGGCTCAATATGTGCGGGTGCCGTTCGCCAATGTTGGGCCGCTGAAAATCGAAAGCGACCTTCCTGACGAGAAGGTGCTCTTCCTTTCCGACATCTTTCCGACCGGCTACATGGCGGCCGAGAATGCACAAATCCAAGAAAACGATACGGTCGCTGTATGGGGCTGCGGGCCGGTCGGGCAGTTCGCGATCGCGAGCGCCTTCATGCTGGGCGCAGCCCGCGTCATAGCCATTGATCGCTCCCGGAACGCTGGAGCTGGCCCGTTCGATCGGAGCAATCACGGTTGATTATTCGGAGGAAGATGTAAGTGTTCTGACTGCTCTCAAAGATTTAACTGGCGGCATCGGACCTGATTCTTGCATCGACGCTGTGGGTCTCGAAGCCCATTCGCCGAGCTCAGGGCATTTACGACAAAGTCAAGACAGCGTTGATGCTGGAGACCGACCGGCCCAGCGTTCTGCGGCAGGCGATCCAGGCTGTCCGCAAGGGCGGCACTGTTTCGATCCCGGGGGTGTACGGAGGCTTGCTCGACAAAGTTCCCTTCGGAGCCGCGTTCGGTAAAGGCATCACCATGAAAATGGGCCAGACCAACATGCACAACTATATGAAGCCGCTACTGGAGCGCATCGAAAAAGGCCAGATCGATCCAAGCTACATCATTTCTCACCGTATCAGTCTCGACGAAGCTCCCGAGATGTACAAGGTGTGGCGGGACAAGAAACAGAATGTCACCAAAATTGTGATTGATCCCTGGGCGGCATGAATCTGAATTAAACGCGACGAACGCTTTACCTGACGCATGGGAAACAAAATCGTTCGCCATAGATCGCCAGTCGTACTACTTCTGGTGGATGTCGTCAATCATTTCGAATTTCCGGACGGAGAGGCAATTCTCAAGAACGCGCTCCAGATCGCCCCGCGACTGGCACGCCTCAAGAAGCGGGCGCGCGACTCTAATATTCCCGTTGTTTATGTGAACGACAATTTCGGCCAGTGGAGGTCGGACGCCGGCAAATTGCTGGCGCACTGCCTGCGTACCGATTGCGCAGGAAAACCATTCGTTGAGGCAATACAACCAGACGAACAGGATTATTGCGTTCTCAAGCCCATGCACTCGGCGTTTTTTCAGACGCCGCTGGATCTGTTGCTCCGACACCTCGGCGCCTCGTCCATTATCCTCGCGGGGATTGCCACGAACAGCTGCATATTGTGCACGGCGCACGACGCGAAAATGCGGGATTTCAAGGTAACAGTGGTTTCCGACTGTTGCGCCGCGCGTTCCGCGCGGGAGCACAACGAAGCGATCGAAAATATCCGGGAGATGGCGGATGCCCGGGTCGTGACACTATCGTCGCTTCGCTTCAGAACGAGCAAGGGCGGCCATGGAAGAGCTCATTGACCGCAGACCGAACGACACCGCAACGGTTCTGAGCAACGCCGAAATCGCTGACCGCCTGGCAAGCCTTGCACAGCTCCTGTCTACACAAAAGGAAAATCCATACAAGGTGAAGGCCTATCATCGGGCCGCCGCGCACATCCGCAACCTTCCGGAAAGTCTCGACGAGATGGTGCGCCGTGAGGAGGATCTAACTCAGTTTGCCGGCATCGGCGCGGCGATCGCAAGCGCCATCCGGGAAATTGTCACAACGGGAACGCTCGCAAAGCTGGAAAGGCTGCGGGGCGAGGCCACGCCCGCCGTAGCCGAATTGAGCGCGCATCCGCGACTTGATCCCAAGCGCGTCATGCGCGTCTACAAGAAATTGAACATCAGTTCCTTGAGCGAGCTGCGTCAGCGCATCGAGAGCGGTGAGGTTGAGAAAGTATTCGGAAGCCGCATGGCGCAGCACATCAGGCAAGGATTAACCGAAACGCACGCCATGCTGCTCTATCGGGCAGATGATCTGCGCGAACTGATTGAGGAGTTCCTGCTGAGCGCCTGTCACGTAAGCCGCGCGGAAGCAGCCGGTGATTACCGGCGCCGCGTCGAGGTGATAGAGGAACTCGTCTTTGTCGTCGAAACTGACGATTTTCCGAATGTCGTCGAACGAATGCAACGCTATGGCGGACGAACACCACTCGTTGAGGTCAGCGCGGACCATGCGTCCTTCGCTCTCTCCTCGGGCATTCTGCTGCGCCTGCAGCTGGCGGCGGATAAAGACTGGGGCTTCCATATGGCCGCGTGCACAGGATCAAAAGCACACCTAAAGAAGCTGGCTGCCGCGACACGGCCGCTGCGTGAACTGAAGCGTGAAGGCTTTGCCTCGGAGAAAGTACTCTACCGCCGCTTTGGCCTCCAATACATGGAACCCGAGCTGCGCGAAGGCCATGACGAAGTCGAAAGAGCGAAGGCAGGTACCCTGCCCCGCCTCGTAACGGCGAAGGATATTCGCGGCGAATTGCACGCGCACTCTTTGTCGAGCGACGGCGTCGATTCCATCGAAGACATGGCGGAAGCCGCGCGCGAGCGCGGTTACGAATATATCGGCATCACGGATCATTCCCAGAGCCTGAAGATCGCGAGCGGTGTTTCCGTTGACGATCTTTGGCAGCAGGTTCGCTATATCGACAAGCTCAACGGCAAACTGCGCGGCTTTCGCATACTCAAGTCCAGTGAAGTGGATATCCTTGCGGACGGGACTCTCGACTATCCGGACGATTTGCTGAAAGAGCTTGATTACACTGTATGCTCGATTCATTCCCGGTTCGCCCTGGACAAAAAAGCGCAGACCGAGCGCCTGCTGCGCGCGATGGACAACCGGTATTTCAACATTCTCGGGCACGCGACGGGCCGCCTTCTGCTCAAGCGCCCGGGATATGAGATCGATGTCGAGCGCGTAATCGATCACGCGCGGCAGAACGGCTGTTTCTTCGAAATCAATTCGAGTCCGGACCGCTTGGACTTGTCGGCGGACAACGCGCGCCGGGCGGCCGCTGCAGGAGTGATGATCGCCGTTTCAACCGACTCTCACAGCACCGGAGAACTGGATCTCGTCCGCTGCGGCCTCGATCAGGCGCGGCGGGCCGGTCTGCGGAGAGAGAACGTCCTTAATAGCCTGCCCTGGAACAAGCTTCAGCGTCTTTTCCGGCGATAGCCGAGAACCACAGTGTAAAGGCGAAATAGTGTGACGTTCCCGATGCTTGGATCAGTGTCCCGAAGCAACCGCATTTTGACTACGCTGACTTGTCTAATTCTGTCCTCGTGTTAACCGTCTAAAACCGCTTCCGCTTCTTGTGAGAGCTGCGTTCGGGACTCGGTATCGGCGGCTTCGCTCGTATTGGAACACTCTGGGCTCGTGCCGTTATCTCGCCTTCCCTGTCCACCATAAGACCCTACCAATGATTCGCCATCCTGAAGGCTCGGATCAATGATACCGAATCGAACTCGCGATGGTCCGAGACCAAGACGTCCGTATGATCGAATCTTATCAACCGAGAAACCAGAAGCCCCTTTTCAATGTTCGACGCAACTACGATCTGGCCCAATAGTTCTTCAACGGTATCAGAGGACGTGTCAACTGCAATAATGTATCCGTCAAGGATTAAGGGCGACATCGAGTTTCCCTTAACTCGGAGCGATATGGTCGAGGCGGGGTTGGGGCACCATCCCGTAGGTGCGGCGAGCATAGCCTCAGGCTTCAATTGGTCCAGATCAGACACCCTATCACCTCGATCCCCGGGAGTCGCCGCCGAGACCGGCAGAAGGGGAATTGCGACGAAAGCCTCATTCTGGGAAAGCCGTTCTCTTTTTGCCCCAGCATGCACCACTTGTAAGTCAGTACTTCGATCGTCAAGAAAACGGCGACGGGCCTTAGGCAAAACGCGGATTACATCAGAAGTATTCAATCCGGCTCGGCCCCAAAAGAACCAACAAAGCGGATCTCCCGCCAACTTCCCCAACCGAATATACCCATCGGCCGGAGGTTGAGCCTCCCCACGCTCCCATCGAGAGACCGCCATCGCAGAGGTTTCCAATTTCTTGCCCAGTTCCATTTGGCTAAGCTTCAAGGAACGTCTCAATGTTTCGATCGCCCGAGACCATTCGGTGGGGCTTTTGCGCTTCTTTGACGGGAAATTTGTCATAAAATCACGCGCCAATAAAAACATCTTAACTTAATTCCGTCCTCGGACCACGCAGCGAAGTGAAGAAAATCTACGGTCTCCGCATACAGCAAAAACCCGATTGATGCACCGCATCATAATTACGTTATAACGGTGTCGTTAAGGGACAAACATGCAATCAGACGCGGAGAAACAAGCGGAAAGAGCATGGCGGGAATTGTATCTCGCCGCTCTCTTTGAGGCGGATTTGGCCAAATTGCCGGAACGAATTGCGGAAGCCGAGCACGCTCTCAGTCTTCGTGATCGCGAGTTGTGGTATTTCGGTGGCGATGACGGTAGCGAGAAGCGCGCGTTGATCGGTGCCATGCGCGCGCTCGAAGCCTTACGGAACATACATCAGTGCCCTCGGTCGGATCCACCGATCCGCAGCCAGGCCGCTCGAGTGAGTTCCGGAGTCTCTTGGCCAAGCGGGTAAGTCTGCACTCCCTGAGGAGCCGTCGTGCATAGCGGGCGGTCGTCAATCACAGGCGGTTGTTTTGCGAAAACTTAAACGTGAGGAGAATGACAATGCAGTTCATGCTACTGGTGATCCTTTTGGTTGCCGGCCTAATGCAGGGCCAGACTAATCAAGCTTCAACGTCAGGAAGTCCACAAGAAAATCAAACCCAAAGGTCCAGTCAATCTGGGAGCGAAAGAATCGTTAAGGAAGTGCATCATGAACTCGTTCTGCTTCCTTATTACGGCGTTTTCGACAATCTCGCCTATAAAGTGTCTGCCGACGGAACTGTTACGTTATTGGGTCAAGTGGCCCGTCCAACCCTCAAATCAGACGCGGAAAACGCAGTGAAACGGATCGAGGGGGTTGAACGAGTTGACAATCAGATCCAAGTCCTGCCTACCTCTCCCATGGACGATCAGATTCGTCTTGCGACCTATCGAGCCATCTATGGCAGTAGTGTTTTAAGTCCGTACGGGTTACGCGCCGTCCCTCCGATTCACATCATTGTCAGTCAAGGCCACGTCACTTTGGAGGGCGTGGTGGCTAAACAGATGGACAAGCAGGTCGCTGAAATGCAAGCAAAGGGCGTGCCTAACGTTTTTTCGGTAGCTAACAACTTGCAGGTCGAGGAATGAGCTGGACGGTGCACCGACCGCAATGGGGCTAGTGCCACCGAGAGGGGCGTCGGAGCAAGCTAACGGTCGTTCAGTGGAAGGTGCCCAAATGAGAAGCGACGGAAGCAACGGTCTGACCACGTACTTGCAGGACCATCTGGCTGGTGCGTTGCAGGCGATCGAACTGCTCAAGGCCATGCGTGATCATTTTGCGGACGAACCACTCGGCTCATTTGCAAGTGAATTGCTTGTGGACGTCGAAACTGACCGCGAGGTCCTTGCAAGACTGACGGAACGCGTTGGCGGTACTGTGGGCGGAATGAAAGAGTGGGGGGCTTGGCTCGCGGAGAAGGTTAGCCGCCTGAAGCTAAAGCATGGGTCCGCCGATGGAGTCGGGACATTTGAGGCTCTCGAATTCTTAGTGATAGGGATTCACGGAAAACGGGCTCTCTGGCGGGCACTGGCTGTAGTCTCTTCATTCGATTCGCGTCTGTTGGGCATTGACTTCGCTGAACTCATAGCACGTGCTGAAAACCAACACCAAAAAGTCGAGGAACGACGGCTGGCGTGTGCTCAGTCTACCTTCGTGGGTGGCGACGACAATGGAAAATCGGACGGCAAGAGCTAAGGAGCGAGACCAATGCGCTATTGCATCTGTCCCTAGAAGGGACTGCTGTTGGATAGGATGTGAAGCGCGTGGACCCTGCCAGGATCAGCCTAATTGCCGGTGATTTGAGAAGCCACTTTCAAACGTTTAGAAGGAATCCCGCATCACAGAAACGTTATAACGATTGGGATAGTCGATGGATATGCAAACTGCCCAAAATACGACGTTCTCGGTCTACGAGACGTTTCGTTCATCCTTGATAGTTGTTCTGATTGTTAACATTTGCTCCGTCTGCACAGCCACCGCGTTCGCTCAAACGGAGTCGATGCAGCCAGAGATCGAGCGAAACTATCAGGCTCGTCCTTATCAAGGCCAGCTTGAGACCGACGATGGACAGTGGATTCGTCCGGCGAAGGATTACGCGAGCACCCGCTACAGCTCCCTCGATCAAATCTACTGCCAAAAATGCAAAAGACCTGAAGCTGGCCTTCACGTTTTCCACAGGCATGACTCACGGCCATGAGGCGGCGCCCCTGGTCGTGAACAACACGATGTACATCGTCACGCCGTTCCCGAACAATCTGTATGCGCTCGACCTTACGAAGCCCGGCGCTCCAATGAAGTGGGTATATGAGCCGTTGCCGACGCCCGCATCCCAAGGCGTGGCATGCTGTGACGTTGTGAACCGAGGGGCTGCCTATGACGACGGCAAAATTTACTACAACACGCTGGACAATCAGACAGTCGCCGTAGACGCTACCACCGGCCAGGAAGTATGGAAAACGCGTGTTGGCGACATCAATAAGGGCGAGAGCATGACTATGGCTCCCCTGGTAGTCAAAGGGAAAGTCCTCGTTGGAAATAGTGGCGGTGAATTCGGAGTTCGTGGCTGGCTGACGGCACTCGACGGAAAGACCGGGAAAATCGCCTGGAAAGCCTATACAGCGGGGCCTGACAAAGATGTGCTGATCGGCCCGCGGTTCAAGCCATTTTACGCACAGGATCGAGGCCAGGACTTGGGTGTGAAGAGTTGGCCGCCCGACGCATGGAAAATTGGCGGCGGTGGCGTGTGGGGATGGATTTCCTATGATCCGCAACTGAACCTGATTTACTACGGCACCGCGAATCCAGGCCCTTGGGACGCGGAAGCTCGCCCGGGCGATAACAAGTTTACGTCTGGCATCTTCGCGCGCGATCCGGACACAGGCGAAGCGGTCTGGTTCTACCAGTTCAGCCCCCACGATCTTTACGACTATGACGCGGTAAACGAAAACATCCTTCTCGATCTTCCGATCCACGGACAAACCCGGAAGGTACTGGTACATCCCGATCGTAACGGCTATGTGTACGTCATGGATCGCACAACAGGAGAAGTTTTGTCTGCCAGCGTCTTCGCGCCCATCACCACGAGCCGTGGCGTGGATCTGAAGACAGGTCAACTTCAGTACGTCGAAGAGAAGAAACCGATCACAGGAAAAGTCGTGCGGGGTTTGTGTCCCGCAGCGCCCGGAGCCAAGGACTGGCAGCCTTCGGCTTTTTCCCCGCGAACCGGATTGCTTTACATCCCCCACAACCATCTATGCATGGATGAAGAGGATCTCACGCCAAACTATATCGCCGGCACTCCGTATGTGGGAGCGAATGTCCGCATGTATGACGCGCCCGGGGGATACGGAGGAGAATTTACCGCCTGGGACCCGGTCGAGGGCAAAGTCGTGTGGACGATTCCTGATCATTTTCCGGTGTGGAGCGGCGCGCTCGCCACTGCGGGGGACGTCGTGTTTTACGGGACACTTGACGGATGGTTCAAAGCCGTCGACGCCCATAGCGGGACGCTGCTGTGGCAATTCAAAACCGGCTCCGGAATTATCGGCCAACCCACAACTTACAAGGGACCAGATGGGAAACAATATATTGCCATCTTATCCGGCGTGGGCGGTTGGGCGGGAGCGATCGTGGCTGGCGGGCTGGATGCTCGCGATGAATCCGCTGCATTGGGATTCGCGGCAGCCATGAAGGACCTTCCGCATTACACGAACAAGGGGGGAATGCTTTATGTATTCGCCCTGCCTTAAGTTCATAGCCTGCTTCTTGTTGCTGATTTCTGAAGTGACCGTGAATGCCCAAACATCATGAGTTGCGCGTGTGCGCCGATCCCGACAACATGCCGTTTTCCAGTCGGGACCAGGCTGGCTTCGAGAACCGCATCGCCGCATCTTGTAGCGCAGGATCTAAGCGCCCGTCTCACCTTCGTTTGGCAGAGAATGGGGCGCGGATTCGTTCGAGAATACTTGGATAAGGCCCAATGTGATTTACTAATTGGCATCCCCACGAACTATCGCCCCGTTCTCACTACGAGCCCTTATTACCGGTCGACCTACGTGTTTGTCTCCAGACAAGGGGAGACCGTTCCATCGCTCGATTCTCCCGCGCTGCACGGTTTGAAAATAGGAGTACAGGTTCTGGATGAGCAATACACTCCGCCGGGAGAGGCGCTTGCGCGGCGCGGGCTGCAAGGCGCGATCGTGGGCTTCGACACGATCGGAGACGGTGCTGACTCGATTGTTCGGGCAGTTGCTGATCGACAAGGTCGACATCGCCATGGTATGGGGACCTCTCGCGGGTTACTTCGCCAAAGAATTTGGTCACGATCTTAGAGTCACTCCGGTTGAGCCTGAAGTCGATCCACCCGGTCTGCCCTTTACCTTCGCAATTTCGATGGGAGTTCGAAAGGGCAATGTTGCCCTGCGGGATCAATTGGAGAAAGTTCTCCTGGACCGGGGATCCGACATCCGCGCCATTCTCGATGAATACGGAGTTCCGCAGTTGCCACTCGCATCTCTCGTCAGCGTCGCATGGAGCGGCGCGAGGTGATGCGTCGCTATCTGCAAATCGCGAGTTCTGCTTGGAGCAATGACATTGCTCGCTTCGTGCAGTCGTGAAGATCGGAATCTTGCGTCAACCCCCGTCCGCGAATGACACGCTCAACACGGTACAGATCAGCGGCCTCAACCCCGGGGCGAACTTAATTCCAACGCCACCGAGTTCGAACATGTATCAGGAGAGCGCCTACGCGGTGTCCGAAGGGCAAAAACTCTACGAGGCATACAACTGCGTCGGTTGTCACGCGCATGGCGGCGGCGGGATCGGACCGCCGCTGATGGACCGCAATTGGATCTACGGCAGCGAACCGGGAAATATCTTTGCGACCATCATGCAAGGAAGGCCGAACGGCATGCCCTCGTTCCGAAATCGCATTCCCGAATACCAGGCATGGGAAATCGCCGCTTACGTTCGCTCTATGGCCGGATTGCTCCCCAAGGGCGTATCTCCGAACCGCACCGACCAAATGAATATAAAGCCCGCGGAGTCTTCCACGCCTGAACAGATCCCGACCGGAATCACCGGCGTCCCGGAGCAACCCAAATGAATGCCGGCACTGAGTTTGCCTACTGCATATTTGCTGGCTCAGGCTATGCCGCTCGATCCGGGTCGCCATCACATACTGCATCCTGCGGCCCCGCAGGCCGGCCAGATTGAATGGTTGTACTGGGTCATTTTTTGGATTCTTTTCGCGGTTTTTGTGCTGATGATCGCCGCCTTCACCGGGGCTGGCGCGAAGACACGCGTTGTCGCCAGCCATCCGCTTCCCGTCATCGAAAAAGATGAAGAAGCGGACCGCCGAGCGGGTTGGGCGGTTGGCTGCCGCCATCGCCATCACTGTGATCACGTTGTTCGTCATTCTTGTGCTGAGCGTGATCACCGGCAAGCGTGTCGAAGGACTGACATCCAAGAATCCAGTCACCATCCAAATCACCGGCCACCAGTGGTGGTGGGAAGTCACTTATCCGAATTCACAGGCGGACCAGACGGTGACAACCGCCAATGAGATTCACGTTCCGGTGGGAACTCCGGTCGTCGTTCTGACCAATTCGAAGGACGTGATCCACAGTTTTTGGGCGCCAAATATTACTGGCAAACGCGATTTGCTGCCCGGATATTCGTCGGCTTTCTGGTTCGAGATCGATAAGGCCGGAATCTATCACGGCCAATGCGCCGAGTTTTGCGGGCTGCAGCACGCGCATATGGGATTTTCGATCATCGCGGAGTCCGGTCGATCGAATTTCAGGCATGGCAGCAGCAACAACTGAAGACCGGCGGCTGAACCGTCGACATCTGAAGCCGATTCGCGGGCGCGAAGTTTTTCTCACTCATGCATGTCTGATGTGCCACACGATTCGCGGCACGGATGCCGGCTCGCGAGTAGGTCCCGACCTCACCCATGTGGCCAGCCGCAACATGATTGCAGCCGAGACGCTGCCCAATACGGCGGGCGCGCTGGCAGGGTGGGTCGTCGATCCGCAACGCATTAAGCCGGGAACTCAAATGTCGCCGAATCCACTGGCCCCGGATGATCTTCAGGCAGTGATCGCGTATTTACAGTCCCTTCATTGAGGAGCAGAGACTTGGCAGTTGCAGAACCCATCATCGCGAATGATCAAGACACTGGGCAGTCGGAACTCGCCCAGCGTCTCGCTCGCACATGGCGTCAACCCGAAGGGTCTCTGGGGATGGTTCTGCAACACCCATCACACCGATATCGGTATCCGCTTCATGGTGACCGCCTTCATCTTCTTTCTATTGGGCGGCGTGTTGGCGGCAATGATCCGGCTGCAATTGATCCGGCCAGAAAATTCTCTGATGGGCCCGGATCTCTACAACCAGGTCTTCACCATGCACGGCAGCACCATGATTTTTTTGTTTGCCGTGCCCATGATGTTTCAGGGATTCGGCGTGTACGTCGTTCCGCTGATGTGCGGCGCTCGCAATATCGCCTTCCCTCGATTGAATGCCTTCAGCTACTACCTTTATGTGGGCGGCGCGCTCGTTCTTTGGGGCGGCTTCTTACTAATACCGGCCCCGATGTCGGGTTGGTTTGCCTACGTTCCGCTCTCCGGGCCTGCTTATTCACCCGGACATCGCGCCGATATCTGGTCGCAGATGATCACCTTCACTGAGGTCTCCGCCCTCGGCGTCGCCATTTGCATCGCTACGACAATCTTGCGACATCGCGCTCCCGGAATGACTCTCAACCGCATGCCCATTCTGCTCTGGGAAAAGCTAGTGATTTCGATCGCCGTGATATTTGCGATGCCGGCGGTGATGGTGGCGAGCGGCCTGCTGCTGCTGGACCGATTGGTGGGCACGCATTTTTTCAATCCCGCGGAAGGCGGAGACGTTCTCCTTTACCAGCATTTGTTCTGGTTCTTCGGACATCCCGAGGTCTACATCATTTTTCTTCCCGGCGCCGCAATTGTTTCAACTCTAGTGGAGTGCTTTTCGCGCCGCCGCATTTTCGGATATACGCCGATTGTGGTCTCTGTCGTAGCTACGGGATTTATCGGGTTCAGCGTGTGGGTCCACCACATGTTTGCCACGGGTTTGCCGCAGTTGAGCGAAAGCTTTTTCACGGCGGCGAGCTTGATGATCGTGATTCCCACCGGCACGCAGTTCTTCTGCTGGGTGGCGACGATATGGTACGGGCGGCTGCAGCTTCGATTGCCCATGCTCTGGTGCTTCGGCTTTTTCTTCGTTTTTTTGATCGGTGGGTTGTCGGGAGTGATGCTGGCTTCCGTGCCGGTGGATCTGCAGGTCCACGATACTTATTTCGTCGTTGCGCATTTTCACTATGTGCTGATTGGCGGCGCTCTTTTTCCCATGTTCGCCGGCATCTATTTCTGGTTTCCGAAGATGACGGGACGGATGGCGAACGCGACATTGGGAAAGTGGCATTTCTGGCTCTTCTTCATCGGCTTCAATGTCACATTTTTCACTCTGCATTTTCTGGGACTGCGCGGCATGCCCCGCCGTGTCTATACCTACGGCCCGGATATGCATTGGCAGGGTTTGAACGTGCTCGCGTCGAGCGGCGTGATTTTCATGACCGCCGGGCTGCTGGTGTTCCTTGTCAATGTTTTCCGTAGCATGCGAGTGGGAGAAATTGCGGGAAACAATCCATGGGGAGATGCCGGGCTTGGAATGGTCGATGTCGTCTCCGCCTCCGCCCTACAATTTTCTTCATGTTCCGACAGTGAGTGGGCGAGATCCTTTGTGGGAAGATCCGCCGGATCAACCGGTCGTCGTTGGGCTGCGCGACGACATTCGCGAGACCCTGGTAACTCACAGTCTGGATGCGGATCCGCAACATAAAGACGAAGATCCCGGTCCAAGCATCTGGCCATTCTTGAGCTGCAGTTACAGTTTCCGCTGCATTCGTCGGATCGATCTTTACTCCGTGGGCAGTTCCCATTGGGGCGCCGCCGGTGATCGTCACTCTAATCGGATGGCTTTGGCCGCGCGGACAATCGCCTACGCCTCGACCGGCTGGTGAATCATGGATTCATTAAACGAGCCAATTCGAAGGCCGCTGACGCTGGATGTTTCCGGGTTGCCCAGCGTCGCATTTGGCCACCGCAATACGACATGGCTCGCGAACGTTTTCTATATGGCGATCGAGGGCATGATGTTTGCCCTGATGTTCGCGACGTATTTCTATCTGCGAACGCGCTCGACGGACTGGCCGCCCGGGCACTTGCCGCCGGCTTTGAAATATGGCATGGCGAACGCGGTGGTCTTTCTCCTGAGCATCATTCCTGCGTGGCTGGTCCGGAAGACGAGCTCCAGAACTGAATCGCCGCGCAGTCAGAAATGGGCTGCTCGTTCTCACCGTTGTTTGCGCTGGCGGCCACGGTTCTCCGCGTCTTCGAGTTCAGCGCCTTGAATTGTCGATGGACCGACGACGCTTATTCATCCACGGTGTGGGTTCTGATCGGAATGCATTCCGGGCATCTGGTGACGGAATTGATCGAAACATTGGTTCTTCTGGCTATTTCGTTCACTCCAAAGATGGAAGGAACGCGCCTCGCCGATGCCGCGATCAATTCCGACTATTGGTATTTCGTTGTGGTCACAGGTTTGATTGTTGATTTGCTGATTTACGGGACGACTCGATTTTTGTAAGGAGAGTAATGGCGAAGATCAGAACAGACAGATCCAGGCCGGGCGAACACCACTGGGGCTATGGTGGAGTCTGATTGCGGGTTTTGCGGCCTGGGGCATCGATCTCGGGTTCAGCTACATGCTCGAACAGCATAGTTGTTCAACCGGTCATCACTACGTGCTGCATGTGATTAGCGTCGTCTGCTTCGCAATTGCGCTGACGGGCTTCGGAACCGGGTTGGTGGAATTCAGACGCTTTCCCGGCACCACATCGGAAGAAGGTGGCAGCTCATTTCGATCGTGCGCATTTTCAGGCGCTTCTAGGAATGGCATTCAGTCTTTCCTTTGCTGTGGTAGTCATTGCTGGCTCGGTGCCGCGCTGGATTCTTAGTCCGTGTGAATGAAATGTCAGCTAAGGCATAGCCAAGTCGCAGTGCTCGGGGTAGTAGCGGTCCTCTCGGCGACGCCGGCTTGGTCGCTGACGGAAACTGCCGGCAGAGCTGGCAAACGACTGGACATGGCCGCCTTTCATCGTGATTTCCTTATTGCTGACGGCAGCTCTTTACGGCCTTGGCATAATCAGAATGCTGACGACGAGCCACTGCATCGAAGATGCGTTTATGTGGCCGACACTCTGGTTTGCGCTCGGTTGGATTTCGCTGGTCATTGCGCTCGATTCTCCGCTCCACGAACTTGGCGAGCAATTGTTTTGGGTGCACATGACGCAGCATGAGATTCTCATGCTGATCTCGGCCCCGCTGCTCGTACTCGGGCGGCCGATGATTGCATTTCTTTGGGCATTGCCTCCGGCCTGGCGCGACATGGCCGCGAGCCTTGGGCGTTCGCGAACCTTCAAGAAAGGCTGGGCCTTCATTTCGGCGCCGCTCTCGGCATGGTTGTTGTCCGCACTCGCATTGTGGATCTGGCATGTTCCCTGGCTGTTCGACCAAACTCTGCGCAGCGACTGGATTCACGCAGCGCAACATACGACTTTCCTGGTGACGGCACTGATCTTTTGGTGGCCAGTGGTGAACCGAACTCCGGCTCTCGGTTATGGCGGAGGCTTGGTTTACGTCTTCACCACAATTCTGCATACCAGCGTCCTGGGAGCGTTGCTTACGTTTGCGCCGCGGCCCTGGTATTCGTCGTACGTGATGACTGCTCCGGCATGGCATCTCAGTGCGCTCGAAGACCAACAGATCGGTGGACTGATCATGTGGATTCCAGCCGGGACGCTGCTGCTGATTGTTGCTCTCGTTTTGCTCGTTAAGTGGATGAACGAATCGCAGACCAGGTGGCAGTACACGCGCATGGCGGAATTGGGCCGCTTGTCGGAGGGAGGCGTCGAGTGAGAACTATGCTGACCTTACTTTGCGCTGTTCTTCTTAGCGATGTCGTGCGCGTGTGATCGCCCGAGTCGCACTGAAGTCGAACGGGCCGCGATGCTTACCGGCGGCGGAGATGCTCGTTTGGGGCGAACCGAGATTCGTAAATATGGTTGCAATACGTGCCACGAAATTTCCGGTGTTCCCGGAGCGCGGGGTCTGATCGGTCCGCGACTCGATGGCATTGGCCAACGTTATTACATCGCTGGGCGAACTTCCGAATACTCCCGACAATCTTATGTTGTGGATTCAGCATCCCCGACAAGTCGAGCCCCATACCGCGATGCCAGAAATGGGAGTCACTGAGCAGGATAGCCGCGACATCGCGGCATATTTGTACACCCTACGATGAAGTGGAATAGGAGATGGCCATGCAATTGAAAATGTCGTCGTGCGGTAGGTGTTACTTCCCTAATAATTGTAGGCTTTTCATTTCGTTCCTTTGCGCAGAACCCGCAGGATTGTTCGAAGGTCCCCGACTACAATAAGCTTAAGGCAGCGTTAACCAGTGCTGTCAAAGAGGGCAAGGGAGCGAATGGCGGACTGGGAAACCAGGAATGGGGCGCGGTAGTCAATCGCGATGGCGTAGTTTGTGCCGTCGTGTTCACCGGTCCGAATCGGGGTGCGGAATGGCCGGGAAGTCGCCTCATCTCCGCGGAGAAAGCGAATACGGCAAATGCTTTCAGCACCGACAATTTCGCTCTCTCTTCCGGCAACATTTATTTCGCTGCTCAGCCCGGAAATTCTCTCTACAGCATCGTAAGCGGTCCTGATCCCACATTCCGCTTTTGCCGGCGATCCACAGAAGTTCGGTCAACCCGATGACCCGCTTGTCGGGAAGGCCGTGGGAGGTGTCATCGTTTTCGGGGGCGGACTGGCCTTGTACGACAAAAACGGAAAAATCGTCGGCGGTCTTGGCGTTAGCGGAGACACCTCTTGTGCCGACCATGTCATTGCCTGGAAAACCCGGCATACCTTAGGACTGAGTGCCGTGCCGATGGGAGTCGCGCCAGGCCCAAGTGACAACCTCATTTTCGATATCCAAAATGGAGTAAGTAGCAGCGGTTTTGGACACCCAACCTGCAAGGGCGGCAATCCGAGCGAGGAGATTATCACCAAGTTAAACCAAACCCACCCCACCGGCCCTCACCGATAGAGAGTGGAATGCGAGCTTGAGTTTCGATCTTGGTTGGACTGGTAGAGACCCTTTTCTGAAGTCGGGGATATGCACAGGGTGGTGACCGAAAATAAATGAGCAACCAAACTCTCATGGGATTGGTGAATCAAAATACGTACAGCAATGGCCACCAGTCTCGCAAACGCCGGTTACTCAGGATCTGTTTCCATTCCAACCCGATCCAGAGTGCACTGCAAACGCAAATTTCTACGAGTTTTCCCTGAGGGCTTTCGCGACGAGACCTACCTCGAGTGGGAACGGGGCTACAAGTGGAGAGCACACCACGAGTGGCAAACACTACTAAACCGCAAGGCTTATCAGGCGAAACTGTCTCAGGGGAAGTTCCTGGAGATTGGGAGTGAGGCCATCAGAATTGAGTCCCGCACTAATCTTCTCTTCTCATTTGAAAAGATGGCGATTCGGGACGCGCTGAAGTCTGAACGCGGCGCGCGGGCTTTCGCGGAAGGTCTCTACGCTCTTCTATACGGCCCCGGCAGCCGCCCAGCTAAATTCAGCGAGTGGTGCGAAGTTGTCGCTGGGCTTCCGCGCAAACAGAGCCGCGTCCTTACTTGGCCTGTAGCTACTGTATTCGGATTCCTTGCTAAACCGGAAGCTCATATCTTCCTAAAACCGACAGTAACCCGTGTGGCGGCCAAAGAATACGGATTCAACTTTCATTATCGCTCCGGACCATCTTGGGAACCATATTCGAGTCTTCTCGCGTTTGCCGGTGAGATCGAACACGATCTCCGTGACCTCCGTCCTCGGGATTTGATCGACATTCAGTCGTTCATCTGGGTGCTTGGATCAGATGAGTACGAAGAGTAAACAAGATTAGTCAAACAGGGAGCGGGACTCGCCACAGGTCGCGAGCAGTTCCGGTATAAATCGTCGGGGCTCCCGTCCCCAGCGAGGTGCTGCGATCACATGACAACATTTGCGTCCTCTATCCGGAGTTTTTTCCGTTGAGCATTTCCTTGAGGGTTAAGGCATTCTGAGCCGCATAGCCCGCTTGATCGTTATCAAAATAGATGTAGATCGCAGCCAGATTCTTTGCCCACTCCTCCACCTGCTTGCTCCAGCGGCGAAGGCGCTCGGTGCTATAAGACTCTTGATATTTTCCCAGGCCCGGTCCATGCAAACGCACATATGCAAAATCGGCGGTTATCGTCAGAGGGGAATGGTAGCCAGCGAGTTCGTAAATGCAGAATGCGGCACGGAATTTTGCAAGAAGTCTGTCGATCTCAGGTCCAACCCAGCTCAGGTCGCGGAATTCGAAGACATATCGTAGATTGCGAGGCAATGCCTCCAGCAAACCTTCGAGGCGTCCTGGGTTCACTTGCCACTTGGGTGGGAGTTGGAACAGGATGGGTCCCAGCTTGGTCGACAGCCCGGATGCTCGCGGCAGGAGCTTCTGCAAAGCGGGCTCTGGATCTTTAAGCTTCTTTTGGTGGGTCAAGAAGCGACTAGCCTTCACCGCGAAAACGAATTCCGCCGGAGTCGATTGTCGCCAATTCTCAAAAGCACTTTCCGTGGGAAGACGATAGAAGCTGTTATTCAACTCCACTGTGTCAAAGTGTTGTGAATAAAATCTGAGCATTTCATCCGGAGATATTTTCTTGGGATAAAAGGGACCTCGCCACTGTTTATAGTGATATCCCGATGTGCCGATACGAATCTCAGACGACATAGGCGGCTCAAGGTGCTCAGTCTCTAGTGCGCGAAGTTCTTTTTTGGGCACCGTGTATGCTGGATTGCCCAATCCGGTACGTAAAGAAGTTGGCAAAGATGCGACCGCACGTCTTTTCTCGGCGGCAGACGCGTTCTCGATGTCCTTCTGCGAGGTTTTTTAGGTCCGTTGACATTTTTTCCGCACTACGTTCAGCCGCACATTTTGATGCAGCGTTTGCTTTGGTAGGCCTCAAGATTCTGTACCGGTCGAAGGTCGGAAGCCGACAACCGCTCCCGGTCCTGTGACATCCAAGTCGCACGTGAATTTATGACGCATCGCACTTTCAGTATCAGTGCTGGAGTCGCTCTGGGCATCGCGACTGCCGTGGCGCTCGGCCGACGGCGGTTAATTTCACTCCAAAACAAAACGGTGTTTATTACCGGAGGGTCGCGTGGGCTCGGATTGTTGCTGGCATTGGAATTTGCAAGGCGAGGGGCGAGGATCGCAATTTCGGCGCGCGACCGACGCGAACTCGAACGAGCTGACGCCCAACTACGGATGATCACCGACCAGGTACTTCTCGTCGAAGCCGATGTGACGATGCGCGAAGAGGTCAAGACGGCGGTCGAGAAAATCGAACAACACTTCGGCTCGCTGGACGTACTTGTAAACAATGCCGGAACCATCTGCGTGGGTCCAGTAGAAACGATGACCATTGACGACTATCGCAATTCGATCAACACGCACTTCTGGGGTCCGTATTTTGCCAGTATGGCCGTCTTACCGGCATTTCAACGACAACGACAGGGCCGCATCGTTAATATTTCTTCTGTTGGCGGCAAAATTAGTGTTCCGCATCTGGTTCCGTATAGCGTGGGAAAGTTCGCGTTGACTGGGTTTTCGGAAGGCCTCCGTTCCGAACTTCTGAAAGACAACATCTATGTGACCACAGTATGTCCGGGCCTTATGCGGACCGGGAGTCCCAGAAACGCTTCGTTTAAAGGCAAGAACGAAGCCGAGTACGCTTGGTTCAGTATTAGTGACGCCCTGCCCTTGATTTCGATGAATGCGAGGCGTGCCGCTCGGCGAATCGTAAACGCATGCGTCCACGGCGAGGCTGAAGTGGTTCTGTCTCTACCAGCTAAAGTCGCTGTGAAATTGCACGGCTTGTTCCCCGGCGCTGCGGTTGATCTGCTCGGCTTGATGAATGTTTTCTTGCCTTCCGCCGGAGGGATTGGCCACGAGGTTCGCACCGGCGAGCAGAGTTCTTCGAGCGTGTCCCCTTCGTGGATTACAACTTTGAACGAACGGGCGGCGCAGCAAAATAATCAGGTTCCATGACTCAGTTCCTTTAATTAGGACGCGCGGAAGGTTGGGCACGAGGAGCAAAGAGAACGAAGGAGTTGCGGCAGATCTTCACGTCCGGAATCTATCCCATAAAGAGGTTACGCGTGAGCAACGATCAATTCAATCAGCTAACGAGGCGCAGGATGATAGGCAACGTGAGCGTAAGTCTAGCGGCGGCGGCATTGCCCAAGGTTTCCCAAGGCACGGTTTCGGCTTCAGACTCGTATGGGCTGCAAGACCCTACGGCCAAGTATCCGAAACCTCCATTTAAGTCGCAGTCTCAACCTTGGCCCGGCTTGGCTTCCAAAATGGATCCTCGTCCGGATCATGGGGAGGCCAGCTACAAGGGTTCCGGACGTCTGACTGGTCGCAAGGCGCTAATTACGGGTGGGGATTCGGGCATGGGACGCGCATCTGCGATCGCATTCGCCCGGGAAGGCGCAGACGTGGCCATTAATTATCTTCCGGCCGAGGAGCCGGATGCGCGCGAAGTGATCGCCCTGATCAGGGCAGAAGGCAGGAAGGGACTCGCTATTCCGGGAGATCTTCGCAGCGAAAGTTTCTGCCAACAACTGGTAGCCGATGCCGCGCGCGACTTGGGAGGTCTTGACATAGTTGTAAGCAATGCAGGTCGGCAGCAAAGCCACGAGTCCATTGCCGACATCTCGACGGAACAGTTTGACTGGACGATGAAAACGAATATTTATGCGCCGTTCTGGATTTTCAAGGCTGCGCTTCCGCATCTTCAACCCGGATCAACGATCATCGCAACTACTTCGGTACAAGCCTATGATCCATCGGCCGACCTGTATGACTATGCGCTGACCAAGGCTGCGACGATGAATTTCGTCAAGTCGCTCGCCAAGCAACTTGGTCCGAAAGGCATTCGCGTAAATGGCGTGGCACCCGGCCCGATCTGGACCGCATTGCAGGTCAGCGGCGGAGCTTCTCAGGAAAAATTGCAGAAGTTCGGAGGCAACACTCCTCTCGGTCGTCCAGGGCAACCGGCGGAACTGGGGTCGATCTACGTCCAGCTCGCCGCGAGCGATGCGAGCTTTGCCACCGGGCAGATCTACGGGTCTGCTGGCGGCGACGGCCAGCCCTAGGTGGGCTGAACGGAAAGAAAACAGGCATTCCCGGCCGCAAGAGCAGGCGGAGAATGCCTCCCAATCATGCCGCTGCCTGCATGTTTACTGTTCCGGCAATCTCGCTGAGAAGCTCGTCGGCCTTTTCTTCTTCGGCCTCGAATGCTTTCGAGAATGGAAGCATCTGAGGACCGACCGATAATCTCGGCCCAGCGGCGCAAGGTGCCGTAAACTGCAATTTCGTGATGTTCAACCTGCTGCGCCGCCCCGATCAGTGCAATATCGCGCACGGACGCGTCGCTCACATCCTTGATCGTATCGGATGCCTCAGTGGTAAGGCCGTCAATCACCTTGCAGGTTTCCGTGGAGTCGTCTCCCTGATTGCTGCGTAAAAGGCCTTGAATTTTGCTGACATGACCTTTTGTCTCCTCTAGGTGGTTACGGAAAGCCTGAGCCAGTTCCGAGTCGCTTGAGTTCTCGATGAGGTCGGGCAGGGCTTTTGTGATTTTCTGCTCCATATCCAGCGCCTTTTTCAAATTGCTTATATAGAGGCTTCGCAGATCTTCAATGTGTGCTGAGAACAGTTTCATAAAATGCATCCTTTCGATAGATTGATGTCCATTGGAGTAAGGCTGGTTAGCAGAGCGCTGCGTTTCCAGCTAAAAGAGTCCCTTCGATGTAACGCGCGACCAAATGGTTGCGCCCCACTTTCACTCCGGCATTCGATTCGCGGAACGGTCGGCCTCAAAGCTGGGACTTTGGCAGCTGAGATTCTGTCGATCTACAAACGATCCCTTCGCCCGATTGGCGGATTCGTCTGAGGTTGGTTCAGGCCATTGTTCGCAGCACACGCCGATGCAACGTGCTTAATCGTTATTTCCCGCAATGCCCAGGTCTTCAATGTGCAATAACATTTCCGCCGGATCGGAGTAGACGCGAAATGCTCCAGACTCCTCCAACTCCCCTTTGCTATAGCCTCCAGCAAGGATGCCAATCCCGAGCGCTCTCCCTCGCCCTGCCGCAAGCATGTCCCAGGGACTATCGCCGACGACAATGCAATTTTCGATCGACACGCGCAAACGCTTCGCAGCAAGAACGAAAACATCAGGCGAGGGTTTGGCTTTCCTGACATCGTCGCCAGTGACCACGACACTTGGCTCTGGAACCTTTAAGTCCTTCAGCAAACTTGTCGTCTGTTTTCGACTACCAGTTGTAGCGATTGCCCAGCGGATTCCGGATTGAGTCAAATAGCGCAACAACTCTCGCGTTCCAGGAAGCAGGCGGATGTTGCTGGCCGCTTTCTTGAATGCCGCCGCATGTTTTTCCTCAAGCCACGCCACTCTAACCGTCCGCTTATTTATTTCGGGTTCACGAAGTAACTGCCGGACCATGGATTCGCCATTCATGCCGATGCGCCGATGGATCTTCCAATTGGGTACAACGATCCCCGCGCTTCGCAACGACGCAGCCCACGCCATGACGTGTTCATACACCGAGTCAATGAGCGTGCCGTCGAGATCGAACAAAATTGCGGGATTATTGGATCGCTCAGTCTTCATCTGATTTGTGAATCCTGATCCTTCGATTCGTGCCTGCGGTTTGCGAGAATTGTTGGATGAGGATTCTGAGGATGGCGTCCAATACTAAAAACTAAAAAAGCGATAATTGTTCAGGCGTACGCCTTGACCTTGCTGGGGGAGAGCCCGCGGTTCTGCCGTCCAACGCACTTGAGATCTGATGTTCGCGAGCGACCGTTTGACCGAAATCGGCACTCGGAGCATTTGAATTCTCGACCGCCTGAACGAAACGATCAAGCCGTCGAAGTCCATCGATTTTTTCCGTATTTCCAACCTTGGCTGCTTCCAACGAGCGTCTCAGCACGTGTATGGTTTCGTCGTAGGTTTTGAGAGGCACGGGAAATGGGTGGCCATCCTTGCCTCCGAGAGCGAAGGAAAAACGTGCTGGATCTGAAAATCGAGTGGGCGTTCCGTGGACTACTTCGGCAACAAGGGCCAGTGACTGGAGAGTTCTAGGGCCAAGCTTCTCCAATAGCAACAATGATGCGAAATCATGAAAATCGCGTTCGTACGCGACGGCTAGAACCGCGCCCAAGCGCTTAAGATCCACATTCTCCGCGCGCACATTGTGATGCGTCGGCATTGTCAATTTCCGGATATTTGCTAGCGTCACTTCCGGTCGGCTCCGCACAACCTCCAACACAGCTTGTTGCGCCGGCTCGGCAGGAGCGGCAACCAGATTCATGATTGTGCCTTGATGCTCGCCGACAATGCCGGTATGCGGCTCATTGGTAAAGTTTCGCACTCGCTGCCGAATGCCAATGGTACCGGCGCGCCATTCCGCTGGTGCCATTCATCCCCTGTTGCACAATTGTCCATTCGCCACTTGCGGCAACAATGAACCCGTGAAGATAAAGTTGGAAACCGTCAGCGATTGCGTTGTTGTCGACGCGGGCCGCCAGACGACTTGAGCGCACCAGCGACTCTCCGTTCAAACCCGTTCCGTCTGCGTATTGCAGCAGCTCAGCTGGCGTCTGCCGCGAGTGGCGACCACGGCCGCCGCAAACATAAATCCCGAGTTCATGAGTTCGAGGGTTCAGCCCTCTCTTTAGCGCTCCCAGAACCGACGTGGTAATGCCTGACGAATGCCAGTCCATTCCCATGACCGAACCGAGCGCTTGAAACCAGAATGGGTCCGAGAGGCGGGACATCAGCACTGACACACCGTAATGATGAATAACGTTCTCAGCGATTGCGGTGCCGAGCAGGGTCATCCGCTCTGCCAACCATCTAGGAACACTGCCGCCATGCAGTGGAAGGTCAGCGATCCCGGATCGTTGCATCAACAAATTGTACCGTGCGCGCCTTATTCGTTGCGCAGAATCTGACGAGCGGAGTCTCGGTGGACAACCGTCAACTCAGTGAATGGCCAATCCCACGTCTGCGGACTTGCCACACAAATTCCGCAACCACCACCCAAGCGAAGGTAGCAGCACCAAGGACGGCCCAAGCTGAATGCCCGCTAAGAGCCGCAAATGACACGGCGAATACCACAAGACCAAGACTTCCAATGGCAGAATCTGCGGGACCCACGCTGGCAGCCTGTCTTCCCCTGACCGTTCCGCTCAAACCGTTTTTTTTCTTTCTGCTGCTTTTCGTGCTTCTCAATAAGGGTTGCGCTAGCGGGAAAAATCGCCGGGAAAGCGAGAAGAAGTAGTGCGACTCGGGCAAATGATAGTTGCGATTGCCTAGAATGAATGAGATCAGATAGACCCTGGGCGGTTTCGCGTAGCGCCACGAGAGTTAGAAGGTAGACGTCAAGAACGCAAGGAGAACGCGGGCACCAGATTTTGGAAATGTGGGCTAAAACCCAAGGTACCGTGACAGGGCGACAGATATTAGTCGGGTTAAATGCCTGATTTGTAATTGCTTACATCAATAACACGGTTAGAGGAGCGTTCTAACCAACTGAACTACGTCCCCAACTTGTTTTCTTACCTTTATCGGAGACCCGCGTGTTTAGTGGCTTTCCTCAGGTTCAATCGATTCGCCTGTGTCGCCTGTTTCAACCCCGTAGAACCGAATTCCGAAGTTAATGGACACTCAATCGCGGCCCAAAAGTGTACGACAGGCAAACACCAACCCAGAGCAGCTGTCCCTGCCCCGTGAATGGATTGTAGCAGAGGCAATTCAGATCAGTACAGACTTGGGGGTATGCTCGGAACTTCTGACAGGATAGGGTTGCATAGTGGAATTTAAGTGCGTCCTGACAGGAGTCGATTTCGCCCTGGAGAATCGCTCAAAATTTGAACGAACCGTAGCCTCTTGGAGGGTTTGTCGCGGCGGCTTTGCAAAACTTCCTAATTTTTGCGAAGAATATGGACATGGGTTGGAGCGCAAGCAGCTTCATTTCGGCCCTTCAGGAGGATCCGACACGATGTCGTATCAGCCGATAGAAAATTACGGAATCATCGGCAACATGCGGACAGTTGCCTTGGTAGGCATGAACGGCTCAATCGACTGGTACTGCTACCCACACTTTGATTCGCCCAGCATTTTCGGAGCGCTTCTGGATGACGAGAACGGCGGCTGTTTCCGAATTTCTGCCGACTCTGATGGCGTGCGGCACAAACAATTCTATTGGCCTTCCACGAACGTCCTGGTTACGCGATTCCTGCTGACGAACGGAATTGCCGAGTTGGAAGACTTCATGCCGGTAGGGCTGCCGTCCGACTCGCCTGAGTATCGTCACGTCTACCGCCGCATTCGCTGCGTCAGGGGATCAGTGCGTATTTCCGTCACCTGCCGCCCCGCTTTTGACTATGGACGACAGAAGCACGACACGCTGATAGAAGCTAACGGAGCGACATTCAAGACGGGCAACTTGACCCTGGCTCTCTCAACCGCGGTGCCGCTTAGGAATGACGGGCGCGGAGGAGTATCCGCCGAGTTCATGCTTTCGGAAGGAAAATCACAGGTCTTCATTCTTAGGGACGACTGCAACGAGGGCGGGGTGCCCTGTCCGCCGTCCGAACAAGAAACTGAGGAGTTGCTGCGGGGCACCGTGAAATTCTGGCAGCAATGGCTCTCTGCTTGTACCTACCGCGGTCGTTGGCGGGATCAGGTGCACAGATCAGCTTTGGCCCTAAAGCTTCTCACCTTTGAACCGACCGGGGCGATCATTGCAGCTCCCACCACGAGTTTGCCCGAAGTCATCGGAGGTGCTCGTAACTGGGATTACCGCTACACCTGGATCCGCGATGCCGCCTTCACCGTCTATGCATTTTTGCGCATCGGATTTAGAGAGGAGGCGGCGGCGTTCATGGGCTGGATCGGAGATTACGCCTCCAAGCACGCCCACCCGAAAGCGCCTGGCGCGGTAGTCTTTACCATCGCGGGCGACGAGCAACTTCCCGAGCAAACATTAGATCACTGGGAAGGCTATCGAGGGTCCTCTCCGGTGCGCATCGGCAACGCAGCTGTTTCCCAATTCCAGGGAGACATCTATGGCGAACTCATGGACGCGTTTTACCTGTCCAACAAGTACGTGAGTCCCACCTCATACGACGTTTGGTTGAAGATCCGTAGTCGGCTTGAATGGATCTGCGAAAACTGGCAGCTTCCTGATGCTGGCATTTGGGAGATGCGCAATCGGCAGGAACATTTCGTCTACTCGAAAGTCATGAACTGGGTTGCTCTGGATCGTGGCCTTCGGCTTGCCGACAAGCGTGCACTTCCAGCCGACCGCGCAAAGTGGATAGGCGAACGGGACAAGATCTATGAAGAAGTGATGACGAAGGGCTGGAACGAGAAGCGCCGCGCCTTTACGCAGTATTACGGCAGCGAGGACCTGGACGCGTCGCTCCTGATCATGCCTCTGGTCTTCTTCATGGCTCCAACCGATCCGCGGATGATCAGCACCATAAACGCCATTCTCAAAAATCCGCGGGATGGCGGACTCGTCAGCGATAGCCTGGTATATCGCTATCCTCCGCAACCTCGCATTGACGGACTGCCGGGCGAGGAAGGCACTTTCAACATGTGCTCCTTTTGGCTGGTAGAGGCGCTGACCCGCGCCGGCCAGGCATTTCCCGAAAAACTGGATCAGGCCAGGTTGCTGTTTGAGCGGGTGCTGGGCTATGCCAACCATCTCGGGCTTTACGCGGAACAAACCGGGCCGCAAGGCGAGGCGCTGGGCAATTTTCCGCAGGCCTTTACACACCTCGCGTTGATCAGCGCCGCATTCAATCTGGACCGAATGCTGGGGAGCCAACTTTGAACAGCAAGAGGCTGCCTTTAGGGTTAGGAGGAGTTCATGCCGGATCTTAGAAAAGGATGCGCGACAGGAAAGAGTGCGAGAAGATACAGCGCCAGCCGATGCCCTGGTTCTATTCGGAGCCATGGGAGACTTGGCTCACAAGAAAATATTCCCAGCGCTTTATCATATGGTCCAGCATGGTCACCTGGATGTACCCGTGATCGGCGTTGCAAGGGCCGGACGCACGAACGAACATCTCAAAGAGCGCGTGCGCGACAGCATCCAACAGCAAGGAGGCGAGGTCGATCAAGAAGCCTTGGCCAAGCTGCTGAAGTTGCTTCGCTATGTCGGCGGCGATTATGAGAAAGCTGAGACCTTTGACCTATTGAAGAAAACGCTTGGCTCAGCCAGTCGCCCGGCGCATTATCTGGCAATTCCACCCAATCTCTTTACAAGCGTCGTCGAATCTCTCGCAAAATCGAGTTGCATTAAGAATTCGCGAGTCATTGTCGAGAAGCCGTTCGGACACGACCTCACTTCCGCACAGCAGTTGAACGCCGCACTTCATGCGGTGCTTCCGGAATCGAGAATCTTTCGCATCGACCACTACCTTGGTAAAGAGGCGGTCCTGAATCTTCTGTTCTTTCGCTTCGCCAATAGTTTTCTGGAGCCAATCTGGAATCGGAACTACATCGAGAGCGTGCAGATCACGATGGCGGAAAAGTTCGGCATCGAGGGGCGGGGGCAGTTTTACGACGCTACCGGGAGCCATCCGCGATGTGGTCGAGAACCACATGCTTCAGGTGGTAGCTTTTCTGGCCATGGAGCCTCCCACTGGGCTGCATTGCGACGCCATCCGCGATGAACAGGTCAAAGTATTCCGCACGATTCCACCGCTGGATCCAAAGCATCTGGTGCGAGGCCAGTTCAATGGATACAAAAAAGAGAAAGGAGTCGCAGCTGAATCCAAGGTGGAGACGTTTGCGGCCGTGCGCTTGGAGATTCAGTCATGGCGGTGGTCAGGTGTCCCGTTCCTGATTCGGGCCGGAAAGTGCCTGCCTGTTACGACGACGGAAGTATTGGTCAAACTCAGAAAGCCTCCGCTCGACATTTTGGGGGACGAATCGAGCAATCTTTTCCGCTTCCGCCTCGGTCCAGGAGAAATATCGCTTACCCTCAGCGCTCGAGTGAAGCGACCCGGCGAAGAACTTGTCTCCAAGCCCGCGGATCTTTCGGTAGTCGAGGAGCCGACCGCGGACGAGGTTGATGCGTATGAGCGTCTTTTGGGAGATGCTATGCATGGAGATGGCATGTTGTTCGTTCGCGAAGACGCGGTGGAAGCTGCGTGGGCTATCGTCGATCCCATACTCGCAAATGAAGCAGCCCTGCATCCAATACGAGCCAGGCTCGTGGGGACCTCGTGAGGCTGACCGCTTAGCTCTGGACGTGGGCGGCTGGCACAATCCCGAAGATAAAGAGAGCACAGCCCATGCTCCGAAAGCCGCCTAAAACAAAAGACTCAATTCTTCGTCGCAAACAATGTCTCTAGGCAGCTTTCCTGTTCTGTATTTTATCGGTTGAGGTAATGGATAGGCGAATCTCAGTCTTCGTTCACTGGGTTGATCGAGGCAGCAGCGTTCCACATGGGGTAGGGCAATCCGGCGAGCCGATTGATGACCAAAGCCTGAGCAACAAGCAGGAACACGGCCACTTCGATGATGAGAAGTTCACGCGGCTTCGAAATAATTCCGAGAGAAACGATCAGCGTAGTGGCACCCGCCGGGGGATGGCTAACATCGAGAAGAACCATGAATGCCCCCGTGGCTGAAAGCGAAAGAGCCGCCGCCAGGATTCTTGGCCAGAAGATACCTTCGTGAACCCCGAACGGTAGGGCTCCAGCGCCCGTCACAACAAACGCCGCATAACCGCAGATGAGCCCGATAGCATGGCCGAAAATCGTGTTTCGCGGGCTGGAAGTTTTGGCCAGCGGGGAAAAGAACAGCAGATACGCCGTTGGCCCGAGCGATGGAAACACAAATGGATTGCGGCTTACGAGCGCCAACAGGGCAAGAACTCCAATTGTGATGAAGCCATTTACGAACACATAGACTGACTGCACCAGTCGTGGTGGGAAGTGCTGGAGCAACCAGTCCAGTCTTACGCGTCGCAGCAATGAGACAACGTGATCAGCGCCTGCATGCTGCTGGGCGGGCGAACTGAGCTTCCGCATCAGATGTTGGGCAGCAGGTCGAAATATTCGTCGTCCTCGTTTTTGCCGCCTTCTCCTTTGCCAAGCGTTTTCTCCGACTCGATAAACTCAATACGCTCGATCCATTTGACCATCTTGTAGCCAAGCTGGTTCTCCACTCGCAGCCGCAGGGGCGCTCCATACACCTGCGGAAGCCGTTGTCCGTTCATCCGCGAGGCCAGAAGACATTGCGGCTTGAGCACATTCTCCAGGCTTTGTGTGTCGTAATAGGGGCCACCGTAGAGCGCTTCGCCAAAGGAAAAAAAGGCGACGACCCTGGCTTCCGGTTTAGGCTGCACCAAATCAATGAGCGCCTTCATGGGAATGCCGCCCCACTTCGCGATTCCGCTCCATCCCTGGATGCAATGATGCATGGTGATGTGTTCGGTCTCACCCAACTTCTCCAGGTCGGCTAGAGAAAGCTCGACCGGCCTTTCGACAAGGCCTCCCACCTTGAGCCGGAAAGTCTCGAAGCCGGTTTCCGCCAGGCGCTTCCAATCGTCCCGGATCGGCATTTTCCCGTTGGGCCAGAAGTAGGGCGAGATTTCCTCCTCGGCATACTTCTGCTGCGGAGTCAGGCGATTCAACGTAAGAAGCTGCATCGGATAAGTCACGGACTTGAGCGCATGCTGCAATCCGCGCGGGTGGTTCCATGAGATGTAGTGCGCCACGATCCACGAAAGGACAACTACGCCTATGCCCACAAACCCCAGATACATGCCCAGATGCGTCTGATCATCTGTGCCCAACACAATGTGGTTCATATTCCGCGCAAATCCGGTCATCACGATCAAAGTGACGTGCACGACGAGGAATGCAAGGAAGCTGAACATGGTCAGGAAGTGGATCGATCTGGCCGATTGCCTCCCACCAAAGATCCGCGCGTACCAGGGGAATCGATTCACCACGGCAGGCGACATGGCGATCCCTGTAAGAATCGCCAAAGGGCCGAAGACAAAGACGACGGTGAAATAGGCAATCTGCTGCAATGCGTTGTAGCCATAAAACCCGTTTGGCTCCGGCGGCAGGTGAAACGTTGCGTAGTGCACCCACGTGTTCCATGCCTGTAAGAGGACGAGCGGCGAAGTTGGCACAATACGCCGCCACTGCTCGGTATCGAAGAGCATGATGACGAAGAGAATGCCAGTGATGATGAAGCCGTGAACGTCGATGAAGTGCCAAACCCGCGCAATACCAATTGTGTGTCGGTAGCCCGGCGTCCCGACTAACGGCGAAATATAACGGGCGTCGTCTTTCGCGGTCCAGATGCGATCGCGTGGGACTTTTAGCGGTGTAAGCCTGATCCATTCGCTCCCCGGCGTGCAGCCATCGTTGAAATACAAACGAGGATGATCCATCAGGATGGACAGACCGCTGCGAATCAGCATCATCACAAAAAGGAAATTGAAGAAGTGGCAGTAACGCACCCAGACTGGAAACCCGTGCGGCCCTGCGAAGTTGTCGGGATATATCTGAGGAACGGCTGGAACATGAGGCAGCCCGGCCACGGCGACTTCGATCCAAGACGCCGCGATTACAGAGAGGATCGCGATACCGATTCCGATCAGGATGGAAGGTCGAATCCAGATACGAAATCGGCGATCAGGCGGATAGTGGACGGCTCTGTGTGCCGGATCGAACGAGATCAATATTGCCTCCGCGAACTGCCCGGTCAAACTTTAAGAAGCGGACCGCTTGGCTCTCGGACGTGGGCGGCTGGCACACGCCCGAAGAAGATAAAGAGAGCACACAGCCCATGATCCGAAAGCACGCGTAAAGCTACGGACTTAATTCGTCGTCGCAAACAACGATAGCTACGACGGTCTGCAGACCACTATGCCGATCGTTTCAGCGTGCTCTGATAATCAGCCACAAATTTCTGAATGCCCTTGGTTGTGAGTTCGTGTGCAAGGTCAAAGCTCTCCCACGGAAGGTCCAAATCCAGTTCTTTGTACGGGATCGGTTTCAGGGGCTTGCCCTTCGCGTCGACCGCTTTGTACTTGAAATCCTGGTCCGGCATAGGAAACCCTGCTGCTGCCCATTCCTGTAAAACCTTGCTGGGCACGGTTGCCAGCTCAGCACCTAGAAAGAAGGAACAAAGCAAATGGTTGATGGTGCGTATGCTTGCGGCCAGGACATGCACATGGCCATCGCCGCGTTCGTACATTTTCTTGATATTTCGGACAAGGTCCATGCCGTCTTCGCCTTGATCATCGAGCCGGCCGACAAACGGTGATACATACACCGGCTCCTTCGATCCCCGGGTTGCGGCATATACGGCAGCGGCTTGCGCCTGCGAAAAGCACAGAGTCATGTTGACCCGAATACTCTTTTGCACCGACATTTCTGCGGCTCGCAAGCCCTCGTGGGTGCACGGATATTTCACATAGGCATTGGGAATCCATGTGAACATTTCCTGACCCTGGGCGAGCATCTCTTCGGCGCGGCTATCAAGATCTGCGAATACCTCAATGGACACGCCAGCATCTCCCACAAGTGGCGAGATGCTTTGCACAATCTTCTTGTATGCGTCTTTTTCTTCTTGCTCACTCAACTGATGACCGGATGTGAGGCGCCTTTGAATCTCCGGGTTTTTTGCGATCAGAGAGGGATTGGTGGTCTGCCCATCAACAAACCCGATCAAGGTCTTAATCCGGAGGGTTTCTTCGGGATCTCCACCGTCTACAAGAAGTTTTGTCTTAGGCCTATTTGTCAGCATGCTGTTCACCTCCAAGAAACCCTTCCTTTCTTGTTCGACCCGAGCGCAATCGTTCCGCGGGAGGACACGCTTCAGTATCCGGCAAAATCTTCCGTTCGGATGTCGTCCTCGTCAACGCCCGCGCTCACAAGCATCTCCCTCATGCCGGCAACCATGGCGGGCGGTCCGGCACTGTAATAGATGGGGCCCTGCAGTGATGCCAAATGCCTGGACAGCATCTCTTGGTCTATCAGAACCGTCTCGCCCTTCCATTCTCTCTTGGATTTCGACATTTCTGTCATCGTGCAGATCAAGTGGAAGTTGGGATTCGTCTTCTCCAAGTTCTGCAGAGTGTCCAGGAAAGGTGCGTCTTCGGGCCGCCGATTGGAATAGAAAAGATACAACTTGTGCGGGAGGCGGTCGTGATGGGCTTGCCGCACGATGCTGAGGAAGGGTGTGATTCCGATTCCGCCTGCGAGGAACACGGCCGGCTTGGCTCGATTCTTGTGCAGGGTGAAGGAGCCTGCGGCTGAGCTTATCTGTCACTTCCGTGGCTAGCGGCACTTTTTTCAGCGAGCGCTTGAAAGCAGTGTCCCGCATCCGGGTGGTGAACACTAACTCATTTTCGAAGGGAGGACTCGCGATGGAAAAGGTGCGTGTGTTTCCCTCGGCATCCGTTTCCGGCGGGTCGATGAGTGTCACATCGGCGAACTGCCCTGCTTTGAAGGTGAATCCGGACGGCTTCTCGAAGTGAAAGGCCATCGTCCCTTCCGCAACTTCTTCGCGACGTATCAACTTGGACTTCTGATCTGCCATTAAAACCGCTTCGGTAGCCATGGCTACCTCCTTACAGAGTGTGTGAAGCCTGTCCGGTTACAACGACCGGGGCCGCGCCGCAATCGTTGCCGTCATCAAAGACAAGGCCACAACAAACAATTCGTACAGCAACCCTCTTACTAGACTGCTAGGATCGGCCTTCTTTCCCGCACCGGACGGGCTCACCACAGCGTCAGGGGCGCCACCTTCATCATCCATTCGCGACAAAGCCTCTTCGTCTAAATGCCGCTGAGTGGGTGAAAGCGACTCCGACGCATCACTCTTCTCCCTTCGCCAAGAGATAGTCAGCAACAAGGCGCTCTCTTCCAGCGTTTCGACGTCGTGGAGTACACCGCAGTCCAGAACCAACAAATGACCGGCCGACATATTCACCTTTCGATCGGCCAAATGGATACAGATCTGCCCCTCCAACAGTTGAATGGAGACCCTCCCCTCTGCTTTATGCTGGCGCATTCGTGTGCCGCTCTTCATCAGAATCAGAACGATTCGCAAATCTGGATATTTCGCGAGCGTTTTGGAACTTCGCCCCGTCTCCCGCTGCCAGGAGTCTTCTTGCCGGAGTTGCTGCAGCTCTCGTTCCAAGTCGATTTGCAACAGAGGTTCCGCTAACCCGGGCAATCGATTCAATGCCTCAATGCCCTCGCCGGGATGGCAAATGCTGAGATCCGTAGCCATGATGAATACCTTTCCGCCTGTGAGTCTGCGATCTCGTCGTATTACGTGCTGACCACCGAGCTTCAACTACGGAGCGACACAGCCCATCTCTCAAACCTCGGGAGGCCCGACAAGACGATGATCGACGATATGTTGCGGCAAAACTGGTCAACATTGCACAGTCGCTTGCCCCGTCCCGAATTCAGCGACATGAACGGGCAACCAGGGCGTCATTGTGCGCTGCGCTAGCGCATTCCAGGCTCAGGCTGATTGATCATGAACGTCGACATCTCATCGAGGAATTTCCGAAGAACTTGCTCGGCCTCTTCCGGCAGTGCAGCTTCTCCAAAAGCACTATTCATCAAGCGCATCCATCGATCGCGGGCGGCCTGATTTATATGGAACGGAGAATGCCGCGCGCGCAGGCGTGGATGGCCTCTTTGTTCGATGTAAGTGTGCGGCCCCCCAAACCGACCGATCAGGAAATCTCTGAGGCGCTGCTCAGCACCCGAGAGATCCTGTGCCGGGTACATGGGTCCCAAGAGGTCATCTTGCGGGACATGGCGATAGAAGGCAGCGACCAAGCGCGCGAAACCTTCCGCGCCAATCATGGAATAAACTTCGAGTTCCTGCATCTTCTTATTAGTTCTCTCTATCGAGCATGGGCGACGCAGCTCCGAGTTTGGAGGAAGACCCCTAATAGTAATTCGGATGTTCGCGTGGACACCAGCTTCTGGAAATACTGGGAAGGTAGGAGGTACGGTGACAGGGCGATCAGATGTTATGTGTCTTAAGTTGCTGATCTTTAATTTGCTTATATCAATGCGACGGTTACAGAGGAGCGTTCTAACCAACTGAACTACGTCC
>CAWCQR010000025.1:0-56340 GCA_963797725.1 Terriglobia bacterium
TTCCGCGCCGCGCGGCCAGATTATTTTGGGCTCGCTGATGGCGCTATCTGAACCTGAATCGCGTGAATGTTGTCTGACTTTGTAGTGTCCACGGAGACTACCCCAAGACTGCCGTTCGCATCGCGAGCTTGAATAGTTCGGGTCGCCTGCGCTCCGGACGGACTTGGGTGCACCGTGTCGGTGGTTAGCGTGATCACTTGCAAACCGGAGCCCAGATCGCCGGGCTTCGGCTGCTCCACTTGCTCTTCCGTGGTCTGCTGTCCGGTTGAATTCGTGTGCTGGGTGGTAGTTGAGCGCTCAACCAGATGAAGGCCGCCGTCTCGCGAGGATCCAGGGATGTCAAGAGAATAGGTCTCGACCGTTTTGTGCTTTTCTCCGGAAGTCGTTTCAGATTCCTTGCTCACGGTACGGGAGATTTCGCCTAGCTTACCGTCGGAGTCCGGACGGGAGACCCGCTCCTCCGTGCTGCGGTTCTTGCCTTCTTGCCTGGTAGTGGCTTGTCGTATTTCGTCCACTTGCCAATTTCCGGCACCATCAGGACGCAGCGTAGTTTTTTGAGATTCAACATTGTTGTTCGCGCCCAGTGTGCGACGCTCTTCCATTTTCACAGCTGGAGCCAGACCGCCATTGACGCTGGGAAGCATCACGGTAGTTTTCGTGGTTTCTACGTCCTTACTAATTTTTTTTGTCTCCTCGACTTGGCGCTGAACCAGCTGGAGCTTGCCGTTGCCATCGGGATTCGAGATGGAACGCACAACGCTTGAGTCCCCTCCCGGCGAAGTGTGCTTCTCTTCTTCGGTTGTCTGCACCAGTATTTTCGCCCCGTCGGCATCGCGGCCGAACGCACGGGTGATTGTGCGCACAGTGGTCGCGTCCACCTTTACGGTTTCCGTTTCGATGTCCTGGTAAGGTTCGAAATGTCCGTCAGTCCCGCGGCGCTCGAGGGATTGGTTGTCCAGGGTTCGATTGCCGTTCCGCGTGTGGCTTTCAGTGGTGCGCGTGGGATTGACGTTGTCGCTTTGCGACTCGGTTGTGGCCGTCCAGGATTTGTCCGCGTCGCTAGTTTGCGAGTCGGACGTTTGCGCCCAGAGCGCCGGATAGGCAAAAAAATAGGCCAGAACTGCCAACAGCAAGAACCGGCTTAAACGCGCGGCGTGTAACGGGCGAGGACGGCCATCGGTACCATCCCATTCGAAAATATTTGTCGTTGGCATGCCTGTCATTCTCTCGCTGTGGACATTCGGTGTCCAGCGAAACCAGGGCTCGCGCCACGGAAGTATCGCGCCTTGGTCTTTGTCAGCTAGCCCAAGATGCTTCGAATACCATTCGCGCATCTCATCACGATTAGCAGATTTGAAAAAGAATAGGCGGTACGTTGGCCGGCCTCATCAGGTAAACTCATTCCGCGAAAACGGCCACGAGGCCCGCACCCCGATCCAGGAGAACTGTAATGAACCTGTATGCGTTGCAGGATCCCGCGCAAGTCCGCGAATATGTGGGACGAAAGTTTTCTGCCTTCAAAAGCAGCTTTATGCTCCCAGTCCGGCGTCGCTCCAAATGCATCGAGTACTGGCTCAACGCACGAGGGAATCGGCAGGTCGTGGAAGACGTCTACGGATTCATCTTCAAGCAGGCATTCCCCAAGACAGAAGCCCTTCAAAAGGAACAAGCTCTTAACAAGCAATACGATGTCCACAAAGCCAACAGTACTGAGTGGGTGGAAAAACAGGAGAAACAGGCGGGGCGCATCGGGAAGACTGTCGACCGTTTGAAGCAATGGGAACAACAGGGCGACTACCAGGAGGGCGAGGATTTTTTCCTGCGCTTGAAGACTGAAGTCGAGCCCTTCGATGAAAGCCTGTGTGACCCCCGGCAGTTCAGCACCGAGCATGAAGCGCAGCGCAGGATGAACCTGACCGGCGCCACTACTCGCACCGCCAACAAGGTGGGAGCAGAGTTCGACGGCATGGTCGGATACCAGCAAAAGGCTGGAGCCACGTTTCAGGTTTTCGACCCGCGCTTCGGCCAGTTGGTAGCGAAGTTTGAGGAAGAGTTCAAGGCGGGCTTTTGGGGGTCAGGCAGTTGGGCGGCGACCAAAGGCAAGACCAGTCTGAGCGTTGAAGCTGCCGCCGAGCTCGCCATCGGTGCCCAGTTGACGATGGAGGGCAAATGCGAGTGGAAATCAGCCCGGGGCAAGGCGGGACTCGAACTGGGCGGCAGGGCCAACGTGTTCGCCGGAGCCAGGGGCAGCGCCGCAATGAAGCTCTCCGCCAGTGCGCAGGAGGGAATCGAGGCCGCGATCAGCGCGGGAGCATTTGTAGGACTTTCCGCCTCGATTGAAGGCCGTTGCTCGATCCTCTATGACGACCGCCAGTTGGCGAGCGTTAACGCTTCAGCCGAAATCACTTTCGGCGCGGGCGTGACCTTCGCTGCGTCACTCAAACAACCGATTTTCGGCGCAACCGAGATCTCTTTTGACACCAGCGTGACTCTCGGGTTTGGCACCGGCGTCGCCGCGCAGGTGGAGATTGACTTCAGCGAGATATATCTCGCCGGACAGGAGCAGTTCCGCAATGTCATCTACCTGCCCACCATCGCCAAGGGTTACAGTCCGTCTCTGATGACGCAGGACCTGAAGAACAAGCACTACCTGAAAAAAGCTATTACGATGCTCGGAAGTGAGCAGGAGGAAATAGAGGAAACGGTAGTGACCTTTAAGAACATGGATCCCGAAAAGCAACCGTTCCTGATGTAGCGGCGCGTTCGCGTCAATTGTGGGTGGGTTCCACGCCCACTCCCATAACATCTTGGAGTGGTGGTGTTACGCACCGTCTCCTGCCTGCTAGTTCAAGCTCGAAGGCCCCGCGTTTTTTCAGAGTGACTGATACTTGCGATTTCAACCCCACGGGGCTGGACTCCTGTGGACCCCTGTCCTCGCTTTGGCCATACCTCCGGTTGCATTCTGGCATCGTAAAGTATCTGCAAGATGGAAAGTGGTTAGTTCGGACGGCCTTGGGGCCGGAAGTCAGAGGATTGATGCTCAAAAGTTCGGGCAAAGTTTTTCTGTTTTCTCTGTCGAAATCGACTTTCTTCGTCCGTCACCCATATGAAGAGAGAAAAAGGCAATAACGACACAGGTAAGGGAATCAGGCACGGACGGGAAGTTCGGAGGAGGGACATATGTGCCCAGCATGCATCGCAACCACAGCAGCAATGGTCGCCGGAGCCGGATCCACGGGAGGAATTCTGGCGGTGTGCATCGCCAGGTTCAGAAAATTGTTCAGAGCGAATCGGCCCACTCTACCTGCTAAGGCCGTTTCATCCAAGGTGTCATCCTGAGCCCGGCTTTAGCCGGGTGAAGGATCTGGCGTGCCGCCGATCCGCGCTCTTAGAGCACTGTTTCGTTACACGCCAGATGCTTTGGGACTGAAGTCTCTCAGCACGACGCCCACGTTGGACGGATCCGCATCGGAAACTCAGAGTCTCTATTTCATAAAAAATAAAATAAAGGAGAAATAAGATGGCAACGAACAAAGAGAAAGACAAGGAACAAGGGAAGGAGCATCGCGCAATGAAAACACCCCGGATTGTGTCGCAGCAGGAGTGGGAGGCGGCCCGCCAGAAACTGCTGGTGAAGGAAAAAGAGACGACCCGCGCCCGTGACGCGATGGCCGCCGAGCGCCGGCGGATGCCGTGGACGGCCGTGGAGAAGAAGTACGAGTTCGAAGGGCCCAAGGGCAAGGTGAGTCTGCTCGACTTGTTTGAAGGCCGCCCTCAACTGATCCTCTACCGCGCGTTCTTCGAGCCCGGTGTGTTCGGCTGGCCTGAGCATGCGTGCCGCGGCTGCTCTTTCGGGGCCGACCAGGTCGCCCATCTCGCTCATCTGAATGCCCGAGACACTACTCTCGTGTTCGCTTCGCGCGCGCCGCAGCCGGACATCGCGCGTCTGAAAGCTCGGATGGAGTGGGACATGCCGTGGTACACCATCACCGACAGCTTCGACAAAGATTTTGGCGTCGACGAATGGCACGGCCACAACATTTTCTTCCGCGATGGCGACAAAGTGTTTCGCACCTACTTCATCAACAACCGCGGCGACGAAGCGATGGGTAGCACCTGGAACTACCTCGACCTCACGCCTCTCGGCCGTCAGGAGACTTGGGAAGACTCACCCGAGGGATACCCGCAATCGGCCCCGTACAAGTGGTGGAACTGGCACGACAATTACGACGCGGAGGCTTCGGTTGATCCGAAGTGGGTCCAGATTTCCGACGCTGGAGAAGCCGCGTTCCGAAAGCGCAGTGCAGAGGAGAAAGCGAGCTAAAGAAGCGAGTTAAAGAAGACTAAGGGCGACCACTTCGTCGCCTCCGCGCAGCCGGCTCCTTTCACAGGGTGCAGGCTGCGCGGCGTAGCCTGAAGAAGATCTCGACGGACTCTGTCCCACCACTGCGCGGCTGACCGCTATTTTCGGGGGAATGATGCAATCGTCCAGGCGTTCGAGGTGGTGACGACGGGACCAAAAGCAAGGTAACGGCCGTCTGGCGAAGGCGCGAGCGAGAAAATATCCCAACTGGGTTGTTTGAACAGAAGCTTTGGTGCGCCCGTTTCAGGCATGCGCACAATCGATGTCCCGCGTGAAGAGTAGCTCGCGAGAAACAGGCTCTTGCCGTCTGCCGCCCATGCGACGGCAGCCAGTTCGGTCCACGGCATGGCATTCAATTTCTGTGGCGTGCCTCCAGCAAGCGGGACGATCTGGACATCTCCCGCCTTGTAGTCGAAGACCGAAAGTACGACGCGGGTTCCGTCAGGAGACAGGTCCCAGCTTGTGGCGTCCGGGTCGCTCGGCAACTTAACCAGTTGCGCCTTTCGCCCCTGCACCGGGTCAAAGGCTGTGAACACAATCTTATCCTCGTCTCGTTCCGCCACAACGCAAGTAGTGCTGGCGTGCGAGGGACATCGAAAGCTGGGATAACCTCCCACCGTATTTGTCGGATCACTACCAGTGAAGATCCCCGGATGTCCCTTGATATCCATCACGGCTTCCACCGGACCGCCGGCGAGCGGGCTGCGCATCAGCTTGCCAGAGGCATTTGCGGCTCCTTCAACCTTTTTGGGCCATTGCATATAGAGGACCCACTTGCCGTCAGGACTGATCTGGGGCGCCCATTTTTCGTCGGATCCAGTAACAATTGGTTCGGCGTTGCGATCGTTCACACCCTGCTTGTAGATATCGAAATTGCCGTTGCGATCGGAATACAGAAACACTGTTTTCGAGTCCGGTGACCACCCACCGGGCCAGTCGACACGCTCATCCAGAGTGAGCCGCTGCGGAGCCTTTAATTCAGAGCCCGCACTGGTCAACTCGCCGAGATAGACGTCGCTTTGCTGTCTTCCGTTCAGGAACACGAACCGATTTCCGTCAGCGGTCAGCTGCGGATTGCCGAAGAAAAACCCGGTCCAGTCAGTAAGTTGTCGTGGAGAGCCCTTCGGCTTGCCGGTTTCTTCGTCGAAGCGAAGTTCCCAGAGATTGGAATCGTACTGGTTGGGCGCGGGCTCACGGACTGAGTAGATAAATCGCCCTGTCTGGCCCCAGCAGAAGTCGATGAATTGCGGATTGGAAAGAAGGACAACCGGGTCGGTCCCCTGTACATTTCGGCTTTCCCACGACAGACTGGTCTCGCCATTAGTGCCGCGATACTTCCCATACAGTATGCGTTTGCCGTTGGGGAACCACGTCGGTGAAAACAGATGGTAACCCTCTTCATGCTTGATGAAGAGTTTGGCACCACTGCCGTCGGCGTTCATCAGCCAGATGTCCCGCGTAACCGAATCGCGAAAGACGATTTGCGATCCATCACGGGAGAGCGAAGCATCATACGCGTCGTCACGCATTTTCTTCAGCGTGGCGCCTATCACTGAGATCATCCAGATGCCTTGCTTCTCTTGTGCGACCGGACCGCTTACCAGCAGTTTGGTCCCATCCTGGGACCATTCAATGCGTGCTCAACGAAAGCAGAACGAATCGGGTATCGGTAGCGCCTGCGTCTCTCCAGAAGAGACGAGTCTGAGGTGCATACCCTCCAGATCGGCATACAGCAGATACTTCCCATCGGGCGAAATCGAGGTGACTGCGACGGGGTCTTCGGAGGAGTTGGCGGTCAACTGCTGAGGCTTAAGATCGGCCTGGGAATAGGGTTTTGCGGAGGCGAACCATCCGGTGAAATAACCGGCCACAAGAACCGCAACGATCGCGGCAGCAGCAAAGGAGCCCACAAGCATCGCCCAGCGCCGTGATTTGGGCGCCTGGCCCACAGAAGGAACTGTTGCTGAAACGGCCGCGATCTTGGACGAATGAGTGTCACGCCGGAAGCGCTGTAAATCGGCCCGAAGATCGGAAGCCGTCTGGTAGCGGAGACTGCGGTCCTTCTCGAGGCATTTATTGATCACGCCCTCGAGTTGGGTGGGTAAGTCTGGATTGATGCGGACGGGCGCAGTTGGGGGCTTATTCAGGATCGCATCGAAGATGATCGCGGACGTGTTGCCGGTGAAGGGCTGCCGCCCGGTTGCCATTTCGTAAAGAACGGCGCCGAATGAAAACAGGTCCGTGCGCGTGTCCAACTCTTCGCCCGAGCTTGTTCGGGCGACATGTAAGCTACCGTCCCCAGCGTGCTTCCGGGGCTCGTAAGGTGATCCTGATCTACTGCCACCGTGGGCGATGATCCGGCCGCGGTCTGCGATGTTGGCACCGGTCCCGCCGCGACTTTGGCTAATCCGAAATCCAGGATCTTCGCTTGGCCGCGTTTAGTCAGGAAAAGATTTGCCGGTTTCAGGTCGCGATGAACGATGCCGGCCGCATGGGCTACTTCGAGCGCGTCGGCAACTTGCACGCCAAAATCGAGAAGCTGTTCGAGAGGGATCGGCTTTCCCTCGATGCGGTATTTCAGCGTCGTCCCTTCCAGGCATTCCATTACGATGAAAAGCCGACCCTCGTGTTCGCCGATGTCGTAAATGGTGCAGATGTTGGGATGATTCAGCGCCGATGCGGCGCGGGCTTGTCTTTGAAATCGTTCTCTGGCCTGGGGATCCTGCGCCAATTCCTCGGGAAGGAACTTCAAGGCTACGCGCCGGCCAAGGCGCTGGTCCTCCGCCTCGTAAACCACTCCCATTCCGCCGCCGCCCAGCTTGCCTACGACTCGGTAATGGGAAATGACTTGCTCAAGCATGTGGCGCCAATCTTAGGCGGTGAGGTGAATCAAGTCAATTTCGGCGTTCTTAATACAAGTCGACGTGCAGTTCTCAGCGGGAACAGGCTAGTTGAGCCTCCAGGGCGAGCGCTCGGGCCAATGACGCATCGCCTCGGTTGCCCATGCCGTGGACTTATCGGTGTGACATGAAGTGCACGGATTTGGAATCTTGTACTTGTCAGACATGTCGGGCGTTATGAACCTGAACGTGTGGGCGTGAACTTTTACGTCTGCCACTGTGGTCTCAATCTGGGGCATGTGGCACGCCACGCACTGGCTTCCGGGACTGCCATCTTTGTGATGAGTGTGCTCCTCGATCGTCGCTGTACGAGGTCCGTTCAGCGATAAGGGACCGTGACAGTCCAAACATATTTTGTCCGCTGGTTTTCTCAATTGAGCATAATTTTCAGTGCCGTGCACGTCATGGCAACTGAAACAGGTGATCCCGCGGCGATACATGACACTCTGCACGAAGTCGTTGCCTTGCATCCGATTCTTGTGAGCCGTGCCGTCTGGAAAATGGGTAAAGCTCGCCTGCCCCAGCGTGCTGTCTTCCAGTTTCCAGAAATCCTGCAATCTGAGTCCGACACGATAGCCGACGGGCCAGTCGTAGTATTTCCCTTCGATCGGATTCGTCAGGGGACGGCCCTGAGAGTGGCACTGGATACAACTGTCGCTTGCCGCGACGTAATCCATGCGTGCCGGATTTTGAATCGTGCCGCGGCCCGGATGCGCAACATGCTCGCTGCCCGGTCCATGGCAGCGCTCGCAGCCTACGTTCCATTCGGCTACTTGTTTGGTGTGGATGTTGTAGTCCACTGAATGGCAGCCATCGCATGTGGGTCCAGTGGGCCGTTGCATGTTGTCGGGAGGGTAGAAGGGCTCCCACCAATCAGTTCCTTTAGCAACGAAGTATGGACGCCATACATGGTTGACGACGTCCCACTGTGCGGGCTCGGGGAAGTAATCGTCTCCAACTTTTGTGAAGTAACGCTGTTTCCAGATGCTGCCGTAGACGAAGGCAACCTGATCCTTGGTGAATTTAGTCAGGGGATTAGTTGAAAGATCGGGGATTATGGCTTCAGGATGTTCATTGGGATCACGCACCACGTTTGCCATCGGCGTCTTCTTCCAATGCTCGTAGATCTGGGCATGGCATTTCTCACAAGCTTGCGAGCCAACGTAGTGAGCGGTATCCACGGATCTATTTTGTTGGGATGTTTCTTCAACTGTCAGCGGCCGTAGATCGCGGATGAAAAGTACCAGTTTCCAGCTATCGTCTTCTGTCTCCTGATGGGGATTGGCCCAGGCCGGCATTCCGGTGAGCTGAACTCCGTTTGCGATGATGTAGTGAATTTCACCATCGCTAAGGCTCTGCGTTTCTGGCGACAGTAAATCAGATGTCCGCGGATATAGACCATGTCCAACTTGCGTCTGTCCCCTTCCATCATTGCCGTGACAAATCGCGCAACGGGCGGTGAAATGTTCACGAGCGTCCTTCAAGCTTTCCGATGTCGCTTTCAAGGGGTTGGCCTCGTTGCGCGCGTTCCTTGGAATGGCGAAATTCCTCACTCTTCTAGCCAACACCCTCTCGAATGCGGACGGTTCGGACTGAGCGCTGAAGCCTCGCCGGATCAACAAGGCTAGGGCAATGACCGCAACGATTGCTGCGATCACGAGCGAGAAGAGAATTGTCCTCCAAATTCTCATTCGTTACTGTCTTCCCGGCGGAAATTCCTTGCCGTCCATCGCCGAGTGGCGACCCATATGCGGCATTTTACGCAGAATGAAGGTGAGGATTCTGAAGATTCAATGAATCTTGGTTGTTGACAGGGTCTACTTGGCCCCAAACACTAGAAAATAATCCATGCCGTCTTTAACAAAATCATCCTGCTCCAACAATTTGTACCCAGCCTCGTTCGCCTCACGAATCACGATCTCTTTAGCAATGCCATGATCCTGGCCGTTTCCGTTGCGGTCGATAACTCCTACCCGGGCACCGGTTGCCAGAGAAGAGCGAAGATTGCGCAGTAGCGCGACTGGCCGAGCGATTTCGTGGTACGTCTTAAGGAGGAGCACGGCGTCAACTTTGGCGGGTAAGAGCGGATCATCGGGCTTGCCCAGGATTGTTTTGATGTTGTGCAGATTTTCCTTCTGGCTTCGGGACTCTATGTAGCGGATGGCATCGGGATTGATGTCGACGGCATACACTGTTCCCGCGTCTCCAACACGCTTTGCCGCGCGCACTGTGAACCATCCGGATCCTGCTCCAATGTCGGCAACGGTTTTTCCTGAAGCGACTCCGAGAATGTCCATGACTCGATTGATCTGGAGACGTTCTTCCCGCCCCGGAGAATCGAAGATGGTGAGGTCCCCTGTGTAGGGTGTGCTGGTCTTGCGGTTTTCGGTCTGCGGGGACGCCGCGGTCTGTGCCTGGGTGGGCACACATGGAAACTGCAAGAACAAGAAAAGAACGACCAGGCTCAGGCGTTTGAACATAATGTGTCTGATTCTATTGCCAGACGCAGGGTTGCGTAGTTCTGACGCCACGAGAACGACGCTACTACTCTCGATACCACCAGAATGTCATGTGATCTCGATATATTTCACGGCAATGCGAAAGCGACGTACACGCTGCCGGAAGGCGCCTTCGGATCTTTTCCCCCGCCGGCGGTGACGACCACGAACTGCTTTCCGTCGATCATGTAGGTTGCCGGTGTTGCCACCGCCGCAAATGGAAGGACGGTTTCCCAGAGCAGTTGACCGGTGAGGCTATCGAAAGCACGGAACTTTCTGTCATAAACCGTCGCGCCAATGAACAATACATTGCTCGCAGTCACGATTGGGCCGCCGTAATTTTCAGTGCCGGTGTTTCTGAGGCCTTTTGCTGCCAGGGCTGGATACTCCCCCAGAGGAATCTTCCAAAGATATTCCCCCGTGTTCAGGTCGAGGGCATTCAGCGTGCCCCACGGCGGCTTGATGGCCGGGTAACCGTCAGGGTCCAGAAAATCGCGCGAGCCTGTGATCCGGTATTTCATGGGCGCGCCCTCGGCAGTGCTCGAGTAGATCGCGTCGTGGTCGGGATCGGGATCGACCGCATTCTGGGGAGTAGCCAGATACGCCAGCAGACCATCCAATTCCTTCCCGGAGAGAGCAGGGAGCGCCGGCATAAGACCCTTACCCTGATGGATTCTGTCCTGGATTTGTTGCTTCGAGAAGCGATCTCCCACGCCGATCAATGCGGGAAACGTAGGCATTTTTCCTTCGCGATGGTCGCCGTGACAAGTCGCGCACTTGTTCTCGTAGACATCGACGCCGATGGATATTGGCGAAGCATCATGCGCTCCGGCCGGACCAGGTGCTTCTTGCGCAGCTCTCTCATCGCCACTTTTCGAATTGGTGCCGTCGCCAGTATTTAGATACTGCACCAATGATTGCAGATAATCGCCCTTCAGATTTGGAAAGGCCGGCATCCGGCCCTTTCCTTGAAGGACTGTGGCCTCGATCTGTGATTCTGTCAGCCTCTTGTCGATATCGACCAATGATGGATAGGTCGGAGGCGATCCCTTGCGGTCGTCGTTGTGACAGACGCTGCACTGGTTATGGTACGTTCTCTCACCGGTACTCCGGGCCGGTTTGTTCTCCGTCAGCGCAACCACGCACGCCCACTCATTCGAATTGATAAAAATTATCCCGCGCTTGGGATCCACTGCCGGTCCGCCCCATTCCGCTCCGCCAAGAAAGCAAGGGAAGACGACGGTTTCCTTGTCGAGTGCAGTAGGAACAAATTGTCCGGCGCTGAGGTACGTGCTGAATTCCTGGACCGCCCAGGCGTGAGCTTCCGGGGTTCGTTGGGTCAGTAGGTCCTCGGTCAGGAGCTGCCGCGCAAACGGCTCCGGCGCGAGCGGTACTGGCTGCGTCGGAGCCGTTACTTCTCCCGGAACCTGACTGGGAGGATAATCGCGCTCCTGGATAGGGAATAACGGCTTTCCTGTGGCGCGATTAAAGAGAAAGAGAAATCCTTGCTTGGTTGTTTGCGCGACTGCATCGACGCGTTTGCCGTCGTGGTTCACCGTCACCAGCGCAGGTGGCGACGGGAAATCGCGGTCCCAGATGTCATGGTGCACGCCCTGGAAATGCCATATTCGCTTGCCCGTCTGCGCATCGAGCGCGAGCAGAGTGTCGGCGAACAAATCATCGCCCACGCGATCGGCGCCATAAAAATCGAATACCGGCGATCCTGTGGGAACGTACACAATGCCTCGCTCGGTATCGAGTGCCATTCCCGCCCAATTATTGGCGGCGCCGGCTTCTCGCCAAGCATCTTTCGGCCACGTTTCGTATCCGAACTCGCCCGGACGCGGGATGGTATGAAATCTCCAGCGCAGCGCTCCCGTTCGAACGTCGAAGGCTCGAATATCTCCCGGAGGAGAGGGATGAGTTTCGGGGTTGCGGCCGCCCAGAATAATCAGATCCTTATAAACAATCCCGGGACTGGTCAGCGCGAACGATTGCAACCGGTAGTCACCCCGCAGATCCTTGCGTAAGTCGAGGCGGCCTTGTTCTCCGAATGTCGTTATCGGCTTGCCGGTTTTGGCGTCCAGGGCATAAAGAAAATTTGTGATGGAGGCGAAAATCCGCTCCTCTTTGCCATCAGTCCAATAAGTAACGCCTCGCACCGGATTTTTGCCGGCAAGCCCGGAATCGAACTTCCAGATCAGTTTGCCGGATGCGGCATCGACGGCAATTACTTTTTGGGTCGCTGTGTACGCGTAAAGTACGCGTCCGACGACGATCGGGCTCGTCTCCAGGCCGCCTTCCTCCCCCGCGTCAAATTTCCAAGCAACCTGAAGCGCATGCACATTTTTACGGTTGATCTGAGTAAGAGTGGAGTAATGGTCACCCGCAGCCTGCCCGCCATATACAGGCCAGTCGACAGACGTTTGCGCGCTGGAATGACTGACAGCCTTCGATGCAGTCTGGGAATCCACTCCGCTACAGACCAGGGCAAAAAGAGCCGAAGCTATAACGATCCGCCGGATTCGTGATGCCTTGATTCCAAACCCCATCGATTCGTCCCCTCGTGTCAGCTGACGCCCTGGTAATCGCTCGGCCCATTCACAATGATGCGGGTGTTGCGACAGGTCCAGGCATCGACACTCCCGCAAACCAATGCCTCGACCGCACTTAGAAACTATGGTGGATTGCTGATGCTACAGACTTAAGCAGGTCAGTAGAACCTAGACAACGCTCAAATGTCCATAGAAAATCCGCGACTTGGGCGCCTCGCCGACGCCCCTGCCCCTCGGATGTGTTCGATAGATTCTCACCGAATGAAGAAGTGTCATAACCAAAAATGTGTCCGTTACGTCTATCTTCGTACGATGTTCGAAAGGACTATGCCGCTATGAAGATCATTTTCGTGTTTCTGGTTCTGTCCCTACCGTTCCTTGCTAACGCGCAAAGCCCAAAACCAACGACGCTGCGAGGTGTCCTGCTGGAGCAGTTGCATACGACGCACGATGTTAAGGACTGGTTTGTGCCGATTGATGTAGCGGTGGCAGGCCTTACCGCTGAGCAAGCCAGCTGGAAGGATGGCAGCGGCAATCATTCGGTCGGACAACTGACCTATCACCTGCTCTTCTGGAACCGCGACCAGTTGGCGAAATTCAAGGGTGAACCGCAGGAAAAATTCAGCGGGAACAACGAGGAAACTTTCAACAACTTCGACAGCAAGAAATGGAATGACACCGTGAAGCAGCTAGACCAGGTCATGGCCGAATGGGAAAAAGCCGTCGAAACGGCGGATGAGAAAAAACTGGAAGCCTCGGCTTCGATCATCGCGCACATCGGAACCCATAATGCGTATCACGTCGGACAGATTATCTTTGTCCGCAAGCTGCAAGGCTCCTGGAATCCGGAGAATGGCGTGAAGTGACGGTGATCTGATGATAGGTAATATCTGATGTTCGGGGGCGTGTCGCTGCTATTTTTGCTCCGCGTTGTCGGCGTCTTTTTGCTGCGCGCTGTCTTTCTGCTGAACGTTCTCCGTATCTTTTTGCTGCACGTTGTCCGTGTCCGCGACCTCTTGTGCTTTCGGAGCCGCAGCGTGAGCGGCGCGGGCTTGCCGTGCGATTTCGCCCAAGGACGGATTTAGAGGCGGCAGTGCTTTCGGCTGCACCACTGGACCCGCAGTTTGCGGCGCGCCTGTGACGATGGTTTCTTTGCGGGATTCCGGTGTTGCCACTTGTTTCGCCAGAGCCTGTTTGGGCTCCTGTCCAAATCCCTGCGTCAGCAATACCAACCCCGCCAGAACTAGCTTGAGTGATGTCTTCATAGATCCGACCTCATTTGGCTACCGTAACATCGCCGTTCCCTGTAGTGAATTGCACGTCTCATGCCATCGAAGGGCGAGGTTCGTCGTCCGTATGTTGCACGAAACACGATGGATAGCGCACGGCGTTATCCCGAGAGGGGGCGGTGGAAGCCGTTTTCCCCGCTTCGTGGAACCCATTTTCCCTTGAGAGACGTGACTTGCGGCGATCAGTAGTAGGCGATCCTGACGTCCCAGCTCCAGCAAGGGTTGATCCGATCAGCGTCCCGGGATGACGGCCGGGACCTGGTTGGAATTCGGACTTTCCTTACCGCTTTTGTCAATCGCTCTGACGAAATAGTAGTAGGTTTTACCGCGGATCACGTCTCGGTCAACATAGGTAGGTGTGCGTACATGGGACGCAATTCGCTGATATCGGCCGTCGGCTGCGCTGCGATAAACGTTATAGCCAGCAATGGTGAAGGCTGGCTTCGGCGGCGGATTCCATTTGAGGAGGACGCTGTGAGGCTTCTCGGCGGCCGCGACCTGGAAAGTCATCACGTCGACGATTCCAGACGACAAGATCGCCAGAATCACGACCGCCAGGGATAAGGTTCTTCTCAATCTCGATACCAAAACGTCAAACAGCCAGATTTCTGAACGACAAGCACTAAACCGGCGCCGTTCCTGCTACGGCGTTTCGGACCGGGCATCTGCCGGCCTTAGGGCTGATTTTCCGGCTTGTTTACCACCGAGCCGGCTTCGGTAATGCTGCCTTTCACCAAGTCGGTCTTGATCTTTAGCTTTTGGTGTGGACGCAAGTCAACTACCGTGTCGAAAGGCAAGTAGCCGGGGAGAGCAACCCGCACGCTATGGCGTCCGGGAGTGAGGAGCATAGCTTTCCCTGCGCCATCGAACTCATCCACATGGCCGGCGAACTGGTTATCGACAAAAACCGCGGCTCTTGTGGGCGTGGCATCGATCTTAAGTTCACCCGTGGCAGCTCCATTTTGGGGATGTGCGGCCCTTACCAGGGTGACATTTACCACCTGCGTCTTGCCGGGTTCAAGAATGATCTGCTCGGTGTAATCGTTGTACCATGCTTGACGGACGACCACGTCGTGCTTGCCGGGGAGCAGGGTGATTTTCTTGTCGCCATTCAATTCTTTTACGAAACCCACATACTGGCCGTCGATCCACACTCCGGCAGTCTTTTCTGCCTTATTGTGCCCCACAAACTTCAATTCCGATTGAACGCGGTCCTCGGCACGTGCCAGGCCAGCCACAGCGATAATTGCAAAAAGAACAGGCAAAATTCTACGACTTAACAAGTTCCACCTCCAAAAGAAACTATGCACCAGGGTAAGGATCATTCTATTCGCGGCCATTGGCTAGTAGCCAGAGGGATTCCCTCAGGCTCGAGTCAGGGAAATTCAGAGAGTGTTGCGCGGCGAACAGAAGGACGCTTTCGGTTTCGGGCGCGAGTTTCTGAAACGCTTGGTTGATTCTGTCGTGTAGGATTCCCTTCGTAAACTTCCAGAGAATGCGGCAACTCTCAGGCCCATGTCTTGCTCCAGCCCTTGAATTGTGGGTATCGTGAGAAACTTTGCGCCCTGCGCCTCGGTCGTAGATCTGAATGTGAGCCTAGCATGAACAGAAGGGCACACAATTCGAAGGGGAAGTTGTGAAGAAACGTTCCGTGCCGGTCGCGAAAAGTTTCAGACTTGTTGCGTTGCTCTTTTTTGTGAGCGCGTTTTTGAGTACCGCCAACTCCCAATCGGCCGATCTCCAATTGACTCCGCAAGACGTTCTTGAAACTCACGGCCTTAGCGTTCTTCTTTTCCATAATTCCTACCATGGTGTTTTCGGCGATGAGAAGATGAGCGGAATTGAAATCATCCTTCATGATCAGCGAATCGCAACCAATGGTGATGTGCGCCTCTCTGCTACGCCTGCACAGTGGGATCCCATTCCGAAGTTTAAAGAACGCAAGCGCGGTCCCTCCGCGGGCCAGTTGATAGCGTCACTTTCCTATCCGGACAAAGGGATCAGTTATCACATTGACGTTCGGCCAGAGGCAGGTGGATTTCGTGTAGCAGTGCAGCTCGACCAGCCAGTTCCCGCCGCCCTGGCTGGAAAAGCGGGATTCAATCTTGAGTTTCTGCCCACTGCTTTCTTTGGAAAATCGTACATTTTGGACGACGCTGCCGGTGTTTTTCCGCGCCATCCCGGTGGCCCGATGGAAAAGGAAGCCGATGGCGCTATGGAGCCGGCCCCTCTCGCGACCGGCCATCAGATCGTCCTGTCGCCCGAAGATCCGATGACGCGTGTGACCATCACGTCCGATTCTGGTCCGCTCATGTTGTATGACGGCCGCAATCAGGCTCAGAACGGGTGGTTTGTCGTGCGCAGCCTCATTGCGCCGAACAAGACGGACGACGTTGTGGTCTGGCACGTTCATCCTCATGTGATCGCTGCATGGATCCGTCCTCCGGTAGTGGCCTACAACCAGGTTGGCTATACGCCGGGGAGATCAAAAATCGCCGTGCTGGAATTCGATCCCATCTACGAGGCACCGAAGACTGCCCGCCTGCTTCGCCTGGATCCGGACGGAGAATACAAAGAAGCATTTCGCGGCGATGTAAGGGAGTGGGGGAAGTGGATGCGCTATCGATACGCGCAATTCGACTTCTCCCCGGTGCGCGAACCGGGAATCTACGCCATCGAGTATGCGGGACACATCAACGGCCCGTTCCGAATTGCCAAAAATGTTTATGAAGGAATATGGAATCCCTCGCTCGACACCTATCTTGCCGAGCAGATGGATCACGTCAAGGTACGCGAGGGATACCGCATCTGGCACGGTGCGTCACATCTTGACGATGCCCGCCAGGCATTGGTGAACTATACCCACTTTGACGGCTACGCCCAGGGCCCCGCCACCGAGTCTCCGTTTGCACCTGGTGAACACATTCCCGGCCTGAACGTCGGCGGATGGTTTGACGCGGGCGATTATGACCTGCGCACGCAAACTCATTCCCGCGTGATCACTGATCTCGTGCTGGCGAGAGAGAACTTCGGACTCAATTCGGACGACACTACCGTGGACGAAAAAGCCCGCGTTGTGGAACTCCGCAAGCCGGACGGCGTGCCCGATGCCATCCAGCAGATTGAGCACGGCGCATTGTACCTGCTTGCGCAATACAAAATCTTCGGCCACGCCATCCCAGGAGTGATTGAACCTACATTGGAGGAGTACACGCACCTGGGGGACGCAGCTTCCAAAACCGACGGCAAAATTTATTCCGCAAAAATGGGCGCGTTAGAGACGGACGGAATATATTCCGGCATCCCCGATGACCGGTGGGCGTTCACCACCCACACTACGCCTCTCAACTACAATGCGAGTTCTTCGCTCGCCGCGGCCAGCCGCGTTCTTCGTGGCTTCAATGACGCGATGGCAACGGAATGTCTGCAAACCGCAGAGCGGGTGTGGGACCAGGAACACGAGCAGCCCCCCGCGCTCTTCCACTCTTTCAATACCACCGCGGGGGATTTGCGCGACGAAGAAACCAGAGCGGCTGTCGAGCTGTTGATTTCCACCAAGGGCGGCGAAAGGTACCGCAAGCGCTTGACTGAACTGCTGCCCACGATTCAGGAGCGATTCGCGCTTGTCGGAGCGACCGCGGCTCGCGCAATCCCCTTTATGGACGCAGGTTTCAAGGACTCACTTGCCTCGATGCTTCGCGCTTACAAAACAAAACTCGATGATGGCCTGGCGAAGAATCCATACGGCGTTCCCATTGGCACCGGCACATGGGGAGGCTCGGAGCAGGTTGCGGACTTTGCCGTGCAAATGTATTTTCTGCACCAGGCATTCCCCGAGATCATCGGTACTGAATACACCCTTCGCGGCTTTGACTACTTGCTCGGCAGGCATCCAGCTTCAAACGTATCGTACGTATCTGGAATCGGAACCCAATCGAAGCTGATTGGATATGGCAACAACCGCGCGGACTATACGTTCATTCCCGGCGGGGTGATTCCCGGGGTGACGATTCTTCAGCCTGACTTTCCTGAACTGAAGAGCGATTGGCCATTTCTCTGGTATGAAAACGAGTACGTTATTGATACCGCGACCGCCTTCATTCTCGCCGCCAACGCCGCGAACGCAATGACAAGATAGAAGGGGATTTGCTCAAGCGGCTTGCTTGTGAACTTCGAGGTTACGCTGTCCCGCGACTGCACTACACTGTTTCCGCAACGAACTTGGCGAAATCTTTCACGTCCTGCTCGGTGGTATCGAACGAACACATCCAGCGCACCACGGATTGCTCCTCGTCCCAAATGTAAAAAAAGTAGCGCTTCTTCAGCTTGGCGATCGCCTTCCGCGGGATTTTGGCGAATACGCCGTTAGCTTCGACTCTGTAGACGATCTTCACTTGCGGAATTTCGCTCAGCTTCTTTTGCAGCAGGCGCGCCATGCGGTTGGCGTGTTGCGCGCTCTTCAACCAGAGATCACCGGTTAACAGCGCATCGAATTGGGCCGCGACAAAGCGCATCTTGGAGGCAAGCTGCATCCCTTGCTTGCGCAGGTAAAGAAAATCGTGGCCCAGCTTACTGTCAAAAAAGATCACGGCTTCCGCACCTAGGGCGCCGTTCTTCGTACCGCCGAACGAGAGCACGTCCACTCCAAGATCTTTTGTCGCTTCGCGGAGAGTCTGTCCCAAGTTGGCCGCCGCGTTGGCGATGCGCGCGCCATCCACGTGCAGGAACATGCCGCGTTCGTGAGCAAAACGGGCGAGCGCTTTGATTTCCGCGGGCTTGTAAACAGTTCCAGTTTCCGTGGCCTGGGTGATCGAGATCACGCGGGGCTGCACGTGGTGCGGGTCGTCAATCCCATGGCAGGCGTGGCTGACTGATTCGACGGTGAGCTTGCCATCTCGGGGAGAAACGGGAAGCAACTTGCAGCCGGTGAATTTTTCGGGTGCGCCACATTCATCCGTGTAGATGTGGGCGGAGTCGGCGCAGATAACCGCATGATACGTGTTGGTGAGAGCCTTCAGGCCGAGACAATTGGCGGCGGTGCCGTTGAAGACGAAGAACACGTCAATGTCCGCGCCAAATTGCTGCTTGAACTTGCGCACCACGGATTCTGTGTAGGAGTCGTACCCATACCCTACAGTGTGCCCATGGTTGACGGCGGATATCGCTTTCAAGACCTCTGGATGAACGCCGGCGTTGTTGTCGCTGGCAAAGCTGCGTGCTGGTTTCATGTCTCCAACAATTTAGCAGACGCCGTACTTCGGACGTCAGCCCCTTGAAACTCAACGTTTATCGGGGCCAGCCGGTGAGAGGGTGACCTTCAAACGTGACTCCGGCATGGCACAACAGTGGTGTTACTTCGCGGGTACCACAGTGATCTTGGCGAACGCGATGCCTACAACTATGTTCAGGACATGGCACTCGTTCTGATGATGGTGGTACTGGCATTCGGACTGCTCTACGTCGCCGTGGTGGCCGAAGAGCGCCAGATGCAGGAAGCCACCAAACCCCGCAAACGCTAGATCTCTGGTATTGCGCTCCAGGCGCATCTCCCGGCTCGAGGCGCTTTTTCCCGCCAGGCTTTTCTATTCCTCATTCCTGATTCAGCCTGCTTCGTAGTGTTAGGCTTGGCGCATGAAGCGCGAAGTTCTCACCCTGCGCGAGCCCGAGATCCGCACTTTGCTCGATCCCAAGGCTTGCATCGCCGCCATGGAACAGGCTTTTGCTGCCTACTCCACCGGCCAGGCGCAATTGCCCGCAGTCATTCACCTCGATGTACCTGAGAATGACGGCGAGATTCACATCAAGGCCGGGCACCTGCGAGGCGGACATTATTACGCCGTAAAGATGGTCTCCGGGTTTCTGAATAACCCAAAGCGCGGCTTGCCGGCAAACGACGGCATGATTGTCTTGTTCGATGCGAAGACCGGCGCTCCCGCGGCGTTTCTCCTCGACAACGGATTTATCACTGACGTACGTACGGGAGCTGCTGGGGCGGCCGCTGCCAAATACCTCGCCCGCAAGAAAGTTGGGATCGTCGCCGTGATAGGGACCGGTGGGCAAGCCTTCTATCAGGTACAGATGTTGGCCCTGGAGAGAAGTTTTAACGAAGTGCGCGTGTGGGGACGAGATCCACTCAAGGCGCAAGCCCGTGCCGATGAACTGGGAAAGCGTCGCAACTTTCCCGCGTTGAACTTTTCCGTGACCGAATCCGTGAAGGACGCGGTCGAAGGAGCCGACGTGGTCATCACGGTTACCGCCAGCCGCAAGCCGCTGATACAGGCCGCATGGCTGCAACCTGGGGTGACGGTGATCGCGGTTGGTTCCGACGGGCCCGACAAGCAGGAACTCGACGTAGATGTTCTGGCGCGTGCAGACAAAATTGTCGCAGACAGCATCGCTCAATGCTTGCGGCTGGGCGAGATTCACCACGCGGTAGAAAGCGGAGCAATCACCAAAGAGAAGATTTATGCAGAGCTGGGAGAGATCACCGCTGGACTGAAGCCGGGACGAACTTCCGAAGATGAAATAATCGTCTGCGATCTCACCGGCGTCGGAGTGCAGGATGTGGCAGCAGCCTCGCTTGTGCTGGACCGCGCGAAAGCCGAAGGCAAGGGCGAAAAACTAGCGCTATAGTCGTAGTAGCGCCGGCGTCCCGCCGGCTGTCGTGAGGGCATCCTGCCCTCAGCAAGGTTAGATTAAAAATCTAAGCCGCTCCACGCCGCGCCGTCTCACCTCGTACCGATTTCGCACGGCCAGCTTTTTTCTTCAACTCTTCCAACGTTAGATCCACGCGCGCCAGACCGCGAAGCGTGTAGTCGACGTCATAGCCGTACCCCACCCTTATATAGCGTCCCACACCGAAATGATCTCCCGGCGTAATGAGTACAGATCGCTCCTTGCGCAGCCTGTCAAAAAGGATGGTTGAAGAGATGGGCAGCCGGTAGCGAAAGAACGTAATCGCTCCCGCGACCGGGGGAATGTAACTGAAGATATCGTCGTGGGAGTGGATCCACTTTTCCAGCTTCGGCAGGTTGCATTGGATAATGCTTCTTGTGCGTTCAAGCACCTGTTCGCGCCGGGCCGGCTCCATCACAATCCGCGCCAGCCGGTCAGACAGGATGGTCGGAGTCAACGTGGTGTAGTCATGGTAGGAACGCAGCTTCGAGATCGTCTTCGGCGGCGCGACGATCCATCCCAGGCGCAGGCCGGGTAAACCGAAAGCCTTGGAGAGTCCCGAAGTAATCAGCAGTTTGTCGTATCGTCCCCAGAACGTGGGCGTAAGCGGGCCGTTTAGCTCAGCTCCGCGATAGATCTCATCCACCAGCAACCATGCGCGAGCCTTTCGCGCGACCCGGACCACTTCGTCCATTTCTTCCTGGTTGAGAACTGCGCCCGTAGGATTGTTCGGGTTTGTAACCACGATCAATCGTGTTTTCCTACTCACTGCACGGTGCAGACCTTCGATATCAAGCGCCCAGCGGGCTTCGCCCTGACCCTTTCCTGGCGCTTCCGCAAGGTGGAAGCCCGTGGTCCGGGCGGCCCAGGCGCGGGAAAGTCCCCAGGTTTGAAGATAGTTAGGTAGCATCACCGCCGCATGATCGCCTTCTTCCAGCAGCCCCCACAGGGCGGTGAAGTTGGCCTCGGAGCCCCCGTTTGTGACCATCACATGGTCAGCGGTCGCGCCGTACCAGGACGCAATATTCTGACGGAGCTCCTCGGAACCGTCAGACTCCGGGTATTTCAGTGCAAGCGAGAGAAACGCTTCGGAGTCTCCAGAGTCTTGCAGAATCTCCTCGACCCGGAAAGGGAGGACGCCACTTTCCGACAGGTTAAAGTCGACTTCGTTTTCGTACAGACACTGCGTTCTTTCCATCCGAAAAAGATCGATTCGCAAAGGTTCCTCCCGCGGGCGGCGGTATGCAAGGCGCCAAATCTAGCAGAGATAGGAGAATAGTGTAAATCGATAAGAAAACGTGCTGAGGGGACTACTTTTCGACCCGTTGCAGCGCCGCTCCCAGCACCTGGCGTTGGCCGGTCTGTTGCACGAAGGCAATCACCCTGAGATTCGTCAAGTCGGTCTTCGAATCAAGTTTGATCTTAACGTCTTGCGCGAAATTCTTCCCCGCTTCCAGACTTCCGATTTTCGTAAGACTCTGCACTACACCGACATGCGTCAGCCGGTGACCACCGTTTTCACCGCGCAAAACCTGTGACTCAGCATGATTCAGTGCGACCACCAGGAAAACATCAGCCTTGCGAACCTTGGAATCGCCCGGCAATGCGTCAGCTTCCACGTGTGCTTGCAAGGTGTGCGGAGTCTCCAACGAGATGCCGGAGATGCGAACTGGAATCTTCTGCGCAGTCAGGGATTTTTGAACTGCCGCGCTCGCCAGATGCGAGTCATTGCCCACGAACTCGGTGGTTCCATCGACCACCATTTGAGGGGTGTAGACACTGTTCAATCGAAAACGGTCCGAGTATGCGCTCTGGCGATCGCTGAAAAAACGCGACGAATAGGGATCAGTCCATCCAATGTGGTTCCAATAATCCACATGCTCGCTGAGCACGATCAACTGCGCGCCGGCGACTGGCTGTGAACGATCTAATTGTTGAAGCAACAAATCTGCTGGCGGACAACTCGAACAGCCTTCGGAAGTGAAAAGCTCAACCAGAACCGGCGCTGCAGGCCGCGGCGCGTCCGCCGCGCTGAGCGCGATTGATATAGCAAGAAGCAAAATCGACAAGACTGATATTTTTGCCATGCGAAACCTGACTTATGACAACTTCACAAAAATCCATCGTACACTTAGCACGGTCCAGCGATGGTTGCTTAGGTTACGGATGGCTCCGAAGCGTCGATTTGGTCGCCTCCTGGGAAGCCTTCTAACAGCGGCGAAAAGAGTGGAACCTGACGAGAACAAGCCGTCCCGATGGCTCTGGTTGGCATTCATTCTTTTCCTTGTTCTATTCCCCATCGTATTTAGGTCGTGGTGACTAGCGATTATTCCGTTGCGGCATTCATCCTGATAATGAAGCTGGTGTTTTCGGATATCTTCAGTTCAAAGTAGTCAAATACCAGCGTGTACTGGCGCAGCTCGCGTTCACACTCGATTTCCGGACGTGGTCTATAATCACGAAATTCTCGCCATCATGCGTTCAATCCTCTGTCTAGGCTTTCTTCTTTCGCTGTTCGCGTCTGCCCAGACAGCTGCCCCGAAAAAAGCTTCGGTTCCTGTACACGAAGCATCCGCCCCGTCATCCCCGGTGCCCGCTTTTAAGGACGTCGCAAAAGAAGCGGGGCTCACGGTGTCCCATATTTCGACTCCGGAAAAGAAATACATCGTTGAATCCATGAGCGGCGGCGCCGGTCTCATCGACTGCGATAACGACGGCAAGCTCGATATCATCACGGTCAACGGATCGAGCATTGACCGCTATCGCCAGGGCGGTGATCCCATGATCACGCTCTACCATCAGGATGCGAATTTCAAATTTACCGACATCACCAACGCCGCGGGCCTGACCCGCAAAGGCTGGGGCATGGGCGTGGCCGTGGCTGACTTCGATAACGACGGTCTGCCCGACATCTACGTCACCGGGTTCGGTGGAAATGCGCTCTACCGCAACCTGGGAAATTGCAAATTTGAGGACGTGACCGACAAGGCCGGCGTGGCCGCGGGCGGATTCAGCACCGGCGCGGCTTGGGCTGACTATGATCGCGACGGCTTCGTAGACCTCTATGTTTCCCGCTACGTTCACTTCGACATGGACCACCTGCCGACCTTTGGCAGCGACGAGAAGAATTGCCGTTTCAAGGGAATCCTGGTGCAGTGCGGCCCCTGGGGCCTGATCGGCGAATCCGACCTGCTCTTTCACAATCGCGGCGACGGCACTTTTGAGGAAGTTTCGAAAAGAGCCGGGATGGAAGATACAAACCGCTATTACGGACTGGGAGTCGTCTGGGGCGACTACGACAATGACGGCTGGCCCGACCTTTACGTTGCCAACGATGCCGGCCCCAACTACCTCTACCACAACAAGCACGATGGAACATTCGAAGAAGTCGGCATGCTCTCGGGAATTGCGTTGGGTGGCGACGGTCAGGCACAAGGTTCCATGGGCGTGGATTGGGGCGACTATCTGCACGAAGGCCGCCTCTCCATGTTCGTGACTAACTTTCACGAACAGCCGGATACGTTGTACCGCAATATGGGGAAGGACGGTTTTTCGGACGTGAGCTGGCCGGCGAAGATTGCGCACCCGACGTTTTTGATGGTGGGATGGGGAACCGCCTTTTTTGACATGGACAACGACGGTTGGCTGGACATTCTTGTCGCCAACGGTCACGTGTACCCGCAAGTGGATTCCGTTCCCGGCGGCATTACCTACCGCCAGCCTCTTCAGTTATTTCGTAACAATCGCAATGGATCTTTTGAGGACGTCTCAAAAGCGTTGTCAGCGATTCCCGCGGAAAGCCGGCGGGGGGCCGCCTTCGGCGACATCAACAACGACGGAAATGTCGACGTGGTGATGGTGAATGTGGGAACCACGCCCACGCTGTTGTTGAACCAGGGCGGAAATCATAACCATCGTGTCTTGTTCAAACTGGTGGGTTCGAAGAGCAACAAGTCTGCGATCGGCGCGCGGGTAACGGTGAAAGCAGGGAAGCTGGTGCAGTTTAGTGAAGTCCGCGCCGGAGGCAGTTATATTTCGCAGAACGATCCCCGGTTGCACTTTGGCACGGGTGCGGAATCCAGAATGAGCGAAGTCGAAATCAGGTGGCCGAGTGGAAAGGTGGAAGTACTGCGTGACGTTCCAACAGATCTTATCTACACAATCGTCGAAGACCAGGGAATTACCGGCAAGACTCCGCTACCGCCCCCCTAGTCAGCGATCTTTTTCATTTTCCTGCAGCAATTTTCCGAGCGTGGGCTTGTGTTTGACGGCCTTCTTTTCTCTCGCGTCAGGCACCACCCGCGAGCTGGGAGTCAGACCGATCTGCGCCCGGGCCATCGCCTTCACAGCTTTCACCGCGCTGAACTTCTTCGGCTTGCGCTTCTTGTTCGCCATTCCACAATCTTGCCATAGCTTGTGCACGCTAAAGCTGTAATAATTGTTGGAGAGAAGGAATGACACATGGAAGAACGTGAATTTTTTGACGAGCGGACAGAGAAAAAGATGGCCACGCTCAACTGCCCGAATTGCCATCAGCCCGGTGAGTACGAAGTCACGTGGATTGTTCGCACCAAAAAGCGGCAACTGGGAGGGCGAGCCGACGAACGCGATCGCGCCCGCTTCGCCAAAGCCCGCTCCTACATGCTGCGCAAGGACGACCAGATGGCCTGCAAGAACGTTCGTTGCCGCAAGCGCTTTGAAATCTCAGGAGTGCAGTCGGTGGTATTCACCGATTAGTTACTGACGCAGCTATCAGCAGTCAGCACTCAGCAAAACTCGAGGCCATCATCCTGAGCTTGGCGAAGGATCTGGCGTGCAGATATCAGAATCTTGCTAGGCGATGTCGCGGACTAAGGTCCCTCAGGATGACAGTGGTAGAGGGACGTTGTTGCGAACTAAGCAATTCCTGACCACCGACCACCGACCCCGACTCCTCGTTTATACTGAAACGTTTGCCGCAGGTGATCAATGAAGATTCTGGTCTGCATCAAGCAGGTACCGCAGAAGGATGCGCCTCTCAAATTGAACGAGGCCGGTACCTGGATCCGCGAAGACGTCTCTTATGAGGTCAATGAACCGGACGCCTTCGCGCTCGAAGAAGCGCTGCGCCAAAAAGAGAAGCACGGTGGGGAAGTGGTCGTCATCACCTCCGGACCCGCCCGCTCCCAGCAGGTTTTGCGTGAGGCTCTGGCGAAAGGCGCGGACCGCGCCATCCATCTGGAAGACAATGCTTTCGTGGGTCTGGACGCCTCGAATACGGCTCGCGCTTTTGCTGCTGCTATCAAAGAGGAGAAATTCGACCTTATCTTTACCGGCCTGCAATCCGACGACTACGGTTACGCGCAGACGGGCGTGATTCTCGCTGAACTTCTGGGCTGGCCGCACGCCACCATCATCATGCAGATAGAAAAAACAGACGGCGGAATCAAGGTCAAGCGAGAACTTGAAGCCGGCTACTTCCAGTTTGTGGATATGCCTTTGCCCGCCGTGCTAACGATTCAATCCGGCATCAACAAACTGCGCTATGCCACCCTGATCGGAATCAAACAGGCGAAGAATAAGCCACTGCGCAAGGTCACGCTGGCCGAGGTCCAATCTGCCATCGCTGCCAACATGCAGAAAATTGAGCGACTATACATTCCGCAGAAAACCAAAAACACGGAATTTCTGGAGGGCGCCCCCGGTGAAGTGGCGAAGAAGTTGGTCGAGAAACTGCGCAACGAAGTGCGCGTTCTATAGCAATGTCCGCGTTGGGAGGGATGCGCCCGTATAGGGACAGGTCTCCGACCCGTCCGGGCCGAGCAAAGCTCGGCAGTTGAAGTTAGAGAGTCAGAAGCCAGGAGCAAGAAGCCGCTTTATGCCCGATTCGATCCTAGTAATCGTCGAACAACGCGAAGGCAAACTGAACCGCGTCTCATGGGAAACGCTCACCGCCGGGCAAGCTCTCGCCGCGGAAACCGGTTGGACACTCGAGGCTGCTGTCGTAGGTGGCAGCGTCACGAACTTTGCCAACGAAATTGCGGCCAAGAAAGTCGCGAAAGTCTACGCGGTCGAGTCAGCGAAGCTCGAACCTTACACACCAGACGCCTTTACCGCTGCGCTGAAACAATTCATCGGATCCCGGCAGCCAAAAGTGGTGCTGATGCCGCACACCTACCAAGTGCGCGATTTCGTCCCCAAGCTGGCGACCGCCATGGAGCGCTCCGCGATCACCGACTGCATCGGCTACAAAAAGGAAGGCGAAAAGCTGGTCTTTACGCGCCAGATGTTCCAGGGAAAGCTGGCCGCAGACGTGAGTTTTGCTTGCGATGCTCCCTGGTTCGTCACTTTTCAAAACGGCGCGTTTCGGGGCGACAAAGTTGAGGCAGGCGCCAGTGCTGCACCTGTCGAGACGGTAAAAGTTGAGATCGCCGACAACGTGATCCGCAATAAACCGCAGGAAGTATTCAAAGAAGCTAAGCAGGCCGTAGATCTGACGCAGGCAGAAATCATCGTGTCAGTGGGCCGCGGCATCAAAGAGCAAAAGAATATCGAACTGGCGAAGCAGCTTGCGGAAGCTCTGGGCGGCGAACTGGCGGCATCGCGCCCGATATGCGATTCCGGCTGGCTTCCCATGGATCGCCAGATCGGGTCGTCTGGACAGACCGTGGCGCCCAAACTTTATCTTGCGCTGGGCATCAGCGGGGCGATTCAGCACATCGTAGGCATGAAGGGTGCGCGCACCATCATCGCGATCAACAAGGATTCCGAGGCGCCGATTTTCGAAATTGCGGACTATGCCGTGGTAGGCAATCTCTTCGACATCGTGCCGCCGCTGATCGAAGAAGTGAAGAAGGCAAAAGCAGGAGCATAAAATCAGCCACGGTTCCCGAAAGTCACAGGACACTTTGGCTCTTTGCTCTGTCCAGGCAATCCGTGTAAATCCGTGGCTCGGTCTTGCTTATGCTAGTTTTCCGTAAGCCCCTCACCGAAATCGAACGTCCGCAGATGCCTGCCGATGTCGTCATCGTTGGCGGTGGTCCGGCGGGCATGGCGTGTGCTCTGCGGCTTTCGCAGCTTATCGATCAACACAACGCCAAAAATCCGGATTCGCAACTCAGCAAAGAAAATATTTACGTTCTCGAGAAAGCTCGAGAAGTTGGCCAGCACTGCCTTTCCGGCGCGCTGCTTGATCCTCGCTCCATGCGGGAACTTCTTCCCGGATTTGAAAAAGAGGCGCCTCTCGACGCTGAAGTCACGAAAGAAGCTGTTTATTTCCTGACCGAGAAAGGCAAATTAAAGTTTCCGATCACGCCGCCGCCACTGCGTGATCACGGCAACTACGTAATTTCGCTGAACCGGTTCGTGAAGTGGCTTGGCGGCAAAGTGGAAGAAACAGGAATTACTGTCTTCACCGGCTTCGCCGGTTCGGATCTGCTTTTCGACGGCGATCGCGTTTCCGGCGTCCGCACTGACGACAAGGGAGTCGACAAACAGAACCAGCCCAAATCGAATTTCGAGCCCGGCTACGACTTGCACGCAAAAGTCGTGATCCTGGCCGAAGGAACGCGCGGTTCTTTGACTAAGCAACTCATTGCAAAGTTCGATCTCGCCAGAGACCGCAACCCGCAAACTTACGGTCAGGGGATAAAAGAACTTTGGGAAGTCCCTGCGGGACGGATCGCGCCCGGCGAAGTGATTTACACCATGGGCTGGCCGCTGACGACGAAAGAATATGGTGGCGCCTGGATCTACGGCGGCAAAGATAATGTAGTGTCGCTCGGCTTTGTCACCGGTCTCGACTATGCCGACCCGCGTCTCGATCCGCAACGAGTGTTGCAGCAATTCAAGCGGCATCCATTCGTCGCCAAGCTGCTCGAAAGCGGCAAGATGATTCGCTACGGCGCAAAGTCTCTGCCGTATGGCGGCTGGTGGTCGATTCCTCCGGTGGCCGGCGATGGTTGGATGATTCTGGGAGACTCCGCCGGCTTTCTGAACTCGCAGCGGCTGAAGGGCATTCACCTGGCTATCAAGAGTGGAATGCTGGCTGCCGAAACCGCATTTGATGCATTGAAGAAGAATGATTTTTCAGCCGCCGCGCTGGGCGATTTTCAGAAACGCGTGGAATCAAGCTGGATCAAGGACGAACTCTGGAAGGTGCGCAACTTTCACCAAGGCTTCGAACACGGATTCTGGCGCGGGATGATAAACGCCGGCCTTCAACAGGTCAGCGGCGGGCGGGGACTGCGCGACCGTTATCCTTCAACTGCCGGATATCAGCACCTGAAAAAGCTTTCCGAACTTCCAGCTGACGGCGGAGACGAAGCACATTTGATTGGACCTGCGAAAGGCGACGGGAAGCTGACCTTCGACAAGCTTACTGATCTATATCACTCCGGCACCAAGCATGAAGAGGACCAGCCCGCGCACTTGATCATCCACGATACCGATGTGTGCAACATGCGCTGCGTAAAAGAGTTTGGAAATCCGTGCCAGAATTTTTGTCCTGCAAATGTTTACGAAATGGTGGACGACGCCAGCCAGGCAAGCGGAAAACGCATCAGTCTGAATCCGTCGAACTGCGTGCATTGCAAGGCCTGTGACATCGCCGATCCGTACCAGATCATTACATGGGTCCCGCCCGAAGGCGGTGGCGGGCCAAACTATGACGGAATGTGATTCGCGTCACTGTTCCACGTGGAACGACTGAAAATGGGACATTCCGAAAAAATAGTTAGTGCATCTTTCGCAATCTGCGACTGAGGTAAGTGCCATGGCGTTGATATTTCGTCGTGCCGCCGGAAGTTGTCTGCTGTTGGGATTGCTTTCCGTTTACGCCCTGGCTCAACAACCCAGCTATTCCTTCCACCGGATTCGCCGGCCTTGACCAGTACCGCGCCTCGCGCATCGCGGTTTTCACCGACGACTTTGGCCAGTTGGCTCGATACCGCGACGCAAATGCCGCATTGAAGACTCCGGCCGCGGGCGAGAACCGGGTCGTGTTCTTCGGCGATTCCATTACCGACATCTGGAAGCTGGAGGATTATTTTCCGGGCAAGCCATATCTGAATCGCGGCATCGGAGGCCAGACCACGCCACAAATGATGGTGCGTTTTCGTGAGGACGTGATCGATCTCCAACCTAAAGTGGTGGTCATTCTGGCGGGCACGAATGACATCGCGGGCAATACCGGGCCAATGTCGCTCGAAACTATCGAGGCCAACCTCAGTTCGCTGGCGGAGCTGGCGCGCGCTCATAAAATTCGGGTTGTTTTTTCTTCTATTCTTCCGGTGCACAACTACACTCCAAAGTCCCAGGATTTTTTCGCCCAGCGATCGCCGGAGAAAATTCTGGCGCTCAACCGATGGCTGAAGGACTATTGCGCAGCCAATTCCCTGATCTATCTCGATTACTTCACCCCTCTGGTTGACGACAAGGGATTGATGAAGCGCGAATTGGCCGATGACGGATTGCATCCGAACGCCGCCGGGTACAAAGTGATGGCTCCCCTGGCGCAAGCCGCGATCGAGTCAGCGCTTTCCAGACGCCATTAGTTTGGCCCTTCGGCCCGTTTACCGCATCTATAATGACTGTGAGTTTCCGACCGCTCTCGCCTTTGGGATATCCATGGCGGTGGTGGCGAGGACTGGTTTTTCTTGCGCGATGAAGAGGTCGCGGCAAGAGCCAGTTCCAAGGGTGCAGAGGGAAACGTCTGCGCCTCCCGGCCTTGCAAGAGGCCATTGGAAAGGAAACGGCCCGCCGGGATCACTCCGTCCGTCCGTTGTCCTTTTATCAAAGACGCGTAGCGGTCAAAGCTCAACATTCCGCTGGTAAATGGTGTTGCCAAAATGAGTTGCCTGAGTGTGAATACCGAGTCAGGAATGCTGCTTTCCGACAAATTCGGCCGGGCAATTACGGATCTGCGGATTGCGATCACTGATCGCTGCAATTACAAGTGTGTCTACTGCCGTACCGGAAACGAAGGCGCACTCTATGGCGACCTTCCCTTTGCCGACTACCTGCGCATGGCGCGCGTGCTTGTGGCGCTCGGAATCCAAAAAGTTCGCATTACCGGCGGAGAGCCGCTGCTGCGGAAGGGCGTGACCGAGTTCGTTCGCGAACTGGCGAGCTTGCGAACAGTCAACGGTGAACCGCTCGACATCGCCCTCACCACGAACGGCCATCTACTGGCCGACATGGCCCAGCCGCTCAAGGATGCAGGCTTGCGCCGCGTTACGGTGAGCATGGACGCAGTTGATCCCGAACGCTTTGCCCGCATTACTCGCGTGCACGATGGATATGACAACGTGGTGGCGGGCATCCGCGCTTCACGCCGTGCGGGTTTGTGGCCGGTGAAAGTCAATTGTGTATTGATGCGTGGTTTTAATGAAGATCAGATTGTTCCCTTCGGCATGTTCGCGCGTGAAGAAGGAGTCGATAGTTCGCTTCATCGAATTCATGCCGCTGGAAGAGGGCCGTGTCTGGTCTCCAAATACTGTTGTTGCTCTCGACGAGATTCTGCGTCGCGTGAGCGAATACCGACCGCTGGTGGAAGTTCCGCACACTCTCAGCGAAACCGCTCGACGCTACCGCTTTGAGGATGGCATTGGTGAAATTGGCATCATCGCACCGGTCTCGCATCCCTTCTGCGGACATTGCAGCCGCATCCGCATCACTTCCGATGGCAAAATACGTACCTGCCTGTTTTCAGTCTGGGACCACGATCTGCACGGCCAGATGCGCCGGGGGGCCACCGATGAACAGTTGGCGGAATTTATTCGCGACGTAGTCCAGAAGAAAGAAGAACGGCACCACATTGGCGAGCCGGATTTCGTTCCGGCTTCGAGGACGATGGTGCATATCGGGGGGTAAGCCCCCGACAGGGGGAAGGATCTGGCGCACATCGGGTCTGCACTCTTACGGTGCTGTTCCGCTATACACCAGATGCTTCGGGACTGAAGTCCCTCAGCATCACGCCCTGGACCTAAACTGACTGTTAAGAATGGAGGACGGGCGTCTCGCCGTGCGGGATGCCCGCCCTCCAATTTCCCCGGGCTACTTTTTAGTTTCTGGAGCCAGTGCGGGAACGGCCAGCACGGGAATCGGCCGCCGCTCACTCAAAAAAAGAGTCAACCAAGGCGGCGGAGCGATTTGCGAAAGATCAGGATGCAGACAACTCGACACACCCGCTGATAGTGCCTGCTTAATCTCAGGTGCCCCGTTGTTGTCCTTAGGAAACATTACTGCGACCGTCATCTCTCCCGTGTCGGGCGAACTAACTACAGTGCGGTGCTTGTACTTCCGACGCTTTGCCGCCTCAACTGCTGCCGGAACCAGCGCGGTCGGACCCTTGAGCACTGTCGCCTCGCGGACGTGTCCTGATTTGCTCACCATCAGTTTCAACAAGACAGTGCGATCTTCCACATTGCGTTGTTGTTCTGCCGAGGCTGCCAAAGCCGGAGCTGGGCGGGACTCTGCACTGCCCGTTTCTGGGGAAACATTGGAACACTCCGCGAACGCGACCTGTGCGAGACAAATCCCACCGATAAGCCAAAGGCCCCTGCAAAGTCGCATATAGATAGTTCGCTCGCGAACAGCTAAATCATATGGGCCTTGCCGTGCCTGATCAACTGACCTTGGTACTAGTTGTCGAATCAGGCCCTACACTCACAACCGGTCAATGCATTATGAGAGAACGGCCTCGTAAATATCTGGTCGAGGACGGTTGGGTGGCAGAAGGAAACTGGAAAAAGCCACTCAAGAATGGTTCGGCAGCGGTGGTTTGGCTTTTCGTTTCACGCTGGCTTCGGAGCGTTTCGCCAATGGCCTTACACCTCACAACTGGTCAATGAATGTAATCGCAATTTGGAACAGTTAAAATCTAGAATAGTCGTCTTTGGAGAAGAATCGTGAGCCGAATAGCAACGTTGGCTTTGATTGTGGTCTGCTTTTGCGGCACTGCCTTGTGCCAGTACTCTGCCGAGTTCCGCAGCTGCATGCATGCCTCTCGAGTCTTGTCCTTCAGTTGCGAAAGCCAGCATTAAATTAGACACTGTTTGAAGCCGTCTGCGGCAGGATTGTTGTTGTAATCAGGGGCAATTACACTCAAAACCCCTCCGGGTTGAGTGTAGTGGCGATTTTTACGCCAACAATCCCTTTGAAATGCCCCCAATGCCCGGGCTTTCATTGACTTGTCTATCCTCCCGCCATAGCATTCTTGCGCGTGATCGGCCAAACCATTTCGCACTACCGCATTATTGAGAAAGTGGGTGGCGGCGGGATGGGCGTCGTCTATAGGGCCGAAGACACACGCCTGCACCGCTTCGTGGCTCTCAAGTTCCTTCCCAAGAGCTTGCCCAAGATCCTCAAGCTCTTACCTCGTTTCCACGGGAAGCCCAAGCTGCTTCCGCTCTAAACCATCCGAATAAATGCACCATTTACGACGTCGGAGAGCAGGACGGCCAGTATTTTATTGCCATGGAGCTGCTGGAGGGCCAGACTCTGCAAGCCAAGATTGCTGGACGTCCGTTGCCGCTGGAAACGTTTCTCGATCTGGCTTTGCAGATCGCCGATGCTCTCGAAGCGGCGCACAAACGGTCTATTGTTCACCGGGATCTCAAGCCTTCGAACATATTTGTGACGAGCCGTGGTGACGCCAAGCTGCTGGATTTCGGGTTAGCCAAACACTTGCACCTGGATAGTCTGCCCACTGACGATATGCTTACTCGTTCCGGTCCGATCACGGTTCGGGGGCAGATTGTAGGCACCATCGCTTACATGTCCCCGGAACAAGTGCAAGATAAAGCCACAGATTCTCGCAGCGACATCTTTTCCTTTGGTGCGGTGTTATATGAAATGGCGACTGGGCGGTGCGCGTTCGCCGGTGAGTCCAGCGCCAGTGTGATCGCCGAGATTTTGCGAGGCGAGCCGAAATCGGCGAAAGTTTTGAACCCGGCTATCCCGGATGAGTTGCAGCGCGTTATTGGCAAGGCGCTCGAAAAAGATCCCTCTGATAGATACCAGTCCGCGAATGATTTGATGATTGACCTGCGGCGCCTCAAGCGCCACACCACTGGTTCTTCGCAGGCGCAGCAAAGGCGACCGAGGCGCTTTCCACGCGCTACAGTTGGCTGCACAGGAAATCGTTCTGGATATTGGCCACTGGTACCTTGGTTCTCCTCGCGTCTTTGATCGTCGTAAATGCGCCCTCGCGCGTTTCAGGCCCGCTGAATTCGGCACAAATCACTTTTTCTTCCGAGCTAAAGGATGGACCCCTGGTCACGGATGGAACTCGGCTTTATTTTCAGAGTCAACATCACCCAGTGGAAATGTCGATGAAGGGCGGCCTGATCGCTCCGCTGCGAGCTTCCGCTTCTGGAATGCAGATGCTGGACATTTCTCCTGATGCGTCGGAAATGTTGGCATTGAAACTGGATTTGAATGACGAGAACGGGCGAGGTTCGATCTGGTCGTCCCGGTTCTGGGAGGCGCTCCGAGGAAGCTGGGGAGTCAGATCGCTCAAGATGCGCACTGGTCCCCCGACGGGCGTTCGATTGTCTATGCCAGTATGAACTCTCTTTATGTGAGTGACGGAGGGGGCGCAAACCTAAAAAAGATATGGGATGCGCCTGCGTACGTTACCGGCCGTATTTTTCGCCCGACTCCCGTCGCATTCGCGTAACGGTGTCGGAGTTAAGGAAGACAGTTGCAAGATCTGGGAATTGAAAGCCGAGGCAGCAATCCACATCGGCTTGCGTGGAATGGCCGGAGGATGCAGACAGACCATGGACAATGGACCCGGGATGGAAAGCATTTTGTTTTCATGTCGAGCCGTGAAGGACTGAATAACCTTTACGAACTCATGTCAGCCCGCTTAGTTCGAATTCTGGAAAAAACCAACCGCAGTGCGGCTTACGGCGGGCCAGATCGATGTCTTGGCGGCGACGCCGAGTCGTGACAACGACGGGCTATTTATTATCGGGCGGATCGCGCAGGGCGCGATGCAGGTCTACGATCCACGATCGAAGCGTTTCGTCCCTTTCCTTGATGGTTTGGCGGCTGCGGATTTCGTCATCTCTCCCGACAGGCAATGGATGGCTTACAGGGACTATCCTCAACGTCATCTTTGGCGCAGCAGGTTGGATGGGAGCGAGAAACTGCAGCTGACAGATTCGTTAGCCTGGATGCCGCGATGGTCGCCGGATAGCAAGTGGATTGTGTTTTCTAACTACAAGGAAATATACAGAGTTTCGGTTGATGGGGGAGCTCCAGAAAAGCTGACATCCGAAGGAAAGACTGAAGTTGCACCGACCGGTGGCCGGACGGTAAATGATTGCCTTCAACGACTATCCACAGCCAGGGCAGCTTCCAGGAATCAAGGTTCTCGATCTGGCGACGCGGAACATTTCCATCATGCCCGGTTCGGAGGGTTTTTACGTACCTTCGTGGTCGCCGGATGGAAAGTATATGGTCGCAATTGCCGAGAATCCATCACGCATGGTGCTGTACTCGACGGCATCAAAGACGTGGAAGGACCTTAGAATATTCAAAGCTCCCTGGGCATACTGGGTTTGGGCGAACGACGGCAAATCTGTCTACTTCGCCATCAGAGAAGCGGGACTTGACGGAGAACCCGGAATCTATCAGTTGACAATTGGGACTGGAGAGTGGAACCAGGTAGCTAAATTAAACGGAGTAACTGTCAACCTCGATGGATGGGAAGGGTTTCCCAGCGTCACGCGGATGGCCAGATCGCAATGATGAGCGACACCAGCGTGGTCCAGATCTATTCTGCAAAGTGGACGGATTCCGATTTGCATTGAATCGGCGCACTATGTATAGACTTGGGCAACGACGCTCGGCCTTCTAAATCTGGCCCTGAACTGGCAGCGCCTCATCCGGTAAGGGTAGTGCGTTCGACCCAGCGTGTCGGTTAATTGGCTCGGCAGCCTTTGGAATACTCACAGACATTCCTAACGCTTTGGCAGTTGTGTCTGGATGACGGGCTACCATTCTCGTTCGCTGGGGGTGTCTGGAATCGGGAGCCGTGTGCCAACTCAACCGCATCGAACGCTTCTTTGGTGTTCCAGTGAAGGCGTACCAGCACCGACACAGCGAGCAAGGAGGAGCGCCTGATACTGGCGCGGCAATGGACACCGACGAATCGTCCTTGTCGCACCATTTCAGCCAACCCATCAACGCTTCGCAAAAAATCATCCTTGTTTGATGCACGGAGCGGTCAGGAATGGGCAGGTCTAGAAACTGAATTGCTCCTGCTTCGCACTCCTCTGCTTCTCGATGCAAAAGCTCGCTTACCACTTCCTGGTTCATGGTTGACACCAAGACACGACGTGTTCCGGTTCGGAAACTGGAAGTTGTAAGCAGACGAATGCACTGAGGACAAATTATCGGGCGACGGCCAGCAAAAGTTGCTTTTCCTCAGTCCGCCTGACTTCTGTGCGCACGATTGAATCCGGAGGGAACTCCCAGACCTCATTCTTCAGGGTCGTAGTTGGAAGTCGGAAGAACCTTGAAAAACCTTTCCCAAGTCCAGCGCCAGAGTCGGACGTGAGCACTCGGTTCCTTCGTGCAGGGGTCGAATGTGAATTTCGACGGTTCGCGCCATAGACCCCATACGAATGAATCTCGGACGTTCCTCTCACTGGGGCTTATTCGCGGAATACAGATACCTAAGTAAGCGCCTTTCTGCCGTCAAGCTGTGCACACACGACAGAAACCGTTGCAACCCTTCGAAATTACTATTGCCTTCCACCGCGATCAGTTCCTTCGACCTTTTCTTCCGCCCCTCGTACCACTGCATAGCGATTTGGGCCGCGCTGTCGGTCGTATCCGTTACGCTGATCCGGTGAAACCCTGCTCTCGCAATCAGCCGTTCATTTTCTCCCGGCGGACTGTACACGTAGAACCCGATGGAGCTACGGGTGGCGATTTCTTCATGTGAAAGCATGCCGCCTACTACCAGTGCGTCACTAAATAGCATTCGTCCAGCGGGTTTCAGAATGCGAAACATCTCGGCGAGCACTTTGGGCCGTCCTGCGAGATGGCACAAGACATCATTCGAGAACACCGCATCGAACGATCCGTCCTCGAATGGGAGCCCTTTCGAAATGTCGCACCGTTCGAAATGGACCGTTGCACCGAGACCTCTTGCGGCAGCAAGTTGGTTCGCGTTCTGAACTCCAGGCCCATTAATGTCCAGGCCCGCCACTCGGCAACCCACGGTCTGCGCCAGGTACAAGGCATATCCACCAGAACCGCACCCCAATTCGAGCACTGACGAATCAGGTCTCAAGACAAGCCGAGAGGGAATCTCTCGTGACTCTTCCGTTGTTGTCCAGCCGGTTTGTCCAAAATCCTCTCCATAGGTTTCTATTCGGACTTGTCGGTACACCTCCGACGCGTAGTTTGCGTATGCGCTGTTGTAGAGGTCCACTTTCGCGGACATGGGTCACCTCCTGCAAAGTCGGACGGATGGACTAGCTTAACCCAAACTGCACAAGTACATGAGATGTTGTTCGAAGGCGGAGAGAGGAAGCAGCTTCGCTGCTCATCCGGAAGTAGCCGTTCTAAACAGGGAGATACACTAACAATCCGGTGATGAGTGTAAGGGCAACGCTTCACCAGTTACAGGTAATGCTTCGTCTATTCGGTGATGATCCGGTCCGCCCACTCGACAAGAGACACAAAAATCGTGGGACTGCCGAACTTTGCTCCCCACTGGCTCAAATCCGTTTCCGCCACGCTCCTCGCGCGGCAGCAAGCACCGCAAGCGTAAATTTGAATGTGTTTGGCGACGACTTTATCAAGAGTCTCAGCCAGAGGAGCCCAGCCGACGGGCACGAGCGCATTTGCCACGGACTTTCGCATAACGGAAACCGCTTCGCCCAAGAGGAAGATTTGTACTTCATGCCCGGCTTCGGCAAGCGCATGCCCATGTAAGAAGGGAAAGGCCGCTTTCGTCGGATCATCCGATCCCCAGGCACTTTTCATCATGATCTTCAGTGGTTTGTGTGCCGTTGCTTGTTGCGCATTGGCTGCCCCCAACCCGAGTAGACCCAAGCCAAATAACTGGGGGATTTTTGAAAGAAGCTGGCGTCGAATCATGGTCTCCTCCGTGAGAAATCCCGATCAAAAGTTGCGGGATGAATGTACACCCGGACTATTGTGAGGTAAACAGATGGGATGAGAAGGCCGGTCTCCGGGCGGGATGCTGTACGCTCCCAAGTTATCGACGTGCTCAAGGCACAGATAAAAAGGAGACCGGCAATGAAAAAGGTTAGCACCGTAGCGGCAAAACAGAGCAGGAATAATTCTCAGCGAAGCTGACCGTCGGATTGGATCTGGGAGATCGTTACAGCTGGTACTGCATGCTGGATGAAGCGGGCAGATAGACCTGGAGCAGAGAGTGCGCACGAATCCGAAAGCGTTGCAGGAAGTGTTCGATGATGCCGCGCAGTCGGATCGCACTGGAAACTGGGACGCACTCGCCCTGGGTGAGCCGTTGGGCTGCTGGTGCAGGGAGCGCAGCACATCTTGGGGCCGTTCGGCATCGACTGTGACCTGCGACGCTGGGGACTGAAACTGGCCGAGCGTGGCGGAAAGAGCGGAAAGAAGCGAGCCATCGTCGCCACCGCAAGAAAGCTCGCGGTGCTGCTGCATCACCTGTGGGTGAGCGGAGAAGCGTACGAACCGTTGCACAACAGCAGCGAACGACAGTGGCGGCAGTCGTAGAACAAAATACAACAAAAGTCCAAAACCGTTCCAGGAAGAGAAAAGACAAAAGCCAAAGCCGAGTTCCGGTGACTGCGTTAATCGCCTGGCCCAGGTTCCACTCTGCGAGAGCAGAAACAGGGCGACAAACAGATGGCAGCACCGGCTGAAACGAGAACGCCCAACATGCACCGAGCGAAATGAAATCGCTCCTCAAGAGTGCGGATGGAAGCATGGCGACAGTGGCCACTCGGCGGGAAAGAACAACGATGTTCCGCGAACCGCAAAAATCGACTTGACTCCGACCGGCCTTCTCATGGAAGGCGATTACTCTCACAACCGGATTACGAGTGAAACAGCGACGGTGACACATGAAACCGTCTTCGAGAGCCATTCAACTCGCTGATAGTAGCCAATTGCCAGGAGACCGTTGGTAATCTACCCAGTCCGATGTTGAGTTCATAATCTGTGCAGGTATGAACTTCATCCGGCGAGTGTTGGCGAGACGTGCCACGCCAATATTCGTTTTTCTTGCCTTCGGAAACTTGTGCAGTCCTGCACAAGAGAAAAAAGAATCATGCTGAACGGGCTTCAGATTTCCTTGGCCGCTAACTATGTCGGCCCCTGGGTTTCCGGCAGCGCTTCCGGAGTGGAGTTTCAGTATGGACTGTCAAGCCCGCAGTCTGCATCTGCCGCGCGGATTGAAATCTGGGATGGGCGGAATCTCCTCTCCAAGCAGAGTGTGAAAGCACAAGGTCAAGGGAAAATCATTTGGAGAGGTCTACAAGAAGTTCCCGGGACTCCATCCAATCTCCTAATTGAGATTTTCGATCCAGAATTGCCAATATCCTGTGACAACTGTTCAAAAAAAGGCGACATAGCTTCGATTGTTCTAGTCGGCACTGCACCGGACGAAGACCCTCCATTTCCTTCCCTGGAGTCTAAAAGCTCACGATTCGTCGAAGGAGATGGTTGGGCAGACCTCCTGCTCGAAGGCCGCCTCCTTAGTTCGCGGACCGAGATACTCCTGACAGAACAGGATAGAGAAGGGCTCTGGCTTGCGCGGGAGTATTTGCCGGTTGAACTGGTCGACTTGCAGCATGTCCGGGTCCAGATCCCGCCGGGCTACCTTAGCCGCCCAACTGGTTAAATGTGGAGCGGGTGGACAGAGAAGGAGATGGGAAGTGACGTAGGTATGTGTGGAAGGTAGTGATGGAGGAAGTGTTTGAGGTGAGTTGAGGTGGGGATGAGGTGAGAAGGGGGGTAAGTTGATTTAGGAGGGATTTAATGGTTGAAGGTTATTATCGTTGGAAAAGTGAGTGATCTCAATCAGGGAGGACTTCAAGGAGTTCATTTGGGAACGAGTGGAATTGATCTTCAACGAAGTATTTTGTGTATGACGGTAAATGGAGCGCTGTCGTGTTGTTTGTGGGGTAAATTACGATATTTTATATTTTGAGTCAGAAATCGCGTTTTGCTGTACATTTCACTTTAAAATTACTGCTGGTCATAAGAGATTCAATATTGTGTGCTTTTGATGGAGGCGGCGGCCACTATCGATTCGTTTGCGGTGCAGGGAACTTTGGAGGGGTCAACTGGTGGCGGCTGGGTTGACGTGGTGACAAGGTGAAGCTAAAGACGTCATATGTTCCCGCAGGAGCGGGCGTGGCTGCCAAGTGAAACTGGTTGAACATCGATTGCGTTTCCGATTGTCGTGAATACGGGCGGGTGTGCGAGGCAGAATTTTTGGAAGACTATCTATGGTTTGATACGATCGTCCGCCGGAATAACTGCCGTGGTGGCGAGAAGTATGGACTATCAGTGGAGCTGGAAGTCGAAGGCGTAGATCTCCGAGTGCTGATGTCGCGAGGGAACAGGGGGACTTCGCCGGGGTCGATGTGTACGAACTGGGGCCGAACTGGTTCGATACAGACGAATTTTCTTCAAGTTGATGAGCTTTTCCATTGCCGTACAGAGCGCAAACGAAAGTAGCCTGTATCGCCGTTCAGGATTGTGTTGAAGTATACCGACGCGCTATCAGGAGACAGGCAAGATAGCCGAACGAATTCACGCTGGTCTTCAACTGGCGCCACTTCTGACTATTACATCGTAGAGCATGAGTTTGTCGTTGCCGGAAGCGGTAATCGCAAGAATGTAGCGGCCGTCGGGGGACCAACGCGGAGCGAAAATGTTGGAATCGGGCACTTGTGAAATCTGCTGGGTTTTAATGTCGAACAACTCGACGTAGGTTAGATTGGTATGAATAACGTTGTGATGGCCAATAGCAAGCGTGGTGCTGTTCTGCGACCTGAGGGGTCCGTCTAGACGGCATTCTCTGCGGTTAGAGGTTGGGGACTGCCACCATCTTTTGAGATGAGAAAGACTGCCATGCTTACCCGGAATGCTTCCGGAAAGGCAATCTGCTGTCCATCCGGTGACCAGTGGGCAGGCTGCGTGCATGGGCGGGTAAGTGAGTTGAAGGCGGGCGGAGCCGTCGAGTTTGCTGCGCCATAGCGTGCTTCAGGTTGCTGACGTAGGTCACCCATGACGTCGCGGGAGAAATCCACGTCGGTAGCCGGTATGCCGCCGAGATAGGGAACGAAGTCGGCGACCTTGGCGTCATAGCGGACCAGTTCAGCGCGCTGCTGAACACCGACCACAATAGCTTCTTGCCGTTTTGCTGGGAAGAGGCAAACCAAACTGCAGGGGGCCAGTCGTTAATGGAGCCGGCTCCGTAGAGGCCTTGCGCACCACGGGACAGAGTCAGGTATGACCAGATGCTGGAGCGCCGCCTTTCCACTTTGGAAAAAATAATATTTGCCATCCGGGCTCCATTGGCCACAGCACTCGGAGGGTGCATCGTTCAGCCTGAAAGCACGGATGCATGTTGCTGCCATCAGCACGAACTTCCCAAAGCGTGAGGTGTACTGATGAGATTGGAAACCGTAAAGCGGATGAGGGTCCATCGGGTGCGATCCTCATGTCCCTGGGGAAATCAGGTGCAGTCGCGAACTTTAGTGGGTGGGCCCCGTCGTGCTCTGCCTTATAGAGGTCCAAACCTATTGCGAATAGCAGTTTCCATCTGGCACCAAGCGGACCGTGGCCGGAAAGGTCGCCGAGCCGGCGGGGGAACGGCAGGAACTGGCATAACAAAAAAGAGTTTGCAGTTGGCTCACCTGGATTATCAGCAGTTCAGAAGTGTCCGCGGAAACGTCGGCGAAAACAGGATTGGGGAAGGGCACATCAAGGGGGGCGACCTCGCCGCCACCAGCGGCAACCTGCACGATGGAAAATCGCGACGGCAGACTCTCGGTGAGATAGAGACGATTGCCATCGGTTCCCAAGCTAATTTGGGCCGGCCATCGTTGGTGATCTGCTTAGATCCGACAATTCGCGGCGGCGAAAGCGGCGCGCGCACCAGATCGTGAGCAGGGCGAGAGCCACTGACCCACCGGTATCGCGGACCACTTCAACCAGCGCGCTGAGGTCGCGCGGGAACGGAGGTGGCTGCGGGAAGGACGTAACAGCCGAGCGCCCCGAGTCCGTATCGCGTCGCAGCCTCTTCAAATCCGTTTCCATGTCAGCCGCAGAGCGGTAGCGCAGATCGCGGTCCTTCTCCAAAGACTTGTTGATGATGCGTTCCAGTTCAGATGGGAGATTGGATTGAGGCGGACTGGCGCGACCGGAGCGCGGTTGACGATCGCCTCGCAATCATGGCAGAGTCGCCGTGGAAGGGCATGGCGCCGGTGGCATCCTGAGACCGAGCCGAAGGAGAACAAGTCGGTGCGGGCATCAACTTGCCACGGACCTGCCTGGCGACATGTAAGCGACTGTACCCCATGTGCCGGATGGTCAGGTGTATTTATGGATGGGTTTGGGTGTTGATGGCCGCCATCTGACTGGAGGAGGTCAGAGCGGGTGCGACTTTGGCCAAGCCAAAGTCGAGAATCTTGGCGCGTCCGCGTTCAGTGACGAAGATGTTGGCGGGTTTGATGTCGCGATGGACGATGCCTTTACTGTGCGCGGCGTCGAGAGCATCGGCGATCTCGATGGCAAGCGGTAGCAGATCTCGAGGTCGAGAGGCCTGTTCGCGATGTGGTGTTTCAGGGTCACACCATCCAGATATTCCATCGCGATGAAGGCGAGCCCGTTTTCTTCGCCGAGATCGTGAATTGTGCAAATGTTGGAATGGTTCAGGGCCGAAGCAGCCTGCGCTTCACGCTGGAAGCGGGCGAGAGCTTGTGGATCGGCGGCCACTTCCTCAGGCAGAAACTTGAGCGCGACGAAACGGTGAAGACGAGTGTCTTCGGCCTTGTAAACCACACCCATGCCGCCGCTGCCGAGTTTCTCGAGAATGCGGTAGTGCGAAATGGTTTGGCCGATCACAGGGCGAATCTTACGTGCATGAAACGCAATCGGTCAACGAAAGCCGGCGACCAGTAAGTATGCGCTCTGCAACCAGCGATGGATCGTGCAATCGTGATTCGTAGCGGGAAGTTGGCATATCGGAAGTGACGCTGAAAGCTGGGGATGTTAACGCGCCGCTTCGCGCCCAACCCGACATCATCTGGAGTCCAGAGATATCGGGTTGGGGCAAAGGATGCCACTACTGCTTGTCGTACACCGATTTGCCAGTGAGCATCTTGCCCGCCGGATTCTTACCTGATGTGGTCAGGGTGCGTGTCTTGCCGTCCGCGGAAACCACGATTTTTCCATTGGTGACGACGCTTCCACCCTTCTTGTTTTCCAGGGTCATTGTGTGATCATCAACCTTTTTATACGACCGTGTGTCTGCAGTGGCATCGCCGGTCAAAGGATAGTCTTTGCCGTCGAACTTGCCGGTCCAATCGGTGTGCAACGGGCTGCCGTCGCCGGTGGTGCCGTCTGTTGTGACTTTCACGTTGTCACCATCCTGGGTGTAGGTGACGGTGGAGTTCTTCATCATCCCTGCGGGGATTTTTGATTTGGCCTCATTGAGCTTCCAGGTACCCATGTTCGGGTTCTGGGCGAAACTCAAAGATACTCCGACGAAGCACACTACTATCGCGAGAACGATTGATCTTGTTTTCATTTAGTCTCCGATTTGCGAAGCGAGAATGGGACAGATTGAAGCGCCGCAAGTCTATTCCTGTGTGACAGGTTGAGCAAGACGCAATAAGTTGAATGGCGACACTACTCAACTATTTGACGGAGGCGAGCTTTGAATCGCGAGTCCAATCCTTTTTGACGTTCATGGGATGCCTGGTCTAGCGAGTGGCCAGGGAAACGCGATGAATGATTTAATGCTTCCACGATTTAATTCTCTGACGAGAAGCTGAATGTTTAAGATTCTCCGCCTGTTGCTGCTGGTTCTCCTGATGGCCTGGCTGTTCCAGCAGGTTCGCAAGCCTAAGGGCTGGCTCGGAAGGCGTGTCGTTCAGGCGATGAATTTGAGTCACGCGGCGATGACCGAGTGGGGCCTGCAACAGATTACGATTCCAAAGAATGCCGCGATCCTGGACGTTGGTTGTGGGGGCGGGCAGACCCTGCGGAAACTCGCGGCCCTCGCGCCCGAAGGCAAAGTCGCTGGGCTGGACTACTCAACGGCAAGCGTCGCCGTTTCACGAGAGACGAACTCGCACGAGATTGAGGCCGGCCGAGTCCAAATCGAGCAGGGTTCGGTTGCCGCATTGCCGTTTCCCGATTGCTCCTTCGACATTGTTACGGCCGTGGAGACGCACTACTACTGGCCCGACCTGCCAGCCAACGTGCGAGAGGTTCTGAGAGTTCTGAAGCCGGGCGGCAGATTTGCCTTGATCGCCGAAACGTACCGCGGCGGGCCGTTGCGTTTCGTTTACAGCATAGTCATGCCGCTGCTCCGCGCAGCGTTCCTCACAGATGCGCAGCACAAGGACCTCCTGATCCAGGCGGGCTTCACAGAAGTCGAAACCAAGCATCGCTCCGGAAAAAATTGGATCTTGGCCACGGGGCGCAGACCGTTGTAGAAGTCGCGAAGGCGATTGCTACGATGATTCCGCAAAAATTCAAGCGTCTCGAAACAGGAAGAATGCAACACCAAACGCGATTATTGCGACGGCCCAAAAGGTAGGCGAATGCAAAACATAGGTCGCGCCCCCTGACGCCGCGATCAAACCAGTTGCTCCTAGCTTCCTAGCGGCTGACGTGGCTTGCATGTGATTCCAAGTGAGAAAGCAGAGATAAGTGATTGCGGAACCGCAAAGTCCGGCCAAAATTGGTTTCGAGTAGGCCATGCGCGGATTGTACGTCTGGGCCAACAAGTAAAATGCCGATTTTTTCACCAGATTTCACGGTGAAGCCGTTTGCAGGTGGCATATGGTTCGCGAAGCTGATGGCCGCAGTTCCACAAATCGAGACACTTCGCGCTACGGACCGGAAAATAATAGTATTCCCATCCGCCCCAAGGAGAGCTGCATCTCCAGATGTATCCACACTTCGCCGATCGAACTTTAATGTTGGCGAAAAAGGGGTGGACCACGCGCGGCTCAGCGATCACAGTTACGCGGTGGGGCGATTGCGTGCTGTGTTGATGGGATTCGGGGCACGGCCAATCGGGTCCGGCGGCAAACTGGTAGGAGTACGTCACCGGATACGGGGTGACTTCGTCCATGCAGGCTGTGCATTCAAATCGCAATTGCCTGGCGTTCTGTAGTGATGCTTCAACCAGCATTGGATGCCCGCTAATCAAGACAGCAGATCCAACGCTCCCGTCCTTGCGAATCCCTAATCTCAGTATGACCTCGCCGGTGATGTTGGCTGACAACGCCAAAGGAGGATACTTGGCACTCGCGACACCGATCATTGCTGGCTCGAAAGACGGCGCATCATTGATGCGGGATTGTGGCTGTCCTAGAGCGGGCGTGTTATATGCCGCGAGGGCGAGCAGGAATGCGAAGCTTGCCAGGGACTTCATAACAGCAGTGTAGGGCTTGTGTCCGCGATCGGGATCGTAACTCTTGTAATCAAGTGGCGTTTAGTCTGCCCCTATCAGTATCATTTCTGCGATGGAGCTTGGCGCGAATCGGTTCTGCGTCGTTTTACTTTTGGGATGGACGGCAGTCACATTCCGGCATCTCAGCAGATAGAGATCACCACCGCCCGCGACTGGGAAGTGGAGCATAGAACAAACATTCTCAACGTGGGCTACGTAGAGTAGTGGCACGACTGAAGTCGTGCCCTTCCCTGTCGACCCCAGATCGACAATGAGACAACTAATCTCTCGCATGATGCGAACTCCTGGAGTCGTAACGGTAGCGATAGGCGTGTGTCTTCTCTGGAGTGCAAGCGTGAATGGTCAGTCTAAATCTGAGCAGGACCTTCACAGCTATCTGGGATTCGACCGTAATGACTATCCCGGCGACGAGAATCTGAAGCTTCTCCACCATACATTTTCCTACGCGGGTTTCTGGCTCAACAATCCTCCAGGTGAGAAGGCCAATACCTGGAGAGGCAAGCGGCCGGTGGTTGAATCAGCGGGGTTTGGATTTCTCGTCCTTTTTAACGGCAGACCGTTCGCTGACCTGAAAACGATCTCGCGTGCAGCGCTTCTGGGGCAATCTGATGCTCAGGTTGCGATTGCAGCCGCACGGCGAGAGGGTTTTCATCCGGGGACAATAATCTTTCTCGATCAGGAAGAGGGCGGACGAATGCTGCCGGAACAGAAAGCCTACATTTATTCATGGGTGGATGGAATAACCGCATCGGGTTTTCGGGCCGGAATTTATTGTTCCGGCATTGTCGCGGACGAGGGCGGTGGGGTGAAGGTCGTAACCGCCGAGGACATCCGTCAAACGGCGGCGGGAAGAAAAATCTCATACTGGGTGACCAATGACGCCTGTCCGCCGTCGCCGGGCTGCGCATTTCCGCAGCATTCGCCGAGTCCTGCGGGCAGCGGAATCGACTTCGCGGAAGTATGGCAGTTTGCGCAGTCTCCTAGGCGGAAGGACGTTGCGTCGGGATGCCCGAAAAACTACGATCGCGATGGAAGCTGCTATCCGCCTGGAATTGATGTCAGGCGCCACGTGCACGTCGACTTGAACACTGCGGATAGCGCCGACCCGTCACGGGGAAGAACGCAGTGATCTGCGACCTCGATTAGGAGCTTTTAACCGCAAAGGTCGCAAAGGGCGCAACGAAAAGCACGCAAAGAAAAGCAGGGCACGGCATTTCTGAATTGAACCTCTATCCACTGACTTCCATATTCGAATGCATTAGAATGACTGCATACCTTTATGTCTGAACGTAGTTTTACTCTTGAAGAGGCTGAAAGCCTGTTGCCAGTTTTGGAATCTCTCCTGCGCACTGCCATTGATGGCAAGAAGCTGATTGAAAGCGTCGACACTGAACTGCAGGAACTTGCCCACCGGGTGTTTCTCAGCGGAGGCCTGCGGGTAAACATCATTCACATGGCGCGACGGAAGGCGGAGCGTGAGAAAAGTATTCAACGCGTCAAAGATGCTCTTGCCGAAATTGACTCCACCGGAGTCCAGGTAAAGGACATCGACATTGGGTTGCTCGACTTCCCCTGTCAGGTGGAGGGAAGGACGTTGCTGCTCTGCTGGAAACTTGGTGAAAAAGGAATCACGCACTGGCATAGCACCAGCGAAGGTTTTTCCGGCCGTAAGCCGATCGACGAAAAGATTGCCAAGGCGAAAAGAACGAACTAGTGGTTAGTGGTTAGTGAAAAATGCAATCGATCGCCTACCGCAACAACAATTTTTGATCTCGACGGCTAAGATTGCAACTTGGTGTGCGGCGCTGCTGAGGACGTCGACTCTTCTAAGGTTTTTCCCCCTCGTTCCATTTCGGAGCGAATGGCGAATTTACCAGCCAGCGTACTGGCGCCAGAAGTGATCCTATGGCCGCGTCCATGTGTTTGAAGTCAATGTGGGCGACATCGTCGCTGGGTTGGTGATAGTCGCTATGCAGGCCGTAACTGGAAACCGTTTGTGCCACGATTCCTTTTTTGGCCAGGACATAGTTATCGGACCGAGCGAAGAAATTCTGTTCGGGATGAGGATCACCAACCAGCTTGGCTCCGCGAGCCGCAAGAGTTGGACCGAGATTGGAACGTTCCCATCCTGAAAGCCACACCGTATCGGACTTCACGGCTGCGTCGGCGCGTCCCAACATTTCGAATTCAAGGTTGACCGCGATGTCCGACAGGGGCAGCGGCGGATGCTCGCGAAAATAAGTGGACCCTTGGCCGCCGGTCTCTTCGCTTCCGAACAAAGCGAAAATCACCGTCCGTCGCGGGCGAGCGCCCTTGCCCAATACGCGCGCCAGTTCCAGTACCGCGGTCGTACCGGAAGCGTCATCGTCGGCGCCGTTGTAGATGTCGTCGCCCTTCACTGGCGGGCCAATCCCCAGATGATCCAAATGCGCCGAGAGCAAGACGGCCAAATGAGCCAGTTTTGGATCAGTTCCGCGCAGTATCCCAATAGCGTTCCAGGTCGATTTCTTTTCGCTGGTGGAAGAGCTATCGAAGCTAAACGTGGTGTTCTCCGGAAGGGCTTCGAGAGTGTTTGCAGCCTCGGAAGTAACCTCCAGCAGATTGAAATCTTCCGCCAGGCCGGCATCCTGTCCCTCGATCTTTGCCGGCAAGTGGGGCAGTTGTTCCCCTTTCTCCCCGAACTTGGCTGCACGCTCCGCGGTCGCCGGCAGAAGGGCGGCGATAGTTCCCTGGGAGATTAATGCGAATGCCTTCTTGCGTTGCGCGGCTCGATTACCTCCGAGAATCAAGACAACGCAACCGGAGACTTGTAGATTATCCTGGTCAACCTTGATTACCCGCAAGGGGCCGGAGAACTGCGGATGGGCCAAATTTGAAACTACAAAATCCTTACCGTAAATCCAGGTAACTTTCTTTCCGGAAGCGTCTCCGCTTACAAGCGTCACTGTCGGCGGCGCTGTCAACTTGGGTTGCTGCAGCATGGCCCGCTGCACGTAACCGCCGTTGTCGCCAGCAGGGGCGATGCCGTAGGCGCGCAGTTGCGAACCGACATACGTTGCTGCGACTAACTCGTCCGCGGTACCGCTGCCGCGCCCGCGCAAAGCGTCGGAAGCGAGAAACTCCATGTGTCCCCGGATGCAGGCGGCGCACAGCGTTGGCGCAGGCACTGCAGCAACAAGCGGCTTCGGGGGCGTCGCGGTCGGCTGCTCCCGACCGACAGCGTCAGAGACCGCAAACACGAATGAGCCCAGACCAATCAACAAAACGGCAACAAGTTTATTCATCAAATATCTCGAAAAAAGCTTAGCAGGATATGGGAACTTGCGTTCCGAGTCTTGCCTGGATGCTTGCTTGAACTGTCGAAGTTTCGAACTTCCCATGCTCGGGACGTCGACTGCAGAACGGGAGTTTCGTACGGCGTTTTTGATGCGCACGGAGGTACATCCCTGCCTCTTAGCGAAAACTTTCTCTGCTACAATTCTCTTACGCCGCTTGCGGACGAAACTGAATATGAAGATACGTCTGCCGGGATTCTTTCACATGCCTGGTTTCAAGCAAAAAATCCGACTTTTAGGTGCATTCACCGCGATTTTGATGCTCGCGCTGGCGGCTGGTTGCCGTGGATTTTTCGTCAACCCCACGCTCCAGTCCATCACTGTTGCTCCCTCCACGGGAAGCGTTGCGCCGGCTGGAACCATTCAGATGACAGCGACTGGGACGTTTGACGACGGCAGCACGTCGAACGTGACCTCGAAGAGCAGTTGGCAATCGTCCGATGCGACCGTTGCTTCGGTGGGAACCAATACCGGCTTGGTCAAAGCGGCGGCCAGCATTGCGTCACCGCCCGGAATTACGACGATCACAGCGACCGACGGCGCGTTCACCAACACAGCGACGGTTACGGTCTGCCCGATTGTGACCAGCATCACGATTACCCCGTCGACCACGAATCCTGCTGCGGGCGCCCAGATTACTTTCGTCGCCAACGCGGTCTTTTCCGGTTCGCTCAGTCAGCAGGACGTTAGTAGTGTGGTCACCTGGAACATTTCGAACACCGCAGTAATTCCTTCCATCTCTGCCGGTTCGGCGACGGTGAGTTCAAGCGCTTCGGGCATGTCCACCACCGTTACCGCGACCTTGTGCGGGGGCACCAGCCCGCCGGTCACGATTTCGGTTCAATAACCGGGTTCTTCATAACCTCCTACTGTCGCGACCATCGGAATCTGCGCTCCCGTTTTCGTCACGCACCGATTGCAGATTTTTCCAATCGCTGTTCGCCGATAACGGTACATCCCTGTCCAAATGACTGGGTACGGTTTCAAACGACTGCTAATATTGTGCCGGTGAGACTTCGCATTAAATCTTGTTTGCTGGTACCGCTGTTTGCGGCCATTCTTTTTTCGGGATGCAGCCGCACCGGCGCCCCCAAGGAAATCGCCTATGTGTCCGCTCCCCAGGCGTTCCTGCGCGATCAGGTGGCAGCGGTTTTCAACAAAACGGGAACGGTTAAGAATGGCGAGGTCGTACAAATCCTGGGACGTGATCGCCGGTTCGCTCACGTGCGCACATCCGCCGGAGTAGAAGGGTGGATGGAACAGCGTTACCTGGTGACACAGGAAACCCACGATGCTTTCCAAAAGCTGGCAGCGGATGTCCGTAATGATCCCGTCCAGGCGACCGCTCTTGCGCACAACCAAACCAACATTCACTTGCAACCCGACCGTGACTCCGACCACCTTTATCAGGTGGAACAGGGAGCGAAGCTGTCGCTCATGAAGCGTGCCAGCAGCGAAAAACCGCTGTCAGGCGGACAGACCAAGGTTGGTGCCGCCGGTAAGGCAGGATCGTCACCACCTGCCACGCCCCCGATGGAAGACTGGTGGCTGATACGCGATGAGCCGGGACACGTGGGCTGGGTTCTTGGACGCATGCTGGACGTCGATATTCCGCTCGAGATCGCACAATACGCCGAGGGACAGCGAACGGTTGCGTCGTTTGTTCTGGACCAGGTCGCCGACGGCGACAAGAAGGTCCCACAATACCTGGTGCTGCTGACTGAGAACAAGGATGGAATGCCGTTCGACTTCAACGCCCTTCGGGTTTTCACCTGGAACGTCCGGCGGCACCGCTACGAAACCGCTTACCGGGAGAGAAGTCTGAACGGCGTTCTTCCGGTCACACTCTCCCACGAGACATTTGAAAAAGAGGGGGACTTGCCGGTCTTCGTGGTGCGGGTGAAAGATGATGCGGGACAGGTCATCGAGCGCAAATACAAACTGAACACGCCCATCGTACGCCGCGTGCTGGCTCCGGGAGAACAGAAGGAAGCGGTCAGCCACACGCCAGCAGTTGCCAGCCACCGGTCGTCAAAAAGATCTAAAAAAAAGCACTAGGGAAGACTGCCAGCGCAGCATTATTGCTGGTTGTTGGCCCAGTCAATTTTCGGCAATGGGGGTACGGGCGTACCTTCGTCCATCGCGCGTTGCCAATCTGAAATCGAGTGCAGCAGAGTCGCCAGGCGGATTCCGCCGAAACCCTCCGGATAACGGGACAGGTTGCGAAACCCGCGCCTTAGTACCGAGCGCGCCCCGATCGAGTTTCCATTTCCGTAGTGATAGAGTGCCACCGCGACCTGAATCATCCCCTGCAGGAATTTCTTCTCTTCAGCCGGAGCCGCCCGCCAAACGTCTTCCAGCACTTCGTGAGCGTCAAAAAATTCGGCGCGATTGAAGAGCTCGATACCGTGATCGAGGTCGTGAGTTTCCACAGTTGGCATTTTGCCATAGCCCGCAAACCCACGCGTCAATGTATGAAAATCCATAATTCCGCAAAGTCTAAATCTTTCATTTTCAGTATCAACACTTTTTCGTCTAGACAAGGCATGAAGAATCAATGTGTTACTAAGGTAATGTTTTGGAAACGTGCTTGCTCAACTGTTGTCAGACAGGGCGTGTCTAGTGATTTTGTCCAACACCCGTTCTAAGGCCACTTAGCAAAAGTATCCGGGTTGGATCACGGTCACCTTTACCACACATAGAAGAAGCGCTTTTTGATTCGAGGAGAATAGCGACATGCGAAAGGCTTTGTTCGCAACATTTTTGACCTTGCTCGGGATCGGACTTGTGCTGACTCCGGCCACCAACCTCCTGGCGCAACGTTTAACAGGATCAGCCACTGTACAAATTTTGGATCCATCCGGCGCGGCCGTGCCGGGCGCGAGAGCCACCGTCACCAGCAAAGACAAAGGCGTGTCTCTGGAGTTGACAGCCGGATCAGATGGCAACGTGGTGATTCCTGACTTGGCGCCAGGCGACTACAGCGTCAGCGTGCAGCACGAGGGTTTCAAGACTACCTCGACAATCGTTAGCATCCGTGTAGGAGTCGCTTCCTCCCTGGTTATGAGACTCGAACTCGGCGCTATCACCACTGAGGTAATGGTTCAAGCTGAGGCGGTAACCGTGGACACGACCAAGTCGACGGTACAGGGCGTGGTCACTGCGAACCTGATCGACAATCTTCCGCTGAACGGCCGCAACTTCCTTGACCTGGCCCAGATGGCGCCGGGAGTTCAGATCGTTGACGGCGGACTTTTCGATCCCACGAAGAACCAGATGACCGGCGTCTCCGTCGGAGGCCGTTCCGGCCGCTCCACCCGTATTCAGGTGGATGGCGTCGATATCACCGATGAAACGGTCGGCACCACCGTAATGAACCTGACCAACGAATCGGTGCAGGAATTCGGAATTCAGCAATCTTCGCTGGATGTCAGTACCGATCTGACGTCCTCTGGCGCGGTCAATATTGTGACCAAGAGCGGCACGAACACTTTCCACGGCTCAGGCTTCGGGTTCTTCCGGCGCTCTGAATTTGCCGCGAACAATGCTCCGATCATCTGTAACTCTCAGTCTCTGGCGGCGGGCATTTGCGATTCTTTGGACACTCCTAAGCCTCCTTTCAGCCGCGACAACTACGGAGGCCGGTTTGGTGGCCCGATTTGGAAGAACAAGGTGTTCTTCGAAGCGGAATACGAAAAGTTGCAGCAGGTTGGCGCCAACACTACTCAGGTAGGTCCGTTCCCGCAATTCACAGGATCTTTCGGAGTTCCAGTGAATGAGCATATGGGCGGAGCCCGAGCTGACTTTAACTTGACCAGCAAGATGAAGTTGTTCTACCGCTTCAACCACGACGACAATATCGGTGTGACCGGATTTGGCGGCGTTGGCTTGTCCGCTTTCGGTAACTCCAACAGTGCCAATTCCCACGCTGTGGGATGGGACTACAGCTCCGGGTCATGGGTTCACGGTGTTCGCTTCAGCTTCCTGAAATTCATCAACGGGATCGTGGATGCGAATGCGTTAGCCGGAACTCCTATCTTGCCAGTGCAGGTCAATGTCACAGGCCTGGGTGGATTCGTCCTCGGTCCCAACGCCAACGCTCCGCAGAATACCTACCAGCAGAACCGGCAGACCAAGTACGACGCCAGCTGGGTGAAAGGTCGCCACAACATCCAATTCGGCGCCGAATATAACCGGGTCGACGAGGCTGGCTTCGCTTCATTCTTTGGATTGGGCCCACGCATCGCCGCTCCTTTTGGGGGCGGACCAGCCGCGGTTCCGTTCAGTGCGGATGGAGCAAGCGATCCGCTTAACTATGCGGTCAACAGCATCTTCCTGGGCAACGGACTGGGCGCGGGCAGCGAAAAGCCGGCGCTCGGCTTCCCGCATGGCGGCTTCATTAATAACCGCATCGGGGTGTATGTACACGACACCTGGAAGGTCAGCCGGACGTTCACGTTAAACGGCGGTCTGCGCTACGACCACGACGACGGATTGTCTAACGCGGACCTGGAGCGAGCCCCGCTTATCAGCACGTTTGATCCAGCGCTGGGTGGCAAACCCCGGAATGACGATAGGCGCTTCGCACCGCAGCTTGGCTTTGCCTGGGACGTGGGTGGGAACGGTAAGACCGTGATCCGCGGCGGCGGCGGTATCTATTACGAGACCAATATCTTTAACAACCTGCTGTTTGACCGGGCAGAGAACTTGCCGCCTGGATTGGGCAACGATACTCCGAACCCGGTAACCAGCCAACCGTTCGTCATCGATCCGAGGGATGGGTCGCAACTCTTCAATTTCGCTACCCAATGCACGGGCTTGGCCAACAACAGTTGCTTTGGTGCGGCGATTGGAAACGTCATTCCCTTCGCACTGCAGGCACAGTCTCTGCTGCAGTCTGCCAGCGCCGCTCTGGCCGCCAACTGGCCGCCTCCGGGAGCCGGTCCGAAATTCAACAATGATTTGGGAGCGTTCGGCGGAGTCAGCATTATCAATCCGCATTACACGTCGCCCTACGGAGCGCAAATCAACATCGGAGTGCAACAGGAAATCAAACCCGGCCTGGTGGTGAACGTCGACTACCTGATGAACCGCGGCGTGCACTTCGGCATGCTGGTGGATCATAACCGCATCGGTGCAGCCAATACGCTTGATCCTGCAGCCGCTACGAACGGCACCCCGTCCAGGAGGACCGAGGCGGAATCGTACCGGCCGTCGCCGTCGGTGTCCCTGAGCCTCTTGATGACGCCGCCGGGCTTCCAGCGGCGGTCGATCCCCGTGGGATAGTCGCGCATCTCGCAGACCCAGAGGCTGCCGTCGGCCCCGAAATCGATCGCCACCGGGTCGACGACCAGCGGCTCGGCGGCCACGAGCTCGACGCGCAGCCCCGGCTTGGTCCGGATCGACCGCAGCGACTCGGCCGGCGACTTCGGCGGAGGCATCTCGTCGTCGGACCTCTGGGCGACCCGGAACTCCCGGGGGACCAGTGCGCCGACGGTCGAGATGATCAGCTCCTCGATCCCCGGCTTCAGTCGAGTGGGCCGGGCGTAGTAGAGCATCGCGCCGCCCCCCTCGTAGCCGCCTTCGCGGAGGATCCGCTCCGAGGGGATGTAGCAGGGGACGTCGTTGGCGTACGCCGTCACCCAGACCCGGCCGGCGTCGAGCTCGGACTTGAGCCGCAGGACGTAGTCCACGACGACCTCGCCCGCGAGGAAGACCATGACCAGCCGGTCGCCGAACTGCCAGGTCTGGACCGGATAGTCCAGCTCGGACTGCAGCGGCTCCCCGCGATCGAGCCGCGCGAGCTGGCTGGCGGCGTTGTAGGCGTCCTGCCCCTTGGCCTTGACCCTCGCCTCGAGCTCCGCGCGGGTCGGCAGCGTGTCGAAGGGGAGCCGGACCCGGCGGAACCGCGCGACCGGGGGAGACGCCAGCGACGTCCACGGGCCCTTGAGCAGGCGTTCCAGCTCGTCGGCGATGGCCTTGCCGTGCGCGGCCGCGGCGCCGGGGGTCACGCGCGGAGCCGGATTGGCGTCGGCGCCGCAGCCGATGACCGTCATGGCGATCGCCCCCGGGTGGGCCCGCTCGATCGCCTCCTGGGCGAAGCCGGCCCAGTCGCCGCTGATGGTGTTCTCCGCCGGGTCGATCGTCGTGCAGTGGCACGCATAGTTGACCACGACGCCGCGAAGCGTGCCGTCGGGGTCGGACACCCGGAGGACCGGCATGGCGTGATCGACCGGGCCCCCCTTCGTCCTCCGGTTGGCCGCGAAGCCGGCCTTGCCCTGGGCCCAGGAGAGCCGCCCCGGCCGGCGTGCCTTCAGGGCGGCGAGCGCCACCTCCTCGAGATGAGCGGTCAGCTCCCGGGTATAGCGGTCGATGGCCGCCTGTTCGCCCTTCGGGATGTCCTTGGAGAAGATGTTCGGCGCGACGCCCGTGAGGCAAGGCGCTGTGGGTGTGCGAGGAGGCCACGGCGAACCGATCGCGAGGGATCCGCGCCCTGGAGGTCAGGCGTCCGGCGATCTCCTCGACGATGGCGTCGGAGACGCCCAGGTTGTCGACCGAGACGAGCACCCTCGGGCCCTCGGCGTCGGAACCGATCGCCAGCGCCTTGGCCCAGATGCGCTGTGCGACGCCGACCGATTCCTTCGAGCGGAGGCCATAGCCGTGCAGCCGGACGGGATAATCAGGGGTGATGTCCACTCGGGCGAGCCCGAGCTCCATCTCCTGCCCCCGGGCCGCCGGCGCAACACCCGCCGAGCCGATGACGGGTAAGAGACACACGAATCCGACGATCAATCTCCGCATGGCGAACCTTTCCCTCATTGCTACACGACCGGGCGTCGTCCGGTGCTGGCCATCGAGTCGTCACTTCCCCTTGAGGAGCTCCGCCGAGCGGGAGCGGATCGCGCCGGCGGCGTGGTTCCGGAGCGCTCCACCGCGCCTTGCCGAGGTCGTCGGGCATCAGGCGGCCGGCGGCGACGGCATCGAGCAAGGCGGCGCGCGGCCCTCGTCGCGGAGGAGGGCATCGAGCAGGAACGCCCGGTTCTGCGCGGAGTAATGCGCGAGGCCGGAGAGGAGGGCCTGGCCCACGGCCGGCGATCGCACGTCGCCCAGGGCGCTGATCGCGCCCTGTTGCAGCTCCGGGTGGACTCCCTTGAGGAGGTAGCGGAAGAGGTGGGCGCCGCGGCGATCCCAGGGTTCCACGCCGAGCATCCGCAACGCATCGTAGCGCGTCCCCGTCGTGACCGCCTCGTCGTCGGCCTTCGCGGCCGCGAGGTCGATCGCGCATCGCCAGCGCGCTTCCAGCCCGGCGTGGCCCTTCAGCAGTCCTTCGACGCGCTCCGCCGGCCATCGGCCGGCCAGGGTGAGCCCGTTGATGATGCCTCCGCCCACGACGACCGCCCGCCAGTCATCCAGCGGCGCGCCGGGCGTCGGAAGCGCGACATCGAGGATGCGGAGGATCTCCGGCCCCTCGTCGCGGCGGGCCGCGGCGATCGCGACACGCCAGATCCAGGGGATGCGCCGGGCCTCCTCCGGCGACCCCGGGGCCAGGCCGGCGGTCATCTCGGCGATGAGCCTGGCCGCGAGCTCGGGATGCTCGCGGACGATCGCCTCGCGGCCCTCCCGGCTGACGGTCTCGTCCAGCAGCCGGGCGGCGAGCTCGCGGGCCTCGTCCGCCCGGATCGAACCGCCGGCCGCCAACCCCCAGAGCGCACTCGCCAGCGCCAGCCCCAGGCCCCAGGCCGGAAGCCTCGTCACCTTCAGCACCGGGCCCCGCGGGTCTCGTTGAGGCGAGGATCGATCGCACGACCCTCCCGAGCGCGACGGTGAGGCAATGGTGATGGCGACGGCCCTGGAGGGCCTACGTGAGCCTCGTGTGCTCGATCCCCGGCCGGTGCGGGCTCGTGGCGTGGAGGTCGTGGACATGGACGGGGTTCTCGGTGAGGTCATACGAGTCATCGTCGATGGCTCCGGGCATGGGCCGAAATGAAACTACGCGAACCGGGTTGCGCCCACAAGAATTTGTCCGGACGTCGCTCCGTGCGGCGA